>CAXNJO010000001.1:0-1013583 GCA_964202905.1 Polyangiales bacterium
CGCAAATTGAACGGTGTAGTACCCGAGCGACCGTGGAACCGATGGGCCCATGTCGCCGTAGTCTACGAAGCTACCCATCACATCCCGATCGTCGAAGTGCTCCACCCTGCTCACGCACGCCGACGTACTCGACAAGACCGAGCGAAGGCTCCGAATCGTCCCACGGCCGTCGTTGCGAAGCGTGATGTCGAAACGCACCCGCTCTCCAGGCTCGATTCGCCCGTTGGCGTTGTTGACGGTGCTGAGCGAAGTACCGTCCGAAAGCGTGTGCGACACGTACACCGGAGACGAATCCGTCGGTGTGACCATCACCGAGTAGCGCTGCATCCATCCATTGCCAGCAGCGTCGCTGAGGTTCAGCTCGAACATCACCGATGTCCCGGTCGAACACGTCGGCGCAAATTGAACGGTGTAGTACCCGAGCGACCGTGGAACCGATGGGCCCATGTCGCCGTAGTCTACGAAGCTACCCATCACATCCCGATCGTCGAAGTGCTCCACCCTGCTCACGCACGCCGACGTACTCGACAAGACCGAGCGAAGGCTCCGAATCGTCCCACGGCCGTCGTTGCGAAGCGTGATGTCGAAACGCACCCGCTCTCCAGGCTCGATTCGCCCGTTGGCGTTGTTGACGGTGCTGAGCGAAGTACCGTCCGAAAGCGTGTGCGACATGTACACCGGAGACGAATCCGTCGGTGTGACCATCACCGAGTAGCGCTGCATCCATCCATTGCCAGCAGCGTCGCTGAGGTTCAGCTCGAACATCACCGATGTCCCGGTCGAACACGTCGGCGCAAATTGAACGGTGTAGTACCCGAGCGACCGTGGAACCGATGGGCCCATGTCGCCGTAGTCTACGAAGCTACCCATCACATCCCGATCGTCGAAGTGCTCCACCCTGCTCACGCACGCCGACGTACTCGACAAGACCGAGCGAAGGCTCCGAATCGTCCCACGGCCGTCGTTGCGAAGCGTGATGTCGAAACGCACCCGCTCTCCAGGCTCGATTCGCCCGTTGGCGTTGTTGACGGTGCTGAGCGAAGTACCGTCCGAAAGCGTGTGCGACACGTACACCGGAGACGAATCCGTCGGTGTGACCATCACCGAGTAGCGCTGCATCCATCCATTGCCAGCAGCGTCGCTGAGGTTCAGCTCGAACATCACCGATGTCCCGGTCGAACACGTCGGCGCAAATTGAACGGTGTAGTACCCGAGCGACCGTGGAACCGATGGGCCCATGTCGCCGTAGTCTACGAAGCTACCCATCACATCCCGATCGTCGAAGTGCTCCACCCTGCTCACGCACGCCGACGTACTCGACAAGACCGAGCGAAGGCTCCGAATCGTCCCACGGCCGTCGTTGCGAAGCGTGATGTCGAAACGCACCCGCTCTCCAGGCTCGATTCGCCCGTTGGCGTTGTTGACGGTGCTGAGCGAAGTACCGTCCGAAAGCGTGTGCGACATGTACACCGGAGACGAATCCGTCGGTGTGACCATCACCGAGTAGCGCTGCATCCATCCATTGCCAGCAGCGTCGCTGAGGTTCAGCTCGAACATCACCGATGTCCCGGTCGAACACGTCGGCGCAAATTGAACGGTGTAGTACCCGAGCGACCGTGGAACCGATGGGCCCATGTCGCCGTAGTCTACGAAGCTACCCATCACATCCCGATCGTCGAAGTGCTCCACCCTGCTCACGCACGCCGACGTACTCGACAAGACCGAGCGAAGGCTCCGAATCGTCCCACGGCCGTCGTTGCGAAGCGTGATGTCGAAACGCACCCGCTCTCCAGGCTCGATTCGCCCGTTGGCGTTGTTGACGGTGCTGAGCGAAGTACCGTCCGAAAGCGTGTGCGACATGTACACCGGAGACGAATCCGTCGGTGTGACCATCACCGAGTAGCGCTGCATCCATCCATTGCCAGCAGCGTCGCTGAGGTTCAGCTCGAACATCACCGATGTCCCGGTCGAACACGTCGGCGCAAATTGAACGGTGTAGTACCCGAGCGACCGTGGAACCGATGGGCCCATGTCGCCGTAGTCTACGAAGCTACCCATCACATCCCGATCGTCGAAGTGCTCCACCCTGCTCACGCACGCCGACGTACTCGACAAGACCGAGCGAAGGCTCCGAATCGTCCCACGGCCGTCGTTGCGAAGCGTGATGTCGAAACGCACCCGCTCTCCAGGCTCGATTCGCCCGTTGGCGTTGTTGACGGTGCTGAGCGAAGTACCGTCCGAAAGCGTGTGCGACACGTACACCGGAAGTGCGTTCGGAACCGAACCGGCGTCGAGAACGCTTCCGCCATCGATCAAGGGAGATTCCCTGTCGAAGGGGTTGTCACGTGCATAGCGGTTGCAGCCTGCTGCCAGGAGCAAGATCGCCACGAGGTGAAATTCAAAGATCCAGCGTCTCATGATTCCACTCTTGTACGCCCTTGAACGCATCGATGAGGTTGACGATCCAGAACACGCCCGCCACCACTAGACACGTAACTGCACCTGCGTAACGCCCCATGACCCTGTCATAAGCGGTGTCGGCGGCCGCAGGGTCGGTCACGGCGAGATACTCCGCATAGCCGCGGTCTGCGGCATGGAGGAGGTAAACTCCGCTCGCGGCGAGCGAGCCAACGCCTGCGAACGCGAGGAAGCTGGCCACGCCACGCCCCGTGTACAGCTGCCCGAGGCCAGGCACGACGGACAAGGTCAACGCCAGCCCGGGAAGTTTCCGGCGCCCCTCGATCCGAGCAAGCCCCGCGCGGGCCTCGGGAAGCTCAACTCTGGAGAGCGCGGCTCGAAAGCTCGACGACGCAGCAGAAAAACTCTCACGCGCCTCCAATTCGAGCCCAGCATTCAAGAACCCGTCGGCTCGGACACGGCGCTCGGTGGAGTCGAGAGACGATCGCAACTCCGAGAGTTCAGTTTCCTGCAGACCGATCACGGGCGTAGCGAGATCGGCGACCCACGAACGTGCTCGCGCAAAGTCGTTCGCAGCGATGGAGGCCCGGAACTCGTTGGTCAGCGCGCGGATGAACCGCGGGCGGAGTAGCATCAGCAGACGAGTTCGTTCACGGTCTGACACGGGCGCGCTCTGTATATCCCGGAATACAGCCTGAACCTGCTCTGGCCGAGCATCGTCAGGAAGAGTGCCCACGGTACCGCGCAACGCGACGAGGCGTCGTTCGACGGCCGCCTCAAGGTCGGCTCGACGAGCCGCTTCTTCCGCCTGTATGGCTCGCTGCTCCGCAGCGGCCTCACATCGCTGGAGTTCGTATTCCTCGTCGTCCCCCGGACAACGTCGTGACTCGCTCTCCTCTTCTCCCTCGGACCACTCGGATTCGTTGTCTTGCTCGCGTGGCGGCGGACCCAGCGGAGCGCAGCGCGCGCGGCACGGCTGTAGTAGTTCACTACCGCACCGACCCAACGCGTAAGGGCGCTTCCGATTGGCGCGCACGCAGGCAGAATGCCGGACGAAACAGGCGTCTTCGCAATCCTGCAAACGTCTGAGCGAGATTGCGTCCGCCCGTGCTCGGGCCGCGCTCGCCCGCGCCTCCGCTGCCTCACTGCTCTCACGACAGCGTTCCTGCTGCCCGCGGCTGCGTTCGTACGCGTCGCGCTCTACAACACACTCGCGAACCTGCGCGAGCGCAGCCGTCGACCACGCGAACAACGCGACGACCAGACACACCCATCCTGCGCTCAAGGACAAGGTCAGCGCTGTGCTGACCGCACCATCGTCGGGGGCCATAGAGGCTTATAACACCGCAACAGCCCTGTTGCTGTCAAGGTTCACCGGCGTCGGGCGCGCAGCCGACCCTGCCATGCATCCCGGAGCGAGTAGGTGCCATATGGCTGCAATCCGAGCACGTGGCTGAGTCGCAGCAGGCGCCTCGACGGCAGCCACCGCCGCGGCAGCCCGGCGCGTGACGACCCGCATTGCCGGGCGCTGCGACCCGGCGCACGTTCCGGCCCGCCATGACGCTGGACCAGACCCCCTCCGCTGCCCGTCCCGCCTCCGCCACCGCGCCCACGCACGCCGCCGATCCGCTCGCGCCGGGCGACGTCTTCGAGCGCCGCCACATCGGGCCCTCGCCCGCCGATCAGCGCGCGATGCTCGCGTGGCTCGGCTTCGAGTCGCTCGACGCGCTCACCGACGCCGTCGTGCCCGAGTCGATCCGCCTCGGACGTCCGCTGCTGCTCGCGGGCCTCCCTGCGGATCGCGCGCTCGGCGAGCAGGAGGTCCTCGCCTGGCTGCGCACTTACGCTGCGGACAACAGCGTGTTCCGCTCGCTGATCGGGCTCGGCTACCACGACACGATCACGCCCGCGGTCATCCTCCGCAACGTCCTCGAGAACCCCGGCTGGTACACGCAGTACACGCCCTATCAGGCCGAGATCGCGCAGGGCCGCCTCGAGGCGCTCCTCAACTTCCAGACGATGATCTCGGACCTCACCGCGCTCCCGCTCGCGGGCGCGTCGCTCCTCGACGAGGGCACGGCGGCGGCCGAGGCGATGGCGATGTGCTTCGGCATCAAGGGCGGCGCGGGCGGCACGCGTCGGCGCTTCCTCGTGGCGCAGGACGCGCACCCGCAGACGATCGCCGTCGTGCAGACGCGCGGCGAGTCGCTCGGCGTCGCGGTCGAGACCTTCGACCCCGCGGCGGCGTCCTTCGGCGACGACGTCTGCGGCGTGCTCGTGCAGTACCCGTCGACCGATGGCCGCCTCGTCGATCACCGCGCGCTCACGGACGCGGCGCACGCGGCGGGCGCGGAGGTCGTGTTCGCGACGGATCTGCTCGCGCTCACGCTGATCACGCCCCCCGGCGAGCTCGGCGCGGACATCGCGATCGGCGCCGCACAGCGCTTCGGCGTGCCGATGGGCTTCGGCGGGCCGCACGCCGCGTTCATCGCGACCAAGAGCGAGCACGCGCGGCGCATGCCGGGACGCATCATCGGCGTCTCGCGCGACGCGCAGGGCAACAAGGCCTACCGCATGGCCATCCAGACGCGCGAGCAGCACATCCGCCGCGAGAAGGCGACGAGCAACATCTGCACGGCGCAGGCGCTCCTCGCGATCATGGCGGGCTTCTACGCCGTCTATCACGGCCCCGAGGGCCTGCGCCGCATCGCCGAGCGCACGCACCGCGCGGCGCGTCTCCTCGCGCGCGGCCTCGAGACGCTCGGCCACGAGCTCCTCACGACCGCGCCCTTCTTCGACACGATCCGCGTGCGCCCACGCGGCACGACGGCCGCCGAGGTGCTGCGCCTCGCGGCCGAGCGCCGCGTGAACCTGCGCGACTTCGGCGACGGCACGCTCGGCCTCGCGACCGACGAGACCACCGACAGCGCGCTCGTGCGCGACGTGCTCGACGCTTTCCACGGCGGCACGCCGAGCGGCCTCGACCTCGCCGCGCTCCTGCCCGCGGACGACGCGCCCGCGCTCGGCGCCTTCGCGCGCACGAGCCCCTGGCTCACGCACCCCGTCTTCTCGGCGCACCAGAGCGAGACGGAGATGCTCCGCTACATCACGAAGCTGCAGGGCCGCGACCTCTCGCTCGCGCAGAGCATGATCGCGCTCGGCTCCTGCACGATGAAGCTCAACGCCACGGTCGAGATGATCCCCGTGACGTGGCCCGAGCTCGGCAAACTCCACCCCTTCGCGCCCGCCGAGCAGGCGCGCGGCTATGCGAAGCTGTTTGCCGATCTCGAGAGTTGGCTCTCCGAGGTGACGGGCTTTGCGGGTGTGAGCCTCCAGCCCAATGCGGGCTCGCAGGGCGAATACGCGGGATTGCTCGTCATCCGCGCCTATCACGCCGCGCGCGGCGAAACCCACCGTGATGTGTGCCTGATCCCGACGAGCGCGCACGGCACCAACCCCGCTTCGGCCGTGATCGCCGGCATGCGCGTCGTCACCGTCGAGTGCGACGAACACGGCAACGTGCGTGTCGATGATCTGCGCGCCAAGGCCACGAAACACGCGCACGAGCTCGCCGCGCTCATGGTCACGTATCCCTCGACGCACGGTGTGTTCGAAGAGGCGATTCGCGAGATCTGCGAGCTCGTCCACACGCACGGCGGTCAGGTCTACATGGACGGCGCGAACATGAACGCGCAGGTCGGCCTCTGCCGCCCCGGCGACATCGGCGCCGACGTCTGTCACCTCAACCTGCACAAGACCTTCTGCATCCCGCACGGCGGCGGCGGCCCCGGCATGGGCCCCATCGGCGTCGCGGCGCACCTCGCGCCCTTCCTGCCCGCGCACCCGATCCGCCGCCCCGCGAGCGCGGGCGCGCAGGCCATCGGCCCCGTCAGCGCGGCGCCGTGGGGCAGCGCGTCGATCCTCCCGATCTCGTGGGTCTACATCGCGCTCATGGGCGCGGGCGGCCTGCGCCGCGCGACGCAGGTCGCGATCCTGAATGCCAATTACATGGCGAAGCGCCTCGGCGGCGATTTCCCCGTGCTCTACACCGGCAAGAACGGCCTCTGCGCGCACGAGTTCATCCTCGATTGCCGCCCCTTCAAGAAGGCCGGCGTCGAGATCGACGACCTCGCCAAGCGGCTGATGGACTACGGCTTCCACGCGCCGACGATGTCCTTCCCCGTCCCCGGCACGCTGATGATCGAGCCGACCGAGAGCGAGTCGAAGGAAGAGCTCGACCGCTTCTGCGACGCGCTCCTCGCCATCCGCGCCGAGATCCGCGCCGTCGAAGAGGGCCGCGCCGACAAGGTCGACAACGTCCTCAAGAACGCGCCGCACACCCTGCGCGTGCTCATGTCCGACGCGTGGACACACCCCTACTCGCGCGAACAGGCCGCCTTCCCCGCCGCGTGGCTGCGCGAGACGAAGTTCTGGCCCTTCGTCGGCCGCATCGACAACCCCTACGGCGACCGCAACCTCGTCTGCACCTGCCCGCCCATCGACGCGCTCGCCGAGGGGTGAGCCGCAGCGCGAGCGACGCGCCGGCCTCCGGGCGCGCCGCTCAGAGCCGCAACACCCGCACCGCGCGGCCGTTCGCCGTCGAATGTGCCTCTTCGCGCACACGCTCCTCGAGCGGTGGCGCATCGCTGCGCCGGTCGAAGAGCACGAGCACGCCCGCATCGAGGCCGACCCGCGCGAGGTATTCGTCGAGCTGCACGAGGCCTTCGGCGAGCGGGTCTTTGCGCTTGTCGCGCCAGACCTTCATCTCGATCGCTTCGCGCTGGAGCTGCTGTTTTCCCGCCGCATCCGAATACGGCCATTCGATCAGCAGATCGATGCGGCGGCGGCCAATGCCGTATTCGCGCGACACCAGCCCACCACCGTTCACGACGCGTTGCAGATAGGCCATCAGCACGAGCTGTGCGCCTGATTCCGCGTACGTCGCGCCCTCGGTCATCGACTCGCCCTGTTCGACCCAGAAGGCCGCGAACTCACGCAGCAGAACATCGATGTCGAAGCGCCCATCGGCGCGCACGAAGCGGCGCGGATCGGCGGTCACGCTGCTCTGCGCCGACGCCGAGAGCACGCGCGCGATTACCTCGCGGTAGATGTCGTTCGCGACGCGCAGCGGGGGATTCTTCACGAGCCCGAGGTCGACGACGTAGGAGACATCGTCGTTGAACACCGGGTCGACCGGCGCCAACTCGCCCGCGAACAGCGGCCCGATCACGCGCCGCACGCGCGGCTCGGCGAGCTTGCTCGCGAGCGAGTCGAGGTGCGTCGCGCGGGCGAGGATCAAGCGCTCTTTCGCCATCTCGACGTGCGCGCGCTCGATGGCGCCCGTCACGCCCATCTCGCTCACGGCCTCGTTGGCGAGCGCGTTCACGAGCCACGGCTGGCCACCGGCGAGCTCGGAGAGCCGCGTGAGCGCGTCGTCGGAGCACATTTGCCCAGTCGCCGCGGAGTGCTGTTCCACGAGCGCCCGCACCTCCGCGTCGCTGAACGTGCCGAGCGTCAGCGACTTCAGCTTCACGTTGAACGGGCTCGCCGTACCGAGCCGATTCGCGTCACCGCCGCTCGCCATCTTGTAGTCGCGCACATCGCGCAGGCCGCACAGCATCACCGACCACGGCGCCCGCGCGGGGCGATCGGGGAAGCCCGCGCGCAGCTGGCGCAGCACGGCGATGAGGCTCTGGCCGCGCAGCGCGTCGATCTCGTCGAGGAGCAGCACCACGCGCCGCGGGCACCTCACGCACCAGGCCGCGAGCACGTCGGTGAGCAGCGACTGCGAGTCGAGGCGCTCGGGGAGCGCCGCCGGCCGCAGCGCCGGAGGGAGCTGCGCGTCGGCCTCCTGCGCGAGCCGTCGCACCAGCGTCTCCTGGGCCGCGACGGTGTCGTCCCCCGCCGCCTCGGCCGCCTCGCAGCTCATGTAGAGCGCGGCGTAGTCCTCGCCCGCCGAGAGCGACTTCGCGAAGGCCCGCAGGAACGTCGTCTTCCCCGACTGCCGCGGCGCATGGAGGACGAAGTAGCCCCCCATCGCCACGATCCCCGGCGCCTCGGGCACGCGCGGGAGCGGCGGCACCATGTAGTGCTGATGCTCCTCGCACGGCCCCGTCGTGTTGAAGTACTTCGGAATCGGCGGATAGACGCGCTTCTCGACCATGACCGCGCGCAGCGTATCACCGTGGGAGGCGGGGCGTGTTCGCTCAGAGCCGCAACACCCGCACCGCGCGGCCGTTCGCCGTCGAATGTGCCTCTTCGCGCACACGCTCCTCGAGCGGTGGCGCGTCGCTGCGCCGGTCGAAGAGCACGAGCACGCCGGCATCGAGCCCGACGCGCGCGAGGTATTCGTCGAGCTGCACGAGCCCCTCGGCGAGCGGGTCTTTGCGCTTGTCGCGCCAGACCTTCATCTCGAGGGCTTCGCGCTGGAGCTGCTGTTTGCCGGCGGCGTCGGAATACGGCCATTCGATGAGCAGATCGATGCGGCGGCGGCCAATGCCGTATTCGCGCGACACCACCCCACCGCCGTTCACGACGCGCTGCAGATACGCCATCAGCACGAGCTGTGCGCCGGATTCGGCGTACGTCGCGCCCTCGGTCATCGACTCGCCCTGCTCGACCCAGAAGGCCGCGAACTCACGCAGCAGAACATCGATGTCGAAGCGCCCATCGGCCCGCACGAAGCGGCGCGGATCGGCGGTGACGCTCTGCTGCGCGGCGCTCGAGAGCACGCGCGCGACGACCTCCTGGTAGATGGGATTCGCCATGCGCAGCGGCCGGCTCTTCACGAGGCCGAGGTCGACGACATAGGAGACGTCGTCGTCGAACACGTCGTCGACCGGCGCGATTTCGCCCGCGAGCAGCGGCCCGATCACGCGTCGCACGCGCGGCTCGGCGAGCTTGCTCGCGAGCGAGTCGAGGTGCGTCGCGCGGGCGAGGATCAAGCGCTCTTTCGCCATCTCGACGTGCGCGCGCTCGATGGGGCCGGTGATGCGCATCTTCGACACGATCTCCCACGCGAGCGCGTTCACGAGCCACGGCTGGCCACCGGCGAGCTCGGAGAGACGCGTGAGCGCGTCGTCGGAGAACATTTGCCCAGTCGCCGCGGCGTGCTGTTCCACGAGCGCTCGCACCTCGGCGTCGCTGAACGTGCCGAGCGTGAGCGACTCGAGTTTCACGTTGAACGGGCTCGCGGTGCCGAGCCGATTCGCGTCACCGCCGCTCGCCATCTTGTAGTCCCGCACATCGCGCAGGCCGCACAGCATCACCGACCACGGCGCACGCGCGGGGCGATCGGGGAAGCCCGCGCGCAGCTGGCGCAGCACGGCGATGAGGCTCTGGCCGCGCAGCGCGTCGATCTCGTCGAGGAGCAGCACCACGCGCCGCGGGCAGCGGGCGCACCACGCCGCGAGCACGTCGGTGAGCAGCGACTGCGAGTCGAGGCGCTCGGGGAGCGCCGCCGGGCCGCAGCGCCGGAGGGAGCTGCGCGTCGGCCTCCTGCGCGAGCCGTCGCACCAGCGTCTCCTGGGCCGCGACGGTGTCGTCCCCCGCCGCCTCGGCCGCCTCGCAGCTCATGTAGAGCGCGGCGTAGTCCTCGCCCGCCGAGAGCGACTTCGCGAAGGCCCGCAGGAACGTCGTCTTCCCCGACTGCCGCGGCGCATGGAGGACGAAGTAGCCCCCCATCGCCACGATCCCCGGCGCCTCGGGCACGCGCGGGAGCGGCGGCACCATGTAGTGCTGATGCTCCTCGCACGGCCCCGTCGTGTTGAAGTACTTCGGAATCGGCGGATAGACGCGCTTCTCGACCATGACCGCGCGCAGCGTATCACCGTGGGAGGCGGGGCGTGTTCGCTCAGAGCCGCAACACCCGCACCGCGCGGCCGTTCGCCGTCGAGTGCGCCTCTTCGCGTACGCGCTCCTCGAGCGGCGGCGCGTCGCTGCGCCGGTCGAAGAGCACGAGCAC
The DNA here is from genome assembly GCA_964202905.1 of Polyangiales bacterium. Lineage (GTDB taxonomy): Bacteria > Myxococcota_A > Polyangia > Polyangiales > JADJQN01 > CAIUAC01. Next base: position 10,382 of record CAXNJO010000001.1, read on the forward strand.
GCCCGCATCGAGGCCGACCCGCGCGAGGTATTCGTCGAGCTGCACGAGCCCCTCGGCGAGCGGGTCTTTGCGCTTGTCGCGCCACACCTTCATCTCGAGGGCTTCGCGCTGGAGCTGCTGTTTGCCGGCGGCGTCCGAATACGGCCATTCGATGAGCAGATCGATGCGGCGGCGGCCAATGCCGTATTCGCGCGACACCACCCCACCGCCGTTCACGACGCGCTGCAGATACGCCATCAGCACGAGCTGTGCGCCGGATTCGCGCGTACGTCGCGCCCTCGGTCATCGACTCGCCCTGCTCGACCCAAAAGGCCGCGAACTCACGCAGCAGAACATCGATGTCGAAGCGCCCATCGGCGCGCACGAAGCGGCGCGGATCGGCGGTGACGCTCTGCTGCGCGGCGCTCGAGAGCACGCGCGCGACGACCTCCTGGTAGATGGGATTCGCCATGCGCAGCGGCCGGCTCTTCACGAGGCCGAGGTCGACGACATAGGAGACGTCGTCGTCGAACACGTCGTCGACCGGCGCGATTTCGCCGGCGAGCAGCGGCCCGATCACGCGCCGCACGCGCGGCTCGGCGAGCTTGCTCGCGAGCGAGTCGAGGTGCGTCGCGCGGGCGAGGATCAAGCGCTCTTTCGCCATCTCGACGTGCGCGCGCTCGATGGGGCCGGTGATGCGCATCTTCGACACGATCTCCCACGCGAGCGCGTTCACGAGCCACGGCTGGCCACCGGCGAGCTCGGAGAGACGCGTGAGCGCGTCGTCGGAGAACATCTGCCCCGTCGCCGCGGCGTGCTGTTCCACGAGCGCACGCACCTCGGCGTCGCTGAACGTGCCGAGCGTGAGCGACTCGAGCTTCACGTTGAACGGGCTCGCGGTGCCGAGCCGGTTCGCGTCGCCGCCGCTCGCCGTCTTGTAGTCCCGCACATCGCGCAGGCCGCACAGCATCACGGACCACGGCGCATGGCCCGGCCGCTTCGGGAAGCCCGCGCGGAGCTGCCGCAGCACCGCGATGAGGCTCTGCCCGCGCAGCGCGTCGATCTCGTCGAGCAGCAGCACCACGCGCCGCGGGCAGCGGGCGCACCACGCTGCGAGCGTCATCCGTGAGCAGCGTCGTCCGAGTCGAGCGCGTCCGGCGGAGCGGCGCCGGGACGCAGCGCCGCGGGCAGCTGCAGCGCGCGCCTCCGCGACGAGGTCCGCGCACCAGCGATCTCCTGGGCCGCCACGGTGTCGTCCCCCGCGGCCTCCGCCGCCTCGCAGCTCATGTAGAGCGCGGCGTAGTCCTCGCCTACGGAGAGCGACTTCGCGAAGGCACGCAGGAACGTCGTCTTCCCCGACTGCCGCGGCGCGTGGAGGACGAAAGTAGCCCCCCATCGCCACGATCCCCGGCGCCTCGGGCACGCGCGGGAGCGGCGGCACCATGTAGTGCTGATGCTCCTCGCACGGCCCCGTCGTGTTGAAGTACTTCGGAATCGGCGGATAGACGCGCTTCTCGACCATGACCGCGCGCAGCGTATCACCGCGGAACGCGGAGCTGAGCCGTCGCGACGGCTCATTCGCCCGCTCCCGCGCGAGACCCGGGGTCAGGAGATCGAGCGGGGCGCGGTCGGTCAAGGCTCCGAGTACGAAGCTGGCGTAGCGTCACATCAGCGCGAACAGCCAGGCACCGTTGTCCAGGTCGCGCCACTCGTGAGAGTCGCGCTGTAGCCTGAACCGCTACTGTCCGCTGCGATGGTCCCCGCGCCCTCCTCGAACCGCCAAAGAGCCGTCGTATTCGCGTCTGCGGTCAGAGGCACTGAGGGCCGGAGTGAATGCACGCTGAATACCGGACTACGTTAGAGATTCGCACATCATCGAGCTCGTCCTAACCATCCATACATGCCTGACCATCGGTATCCTGCGCGATCCGCATAGAAGCAGGCATGGTTGTGCTCGTCGGCGCCACAATCAGTCCCACTTCCTACCGACACACCATTCAAGCCACAGGGTGCCTTGGGAGGCATTGTGCGATCATAGGTATAGGCCACGTGAAACCAACGTCCAATCAGGCGTCGAGGCTCGACGACTGCAACGCGAGGTCCCCCATCGCCTCCTGATTGGTACCAGTATGAGCTCTTCCTGAGTCGTACCACCGCAACCTGGTCCCTGGACGGCAAAGATCCATCCATCGGCCGACTCCCGACCCCCTCTTGGTCAGCCAAAGTATTGTTGCAGATAGGCTGCGAAATCCGTTGCATAAGCCCACATTTCGACGGTGAAGGACGTCGTTGAGAGTCGAAGCGGAGTTGCATCCGCCACCTGCGCATAACCACCCCGCGTCGGCGTCGACATGGCTCCGCACGCCTCACTCCCACACGCACTCGAGCACCCATCGCCGCTCATCATATTCCCGTCATCACACGTCTCGCCGCTGCCCACGATGCCGTCACCGCAGCGGACGGCGCAGACACCGGTGTTGCAGCTCTGGCCACTTGCGCAGGGGATGCTCGTGAAGCCGAGTCCGTCGGCGGTGCAGGCCTGGCGGGCGGTGAGGAGGCCCGGGGTGCAGAGCGCGGTTGCGGCGCCCGGGGAGCACTCGCGCGGGGTGCAGGTGCCGGCGCCCGTGCAGGCGTAGCCGTCCGGGTCGGGGCCGGTGCAGGCGACGGACGAGGCGCCGAGGCCGTCGGCGTTGCAGAGCGCGCGGGTGTTGACGTCCGTGCAGCTGTAGGTGCCCGGCGTGCAGGTCCACGGCGCGCAGACGCCCGCGGTGCAGGTCTCGCGCGAGGCGCAGGCCGTCGCGGTGCGGGCGAGTCCGTCGGCGTTGCAGACGCTGCGCGTCGAGGCGGAGTCGCACGACGCGGTGCCCGGCGTGCAGATCCACGCGCCGCAGCGCCCCGTGCCGGGCGTGCAGCTCTGGCCCGAGGGGCAGCTCGTCGTCGCGGTGTAGTCGAGGCCCGTCGGCAGGCACTCGCGCGTCGACGACGCGCTCACGCACTGCGCGACGCCGGGCGAGCAGATGCGCAGTCCGCACGCGCCGGTCGATGGATTGCAGCTCTGCGTGTCGGCGCAGGGCGAGGACGTCCACGCGAGGCCGTCCGCGGCGCAGACCTCGCGCGCGGTGAGGCTGCCCATCACGCAGCGGCCCGTGCCCGGCGTGCAGATGCGGTCGAGGCAGGCGCCGCCGCTACACGACTGCGCGGGGCCGCACGGCGTCGCGGTGTAGGCCGCGCCGCGCGCGTCGCACTCCTCGCGCGCGCCCCCGGCCGAGCAGCGCAGGCTGCCCGGGACGCAGGCCTGCGCCATGCACGTACCCGCCGCGCAGTAGCGCCCGGCGCCGCAGGGCGTCTCCGTGCGCATCGTGCCCGTCGCGTCGCAGGAGAAGGCCACGAAATCACCCGTACAGCCCATCTCGCCGGCCGTGCACACCACCGCTGCACACGATGCCGAAGTGCCACTCACGACGCAGCGTGAATCCGTCGCGCACGACTCCATCGCTTCCATCGTGCCGTCGGCGTTGCAGCGCAGGACGGTGCGGTTGTCGGCGCTGCACGCCTCTTCGCCCGCGTCGCAGACGATCGGGTCGATCGAGACGCACTCGAAGCGCACGCACTCGAAGCCACCGCTGCAATCGCGCGTCGTCTCGCACTCGCGCGCGGCGCACGCGCCCGTGTCCATGCGGCAGAACTCGTCGGCGTCGCAGGCGGCGTCTTCGCGGCAATAGAACGCGCATGCGTTCGCCGTGCACTGCTCGTTGCGGCCGCAGTCGGCGTCCGCGCTGCATTGCACGCAGTAGTCGAGCGTCGCGTCGCACACGCCGAGCGGCGCCGTGCAGTCGCCGTCGTTCGCGCAGGTCGTGCGGCAGAAGCTGTCGCGGCACACCTCGCCGCCGCCGCAGTCGCGGTTGCTGTCACAACGGTCCATCGAGAGCGCCGCATCGCGGCCGGCGTCGACGACACCCGCGTCGGGCGTCATCGCGGGCGCATCGTCACCGCACGCGGTGACGAGCGCGAGGAAGGCAGCAATTACCCCCCCGCCCCACAAATCGCGAAATTACAAGGCTTTTTGGCATCTTTGGCATGGTCTGCGCTCCAGCGTCGAGGCGCACCGCGAAGTCGCGGCGCGCGGCATCGCGGGCGATGGTGCCGTCAACAGGGATGGGGATGCAATCGTGGTGCGCAGCGGTGTGCGGAAGCGCGCAGCCTCCCCCTCCCGCTGAGTTCGCCGCTCCGCGGGCCCACGAGACACGCGAAACAGCCAGCCGGCTGGCTGTCTCGACGCGCTATCCGTGCAGGCCGCGGCGGAGCGCGTCGATCGCGCGGGCGCGCTGCGTGTGCGCCGCGGGGATCACACCGGACATCGTGAAGAAGCCGTGCACGAGCGTGGGCGCCTCGACGCGCGTGACCGGGACGCCCGCGCTTTGCAGGCGATCGGCGTAGGCGGCGCCCTCGTCGCGGAGCGGATCGAAGCCCGCCGTGACCACGCAGGCGGGCGGGAGATCGGTGTGGCGCTCGGCGAAGAGCGGCGACGCGTGGGGATGCGGTGCGCTGGGCCGCGTCGGGCACGTAGTGATCGAGAAACCACGTCCATCGTGGCCGCGTCGAGGAAGGGGCCCGCGGCGTGCTCGCGGTGCGAGGGCAGCGCGCGGGTCATGTCGGTCGCGGGATAGACGAGCCACTGGAAGATGGGGCGCGGGCCGCCCTCGTCGCGCGCGCGGAGCGCGGTCACCGCCGCGAGGTTGCCGCCCGCGCTGTCCCCGCCGACCGCGACGCGCGTGAAGTCGCCGCCGAGCGAAGCGGCGTTCGCAGAGACCCAGCGGAATGCGGCGAGCGCGTCGTCCGCCGCAGCCGGGAAACCGATGCTCGGGCGCGAGTCGGTAATCGACCGAGACGACCACGCAGCGCGCCTCGACGGCGACGGTGCGACAGCCCGCGTCGTACACGGCCGGACTGCCGACGACGAAGCCGCCGCCGTGGAAGAACACGAGCACGGGCAGCACGCCCATCGCAGCAGGCGGCGTGTAGATGCGCGCCGGGAGCGGACCCGCGGCGCCGTCGATCATGCGCTCTTCGACGCGCACGCCGGGCGGTGGCGCGGCCTCGACGACGGCGACGCCGAGCGCGAGCTCCGCACGTGCGGCCGCGACGGAAATCTCCGAGTATCCGGGGCGCTGCGCGAGCTTCTGCAGGCGGGCGAGCAGCTGCGCGTGCGGGTCGAGCTCGGCGGCGAGGGCGTTGCGCTGCGGAGGACCTGCGAGCGCGCGCACGACGCTCGGGGGCAGCGAGAGCAGGGCGCGCACCGCGCGCGCCTGCGTGCGTTCGACGAAGGAGGCCATGGTGCGCGAGTATGCCTTCGCTGCGGCGCGTTGTTGTTGGGGAAGCGCGTGGGTCGCGGAGCGCGCTCAGCGGCGCGCGAGGCGCACGCGGCGGCGAATCACGACGGCCGTGAGGTTCAGCGAGAACGTCAGCGCGAGCAGCACGAGCACCGTGCCGTGCAGCGCGGGCTGCGCGGCGTCGACGTCGGGCGACTGCGTCGCGAGCACGTAGACGTGGTGCCCGAGGTGCATGAACATGTCGCGCGCATCCGTCGGCAACCACGGCAGGTACGTCGCCGCGCCGATGAACATGATCGGTGCGACCTCGCCCGCACCGCGGCTCACCGCGAGGATGACGCCCGTGAGGATCCCGCCCGTCGCGTGCGGCAAGACCACGCGCGCGACCGTCTGCAGCCGCGTCGCGCCGAGCGCCGCGGAGGCCTCGCGCAGCTCCTTCGGCACGGCGCGGAGCGACTCCTCCGTCGCGACGATGACGACGGGCATCGTGAGCAGCGCGAGGGTGAGCGACGACCAGAGGATCGCCGGCTTGCCCCACAGCGGCGCCGCGTTGCCGAGCGCGGCGTCGAGCCCGCGGCCCACGAAAAGCACGAAAAAACCGAGCCCGAAGAGCCCGAACACGATCGACGGGACGCCCGCGAGGCTCAGCACCGCGCCCCGCACCAGACCCGCGAGCCGCGAGCGCGGCGGCGCGTACTCGTGCAGGTACACGGCCGTCGCGACACCGGCGGGCACCACGGCCACGGTCATGAGCAGCGTGAGCAGCACCGTGCCGTAGATCGCGGGGAAAATGCCGCCCGCAGAGACGTCGGTGCGCGGCGCGCTGCCGAGGAACTCGGGCGAGATCGTCGCCGCGCCGAACCACGCAATGCGCCCGACGAGCAGCGTCGAGCAGCGCGACGACGAACAGCGTCGCGAGGCCGGTCGCGGCGGCGAGCACGCGATCGCGTGGGGTCGGCGGGGACTGCACGGCCCCGGCTGTGTAGCAGGCGCGCGCCCGCCCCGCGGGGCTGGCACACGATCGACACGCGACGCGGCGCCGACCTGCGCGCGAGGGCCCCGAGAGGCCCGGAATCCGGACTTTCGAGGGCCTACGTGCCCAGCAGGAGCCGCACGGAGCTCGCCCGCGCCTCCCGCGCGTCGGCCTCTTCTGCGGGCGTCCACGACATGTCCGCCTCGAGGCGGAACGCACCGCCCCACGGATCCGGCGGTGATCCGCCCCAGTCCTCCGGGGACAGCAGCGAGAAGTACGGCGAGCCGCTCGCGGGGCGGTAGAGGTTGTAGGTCTGGCCGACGCGCTTGCGGAACTGACACATCGCGCGGTGCAGCTCAGCGTCGCGCTGCGTCGCGAGGAGCACGCCGCGGGCCTGCTCCTGCAGCGCGCGGATCTGGTCCGCGATGAGGGCGAGCTTGCCCGTCGCGACCGAGCCGAGCACGGCGTCCGCGCGCTGGATCTCGCGCGCGACGTCGACGAGGTCGTGCGCGGGCGCGAGCCGGCTCATCGGATACGGCGAGGTCCGCGCGGGCCCCTCGTGGCGGGCGCCGTCGTGACGCGTGCTCGGATCGTCGTGGCTCATGCGGAGCTCGTTCTAGGGGCAACGCGCCTTCGTTCAAGGCGCGCGTCGATCCCTGCCCCGCGCGCGGATCGGCTGCTACGTTGCCGGCCCCCATGCTCGGCCTCAGCGGACTCGGTAAATCCTTCGGCGGTCGCACCCTCTTCGAGGGCGTCTCCGTCCAACTCAACGCGGGCTCTCGCTACGGGCTCGTCGGCGCGAACGGCTCCGGCAAGACCACCCTGCTGAAGATCCTCGCGGGCGACGAGCAGGCCACCGAGGGCAGCTTCAACCTGCAAAAAGGGGCGCGCATGGGCGTGCTCCGGCAGGACCGCTTCCTCGACGACGCGCAGCCGATCCTCGACGTCGCGATGCAGGGCGACGAGGCCGTCTACCGCGCGCTCCGCGCGATGGCCGAGCGCCCCGAAGAGGCGCACGAGCTCGAGGAGTTCGTGCGGCAGAGCGAGGGCTACACGCTCGAGGCGCGCGCGAGCGCGGTGCTCGAGGGCCTCGGCATCCCGGTGCCGCTGCACCGCAACGCGCTCGGCACGCTCTCCGGCGGCTTCAAGCTGCGCGTGCTGCTCGCGCAGGTGCTGCTCGGCCGCCCGGACCTGCTCCTGCTCGACGAGCCCACCAACCACCTCGACATCCTCTCGATCCGCTGGCTCGAGAAGTTCCTCGCGCGCTACGAAGGCTGCGCCGTCGTCATCTCGCACGACCAGCGCTTCCTCGACAACGTCTCGTCGCACGTCCTCGACGTCGACTACGGCACGCTGACGCTCTACCACGGCAACTTCACGCGCTTCCTCGTCCAGAAGGAGGAGACGCGCCTCCGCAAGGAGGGCGAGCTCGCGCGCATGGAGAAGATCGTCGCGGAGAAGAAGGCCTTCGTCGAGCGCTTCAAGGCCAAGGCGACCAAGGCGCGGCAGGCGCAGAGCCGGCAGAAACAGCTCGAGAAGATCGAGGACAAGATGGAGGACGTCCCCGAGTCCTCCCGCCGCACGCCGCACTTCGGCTTCACGCCCGCGCGGCAGAGCGGGCGCGACGTCCTCACCGTCGAGCACGTCGCGAAGGCGTACGGCGAGAAGCGCGTGCTCACCGACGTCTCGCTCACGGTGCGGCGCGGAGAGAAGGTCGCGATCATCGGGCCGAACGGCCTCGGCAAGTCGACGCTGTTGAAGATCGTCGTCGGCGCGCTCACGCCGGACGCGGGCAAGGTCGCGTGGGGCCACGAGACGCGCGTCGGCTACTTCGCCCAGGACCACCACGAGATCCTCAAGGACGGCCGCACCACGCCGCTGCAGTTCATCGAGCAGGCCGTCCCGCTCGAGCCGACGGCGTGGGTGCGCGGGCAGCTCGGGCGCGTGCTGTTCTCGCGCGACGAGGTCACCAAGCCCGTCGGCAAGCTCTCCGGCGGCGAGGCCGCACGGCTCATCTTCTGCCGGCTCGCCGTCGAGAAGCCCAACGTGATCGTGCTCGACGAGCCCACGAACCACCTCGACATGGAGGCGATCGGCGCGCTCGCGCAGGCCGTCCGCGCGTTCGAGGGCACGGTCCTCTTCGTCTCGCACGATCGCTGGTTCGTCAGCGAGCTCGCGACGCGCGTCGTCGAGATCACGCCGGAGGGCCCGCGCGATTTCCCCGGGAGCTACGCCGAATACCTCGCGCGGCTCGGCGACGATCACCTCGACGCGGACGTCGTCGTCTCCCGCGCCCGCGCGGAGAAACGCGAGAAACGCGACGACGCCCCGACCGCGCAGCCCGCTGCCGCGCAGTCCACCGCGCCCCCTCCGCCGAAGACGCAGGCGACGCAGTCCGCCGTGCAGCCCCGACCCGCTGAGCCGCAGCTCTCGTGGGAAGAGCAAAAACGCCGCAAAAACAAGGCGAAATCGCTCCCCAAGGAGCGTGATGAGTTGCTCGCCTCGATCGAGAAGGTCGAGGCCCGCAAGCGCGAGATCGAGCGGCTCTGGACGGCGTCCGACCTCGCGGAGACGCACAGCGCGTCGCAGATCCGGGGGCTGCAATACGAGGAAGCCGATCTCGCTCGCAGCCTCGAGGGGCTCGTCCAGAAGTGGGAGAAGGTCGAGGAGGAGCTCGCCTCCCTCGGGCTCGGCTGAGGCCGCGCCAGGGTCTCCAGCCCCAGAACCTTTACCCGGCGCCCGGATGCGTCTATCTAACGGCGTATGCGCACGACCGTATCCCGCGTCCTCGTCCTGCTCGCCCTCGCCGGTTCCCTCGTTCTCCCCGCGGCGCTCGGCGCCTGCGGCTCGAAGTCCGAGCCCGCGCCCGCGGCACTTTCGGCGCCCGCCGCGCCTGCCCCGGAGCCGCTCGTCGCGCTCACGCCCCCGACGAACCTCGACGCCGCGAAGGTCGCGCTCGGCCGCAAGCTCTTCCACGACCGCATCCTCTCGGGCGACGGCACGCTGAGCTGCGCGACCTGCCACTCCCTCGAGATGGGCGGCGCCGAGCACCGCGCGACCTCCGAGGGCATCCGCGGACAGGTGGGCCCGATCAACTCGCCGACGGTGCTCAACGCGGCGCTGAATTTCGTTCAATTCTGGGACGGCCGCGCGCGGACCCTCGAGGAGCAGGCCGCCGGCCCCATCGGGAACCCCGGCGAGATGGGGTCGAGCATCGAGGCCGCGCTCACGGCGTTGAAGGCGCGCCCCGACTACGTGCAGGCCTTCGCCGCGTCGTATCCGGAGGGCATCACGCAAACGAGCCTCACGCACGCGATCGCGGAGTACGAGCGCTCGCTCATCACGCCCTCGCCCTTCGATCGCTTCCTCCGCGGTGAGCAGGGCGCGATCAGCGAGCAGGCGCGGCGCGGCTACGACACGTTCAAGTCGGTCGGCTGCCCCGCGTGCCACACGGGCCAGAACGTCGGCGGCACGATGTACCAGAAGATGGGCCTCGTGCGGAACTACTTCCAACTCCGCGGCACGCCGCTCACCGAGGCCGACAACGGCCGCTTCAACGTCACGCATCAGGAGAGCGACCGGCACATGTTCAAGGTGCCGACGCTCCGCAACGTCGCCCTCACCGCGCCCTACTTCCACGACGGCTCGCGCCAGACGCTCGCGGAGGCCGTGAAGATCATGGGCCAGGTGCAGCTCGGCCGGGAGCTCACGGACGCGCAGGTCGCGGACATCGTCGCGTTCCTCGGGTCGCTCACCGGCGAGATCCCCGCGGCCTCGCGCCCGACGCCCGAAGAGCTCGCGCCCGCCGCGCCCGCGGCCCCGAACGGCGAAGGCTCGATCTTGCAGGGCGAGCACACCGGCGGCGCGCGCAGCGCCAACGATCATGCCGGCCCGCGCTGGCCGGGTCTCGGCCTCGCGGGCATGGGCACCGCGGGCTCGTGACGCGACGCGCCCCCGGCGCGCGTTGCTAGACTCGCCGGCACCCCCATGCGCAGCGAGCCGGTCCAGACGCATCTCCGCTGCAATCAGGCCTGCACCTACTGCACCGCGCGCAGCGCGAAGGACGACGCCGCGTGGGTGCAGGCGCCAGCGGTCGCGCAGCGGATGGCCGCAGCGATCGCCCGCGGCGCGAGGGAGATCGTGCTCAGCGGCGGCGAACCGACGATGCGCCGTGATCTCGCCGGGCTCGTTCGCGAGGCGCGGCATGCCGGCGCGGAGCGCGTCACGCTCGAGACGAACGCGACGCTGATCGACGACGCGCGCGCGGCGGAGCTCGTGTCCGCGGGACTCGACCGCGCGCTCGTGAATCTCGCGGGCGCCGGCCCGTGGCTCGACGCGGTGACGCGCGACGCGGGCGGCTTCGAGGCGACGCTGCGCGGCCTCGATGCGCTGATCGCTGCGGGGCTGCGCGTCGACGTGCAGGCCGCGCTCGTGCGCTCGACCGCGGCGCGCCTGCCGGAACTCCCGTCGTGGCTGCGGCGGCGCTTCGGCAGCGGCGTGCGGACGCTCTTCCTCGTCGTGCCGGTGCGCGCGCCGGACGCGCGCGAGCTGCTCGACTTCGATACGGCGGGCGGCGTGATCCGCGACGTCGAGGCGCGGGCCCGCGCGGCGGCGCTGCCGCTGAAGCTCGCGCCGGGCAGCGGACCGCCACCGTGCGTGCACGGGCAGGAGCCGCGCGTCGCGCACCTCTACGCGATGACGCCGGGCGCGGCGCTGCGCGAAGACCACGTGCACCTCGCGCCGTGCGAGGGCTGCGCGGTGCGCGATCGCTGTGCCGGCGTCGCGCGCGAGGTCGTGCAGCGCTTCGGGGCGCCGCAGATGACGCCCGTGGCGACCGACCGCGCGCGGCGCCGCCTCTCGCTGATCGCCACCGTCGAGGAGCAGGTCGCGCGCGAGCTGGTGCAGCCGAGCCGCTACCACGACGCGCGCCGCGGCGTGATCGACGAGGACCTCATCCGCGTGGTCTTCCAGTGCAACCAGGCGTGCCGTTTCTGCTTCGTCTCGACGCACCTGCCCGGCGCCGACGACGCGACGATCGAGGCCGCGATCCGCACGGCCGCCGAGCGCGGCCACAAGATCAACCTCACGGGTGGCGAGCCGACGCTGCACCCGGGGCTCGCGGGGTTCGTGCGGCTCGCGAAGTCCTTGTCGACGCTGCCGGTGGTGCTGCAGACCAACGCGGTCCGCCTCGCCGACGCGGCGCGCACGCACGAGCTCGCCGAGGCCGGACTCGACGAGGTCTTCGTGTCGTTGCACGGCGCGAGCGCGGCCGTCTCCGACGCCGTCACGGGCGCGCCGGGCACGTTCGAGAAGACCGTCCTCGGCATCGACCAGCTCGTCGCAACTGGGTTGCACGTACAACTGAACTTCGTGATCTGTCAGGCGAACCTGCACGAGCTGCCGGCGTGGGTCGCGCTGCTCGCGGAGCGCTGGCCGCGCGCGTTCGCGAACATCTCGTTCGTCGCGCCCTCGACCGACGTCGTGCCGCGCGAGCGCGCGCTCGTGCCGCCCTACACGGACGTCCTCCCCATGCTCGCGGAGGCCGTCGCGCAGGCCGAGGCGCGCGGGCTCGAGCTCGGCGGCTTCGAGTCGATGTGCGGGGTGCCGCTCTGTCTGGTGCCGCGCGCGCTCGATCGCTACTTCGCGCTCGGCGAGCTCGATGCCGGCGTCGACGCGGGAGAGTTCGTGAAACCGCCCGCATGCACCGCCTGCGCGTTGTCGAGCCGCTGCCACGGGGTCCGCCGCGGCTACGTCGCGCTGCACGGCGACGGCGAGCTCGCGCCGGTCGACTCGCTTGACCCACGACGGTCCGCTCCCTTAGGCTGACTTGCTGCGCGCCCGGCGGCCGCACACGAGGAGAGCGCATGTCGACCGAGAAGAACCGAGACGCAGGAGCAGGCGCGAGCGGGATGGTGAGCACCTCGCGGCGGGTTTTCCTGGCCGCAGCCGGGGCGGCGTCGTGCGTCGTGTTCACGGGAGGCGTCGCGCGCGCGCTCGCCCCGCAGTCCGAGGGCGTTCGCCGCCAGCGCGTCGGGGCGAAGCCCGCCACGGCCCTGCACGCGCTCACCGCGGCGCTGCCGGTCGGCACGCCGCTGCACACCGCCACCGTCGCGGCCGTGAACCCGGTGAAGTTCGGCGCCGTCGCCGTCCTGATGCGGCGCCCCGACGGCAGCGCCTTCCAGCTCGATGTGCTCCAGCGCGCCGAGCACGACGGGTCGATCGCGCAGTCGGCGCGTTGCAGCGTGTTCGCCGTCAACGGCGGCACGGGCAGCTCGGCGACGGCCGAGCCCGATGGGCTCTCGGCGATGGCGCTCGCCCAGGCGCTCGTCGCCGCGGAGGTCGCGGGGGTCTCGGCCCTGCCGCTGCTCACGCACGCGGAGCGCGCGCGGCGTCACCCGATGGGCTCGTACCGCGTTCACGGCTGAGCAGCGCGCCCTCGGCCGGGCAGCGCGTTCACGGCCGACCACAGCGTTCAAGACTGAGCACCGCGCCAGCGTGTCGCGTACGGGGCCGCGGACTCAGCGCGGGGGCCGCGGAGCGCGGCGCGGCCGCTCGTCGACGAGGGGCAGGAGCCCCTTGCGACCGTCGAGGAACAGCGTGCCGTCGTCGCCGCGCTGTACGGCAGCGACGACCCGCTCGAGGAGCCCGCGCACCTGCTCGCGCGACGGATCGCCTTCGAGCCCCGCGTAGAAGAGATTGAACGAGCGGGTGCGCGCGAGCGCCTGCTTCGCGGGGTCACGCGCCTCGAGCACGACGTCGAGCCGTGCACCCGCGCCAAGCTCGAAGCCGTAGCGGACCTGCGTACGCGAGACCTGCACACCCGCGAGTCGAGCCTCCGCGTCCTCGACGCCCGCGAGCAGACGCCCCCAGACCCCGTGTCGATCGCGCGCCGGGTCCCCGTCGTCGACGGTCGCCTGCTCCGCCGGCGCATCGCGCTCCTTCCACGGCGTGACGCGCGGCTCGGGGCGGAGGCGTGTCTCCTCCCAGCCGAAGCGATCGATGTACGCGTGCGAGAGACCGAGACAGGAGTCGGAGTGCTCGCACACCGCCTCGAACAAACAGGAGAACTTCGGGAAGGCATCCCAGAACGACTCGACGATGATCACATCGGGTTGCGCGTTGTCGACGAGCGCGGCGCGCGTCCCGAGCAGACAGTGAGGCACGTATTTGACGAGCGCCGCGACGCCGAGTGCGTCGGCGCGGTCGAGCGCGGCGAGCAGCGCGGGCGCGACCTCGGACACGGGGGCGAGCAGCGCATTCGCCTCGGCATGGTCGGCCATCGGCAGATAGCCCCAGAGCTCCGCGCTCGTGACGCCGTGCGCGGCCGCGAGCTCCATGATCGCCGCCAGCTCCTGCACGTTGAGCGCCGTGATCACCGTATTGGAGAGGAGCGTGAAGCCGAGAGCGCGCGCGTTGTCGAGACCGCGGACCAGCTCGTCGAAACTCCCCGGTCGTTGCGTGATTCCGTCGTGCGTGCGGGCGTCGGCGCCATGGACGGAGACGAAGAGTTCGTCGACCCCCGCCTCGCGAAGCGCACGGGCGTACGCGGCGTCGGCGAGACGGCGGCCATTCGTCTGGACACGGACGTGGGCGAAAGACTCGGATTCGCGGGCGACGCGCACGAAGTCGAAGAGACTCTTCTCGAGCGTGACTTCGCCCCCGGTGAAGAGGACACGCTCGTATTTGCGGCTCACCCGATTTTCGGCGGCGGTCGCGCGAAAGCGCTCGAGCGGTACGCCCCGATATCGGTTCATCCCCTCTTGGACGATGCAGAAACGACAAGCACTGTTGCAGTGGAAATCCACAGTCACCGCGAGGTCACGGAAACGGGTCGGATGAAACGCGCCGCGGGTCGTCTCCATCGCTCAGACCGTCCCGTAGAAGCTGGTTTTCGGCCGGGCGAGACGGCCATCCGGGCCGCTGCGATAGTCGATCCCGACGTCGAAACGCAGGTGTTCGAAGCGTCCACGACAGCGCTCGGCGAAGCTCACGAAATCCCTCGGATACTCGTAGGCGCGCAGAAACCAGAGCCACTGATCGACGTCGATTCCGGAGAAATACAGCGCATCACACGTGCGCTTGCGCGCCACGCAGACGCGTCGACAGCTGAAGAGTTGCGGCCGCAACAGCTCGGCGAGCGAGACCCTGTCGAAATCCACGAACGTGCTGCTGCGGATTCGCGCGACCACTTCGTGAACATCCGTTTTCGGAGGCAGGAAGACGTAGTGATTCTCAAGCTCCATCCGCTCGCCCTGCACCGTGTAGGAGCGGCCGGCATGACCGCGCGGCTCGGCGAGATAGAGGTTGAGCCCGTCGACCCGACCGCGAGCGGCGGTATCCACGCGCAAATCGTAACTGAACATGAAATAGGGCACTGACTCGCGAACGGTTGCGTCGATGCGATAGAAGGGAGCGACGGTTTCGCCGACACGGGTCGCGGTGACGGCCGCGTCACGCTTCTGGGGATCGTAGAAATAGAGTTCCCAAAACAGCTGACTGCCGTCGTATTTCACGCCCCACACCGTCGCATCGCGACCGCAGGCGTGTTGCAGCGCGCGGACGGATTCGGCGACCCGAGGCTCCGCGCCCGCGACGCGGAAGGACTGCCAGAGGAGCGACTCCGAGCGCAGACCGCCGCGCGGAGAGCGGCGAGGCTCGTAGGGCTCGAGGCAATAGTCGAAATGACGATCGTTGGGAGTCGTCTCGACGAGAACCTCGCCGTCGGACTCCGAAGCGGTGGTGAAGAGCGATGTCACAGGCGACTCCAGGGGGGCGGCGGCGCACCCTCGGCCAGCACCTCGGCGACGGGCCTGCGCGCGGCTTCCGCGGCCTCGACCCGCGCGAGCGCCCAGGCGAAGAGCCCGTCGAGGAGCGCCGACTCGGCGTGTCCTTCGGCGACGCGATACGAAAGCGCGTACGCGGCCGTGCGCCGATAGCTGCGTGTCGCGGGCTCCGCGGGCTCGACGAAGAGACGCAACATCACACCGGGCGCGCGGAAGAGCGCATCCCCCTCGAGCGCGTGGAGTGCCGGCCCCGCCCCCGACGGCTTGACGTAGACCGTGTGCACGAGCGGGCCGCCGAGCGAGACGCCCACGGAGCGCGGCACGCCGGGCAGGAAGGGCAGCTCCGCCGACAGGGCGCCGGCGTCGAACCACGGGAGCTCGCGCGCGAGGGCCGACCAGCCCGACGCACGCACCGCGACGAAAAAGGCGCGTGGAGCGGCGGGGCCTTCGCCCTCCGGCACGTCGAAGGACACGACCGCGCCTGCGCTCGCGCCGGCGCGCACGGCAAGCCGCGCGAGCTCGCACGCGCGCGGCCCGAACGGGGCTGCCGCCGTCTCCGCATCACTCGCCTGGACGTAGCGCTTGCGCTCGACACGCCCATCCGCGAAGAGGTTGACGCCGACGACGTGCGCGACGGGCTCGCGCACGCATCCGAGGATGTGCTCCTCCGCGTCGGCGCGCGCCCCGATTGTATGATCGGAGGCGTTGGCGTACGCCTTCACGACCGTGCGCCCGGGTTCGCCGACGTCCCAACCGACGATCAGCGGCAGGGACGCGCGCTCGACGCTCTCGAGCACGCGCCGACCGAGCGGACCGAGCGCGACGCCGTGCGTGGCGGCGAGCCGGAAGAGATGCTCCGGCATCGCCCGCTCGATCATCATCCGCCCGCCGCGCCACGTGGTGCCGTGGACGCGCACGCTCGCCTCGAAGGAGGCGAGATCGACGCCGTCACGCAGGGCCCACGGCTCCGAATACAGGGACGGGCTCACGGCGGTCGCCTGCATGCGTCGTCAGCGTACGACCCCCTGCGCGTCGCATGCAAGGTCGCGTGACGCCGCCGTGCTGGCCGAGCCCTCCGCGCGCGGGCATCCTGCGGCTCGTGCAGTCGCTGCCGGACATCGCGTTCGACGAGCTCTCGGCCTCCGATCGACTCCTCGATCGGATCCTCGACGGTCAGGAGCTGGGGATCGTCGTGCGCAACGTGGTCTCGCCCGACGTCGTCGCGGCGTTCCGCGAGCGGCTCCTCCACGACCCGCTCGCCCCGATGCGCATGCCCTCGGCGCACTTCGACGGCTTCACGCTCGGTCGCGTCCTCGTCGTCGAGCCTCCGCCGCTCGACGCCTATTTCGAAGACGCAGCGCGGCACCACGCGTTTCTCGCGACGCTCGCGCCGGAGGGGCTCGACGTCGCGGCCGCCCTGCGAGGGCTGCTGACGAAGATGGCCGGCGAGGCGCGCGTCGAGGTCCCGCGAGACGCGGCCGGGAGGGCCCACGCGCCGGCCACCGGACGCATCCTCACCCCGGGCGGGCGCATTCACGTGCACTGCGAGAACGAGACGCTCCGTTTCCCGTCCATGCGCGACCTCGCCGCGCAGCTCGCCCCGGAGTCCCAGGCGAGTTTCTACCTGCCGCTCGCGCTCCCCGAAGGCGGCGGCGTGCTCCACGTCCACCGCGTCCGGCACGGCGAGGCCTCCGGCGAGCCCGTGCAGCGCCTCGCCCGGTCGGGTGAGGAGATCCGCGCCTATCTCGCGCAACACGAGGGATTCGTCGCGAATCCGGGGCTCGGTGACGTGCTGGTCTTCGACGCAGGGCGCCACCACCACCACGTGACGGCCGTCGAGGGGACACGTGACCGGATCACCTACGGCGGCTTCGTCGCACGGTCCCGCGGCCGCGATCACTGGCTCGCGTGGGGCTGAGATCCGTCGATGCCTTCCCTCTCGTACACGCCGGTGAGACGGGTTCACCGACCCTCGCGCGAGGCCTTCGCCGCGCTCGCGCGCGCGGGTGAGCCGCTCGTCCTCGAGGGCGCGCTCGATGACTGGCCGGCCGTCGGTGGTTGGTCGCCGGAGGCGCTGCGCGCGCGGATCGGCGCGCAGCGCATGCAGACATACGTCGTCGAGAACCGCAGCGTGGTGCTCGATCCGAAGCGGGGATTTCGCGTCGAGACGCTGAGCGTCGCGGACTACGTCGAGCGCGTGCTCGCGGGGGGGGCGCCGACCCACTATCTGCGCGCGCCCCTCGAGGCGTTTCCCTCCGCGCTGCGCGAGGAGATCGGCGTGCCCGAGTACTGCGCGAACGCCCTCTACGTGCGGCGAAACGTGTGGTTCAGCGCGCCGGACACCGTGAGCCGACTGCACTTCGATCTGCTGCACAACCTGATCGCGCAGCTCCACGGAGAGAAGGAGTTCCTCTTCTTCCCCTTCCGCGAGCGGCGGAATCTCTACCCGCACAGTCTGTGGTCGGCGATGCCGCAGTTCAGCCACGTGGACCTCGAAACCCCGGATTTTCAGGCCTTTCCGCGGCTCGCTGCCGCGAAGGGCCAGCGATGCGTCCTGCGCGAGGGCGACCTGCTCTACCTGCCGTCGCGCGTCTGGCACCACGCGCGCTCGGTCGGGCCGAGCATCACCGTGAACTTCTGGTGGCCACCGCTCGCGATGCTGCCGCTCACGCTGCTCTCCGACGCGTACAAGCGTGCGCGTGGCCTGCGCGTGTGAGCCCTCGCGCCCGGGGCCGCTCGGTGTAGGCTCGGTAGGATGTCGTCCTCGCTGCTCTCTCCCGCCTCGCTCCTGCGCGCAGGCGCGCGCGCGCTCCCGATCGCGAAGCTGGGCGTGCGCCGCGCGCTGTCCCGGAAGAGCCCGTTTCAGGTCACGTTCTCGCTGACGAACCGCTGCAACTTCCGCTGCGACTACTGCGACATCCCGCTCCAACACCGCGAGGAGATGACGACGGCCGAGTGGACCGCGGCGATCGACGAGTTCGTCGCCGGGGGGCTCGGCCGCGCGAGCCTGATCGGCGGGGAGCCGCTGCTCCGCAAGGACGCCGGCGCGATCATCCGCCACCTGCGCGCGCGCGGCATCCACGTCGCGATGAACACCAACGGCTGGCTCGTGCGCGACCGGATCGAGGACGTCGCGCTGCTCGACGTCGTCTGCGTCACGCTCGACGGCCCGCGCGAGGTGCACGACGCGCAGCGGCACAAGGGTTCGTACGACCGCGTGCTCGACGCGCTCGAGGTGCTGCGCTCGCGCGGCGTGCCCGTCGTGACGATGACCGTCATCACGCCGAAGGGCGCCGAGAACGTGGGCCACGTCCTCGAGGTCGCGCGCGACTTCGGCCACAAGGCCTTCTTCCAGCTCGAGCACGACGCGCGCTGCGACGTCGACGCGCCCATCGCGCCGCTCCTGAGCGACGAGCGCATCACGGAGATCGCGCGGGATCTGCGCGAGCGGCGGCGGCGCGGCGAACCCGTCGGCAACTCGGACTCGGTGCTCGCGCTGCAGATGCGCGACGGCCGGCGCCTCGGCGGCGATTGTTCGCACTGCTACGCGGGCCGCTACTTCGCGTACGTGCTCTCGGACGGGACCGTCGCGCCCTGCCTGCTCACGCAGTGGCAGCAGGAGGCGGGCAACGGCCGCAAGCTCGGCTTCCTGCGCGCGTTCGAGGAGATGAACCCGGCGCAGGGCCCCGGCTGCGCGTGCGTGCCAATCCACGAGGTGAACGCGATCCTCTCCCTCGACGCGGCCGTCCTCTTCGATGCGCTCGAGATCGCGCTCGCGTCGGCGCGGTCCCGCCTCGGCGCGGCCGTACTCCCCGCAGGCTGAATCGCGATTCAGTGACCGCGTGCGCGGAGGCGCCCGGCCACGCGGTTCGCCGCCTCGACGAGCACGGCGTCCGGAGGCGAGCCCGCACCGCTCCGCGCGTAGAAGACGTCGAACGCCGCCGAGCGCGCAGGCGCCGCGAACGGCCGCGCTCCCTGCCGCACGACCTCGACGACGACGCGCACGCCGCCACGCGCGAGCGTGACGCGCGCTGCGGAATCCGCGCGCCCCTCGATGCGCGTGACCTGCCAGCCATCGCCGAGCGAAGCGTCCTCGAGCGCGGCGCGGACCTCGGGGTCGGGGGCGCGCCGCGGGTCCGCGTGGCGCCGTTCCGGGGCGCGTGCAGGGCGCGGCGTGAACACGGCCCCCGGCGGCGCGCTCACGCGCACGAGCGCGAGCACGGGTACGCCCGAGCGCGTCGTGAAGCGCGCCTCCTCCGTGACGCGCCAGCCGAGCGCGCGCGCGGCGTCCTCGAGCGCGCGGCGGTGGAGCGCGACGCCGGGCTCGTCGATCAGGCCGACGCGGATCGGGACGACGAAGCGCAACGGCAGCCGCCCGGGGTCGGCGAGCAGCAGCGCGAAACGCTCGACGAGGCCCTCGCGCAGGCCGAGATCGAGCCGCCGCTGCCCGAGGTAGGGCTGCCCATCGAGGGTCGAGGCGCCGAAGGCGTCGAGCACGCCGGCGAGGTTGTACGTCGTCGTGATCGCGGGCGCGTCGGGCCGCGCGCGCAGGTGTGCGACGAGCGCGCGCTCGGCGGTGAGGTTGATCGAGACCGTGGTCGTGTCGCGCAGATCGCCGCGGCGGAACGTGCTCGTGACCGCGCTGGCGACGCCGATCGCGATGACGACGATCACCATCCGGTAAGATGGTGAGCGCATCCTGCCGCTCAGGAGTCGGCCCGCCGTGAGGAGGGCGCAGCCGAGCGAGACCGCGTGCGAGTACGTGACGGGCGCGTAGTTCGCCGCGGGCCGTTGGTCGTAGGCGAGCGTGACGAACACGATGTAGGCGAGCTGGAGCGCCCCACAGGCCGCGGCGACGGGCGAGTGCGGCCGCCCGGCGATCCTCTGCACGAGCGCGACGAGCGAGTGCGCGAAGGCGAACGTCGACAGCGTGAGAAAGGCCGGGACGAGGCCCCCGTCACCGCCGTTCGCGAGCGCGAAGTAATAACCAACGTCGCCCGCGTAGAGGAGCGCGTTGCCCACCTCCTCCACGAAGAAACGCGGATGGAGGTGCGCGGCCATCGTCGCGAGGCGCGCCCCGACCTGCGTCCCGACGCCGCCGTACGGGTCCGCGAGCGCGACGACGAGCAGCGGCGCGATCGGCGCAGCGGCACAGAGGGCCGCGATCGCGAGCCGCTTCACGCCGGCCGCGCGGAGCGGGCCCCCGCGGTGCAGCGCAGTCGCCACGAGCGGCGCCGCGACGACGAGGCCCTTCACGTTCGTCGCGATCGAGAGCCCGACGAGGAGGCCTGCGAGCGCGAGCCGGCGCGCAGAGGGCGGCGTGCGTGGATCGCGCCGTCGCGCGACGACGAGCGCCGCGAGCGCGACGAAGAGCGAGGGCACGAACTCGTAGTAGACGAGCAGTGAATGACCGACGACGAAGCCCGAGAGCGTCGCGGCGGTCATCGCGCAGGCCGCCGCCGTGAGGGAATCGGCGACGGCCTCGACGAGCAGGAAGAGCGCGAGGATCGCGAGGGCGCCGATCACGAGGCCGCAGCGGCGCAGCGCGACGGGATCGCCCTGGTGAATCGGTCGCAGCAGTTGCAGCGGCCAGTACGCGACGCCACCGATGTACGGCGCGACGAGCACCGGCCAGCGCAGCCCCGCGGCGCAGAGCGCGGCCGACGGCCGGGTGCGCGCGCGGAGCCACGTCGCCCCCTCGCCGCAGCCGACGTTCAACGGCAGCACGCCGCCACCGTCGTCGTCGACGGGCGCGAGCTGCGGCACGGACGGCCCCGCGTGTGTCGCGGTCTCCTCGTGCCAGACGGGGAACGTCCCCGCGAGCCACACGCCCTGCACCACGAACGTCCCGATCGCCACCAGCAGTACGAGCCGCGCCCGCGACGGGGACAGTGTGGGGACGGGCTGCATCGCTTGGCCGGGGCGGCGGACGAGCCTATCATGCCGAGAATGTCGGCCGATGGAGCGACCGCGGTCGGGGCCGCGCGGCCGAGCCGCAGCGCATCGTGGGCGTGGTGGCGCGGGCTGCGCGTGCGTGACTGGGCGCACTTCGTCGTGTTGCCGCTCGCCGCGGCGCCGCTCCGTTCGCCCGACGCCGCGGCCGCGATCGGCCTCGCGCGCGGCATGGGCATCGCCGCGCTGCTGCTCGCGTACGGCTATCTGCTGAACGGCCTCGCCGACCGCGGGCTCGATCGGGACCCGGCGAAGAACCCGTTCTCACAGGCGTCGACGAAGGCCATCGACGCCCTCGCGGCGCTCGCGTTCGCGCTCGCGCTCGGCGCGCTCGGCCTCGCGGCCGCAGGCGGCCCCGTGCCGGTCGCCGCGGCGTCGACGAGCATCGCCGCGGGCTGGCTCTACTCGGCGGGCCCGCGGCTCAAGCGGCTCCCCATCGTCGGCACGCTGCTCAACGTCGCGTGCTTCGCCCCGCTTCTCTTCGTCGGCGCGGGCCGCACGCTGCCCCCTGCGACGGCGCTCCTCACGCTCGCGTTCACGGGCCTGCTGCTCGAAAACCAGCTGCTGCACGAGGCGGCCGATGCCCGCGACGACGCGGCGGCGCAGGTGCGCACCACCTTCCTCGCGCTCGGCGCACGCGGGGCCGCGGCGCTCGCCGCATTCGCCGGGACGCTCCCCGCGGCGGCGATCGGGCTCGCGTGGCCCGGCGCGATCGGCGCCTGCGTCGCGGGCGCGACGGCGCTCGTCTTCGTGGTCGTGGTGCCGCGCGCGCTCGCCCGACACGGCGCCGACCCGCGCCGCATGGCCCGCGCGCGGCTGCTTCACCGCGCGGCCGGCGTCGCGCTGGGGGCCCTGCTCTTCGCGGTCGCGGGCGGGCGCGGCTGAGGCCCGCGACGTCGGCTACCTCGGCGCGCCGAATGGCTGTACGATCGGGACGCTCGAGACGTGAATCGCTTGGACCCACGCACGAACCCACCCGAAAACCGCACGATCGACGAGCGCATCGCCGCGCGGGACGAGCGCGTGCACGTGCTCACCGGCGCGGTCTGCAACAACAACTGCGTCTTCTGCATGGAAGAAGACCGTGACGCCCGCTACGTCACGAACAGCGCGACCGACGACGCGACGGTGCGCGCGCTCCTCGCGCAGAAGCGCGGCGCCGAGGAGTTCTGCTTCACCTCCGGCGAGCCGACGACGAACCCGCGCCTGCCGCACTGGGTGCGCTGGGCGAAGGAGGCGGGCGTCCGCCGCATCAGCGTGATGACCAACGGCCGCGCGCTCTCCTACGAGAAGTACGCGAAGGCGCTCATCGGCGCGGGGATGAACCGCTTCTACGTGAGCATCCACGGCCACACGGAGAAGCTCCACGAGGGCCTCACGCGCACGCCCGAGAGCTTCGCGCAGACGGTCGCCGGGCTCGACATGATCACGCGCTTCAAGCGCTACGGGGTCGAGCTCCACACCTCGACCGTGATCACCAAGCGCAACCTCCCGCACATGGCCGACATCTACCGCTTCCTGCGCGCGCACGGCGTCGATCAGGTCGTCTTCAACGTGATGCAGGCGAACGGCCGCGCCGACACGCACTTCGAGCAGATTTTTCCGCGCTACACGGAGATCGCCGCCGTCGCGCGCGCGTTCCTCGAGACGCAGTCCGCGATCGAGCCGCAGCCGCGCGCCTTCCTCGTCGACATCCCGCTCTGCACGACGTTGGGGATCCCCGACTTCAACCGCGGCTACGTCGAGTCCTACGTCCACTACGAGCCGGCCTCCAACGCGGAGAAGTTGCTGCCCGCAGAGCTGCTCCTCGGGCGCCGCGAAAACCTTGGCGGACGCGAGCTCGTCGCCGTGCGCCGCGCCGACCTCGACGACGTCGCGCGTCAGAAGCGCGCCGAGTGCAGCGCCTGCCGACACGAGCCCGCGTGCGAGGGCGTGTGGGGGAACTACCTCCGCCGCTTCGGCTGGGACGAGTTCGTCCCCGTGCCCTGAGCGCGCTACCCGCGCGTCACGGCGTCGCGACGCGGAGGCGCGACACGGCCCACGCCCGCTCCGCGGAACGGGATGGCACCCGCCGGAGCACGCGCGTATCCTCCCGCCCCGTGACGAAGCAAGCGTATCTGGCGAACCTTCGCGCCGAGCTTCAGACGCTCCGCGACACGGGCCTCTACAAGGAAGAGCGCGTCATCACCTCCCCGCAGTCGGCCGCGATCACGGTCGGCGGGCGCGAGGTGCTGAATTTCTGCGCGAACAACTACCTCGGGCTCGCCGATCACCCCGCGCTCGATCGAGGCCGCGAAGGCCGTCGCTCGATCGCTACGGCTTCGGCATGGCGAGCGTGCGCTTCATCTGCGGCACGCAGGACATCCACCGCGAGCTCGAGTGCAAACTGAGCGGCTTCCTCGGCACCGAGGACACCATCCTCTATTCGTCGTGCTTCGACGCGAACGGCGGCCTCTTCGAGACGCTGCTCGGCGAGGAGGACGCGATCGTCTCCGACGCGCTCAACCACGCGTCGATCATCGACGGAATCCGACTGTCGAAGTGCAAGCGCTACCGCTACGCGAACTGCGACATGGCGGATCTGCGCGTGCAGCTCGAGCGCGCGAAGGCCGAGGGCGCGCGGCAGATCCTCGTCGCGACGGACGGCGTCTTCTCGATGGACGGCATCCTCGCCGACCTCCGCTCCGTCTGCGATCTCGCCGAGGAGTTCGATGCGCTGGTGATGGTCGACGACTCGCACGCCGTCGGCTTCGTCGGCGAGCGCGGTCGCGGTACGCCCGAGCACTGCGGCGTCATGAACCGCATCGACCTCTACACGGGCACGCTCGGCAAGGCGCTCGGCGGCGCGTCGGGCGGCTACACCTCGGGCCGCAGCGAGCTCGTCTCGTGGCTGCGGCAGCGCTCGCGGCCGTACCTCTTCTCCAACTCCCTCGCGCCCTCCATCGCCGCGACCTCGCTCGCGGTCCTCGAGCTGCTCGAGCAGGACGCGACGCTGCGCGACCGCGTGAAGGACAACGCCGCGCGCTTCCGCCGCGAGATGACGGCGCTCGGCTTCACGCTCGCCGGCGCGGGGCACGCGATCGTGCCGGTGATGCTCGGCGACGCGAAGCTCGCGGGCGAGTTCGCGCAGCGCATGCTCGCCGAGGGCATCTACGTGATCGGCTTCTCGTTCCCGGTGGTGCCGCGCGGACAGGCGCGCATCCGGACGCAGATATCGGCGGCGCACACGGGCGAGCACCTCACGCGCGCCATCGCCGCATTCGAGAAGGTCGGCCGCGAACTGGGAGTCATCCGATGAAGGCGCTGGTCAAGGCGAAGAAGGAAGTCGGCCTCTGGATGGAGGATGTGCCCGTCCCCGAGGTCGGTCCGAACGACGTCCTCGTGAAGGTGCGCCGCACCGCGATCTGCGGGACGGATGTGCACATCTGGAACTGGGACGAGTGGTCGCAGCGCACGATCCCCGTCCCGATGACCGTCGGCCACGAGTTCATGGGCGAGGTCGCCGAGCTCGGCAGCGAGGTGCGCGGCCTCGAGATCGGTCAGCGCGTGAGCGGCGAGGGCCACATCACCTGCGGCCACTGCCGCAACTGCCGCGCGGGGCGGCGCCACCTCTGCCGCAACACCGTCGGCCTCGGCGTCAACCGCACGGGCTGCTTCGCCGAGTACGTGAGCCTGCCGGCGGTGAACGTGTTCCCGCTGCCCGACTCGATCACCGACGAGGTCGCGAGCTTCCTCGATCCGCTCGGCAACGCGGTGCACACCGCCCTCTCCTTCGACCTCGTCGGCGAGGACGTGCTCATCACGGGCGCGGGCCCGATCGGCGTGATGGCCGCGTCGGTCGCGCGCTTCGTCGGCGCGCGCCACGTCGTCGTGACGGATGTGAACGAATACCGCCTCGACCTCGCGCGCAAGATGGGCGCGACGCGCGCGGTGAACGTGCAGAAGCAGTCGCTGCGCGACGTGATGGAAGAGTTGCACATGCACGAGGGCTTCGACGTCGGGCTCGAGATGAGCGGCAACGGCGAGGCCTTCCGCGGGATGCTCGAGGTGATGAACCACGGCGGCCGCGTCGCGATCCTCGGCATCCCCTCGAAGGACGTCGCGATCGACTGGAATCAGGTGATCTTCAAGGGCCTGCTGCTCAAGGGCGTGTACGGCCGCGAGATGTTCGAGACCTGGTACAAGATGTCGTCGCTCATCCAGAGCGGCCTGCCGCTCGGGCCGGTGCTCACGCACCGCTTCCCGATCGACCGCTTCGTGGACGGCTTCGAGATCATGCGCAGCGGGCAGTCGGGCAAGGTCGTGCTCGACTGGACGAACGCCGCGGAGTGACCGCGCGAGGCGCACGGCCGCGCGACTGAACCGTCATTCAGTCACGCGGCGCGCGCTCAGCGCAGCCACGCATACGCGCGCGCAACCGCGTCCGCGGCCCCCTCTTCGAGGAGTGCGCCGTGCGCGACGTGGAGGCGCTCGGGGCGCCACGCGAGCGCGCGGTCGATCGAAGACCGGAAGGCAACCTTGTCCGAGATGGTGCTGCGGAAGATGCGGCTGGCGGCGAGGCCCCCGTAGGCGCCGTTCATCCGCATGAACGTGCGCGTCCACCAGTGCTCGGCGTGCACGACGTGAAAGAGCGCGTCGGTCGCGACGAGCGTGCGGCTCGGCGCGTGGAAGAAGAGCGTCTCCGACGACTTCGGCGAGCCGGCGAGCGTGACGGTGTCGATCGCGCCGCCGAACACGCCGAGCGCCGCGGCCGCAGGCGTGCCGAGCGTCGCGTCGATGCGCAGGCCGGGCTGCTTCGCGGCGACGCCTTCGGCGGCGAGCACGCGCGCCTCGGGGAAGGCCTCCGCCGCGCGGCCGAGGAAGAGGTGATGCAGC
Organism: Polyangiales bacterium; assembly: GCA_964202905.1. GTDB lineage: Bacteria > Myxococcota_A > Polyangia > Polyangiales > JADJQN01 > CAIUAC01. The sequence goes on from CAXNJO010000001.1 coordinate 36,274, forward strand.
GCGTTCGGCGCGACGACCGCGCGCACCGGGCCGAGCGCCCGGATGGCGTCGACCTCGTCCGGCTCGAAGCGCACCGGCGAGATCACGACGACGCCACCGTCGTCGGTCGCGAGCACCGTCGTGCGCAGCCCGATCTGCACGCCGAGCAACGCGAAATCGCGGTCGATCACCCACACACCGTCCGCCACGCGTTCCGGAGTGCCATGCGGGGGAATCTGCCCGCCGCGTGCCGCGACGCGCCATCCCCGGGCGCTATGCTGCGCGCCCCATGGCCGACCCCGCCGCTCCCGCTCCTTCCGCGACGGCGCGGGCCGAAGCCCCGTTGTTCGCGCGCCTCCCGCCCGCCGACGCCTCGACGCCCGAGGCCATCCTCGACGCCTTCCTCAGCTGGGTGGAGTCGGCGGGGATCACGCTCTACCCCGCGCAGGAGCAGGCGCTGCTCGAGCTCGCGGCGGGCAAGAACGTCGTGCTCAACACGCCGACGGGCTCGGGCAAATCGCTCGTCGCCGCGATGATGTGCTTCATGGCCGTCGCCGAGGGTCGGCGCGCCTTCTACACGTGCCCGATCAAGGCGCTCGTCAGCGAGAAGTTCTTCGATCTGTGTCGCCTGCTCGGCGCCGATCAGGTCGGCATGATGACGGGCGACGCGTCGGTGAACCGCGACGCGCCCGTGATCTGCTGCACCGCCGAGATCCTCGCGAACCTCGCGCTCGCCGACGGCGATCGCGCCGACGTCGACTACGTCGTGATGGACGAGTTCCACTACTACGCCGACGCCGAGCGCGGCGCGGCGTGGCAGCTCCCGCTGCTCACGCTGCCGCAGGCGACGTTCCTGCTCATGAGCGCGACTCTCGGTGAAACCGCGTTCTTCGAGGCCGCGCTCACGCGCCTCAACGGCCGCGAGACGGCGCTCGTGCGCGGCACCGAGCGCCCGGTGCCGCTCGCCTTCGACTACTCGGAGCGTCCGCTGCACGAGGCGATCTCCAAGCTGCTGCAGTCGGGCCGCGCGCCCATCTACCTCGTCAACTTCACGCAGCGCAGCGCCGCGGAAGAGGCGCAGAACCTGCTGAGCACGGACTTCTGCACGAAGGACGAGAAGCGCGCGATCCAGGAGGCGCTGCGCGGCGTGAAGTTCACGAGCCCCTACGGCAAGGAATTGCAGCGTTTCCTGCGGCACGGCGTGGGCCTGCACCACGCGGGGCTCTTGCCGAAGTACCGCCGCGCGACGGAGAAGCTCGCGCAGCAGGGGCTGCTCAAGATCATCAGCGGCACCGACACGCTCGGCGTCGGCGTGAACGTGCCGATCCGCACGGTGCTCTTCACGCGGCTCTACAAGTACGACGGGCAGCGCACGGCGCTGCTCTCGGTGCGCGACTTCCAGCAGGTCGCAGGGCGCGCGGGGCGCAAGGGCTTCGACGAGCAGGGCTGGGTCGTCGCGCAGGCGCCCGAGCACGTGATCGAGAACATGCAGGCCGAGAGCAAGGCCGCCGGCGACGCGAAGAAGCTGCGCAAGCTCGTGAAGACGAAGCCGCCCGACAAGTACGTGCATTACGACAAGGCGACCTTCGACCGGCTGCAATCGCTGCCGCCCGAGCCGCTCACGAGCCGCTTCGCCGTGACGCCCGCGATGATGCTGCACGTGCTCGGTCGCCCCGGCGGCGAGGGCTGCGCGGCGATGAAGACCCTCCTCCGTGATTGTCACGACACGCCGGCGCAGAGGCGCGCGCACGGCCGCACCGCGCGCAGCCTGCTCCGCTCGCTGCACGACGGGCGCATCCTCGACCTCGTGCCGCGCCCCGGCGCGCCGCACCTGCGCGAGCTGGTGGTGCGCGCGTCGCTCGGCGAGGACTTCTCGCTGAGCCGCACGCTCTCGCTCTACGTGCACGAGACGCTGCCGCGGCTCGATCCGTCGTCGGCGACGTACGCGCTCGACGTGCTCACGCTCGTCGAGGCCACGCTCGAGAGCCCGGACGTCGTGCTCTACGCCCAGCTCTCCAAGCTCAAGGGCGAGAAGGTCGCAGAGCTGAAGTCGCAGGGCGTCGAGTACGACGAGCGCATGGCCGAGCTCGAGAAGCTCGAGCACCCGAAGCCGCTGCGCGACTTCGTCTACGAGACGTTCAACGACTTCCGCGCGCGGCACCCGTGGGTCGGGCAGGAGAACATCAAGCCGAAGTCGATCGCGCGCGACATGGTCGAGCAGTTCCTCTCCTTCCACGAGTACGTACGCGAATACGAGCTGCAGCGCGCGGAAGGCACGCTGCTGCGGTATCTGACCGACGCCTACAAGGCGCTCGTGCAGACCGTGCCCGAGGGCGCGCGGACGGCGGAGATCGACGACGCGATCACGTACCTCGGCGCCGCCGTGCGGGGCACCGACGCCTCGCTCATCGACGAGTGGGAGCGGCTGCGACGCGGCGACGAGGCGGAGATCCTCGCGGCCGAGGCCGAGCGCGAAGACCCGAACGCGACGCCCGCGGCCGCCGACATCACGCGCGATTCGCGGGCCTTCACGGTGCTCGTACGCAACGACGCGTTCCGTCTGGTGCGCGCGATCGCGCGGGGCCGCTGGGACGGCGCGGCCGAGGTGCTCGCCGAGAGCGACCCGCCCTGGACGGCGCCGCGCCTCGCCGACGCGATGCGCGCGTATTTCGCGGAGCACGCGTTCTTGCGCACGGACCCCGACGCGCGTCTGCCGAGCCGCACGACGATCGCGCCGAGCGAAGACGGGCGCAGCTGGCAGGTCGCGCAGGTGCTCTGCGACGAAGAAGACGCGACGGACTGGGCGCTCGTGCTGCACGTCGACCTCGAGCGCTCGCGCGCGGCGGGGCGACCGGCGATCTCGCTCCTGCGCGTCGAGGGCGGCTGACGTCGCGCTCCGCACCGGGAGCGCGGATCGCCCATCAACACAAAGGGTTCAGCCGTCGACGCCGCGGAGCGCGACGAGCGCGCGCACGGCCGCGCGGGCGTCCGCGGGGAGCGGATCGGCGAAGCGCAGGCCCACGAGCGAGCCACCGCGCGCGGTGTCCGGGCGCACCCACTGCGTCTCCGTCCCCACGATCGTCGCCGCACTCGCACCCGGCGCGACGAACACGAGCGCGAGCGGCGCTCCCGGCACGGCGTCGGGCGCGTGCAGGGCGACGCCACCCTCGGAGACGTCCTCGATCCGCACTTCGATCTGCCGCCCCTCGCGCGTGCTCGTGAGCCAGCCGCGCACGGAGAAGGGCGCGCGGCGGAAGCGACGGCGCTCGCTCAGCAGCAGGATGGGCGCGGGCTCCGCGGTCTCCTCGTCTTCGCCACGGCGCGCGCGACCGAGCAGCGCGAGCGGACGAGCGAGCGCAGCGGGCACCGCGTCGAGCAGCGCGTTGCGCAGCAGCGACACATCACCGGGGCGATCTTCCGGCTCGCGTGCGAGCGCCCGCACGAGCACGGCGGCGAGCGCGGGCGGCACATCGGCGCGGTGCTCCCGCACATCGGGCACGGGCCGCGTCATCTGCGCGACGAGGATGTCCGCGTACATGCCCGGATACGGCGGCCGCCCCGCGAGCAGCTCGAAGAGCGTCGCGCCGATCGCGTAGACGTCGGCGCGGCGATCGGTGGGCTTGCGCAGCGAGAGCTGCTCGGGCGCCATGTACGAGGGCGTGCCGAGGAACGTGCCCTCCTGCGTGAGCTTGCGTCCCGCGGGCACCGCGGCCGCGGGCGCATCCGGCAGCGCGGCGATGCCGAAGTCGATGAGCTTCGCGCGCTCGTCGTTGGCGCGCGTGCGCACGACGAAGACGTTCGAGGGCTTCACGTCGCGGTGCACGAGCCCGCCGGCGTGGGCCGGGCCGAGCGCCTCGCAGAGCTCGATCGCGAGCCGCGTCGCCTCGGGCACGCCGAGCACGCCGCGACGTTGCAGGCAGGCATCGACCGTCTCGCCCTCGAGGCGCTCGAGCGCGAGATAGGGCTGCCCATCGTCGCAGCGCCCCGCGTCGAGCAGCTCGACGACGCCCGGGTGACGCGCGACCTCGAGCGCGCGCGCCTCGCGCAGGAGCCGCGCCGCGATCTCACCGTCTGGAGGCGTGCCGGGCAGCAGCACCTTCAGCGCGATCGGCCGCCCGCTGAAGACGTGCCGCACCGCGAGCACGCGGCTCATGCCGCCCTCGGCGATCAGCCCTTCGACGGCGTAGCGACCGCCGAGCGCGACACCGGCGTGCGGAGCGGGTGGCGGTGTCGGCATCAGCTGCGAGGCGGCGCGAGAACCCCGCGCGCGCTCGTTTCTCGAGAGAAAAGCGGAGTTTCGCTCACGGACGCACGCCCCGCGGGGGCAGCGCGGTGAAGGCGTCGCACGGCCCCTGCCGCACGCTCGTGCCGCCGACGTTCGACACCGTCGGCGCCCCCATCGTCGAGCCGTAGATGCGCACGGGCGCGTCGGTGTACGCGAGCAGCACGCACATCTCACCGTCGTCCGCGTTGCGGTAGCGCAGGTCGAAGGACTCCGTGTTGTCGTAGCTGCACGTCATGCGGAAGCCCGTCGCGCCCATCATCTCGAAGGGCACGTCGAGCATCGCGCCGAGCGGATCGCCGACGGCCGCGTCCGTCTCGAAGATCACCTCGCCGTCGCGCGGGCCGCCGACGACCTCGAAGCGGAAGTTCGTCGCGTACTGGTGGTAGTGCGGCAGCACGTAATGGATGCGGAAATCGAGCGGCGCGCCCGTCGCGCGGGCGACGTCGCAGTCCATGGAGAGCGACGCCGTCGACGCCGCCGGCACGAGGAAGCCCTCCTGATAGTTCAGCGAGAGCGGCTGCAGGCGCGTCGTGACCTCGGCCTCGTCGAGCAGCGTGAGGTCGAAGCCCGCGTCGGTCGTGACGGGCACGGTGTCGAAGTTGATGAGGTGCACGCCGCCCAGGATGCGGCTGTGCGGCGGGATCACGAAGGCCGCGCCCGGCGGGAACTGCTGCGTCTCGTCCTCGGCCTGCGTCGACTGTGCGAAGAACACGCCACCGAGCAGCGCGTAGCCCTCGTTGAAGCCGCGGTCGCGGCAGTTCCACACGCCGTCCGGCCCCTCGAGCACGTCGTCGGGCACGTACATCCAGTTCGAGTGATGCCACGCCGGACCCGCGCGAAAGTGAACGGCGTTCACGTAGATCGGTTCGTCGTTGTTCAGCGTCCAGCTCATGCACGGGTAGTTCGCAGTCCCGGGGCCGAGGTCCTCGCCGGGCGCGAGGTCGACGCCCGGGAAGGTGTGCGAGGTATCCGTGAAGGGCGCGGGACCGCGGCCCGCATCGGGCGCGACGGGCGGCGGCGGCGCGGCGTCGTCGTCGCCGCAGGAGACCGAGAGCGCGAGCGAGGCGCAGAGGGCGAGTCGGAGCGCGCGGACGTTCATGTCGGACCTCACGACGCGGGGTGGGTGGAAGGCGACCCGCGCTTCGGATCGAAGCCCGCGCCCCGCACGCGTTCGCCGGGGTGGGCCGCTGCTGAATGGCGGTTCATCGTGCCATGGTTTCCGGCGCGCCGGAACGCGGCGTGACACGGCCCGCACGACGCGCGGCGGGGCGCTCGCGGGGCGGCGCATCCTCGGTCAGGCTCGCGGGCGATGTCGGGCGCGACGTGGATCTTCGGCTACGGCTCGCTGATCTGGCGGCCCTCGTTTCCGTTCGTCGCGCGGCGGCGCGCGGTGCTCGCGGATCATGCGCGGCGCTTCTGGCAGGGCTCGACGGATCACCGCGGCCTGCCCGGTGCGCCGGGGCGCGTCGTCACGCTGATCGAGGCGCCGGGCGAGTCGTGCGTGGGCGTCGCGTACGCGATCGACGCGGACGCGCGGGACGCCGTGCTCGCGCACCTCGACGAGCGCGAGCAGGGCGGGTACGTGCGCGGCGAGGCGGCGCTCGCGCTGAGCGACGCGGACCTCGCGCGCGCCGGCGCCGTGCCAGCGGAGGTCGTGCGCGCGGTCGTGTACCGCGCCGACCCGACGTGCGTCGAGTGGCTCGGCGATGCGCCCCTCGGCGCGATGGCCGCGCAGATCCGCGCCGCGCGCGGGCCGAGCGGCCCGAACCACGAGTACGTGCTGCGCCTCGCGGAGGCCCTGCGGGCGCTCGACGCCGACGACGCGCACGTCGAGGCCCTCGCCGCGCTCGTCGCGGGCGACACGTCCGCGCGCTGACCGCCCCGCGCATCGCGGCGCACGCGGCCGCGCGCGGGCCGCCGCGCCCATCGCGCACGGCGCTTCGCCGCGGAGGCCGGAACGCGTCGCGTCGCGGAGGCCGAATCGTGGGTGCCGCGTCGAATGCGCCGCCCGCATCACGCGGCGCACGAACGCGCCTAGACTCCCGCGCATGCTGCGCGCCGGCCTCGCGAAGGCGGAGATCACCGCATGGGAGCCGGGCCTCCTGCTGCTCGGCTGGGGGCAGTACGACAACGTCGCCGAGGGTGTGGCCGAGCCGCTCTTCGCGCGCGCGCTCGTGCTGGAAGACGCCGCGCGGAACGAGCGCGTCGCGTACGTCTGCGTCGATCTGTGCTTCGTGACGCAGTCCGTGCGCGACGCGGTGCTCGCCGCGCTCACACGCGAGGACGCGGCGCTCGGGCTCACGGCGCGCAGCGTGATGCTCACCGCGACGCACACGCACAGCGGGCCGAGCGGCTACGCGCACGAGGTCTATTACACGCTGATGACGGGCGGCTTCGTGCCGCGGGTGCACGCCGCGATCGTCGCGGGGATCGTGCGCGCGATCCGCGAGGCTGCGGCGCGTATGGAGACCGCCCGCCTGCGTGTGGCGGCGGGCGCGATGCCCGGCCCGGCGATCGCCTTCAACCGGGCGCTCGGGCCCTATCTGCGCAACCGCGGCGCGCGGCACGTCCCGCGCGATCGGCCCGCGCTCGGCGTCGACCCGACGCACACCGTGCTGCGCATCGAGGACGCCGCGGGGAGACCGCTCGGCGCGCTCAGCACGTTCCCGCTGCACGGCACCTGCGTGCACGCCGATCACCGCGTGATCCACCCGGATCACAAGGGACTCGCGGCCGAACGTCTCGACGCGATCGCGCGGGCTCGGCTCGGCGCAGGCCCCGATTTCGTGGCGATCTTCGCGCAGGGCGCGGCCGGCGACGTCACGCCCAACGGGCGCGCGAGCCCGTCACGCGGCGTGCACGTCGGCCCGTCCGACGACGACTTCGAGAGCGCGCGGTGCATCGCCGAGGCGCAGGCCGCGCACGCCGCCGCGCTGCTCGTGCAGGCCGCGGACGAGCCGCCGCTCGAGCCGGTGCTCGCGGCGGCGTGCGTGCACGCGCAGCTCGCGGACGCCCCCGTCGACGACGATCTGCTCGACGGATTGCGCCCGGGCGCGCGCACGACGGGCGCCGTCATCGGCCTCGCGATGGCGCACGGCACGCACGAGGGGCACGGCCCGCTCCACGCGCAGCGGCGCGCGACGTACGCGCTCGCGCGGCTGCGGCGCGCGGCGGGCCTCGACCCGAAGGTGCCGTTGCTCGAGGTCGATCGCGGCGACGACACCCGCGCCTTTGGGCTCGTCGCGACCCGCGCGCTCGCGGAGACGGCGGCGCACATCGACGCGGTGCGCGCGGATCCGACCGTCGCGCGCTACCTCGGCTGGGCGCGCACGGGCACGCTGGGCGCAGCGCCGTGGGTCGCGACGGTCGCGCCCGTGCAGGTCGTGCGCATCGGGCGGCTCGCGCTCGCGGGGATCCCCGGGGAGCCCACGCTCACGGCGGGCGCGCGGCTGCGGCACACGCTGCTCGGCGCGCTCGCGCCGCTCGGCGTGCGCGGCGCGATCGTGCAGGGCTACGCGAACGCGTACACCGGCTACGTCACGACGCCCGAGGAGTACGCGTACCAGCACTACGAGGGCGGCTACACCGTCTTCGGTCCGCGCACCCTCGCCGCCCACCGCACGGCCCTGCGCCGCGCCGCGCACCGGCTCGTCAGCCCGCCGCGCGACGCGGACCGCGACGTCGTGCCCGGACCGGCCCCGCACGCCTGCCCGCCTGAGCTCCTCGCCGCGCGCAGCCGCAACCGGGACGCGGCCGGCGCCCCCGCGACGACGCCGGAAGGTGGGCCCGACGCACCTCCGATCACGGACTTGCTTGACAGCCTGCGGAGCCTGCGCTAACTCCCCGCCTCGTTGTTTTGCGGGAGTAACTCAGTGGTAGAGTGCAACCTTGCCAAGGTTGAAGTCGAGAGTTCAAATCTCTTCTCCCGCTCCATCTGAAGCAGCACGCTGACGGCCGACTCGAGCACACGCTTGGTCGGCCGTTTCGCTTGGTCGGCGCGTTTCGGTTGCGAAGTCGTGTCGCTTGGCCGGCGCGTTTCGGTTGCGAAGCCGTGTCGCTTGGCCGTCGGTTCGCTTGGCGGCGCGTGCGTGGCGCGCGGCTCCAGGGGCGGCCCGCGGTCGGGTCGGCCGGGGGGCGAGGCGCGTCGCGCAGGGCGGCGGCATGCGTTGCCCCGCGGGCCCCCGAACATCGACCGGAGGGGCATTCCGGAGTAGGTTCAGCGCCCTCGTGCCCGACGCTCCCGTCGGTCTCCACGGCGTGGAAGACGGGAACCACCGATGGCCGACCAATCTCCGACGATCTACGCGAACGCGAACGAGCCCACGTGGGGCCGAGCGATCATCACCGCCGAGCACGATGACCGCCGCGAGCTCGTGTTCGAGGACGGCTCGCGCCGCACCTTCCTCCGCACCAGCCGCGTCATCGTCGTCGCCGAGCTCGGCGAGGACGAGCGCGCCACCGTGCTGAAGGCCCTCGCGCGCAAGGTCCCCGCCGGCACCACGCCCGGGCCGCGCAAGAAGCGCGCGCCGAAGAAGAAGCCCGCCGCGTCCTGAGCGACGCACCGCCGCGCGACGCGCGCCGATGCCCCGGGCAGCCCCGGCGCGTCGGGAGTTCGACGTGCGCGGGCGGGCGTGAACACTCGGGCCTCTCACGGAGGTCCGCGTGCCCGTCGTTGTTCAATCGCTGCTGCTGCTGCTCGTCGCCAACGTCTTCATGACGTTCGCCTGGTACGGGCACCTCGACAAACTCCGCGGTTCCGCGATGTGGGTCGCGATGTTGGTGAGTTGGGGCATCGCCTTCTTCGAATACTGCTTTCAGGTGCCGGCCAACCGCATCGGTTACGGCGCGCTGACGCTCGGGCAGCTGAAGGTCACCCAGGAAGTGCTGACGATGCTCGTCTTCATGGGCTTCTCGGCCTTCTACCTGAAGAAGCCGGTGTCGCTCGACTTCGTCTACGCGACGGCATGTCTCGGGCTGGCGGCGTATTTCGTGTTTCGCGGCGGCGGCGCGCAGCAGCCCGCGCCCTGAGGCCTCACCGCGCGATCACTCGTAGCGGACGCCGTCGGCCGGCAGCAGGCGCGCGGCCCACCAGCTCGGCACGAGCGTCGCGGTGACGCAGATCGCGAGCGCGATGGCGACCGTGAGCAGGAACTCGACCGGGCTCGTCCGCACCGGCAGGTGGTCGATCAGGTACACCTTCGGATCGAGCGGGAACTCGTAGTACGTCAGCCACGCGCAGAGGGCGCCGCCGACCACGAGCCCGAGCAGCGTGCCGATGACGCCGACGACGGTGCCCTGCAGCAGGAAGATCGCGAGGATCGCGGAGTCCTTCGCACCCATCGCCTTCAAGATCGCGATCTCGCGCTTCTTCTCGAGCACGACCATGATCAGCGTCGCGACCACGTTGAACGCCGCGACGAAGATGATCGTCGCGATGACGAGGCTGAGCATCACCTTCTGGATCTCGAGCGCCGTGAAGAGGTTGTGGTTGAGCTCCTGCCAGTCGAGCGTGTGGTACGGCCCGCCGCCGAGGGCGCGCTCGAGGGCGCGGGCGACGTCGTGGGCGCGCTCGAGGTCGTGCAGCCGCAGCTCGACGCCGGTGACCGTGTCGCCGCGGTCCGCGAGGAGCTGCGCCTGATGGAGGTCGGCGTAGACGAGGCGCGTGTCGTACTCCTGAAAGCCCGCCTCGAAGATGCCGACGACCCGGAAATCCTTGCTGCGCGGCGCGCCGGCGCCCGGGCGCCAGAGGCTCGTGTCGAGGCCCGCGAGGGGCGAGATGATCTTCACCTCGTCGCCGACCTGGATGCCGAGCGTGCGCGCGAGCGTCACGCCCACGACGAGACCGGGCAGGCGCACCTCGCGTTCGCGGAGCGCGGCCTCGGCGTTCATCTGCTCGACGAACGCGAGCTCTTGCGCCTCGCTCGGCAGCGGGAGGCCGGCGTCGGGCGCGCCATCGAGGAGCGCCTGCATCGCCTCGGGGCTGAGGACCTCCTCGTCGGGGAGCGCGTCGACCTCGACGAAGGCGGCCTCGGCGTCCGCGCCGGCGTCGGGTGCCGCGGCGAGTCCTGCGGGCTCCGGGGGCGCAGGACGCGGCGAACCGGGCGTGCAATCGGGGTCCCAGACCGGGCAGTGACGCGCGGCCAGGGCGCCCGCATCGGCGGCGGCGAGGGGCGTCGCGGCGTCCGCCTCGGTCGGCTCGAGCCCCGCGTCGGCCGAGAGATCCGCGAGGAAGCGGTCGAGGTCGACGTCCTCCGCGCCGAGGGCCGCGCGCTCGAGGTCTTCGGGGCGCGTCGGGGGCGCGGAGCCCGCGAGACGCAGGCCGTCGAGTCCGCCCGCGACGAGCTGACCGGGCAGGTCGAGCACGTCGGGCATGAGCGCCGGATCGATGCCCTTCACGAGCACGCCGCTCAGCCGGTCGCCGCGCGCGAGCATCATCTCGTCGATCTCGAAGGGCGCCGCACCGGCGACCTCGGGCATCGCGCGGGCGCGGGCGACGACCTCGCGATAGTCCGCGAAATCGAGGCCGTAGCGCAGCACGAGGACGTGCGCGTTGACGCCGAGCACCTTGGTGCGGAACTCCTCCTGGAAGCCCGCCGTGATGCTCATCACCGCGAGCAGCGCCGCGACGCCGAGCGCGACCCCCGTCACCGCGATCGTCGTGATCACCGAGATCGTGGAGCGCTTCTTCGAGCGCAGGTAGCGCGAGCCGATGACGAGCGCGTACCACATCGCGGCGAAGCCTCTATCACGGGGGCGCAGCCCTGACCAGACACGCGCCCGGCCCCGCGCGACGCGGCGTGGCGCTTCCTTTCGCCGCACGGAGAGCGGGGCTAAGCTCGCCGACGAGGTCTTCGCTTTGTCGTACGCACGCTCTTTCCCCGCCGCGCCCATCGCGGCGGCGCTGCTGCTGCTCGGTGGCGCGGCCTTCGGCTGCACGCTCGGCGCGGAGCTGCCCGCGCCCGTGCCACCCCCCGTCGCGGACGCCGGCACGGACGCGAGCGCGAGCGCGCGCGCCCTCGCCGTGGTGCCCGACGCCGCGCCGCGCACCGTGCTCTTCGGCGAGTCGCTCGCCTTCGCCGTCCGCTACACCGAGGCGGACGGGCGCCCCGTTTCCGGCGCGGAGGTGGCCTTCGCGATGGTCGGCGTCGCGCACGACGCGACGCTCGCCGAGACGTCGGCGCGGACGGGCGCGGACGGCGTCGCGCGGGGCACGCTGCGCGCCGGACGCACGCGCGCGGCCTTCCGCGTGCGCGCCTCGGCGAGCAGGGCCGCCGCCGCGGGCTTCGACGTCGCGATCGGCGACGCGGGCTTCGGCGCGCTCCGGGCCGAGGTGCGCTACGCCGGCGCGCGGGCGCTCGCGACGCGCACGGTCTCGCTCTACGCGGACGTGACGTGCGCGGAGGCCGACGCGGGCGCGACGCCCGACCGCGAGCAGCCGCTCGTCGAGTTCGACGACACCGTGCGCTTCGTGGCGCTGCCCGCGGGGCCCGCGTACGCGGTCGTCGCGCGCGGCGAGGGCGCGGACGGCGCGCTCCTCGCGAGGGGCTGCGTGGACGGGGCGGTCGTGGCGAACGGCGCCGAGGTCGCGACGCTCGTGACGCTGGACGACGTGCCTGCGCGGGTCGAAGGCGTCTACGACGCGACGCTCGATCTGCGCACGCCCTCCGCGACGCTCGCCGTCGGCGAGACCACGGCGCGGGTGCTCGCCGCGGCCGCGGGCAGCGGCGGCGACACGGGGTCCCTCCTCGACGCGGTCGCGCTCGACCTCGCCGACCGCGACCCCGCGGCAGCCGCGGCCTTCGCCACCCAGCGCCTCAGCGAGGGGCTCGACACATCCCTCTCGGCTGCGCTCGACGCGGCCGGCGCGAGTCCGTCGCGCGCGCTCGTCGGCCTCGCAGCCGACGCAGCCGAAGCGATCGGCGCGCTCCGCGTGACGGGCACGCTCACCCTCGATGCGCGCGGCCGCGCGGAACCGGACGGGCTCGTGGACCTCGGCATCGCCGCAGCGCCCGAGCGCGCCGGCGGGCCCCTCGACCTCCGACTCGACATGCCGACAAACGCAGTGATTCTGAGTGGTTACGCGCCTGTCCGCGGGCTGTTGGTGGTCGAGGACCTGTCGCTGCGTCTGCCGCTCGGCGCCACGATCGCGGCGACCCTCGAGGCCGTGTCGCGCGAGCGCGGAGAGCGCACCGCCGAGGCGCTCGTCGCGCGCGATGCGGGATGTGACGCGGTCGCGCGCTGGGCCGCCGCGCAGCCCGCGATGGCAGCGGGATGCGGGGAGTCCTGCGCGCGCGCGGCGTGCGTGGGCGTCTCGCGGGCGCTCGTCGCGCAGCTCGCGGCGGCGCTCGCGGACCTCGACGCGTCGCGCGCGGCGATCGGGCTCGGCGGCGCGGTGCCCGCGACCGACGGCGATCGCGACGTGCAGATCGACGCGCTCGGGCCCGAGCGGCTGATGGGGCGCTGGGCGACGCCGGGGCGCGCAGGCGGCGACGAGGTCTCCGCGACGCTCGCGGCGCGGCGCCGCTGAGGGACGCGTGGCGGGCCCGGCGCGCTACCCGCTCGAGGCCGCGCGGACGCTCCGCGCCACCGAGGAGGACGACGCGCGCGCGGCGCTCGCTGCCCGCCTCGAGGCGCATCGCAGGCAGACGACGCGCACGCGCAGGCCGCACGCACGCGGCGCCGCGCATGGAGGCTGAGTACGGCGCGCGTCGCGCACGCGGAGTCGCAGGCGGACGCACGCGGCCGCGCGCTCGCCGAGTCGCTGCGCGCCGCCGACTGGCTCCGGCGTCGGCGCAGCGAGGGGGCCGCGCTCACGCACGCCCGCGAGGAAGCGGACCGCGCGCGTACACGCGCCGCAGCCGCCGTCGAGGAGGCCCGCGCCGCACTCGCCGCGGCACGCGCGGCCCGTGAAGCCGTCGAGCGCCACCACGCCGCGTGGCACGACGCGCAGCGCAGCGCGGCCGAGACGCGCGCGGAGGCCGAGTCCGAGGACGCGCAGGCCGGACGCCGCGGCCGCGCGGCGACGTAGCGACCCCCGACGCGGCGAGGCGCACGCCGAGGTCGCGCGCCACGACGGGGACGGACGCGCGCCGACGTCGCCACCACCGACACGGCGTGCCGCATCCGCGCTGCGCGGAAAGGGCGCGATTCCGCGCGTCGTTCGGGGTCAGAACGCGGTGACGGCGAGCGTGTACGCGCCCGAAGGCAGCGTGCCTCCGGCGTAGCCGTCGACGACGAGCTGAAAGAGCCCGACCCCGCTCGCCGCGACGGCCGTGAGCCGCGACTGCAGGATCCCGCAGCCGTCGTCGTTGCACGCGAGCTCGCCTGTGGGGCCGCGCACGTGCAGGACGGTGTCGTACGTCGCGGTGCACGTGTCCGCGGAGATCGCGCGCGCCGCGCCGGGGCACTGCGTCCAGTGGTAGGCGTTTTCGCTGCTCGCCGCGCCGAGGCCGCAGCTCGCGCCGAGCGCGCCGCTCGAGCCGCTCGTCACGCCCGTGAACGAGCCCGTCGCGGAGATGCGCGTGTTCGTGCCGCGCGCGGCGGAGAGGACCTGCCAGCGCAGGCTGAGCGCGCCCGGCGTCGTGAAGCTGCCGCGGGTGTGCACCGCGAAGTAGTGCACGCCGGGCTCGACCACCACGACGAGCTGGTCCTGGAGCGTCGTGCAGTCGTCGTCTTCGCAGAGCACGGCCGCGCCGGGGCACGCGGTGCCGCGGTAGGAGAGGCTCGTGTCGAAGCCGGTGCCGAAGGTGTCGAGGTACACGACGCTGCGCGCGGTGACGTCGACCCGGTAGAACACCTCGACGCCCGAGAGGCCGCAGTCCGTCGTGTTCGCGGTCGCACCGACGAGCGTGTCCGTCGTGCGGGTGCCGCCCGCGCCCGTCAGCAGCAGCGCGCCCGCGCAGGTGTCGTTCGTCGGTGCGCTCGGCGCGCAGACACCCTCATCCACGATGGCATCGCAGTCGTCGTCGACGCCGTTGCACGTCTCGGTGCCGGGGGTTCCCGGCGTGCAGGCCGGGGCGGCCCCGCCGACGCACCCTTCGACCGTGCGCGCGCACGCGCCCGTGCCGCACGCGCGGGTGCCGAGCCCCTCGTCGACGGCGCCATCGCAGTCGTCGTCCGCGCCGTTGCACGCCTCCGTGCCCGGCGCGCCGGGCGTGCACGGCTGCGTCACCCCGCCCACGCACGCGACGACGCTGCGCGCGCATGCGCCCGACCCGCACACGAGAGGCGCGAGCGACTCGTCGACCGCGCCGTCGCAGTCGTCGTCCGCGCCGTTGCAGACCTCGGTCCCCGGCGCACCCGGCACGCACGCCTGCGGCGCACCCCCCGAGCACGCGGCGACGGTGCGCTGGCAGCCTCCCGTACCGCAGACGAGCGACGGGAGCCCCTCGTCGACGAGGCCGTTGCAGTCGTCGTCGCGGCCGTTGCACACCTCGGGCGTGGGCATGCCGGGCGTGCACGCGACGGCCATCCCGCCCGCGCACGCGGACACCGTGCGGAGGCACGCGCCGAGCCCGCAAGTCGTCGCGCCGCCGAAGTCTTCGTCGATCGAACCGTCGCAGTCGTCGTCGATCGCGTTGCACGACTCGGTGCCCGCGGTGCCCGGGACGCACGTGTCGGTGCGACCGTCCGCGCACGCAGGGGCCGTGCGCGCGCAGGCGCCGACGCCGCACGTCACCGTGCCGCCGAAGTCCTCGTCGATCGAGCCATCGCAGTCGTCGTCGACCGCGTTGCAGGCCTCGGCGGCCGCGGGGTTCACGTCGGCGCGCGCGTCGTCGCAGTCCATCGCGGAGGCGCAGCCCGCGCCGCGCGGGTAGCCGTCGCCGTCGTCGTCGTCGCAGAGCCCGAGGTCGGGCGGGAGGCCGAGGTCGTCCTTCGGGGGCCCCGCGTCCTCGCCCGCCGCGTCCTCGTCGGCGGCGTCTGCGGCCGCATCACCCGGTGCGGAGAGGTCGCTGCCCGCGTCGCGCGGGGGAGCCACGCCGCCACCCGGAGCGCCGCTCGCGCAGGCCCCGAGCGCGAGGGCGCAGGCGAAGACAGAGACGAGAGCGAGCGCGCGTGTCCGGGACATCCAGCGAGACCTCCGCACAAAGGGCGGCGACAGCGTCCCACGCGCTCGGCGCGCTGTCACAGATCGCGGCCGACGCGGGCGCGCGCCCCGAAACTGGACCACCCCGCGCACCTCCCGCAGGCTCTCGACGTGTCCGCCTCGGCGTCATCGTCGCCTCGATTGCGCGCGCGGGCGCGGTTCGCCGCGCTGGCGTTGCTCGTGGCCGCGGCGCTGCTCGCCCCCGGCGACGGCGCGACCCGCACGGCGACCGGCCCCACCCTCGCCGCGGCCGACGCACCGCCCGCCTTCGACCCCGACGCTGCGAAGGTCGCGCCCGACGCGCCGCTCGCCCTCGCGAAGATACGCCTCGCGGCAGGCGACGCGTCCGCTGCGCGCGACCTGCTGCTCGCCGCGCTCGCCGCCACCCCGCGGGACCCCACGGGCGCAGGCGAACAGCGCTTTCTCCTCGCCAAGGTCGAGTCGGCGCGCGGCGATCGGGCCGCGGCCCTGCGCGCGCTCGCGGAGGTCGGCGCGACGACGCACCCGCTCGCGCCCTGGGCGCGGCTGCGGCAGGCCGAAGCGCTCGAGGGGAGCGACATGACAACCGCCTTGCGGTATGCCGCGCCGCTCGCCGCGGAAGACTGGCCCGGCCGCGAGCGCGCCCGCGCGGTCGAGGCGCGCACCCTGCTCCGCACGGGCCACGAGGCCGAGGCGCTCCCCCGCCTCCGCGCCCTCGTCGCGGGCGCCCGCGCGACGGTCGGCGCCGCGTCGGTCGCGCTGCCGCTCGCCGACGCGCTCGCACAGAGCGCGGACCCGACCGCGCGCGAAGAGGCGCTCGCCCTCTACCGCCGCGTGGCCGCGCGTGGGCCCCTCGCCGAACAGGGCCGCGCCGCCGAGACCAAGGCGATCGCGCTCCTCGCGACGCTGCCGGAGGCGCGCCGCGCGGCGCTCGCCGAGCCGACGCTCGACGACGCGACGGCGCGTGCGGAGGCGCTCACCGAGGCCGGACGCCACGCCCTCGCGGAGCAGGCCTGGGCCGCGCTCGCCGCGCGTCTCACGGGTGACCTGCTGCGCCGCTGCCACGCGCGCCTGCAGCAGGCCCGCGCGCTCGACCGCCGCCGCGCGCGGACCGAGGCCGCCGCGCTCTTCATCGCCGTCGCCGACGAGTGCGCGGACGCCGACACGCGCGCGACCGCCCGCTTCAACGCGGGGCGCGCGCTCCACAACCTCGCGCGGCTCGCCGACGCGCTCGCGCAGTTCGAGGCGCTCGAGCGCGAGACGCCCACGCACCGGCTCGCCGACGACGCGCTGCTGCGCGCGGCCGTCGTCGCGCGCGATCAGGGCGACGACACCGGCTACGCCGAGCGCCTCACCGTGCTGCCCACGCGCTACCCGCAGGGCGACATGCGCGGGGACGCGCGCTTCCTCGCGGCCTTCCGCCTGCGCGGGCTCGGCCGCCGCGCCGAGGCGCTCGTCGAGCTGGATCGCGCGCTCGCGGACGGCCCCGCCGAGCTCGACGACGGCCTGCGCGGCCGCGCGGCCTATTGGCGCGCCCGGCTCCTCGACGAGCTCGGTCGCAGCCCGGAGGCCGCGCAAGCGCACGCCGCGCTCTGCGCCGCCGCGCCGCTCACGTACTACGCGCAGCTCTCGCTCTCGCAGCTCGCGCGCCTCGACGCCCCGCGCGCGGAGGCCGTGCGCGCCGCGTGGCTCGGCGACGGACGCGAGGCCCCGCTGCGCTTTCCGAGACGCCCCGAGCTCGAGCGCCCCGGCTTCGCGCGGGCGGTCGCGTTGCTGCGCGTCGGTGAGGTGGACCTCGCCCTCTCGGAGCTCGGCGCGCTCGGTCTCACGGGCGAGGGCGCGGACCCGGACGCGCTCTGGCTCGCGGTCGCGCTCCTCGATCGGGCCGCGATGTTCGCGCCCGCCGCGACGCTCTTCCGCAAGCGCCTCGTGCAGCGCCTCGCGGTCGCGCCGACGGGCCGCGCGCGCGCGCTCTGGCGCCTCGCCTACCCGCGGGCCCACGCGCCGCTCGTCGAGGAGGCCGCAAGCGCCGAGGGCCTCAGCGCGGCCTTTCTCCGCGCGGTCGCGCGCGAAGAGAGCGCGTTCGATCCCGAGGCGCGCAGCGCCGTCGGCGCGTCGGGCCTCATCCAGCTCATGTCCGGCACCGCGCGCCGCTTCGCGGAGCCGCTCGGCCTGCCGAGCGACGCGGCCGCGCTGCGCCGCCCCGAGGTGAACCTGCGCGTCGGCGCGCGCTTCCTCGGCTTCCTCACGCAGCGCTACCCGGGCCGCGCCGGGCTCGTGCCGAGCGCGTACAACGCCGGCGAGGGGGCCGTCGATCGCTGGCGCCGCGCGCGCCCCGACGAGCCGCTCGACGCCTTCGTCGAGAACATCCCGTACGACGAGACGCGCCGCTACACGCGCCGCGTCCTGCAGAGCTGGGGCACCTACGCGCTCCTCGACGAGCGCCGCCTGCCGCGCTTCTCGGAGTAGCCCGCGCCGCGCGGCGCATGGGCGGGCGGATCGCACCGCGTCGACGAGGACACAGCGCGCGCGCCCAAACATCGCGCAGCGCAGACCCCGAAGTCAATATCGCAACTTCATTGCATCTGCAACAAGGTCGCGAAACGGCGCGGGCCGGGGCGTGCTTCAGCCGCGGCCGAGTTCGTCGGCGAGCTCCCCGAGCAGCTTCTTCGCGCGCGAGGAGAGCTTCTTCGGGACCTCGACGACGACGACGACCACGAGGTCGCCGCGGCCGCGCGCCTGCAAACGCTGGATGCCCGCGCCCGAGACGACGACCGTCTCGCCGGACTGCGTCCCGGCCGGGATCTTCACCTTCGTCTCGCCGCCCTCCAGCGTCGGGATGCGGACCTCCGCGCCGAGCGCCGCCTGCGGGAAGCTGATGCGCAGCTCGTGCACGAGGTCCGCGCCGTCGCGCTGGAACTGCGGGTGCGGCTCGACCTGCACGGTGACGTAGAGGTGCCCGGGCGGCCCGCCGCGACGGCCCGGCTGCCCCTGATCGCTCACGCGCAGCGTCTGGCCGTCGTCGATGCCCGCCGGGATCGTGACCTTCACGGTGCGTCGCGCCGCGACCTCGCCGCGCCCGCCGCACTTGCGGCACGGCTCGCGGACCATCGTGCCCTCGCCCTGACACTGCGGGCACGTCGACGACATCACGAAGGGACCGCGCGCGTGCGCGACCTGCCCGCGCCCGCCGCACATCGAGCAGGCCTCGCGCCGCGTGCCGGACGCCGCGCCCGAGCCCTCACAGCCCCCGCACGCGTCGGGGAACTCGGTCTCGACGTCCGTCTTCACGCCGACGGACGCGTCCTTCAGCGTGAGCGTGACGGCGGTGCGCAGGTCCCCGCCGCGCTGCGGCCCGTCGCGGCGCCCGCGCCGCCCGCCGCCGCCGAAGAGATCGCCGAAGACGTCCGCGCCGAAGATGTCGCGGAACTGGCTGAAGATGTCGGCCGCGTTGCCGCCGCCGAAGCTCTGGTTCTCGAGCCCCGCGTGGCCGTAGCGGTCGTAGGCGGCGCGCTTCTGCTCGTCGGAGAGCACCTGATAGGCCTCCGACGCCTCCTTGAAGCGCTCCTCCGCCGTCGCATCCCCGGGGTTGCGGTCCGGGTGGAACTTCAGTGCCGCGGCGCGGTACGCCTTCTTCACGGCGTCGGGCGTCGCGCCCCGTTCGAGCTCGAGCACCTCGTAGTAGTCACGCTTCGGCATGCGGCGCGGGCCAAGGTAAGGGACCGCCCGGGAACGTCAAGAGGCGCGGCATGCCCGCCGCCGAGGACGCACGACGCCGAGTCGGCGTGAAAGACCCAGCGATCGCCGCTCACATGGCGCGCTCGCCGACGCTGAGCGTCTCGTGCTCGAGGCGTGCGCGGCATGCGCAGCGTTTTGCGTCGCACGCTCCACGATCTCGCCCATGCGCTCGGCGTCACGGTCGGCGACCTCGTCCAGAGTCTCACGCCACCAGCGCCGGGCGGGCTCATGGAGCGGAAACGCGTCGCAATGGGCAAAGAGCAAGAGGTTGAGATCAGGGATGATCATCGACATGAGGCGCCCGCTCGCGTCCTCTTCCGTCAGCGCATCCGCGAGCGCGCCGCAGGCGATCCGGATCGACGCCGGGTGCGAGTGCGGAGTGATGCACGAGCGGCTCGTAGCGCTGCGCGGCCGCCTCGCGGAGCCGGCCGCGCAGGGTTTCTTCGATGACGTCACGGACCGAGCGCTGCTCGCGTCGCGCGATCTCTTCGAGCTGGCGGTAGATTTCTTCGTCGATGGCCATCATCGTCTGCATTCCTGACGTCTGAGGCATCACGACAGTAGCGTCAAGAACGGCTCCCGCGTCGCGCTCGCGTCGCCGCCCTCTCCGGCGTCCTTGGGTCCGCGCGCACATTTTTCGCGGCAGTGCGGAACCTGCGCGGCGCAGCGATGTCGATGCGTGCGGAGGCGAGACATGGACACACGGACGCTGGCGCTCGAGGTCGTGTTGATGTGGGAGGGTGCGCCCGTGCGCGCCGAGCTGTGGAGCGCACCGGGCAGGGTCACGGTGGGCGACGCGGAGGGCGCGGACTTCGTGCTGCCGACGGAGGCGCTCGCGGCGCCGTTCACGCTCGCGGAGGCCGCTGCGGGCGAGGACGCGTGGATCGTGCGGATCCCCGCGGGCGCGGACGCGCTGCTCGAGCAGGACGAGGCCGCGGGGCCGCGCGCGATCGCCAAGGAGACGCTGCCCGCGGAGGCCGATGGCGCGCGGCTTTTGCGCTGCACGCTCGGGACGCGCGCGCAGGTGCGGCTGGGCGCGTTCTCGCTCTTCGTGCGTGCGACGACGCCCGCCGAGAAGACGCCCGCGGCGCCGCTCGTGCGGCTCGCCGATCACCGCTGGCTGCTCGCGTCGGTCGCGGTGCACGGCGCCTTCCTCGCGGGGATGTTCTTCATGCCGCCCGCGTCGAGCGCGCTCACGCTCGACACCGACACCGCGCAGCTGCGCATGCTGCGCTACACGCTCGAGGCCGCGGAGCGCGCGGAGCCCGAGCCGATGGTGTCACCCGACACGGAGACGGGCGCGCAGAGCGAGGGGCGCGCGAGCGCGGGTGAGGCGGGCACCGCGGGCGCACGCGACGAGACACGGCGCACCGGCGGCGGCGCACGGGCGCGCGGCCCGTCGGAGGACACGCGCATCCCGCTCACGCAGGAGTCGGTGCGCACGGCGGGCATCCTCGGCGCGCTCGCGGCGCTGCGGCTCGACACCAGCGTGAGCTCGCCTTTCGGCGCGGCCGAGGCGCAGGGCGCAGGCACCATCGACGCGTACGGCGACCTCGCGGCGCTCACCGCGGGCTTCAGCGCCGGCACGGGCGGGCTCTCGATGCACGGCATCGGGCGCGGCGGCGGCTGCCAGGGCGGCGTCTGCGGCGCGGGCACCTACGGGCTCGGCGACCTCGACGGAATCGGCGCGCGCACCGGCACCTGCGGCGCCGACGAGTTCGCGCGGCTCTCGGCGCAGCTCGGCCGGGCGCGGGCGATGGACCAGTGCACGGGCACGGTCGGCCACAACGTCGGCCTCAGCGGGACGCGTCGCGGCCGCGTGCCGCCCCAGCCCCAGCCGACGGTCACCACGCTCAACGGCCTCTCGCGCGAGCAGATCCGGCGCACCGTGCAGCGCCACCTCGCGGAGGTGCGTCACTGCTACGAGCAGCGCCTGATCAGCCGGCCGGACCTCGAGGGCCGCGTGAGCGTGCAGTTCCTCATCGCGCAGAGCGGCGCGGTGCAGGGCGCGGTCGTCGACGCGGGGCGCAGCGATCTCGGGGACGCGCCGGCCGCGGCGTGCGTCGCGCAGGCCGTCTCGCGCTGGTCGTTCAGCCCGTCCGAGGGCGTGACCTCGGTGACGTATCCGTTCGTCTTCGCGCGGCCCGAGTGAGCGGCGCGCGCGGCACGCGCGGATCGTGAGTCTGGAAAGAATGGAAGTAGGGGGAGGCCGGCGCGGAGTGTTTCGCGTCGGCCTCCTTCGCGTTCGGGCGGTGGCGATGCGCGGCGTGTCGAAGCGCGTGATCTGCGGGGTGCGTGCGTGCGCGCGCGCGTCGGACCAAGGTCCGCGCGTGGAGCGCGCCTCGGTCTACGTGCACTTTCCGTGGTGCCTGCAGAAGTGCCCGTACTGCGACTTCGCGACGCGGCCCATCGCGCGGCCCGACGTGCCGCACGACGCCTACGCGGACGCGGTGCTCGCCGAGCTCGCGCGGCGCGCGGAGTCCTTTGGCGAGCGCGCGCTCGTGTCGGTGTTCTTCGGCGGGGGCACGCCCTCGCTCTGGTCGCCGCGGGCGCTCGGGCGCGTGCTCGACGGGATCCGCGCCGCGTTCCGCCGCGAGGAAGACGCGCTCGAGATCACCGTCGAGTGCAATCCCTCGTCGCTCGACGCCGCGCGCGCGCGGGAGCTCGCCGCCGTCGGCGTGAACCGGCTCTCGGTCGGCGTGCAGTCGCTCGACCCGCAGCGGCTCCGTTTTCTGGGGCGACTGCACGATCCGGAGGGCGCGCTCGCCGCGCTCGATCACGCGCTCGCCGCCGTGCCGCGCGTGAGCGGCGACCTGATGTTCGGGCAGCCGGGTCAGACGGCCGAGGAATTCGCGCGCGAGGTCGAGGTGCTGACCGCGCGCGGCTTGCGGCACGTGTCGGCGTACGCGCTCACCATCGAGCCGGACACGCAATTCGGCGCGCTCGCGCGGAAGGGGAAGCTGCCGCTCGCCCGCGAGGACGACGTCGCGGGCACCTTCGACACGGCGCGCGCGGCCTTCGCGGCGCGCGGACTCGCGCACTACGAGGTCAGCAACCACGCGACGCCGGGCGAGGAGTCGCGCCACAACCTGCACTACTGGCGCGGCGGCGACTACCTCGGGCTCGGCGCGGGCGCCGTCGGCTGCCTCGCGGTGCCGGGCACGCGCGACGCGCGGCGCTGGCGCAACACGCCCGACGCGCCCGCCTACCTCGCGGCCGCGCACGCCGGGGACCTCGACGCGCTCACCGCGGAGACGGAGACGCTCTCACCCGGGGACCGCGCGCGCGAGGCGCTCATGCTCGGCCTGCGCACGGCGGAGGGCGTCGACCTCGATGCGCTCGCGGCGCGCACCGGCGTCGAGGTGCGCGCGTCCCGCGCGGCGGTGCTCGCGCGACGGCAGGCCTCGGGCGATCTCGTGCGCGAGGGCGCGCGGCTCCGTGTCCCGCACGGGCGCTGGCTGTTCCTCGACGGCATCGTCGCCGACCTCTTCTGATCGCCTCCGGGCGCGGACGCGCGGCGGCGCAGGCGTCGATCGCGCGGATGACCCCGCGGGCGCGGGGCGCTACGCTCGCGCGCGACGTGGCCGACGCACTCGACTTCGACGCAGTCACCGCGCGCGGCCTCGTGAAGGTGTACGGGCCGACGCGCGCCCTCGCGGGCGTGGACATCACCCTCGCAGCGGGGTGTGTGACCTCGATCGAAGGCCCGAACGGCAGCGGCAAGTCCACGCTGCTCGGCCTGCTCGCGCTGCTCGCGCGGCCCACCCGCGGCGCCATCCGCTACGGCGCGCACGACGCCGAACACGGCGGTCCGGCGCTGCGCGCGCGCATCGGCGTGCTCGCGCACGCGGCGATGATCTACCCCGACCTCACGGGCCGCGAGAACCTCCGCCTCTTCGCGGAGCTGCACGGCCTCGCGGATCGCGGCGCGCGGATCGCCGCGATCCTCGCGCGCTTCGAGGTCGGCGCCTTCGTCGATCGGCCCGCGCGCACGTACTCGCGCGGGCAGCTCCAGCGGGTCGCGCTCGCGCGCGCGCTCGTCCACGCGCCGCGGCTCCTGCTGCTCGACGAGCCCTCGACCGGACTCGACGCGCCGTCCGTCGAGCGCCTCGCGCGCACCGTCGCGGAGGAGCGCGCGCGCGGCACGATCGTGGCGCTCGTGACGCACGACGAGCCGCTCGCGGCGCGCCTCGCCGACGTGCGGATCCGCCTCGAGCGCGGGCGGGTCGTCGCCGCGCCGACGCGCGCGGTGGCCCCGGAGGCGACGGCGTGATCGGCACGCTGCGGACCGCGTGGCTCGTCGCCGCGAAGGATCTGCGCATCGAGGCGCGCACCGGCGAGGTGGTGCTCTCGACGTCGTTCTTCGGCGCGCTCGTCGCGGTGATCGCGTCGCTCTCCTTCTACCTCGACGACGCGACCGCGCAGCGCCTCGCGCCCGGCGTGCTGTGGGTGAGCATCGCTTTCTCGGGCGTGCTCGCGATGGGCCGCAGCTGGGCGCGCGAGCGCGAGCACGATGTGCTGCGTGGCCTGCTCCTGACGCCCGCCTCGCGCGCTGGCGTGTATCTCGGCAAGGCGCTCGGCGCGCTCGTGTTTTTGCTCGTCGTCGAGGCGCTGCTCGTGCCGCTCGTCGCGCTCTTCTTCCACGTCTGGCTGCCACCCGTGCTGCTGCCGCTCGCCGCGCTGCTCGTGCTCGGGACGGTGGGCTTCGTGGCCGCGGGCACGCTGTTCTCTGCGATGACGGTGCGGACGCGCGCGCGGGAGCTCGTGCTCTCGGTGGTGCTCTTCCCGCTGGTGTCGCCCGCGCTGCTCGCGGGCGTCGTCGCGACGCGCGAGGTGTTCGGCGGCGCCGGGCTCGGCGAGACGCTCGGCTGGGTGCGCATCCTCGCGGCGTTCGACGTCGTGTTCCTCGCCGGCGGGCTGCTGCTCTTCGAGCCGCTCATGGCCGACTGAGGTCGTCACGCGCGACGGCGCGCGCGCTCAGCGGAACGACTCGATCAGCTCGAGCGCGAGCGGGCCCCCCCAATCGCGGGCGCCGTCGACGCGCGCGCGGATGAGACCGCGCTTGTCGACGATCCACGTCTCCGGGTAGAGCCGCGTCCCGTAGCGGCCGCGGACGATCGCGCGCTCCGGGTCGAAGAGCACGGTCATCCGCGTGCCCGACGGCAGCACGCTCGCGACCGCGTCGTGGCCTGCGTCGGTGCTGATCGTGACGAGCTCGACGTCGTCGAAGCGGCGCCGCAACGTGCGGTCGAGCGCGTCGAGCGCGGGCAGCTCCTCGACGCAGGGGCCGCAGGTGATGGACCAGAAGTTCATCACGACGACCTTCTTCCCGCGGCGCTCCGAGAGACGCCAGGGCCGGCCGTCCTTGTCGCGCAGCGTGAAGTCGGGCGCCGTGCGGTCCTCGCCGTGGTAGCCCTGCGGCGGGGTCTCGCCGGCGGCGATCGCCTCGTAGGCCTGGTTGCCGATCATCGCGCGGAGGGGCGCCTCGCGGCGGCGCGCTTCGCCGTCGGCCGCCGCGCCCGCGAAGAGGAACGCGAGCGGGAAGCCGAGCAGCAGGGCGAGGAGCGTCGCGTAGGTCTCGCTGCGCATGGACGGGGTTGCTTACGTGCGCCGCGCGCGGGGCGCAAGGCGTCCCGGCGGGACGCAGTCCTGGCACAGATCGACACAACACGGCGCGACGCGCACGTCGGAGGGCGGGCGTTGCCCCGCGCGAAGACTTGGAATCTAATGGCTTTTCCGCCGTCCCCGGCATGGCACAACTCCTGCTCAAGCCCTCCGCGGAGGACGACGATGACCCAACCGACCCGCACCACGCTGCCCCTGACACTCGCGGCCCTCGTCGCCGCCGGCCTGCTCGCCGGCTGCTACGAGACCCAGCCCCCCGGCACCGCGTGCCCCCCGGCCTTCGAGCCGGTGTGCGGCGACGACGGGATCACCTACGCGAACGAGTGCGACGCGGCCGCGGCCGGCGCCAGCGTCGTGCGGCGTGGCCCGTGCGAGACGGGCAACGCTTGCACGTCCGACACGGACTGCGACCTCGGTGCGGTCTGCGACGCGTCGCCATGCCCGGTGCCGAGCTGCGCCCCGGGGTCGCCCTGCCCGACGCCGCCGCGCTGCGACGCGGGGGGCACCTGCGAGGCGTGCGTGTGCACCGCGGAGTTCGCGCCCGTCTGCGGCGCAGACGGCGTCACCTACGCCAACGCCTGCCAGGCGCGGTGCGCGCACGTCGCGGTCGCACGCGCGGAGCCGTGCGACGCGTCGTGCGAACCCGTGCTCTGCGAGCTCTACTGCGAGTACGGCTTCGCCCCCGGGCCCGATGGCTGCGAGACCTGCAGCTGCAACCCGCCGCCCTCGTGTCCGGAAGACGCGCGCTGCGGCCTCTACTGCGAGTTCGGCTACGTCCGCGACGCGCGCGGCTGCGAGACCTGCGCGTGCGTGCCGCCGCCGACGTGCGAGCCCGTCCTCTGCGACCTGTACTGCCCGTACGGCTTCGCGCGCGGTCGCGACGGCTGTGAGCTCTGCGCGTGCGTGCCGCCGCCGACGTGCGAGCCCGTCCTCTGCGACCTGTACTGCCCGTACGGCTTCGCGCGCGGTCGCGACGGCTGTGAGCTCTGCGCGTGCAACCCCGGTCCGGAAGACCCCGGCTGCCTCGACGACATGGCGTGCCTCGCCTCGGGCGCGGGCGACTACTGCGACTTCTCGATGCCCATGTGCGCCACGCCGGACTGCAGGCCGGACGAGCCCTGCCCGCCCGCGGTCTGCTACGGCACCTGCGCGCGGCGCGTCGACTGCCCGGTCATCACCTGCGAGATCGCTTGCGAGTACGGCTTCGGGCGGGACGAGAGCGGCTGCGAGATCTGCGCGTGCAACCCGCCGCCCCCGACGCCGCCCGCGGTGCGGCTGTGTCTCAGCGCGTCGGCGTGCGCGCTGATGGGCGAGTACTGCGACACGAGCGTGTGCTTCGCGGCGCCCTGCCCGCCCGGCATGGCGTGTCCCGCCGTCTGCTACGGCGTCTGCGCGCCCAGCTCGAGCGGCGGTGGCAGCAGCGGCGGCAGCGGCGGCACGCCGACCCCGCGCTGATCAGCGGCGCGGCGCGAGCGGATCGGCGACGGCCTGCGGGGTGACGCGCAGGCCGTCGACGCGCAGGTGCACGCCCGCGTCGTCCTCGTCGAGCAGCGCCCCGAGCTGCACCTGCGCGTGACGGTCGAAGCGCGCCGCGAGGCGCCCGCCGCGCGCGTCGCAGTAGAGGGCGTCGTCGGGGCCGAGGCGCAGCGTCCCGGGGTCGAGCGGCTCCTCGCGGCCGTCGGAGAGCCGCAGGCGCACGTGGTCGCCCTCGATCGACACGGCGCGCACGAAGAGCGGCGCGCCCTCGATCGTCACGTACGCCCAGCCGAGCTCGTTGCGCAGGCAGAGGCGGCCGTCCTCGGCGCGGTCGACCCACGCATCGAAGGCGCGCACGAGGTTCGCGTGCTCGAGCGGCACGCCATCCTGCGACCAGCGGCCGGCCGCGTCGCGCACGATGGTCGTCTCGCGGGAGAAGCCCGGAGGGGGAACGAACGCGCCTGCTGGCATGCGGCCGACTGTGGGGTCGGCGGCGACGACGCGCGAGCCGTCGGCCACGCGAACGGGGGCGGCGCCCACCGCATCGACGCGCAGGCGCGGCGGGGCGCCGCACACGATTCGCACTGGCGGTGCAACGAACCGTTGACGGCGCGCCGCGCGGGGGAGAACTCTACCCATGTGCCTCGCATGGGCCAACGGGGCGAGCGCCTCGGCGACTACGAGCTCCTCGAGCGCATCGGCATCGGCGGGATGGCCGAGGTGTGGCGGGCGCGCCGCGCGGGGGAGCACGGCTTCGACCGACCGCTCGCGGTCAAACGCATCCTCCCGCACCTCGCCGCGGACGAGGAGTTCGTCGGCATGTTCGTCGACGAGGCGAAGCTCGCCGTGCAGCTCTCGCACCCGAACATCGCCGCCGTGCACGACCTCGGCCGCTCAGGGGAGACCTGCTACCTCGTGCTCGACTACGTGCACGGCCGCGACCTGCGCCTCCTGCAGGAGCGCGAGCGCGAGTGGCGCTCTCCGCCCCACGCCGGCATCGCGTGCCACGTGATCGCGCGCACCCTCGAGGGGCTCGCGTACGCGCACGGCGCGAGCGACGCGGTCGGGCGGCCGCTCGGGCTGATCCACCGCGACGTGACGCCGCAGAACATCCTCGTGTCGTTCGAGGGCGACGTGAAGATCGTCGACTTCGGCCTCGCGAAGGCGCAGGGCCGCGCGCAGGCCACGCAGGCGGGCGTGGTGAAGGGCAAGCTCGCCTACCTCGCGCCCGAGCAGCTGCGCGGGCTGCCGCTCGATCCGCGCGTCGACGTGTACGCGGCGGGGATCGTGCTGTGGGAGATGCTCACCGGGCAGCGGCTCTTCTATGCCGACACGGACCTCGACACGCTGCGCAAGGTGCACGCGGGCGAGGTCGAGCCACCCTCGCGCCTCAACCCCGCGGTGCCCCCGCAGCTCGACCACGTCGTGCTCACCGCCCTCGCCCGCGAGCGCGACGCGCGCTACCCGGGCGCGCAGGAGTTCCTCGACGGGCTCGAGGAGGTCATCTGGGAGTGGGGCGTCGTGTACAGCGCGCACCAGCTCGGCGCGTACATGTCGCACTTCTTCCCGGAGGCGCTCGAGACCTCGCGCATCGTCGGGGACGAGCCGAGCGCGCTGCTCGACCCCGACGAGCTCGAAGAGATCGCCTGATCGCGGCGGCGCCCCGGGGGGCGCCGCGCGCGACGACTCAGCAGGCGGCGCCGGCCGGGATGCAGACGTAAGCGGGGCCCATCGTCGAGCGGCACGTCATGCACGACGAGCCACTGGGGCAACCCGCCTCACGGCAGTCCGGCGCGGGGGGGCACGCGCCGTCGGACTGGTAGTCGGTGCCCATGCTCTGCGCCTCGCAGGCGTTCGGGTAGGTCACGCCGTCGCAGCCGCAGACGGGCATGAAGATGCGCGAGCAGACCTCCGGGCGCGCCTCGCAGACGCCCATGCCGTCGGCGAAGCCGCAGTCGAAGTCGACGGTGAAGTTGCAGAAGAGGCCGGGGCCGCACGGGCCCGCGCGACCGCCGCAGGCCTCGCCCGCCATGGCGCCCGTGCCGCCGTCGTCGCACTTGATGATCCCGCACTCGCACGGATCGGCCGAGGGCTCGAGGGTGCAACCCGGGGGGATCGGCGGGCAGCGCGGCGGCGTGCACATGTCCTGCGCGCTGCTGGCGTCCGTCGAGGCGCCGGCGTCGTCGCCGGCGGATGCGTCCGTATCCGTCGCGGCGTCGTCGCCCGTGGAGGCGTCACGGCCGGTGGAGAGGTCGGTGCCCGCGTCGACGGGCGTGGGGGCGTCGTCGTCGTCGCCGCAGGCGGCGAGCGCGAGGGACAGGGTGAGGGCGAGGAGCGGGGCTCGAAGGAAGCGCATGCGGGACTCCTGAAGGACGGCTGAAGGGGACCGCAGTATGTCACGCATGGACGCCGAGGCACGACGACGCGGCGTCGCGCGCGCGGGGCGGCTACGCTGCGCGACCGTGCGGCTCATCGACCTCCCCTCGCCCCCGCTCGACGACGGCGTCGTCCGGCTGCGCGGCTTCGACGACGACGACGTCGCGGCCGTCGTCCTCGCGTGCCAGGACCCGGAGATCCCGCGCTGGACGATCGTGCCCTCGCCCTACGGCGAGCGCGAGGCGCGCGCGTGGATCGAGACGCACGATCTGCTGCGCATCACGGGCACCGCGGTGCCGCTCGCGATCGTCGACGCCGCGACGGGCGCGTTCGCGGGGTCGATCGGGGTGCACGACCTCGATGGCCGCAGCCGCAAGGGCGAGATCGGTTATTGGGTTGCGCGCGGGCAGCGGGGACGCGGCGTCGCGACGCGCGCGCTGCGGCTCGTCGCGGCTTGGGCGCTCGGCGAGCTGGGGCTCGCGCGGCTCGAGCTGCTCGCGGACGTGCGCAACGTGGCCTCGCAGCGCGTGGCCGAGGGCGCGGGCTTCGTGCGGGAGGGCGTGCTGCGCTCCGCGCGCGAGATCAAGGGCGCGCGCTGCGACATGGTGATGTACGCGCGGCTGCCCTCCGACCCGGCCGTGCCGGGACGAGGCGCCGCGCGCGGAGATTGAAGGCTCACGCCGGGCGCGCGGGACGGTCTATCATCCGCCCGTGCCCACGAGCCGAGGCGAGAGCCTGCAGACCCTCGCGCCCCTCGTCGAGCGCGCGCCGGTCGCGGCGTTGTTCGTGCAGCGCGACGCCGCCGGGGAGCTCGTGCTCGCAGCGCACAACGCAGCCGCCGTGGCGCTCGACGCGGACCTCGCGCTCCGTCTCGGGCGCCGCCGCTCGGAGCTCGACGGCTGGAGCGCGGAGCTGCTCGCGCGCGCCGAGTATGTCTGGGGCGACGAGGTCGCGGTGCACACCTTCACGCCCCGCGCTGCGCAGGGCGGCGACGGGCGCACGCTCCGCGCGACGCTGCTCGAGCCTGCGCCCGGCCTCGTGCTCGCGTGGGTCGAGGATGTGACCGCCGCCGACGTGCGACACGCGCAGGCCCACGAGGCGCAGCAGCTGATGGCCGTCGGCCGTCGCGCGGCCGAGCTCGCCGCCGAACTCGAGGACCTGTTCGCGACGATCGGCGGCGCCGCGAGCGGCGCGGCGGTGCTCTCGACGGATCCCGCCGTGCGCGAGGAACTCGAGACGATCCGCGCGTCGGCGCAGCGCGCGTCCGCGCTCGCGCAGGCGCTCGTCGCCGCCCCGCCCGCGTCCGAGCCGCTGCTCTTCGAGTTCGCGCTCGACGACATCGCCGCCGGGCTCGAGGCGCAGCTGTCGGCGGCGCTGCCGCCGGGCCTCCGCGCGCGGGTCGCGGGCTACGCGAGCGATTGGCGCGCCTGCCTCGACGCCGGGGACCTGCAGCGCTTCCTCGTGGAGCTCGGGCGCGCGGCGGGCGCGGCGCGTCCCCGCGAAGGCGCGCTCGTGTACGCGCTCGACGCGCTGCACGTCGGGCCCGGGGGGTTGCCGGAGGATCCGGCCGCCGCGAGCGGCGAGTTCCTGCGGATCCGCCTCTGGGACGAGGGGCCGGGCGGCGCAGGCGCGATCGCGGCGTGCGGCTTCGACGCGCTCTTCCACGCGGGGCCGGAGGCCATGTCCACGGGCGGCGACGCCCTCGCGATCGCGAATGGTTACGCGCGGATCCGTCAGGTCGGGGGGCATGCGCGCACCACGACGGACGACGCCGGACGCGCCGCCCTCGCGGTGTACCTGCCGCGCGCGCCACGGCTCGGCCCCGCGACGCTCCCCCCGCTCGAGGCCGCGACGCTCCTGCCCGACTCCGTGCCCCCCGACGGTCCCGCCACGGAGCGCCCCGCGCGGCCCGACTCGGGCGCGTACACGCGGCCCGTCACCGGCTCCTTCACCCGACCCGACACCGGCTCCTACACCCGGCCGGAGTCCGTCGAGCGCCCCACCCTCGCGCCGCGCCCATCGCTGCTGCCGCGCGCCTCGCGGCTGCCGCCGCGCGCGTCGATGTTTCCCCGCGCCTCGCGTCCGCCCGGCGCGTCGCGCCCGAGCCAGCCGCCAGCTGCCGCGCTGCGGCGGGCCGAGCGCGTGCTCGTCGCGGAGGATGAACCCCTCGTACGGAACGTCGTGGTGCGCACGCTGCGCGCCGCCGGCTACGACGTGGTCGCGGCGGTGAGCGGGGACGCGGCGCTCGCGCTCGCCCTCGCCGATCCGACGGGCTTCGACCTGCTCGTCTCGGACGTGCAAATGCCGGGGCTCGACGGTCAGCGCCTCGCGCAGGCGCTGCGCGAGCGGCAGCCGACGCTGAGCGTGCTCTTCATGTCGGGGTACTCGGACGCCGCCTACGAGGGCGCGCCACTCACGCAAGGCGCCTCCTTCGTCGCCAAGCCGTTCACCGCGCGCGAGCTCGCCGCGGCCGCGCGGCGCGCGATCGATGGCTGAGCCGCCGACACCGCCGGGCAGCGCGCCCACCGGGGACGTGCGGGGCGCAGAGGACCTGCCGCTGCTCTACCGCGACGACGACCTCGTCGTGGCGGCCAAGCCCTCGGGGTTGCTCGTGCACCGCGGCGGCATGACGCGCGAGGCGGACGTCGCGATGGTGCGCGTGCGGCGGCAGCTCGGGCGGCACGTGCACCCGGTCCACCGACTCGATCGCGGGACGAGCGGCGCGCTCGTGTTCGCGCTCTCGCCGGAGATGGCCGCCGCGCTCGGGCGCAGCTTCGCGGCGGGCGAGGTGCACAAGCGCTACCTCGCGCTCGTGCGTGGCGTCGCGCCCGCGCACTGCGTCGTCGATCACCCCGTACCGAAGGACGAAGGCGGCGAGCGTGTCCCCGCGGTCACCGAGCTCCGGCGACTCTGGGAGGGGCCGCACTGCTCGCTCGTGCTCGCGCTGCCGCGCACCGGCCGCTTCCACCAGGTGCGGCGACACCTGAAGCACCTCCACCACCCCATCGTGGGAGATACTAATTACGGAGACGGCGCGACCAACCGTCGGTTCCGCGCGCTCGGGCTCCAGCGGCTCGCGCTGCATGCGCTCGGGCTCACGCTGCCGCACCCGCGCACCGGCGCGCCGCTCGGGGTGTACGCGCCTCTCCCCGCCGACCTCGACGCACCGCTCGCGGCCCTCGGCGTCCCGCCCGCGCTGCGCGAGGCCGAGCCTGCGTGACGTGGGCCGCGCGCCGCGTCACGGCGTGCGTCGGCGCGGCGTGCCACGTCGCCGAGCGCGACGCGCGCCCCGACGTGAAGTTGCCCACGCGCAGCGCCGGGCCCACCTTCGCGGCATGTGCCGACTCGCCGCCCCCGCTGCGCTCTTCGCCTCCCTCGCGCTCGCGCTCGCGCTGCTCGTGCCGGGCGTGCGCGCCGACGAGACGGGCCGCCACCCCGCGTGCATCGAGGTCCGCGGCGAGGCGCGCTACGGCGCGCAGGGCTACGACCACCACGTGCTCGTCCGCAACGGCTGCGACCGCGAGGCGCGCTGCAGCGTGACGACGGATGTGAACCCGCAGCCCGCGCCGCTCACGGTCGCGCCGGGGGCGACGGGGCACGTCGTGATGTGGCGCGGCTCGCCCGCGCGCGTGTTCGCGCCACGCGCCGATTGCACGCTCGTCGGGGCCCCCCCAACGGACACCGACACCCCGTGAGCGGCGCCCCGCTCGAGATCGACCCGCGCGTGACGCTCCCCGCGCACGAGCTCACCTGGACCGCCGTGCGCGCGGGCGGTCCCGGCGGACAGAACGTCAACAAGGTCGCCTCGAAGGTAGAGCTGCGCTTCGACCTCGCGGGCACGCGCGCGCTCGCGCCGGACGTGAAGGCGCGCCTGCGCAAGCTCGCGGCCGGCCGCCTCGACGCCGAGGGCCGCATCCTGCTGACGAGCCAGCGCACACGGGATCAGGCGAAGAACCTCGCCGACGCGCGCGACAAGCTCGCCGAGCTCGTGCGGCGCGCGCTCTTCGTGCCGAAGGCGCGGCGCGCGACGAAGCCGACCCGCGGCTCGCAGGAGCGCCGCCTCGAAGGCAAACGGCGCGACGCGCGGGTCAAGGCCGGGCGCGGCAAGACGGGCGACGACTGAGCCGCAACGACTGAGCCGCAACGACTGGGCGGCGCCATCGGCGCGCGCGAGGCGTGCCGCCCGGGCCGGGGTGGGAGGCCGCAGGCGCCCGCAGAGGTCGAAGCGCACGGCGGCCGCGTCCTCGCCGAGGCGCGGGCAGACGGCGGGGCGCGCGTGGGATTCACGCTGCCAGGGCGCGCCTCCCAGTCGGCGCGCTGCGCCGCCAGAAACGCGCGAGGCCGGGCGAGGGTCCCACCCCCACCCGGCCTCCCGACGACGTACCGCGATCCGATGCTCAGCGGCGGCGACGACGCCGCGCGGTCACGCCGATCGCGAGGAGCGCGAGCACGACGGCCGCGCCGCGATCGCCGCGCGACGTGGGCACCGCGCAGCCGCACGCGCCGCCTGCGAGGGCGCCGGGCTTGCCGCCCGCGTCGGGCGCGCCTGCATCGACCTCGGGCGTGCCCGCGTCGACCTCGGGCGTGCCCGCGTCGACCTCCGGCAGCGCGACGCAGTCACCCGACGTCGCGTCGCAGGTGGGCGTCTCCGCCCGCGCCGCGCAGTCGGCGTCGTCCGTGCAGCCACCGCAGCCGCGCGGTGCACCGGCGCAGACCGGGTCGGTCACCGGGCAGTCGCCGTCGCCGCCGCAGCCGCCGCAAGTCGAGGTCGCGAGGTCGCAGAAGGGCGTCGTGCCGCTGCAATCGGCGTCCGTGACGCAGCCGACGCAGCCGGCGGCGCCCGCCGTGTCGGTCGCGCAGATCGGCGTCGCGATGGTGCAGCCGTCGTCGACCGCAGCCAGGGCCGCAGAGTCCTCGCACAGCGCGCACGCGTTGCCGGTGTCGGTCGCCACGCAGGCCGGGGTGGTGCCACCGCAGCCCGGGTCGGCCATGCCCGACGCGGCGTCCTCGCAGGGCTGACACGCGGGCACGCCGTCGTCGCCGACGAGGCAGATCGGGGACGCCATGCTGCAGCCGAGGTCGATGCCCGTGCCGGTCGTGGTGTTCACGCAGGGGAGGCACTGCGCGCCCGACGCCGCACCGTCGCAGACGCCGCCAGCGCAGGCCGTACCGGCCGGCTCGGGGGCCCTGCCGCACGCCAGGCCGAGACACGCGTCGACGGTGCAGGGGTTCCCGTCGTCGCAGTCGAGCGCCGAGGTGCACGCGACGCACGCGTACGTGCCGCCGCGGCCGATCGCGCAGTTGGGCACCGCGCCCGTGCAGCCGAGATCGATCCCCGTGCCGGGGTCGCTGTCGATGCACGACTCACACACCGGCGCGCCGGTGCCGCTGGTGCGGCAGTGCGCGTTCGGGCGGCCGCAGCCCGAGTCGGTCGTCGTGGCCTGGTCGTCGATGCAGTCGACGCAGACGTTGGCGCGCGGGGAGCCGGTGCAGACGGAGCCGAGCGCGCAGTCGCCGCGCTGCCCGCGGGCGACGGAGGCGTACACACAGGTGTTCGTCGCCGTGCAGGAGTCCACCGTGCAGGGCCGACCGTCGTCGCAGTCCGCGGCGGTCACGCAGGCGACGCAGCGCGCCGTCGCGTCCGCCCCGATGCAGTTCGGGAGCACGGACGTGCAGCCCGTGTCGACCCCGGTGCCGCTGTCGATGCACGCCGGCGGCGTGATCTCCGTGGTGCGCGTCCGGAAGAGCACGCGGCGCGACGACGTGGCGATCCCGGCGCCCCACACCCACTGCGGCGACGGGGACCACCCGCACGAATTGCCACCATCCCAGCCGGTGGTGACACCGACCCAGGTGCAGGCCGGGATCCGCGCGTTCGCGAACGACACCCAGCCGCCCGTGGGCTCGGACGACCCGGAGTGCGCACCCAGGTCGCACGCCTGCCACTCGCCGCCGGTGGTGTTGGTGTTCAGCACGACCCCGCCGACCGAGTCGAGGAAGGTCGCGGTCAACGACGTGAACCCGTCGTTGTCGCCGGCCGCGAGGATATAGGCGTATTCGTTCGCGGCGAGCGTCGCCGAGTCGACCGAGTACGTCTCCCACCCGGTGCAGCAGCGGATGTCGCACGCGAGCGAGTTCCAGACCCACGCGGACGAGCCGGTCGTCCCGACGGTCGTCGCCGACCCGAAGCCGAACGCGTAGCCGTTGTTCGCGGTGATGCGGGCCGTCACCTGCGCCTCCGCGCTCACGCCCACGCCCGCGAGCGCCGCGACGAACCCGAGCGCTGCCACACCAAACCGTTCGAACCTTCGCATGCCGCCTCCGTGGGCCGCGCACGCGGCCCCATGTGTCCTTCGCTCAGTACGCACGCACACACCCGTCCAGGGTCCGCGCGCCTTGCGGCGGCGCGGGCTCGACGACGTGGAACTCGACGCGCCGGTTGGCCTGGCGCCCCTCGTCGTTGCCGTTGGTGGCGGTCGGGTGCATCTCGCCGCAGCCCCAGCCCTCCATCCGCACGCCGGCGATCCCGTGCTCGACGAGCCACCGGACCACGCTCGCCGCGCGCCGGGTCGACAGCGCGAGGTTCGCGGCGTCGGCACCGCGGTCGTCGGTGTGCCCTTCGATCCCGAACCGCGTGATCTGCTCGTTCGCCGCGAGGATCGCGCGGACCTCGTCGAGGATCGGGTAGCTGCGGTCGAGGATCACGTCGCGGTTCGTCGCGAACTCGACCCGCTGGAGGATGAAGATCGTGCCCGTCTCGACGTCGAACCGCACGGTCCGCGGGCAGCCGCCGTCCTCGGGACGGCCCGGCGCAAGCGGGCAGCGATCGCTCGGATCGAGCACGGTGTCGCGGTCGTTGTCGGTCTCGGGGCAGCCGTCCGCGTCCTGGAAGCCGTCGACGTCCTCGGCCTCGGTGCGGCACGCATCGCGCGCATCGAGCACGCCGTCGCCGTCGTCGTCCGGGTCGGGCACGCCATCGGCGTCCTCGAAGCCGTCGCGGTCCTCGGGGTCCATCGGCGCGCCGTCGCGGGCGTCGGGCACGCCGTCGGCGTCGTTGTCGGGATCGGGGCAACCGTCGGCGTCCTCGAAGCCGTCGACGTCCTCCGCCTCGTTCACACAACGGTCCGCGTCGTCGAGGATGCCGTCGCCATCGGCATCGCGGACGTCGGGGGCGGCGGTCGCGACCGGCGCCGACCCGCACGCCGAGGCCGAGTAGCCGACCGAGAGGACGGTGCGGAGATCCGGCGCGCCGTAGCCGCGGCTCAGGCCGGTGCCGCCCGCGACGCCGATGTGCACGCCGCAGACGGGCTGCGCGCGAACACCGAGCAGCGCCTCGAAGGGCGAGGTCTCCCGCGAGAACGCAGAGTCCAGCGTCGTCGCGCCGAACATCTCGAGGTGCGCGCTGACCGACGCGCCCGCGTCGTTGTCCCAGAGCGGCGCCGAGAGCGCGGCGCCGAGCGTGAGCTCGTGGCTGACCCCGAGGGTCTCGAGCCGCGAGCGATCGACCGCGCGGACGCGCCCGCCGACGTTCACGGTGAAGCGGATCCCCGCGCCGCGGACCTCCGCGAGGAGCTCGGGGTGCACGATCGCGCCCTGATCGCCCGCGTAGCGCGTCGCCTCGTTCGACCAGCGCGCCGTCGGCAGCGAGAGGCTCGCCTGCAGCGCGAGCGCGAAGGCGTCATCCCGCCCGCCGACGAGCCGCACGCGGCCGCCGAGCCAGGCGTCGCCGAGGCCCGCGCCGTCCGCGGGCTGGATCGGCGCCGCGGGCGCATCGACCCCGTCCATCACGAGGTTCACCGGGAGCCCCGCGTAGAAGACGACGCGATCGGCGAGGCCGTACGAGAAGGTCGCGTGGGCGGCGAGCTGGTGCGCGACGACGGCGTAGCGCTCGGAGGCTGCGCTGCCCGGCGTCGCCTCGTAGACGAGCGGGTTCAGCGCGTAATCGAGCGTGAGCGCGGCGCCGAGCTGCCCGTCACCGCGTGCGTCCGGGCGGTTGACGACGAACCCGTCCTCCGCGGTCACGCCGGGGCGAAACTGGTCGAGCGTGACGCTCGCGCCGTCCTGCGCCGAGGCCACCGCCGCGGACCCGAGCCCGCAACCGAGGGCGACGACGGCCGCGGCCGCACCGGACACCGGGCGCGCGCGGCGCCCACCCTGCTGAGACATCTTTGAAGTGCGACGCGCCACGATCTCTCCTCCAGCCGGCGCCGTGTCCCGAGTTCGGGACAGGGGCATATCCTCGGAAGTGGCTGAGGAGAGGCCGCTGGAGCGTCCGTGTCAAGCATCCGTGTCCGGCCGCGGCGGCGGGGACGCGGCGTTGGGACCGCGGCACGGGCCCCGCGTGACACGCCCGGACCCGGCCGCCGCAGCCCCGCGCCGGGACGCCGTGCTAGCCTCGCGCGGCGGGCCGTAAGTATCGGTTTTGGCGAAGAAATCAAAGAGTGTCTGGCCGAGGCGGATCGGCATCGCGCTGGCCGCGATCGCCGCGCTGCCCCTCTGCGCCCTGATGGTCGCGCGGACCGACTTCGCGCGCGCCCGCGCGCGGCGGCTGCTCGTCGGCGTGCTGCACGACGAGCTCGGCCTCGACGCGGGGCTCGCGGACCTCGACGTCGAGGTCTTCCCACCCGCCGTCGTCGCGCGCGGCCTCACGCTCGACGACCCGCGCTGGGGCCGCTTCGCGAGCGCGCAGGCGCTGCGCGTACAGCCCTCGCTGCTCGCGGTGCTGCGCGGCGTGGTCGATCTCGAGTCGATCGAGGTCGCGCGTCCCGCCGTGCACCTCGTCGTGCGCGACGGCGCCGTGCAGAACCTCCCGCGCCCGCGGACGCCGGCGGGCGGGGGCGGCGAGCTGCCCTTCTCGGACCTCGCGGTCGACGACGCGACGCTCACGCTCGACGCGGCGCCGCTCGGCTCGGCGCGGCTCCGCGGCGTCGACCTCGACCTCGCCGTGAGCCCGGGCGACGTGCTCGAGCTGCGCGTGCGCTCGACGCGCGGCGAGGTGCGGCACGCGACGGGCGAGGAGATCATCGACGAGCTCGACGCCCGCGCGCGCGTCACGCCGGCCTACGTCCAACTGCACGCGGTCACGCTGCGCAGCACGGGGCTCTCCATCGGCGCGCGGCGCGTGCGGCTGCCGATGCCGCTCGGCAGCGCGGTGAGCGGCCACGCGGACGTGCGCGCGGATCTCGCTCACCTGGCGTCGCTGCCGCACGGGCTCACGCTGCCGGCGCTCGCGGGGCACGCGGAGGTGCACGGCGACGTGCGCTGGAGCGCAGCCGCGGGGTTCGCGGGCGAGGGGCGCGTCGTGCTCGACGACGTCGTGATCAAGCGCTTCGGGACGGGCGACGTGACGCTCGACGTGGACGTCACGGACGAGCGGGTCGCGATCCGCAGCGGCACCGTGCGCATCGTGAAGGGCGGCGGGACGGCGACGCTCGCCGGGACGATCGGCCTGCGCGGCGCGCTCCCCGTGGACGTGCGCGTCGGCCTCGACGACCTCGAGTTCCCCAAGCTGCTCGACCAGCTCGGCGTGACGCCGAACGCGATCATCGCGTGGACGATCGACGCGCAGACGCACCTGCGCGGCACGCTGCTGCCGCTCGCGCTCGACGGGCCGATCCGGACTCAGACGCGCGACGTCTTCATCACCAAAGACGCCTACCACGTCACGCCGCGCCGACGCGTGATGAGCGTGGCGCGGGGCGACATCGACGGCCGGATCTCCTTCCGCGACGAGGGCCTGCGCTTCACCGACCTCGTCGCCCGCACCGCGCACTCGCGCCTCGCGGGGAGCGTGCTGCTCGGCTTCGACGACGCGCTCGAGGTGCGCGTGCACGCCGACCGGCTCGACGCGGCCGACATCACGCCGCTGCTCGAGTTCCCCATGGCGGGCGCGGGTCCCGCGGACCTGCTGATCGTCGGGACCTACGGCGACCAGCGCATCGGCGGGCACCTCGACCTGCGGGGCTTCTCGTTCGACGGCAAGCCCATGGGCGACCTCGTCTCGGACTGGAACCTCGAGAAGGACGGCCTCGCCGCGCGCTTCCCGATGATCGACGCGACGAAGAACGGCTCGCGCTACCGGGCCGAAGACCTCGTCCTCGACTTCTCCGACGACCGCCTGCTCGTGACGACGCGCGTCCACATGGACGCGCTCGCGCTCGCGGACTTCTACGAGATGCTCACCTTCGACGGCGACGAGCGGTTCACGCCGTACCAGGGGCTCGTGCAGGGCACCGCCGACGTCCGCTTCACCCTCGGATTTCCGGGCGATCTCGAGCGCGGCACGCTCATCACCGACCTCGAGGCGCGCCTGCCCGCGTCGACCCTCACGGGCTACGCGTTCACGGACGGCGTGCTCTCGGCGCAGCTGCGCTGGAGGGACTGGGCGCGCGGCGTCGCGGGCGCAGAGCTCGACGTGCACCACGCCGTCCTGCACAAGGGCGACGGAACCATCACAGCGGATGGTCACATGTCGCTCGGCGGGCTGCTCGATTTCACCGCCATCGCGGATCGCGTCTCGCTGCGCGACCTCGAGGGGATCGGCGATCGTTTTCCGCAGCTCGAGGGCGTGGTCGGCGGCGTCGCGCGGATCGGCGGGGTCACGACGAGACAGCGCCACCACATCGACGCGCAGTTCACTGGCGTCGCGTGGGGCGGCGCGCCGCTCGGCGACGCGCGGGCCTACGTGCGGCTCAGCGATCCGTCCGATCCGTGGGTGCAGGAGGCGGTCGCCTGGGACCGCGACGCGCCGCCCGCGGGCGAGCCGTGCGCGCACGCCCGCATGGGGCTCGCGCACGCCGACTGGCCGGCGGATCCGCCGCTGCAGACGCGCGACGGGCCGCAACCCGCGCTCGCGCAGCCGATGGCCTTCCTCGTCTGCGCCGAGGGGCTCGACGGGCGGGCGACGGTCGACGTCGCGTTCGGACGCACGGACACGTTCCCCGTGCGCGGACGGCTGACGGCGTCGGGCCTCGACCTCGCGCCGTTTCTGCCTGCGCCCTCGCTGCGGGGCGAGGTGAGCGCGCGCGTCGATCTGCGCGGCGGCAGCCTCAAGCAGGACGACTCGCTCGTCGGGCGCGTGGTCGTCGGCGCCCTGCGGCTCGGGACGGGCGGCGTCGAGCTGCGCAACGACGGGGACGTGGACGTGCGCCTCGACCGCGGCGCGTTCGACTTCGCGCAGGCCCGCTTCGTCGGCCCGTCGTCACGCCTCGAGGTGCGCGGCGGCGGCACGCTGCGGCGCCTCGCGACGACCATCGACGGCGAGATCGATCTCGGCCTGCTCGGGAGTCTCTCGCCCGCGATCGTCGAGTCGCGCGGGCGCGTCGGCGTGCAGGTGCGCCTCTCCGGGCCCGCCGGGAACCCCGAGGTCTACGGCGTCGCGACGGTCACGGACGGCGCGGTGCGCATGCTCGCGCTGCCCGAGCCCATCGACGACCTCTCGGGCCGCGTGACCTTCAGCCAGCGCATCGTGAACCTCGAGAACTTCCACGCGCGCGTCGCCGGCGGGCGGCTCGACGCCCACGGCACGGCCACGATCGCCGACCGCGGCCTCGACACGCTCGACGTCGAGCTCACCGCGCGGGACCTCGCGCTGCGCCCGATCGACGGCATGGAGCTCGGCTTCGGCGCCGACACGCACGTGCGCTGGGCGCGCGGCGCACGGCTCCCCGAGCTCGGCGGGACGCTGCGCGTCTCGCGCCTGCTCTACACGCGCCCCGTCCATTTCTTCCAGACGCTCACGGAGATCTCGCGGCGCTCGCGCACGGAGGTCGAGCGCTACGACCCCGCGAACGACCACGTCGCCTTCGATCTGCGGGTGATCGCCGACGCGCCGATCGCCGTCGCGAACAACCTCCTCGATGCCGAGCTCTCGATCGACGACACGGAGCAGCCCTTCCGCTTGGTGGGCACCGACCAGCGCTTCGGGATCGTCGGTCGGCTCGACGTCGACCGCGGCGTCGCGCGCTTCCGCTCCGCGAGCTTCGACGTGCAGCGCGGCAGCGTGATCCGCTTCTCGGACGAGTCGCGCATCGAGCCCGAGTTCGACGTGCGCGCGGTGACGACCGTCCGGCGGAGCGGCGACTTCAGCGTCCCGCAGTGGCGCATCACGCTGCGCGCGCACGGCACGGGCGACTCGCTGCGCCTCGAGACGCAGAGCGAGCCCGACCTCTCGCAGGAGGACGTCGCGCTGCTGCTGACGATCGGCATGACGCGCGCCGAGGCCCAGCAGCTGCAAGCCGGATCGCTCGGACAGACGGCGGCGCTCGAGGCGCTCGCGACGGTGACCGGGGTGGACCGCGAGGTGCGCAACGCCGTGCCCGTGATCGACGACTTCCGCTTCTCGAGCAGCTACTCGCTGCGGACGAACCGCTCCGAGCCCCAGATCTCGATCGGAAAGCGCATCACCGAGCGCGTGCGCCTCTCGGCGACGACCGGGCTCGGCGAGGCGCGCGAGTTCCGCACGAGCGTCGAGTGGCGCCTCGACGATCAGGCGAGCGTGCAGGCGGGCTACGACAACCTGAACAACACGACGAACTCCTCGCTCGGCAACCTCGGCGTCGACGTCCGCTGGAGACTCGAGTTCGAATGAGCCGCGCGCGCCCCGATCCCCGGCGCGTCGCCCTGCGCGGCGTGCTCGTCGGGGTGCTCCTCGGCGCGCTGGCCGCGGCGCTGCCCTGCGCGCTGCCGCGGGCCCGCGCCGAGCTGCCCGCCGCGCTGCGCGATCGGCCGCTCGTCGCCGTGGAGATCGTCGGCGACGGCGCGGGGGCGCTCACGGCGGCGGAGCTCGCGCTGACGCCGGGCACGCCGCTCACGCGTGCGCTGCTGCGCGCGGCGGTGACGCGGCTGCTCGCGTCGCAGCGCTACGCCGACGTGCAGATCGACGCCGAGCCGGCGACCGGCGGTGCGCGCGTGATCGTGAGCGTCACGCCGCGCCTGCTCGTGCTGCGCGTGCAGAGCACGGGAAACACCGTGCTCGACGACGCGGAGCTGCGCCGCGCGGCGCGCATCGCCGAAGGCGAAGAGGTGCGCCCCGCGGAGCTCGGCGAGCTCGCGGAGCGCGTGATGCGTGCCTACGCGGAGCGCGGCTACGCGAGCGCGCGCGTCGCCGTGTCCCTGCGCGACACCGACGATCCGGCGCGCAAGGTCCTCGTGCTCGGCGTCGTGGAGGGCGCGCCAGCGCGGCTGCGGGCGGTGCGATTCCTCGGCGAAGCGCCGCCCGACGAGGCGCGCGAGCGGGTGCTCGACGCGCTCGGGGTCGCGCGCGGCGACATCGTCGATCAACGCACGCTCGCCGACGGCGCGCGGGCCGCGGAGCTCGCGCTGCGGGAGCGCGGCTGGCTCGAGGCGAGCCTCGGCGCCCCGCAGATCGAGCGCGACGGACAAGGCGCGGTGGTCGTCCTCCGCGCGCACTTCGGCCCGCGCTACGAGGTGGTGCTGCGCGGCCACGCGCCGCTGCCGCGCGAGGTGGTCGCCGCCGCGCTCGCGCTCCGCACCGAGCGGCTCGGCGGCGCAGCGGGCGATCGCGGGCTGCGGGACCGCGTCCTCGATCTGTACCTGCGGCGCGGCTTCCTCGACGCGCGCGTCGAGATCCGGCGCGAGGCGGCGGTCGCGGAGCGCGCGCGCCTCGTCATCGACGTCCGGCCCGGTCCGCAGCGGCGCGTCGCGGGGCTGCGCTTCCCCGGCGCGGCCCACTTCGCGGAGACCTTCCTCCGCGATCAGGTCGTCAGCTACCTCGACGAGGACATCCCGGGCTCGACGCTCGTCTACCCCGTCGACTCCGAGACGGTCGACGCGCTCGGCGCCGGCGGACGCTCTCAGCGCCACGCACGCGAGGTGCCCGCGCCCCTCGTCGTCGAGCCGGCACGCGTCTTCTACGCGCCGACGTACGCGCAGGCGCTGCGGCACATCGAAGAGCTCTACCAGGCCGACGGGTTCCTCGGCGTGCGCGTCGGGCCCGAGCGCGTCGAGCGCCGCGCGGACGGCGGGCTCGCGGTCGTCGTACCCGTCGAGGAGGGCCCGCAGACCCTGCTCTACGCGGTGAGCGTCAGCGGCAACGCGGTGCTCGGTGCGCGCGCGCTCGTCGAGGCCGCCGGGCTGCGGCGCGGCGCCCCCTTCGGCTATCTCGGACTCGAGGAGGCCCGCGTGCGGATGCAGGCCCTCTACCAGGAGCGCGGCCACCTCTACGCGCGCGTGGAGCCCGAGGTGCGCTTCAGCGGGGACCGCACGCGCGCCGAGGTCACGCTGCGCGTCACCGAGCGCTTCCCCGTGCGCGTCGGGGGCGTCGTGGTCCGCGGCCTCGCGCTCACCGACGAAGACCTCGTGCGCGCCCGCCTCGCGCTGCGCGAGGGGAACCTCATCCGCCCGAGCCTCGAGCGCCTCAGCGAAGAGCGCCTGCTGGAGCTCGGCGTCTTCAGCGGCGCGACGGTGAGCGTCGAGGACGAAGACCTGCCCGCGCGGAGCAAGCGCCTCGTCGTCACGCTCACCGAGCGCACCGCGCAGTACCTCGACACCTCGCTCGGCATCTCGACCGGCCAGGGCATCCGCACGGCCTTCGAGTACGGCTACCGCAACCTGCTCGGGACTGCAGTTGCAACGTCATTGCGGGTGCAACTGGGTTACCAGTTCTTCCTGATCGACCCGATCGTGCAGGGCTATTTCGACGACCTCTCCCTCGCCGATCGGCTCGAGCGGCGCGTCACGCTCGCCGTGTCCGCGCCGTGGGTCGGCGGGCTCCCGGGCGTGCGCGCCTCGCTCGAGGCCTCGCACATCCGGCACAACGAACGGCAGTTCGGCTATGACAAGAACGGCGGCGTGCTCTCGCTCTCGTGGCGCCAGTCGCGCGCCCTCACGCTCACGGTGAGCGGCGAGATCGAGAACAACAACCTCGGGCTCTTCGGCGGCGCGGCCCTCGAGAAGCTCCGCGAGGACGCCGCGTCCGACCCGCGCCTCTCGCGCCTGCTGCGGATCCCGAGCGGCGAGTCGACGCTCGCCTCGACGCGCACGACCGCGTCCATCGACCTCCGCGACAGCCCGTTCACGCCGACGCGCGGCTTCTTCTCGACGGTCACGGCCGAGTACGCGCGCACCCTCGCGACCGAGCAGCTCGCGAGCGGCGAGCAGTTCTTCTCGAACTTCCTGAAGCTCTCGCTCAGCGCGAGCGGCTACGTGCCGCTCGGCGGCGGCGTCGTGCTCGCGCTGCAGGTGCGCGGCGGTCGCGTGTTCGCAGCCGACCCGCGCTCGGCGACCTACCCGAACCGGCAGTACTTCCTCGGCGGCGTCGACTCGCTGCGCGGCTATCTCCAGGACGCGCTCATCCCGCAGGAGCTCGCCTCGCTGCTCGAGCGCGACGCGAGCGGGCGCGCCTCGCCGGGCGCCGTCTTCCGCGGGGGCGACGCCTTCCTGCTCGCCCGCGCGGAGCTGCGCTTCCCGATGGTGGGCGCGCTCGGGGGCGGCGCGTTCGTCGAGGCGGGGAACGTGTGGGCCGACGCCCGCAACCTCGACCCGCTCGATCTGCGCCCGACGGCCGGGCTCGGCATCCGGCTCGCGACGCCCGTCGGTCCGCTCGCCTTCGACTACGGCTTCGTGCTGCTGCGCCGCTCGCTCC
The DNA here is from genome assembly GCA_964202905.1 of Polyangiales bacterium. Lineage (GTDB taxonomy): Bacteria > Myxococcota_A > Polyangia > Polyangiales > JADJQN01 > CAIUAC01. The sequence goes on from CAXNJO010000001.1 coordinate 80,422, forward strand.
CGGCGTCGTCGTGTACGCCGCCGTCGTCGACCGGCGCGCGCGAGTGCGCGGCGGACGTGCCCTTCGAGCCGGTCGGCGCCTTCCACTTCTCGATCGGTCTGTTTTGATCGCGGCGCGCGCGTTGACACCGCAGGTCGGCATCCCCACAGTCGTTCAGCGATGGCGAAACCCACCCGCGCGTCGGACTCCGGCAGGTCGGACACGGGTTCGTCGGGCGCTGGGACGTCCGGTACCGGCTCATCGGGCGCTGGGTCGTCGGGCGGTCGGCCCGGGCGTACCGGCCGTCGCCTCGCCGAGCGCGTGCGCGGGTTCCTGCAGGGCGTGCTCGACGCGGGCGACGCGGTCGCGGCCGGCCTCCTCGGTCCGCGCGCGCAGCCCGCGCTCATGCCGATTCGTCGACGCCCCCGGCGCTGAGCGCGCGCGGCGCGCCGGGGATGCGCGACCGCGCAGGGGTCAGCGGCGGACGAGGTCCGCGACGCCGCGGGCGATCGTGTCGCGCTCGGCGAGCGCGAAGCCCTCACGCTCCCACACGATGCGGCCCTGGCGGTTGATCCACACGCTGAAGGGCGCCGCGCGGCGCGGGTTCATCTGCGAGGACACGCGCGTGTCGAGGTCGCTGAGGACGGGGAAGCGCACGCCGAGTCGGCGCGCCGCAGGGCCGGCCTGCGTGATCGTCGAGGTGTCGTCCATGCTGACCGCCACGACCTGCAGGCCCGTGTCGCGGTGCCGCGCGAGGAGCGACTGGTAGAACGGCATCTCCTGCCGGCATGGCGCGCACCAGGTCGCCCAGAAGAGCACGACGATCGGGTTGCGGCCGAGGTGTTCCTCGATGCGGAAGCGACCGCGCGTCGGGCCACCGACGACCGCCGGCAGCACGAAGGACGGGGGGCGCGCGCCGACCCGCGCGGCGCTGCGCGCGGGGACGAGCCCGGCGAGGGCGCCGAGGGCGAGGACACAGACGAGGACGGCGAGACACGTGCGCTTCATGGGTGTTCCTCGGACGTGGGGCGCGCCGGCGTATTCGCGCGGTCGGACGCGGCGTTCAGATGCGGAGCACGAGCTGGGCGAGCACGCCCTCGAAGGCCTGCACGTCGCGGCAGACGCCGCCGGAGCAGAGCCGGCCGCCCGGCGTCGACCCCGCGAAGACGCTCACGAAGTTGTTCGTGGTGAAGTTCCACTTCACCTCGACCGACGGGTACATCGCGCCGCCGAGGAAGTTGTAGTCGCGCGCCGCGCGCGCATCGAGCACGAAGGCCTTCTCGTCGTTCCAGCGGACACCCGACGAGACGGCGAGCTTCACGCCCCACGTGTAGGTGAACGCCACGCCGCCCTGCATGTAGTCGGCGTAGTCGATCGCGCGCAGCTCGCGGTCGAAGCGGTGGTCGACGCGCAGCTCGAAGCTGTGCTTGCCGGTCGCGACCGTGACGTCGATCTCACCGTGCAAGACCTGCCGATCGAGGTCGCCCTCGGCGGGCATGCCGACCGGATCGTGGAGAAACGTCTCGCGCCGGTAGCCGACGAGGGTCTCGAGGCTCCAGCCCACGCGGCTCCCCTCCTCGCCCTCGGTCTCCGCCCCGCCCTCCGCGGCGAAGTCGGTGCCCGCGCTGGTGTCGCTGCGTCGACGCAAGCCGAGCCAGCCGTGCGTCACGAAGACGCCATCCCACGGGTCCTTGTTCTCTTCGTTGAGGCCGTAGACGAGGCCGTTCACCGAGAAGCTCCACGGCCCGGGGAGGAACGCGTAGTCGAGCTTCACGCTGCCGCCTCGGCGGTTGCCGATCGCGCGCAGGCGCTGCAACCCGTCGAGCTCCATCGTCGGCAGGCTCGAGTAGATGCGCCACGCCTCGAGCGGCGCGGTCGAGGTCGCGACGAGGTAGTTGCGGTAGTCGACCCACTCGGCGAGCAACGTCACGCGCTCGAGCTGGAGCTGCGCGGAGCCGTAGACCGCGCGGCCGTAGTCGCGGTCGTCGCCCCGGAAATCCGTCGCGCTGCGGCGGAGCGCGTCGATCTCCGCATAGAGCGCGAGCTGCCCGTCCACGAGCGCGGGCGCCGCCATGTGCCAGCCCGCGACGTCGACGCTGCGGTCGCGCGAGACGGCGCCGGCGTCGTCGTCGAACCACACGCGCGTCGCATGCACGCCGAGCTCGACGTCGTTGAACTCGCCGAGCCGGAAGCCCGCCTCCGCGCCGATCACGACGTCCGTGGGCTCCTCGATGAAGGCGAGGTTCGTCGGGTCGAGGTTCTGCGGGTTCGCGACGCCGCCCACCACGCGCGCATAGCCGCGCTCGCCGTCCCACGTCACGCGACCGCCGCGCAGCGCGTTGTCGACGCCGAGCAGATCGAACTTGCGGAAGGAGAGCGCGATGCCGCGGCCGAGCACGGCGTAGTCGTCGCCCGCGACGACGCTCCACGCGTCGTGGTTCCAACGCAGCGCGATGCGCTCGAGGCGGTAGTTGTTCGTGAGGTAGCAGAGGTCCGCGTCCTCCTCGCCGCACGACTGCGAGAGCGAGACGCCGTCCTGGAAGAAGAGCGGCTGAAAGCCGTCGAGCCGCGCCTCGAGGCGCACGGACTCGGCGTTCAGCGCGAGGTCGAAGCGCTGCTGAAGCGCGAGGAAGTCGTCGTCGTAGTGGCGGTCCGACGCGGGCGCGCCGTTGTAATTCTGCCCGCGGAAACGCACGCTCGACGTGCTCGTCATCGCGAACGTCGTCTCGCCGACGAGCGGCAGCGTGAACGAGAGGGCCCCGCCCTCCTCCTCGTCCGCGGGCTCCTCGGGCGGCGGCTCGTCTGCGACCGGCGCGACACCCTCATCGGCGATGGTCAGCGCCGCGTCCGCTCCGGCGGATTCGTCCGTCGCGGCGGCGGCTGGCTCCGCGGGCGCTTCGCCCGACGCGGCCGCGTCCCCGGTTGCAGGGCCATCCTGCGCATGCGCGACGGACGGAACGACGGCGGCCGCGAGGAGCAGGAGCCCCATCGCGGCCGCGCGCCGGAGCGCGAACAGGAGCGCTCCCGAGGACGTCAAGACCCGGCGAGCAGCTCGTCGAGCTTCGTCCGGAGCGACGAGAGGTTCGAGGAAGCGCCGTTCTCGCGGTACACGATGGTGCCCGTCGAGTCGATGATGACCGTCGACGGAAGCGCGCCGTCGGGGAAGTAGATCTGCGTCTTCTGCGAGGGATCGTTGAGCTCGACGTTCGTCAGGCCGAACCGATCGACCCACGCCTGGCAGTACGCGTTGGAGGCCGCGCGGTAATCTTCGTCCTGGTACATGACCTGGATGATCCGCACGCCCTGCGGCTCGTACTCGGCCTGGAGCGCCGGGAGCATCCCCGTCTCGTAGATGCAGGGGTTGCACCAGCCCGCGGCGATGCCGAGCACGGTGAAGCGCGCGCTGCAGAAATCCTCGTTGTAGATCGCGTACGGCGAGCCGTCGCACTGGTCGAGCGTGAGCGGCCGGAACTTCGAACCGACGCGCGTCGCGAAGCCGTCCGCCGGGACGCGCGACTGGCACGAGAGGGCGATGGCGCCGCCGCCGTCGCTCGCGCCGAGATCGACGGCGATGCCCGCGTCCGCCGCCGGCGTCGCAGGATCCTCTTCCTTGCAGCCGGGGAGACCGGCGAGTCCGGCGAGCGCGAGCAGGACGAGCGGAGAGAAGCGCAGGGACTTCGACATGGACGACACCTCGAGGGAAGGGCGCGCGCGACCGCGCGGGCGAAGCGGACCGGGGCTGTGACTGTCCCACGCTTTGCGCGTGGACGGGAAGGAATGGCGCAGTCGAGTCGAGAGAAAGCAGGGCCCCGCGGCAGGACGCCCCGCTGCGTCGGGACGGTCAGCCCGCCGGGAGGCAGACGCCGTTCGTGAAGGTCTTGCTGTCGCCGCTCGAGAGGCCGAAGGTGCGGCGGCACTCGTAGCCCTCGCCCGCGCGGCAGTCGGCGTCCGCCTGGCAGCCGTCGAAGCAGGCGCCGAGGTCACCCTCGGCCTGCGCGTTGATCGCGGGGAAGCACACCGCGTCGCCGACGCAGGCGCCCGCGGGGAGCGTGTCGCCCGCGAAGAGATCGTTCGAGTTGTAGCCGCCCGGCAGGATGCAGTAGCTGACGCAGTAGCCACCGGAGAGGGTGGAGTCGGGCCCACCGAGGCAGAGGCCCGTCGCACAATCCGCATCACCATCACACGAGGCGCCGTAGCTGCCGCCCGAGCGCGGCGCGGTGCCCGCCGCCACGCAGCGGGCGGACGGCTCGTCGCACTCGGCGCCCTCGCCGCAATCGGCGTCACTGCCGCAGAGGCCGATGCAGCGGCCGCCGCTCGGCGGGTACTCACCCTCGCAGGTGTACGCATTGCGCCCGCAGTCGAGGCCGTTCAGACAGCGCTGGGCGCAGAAGGTCGCGCCCGTGTCGTCCGGGAGGCAGTGGTGGTACGTGATGCCGTCGTCGCACTGCGTGCGGTCGAGGCAGGGGCGCGTGCACATGCCCTTCGGGAAGCCGTCGACCCCGCGGCGGCACACGGCGCCTTCGCCCGGGCACTGCGCGTCGGTGACGCAGGCGCCGAACAGCGTGCTCGGCTGCGGGCCGAGATCGGGCGCGCCGGCGTCGGGGGCCGGGGGCGGCGCGTCGTCGTCGTCGCCGCAGGCGCCGAGCGCGAGGAGCGCGGAGAAGAGGATCGCGGCGCGCGCGAAGGGACGGAGAGCGAGCGGGCGGAGGCTGCGCATCAGGGGGATCGATGGTCGTGCGCGCGTGCGCGGATGTCAAACACTGTCGTAGGAATCCCTTGGAGATTCGGGCATGATCGCCGCTCGGCGCGCCGTCCGCGCCTCCCCGGGACCCCATGAACCTGCGCGCACGCTTCCCCTTCTCGTCTCCGATCTCCGCGCTCTTCGCCGCCACGTGTCTTTGCGCGCTGCCCGCCTGCGGCGACGACGACGACGCGCCGCCGCCGCCCCCCCCGGCACCGGACGCCGGCGAGCCCGATCTCGGCGCGCCCGACCTCGGGCCGATGTACGCCCCCGGCACGACCTGCGACGACCCGCACGTCCTCAGCGGCGCGATGGCCTCGATCTCCTTCGACGTCACGGGCGAGCCGCCCGGCATGCGCGACATCGGCTTCGATTGCGGCAGCCAGGAGGCCGCGCGCTGGGCGCCCCAGCACGTCGTCGCGTACACGGTGCCCGGCACCGGGCTGCAGCGCGTGTCGTTCACGACGGTGAACACGGGCACGGGGCGCCGGGTCGACACCGTCGTGCAGGTGCGCCGCGACTGCGAGCGCATCCCGTCGTCGTTCCCCGCGTCGTGCTTCGACAACACCTCGCAGACCGAGCTGCGCAGCACGGGCGGCACGAGCGCGATGGGCGGCGACACGCTGTTCTTCATCGTGACGACCTTCGCGGAGACGCCGGCCACGGGCTGGAGCGATCGCGGCCCCATCGCGTTCACGATCGAGTCGCAGCCGGCCTCGGCGCCCACGGTGAGCGCGGGCAGCGTCTACGTCATCGGCACGCGCGTCGAGTTCAACGCGACGGGCATGGACGCGGACGGTGACGCGCTCGGCGTCCGCGCCGTGTTCCTCGACGCGGCGGGCGACGCCGTCGACCTCGATCGCAGCGGCGTGACCGACGAGAACGACGTGTCGAAGCTCGTCTTCTCGCCGTCGGTCGGCACCGCGACGAGCTTCTCCGGCACGGCCGTCTTCCCCGGCCTCACGGAGTTCATCGACGGCGCGCCGACGCGCGCGACGCAGGTCGACCTCACCGTCTACGACCGCGGCTACGCGGTGAGCGCGCCGCTGCGCATCCCGCTCGCCGAGGCCACCGAGGTCGGCACCGGCGCGATGTGCGCGGAGCTCGTCCGCTGCCTCACACCGCTCGTCTGCGAGATGGGCGCCTGCGCCGTCCCGGCTGATTACGTCGGCTATTGCGCCGCCGCCACGCCGATCGCGATCACCCCGCCCACCGACGCGACGACCACCGCGACCGTGCGCGGCAACGTCGGCACCGGCGGCCCGGACCGCTTCGCCCCCGCGCTCTGCACGACGCCCGACACGGGCGCTCCGCTCCGCGTCGAGGGAGACGAGGTCCTCTACACGGTCACGGTGCCGGACGGCACCTTCGACCTCACCGCGCGCACCAACGTCGCGGCGACGCCCACCGCGAACGACACCATCGTCTACGTGCGCCGCGGCTGCGCGGACCCGGGCGACGAGGTCGGCTGCAACGACGACGTGGACAGGAGGGCTAGGGACTACCGCTCGCGCGTCGACGTGCGGAACGTGACCGGCGGCACGTACACCGTGTTCGTCGAGCCGTTCCAGGCCGGCGAGCCGACCGCGTTCACGCTCGAAGTCAGCCTGCGTCCGGTGCTCGGCGCCGGCGCGGCCTGTGACCCGGCGCAGCTGCGCAACCGCTGCAGCACGGGTGCGTGCCGCTCGGGCGCGACGCCGACCTGCCCGTGATCACGAGGGCGCGCGCCTCGCTCCGCGGGGCGTGCGCGCTTTGGTCGCTCGCTGCGTGCATCGCCGCCTGCGGCGCGCGCACCGGGGTCGATGTGCCTGCATTCGTCGATCTCGGCGTCGTGGTCGCCGACGCGGATGCCGACGCCGGCCTCGACGCCGGAGCCGACGATCTCGGGCTCGTCGACGCGAGCTCGCGACGACGGACGCGGACATCGCGCTCGACGCGGGCTGCACGCAGCGACGAGACCTGCGAGGACGACGTCGCCTGCACGCGCGCGCGCTGCGTCGACGGGCGCTGCGTGATCACGCCGGACGACCTCGCCTGCGACGACGGCCTGATGTGCACCGGCACCGAGCGCTGCGATGTGTTCCTCGGTTGTGTGACGACGCCACCCGCGTGCGCCGACGCCATCGCGTGCACCGTCGACGCCTGCGACGCGCGCGCGGACGCGTGCACGAACACCCCCGACGACGCGCGCTGCCCGATCAGCCACCGCTGTGATCCGCGCCGCGGCTGCGTCGCGCGCGTGCTCGCGATCGACGTCTCCGGCGGGCTCTACGACGTCGAGGTGCCCTCAGGCGAGACGCGCTCGATCGGCCGCACCGATACGGTGCTCGCGGACATCGCGCTCGCCGCGGACGGCACCTTCTACGGCGCGACCTTCCGCGCCGTCGTGCGCGTGGACGCGACCACCGGCGCGACGAGCCCGCGCGCGACGATCGAGACGGGGCGCTTCAACGCGCTCGACTTCGCGCCGGACGGCACGCTCTACGGCGCGGGGGGCGATCGCGTCGTGCGCATCGACCCCGCGTCGGGCGCCGTCGACCCCGTCGCGACGCTCCCCTCGGGCACGATCTCGAGCGGCGACCTCGCCTTCCTCCCGGACGGACGGATGCTCCTCACGATCACGCGCACCGGCGGCACGACGACGCCGGACGAGCTCTTCGAGGTGCCGCTCGACGGCCGCGCACCGCGCCTCGTCGGCACCATGGGCCACGCCTGCGTCTGGGGCCTCGCCGCCTTCGGGACGACGCTCTACGGGCTCACCTGCAACGGCGACGTCGTGCGCGTCGACCCGGCGACGGGCGGCTCACGCAGCCTCTCGAGCGCGCGGGCCCGCTTCGGCGGCGCCGCGGCGCGCTGAGGCACGGCCCGCTGCGCTCCATCTGAAAACCCCGTGAACGCGGGGATTTGCGGCGCGTCGCCTCAGCGCTCGCGCGCGGCGAGCACGCCGACGTCGTCGCTGCCGCGCCCCTGCGCGAGCAGGACGTCCATCCGCGCGGCGAGCCCGGCGAGCACCGCGCTCGGCGCGTCGCCGAGCGACTCGAGCATGAGGCGCACGTCCTTGCGCGCGACCTCGAGCGCGAACGACGGCGCGAAGTCGAGCGCGGCCATCTTCGGACCGCGCAGCTGCACGATCCCCGAAGGCTGGAAACGCTGGAAGACGGTGAGGGCCTCCGAGCGCGGCAGTCCGAGCGAGTCGGCCATGCCGAGGCAGTCCGCGAGCGCCCCGCACATCGCGAGGATCATCGCGTTGCCGAAGAGCTTGTAGGCCGCCGCGAGGTCGGCGCGCTCGCCGACGTGCCAGAGATCGCCCGTCATCGGCGCGAGGTCCGCCTCGAGCGCCGTGAAGCGCGCCGTCGGCCCGGCGACCATCATGATGCCCTTCGCCACACGCGCGCCGCCGGGCGACATGAACACCGGCGCGTGCAGGAAGGCGACGCCCTCGCGCTCGAGCCGCGCCGCGCGCTCGGCCGTGCGCTCGGGGAGCGTCGTCGTGTGGTCGATGACGCACGCGCCGGGCGCGAGCGCGCCGAGCGACGCCGCGAGCACCGCGTCGACCGCGTCGTCGTCGGTGAGCACGAGGTGCACGCGCGAGGCGCCGCGCACCGCGTCGGCGGGCGTCGCCGCGACCTGCGCGCCGAGCGCGCCGAGGGGCGCGGCCTTGTCCGCGCTGCGGTTCCACACCGAGAGCGGGACACCGCGGCCGAGCAGGGCCTGTGCGAAGCCGGTGCCGAGGAGACCCGTTCCGAGGAGCGCGACGTGCGTCATGGCGCGCAGGGTCGCGGACCCAACCGGGTGACGCAAGGGCCACGCGCGGCGACCGCGCTCGCGACGCGCCGCGGGAGCGCGTAGGCTCGCGCCCGCATGAGCGACGACGAGCCGCCGCTGGAGGACACGCTGCGCCGCCTCGCGGTCTTCGCCGACACGCTCACGCATCACCCGCGGGCGACGATCGAGCCGGGCGCGGACGCGGGCGACACCGCCGAGCAGCGCGCGATGGCGGTGCTCGCGCGGGTCTCGCTCGGGACGGGGAGCGGGCTCGAGCTCGCGCACACCCTCGGCGAGGGCGGCATGGGCGTGGTGCGGCTCGGCACGCAGGTCGCGCTCGGCCGCGACGTCGCGGTGAAGTCGCTCAAGCCCGGGACCCGCGATCCGCGCGCGACGCTCAAACTCCTGCGCGAGGCGTGGATCACGGGGGCGCTCGAGCACCCGAACGTCGTGCCCGTGTACGAGCTCGGGCTCGACGAGGCGGGTGGTCCGCGGATGGTGCTCAAGCGCATCGAGGGCGTCGAGTGGGCCGCGCTCATCGCGGACGCGCAGACGGTCGCCGCGCGCTTCGACGGGCGGCCGCTGCTCGAGTGGAACCTCGCGATCTTCCAGCAGGTCGCGCAGGCGGTGCACTTCGCGCACAGCCGCGGGATCCTGCACCGCGACCTCAAGCCCGAGAACGTGATGATCGGCGCGTTCGGTGAGGTCTACGTGCTCGACTGGGGCATCGCCGTCGCGCTCGCGGACGACGGCAGCGGCCGCCTGCCGCTCGCCTCCGGGGCGCACGAGATGGCCGGCACGCCGGCGTACATGGCGCCCGAGATGCTCGGTGGACCCACGCCGAACCTGGGCGTGCACACCGACGTCTACCTGCTCGGCGGGCTGCTCTACGAGATCCTCTGCGGGCGGCCGCCGCACGCGGGCGAGTCGCTGATGGAGATCGTGCAGGCGATCGCGCGGTCGCGGCCCGCCTTCCCCGACCTCGCGCCGGCCGAGCTCGTCTCGATCTGCCAGCGCGCGCTCGACCCCAACGCGTCGCGGCGCTTCGAGAGCGCCGAGGCGCTCAGCCGCGCGGTGCAGGGCTATCTGCAGCACCGCGGCTCGCTGCAGCTCGCGCGCGAGGCGACGCAGGGCCTCGAGGAGCTGCGCGAAGAGCTCGCGCGGCCGCACGGCGCGGTCGATCGCGACCGGCTCTACGACGCGTACGGCGCGGTGCGCTTCGGCTTCCAGCAGGCACTCCGGGCGTGGCCGGACAACGAGCTCGCGCGCGCGGGTCTGCGCGAGGCGACGCTGCGGCTCGCCGAGCACGAGCTCGAGTCCGACGACGCGCGCGCCGCCGCCGCGCTGCTCGCGGCGCTGCCCGAGCCGCCGCCGGAGCTGCTCGCGCGCGTCGCCGAGTCGCGCCGCCGGCACGACGCGGAGCAGGCGCGGCTCGCGCGCGTGTCCGAGGACTTCTCGCCCGAGGTCGGGCGGCGTACGCGCTCCTTCCTCGCGCTGGTGCTCGGCATCGTGTGGTCGGGGATGCCGCTGCTGCAGGAAGTGCAGCGCGATCCGGTGACGGTGCGCGACTGGGTGCTCTGGTCGGTGTTCTTCCTCGTCGCGCTCGCGGGCGCGGGGGTCTGGGCGCGCGAGACGATGATGCGCACCGCCTTCAACCGCGCGATGGGCAGCGCGCTCATCTTCGTCTTCCTCGCGCAGCTCGCGCTCGCGGCGGGCGGGACGCTCGTGGGGCTCGACATCACGCAGCTGCGCGTGGGCTTCATTTTCCTGTGGTTCTGCAGCGCCGCGCTCGTCGCGCTCACGCTGGAGCGGCGCATCGCGCCGGCGGCGCTCGGCTTCCTCGCGGCGTTCTTCGTGGCCGCGGCGCGACCACGCGCGATCCCGCTCTGCATGAGCCTCGCGAACGTCGTGCTGACCGTGAACCTGCTCGCGGTGTGGCGGCCGCGCGAGCGCATCGTGCGCGAGCTGGCGCAGAGCGGGCTCGGCCGCCTGCAGGCGCGCCTCGAGCAGGCCCGCGCCGAGCGGCGACTGCGCCCCTGACGTCGCCCGGCGTCGCGCGCGCGGGCCATGCGCCGGGACGCTACGACTTCGTGAAGAGGAGCTGCCCGTCGGGCGCGACGTCGACGCGCACGGTGTCCCCGGGGCCGTAGCCGCCGCGCAGGACCTCCTCGGCGAGCGGGTCTTGCAGGTACTTGAGGATCACGCGCTTCAGCGGGCGCGCGCCGAAGGCCGGCTCGTAGCCGAGCTCGGTGATGCGGTCCTTCGCGGCGTCGCTGATCTCGAGCCCGAGCCGCCGCTCGGCGAGCAGGCGCCCGAGCCCGCGCAGCTGGATGTCCGCGATCCCGCGCAGATCCTGCTTCGAGAGCCGATCGAAGATCACGACGTCGTCGATGCGGTTGATGAACTCGGGGCGGAAGCTGCCGCGCAGGATCGCCTGCATCTTCTCGCGGAGCGCGTCGGCGTCGCCCTCGTGGTCGAGGATCGCGTGCCCGCCGACGTTGCTCGTCATGATGATCACGGTCTCGCTGAAGTTCGCGAGGTTGCCGCGCGAGTCGGTGAGGCGGCCGTCGTCGAGCACCTGCAAAAGGATGTTGAAGACGTCGGGGTGCGCCTTCTCGAGCTCGTCGAAGAGCACGACGCTGTACGGGCGGCGACGCACGGCCTCGGTGAGGAAGCCGCCCTCCTCGCTGTCGACGTAGCCGGGCGGCGAGCCGATCAGCCGCGCGACCGTGTGCTTCTCCATGAACTCGCTCATGTCGAGGCGGGTCATGGCCGTCTCGTCGTCGAAGAGGAACTCGGCGAGCGCCTTCGCCGCCTCCGTCTTGCCGACGCCCGTCGGCCCGAGGAAGAGGAAGGAGCCGATGGGCTTCTTCGGGTCGCGCAGCCCCACGCGGCCGCGGCGCACGGCCTTCGACACGGCCCGCAGCGCGGCCTCCTGGCCGATGACGCGCCGCGTCAAACGCTCCTCCATGTGGAGCAGCTTCTCGGCCTCGCCCTCGAGCATCTTCGCGACCTGCACGCCCGTCCACGCGCTCACGACGGCGGCGACGTCCTGGTCGGAGACGACGTCGCGGACCATCCCCGGCCCCGCCGCGTCGCGCTGCTTCACGAGCTCGGCGAGGCGCTTCTCGAGCGCGGGCAGCGTGCCGAAGCGCAGCCCGTCCGCGCGCTCCGTCTCGCCCGCGGCCCGCGCCGCGCCCTCGTCGCGCTGCGCCGCGGTGAGCTCCTCGCGCGCATGACGCAGGGCAGCGAGCCCGGCGAGCTCCACCTGCCAGCGGGCGCGCAGCTCGGCGACGCGCGGCTCGAGCGCGCCGAGCTCACGCGCGAGCGCCTCGCGCGCCTGCGCGCTCGCGTCGTCGGTGTCGTCCTCGAGCGAGACGAGCTGCACGCGCAGCGTCTCGATGCGGCGCGCGGCGCTGTCGAGGTCGGCGGGGACGCTGTCGTTCTCGACGCGCACGCGCGCCGCGGACTCGTCGATGAGGTCGATGGCCGAGCGCGGGAGCGAGACGCGCGGCACGTAGCGCCGCGCGAAGTTCGCCGCCGCGACGAGCGCCGGATCCGAGATGCGCACGCCCTGCGCGAGCTCGAAGCGCGAGACGACGCCGCGCAGGATGGCGAGCGTCTCCTCGGGCGTCGGCGGGGCGATGGCGATCTGCACGAAGCGCCCCACGAGCGGCCCCTCCTCGAGCGACTTCTTCACGGCGCCCGGCGTCCCGACGGCGATGACGCGCAGCTCGCCGCGCACGAGCGCGGTGCTGAGCATCTCCGCGGCGCCACGCTCGCCCGCGAGCTGCGCGACCTCAGGCACGAAGAGGATCACCTCGCCCGCCGCGTCGCGGACGGCGTCGAGCACCGCGCGCATCCGCTCCTCGAGCTCGCCGCGCAGCTTCGCGCCGGCGATGAGCTGCCCCAGCTCGAGCGCGACGAGCCGCTTGCCCTGGAGCATCCCCGGCACGTCGCCGCGCGCCATGCGCTGCGCGAGCGCGTGCACGATCGCCGTCTTGCCGATGCCCGACTCGCCCACGAGCAGCGGGTGGTTGTCGGTGCGCCGCGCGAGCACCTGCAACATGCGCCGCAGCTCCGCGTCGCGGCCCACGGTGCGGTCGAGCCGGCCCTGCGCGGCGAGCGCGGTGAGGTCGCGCCCGTAGCGCGCGAGCACGTTGCCAGTGGGCTTGCCCGCGCCCGGCGGCGAGGGCCGACGACCGAGGCCGAACCGCGCGCGCGCGGAGTCGGCGTCGACCGACTGCCCCGCGATCGTCGCGCGGAGGATCGGCGCCGAAAGACCGAGCGCCTTCAGCACCGTCGAGACCGGGCCGCTCGTCTCCTGCGCGCTCGCGACGAAGAGGCTCGGCACGTCGACGGACTGCCCGCCCGCCCGCGCGGCCTCGCCCTCGGCGCGCGCGAGGAGCTCGAGCATGCGCGGCGAGAGGTACGCGACGGACCCCGGCAGGCGCGGCAGGCGGCGGAGCTGCGACTCGGCCTCGACGAGCGCGTCGGCCGCGTCGACGCCCGCGCGCTCGAGCGCGGACTGCGCGGACGCATCGCGCTCGACGAGCCGGTAGAACAGGTGCACCGGCTCGACCTCGCCGTGCTTGCGCTCGTCGGCGAGCGCCTGCGCGGAGGCGATGAGGGCGCGGGCCTCGCGGGTGTACGCCTCCAACTGCAGGGTGAGCTGGGTCATCGGGCGCGCAGGATAGCGCGACATGCCCGGCTCGGACGGCTGCGCGCGTGATGCGACGCGCCGATCCGCGGACTACGGCGCGCCCGCGTCCGTGCGGCCCGGGGTGCAGCGGCCCTCGGCGCACGCGCTCGGCGCGCAGGCAGGCAGGCCGGGCGGCACCGCCTCGAGCGCGGTGACGATCTCGGCGGGCCCCGCGAGCGGCAGCGCGCGCACGACGCAACCGCGCGCGACGACCACGCACGACGCGTCGCGCGCCGTGGCCTCGAAGCCGAACGTGCCCTCGCCGATCTCGCCGAAGGGCGGCACCGACTCGTCGCGCGACACGTCCGCGTCGTAGACCACCGCGGTGCCTTCGCAGCCGTCGAGCAGCACGCGCAGGCGCACACGCACCGCGGTCGCGCCGACGACGCCGCCATCGCCTCCGAAACGCACGCGCCACACGGCGGGGCTCGCGTCGCCGCAGCCTGCGGCGAGCACGGCGAGGAGCCCGACGAGCGCCGCCGTCGCGCGCGCGCTCACGGCCACTCCACGAGCGGCACGCCGAGATCGGTGCGGTCGCTGCTGCGGCCAGCCACCACCACCGCGAACACCACGAGCACGGCGGCGATCGTCACCCCGCCCGCGATGAGCCAGGTCGTGGACGTGTTATTTGAGGCCGGCGTCATCGTGCCGAGCCCGCCCGTGACATCGCCCTCGGGCGCCGCCGGGATGCTCGCCTGCGAGGGGGCGCGCGCGCTGCCTTCGCGGGCGACGACCACCCCGCCCGGCCCGAGCGCCTCGACGTGGTACTCGACGCGCGTGCCCGGGAGACCGCCCACCGTCTCCTCGAGCGCCTCGCTGTGCTGCCACGCGCGCTCGCCCGCGACACGCCACGCGAGGCGGGTCCCGCGGACGACGGAGACGTCGTCGTCGACCTCGATCACGACGCGGAGCCCGCCCTGCGCGGGGTAGATGTCGACGTCGAGCTCCGGGGGCTCGGGCTGCGCGATGCGGGCCTCGTCGAGCGCGGCGCGCAGCGCCTCGGGCGCGTCGGGCGGCGCCTGCCAGGAGGGCGCGAGCTCCACGATCGTGCGGGCCGTGCGCGCGAGCGCCGGCGCGTCGCCCAGCGCGGCCTCCGCACCCGCCCGCAGCGCGAGCAGCGGAGGAGGTCGCCCGCCGGCAGATCGTCACGCGCCTCGGCCTGCGCGACATCCGCCAGCGCGCCCGCGGCGTCGCCCGCTGCGAGCCGCGCCTGACCCCGCGCGAGCGCGGCGTCGAGGGCCTCCGCGCGCCCCGCGACGGCGAGGGCGACGACCAGCGCGACACAACCCAGCAGCGACGCGCCGCGCGCTCGCGGACGCAGCAGCGCGACGCAACGGCCACGCGGCGAGACGCGCGCTCACGGGCTCGACGGCGACTTCGCCTTCTCGAGATAGCGGCGGCGGAGGTCGAAGAGGAGCTGGCCGAGCAGCCGCTCCTCGTCGCCGCTGAGGTTGCCGCGCGTCTTCTGCTCGAGCATGCCGAGCAGGTCGATCGTGTGCCGCGCGAGCGGGAGGCTCGGCACGGCGGGACCGGGCGAGCCCGGCAGCGGCTCACCGAGGTGCATGAAGGCCGACGTGCCGATCGACAGCACGAACGTCGTGAAATCGACCGGCGGGTAAGCGCGAACGCCCTCCGGGAGATCGTCGTCCGCGCCGTCCTCGGTGCCGCTCATCGGGCCTCCCTGCCGCGCGCCGGGCGCGGCGTCCGCCTCACGCCTCGCCGTCCTCGTCCTCGTCGAGGAAGTCGTCGCCGATGACCTCGGCGTTCGCGGCGCGGTCGGGCAGCTGGGTCAGGAGCTTCGCGAGCTCCTTCGGGTCGACGACGCCCCGCGCGATGTTCCGCTTCACGACGCGCTTGTCGATCATGCTGTCTTCGTAGGCCATCGCAGTTCTTTCTGGGCGCCGCAGGGGGCGCGCCGGGGGTCGGCCGCGAGTGTAGGCAGACGCAGCCGCGAGTCAACGATCCGCGGCCCGACGAGGCACGCGGCCTTGCGGGACACGGGCGACGCTCCCAGTGTCGCCGACACCGCGATGACGCACGGTCCCGCCGCCACGAGCACTGAGTCCGCCGCCCCCGCCCGCTGGTTCGCCCGCGGCGCGTGGGGCGTCCTCGCCTACACCATCGCCGTAATCGTGTGGGGCGCCTTCGTGCGCGCCTCCAAGAGCGGCGCGGGTTGCGGCGATCACTGGCCCGACTGCAAGGGCCGCATCGTGCCCTCGTTCGAGGACACCGCGACGTTGATCGAGTACGTGCACCGCGCGACCTCCGGCCTCTCGGGGCTGCTCGTGCTCGGGCTCGGCGTCGCGTCGCTCTTCGCCATGCCGCGCGGCCACGTCGTGCGGCGCTACGCGCTTTTGTCGGTCGTCTTCATGGTCACCGAGTCCGCGCTCGGGATGCTGCTCGTGAAGTTCCAGTACGTCGCCGAGGATGCATCCGTCGGCCGCGCCATCTGGATGGCGCTGCACCTCGTCAACACCTTCCTGCTGCTCGCGTGGCTCACGCTCACCGCCTGGCACGCGAGCGGCCAGCCGCACGGCCGCCTGCGCGAGGCGGGCGGGCTCGGCCGCGCGATGTTCGCGGCCCTCGGCGCCGCGCTGGTGGTCGCGACCTTCGGCGCGCAGGCGGCGCTCGCCGACACGCTCTTCCCCGCGACGAGCCTCGCGCACGGGCTCGCGCAGGACCTCGCGCGGGACGGCCACTTCCTGTTGCGACTCCGCATGTTCCACCCGATCGTCGCGATGGCGCTCGCCGTCTACCTCGTGATCGCCCTGAGCATCGCGAGCGCGCTGCGCCCGACGCCCGCCGTGCGGCGCGCCTCGACGCTCGTGTTCTCGCTGCTCGCCGTGCAGATCGCGCTCGGCTTCGTGAACCTCGCGCTGCTCGCGCCCGTCTGGATGCAGCTCGTGCACCTGCTCAACGCGGACCTGCTGTGGATCTCGCTGGTCGTCCTCACGGCCGCCGCGGTCGCAGCCCCGACGACGACGCCCGCATCCGCCGAGACGACGCCCGCGGCCCCCACGCCGCACCGCGCGCCCGCCGTCGACGCCACCGCGCAGGTCGGCTAGGCTCGGCCCGCGCGGGCGGCGCGTGCGGAAGGCGCACGGGACCGCTGCGGCCCGGGGGGACGACGTGCAACGCGATTCTATCTTGATGTCGAGCACTTACGCTTGCGCTGCGCTCACCGCCGCGCTCCTCGCACTCGGCCTCGCGGCGTGCGGCGAGCCCAAGCCCGACATGCCGACGCCGGACGCAGGCACCGACCTCGGTGGGAGCGACGCGGAGCCCCCGACCTGCACGGCGGACTCGCAATGCGACGACGGGCGCTTCTGCAACGGCATCGAGCGCTGCATGCCGGGCGCGGGCGCCGACGCACGCGGCTGCCGCCCCGACACGGTGCCGGCCTGCGGCCCGATGGGCGAGTGCGACGAGGCGGGGGACCGCTGCATGACGCCGTGCCTCGACGAGGACGGCGACGGCGCGGCGAACGCGGCCTGCGGCGGCACCGACTGCGACGACGCCGACGCCGCGCGCTACCCCGGCAACGCGGAGATCTGCGACGCCGACGGCCACGACGAGGACTGCGACGCGACGACCTTCGGCGACCGCGACGCCGACGGCGACGGCGTGTTCTCGGCCGCCTGCTGCAACACGGGCGCGGGGGGCGTGCTCGCCTGCGGCAGCGACTGCCTCGATCAGGCGTTGGATGTGCGGCCGGGCGCGACGGAGGCCTGCGACGGCCTCGACAACGACTGCGACGGCATGACCGACGAGCTGCTGCAGGTCGATCTCTACGTCGACGCCGACGGCGACCTCCACGGCGACGGCACGCGTCCGCAGCGCGCCTGCCCGGGCACGGCGGGGCTCTCGGCGGTCGGCGACGACTGCGACGACACCGCCCCGAGCGTGCACCCCGGCCAGCTCGAGGCCTGCAACACGCGCGACGACGACTGCGACGGCGAGCTCGACGAGGACGCCGTCTCGCTCTCCTGGTACCGCGACGCGGACGGCGACGGCTTCGGCAACCCGACCGTCACGCGCAACCGCTGCGATCCGCCACCGGGCATGCCCGCGGGCTCGGCCCCCGGCACCGGCTGGAGCCTCAACGGCACGGACTGCGACGACACGCAGCGCGAGGTGAACCCCGCCGCGAGCGAGCGCTGCAACGCGATCGACGACAACTGCAACGGCCGCGCGGACTTCCTCGTCGCGCGGAACGACACCGAGGACGACGACCGCGACGGCGTGCCCGACGACGCCTGCGCGCTCCCCGGCGATCCCGGCGACTGCGACGACGCGGACGCGAGCGTCTACCCGAGCGCCGCCGAGCTCGCCGACGGCGTCGACAACGACTGCGACGCGACGCGCGACGAGGCGTGCACGCCGCTCACCTGGTACGTCGACGCGGACGGCGACGGCTTCGGCGACGACGCGGCGGCGACCACGCTCTCGTGCATGCCGCAGCCGAACCGCACGACGCGCGGCGGCGACTGCGACGACGGCGACCCGGCCATCTCCCCGGCTGCGCGCGAGACCTGCAACGCCGTCGACGACGACTGCGACGGCCGCACCGACGAAGGCACGAGCGGCGCCTGCTACCTGCCGCAGGCCCTCGGCACGTGCAGCCTGGGCGCGTGCGCGCTCGACCTCTGCGAGCGCGGCTACGGCGACTGCGACGGCGAGGCGCGCACCGGCTGCGAGGCGGATCTGTTCGGAGATCCGAATACTTGCGGCACGTGCGCGACGACCTGCGGCGGCGCCGACCGCGCCTTCCCGGGCTGCCGCGACGGCGCGTGCACGCTCACCTGCCAGCCGAACTACGACGACTGCGACCGCACCACGACGAACGGCTGCGAGGTCGCGCTGCGCACGGACATCCGGCACTGCGGCGCGTGCGGGAGCGTCTGTCCGAACGAGCCCAACTCCACGCCGACGTGCACGGACGCGCGCTGCGGCATCGCCTGCGCGACCGGCTACACCGACTGCGACGGCGACGCGATGAACGGCTGCGAAGCGCAGGTCGCGCGCGATCCGTCGAACTGCGGCGTCTGCGGCCGCACCTGCGCGGCGGGCACGGAGATCTGCGTCGATGGGCTCTGCATCGCGCCGCCCCTCGTCGACCCGGCGGCGACGATGCCGTTCGCGCCGACGACCGACACGGTGCTCCCGCCCGGCGTCCACACCTTCTCGTCGATCCGCATCCCGGCGGGCGTGCGCGTGACGACGACGGGCAGCGGCATCCTCGATCTGCGCGCGTCGGGCGACGTCGTGATCGCGGGCACCATCGACGTCTCCGGCTCCGCGGGCGCCAACGTGCCGGCATTCGGCTGCGATGCAATCGGCGGCGGCGGCGGCGCGACGGGCAACCCGCTCGCGCCGGGGGTCGCCACATCGCCCTGCAATCCGCCGGGCAGCGGCGGGACGGGCGCCGTGGGCGGGACGGGCGCGAATGCCGGCCTCGGCTGCTCCCTCGGCGGCGCGTTCGGCGGCGGCACGGGTGGCAGTGCCCGGGCGGGCGGTGGCGGCGGCGGCGGCTACGCCGGCGGCGGCGGTGGGATGAGCTACGCGACCGACCGCGGCGGCGCGGGCGCGAGCGCCGCGGGCGGGGTCGGCGGCGCAGGCGGCGATCTCGCGGGCGCATCGATGTGCGTCGCGGCCATGCACGGCGCGCAGGGCGGACAGGGCACGGGTGCCTACCGCGGCGGCATCGGCGGTTGCGGCGACGGCTTCGGTGGCGCCGGCGGCGCGATCGGCGCCGACGCGGAAGCTGACCCCACGGTCACGACCACCTTCCGCGCGGGCTCCGGCGGCGGCGGCGCGGGGGGCTCGTACTGCTCCGGGGGCGCGGGCGGCGGCGGCGGCGGTGGCGCCCTGCGCATCGCGTCGACGACGCGCATCACCGTCGAAGCGGGCGGCGCGCTCCTCGCCGACGGTGGCCGCGGCGGTGTCCTCGGCGGCGCGCCCGGCGCGGGCGGCGGCTCCGGAGGTGTGATCGTGCTCGCCTCACCGGCGCTGCGCGTCGACGGCACCCTGCGCGCCATCGGCGGCGCGCCCGGCGCAGCGTCGACCAGCGTGCAGGCGTTCGGCGGCGCGGGCGGCCTCGGACGCATCCGCCTCTCGACGCTCGCCGAGGAGTGCGCGATCACGGGCGATGTGCGGCCCCTGCCCGTCGCGGGCTGCGCCGCCACCGCGACGCCCGTCGCCGAGCGCGTCTACGTCGGCCGCTACCCGAACTGAGACCCGGACCCACCACGACGAACGCGCGCGGCTCCTCCCGCCGCGCCGCGTCCGTCGGGTCGCGCTCAGCGCCGGCGCGAGAGCAGCCGCAGCACGTACCAGAGCAGCGTCGCGAACGACGCGAACAGCTGCAGCGCCGCGAGCACGTAGTGCCGCTCCGAGTAGCGCAGCAGGATGTTCGAGGTGTCGTAGAGGATGTAGCCGCCCGCGAGCACGAGCATCGCCCAGAAGAAGAGCGTGCCGACGCTGAAGCCGGCGAACATCGCCACGACGCCGAAGAGCACCGCCGCGATCGAGCCGAAGATCAGCGCGCTCCGCAGGAACGAGAAGTCCTTCCGCGAGACGAAGACGATCGCCGTGAGGATGCTGAAGAGCGCGACGGTGAAGAAGAGCGCCTTCGGCAGGATCCACGTGTCGCCCTGGGCCGTGAGCATCACCGCCATCGCGATGAGCGGGATGAAGACGAGCGACTCCGCGAACACGAAGCCGCCGAGCGCCGCGAGCTGCAGCGGTCGGCTCTCGCTCGAGGCCGCGACGTGCTGCGCGCCCCAGTGCACCGCCATCAGGCCGAGCATCACGGCGAGCCAGCCGAAGCGCCCCGCCGAGCCGACGAGCGAGAGCAGCGTCGAGGCGATCGGCGTGACGAACCACAGCGTCTCGAGCGCGAGGAACGCGAAAATCGACGCGAGCAGCAGCCCGTACGTCTTCATCAGGAACGCGCTCCGCGTCGACTCGCTCGCGCCCCAGACCGCGCCCGGCTGCGGCGCCCCATTCTCGAATCCCAGCATGGATGACTCCTTTCGTCGTGGTGACCGCGGCGACGCTATCACGCCGCCCGCGGCGCGCGGCGCCCTCAGCCCCGCGCGATCGCGCCCGTCGTCGCGCCCGTCGCGCGCAGATAGTCCGCGGGCGCGACGAGCAGCTGCACGCCACGCAGCCCCGCCGACACGCTCACCACATCGTGCACCGCCATCCACTCGTCGACGTAGACGGGGTACGCACGCTTCGCGGCGAGCGCCGTCACGCCGCCGCGCACATAGCCCGTGAGCGGCGTGACGTCCTTGAGCGGCACGAGCTCCGCGCTCTTCCAGCCGGCGAGCCGCGCGAGCGCCTTGAGGTCGAGCTCGGCGCCGCCCGCGATCACCGCGAAGGCGACGTCACCGCGCTCGCCGCGCACGCAGAGCGTCTTCCACACCTGCTCGAGCGGGAAGCCGATCTTCGCGGCCACCGTGGGCGCGCTGAGATCCTCCGGATCGACCTCGTACTCGCGCACCTCGTAGGCGATGCCGAGCGCGTCGAGCGCGCGGGCGGCGTTGGTCTTCGTCGTCATCGGCGGCCGGGGCGCAGGGGTCTGGGTCCGCTGCGGCGCGCTGTTCTACGCGCAGCGCGCGAGGCCGTCACGCGGGGTCGATCAGCCAACCATGCATCGATGCGCATGGATGCATGATCGCGCGGCGCCGTGTGCCGCTGCGACGCGCCGCAGCCTGCGCTCTCCCTGTTTCTGGACCCGGATCGGGCCGCGCGTAGGCTCGCCCGCGATGCACGTACACCTGATCGGGGTCGCCGGGACGGGGATGGGCGCGCTCGCGGGATTGCTCCGCAAAGCGGGCCACCGCGTGACCGGCTCGGACACGGCCTTCTACCCGCCCATCGGCCCCGCGCTCGCGTCGTGGGGCGTCGAGACGCGCGAGGGCTTCTCGGCCGCGCACCTCGAGCTGCGCCCCGATCTCGTCGTCGTCGGCAACGTCTGCCGCAAGGAAAACCCCGAGGCGCGCGCCGCGATCGACGGCGGGCTCCCATACACGTCGATGCCCGGCGCGATCGAGACGCTCTTCCTCGCGGAGAGCCCGGGCTTCGTCGTCGCGGGCACGCACGGCAAGACGACGACCACGACGCTGCTCGCCTGGCTGCTGCACGAGGCGGGCAAGGATCCGGGCTTCCTCGTCGGCGGCATCCCGCGCGACTTCGGCGAGAGCTTCCGCCTCGGCGCACCGGGCGCGCCCTTCGTGATCGAGGGCGACGAGTACGACAGCGCCTTCTTCGAGAAGACGCCCAAGTTCTGGCGCTACAAGCCGCACGCCGCGATCCTCACCTCGATCGAGCACGACCACGTCGACATCTACCCGACGATGGCGTCGTACCGCGCGGCCTTCGTCGAGTTCGTGCGGCGCATCCCGCCCGAGGGCCTGCTCGTCGCGTGGGCGGGCGACCCGGAGGTGCGCGCCATCGCGAAGGAGGCGCGCTGCAACGTGCGTTTCTACGCGCTCGCGGGCGACGACTGCGGCGACGTCGTGCCCGTCTGGTCGGCCGCGCCCGCGCCCGCCGCGCAGGGCACGCAGCCCTTCGATCTCTTCTTCGGCGGCAGCGCCTGCGGCCGCGTGATGTCGCCGCTGCCCGGCCTGCACAACGTGCGCAACACCGTCGCCGCGATCGCGCTCGCGACGGAGGGCGCGGGCGTCGGCGTGCAGGCGCTCACGCGCTCCTTGCCGCGCTTCGGCGGCATCAAGCGCCGCCAGGAATTGCGCGGCACCGCCGACGGCGTGCACGTCTACGACGACTTCGCGCACCACCCGACGGCCGTGCGCGAGACGATCGCGGCGCTCCGCGCGAAGCACCCCGAGTCGCGCCTCGTCGCGACGTTCGAGCCGCGCAGCGCGACGGCCTCGCGCAAGACGCACCAGGACGAGTACCCGGGCGCCTTCCTCGCGGCCGATCACACCGTGCTCGCGCCCGTCGGTCGCGCGGAGATCGCGGCCGAGCAGCGCCTCGACGTCGCGGAGATCGCCGCGCAGATCCGCGCGCACGGCGGCGCGGCGGCGACCCCCGCGGACCTCGACGGCGTCGTGCGCGCCTGCGTGGAGGCGGCGCGCCCCGGCGACGTGATCCTCGTCATGTCGAACGGCGCGTTCGGCGGCATCCACGACAAGCTGCTCGTCGCGCTCGCCGATCGCGTGATCGCCGCGCGGCTCGGCGGCGCGGCGCCGGCGTGATGCGCCGACCCCCGCACGAATGAACGGTGATTCAGTGACGCCCGATCCACGCGCGCTCGCGGAGATCCGCGACACGGCGTGCGCCCTCGCGCTCGAGGCGGGCGCGCTGCTGCGCGAGGGCTGGCGCCGTGCGCCCCGC
Source organism: Polyangiales bacterium (assembly GCA_964202905.1). GTDB lineage: Bacteria > Myxococcota_A > Polyangia > Polyangiales > JADJQN01 > CAIUAC01. Next base: position 102,972 of record CAXNJO010000001.1, read on the forward strand.
GTCACGAAGAAGGGCGCGATCGACCTCGTCACCGAGTTCGATCTGCGCAGCGAGGCGCTGCTCCGCGAGCGGCTCGCGCGCACGTTTCCGGAGCACGCCGTCGTCGCCGAGGAGGGCGCCGCGCGCGACACGCACGACGCGCGGCCGACCTGGTACGTCGACCCGATCGACGGCACGACGAACTTCGCGCACGGGCACTTCTTCTTCGCCGTGTCGCTCGGCCTCGTCGTCGACGGCGCGCCCGTCGTCGGCGTCGTGCACGCGCCCGCGCTCGGCACGACGTGGCTCGGCGCGGTGGGCGCAGGCGCGGTGCGCCGCGGGCCCGACGGTGTCGACGTGCCCTGCGTGACGAGCACCGTCGCAGCCCTCGACGACGCGCTGCTCGCGACGGGCTTCCCCTACGATCGGCGCACGAGCCCGGAGAACAACCTGCGCGAGTTCGCGGCGCTCAAGCTGCGCGCGCAGGGGATCCGGCGCTGCGGCGCGGCGTCGCTCGATCTCTGCCTCGTCGCGGACGGCACCTACGACGGCTACTGGGAGCAGAAGCTCGCGCCCTGGGATCTCGCCGGCGGCACCGCCCTGCTCCGCGCCGCGGGCGGCCGCGCGACGGGCTACCTCGGCGAGCCGCTCGATCTGCGCGCGGGCCGCGTGGTCGCGACGAACGGCCCGCTCCACGACGCGCTCGTCGCGGCGCTCGCCGAGGCCCGCGCGCCCATGTCGGAGAGGTGACGGGCGCGCGGCACCTCGGCTACCGTGCGGCGCGTGACGACCTCCGCGACCGATCCCTCGAAGCCCGCCGCCCACGGAACCGCCGGAAAAACCTGGCTCCCCGCGATCGGCACGTGGAAGTACCACCTGCTGCTCGGGAGCATCGGCATCCTGGTCCTCGGGCCGCTCGGCGGGGTCACGGCCTCGTACATGAACTTCTCGCTCGGCTTCTTCGTCGGCGGGCAGGTGCTCGCCGGCATCCTCGGCTCGAGCGTCACGTACGGCTACGGCGCCGAGGGCAAGCACGGCGCGAACTTCATGCAGACGGCCGCGGCGTCGGTCGCCGGCATGAGCGGCATGGCCGTGCTGATCCAGGCGATGGTGTGGCTCGGCCTCCCGCAGCCGCCCGCGTGGCAGCTCGTGCTCTACCTGCTCTGCATCGGCATGTTCGGTGTCGGCGTCGGCATGCTCTACACGCCGATCCTCGTCGATCGGCTGCAGCTCACCTTCCCCTCCGGCCTCGCGGTCGCGAACATCCTGCGCGCGCTCACGGACAAGCGCCTGCTGCGCCAGTCCATCGCGAAGCTCGGCGGCGGCACGCTGCTCGGCGTCGGCGGCGGGCTCGCGGCGAACTTCGTGCCCTTCCTCGGCGCGATCGAGCTGAGCACGTCGACGCTCGGCGCCGGCATGATCGTCGGCGCGCGCATCGGGATCCCGGCCATCGTCGGCGGCCTCGTCGCGAGCGGGCTCAAGCCGTACTTCGTCTCGATCGGCTGGCTCGCGGCCGACCAGCCCTTCCGCAAGATCACCTTCCTGATCGCGCTCGGCATGATCATGGGCGCGGCGGTCGTCGACCTCGCGATCATCTTCTGGAAGGCCGCGCAGCGCATCCGCGAGAAGTCGTCGGGCGCCGGCGCGTCCGCGGCCGTGCCGGAGGGCGAAGCGTGGAAGCGCACGAGCACCGGGCGCCTCATCGCGTGGGTCGTGTTCTGGGGCGCGGGCGTCGCGGTCGTCGGCTCGTCGATCCTGCACGTGCCGCTCGGCTTCGTGCTCTTCGCGCTCGCGCTCGTCTTCGTCTTCGCGCTGATCAACGGCATCTCGCTCGGCATCTCCGACTCGAACCCGATCTCGTCGGCCTTCGTCGTCACCGTCGTGCTGATGGGCGCGCTCGGCCTGCGCGACGCAGGCGTCGGCCTGATGGCGGGCGCGATCCTGCTGGTCTCGACGAGCGTCGCCTGCGACATGCAGCAGGACCGCTCGACCGGCTGGCGCCTCGGCACCGACCGCACGCTGCAGTTCCGCTACCAGACGCTCGGGATCGTCGTCGGCGCGCTCCTCGCGGTCGGTTTCGCGAAGGTGTTCATGCAGGCCTATCCCGACCTCACGCTCGACCAGACGGTGCTCAGCGAGGACCAGCAGCCCAAGCAGTGGGGCGCCGCGATGACCTACAAGTTCGTCGGCGCGCTGCGCAGCCTCACGCAGGACGCGTCGCACCTGCGCAACGCGATCTGGATCGGCGTCGGCATCGGCTTCGTCACCGAACTGCTCCGCAAGGTCATCAAGTCGGCCGCGGCGTGGAAGCGCTTCGCCGAGAGCGGGCGCGTGGGCTACTCGGTCGACTTCGTGCTCGACGCGGTCGTGCTGCCGAGCCCGTACGCGTCGTCGTTCGGCGGGTTCGTCGGCCTGCCCACCTCGCTCTGGTTCGGCGCGGGCGGCATCTTCTCGAGCGTGCTCGCCTCGCTGCCGACCGCGAAGCCCGCTCCCGCGAAGGAGCCGCCCGCCGAGCACGGCGACGAGCTGCCCGAGGACATGAGCACCACCTCGCTGGTCGGTGGCGGCCTGCTCGCGGGCGACTCGCTCGCCGCGCTCGCGCTCGGCATCTTCGGCCTCGTCGCGACGCTGCTCGGCGGACACTGAGCGCCCACGGACAGCCAGCCGGCTGGCTGTCTCGGAAACCCCAGAATTCACGGGCAGTTGTACTGCACCTCGACGCGATCGATGGCCGGGCTGCCGCTGCCATCCGAGCGCAGCGAGAGCTCGAGCTCGAGGTGCCGCGCCGTGCCCACCGGCCCGGGCGGAAGCGCGAGCTCGGTCACGGGCAGGTCGCGGAACGGCCCGGTCCACGGGCGCGCCGCGAGATCGGGCACCACCTCCGCCGTGCGCGCGCGCAGCTCCACGCTCGTGCCCGCGGGGACGCTCGCCGACCAGCGCACCTGCTCCCACTCCGTCGCGCCCGCCGCGCAGCCCGGGACGATCGTGCGCAGGTAGCCATCGGGCGCCGTGAAGGTGCGGAGCGCGTAGCCCGTGAAGTCCGAGTACGTGTAGGGCGAAGGGCCCGTCGGGAAGTCGCGCGCGACGCCCGTGCGCGGATCGAGCCGCGTCGCGGTCGCGCTCTCCTGGTTCACGAGCCAGAGCGTGCCGTCCGAGTCGAGGCCGACGCCCGTCGTGCCCGCGCCAGGCAGCGGCGCGTCAGGGAGCCCGAGCACGCGCAGCACGGCGAGCGAATCCGCGTCGATCACCGTCACGCGCGAGAGCGGATCGCTGCCGCTCACCGTTCCGTCGGCTCTCGAAGCGCAGCCACTCGTGCGAGGACGCGACGTAGATGCGCCCATCCGCGCTCGCGGCGATGCCGCGCGTCACGCCCGAGTCCGGCAGCGACACCTCGCGCCACGCGCGCGCCGCCGGGTCGAAGCGGAACGCGTACGGGCACAAAAAGCCCGCGATCCACACGCGATCGTCGGGGTCGATGGCGATGCCGTAGGAGCCCGAGCAGCCCATCGCGCCGCGGCTCGTGGCCGTCTCGCGGCGCAGCACGCGCCCCGTCGCCGCCTCGACGCCGAGGATCGTCCCCGTCCCGGCCGACACGAACCACACGCGCCCTGCGCCGTCGGCCGCCGCGCCGTAGGGCTGAAACGCGCCGATGCTGCCGCTGCGCAGGTCGATGGTGCGCAGCACGCGGCCGTCGTCCGGATCGAGCTGCACGAGGCGCCGCTCCTTGTGCAGGCCCACCCAGACCGTGCCCGCCGCGTCGACGGCGATCGCGCGGGGCACGCCGTCGCGCGCGCCGACGTCGACCGTCCAGAGCAGGCACTCGTCGTCCTGCCCGAGGAACTCGCCGGGCACGTCGCGCTCGATCACCCCGTCCGCGTCGCGGTCGCGCGAGGTGTCGACGACGCCGTTGCCGTTGCGGTCGACGCAGTCGCTCTCGATCCCCGCGATCTTCGTGACCGTGCCCTGCCCGAGAAACGCGCGGTTCGCGACGTAGACCGCGCCGCGCAGATCGACCGCCGTTCGCGAGGGGCAGTTGCCGCCCGCGCGCTCGACGACGCACGCGACGCCCGGGGCGACCGCGCCGTTCGTGCCGTCGCGCAGCACCGCGTCGTACTCGCCGAGCTGGCGGCCATCGCGCGTGTCGAGGCGCGTGACCGTGCCGAAGAGCGTGTTCGCGATCCACGCCGAGCGCGTCTCGGTCCGCGTCGTCGAGAGCACGAGCGCGCCGTCCGCATCGCGCGCGACGCCGCGCGCGTCGCCGTCGACGTCCCACGGCGCATCCCCCGGCACGGGCACGCGGCGGCAGCCCGGGCGGCAGTCGTCGCACTCGGAGCGCACGCCCTCGTCGACGCGCCCGTCGCAGTTTTGATCGCGGTCGTCGCAGATCTCCGCAACGCCCGGCGCGATGCCCGGATCGCCGTCGTCGCAGTCGCCCGCGCACGCCGCGACGCCGTCGCCATCCGCGTCGCGCGCGGGATCGCCCGCCGGGCAGGCGTCCGCCGCGGCGTCGCGCACGTCGACCGATGGTCGCCGTCGATCGCGCCATCCTCGTCGCCGGACGCGCCGTCCATCCCAGCGCCCCCGTCACGCAGGCCCCCATCACGCGCGGCGCCATCGCGGGCGCCACCATCGCGCGGACGCGCCTCGACGCCGGTGCGCGCGCCGCACGCAGAGAGTGCACACAGCAGCGCGACGAGAGGCCCGGGACGCGCGACGCCGCCGACCTGACGAGACGGCCAGCCGGCTGACCGTGGCGCGCACGCGCTCATCCGATCACGTCGCACTGCTTGCTCACCTGCACCTCGATGCTGCGCACCCGCGGGCTCACGGTGGCCGTCCCGCGCGCGCGCCAGGCGCCGAGCTCGAGGCTCACCTCGAGCAGCGCCCCCGGCGTGACCCCCGCATCCATGAGCGCCGCGGCGATGTCGACGGGCGACGCGTCGTCCGGCACCTCGGCGACGCGCACCCAGGGCTGCGCCATCAGCGCGCCGAGCGTGTCGGCGGAGCGCACGCGAATCTGCAGCGACGCCCCCATCGGCACGTCCGCGTCGAAGCGCAGCGTGCCCCAGCGCGTGGGGCCCTCGGGCGCGCCGGGGCAGGCATCGATCACGCGACGGTAGTAGCCCGTGAGGCTCGTCGCGAGCCGCAGCTGCTGGCCCGTCATGTCCGAGTACGTGTACGGCTGCACGAGCACGGGCACGACGTTCGTCCACACGGTGAAGGCGTCGATCGCCGCGCCGGGCACGACCACGGTCGCGTTGTCGCCCTGCTGGTTGATCGCCCAGACCTTGCCGTCGTCGTCGACGGCGACGCCCTTCGCCGAGAGGCCGATGGACACGGGGACCACCGCGAAACGGCGCGGATCTTCGGCATCGATCCGCACGAGGCCCGTCTCCATCCCGGCACCCCAGACGTTGCCGCGGCCATCCGCTGCAATGCCGTGCACGAAGAGCCCGGCGGCGGCCGACCGCCACCGCGCGCCGACCGGCGCCATCGGATCGTAGCGGCGCGGCGTCGAGCCACCGCCGAGCCAGACGCGCTGCCGCGCGTCGACCGTGATGCCGTACATGCCGTCGACGACGGGGATGGCCTGCTGCACGCATGCGTCGCCGCCGGCCTCGGGGCATGGCGCGACGTCGCAGCTGGCGGCGTCGAGACAGCGCGAGACGTCGATGCGCCCGAGCGAGCCCTCGGTCGTCGCGACCCAGAGGTTGTCGCGGCCGTCGAAGGCGAAGCCGTAGGGCGAGCCGGGAAGCCGCGCCGTGAAGAGCACGCGGCCCGTCGCCGCGTCGAGCTTCGCGACACGCTGCGCGTCGAAGATTCCCACCCAGACCGACTCGACGAGCTCACCATCCGGGCCGCGCTCGACGTGTGCGGCCACCGCGCGGGCGACGCCGCCGGGCAGCGGTGTGTTCCAAAGCACGCAGTCGTCGTCGCCCCACGCGAGCACATTGCCACCATCACGCGAGGTGGTGACGACGCCATCGCCGTTCGTGTCCGGACACGCCGCGCCGAGGAGCGAGATGCGCGTGACGCTCATCCCGCCCCGGTTGGCGACGTAGACGTCGCCCGAGACACCGACCGAGGTGCGCGAGGGGTCGTTGGCCAGTCCGAGCGGCCCGGTGCGGTAGCGCGCGACCTCCTCGAAGGTGCGCGTGTCGACCTTCGAGACGGTGCCCTCCGCGGTGTTCGCGATCCAGATCAGGTGGAACGCGGGGAAGGTCTGCGGCGCGAGGACGAGGGCGCCCATCGCGTCGACGGTCACGCCCACGCTCGGATCGGTCGCGGGATCGAAGCCCGCGCTGCCCGGAACGTCGCGGACCCGACAGCGCGTGTCGCAATCGCCGCAGGCCGAGCGCACGCCCTCGTCCGTCTCCCCATCGCAGTCGTTGTCGCGGCCGTCGCAGACCTCGTTCCCGGTCTGGGCCGGGTTGGTGTCGTCGCAGTCCGGCCCCGCGGCGCACATCGCGCCGAAGCCGTCCCCGTCGCCGTCGACGCAGCCGCCGAGATCGAAGCCCGCGTCGACCGCGGGCGGGGGAGTCCCGCCGCTCCGCGTCGTGCAGGCGGCGAACGTCCCGAGCAGGGCAGAAGCGAGCAGGAGCCGAGGTGCGTGGCGCATCGTGTCCCTCAGAGCGGCGTGAAGAAGGGCGTGAGGCGAACCGAGGGCGTCGCGCGCGCGGCGTCGACGAGGACGGAATATGTCCCTGCCTCGAGCGCGCCCGAGTACGCCGCGGGCATCGCGAAGACACACGCGATGGGCGCGGGATCCGCGCAGACGCGCTGCACGAGCAGCGCGACCGGCGCACCGTCGGAGGCCACGGCGATGAGATCGACCTGCTGCGGCTCGGTGAGCGTGAACGTGTAGAACGCGTCGTTTCCGCCGGCGTAGTCGCAGGCGGGGCTCGCGTCGTCCGAGAAGAGCCCGGGCACCATGGTCTCCGCGCGGCCGTTCACCAGGGGCAGCGCGCCCGCGCAGAGGTCGTTGACGGCGACGGGGGTCGGCGGCGCGAGCGTGAGGCGCGCCGTGAGCGAGCCCTCCCCGAGACCGGTCGCGAACACGAGATACCAGGTGCCTGCAGGGAGCGAGCGCCACGTGCGCGTGATGCGCGCCGCGTCGTCGCGGAGCGTGCAGGTGCGGGTGTCACCGGGCTCCCCGCAACGCGCGGTGAGCGCGAGCGCGGGGATGTCGAGGGTGCCCGCCGCGTCGGGCGCGGCGAGCGTGAACGTGACGTCCTGCGTCTCGGTGGTCGTGAAGACGTAGACGACGTCGCGCGCGAAGGGCGTCCGGTCGCTGGAGCAGGAGACGCCCACGTCGTAGGCGAGCGGCGTGAGCGCGACGCTCTCGTCGACCCCGGGCACGAGCGGGATCGCCGTGCCGCACGCGTCGCCGCGCGGCGGGGTCACGGGATCGCCGACGCGCACGTCGAGCACGAGCGCATCGGAGGCCGCCGCAGCCATCCCGCTCCCCGCCGGCTCGACGAGGACGAAATAGGTCCCTGCGGGCAGCGCGCGCCGTGTGATGACGGGCTCGTGCGCGGGGTTGAAGGGCACGCACGCGACCGCCCCTAGTCGGGTCGGCGCAATCGCGCAGGAGCGCGAACGCGCCCGCGCCGCGCAGCGCGATCCGCACATCCTTCGGCGCGTCGAGCGTGAGCCGGTAGGCGGCATCCGGCGCCGCGCCTGCGCCCGCGGCGCCGCACGGCGACGCCGTAGTCGTCGAGCACGTCCGAGCGGTACGCGGAGAACGAGTTCCGCCGCCGCCCACCTCGAGCGTGTCCGGTCCACAGACGTCGATGGGCGGGGCGACCGTCGGTGGTCCGACGTCGAGCGTGAGCGCGAACGTCGTGATTTCGGCGGTCGCCACGATGACCGCGTAGTCCCCGGCCGGCAGGCTGCGCGCACGCACGCGATCGCCCGGATCGCACACGATCGGACGCAGCACGGGGCCGGTCTCGCATTCGTCCCAGCGCCGCAGCGCGACGGCCGCCGCGGAGTCGCTCGTGACGAGCGTCGCCCGCACGGCGACGAGCACGTCCGCCGGCTCGGTGAGGGTGAAGCGGAACACCGCGTCGGCCACGGACGCGAAGTAGGACCCGGGCGCGATGCCCGACGCACACTCGATCACGTAGTCCTCGTCGAGCCCGCGCGTCGCGCCGACGTACGTGCCCGAACTGGGCAGGACGCGCGCCGTCGCGCAGTCGTCGTTGGTCGGCGTGCACGCGACGCTCTCGGCGTCGGTCACGCCGTCGCAGTCGTCGTCGAGCCCGTTGTCGCAGACCTCGGTGCGCCCCGGCGCCACGCCCGCGCCGCCGCGCGCGGGGTCGTCGAGGCAATCGAGCCCGCCGCAGAAGCCGTCGCCGAAGCCGTCTCCGTCACGGTCGCGTGGCTCGCTGAGACAGCCGAGCGCGGACTCGCAGGTGTCCGTCGTGCAGTCGTCGCCGTCGTCGCAGACGGGGGGCGCGCCCGGCTGGCAGCCGCGCGCGACGTCGCAACGCTCGCGCCCGTTGCACGCGTCCGCGTCGTCGCAGCGCGCGGCGTCCGGTGTGTGCGTGCAGGCGCGCAGCGGCTCGTCACAGGTGTCGGTCGTGCAGTCGTGCGGATCGGCACACGGCGCCGTGCCCGCGACGCAGACGCCCTCCGCGCAGCGCTCCGAACCGTTGCAGTAGCAACCATCGTCGCAGTCGCTGATCACGGCGCACGCCGCGCCGACCGGCACGCGCGCGCGACACACGGACGCGTCGACGCCCGCCTCCGTGGCGGCGTCCATGAATGCGTCCGGAGCACCGCCATCCCCAGGCGCGACGACCTTCGTCACCGCAGCCCGACGTCGCGACGCACGCCAGCAGCAGGAGCACCCCGAGAGACGGCGCGTGGTGACGCGCGTGCAGACGCATGCGAGGAGCTTCGCCGCTCGCGACGAGCGCCGCAAGACACCCCGGCGCGGCGCGCGGTCGCAGGTCGCACGCTGCGTGCGCGGACGCGGGCTCCGTGCCGCGCGAGGTCCCACGCACGCGCGGTGTTACGCTCGCGCGCCGATGAACCCCGCATATCTCCAGCAATTCACGCTCGACCCGGCGATCCGATTTCTGAATCACGGTTCATTCGGCGCCTGCCCGCGCGCCGTGCAGGAGGCGCAGAGCGATTGGCGCGCGCGGCTCGAGCGCGAGCCCGTGCAGTTTCTGGTGCGGCACCTCGAGCCCCTGCTCGACGCGGCGCGCGCGGCCCTCGCCGCGTTCGTCGGCGCCGACCCGGAGGGCCTCGTCTTCGTGACGAACGCGAGCATGGGCGTCGCGACCGCGCTCGCGGCGCTCGACGATCTCGCGCCCGGCGACGCGCTGCTCGTCACCGACCACGGCTACAACGCGTGCCGCAACGCGATCGAGCGCACGGCCGCGCGCGCAGGCGCCGTCGTCCAGGTCGCACGCCTGCCCTTCCCCGACGTCGACGAGGACGCGCTCGTCGAGGCCGTGCTCGCCGCGGTCACGCCCCGCACGCGCTACGCGCTCCTCGACCACGTCACGAGCCCGACCGCGCTCGTACTCCCGATCGCGCGGCTCGTCGCGTCGCTCCGCGCGCGCGGCGTCGAGACGATCGTCGACGGCGCGCACGCGCCCGGCATGCTGCCGCTCGACGTCGCGGCGATCGACGCCGCCTGGTACACGGGCAACTGCCACAAGTGGATCGCCGCGCCGAAGGGCGCCGCGTTCCTGTCCACCCGCGCCGACCTGCGCGCGCGCACGTTGCCGCTCGTGACGAGCCACGGCGCGAACTCGCCGCGCACCGAGCGCAGCCGCTACCTGCTCGAGCACGACTGGTGCGGCACCCACGACCCGAGCGCGGTGCTCACGATCCCCACGGCGCTCCTCACGATGGGCGCGCTGCTCCCCGGCGGCTTCCCCGCGCTCATGGACCACAACCGCGCGCTCGCGCTCGAGGGGCGCGCGATCCTCGTCGAGTCCCTCCGCATCACCGAGCCGCTGCCGCCGCCCGCGCTGCTCGGCGCGATGGCGACGCTGCCCCTGCCGAAGAGCGCGTGGGACGCCGCGCCGCCGACACCGGGCGACCCACTCGATCCGCTGCAGCGCGCGCTCCACGACGCGCACCGCATCGAGGTGCCGATCATCCCCTGGCCCGCGCTGGGTCGGCGCTTCGTGCGTGTCAGCGGCCAGATCTACAACGACGTCTCCGACTACCACGCGCTCGCGGACGCGCTGCGCTCCCTCGGCGCGATCCCGGCCTGACGCGTCGTCCGGATTCGGCGCAGCATCCGCCGTCCTCGGCGCGGAGGGCGCCGTCTACGGCGCGACGGGCACGCGCCCGTCGAGCGCGCGCACTGCCGCGACGACATCCCCCGGATGGTCGACGGTGGCCTCGGCGCCGGCCTCGTTCAGCTCGGCGAGCGAGCCGTAGCCGTACGTCACGCCGAGCGCGCGGACGCCGTTCGCGCGCGCGCCGCGCACATCGTGCTCGCGATCCCCGACCATCAGCACGCGCTCGGGCGCGAGTCTCTCGGTGTCGAGCAGGTGCGCGAGGAGGGCGTCCTTGTGGTCGTTGCGCCCGTCGAGCTCGGCGCCGTAGACGCGCTCGAAGTGCGGCGCGAGCTCGAAGTGCGCGACGATGCGCTCGGCGACGACGCGCGGCTTGCTCGTCGCGACGAAGAGGCGGCGCCCCTCGTCGCGGAGCGCGCGGAGCATCTCGGGCACGCCCTCGTAGCGCACGTTCTCGAAGAGCCCGAGGGTGCCGTAGCGCTCGCGGTAGGCCGCGACGGCGGCCTCGACGCGCACGACGTCGTCCGTGCCGAGCAGCTTCGGGAACGACACGCGCAGCGGCGGGCCGATGCACCAACGCAGCGCGGGTTGCTCGGGCGCGTCGACGCCGAGCGCGACGAGCGCATGGCGGATCGAGCGCGTGATTCCCTCGAACGGATCGGTGAGCGTCCCGTCGAGATCGAAGAGGATCGTGTGGTGCACGTCGCCCGCCCCTGCTCCGCTGCGTGTCTGCCCCGCTGCGTGTCTGCCGCGCCTCGTGAGTCGTGCCGTGCGGTGCGCTCAGATGTCGAGGTTGCGGACGTTGAGCGCGTTCTTCTCGATGAACTCGCGGCGCGGCTCGACCTCGTCGCCCATCAGCGTGCTGAAGAGGTTCTCCGCGTCGACCGCGCTCTCGAGCCGCACCTGCAGGAGCACGCGCGCGTCGGGGTTCATCGTGGTGTCCCAGAGCGTCTCGGCGTTCATCTCGCCGAGGCCCTTGTAGCGGTTGATCGCGATGCCTTTCTTCGCGCGCTTGTCGATGAACGCCCAGAGCGCGTCGATGTCCGCGATCGACGCGCCCGCGACGCCCGGGTCCTCGTCGAGCTCGAACGCTTCGTACGGCGCCGAGCCGATCGACGTGATCCCCGCCCACGCGTCGCGCAGCTCGCGCATCACGCCGCCGTCGAGCAGCGAGAAGTCGATGGTCGTCGTGCGCACGGCGACGCCCGAGCGCGTCCGCAGCACCGCGCGCCAGCGGCCGTGCTCCTCGTCGCGCTCGAGCTCGCCGCGCGTCACGACGAGGTCGCGGTGCCGCGCCACGAGCGCCGCCGTGAGCTGCGTGAGCCCCGCCTCGAAGGCGTCGCGGTCCCCGAGCGAGGCGGTGTCGAGCGTCGTCGCCCGCACGAGCGCATCGATCACGCGCGAGTCGAGGCCGCGGTCGAGCTTCGCGAGCATCCCGCGCCAGGCCGCGACCGTCCCGAGCAGGTTGCGCAGCGGCTCCCCCGAGAGCGACACCGCGCCCCCCGCCGCGCGGAGCCCGAGGCCGTCGAGCCCCGACTCGAGCAGGTAGCGCGCGAGCGCCTCGTCGTCCTTGACGAACTGCTCCTTCTTGTTGCGCTTGACGCGGTAGAGCGGCGGCTGCGCGATGTACAGGTAGCCGCGGTCGATCAGCTCGGGCATCTGCCGGTAGAAGAACGTGAGCAGCAGCGTGCGGATGTGCGAACCGTCGACGTCCGCGTCCGTCATGATCACGATGCGGTGGTAGCGGAGCTTCGAGATGTCGAAGTTGCCGCCGCCCGTCACGCCGCAGCCGAGCGCGGTGATGAGCGTGCCGACCTCGGCGTTTGAGAGCATGCGGTCGAAGCGCGCGCGCTCGACGTTGAGGATCTTGCCGCGCAGCGGGAGGATCGCCTGCGTGCGGCGGTCGCGGCCGCCCTTCGCGGAGCCGCCGGCGCTCTCACCCTCGACGATGAACAGCTCGCTCTGCGTCGGGTCCTTCTCCTGACAGTCGGCGAGCTTGCCGGGCAGAGAGAGGATGTCGAGCATGCCCTTGCGCTGCACCATCTCGCGCGCCCGCCGCGCGGCCTCGCGCGCCCGGGCCGCGACGACGGCCTTCTCGACGATCCGGCGGCCGATCGTGGGGTTCTCCTCGAACGCCTGCATGAGCCGGTCGTGGACGATCGTCTCGACGATGCCCTTCACCTCGCTCGAGACGAGGCGCGCCTTCGTCTGCGAGTCGAAGCTCGGGTTGTGGTGCTTGAGGCTCACGATCGCCGTGAGCCCCTCGCGCGTGTCCTCGCCGGAGATGCCGCCCTTCATCTCGCGGAAGAGGTTGTGGGCGTCGCCGTAGGTGTTGATGCAGCGCGTGAGCGCCGTGCGCAGACCGGTGATGTGGGTGCCGCCCTCGCGGTTGTGCACGTTGTTCGTGTACGCGAGGACGTGCTCGTACGAGGAGTCGTTCCACTGCAGGGCGACCTCGACCTCGACCTGATCGCGCGTGTCCTTGAGGTAGACGACCTCGTCGTGCAGCGCGACCTTGCCGCCGTTGAGCAGGCGCACGAACTCGCGGATGCCCCCGTCGAAGCGGAAGCTCGCGCTGCGGCCGTCGCGCTCGTCGTCGAGCGTGACGCTGAGCCCCGCGTTGAGGCAGGCCATCTCGCGGAGGCGGTTGTGGAGCGTGTCGAAGTTGAACTCGACGCTGCTGAAGATGGCGCGGTCGGGCTTGAAGGTGACCTTCGTGCCCGTGCGCTGCGTCTCGCCGATCGGCGCGATCGACGCGACGGGCCGGCCCTGCCGGTACTCCTGGTACCAGACCTTGCCTTCGCGCTTGATCTCGAGCTTGAGCGTCTCGCTCACGGCGTTCACCGCGGAGACGCCGACCCCGTGCAGACCCGCCGAGACCCGGTAGCTCTCGTTGTCGAACTTGCCGCCCGCGTGCAGCACGGTCATCACGACCTCGGCCGCGCTCACGCCCTTGGCGTGCATGCCGACCGGGATGCCGCGCCCGTCGTCGGAGACCGAGAGCGAGCCGTCCGCGAGGACGCGCACCTCGATGTGGTGACAGTGCCCCGCGAGGTGCTCGTCGACGGCGTTGTCGACGACCTCCCACACGCAGTGGTGCAGGCCGCTGCCGTCGTGCACGTCGCCGATGTACATGCCCGGCCGCTTGCGGACGGCCTCGAGGCCCTCGAGGACCTGGATCTGCGACGACCCGTACTCGTTCTCGTTGCGCGGGTTCGGCGCGTCCGCCGGAGGGGGAGTCGGCGTCGGCTGATCGATGTTCGACATGCGCTCGCTGCTCGCCGGGAGGCTCAGGCGTCGCGCGGGAAATCGCGCCACGCACGTCCTGCCGAGAGGACGCCCCGGAGAGGGCCGAAGGGTCGCACGAAGCGCGCCCCGGCGCAAGGGTGAACGACTCCCGATTGCCCAACAGTTTCAACGCTTTACGACATCGCGCTCCGCACGTGGGCGGCGCAGGGCCGGCCTGCCCCCGACCCCCCGCGGCTACTCGCCGCCGAGGGCGAAGCCCTGCAGCCGCGCGACCACCCGCAGCGGGGCCTCGCGCAGGTCGAGCGCCATGCTCGTGTCGATGAGCACGGGGCCGACGTCGGGGCAGTACACGGTGCGGATCGCGCGCCCCGCGTCGCCGCCCTCTTCGGTGATCTCGACGCAGCCCTCGAAGTCGCCCGCGCCCGTGGAGGCGCGCGCCTCGACGGAGGTCACCGTGGCCGTCATGCCGCCGGTGCTCGGCCAGCTCGCGCCCGGCTCGAGCGGCGCGCGCAGCAGCCAGGTGCCGTTGCCGGGGCGGAAGATGCCCTCGGGCCGGAGGTCGTAGACGGTCGGGCTCCCACCGCCGCCCGGCGACACCTCGACGTGCGTCCCGTCGGCGCGCACGACGCGCATCACGACGAGCGAGTCGAGGCTCGTGCCGGTGTCGATCTTGTAGCTCCACACGTGGCCCAGACCGAGCGGGTAGAGCCGGCGCGGCGCGCGCACGTCGCCCGTGGGACGCGCGGCGCCGGGGGACGCGCCGCCGCACGCGGCGAGAAGAAACACGAGCACCGCGAGGGGCGCGAGGCGGAGGGTGGGACGCATGGGTTCGGCCTCTCGGGGGCGGGCGACACGGCGCGCGCGTCAGCGGTCGTAGAGGAGCACCATCGAGACGAGAAAGAGCGCGCAGAGCGCGAGCACGACGATCTGCACCGGGTCGATCGCGACGCGCGCGGCGAGGCGCGCGGCTGCGGTGCGCACGGCCTCGCTGCGCGCATCGCGGAGCGGCGCGAGGAGCGCGCGGACGCGGCGGTGATCGCCGACCTCGAGCGCGCGGCGCGCCTCGTGGAGCGGCGCCCCCTCGCCGTCGCGCGGGACGGACGCCCAGTCGATGTCGTCGAGCGGTGCCGGCGCGGAGGCCCTGCGCTCGGTCTTCTTGCGGGCGCGCTCTTCCATCGCGGAGGCGCAGCGTAGCAGCCCGCGACGCCACGCGCGCGGGGCGGCCGACGCCCTGCTAGTCTCGCGGCGCGCGACGCGCTGCGAGGAGGGCCGACGACGTGACCGACGTGTTCCGCGGTGGGCTGTACGAGGGCGAGGTGGTGCTCGTGACGGGCGGGGGCACCGGGATCGGGCTCGACGTCGCGCGTGAGACGGGGCGCCTCGGCGCGAAGGTCGCGCTCTGCGGGCGCCGCCCGGAGCGCCTCGAGGCCGCGGCCGCCGCGCTCACGGCCGAGGGCCTCACGGTCTATGCGGCCCCGTGCGACATCCGGCAGCCCGAGATGGTCACGGCCTTCGTCGAGCGCGTCTGCGCGGAGCTCGGCCCGATCAGCGTGCTCGTGAACAACGCGGGCGGGCAGTTCCCGACGACGGCCGAGTCGCTCTCGCCCAAGGGCTTCGAGGCGGTCGTGCGCAACAACCTGCTCGGCACGTGGACCATGACGCACGCGGTCGCGACCCGCGCGCTCATCCCGCAAAAGCGCGGCCGCATCGTGAACGTGATCGCCAACGTGCGCCGCGGCTTCCCCGGCATGGTGCACACGGGCGCCGCGCGCGCGGGCGTCGAGAACATGACCAAGACGCTCGCCGTCGAGTGGGCGCAGCACGGCGTCCGCGTCAACGCCGTCGCGCCCGGCGTCATCAAGACGAGCGGCACGGATCAGTACCCGCCCGAGCTGCTCGAGATGAGCCGCCGCGCGACGCCGCTCAAGCGCCTCGGGACCGGCGAGGAGGTCGCGCACCTCATCACCTACCTCGGCTCGCGCGCGGCCGACTTCGTGACCGGGCAGACCTTCACGATCGACGGCGGCGCGTCGCTCTGGGGCGACACCTGGCTCATCCCGGACGCGCCCGGCGACGCGGGCGGCGCGTCCCTCCCGATCGCGGGCGGCAGCAAGTAGCGAGCGCCGCGCAGCGTCGCGGGAGGCGACGCGCGGCGCGGGCCGTCACGCGGCGGCGGCGCGCTTCTTCCCGAAGACGAACGCCAGCAGCACGCTGAAGTAGTAGAGGACGATCAGCGGCACGAGCATCGTGATCTGCGAGCCGACGTCCGGCGGCGTGAGCACGGCCGCGAGCACCGCGGCGATCACGATGAACCAGCGCCCGAAGCGCAGCAGCTGCTTCCAGTCGACGACCCCGGTGACCGCGAGGAAGGTCACGACCACGGGGACCTCGAAGACCACACCGAACGCGAGCAGCATCTGCGTGGTGAAGTCGAGGTACTCGGACATCGTGATCGACGGCGTGATGCGCACGCCCGCCATCGGCAGCATCTCGCTGAACCCGAGGAAGGTCTCGAACGCCGAGGGAAACACCGCGTAGTAGCCGAACACCGCGCCGCCGAGGAAGCACAGCGTCGAGAAGAGGACGAAGGGGATCGCGTAGCGCTTCTCCTTCGCGTAGAGGCCCGGCGACACGAACGCCCACGCCTGCCAGAAGACCCACGGCGACGACGCGAGGAAGCCCACGAAGATCGCGAGCTTCATGTAGACGACGAAGGCGTCCGCGGGGCTGAGGAAGTGCAGGCCGCTCGCGGGCAGCGCGAGCTTGCGGATCGCACGACCGAGCGGGATCGCCAGGAAGTCGAGCAGCGGGACGCGAAACACCCACGCGAGCGCGACCGCGGGCACGAACACATAGGTCGAGCGGATGAGCCGAACGCGCAGCTCGTCGAGGTGGTCGAAGAACGACATCTGCACGTCGTCCTCGGGCTGCGTCGGCGCGTCGTCGGCGACGTCGGCGCCGTCGGGCGGCGGCTCAGGTGGGGGCGCGGCGGGCGCGAGCAGCGGGCGCGGGCGTCCCATGCGTCAGGCCCCCACCTCGGGCGTCGCCGTGCGGCGCGCCTCGGCGATGTCGACGCCCTCGGACGGATACTCCTCGCGCCGTTGCGCGGCGGGGACGGGGGTCGTCGTGCCCGGGGCCGAGGCGGCGACGGCGGCTGCCGCGGCGCGCGGCGCGGCGACGTCGGGACGCACGCGCGGCGGCACGCGGCGCATCGGGTTCGCGAGGTCCTCGTCGGCGAGCAGCTCGTCGAGCCCGACCTGCGCGCGCAGCTCGCGCGTGGCCTTGCGGAACTCGCGCATCGCCCGGCCCACCGACTTCATCATCACGGGCATGCGCCGCGGCCCGACCGCCACGAGCAGCAGCACACCGATGACCACGAATTCGCCGAAGCCGATCCCGAACATGTCGTCCGCGGAGGGGTAGCACCGCCCGCGCCCGCACGGTACGCGCGCCGGCACGCCTCACGCGGCGGGGCCCACGGCACGCCTCACGCGGCGGGGCCCGACGACGAGCCGAGCATCTTCTTCAACCGCTCGGCGGCGCCGGCGAGCGCGCGGAGTTGCCGCTCGTTCGCCCGCGTGACGGCCTGGATGCGCTGCGCGGCCTCCAGCGTCTGCTCGCCGCCGCGTGACTGAGCGCGTTGTGCGCCGTGGAGCTGCTGGACCATGCCGGTGATGTTGTCCATGGCCTGCGTGATCTGCCGCCCGCCGCGCGCCTGCTCCTGCGCGCTGCGCTCCACCTGCTGCGTGATCTGCCGCATCTTCTCGGCGCCCTTCATGATCAGCTCGGAGCCACGCGCCTGCTCGGAGGTCGCGGCGGCGATCTGCTGGACGGTCTCGGCGATGCGGCCGATCGAGTCCGTCACGTGCTTGCTGCCGCGCGCCTGCTCGACGGTCGCGCGGGCGATCGCGCGGACCATGTTCGTCGACTTCTGGGACGAGTCGAGGATCTTCTTGAGGGCGCGCTCGGCGTCGGCGCTCACCTCCACCCCGCGATCGACCGTGTGCGCGCCGCGCTCGACGGCGGCGATGGCGTTCTTCGACTCGGCCTGGATGGTCTTGATGAGGTCGGCGATCTCGCGGGTCGAGCTGCCGGCGCGCTCGGCGAGGTCCTTGATCTCGTCGGCGACGACCGCGAAGCCCTTGCCGTGCTCGCCCGCCTGCGCCGCGATGATCGCGGCGTTCAGCGCGAGGAGGTTCGTCTGCTCGGCGACGTCGTCGATGACGTTGAGAATGTCGCCGATGGCCTCGATGCGGCTCCCGAGCGAGGCGATGACGGACGCCGCATCGCTCGCCGTGTCCTTGATGCGGTTGATCTCCGCGATGGTCTTGAGGATCGCGTCCGCGCCGCGTTCGGCGTCGACCGTGACCTCTTCGGAGAGCCGCGCCGTCTCGTTCGCGTTCGTCTGCACCTGTTCGATGGAGACGTTCATCGCGTGCATCGAGGCGTTGGTCTCCTCGGCCGTCAGCGAGAGTTCGTCGACGTTCCGCGCGACCTCCTTGGTCGAGTAGGACATCTCCTCGATCGAGCCGACCGTCTCTCGGACGCTCGCGGCGAGGTGGGCCATGTTCTCCGACACGGCGTCGTTCACGGCGGTCATCGCCACGATCGACGTGGACGACTGCTCCGCGCTCGCGGCGAGCGCCTCGACGTGGACCGCCATCTGTCGGTGCGCCGCGGCGACTTCCGTCGTCGAGCGCGTCGTCTGATCGACGGCCGCGAGCTGCTCGTCGACGCCGGCGGCGAGCTCGACGAGCTGCGTGGTCAACGTCTGCTCCGCGCTCCCCGCCTCGAAGAGCAGGCCGCGCCCACGCTCGCGCTGCGTCGAGAGCTCGGCGCGGAGCGCATCCGCCTCACGGCGCGCATCGACGGCGGAGTCGCTCGCGCGGCGCAGCTCGACGGCCGTCGCGTCGAGGGCGTCGAAGACGTCGGCCAGCTCCCCCCGCGCGTCGAGCGGACGCTGCGGACGGTCCCCGCGCGCCGCGACCCGCACGGCGTCGCGCAGCGCGGCGAGCGACTGGCTGCCGCCGGTGGCGCCGCTCATCGCGACGACGCCGCCCAGCAGCCCACCGGCGAGGGCGAGCGCGACGACCGCGTGCAACTCGAGCTGCGGAAACCACAGCGCCGCGCCGGCGCCGAGGGCGGCGACGAGGACACCCGGTAGGAGCGTGGGGCTTCTCTGGAGGCGCGCGAACATGGACCTCTCGCGGCCGCGCTACGTCGGTCGCGGGGCGAGAGTAGTGGCCGGGCGCCGAAGTTCCAAGTGCGAGCGCGCGCCCGCACCGTCGCGTGACGCCGGCTCGATGCGTCCATGCGCACAGACGCATCGTCGTCAGGTGCGCGGGACGGGGCGACGCGCGATCCGGCGCGGCTCAGTGCGCACGCGCGACGGCGGCGCGGTCCGAGGCGTCATCGAGCGGGCGGAGCGCGTCGGCGACGCACGCAGCGTCACCTTCGAGCCCGCACACGCGCGCCAGCAGCGCCCGTGCTTCGGCGAGCGAGGGGCGGAGGCGCACGGCCTGCGCCGCGTGGTGACGCGCCGCGCGCCCGTCGTCGCGGGCGAGCGCGACGACCGCGGCTGCGTAGTGCACGGCCGGGTCGCGATCGTCGCGGCGCAGGAGCGCAGCGACGAGGGCGCCGGCTTCGGCGTGCCGCCCGCGCAGCGCCTCGACGGGGGCGAGCCGGAGCTGTGCCTCGGTGGCGAGCGCGCTCCGGGCGGCGGCGATCGAGAGGTCGGCGGCGGCGCCCTCGAAGTCGCCGCGCTGGGCGCGCGCCGCGCCGCGGACGAGCCGGGGCGAGGCCGCTTCGGGATCCACGGAGAGCGCCCGCGCCGCGCGACCTTCGGCGGCGCGGGGACGCCCGAGCCGGAGGTCGCACCACGCGAGGACGCCCGCGGCTTCCGCGTCGTCGGGGGTCAGCTCGAGCAGCCGCAGCAGGTGCGCGCGGGCCTCCCTGGGGCGTCCGGTGCGGGCCAGCAGGAAGCCGAGGTTGCGGCGGGCGCCCGTCTGACCCGGCTCGATCGCGAGCGCGGCCTCGAAGTCGCGGCGGGCCTCCGCGAGATGCGCGGCGTCGTGCTCCCCGAGGCGCTCGTGGACGACGCCGAGATCGCCCCAGGCGATCGCGAGCTCCGGGTCGAGCGAGACGGCCGTGCGGAGCGCGCGCTCGGCGTCGTGGAGGCGGCCGCGCGCGAGCGCGACGAGCCCGAGGTTCGCGTGGGCCTCGGCGAAGTCGGGGTTGTACTCGAGCGCGAGGCGGAGGCGCGCCTCCGCCTCGTCGAGGCGGCCTGCGACGAGGTGCGCGGCGCCGGCGCGGTCATGCTCGAGGGCGACGCGGGGGACGGGCGCGGCGCCGCACGCGGCGAGACCCGCGGCGAGACCCGCGGCGGCGCCCGCGGCGGCGCCCGCGGCGAGATACGTGGCGAGACACGTGGCGAGGCCGCGTTGGCGCGCGGCGCGCGCGCAGCAATGGAGCGCCCCCCGGAGGGGGCGCTTGGAGAGAGAGGCGAACACGGGGGCTCCGGGCGAAGGGGGCGGCGAGCGCCGGCCTTATCGCGGCGCAGCGACGCGGGTTGCGGGTGGCGTCTCGGAGGCCGCGGTGACGGGCTGCTCGACGAGGGTCCCGTCGGCGCCGAGGCGGTAGCGGCGCGCGCGCGTCTCCCGCGTGAGCTGCACCCGCGCGGTGACGACGCGCGGCGACGGCGTACCGGGCGCGCTCACGAGGAGCAGCTCGGCGTCGACCGGACGCAGCGCGTCGCGATCGGCGCGGCGCACCTCGAAGAGATAGTCGCCCTCCTCGCGCTCGCGCACGCGGATCGCCTCGATGCCGAAGGCGGGACCGCTCGCCGTCGCGGGCTCCCAGGCCACGTCCACGGCCGTGCTCGGGAAGCGCGCGTGCAACGTCGGCGCGTCGTCCGGGTGGTCCCAGGTCAGCGCGACGAAGAGCGCCGGCGGATCACGGAGCGCACCGGCCCCGCGCTCGCGCTCGCGGAGCTGGGCGAGGCGCGTCGCGTCGGGGCCGGCCGCGCGCAACCGCGCCAGCCGCACGAGCGTCCAGAGCCGCGCGAGGCCGGCGGCGCCCGCGTCGACGCCCGACTCGACCGTCTCGGCGAGGCGCTGCTCGAGGCGCAGGGCCTCGTCGAGGCGCCCCGCGTCCGCGGCCGCGCGCGCGAGCAGGAGCATGACGTCGCCGTCGTTCGGGCGGAGGCGCGCGAGCATCTGGTACTCGCGCAGCGCGTCATCCGCCCAGCCGTGCGCGCGGTAGAGATCACCGAGCCGCTGCCGCGCCCAGGGGTCGAGCGGGGCGAGCTCGACGACCTCGCTGAGCACACGCCGCGCCTCCTTCTCGTCGCCCTGACGCAGCCAGAACTCGCCGATCGCCGTACGCACGCGCGCGTCGGCGAACGGGTCGGCGCGGAGCGCGCGGGCGAGCCGCTTCGCCTCGCCGAGCGCGCCCGTCTCCTCGAGGAGCGCGAGCAGCCGCAGCCGCAGATCGGTCTCGTCGGGTGCCACCTCGAGCCATCGCCGTACGAGCGCGAGACGCAGGGCAGGCGTCGGCTGCGCGCGGAAGAGCCGCGCGAAGAACGCCCAGTCGAGGGGCACCTCGAGGCCGAGGCCACGCCGCACCGCGTCCACCTCGGACGGCGTACGCACGCGGCGGAGAATCGCCTGCCGCAGGTACGTCGCGACCGCGCCGTCGCCACGCAGCGCCTGGTGGAGGCGGAGTTGCGCATCCACCGAGCCCGCGTGCGCGAGGAGCTTGTCGAGGAGGGTGCGCCGGTCGCGCCAGGTCTCGAGCTCGCACGCGCCGAGCGCCTCGCGCCACACCGAGAGGGCGCCGTCGACGCCGGGGTTCGCGGCCAGTCGCTCGCGCCAGAGGGCCGCGCGCACCTCGAGGTCCTGGCCCGCAGCGTCGCTGCACCGGCGGCGCGTGCCGAGCGCGCGCGTCGGCAGGTCGAACGCGAAGACGTGCGAGACACGCACCACGCCCGCGGCGCCCGTCGCGGGGAAGCGCAGGCCGCGCACCTCGGTCAGCACGCACGCGGAGAGCTCCGCGTCGCCGAGCGTGTCGCGCGCGACGTCGAGCTTCGCGACGCTGCCGCGGCCATCGACCTCGAGCGCGACGCCGAGCGCGCCCGCGAGGTCGGGACGCACGACCAGACGCCGATCGAAGCAGCCTTGCGGCCCACGCCCGCCGAGCGCGAGGACGCGCTGCACGGCCGCGGCGGCGAGGCCCCCGTCGCCTGCCCCGATCGGCGCCGCGTCGGTGGACGCGTCGTCGACGCTCGGGACGCGCGGCTGCCAGGTGGACTCCGGCAAGGACGCGGGCTCCGGTGCGGCGCGGCGTCCGCGTCGACGCCAGCCTTCACCGGCGCCGAGCGCGTCGACGTCGAGCGCAGCCCCGCCACCGCCGATTCCCCAAGCGATCTCAGAGGGATCGACGTCGAAGCCGGTCACGGGCGGGTAGCCGGTCGGCGGCGCGGTCCCGACGACGAGCGACGTCCACGGCGTGACCATGTCGAAGCGGACGCCGAGCTCCACGAGGGCCTCGCGCCCCGCGTCCTCGTCGAGCAGATCGGCGAGACGCGCCGCGGCCCAGCGGCGTCGCACGTCGCCGCCGTCGTCGACGCTGCGCTTCTCGAGCTTCAGCGTGCGTTCGACGGGTTTCCCGTCGCGGACGCCACGCAGGGCGATCGACGCGGGGAGCGCACCGCGCAGCCGCCCGACGAGGCGTACGCGCCCGCCCTGCTCGACGACGAGCGGACCGCGCGGGTAGACGCGCTCGATGGTCGGACCCGCGTCGACGGTGACGCCGCGCAGCGTCGGGCGCGCCGCCTCCGCGAGCACGCCCATCACCGCGCGCGCGGCCTCGGTGCGCTCGCGCACGGGCGCGGCCTGCCCGCCGAAGAGGCCGCGGAGCAGGTCGACGTTGGCGCCGTCGCCCACGCCGAGCGCGAAGAAGCGCGGCGGCGCCTCGATCGCGGCGAGCGCGGCGCGCACCGCGCCCATGTCGACCGCGCCCGTCGTGGGGAGCCCGTCGCCGAGGTAGAGGACGGCGCCGCGGGGCTGGCCCGCGACGACGGTCGCCGCGTCCCGCAGCGCGCGCGCGAGGTCCGTCGCGCCGCCGGGCTCGACGCGTCCGAGCGCGCCGAGCATCGCCTCGGCGGTCGCGGGCGTCGCGGGCGACAGGCCGGGCGGCAGGCCCTGCGCGCCGTACGCGCCGACGTCGGCGAGCTGCAGGGCGAGCAGGTCGGTGGGCGCGAGCTGGCGCGTGACGGCCTCGACGACGCTGCGCGCGAGCTCGAGGTCCTCGGGCGCCGTGCCGCCGCTCACGTCGACGAGCAGTACGAGCGCGAGGGGCGCGTCCGCGGGGGGCTCGGCGGCGTCGTCCGCGGGCACGTCGACGAGGACGAAGCGTTCGTCGCCCTCGGCGCCGCCGCGCCCGCCCGCGCCCGCCTCGACGACGTACGCGGACGCGATGTCCGCCGCCGGGGCCTTCGCGTCGATCAGGTCGAGGTGGAAGTCGGCGCGCGGCGCGAAATCGCTGCGGCGCAGCACGACCTTGCCGCCCTCGACGCGGGCGCCCATCCCGGCGCGCGTCGCGTGCGCCGCGGCACCGCGCAGGTCGACCTCGAGCACGAACTCCCCGACGAGCGGCGGCGTGCCTTCGCCGGCCATCGGGTACACGTAGGTGCGCGTGTCGCCGCGCCGCGCGAGCCACTCGGTGTAGCGGAGCTTGATGCGCACGGTCGCGCCCGCCGCGACGGGAAACACACGCGCGCGCAAGCGATCCGGGCCGTCGTAGGCGAGCGAACTCAGCGGATACGACGAATCCGCCCACGCGAGCGCCTGCCCCGTCGAGGTCGCCAGCGGCGCGACGCGCGCATCGACCCAGCCGGAGCCGAGATCGACCGCGAAGCCCGCGACGGTCGCGCCGTGCGGCAGCCGCATGCGGTACTCGGCCTCGAGCGCGTCGCTGCGCGCGTTGAAGAAGGTCTGTTCGATCTCGGTGGTCGCGAGGTCTCCGTCGATCGCCACGGCGACCGAGTGGCTGCGCACCGCGAGCGGCGTGCGTGCGACGCCGCGCTCGTCGAGGCGGCGCCCGGCGAGCACCGCGACGGCCGAGAGGCTCGTGCGCGAGCGGGGCGTCGGGTCCGCGAGGCCGCCCGTCCAGTCGTCCCAGAGCGCCTCGCCGGCGACGGTGGGCGCGCCGCGCGCGGGGAGCCGCGCCGTCTCGCCCTGCACGACGCGGCCCTCGCCGCCGCTCGCGCGGTACGTGAGTTCGCCCGACGCGCAGTAGACCTCGGCGCCCTGCGGCGTGCGCGACACGGCGAAGGTCGCGCCCTGCGCCACGAGCGTGCCCGAGCCCGTGTCGACGGTCGTCTCCTCGCTGCTGCGCGCGTCGATCCACACGCGGCCCGCGGCGAGCTCCAGCCGCGTCAGCGCGAGCGTCGCGGCGGCGCCGCGGTCGAAGAGCACCCACGCGCCGGTGTCCATCGTGACGCTGCCGCGCCCATCCGCGCCCGCCGACACCCTGGCGCCGTCTTCGACGCGCGCGGGACCACGCACGCGCTCACTCCGCCCGCCACGCTCGAGCGTGAACCCGCCGCGGATCACGCGCGCGAGGCCCACGGTGGGCGCCGGGTCGGACGCGTCGCCACACGCCGCGAGCGACGCGACGACGAGCGCGACGAGGCCCGCGACGGCGGACCGCCCGAGACGCGCGCGGGGCACCGAGGCGAGGCGCGGCGCAGCGGCATGGCGCGGCGCAGAGGCGAGGCGCGGCACAGCGGCATGGCGCGGCGCACGGGGAAGGCGCGGCGCGTCGGCGCGGCGCGCGGTTCGGACTCGTCCAGCGAGCGTCGTCATCACATCCCCTCCCGGCCGCCGAGCGCACGCGCAGCGTCGCTGAGCGGCGCGTCTTCGACCGCCGTCGCGCGGATGCGCCACGCCTGCGCGCGATGCGTCGCGTCGAAGCGCAGCGGCACCACCACCACGCGCTCACTCGCCGTGCCCTCGTTCCACACGGCGACGAGCCGTGCGTCGATCGCCGTGCGCGGATCGCCGCCGGTGCGCCGCACCTCGAGCGCGTAGAAGCCCCGCTCCTGCTCACGCACGTCGAAGGCCTCGAGGCCGTACTCCGGCGAGAGATCGTCGGGCCTCGCGAGCAGCCCATCCGGGTGTCCCGCCCACAGCGAGAGCCCTGCGTCCGGATGCGACCACACGAGCGACACCCGCAGCGCCCCCGCCTCGCGCAGCACGCCCGAGCGCCGCATGCGCTGCGCGAGCGCCGCCAGCTTCGCCGAATCGCCCGCGTCGCGTGCGGCCTTGCGCAGCTCGGCGTAGCGCACCGACGACCAGAGCAGCGCCGTCCGCGCGAGCCCCGCGGACGCGCCCGGCGCCGCGGTCTCGGTGAGCTTCTGCTCGAGGCGGAGCGCCTCGTCGACGCGCCCCGCGCCGGCCGCAGCCTGCGCGAGCAGCAACGAGACGGCCGGGTCGTCGGGGCGAATCGTCGCGAGCGTCTGGTACTGCCGGTACGCGTCCTCGAACCAGCCGTGCGCGCGGTAGAGGTCGCCGAGGCGACGCCGCGCGAGCTCGTCCTGCGGCGCGAACTCCACGATCTCGCTGAAGACGCGCCGCGCCTCGGGCTCGTCGTCGAGGCGCAGGTACATCTCGCCGATCGCCGTGCGCACGCCCGCATCGGCGAGCGGGTCGCGGCGGAGCTGCTCGGCGAGGCGGCGCGCCTCGGGCAGACGGCCCGCGGCCTCGAGCTCCGAGAGCAGGCGCAGCCGTAGGTCGAAGGAATCGGGCTGCTGCGCGGCGAGCTGGCGCAGCGCGGCGATGCGCTGCGCGGGCGTCGTCGCGCGCGCGAGGACCTGCTCGACGAGCGCCTGATCGACCACCGCCGAGAGCCCGAAGGCTTCGCGCACGATGCGGAGATCTGCAGGCGTCCGCACGCGCCGCGGGATCGCCGCGCGCAGGTGGCCGCGTGCGCCACCGTCATCGAGATAGCGATACACCTGCACCATGGTTGCGACATCGCCCGCGACGCCGAGGAGGAGATCCAGCAGCGCGCGGCGATCGCTCCACGCCGTCGCCTCGCAGGTGCGCACGGCGTCGCGGTAGACGTCGACCCACGCCGAGACGCCAGTCACCCGCGCGAGCCGCTCGGACCAGAGCGCGCGCCTGTCCGCGAGGGAGAGCGCGCTCGCCTCGCTGCAACGGCTCGGGCGGTGACGCTCGAGGTCGGTCGTGACGGTGACCGTGGTCGTGGTCGTGATCGAGAGCGTCCCCGAGCCACCGCGCGCGTCGTCCCGGTCGATGCCCCGCGTTCGCCGTGCTCGGACGGTCGACTCGACGAGTTCCTCGCCCCCGGTCGTGGGGCGGGCGGGGCTCCGACGGCCCCCGCCGGCGCCGATCGTGCCGAGCCCGATCCTCCCCTCGCCCGTGCCACCGCCGCCGTACCCCGTCCCGGCGAGCCCCCCGCCGAGCCCACCGACGAGCCCGTCTGCCGGCATGTCGGCAGCGACGTTCGCTTGCGGCCTGCCCGCGGCCTGCTCGAACGCCGCACGCGCTGTGCCGTCGGGCGCGGCCTGCTGCCTCGGCGCGGCCGAGGCGCCGGGCGGCGGCAGGGGCGCGGCGGGCGATGGCGCCTCATCGCCGAACGGCGCCGCGACCTCCTCCGCGGCCGGCGCAGCCTGCGGGACGGGGCTCTCGGACTCGTCGTTCGCGCGCTCGGAGGCGGGGGCCGTGGACCCGGAGGCGACGGAGACGGCCGCCGGCTCGGGCGCAGGCGCTGACTTGTCCCGCTCGAGCAGCGCGCAGCCCGTGGTGAGCGTGAGCGGGAAGGCGACGACGGCGAGGCCGGTCGCGAGGGCGTCGAGCGCGCCCGGCGACGAATCCGGCACGAAGTCGAGCGGCGCCGCATCGAGGAGACGCGCGCTCTCGCCGAGCTCGCGCAGCTCGCGCGCGCTCGGGACGTAGAAGCTCGTGAACGGCGTGATGAGGCCGTAGCGCGTGCCGAGCTCCGCGATGGACTCGCGCCCCGCGCGCTCGAGCAGCAGCTGCCGCAGGCGCTCACCCGCCCAGCGGAGGCGCAGATCCGTCGCGCCCTCGGTGTCGCGCGTCTCGATCTTCAGCGTCTCGCGGAACTCGCGGCCGCCGACGAGCCCCGTGACGACGAGCTCCTTCGGCGGCTCGCCGCGCACGCGCCCGAGCACGGGCAGCACCTCGCCGACGACGACGTCCATCGGCCGGCGGGGGAACACGTTGTCGATCCCCGCGCCGAGCTGCACGACGACGCGCTGCGCGAGCGGACGCGCCGCGTGGCCGAGCACCCGCAGCGCCGCCTCCGCGCCCGCGGCGCGGTCCCCGACGCGCAGCGCGAGACCGCCGCCGCGCGTGAGCGCCTCGAGCAGCTCGAGGTCCGCGACCGCGCCCACCGCGACCGCGTAGAGCCGCAGTGGCCGCGGCAGCCGCGCGAGCCGCGTGAGCAGCGCGTCCGCCTCGAGCTCGCCCACCGTCGGGGCGCCGTCGCCCACGTAGACCACCGCGCAGCCGCGCGGCGACGCGCCCGCGCCGCAGAGGGCGCCCGCGTCCGCGAGCGCAGCGCCGAGATCCGTCGCGCCACCGGGGACCGCGCGCGCGAGCGCATCGAGCAGCGCCCCGACGCGCTCCGGGCTCGCCGGTCCGAGGGCGGGCGGCGCGCCGCCGAGCCCACGCAGCGCCACGTCGCTCGTCACGATCGCGACGCGATCACGCGCGCCGAGCTGCGCGACGAGCGACTCGACGACGCTGCGCCCGAGCTCGAGGTGCGACGCGTCGGTGCCGGCCGACACATCCGCGACGATCACGAGATCCTGCAGAGAATCGGCGGGCGCGGCCGCGCCGAGCACGCGCTCCGGGAGCACGACGGGCACGAAGTAGAAGTCGCGCTCGTCGGCCTCGTTCGGCACCGCGCGCGAGCCGGGCGCGCGGCGCGGCGCCTCGTGTTCCGCGCGGTACGCGGTGAGCGATCCGTCGCTGCCGCCGCCCTCGAGCTCGAGCCAGAAGTCCGCGCGCGGCCGCACATCCGAGCGCCGGAGCCGCACGACTCCGTCGGCGATCGTCGCGCCGAGCCCCGCACGCACCGCGACGTCGTCGCCCGCCTTCGAGACGTCGACGGCGATGCCGAGCTCCTGCACGTGCGGCACGCGCGCGAGCGGGCCGCTCGAGCCCATCGGGTAGCGGTAGAGGCGCGGCGCGCCCGCAGCGGGGCGACGCAGCCACTCCGCGTAGCGCGTGACGATGCGACGCGTCTCGCCCGCGGCGATCGGGTAGATGCGCGCGCGGTAAGCGTCCGGCGCGTCCCACTCGAGCAGCGCCGGGTCGTCGGTGGAGCCCCGGTACACCTGCGCCTCGTAGGCGGCGCGCGCCGTCTCCTTCTCGCGCACGAAGCCGTCGACGAGGCGCCCGCCGCGGTCGACCGCGAAGCGCGAGAGCACAGCGCCCTCGGGCACGCGGATGCGGTAGAGGCCCTCGACCGTCTCGCTCGCGGGGTTGAAGAACTCCTGGTCGACCTCGGTGACGGCGAGGTCGTCGCGGATGACGACGCGCACGTCGAGCCGCCGGATCACGAGCGGCCAACGCGCGGCGCCGAGCTCGTCGGGCACGCGCGCCTCGAGCTGCCCCATGCCGGGGGGCGCGTCGCCCACCTCGGGACCGGGGCGCGCGAGGCCGCTCGTCCAATCGCTCCACAGCGTCTGCGGCGACACCTGCGCCGCACGGCCGGCGAGCGCGACCACCTCGCCCGCACGCGCGACGGCGCGCTGCCCGCCCGCGGTGAACGCCGCTTCACCGCGCACCACGTAGACGCGCGCCGATCCATCGGCCGCGAGCTCGAGCGAGAGCGCGCCGTCGTTCGTGCGCACGGTGCCCTTCGGCAGCGTCACGGAGACGGGCGCGCCGAGCGGCACGTCGAGGAACGCGCGCCCCGCCGAGAGCGTCAGGGCGGGGGCGCCGTCCTCGCGCGCGTCGAGCGCGAGCCGCGCACCGCCTCCGAGAAGAAGGCGCGGCCCGGCGTCGAGCACGACGCGCGCGAGCCCGCCCTCCGGAACCGCGACCGCCCCCTCGTCCCCGGCGGCGAGCCGCGTCGTCGGCGCAGCGCGCGCGCCGCCCACGCGGACCTCGCCGCGCACCGGCGTGAGCGTCGCGAGGCTCGCGTAGGTGTCGCGCGGCTCGCCTCCACAAGCCGCGAACGCGAGCGCGACGAGCCAGCCCAGCGACGAGCGCCTCCCGATGCCGACGACTGAATGGCGATTCATTCCAGACCCCTCTCCCGCACGCGGTGACGCGCTAGACGCCCGTCGTCGACGAAAGTTCTCCGCGCCGCGCGCTGCGCCCGCTGAAACAGGCGAGCCCCGCGCACCTTGGCTCCGCCGCGCGACGCACCGAAGCGCGCGCGCAGCGGCACTCCCGCCCCGGCGGCGGTCAAAGCGCCTGCAACGACGTGACGCGCTCGAGCGTGCGCGGACGCAAGAGCCACTCGAACGTGTACGCGCCCGAGGCCCCGCGCCGCAGCGCGCACACCGCCGACTTCTGAAACGCCGGCACCGCGACGCCGAGCAGCGCGGACGCGAGCGCGCTGAGGTTCGGCTCGTGGCCGACCAGCGCGACGCGCGTGTCGTCCTCGAGGCCGTCGAGCGCGAGCACGACCTGCGACGGATCGCCGTTCGGTACGAGCGCCGGCAGCACCTCGATGGGCCCCTCGAAGGCCTGCGCGGCGGCCACGATCTCGCAGGTCTGCACGGCCCGCACGAGCGGGCTCGTGAACATCCGCGCGGGGGTCACGCCCGCGTCCCGCAGCGCGTCGGCGACGGCGCGCGTGACCTGCCTCCCCTTCGCCGTGAGCCAGCGCTCGCCGTCGGTGCGGGCACCGTGCTCGACCGCCTCGCCGTGACGCACCAGCAGCAGCTGCATGGGCTGGCTTGGTAGCACGTCCGGCGGGTTTTTTGACCGGGGATCCCGGCTCCCCGATGGTCCGGAGCTGGAGGCGGCGATGGCCCTGGGTGAGCGAGCGGACCTGCGCGGTGCGGTGATCGAGGGGAAATACCGCCTCGGCGAGCGGATCGGGATCGGCGGGACGGGCGTCGTCTTCGAGGCGACGCGCCTCGCGGACGGCCACTCCGTCGTCGTCAAGACCCTGCGCCCGTGCTTCGTCGACCACCCGGATCTCGGGCGTCGGCTGCGGCGCGAGGCCGAGGTCGCGCGCACGCTCGTGCACCCCGGCGTCGTGCCCGTGACGGACGAGGGCACGCTCGAGGACGGCTCGCCGTACATCGTGATGGAGCGCGCGCACGGCGAGAGCCTCTCGCGCATGCTGCTGCGGCGCGGGACGCTGCCGGCCGCGGAGGTCGCGGCGATCGGCGTGCGTGTGCTCGCGATCCTGCAGGCCTCGCACCGCGCGGGCTACGTGCACCGCGACGTGAAGCCCGAACACGTGCTCCTCGAGCGCGACGCGGACGGCGAGCTGCTCGTGACGCTCCTCGACTTCGGCGTCTGCTCCGCGCCGACCGCCCCCGCCGACGAGCGCGCGCGCGAGCAGGGCCGCGTCTTCGGCACGCCGAGCTACGTCTCGCCCGAGCAGGCCTCGGGGAAGGTCGACGTGGACGGGCGCGCGGACCTGTTTTCCCTCGGAATCACGATGTGGGAGTGCCTCGCGGGCCGCCTGCCCTTCCGCGCGTCCAACGTGTCGAGCCTGCTGCTGCGCATCATCCGCGAGGACGCGCCGCCGCTCGTGCTCGCGGTCGCCGACGTGCCGCGCGAGCTCGCGGACGTGATCCACGTCGCGCTCGCCCGCGCGCCCGAAGCACGCTTCCCCTCGGCCCGCGGGATGGCCCGTGCGCTCGCGCCGTTCGCCGTCGACCGCTTGGCCGTCGAGCGGCGCCTCGCGGCGATCGCGCGCACCACCGCGACGCCCGAGAGCGCGATCCCGACGATCAACGCTGCGTCGGTCGTCGCGGCGTAGCGCGACCCACGACGCGCAGCGCCATCAGGTGCTCGCGTCGCCCGCCCGCGCGCGGCGACGAGGCCAACGCGAGCGGCTCGAGGCCTGCCGCGGGCGCGAGCCGCGCGACCTGCGCGTCCGCGTCGAGGCGCTCGCCCTGCGCCTCACCGTCGCCCATCAAGAGCACGACGAGCGCACCCGGTCGCGTCACCGACGCCACGCTCGCGAGCGCCTCGCCGAGCTCCTCGTCCCAGCGCGCGGCGCCGTGCGCGTCGTCCGAGACGCGGCGACGCGCGCCGATCTCCTGCGCGCGCAGCCTGCGTGGGTCGATGCCGAGCCACGCGTAGCGGCGCGCGTGGTGATCGACGTAGTCGTACGTGCCCCCGTAGGGCGGCGAGGTCAGCACGAGATCCGCGGCGAAACCAGGACCGAGCGCGCCACGCAGCGCGCGCGCATCGGAGAAGGCGAGGCGCGGCTCGGGCGAGGTCGAGGGGCACGCGGCGTCGAGCCAGGCCCAGCGCTGCGAGAGCTCGCGGCCCTTGCGGACGAAGAACTCCGTCGGCAGGCCCTTGCGGATGCGGCGCTCGACGCGCTCCTCCGCGGTGTCGGCGCGCTGCCGCGAGAACTTCACGACGATGGCCGAGAGCACGAGCAGCAGCGCCTCCTGCTCATCGGGATCCGCGACGGCGAGGATCTCCTCGCGCAACCCCGCGAGCTCCTTGAGGACGTGGCCGTCCCACCAGCCGACCTCGTGCTTGGGCAGCGGCGCGAGCGCCGGGATCCGGGCCTGGACGCGCTCCTCCGAGGCCGCGCCGACCTGCGCGAGCGTCTCCTCGAAGCGCGCCCGGGCGTGCGGGCCGACGCGCCGTGACTTCACCGCCGCGAGCCGCAGCGCGAGCGGGTTGAGGTCCGTGCCCACCGCGCGCAGACCGAGCGCGCGCGCCTCGATGAGCACCGTGCCGCTGCCGACGAACGGATCGAGCACGAGCCCGCCCGCGGGCGCGAGCGCCTCGAGCACCACGCGCGCCGTCTCCGCGTGCATCCGCGCCGGATAGGCGTGAAAACCGTGCGTGAGCGTGTCGCGCGCCGCCGGGCTCGCCGCATCGAGCGCATCCGCGAGGATCTCCGAGAGCCCCTCGTCGCCGGCGACCAGCGTCGTGCCGTACGGCGCGACGCCCGTCAGCGCCGTGCGGCGTCGGTCGCGCTCGGGGACGACGTGCGCGGGCGGCTCGACGTCGGGGGCCCAGTGATCGAGCTCCTCGCGCCGCGGAGGGGGCGGCGTGCGGCGGGGGGGGCGCTGCGGGGAGCGCGGATCACGCGGGCTCATGGGTGCGTCTCTCTCTCTCTCTGAATCACGGTGCGGGCGCGGACTCGCGCGGCTCACGCGGGGCCGGGCGCGGGCGGCGCTGCGGTGGACGGGCCGTCGGCACCCGGCGGCGCCGCGCGGCGCGCGTGGGCGCGTGCGATGCCGGTGGCCACGGCGAGCCACACGAGCACGAGCCCGACGTTCACGAGCGCGAAGCCGCGCGTCGAGAGGTGGAGCACCTCGAGCCCCAGCGTCACCACGCCGAAGGCCGCGACGTCGCCGATCCGCACGAAGAAGGTGTCCACGAGGGCCTTCGCTTTGTACTTTTCCTCGCGGCTCGCGACCAGCCAGAGGGCTTGCCGCGTCGTGGTCTGCAGCGAGTAATCGAGCGCGTTCTCGGCCGTCTTCGCGAGGCGGATGACGGGCAGCGTGAGCAGCCCGGCGATCGCGACGTAGCCGCCGAGCGCGACGACCGGCATCACGAAGAGCGCGACGCGCACGCCCGCGTGCGAGAGCACGCGCGAGACGACGAGCAGCTGCAGCGCGAGCGTGAGCGCGTTCACGCCGCTGAAGAAGTCGCCCATGAACGACGCGACGAAGGCCTCGGGCGCCTGCCCGGACGCGCGCGCCGCCTCGCGCACGCCGCTCGTGAGCACGAACTCGCCGACGCTGTTCACGCAGTTGTAGACGACGAGCAGGCCCGCGATCAGCAGGAAATATCGGCTCTTTCGCAGGAGATTCCACGCGCTGCCCGCCGCGAGTGGGGCGGCGTCCGCCGTGCGCGCGACCGGCCCGCGGCGCTCGCCGCGCGCCCCGCGCGCGAAGGCGAGACGCGCGAGCACGAGCGCGACGACGAGCAGCGCCGCGGCGCCGTAGATCAGCCGCCCCTGCGCGTCGGCGAGGAAGAGCCGCTTGGCGACCTGCGCGCCCACGATGCCGCCCGCCGCGCTGCCGACGGCGATAAGCCCGAAGAGCCGTCTGCCCGCGCCGGGCTCGTAGAGATCGTTCGCGAACGACCAGAACTGCGCGACCACGAAGAGGTTGAAGATCCCCACGAACACGAAGAACGCGACCGCGAGCGGCGCGCTCCCCCGCGCCGCGTCCGCGAGCGCACCGAACACGACGAGACAGCCCACGAACACGGCCGTCGTCACCGCGAGCAGCCGCGCGCGCCCCGCGCGCTCCGAGAGCGCGTCGTACCCGCGCAGCAGCGGCACGAGCAGGATCGCCATCCCCGCGGCCGCCGCCGCCTTCAGCCGCGGTCCGCCCTCGAGCGGCGTGATGAGCGCCTCGCGCGTGACCTTGAGCAGGTAGTACGCGAAGAGCAGCACGAAGACCTGCGCCCCGAGCAGCAGCGCCGTCGCGCCCTCCCCGCGCCGCAGCTCGGCGAACGGCGCGAGCGCCCACTCGAGCCCCCCGCGGTCGACGCGCGTCGCGTCACCCGTCTGTCCGCCGCGCGACACGGCGCCGCTTCTACCACGGCGGGGTGCACCCGCCCTCCGCACCCGCGCACGCCGCCCACGGCGCGGCCGCGCGTGAACCCCGCGACCGGGAGCGTCGATGCCTCCGACCGGCGATTCACGGACCCGCGGCCCGCGCGTCTCACGGACTCGGCGGCTCCGACGCGTCGACGGGCAGATCGAAGAAGCGACGCAGCGCGTGGGCCGCGTCGGTGCGCGCACCGGCCGCGTCACGCACGACGAGGGGCGCTCGGTGCGCGACCTCGGCGCCCGGCGCGTCCTCGGCGCGGCGCAGCGTGAACACCGAGAAGAGCGCGCCCTTCGTGCCCTCGCGCGGGACGACGTCGCGCTGCGCGACGCAGACGAGCCCCGCCCGCCGGGCCCCGCCGATCGCGCGCCCGGGCGTGCGGGCGTCCGCGCAGAGCAGCGCCGTGCCGCCGGGCGCGAGCACCCGCGCGACGGCACGCGCGTAATCCTCGACGCCGCCGCGCAGCTCCACCCGCGCGTGGGCGCGCTGGGAATCCGGCGACGGCGTCGCGGTGCCGGGCGGCATGTAGGGCGGCGTGCCCGTCACGAGCTCGAAGGGCCCGCCGAACGCGAGCGCGCGGTCGAGCACGGCGTCCTCGCGGAGGTCCCCGTGCACGAGCGCGACGCGCGGCGCGAGCCCGTTGCGACGCACGTTGCGGCGCGCGAGCGCGAGCGAGATGTCCTGCGCCTCGAGGCCCACGAGCCGCGCCTCCGGCAGCTTCCACGCGAGCATCGTCAGCACCGAGCCGAGCCCGCAGCCGAGGTCGAGCACGCGCCGGGCCCCGGGAGCCGCGCGCGCCGCTTCGTGCGCCGTCGCGAGGTCGTCGAGCGAGTAGCGGTGGCCGCGCACGCGCTGATGGACGCGGTACGTCCCGGCGATCGCGTCGTCGCTGAGTTCTTCGCCCTCGAGCAGGGCGTCGAGGGGTGCGTGCGGGTCGTCGTGCGCGTCGGCCGGGTCCACGCGCGCGAGCTTGTCACGCCCCGCGCCCGCGCCTACCGTCGCGCCCATGACCACCGTCCACGACTTCGAAGTGCAGACCATCGACGGCGCGCCCAAGCGTCTCTCCGACTACGCGGGCAAGGTGTTGCTCGTGGTGAACGTCGCCTCGCGCTGCGGCCTCACCCCGCAGTACACCGGCCTCGAGGCGCTCCACCGCGAGCACGGCGACGCGGGCCTCGTGGTGCTCGGCTTCCCGTGCAACCAGTTCGCCGGGCAGGAGCCGGGGACGCCCGAGGAGATCAAGGCGTTCTGCGCCACGAAGTACGACGTCACCTTCCCGCTCTTCGCCAAGGTCGACGTGAACGGCCCCGCGCGCGCGCCGCTCTACGCGCACCTCACGGCCGCGACCGCCGGCCCCGAGGCCGCGGGCGACATCGCGTGGAACTTCGGCAAGTTCGTCGTCGGCAAAGATGGTCAGGTCGCCGCGCGCTTCTCGCCGCGCACGCCCGTCAACGACCCCGCCCTGCTCGACGCGGTCGCCGACGCGCTCGGCGCCTGAGCGCGACCCGCCCACCGACACGACGCGGCGCGGTCCGGGGGAGCGCCCCGAGCCGCGCCGCTGAATCGCCGTTCACTCAGGTTGGTACGTCGTGCGCGCGTCGGCGTGAACGTCGATGTCGGCGTCCGTGAAGTAGAGCGGCGGCGCCTGGTTGGTGCGCCAGAACTCGATCTCCGCGCCGAAGTACGGGCTGCGCGCGTCGAGCACCTGCGCACCCGGCAGCGCGTTCCAGATCGTCGGCCCCGTGTCGGTCATCTCGACGACGAGCCGCTGCTGCGGGCCCGAGCTGTAGGCGTAGTCGTCGCGGCTCGTCCAGAGATCGTAGTTGGATGCATCGACGCCCCAGAGATCGCCGTGGCGCGGGTAGCCGTCGGGGAACTCGGTGCTGTTGCTGCGCGGCAGCGCGAAGTCCGTGCCGAAGACGGGCAGCACGCTCGCGAGGCGCAGCGTGTGCAGCCGCCCCCAGCGCCAGGCGTCGAAGTCCGCCGCACCGAAGCGCGTCTCGAGCGCCTCGAGCAGCGACACGAACGCGCGCAGCACGAGCTCGTCGCGCGTCTCGACGGTGCCCGCCGTCGTGAGGTCATCCCAGAGGATGGTGTCGCCGATCGCCGCGTCGTACGTCTCGAGGCGCGAGGGCTCGAGCAGCGCCCACTGCAACGTCTTGCTGATCGGCTGGCCCCACGGGCGGCGGCCGATGCGGTCGGCCTCGTCGTTGAAGGCCGCGCGCGTCAGGCGCGTGATCGCGGCGTTGAAGAGCGTCGTCGCGACGCTCTCCGAGATCTCGTCGCTCGACGGTGTGCCCTCGACGGCGGGCGGCGTCGTGAAGCGCCACGCCGCGAGCCGCTCACGCGCCTGCTCGACGCGCGCGACGATGGCGGGGCCCGCGGCGGTCAGCTCGTCCGCGAGCTCGGGGTGCGCGCCGGGCGTCGCGGCCTCTTCCGCCGCGTGCTCGAGCGAGGTGACGAGCGCGCCCGCGAGCAGCGCGCCGAGCGGCGAGTAGAGGTCGCCCTGCAGCGCCTTCATCTCGTCGACCGTGACCGCGCCGCGCTCGGTGAGGCGCGTGAGCGCGTCGACGATGCGCGCCTGACGGTGGCCGATGTCGTAGTCCCAGCCGATGTAGAAGGGCTCGGTCGCCGTGCCGTCGTTCACGGGGTTCGCGTCCGCCGTCACACCGACGAGGTCCTGGTTCGCCGTCGCGATGAAGCCGCGCGCGGGGTTGAGGTCGTGCGGGAGGTAGCGGTCCGACATCGGCGCGTCCGCCCACTCGCACGTGCCGTCCCCGGGGAGCACGAACATCGGGCCGAGGCCCTCGCCCGTCGTCTCGTCCCAGGCGAGACACTCGGGCGGACGCACCGGCACGCGCGACTGCGTGGACCAGAGGATGTCGTCCGATCCGCGCTCGACGATCACGAAGTTCTGCGCGCCGACCGCGAAGAGCTGGATGGCGTCGCGCGCCTCGTCGAGGCTCGACGCGGTGTTGAGGCGGAGGAACGCGCTCAGCTCGCTCGACGGATCGTCGCCCGTCCAGCGCACCGAGAGCGCGGTGCCCGCCGTGCGCGGCACGACGTTCCCGTCGCGGATCTCCGGGACGATCAGGCCGTGGTGCGGGACACGCTCGAACGCCACCGTGACCGGCGCGCCGGTCGCGACGTTGATCGTCTCCGTCACCGTCTCGATCGGCACCTGCGCGCCGTCGAAGAGCACGGTGTCCGGCGAGGCACCACCTTCTGCGATGGTCTCCTGATAGACGTCCGTGACGTCGTGATTCGCCGTGGTCACGCCCCACGCGACGTCGTCGTTGTAGCCGATGATGACGCCGGGCACGCCGATGAGCGCGAGCCCCGAGACGTTGAGGTTCGCGCCCGCGCCGCCGTCGCGCTTCGTGTTGAGGTGCGCGAACCAGAAGAGCGGCGGGTTGTCGAGCGAGAGGTGCGGGTCGTTCATGAGCAGCGAGTGGCCCGTGGCCGACTTCGCGCCGCTGACGACCCAGTTGTTCGAGCCGCGGTCGCGCGGGGCGATGCGCTTCATCAGGCCGTCGGCGCCCTCGAAGAAGCGCTCGGCCGCGGCGAGCGCGGACGGGTCGGCGTGGAAGGGCGGCAGCGTCACGCCGGGGCTGCGCGGCGGGCGCAGCGCGCGCGTGCCCGTGTCGGTGCCGAGGTTCGGGATGCCCTCGCGCGAGAAGACGGCCTCGACGGGCTCGAAGGACCAGAAATCACGGAAGATCCCCGCGCGCGGGTCACCCGCCGGGAACTCCCGCGCGATCGACTCGCGGGCCCGCGTGAGGCCGATCTCGTCGTTCGCGCCGTAGCTGAGCGCGTGCGAGAGGTAGCGACCGATCGCCAGCGAATCCTGCGGGCGCCACGCGTCGAGCGTGCCGCTCGAGATGACGAAGTTGATGACCTCGGTGCCGCGCGGGAGGTCGACGCGCTCGGCGATCAGGTCGTCGATGAAGAGCGACACGCCCGCGCTGAAGGCGTCGATCGCGGTCTTCTCGGGGCTGCCCTCGACGAGGGTCCCGTAGATCCGCTCGGCGTTGCGCGCGTGCCCGACCCAGCGCGCCTCGATGTCGTCGTTGATGGAGTTCGCGTCGGCCATCGGCGAGAACTCGGAGACGCGGCCGGTGATGAAGCGGCGCGTGAGCTCCATCTGCGGGTAGCGGTCGACGGCCATCATGTAGCCCTGCACGAACGTCGCGTCGTGCAGCGTGGTCGCGTAGATGTGGACCATCCCGCGGTCGTCACGGATGACCTCGACGGGCCCGTCGAGACCGGGGAACGTGCTGCGCGCGCTGCGGCCCGCATCGGGGGCGCCGGTGTCGGCCGGGCCGGCGTCGGCGGGCGCGGGCGCGTCGTCGTCGCCGCACGCCGAGACACCCAGCGCGAGGGCCGCGACGCAGCCGAGGAAGAGCGGAGATCGATGAGGGGAGCTTCATGACGAATCCTCGTGATGCGCGGGGCGCGAGACGCATGTAGCGTACCACGCACGTCACGCCGATCTCACCGCGCAGGCACGTGTGCCGCAGCGGATTTCGGCGCTCATTCGCAACGCTGTTGCGGTTACGATGGGCCATGCGTTTCTCCTTGTTCGCGGGCCTCGTGCTCGCCTCGGTCACCATCGCTTCGGCCGCCCACGCCCAGGATCTCGACGTCACGGGCACCGTCACGCTCGGCGGCGTGCAGCGCTTCGACACGGTGCGCGTGCGCAGCACGGGCCGCATCGTCGTCCCCGCGTTCAATGGGACCGACCGCGTGAACACGGGTAACCTCGTCCTCATCGCGCGCTCGATCGTCGTCGAGGCGGGCGGCGTCATCACGGCGCGCGGCGCGGGCTACCAGACCCGCACCTGCGCCGACGGCAGCGGCCCGGCGAGCGCGCCGCTTGCCGGCGGGCGCGGCGGCTGCGCGGTACCCGACTCGGGCGGCGGCGGCGCGCACTTCGGCAACGGCGGGCGCGGCACGCGCGACTGCCCGAGCACCGGCTGCATCTTCCCGCGCGACTTCGAGGAGGACTGCGGCAACTCGCTGAGCGGCGCGGGAACGTCGTGCACGAACGTCACCAACTGCCGCACCGGCGACGCGCTGCCGACGGTCGCGGGGCAGCGCTACTACCACAGCATTTACGACCTCGAGTTCGGCGCGGCCGGCGGCGACAAGGGCTGCCGCGACGGCGACGGCTTCACGGTGCCGCCGGGCTCGGTCGGCGGCGGCGGGGGCGGGCGCGTCGTGCTCGTCGGGCTCGCCGCGGACGGCAGCGGCGCGGTGACGATCGACGGCACGGTGACCGCGAACGGCAAGCGCGGCTGCGGCATCCAGAACGACTCCGCGGGCGGCGGCGCGGGCGGCTCGGTGTTCGTCGTCGGCGACGCCGTCACCGTGGGCGCGACGGCCGTCGTCACGGCCGCGGGCGGGCTCGGCGGCGACACCTTCGCTGGCGCGGCCGGTCAGCCCGACGCGGCCGACTGCCCCGCGGGCGCGCAGACGGGCGGCACCTGCGACGACTGCGGCGGTGGCGGCGGCGGCGGCATCATCTCGATCCAGTCGCGCACGCGCGCCCTCGACGGCGCGGCGCGCTTCGACGTCGGCGGCGCGCTCGGCGGCGTGTGCCCCTCGTGCCGCGGCGAGGCGGGCGGCGGCGCGGGGGAGCTGCAGCTCAACCAGCTCTACGTCGGCGAGCTCTGCGACGGATATGACAACGACTTTGATGGATCGGTCGACGAGGACCTCGGCGACGTCGGCTGCGGACTCGGCGCCTGCGCGACGTCGCTCCCCGCGTGCAGCGCGGGCACGCCGCCCTCGTGTCTGCCCGTCTCGGCGGGTCCGATGTGCACGGCCGCCTTCGTCGACGCGCGCCCGCGCGTCGCGGTGATCCTCGACACCTCGGCCTCGATGCTCACGGACCTCGCCGGCTTCCCCACCTTCGGTGATGGTTCCGTCGAGCATCCCGGTCTCGACACCGACGGCGACGGCGCCCCGAACGACTCGCGCCTCTACCTCGCGCGCGAAGCGCTCGGCAACGTCATCAGCGCGTATCCCGAGATCGACTTCGCGCTCGCGCGCTACCACGCGGATCAGGCGCTCGACATCAGCTGCCAGACGGCGGCGTGGATCGAGTGCGCGGGCCTGCTCGCGAGCTACGACGAGCCCGCCGACAACACGGGCGCCGCCGCGTGCACGGTGGCGATCTCACCGACCCGCTCGGTCAGCGTCAACCGCGTCTCCACCGACGAGGCGTGCATCCACTACGCGGGCTCCTGCGGCCCGCCGCGGCGCGGCGCCGACGTGCTCTCCGGCTTCGGCACCGAGACGCGCGACCTCGTGCGCTGGCTCGACGGACGCGAGACGGACTTCCGCGCGGACGCGACGCCCGGCAACGTCTGCGACCACGCGGGCGGCGGCGACTGCGAGGTGCGCGGCACGGGCGGCACGCCGATCACCGGCTCGCTCGAGGCGATCGAGGACTACATCGTCCCGATCCGCGCGACGGATCCCGCCACGGCCTGCCGCACCTACAGCGTCATCCTCGTGACGGACGGCGCCGAGAGCTGCAACGGCAATCCAATTGCCATTGCACAGCGATTGCATGACGTCGACGGGCTCGACCTCTACGTCGTCGCGGTCAGCGTGCTCCCGGGGGAGGAGGCGGCGCTCAACGCGCTCGCGCGCGCGGGCTCGGGCGGGGTGCGCGGCGCGACCTTCGTGCGCTCGCCGGAGCAGCTCGTCCCGGCGCTCACGTCCATCGTCGCGGGCTCGATCCGCTTCGAGCGCTGCAACGGCGCCGACGACAACTGCAACGGCCTGATCGACGAGGGCTTCGACGGCCTCGGCGCGCCCTGCGACGACGGCGGGATCGGCGTCTGCCGCGGCGCGGGCACGCTCGCGTGCAACGCGGACGAGTCGCGCGTCGAGTGCGCGATCACGACGCCGGGCGCCGTGCCCGGCACCGAGATCTGCAACGGCCTCGACGACGACTGCGACGAGCAGATCGACGAGGCGCTCGTCTGCACGGGTGGCTGCACACCCTCGGGCCCCGAGCTCTGCAACGGCGCCGACGACGACTGCGACGGCGCGATCGACGAGGACGATCCGGCGCTCGGCACGCCCTGCGGGCTCGAGGAGGGCAGCTGCTCGGCCGGCACGATCGTCTGCGTCCGCGGCCTGCTCACCTGCGCGGGCGCGGTCGAGCCCCGCACCGAGGTCTGCAACGCGACGGACGACGACTGCGACGGCGCGATCGACGACGACGCGCGCTGCCCGCCGCTCTCCGCGTGCCTCGAGGGCGCGTGCCGACGCGCGTGCGATCCGCTCATGGAGTTCAGCTGCCCGTTCGGCTTCGAGTGCCTCGCGCGCCCCGACGCGGGCGGGACCTACTGCGTCCCGACGGTGTGCGCGTCGTGCACCGTCGAGCAGCGCTGCGAGGGCGACACCTGCGTCGGGCTCTGCGAGGGCGTGAGCTGCGCGGAGAACGAAACGTGCGTGCGCGGCGCCTGCCGCGACTGCACGACGCTCGGCTGCCCCGCGGGCGCGCTCTGCTCGGCGCGCGCGTGCGTGCCCGATCGCTGCGACGCCGACACCTGCCCCGCGGGCGACGGCTGCTTCGACGGCACCTGTCGCGCGGTCTGCGACGACCGCACCTGCCCGCGCGGCACCTCCTGCGACGCGACGGGCGCCTGCACGGCCGACGCGTGCGCGGCCGTCATGTGCGCGCCTGGCCTCGTCTGCGAGGGCGGCGCGTGCCGCGACGACGTCTGCACGCGCGCCGATTGCGACACGGGCAGCGTCTGCATCCCGGGGCGCGGCTGCGCGCCGGACCCGTGCGTGCTCGCGGTGTGCCCGGCCGGGCGCGTGTGCACGATCGGCGCGCGCGGCGAGGCGCAGTGCTTCATCGCGGGCGACGCGGGCCGCCCGGACCCGGCGGAGTTCGTCGCCGCGACGGGCGGCGGCGGGCTGTGCAGCGTGGGCGTCCCCGGCCGCACGCGAAGCGACGCCGCGTGGCTCGCGCTCGCGCTGATCGGGCTCGTCGGATGGACACGACGACGGCGCGCGCGCGCGTCGAGGGGGGTGCGCTGATGTCGCGGATCGCTTTGTTTTTGCGGGTCGCGGGGCTCCTCGCGCTCGCGCCCTTCGCGGCCGGGTGCGAGCTCGACCCCTACTGCGTGAACGGCTGCGGTGACGCCCCCGCGGACGCCGGCGACGCGGGCGCGCCCGACCTCGGCGGCCCCGAGCTCGGCCCCGAGGATCTCGGTCCGCCGCCGTGCATCCCGACGGGCGTCGAGCTCTGCAACGAGCTCGACGACGACTGCGACGGCGCGATCGACGAGGACTTCGACCTCACGACGAGCCCGCGCGACTGCGGGCGCTGCGGCAACGCGTGCCGCGCCCTGAACGCCGACGTCGTGTGCGTCGCGGGCGCGTGCGCCGTGACGGCCTGCCTCGACGGCTTCGCGGACCTCGACCCCGCGACCGAAGACTGCGAGTACCGCTGCCCCGTCTTCCCGATCGGCGCCGAGACGTGCAACGGGCTCGACGACGACTGCGACGGCGCGATCGACGAGGCCGCGGAGCTCCCCGCGCCGCCCGCCGATCTCTGCCGGACCACGCCAGGCACGCCCTGCGCGAGCGCGCGCCCCGTGTGCACCACGCGCGGCACCGTCACCGCGTGGTTCTGCGACTACGCGACCACGGTCGAGTTCGATCCGGCAGTGCCGAACGGCCTCGTGCTCGAGGAGTCGCGATGCGACGGGCAGGACGGCGACTGCGACGGCGTCGCCGACGACGCGTTCACGACGCTCGACGACGCGTGCGACGACGGCGGACGCGGCGCGTGCCGCGATCAGGGCGTGATCCGCTGCGATCCGGCCGACGCCTCGGGCACCACGTGTGACCTCTCCGCGCTCCCCGACCCCGTACCCGGCGCGCCGTCCGCCGAGCGCTGCAACGGCCTCGACGACGACTGCGACGGCCTCGTCGACAACTCCGATCCCACCGATCCCGCCCGCATCCGCGACGACATGGTGCACGTCGTCCGGGGCGGCGCGGATTTCTGGCTCTACCGGCACGAGGCCTCGCGGCCCGACGCGACCCGGCGCGCGGTCGGCACCGACGCGACGCGCGCGTGCAGCAACGCCGACGTGCGCCCCTGGTCGCGTGTCTCCTTCGACGACGCCGCGGCCGCGTGCGCCGCCGCAGGCAAGCGTCTCTGCACGGGCGCAGAGTGGCGCGCGGCGTGCGAAGGCGCGTCCGCACGCACCTATCCCTACGGCAGCGCGTACGAGTCCGCGATCTGCAACGGCGCCGACCGCGACGCGGTCCCGGGGGGCGCGATCGACAGCGCCGAGTCGCTCACCGGCGCGCTCGCGATGTGCGTGAGCGAGGACGGCGCGCTCGACCTCTCCGGCAACGTGAAGGAGTGGACGAACGACGCGCGCGGAGCAGTGGGTGCACAAACCATCTACGTCGTGCGCGGCGGGTCGTACGAGTCTCCTGCGCTCGGGCTCGGCTGCGCGACGGATCTCTCGCGCGCGACCGGCGACACGCTGCTGCCGACGCTCGGCTTCCGCTGCTGCAGCGACACCGAGCCCTGACGGCGCCGGCGGTTCGCGGCCCTACGCGCCCTCTCCCTCGGCGTCCTCGTCCCCCGCGCGACGGATGCCGAGGGCGCGCATCTTCTTGTAGAGGTGGCTGCGCTCGAGGCCGAGGTCGGCCGCCGTGCGCGTGATGTGCCCCTGGTGGTGCTCGAGCGCGCGCAGCACGAGGTCGCGCTCGGCCTCCTCGACGAGCGCGCGCAGCGGCGTGCCCGGCCGATACTGCCCCACGCCGCCCGCGCCCCCACCCGCGGCGACGGGGAGCAGCGCGCGCGCGTCGGCCTCGACGATCTCGTCGTGCGGCGTGAGGATCACCAGCCGCTCGACGAGGTTCCGCAGCTCGCGGACGTTGCCGGGGAAGTCGTAGCGCGCGAGCAGGTGCAGCGCGCCCGGCGAG
This sequence comes from Polyangiales bacterium, assembly GCA_964202905.1. Classification (GTDB taxonomy): domain Bacteria; phylum Myxococcota_A; class Polyangia; order Polyangiales; family JADJQN01; genus CAIUAC01. Next base: position 146,217 of record CAXNJO010000001.1, read on the forward strand.
AGCGAGGTCCCGCGGCGATCGTTGGCCGCGCAGACCACGCGCAGGAAGTGCGCGACGAGCTGCGGGATGTCCTCGCGACGCTCGCGCAGCGGCGGCACGCGCAGCGGCAACACGTCGAGCCGATCGTACAAATCTGCCCGAAAACGCCCCGCCGCGACCTCCGCGGGCAGCGGCTTGTTCGTCGCCGCGACGATGCGCACGTTCACGCGCAGCACCTCGCTCCCGCCGACGCGCTCGAGCTCGCCCTCCTGCAGGACGCGCAGCAGCTTCGCCTGCATCGACGCGGGCATGTCGCCCACCTCGTCGAGAAAGAGCGTGCCGCCGGAAGCGCGCTCGAACTTGCCGCGCCGCTGCTTCGTCGCACCCGTGAAGGCGCCCGCCTCGTGGCCGAAGAGCTCGCTCTCGATGAGCTCCGCCGGCACCGCCGCGCAGTTCAGCTTCTCGAGCGGCCCCTTCGCGCGCCGCGACGCCTCGTGGATCGCGCGGGCGACGAGCTCCTTGCCGGTGCCGCGCTCTCCCTGGATCAGTACCGCCGCGCCCGCGCTCGCCGCGAGGGCGATGCGCTCACGCAGCGCCGCCATCACCGCGCTCTCGCCGAGCAGCGCGTCGAACACGCCCGCGCGCCGCCGCAGGTCCTCGTTCTCGCGGCCGAGCCTGCCGAAGGCGAGCAGCCGATCGAGCGTGAGCAGCAGGCGCTCGCTGCCGATCGGTTTCTCGAGGAAGTCGTGCGCGCCGAGCTGCGTCGCCCGCACCGCGGTGTCGATGGTGCCGTGTCCGCTCATCACGATGACGGGCACGTCGTTCTTCTGCGCGCGCAGCCGCTCGAGCAGCGCGATGCCGTCGAGGTCCGGCAGGTTCACGTCGAGCAGGACCACGTCGTACGCGGTGCGGCCGAGCTTCTCGAGCGCGATGGCGGCGCTGCCCGCGACGTCGACCTCGAAGTCCTCGACGCGGAGCGCGCGCGAGAGCGTGGAGAGGATGTTCTTCTCGTCGTCGACGATGAGCACCGAGGCGCGCGGCATGCGGGCGATGGTAGCCCGCCGCCGCGCGGACGCGCGCCGCGCACGTCTGCGCGCGGGGCATCGGTGGCTACCTGCACGCCATGACGCGCCTGCAGCACGGAGCTTCGAGGGGGGACGTCCCGCGCGCGCTACGGCGCGCCCGCCTCGCGCAGCCCGAGCTCCTTCATCTTCGTCTGCAGGCTCTTGCGCGAGATCTTCAAGAGCCGCGCGGCGTGCGTGACGTTGCCGCCCGTCTGCGCGAGCGCGCGCACGACCAGCTCGCGCTCGACGCGCGCGGCGGCCTCGCGCACCGCCTCCTTCAGGCCGAGCCGTGCGTCGCCTTCGTTGGACTCGGCGCTCGCGAGGTCGACGGGCGTCGGGCGCGCGGCGTCGTCCGCGTGCGCGCGGCGCAGGGGCGGCGGCAGATCGTCGGCGCGGATCCGCTCGCCCTCGGCGAAGAGCACGCAGCGCTCGATCACGTTCTCGAGCTCGCGGATGTTGCCGCGCCAGGGGTGCGCGAGCAGCAACTCGAGCGCCGCGTCCTCGACGCCACGCACCTGCTTGCGCAGCCGCTCGTTGAAGCGCCGCACGAAGTGCTCGACGAGCAACGGGATGTCGCTCTTGCGCTCACGCAGCGGCGGCAGGTGCACCTGCACCACGTTGAGCCGGTAGAAGAGATCCTCGCGGAACGCACCACGCTCGATCTCGAGCGCGAGGTCGCGGTTCGTCGCGGCGACGAGCCGCACGTCCACGGCGATCGTCTTGATCCCGCCGACGCGCTCGAACTCCTGCTCCTGCAGCACGCGCAGCAGCTTCACCTGCATGCTCGTCGGGATCTCGCCGATCTCGTCGAGAAACAGCGTGCCCCCGTGCGCGAGCTCGAAGCGCCCCGGCTTGCTCGTCGACGCGCCGGTGAAGGCGCCCTTCTCGTAGCCGAAGAGCTCGCTCTCGATGAGCTCCCGCGGGATCGCCGCGCAGTTCACGCGAATGAATGGCTGTTCATTCCGGCGCGAGCACTCGTGCAGCGCGCGGGCGATCAGCTCCTTGCCGGTGCCGCTCTCGCCCGTGATGAGCACGGTGCTCGGCGTGTCGGCGACCTTGTCGACGATGGTGTAGACGTCGAGCATCGAGGACGACTGCCCGATGAGCCGGAAGCGCCCGGGCTCGCGCGGCGCCTGGCCCACGTCGCGGTCGGAGAGCTCGCGCGTGCGTGCGGCCTTCGCGACGATCGCGCGCAGCTCCGCGCGCTCGAAGGGCTTCGTGATGTAGTCGAAGGCGCCGACCTTCAGCGCGGCGACGGCGGTGTCTACCGTGCCGTGCGCGGTGATCATGATCACCGGCACGTCCGGGTGCGTCGCGACGACGTGCGAGAGCAGCGCCATCCCATCGACGCGCGGCATGCGTAGATCGGTGATGACGACGTCGACGTGGTGCTCGGCGAGCACCGCGATCGCCGCCGCGCCGTTCTCGACGGCGTGCACCTCGTAGCCGTCCTTGACGAGCTGCGCAGCGAGTACGCGGCGGAGGTTGGCTTCGTCGTCGGCGATCAGGATCTGCTTCTTGTCGGCGGCCAATCGCTCTCCGGTCTCTCGCGGCGTCGCGTCGGGTCTGGGTCGGCGCGGCGCACGGCTCAGCGCGCGGGGACACAGCGCGGGCCGACGGGTGGCCCGTCTCCCGCGAGGCCGGAGCACGCGAACACGTAGACCTCCGCGGTGCCGGGCGAGCCCGCGACGACTTCGTGCCGGCCGCGCGTCGCGAGCATCGCCACGCTGGTCCCGAGACGCGCCGACGGCTCGGGCGTGCTCGCGGTGAGCACATCCGCGCCGCTCGCCTCGAGCGCGCTGCCGTTGCCGGGGATGAGCCACACCGCACCGGACTGCGCGGCGCCCTCGAAGGTGGCCTCGGGCGCGCCGACCGCGAGATCCCCGTCCCCGTCGCCATCCACGTCGCCGATCGCGAGCGCCGAGCCGAAGCCCGAGCCCGCGCACGCGACGCCGCGGTGATCGACGCACGAGACGATCATCGGCTCGACGGGGGTGGGGCACGTGCCATCCGCCGCGAGCAGCGCCGCGCCGTCGTACACGCGCACCTGATCGCGGCGCTCCCGCCGCGTGGGGTCGTCGCCGACGACGAGGTCGGGCGTCCCGTCGCCCACGACGTCGCCGACCGCGATCACCGAGCCGAACGTCGCCGACGCGCCCTCGAGGCACGCGCGCAGCGTGCCCTCGCCCGCCGCATCGAGCTCGACGACGGCGACGCGACGCGGCTCGCCGTCGACCGCCGTGACCGCCGCGAGCGCGCCGCCTCCCGCGAGCGGCGCTGCGGCGACGTGCTCGCCGAGACCCGCGACGCCCGGCGTCCGTACCGGCGCGAGGATGCGCGCGGGATCGGCGTCGAGGTTGCGGACGCCCCTGAACGCATCGACCACGAAGACGTTGCCGGTGGTCCCGGGCGCGCCGACGAGCAGTCGGCCGCCGGGGAGCGCCGCGAGGGAGGCGCCGAAGCGCCCGCCCTCGGGGCCCATCACGCGCTCGATGCCGGCGCTCGCCGCGCTCTCGCAGCGGATGAGCACCGCGCTCGCGCCGGGTGCGCCCACGACGCCGCAGAGCGCTTCGCCGCGCCAGAGCGGCAGCCCCGCGAGGGCGGCGCCGGCCCCCGCCTCGCAGTCCGCCGGATCCCTGCACAAGTCGTACACGGCGGGCTCGAGCGCGATCGCGTCGCCCGTCCAGCCCGCGTACACGCGCACCTCCGAGTCGGCCCCTGCGCTCGCCGCGAGCCGCGTGACGCGCGTGCCGCCGACCTCGCCCTCGAACGTCGCGACGACCGCGCCGTAGGCCGCGCGCGCATAGGAGTCGGGCACCTCCGCGACCCGCACGCCGGTGTCGTCGGAGAGCCGGTCGAACACCGTCGGATCGCAGGCGCCGAGCGCGAGCGCGAGCGCGGCGCCGAGGCCGAGCGGCGCGCGGCGCAGGATCGAGGGACCACGCATCGTCGCGTCGCGCATCAGAAGCTCCACCGCACCGTACCGCCGGCGTCGCCCGTGCGCGGGTCGAGCCAGGGCGCGAACGTCCAGTCGCGCGGATCGAGCACGGTCGCCTCCGAGTCCGGCAGCGGATCGCGCACGAACAAATAGAGCGCGACGAGCCCGAGCACCGCGCCGACGCCGAGCGCCGCGTCCGCGCCGATCGTCGTCCAGTAACCCGTGCGCAGGCGCGGGTCATTCGAGGCGAGCCGCCCGGCGCGCCGCGCCGCGTCGAGGTCGTCGCGCAGCCCGGTCGCGTAGATCGCCGCGCCCACGCCACCCCCCGCGACGAGCGCGCCGAGCGTCAGCGTCGCCCACGCGCCGCCCCGCCCCGGCGCGGGCTTGAGGCGCACGCGGATCGGCGTGACCTGACCGGGCCAGATGTCGAGCTGCGCCTCCCAGGCCTTCATGCCCTCGGCGCCGATGCGGATGCGGTGCGGCCCCGCGGGCACCGGCCCCTCGAAGGGCACGGTCCCGACGAGGTGATCGTCGACGTGCACCGTCGCGCCCGCCACGTTCGCGATCACGCGGATCCGCCCCTCGGCGGCGCGCTCGAGCTCGATGCGCGTCACCACCTCTTCGCCCACGCCGACCTCGACCTCGCGCTCGGCCGTCGCGAAACCGGGGCGCTCGACCCACACGCGGTGCGTGCCCGTCGGCACGCTGCTCTGGTAGGGCGTCGTGCCGACCACGCCGGCCTCGCGATCGTCGAGGAACACGCGCGCCCCCGGCACGCTCGTCACCACGCGCAGGTAGCCGAGGAACTCGCCCTGGCTCATCTCGACGATGACCACGTAGACCTTGCCGGGCCGCACGCGCACGGCCGTCTCGATGCGCCGGTAGTCGGGGTGCTCGATGACGATGCGGAAATCGCCCGGATCGAGCGTCGCCGTGTAGGGAGACGTGCCCGCCGAAACGCTCTCGCCATCTTTCGTGATGGTGACGCGCGCCCCATCCGGCGTGGTGCGGATCGAGAGGAGCGACTTGAAATCCTCCTCCTCCGCGGGGCGCGACGCGGCAGCGACGGCCGAATTCGTGGGTGATGCGGCGCTCGACGCGCTCGACGCGGTCGTGGGCGTGGGCGTGGGCGTGACCGTGACTGTGGCGGGGTTGGTCGGCGTCGCCGCGGTCGCCGTGCTCGAGGCACCGCCCGACGTCGGTGGCGGCGTGACGACCGTGACGCTCGACGACGTCACGGGGTCGCTCGCGGCGCCCGTCGTCCCGGCTGCACCGTTCGCCGCACCCGCGCCCGTCGCCGCCGTGCCCGTCGTCCCGGACGCGCCCGACGTCGCGCTCGCCACCGTCGTCGCGCCCGCGCCCGTCGTTCCGGTGCCCGCTGCGCCCGTCGCCGCCGTGCCCGCTGCGCCCGTCGTCGCCGTGCCCGTCGCCGCCGTGCCCGCTGCGCCCGTCGTCGCCGTGCCCGTCGCCGCCGTGCCCGCTGCGCCCGCTGCCGCCGCGACGCCCGCTGCCCCGGTGCCGCCCGAGGGGGACGCTCCCGCACCCGCCCCGTCGCGCAGACGCGCGATGCGCTCACGGACCGCGCGCGCGTCCGAGGCCTCCGGGTCGCGCTCGAGGTAGCGCGCGAAGAACTCCGCGGCCCGCGCCCGATCGCCTTGTTTTTCCCACGCGGCGCCCGCGTTGTAGAGGAACGCGCTGAACGGCTGCGCCTCGTACGCGCGCACGAACTCCTCCGCGGCCTCGGCGTAGCGCCGCGCCACGAACAGCCCTTGTCCGCGCTCCATGCGCTCGCGCGCGACCTCCATCGCGGAGGACGCAGGCGCCTGCTGCGCGCGGACGTGGCGCGGCACGAGCGCCGCGGGGAGCAGCGTCGACAGGACCGCGACGATCAGGAGCATCCGCGATGACGAGCGCTTCACTCTGCTTCTCCGGGGCGCGCGGGACGGCAGCGGAGCCGGCGCGGGGCGAGCCTAACGCGAGTCGCGGGGCGCTGCCCACCGCCGCGCTTGCGGAGGGGCGCCGCGCTCCGCAGAGTCGCCGGGCGATGACGCCCCGCGCGCTCGAGTCCCCGGGCCCGGCCCGCGCGCTGCGTGCGCGCGTGACCGGTGCGCTGCGTGGCGCGTGGCCGTGGGCGCTCGTCGCCGTGCTCGCGTGGTGGGCGTTCGGCGGCCTCACGGCGGGCGGCCCGCCCGAGGGCGCCCGCGTGCCCGCGCTCGAGGTCGCGCTCGACGACGGCCGCACGTTCTCGCTCGACGCGCAGCGGGGGCGGGTCGTCGTCGTCAACTTCTGGGGCACCTACTGCCCGCCGTGCCGGGCCGAGGCGCCGGTGCTCGCGCGCGCGGCCGCGCTCCTCCGCGCGACGGGCGACGTGCTGATCGGCGTCGCGGTCGACCCCGCGCCGCTCGCGGACGTCGCGCGTTTCGCCCGCGGCCTCGGCATGTCCTACCCGATCGCCGTCATCCCGCCCGGACCGCTCGCGCCGTTCCGCGTGACGCAGGTGCCCACCACCGTCGTCGTCGATCGGCGCGGCCTCGTCGCGCGCACCCTCGTCGGCGCGCTCGACGACGACCGGCTCGCGCGCGCCATCGCCGACGCGCGACGCGCCGCTCCCTGAGCACGGCATGAGCGCGCCGCGCCGCCCGCACACCGATCCGCTGCGCGTCGCCGCCACGCTCGCCGACGCGCACCTCGCCTCCGCGCGCACGCGCCGCGTCACGGGCACCGCGCGCCCCGCCGCCCTCGCGCGCCACCTCACGCGGAAATACGATTTCGCGACACCGCACGACGCGGCCGACGTGCTCGACGATCTCGCGTCGATGCTGCGACGCGGCACCGTCCACGGCGGTCCCACGCACTTCGGTCCGTTCGCGCCGAGCGTCCCGCGCGAGGCCGTCGCCGCCTCGACCCTCGTCGCCGCCTTCAACCCACAGCGCGCGATCCGCGCACACGCCCACGCCGCCCACGCGATCGAGCAGCACGTCCTGCACTTCCTCGCGGCGCAGCTCGGCTACGACCCGGAGACGAGCGCCGCGCACTTCTGCGCGGGCGGCCAGGAGGCGAACCTCACCGCGCTCCTTTGCGCGCTCGTCCACACCTGGCCCACCGTGCGCGCGCGCGGCGTCCGCGCCCTGCCCGGCGACCCGGTCGTCTACGCCTCGGCCGAGGCGCACCACGGCCTCGAGAAGGCCGCGCACGCCGCGGGCCTCGGCCGCGATGCCGTCGATTCGAATTCGCCATCGATGACGCGTTTCGCCTCGACCCCGACGCGCTCGAATCACGCCTCGCCGCAGACCGCATGCACGGCCTGCTCCCCGTCGCCGTCGTCGCCACGGCCGGCACCACCGCGACAGGCGCCGTCGATCCGCTCCCCGCCCTCGCCGCATTCTGCGCCCGCGAGCGCCTCTGGCTCCACGTGGACGCGGCGTTTGGCGGTGCGGCCGCCCTCTCCCCCGCGCTGCGCGGTTGTCTCGACGGAATCGCCCACGCCGACTCGATCACGTGGGACGCCCACAAATGGCTGCAAATGCCGCTCGGGACAGGCATGTACTTCACCCGCCATCCCGCCTCGCTGCGCGCCGCCTTCCACACCGACGCGCCCTACATGCCCCACCGCGATCCGGCGCACGACGAGCCCTTCGACACCTCCCTCGCCTGGAGCCGCCGCGCCGCCGGAATCCCACTCTTCACCGCGCTCGCGACGCGCGGCCTCGCGGGAATCGCCGCCACGCTCGAATCCCATCTTCGACTCACGCACACACTCCGACACCGACTTTTGACCATGGGATTCACGCTCGTGAGCGAATCCCCACTCCCGGTCGTGTGCTTCACGCACCCACGCTTCGCCGCAGATTCCCGCCGCGCCGGGCGACCTCGCCCGCGCACTCGCCCACGACGGCCGCACGTGGCTCGCCCCCGTCACGCTCTCCACCGGCCCAGCGCGCGCTGCGCGCCACGATCACCAGCGCCGACACCACCGAATCCGATCTCGACACCGTGATCGACGCCCTGCGGGCGGCGATGGGGTGAGTCGCGCGGCCGTCCTCCCCCGAATCGCAGGGCGTTCCGTCCGCTCGATGCTCGACTCTCCTTGTCGTCTCAACGATCACCACGCTCGGGTTCACGGGCGGGCGTATCGGGATCGAGCGCGCTCCATGATCGATGGCCTTCGAATACGGTCAGGACGACGATGCCGTCCGCGTCGGCGCGATAGACGATGCGGTAGCGACGAACGAACACCTCGCGAACGTCGTCGCGGCCGAGCTCGGGCACCGCGCGCGCCGCGCGAGGCAGGGCCGCGGCGTCCTGCGCACGGCGACGAAGGCGAGCCAGCCAAAGACGGGCTGCGAGAGGGTCGTCCGCCGCGATGAACTCGCCGATCGCGAACAGGTCCGCGATGGCGCGCTCCGTCCAGCGGAGCATCTATTTCTTCCTGGCTCGCGGGGGTGCGCCGAAGCGCGCCTCGAGCCGCTGCCCGAGCGCGTCATCGGGGACCGTGCGACCCGCGCGCTCGTCCTCGAGCCCGGCCTCGACGGCCGCGACGAATCGCGCCTGCGCCGTGAGGCGATCAAAAGCCTCGGGCGCCAGCAGCACCGCCGCGGGGCGCCCGCTCTGGGTCACGACGAGCGGCCGCTGATGCTCCCGCAACCCGCGTATCTGCTCGGAGAGATGCGCCTTCAACGTGCCGATCGGCACGATGTCCTCCGCCACGCGCAGCACCGGGTCAGGTCGGATTTCAGACCTTTTCATGGACCTCTTCTGCGCCGTGCCGCAGACCGGCGCAAGGTGCTCGAACGCGACGCATCGCGCACCAGCATCGACACGACGGAAGCGGACGTCGACGCCCTGCGTGCGGCGATGGGGTGATGCCACGACTCACGCCCGCCCATCGCGCTGGTCCGAACCGTTGCACGCACGCAGACATGGTCACCAGCTCGTGACCATGAAGCGACCCACCACCGTCGCCGCCGGCGTCTTCAAGGCGGAGTGCCTCGCCATCCTCGATCGCGTCGCGCTGGAGCGCGAGAGCATCGTCGTCACCAAGCGAGGCCGGCCGGTGGCCCGCGTGGTGCCGTTCACGGAGCCGGCGGCTTCGTCCCTCCGCGGGAGCGTGCGTTTCGTCGGTGATGTGTTCGCGCCTTCGGGCGAGTCCTGGGACGCCGACCGTTGATCGTGCTCGACACGCACGCCTGGCTCTTCTGGGCGAGCGAGCCCGCTCGGCTCGGGCGGCGCGCCGCTGCGGCCCTGCGCAAGGCGCCACGCATCGGCGTCCCCGCCATCTGCGTCTGGGAAGTCGGGATGCTCCTCGACAAGAAGCACGTCGTCCTCGATCGCCCGGCGGACGATTGGGTCACGCAGGCGCTCGGCGCACCGCGCGTCGAGTTCCTGCCGCTCACGCCCACCATCGCCCTGCGCGCGGCGACCTTCAGCGCGCTCCACGGCGATCCCGCCGATCGCCTCATCCTCGCCACCGCGCTCGTCCACGGCGCCCGCCTCGTCACCCGCGACGCAAAGCTCACGGACGCCGGCCTCGTCGACGTCGTCTGGTGAGACCGGCGCGCTGGGTCGAGGTCTCTCGGCCGTACGCCATCCCACCGCGCAGCAACTCCATGCCATGCTCGGCGCGCGCGCCCGGGGGGCGTTGCGGAGAGAGGGAGATGTCGACGATGAAGCAGCTGCGCGTGCTCGTGCTCGCCGCCCTGTGCGGTTTCGTGTTCTCGGCGTGTGGCGACGACGACGCACCCGGTGGGGTCGATGCGGGCGTGCCCATCGACATGCCGACCGTGCCACCCGATCTCCCGTCCATCGATGCGGGCCCAGACGACGCCGGCGCGGACGTCGATGCGGGAGGCGAGGACGCCGGCCCGATGGGAGACGATGCGGGCGCGGAGGACGACGCCGGCGCGCCGGATGCGGGCGTCGATGGTGGCTCCGATGCCGGCTCCGATGCGGGGGTCGATGCGGGACCGCCGCCGCCGGTGCGGGATGTCGACATGCTCTTCATGGTCGACAACTCGGGCTCGATGGCCGAGGAGCAGGCGTCGTTCGCGGCGCAGCTCCCGCGACTCGTGCAGGTGCTCACGAGCGGCGATCGCACGGGCGACGGGCCGACGCCGGACGACTTCACGCCCATCCGCGATCTGCACCTCGGCGTCGTCACCAGCGACATGGGCGTGGGCGGATTCACGGTGCCGTCGTGTGGGAATCCCGATTTCGGAGATGATGGAGTCCTGCGTACGGCGGGGAATCCCTTCGACCCCACGTGCATGCCGACGTATCCCTCGTTCCTCGCGTACGTGCCGGGCACCTCGACGGAGACGCCGGAGGAGTTCGGGGCGCAGTTCGGGTGTCTGGCCGCGCCGGGGACCATGGGCTGCGGCTTCGAGCAGCAGCTCGAGGCGACGCTGAAGGCCCTCACGCCCGCGACCTCGAGCCTTCGCTTCCGCGCGGACACGACGGGACACGGCGACGGCGCGAACGCGGGGTTCCTGCGACCCGACTCGCTGCTCGTCGTCGTGCTGCTCACGGATGAAGAGGATTGCTCGGCGCGCCCCGACTTCGAGGATCTCTTCAATCCGATGTCGGGCACGTTCGAGGGTCCGCTGAATCTCCGCTGCTTTCTCTACAAGGCACCGCAACACCCGGTCTCGCGTTACATCGATGGCCTGCGCGCGCTGCGACCGGACCGCCCGGATCTCTTGATCGTCGCTGCGATCGCGGGCGTGCCCGTCGATCTGATCCGGCCGGGAACACCCGATTACACAGGCATCCTCGCCGATGCGCGCATGATCGAGACGCTCGATCCGACGGTCGGGCTCGGTCGCGTCACGCCCTCCTGCGACGTCCCCGGCCGCGGCCTCGCCTTCCCCCCGCGCCGCATGGTCGAGGTCGCGCAGGGCTTCGGCGCGAACGGCGTCGTGCAATCGATCTGCCAGGACGCCTACGACGGCGCCTTCGACGCCGTGATCGCGCGAATTGCGATCACGATGTGAGGCGCACCGGAGTGCGGGGCGTTTCCCACCCTCGCCCCGCACCCTTCGCTGATATCGTCGCGCGCATGCCGCCGACACCGATTCATGCACTCTCCGCCCGTGAGCTCGCGGGGCGGCTGCAACGCCGCGAGCTGACGTCCGTCGCGATCGTGGAGGCGCTGCACGGGCGCGCGGACGAGGTCGATGGGCGGGTGCGGGGGTTCACCGTGCAGCTGCGCGAGGAGGCGCTGAACGAGGCGCGGGCGCGCGACGAGGAGCGGGCGCGGGGCGTGGTGCGCGGGCCGCTCCATGGGCTGCCCGTGACCATCAAGGAGAACCTGCACGTCACAGGCACGGAGACGACGGCGGGGCTGCGCGCGCGGGCGGGGAAGCGCTCGACGTTCGACGCCGCGATCGTGCGGGTGCTGCGCGAGGCGGGGGCGGTGATCCTCGGCAAGAGCAACATCCCGCAGACGCTCATGGCGCCCGAGTCGACGAATGCGCTCTACGGCACGACGAACAATCCGTGGGATCTGCGGCGCGTGCCGGGCGGCTCGTCGGGCGGTGAGGGCGCGCTGATCGCGTCGGGGCAGAGCGTGCTCGGGGTGGGCACGGACATCGCCGGGTCGATCCGCATCCCGGCGAGCTTCTGCGGGGTCGCGGGGCTCAAGCCCACGCTGCACCGCTGGACGAGCGTGGGCTCGACGGGCGCGATGCCGGGCATCGAGTTCGTGCGCGCGGTGGTCGGGCCGCTCGCGCGTTCGAGCGACGATCTCGCCTTCTTCTTCGAGGCGCTCGACCCGGCGCAGATGGCGGCGCTCGATCCGGAGGTGCCGCCGCTGCCCGTCGGGCGCAGCGCGGACGTCGACGTCTCGACGCTGCGCATCGGCTACTACGACGACGACGCGCTCTTCACGCCGAGCGCCGCGGTCCGGCGCGCGGTGCGCGAGGCCGTCGAACACCTGCGCGCGGCCGGCGCGGAGCTCGTGCCGTGGGAGTCGCGGCACGCGGAGGAGATCTACTTCCTCGGCGTTGCAGGCATCACGGCGGATGGTCTCGTGACGCTGCGCCGCGAGCTCGCGGGGGAGGACGTGATCGCGCCGCTGCGCATGAACGACCGGCTCTCGAAGGTGCCCGCGTCGGTGCGGCAGGGGCTCGCGCGGGCGGCCCGGCTGCTCGGCGAGACGCGCGTCGCCGAGACGCTCGAGGTGCTCGGCGAGAAGCGCGTGAGCGACTACTGGGCGCTCTCGTGGCGGCGCACGGTGCTCGCGCGCGAGGAGACGACGGCGTGGGCCGAGGCGGGCCTCCACGCGCTCGTCGGGCCGGGCTACGCGACGCCCGCGCCGCAGCACGGCGCGACGGGCGACTTCTCGATCGGCGCCGCGAACACGCTGCGCTGGAACCTGCTCAACCGCCCCGCGGGCTCGGTGCCGGTGACGCGCGTGCAGCCTTTGGAGACGACGCGGCCGGCGGCGCGCGGGCGGCTCGAGCAGCGCGCGCGCGCGATCGACGAGGGCAGCGCGGGGCTGCCCGCGAGCGTGCAGGTCGTGGGCGTGCCGTGGCGCGAGGATGTGGTGCTCGCCGTGATGCAGGCGATCGAGCGCGGCGCGCGGGCGAAGGACGGCTTCCCCGCGACGCCCGTCGATCCGGCGTGACGCACGCACACCAGGTGCCCGGCGCGACATCGCAAGAGGGTTGCGGTGTCGCGAGCCGGATCTCGCAAGGGCATGGATATGTCGCGACGTGATGCCGACGCTCTCTCGGTGATGACACCGAACCTCTCGACATCCCGGACGCGCGGGCCCGTGCGCACGAGCACGGTGCTCTGCGCGCTGCTCGCGCTCGCGTGGTTGCGCGGCCGAGCGCGACCGCACGCGGCCCGCGGGGGGCGACGGCGGCGCGTCCGTCGATCTCGGCGCGTCGGTGGACTTCGGGCGGCCGGTGGACTTCGGGCGGCCGGTCGTGCCGGATCTCGGGCCGCCGCCCGTGTGCGAGGTGGCCGTCGCGACGGCCGCGCCGCTGCCCTCGACGCTGGCCTTCCTGCTCGACACGAGCGGCAGCATGAACTGCGACCGCACGGCGGCCTCGTGTGCGACGGGCGATCCGACGCCCGCGCCCGACGACTCGCGCTGGGATGTGATGCGCCGCGAGCTCGACGCGGCGCTCGCGGGGCTGCCCGACGCGACGCGCGCGGGCCTCCTCCATTACCCGAAGACCTTCGGCTGCATCCGCACGAGCGACGCGCCGCTCGTGCCCGTCGACGTGCTGACGACGAACCGCGCGCGCATCACGGCGGCGACGGGCGGGCTCACGCCGATGGGCATCACGCCCACGCGCGACGGCGTGCAGGCCGCGCTCGCCGAGCTGCGCGCGCAGCCCGCGACCGAGCCGCGCTACCTCGTGCTCGCGACCGATGGCGCAGCGACGGTGTGTCTCGGCTGCGACGCGGCGTGCTCATTCGCCGAGCTCGATCGCGACAACGACGCGCTCGTCGAGGATGTGCGCGCGGCCGAGGCCGAGGGCATCGGCACCTTCGTCGTCGGCGTGCCGGGATCACAGAGCTACCGCGGCGTGCTCTCGCGCCTCGCGCGCGCCGGGGGCACCGCGCCCGCGGGCTGCTCGGACGCGGGGCCCGCGTACTGCCACGCCGACCTCACGGACGCGGCGACGGACTTCGCGGCGGGGCTGCGGGCGGCGCTCGCGGCGATCGGCGGCGCGATCGCGCGCTGCGACTACACGATCCCGCCGAACCCGGACGGCACCTTCGACCCGGCGTCCGTGAACGTGGTGCTCTACGACGCGCGCGGCGCGGAGACGGGACGCCTCGCGCGCGACCCCGCCCGCGCGAACGGCTGGGACTACTCGGACGACGGCGCGCAGATCGTGCTGCACGGCGCCGCCTGCGACGACGCGCGCGCGACGGACGGCCGCGTCGAGGTGCAGTTCGGTTGCCCGACGGTGTTTCTCTGACCTGACTGTGGAGTCAGGATCGCGGCGCGATCACGGACTCTTGCGTCAGGAGTCGGCGCGGCGCTCCGCGGCCCGAGGCGGGCGCTCGGTGCGGGATCGAGCGTTCGTGAGGCTCACTCGCCGCCGGTGCTGAGATCGAAGAAGGCGCTCGCCTCGCGGCCCGCCTCGACGCGCACCGTGCGGCGGTGCGTGTTTCCGTCGCGGTCGACGAGACGCAGCGTGACGGTGCCCGCCGGGACGCTGACGCTGCCGAAGGGCGTCGTGCCGAGCAGACGCCCGCCGACGTAGGCCTTCGACCAGGGGCGCGTGTTGAGCGCGAGCGTGCCCTGCGCGCGGCCGCGTGAGGGCTCGCGCGGCGCACCCGCCGCGTCACTCGAGGCGGGCGCGGCGATGGGGGCAGCGGGTGCGGGCGCAGCGGGCGCAGCGGGCGCGGGCGCAGCGGGCGCGGGCGCAGCGGGCGCGGCGATGAGGGCAGCGGGCGCGGCGATGGGGGCAGCGGGTGCGGGTGAAGCGGGTGCGGGCGCAGCGGGCGCAGGGGCAGCAGAGACGGCCGCGCGCGCGTCGGTGGCGTCGCGGCCGTGCAGCCACCATCCGCCCGCGGCGAGCCCCGCGACGAGGAGCAGCGCGAGGGCGGCGGCGAGCGCGATCCAGAGAGGCTTCGCGGGCTGCGGGCGCGCGCCCGGGCGCGCGGTGACCGCGTCGGTGCGGGCGGCGTCGGGCGCAGCGGGCGGGAGCGACGCGGCGAGCCCCGCGCCCGCGAGGACGACGCCGGAGGACGGACCGCTCGCGGGCTGCGGGGTCTCGGTCGCGGCGCCCGCGGCGGGCAGGCTCGGGACGGAGCCGCCCCCCGGCATGAGCGAGTCGCCGCGGGCCGAGCCCGGCGCCACGGGGCCGGTCGTGAGGGCCGGTCCGCGCGCGATCTCTTCGGCGTAGAGGCCCTCGAGGTATTGCGCCGTGCGCGTCGCGTTCACGCGCTCGCGGTGATCGGTGAGCCACTGCTCGAGCGCTTCCTGCAGCTCGCCGGCCGACTGCCAGCGGACCTCGGCCGACTTCGCGAGGGCGCGCTGCACGATCGCGTCGAGGTCGGCGGGCACCGCGGGCCGCAGCGCGCGCGCGGACGGGACAGGGTCGTCGAGGACGGCCTTGAGCGTCTCGAAATCGTTCTGGCGGTGGTAGAGCGGGCGCCCCGCGAGCGCCTCGTAGAGGCACACGCCGAGCGCGAAGACGTCCGCGCGCCCGTCGATCTCGTCGCCGCGGCACTGCTCCGGCGCCATGTACGCGAGCTTGCCCTTCACGATCCCGGCCTGCGTGCGGGTCGCCTGGGAGCTCGCCTTCGCGACGCCGAAGTCGAGCAGCTTCACGCTGCCGTGGTAGCCGATCATGATGTTCTGCGGGCTGACGTCGCGGTGCACGAGGCCGAGCGGCGCGCCGCTTTCGTCGCGCGCGCGGTGCGCGTAGTGCAGGGCCTCGGCGATCTGCGCGATCACGCGGACGGCGACGGGGATGGGGATGCCGCCCGTCGCGCGGGCCTTGCGGATGAGCTTGCCGAGCGGGACGCCGTCGACCCACTCCATCGCGATGAACCACGTGCCCGCCGCCTCGCCGAACTCGTAGACGGGGCAGATGTTCGGATGCTGCAAGCGCATCGCGAGGCGCGCCTCGTCGAGGAACATCGAGACGAAGCCCTCGTCGTCGGCGACGTGCGGGAGGATGCGTTTGACGACGAGGTGCCGCGACGCGTTGGAGCTGGTCTCGCGCGCGAGGAAGATCTCCGCCATGCCGCCGAACGCGAGGCGCCCGAGCAGCGCGAAGCGGCTGTAGTAGGCGATGACGGGCAGCTCCGCGATCGGGTTCGCGGCGTGCGACGGCGTGTCGAGGCGCGGCGGCTGGCTGTCGGGGCGCGACGTGTCGGGACGCAGGGTGTCGGCACGCGGCGCGCCGGGGGGCGGCATCGCGAGGCGCGCGGCGCGGGAGGCGGGCGCGACCGTGATGGACCCGTCGGGCGTGCGCGCGGTGACCTCGACCGCGCCCGACGCACGGGGCGCGAAGCTCGTCGGGAGGATCTCGTCGAGCTCGATCTCCTCGTCGAGGGAGATCGCCGGCGAGGACTCCTTGTCGCGGTGGGAGGCCATCGGAGCCGCAGACTATACGCCGAGACCGCGCCGCGCCCGCGAACGCTTGGTGACACGCGCGCCCGCGCACCGCGGCGCTGCATGCGCCGCGCTTGCCCCGCACGCCCGAGACGACGATGCTGCGCCGATGGCCCGCTTCACCGTCGGCTCGCTGCGCGGCATCCCGCAGGGCCGCGCCGCCCTCCCGCCCCACGCGGCGCGCTCGCCCTCCGCGCTCGGCGCGCTCGCGCAGCGGCTCGAGGCCGCGGGCGCGACGGGCATGCCGCGGGCGCGGCGCTGCTGCCGGTCGGGCTGCGCGGGCTGCCCGTGGACGGAGGCGCAGCGGCTGCTGCGGGCGCGGGCCTCGGACCGCGTTTGACACCGCGGATCGCCCGTGGTCCAACCCGGGCGGCCATGGACGACGTCCTCTACGCGAACCTCGTGACCCTGCAGGTGGCGACCCCCGGGGGCGCGGGCGCGGCCCACGGGCAGCTCGACCCGTGGCAGCTCGTGCTCGACGCCTCGCCCGTCGTGAAGATCGTGATGCTCGTGCTCGTGCTCATGAGCGTGTCGTGCTGGTTCATCATCGGCGGCAAGCTCGTGCAGCTCCTCCGCGCGAGCGCGCAGAGTGCCCGTTTTCTGGGCATTTTCTGGGACAAGACGCAGGGCACGGCCTGGACGACGGAGCGCCTCGAGGGCGTCTACGCGCAGGCCCGCCCGCTCGAGGGCTCGCCGCTCGCGCGGGTCTTTCACGCGGGCTACGTGGAGCTCGCGCGCGTCACGGAGAGCGCCGACACGACGCTGCCCACGCAGCCCGCGCTGCACGGGGACCTCGACAACGTCGAGCGCGCCCTGCGCCGCGCTTCGAACAACGAGGTCACGCTCCTCGAGAACCTGCTGCCCGTGCTCGCGACGACGGGCTCGGTCGCGCCCTTCATCGGGCTCCTCGGCACGGTGTGGGGCGTGATGAACTCGTTCATCGGCATCGGAAACCTCGGCAACGCGAGCCTCGCCGTCGTCGCGCCCGGCATCGCGGAGGCGCTCATCGCGACGGCCATCGGCCTCGCCGCCGCGATCCCGGCGGTGATCGCCTACAACTACTTCCTCCGCCGCATCCGCGTGCTCGAGAGCGAGATGGAAGCCTTCGCGAGCGACTACCTCAACATCGTCCGCCGCCACTTCCTCGGCTGAGCGCGCCATGGGCATGGGCAGCGGAGGGAACGGCGGCCGACGCGCGCCGCTCAGCGAGATCAACGTGACCCCGATGGTCGACGTGATGCTCGTGCTGCTGATCATCTTCATGGTCTCGGCGCCGATGCTCACGACGGGCGTCGACGTCGATCTGCCGAGCGCGCGCGCGCCGGCGATGGCGCTCGATCAGGAGAAGTTGCTGCTGACGGTGACCGACGACGAGAAGGTCTACCTCGGCGAGACGGAGGTCCCCTACGACCGCCTCGAGGCCGCGCTCACGTCGAACGCGCGGCTCCAGCAGGAGAAGGAGCTCTACGTGCAGGCCGACGAGGCCGCGCGCTACGGCTTCGTCGTCAAGGTGCTCGCGATCGTGCGGCGCGCGGGCATCGAGAAGCTCGGCCTCGTCACGGATCCGGTCGGCGAGGCCGACGCGCCCGCCGAGTGAGGGAGCGCGCCTTGTACGTCCACGCCGACGACGTCGCCCCGCCCTCGCTGCTCGCCGGCCGCCCGCTCGGGGCGCGCGCGCTCGTCGCAGGGCTCGCGCTCGCGCTCGGCTCGCACCTGGTGCTGCCGCTGCTCGTCGCGCTCGCGTTCGTGGCCGCGGGCGCGCTCGGCAGCGGGGAGCCCGCGGCGCGCACGCCGCTCGACGAGCGCGAGGTGGTGGTGGCGCATTTCCTCGAGAAAGGCGTGCATTTCGACCCGCGGCGGCTGCCGAACCGCCGCGTGAACCGGCTCTCGACGGCGCCGCCCCCCGATCAGGTCGCCGTCTCGCGCACCCCCGAGCCGCACGCCCCGCAGGAGCGTCCGGACATGGGCCCCGCGCCCGAGAACGCGCAGGTCGCGGCGCTGTTGAACATCGGCGACCGCGCGCAGATCTTCGCGGAGCTCGCGGCGGAGGTCGAGCGCGAGGGCGACCCCGAGGGCGTCGAGGGCGGCTTCGAGAGCGCGCGCGAGGGCGACGCGTACCTCGGGCAGTTCGTAATGTTCTTCCGGCGCGGCTGGTCGACGCCGACGGTCATCGACGCCGAGACGCTCGCGGGCCTCAGCGCGACGGTGGACGTCGCGATCGACGCGGAGGGCCGGATCACGGGCGTCACGGTCGCGCAGGGGAGCGGCAACGCGCTCTTCGATCAGTCGGTGCTCGACCGGGTCGAGGCGCTGCGGAGCGCCGCCGCGACGATCCCGGAGCCGCCCGCGTCCGTGCGCGATCAGTACCTCGGGCGCGCGCGCAGCGTGCGCTTCAACGGGCGCGACGCGCGCTGACGGCAGCGGGCACGAGGCGCGCTCGGCTATGCTGCGCGCCGTGTCGACCCAACTCCCGCCGCGGCGTGCCGCGAATACGGGCGCCCCGCACGACGTCCGAGCGACCGTGCCCGCCCCCCTCGCCTCCCGCCGCGCCGTCCGCGCCGTCTTCGCCTCGCTGATCGTCTCGCTCGTCGCGCTCGCCGCGGCGCCCTTCGGGGGCGGCCCCGCGCGCGGCCAGGATCGCGGCGCCCCCGACGCGGGGCTGCCGGAGCGCGGCCCGGTCATCGACGTCGATGCGCCCGAGCGCGCGCTCTACAAGATCGCGATCCCGCAGCTGCTCGGCGACTCGGGGCTCGGCGCGCAGGGCGCGGAGGTGCTGCGCCGCGACCTCGCGCTCGTGTCGCTGTTCACGATCCTCGACGCGCGCTCGTTCCTCGCGGACCCGGCGCGCGAGGGGCTCGGCCTCGCGCCCGCGTCGTGGACATCCGTCGGCGCGCAGGGCGTGATCAAGGGTGAGATCCGCGGCACGGGCGGCGCGCTCACCGTCGAGATGCGCTTCTTCGAGCTCGCCCGCGGCGCGGACGCGACGCTCACGAAGACCTATCAGGGCGGGCCCGGCGAGCTGCGCGGCTTCATGCACGACTTCGCGAACGAGGTGCTGCGCGTGCTCACCGGGCAGGCGGGCGCGTTCGGCACGCGGCTCACCTTCGCGCGGCGCGTCGGGCCCGGGCGCAAGGACGTGTACGTCGCGGACTTCGACGGCGAGGGCGTCGGGCGCGTGTCGAGCGGCGCGGGCGTCGCGATGCTGCCGGCGTTCGGGCCGGGCGGCGTCTGGTACTCGGTGCTCACGAAGCGCGGGATGTTCATCACGCGCACCGGGCGCGACGAGCAGCCCGTGATCGCGGGCGACGGCATGAACATGGGCGTCACGTTCTGCGGCGCGCGCGCGCTCTTCTCGTCGACGCGCGACGGAAACAGTGAGATTTACAGCGCCGCAGCCGATGGCAGCGACGTGCGGCGCCTGACGCGGCACCCGGGCATCGACGTCTCGCCCGCCTGCGGGCCGGGCGGCCAGGTGGCCTTCGTGAGCGACCGCAACGGCGGACCGCAGATCTTCGTGATGGACGCCAACGGCGGTGGCGCGCGGCGCGTGACCTTCCGCGGCAACCACAACCAGACGCCCGCGTGGTGCCCGCTGCCCGGCAAGAACCTGCTCGCGTTCACGGGACGCGACGGCGGCATGGACGTCTTCACCGTCGACGTCGCGACGCAGCAGTACACGCGCATCACGCAGGGACAGGGGACCAACAAGGACCCGGCCTTCTCGCCCGACTGCCGGATGATCGCGTTCTCCTCGACGCGGGGCGGCATCTTCCTCAGCAGCCCCGAGGGACAGAACCAGAACCTCGTCATCCCCGGGGGCGCCGAGACGATCCGCTGGTCGCGCTGACACACCGCGAATCGCCCCGGAAACGTGGTACTTCGCGGGGCATGGGCGCGCTCCGGATCGTCCTCGCCGACCTCGACGACGCGGCGCATGCCGCGGCCGTCGTCGACCTCGTCGATGCCTACGCGCGGGAGCCACTCGCGCGGGGCGCGCCGCTGCCGGACGATGTGCGCCTGCGGCTCGTGCCGGGGCTCCGCGCGCACGCGGGTGCGGTCGTCTTCCTCGCGTTCGAGGGCGGTGCCGCGCTGGGGATCGCGGTGTGTTTCACGGGATTCTCGACCTTCGCGGCGCGGCCCCTGCTGAACGTGCACGACCTCGCGGTGCGGGCGGACCACCGGGGGCGCGGCGTCGGACGCGCGCTGCTCGCGGCCGCCGAGGACCACGCGCGGGCGCGCGGGTTCTGCAAGCTCACGCTCGAGGTGCAGGAGCACAACACACCGGCGCGCGCGCTCTACGCGGCCGTCGGCTTCGAGGGCTACGCGCTCGACCCGGCTGGGGGTGGCGCGCTGCTGCTGCAGAAATCACTGTGAGCGACGCGCGGCGCGGGAACCTCCGCGCGCGCGCAGTGTCCGAGCGCGACGGGCCACGGTGGCCCGGCCCGGGCGGGAGCCCGGCCGACGGGGATGGAGGGCTCGATGGACGCGGATCCGTTCCGGACACTCGGGGTGAGCGAGGGCGCGAGCGAGCGCGAGCTGCGCGCGGCGTTCCGGGGGCTCGTGCACGCGCTGCACCCCGATCGCCGGGCCGGCGATCCGCGCGCGTCGGAGCGGCTGCGCGAGGTGGTCGCGGCCTGGGAAGCGGCCCGCGCGCGGCTGCGGGGGGGCGCGGCGGGGCGTGCAGCGCGGCGCAGGCACGCGCCCTGGGAGGCGGCGCCGCGGGCGCGGCTGCGCTACGCGTGCGGGCGCTGCGAGGACACGTTCGCGTTCGCGGGGGAGTGCCCACGCTGCGGGGTCACGCTCTGCGACGACACGGCGGGCGAAGCCCCCATCGCCGCGGACCCGGCCGAGGAGGCGCGCATCGCCGCGTTCGTGCAAACACTCGAGGCGCGGGGCGAACCGCGCGCCTCGCTGCTCGAAGCCCACGCGCCCGCGCTCACGATGGGTGGCCTCGGGCTCGCCGGCGCGCTCGCGCTCGGCGTCTACGCGCCCGTCGGCGTGATGTTCCTCGGCTACGCGCTTTTTCTCGGCGCCGTCCACGCGCACGCGCGGCGCGACGTGCTCGCGCTCGCACGCGCCGCAGAGCGCTGACGGCGGCGCGCCCGGCGATCGGGCCGAGCCGCCGCCCCGCGGGGCGCGTCGCCTATCCGCCGCCGAGCGCGCGCTCGACCATCCAGTACGTGGCGACGATCGCGATGAGGGCCGAGCCGCCGCGCACGATCCACGCACGGTAAAAGGCCGGCCAGCGCGCCGCGAACGCGAGCGGGCCGAGCACGAGCGCGACGACCGCGAGCTGCGCGAGCTCGATCCCGAGGTTGAACGCGAGCAGCGCGGTCACGCGCCCCGCGCGCGGCAGGACCAACTCGCGCAGCACGGACGAGAAGCCGAAGCCGTGCACGAGCCCGAAGGCGATCGCGACGGCGGGGAGGCCACGCCGGTGCTCGGGGCGCCAGAGGTTCCACACCGCGACCGCGACGATCGACGCGGCGATGGCCGTCTCGACGAGCCGCGACGGGAGCACGACGAGGTCGAGCGCCGCGGCGATCAGCGTGAGGCTGTGCCCGAGCGTGAAGCCCGTGACGACGAGCGCGACGTCACGGAGCGCGCGGCGCGTCCCCTCGCGCGCGGCGTGCTCCCCGGCGACGAGGAGCAGCGAGAGCAGGAAGAGCAGATGATCGAAGCCCGTCACGAGGTGCAGCGCGCCCTCGTGGACGAAGGTCACGATCACGTCGCCGAGGGGCCGCTCGACGGGCTCGACGCGCAGCTCGCGGCTCCGCGCGCGCAGCACGGTCGCGGTCGCGCCGTCGTCCGTCGAGAGCCGCACGACGGCCTCGTGCTGCGGGTCGTCGTCGAAGATCGCGTCGTCGCGGAGCACGAGCCGCGCCGACCCCGGCGGGCACGTGAAGCGCAATCGAACGGACAAGAAGGGCCGCCCGTCCCGCTCGCGGAGCGTCGGCGTCTCCGCGCGCCCGTGGCACGCGCCCGCCTCCGCGCGCACGTGCAGCGCCCGCTCGAGCCAGCGCGCAGCCCGCCCTCTCTGCGCGCCGACCGCCGCGGGCGACGCGCCCTCGGCGAGGCCGAGCTCGTAGGCGACGTCCACCACGTCGATGTCCGCGAGCACGTCCGCGCCCTCCGCGGTGCGCGCGACGAAGAGATACTTGGTCGAGCCGAGGTGGGCGTGCGCGGGGGCCGCCCCCGCGAGCAGCGCGAGGCCGAGCGCGAGCGACACGGCCGGCGACGGCGCACGCGGCGACGCAGCGCGGGCGCGAGAACCGGGAGACGGGGGCGCGGTGCGCACGGGCGGAGTCTGCCCGCAGGCGCGGCGGGCGCGCACCCCGCCACGGAGGCTGGCCGGAATCTTGGGCGTGCATATCTGTTGATGTAGGTTCGTTTCTTACCTGCGCGAATGGCCGCGCGGCACGAAGGAGGCGGGCGATGGAAGCGATCAGGCTCATGGCATCGGACCGGAACGCGGTGCGGAGATCGGCGCGCGCGCGCTGTCAGGTGGTCTCGGAGCGCGACTTCCGGCTCATCGGCGAACAGGCGCTCGACCTCTCGACGGAGGGCCTGCTGCTCGCGTGTGACGATGCCGTGCAGGTCGGCGAGCGCGTGCTGCTCTCGCTCGAGGTGCCCGGCGCGCGGACGTGGATCGACGCGGAGGCGGTCGTCGTCCGCGTGATCGAGGGCTACCGCGACGGCGACCGCGGCTACTGCGCGGGCCTGCGCTTCACCGCGATCGACTTCGACGCCTACCGCGCGCTGCGCCACGGGCTGCGCGGTGCGCCGCCCCCCGTGCCGACGCGCGCGCTGCGCAGCTTCCTCACGCTGACGAACGCGCCGGTCTTCGCGCTGTAGTACCGTCCGCGGGTGCACCGAGGCCCCCACGCGCCCCGCCCGCTCCTGTTCCTTGCGCTCGCCCTGCCCGCGCTGCTGATCGGCCTCACGGCCACGGCCGCGCGCGCCGACGCGCAAGCGCCGCAGCCCGTCCCCGAGGGCGCCGCCGTGATCGGCGCGGCGTCCGCGACCCCGGTCGTGGTGGACACCGCGAACGTGCCGGGCCCGGCGGATGGCGTGATCGTCGCGGCGCCGGCCGGCTACGAGGGCCTCGTGGTGCTGCCGCCGCCCCCGCCCCCCGGCTACGGCCTGCCGGCCGCTGCGCCGCGCTCCGCGCCTGCGCCGACGCGCGACGGCCGCGAGGGACGCGCGCTTCGGGTGCTCGCGGAGACGGGGGGCTGGCTCCTCGGGATGGTCGCCACCGTCGCTGCGTCCGCGCTCGTCGCGAACCGCACGGACGTCGTGCGGGACCCGTCGCCGCTGCTGCTCACCTTCCTCACGGGCTACTGCGTGGTCATGCCGCTCGGCGCGTGGCTGGCGGGCAACGCGCTCGACGGGCAGGGCTCGCTCGGCTGGACGATCTTCGGCAACGCGCTCTTCTCCGTCGTCGGCGCGGTGCTCGCCTACGAGATCACCCACGACGACGCGCTCGCCTCGCCCGCGCTCACCGCGCGCCTGCGCGGACCGCAGCCGCCGGGGCTCGCCGCGACGTTCACGTTCTGACGCCGCGACGCGCGCTCCGCGGCCAGCGCCACGAACAGCACGCACCCACGGAGCGACGGGTGCAGCCCGGAGACGTGCGGCGCGGGGACGTGCGGCGCGGGGACGTGCGGCGCAGGGGTGTGCGGCGCGGGGGTGTGCGGCGCAGCGACGTTCGGCGAAAAACGCCGCGAAAACCCTGTAAAATGGGGCGTTCAGGCCCCCGGTCGGCCCGCGGCGGGGCGCGCCGGGGCGGGGCAGCAGTCGGGGGCGCAGGTGCCCTCGCCGAGCACGGTGAGCGCGCGGCGCGGGGCGGCCTCGACCTGCTCTCGCACCAGCTCGCGGATCGCCCCGACGAAGGCCGGGTGCGTGCCCGGCGTCGCGGCGCGCACGTAGCCGAGCCCGAGCTCCGCGGCGATCTCGCGCGCTTCCTCGTCGAGGTCCCACGCCACTTCCATGTGGTCCGAGAGGAAGCCGAGCGGCGAGACGACGACGCTCGTGACGCCCGCGGCGTGGAGCGCGCGCAGGTGATCGCCGATGTCCGGCGCGAGCCACGGCACGCTCGGCGGACCGCTGCGCGACTGCCAGACGAGGTCGAAGTGCTCGCGCCCCACGCGCCCGGCGACGATCGCCGCGGCCGCGCGCAGCTGCGCCTCGTAGCGGCTCGTGTTCGCCATCGACATGGGCACGCTGTGCGCGGTGAAGACGAGCGCCGCGTCGGGCGGCGCGGCAGCGAAGGCCTCGCGCACGCGGTCGGTGACCGCGTCGAGGAAGAGCGGGTGATCGAAGAACACGCGCAGCTTGTGGAGCTCGGGCGCGCCCTCGCCGAGGGCCGCCTGCGCCCGAGCGAGGTCCTCGCGGTACGCGCGGCACCCCGAGTAGGACGAGAATGCGCTCGTGACGAAGACGAGGGCGCGGCGCACGCCGTCCGCGGCCATCTGGCGCAGCGCGTCCTCGACGAAGGGGTTCCAGTGCCGGTTGCCGAAGTAGACGGGCAGCCGCGGCCCGTGCGCGGCGAGCTCGGCCTCGAGGGCGGCGACGAGCGCGCGGTTCTGCGCCGTGATCGGCGAGACGCCGCCGAAGTGCTGGTAGTGCTCGGCCACCTCGAGCAGACGCTCGCGCGGGACGCCACGACCGCGCGTGACGTTCTCGAGGAAGGGCAGGACGTCGTCGGGCCCCTCGGGGCCGCCGAACGAGAAGACGAGCAGGGCGTCGTAGGGTGCGCTCACGGCGCGAGAGCGTAGGGCCGCCCCCCGCGCGCGACGAGCTTTCTGCGCGCACGACGGGCGCATCCCCACGAACGGGGCGCGCGCGACGCACGCACGGCGGGCCCGCTACTTCGCGACGCACGCACGGCGGGCCCGCTACTTCGCGAGGCGCGCGTTCACGAGGCCCGACTCGGTCGTCACCTCGCGCACGACGTACGGCGCGAGCCACGCGGGGACCTCGACGACCTCTTCCGCCGAGGAGAGCTCGATCTCGGCGAGGAAGAGCGTGCGGTCGAGGAAGACGTCGATCTCCCACGTGTGCGCGCCGTCCGGCACCATGTGGCGGCGCTTCCTCACGCGCTTGCCGCGCGTGAGCGGCCAGAGCTTGCGGAAGAGCTCGAGCGGCGTCTCCTCCTCGATCTCGACGCGCACGAGGCCCGCGCCCGCCTTCACGGTGCGGAAGCACTTCACGGTCCCGTCCGCGGCGACGACGCGGCGCACCCGCTCGATCAGCTTCTGACCGGGCAGATAACCCTGATCGATCACCTTCGCGGGCGCGGCCTCGGCCTCGGGCGGGAGGCCGGTCAGCAGGTACTTGCGCTCGATCTCCTGCCCTGCCGACGCGTGGGCGTCGAGCGCGCGCGCGACGTCGCCCGCCGCGCCGACGAGCGCCCCGCCGCGCGGCCCGAGCCAGCGCTGCTCGGCGCCGTGGAAGAGGGCCGCGATGCGGGTCCGCACGCGCGTCGCGAGCGCGAGGAGCCCGTGCCGCTCGTCGTCGCGGAGCGCGCGGCGGGTGCGCGCGCCGTCGGGGTCCCCGTCGAGCGCGAGGTCGTGGAGGCGGCGCGCCCGCTCGGCCGCGGCCCGCGCGGCGGCGTCGCCGATCTCGCGGGCGAGGACCTGCAGGTCGTGCAGCTCGCCGAGCACGTCCTGGAGCTCTTTCAGCTCGCGCAGCAGCTCGCGCGTGCCAGGCAGCCGATCGCGCAGCGGGTCGAGCAGATAGCGAAGTCGTTTCGCGGAGATACGCGCCTCGTGCGCGGGCTCTTCGTCGGTGGCCGCGCCGACGAGCGCGAGCCTGGCGCCGAGGTCCTCGGCGTGCGCGCGCACGAGGCCCGCGAGCGCGACCGCCAGCGTGCGCACCGAGCGCCGCTCGCCGAGGCGCATCGGCACCGCGTACACCTCGAGCCCCGCGCGGAGCCGCGCCTCGAGGTGCTCGAAGCGCGGCGCGACATCCCCGCGCACGGCCGCGTAGCCCTCGTCGCGACGACGTTCGAGCGCCCCGACGAGCCACGCGACCCCGGTGCGCTCGCGCGCGTTCACCGACGCGGACTGCCCCTCGACCCACGCGAGCAGCACCTCCGCGTCGCGCCCGCCGCCCGTCGCCGCCGCGAGCGCGCGCAGCTCGCGGGTGAGCGACTTCTTCAGCGCGCCCCGCAGCCACGGGCGGTAGGCGCGGAGCGCGCTGCGCAGCCGACGCAGCGCGACGCGGAAGTCGTGGAGCGCCTCCGGGTCGTCGCCGCTCGCGAGGCGCGGCGCCGCGGCGCGGGCCTCGTCGAGGAACGCGAGCGCGAACAACCGCGCGGCCTCCTCGACCGGACGCGCGAGGATGTCGTCGGGGATCATCATCGGCCCCTCCGACGTGCACACGCCCCACCGCGATCCGCTCCCGTGCCCGGCACGCCCCTCATGCCGGCACCGTACACCCGCGCGCCCCTCCTGGAAGTGACAACCCTGCGCGCCGCACGGTCACCGCAGGTGGTGGTTCGTGACGTCGGCCCAGGCCTCCTGCGGATCCGTCGAGAGCTCGAGGGCCGCGACCTGGTAGTTGAAGACGACGCGCTCGACGGAGCTCGTGTACGCCTGCGCGTCGCGGCGGCCTCCCGGCCGCAGGAACACGGCCTGCGTGCCGGGCATCGGGAGCGGCCGTACGAGGTGCAGCGTGCGCGCGTAGCGCTTGTGACCGCCGAGCAGGCGCGCGCCGACGGCCGCGTGCTTGGGCTCGGGCTGGTTCGTCGCGCGATCGCGCACCTCGACGCAGACGAAGCTCGCATCACAAAGATAAAGCGTGTTGCGCGTCCAGATCTCGACGACGTGCGGCTGGCGCTCGACCTGCTCGACGAGCGAGCGGCCGGGCGCGCTGCGCACGCGCGTGACCTGCACCTCGAGCGGCGGCTTGCGCTCGGGCTTCTCGGGACGCTCGGAGCGCGCGGGGGCCTCGAGCCGAACGGTCGTCCGGTCGTCGTCGCCGGGGGAGGAGTGGCCACGCTGCGTGTCGCGGGTCGGCATCCGCGCGACTGTAGCCCGAACGCGGCGCGCACGGAGCGGGCGTGCCCGACGCTGCGTGTTAGAACCCGGCCCCATGGCGCGTGTACCGATGGACGAAGCGGTCGTCGCAGACTGCCGGCGGCTCGCAGCGGAGATCGCGGACGAGGTGCAGCAGTTCATCGACCGTCACACGACGGTCGGCGTCGAGCGCACCGTCGCGCGCGCGCTCGGCATCGAGGGCGCGGACGCCGAGGGCGCCCCGCTCGTGAACCTGCTGGTCGAGCGCGTGCACGCCGCCGGGCTGCTCGGGCGCGGCATCGCGTTCTTCCTCGGACGCGAGGTGCTGCGCGGCGCCCCCTCGCTGCAAGAGGCGGCCGAGCGCCTCGCGTGGGGCGGGCAGCCCATCGACCCTGCGGGCAGCGAAGACCTCGCCGCGATCCGCGCGGTGCTCGAGGCGCCGACGCGCGACGCCCTCGCCCGCATCGACGCCGCGCGCGACGACCGCGACGCACGCCGCGCGCGCCTCGGCATGGCGGAGACGCCGCACAAGTACGTGATCGTCGCGACGGGCAACATCTACGACGACGCGGTGCAGGCGCGCAGCGCGGCGCACGGCGGCGCGGACGTCGTCGCCGTCATCCGCGCGACGGCGCAGTCGCTCCTCGACTACGTGCCGCACGGCCCGACGACCGAGGGCTACGGCGGCACCTACGCGACGCAGGAGAACTTCCGCATCGTGCGCGAGTCGCTCGACGCCGCGGGCGAAGAGCTCTCGCGCTACGTCATGCAGACGAACTACTCGTCCGGGCTCTGCATGAGCGAGATCGCGTGGATGGCCGCCGTCGAGCGGCTCGACATGCTGCTCAACGACTCGATGTACGGGATCCTCTTCCGCGACATCAACATGCAGCGGACGTTCGTGGATCAGTACTTCTCACGGAGGCTGATCGCGCGCGCGCGCATCATCGTGAACACCGGCGAGGACAACTACCTCACCACCGCCGACGCGGTCGAGGCCGCGCACACGGTGCTCTCCTCGCAGTTCATCAACGAGGCCTTCGCGCACCGCGCGGGCGTCGCCGACGAGCAGCTCGGGCTCGGTCACGCCTACGAGATCAACCCGTGGATCGAGGACTCGTTCCTGCTCGAGCTCGCGCAGGCGCAGCTCGTGCGGCAGCTCTTCCCGAAGCACCCGATCAAGTGGATGCCGCCGACCAAGCACAAGACGGGCGACATCTTCCACAGCCACGTCCACGACGCGCTCTACAACCTCGTCGGCGTCACGACGAACCAGTCGATCGAGCTGCTCGGCATGTTCAGCGAGGCCATCCACAACCCGCTGCTGATGGACCGCTATCTCTCGCTGAAGAGCGCCCTCTACATCTTCGGCGCCGCCAAGCACCTCGGCGACGAGATCGAGTTCAAGAAGGACGGCATCATCGAGTCGCGCGCGCGCGAGGTCCTCGCGAACGCGCACCAGCTGCTCGTCGAGGTCGAGCGCGAGACGATCTGGGACGCGATCGGCCGCGGCGCGTTCGCCGACGTGAAGCGCACGCGCACGGGCGGCAAGGGGCTCGCGGGCGTCGTCGCGCGCGACGCCGACTACATCAACCCGCTGCTCGAGGCGCTCGAGGCGGGCTGACGCGGCCGGCGCGGTCCGTCACTCGCTCTGGATGCGGCGTTGCTCGTCGCCGGCGCCGTCGTAGCAGCGAACGGAGCTGCTGCGCTGGCACTCGCCGCTGTAGCCGGAGATCGCGCAGTCCGAGCCCGTGACGTCTTCGCACACGCTCGTCGCGCGGCGGCGCGCGGCGTTGTCGTCGCCATCGACGCACACCTTGATGTCCTTGCCACGGAACCCGAAGCACTTGGCTTCGGCGACCGATGCTCCACCGACGACCGCGAGGATGGCTGCTGCGCTGAGGATGAGCTGCTTCATGAAAGACCTCCTGAGGAAGTCAGGGATACGAGACGCACGCGCTGCGCTCAAGTGACGATCGTCGTACCTCGCCGCCCGCGCGTCGCGACGCGCAGCGCGGGTTGAGCCGCATCGCGGGCGCGCAACGGACGTGGACGGCGCGGCGTGAGACGCGCGCCAAGGCGACGGAATGACCAGGGCGGCCACATCCGGCCGGGCTGTGCCCGACCGGGGGCCGCCCCGGTTCGTCGTGCGTGCCCCCCGGGGTTGACCCGGGGGGTGTGCCGCTCAGCGCCGCCGCGTCATCCGGCGCGCGCCGAGCGCGAACCCGAGGACCGCGACGAACAGCCAGGCCGCCGTGTGGGTGCCGCGCCCCGGCGACGCGGCGCAGAGCGCGCCGCCGCTGAAGCCACCGAGGCGGACGGGGGGCTGCAGGTAGTCCGGCACGCCGTTGCCATCCGCGTCGGTGGGCTCGTCGGCGGTCGGGATCCCGTCGCCGTCGTCGTCCGTGTCGAGGTAGTTCGGCGCACCGTCGCCGTCCGTGTCGTCGTCCGTCGGGTCGCCGTCGGCGTCGATGTCCTCGTCACCACTCGGGATTCCGTCGCCGTCGTCGTCGGGGTCGAGGTAGTTCGGGGTGCCGTCGCCGTCCGTGTCGTCGTTCGCGAGGTCGTCGTCGCCGTCGAGGTCTTCGTCGGCGCTCGGCACGCCGTCGCCGTCGTCGTCGGCGTCGCGCCAGTCGACGCGTCCGTCGCCGTCGGTGTCAGGCTGCGCGGGCGTCGCGCCGCCGTCGTCGGTGTCGAAGGCGTCGTCGAGGCCGTCGCCGTCCGTGTCCATCCCGGCGGGCCGCACGTCGGGCACGCCATCGTGGTTCGCGTCCGTCGCCTCGGTCGCGTCGGGGGCGCCGTCCGCGTCGGAGTCGAGGTCACGCCAGTCCGGGGTGCCGTCGCCGTCGGTGTCCGGTCCGGGCAGGGCGGTCCCGCCCACGCTGGTGTCGACGGTGTCGGAGAGGCCATCCCCGTCCGTGTCCACGACCGCGTCGAGCAGGCCGTCGCCGTCCGCGTCGGAGCCCCCCGCCTCACGCACGTCGGCGAGGCCGTCACCGTCCGCGTCGAGGTCGAGGAAGTCCGGCCCGGGGGCGCCGTCCGTGTCGGGGAGCGGCAGCGGCAGCGCCATCACGACGTCCGCGAGGCCGTTGCCGTCGAGGTCGGTGTCGTCGTCGACGAGGCCGTCGCCGTTCGCGTCGACGCCGCCGCCCTCGCGGAGGTCCGTGAGGCCGTCGCCGTCCGCGTCGAGGTCGAGGTGGTTCGCAAGCCCGTCGCCGTCGAAGTCGACGGTGCGCGGGAGCGCGTCGCAGGCGCCGTCTTCGTCGGCGTCGGTGCAGGTCTGCACGTCGGCGTCCTCGAAGTCGGCGATGCCGTCGGCGTCCGTGTCGACGCTGAGATCCGAGCCGAGCTCGGCTGCGTCGGGGATGCCGTCGTTGTCGTCGTCGAGGTCGACGTCGTCGGGCGTGCCGTCGCCGTCGTGGTCCGGCGCGGTGCAGGTGTTGCCCATGCCGCAGACCTCACGGCCGGGGCAGGCATCGTCGGTGATGCATTCGACACAGGCGCCACTGCTGACCGCGCAGACTGGAGTCGGCGCGCCGCAGTCGGCGTCGGTCGCGCAGCCCGGCGCGCACGTGCCGAGCGCGACATTGCAGACGCTTCCGGCCTCGCAGTCGGCGGTGCTGAGGCACGCGACGCAGGTGAGCGCCTCGGAGCGCACCGTGCAGATCGGCGTCGCCATCGCGCAGCCGAAGTCGGTGCCGGGCACCATCGTCGTGTCCGCACAGGGCACGCAGACCGGCGCGGGACCGGAGGTCGCGCACACGGGCGTCGCGCCGCCACAGCCGTCGTCGGTCGCCGCGCCCGTGTCGAAGCACGCCACGCACACCGGGCTCGCGCCCGACGTGTCGCAGAGCGCCGTCGCGCCGCCGCAGCCCGTGTCCGTCGCGGAACCCGCCGCGTCGTCCACGCAGACGATGCACGCCGGCGCGCTCGCCGCGCCGTCGCAGACGCCGCCCGCGCAGAGGGTGCCGGCCGCCGCGGACGTCGCGCCGCAGACGCCCGCGGTGCAGGCGTCGACGGTGCACGCGTTGCCGTCGTTGCAGTCGGCGTCCGACGCGCACGCCACGCACGCCGGGCTCGCGCCCGAGGTGTCGCAGAGCGCCGTCGCACCGCCGCAACCCGTGTCCGTCGCGGAACCCGCCGCGTCGTCGAGGCAGGTCACGCACGCCGCGCCGCTCGCCGCGCCGTCGCACACGCCGCCCGTGCAGGATGTGCCCGCCGCCACCGGCGTCGTGCCGCACGCGCCGGCCGTACAGCGGTCCGTGGTGCAGGCGTTGCCGTCATCGCAGTCGGCGTCGGTCGCGCACGCCGTGCACACCGGGCTCGCGCCCGACGTGTCGCACAGCACCGTTGCACCGCCGCAACCCGAGTCCGTCGATGCGCCGAGCGCGTCGTCCACGCACGCGACGCACACCGGGCTCGCGCCCGAGGCGTCGCAGAGCGCCGTCGCCCCGCCACAGCCCGCGTCCGTCCCGCTGCCCGTCGCGTCGTCCACGCAAAGGACGCACGCCGGAGCGCTCGCCGCGCCGTCGCAGAAGCCGCCCGTGCAGACGGTGCCGGCCGCGAGCGACGTCGCACCACAGGCGCCCGCAGTGCAGACGTCCGTGGTGCAGGCGTTGCCGTCGTCACAGTCGCCCGCGCCCTCGCACTCGACGCAGACCGCGCTCGCGCCGGTGTCGTCGCAGAAGCGCGCGCTCGGGCCGCAGCCGGTGTCCGTCACGCCCGCGCCGGCGTCGTCAACGCAGGCCGAGCACTCGGGGTTCGAGACCGCACCGTCGCAGACGCCGCCCGTGCACGACGTGCCCGCGGCGAGCGAGGTCGCGCGGCACATCCCGCTCACGCAGGCGTCCGTGGTGCAGGCGTTGCCGTCGTTGCAGTCGGCGTCGGCATTGCAGCTCACGCACATCGGGACGGTGCCCGACGTGTCGCAGAGCGCAGCCGCGCCGGTGCAGCCCGAGTCCGTCGCGCCGCCGAGCGCGTCGTCCACGCACGGCACGCACACCGGGACCGCGCCCGAGGCGTCACACAGACGCGCCGAGCCGCCGCAGCCCGTGTCCGTGCCGCTCCCGGACGCGTCGTCCACGCAGGCCGCGCAGACCGGGCCCGCGCCCGACGTCACGCAGATCGGCGTGCTCCCGCCGCAGCCCGTGTCCGTCGACGGACCGGCCGCGGAGTCGAGGCAGACGCGGCACAGCGGGGCGGACGCCGCGCCGTCACACACGCCGCCCGCGCAGGACGTGCCCGCGGCGAGCGAAGTCGCGCCGCAGACGCCCGCCGTGCAGGTGTCCGTCGTGCAGGCGTTGCCGTCGTTGCAGTCCGTGGCGCTCACGCACGCGACGCACACAGGGCTTGCGCCCGAGGTGTTGCAGAAGCGCGCCCCACCGCCGCAGCCCGTGTCGGTGAGGCCCGCGCCCGCGTCATCGAGGCAGGTGCGACAAAGCGGGCTCGAGGCCGCGCCGTCGCACACGCCGCCCGTGCAGGCGCTGCCCGCAGCGAGCGAGGTCGCGCCGCAGACGCCCGCGGTGCAGACGTCCGTGGTGCAGGCGTTGCCATCGTTGCAGTCCGACGCGCCGAAGCACTGCACGCAGGCGGGCGTCGCGCCGCTCGTGTTGCAGAAGGGCGCGCTCGCGCCGCAGCCGCTGTCGAGCCCGAGCATCGCGTCGTCCGCGCACGCGACGCAGACGGGCGCGGCGCCCGAGGTGTTGCAGAGCGGCGTCCCGCCGCCGCAGCCGCTGTCGGTGAGGGCGCCGGCGCGGTCGTTCACGCAGGTCTGACAGACGGGCGCCGAGGGCGCGCCGTCGCAGACGCCGCCCGTGCAGGTCGTGCCCGCAGCGAGCGAGGTGCGCTCGCAGACGCCGCTCACGCAGGCGTCGCTGGTGCAGGCGTTGCCGTCATCGCAGTCCGACGCGCCGAAGCACGCGACACACACGGGCGCGGTGCCCGACGTGTCACAGAGCGGCGTCCCGGCGCTGCAGCCGGAGTCCGTGCCGAGACCCGACACGTTGTCGATGCAGGTCACGCACGCGGGCGCGGTGCTGCTCCCGTTGCAGAAGCCGCCGGTGCAGACCGTGCCGGTCTCCGCGCTCTGCCGCCGGCAGACGTTGGTCGCAGCCGTCGTGGTCGTCGCAGGAACGGGGTCGCACGTGTCGGTCGTGCACGCGTTGCTGTCATTGCAGTCGGCGTTCGCGATGCAGGGCGCACAGGCGGTGCCGAGGGTCGCGCCCGAGGGCACGAGGCAGTACGGCGCCGCGGCGCTGCAGCCCGTGTCGACGCCCGAGCCGGACGCGCTGTCGAGGCAGCCGAGGAAGATCGGCGCGACCGGCGGCGCACAGACTCCCGTGCCCGTGAGGCAGACGCCGGAGGCGCAGTCCGACCCGACGTCGCAGCCGGGCGGCGCGCCGTCGAAGCAGATCCAGTCGGATTGGATACCCGTGGGGTTGCTCGAGCTGCCGCCGTACGCGACGGCACCGCCGAGGGCGCCGTACTCGATGATCAGCGGCAGCGGGACCGCGACGGTGATGTACCAGTCCGGGTCGCCCTGCATGCACGGATCGGTGGGCGCGGTCGCCACCAGATCGGCCCGCGCGTAGGTGGGCGAGCCATCCGTGCGCACGGGCGTGAGATCCGTCGCCGCGAGGCTTCCCGACTGGTTCTGGAGTTGAACCTCGTCGTTGATGCCGTTGCCGACGAGCGTGACGTAAAGCTCGAAGGCGCCGTCGCCGTTGCCGTCGAGACCGAAGCCCCAGCCGAAGGAGCCGAAGGCGTTGCCGCTGCGGGGGTCGGCGTTGACGCGGATGCGGAAGTAGAAGTGGTTCGCGTCGCTCGCGACCTTGTAGGCCGCGTCGACCGACGAGTTCACGATGTCGCGGTAGTCGTCGGTGCCGGCCGTCTGATCCGTGCACGCGTCCGACGAGGGCGCGAGCGTCGGGTCGACGCACTCGACGTTGCGGAACGCCGAGTCCGCCGGCCACGACGTGGGCGGCGCACAGAGATCCGGCCGCGCGATGGAGCAGGTCTGCGCCTCAGCCCCGGAAGCTGCGCCGAAGAGCGCAGCCGCGATCGCGAGCGTGCCGAGCGCCATGCGCCCGGCGAACGCGCGTCCATCAACGATCGGTCGAATCATCGCCTGCCTCCCTCTGCTGCTGCTGAACGCCCTCGGCGCCACCTGGAATGTTGAATTCGACGCGCCGGTTCTGCGCGTGTTCGGCCGCCGTCGACGCGTTCGCGACGCGCGGGCGGTCCGGTCCGTAGCCGTGTGCCTCGAGGCGCGTGGCCGCGATCTGGCCGCGGTCGACCAGGAAGCGGACGACCGACTCGGCGCGACGCTGGCTCAGCGTGATGTTGCGCTCGCGGCGGCCGCGGGCGTCGGTGTGGCCCTCGACGAGCACGCGGGTGATCTCCGGGTGCGCGCGGAGCACGGCCGCGACGTTCTCGAGCAGCGGGAAGCTGCGCGGGAGGATGTCGGCCGCGTTGGTCTTGAAGAAGACCTCCTCGATGATGCGGAGACCACTCTCCGGTGATGGTCACGCGCTGCGCCTCGCGGCAGCCCTGGAACTCGACGGTCCCGGGCTCGTCCGGGCAGTTGTCGGCCAGATCCGCGACGGAGTCCGCGTCGCGATCGCGCACCGGGCAGCCCTGCTCGGCGGCGACGCCGGGCTCGGAGACGCAGCGGTCGTCGGCGTCGAGCACGCCGTCGCCGTCGTTGTCGGGGTCCGGGCAGCCGTTCTCGTCCTCGAAGCCGTCGCGGTCCTCGGGCTGCGCGGGGCAGGCGTCGACGTCGTCGGTGAGGCCGTCGCCGTCCGTGTCGGGCACGGTGTCGGGGCAGCCGTCGGTGTCCTCGTGGCGGTTCACCGTCTCGGGCTCGAGGCGGCAGGCGTCCGCGGTGTCGGGGATGCCGTCGCGGTCGTCGTCGAGGTCCGGACAGCCGTCCGTGTCCTCGAACGTGTCGACGTCCTCGGGCGCCGTCACGCAGCGATCGATGTCGTCGAAGAGGCCGTCGCCGTCCGTGTCGCGCACCGGCGCCGCCGTCGGCGTCGCCCAGCCGAGCTGAAGGACGCCGCGCAGGTCGGGGCTGCCGAAGCCGCGCGCGAGGCCGGGGCCGGCCGCGAGCGTCGCGACGAAGCCGCTCGCGTGAGCGAAGCGGGCGCCCGCCGTCGCCTCGAGCGCCGTGCCCTCGCGCTCGCCGACGCGCTCGAAGGCGCTGTCGCCGTACGCCTGCACGAGCACGTCGAGGTGCGTGCGGTCGTCGGTCTCGTCCTTCCACGCGAGGAACGTGGCGCCGAGCCCGTACGTCAGCTCGCTGCCGAAGCCGAGGTTCGAGAGGCTCGCGACGCTGTCCTTGCGGACGCGTGCGCCGAGGTTCGCGACGAGGCGGATGCCCGCCGTCGGCCGCAGCTCCGCGAGCAGCTCGGGGGAGAAGGTCACGCTCCGATCGCCGCGGTACGCGACGTCGTCCGGCACGCCCGACGAGGGCGCCGTGACGCGGGCCTGCAGCGCGAGCGCGAGCAGGTCGCCCGGCGCGCCGAGGAGCCGCACGCGCGCACCGAGGAAGGCGTCGCCGAGCCCGGCGCCGTCGGCGGCCTGCACGCCCGTCGCCATGAGCGCCGGGTCCGTGTCGCCGTCCATCACCAGCGTCGCGGGGAGGCCGGCGAAGACCACCACGCGGTCGAAGAGCCCGAGCGAGAGCCCGAGCGTGCCGACCAGCTGGTGCCGGACCACGGCGAACCCTTCTGTGCCCGAATCACCGCTCACGCTCTCGTACACGAGCGGGTCGAGGCCGTAGTCGAAGACCAGGTGCGCGCCGAGGCGCAGGTGGCCGAGGTCCGTCGCGCGCGCGAGGTGGAGGTCATCCTCTGGCGTCGGGGCAGCGCGGAAGCGGTCGAGCGTGGCGGCCGGCTGCGCGGCGGCGACGGTGGCGCAGAGCGCCCAGCTTGCCGCGAGCGCGGCGGGGAAGGTCCATGTCCTCACGTGAGGATTCTCCATTCAGGTCGGGGGAGCGCGGGGCACGCTCCGGGGTGACCAAATACGGCAGTCCGCCGGAAATGTGGAGGGGGCGTCCCTGTTTTGGGGGATGTCCCGCGCCGGGACGGGCAGGCCATGCGCGGCGGGCCTGTGCTAGACCGCGCGGTCATGAGCGCCACCACGGACACCGGGCTCCTCCGCGCCTACGGCGATCGCGACGGCGACGGCATGGTGCAGATGTCCTTCACGCTGAAGGTGGCGCCGGGCGCCCTCGCCAAGGAGGCCGCGCGGCAGTTCGCCGAGGCCCACGGCCTGCGCGAGGCGCTCGTCACCGCCATGGAGCAGTGCGGACCCGGCTTCACGTACTTCGTCGTGTACGGGCACAGCAAGCACCACGTCGACCTCGCGCAGATCGAGGTCCCCGAGGTCGCGATCCCCGACCTCGACAAGAAGGAGATCGACCACCGCATCGAGGAGGAGCTCGGGCGCAAGGTCGTCGTCGTCGGCGCGTGCACCGGCTCGGACGCGCACACCGTCGGCATCGACGCGATCCTCAACATGAAGGGCTACGCCGGGGACAAGGGCCTCGAGTCGTACAAGTGGTTCGACACCCACAACCTCGGCGCGCAGGTCGAGAACGAGGCGCTCCTCGCGCGGGCGCTCGCCGTCGGCGCGGACGCGGTGCTCGTCAGCCAGGTCATCACGCAGCGCAACTCCCACAAGGAGAACGCCCGCGCGCTCGTCGACCTGATGCAGCGCGAGGGCGTGCGCGACCGCTTCGTGCTGATCTTCGGCGGGCCGCGCGTCGACCACAAGCTCGCGCTCGAGCTGGGCTTCGACGCGGGCTTCGGGCCGGGCACGCTGCCGAAGCACGTCGCGGCCTACGTGATGACGCGGATGATCGAGCGGAAGCACGCGTGAAGGACGCACGCGCGGTGGCCGCCGAGGGGTGGCCGGGCGCGGCGCGGTGGGGAACGACGCGCGCGCGGCGCGCAGGGAGCGAGACATGAGCGAGCAGAATCTCCGGGTCGTCCTGCGGCTGCGCATCGGCGCGCACGACGCCCACTACGCCGGCGAGCTCGTCGACGGGGCGAAGTGCCTGCAGCTCTTCGGCGACGTCGCGACCGAGCTGCTCATCCGGCACGACGGCGACGAGGGCCTCTTCCGCGCCTACGACAGCGTCGAGTTCCTCGCGCCCGTGCGCGCGGGCGACTACCTCGAGATCGAGGGCGAGCTGCTCTCGGCGGGGCGCACCAGCCGCA
Source organism: Polyangiales bacterium (assembly GCA_964202905.1). Lineage (GTDB taxonomy): Bacteria > Myxococcota_A > Polyangia > Polyangiales > JADJQN01 > CAIUAC01. The sequence goes on from CAXNJO010000001.1 coordinate 183,530, forward strand.
AGATGCGCTTCGAGGCGCGCAAGGTGATCGAGAACGTGCGCGGCGTGCCGGGCGTCGCCGCGAGCGCGGCCGACGTGCTCGAGCCGCCCGTCGTCGTGTGTCGCGCGACGGGGACGTGCGTGGTGCCGGCGGAGTTCCAGCGGAGGGCGCGATGAGCGAGCAGCAGCAGGCGGGCGAGATCATCCTCACGGCGGCGATCGTGGGCGCGGAGGTGACGCGCGAGCAGACGCCCTACCTGCCGATCACGCCCGAGGAGATCGCCGCCGAGGCGCGCCGCTGCCGGGACGCGGGCGCCGCGGTCATCCACCTGCACGTGCGCGATCCCGATGGCCGCCCGACGCAGTCGCGCGAGCGATTCCGCGAGGTGATCGAGGCGATCCGCGCCGAGACGGATGTGATCGTGCAGACCTCGACGGGCGGCGCGGTCGGCATGAGCGTGGACGACCGCGTGCAGCCGCTCGAGTGCGCGCCCGAGATGGCGACGCTCAACTGCGGGACCATCAACTTCGGCGACGAGATCTTCGAGAACTCGCTCCCGCAGATGCGCGCCATCGCCGCGCGCATCCGCGCCGCGGGCGTCGTCCCCGAGCTCGAGCTCTACGAACTCGGGCACCTCGACAACGCGCTGCTCCTCGCGAAGGAGGGCCTGATCGCCTCGCCGCTGCACGTGCAGTTCGTGCTCGGCGTGCGCGGCGCGGTGGGCGCGCGCCCGGAGGTGCTGCGCTTCTTCGTGTCGCAGCTGCCGGGCGACGGCACGTGGGGCGTCGCGGCGACGGGCCGCCACCAGCTCCCGATGGCCGAGCTCGCGACGGAGCTCGGCGGCAACGTGCGCGTCGGGCTCGAGGACAACATCTATCTCGACAAGGGCGTGCTCGCGGAGGGCAGCGCGCCGCTCGTCGCGCGCGCCGCGTTCATCGCGCGCGCGCGCGGGCGGGAGCCCGTCTCGACGGCCCGCGCCCGCGAGATCCTCGGCATCCGCGCGCCGGGCTGACCCCGCGCCGCCCCGGTGGCGGTCGGCCCGATGGGTCGCCGCCGCCGCGACATCGCGCGCGGCAGCGGGTCAGGCGCGCACCGGCGCGGGCATCGAGAGCGGTGTGCCGGTGTGCCCCTCGACGCGGTTCCGGCCGCGCCGCTTGGCCGCGTAGAGCGCCTCGTCCGCGCGCACGAGGAGCATGTCGGCGCCTTCGCCGGGGAGCAGCGCCGCGACGCCGAGGCTGATGGTGAGGCGGCCGCCCGGCTGCGTCGCCCCGCCCGGGATGGGCTGCGCCTCGATCTGCGCGCGCAGCTTCTCGGCGACGTCGAGCGCCTCGTCGAAGCCGGTCTCCGGGAGCACCACGAGGAACTCCTCGCCGCCCGTGCGCGCCACGGTGTCGATGCGCCGCACCGTCGCGACGAGCTCGGCGGCCACGGCGCGGAGCGCGGCGTCGCCGGTCGGGTGGCCGAGCGTGTCGTTGAGGACCTTGAAGTGGTCGATGTCGATCGCGACGACCGAGAGCGCGTGCCCGAAGCGCTGCGCGCGCTCGATCTCGCGGTCGAGGCGGCGCGCGAGGGCGCGGCGGTTCGCGAGGCGCGTCAGCTCATCCGTCGTCGAGAGGGCGCGCAGCTCGTCGACGACCTGCGCGTGGCGGATCGCGAGCGCGGCCTGATCCGCGATCGCGCCGAGCAGCCGCCGCTCGACCTCGGTGAGCGGGTCGCTCCCGGCGCGCGTCACGCCGAGGATGCCGAGCAGGGTCCCGCGCAACTGGATCGGGAAGGCGCCGAACGAGCCCGTGCGCTCTGCCTGCCCCCAAAAAGCGAGATATTCCGAGTGTTTGGAGACGTCGTCGAGCACCACCTGGCCGCCGGTGCGCACGACCTCGCCCGCGAGGCCGACGCCCGCCTCGACCTGATGACCGAGCACGCGCTCGGGCTCCGCGAAGCCATGGACCGCGCGGACGGCGTAGCGGGGCGGATCGTCCGACGCGCGCAGGAAAATGGCGGCCTCGCGCAGCCGGAGCCCGCCGCCGATGCGCGAGACGAGGGCACGCAGCACCGCGTCGAGCTCCGTCTCGGTGACGCTCACGCGCAACAGATCGAAGACGAGCTGCCGCTCGGCGAGGCGCGCCTCGAGCTCGAGCGTCTTCGCGGCGAGGATCTCCTCGAGGCGGAGCTTCTCGCGCGTCTGCGCGAGCTCGCGCCCCTGGTCGATCAGGCTGACGCGCAGGCTCGTGACGCGCGCGAGCAGGTGGTTGAGCGCGTCGCCCGCCTCGGCGAGCTCGTCGTCGCCCGTGATGGGGATGCGCAGGAGGTAATCGCCGGCGTCCGCGCCCTCGACGAAGTGCGCGATCTCGCGGAGCCGCCGCGCGACGAGTCGCTCGACGATGACGGAGGCGATGACCGCGGCCGCCCCGGCGCTCGCGAGGATGCAGCCGACCACCAGCGCGAGCGGCAGCCGGCCGACGAAGGCCTCGATGATCGAGAGCTGCGACGCGGCGCCGATCGCCGCACCGACGCCTCCCACGAGGGCCGCGAGGTGCCAAAGCCGACCCCGCCGCGCGCCCGGACTCTGCACGCGGGGAGCGCCGGGAGTCTGCACGCGCCCGAGACTCCGCCGCGCCGCCAGCGCCGTCAACTCGAGAGCGCAGGGTCCAGGGCGGTGCGGTGACCCGCACCATGGACATACCAGCGCAGTGCGGGGACCGGCCAATGCGGGGACCGGCCAATGCGGGGACCGGCGCAGCGCGGGGACCGGAGCAGTGGCGATGGAGGGACTCGAACCCCCGACCTAGCGCGTATGAAACGCCCGCTCTAACCGGCTGAGCTACATCGCCAAGAGGCCGCGAAGTATAGGGAGCACCCCCGCGCTGTCAAACGTGGTCGCGCGCATCCGGGTGCGTCCGCGGTGGAAGAACCTCCGGCCGGGACGCACGTCCAAGCGTGGCATCATCGTGCCGCGCCGCATCGGCGGCGACGCCCGGGGCCGTGTCTGCACGGCGGAGGTCACTCGTTCCATGTCGCCCTCTCCACGCTTCCGCCGTCCGCCCGCGCTCGCCGCGCTCCTGCTCGCCCTCGGCGCGTCGTTGCCCGCCCCGCCCGACGCCCGCGCCGACGACCCGGCGCGCAGCGGGCCGGCGATCGGCTACGAGCTCGCGCTCTTCGGCACGCCGCAGGCGAGTTACGGCGGGACGCTGCGCGTGCGCGGCATCGCGTACGAGGTGCGTGGCCTCGCCGACCTCGTGCCCCTCGCGCAGGGCGAGGTCGTCGCGCGGCTCACCTCCGTCACCGACGCGCGCACCGGCGCGCGCAGCACCGCGTCGTCGCGCGCGGTCACGCCGGGCGCGGGGGCGCGCTTCGAGGTCGTGCTCGAGGTGCCCGAGCAGGCGCTCGCGGCGCCACGCCTCGAGCTGACCGTGCGGCGGCGCGGGGCCGCGGGGCGCGAGCTGTCGTGGCCCGTCGCGCTCGGCTCGCCCGTCTCGCTCGATCTGCTCACGGACCGCGTCCTCTACGAGCCCGGCGAGCCCGTGCACGCGTGGGCCCGTCTCGTGCGGACGGACGACGGCGCGCCGGTCGGCGGCCACGAGGTGTCGCTCGTCGTCGTGGGTGCCAGCGGAGAGCGCGTCGCGGAGCGCACCGTCACGACCAGCGCGGCGGGCCTCGCGACGATCGAGACGCCGCTCGCCGCGAGCGCTCCGGAGGGCACCTACCTCGTGACCGCGCAGGCGCTCGGCGGCACGGCGACCGCGAGCGCGACCCGCGCCGTGCGCGTCGGCCGGCGCACCGTCGAGCGGCTCCTGGTCGCGGCGACGCTCGACCAGGCGGTCGTCCCGCCGGCGGGCACGCTCTCCGGCCGCGTCGAGGTGCGCACGCCGAGCGGGGCCGCGGTGCGCGGCGCGCGCGTCACCGTCACGACCACGGGGCGCAGCGAACCGCTCGTGCTCGAGACGGACGGCGAGGGCCACGCGCGCTTCCGGACGACGGCGCCCGCGTTCCTGCAGGGCGACCTCGCGACGGCGTACGTCGACGTGGAGGCGACGCACCCGGCGCATGGCACGGCCCGGACGCGCGCGTCCTATCAGCTCGCGCGGGTCGAGTGGATCGTCGCCGCGACGCCCGCTGCCGGCGCGCTCGTCCCGGAGGTCGACGCCGAGGTGTACCTCGCCGTGAGCGACCCGCGCGGCCGCCCCGCGCCCGCGGACACCGCGCTCGTCGCGACGGGGCCCGGCGTGCGCGGCGGCACGCAGCAGGTGACCACCGACGCGCACGGCCTCGCGGTCGTGCCGATGCGCCTGCCGCGCGGGGCCGCGGCGACGCTCACCGGGGGCGGCGCGGGCTGCGCGGGGCAGGTCGCGACGCTCGTCGCGGTGACGATCGCGACCGCGCGGCCGCTCACCGCGCGCGTCTGCGTGCGCGTCGCGCCCGAGGCGCAGGTCGCCGTGCGTGTGCAGGCGCCCGTCGTCGCGGTCGGCGGCGAGGTCGGCTTCGACGTGCAGCGGCGCGAGTCCGCGCGCGGGCGGCCGGTGCTCGTCGAGGCGCTCGCCGGGGAGCGCGCGGTCGCCGCGGCCTGGCTCGAGGGCGGCGCGACGCACGGCGTGCTCACGCTGCCGGCGGGGCGCGCGGGCATCGTGCGGATCCGGGCGCGCGCGCTCGTCGCGGAGAACACCCTCGCACCGGCCGAGGAGCCCGTGCTCGCGGGCGCCGGGACGGGCGCGCTCGACGCGGTGCTCGTCCGGCCTGCGGACGCCTTCACGCTGCGGGTGGAGACGGATCCCGAGCCTGCGCACGTCCGCACGCGGGCCCGCGTGGCGCTCCGCACGGACACGCCGCGCGAGGGCTGGGCGGCCGTCGTCGCACGCGATCTCGCGGCGCACGGCGGCGAGACGCCATGGTCGCTCGCGTGGCTCGGGGGCGTGCTGCAGTCGGCGGCCGCGCAGCCGGGCGAGCCGGGCAGCGAGCGTGCGCTCCGGGCCGCCCTCGCCGCGACCCTCCCGCCCGACTCGGAGCCGGCGCGCCCCCCCGCGCTCCTCCCGCGCCCGGGCGATGCCCCGCGCTGGTACGCGCCCCAGCTCTCGGAGGCGCGCGGCCAGCTCCGCGATCCGGTCGCGCTGCGCGGCGAGCTGCTCCGGCGCGGCGTCGCGGGCCCGATGCTCGCCCTCGAGCGCGCGCTCACCGGGCTCGACGGCAGCGAGGCGGGCGGCCGCGGGATCGTGGCGCGCAGCGCGTCCGGTATCAGCTTCGATGCGGATGCGCTCGCCACGCTGGTCACGCGGGGCGCGCTCGCGCCGGGCGCCGCACGCACCCTCGGGGACACGCCGCTCACCGTCGCGCAGCTCACGCAGTCGGATCCCGGTTTCACTTTCGATACTGTCGCGCACCGCGTCACGCGCGGTCGGCTCGTGGCGCTGCTGGTCGCGCTCGCGCGGCTCGGGAACCCGGACGACGAGAACGCGGCCCGGGCCGTCGCGGGGCAGCCGCCCGAGCGTTGGTTGTCGACGCTGGTGCGCCTCCGGCTGGTGCCGGCGTCGACGCTGCTCGACGCGTGGGGGCGTCCCTTCGCCTTCCGCCGCGTCACGGCGGGCGCGCCGACGCTCGTCGTCGCGCAGGGCGCGCCCGACTGGGAGTGCGTCTCGGCGGGGCGCGACGGGCGCGTCGGGACGGCCGACGACGTGCGCGACCCGTTCGCGCGCGCCGTGCCGCGCGGCACCCCGTACGCGGTCGCGAGCGGCGAGGACGCGCTCATGGGGCGCCTCGCCGCGCTCGGGCCGGGCGCGCGCGTGCTGCTCGCGATGGCCGAGGCCTACGACGCGGTCGCGCTCGCGACGCGCGAGGAGGCCCGTCGCGGCGTCGTGACCGCAGCCGCGAGCGAGGCGCAGGCCGCACCGGCCGAGGCGTTCGCCGAGTCGCTCAGCGAGGCGGAGGACGAGGGCGGCAGCGGCATGGTCTACGGGACGGGGCGCGGCGGCATGGCCGCGCGGCGCGCTGTGGGCGCGTCCCCACCACCTGGCGCACCCGCGCAGGCGTCCCGGATGCGCGCCGATGGGGACGCGCGCGAGGAGTCCGCGCTCGAGCGCAACGCGAGCGACGCGCGCCCGAGCAGCGGCGGCTCACGCCTCGCCGCGATGGGCGAGCTGATCCGCGAGCGCTTCCCGGCGACGCTCTTCGTGTCGGGCGAGCAGCCGCTCGCGCAGAGCGGCGTGACGCTCGTCGAGATCCCCGTCGCCGACGCGCTCACGACCTACGTCGTCGAGGCCATCGCCTGGACGCGCAGCGGCTGGACGACCAGCGCGAGCGGCGCGCTGCGCGTGGACCAGGACGCGATGGTCGACGCGCCCGTGCCGCCCTTCGCGACGGCGGGCGACACGCTGCGCCTCCCGGTGCGCATCGCGAACCGCACGCGGCAGCCGCTGCGCGCGCGCGTCGAGGTCTCCGCGGAGGGCGGCCTCGCAGCGACGGCCCCCGCGCCGCGCAGCGTAGAGGTGCCGCCGGAGGACGCCGTGGAGGTGATGCTCGATGTGCGCGTCGGGAACGCGGGAGAGGGTTCACTCGTGATACGCGCCGTGCGCGACGCGGACGGGAGCCCGCTCGACGCGGTGCGCCGCCCGCTGACGGTCTGGGCGGACGCGCGGCGCGTGCGGATCGCGGACGAGCGCCTGCTCGACGGGAGCGCGGTGTTCACGTGGGAGCAGCCCGCGGGCGCGTCGGCGCGCGGTCCGGGCGAGCTGCGCATCACGTCCGGGCACGCGCTCTTCGGGGACGTGATCGCGTGGGGCCAGGAGGGCGACGCCGTGGCGGCGGGCTGGGCGCTGCGGGTCGGCGGGCTCCCGGTGCCCGAGCCGCTGCGCGCCGCCGCCCGCGCGCGCCTCGAGGGCGACGGGGACGACGACGTCCCGGAGGGCTGGGACGTCGGGGGCGTGGCCCGCGCGGTGGGTGTCGCGTGGGAGGACGACGCGCTCGCCGACGCGCGGCTGCGCGCGGGGCTGCGGGCGCTCGGCGCGCTGCTCGACGAGGCCTTCGCCAGCACGCGCGAGGACACGGACTACCCGACGGAGGAGCGCATCGTGCCGCCGCCGCCCCCCGGCGGGGGCGATCCCGTCGCGGTGGAGCGGAGCGCGAACGCCCTCGCGATGCTGGCGCCCGCGGTGCGCGCGGCCTCGCGCCGGCCGGCCGTCGCGCGGGACCTGTCGCGGCTCGTCGCGCGGCTGCGGGCGCGCGTCGCGCAGGGCGGCGCGGCCCTCTCCGAGTCGCCCGCGCTGAGCGCCGAGTGCGCCGCCGCGCTCGCGCTCACGGCCACGGCCGGGACACCGGACGCGCGCGCCCGCGAGCTGCTGCGGCGCGCTGAGCGCGGGGTCGTGACGGTCGGCGAGAGCGCCTTCCTCGATCCCGACGACGCGCCGACCCTCGCCGCGGCCCGCGTCGCGCCGACGGCTTGCTCGCGATCGCGCGGGCGCTGGTCGTCGGGCGCGCCGACGCGCTCGCGCCGCTGCGCGCGCTCCTCGCGCTGCGACGCGGCGCGGCCTCCTGGGACGACGCGGTGCGCGGGCTCGCGACGGCGGCGGTCGCGCTCGTCTCCGGGCGCGACGGCGCGCGCGGCGTGACGGTGCGCGTCGATGGCGAGCCCGTCCCCGTGCGCGAGGAGCCGCAGGCGGCCGTCGCCGTGCTCACGACGCTGGCGCGGCCGGGGGCACACCGCGTCGAGGTGCGCGCGGCGGCGGGCTCCCTCGCGCTCGCGCTGCTCGAGGTCCGCTACGGCCTGCCGTGGGACGCGCGCCCCGCGCGACGCGCGCCGCTCGCGCTCACGGTCGACGGCGAGGCCGGTCCGCGTGATGGGCGCGCCGGGCTCGCGCTCACGCTGCGCAACCAGGGCGCCCGCGTGCTGCCGAGCCCGGTGGTCGAGCTCGACCTGCCCGCCGGTGCGGAGCTCGACGAGCCCACGCGCGAGCGCCTCGCGTCGCTCACCGCCGCGGCGCCTGCGCTCGAGGGCCGCACGCTGCGGCTGCGCCTTCGCCCGCTCGCGCCGGGCGGCTACGTCCGCCTGCCGCTGCCGCTGCGCTGGAGCACCGGCGGCGCGCTGCGCGGGCTCGGGGTCACGGCGTGGGACGACGCGCTCCCCGCAGGGCTCGCGGAGCCGCCGATCGCCCTGCTCCCGTCGCGCACCGTGACCATCGCCGATCGCGGCGCCGCGCTCCCCGAAGCGGACGACGCGGCCTCGCCCGAGCCGGCCCCGCCCCCACCCCCACCGCCCCCCATGCCCATGCCGCTGCGGCGCGTGCGCCCGCTCGCGCCGGTGAGCGCCGTCCCCACGCCGCGCCGTGACGCGCGCCTCGCCGAGGTGTCCCGATGACCCGCCGGATCCCGTTCGCCGCCACGTTCGCGCTCCTCGCGCTGCTCCTCGTCGCGCCGCGCGCGTCCGCGCAGACCGCCGCCCACCGCGCGGTCGGTGCGGGGGAGGTGCGCGGGCTCGAGCTCGGCCTCGAGGGCGCGCTGCACGCGACGCGCGGCGAGCCGCTGCGCTGGCTGCTCGCCGTGCACGAAGTGGTCGGCCTCTCCGACCTCCGGCCCGCGGCGGGCGCGCGCGTGCGGGCCGTCACGTCGTTCGCCCCCGCCGAAGCCACCGAGCGCACGGCCGACGCCTTCGGCCGCGTGACGCTCGAGGTCCCCGTCCCGCCGGATGCCCCGGAGCGCTTCGGCGTCGTGCTCGAGGTCTTCGCCGCGGCGAGCCGCGTGCAGCGGCGCTTCGAGCTGTCGGTCACCACCGTCGATCCGCGCGTGCTCTCGCTGCGCATCGCGCGCACCTTCGTCGAGGCGTCGGGCCGCACCGCCGCCGGCGCACCCGAGGCGGGGGACGCATCACGCGGGGCGATCCGCGCGCTCGTGCGTCTCGCGCACCGCACCACGCTGCGCCCCCTCGCCGGCGTGCCCGTGCTGCTCGCCCTGCGCGACGACGCGGGCCGCCCGCAGGGGGCACCCGCGCGCGTCGTCACCGACCCGGCCGGCCTCGCGACGCACACCTTCCGCGCCCCGCGCGACGCGCGCGGCACGCTGCACGTCGATGCGCGCTTGGACGAACGCATCGCCGACGCGCCCGCCCGCGGCCGCTCCGCCCCGCCGAGCGCGCAGGCGAGCGTCCGCGTCGAGGCGCCCGTTTCGCAGACGCTGCTCGTCGCCGTCGCGCCCGAGCGCGTCCTCACCGCCCCCGGCGCGCCCATCGACGTGGACGTGGTCGTGCGCACCGCGGACGGTCGCCCCGTCGCCGGCGCGACGCTCGAGGTCGACGGCGTCTCGCGGCGGCGCGGCGAGGCCCGACCGACGACCGACGCGCGCGGCCGCGCCGGGTCCGCTGGCCCGCGCAGGTCGCGGTGCCCGGGGTCCCGGCGGGCGCGCGGCGCGCCGACGGCGTCGCTGCCACGTTCGTGGACGTCACGGTGACGGTCTCGGCCTCGCGCGAGGGGTTCGGACGCGGCACCGGGAGCGCGACGGTGCGCCTCACCGACGCGGTGTGGGCGGGCGCGGTCGCGGCCGAGGGCGGCGCGATCACCGACCCGATCGGCGGGCCGCGTCGCCCGAGCCGCGCCGGCGACGGGCGCGCGGCGCCGGCGGGCGTCCCGGTCGTGCTGCGCGGCCCGCGCCTCGGCCCCGACGCGGCCCGCGGCGCGCTCGCCCGCGACACCGACGCCGACGGCGTCGCGCGCTTCGACCTGCCCCCGCTCGCGGCCCCCGCGGGCGAAGGCGGCGACCCATGCGGCGGCGAGACGGCGACCTCACTCACCGCGCGTATCGGCGATGATTCCACGCCGACCGCGGTCGCCGCCTGCATCCCGCTCGATCCCGACGCGGCCGCCCGCGTCCGCGTCTCGCCGCAGACGGCCCCGGCCGGTGCGCACATCCGCGTCGATCTCGTCCGCGCCCCCGCAGCCGCGGGGCTACCGGTGCTTGTATCACTTCTGGTACGTGAGGAGGGCGGTCCCGACGCGGGGCTCCGCGCGCTGGCCTCGCACGTGGTCCCCGCGGGCGCCGACACGACGGAGCTCGCGCTGCCCGCCGACGCGGTCGGCGTCGTCCTGGTGCGCGCGCGTCCGCTGGTCGGCCCCGAGCGGCTCGAGGTGCGCGGCGGGAGCACGGCGCTCTGGATCACGCCGGGCGAGCGCGCGGGCACCGCGCTCACGCTCGACGGCAGCGGCCGTCGCGCGACGCTGGCCTTCCGCGGCGCGCAGGGCGACCGCTCGGCCGTCGTCTACGCGCTCCCCGTCGACGAGGCGCGCGCCCTCGCGCTGGCGCTCTCGAACGAGCTCGCCGGGCCGCTCGGCGACCTGCGGCGACCGGAGACCGACGCCGGCGAATCGCTGCTCGGCGCGGCCCTCGCCCTCGCGACGCCGCCCGATCTCGGGGCGCCCGCCGTGCTCCGGGGCCGCGAGCGCGTGGCCGTCCCCGCGCCGGACGCACCGGAGCGCCTCGGGCTGCTGCGCGACCCGTGGCGCGCGCGGGCCCGCTTCGTCGGGGGACGGCTCGCCCTGCTCTTCCGCGCGCTCGAGCAGGCGGTCGTCGGCGCGGTGCCGGGGCGGCTCGCGGACGTCGCGGTGCGCACGCCGCGCGGCTGGGACTTCAACGAGCTCGTCCTCGAGTCCGTCCGCGGCGAAGCGCTCGGCGACGCGGGCGCGACCGGGCTCGGCGGCGAACCGCTGACGATCGACGCGCTGCGCCGGCTCGACCCGGCCTTCACCTACGACCACGTCGCGCAGCGCATCACGCGCCAGCGCCTCTGGACGATGCTGCTCGCGCTGCGCCAGCTGGTGCAGCAGTCGTCGCTCGACCTGCGCTGGACCGTGCGCGGCGACCCCGCGGAGTGGCTGACGCAGGCCTCGCAGCTCTACTTCGCGGGCGGGGGCCCGACGGGGCCGAAGAGGCTCGTCGATGCCTGGGGCACGCCGCTCGCGCTGCGCCCCGCGTCGGGAGGCCGCGCGCGCTTCTCGCAGGTCGAGCCGGTGGTCGGCTACGAGCTCGTCTCGGCGGGCCCGGACACGCGCTTCGGCACGGGTGACGATCTCTGGGATCCGACCGCGGCCGTGCTCCCGCCCGGCAGTCTCTATGCAGAAGCGGTGGGCGAGGCGGCGCTCGTCGCGCGGCTGCGGGGCGTCGAGCTCGGCCGCGCGACGGTCGAGCTGCTCACGGGCGCCATCGGGGTCGGCGTCGGCTGGGTGCCCGCGCAGGCGGCCGCCGCTCCCGTCTCGCTGCTCGGCGACGCCTGGCAGCAGCTGCCCACGCTCCGCGTGCCGGACCCGCTCGCGCTCGCGCTGCGTCGCCCGGCGCTCCCGGGAGACGGAGCCGGCGGCGCCCTCGGGACGCTGCCCAGCACGGGCGGACCCGTCGCGCTCGACCTCGACGCGGAGCCACGCACCTGGGGCGCGGTCGCACTCACCCTCACACAGGATGGCGTGGCATCGGTCGCGCTCGGCGAGTCGCCGGGCGGCGCGCCTGCGCTCGTGGCCGGCGCGCTGCCCGAGCGCATCCGGATCGGCGAGCGCATCGCCGCGACGCTCACCCTCACCGACGCCCGCCCGCCGAGCGCGGGCGGCGGCGACGTGCGGTACGCAGTGCAGGTGACCGCGCCGGAGGGTGTCGAGATCGATACCCTCCGCGAACTGGTCGTCCCGGCGGAGCAGTCGGCGACGCTGCCGGTGGCGCTGACGGCCGGGCGCGCGGCGCGGGGCACCGTGCGGCTGGTCCTCACGGTGGCGGGGAGCGAGGTGCCGGCGCGCACGCTGACGTTGCCGCTCGTCGCGGACGGCGGCCTGCACCCGCTCCGCGCGCGGGCGACCGGGCTCGCGCGGGCGGGCGCGCCGTTCGAGACCGCGCTGACGCTGCCGGCAGGGGTGGCGCGGGGTCCGCGCGCGTCGTGCTGCTCGCCCCGGGCGCGCTCGCGGAGGACCCGGACCTCGACGAGGCGCGGCGCACGACCCCGCGCTCGTCGCGTGGACGCGCGCGCTCGCGGGGCGCCCGATCGACGCGGCGCTCCGCGCGCGGCTCCTCGCCGCGCAGCAGCCGGACGGGAGCGTCGCGGGGGACGCGTCGGCGCTCTCGACGGCGGCGGCGGCGCTCGCGCTCGCGGCGCTCGGCGCGGACGACGCGGAGGCCGAGGTCGCGCGGAGGCGCGCGGTCGGCGCGCTCGGCGGCGGTGCCGGCTTCGACGACGCCGATGGGCGCGGCGCGGCGGTGCGCACGGGCGCGGCGGTCGTCGCGGCCCTCGCGACCGGCGGCGCGGTCGATCCGCTCAACGAGCGCACCGCCTCACTCGATCCGGTCTCGGCGCACCTCTCGGAGCTCCGCGTCGAGCTGCGGAGCGCGCTCCGCACGATGCGCGGCGAGCCGACGCTCCTCGCGCGGGCGGCCGCCGCGCTCCTCGTCGCCGAGCCGGGTGACGGTCACGGCCGCGCGATGCTGGCGCAGGCCGCGGCGGCCCTCGAGCCCGCACCGGGCGGGATGCGTGTGCGGCCGAGCGCGGCGCGGACGGACGCGGTCGCGGAGTCGCTCTCGGCGACGCTCGCCCTCGGCCTCGCCGCCCACCAGACGGGCGACGACGCCCTCGCGCGGCGCCTGATCGGGGCCGCGACGCGCGAGGCCGCGCTCGCGACGCGGCTCGGCGGCGAGCCGCTCTTCTGGCTGCTGGCCTGCGGCGCCTACGGCGCGCTCGGCACCGGCGAGGTCGCGCGCGCGACGGTGACGGTCGATGGGCGCCCGACGCCGGCCACCTTCGAGGGCGGGCGCGCGGTCGTCACGCTGCCCGGGCTCGGGGACGGGACGCACGCGGTGCGCGTCGAGGTCGTGGGCGCGGCGCCGGTGCTCGCGCGCGTCGAGGCGGCCTACGGCGCCCCCTTCGCCACACGGCAGGGCACGGGCGTCGCGCTCTCGATCGCGGGCGATGTCGGCGAGGCCGGCGGCGTCGCGGCGCTCGAGCTGACCGTCGAGGCACGACGGCCGCTCCGTGGCGCGGTCATCGAGCTGCAGCTGCCCGCGGGCGTCCGCGCCGACGACGCGCTGCTCGCCGTGCTCCGCGGCGCGCCGCACGTGCTGCGCGCCGAGCCCCGCGCGCCGGGCTTCGTGCGTATCACCCTCGGTACACTCTCGGCCTCGGAGCGCGCCGTGCTCCCGCTGCCGCTGCGCTTCACCGGTGCCGGCCGGCTGCGCGGCCTCGCGGTCGTCGGTGCGCCGCTCGGAGCGCCCTCCGACATGACCATCCTCGCGCCGCGCGTGCTCTCGGTGCCGGCTGCAGCGGCCGAGTAGGCGCGCACGGCGCCGTCACGGCGGCGTTCACGGGTGCGCGTTCGGCGTCGAGCGCCGGGGCTGGCCTCGGTGATCGACGCCGTCAGAACGGGATCGACGTGCCGTCGCGGGACGGCACGAGGAAGTACACGTCCCGCGTGTCGAGCACGGTCACGCCGTCGCCGACCACGTCGATCTGCGCGCGGAAGACCTGCGGCCGATCCGTCGGGGCGACGGTGTCGTTTCGGCGCGCCACGATGTCGAAGCACACGGGAACCCCGGGCGTGACGTCGGAGAACGTCTCGGCGAGGCCGTCGCCATCGGTGTCGACCGTCGGCAGGCCGCCGACGCACACCACGCCCGCGTCCATCGGGTCCGCCACGCCGCCCGCGGTGTTCGGCTCGGTGCGCTCGATGAAGACCGTCGCATCGACGCCGTCGCCCAGCGCCGTCGTCCACGTCACGCGCCCGCGCGGTGATGTCGAGCGGCGTGTTCCGCGCGAGCGTGCGGATCGCGTCCACGATCTGCGCGTCCACCGTCGCCGCCGCCCGCATCCCGGAAGATGAGCGGCGCGCCATCCGTGCCGACGGCGCCCGTCCCGCTCACGATCGGGGCCCACTCCGCCGATCGCCCCGTCGGGCCGAGCACGACGACGCGGCCGCGGATCGCCGCGAAGGCCGCGAGCACGTCCGCTTCGACGTCGGGAAGGCGGCGCAGGTCGTGCACGCGCTGCTCGCGCACGAGGTGCCGCCCGTGTCGAAACTCTCGCTCGAAGGGCTCGTCGCCGATCATCACGAGGATCGGCAGCGCCCCGGTTCGCACGCAGCCGAGGCCCGACCTCGCCGGGCGCGCACGTCGGGCGCGTCATCCGCGGCCAGCGCGTGGTGTCGCCCGTGGCCCAGACCCACATCGACTGCGCGTACGGCTCGTGCACGCCGCGGCAGTCCGCGGTGAGCCCGGCGAGCGCGGTGCCGACCGCCGCCGCATCCGGCGTGCTCGTGAGGTTCTGCTCGATGCCGCGGCAGACACCGGGCATGTAGGCAGACTGCGGGCACACGTCGAATTGGCCGACGCCGAAGGCGACGTCCGGGATCGCCGCGCTCACGCCGGGGACGACGACGGTGTTCAGCGAGGCGCGGACCGTGTCGATGTACACCTGCATCGAGATGCTCGTGTCGATCATGAAGTGCACGTCGGCGCGGCGGATGTCGGTGCCGAAGACGAGCGTGTCGCGCGCCGGATCCGGCGGATTCCCATAGGGCACGACGAAGAAGAAGTCGCCGCGCGTGCGGGGGCTGTCGCCGGGGGCGAGCGGATCGGTGCCCGCGGCGACCTCGACGAGATCGCTGACGCCGTCGTCGTCGCTGTCCGCATCGCGCGGGTCGGTGCCGGCACCGGGCTCGTCCGCATCGGGGAGTCCGTCCCCATCGCTGTCGAGGTCGCGGAAGTCGGGCACACCGTCGGCGTCCGTGTCGCGCGGGGGCGTCGAGGTATCGGCGTCGCCCGCTTCGTCGGCATCGGAGAGGCCATCGCCGTCGCTGTCCGCGTCCGCCGCGTCGGGGATGCCGTCCGCGTCCGTATCGACGACGCCGCCGCCCTCCTGCGCGTCGGTGAGCGTGTCGCCGTCACCGTCCGTACCCGGATCGACGAAGGCATCCACGCCCGCGCCCCCATCACCGCCCCGCCCCGCATCGGGCCGCGAGAGCCCTCCCGCCTCGCCGCCACAGCCACACGCGAGCGAAGCGGCGACGGCGCACGCGCCCGTCCACCGCACGAGCGACGCCGGGAACGAAGACGACGGCGAGGAGCGAAGCGTCGGGTTCATCCGGCAGACGCTACCCGAGAAATCCCGCGTTGAGCAGCCCGCGACCGAACCGCTCAGCCGAAGATGCTCTCGCAGCCGAATTGCACCTGCACACTGGTGTCACCTGCACTCGACGCATCCTGCGCGAGGTCGCACGCGGCCGGGCAGAGGATCACGCGCGTGGGCGTGGTGTCGTCGTCGTAGTACCAGCCGTTCGGCGTGCTCGCGCAGCCGGCGAGCCCGCCCACGGTGCGGCGCAGCAGCGTCGCCCCGCCGCCGCTCCGCACCTCGACGTTGACGCGCGAGGGCGAGAACATCAGACCCGCGGGCGTCTCGGGGATCGCGAGGTCGCAGGAGACGCGCGTCGCGCGCACGACCTCGGTCGCGATCGACTCGAAGAACGTGCCCCACGTGCTCGGCGGCGCGCAGATGTCGGCGCGAACGCCGCCGGTGGACGTGACGAGCTCGGTGTAGGTCGCGCCGGGGTCCGCCGCCGCGCCGCAGTTCCAGCCGTAGATGCCGCTGAACTTGTAGCCATCGAAGAGGCCGCCCCACTCGGGCTCGAGGATGCCCGGCGGCAGGAAGAGCGATGTGCTCGTCGTCGCGGGGTTGCGCCACTCGGTCGCCGGCGCCGGGCCGCGGAACTGCTCGAAATTGAAGGCGGAGAGGCGCGCGTTGTCGTCGGTGACGACGACGAAGGTCTTGCTCGCGTCCGCGCGCAGCCAGTCGCGCCAGGGCTCGCCGCCGCGCGAGTCGGCCGCGGTGTACCCGGTCGTCTGACCGAGCGTGCCGAGGATCTGCTCAAGGGGCTGCGTACTGAGGATGTCGATGCTCGAGTGGAAGAAGCGGGGCCCGTTGCCGCACGCGTCGTCGCCCGCGAGCGGGGGCGGCACGCAGATCGCATAACGCCCGCCCGACGCACCCGTCCCGCGCTTCGAGAGCATGATCACGCGGTAGTCGACGCCCGTGGCCGCGATGAAGGCCGCGAAGGCGTTGATGCCCGCCTTCACGTTCTCGATCTCCGCGTCCATGCTGCCGGAGTTGTCGACGACCCAGATGATGTCGGCGGGGAGGCGCTCGAGCACCGCCTCGGCCGCCGTCGAGGAGCACGCCATGTCGGGGTCGAACGGCATGTCCGGCGGCGGCACGAACGCGTCGGCGGGGCCGAGGTCCGGCTCGACGGCGAGATCGGGCCGGGGACCGAGGTCGGGCAGCGAGAGGTCCGGCGGCGGCACGACCCGCCCGGCCGTGCGGCGGGTACACGCCGCGGTGGACAGCAGCCCGCACGCGAGGGCACCGAGCACGAGGAGGGAAGACCGTCGGGAAGCGAGCGCAAGCGACGACATCGTGGGTGCGGTTCTATCACCTCGACGCGCGGGCGTCCGTAGCCATCCCGCGACGGACGCGTCACCGTTCAGGCCCCTTGTGACGCGCGCGCGCCGCTGACATCCTGCTGGGTACCGATGCGTCGCTCCCCGGCCGCGCTGTTTGCCTCGCTGTCGCTGCTCGCCGCCTGCGCGGGCTGCGTGGGGGGCGCGACGCCCTACCCGCCCTCGGCCACCGACCGGCTCGACGGCGGCGTGGGCGAGGCGGCCGCCGACGCAGGCGCAGCCTCCTTCGACGCCGCAGCGCCACCGCCTGGCACCGACGGCGGCGGGGATCTCGCCGCCGATGCGGACGCCGCCGACGCAGACGTCACGGACGCAGACACCGCCGACGCAGACGTCACGGACGCAGACACCGCCGACGCAGACACCGCCGACGCAGATACCGCCGACGCAGACGCCGCCGATGCGTTCCGACCCGACCCGGACGGCGGGCCCGAGCGCCTCCCGCGGGAGCCCTGAACGGCGCCTCTCGCGCGCTCACCTCCGACCTCGTGAATCGCAGCGCGCCCCCGCGCGTCTCCCGGAGCCGAACCATGCGCCCATCCCCCCGAATGAACGCCCCGTCCACGCTCGCGACCCTCCTCCTCGCAGCCCTGCTCGGCGTGGCCTCCGCCGTCGTCGCTCAGGACACCGAGGAAGATCCGCCCGCCGCGGCCCCCGCACCGCAGCCGCCCGTCCACCGTGGCCGCGACCGCACCACGGGCCAGGCGAGCCACACGCTCGGCGCGACCTACGAGCTCGCGAACGGCGCGAAGCTCGTGCTGCCGGCGGGCAACCGCATCAGCACCTCGCAGACCTTCACGTTCAGCGCGAGCCGCGCGCCGCTGCGGCCCACGGAGGTCGCGCCGGGCTTCGTCCGGCAGGGCCCGGTGCTCGACTTCGACGGCCAGATCGACGCGTCGCGCGCGCCGATCGAGCTCTCGGTGAAGCAGCGCACGCTGCGCCCGCGCCCCAACACCAAGCTGGTGCTCGCGATGGAGTTCGCCGGCATCTGCGACGCGACGCACACCGCGCGCCTCGGCGGCCCGCTCTGCGCGCACTGGCGGCTCCTCGACGCGCAATTCGACGCCGCGGGCGGGCGCCTCGTCGCGCTGCTCCCGTCGCCGGGCGGCCACCGTCTCGTGTTCGGCTCCGTCCCCGACGCGCAGCCCGCGCCCGTCGATCCGGCCGATCTCCCCTGAGCGGCGCGTGCCGGCGCGCGGGGCCCACACGCCCCGGCGCCAGCGCGGCTCAGCCGTTGTTCTTCACGGGTCGGAACGGCTGCAGGAACGACGCGAGGTTCGCGGGGTTGCGCGTCGAGACCCACACGCGGCCCTGGCCGCGGAACTCGCAGACGAGCCCCTCGCCCGAGAGGAAGAGCGACTTGAGGCCGCCGACCTTCGTCACGCGGTAGTCGAGGCCGCCCGTCCAGCCGACGATGTGGCTCGTGTCGACGATGTAGCCCGCGGGCCCGACGTCGACCGGGTGGATGCCGCCGTAGCTCGAGAAGAACAGCGGCCCGGTGCCCATCGCGCGCAGCAGGAAGAGGCCGGCGCCGGAGAAGAACCCCTTCGCCCCGCCCCACTTCGTGTCGAGCTGCACGCTCGGCGCGCAGGCGAGGAAGGCGCCCGACTGCATGAACACGGGCGTCGTGCCGTCGCAGCGCAGCTCCTGCACGTCGCCCTCGGGCGCGGGCGCGACCCAGAGCGTCTGCCCCGCCGCGGTCGCGGTGAACGTGTTCTGGAAGATGCTCTCGCCGCCGAGCAGCTTGCGCTTCGCGGCGCCCAGCACCCCGCCGCTCATCTGCGTCTTCATCTCCACGGCGGTGTCGCGCGCGACCATCGCGCTCGACTCCACGAGGAGCTGCTCCCCGGGTGCGTCGAACGTCACGCGGACCAGACCAAACTCGGGCTTCTGTCGGACTTCGTAGCGCATCGGCCTCTCCTCGGATCGACTCTTCGCGGGACGCGGCTCAGCCGCGCGGCGGGAGCTGCGAGCCCACGGCCTTGCCGTACTCGACGGGGTTACGGGTCTGCACCCAGATGCGCCCCTGCCCCTGGAAGTGGCAGACGAGCCCCTCGCCCGAGAGGAACGAGGCGATCCAGCCCGAGCCGCTCTTGCCCACCTGGTAGGTGAGCGACGCGTCCCACGCGACGAGGTGCCCCGTGTCGATCACGAGGTTCCCATCGCACACGAGCTCCTGCAGCCCGCCGAAGCCGCCGACGAGCAGCTGTCCGGGCGCCTGCGTCGTCGCCTTCAGGACGAACACGCCCGCCCCCGAGAAGAAGCCACGGAAGCCGCCGACCTTCGTGTCGAGGTTCACCGTCGGCGAGGACGCGATGAACGCGGAGGACTGCAGGAAATAGCCCTGCGGCGTCATCTCGAGCACCGCCATGTCGCCCGGCAGCGCGTGCGCGAGCAGCACCTCGCCGTCGCCGCTCTGCGCCGTGAACGTGTTGCGGAAGAAGGACTCGCCGCCGAACATCCGCTTGAGGCCGGACATCATGCCGCCCGACTGCGTCTGCATCTGCACGTTCGGTGTCATGCCGACCATCGCGCCGGACTCGGCGACGATCGACTCGCTCGGGTGGAGCAAGACCTGCGCGAGCGCCTGCGCGGGACGGTGAAGGACGTTGATCTGCATCGCGTGCTCCGCTCCCCTCAGCCGCCCACGAGGGGCCTGAGCCACTGCAACAACGAGCCCTGATTGCGCGACTGGATGTAGACGCGCCCCTGCCCCTTGAACTCGCAGACGAGGCCCTCGCCGCTCGCGAGGAGTCCCATCGCGCCGCCACCCGCGGAGCGGATGTCGAACGTGAGCGCCCCCTCGTATCCGACGAGGTGGCCGTTGTCGACGAGGTACGAGCCCTGCACGTCGATCGCCTCGATGCCGCCGTAGCTCGTGAACCAGAGATCGCCTTGGCCGCGCGCCTCGAGGAAGAACGCGCCCTCCCGCGCGAAGATCGCGCGCAGGCCGCCGAACTTCAGCGAGAGGTCGACGTCGCCCGACGAGCAGAGGAACGCGCCCGTCGAGAGCGTGAGCGTCTCGCCCTGCAGGCGGCGGTGAAAGACCTGCCCGCTCATCGTCGGCGCGAGCCAGACGCTGCCGCCGCGCGGCGCGGAGAAGTGGTTCACGAAGAAGGTCTCGCCGCCGACGAGCCGCCGGATGATCGCGATGACGAACGCCTGCACGAGCCCGAGGAAGCCCGCGCTGCGGCTCGCGTTGAGCTTGACCTCCATGCCGACGCCCTGGTGCCGTGCGACCATCGCGCCGGCCTCGGCGACGACGACCTGCCCGGGCGGGAGATCCACGCGGAGCATCCCGAACGCGGGGCCATGCGTGATCTCGTGCGGGGTGCCGGCGGCCGCCGGAGGCCCTGCGAACCCTTGCTGCGGCGCGTGCGCGAGCGCCTGACCGTGCTGCGGCTGAACGTCCATGTCTCGCTCCCTGCGCCCGATTCGGCCTGCTCCGGATCGCCGGCGTCGAGCCGGGAATAGCACGTCGGCGGGCACCGTGGTGGGGACGGATCGGGCGGCGATCTGTCCGACCGCGGGGCTCGCGACGATTTCGACAGCGCCGGGCAGCGCCGTCACGCCCGCGTCCGGGGACGGCCGGGCAGCGAGAATCGGTCGTGGCTACGCAGGGTTCCGCGCCGAGACGACACGCTCGCCGCAGGCTGCGGGAGCACGGTCGATACACTGTCTGTCGTGGCTAGACCATTGCGGAGCCCCACCGGGTTGTTGTAGTTGTCCGACTCGTGACGGACGGGTGTCCGGCCCCGACGCGCGGGTCGGACACGCGGCACAGCTTGGAATCACAGGGGTTCAGCGGGGCGCGGCAGGGAGCGGGTCGATCCTTCCTTGACGAGCCGGGGTGCGGGAGGTAAACAGGGCCTCCCCACAACGGGTAGCGGCTGGGTCGCGGCGAAGACCCAACTGCTTGTGGCAGCTCGGATATTTCGCTGTGCTCCGGTCGTGCCGGGGGCGTGGACAACGAGGGCGGTGGTGGGGTCTCCCGGCGGTGCCGGGCGGACCCCGCGGGCGCGTGCGCCCTCCGGGCTGGCAGGTCTTCGGTCGGGCGGGCCTTCTTCTTCGCCGTCGCTTCGCAGGGCTTCTGTTCGCAGGCTTTCTTCTGACCGACTGTCTTTCGCCGGTTTTCTCGCCGTTTTTCCTCAGGGGTTCGACGCGTACGGCCTGCCGGTCGTCCGCGTCCGCGTGGCAGCAGGAGGGGTATCGTGGCACTCGAACGCATCGCTGAATCGGCCGGTTCGCAGCAGGGCGGGATGAACCAGGGGGGCTCGTCGAAGGGCGCGGCGGCGCGGCCGCTCGGTCGCGGCGCGGGTGTGCCGGTCGAGCGCCGGAACACGCGCCCGGGCGTGAATCCGCTCGAGGCCGTGACCTACGAGCTGCGCGACTCCGTCATCACGAACCCGGACGGCTCCGTCGTCTTCGAGATGCGCGGCGCCGAGATCCCGACCTCGTGGTCGCAGCTCGCGACCGACATCGCGGTCTCCAAATACTTCCGCAGGGCCGGCATCTTCGGCGACGCGAAGCGCGGCGAGCGCAGCGTCAAGCAGCTCGTGCACCGCGTCGCGCACACGATCCGCGAGGCGGGCGTCAAGCAGGGCCACTACTTCGCGAGCGACGAGGAGGCCGAGACCTTCGAGGCCGAGCTCGCGCACCTGCTCGTCACGCAGACGGCGGCGTTCAACTCGCCCGTCTGGTTCAACTGCGGGCTCTTCCAGCGCTACGGCATCACCGGACAGGGCGGCAGCCACGCGTGGGACCTCGCGCAGGGCGCGATCCTCGAGACGAAGAACGCCTACGAGCAGCCGCAGTGCTCGGCCTGCTTCATCCAGTCGGTCGGCGACGACCTGATGGACATCTACGAGCTCATCAAGAACGAGGCGCGCCTCTTCAAGTACGGCTCGGGCACGGGCACGAACTTCAGCAAGCTGCGCGGCCGGCAGGAGAAGCTCTCGGGCGGCGGCACCTCGAGCGGCCTCATGAGCTTCCTCGAGGTCCTCGATCGCGCGGCGGGCGCGACGAAGTCGGGCGGCACCACGCGGCGCGCCGCGAAGATGGTCTGCCTCGACATGGACCACCCCGAGATCGTGGACTTCATCGAGTGGAAGGTCCGCGAGGAGAAGAAGGCACGCGCCCTCATCGCGTCGGGCTACGCCTCGGACTTCAACGGCGAGGCCTACCACACGGTCTCCGGCCAGAACTCGAACAACAGCATCCGCGTCACCGACGCCTTCATGAACGCGGTCGCGGCGGACGGCGAGTGGCGCACGTACATGCGCACGAACGGCCAGGTCTGCGACACCTACAAGGCGCGCGATCTCTGGCGCAAGGTCAGCGAGAGCGCGTGGTGGTGCGCGGATCCGGGCCTCCAGTACGACAGCACCATCAACGACTGGCACACCTGCCCGAACACGGATCGCATCAACGCGAGCAACCCGTGCTCGGAGTACATGTTCCTCGACAACACGGCCTGCAATCTGTCGTCGATCAACCTGAGCAAGCTCTACACGGAAGAGGGCGGCTTCGACGTCGAGGGCTACCGCCACGCGATCCGCGTGTTGTTCATCGCGCAGGAGATCCTCGTCGACTTCAGCGCCTACCCGACGAAGCAGATCGCGCAGAACAGCCACGACTACCGCCCGCTCGGCCTCGGCTACGCGAACCTCGGCACGCTGCTCATGCGCATGGGCATCTCCTATGATTCCGACGAGGGGCGCGCGATGTGCGGCTCGCTCACCGCGATCCTCACCGGGCACGCCTACCGCGTCTCGGCGGAGATGGCGGCGAGCAAGGGCACGTTCGCCGGCTACGCGCACAACCGCGAGCCGATGCTCCGCGTGATGCGCAAGCACCGCGACGCGGCCTACAAGATCAACGGCCGCCCCGGCGAGACGTCGCCGCGCGACCCGAACGAGGTGTGCCCCGAGTACCTGCTCCGCGCCGCGCAGCAGGACTGGGACGAGGCCGTGCGCCTCGGCGAGAGCCACGGCTACCGCAACGCGCAGGCGACCGTGCTCGCGCCGACGGGCACGATCGGCCTGCTCATGGACTGCGACACGACGGGCATCGAGCCCGACTTCGCGCTCGTGAAGTTCAAGAAGCTCGCCGGCGGCGGCTACTTCAAGATCGTCAACCAGTCGGTGCCGGGCGCGCTCGAGTCGCTCGGCTACTCGAAGGCCGAGGTCGCCGCGATCGTCGCGTACGTGACGGGCACCAACACCTTCACGGGCGCGCCGCACCTCAACCGCCGCGCGCTGCTCGACCGCGGGCTCAACGAGCGCGAGATCGACAAGGCCGAGTCCGCGCTCGCGGGCGCGTTCGACGTCTCGCTGGCGCTCGCGCCGTGGGTCATCGGCAAGGAGGCGTACGACCGCCTCGGCATCGACAACAAGACGCTCTCGAAGCCCGGCTTCTCGCTGCTCAAGCACTTCGGTCTCGCCCCGGCGCAGATCGACGCGCTCAACGACCACGTCGTCGGCCGCATGACGATCGAGGGCGCGCCGCACCTGCGCCCCGAGCACCTGCCCGTCTTCGACTGCGCGAACCGCTGCGGCAAGCACGGGCAGCGCTACCTCGCGCCGATGTCCCACGTCCGCATGATGGCGGCGGCGCAGCCGTTCCTCTCGGGCGCGATCTCGAAGACGGTCAACCTCCCGAACGACGCCACCGTCGAAGAGGTCGCGAACGTCTACATGGAGGGCTGGAAGCTCGGCCTCAAGGCCGTCGCGCTCTACCGCGACGGGTGCAAGGCCTCGCAGCCGCTCAACACCTCGAACGAGGACCAGAAGGACGAGGCCGGCGACAAGCAGACCGCGAAGGACAAGCTCGCGGCGAAGGGCCTGCAGGAGACGCCGGCCGCGCCGCCGGTCGTCGCCGCGCAGCCCGCGGCCGCACAGCCCGCCCTCGCGCAGCGGGGTACGGGCCTGCCCGCGAAGGTCGAGCGCGAGACGGCGAACCCGCCGAAGACCAACCGCCACCGCCTGCCGAAGAAGCGCACGGGCTTCACGCAGGAGGCGCGCGTGGCGGGCCACAAGATCTTCCTGCGCACGGGCGAGTACGAGAACGGCGCGCTCGGCGAGATCTTCATCGACATGCACAAGGAGGGCGCCGCCTTCCGCTCGCTGATGAACTGCTTCGCCATCAGCGTCTCGATGGGCCTGCAGCACGGCGTGCCGCTCGAGAGCTACGTCGAGCAGTTCACGTTCACGCGCTTCGAGCCGCAGGGCGGCGTCGAGGGGCACCCGAACATCAAGCTCGCGACCTCGATGATCGACTACGTGTTCCGCGTGCTCGGCGTCGAGTACCTGCGCCGCTACGAGCTCGCGCACGTCCCGCCCGTCGAGGAGCAGGCGGAGCTCATGAACCCGACGGATGTCGGCGCCGCGCACGAGGCGCTGACGCTGCCGCCCGACACGAGCGCACCGACGCCGCAGCAGGCGCTGCGCTTCGAAGCGGAGGCCGTCGGACACGCGGCCGCCGCGGGCCCGCACGACGCGCTCAACTCGCAGCTCAGCGGCATGATGGGCGACGCCCCCATGTGCGACAGCTGCGGGCACATCACCGTCCGCAACGGCGCTTGCTACAAGTGCCTGAACTGCGGCAACTCGATGGGTTGCAGCTGATCGGGACCGACCGACCGCGCGCGCCGCGCTGACCGCGGGGCACGCGCCTCCTCACCGACCGACGCCCGCTGCTCCGCGAGGAGGGCGGGCGTCGTCGCGTCCGTCCTCGTCACGGGTGTCGGCGCGCGGAACCGTCGGCCGCCCGCGCAGGCGCTGTGACGCGGACACGCGGACACGCCACGCGGGTTGACGCCCCGGACGCGCGAGGGCAACGTCGCGCGGGTCGCCCCTTCAGGAGAGCCCATGACGCGCTTGCTTCTTCGCCCCACCGTCCTCGCCCTCGTGCTCGCCCTCACGGGCTGCGCGACCACCGCGCTCGAGATCGGCGCCCCCGGCACGGACGGCGGGACCCCCGCCGAGGACGGCGCCACCGACGACGGCGCCACCGACGACGGCGCCATCGATGACGGCGCGGTCCTGCCCGATGCGGGCGACACGGACGCCGCAACGCTGACCGACGCCGGTGATGCGGACGGCGGTCTGGTCGGGCCGGACGGCGGACCGACCGACGCGGGCGGCGGCACGGACGGCGGCATCCTCGTGCGCGACGGCGGACCGATCGACGCGGGCACCGACGCAGGCACCGACGCAGGCACGCGCGACGCAGGCACCGACGCAGGCACGCGCGACGCAGGCACCGACGCAGGCACGCGCGACGCAGGCACCGACGCAGGCACGCGCGACGCAGGCACCGACGCAGGCACGCGCGACGCAGGCACCGACGCAGGCACGCGCGACGCAGGCACCGACGCAGGCACGCGCGACGCAGGCACCGACGCAGGCACGCGCGACGCAGGCACCGACGCAGGCACGCGCGACGCAGGCACCGACGCAGGCACGCGCGACGCAGGCACCGACGCAGGCACGCGCGACGGCGGCGGCGGCTCGACCGTGCCTGGCAACATCGGCGCGGCGTGCACGTCGATGGCCGAGTGCACCGCGATCCCCGGCTCGATGTGCATCAGCTCGCTCGGCGGGGTCATCGCGCTGCCCGGCGGCTACTGCTCGGCGAGCTGCGCGGTCGCCGTCGGCTGCGGGGCGGACGCGACGTGCATCGGGTTCGGCGGGGGCACCGGGCAGTGCATCGCGACGTGCACGACGGATGCGGAGTGCCGCACCGCGGAGGGCTACACGTGCCGCGCCCTGCCCTTCGGGACGAGCGGGGCGCGCGTGTGCGTCCCGTCGTTCGGGGGCGGCGGCGGTGGGGTGCCCCCGCTGCCGGCCACCGACGCGGGGCTGCCGGCGTTCGACCTCGGTCTCTGACCCCGGCGCACGCGTCGGGGACGCACCTACACCGTAGGGGAGACCGGCACATAACCCTGCAAATACGCGGACCTACGCGCATGCAGGCACGCTCGGCGCGCACGAAACCTGCAACCCGCGCCGGGTATGACGACGACGACGCGGAAACTGGGGTGCGCAGTCGCCACGCTCGCCTTGACGGCGCTGGCGGGCTGCGTGGACGGTCAGCTGGGTTTGAACCGCCAGGAGGCGCTCGATCACGGCGACCACGAGATGATCGTCTCGGCCGGCGAGCTCACGGCGGGTTGGACGCGCGAGGGCGAGTGGCTCGTGTCTCCGGTGCTCGACGCGCCGGACGGGGCCAACCGCGCGGGCGCGCTGGTGGGGCTCGCGAGCCCCGGCGACCTGCCCGGGATGGAGGCGCGTGTCCTCGTCGATGGGGCCCCGGCGGGGGACTGGCAGCCGCTCGCGGAGACCTGGGGCGAGGAGGACCAGCACGTCGCGGTGGCCGAGCTCGGCGGCGTGGGCGACGGGGCGCAGCTCCGCGTGCGGGCGGAGGCCGTCGAGGTGCTGCGCGTGCTGCAGTGGACGGCGGTCATCCCCGAGTCGGAGACCGCCGACGACGGCGTGCCGCTCGACGAGGTCGCGGGCGCCCCGGCCGCGCTGCGGAGCGAGCTCGGCGGGCTCGGCATCGTCACGCGCTCGTCGTGGGGCGCGCGCGCGACGCGCTGCACGACGCGGGACACGCGCAAGACGCGCCTCGCCATCCACCACACCGTCTCGGGCGCGAGCGATCCGGCGCGGCAGCTCCGCGGCATCCAGCGCTACCACATGGACACGAACGGCTGGTGCGACGTCGGCTACCACTTCCTCGTCGGGCAGGACGGCCGCGTGTACGAGGGGCGCCCGCTCGAGCTGCTCGGCGCGCACGTCGGCAGCAACAACACGGGCAACATCGGCATCTCGTACATCGGCTGCTTCCACACGAGCGGCTGCGGCGGGCTCGGGCCGACGCGCCCCACCGACGCGTCGATCGAGGTCGGCGGGCGGCTCGTCGGCACGCTCGCGCGGCTCTACGGCGTGACGCTCGACAGCACGCGCGTGAAGGGGCACGGCCAACACGCGGGCCAGTCGACCTCGTGCCCCGGCGAGAACCTGCGCGGCCGCGTGGGGCAGATCATCAGCACCGCGCGCACGCGCACGCTCTCCGCAGGCAGCCCGGCGCCCGCACCGACGCCGACGCCGGCGCCTGCGCCGTCCGGCGCGAGCTGCACGCACAGCTACGGCGGCCGCTACGCCAGCAGCGCGTGCTCGGCGAGCTACCAGTGCTGCGACGGACGCTGGCGCGCGCGCTCCGGCACGATGTGCGGCGCCTGCGCGTGCGTCGAGTCGACGGGCGAGCGCGGCTGCGGGCTCTGATCACGGCGCCTGCGCGGCGCGCGGGTCCTTTGCGCGCGACGCGCGGCCGTGCGTGAATGCGCGCGTGCCGCATCGCTCGCCGCGCAGGGCCGCCCACACGACGCGCTGCCCGCGCGGTGAGCGCACGGTCACGGGGCGCGCGGTCACGGGGCAGACGGTCACGGGGCAGCACGGTCACGGGGCAGACGGTCACGGGGCGCACGGTCACGGGGCAGACGGTGATGGGGCACGCGGCCCTCGTCACCGTCGCGGTGGGGTTCGCGTTCGCGCTCGCAGGCGGCGCACAGGCGCAGGCCGACTCGGGGAACCCGCGGCAGGCGGCGGGCGGTACGCGGACGGCGCAGGCGGGCGTGGCCCCGCGCGCGGGCGGCCTGCCCGGCGCGGCGCGGCCGACGACACCCGACTCGGGCGAGCGCGAGGCGCAGCGGCGCGGCGACGCGCTCTCGGCGCTCGCCGGGGCGCCGGGCGCGACGGCCGCGCGTGGCGGCCAC
Source organism: Polyangiales bacterium (assembly GCA_964202905.1). GTDB lineage: Bacteria > Myxococcota_A > Polyangia > Polyangiales > JADJQN01 > CAIUAC01. The sequence continues at coordinate 210,732 of CAXNJO010000001.1, forward strand.
CTCGACAGGCGCGCGGCGGCCTCGCGCGGGCGCGGGCGCCGCTCGCAGCGGCGGCGGACGCAGCCGCGGCGCGCGCGTCGCCGTCGCACGCGCGGCGTCTCGAAGCTCGTGGGTCGGCAGGCCGCGCTGGCGCGTGAGCGGCGCAGGCGCAGTCCGGCGTCGGGAGTGGGACGCCGCGCGGGCACGGGCGATCGCGGCGCGCGAGGCGCGCGAGGCCGCAGAAGCGCGTGCAGGCGGGCGACGCGGAGACGCTCGGCGAAGGTGGGCACGGCGGGGCGGGCAACGCCGAGACGCCGGATGCGCCGCGCGGCGGCGACGCAGCGGACTCGGAGGGCGCCCGGTGAGCCAGACGCGCCGATCCGGGACATACCGCGCGTGGGCGTGCGCGTGCGTGATCGCGCTCGGCGGCGCCGCGTGCGGGCCCGGGGCGCGGCCGGGCGCGGGGCTGCTCGCGGACCAGCTCGCGGACGCGCGGCTCGGGCGGGCGCGGGCGCTCGCACCGGACCTCGTCGCGGCAGCCGAGCAGGCGCGCGACGCCGCGATGCAGGCCCGGGCGCGCGGCGACGCGCAGGCCGAGGGCGACGAGATCACGTCGCGCACGCGCTCTACTCGGCGGTCGAAGGCGAGCTGCAGCGTCGCCGACGAGCGCGCGCACGCGTCGCCGCCGAGCGCGCCGCGCAGGCGGAGTGGAACGCGGCGCAGCGGGACGAGGCGCGCCCGCGCCGCGATCGAGCGCGAGACGGTCTGGCGCGCGGCGGCGCACGTCGCCGAGCACGAGCTCGCGCGGGCCCTCGCGCGGGCGCAGGCGAGCGAGCCGCGACGCGGCGCGCGGCTGCCGAGCGGGGACGCCGAGGACGCCCGCGAGGCGGCGCGCGCGCTCGCGCGGAGGGCGCGCCTGCTTCGCGCGGCCGCGGCGGCGCTCGGCGCGACACCAGCGCGCTCGGGTCCGTCGACGCGCCCTCGCCGTGTGCGACGCCGCGCTCGCGCCGGGCGCGCGGCGACCGGACGGCCACGGCGGACGCGCTCGCCGCGGCCGACGAGGCGCGCCGCGCGGCGGAGCGCGCGCTCGGCGAGGCCGCGCGCACGCGGGCGCACCGGGCGCCGAGGGCGTCGCGGCGCTCGTCGAGACCGCGCAGCTCGCCGGGCTCACCGCACAGGCCGACGAGCGCGGCGTGGTCGTCCGCGCCGCATGCCTTCCCCGAGCGCGCACGCACGCCCGCAGCGGGCGCAGTCGGCGCCTTCGCGACGGTGCTGCGCACGCACGCGAGCGGCCCGGTGTTCGTCACGCTCGAAGCCGACCGCGACCCCGCCGGCGCCCGCACGGCGCGCGCGCGGGCCGACGCGCTGCGCGACGCCCTGATCGCGGCGGGTATCCCCCGAGAAAGACTCATGATTCCGTCGGGCGATCCACCCGCTGCCCCAGGGGCCGACGCGCCCCGCGCAGCGCTCGTCTTCAGCGCGTACGCGGCCGCGCCGGCGGGCACGGCGCAGGCGGCGGGACACGACGCGACGCAGGCGACGACGCAGGGCACCAGCACACCGACCAGCCCGGTGGCACCGGGCCGCTGATCGCGCGCCGCGCGCTCGCGCTGCACCGCACCGCACGCACGCACACACACAACATCCGCCGCGCTGCCCGCACCCCGCGCCGCGCTGCCCGCACCGCACGCGCGCCGACGCGACGGCGCGCGCCCGACGTTGCGGTCCCTTCGTGCTCCGTGGTCGGATGCGGGCATGAGCCTCCTCCCGCGTGCCACGGTCTCCTCCCCCCGCGCCCCGGCGCGCCCTGCGCTGCGCGCGCTCGGGCTCGCGCTCCTGTTCGCGCTCGGCGCGTGCGCGGCGGACGACCCGGCGCCCACGCGCACCTGCACGAGCAGCGCCTCCTGCGGGCCGGGACGCGCGTGCGTCGATGGTCTCTGCGTCGCGGTCCGCGACGGCGGCGCGCCGGATCTCGGCCCCGACCCGAGCGATCTCGGGCCGCCGCGCGCGGTCACCGGCCTCTCCATCGCGCCCGGCGCGCCCGGCGTCGTGAGCGTCGACGGCGACCGCGCGACGCTCGACCTCGAGGCGCTGCTGCAATACGACGACGGCTCGAGCGCGCCGGCCTCGTCGGCGTTCTGGTCGCTCGCCTCGACGCGCCTCGGCACGGTCGACGCGACCACCGGCGTCTTCACGGCGGACGGCGAGGTCGCCGGCACCGTCGAGGTGCGCGTCGAGGCGATCGGCCTCACCGCGACTGCGCCGCTCTCCGTCACGGTCGAGCGCACCGTGATCGCGCCGGGCGCCCCCGCGGACGCGCCCACGCGCTTCGACGCGGCGACCGCGGTCGACGACCCCGCGCGCCGCGCCGCGCTGCTCTACCCGCTCGCGGGCGCCGTGTTTCCGCAGAACGTGCAGCCGCCGGACGTGCAGTGGGAGGGCGGCGTCGCGGGCGATCTCTACCGCGTGCGCCTCGAGGCCGCGGGCGTGCGCGTGCGCGCGTGCGTGCTGCACGAGGGCGGCGGTTTCCGCTTCGACTGGCCCGTGACGCGCGAGGCGTGGCGCGCCGTCGCCGAGAGCACGCCGGAGACGCCCGTGACCATCGCCGTCGATCGGCTCGAGACCGCGAGCGGCACGCTGATCCCCGGCGAGGCGCGCACCGTCCGCTTCGCCGACGCGACCATCCGCGGCGCCATCTACTACTGGGATCTCGGCGGCGGAAACATCCTGCGCATCCGCGGCGACGGCTCGGGACGCGAGACCTTCATGCCGAGTCCGCCCATCCGGCCCACCGGATCACCGAGCCGCTGCGTCGCCTGCCATGCCATCAGCCGTGATGGTCGCCGCATGGCCGCCGAGCTCTGGGACGGCGGCGACTTCGGCGCGGTCTTCGACCTCACCACCGACCTGAGCGTCGACCCCGCGCCCACGCTCATCCCGCCTTCGATCACGCGCTTCCTCACCGCGTCGTTCAGCCCCGACAACACGCGCCTCGTCGCGAACGCGGGCACCGAGCTCTTCCTCATGGACGGCAACACCGGCGCTCGTCTCCCCGCAGGTGGCGCGGGGCTGCCCGCCGACCGGCTCCGCACACCCCACGTGGTCGCCCGACGGCACGCAGATCGCCTTCGCGTCGGGGCACGACGGCACCTGGGGCGTCGACTTCCGCCGCAGCGATCTCGGCGTCGTCGACGTCACGGGCGTCGACGCCTTCTCCGCGCCGCGCGTGATCGCGGCGGGCAGCGGGCTCGCCGTCGCACGGCCGACGTGGTCGCCCGACAGCGCCCTCCTCGCCTACCAGCACTCCGCGCACAGCCGCATCCGCGAAGACCCGGGCGGCGGCATCCCGAGCATCCCGCGCCCCGGCGCCGTGGTGCTCGTGACCCGCGACGGAGCGACACAGTGGCCGCTCGACGCGATGCACGGCGGCGCCCGCAACAGCTACTACCCGACGTTTTCGCCCTTCGACGAAGGCGGCTATTTCTGGCTCGCCTTCGTCAGCACGCGCGACTACGGCAACGCGCAGGCCGGCACGCGCGGCACCGGCCGCCGCCAGCTCTGGGTCGCCGCGATCCGCAACGCGCCCGCCGCCGGCACGGACCCGAGCTTCGCGCCCTACTGGCTGCCGCAGCAGGACGTCGCGCACGAGAACATGGCCGCCTACTGGGCCGAAGAGGCCTGCAACGCCGACGGCCGCGCCTGCGCGACGAGCGGCGAGTGCTGCTCCGGCTTCTGCCGCGACACGGGCGGCGGCCCCGTCTGCGTCCCGCCCGACGTCGTCGAGTGCTCCGAGACCGGCGAGGCCTGCCGCACGAACGCCGATTGCTGCGAAGGTGCGGGGGATTGCTCGGCGAATGTGTGTTCCACGCTGGGGTGATTGACCCCACCCTCCCCAAAGGGTTTTTCCCACCGACTCCCAGGGGTTTCCCACCCACCCCCAGGGGTTTCCCACCCACCCCCAGCCCCTCCCGCCCGCCGGCAGGGGAGTTTCCACGCCACGGTCAGGTCCTGCGCCGCGCCGTGCTCGGCGGCAGAGGGGGAGTTTGCGGAGGGGCGGTCGCGACAGGTGGTTTGCGGATCATGAAGCTGCGGGGTCTCGGATTCCTTTGCGGGGGTGGGAGGCGAGGAGAGCGGGCGATCGGATGGGGGTTCAGGACGTTGTGCGCGGGATTCTGGGAATACCGTCGTTGCGAGGAGCGTCGAGTGGGCGGGCGTCTGTGGGGATGCACTCAGGAGTTCGGCAAGCGTGCTCATCGAGGAAGTGGACGGGGACCTGCTCGATCAAACCGTCGATGCCATCGTCAATGCGTGGAATCGCAACATCATCCCTTGGTGGCTGCTGATTCCACAAGGCGTGTCGGGGGCAATCAAGCGGCGCGCGGGCAAGGAGCCGTTCCGTGAGGTCGCGAGGCACGGCGCGATGCCGCTCGGCAGCGCCGTGGTCACGGGTGCGGGTCGTCTCCCGCACAAAGCCATCATCCACGTGGCCGGGATCGACATGCTTTGGACCGCCACGGAGCAGAGCATCCGATTGTCGATCCGCAACGCCGTCGCGGCAGCTCAACGGCACGGCTTCACCTCGATCGCGGTCCCGGCCATCGGCGCGGGGAGCGGTCGTTTCGACGAGGCGAAGTCGTTCGCGCTGTTGAGGGACGAGCTGCGGAATCTCGACTACGCGGGACGCGTCGTGCTCGTGCGCTTCCGAAAGCGCTGACTTGGATTCCCGTTCATCACGTTCGGCCATTTCCGCGAGATTCCCACCCGCCTTCAAGGGGTTTCCCACCCACTCCCAGGGGGTTTCCCACCCACCCCCAGCCCCTCCCGTCCGCCGAGCCTGCGGCGCTCCCACCCACCCCCAGCCCCTCCCGCCCGCCGGCGGGAGGGGAGTTTTCAGGAGGGGCGGTCGCGACAGGTGGTTTGCGGCGCTGAGGTGAGACTGCGGTGTCTCGGATTTCTTCGCGGGTGCTGAGAGGGGATCTCCGCGCGCGAATTCGCGGATCTTCATCCCGATTGGCGGTGTTCGGGGGACCGGGCGGCAGGTCGCGGCGCATGTCGAGCCCGATGCGTTGGCCTTCGCGGAAACGGCGGTCGGCGAGGATGCGGCCGATCCAGCGGGCGCGCGCGATGGCTTCGGGCGTCGCGCGGGCGAGCTGGTCTTCAACGACCTTGCGGACGCGCGGGAGTCGATCGGGGTGCGTGTGCAGGAGCTGCACGTCGAAGACCGGCATGCCCTGGTGGTGGGTGAAGAGCCGGTGTGTCGCGATCGACGCCCCCCGGCGTTGCGCCCCCTGGACAGACCGTTACTTCCCGCGATCGACCGCGACGGGAATCCCGGCGGCCGCCATGTCGGAGAAATCGGCGTCGTCCGTCAGGACGGTGGCTCCGTGGTGCATCGCGTAGGTGGCGATCAGGAGATCGAGGGACTTGGCCGTCCGTCCCTTTCGCGCAAGCAGATAGCCGAGCTCACCGGCGGCGAGCCAGAGATCGGGGGGCGCATCGAGCCGCTCGAGCGCCTCGAGCAGCGGCAACACCCGCTTGCGTTCAGGCGGACGAAGCCCCCGCACGAGCTCCGTGAGCACCGGCCCGCACAAGGCCGCCTCTCCCTCGGACACCGCGATGGCCACGCGTTCGGCGAGCCTCCCGCGGTCGCGGAAGAACGCGATCCAGGCCGATGTGTCGACGAGGATCATCGTCGCGTCTTCGTGAGGTCGAGATCGAAGTCGACCTTCCCGCGGAGCGCGAGCAGCGCATGCCGCTTCTTGCGGCGACGCAGCTCTTCGAGGCCGAGCACGACCGTCTCGGTGATGCCGAGGCCCGTCATCTTCTGTGCATCGAGGAGCAGATCCTCGGGGACGTTGAGCGTGATCTTCTTGGCCGCGCGGGTCATGGCGCCAGCGTAGCATATGGTCGAAACAGGCTTGGAAGCTGGTAGGGTTTTCCCACCCACCCCCAGTTCTCTCCCACCCACCCCCTGCCCCTCCCGCCCGCCGGCGGGAGGGGAGTTTTCCGGAGGGGCGGCGCGACAGGTGGTTTGCGGGTCATGGGGCTGTGAGGTTGCGGATTCCTTCACGGGCGGTTGCGGAGACTCGGATTCTTTCACGGGCGGTTGCGGGGGATTGGTTTCATTCGGGCGGATGCGCGGGTTTCTGGCGGGAGAGCCAAATGGCCCAGAGGACGGGGATGGGGAGGGAGAGGAGCCACGGGAGGGTGCGGTCGTCGAGCCAGGTGGTGCGGTGTCCGGAGGCGTCGACGGTGGTGCAGCCGAAGCGGCCGTGGCTGCCGAACCAGAGGGCGATGTCGTGGGCTGGGCCGTGGACGAAGAGGTGGGCGCCGACGATGGCCAGCGCGGAGGCAGCGACGAAGGCCACGACGAGGGGGCGGCGCGGGGCGGGATGCGTCAGGGATCGGGCTCGTGTGGAGAGCACGATGTGCGGAAGGAAACAGCCGCAGAGCATCAGCAGCCCCGCGACGGGCGCGTCACTCGGGGCGAGGACGAGGACCTCGTAGAAGTAGGCGAGCGTCAGCACGACGCCGGTCAGCGCGAGGCCGCCCTGCGCGACAAGCAGAGTCGCGACGATCGTGCGGGCGCTGAAGTGCGGTTTCTGCATGCGATCCGGGCCTCTCACCGCGCGTCGGTCCCATTGGAAGGGTTGGAAATGCCCTCTCGCCGTGCGAGCGTAGTCGAATGCGTCGCTGGCAGATCAGGTGTGCTTGTCTGATGTGGATGATCGTCGTCGCGGGATGCGGCGGAGGCGATGGGCCCGCGGAGACGCCCGATGCGGGACGCGTCGATGCGGGGCCCGCCGACGATGCGGGCAACGCAGACGCCGGCATCCCGATGGACGCGGGCCCCACGGACGCGGCGCTGCCGGGCGAGGACGGCGCGGCGGATCTCGGCGCGGGCGACGCAGGCGAAGAATTCGCGCGCTCGTACGTGCGCCCCTCGTGCGGCCCGGCCGACGGCCCCGCGTTCGAGCTCGCGCTCTTCGACGGGAGCGTCGCGGTGTGCAGCGTCGAGGGCGCGCCACTCTCCGTCTCGTTCTACGTCCACGACCTCTCGGGCGCGCGCATTTCCCCGCTCGCGGGAGACACCCTCACCTCTACGCTCGCCATGCCGAGCGGCACCGCCAACCGCTGCATGGCCGGCGTCTGCGAGAGCAGCGAAGACTGGTCCCTCACCTTCCGCAGCTACGACGTCGGCACCGGCGCGCGCGGCACCTACTCCGTGCTCTGGCCCGACGGAACCCGCTCCGCCGGCCAATTCGACGCCGCATGGTGCGCGGGTATGCCGCTCTGCGGCTGAGCGCGAGGCTTCACGGAATCCCACGCTTCGAGGGATACGTCTGCGAGGGCCATGGGCCTATCGCGCGGACGTACCATCGGCGACATGAAGCGCGTCCGCGGGTGACAGGGCGTGATGCGGCGACGTGAGACGTGGACGTCGACGCGTCGCGGACCCAAGACCCGCGGTCCGCCACGCTCGCAGAGCACATCGACGCGTCATCCGATGTCGGGATACGCGATGTTCGCCATCCGCTCGGAGACCCACTGTGCCGACCCTGATCACGCTCTCGCTGAGCCTCAACATCGCCATCCTCATCCCGGTCTGCATCGGGCTGCTCGCGAATGCGGCGTGGACCCGAAAGGCCTACGGCGAGCGATCGCCGGCGCGCGGGATCCTGCTGTCGATCTAGGGCGCGATCTTCGTGATGTCGGCGGTGCTCCTGTTCCGCGGACAGCCCGCGCAGGCCGCTCCCCTGCTGTGGATGCAGGTCCTCTACAAGGTCACCACGCCGCTGTCGGTGGGCACGCTGCGGAATCCCGTCGTCCTCACCAACCTCGGTGTCGCGGCCTTTCACATCGCTACGCTCGCGAGCGGGTGAACGGAACCTCCCTCCCCCAACCCCCTCCCTCCTTTCAGGAGTGGAGGGGGCTTTCCGGAGGAGCGGCGCGATGAACCTCCCTCACTTCCGTGGACACGCGTCCAAGCCAAGGCGTCGGCGACGTCGCCGCTGGCCAAAGCCTCGCCGGCCTCTACTCGCTCATCGCCACCTGCGAATCGCGCGGCATCAACCCCTTCGACTACCTCACCGACGTCCTCGCCCGCGTGCAGGATCACCCCGCGAACGCCATCGACGAATTGCTCCCCGCCGCCTGGGCCGCTGCGAACTGAACGTCGATCCGCGCGCTTGTCGCGACGGTGGTCGCCGGACGGTTACCGCGAGCGCTCACAAACGCGCGATGAAGTCCGCGGGGCAGCTCCGAGCAGGCGTGAGTCACGGGACCTCCGGGTTCACGATGCGCTGCGCTAGCTGAAGCACGGCGTCGAACCGCGCGTCTCGGAACTTGCAGTACGTCTCCACGTCCAACTTCATCTTGCTGGGGTCGCTGGCCCAGGGCTCGGCGAGAAGATGCTTCTCCACAGGCACGCTCGCGGCCTTCATCCGCGAGAAGTGGGAGTCCGGGTGCTCGGCGCGCTTGCGGATGTTGTCCTTGGCACCGACGAACCGGAAATTGCCGAGGTGGTTGATGTCGTCGCTGGTCAGTCCGAGGGGACGCAGCCTGGCTCGTGGGTAGATGTGGTCGACGTGCGGGGCATTCCCTGCAAACTGGCTCTCGTACAAGGAGGTGCCGAACTTTTCGCGGTACACGAGGTTGAGGACCATCGTGCGGACGCGGGAGCCGCCGACGTTGGAGGCAGTGAGCTCTACCTCCCGGCGGTAGCCCGCGAAGAACGTCTTGATGTCCTCGAGCGGGAAGACCCCGTTCGCTGCCACGAGCTTGTTGTGCAGGCTGGTGAGGATCTGGTCAGTGGACGCGCCGAACCAGTTGAAGAGCTGCGCCTTGTGGAAGTAGCCCACGATGCGTCGGCGCTGAGCCTCCGTGGGGGCCGGGAAGTGAAACAGGTAGTCGACGATGGGGATGAATGCGACGTAGCTTCGGACGAGGCGATCCGAGGCCACTCCGATGTCCTGGGTGATCACGTCGTGAAGTTGTTCGAAGGCGGTCTCGAGGCGAGGCCAGCAATCCTGGATCCTCTTCATGAGAAGGTCCCCGTCGGCGCCCGAGAACAGACGAGGCTCGAGAGTGCCGTTGCCGGTCAACGTCACGACGATGGCCTTCAGCACCAGCGCCTTGTCGAAGGCGAGGTCGCCGACCGAGAGGCTCTCCGCGAGTTCCTCGACCTGCTCCTCGATCTCATTGGACAGGCCCTTCATGGCGGCGAACATCAAGTCGCCGCCGTCGAGCTTCGTGCCTCCACTGTTCACGCGAACGAAGACCTCGAGGACGCGCTCGTATGGGAAGTCAGCGACGATGCCGTCGAGCTCGTCGTACCAGAAGACGTTCTCCTCCTTGAGGATCCGGGCAAGGCTTTCTACGTTGGCCTGCACGCGGTTGAGGCTATCTTCAACCTCGTTTTCCGGGCCGGTGAACAGGGACTCGAGCCGCCGTGCCTCCTGCCGTCCGAGAGCACGCCCGCTGGTCCTGGCGTGAATGCCCCGCAGGTTCGCCACGCGATACCAAGAGGGTCCCGGAGCCTCGGCGGAGAACTTGATTTGGAACCAGAAGCCCTCGTCGTCCTGGATCTGCCCGCTTGTGAGATCTAGCCACGCTTCGAGCCGGTCGCCCGCATCGGTGGTGATGCTCCCGTCGAACAGGGTGCGGAGTGCCTGGAGTCGTTGCTGTCCGTCCAGCACGAACAGTCGCTCATGGCCGCCATCCGAGGCGTGCGGGTCGTAGAGTTTGTGAAGCTCCGGGTCGCGCGTCACCGAATCCATGAACTTGCGGGCCTTGATCGGGTCCTTGGTCCGCCAGAAGAGCAAGGTCTGGATCGGGTACTCCCGGAGCAAGCTGTCCAGCAGCTTCCGGACCTGCTCCTCACGCCACACGAAGGGGCGCTGGATGTGCGGCAGGTAGATCGTCTTGTTCAGGTCATCGAGGAGCTTGTAGAGCGGCTGAGACTTCATGGGATTGTTCCTCGTGCCGACTATTCCGCGGCAACCGCAGGCTTCTTGATCAACATCGCGAAGTGAGTGGCAAGGAGCAGGCTGTCCCAGGCCCAGTAGAGGTCGGGGCCCTCGAGAGGGTCGTGATAGACGGCTACATCGCGGGAGCGTCCACGTGTGCGCGAGGGTCGGCCACCGCGGACGAGGTCATGGATCACGAGGTAGTGGCCGAGGTTCCCGAGGTTCGGCTTTCGGTGCGTGAAGGAGTCCACGAGCACCACGAGGATCATCTCGCCCTTGGTCCAACGGGCAGGAAGCTCCACGAGGGGCTTCGGTCTACCCGCTCGCCATTCCGCGTCCGTCTTCGTCCACGAGCAAAGCAACTCGATTGGTGCATTGGCGCACTTGGCTAGACGCGTTAGCGCCCGGCCCATCTGGGGCGCGCCGATGCCGTCCGCCGCGGTCCATGATGTACCCTGTTCGTCCTTCCAGACAACCTCAGGTCGGGCGGTTCCTCCGAGGAACTCCTCGACCATCCGCAGGCAGGCTAGCCCGCACGCCTTCTCGTGACGCTGCCTGTGGTACGGAATGACCGACGGCTCTGCTGCCGGCTGCTTCGACGACTTGCCCATCTTGGTTGCCTCCTATCGCGAGTTTGGCGCCCACCGAGCTCCGATTGCGTTTGGTGCGCCTGCCCGCTCCCCTACTCCTGCTCAAACTCCGAAGTCCTAGACTTCAGCAGCGCCGCGTTCTCTTTCACGGTGCGCACGAGCTTGTCATCGAAGCCGGACTGGTTGGATGAGCACAATCTTCACGGCAAAGATTCCTCAGATTCTCGACGGACCAGTGAGATGGGAGAATACACCGGTCGCCGTCTTCCGATCGGCTAATCCGTGGCCCGCGGGCATCCGCGCTGCCGCGGAGCCACCAGATGAACATCATCGGCGTAGCGAAGGGGGCGGCGATATGGAGAAGTCGGCGTACGCCGCGCCGAGCGCGTGGATGCCGGCACGCATCGCCCGCATCGTCGCGTCGGAATCGACGGCGTATTCCGAGGGAATCCATCCGCACGAGAATGGCATTCGGTCACCACTCGGCGCACGCGCTGATCAGCCTTGCCATGCTGCGACTGGGTGGCATCGGCCCACCTCGGCCGGGCCGCAGATGACCCACGGATCGGTCAGGAGATCCCGAAGTAAGGGGTAGCGCCATGAATGATCGGTTAAAGCGCGCGCCTTCGAGAAAGCTTGTTCTTCGCGCGGGCGGGGGCCTTCCAGCCGCGGAGTTGATCGAGAATCGATGGCTTGCTCCTCCAGTTCGGGTCCTTGCCCACGTGCACGATCACGGCGGCGAGGTGTTCCCACTCACGGGCGGCGGCTTCGCCCTCGAGGTGGAACGCACACGCGATGCGGTAGGCACATTGCGCGACCATGAGCGCAACGAGCCGGTGGTGCAGCGGTGCCTCGTTCCGCGGACCTGCGGCGGGCCGATGCGCCAGGTTGTGTCGGTGGACGATCGAGCCGATCAGGACCGACGCGATCATGGAGGCGTGCAGCAGCGCGTTCACGGCCGCAGGGCGCTGCGCGTCGATCTCGTCGAGTCGCAGATTCGACTTGTCGAGTTTGTTGCTGCTCTCGACCTCCCAGCGCACGCGGTAGAGGTCGGCCACCGAGTGCGGGCCGACCGAGCGCGGCAGGTTCGTCAGGTAGAAGCGATGACCTTTGGCAGGCGCGAGCACGCCGACGAGTCGCATCGGGAGCGCGTCGCCCCCGAGGGTGACGTCGACGTCGATGACGTTGCCGACTTCGAGGAAGACGTCATCGAGGAAGAGGTCGAGATCGGTCCCTGGCACGAAGGTCTTCTTGAGGTCGGCGCGGGCGACTCTGGTGACCTTCGGCTTCCAGTTGTGCTTGAGCCGAACAACCACTTTCACGCCGAACTCCTGGCACCGTCGCAGGCGCTCGAAGCTTGCGTAGCCGAGGTCGACCAGGAGCCCCATCCCGCGCCAGCTCTCGTCGATCGTGAGATGGGTCGAGTCGTGTTCGCGCGCGGGACTGAAGTGGTAGTCGACGACCGTGCCGCAGCCGACCGAGACCGTCTTGTGAACCTTCACCGCGGCGTAGTCACCCGCGCCGGGATACACGGCCTGCAGCGCGGGATGGAGCTTCACCGTCGTGCTGTCGACGATGCGCCAGTCACGCACGCCGCCGAGCACACCGGGGAGATCCACCTCCTGGGCTCGCGCGAACGAGAGCGCGATCTGCGCGAGCTCCGCGGTCGCCTTCTCGAGCGGTGGCCCGAACCAGTCGTAGAACGAGCCGCGAGCGATCCTCGGCGCGCCCGCCTCGAAGTACTGCCGCATCATGTCGGCCTGGCGTCCGCCCGAGGGGCTCGACGCCGACACCAGCATCGTGCGCAGAAACGTCAGCGCGTCGCGCTTCCGGTCGCGCTGGTGGAAGCCCGTCGCGGTCGCGACCTCCAGCAGCACCTCGTCCGGAAGCAGGGTCCGCAGCAAATCCTGAAGTTCGGCTCCGTCCATGGTGGCGGAGAAGATCAGGTCCCCGCGCGACCCGCAACCTGGTTCGGCAGCGAGGACGCAACCGATCGAACTCGTTCAGTTTTTTGTTAACCGGCCATCTATGGGGGTAGCGCGTACGGAGCAACAAGTACGGGCGCCGAAGCGCATTCGCTTCGGCCCCCGTCTTCGTTTTCCCCGCGCGGTGCTTTACGCCTTCGGTTTCACGTCGTCAAAGTCCATCCGGTAGATGTCGTCGACGCGCGTGCCCGGCGGGAGCATCTGCAGGTCGTTGATGAGGCCGGTGTGCAGGTCGTACACCCAGCCATGCAGGTGAATCTCGTGGCCCGTCAGCCATGCGTGCTGCACGAACGACGTCTCGGCCAGCTTCCAGACCTGCTCCTGGACGTTCAGTTCGACCAAGCGGCGCAGGCGACGCTCGGGGTCGGCGAGCCCATCGAGCTCGTGCCGGTGAATGCGATACACGTCCTTGATGTTGCGCAGCCACTTGTTGATCAGACCCAGGTGCTTGTGCGACAGTGCATTCTTGACGCCGCCGCATCCGTAGTGACCGCAGACGATGATGTGCTTCACCTTCAACACCTCGACCGCGTACTGGAGCACGCTGAGCATGTTGAAGTCGGTATGAATCACCTGATTCGCGATGTTCCGGTGCACAAACAGCTCGCCCGGTCCGGTGCCGGTGACATCTTCGGCCGGCACTCGGCTGTCCGAGCAGCCGATCCAGAGAAACTCCGGCGCCTGGTCGTCGGCCATGCGCAGGAAGTAATCGTCACGGACGTTCAGCTTGTCCTGCACCCAGGCCTTGTTGGAGAGGAGCAGCTTCTTATACGACTCCATTGATCTGTCTCCGCTTCCGGTAGTTTTGCGATTTGTTGTGGAATTGCTTGAACTCAATGGTGATCTGCTTGTGCTGCGCGCCCTCTCTGAAGTCCGCAATCACGTCGTAGAGGTCGCTGTCGATGAAGATGGCCTTCGTTCCATCGATGATGACGCTGGACTGCGCGGGGAGTGATGCGAGTTTGTCTTTCAGTTCGGACTTGTTGACAAACGACGCGTCCTTGTTGAAGCGCAGCAGGTACATCGAGTCCTGTTGGACCAGCGTGAACGCCGCATGGTGGTTCGTGCGGATCACGAAGATCACGCCGAACACCACGCCGATCAGCACGCCGATCAAGAGATCGGTAAAGACGATGGCCAGGACGGTGACGATGAAGGGAATGAACTGATCGAGGCCGGCTTTCCATGAGTCGCGGTATAGCGCGGGCTTGGTGAGCTTGTAGCCGACCATCAGCAGGACCGCGGCCAAGCTGGCCAGCGGGATCCGATTCAGCAGGCCCGGAATCGCCACTACGCAGACCAGCAGGAGCAGTCCGTGGATAAAGGCGGACCACCGCGATCGGGCGCCGGCGTAGACGTTGGCCGAGCTGCGCACGATGACCGCCGTTACCGGCAGACCGCCAAGCATGCCGGCGGCGATGTTGCCCACGCCTTGGGCCAGCAGTTCGCGGTCGGGATTGGAAATGCGTCGCTGCGGATCCAGTTTGTCGGAGGCTTCGAGCGAGAGCAGCGATTCAACGCTCGCGACAATGGCGAGCGTCAGCCCTGTCGAATAGATCCGTCGATCAGTCCAGCGTGACCAATCCGGTCCGGACAGCTGCGCTAGCAGTTCGGCCGGCCCGCCGGCGGGCAGCGTGACGAGATGGCCGTCTTCGGCGCGCAGGAAGAAGTCTGGCGAGACGGCCTGGAACAGTCCGTTCAGCAGGATGCCGACTGCCACGACGATCAGCGCGCCGGGCACCATGGCGAGCGACTTCCGTGACTTGACCCACGAGGTGTCCCACGCGAGCAGGATGGCCAGGGAGATGAGCGAAATGAGGATCGCCTCCCCGTTCGCCGATACGATGGCATCCGACACGTCGGACAGCGTGGTGGACGCTCCATCCGCTGAGCGGAAGAAATCGAAGTCTCCCTCGTAGCCGGTGTCGCGACCGAGGGCGTGCGGAATTTGCTTCAGGATGATGACGACGCCGATTGCCGCCAGCATGCCCTTGATCACGGCGTTGGGGACGTAGTTGGCGATACGCCCGGCACGCAGCAACCCGAAGCCCACCTGCGCCACACCGGCGACCAACACCGCCAGCAGAAACGCTGGAAAGGAGCCCAGCGACTGAATCGCCGTGGCGACGATCACCGCGAGGCCGGCGGCCGGTCCGCTCACACTCACCGACGAGGCGGAGAGCAGCGAGACGATCAGTCCGCCGATGATGCCGGAGATGATGCCGGAGAAGAGCGGCGCGCCGGATGCGAGCGCGATACCGAGGCACAGCGGCAGCGCGACCAGGAACACGACCAGCCCCGCCGGCGCGTCGTCCGCCAGCGACATCCTTCTATCTTGTACTGACATCAATGTCCTCTTGCCCCTGCGTCACGATCGCGCGGGTCGGCGGCCCCTTGGCGTTCACGAAGATCGAGTGTGCGGTGCCCTGATTTCCGCCGAGTCGCACGGTGTGCCCCATGGCTTCCAGCGCTTTTACCGTTTCCGGTGACGTGCCGTTGCGCTCGATGGTGCTCACGTTGGGCAACCACTGGTGATGCATCCGCGGCGCGTTCACGGCGTCCTGCACGGGCATCTGGAAGTCGATGAGGTTGAGCACCGCTTCCATGACGGTGTTGATGGTAGTGCGTCCACCGGGGCTGCCGACCACGGCCACGAGCTTGCCGTCCTTGGCGAGAATCATCGGCGTCATACTGGAGAGCATGCGCTTGCCGGGCTGCGCGATGTTGGGCTTGGTGCCTACCAGGCCGGTGCTGTCGGTGAGACAGGGCTTGCCGTTGAAGTCACCCATTTCGTTGTTGAGGAGGAAGCCGGCGCCGTTCACCATCGCCCCCAACCCGTAGCCGGCTTCGAGCGTGTAGGTGGCCGAGACGGCCATACCGTCCTTGTCGACCACCGAGTAGTGCGTGGTCTCGTCGCTCTCGTAGCCCTGAGCCACATCCGCGGGTGATGACGGCGACGCTTTGTCTTTCACGATCGTGCCGCGCATTTTCGGGCTCCCCTGCCGCATCCGTGGGTCGGATGCGCTGACGTAGAAGGCGCACATCCCCGCTGTCCGTCACGCTGGCGTTGTCTAGACCCAAGGCAACGGGAGCGGGAATGCGCAGGGAGAGAGTATGGGCTCGGCTCGCGTCCGTCGAGGGCGCGCGCGTGGTCGACGTGCACACCGAGGAGGACGGCGATGCGGTCGAGGTCGTGGTCGGCGTTCGGATCTGCCGACAGGACGAGAGTCGCTGCGGGATCTGCCGTCGGCGCTGCCCTGGGTACGACGCGGGCCATGGCCTTCGACGCTGGCGTTCGCTCGACCTGGGAGTCGTGCGGGTGAGCATCGAGTCTGCCGCGCCGCGCGTCTGCATGGACCGATTCCACGTCGTGGCGTGGGCGACGAAGGCTCTGGACGAGGTGCGCCGGACGCTGTGGAACGAGCTGCGCGTCGCGGGAAAGAGGGTGCTCGCGAAGAGCCTCAAAGGGATGCGATGGGCGATCGTGAAGAACCCCGAGAACCTCACGGAGCGCCAGCAGAGCAAGCTCGGCGAGCTCGAGCGCACGAACCGTCGTCTCTACCGCGCGTATCTGCTCAAGGAGAAACTGCGAGGAATCTTCCAAGAGCATCCCGACTTCGGGCCAATGCTGATCGACGACTGGATAGCGAGGGCGAAGCGCTCGGGAATCACACCCTTCGTGAAGGTGGCCAACAGCGTGCTGGATAACCGACAAGCCATCATCGACGCGCTCGACACCGAACTCTCGAACACGCGAATCGAGGCGGCGAACACCAAGATCCGGTTGCTCACCAGGATGGCATTCGGTTTCCACTCGGCTCACGCGCTGATCAGCCTTGCGATGCTACGGCTTGGCGGCATCTGCCCACCTCTTCCGGGGCGCAAATGACCCACGGATCGGTCAGGAGATCCCTTCTCCCCACTCCCACCCACCAAGGAATCCGAGACATCACAATATCGTGATCCGCAAACCACCTGTCGCGACCGCCCCTCCGGAACACTCCCCTCCCGCCGGCGGGCGGGAGGGGCGGAGGGTGGGGAAAAACCTGCGGGGAGGGTGGGGAAAAACCTGCGGGGAGGGTGGGGAAAAACTCAGATAAAACGAGAAAGCGCCGCATTCAGCGCCTGACTGAACACCGCCGGATCGTGCACCGGGCTGCCCTCGGCAATGAGCGCCTGCGCCAAGAGCAATTGAATCGCCTGCGAAACGGCGGGCCCGGTGTCGCCGGCCGCGACCTTCGACGCGAGCGCGGTGATCACGGGGTGCGTGGGATTGAGCTCGAGGACGCGCTTGGTGGCGGGCATCGCGGCGCCGTCGCGGCTCGCGCGGATGAGGCGCTCGAGCTGCGGGGAGAGGCCGCCGTCGGGGACGACGAGGCAGACGGGTGAGTCGGTGAGGCGGTCGCTCGGGCGCACCTCGCTCACGTACTCGGTGAGCTGCGCCAGGATGTACTCGCGGAGGGCGCGCGTGTCCTCTTCGGCCTTGGCCTTGACCTCGGGGGCCGTGGATTCGCCCTCGAGCGAGAGGTCCGCGGCGCTCACCGAGACGAGCGGCGTGCCCTCGAACTCGCGCAGGCCCGCGACGGCCCAGTGGTCGACGGAGTCGGTCATGAGCAGCACCTCGTAGCCGCGGGCGCGCAGGCCCTCGAGGTGCGGGCTCGCGAGGAGCGCGCGGCGGTCGGTGCCGAGCGCGTAATAGAGCGCTTTCTGGCCCTCCTTGAGGCGCGACTTCGCGTCGGCGAGCGAGGTGAGGCCTTCGACGGCCGTCGACTCGTAGCGCACGAGCTTCGCGAGGCGCGCGGCGTGCTCGGGCTCGAAGTGCAGGCCCTCCTTGAGCACCGCGCCGAAGGTGCGCGTGAACTTGGCGAAGTCGTCGGGGCGCTCGCGCGCGAGCTGTTCGAGCGCGTCGAGCGTCTGCTTGATCACCTGCTTGCGGATCGTGCGGACGATGCGCGAGTCCTGGAGCAGCTCGCGGCTCACGTTGAGCGGGAGGTCTTCGCTGTCGACGACGCCGCGCACGAAGCGGAGCCAGCGCGGGAGCACGGCGTCGGCGTCCTCGAGCACGAAGACGCGCTTCACGTAGAGGCGCAGGCCCTTCTCGGCGTCGGGGTCGAAGAGGTCGAAGGGCGCGCGCGAGGGGATGAAGATCAGGCCCGTGAACTCCGTCGCGCCCTCGGCCTTGAAGTGGCGATGACAGAGCGGCTTCTCGAAGTCGTGCGCGAGGTGGCGGTAGAGCTCGTCGAGCTGCTCGGGCGTGACCTCGGACTGCGCGCGCTGCCAGAGCGGCGCGCCGCGGTTGAGGGCGCGGTACGTTACCTCGGCGGGTGCGTCGCCCTCGCCTTCGGCGGTACTCGGGCGCTCCTCGCGCAGCTCGATCGGGTATTGCAGGTAGTCGGAGTAGCGCTGCACGAGCTGCTGGAGCTGCCAGGCCTTCAGGTACTCGTCCTTCGCCTCGGCCTTGAGGTGCAGCACGACGCTCGTGCCCTGCGTCTCGCGCGCGGCGGGCGCGAGCGTGAAGCTGCCGCGCGCTTCGCTCTCCCACTGCCACGCCTCGTCGCTGCCGGCCGCGCGGCTCACGACGGTGACGCGGTCGGCGGCGAGGAACGCGCTGTAGAAGCCGACGCCGAACTGCCCGATCAGCGAGAGATCGCCCTTTTTCCCGGCGGCTTCGGCCTGCTTCGCGATCTCACGCGTGCCCGAGCGCGCGATGGTGCCGAGGTGCGAGACGAGCTCGTCGCGGCTCATACCGACACCATTGTCGGAGATGGTGAGTGTCCCGGCGGCCTCGTCCGGCTCGAGGCGCACGCGCAGCGTGGTGCCCTCGGGGAGCAGGCCCGCCTCGGTGAGCGCGCGGAAGCGCAGTTTGTCGAGCGCGTCGGTGGCGTTCGAGACGAGCTCGCGGAGGAAGATCTCGCGGTTCGAGTAGAGCGACTCGATCACGAGGCGCAGGACGCTGTCGACCTCGGCCTCGAAGCGGTGGGTGGTGGCCTCGGGCTGCTCGGGGGTGGCGCTGACGGAGACGGATTCGCTCATCGTGACCTCGGGTTCGGCGCGGCGCGGACTCGGGCGCGCGCGGGCGGGACGGTCACCATCGGCGCGGGCCGCGTCAAGGGGCGTCGGGGTGGAGCACGCAGCCGCCCGTCACCGCGCCGCGCCACTTGGCCTCCATCGCCGCGCGGAACTCGCGCAGCGGGAAGACGTGCGAGACGTGCGGACGCAGCGTGCCCTCGGCGGCCCAGGCGAGGATCTGCGCGAGGCGGGGCGCGCGCGTGGACGGATCGTGCGCGGTCGAGATGGCCGTGGGGCAGCCGAGCACGTCGAGGCTCTTCATGAGTACGAGGTTCGTCGGCAGCAGGTTCACGCGGGGCGCGCCGCGCTGGCCGCGGCCGTTGGCCACATCGGGCGTCGAGGCCCAGCCCACGATCAGGAAACGCGCACCGAAGCGCACGGCGCGCAGGCTCTCGATCGACACCTCGCCGCCGACGCCGTCGTACACCACGTCCACGCCGCGCCCGCCCGTGAGGGCCTTCACCTCCGCGGCGAACGCACGCGGCGCGCCGTCGTCGTCCGCGACGCGCACCGCGTGATCGGCGCCCTCGCGGCGCACGATGTCGAGTTTGGCCTGCGTGCGGCCGGTCGCGATCACCGTCGCGCCGAGCCGCTTCGCGAGGTGCACCGCCGCGAGGCCCGTCGCGCCCGAGGCGCCGTGGATGAGCACCGTCTCGCCGGCCTGCACGCGGCCGCGCGTCACGAGGCAGTGCCACGCCGTTTCGTAGTTGCCGAGCAGGTTGCACGCCTGATCGAAGGAGAGTCCCGCGGGGATGCGGTGCACGGCCTCGGCGGGCGCGACGGCCCACGTCGCGAAGCCGCCCCACGCGCGGTGCGCGCCGAGCGAGCGCGGCCCCGCGAGGAAGCCGTCAACGAGCACCGCCTCGCCCACCGCGGGCGCGTCCATCGCCTCTGCGCCGCGCCACGCGACCACGCCCGCGTACTCGAGCCCGGGGACGTAGGGCGGCTGCGGCATGTGCTGGTACTGCCCGCTCGTCATGAGCAGGTCGACCCAGCCGACCGACGC
Organism: Polyangiales bacterium; assembly: GCA_964202905.1. GTDB lineage: Bacteria > Myxococcota_A > Polyangia > Polyangiales > JADJQN01 > CAIUAC01. The sequence goes on from CAXNJO010000001.1 coordinate 230,329, forward strand.
GCTGCGCACGGCGAGGACGACGTCGCGCGGGCCGAGCGTGGCCGGGTCGGGCGCGTCCATCGGCACGAGCGCGGTGCAGCGCGCGATCGCGTCGGGCGGGGACTCGCCGTACTCGGAGACGACGACGCGGACACCCGGCGCGGGGAAGCGGGGCGCGGGGTGCTCGGGGGGCGAGGCGCTCGACATGGGGCGTACTGGACGACGGGCGCGGCGGCGCGCGCAAGGACGAAGCGCGCGGAGCCGGGGTGCGGACGAAGGCGCCGAGATCGCGCGCGGTGCTGGTACCCTATCGCCACCGTGCGTCCCGCTCGTGCCGCCCTGCTCGCCTTCACGCTGCTCTTCGCGTCGTCCGCGGGGCACGCCGCCGCGCAGGACACGCCGCGGCCCGAGGTGACGCGGCTGCTCCGGGAGGGCGTGGCGCTGCGCGCATCGGGGAAGGATCTCGAGGCGCTCGCGACCTTCGAGCGGGCGTTGGCGCTCCAGCCGCTCGGCCGCGTGCAGGCGCAGCGCGCGCTCGCCGAGCAGGCGCTCGGCCGCCTCGACGCCGCCGCGCAGCACCTCGAGGAGGCCCTCGCCTCGACCGATGCGTGGGTCGCACGGAACCGCGCCGACCTCGACGGAGCGCTCGCGACGATCCGCGCACAGCGCCCGCCACCGGCGCCCGCCGACACATCGCCGCGAACCAACACGCAGACGAGCGCCACGCGAACGGACGACGCGCAGACGGGTGCGACGCCGCCTGGCGACACGGCGGCCGACGACGCGCAGGGTCACGACACCCCGGCCGACGACGCGCAGATCACCACGGAGCAGGGCGCGACCGCGCTGCGAACACCGGGGACGGGCGCCGCGGACGCCACCACGCACCCGCACCCCGCGCTGCTCTGGTCCGGCACCGCCGCGACGGTGCTCGGCGCCGCCGGCGCGGTCGTCGCCGCCGCGCTCGCATCGACGACGACGACGCGACTACGACGCGCGCTACGAAGCGCGGGGCTGCGCGTCCGGCGCGGACGAGCGCTGCGATGCGGACTACGCCGACACCCGCCGTCGGCTCGACATGCTCGGCGCGGTCTTCCACGGCGCGCTCGGGCTCGCGGCGATCGGCGGCGCGCTCACGCTCGGTGCGTTCGTACTCACGCCAACGGCCAGCACCACCTCGGCCGGACTCCAGCTGCGAGGGACCTTCTGATGCGCGGATCTCGGTGCGCCCTGCTCGCCTCGTCGCTGCTCGCGCTCGCGGGCTGTTGGTCGGTGCGCGCGCCGGGCGAATCGGCCGACGCCGGACGCGACGCCTCAGCCGACGCCCACACTGGTCCGACCAGTGACGCTGGCATGGACGCTATGGTCAGCACAGATGCAGAAATCGATGGGTCTTCCGGTGACGACGCTGGTCCGACCAGTGACGGCGGGATGGGCACGGACGCCGGCAGCGACGCGGGATTGGACGGCTGCCGCATCCTCGACCCGCGCGCCCTCAGCTGCCCGGGAGGCGGGGCGGGATGTGCGCAGCGCGTCGTCGTGGTGCCGGAGTGCGCGCGAGTTTCGAGGTCGGGCGCGACACCGCTCGACGACTACGGCGAACCGGCCCGTCGCCGATCGTGGCTCGGCTACCTCGCGCCCTTCGAGACTCGAGATCCGACGAGGTGACCGTGGGCCGGTTCCAGCCGCTGGGTCGACCGCCGGCAGCGCCCTCAGCGAGACGGTGACGTTCCCCGACCGGCAGGCCGATGACGCCGACGCCCGGGCACGTATGTCGACGGCCGCGACGAACACCGGAGTGCACCTACGGTCGGCGCCGACGCGATCGCTGCCGATCAACTGCGTCTCCTGGGACGCGGCGCTCGCCTTCTGCGCGTGGGACGTCCCGGGCGGGCGCCTGCCCACGGACGTCGAGCGCGAGTACGTCGCGCGCTGGTGGAACGCGACGCCGGCCGAGACGGCCGGGCCGGCTCTTCCCGTGGGGCAGCGAGCGCGCCTGCGACACCTGCGCGCTACGCGAACGTCCAGCGGCTGCAGCGCGACCCACGCAGCTCCATCCCCGTGGCGCCCAGCCTCGCGCCGGCGCCCAGTGCCTGAACGACCTCGCGGGCAACGTCGCGGAGTGGACGGCCGACGACTGTCGGGACGAGCGACGACGTCCCCGCGTCCCTGCGCCCCGCGTGCTGGGGCCCGAGGCCGTGGACGTCGCCGGTGTGCCGTGCGTCGCCGGTCGACGACTGCTACGCCGTCCGCGGCGGCGCGTGGAGCGACGACTCCGGCGCCGAGCTGGCTGCGCACGAGCGCGCGCGGCGCGGTGAACCGCTTCTCGACGCGGCCGGCCGACGGCTTCCGCTGCGCACGAAGCGCGCCCGCGGCGGTGCCATGACGGCGGGGCGCGACGGCGTGCCATGCCTGCGCCAGCGCACGGGCTGCTAGAGTCGCGCGCGTGACGGGGGAGGCCGACGCGCCGCGCATCGCCGGCAAGTACAAGCTCGGGCGCCTGCTCGGACGCGGCGGCATGGGCAGCGTGTACGCGGGCGAGCACGTCGTCACCGGGCGCGCGGTCGCGATCAAGCACATGGCGCGCGAGCTGGCGGTCCGCGAGGACGCGCGGCGCCGCTTCGTGCGGGAGGCGCAGGCGGTCGGTCGGCTCGAGCACCCGAACGTCGTCGAGGTGCTCGACGCGGGCGTCGACGAGGCGGATGGCGTCCCCTACGTCGTGCAGTCGCTGCTGCGCGGGGCGACGCTGCGCGCGTACATGACGCGGCACCCGCAGCCGGGGAGCGTCGTCGCGATCGGGCTCGTGCTGCCCATCCTGCGCGCGCTCGCGGCCGCGCACGAGGCGGGGCTCGTGCACCGCGACGTGAAGCCGAGCAACGTCTTCCTCGCGCAGGTGGCCGACCTCGGTGGGGATCGCGTCATCCCGAAGCTCCTCGACTTCGGGATCTCGAAGTTCACGGACGCGCGCCCCGAGGAAGCGACCCAGCTCACGGACACCGGCGCGGCCGTCGGGACGGCCTCGTACATGTCGCCCGAGCAGGCGAGCGCCGAGCGCGACGTGGACGGGCGCGCGGATGTCTGGGCCATCGGCGTGATGCTCTACGAGCTGCTCGCGGGCGAGCGCCCCTTCGAGGCGGCGAGCGCACCGCTCATCCTGCTCAAGGTCATCTCGCAGGATCCGGCGCGGCTCGAGACGCGCGCGGTCGCGCTGCGCACCGACCTCGCCGACATCGTGCACCGCGCCCTCGCGCGGGACCGCGACGCGCGCTGGCCGAACGCGCGCGCCTTCCACGACGCGCTCGCCGAGGCGATCGGCGCGACGACGCGCGAGCCCTGGGCCGTCGCGCCGGGGATCGAATCGGTCACGGCCGCCGTCGAGGCCGAGGTCGACGCGGGCATCTTCTCGGTCGCCGGCTCCCCATCACGGCCGCTGGCGAGCACGGTCGGTGAGCGGCCGACGAGTCGCGGTTCGACGGGGCGTGCGTCCGTGGTCGAGGAGGCTTCACGACGACGCGTGCGCGTCGCCGTCGCCGTGGGTCTCATCGCTGCCGCGCTCGGCTTTGCGGGGACGTGGCTCGTCGCACGCCGCGGTGGCGAGGCCACACGCGCACGCTACGCCGATGCGCCGAGCACGCGGCGGAACGACCGCGACCGAACACCGCAGCGGCAACGCCCTCCCTGCACGCCCACCGAACCGACGCGCCCGACGCCTCGTCGTGGAGCCGTCGGCGCCCGTCGACGCCGCGCGGAACAGCGCCTGTCATCGCCAGCGACTGCCCGTGGTCGCCGACGCCCGCCGGGCCACCTGCCGCCCCGATCCCACGCGAGCGTCCAGCCCCGCGACGACAGCGCGCCGCGTGCCGCGGCCACGCCGCGACGCCGGGCGACGCGCCGCGTGTCGGCACGCGCGGCGCACCGATCCTCAGCGCCGACTGATCGCGCGACAGCCAGCCGGCTGGCCGTCGGCGCGAGGCCCACGCACGGCCGCGCGCACGGCCATCGGCGTCGACCGCGCGCGTCTCCCGCTCAGAGCGCGGGCGGGCAGACGAAGCTGCCGCCTGGACGAAGGCCTCGCGCGCGTCGATCGTGCCGAAGGAGACGCGACCGACGTCGCGATCTCGTACGTCTCGTAGAGCGACACGGTGCCCGGCGGGCACGATCGCAGCCCTCGGCAGTCACGCACCCGCAGCGACGAGCCGGCGTCGTGTCGATCGCGAGACCATCGGATTCCGCGACACGCACCGCATGGAGAGCGTCACGCCGCTCGTTGTCGGCGGCGCCCGGCCCAGGCCACCACGAAGCCGCCACGCCGATCGTCCGCAACGGGCATCCCATCCGCACGCACCCAGCCCGGGGAGACGAACGAGACCCCGGATCCGGCATACGCGATCGTCGGCTGACCGCCGGGCGACGGCCGACGTCGACAGCTGGATGGGCTCGGTCGACGGTCGCGGAACCCGCCGGGCACGATCGGATCGAAGCGCACGAGGGAGAACCACACGGTCTCCGTCGGCGTCGCCGTTCCCGTCACCGAGTCGTTCGGGGCTGCAGTCCTCCATCCAGGTCGACGCCGACATCCCGGATGCCGCTGCGCTCCGCGCCGAACGCGATGCGCCACGTGGTCGGCACGACCGCCCGCAGGCACGGAATCGACGCGAAGGCCGCCGGTCGGGTTGAGGGGCTGCGGTCGGTCGCGCTGGATGTGCGCGGGATTGTTCATGATCACGCTGCCGTCGAGCACCAATTGTTACGTTGAACGGCACCTCCACGGGCGCCATCCGACGCGAGGAAGATGAAGCGCGATCGGCGTCGGCCACCGAGACGCGTTGGCCTCCGGATACGCCGACGACCCATCCCGTCCTCGCCAAGGGCGGCGACGGCGGGCGCCGCAACGCCCTGGAAGTCTCGCCGAGGGGCTCCGGACGGCCATCGTTGCTGGCCGTAACCCATTCGCTTGATGGCGGCGCTGGACGCAGCGCGACTCCTTGTAGAGGCCGAGCACCTCGACCGGGCACGACGTTCGTCGCGGACTGCACACCACGCGCGACCCGCAGAGCTCACGCCAGCGCGCTCGCAGGGGCGCGCCAAGGTAGGCGACGAGCGCCTGGGGAGCCGCGCTCGGAGGTGAGCGCTGCCACCGCGGGCCGCGACGCCCCCGGCTGCGCCGCGCATCGCAGCCGGAGCACACCATCGCGCCCCGTCACCGCCGTCGCCGAGGCTCCGGGAAGTCTCCGATGTCGATGCCGAGCCAGATGTTCGAACGCGCCTCCGGACCGAACGGTCGCCAGAGCGTCGCCGTCGTTGCTCATCGAACCAGCCCGCCCGCAGCACACCCGCGCCGCAACCTCGCGTCGCGACCCCGACCGCGAAGGCGCCGAGGCTGCCGACCGGTGCGGACACGAAATCGCTGAGATCGCAGGTCGCGTCGATCTTTACGTCCGGGCGAGCGTTGTAGAGGCCTTCATCCATATTGCCGAGCACGCAGCGACCCGCCGCGCACAACTCGGTACAGTTTGCGCTTGCGGAGCATGGCCGCCGGACGACCATCGAGGGAGGCCGAGCACGTGCCCACCGAGCCGACGTCATTGCGCACGCAGACGGCCTGAAAGCACTCCTCGTCGGTCGCGCAAAGGCCTCCACCATCGCGTGTCGTGTCGGGGCCGAAGAACGAGACGTCGCGAACAAGGCAGCCGGCCACGGGTGGCGCCGAGTTGACGAGTGATGCGTAGCCGGAGACCGGGTTGGTGCGGGCCGCGACCAACGCGTTCACGATCGTCCCGTCGGGCCGGAAGCGGAAGGCCGTCGTGCGGTCCGGGTCCGACGCGCGGAACGAGCCCGTCCCGCCGACGCCCCACGCGATCTCCGAGGCGCCCGTCGCATCGCTGAGGCGATCCGGCCCGGCGCCGCTGAAGTCGCCGTCGTCGATGACGAGGTCGCAGTCGTTGTCGAGCCCGTCGCAGAGCTCGGGGAGGTTCTCGCCGATGGTCGGATTCGCTGTCGTCGCAGTCCGTCCCGTTCGAGGCACATCGCCACTGACCTGACCGTCGTCGTCGGCGTCCGTCGGGCGGTAGACGCACGTGCCCGGGCGAGGCCGGATTGCCCGTGCACTGATAGCGGCGGCAGCTCGTGATGACCTTGCCGCTCCGGGGGCGTGCGGTTGAGCACCTCGCACTCCGCGTCATCCGTGCACGGCGGCGGCGTGATTTCGCCGATGACGATCGAGCAGCCGGACAGCAGGGCGACGAGGGCGAGGACAAGGCGGAGGTCGAAGCGAACCATCGGGCGGGACGCTACCACGACCGCGACCACGCACTCCACACACCCCCGGCGGGCGCCGGGGTCAGCCGAAGTAGATCACCGCGACGACCGCGACGACCCAGAGCACGAGGTTCGCGAGGAAGGGCTTGTCGCGCAGCATCTCTTCGGTGGGGCTGTCGCTGCGCGCGTCGCGCCGCACGAGGTGCAGGAAGCGCAGCACGCCGAAGAGCGTGAACGCCGTGGTCACGACGAGGTGGCTCGTGCCGAAGGTCGCGCGGGTCGCCGGATCGAGCGTGTACACGGCGTAGGTCGCCGTCGTCGCGAGGGCCGTCGCGTAGAGCAGCGCCGTCAGCGTGCCGCGCGAGTAGTGGGCGAGCACCGAGCGGGTCTTCGCCTCGGCGCCCTGCGCGACGAGCTCGTGCATGCGCTTGCCGAAGCCGAGGAAGAGCGCGAGGAGCAGCGTGACGACGAGCAGGTAGATGCTCGGCGGGACGGCCGCGGCGTACGAGCCCGCGACGACGCGCAGCTCGAAGCCGGCTGCGATGCAGAGCACGTCGAGGTAGGCGACGCGCTTCAACCTGAACGAATACGCGAGGTTGAGCAGGAGGTAGGCCGCCGCAGCGAGCGCGAACTGCCACGCGAGCGCGAGCCCGAGACCGAGCGCGAGCGCGACGAGCACGAGGAAGGCGCGGCGCGCGGCCCGCTCGGAGACGGCGCCGCTCGCGATGGGGCGGCTGCGCTTGATCGGGTGCGCGCGGTCGGCCTCGACGTCGACGAGGTCGTTGAGGACGTACACCGCGCTCGCGAGCAGTGAGAACGCGAAGAAGCCGACGACGCTGCGCACGACCGGCTCGGGCGCGAAGAGCTCCTTCGCGAAGACGAGCGGGGCGAGGACGAAGAGCTGCTTGACCCACTGTCGTGGGCGCATCGTCCGGACGAGACCACGAAACATGGGGCGCGGCGGACACTTAGCACGCGCCACGCGCCGCGGTCACGGCGCGGCGTGCGACGGCGCGCGGAACAACGCGGGCGCTCCGGTTGTCTGCGCCTCGCGGGCGCCTGCCCCGGATTTGGCCCGCGCTCCGCCCGTCCACTACGCTGCTCTCCCCGCTCTCCTGCCGCCCCGACCGCGAGCCACGGCTCCGGTGGAAAGGTCCCGTCGATGCTGCCCCGCAGGGCGCCCCGCGCGCTCCTTGCTTCGCTCGCCGTCACGCTCGCCTTCACCGCATCTCGGGTCGATGCGCAGGACGCCCCGGCCGCCCCGCGCGCCGCGCCGAGCGCGCCCGCCGCGGGCGGACCCGCGCCGACGAGCCCCTTCGACGCCGAGGTCCGGCGCCTGCAGGCCGAGGTCACGCGGCTCGGACGCACCCCGCGCGCCGTGCTGCCGCTGCTCGAGCTGTGGCGGAAGAACGAGTGGGCGACCCCGGGCGTCGCGGGCGACGCGGTGACGCGGCTCGCGGCGGACCGCCGCCTCTCGCCCTCGCTGCGGGCGTACGCGTCGATGTTCGCCGCGGCCGAGCAGGTGCGGCGCGGCGACGTGCCCGGCGCCGCGCAGCGCCTCACCGAGCAGGGCTTCGTGCGCGCGTGGCGCGTAGTCGGGCCGTTCGACAACGAGGGCAAGCAGGGCCTCGATCGGGAGACGCCCGTCGAGACGCAGCGCCAAGACGCAACCGACATGGCGGCCACCTTCCCGGGGCGTGAGCGCGCCGTCGGCTGGCGCATGTACCCCGACGTCTCGCCGCTCGCGTACGTGAACCTCGACGCGGTGCTCCGGCCCTTCGAGAACGTCTGCGCGCTCACCGAGACGTACGTCGAGGTCGACCGCGCGCGGCCGCTCTCGCTCGCGGTGGGCGCGGGCGGCGCCGTGAAGGTCTATTGGAACGGCGAGCAGGTGCTGCGCGACGCGTCGTACCGCACGGCCGATCCCGAGCGCGCGCTCGTCGCGGTGCGCGCGCGCGCCGGCTGGAACCGCGTGCTCGTCAAGAGTTGCGTCGCCGATGGCACGTGGGGCTTCTTCTTCCGCGTGGGTGAGCTCGACGGGAGCCCGCCGCGCGGCGTACGCGTCGACGCGACGCGCACCGACGTCGTCGCGCCCGCGCCCGCTGCGGGTCGCCCGCCGACAGCGCCTCAGTCCCCGCTCGCCGCGTTCGAGGCGGCGGCCACGGGGCCGTCGCCCACGCCGGGCGCGCTCGAGGACCTCGCGCGGCTGCTCGCGTGGACGGGCGCGGACGACGCCGCCGAGCGCCGCGCCAAGGAGCTCGCCGCGCGCGCCGCCGACGCCGAGCCCACGCTCGCGCGGCTGCGGCTCGCCGCGGAGCTCGCCGACGAGCGCGCGGAGGTGCAGCGCTTCGCCGCGAAGGCCGCCGAGCTCGCGCCGGACGACCCCGGTTCCCTGCTGCTGCGCGCCGAGGTGCGCAGCCGCGGGCCGGGCGGCGAGGACGCCATCGCCCTGCTCGACCGCATCCCGGAAGGCACCACCGCCGCGATCGACGGCGCGTTCCTGCGGGTGTCGTTGCTCCGCGGCCTCGAGCTGCCGGAGGCCGCGCTCGCCCTCGTCGCGCAGACGGCGCAGCGGCTCGGCGACGCGCTCGCCGGTCAGCGCGCGCTCGCGGACGCGCTCGCCGCCGCGTCGCGCTCGGACCGTGCGATCGCGGTGCGGCAACGCCTCGTCGCGCTGCGCTGGGACGACGCCGCCTCGCGCCGCGCGCTCATCTCGGACGCGCTGCAGCGCGGCGACGCGGCCGAAGCCGTGCGGCAGGTCGAGGCGCTCCGCGCGATCGCGCCCGACAGCGCGCGCAACCTGTTCTACGCCGCGGCCGTGTACGACGGCCTCGGCCGCGAGGACGACATGCTCGCCGCCTACCACGCGGCGCTCGACCTCGCGCCGGACGACGCCGCCGCGCACGTCGCGATGGGCCGCGCGCTGCTCCGCGTCGGTCAGCGCGACGCGGCCTCCGACGCGCTGCGCCGCGCGATCGCGCTGCGCCCGCAGGACGCCGAGACGCGCGAGCTCCTCGAGAACATCCGGCCCGAGGCCCGGCAGGACGAGGCGTACGCCGTCGCGCGCGACGAGCTCCTCGAGCGCCGCAGCGACGACACGCGCTACCCGGTGACGGTGCTGCAGAACCTCACCGTCAACACCGTCTACGAGAACGGCCTCGGCTCGAGCTTCCACCAGATCGCGGCGCAGGTGCACGACGCCGAGGGTGCGCGGCGCTGGCGCTCGTACTCGTTCCAGTTCGACCCGGAGTCGCAGCGCATCGACGTGCGCCTCGCGCGCGTGTACCGGCGCGACGGCACGGTGCTCGACTCGAACCAGACCTTCGAGCAGCCGCTCGGCGAGCCTTGGTACCGCATCTATTACGACACGCGCGCGCTGGTCGTGGTCTTCCCCGATCTCGAGCCGGGCGACACCGTGGAGCTGCGCTACCGCACCGACGACATCTCGCACCGCAACGTCTTCGCGGACTACTACGGCGACCTGCACTTCCTGCAGGGCGGCGACCCGGTGAAGCACATGGAGTACGTGCTGATCACCCCCGCGTCGCGCGCGTTCTACTTCAACGAGCCGCGCCTCGCGGGGCTCGCGCACGCACGCACGAGCGCCGACGGCCGCAACGTCGATCGCTACGTCGCCGAGGACGTCGCGCCGCTCCAATCGGAGGACGGCATGCCCGGCCTCACGGAGACCTCGCCCTACCTGCACGTCTCCACGTACCGCTCGTGGGAGGACGTGGGCCGCTGGTGGTGGGGCCTCGTGCGCGATCAGCTCTACGCCGACGAGAGCCTCAAGCGCACGGTCGCCGAGCTGGTGCGCGGCGCGCCGGACGAGCGCACGAAGGTCACGCGCATCTACGACTGGGCCGTCTCGCACACGCGCTACGTGGGCCTCGAGTTCGGCATCCACGGCTACCTGCCCTACCGCGTGACGCAGATCGTCCAGCGCGGCTTCGGCGACTGCAAGGACAAGGCCTCGCTGCTCTACGTGATGATGCGCGAGGCCGGGATCGACGCCCGCATCGCGCTCGTGCGCACGCGGCGTAACGGCGACATCGCGGAGCTGCCCGCGTCGCTCGCGGTGTTCGACCACGCGATCGCCTACGTGCCGAGCCTCGACCTCTACCTCGACGGCACGGCCGAGCACTCGGGCGCGACGGAGCTGCCGAACATGGATCAGGGCGTGACGGTCCTCGTCGTCGGCCCGATCGACGCGCGGCTCGCGCGCACGCCGGTCCTCGAGGCCGCGAAGAACCGCCGCGAACGCACGCTCACCGTGCAGCTCGCGGCCGATGGCTCCGCGGTCGTCGAGGGCACCGAGGAGGTGCGCGGCGCGGACGCCTCGGGCTACCGCGACCGCTACGAGGCGGCGGGCACGCGCGACGACCGCTTCGAGCGGCAGCTGGGTACGATCTTCCCCGGCGCGGACCTGCTCTCGCAGCAGTTCTCCGAGCTCGGGGACCGCGAGGCGCCCATCCGTTTCAGCTACCGCGCGAACGTCCCGCAGCTCGCGCGGCGCGACGGCGACGAGCTGCGCCTCGAGGCGTCGGTCGTCGGCGACCTCGTGCGCTCGCTCGCGCGGACGCCGACGCGGCGCTTCCCGCTCGACCTCGGCGGCACGAACGCCTACGTCGAGCGGCGCGTCGTGCGCCTGCCCGCGGGCATGCGCGTGAGCGAGCTGCCGACGGGCGGCGAGGCCGTCTCGCGCTTCGGCGCGCTGCGGCTGACGATCGAGCAGGGCGCGGGCGGCGTCACCGCGCGCACCGAGCTCGAGATCACGCGCGATCGCATCGCGCCCAATGAATACGGGGACTTCCGGGCCTGGGTGGAGCGCGCGGACGCGCTCCTGCGGCAGCGGATCAGCCTCCGCGGAGGTGCACGATGAGCCGCTCGGCAAGCCTCGAACGGTCGGTCTCTCCGCGGCGCGGCGCCGCCCTCGGCACGCTGCTCGCCGCGCTGCTCGTCGCCCTCGCGGGCTGCGGCGGCGCCCGCAGCGCCGTCCCTGCACGCCCGAGCATCGCCGCCGTGCGCGCGCGCGCAGCGGGGGCCCCGACGGACGCCGACGCCCAGCGCGCGCTCGCCGCCGCCGAGCTGCTGCTCGAAGACGGTGACCCGGCGCGCGTCCCGGAGGCGCTCGCGAAGGCCGCGCGGCTCGCGCCCGACGACGCGCGCGTGCGCTACCTGCAGGCGCTCGAGGACGACGGGAAGGGCCGCCTCGACGCGTCCTTCGAGGGCTATCTCGGCGCGCTGCGCGCGGCGAGCGCGGACCCCGATGCGGTCTCGCAGGCCATCGCGGAGGCGTCGCTCTCGGCCCTCGCCGACCTCTTCGACGTCGTGCCCCGCGGCCGCGAGCGGCTGCGCGCGGTGCTCGAGCCGCTGCGCGCGACGCCCGGCGCACTCGGCCTCGGCGCACGACACCACCTCGCGGAGTTGTTGCTGGATCAGGCCTTCCGGCGGGCGGACGTCGCGGGCGTCCGCGCGCTCGCGGAGGGCCTCGGCTGCCCCGCGGAATGGCGCGTCGCGGGGCCGTTCGGGCCGCGCGAGCTGCTGGGCTTCGACGAGCCCTCGCCGGCGCAGGGCCGCGGCGCGCTCGCGGAGCGCTACGACCTCGGGCCGGGCCGCGGCGTGCGCGCGACGCGCACCCTCGAGCCGCGCGGTTGCGGCGTGAACCTCGGTGGCGGACCCGTCGCGGCCGGAGGCACCACGATCGCCGAGGCGCGCGTGTCCGTCGCGCGCGCGGGCCGGCACGTGCTGCGGCTCGAGACGCCGAACAGCGTCGAGCTCTACGTCGACGGCGAGCGGATCGCCCGCCTCGACGCGCGCCAGGAGCCGCTCGGCCGCACGAGCCTCCACGCGCTCGACCTCACGGCGGGCGAGCACGAGCTCGAGGTGAAGCTCACCTCGCGGCACTCGAACCCCATCCTCGTCGTCTCGATCGCGCCCGCGGTGCCCGCCGACGACGCGCGGCTCCCCGCCGTGCTCGACGGCCGCCCGCTCGAGCAGTACCTCGCGGCCTCGCTCGCGATCGCGCGCGGCGACGTGGTGGCCGCGCGCGAGCTCGCGCAGCCCATCGCCGTCCGCCGCGGCGCGACCGCGCCGTGGCTCGTGCTGCGCGCCGCCATCGCGCTCGGCGATCCGCTCGTCCCCGCCGACGTCCGCCGCGACGACGCGCGCGCCCTGCTCCGCCGCGCGCTGCGCCGCGACGGAGACCTCTGGTACCCGATCCTGCAATCGGCCCGCCTCGACGCCGCCGACGGCCGCGCGGTCGAGGCGATCGGTGTCGTGCGCGTCGGCCTCGAGCGCTTCCCCGGCGTGCTCGGTTTCGCGATGACGCTCGCCGAACTCTTCCAGTCGAAGGGCTGGACGGCCGACGCCGACGAGACGCTCCGCCACGCCGCGGCCGCCGTGCCCGGCGCCTGCAGCGTGCAGCGCGGCCTCTACGAGTCGCTCCGGCGGCGCGACCGGCACACCGAGGCGCTCGCCCTCGCCGACACGCTCGTCGCCTGCGACGCGCGCACCAACCTCCGCTTCCAGCAGCTGCGCGACCAGCGCCGCTGGGTCGAGGCCGCCGCGGAGCTCGCGCGCCTCGCGGCCCTCGAGCCGCGCCAGAGCCGCGTCGGGCTGCTCGGCCCGGAGCTCGAGCTCGCCCGTCAGCGCGGCGACGCGGCCGCCGTCGAGCGCCTCCTCACCGCGCTCGACGCGGAGAGCCCGCTCTCGCCGATCGCGCCGCTCTCGCGCGCCGATCTCGCGCTCGCGCGCGGCGACGTCGCCGGGGCACGGCAGCGCCTCGACGACGCGCTCCTCCGCGAGCCCGCCGCGATGGGCGAGCTGCGCCGCGTGCGCCGCGCGATCGGCGGCCTCGACGACCTCGCGGCCTACCGCAAGGACGGCGCCGCGATCCTGCGCGACTTCCTCGCGTCGGGGCGCGCCTACACCGAGCCGCAGGTCCTCGTCTTCGACTACGCGGCCACGCGCGTGTTCCCAGACGGCGCGTCGATGCAGCTCGTGCACCAGATCTACCGCGTGCAGAGCGACGAGGCCGTGAACCAGCACGGCGAGTTCCAGCTGCCCGAGGGCGCACGGCTGCTCACGCTGCACACCATCAAGCCGGATGGTCGTCGCCTCGAGCCCGACGAGATCGCGGGCAAGGACACCATCTCGCTCCCCGCGCTCGCCGTCGGCGACTTCGTCGAGAGCGAGTACATCCTGCTCGGCGCGCCGCCGGGCAGCTTCCCGGGCGGCTTCATCGGCGAGCGCTTCTACTTCCGCAGCGTCGAGGTCCCCTTCGACACGACGTCGCAGGTGTACGTCGTGCCGCGCGACCTCCCCGTCGTGCTCGATCCGCGCGGCCCCGCGCCCGCCGCGGAGGAGCGCTTCGACGGCGACCTGCGCGTGCTCTCGTTCACGGTGCACGAGAGCCGGCCCGTCGTCCCCGAGCCCGGCGCCGTGACCGGCCGCGAGTTCCTGCCGAGCATCAACCTCGCCGTGCGCGCCGATTGGGCGGCCTTCGTCGACGGGATGCGCGACGTGCTCGCGGACCGCGACGTGCGCGATCCCGCCGCCGAGCGGCTCGTGGCGCAGATCCTGCGCGGCACGCCCGCGGGCGACGCCGAGGCACGCGCGCGGCGCCTCTACGCGTGGGCCCTCGAGAACGTCGAGAGCTCCGAGGCCTTCTTCGGCAGCGCGCCCGCGATGCTCGCCGCGAAGACGGGCAACCGCGTGCGCGTGCTGCGCTACCTGCTCACGCTCGCTGGGATCCCGTCGGACCTCGTCGCGGTGCGCAGCCAGGCCACCGATCGCACCGAGTCGGCGGTCGCCGACGCCGAGACGTACGCGAGCGCGCTGCTGCGCGTGCCCCTCCCGAGCGGCGACACGTGGCTCTCCGGCAACGAGCGCTGGACGCCCTTCGGCTACGTCACGCCGCTCCTGCGCGGGCAGGAGGGGCTCGTCCTCGCGCCGGGCGCGCCGCGCGTCCGCGTGGCCCCCGCCCCCGAGGGCGGCGAGCTGCACGAGGTCGAGGCGGACATCCACCTCGGCACGCGCGGCGCGTCCCGCGTCGAGGTCGTCGAGACGTTCCGCGGCGCAGGCGCGAGCGGCTGGCGCGGCCAGCTCGAGGAGATCCCCGCGGCCGAGCTCGAGCGCCGCTTCGAGCAGGGCTACGTCGCGCGGCTGCTGCCCGGCGCCGAGCTCCGCACCCTGGCGATCGAGGGCCGCGACAACCCGGACGTGCCGCTCGTGGTGAAGTACACGTTCACGGTCGCCGACCTCGGCCGCCGCACGGGCGGGCGCTGGCTCGTACCCGGCCTCTTCCCGCTGCAGCTCGCCGCGAGCGTCGCCCCCCTCGCCGCGCGCACGACCCCGCAGCTCATCCCGAACGAGAGCGACGAGCGCATCACGCTGCGCTTCCACGCGGCCGCCTCCGCGCTCCCGACACCGCCCGCGCCCACCGCGCTGCGCGGCCCCGGCGGCGCCACCTTCGCGTGGCGCGCGACGCGCGGCGAGGGCACCTACACGATCGATCGCCGCGTGCAGATCCCCATCCAGCGCATCGCCCCCGCCGACTACCCCGCCCTCGCCGACTTCTGCCGCCGCGCCGACGAAGCCGAGGCCCGCGACACGGGATTCGCGACACGCTGATCCGGCGTCCAGCCCCGCGCGCCCCCATCGACTTCCGCGCGCGCGGCCCCCACGTTTGCCCGCATGACGGATCCGGCGCGTGCGTCCGCGGGGCTGCGCAAAGCGCGCATCGTCGCGTCACCCCGCTTCGACGGGGCGCGCTTCCACAACACGCGAAGCGTCGGGCCGGGGCTCAAGTCGGGCACCGGCCCCGCGCTTTTTCGTGACCTCGTCGGCAGCGGCCGGCGCACACCGCGCGGCGCGCTCCCGCTCGTGAGCCCGCTCGAATCGTGGCAGCGCCCGCCCGAGACGGGCCTCCGCGCGACGTGGCTCGGCCACTCGACGGTGCTGCTCGAGGTCGACGGCGGGCGCGTGCTCACCGATCCGGTGTGGGGCGAGCGCGTCTCGCCGCTGTCGTTCGCAGGGCCGCGCCGCTTCCACGCGGTGCCCGCGTCGATCGCGCAGCTCCCACCGCTCGACGCGGTGATCGTCTCGCACGACCACTACGATCACCTCGATCGCCCGACCATCGCCGCGCTCGTCGCGCGCGAGGTGCCCTTCATCACCTCGCTCGGCGTCGGCGCGCACCTCGAGGCGTGGGGCGTGCCGCCCGCGCGCATCGTCGAGCTCGATTGGTGGGAGCACGTCGATCTCCCGTGCGGCCTGCGCATCACCGCCGCGCCGTCGCAGCACTTCTCGGGGCGCGGACTCGGCGACCGCAACGCCACGGCGTGGTCGTCCTTCCACGTGCGCGGCCCGCGCCACGCGTGCTTCTTCAGCGGCGACACGGGCCTCACCGACGAATACACCGAGATCCGCACGCGCCTCGGCACGCCCGATCTCGTCATGCTCGAGGTCGGCGCGTTTCACCCCGCCTGGGCCGACATCCACCTCGGCCCCGAGAACGCGCTCGCCGCGCTGCGCCTGCTCGGCGGCGGCGCCCGCACCGCGCTCCTGCCCGTGCACTGGGGCACCTTCAACCTCGCGCTCCACGCCTGGGACGAGCCGCCCGAAACGCTGCTGCGCCTCGCCCCCGCGCACCCCGTCCAGCTCGTGATGCCCCGCCTCGGTGCGCCCATCGAGCCCGCCCGCGCGGAGCACGTCGAGCCGTGGTGGCGCGGGGTCGAGGGCCGCGCGCCCGAGCCCCCCGCGCGTGACGAGCCCGACCCCGTTCTGCCGCTGCCACCGCCCATCGACTGAGCGCGCGTAGACAGCCAGCCGGCTGGCTGGCTGCCTGTCGCACGCTACGAAAGCCCCAAGTTCGTGGGCTATTCGAGCTCGAGCGTGGCCCACACCGGGTCGTGGTCGCTCTGGTCGAGGCCGCGCACGACGCCGCCCGCGATCACGCGGAAACCGCGCGCGAAGAGGTAGTCGAGCCGCAGGCCGCCGCGCGTGGGGTCGGTGTCGCCCGCGACCTTCACCGCGTCGGTGTAGCCCGCGCGCTCGGCGACGTAGAGCTCCGGCGCGGTGTCGTACCAGGTGTTGAAATCGCCCGCGATGATCGAGGGGCGCTCGCACGCGAGGCGCTGCGCCGCGTCGAGCGTCTGGCCGAGCTGCTCGGTGCGCAGCTCGCCGAGCGCGTCGTTGTTCTCGAAGTGCACCGAGAACACGCGCACGCTGGTGTCGCCCACGGGGATGTCGCCGTGCAGCGCGGTGCGCTGGCCGAGCCGCGGCTCGTCGCTCACGCCGAGCCAGTCGTAGCTGCCCGTGTGACAGAGCTGCGCGAGCCCGCTCAGCGGCCGCCGCGAGACGATCGCCTGCCCCGTGTCGCCGCCCACGTTGCGGTCGATCGAGAGCTCCACGAACTCGATGCCGTACGCGTAATCGGCCTCGAGCGCCTGCGCGAGCAGCCGCGCCGCGCGCCGCACGCCGTTGCGCCGCGAGCAGCGATCGACCTCGCCGAGCAGGTACACATCCGCGTCGCGCAGGTCGGGGTGTGTCGTGAGCGTCGTGATCTGCCCGTCGAGGTTGCGCGTGTACTCCACGTTCCAGGCCACCACCTTCAGCGTCCGAGGGAAGCTCGTCGGCCGCGTCGCCGGCGCGAACGAGCCCGCCTCGGCGACGGGGATCTCCACCGGGGCCATGCGCGTGTCGCCGGGCACGGGCACGTCCATGCCCGAGGTCGGGTCGCGCAGCGGCGCGCTCGGCACCGTCGGGCAGACCTGCGTGAGCGCGTCGACGTCGGGCCAGATGCCCGTGGTGCAGTCGTCGGGCACCGCGTCGGTCGGCAGCGGCGTGTTCGTCGGCGCGACCTCTCCCGTGCAGGCCCAGTCGTACTCGAAGACCTCGTCCGGCAGGATGCGCCCCGGCCCGCGCCGCGGTCGCCCGCCCTCCATCCCGCCATCGCTGATCCCCGCATCGAAGCCCGCATCCATCGGCGTCATCGGGGCGTCGTCGGCCGCGCAGCCGACGAGGGCGGCGAATACGGCGAGCGCGGACCACGACGTGCGACGCTGCGAGCGATGGGGGGCGTGACACGGGGTCGTCATGGGCGCGAACTACAAGCGTCACAGCGCGTCGCGTCAATGCGGTGCCTGTGACGAGTCCGACACGAACCCCTCGGGGACGCGCGCTTCCTCACGCGCGTCGGCGCTCGACGCGCCAGGAAGCCGACACCCCGCCGCTGGTCGCGCCGCAGGACTGACCCCAGTCTGCCGCGGCGCGAATGTCCTCGAGCCGCCCGTTCGTCTCTGCCTCCGACGCGCTGTCTCACACCGCGTCCCGCGCCGGTTCGCGCACCCGGCGGCCCTGCGCGCCCCTGCACGCCGCCGCGCTGCTCGCCCTGCTCGCGCTCCCACGCGGCGCCGCCGCGCAGAATGTCCCACCTCCGCCCAACGACGCTGCGGCGCCCCTCGCTTCGCCCGCCGGCGACGCGCGCGTCGAGACGCGCCGCGGGACCACGAGCGAGGCATCGCCGTCACGCGCCCCGCTCCGCCCCCTCGCCGACTTCCTCGCCGCCGCGCGCACGCACGCCGTCGACAACCGCGAGGCTCGCGCGCTCGCCGCGCAGAGCGGCGCCCGGCATCGCCGCGCCATCGCCACGCTGCTGCCCTCGCTGAGCGCGAGCGCGGGTTACACGCGCAACCAGCTCGAGATCGCCGCGAGCTTCCCGGATGGCGCGGGCGGCACCGCGCAGGCCGTCATCACCGCGCAGGACCAGCTCGAGGCGACGCTCGGCGTCGAGGCCACGCTCTTCGACTACGGGGCGCTCCGCGCGCTCGGCGGCACCGCGGCGGGCGTCGACGCCGCCGACGCGGAGATCGAGGCCAGCGAGTCCCGCACCGATCGCGCGGTGATCGAAGCGTTCTTCCAGTACGCGGGCGGCGAGGCGCTCTGTGACGCAGCGCGTCAAGCGGAGTCTGCGAGCGCGCGCAATGCGGCGGTGGTCACCGCGCGGCGGGACGCCGGCCTCGCCTCGGAGCTCGACGTCGCGCGCGCGGAGGCTGCCATCGCCCGCGCCGCGCAGGCCCGCAGCGACGCCGAGCTCGCCGCCCGCCGCGCCGCGCGCGTGCTTGCGCACGCTGAGCGGGCTCGCCGTGACGGGCGCTGCGCCGCCGCTCGGCGACGCCCTCGACGAGGAAGGGCCACTCGCGCCATTCATCGCCGACGTCGATCGCCTGCCCGCGGTGCGCGCCGCCCGTGCGCAGCTGCGCAGCGCCGAGGCGAGCGCCGGCGCCGCGTGGGGCGCGCTGCTCCCGCGCGTCACGGCGAGCTTCCGCGAGCGCATCACCAACGCGCCGGGCTTCGGGCCGAACGCGCTCTGGAGCGCAGGGCTCGCCGCGTCGTGGCGCCTCGACGCGGGTGACGTCGCCGCGCTCCGCGAAGGGGCCGCGGCCGCCGAGGTCGCACGCATCCGCGCGGACCGCGCCGACGAGCTCGCGCGCGACGCGATCGAAGACGCCTGGCAGGTCGTGCACGCGCGCCTGGCGCAGGCCCGCGCCGCCCGCAGCGAGCGCGACACAGCGGCCCGCGCGGCCGAGGTCGCACGCACCCGCTACGCGGCCGGCACCGCGACCGCGCTCGAGGTCGTCGAGGCCGAGCGCGACGCCTTCGCCGCCGACGTGAGCCGCGTCCGCGCCGACACCGAGCTCGCCTACGCCCGCGCCGCGCTGCGCCTCGCCGCCGGGCAGGCGCCGCGCGTCGATGCCGCAACGAACGACACCGCGACGGGGAGCGCACCATGAGCGCCCCGCGCCGCGCACCGCTGTCGCTGCGCCTCCGCGCGATGAGCCGCGTCGGGCTGCGCATGATGCTGCACGACAAGGCGAAGCTGCTCGGCACCGTGCTCGGCGTCGTCTTCGCCGTCGTGCTCGCGATCCAGCAGCTCTCGATCCTCTTCGGGCTCCTCGACAAGAACACGATGTTCGTCGACCACGCGCGCGCCGACGTCTGGATCGCGCCGCCCGGCACCGAGCTCTTCCAGCCCGGCGACACGCTCCCCGAGTCGGTGCTCGTGCGCGCGCGCACCACGCCCGGCGTCGCGCTCGCCGAGCCGCTCATCGCCGCGGGCGCCACGGTGCGTCGGCCCGAGGGCGGCAGCGAGGCCGTGACGCTCATCGGCACCGCGTTGCCCGCGCGCCTCGGCGGTCCGTGGAGCCTCGTCGCCGGCGACGTCCGCGCGCTCGACGCGCCCGACACCGTCTTCTTCGAGGACGCCGAGCGCGCCAAGTACGGCGGCATGGACCTCGGCACGGTGCGCGAGGTCAACGGGCGCCGCGTGCGCGCGGGCGGCTTCACCTGGGGCCTGCTGCCCTTCGGCCCGGCTTACGCCTTCGCGGAGCTCGGCCTCGCGCGGGAGCTCGCGCGCATCCCCACCGATCGGCAGAACTTCGTGCTCGTCACCGTGCGCCCGGGCGAGCTGGCCGAGGCCGTGCGCGATCGCCTCGCCGCGCGCATCCCCGAGGCGCGCGTGCTCACGCAGACCGAGTTCTCCGGCGCGATCGTGGGCGCGCTGCTCCGCGAGCAGCTCGGCGTGAGCTTCGGGACGAGCACCGCCTTCGGCCTGATCATCGGCTTCATCATCGTCGCGCTCTCGATGTTCTCGAGCGTCATCGACAACCTCCGCGAGTTCGGGACGCTCAAGGCGATCGGCTGCACCAACCTCGACCTCACCGGCCTGCTGCTCGTGCAATCGGTCGCGTACGCGGTGCTCGGCACCTTCGTCGGCCTCGGCCTCGTCTCGGGCATGACCGAGGGCATCCGCAGCCCGCAGCTCGTGCCGATCGTGCCGATGCCGCTCTACGTTCTGACACCTCTCGTGATGGTGTCGATCTGCATCGCCGCCGCGGGCCTCGCGCTCCTCCGCATCCGCAAGCTCGAGCCGGGCATGGTGTTCCGATGAGCCGCGACGCGACGTCTCCGCCCGACGCGCTCGCCGTCGACGCGCGCGGGATCACCAAGGTCTACGGCGAGGGCGCGCTCGCCTACCAGGCGCTCCGCGGCGTGGATTTTCAGGTCGCGCGCGGCGAGTTCGTGATGCTCGCGGGGCCCTCGGGCAGCGGCAAGACCACGCTGCTCAGCATCCTCGGCTGCGTGCTCGGCGCGACGAGCGGCGACCTCTCGCTCTTCGGGCGGCGCGTCAGCGGGCTTGGCCTGAATCGCGCCTGCCCGCGCTCCGCATCGACCTCATCGGCTTCATCTTCCAGGGCCACAACCTGCTCGCCTCGCTCGAGGCCCGCGAGAACGTCGCGCTCCCGCTCCAGCTCCGCGGCGTGCCCGTCGCGCGCAGCCTGCGCGAGGCCGACGAATTGCTCGCCCGCGTGGGCCTCTCTGACAAGGTGCGCAGCCGCCCCGCCGAGCTCTCGGGCGGTCAGCGCCAGCGCGTCTCCATCGCGCGCGCGCTCGCCGGCAACCCGCCGCTCGTGCTCGCCGACGAGCCCACCGCCGCGCTCGACGCGCAGAGCGGGCAGCTCGTCACGGAGCTGCTGCGCGAGGTCTGCCGCGAGCGCGGCGACACCGTCGTCGTCGTCACGCACGACGCGCGCATCTTCCACCTCGCCGACCGCATCGTGCACATCGAGGACGGCCTCATCGCGGGCAGCGCGCAGCCCGACGCGCCCCGCACCCAACCCCGGGAATCCCACGCATGAAGCTCCCCCGACTCCGCCTCGGCTGGCTGCTCGTCGCCGCCGTCTTCGTCTTCCTCGGCACCAACCTCGTGCGCGCCGTGCTCGCCGACGAGCCCACGCGCCCGCGCCCCGCCGACGTCGCCCGCGCCGCGCGCAGCACCACGCAGCCCGGCGACGAGCGCCTCTCTGTGCCGGTCGGCGACTACGTCGGCGGCAACGGCGTCGTCGAGCCCCGCGACCGCGAGACGCGCGTCGCCGCCTCGCAGGGCGGCCGCATCGCGCGCGTGCTCGTCGAAGAGGGCCAGCGCGTCGCCGAGGGCGATCCGCTCGTCGCGCTCGACGCCGAGATCGAAGCGGCCGCGCTCGCCGTCGCCGAGGCCGAGCTCGCCGCCGCCGAGGCCGAGCTCGCGCTGCGCGTCCGCGGGAGCCGCGACGAAGACGTGCTCGCCGCGACGGCCGAGGCCGAGGCCGGCTACGCGCGCGCCTCGCTGAGCCGCGGCGTCGCCGAGCGCCTGCAGACGGCAGCGCAGGGCGGCGGCGCGACGCGCGACGAGGTCGAGCGCGCCCGCGGTCAGGCCGACGCCGATCGCGCGACGGCCGCGCAGCTCGAGGCCCGCCGCCGCGCGAGCGTCTCGGGCAGCCGCCGCGAAGAGCTGGTCGCCGCCCGCGCGCGCCGCGACGCCGCCGCCGCGCGCCGCGATCAGGCCCGCGCGCAACGCGAGGTGCGCACCATCCGCGCGCCGATCGCGGGTGAAGTGCTCCAGGTGAAGGTGCGCGCCGGCGAGTACGCGCCGCCCGGCGGCGAGCCGCTCGTCGTGCTCGGCGACACCACGTCGCTCCGCGCGCGCATCGACGTCGACGAGCGCGAGCTCGGCCGCGTGCGCGTCGGCGCCACCGCGCGCCTGCGCGTCTCGGCGTGGCCCGGCGTCGACTTCGCGGGGCGCGTCGTCGCGCTCGGCCGCCGCATGGGCCGCAAGAACGTCCGCACCGACGACCCCGTCGAGCGCAACGACACGAAGATCCTCGAGGTGCTCGTCGAGCTCGCACAGCCCCCCGCCGATCGCCCGCTCTTCGTCGGCCAGCGCGTGACCGCCTTCCTCGACGCGCGCTGACGGGCGACACATCGCGCGATGTCCGCACGCCCCACGCTCACGATCGGCGACCGCCACCTCTCCTCGTGGTCGCTGCGCCCCTGGCTCGCGCTGCGCGTCGCCACGCCCGACTTCGACACGCAGCTCATCCGCCTGCGCCGCGACGACACCGCCGCGCGCATCCGCGCGATGTCGCCGGGCGGCAAGGTGCCCGTGCTCACGGACGGCGACGTCGTGGTGTGGGAGTCGCTCGCCATCCGCGAATACCTCGCCGAGCGCTTCCCCGAAGCGCAGCGATGGCCCGAGGGTCACCACGCGCGCGCCCACGCCCGCGCCGCCGCGAGCGAGATGCACGCGGGCTTCGCGCCGCTGCGCCAGCACATGTCGACGCGCAGCAGGCCTCTCCCTGACCCCGCCGCGACACCGCAACATCCTTGATGCGTCGTGACGCGCCCGCGAGCACGGGATTCGCGAATCCCATGCGCCCGATGTCGTGATTCGGATTCCGCGTGTTGCCGTCGTCCTGGGGAGTCAGCGCGCGCGCAGCACGCGGAAGCCGCGCGGCCCGAGCGAGAGCGCGCCGCTGCTCACCGTGCCGCCCGAGACGAGGTCGTCGTACATCCCATCCGGGATCGTCACCGACTGCCCGCCGTCCGCGCGGTTGATCGCGACGACGACGCTCGCCGCGCCGCAGCCCGCCATCCGATACACCCACGTATCCTGCGTCGCCGAGAGCGTCTCGCGGCGGCCGCGCCCGAGCACGGCATTCTCTCCCCGGATGCGCGAGAGCGCCGTCACCGTCTCGCGCAGCGCGCGCTGCGGTGGGAGCAGCGTCGCGCCCTCGTCCTCCCACGGCATCATGCGGCGGTTGTCCGGGTCGCCGCCGCCCGCGAGCCCGATCTCGTCGCCGTAATAGATCAACGGCACACCCGGGTTCGTCATCATCACGACGAAGGCCAACGCGAGGCGCTCATAGGGCGCGGCGTCCGTCGGCTGGCGGAAGCTCCCCGCATCCCAGCCGTTGCCCGCGTTGCTCCCCGCGCGGCAATCCCCGATCTGCCGGCTCGCGAAGTGGATCGCGCGCGGGATGTCGTGATTGCCGATCCACGTGCTCATCAGCGCACCCGCGCCATAGCGCGCGTCGTTCTCGGCCATCCAGCCGGCGAAGGTGTCGAGCCGCCCGCCCGGCGTGAAGAGCGCTTCGCACGCCCGCGCCTTGAAGGGGAAATCGAACTGCCCATCGAGCATCGTATTCGGGTTCACGAAGCGCCCGAGCGTGCCGTAGTCGTCGTAGGTGAACGTCTCGCCGACCATGTAGAAGCGGTCGCGCCCCGTGACGTCGAAGTCGCGCGTCATCCGCGCGCGCAGATCCATCAGCCACTCGAGCGGGATGTGCTTCACCGCGTCGAGCCGATAGCCGTCGAGGTCGTATTCGCGCGCCCACCACGCGGCGTCGTTCACGCTCCAGCCGCGCGCCGACGCGTTGTAGAAATCGAAGGACGGCAGATAGGTGGTGAACGCGCAGCGCGTGCCCCAATAGGCATCGTCCCAGACGTTCCCATCCGCGCAGGTGCGCACCGGGTCGATGAACCAGTCGCGATGCGCGGCGAACAAACCACTCTCGTTGTCGACGTGCTTCATCACGTAATCGAACATCACCTTCATCCCATGGCCGTTGGCGCCCGTCGTCGCGTGGAGCGCGTCGACGAAGGCGTGCAGGTCCATCGCGTCGCCGAGGCGCGACTCGACCTGCGGCTCCGGCGTGGGATTGAGCGGGTCCGCGTAGCTGATGTTCGCGGGCTTCGGCCAATAGCCGTGATAGGCCGAATACGAGCGTGGGTCCGCGCCCGGATCGATGGCCGGCCCCGCCGAATCCCGCCCCTCGTAAGGCGCCGACAACCACACCGCCGTCACGCCGAGCTCCGCGAGATAGGGAATCTGCTCGGTCACGCCCGCGAGGTCGCCACCCTCGTATTGACCGCTCGGGCCGGTGCGCGCGTCGCCGTCGGTCGCGCCGAAGACGGGTGAATCGTTCGAGGGATCGCCGTTGCGGAAGCGGTCCATCATCGCGAAATAAAGCACCGTGTCCCGCCAATCGAACTCCGTCGGAACACCGCAGCTCCCGCCGCACACATCGAGCAGGCTGTTGCGCCCACCGAAGCCGTCCGGCTCCGAGACGGGGTTGCGCGGATCGTCGATCCAGCGCGTCTCGTCGACGATGAACTTGTAGCGGCGCGTCCCGCTGAGCGCGATGCGCGTCGTCACGGACCACACGCCCGCGCCGTCGTTCACGAGCGGAACCGCGCCCGTCGCCGGTGTCGCGGGCCACGGCCCGCCCGGCGTCACCGCGAGCCAGTCCCCCGTGACCCACACGCTGCGCGCCGCGCGGTCCTCGAAGGAGAACGTGACCGTGCTGCACGTGGACGGCGTGTCCCCGGCGTCGCCCGCACCGCCATCGCCGGGCCGCGGTCCCGCGTCGCTGCCGCCGCACGCGGGGCCCCCGTCCGTGCCGCACGCGATCCGGGAGGCGTCCCGCGGGACGAGCGGCCCGTCGCCGGGCGCATCGCACGCGGCCGCGAACAGGGCGAGGACGAACACGGTGTCGAGCGGGCGCCGGAAACGGACGGACATCCGGTGATGCTCGCGTCGCGGGGAGCCGAGCGCAAGCGCAGCGATGCGCCGCGGTCCGACGGCCGCCCCGCTGCGGCCGCACCGGCTGCGTGACGCGTGCGGTCCTCCGTTCGGGGACGACCTCGACCGAACGCGCCGCGACAACCTTGCCGCAGCGGGCGGTCAGACCCTATGAACGGCGCTCGTCCGGAGGATGTCCCATGCAGCACTCATCCGCTCATCACCTCGCGCGCGTCCCGGCCCCCGGCCCGTTCAGTCGTCTCGGCGCGTGGCTGCGCAGGCTCGGCGGCGCGTCGGAGCCGGCGCCCGAGGCACAGGCCACGCTCGACGCGTTCGGCCGCGCGCTCGCCGTCGTCGAGTTCGGCCTCGACGGGACGGTGCACCACGCGAACGCGAACTTCCTTCAGATCATGGGCTACGCCGCGCACGAGGTGGAGGGCCGCCACCACTCGATGTTCGTCGACGCCGGCCACGCGCGCTCCGCGGAATACCAGCGCTTCTGGGCCGACATGCAGAGCGGGCGCGCGGTCGTCGCCGAGGTGGAGCGGCAGGCCAAGGGCCGCCGGCGCGTGTGGATTCAGGCGAGTTACTGCCCCGTGCTCGGCGCGGATGGCCGCGTCACGAAGGTCGTCAAGATCGCGTCGGACGTCACCGCTCGCAAACTCCGCGCCGCCGACCAAGAAGCCCAGCTGGCCGCGCTCGGCAAGGCGCTCGCCGTGATCGAGTTCGCCCTCGACGGCACGATCCTCGAGGCGAACGACAACTTCCTGCGCACCATGGGCTACACGCTCGACGAGGTCCGCGGCCGCAAACACGCGATGTTCGTCGACCCGTCCTACGCGCGCAGCGCGGACTACCAGCGCTTCTGGAGCGACCTCGGCGCCGGCGAGTTCAAGACGGCCGAGTTCAAGCGCTATGGCAAGGCCGGGCGCGAGGTCTGGATCCAGGCCTCGTACAACCCCGTGCTCGACGCCGGCGGCGTTCCGACCAAGGTCGTGAAGTTCGCGACCGACATCACCGACGTCAAGCGCCGCACCGCCGCGGAGGTCTCGGCGCGCCTCGCCGAAGCCTCGGCCTCCCTCCTCGGCGCGGCCAACCAGGTCTCGGCGGGCGCGACGCAGACGGTCGCGCAGTCGACGGCCGTCGCGAGCGCGGCCGAGCAGATGCGCGGCAACGTCGCCGCCGTCGCGGTCGCTTCCGAGGAGCTCGCCTCCTCCATCCGCGAGATCGCGCGGAACTCCAGCGACTCCGCCCGCACTGCCCGCAACGCGCGCGACATCGCCAGCAGCGCGAACGTCACCGTCACCGCGCTCTCGGCGAGCGCCGCGGCGATCGGCGACGTGACGCTCGCGATCAGCACCATCGCGCAACACACGAGCATCCTCGCCATGAACGCGAGCATCGAGGCCGCGCGCGCCGGCGACGCGGGCAAGGGCTTCGCCGTCGTCGCCAACGAGGTCAAGGAGCTCGCGCGGCAGACCGGCCGCGCGACGAGCGAGATCGCGCGACACATCGCGAACATCCAGTCGGACACGGCGAAATCCGTCGATTCCATCGGCTCGGTCGTGCAGGTGATCGAGCGCATCGACGGCTACGCCTCCTCGATCGCCGCCGCCGTCGAAGAGCAGGCCGCCACCGTGCGCGACATCGCGCGCAACGCGACCGAAGTCTCCGCGGCCGTCTCCAGCGTCGTCGACAACATCAACGGCGTCTCCGCCGCCGCCCGAGACGCCGCCCGCACCGCGAGCCGACACCCAGCGCGCCGCCGCCTCGCTCGACAGCCTCGCCGCCGACACCACCTCGCGCGCGGCCTGAGCGCGCCCCACGCCCGGCGAGCGCCCATGTTCGTCACCGTCACGGTGCTCGAAGGCATCGACCGAGTGACCGGCGCGCGCTTCACGTGATTCCACAGCATCACGCACGCTGCATCACACAGGACCCCCTCAGTCGAACTCCGGTGGCCCCAACCAGACCGCCGTCCCCGTCGCCGCCACGAGCAGCATGTTCTTGTTCTGACCGCTGATCTGCGAATGCGTGAGCCTGACGCCGATCACCCCGTCCGCGCCATGTTGACCGGCCTCCCTGCGCAATTCGTCGAGACATGTCTGCCGCGCAGCGCGCATGGCCCGTTGTGCAGCTTCACTCCGACCCCCTGCAACATCCGTGACGGCCATCTTGAGGTCGTCCCACCAGTTCAGGCCAAGCACACACTCTGCAGAGACGATGACACGCTCGGTCTCGATCTCACGATGCGCAAACCGGTCTGCCGTCGTGAGTACGACGAGCGCCGACGGAATCGCCTCAGCCGTCGGCGACACGAACGACGACACATCGCTCCAGGTTGGCATCCCGCGATACCAGTATCTCGCCGATGGTTCGATGTCTCCGGCCCGCCAGAGCAGACTCAACTCATCTGCACTGAATGGCCCCTGAGCCACACCATCCACCGCGACATAGATCTTCTTCACTCTTCAACTCCTTCTCTCCCAAGGTCGATTGTCCGTTTCCGCAGACAGCTACGACCCAGATTCGACCAACATCCCCGCGAGGAATCACAGAAAAAAGCCCTCCCCCGCGCGAGGGGGAGGGTTGGGGTGGGGGCCGACAAGACCGCGCAGGGGGGAGGGTTGGGGTGGGGGCCGACAAGACCGCGCAGGGGGGAGGGTTGGGTGGGGGCCGACAACCCGGATGGGGGAGGGTTGGAGAAGGGGCCGTCAACCCGTGCAGCAGAGAGGCCGAGAGTGAGCGAGGGCGCCGCCCCTCACTTGTAGGTGAATCGAATCTCGTAATCGCAGATCTGATACAGGTCGCCCTCTTCGATGCGCTTGCTGTCGATGCGGCGGCCCTGGTGCTCGACGCCGTTCGTGGAGCCGAGATCCTTCATGTAGAAGGCGCCGCCCTGGAAGACGACCGCCGCGTGGCGACGCGAGATGTTGCCGTCCTTGATGGCGAGGTCGGCCGACTTGCTGCCACGGCCGATGACGAACTCTTCCTTCGCGACGGGGACCTTCTGGCCGTTGAAGATGGCGAAGAGGGTCGGCATCGCACCGGCGGCGGGCGCCGGGGTGGCGCCGGCGGACGAGGGCACGCGCGGCGCGCCGGGGAGCGGGGGCGGGGCGCCTCCGAAACTCGGCGGACGGTGCGTC
Organism: Polyangiales bacterium; assembly: GCA_964202905.1. Classification (GTDB taxonomy): domain Bacteria; phylum Myxococcota_A; class Polyangia; order Polyangiales; family JADJQN01; genus CAIUAC01. The sequence continues at coordinate 258,115 of CAXNJO010000001.1, forward strand.
TCGGGCGGGACGTAGGGGGCCGGGGTCGGCGCGCCGTACGCAGGCGCCGGTGCGGGGGGCGCGCCGTAACCGCCCTGCGTGGGGTAGGGCGGACGCGCAGCGGGCGCAGGGCGCGGCGCGGGCGGGTAGCCGGGCACGGGCGGCGCGCTGTAGCCGCCGGGGTACGCGGGCGGCGCCGCGGGGCGGCCCGGGGCGGCGGCGGCGCGCTCGAGGCGGGCGCCGGCGCGGCCATGGGCGCCGGCGGCGCGGGCGCGGCATCGCGGGGATGGACGGCGACGGCGGTGCGTCCATCCGCGGGATCGGCGCGGCCTGCGGGACGGGCGCCGCGGACGGCTCGCTCGGGCGCTGGCCACCGCTCGCCGAGGGGGTACGCGTCCCGTAATTGCGGGAGCGCGCGTATTGCCGCATCGCCTCGTTGATGAGGTAGTCGGTCGAGCACTCGAGCTCACCGCTCATCTGCTCGAAGATCTCCCAGAGGTAATCGCGACACTGGAAGTGGCGGAGCGTCTTCTTGTTCTGTTCCTGGCTCATGTGGTGCTCCCCGCTTCAGCGCGCTGCCGGCGCTGCCCCTGCCGCGGCCGGTGCCGCAAGTCGCTCACGGACGCCCGCGATCGCCGCCTCGGCCACCTTGCCCACCGTGAAGCCCGCCTCCCAGCTGCGGGGCTCCGGACCCTTGACCGCCGTGGTGTCGGCGACGAGCGCCTGCATCGCCGCGACGTCCGCCGCCGTGCCCTTGCGCTCGAAGTAGCGGAGGCCGATCACGCGGTCCCACCAGTCCGGCGAATTGAGCTGCCCGCGCATGACGTCGTTCGGGAGCGGCGCGAGCTGGCCGAGGCGCGTCGCATAGCCGGCGAGCTCTTCAGGCGCGAACGTCGCGTCGGAGCCCGTGGGCAGCTTGGCGAGGAACTCCGCCGCGGCGCCCGCGCCGCCGATCGAGAGGACCAGCTCGCCGACGCGCCAGCGAACGCGCCACTCCGCCTTGTTCGAGACGAGCGGCCACAGGCGCGGCAGGGCCTCGGCGCTGCGGATGTCGCCGACGCGGTCGAAGGCGTAGTCGCGCACGGCGATGGGCGCCGCCGGGTCGAGCGCGACGTTGAGGAGCTGCTGCAGCATCCCCTGCGTCGCCTTGCCCTCGAGCGCCATGAGCGCGCGCTTGCGGCGCTCGCTGAGGAGTTCGCCCTCGGCCGAGGCCTGCGACGCGATCTCGAGGAGGCGTCCGGCGACCGCGGGCTGGTCGGCGAGGAACTTCATGGCCGGGAGCGCGCCGTCGTTGAGGAAGCTCTCGCGGTTGAAGGTCGCGACCTCGGTGACGCGGGCCTCGTTCACCGCACGCCCGGGGGTCGCGGCCGCCTGCAGCTGCGTGCGGATGGAGCTCTTGAGCCAGTCGAGGAAAGCGGGGCTCTCCATCTCGCGCTCGATCTCGATGAGGCGCTGCGCCGTGCGCGCCTTGGAGGCGGGGTCGCCGAGCTGCCCGACGAGCTCGGCCACCTTCGTCATCGCCTCCTTCGCCATGCGCGCGTTGAGCGCGTTGACGAGGACGGCGGCGCCGGGCGCCCCGAGGGCGCGCACGACCTGCTCGGCGCTGTAGTTGCCCGCGAGGAGGCGGCCGCCGAAGTCCTGCACGTACCAGCCGACGACGGCCTCCGTCAGCGCGGCGCGCGTCGCGGGGCTCGCCCGCGCGATGAGCAGGAAGCCCGCGTCCTTCGCGCGCTTCTGCAGGGCCGTCGGGGGTGGGACGACGCCGGCCTCCGCGGGCGCCTGCGCGGCGCCCTGACCGCGCATGAGCGGCAGCAGGCCCGGCGTGAGCCCGTCGATCATCTCGCGCTGCGTCGCCTCGGGGAGCCGCTGCAACGCGCGCTGGAGTTCGGCGAGGCCGTCGACGTCGCTCCGCTCCATCTCGACGAGCGCGAGCGCGGCGCGCATCCGCAGCTCCATCGGGTACTTCTCGGCGAGCACCACCGCGACGATCTTCCCAGGCCCCTTGACCGTGCCCTTCCAGTGGTCGACGTCGTCCGTCGTGACCTTGCAGCCCGCGACGAACGCGAGGAGGGCAAGGGCGAACGTCACTGCGAGGCGGTTGCTGCCTGAAAAACGTCGCTGATTTCGCATGGTCTCTCTCGCGCTGGCCCTGTGAACGTGGCGCGGCCCGGCCGCCCTGCTGGCGACCCCGACCCGGACGGGTGGTCCGCGCGGAAGAATGGGGGGAAAGGGCGTCCGCGATCAAGTCCGCTGCCGCATGCGCTGGAATGTTGACCCGGCACGGAGACCTCCCTACCCTCGTCGGTAAGGCGAGGTGCGCTTGAATACTACACCGACCACATCTGCCCACGACGAGGTCGACCACGCGGTCGACGCGCTGAGCGAGCCGGAGGCCGGGAGACGGCACGAGGTGTTCGGCATCCTCACGGGCGCGGCGACGCTCCTGCTGCTGTTGTCGCTGTGGTCGTACGACGCGCAGGGCGGCGAGAACTGGATCGGGCCGGTCGGCGCGTGGCTGGCCGCGGTCGTCGCGGCGGCGTTCGGCGTCGGGGCGTGGGTGCTCCCGGTGGAGCTCGGGCTGCTCTCGTTCCGGCTGTTCTCGCGGCAGGCGGCGGTGCTCGGGATCGCGCGCGCGGTCTCGACGCTCGTGATCGTGCTCGTCGGGTGCGCGATGCTGCACCTGTCGTTGCGCGACGTCGTGGTGTTCGGCGGTCATCTCGCGGGCGGGGTGCTCGGCGAGGTCTGCGGCGAGGTGCTGCGCTCGCTGCTCGGGCTCGCGGGCGCGTATGTCGTCGGCATCTCGGTGCTACTCGTGACGCTCGTGCTGCGGACGACGATCTCCGTCGTCGCGGTCGCGCGCTGGCTCGGGCTCGGGACGCGGCGCGCCGGCACGACGCTGTGGGACGGGCTGCGCGCGCTCTGGGAGGCCTGGCGCGAGGCGCGGGAGCTCGAGCGCGCGGAGCGCGAGGCGCAGGAGGCCGCGCGCTTGCCGCGCATCGTCTCCGAGGCGTCGGCCGGCCCGGGGGGCACGCTGCCGGGCACGCCGACCACGACGGGCGCGGGCACGCCGCCGAGCACGCTCACGGGCGCGACGGCGGGCAACGCCACGCCCGTGGGCGCGGACAACGCCACGGGCGCCGTGCCTGCCGAGGCGCCGCGCGACGCACGCCGGGGTCGGGTCGCGGCGCGGACGCGGGGCGAGGTGGAGGCCGCGCGCGTCGCCGTCGCGCACGCGCACGACGACGACACGCTCGACGGTCCGCCCGACGACGACGAGCTCGGCGACGACGACGGGGAGGCGCAGGACGACGCGCACCTCGACGCGCACGACGACATCGGGGAGGCCGACGACGCCCCGCCCCCCGCGCGTGTCCCGACCAAGGCGCTGCGGGCCGCGACCGTGACCCCTGCGCGGAGCCCGCATGCCGAGAGCGCGCCCGGCGCACGCCCCGCGGCCGCACGCCCCGCCCCGCTCCCGACGATCGTCCCGCCGACCACCGTGGCCGAGCCCGCCGCACCGCCCGCGCGCGTGCGCGCCGTCGAGCCGGTGCCCGCGCGTCCCCCCGCCCCCGAGCCCCCCGATCGCATCGTGCCCGGCGTCGGGCGCGGCTTCGTGCTGCCGCCGACGACGCTGCTCGCGCCCGTGCCGCAGGAGCAGGTCGTCATCGACGAGAAGACGCTCCGCGACAACGCCGCGCGCCTCGTCGACAAGCTCAACGCGTACGGCGTGCAGGGCCGCGTCGACGAGATCCACCCCGGCCCCGTCGTCACGATGTACGAGCTCGAGCCCGCGAGCGGCACGAAGGTCTCGAAGATCGCCGGCCTCGCGGACGACCTCGCGATGGCGCTCGCCGCACAGAAGGTGCGCATCGTCGCGCCGATCCCCGGCAAGGCGCGCGTCGGCTTCGAGCTGCCGAACAAGCACCGTCAGTCGGTGTCGCTGCGCGAGATCCTCGAGGACGCGCGCTGGCGGGACACGAAGTCCTTGCTGCCGATGGCGCTCGGCAAGGACATCGCCGGGCAGCCCGTCTACGTCGACATGGCGAAGATGCCCCACCTGCTCGTCGCGGGTGCGACGGGCGCGGGCAAGTCGGTCGGTCTCAACGTGATGCTCGCGTCGATGCTCTCGCGCCGCACGCCCGAAGAGGTGCGGATGCTCATGATCGACCCGAAGGTCGTGGAGCTCGCCGTCTTCGACGGCATCCCGCACATGCTCCTGCCCGTCGTCACGGACATGAAGAAGGCGTCGCTCGCGCTGCGCTGGGCCGTCGACGAGATGGAGCGCCGCTACCAGCTCTTCGCCGACGCGGGCGCCAAGAACATCGGCACCTACAACGAGCGCGTCGAGAAGGTGCTGCGCGGCGAGATGCACGTCGACAAGCTCGCGCCGAAGAAGGCCGGCAAGGTCAAGGCGCAGGGGCCCGAGGGCGAGGAGGTCTACCTCCCGCCCGACGACGACGAGGCCGCCGACGCGAACGCGCAGCCGCCCACGAAGCTGCCGTTCATCGTGGTGGTCGTCGACGAGTTCGCGGACCTGATGATGGTCGCCGCGAAGGACGTCGAGTCCGCCGTCGCGCGGCTCGCGCAGAAGGCCCGCGCCGCCGGCATCCACGTGATCCTCGCGACGCAGCGGCCCTCGGTCGACGTCATCACCGGCATGATCAAGGCGAACTTCCCCGCGCGCATCGCGTTCAAGGTCGCGCAGCGGCAGGACTCGCAGACGATCCTCGGGCAGAACGGCGCCGAGCACCTGCTCGGCATGGGCGACATGCTCATGATCCCACCCGGCGCCGCGGAGCTGAAGCGCGTGCACTGCGCGTACATCAGCGAAGACGAAGTGCAGGCGGTCTGCGATTTCCTGCGCATGCAAGGGAAGCCCGTCTACGACGAGAACATCCTCAAGCCGCGCGACGAGGAAGGCGACGGCGAGGGCGGCGAGGACGGCGACGGCGACGGACCGAAGAGCGACGACCCGCTCTACGACAAGGCCGTCGCGCTCGTCGCGCAGGCCGGCTACTGCTCGATCAGCCACATCCAGCGGCACCTCTCGGTCGGCTACAACAAGGCCGCGAAGCTCGTCGAGCGCATGGAGAAGGACGGCATCGTCGGCTCCGCGAGCGCGAAGGCGGGCGGACGCCGCGAGGTCCTCATCCAGGCGATGTAGCGGCGCAGCGCGTGGTGACCCGGGCCATCCCGGCGCCACGTGTTGCCCGTGGCGCGCGGCGCGACAAGCTGCGCTTGCGGCCGCACACAGGCGGCGTCGATGATCGGCTCAGGCGCGCCCGAGCGCCCGGAGGTCCCATGCGCTCGCCGTCCGCTCCGCGCTCGAACGCACCCACGGTCCCCCGCTCCGCGGCCCTGGCCGCCGCGGCGCTGCTGCTGACCCTCGCCGCGGGGCTCCCCGCGAGCGCGGCCGCGCAGACCGTCATCAACCCGTACTTCCTGTTCCTGATGGACAGCTCGGGGTCCATGGGGGTCGCGACCACCTGCACGTCGGGCACGCGCAACTCCTGCGGCGCGACGTGCACGCGGATGAACGACGCGAAGTGCGCGCTACAGCGCGTCGTGGCCGGGACGGGCGACGCGACGTTCGGGCTCGGCCAGTTCTCGCAGCTCTGCAAGGTCGGCTGCGCGGACACGCTGAACTCGTCGATCGGTCAGATCACGTGCGACGCGACCTCCGCGTCGGGTGTCATCCGCGTGGGGATCGCCGAGGAGAACCAGGCCGCGATCACCTCCTGGGTCGATTACGCGTGCGGCCTCCCGAGCGGCTCGTGCACCTCGACGGCGACGACGCACAACGAGACCTACGCGGGCGGCAACACGCCCCTCGGTGGCGTGCTCGAGCGCGCGCGCTGCTATTTCCGCGGCACCTGCGGCGACGCGACGCCCGCCTCGCCGCTCGCCTCGGACCCGGCCTTCGCGTGCCGACCCGTCAGCGTCATCCTGCTCACCGACGGCGCCGAGACCTGCGGCGGCAACGCCGTCGCCGCGGCGACCGCGCTTCGCTCGACGGTGGTCGGCGCGCGCACGAAGGACATCCGCACGTACGTGATCGGCTTCGGCGTCACGGCGGGCGACGCGGCGATCGAGGCGATCGCGACCGCCGGCGGCACCGACGCGCCGGGCGCGAACCGCGGCTTCTACGCGACGAACGAGACGAGCCTCTCGCTCGCCATCTCGCAGATCATCGCGGACAGCGCGCTCGTCGAGACGTGCAACGGCGTCGACGACAACTGCAACGCGCTCGTCGACGAGGGCTTCACGAAGTATTGCAACACGGCTGCAGGTGTATCACCGCCGCCGATCGCCTCGCGCACGCTCTGCACGCGGCCCGCCGAGACCGCGTGCGACGGCTTCGACAACAACTGCGACGGCACCGTCGACGAGGGCTTGCGCAACGCCTGTGGCAGCTGCGGCGCGACGCCCGTGGAGGTGTGCGACGCGGTCGACAACGACTGCGACGGCGCCATCGACGAGGGCGGCGTCTGCGGCGCGTGCACGCCGAGCGCGGAGATCTGCGACGGACTCGACAACGACTGCGACGGCAGCGTCGACGAGTCGCTCACGCGGGCGTGCGGCGCGGCCGTCGGCGCCTGCACGGCGGGCACGCAGACCTGCGTCGCGGGCGCGTGGGGCGCGTGCAGCGGACGCGGGCCGACGGCCGAGACGTGCAACGGCCTCGACGACGACTGCAACGGCGTCGTCGACGGACTCACGCGTCCGTGCGGCACCGACACGGGCGTGTGCCGCGCGGGCATCGAGCTCTGCACGGCGGGCGCGTTCGGGGGCGGCTGCCTCGGCGCCATCGCACCGGGGACGGAGGTCTGCGACGCGCTCGACAACGACTGCGACGGGAGCACCGACGAGTCGGACCCGGACGTCGGCGCGGCGTGCGGCGAGAGCGAGGGGCCGTGCGAGCCGGGCGCCATCCGCTGCGTCGCCGGCGCGCTGGTCTGCGAGGGCGCTATCGGGCCGACGGAGGAGCGCTGCAACGGCGTCGACGACGACTGCGACGGCGCCGTGGACGACGGGCTCGCCGTCGGCTCCGCGTGCGGCTCGGACACGGGCGCGTGCAGCCCCGGCGTGAACGTGTGCGCGGACGGCGCGCTCCGCTGCGAAGGCGCCGTCGGGCCGCTCGCCGAGACGTGCAACGGCCTCGACGACGACTGCAACGGCCTCGTCGACGACGTCGCGGGGGTCGGCGCGGCGTGCGGCACCGACCTCGGCGTCTGCATGGCCGGCGTGCTGCAGTGCATCGGCGGGCGCGAGGCCTGCGTCGGCGCGACCGAGCCGGGCACGGAGACGTGCGACTGCGAGGACAACGACTGCGACGGCTCCGTGGACGAACCGCCCGCGACCGGCTCGCTCTGCCCCGCAGGCTCGGCGTGCGTCGAGTGCGCGTGCTCGCTCCCGTGCACCGAGAGCGAGTTCGGCTTCCAGTGCCCGACGGGGCGCACCGCGTTCCTGCGTGGATCCGAGTGTTTCTGCGTTGCGCCGCGCTGCGAGGACGCGACCTGCGCGACCGAGACCATCGCGCGCGATGGTACGACGCTCTGCGCGCCGGGCGTCGACGGTGTGCCCGTGTGCACGTGCCGCAACAACGCGTGCAGCTTCCCCTGCGAGGGCGTGACGTGCGCGGGCGGGACGGTGTGCGCGCCCGACACGGGCGTCTGCGTCGAGGACAGCTGCCGCGCGCTCGGCTGCCCGTCGGGCGCGTACTGCGACGCGATCCGCGGGACGTGCGAAGCCGATCCGTGCGCGACCACCGCGTGCGCAGCGGGCGAGGCGTGCCGCGAGGGCGCGTGCGAGCCGAGCTGCGCGGACGTGCGCTGCGCGACCGATGAGCGCTGCCGACGCGGCACGTGCGAGGCGGATCCGTGCGCCGGTGTCCGCTGCGACGCGCCCGGCGAGGTGTGCAGCCCGAGCACCGGCGCGTGCGTCGAGGACGCGTGCGCCGCGATCGCGTGCCCGGTGGGCACCGTGTGCGACCGCGACGCGCGGGCGTGCGTCGTCGACCCATGCCTGCGCGTGCGCTGCCCGGCGGCGCAGGTCTGCGCGGAGGGCGAGTGCGTCGTCGACGTCGGCCCCGCCGACGCGGGCACCGACGCGGGCGCGCGCTTCGACGCGGGCGCGCGCGGCGACGCCGGGCGCAGCGAGCCGACGCGCCTGCTCGCCTCGGGCGGGGGCGGCTGCGTGTGCACGGCGGGCGCGGGCGCACCCGGCAGCGGCGGCGCCGGCGGCGCGCTCGCGGCGCTCGTGCTCGGCCTCGCGGTCGTCGCGCGGCGGCGGCGACGTGCGCGAAACACCCACAAAAACGGGGAGATCGCGGCATCGTCCATGCGACCTGTGGGCGTGACGGCCGCGCTCGTCGCGGGTGCGACCGCCGCGCTCGTCGCGGGCTGCGAGGTGGATCCGTACTGCGTCGACTGCGGCGACGCGGCGACCGTGGACGCGGGCGGCGACGACCTCGGCCCGATCGACTTCGGGCGCGTCGACCTCGGACCCGACCCGGTGGACGCGGGCCCCGTCCTGCCCGACGGTTGCACGCCCGGCGCGCCGGAGGCCTGCAACGGCGCGGACGACGACTGCGACGGCGAGATCGACGAGGGCATCGACCTCGCGACCTCCGAAGAGCACTGCGGCGCGTGCGGACGCACCTGCGCGCCGCCGGGCGCGTTCGGCGAGTGCATCGCGGGCGCGTGCACGATCGCCTCCTGCGACGTCGGCTACTTCGATCTCGACGTCGATCCCGCGACGGGCTGCGAGTACCGCTGCAGCGAGACCGCCATCGACGACCGCGTCTGCAACGCGCGCGACGACGACTGCGACGGCGCCATCGACGAGGACGTCGCGCTGCGCACGGACGCCGCGAACTGCGGCGCCTGCGGCCGCAGCTGCCGCTTCGCGCGGGGGATGGCCGCGTGCGTGGACGGGTCCTGCGCGATCGCCGCCTGCGACGCGGGCTACCTCGACCTCGACCGCGTGGCCACGAACGGCTGCGAGTACGCGTGCACGCCCACGGGCGCAGAGACGTGCAACCGCCGCGACGACGACTGCGACGGCGTCGTCGACGAGGACAACCCGGGCGGCGGCGCCGCGTGCGGCAGCGACGTCGGCGCGTGCGCCGCGGGGACGCTCACCTGCACCGCCGGATCGCTGCGCTGCTCGGGCGAGACGCTGCCGGCACTCGAGACGTGCAACGCGGTCGACGACGACTGCGACGGCGCGGCGGACGAAGATTTCCTCGACACCGTCCTCGACTGCGGCGCGTGCGGCAACGTCTGCGCCTTCGCGAACGCGGTCGCGACGTGCACCGCGCGGCGCTGCACGCTCGCGCTCTGCAACGCGGGCTTCGTGGACCTCGACCGCGACGCCGCCAACGGCTGCGAATACCGCTGCGACGTCGCCGGCGCAGAGGTCTGCAACGGGCGCGACGACGACTGCGACGGAAGCACCGACGAGGGGCTCACGCCGCCGCCGACGCTCTGCAACCCCAACGGCGTGTGCGCGGGGACGCCGGCGACGTGCACGGGCGCGACGGGCTGGACCTGCACCTACCCCGCCACGTTCCAGGACACCGAGACGCGCTGCGACGGACTCGACAACGACTGCGACGGGAGCATCGACGAGCCCTATCCGCTCCGCGGCACGGCGTGCGGCAACGGGACAGGCGCCTGCCGCCGCACGGGGAGCATCGTGTGCAACGCGGCGGGCACCGCCGTCGAGTGCAACGCCGCGGCCGCGGGCGCGCCCGGGTCGGAGGTCTGCAACGGGCAGGACGACGACTGCGACGGGAGCGTGGACGAGGCGCGCGCGGCGCCGGGCACCAACCCGAGCTTCGTGGCGGACGGCGTCGCGCAGGTCGGCGCGAGCCTCTGGATGTACCAGTACGAGGCCTCGCGCCCCGACGCGACGGCCGCGGCGCAGGGCGGCTCGACGGGGCGCGCGTGCTCGGCCCCGGGGCGGCTCCCGTGGACGAACGTGACCCACCCGCAGGCCGTCGCCGCGTGCACGGCCGCGGGCATGCGGCTCTGCACGGAGGCCGAGTTCCAGACGGCCTGCCGCGGGCCCGCCGGCACCTGCACGTGGTCCTACGCGAGCGCGTGCACGACCTACTCCGCGACGACGTGCAACGGCAACGACCACGACACGAGCGCGGGCGCACCCGACGACGACGCCGCGCTCGCGGGCGGCGCGATGCCGATGTGCCGGCAGACCTTCATGACGCGCGACGTCTTCGACCTGAGCGGCAACGTGAAGGAGTGGATGCAGGCGCGCTCGGCGGGCGTGAACCCGCTGCGTGGCGGGGCCTCGAACAACACCGCGACGGGTATCTCGTGCAACTTCGACTTCACGCTCGCGAGCAACACCTTCCAGTTCGCGAACGTGGGCTTCCGCTGCTGCGCGTCGACCGCACCTTGAGCGCTGCGCGCGCGGCGGCACGACGGCGCGCGCGCGACCTCACGCCGCCGCACCGACCTACGCGGAGCGATCGCGTATAACCGCGGCATGAGCGAGCACGGCAAGGAGCAGGAGCAAGGCGGGGCGCGGGAGCCGGGCGGGGGCGAGGCGAAGGCCCCCGGCCTCGCGGCGATCGACGTGAACGAGTACGGCGGCCGCAAGGACGGCGAGCGCCAGTCGCTGAACCGCCGTCTTTTCATGCAGTTGCTCGTGTTCGAGGCGAACCTGCACGCGGCCACGCACGCGGCCGACCTCGCGCGGCACCTGCGCGAGGCGGGCGTCGCGTCGATCGTCTACGACGACGCCAACGACCCGCGCGGCGTCGGGCTGCTCACGTGGAGCGAGGACCCGGCGCACTTCGTCACGCGCGTGCGCCCGGTGTTCACGCTCATCCCGCGTGGCGAGCTGGGCCTGCGCCCCGAGATGACGATGCTCGGCCGCACGTACGCGACGGGCCACGAGCCGCAGCTCGCCTGGTCGCTGCTCGAGCGCGCCATCGAGCAGGTCACGCACCCCGCGCACGACTGGGCGGTGTGGTACCCGCTGCGCCGAGGCGGCGCGTTCTCGCGGCTCGAGCCGCACGACCAGTCGATCATCCTACGCGAGCACGCGCACATCGGGATGGCGTATGGGCAGGCCGACCTCGCCCACGACGTGCGCCTCGCCTGCCATGGCCTCGACGCGCAGGACAACGACTTCGTGATCGGGCTGCTCGGCCATGATCTGCACCCCCTCTCGCACGTCGTGCAGTCGATGCGGAAGACGGTCCAGACCTCGCAATACATCGAGAAAATGGGCCCTTTCTTCGTCGGACACGTCGCGCATCGCGTGCCGGGCGCGCCGCGCTGAGACGCGCCGCGGGGCGCCGCGCGTGAAGAACGCGCGTCGGTCGTCCGTCCGTGCCGAAGCCCGCGTGATGCCGAGACGCGCGGGTTCCATCCCGCCCGGAGAGACACCGATGGACCCGCTGCGCCCTGCTCCCCGCCTCCTCGTCGCGTCGCTCTTCGTCGCCCTCGCCGGCCTGCTCGCGGCGCCCGCCGTGCGCGCGCAGCAGGCCTCCGCCGACGCCGCGGACGCCGCCGCACGCGCGACGCAGGCGATGGAGCGCATCGACCGCGAGATCGCGTGTCTGCGGACGCAGCGGGAGCGCCTCGCGCGGCTCCACACCCTGATCGCGGAGGCCGACACGCAGGCGCGCGCGAGCTCGCACGGCGCGCGCGAGCGTGACGAGGGCGCCGCGGCGGTCGCCTCGCTGCGTGCGCAGGCCGCCGACGCCGAGCGCGCCGCGAAGCTCTGCCTCGAGCCGGGCGCGGCCTTCGCGACGGGCGAGACGATGCAGGTCGCCGTCACGCCGCCCCACGATCCCGTCGCCGCTCGCCTCGCACAGCCGAACGGCACGGCGACCACGCAGGCCGCGCACCTCGGCGCGACGGGCCCGACGCTGGCGCAGGACACCGCGCGTCTCATCGAGCGCGACACCGGCCTCTCGGACGACGTGCGCGTGCTGCGCGGCGTGCACACGGGCGGCAGCGGGACCCTCGAACACGGCGCCGTGCGCGCCGCCGTGCGCGCGATCGGCCCGCGGATCGCCGCGTGTTACGACCGGATGCTCGAGCGCGGCGCGCTCCGCGAGGGGACGCTAGCGCTGGTCTTCGACGTCACGGGGATCGGCCGCCCGACGCGCGTCTCGGTCACGCGCACCGACCACGGCGACCACCTCGACGACGTCGCGCTCGGCCAGTGCGTGCGTCAGGCCGGCGAGGCGCTGCGTTTCCCGCAGGGCGCGCGCGGCGGCACCGCGACGTACACCTACACGCTGCAGTTCGGCGGCTGACGTCGGCGCCCACGAGCCGTACGGAGCCGCATGCTAGATCGGCGCGCGTGAGACTCCCGCCCGGCCTCCGCCGCGAAGACGTCGTCGCCGCGCACCGCGCGCACGTCTGGCCGCCGTACACGTCCGCGGAGGTGCACGCGACGCGTGACCCGCTCGTGATCGTCGCGGCCGAGGGCGCCTGGCTCGAGGACGCCGACGGGCGTCGCCTGCTCGACGGCAACGCGTCGTGGTGGACGAGCACGCTCGGGCACCGCCACCCGCGCCTCCTCGCGGCGGTGCGCGCGCAGCTCGAGTCGCTCGACCACGTCTCGATGGGCGACTCCACGAACGTCGCCGCCGCGCTCCTCGCGAAGGAGCTCGTCGCCATCGCGCCGCCGGGCCTCGTGCGCGTGCACTTCTCCGACGACGGCTCCACGGCCGTCGAGGTCGCGATCAAGCTCGCGCAGCAGTACTGGGCGCAGAACGGCCGCCCCGCGCGCACCCGCTTCGTCTCGCTCGGCGGCGCCTTCCACGGCGACACGCTCGGCGCGGTCTCGCTCGGCGGCGTCGACGCGTTCCGCAAGGTGTTCGGGCCGCTGCTCTTCGACGTGCTGCGCGCCCCCGATCCGGGCGACGACGACGCGGGCTGGGAGCGCCTCGTCACGGCCGTCGAGGACGAGCTCGCGCGCGACGCGGACCACATCGCGGCCGTCGTCGTCGAGCCGCTCGTGCAGGGCGCGGCGGGCATGCGGATCTGGCCCGCCGCGCTCTTGCGCCGCCTGCGCGAGGCGACGACGCGCGCCGACACGCTGCTCGTCTGCGACGAGGTCTTCACCGGCTATGGCCGCACCGGGCGCATGTGGGCGTGCGCGCACGCGGGCATCACGCCCGACCTGCTCTGCACGGCCAAGGGCTTCACGGCCGGCACGCTGCCGATGGCCGCGACGCTCGCGACCGACCGCCTCTGGCAGGGCTTCTCGGGCGGCAGCAGCCGCGCGCTCATGCACGGACACACGTTCTGCGGGCACCCGCTCGGCGCGGCCGTCGCGCGCGAGGTGCTTGCCATCTTCCGTGATGAGGACGTCCTCGGCGGCGTCGCGCGCAAGCAGGCGCTCATCGCGCAGGGCTTCGCGCGGATCGCGGCGCTGCCCGGCGTGCGCAGGACGCGCGCGCTCGGGATGATCGGCGCCGCGGACCTCGGGGACGGCGGCTACGGCGGACGCGCGGGCTGGCGCGTCTACGACGAGGCCCTCGCGCGGGGCGCCTACCTGCGACCCCTCGGCGACACCGTGTACGTCACGCCGCCGCTGACGATCCCGGACGCCGACCTCGCGCGGCTGCTCGACGTGCTGCACGACGCGATCGGCGCGGCGTCGGTTCGCTGAGCGACACGGGCCGAGGTCGCGCGAGGAGGTGCCTCGCCGCGCTCCGCGAGGTCGTGAGGATTCACGCGCGGCGCGCCGCCACGGGCATTGAATGGCCATTCATCGATGCTAGTTTCCGGGTCGCATGGCGCTCGACCCGGACTTCGTCTCGCTCTTCCGCTGCCCCCGCTGTCACGGCAAGCTCGAGGCGAGCGTCGAGCCCGCAGGCCTCGGCTGCGTGCGTTGCGCGCTGCTCTACGCCGTGCAGGACGAGCTGCCGAACTTCCTCATCGAAGAGGCGACGCCCCTCCCCTCCCGCGGGCCCGCCGCCGCGGACGGGTCGCGCTGAGGCGCGATGACGTCCGCGCGCTCGCCGTTGGAGGCCCCCGTGAAGTTCCTCCTGGTCGAGGACGACGAAGAGGTCCTCGCGCTCGAGGCCCGCATCCTCGGCTCGGTGGGCACCGTGGAGGTCGCGCGTGACGGCGCCGAGGCCCTCGCGCGGATCCAGGGCGGCTACGTCCCCGACGTCGTCGTCACGGACGTCATGATGCCCGTGATGGACGGCCTCGCCCTCGCGCGGCAGCTCAAGCGCGACCCGGCGACCAGCCGGATCCCCGTCGTGATGCTGACGGCGCGCGGCAGCCCGCAGGACGTGACCGCCGGCGTGAACGCGGGCGCGCGCCACTACCTCACCAAGCCCTTCACCGCCGCGCAGCTGCTTGGCAAGGTCCATCGCGCCCTCGGACGCTGAGGCGTCCACGGCGTCCCCCGACGCCGACGTCGACGAGCCCCCTCGGCCCGCACTCCCCCCGCGCGGCGGCTCGGTCGCGCGCCGGCTCGTGCCGTTCGCGCTCGCCGCGCTCGGCGGCACGCTCGCCTTCCTCGGCTTCGCGGGCTTCGACCTCTGGCCGCTCGCGCTCGTCGCCTTCGTGCCGGGCTATGCGGCCATCGACCTCGCGCGGCCGCGGGGCACGCGCGAGGTGCTCGGCGTCGGGCTGCTCTTCGGCTTCGTCACGGGTTGGGGCGGCTTCTACTGGCTGCTCGAGGTGCTCGAGGTGTTCAGCGGCTTCCCCGTCTGGCTCTGCACGCTCTTCGCGAGCCTGCTGATCCTCTACACGGCCGGGTCGTTCGCGCTCGCGTTCTGGCTCTACGCGCGCGCGCGGGACCGCGGCTTCGGCGCGACGGGCGCGGCGGTCGCCTCGAGCCTCGCGTGCGAGCTGCTCTATCCGCTGCTCTTCCCGTTCTATTACGGGGCGAGCTTTCACGCGCTCCCGGTCGCGCTGCAGGTCGCGGACCTCGGCGGGCCGCTGCTGCTCACCGCGCTCGCGATCGCCGTGAACGGCGCCCTCTACGAGCTCGGCGCCGCGCTGCAGGCACGCACGCGACCGCTGCCCCTGCGCGGCCCGCTCGCCGCGCTCGCGTACGTCGCCTTCGTGCTCGCGTACGGCGCGTGGCGGCTGCGCGCGGTGGACGCCGAGGTGGCCGCCGCGCCGAAGCTCCAGGTGGGCCTCGTGCAGGCGAACATGGGCCTGCTCGAGAAGCGCGAGGACCCCTTCGAGGGGCAGGTGCGGCACCTCGATCAGAGCTTCGCGCTCGAGGCCGAGGCGCACCCGGCGCTGATCGTCTGGCCGGAGAGCGCCTTCGCGTCGGTCCTCCCCGAACACATCCGCAACGTGCGCGGGTACGTCCTCGGCGACCTCGCGACACCGGTGCTCTTCGGTGGGCTCTCGCAGCGCCGCGTCGACGGCGCCCCGCGCTACTTCAACACGGCCTTCATCACCGACGCGGGCGGCACGATCCGCGGCAGCTACGACAAGACCTACCTGCTCGCGTTCGGCGAATACCTGCCCTTCGGCGAGACCTTCCCCTTCCTCTACGAGCTCTCGCGCCAGAGCGGCCGCTTCACGCCGGGCCGACACGTGCGCCCGCTGCCGCTCGGCGCGTACGGGATCGCGACCCTCATCTGCTACGAGGATCTGCTGCCCGGCTTCGTGCGCGCGGCGATGGCCTCCGACCCGCACCTGCTCGTCAACATCACGAACGACGCGTGGTTCGGCGACACGCACGAGCCGTGGATCCACTTCGCGCTCGCGAAGCTGCGCGCGGTCGAGCACCACCGCTTCCTCGTGCGCGCGACCAACAGCGGCGTGAGCGGCATCGTCGACCCGGCGGGCCGCGTCGTCGCGCACACGGGCACGTTCGAGCGCGCGACGCTGCACGCGGAGGTCGCGATGCTGCGCGGCCGCACGCTCTACGCGATCGTCGGCGACTGGCCCGGCTGGCTCGCCGTCGCCGCGGTGCTGTGGATGGTCACCCGCCGCCGCGCGACGACGGACTGAACCGTCATTCAGCCGCAGCGCGCGCGCGGCGGAGCCATCACGCCTTCGACGCGGCGCGCCTGCGCACGCGCAGGTTCACGAGCTCGACACCGAGCGCGAAGGCCATCGCGAAATACACGTAACCCTTCGGGATCTTGGTGCCGATCCCCTCGGCCACGAGCATCACGCCGATGAGCACGAGGAACGCGAGCGCGAGCACCTTCATCGTCGGATGCCGCGTGACGAAGTCGCCGATCGGCCGCGCACCGAGGAGCATCACCCCGACCGAGGCGAGGATCGCGACGACCATCACCCAGATCTGCTCGGGCGGGATCATGCCCACCGCGGTGATGACGGAATCGAGCGAGAACACGAGGTCGAGCGCGAGGATCTGCGCGAGGACCACCCCTGCCTGCGCGGACGCGCGCCCGCTCGTGCCGATGGGCGCCTCGTCGTGCTCGTCGAGCTTCTTGTGCAGCTCGAGCACGGCCTTGGCGATGAGGAACAGACCGCCCCCGAGCAGGATCAGGCTCTTGCCGGTGATCGAGACCCCGCCGACGCGCGTGAGCTCTTCGGTCAGCGACATCACCCAGCCGATCACGAAGAGCAACGCGATGCGCATCACGAGCGCGAGCCCGATGCCGAGCCGCGCGGTGCGCTCGCGCTGCGCCTCGGGCAGCCGACCCGTGAGGATGGTGATGAAGACGATGTTGTCGATGCCGAGGACGAGCTCCATCGCGACGAGCGAGAGGAGCGCGACCCAGGTCTCAGGATCGGCGAGGCCGGAGAGGGTCATGGGCCGGACTTTGTAGACGCGCGGGGCCCGCGTCGAGCGGGCGCGCTACGGGATGCGCGCGGGCAACAGGAGCAGGTAGCTGCCGTCGGCGGCGCTCGTCGCGCGGGCGATCTCGAGGGCGCGCGGTGCGGCGTCCGGGCCCTCGACGACGGCGAAGGCACGGACCTCGGCGCCCTCGACGGGGCGATCGTCGGGGCCGCGGAGCGTGCCGCCGAGGGTCACGGGCGCCTCGAGGACGAGCTCGCGCACGTAGTTGCCGGAGGTCGCGCCGATCTCCAGGTCGCGCACGATTCCCCATGGAAAACCGCTCCCCGCGGGGGGTTTCACCGCGAGATCGTAGAGGCCGCGGTCGAGCGGCAGCGTGAACGCGCCGGTCTCGTCGCTCGTCGTCGCGCCGCTGCGGTTGAAGAGCATCGCGAGGTCGGCGCCACCCGCGGTGTAGGACCCGCGCGCGCTCGCGACCAGGCTCGCGCCCGACACGTGGCGGCCATCGGGCGCGGCGACCGTGCCGCCCCACGTGAAGCGCGGCGGCAGTTCGAACGCCTGCCCCTCGAGCACCTCGCCCGCGGCATCCGAGAGCGTGACGCGCGTCGCCTGCACGCCGAGGCCGGCCGCGCCCTCCGTCGCGGGCGGGCGCACGACGACGTCGTACGTCCCCGAGACGAGCAACGTCTCGAAGCGGCCCGCGTCGTCGGTGAGCACCGGGCTCGAGCGGAAGGTGCCCGTCGCGCCGGTGCGCGCGTCGCGCAGCTCGGACGCGCGGAACTCGACCGTCGCGCCGCCGACCGCCGCGAGCGCGTCGCCCTCGACGTTGACGGTGCCGCGGTAGCGGACGAAGCGGCGCTCGGGGACGAGGACCTGCACGCGGCCGCCCGCGCCCGCGACGAGGTACATCGGATCGACGTCGTACGCGGGCGAAGGCGCCTCGCCGGGGCCCGTCGCGCCCCCGATCCGAAGCACGTAGCGGTCCGTGCCCGGCGAGAGCCGCAGCAGGAACGCACCCTCGCCCTCAGCCGCCCCGGCGGGCGCGCTCATCGCGAGCGTGGACACCGGCGCACCGCCGCGCGCCGGATCGACCGCCTGCACCGTGACGCCCGGCTGCGCGAGCAGCGCGGCGTCGAGCAGCACGCCCTCGAACACCGCGAGCTCGGCCGGATACGTGAACGACGCCACGAGCGTGCCGCGCTCCGGCGCGACGAGCGGCGGCAGGTAGAGCGGCGGCAGCGTCTCGGCGTCGGCGCCGCGCGGCCGCACGACGACCTCGTAGCGCACGCCGCCGACGAGCTCGGCGACGTAGTCCGCGTCCGCGACGAAGCCCTCGCGCGCCGAGACGGTGACGGCCGCGCCGCCGCGACCCGGGATCGCGGAAGCGGCCGCGAAGATCACGTCCGCCTCGACCGGGCGCCCATCCGCGCGGCGCACGGTGCCCGTGACGACGACGGGCTGCGGCAGGCAGGGCGGCGCGGAGACATCGCACCCGCGCAGATCGAGGGCGCGCGGGCCGTCCACCGTGAAGGGCGCGAGGTCGCTCACCCACGCGCGCGTGCCTGCGGCGGTCGGCACCGCGATCTCGAGGGCCACGCGCAGCGCGGCGACGCCTGGCGGCGCGACGCACATGCCGCGCGCCGCGTCGCACGCCGCGCCGGGGCACTCGGCCGCCTCGCTGCAGCGGTTGACGACGAGCGGCGCCGCGTCGATCGCGAAACTGCACGCGGCCGCGCCGATCGCCGACGCGAGCGCAGGCAGCAGCCACGGGCGCGGGGCACGGCGGGTCATCGGTTGCAGCTCGTGAGGTCGGTGCCCACGGGCGCCGCCCACCACACGGCGCGCGCGGACTCGTCGAGGTCTTCGGGCGTGAAACTCCCCACGAAACCGCTCGCGACGACGAGCTCGATCTTGTTGCACTGCCCCTCGACCAGCGCGCTCGCGGGCAGCACGAACTGGAAGGGCCGCTCGCCCGGACGTGCCGCCGCGGGGTTCGGCGGGATGCGCTCCGAGATCGGGATGTTCGCCGCGTTGCCGACGCGGTTCACGAAGACCTTCGCCTCGAGCTCGGCGTTCACGTCCGGGTCGCGCACGACCACCTCGAAGACCAGCTCGCCGGCGCCGCCGTCCTCGCCGCCCGCGGGTGCGAGCACGATGATGCGGTCGAGCGGGAGCGTGGCCGTCGCCGGCGTGACGATCGATGGCGGATAGCCGGGCGCCGCGCGGTAATCCGGCCGCTCGGTGATGAGACAGCCCGCAGGGAGCACGGCCGTGGCGCAGGCGAGCAGCAGCATCCTGCGCGGGCCAAAGCAATCGACGGGCCACGCGCGATCCCGCGCGCAAACGTGGCCGCGCGCGCGGCCGACGCCGCGATCCGTGACATCGCTGTCAGGCCCCCCGGACGCTGTCGGGACCGAGCGCGCCACGCGGAGACCGCTCAGCTCTCGCTCGCCGGCTCGCCGGGCTCGGGCGCGTCGCCCTCGCGCTCGAGGTAGCGGAAGACCGTGCGCGGATCGACGCCGAGATCGCGCGCCGTCTTCGTGCGGTTGCCGTTGTTGCGCTCGAGCACCTCGAGGATGTAGCGGCGCTGGAACTCTTCGCGCGCCTGCGAGAGCGTGAGGATCGGCGAGATGGCCTCCGCCTGCAGGTCGAGGTCCTCGGGGCCGATGAGCGTCTTGTCGCAGAGCACGATCGCCTTCTTCAAGCGGTTCTCGAGCTGCCGCACGTTGCCGGGCCAGTCGTACTTGTTGATCGCGATGAGCGCGTTCGGCGTGAAGCCACGCACCTTCGCGCCGTACTCCTTCACGAACTTGTCGAGCAGGAATTTCGCGAGGACGGCGAGGTCCTCGCCGCGCTCACGCAGCGGCGGCAGGTGCAGATTGACGACGTTGAGGCGGTAATAGAGGTCCTCGCGGAAGGTGCCCACGCGGATCGCCTCCTCGAGGTTGCGGTGCGTCGCGGCGACCACGCGGATGTCGACGCGCTCGGGCTTGGTGTCACCGACCTTCGTGACGACGCGCTCCTGCAGCGCGCGCAGCAGCTTCACCTGCAGCTGCAGCGGCAGCTCGCCGATCTCGTCGAGGAAGAGCGTCCCGCCGTGCGCGGCCTGAAAGCGCCCGACGCGCGTCGCGACGGCCCCCGTGAAGGCGCCGCGCACATGCCCGAAGAGCTCGGACTCCATCAGATTCTCGGGGATCGCGCCGCAGTTGACGACCACGAACGCGCCGGCGCTGCGCGGGCTCCGGCGGTGCACCTCGCGCGCGATGAGCTCCTTGCCGGTGCCCGTCTCGCCCGTGATGAGGACGCTGATGTCGGTGCCCGCGACCTTCTCGACCTTGCGGAAGACCTCGAGCAGCACGGGCGACGTCCCGATGATGTCGCCGAAGCGGCGCGTCTCGAGCTGCTGCTTCATCTCGTCGCGGTCGCTCTTGAGCTGGTCGAGCAGCAGCGCGCTCTGCAGGATGAGCGCGGCCTGCCCCGCGAAGACGGTGAGCACGTCGAGCGACGCCTCCTCGAAGAGGTTCACGACGTTGTCGTTGCCCACGTAGAGCAGCCCGAGCAGCTGCCCCTGCGCGACGAGCGGCGCGCACATCACCGAGCAGAGGCGGAGGTTCATCACGCTCTCGGCCCCGCGGAACATCGTGTCGTTGAGCGCGTCGGAGACGATGAGCGGGCGGCGTGTCTCGATCACCTTCGCGAGGATCGAGTCGCTCAGCTGGCGCACCGCGTCGGGCAGGTTCTGCTGGGCGACGTTGCGCGCGACCGCGACGCGCGGCTCGGCCTCGTCGAGCAGGATCACGAAGCCCTTGCCCGCGTGCGTCACCTCGATGACCGAATCGAGCAGCGCGCCGAGCAGCTCGTGCAGGTCCTTGATGTCCATCAGCCGACGCGAAAATTCGTAGAGCTGCCGCAGCCCCGCGAGCGCGGCGACCTGTTGTGCGTCGGGCTCGCCGCGCCCCTCGTCGCCCTGCGCGAGCGACTCGTCGTAGATGCTGAAGACGAGCTCGACGTCGCCGACGAGGAGGCGGTCGTTGTGCTCGAGCTTGCCGCGCCGCTTCTTCTTCGCGTTGATCTGGAGCTCGCCCGCGAGGTCGACCTCGTTGAGGTTGAAGTCGCGTCCGTCGAACACGATCTGGCAGTGGTGCGCGGCGACCGCTGGTCGCTCGAGCAAGACGTCGTTGCCTGCGGCGCGACCGATCGACGTGATCTTCTTGTAGATCGGGAAGATCTTGGTCCGCCCCCGCGGCTCCACCGACTTCAGACACGGCATCGGGCGCGAGCATATCAGAGGCCCCCGGAGGGTGCCGTGCGCGGGGGCGCCGCCGCGACCGCGAGTCCCGAGGGGAGCGAACCGTCCGGCGACCACGCGTACACGCCGACGACCTGATCGAAGCGGTCGTTCGCGTCCGGCAGCCCGTTGCCGAAGGTCGCGCAGCGGAATCCCCACGTGAGGTCGACGCCGAGCGCGTGTCCGTCCCAGACGCGCACGCGCGCAGTCGCGAGCAGGTAGCCGATCCACTCCGAACCGCGCGCGTCCTCCGACACGGCGCCGCCGATGAAGTGCTGGCGGAAGGCGACCGAGAGCGTCCCGCGGTCGGCCGCGAACACACGCGCTTCGGCGAGCAGAACGGCATCGAGCCCGAAGTGGTTGTCGCGCTCGGCCTCGGTGCGCCGGTCCGGTCCGCCCGCGCCGAAGCCGAGCCCGCCGAGCCCCGTGACCGCGAGCGCGAGGCCCGTGGGATGCGCCCACTGGTGCGTCACGCCGAAGGCGAGCGCGCTCGTCGCGGTGCGGAACACGGGCGGCGCGAGCGCCTCGAAGACGCCGAAGAGACCGTACATGCCGCGCGAAAGACCCGATTCGAAGGAGCCGCCCACGAGCAGCCCACGCAGCGTGAGCTGGAACCACGGCGTCGCCGCGAGCACGAGCACGAGCGAGAGGTCGAAGTGGTCGAAGGGCCGCCGCAGCGACCAGCCGGGCACCGGCAGCCCGTGCGTGACGCGCGCTTGCAGATAGCCGAGCCCCGCCGTGCGCACGTTGCGCACGCCGACCTCCGCGCGCCCCGCGAAGCTCACGCCCGCCGACAACTCGAGGTGCGCAGGGATGGGCTGCACGTCGCGCGCGCGGAAGCGCTCCCCCGCCGCGAGCCGCACCGCGCCGCCGACCGGATCGACGGCCGCGGCCGCGAGCGACCAGCCTGCGCCGGGCCGCGCGCCGCCCGCGTCGAGGAACATCGCCGCGATCCGGTGGAGCGCCTCGCCGAGCAGCACCCCGCCCGCCGGCGTCGTGATCGCGTCGTTGATCGCGGGGCGCTCCGTCTCGCCGAAGAGCTCCCAGAGCGTGCTCGCCACGAGCGGGAACGGCGTCGAGGCCCAGAAGCCGAGCCCCGACGCGCGCGCCGCCGCGAACGAGAGGCTGCCGTGGTACGGGTGCGCGAACTGGTTGGTCGCGTAGTTGCTGCGGTCGAAGACCCACGGGCTGCGGAGGTTCGCGCGCCAGGAGTCGTGCGAGATCCGCGCCCAGTCGTCCTCGGTGACGAAGCGCGACCACGACCAGATCGCGACCTGGAGCGTGAGCGCGAGCCCCACCGCGAGGAGCGGCGCCGCGGCGCGCGGTCGTGTCGGCACCAAGGCGAGATCGGGCGCGGTGTGCAGCGGCTCGACGACGTACGGGCGCTCGGGAATCGGCAGCGCGCCGACGACGGCGCGCGCGGAGCGTGCCTGTGGACGCTGGGATTCCACGCGTGGCGCTGCGGGCGCGGGATTCGCCGATGCCGGTGCGACGAGACCCTCTGCGGTGCGCCCGTCCTGCGCGATCGGTGTCTCAGCGGTTGAATCCGGCCGATCCCCGGATACCGCAACCTCATTGTCATGTCGGTCGCCGGAGCCGGCCGGCGCGTGCTGCGCCGCCGCCGTCGACGCGAGCAGCGCGATCCCGACGCCGAGCACGCACGGCGCTCCCCGCACGATGCGACGCACGCCGCCTCCAGCCGACGACGTGCGCCCGCGCGCGCGCATCGCAAGTCATGCCCGCGCGAGACACGCCGCACGTTCACGGGCATCCTCGCCGCGTGCCGCCTCCGTCCACGGCCCTGCACTCCCCCGCTGCGCGCGTCCTCATCGCGTGTGTCGCGGCCTCCACGCGTGCACTCGTCGCGACGGTCGCGCTCGCCGCGTGCAGCGCGGATCCACCGCCCACCGCGACCGACGCCGGCACACCGCGCGATGCGGGCCATGACGCCGCGACGGACGCCTGCGCCGCGCTCTTCGGCGCGCCCAACGCGCAGACCGGGCTCGACGACACGCAGTGCCGCCCCGTCTGCGGCTGCGGCGCTGCGGCCTTCGTCCCGCGCACCTGGGATGCAGCCAGCCTCGCGGCGCTCCGCGCGAAGGTGCTGCTCGGCCCGCCCGCCGTGCTCACCGACGATCCGTACACACGCCCCGCGCCGCCGCCCCCGCTGCCCGAGACGGTGTGCGCCGTGCGCTTCGACGCGGTGGACGCGAACGCCTACACGCTCGAGACCTTCGCCTCGCGCGAGGCCGCGACGATGGCGGGCGCGATCTCCACGCACGCGGGCGCGTGCGGGCTCTGCTCGTCGCTCGCCGATCTCGCCGTGTACGCGGGCACGCCCGATCTCACCGCGCCTGTGCGCCAGTGCGGGCTCGACCACGCGACGGATCCCGCCGGGCTGCGGAGCTGCCTCGCGGCGCTCGGCTTCACGCCGCCGTGCGCCGAGATCTGGGCCTACAACGTCGAACACACGCGCACCGCGTGCGGCGCCGTGTGCCTGCGCCTGCTGCGCGCGCCCTACCATGCGCCCGACGGCGCGCTGAACGCCTGCCTGCAATGCGACGAGACGGAGAGCGGCGACGTCTTCAAGGCCGTCGCGGGCCGCACGCGCCGCAACACCGGGCTCGCCAACGCGCTCTGCCGCCCGTGCAGCGAGGTCGTCCCCTTCGACCACGCATATCCCAGCATCTGAGCGAGCGCATCGATGGGAGGATGGGATTCTGCGAATCCCACGCGTCATCTCCTTCACAAAGAGACATGGCGCGATCCACACGTGGTGAATCGCGCCATGACTCGAATCAACGTCGCGTGATCACATCGCCGCGAGGCCGCTGCACACGGCGAACGCCGGGTCGCAGTTCATCGCACGGCAGCTCACGCAGCCCGGCGACGAGCGCGCCCGCGAGGCACTGCGTGAGGCAGTTCATCGTCACGCACGTCACGGTGTCACCGAAGCACGCCGTACAGCCCGTCGACAGCCCGCTCATCATCCCGATGCACTCCGAGGTCGCCGGCTGCATGCCGAAGGTGCGACCGATGCACGTCTGGATGATCATGCCGATGTCGACGCTCATGAGCGCCGTCGTATCGGCCATGTTCGTGCAGGCGCCGCTGGCCATCATGCCCGCATCCGTGCCCGGATCGCCCGCGTCCACGCCGGGGTCGCCCGCGTCCATGCCCGGTTCGCCCGCGTCCGTGCCGGGGTCACCGGCGTCCACCGTCATCATGCCGCCATCGGTGGCGGGCGGCGGTGCGTCGTCGTCGCCACAACCCACCAGCATCGCCGTCAAGAGAAGCACCGAAATCATCATGCGTGTCGCCATGTCGTGGTTCCTTCAGTCTGCGTGACACACCGAACACGCGTGGGCCGTGCTGGTCACCATCAGGGGATCGTTGCTCGGGTCGGCATCCTGCGAGAGCGCGACGCGCATTTCCAGATTCGTGAGGCGCTCCGCGAGCATCGCCTGATCGTTCCAGGTGTCGTAGCCCGGCGTCGTGCGCGCCGACTCGTAGAAGGCGCGCGCCGAGTCGATGTCGCCCGCGCGCGCGAAGAGATCGCCCATGAAGACCGACGAGCCCTGCACGTTGTGCACGGCCCGCGGCCCGTTGGCGCAGGCCGGGTCGCTCGAGGCCGCGCCGCAGACGCTGATGTTGCCGCGGAGCGCGTCGACGGCCTGCGCGAACGCGGGGCTGCCCACGGGCTCGTCGGCGAGCACCATCGCGAGTGAGAAGAGCACGAACTCCGGGTTCTTCTCGGCACCCTCTTCGAGGATGGTCATGCCCTGCGCACGCACCATCTCGTTGCCCGTGAGCCGGCCCATGCGCACGAGCACCGGGCCGAGCCACGCGGCGATGCGCGAGTCGGTCGGGCACGTCTCCTGCGCGCCCTGCAGATGCGTGAGCACGCCGCCCGCGAGCATGCCCATCTGCCGCGGCATCCGCGCCCTCGGGCGCGTCGGCGAGCAGCCAGAGCTGGGCGAGGCCGAGCAGCAGCTCGAGCTCCGCCTCGTCGGGGTGCGCGGTGTGCGCCGCCTCGAGCCCGGCGATCACCGCGGGCCGCGCCGCGCGATCGTCCGCCTCGAGCGCGTTCCAGAACGCGACCGACGCCTCGTGCCCCGTCGAGAACGCGGTGCGACACGCGAGCGCATCGGCCGAGGGCCCCGGCGCCGGCTCCGGCGATGCACACGAGGCGGAGAGCGAGGCGAGCGCGGCGAGCGCCCAGCCACGGCAGGGGTTTGGAGTCGAGTAGGTCAGTCGGGCCATCGGGCAAGACCGTACCGAGGCATACCGCCCAAGTAAGTGCGCATCCGCACGAGGGTGCGGCAGCCGGCCGCGGCCGGGGACGCCTTCGGAAGAACCGACGACGCCCGCCTGTGCATTCGTCGTTTCCATTGCGCCCACCGTCCTTCCTCCGCGATTCTCTCGCGCAATGACTCAGCGATCGTCGCTCTTCCAACGCTCCGCGCGCACGCCACGCGCGTCGCTCGCGCGGCTCACGGCCTTCGTCGCGGCGCTCTTCGCGCTCACCGGGTGTGGCGACGACGACGCCACGCCTGCCGTGGACGCGGGCGCCGCGGACCTCGGCGCCGTGGATCTCGGCGCGCCGGATCTCGGGCCGGGGCGCGCGACGGCGTGCGGATTTGCGACGTTCCCCGCGGGCGTGGGGCTGCGGCGCAAGCCGTATTTGCAGAGCACCACGCCGACCTCGGTGCGGGTCGCGTGGACGACGACGAGCGCGGCGACGGGCGCGCCGACGGTGCGTGTCGCGACCTCGCCGGACGGGCCGTGGACGACCGTGACGGCGGCGAGCGAGCTCTTCCCCACCTCGCGCACGGGGCAGCGCGGCGGCGATTACACGGCGCACGACGCGACGCTCACGGGGCTCTCGCCGGACACCGATTATTGCTACGAGGTGCGCGCCGGCGAGACGGTGCTCGCCAGCGGGCTCGCGCTGCACACGGCGTGGACGGGCGGCACGCGGCCGCTGACGCTGCTCGCGATCGGGGACAGCGGCACGGGGCTCCCGGGGCAACGGCGATTGCGCGATGTGATGCTGCGCGAGTCCCCGGATATCTTCTTGCACCTTGGCGACGTGGCCTATGGCGAAGGCACCTGGGGGCAGCTCGACGACTACTTCTTCACGATCTACGCGGATCTGCTGCACGGCGTGCCGTCGTTCCCCACGATTGGCAACCACGAATACGAGACGGCGGCGGGGCAGCCCTATCTCGACCTGTTCTACCTCTTCGAGCAGACGCGGCGGCCCGCGGATCAGGAGCGGTATTACGCGTTCGACTACGGAGACGTGCATTTCGTCTCGCTCGACTCGAACGGCGAGATGCTCGCGACCCTCGACGACACGGCCATGGACGACATGGCCGATTGGCTCACCGACGATCTCGCCGCGTCGACGGCGACGTGGAAGATCGCGTATTTCCATCACCCGCTCTACACCTCGACGGAGCGCACGCCGAGCGCAGAGTTGCGCGCGAAGATCCAGCCGATCCTCGTCGCGGGGGGCGTCGACCTCGTGCTCGCGGGGCACGTGCACAACTACGAGCGCACGGTGCCGCTCATCGACGGCGCGCCCGCGACGGGCACCGACGCGATCACGTACATCGTCCAGGGCGCCGGCGGCTCACCGCTCGATGCGACCTCGCCCGACGCGCTCTACGCGGCGTCGAACGGGACCGATTACACCTATCTGCGCCTCACGATCGAGGGCTGCACGGCGACGGGCGCCGCGATCGCGGACGATGGCCGCATGGTCGACAGCTTCACGCTGGACGGCTGCGAATGATGGGCATCGGCGTCGGCGAGCTGATCGTGATCGGGATGATCTGCGCCGTACTCGGCGGCGGCGTCATCGGCCTCGCAGCGGTGCTCTGGGTGGTGATGCGGAAGAAGGGTGATTGAGAAGCGTGGGTGTCGGCCGCGCCGGGTGAAGGGGATTCAAGCGCCATGCGCCGCGAGCAGCGGGCGCAACGCGGGATTCGGCGCGCGGTAGCTCACGACGGCGACATCGAGGCCCGCGTCCACGTGCAGGCGCAAAGCGCGGCCGAGCGCGTCGAGGATCCACGACGCGGGGTTGCCGAAGGCGCCGCCGCCGACGAGCGTGAGCAACAACGTGCGGTTGCCGCTCTCGGCCGCCGCGAGGCGCGCGACGCAGAAGGTCGCCTCGTAGCTCGCCTGGAGGACGAGCCGCGCGAAGGGCTCCCACGCCGCAGCGGGCTCACGCGCATAGGCGACGGGGAGCGCGCTGCAATAGGCCTGCGTGACGAGGTGACCCGCGCCCGCGTGCGTGACCTCGGTGCGGCCCTGCACGCCGATGCGGAGCGTCTCGCGGAGCGCGTCGCGGCCAGCGTCGTCGAGCGCATCGATGTGTTTCGCGATCGCGGCGAGCCCTCCCGGGCGGGGAAGCGCATAGCCGTTCTGCATCGTGAAATGGCGACTCTTCTCGTTGCCGAGCGCCGCGCCGAGGTCCGCGAGCGCGTCGAGCTGCCGTGTCTCCGTCTGACCGACACCGTCCGGAAAGGCCGCAAAATAGTGGCGCTGAATCGTGCCGGCGCCGGCGGCGAGCGCGCAGGCGGGGCCCTGCGTGAGGTCGTGCTCGTAGCCCGCGAGGCCGTGCTCCGGCGTCACCTCGGGACTCACCATCTCGAGCAGGTTGAACTGCGAGGCGACCTGGAACGTGGCGCCGGCGTGCGCGGGCTCGGCGTGGAGGGCGCGCGAGTCGCCGACGCGCTCACGCAGCGTGGTGCGCCCGCCGGGGGCGAGGCCCGCGACGCGGCGGCGCAGCGCGCCGAGCGAGGGGAGCTCGAGCGTGCCGCACTCCCACGAGCGCCCGTCGTGTCGGTGGCGCAGGCGCGTACCGACGACCTCGAGTGACGCACGCACCTCGTCGGCGCTGCCCTCGCGCACACCGGTCAACCGCTCGACCCAGCTCATGATGTGGATTCCTTCGTTCAGAGATGAAGGGGATTCACTGGATGCGAGAGTCGGAGTCGCGAACCCGAGAAGAACCCGAAGATCCAGGTCGATGCGGGCTCAGCGTCCGGCGATCCGCTCCTCCGACAGCCAGTGCAGATAGGATTCGAGGTTCGTATAACCCTCCACGCCCGTCTCGGCGCGGGAGAGATTCGTGCGGTTTCCGTCGGCGGGGTCGGCCGGATCGAGGCCGCGCGCGGACTCCCACGCATCGGGCATTCCGTCTCCGTCGGTGTCGGGGAGCCTCGAAGCCGTCATCGGCGCGCCGAAGAGATCACCGGCCGGATTGCCGACCACGAGATCGCCATCGCCGTTGACGACCATCTCGCGGCCGTCGATCACGCGATCACGCACATAGCCCGTCATGCGCTGGTCGAAGCGGTCGCGCGGAAACGCGCCCACGAGGCGCGCCGTCGCATCGAGCAGCGCGTCGCCCGAGGGCGTGTAGGTGATCGGCGGAAAGGGATGCCGCTCGCTGCGCGCCCACGGGGGCGGCGCGGCGGCCCACGGCGTGCCGCCCGTCGCGAGCGCGTCGGCGAAGTCGTTGTTGTTGTAGACGAGCGCCCAGTCACGCGCGCTCACGCCGCGCATCGTGGTGTCGGCGAGGTACATCGCGCTGCCGGCGAGGAGATCGGGGGGCGGCTCGATCGCGAGAAATCCAAAGGTGAGCGCGTCGGCCGGATCGTCGGCCACGTGGTTGCCGACGAGGTTGAGCAGCCATGGCAGCGGCTCGTCGAAGCCGGGCGCCACGGACGTGATGTAGAGCGGCGCGCGCGTGCCCCAGAGCACGTTGTTGGAGAGTTCGATCCGCGCGGGCTCCGTATCCAGAACGTTCTCGCGGTTGATCTCCGGATAGCGCCCCGCGATGCGCACCCAGAGATTGTGGTGAATCGAGAGATCCGTCTGCGGGAATCCGCGCGCGGCGTCGGAGTAGTTGATCAGCATCCCGCCATAGCGACCGTGAGAACCGATCGTCTCTCCCAGGATCGTGTGCTGAAGGGTGATCGCGCGGGAGAAGCTCATTTGCACGGCTTCGTCGGCGGCGTTGCCGATCGAGACGTGGTCGACGATGCCGCGCACCGCGTGGTGGAAGCGCAGTGCGTCGCCGCCGCCGTCGCCATCGTCGTTCAGGGTGCGGATGCGGACGTGGCGGACGACGAAGTTCGCGGGGTGGCGTGACGGATTCGGGCAGCCGGAGGCCGCGTCCCCCTCGCAGACGACGTCGCCCTGCAACATCAGGCCGCCGATCGAGATGCCGCCCGGGGCCGTCTGACCGGCGATCGTGAAGTCACCCGTCTCGGCGACGATCACGTCCGGGATGTGGCCGCCGACGTCGAAGACGATCGTGCGCGGGCCGGGCGCGTCGACGGCCTCCTGGAGCGAGCCGGGGCCACCCGCTGCGAGCGAGGTGACGTGGATCACGCGGCCGCCACGACCGCCGTGCGCGAAGGCCCCGAAGCCCTCCGCACCGGGAAAAGCGGGGAGCGAGTCGGGAGCCCCACCACCGTCGTTCGCGCCTGCGTCGGTGGGCGGCGCGCTGCCGTCGCCGACCTCCGCGTCTCGCGGCGCGCTGGCGTCCACGCCCGCGTCGACGGGCAGCGGGCCGCTGTCACGCCCCCCGTCACGCGGCGACGCCCCGCCATCCCCCCCGCACGCCACCAGCACGAGCGCCCCCGCACCTGCAAGCCAATGTCGACGCCGCATCGCCCCTCCTCCGCGGACTCCCACCGCGCGAGCGCCGAGGCTACCACCGCGCGCGTGCCCGACGGCCCTGCACGCCGGCCGCGCGGCCGAGCGCCGTCCCCGAAATGTCATCGTGCTGTAAGCAGAGTGTCCGCAGGCTTGATGCGGAGGTCCCCCCGATGCCGACGGTCCGCGCGCTCGCTCCGCTTCCGGTCTTCGCGCTGCTCGCGCTCGCCGCGTGCACGCCGTCGCGCAGCACGCGACCGCGCGGGTCGCCGCCGCCCGACGCGGCGGATGCCGGCGAGGTCGATCTCGGGACGCCCGGCGACGATGCGGGCGAACCTCCGCCACCGCCGCCGCCGCCGCCCGTGGATGCGGGGGCCCCGGATCTCGGCGCGCCGGCGCCGACGGGGCTCGACTGCGAGCGCGACGACCTGCACCGCTACGCGTGCTGCGTCGTCGATGCGGTGAACGCCTACCGCGCCGAGACGGATCCGACGCTCGCGCCCTACGTGCCGGATCCCGCGCTCGCCGCCGTGGGCTTCTCGTACGCGGGCTACATGGCGGAGCGGCGCGTGTTCGCGCACTCGGCCGACGGGCTCAGCTTCGGCGCGCGGCTCGACGGCGCGGGCGTGCGCTGGGCGAGCGCGGGTGAGAACCTGCAGCGCAACACGCTGCCCGACTGGCGTGCGGCCTGCGCCGAGACGGTGCGCGGCGCGGGCGGCTGGGCGCGCTCGGCGAGCGGACACCGCGAGGCGATGCTGGGCATGGACGCGCGCGGGACGCCGAAGGGCTGGACGCACGCGGGCGCCGGCGTCGCGCGGCGCGGCAGCGAGTGGTACGTCGCGATGTACTTCGTGCGGTATTGAGAGAGCGACGCGCACGGCGCGGAGATGGAAGTCGGCGTCCTGCGTCAAGGCGGTGGAGGAGGCAGGGCGCGCCCCCGTCGCAGGATCGCGATGCGCGCGATGGCGTCGGGCTCGCCGGTCGCGAGCGCCCGCGCGATGCGCGCCCGGGCGGCGTCGAGATCGCCGCGGAGCGTCTCGCCCTCGGCGACGCGCACCTGCCAGAGGCCGGGGCTCGCGAGCGGGCGCGCGAGGTGCCGCGCGGAGAGCGCGAGGCATGCGAGCGCGACGAGCGCGACGAGGGCGCGGCGATGGGGCGCGTACGCCGCGAGGGCGAGCACGGCGTGCGCGGAGAGCAGCACGAGCGGAACCGTCATCGAGAGGCGGTAGCGCGTGCTCGGGTGAAAGAGCGTCGTGACGAGCACCACGCCGAGGAGCAGCGGCAGATAGGGGGCGAGCCCGCGCAGGCCGTCGCGGCGAAGGACCACGACCGCGCCGAGGGCGCCGAGAAGGAGCAGCACGCCCATCGACACGGGAAGGACCGCGAGCGCGCGGAGTTCCGAGCGCTCGCCGTAGAAGCCGTAATCGAAGCTCGTCTCGACGTCCGAGAAGGTCCGCGCGAGCTTCGACGGGGCCGCGGCGAGCCACCCTCCGACGTCGATCGAGGGAAGCGCAGGCGTCTGCGCGGGGGCCGCGAGCGCGCGCTCGGCCTGCGCGACGACGTCCCACGCGCTCGGAGGCGCGCCATCCGTGCCGAAGAAGGCGAGGGATCCCGTCCAGTCGCCGTGGGAGGAGGCACGACTCGCGGTCTGCGAAGTGAGAATCACCGGCACGAAGCGACCGACGTGGACGAGATTCCAGAGCCCGTTCGCACCGAGCACGAGGGCGATCCCCGCGACCACGCACGCGGTGCGAACGGTGCGCGCGCGCAGGGTCTCCGCGCCGAGTCGGAGCGCAGCGACCGCGACGAAGAAAGGCAGCGCAAAGAGGAGGTTCGCGCGGGTGAGCGTCGCGAGCCCGAGCGCGCTCCCGACACCCAGGGCGACGTGCGGCGCCCCCTTCAGCGAGCGGGGATCACTCGCCAGCCAGGTGGCGAGCACCACGAGGAAGAGCCCGAGCGTCTCGGACATGAGCTTCGTCTCGTAAAACAGCGGGACCGCGTCACCGAGCCAGAGCGCGAGGGCCGCGACGCCCCCCGCTGCGCGGCCCGTGACGCGCGTCGCGGTGCGCTCCACGAGCCAGGCGGTGACGAGGCCGAGAACCAGCTGAACCTCCGCCGCGCGCGGGCCGACGAGCGCGAGCAGCCAGCCGTAGGCGGGACCGAACGCCACCAGCGTCGCATCCGAGAAGTGCCCGGCCCGCAAGGCATCGGCCTGTCGGAGGTACACCGCGGAGTCGTAGAGGGGCGCCTCGATGAAGGGGAGCGCGTCGGATTCGAGCCGATAGGCCAGACGGAGCACGCCGCCGAGCGCGAGGAGCAGCCAGCGGGCACGCAGCCAGACCACGTCGTGGGCGGCCGAAGACGCAGCGTGGGCGGCCGAAGACACAGCGGGATCGTACCGCAACGGCTCCGCGTGAACGCCCCTTCATCGGGGCACGGCACGGCAACCCACGACGGGCACTCGTCAGCGGCCCGCAGCCCCGCGACCCGGACCGCTGCACGCGTGTCCGCGGCGCTCACCCTGCCGCGCTACGGCAGCAGGCCGAGCTCGGCGTCGCCCGCGGCCGGTCCGTATTTCTCACGCGGGGGCCACGGGCGCGTGCGCCAGTGCGGCTCGAACTCGAAGGACGAGCGCGTGCGGCCGGGCAGCAGCTGGCCGTTGCCCGCGCCCATCGCGTAGTCGTAATAGAGCTTCACGATCTCCTCGCGCGTCACCTGCTGCGCGGCCGGATGCGCGAGGCACGCGTCCCGCCAACGCGCGACGCGCGCGAAACGCGGCTCGTCGGGCAGCGCGAAACCCTCGTAATACTCGAGGAACCAGAAGCGCATGAACATCGGTGTGTAGACGGCCTCCGCGTAGCCGAACGCCTCGAAGAGGAAGTCGCGGTCCGGCGCGTGGAAGGTGAGGAAGGCGTCGAGCGCCGCGTATTGCGTGAGCAGCCGCTCACGGAGCGCGTCGCGCTGCGTCGCGTCGCGGTTGAGCACGAGCGCGTAGCCCGCGGAGACGAACGCCCCCTCGCGCGCGACGAGCATGTTCTCGACGGCGCGCGGCCACAGGTCGCGGGCGAACACGGCGGGCTCGGGGAAGCGCTCCTCGAAGTAGCGCAGGATGACGAGGCTCTCGTGGAGGACGCGGCCATCCTCGAGCTCGAGCACGGGCAGCGCCGTCGAGCCGCGCGTCTTCGCGAGCAGCTCGGGGGCGCGCGGCTTCGTGATGTCGACCGCGCGAAACGCGACGGCCGAGGTCATGTCCTTCAGCGCGAGCAGGATCTCGACGCGCTGGGAAAAAGGGCAGACGGGGATGTGGAAGAGCGTCGGGCGCGCGGTCATGCGGCCGCGAGCGTAGCGCAGACGCTGCCGCCTGCGCGGCGGGCGCAAGAGACGGGCGCGCGCGTGCTAGCTTCGCCCGATGCTGGAGCGCGCGGCGCTTCACCAGACGCGCTTTCGGACACCAGGGGTCGGACCCGACGCGCGCGGCGTCGTGCTCGGCGAGAAGGGGCTCGTGCTCTTCGCGTCGCTCGACCGCGCCGTCGCGTTCTTGCGTGCGTACGGCGACGAGGGCTCGCTCGACGAGCTGCTCCCGGGGCTGACGCTCCGCCGCGTGATCACGCCGCTCCGCACGCGCGAGCTGCTGCTCGGCGTGCAGGCCGAGTCGTCGTACCGCATGGACCGCGTCGCGGGGATCGCGCGGCTCACGGGCGGGCTCGTCTTCACGGGCACCGCGCGCCACTTCGTGAAGTACCGCGACGCCGCGTCGCCGCTCGGCTACGACCTCGAAGCGCTCGCGACGACGCCCGCGGACGTGCTGCTCTACCACGACACCTTTCAGCAGGCGTACACGGTCGAGCGCGACCTCGACCTCCGCGCGCTGCTGCTCCAGCTCTCGCTCGAGCCCGACGTCGGCGCGGCGCAGCGCAGCCCAGCGCGCCTCCACGCGACGGCCGAGACGGGCGTCGGCCACGCGCTCGTGCGCTACCTCTACCGCTCGCACGTGGAGGCGCGTGTCGCGCTCGCGGAGTGGCCGGGCGCGAGCGCGTTCGACGACGGGCCGCGGCGCCTGCACCTCTTCGAGCTCACGGGGGCGCCGCCGCGCATCGTCGCGCTGATGCGTGCGCTGCCGGGCGTGCGCGTGTTCGAGCCGATCGTCGAGGGCGTCGCCGTCGAGCTGGGGTACCGACACCCCATCGCGCTCGAGGCCTGCCCGAGCCTCTTCCGCGGTGGGGGGCTCACGCTCTTCCGCGCGGGCGCGCCGCCCGAGGAGCTCGCCACGCTGCCGCCGTTCGCGCCGGTGCGCGCGCTGGTGCGCACCGCGCTCGACCTCGGCGACGCCGCGCCGATCGCCCCCCGCGCGCGCACCGCCGAGCCGCCCGAGCCGCTCACGCTCCCGCTGCGGCTCCGCCCCTCGAGCGAGCCCTGGCGCCGCGTGCGCGCGGCGGTCGTCCCGCTCGCACAGCGCGCGTGGCTCGCCCGCATGCTCTACGTGCTGCCCCCGCGCACGCTCGCGGCGCTGCGCCTCGCGCTCACCGAGGACGCCGCGTACCTCGTCGATCCCGCCGGCATCGAGGGCGTGCCGATCGGCGTGTTCTACGCGGAGCGCGCGCCCGGCGTGTTCATCCCCGCGGGCATGGCGCTCGAGCCGGCCGTCGGCGGCGACGTGCTCGCGGAGCTCGCGCGCAAGCAGGGCGAGGGGCTCGTGTTCTTCGAGCCGGGGCGCGAGACACCGACCTTCCTGCCCGCTGCGTCGCTCGGGCCCGTGACGCGCCGCGCGCTCGGCGTGCTCGCGGCCGAGCCGCTCGTCGCCGCGCCGCCGGAGTACGACGAGCCCGCCCTGCCGCGCCTCGAGTACGGCGACGCGCCGCGCTTTCCGCTGCGGCACCTGCCGCCCGATGCGCGCCGCGTCGAGGCCGACCCGACACACGACGACGACGCGGACACCGACGACGGGGGCGCACCGTGAGCGACGCGCTCCGCGCGCAGCAGCAGGTCGACGCCTTCCTGCGCGGCTTCCTGCGCCCGCTGCTCGAGGGCGGACGCGTGCAGCCGGGGCGCGCGCTCGGCCCCGCGCGCCTCGAGGTCGCCGCGCTCTCCGCGAGCAGCGACGCGGAGGTCGATCACGCCGTGCTCGCGGCCCTCCACGCGGCCGCCTCCGAGCACGTCCCGACGCGCGCGGTGCGCTGGCCCGATCGCGGCGCCCTCGCGCTCGCGCTCGCCGCGCACGACCTCGCGCTGCTCAGCGACCCACGCCTCGATCGCGCCTTCGCCCGTGGCGCGCGCGCGACGCTCGCGGGCTTCGTCCGCACGCTCATCGAGCGCGCGGGCCCGGCCGCGACGCGCGGCGACGCGCTCCTCCGCCACGCGATCGTCGGGCGCGTGCTGCGCCTCGAGCGCACCGACACGACGGTGCGCAACTGGTCGTATACACACCGCTTTCAGGGCATCCCCGTGCCGCCGCGCTTCACCGCCTGGCGCGCGCTGCGGCGCGTCGAGACGACCCACGCGCAGCGCACGCTCGCGGCCGCGCTCGCCGAACTCCCGCCCGCGCTCGGCGCGCCCGCGCTCCTCGACGCGCTCGTCGCGGCCTCACCGCTCACGCGCGCGCTCCACGCCGCGCCCGAGTCGTTCCGCGTCGACGAGGCGCTCGCGCCGACGCTCCTCGACGCGCCCCTGCGCGGCGCGATCGCGCGCGCGCTGCTCGACGCGGACCCAGCGCGCGCCGGCGAGTGCGTCGGTGCCGCGCTGCGCGCGCACGCCGCGACGCTGCCGGACGGCGCCGCGCCCGCGCTGGTGCGTGCCGCGCTGCTGCTCACCTTCGAGGTGCAGGCGACGTCGCTGCTCGACCGCGGCGCGCCGCTCCCGCTCTCGACCCCGCGCTCGGTCGCGGCCGTCGCCGCCTTCGCCGCGCTCGTCGGCTCGGCGGACGGCGCCGCGTTCGTCGGCGTCACCCACCTCGGTGCGGGCGACGCGCGTGTCCTCCGCGAGGCCGCGATCGACGCGCGGCACCGCGTCGGTGAGAGCGCCTTCCACGCCGCGCTCGCGCTCGTGCGCGTCGCCATTCCTGCTTCGACTTCGAGCCTCCTCGATCTCTCCCTCGCCCCGGAGTCCACCCCGTGAGCCACCCGAACGACGTCGTCCTCCGCCTCCAGCGCGTCGCGCGCACGCTCGACGATCACTTCCTCGGCAAGAGCGAGGTCGTGCGGCTCATGCTCGTCGCGGTGCTCGCGGGCGAGCACATGCTGCTCATCGGCCCGCCCGGCACCGCGAAGAGCGCGCTCGTGCGGATGTTCGCGAAGCTCGTCGACGCGCGCTACTTCGAGTACCTGCTCACGCGTTTCACGGAGCCCAACGAGCTCTTCGGGCCGATCGACATCACCGCCTTCCGCGAGGGCACGTACCGGCGGCGCATGGAGGGCATGCTGCCCGAGGCCGAGATCGTGTTTCTCGACGAGGTCTTCAAGGCGAACAGCGCGATCCTCAACTCGCTGCTCGGCGTGCTCAACGAGCGCGTCTACACCTCGGGCGGCACCGTGCACCGCGTGCCGCTGCTGAGCGCGTTCGGTGCGTCGAACGAGGTGCCGAACGACGAAGACCTGATGGCGGTGTTCGACCGCTTCCTGCTCCGCGTGCACTCGGACAACCTCGACAGCTACCACTTCCACGACCTGCTCCTGCGCGGCATCCGCAACGAGGCGCTGCGCCTCACCGGCGAGCGCGACCGCATGGAGCCGCAGCTCTCGAGCGCGGCGCTGCACGGCGTGCACGCGCAGTTCGCCGAGCGCATGCGCTTCGGCGAGGAGTTCCTCGCGCAATACAAGGGGCTCATCTTCCAGATCCGCGCGGAGGGCGTCTCCGTCTCCGATCGCCGCGCGGTGAAGCTGCTCAAGCTCTTCGCCGCGAGCGCGCTGCTCGATGGGCGGGCGCAGCCCGACGCGAGCGATTTCTTCGTGCTCAAGCACACGTGGAACAACCTCGATCAGGCCGAGATCCTCGACGGAATCGTGGGTCCCGTGCTCCAGGGGCACTACCGCGAGCACCCCGAGCAGCGGCGCTTCGGCGCGGCCGACGTCGGCATGGACGCGCTCCTCGAGGAGCTCGCGCGGATCCGCGAGCTGCTCACCGCCGAGCGGCCGCTCTCCGATTTGCAGCTCTTCAGCCAGCTGAAGGCGCTCAACGAGCTGAAGGCCGCGTTGCAGGCGATCGGGACGCGCCCCGCGCAGGAGGCGAGCGCGCGCGTCGACCAGCTCCTCGGGCACGTCTTCCAGAGCGGGAAGTTCTCGTGAGCGCACGCCGCGCGGGGCCGCGCTAGCCGTGCCGCTCGGGCCCGCGCAGGCCGCGACGCCGGTCGGCCGCGAGCTCGGCTCGCTCGCGCTCTCGTGCGTGCAGGTCACCGAGCCGATGGCGTTGCTGCGCGCGGCGCAGTGGCGCAACGCGCTCGCGAAGGTGGGGCTCGGCGTGCCGCTCTTCGCGGTGCACGATCTCGGCCTGCTCGCCGTGGTCGACCCGCGGGCCGCGCCGATCGGGGTGCGCCCCTTCGTCGCGCGCGCGGCGGGCAGCCTCGGCCGCGCCGCGCCGCAGCTCGCGCTCTGGGCCGAGACGCTGAAGGAGATCGCCGCGAGCGAGGTGATGGAGCGCGCGCGGCAGTGGCGGCTCGCGGACGACCTGCTCGCGGTGCTGCTGCTGCGCGTGCTCGGGCCGGTGTGGGAGCGGCACCTCGGCCCGGGCCGCCGCACGCCCGCCCCGGCGCTCCCGCTCGATCCCGACGTCTACCGCGACCTCGGGCCGGAGTTGCCCACGCTCTTCGATGCCGGGGGTCTGACGCGCCCGCCCGCGCTCGAGTTCCTCGACCACCTCGTGCGCGAGCGGCTGCGCCTCGTCACCGCGGTCGAGCAGGTCGACCTCGACACGCTGCGGCTGCTCGGGATGTTCGGCGCCGAGGCGGGCGCGATGAGCGCGCTCTCGATGCTCGACCTCCTCCAGGTGTTCGAGAGCGCGCAGGCGAACGACGTCGTGAACTTCTCGCTCGACCTGCTGCCGAGCGTGCTCGAGACGCGGCGCGCCGGGGGCCGGCAGACCTTCAGCGTCGACGGCTACGCGGGCGTCGAGCGGCGCGGCACGCTCGACTCGCTGGTCCTCTCCGAGCTCGCCTTCGACCCCGATCTCTTCGACCGCCGCTTCGCCGAGAACGAGGTTTTCTACTATGCGCGCGAGAAGCCCCACGATCGACAGCGCCGGCTGCACTACCTCTGCGTCGACGCGAGCGCCTCGATGCGCGGGCAGCGCGCGACCTTCGCGCGCGGGCTCGCGCTGACCCTCGCGAAGAAGCTGCTGCTGCGCGGCGAGGACGTGCGCCTGCGCTTCTTCGACGCGCGCCTCTACGACACGCAGCACGCGCGGCCCGGTCGTGCGGGCGACGCCGGCCTCAGCGTGCCCTACATCCTCTGCTTCAAGGGCGAGCGGGGCCGCAACTACGCGCGCGTCTTCTCGCTCCTCGCCGACGACCTGCAACGACTCGCGCGCCGCGAGCAGCGCAGCCCCGTGGTCTATCTCTTCACGCACGCCGAGTGCCACGTGCCGGTCGAGACCGTGGCGCGCCTGCGGGACGCCGCGCAGCTCTACGGCGTCTTCCTGCTGCCGAGCGCGGGCGCCCTCCAGCTCGAGTACCTCCCGCTGCTGCACACCGTGCAGGTCGTGGACGAGCACGCGCTCTTCGACCGCGACGCGCGCAACCGCCGCGCCCTCGACATCCTCGAGGACGCAGCGGGGGACCGCGCAGCACCGCGAGCGCCCGCGCGCTGAATCGCCATTCAGCGGCGGCGCACACGACGCACCGCGCGCTGAATCGCCCTTCAGCGGCGGCGACGACGCGCGACGACGGCGGCGAGCACGACGCCGAGCGCCGCGAGCGCACCGCCCGCACCACCCGCGCGCGACGACGCGCTGCACAGCCCGCCCCCGCCCGCGGAGACGGCCTGCCGCGCACGCTCGGAGGCCGTCGCGCGGAGCGTGTCGATCGGCGTCCACGGCGCGAAGATGCCCGCGCCGCGGTCCGCGCAGTACGCGTCGTCGTCCCCCGGGTACACGACGCCCTCGCGCGCGCGCACCTCGCGGCCCGTCGGCAGCACGAGCCGCTGCGGCGCCGCGAACCAGAAGTACTCGGGCGCGCACTCGGTGATGAGGCGCGCGGTGTGGACGTTGGAGACCGCACGCGCCGCGTCGGACGGGTAGAAGACGGGATCCTCGGTCATCTCCGCGGCGCTCATCGTCGTGTAGAGCCGCGTGAGCGTCGGGTGGCGCTCGAGGATCGCCTGCGCGTTGCGGCGCGGCGCGAGGATCGCGGCGTCGAGCGCGGCGACGAAGTCCGCGGGACGGAAGGCGAGGCCGGCGAGGTAGCCCTCGTAGCTGGTGCACCAGCCCTGCACGAGGCAGTTGTAGAAGTCCGTCGACTCCTCCGGCGTCGGCGGCGGCAGGTAGCGCTGCAGCAGCGCGAGCAACTGCGAGTCTCCTGCGAAGCCGCGGTCGCGGAGCGCCTGCACGAACGTGCGCGCGTCGGTCACGGTCGCGAGGTCGGAGAGGTCGCGAAGCTCGAGCGTGAGGGTCGGGGTGCTGCCGAGGTAGTCGGTCACGAAGGCGCGGCCGCCGGCGTCGTCGACGGCGTTCGTCACGATGCTCTCGTAGCTGCGCGTGCCGAGGAAGAGCCCGGGCTCGTCGTCGACGTCCGGCGTGAGCATCGTGTAGTTCGTCGAGCGCATCCCCTGCGACGCGAGGAAGTACGCGCGGATCGGCATGTCATCGACGGCGGCGATCCGCGTGAGGCGGATGGGGATGCAGGGCTCGCCGTTCGTGTAGCGCAGGACGATCGGCTGGATCTCGCCGACCGCGCGGTCCTTCTGCAGACGCAGCGCGACGAAGTAGCTCCCGGTCGCGATGTACGCGTCGATCTCGGGGCGGGCGCTCTCGGGGATCTGGTAGTCGTACTCGTTCAGCCAGTCGTAGAGCGCGTTGACGTCGGTCGCGGTGAGCACGGCCGCGTCGTAGGGACCGACGTTGCCGCGGAAGACGACGTCGACCCCGCCGTCGGGCGCAGCCGCGGCGCCCGCATCGGTGAAGCCCCCGGCGAAGGGCGGCCCGCCGCGATCGGAGTCGTAGTAGTCGTAACAGGAGGGCTCCGACCGACAGGTGCCGGTCGTCTCGGATCTCGTGAAGAACACCGGACGCGTCGCCTGGTCGAGCGCGCGGAAGAGCGCGTCCGTCCCCACGGAGAGCGCAGGCGCGCTCGGCGTCGGCAGGATCCACGCGAACTGCTCGGCCGCGCCCTGGTAGAGGATCTGGACGTGCGCCTCGATCGCGCCGTCCTCTTCGACGGAGAACACGATGTTCTCGCCGGACTGGTCGATCGGCTGGTTGCTGCAGAAGAAGCCGCCGCACGCGGACGCGGGCGCAGGCAGCGCGAGCCCGCCGAGCGCCGCGGCGCCGAGCGCGAGCCCGCCGAGGGAAGTGAGCGACGCGGCGAGGGGATGGTGGCGTGTCATGGGACCTCGGTCGTTGGAACAGCAACGATCGTGCCGTTCGGCGAAATGCGCAGACAGTCGCGGTTCGACGCGTGTGCGCGGCGAAGATGCCACGCGCGGGGCGGCCGGCGCGCACGGGCGACGTCCGGGTTGTGCCGGATTGCGCCGCCGCGCTTGTGGCATCCCGCGCACCGCGGCAGGCTCGGACGGCGATGGCGGTCATCAACAAGCGCGAGATCATGCGCCAGGCGCAACGGGCGCTCGACACCGGCCGGCCCCGCGAGGCGGTCGCCGACCTCTGGTCGCTGCTCGACCGCGCGCACGTCCCCGAGGAGGAGGCGCGCGCCGCCCTGCGCCTGCTGCAGCAGGCCTACGTCGCGCTCGACCGCGGGCGGGCGGCGGCGACGGTCGCGCTCCACCTCGGCGATCCGGACACGGCGCTGCGGCTCGCGCAGGGATCCCAACTCGAGCTCGCGCGCGTGCAGGCCTACCGCGGCAAGCACCGCGAGGCGGCCCGCGCCTTCGAGGCGGCCGGCTGGCTCGGACACGCCGCGATCCAGCTCGAGGACGCAGGCGACGACCGCGGCGCACGCGTCCTCTGGGAGCGCCTCGCCGACACCCCGCGGCTCCGCGAGGACCTCTACGCGCAGGCGCTCGTGCGCTTCAACCTCGGGCGCGCGTGCGGGCGACTCGGCGACGCAGACGCCGCCCGCAAGGCGACCGTGCAGAGCCTGCAGCTGCTCGAGGCCGCGGCGGACGACTTCGAGCAGCGCGGCCTGCGCGAGCGCGCGTTCGACTGCTACCAGGTGCTCGTCTCGGTGGGGCGCGCGGGCTCTTTCGAGAACCTCGCGGAGGGCTACCTCAACTGCATCCGCATCCTCCGCGACGATCACCTGAAGTACTACGTCCTCCAGTATTACGAGGATTTCCAGCGGCTCGCGCTCGACCGGCGCGAGCTGGTCGCGGCCGCGACGCTCTTCCGCGAGGCGGCCGACTTCGCGCGGCGGAGCGGCCTGCCCTTCGCGCGTTACTACACGCAGCGCGCCGCCGAGACGCACCTCGCCGCCGCGCAGCACGGCGCGAGCGCGGGCGCGCCGCCCGAGTTGATCGAGAACGCGTACACCGCCGCGATCGAGGCGTGGAGCGAGCTCGGCGCGTGGACGCACGTCCGCACGACCTACGGCCACCTCGCGACGCTCGCGCTGCCCGAGAAACGTCGCGCCCGCTACACGCGGCTCTTCGAGCGGCTCCGCGACGTGGCCGATGAGGTGGGCCCGCGCGCGACGATGCCGAGCCACCTCAAGATGGACACCGCCTACCCCGAGGTCTGGCGGCTCGACGTCGTCGAGTGGGAACAGGACGGCGACCCCGCCGAGACGATGGGCGAGGTGCTCTTCGACGCGAAATACCCGGATTTCACCCGGCGCCGCGCGCTGCTCTGCCGGCTCTTTCAGCTCGGGGACGACGCCGCGCGGCCCGATCCCGACCACCTCGCGGGCCTCGCCGCGCTGCTCGGACGCACCGAGACCTACGCGGCGCTCGCGCCGCTGGAGCGGCTCTACCGTCACGCGGACGGCCGTGTGCGCGCGGCCTGCCTGCGCGCGACGCGACAGCTCTATTTCAAGCGCTCGTTCGTGCTCGTGCAGCTCGGGCTGCGCGACCCGGACAGCCGCGTGCGCGCCGAGGCACTCGTGGCGGTCGGGCAACTCCACTTCGGGCACGCGCTCGACCCGCTCGCGCGGATCTACCGCGAGGCGACCGACCCGGAGGTGCGCCTCGCGGCGCTCACGTCGATCGGCCGCGTGCCGGGTGTCGAGGCGCTCGAGCTGCTGATTGACGCATTGCGTCATGGCCTGCCGGAGGAGCGCGCCGTCGCGCGCGACGTGCTGACGCGGAGCGACCACGCGGACGCCGGCGCGCTGCTCGAGGCGGCGGAGGCGAGCGAACAAGGCGCGGCGCGCGCGTGGCTCGGCGAGGTCCGACGCGCCCGGGCCGACGCGGGGCGCGGGCCGTCCGAGCGCGACGCGAAGCCCCTGGGGCCGTGAGCGCACGGGGGCACGCGGAGGCGACGTGCCCGGGTTACTCGGCCTGTTGGCGCTCGCGCTCCTCGCGCTCGACGACGATGCGCACCTCGGCCTCGGTGA
This sequence comes from Polyangiales bacterium, assembly GCA_964202905.1. Classification (GTDB taxonomy): domain Bacteria; phylum Myxococcota_A; class Polyangia; order Polyangiales; family JADJQN01; genus CAIUAC01. Next base: position 300,447 of record CAXNJO010000001.1, read on the forward strand.
GGGCGCGCGCGGGCGCAGGCGGGAGCTCGTAGAGGTCGACCTGCACGCGGCCCTCCCCCGCGGGCACGATGGTCACGTCGATGTGCACGATGGCCCCCGTCGCGTCGCGCGGCACCGCGTCGCGGAAGGTGGCGCCCTGCCCGTTCGGGGTCACGACGCCCGTGCGGAGCCGGGGCCCGAAGTAGCGCTGCACCTTCTCGATCGGCACCGTCGTCTCGTAGACGTGCCGCCGCCCGAGCGAGAGCTTCTCCTCGAGACCGCGCGGCAGGCGCAGGCCGGCGACGACCGCGTCGCCTTCGCGCAGTTCGCCCTGCGCGTCGTAGATGCTCGCGCGCTCGGGGCCGCTCTCGGGCGCCGCGACAGACGTCGCCGGCGCCTCGAACACGGGTTCCCCCGCGGGCTCCGACGCACCGCAGGCCGAGAGCCAGACGACCGCGCTCGCGGCCTGCAAGGCGCCGCGCGCCCGCCCGACGGCGAGCCGCGGCGCCCCCCGACGCGCAGCGCTCAGTCGACCGTCCCGGACCACGACTGGATGCTCGTCATCGACGCCGGCGGCGTGAGCGTGCGGGTGATGGTGGAGACCGTGCCGAGGGACGCGCCCGTGCTCGCGCTGCTGCCGCCGCTCACCTGCGCGACCAGCTGGAACTCGCCGCCGCCGACCGCCGAGTGCCGGTAGCGCGTGCCGCCGGAGTACGCGTCCGTCTCGGTGAGGCCGTTGAAGCAGGTGGGACGCTGCGTGACGCCGACGCCCATGATGATCGCGTTGGTCACGTCGGGCAGGCGCGGCACGAACGTCCCCGAGCCCGTCGGGTACTCGATGCCCGACGCCGGATAAGGCGTGGTCTGCGAGGCGACCGTGGTGCTCTTGATGTACTCGACGCCCCAGAGCCGGCTCGCGCCGTAGTCGCAGGCGTTGACCGCGCTGGTGTTCGACGAGAAGGTCGCGAAGTAGACCTTGCCGTCGAAGAGCTGGAGCGGGCCCGTGACCTGCTCGCCCGCGGCGAGGCGCGCCTCCCAGTTGAGGGTCGCGATGAACGAGCACGCGCCCGCGGCGGTGCAGGTCGTGTTCTCCGTGAGCGAGGCGACGCGGTTCGCGGCGGTGCCGTCGAGCGCGTCGACGTCACCCGTCGCCTGAACGACGACCGGGTTGCCCGAGAGATCCGTCGAGACGATCGGCGACTCGAAGGCCGGCTGGCTCGAGTCGACGGTGCCGCCGGCGAAGAGGTCGTACATCGCGGTCGCCGTCCAGCTGCTGAGCGTCTTGCTCGCGAGATCGAGGCGCCAGATCACGCCGTCCTGATCCGTGACGAAGGCCCGCGTCGCGACGGTGCCGACATCCCCCGGGAAGAGCGAGACGCCGCCCGAGATGGGCGCCTCGAAGGTGTTGCCGTCGAAGCGGCGCATCATCGTGCCCGTCGCGAAGTCGAGGAAGGTCAGGCTGCGCCCGACGCGCGGATCGCTCGTCGTGACGTAGGCGCCGCTCGGCCAGCAGCGGCGCACGGTGCGCGACGCGATGCCGTTGGTGGTCGTGGCCGGGCGGTTGACGGCGCTGATCGACCCCGACGTGCAGCCCGCCGGGAAGGCCGCGCGGCGCGCGACGCTCTCGGAGCCGATCCCGCCGGGAAGCACCGCGACGGCGCGCTCCTCGACCGCGCCGGCCGACGTCTCGACGAGCACCTGCCCGATGCCGGGCTTGCCGTAGGTCGGGCCCATGTTGTGGTCCGACTCGTTGTAGGTGAACTGCCAGAGGAACTTCGGCGCGAACGGGTCCGTGATGTCGAGCGACACGTAGACGCCCTGCGAGCGGAGCGGCACGACCATCACGGTGCGGTAGAGGCTCGCGCTCGCGGACTGCCCCGGCGTGCGGCGGAGGAAGACGTCCTTGACCACCGGCGTGCCGTCCACGAGGTTCTGGTGGGCGGAGGTGGCGGAGTCGAGCAGCGGGAGCACGGCCGGCGGCACGAAACCCCAGAGCTCCATGCCCGCCGGCAGCGTGCTGCCCGCATACGCCGTGTCGGTGCGCGACGCCGGGACGGTGTAGTTCTCCGCGAGGAAGGCGTGGAGGATGCCGTCGTTCGAGCCGACGTACACGATCGTCGGACGCGTGTTGACGGTGGGCTCGTTGCGGAAGAGGTTGAACGACTCGTCCGCGAGGTCCTGCCGCGGCGGCCCGACGACGACCGGCGACGAGTGGTAGATGTCGCCCATGTTCGGGCGCCCGACGCCACGGACCCAGTCGATGATCGCGTTCTTGCGCGCGGTGTTGGTGGAGAGGAGGCCGAAGTGCTGCGGCTTGAGGGCCGTGTTGGCCGCGTCGAAGGTGGTCAGCGCGAGCCCCGTCTCGAGCGGCGCCCAGGCCGCCGGCGTCGTGGCGACCTGCGCGTAGCCGAGGCTCGGGCCCGTCAGGTAGCTGCGGGCGCGCGCGGACGTCGCGGTGACCGGCGCGACCGTGTAGAGGGTGCGCGTGGTCTGCGCCTCGAGCAGATCGTGGAAGCGGTCCTGCGCGGCGAGGGGCTGGAGCTCGGGCTGCAGCGTGGTCGCGTTGCAGACGTAGCGGCGGCGGTCGAGCACGCCCTGCCAGGGCGTGGTCGCGGTACCGACCGAGAAGCCCGTCGAGAACTGGAGCTGCGTGCCGGTGCCCGACGACGCGGCGAAGGCGGGCGCGGTGCGGGTCGTCACGCCGGTCGCGGCGCGGTCGAGCGCGCTCGCGAGGCTCGCGAGGAGCGTCGCGCGGTCCGTGGCGAGCAGGGCGCCGCCCGTGCCGCCGCGCTGCGCGATGAGGTTCAGCCGCGCGACGTTGGTCGGGTCGGTGACGCTGAGGCCGACGACGAAGATGCCGTCCACGAGGCGCGAGGCGCCCTCGCACTTGCCCGTCGAGGCGTTGAGGTTGCAGAGGGTCGAGGCGAGGTCCTCGGCGCGCGCGTACGGGCACACGCCGCCCGGCTGCTCGCAGTTCACGGTGCCGGTGCGCTTGTCGCTGTCGGGGTAGCCATCCGTCAGCAGCAGCAGGTAGCGCGGGCGGCACTGGTAGAACGGGTCACCGCCCGAGACGTCGAGCGGATCGGCGACGTCCGGGTTGTTCTCGAGCCAGAACTTCGCGTCGTCGAGCATGCCCGCGATGGGCGTGCCGCCGTAGGGCCGCGTCGCGAGCAGGCGCGACTGGATCTGCGCGTTGATCGCGCGGAAGTCCGCGGAATCATTGCCGGTGCTGACGAGGCCACCCTCGGGTGCGCTCGCGCTGCGCGCACCGTTGTTCATCGTGTACTCGGCGCAGCCGGGGAAGTTGTACGGCGCGTTGCGTCCGTACGAATACATCCCGTCGGAGCCGTTCATGCGCGTGAGGGCGAGCGCGTAGGAGGCCGTGCTGACGTCGCTCGGGATGAAGGGGTTCGCCGACGGGACGAGCGTGCCGACGCCGTCGAACGTCATCAGGCCGAACTTCACGCGGTCGAGGTAGCCGTCGAGGATGCCGTCCTGCAGCTGCGCGGTGCCCGTCGGCTGGTGGTAGGGCAGGTGGGCGCGGTAATCGTACTGACCGACGAACATCGACGTCGTGCGGTAGAGGCTCGCGTCCGACTGACGCGCGCACTTGAAGTCCGAGAAGGTCCCGGTGAGCGCCTCGAGCGTCGTCGTCCAGCGGTTCTTCTCGTCGCCCACCGCGTTGTTGCAGGTGGGGCACGCGCCCGCCGTGCCGCAGCCGCGCGTGGTCGTGGCGGTCGTCGGCGCGGTGTAGGCGGTGCGGTACTCCATCGACAGCGAGCTGTCGACGAGCAGCATCACGGCCGGCCGGATCGAGCGGATGTCCGGCTCCTGCGCGCGCGCGGAGGGGGCACCGACGAGCGCGAGGGCGGCGAGGAGGGCGAGGCTGAGGTGGCTGCGCTTGAGCATGGGGGCTCCGATCACCGGCCGAAGGGTCCGAGGACGACATAGGCGCGCGCGTCTGCGGCACCTTCGAGGTAGGGGCGGATGTCGCCGGTCGAGCGCGGCACGTCGGTGCCGACCGCCGTCGGGACGCGCGTGCGCCCGTGCGAGGAGTAGGTCGCGCCCATGAAGCGCAGCGCGCCGGCGCCGTCGGCGCGGTGCCCCGCGATGGGCGTCGTGTAGGTGTAGTCGTCGTTGATGTCGACGATGAACCACGGCGCGAGCGCGCTGCGTCCGAGCGATTCGCCCCGCGTCGGGTCCGTCTCGATGGGGAAGCCGGCCGTCGCGCCGAGGGTGAGGTCCGCGAGGTAGAGGCGGTAATTGCGCTTGCCCGCCGCGATCTCGGGCTCGAAGAACTGAGACATGTAGCCCGACGCGGGCAGCACGCTGCGCTGCAGGGCCAGCTCGACGCCAGCGGGCTGGATGCGGTCGCTGTAGGCGATCGCCGCCATCAGGCCCGACTCCGCGACGTACTGCGTCTGCAGCGCCTGACGCGCCGCGCCGGCCGCGCGGATCTCCGAGGTCGTCGTGTGCACGGCGAAGACCGCGACGCCGCTCGTCATCAGCAGCACCAGCATCACGACGAACATCGCCGCGCCCTCGCGCGCAGGCGCCGGGCGCTGCGGCACACCGTCGCGAACCGAACCCTGGATGTGTTGGTGCGGCGTACTCAAGGGCTCACCTCAGGTTCGAGAGCTGGACTTCGCTGGTCAGCGAGCGCACGCGCGCCGCGCCAGGATAGGCGGCGTTGACCGTGACCTTGAAGCGCGTGAGCGGATCGCCCGCGGCGCGCGCGAGGTAGCGGAAGGAAGGGTCCTGATCGGCGGTGCGCGCCGAGAGCGAGACGATGGCCGTGCGGGCGCGCTCGGGGGCGGCGCCGGCGGCCGCGGCCGCGAGGCTGCCGAAGAGGATCGCGGAGGCCGCGCCGTCGATGCGCTGGAGGTTCGCGGGGAGCGTGCGGGTGACCTGCTGGTCGACGACGAAGTCGAGGTTGAAGTCGACGACGTTCTCGAGGACGACCTGGTCGGTGCCCGCGACGACCGTGGGCGCCGCGCCGAACGTGACCTCGCGACGCAGCAGGAAGGTGCGCTGCCCTTCGACGAAGTCGCTGCCCGCGGGGTTGAGCGCCGTCGAATCGAAGCCGCCGCCGTCGTCCACGCGGTACTCGATGCGGGAGAGCACCGACACCGTCGCGCCGTCCGCGAGGCCGCCCACGCAGATGCCGCCCACGCCGAGCGCCGGGGCGAAGGTCACGGACGCCGCGGCGGCCGACGCCGAATTGATGGTCGTGTAGAAGACGTTGCCGGCCTGCGTGCGGATGCGGAGCATGCGGCCGGGCGCGAAGACCGACGCGAAGTTCCCCGTGGCCGTCGCGTCGATCGGCGGGAGGCCGAAGTTGCGGCGGAACGCTTGCCACGAGGTCTGCAGGAAGATCGTCGAGCCGCCCGCGTCGAGGCCCGTCGCGAAGAAGGCGTCGTTCGTGGCGTAGCTGCCGACGAGACGCAGCCGATCCGCCGAGACGCGGTTGAGGACGGCGTTCGGGATCTCGCCGCTGTCGGCGTTGTTCTCGAACTCGACGGCCTGCAGCTCGACCGCGGGCGCGCGGCAGCGCTGGTCGCGCTGGGAGTTGGACGTCCCGAGGTAGCCGGCCCGCGCGAGGTCGCGCTGGACCAGGTCCATCGCGAGTCGGACGGCCGTCTGCGTCTGCCCGACGCGCTGCTGCTCCTGGAAGTGCCGCGACGAGGCGGCGCCGATGTAATACGTGCTCGCGATCACGAGCGCGCCCGCGGTGAGCGCGACCATCAGCTCGACGAGCGAGTAGCCGGACTCGGCGGCGGCGGAGCGGGGGCGCGGCCGCACCGGGTCGGCATGGGTCGGGCGCCGCGTCATCGAGTCACCCAGCGCACGACGGTGGAGGCGCTCACGGAGCGGACGCGCGTGTCGGCGCCGATCGCCGCCTCCTGACCCACGCCGCAGTCGGGGTACAGGTTCGCGGCCGCTGCGCCGACCCGGCCGCGGCGGTGCCACCACACGCGCACGTCGGCGCGGATCGCCTGACCGGGGTTGACCCACTGCAAGCGGTACTGCGCGCAGTAGCGGACGTCCGCACCGAGCGCGATCTCGCGACCGTAGTGGTCGTAGCTCGCGCGCGAGTCGGCGAAGGCCGCCGGCGTCATCCACACCGGATCCGTGCCGACAGCGGGCACGTTGAGCAGGTAGCGCGTGGCGGCGAGGAGCGCCGGCGTGGCCGCGGCTGCGCCGGTGTTCCACGAGAGGGCGTCGCGCTTCAGGCGCTCGATCCAGGTGCGCGCGACCGTCGTCGCGATGGTCATCTGCCGCGCCTCGCCGTTGCCCTGGATCGACGCCTGCTGGAGCGCGAGGATGCCCGCGGCGCCGGCCGTGAGGAGGGCCATCGCCATCATGACCTCGACCATCGTGTAGCCCGCCTGCCGGCGGGCACGCGGGCGCGACGGGGGGGCGGACATGACCGGACCGGGGAGGCGCGCGCTCATCGAAGCACCCGTGCCGTGCCGCCGAGCGGGAAGACGACGCGCCGGGTCGGGCCGGCGGTGACCGCGGCGCGCTGGCGCACGACCGTGAACACGAAGCCGCCGCCGAGGGCCGCGGTGTTGTTGGCGGTGAAGCGCGTCGTCGCGGCGTTGATGCTGTACATCATGCGCCCGCTCGGCTCGTAGCAGAGGTCGACCGCGGGGAAGGCGGCCGGGGCGCTGAGGAGCGAGTCGTTGCCACCGAGGCGGTAGCGCGACGCGCCCGCGTCGAGCTCGTCGATGCAGGGCGATGTGACCGTACCGCAGTTCGCGGCGGCGACGAGGATCCCCGCCCAACCGTTGGCGTTGCAGCCGCCGGCGACGCCGCGGATCAGCCGGACCCGGCCGAAGTTCCCCGCTGCACCGGCCAACCCGTAGCGGAGGATGTGCGCGCGTCCGTAGGCGATCGCGTCCGCGCGCGCCCGGCGCCCGAGCCGCACGAGGTCGAGGGACACCTGCCCGGTGCGCTTCTCGGCGAGGGCCGTCGAGAGGGTCGGCGCCGCGAGCGTCATCCCCACGAGCACGATCACCACCACCGTCATCAGCTCGTAGAGCGTGAAGCCGGCGCGGCGGGGGTGCGGGGGGGTGCGGCGGGAGCGCGTCATGGGCCTGTCGGGCTGGGTGCAATGTACGTACCTCACCCGGCGACACATCCAAGCACTCGATTTCATGAATGAATGTCGCCCGCGGGGTGGCCGCGCCTACGCATCGGATGCGGTGGATGGAAAAGTTTGCGGAGATCCGCAGGCGACCCCGGGGCCGGCCGGGTCGCGGCTCAGCCGGCCTGCGACGCGCGGCGGTTGGTCTCGCGGAGCCTCACCGAGAGCGTGCGGCTCACGACGCGCAGGATGCGCAGGGCGGTCCCCTCGTGGGAGGCGAGGTACGGCCGGAGCTGCGCGAGGGGCCACACATAGGCCTCCGCCCCGCCGACCGCCTCGACGCGCGCGCTCGTCGGGCCGCTGTCGACGAGGGCCATGTCGCCGAGCGCCGCGCCGTAGCCGAGCTCGCCGAGGACGGTGGCAGCGCCGGAGGGCGCGAGGTGCATCACGCAGACCTTGCCGGAGAGCACCACGAAGAGGCTCTCTCCCTCGCGCCCCTGCTCGATCAGGATCTCGCCGTTCACGAAGCGGCGCCGCACCCCGAGCCCCTGCAGCGCGCGCAGCTCGTCGAGCGAGAGCTCGGCGAACAGCGGCAGCTCCCGCAGGACGTCGACGTCACCGTGGACGGCGGTGAGCTTGGCCTGCCCCGCCGGGGCACCGCCGGCGCTCGGGGGGGGCGGCAGCACGAGCGGGCGGACGCCGCCGGGCGCCACCGGTTCGGCCGGCGCGGCGGGCGCCACCGAGAGCAGCGGCGCGGCGGCCGGGGGCGCGAGCGAGGCCATCGCGGGGGGTGCGGGGGCGCCAGGCGCCGTCGACATGCGCTCGCCGCCGAGGGTCGCGAGGCCCCGGCTCGCCGCCTCGCGTCGCGGGTCGAAGCGCAGCACCGCCGCGAAGAGTTTGCGCGCGGCGTCGGCCTCGCCGCTCGCGACGTAGATCGCTGCGAGGCGCTCGTAGACCTCGACGGTCCCGTCGTCGAGCGCGCACGTCTTGACGACGCCGATGTAGCTGGCGGCCGCGTTGCCCGCGTGGCCGCTGTGCTCGAGGATGCGGCCGAGCAGCAGCATCGCCTGCGCGTAGCGCGGGGCGCCGGGTTCGACCTTCTGCAGCTGCTCGACCGCGCGGTCGAGGCGGCGCGCCTTCGCCCACAGCCGCCCCGCGTCGAACCAGCCGCTCGCGCGCTCCCAGGCGGCGGCGGCGCGCTCGATCTGCCCCGACTGCTCGTAGAAACGCGCGGCCTGGTCGAAGCGCAGATCGCGCTCGTAGAGGTCCGCGGCCTTGTCGAGCTGGCCCGCCTGCTCGTAGAGCTGCGCGGCCTGCGCGAACTGGTAGCTGCGCTCGAAGAAGGGCGCCGCGCGGCCCGGGTCGCCGATCAGGACGGCCGCGCGCCCGGCGCGGTCGAAGTCGCGCGCGAGCACGAACGCCTCCGCGAGCGCCTCGCGCAGGCCCTTGCTCGCGATCGCCGCGTCCTGCGTGAGGAGCAGATCGCCGACGTCCGGCGCGCTCGTCGCGATGAGCCGCGCGGCGGCCTCGACCTCGCGCTTGTGGAGGTGCGCGAGGATCACGCCGCGCACCTTGTCCGTCGTCACGAAGGTCTCGCCGCTCGCGTCGAAATCGAACTCCATCTCCGTGCTGAGACGCCCACCGGGATCGCGCGACATGCCTCTGTCTCCGTGGTCGGGCCCGCGACGCCGCGGGAAATCTGGAAAATCTGGAACAGTGAAGGCGGTTCGCTTCAGGTCTGGAGCAAGTGCAGGACCTCGCCCGGCACGGTCACGCCGGTGCCGACGAGGATGCCCGCGTAGCGCGCGAGCTCGACCATCGCGCCCGTGGTGCGGGCCGTCTCGCGGAGCGCGGCCATGTCGGAGCCGGCCGAGATCGCGGCGCGCACGGCGTCGTTGACGAGCAGGATCTCGATGACCGCGACGCGACCCTTGAACCCCGTGTGGTTGCAGCGCGGGCAGCCGCGGCCGCGAGAGAGCGTGGGGCGCTCGTGCGCGAGGAACGCGCCGACCTTGTAGAGACGCTCGACGATGGGCGCGGGGTACTCGAACGGCTCGGTGCAGCTCGGGCAGCAGCGGCGCACGAGGCGCTGGTGGAGCACGCCGAGCAGCGCGTTCGACACCGCGTAGCGCTCGGCGCCGAGCTCCGTGAGACGCAGCACCGACTCGACGGCGCCGTTGGTGTGCAGCGAGGTGAGCACGAGGTGGCCCGTCATCGCGGCCTCGAGCGCCATCGCGGCCGTCTCGGCGTTGCGCGTCTCGCCGACGAGGATGACGTCCGGATCCTGCCGCAACAGCGCGCCGAGCACGGCGCCGAAGGTCGTGCCGACCTCCGCGTTGACCTGCACCTGCGTCACGCCGTCGAGGTGGTACTCGATCGGGTCCTCGACGCTGACGACGTTGATTTCCGGGCGCATGCGCGCGGCGAGCGCGGCGTAGAGCGTGGTCGTCTTGCCCGAGCCCGTCGGCCCGGTGACGAGCACGAGGCCGTTCGGGCGGAAGACCATGTCGCTGAAGTGCTGCCGGACCTTGTCCTGCAGGATCAGCTCCTTGAGGCTCGGGATGCCCGCCTCGGAGTCGAGGATGCGCAGCACGACCTTCTCGCCGAACTTCGTCGGCATCGTCGAGATGCGCAGATCGATGCCGCGTTTGCCCGCCTGCAGCGAGATGCGGCCGTCCTGCGGGCGGCGCGTCTCGGTGATGTCGAGCTTCGCGAGCAGCTTGAAGCGGCTCGTGAGCGGCCTGGCGAGCTCCTGCGGGATCGGCTGCGGACGCGGGCGCAGCGCGCCCTCGATGCGGTAGCGCACCGCGACGCCGCGACGCTCGCTCTCGATGTGGATGTCGGACGCACCGAGCGCGAGGCCGGTGCCGACGATCTCGTCGACGAGCGCGAGCACCTGCGGACCGCTCGGCTGCGTGAGCGCGGGGCGGCCTGCGCGCCCGTCGTCCTCCTCGAGGAAGGTGAGCTGCGGACGCGCCCCGGGCGGCACGACGGCCTCGGTGGAGACGGGGGCGGCCGTGCGCGCGGCGCGGAGCGGCGCGACGACGCGCTCGAGCTCCTGCGCGGAGACGGCGTGGAGCTTCATGCGGAAGGAGGGAATCGCGGTGCGGAGCTCGTGCGCGGCCTGCGCGTCCGCGGGATCGACGAGCCCCACCGTGAGCGTCCGCCCGACCAGCGCGAGCGGCACCGCGCGGGCGCGCGTCCAGACGGACTCGGGCGCGAGCGCCCAGAGGCGCGCGTCGAGGGATCGCGCGGCGAGGCTCGACCAGGGGATCTCGTTCTCCGCGGTCATCTTCGCGAGCCGGTCGGAGAGCACGCGCGCGACGCTCAGCGCAACGACAGGCGCCTGCTGCACGACCGCGTGGAAGAGCTCGCTCGCGAGTCGGTAGGCGACGACCGGCTCGAGCGCGACGCACGTCGCGGTGCGGGCCTCGCCGGTCACGAGCGCCATCTCGCCGAAGGACTCGGGCGCCTCGAGCTGCGCGACGAGCTGCACGATGCCGAGCTTCGCGTCGCGGTGGTACACGCCGACGACGCCGGACTCGATCAGGAAGAGCGAGTCACCGGGCGCGCCCTGACGCACGATCTCGGTCTGCGCAGGGATCTCGTGCCGCGTGAAATGCGGCGCGAGCTGCTCGACGTGCATCCGGTCGAGGCTGGAAAAGAGCGCGTTTTGTACGAGCAGTGCCGCAGGCGCCGCCATGGTATCCCCCGTGGAGCGAGGGACGGTACGCGAGCCGTGCTGCGCGATCAACGACGGCGGGGCGGCGGTCGAGGCGACGCGGACGTGACGTTCCTTGACAGGCGCGCCGCGTCAACGTATCCAACGCGTCCGCTTCCACCCGGGAAGCACGCGAAAGTGGCGGAACTGGCAGACGCGCTGGATTCAGGTTCCAGTGGGGTAACTCCCGTGCAGGTTCAATTCCTGTCTTTCGCACCCTGAAACGCCGTGACGCGCGAGGCCCCGCCAGCCTCCGCGCCGCCCGCGGCCCCCGAACGTTGGAGACGCCGCGCAGCGGCCTCATGTCGCAGACCGCGCGAGGCGCGGGCGTCGTGATGTGCATGCGTCGTGATGTGCACGCGTCGTGATGTGCATGCGTCGTGATGTGCATGCGTCGTGATGTGCACGCGTCGTGATGTGCACGCGTCGTGAGATGCAGGCCGCGCGAGGCGCGGGCGTGCGCGTGACGCAGATTGCGCGGATGACGTGAATCGCATGCGGCGGGACGCGACTCCCGGCGCGACGCAGGGCCGCCCGCGATCACGCGCATTGCCACGGCGCGCGGCGCGGGGGATCTTCGCGCCGGCATGACGGAGGCGCGCACCGAACGGGCGGAAGGAGACGGCTCCCCGCGGCGGCTCCCGCTGCTCGCAGCCGACACCATGCGCCGCGATGGTATGGATTCGGGCGGAGCGGCGGCGGACGACGCGCGGCGGACGTTGGACGCGGCGGGCGCGGGGAGTGCGCGGCCCTCGTGGTTCGACGCGATCCCGCCGCGCATCGAGGACGCGCGCGGCCGCGCGATCGACTACCTGCGCGTGTCGGTCACCGATCGCTGCGACCTCGCGTGCGTCTACTGCATGCCGCCGGGGGGCGAGGACGACCACGCGCGGCGCACGGACCTGCTCACGTTCGAGGAGCTCACGCGGATCGTCGGGCTCTTCGGGCGCTCGGGCGTGCGGCGCGTGCGGCTCACGGGGGGCGAGCCGCTCGTGCGGCGCGACGTCGTGCGGCTCGTCGCGGGGCTCACCGCCGCACACCCCGGGCTCGCGCTCGCGATGACGACGAACGGCACGCGACTCGCCGACCTCGCCGCGCCGCTGCGCGACGCGGGCCTGCGCTCGGTCAACGTCTCGATCGACGCGCTCGACCCCGCGCTCTTCCGCGCGATCACGCGCGGCGGCGAGGTCGCCGACGTGCTCGCGGGGATCTGCGCCGCGCGCGACGCGGGGCTCGAGGTGAAGCTCAACACCGTGCTGCTCGGCGGCGTGAACGACGCGGAGCTCGCGCGGATCGTGGCGCTCGCGTGGTCGCTCGGGGCCGTGCCGCGCTTCATCGAGCTGATGCCGCTCGGCGAAGGCGCGCGGCTGCCGCAGGCCACGTTCGTACCCGCCGCGCAGGCCCTCGCGCCGATCGCGCACCTGCTCGCGGACGACGCGGCGCCCGCGGGCGCGGCGCACGGCCCCGCGCGCTATCGCCGCGCGGCGGATGGCTCGGGCCGTCGCGTCGGCGTGATCACGGCGGTCTCGGACGAGTTCTGCGGCACGTGCAACCGCCTGCGCCTCACGGCCCGGGGCGACCTGCGCGCCTGCCTCGCGGCGCCGGACGGTCTGGCGCTGCGCACGCTGCTGCGCGCGGGCGCGAGTGACCTCGACCTCGCGTGGCACGTGCACGCGGCGCTCGGCACCAAGTCCGCCGGGCACGGCTTCCTCGACGCGACGCGGGACGCGCACACCCGCGTCGGCATGAGCCTCGTCGGAGGCTGAGCGCGCAGGGCCGCACCGCAGACGACGCGATGGGACGGGACGGGACGCGAGGATTGTCCATCGGGCCCGGCGCGCCGCGCGTTACGCTGCCGCCATGCACCGCATCACCCTCGGGCTCGTCGCGCTCGCCTCGGGCTGCGCGCCGGCCTCGGTCGAGCCGCACTCCCCCGTCGAACCGCAGCCGACGCGCGCCCCGCTCGTGGCGCAGGCGACCGGACCCAGCCGCGAAGCGCTCGCGCGGACGCTCTCGGAGGCGAGCCGCGACGCGGTCGCGCGGTCCCCGATCACGCCGCTCTTCTTCGGCACCGCGCGCGACGCGGGCGGCGCGACGATCACCGCAGGCCCCCATTTCTATGCGGTTTCGCTGCAGCGCGAGGGGCACTCGCTCGCGCTGCACGGCGTCGACGTCGTGCACGCCGAGCCGGGCGAGGACACGCCCACGGAGGCGCACGGGGACACGGCCGCCAACGCCGCGGACGACGCGCACGAAGGGGCGCGCACGGCCGTCCGCGGACGACCCGCGACGATCCTCGTGAACGAGGGGATCCGCTCGGTCGCGTGGGAAGAGGATGGCGCGTACTGGTCGCTCGAGGTCGAGTGCTTCCGGGCCTTCGAGGACGCGCGCTGCACCGGGGACGGCTACGTCCTCGCCGAGGCCGCCGCGCTCGTGTCGTTGCGGGGGGCGCGATGACGGCCCGCGCGTGGAGGCACGCACGCGGCGCGCTCGTCGCGGCGCTGGCGATCGGCGCGCTCACGTCCGGGGCGGCGCGGGCACGCGCGCAGTTCACGTACCGGCCCGCGGGCGAGCTCGTGGCGGGGAGCGGGCGCGGACGCGTGGACGGCACCGTCTACGCGCCGGGCATCCGCTTCCCGATCGAGGACGCGCCCGCCTACCTCAACTCGCAGGTGTGGGGCGTCGGCGGCTCCGCAGGAAGGCCCGGATCGCAGTGCGACGCGGCCAACCGCAGCTACCCCTGGCATGACAATTACTGCGAATCGCGCAGCTGGAGCATGCCGATGTGCCCTTCGGGCGTGGGCCACCAGGGGCAGGACATCCGCGCCGCGACGTGCGCGGATCGCACGCACTACGCGGTCGCGACCGTCGCCGGCACGATCACGCACATCGGCAGCTACTCCGTCTATCTCACGGGCGACGACGGCCGCCGCTACGACTACCTGCACCTGCGCGACCTCGTCGTGCGCGTGGGGTCGCCCGTCGCGAAGGGCGCGCGCATCGGCCGCGTCTCGAACAACTTCGGCAGCACGGCGACGACCCTGCACCTGCACTTGAACCTGCGCATGACGGTGAGCGGCTACGGCACCGTCTACGCGCCGCCGTACATGTCGCTCGTGCGCGCGTACGAGTCGCTGCTCGGCGTCGCGTCGTGCACGCCGCGCTGCGAGGGCGCCGTGATCGTCGGCGCCGACTGCGGCCGCGGAAACTGCGCGGCCTACGGCGCGACGTGCACGACCGACTCGCTCGGCACGCGCTGCGTGTACGCCGCGTGCCCGCCGCGCGGGACCGCCGACGTCTGCCTCGACGCAGACACCTCGGCGCACTGCGTGGAGGGCCTCCCCACGGACATCGGCGAGTGCGGTGCGTTCGCGGCGTACTGCTCGACGGCCGGGCGCACGGCGACGACCGCGCGCTGCGTGTCCGCCTTCTGCGTCGCGTCCCCCGAGGAGACGCCCGTCGCCCACGACGGCTGCTGGATCGAGGGCGGCCAGCTCGCGCACTGCGACGCGCAGGGCGCCATCGCGCTCGAGCCCTGCCCGGCCGGGCAGGCCTGCACCACCATTCCGGATGGCATCCGTGACACGCCCCACTGCGCGCCCGCCGTCTGCCCGCCGACCGGCGACGTGACGCAATGCGTCGAAGGGCGCTACATCGCGCGCTGCTTCGGCGGGTCGGTGATCAGCGCGGGCGACTGCGGTGCGTTCGCCGCGTACTGCTCGACCGTCTCGGCCGCCGGCCCGGTGGCGCCGCGCTGCGTGTCGGCCTTCTGCGTGGGCTCGGCGGGCGAGCCGCCGCGGGAGCGCGAGACGTGCCTCCCCGACGGGACGATCGCGCACTGCACGGCGGAAGGCGGCATCGCCGACGAGACCGAGTGCCCCACGGGCACGGCGTGCGTGGCGCGCGACGGAAGCGCGGCGTGCGAGGCCAGCGCCGATCTCGGCACCGCGTCGCGCGACGCGGGCGCGGGGTCGGACGCGGGCGGCGTGCGCGGCGGCAGCGGCGGACCGAAGGCCATCGAGGCGGGCTGCGGATGCCACGCGGGCACGGGCCGCGGCGCGCAGGGGCTCGGGTTCGCGGCGCTCGCGCTGATCGCGGGCCTCGCCACGCGGCGACGTCGCGGGGCGCGCGCGGATCGCGCCCGCGCACGCTGATCGCGCGGCGAAGCGGGCCTCGCGGCGCTGCCACATCGCGGGGCGCGCGCGGACCAAGACGCAGCGCGCAGCGTCAGGGCAGGCGGCAGGCCGCGGGCGAGGCCGTGTAGGCGCCGCCCGCGTCCGCGCAGATCTCGGCCTCCGTGCGCACGACGCTCCACAGCTTCACCTCGTCGAGGAAGCCGGAGAGCGTCTGCACGCAGCAGTCGGGGCGGCGCCCGAGCGCGACGCGGGCGGTGCCGTCGACGAGCGGGCCGGGCGCGGGGTGCGCCGTGCCGGTGCCCACCTGCGCGCCGCCGAGGTACGTGCGGAGCGTCGTGCCGTCCCAGCTCAGCGCGAGGTGCTGCCAGGCGCGGACGGCGAGCGGCGCGCCGGGTGCGTCGCGCAGCCAGCCATCCTCGACGCCGCCGACGCCGGCCGCCGTGCGCACGTACGAGACCACGTTGCACGCGGGGTCGAAGCCGAGGAGGAACTCGCCTTCCTTGCCGACGGCGACGTTGAAGCCGTCGAAGCCGGGCACCGCGCGCGTGCAGTTGTCCACGCGGACCCACGCCTCCGCGGTGAACGCGCTCCCGAAGGCGAGCGAGGCGCTGTCGGGGACGTCGGCGCCCGTCTCGCCGAAGCCGTCGAGACCGAGCGCGAGCCCGCGGCGGCCGGGCACGCCGTACACGACGCGCGACGTCGCCGTCGCGGCGTTGCCGTTGCCGCTCGTGTCGCGGAGCGCGCCCGCGCGCTCGTCGAGGCGCCACCAGGCCGCGAGACCGCCCGCGCACTCGGGCTCGTCGACGGTGCCGTTGCAGTCGTTGTCGGCGCCGTCGCAGACCTCGTCGGGGGGCGTGCTCGGCGTGCACAGGTAGGTGCACGCGCCCGCGACGCAGTCGAAGCGCGCGGGGCACGCGGTGTCGCAGCCGCCGCAATGATCCGCATCGGTCGCCGGGTCTACGCATGCGGCGCCGCAGAGGCGCTCGCCGTCGGCGCAGACCGGCGTGCAGCGGCCCGCGTTGCACGTCTCGGCCGCGTCGCACGCGTTGCCGCACGCCCCGCAGTGGTAGCGATCCGTCCGCGGATCGACGCAGCCGCCGGCGCACGGCAGGGCCGGCGCCGCACAGCCGCCGCCGTCCGCCGCGACGTCGGGCACGCAGCGCGCGTCGACGCAGCGCTCGCCGTCCGCGCAGTCGACGGCCGCGCGGCACCCGCCGGGACGCGCGGGCGCGTCGTCGTCCCCGCAGCCCGCGAGCACCGCGGCGAGCGAAGCCGCCAGCAAGAACACGACGCGCGCGGCGCGACGCCGGGGATCGATGCGGCTCATCGGGGCACCGTAGCGTCGCGTCGCGGACCCTGTAAAGCAGGGCGCGCCGCGCCCGCAGGCATTGCCGGCGCCGATCCGCGATGCGATCCTGTGTGCCGATGTCCACTCTCCTCGAGCGCGCGGTGCGGAAGTCCCTCGAGGTGCGCCGCGGCTTCCGCCGCGAGCGTGTCTCCACCTCGCTCGGCGACGTGCACGTGCTGCACGGCCCGCGCACCGAAGGTCCGACGCTCGTCATCGTGCATGGGCTGAGCGCGTCGGGGATCTCGTATGCGCCGATGCTGCCGCACCTGCTCGGGCGCGTGGGGCGCATCGTGCTGCCCGACCTCCCCGGGCACGGCTTCTCCGATCGCTCCGAGGCGCTCGACGCCGCGGCGATGCACGGCGGGCTCACCGAGGCGCTCGACCGCGTGCTCGATGAACCGTCGTTCATCGTCGGCAACTCGCTCGGCGGCTTCGTCGCGACGCGCTATGCGCTAGCGCGGCCGGAGCGCGTGCGCGGCCTCGTGCTGCTCTCGCCGGCGGGCGCGCCCTCGACGCAGTCGGAGATCGACGAGGTGCGCCGGATCTTCGCGGTGCGCGGGCACCGCGAGGCGCTCGACTTCCTCGATCGCCTGCTGATCCGACCCGATCCGCGGCTACGCCACCTCTTCGCGCTCGCCCTGCGGCGGCGGCTCGCGGACCCGCTCATCCACAAGCTCCTGCACAGCGTGGAGGTCGGCTACGGCATCGAGCCGCACGAGCTCGGCGCGCTCGCGCCGCCGACCCTCTTCGTGTGGGGCACGCACGACCGCATCCTCCCCGAGCGCCACCGCGAGTACTACCGCGCGCACCTGCCCGCCCACGCGCGCATCGAGACGCCCGACCACTTCGGTCACTCGCCGCACCTCGACAGCCCGCGCCGCACCGCCGCGCGCATCCTCTCGTTCATCGACGAGGTCGTCGGCACCGAGCCGCGCGCCGCGCACGCGTCGTGAGCGCGACGCGCGAGGCATCGGGCGGCGTGAGCGGGCGCAAGCTCGTGGGCGGCTTCCTCGCCGTGCTCGCGCTCTGCCTCGTCGCGTACGGCTTCCAGCGCTACCGCGTGCTCGCGGAGCGCGACGCGGCGCGCGCGCGGGAGGCGGCGCGGCGGGGTCGCGGCGCCGCGGTCGACACGCACGCCGCGCCGCCCGCCGGCGACCGGCGCTGAATGGCGGTTCACTCGCGCGGCAGCTGCGCGCGCGAGAGTCGAAACGGGACGCGCGCGACGCGGATCGCGCGGTCGCCCTGGCTCGCGCTGTCGTAGAGACGCACGGGCGCGCTGCCCTCGCGCACCGGGGTCGCGCGGAGTCGCGCGCGGAGCGTGAGGCAGCCCGCGGCGTAGTCCTCGCCGGGCGCGCGCCAGGCCGAGCACGCGAGGCCCTCGTAGAGGTAGAGGCAGCGCGGGGGGTCCGCGAGCAGCGCGTCGAGCGCGGGCTGCCGGTCGGCCGTGCGCCCGTCCGGGAACACGCCGATCGCCCGGAAACGCTGCGCTCCGTCGGGTCGCGCGCGCTGACCGATGCGCGAGAACCGCAGCTCGTTTCCGTCGTGCCGGCCGCCCGTGTATTCGAGCACGGTGCACCCCTCGGGCACGAGGTCGCGCGCGCGCCGGACGAACGCGTACTCCCGCTGCTCGGTGTAGTCGACGTCGTGGATGAAGGCCTGGTGCAGCCACGGTGCGGCGGCGATCGACACCGCGGCGAGCGCGAGCCAGCGCCGGTGGCGCACCGCCACGCGCGGCACGGCGAGCGCGCCGAGCAGCAGGAAGGGCACGACGAGGTGCATGTGGTAGCGGGCCTGCATCGACTCCTGCACCACGACGGCGTGCGCGACGACGAAGAGCAGCATCCAGCCGAGCAGATACGCGACGAGGCGCCGCTCGCCCGCGCGCCACGCGAGCACCGCGCCGATCACGGCGAGCACCAGGAGCGCCGGCGGCGTGCTCGTCGGATCCGTGAGCACGAGCAGACGCGGCGTGAGCAGCACGCGGAACACGCTCACGAACCACTCGAGCGGCGCGAGCTGCTCGACCGTGCTGCTCGTGCTGCGCGAAGAAGCGCGACGAGCGCGGCGGCGCCCACGCCGAGCACGACGGCGAGCGCGACGCGCGCGGCGCAAGCGGGGCGCGCTCGTCACGCGTGCAGCGCGACGATCGCCGCGGCGTACACGCCGATGAAGAGGATGTTGAGCGGCCGCAGCAGATAGCCCGGGTAGAGCACCGCGGGGAGCGCGAGCAGCAGCAGCCAGCGGACGGCGCGCGCGCGGTCGCGCAGAAGATCCGTGGATCAGCGCGAACGCGAGCGAGGTGAGCAGCAGCGAGCCGACGAAGCCATCCTCGGAGATCGAGAAGCGGATGTGCTGCGGGAGAAAGGCCACGGCGAAGGCCGCGGCGAGCCCCGCGCGCGCATCGCGCAGCAGGTACGTCGCGTGCGCGAAGAGCGCGATCGGCATGAGCACCGCGTACGCGAAGCTCGTCCAGAGCATCACGTCGGTGAGGTACACGGTGCGCCCCGCGTGCTCGGCGATCGCGCTCAGCCACGGCCCCTCGGCGACCGCGCGGGCGTGCGGGTACAGGCGGCTCCACGGCCACGCGCCGAGGAAGGTCTGCGGCGAGAGCGCGAGGCGCACGAGCGCGCCCGCGATCACCGTGCCCGCGAGCCCGGCAGCGAGCCAGCGCGGCTCGCCCGCGACGAGGCGCGCCGCGAGGAAGAGCGCGAGCAGCGCGAGCGCCGCGATCTGGAGCAGGCCGTCGTGCAGATAGCCGCTGCGCTCGGTCGTGGTGCGCGCCGTCTCCTCCCAGAAGCCGCCCTGATCGTTGCGGGCGACCGCCGCTGCGAGCGCACGCCGCGCCGCCATCGCCTCGGCCCCCGGCTCCGCGCCGTACACGACCGCGAAGCTGCGCGTCCGCGCGTCGCCGCCCAGGGTGTCGTCGGGGTGCTGCAGCGCGAGCGTCGCCTCGCGCGCGTCCGGCGCGCGGAGCGTGATCGTCACCCGCGTCCGCTCGATCGCGACGCCCCAGAGCGCGTAGCCCCCGGAGACCTCGCCGCCGAGCGTGTACGGCGCGAAGAGCGAGAGCACCCGCGCCTCGTTCCCGGGCCCGATCGCGTGCGCCTGCGCGCTCGCCCGCGTCGCGCCGCACGCCCACGCGCAGGCCGCCGCGAGCACGGTCGCGAGCACCGCCGCGAGGAGGTGTGGAGCCGGCGCCAGCGCCCGCGCAGGCCACACCAGACGCGGGCCGGGCGGCACTGAACCACGGTTCATCGGCGGGGCCGCGGGGTGCACGCCGGGCCCACTCTACACGGCCGCGCGCGGTATCTTCGCGCGATGAGCACGACCCCGCCGAAGAGCCCCTTCGCCGCCCTCGCCGCGCTGCGCGCGCAGCTCCCGCCGGGGGAGGCGCCGCCGCCCGAGCCTGCCGCGGACGCGCGCGCGGAGACGCCGGGCACCGCGATCTTCGGCTCCAAGGTCGTGGTCTCGCGCAGCCGCAAGGGACGCGGCGGACGCACCGTGACGGTCGTCTCCGGGCTGCGCGGGGACGCGGTCGCGCTCGACGAACTCTGCCGCGCGGTGAAGAAGGGACTCGGCTGCGGTGCGAGCGTCGAGGGCGACACGATCGTCGTCGCCGGCGAGCCCGGCGAGCGGCTGCGCGCTCTGCTGCTCGAGGCGGGCGCACGCGCCGTGATCGTCGGGAACTGAGCGCGGGCCTCGGCGCGCCCGCTCGCGCGGGCATCCATCGCGTCGCGACGCTCCGCGCATCGCTCCGCGCAGCGCGTCACGGCCGACGATCCGCGCCCTCAGCGACGGCGGAAGAGCTGGATGATCGGCGCGAGGCGGAGGCGCTTGCCCTGCCCGATGAAGTGCCACCACCACGCGGTCGTCCACCCCGTGACGGCGAGCGCGCCGAGCGCGAGCGCGAGCGCGAGCTTGGCCCACTCGAGCGGGCGCGTGAGCGCGTCGGGCAGCGCGAGCACCCCGGCGACGCTCATCGAGGCCGCGAAGATGGCGACCCCGAGCCTCGAGGCGCTCTGGTGCAGGCGGTCGGGCAGAGTGTCGAGCACCGGCATGAGCGGCCGCACCTGCACGTTGCCCGTCTCGAGGTCGTGCAGGATCTGGTCGAGGTGCGTGGGCACCGTGCGCACGAGGGAGGCGATGCCCGTCGCGCCGCCGAGCGCCTGCTGCAACATCGCCTGGGGCGCGTAGCGCTCCCCGAAGAGCTTCTCGGCCCAGGGCTTCACGATCGCGACGACGTCCACGTCCGGGTGCAGCCGCCGCACGAGCCCCTCGACCGTGGCGATCGACTTCACGAGCACCGAATATTCCGTCGCGAGGCGCACGCGGTGCTTGTGCGCGGCGTTCGCGAACTCCTCGACGAAGCGCTGCGAGTCGAGGTCCGCGACGCGCTTGACCATCACGTATTGCGCGCGGACGCGCGTGATCTCGCCCTTCAGCTCCGCGATGTTCACGCGCTGCGTCGGCGTCCCCATCTTGAGCAGCACGCGCGCGACGGTCGCCGCGTCGTCGACGATCGTCGCGAGCACGAGCGTGACGATGTCGTCGCGCTGCTCGGTCGAGAGCGTGCCGACGAGCCCCAGATCGAGCAGGCAGATCGTGCCGTCCGGCCCGACGAGGATGTTCCCCGCGTGCGGGTCCCCGTGGAAGAAACCATCGACGAGGATGCCCTTCGCCATCACGTCGAGGAGCCGCTCGATCACCGCGCGCGCGCGGTCGCTCCGCGGCGTCAGAGCGCGCACGGGCTCGCCCGCGAAGAACGCCATCACGAGCACCGTGCGGCACGAGAGGTCGGGGTACGGCGTGGGCACGACGACGCCCGGCGTCTCCGCGAGCAGCTGCTGCATGCGGACGAGGTTGGCGAGCTCGGCGGTGAAGTTGAGCTCGCGCAGGAGCGCCTTCTCGAACTCCGCGATGATCGCGGAGATCCCGAGCAATCGCAGGTCGTCGATGCCCGCCTCGAGGCCGCGCGCCGCGAGGTAGAGCAGGTCGAGGTCGCCGCGCATCGTCTCGCCGATGCCGGGGCGCTGCACCTTCACGACGACGCGGAGGCCTTCCTGCGTGGTCGCGCGGTGCGTCTGACCGATGGACGCGGTCGCGAGCGGCGTGTCGTCGAAGTCGGCGAAGACCTCGGCGATCGGGCGGCCGAGGCCCTCCTCGACCATGCGCCGCACGTCCGCGATCGCGATCGCGGGCGCACGGTCCTGCAAGGACGTGAGCGCCGTGACGTAGTCGCGCGGCAGGAGGTCCGACCGCATCGAGAGGACCTGCCCGAGCTTGATGAAGGTCGGGCCGAGCGCCCCGAGCAGCCGCGCGAAGCGCTCGGGCGCCGTGCCCTGCTCCTCGACGCGCGCGCGCGCTGCGCCGACGCCGAGCACCTGCGCGGCGAAGGGCACGCGCATCAGCACCTCGCCGAAGCCGTGCTTGACGACGATGCCCGCGACGCGCTGCAGGCGCGCCACGTCGCGCGCGGCGACGCCGAGGATGCCGGGTTCGCCCATGCGCGCCGCTCAGCCCGCGAACTTCTCGATCATCTTGCCGAGGCGCGGCATCGCGGCCTCGACGTTCTTCTTCGCGGTGCCGCGGAGGCGCTCGTACGTGCCCTTCACGAGCGCGTGCTTCGAGCGCTGCGCCTTGCCGTCCGTGATCGCGAGGAGCGCGTCGGCCGCGGAGCCGGCGTGCTTCATGAAGTACGCGCCGAGGGGCTCGCCCTTGCTGCGGGCGTCGGCGAAGAGCGGATCGAGCGCCTTCGCGAACTCGGGCACGAGATCGGTCACCGCCTGCTTGATGAAGCCGGGCTTGATGCCCTTCACGGCCGCGTAGCCAGCCTTGATCGCGACGCCCGAGAGCCCGCCCTTGTCGGCGACCTCGAGGTCGATGAGGCCGCAGCAGTCGTCGACGACGGCCGCCTTCTTCTCCGGGCTCGTGAGCACTTCGACGAGTGTGGTCATGCGCGGCTACGTAACGCCGAACCCGCGAGGCGTCGAGAAAGCCGGTCGATCGCGCGCGGTCAGGGCTGACCGGGCCGGTACCAGTCGAAGTCGTTCGGCCGCACGAAGCCGTTGAGCGCGACGCTCACGCTGACGTCGAGCGCGCGGACGTGGTGCCACCAGCCGACGGGGATGAACAACATCTCGCCGGGCTCGAGGTCGACGCGCAGGAAGCGCACGTCCGCACGCGACGCGGCGGGCTTCTCGGGGTCGAGGCCCGCATACACGCCTACGGCGCCCTCGAGCAGCGCCGTCTCGGTGGGCGCCGCGAGAAAGAAGCGTTTGCGCCCGTGGAGCTGCGCGAAGAGGATGTTCGAGGTGTCGTGGTGCAGCGGCGTCACCGTGCCCGCGGGGCCGAGCCACAAGGCCGCGCAACCCTTGCTGCGGCGCGCGTCGAGGATGCCCTCGGGCAGCGCGAGGTCGGCCCAGAGCGGCTGCAGCGCGTCGCGGTCGAGGTTGCGGTTCTGCGCGACCGCATAGAAATCGTTCGTCTCGCCGGCCGCGAGGAGGCGGTCGACGTAGTCGCGCATCGTCACCGTGCGCGTGTGCGCGGGGGTGTGGCGGTCGTAGTCGGGGTCGGCGTCTCGACCGTCGACGATGTCGATCGGCACGTCGCCGTACTGATCGCGGAAGAACGTCGGCGTCCAGCGGCCGAACGCGGGCCAGCGGCGCACGGGCTCGGTGAGCACCACGGGGACGCCGCCCGCGACGTAGCGCGCGTAGAACGTGTCGGCACCGACGTCGCCGCGCCGCTCGATCGCAGGGGGGCCCTCCGCCTCCATCGCGCGACGCAGACGCACGATCATCGCGAGCCGACGCGCCTCGCGCGCGAGGGGCACCGCGCCCGCGAACACGGGCGATTGCGCGACCGCGTCGATCCCGCGGGCCGCGAGCGCGGCAGGGACACCGGCCTCGACGAGCGTCGCGGCGAGCCGCTCGGGCACGACCCCGCGCAGCAGGTTCTCTGCGACCCACGCCGTGTGCGCGGGCGAGAGGGCGAGCGGTTCGGACTCCGTCACTCGGCCGCAGGCGCGGGCATCGGCGGCGGCATCGGAGGCGGCATCGGAGGCGGCATCGGCGGCGGCATCGGAGGCGGCGGCGGCATCGGAGGCACCGGCGGGCCGAGGTCGTCGGCGCCGAGATCCTCGACCCCGAGGTCGCCCGTGCCGAGATCGAGCGGCGGCGGCATCGGCGGGATCACGCCGAGGTCCTCGCCGGATGGGCCGAGGTCGCCAGCGCCGAGGTCGCCCGTGCCGAGATCGAGCGGCGGCGGCATCGGCGCGGGCATGTCCGGCGCGCCGAGGTCGGGGGGGGTCATGGGCACCGCGTCGTCGTCGTCCCCACACCCGGCGAGGCCGATCGCGAGCGCGAGCGCGGCTCCGCGGACGAGCGCCGGGCCCCGCGGCAGCGGCGTGGGCGCGAGCGTGGGGTCGGGGCGCAGCGCGGGATCGGCCGGGGAACGCGGAGGCGACATCGCGGCAGGGTGCCACGAGCGCCGCGGTCCCGACATCCCGAATCGCCGATGCCCCGGCGACGAGGAGACGTCCACGGGCCGTGCCACGCGACTGCGTGACGCGCGCGACGACCGCCTCGCGCAGCCTGCACGCGGCTCAGGCGACGCGACGCACGCCCTGCGCCGCCGTCTGTGCGGCGAGCGCGGCGGCGACCGCGAGGCCGCGCAGCGTGAGGCGCGCGCGGCCGGCATCGGCGAGCCCGCGCTGCTCGAGGTGCACGAGCGCGCAGGCGGCCTCGTGGGGCGCGACGCCGAGGCGACGGGCGAGCGTCCCGGCGTTGAGGCGCGCCTGCGTCGGCGAGAGCGTGTAGAGCACGTCGAGCACGGCGAAGAGGAGCTCGGCGGAGGGGGCGGCGTGGAGCGGGTGGGTCGTCATGGGGGGCACTGTGCACCCGACACTGAAAACACGTCCAGTTTCGTGCATTCAGTTTTTCGCGGTGGGCCCGACGATTAGGCTCGCGCCCCATGAGCGACACGCCCCTCCCGCCCTGCGGCCTCTACCGGACGCGCGCGCCGATCGCGTCCATCCCCGCGGGAAGGCTCGTGTATTTCCACAACCACGGGAACCCGGGGCCCGGCCTCTACCTGCCCGAGACCTGGCGTGGCAACCGGGCGCGCTTCGCCCCGACGGGCACCACGCTCCCGGACGCCGACGCCGCGCGCCTGCTCGCGCCGCTCCCCGCCGAGGGCTTCTACCGCGTCGCCGCGCCCTTCCACTGCTGCGCGAAGCTGTGCCGTCTTTTCGAGATCGATCTGCTGGTGCAACTCGGTTACGACGGCGCGGGCCAGGCGCTGCTCTTCCTGCCCGAGCTCGTCGACGGCCAGCTCGGCGTGCCGGACCGCGGCACGCGCGTCGACGAGGACGTGCTCGCGCGCCTGCGCCCGCTGAAGGTCGGCGTCGCGCGGGACGCGAACCCCGACGGCGTCGTGCACTGAGCCCCGCGGCCGTCGCGCGCGCGCACCTCAGGGAGCGCCCGCGGCCGCGCGCACCCCGTCGTCGCCGCGCGGGCTGCGACCGCACGGGGCCCGCCGTCAGAGATCGAGCTCGACCATCAGGAACTTGTTGTTGTCCTTCGGGCCGGTCACTTCGGTGACGACGCGCGGCGCGACGAGCGAGCGGAAGCCCGGAAGCCGGCTGTGCTCGAGCATGACGAACGCGTGCTTGCCGTCGTTCGCGGTGATCCACTCGCGCAGCTTCGTGTTGTCGAGGTCGACGAACACCGCGACGTGGTTGCCCGTGTAGAAGTTCTCGCCCTTCCAGTTCATCTGCCAGGCGACGAGCGGGTCGGCAGCGGACGTGCGGCGCGCGTAGTACTGCGCGATGACGTGGTTCTGCGCCCAGTGCGGCGAGAGGTCGACGAGGTAGACGTCGAGCGCCCACACCGCGAAGAACACGGCGAGTCCGAGCACCGCGCGCGACGCGATCGGGCGCAGCGCGGCGATCGCGGAGGCCGCGAAGAGCGCCGTGGCGACGACCCCGAAGCCGATGAGGATCGGGCGGTAATCGAAGACGTCCGGCCACTCGCGCGTGTAGTTGTAGACGAAGAGATCGATGAGCCGCTCGAAGCCCGCCGGGCGCGCCGCGGTGACCCAGCCGAGGTCGCGCGCGACGAACGCGCAGAGCAGCGGCGCCGACGCGAGCGCGACGCCGAGCCCCTGGAAACGCCAGCCGCCCTCGCCCTCGCCGGGCGCCCCCGCGACCCGCGCGGCGCGGCGCACGAGCAGCCACCACGCGGCGACGAGCAGGCCGAGACCGAGCCCGATCAGCGGCGCGCACACGGCGAGCGGCCACGGGTGCTCGACCACCCAGCGCTGCCGCGCCATCGCGGGCACCGCGTCGAAGTCGATCGCGCCGCGCACGTCGCCGAAGAGCCCCGCCGTGCCGAGCACCAGCGCCACGGGCCCGAGCGCGGCCGCGAGCGTGCCGAGCACGCGCTCGCGCAGCGGCAGGCGATCCGCGGCGCTGCCGAGCATCCGGTCGACCACGAGGCCGACGAGGATCGCGGCCGGCGGGATCACCGGGAAGATGTAGTGGTGGAACTTCGTGACCATCGCGCTGAAGAGCACGAAGCCGGCGACGAACCACAGCGCGACGAGGGTCGTGATCTCTTCACGGAGCGCACGCGTCGCCTCGACCGCGTCGGCCGCCTCCGGCGCCGCGGCGTCCGCTCCGGGCGCGAGCTCGGCCCCCTCGGACGCAAGCGTGAGCACAGCGTCACCCGGCACCGCGGCCGCCGGCTGCGCCTGCTCGGCCGCGTCACCGACCGCCTCCGAGACGCGACGCGCGACGCGCGCGCCCATGTGCAGGAAGGCCGTGAGCGCCGCTGGCGCGAGCGCGACCCACGGGAACATGGCGACGCCGAGCTGCTCGATGAAGTACGCGATCGTGCCGTTGTCGCCGTGCACGCCCGCCGCGAGGCGGTTGAGGTGGTCGTGCACGAGCAGCCGGTCGGTGAAGGCCGGCCCGTGTCGCAGGTACATCGAGACGAACCAGGGCAGCCCGATGACCGCGACCGTGAGCACACCGGCCGCGACCTTCAGCTGCCCGTCGAGCAGGAGCGACCAGCGGCGCGACGCGACGAGCCAGAACAGCGCGACGAGCCCCGGCAGCGCGAAGCCCGGGATGCCCTTCGCCATGAACGCGAGGGCGCAGAACACGTAGAACGCGAGCATCGCGAGCCCACGCGCCGTCTTCTCACGGCGGATGACCCACAGCAGCGCGGCGAGGCCGAGCCCCCAGTAGAGCGCCTGCGCGAAAGGCTGCGCGAGCACGTGATCGGCGAACGGCAGCTCGTCGCGGAGCGGCTTGTTGCCGGGCACGCCGCCGTTGCCCGCGGAGCCGAACACGAAGCGGTCGACGTGCCACGCGAACTGGAGCGGGCCGACCATCGTGACGTTGCGCGACGCGAGGTAGAGCGCCTGCGGCAGGCCGAGCAGCGTGACGAGGGCGACGAGCAGCCCCTGCACCGAAAGCGTCACGGGCCCGAGGCGCCACGCGCGCACCGGACGGCCGGGCTCCTCGGCGATCGCGAGGATGAGGAAGGACATCGCCGTCGCCATCATCCCGACGAAGTACGGGTCGGTGATGGCCTGGTGCGAGAGCAGGAAGAAGTGCGGCATCGTCGCGAGCACGAGCGCCGAGACGAGGCCGGTGCGCTTCCCGTAGACCCGCGCGACGGCGGCGTACACCGCGAGCAGGGCGACCATGCACACGAGGTAGACCGGCAGACGGAGCGCCCACTCGGGGTGCGGGTTGAACGCGTCGGGCCGGAAGTCGTGGCCGAAGATGCCCATGCTGAGCGCGTTGGCCCAGAAGATCAGGATCGGCTTCGACCAGAACCAGTCCTCCTGCGCCCACCAGAGGCTGATCCAATCGTCGCGCGAGAGGATCTCGCGGCCGACCTCGCCGTAGTGCGTCTCCCACGGATCCCAGAGCCCGTAGACGCCGAGCGCGGGCAGCATGATCCCCGAGCCGACGACGAAGACGAGCCACGACGGACGGCGCAGCGCCGAGAGCGCGAGCACGAGCAGCGCCGCGACGATCACGAAGGGCAGCCGCGCCCAGCCGAGCGACGGACCGAGCCCGAAGACGAGCGCGAGCGCGACCGGCAGCGTCACGCGCGGGGCCATCCACGCGGGCTCACCCTCCACGCGGCCGAGCGCCGTCCCGGCGACGGGCACGGGCTCGCCCTCCACCGATCCGGGCGCGAGCAGACCGAGCAGGTCGAGCAGGCCGCCGACGGCGACGAGCAGCGCGAGCAGGCCCCAGAGCGGGCCACGCGGGAGCTGCCCCTCGTTCGCCATCATCACGAAGGTGGCGAGGGTGCCCGCGCCGAAGAGCGCGCCGCCGCGGAGTCGCCGGGCACGCACGCTGCGGTCGCTGGCGGGCTTCTTCTGGGCTCGTGATTCGTTCGACTCGGCCATGCTCGCGGCGCTCCCGGGGAGGTCGGAAAAAAATGCGACGCGCACTCTACTTCGCCCCCCGCGGGAGGGCGAGGACGCGCCAGGGCGCGGCGCGCGCGACGACAACCGTTTGAGATCAAAGCAATTTCCGGAGAGGCATTGATCGCCCTGCGAATTTCCTGCTAGTCAGGACCGGTGCGCGTGCCTGTCGGAGGCCGCGGCGAAGTGAAGGAGAGCCCGATGAAGTACCCCCTCCCCCCATGCGATCGCGCGCCGCGCACCGCCCCACCCCACGCCGTCTTGCACCGCACCGGCCGCGCGCGCGCCGCGGCGTGCGCGCTCGCCGTCGTCGCCGCGCTCGGCGGCCTCTCCGTCGCCGCGTCCGCGCACGCCGACGCGCCGCCACACCACCGCGACCGCGGCGCCGCAACCGCAACCACACGCGCCACGCACGGCGCGAATCCCGACAGCGCGCGTCACGGCAGCGCGCCCGTCGCGATGGCGATGGCCGCCGCGGCGACGTCGAATGTCGCGCGCCCCGCGGCCCCTGCGGGCACGCCGGTCCCGCTCGTGCTGCGCCGCGCGCACGGCGGAGAGCGCTTCACCCTCACGCCGGCGACCGCGTCGGGCGGCTTCGACGCCGCGGATCTCGAGACGGCGCGGCGCGCGTTCGCGTGGCGCGAGGACGCGTTCCACAGCGAGCACCCGGTCTCGACGCGGCTCCTCGACCTCGTCTACCGCACGATGCGCCACTTCGACGCCGTCGAGGTCGAGCTCCTGAGCGGCTTCCGCGACGGGCGCGCGACGAGCCGCCACTCGCACGGCCGCGCGATCGACTTCATCGTGCCGGGCGTGACGCAGGCGGCGCTCGCCGAACACCTGCGCACCCTCGGCTTCGTCGGCGTCGGCGTCTACCCGCGGACGGGCTTCGTGCACCTCGACGTGCGAAGCGAGAGCTACTTCTGGGTCGACTACGCGCGCTCGGGGCGACGCGGCCGCGTCCGCCCGATCCTCGGCAACCTCGCCGCCCGCGCCGACGTCGACGCGCGCGCCCGCGGCGAGTCGCCAGACGCCACGGTGCTCGCCGCCGAGCGGGACGAGAAGGAGGCCTTCGCGAGCGGCGACCCTGCGGCGCGGCTCGGGCGCACGCGCGCGGCCCGCGTGATCGCGCGGCGGCAGCGGCTCATCGCCGAGCGGCAGCGCCTGCGGCGGCGCGCGCTCCGCGCGGCACGGGACGCCAACGACGGCTGAGCCGAGGCCCGCCGGGGGCGCATGCCGGGCGCGACCGGGCGTGCCGGAACCTGCTAGAAAGGCGCCCTCATGAAGCTCGCCACGCTCCGCAGCAGCCACCGCGACGGCACCCTCCTCGTCGTGCGCCGGGACGGCGCCGTGTACGCCGAGGCCCGCGGGATCGCGCCCTCCCTGCAGGCCGCCCTCGACGACTGGGACAACGCCGCGCCGCGCCTCCGCGCCCTCGCCGCGGACGTCGAGGCCGGCCGCGTGGCGACGATCCCGCTCGATCCGCGCGCGCTCGCCGCGCCGCTGCCGCGCGCCTACGAGTGGGTCGACGGCAGCGCGTACGTCAACCACATCGTGCTCGTCCGCAAGGCGCGGAACGCCGAGCCGCCCGAGACGCTCTACACCGATCCGCTCGTGTACCAGGGCGGCGCGAGCACGCTGCTCGGCCCGCGCGACCCGATCGCGCTCGCCGACGTCGCGTGGGGCTGCGACCTCGAGGCCGAGGTCTGCGTGGTGCTCGGCGACGTGCCGCAGGGCGCGACCGCGGCCGAGGCCGAGGGCCACGTGCGGCTCGTCGGGCTCGTCAACGACGTCACGCTCCGCAACCTGATCCCGCCGGAGCTCGCAAAGGGCTTCGGCTTCTTCCAGTCGAAGCCAGCCACGGGCTTCTCGCCCTTCTTCGTCACGCCCGATGAGCTCGGCGACGCGTGGCGCGGCGGCCGCCTCGCGCTCCCGCTGCGCTCCTACCGCAACGGCGCGCTGATCGGCGACCCGGACGCGGGCCCGGAGATGCACTTCTCCTTCCACGAGCTGCTCGCGCACATCGCGAAGACGCGCGCCTATACCGCGGGCACGATCCTCGGCTCGGGCACCGTGTCGAACGCCGACCGCGCGCGCGGTTACTCCTGCATCGCCGAGAAGCGCGCCCTCGAGACGATCGACGGCGGCAAGCCGCTCACGCCCTTCCTCGCGCCGGGCGAGACGGTCGCGATCGAGATGCTCGCGCCCGACGGGACCTCCCTCTTCGGCCGCATCGAACAGCACGTCGTCGACGCGCGGCAGCCGGCCCCGGGCGCGCGGCCGTGAACACGCCGCGGCGCGCGGCCCTGCTCGTGCTCTTCGCGGCGGGCGGCGGCTGCGGCGCGGGCGAGGCGCCGCTCGCGTATGGCGCGCACGTCGACGCCACGCAGTTCCGCACCGACGCGCCGTGGACGCCCTTCGCGGTGCCGCACCTCGAGGGCGTCTCCGTCGCGCTCCCCGCGCGTCCGGAGCAGTCGGGCGGCTTCGGCAACGACTACTACGTCGCCAAGGATCCGAGCGGTTGCCGCCGCGCGACAGTGAGCGTCATCGACCCGCACGATCGGCGCCGCGACGAGGCCCGCCTCGCGCAGCGCTGCGCCGAGGACGCCGAGCAGACGGAGTGGCGCACGGTCGACGCGCGCCGCGTCTGCGTCGTCGCGCACCCGGTGTCGGCCATCGACCGCGCCGCGGCCGCGCGCGGCGAGCCCGCCTGCCGGCTGCACACGCTCTTCGCGATGGCGGAGGGCCTCGTGGTGTCCGTCGCCTACAGCGCGCCCCTCGACGCCCCGGACGGCGAGCGCGCCGTACGCGAGCGCCTGTTCGGCTCGTTCCGCCTCGCGGACCCGAGCGCCATGCCCCCTCCCCCCGCCGAGTGAACCCATGACGACGACCTACCGCCTCCACAACTACTGGCGCTCGAGCGCGAGCTGGCGCGTGCGCATCGCCCTGGCGCTCAAGGGCCTCGCGTACGAGTACGTCGTCGTGAACATCCTCAAGGATGGTGGCGAACAGAACAGCGCGGCGTTCCGCGCCCTCAACCCGCAGACGCAGGTGCCCCTGCTCGAGGTGATCGACGACGGCCGCGCGCGCTTCCTCGCGCAGTCGCTCCCGATCATCGAGTTCCTCGACGAGACGCGCCCCGAGACGGTCCGCATGCTCCCCGCCGATCCGTACGCGCGCGCCCGCGTCCGCCAGCTCGCCGAGGCGGTGAACGCCGGCATCCAGCCGCTGCAGAACCTCCCGATCCTCGCGGAGGTCGAGCGCCTCGGCGGCGACAAGATCGCCTGGGCCCGCCATTGGAACGAGCGCGGGCTCGGCGCGCTCGAGGCGCTCGCGGCGGAGTCGGCCGGGCGCTTCCTCGTCGGCGACGCGCCCTCGCTCGCCGACGCGTGCCTGCTCCCGCAGCTCTACTCAGCGCGGCGCTTCCAGCTCGACACGCGCGCGTTCCCGACGCTCGAGCGCGTCGAGGCCGCGTGCTTCGCGCTGCCGGGCGTCGAGGGCACGCGCCCCGAGCGCCAGCCCGACGCCGTCGCCTGACGCACCGCGGCGGGACGTACCGCACACCACCCCTTGGCGAAGTTGCGACCCGCGCGTACTTTGCCGCGCGCCATGACCCAGCCCCGCCTCGAATCGCTCGGCATCGTCCGCCTCGAAGCCATCCACTACTACGTGCGCGACCTCGCACGGAGCCGCCGCTTCTACACGGAGAAGCTGGATTTCGCGGAGGTCGGGCGCTCGGGTGCGGAGCTCGAGGAGCGCGGCCGGCAGCGCTCGGCGGTGTTCGAGGCCGCGAACGCGCGGGTGATCGTGTCCGAGCCGCGCGGCGAGGGCGGGCGCGCGGCGCGCTGGCTGCGCCGGCACCCGGACGGCGTCGGCTCGCTCGTCTTCGAGGTCGAGGACATCGACAAGACCTTCGCGCTCGTCGAGGCGCGCCGCGGCACGCCGATCGACGAGGTGCAGACGATCACGGACGCGCGCGGCGGCCGCTTCCGCACCTTCTCGATGACGACGCCGTTCGGCTCGTCGACCTTCCGCTTCGTGCAGCGCGACGGCCACGCCGGGCTCTATCCCGGCATCGACGCGCTCCCCGGCGCGACGGCCGGCCACAACGCGCTCGGCTTCGAGGGCTTCGACCACGTCACCTCGAACTTCGAGACGATGGAGCCCGCGCTGCTCTGGATGGAGCACGTCTGCGGCTTCGAGCGCTACTGGAACATCGAGTTCCACACGAACGACGTCCGCATCGACGACAAGAACGGCTCGGGTCTGCGCTCGACGGTGATGTGGGATCCGAAGAGCGAGGTTAAGTTCGCGAACAACGAGCCCTATCGGCCGTTCTTCCGCGCCTCGCAGATCAACCTCTTCTACGAGGACCAGCGCGGCGACGGCATCCAGCACGCGGCCCTCACCGTGAAGGACATCCTCTCCACCGTGCGCGCGATGCGCGGGCGCGAGGTGTCGTTCATGCCCACGCCGGGCAGCTACTACGACGTGCTCCCCGCGCGCCTCGAGAAGCTCGGCGTCGGCCGGATCGACGAGGACCTCGACGTGCTGCGCGACCTGCAGATCCTCGTCGACGGCTCCGAGTCGCACCAGTACCTGCTGCAGATCTTCCTGCGCGACTCGGCGGGGCTCTACGGCGACAAGGACGCCGGCCCGTTCTTCTACGAGGTCATCCAGCGCAAGGGCGACAGGGGCTTCGGCGGCGGCAATTTCCGCGCGCTCTTCGAGTCCATCGAGCGCCAGCACAAGGCCGAAGGGCGGCTCTGAGCGCATGCTCGAGCGGCTGCAGATCGGGCGCGTCCCGCCGAAGCATCACATCGTCTTCCCGCAGGATCCCGCGGCGGGCGCAGGCGCCATCCACCACGAGGAGTGCCTGACGCGCGACGGCTTCGACGGGCCGTACACGATCCTCTACCACCGGCACCGCCCGCACGCGCAGCACGCGGCCGAGGTCGCGCACGGCTGGGAACTCCCCGTCGCTGCGCCCGCGGGGCGGCTCGCGAAGCGTCATTACCTCTCGTCGGACGTCGCGAAGCGCGGCGGCGCGCCCGTCGACGCGCGCGTGCCGCTGCTCTTCAGCCGCGACGTGGTCGCCTCCGTCGCGTTCCCCGACGCGTCCGATCCCGTGTACTTCGTCGACGGCGACGCGGACACGCTCGTCTACGTCTTCGAGGGCGGCGGCACGCTGCGCACCGTCCTCGGCGACGTCGCGTTCGAGAAGGACGACTACGTCTTCGTCCCGCGCGGGCTCCTGCACCGCTTCGTGCTCGACCCCGCGCGCGGGCCGCAGCACTGGCTGGTGCTCGAGCTGCGCGGAGGGCTCCACATCCCGCGCCATTTCCTGAATAATCTCGGACAGTTGCGGATGGACGCGCCCTTCACCCACCGCGACTTCCGCCGCCCGGACGCCGTCGCGCCGCACGACGAGGGGATCCGCGACGTCCTCGTGAAGCGCGGCGATGCGTTCCACGGCTTCCGCTACGACCACGCGCCGCTCGACGTCGTCGGCTGGGACGGCACCGTCTACCCCTGGGTGTTCCCGATCCTGAACTTCCAGCCGCGCGCGGGGCAGACGCATCTACCGCCCACGCTGCACGGCACCTTCGCGGCGCGCGGGGCGCTCATCTGCTCCTTCGTCCCGCGCATGGTGGACTTCCACCCGCAGGCGATCCCCTGCCCGTACCCGCACTCCTCCGTCGACGTCGACGAGATCATCTTCTACTGCCGCGGCAACTTCACCTCGCGGCGCGGCGTCGGGCCGGGCTCGATCTCGTACCACCCGGCGGGCATGCCGCACGGCCCGCACCCCGGCGCGTACGAGGGCTCGGTCGGCCACACGCGCACGGACGAGCTCGCCGTGATGCTCGACTGCTTCGAGACGCTCGTGCCGACACCCGCGGCCCTCGGCGTCGAGGATCCGGGCTACATGGAGAGCTTCTTCGGCTGAGCGGCCCCGCTGCGCCGCGCGCGACGGCCGCGACGGGCCGCGCAGCGCGCTCAGCGCACGGGGAGCGTGACGCCCGCCGTGTCGAGGTCGACGCGCGCGAGGGTCGGGCGCGTGAGGCTCGTGAGGTAGAGCGTGCGCTCGCCGAACGCCGCGTCGCCCATCACGCCGTTGGCCGGGAGCATGAAGAGGCGCGCGCCGTAGAGCACCGCAGGCGCGCCGCCGGGCCTCACGCGCTGCACGCCCGCGGCCGACGTCACGAGCACGAGATCGCCGTCCGCGAGCGCGACGAGCCCGTCGATGTTCGCGACGCCGCGGAGCGCGGAAGCCGGCGCGCCGTACGTGCCCAGCGCGCGGTCGAAGGGCAGCGCGAAGACCTCCGCGCCCGCCCACGACGCGACGTAGAGCGTCGCGCCGTCCGGTGAGAACGCGAGCCCGTTGGGGAAGTCGATCGCGTCGGTGACGAGCGCGACGCCGCTGCCGTCCGCGTCCGCGCGGATCAGCCGATCGGCCTCGCTGTCGGAGAAGACGATCGAGTCGTCCGGCGCGACCGCGACGTAGTTGCAGAGGCCGAGCGGCGCGCCGCCCGGGCCCGCCGCGACGAGCGTGCGCCTCATCCCCGACATCGGGTCGATCGCGAAGAGCACCGAGGGCGCCCCCATCTCGGGCCCGGTGCTGCCGCAGACGAGCACGTCGCCGTTCGCCGCGACCGCGATGCCCACCGGCGCGTCGACCTGCGCGAGGTCCGACACCGTGCCGTCGGGCGCGACGCGCACCACGCGTCCATCGCGCACGCCGACGTAGAGCACCGACTCGCCCGCGGGCGTGCGGCCGCGCGCGATGCCCTCCGAGGCGCCACCGAGCTCCGCGAACGGCATCGGCCGCGGCCCCGCGTCGATGGACGGTGCGGCGTCGCTGATGCCCGCGTCGACCGGGCCCGCGTCCATCGCCGGCGCGTCGTCACCGCACCCTGCGAGCGCGAGGCAAATCAGGAAAACATGGAGGACCGTGGATGCGCTCTTCGACACGCCGCGCAGCGTACACGAGCCGCCCAAGCCGCCCAAGACCCGCCGTATCCTAGGCGCCATGTCCCGACGCCACGCCCCCGCAGCGGGAACGCAGCCGCGCGGCCGATGGGCTGATGGCGTCGGCCGCGGCCGCGCCGGTGCAGGTCCTCGAGCAGCGGCGCGTCGCGGGGCTCGACGCGACCGTGCTCGCGGCGACCGACGCCGCGGCGCTCAACCAGTGGCTCGGGGCGCACCGCTACCCGAGCCGGCCGGGGCTGACGCAGTGGCTCGCGCGTTACGTCGCGCAGGGCTACTTCGTCACGGCGTTCCGCTACGCCGCGGAGCCGGCCGCCCCGTCGCGAGCCGCGCGGTGCGCCTCACCTTCACGACCCAGCGCCCGTTCTACCCATACGCCGAGCCGAGCGACGCGCCGCGCACCGCGGACCGCGCGTTCCGCCTGAGCGTGGTCGCGCCCGCGCGCATGGACGGCCTCGTCGGCACGCGGCCCTGGCGCGCACGCACGGGCTACTCGGGCCGCCCCGCGAACCTGCGCGAGGTGCTGCGCGGCGTCGTCCCCGAGGATGCGCGCGGCGCGGGCCCCTGGCTCACGACGTTCGACGAGCCAGCCTCGCGGCGCGGCGGCGACGACCTGTTCTTCGTGCGCACGCGCGCGACCCGCGGCGTCCCCCCGTCGATCCGCACCGCGCTCGCGCCCTGAACACCGACCGCGATCCGCAGCGCCCGCGCGCCGGCGTCAGCCGCGCTCGCGCTCGCCCGGGTGCACGCCGTGCTTCTTCGCGAGGCGGTGCAGGTACTTGCGGTCCATGTCCGCCTCGCGCGCGGCCGCCGAGATGTTCCCCTCGTGACGCGCGAGCAGCCACGCGACGTAGCGCCGCTCGAAGTCGGCCTCCCACGTCGCGCGCGTGTCGCGGTAGCTGCGGCGCGGGACGAACGCGGGCGCGGGCGGCTCCGCTCCGTCGCGCGCCGGCAGCGCGCGCACGCCGAGCTCGACGTCGCCCACGGTGAGGACCGCGCCGCCCTTGAGCCACGCCTCCTTGATGTCCGCGCCGTCGAGCATCGTGCCGTTCGTCGAGTCGAGGTCGCGGAGCAGGTAGCCGGGCCCCTCGCGTCGGATCTGGCAGTGCCGCCGCGACACGGTCGCGTCCCCGAGGACGAGGTCGTTCTCCAGGCCCTTGCCGATGTGGAAGACCTCGCCCGCGATCTCGCGTTCGGTGCCGCGATCGCGGCCGCTGAGCACCACGAGCACGCAGCGCGCGAACGTGTGCGCGTGCGGGCGCGCGGCGTCGCTCGGGCCCCGGGGCGCGTCGCTCATCCCGCCCCCGCCGCGCCGAGCTCGACGAGGACGACGCCCTCCACGGGCACCTCGAGCACGCGCACCGCGGTGCTGCGCGCCCGCGCCTCGCCCTCCCCGCGCGTGACGTCGATGCGCAGCTCGTAGCGGCCCGGCGGCAGGTCGAGCGACTCGTCGATGCGCGCCGGGGCCCCGCGCGCATACGGCAGGCGCAGCCCGAGCACGGGCTCGCCCCCCTCGAACACGCTGAGGCCGACCTCGCGCACGGCGCCCGGTTCGGCGAGCCGCAGGCGCACGCTCGTCTCGCGCGGCGCCGCGTCCGCGAGCGGCCCGGCAACGAGCGCGACGCCCCCGACGAGCACGAGCGGCGTGAGGCGGCGACGGTGGCGCGCGAGCCAGTCGAGCGCGCGGTGGGCCTCGGTTTTCATCGAGGGCGAGCGTAGGCGAGGCCCGCGCCGCGATCCACCGCGCGGTCACCCGGTCGCGCGCAGTTCTTGTGCCCCGCAGAGCCGGGGGCTACGCTGGCCCGAGGAAGTGGTGCTGCAGTGATGGTCCGGCTCACCGACATCCTCGACAAGGTACGGAGCTACCATCCGAGCGCGGACACCGATCTGATCAACAAGGCGTACGTGTACTCGTCGCGCATGCACGACGGGCAGCTGCGCAAGTCGGGCGATCCGTACTTCATCCACCCGGTCTCGGTCGCGCACATCATCGCGGAGATGCGCCTCGACGCGGCCAGCGTCTGCGCGGCGCTCCTGCACGACGTCGTCGAGGACACGCCC
This sequence comes from Polyangiales bacterium, assembly GCA_964202905.1. Taxonomy (GTDB): domain Bacteria; phylum Myxococcota_A; class Polyangia; order Polyangiales; family JADJQN01; genus CAIUAC01. The sequence goes on from CAXNJO010000001.1 coordinate 337,220, forward strand.
GTCACCGAGCGCGACATCGCGGCGCTCTTCGGCGACGAGGTCGCGTTCCTCGTCGATGGCGTCACGAAGCTCGGCAAGATCAACTTCGTCTCGAAGGAAGACCAGCAGGCGGAGTCGTTCCGCAAGATGCTGGTCGCCATGGCGCGCGACATCCGCGTGCTGCTCGTGAAGCTCGCCGACCGCCTCGACAACATGCGGACGATGGAGCACATGAAGCCGGACGCGCAGGAGCGCATCTCCCGGGAAACACTGGAGATTTACGCGCCTCTCGCGGGTCGTCTCGGCATCAACTGGCTCAAGAGCGACCTCGAGGATCTCGCCTTCCGCTGGCTCTACCCGGACGCCTGGGCGGACCTCGTCAAGAAGACGAAGGCCGTCTCGCGCGACCGCGAGAAGTACACGACCGACGTCTCGCGCCGCATCCAGACGATGCTCATCGAGCGCGGCTTCGCGGTCGACGTGTCCGGCCGCGTGAAGCACCTCTACAGCGTCTTCCGCAAGATGCGGTCGAGTCAGTGCGAGTTCGAGCAGATCCACGACTACGTCGCCTTCCGCGTCGTCATGGAGAACGTCGCCGATTGCTACGCCGCGCTCGGCGTCATCCACTCGCAGTGGACGCCGATCCCCGGGCGCTTCAAGGACTACATCGCGCTGCCGAAGCCCAACAACTACCAGTCGCTGCACACGACGGTGATCGGGCCGGGCCTCAAGCGCATCGAGATCCAGATCCGGACGCCGGAGATGCACCGCACCGCGGAGCTCGGGATCGCGGCCCACTGGTCCTACAAGGAGCGCTCGGGGGGTCTCGACGCGAAGGACGCCGCGCGCTTCGCGTGGCTGCGGCAGCTGGTGGAGTTCCAGAAGGAGGTCGTCGACCCGGCCGAGTTCATCGACTCGGTGAAGGGCGACCTCTTCGCGGACGAGGTCTACGTCTTCACGCCGAAGGGCGACGTGAAGGTCTTCCCACGCGGCTCGACGCCGATCGACTTCGCGTACTCCGTCCACAGCGAGATCGGCAACCGCTGCACCGGCGCGCGGGTGAACGGCGCGATCCAGAAGCTCGCGTACAAGCTGCACAACGGCGACGTCATCGAGATCCTCACGTCGCCGACGCAGCACCCCAACAAGGACTGGCTCGACATGACGACGACCGCGAAGGCGCGGTCGCACGTCCGTGGCTACGTGCGCGGCGAGGAGCGCAAGCGCTCGATCAAGATGGGCCGCGACCTCCTCGAGCGCGAGATGCACAAGCGTGACCTCTCCTTCGCGCGGCTCGTGAAGAGCGGCGAGCTCGAGAAGGCCGTCGGCAAGCTCAACGTGCAGACGGTCGACGAGCTCTACGCGCAGGTCGGCTACGGCAAGATCGCCGGCGCCGACGTCGTGAAGGCGATCCTGCCGGAGCGCGTCGAGGAGCAGCCGAAGGCGATGGACTCGCTGCGGCCCGGGCTCGTCGAGCGGGTCACGCGCAAGGTCACGGGCAGCGGCGAGACGGCCATCCGCATCGCGGACATGGACGACGTGCTGGTGCGCTTCGCGAACTGCTGCTCGCCGCTGCCGGGCGACGCGGTCACCGGCTGGATCACGCGCGGGCGCGGCGTCACCGTGCACCGCCGCGAGTGCCGCAAGGCGATGGAGCTCGACCCGGAGCGCCGCATCGAGGTGAGCTGGTCGACGGGCTCCAAGGTCGATCGCCCCGTGCAGCTGCGCGTCATCACGGCGGACAAGCCGGGCGTGCTCGCGCGGCTCTCGACCGAGCTGAGCGCGACCGGCGTGAACCTGAAGGAGGCCAACTGCCGCGTCGGCGACGACGGGCGCGCGGTGAACCTCTTCACCTTCACCGTGACCGACCTCTCGCGCCTGAAGGCCGTGATGCGCGGCCTTCAGAAGCTCGAGGGCGTCTACGAGGTCGAGCGCGTGTGACGCGGCGCGCGGGGTCGGCGCACCGGGCTCACGCCCACGCGCGGCCTCGTGCGGAAGCGCCGTGATTCACGGCACTTCACGCGATGACGCGCTGCGTCACTCGGCGGGCTTCTCGTCGCTGCGGTACGCGCCCTCGCCGTGGGGCTCGGCGGGCGCCGCCGGGAGCGCGTGCGCCTTCGACTCGAAGAGCGCGTCGACCTTCGCGAAGGGCCAGCGCAGGACCTTCCCGACGAAGCGCAGCGCGCGCGAGTGCGAGAGGTCGTCGAACCACGAGTAGACGACCGGGGTCGCGAGCAGCGTGAGCAGGAGCGAGAGCGACTGGCCGCCGATGATGACGGCGCCCATCGCGCGGTTGGTGCCCGACCCTGCGCCCGAGGACACGACGAGCGGCAGCATGCCGGCCACGAACGCGACCGTGGTCATGAGGATGGGCCGGAGCCGATCGCGGTTGCCGAGCATCACGGCGTCCGCGCGGGAGAGCCCGCGGCGCCGCAGCGCGCGCATGTGGTCGACCTGCAGGATGGAGTTCTTCTTCACGATGCCGAAGAGCACGAGGATGCCGAGCGTCGAGAAGATGTTCATCGACTGCCCGAGCACGACGAGCGAGAGCAGCGCGAAGGGGACGGTGAGCGGGAGCGAGATGAGGATCGTGATCGGGTGGATCCAGCTCTCGAACTGCGCCGCGAGCACGAGGTACATGAACGCGAACGAGAGGAAGAACGCGAGCGCGAAGCTCGAGGCCGCCTTGCCGAGCTCCTTCGAGCGGCCCGCGAGCTCGCCGGCGTAGCCGGGCTTCGCGCCGAGGCGCCTCCACGCGTCGTTGAGCTTGTCGATGACCGCGGCCTCGGAGGTGCCGGTCACGGTGTTCGCGTAAACGGTCACCTGACGCTGCCGCGCGAGACGCTGCACGAGGGCCGGGCCCGTGCCCTCGCGCACCGTGACGACGTCGGCGAGGCGCACGGAGCGGCCCGTCATGCCGGCGGGCACCGTGAGCTGGACGATCTGCGCGGGGTCGACGCGCGCCGTGTCGCGCGCGCGCAGGTGCACCTCGAACTGCTCGCCGCCCTCGGTGTAGTTCGTGACCTCGACGCCGCCGACCATCGCGCGGATCACGCTGGCGATGTCGAGGACGTTCACGCCGAGGTCGGCCGCCCGGCCGCGGTCGACCGCGACGACGAACTCGGGCTTACCGACGACGAGCGTGCTGTCGGCGTCGACGGTGCCGGGGATGGCCTTGAGCGCCTCGAGCATCTTCGCGGAGTACTCGGTCAGCTGCACGAGGTCGGGGCCGCGGATGACGAACTGGATGCCCGCCGAGTCCGCCGCGCCACCGCCGCCGAACACGTTGACGGGCGCGACCGAGGTGCGCAGCCCGAGCGACGCGAAGCGCGGGATCACCTGCTCGCGGACGCGCGTCATCACCTGCTGCTGATCGAGCGCGCGCTCGTTCGCGGGGACGAGCCGCACGAAGATGTTGCCCTGGTTCGCGCCGCGCCCGCTCGGGTCGCCGGGCGGCGAGCCGACCTGCGTGACCGTGTGCGCGACGCCCTCGATGGCGCGTGTCGCGCGGGCGATGCGCTCCATGACGAGGCGCGTCTCGGCGAGGCTCGTGCCCTCCGGCGCGCGCACCTGGATGTCGAAGCGCGACTCGTCGTCGATGGGCAGGAAGTTCTTCTGGACGACCTTGCCGAGCGGCACGGTCGCGACGATCGCCAGCGCGATCGCGATGCCGACGACCCAGCGGTGCCGCATCGACTGGGCGAGCACGCGCGTGTACGCGCGCTCGACCACGCCGTACAGACCGCGCGAGGGGCCGTGCACGGAGGCGTGACCGGCCGGGAGCGCACGGACACCGCGGGCCCACTCGGCGAGCTCCGCGCGCTCCTCGGCGCGCGGCCCCGGTGCCGGATCGATCCACTCGGCGTCGAGGCGCTCTTCGTCTTCCTCGCGCGCGAGCGGCTCCTCGCCCGAGAGCGGCTCACGGTACGGCGACGGCCCGTCCCCGGCGTTGCGGCGCGGCGTGCGGGTCCCGCGGATCCAGCGGGACGAGAGCATCGGCGTCAGCGTGAACGACACGAAGAGCGAGACGCCGATGGCGAAGCTCATCGTGAAGCCGAAGCTCTGCATGAAGCGGCCGACGATGCCGCCCATGAAGGCGACCGGGAGGAAGACGGCGATGAGCGAGAGCGTCGTCGCGAGGACGGCGAGGCCGATCTCCTTCGTCGCGAGGATCGCGGCGCGGCGCGGCGCCATGCCCTTCTCCTCGACGAAGCGGAAGATGTTCTCGAGCACGACGATCGCGTCGTCGATGACGATGCCCACCGAGAGCGTGAGCGCGAGCAGCGTGATCGTGTTGAGCGTGAGGCCCATCGCGCGCACGAGCGCGAAGGTCGCGATGATCGAGGTCGGGATCGCGAGCGCCGCGATCACCGTCGCGCGGGCGTTCCACAGGAAGAGCAGCACGACGAGCGCCGCGAGCAGACCGCCGATGACGAGGTGCTCCTCGACGGCCGAGACCGCGTTGCGGATGAACTCGCTCTCGTCGCGGACGATCGAGAGCGTGTACGCGGCGGGGATCTCCGCGCGCAGCTCGCCGACGCGCTCGGCGAGCGCGTCGATGACGGCGACGGCGTTCGTGCCGGACTGCTTGCGCACCGCGAGGATGACGGTGTCGCGGCCGTCGTAGGACGCCGCGCTCGTGGGCTCGGCCTCGCCGTCGACGATCCGCGCGACGTCGCGCACGTACACCGGCACGCCGCCGCGGCTCGACACGAAGATGCGGCCGAAGTCCTCGACGCTCTGCACGCGGCCGCGCACGCGGATGCCGAGCGTGCGGGCGCCCTGCTCCACGTTGCCGCCCGGGAACTCGACGTTCTGCGTCGCGAGCGCGCGCTGCAGATCGACGATCGTGAGCCCGCGCGACTCGAGCGCCTGCGGATCGACGACGATGTCGATCTCGCGCTCACGCCCGCCGAGCACGGAGACGCCGCCGACGCCGCTCAGCGACTCGATGCGGCGGCGCACGGTGCGCGTCGCGAACTCGGTCGCCTCACGGGTCGAGCGCGTGGACTCGAGCGCGAGGATCATCACGGGCGTCGCGTCGGGGTCGAGACGCTCGACCTTCGGCTGCTCGATCCCGCTCGGCAGCTGCGCGAGCGAGCGGTTCACGCGGTCGCGCACCTCCTGCGCGGCGACGGCGGTGTTCTTGTCGAGGTCGAAGCGCGCGACGACGACCGAGAGGCCCTCGTAGTTGTTCGAGCGCAGCTCGTCGACGCCGCTGATCGAGTTGATCGCCTCCTCGAGCTTGTCGGAGACCTCGGTCTCGACCTGCTCGGGCGAGGCGCCGGGCAGCACGGTCGTGACGACGACCACGGGGAAGTCGATGTTCGGGAAACGGTCGACGCCGAGGCCCAACATGCTGGCCCCGCCGACGACGAGGAGCGCGAGCATGAGGACCCACGTGAAGACGGGTCGGCGGACGCAGATCGCGGCGAGCCACTGCATGGATAACTCCTCGAATCTACTGAGAAACTGGGGCCGTGCGCGCCGTGACGCGGACACCGTCCGCGAGCCGCTCGAGCGTCTCGACTGCGAGCCGCTCGCCCGCGCGCACGCCCTCGCTCACGGTGACCGTCGCGCCGTCGGACTCGACGACGGAGACGACGCGCTCCTCGATCGTCCCATCGGGCTTCACGACGAAGACGCGGCTCACGCCCGCCTCGCGCAGCACGGCCGCAGCCGGCACGGCGACGCCCTGCCGCGTGCCGCCGAGGTCGATGGTGGCGGTCGCGAACATGCCCGGCCGCAGCGCGCCGTCCGCGTTCGGCACGGTCGCCTCGACCGTGAGCGAGCGCGTCTCGGGGCGGACTGAAGCGCTGATGTAGCGCACGGTGCCGGTGAAGACGCGGTCGGGGAAGGCGTCGACGCGGAGCGCGACGGTCTGCCCGCGCTGCACGACGCCGACGCGCTCCTGCGGCACCGGCAGCTCGACGCGGAGCGGGTCGGTCTTCACGAGACTCACGAGGCGCATCTGCGGCGCGACGTACTCGCCGACGTCCGCGAAGCGCTCCGCGATCTCGCCCGCGAAGGGCGCCCGCACGACGGACTCGCGCACCGCCGTGCCCGCCTGCTGCAGCGCGATGCGCGCCTGCGAGAGCGCGATGGCCGCGCCGCGCATCCCGTTGAGCGCGCTGTTGTACTGCTCGTGCGCCGCCGCCGCGCCTGCGCGCGCGCGGTCGAGCTCCGCCTGGCTCACCGCGCCCGTCTGCGCGAGCTGCTCGGCGCGGCGCAGGGACTCGCGCGCGAGGCCGTCGTTGGCGGCCGCGGCGCGGACCTCCGCGGTGTCCTCGGCGCGCACGGCGGCGCCGGGCGAGGTCACGCCGAGGCGGGCCTCGGCCTGCTGGAGCGCGGCCGTCGCGGCGGCGACCTGCAGGCGGTAGTCGACGTCGCGCAGCCGCACGAGCGGGTCGCCCTCGGCGACGATGGAGCCGCGCTCGACGAGCACCTCGACGACGCGCCCGGGCACGACGCCGGTCACGTCCGACTGCTGGTCGGCGACGAGCGGGCCGTTCACGCGCAGCGTCTGCGGCAGCGCGCGCGGCGCGGCCACGGCGACACGCACGGGTACGGAGGCCCCCTCGCCGGTGGGCCGGACCTCGCCCGGGGTGGTGGGCTTCGGGCCGCAGGCGGGGAGGGACAGCGAGACGAACAGCGCGGCGACGACGAGGGGCGAGCGACTCTCAGCAGGCATGGGCGACTCCGGGGACTCTGGACGGGCGGGCAGGACGGCGAACGAGCGGTGACTCAGGTCGGGTTGCGGGCGGGATGCACGAGCAGCCCGAGGACGACGTCGACGCTCGGCACCACGCGCGGCACGTCGAGCTCGATGAGCTGCGACATCGCGATGCCGTTCATCGTGGCGAAGAGCGCGGCGGCGAGCGCCTCGGGGTCGCCCGGGACGAGCTCGCCGCGGGCCTGCCCCTCGCGGATCGCGGTCGCCATCACGAGCAGACAGCGGCCCGCGAAGTGCTGCAAGACGTCGCGCGTGGAGGGCGGGATCGCGTCGGGATGCAGGTAGGCCTGCACGACGAGGCGGAACATCTCGGGCTCGACCGCGAGGCGCGCGAGGCGGTGCTCGATGAAGCCGCGGATGCGCGCGAGCGGGCCGCCGCCCGCGCCGGCGATGGCGTCGAGATCGGCCGAGACCCGCGCGAAGAGCTCCTCGACGAGCGCGGCGTAGATCGCCTCCTTGCTCTCGAAGTAGTGGTAGACGAGCCCGTGCGAGAGCCCGGCCGCGCGCGCGACGTCGCTGATCTTGGCGGCCGCGAGCCCCTTGCCCGCGAACACGGCGAGCGCCGCGCGGAGGATCCCCTCGCGGCGCTCGTCCTTGAGGCGCTGGTTGTCGGCGGCGGTTCGCGGCATGGAGGCGAGCAGCGGTTGATTGACTCGCCAGTCAGTCCTAGATCCGTTCGTCGCCGCGTCAAGCGCCGCGACGGCGAGCGTCAGGTGTCGGGCGCGAGGGCGCGGCGCGTGCCCGCCGGATCGTTGGTGATCAAACCATCGACGCCGGCCGCGGCGAGCGCACGGACACGCGCGGGGTCGTCGACCGTCCACGGCGTCACGAGCAGCCCGGCCGCGCGCCAGCGGGCGAGGCGCGCGGGCGTGACGAGGACGTGCTCGGGGTTGATACCCTGCGTGCCGAGGAGCGGCGGCACGGCCCGCCCGAGCAGGCGCCCCTGCCGGCTGTCCTCGCAGAGAAAGAGCAGCGGCGCCGTGAGGCCCGCGCGCCGGAGCGCGACCACCATGCGCGGGTCGAAGGTGGAGACCGCGACGAGGTGGCGCACCGCGGGCGTGTGCCGCGCCAGGGTCTCCGCGACGCGGCGCGCGAGCAGGGCGCGATCGTCGCCGTCGGCCTTCACCTCGACGTTGAGCAGGCGGCCGCGGCCGGCGACGAGCGCGAGCGCGTCGTCGAGGAGCGGCACACGCTCGCCGCGACCCGCGTCGAGGCGGCGCAGCGCGGAGAGCGGCACGTCGCGGACCGCGCGCGGAACGCCTGCCGTGCGGGCGAGCGTCGGGTCGTGCAGCACGACGACCTCGCCGGACGCGCAGCGGCGCACGTCGAGCTCGACGCCGTCCGCGCCCTCGTCGAGCGCGAGGGCGAACGCGGCGAGCGTGTTCTCCGGGGCGCGCGCGCTCGCGCCGCGGTGCCCGTACACGAGCGGCCCACCCGCCCCGCGTCGGAAGCGCTCGAGGGCGGCCGCGCTCACGCGCCCTTCACGACGAGGCCGCGCGCCTCGAACGCGGCGCGCAGCGGAGAGCCAGGGTCGCGCAGCGCGCGGATGGTGGCCGTGTAGCCGTCCTCGAGGATCTGTCGCCGCGCAGCGAAGTTCATGGGGGAGTGCATGAACATCGTCGCATCGGTCGCGTCCGGCTCGAGCAGCACGACCTCCGTCTCCGGGTGTTCGGTGCGGAACCACGCGAGCCCCTCCCGCATCCGCGACTCGGTGCGCACGCGCCACGCCTGGCTCGAGACCCACAGCGCGCCTTTGTCGCGCACGTGCCGCATCGCGCCGTGGCCGGTGGGGATGTCGCGCGTGCCCGGGTCCGTGCGGATGGGCACGGTGGGGTTCACGACCAGCACGAGCCCGCAGCCGAGCGACGCGGCGACGTCGACGTGCGCGGCCGTGCCGTTGCCGGCCTCGACGTAGTCGCGGCCGTCGATGCGCACGGGCGCGAAGAGCAGCGGCGTCGCGGCCGAGGCGCAGATCGCGCGCGCGATCGGGACGTGCGCGAGCTCGCCGAGCCCGAAGAGCGCCCGCGCGCCGGCGTCGAGATCCGTCGCGACGAGCACGAGCGGGCGCGGCATGCCCGCGAAGTCGGCCGGGACGCCGCGCCGCAGCATGATCTCGGTGAGGAACTGCTCGAACGCATCGAGCGTGAAGATGCCCGCGGGCAGCGAGTCCCAGAAGCGGTCGAGCTCGTTCCAGACGTCGGCGTCGAGCGGCCGCGAGGTCACCGACGAGAGCAGCCGCCGCGCCGCCGCGAGGGTGCTCGACGCGACGCGGCGCCACTCCGCCCCGTCGAGGCGCAGCAGGTGCTGGCGCTGCAGCGGGAAGAACGGGTCCACCGGGTCGAGCAGCGCACGGTAGAGGCGCTGCGCGGAGTTGCCCGCCGCGAGGAAGGCGGCGACCGCCGCGCCGCTCGAGGAGCCGACGAAGGCCGTGACGTCCGCCGCGCGGAAGCCCTCGACCCCGTCCTCGAGGGCGGCGATGACTCCAACTTGATACATCGCGCCGGTGATCCCGCTGCCGGGCAGCGAGAGGCCGAGACCGCGCTGGGGCGGAGACGTATCACTCATGAATCATCCTCGTCGTCGGCCGCGGGGGTGGTGCGCGCGAGGAGGCCGAGCGCCAGCGCGGCGACGAGGGCCGACGCTATCACGAGGCTGGGGGCGATGTGCGCGGGCCCGGCGTCCGGGGCGGCCGGCACGTTGAAGCCGCGGATCGGCAGCAGGCGTGCGGGCAGCAGGACGGGCACCGCGTTGACCCCTGCGTGCAGGGCGATCGTCGCGACGGTCGAGCCGGTGCGGAGCGCGACGGCGCCCAGCACGAGCCCCGCGAGGAGCGCATAGGCGAGCGCGGACCACGCGCCGAGGTGCGCGAGCGCGAACAGGGCGCTCGAGGCGGCGAGCGCGGTCGCGCGGCCGTGCGTCACGCGGAGACCGCGCAGCAGCACGCCGCGGAAGAGCAGCTCCTCGCTGAGGGGCGCGACGACGACGAACGAGACGAAGGCCGCGAGCGCCACGGCGGGGGAGCCGGCGTCGAGCAGGCGCTGCTGACGCGCGAGCAGGTCGGCCGAGACGGGCGCGACGCGCTGCACGAGGTTGGCGAGCTCGGCGAGCGGCAGCTGCAGCGCAGCGCCTGCCACCAGCGCGAGCAGCGCGGCACGGACGGGCAGCGGGCGGAGGCCGAGCGTCTCGCGGAGCGGCTCGTCGTCGCGCGCGTGCAGGCGCACGGCGGCGAACAGGACGCAGGCGAAGGCCCCCGCCTGCACCAGCGCGAGGCCGAGCGCGTCGCGGGTCACCCGGTCGCGGGCGGCCTCCCACGGCAGCCCGCGCGCGAGGGACTGCAGCGCGACCGCGCCCTGCAGGAAGGCCCACGTGAGCGCGACCGAGGCGACGGTGAAGGTCACGGCGCCGAGCAGCGAGACGGAGCGCGGATCGCGCGGGGCGGCCACGCGGCTCTCTGACGCGCGGTCCGCGGGGGCGCAACCGGCCCGCGGGCATGCGCGCCGCGCGGGTGCAGCGGTCGCGGCCTGCTATGGTCGCCGACCCATGGCGCGCACTTGGATCGATCGATGGGCCGCTCCCCCCGCGCCGGATGCGGCGGTCGATCCGTCGCGCGAGGCCGCCGCGCACGAGGCCTCTCCGCGCCGCCCGCGCGGCGTTCACGCATGGCGCGGTCGCCAGGGGCGCGTCGGTGCGACGCGGGGCGTGCGTGCGGTCCGCGCGCTCGGTCGGGCGGCGCTGGTCGGGGCCTGCGTGCTCGGCGGGAGCGTGGTCGGCGGCAGCGCGCTCGGCGGCTGCGGCGGCGTCGGGATGGCGGCGCGCACGACGCCGAGCGTCGCGGCGACGGCGCCGCCCGTGCCATCCGTGGTCACGCTCGAGTCGTACGCCGAGGTGCGCCGCGCATGGGAGTCGCTCGCGACGGACGATCCCGCGCGCGCCGCGGTCCGCGAGCGGCTCGTCGCGCTCCTCGCGCGCGAGGCCGAGCCGGTGATGGAGGCGGGTGACTACGACGGCGTGGTCGATCGGCTCACGGAGATCGTGGCGCTGTTCAGCGCCGACGAGCTCGACCGCGGCCCGCTTCCGCGCGCGCTGCGGCCCCTCGCGACGTGGCTCATGGAGGAGGGCTCGACGCACGGCGACGAGGCCCGCGTCCTCGCTGCGTATTTCGTGCTGGCGCGCGCCGGCGGTCCGGACGAGGAGAGCGCGCGGTCCTACGGCGTGCTGCGGGACTGGGGGCGCGAGGCCCGCTCGCGGCTGCCCGACCCGATCGAGCGGCTCACGGGGCTCCTGAACGTCCATGTGGAGCACGCGCGGATCATCCCCGCGCGCAGCGTCCTCGACGGCCTCGCGGTCCTCTACATCGCGCACACGCAGCTCTGCCTCGAGGCGATGCGACGCAGCATGGTCGGGCTCGACGGCGGCTGGGAGCGTTGGCGGTTCTCGAGCCTGCAGGCCACGGCGATCCACCAGGCCATCGAGCGGCTCGCCTCCGTGCACCTGCGGATCGGCGAGCTCTCCGCGGCGCTCGCGCGGATCGAGGTGTTCCGCGACGAGCCGCATCTGCAGGCCGAGTCGTTCATCCAGCAGATCGCCACCGCGCGCGAGGACAGCCCCGAAGGCAACGACGCGCTCCTCAACCTCGCGCGGTACTTCATGCCGCCTGCGCGCCGGGAGTTGTCGACGTCGCGCGCGCTGTGCCTGCTCGGGCGCAAGCGCGCGCCTGAGGACCCGCGGTTCCTGCAGTGCCTCGGCCGCATCGCCGCGCACCAGCGGCGCTTCCAGGACACGGCCGCCCACTACAGCGCGGCGCGGCGCCTCGCGCCCGGCGAGCGCGCGGTCTACGACGACGCGCTCGCGATCACGTTCGAGTCGCTCACCGAGCTGGCCTTCGACCGCGTCACGCGCGACACGAACGCGTACGCCGGACGGATCGACCCGCCCGCTGCGCGCGCCAGCGTCGCGCGCGGCGCCGCGGACGCCGACGCCCGTGCGCTCGACGCGCTCGCGCGGGACGCCCGGGACATGCTCGCAGAGCGCCTGCGCCGCTTCCCGTCGACCCCGCTCCGCATCCCCGCGGAGGAGCAGTATCTGACGCTCGCGAGCGCGGCGTTCGGCGTGGGCGACATCGACACCGCGCGCGCCGACCTCACGCGGAGCCTCGCGATCCGCCCGACGCTCGAGGCCGAGCAGACGCTCGCGATGCTCGAGGCGCAGCTCGGCGGCCCTTCCCGCGCCGCGGTCGGCTACCGGCGCGCGCTCGACCTGATCCGGGGCGGGGGCAACGAGCCGAGCGCGCAGCGCGGCGCGGTGCTGCTCCTGCTCGGCGACGCGCTCGCCGCCACCGGGGACGCCGCGCAGGCCGAGCGCATGTACCGCGAGGCGCTCGTCGCGTTCGCGCGGGCCGGCGAGCACCGGCGCTGGCCGCTCCGCACAGCGATGGCGCCGGCCTACATGGGCCTGCTGCACGACCGACTCGGCGCACACGCCGAAGCGGTCGAGTCCTTCCGCCGCTCGCTCGGGCGGGCGGTGCCCGACATCGACCCGTACTTCACCATCCTCACGCACCTGCTGACGATGCCGCAGGTCGACGCGGCGCTCGGCATGGAGGTGCTCCGCGCGACGCAGGCCAACGCGGAGCTCCGCGACGAGGCGCAGGTGCAGCTCGCGCTCTGGGGCCGGCTCCTCGCCGCGCGCGCGGGTATCCCCGCCGAGCCCGCGCTCGAGGCCGTGCTGGGCTCGCTCGCGCGGACGGCGGGCTGGACGGGACGGCTCGCGAAGTTCGGCGCCGGGCGCGCGCCCTACGACGCGCTCCTCGCGGCCGCACCGGGCCCGATCGAGCAGGCCCGCACCCACTTCGCCGAGGGCGTGCGGCGGCTCGCGGCGGGCGACGAGCCGGGCGCGCGCGAGGCCTTCGCGCGGACGCTCACGCTGCGCGCGGTGGGCGCCGAGGAGTACGAGATCGCGCGGCGCCTCCTCGCGCTCCCGGTCGGGACGCTGCTCCCCACCCCCGCCGCGGCAGCGCCCGCTGCGGCAGCGCCCACCGCGGCAGCGCCCGCTGCGGCAGCGCCCACTGCGACCACGCGCGCCGCCGGGCCGACCGTGCCCCGCTGAGCACCCGCCCGGGCGCGCAGCCCCGGCGCATCTTATCAGAATCGATACATATTGCGCTTGATGCGCGGCTATATCAAAATTGATATCCGATGCGCGCGGCGCCGCCCAGCGAGACGAGCCCACCCGCCGAGGAGATGACGCTGAGCGTCGGCAGGGCGAGCTCGACGGCGAGGCGCGGCGTGAGCCGGTAGGACGCGACCGCGGCCGCGCGCACGAGCAGGCCCGGCTCCCGTGCGCCGCTCGTGTTGAAGAAGCCGCCAACCTCGAGGCTGCCGCCGAGGTGCAGCGGGAAGGCGAAGGGGCTCGTCAGGTACGCGGCGCCGACGAAGAGTTCGAGCGCGCTCGCGACGCCGAACACGGCCTCGATTCCGCCCCTTGCCTCGAGCCCCCGCAGCAGCCCCGGGAGCCCGTACCCGACCCGCACGCCGAATTGACCGAGGAAGCCGCCGCCCGGAGAGGGCCCGGGTGGATCCGGGTACGCCATCAGTCCCGCGCCGCCGAGCGAGAGTTGGGCGAGCCACGGGTGTTCCGCGTCGTCGGCGTAGCGGGCGCGCGCCTCGAACGCCGCGGCGAGGCGGTCGCGCTCGGCCTGGGCTCGCTCGGCCTCGCGCCGCTCGAACTCGGCACGGGCCCGCGCGGCTTCGGCCTCTGCCTGCGCTTGCGCCGCCTGCTCGCGCTCGGCCTGCTCGCGCGCCGCCTGCTCGCGCTCGGCCTGTTCCAGGTCAGCCTGCGCGCGGGCCTCGCGCTCGCGCTGCTCGGCGGCGGCCGCGTCCTCGCCGCCCGTGAGCCGGAGCGCGTCCTCGCCGAGCCCTGCGGGGCGCACGAGGCACGCGAGGATGTCGCGCAGGCGCGCCTCCTGGTCCGCGTGCACGACGAGCACGTCGAGCTCCTCGACGCGGCGCACGCGCGCGTAGCCCGCGCGCAGGAGCAGGCGGTACTGGCCCTGCAGCGGGTGCACCTCGCTCACGAGCGTCCACGCCGCGCCGTTGCCCTCGGCGAGCGCGGTCAGCTCGTCCGCGGTGCGCGGGTCGCCAACCAGCGCGCCGCGCCGGATCGCGTCACCCGCGACCAGCGTGTGACCGGCCGCGCGGAGCGTCGCGGTGAGGGCCTCTTCGAAATCCTCGCGGCGCAGGTCGTCCGCGTTGCCGGCGGGCGGCAGGAGCACGACGACGTCCGCGCGCGCGGGCGGGGCGACGAGCGCGACGAGGCACGCGGCGACGGCCGCAGCGAACGGGAGCGACCGGCGAGAGAGCGTCATCGTGGGAGGCCTCCCCGGGGCCGCGTGAACGATCAGTGTGCGCCCGGCGCGGCGTCGGCCAGCGCGTCGAACGCCGCGACGACGGCAGGCGGCGCCTGCACCAGCTCGATCAGCACGCCCTCGCCGCCGTACGGGTGCGTGTCCGAACCGCGGGGGTGGATGAACGTCACGTCGAAGCCCGCGGCGCCGCGGCGGATCCCGCCCGGGGCGAAGCGCACGCCCTGCGCCTCGAGCCACGCGACCGCCGCGTGCAGGTCGTCGATCCACAAGCCGACGTGGTTGAGCGGCGGCTCGTTCACGCGCGGCTTCTTCTCCGGGTCGAACGGCACCATCAGGTCGACCTCGACGGCGAAGGGACCACGCCCGGCGACCGTGATGTCCTCGTCGACGTTCTCGCGCTCGCTGCGGAACTCGCCCGTTCGCGTGAGCCCGAGCAGCCCGCACCACAGCTGGCGCAGCCGCGCCTTGTCGAGGCCGCCGACGGCCAGCTGCTGCACGCCGAGCACGCGGAACGGGCGCTCGGCCGCGGAGGAGACGGGCTGATCCACGGGCGAGTCTTGCCGTGCGCACCCCGCCGCGGCAAGGTCGCGCGCGTGAAGACCTCGCTCACGGGCATCAAGCCGACGGGCACGCCGCACCTCGGCAACTTCCTCGGGGCGATCCGCCCGGCGCTCGCGCTCGCCGACGCCCACCGCTCGATCTACTTCATCGCCGACTACCACGCGCTCACCGCCTCGCACGACCCGCGCGCGCTCCGCGCGCACGTCTACGACGTCGCGGCGACGTGGCTCGCGTGCGGCCTCGATCCGGCGCGCACGATCTTCTTCCGGCAGTCGGCGGTGCCCGAGGTCTTCGAGCTCACGTGGGTCTTCCAGTGCCTGCTCGCGACCGGGCAGCTCGAGCGCGGCCACGCCTACAAAGACGCCCTCGCGCGGGGCGAGTCGCCGAACGCGGGGCTCTTCGCGTACCCGGCGCTCATGGCCGCGGACATCATCCTCTACGACGCGGACCTCGTGCCCGTCGGCAAGGATCAGAAGCAGCACCTCGAACTCGCGCGCGACGTCGCCGTGCGCACGAACCACCTCTTCGGCGAGGGCACCGTGATCGTGCCGGAGGCGGAGATCCGCAGCGAAGTGCTCGTGCCCGGGCTCGACGGCCGCAAGATGTCGAAGAGCTACGACAACTACGTGCCGATCTTCGCGACGCAAAAAGAGCTGCGCGCGTCGATCATGAAGATCGTCACCGGCAGCGAGCCGCTCGAGGCGCCGAAAGAGCCGGACGGCACGACGGCCTTCACGCTGCTCCAGCTCGTCGCGCCGCCCGAGGTCGCCGACGACCAGGCGCGCAGGCTCCGCGCGGGCGGCCACGGCTGGGGCCACCTGAAGCAGGCGCTCTTCGAGGCGATCGACGCGGAGGTCGCGCCGCGGCGCGCGCTCTACACCGCGCTGCGCGCCGACGAGGCCGCGCTCGACCGCACGCTCGAGGCGGGCGCGTCGCAGGCGCGCGCCATCGCACAGCGCACGATGCAGCGCGTCCGCGAGCGCATCGGCATCGCGCGCCCGGCCTGAAGCGCGCCGCTCAGCGCGGCTCAGCCCTCGCGCGCGGAGGCCGACGCGTCATTCCCGGCGCGCTCGGCGGGCGCGGTGTCGTCCGCGCTCCCCGCTCCGGCGGGCGCGTCGTCCGCTCGCCCGGTCGCCGCGGGTGCAGCAGGCACCGCGCCCTCCGCCGCCTCCGGCGTGTCCGACGCAGGCGACGCAGGCGGTGCCGCGAGGTCGAGGAGGCGCGCGTCCCCCGCGAGGATCGTCTCGCCGTCGAGCACGTACCCGCCGTCGCGGCGCACCCAGCGCTGGCGCACGCGCGTCGTCGCGAGGTCCATCGTGTCGAGCGCGTACCACTGCACGGTGAGCACGGCCGTCGCGCTCTCTTCGTCGCGCGCCATCCGCACCGAGGACACGTCGAGATCGGCGATCTCGAGCCGCTCGCCCCACCCGGCGTGCGCCCGCACGAAGCGCGCGCGGAAGGCGGGCGCGACTCGGTCGGCCGCGAGGTCGGCGCGCCCCCAACGGGTCTCGTCGACCATCCCGTGCACCGCGTCGGCGAGGGCGTCGGCGCGGCCCTGGTGGTTGAGCATGCAGGCGGGCGCGCCGAGCGAGACGACGAGCGCGAGCGCGACGGAGCGGGACGACGGGGGGCGGCGCATTCCGCGGACGCTAAGACCCGCCCCGCGCGCGCCGCAACAAAACGGCCGCCGCACCTGTTACCCTCGCGCCCGGTGGATCGCGGCGATCGACGTCATGACGCATCGCGTCATCGGCACGCTCCGTGGGCGCGGTCGGCCCTCGCGGGCGCGTTGCTCGGCCTCTCGGGCTGCACCGTCTACGACATCGCGCTCGTCTCCGATGGGGGCACCGCGCGCGACGCCGGGCCCCGGCGTGACGCGGGCGAGGCCTGCACGACCTGCCCGGCCGGTCGCCCGCCGCCGCGCCCCGCCGGCCCGGACGGCGACGGCCCGGACGTCCTCTTCGCGCTGCGCGACATCCAGCTCGTCCAGGACCGCAACCGCTGGCGCACGATCGGCTACGACCTCGACGGCCTCGACACGCAGACGGTCGACGACCCGTTCGAGTGCACCTCGACCCGCGCCGAACCCGAGACCGACGGCGAGGGCGGCGTCGACAACGCCTTCGGCCACCTCGTGACCCCGCTGCTGCTCGCCGCCGAGCCCGGCTTCGAGGCCGAGAGCAAGCGCTCGCAGACGCTGGGCCTCGGCGCGGTGCTCGTGCGCGTCACGGGGTGGAACGGCGCGCGCGACGACGCCCGCGTCTCGGTCACGCTCGCGCAGAGCGTGTTCGGCACGCCGAAGGTGGGCGGCGCCGTGCCCGACGCGAGCGTACCCGCGGGCGGCGTGGACTACGACGCCGGGGTCCCGCCGCTGCCGCGCTGGGACGGCGAGGACGCGTGGTGGGGCCGCGCGGACGGCTTCTTCAACGGCGATCCGTCGATGCCGCGCACCTCCGACGACAACGCCTGGGTCGCGGACGGCACCATCGTCATGCGCCTCCCGGACCGTCGCGACCTCGTGTTCTCCGGCGCCGAGCGCGGCGTGCAGTTCCGGCTCACCGACGCGACCTTCACCGCGCACATCCTCGAGGACGGCCGCACCGTCGACCGCGCCATCCTCGCCGGACGCTGGGCGGCGAACGACATCCTCGACGCGATCCCCTTCGTCGGCGTGTGCCCGGGCTCGGACAACTACCGCCTGCTCGAGAACATCCTCGGCACCTCGGTCGACGTGCGCTCCGCGCCCGGCTCGGGCGGACCGGGCGTCGACTGCGACGCGCTCAGCGTCGGCCTCGCCTTCACCGGCGTCCGCGGCACCTGGGCGGGGACCGCGCCGGGCATCCCCCTCGTGAACCGCTGCCGCTAGCAGAACCGTTGGAATCACCGGGATTTCGGGGGTCCCCGCGCCGGCCAAATCGTTGACGCGCGCGCGCTCAGCGTGGTTCGATGAGCGACTATTCCGCGGCATCGCCCATGCCGCGCAGGGGTACCCCATGTCTCTTCGCCTGACGCTTCGCGCGCTCGCCGTCCCCGCCACGCTCGCGCTTTCGCTCGCGGCTGCCCCGCAGGGCGCCCACGCGCAAGTGAAGCCGCGCTTCATGATCGCGTTCGACACGTCCGGCTCGATGGCGGTCGACCTCAACGACATCCCCACCTTCGGAGATGGTGTCGCGGGGGCGACGCAGGGCGTCGACACGAACTGCGACGGCCTGCGCAACGACAGCCGCATCTACGTCGCGAAGGAGGCCCTCCGCGACATGGTCTTCTCGTACGGCGGCGACCTCGAGCTCGGGCTCGCGCGCTTCCCGCAGTACGCGCAGCAGAACCTGATCTGCTCGGGCGTGTCGCCGCTCCCCTCCCCCGCCCCCGCGTACACCGGTCTCGCGATCAACAACAACGAGTGCAACACGCTCACCGGCCCATTCGTGAGCTCGATCGGCGATCCGAGCCTCAACGCGGGCGCGGCGCTGACCACGGCGAACTGCGGCGCGCAGTGGGACACCGACCCGTTCGCGGACATCCCGACCGAGCTCATTCCCTCGGCGTGCCGGCCGACGGCCCGTCTTTACAACGCCTCCTCGCCGAACGTCTGCCTGAACTACGCGGGTGGCTGCCCCGGCGACGACGTGAACCCCGCTCCGGGCAACCAGGGGCTCCCCGACGGCGACATCCTCGTCGGCTTCCCCGGGAGCGGCTGGCCTTCGACGCAGGACAACGTCACCGGCCTCCTCAAGTGGATCGACAACGCCGAGTCGTCGTTCAGCAGTTCGACGACGCAGGGAAACTACTGCAACCACGCGGGCACCGGCGACTGCGAGCTCCGCCCCCAGGGCCCGACGCCCATCTCCGGCCTGCTGCGCGCGGTGTCGTCGTACATGACGCCGATCCGCACGGCCGACAGCGCCGCGAGCTGCCGCCCGTACTCCGTCATCCTCATCACCGACGGCGCGCCCAACTGCGACGGCACCCCGGCCGCGTCGCTCACCGCCTCGGTCAACGCCGCGACCGCGCTCAACGCCGCGGGCATCAGCACGTACGTGATCGGCGTCGCGATCGCCCCCGGGAGCCGCACGGCGCTCAACAGCATCGCGACCGCGGGCGGCACCGACGCGGGCGCCGTCGGCGGCGACACCGCGTACTTCGCGAACGACCGCGTGACGCTCGCCGCGGGCATCTCGGAGATCGTGCGGCGCTCGCTGCGCGTCGAGTCCTGCAACAACCTCGACGACAATTGCAACGCGATTGCAGATGAAGGCCTGCCCAAGTTCTGCAACACCGCGAGCGGCGTCGCGCCCCCGGATTGCAGCAACACCGCCGTCAGCCGCCCCGCGTGCACGCTCTGCGCGGCGCCCGTCGAGACGGCCTGCGACGGCCTCGACAACAACTGCAACGGCGTCGTCGACGAGGGGGTGCGCAACGGCTGCGGCGCGTGCGGACCGACCTCGACGGAAGTCTGCGACGGCCTCGACAACGACTGCGACGGCGTCATCGACGAGGGCGGCGTGTGCTCGGGCTGCGTCCCGTCCGCGGAGATCTGCGACGGCCTCGACAACGACTGCGACTCGCTGATCGACGAGTCGCTCACGCGCGTCTGCGGCACCGAGGTCGGCGCGTGCACGGCCGGCACGCAGCTCTGCACGGCGGGCTCGTGGGGCACGTGCAGCGGCACCGGGCCGTCCGCCGAGACGTGCAACAACGTCGACGACGACTGCGACGGAACGATCGACGGCCTGACGCGCGCGTGCGGCACGGACGTCGGCGCGTGTCAGGCGGGCGCGCAGGTCTGCACGGCGGGCGCGTTCGGCGCGTGCACGGGCGCGATCGCCGCGACGGCGGAGCTCTGCAACGGCATCGACGACGACTGCGACGGCTCGATCGACGAGGGCAACCCCGGCGGCGGCGGGACGTGCGGCTCCGCGCTCGGCGAGTGCCTGCCGGGGACGCTCGCGTGCGCGGGCGGGATGCTGGTGTGCTCGGGCGGCCGCAGCGCCGCGCCCGAGACGTGCAACGGGCGCGACGACGACTGCGACGGGTCCACGGACGACGGCGTGCCCACGATGGGCGCGTGCGGCTCGACGATCGGCGAGTGCCGGCCCGGCATCAACACCTGCGTCGCCGGCGCGTTCGTCTGCACGGGCGGTCGCACCGCGACGCCGGAGATCTGCGACGGTCGCGACAACGACTGCGACACCACCACGGATGAGGGCAACCCGGGCGGCGGCGTGTCCTGCGGCACGGACACGGGCCTCTGCGCGCGCGGCACGACGCTGTGCGCCGGCGGCGCGCTCACGTGCAGCGGCGGCACCGGGCCGGACGCCGAGATCTGCAACGGCCTCGACGACGACTGCGACGGGCTCGTCGACGAGGGGAACCCGGGCGGCGGTGCCGCGTGCGGCGCGAGCACCGTGGGCGAGTGCGACGACGGCGCGCTCGCGTGCGTGGGCGGCGGCCTCCGCTGCGTCGGCGCGACGGGCCCCGCGGCCGAGCGCTGCGACGGCCTCGACAACGACTGCGACGGCGAGGTCGACGAGGGCGACCCGGAGGGCGGCACCGCCTGCGGCGACGACACGGGCGAGTGCACCGCGGGCGTGCGCCGCTGCCTCACGGGCATGCTCGTCTGCGAGGGCGGCACGGGCCCGTCGACCGAGGTCTGCAACGCGCTCGACGACGACTGCGACGGTGCCGTCGACGAGGGCCTCGGCGTCGGCGCGCCCTGCGGCTCGGACGTCGGCGAGTGCTCGCCGGGCGTGCAGGTCTGTCGCGGCGGCGCGGTCAGCTGCGAGGGCCAGATCAGGCCGATCGGCGAGGTCTGCAACGCACTCGACGACGACTGCGACGGCGAGGTCGACGAGGGCCTGACGCTCGACACGGCGTGCGGCTCGAACGTCGGCCTCTGCGAGGCCGGGCGCGAGCAGTGCGTCGGCGGGCGCGAGGTCTGCGTCGGCGAGGTCCCCGCGGGCCGCGAGGGCTGCGACTGCGAGGACAACGACTGCGACGGCGCGACGGACGAGCCGCCCGCGACCGGCACGCTCTGCCCGGCGGGCTCGGAGTGCGTCGAGTGCGGCTGCTCGCGCGCCTGCGAGATCACCGAGTTCGGCCCGAGCTGCCCGAGCGGCCGCACGCCGTTCATGCGCGGTTCGGAGTGTTTCTGCGTCGAGCCGCGCTGCGAGGAGGCGACCTGCGCCACGCAGACCGTCGAGACCGGCGGCACCGTCCGCTGCGCGCCGGGGACGGACGGCGTGCCCGTGTGCAGCTGCCGCAACAACACGTGCACGTTCCCCTGCGAGGGCGTCGTCTGCACGGGCGGCACGGTGTGCCAGCCCGCGACGGGGATGTGCGTGGAGGACAACTGCCGCGGCCTCGGCTGCCCGAGCGGTGAGGTCTGCGACCTGGCGACGGGCGCCTGCGGGGTCGACCCGTGCGCGACCACGACGTGCGCGAGCGACGAGGCCTGCCGCGCGGGCACCTGCGAGACGAGCTGCTCGACCGTCACGTGCCCGAGCGGTGAACGCTGCACGCGCGGCCTGTGCGTCACGGACCGCTGCGCGGACGTGCGCTGCCCGACCGGCCAGCGCTGCGACGCGGCGACGGGCGCGTGCGAGGCCGACCCGTGCATCGACGTGACGTGTCGCGCGGGCGAGGTCTGCGTGGACGGCGCGTGCGCGGCGGATCCGTGCAACGCGCTCCGCTGCCCGGGTGGATCGGTGTGCCGCGACGGCGACTGCCAGCGCAGCGGGCCGCCCCCGGACATGGGCTTCGACGCGGGCCCGGTCGATCTCGGGCGCCGCGAGGACCGCGTGCTCGCGGGCGGCGGCGGCGGCTGCCGCTGCGCGGTGCCGGGCGCCCCGCAGGGCGGACGCGGGGCGCGGGCGCGCTCGCGGCGGCGCTGCTCGGCCTGGCGCTCGTCGGCCTGCGGCGGCGTGCGCGTCGCGCGGCCCCCGCGCGGGGCGCCGTCGTCACGGGCACCGTCGTCGCGGCCTCCGTCATCGCGACGCTGCTCGCGACGGGCTGCGACGTCGACCCCTACTGCCTCACGTGCGGCGACGACGCGGTCGACGCGGGCCCGATCGATCTCGGTCCGGTCGATCTCGGCGTCGACTTCGCGGTGCCCGATCTCGGGGTCGATCTCGGCGCCGAAGACGCCGGCCCCGATGGCTGCACGCCCGGCGCACCCGAGCGCTGCAACGGCATCGACGACAACTGCGACGGCAACGTCGACGAGGGCATCGACGTCACGAGCGACCCGAACAACTGCGGCGCGTGCGGCATGCGCTGCGAGATCCCGCGCGCGTTCGCGGGCTGCGTCGACGCGGCCTGCACGCTCGACGAGTGCGACGTCGGCTTCTACGACCTCGACGGAATCGCCTCGAACGGCTGCGAATACCGCTGCATCCCCACCGAGACCAACGACGCCGTCTGCGATCTCCGCGACAACGACTGCGACGGCGAGATCGACGAGGACGTCGACTTCCAGACGGACCCGATCAACTGCGGCGCCTGCGCGCGCACCTGCCGCTTCGCGCGGGCGGTCGCGGGCTGCACCGCGGGCGCGTGCGTGCTCTCGGGCTGCGACGCGGGCTTCTTCGACCTCGACGGGCTCGCGACGAACGGCTGCGAGTACGCGTGCACGCCCGCCGATCCCGCGGTCGAGTCCTGCAACGGCCGCGACGACGACTGCGACGGCGACGTCGACGAAGGCGACCCCGGCGGCGGCGCGACCTGCGGCACCAACACGGGCGCCTGCAGCGAGGGCACGCTGCGCTGCACGGCGGGCGCGCTCGTGTGCAACGGCGAGGTCGCCGCGACGACCGAGACCTGCAACGGCATCGACGACGATTGCGACGGCGACGTCGACGACGGCGACCCGGACGCGGGCGCGTCGTGCGGCAACGGCACCGGCGCCTGCGAGCGCGGCCGCGAGGTCTGCACCGGCGGCGCGCTCGTGTGCACCGGCGGGATCGGCCCGGTGGCCGAGATCTGCAACGGCATCGACGACGACTGCAACGGCCTCATCGACGACGGAAGCCCCGGCGGCGGCGTCGCCTGCGGCCCGTCCACCGGCGCGTGTACCGCCGGCATGACGCAGTGCGTCGGAGGTGTCGTCCTCTGTCAGGGCGCGATCGGCCCGACGGACGAGACCTGCAACGGCGCCGACGACGACTGCGACGGCGCGACCGACGAGGGCAACCCCGGCGGCGGCAGCGCGTGCGGCACCGACGTCGGCGAGTGCAACCCCGGCACCCAGCAGTGCGTCGGCGGCGCGCTCACCTGTGTCGGCGCGACGCCCGCGGCGACCGAGACGTGCAACGGCCTCGACGACGACTGCGACGCGATGATCGACGACGGCGTCGCGTCGGCCGGCTCGTGCGGCACCGCGACGGGCGAGTGCGCCGCGGGCACGCTGCAGTGCCTCGGCGGCGCCTTCCAGTGCGTGGGCGCCGTGGGCCCCGCGCTCGAGGTGTGCAACACGCGCGACGACGACTGCGACGGCGCGACCGACGAGGGCTTCACGCTCACGACCGACCTCCGCAACTGCGGCGCCTGCGGCAACGTGTGCTCCTTCGCGAACGCCATCGCGGGCTGCAGCGCCGGCGCGTGCGCGCTCGTCGCGTGCAACACGGGTTTCTTCAACCGCAACGGGCTCCCGAGCGACGGCTGCGAGGTCGCGTGCGACTTCGCCGGCGCCGAGGTCTGCAACGGCCGCGACGACGACTGCGACGGGGCGACCGACGAGGGCCTCACGCCCCCGGCGAACTTCTGCAACCCGAACGGCGTGTGCGCGGGCACGGCGGCGACGTGCACGGGCGCGGGCGGCTGGGTCTGCAACTACCCGGCGACCTACGAGCCGACCGAGACGCGCTGCGACGCCCTCGACAACGACTGCGACGGCGTCGCGAACGAGGGCTTCCCGCTGCTCGGCACGACCTGCGCGAACGGCGTCGGCGAGTGCCGCCGCGCGGGCACCTTCGTCTGCAACGCGGCGCAGACGGCCGCCGTCTGCAACGCGGCCGCCGCGGGCGCGCCCTCGGTCGAGACCTGCAACAACCGCGACGACGACTGCGACGGCAGCATCGACGAATCGATCGCCCTCGCCGAACATCCCCACCGTGCGCGTCCCGCGCCGCACGGGCGCGGGCTTCGTGAACGTCATGCGCTACGAGGCCTCGCGCGCCGACGCGACCGCGACCTCGGCGGGCACCGCCTCGCGCCTCGCCTGCGCGACGCCGGACGTGCTCCCGTGGACCACCGTCACCTGGACGGACGCGAGCGCGGCGTGCTGCGCGCTCAACGCGAGCGGCACGTGCAGCGGCGGCGCGGGCTGGCGCCTCTGCGAGGCCGACGACTGGGAGGGCGCGTGCGAGGGCCCCGGCTTCGGCTCGCCGACCAGCTACTGCAGCTGGTCGTACGGCGCGGGCGCGACGTGCCGCACCTCCTCGTCGGTGCGCTGCAACGGCGACGAGTACGACAGCGCGTCCGCGACCGCGGGGGACCAGGACGCCCTCTTCACCACGGGATCGCCCACCTTCGCCATGTGTTACACGGAGTGGACGGCCTCGGCGGCGGGCCGGATCTTCGACCTCAGCGGCAACGTGAAGGAGTGGACGAACACCGTCCCGCCCGCCTCCTCGGGCGTCCACTACATCCGCGGCGGCAGCTTCAACAACGTCGAGGGCGGCCGTACCTGCCAGTTCGACTTCCCCGTCGCGGCCGACAACTTCGCCTTCCCGAACACCGGCTTCCGCTGCTGCAACTACGAGTGATCGCGGCGCCGCGTTTCGTCCGCGCGCGGCCACGATCGCCCCATTTTTCGCCCGTTTCGCCGGCCTCCGTGCTCTAGGATGCGCGCGGAGCCCGCGCATGCCCCTGTCGCTCTTCACCGGCACCTCGAACCCTGCGCTCGCCGCGGCCATCGCCGCGGGCCTCGGCGTGAACCTCGGTCGCGCCGAGGTCTCGCGCTTCCCCGACGGCGAGCTCCGCGTCGAGCTGCACGAGACGGTGCGCGGGCACGATGTCTACCTCGTGCAGCCCACGAGCCCGCCCGCCGAGGAGCACCTCTTCGTGCTCCTGCTGCTCGCGGACGCGTGCAAGCGCGCGGGCGCGCTGTCGCTCACGGCCGTCGTGCCGTACTTCGGCTACGCGCGTCAGGACCGCCGCGCGCAGGGCCGGCAGCCCGTCGCCGCGCGCCTCGTCGCCGACATGCTCGCGACGGCCGGCTTCGGCCGCGTCGTGGCCCTCGACCTCCACAACCGCGCGATGGAGGGCATCTTCGGTGTGCCGCTCGAGCACGCCTCGGCCGTCCCGGCGCTGGTCGAGGCGATCCGCGAGGCGCATCCCGGAAGATGGTGTCGTCGTAGCCTCCGACCTCGGGGCGACCAAGCTCGCCGAGCTCTACGCGCGCCTGCTCGGCCTGCCGACGGCCCTCGTCCACAAGAAGCGCGTGAGCGGCGCCGAGGTGCAGGTGCGCGACATCACGGGCGAGGTCGCCGGGCGCTCACCCATCCTCGTCGATGACATGATCTCCACCGGCGGCACGCTCGTCGCCGCCGCGCGCTGCCTCCTCGAGGCGGGCGCGCGCCCCGCGTTCACCGTCGTCGCCACGCACGGCCTGCTGGTCGGCGACGCCGTGGAGCGCCTCGCCGCGCTGCCGCTCGCGCGCCTCGTGCTCACCGACACCGTCGTGCCACCGCCCGCCGCTGCCGCGCGCCTGCCGCTCACCACCGTCTCCGTCGCGCCGATCCTCGCCGAGGCCATCCGGCGCCTGCACGGCGGCGAGTCCCTCAGCGATCTCCTGAGCTGGGGCTGAGCGCCGTGAGCGCAGCGCGCAGCGCCTCCGACGCGACCGACGCGCCACGCTTCCGCCGCGCGAACGCAGGCGACGTCGACGCCATCGTCGCGCTCGTCGAGAGCGCCTACCGCGGCCCCGCGAGCCGCGCGGGCTGGACGACCGAGGCCGACCTCCTCGACGGCCAGCGCACCGACGCCGACGAGGTGCGCGCGCTCCTCGCCGACCCGCACGCCCGCCTCGTGCTCGCCACCGACGCCGACGGCGCGCTCCTCGGCTGCGTGAAGGTCGAAGACGATGCCATCTCCAAAGAGGGTGTCGGTGCCGCATGGATCGGCATGTTCGCCGTGAACCCGACGCTCCAGACCCGCGGCCTCGGCCGCGCGCTCCTCGCCGAAGCCGAGCGCCTCGCCCGCACCGAGCTCGGCCGCTCGGTCGCGCGCATGACGGTGATCGCGCAGCGCGACGTGCTCCTCGCCTGGTACGCACGCTGCGGCTACGCCCCCACCGGCGCCACCCTGCCCTTCCCCTACGGCAACCCCCGCGCGGGCCTGCCGCGCCGCCCCGACCTGCACTTCGTCGTCCTCGAGAAGCGGCTGGGGTGAGGTGCGCGGCAGCGCGCGCGTCGTGTCACGCTCAGTGCCGTGGACGACGCGACCCTCACCGCGATCCGCGAGGCCCTCACGCCGCTCGACGCCGTGCGCGTCGCGTTCGTCTTCGGCTCACGCGTCGCGGGCACGCCACGCCCCGACAGCGACAGCGACCTCGACCTCGGCGTCCTCTTCGCGCGCGACGCCGACGCCATCGCGCTGCACGTCCGCATCTGCCGCGACTACGAAGACGACGCGCCGCGCCCTCTACCGCCGCGCGGCGATCGCGCGGTGGATCGGCAGGTAAGTCACCCACGCACGGCATCGCGCACGACTTCGACGATCTCAGCACCTTCGCGACCGCCGCCGCGACCAGGATCGCGGCGTAGCAGACCACGGTGGCAGGCCCGTCGATGACATATCGGGTCGAAGCGTGTGAACCTCGCCGCGGCTCCCGCGCGAGACACCGGACACCGGGGCACGCCGCGCGAACCGCGAGGACGAAGGGCAGGATCGCGACCCGATGACCGATTCGCGGAGGAACCTGCTGACGGCGCTCGCCCTGCTCGCCTTCGCGGGAAATTCGCTGCTCTGCCGGTTCGCCCTCGCGCACACGCGGCTCGACGCACCCACGTTCACCGCCGTGCGCCTCGCAGCCGGCGCGGCCGTGCTCGGTGTGCTCGCCCGCGCGCGCCGCACACAGCCACCAGGGCGCGGGAGCTGGGCGTCGGCGCTGGCGCTGTTCGGCTATGCCGCGGGGTTCTCGTTCGCGTACGAACAGCTCGACGCGGGCACGGGCGCGCTGCTGCTCTTCGGCGCGGTGCAAGCCACGATGATCGGGCGCGGCCTCGTCGCGGGGGAGCGGCTCCACGAGGTGCAGTGGCTCGGGCTGCTGCTCGCGCTCGGCGGGCTCGTCGCGCTCGTACGGCCGGGGCTCACGGCGCCGCCCGCAGTCGGCGCGGTGCTCATGGTCGGCGCCGGCGTCTCGTGGGGCGTGTATTCGCTGCGGGGCCGCGGCGCGGGAGACCCCCTCCGCGTCACGGCGGGCAACTTCCTCCGCGCGACACCCCTCGCCCTGGCGCTCGGCGTCGCGATGCACGCGCACGCATCCTGGGACGGCGAAGGCGTGCTCTACGCCCTGACCTCCGGCGCGCTCACCTCCGGCGTGGGTTACGCGGTCTGGTATGCGGTGCTCCCGGGGCTGCCCGCCACCCGCGCGGCCACACTCCAGCTCGCCGTGCCCGTTCTCGCCGCATTCGGCGGCACGGCGCTCCTCGGTGAGCTGCCGAGTGCACGGCTCGTGGCGTCCTCTGCCGCCATCCTCGGCGGCGTTGCGCTCGCTCTGGCGTCGAAGCGCGCCGCCTGACGCGGCCGGCGCACGCCCTGCGAATCAAGCATTGGACACATCCATGTGGGAGTGAGGCAGAGTCCATGAAGGGGATATGCCAATCCCCTCTTCGACGCCCATCCACGACTGGTCGCGTCTACAGATCCTTCACCGTGCAAACCCGGTTTCGCCCCGCGTGCTTCGCGGCGTAGAGCGCTTTGTCCGTCGTGTCGAAGAGGTCGGTCGCCGTGGTCGCGTGCTGCGGGAAGGTGGCGACGCCGAGGGACGCGGTCACGCGCAGCTTGCCGAGCTCCGTCTGGAACACCGTCTCGCCGAGCACCTCGCGCACGCGCTCGGCGAGCTGGACGGCGCCCTCGATATCCGTCTCTTCGCAGAGCACGCAGAACTCCTCGCCACCGAAGCGGGCGACGAGATCCGTCTCGCGCTTCACGCGCCGGAGGATCGCGCCGAGCTCCTTGATGACGACGTCGCCCGTGCCGTGGCCGTAGGTGTCGTTGACGGCCTTGAAGTGGTCGATGTCCGTGACGACGAGCGAGAGGCGGCGGCCGAAGCGCTCCGCGGCCTTGATGCGGCGCTCGAGCTCGTCGAGGAAGGTCCGCTTGTTGAGGCAGCCCGTGAGGCCGTCCGTGGTCGCGAGCTCTTCGAGACGGCGCACGCTCTCGGCGTTCGCGAGCGAGACGGCGAGCTGGTTCGCGAGCACCTGCAACGTCGGGCGCACCGCGCCGCCGAAGGCCTCGCGGCGGCGCGCGGCGAGGCAGAGCGTGCCGAGCGCGTCCTCGCGCACGACGAGCGGCAGGATGAGCAGGGACTCCATCCCGGTGAGGTTCGCCTTCTTCGTGTAGACGACGTGCTGCGAAGGGTCGAAGTCGCCGCGGTAGGGCAGGAAATGGCGGTTTTTCACGGCCATCGCCGTGAGCGAGGTGTTGTCGCGGAAGCTCAGCTTCGCGAGCGCCGCCGCGCCCTCGCCGACCGCGCGCCGCACCGTGTGCATCCGCTGTGCGCCGTCGTAGAGCGTGACGGCCGCGAAGTCGAAGGCCGCGATCTCCGCGGCTGCCGCGAGCCCCGCGTCGAGCACCGCCTCGCCCGAGAGCGCGGCGCCGAGCGCCTGCGACGCGCGGTGCAACACGGTCTGCTCGCGCTTGCTGCGCTCGAGCTGGACGAAGACGCGCTCGTTCTGCACGGCGCGCAGCACCTGGTGCACGGCGCCCTTGAGGATCTCCTCCTCGCGCGCGTCGAAAGGCCGGTCGTCGCGGCGGTCGGCACAGAGCGCGCCGCGCAGCACGCCGTTCTCGAGCACCGGCACGCCGAGGAAGCTGCGCACCTGCGCTGGGCTGCGGTAGTAGCAAAGCCCCTTGTAGCCGGCCTTCAGGTGCTCGAGGTTCATCACGAGCCCGCGCTTCGCGACCGCGCCGACGGCGCCCTCGCCCGCGCTGAAGGGCCCCTCCGCGAGGTCGTCGGTGTCGGAGACGAGCTCGACGATGCGCATCGTCTCCGGCGCGCCATCGGCCCGCTCGTCGACGAAGAAGAGCACGCAGGTGTGCAGCTCCAGCGTGCGCTTGAGCAGCTCGAGCGTGAAGTAGAGCGCCTCGTGCACCTCGTCGAGCGACGCGCGGAACACGCGCTCCTCGTCGCGCGCGGCGCTGTCCGTCGCCGCCCCGACGAGCCGGAAGAGCCGCGCGTCCTCGTGCACGCGCGCCTTCGCCTCCGCGAGCTCGCGGTTGCTGCGCTCGCGGACACGCGCGATCTCGACGCGCGTGAACACGAGGTTGAGCAGGCCGAACGAGATGACGAAGAGCGCGTGCAGCGCGAGCGGTCGCACATCGGTGTGCCCCTCGCCGACGAGGTAGAGCACCGCCTCGAAGATCACCGCGACGACGACGAGCACGGTGCCGACCGGCTTGCGCGCGAAGGACGCGAGCAGCGCGACGACGACGTAGACGAGCGGATAGAACGGCCCCGTCAGCCCGCCGCCGAGCTGCACGCACGCGTGCACGGCGACGAGCAGCAGCGCGCCGAGCTCGAGGTCGAGCAGCTTGCCCGGCGCCGCGCCCTCGTCCGCGTCCCGCGCGCGCAGGCGCTGCGCGACGCGCACGCCGAACACGAGCGCCCACACCGTCGCGACGAGCGCGTGCTCGAGCCCGAGCTGCGCGGGCGCCACGCGGAACACACCGAGCACGTCGAGCACCGCGAGGCCGAGCGCCGCGGCGAGCCCCAGCGACGCGCGCGTGGTGCGGCGGATCGAGAGGGCGGCGTGGACGAGCGTGGACATGCGCGGGATGCTCAGCGGATATCGGAGACCGCGCAGGCGGTCCACAAATCGGCGGTGCGCGTGTGGCCGCGGCTTCGCTTGGAACTCCACGGTGGGAATGAACCGCGATTCAATCCCGCGACGACGTACCGCACGCGCAGCGTGAAACATTCAAAAAACGCCGCGCGGCGCCGTCCCGTCGGAGAGCGCGCCGCGCGGCGTGTCGTGGCCGCCCGGGCGGCCGTCTCAGCGGGTCAGCTCAGGGGCCCGTCCAGTTCACGCGCTCGGCGGTGAAGTTCAGGAAGAACCAGAAGCCGCGCGTCGTGCCGTTCATGTCAGCGTCGTCCTCGTTGGTACCACCGCTGATGTTGCAGCCATCGCCGATGGTCATCCCCGCCGTGTTCGTCGTGGTGCGGTTGGCGGCCTGCAGGTGCGTGTACAGAGAGGTCCCGCCGACGAGTGGCAGCGTCGCGGGGAGCAGGATGTCGGCCGCCGCGCGCTCCGAGAGGAAGCCGCGCACCACGCCGGACACGAGCGTCGTCGGAGGCGCTCCACCCGCGTACGTGGCGTGGATCTGCGCGTCCGTGAGCGGGATCGCGATCCCCGAGACGTTGATGGTCAGCGTCCGCGGATCCGTGGAGAAACACGGAGCGCTGACGGTATTGACGGCCGGCGTGTACGTGGCGGGCGTGCCGGCGCGCGTGTTCACCTCGGCCGCGACGGGCGTGAAGCAGGTGCCCGTGGTGCGGTTGTTGGCGATGGACATCACCACGTCGGGCACCGCAGCAGGCGTGCACGTGTCGGGTGTCCCGTCGACACAGGTCGGATTCGTCTGCAGGTCGTTCGGCGTGGTCATCGCCGTCGTGTTGAGCGGGCGGAACAGGTCCACGATGTGGAGCGAGTACGTGCCCACGTCGCCGTACGACGTCGTCACCGTCGTCGGAGACAGCGCCTGCGCGAGGGAAGCGTTCACGGAGAACATCCCGGCGACCTTGTTCTCGGTCGCGTCCGCACAGCCGATGAACGGCACGACGGTGATGCGCGGCGAGACGATCTTCAGCGACGTCAGGCGGAAGCCCGTCGGTGGCGTCGTCGACATCTCGAGCGTACAGGTCGCGGAGCAGCCGTCGCCCGCGGTCGTGTTCCCGTCGTCGCAGGTCTCGGCCGGCGTCGCCATCGCGTCGACGTAGGCGTCGCCGCAGCGCGAGCGCTGGCAGAGGTTGCCCGCACGGCAGATGTCGCGCGTGGCCGCCATCAGGTCGGCGTCGCACGCCGCGCCCACGGCGAGCGCGGTGCCCGCGCCGCAGCGGCTCGCGAGACCGGTGCCCGTGCAGACCTCGGCGCCGTTGCAGGTGTTGCCGTCGCCGCAGTCGGCGACCGCCGTCGCAGCGGTACACGTGAAGGTGCAGTCGGTGTCACAACCATCGCCGTTTGTGGTGTTGCCGTCGTCGCAGGCCTCCGTCGGCGTCGCCGCGTGTCGCGGAAGCCGTCGCCGCAGCGCGAGCGTGCGCAGGCGCCCGCGCGGCAGACGTCCCGCGTGCCCGCCATCATGTCGGCGTCGCAGACCATTCCGTCCATGACGTTCGTCGCGACGCAGCGGCTCGCGAGGCCCATGCCCATGCACGTGTTGTTGGTGCACGGGTTGCCGTCGTTGCAGTTCGTCGCGGCGTTGGCCGCGGTGCAGGTGAAGGTGCAGTCGCTGCGGCAGCCGTCGGTGTTGATGGCGTTGCCGTCGTCGCACTGCTCCAGGCCCTCGCGCGTGCCGTTGCCGCACGAAGCGCTCGCCGCGCACATGCCCATGTTGCAGGTGCCGGCGCCGCCGCCGGTCGTCGTGCAGGCGCCGCCCGTGGTGGCCGTGTTCGTGCAGCGGTTCGCGGTGCACGCGTCGGTGGTGCAGCCGTTGCCGTCGTTGCAGTCCGCCGCCGCGGTGCACGAGAACGTGCAGCCGTTGTCGCAACCATCGCCGTTGATGGTGTTGGTGTCGTCGCACTGTTCGGCTCCGGAGACGAAGCCGTCGCCGCAGGCGATCGCGACGCAGGCGCCGCCGATCGCAGATCACGCCGCAGCCGCACGACGCGCCGGTCGCGAGCGGCGTGCCTGCGCCGCAGCGGCTCGCCACGGTGCCGGCGATCCGTGCAGACCTCGTCGCCGTTGCAGGGCGCGCCGTCCGCGCAGTCCGCCGCGGTCGTGCACGTGAAGGTGCAGGCCGCGCGGCAGCCGTCGGTGTCGTCGGCGTTGCCGTCGTCGCACGCCTCAGCGGCGTCGACGCGGCCGTTGCCGCAGACCTCGCGCAGGCACGTGGCCGAGCAGCCGTCTCCGTCGACGGTGTTGTCGTCGTCGCACTCCTCGCCCATGTCGAGGCCGCCGTTGCCGCAGAGCGTGCTCATCGCGCAGTCGGCGCTGCACGAGTCGCCGCCCGTCGTGTTGCCGTCGTCACAGACCTCGCCGACGTCGAGGATGCTGTTGCCGCAGACCTCGGTGCTCGCGCAGGCCGCGTCGCAGCCGTCGCCGTTCAGGGTGTTGCCGTCGTCGCAGACCTCGTCGACCGTGCCGCCGCCCGCGATCGTGTCGACCACGCCGTTGCCGCACGTGTAGTCGGTGCTGCAGTCGGCCGCGCAGCCGTCGCTCGGCAACGTGTTGCCGTCGTCGCACCGTTCGCCGACATCACGGTCCGTGACGTTGTTGCCGCAGGACTCGTCGCTCGTGCAATCCGCGGAGCAACCGTCACCGCCGACGGTGTTGCCGTCGTCACAGATCTCGCCCCGACCTCGCATGCCATCGCCGCAGCCGGGACCCGTGCTCGCGTCCGTGTCGCCGCCACCATCGGTGTCGCCGCCCCCGTCGGCATCCGAGCCACCATCGCCCATGGTGGCATCGGACACGGAGCCATCCCCGGGCGCGGGCGGCGTATCTCCGCCACCACAGCCCGCGGACAAGCATCCCATCGCGCCGCAGAGCGCCGCGCTCAACCACACTCGAAGCGATCGTTGCCGCATGTTGCACGTCCTCCCGCGGCGTCGCGCCGCTCCGTACACCCCGCGAGCCTCACCGTTGAACGCCGTTCAACGCAAGGAAAACCGCGTCTTGACGCAGTGTATTACGGGTTTTGGACGTGGCTGACGGGACGCGCGCCAGCGCAGCCCGGGCGCCGCCTACTCGGGGAACTGGAAGACGACCTCGTGCTCGCGGACCATCCCCAGCTCGTCGCGCGCGAGGCGCTCGACGGCGGCCGGATCCGACTTCAGCGCCTCGACCTCGCGGCCGAGCGCGGCGACCTCGCGGGCGAGCCGCTCGTTGTCGCGCTCGACGTGGCGCAGCTCGTCCTTGAGCGCGCGGTAGCGGGGCAGGCCCTGCGCGTCGAGCATGCGCACGGGCACGAGCACGACGCTCGTCACGAGCAGCCCGAGCGGGAGCAGCCACACGAGGGTACGCAGGTACGCCGACACCGTCGGTCATCCTGCGGGCGCGCAGCGCGGCCGGTCCAGTTTGCGACGCAGGCCTCGCGGACGCGGGCGAGGCGCGCTTGACTCGCGCGGGCGTGCGTCCTACCGCACGCGGTTCCGCATGCTGTTCCCGGTCCTCGTCGCCGCGGGCTCGGTCGCGCTCGGCGCGGCGCTCGCCGCCGTGCCCGGGGCGAGGCGCGCCCTCGGTCCGGTGCGCCTCGTCGTGCTCGCGCTCGCGCTCGGGGTCGCGGTGGTCTCGCTCGCGCCGGCCGCGTTCCGCGCGCTCGGACCGGTCGCGGTGCTCGGGGTGCTCGGGGGCCTGCTCGTTCCGTCGCTCACGGAGCGCGCGGCGGGGCGGGTGCTCGCGACGCGCGGCGCGGAGGGACGCCTCGCGTCGGCGGTGAGCTTCGCGGGGCTGCTCGCGCACCAGGTCGGCGACGGCATGGGCCTCTTCGCGGTGCAGGCCAGCATGGAGGTCGCGTTCGCGCTCGCGGCGCACACCGTGCCGATCAGCGCGGTCGTCGTGCTCGACGCGCTGCGGGCGGGCAGCGCACGCACGGCCGCGTGGCGGGCGCTCGCGCTCGCGCTCGCGACGGTGTTCGGCGTGGTCGTCGGCGGGGCGGTTCCAGGCGCGCTCGTCGCGCGCGTCGAGCCGTGGATCGGCGCGGTCGTCGCCGGGCTGCTCGTCCACGTCGTCGCGCACGAGGCCCGCCGCGCCTTGCCCCGCGCTTGACAGTCGCGGCCTCGACCCATAGAGATCGCTCGTCCTTTCGGGGGCTTGCAGCCATTTCGGTGCAGCCGTCCGGCCGGGCGTCGATGGGGGCCCCGTGACGGCTGAGCTGGGCTACCGCGCACGCAAGATTCTCTACGCCGCGATCACCGAGTACATCGCGACGGGCGAGCCCGTGGGCTCGCGGACGCTCGCGCGGCGCTACGGCCTCGCGCTCTCGCCGGCCACGATCCGCAACGAGCTCGCCGACCTCGAGGAGGCCGGCTACCTCGCGCAGCCGCACACGAGCGCGGGCCGCGTGCCGACGGATCGCGGCTTCCGCACCTTCGTGGACGCGCTCGTGCAGATCCGCGAGGTCACCTCCGAAGACCGCAGCGCCGTCGTCGCGCGCATGCACGCGCTCCGCCCCGGCGTCGACGACGTGATGCGCGAGGCCGGCAAGCTGCTCTCCTCGCTCACGGGCGCGGCGGCCGTCGTCGTGACGCCGCGACCCGACGAGGAGCGCCTCGCGCAGCTGCGCTTCATGCCGCTCGCGCCGGGCGAGCTCCTCGCGGTGCTCATCACGCGCTCGGGCACCGTGCAGAACCGCATCGTGCGCGTCGGGCGCGACCCGGACGCCCAGGAGCTCGAGCGCGTGCACAACTACCTCGCCGAGCTGCTCGCGGCGGGGCGCTCGCTCGAGGAGTTGCGCCAGGCGATCGCCGAGCAGATGGCCACCGAGCGCGGCCGCTACGACGTCGAGAAGCGCCGCGTGAAGGAGCTCGTCGACGCCGCCGCCCACCGTGGCCGCGACGACGCGCGGGAGGGCGTCATCGTCGAGGGACAGGGGCTCCTGCTCGATCGCCCCGAGTTCGCGGACGTCGAGAAGATCCGCGCGCTCGTGCGCACGTTCGAGGATAAAGAGCGCCTGCTCGAGCTGCTCGACCGCACGCTCGGCTCGGGCGGGCTGCAGGTCGTGATCGGCAAGGAGACGCAGCTCGGGGCGGGCGGCGACGACCTCTCCGTCGTGTCCGCGACGTACCGGCAGGCGGGCCTCGCGTCCGGCACCGTCGGCGTGATCGGGCCGACGCGCATGGACTACGCGAAGATCGTCCCGCTCGTCGGCTTCACCGCGCGCGTGGTCGGCGAGCTCCTCGACGGGGTCGAGGTGGGCAAGGCGGGCGAGGGCTCGCGCTGAGGCAGCCGGTGCGCACCTCGGCCTCGTGCACAAACCTCCCCATCGGCGCAGCGCACGAGTTGTCGCGCGCGCCGCGCATGACTATCCTCCGCCGCGCGCGCCTTGGAGCGTGCTGTCGAGAGGACACCACGTGAGCGACACGAACGACATGGGCGACATGGGCGGCACGGCCGGCACGGCCGAGATGAACGGCACGGGCGAGACGGGCGGTCCGGGCCACACCACGGGGCCCGGCGAGCCGCGCTCCACGGACGGCGGCGCCCAGGCGATCGAGGCCATGGCGGCCGCGGAGCCCGAAGCCGCCCCGCCGGAGGCCGCCCCCAGCGACCCGCTCGCGCAGATGACGGCCGAGCGCAACAAGCTGAAGGACCAGCTCCTGCGCACCGCGGCCGACTTCGACAACTACCGCAAGCGCGCGCGCAAGGACGTCGAGGACGCCGCGCGCCGTGGCCGCGAGGACACGCTCCGCGAGCTGCTCCCGGTCGCCGACAACCTCGAGCGCGCGATCGCAGCGGGGGCCAACGCCCGCGAGATCGAGGGCGTCGTCGAGGGCGTGCGGATGGTGCACAAGCTCTTCATCGACAGCCTCGAGCGCATCGGCGTGTCGCGCGTGCCGAGCCTCGGCGAGCGCTTCGATCCGATGGTCCACGAGGCCATCCAGCAGGTCGAGACGGACGAGCATCCGCCCGGCACGGTCGTCGCCGAGCTGATGCCCGGCTACCGCCTCGGCGACAAGCTCGTGCGCGCCGCGATGGTGGCGGTCGCGAAAATGAAGACCGTCGTCAGCTGATCGCGCCCGGGGGCGCGCGCGACGACCCGTCCGCGCGCCTTTTCTCCATGGCGCGCACGCATTCTCCGCCGCGCGTGCGGGGCGTTGTCGGTTATTCTCGCGCACCATGAGCAAGGTGATCGGGATCGACCTCGGCACGACCAACTCCTGCGTCGCGGTCATCGAGAACGGCGAGCCCGTCGTGATCGCCAACGCGGAGGGGAGCCGCACGACGCCCTCGATCGTCGGCTTCAGCCAGGGCGGCGAGCGCCTCGTCGGTCAGGTCGCGAAGCGCCAGGCCGTGACGAACCCGGAGCACACCGTGTTCGCGGTCAAGCGCCTGATGGGGCGGCCCTTCGACTCCGACGAGTCGCGCAAGCAGGCCAAGCACGCGAGCTACCGCATCGTGCAGGCGCTGAACGGCGACGCGTGGGTCGCCGCGCGCGGCAAGGAGTACGCGCCGCCCGAGATCAGCGCGATGGTGCTCGAGAAGATGAAGCAGACGGCCGAGGCCTACCTCGGCCAGACCGTCACCGAGGCCGTCATCACGGTCCCCGCGTACTTCGACGACGCGCAGCGGCAGGCGACGCGCGACGCGGGTCGCATCGCGGGGCTCGAGATCAAGCGCATCCTCAACGAGCCGACGGCCGCGGCGCTCGCGTACGGCCTCGACAAGCGGGGCAAGGGCGGCGAGCGCATCGCCGTCTACGACCTCGGCGGCGGCACGTTCGACGTCTCGATCCTCGAGCTGAGCGGCACGGGCGTGTTCCGCGTCGTCGCGACCGCGGGCGACACCTACCTCGGCGGTTCCGACTTCGATCAGGCCCTCGTGCAGCGGCTCGCGGACGGCTTCCAGATCGAGCACGGCATCGACCTGATGGCCGATCGCATGGCGCTGCAGCGCCTGCACGAGCAGGCAGAGAAGGCGAAGCACGAGCTCTCCTCGTCGCTCGAGACCGAGATCAACCTGCCCTTCATCGCGGCCGACGCGACGGGCCCGAAGCATCTCGTGATGACGATCCGGCGCAACGAGCTCGAGACGTTGGTCGAGTCGCTCGTCGAGCGCACGCTCGAGCCCTGCCGCAAGGCGCTCGCCGACGCGGGCCTGCAGGTCACCGACATCCACGAGGTCATCCTCGTCGGCGGCATGACGCGCATGCCGCTCGTGCAGCGGCGCGTGCAGGAGTTCTTCGGCCGCACGCCGCACCGTGGCGTGAACCCCGACGAGGTCGTGGCCGCGGGCGCCGCGGTGCAGGCCGCAGCGATCACGGGCGAGCTCGACGAGGTGCTGCTCCTCGACGTCACGCCGCTCTCGCTCGGCGTCGAGGTCGGCGGCGGCGTGTTCTACCGGATCATCGAGCGCAACACGACGATCCCCACGCAAAAGAAGGAGATCTTCACGACCTCCATCGACGGCCAGTCCTTCGTGCCCATCCACGTGCTGCAGGGCGAGCGCGAGATGGCCGTGGACAACAAGACGCTCGCGAAGTTCGAGCTCGCGTCGATCCCCCCCGCGCCGCGCGGCGTGCCGCAGATCGAGGTGTCCTTCGAGATCGACGCGAACGGCATCGTGAACGTGCGCGCGCGCGATCTCGGCACGGGGCGCGAGCAGTCGGTGAGCGTGGTCGCCGCGAGCGGCCTCACGCCGGACCAGATCGAGGCCTGCATCGCGGAGGCCGCGCGCTTCCACGCGGTCGACGAGCGGCGCAAGGAGCTCGCGGAGCTGCGCACGCAGGCCGAGGGCCTCCTCTACACGAGTGAGCGCGCCACCGAAGAGTGCAAGGATTTCGTCGACGCGGAGGTCATCGAGGGCGCGCGCGCGGCCGCGCAGGCGCTCCGCGCCACCCTCGAGGCCAACGCCGACGCGCTCGCGATCAAGGACGGTCTGCACGCGCTCGAGGTCGCCGCGTACCGCATCGCCGAGGCGATGTACGGCACGCCCGCGTCCGGATGAGGCGCGTGTCGGCCTGACGTGATCAGCGCGATCCGGCGCGGACGCGATCAGCGCGAACCGTCGCGCACATCGGGCGCGCGCCACGCGGGGAGCGGCGGGCCCACCCACACGGGCTCGCGCTCGAGCACGACACCGAAGCGCTCGAACACGCCGGCGCGCACCTCGTCGGCGAGCGCGAGGAGCGCAGCCGCCGTCGCGCCCTCGTGGCAGACGAGCGCGAGCGCGTGCCGCGTCGAGAGCCCCACGGCGCCGCGGCGCAGACCACGCGAGAAGCCGCTCTGCTCGACGAGCCAGCCCGCGGCGAGTTTCGTGCGACCGTCCGGCTCGGGCCAGCGCGGGACGTCCTCCGCGCGCGCGACGCGACCGCTCTGCACCGCGAGCGCGACGACGCGCGCCGCGTGCGCCGCGTCGACGACGGGGTTCGTGAAGAACGAGCCCGCCGACCGCGCGTTCTCGTCGCGCGCGCCGAGGCCCGGCGCGTCGAGCACCATCGACTTCGCGCGGCGCAGCGCGAGCACCGTCTCCCGCACCCGCGCGAGCGGCGCCGGCCCCTTCCCGCCGAGCGCACGCGCGAGCTCGCCGTGACGCACGCCCGCCGAGTCCCCGCGTCGCAGCGCGAACGTGACCGCGACGACGGCGAGCGCGCCGGGCCGCTCCTTCAGCACGCTGTGCCGGTAGCGGAACCCGCACGCCGCCGCGTCGAGCGTGCGCACCGCGCCCGTCTCGAGGTCGAGCGCGCGCACCGAGACGATCGTGTCGGCGACCTCCTGCCCGTACGCGCCCACGTTCTGCACGGGCGTCGCGCCCGTCGAGCCGGGGATGCCCGCGAGCGCCTCGAGCCCCGCGAGCCCCTCGTCGCACGCCCGCGCGACGACGTCGTCCCACGGCTCGCCCGCTGCGACCTCCACCTCGACGCGCTCGCCCGCGGCACGCGCGCTGAACCCCCGCGACGCCACGCGCACGACGAGGCCGGGCACGCCCTCGTCCGCGACGATCACGTTGGAGCCGCCCCCGAGCAGCGTGACGGGGAGCCCGGCGCCCCGCGCGTACGCGAGGGCCGAGGCGAGCTCCGCCTCGCTGCGCGCCTCGCAGTAGTGCGCCGCGGGCCCGCCGAGACCGAGCGTCGTGCGCGGCGCGAGCGGCACACCGCGCAGGATCTCCGGCTCCATCGGGGGCACCGCGCCGGACGCGCTCAGGCCGGCCGCTGCGAGAGCGCGCCGAGGTAGTCGCGCTTGCCGAGCCCGACGCCGCCGTGGCGGAAGATCGCGTAGACGTGCCCGAGGTGGAAGTAGAAGTTCGGGACGACGTGCTCGACGAAGTAGTCGTGCGCGGACATCACCTTGCCCGCCCAGCGGGGCTGCGTGACGGTGCGCTCGGCGAGGCCCTCGAAGTCCTGCGGGCCGAGCCCGTCGAGGTAGTCGAGGACGACCGCGATGCGCGCACGCAGCGCGTCGAGCGTCTGCTCGTCGTCGGCCTGCACGGGCGCCTCCTTGCCGGTCACGCGCGCGGCGCCGAACTTCGCCGTATCGCAAGCGATTTGCACCTGTTTCACGAGTGCGAATTGGTCGGGCGCGAGGCGCATCGTGAGGAACACGTTGGGATCGAAGCCGCGCCCCTGCGCCGAGGCCGCCGCCGCGTCGAACCACGTCGACATCTGGGCGAGCTGCTTCTTCATCTGGCGAAACATGTCGATGTACATGCGCGCGATGCTACGCCGCGCGCGCGCACGTCTCCACCCCCGCGTGCTCGCCCGTCGCGCTCAGCGACGCGGCGTGATCGTGTGGACGCCGCCCATGTAGGGCACGAGCGCCTCGGGGATCGTGACGGTGCCGTCCGGGCGTTGCCCCTGCTCGAGGATCGCGACGAGGGTGCGCCCGATCGCGAGCCCGGAGCCGTTGATCGTGTGGACCAGCTCGGGCTTGGCGCCCGCCTCGCGGCGGAAGCGGATCTTCGCGCGGCGCGCCTGGAAATCACCGAACCACGAGCACGACGAGATCTCGCGGTACGCGTCCTGGCCCGGCAGCCAGACCTCGAGGTCGAAGGTCTTGCGCGACGCGAAGCCGAGGTCGCCGGCGCACAGCTCGATGGTGCGGTGGTGCAGGCCGAGGCGCTGCAGGATGACCTCGGCGTGCGCCGTGAGCCGCTCGTGCTCGGCGAGCGCGGACTCCGGCGTGACGAAGCGGACGAGCTCGACCTTGTCGAACTGGTGCTGCCGGATGAGCCCGCGCGTGTCGCGGCCGTGGCTGCCCGCCTCGCTGCGGAAGCACGCGGTGTACGCGGTGTACGCGACCGGCAGCGCTGCACCCTCGAGGATCTCGTCGGCGTGCAGGTTCGTGACGGGCACCTCGGCCGTCGGCGCGAGGTAGAGCGTGCGCGCGCCCTCGCCCTCCTCGAAGCGCTCGACCTTGAACATGTCCTTCGCAAACTTCGGCAGCTGCGAGGTGCCGCGCGCGGCGGTGTCTTTCACGAGGACGGGCGGCCAGATCTCCTCGTAGCCGTGCTCGTTCGAATGGATGTCGAGCATGAAGGCCATGAGCGCCCGCTCGAGCCGTGCGCCGTGGCCGCGCAGCACGGTGAAGCGCGTGCCGCTCAGCTTCACGCCCCGCTCGAAGTCGAGGATCCCGAGCGCCTCGCCGAGCGCGACGTGGTCGCGGACCGTGCCTTCGAGGACGGGCTTCTCGCCCCACACGCGCACGACGCGGTTGTCGTGCTCGGAGGTGCCGTCCGGCGCGGACTCGTGCGGCATGTTCGGGATGTGGAGCAGCTTGTCCTCGAGCTGCGCCTCGACCTCGGCGAGCTGCACCTCGAGCACGCGCGTCTCCTCGCCGACCCGCTTCATCGCGTCGCGCGCCTCGAGGAACTCCGCGCCCTTCTTGTCGAGCTTCGCGAGCGAGGCGCTGACCTCGTTCTTGCGGGCACGCAGCGCGTCGAGCGAACCGATGAGGCTGCGGCGCGAGACGGCGAGCGACGCGACGTCGTCGAGGAGCGCCGCGGCCCCGGGGCCACGCCGCGCGAGGGCGGCGCGCACGTCGTCGAGGTGATCGGTCACGTAGCGGGCGTCGAGCATCGGCGCGGTGTACCAGACACGCGGCAGTGGGCCAATCGTGCTATCTGGCGCGGGCGATGACGCTCTCGTCCGCCGGCCGCGCCACGGTGAAGCTCGGCCTCGGGTTGCTCGGCGTCGCGGCCTTCGGCGTCGTCGCGCACACGCTCGCGGCG
Source organism: Polyangiales bacterium (assembly GCA_964202905.1). GTDB lineage: Bacteria > Myxococcota_A > Polyangia > Polyangiales > JADJQN01 > CAIUAC01. Next base: position 378,117 of record CAXNJO010000001.1, read on the forward strand.
CAGGGCCCCTCGAGCCCATGGTGGCTCGGTGTCCTCCCGGGCCCGGTCGCACAGCTCCGCGACACGAGCGCGCTCCTCGGCGTGCTGCTGCTCGCGGGCGCCCCCTACGTGAGCGCGCGCCCCGGCGAGCGCGAGCCGTTCGGGCTCGTCGGCGCGCTCTACGTGGGCACCGCCGTGGTGCTCGTCACCCTCGCGATCGGCGCGACGACGGGCATGTACGGCGTGCAGATCGAGGACCCGCGCCCCGCGAGCCGCTGGCTCTTCCGCGCGCGCACCGCGGGGGAGCTCGTGCTGGTCGGCGCGCTCGTCGCCTTCGCGCGGCGCGCGTGGAAGGCACGCTGAGCGCGCGGGACTGAACCGCGATTCAGTCGTGCGCGGCGCTCCCCTCCCCCTCGTCGAGCGTGATCTCGCCCTGCAGCTCGGGGTACTTGCCCTTCATGCCCGCGTAGAACTTCCGGAGGTGCTCGAAGTCCGCGCGGATGTCGCCGGTCGGCCAGAACACCTCGCCGAGCCCGCCGACCTTGTTCCCGAAGTCGACGAAGCCGAGCACGATCGGCACCTTCGCCTCGAGCGCGATGTAATAGAAGCCCGTCTTCCAGCGCTTCGCGCGGCCGCGCGTGCCCTCGGGCGGGACCATCAACATCAGCTCGTCGCGGCCCTCGAAGAGCCTGGCGATGTTCTTCACCGCGTCGGTGCGCACGCGCCGGTCGACGGGCACGCCGCCGATCGCGCGCATGAAGGTCCCGAGGGGCGGACTGAAGAGCGTGTGCTTGCCGACCCACGAGATCTTGATGTCGAGCACGAACGAGAGCGCGAGCGAGAACGGCAGGTCCCAGTTCGACGTGTGCGGCGCGGCGACGAGCACGGCCTTCTTCACGCCGGGCACGCGCGGTTCGCAGCGCCATCCCGTGACCTTGAGCCAGGTGCGGCCGAGCGCGCCGAGGAAGCCGCCGCCGCGCTCGATGTACGGCGCGGTCGCGGGCGGCGGGCGCGCGGGTTCCGTCGGCGCTGCGGAGGGCTCGGGCGAGGCGTGGGGCTCGGTCGACATGGGCGCGAAGTAAATCCGAATGGCGCGTCTGCCGCCACCCCTCTCGGTCCGCGCTCGGCTGCTATGGTCGCGCGCACCATGCAGCGGCCCTTCGCCACCTTCCTCGTCTCCGCGCCCGATCAGCCGGGCCTCGTCGCGCGCTTCGCCGGCTTCTTCTACGAGCTCGGGGTCAACATCCTCGACTCGTCCAACCACGCCTCGCGCGACGAGAGCGACACGCGCCGCTTCTACATGCGCCTCGTCGTGGACCTCGACGGCCTCGCGAGCCCGCGCGCGCTCGCCGCGCTCGGCGAGTCGACCTCGCGGCGGACGCTCGAGCAGGCCTTCGGCAAGCTCGCGACGGAGCTCTCCGCGACGTGGAGCGTCGGCTACTCGGACGTCCCCGAGAAGATCGCGCTCCTCGTCACGAAGGAGAGCGCATGCCTCTACGACCTCGTGCTGCGGCAGCGGCAGGGCGAGCTGCCCTGCGAGATCGCGCTCATCGTCTCGAACCACCCCACGCTCGAGCCCGTGGCCGAGGGCTTCCGCCTGCCCTTCTACACGCTGCCCGTGACGGCCGAGACCAAGCGCGCGCAGGAGACGCAGCTGCTCGCGCTGCTGCGCAAACACCACGTCACGCTCGTCGTGCTCGCGCGCTACATGCAGGTGCTGTCGGACGCCTTCCTCGCGGAGGCGCCGCCGGTCATCAACATCCACCACGGCTTCCTCCCCGCTTTTCAAGGCGCGAAGCCCTACCACCAGGCCTTCGCGCGCGGCGTGAAGCTCATCGGCGCGACGGCGCACTACGCGACGAAGGACCTCGACGAGGGCCCGATCCTCGAGCAGGACGTCGCGCGCGTGCACCACGGCATGGGCCCCGAAGACCTCGTGCGCGTCGGCCGCGACGTCGAGCGCGTCGTGCTCGCGCGCGCGGTGCGGGCCCACCTCGAGCGCCGCGTCATCGTCGAGGGGCGCCGCACGATCGTGCTCTGATCGCCCCGTTTTTTTCGGCACTTCACGGCCCGTCAGGGCAGGCGGTGCCTCAGAACAGCGCGCCCTGCGGGTCGTCGGCGCAGGCGAGGATCTTCCGCGTGAGCGTCGAGACGCCGACCTCGGCGAGCGCTTCGGTGCGCAGCGCGCGCGCGTCGTCCGCACCGTCGCGGAGCCGCGCGCCCGTCGCCCGCCACACCTCGACGAAGAGCCGGCGGTGCGTGAGCACGTGCACGACCTCGCCCGCCTTCGCGCGCTCGAGCCGCGCGGTGATGCCGGCTTCGCGCAGCGCCTCCTTCGCCGCGTCACGCCCCTCGCCCTCGCCCATCGGGAGGCCATGGAGCCCGCCGAAGAGCGCCTCGCGTCCCCGCACGAAGATGCGCGCCGCTGGGTCCTCGGAGGTGCGTGCGGCCACCGCGACGAGGCGCACGGGCGTCGGCGCCTTCTTCGCGCGCGGGACGGGCAGCTCCGCCTCGCAGCCCGCCGCACGCGCCGCGCACGCGTCGCGCACCGGGCACTGCGCGCACGCGGGCTTCTGCGGGGTGCACACGGTCGCACCGAGCTCCATCAGCGCCTGGTTCAGCGCGCCCGGACGCACGCCGCGCACGAGGGCTTCGGCATGCGCCCAGAGCGCGCGCTCGGTGTCGCGCTGGCCGAGCGGCGTCTCGATGCGCACGAGGCGCGCGAGCACCCGCGCGACGTTGCCGTCGACGAGCGGCTCCTCGCGATCGAAGGCGATCGAGCCGATCGCGCCGCACGTGTACGCACCCACGCCGGGCAGCGCGCGGCGTGCCTCCGCGTCTTCGGGGACCCGCCCGCCGTGCCGCGCGACGACCTCGCGCACGCCGGCATGCAGCAGCCGCGCACGGCGGTAGTAGCCGAGCCCGCTCCATGCGCCGAGCACCTCGTCCTCGCTCGCGTCGGCGAGCGCTGCCGGCGTCGGAAAACGCGCGAGAAAACGCGCGAAATAGGGGATCACCGTCTCGACGCGGGTCTGCTGGAGCATCACCTCGGAGACCCAGATCGCGTACGGATCGCGCGTGCGGCGCCACGGCAGATCGCGCGCGGCCGTGTCGTACCAGCCGAGCAGCGCGGCGCGCACGCGGGACGTCTCCATCGCGCGCCGAGCCTGCCACGCCGCGGCAGCGAGGCGCGAGCCCGCGTGTGACGCGAGACGCTATGCTCCGGCCGATGTCCGGCGCCCCCGCTCGCATGCCCGCACCGCTCCGTCTCTCCTCGCTTCTCGCGCTCGGCGCGCTCGCACTCGTGACGGTCGCCTGTGGTCGCGGAGGCGACGCGCGACAGAGCCGCGAGCGCACGTCGTCGACCGAGACCGCCGCCGCAAACCCGAGCGATCCGGCAAGTCCCGCGCTCCCCCGCGAGACACACGCCGGCGAGGGCGGCGGCCTCGCCGTGCACGGCGATCCGTCGCGCCCGGGTCGCGCCGTCGGACTGCGCATCGCGAACACGGGAAGCACGACGCTCTCCATCGACTCGGCCCTCACGCTCGAACACGAGTCCGGAGGGCGCTTCGTCCCGCTCGAGGCCATGGGCCGCGTGACGTTGCGAGGGAACTGCACCGCGGCCGCGCCCCGCTGCGTGCCGCTCGCGCCGGGCGCGGAGATCTTCCCCCCCGACTGGCTCGGCACGACGGGCGACGCGCAGTGCGCCTGCGAGGAGTGCGGGCCCGCCCCCGCGGGGCGCTACCGCTTCGTCGCGAAGAGCTGCGACGGGGCGAAGACCTACGCGGGCGAGCCGTTCGCGATGGAATGAACGCGGCGCGCAGCGGCCTCCTGTGCGAGGCCCACAGCGTCCTCTGCGAAGCCCGCGAAGAAGGGACCCCGCCGATGAGTCTCACGCACGCTCTCCTCCACGCATCGCGCCGCGAGCTCCGCGCGCGCATCGTCGAGGGCTACCCCGTCGATCCGGACGCGCTCGCGGGCTGGGCGTACCGCGGCGTGAGCCTCGGCCTGCCGCGCTTCGTCGAGCGGCTTTCGTGGAAGACGTTTCAAAAGACGTTCTGGCGCTGTCCGCGCACGGGCCGCCTGCTCGGGTGGAACGTGGGGCTCCACCAGGACGGCGTCGACGCGCCGAGCCGCCCGCTGCTGCGCGACGGCAAGCCCGCGACGCGCTGGCACTACGAGGTGATCGAGCCGCGCGGCGTGCCCTTCCCGCGGGGCTTCGATCGCGGCCTCATCATCGACTACGGGCGCGGCGAGAACCCGCGCTTCGATCCGACGCGCCTCATGAAGGATCCGCTCGTCGCGCTCGCGCCGGGCGACCCCGATGCGCTGCTCGGCATGAGCTACGCGGTCGTCGGCGGCGTGTGTCTCGAGACGCCGTCGTACTTCACGCTCGAGCGCGAGCACCGCATCGACCACGTGCCGTACGCGGAGGCGCCTTGAAAACAAGCACGTCGGGCTGGCTCGGGCGCGCGCTGCGACGGCCACTCTCCGCGGGCGAGCGTGCGCGCCTCGTCCGGGCGCTCGCTGCGGTACTTCCCGCTGAGCGCGCGGGGCTGCAGGCGCTCGACGCGCTCGATCACGCGGCCTTCTTCGCCGCGATCGAGGGCACGACGGGGCCGACCTTCCTGCCGGGGCGTGCGCAGGCTCGGCGAGGTGCTGCTCGCCGCCGGCGCCGTGGAGGTCAACCCGGGGGTGCCGGGCTTCGACGCGGTCGTGCGCGACCCGCGTCGCATGGCCGCCATCGAGGACGAGGGCCCGCTCGACGCGCGCGCCTATACGATGTCGATGACGCACCTCTTCGGCACCGCGCGCCTCGGCTCCGATCCGGCGCGCTGCGTGGTGCGCCCGCACTTCCGCCACCACCGCGTGCCCGGGCTCTACGTCGCCGACTCGAGCGTCTCCCCGACGAACCCCGGCGTGAACCCGCAGCGCTCGATCATGGCGCTCTCGCAGCGCTGCGCCGACCGCGTGCTCGCGGCGGCGTGAGGCGCGGATCACCTTATTTTCGAAGGCGATCCGACGATCAGGCGAGCTCGAGGAAGAGCCGGTCGGGCTCCTCGAGCATCCCGATGATGTCGTAGGCGAACGCGGCGCCGACGTGCCCGTCGACGATGCGGTGATCGAAGGAGAGCGAGAGCAGCATCACCTCGCCGATCACGATCTGGCCGTCGCGCACGACGGGGCGCTGCTTGATCTGGTGCACGCCGAGGATGCCCACCTCGGGGAAGTTGAGGATGGGCGTCGCGAAGAGCCCGCCCTGCTTGCCGAGCGAGGTGACGGTGAAGGTCGAGCCGGAGAGCTCGGCGGAGCTGAGCGTGCCCGCGCGCGCACCGCGGCCGAGGCGGTCGATCTCGCGCGAGACCTCGAGGATGGAGAGCGTGTCCGCGTCGCGCACGACCGGGACCATGAGGCCCTGATCCGTCGAAGCTGCAATCCCGATGTTGTAGTAATTCCGTGTCACCAGCTCGTTGCTGACTTCGTCGAGCGCGCTGTTGAGGATGGGCGCGCGCTTCAGCGCGGCGACGACGGCCTTCACGATGAAGGGCAGGTACGTGAGCTTGATGTCGCGCGCATCCGCGTGCGGCTTGAGGCGCGCGTGCAGCTCCTTGAGCCGCGTGACGTCGCACTCCTCGACGAAGGTGAAGTGCGCGGCGGTGTTCTTCGAGGTCTGCATCCGCTCGGCGATCTTCCGGCGGACCCCCACGAACGGCTTGCGCGTCTCGCGCGCGGTCTGCGCGGGCGTCGGCGCGACGACCGCGATCGGCGCACGCGCGCCGCTCGTGCCAGGCGCAGCGGCCACGGACGCAGCGGCCCCGACGCCACGCACCGTCGCGGGGACCTGCGCGTACGCGTGCGACTGCGCGTCGGGCGCAGGCGCGGCGGCGTGCGCGGCGCCGCCCGAGGCGAAGGCCTCGACGTCGGCACGCGTGACGCGACCGTTCGCGCCGGTGGGACGCACATGCCGCAGATCGACGCCGGCGTCGCGCGCGAGCTTGCGCGTCGCGGGCGTCGCGAGCGGCTTCTCCGCGAAGTACGCGGGCGCAGCGGCCACGGCGGGCGCAGCAGACGCCGCGGGTGCGGCCGCAGCGGGCGCCTTCTTCGCGAAGAAGCTCGAGCCGGGCAGCGACTCGCGGATGTCACCGACGGCCGTCGCCGCGGGTCCATCCGACTTCGCGGCGGGCGCCGCGGGCACACCGGCGGCGACGCCCGTGTGCATGGCCGCAGGCGCGGCGGGCTGCGCGTGATTCGCCGCAGGCGCTGCAGGCGCCGTGTGGGTCGCGGCGCCTGCGCCACCGAGCTCGATCTGCACGAGCACCGCGCCGACCTTCACGACCTGCCCGACGGCCCCGCCGAGCGACGCGATGGTGCCCGCCTTCGGCGCGCCGATCGTGACGGTCGCCTTGTCGGTCATGACCTCCACCATCGGGTCGTCTTCCTTGACGACGTCGCCCGTTTTGACGCTCCAGGCGACGATCTCGCCCTCGGTCACGCCCTCGCCGATGTCCGGAAGTCTGAAGTCGAAGATCGCCATGGTCTGCTGGTCCTCAAAAATGGGGGCGACTCAGAACTTCGCCGTCTCGATGAGCGCCGGCGTGATCCGATGCTGGAGCGGCAGGTAGTCCGTCTCGAGCGTGTAGGGGAACGGGGTGTCCCAGCCCGTGACGCGGACCGGCGGCGCCTCGAGGTGGAGGAAGGCCTTCTCGCTGATGAGCGTGAGGATCTCCGCGCCAAAGCCGCAGGTCTTCGGGGCCTCGTGCACCACGACGACGCGGCCCGTCCTCTTCACGCTCTCGACGATCGTGTCGAGGTCGAGCGGCCAGAGCGTGCGCAGGTCGATGACCTCCGCCTCGATGCCCTCGCGCGCGGAGACCTCCTCGGCCGAGGCGAGCGCCTCGTAGAGCATCGCGCCCCACGCGACGACCGTGACGTGCTTGCCCTCGCGCACGACCTTCGCCTCCGAGAGCGGGATCGTGTACTCGCCCTCGGGCACCTCGCCCTTGGCCGCGCGGTACACGCGCTTCGGCTCGAAGAAGAGGACCGGATCTTCGTCGCGGATCGCGGAGAGCAGCAAGCCCTTCGCGTCGTAGGGATTCGACGGACACACCACCTTCAATCCCGCGGTGTGGATGAACAGCGATTCAGGCGACTGCGAGTGGTAGTGACCGCCGCGGATGCCGCCGCCGACCGGCGTGCGGATCACCATCGGGCAGGTGTACTCGCCGCCCGAGCGATAGCGGTATTTGGCCGCCTCGCTGACGATCTGGTCGAAGGCCGGGAAGATGAAGTCGGCGAACTGGATCTCGGGCACCGGGCGCAGCCCGTAGAGCGCCATGCCGATCGCCGCGCCGATGATGCCGCCCTCGGCGAGCGGCGTGTCGATCACGCGGTCGTCGCCGAACTCGTCGTAGAGCCCCTGCGTCACGCGGAAGACGCCGCCGACCTTGCCGACGTCTTCGCCGAGCACCACCACGCGGTCGTCACGGCGCATCTCGAGGCGCAGCGCGTCGTTGATCGCCTGCACCATGTTCATCTCGGTCATCGGGCTCTTCTCCGGATCTCTGAAACGAACGGTCTCTGACTCGAACGATCGCGGGATGGGAACGCGGGAAACAGGCTCAGTGGTGCGCCTGCGGGCGCGGCCCCTCGAGGCACTCGCGCTCCTGCTCGATCAGGTACTTCGGCTTCTCGGCGAAGACGTCGTCGAAGAGCGTGGAGAGCGCGGGGCGCGGCGTCGCCTCGGCCACCTCGATGCACGCCTTCAGCTCGGCGTCGACGTCGGCGCGGAGCTTCGCGTCCTCTTCGTCGCTGATCGCGCCGAGCGTCTCGAGGTGCTTGCGCAGGCGGAGGATCGGGTCGGCCTTGCGCCAGTGCGTGACCTCGTCCTCGACGCGGTAGGCGCGCGGATCGTCGGAGGTCGAGTGGCCGCTCAGGCGGTAGGTCATCATCTCGATGAGCGTCGGGCCACCGCCCGCCGCGGCGAACTCGACCGCCGCGCGCGCCGTCTTGTAGACGGCGAGCACGTCGTTGCCGTCGCAGCGGACCGCGGGGACGCCGTAGGCGACGCCCTTCTCGGCGAAGGTGCGCGTCGCGGTCTGCTTCTCGCTCGGCACGCTGATCGCCCAGCCGTTGTTGCGGCAGAGCATCACGGTCGGCGTCTTGAACACGCCCGCGAAGTTCATCGCGGTGTGGAACTCGTTCGACGAGGTCGCGCCCTCGCCGAAGTACGCGCTCGTGACGAGGTCGTCCTTCTTGAGCTTCGCGGCCCAGGCGAAGCCGACGGCCTGCGTCATCTGCGTGCCGATGGGCGAGCTGACCGAGCCGAACTTGTACGGCTTGCCGGTGTAGTGGTCCGGCATCTGCCGGCCCTTGGCCGGGTCGTTCGCGTTGCCGAACATGTTGTCGACGTAGGCCTGCAGCGGCATCCCGCGCCAGAGCAGCGCGCCGAACTCGCGGTAGCAGGGGAAGATCCAGTCCTGATCGCGCATCGCCGCGGCGCTCGCGAGGATGCACGCCTCTTCGCCGAGCGAGCCGATGTGGAAGCCGATGCGGCCCTGCCGCTGCAGCGTCACGAGGCGCTCGTCGATGACGCGCGTGCGCACCATCGCGACGTAGAGCTTCTTGACGAGCGCGAGCGGGAGGCGCGGATCCTGCGCGGGATCGGCGGTGCCGTCCGCACGGATCACGCTCGCGATGCCCTCGAGGCTGCGCTCCGGCGTGCGGATGCCCGCGCCGCCGTGGATGGCCTTCACGTTGGTTTCGACCTGCATCACGTCACCACCTTCAGCGAGTGCTTCTGCCGTTTGCCGTACTTGTCTTCGAACGTGCGCGGCACGCCGCGGAGGATGCCCTTCAGGAACGCCTCCGCCGCGCGGTAGCTCGAGCGCACGAGCGGGCCCGACGCGACGAAGCGGAAGCCGAGCGCGCGGCCCGCCTCCTCGTAGCGCGCGAACTCCGCGGGCTCGACGTAGCGCACGAGCGGCGCGTGCTTCGGCGTCGGGCGGAGGTACTGCCCGATCGTCACGACGTCGACGTCGGCGGCGCGCAGCGACGCGAGCGCCTCGAGGACTTCGTCTTCCGTCTCGCCGCAGCCGACCATGAGCGACGACTTCGTGTAGGCGGCGCCCGCTTCGCGCGCGACGCGCAGGACGTCGATCGAGCGCTCCCAGCTGCAGCGGTGATCGCGCATCGCCCTCTGCAGGCGCGGCACGACCTCGACGTTGTGCGCGAAGACGTCGGGGCGGCCCTCGGCGACGACCGTCTCGACGTCGGCGCGCACGCCCGCGAAGTCGCCGACGAGCGTCTCGACGAGCAGCTCGGGCGCGTGGTGTTTGATGCGCTGCACCGTCTGCGCGACGTGCGCCGCGCCGCCGTCGAGGAGGTCGTCGCGGTCGACCATGGTGAGCACGACGTACGCGAGGTCGAGCTCGCCGAGCGCGCGGCCGACGTGCTCGGGCTCGCGCGGGTCGTAGGCGCCGCGCGGGTTGCCCGTCTGCACGGCGCAGAAGGAGCAGCCCCGCGTGCAGGTGTCGCCGAGGATCATCAGCGTCGCGGTGCCCTCGCCCCAGCACTCACCGATGTTCGGGCAGCGCGCCTCCTCGCAGACCGTGTGCAGGTCGAGGCGGCGGAAGGTGTCCTTCAGCTGCGCGTAGCGCTCCCCGCCCGGCATGCGGACCTTGAGCCAGTCGGGCTTCTTCGGGGGGGTCGGCGTGGGCTGCGTCATGGGTCGTACGTCGGGCCGGCGTGCGTCGGCGTAAAGCCCGGGCAGGCGCGAAACCTAGTCGGGCGCAGGGTGCCGTGTCAACCGTCCGCGCGCGCCGTGCGTGCACGCCGCACCGCGTTTTTCCCCGGAAAGGTCGGGGCCAGCGACGCAATGCGTCAAGGTCGTTGACGTATCGGCGCCGCGGCCGACGCACGCGGACGCAGCAAGGACCTTGAGCCTTTCCGCTGACCGCGTGGTGGCCCGCCGCGGAGGGCGTGTGGTTGACCGCCGCGGAGGGGGCGTGGTGTGCTGGCGGACGATCCGCTTCGCTTCCCTGCCACGCTCCGGAGGTCCCATGTCGTCGAAGATCGCCACGGCGCTGCTCGCGCTGTCGTTGCTCACTGCGGCCCCGCTCGCCGCGCCGCGCGTCGCCTCCGCCTGCGGCGGCTGCTTCGCCCCGATGGGCACGCCGAACATCGTCACGCAGCACCGCATGGCGGTCGCCCTCTCGGGCCGCGAGACGACGCTCTGGGACCAGATCCAGTACGCAGGCGCGCCGGAGGACTTCGTCTGGGTGCTGCCGGTGAGCGCGGGCGTCGAGGTGGAGCTCGCGGACAACGCGTTCTTCGAGGCGCTCGCGGCCGGGACGCAGATCACGATGACGGCGCCGCTGCCCCCGCTGCCCTGCTTCTGCGCCGACAGCGGCTTCGGCTGCGGCATGGCCGCCTCGGACTCGGTGGCGCGCGGGGCCTTCCCGCCGTCCGTCGAGGACGACGGCGGCGTCACGGTCTTTCACGAGGGCAACATCGGCCCTTACGAGACGGCCACCGTGCAGTCGGACGACGCGATGGCGCTCGTCGACTGGCTGCAGTCGCGGGGCTACGGCGTGCCCGACCAGATCGTGCCGACGATCGCGCACTACAGCGACCTCGGCCTCGCGTTCGCGGTGCTGCGTCTGCGGCCGAGCGTCGGCGTCCAGCAGATGCAGCCCGTGCGCATCACGGTGCCCGGGCTCGCGCCGACCTTCCCGCTGCGCATGGTCTCGGCGGGCGCGACGGAGACGCTCGCGCTCGAGCTCTACGTCTTCGCCGAGGGGCGCAGCCAGACCATGAACATGGAGACGCTGGAGCTCGATCGGGCCGCCATCACCTTCGACTGGGCGACGGGCGCCTTCGACTACGATGCGCGCTTCGACGCCGCGATCCGCGACGCGGGCGGGCGCGCGTGGGTGGCCGAGTACGCGGGGCCGCTGCCGGCCATCACCTCGGCGTACGCGAGCCTCGACCCGGTCGACGGCACGTCGCACACGCCGACCGACGACCTCGAGCGCGTGCGGCGCGGGCTCCCCGCGCAGCTCGTCCTGACCAAGCTGCGCACGCGCATGTCGCCGAACCTGCTCGACCGCGACCTCGTGCTCGGCGCGGCCTACACGGAAGCGGAGCTCAGCACGCGGATCGACGTCACCCGCGAGCTCAACCGCGCGCCCGACCCGGACTGCGCCACCGCGTGCGGCGACGGCCCCTCCGAGTTCGAGGGCTGCAGCGTCCACGACGAGGCCCACCGCCCGCGCCGCGATCGCGGGCTGCCGCTCGCGCTCGCGCTGCTCGCCGCGCCGCTCGCCTTGTGGCTGCGCCGCCGTGGGCGTCGGCGCTGAGCGGCGACACATCAACCTCTTTGATATGTTGGCCGCGACGCGTCGTGCGACCGCGCAGCGCGCGGCCCTGCGTGCACCGGCGCGCGGCTCGCGTATCCTCGCGCGCGTGACCAAGCTGGCCGAGCGATGGACGGGCCTCGCGGCGGTGCCGCGGATCGCGCTCGCGACCCTGCCGACGCCGGTCGAGCGGCTCGCGCAGGTCTCCGAGCGGGCGGGCGCCGAGGTCTGGGTGAAGCGCGACGACCTGACCTCGCCGGCCTACGGCGGCAACAAGGTGCGCAAGCTCGAGTACCTGCTCGGCGCGGCGCGCGCGGCCGGCGCCGACACGCTGATCACCGTGGGCGCGCTCGGCTCGCACCACGTGCTCGCGACCTCGATCTTCGGCGCGCAGGAGGGCTTCGACGTGCACGCGGTGCTCGGCCCGCAGCCGGGCACGGCGCACGTGATCGAGAGCGCGCGCTGCGACCTCGCCGCAGGCGCGACGCTGCACGCGGTGCCGACCTTCGCGCTCGTGCCCGTCGCGGCGCATGCGCTCGCGCTGCGGCTGCGGCTGCAGGGGCGCACGCCGTTCGTGATCCCCGCGGGCGGCTCGTCGGAGGTCGGCGCGCTCGGCTACGTCGAGGCGGGCGTCGAGCTCGCCGCGCAGCTCGACGCCCGCGCGCTCCCGGAGCCGCGCGCCATCCACATCGCGCTCGGCACGGGCGGCACCGTCGCGGGCGCCGCCGTCGGGCTCGCGGCGTGCGGCGTGACGGCCGAGATCGTCGGCGTGCGCGTGACGGATCCCGCGCTCTCGAACCGCGTCGTGCTCGGGCGGCTCGTGCACCGCATGGTCGCGCGCCTGCGCACGCTCGACCCGCGCTTCCCCGACGTCGCGGACCTCGCGCTCTCGCGCATCCGCATCGAGCCGCGCGAGCTCGGGCGCGGCTACGGCGTCGCGACGGACGCGGCGCGCTTCGCAGACGGGCTCGCGCGCGTGGACGGGATCGCGCTCGAGACGACGTACACCGCCAAGACCCTCGCGGGCCTCATGCGCGACGCCGCGGGGCGCGCGCCCCGCACGCCGCTGCTCTACTGGCACACGCTCTCGAGCGCGGACCTCGCGCCGCTGCTCGCGCGCGCTCCCTCGGCCCTGCCGCGCACGATCGCGGCGCTGGCGCGCTGAGGCGCGATGCACGCGCTCCTCGAGGCCCTCCGCGGCTCGGACGCCCCGCTCTGGCAGTGGGCCGCGCGGATCGGCGGCACGCTGGTGGTACTCGTCGGGGCCGCGATCGCCTGGAAACTCGTGGGTTTCGCGGTGCGCGCGATCGAAGCCCGCGCGACGGCGGAGGGCTCGGACCCGCAGCGCGCGCGCGGCGTCGTCACCCAGGCGAAGGTGCTCGGGCGCGTGCTGCACATCGCGGTCGTGGTCGTCGGCGGCGCGCTCGTGCTCGTGCAGTACGACGTGCTCCGCACCGTGGGCGTCTCGTTGCTCGCGAGCGCGGGCGTCGCCGGCATCGTGCTCGGCGTCGCGGCGCAGCGCCCGATCGGCGCGCTGCTCGCGGGCTTGCAGCTCTCGTTCACGCAGCCCGTGCGCATCGGCGATCAGGTGGTGGTCGAGGGCGAGTTCGGCACGGTGGAGGAGCTCACGCTGAGCTACGCGGTCGTCAAGCTCGGCGACCAGCGCCGGCTCGTGGTGCCGGTCACGCATTTCCTCGAAAAGCCCTTCGAAAACTGGACGCGCATGGACCCGGCGCTCGTCGGCGCGGTGGTCCTGCACGTGGACTTCAAGGCCCCGATCGAGACGCTGCGGCGCGAGGCGCTCGCCTTCATCGAGACGCACCCGTGCTGGGACGGCGTGACCCGCACGCTCGCCGTGAGCGAGATGGGACCGCGCACCATGACGCTGCGCGCCAGCGCGAGCGCGGCCGACGCCGAGCGCATGTTCACGCTGCGCAACGACCTGCGCGAACACCTCATCACGTGCCTGCAAGACCTCGACGGCGGCGCGTATTTGCCGAAGGATCGCATCGGCCACGCGGACGACATGCCACCCCCGCAGCTCGAGGGCGGCGATCCCTTCTCTCGCAACTGAATTGCAGAAAACGGCCGCGTTGGGACGCCGGTTCGCGGCGCGGCCGGGCTACGCTGCGTGGCCATGATCCCCCCGCTGTCGCCGCACGCCGAGGAGTTCCACGCCCGCCTGCTCGCCTTCATGGACGAGCACGTCTACCCCGCCGAGCGCACGCTCGCCGAGGCCCCGCGGCCACACGGGGAGCGCTGGCACCCGCTGCCCGTCGTCGAGTCGCTCAAGCAGGAGGCGCGCGCGCGGGGGCTGTGGAACCTCTTCCTCCCCGAGTCGGCGCACGGCGCGGGCCTCACGAACCGCGACTACGCGGCGCTCTGCGAAGTGATGGGCCGCTCGCCGCTGCTCGCACCCGAGGCGTGCAACTGCTCGGCGCCCGACACCGGCAACATGGAGGTGCTCGTCCGCTACGGCACCGAGGCGCAGAAGGCGCAGTGGCTCACGCCGCTGCTCGCGGGCGAGATCCGCTCCTGCTTCGCGATGACCGAGCCCGACGTCGCCTCGTCGGACGCGACGAACATCGCCTGCCGCATCGCGAAGGACGGCGACGACTACGTGATCGACGGCCGCAAGTGGTGGACGACGGGCGCGCCCGATCCGCGCTGCGCCGTCGCGATCGTCATGGGCCGCACGCGCGAGGACGGGCCGCGGCACCTGCAGCAGTCGATGGTGCTCGTGCCGATGGACGCGCCGGGCCTGCGCCTCGTCCGGCCGCTCACCGTCTTCGGCTACGACGACGCGCCGCACGGCCACGCGGAGCTCGTCTTCGAGAACGTGCGCGTGCCGCGCGCGAACGTGCTGCTCGGCGAGGGGCGCGGCTTCGAGATCGCGCAGGGCCGCCTCGGGCCGGGCCGCATCCACCACTGCATGCGCCTCGTCGGCATGGCCGAGCGCGCGCTCGAGCTGATGTGCGCGCGCGTGAAGGCGCGGGTCGCCTTCGGCATCCCGCTCGCCGAGCAGGGCACCATCCGCCGCGACATCGCGCGCTCGCGCGTCGAGATCGATCAGGCGCGCCTGCTCACGCTGCACGCCGCGCACCGCATGGACACGGTCGGCAATCAGGTCGCGCGCGCCGAGATCGCGATGATCAAGGTCGTCGCGCCGCAGATGGCGCTCGACGTGCTCGACCGCGCCATCCAGGCCTTCGGCGGCGCGGGCGTCAGCCAGGACACCCCGCTCGCGCACATGTGGGCCGCGGCGCGCACCCTGCGCCTCGCCGACGGCCCCGACGAGGTGCACCTCGAGTCGCTCGCGAAGCTCGAGCTCAAGAAGGGCGGCTGAGCGCGCGGCGGGCGCGGGCCGCGCGGCGGGTCGCACCGAGCACGACGAGCAGCGCGAGCCACGCGTAAACCATCGAATTTACGGCTGATCCGCGCGCGATGCGGCAGCCGCAGCCGCCGTCGTCGGGCGCGTCGTGTCGCAGAAATCTTCACCATCGTATTCGATGGCGCCGATGTCCGACCTCGCGGCGTCGCGGGCGTTGCCGCAGCAGTCGTCGACGACCTCGGCGAGGGGTGCGCGTTGGTCGATGAACGCCGTCCCGTCGCGCAGCGTGAAGTCGGCCGCGCCCGGGTCCGCGAACCACGCGGCCCAGTCGCCATCCGCGAGCACGATCACGTCGCCCGCGACGGCCGCGTCGAGGGCGGCCCGCAGCGACGCGACGTCGGTCACGGGCACATCGCGCGCCGCGGCGAACGAGGGCACGGTGAGTGTCGCTGCGAGCACGAGGAGCGGGGCGACGAGGCGCGGGGACGCATGCATCCCTCGAAGGTCAGGCAGAGCAGGCGCAGGGGTCAATCACGCGCGTCGACGCGCTGCGCGAGCACGAGCGCCGCGAGCGCGCGGCCGCTCTCCCAGGCGGCCTCGATGCGCGGGCCGAGCATCCCATCGCCCGCGACGCCGAGGCCGCGCGCCGCGTCGTAGAGCGCGGGCACGCCGAGCGGCGCGACGACGCGCGCGAAGCGCCAGCGGTGCGCCTGCGCGAAGCGGACGCGCAGATCGCCGAAGCCGGGCCACGCGCGGAGGGCCGCGACGAGGGCCGAGGACACGGCTTCGTCCGAGTCTTCGAGGTGCGCGACGGAAAACGCGCTCGACGCATGCACCACGAGACGCACGAGCGCGTCGTCGGGCAGGCGCCCGGGCTTGTGGCCCTCGCGGACGAGCAGCGAGATGGCGTCGCGGTCCGCGCCATCCGTGAAGGTGCGCGCGGGCCACGCCACGCCCTCCGCGTCGCAGAGCAGGAGCAGGGCCCACGTCGGCGCGTATTGCACGCGTGCGAGCGGCTCCTCGAACACGCCATGCGGCGCGAGCAGCGCGGCGCTCTGCGGCGCGGGCGCGGTGAACAGGACGACGTCGAAGGGGCCGGGATCGTCGCCGCCCTCGAGCGCGAGGCGCCACGCGCGCTTCGCGCGGCGCAACCCCGTCACGCGCGTCGAGACGCGCACCTCGAGCCCCACGGCGAGCGCGCGCGCGAGCGCGTTCGCGTCGGGCTGCGGCAGCCACCACGGCTCGTACGACACGGACTCGGTCCGCGCGACGACGCCCGCGCGCTCCCAGGCCGCGACCTCCGCGCGGAAGGCCTCCCCGCGCGCGCTGAAGCGCTGCGCGCCATGGTCGAACGCGCCCTGTTCGCGGCGTCGCGTCGCGACCCGCCCGCCCACGGTGCGCCCCTTGTCGAACACGGCGACCTCGCAGCCCGCGTCGCGCAGCGTGCGCGCAAGCACGAGCCCCGAGACCCCGGCTCCGACGACCGCCGCGCGCATGACCGTGGGCTTAGCAGGTGTCCCCCTCTCACTCACCACGGCGAACTTCGAAAACGCGCCGTGTCGATGGCAACCTCGGCCCATGTCCAAGCAGGAAGCCTCGCCGGTCGCAAAACTCGAGAAGCTCACCACCGGCCACGGCGCGCTCGAGCCCGGCAAAGGCCTCGCGAGCGGCGTCGTCGCCCTCTGCCTCGCGGTCCTCGCGCTGCTCGCGGTCATCGCCTTCCACTTCCCCGCGTACACGAGCACGCCCGAGTTCCGGAAGGTCTACGACGTCGGCACGCTGCGCGTCGTGCTCTTCGTGGTGATGCTCGTGTCGGGCGTCATCTCCGTGTTCAACAGCGTCTTCGGCCGCGCGCGCTGGCTCTCGCTCACGGCCTTCGCGGTGCTCGCGGTCGCGCAGCTGCTCGGCGGCGCGACGGTGCCGGTGGGCGACTTCGCGGATCACACGCCGTACATCGGCCTCGATTTCCTGCTGCTCGATCTGCTCGGCTCGACGCTGCTCTTCGTCTTCCTCGAGAAGCTCTTCCCGCTGCGGCGCGAGCAGCCCGTGTTCCGCCCCGAGTGGCAGGTCGATCTGCAGCATTTCCTGCTCAATCACCTCTCGGTCGGCCTCGTGCTCGTCGTGGTGAACCGGGCCGTACACGCCGCGTTCTCGTGGGCCGAGAGCGACACGGTGCAGCACTTCGTCTCGACGATCCCCTTCGTTTTGCAGCTTTTTCTCTGCATCCTCGCCGCCGACCTCGTGCAGTACTGGCTGCACCGCGCCTACCACGAGGTGGGCTTCCTCTGGCGCTTCCACTCGGTGCACCACAGCGCGAAGGCGATGGACTGGCTCGCGGGCTCGCGGCAGCACCTGCTCGAGCTGATCGTCACGCGCATCCTCGTGCTCGCGCCGATCTTCGTGCTGGGTTTCTCGCAGCGCGTCGTCGACGCCTACGTGCTCGTCGTGGGCTTTCAGGCCGTGTTCAACCACGCCAACGTGAGCGCGCGGCTCGGGCCGCTGCGCTACGTGCTCGTGACGCCCAACTTCCACCACTGGCACCACTCGCGCGACACCGAGGCGATCGACAAGAACTACGCCGCGCACTTCGCCTTCCTCGACTACCTCTTCGGCACCGCCGTCACGGCCGACCGCAAGTGGCCCGATCGCTACGGCGTCATCGGCGACTACGTGCCCGCGAACCTGCTCGGGCAGATCGCGTTCCCGTTCACCGGTTCCACGGAGAGCCGCGAAGAGCGCCGCGCCTCGCGCGCACCGATGCCGCCGGGCGCGTGATCGCACCGCGCGCGTCGCGTGCGCAGGGCGCGCCGCTCAGGTCGCGAGCCAGCGCGCGAGCTCGCCCGTGACGAAGCGCGGCGCGGTGCGCAGCGCGGCGAGATCCTTCGCGCCGACGAGCACCATCACCGCGCGCAGCGTCTGCTCGACGCCGTCGAGGAAGGCGTCCGCCCCCTCGCGCCCGCCCGCCGTCAGCGCCTGCAGACACGGCCGCGCGATGCCGCCCGCGCTCGCGCCGAGCGCGATGGCCTTCGCCACGTCGAGCCCCGTCTTGAGCCCGCCCGTCGCGATCACGGTGAGGTCTTCGCGTGCGACCAGCCCGACGGACGCGGCCGTCGGGATGCCCCAGTCCCACAGCACCTCACCGAGCGCCTTCGCCGCGCCCGACGCGCGCAGCGTCTCGACGCCCACCCACGAGGTGCCGCCCGCGCCGCTCACATCCACGTGCCGCACGCCGCACGCGCGCAGCTTCCGCGCGAGCTCGGCGCTCACGCCGTTCCCCGTCTCCTTGGCGATGACCGGGACGGGCAGCTCGCGCACGAGCCGCTCGAAGGTCGCGAAACCACCGCGGAAATCGCGATCGCCGCCCGGCTGCACGAGCTCCTGCGCGGGGTTCATGTGCACGCAGAGCGCGTCGGCGCCGATGTCGCCGAGCATCTGCGCGATCTGCGCGCTCTCCCAGTCGCGCGCCTGCACCACGCCCACGTTGCCGAAGACGAGCGTCGTCGGTGCGGCCTCGCGGATCTGGTACGTCCACGCGGTGTCGGGCCGCCGCACCATCGCGCGCTGGCTGCCGAGGCCGAACGCGTAGCCGCGCGCCTCCGCGACCGCCGCGAGCTCGCGGTTGATCTGCGCCGCGCGCTCGGTGCCGCCCGTCATCGACGCGATCACGATCGGCGCGCGCAGCCGCTTGCCGAGCAACGTGAGCGAGGTGTCGACCTCGTCGGCGTGCACCTCGGGGAGCGACTGGTGCACGAGCCGCACGTCCTCGAAGAGCGTGGTGCGCTCGCGGAAGGCGACGGCGTCCGTCGCGCACAGGTCGAGGTGGTCTTCCTTGCGCCGTTGGAGGTCGGTGCTCATGATGGCCGCCGCCTTGTAGGACCGCCGGCGCACACGGGCAATCAGCTGCGCGCGACGGGTCTTGCTGGCCGGAACGACGGAGCAGCGCGCATGGAGTGGATGGCGGAGGTGCGGTCGCGCGTGGACGCGCGGCTCGCGCAGTACCTGAGCGACAAGCACGCATCCGCGGCGCGGCTCGGCGAGGACGCCGCCGTGCTCGTCGACGCGGTGCGCGGCCTCACGATGCGTGGCGGCAAGCGCCTCCGACCGGCCGTGATCGTCGCGACCTACGACGCCGTGCGCGGCGACGACGCGCCCGACGACCTCACGCCCACGCTCGACGTGTGCGCCGCGCTCGAGGTGCTGCAGACGTACCTCCTCATCCACGACGATTGGATGGATGGCGACGCCGAGCGGCGCGGCGGCCCCTCCGTGCACACCGCGCTCGCAGCGCGCTACGGCAGCACGCACCTCGGCGCCGCCGTCGCCGTGCTCGCAGGCGATCTCGCGTCCGCCTATGCCTGGGAGCTGCTTTGCCGGGCCACCTTCCCCGAAGGCCGCCTCGGCGACGCCATCACGGCCTTCCGCGTCATGCAGGAGGAGGTCGTCATCGGACAGCACCTCGACCTGCTGGGCGCCGCAGACGTATCACTGATGCAACATCTCAAGACGGGCAGCTACACGGTGCGCGGGCCCCTCGCGCTCGGTGCGCTGCTGGGCGGGGCGCGCCCGGAGCATGTATCGAGCTTGAATCTGTTCGGCGATCCGCTCGGGGTGGCCTTCCAGCTCCGCGACGATCTGCTCGGCACGTTCGGCGACCCGCGCACGACGGGCAAGCCCGCCGGCAACGACCTTCGCGCGGGCAAGCGCACGGCGCTCGTCGCCGCGGCCGAGCGCCTGCTCGAGCGCGACGCGCGCGGGCCGCTCGACGCGGTGCTCGGGCGCGCGGACGCGAGCAGCGCGGACGTCGAGGCGGCGACGCGGCTCCTCGAGACGTCGGGCGCGCGCGCGGACGTCGAGGCGCAGCTCGTCGCGCACCGGCGCGCGGCGCGGGAGGCCCTCGCGGCGGCGCCCATCTCGGAGCGCGGCCGGGCGCGGCTCACCGACCTGCTCGCGCTGCTCACCGAGCGGGATCACTGACCCCATGGCGCAGGCGTCCGGCAAGGTCATCCTGCTCGGCGAGCACGCCGTCGTGTACGGGCACCCGGCGATCGCCGCGGGCCTCTCACGCGGCGTGACGGCGGAGGCCTCCCCGACGCCCGGCGCGCTCGACACGCTGTACGTGCGTCCCTGGGACGTGACGTTGGAGCTCCCCGCGGAGGGGCCCGGCGACGACGCGCCGCCGCTCGCGCGGGCCTTCGGCGAGGCGCTCGCGGGGCGCGACCCGGGCCGTCCGCGCGTGCGCGTCGAGGCCACCGTGGCGATCCCCGGCGGCAGCGGGCTCGGCTGCTCCGCGGCGCTCGGTGTCGCCGTGATCCGCGCCCTCGACGACGCCCTCGGCGCGTCGCACGACGCCGCCTCGCTGCTCGCGCGCTCCCTGCGCTGGGAGCGGGTGTTCCACGGGCAGCCATCGGGCGTCGACAACGCGATGGCGGCGTCGGGCGGGCTCGGCTGGTACGTGAAGGGAGAGCCGCTCACGCCGATCCGCGCACGCACGCCGCTGCACCTGGTCGTCGGCGACAGCGGCGAGTCGAGCGCCACCCGCGCCACCGTCGAGGCGATCGCGCGGCTGCACGCGCGCGCGCCCGACAAGACCTCGCAGACCATGGCCGCGATCGGGTCGATCGCGCGGAACGGGCGGCTCGCGATCGAGGCCGGCGACGCCCGGGCGCTCGGCCAGCTGATGGACATGAACCAGTGGTTGCTCGCGGCGCTCATGCTCTCGACGCCGCGCCTCGAGGAGATGTGCGCGACCGCGCGCGCGGCCGGCGCACTCGGCGCGAAGCTCACGGGCGGCGGTGGAGGCGGCTGCATGATCGCGCTGTGCGCCGACGAGGCGGCCGCCGAGCGGGTGCGCGCCGCGCTCGTCGGGCTCGGCCGCGAGGCGTTCCAGGTGACCGTCGCGGGCGACGCGCCATGAGCGGAGGCACCGCGCGCGCGGTCGCCCGCGCGAACATCGCGCTCGCGAAGTACTGGGGCAAGAGCGATGTCGCGCTCAACCTGCCCGCGGTGCCGAGCCTCTCGATCACGCTCGACCCGCTCACGACGGAGACCACCGTCACGCTCGAGCGCGGCCTCGAGCGCGACGTGCTGGTCCTCGGCGGACGCGTCGCGGGGCCGACGGAAACGGGCCGCGCCGCGCGCCTGCTCGACGGGCTCCGCGCCCGCAGCGGCGAGACGCGCTTCGCCCGCGTCGAGAGCGTCAACCACTTCCCGACGGCGAGCGGGCTCGCGTCGAGCGCCTCGGGTTTCGCCGCGCTCGCGGGCGCCGCGCAGGCCGCGATGGGCCTCGCGCTCGACGCCGCGGACATCAGCGCGATCGCGCGGCAGGCGAGCGCCTCGGCCGCGCGCAGCGTGTACGCGGGCTTCGTCGAGCTGCAGGCCGGGGTCCCCGGCGACGCGCGACTCGCCGCGCGGCCGCTGCACCCGGCCGCGTTCTGGGACGTGCGCATCGTCGTGGCGGTCGCCGACGAGGGCCCCAAGGGGACGGGCTCGACCGACGGCATGGAGCACACGCGCCGGACCTCGCCGTACTACGACGCGTGGGTCGCCGCGGCGCCGGCGCTCGCGGACGCGGTGCGGGACGGACTCGCGGCGCGCGACCTGACGCGCGTCGGCGAGGCGATGGAGCAGAGCACCCTCGCCTTCCACGCGTGCGCGATGGCCGCGGGCCCCGCGGTGCTCTACCTGCAGCCCGTGACCCTCGCCGCGCTCGCGACGGTGCGGAGGCTCCGCGCGGAGGGCGTGCCGGTCTACGCCACGATGGACGCGGGCCCCCACGTGAAGGCGCTCTGCGCGGCCGAGGATGCGCCGCGTGTCGCCGAGGCGCTCGGCGCGACCCCGGGCGTGCTGCGCACCCTGCTCGCCTCGCCGGGCAGCGGGCTCCTCGTGGACGATCGGTGATGTGTCTTGATCGATACTTCCCGCCGACGCGGGGACGTTTGGTGCATGGCGCTCGCATGACGGGATCCGCACGCAGCGGGGCGCGGCCATGAGCACGCCGCGCGGCGCGAGCGCGCCCGGGAAGCTCATGATTTCGGGCGAGTACGTCGTGCTCGACGGCGCGGTCGCCGTCGTCGCGGCGGCGGATGCGCGGGCGCAGGTCTGGTGGCCTGGCGCCGCGGAAACGTCGGGGATCCAGGCGCGGGGGACGGCGACGGGCGCGCTGCCCCCCGAGGTCGCCGCGACGCGCGTGATCGCGGAGGCGCAGCTTGGCGTGACGGCGAGCACGTCCGACGACCCACTGCGGCTCGATGTATCGGCGCTGAGACGCGGCGATCGCAAGCTCGGGCTGGGCTCCTCGGCGGCGGCCGCGGCGGCGACCGCGGGGGCCGTCTTCGCCCGCGCCGGGCGGTCCCTCGAGGACGCCGACACGCGGCGCGCGCTGCTCGAGATCGCGCTCGAGGGGCACCGGAGCGTCGCCCCCGAGGGCAGCGGCGCCGACGTCGCGGCCTCCGTGCTCGGCGGCCTGGTGCGCTTTCAGCGGGATCCGGCGAGCGGTGCGGTGCGCGAGGCCGCGTCTATCGCGCTGCCGCCCGGCGCGCACCTGCGCGTGGTTTGGACGGGCCGCGAGGCGCGGACGAGCGAGCTCGTGCGGCGCGTGCGGGCGCTCGCGGCGACGGCGCCGGGTCTGTACGCCCGGGCGATGGGCGCGCTCGGCGAGGCGGCGGCGCGGATGGCCGAGGCGTTCGTGCAGGCCGACGCGCGAGCGCTGTTGGAGGCGGTCGCCGCGCACCACGCCGCGATGGCCGCGCTCGGGGAGGCGGCCGGGGCGCCCATCGTCGAGGACGGGCTGCGGCGCGCGGCGACGCTCGCGGGCGCGCACGGCGGCGCCGCGAAGCCCTCGGGCGCGGGCGGCGGCGACGTCGCGCTGGCGTTCTTCGACGACGCCGCGGCCGCGGACGCGTTCGAGCAGGCGTGCGCGGCCCACGGCCTCGAGCCTGTCGACGTCGCGCTCGGCGCGCCGGGTGTCCGCGCGGAGCCCGCCGCGCCGCGCGGCTGACGCGGAGCGTCACCGTTCACCCCGCGGGGCGCGCCGCTCGCTGCACGCGGACGACGGCTCGGCCCCCCCGTCGGGCGGCTCACCGAAAATCGCCCCCGGCTGCCGTGGTCGCCTGCTACCTCCGGCCCGAGACTTCGCCCCATGACCAACTCGCGCTTGCCCGGGTTCTACAAGCTGTCCGTCGAAGAGCGCCGCCGCGTGGCCGCCGAGGCGCTCGGTGTCGACGTCGCCGACCTCGCGCGGGCGCTCGGTGGCGGCGGCATGGACTGCGCCACCGCGGACAAATCCGTCGAGAACGTCATCGGCATGTACGCCCTGCCCTTCGCGGTCGGGCTGAACCTGCAGATCAACGGCCGCGATCACCTCGCGCCGATGGTCGTCGAGGAGCCGTCGGTGGTCGCCGCGGCCTCGAACGCGGCGCGCATCGTGCGTGCTGGCGGCGGATTCCAGGCCGAGACCGACGCGCCGATCATGATCGCGCAGGTGCAGCTCGACGAGGTCCGTGACCCGGCCGCGGCCACCGCGGCCATCCTCGCCGAGCGCGCGACGATCCTCGCGGAGGCCGACGCCTCCGTGCCCGGGCTGGTCGCACGGGGCGGCGGCGCGCGGGACCTCGAGGTCCGCGACCTCGGCGACGGCATGCTCGTCGTGCACGTCCTCGTCGACTGCCGCGACGCGATGGGCGCGAACCTCGTGAACACCATCGCCGAGGAAGTCGCGCCGCGCATCGCGCACCTCGCCGGAGGCCGCATCGGGCTGCGCATCCTGTCGAACCTCGCCGACCGGCGCTGCGTGCGCGTGCGCGCATCGATCCCCGTCGAGGCGCTCGCGTTCGAGGGGCGCAGCGGCGAGAGCGTGCGCGACGGCATCGTGCGGGCGTCGCGCTTCGCCGAGAAGGATCCGTACCGCGCCGCGACGCACAACAAGGGCGTCATGAACGGCGTCGACGCGGTGGTCATCGCGACGGGCAACGACTGGCGCGCGGTCGAGGCCGGCGCGCACGCCTACGCGGCGCGCAACGGGCGCTACGAGCCGCTCTGCACCTGGCGCGTCGGCGACGACGGCTCGCTCGTCGGCGAGCTCGCGATGCCCCTCTCGCTCGGCATCGTCGGCGGCCCGATCCGCATCCACGGCGGCGCGCGCCTCGGCCTCGCGATGACGGGCGTCGCGTCGGCGAGCGAGCTCGCGATGCTCGTCGGCTGCGTCGGCATGGCCTCGAACCTCGCCGCGCTGCGCGCGCTCGCGACGGACGGCATCCAGCGCGGCCACATGCTGCTGCACGCCCGCACGGTGGCGATCGCGGTCGGCGCGCGCGGACCGCAGGTCGAGGCCATCGCGGCCACCATCCACGCGCGCGGCAACGTCACGCTCGACGCCGCGCGCGAGGCGCTCTCCCGCCTGGTCGCGACGCAGGGCGACGCGGCGCTCACGCTCGGCGGCGAGTAGGCGCCGCGGTCCTGCGCATCGCCCATGCGACGGGCCTGAACGCCCGCGCGAAGTCAGACGCGTGCCCGTGACTCCGCGCGTCGACGCGGGCGCGCTCCACGGTGAATTTTCGCCTCGCCGCAAGCCCGCGCGGCGTGCGGTGCGGTGGGCGCGATGTAAGCTGCGCCCCGCTGCGCGACGCGCGCGCGGGGGAGCCGACGCATGCTGTTTTACGGATACGTGTTTGCGCTCATCGCCGGGGGCATCCTCCTCGGCGCCTCGGTTGTCCTCGGCGGGGGCGGGCACGACGCGGACGTGCACGCGCAGGGCGAGGTCCACGACGCGGACAGCGAGCTCGCGGCGAGCGCCTTCGGGGCGCTCTCGATGTTGGTGTCGCTTCGATTCTGGACGTTTTTTCTCGCGTTTTTCGGGCTCACGGGTGTGGTGCTCACGCTCTTCGAGCTCGCCCCCGCGTGGGTCACTGGGCTCGCGGCCGCCGGGATGGGCGCCGCGGCCGGGGTGGGCGCCGCGCTCGTCGTGCGCAAACTCTCCGGCCGCGACTCGAACAGCGCGGCGAGCTCGGCGGACTACGTCGGCAAGACGGCGCAGGTGATGGTGCCCGTCGGCCCCGCGCAGCTCGGCCGCGTGCGCCTCACGCTGAGGGGAAGCACGGTCGACGTCCTCGCCGCGACGGACGACGCGCAGCCCTTCGCGACCGGCGAGGAGGTCCTCGTCGTCGAGATGGACGGAACGACGGCGCGCGTCGCGCGCCTCGAGCGTTAGGCGCGGGCACGGCCCGCAGGACTCCACGCGCGACCGGAGGGGTCGCGCTCGAAAGGGATCGACGCCATGTCACAACCGTACAACCCCTACGGCGCGCCGTCTTCCGGCGTGCCCGAGATCCCCGAGGCGGGGGGCCTCGCTTCGTTCGTCGGGAGCGAGCAGACGCTCTGGGCCGTCGTCGCGATGGCCGTCGGCGTCGCCTTCGGGATTCTCCTGTTCGTCTGGATCGCGCGGCAATTCCTCTACATCGCGCGGCCCAATCAGGCGCTCATCTTCAGCGGCAAGAGCTACGAGTCCCCCGATGGCACGAAGCTCGGCTACCGCACCGTGACACAGGGTCGGCGCGCGTTTCGAATCCCGGTGCTCGAGCGCGTCGACACGATGGACATGCGCCTCGTGCCGATCGACGTGGTCGTGCAGAACGCCTACTCGATGGGGAACATCCCCTTGCAGATCCACGCGATCGCCAACGTGAAGATCAACGGCGATCCGCGCCTCCTGCCGAACGCGATCGAGCGCTTCCTCGGCCGCTCCATCCAGGAGGTGCAGACGGTCGCGCAGCAGACGCTCGAGGGCGCGCTCCGCGAGGTGCTCGCACGCATGACGCCCGAGGAAGTCAACGAAGACCGCCTCAAGTTCGCGGAGAACCTCGCGCACGCGGCCGAGGCCGACTTCGACAAGCTCGGCCTGCAGCTCGACACGCTGAAGATCCAGAACGTCGCCGACGAGACGGGCTACCTCGACTCGCTCGGCCGCCCGCGCATCGCCGCCGCGCTCCGCGACGCGGAGAACGCCGAGAACCAGGCGATGCAGGAGACCGCGCAGGCGCAGGCCACCGCGCAGCGACGCGCGGAGGTCGCGCGGGAGATCGGCGAGACCGCCGTCGCGCAGAAGCGCAACGAGGTGCGCCGCGTCATGGCCGAGCTCGACGGCAACGCGACGGCCATCGAGCGCGAGGCGGAGGCCGCCGCGAAGACGGCGCGCGCCGAGGCGGAGAAAGACCTGCAAGCCATCCGCAACGAGCTCGAGCAGCGCCGCCTCCAGGCGGACGTCGTCATCCCCGCGGAGATCGAGCGGCAGGCGCGCGAGCTCCTCGCGAAGGGCGAGGCCGCGCCCACCCTCGAGAACGGCGCCGCGCAGATCGAGGTGCTCCGCGCGATGAGCGACGCGTGGCGCTCCATGGGCGACAAGGCGAAGGAGCTCTACGTGATCCAGCACCTCGACGAGATCGTGGGCACGGTGGTCACGCAGCTGCGCAACATCGAGGTCGGCGAGGTCAACGTGCTCGACCAAGGCGACGGGCGCGGGCTCTCGAGCTACGCGGCGAGCTACCCGCAGATGATCGCGGCGGTACTGCACGCGCTCCGCGAGACGACGGGCGTGGACGTCCCGGGGATCCTCGACGTCGATGGTCGGCGGGCCGACGCCGCGAAGGGGGGTGCGTGATGGGAGCCCTCGTCGCGCTCGCGGCCATCGCGGCCGTCTGCTTCCTCACGATCCTGATGGTCGTGAAGAACGTCCTTTACGTCTGCCAGCCCAACGAAGTGCTGATCTTCTCGGGGCGCCCGCGCACGACGGCGCAGGGCGTCGTCGGCTACCGCATCGTCAAGGGCGGCCGCACGTTGCGCGTGCCGCTGATCGAGGTCGTCGACCGCATGGACCTCACGAACATGACGATCGAGGTCTCGGTGCGCGGCGCGTATTCGAAGGGCGGGATCCCGCTCTCGGTGCAGGGCGTCGCGAACATCAAGGTTCCGGGCGAAGAGCCGCTCATCCACAACACGCTGCAGCGCTTCCTCGGCTACACGCGCGCGCAGATCATGCAGGTCGCCCAGCAGACGCTCGAGGGCAACCTGCGCGGCGTCCTCGCGACGCTCACGCCCGAGCAGGTGAACACCGACAAGGAGGCGTTCGCGAGCAAGCTGACGGAAGAGGCCGAGCAGGACCTCTCCAAGATCGGCCTCGTGCTCGACACCCTCAAGATCCAGAACGTCACCGACGAGGTCGGCTACCTCAGCTCGATCGGGCGGATGCGCAGCGCGAAGGTACGCCTCGCAGCCGTCGTCGCGGAGTCCGAGGCGCAGGCCCAGACGGCCGAGCAGAAGTGGCAGAACACGATGAACGCCGAGATCTCGAAGCTCGAGGCGCAGATCGCGGTCACGACGCAGCGCAACCATCGCCGCATCGTCGACGCGCAGTCGCGGCGCGAGGCGCTGATCGCCGAGCAGCGCGCCGAGGTGCAGGCCGACATCGCGCAGGCGCAGGCCGAGGCGCAGCTGCAGCTCGCGCGCATCGAGCAGGTGAAGCTGCAGCTCCTCGCGGAGGTCGTGCAGCCCGCCGAGGCGCAGCGGCGGCGCGCGGAAGAGGCCGCGAAGGGCGCCGCAGCGACGATCGTCGAGCAGGGACGCGCGACCGCGAGCGTGCTCGCCGGGCTCGCGAAGCAGTACCAGGCGAGCGGCGCCGCCGGTCGCGACGTGCTGCTCATGCAGAAGCTGCTCCCGCTGATCGGCCGCCTCACGCAGCCGCTCAGCGATCTGCGCGTCGACCGGCTCACGGTCATCGGCCCGGCGCCCGCAGGCGCGACGGGCGGCGACACGCCGCTCGCCACGAAGCTGCTCGGCGCGAGCGAGCAGATCCGCGCGGCGACCGGGCTCGACGTACCGAAGATGCTGAGGGAGCGCTTCGACGGCCCCGCGGGCACCGCCGGCTCCGCGAGGCCCGCGAGCAGCGCGCCCCGAACGCCGTCACCCGCCCCTGCAGCAGGCGTATCAACCCAGACACCTCCCGGTGGTTTCGCACCCTCGGGCGAGCGTGGCCCGGTGCGGCGGGGCTGAGCCCGGGCGGGCGTGCGGCTCACTCCTCGGACGCGCCGCGTGCTCCTGCTGAGCGTCGCCGCGCTCCTCGTCGCTTGGGGGCTCGGGGCGCTCGCGCTCGACGCGTACGGGAGACGCGCGGCGCCGTCGAGCGGGCAGTGGGACGCAATCGTCGTCGCGGGCTGCCGGGTGATGCCGGACGGTCGGCCGAGCCCGGCGCTCGAGCGGCGCGTCCGTGCGGCCGTCGCGCTCTGGAAGGCGGGGCGCGCGCCGCTCGTCGTGATGACGGGCGGCGTCGGCGAGCACCCACCTTCCGAAGCCGAGGCCGCCGCGCGACTCGCACACGCGCTCGGCGTGCCCGAGTCGGCGCTCGTGCGGGAATCGCAGTCGACGACGACGGCCGAAAACGCGCGCTTCGCGGCCCGCGTCGTCGACGCGCGGCGCGTGCTCATCGTGAGCGACACCTACCACGTGCTCCGCTGCGAGTGGCTCTTCGGCCGCCACTTCGCCGAGGTGCGCGGCGTCGGGTCGACGCCCGAGCCGTGGCCGCGCGTCCGCTTCGCGCTGCGCGAGGTGGGCGCCGTGCTCGTCGAGGCCGCGCGCGCCGCTACGCGCCCATGAGCGCGCGCTTGCCGAGCGCGTCGATGGCCTTCGCGTAGAGCCACGGCGAGGCGCGTTTGAGGCGCCAGATCCAGCGCGAGTCGGCGTGCGGCAGCACGTAGAACGTGTCGCTCTCGACGGCGTCGAGCGCAATGCGCGCGATGTCGTCGGCCGACCACTTCGAGCGCTGCATCAGCTTCTCGGCGAACTTCGCCTTCTTCGCGTCGACGACCCCGCGCCCGCTCTTGACGATGTCGGTCGGGAAGAAGCTCGGGCAGAGGCAAGTCACACCGACGCCGCGCCCACGCACCTCGCCGACGAGCGTCTCCGAGAGCGAGATGACGCCGGCCTTGGTCACGTTGTAGGGCGCCATCCCGGGGACCGAGACGATGCCGGCCATCGAGGCGACGTTGAGGATGTGGCCCGAGCCGCGCGCGACCATCTCCGGCACGAAGCTGTGGCAGCCATGGATGACGCCGAAGAGATTGACCTCGAGCTGGAAGCGCCAGTCGGAGAGCGCGACCTCGCCGATCGGCCCCGAGACCGCGACGCCCGCGTTGTTGATGAGCAGATCCGTGCCGCCGAGCTCCGACTTCGCGAGCACGGAGAGCGCCTCGAGCTCCTCGGGGCGCGTGACGTC
Organism: Polyangiales bacterium; assembly: GCA_964202905.1. GTDB lineage: Bacteria > Myxococcota_A > Polyangia > Polyangiales > JADJQN01 > CAIUAC01. The sequence goes on from CAXNJO010000001.1 coordinate 407,038, forward strand.
GCAGCGCGCCGTGACGACGCGGCCGCCCGCCTCGCGCACGAGGCGCGCCGTCTCCTCGAGCCCCGCCGCGTTCACGTCCGAGAGCACGACGTGCGCCCCGCGACGCACAAGCTCGCGCGCGAACGCGCGCCCGAGTCCACTGCCCGCCCCCGTGACGACCGCCCGACTGTTGCCGTTGATCTTCATCCTGCCTCCTCGCGGCTGGCGCCGAGCATAACCGCGCACGCGCGCCGGCGGGCGACGATCGCGGCCCTGCACCGCGCGCGACCTGTGCGCGAAGTCCGCGCGCCGCCGGAGAACGCGGCCGCTTTCGGGTATCCTCGCGCATCATGCACGTCGCCCGCTCGCTCCGCGCCCGCGCGCTCGGCTTCGCCCTCCCCTTGCTGATGCTCGCCGGCTGCGGCGACGACGACGACACGCCGCCGCCGCCACCGTCTCCCGACGCCGGGCCCTCGGCTTGCGGCGCGACCACGCCGCTGCCCTCGCTGCGCTGGATCCGCACCACGCTCGGCACCGCGCCGGGCCTCACGCGGCAGAACGCGCTCGGTCTGGGGCGTGATTTCTGCGAGGACCTCGTCATCACGCTGAGCTCGTCGGACCCCGCCGTCGCGACGGTGCCCGCGTCGCTCACGATCGCCGCGGCCAAGAGCGACGTCGAGACGACGATCACGCCCGTCGGCGAGGGCACGACGACCATCACCGCGTCGGTCACACGCAGCGGCGTCACCGAGACGGCGACCTTCACCTTCGACGTCGCGGCAGCGACGCTGCCGGCCTGCGCGGGCACGGCGAGCGGGCGCGTGACGCCCGGCGCGCGCGTGACGGTCGCGGCGGGCAGCACGCTCGCCGGCAGCGAAGTGCACGTGCAGCCCGGCGCCTCGCGCGACGACTTCTTCCGCGTCGATCCCTTCGACGCGACGATCGCCTGCGCGCCGGACCAGGTGCCGGCCGGCTACCGGGCGCTCGGCCCCGCGGTGACCTTCGGGCCCACGGATTTCCGCTCGAACCGCGAGATCGAGGTCGCGATCCCCGTCTCGCTCGCGCTGCTCCCCGCCAACGCGAACCGCAGCCACGTGCTCATCAGCTACTCGAGCGCGCGCGTGTCCGAGCCCACGATCGTGCCGTTCGCGCGGCCGTCGTTCGAGGGCGGCTGGGGCAAGGGCCTGCTCCGCTTCCAGACGCCGCGCCTCGGCACCTTCCAGGCCGTCGTCGCCGACACCTCCGGCAGCTCGCGCATGCGCGAGTACAAGTTCCGCGGCGTCACGGGCTTCTCGATGGGCGCGATCGGCAGCGCGCAGCTCGGGCTGCGGCACCCGGAGCGCTTCGACTTCAGCGCGCCGCTCGGCGGGCCGACGGACTTCGTCCAGACCATCCACTACTTCCGCGAGTACAACTTCGGCGGCTTCTGCACCGAGGAAGATCGCGCGGTGCCGGGCAACACCTGCGACGAGGGCGCGTCGCTCGCGAACACGCCGCCGAACGACGAGCTCTACCAGACGGTCCAGGACTTCGAGCACTGGTACTACGAGGACGACTACGGCGGTCAGGGCGGCACGTTCGATCGGCGCGAGTGGATGCAGATCTTCCGCGACCTCTCGTTCATGTACGGCAACCCGGCGACGAACCGGACCGACGACCCGACGCAGCCGAACATCACGCCGCCCGGCGTCCCCGACACCACGCGCATGATCCCCGATGCGACGCGGTGCGAGAACCCGATCGTCATCCCGCCCGAGGCCGGCGACACCGACCCGATGACGGGCTTCTTCGACGACGAGTTCAACCCCGAGGGCCTGCACCCGGTCATCACCTTCTGTGATGGGGCAGAGATCCGCGTGGACGGCCGCCGCGACATCGGTGTGTGGGATCCAGGCGGGCGCAACGACTACCCGGCCGAGCCCTTCCTCGCCGTCGACGTGAACGACAACGGCGTGCGCGACCCCGGCGAGCCCGTGGTCCGCAACATGTGGGAGGCCTTCCGCGACGTCGGCCTCGACAACGTCGCGAGCGCCGACGAGCCCGGCTTCGACGCGGTCACCAACCCCGACCCGAACGGCGACGACTACGACTTCCAGTTCAACCCGCGCGGCACCGAGGGCAACTGGTACCGCGACGGCGCGTCCGACGTCGCCGGCGCACCCGGCGTCGCGGAGCCCTTCGACGACCTCGGCCTCGACGGCGTCGCGGGCACGCCGCAGCTCCGCGCCGGCGGCTACGACTTCGGCGAGGGCAACCGCCGCTACGACCGCGCGTCCGGCACCGAGCGGATGTTCGAGCGCAACCCGAAGCTGCTCGCGCTCACGATGGCCGACGACGCCCTCGCGGACCTCGACGTCTTCGCCGACGGCGGCATCCGCGACCTGCTCAACTCGCTGCCCTCGATGAACCACTTCATCGGCGCGTTCCAGGCGCGCGGCCGCGGCGTGCGGATGTACAACTCGCACGCGTCGCTCTTCTACACCGGCCGCACCGAGGACAACCTCTTCGACTTCACGACCATCCCCTGGGATGAGGTCGGCGGCTCGGTGCTCGTGCGCTACGGCGACCCCGACGCGACGCGACAGCAGCTCGTCGACGGCGACGGCGGGCACGTCGGCACGGGCGACCAGCTGCTCAACCGCGTGCTCTCGGCGCTCTCGTGGATGAGCGCGCGCTGGCCCGACGGCGACCGCCGCGCGATCCGCGACCGCCTCTGCTCCCCCGGCGACTCGGCCTGCCCGAACCCCAACAAGCTCGTGACGATGTTCGAGTCGCCGACGACGGGCCGCGTCGGCCCCGCCGCGATCGTGCTCCCGCCCGGCTACTTCGCGCCGGAGAACGCGTCGCTGCGTTACCCGGTCGTCTATTTCGGGCACGGCTATGGGATGTCGCCCAACGACCTCATCGAGCTCGGCCTCATCTTCTGGACGTACATGACCGCGGGCACGATCCCCGAGGCGCACCGCCTCCAGAAGATGATCTTCGTCTTCCCGGACGGCCTCTGCCGCGGCGAGGAGTGCCTGCAGGGCACCTTCTACACCGACGCGCCGCAGGGCACGCCGAGCGGCGCGCAGATGGAGACCTGGCTGCTCGACCTGATGGAGTACGTCGACGCGACGTACCGCACGCGCTCACCCGAGACGTTCACGTACACGCCCTGATCCCCGGTCGCGCACGCCGCGCCCCGGCGCGGCCCCCCCGGACGCCCGCACGCGAGCCCTCCGCCCCACCGCGGAGGGCTCGTCGGGTTTCAGGCCACCGATCACGCGCAGCAGCGGGGGGCGCGGCGACACCGCAAGGGACTTGCGGTCTGCGGGGAGAGCACCGCGCGCCGCGGCGACACCGCAAGAGACTTGCGGTGTGCAGCACGCTCAGCGCGGCGCGGGCGGCGCGGCGGGAACGAGCAGGAGCACCGCGTCAGGGGTGAGGAGGAAGACGCGATCGCGGCCGTCGAGGTCGACGTCGCGCAGGTCGTTCGTGGGCAGGCCGTTCTCCTCGGTGAAGCGCTGCCAGGTCGTGCCATCCGAGTGGACGACGCCGCGCGGGCCGGCGGCCCAGAGGTGACCGGCGCTGTCGACGGCGATGGCGGTCGGGCGCGCGGCCTGCACCGTCGCGGGGAGCGTGAAGTCGAAGGCGCCGTCCGCGTAGACACCGAGCCCCTCGGCCGCGGCGACCCACACGCGCTCGCCCGGCGCGGTCGCGAGGTCGCTCACGACCTCACCGCGCACGCCGCGCGCCTCGCCGAAGACGACGGCCTGCGAGTTGCCCACGCGCGCCGCGCCCGAGAGCGTCGGGAACCACGCACCCGCGCTCGTGAAGTCGACGGCGGTGACCTCGTCGGGGAGCGGCGTCGCGCCGTTGCCGTCGGCCGCGGTCGCGCCGCGGTGGTGGTAGACGATCGTCTCCGTGTCGCGCGCGAGCATGACGGCGCCGCGCATGCGCGTGCCGGTGCCCGGGCCCTCTTCGCGCTCGATCTCGACGCCGAGCCAGAACGCGCCGTCGGGCGCGACGCCCAGGAAGGGGAGCGCCGTGATGCGCTGCGTGACGGCGCTCAGCGCGCGCTCGATCAGCTGCCGCCAGGTGTCGCCTTCGGCGCGGTAGATGCGGACCGTCGCCGTCGTGCCGACGCGCGCGCAGAGGTAGGCGCCGCCCTCGCCCGTCGCGATCGCCTGCGGCACGATGCCCTCGGGGAGCGCGACGCGGCGGAGCGCGCCGTCGTCGTCGAGGCGCAGGAGATCGCCGCGACGCGAGAGCACCCAGGTGCGCTGCAGGTTGTCGGTCGCGACCTGGAAATCGCTGGGCGCGACGAGGTCGAGCGTGCGGAAGAAGCGCGGCGCGCCGTCCGCGCCGAGCAGCACGAGGCCGCGGTTGCGGTCCGCGACCAGCAGCGCGCCGTCCGTCGCGCGCCCGGCGTACGCGCCCTCGGGGATCGCGAGCCCGGTGGCGGGCGCGACCGCGAGCGGCGGCGCGTCGACGGTCGCGCGACCCGCTTCGGGCTCCTCGAAGCGCGAGGGCGCGCGCGCGGCCTCGCCAGGCCCCGTCGGAGCGACGACGCGCGCCGCGGGCGTGAGGCGCGCGCGGTAGGTGCGCACGCCGTGGTGCTCGGTGTCGGCGCGCACCGCGAGGAGCGGCACGCCGTCGCCGCGGTCCCGGCCCGGCGTGATCGTGTACGCGCGCGTCCCGGTGAGCAGCAGCGCGCCGCCCGCGTGCGGGAGCAGGCCGAGGATCACGGGCGGGAAGTCCGCGAGCGTGTAGCCGTACCAGTGCGTGCCGTCCCAGTAGCCGAGCAGCGAACGGCCCGGTCCACGGAGCAGCGCGAGCACACGGCCTTCCGCGAGGGGCGCGAGGGCGGCGACGTACGGTTCGGGGATGCCGCGCGTCTGGGCGTGCTCGCGCACGACGTCCGCGCCCTCGATCCGCAACACGCCCTGCGTCGTGCCGACCCAGAGCGCGTCGCCGTCGGGCGCGAGCGTGGTGCACTGCACGGGCTCGCCGAAGCCCTCCCAGACGCCGTCCTTCAAGCGCGCGAGGCCACCGCGGCCGCACGCGATGACGGTGCCGTCCGCGCGCGCGGCGAGGTCGACGACGTCGCCCACGGGCGCGGGCGGGAGCGCGGGGTTCAGCGCGTCGCCGTCGATGGCCGCGAGGCCGGACGCGGTGGCGACGATCACGGACTCGCCGCTCCGCACGGCGATCGCCCGCACGTCGTCGCTCGGCAGGCCCTCGGCGCGCGTGATCCGGCGCGGCGCCGCGTCGCCCTCACGCGCGAACGTGAGCACGCCGCGGTCGGTGGCGGCCCACACGTGCGCGGGCGTCAGCGCGACCCCGCGCACGGTGTCCGCGTCGGTGAGCGTCACGACACGCCGCTCCGCGCCGCCGATCGTCAGCGTGCGGAACGTGCCGCCCGTCTGCAGCGCTGCGGGCCCGCAGGCGCCGGCGAGGAGGGCCGCGAGGACGAGCGAAAGCGCCGCCGCAGGCAGGCGGGACGCGGACGTGGGCGGGGGCGTAGCGCGTGTCGTCATGGGGGTGCCGCCGTGGTAGCGGGACGCCACGGAGGTGTCAACGGAGGCGCGGGAACGCGGCCGTGGCGCCCCCGCGCGGTCAGTCCGCGGTCGCCGCTGCGGCCGCCGCGCGCGCCCGCGCCACGAGCACGCGGGGCAGCGGCCGCAGGCGCTCGGGCGGCGACGTCACGCGCCCGCGCACCGTGCCCTCGAGCACGCGCACCGCGACGGGCGGCGTGAGCTCCGTGCGCGCCCCGCGCGACGCGATCCGCAGCACGAAGGCGTGTCCCCGGGTGCGGAAGCGGCGCTCGTAGCGCACGAACTCCGGCCCGCGCCGCGCGTGGTCGCGGTGCGCGAGCAGGAAGCCCCCGAGCCGCACCGCGAGGTGGTTGAAGAGGCGGTGACAGCCGTGGCTCGAGCCGCGGAGGATCGATGGATAGCTCGCCGAGCCGTGCGTGCGGATCCCGCGGTCGACGTAGCGCGACGCCCCGCCGGCGGGGCGGGCCGGGACCTCGACGTGGTGGATGAGCATCACGAGCCCGTAGGCGCTCGCGAAGCCGGGACCGAACGAATCACGATTGATTCTCCAGCCGCGCAGCGCGTCCCGGCGCACCAGGTCCGCGTCCGGCGTCGAGGGCGGCGGCAGCCACGCGGGCGAGGCCACGAGGTCTCGCCACACGCGCGGCCCGACCTCGCTGTTCTTGTAGAGCAGCCCGACGTGGCCAGCTCGGCCGGAGCTCGGGCTCCCAGCCCCCGATGGTCGTCGGCCAGCGCACGAGCGCGACCTCGCGGGCGCCGTCGCGCGCGTAGATCACGAGCCGCGCGCGCCGGTTCACCGACTGCGGGAGGCGACGCCCCGTGCCGTCGTAGGGGAAGTCGTACCAGACGTCGCCGCGGTCGATCTCGGCGCGGAGCGCCATGTTTCTCGAATGATACGATGGCGGCCGCGGCAGACGGACCGCCACGACGAGCCCGCTGGCGGTGTCCGCGCGGGCGTCGAAGAAGGAGCGCACCGACGCGACGTCGCGCCAGCCGAGCGCCTCGGCCGCACGCTCGGTCGCGGGGCTGATGGCGTCCGGGGCGGCCTCGGGCAGCGCTGGCTCCGACGCGAACGCATGAAAATCGGGGGCATCGAGCCCGCGCCCGAGCACCGTGCCCCACGCGGCGGCCGCAGAGCCGTCCTCGACGACGGTGAGCCCGCGCGTCTCCGCCTCGGTGCCCGTCATACGGCCGCGGTCGCGGCCCGCCTCGAAGTGCACCACCTCGGGGGGCAGCGCCACCTCGCGCTGCCGGGAGCCGTCCCGGGCGACGAGGCGTGGCGGCGCCGCGGGCCCGCCGTCGTCGGATGGCCCGGATGGCGGGTCGCGGCTCGGCCCGCCCGCCTCGGAGCCCGCTGCATCGGGTGGGACGAAGCGCGGATCGAGGGCGTCACGGGCGCGCGCGTCGGGCTGCAGGCTGCGCGGCGCCGTGTCGCGCGGCGACAGGTCGCGGGTCTGCGGGCTGCGAGTCTGTGGGCTGCGCGCATCGCCGGGCCCGCGCGCGCAGGTGGCCGCGAGGGCGCCGCAGAGCGCGAGGCACAGCGACGCGGCCGGGCGTCGCACGGCGTCCATGCGCGCGAGGCGCCGGGCGGAGAGGCCCATCGTCGACCGCCGCGTGGCGTCCGGTCGCGACGTGCCGCGCATGGCGGAGAAGTCGGCGCGCCACGCGCGTGGCGCAACCTCCGCGCAGCGGTCAGCGCGCGGCGGTCAGCGGGCGGCGCGCGTCTCGACCCACGCGATCACGCGCGCGGCGTGGTCGACACCGTCGAGCCGCGACATCTGCTGGATGCCCGTCGGGCTCGTCACGTTGACCTCGGTGAGCTTGCCGCCGATCACGTCGAGCCCCACGAAGTACAGGCCATCCGCGCGCAGACGCGCCGCGACGCCGGCGACGATCACGCGGTCGGCGTCGTCGAGCGCGGCGGCCTCGACGGTGCCGCCGACGTGGATGTTCGAGCGCAGGTCGTCCTTGCGCGGCACGCGCAGGATGGCGCCGAGCGGCTCGCCGTCGAGCAGCAGGATGCGCTTGTCGCCGCGGACCACGTCGGGCAGGTAGCGCTGCACCATCGCGACGCGTCGGCCGTTGTGCGTGGTCGCCTCGACGATCGCGTGGAAGTTCATGTCGCCGAGCGTGAGGCCCATGACGCCCGCGCCGCCCGCGCCCGAGAGCGGCTTGATGACGGCGCGCCCGCCCACCTCGCCGACGAACGCCTGGATCCGCGCGGCGTCGTTGGTGACGAGCGTGTCCGTCATCAGCGCGGGGAAGTGGCAGGCGTAGAGCTTCTCGTTCGCGTCGCGCAGGCCGCGCGGGTCGTTCACGACGAGCGTGCGGCCGCGCAGCGTCTCGAGGATCTGCGTGCCCCAGAGGTACGCCTCGTCGAAGGGCGGATCCGTCCGCACGAGCACCGCGTCGACGTCGCCGAGGCAGACGTCTTCGAACTCACCGAGCGTGATCGGCCGCTGCGGGTCGCGCGCCATCGTCGCGCGCCGCAACTTCGCGTAGGCGACGCCCGCGCGGAGGTAGAGGTCGGTCATCAGGCAGTGATCGACGCGATGACCGCGCGCCTGCGCCGACTCCATGAGCGCGAACGAGGTGTCCGCGTCGACTTGAACGGTGTGCGGCGGGTCCATCACGCAGACGAGATGCATGGCGGGCCTCTATAGCGCCGCACGCCGCGCGCGAACAGGCGCGGCATCCGGCCCGGGACGAAGCACGTTCAGGGGACGGCGGTGCCGAGGAAGTGGGCGCGCGCGCGCGCGTACGCGTCCGTACCGACGTCGTGGCCGAGGCGGCGGCCGACGAAGTCGTCGGGCGAGATGTGGATGCCGCCCCAGATGCGCGACTGGCCCGCCTGGTCGGCGGCGTCCTGGTAGCTCGCCCACTGCAGGCGCACATCGGTCGTCGGGCCGCGCTCGAAGACGAGGTAGCGCGTCGCGGGCGCGACGAACTCGTGGAAACCACCGGGGAAATAGGGGCTCCCGGTGAGCTGCGACATCACCTCGGCCGCCGCGCTGCTGAAGGTGCTGTGGCCCGAGATGAAGCCCGGGAACGCGGGCGAGACGAAGGTGCGGCGCTGGTAGGGCTGCCACTCGATGCCGCGCATCCAGCCGACGCCGCCCGTCTCCGTCGCGCGGTCCCCCGGTTCGCCGCGCCACGCGCGCACCGCGACCTCGCCGACGTGCAGCGCGAGGTGCGCGTGGCGCTCGCCGGGCGCGGAGCTCGCCTCGGTGACGACCTCGACGAGCCCCGGCTCGAGCGGCAGGCCCATGGCGTCGTACCCGGGGCCGCTCGGATCGCTCGACTGGCCGAGCTTCGCCATGTGCCGGATGAGCGTGATGGGGCGCGCGCAGGTGTATTCGCGCTTGATCTCCCAGGCGGTGATCGCGGCGTCGTGAGTCGCGGCGTTGAGCGCGAAGTAGACCTTCACATCCCACTCGAGCGGCGTGAGCTCCGGCCCCGCGCCCTCGAAGCGCCGCACGAGGCGCGTGTCGTCGGCGACCTCGTTGGCGAGCACGTCCCAGTGGCCGGGCGGCGTCTCCGACTGCGGCCCGTCGGCCCAGAACTCCGCGAGCACACGCCCGAAATCCGAGCGCTTCACCGCTTGCGGCGCATAGGGCGCACCGGTGATGGGGTTGGCCGCGAGGCCCGTGCCGTCGTTCGTGCCGAGCGTGTTGTTGCCATAACCGCCCGGCGAGCTGTCCATCATCGCGTCGTCGTTCGGGTCGAGGCGGCTCGAGAGGCGGATGGCCTCGAGCACGAGCGGCTTCATCGAATCGTCGAAGCGGGGCGGCGTGCCGGGGTCGTGATGGAGCGCGTCGGGCGCGCTGCGCGACATCGCGAACGGCGTGACGTCGCGCCACGCGGAGCCGATGTAGCCCTGCACGCCGCTGCCGATCGGGATGCCGTTCTGCGTGACCGACACCGCGAGGTTGAGCGGCTGGTAGGCCGCCGGATCGGCCGCGAGCACGAACGGATCGTCGACGACGAGCGGCGCGTTGACGGACATGAACGGCATCGCGTCGTCGTAGTTCGTCGCCTCGCGCGCGCCGTCCGCCATGCCCGCGGCGATCACGGCCGCGCCGATGCGGTTGCCGAGCGCGCGCGGCGTGTCGCCGGTCGCCGTCGTGTCGTCGGGGTCGTAGCCGAGGCGACCCATCACGGCGCGGTAACAGGCGACGGAGAGCGCGCCGCCGATCGCCGGCGCGTAGCGGTGCGCGAGCACGCGGTAGGCCGCGTAGCTGATCGCCTCGGTGCGCGCGGCATCCACATCCGTCGCCGTGGGCTTCTCGCGCAGGAAGTAGCCGTCGGCCGTCGCGTCGTACGCCGCCCACGCGTCGTACATCGCGGCCGAGACGTGGAAGAGGTTGCGCGCGTGCACCGTCGGGCGCGGGATGTCGCGGCGGATCGACGCGAGCATCTGCTCGTTCCACTGCCGCGCGATCGACTTGTCCGCGGCGCGCGTCACGACGTCGTCGGGACACACGGACGCGGGCGGCGGACCCGCATCGACGCCGCCATCGGCGGGCGGCATCGGCGACGCGATCGTCGCGATGGTCGGGCCGCGGTGCAGGATCGCGCCGCCGTCGAGCGCGGCGCCGAGCACGTTGCCGCCGACCGTCCACACACCGCCGCTCGGATCGACCCAGATCGCGTGGAGGGACTCGATCGTCGGCACCGCGCCGAGGTCCTCGCGCGTCCACGTCCCGCCGTCGCGGCGCGTGTAGACCTCGCCGCGCGCACCGCTCGCCCACGCCTCGGTCGGCGTCACGAAGGCGCCCTGCAGCAGCCCGACGGCGTCCGGCGTCTCGTCGCGCACCGCGTCGCCCGTCGCGGCGATCACCACGCAGTTGCTCGCGCCGCCGACGGCGACGAGCTCCGCGCCCGCGCCGTGCACGGTGAAGAGCGTGTTGTCGGTGGGCGTCGCGACGCGCGTCAGCGGCCCGCCCGCGCGCGAGACGAGCAGCGCGCCGCGGGAGCCCGCGACCCACACGGTGCCCGCGCCGTCGCCCCAGACCTTGAAGAGCCCGGCGACCTCGCCGTTGGGCAGGCGCGGCATGTCCGCGGGCAGGCGCAGGCTCGTCCACGCGGTGCCGTCGAAGCGCCAGACGAAGCCGCTTCGCCCCGCGCTGCTGCCGACGGCCCAGACGTCGTCGTCGCCGCTCGCCCAGACGCCGAAGACGGTATCGCGACGCGACACCTGGTGTGGGAAGTCCGCGTGAAGTCCGTGCCGTCGTAGCGCAGCACGGTCGCGTTTTCGCCACCAAAGTAGGCCGCGCCGCCCGGGAGCGCGTGCACCCACCAGAGATCGCCGCGCGTGCGCGTCAGCAGGCGCTCCCAGTTCGTGCCGTCGAAGTGCTGCACCACGGGCCCGCCCGCGCCGTCGGCACCGACGACCCAGACGTCGCGCTCGGACGTGCCGCCCACGGAGAGGAAGGCCTCGGGCTGCCGCTCGCCCACGACTTGCCAGCGCGCGGGGGCGGGCGGCTCGGGATCGTCGGGGCAGCCGGAGAGCGCGAGGAGCAACGCGGGGGCGAGCGCGAGGAGCGAGAACCGCGGGATGACCAAGAGGCGCATGCGCCTGATTGTGCAAGCACCGGACCGACCCGCGCAAGGTACGGGGCTAGAGGCCCTTCTCGCGGATGAAGGCGTTCGTGAAGCGCATCGTCGCGTCGTAGGCGTCGCGCGTCTGCTTCTCGATGAAGGACTCGAGCGCGCCGCCGATGCCGAAGATCTTCGCCTCGAGGTCGACCGTGCAGATGCGCTCGATCGTCTTCTCGCCGCGCGCCTCGACCCAATATTCGCCGCGCGTCGTGAGCTTGTCGGCCATGCGGTTCGGCGTGATCGTGTAGCGCCAGCGCCGGCCGACGGGGTCGAAGCGGCCCTCCTCGGTGTAGGAGATCCCGTCGCCGATCGCCTTCTTCAGCAAGGCCGGCACCTCGAACGCGGGCTCCATCACGGCGCGCCGCACGATCGCGCCGTTGGGCTCCTCGCGCTGCTCCAGGAGCTCCCAGCGCTTGTAGCGGAGAGCCTCCGAATAGAGGCGGCGGTTGTACTCGGGGTCGAAGAACACCTTCGGCCAGAAGGTGGCCTCGTCGGTGTCGAAGAGATGCTTGAGGATGAGTTGGGTCGCCATCGGGGGGGCGATCCTATCAGGCCTCGACGGCGATCACGACGACGGTGACGTTGTCCTCGCCGCCGTGCTCGTTGGCGAGGCGCACCATCTCGCGCACGGCGTCCTCGATGCTGCCGTGGCCCAAGATGGCACGGATCTCGTCGTCGGTGATCATGCCGGAGAGGCCGTCGGAGCAGAGCACGTAGCGGTCGCCGGGCTGCGTCTGCTCGGGGACGAGGTCGACGACGACCGAGTCCTGCATGCCGAGCGCGCGGGTGATGACGTTCTTCGGCAGCTCGTCGCGCTGCTCCTGCGTCATCTCGGGCATGACGAGGAGGTAGTCGTTGAGCAGCGAGTGGTCGCGCGTGAGCTGCGTGATGTGACCGCCGCGGATGCGGTAGCAGCGGCTGTCGCCGACGTGCGCGACGTAGACCTTCGAGCCGTCCTTCGAGAACAGCGCGCTGACGACGGTCGTCCCCATCCCGGAGACGGAGCGGTCGCGCGCGGAGGCCTCGTAGATCTGCTTGTTCGCGACCTTGATGCCGGTGACGAGTCGGTTCTCGTCGACGGTCAGGTGCGGGTCGAAGTGGAAGGGCCAGGTGGCGTCCTCCCCGGCCGTGGCCTGGAAGAACGCCGCGATGGCATGCGTGGCCATCTTGCTGGCGACGTCGCCAGCCTTGTGGCCCCCCATGCCGTCGGCGACGACGAAGAGGTCGAACTCGGGGAGGATGCAGTAGCTATCCTCGTTGTGCTCTCGTTGCAGACCGACGTCCGAGAGCCCTGCGGCGGTGACGTTCATGGCGTCGAGCGCCCGACCTTTCAAGGAGAATGGGGAGGGCGAACGGTCATACGCGCGCGACCGCGTGTCAAGGACGTTCGCGGGCGCGCACCCGCGGACGCGCGTTGCCGCCCGTCGCGGGGCTTCTGATATGTTGCGCGCCGATGAACAGCGGCACGAAGAAGATCGCGGTGATCCCGGGCGACGGCATCGGCACCGAGGTGGTGCGCGAAGGGGTGCGGGTGCTCGAGGCGCTGCGGGCGCTGCGCGGCTACCCGCTCGAGCTGTGGCACCTCGACCTCGGCGCGGACCGCTACCTCCGCGACGGCACGACCTTCCCGAAGGAGGTCGCCGAGACGATCCGCACCGAGTGCAGCGCCGTGCTGCTCGGCGCGCTCGGCGACCCGCGCGTGCCGAACCTCGAGCACGCCCGCGACATCCTCTTCGGCCTGCGCTTCGGGCTCGATCTCTACTGCAACGTGCGGCCCGTGGTCTGCCTCTCGGACCGCCTCATGCCGCTCCGCGGGAAGACCGCGAAAGACTGCAATTTCGTGGTGTTCCGCGAGAACACCGAGGGCATCTACGTCGGCATGGGCGGGCAGTTCAAGCGCGGCACGCCCGACGAGATCGCCATCAACGAAGATGTCAACACGCGCAAGGGCGTCGAGCGGATCATCCGCGCCGCCTTCGACTACGCCGTGGCGAACGGTCGCAAGCGCGTGCACATGGCCGACAAGTCGAACGCGATGAAGCACGCGCACGAGCTCTGGTACCGCGTGTTCTTCGAGGTCGCGCGCGAGTACCCGCAGCTCGAGGCGAAGCACGTCTACGTCGACGCGATGTGCCTCTACCTCGTGCAGGACCCGGCGATGTTCGAGGTGGTCGTCACCTGCAATCTCTTCGGCGACATCGTCACGGACCTCGGCGCGGGCCTGCAGGGCGGCCTCGGGATGGCGGGCAGCGGCAACATCCACCCGGGGCGCGTGAGCATGTTCGAGCCCGTGCACGGCAGCGCGCCGCCGCTCGCGGGCAAGGACGTCGCGAACCCGCTCGCGACGGTGCTGACCATCGGCATGATGCTCGCGCACCTCGGCTGGCCCGAGGAAGAGGCGCGCCTCACCGAGCTGGTGCGCGAGGCCGTCGAGTCGGGGAACTGCACGCGCGACGTCGGGGGCACGCTCGGCACGCGCGCGACGGGCGACTACCTCGTCGGGCGCCTGCGCGGCTGACGACGCAACGGCCCAGCGCGCGGGCGCGCGGGGCTCAGCGCTCTTCGCCGACGCGGGTGCGATCGAGGGTGTCGGGCAGCGCGAAGGGCCAGCCGCGCGCGGGGTCGCGCAGGTAGCGATAGCGCGCGAGGTGCGTCGTCACGCGGCGCACGTAGTTGCGCGTCTGGTCGACGGGGATGCGCTCGACGAAGCGGGCGAGGTCGTCGTCGGGGATCGCGCGCAGCCAGCGGCGCACGCGCGGCCCGCCCGCGTTGTAGGCGGCGATCGCGAGCGGCCACTGCTCGCCGAACGCGCGCAGCAGCGACGCGTGGTACGCGGCCGAGAGGCGGATGTTCGTCTCGGGCTCGAAGAGGCGCGCGCGGTCGAAGGGCGCGAGGCCGATGCGCTCGGCCACGCGGCGCCCGGTCGAGGGCAGCATCTGGAGCAGGCCGATCGCGTCCGCGTAGGAGACGGCGTCGGGGTCGTAGCCGCTCTCCTGGCGCATGATCGCGTAGAGGTAGTCGTCGGGGAGCGTGTGCGCGCGCGACGCTGCCTCGACGGCCTCGGCCCACGGACGCGGATAGGCCGCCTCCCAGAGCCATGCGTCCCCCGCATCGGGTGCACGGGCGAGGACAGCGCGCTGCGCGACGAGCCGATGGGCACGCGCGGCGTCGCCGAGACGCAGATACAAGGCCGAGAGCGCCTCGAGCTCACGGCCTGCGGGCGCGGCGCGGCGGAGCGCGTCCTCGTCGCGGCGCACGAGCGCGAGCGCGTCGGCGTCGAGACCGAGCGCGGCGTAGAGCGCGGCGGCCGCGGGCAGCGCGAGCGGCGGAATAGCCGATGGGATGTCAAAAGATGGTGATTCCTCGGAACGGGCGGCCCGGCATGTTCGCCGAGCGACTCGAGCCGCGCGCGCGCGAGCAGCGCATACCAGTGCAGCGCCTCGGCCGCGATCGCGTCGCGGTAGTGACCGATGGCCGCGGCGCGATCGTCGGCGCGCTCGGCGGCGCGGCCCGCCCAGTAGTGCCCGCGCCCGCGGACGAGGCCGCCCGTGCCACTCGCGGCATAGGCCGTGAACGCCGCGCGCGCCTCGGCGAAGCGACCCGCATCCAGCCGCGCGAAGGCCAGCTCCGCGCGGGCCGCGCGCGCATCGTCGGGCGCACGCGCGGCGCGCGGACCGCGCACGAAGCGCTCGAGACGCGCGACGCCATCGGACGCACCGGAGCGCAGCGCGAGGAGCCCCGCGAGGTACTCCGCCTCGGCGGACTCGGGCGCGTCGGGGTGCGCGCGCACGAGCCGCGAATACGCGCGGATCGCGCCTGCGTCGTCGTCCGAGCGCGCGAGGGCGCGCGCCGCGTGGAAGGCGTCGGCCACGGCCGTCGGGCCACCGAGCGCGGCGGCTTGCGCGAGCACGCGCGCCGCCTCGGGATAACGCTCTCGCGTGCCGTAGAGCGCCATGCCCCGCACATGCAGCAGCCGGGCACGCAGCGCGCGCACCGCCGCGCCCCTCCCCGCCGGCGCGCGGACGCCCTCGAGCTCCGCGAGCGCGCGCTCGTGCTGGTGCGCGCGGGAGAGCTGCTCGGCCCGGGCGATGCGCTCCGAGACGCCGAGCCGGGCCGATGCCCCGGTGCCCTCGAGCTCGGCGAGGCGCGCGCGCGCGACGGCGTCCTTCGGGTGGTCGGGCCGCACGAGCACGAGCGCCCGCAGCACCCGCGCCGCCTCCCGACGCTCCCCCGCCTCGGTGAGCAGCGCGGCGAGCTGCAGACGCTCGGGAAACGCGTAATCTCCCGCTGCCTGCGCGGCCTGCCGCTGCGCCGCGAGCGCCGCCGCGAGGCGCCCCCCGAGCCGCGCACACACCGCCCGCTGCGCGTGCACCACGGCGCTCGGCATCGGCAACGCCTCGAGCAGCGGCGCGGCCTCGGCGCAGCGCCCCGCGCGCGCGAGCAGCAGCGCGTGGCGACGCGCGGCGTCCCGCGCGACCGGATCCGGCAGCCCACGCACGGCGGCGAACGCGTCGGCCGCCTCCCCCGCGCGACCGCGCCGCTCGAGCAGACGACCGCGCAGATAGCGCGCCGCGGGCGCGTCACGCTGCGCCTCGGGCAGCGCGACAAGCGCGGTGAGCGCGTCCTCGTCCCTCCCCGCGCGGACGAGCGCCGCGATCGACGCGGGCACCGGCGCACCGTCCGTCGAGGCGCCCGCCTCCCCGGCCGGCGACCCACCCTCGTCATGCCCGCTGCCGGACTCCTGGGCGCACGCGCGCCCCACCCCGCCGAGACCCGCACCGCCGAGACCCGCACCGCCGAGACCCGCACCGCCGAGACCCGCACCGCCGAGTGACGTGCCCCAGATCCCCGCGCCGCAGAGCGCGAGCCGGCACGAGAGCACGAGCGCACGCGAGCGCGAACGAAGCACGCGCGCAGCCTGCGGGCGCACGTCGGGCCGCGCAACGGCGCCCGCGCTGCGTGGCGCGGCCGAGGCGCGTCGCGTACCCTGCGCGCCGCATGCCGGGTCGCCGCCTCGCCCTCTCCGTCGCGCTGCTCGCGGCCGTCGCCCTGCCCTTCGCGGCGGGCTGCTCGCCGAGCATCGGCGATTCGTGCGGCGTCTCGACCGACTGCGACATCAACGGCACGCGCATCTGCGACCTCGCGCAGCCGGGCGGCTACTGCACGATCCAGGGCTGCGACGTCGGGACCTGCCCGGACGGCGAGGCCTCCTGCATCCAATTCCGCGCCGACGAGCCGCGCCTCGCGGAGTCCTTCTGCATGGCGTCCTGCGAGTCGGACTCCGGCTGCCGCACGGACGAGGGCTACCGCTGCGTGCAGGCCGCGCAGGTCGCCGGCGTCGTGCTCGACGGGCCCACGCGCTTCTGCGCGATCCCGCCCGCCGCGCCCTGACGGGGCGCACGCCCGCGGCCACGGAGCAGCGCGCGGCCACGGAGCAGCGCCGGCCCGCGCGCGGCTGCGGGCGTGCGCACCCGCGCATCTGCGCCAACCATCCGAAAACTGGCGCATTTCCGCCCCTCGGCGTACTCCGCGAAGACACCATGTCCGCGGGATTGCTCCGCTACCTCGGCGCCCGCTCCCTCCGCGCCCTGCTCACCGTGCTCGGCGTGGTGACGCTGGTCTTCCTGATCGTGCGCGCGGTGCCGGGCGATCCGGTCGACGCGATCCTCGGCGATCAAGCCTCCCCGGGCGATCGCGCCTCGCTGCGGGCCGCGCTGCACCTCGACGCGCCGCTGCTCACGCAATACGCGATCTTCCTCGGCGAGGTGGGGGACGGCACGCTCGGGCACTCGTTCCGCCGCCGCGACGAGACGGTCGCCTCGCTCATCGCGCAGGTGTTCCCGGCGACGCTCGCGCTCGCGCTCGCCGCGTTCGCCGTCGCGTGGCTGCTCGCGCTGCCGCTCGGCTCGCTCGCCGCGGCGCGGCGCGGTTCCCGCTGGGATCTCGGCGCGCGCGCCATCGCGCTCTTCGGCCTCGCCGTACCCGGCATCTGGCTCGGGCCGCTGCTGATCCTGCTCTTCGGGGTGGTGCTGCGCGCGCTGCCTTTGCCGGGCGACGAGGGCGCGGGCGCGCTCGGGCTGGTGCTGCCCGCGCTCACCGTCGGCGCAGCGTTGTCGGCCGTGCTCACGCGGCAGACGCGCGGCGCGATGATCGAGGTCCTCTCCGAGCAATACGTGCTCGCGGCACGCGCGCGCGGTGTCTCCCCGCTGCGCGTCGTCGTCGTGCACGCGCTCCGCAACGCGCTGCTGCCGGTGCTCACGGTGGGCGCGGCGCAGCTCGGCGCGGTGCTCTCGGGCACGGTGATCACCGAGAAGATCTTCGAACGCGAGGGCCTCGGCTCGCTCTTCCTCGACGCGTTCTTCGCGCGCGACATCCCGGTCGTGCAGGGCTGCGTGCTCGTGGTCGCGCTGCTCTACGTCGCGGTGAACCTCGCCGTCGACCTCACCTACGGGCTCGTCGATCCACGCGTGAGGCTGTCGTGAGCGGCGCGCGCGCACGGCTCGCGAAGCTGCCGCTCGGCGTCGTGCTCGTCGGCGCGTTCGCGCTCGCGGCCGCGCTCGGACCGCTCGTCGCGCCGCACGATCCCGCGCAGATCGATCTCGACCACGAGTACGCCGCGCCCTCGCTCGCGCACCCGCTCGGCACCGGCGACAACGGCACCGACGTGCTCAGCGTGCTGCTCCACGGCGCGCGCCTCGCGGGCACGATCGGGCTGCTCGTCGTCTCGCTCTCGGTCGTCGTCGGGACGCTCGCAGGTGCCTTCGCGGGCTACCGCGGCGGGCTCGTCGATCACGCCGTGACGGGCGTCGCGGACCTCGTGCAGTCGTTCCCGGCCGTCGTGCTGAACGTCGCGCTGCTCGCCGTCGTCGCGCGGCCCGGCGTGCCGCACCTCGTGCTCGCGCTCGTCTCGAACGGCTGGGTCCTCTACGCGCGCGTCGCCCGCGGCCAGACCCTCGCGATCCGCGAGCGCGAATACATCCAGGCCGCGCGCGCGCTCGGGATGGGTGACGCGCGCATCCTCTTCCGCCACGTGCTGCCGAACCTCGGCGGCCCGCTCGTGATCCAGGCGACGAGCGGCCTCGGCGCGGCGATCCTCGCGGAGTCGACGCTGTCGTTCCTCGGGCTCGGGCCGGGCAAGGCCGCGAGCTGGGGCGCGCTGCTCGATCAGGGCAGCGCGGTCCTGCTGCGCTTCCCGCACGTCGCGCTCTTCGCAGGGGGCACGATCGCGGCGACGGTGCTCGGCTTCAACCTCGCGGGCGACTGGCTCCGGGATCGCCTCGACCCGCGCCGCTGATCGCCCGATGCGCGGACGACGCGCCTACTCGCGGAGCAGCCCGAACTGGCTCTGGAGGAGGTGAGACGTGACGTCGTCCCAGGCCTCGTCGCCCTCGTTCATCGCGACCGACGCGATGTGCACGTTGAGCACGACGCGCTCGACCTTCGAGGTGAGGCCCGCGGGCTGCGCCTTCTTACCGGGCCGCACGAAGATCGCCTCGGTGCCGGGCACCGGAAACGGCCGCGAGATGTGCATCGTCTGCGTGTACTTGCGCTGCCCGCCGGCGAGGCTCGCGCCAAGCAGCGAGTGCGCCGCCTCCGGCCGGCCCGTGCGCCGGTCGATGACCTCGATGCACTCGAGCGCCGAGTCGACGACGTACACGCGGTTGCGCGTCCACACCTCGAGCATCCGATAGCGCTGCCCCGTGGCGCGGGCCTCGCTCGCGGCGAGCACCTGCGCCTGCCGCGACAGCACCACCTCGATGGGTGGCGGCTCCCTCGGCGGCGACGCGGCGTCGGCGGAGATCATCGTCGGCTCGTCGTCGTCGTCGTGGAAAGAATCGCCCCGGCGCGCCATGGGCGCAGACGTTACCACGCCTTCCAACGAGCCAAGGCGCCCTCAGCCGGCGTGCGCAGCGAGGCGCACGCGACGCCGACGCCGCCAGCGCCAGAGGAGCGTGAGCGTGACGAGCGGCGTGACGGCCGCGGCCGCAAACGCCGCCGGATACAGGTACTCGCGGGCCTGCCCGAAGCGCACGCGCGGCGGGCGCGGACGCTCGACCACGACGACCGGACCGGACGGCGGCGTGGCCTCTCCCTGACGGGTCTCGGCGACCGTGGCGCGCGGCGGCGGCGCGACGATGCCGATGTGGTTCATCACCTCGCGCTCGTTGCCGCGGACGAAGACCTCCTCGGCGCCGTCGCCGCGCTGCCGGACGCGCGCGCCCGTTTGCCGCGCACGCGCCTCGCGCGACTCGCGTGCGCCGAGCCCGAGCTTGGCCTCCCAGCGGCCCCCCGATGGCGAGTTCACGATGCCGCCCTCTTCGGCCACGAACATCGCGCTCGAGCCGCCGCCGTCGAGGTTGAGCGCGCGGTCCGCGCCGAACTCCACGAACATCCGCGCGAGCTCGTAGAGGGTCATGCCGTGGCTGTGACCCTGGCGTCCATCGACCACGATCAGGATGACCTTCTTGCCATCTCTGGAGATGCCCACGGAGGAGCGCGGGTGCCGCAGGTTCGCGCTGTCGAAGGCGTCGAGCGAGACGAGGTCGAGCCGCCCGTCGCGCACCAGCATCGGCTGCCCGCTCACGGCCTCGCTGACACGCTCGAGCGCGATGCGGTCCTCGTCGAGCTCCGGCGCGCTGATCCACGCACGCCCGCCGCGCGTCACCGCGAAGAAGCCGATCTCCGTGTCGTCCTCGCCATCGGGCCAGCGCGCGCCCCCACCCGCCGTGACGCCTTCGGCGTGCTGGAGCATCCCCCAGAACCCGCCGTTGGTCGCGGCCGCGAGGCGGTTGCGCGTCGCGTACTCGCTCACCGTGCTCCAGCGCTCCTCGTAAGGCGTCGCGCGGATGCGGACGCCGGGGTGCGCGAGGTCGACGACGAGCGCGTGGATGGTGCTCGGCAGCGTCGTCGTGCGGACGAGGTGGCGGACGCCGGGGTTCGGGTCGAGCCAGCGGTCGGTGTGCGCGACCGGCGGGCGACGACGCTCCTGCGCGGCCGCGCGAGCGCCGGGCGCACCGCAGACGGCGGCGAGCGCAAGGACGACGAAAAGCGCCTGTGAAATCGGCGTGTTGACCACCGACGCACAGCCCGCGTGCGCTCCGCGGCGCGGGGCGCGGGTCACGCGGGACGGTGGCTCCTCCCGGCGGGCGCGGTGGGTACGGCGGCATGGACGCGGCGGATTATTCGCAAACGCGGCGTCCACGGCAAAGGAACCGCAGCCCGTGTCACTCTCTGGCCGCCGCCTGCGCGCCGGTGTACAGGCGAGCGCCTCGAGGCCCAAACGTGCTTGCCGACGGAACCGCCCCACGCCCTGCACCGCGACGCGCGTCGCACCTCCGCGCCGCGCTCCTGCTCGCGCTCGGCGTCGGCGCCTGTGCCGGCAACTCGGGCGGCGGCGATCCCGGCCCCGCGCCCGCCGCGACACCGCGCGCACCGTCCCGCCCCGATCCCCGCGCCGCGGCCTCCCCCGCCGATCTCCCGGACGCGTCCCCCGCGGACGCCGCGTCTCAGGGCCCACACGACGGCGCGGCCGGCGGCGCGGACGGGGGCGCGCTCGCAGACCCGCCCCCCGAGGGCCTGCGCGGCGGCGGCTGGTACTTCGAGGTCCCCGACGCCGACCTTCGCGAGCGCCTCGCGACGCAGCCGCTGCGCGAGGTCAAGCGCGGCTACGGCGGCCGCAGCGTCGCGTTCAAGATCACGCTCGAGGACGGCTCGCAGGGCTACTACAAGCCGGAGCAGCGCTTCTCGGCGGCGCACTGGTGGTCGGAGGTCGCCGCCTACCACCTCGACCGCGCGCTCGGCCTGCACCGCACGCCGCCCGTCGTCTCGCGCCGCCTGCCGTGGTCGGTGCTGCGCGCGGCGGCACCGGACGACGAACGCTTCGCGGAGGTGATCGTCGGCGACGACGGCACGGTGCGCGGCTGCTTCTCGTACTGGGTGCCCGACCGCCTCGTGCCGATGCGCTTCGGGCGCGGCTGGGAGCGCTGGGTCCGCGTGCAGACGTGGCCGGAGACCGCCGTGTCCCCATTCCAGCGGCCGCGCGTCTACACGAACCGCCTCGCCGCGCAGCGCGCCGGCACGGACGCCGATGCAGGCGCGCCCCGTCCGGGCGCGGTGGGTCTCGCCCTGCCTTCGTCGCCGGACGGCGAGAGCGAGCCCGGCTTCGCGACCACGACCGACCTCGCCGCCAACGAGCGCAACGACGAGGGGACGCAACTCCC
Organism: Polyangiales bacterium; assembly: GCA_964202905.1. Taxonomy (GTDB): domain Bacteria; phylum Myxococcota_A; class Polyangia; order Polyangiales; family JADJQN01; genus CAIUAC01. The sequence continues at coordinate 428,378 of CAXNJO010000001.1, forward strand.
GCTCGCGCCCGCGAGCCCCGACGAACCCGAGCGCGCCGCCGAGCTCTCCGACCTCGTCGTGTTCGATTACCTCACGCAGAACACCGATCGCTGGGGCGGCGGCAACGCGAACGTGCTCACGCGCGGCCACGGCGGCCGCATCGTCTTCCTCGACAACGCCGCGGGATTCCCCGACACGCCGAGCGTCTCGAGCGGCCTGATGGACGCGCGGCTCCGCGTGCTCCAGCGCTTCCGCCGACGCACGGTCGCCGCGCTCCGAGCGCTCGACGTCGCGCGGTTCGCGCAGCGCCTCGCGGGCGAACCGCTCGCGCCGATCCTCGGCGAACGCCAGATCGCGCAGCTCGAGACGCGGCGCCGCACGGTGCTCGAGCGCGTCGCCGAGCTCGAGGCGCGCTTCGGCAGCGCCGCGATCCTGCCCTGACGGCGGCGAGCGCTCGCCCGTCGCGCGGTGCGCACGCGCGGGGTGCGCTCAGTGCGCGGGCGGCGTGGGCTGCTCGGCGCGGGGCGTCAGGTGCATGCCGCACACCGGACAATCGCCCGGCCCGACGTGCGAGTAGGGCGTCGCCTCGCCGGGCTTGATGCACTGCATCGGGCACTCGTAGACGCGCGTGTCGGCTTGCGCGGGGGCGGCCTCGGCCCCGCTCGCGCCGCCGCACGCCGCAGCCACCGGGAGCAGGATCGCGAAGAGGAATCGCATCGGGAGGCGGGACATCCCGCGTGACTAGCACGACGCGCCCCGGCCAGGCGAGTCCGCCGGCGCGCCCCGACACGCCGGCCACCCGAGCCGCCACCGCCGCGGTCCACGGCGTCGGGCGCGGGCGGCGCCGTGGCGCGAACACCAAGAAAAGCGCCTACATTCGGGGACTTCGAGGATGTGATGCGGCCGCCGCGGAGCGCGTCCGATCCCCTCGTGGAGAGGCCGCCGACCCGCTACCCCGCGGCACGCCGCGTGCTCTCCACGGCGGCATGACCCACGACGACGTCTACGACGACGACACCCAGGTCACCCCGGTCGGCCGGCCCGGCGAGGACGCGCCGCCCGCCCTCCCCTTCGCGCTCCGGCGCCGCGTGCGCGACGACGAGACCTGGCTCGCCTCGCTGCCCGACGCGGCGCGCGCGGTGCTCGAGGCGGCCCGCGACGCCTCGCACGTCGCACCGGCCGCAGCGCGACCTCCGGGATCCGTCGCGCGCCCACTGCCGCGCATCCCCTCGCTGCGCGCCCCACGCTGAGGGCGCGTCCGCGCGGTCAGCGCCCCTGCGCGCGCCCGGCGTCCTCGACGCGCACCTGCACGGGCGCCGACATCGGATCGTCCGGCTCCGGCCGCGCCCCGCTCTGGCGCAGCACCCCGAGCCGCAGCCCGCGGGCGACGACGAGCGCGCGCAACCCCGGTTCGAGCGGGTGCACGCTTTGCGCACGGTCCCCGCGCCGCAGGTGCGCGGGGGAGAGCACGCCGTCCATCCACAGATCCACGCGGCGCGGACGCCAGCCGACACCGAGTCGCAGCACGAGGTCGCTCGGGCAGCCGCCGCGCGCCGCGAGATCGAGCGTCAGCACGTCGCCCCGCAGCGTCGCGGCCTCGACCGCGAGGCAATCGCAGAGCGCGACGCCGCCCTCCGGATCCGTGCGTCCGCGCAGGTAGCGCCCCGCCGCGCCGCCCCGCGGATCGGCCCCGCGCGCGAGCAGCAGCAGGGAGGACGTCGCGTGGACGACGCCGTACTTCTCCTTCGCAACCCAGTCCCGCACGAGCGGCTCCTCGTCGGTCCGGATGAGCGACTCCCGGTGACGGAAACGCGCGCGGTGCCGCACATCCAGCACGACGTACTCGGCGGCGCGGTCGGGCGGCGGCCCGCGCAGCACGCTCCTGCGCTCCGCGAGGTGCGGGAGCAGCGCGTCGGGCGCCTGCACGCTGCGCGTCGCGGGGATGCGCGCGACCACGCTCTCGGCATCGCGCGTGAAGGCATCCGCGCGGAAGGCCGACATGGGGAAATCGCGCGAGAGCGGCGTGCCCCCCGCGAGCACGTGGCCCAGCAGGGCCGGCACGCCGAGCAGAGCCGGCGCGAGGCGCGACGTCACTGCGCGCGACGCGCCCGGACGCGCTCGGAGACGCGCGACGAGGTGGGCCATCCCCTCAATCGCCGCGGCGAGCACGAATGGCAGCGCGGGCGTGAGGTAGTGCGACGCGAGGTCGAGCGTCGTCGGGAAATGCGAGACGAGGTTCACGGCCAGCGCGGGGAGCGCGGGGATCAGCCAGCGCGGGCGCAGCAGCGGCCAGACCAGCCCGACGGGCGCGAGGACGGTGACGCCGTAGAGCAGCCGGCGCGGCGCGACGAGGTGCTCTGCGAGGTCGCCAGGGTGCGAGAGCAGGTGCCGCGCGACCTCCGGGAAGCTGTTCCCCCAGCGACCGAAGTGCAGCTGCAGGGAGCCCACCGGCGGTGCGTACCGCGGGTGCAGGACGAGCAGAAAGTAGAGCAGATACGCGGCGCTGCCGAGCACACCGGCGAGCGCGAGGCCGACCGCACGACGCCGCTCGCCCGGCGGCACCGCGCCGCGCGCGAACGCCACCGCGCCGACGGCGCAGGCCGCGGCCGTCATCGTCGCGAGGTCTTCGCGGCACGCGAGCGTCGCCACCACGCAGGCGAGCGCCGTGCGCGGCGCGCCACGATCGAGCGCGTCGACGAGCCAGGCGAGGGGCAGGACGGCGAGCGTGCCGGGATGGAACTCGTAGGGCACCACGTGCCCGAGGTTCGGCTGCAGCAGCCAGGCGAGCCCCGCCGCGAGGTACGCCGGCGGTCCGAGCCGCCGCCCTGCGAGCCGCGCGAGCGGGAACGCCGTCGCCGCGTACGCAGCCGCCTGCGCGGCGAGCAACACCGGCACCGTCCCGAACGCACGCCCGAGCACGCCGAGCGGCAGGAGCACCACCGAGAGGTGCAGCCCTGCGACGTGCGCGCCCACGATCGACTCGCGCGGGTCGTACCGCACGAGCCCCCACGCGATGCGCGTGTAGAACGCGAGGTCGAAGGTGCGATTGTGATACGTCGCGTAGCGCTGCCAGGACAGCGCGAGCAACCCCACGCCCGCGGCCGCAGCGAGCGCCAGCAGGGCGCCGCGTGCGCGCCGCGCGAGCTGGGCGTCCGCATCCATCGGGGCGCGAGCATAGCGGCCGCGGCGTTCACGGCACGCCCTTCGCGCGCCGCGATTGACGCCATCGGTGCGTCGGCCTATGCCGACGCCGCGATGGATCCCGCCTCCTCCCGCGGCCTCTACGTGCTCATCGATCCGGAGCACACGCGCGGTCGCGACCCTGCGCAGGTCGCGCGCGCGGCGCTCGCCGGTGGCTGCGCCGTCCTGCAGCTCCGCGCCAAGCGCCTGCCCGACGCCGCGCGCCTCGCCCTCGCCGGCCAACTCCGCGCGCTCGCGCACGCCGCAGGCATCCCCTTCGTCGTGAACGATCGGGTCGATCTCGCGCTCCTCACGGACGCCGACGGCGTCCACCTCGGCCAGGACGACCTGCCCCCGGCGTTGGCGCGCCGCCTCGCGCCGCGGCTCTCGATCGGCCTCTCGACGCACTCGCTCGCCCAGGCGCTCGAGGGCGCGCGCGCCGGGGCCGCGCTGCTCGGTTTCGGGCCCGTCTTCGACACTCGCTCGAAGGAGCGCCCCGACCCGACGGTGGGCCTCGCCGCGCTCGCCGAGGTGGTGCGCCGGGTGGAGCTGCCGGTCGTCGCGATCGGCGGGATCCAGCTGGCCAACGCCGCCGCGGTGGCCGCGACGGGCGCGCGGTTCGGCGCGGTCATCGGCGCCGTCGGCGAGGCGGACGACCCGGAGTCCGCGGCCCGCGCGCTCCACGCCGCGCTCGGCGGACGCGCGCGATGATCCTCGAGGTCCTCGCGGCCTCCGCCGGACTCGGCGCGCTCGCGTTCGTGATCGGACGCCGCGCGCGCCAGCGGCGTCGCACGGCGGCACGCGCGGCCACGGCGCGCAGCGGCGCAGCCGGCACGGCGACACCGCGCGGTCTGCGCGTCGGCGATGTGCTCCTCGACGCCGACGCCGAACATTGGCTCGCAGGGGCCCTCCACCTCGAGGAGGACGGGCTCGTGATGCGCCTCTTCCGCTGCCCCGGGCACGCCACCGCGCCCTGGCTCGCGCAGCTCGACGCGGCGGGGGACGACCTCGCGCGCTTGCACCCGACGACCGAAGTCCCCGACGGCGCCGTGCCGGACGCCCTCCCTGTCGCCGGCCTGCGCTACGCGCTGCGACGGCGCGGCGAGGCGCGCGTCACGCGCGAGGGGAGCGATGTGCCCCGCGGCGTGTACCGCGCGCGATACATCGAGCTCCGCGGCCCAGGCGGTCGCGCGCTCCTCGTCCTCGACCTCGATGACGGCACGCGGCTCGCGTTGGTCGGCGAGCGCGTCGAACGCGAACGCCTCGACCTGCTCCCCGGCGGCGACGCCCCCGAGCGCTGACGCGCCGCGCGCGCCCTCAGGCGCTCTTGCGCGCCTGAATCCCCTCGAAGTGGCGCACCGAGCTCTCCACCGAGCCGACGAGCGCGTCGTGCACGAGGGTCGCGACGCCGTTCGGGTTGGACTTGAGCGCTTCGTAGTAGCGCTGCCGCTCGGTCGCGTGGATCACCGCGGGCGGGTAGCCATGGCGCAACAGGATCAGGTTCATGAAGAGGCGCGCGACCTTGCCGTTGTGCTTCGGGAAAGGCGAGATCGCGAGGAGCTTGTGGTGCGCCTTCGCCGCGAGCCGCACGGGGTGCGTCTTCGCCTTCTTCTCTTCGTCGATCCACTTGAACAGCGCGACGATCGCCGGGGCGATCTTGTCGGGCGTCGCGATCTCGTGGAAGTAGATGCGGTGCACGGGCATGTCCTTGCGGTACTGGACCTTGCCCTTGTTCTGCTCGACTTCGTCCGGTGCGAGCGTGCCGTAGATGCGGCGCAGCGTCTCGAGATCGACGGGCAAGCGCTTCTTCTCGCCGAGCTCGCGCACGAGGTCGATCGCGGCCTTGTGCTGGCGGATCTCGTCGTAGGCGGGGAGGAGCGTGCTGTCCGACGCGAGCTTCGGGTCGAGGGCCACCGTCAGCTCCGGGAAGCTGTGCACGACGCCCTCGAGCGCGCTGTCGTGGTGGACCCACGACATGTCGAAGCGTTGCTGGAAGTCGTGCAGGTCCACCTCGTCGACATCGGCGAGGAGCTCGTTCAAGCGAGCGACCTTCTCTTCGATGCTACCCGTTCGTGGTGCCTGCACGTCTCGACCTCCGCCACCAGCAGCCGGTATCACGGCGAGCACCCCCGCCCACGCGTGAACACCCGCCAAAGAGGCCGAACCGTGCGCCAACACAAAGGAAAAGTCAATGTTGCGGGCCCGCGGTGGGGGGCCGGGCAAGGAGCGCCTCGAGGCGCCGGACGAGCGCCGCTTCGTCGGGCACCCCCGTCTCGACCCCGCGCACGACGCCCTCCCGGTCGAGGAACACGAGCGTCGGCAGCGCCTCGACGCGGTAGGCCGCGCGCAGCGTGCCCGCGCGGTCGGCCACGCTCGGGAAGCCCGCGCCGAGGCGCCGGTGCGCGAGCCGCAGCGCCACGTCGGGCAACCCCGGCGCGTCGACGTCCACGCCCACGAAGGTGACGCCACGCGCGCGGAGACGCGCCGCGACCCGGCCGAGGATCGGCGTCGACACCCGGCATGGACCGCACCAGGTCGCCCAGAAATCGAGCACGACGACCTCGCCTTGGAGGCCCGCGAGGTGGATGAGGTCGCCCGCCTCGGCGCCGTCTCCCGCGGCCACGGGCAGCGTGAAGTGCGGCGCCGCGAGCCCCTCGAGCGGATGCCGGTTGCTGCATTGCGACACCCAGAGCGCGCCCACGCCGATCGCGAGAAGCGCGAGGAGCGCCTGCGCTCCGCGGCCACCGCCGCCCGTCTCGCCGGCTACGGGCGCCCGGCGCGGTCCATCCTCGGGGAGTCGAGGGGGCTCGGTCATCGCGCCCCGCGCAAGGGCAGCCGGATGCGGAAGCGCGCGCCCCCTCCCTGCGCCTCCTCACAGCGGATGTCGCCCTCGTGCTCGAGGACGATCTTCTTCACGATCGCGAGCCCGAGCCCCGTGCCATCCACGCGCGTCGTGAAATACGGGTCGAAGACCTGCGCGCGCGCGCCCTCGGGGATGCCCGGCCCATCGTCGCGCACCTCGAGCACCGCGTCGCCCGCGTCGCGGAACGCCGCGATCACCACGCGACCGCCGCCGTCCGGTCGCGCCGCGTGCAGCGCCTGCACCGCGTTGCGCACCAGGTTGTCGACACAACGCTTGAGCATCATCGCGTCGATGCGGACGGGCAGCGGCCCGCCCAACGCCTCGGCGCGGATCGCGACGGCGTCCCCCGGCCCCGCGCTCTGCGCCGCCTCCGCGACCGCCGCGAGCGAGCGGCCCGCGTCGAGCACGAAGTCCGCGAGGTCCGCCGGCTCGAGCCGCGCCTCGGGGAGCTTCGCGAAGGCCGAGAACTCCGTGACGAGCCGGCGGAGCGTCGCGACCTCTTCCTCGACGATGGCGCGCGCCTCGCCGAGCGTGCGCCGGTAGCCGGCGTCCTGTCCTTTGTATCGTTCGTGAGCCTCCTGCACCGCGAGCTGGATCGGGGTCAGCGGATTCTTGATCTCGTGGGCGAGGCGCCGGGCGAACTCCTGCCACGCGCCGATGCGCTGGAGGTACTCGATGCGGTCGCGGGAGGCGCGCATGTCGCGGACCATCTGGTTGAAGGCCTGCGTCAGCTCGCCGACCTCGTCGCTCCCCTGCGCGGGCAGCTCCACGCCGAGGTCCCCCGCGCCGATGCGCTTGGTCGCGTCCGCGATGACGCCCACGCGGCGCGTCACGCGTCGCGCGAGCGTGCTCGCGACGACCAGCGCGAGGATCGTGAGCGTCACGACGAAGACGACGTAGACCAGCAGGTACGTGCGCGAGACGTAGCCCTTGCTCGACTCGAGTTGCGCGAAGACCTCCGCCGTTTCGCCCGCGCGCTGGAAGTCCGCGAACGGTGCCGCCGGCACCGCGACGCCCACGGCGACCGCTGCGCCCGCGGCGGGCCCGGCGAGCGAGCGTGTCTCATCGACGATACGAGCGCGCGACGGGTCCAGACGCTCGACGCGCGCTGCGGTGAACGCGCGACCATCGGGGAGGCGGACGACGACGCGCGCGACGACGTCGTAGCGCGCGAGCGCGGCTTCGAGGGCGGCGCGGATGGCGGGCTCGTCCCCCGCGACGACCGCGTCCCGCAGCCCGGCACCGAAGGCGACGGCGTCCGCGGTGCGTGCCGCGTCCGCCCGGAGCGCGATGAAGTGCGTGCGGTAGAGCGCGAGCCCCTCCTCGAGCTGCGCGCCGACGCGTCGGTTCACGCCGACCTCGTAGGCCTCGCCGATCGCGACCAGCCCGAACGTCACGGTGCCGGCGAGGGGCAACAACGCGACCAGCACGATCGACCAGAGGATCCGCTGCTCGAAACGCGTGAAGCGGAACGTGTCGCGCGAGGGCCGCCACATCAGGGCACCCGCACCGGCTGCGACTGGAAGCTCAACACGCGCTCGGCCGCGCCGATCCGCCGGTTGACGAAGAGGCTCACGAACGAACCGAAGAACGCGTCGTTCTGCACCGGCCCGCCCCCCGAGTCGGCGAGCCAGCGCCGGATTCGCCTGACGGTGTCCGGGGACAGCGGGTTGAACTCGACGAGCACCGCGAAATACACGCGCCCGCCGCGGTGCGCGGTCCATGCGCGCGCCCCGCCGACCGGGAGGCCGCGCACCTCGAGGCAGCGACGGAGCACGCCCTCCAGGGTCGCGATCGACTCCGTGCGGTCCCCCGAGGCCGACTGCAACTGGACGCGGTAGCGCTCTTCCAGGAAATCACGAGTGATACGGCAGGAGAGCGGGGCCACCGCGATCGGCGTTCGATTGTTGCTCGATCGATACGCGTACACACGCATCACGACGTTCTGCGGGAGGCCGCTGTCGAGCTTGCGGCGCAGGGCGGGTGTCGCGACGTCACGCGCGGAGAAGTGCAGCTCGGGCACGCCGCCCGACCAGCGCACGCCGAGGGTGCGGCCGGCGACGTCTTGCGCGCGGGCGCTGCGTGGTTGCATCCCCGCGACCGCGGCGACGGCGAGCAGCGAGAGCAGCGCGACGCTCGACGCGCGGAGCACGGCGCGCCTGGACGTCCGGCGGCTCATGGCTGCACGAAGCCGATCACGCTGGAGAAGCCGAGTTGGAACACGCCGACGTCGGTGTCCGCGCGCAGGCCGAGGTCGAAGGTCGCGTCGATCGGCACGCGGGAGAAGCCGTCGAAGCCCGGCACGCCGAGCTGGACGTCGCGCTGCGAGAACAGCGCGTAGACGCCCGCGGACACGTACGCGTCGACGGCGTAGAGCCCCGAGCTGCCGCGGTGCAGCGGCAGCGCGTACTCGACGTCGAGGCGCGCGGCGAGGTCTTCGGCGCGCATGAAGCGGATCGCGGTGCCGAACAGATCGGGGGGCGGGCGGCGGTCGAGGTTCAGCTCGAGCGCGCGCGAGGGGATGAGATCCGAGAGGTCGGACACGTAGAACTTGTAGAAAAACGGCGCTCGGCCGAACACGACCCCGGCGAACGCGCCGAAGCGCAGCACATGCCGCCAGGGGAGCGGCACGTAGTGCAGCACCGACGCCTGCACGCGGAGGAAGTGGTAGTCCGAGCCCAGGAGCTGCGTGCCGAGATCGCCGCGCACCTGCACGATCACGCCGCGCGTCGGGAGCGCGGGATCGTCGCGGCGGTCGTAGACGAAGCCGAGCTGCAGCGCCGACACCATGGAGATCCCGCGCTGGATCGAGAAGTCGATGGCGCGCGTGCTGCCGTTGCGCGACTCCGACGCGGCGGCGGGGACGCTGAACGCGTCGATGTACTCGCCTTGCCAATCGAGCGTGTAACGGGCGAACGCGCCGATGTCGTGGCCGGTGCCGAGGCTGCCGCCGAAGCGTCGGTAGAGCAGGACCGCGTTGCGCGCATCGAAATCGTCGGGGCAGTCGGCGGGATCAGGCGTGGTACATCCGGCGCGGGCGATCGAGACGTTCTCGCTGCCGAAGAAGTCGCGGGCGTTGTTGGCGAGCCCGCTCGCCGCGAACGTGTAGCCGCTGCCGAGGAAGTCGGGGTCGGCGAAGCGCAAGCGCGCGGCCTGTTGGGGCGCCGAGAAGAGGAACGCGCCGCCGAGCGTGATGCCCGTGCCGAGGAGGTTCGTCTCGGCGAGCTGCGCGCCTGCGTACCCGACGGCGTCCGCGCTGGGGTCGCCGCTGCGCAGGATGCCCTCCGACACGCCGCCGTAGAGCTGCTGGATGACGAGGGTGTTGCGCTCCTCGAGCTCGATCACGAGCCGCACGCGGCCGCGCTGGGAGCCGCGCTCGAGCGAGAGGTGCACGTCGCGGAACCAGCCCGTCCCGAGGAGGCGCCAGCGGATCGCCTCGATGCGCGGGTCGTCGACGTCGAGCACCTCGCCCGGCTCGAGCGGGACGAAGCGGCGCACCAACCCCGGGCGTGTCCGCCCGTCGGAGCGCACGATCACGCGCTCGAGCAGGTAGCGGATGCGCGCGTCGGCCTCGTCCCCCGGCGTCGCCTCCACGATGACCGCGTCCGCGGGCTCCGGGGACGCGGCCGCGGGCGCCGTGGGCGCCGCGTCGGGCGGTGCGTCCGTCTGAGCGTCGCGCTGCGCGTCGGGGGCCGCGGTGACGTCCTGCGCACCCGCCGCGGACGCACTGATGGTGCCTGCGCACAGGGCGAAGGCGAGCGCCCACGTCGGCGTCGGTATGGCGGGGGAGCGTCGCGACACGGCGGCCATCCTAGAGCACGGAGACGAACGAATCGCGGGTGTTCATTCGGGTTTTCGTGCCGTCGGCGGCACCTCGCGGCACGGGTGTGCCGCGCGATTCAGCGCGCCCGGAGGAGGACGCCCGCGAACGCCGCGAGCGCCGCGAGCGCGAGGACCAGGCCACCGACGAAGCCGGCGAGCGCGCGGCGGTCGGTCGGCGCGGCGTGCGCACGGGGGCGCGCGACCTGCGACGGGATGGCTGCGACGCGGCGCGCATGCGCCCCGGCGAGCGGGGCGATCTCCTCTGTGACGTAAACGATACGTACGGTCGCCTCGCGGGGCGCGCGCGCCGGCGGCGGCACGGAAGGGGCCCGCACGGCGGGCTGCGCCTGCGGCGGCGAGGAGCGCGCCGGCGCGCGACGCTTCTCCGCCTCGTCGACGATGGCGCCGAGCGTCGTCTCCACGACGCGCAAGAAACGCTGCCCGGTGTCGTCACGGCGGCGCGCGCGGGCATGCGGGAGCGGAACCGTCGCGTCCTCGCGACCGCGAGCGCGGCGCGCGGCGATCTCACCGCTGGCCACCTCGGCGGCCAGCGCGCCCTCCCCCGCGGCGCCCTCGCGAATCGCCGCGGCACCGTGGGCACGCGCGTCCGACGTCGCCGCCCGGAGCGCCCCTCGTGTCTCCGTCACAGCGCCCTCCGCGCCCGCCACGAACGACGGCTCGGCGTCGTCGGTGTCCCCCGCGCCGGGCGCCGGACGTGCGGGTTGCGCCGGACCGGGAGGGAGCTCGGCCTCGATGTGGAACGTGCCGCTCTCCCACGCGAAGACCGCGCTGAGATCGCCCTCGCCGCGCCCGACGAGCTGGATCTCGACGAGCTCGCCCCGCTCGTAGCGGGCCTCGGCGCGCTCGTCGGCGCGCGTGAGTGTGAGGCGCCCGCTGAGGCCAGCGCGCTCGCACCAGCCCATCAGATCGGCCGGGATGTGCACGGCGAGCGAACCGGAGCGCGTGCGCGCGTCGCCCTGCGACACGGGCAGCGACGGGAGCCGCTCCCGCACCTCGTAGCGCCCGCTCTGCGCGTCGAGCAGCGCCTCGAGCGGGTCGGGTTCACCCGGCGCCGACGCAGGCTCGACGAGGGCCCCCGCGAGCAGCGCGACCTCGCGCCAGGCGCCGTCGTGCTCGAAGCGCAGCACGCCCGAGATCCGCCGCGCTTCGAGGTCGCGCAGGAGCACGCCGACACCCCCGGCGGAGAATTCACCTTCCAGAACGACGTCGCCCGCCATCGCCGACGAGTGTCGACGATGCGCGGGCGACAAGCAACGAACCCGGAGCGCAGGGCCCATGCGGGCCCCGTCTGCTCACGGGAAGATGTCGCGCTCCTTGTAGGCCGCCGCGAGCTTCTGAAGCGCGAGGCCGTAGGCCGCGACGCGCATCGAGGTGCCATGCTCGCGCGCGAAGTTCCGTGTGCGGTGGTACGCGCGCTTCATCGCCGTCTCGAGCCGCGCGTCGACCTCCTCGAGCTCCCACGTCTCCGAGCGCTTGTTCTGGATCCACTCGTAGTAGCTGACCGTCACGCCGCCCGCGTTCGCGAGCACGTCCGGCAGGATGTCGATGCCGCGCTGGAGCAGGATGTTCTCGCCCTCGGGCGTCGTCGGGCCGTTCGCGCCCTCGGCGACGAGCCGCACCTGGAGCATCCGCGCCTCGTCGACGCCGACCTGGTTCTCGAGCGCGCAGGGCGCGAAGAGATCGGCCTTCACGGCGAAGAACTCCTCGCGCGTGACGGGCTGCCCGCCCTCGTAGCCCGCGATCGCGCCCGTGCGCTTCACGTGGTCCATGAGCTTGTGCGGGTTGAAGCCCTCGGGGTTGTAGAGGTAGCCGCTGTGATCACCGACGGCGATCGTCGAGACGCCGAGCTTCGAGAGCAGCAGGCCCGTGTGCCCGCCGACGTTGCCGAAGCCCTGGATGATCGCGGTCTTGCCCTCGAGCGGGAAGCTCTTCTCGCGCGCCCACTCGGTCACGCAGTGGATCAGGCCCTGCGCCGTCGCCTTCTCGCGGCCGTTCGATCCGCCGACGGCGAGCGACTTGCCCGTGACGACGCGCTTCTGCGCGTTCTTCTCCACGTGGCCGACCGTGTTCATGTACGTGTCCATCATCCACGCCATGATCTGGCCGTTGGTGCCGACGTCGGGCGCGGGGATGTCGTACTCGGGCCCGATGTTCGCGCCGAGCGCGTGCGTGAAGCGCCGCGTGACGCGCATGAGCTCACCGCTCGAGAGCTCGCGCGGGTTGAACTTCACGCCGCCCTTGCCGCCGCCGAAGGGGATGTCCATCAGCGCGCACTTCCACGTCATCATGGCGGCGAGCGCCTTGGTGTCGTCGAGCGTGACGTTCTCGTGGTAGCGGATGCCGCCCTTGAAGGGCCCGAGCATGTTGTTGTGCTGGATGCGGTAGCCCTTGAAGAGCCGCACCTCGCCGTTGTCCATGCGCACCGGGAAGTGAACGATGATCTCGTTCTTCGGCTGCGAGAGAATCAGCGCGACGTGCTTCGGGAGATCGCACGCCTTCGCTGCCTGATCGAGATAGCCCTGGATGACCTTGAAAAACTCGAACTCGGCCATGGTGGTCCGGCTCCTTTGGGGCGCGCGCGCGGCAATCGCTGCCGGGCGGCGTCGGCGGCAGCTTGATGTCACGCGATTTCGGGGCGCGCCACGACGCAGCGCGTTGAACGGCCGGCCGCCGCGACACCCGTCGAACGGGTCGCGAGCCGGCGCGGTCAGCGCGCGTCGAGCAGCAGGGTAGCGTAGAGCCAGGTCGCGGCGCTCGTGAAGACGAGCGCGTCGACGCGGTCGAGGAGCCCGCCGTGGCCAGGCACGATGAAGCCGCTGTCCTTCACGCCGGCCGAGCGCTTGATGAGCGACTCGCAGAGGTCGCCCGCCTGACCGAGCGCGCCGGCGACGACCGCGAGCACGACGCCGTCGACGAGCGGCAGCGCCTGCAAATACCAGAAATGGGCGCAGAGCGCGCCGAGCACGCTGCCCGCGAGGCCGCCGATCGAGCCCTCGATCGTCTTCTTCGGCGAGACCTTCTCGTAGAGCTTGTGCTTGCCGAACGCGCGGCCCGCGAAGTAGCCGCCCGTGTCACCCCACCAGGCGAGCATCATCGTCAGCACCACCCAGCCGCCGCCGTTGTCACGCAGGTGCAGGCGACCGAGCGTCGCGAGCATGCCGACGTAGAGCGGGCCGGCGATCGTCCACGCGATGCGCCGATCGGCCTCGTCGATCGGGTCCGGGCGCGCGAGCGAGAGCAGCAGCCCGCACATCGGCAAGAGCGCGAAGGTGGCGAGGAGCGCCGGCGCCGTCGGGGCGTAGAGCTGCACCAGCGCGACCCCGAGCGAGCTCACGACCCCGTAGGCCTCGAGCACGCGGTCCTTGCCCATCGTCATGGCGAAGAGCTCGTGCGCGGCGATGGCGACCGCCGTGAGCACGAGGGCCTGGAACCCCCACTTCGGGGCCCAGAAGAGCAGGTAGAGGATCGCCGGGGCCGCGACCGCCGCCGTCAGGAGCCGGACGAGGAGGTTCGAGGGGCCCTTCGCCGCCGCGTCCACGGCGCTCACCGCGCCCCCAGCGCGCGCGCGGGCCACGCATCGACGGCGGAGCGCGTCTCGGAGACGGGCACCGCGGGCGGGCGGGCGGGTCCCGGCGGCGGGACGTCGACGCGGACCTTGCCGAAGCGCCTGTCTCGGTTTTGATACGCAGCGATCGCTTCGTAGAGATCGCTGTCGTCCCAGTCGGGCCAGAGCGTCGCGCTGAAGTAGAGCTCCGCGTACGCGGCGCCCCAGAGCATGAAGTTCGAGATGCGCTGCTCGCCGCCCGTCCGCACGAGCAGGTCCACCGCGCCGCAGGCCATCGACGGCAGGAGCGCCTCGATGGCCGCTTCGTCGATGCGCTCGGGCGCGAGCTCCCCGCGCGCGACACGCTCGCCGAGCACGCGCGCGGCGTCTGCGATCTCCTCGCGGCCTCCGTACGAGAGCGCGAGCGAGAGCGTCATCGTGCGGTTGTCGCGCGTCGCCTCGACGATCTCGTCGAGCACCTCGCGGACGCGCGGCGGGAGCCGATCGGTGCGCCCGATGCCGCGCAGGCGGATGTCGTTCGCGAGCAGCTCCTCGCGCTCCGAGAGGAGGAACTCGCGGAGGAGGTCCATGAGCGCCTCGACCTCGGACTGCGGGCGCGCCCAGTTCTGCTCGCTGAAGGCGTAGAGCGTGAGCGCCGAGAGGCCGAGGCGGCGGCTCGCGCGGACGATGCGCCGGACGGCGTCGGAGCCGACGCGATGTCCGTGCGTGCGCGGGTGGCCGAGCAGCTGCGCCCAGCGCCCGTTTCCGTCCATGACGATGGCCACGTGCGCGGGCAGCCGGCTGACGTCGACGAGGGGCACGTCGCGCGAGTACCACGCGCCGCCGGCCGGCGGCAAGACGAGCAGGGCGAACCGCCGCAGGCGCAGGGCGAGCGGTCTCGCGGCGACGTCCGCGGGCGCGGGGGCGCGGGGGCGCGGGGGCGCGGGCGTGAGGCCGACGCCGCGAGCGGCGAGCGGCCGGCGCGCGAGGGACGTTTTTGCCGTGGGCGGCGACATGCACCCCACACGACGGGCACCGTTGCGGCCGACGCGAGCAGGGCCTACGTCTGCACGTCATGGCCGAGCGCGACCTGTACGGAATCCTCGGCGTCCCCCGCGACGTCACGCCGGACGCCCTGAAGAAGGCCTACCGCGCGCGCGCGAAGGATCTGCACCCCGACCGCAACCCCGGCGACAAACGCTCGGAGGAGCGGTTCAAGGACGTCACCTACGCCTACGACATCCTGTCCGACGCGAGCAAGCGCGCGTTGTTCGACGAGTTCGGGGAAGCGGGCGTGCGGGAGGGCTTCGACGCCAACGCCGCCCGGCAGATGCGGGCGTACCAGCAGTCCGCCGGCAGCGGTCGCGGACGCGGGGGCGGCTCGCTGGAGGACATCTTCGGCTCCATCGGGGGGGCGGGCCCAGGCGGATTTTCGTTCGACCTCGAGGACCTCCTCGGCGGCCGCAGCGGGAGCCGTCGCGCACGTCGGCCCACGCGGGGGTCGGATCTCGAGAGCGAGATCACCGTCACGTTCACGGACGCGCTGCGTGGCACGGAGCAGGCGCTCACCTTCCGGATGCCCGGCTCGGACGCGCCGGTCACCGTGCGCGCGCGCATCCCGGCCGGCGTCGCCGAGGGCAACAAGGTCCGGCTCCGCGGACAGGGCGCGCCGGGCGCAGGCGGTGGGCTCTCGGGCGACATCGTGCTCACCGTGCACGTCGAGCCGCACGAGTTCTTCCGCCGCGAGGGCGACGACCTCCACGTGACGCTGCCGATCACGGTCGGCGAGGGGCTCCGCGGCGCGAAAGTGCGCGTGCCGACGCTCGATGGCGACGTGCAGTTGCGCATCCCGCCACGCACGCAGGGCGGCGCGACGCTGCGCCTCCGCGGCAAGGGCGCGCCGGCGCGGGGCGGTGAACACGGCAGCGAGCGCGGCGACCTCTACGCGCACGTGCAGATCCGCTTGCCCGAGGGCGAACTGCCCGAGCTCGACGCGGCGCTCGACGCGCTCGAGGCCGCGTATGGCGGCGACGTCCGGGAACGCCTCGCGCTCTAGTACGCGTCCTCGCTGGCGCAGCACCGAACGAGCGTGATGCGGCGTTGCGCCCACGCCGCCCGGGGCAATCGGTATCGAATTTGAGTCAGGAACCGCGGCGGATGCGCACGCGGACGAGCACGTCGTCAGGGAGGACCCCGTCGAGCAGGTCGAGGCCCCGCACGACACGCGCGAACGCCGTGTAGCGGCCGTCGAGGTGCGGCTGGGCCGCCTGCGCGATGAAGAACTGGCTCCCGCCGGTGTCGCGGCCCGCGAGCGCCATGCCGACGGTCCCGCGCTCGTAGCGGACGCGGTTGTCCTCGCAGCGCTGCGAGAAGCCGGGGCCTCCGTAGCCGTCGCCGCGCGGGTCGCCGCCCTGCACGACGAAGCCGGGCACGACGCGGTGCAAGCGCAGGCCGTCGTAGAAGCCGCGCTCCGCAAGCTGGACGAAGCGGGCGACGGTGGCCGGCGCCTCATCGGGCAGCAGCTGGAGCTCCACCTCCCCGGACGCGAGCGTGATCACCGCGCGGAGCCGCTCGTCGGCGCGCGGCAGGTCCGCGGCGGAGAGCGCGTCGCGCAAGGGGGGCGTCTCGCCGGACACGTCGGCGGCGTCGCCCGTGGAGGCATCGACGAACACGTCCGCGGCGGCGGCAGAAGCGGCCGATCCGCCCGCGTCCGGCGCGGTGGCCCCCGGCGCGTCCACCGCGTCCACCGGCCGAGCGGAGGCTGCGGACGCTGCGGAAGGCGCGGATGTGCCGGGGACGGCGGTGGGGCTGGGTGTGCGCGCCAGGGAGAGCGTCGCGAGCGTCTGCCGGGTCGTGGCCGCTTTGCGGCGCACCGCGACGTTGGTGTGGGCCTCGAGGGCGCGGACGGCGTCGCCGAGCGCGGGGTCCCGGAGGGCCGCGACGGCGTCGAGCCAGCCCTGCAATCCCTCGAGTTCGTCGGTGCGGCGGAGCAGGTCGTGCGCCGCGGAGAGCGCGGTACGCACCTCCGCGGAGAGCGGAGCGGCTGGGCGTTGGGCGCGACCGACCCCGGACGGCGGCGGTGGGGCGGGGCCACCCGATGGCAGCGCATCGACCCAGCCGCGCAGCCGCGCCGGGCGCGCCACGACCGCCTCGAGCGCGCTCGTGACGACACCGGGATCCGACTCGCGCAGTCCCCGCAGCACGAGACGCACCGCGAGCACGTCCTCGACAGCGGGGGTCGCGGCGAGCACCGCTTCGCGCACGCGTGCATCCCCTCGCTCGTAGAGGCGGAGCAGGTAGCCCGCGCGCCCCGCCGGGTCGCCCGACGCGCGGGCGAGGACCTGTGCGGCGCGGACGTCGCGCTCGGCCTCGCCGACCAGACCATGTCCACAGCGCAGGACGCGCTGCGGCCAGCCGTGCACCGCATCCACGAGCCGCGCGGCGAGGCAGTGGGCCAGCCCGTCGGCACGCGTCGCGCGCGACGAGACGTCGCCGAGTCGACGCAGGGCTTCGTCCGCGAGGGGCGCGACGCCCACACCCGTCGCGACCGGCAGCGCCTCGTCGAGTGCCACGAGCAACACGTGCGCTGCCGGGAGGGAGAGCCCGGCCGCCGTCCCCACTGCGGCGTCCGTCGGAGCGCCCGCCATGCGCGCGTCGGATGACTGCGCATCGGGTTGCCTCGGGCCCTGCTGCGGGGGCCGCGCTGCGGGGCGCACGGGGATCTGCGCGTCGAGCACGGCGCGGAGGGCGTCCGCATAGGGGCCGTCGTGCGCGGGGTCGCTGCGCCGGGCGAGCGAACGAAAGGCCTGCGCGCCGACGCGCCAGTCGGGGTCGCCCGCGAGCGCGACGAGGTCGCCGACGCCCGTCGCCGGGTGTGCGCCGTACGCCCGCGCGGCCATCAAGCGCACTTCCGGGTCTGCGTCGCGCGCGGTGGCTCGGAGAGCGCGCTCGAGCGCTGCGTGCGTCTCCGCGCTCGACGGCGTGGGGGACGGCTGGCGGGCGAGCGCCCAGGTGCAAGCCAGGCGCACCGCGGGGGACGCATCCTCGGCAGCGTGCGATGCCACCGCAGCGAGCAGCGCCGCCTCGACTGCGCGTCCACGGAGCCCCGCGGCCCCGACGCCGCGGCACGCGCCTTCACGCACGGGCGTGTTGGCCGCGTCGTCCGGCGTCTCTGCGGATAGCGCGTCGCGCCACGCGGACTCGGCTTCCGGGCCAGCGACCCGCCCGAGATCGGCGAGCAGCACCCCGCGCGTACGCGCATCGGGCTCCGTCGCAGCGGCGCCGAGGAGCCGGGTCCGCACCTCACGGGGCGCGTCGTCCTCGAGTGCGGCGAGACCCAACGAGGCAGCGCGCCGAACCACCGGGTCGGGGTCCGCGAGCGCTGCAGAGAGCTCCGGCACGAAGCGTTCGGCGTGGAGACGGGCCACGGCGACGGTCGCGGCCGCGCGCGTCGGGGCCTCCGGTGCGAGGAGCGCGTCGCGGAGCGCGGGCGTGATCGCGCGGGCGTCCGCTGCGGCATGCAGCGCGCGGAGATCGGCCGGATTCGACGGGGGCAGCCCGCTGCGCGTCGCCCCGCCGGCAACCCGGCGTGCGCCGGGATCGTCCGTCCCCGGCGTCGGCCCCGCGGTGCCGGATGCCGGCGCGGAGGGGCCCGCACCAGACGAGCATGCGGAGAGGACGACGAGCGCGAGCCAGGGCGCGACGCGGGCGAGGAGGCGCTGACGGAGAGACCTGCGTGGGACCCGCGGTGTCGATGCGCGCAGCGCGCGGCAGCGCCGCCCGGGGGCGGGGGGGCGCGACGTGGGCGCGCTGAGGCGCAGCGCGCAGCCGCGCAGCGACAGGTGCAGATCGCATGGCGCAGGGCACGGCGCAGGGCTGGCGGGCCTTCCGGATCCGCCGCGCGACCGCGGTCGATCCGACGTACCTGACATGACGAGCCGTGGCCATACATGCAGCCGCTTGTGTTTCACGTGAAACATCCCTTTTCCCTGAGGAAACCGCCATTTTCGGCCGGTCGAGCGCGTGCGGCGGATGCCCACCCCGAACGCCCCGAGTCGAAGCCCCCGACCCGAACGCCACGCGGTCGCCCGCTCACCCGTCGCGCGTGAGGGCGCGCCGAACACACGGCGACGAGAACGCCGCCGCCGGGAGAGCCTACCAGCAGAGGGAGCGCGCGCTGAGGCCACCGCCGGCCGCCGCATCACGGCCTGCGCTCCCGGCGGCAGCGGCCCGATGCCCTCCACGGCCCCGCAGCGCCCCCCGCCCGCGTCCTGCCCCGCCGCGACGCGACACGGCCCTCTGCGGCGCCGACGCGACGCGACGCCGCCCGACGTGACGCGACCGCGGCGACGCCGCGGCGAGTGGCACGCGCGACATCCCTCGCGCCCCAACGCTCGAAGGCCCGCTCGCGCCCCAGCGCGGCACGGGACACCACCATGTCGGCGACGTCCGCCGACGCGTGCCCGCGGACCACCGCCACGTGAAACAAGCGCCCCCACGCCACACGCGCCGCCACCCTCCCCGGCACCCCGTTCCGTGCCCGCCTCCGCGCGCCGTACTACGTTCCGGCTCCATGTCCCTCGACGACGACGCGCGCCTCCGACTCGCTGCGCTCGAACGCGCAGGGCTGCTGCGGGCACCCGTCGAGGTCACCTCCCGACAGGGCCCGACGGTCCGTGTCGGTGGCCGAGACGTGCTCTGCCTCTGCGCGAACAACTACCTCGGCCTCGCCGACCACCCCGACCTCGTCGCCGCCATGCGCGACGCCCTCGACACGCACGGCGCCGGCGCCGGGGCATCGCGCCTGATCAGCGGCACCATGACGCCCCACCGCGAGGCCGAACACGCGCTCGCCGCCTTCGTCGGTCTGCCTGCTGCGCTGCTCTTCTCGTCCGGCTACGCCGCGAACCTCGGCACCCTCCAGGCGCTCTACGACGCCGACGACGTCCTCTTCTCCGACGCGCTGAACCACGCGAGCCTCATCGACGGCTGCCGCCTCACCCGGGCACGCGTCCACGTCTACCCGCACCGCGACACGGCCGCCCTCGCGCGGCTCCTCGCGGTCCACCGCAGCGAGGGGCGCCGCGCCGCCATCCTCACCGAGAGCTTGTTTTCCATGGACGGCGACGAGGCCGACCTCCCCGCCTTCCGCGCGCTCGCCGACGCCCACGACGCCGCGCTGTACGTCGACGAAGCACACTCGCTCGGCGTCTTCGGGCCCACCGGGGCGGGCCTCTGCGCGGCCTCCGGTGTCGTCCCCGACGTGCTGATCGGCACGCTCGGCAAGGCGTTCGGACTCGGCGGCGCGTTCGCGGCCGCGTCGCAGCCGGTCGTGCGCTTCCTCCAGAACCGCGCGCGGAGCTACGTATTCTCGAGCGCGCCGCCACCCTCGGTCGCCGCCGCCGTCGCCACCGCCGCGACCCTGGTCGCCGAGGCCGACGCGCGCCGCACGGCCCTCTTCGCCCATGCGCGCACCCTGCGACAGTCGCTCCGCGCGCTCGGCTACACCGTGGCTGAGGGTCGCGGGCCGATCGTCCCCGTCCTCGTTGGAGACGCCCGCGCGGCCGTCGATCTCGCCCGCGCGCTCCTCGACGATGGCGTCTTCGTGCAGGCGATTCGCCCCCCGACCGTGCCCGTCGATGGGAGCCGCCTGCGCGTCGTGCCGATGGCCACCCACACCGCCGACGACCTCGCGAACGCGATCGCCGCCTTCGCCGCCGTGCGGAGACCCGGCATGGGCCAGGCCGACCGCGCCCGCCGCGCCGACGGCCCCAGCGACGACGCACCACAACCGCCGCTCGCGACCCAGTGTGGAACCCCATGATTCGAGGCCTCTTCATCACCGCCACCGGCACCGGCGTCGGCAAGACCTTCGTCTCGCGCGGGCTCGCCCGGGCGCTTGTTTCACGTGACACAACCGTCGCGGCGCTGAAGCCGCTCGAGACCGGTTGCGTCGCCGGCCACGCCGAAGACGCCACCGCCCTCGCACGCGCCGCGCGCCGGCCGGAGCTCGCTCACGCGCCGGGCCTCTACCGCGCCACGCGCCCGGCCGCGCCCTATGCGGCCGCGCTCGGCGGCGAGCCAGCCGTCCCACCGACCGCCGACCTCGTCCGCGCAGTCCACGACGCCTGCGTGGGCGCCACGCACGCCATCGTCGAGGGCGCGGGCGGCTTGCTCGTCCCCCTCGATGCGACCCGCACGACCGCCGACCTCGTCCGCGCCCTGGGCTTCCCGGCGCTGGTCGTCGCGCCGGACGCGCTCGGGGTGCTCTCGCACGTGCTCACGCTCGAGCACGCGGCGCGGGCCCTGTCCATCCCGCTCGCGGCCGTGGTGCTCTCCCGACACGACGACGGCGACGCCTCACGCGACAGCAACGCGCGCATCCTCTCGGAGCGACTCGCCGTGCCCGTCTACGTGTTCCCGCGCATCCCGGACGACGACGATGCGCTCGCGCGCGCCGTCGAATCCGCCGGTCTGCTGCGCGCCTTCGGGTGAGGCGCGGCGCCGAGACCACACCCCGGCGCTCACTCCGAATCAGCCGGCCCCGCACCCACGCGCCACAGGCGCGCAGCGGGGGCCGCTGCGCATCGAAACGCGCGGGAGGCTCATTCGAACGCGGCGAGACCGGTGATGTCCTGCCCGACGATGAGCGTGTGGATGTCGTGCGTGCCCTCGTAGGTGAACACCGTCTCGAGGTTCATCATGTGCCGCCCCACCGGGTACTCGAACATGATGCCGTTCGCGCCGAGCACGTCGCGCGACGCGCGCGCGATGTCGAGGGCGATCTTCACGTTGTTGCGCTTCGCCAGGGAGATCTGCGCGGGGCGCGCCTTGCCCGCCTCCTTCAACCGACCGAGTTGCAGCGCCAGCAGCTGCGCTTTGGTGATCTCGCTCACCATTTCCACCAGCTTCTGCTGCACGAGCTGGTAACCGGCGAGGGGCCGCTTGAACTGGACACGACTCTTCGCGTAGTCGAGCGCCGTCTCGTAGCAGCTCATCGCCGCACCGATCGCGCCCCACGCGATCCCGTATCGCGCTTGAGACAGGCACGAGAGCGGGCCCTTCATGCCGGAGACGCCCGGCAGGATTGCGTCCTCGGGGACCTCGCAATCCTCGAGGATCAGCTCGCTGGTGATGCTGGCCCGCAGCGAGAACTTGTCGTCGATCTTGCGAACCGTGAGGCCCGGCGTGCCGCGCGGAACGAGGAAACCGCGCACCACGCCGTCGAGCTTCGCCCACACGATGCAGACGTCGGCGATCGAGCCGTTGGTGATCCAGCGCTTGGTCCCGTTGATCCGGAAGCCGCCGCCGGTGACGCGCTCGGCGCGCGTGATCATGCCCGTCGGGTTCGAGCCGAAGTCCGGCTCCGTGAGCCCGAAGCAGCCGATCCGCTCGCCGCGCGCCATCCCAGGGAGCCAGCGCTCCTTCTGGGCCTCCGAGCCGAAGGCCGAGATCGGGTACATGACGAGCCCGCTCTGCACGGAGCAGAACGACCGGATGCCGGAGTCGCCGCGCTCGAGCTCCTGCGTCGCGAGGCCATACGCCACGGGTCCCATGCCCGCGCACCCGTACCCCGTGAGGCTCGCGCCGAGCAGACCGAGCTCCGCGAATTGCGGGATCAGCTCGACCGGAAACGTGCCGTCCTGGTAGTGACGCCCGATGGACGGGACGATCTTCTCCTCGACGAAGCGACGCACGCTGCCGCGCACCAGCTTTTCCTCGTCGCTGAGCAGATCATCGATGCCGTAGAAGTCGACCCCTTGAAACGCCATGCGCGGTGCCTCCTCGCGAGCCTGCTCGCCCGGCGGTGCTTAGCACTTGCAGCCTCGCGGTGCGCGAGTATAGTGACGGCCTTCGATCCGGGGATGTAGCTCAGCTGGGAGAGCGCTAGAATCGCACTCTAGAGGTCGCAGGTTCGATCCCTGTCATCTCCACCGCCGAAGAGAGGGCCGCGCCGCGAGGTGCGGCCCTCGTGTTTTGTGGGCCGGCGCGCAATGAGGGCCGGCGCGCAATGAGGGCCGGCGCGCGATGGGCGGCGCTGGCCGGCAGACACCGCCGCGGATACGTCCGCCACGATGACGCGCGCGAGGCCACCGGCCGTGGAGCGCGGCTGCCTGCTGCTGTACCGGCTGCTCGACGTCGCCGACGCGGTGGACGTGCCTCGCCTGACCGCGCGCCTCGCGGCCGAACGCCCCGTCCGCAAGGTCGCGCTGCGCCACGACGCCGGGAGCGCGGCGCTGACGGAGCGCGCGCTACCCCTCGAGATCGACCTCGGCCCGCGCGCCGTCGCGCTCGCCTCCGGGGAGACGCTCGTCGGGGAGCTGCGCGCGCGCTTCTTCGAGTTCGGCGTGCTCTCGGTGTTGCTCGAGGTCCCCGTCGAGGCGGGCACGACCCTCGCCGCGCTGACCCCGCGCTGCGCGGCCGCGTGGGAGGCGCCGGAGCTCGATCGCCTCGCACGCGCGGTGGCCGACGAGCTGCTGCCTGCGCTCGGGGATGCGCTGCTCGGCGCGCACACCTCCCCCGTCGTCGAGAGCTACGGCGTCCTCTTCGTGGAGGCGCTCGCGACGAGTGAGCCGTCGTACGACGGTGCGGCGCTGCCTTTGGCCGCCGAGCACGAGGAGGCGCTCGTGCGGATCGTGCTCGGTGAGTGCGATCCGCGGCCGCTCGCCCGCCCCGAGATCGACGACGTGCTCCGGCACGCCTGGCGCTACTTCGCCGACGATCTCGCGGTGGTGCACTGGAACAGCGCGTTCGTGCTGGAGCCGGGCGGGAGCCGCGACGTGCCGACGATCCTCGAACTCGCGACCTCGCAACGCCTCGAGCTGCGCGTGCACGACGAGCGCCTCGACCGGGAGCTCGACCGTGTGTACGACGAGCTCGCGCGTGCGCGGCGGCGCGGCTGGTGGCTCTTCGGCGCGCGGCACATGGCGCTGTCGCGCGAAGTGGAGGAGCGGCTCCTCGAGGTCGCGGAGCTCGCAGACCGCGCGGGCAATGCCGTGAAGATGGCGGCCGATTTCTTTCTCGCGCGTGTGTACCTCTCGGCCCTGCGCCGCGTGCACGTGCCCCTCTGGCGCGACAGCGTCGACCGCAAGCTTGGCGCGTTCCGAGAGGTGTACGCGATGCTCAAGGCCGAGGCCGAGGCACGGCGCGCGCGCCTGCTCGAGGTGATCATCGCGCTGCTCATCGCGTTCGAGGTGTTGTGGGCGCTGCTGCGCGGATGAACGCGGGATTTTGATCCGCCAGAGCCCCGCGTGATACGAACGAACATCCCCATGGCGCCACGCGCACGCCGACGGTCGATCGATCCCACGGACACGCGACGTCTCCGGGGTCTCCGGTGAAGGCGGTCATCCTCGCGGGCGGGCTCGGTACGCGGCTGAGCGAAGAGACGCAGCTCCGTCCGAAGCCGATGGTCGAGGTCGGCGGCCGGCCGATCCTCTGGCACATCCTGAAGGGCCTCTCGGCCCACGGGATCCACGACTTCGTGATCTGCTGCGGCTACAAGGGCTACGTCATCAAGGAGTATTTCTCCAACTACTTCCTCCACAACTCCGACGTCACCTTCGACATCGCGAACCGCGCGATGGAGGTGCACCAGCACAACGCGGAGCCGTGGCGTGTGACCCTCGTCGACACCGGCGAGCAGACGATGACCGGCGGGCGCCTCAAGCGGGTCGCGCGGCACCTCGGGGACGCGCCGTTCCTGATGACGTACGGCGACGGCGTCGGCGACGTCGACATCACGGCGCTCACCGCGTTCCACCGCGAGCATGGCCTGCTCGCCACGGTGACGACCGCGAAGCCGCCCGCGCGCTGGGGCGTGCTCGAGGTCGAGGGTCACCGGGTCACGGCGTTCCGCGAGAAGGTCGCGTCGGACGCCGACTGGATCAACGCAGGTTTCTTCATCCTCTCGCCGAGCGTGCTCGACACGATCGCGGGCGACGAGACGCACTGGGAGCGCGAGCCGCTCGAACAGCTCGCGCACGCCGGGCAGCTCGGCGGCTTCCAACACCGCGGCTTCTGGCAGCCGATGGACACCGTCCGCGACCGCGCGGTGCTCGAAGAGCTCTGGGCCTCGGGCCGCGCGCCGTGGAAGGTGTGGCCGTGACGCGCCCGCACGCGCAGCAGGCCGCGCAATGAACCACGACGCCTTCTGGAGCGGCAAGCGCGTGCTCGTCACCGGGCACACGGGCTTCAAGGGGGCGTGGCTCTCGCTCTGGCTCGAGGCGCTCGGCGCGGAGGTGACGGGATTCGCGCTCGCACCACCGACGACGCCGAGCCTCTTCGCGCTCGCGCGGGTCGGCGACGTCGTGCGCAGCGTGGAGGGCGACGTCCGAGATCGCGAGGCCGTGGCCCGCGTGATGCGCGACGCCGCACCTGAGATCGTGTTGCATCTGGCCGCGCAGTCGCTCGTGCGCCCTTCCTACGAAGACCCGCTCGGGACGTGGGCGACGAACGTGATGGGCACCGCGCACGTGCTCGAGGCCGCGCGCCACGTGCCCGGGCTGCGGGCCGTGCTCATCGTCACGAGCGACAAGTGTTACGAGAACCGCGAGTGGGTGTGGGGCTATCGCGAGTCCGACGCGATGGGCGGACACGACCCGTACTCCGCGAGCAAGGGCGCGGCCGAGATCCTCGCCGCGAGCTGGCGCCGCTCGTTCTTCGGCGACGGCCGGATCGGCGTCGCGACGGCGCGCGCGGGGAACGTGATCGGCGGCGGCGACTGGGCGCGCGACCGCCTCGTCCCGGACGCGATCCGCGCCTTCTCCGCGCGCACGCCGCTGCGCCTGCGCAACCCGCGCTCGACGCGCCCGTGGCAGCACGTGCTCGAACCGCTGGGCGGCTACCTGCAGCTCGCGCGCGCGCTCTGCGAGCGGCCCGCGGAGCACGCCGAGGGCTGGAATTTCGGGCCTGACGCGGCCGGCACCGCGACCGTCGCGCGCGTGGTCGATGCGCTCGCGACACGCTGGGGCGAAGGCGCGGCGTGGGAGCACGTGGGCGGCGAGGTCCTCCACGAGGCGCGCGCGCTCTCGCTCGACTGCGCGAAGGCCCACGCGCAGCTCGGATGGCGCCCGCGCCTCTCGCTCGACGACACGCTCACGTGGACCGTCGCGTGGTACCGCGCGCTCGCCTCGGGCGCCGACGCGCGCGCGCTCACGCTCGACCAGATCCGCCGCTACGAGAACACCCCATGTCCGTGAGCCCCTGTCGATCCTGCGGCGCGCCGCTGCGCGTCACCTTCTGCGATCTCGGCCTCTCGCCGCTCTCGAACGCGTTCGTGCGGCCGGAGAACCTCGCGCGCGGCGAGTCGTTCCATCCGCTGCACGCCTTCGTCTGCGACGCGTGCCTGCTCGTGCAGCTCGAAGAGTTCGAGTCGCCGGAGCGCATCTTCTCGGACTACGTGTATTTCTCGTCGTACTCCGACTCGTGGCTCGCGCACAGCCGCGCCTACGCGGAGGACGTGAGCGCGTCACTCGGGCTCGGCGCGGAGAGCCTCGTCGTCGAGGTCGCGAGCAACGACGGGTACCTGCTGCGCTTCTTCGCGGAGCGCGGGATTCCCGTGCTCGGCGTCGAGCCCGCGGAGAACGTCGCCGAGGTCGCCCGGGCGCGCGGGATCGAGACGATCTCCCGATTTTTCGGGCAGATCCTCGCGAACGAACTCGTCGCCGCGGGCCGCCGCGCGGACCTGCTCGTCGGCAACAACGTCCTCGCGCACGTGCCCGACATCAACGACTTCGTCGCGGGTCTGCGCACCGCGCTCGCGCCCGCAGGCACGCTGACGATGGAGTTCCCGCACCTCCTGCGGCTCATCGAGCAGGTGCAATTCGACACCATCTATCACGAGCATTTCTCGTATCTCTCGCTGCTCGCGGTCGAGCGCCTCTTCGCGCGACACGGCCTGCGGATCACCGACGTGCGCGAGCTCCCCACGCACGGCGGCTCGCTCCGCATCTACGCGACGCACGCCGAGCGCGGCCTCAGCGAGACGCCCGCCGTCGAGGCGCTGCGGGCGCTCGAGCGTGCCGCCGGGCTGCACCAGCTCGCCACGTACACGCGCTTCGCGGCGCGCGTCGAGGCGTGCAAGCGCAGCGTGCTCCGCTTCCTCATCGACGCACGCGAGGCGGGCCAGCAGGTCGTCGGCTACGGCGCGCCCGCCAAGGGAAATACCCTGCTCAATTACTGCGGGGTCCGCGGCGATCTGCTCGCCTACACCGTCGATCGCAGCCCGCACAAACAGGGGCTCTTCCTGCCCGGCACGCGCATCCCCGTGTTCGCGCCCGAGCGCATCGCCGAGACGCGGCCCGATTACGTGCTCATCCTCCCGTGGAACCTGCGCGAGGAGATCACCGCCCAACTCGCGTTCATCCGGGACTGGGGCGGACGCTTCGTGACACCGGTGCCCGAGATCCGCGTCTGGCCATGAGGCTCGTCGAGACGCCGCTCGCGGGGCTCTACCGCGTCGAGGCCGAGCCCCACGCCGACGCGCGCGGGCTCTTCGCGCGGGTCTACGACGAGGCGATCTTCGCCGCGCATGGGCTGCCGACGCGCTGGCCGCAGTGGAACCTCTCGCACAACGCGCGCGCCGGCACGCTGCGCGGGCTGCATTTCCAACGCGCGCCGCACGAAGAGCCCAAGCTCGTGCGCTGCACGCGCGGCCGGATCTGGGACGTCGCCGTGGACCTGCGCCCCGGCTCACCGACGCGCCTGCACGCGGTCGCGCTCGAGCTCTCGGCCGAGAGCCGCCTCGCGCTCTACATCCCGCCAGGCTTCGCGCACGGCTTTCAGACGCTCGTGGACGACAGCGAGGTCTCCTACCACATGGGCGAGACCCACCACCCCGCGCTCGCCGACGGAGTGCGCTGGGACGACCCCGCGCTCGGCCTCGGGTGGCCCCTGCCGGACCCGATCCTCTCGCCGCGCGACGCGGCCTACCCGGATCTGCCGCGCGTCTGAGCACCCCGCGTGACGCGCACCACCGCGTCGTACGTCACGCCGGAAAACGCGCGAGCGTCCGCGCCAACGACACCACGCGCACACCGCGCTCGGTGAGACGCGCGCGCCGCGCGGGCTCGACGTCCGCGTCGGTGGCAGCGAAGAGCACACAGTCGGTGAGCGCGTCGTCGGGCACGCCGTGCCGCACGCGCGCCGCGGCGATCGACGCGAGATAACCGCGAAAATCCGGGCGGATCGAGGCATCGCAGACGACCTGCGCAGCGCCGGGCGGATCGCCCTCCCCGTGCGCGACGAACCACAGCGCCGCGCGCGCGGCGAGCACGCCGAGCGGCACCGGGAGCAGCGCCTCCTGCCCCAGCCCACGCAGGCGACACGCGAGCATCCACGTGTCGACGGCATCGCGGTTCCGCGCGAGGCGCACGCGGATCGCGACCGCGATGCGCTGCGCGACGACGACGTCGATGCGCGCGAGGAGCGCGGCGCGCTCGCTCTCCGAAGGCGGCGGTGTCGCGCGGGCGATCATGTACTCGAGCCCGCCGCGGTAGCGATCCCACGCGACCTCGACCTCCTCGAGGCCCGCCTGCACGCGCGCGGGACCCTCGAAATGCCGCGAGATCGAGACGTAGAACGGCTCCGACGCGAGCAGCACGTCCCCGAGCCCGAGGTAGTCGGACGCGTGCACGAAGGCCCAGTAGGCGAGGTCGCTCGGCCGCGGACGCAGCGCGTGCCACGCCGCGCGCCGCACGACGGAGATCTCGGGGAACGCGCCGTGCCGCAGCACGTGCTCGAGCAACGTGCGCTGGTCGCCGCGCGCGACGAGCACGTCCTCGGGCTGCGCGTAGAACGTGCCCTGCGCCCTGTCGTCGACGAGGTCGTGGATCCGCCACGGGGCATACGCGGTCACGGTCCGCGGGCTCGCGAGCAGGCGCGTGAGCAACGCCGCGAGCGCGCCGAAATCGAGGCGATCGTCGTCCGCGAGGTAGACGAGGAAGGTGCCCGCGCCCTGCGAGAGCGCGAAACCCACGTTCGCGTAGGCGCCGCGGTTCTCGGCATGCCGGAAGACGCGCAAGGGCAGCTGCGACTCGAACTCACGCAACACCGCCGGCGTCTCGTCCGTCGAGGCGTTGTCGCTGACGACCACCTCCGCCGCGAACGGGAATCCCGCGAGCCCCTCGACGAGCGTCGGCAGCAGGCCGCGCAGATAGCGCGCGCGCTCGAAGGTCGGGATGCAGAGGCTGACGACGGGCGCCGCGGCCGACGCCCCCGCAGGCGCGCTCACGCGACGCGCTTCAGGTAGCCGTCGGGCGCGACGGTCACGAGCAGCTGATCCTGCACCGCGGTGTCGATGACGAACTCCGGGTGCGACTTCAGGTACTGGTGCACGGCCGTCTTCGGGTTGTTGCCCGGGCCCCACGGTCGGTCGGGATACATCGCCGCGGGCAGATCCTCGACCACCGTGTCGAAGACCACGCAGTAGCTGCCGACGCTCGTGAGCGGCGCATACGCCTCGAGCTCCGCGAGGACGTGCTCGTGCGTGTGGTTGCTGTCGAGACACACGAGCACGCGCTGGTGCCCCGCCGCGAGCGCGCGCACCTGCGCGACGACGTCCGGCGCGACGCTCGAGCCCTCGAGCATTTGCATGTAGCCCGCGAACGGGTGCGCCTCGATCGCGGCGCGGTTGTGCGCGCGGATGTCGATGTCGAGTCCGAGCACCTTGCGGCGCGAGCGGCGCGGATCGAGCGGCTCGCCGGCGGCGATCGCGTCCGCGAGGTCGAGCAGCGCGAGCATCGACGCGCTGAACACGAGCGAGCCGCCGTGCGCGATGCCCGTCTCGAGGATGAAGTCCGGCCGCACCGACCAGATCAGCGCCTGCATCGCGACGAGGTCCTGCGGGTACTGGATGATCGGCCGCGAGAGCCAGGAGAAGTTGTAGGAGTACTTCGATCCGATCGACGCCAGCAGGAAGTCCCGCGCGGCCTCCTGAAGCGGCGCGTCCTTGCCGGCCGCCGCGATGCGCGCGGCGACCTCGTTCTCGAACTCACCCATGGTCCACCTCGAGGTAGCGATGCCGATCTCCCGACATCCGCCGGATCTCCGGCAGATAGACGGAGTTCATGACGTAGATGGCGCTGCCCGCCGGGAGCACCGCGAGGGCCTCCTCCGGCGACTGCACGCGCAGCCCCGTGGCCGCCAGGTACTTGCCCTGTTTGGCCGGGTTGAGGTCGATGACGACGTCCACCGGACACCCGGCGCGCGCGCGGAGCAGCGCGAAGATGACGCCCTTCGACGCGCCACCCCACACGACGACCGGCCCCGCTTCCCCGGGCGAGCGCGCGACGCGCCCGAAGTCCGGCGGGAACATGGCGCGATCGGCGTCGTCCGCGCGGGGCGGGCGCAGCGTGGCGAGGTCCGCGACGACGCCGAGGTACTGCCCGCCGAAGAGCCGCTGCGCGGACTCGACGCGCCCGAACATGCGGTGAAAATCGGCGAGCCGGAAGTAGTTCACGTGCTCGTAGAAGACGTCGAACCACGCGCGGTGCGCGAGGATCCAGTCGAGGCACGGCACCTCGACGTAGATGCGCCCGCTGCCGCCGTTCGCGTCGCGCAGCAGGGCGAGGAACGCGTACGGATCGCGGATGTGCTCGAGCACGTGGCGCAGCACGAGACCGCGCGCGCGCAGGCCCTCGCCCGGCCCGAAGTAACGCGCGTGGATGCGCGGATTCCGGCCCTCGTAGGTGGGGTCGAACCCGACGAGGTCGAAGCCGCGCGACGCGAGCAGCTCGAGGAAATAGCCCTTGCCGCAGCCCACCTCGACGAGCCCCTCGCGGCCGAGCCCGCGCTCGACGACGCCCGCGACCTCCTCGAGGTGCGCGCGGAACGCGGGGCTCACCGCCTGCTCGTTCTGGTAGTGGCCGTCGTAGACCATGCGCGCGGGATCGAAGGCCGCGTTGAACACGAGCCCGCTCGACGGATCCTCGACGAGCTCGATGTCGCCGCGCGGGCAGGCGACCGCCTCCGCGGCGGTGTCGTACATCCGATTCTGGAAAATCGGGAACTCGGGTTGGCGGTAGAGCACGCGCGTCGGGGTGCTGCTCACGACGCCGCTCCACCCGCAGCCGCCCGGCCACCGCGCACGCCGACGACGCAGGGCGGATCGACGAGGTTGTCGGGCCGCGCGCCGAAGCGCAGCAGATCCGGTCGGCCGTACTCGGCGGCGATGCGCTCGGCGAGCGCGCGCACCGTGACGCCGACGCCCGAGCAGACGTTCACCGCGCCGCAGTCGTCGCCGAGCGCGAGATCGACGAGCTGCGCGGCGGCCTCCGCGACGTCGAGGAAGTCGCGGACCTGCGCCCCGCTCGTGAGCTCCGCGGGCTCCCCCGCCGCGAGGCGCGCGCGCAGGTAGGGCACGAGGCGACGCGCGTCCTCGCCCTCGCCGTGCAGGTAGAAGAGCCGCGCCCACGCGAACGCGACGGACTGCGTCGGCAGCCAGTACGCGAGCATCCAGTACGCGCTCGCCTTCGCCGCCGCGTACGGCGTCGCAGGGCGGAGCGGCGTGTCGACCGAGAGCGTGCCGCCCGAGAGGTCGTATTCGAAGCAGGTCCCGACGCCGACGACGCGCCGCACGCCGGCGCCCGCCGCCCCGCGCGCGAGCCGCAGCGTGCCCTCGAGGCAGTCGAGGTTGCGCGGCGAGGCGAGGTAGCGGCCCGGCTCCGCGTACCAGGCGGTGTGCACGACGGTGTCGATGCCGGCGCACGCGCGCGTCCAGAACGCGGCGTCCTCCGCGAAGAGGTCGGGGGTCGCGACCACCCCCTCGCACGCCGCCGACCCGAGCCGCGCCTCGCTCCCCGAACGCACGACGACGCGCACCGACCGGCCGCGCGCGCCGAGCTCGCGCAGCACCTGCCGCCCGACGAAGCCCGTCGCCCCGGTGAGCAGCACGGTGCCCGTCACGCGGCCCCCACGCGCCCGCGCCGCGCCGACGACGCGCGCGCGACGCCGCCCGCGCGACGCCCGACCCCGACGTGTGCAGCACCCACGTCGTGGAGGCTCCCCCGCCCCCCGGCGCCGGTCAAAGAAAGGGCATCACGCCCGCAGCCGCGGGTGACACGACCCCAACGTGCGGCTGCGCAGGGCGACCCGGCGCGTGGCCCGCGCCGGGGCAGCGGGGTAGTCTCGCGACCCCATGACGCGCGTCGCCAACTTCAACCCCGGTCCCGCCGCACTGCCCCTCTCCGCGCTCGAGCTCGCGCGCGACGAGCTGCTCGATTTCGAGGGCACCGGCATGTCGATCCTCGAGCACTCGCACCGCGGCCCCGTCTACATGAAAGTCCACGAGGAGGCGACGGCGCTGCTCCGCGAGCACGCGCGCATCCCCGCCGACTTCGACGTGCTCTTCCTGCAGGGCGGCGCGTCGCAGCAGTTCGCGGTGGTGCCGATGAACCTGCTGCACCCGGGGCGCAGCGCGGATTACGCGATCACCGGGGTGTGGGCCGAGAAGGCCTTCGCCGAAGCGAAGAACCTCGGCGCGGTGCGCGCCGCGGCCGACACCGGCGCGGGCGGCCGCTACACGCGCGTCCCGACGCAGGCCGAGCTCGACCTCGACCCGGGCGCCGCGTACTTCCACTACACCACCAACAACACGGTGGTGGGGACGCAGTTCCACTACACGCCCGAGACGGGCGGCGTCCCGCAGGTGCTCGACATGTCGAGCGACATCCTCTCGTACACGCCGGATTGGTCGAAGATCGGGCTCGTCTACGCGGGCGCGCAGAAGAACATCGGGCCGACGGGGATCACGGTCGTGATCGTCCGCAAGGACCTCGTCGCGGCGGGGCGCAAGGACATCCCGCTCATCTTCCGCTACGCGACGCAGGCGAAGGAGCAGTCGCTCTACAACACGATCCCCACCTTCGGCGTGTACCTCATCCGCAACACGCTGCGCTGGGTGTCGGCGCAGGGCGGCGTGCCCGCGCTGCGCAAGGTCAACGCGGAGAAGGCGCGGCGCTTGTATGGCGCCATCGACGAGAGCGCGGGCTTCTACCGCTGCCCGGTCGAGGTCGCGTCGCGCAGCGAGATGAACGTCGTGTGGAACCTCCGCACGCCGGAGCTCGAGGCCGCCTTCGCGAAGGACGCGGACGCGCGCGGGCTCGCGGGGCTCAAGGGGCACCGGATCGTCGGCGGGCTCCGCGCGTCGATCTACAACGCCGTACCGCTCGCCGACGTCGAGCGGCTCATCGCGTTCATGGGCGAGTTCCGCGAGACGCACGGCTGAGCGACAGAACGCCCATTTTTCCAGCCTTTTCGCGCTATGCGGGGTCGAGCACGGCGAACAGCGCGCGCACCCGCGGCGCGCCCAGCGCGGCGATGACGGGGCGCAGCTCCGCGTCGACGCCGCGCAGCAGCGCGAGCGCCTCGTCACGGCGCCCGAGCGCGTCGAGC
The DNA here is from genome assembly GCA_964202905.1 of Polyangiales bacterium. Taxonomy (GTDB): domain Bacteria; phylum Myxococcota_A; class Polyangia; order Polyangiales; family JADJQN01; genus CAIUAC01. The sequence continues at coordinate 461,180 of CAXNJO010000001.1, forward strand.
GCGCAGGCCTGCACGACGGTGGCGTCGCGCGCGAGGTCGGCGTCCGCGGCGGCGCCGGCCGCGATGCGCACCGCGACGCGCAGCGCGGGCTCGGCCCCACCGCGCTCGATCTCCACCTGCGCCTCGAGGAGATCGAGGCGCACGTCGAGCTCGTCGTCGCCGCACGTGAGCGGGCGCCCGGTGAGCGCGTCCTTCGCCGCGTCGGGCGCGCCGCGGCGCAGCGCGATCTCGGCGCGCGCGTGGCGCACCACGGCCGCGTCCACGGCGGGCAGCGCGGCCACGTCGACGTCGGCGAGCACGTCGGCGGCTTCGTCGCTCTGACCGTCGGCGTCGAGCAGCTCGGCGAGCGCGACGCGGAGACACGCGCGGTCGGTGGTGTCACGCGACGCCGCGAGACGCGACCGCAGCGAGCCGATGGCGGCGGGCCGCAGCGACGGCTCGAGCAGCGCGTCCTCCCACTGCGCGTCGAGGCGGGCGCGCGCGCGGCGCCGGCGCCAGCGCAGCACCTCGATCAGCGCGAGCAGCGCGCTGACACCGAGCGCGACGGGGATCATCACCCACGCGAGGCCGCGCGGCGCGAGCAGGCGGTACGCGCCGAACGCGAGGACGGCGACGAAGACGATCCGCAGCACGCGGAGACCTGTGCGTTTCACGGCAGCGGACCCGTAGCAGACGCGCGCGCGCAGGCACGCGGGTGGTGGCCTCGAGGCGCGCGAACCCATGAAAATAGGGGCTTCCGTCGATGGACGGCCGCCGTCGGCGAGACTAGCTTGCGGCGACGATGGACACGGAGAGCCCGTTCAAGCTGGTCTCGGAGTTCGCGCCGAAGGGCGACCAGCCCGAGGCCATCCGCAAGTTGCTCGAGGGCCTCGAGGCGGGGGACGTCTGGCAGTGCCTGCTCGGCATCACCGGCTCGGGCAAGACGTTCACCGTCGCGAACGTCATCGCGCGCACCGGCCGCCCCGCGCTGATCATCGCGCCGAACAAGACCCTCGCCGCGCAGCTCTACGGCGAGATGCAGCAGCTCTTCCCCGAGAACGCGGTCGAGTACTTCGTCAGCTACTACGACTACTACCAGCCCGAGGCCTACATCCCGACGACGGACACCTTCATCGAGAAGGACGCCATCGTGAACGAGCAGATCGACCGCATGCGGCACTCCGCGACGCGTTCGCTGCTCTCGCGGCGCGACGTCATCATCGTCGCGAGCGTGTCGTGCATCTACGGCATCGGCTCGGCCGAGTGGTACTTCGGCATGCTGATCGAGCTCCAGAAGGGCGCTGAGCTGCGCCGCGACGAGCTGCTGCGGCGCCTCGTCGACATCCAGTACGAGCGCAACGACATCGACTTCCACCGCGGCACGTTCCGCGTGCGCGGCGACGTCGTCGAGATCTTCCCGGTCAGCGAGGAGGGCAAGGCCATCCGCGTCGAGTACTGGGGCGACACCATCGAGCGCCTGCAGGAGATCGACCCGCTGCGCGGCAAGGCGCTCACCGAGCTTCGACCGCTACGCGATCTACCCCGGCTCGCACTACGTCACGCCGCAGGAGAAGCTGCGCGAGTCGCTCGTCTCGATCCGCGCGGAGCTGCGCGAGCGGCTCGCGGAGCTCGAGTCCGCAGGCAAACTCGTCGAACGCCAGCGCCTCGAGCAGCGCACGCTCTACGACCTCGAGATGCTGGAGCAGATGGGCTTCTGCTACGGCATCGAGAACTACTCGCGGCACCTCTCGGGGAGCGCAGGCGGGGGAGCCTCCGCCGACGCTGATCGACTATTTTCCCAACGGACTTTCTTGATGATCTTGGACGAGTCGCACCAGACCGTCCCGCAGATCGGCTCGATGTACCTGGGCGACCGCGCCCGCAAGACGACGCTCGTCGAACACGGGTTCCGGCTCCCGAGCGCGATCGACAACCGCCCGCTGCAGTTCGACCGAGTTCGAGACAGCACGTCGGGCAGGCGCTCTTCGTGACGCGCGACGCCGGGCGACTACGAGCTGCGGCAGACGCACGGCGTCGTCGTCGAGCAGGTCATCCGCCCGACGGGCCTGATCGACCCGGTCATCGAGGTGCGGCCCGTCGCGTCGCAGGTCGACGATCTGCTCGGGGAGATCCGGCATCCGCGTCGCGCAGGACGAGCGCGTGCTCGTGACCGTGCTGACGAAGCGCATGGCCGAGGACCTCACCGAGTACTACGCGGAGCTCGGCGTGCGCGTGCGCTACCTGCACTCGGACATCGACACGCTCGAACGCGTGGAGATCCTGCGCGACCTGCGCCGCGGCGAGTTCGACGTGCTCGTCGGCATCAACCTGCTGCGCGAGGGGCTCGACCTGCCGGAGGTCTCGCTCGTCGCGATCCTCGACGCCGACAAAGAGGGCTTCCTGCGCTCGCCGCGCTCTCTGATCCAGACGATCGGGCGCGCCGCGCGCAACGTCCGCGGGCGCGTGCTCATGTACGGGGACAAGCGCACGAAGGCGATGGAGCACGCGATCGGCGAGACCGATCGCCGCCGCGCGCTGCAGGCCGCCTACAACGTCGAGCACGGCATCACGCCCGAGTCGACGACGCGCTCGCTCCACGCGCTCACACCGGACCTCGGTGGCAGCGACTACGTGACCGTCCCGCGCCGTACGGCCGGTGAGGCCGAGGACGACGCCGAGCGCGCGGACGCGCTGCGCAGCGAGATGCTGCTGGCCGCCGAGCAGCTCGACTTCGAGCGCGCCGCGGCCCTGCGCGACGCCCTCGCGCGGCTCGAGAAGGGGCTGCCCGCCCGCGCCGACGACGCAGGCACGGCGAGCCGGGCGGGGCGCGCAGGCGGCACGGCGGGGCGGCCCGGTCAGCGCGGCGGCGGACGCGGACGAGGCGGGGGCAAGGGCGGGCGCCGCTGAGTCGCGCCCGCGCGACGTGCGATCGCGCAGGATCGCGGCATGTCGCCACCTTGAGAGGCCGGAGCGGTGCACCTAGACTCGGGCGGCATGACGGCGAATCTACGTCCGCTCGCATCCGCGCTCGCGATGGTGATGGTGTCCGGCACGCTCATGTCCGCGCCCGCGGCGGCCGACGAACCGCCGCCCGTGCGCACGGTGCGTTTCCGATTCCATCCGGTCGAGCGCGCGCAGGTCGCGCTCTGGATCGAGCGGGAGGGCGAGCCCTTCTTCCACACCGTGCGCCTCACGCAGGCCGTGGCGCGGCGCGGCATCGGCAACCGGCCGGGCGCCCTGCAGATGAACAGCGGATTCCGCTGGCCGTACGGCCGCCGCGAAGGCGCGCTCCCGGTGTGGGCGCATCGCCGCGTCGACGTGGGCGAGCAGGCGCCCTTCCGCCGCGTGATCTTCCGCGACCGCGTGAGCGAGGGCGCCGCGTCGCAGGCGCCGACGGGCCTGTTCCCCGGCGAGAGCTACCGCGACAACCCCGATGACTACTTCTGCCTCTCCTTCCGGCGCGAGCTGAGCGCGAAGGACGCCCTCGACGCCGTCGCCTGCGCGACGCTGTTCAACAGCGACAAGGGCCGCTACGCCACGGAAGACGACGTCTCCGCGAACTACGCGGAGCCCTTCGTCGACGACGCGGGGGCGCCCACGATGCGACCGCTCGGCGCAGACTCGCTCTATCCGCCGCGCCGCGACGTCACGTGCAGCCGCGGCGACGGCTGCGGCAACCACCCGGACGTCGGCCAGTACGTGGCGGATGCGCGCCGCGCGATGCCGGAGATCGACACCGCGACCATCGCGACGCTGCCGAGCCAGGAGTACAGCTTCCCCTTCCAGATCCCCGCGGATTGGGCCGATGGCGCGTACGTCGCCTACCTCGAGGTCAACACCGAGGGCGACTACAACGCGCAGTACAACGACCGCACGCACCCGACGCCGGTGACGCCCACGGGCCTGTGGGACTACTGGGCGCAGAGCTACGGCTACGCCTACCGCGGGCAGCCCTCGGTCGTGTACCGCGTGCCCTTCACGGTGGGCGCCGACGAGGTCCAGACGACGGCCGAGCCGATGGCCTACAGCGCGGTGAACGGCACGGACGGCGAGATGCGCGCGATGACGGACGGCGTGATCACCGACGATCCGGTGGGCGCCCCCGGCAGCGGCGCCGACCGCGTCTACCTCGCCGGGGACGGCTGGCGGTTCCGCGTCGAGGTGACCTCCCCCGCGTTCTGCGAGGGCAACCAGGCGCCCGCGCCGATCACCGACTTCACGGCCGCGCCCGTCGACGACGACGTGCACTCGCACGAGTGGGCGACGCTGACCTTCTCGGTCCCCTTCGAGGACAAGGCGATCGATCGCTTCGAGGTCCGCGTCAGCACGACGCCGATCACCGACGAGCCGAGCTTCCTCGCGGGCCAGCCCGCCAACGCGGCCTCGCTCGAGGACGTCGCGCTCGAGGTGCCGACGACGGGCACGACGGGCGACCGCGTGCGAGTGACGCTCGGCGGGCTGACACCGCAGGCGCGCTTCTACGTGGGCGTCCGGGCCGTCGACGCGTGCGGGCAGGCGGGCCCGATCGCGACGAGCGAGGTGCACACCACCGCGATCAACTTCACCGTCGTCTCGCCGTGCTTCGTCGCGACGGCGGCGTGGGGCAGCCCGCTCGCCACGGAGATCGGCGCGCTGCGGCGCTTCCGCGATCGCCACCTGCTGACGAACGCGCCCGGTCGCTCGTTCGTGCGCGCGTACTACGCCGTCGGCCCCACGCTCGCCGGCGTCGTCGGGCGCCACGACGGACTGCGCGCCGCCGTGCGCGCGGTGCTCGGGCCGGTCGTCGACGCCGCAGGTGTCCTCGACGGCGAACCGTGACGCGCGCGCGGACTGCGGTCGCAGCGGGCCTCGCGCTGCTCTGCCTCGCGGCGGGCTGCGTGCACGTCGCGCCGTACGAGCGCGAGCACCTGGCGCGGCCGAGCATGGACTTCTCGCGAGAAGGCAGGGAGATCGCCTTCCGCTCGCACGTCCACGAGTCGCGCGAGGGCGCGATGGGTGGCAATGGCGCGGCCGGCGGCGGCTGCGGCTGCAATTGAGCACGCCCCGCCCACACACCGCGCGCGCGGGTGACTGCGACGACCGGGCGCGCCATCGCGTGCTGCATGCCGCGCTGCTCGTCGGTGCAGCCGTGCTCGCGCTCGTCGGCGTGCGCGCCCTCGGCGCCCGCGCAGACGAGTCCACGGGCACCTGGACGGGCGCGGTCGAGACGCGCGGCAACTACTACTGGGAGCGCTCGACGCGCGTCTACGCACCGGCGGTGCACGGCGAGCTCGCATCACCGGACGGCGTGCGCCTCTCGGTCGACTACCTGGTCGACGCGATCACGAGCGCGAGCGTCGCGGCGGGCGTCAACGCGGACGTGCGCTTCACCGAGATCCGGCACGACGTCGGCGCGGGCGTCGGCTACGAGTTCTCGCTCGGCGACGACGCGAAGTTCCTCTCGACGCTGCGCCTGCGCTGGAGCGAGGAGCCCGACTACACCTCGCGCGCGGTGAGCCTCTCGAACCAGCTCGCCCTCGACGACCGCTCCACGCTGCTCACGCTGAACGCGAGCTTCCTCTTCGACGACGTGCGCCAGCGCGTCATGGGCGGCCCGCGCATGGGCGTCTACGACGTCGGCGACCGCGCAGGGCTCCTGCAGGACGACGCGTGGGACGTCGACTTCAACGTCGCCTCTCTCACGCTCGGCCTCACGCAGACGATCTCGCCGACGGTCCTGCTCGACGTCGGCTACGACTTCGCGCAGCTCGACGGCTACCAGAACAACGTCTACCGGCAGGTGCCCGTCGCCGGCACGCCGCGCCCCGAGAACCACCCGCTCGCGCGGACGCGCCACGCGCTCTACGCGCGGCTCGCGTGGTACGTGCCGGCCTCGCGCACCTCGCTGCACGCGCTGCTGCGCGGCTACCTCGACTCCTGGGACATCGCCGCGATCACGCCGGAGGCACGCCTCTATCAGGAGATCTCCAGCCTCGCGCAGCTCCGCCTGCGGTACCGCTTCTACGCGCAATCGCGCGCGTACTTCTACCGCGCCGACAGCACCGACTACGCCTCGGACGACGTCTTCGTCAGCGCCGACCCGAAGATGAGCGCGTTCCGGAGCCACCTCGCGGGCGCGCAGCTCTCGCTCGGGCTCGACTTCCTCGAGGGCTCCGGGCTCGACTTCGCGCGCGGCGGATCCGTCGACTTCGGCATCGACTACCTCTGGCAGACGAGCCGCTTCGGCAACGGCGTCATCGCGCAGATGGGCCTGCGCGTCCCGTTCTGACAACACGGTTGCGACTGCAACCGCGTTGCATCAACCCAGGTCGTGCGCGGCGGTGACTGCGGCCTCGAGCGAGGCGGGCAGCGGCGCTTCGACGCGCACCTCGCGCCGCGTGACGGGATGCGTGAACCGCAGCGACGCTGCGTGCAGGAAGTGCCGCGACAGCCCGGGCACCGCGGGCCCGCCGTACAGCCGATCCCCCGCGAGCGGGTGCCCCGCGGCCGCGAGGTGCGCGCGGATTTGGTGCCGCCCGGCGACCGGCGCCTCGACGCGCACGCGCGTGAAGCCGCCGACCGTCTCGGCCTCGACGACGTGCGTGATCGCGTCGCGCGCGCGGAGGCGCACGGCGTCGCGCTCCTCGACGCAGGCGAGCACGCGGCGCGGATCACGCGGGTGCGTCGCGAGCGGGAAGGCGAGCGTCGTCGGCGCGCCGAGCGCCCCCTCGACCAGCGCGACGTAGCCCTTCGCGAGCGTGCCCTCGCGCAGCGCCTCGCGCAGCGCCTCGAAGGTCTCCGCGTCGCGCGCCGCGAGCAGGACACCGGACGTGTCCGTGTCGATGCGGTGCACCAGCCCCGGCTCGCGCGCGCGGTAGCCGACGCCCGCCATCTCCGGGTAGCGCGCGACCAGCGCGTTCGCGACGGTGCCGAGCTCGTCGGGGCGCAGCGGGTGGCACGGCACGCCCGCGTCCTTGTCGACGACGACGAGGTGCGCGTCCTCGTGGAGCACGCGCAGCGGCAGCGCTGGATCCGGGCGCGCCGCGAACGCGCTCGGCACCGGGCGCTCGGCGAGCGTCACGACGTCCCCCGCCTCGACGACGGCGCCCTTGCGCGCGCGGCGGCCGTTGACGCGGACCTTGCCCTCTTCCGTCAGCAGGCGCGCCGTGCTGCGGCTCATGTCCGGCGTGCGCCGCACGAGCACCAGGTCGAGGCGCGCGCCCGCGTCCTCGTCGCCGACCGTGAACGAACCTGCGTCTTCCGTCACGCGCGACGTCTCGCACGCGGCGGAAGGCCGCGCCACCCGCACGCTGGCGTGCCCTGCGACGACTCGGACCTTTGCTCGCGGCGGCGACGCTCTTATGCTCTGAGGCCCGATGCCTGCACGGCGCGATTACTACGACGTCCTCGGCGTCCCACAGGAAGCGTCCGCGGAGGACCTCAAGCGCGCCTATCGCAAGAAGGCGGTCGAGCTGCACCCGGACCGCAACCCCGGCGACGAGGCCGCAGAGGAGCGCTTCAAGGAGGCGAGCCAGGCCTACGCCGTGCTGAGCGACGTCGAGAAGCGGCGCCGCTACGACCGCATGGGCCACGAGGCGTTCACGACCTCCGGCGGGCCGAGCGGCGGCGCCGGCTTCGAGCCGACGGACTTCGGCGCGGTCACCGAGATCCTCGAGGGGCTGCTCGGCGACGTCCTGCGTAGCGGCCGCGCGCGCAAGAAGCCGGGCAACGACGTGCGCCTCGACGTCACGGTGACGTTCGAGGAGGCGGCGCTCGGCGCCGAGAAGACCGTCGAGATCACGCGCCCCGCGCCCTGCGACGCGTGCAGCGGCACGGGCGCGGCGGAGGACTCGCGCGTCGAATCCTGCGCGGCCTGCGGTGGCCGCGGCGAGCAGCGCCTGCAGCGCGGCTTCTTCGTCACGACGCGCCCCTGCGAGGCCTGCCGCGCGAGCGGCAAGCGCATCGAGAAGCCGTGCCCGGCCTGCAAGGGCGGCGGCTCGATGCCGAAGACCGAGCCCTTGCTGATCCGCATCCCGCCCGGCGTCGAGGACGGCTCGGTCCGCACGGTGCGCGGCGCGGGCGAGCCGTCTCCCAACGGTCCGGGAGACCTGCACGTCCACGTGCTGATCGCGCCGCACCCGGTCTTCACGCGCAAGAGCGCCGACGTGCACTGCACGGTCCCGGTGGCCTACCCGCAGGCCGTGTTCGGTGCGCAGATCGACGTCCCGACGCTCGAGGGCAGCGTGAAGATGAAGCTCCCCGCAGGCTCGCCCTCGGGCAAAATCTTCCGCCTGCGCGGCAAGGGGATCCAGGTCTTCGGCGGCGTCGGCAAGGGCGACCAGCTCGTGCGCGTCGTCGTCGACGTGCCCGAGCCGGAGCAGCTCTCGAAGAACGCGCGCCGCCTCGTCGAGGAGCTCGCGAAGGAGCTCGGCGAAAAGCCGCTGAGCGCGCAGAGCGGGCTCATCGGAAGGATCCGGGGCCTCTTCGAGTGACGCTCGATCTCTCGCGGCTCGACCGCGCGCTCGCGGACGCCGACCCGCTGCGCGTCGAGGGGCGTGTGCGCGCGCTGGTCGGGCTCGGGATCCGCGCGGCCGTGCCCGGCGTGCGGGCCCGCGAGGTGGTCGAGATCGCGCGCCGCGGTCGCGCGCCGTTGCTCGCAGAGGTCGTCGGCTTCGTCGAGGACGACGCGATGCTGATGCCGCTCGGCGCGGCGGACGACGTCGGCGCCGACGATCCGGTGCGACCGACGGGCCGCCCCTTCTCGGTGCGCGTCGGGCCCGCGCTGCTCGGCCGCGTCCTCGACGGACTCGGCGCGCCCATGGACGGCGGCCCGCCGCCCGAGGGCGAGCTGCGCGCGGTCATGCGGCCGCCGCCCGATCCGCTCACGCGCGCGCGCATCGTCCGCCCGCTCGCGCTCGGCGTGCGTGCGCTCGATGGCCTGCTCACCGTCGGCGAAGGGCAGCGCATCGGGCTCTTCGCGGGGTCGGGCGTCGGCAAGTCCACGCTCCTCGGGCAGATCGCGCGGCAGGCCGAGGCCGACGTGATCGTCGTGTGCCTGATCGGCGAGCGCGGCCGCGAAGTCCGCGAATTTCTGGAGGATTCACTCGGCGAAGAGGGGCGCCGCCGCAGCGTCGTCGTCTGCGCGACGAGCGACGCGCCCGCGCTCGTGCGCCTCGAGAGCGCCTACGTCGCGACCGCCATCGCCGAGTGGTTCCGCGATCGCGGGCAGCGCGTGCTGCTCCTCATGGATTCGGTGACGCGCTTCGCCCGCGCGGGGCGCGAGGTGGGCCTCGCCGCGGGGGAGCCGCCGGCGCGGCGCGGCTATCCGCCGAGCGTGTTCGCGGCGCTGCCCGGCCTGCTCGAGCGCAGCGGCACGGCCGCGCACGGCTCGATCACCGCGTTTTACACGGTGCTCGTCGAAGGCGGCGACCTCGAGGAACCCATCGCCGACGAGGTGCGCGGCATCCTCGACGGACACGTCGTGCTCGATCGCGCGCTCGGCGCGCGCGGTCGCTGGCCCGCCATCGACGTGTTGGCCTCGCTCTCGCGCGTGATGGACGCGGTGACGAGCGAGCCGCACCAGCGCAGCGCGCGCGCCCTCCGCGAGACGCTCGCGCTCTGCGAGGAAAAGCGCGACCTCGTCTCGCTCGGCGCCTACAAGAAGGGCAGCGACGCGCGCCTCGACCGCGCCCTCGCGAAGCTCGACGCGATCGAGGCGTTTCTTCGCCAGGGGCGCCACGAGCGCGCGCCCTTCGCCGAGACGATCGCCGCGCTCGGCAAGCTCGCATGAGCCGCGACGCACACGCCGGGCCGCGCCTCGACGCGGACGTGATCGTCGTCGGCGCGGGGCTCTCGGGGCTCTCGGTCACCGTCGCGCTGCTCGACGCGGGGCTGCCCGCCGATGCGCGCGTGCTGCTCGTCGACCCGCGCACGACGCTCGACGGACACGACCGCACCTGGTGCTTCTTCGACGTCGCGCCGCACCCCTTCGCGGACGCCGTCGCGCACCGCTGGCCGCGCTGGCACGTGCGCCACGGCGGCCGTGACCTCGCGCTCGCGAGCCCCGGCCTCACCTACTGCCACATCCCCGGCGCGCGCTTCTACGAGCGCGCCCTCGCGCGCCTCGACGCGGCCGGTCCGCGCGTCGCGCTGCGCCTCGGCGTGCCCGCGACGCACCTCGACGACCTCGGCGATCACGTCGTCGTGCACACGCCCGAGGGCCCGCTGCGCGCGCGTCTCGCCCTCGACTCGCGCCCGCCCGCGCTCCCCGCGCGCCCGCCCTCCGAGCACGTGCGCCTGCTGCAACACTTCCGCGGCCGCGTCGTGCGCGCGGACACCGCGGCCTTCGACCCCGGGCTCGCGACGCTGATGGACTTCGACGTCGACGCGTCGCACGGCATCCACTTCGTGTACGCGCTGCCCTTCGACGCGCGCACTGCGCTCGTCGAGAGCACGTTCTTCACGCCCTCGCTGCTGCCCGAGGACGTCTACGAGCGCGCGATCGACGCGTGGCTCGCCGCGCGCAAGCCCGGCCACGCGTTCGAGACGGTGTCGCGCGAGCACGGCGTCATCCCCATGACGACGGAACCCTTCGACGCCTGGCCTCGCCCGCGCATCGTGCGCATCGGCACCGCGGGCGGCCACGCGAAGCCCTCGACGGGCTACGCCTTCCTCGCCGTGCAGCGCTTCGCGCGGGCCTTCGCACCCCGTGTGCTGCGCGCCCTGCGCGACGGCGGCCCGGCGACGCCGCCCGAGGTCCGCAGCGCGCGCACCACCGCGCTCGACACCGTGTTCCTCTCCTACCTCGCGCGACGCCCCGCGCGCGCCCCGCAGAACTTCTTCCACCTCTTCGAGCGCGTGCCGCCCGACGTGCTCGTGCGCTTCCTCTCCGACGCCGCCTCGCTCTCCGACGATCTGCGCGTCATGAGCGCAGGCGATCTCCCGCGCCTCTCGCTCGAGACCGCGCGGACGGCCCCGCTCCTCCGCAAGCTCGCGCGCTGAATCACCATTCAGTCACGCACCGAACGCCACACCCCGACCCGCGCACCGCGCCCCCACGACGCACGGACCCCGCCATGTCGCTGCTCGACCGCCTGCTCCAACCCCGCACGCTCCTGCACTTCGGCCGCACGCCCGCCTCCGACCCGCCCGCGTGGGCGCACGCGGCCGAGCCCGACTGGGTCCAGGCGAGCCCCGTCCGCATCGCCCGGGCCCTCGCGCACGCCTGCGCGCTGCCGTCCGGCGGCTGGTACGTGCTCGGCGCCTCGCGCCTCGTGACGACGGTCCCGACGCGTCACGTCGTCGATGGCCGCGAGCTCGTCGCGTGGCGCGGCGGAGACGGCGTCGCGCGCGTCGCGCCCTCCACGTGCCCGCACATGGGCGCGGACCTCGCGTGCGGGCGCGTCGAGGCGAACAGCCTCGTGTGCCCGTGGCACGGGCTCGCGCTCGGCGACGCGCCCCACGGCCGCTGGCGCCCATGCGCCGCGCACGACGACGGCGTGCTCACCTGGGTGCGCCTCGGCGCGCCCGGCGAAGCGCTCACCGATGCGCCGATCCTCGCGCCGCGCCCGTCACGCTTCCTCGACGGCGTCATCCGCATCGACGCCGACTGCGAGCCCGCGGACGTGCTCGCGAACCGCCTCGATCCCTGGCACGGCGCCTGGTACCACCCGCACTCGTTCGCGCGCCTCCGCGTGCTCGAGGAGCGCGAGGAGGTCGTCACGGTGCGCGTGAGCTTCCGCGTGCTCGGCCCGCTCGCGGTGGAGGTCGACGCGACCTTCCACTGCCCCGATCCGCGCACGATCGTGATGACCATCATCGAGGGTGAGGGTGTGGGCAGCGTCGTCGAGACGCACGCGACGCCCCTCGCGCCCGGCCGCACCGCGATCATCGAGGCGACGCTCGCGACGAGCGAACGCGCGGGCTTCCTGGGCATGCTGGGCGCCCGCGACCTCGTGCGCCCGCTCATCGAGGCGCGCGCGCGGCGCCTCTGGGTCGAGGACACCGCCTACGCGGAGCGCACCTACGCGCTCCGCAGGGCCGCGGGCGACGCGGACAACGCCGGGCGCACGGCCGACCTCAGCCCGGCAGCAGGCCGCGCGGCGACGTCGTCTCCAGCGGCTCTGCTGCGGCGCCCCACGCGCTGAGGAAGAGGTTGGCGGCCATCGTGCCGCTCGTCGCGGCGCGCTCCATGAGCGCCGTCGGGCTCGGCAGCTTCACGAAGTCGCCCGCGAGCGCGAGGCCGCGCACGGAGGTCTCGACCGTGGGCCGCAGCGCGTGCGAGCCCGGCGCGAACGAGGGGCAGTCGCGGCGCAGCAGGAAGCGATCCTCGAGGATCGTCGCGCCGCGCGTCTCCGGGTAGGCCGCGTGCAGCGTCGCGAGGAGATCGCGCTCGATCTCCGTCTGATCGAGGTGCTCGGGCACCGCGTACGCGTGCAGCTCGACGACGCTGCCGCCCGTGCGCGAGGCCCAGCTGCGGCTCTCATCCTCAAAGAGGTGATAGAGCGAGATGTTGTCGCAGAGGCCCATGCCCGTCGTGCCGACGAAGGGCACGCGCCCGGGCGCGCTCGGCACGTCGAGCCAGAGCCGCCACACCGCGAAGGGCAGCGTCACGCCGAGGGAGTCGACCTGCGCGGAGAGCGCGCGGTCGCCCGCGAGATCGGGCGAGGCCGCGACGAGCCGCTGCAGCGCCGGCACCTCGACGGAGAGCACGCACGCGTCGCTCTCGTAGACGCCCGCCTCCGTCTCGACGCGGAAGCCGCCCGACGCGGCGCGGTCGATGCGGCGCGCCGGCTCGCCGAGCCGCAGGTCGACGCCGAGGCCGCGCAGGTAGCGCTCGAAAGGCCGCCAGAGGCCCGTCGAGAAGGGCTCGCGCATCACGTCGAACACGAGGCCCTCGCGGTTCCCCGTGAAATAGAAGTGGAACATGTGCAGCAGCTCGGCCGCGCTGTACTGCTCCTCGGGGTTGAAGAAGGAGTGCGCGAAGACATCGAACAACATCGTGCGCGCCTCGGGCGGGAAGTTGAGCCCGTCGAGGTAGTCGCGCGCGGTCGTCGCGTCGTGCCGCGCGAAGGTGCGCTCCTGGTCGAAGCGAAGCATGTCGAAGGCCGCGCCGGGCCGGATCTTCGGCAGGTCACTGAGCCGGATCGTCGGCGTGCGCGACACGAGCGAGATCAGGTTGAGCGGCGCGCGCCGCGGCAGCCCCGAGAAGGAGTGCGACTGCCCGCCCGGCGCGAGGATCGGGTAGTCGTCGAGCGCGCGCAGCCGGCGCAGCTGCGGGTCCACGCGCCGCATGAGCGCGCGCAGGTTGTAGTACTGCCGGAAGAACGCGTGAAAACCGCGCTCCATCTCGAAGCTCTCGCCCGTCTTCAGGCGATCCGTCCACCCACCCGCACGCCCGCCGAGGAAGCGCTCACGCTCGATCAGCGTCACGCGCACGCCGCGCTCGGCGAGGATCGTCGCCGCGGCGACGCCCGCGATGCCACCACCGATGATGGTCGCGCGCCGATCTCCGGCGACGCGCTTGCGCCGCCTCGGCGCGACCGCGCGCAGCATCTTCCACGGCGCGGTGATCACGGCTTCCTCGCGAGGAAGCTGTGCACGATGCCGCGCTGCCAGCCGTCCATCGGCTCGGTGTGCACGTCGACGAAGCCGTGCCGGCGCAGGCGCGCCTCGAACGCGCGCACGCCGTCGAACTCGTTCACGCTCTGGCGCAGGTACTTGTAGATGTCGGTGTGGCGCGCCGTGAGCATGCCGCCCGGGATGATCACGGTGCTCGCGACGACGTTCCACAGCAGGCGCGTGCGGCGCCGATCCGCGACGGAATACTCGTGGAAGCAGAGCGTGCCGCCCGGCCGCAGGAGCGCGAAGAGGTTGTCGAGGCAGCGATCGGGGTCGGGGACGTTGCGGATCCCGTACGCCATGAGGATGGCGTGGTACGTCCCCGCGACGCCCGCGGCGGTGGGGTCGGTCGCGTCGCCGAGGTGGAAGGAGACGCGCGCGAGCGCGTCCTTGCGACGCGCCTTCTCGAGCATGCCCTCCGACGCGTCGAGCCCGACGAGCTCCGCGTGCGGATACGTCCGCGCGAGCGCCTCGGTCGAGAGGCCCGTCCCGCAGCAGAGGTCGAGGATGCGGCCCTCCGCCGGGGCCCGCAGTCGCTCCGCGCTCCAGCGCAGATGCTTGAGATAGCCGGGGTTCATCCCCGTCAGCAGGTCGTAGGTCGAGGCGATGTGATCGAACGCGGAGGGCACGTGGGCCTTCTCCGCACCGCGCGCCTCACTCACCGGGATCGTCGTCATGGGCTCACTCTCTCCGTCGCATGCGCGGGGACTCTCACCGGATCGCGTCGCTGGGGCCCCGCGCCCCGCACGCCACACACCGCACTCAGGCGTCAGCACCGCGGGCCGCCGCGAAGGACGTGCCACCGAACGCCACCGCCCCGCCGCCCCCGATGCGCCCCACGTCCGCGTCCGCCTGCGCGACCGCGTCGACGAGGAAGCGCACCTCGCGCAGCGGCGGCTCCGCGCGCGACGGCAGCGAGGGCACGACCGTCGCCGGCAGTGATCGCGCGAGCAACACCACCTTGCGCAGCCCGCTCGTGCGCGCGCGCTCCGTGACCGAGTCGAAGCCCGCGAGCGCGATCTCACGCCCGATGTCCGCATACACGAGCCGCGCGGCGCGCATCGCGGTGCGCACGTCGCGCGGCAGCAGCGGGATCCCCGCATCCGCGCGCGCGTACAAAGCCTCGGCGCGGCCGAGCAGGCGACGCACGACGCGCCCGATCCGCGCATCGAAACGCGGCGCCGCAAGGAAGGCGTCGGAGTCGATGCCCTCGCGCCGCAGCCACTCGAGCGGCAGGTAGAGCCGCCCTTCGCGCGCGTCCTCGCCGACGTCGCGCGCGATGTTCGTGAGCTGCATCGCCACGCCGAGATCGCACGCGCGATCGAGCACGCGCGGGGCCCGCTCACCCATGATGACCGTCATCATGACGCCCACCGTCGAGGCCACGCGCGCAGCGTACGCGACCACGTCGGAGAACGTGTCGTAGCGGCGGTTCGCGACGTCCCAGCGGAAGCCCTCGATGAGCGCCTCCGGGATCGCGCGGGGGATCCGGTGCGTGCGCACCGTGGCCGCGAACGCGCGATCGACGGGGTGATCGTCGGGCGTGCCCGCATACACCGACGCGAGGCGCACCGCGAGACGCTCGACGGCCGCGGATTTGCGCTCCGACGCGACGAGGTCCACGGCGTCGTCCGCGACGCGACAGAACGCGTAGAGGGCCGCGATCGGCGCGCGCACGCGCGATGGCAGCAAGAGCCCCGCGGCGTGGAAGCTCTTGGAGCCCTCGCGCAGGATCTCGCGGCACGCCTCGATGTCGGCGTCGCGGAGCGGCTCCGCCCCGGCCGACGCCTCCCGTGCGGTGGCGCCGGACTCAGCGCTGCGCACGCGCGCGCACCTCGGCCGGATCCGGAACGATCGAGTCGAGCACGCGCGCCGACGAGAGGACGCCCGGCAGGCCCGCGCCCGGATGCGTCCCGGCGCCGACGAGGTAGAGCCCGTCCACGTCCTCGCTCTGGTTGTGCGGCCGGAAGAACGCGCTCTGCAGCAGCACCGGCTCGATGCTGAAGGCCGCGCCCTTCAGCGCGAGGTACTCGTCGTGGAAGGCCTGCGGCGTGAGCACGCGCGAGGTGACGAGGTTCTCTTCGACGCCGGGCAGCACCGTGTCCGAGAGGTAGCGCGAGATCTTCTGGCGGTAGCGCTCGCCCTCGACCTCCCAGTTGGTGCCGCTCTCGAGGTGCGGGACGGGCGAGAGCACGTAGAAGGCGTCACAGCCCTCCGGCGCCATCGACGGATCCGTCGCGGTCGGCCGGTGCAGGTAGAGCGAGAAGTCCTCGGCGAGGATCTTCTTCTCGAAGATGTCCTCGAGGAGCTCTTTGTAACGGGGCCCCAGCATGATCGTGTGGTGGGCCACCTTGTCGTACTTCTTCTGGGTCCCGAAGTACCAGACGAAGAGCCCCATCGAGTAACGCGAGCCCTCGATGCGCGTGTCCGTCCAGTGCTTGCGGTGCTCGGGCTTGAGCAGGTGCCGGTAGGTCCAGCCCGCGTCCGCGTTGGACACGACGATGTCCGCCGCGATGTGCTCGCCGTCGGCGAGACGCACGCCCGTCGCGCGGCCCTTTTCCTCGACGCCGTGCGGCGAGACCGTGATCTCCGCGACGTCGACGCCGAGCCGCACCGTGCCGCCGAGCCCCTCGATGAGACCGACCATGCCCTTCACGAGCGCGCCCGTGCCGCCGATCGGAAAGTGCACGCCCCACTTGCGCTCGAGGAAGGCAATGAGCGTGTAGATGCTCGTCGTCGAGAACGGGTTCCCGCCCACGAGCAGCGGGTGGAAGCTCATGATCTGACGAAGTTTTTCGCTCTTCACGTACTTCGCGACGAGCCCGTACACGGTGCGGTACGACTCGAGCTTCATCATCTCGGGGATGATGCGCGCCATGTCCCAGAGGTGCGTGAAGGGCGCGTGCGCGAGCTTCTCGAAACCGACGCGGAAGATCTTCTCGCTCTGGACGACGAAGCGCTCGTAGCCCTCGACGTCGCCGGGCGCGAGACGCGAGACCTCGTCGCGCATCTGCGTGAACGAGCCCGTGTAGTCGAAGACGTCGCCGTCATCGAAGCGGATCCGATAGAACGGCGTGACCGGGCGGAGATCGACGTCGTCCTCGAGGCGCTTGCCGCAGAGCTTCCAAAGCTCCTCGAACAGGAAGGGCGCGGTGACGACGGTCGGCCCGGCGTCGAAGACGAAGCCCTTGTCGCGGAAGACGCGCGCCCGCCCGCCAGGCTGGTCGAGGCGGTCGATGACGGTCACGCGGTAGCCGCGCGCGCCGAGGCGGATCGCGGCGGCGAGCCCGCCGAAGCCAGCGCCGATCACCACCGCGTGCGGCGCGTCGTCGCCGCGCGGGCGAGGCTCACGCTGCGCGAGGAGACGGGTCTTGCTGGCCTGCGGGAGCTTGAGAGGAATCGCGGTCATCACGTGCTTTCGTTGGAGCCGGTCGGGAGAATAGGAGCAGCCCGCCGCAGCGGAAAGGGCTCATCCCGGGGAGAGCGCCCCGTGGGCCATGCGGTAGTCGAGACGTTCGCCGGCGTCGAGCAGGATGAACTCGGGGTGCGTGGTCGTGAGGAACACCTGCCCGCAGTGCCGCGCGAGCAGCGCGAAGAGGCGACGGTTCTTCGCGCGGTCGAGCTCGCTCGAGACGTCGTCGAGCAGAAGCAGCGGCACGTGCCCCGTGCGCGCCTCGAGCACGCGCAGCTCCGCGACCTTCAGCGCGAGCACGATCGCCCGGTGCTGGCCCTGCGACGCGTGCCGCCGCGCGAGCGTCTCCTCGAGCGTGAGCGCGAGCTCGTCCGCGTGCGGCCCCTCGGCCGTGAAGCCGCGCGCGAGGTCCTTCTCGAGGGCGCGCGCGAGCGCCTCGCGGAGCGCGTCCACGGTGGGCTCGACGCGCGGTCGGTAGCGCACCGCGAGGGCCGCCGTGTCGCCGCTGATCTCCGCGAAGGCTTCCGCGGCGAGCGGCGCGAGGTCCGCGACGAGCCGCGCCCGCGTGTCTCCGACGATCGCGCCCGCCGACGCGAGCAGCTCGTCGTAGGCCGTGATCGCGCGGCGATCGGGCCGCTCCGCGCGGAGCAGGCGGTTGCGCGAGCGCAGCGCCTTCTCGTAGGCGGCGGCGGCCGAGGCGTACGTGGGGTCGAGCTGCGAGAGGATGCGGTCGAGCAGCGCGCGGCGGGGCTCTGGTCCGCCCGCCGGGAGCTCGACGTCACCCGGGTGGAAGAGCACCACGCGCGTCGCCGCGTGCCACTGCGCGATGGAGCGCGGCTTCTTGCCGTCGAGCGCGAGCGCCCGCGCCCGGCCTGTCTCGAGCGCGACGCGAAACGTGCGCGGTGCGAGGTCACCGGCCACGCGCATCGCGAGCGCGGTCTTCTCGGCGGCGATGCGGTCGGGGCCGCGCTGCACGAGGTCCTCGGTGCGCGCGCCGCGAAAACTGTCGAGCCGCGCGAGGTAGTCGATCGCCTCGAGCAGCGACGACTTCCCCGCGCCGTTGTCCCCGGAGAGGACGTGGAAGCGCGGCCCTGGCGCGAGCGAGAGCGGCGCGAGGTTGCGGAAGCCGCGCACCTCGAGCGCGGTGAGCCGCAGCGCCTTGCGCGAGGCGGCGTCCCGCGGCGCATCTCGCGCTGCCGCCTCTCGCGCTGCCGCCTCTGGCCACGCAGCGCCGTGCACGGCGTCGGCGGGGTCTGCGCCTGGCGCGTCTTCGCGGCGCGGCTCCATCGCGGCGATCGGATCCTGCTCAGATCCGCATCGGCATGATCACGCCGACGAAGCCTTCGTGCTGCGCAGCCTTGACCACGCCGGGGTCGAGCTCGCCAGAGAGCTCGAGCGCCACTTCGTCGTCCGGCAGCGCGCCGAGCACGTCGAGCAGGTAGCGCGCGTTGAAGCCCACGACGAGCGGCGCCCCGGCGTAATCGACGTCGAGCTCTTCCGAGCCCTCGCCGACGTCCGGGTTCTCGCTCGTGATCTTGAGTTTGCCGGGCTCGAGAGTGAGGCGGACGCCGCCCGACTTGTCGCTCGCGACGAGGTTGATACGCCGCAACGCCTCGTAGAACTGCACGCGCGCGACCACCACGCGTTTGGTCTGCTGCTGCGGGATGACGCGCGCGTAGGGCGGGAACTGCTCGTCCGCGAGCTTCACCGAGAGCTGCATGCCCTCGCGGCGGAAGAACGCGTTGCTGCCCGCCTGTCCGAGCCCGACGAGGTTCGGCGTGTCATCGCCCTTCACGCGTGCGCTCTTCGCGTCCTCCGCGATGCGCAGCAGCTCGTGCACGCCCTTGGCCGGCACGAGCATCGTGAAGTTGAAGAGCGCCCCCTCGACCTTGCGCTCCGCCTTGCTGAGCCGGTGCCCGTCCGTCGTCACCATGCGCAGGATCTTGCCGTCGCCCTCGAAGAGCGAGCCGGCGAGGTGTGGGCGCGTGTCGTCGGTCGACATGGAGTAGCGCGTCCGCGAGATCAGCTCCGAGAGCGTCTCCGCGTCGACATCGACGAACTTCGTCTCACCCGGGCTCGGCAGCGCGGGGAAGTCTTCGCCGGGCATCCCGGGCACCTTGAAGCGCACCTTGCCGCAGCGGATCTCGGCGGCGTGGTTCGGGCCGACGGTGAAGGTCACCTCGCCCTCGGGCAGGCTCTTCACGATGTCGAAGAGCGTGCGCGCCGAGACGGCGACCGTGCCGCCGCGGCTCACCTTCGCCTCGGCCGTCGCGCTGATGGCGAGGTAGAGGTCCGTCGCCGCGAAACGCAGCAAACCCGGGCCATCCGTCGAGATGAGGATGTTCGACAGGATCGGCATCGAGCTCTTCCGGTCGGCGACGGCGTGCGTGATCGCGAGGCCGCGCAGGAAGGCCTTCTTCTGGATCGTGAGCTCCATCGTCGCTTGCTCCTCTGACTCGCCCGACGTGCACGCGCTGGGTCGGGGATTAGATGCCATTCGTCGGTGGGTGCGCTCGGTGGGTGATGCGCAATTCATCCACGGGGGCTCTCTGGATCGATCGATCCAAGAGATCTTTCTCTCTCGTCTTCGTCTTAACGCCTGTGGATTGTGGACAGATCCAGCCAGGTATCCGGAATCGTTGCAGAAGGAGCGCTGTCGGGCTGGGGAGGCGTCGATGGATCGATTGGGGAGGGATATTCCACAGCGTCATCCACCGCCAGATCGGTGCCTTCATCCCCTCTTTGCCCACAGGCAACCCGGGGCGGTGTGATGCGCCGCGGGACGCCGCGTCGCGCTCGAACCGGACCGCCCCGCCTTATAGGAAACGCCGCCGATCCACGCAAGTGTTCAGGTCCCCGTGCGCACGGGCGCCCCCGACGCAGCGCGCCCTGTCGTCGCAGTGCGACTCCCCAGCGGGCGCAGGCACACGCTCGCGGCGACAACGCGGGCGCAACGACCATGCGGCCGGCGACGATGCGCCCCGCGGGCGCAACGACCATGCGGCCGGCGACGATGCGCCCCGCGGGCGCAACGACCATGCGGCCGGCGACGATGCGCCCCGCGGGCGCCGCACCGCCGCCCCCGTGGGTCGCGATGGCGCCGTCAGAGGCCGAGCTTGCGCTCGATGGCCTCGAGCTCGCCGCGCAGCTTCGGGTCCTCGTTCTTGAGGAGCCCGCCGATCTTGTTGACCGCGCTGAGCACCGTCGTGTGGTCTTTGCCGCCGAAGAGCTCGCCGAGCTGCGGATAGCTCGTGCCGAGCCGCTGTCGGCAGAGGTACATCGCGACCATGCGCGGGTAGGAGACGGCGCGGTGGCGGCGATGCGACTTCAGGTCCGCGAGCCGGATGTTGAAGTAGCGGCAGGTCGCCGTCTGGATGTCCTCGACGCTCACGGCGTGCTCGGGCGCGGGCAGCACGGCCTTCAGCGTCTCGCGGGCGAAGTCGAGGTCGATGCCGCGCTTCACGAGCTCGGCGCGCACCGCGAGGCGCAGCAGCGTGCCCTCGAGCTCGCGGACGTTCGACTTCACGACCTGGGCGAGGAAGAGCGCGACGTCGTCGGCGAGCGTGATGCCTTCTTCGTCGGCCTTGCGCTTGAGGATGGCGATGCGCGTGTCGAGCTCCGGCGCCTGGATGTCGGCGACGAGGCCCCACTGGAAGCGCGAGATGAGGCGCTCCTGCATCTCGGAGATCTGCTGCGGGTAGACGTCGCTCGTCACGACGATCTGCCGATCGGCGTGGTAGAGCGCGTTGAACGTGTGGAAGAACTCTTCCTGCGTCTGCTCGCGCCCCGCGAGGAACTGGATGTCGTCCATCAGGAGGACGTCGCAGTTGTTCCGGTAGCGATCGCGGAACTCGTCGATGCGGTGGTTCTGCAGCGCCCAGATGAACTCGTTCGTGAAGCGCTCGGCCGAGAGGTAGAGCACCCGCGCGTGCGGGTTGTCCTCGAGGACCCGGTGCCCGACGGCGTTCACGAGGTGCGTCTTGCCGAGCCCGACGCCGCCGTAGATGAAGAGCGGGTTGTAGCGCTTGCCCCGCGTCGAGGAGCCGGCCACCGCGGCGGCGTGCGCGAGCTGGTTCGAGGGGCCGACGACGTAGTTCTCGAAGCTGTAGCGGGGGTTGAGGCCGTTCGCGGGGCCGGGTGGCGCGCCCGCACCGAGGGGCGTCGCGGGCCGGACGTGCGCGCCCGCGTGCGTGGCCCCCGCCGGCGTGGCGGTGGGCGCGGCGAGGTGTCCCGCGCTGCTGCGGCCCGCGACGTAGCCCGGCGCGGCGTAGCCCGGCGAGGTGGGGATCTCCGCGGCCGTCAGCGGCGGCACGGACTTGCGCACGGGCTGGGCGCGCTCCTGCAGCGCCTCGACGACCTCCCAGTGCACCTTCAGCGCGCGGGGCTCGCCGTGGCCGCGCGCGCTCACGAACGCCTCGCGCATCACGTCGAGGTAGTGCGCGCCGAGCCACTCCCCGAAAAACCGGTTGGGGATCTGGAGCGTGAGCGTCTCACCGTCGATCCCGCCGAAGCGGAGCGGCGAGAGCCAGGTCTCGACATTCTCCGCCGACAGGCGTCGGCGAAGCTCCTCGAGCGTCCGGTCCCAGAGGTCGTTGTCCCGATCCATCATCGACGAGAAACCCCTTCGTGGAGCGGGCTGAATCACAAGTAAAAACGCGCAGTTGTACGAATGATCCACAACCTGTCCACAGGCTGGATCCGTACTATGGGCGGGCGCTCGGTCCGGGGATCGGTCGCGGGCGCTGGGGTGTTGGAGACTGCGCGGACGGTCTCGGAGATGCCGAGGCCGCGAGACGACGGACACAGCCGAAACCGGCGGCCACGGACGATGCCGGGGCGGCGCGATGACGGATGATGCCGAGGCCCAGAGGCGACGACGGGTTCACGCGGCCGGTGGGGTCACCGGGGCGTTGCTCCCCCGAAACGGAAGGCGACGCTAGCAGAGCACCCCGGAGGCGTCTACGGCGATCCGCAGGGCCTCCCGTAAGTGCGCGACGAGACGACGGAAAAATCGTGTCGGGATCACGCACGACACGGCCCGGCGCCGAGGTCGCGCGGGGCCCGATCGCCCAAGTGCTTGAGATCCCACGGTTTTGTCGAAGGTGCGGCGCTGGCTGCGCGCGCGCCGGGCCGGGAGCAGGCGTGATCCCTCGTGATCCCGCGGACATCCGCGTCACGCGATGGACCCGGCTGGCGGCTGGTGACTATTTGGCGGCCTCGGGGAAGGCTGTTAGCGTCGGACGCGTTCCCCGAGTGAAGGCTCGCCACGCGCGGGCGGAGAGACGAACCATGCCCCGCGCGACCACGAAGAACTCGAAGGCTCCCGCGCTCGCCGCACTGCTCGGCGCGCTGCTCTCGCTCGCCGGGGCGCCGCGTCCGGCGGCCGCGCAGGACGCCGCCGACACGACCGAGTCGGCGCGGGGGCTCGCGATGGGCGTCGGCGTCCGGGCCTCGGCCGCCGGGACCTCCGCCCTCGCCTACAACCCCGCCAACCTCGCGCTCGCGCGCCTCTACCACATCGAGAGCGGCGTCACGTACGACCCGGGCGCGGGGCGCTTCGGGCTCAACGCCGGCATCGTCGACTCCACCACGGACCTCCTCTCGGCGGGCATGTCCTTCCGCGCGCTCCTCGGCGACGGGGACGGCGGCTACGGCGGCTACGACGGCCGGCTCTCGCTCGGGATGGCGCTCGGCGAGGCCGTGTCGATCGGCCTGAGCGGGCGCTACCTCAGCTACACGCGCACGGGCCAGCTCCCCGCGGGCGTCACGAGCGACCGCGTCGCGCGCGGCTTCACGCTCGACGCGGCGCTGCGCGTCTCACCGGCGTCGGGCTTCCACCTCGCGGTGCTCGGCCTGAACCTCGTCGACCTCGAGACAGGGCTCGCGCCCGTGCAGGTCGGCGGCAGCGCGTCCTACACGATGGGTGGTGTCCTCACGATCGGCGCGGACACGCTCGTGAACCTCTCGCGCGGCGTCGACGGTGCGCCGCTGCTCGTTGGTGGCGGCGTCGAGTGGCTCACGGGCGGCCGCGTGCCGTTGCGCGCGGGCTATGTGTGGGACGAGCTCCGTGACACGCACGTCTTCACCGCGGGCCTCGGCTACGTCGACCAGAAGGTGGGCATCGATCTCGCGCTCCGGCAGGACGTCGCCGGGCAGAACGACACGCTGATGATGGCGTCGTTCCGCTACTTCGTGCGCTGACGCGCCGCGCGCTTTTCGTGGAGCGCGGCGTGATAGGGTGCTCGCCGAGCCGGAACCAGGGGCCGCGTGCGTTGTCACGTGGTCATGCGCGCCGCGGCCGGTGTCGAGCGATCGGTCGATGGGCGATCGGTCGGCGGGTCCGGCGGGTCCGAAGGCTTCCACGTCCCGATGCCCGAAGGGTTCGAAGAGAAGCTGATCGAGCGACTGCAGCGCCGCGACGAAGCGGCGTTCAACGAGCTCGTGCGCCTGTACGAAGCGAAAGTCTTCCACCTCGTGCTGCGCATGATCGGGGACCGCGGCGAGGCCGAGGACGTCGCGCAGGAGGTCTTCATCACGGTCTTCAAGTCGATCGACGGCTTCCGCGGCGACTCGAAGCTCTCGACCTGGCTCTACCGCGTCGCGACGAACCACTGCAAGAACCGCCTGAAATACCTCGGCCGCCGCGCGCGCGGGCAGAAGCAGGTCTTCGACGAGCTCTCCGAGCGCGACGCGGTCGAGAGCGCGACCATGCAGACGAGCGCGACGGTGCCGCGCCCCGACGAGGCCGTCGAGGGACGACAGACCGAGCGCATCGTGCAGCGCGCGCTCGCCATGCTCGACGAGGAGCACCGCACGCTCATCGTGCTGCGGGACCTCGAGGGCCTCAGCTACGAGGACATCCAGGGGATCACGGGCCTCGCCGAGGGCACCGTGAAGAGCCGCCTGCACCGCGCGCGGGTCGCGTTGAAGGCGGCGGTGGACACGCTCGGCAGCGTGACGAGGGAGCCGCGATGACGCGCGACGAGGCAAGGGATCTGTTCAGCGCGGCCTGGGACGACGAGCTCGGCGAGTCGCGCGCACCCTTCGACGCGCTGCTCGCGGCCGACCCGGCGCTGCGCGTGGAGTACGAGGCCTTCACGCAGCTGCTGCGCGCGACGCAGGCGCTCACGCGCGACGGCGGTCCGCTCGAGGCGGGCGGCGCGCCGACACCGGACCTGCTCTCGGGGGTGCAGCGCAAGCTGCGCGCGCGCTCCGGCGGGCGCTTCTACCGCGACCGCTTCAGCGAGCGGAGCACGCGCGGCGTGTCGCTGCCCGTGCTCACCGTCGCCGCGATGCTGGTGCTGCTCGCGGCCGCCTTCCTCGCGCTGCAATGGACGACCGTGGTCGACACGCCGCGCTCGCCCGCCTCGCCCCGCTCGCCCGTGTCCTCCGGGGCGCCTGCGCCCCGCTGACTGCGCCGAACCTGCGCCCCGCTGACCGCGTCGAACCTGTGCCGGGACGCCCGCGCGCTGCGCGACGTCGCCGCCGTCAGGGGCTCGTCGCGGCGCGGAGCGCGCGCTCGCGCACCGCGAGGATCTCGTCCTCGGAGAGCAGGTGATCGCCGAGCTTCGCGTGCTTGAGGATGGCCTCGCAGACCAGCGGCGTGGGGTCGAGGCGCTTCTCGCGCAGCCAGTACTGCACGTTCGAGAGGCCGCTCATCGGGCCGATCGCGATCTCCTGGCGACGCCCGACCATCTCCGCGGGCACGCCCGAGTAGATGCGGTCCGCGAGCCAGTCGTCGCCCTTCGCCTGCGCCTTGATGATGGCCGCCGCGTGCACCCCCGTGCCGGTGCGAAAGGCGTCCGCGCCGACGGCCGGGTAGTTGATGGGGATCGGGAAACGTGTCGCACGTGATACGACGTCGCAGGCGAGCGCGAGCTTCGAGAGGTCGCGGTCGGCGAGCTCCCCGAGCAGCTTGAGGTTGAGGAGGATCTGGTCGATGGCCGCGTTCCCGACGCGCTCACCGATGCCGAGGATCGTGCCGTGCACGCGATCCGCCCCATATTCGAAGGCGAAGATCGCGTTGGGCACCGCGAGCCCGCGGTCGTTGTGGCCGTGCCAGTCGATGCCGACCGTCTCCTGCGCGCCGCACGACTCGATCACGCTGCGGGTGAAACGTATCAAGTTTCGTACGCCGTCCGGCGTGACGTGGCCGACGGTGTCGCAGAGGCAGAGCCGTGTCGCGCCGTGTCCGATCGCCGCGCGGAAGAGCTCGCCGAGCACCTCGGGCCGCGAGCGCGTCGTGTCCTCGGTGACGTAGGTGACCTCGAGGCCCTCTTTGACCGCGAAGTCGATCGCCTCGACGCTGCGCTGCTTGATGAGGTCGACCGACCAATCCTCGGCGAGGGCGCGGATGGGGGAGCTGCCGATGAAGGTCAGCACCTCGATCGGCAGGCCGGCGCGTTGCGAGACCTCGACCATCGGCGCGATGTCCGACACCAGCGTGCGCCCCGCGCAGCCGAGGCGGATGCGGAGCTTGCAATCGACGACCTCCTGCGCGATGCGCAGCACGTCCTCGAAGGCGCGCTGACTCGCGCCCGGCAGCCCGACGTCGGCGTACTCGACGCCGAGCTCGTCGAGCAGGTGCAGGATCTCGAGCTTGTCGCCGATCTTCGGGTCGATGACCGAGGGATTCTGGAGGCCGTCGCGCAGCGTCTCGTCGAGCAGCGTCACGCCGCGCAGCGGCACGGGCGCGCGGCGATCGACGGCGTTCCAGTCGTAGACGAGCGCATCCGACGAGGGCGGCGAGGACATCCGCGCGAAGCTATCACGCGCCCCGCGCGCGGCGGCGTGAGCGAGGTCATGCGGCGCCGTGACGCGGCCGCGCGGGCGAACGCCCGGCGGTCAGCCCACCTCGGCGAAGCCCCCGCCGAACACGGGCTCGCCGGGCTCCTGCGCGCGCACGGCGCGCACGAGCACGCGCGCGGCGTCCGTCTCCGTGGCCGGGACGCGGAAGCCCTCGACGATCAGCGTGTCGCCGGGCCACACGGGCTTCTTGAAGCCGCCCGAGAGGAACTTCAGCCGGGACGGATCGCCGCCGCACTCCTCGGCGATGACCGCGCGGCCGACGATGCCGTACGTGCACAGCCCGTGCAGGATCGGGCCCCCGAAGCCCGCCTGCGCGCCGATGGCCGGATCGATGTGCAGCGGGTTGAGGTCGCCGCTCAGGCGGTAGAGCGCGGCCTGCTCGGGGGTGGTCGTCGCCTCGAAGCGCCAGTCGGGGTCGCGCTGCGGCGCGCGCTGCTCGTCGCGCTTCGGCGGGGGCGGGCCACCGAAGCCGCCGTCGAGGCGGTAGAGGATGCGCCACTCGGTCTCGCAAATCAGCGCGCCGTGCTCGTCGTGCGTGGTCGTCGCGAGGTCCGCGATGGCCATGCGCTTGAGGTCGTAGATCGCCGCGACGCGGCCGACCGTGTGCAGCGTCCCGCGCGGCGCGAAGGGCGCGTGGAGGCGCGTCTTCTGGTTGCCGTGCACGACGCCGAGCAGGTCGCCGCCGACCACCTCGAACAGCGCCGCGCAGGCGTCGTAGGCGGGCACGACGGCGTACGTCGGCAGCACGCGCGGGCCGCGCCCCTCGAAGAGCAGATCGAGCTCCGCGGGCAGGCGCGCGCCGACGCCGAGCGCGTAGAGCGCGGTGTCCTTCCAGTCGTAGCTGCGGGAGATGTCGCGGGTCGTCTTGCCGACGGAATCGAGCCGGAGTGCCATGGGCCGCGACGGTAGCAGGCGCGTGCGGCCCGTGGGCGCCGCGGTTGACCCGTACGCCGGCCGCGGCCACGTTCACCCCGTGCGTCGCGCGGCCCTCGGCTCGTCCCTGCTCGCGTGTGCGGCGCTTCTCGCGGGCTGCCCCCAGTCGAAGCCGCCCGCCCCGCCGTCACTCGATCTCGGCCCGCGCATCGACGGCTTCGTGCCGCCTGGCATCGACACCGACGCCGATGGCGTCTGCGACGACACGGAGTACCGCTTCGGCCTCGACCCGGCGCGCCCGGACACCGACGCGGACGGCTTCCCCGACTGGTTCGAGGTGGCCGCGGGCTTCAGTGGCAACGCGCCCGCCTCGCCGCCCCGGGACGAGCTGCTGGTGCTCGCCGAGACCGCGGAGGGCACGGCCACCGCCACGATCGTGGTGACCGTGCGCGGTGAGGGGGAGACGTATTCGGGCAGCGTCGACCCGCAGATCATCCGCGACCCGTTCGGCCTCGACGCGGGCGCCTTCTTCGACGAGGCGCGCGCGACGGGCGCCGAGCCCCCCGGCAACGTCGTGCGGATCGACGAGGTCGCGCGCACCTGGGAGAACGTCCGCGGCCGGACGCTGCTCTTCTCCGAGCTGCGTTTCCGCTTCGGGACGCAGACGGCGCTCGGCTGCGTGCGCGGCTACCCGTTCCGCTACTACACGAAGTCGGATGCTGGGCGCATCGTCGCGTCCGCGCGCCGCGTCGTGCTGGTGCTCCCGCCCGGCACGACGCCCGCGACCGGCCCCTGGTGCGCGCCAGCCGGCCCCTGCTGGTAGCTCCCGACCGCGCGCCGGACGCCGACGTCGCCAGCCGGCACCGCAAGCCGATACCGCAAGCCCACACAGCAAGTACGTTGCGATGTGCCCCGCGCCGGACGCCGGCACCGCAAGCCGATACCGCAAGCCCACACAGCAAGTACGTTGCGATGTGCCCCGCGCCGGAGGCCGACATCGCAAGCCGGCATCGCAAGGAGGTTGCGGTGAGGGGCCTCGGAAGGGTGCGCGGCACCCACACGAAAGCCCGGCGCCGCGCTGGGCGGGCCGGGCTCGGTGACGCTGAGGTGCGATCACCCGGCGGACCGGGTGGGCGCGGCGCTCAGAACTGCGGGCCGCGCGGGTTGAGGTTCGCGCCGGTGTTGTTCATCGGCGGTCCCCCATCGACCTGCTTCGCGCGCTTGCGGCGGCGGCGGGCGGCCTCCGACTCCTTCTTGCGGCGCTTGATCGACGGCTTCATGTAGTGCCGGCGGCGCTTCAGCTCACGCAGGATGCCCTCGGCGGCCATCTTGCGCTTCAGGTGCTTGATCGCGCGCTCGATCCCCTTGTCGCCAACGACGACTTCGAGGGGCTTGCACTGTACGGACTCTCCAGCGGGGGACGTCGACGACATCGGGCTCGTGCTCTCCTCTGCTGCCCGTTCGGGGCAGCGCTGCCTAATCAAGCAGGGCGCCGAATATGCACGGCCCCCCCCGCACGCGCAAGTCGCAGGGGGGATCATGCGTGAGCCGGGCGCGCTGCGGCGGGTGCAGGCGCCTCGCTCAGGCGCTCGCGCGGGGCGCGTTGGGGATGAGCGCGAGCTCCTCGCGCGCGCCGTTGCCCGGGCGCTTGCCGAAGCCGAGCTCGCCGCCGACGCCGACGTCGATGATCACGACGTCGCCCGAGGCGTAGCGTCCCGCGAGCAGGTCCTGCGCGAGCGGGTTCTCGATGAGGCGCTGGATGGCGCGCTTCAGGGGGCGGGCGCCGAAGGTCGGGTCGTAGCCGACCTGACCGAGCAGGTCCTTCGCGGCGTCGCTGATCTCGAGCGCGAGCCCGCGCGCGCCGAGCCGCTTCTCGAAGCGGGTGAGCTGGATCTCGACGATGCGACGGATCTGCGCGCGATCGAGGCGGTGGAACACGACCGTCTCGTCGAGGCGGTTGAGGAACTCCGGGCGGAAGTGCGCGCGGAGGTCCTCCATGACGGCGCGGCGCATGCGGTCGTCGTCGTCGATCGACTGGATGTGCGTCGAGCCCACGTTGCTCGTCAGGACGATGACCGCGTTCTTGAAGTCGACGGTGCGCCCCTGGCCGTCGGTGAGGCGGCCGTCGTCGAGCACCTGGAGCAGGACGTTCCAGATGTCGGGGTGGGCCTTCTCGACCTCGTCGAAGAGGATCACCTGATAGGGCCGGCGCCGCACGGGCTCGGTGAGCTGGCCGCCCTCGTCGTAGCCGACGTAGCCCGGCGGCGCGCCGACGAGCCGCGACACGGAGTGCTTCTCCATGTACTCGCTCATGTCGAGGCGCAGCATCGCGCGCTCGTCGTCGAAGAGGAACTCGGCGAGCGCGCGCGCGAGCTCCGTCTTGCCGACGCCCGTGGGCCCGAGGAAGAGGAAGGAGCCGATCGGGCGGCTCTCCTCGCCGAGCCCCGCGCGCGAGCGGCGCACGGCGTGCGCGACGGCGACCGTCGCGGCGTCCTGGCCGACGACGCGCTGACGCAGGCGCTCCTCCATGCCGAGGAGCTTCTGCCGTTCGCTCTCGAGCATCCGCGTGACGGGCACGCCCGTCCACTTCGACACGATCGCGGCGATGTCCTCCTCGGTGACCTCCTCCTTCAGGAAAGAGCCCTCGCGCTGCAGGTCGGCGAGCCGCTGCTGCGCCGCGACGACCTCGCGCTCGGCCTCGGGGATCTCGCCGTATTGCAGGCGCGCGGCGGTCTCGAACTGCGTCGCCCGCTGCGCGCGCTCGAGATCCGTCTTGAGCTGCTCGACGCGCGCCTTGCTGCTGCGGATCGCGCCGATGAGCTCCTTCTCGCGGAGCCACTGCGCGCGCATGGTGTTCTTCTTCTCGGCGAGCTCACCGATCTCGCGGTCGAGCTCGAGGATGCGCGCGGTCGAGCCCTCGTCGCGCTCCTTCTTGAGGGCCTGCCGCTCGACCTCCGCGTGCACGAGCCGGCGCTCGACGGCGTCGATCTCGTGGGGCATCGAGTCGATCTCCATCTTCAGCTTGGACGCGGCCTCGTCGACGAGGTCGATGGCTTTGTCCGGCAGGAAGCGGTCCGTGATGTAGCGGTTCGAGAGCGCCGCGGCCGCGACGATCGCGCCGTCCTGGATGCGGATGCCGTGGTGGACCTCGTAGCGCTCTTTGAGACCACGCAGGATGGCAATGGTGTCTGGCACGCTCGGCTCGCCGGCGAACACGGGCTGGAAGCGCCGCGCGAGCGCCGCGTCCTTCTCGATGTGTTTCTGGTACTCGGCGAGCGTCGTCGCGCCGATGC
This sequence comes from Polyangiales bacterium, assembly GCA_964202905.1. GTDB lineage: Bacteria > Myxococcota_A > Polyangia > Polyangiales > JADJQN01 > CAIUAC01. The sequence goes on from CAXNJO010000001.1 coordinate 491,144, forward strand.
ACCGCAGCTCGCCGCGCGCGAGGGCGGGCTTGAGCATGTTGCCCGCGTCCATCGAGCCCTCGGCCTTGCCCGCGCCGACGAGCGTGTGCAGCTCGTCGATGAAGAGCACGACGCGGCCCTCCGCGCCCTCGATCTCCTTGAGCACCGACTTGAGGCGCTCCTCGAACTCACCGCGGAACTTGCTCGCCCGCGATGAGCGCCCCGAGGTCGAGCGAGAGCAGGCGCTTGTCCTTGAGCGACTCGGGCACGTCGCCCTGCGCGATGCGCTGCGCGATGCCCTCGACGATCGCCGTCTTGCCGACGCCGGGCTCGCCGATGAGCACGGGGTTGTTCTTCGTGCGGCGCGAGAGGACCTGCATGACGCGGCGGATCTCTTCGTCGCGGCCGATGACCGGGTCGATCTTGCCGGCGCGCGCGGCCGCGGTGAGGTCGCGCGTGTATTTGTCGAGCGACTGGAAGCGCGACTCGGCCTCCGGGTCGTCGACGCGTTGGCCGCCGCGCACCTCCTTCATCGCGGCGGCGAGCTTCTCGCGCGTGACGCCGCGCGCGACGAGCATCTTCGCGAGCTCGTCCTTCTGTGACAGGGCCGCGAGAAACACGTGCTCCGCGGAGGTGTATTCGTCCTTCATCGCTTCGGTCTCGGCCCACGCCGCGCCGAGCACCTCGCGGAAGCGCCGCGAGACGTTGGGCTCCGAGCCGCCCTGCACGCGGGGCATCTTGTCGAGGATGGCCTCGAGCTCCGTGCGCACCTTGCGCGGATCGGCGCCGGCCTTCTGCAGCGTGGGCGCGGCGACGCCCTCCGGCTGCGCGAGCAGCGCGAGGAGCAGGTGCTCCGGGTAGAGCTCGGGGTTGCCGCGCTTGGTGGCTTCCTGCTGGGCGCCTGCGAGGGCCTCACGGGTCTTCGTGGTCAGTCGGTCGAGCCTCATGACTGCATCGCTCCTCTTGGGCAGATGACGCACCGGCTTGCCGGGGCGACGAGACCCTAAGCACGCGAAAGATGGCGTCAACGGGACCGTTCGTGACTACGCTCCACGCCGTGCGCCCCCTCGCCGTCCTCTCGCTCTCGCTACTCTCGTGGCTCGTCGGCTGCGGCGGCACGACCTCCGCGGACGCGCGCTACTCCACCCCCGAGCACACGCTCGCGACCGTTCTCGCGTCCTACGGGCTGACGGGCCTCACGCCGGACGAGGTACGCACGATGCGGCGCGAGCGTCGGCTGCGCCTGCAGGATCCCGTCGCCTACCACGCGTGCTTCGTGCGCTTCGACAGCTACCTCGACGAGGCGCTCGCGGGCTACATCGTCGGCGCGCTCGCCGAGAACCCGGAGCCCGTGCAGCCGCAGATCGTCGGGGACGTCGCGCGCGTGCCGATCGCGGGCAAGACGACGATCGTGCTGCGCAAGAAGGACGGCGCGTGGCGCATCGACCTCGACACGAGCGTCTCGTCGACGATGCGCGCGAAGCTGCAGGACGTCGTGCGCCGCGCGGAGAAGATGACGCGTCGGCACGGCGCGCTGCCCGCGCCCTGAGGCGCGCACGGGGCGCGCGCTCGTGACGGACTGAATCGCGGTTCAGTGCGCCGTGGTGTCGGTCGCCGCGGGCAGGTAGGGTGTGATGTCGAGCGGGCCGCGCGCGTCGTCGGAGAGCACCAGCTCGAGTGCCTCGAGCTCGCGCGAGGCGGGCGCGAACTTGCGCGCGCGCTGCGTGCTGTCGCGCGCGGCGTCGCGGTCGCCGACGGCCGCGTAATAGAGCGCGTCGTTGTAGAAGAGCCAGAGCAGGCCATCGCGCGTGCCCGGCTCCGTCGCGCCGAGGCCGAGCCGCGCGAGGAGCGTCGTGAGCACCGCGTCGCGACCCGTGCGGCCCGCGCGCTCGTCGGCTTCGGTCGCGCCGTCCGCGAGGACCTCGTGGAAGCCGCCGCGCGGCACGAGCGTCTCGTAGAGCGCGTGCGGCACGCGCACGTCGAGCTCGAGGAGGACCGGCCGGCTGTTCGCGAGGCTCTGCAGGGCGGGCAGGCGCAGATCGCCCTCGAGCAGGACGCTCCGCAGCAGCGGCGCGAGATCGGGGTCGCGGTGCACGAGCGCGTCCACCATGCCCGGATAGGCGAGGAAGGGCATCGGTACGAGCGTGACGTCGGGCCGCAGCCGCTCGCTCGCCTCGGCGCCCCAGAAGCGGAACACCGTCGAGGGCGCGTACGCGAGGAGCACCGCGCCCTGTGGCAGCGCGCGTCGTCGCGCGTCGTCGACGTCGTCGGTCGCGGAGAAGCGCGCGAGCGACGTGCGCGCGTGGCCGTGCTTCGCCTGCGCGAGGCCGAGCGCGGCGAGCAGGAACGCGACGGCGATCGCGGCGCGGCTCGGTCGGAGGGTGCCTCCGCGACCGACGAGCGTGAGCACCGTCCCGACGAACGACGCCGCGAGCGCGGCCGCAGCGCCGAAGGCGGGCATCAGGTAGCCGAGCGCGTCCGGGTTCGCGCGCACGAAGCCGAGCCACGCGCGCGCGGCGACGAACACCACGAACACCGCGCCCCACACGAAGCCGAGCCGCCGCGCGCCCGGCGTCCGCGCGAGCGTGTAGAGCCCGCAGAGCGCGAGCAGCAGCGGGATCGCGTGCAGGCTGTCGACGAGCTGCACGAGCACGTCGAGCACCCGGTCGCCGAGGGGCTCGGGCGCGAGCTCGTTCGTGTGCTGGTACACGCGCGCGCTCACCACCCAGAAGAGCCGATCGAGATCGGTCGGCGCGCCGAGGTTCGGCACGGGCGCGCGGGCCGCGCGGAGCGGGAGGTACACGTAGGTCGAGAGCCCGACGAGCAGCGCTCCGCCGGCGACCAGCAGCGGCCGCTGGCCGCGCGCGCGCAGCACGCGGGCGAGCGTCGGCGCGAGCGCGGGCAGCAGCAGGAACGCGAGGAAGTGGTGGTTCGCGAGGGCGAGCCCGACGCAGAGCGCCGCGACGTAGAGCGGCCGCACGTCGAGCGTCGGCCACGCGGCCTCGAGGTGCACGACGCGCTCGAGCGCCACGCAGACGAGCGCGGCCTGCAGCGCGTAGACCTCGGGGCGCACGGCCTGCAGCCAGAAGCCGTGCGAGCACGCCGCGAGCCACGTCGCGCCGACCGCGAGCGGCAGCGACACCGCCGCGCTCGCGACGCCCGCGCTCCGCACCGTCGTCTCGATCGCGCGGAAGAGCGCGCCGGCCGCGATCGCCGCGCACAGCGCGCCGAGGATCGCGACGCGCCACGGCAGTGGGCCGAGCGGGATCAGCGTGACGAGCTTGCCGAGCACGGCCGCGAGCGGGTGCCCGGGCGGGTGCGCGATGCCGAGATCGACGGCCTGTGCGACGAACTCCGCCGAGTCGAGCCAGCCGTCGTGCATCGAGGACGTCGCGACGTAGAGCGCGAAGGGCACGCCCGCGGCGAGCGCCAGCGCCACGAGGCGCACGCGCGGGTCGCCGTCCCTCCTCGGCACGAGCGTCATGGCGCGATCATCCTACGGCGCGCGCGGCCGTGTGCGCCATGTTCCGCGCGGGTTCGCGCGGACGCGTACTCCCCGTTCCGCGCCGGCGCGCGGTCGTCCGTGGACGAGGCGGCGCCCGTCGTCAGTGGATGAGGGTCAGTGGATGAGGCGGCGCCCGTCTTGGCAGGCGCTCTCGAGCGCCTCGCGCAGCTCATCGAGAATGAATGGCACCTGCAACTGGATGACGTCTGCGCCGACGTGCGCGGGCGGCTGGTCGCGGCTGAGGATGACGAGCGGCGGCGTGTCGTCGCCGAGCGCCTCGCGCAGGGCGGCCGAGACGGAGGAGAAGGCCTCGCCGCTGAGCAGGTCGACGAGCACCGTCGAGGGGTGCAGGCGACCGCACGAGCGGAGCGCCGCCTCGGCCGTGTCCGCGTGGACGGCGCCGAAGCCCCACGCCGCGAGCGCCTCTCCGAGGGCCTCCGCGAGCGCGCGATCCGGGCTGAGCACGAGCACCTGGTGCAGCTGGGCCTCCGGCGCGAGCAGGGACATCGGCGGTGCGTTCCGCATGGCGCCTCCGAACGGCGCAGGGGCGCGCGGGCTGAAGCCCCTCCGCGCGGCGCGCGCGCACACGGCGCTCGGCGTCGCGCTGCGAGGGCGCTCAGCGTCGCGCGTCGAGGGCGCGCAGCGAGTCGGCGACGGCTGCGATCCGCGCGGCCCACTGCCAGGCGGAGTAGCGACCCTCCGGCACGAAGGTCAGCTCCCGCGCCGCCTGCTGCAACGGCGCGCACGCCTCGCGCGCGTTCGCTGCGACGCGCTCGGGTGCCGCGCGGCCGGGCAGCTCGTCGAAGGCCTGCGCCATGATCCGCGGGCAGCGCGCCTCGGCCCGTGCGAGCGCCGCGGCGAGGCGCGCGGCCTGCGCGGGCTCGCGGCGAAGCCCGTATTTCTCGCGGAGATTGAGGTGAAAGATCCCGAGCCGCGCGGCGGCCTCGTCGCACGGCCGATCGACGCTCTCGCGCACGGCCTCGCGCAGGAGCGGCGCGTCGTCCTCGAAGAGCGTCGGGATCAGCTCCGCGGAGAGGTGCGCCTCGCGGGCCGCGCGCACCTCGCGGCAGGCGACGCCGAGGATCTTCCTCGCGCGCAGGTTGCGCTCGAGGTTGTAGGCGTAGAGGCACATCGGCACCACGCCGAACATCAGCGCGAGGATCGCCGTGACCTTGCGCCGGTTCGCGGCGCGGGACGGCGGATGCGCCCCGCGCCCAGCCGGGCCGCCCTCCGCGTGCTCGCTCGCGTCCTGCCTCATCGGCGGGCTCTACCGCACGGCGCGCCCGTCGCAAGAAGACGGCGCCGCGCGCGCTTGCGCGCACCGGCCTGCGCCCAGCGCGGGCTCGCCGCGCTTCGTCCATGCGGCCACCTCCGCTAGACTCGCGCTCCATGCCGCGCCGTCCAGGCCCCCGCGAAACACCCCTCCTCGGCGCGCTCGCGCTGTGTCTGCTCGCGGCCTGCGGCGACGACGACGGGCCGCCTGCGCCGCCCCCCGTCGTCGACGCCGGCGCGGACGCGGGCATCGATCTCGGCCCGCCCGCGCCGAGCCGCGCGGCCGCGGCGCCGTTCCGGCAGTGGGTCGATCCGCGCATCGGTTCGGGCGGCGATGGCTTCTCCGTCGGCAGCGCGAGCCCCGGTCCGCAGCGTCCCTTCGGCATGGTGCGCCCAGGCCCGGACACCTCGCTCCGCGGCAGCGCGCCCGGCTTCTACCACTGCTCGGGCTACTACGCGGACGACGACGAGATCTTCGGTTTCAGCCACACGCGCATGCCCGGCGTGGGCATCGTCGATTACGGCGCCATCGCCGTCATGCCCGTCACGGGCATGTCCGCCGCGCGCATCCCCCGCGCGGGTCACACCGCCCGTTTCGCGAAGGAGAGCGAAGACGTTTCCGCCGGCTATTACGGCGTCACGCTCGATGGCGCGATGCCGGGCGAATCCGACATTCGCGTCGAGCTCACCGCGACCGATCGTGTCGGCGTCCATCGCTGGACGTGGGCGCCGGGCGCCGATGCCGTCGCGATGTTCGACATCGCGCACACCTTCGGCGCACCCGGGGACGTGGAGATTCTCGATGGGTCGATTCGCGTCGATCCGGATGCGGGCGAGCTGAGCGGATTCGCGCATTTCCGCGGCGGGTACTCTGGGCGCTTCGGCGGATTGCCGGTCTATTTCGTCGCGCGTTTCTCCGAGCCGTTCACCCGCTTCGGTGTGTGGCGCGGCGGCATGCTCGTCGAGGGCGAGACGGACCGCACCGGCGCGGACACGGGCGCGTACGTGGGATTCGACGTGACCGATGGCGCGCCCGTCGAGGCGGCCGTCGCGATCTCCTTCGTCGACGTCGATCATGCGCGGCTGAACCTCGAGGCCGAGCAGCCCGCGATCGACTTCGACGCGGCGCGCGCGGACGCCGAGGCGAGCTGGGAGACGCTGCTCTCGCGCGTCGAGCTCGAGGGCCGCAGTGAGCGCGATTTCCGCCGCTTCTACACGGCGCTCTATCACGCGCTCGTGATGCCCACGCTCATGTCGGACGTGGACGGCAGCTACCGCGGCATGGACCGCGCGGTGCACGTCGTCTCGGGCTGGCGCTATCACAGCGACTTTTCCCTCTGGGACACGTTCCGCACGCTCCACCCGCTGCTCACGCTGCTCTATCCCGAGCGGCAGACGGAGCTGCTCCGCTCGCTCGCGCAGATGGCGATCGACGGCGGCCACATCGATACCTGGCCCCTCGCCGATGGCTACACGGGCGGCATGGTCGGCGAGAGCGCGACGATCGTGTTCGCGGATTCCGTCGTGAAGGGGCTCACCGACTTCGACCTGCGCGCGGCCTATGACGCCATGCGCGAGACGGCCGATGGCCCGACGCCGCCGGGCGCCCGCTACGGCGGCCGCGGCAACCTCGAGGACTACCTCGCGCTCGGCTACATCCCCGAAGAAACGGGGGGATCGAGCGTGTCGAAGACGCTCGAATACGCCTACGACGACTGGGCCCTCGCGCGGCTCGCGGAGCACCTCGGCGAGACGGACGATGCGGCGCGCTATCAGGCGCGCTCCGGGAACTGGCGCAATCACCTCGACCCGACGAGCGGTTATCTGATCGGGCGCCGCCGCGACGGCAGCTTCCCGCCCGTCGAGACGACGACGGAGTGGAGCGAGTGGTACGCCGAGGGCAACGTGATGCAGTACACGTATTACGTACCGCACGATCTGCCCGGACTCGCCGCGGCGATGGGCGGGCGTGACGCGTTGCTCGCCGATCTCGACGCCTTGTTCGAGCGCACGCGCACCGCGCGGCGTGGCATCGGACCCGAGCGCTACTACTGGCACGGCAACGAGCCCGATCTGCATTACGCCTGGATGTACGCGGCGCTCGGGCGCCCCGAAGGCACGCAGCGCTGGACGCGCTGGATCGTCGAGAACCGCTACGGCGATGGCCCCGATGGCCTGCCCGGCAACGACGACGCGGGCACGCTGAGCGCGTGGCTCGTCTTCGCGATGAGTGGTTTCTATTCGCTCGCGGGCGCGCCGGACTACCTCGTCGGCAGCCCGGTCTTCACGCGCGTACGCATGAAGCTGCCGGGCGGCGACTTCGTGATCGAGGCGCCGGATGCGAGTGTTTCGGCGCGATGTACGTGCGCGGCGCGACGCTCGACGGCGTGCCGCTCGCGCGCGCGCGTGTCACGCATGCGGACCTCGCGGATGGTGCGACCCTCCGCCTCGAGATGGGCGACACACCGGCAGACTGGGGGCGAGAGTGAGCGCGCGGACCTTTGCGATCGGCGATGTGCACGGCGATGTCGATCAACTCTTCACGCTCCTCGGGCGCCTGCCCGAGCTGACCGCGGACGATCGCCTCGTCTTCCTCGGCGATTACGTCGACCGCGGTCCGCGCTCGGCGGAGGTCGTCGAGTTCGTCCGGCGCGTGCTGCCCGATCAAACGCCCGCAGACATCGTCGCCCTGCGCGGCAACCACGAAGATGCCTGGCTGCGCGCGGTCTCGAACGGATTTCCCGAGTTCATCATGCCCCGCGGCAATGGCGCGCTCGAGACGATGCGCAGCTATCGCAGCGAGCCGGCTCCGGGTGAAGACGAGCTGCCGCGCCCCGACGAATATCAGGCGCTCTTCGCGGGGAGCTTCTTCCTCCCCGAGCACCTCGAGTGGTTCGCGACCTTGCCTCATTGGTACGAAGACGAGCACGCGATTTACGTGCACGCGGGGCTCCCGCAGCAGAATGGCGTGTTCCTTCATCCGCGCGACGTCGAGAAGAAGGAAATCCTGCTCTGGCTGCGTACCGAGTCGTTCTTCACCGATTACCGCGGCAAGCGCGTCGTCGTCGGACACACCACCACGGATTGTCTCCCGCAGGAATTCTCGTCGTTCACGCCGGGAGATCCCTGCGATCTGTGGGCCGGTGAGGCCGTTTGTGCGCTCGACACCGGCTGCGGCAAGGGCGGATTTTTGACCGCGCTCGAGCTGCCGGCGCTGCGTGTCTACGAGTCGCGCTGAGCGTTCGCGTCTTCGCGCGCGTCGTCGCGTGCGATTCATGGCGGCGTTCGCTGCGACAATGGTGTGTGCCTTCGCGGGCCGCGCGCCCGCGGACATGGTCGCCGAACAGCGCGCGCGCCTGCCGCCGCCCGTCGACCCCAGCGTGTGCGGAGATTCCGTCGAGGGCGACTGGCTCTCGCACGACTTCGACACGCGCTGGAACGAGTGGACGCTCTTCACGCTGCGCGTGCGCCGCAAACCCGGCAGCGACACCGCGCTGATCGTCGACATCGGCAATCGCAGCTGGGACGGCACCCCCGCGGACAGCGAGCCCCCCGCGCGCTGCACCCCCGGCCTCAAGCACTGGAACGTGACGATGACGGGCACCGGCGCCGCCTACCCCGATGGCCGCATTCAGATCGACGCGACCTCCTACCGCATCGAGCACGTCTATTGCGCGCGCTGGGCCGCCTACAATCTCGACCACTTCACCGGCCGTATCGACACTGAGTTGCAAGAGTTCCAGAGTGTCAACAACGACGGCGGCCGCGCCGTGAACGAGCCGAAGGTCTTCCGCCGCGTGCGCTGCCTCGCGCCGCCCGCAGCCCCGCACGTCGCCGTCGCCCCGCCACCCTTCTATCCGGCGAGCTGGCAGCGCGGGTGCAGCGTCGGTTGGTGAAGAGGCCGCTATACTCGCCGCGCCATGCGTCGCACTTCGTCTCGCTCGCGCTTCGTTTCCCATCTCTCCATCGCGGCGTCGCTGCTCGGCCTCACCGCGTGCGGCGGGCCCACGGAGGCGCAGCGCATCCGCATGAACGGGGTGCACGTCGAGGCGCCCGCCGAGCGCGTCGATGCGGGGCCGCCGCCCGGCAGCGAGCCGCGCCTGCTCCCGCGCATCCACGCGCAGGGCGACGCGTACCGCCGCGTCGACGAGACGAGCGTGGAGACGGGCGGCCGCACGACGGTGACACGCGTCGAGCGCACCGTCACCGTCGACGCCGTCGACGCCGAGGGCATCTTCTCGTTCAGCGAGACGATCACGCGCTACGAGCGCAGCGTGGACGGCCGCGTCGCGACCCCGACGCGCGAGCAGCGCGACCTCGAGTCGGCGACCATCCGCTACCGCCTCACCGAGCTCGGCGAGCCCGTCGGCGAGCTCGAGATCCTCCGCGCGGGGCGCTTCAACGAGTCGCTCCTCCGCGAGCTCGCGCTGCTCTCGATCACGCAGGACACCCTCGATCGCAGCGCTGCGCTGCGCGTCGGCGGGCACCGCGAGGCCGACACCGTGCTCGTGCAGGAGCTCGCGCCCGACGCGCGCCCCGAGCTGCGCGTGCACCTCGACTACACCCTCGCCGCGCAGAGCGAGCGCGAGGCGCGCCTCGACCTCGACGGCACCGCGGAGCTCCCCGAGACGCAACTCGGTCGCAACAAGATCCGCGGCACCGGCAATCTGAGCGGCCGCTGGACGATCGACCCGCGCGACGGCTTCGCCGGCACCCGCAACGTCGAGCTGCGCCTCTACACCTCGCGCCGCGACGCCTCGAACCGCCCCGTGGGCGAGACGACCACCTTCCTCGTGCGCTGGCAGACGAACATCACGCGGCGGTGAGTCCGTCGCGCCCTGCGCGGCGCGCGCGGCCCCGCCCTGCACGACCCACGCTCGTCCGCGCGTGGGAATCGAGGTGTGAGTCGAAACCACGCTTCGTACGAGCGTGGGATTCGTGGGGGCTATTTCTTCGGCGTGAGGCTCGCGAAGGGGTTGTTGCTGAACTTCGACGCGAGCGTGGGGCGACCGGAATCGACGGGGCGACCGCCGCCCTGGGCCGGATTTCGCGGATTCGCCAGGCTGGGGATTCCGCGGACTCCCATGCTGGGGATTTCGCGGGTCTTGCGGGCGTGCGCCGTGGGCGCCGCCGACCTTGTTCGAGGCGTCGCCGCTCTTGGCGCTGAGGCCGATGCGCTGGCGGACGAGGTCAATCTCCATCACGCGCACGCGCAGCTTGTCGCCGACCTTCACGGCCTCGCGCGGGTCCTTGATGAAGCGGTCGGAGAGCTGCGAGATGTGGACGAGGCCGTCCTGGTGGACGCCGACGTCGACGAAGGCGCCGAAGGCGGTGACGTTGGTGACGACGCCCTCGAGGATCATGCCCTCCTTGAGGTCCGCCATCGTCTGCACATCGTCGCGGAACTTCGGTGGCTCGAAGGTCGCGCGCGGGTCGCGGCCCGGCTTTTTCAGCTCGGCGACGATGTCGCGCAGCGTGGGCTCGCCGACGCCCTCGGGGGCGAAGCGCGTGGCCCAGGTCGGGACGTCGATGGCGTCGGCGTGTGTGGCGTCGCCGACGAGCGTCTCGAGCGAGAGGCCCATCTCGGTGGCGATGCGCGCGACGAGCGGATAGCGCTCGGGGTGCACGGCGCTCGCGTCGAGCGGGTTCTTCGCGCCGCGCAGGCGCAGGAAGCCCGCCGCGAGCACGAAGGCCTTCGGGCCGAGGCCGGGCACGGCGAGCACGTCCTCGCGCGTCGAGAAGGCGCCGTGTTGCTCGCGGTGCACGACGATCTTCTTCGCGAGCGCGGGTCCGATGCCGGAGACGTACGAGAGCAGCGGCGCGCTCGCCGTGTTCAGCTCGACGCCGACCGCGTTCACGCAGGATTCGATCACTTCACCGAGCTTGCGCAAGAGCAGCGGTTGGTGGACGTCGTGCTGGTATTGCCCGACGCCGATGGCCTTGGGCTCGACCTTCACGAGCTCGGCGAGCGGATCCTGCAGACGGCGCGCGATGGAGATCGCGCCGCGGATCGTGAGGTCGAGATCGGGGAACTCCTCGCGCGCGACGTCCGAGGCGGAATACACGCTCGCGCCGGCCTCGCTCACCGCGACGACGATCGTGCCGTCGAGCTTCGCCTCGCGGACGACCTCGCGCGTGAACGTCTCCGTCTCGCGCCCACCCGTGCCGTTGCCGACGGCGATCGCGACGGGCTTGTACTTCGCGAGAAACGCGCCGAGATCGCGCTTAGCGCGGGCGGCCTGCGCGTCGCCCTGCGACGGATAGATGACGATCGTGTCGAGGAACTTCCCCGTCGCGTCGACGGCCGCGACCTTGCAGCCCGTGCGCAGACCCGGGTCGATGCCGACGACGGCCTTGCCGCCGAGGGGCGCGGCGAGGAGCAGGTGTTTGAGGTTGTCGGCGAAGACGTCCACGGCCTCGCGATCGGCCTTCATCTTCAGGTCCACGCGCACATCGTTCTCGACGGAGGGCGCGAGCAGACGCTTCCACGCGTCGGCGATCGCCGTGCAGAGCTCGCCGGCCCAGGGCGAGCGCGGATCGACCTTCATGGTGCGTTCGATCCGCGGCAGCATGCGCTCGGCCTCGACCGCGATCGTCGCGCGGATGACGCCCTCTTTCTCGCCGCGGCGGATCGCGAGGTAGCGGTGCGAGGGCATCTTCGCGACGGCCTCGGTGTGGTCGTAGTAGTCCTCGAACTTCGTGCGCTCGCCCTTCTTGTCGGCGACGACGGTCGAGGTGAGCACGCCCTCGTCGACGAAGGCCGTGCGGGCGAGCGCGCGCACGTCGGCGTGCTCCGCGACGGCCTCGGCGACGATGTCGCGGGCGCCCTGCAGCGCGGCCTCGAGGTCGGGCACCTCCTTCGCGGCGTCGACGAAGGCGGCAGCGGCGGCGCGCGGATCGCCGTCGGACGGCTGCGCCAGCATCGAGAGCGCGAGCGGCTCGAGCCCGCGCTCGCGGGCGATCATCGCGCGCGTGCGGCGCTTCGGCTTGTAGGGGAGGTAGAGGTCGTCGAGCGCGGCCTTCGTCGTGCAGGCGAGGATGCGCCCGCGCAGCTCGGCGGTGAGCTTGCCCTGCGAGCCGATCGACTCGAGCACCGTGCGCCGCTGCGTCTCGAGCTCGACGAGGTAGGTGCGGCGCTCTTCGATCGCGCGGATCTGCACCTCGTCGAGGTCCCCCGTGAGCTCCTTGCGGTAGCGCGCGATGAACGGGACCGTCGCGCCCTCCGCGAGGAGCTGCACCACGGCCGCGACGCCCCGCGCGGGCAGCGCGAGCTCCACGGCGAGCGCGGGCACGGGATCGAAGGGCGGGAGCTGCGCCGAGACGCTCGGGTTGGTGGGGGCTGCGCTCGGGGAGGTGGGGTCCGCAATCGTCATGGCGGCGCGGTCTCTAGCAACGCGCCGATCGGGGACAAGGCTTGACGCGGTCGATTCGCGCGTTCTCCGATCGAGCCCCGCGCAAGTGCCGACAAAATCGGCCCGTCATCGCGATCAGAGCGTCGCGACGAGCTCTTCGCTGAGCTTCCAGAGCGCCTCGCCGAGCGCCTCGTCACGCGCCTGCCGCGAGGAGGGCGCGACGTTGCAGTCCGCGAGATACTCGCCATTCACGCCTGCGAGCGAGGGGTGCACGGCGGCGTAGCACTGCGTCGCCGCGCCCTCGTGCACATCCTTCATCGCGATCGCGGACGCGATCGGGTAGACGGCGCGCAGCGCGACGTTCATGTGGCGCGTGAGGTTCGTGGCGATGACGCCCGGGTGCACCGCATTCGCCGTGCGCTTCGTGCCCGCGAAGCGCCGCGCGAGCGCGCGCGCGAAGAGCAGGTTCGCGAGCTTCGACTGCCCGTACGCCGCCCACGGGCGGTAGCCGCGCGCGAAGCTCGGATCCTCGAGGCGGATGCCCTCCTTCGGGGCCATGAAGTGCGCCGCGCTCGAGAGCATCACGACGCGCGCGTCGGCCGAGAGCGCCTCGAGCAGGCCCGTGACGAGCAGGAAGTGCCCGATGTGGTTCGTGAAGAACTGCAGTTCGTGGCCGTACGCGAGCGTGCGCTCCGGCAGCGCCATGATCCCCGCGTTGCAGAGCAGCACGTCGATCGGCACGCCGAGCGCCTTCACCTCCGCGACGCACGCGCGCACCGAGGCGGGCTCGGCGAGCTCACAGGCGACGGGGATCGCGTCGATCCCCAGCGTCTTCATCGCCTCCGCGGCCTTCTCACGCGTCCGCGCCGCCGCGACGACCCGCGCGCCGCGCGCCGCGAGCACGCGCGCGCTCTCCGCGCCGAGGCCGGAGTTCGAGCCCGTGATGAGGACGGTGCGGCCGGTCAGATCGAGGCCGGCGGTGACCTCTTCGGCGGTCGAGGCGTAACCGAAACCGCTCGGACCGCGACGGCCGAGCACGAGGGAGACGAGGGACATGCGCGCGACGGTGAAACCAATCACCCGCTGCGGCAAGTCACGTGCGGTCCGAATCCGCGCGCGTGAATCAGGCGCTCTCGGCCGTCAGCACGTCGCGCGCCGCGCCCGCGCGGGGCGGCGTGTTGCGGAAGAGCGGGTGGAAGAGATACGGGCGCTCGTGGTGGGTCGCGTGCATGTAAATGCCCGCAAAAAGGCGGTTTCCGAGCCAGAACCAGCCCGTGTCCTGGTCCACGGGGGCGAAGTCCTTCCCGACGTGGCCGTTGTGCGTGACCCAGTTGAAGTGGATGACGAAGAGCGCGGCGCCGAGTTGCGCCGGCAGGAACACGGCGACGAAGAACCACGGCCCGAGGAGCGCGCCCCACGCGGCGAAGAGCAGGAGCGTCGTCGCGTAGCTCACGCGCGCGCGCATCTGCTCGCGGGCGCGGTTCTCGGGCGTGTCGCCCCACTGCACATAATAGGCCTTCATGAGCTGCCGCTCGACCTGCAACATCGAATGGATCGCGGTGCGGAGGAAGCTCGGGAAGTTGGGGTGCGGGTCGTCGACGCGGTCGTCGGAATATTTGTGGTGGCGCACGTGGATGAGCGTCCAGCCCACGAAGCGCACCGCGATGAGCACGCCGCAGAGCTCGCCGGCGAGGCGGTTCCACGGGCGCGGGAAGCTGCCGTGCCCGGCGTTGTGCACGAGCAGGTGTGCGGCGATCGCGACGTAGAGCGCGACGGGGAACGCGGCGAGCCACCAGCCCGCGGGCGCACCGAAGAGGGGCGAGACGACGCCGGTCGCGACGAGCGCGAGGACCGCGAGGCCCGCCGCGGCGTAGCCGAGGTCGTAGCGGATCTGGAACCAGCGGTCGCGGCGGAACTGGTGCGAAGGATGGACGTTCAGGAGCGCGGTCGCGCGCTGAGCGAGGGTGGGCATCTGCGCGGACTCCGAGGCGTGAGAGGAGAGCGAGGCGGTCGTGGGCGCGCGGAGGGCTCGCGCAGACGCCCGGGTGGGCGCGGCGGTCGCGGGCCGCGGGGAGCGCGCAGCCTACGCCGAATCGATCTCGAAAAGCGATACGCGGCGGCTTGTCGCAGCGTCGCGACGGCCGCCGCGCAGGGCGCGCGCGTGGGATTCAGGGCAGCGCGGGATCCAGGGCAGCGCGGGATTCAGGGCAGCGTCGCGCTGCCCTCGTTGCCGAAACGATCGCGCACGACGACGCGCGTGATCGGCTCGGACGACGCGGGCGTCACGCGCGCGTTGCCCGGCGCCGCGAGCGGGGCCGTGAAGGTCTCGGGCGCGCCCGCGCCGTGCTCGAGCACCACGGTGAACGGGCCGGCCTCGGCGGGCAGGCGGCGGTTCACGTTGCCCTCCATGCGCAGCAGGCGCCAGCCCTCGCGCGGCTCGAAGCTCGCGTCGACGACGACGTCCCCGCCCTCGCTGCGCGCGCCCACGCCGAGCGTGCCCGCGACGACCTCGAAGGGCGCGCTGTCCAGCGTGTAGCCCGTGCCCTCGACGTGGAAGCGGTAGCGCCCCAGCGGCAAGCCCGCGCGATCGGCGAGCACGTCGAGGCCCTCGCCCGGCGTCGGCATCGTCGCGCCCGGCGCGCCGAACACGTCGAGCGCCTGCCACTCGATCGTCCAGTAGTTCGTGAGCGGCTCGGCGCCGACGCGGCGGAGCGGCTGCGGCGTCCACACCACGAGGAAGTCGAGGTCCGTCACCTCGCGTCCGCTGCGCCGCGTGACGGGCACGAACGCGCCGCCCACCTCACGCTCGAGCCGCGCGCGCGGCGTGCCCGAGAGCGGATCTTCGCCGATCCACACGAAGCGCGCGACGCCCTCCACGCGCGGGATCGTCGCGTCGGGCTGCCCGCGTGTCGGGCGTGCGCCGCTGCGGAAGAAGATCTCCGCGGGCACCGCGTCGGGCACGGTCCCGGCGAGCGGCGCCGGGTCGGGCGGCGGCACGTCGGGGTCGCTGAACGTCGGCGCGACGACGCGATCCGCGCCCGCCTGCGCGGCGTCCTCGCGCATCGGCGACACCGCGAGCGGCATCAGGGCGACGAGCTGCTCGGCGAGCAGCTCGCCCTCGAGCGGGCCCCAGATGTTGATGGTCGGCTCGAAGCCGCCGCGCAGCCAGTCCTCGGCGGTGAGGATGTAGCCGACGTGACCCTGCGCGTAGCCCGAGCACGAACGTGCGCTCGACGGGGAACGGCGACTCGGCCGCGACGCGATCGCGCCAGGGGACGACGGGCTCGCCGGGCGCCGTCGGGAAGAGGTAGTCGCCGAGGCGCAGCACCGAGATCGTCGCGCGCGTCGTGTTGCACAGCGGCATCTCCTCGAAGGAGAAGCCGAGCAGACCGCCGAGCGCGCTCGTCGCGTCGGGGATGTTCGCGCAGGAGTTGTAGGCGGTGAGGCCCGCGACGTTCGGCAGCCGCGCGAAGGTCAGCAACGCCTCTTCACCGCCACAGAGCCCCGCGCCCGCGGGCGCGTTGAACTCGTCGATCGGCGAGAGGATCGCGCCGTCGTCCCCGTAGACCTCGCGATCCGCGCGCCGCCGCCCGTCCCACGGCGCGTACGAGAGCGCGCCGCCGCGCACCGTGAACGCGCGCCAGTCGGGGCCCATCGTGACCGAGCGCGTGACCATCTCCATCTCGAGCTCCGACTTCATGTCGGCGCCCGCGCGCGTCCACGCCTCCATGAACTGCGGCAGCGCGTAGCGCGCGCATTCTTCGTTGCGCGCGAAGTCCCAGCGCGGGTCGGAGTCGCTGTCGTAGTCGAGGTGGCCGCGGCTCTCGCCGAGCACGTCGCCGGCCGCGCCTTGCAGGTGCACCGCCATCACGGGGAAGTCGAACTGCTCCTCGATCGCGCGCTCGAACGCGCCGCTCGCGTCGGTGCTGAACACCGACACACCATCATCGAGGATGGCAGAGTGAACGCCGAAGATCGGCAGGACCGCGAGGGGCCGATCGTCCATTCCGTCGATGCGGATCAGCGCGAGCCGCTGATCCTTGCGCGCCGCGTCGCCCGTGAGGAAATCGTTCTCCGAGCGGCGGTCGTAGGAGACGCGGTTCTCGAGATCGAACGCCTCGTTGGTCGCGATGCCGATCTTCGCGGGGACCTGCGCGGCGAGCGCGGCCTGGGCCGTCTCGACCATCCGCGCGATGAGGGCGTCGCGGATGCGCGCGCGGATCGGGCCTGCGCCGATCTGGAGCTTCGAGTCGGCCGAGTAGCTGCCCGGCGCGGTGTGCGTGTGGCTCGAGCTCCACAGCACCTTGCCCGCGAACGCCGGGCCGAGACGCGCGGTGACCTCGTGCGTGATCGTGTCGTCGCTGAAGATCGTGTCGGTGCGGAGCAGCACCACCGTCTCGTCACCCGCGGTGATCGCGATCGCCTTCACCATCGGGGTGCTCTCGATGCCGACCGAGGGCGTGAAACTGCCGGAGAGCGGCACCTGACGGGCATCGATCGCGCCCTTCGCGTCGAGGGGCGCCGCGCGCGAGGTGTTGCCGCCGAGCGCGACGCCGATCGGCAGCGCGAGGGCGCGCTCCGCGAGGCCGACGCGCACCGCGCCCGCCGTGACGGTGCCGCCCGCGCGGGCCGTCGCGGGGAGCGGCGCGTAGGTGCAGTGATCGGTCGCGAGCGGCTCGGGCGGGCCGGCGTCGACGCCCACATCGGGCCCCGCGTCGGGCGTTGGGATGGCCCCGCCGTCGTCGCCGCAGGCGCCGAGGAGCATGCCGGCGAGCCCGAGCAGGAGGCTGGAAAAGCAGGTGTTTCGTGGACGGATCGGGGTCGTCGGGTCTGGCACGCCGCGATTCTAACGGGGCTCGCGCCGCCCCGGTGAGAGGGCGCGCACGTCCCCGCGCGCCGCCGTCAGAACGTGAGGCGCAGGCCCGCCGTCGCGCCGACCGCGCGGCCGCGATCGAGCACGGGCGTGAGCGAGAGCCCCGTGAGCGACCCCGCCGCGCGCGACGCCGACGAGAGCTCGTAGCCGACGACCGCGCCCGCGAGCGGGAGCAGGCCCGCGCCGAACACGGACGAGTAATTCTGCGCGAGCGCGGCGATGATCACCGCGACGCCCGTCCCGGCGAGCGCGCCGAGCAGCGAGCTGCCGTACGTGCCCATTCCGTCGAACCAGCGCCCGGCCCAGGTCACGCCGAGCGGCATCCCGAGCAACATCCCGCCGAACGCGCCGGCGATGACGCCCACCGCGCACGTCGTCGAGCCGAAGCCATCCCCGTCGAAGTCGAAGCAGCTCCCCGCGAGCGCGCCGACCAGCAGGCCGATCGCGCCGATGCCCACACCCACCGAGTAGCCGACGATCGGGCCGAAGATCACGCGCGGGACGCGGCCATCCGACTCCGCCTGCGCGCGCTGCGTCGCCTCCGCGCTCGGCCCGGGGGCCGCCGGCTGCTGCTGCACGTACACGGGCTGCGCGTAGCCCGGGGGCTCCTGTGCCTCGACGATGTAGATCGTGCCCGCGCCCGGGTCGGTGCCCTGCGGCGGGCCCGCGCCCTGCGTGTCCGTGGGCGTCCCGAGGACCTGCCCGTCCGGCGGGCCGAGCGAGAGGTGCAGGCTGCCGAGCAGCGTCGGGGACTGGGCCTGCGCGTCGGCGGCGCCGACGGCGACGGAGATCGCGAGCGAGACGCCAACAAGCGCGATCGCGTGCCGCGTGGTCGCGGAGAGAGACGAGAGCATGGCCGCACCCTAGCGCATCAGCGGGCGCCGTCGTCGTCGTCGTCGTCGTCGTCCGTCGGCGCGAGGGGGACCGTCTCGCCCTCGAGCGCGCGCAGGGTGTCGAGCGCGGCGAGGAGCGGCTCGACCTCACGCGGGGCGATCACCGCGCCTTCGCCCGCGCGGAAGGCGTCGCGCAGGCGCGCCTCGAGCCGCGCGAGCGCGTCCTCGTCGAGGCGCGGCAGGCCGCTCTCCGCGCGGCGCGCGTCGTGGTCGAGATCGAACTCCGGGGGGCGGCGCGGCATGGCGCGCGAGCGTAGCGCGCGGCCCGTTGCCCGCCCCATCCGCGCACGCGATCACGCTGGCATCCCCGGACCGCATTGAATAATCTTCAGCGCTCACTGAAGCGCCATTCATTTTTTTCGGCGCGCACGCAGGACGCTTCCACGCCGCGCGGATGCGGCGTTCGACACGGGGACACCATGGGCAACGAGCTGCGATTCGATGGCAAGGTCGTGATCGTCACGGGCGCGGGCAACGGCCTCGGGCGCTCGCACGCGCTGCTCTTCGCGGGCCGCGGGGCGAAGGTCATCGTCAACGACCTCGGGGGCGCGCACACGGGCGGCGGCAGCTCGAGCGCGGCGGCCGACAAGGTGGTCGCGGAGATCCGCGCCGCCGGCGGCGAGGCCGCGGCCAACTACGACTCCGTCGAGGACGGCGCGAAGATCGTGCAGAGCGCGCTCGATCACTTCGGGCGCATCGACGTCGTCATCAACAACGCGGGCATCCTGCGCGACGTCTCCTTCCCCAAGATGACGCAGGACGACTGGGACCTCGTCTACCGCGTGCACGTGCTCGGCGCGTACCGCGTGACGGCCGCCGCCTGGCCGCACCTGCGCGAGCAGAAGTACGGCCGCGTGATCTTCACGTCCTCGGCCGCCGGCATCTACGGCAACTTCGGCCAGGCCAACTACGCGATGGCGAAGCTCGGCACGCATGGATTTGCGAGCACGCTCGCCATCGAGGGCCGCAAGAACAACGTCTTCGTGAACACGATCGCGCCCATCGCGGGCTCGCGCATGACGGAGACGGTGCTCCCGCCGGAGCTGCTCGCCTCGCTCAAGCCGGAGTACGTCTCGGCGCTCGTCGGGTGGCTCTCGCACGAGCGCTGCGAGGAGACGGGCGGGCTCTTCGAGGTCGGCGGCGGCTTCTACAGCAAGCTCCGCTGGGAGCGCACGAAGGGCAAAACCTTCCGCCTCGGTCGGCCCGTCGGAATCGAGGACGTGAAGGGCGCGTGGAAGTCGATCACCGACTTCGGCGGCGCGACGCACCCCGCGAACATCGCCGAGTCGATGTCGCCGATCATGGCGAACGTCGAGGCGGGCCCGAGCCGCGGCGGCAACCAGCTCATCGACGTCGATCAGGCGCTCGGCTTCGAGCTCGAGCCCATCACGAGCCGCTACGACGAGCGCGACGTCTCGCTCTACGCGCTCGGCGTCGGCGCGGCGCACAGCGCGCCCACCGACACCTCGGAGCTCGGCCTCGTCTACGAGCTGAACAGCGGCGGTTTCCACCCGCTGCCGACGATGATGGCGGCCATCACGGTCAATCAGATCATGAAGGCCGCGATGGAGGGCAAGCAGGCCCCCGGCCTCAGCTACGGGCTCGACCGCATCCTGCACGGCGAGCAGTACACCGAGGTGCTGCGCCCGCTCCCGACGAAGGCGAAGCTCACGCACAAGGCGAAGATCAAAGCCATCTGGGACAAGGGCAAGGGCGCCGTCGTCGTCAACGAGGTCAAGACCTTCGACGACGAGGGCGAGCTGCTCGCCATCAACGAAATCACCACCTTCGTCCGCGGCGCGGGCGGCTGGGGCGGCGAGGGCGGCCCGAAGGCGGACATCCCGATCCCCGATCGCGCGCCGGACGCCACCATCGAAGAGCAGACGACGCCCGATCAGGCGCTGCTCTATCGCCTCTCGGGCGACATCAATCCGCTCCACGCCGATCCGGAGTTCGCGAAGAACTTCGGTTATGCGACACCCATCCTCCACGGGCTCTGCACCTTTGGATTCGCGGGGCGCCACGTCATCAAGGCGTTCGCGAAGAACGATCCGCGCTTCCTCAAGTCGATCCGCGTGCGCTTCGTCGATCCGGTGATCCCCGGCGAGACGCTCGTCACCGAGATGTGGCGCGACGGGCAGCGCGTCGTCTTCCGCACGAAGGTGAAGGAGCGCGACAAGGTCGTGCTCTCGAACGCCGCCGTGGAGCTCTACGCGGAGCTGCCGAAGAAGGCCGAGAAGCCGAAGGCGGCGGCCGTGTCGCCTGCGGCCTCTGCCGCGCCTGCGGCAGCGGCGAGCGCGGCCCCGTCGAGCGGGGACGTCTTCGCGGCGATTGGCGCGTATTTCGAGAAGCACAAGGACGTCGCGACCAAGGCGCAGACGCTCTACCTCTTCCAGCTCAAGAACCCCGACAGCGCGTGGTCGCTCGACACGAAGGCGGGCGCGGTCGCCGCCGGCGAGGTCGGCAAGGCCGAGTGCACGCTCGAGCTCGCGGAAGCCGACTTCCTCGACATGGTGAGCGGAAAGGCCGATCCGATGAAGCTGTTCACGTCGGGGAAGCTGAAGATCAGCGGCAACATCATGGCCTCGCAGAAGCTCGACTTCCTGCAGAAGCTCGACAAGAACGAGGTCGCGAAGGCCGCGGCGAGCAAGCCCGCAGCGACGAGCGCCGCGGCGCCCGCAGCGGCGGCGAGCGCACCCGCGAAGGCGCCCGCGATCTTCGAGAAGCTCGGGGCACGCTTCGCCGCGGACCCCGCGCTCGCGGCCTCGGTCGGCGCGGTCGTGCAGTTCGTCGTGAAGGTGTCGGACACCACCACCTACGACTGCATCGTCGACGCGTCGGGCCGGGGCACCGTGCTCGCGGGCCGCGCGAAGGACGCGCGCACGACCATCACGATCGCCGACGCGGACCTCGCGGAGCTCGCCGCGGGCAAGCGCACGGTGCACGCGCTCTACCAGCACGGCGCGCTGCGCGTCGACGGCGACGTGCGCGTCGCGCAGCGCCTCACGCTCCTCGAAAACCTCGGCTGACGGTCGCTCGCAACGAAGACAACGGAGGCAAGGCCATGGGTCGCAGAGTCAACGTGATCGGGGTCGGGATGGTGAAGTTCGCCAAGCCCGGCGCGAGCGACGAATACAACGTGATGGCGCGCAATGCCGCACAGGCCGCGCTGAAGGATGCGGGCATTTCCTACGACGGAGTCGAGCAGGCGTACGCGGGATACGTGTACGGCGACTCCACGTGCGGACAGCGCGCGATCTACGAGGTGGGCCTGACGGGCATCCCCGTCTTCAACGTGAACAACAACTGCTCGACGGGCTCGACGGCGCTCATGCTCGGCAAGCAGGCGATCGAGGGCGGCATCGCGGAGTGCGTGCTCGTCGTCGGCTTCGAGCAGATGGAGAAGGGCGCGCTCACCGCGAAGTGGAACGACCGCACCAACCCGCTCGATCAGCACGCCAACACGATGAACGCCCTGCAGGGCTTCACCGGCGCGCCGGGCGCCGCGCAGATGTTCGGCGGCGCGGGCCGCGAGCACCGCTGGAAGTACGGCACCACGCGCGAGACGTTCGCGATGGTGTCGGCGAAGGCGCGCAAGCACGCCAACAAGAACCCCTACGCGCTGTTCACCGATGTGCTTTCGGTCGAGGAGATCCTCGCGGCGCCGGAGGTCTTCGACCCGCTCACGCGGTATCAGTGCTGCCCGCCGACCTGCGGCGCGGCCGCGGCGGTGCTCTGCTCGGACGAGTTCGCGAAGAAGCATGGGATCTCGAATCCCGTCTACATCGCGGCCCAGGCGATGACGACCGATTACGCGTCGAGCTTCAGTGACTCGATGATCAAGATGGTCGGCTTCGACATGACGAAGACGGCCGCCGAGAAGGTCTATGCGCAGTCGGGCCTCGGCCCGAAGGATGTGCAGGTCGTCGAGCTGCACGACTGCTTCACCGCCAACGAGATCCTCACCTACGAGGGGCTCGGCCTCTGCCCCGAGGGCGAGGCGGAGAAGTTCATCCACGACGGCGACAACACCTACGGCGGACGCTGGGTCACCAACCCCTCGGGCGGCCTGCTCAGCAAGGGCCACCCGCTCGGCGCGACGGGCCTCGCGCAGTGCACCGAGCTCGTCTGGCATCTGCGCGGACAGGCCGAGGCGCGTCAGGTCGAGGGCGCGAAGGTCGCGCTCCAGCACAACCTCGGTCTCGGCGGCGCGTGCGTCGTGACGATGTACCGAAGAGACTGAGAGTCGGGGTACCGCCAAGGATTGACACATCCGGGCGTGGCCGCGACGGAGCGGCCTCCCGAGCACGGACTCAGCGTGGGATTTGGTGAATCCCACGCACCGTGAAACCAAACCCACGCACCCGTGAAACGTGCAGTCGCGCGGCGCTCCCCCTGGGGTGCCGCGCGCTGCGTTTGGCGGGGGAAACGCGCGCTCAGACGAGCGAGGCGCCGATCACGCGGCCGAGCTCCGTGCGCAGGTTCTCGGGCGTGAGGCGGTCGCAGAGCGCGTGGAACTCGGGCAGGCCGGCCTGATAGGGCGTGTCGAGGCGGAGAATCCCGCTCTCGCGCGCGTCCTTGCCGAACATCGCCATCGTGTCTTCGGCGAGCGCGGGCAGGCCCTTGAAGGTGCCGTGTCGGAGCAGGAGTTCCGTCGAGCCCGCGAACATCAGCATCCCGCCGGGGATCGCGCCGATGGCCGTCGTGCAGAGTGGCGGATAGCAGAGGCGGATCGTGTCGACGCCGTAGGTCGCGCGGATGCGCTGCATGCTCTCGCGCTGCAGCACCTTCGCGCCGGCGAGCGGGCCCATGCCGTAGACGGGGTCGTCGGCCTCGAAGTCGTAGTCGGCGAAGGCGACGACGCTCTCGCCGCGCACGAGCAGCCCGGCCTCCGCGAGCGCATCGGCCCACGGATCGGTGGAGGTGCCCATCATCTTGTTGGTGCGGTCGATGTCGGCCTGGGTCGCGACGTCGACCTCGACGAGGCCGAGCTTGCGGACGTTCTCCCAGCGCGAGAAATCGGGCGTCTGCCGGACGGGATCGAAGACGACGTCGAGGTCGCGCACGAAGGTCTTGCCGTGCTGCTCGTAGCGCTTGGTCGCGCCGGCCGCGATGCCGTTGATCAGGTGCACGACGCGGTACTTCGCGGCGAGCGCCGCGACGACCTCGCGCACGACCTCGGGCTTCGTCGCGTCCTCGTTGCGGAAGGCCGCGTCGACGCCGGCCTCGTTCGCGGCCTCGGTGATCGCCTGCGCGTGGTGCGGGCCGATCTGCAGCTTCGCGCTGTCGTAGTGCACGGCATGGACGGGCACGCGCTCGGCGAAGAGGAGCTGCACCGCGACCTGGCGGAGCATGCCGTTCGAGCCGCCGAGCAGGAGCACGCAGGCGTCCGACGCGACGGCGGGGCCGACGCGGTGCAGGCGCGCGCGTTGCGCGGCGAGGTCCTCGCGGGCGATGCGCGGGCCGTGCTCGGCGAGCGTCGGCACGATGGCGCGGCGGTCGATGCCGCCGAGGGGCTGCTTCACGAAGACGTCGAGCGCGGGGCCGGGCGCGGGGTCGGTCATGGCGCGCGAAGGTAGCGCGGGAGTCCGCGCGCCGCCTCCCGCGGGGGCGCGCCGTTCGTGACGCTCTGCGTCGTGCGCGGCCGGGGGGCGCGGGGCACACCACGCCGCGTGACGATCAGTGTCTTCGACATGTTCACCATCGGGATTGGCCCTTCTTCCTCGCACACGGTCGGCCCGATGCGCGCGGCCGAGCGCTTCGTCGGCGCGCTGCGCGAGGCGGGCGCGCTCGAGCGCGTCGCGCAGGTGCGCGTCGAGCTCTACGGCTCGCTCGGCGCGACGGGGCGCGGACATGGCAGCGATGTTGCGGTGTTGCTCGGCCTCGAGGGTGAGCGGCCGGAGACGGTCGAGGTCGACGCGATGCCCGCGCGCGTCGCGCAGATCCACCAGGAAGGGCGGCTGCGGCTCGGCGGCGCGCACCCGATCGCCTTCACGCAGCCCGAGCACCTCGTCTTCCACCGCAAGCTCACGCTGCCGCAGCACCCGAACGGGATGCGCTTCCTCGCGCTCGACGCGGGCGGCGCGGAGCTCGCGAACCGCACCTATTTCTCGGTCGGCGGCGGCTTCGTCGTGAACGAGGGCGCGACGGAGGTCGCGGACACGGCGGCGCGCGCGGCGGTCCCGCATCCCTTCGACTCGGGCGCCGAGCTGCTCAAGCGCTGTCGCGATACGGGCCTCTCGATCGGCACGCTGATGCGCGAGAACGAGCGCACCTGGCGCAGCGACGCGGAGATCGACGCGCGGCTGCTCGCGATCTGGCACGCGATGGAGGCGTGCGTGCGCCGCGGCTGCGAGCGCGAGGGGATCCTGCCGGGCGGCCTCAAGGTGAAGCGCCGCGCGGCGAGCCTCTTCCGCAAGCTGCGCGTGGACGCGCGCGACACCGATCCGCTCGTCGTCATGGACTGGGTCAGTCTCTTCGCGCTCGCCGTCAACGAGGAGAACGCGGCGGGCGGCCGCGTCGTCACCGCGCCGACGAATGGCGCCGCGGGGATCGTGCCCGCGGTGCTGCACTACTACCGGCGCTACGTGTCCGGCGCGGACGACGAGGGCACGATGCGCTTTTTGCTCACGGCGGGCGCGATCGCGATCCTCTACAAGAAGAACGCGTCGATCTCGGGCGCGGAGGTGGGCTGCCAGGGCGAGGTCGGCGTCGCGTGTTCGATGGCGGCCGGCGCGCTCGCCGAGGCGATGGGCGGCACGCCCGAGCAGGTGGAGAACGCGGCGGAGATCGGCATGGAGCACAACCTCGGGCTCACCTGCGATCCGATCGGCGGGCTCGTGCAGGTGCCGTGCATCGAGCGCAACGCGATGGGCAGCGTGAAGGCGATTCACGCCGCGCGCCTCGCCTTGCAGGGCGACGGCACGCACAAGGTGTCGCTCGACAAGGTGATCGCGACGATGCGGCAGACGGGCGCCGACATGAAGACGAAGTACAAGGAGACCGCGCGCGGCGGCCTCGCGGTGAACATCATCGAGTGCTGAGCGGCGCGTCGCGTGGCGAGTGCCCTCAAGTGCCGACAAAACAAGGAAATCTGCGAACCACGGCGCGCCTCTCGATGGGAAGCGCGCATGCCGCGACGTTGACACGGGGCGCGCGTCGCGAAACCCTGCGCTGACCATGCGTCGTCTCGCCTTCGCGCTCCTGCTCGCCTCGTTCTCGACTTCCCTGTTCGCCGCGTGCGGCGACGACGATGGCGGCGGAGGTCCCGTCGACGCGGGGCTCCCCGACCTCGGCGAGCCGGACATGGACCTCGCGCCGAGCCGCCTCTTCGGCGCGTGCGAGCGCGACAGCCAGTGCCCCGGCGTCGGCGCGCGCTGCCGCCGCCCGAGCGAGGGCTGGCCGAACGGCTACTGCACGGTGCCGTGCACGCCGCCCGATCTCGAGCCCTGTCTCGACGAGGACATGTATTACAACCACTGCCTCACCGACGGAAACACGGGCGAATCGTGGTGTGAGCGTCGGTGTCTGAATGGCGTGGATTGCGCGCGCAATGGCTATACCTGCGTCGGTCAATTCCCGCCGATGGATCAGGGGATGTGCGTCGGCCTCTGTCTGAGCGACGACGACTGCAGCCGCGGCGAGGTGTGCGACCCGGACTCGGGCCGCTGCGTCGGCGCGCTCCCGACGACGGGTGGCACGATCGGCGCGCGCTGCGGCGCGGACGGCGACTGCCGTTCGAGCTCGTGCATCACCGAGGTCGACAGCGACGGCTTCCCCTCGGGTTTCGTGGGCGGCGCGTGTGTGGCGCTCTGCGTGCTGCCGGCCGGCTACAACCAGAACTCGTTCTATTCGGAGGCGGCGCTGCCGCGCGGGACGTGCCCGGGCGGCGCGATCTGTTTCCCCAATCGCTCGTTCGCCGAGGGCGACCCGGGCCTCTGCCTCGACGAGTGCGGCGGGCCCGCGGACTGCGGCCCCGGGCTCGAGTGCGCGAAGGACTTCCCGCTCGCGAGCGGCGACGTCGCGCGCTTCGACAACGGCGTCTGCCTGCCTGTCGACTGCCAGCGCGATGGCTGCCCCTCGGGCTACGCGTGCCAGCCGATCCCGGTGGGCGGCGGCCGCAACATCTACCGCTGCGGCCCGACCTGAAGCGGCCCGTCGGACCCGCGTGAGTCGGCGCGCGCCGCGCCGACCGCGGGATACCTCGAGCCCGCGGCGAGGCGGGCGAGGAGAAGCGTGAGAGCCCGCGACAGGCGGGCTTTCGTGCGTTCAGGGGACGGTGTTTTCGTTGCTGCCGCCCACGATCTCGACGGCCTCGATCGAGATCCTCCTGCGGGGCGCGGCGGGCGCCTCGGGCGCGGAGGGGGGTGTCGCGGCGGGTGGGAGCGGCGCGGGAGCCGGTGCGGCGATGGGGGCTGGCTCCGCGGGCGCGAGGATGTTGCTCGCGAAGACGGCCGCGCCGAACGCGGCCACGAGCACGATCACCAGCGCTGCGATCACGATGGGCTTCGAGGGGCCGCGCCGCGGGAGCGGGGGCGGACCGGCGGGCGCGCGGGCCTGACCCGCGGAGGAGGACGCGTCGGCGACGTCGTCGCCGGACACCTCGGGGGCGACGCTGTCCTCGAGGACGGCGTCAGGATCGACGAGCGCGTCGATCTGCACCGTGGCGCTCGCGTTCATGGTGCGCCGCGCCTTCGCGCCCTCGTCCGGCTGATCGCTCATCGGCGCGCATCGTACGCCTGCGCAGGGCCCCGCGTCCATGCGAGCGCCCGGCGCGCCGCGCGCAGCGTGCGGGGCCGCGATTTCCGGAGCGCGCGTCGCAGCGGCGCGATCAGACGTCGAAGCGCACGCCCTGCGCGAGCGGGAGCGCGCGTCCGCCGTTCACGGTGCAGGTCTGGCGGCGCATGTACGCCTTCCACGCGTCGGAGCCGGACTCGCGCCCGCCGCCCGTGTCCTTCTCGCCGCCGAACGCGCCGCCGATCTCCGCGCCGCTCGTGCCGAGGTTCACGTTCGCGATGCCGCAGTCGGAGCCCGCGGGCCCGAGGAAGCGCTCGGCCGCGCGCACGCTGTCGGTGAAGATCGCGCTCGAGAGGCCCTGCGGGACCGCGTTGTTCGCGCTGATCGCCTCCTCGACGGAGTCGACCTCGAAGAGGTAGAGGATCGGCGCGAACGTCTCCTCCCACGCGATCGGGAAGTCCGCCTGCCGCGGGGCGCGCACGATCGTCGGCTCGACGAAGAAGCCCGGTCGCGAGACGGCGCGGCCACCGCAGAGCACCTCGCCGCCGAGGGTGCGCGCCGTCGCGATCGCCTCGTGGTAGCGCGCGACGGCCTGCGGCGAGACGAGCGGGCCCATGAGCGTGTCGGCGTGGCGCGGATCGCCGATGCGCACGCTGCGGTAGGCCGTGACGAGGCGCTGCGTGAGCGCGGGCGCGACGCTGCGCTCGACGAAGAGGCGGCGCGTGCTCGTGCAGCGCTGGCCCGCGGTACCGACCGCGCCGAAGACGATCGCGCGCGCGGCGAGGTCGAGGTCCGCGTCGGCGAGCACGATGACGGCGTTGTTGCCGCCGAGCTCGAGCAGCGAGCGGCCGAGGCGCGCGGCGACCTTCTGCGCGACGACGCGGCCCGCCTCGACCGAGCCCGTGAACGACACGAGCGGGAAGCGCGGATCCTCGGCCATCGCGACCGAGAGGTCCTTGTCGCCGAGCACGAGCGAGAACACGCCGGCGGCGTCCTCCTCGCGCATGGCCTGCTCCGCGAGGCGCTGCACGGCGAGGGCGCAGAGCGGCGCGCGCGGCGACGGCTTCCACACGCACGGATCGCCGCAGACCGCGGCGAGCGCGGCGTTCCACGCCCACACCGCGACCGGGAAGTTGAAGGCCGTGACGATCGCGACGGGACCGAGCGGGTGCCACTGCTCGATCATCCGGTGCTCGGGGCGCTCGGACGCGATCGTGAGCCCGTGCAGCTGCCGCGAGAGACCGACCGCGAACTCGCAGATGTCGATCATCTCCTGCACCTCGCCGAGGCCTTCGGAGCGGATCTTGCCGACCTCGAGCGACACGAGCTCGCCGAGGTCTTCCTTGTGCGCGCGGAGCAGCTCGCCGAGTCTGCGGACGAGCCGGGCGCGTACGGGCGCGGGGCGCTGCCGCCACTCGCGGAAGCGCAGCGTCGCCGCGAACATGACGCGCTCGTAGGTGTCCCGGGTGGCCGCAGGCACGCTGCCGTTGGAGGCGCCTGTCGTCGGGTCGAGCGAGACGAGCGGCGCGCCGCCGGTGTCTAGAAAGGCCGTGCCGTCGTGGGCGCCCGCGCGCAGATCGCGGAGTCCGAGGCGGTCGAGGAGTGTCGTCATGCGCGCGAGGGTAGCGCCTCGCGTACCGCTGCGCGCGGCGCTGAATGGTCATTCAGCTGCGCAGCGGGCAGCCCCGCACGGCTCAATTCGTGAGGGTCAGCGTCGCGCTCGCGGTCGCGCGGAAGGTCACGCCGATCACGTCGGCGTCGAGGACCAGGGTCTTGCCGGTGAAGTCGCTCGCCGAGAAGCCGAGCTGATCGAAGATGTTCGCCGCCTCGAACGCGTCACCGACGCGCGTGAACGTGTAGTCCGCCATCACGCCGGGGAACACCTCGCCGCCGTCGCTGAGCCGGTTGCGGAGCTCGACGCGGAGGCAGAGCGTCGCGCCGTCGCTCGGGAGCGCGGGGATTCGCAGCGTCGGCAAGATCATCACGCCGCCCTGGAAGCCCTCGATCACCGGGGCCGACGCGCCGGTCGTGAAGGGCACGAACGATGCGTCCTCGCCCGAGCCGAGCGTGAGCGTGCGCGGCGTCGTGCCGTCGATGCCCGGTCCGCCCGCGTCGAAATCGCGGATCGGCGGCGCGGTGCAGGTCGCCGGCTCGACGGGCGTGGGGGGATCGTCCGGGCCGCAGGCGGCGACGAGCGCGGGGAGCAGCAGGCCGAGGGCGACGCGGAGGGCGAGGCGCATGGGCCCGAACGTATCACCGCCCCGTGGCGAGACGCGCGTGTGCGGGCTCTGGTACTCCTCGTCGCGTGAACGGCTGGTTCGAGCTCTCGCTGGCGCATCTCTGGGGACTCGGTGGCGCGCTCATCGCGGTCGCCGTCGCGCTCCTCGCGTTGCTGCTCGTCACGCTGCCGCCGCGCGCGCGCCGCAAACTGCGCACGCCGACGCTGCTCTTCGCCGTGTACGTGCTGATCGTCGCGGGGCGCTTCGTGTTCCCGGTGACGAACCCCCGCATCGTGACGTGGACGGAGGTCGTCGGGATCTTCGTGCTCCTGCTCGTGCTCGCGCGCGGGGTCGTGCTCTTCGTCACCGAGTCGCGCGTGGCCGCGGCGCTGCTGCCACCGATCCCGAAGATCCTCGCGGACATCGCGCAGGCGCTGCTCTTCGCGGCCGTCGTGCTGGTGTCGCTGCGCACGGCGGGCGTCGACATGAGCTCGCTGCTCACGACGAGCGCGATCCTCTCGGCGGTGCTCGGTTTCGCGCTGCAGGACACGCTCGGCAACGTGTTCGCGGGGCTCGCGATCCAGGCGCAGCAGCCCTTCGAGATCGGCGACTGGGTCGAGGTCGACGGGAAGGTCGGGCAGGTCCTCGAGATCAGCTGGCGCGCGATGAAGGTGCTCACGCTCGACCACGTCGAGGTGATCGTCCCGAACGGCGCGCTCGCGAAGGGGACGATCCGCAACTTCACGAAGCCCACGCCCGCCTCGCGGCGGAACGTCGAGTTCTCCGCGCCCTACGACGTGCCGGCCGAGCGCGTGCAGGACGCCGTGCTCGGCGCGCTCGCCGGGCTCGAGCTCGTGCTCGCCTCGCCCGCGCCCAGCGTGGTGCTGAGCGGGTTCGCCGAGAGCGCGATGACCTACACGCTGCGCTATTTCACGTCGGATTTCGCGGCGGCATCGGTGACGGACAGCGGCGTGCGGGACCGCATCTGGCACGCGCTGAAGCGGGCGGACATCGCGATCCCCCTCCCGCAGCGCGACGTGCACCTGCGCGAGGTCTCGCCGACGACGCGCGCCGCGGAGGACGACGCGCGCCTCGCCGAGCGGCGGGCGGCGCTCTCCTTCGTGAGCGTCTTCGACGTGCTCACGCCCGACGCGAAGGCGGCGCTCGCGCGGCGCACCGACAAGCGGCTCTACGGCGCGGGCGAGACGATCCTGCGGCAGGGCGAGGAGGGCGACGCGCTCTTCGTGGTGCTGTGCGGCGAGGTGTCCGTCGTGCTCGAGGCGGCGACGGCGGACGGAGGCGTGGTCGAGGTTGCGCGGCTCGACCGTGGGAAGTTCTTCGGCGAGATGTCGCTGCTGACGGGCGAGCGGCGCGCGGCGACGGTGCGCGCGGCGCGCGCGTGCGAGCTGCTCGTCGTCGGTCACGACGCGCTGCAGGGCGTGCTCGACGCGCACCCGGAGCTCGCCGAGCAGCTGAGCCGCGTGCTCGCGGAGCGGCAGCTGCGGCTCGATGAGCGGCAGGCCCTCGCCGACTCGAAGAACCCCGCGATCCTCGTCGAACGGTCGGGCCAGATCCTCACGCGGATCCGCGCGTTCTTCGACCTCCGTCGATAGCGCGGCGGTGCTACCGTCCGCCCCGCGATGACGAAGAAGACGCTTGCGAAGTCCGCTCCTGCGAAGAAGGCGCCTGCGAAGGTCGCGCCCGCAAAGAAGGAGCCCGCGAAGAAGGCGCCCGTGAAGGTCGCGCCTGTGAAGAAGGAGCCCGCGAAGAAGGCGCCCGTGAAGGTCGCGCCTGTGAAGAAGGCGCCCGTGAAGGTCGTGCCTGTGAAGAAGGCGCCCGCGAAGAAGGCGCCCGTGAAGGTCGTGCCTGTGAAGAAGGCGCCCGCGAAGAAGGCGCCCGTGAAGGTCGTGCCTGTGAAGAAGGCGCCCGCGAAGAAGGCGCCCGCGAAGGTCGCGCCTGTGAAGAAGGCGCCCGTGCAGCAAGCGCCTGCGACGAAGGCGCCGGCGACGCGGGGTGCCGCGAAGACCGTGACCGCGAAGGCCACCGTCGCGCCGATCGCCGCGGTGGTCGCGGCCGTGGCGCCACCCGCGGCGCTCCCGAAGCTTGCACCTGCGACGACCACGCTCGAGAAGCGGTCGCCCGAGCCGGAGCTTCGCGCGCTGCCGCCCGCGCCGCGTGCGCGCGTCATCGTCGCTGCGCCGGGCAATGCCCCCTCGCTTCCCGCGCCGCTCAAGCGTGCGCGCGCCGTGAACCGGCCCGATCCGCACGGGGCCGACGCGCTCTTCCTCGCCCATGCCACGGCCGCGGGCCTCGAGGGCGCGACGGTCGAGCAGGCCTGGGCGCGCATGCCCCTCTTCGCGCCGCTGGTCGCGCTCGCGCTCGTGCGGCAGGGCGCGGACGCGCTGGTGCACGCGACGATCCGCGCGGCCGCGACCGACGTCCCCGACGCGGATCTCGTCGATGCGCTCTCCGCGCTGAGCGCCCCGAGCCACCGCGCCGCGATGACGCTCGTCGAGGCGCGCGACGAGGCGACCCTCGCGCGCAAGCCCGCGCGCGCGGCCCTGCTCGACGCGATCCAGCACGCGCTCGAGGGCGCGCTCGCGCGGGAAGAGGGCGCCGCCGTCGAGGCCTACGCGCGCGGCATCGAGATCGGGCGCGCGCTGACGGCGGCGGTCGCGCTCGGTCGGCGTCGCGACGCCAGCGACCCGGGGGAGCGCGCCGAGATCGTGCGCGCGCTGCACGAGCGGCTCAAGGGCATCGCGCCCGCGCTCCCCGCGATCGGCTGAGGCGCACGGCGATCGCGGGCTGCGCGGACACCCGTCACACGCACACGCGCTGCGCGGACGCCGCCGCTCCGGGAATCGCCACACGCACACCCGCTGCGCGGACACCCGGCGCGCAGGTGCCCGCGTGGGGGTGGCTCAGCCGCCCGTCTCGGTGGCGAGGGAGCGGATCTTCAGCTCGACGAGCTGCTCGGCGCTCACCTTGTCGGGGGCGCCCGTCATCGCGTCGGTCGCGCGTGCCGTCTTGGGGAAGGCGATCACGTCGCGCAGCGACTCCGCGTCGGTGAGCAGCATCGAGAGGCGGTCCCAGCCAAGCGCGATGCCGCCGTGGGGCGGCGCGCCCATCTTGAGCGCGTCGAGCAGGAAGCCGAACTTCTGCCGCGCCTCCTCGTCCCGGATGCCGAGCACCGCGAACACGCGGCTCTGCACCTCGGGGTCGTGCAGGCGGATCGAGCCGCCGCCGATCTCGAAGCCGTTGAGCACGAGGTCGTAGCGGTAGCAGAGCACCTTGCCGGGATCGCTCTCGAGGATCGCCACGCTCGCGTCGTGCGGCCGCGTGAACGGGTGGTGCGCGGCGGCCCAGGTCTTGGCCTCCTCGTCGTAGTCGAAGAGCGGCGGCTCGACGACCCAGAGGAAGTTCCACGTGCCGCCCGAGCCCGACTCGGGGATGAGCCCGAGCTTCTTGCCGAGGTGGACGCGCAGGTTCGCCATGACGGTGTGCACCATCGCGGCGCTGCCGAACTGCAGGAGGAGCAGGTCGCCCTCCTTCGCGTCGCAGGCCGCGTTCACGGCCTCGCGGAAGGCGGGCGTCGCGCTCTTCGCGAGCGGGCTCTGCACCCACTCGCCGCCCGCGCCGAGCTTCGCGCGGGCGAGGCCCTTGCTGCCCATGCTCTTCACGTAGGACTCGAGCTTGTCGGCCTCGGTGCGTGAGAGGTTGGCGCTCGCCGGGACGACGATCGCCTTCACGATCTGCGGCGGGAGATCGCGGCGGTACTCGCCCGACACGTACTTCTGCGCGAGCGGCTCGAGCATCGGGATGCCGCCGCCGCCGTGCTCGATGACGAGCTCGGTGAGGTCGATGTGCTCCATGCCGAAGCGCATGTCCGGCTTGTCGTTGCCGAAGCGGCGCATCGACTCGTCGTACGCAAGCCGCGGGAAGCGCCCCTCGGGATAGAGCGTGAGGAGGTCGAGGCCGAGCGCCTCCTTCCACAGGCGGAAGATGAGACCTTCCATGATGGTGAAGATGTCGTCCTGGTTGACGAACGACATCTCGACGTCGAGCTGCGTGAACTCGGGCTGGCGGTCGAGGCGCGAGTCCTCGTCGCGGAAACAG
This sequence comes from Polyangiales bacterium, assembly GCA_964202905.1. Classification (GTDB taxonomy): domain Bacteria; phylum Myxococcota_A; class Polyangia; order Polyangiales; family JADJQN01; genus CAIUAC01. Next base: position 524,089 of record CAXNJO010000001.1, read on the forward strand.
CGCACGATCTGGAAGTAGCGGTCGAAGCCCGCGACCATCAGCAGCTGCTTGAAGAGCTGCGGGCTCTCGGCGAGCGCGTAGAACTTGCCGGCGTGCTGCCGCGCGGGGACGAGGAAGTTCCGCGCGCCGCCGGGCGTGTACTTCACGAGGAAGGGCGTCTCGACCTCGAGGAAGCCCTGGTCGGTCATGTAGCTGCGCGTCGACTGCGAGATCTGGTGCCGCGTGCGCAGGCTGCGCAGGAGCTTCGGGCGGCGCAGGTCGAGGTAGCGGTGCTCGAGGCGCTTCTCCTCGGCGGTGTCGGAGTCGTCGACGATCTCGAAGGGCGGCGTCTCGCTCTTGTTGAAGACGACGGCCTCGCTCGCGACGACCTCGATCGCGCCGCTCGCGATGCGCGTGTTCCGCATCGCCCCGCGGTCGCGGACGGTGCCGCGCACGCCGAGCACCCACTCGCCGCGCGCGGCGTCTGCGGCCTCGAAAGCCGCGCGGTCGATGGACGGATCGAACATCACCTGCGCGATGCCTTCGCGGTCGCGCAGGTCGATGAAGATGCAGCCGCCGTGGTCGCGTCGGCCCTCGACCCAGCCGAAGAGGACGACCTCGTGTCCGATGTGCTGCTCGCGGAGCGCGCCCGCGTAGTGGGTGCGCTTGAGCTCGTCGATGAAACGCGCCACGGGAAAGCCTCCGGGAACGCCGCGCCTGCGCGCCTCGCGCACGCCGCAGCATGAGCGGGGCAAGTTAGGCTCCCGCAACGCAGAGCGTCAAGAATGGCGCAGGCGCCGCGTGGTTCGCCTGCGCTGCGCGACGCGGCGCTTTCGTCGCGTGGATCGCGCGGCGTATCATCGCTGCCCCCGATGCTGCCCTCCGTGCTCTTCGTCGCCTCCGAGTGCGCTCCCTTCGCGAAGGCCGGCGGCCTCGGCGACGTGGTCGGCGCGTTGCCCATCGCGCTCGCTGCGCTCGGCCACGACGTGCGCGTCGTGCTGCCGAAGTACGACGTGCTCAAGCCCGCCTCGATGTGGCGCCACCCGGAGCCGCTCCCCGTGCCGCTCGGGGCGGGCGTCGCGTGGTGCGCCGTGTGGGAGTCGCGGCTGCCGGGCAGCGACGTCCCCGTGTACTTCCTCGAGCACGACGCGCTCTTCGCCCGCGGCTACCTCTACGATCCGCCGCGCGGCTTCGCCGCTGACAACATGGTGCGTTTCGCGCTGCTCTCGCGCGGGGCCTTCGCGCTCGCGCGGCACCTCGACTTCACGCCGGACGTCTTCCACGCGCACGACTGGCCGAGCGCGCTCGTGCCGCTCTACACGAACACCGTCGAGCGCGGCACGCCGCTCGCCCGCGCCGCGTCGGTGCTCACGATCCACAACCTCGCGCACCAGGGCATCTCGCCGGAGCCGGACCTCTGGCGCACGCACGTCCCGCGCGAGTGTTTCCGCAGCGACGGCCTCGAGGATCAGGGCAACGTCAACCTGCTGAAGGGCGGGCTCTACCACGCGACGATGCTCACCACGGTCTCGCCGCGTTACGCCGAGGAGATCCGCACGAGCGAGCACGGCGCCGGGCTCGAGAGCGTCCTGCGCTTCCGCGCCGGCGACCTCGTCGGCGTGCTCAACGGGATCGACACGCGCGCGTGGGATCCGGCGACCGATCCGCTGATCCCGGCGCACTACGACGCGAACGACCTCTCCGGCAAGGCGGCCTGCAAGCGCGCCTTGCAGGAGGAGCTCGGCCTCACGGTGCGCGACGACGTGCCGCTCCTCGGCGTCGTCTCGCGTCTCGGCCCGCAGAAGGGCACGGACGTGATCGCCGCCGCGGTGCCACAGCTGCTCGCGCTCGGCGCGCAGCTCGTCGTGCTCGGCTCGGGCGACGCGCGCACCGAGGACACGTTTCGCCGCTACAGCGCGGCGAGCCCCGGCGGATTCCGCGCGCGCATCGGCTTCGACGAGACGCTCGCGCACCGCATCGAGGCCGCGTCGGACCTCTTCCTCATGCCGTCGCGCTTCGAGCCCTGCGGTCTCAATCAGCTCTACAGCATGCGCTACGGCACGCTGCCGATCGTGCGCGCGACGGGCGGCCTCGACGACACCGTGGCGCAGTGCGACGTGCGCACCGGCGAGGGCACCGGCTTCAAGTTGCACGACCTGGACGTGCGCTCGCTCGTCGAGACGACACGCTGGGCCGTGTCGGTGTGGCGCGATCAGCGCCCGCATTTCCGCGCGATGCAGTACCGCGCGATGCGCCAGGACTTCGGCTGGGAGCGCGCCGCGCTGCGCTACGGCGAGGTCTACCGCTGGGCGCTCGAGCGGCGCCGCGGGGCCTGACGTCGCGCCTCCGGGACGCTACGTCCCGAGCGCCGCGCGCACCTGCGTCGCGAGCGCGCGCACGCTGAACGGCTTGGCGAGGAAGGCCGCGCTGCGCTGGTCGACCCACTCCTGCACGCGCGGGTCGTCGGGGCGCCCGGAGATGAGCAGCACGCGCGTCTCGAGCCGCTCCGCGCAGACCCGCGCCGCGAGCTCCGGCCCGAGGATGCCGGGGAGCAGGACATCCGCGACGAGCAGGTGGATGGGCCCGGGGTGTGCGCGCGCGACCTGCTCGGCGTGCGTCCCGTCGACGGCCTCGAGCACGTCGTAGCCCTGCCTGCGCAGCGTGCGGACCGTCAGCGAGCGCACGGCCGCGTCGTCGTCGACGACGAGCACCGTCTCGTGGCCCTCGGGGAGCGGCGCGCGCGAGGGGAGCGGGGTCTCGGTGCCGCGCCCGACAGACGCGTGCACCGGGAGCGCGATGCGGAACGTCGTGCCGACGCCCTGGGTGCTCTCGACGTGGATGGAGCCACCGCACTGGCTCACGATGCCGTACGCCGTCGCGAGCCCGAGGCCGTTGCCCGTCGCCTTGGTCGTGTAGAAAGGCTCGAAGATGTGCGCGGCGACGTCGGGTGGCATGCCGGTGCCGTCGTCGCTCAGCTCGAGGATCACCGTGCCCGTGTCGTCGTGCGCGCCGTCGCGGGTGCGAAGCTGCACGACACCACCTTTGGGCATGGCATCGCGCGCGTTGATCACGAGGTTCATGAGCACCTGCGCGACGAAGCGATCGGCGTCGATGCGCACGTTGTCCTCGCGCGCGCGAAGCTCCACGACGAACTGGATGCCCGGGCCGAGCACCCGCGCGAGCAGCGGCTGCGCGCGTCGCACGACGTCGCCGAGGCGCGTGGGGCGTGGCTCGACGATCTGCTGCCGCGCGAAGGTGAGCAGCTGCTGCGCGATCGCCGCCCCGCGCACCGCGGCGTCGCGCACCTCGGTGAGCAGCTCGCGGAGATCGTCGTGGTCCGCGACGAGCGGGGTCTCGAGCGCGATGTCCGCGTTGCCGAGCACCGCGGTGAGCAGGTTGTTGAAGTCGTGCGCGACGGCGCCCGCGAGGCGGCCGAGGCTCTCCATGCGCCCCGCTTGCTGGAGCTGCGCCTCCATGCGCTTCCGCTCGCGGAGATCGCGCGCGATCGTCGAGAAGAAGATCGCCTCGCCGCTCGAGGCGCGGTGCACGCTCACGACCTGCGAGGCGGGGATCTCCTCGCCGCTCTGCGCGAGAAACGCCGTCTCGCCGCTCCACTGTCCCGTGAGGATCGCGGCCGGGATCGCTTCGTCGCGCACGCGTTCGGCCGCCCAGCGCGGGTGCAGCACGCTCGCGCGGATGCGCGTGACGTCTGCCTCGGGCGCGACCCCGAGCAGGCGCCGCCCCGCGCCGTTGAGGTAGACGAGGTGCCCGCCGAGCTCCGTCAGCGTGACGACGTCGCTCGTCGCCTCGATGATGCCGAGCAGGCGGTCGCGCTCGTCGCGTGTCGCGCGGGCTGCGGCGCGGAGCTGCGCGACCTCGGCCTCGAGCTGCGCGGTCCGCCCTGCGTCGCTCTCGGTCACGCGGCGACTCTACCGACGTCGCCGCCGATGTAAACCACGCGCGCCGCGCGCGGCGTCACCCTCAGCGCGCGAGCGCGCGCGCGACGGCGTCCCGAAACACCGAGAGCGGCTGCGCGCCCTGCACCGCGCGGCCGTTCACGAAGCAGGTGGGCGTGCCCATCGAGAGGCCCGTCGCGTCGGCCGCGGCGATGTCGGCGTCGATCGCGGGTCCGTGCACGTGCGTGTCGAGCGCGCGGGCGAAGCGCGCGCCGTCGAGCCCGAGCTCACGCGCGTATCGCTCGAGCGAGGCGCGGTCGAGGGCGCGCGGGTTCTCGAAGAGCTTCTCGTGCATCTGCCAGAACATGCCGTCGCCGCCCTGCGCCTGCGCCTCGAGCGCGGCCTCGGCCGCGAGGCGCGCGTCCGCGTGGAAGGGCAGCGGGTAGTTGCGCCAGACGACACGGACGCGGCCCGGATTCTCTGCGAGCACGGCCTCGAGCGTGGGCTTGAGGCGCGCGCAGAACGGACATTGGAAGTCGCTGAAGAGCGCGATCGTCACGGGCGCCGACGCGCTGCCGAGGCTCGGCGCGCCGAGGCGCTGCTTGACCGTGTAGAGGCGATCGGCGTCGGGGGCGTCCGCGCCCTGCGCCGCGGAAGGCGGGTCGTCCGCGGTGCCCTGCCCGAAGGTGGGGGGATCGTCCGCGGTGCCCTGCCCGAAGGTGGGGGGATCGTCCGCGGTGCCGGATTCGACGGGCGGTGGGTCGTCCGCGGTGCCGGACACGACGGGCGGATCCGGCGACGGGAGCAGCGACTCTCCGTCCGCCAAGAGGAGCGCGGCCACGGCCAGCATGCCGGCGGGAAGCAGCAGGCAGGTCGTCAGCACGACGATGAGCGCGACGACCCACGCCCAGCGCGCGCCGCGCTTCGGCTTCTCCGCGCCCGACAGCGGAGGCCGCAGGGCGCCGTCGTTCACGAGGGGCGCGGGGCCGTGTCGCTGCGGGCCGCCGTGGCCGCTCGACCCGGGCGCCGCCGCGGGCTGCGCCGGGGGCGCCGGGGCGAGGGCGCGGTCGAGCGCCTCGCGCATCTCCTTCGCGCCCATCGGGCGCAGGCCGGGGTCGACCGAGAGCGCGCGCTCGACGAGGGCGGAGACAGCCGGTGGCGTCTGCGGCGCGACCTCCCCGAGCGGTGCGCGCGGGCTACCGGGCGCGGACCCCGCGACCAACTCGTAGAAGATCGCGGCGACCGAGAAGGTGTCGGCCGCGGGCGTCAGCCAGGCCGAGCTCCGCGCCTGCTCGGGCGAAACGTAGGGCGAGACCGCCTCGGCCGCGATCGCCCGCGGCAGCCCGAAGTCGAGGATGCGCACGCCCTCGCGTCCGTCTGCCTCCCGCACCAGCACCACGTCGTCCGGCTCGAGGCCGCGGTGCACGTCGCCCGCGGCGTGCGCGGGCGCGAGCGCGTCGAGCAGCCGCGTGACGATCGCCACGGCCTCACGCGGCGTCACCCGCCCGCGCGCGATCCGCGTGCGCAGCGACTCGCCCTCGAACGGCTCGTGCGCGATCCAGAACGCGCCGAGCGCCGCATCGACACCCGCTGCGCGCGGCCGCGCGATCCCCTCGCCCGGGAGCCGCGCCGTCCGCGCGGTGCGCGCCTCGAGCTCCTGCGCGAGCGCCAGATCGGCCGCGAGCGCGCTCGGCACGACCTCGAGCGTGACGTCGCGCCCGTCCTGCGCGTCGCGGGCCGCGTAGAGAAAGCCGCGCCCGCACGGCGCGACGGTGCGGGCGATCTCGAAGCGCCCCGCGACGAGGGTCGACGGGTCGAGCGGACGGGGCGATGCCGGGGGCGCGGCAGGAACGAAGCTCGGATCGGGGGGAAGCATGGGCCTCGCTCGGCAAGGGTGGCGCGCGCAGCATCGCGCAGTCGCGGCGTCGCCTCAACTCGCTCCGACCGGCAGAAAGCGGTTGGTGCGTCGCCAAGCGCGGCCGACCGCCGACCCCGGCGCCTCGTCGTGCGATGCATGCCACCGCGCCATTGCGTGCCACTTTGTGCGGGGCTGCTCCGGTGGCGTGCGGCCCCCCCCTCCCGGCGGATATGTCCAAGCATTGGACACCCATCATGTTTTTCCCGTTTCTCGGGTCTTGCGGGATTGGCACAAGTCGTGCTGCCTCGACGCCGCATGACTCTCCCTCGTCTCGCCACACTCGCCGCCGTGCCGCTCGCCCTCTCTGCGTGCGCGTCCCCTGAGGATCCGCCTCCCGCGCTCGACGACGCGCCGTCCTACGTCTTCTCCGTGACGGGTGGGACCGTGAGCGGCGAGAGCGCCCGACTGCTCGGCGGCGATGGGCGTTCCGGCGCGATCGGCCAGACCTTCCGTGTCGACTTCGCCGAGGAGGGTGGCCGGGCGCGTGCGCGGATCACGCCTCGCTGGGGAAGGACGACCTCCTACGACGTGACCGCGCGAGACGGGCGGGTCTCGCTCGTGCCGACGAACGAGGGCGACACCGCCACCCTCGCTGGTCGGAGCACGTTTGCGCGCTCCTCGACGGAGCTGTCACTCATCACGCTCGACGGTCGCCTCGCGGACGGGGTCGCGCGAGTCGGCGGTCTCGGCGAGTTCCAGGGTGACGAGTTGCTCACGTCGGGCGACGTCGTCGCGATGGGGGCGGCCATGGGAGCGCTCGCGGGCGCGCCCGATGACGAGGCGCCGGAGCTTCGGCTCGAATTTGATACGCGCCGGGGCGGTCTGCTCCCGTGGAGCGATGCGACGGTGGCCTTCGCGGAGCCGGTCGCGCTCGCGGCGGTGCGTGAGCGGCTCACGGGTGTGCCGGAGGACACGATGCTGACCGACGATCCATCGACCTCGCGTGTGCGCCTCTCGCGTGCGGGCTGGTGGCCGGCCGGCGATCTGCGGGTCGTCGTCGACGCGGGATATCCCGACCTCGCGGGCAACGTCGGGGCCTCGGTGATGGGGGGCGGCAGGGTCCTCGATGCGGCACCGGCCGAGCGCCTCGAGCTCGAGGCTGAATCGGAATCGGTGATCTGGGACGGTGCGCAACGTGGCGCCCCCACGGGCACGAGCTGCGAGGACGGCACCGCCGATGGCTGCGTCGCGGTGGTCCGTCGTTCGAACGACTTCATGCGCTGCGGCGAAGCGGGCGGCCTCTTCGTGCGCGTGCGGCGGGCGACGCCCTTCCGCACGGTGCGCGTGCGCGCGCGTCTGCTGATGCCCGAGGGCGGGTCGCTGTTCGACGGCGCGAACAGCCTCGGCGTCGAGGCCGCGGGTGAGAACACACGCGCGGCCGTCGTCTCGGCGACGCCGATCGCGCCGACGGAGAACCCGACGCCGTTCGACTCGGGCTGGCGCGACATCGACGTGGATCTCGGTGCGGACGTCACGAGCGTCGGGGCCGCGCTCGGGCTGAACGGCTATTCATTCTGTCGCGGCAGCGTGGGTGGCGGACCACCCGTTGCCGTGCTCCCCGCGGCGACCCTGCTCGTCGAGTCCGTCGCCGCGCGCTGACGGCGTCGCGCAGCCCCGCGAGCATGCAGCGCATGCGACCCGCTGCTTCGACATCCACCGCGTCGTGCTCTCGTCGACCGCCCGCGCCCCCGCGCCGCCGGTCGCAGCGCGCGTCGCGGTCGTCGAGCCCTTCGCGGCAGGCGGCGGGGTTGGCGAGCACCTCGCGCTGCGACCCGCGGAGAACGCGCGCGTGCTCGTGCCCTGGGACGACTTCGCGCGCACGAGCTTCACGCTCGCGCTGCTCGCGCGCTTCACGCCCGAGACGCTTCGGTGCCGCGCGATCCACGTGCTGCGCATGATCGGCCGTTGGGAGCGGGTGCTCACGCGCGCGGGCCTCACGTTCGCGGGCGTGACCTTCCCGCTCGACGGCGCCGACGCCGCGGGCTTTCCCCACGACCTCGCCGGACACCTTCACCACGTCGCCTCCACCGTCGACGCCCCGGCGCGAGGTCTTGGCATCACAAAGGGTGGTCATTGTCCTGCCGAATGGACGAGGCCGGGCGCGGTGGAGACCGGCGCCGGCCTCTACGTCGGCGACCGCGACGAGGCCGAGGACGCGGACGGCTGCGAGACCGCGGCCGGTCATGCGCGCGTCGTGCGCACCGAGCGCCCCACCCACGCCGCCCCCGGCGACCACGCGCGCTTCACGTCCCTGCTCGGCTGCGCCCGACTTGCCGCGTGCGGGTGGGTCCGCCTCGACGGCGTGCGCGGCGTCGCGGCGGGTTGGGACGAGGTCGCCCTCGGCCCCCACGTGCCCGCGCTTCGCGCCCTCGCGGGCCGATCTCGAGACCGACGCCGCGCGCCTCGTCGCCTCACCCGCTTGCTTCACCGACGCGCTCGACTGCGGAGCCTGCGACCCGACGCCGTGAAGCGCGGCCGGTTCCGCGATGGCATCGCCGTTCGAGACTTCGGCCGGAAGCTTGCGCGGGGCGGGGTTCTCTTGCGACAATCCGGGGGCGACGCGGGACGGCGCGGTGAGCGCGCGGACCCTGGAAGGACTCGAGGAGACCATGGCGGCCAAGGAAATCGTCTGCGCGATGTGCGGCTTCAAGAACGCGGCGAACCTGGCGCGCTGCGTCTCGTGCGGCGCGAAGCTCGAGGCGCACTCGGCGGTGGACTACACGGAGGAGGAGGCCGCAGCGCGTCGGCACCAGCAGGAGACCTTCGAGTGGAAGTGGGCGCTGATGGCGTTCGGCATCTACCTCGTCCTGCAGGTGCTCGTGATCGGCCTGCTGCCGCTCGTCATCTCCTCCTACGACCCGCAGGGACTCGCGGGGCTCGGGATCTCGGTCGCCGTGTGGTTCATCGGCGGCACGGTCGTGGGCTTCGTCTCGCCCGGCAAGACCTTCATCGAGCCCGCGGTCGGCGCGCTCATCGCAGTCGTGCCCACGGTCGGCTACCTGATGTTCATCACGCCCGAGGGCTTCGAGCCGACCTTCCTCGCCTACCTCATCGGCGGGCTGATCGGCGCGATGATCTCACTCTTCGGCGCGTTCCTCGGCGAGAAGCTGCAGCTCACCGTGCGCGGGCCGCGCAAGGCCTGACGGCGGCGCTGCGTGATCGAGGCGGCGCTGCGTGACCGAGGCCGCGCCCCCTCGTGTCGGCGAGCGGTGATCAGAGCCGCACGCGCAACGCGAACGCGGGCGTGAGCGAGAGGCCGCGCACGCTCGCCCTCCGCCCGCCGATCTCGCCTGCGTAGTGCTCGTAGTCGGCCGCGAGCTCGAGCATCCCGGTGAGCGTCTTCAGGCCGAGCGAGAGGCCGACGACGGCCCCCGCGCGAACGCCGAGCGCGGACGCCTCGAGCGGCTCCGCGCCGGGCCGCGTGCCCCGTGCCGAGGCCGCGAGCAAACCCGCGTGGAGGCCTGCCCAGGCTTCGTAGATGCCGCTCACGCTGCGCGAGATCAGCGCGAACACGTCCGCGCCGAGCCCCACACCGTCGAGGCCCTCCGGCCCCGCCCAGCGCACGCCCGGCGCGACGCCGAACAGCAGCGCCCCCGCGGCGTTCGCGTCGAGCGGCACGGTGAGGCGCGTGGCGATGCTCGCGCCGGAGCCGGCCACCGTGAGGCCGATGTCGAGCGCGCGGCCGATCCCCACGCGCGCCACCGCCACGGGCACGACGCCCCCGCGCCCGGCGAGCGCGAGCAGCTCCGACTCCGCGGCGCCTGGTTGCTCCCCGCGCCGCAACGCGCCGACCGGCGCGCGCACCGCGCCGCCGACGAGCACGTCACCACGCCGCGCAGGCGTCGTGCGCGCCCCCGCGAGCAGTGGGGCTGCCGGTGCACAGGCGACGAGCGTGGCGGCGACGCCGATCGCCGCGAGGGCGCAGGACGCGCGGGCCCGGCGTGCCCTCACGCCGCGCGCCTACTTGCGGAAGCGCGACGGGAAGTCGTCGGAGGAGACGCGCTTCTTGAGCGCTTCGTCCTCGGGGTGCAGCCGCACGGCGCGCTCGACGAGCAAGGGCTCCTGCTCGGGGTGCTTCGGGTCGGGGAGACAGCACTCCACCGGGCAGACCGCCTGACAAGCCTCGTGGTCGTAGAAACCCACGCACTCGGTGCAGAGGTTCGGGTCGATCACGTAGATCTCGTCGCCCTCGCTGATGGCCTGGTTCGGGCACTCGGGCTCGCAGGCCCCGCAGTTGATGCAGTCGCTGGTGATATAGGTCGCCATCGCACGTCGTCTCCGTCGTTGCGCCCGCGGCGCGTCGTGCTTCTAAAGCGCCGGCCCCGCGCGGTCAACCGCGGCGCGGCAGGGTGCGTGAGTCAGCCCACCATCGGCAGGCGCACGGGCGCGCGCCCACGGCCTCCGCGCGGCCTGGCGCCGGGCGGCGGCTCGGGCAGCGTTCCGTCCGCCTCGAAGAGGTCGGCGACGAGGTCGTAGTCGGCCGCGTGCGTGACGAGCGCCTTCGTGATCGTGCCGATGGGCGCGGTGCCGTTCGCGAGGTGCACCTTGCCGTCGATCTCGGGCGCCTGCCCGCGGTGCCGCCCCTCGAGGAGCAGATCGCTCTCGTCGCTCACGCCCTCGACGAGCACCTCGATCTCGCGGCCGATCATGGCCTTGAGCTTCTTCTTGCTGATGCCGCGCTGCAGCGTCATCAGCTTGCGGTGGCGCGCGGCGGCGACCTTCGCCGGGACGTCGTCGGCCATGTCCCCCGAGCGCGTGCCCTCCTCGTGCGAGTAGCGGAAGGCGACGACGCGATCGAGCTCGGCCCAGCGCACGAAGTCGCAGAGCTCGGCGAAGTCGGCGTCCGTCTCGCCAGGGTGCCCGACGATGAACGCCGAGCGGAAGGTGAGGTCCGGCACGCGCGCGCGCAGCGTCTCGACGACCTCGCGCAGGCGCGGCGCGTAGTGCCCGCGCCGCATCCGCCGCAGCATCGCCGTGCTCGCGTGCTGGAGCGGCATGTCGACGTACGGCACGACGACCGGGTGGTGCGCGAGCAGCTCGATCAGGCCGTCCGAGAGGCGCTCCGGGTAGAGGTAGAAGAGCCGCAGCCAGCGCAGCCCCTTCACCTCGGCGACGCGCCGCACGAGCGTGGCGAGGTCGGTGCGCGCGTCGAGGTCACGACCGTAGGAGATGGTGTCCTGCGAGACGAGGTTCACCTCGACGGTGCCGAGCGCGACGAGGTGCTCGACCTCGCGCACGACGTCGTCGACGGGCCGCGAGCGCTGCTGGCCGCGGATCGCGGGGATCGCGCAGAAGCTGCACGTCCGGTTGCATCCCTCGGCGATCTTCACGTACGCGCTGTGGCGCGCGCCCGAGAGCGCGCGCGGATCCGTCGCGCGGTAGACGTAGTCGGCCGGGTTGCCCACCATCAGCCGGGCGACGGGGTGCTCGAGCGAGGACGCGAGCACGTCCTTCAGCTTGAGCATGTCGCTCGAGCCGAGGAAGTGATCGACCTCGGGCATCTCTTCGGCGAGCTGCTCGGGGTAGCGCTGCGAGAGGCAGCCCGCGACGACGAGGCGCTCGCACGAGCCCGTCTCCTTGAAGCGGCCCATCTCGAGGATGGTGTCGACGCTCTCTTCCTTGGCCTCGCCGATGAAGCCGCAGGTGTTGACGACGATCACCGAGGCGTCGTCCGGCCGCTCGACGAGCGTGTAGCCCGAGAGCCCGGAGACGCCGAGCATGACCTCGGTGTCCACGCGGTTCTTCGGGCAGCCGAGCGAGATGAAGTGGATGGTCTTCGGCGGCGCGGCGGATTCGGCGGAGGGCACGGCGGGCGGCAAGGCTGCGGTCCGCCCCCGCGGGCGTCAAGCGCGCGCCCTGCCTTGCCGACGCGCCGCGACGGCCGCACCGTCCGCCGCGCCCATGCCGCCGCGCGCACTCGTCGTCGACGTCGTCATCCCCGCGCTCGACGAGGAGCGCGCCCTGCCGAGCGTGCTCGCCGAGCTGCCGCGCGGCCGGGTCGCGCTCGGCGCCGGGGGCGAGGCCCGCGTGCGGCGCGTCGTCGTCGCCGACAACGGCTCGCGCGACCGCACCGCCGAGGTCGCGCGTGCGGGCGGCGCCGAGGTCGTCTCCGAGCCGCGCCGCGGCTACGGCGCCGCGTGCCTGCGGGCGCTCGCCGCGCTCGCGGACGACCCGCCCGACGTCGTCGTCTTCCTCGACGGGGACCACAGCGACCACCCGGCCGAGCTGCCCGCGCTGCTCGCGCCGCTCGCCGACGAGGCCGTGCAGCTCGTGATCGGCTCGCGCACGCTCGGCCGCCGCGAGCGCGGCGCGCTCACCCCGCAGCAGCGCGTCGGCAACGCGATCGCCTGCGTGGCGCTGCGTGCTCTGTATCGTGTGAGATACAGCGATCTGGGGCCGTTCCGCGCGATCCGCTGGGGCGCGCTCGGCACGTTGCGGATGCGCGACCCCGACTACGGCTGGACGGTCGAGATGCAGATCAAGGCCGCGCGGCGCGGGATGCGGCACGCCGAGGTGCCCGTCTCGTACCGTCGGCGCATCGGCGTCTCGAAAGTATCCGGAACGATACGAGGCACGCTCGGCGCATCACGGAAGATACTCTGGCTGCTCGCACGGCACGCCGTGGAGCCGGCGTGAGCGACGCGCGGCGGGCGGGCTGCGCGCTCGCGGTGTTCGCGCGGGCGCCGGTGGCGGGGCAGGCGAAGACGCGGCTGATCCCGGCGCTCGGCGCGGCGGGCGCGGCGCGGCTCTACGCGGCGTTCCTCGCGGACACGCTCGAGACGGCCGCGCGCGTCGCGGCGGACGGGCGCGTGGCGGTCGCGCTCTGGGTCGCGGGCGCGGTGGACGACGCGGCGCTCCGCGCGGTCCCGGGGACGGACGGGCTCCCGCGGCGCGCGCAGCCCGGGGTCTCGCTCGGCGCGCGGATGCGGGCCGCCCTCGACGCGGGCGTCGCGGCGCACGGGCGCGCGCTGGTCGTCGGCGGCGACGCGTCGCTGCTGCCCGCGGCGACGCTGCACGCCGCGGCCGCCGCGCTCGACGAGGCCGACCTCGTGCTGGTGCCCGCGTCGGACGGTGGCTACGTGCTCGTCGGCGCCCGCGCGCCGCTGCCGCCCGCGGTGTTCGCGGAGGCGCGCTTCTCGACGCGCCACGCGCTCGCCGACACGCTCGCCGGGGCCGCGCGCGCGGGCCTGCGCGCCGCGTGCGTCGCGCCCTGGTACGACGTCGACACGCCCGACGATCTGCGCCTGCTGCGGCTGCACCTCGCGCTCGCGCCCGGGGCCGCGCCGCACACCGCGCGGGCCCTCGCGGCGTTTTGACGCTGCCGGCGCCAGCCGCTAGACTCGCCGCCACCCATGGCCGAAAACGACCAGCTTTTCGCACGCTTCGGCAGGTCCTGCGCGCCCGGAACGCTGCTCTTCCGCGAGGGCGACGAGGGCACGACGATGTTCGTGCTGCAGTCGGGCCGCGTGCGCATCAGCAAGGAGTCCGAGGACGGCGCGCGCACCCTCGCGCTGCTCGGGCCCGGCGACTTCTTCGGCGAGATGGCCATCCTCAACCGCAAGCCGCGCACCGCGAGCGCGGAGGTCGTCGAGCACGCGCAGCTCCTCGTGCTCGACGCGAAGACCTTCGAGGCGATGGTGCTCAGCAACGCGGAGATCGCGGTGCGCCTCATCCAGAAGCTCGCGCGGCGCCTCGACAACGCGGACGCGCTCATCGAGATCCTCCTGCACCGCGACCCCAAGGCGCGCGTCATCCTCGGCCTGTCGCGCGAGGCCGAGCACGCGGGCGTCGACCGCGGCGACGGCTCGGTGCTCGTGCCGCTCACGCGCGAGGGGCTCGCGACGCAGGTCGGGCTCGGCACCGACGCGGTGGCCGAGGTGCTCGCGCGCCTCACGCGGCTGCGGATCGTGCGCGAGACGCCCGAGGGCTTCGTGATCGAGGACGTGCTGCGACTCAGCGAGTTCCTCGAGTTCCTGCAGATGCGCGAGAAGTTCGCCGAGGTCTGAGCGCCGCCGGAGCACAGCGCCGCCGGAGCACAGCGCCGCCGGAGCACAGCGCCGCCGGAGCACAGCGGCGCGGGATCAGGGCAGCAGCTCGGCGATGCGACCGCCGGGCAGCGTGGGTGAGCCGAAGTCCTCGACGGGCCCGCCGCTGCCGTCGGTGCAGCCGACGGCGCTGAGGATCGTGTTGAGGATGCGCTCGTAGGTGACGTCGCCCCCGAGGTCGAGGAACTGGCCCATGCGCAGGTTGCCGCCCGCGCCGCCCGCGAGGATCCAGGGCACGTTGCGGCCGCCGTGCGAGAGGCCGGCGGAGAGGTCGTTCATCCACACGGCCGCGCAGTCGTCGAGGAGGCGCCCGCCGTACGGCGACTCGTAGGCGTCGAGCTCTTCGAGGAGGTAGCGGTAGAAGCCGAGCTGGATCTTGTCGACCTCGTGGTGCAGCTCGACCGCGTTGGGGATCGGCTCGCCCTCGGAGCCGTCGCCCTGGATGCGGTGCGAGATCCAGTGGAAGCGCGGGAGCTTGCTGCCGCCGACGACGTACTGCGTCTGGTCGTTGCCCTCGCCGATCTGGAGCGTCGCGGCGCGGACCTGCCCGCAGCTGAAGGCGAAGGCGATGAGCCGCATGTGCAGGCGCACGACGTCGGGGCGCACGTCGTTGCCGGCCGGCGCGGTGATCGCCGCCGCGTCGGTGCCGAGGCGCGGATCGAGGGGCAGGCACATCCCGCCCGTCTCGAAGTCGCGGATCGCCTGGAAATGCTGGTCGAGACGCCGTCGGTCGCGCGCGCTGAGCTGCGGGCTCGCCATGAGCGTGGTCAGCTCCTCGCGCACGTAGTCGTTGATGCTGTTCTTCCGCGCATACACGCGCGCCTGCAGCTCGGTGGGCAGCTCGGGGAGCCCCATGAGGCGCGTGAACGCGTTGGCCGGTGAGTTCTCGGCCGGCGCGCGGTCGCTCGGCCCGCGCCACGAGAGGCCCGGCCCGATGTACGCCGCCGTGGGCCCCGCGACGAGCGTGAGCGGCGACTCGCCCGGCGAGAGCTGCGACGCGATGCGCCAGTCCGCGCTCTGGCCGAGGGCGAGCGGGTCGTTCGAGGTGCCGCCCGTCGTCTCCGCGGCGGTGAGGCACTGCGGGAGGGACTCCGCGTGCCCGCACGCCGGCGTGCCGAAGGGGCGGCGCAGGCCCTTCACGATCGCGACGCGATCCGCGAACGGCGCGAGCACGCCCGTTGCGCGGTCGGCGAGGCTCGCCGCCGTGAGCGCCCCGGTGGCCGTCGGCCAGAAGCGCTCGGGCTCGCTGCCCTCGGCCTGCTGGACGCCGTTGCCCGACCGCACGAACACGGCAAAGCGGCGCCGCTCGCCGCCCGCGGACGCGCGCGAGCGCAGCGACTCGAGCAGCGGCAGGGTGACCATCGCGCCACCGAGACCGACCAGAAAACCGCGGCGGGAGAGCGTCACGGGGCCACCTCCATCGTCGTCTCGTCGGGCAGCTCGGCGGCCGAGCGCGTGCGGAAGGCGGGGCTCGTCACGAGCGCGAGGATGACGTCCCGCACCGACGCGCGTCCCTCGAGGGACGCGTCCGCGACGCGCCGCACGAGGACGTCGTCGACGCGCGAGCGCCGCCGGCCGTAGAGGTACTCGAGCCAGTAGCCGGTGTAGCAGCGGTGCGTGGCCTGCTCGCCGGCCATCACGTCCGCGAGCTCGACGGCGTCACGGAAGCTGCGCAGCCCGCTCTCGAATGCGTAGCGCGACCCGGCATCGACGGGCAGCCCCTGATCGGTCTCGCGCCAGCGCCCGAGCGCGTCGTAGTGCTCGAAGGCGAAGCCGATGGGGTTGATCATCGTGCCGTGGCAGCGCGCGCCGCAGGTGCCTTCGCCCGTGTGCGCATCGATGCGCTCGCGCAGCGTCTGCGGGCGCCCGGGATCGGCCGGCGGCAGGCCCGGCGCCATCATCGGCGGTGCGGGGAGCTCCGCGCAGAGCACGCGGCGGTTCACGTGGACGCCGCGGTGGATCGGGTCGCTCGAGGTCGAGGTCGCCTGCGCCGCGAGGAAGCCGATCTGCGTGAAGAGCCCCGCGCGCCGCTCGCCGAGCGCGATGCGCTGCCAGCCCTCCGGCTCCGGCACGCCGTACACGCGCGCGAGATGCGCGTCCGCGACGGTGAAGCGCGCGGTGAGCAGGTCACCGAGGCCGCCGTCGTCCTCGAACACGACGGCGTCGACGAAGCGCACCGCCTCCTGGGCCATCGACTCCGGCAGCGCGGGGTCGAACTCGGGGAAGAGCGTCGTCGAGCGGTCGACGTCCGCGTAGCGGCCCGCATCGAGCCACTGGAAGTGAAAGTCGCCGACCATGTCGTGGGCGCGCGGATCCTCGAGCATGCGCGCGGCTTCGGCGCGGACGCCCTCCGTCGTCGCGAGCCCGCCGCGCGCCGCGGACGCGAGGAGCGCGTCGTCGGGGATGCTGTTCCACAGCGCGAACGAGAGGCGCGAGGCGAGCTCGTACGGCCCGAGCGCGAGGGCCTCACCCGCCCCCGTCGCGAGCTCGGGGCGGTAGAGGAAATGCGGCGATTGCAGGGTCGCCTCGATCACGAGCCGCGCGCCGCCGACGAACGGATCGAGCGTCGGATGCAGCTCGGCACCGCGCGCCGCGAGGGCCGCGAGGCGGGTCGTCTCCGGTGTCGTGAGCGGGCGGCGGTAGGCGCGCTGGCCGAAGTCGCGGACGAAGGCCGCGAGGCGCTCGGTGGGCGTGCCCGTCGCGGGCGCGAGCCGCGCGAGGGCGGCCGGGTCCGCCGCGATCTCCTCGGCGATCGCCTCCGCCGCGCGCTGGTAGTCGCTCCACAGGGTCTGATCGACCGAGAGCGCCGCGCCGTCGTTGTCGAACGCGCCCGAGAGCGCGTCGGGGATGAAACGCGCCGCGCGCCCCGTGCGCGCGTCGAGCCGCAGCAGGTCGCGCGTCGCGTTCTCCCACTGAACGTGGCTCAGCCGCGGCACGCGCGAGCTCGACGCGGGGAGCTCTTCGCAGCCATCGAGGCAGCCATCGCGGCCGCGCGGACCGGCGGGACCGGGGTCGAGCTGGCCCGTGCAGCCACCCGCGAGGGCGAGCACGCAGCCGATCACGCGGAGCAGCTTCGCGGTCATGCGCCCTCCATGCAGCCACGGTCCGCGCGGGCCGACAAGCCCCCCGCGCTGAATCGCCGTTCATCGTCGCGCGCACCCGATCGGATCCTCGCCATGCGTCCTCCCCTCGCGGGCGCGGAGGCAGACCACGCCCCGGCGCGCCGTCGGTCGTCAGTCATTCGCGGCGCCAGCCTCGATCCACGCGCGGATCGGCGCGATCACGGCCTCCGGCAGGAAGGGACCGCCCTGTGGCATGCGGTCCCCGCAGCTCACGTCGTCGCCGAGCTTCATGAGCAGCGAGGAGGCGTCGGGATCGCCCGGCACGACGTGCGTGAGCCCGCGTCCCATGCAGAACGCGCCCGTCGAGGCGACGCCGACGAGCTGCGCCCAGGCGACGTCGGGGTCGCGGAGATCGAGCTGGCTCTCCGTGCGGTAGTCCGTCGCGCCCGGGCCGTGGCAGCTCACGCAGAGCGGCGCGATCACGCGCGCGTGGATGGAGCCCCAGCGCGGCTCGGGTGGCGAGACGTTGCGGGGCGCCCCGTAGAGGCAGTCCCCCACCGTGCCGTCGCCGCAGTAGTCGCCGGCCGCGCGCGGCGGCGCGAGGTCCTCGGCGCGCTCGATCACGGGCGTGCGGCACGCGATCCAGTTGCGCAGAATCTCGCGGCCTTCGGCGGTGTCGAGCTCGGGCAGCGCGGTGCCGTCGGCGCGCAGGAAGCGCGGTGCCTGGCGGCGCACCTCGGCGCCGATCGCGCCGGGCGGCATCGCGCCGTCGCGCACGGCGTCGAGGATCTCGGTGCGGAACGCCCACGCGTTGTTGCGAGCCGTTTGCAGTCGCAATCGCTCTGCAGGACCGCAGGCGGCCGCGGGTGCGCGGGCGTCGCACGCGAGGCCGACGTCGAGGTCGAAGCCGCTCGGGACTCCGTGCCGCAGCCCGCCCGTGGCCCGCGCCGCGTGGCAGTAGACGCCGTTCCCGCAGCTCGCCGCGAGCAGCGCCTGGCCCTCGAAGAGCGGCTGCCCGCCGAGGCCGGTCACGTCGTTCTCCATGGGGGCGACGAAGACCGGGCTGCGCGCGCGCTCCGGGTCGCAGGCGCCGAGGTCCGCGGGGGCGCAGGCAGACACCGCCGCGGCGAGGCCGAGCGGGAGGAGCAGCGCGCGCGCGAGGCCGGGCCGGACCACACGGGGAGAGATGCGCACGGCGCGAGCCTACGCGAAGGGCCGCATCGCCCGCCATCGGCGGCACGACGCCGCGGAGCGTCCGCGGGTCGCGTGAGGTCGTCGCCATGCATCGACGCGTGGCGCCCGTGCGCGGCGGGAGGTCCTCGCTACTCGTCGCGCGGCGCGGCCTCGACCGCGCGCATGGCGCGATCGTGCGAGCGGCGCACGACCGCGGGGGCGTCCTCGGACATCGCTGCGCTCGGGGGCGCGCCGGGAGCGGGCGCGGCGACGGAGGGCAGCGCGCCGGAGAGCACGCGCATCCGCGAGACCTCGTCGGCGAGGTAGGCGTCGTTCGTCTCCGCCGCGCGCTGCTGCGCGGCCTGGATCGCGCCGTCGAGCACCGCGCGCGCCGCGTCGAGCTCGCCGCCCCGCGCGAGGGCGATGGCTGCGATCTGCGTGGCCGCCGCGCTCACGCGTGCCGCGTCGCGCTCGACCTCGTCGTTGCGCCCGGTGTTGCGCTCGGCCTCGTCCGAGGTCGCGCGCGCGCCGAGGAAGACGCGCCGCTCGAGCCGCCCTGCGCCCGCGACCGCGTCGTCGAAGCTCATCACCGCGTCGACGAGCTCGACGTTCGCGCCCGCGCGCCGGCCCTCCGCGCTCAGCTTCACGACGAGGTCGCGCGTCTCGCCCTCCGTCACGTCGCCGAGCGCGACGCTCACGCTGCCGTCGCGCTGCGAGATCACCTGCCCGACGACGCTCTCGATCCGCACGCCCGGCCCCGGCGTGAGCGTGACGACCGCGTTGCGCCCGACGACGCGCTGCAGGCGCAGGACCTCGTCGCGGAACACGGCCGCGACCGCGCTGCTGTTCTCGACGTGGTGGAAGTGCCCGCCCGAGAGCTGCGCGACGCGGCCCATCAGCGTCTCGTCGTAGTCGAGGCCGAGGCCGAGCGAGGTGATGGTGACGTGGCGCTCGCCCGCCGCCTGCGCGAGCGCGGCGATGGGGGCCGCGTCGTTGGGCACGCCGTCGCCGAGCAGCACCAGCCGATTCACGCCTCCTTCCGAGTAGTTGCGGAGCAGCTCCTCGAGCCCGACGCGCAGGCCACCGGCCATGTCCGTCGTGCCGCGGGCCGTCATCTCCGCGATCTTCGCGCGGGCCTCGTCGCGCGCGTCGTCGTCGAGCACGACGCTCGGCACGAGCAGCTCGGTGCGCCCGTGGAACACGACGACCGTGAGGCGATCGCCGTCCGCGAGCTGGTCGAGCAGCGAGAGGCTCGCGGCGCGCGCGTCCGCGATGGCGCGGCCCTCCATCGAGCCCGAGGTGTCGACGACGAGCGCGAGGTTGATCGCGGGGCGCGGCAGGTGCGCCTGCGCATGCGCGCCGACGCGGAGGCGCGCGACCACGGAGCCCGGCTGCCCGGCCGCGACGAAGCGGTTGCCGAGCGCGCCCTCCATGCGCACGAGGTCCGGATCGGCCGCCTCCCCCGCGACGTCCGCGCCGCCGCACGCGCCGCCGAGCACCCCGACGAGCGCACCGAGCGCGAGCCCCAACCCCGCGCGGCCCAACCCTGCGCGCGTCCATCCCGAGCTCCGTGCCGAAGTCCTGCGCATCGCGTCTCCTCCTCGTGGGTTCCGTGTCCCGAGGCTCGGACGCGCGGGGCGGCGCTTCGGTCTCCGCGCCGTGCGGGTGGACGCCCAAGCGCGGGCGCGCGGACATAAAAAAAGGCGGCATGCCTGTTGGGGCATGCCGCCTTCGAGGCCTCTCACCCAGAGGGCCCTGTCGCCTTGGCTCGGGGGGACGTGATCACCCCGAGCGTTGCGACATCAGCTGAGGCCGACCTCGGTCGAGAAGCCGTTGGTACTATGCATTTGGGTTCATGCCTCCCCCGGCAGTAGCCGGCGCCCCGGAGTCTCCGGTCCACGATTGGCCGGTCTTTCGTCGGAGCGTTTCCGTCAGGCGAGCGCGCAGCCCTCGCGGGCGGGGATGTGTGCTCGGCGGTGGGCGTGCCCGAGTCCGCGTTCTTTCGGGACGTCGCCGGGGTTCGCCCGTCGCAGGCCCTCGGAGCGTGGCGTTCGGAGAATTCCGGGGCCGGGGCCCCTCGAGCACGGTGGGTGTCCGTCGCCGCGGGCGCTCGGGACGTGCTCAGAATAGTCCGCGCTTCCCCGTGCACCAATGGTTTTGTGCGTGCGCGCCTGCCGCGTGCGGCGTTGCCCCCCACAAATCACATCGGTATCGTCGCGCCGATGCGCCAACGCCTGCTGCCCTTCGTGTTCGCGGTGTTCGTCTCGGTGGTGGGCTGCGACTGCGGCGGGGGCGGCACGGCGCCGGGCGGCGCGTGTGTGACGCGCACGGACTGCGCGGCCGACGAGGCGTGCGTGGATGGGCGCTGTGCGGCGCGGCCCGATGGCGGCCTCGACGGCGGCGAGGCGGATGGGGGCGTGTCGTGCGACGACGGCCGCGACGCGTGCGGATCGGCGCAAGTCTGCTGTGGCGCGACGGAGGCGTGCGTCGCGGGCGCATGTCGGCCGGATTGCGGCGGCGCACCGCTCTGCGGCGGTGCGTGTTGCGGAGCGAGCGAAGAGTGCCTCGCGGACCGCTGCGTGCCGCGCTGCGACGACGAGGCTCAGCGCTGCGGCGCCGCGGACGAGCTCTGCTGCGGGAGCGGCGAGGCGTGCCTGCGCGACGCGTGTGTGACGCTCGGCGCGGCGTGCACCGCGACCGAGGAGTGCGCGCTCGACGCGCTCTGCGACCCTGTGCTCGGCCGCTGCGTGCCGCGCAGCGCCGTCGAGGTCTGCGAGTACCGCCCGCCGGTCGGCGCGTTCCGCCCCGCGATCGCGTGCCGCTGGCAGCCCGTCGCGGCGGATCGCGCCAGCTCCGACGACGTCGTGATGGCGCCCGTCGTCGCGAACCTCACCGACGACAACGGCGACGGCGAGACGGATACGCGCGACGTCCCCGACATCGCCTTCGTCAGCTTCGATCGCCCGACGGACGGCTGCTGCTCGTCGCGCGGCACGCTGCGCATCGTCGACGGGCGCTGCGGCGACGACGGCTCGATGCGCACGATCGCGTCGATCGCGGCGCCCTTCTTCGACAACTCCACCGGCCTCGCGCTCGGCAACCTGCACCCCGACACGATGCCCGCGGAGCGCGCGCCCGAGATCGTCGGCACCCTGCAGAACGGCGGCACGATCGCGCTGCGCCGCGTCGCGGCCGACGGCTCCGCCTGGGAGACGCTCTGGCAGAACACCGCGTATCTCGCGTCCGGCCGCTACAACGGCTCGGGCGCTGCGCCCGCGATCGCGGACCTCGACGGCGATGGCCGCCCCGAGGTCGTCGTGGGCAACGTCGTGCTCGACGGACTCGACGGCACGCTGCGCTGGGACGGCCGCGTCACCGTTGGGGCTTCGGCGGGCGTCGGCAACAACGCCTTCCTCGGCCCGACCTCGACCATCGCCGATCTCGACCTCGACGGCCGCCCCGAGGTGATCGCCGGAAACACCGTCTATGATGGTGTGACTGGCGCGGAGCGCTGGACGTATGCGTACGTCGGCGACGCGTCGGCGTGCGGCGGAACCGTCCCCTGTGATGGTTACAACGGGGTTGGCAACTTCGACGCCGATCCGCAGGGCGAGGTCGTGATCGTGCGGCGCGGCGAGGTCTTCGTGCTCGAGCACGACGGCGCGCTCAAGGTGCGCGTCACGATCCCGCGCGTCTCCTGCCCGAACAACGAGGGTGGCCCCCCGACGGTGGCCGACTTCGACGGTGACGGGCGCGCGGAGATCGGCGTCGCGAGCGCGGATTACTACGTCGTGTTCGATCTCGACTGCGCGGGCTCGCCGCTGCCCGCGGGCTGCGCGTCGACGAACGTGCGCTGGCAGGTGCGCAACACCGACTGCTCGTCGCGCTCGACGGGCTCGAGCGTCTTCGACTTCGACGGCGACGGGCGCGCGGAGGTCGTGTACGCGGATGAGGGCAATTTCCGCATCTTCGACGGAACGGACGGCACGATCCTCTTCGACGATCCGCTGCACCGCAGCAACACGCGGCTCGAGATGCCGATCGTCGTGGACGTCGACAACGACGGCAAGAGCGAGGTCCTGGTCGCCGAGGCGCCCGGTGACGACAGCCCCGATGGACTCGTCGTCTGGTCGGACGCCGGCAACAACTGGGTGCGCACGCGCCGCATCTGGAACCAGCACACGTACCACGTCACGAACGTGAGCGAAGACGGACAGATCCCGCGCATGGAGACGCCCAACTGGAGTAGCCCGCGCCTCAACAACTTCCGGCAGAACGTGCAGCCGGGCGGGCTCTTCGACGCGCCGGATCTCTTCGTCGCATCCGTCGAGCTCGACCGCTGCGACGCGGCCGCTGGGCGCCTCGATCTCGCGGTCACGGTCGGCAACCGCGGCGCGCTCGCGGTCGCGGCGGGCGTGCCCGTCGTGGTCCGCGCGGCGGCCGCGGGCGGCGCCGCGCAGGTCGTCGGCGTCGTGCGCACGGCGACGTACCTCCTGCCCGGCCGCACGGAGCGGCTGCTCGTCTCGTGGACGCCCGCGGGCGGGTTCACGTTCCCGACCTTCACGGTCACGGCGACCGTCGACGACGACGGGATGGGCGGCGCGGCTTACAACGAGTGCGACGAGTCGAACAACGCGGGCGAGAGCGCGACGCTGATGACCTGCACCTTCGGCTGAGGGCGACGGGCGCGCGCTTCAGGGCCTGAAGGTGGGCGCGCCGAGTGCGTTCGCCGCCGGCGCCGTGGTCGGGGACGCCGTAGCCGCGGGTGCAGGGTCTGCGGGCGCGGCAGCGGGGGCGTCGGCGCCGAGCAGCTCGCGCAGCCGCGCGCGGCGCTCGGCCTCGGGGAGGTTCAGGGAGCGCGCGGCGTCGAGCGTGAGCATCGGCAACGTGCCGCTGTTCACGACGGGCAGGTGCCCGTCCCAACGCTGCTGCATGCGGTACTGCAGCACCTCGGGCGACATGCTCAGCCGTACGATCTCGTTCGCCTGCGCCTCGCCGCGGGCGCGGATGAGCAGCGAGTCGGCCTCGCCCTCCGCGCGCTGCCGTGCGGCCTCGGCCTCGCCGCGCGCCGCGGTGATCGCCTGATCCGCCTCCGCGCGCGTCTGCCGCACGCGGTTCTCCGCCTGGATCGCGCTCTGCGTGGCCTCGATCGCGCGGTTGATCGCGGCGACGACGTTCTCCGGCAGGCGCAGCGCGCTCGCGAAGCTCAGCTGGTCGATGATGAAGCCGTCCGGCGAGAGCCGCGCGGTGATGAGCTGCAGCGCGTCGTGGACGACCTTCGTCTTGCCGGGCCCGTAGATCTCCTGGACCGGGAGCGCGGAGGCGACCTCGCTGAGCGCCTCGCGCACGACGTTGCGCACGTAGCCGTGCGCGAGGACGGACACGTCGCGCTCGCGGAAGCGCGCGTAGAGTTTCGGGGCCCTCTCGCCCTCGATGTGGAAGGCGAGCCCGACGTCCGCGTTGATCGTGACGCCCTCCGCCGACGCGAAGGTGATCGACTCGTCGACGGGGCTCCCCTCGTTCACGTCGCGGGTCCAGACGATGTTCCGCACGTTCGTCGGGAACTCGATGACCTGCTCGGTGAGCGGGTTGTAGACGATCCAGCCCGTGACGATCGGCGCGTTCTGCACGCCGCGCTCCGAGCCCGCGAGGCGGATGCGGATGCCGACGTGGCCGGGCTCGACGCGCGTGCAGCTCGCCGAGCCGAGGACGACGAGCGCGAGCAGCGCGACGGCAGCGACGACGACACCGATGGTCGTGCGCCGCGAGGGGAGGTGCTGGGTGCGGTAGGTGCTCACCCGCACGAGCATGGCCCGCGGCGCACCGCGCCGCATGGCGCCTACACGTTGAAGCGGAAGTGGATCACGTCGCCGTCGCGGACGACGTACTCCTTGCCTTCGCTGCCGAGCTTGCCCGCGGCGCGCACGGCGGCCTCGCTCTTCATCGCCACGAGGTCCTCCCACCACATCACCTCGGCACGGATGAAGCCGCGCTCGAAGTCGGTGTGGATGACGCCCGCGGCGCCGGGCGCGCGCGTGCCGCGGCGGATCGTCCACGCGCGGACCTCCTGCTTGCCCGCGGTGAAGTAGGTGATGAGGTCGAGCATCTTGTAGCCCGTGCGGATCACGGCGTTGAGGCCCGGCTCCTCGAGGCCGCTCGCGTCGAGGAAGTCCTTCCGGTCCCCGGCGGGCAGCTGCATGATCTCCGCCTCGATCGCCGCGCAGATGACCACGCAGTCGGTGCGCTCGCGCTCGGCGAGGGCGCGCACCTTCGCGACGAACGGGTCGGTGTCCGCGCCCGCGAGCTGGTGCTCCTTGACGTTGCAGACGTAGAACATCGGCTTCGTCGTGAGCAGCATCATCTCGCGCACGATCTTCTGCTCTTCGGGCGACTCGAGCGGCACGTGGATGGCGCGCTGCCCGCCCTCGAGCGCGGCCTGGAGGCGCGCGCACACGGCCTCCGCGGCCTGCTCGATCGGGCTGTTCGCCTTCGCCATCTTGCGCGCGCGCTCGGCGCGCTTGAGGACGCTGTCGAGGTCGCGGAGGATCAGCTCGAGGTTGATGATCTCGATGTCGTCGAGCGGGTCGATGCGGTTCTCGACGTGGACGATGTTCTCGTCCTCGAAGCAGCGCACGACGTGGGCGATCGCGTCGCAGTCGCGGATGTTCGAGAGGAAGGCGTTGCCGCGTCCCTCGCCCTTGCTCGCGCCCTTCACGAGGCCCGCGATGTCGACGAAGTCGACCGTGGCGGGCTGCGACTTCACGGGCTGCACGAGCGCGACGAGCGCGTCGAAGCGCTTGTCCGGCACCGGGACGACGCCGATGTTCGGGTCGATCGTGCAGAACGCGTAGTTCGCCGCCTCGGCCTGCTTGGACGAGAGCGCGTTGAAGAGCGTGGATTTGCCGACGTTGGGCAGCCCGACGATGCCGACCGAAAGACTCATGGCAGCGCGCGTGTAGCAGGCGTCCCCACGGCTCGCCAAGCCGCGCCCCCGGCCCCGGGCTTGCCGCCTTGCCACCGCCGCGTCACAGAGCGTTCACCTTCGCCCTGAACACTCGGTGTCGGAGAACCCCATGAGCGAGCGAATCCTAGCGGTCGACGACGAGGCGGATCTGCTCGAACTGGTCGAGTACAACCTGCGCGAGGCGGGCTACGCGGTGACGACCGCGAAGGACGGCGCGGGCGCGCTCGCCGAGGTGCGGCGGCAGCGCCCCGACCTCATCCTGCTCGACCTGATGCTCCCCGATCTGTCGGGCACGGAGGTGTGCAAGCGCCTCCGCCGCGACCCGGAGACCGAGGGCATCCCGATCGTGATGCTCACCGCGCGCGGGCAGGAGATCGACCGCGTCGTCGGCTTCGAGCTCGGCGCGGACGACTACATCGTGAAGCCGTTCTCGCCGCGCGAGCTGGTGCTGCGCATCGGCGCCGTGCTGCGGCGCGCGCAGACGCCGCAGGTGCTGGACCCGTCGCAGCGCATCGTGCTCGGCAAGCTCTCGATCGACGTCGCGCGGCACCGCGTCGCGGTCGACGACGAGGACATCCCGCTCACGGCGCTCGAGTTCAAGCTGCTGCTCGACCTCGCGTCGCGTCGCGGCCGCGTGCAGTCGCGGGATTCGCTGCTCGATCGCGTGTGGGGCTATGCGCCCGGCATCGAGACACGCACCGTGGACACGCACGTCAAGCGCCTCCGCGAGAAGCTCGGCGCGGCGAGCGACTACATCGAGACCGTGCGCGGCATCGGCTACCGGATGCGCGAGGACCTCGGTTCTCCGGCGACAGCCTGAGCCATCACGGAAGATGGTCGTCTTTCCCTGCACGTCCACGCCTCCAAGGGATGAGGCGCGCGCGTGTTGAGGAGTCTCCGCGCGCGGATCGTCGGCGCCATCCTGCTCGTGACGGCCGCGGGGGTCGTGCAGTCGTTGCTCGTCGCCGATCCGCTCATCGAAGGGCAGGAGACGCGCCGCATGGAGCGCGAGCTCGCGGCCATCGCGCGGACGACCGTCGCGCGCCTCGCGCGGGGCACGGCGCCGAGGGAGGTCGCCGACGAGGTGGGCTCGCTCGCCAGCGCACGCGTCGCGATCTTCGGCGCGGAGGGTGAGCTGCTCGGGGACAGCGCCGACCCGGGGCACCGCACGGCGGAGGCGGAAGGGCGGGCGCTCGAGGTCGTCGCGGCCCGCACCGAGGGCAGCGGGACGGCGGTGCGCGTGGGGCGCGGCAGCCGCGCCGAGCGGCTCTTCGTCGCGGTGCGCGCGGAGGGGGGCGTCGTCGTGCGCGTCGACCGCTCGCTCGCCCCGATCGCGGAGCTGCGGCACCACCTGCGCTTCGTGGTCGTGGGCGTCGGTCTCGCGGCGCTGCTGCTCGCGTGGCTGCTCTCGGAGCTGCTCACGCGCTCGCTCACGCGGCCCCTCGCGGAGCTCGCGCGCGCCGCGGATGCGCTCGCCGCGGGCGAGGTGAGCGTGCGCGTGCGCAGTCCGCGCAAGGACGAGCTCGGCCTGCTCGCGCGTTCGCTCGATCGGATGGCGGATGCCGTCGACGCGCGCATCGCGCGCATGAGCGCCGAAGAAGCGCAGCTCCGCACGATCCTCGACGCGATGGAAGAGGGCGTGTTCGTCACCGATCGCGAGGGCCGCATCCGCCTGACGAACGCCGCGCTCCAGCGGCTCGCGGGGCGCGTCGAGGGGCGCACCGCCGTCGAGGCGATCCGCAGCCCGGAGCTGCACGAGGCCGTCGAGGGCGCGCTGCGCGGGCGCGCGTCGAGCGTCACGATCGAGACGCGGCTCGGCGTCGATCCGCGCGTGCTCGCCGCGCAGGTCGCGCCGCTGCCGGCGCGCAGCGGTGTCGTCGCGGTGCTCCACGACGTCACGGAGTTGAAGCTCGCGGACACCGTGCGCCGCGACTTCGTCGCGAACGCCAGCCACGAGCTGCGCACGCCGCTCACCGCGATCCGCGGCTTCGCGGAGACGCTCGCCGACGGCGCCATCGGTGATCCGGTGCTCGCCAAGCGCTTCCTCGGGCGCATCCTCGAGCACGCCGTGCGCTTGCAGCGCCTCGTCGACGACCTGCTGGAATTGTCGCGCGCGGAGTCGCCGGACGTCGTCTTCACGCTGGGCCCGGTGGACGTCGGCGCGGCCGTCGCGCGGGCCCTGCGCGGGCTGGAGCGCAACGCCTCGGACAAGCGCATCACGCTCGGCGCCGAGGGCCTCGGCGCGGCGCCCCGCTTCGTGCAGGCCGACGCGGTCGCGCTCGACCACGTGCTCGTGAACCTCGTCGACAACGGCGTGAAATACACACCCGACGGCGGGCAGGTGTCGGTGCGCGTCGCCGACGCGGGCGACGACGGCGTCGCGATCGAGGTCGCGGACACCGGCGGCGGGATCGCGCCGCAGAACCTGCCGCGCATCTTCGAGCGTTTCTACCGCGTCGACTCGGGCCGCGCGCGCGAGGTCGGCGGCACCGGGCTCGGCCTCGCGATCGTGAAGCACCTCGTGCAGCGCATGGGCGGCGAGGTCTCGGTCGAGAGCAAGCTCGGGCGCGGCACGACCTTCCGTGTCCAGCTCCGCCGCGCCGCGCCGCCGGAGGACGCGTCGTGAGCCCGCGCGGGGGGGCGCGCAGCGCGGGACCCACGCGCCGCGACGGCATGGCGAAAAGCCTCGTCATCGCCCTGTTTTTGGGCGTTTTGGTGCACTCCGGGTGCAGCGGGCGCGTGGGCCCGCGGCCGCGCGGCGAGGGGCGCACGGCGACCATCGGCGTGCGCGGTTCGGACACGATGCTCGGGCTCGTCGAGCGCTGGGCCGAGCGCTACATGGACGAGAACCCGGGCGTCGCGGTGGAGGTCTCCGGCGGCGGCAGCGGCACGGGGATCGCCGCGCTCGTGAACGGCACCGTGGACGTCGCGTGCGCGAGCCGACCGCTCGCGGCGAGCGAGCGCACCGCGCTGCGGGCCCGTCGCGGCGCCGACGCGCGCGAGACGCCCGTCGCGCTCGACGCCGTCGCCGTGTACGTCCACGCGCGCAACTCCGTCCGGACGCTGACGCTCGCGCAGCTCGCGCGGATCTACCGCGGCGATCACACGCGCTGGTCGGAGCTCGGCGGCGCGGACCTGCCCATCGTGCCGTACGGACGCGAGAACAGCTCGGGGACCTACGCGTTCTTCAAGGAGCGTGTGCTCGGCCGCCTCGACTTCGCGCCCGAGACGCAGTCGCTCCCCGGCACCGCCGCGGTGCTGCAGGCCGTCGGCCGCGATCCGAAGGGGATCGGCTACGGCGGGCTCGGCCACGGCGCGGGGGTCGCGCCGCTCTCGCTGCGGCTGCGCGAGGGCGCCCCCGGCGTGTCGCCCGACCCTGCTGCGGCCCTCGGTGCGCCGTATCCGCTCGCGCGCCCCCTCACGATGATCACGACGGACGCGGCGCCGCCCGCGGTCGCGGCCTTCGTCGCGTGGGTGCGCTCGGCCGAAGGCCAGCGGCTCGTGCGCGCGCAGGGCTTTCAGCCGCTCCCGCCCGCGCCGACGACCGAGGTGCCGCGTCCATGAGCGCAGACCGCGAACCCCAGCGCCGCAGTCACGCGGCGCCGCCGCGCGGCCTCGGCTTCCGCACGCCGCGCTCGCATCGGCTCGTCGAGTTCGTGATCGCGGTCGTCGCCGTCGGCGCGCTCGCCGCGCTGCTCGCGATCGTCGTGTTCGTCGCGCGCGAGGCGCTGCCGCTGCTGTGGGAGCCGGGCTCCCTCGCCGACCTCGTCGTACCGCGTCGCTGGGCCGGCTACGACGGGCCCGCGCTCGCGTGGCAGCCGGTCGGCGCCGAGCCGAAGCTCAACGTCGTGCCGCTGCTCGTCGGCACGCTGAAGGTCACCGTGCTGACCATGCTCGTGAGCGCCCCGCTCGGCGTCGCCTGCGCGATCTACGTCGCGAAGCTCGCGCCGCGCGGCCTGCGCGAGTGGCTCAAGCCCGCGATCGAGGTGCTCGCCGCGGTGCCGAGCGTGGTGCTCGGCTTCTTCGCGCTCGTCGCCATCGCGGACGTCGTCGAGGCGACGCTCGGCCTGACCTATCGGCTGAACGGCCTCGTCGCCGCCCTCGGCCTCTCGCTCGCGGTCGTGCCCGTCGTGTTCACCATCTCGGAAGATGCCCTCTCTTCGGTGCCGCGTTCGCTCGAGGAGGCGGCGCTCGCGCTCGGGGCGCGGCGCTGGCAGGTCGTGCTGCGCGTGATCGTCCCCGCGGCGCTGCCCGGCCTCGCGTCCGCGGTGTTGCTCGGCCTCGGGCGCGCGGCGGGCGAGACGATGATCGTGCTCATGGCGTCCGGGAACGCGGCCGTCGTGCGGCTCCTCGATCCGACGTCGAGCGTGCGCACGGTGACCGCGACGATCGCGGGGGAGCTCGGCGAGGTCGCGCAGGGCGACCGGCACTGGCGTGTGCTCTTCCTGCTCGGGCTGCTGCTCCTCGCGCTCACGTGGGGCCTGCAGCGGCTCGGCGCGCTGGTGATTTCCCGCTTGCGTCGGCGCTGGTCGGCGGAGAATGCCTGAGATGAGCGTGACGACCCGCACGGGCCCCCCCGAAGCGACGAAGATGTCCGCGCACGAGGTCACCGTGCGCTACGGCGACGCGCGCGCGATCCGTGGCGTGAGCATGGCGATCCGCGACCGCCGCGTGACCTCGCTGATCGGTCCCTCGGGCTGCGGGAAGACGACCTTCCTCCGCTCGCTGAACCGCCTCAACGACGGCGTCGACGGCGCGCGTCTCGAGGGGCGCATCCTGCTCGACGGGCAGGACATCTACGCCCCCGGCATCGACCCGGTCGCCGTGCGGCGCCGCGTGGGGATGGTGTTCCAGCGCGCGAACCCCTTCCCGCGGTCGGTGTTCGAGAACGTCGCGTTCGGGCTGCGCATCGCGGGGGAGCGCGACGCGCAGCGCATCGCGCGCCGCGTCGAGGAGTCGCTGCGCGCAGCGGCGCTCTGGGACGAGGTGAAGGACCGCCTCGACGAGAGCGCGCTCGCGCTCTCGGGTGGTCAGCAGCAGCGGCTCTGCATCGCCCGCGCGGTGGCCGTGAAGCCCGAGGTCCTGCTGATGGACGAGCCGGCGTCGGCCGTCGATCCGATCGCGACCGCGAAGATCGAGGAGCTCATCCGTGAGCTGCGCAGCGACTACACGATCGTCATCGTCACGCACAACATGCACCAAGCCGCGCGCGTCAGCGATTACACGGCGTTCTTCAACCTTGGCGAGCTGATCGAGTTCGACGAGACTGAACGACTATTCACTCGCCCCTCGGTCCCCCGCACCGAGGACTACATCACCGGCCGCTTCGGCTGACGGAACCGCGATGAACGTCCACACGAGCCAGCAGTACGAGGCCGAGCTGCGCGCCCTGAAGGACCGCCTCCTCGCGATGGGCGGGCGGTGCGAGTCGCTGCTGCGGCAGGCGACGGCCGCGCTCGAGCGGCAGGATCCGGCGCTCGCCGAGGCGGTCGCGCGCACCGACCACGAGATCAACTCGGACGAGCTCGCCATCGACGACCTCGCGGTGCGCATCCTCGCGCTGCGGCAGCCCGTCGGCCGTGACCTGCGCTTCCTCATGACGGCGCTCAAGGTCGTGACGGACCTCGAGCGCATCGGCGACGAGGCCGTCAACATCGCCGAGCGGGCCGGGGAGCTCTCCCGCGAGGTGAAGCTGCCGCCGACCGCCTCGCGCCTCGGCGAGATGGCCGATGGCGCGGCCGCGATGCTGCACGACGCGCTCGACGCCTTCGTCGAGGAGGACGCCGAGCGCGCCGAGCGCGTGCTCGCCTCCGACGACGCCGTCGACGAGCTCTACGGCCAGACGATGCGCGCGACGTTCGCGTACATCACCGCGAACCCCGAGAAAGTGCGGCCCGCGATGGCCGTCGCCTCCTGCGCGAAGTACGTCGAGCGCATCGCCGACCACGCGACGAACATCGCGGAGATGGTCGTCTACATGGTGCGTGGCGTCGACGTGCGGCACGCCCACAAGAAGCGGCCGTAGCGGCCGGGTGGGGCGCGGCGCGCGGCCTTCTCGCCGCGGCAGCCTTGAAATGGGCGGGGTTTCGCCCAAGAGTCGCGCCCAACCATGAGACCCAGCCTCTGGCGCGCCGCGCTCGTCGCCGCGCTCTGCCTCGGCCCGGCGTTGAGCGTCGCGCCGGCACACGCGCAGTCCCCCGCCGCGCCCGCCGCGCCCGCGCTCTCGCCGCCCGCGCTCGTCGGCGCCGTCGATCCCGGCTACCCGGAGTCCGCGCGCGGCTCGGGCGAAGAGCCCGTCGTGACGCTCGAGCTCACGATCAGCGTCGCCGGCGAGGTGACCGACGCGCGCGTCGTCACGCCGGGCCGCGCCGACTTCGACGCGCTCGCCGTCCTCGCGATGCGCGCCGCGCGCTTCGAGCCCGCGCGCCGCAGCGGCACGCCGATCCCCGCGCGCATCCGCTTCCAGCTCGGCTTCCGCGTCCCCGAAGACCAGCGCCCACCCCCCGCGCCCGAGCCCGAGGACGCCGCGCCCGACGTGCCGCCCGCCCCGCCCCCGGCGCGGCTCGTCGGCCGCGTGCTCTCGCGCGACGGGGACACCGCCCTCGCCGGCGCGCGCGTGACGCTCCTGCGGGCGGGTGAGGCCCCGCGCGAGGCGATCACCGGCGCGGACGGCGCCTTCGCGTTCGACGCGCTCGCGCCCGGCACGGCGCGCCTGCGCGTCGAGGCGAGCGATTACACGTCGCGCGAGGACGACGAGCAGCTCGCCTCCGGTGAGGAGACGGACGTCGTCTACCGCCTCGAGGAGGCCGACGACATCGAGGCCTTCCGCGCGACGGCGCGCGTCGACCCGCCGCCCCGCGAGGTCACGCGCCGCACCATCACCTCCGAGGAGCTCACGCGCATCCCCGGCACGCGCGGCGACGCGCTCCGCGCGATCGAGCTGCTCCCCGGCGTCGGACGGCCGCCCGGCCTCGCGGGCCTCGTCCTCATCCGCGGCGCCTCGCCCAACGATTCGCAGGTCTTCCTCGACGGCCAGCCGGTGCCGCTGCTCTATCACTTCGGCGGCCTCACCAGCTTCTACAACTCGCGGATGATCGACCGGATCGACTTCTATCCGGGCAACTTCTCCGTGCGCTACGGCCGCAAGGTGGGCGGCGTCATCGACGTGGGCGTGCGCGATGGCCGCGTCGATCAGGTGCACGGCGTCGCCGACGTGAACCTCGTCGACGCCTCGCTGCTGCTCGAGGTGCCGGTCGGCGAGCGCGCGAGCCTCTCGCTCGCCGCGCGCCGCAGCTACATCGACTTCTTCCTCACGGACGTGCTGCCCGAGGGCACGATCAGCCTCACCGCCGCGCCCGTCTACTACGACTACCAGAGCACGTTCAGCTGGCGGCCCACCGCGCGCGACCGCATCCGGCTGCAGGTCTACGGCTCCTCGGATCGCTTCGAGGCCGTGCTGCCCGGTCCCGCCGACGGCGACCCGGCCGTGCGCGGCAGCCTCGACCTCTCCACACAGTTCCATCGTTTCCAGGCTTCGTGGAAGCGCGCGCTCACGGACGACGTCGACCAGAACCTCGAGTTCGCGTTCGGTACGACGAACCTCCGCATCGCGCTCGGCGACGCCTTCCGCCTGCAGATCGACACGCTCCCGATCAACGGGCGCGCCGAGTGGACGATGCGCCTCGCGCCCAGGGTGCGCCTCGTCGCGGGCATGGACGTGCAGTCGGGCCCGACCGACATCGCCTTCATCGGCCCCGCCCCCGCGCAGCAGGACGGCAACCCCAACGGTGCGCCGCTCTCCGCGCGTGAGCGGTTCGTGTTCTCTGGATCGGAGACGGTGTATCGCCCGGCGGCGTACGTGGAGGCGTCGCTGCGCCCCATCGATCCCCTGCAGATCGTGCTCGGGATGCGCCTCGACTGGTACCGCGACATCAAGTGGTGGTCCTTCGATCCGCGCCTCTCGGCCCGCTACACGTTCGACGAGCGCTGGGCGATCAAGGCGGGCATCGGCATGTTCTCGCAGCCGCCCGAGTTCCAGGAGAGCGCGGACCTCGTCGGCAACGCGAACCTGCTCCCCCAGCGCGCGCTGCACGTGAGCGCGGGCGTCGACCACAAGTTCGACCGCCAGTTCTCGCTCGGCGTCGAGGGCTTCTACAAGAACCTCGAGCGCGTCATCGTCGCGAACGACGCGGGCCTGCGCTTCGACAACGGCGGCATCGGCCGCATCTACGGCCTCGAGGTCGCGGGCCGCGCGAACCCGGTCGGGCGCTTCTTCGGCTTCGTCTCGTACACGCTCATGCGCAGCGAGCGGCGCGACGGGCCCGGCGAGCCGTGGCGCCTCTACAACTTCGATCAGACGCACATCCTCACGCTCTCGGGCGTGTACCGGCTCGGGCGCGGCTGGGAGGCGGGCGCCACGTTCCGCCTCATCAGCGGCAACCCCACGACGCCGGTCGTCGGCTCGCTCTACGACGCGAACACCGACCTCTACATCCCCTTGAGCGGCGCGACCAACAGCGCGCGCAACCCGTTCTTCCACCGGCTCGACGTCCGCATCGAGAAGATCTGGCGCTTTCAGTCGTGGAAGCTCGCGCTCTATCTCGACGTGCAGAACGTCTACAACCGCCAGAACCCCGAAGGCATCCAGTACAACTACGACTATCGCCAGAGCGCGGTGATCAGCGGACTCCCGATCATCCCGAGCCTCGGCGTGCGAGGTGAGCTGTGATTCGTCGTCGCGCATGGGCGCACACCTTCGCTGCGACCGCGCTCGCGCTCAGCGCGGGCGGTTGCATGAGCGACCTCGACAAGGGGTCTTCGATCCTCGACACGCGCGTCGTCGGCGTGCGCGTCGAGGTCGTGGGCAACGAGGCCGTCGCGGCGCCGTCGCCGGGTGACGTGGCGCGTCTCACGGTGCTCCTCGCCGAGCCGCCCGGCGCCGACCAGGACCCGCTCGGCTGGGGCGTCGGGCTCGGCCCGCTCGTGCGCGAGGGCATGGGGCGGCCGATCGTGCTCGAGGTCCCGGTGCCGGACGCCGCGCTGCTCGGCGGCGCGCGTTCGTTCCCGCTCGTCGGTCAGATCTGTTCGAACGGCACGCCGCGCTTCTCGATGGGCGACGCGGCGCCGACGTGCAGCGAGGGCTCGACCCGCGCGACGAGCTTCCTCGCGACGATCTCGCTCGCCCGCGAAGGCATGGCGCCGAACCGCCATCCGGCGCTCGCGGAGGACTTCGCGACGCTCGCCGAGGAGCGCTGGGACGCGCCCGTCGAGGCGCTCCCCGCGACGGGCTGCGCGGCGCTCGCGGGCACGCCCGCGCTGCCGCTCGTGACCGCGTCCGAGACCGCGCAGCGTCTGCTCCTGCGTGTCGCGGATGCCGAGCGCGAAGACGTCGCGCGCACCGATGGCAGCGCCGCGAAGGAGACCGTCACGCTCTCGCAGTTCACGTCGGCGGGCAGCCTCAAACGGCAGTTCTCCGTGTTCGAGGGCGACGCCGCGCCGGACGCGGAGGTCGAGTGGACCCCCGATCTCCCCGCGGATCCCGAGGGGACGCTCGTGCGCTTCTGGTTCGTCGCGCGCGACGGGCGTGGCGGGACGGCGTTCACGACGCGCGCGGTGTGCGTCGTCCCGTGAGGCGCGCGGCCCGCACGCGCCTCGACGCGCGCGGTGTGCGTCCGCGGCCCGCGAGCGACTGGCCGCGCGCGGGCGACTCGTGGCACAAAGGGCGGCCGTGAACGCCCTCCGACGCACCCCCCGCCCGTCCCTGCGCGCTGCGCTGCTCGTCACGCTCTCGCTGCTCCTGCAGGCGTGCGGGGCCAGCGGCCCGGCCGCCGCGCCCGAGGCCCCCGCCGCGGCCCCCGGCGTCGCGCCCGTGCGCACCGAGGAAGACCCGATCGCGGGATCGGGCCGGCGCTGCCGCAGCGCGCGCGCGCTCGAGTGCGACTCCGGTGAGTACTGCGACTTCCCGGTCGGCGCGGCGTGCGGCGCGCGCGGCCGCGCCGGCGTGTGTCGCCCGCGCCCCGAGCTCTGCACGCGCGAGTACATGCCCGTGTGCGGCTGCGATGGGCGCACCTGGCCGACGCGCTGCGTGGCGGCGTCGCAGGGTGTCGACGCGGCGTCGGACGGCGCGTGTCCCGGCGACGTCGGCGAGGCCGCGCCGACCCCGCCCGCCGAGAGCTGAACGTACCCCTCGCGGGACGTGTCGCGTGCGCTCGCGCGGGGCCGTGGGCGTCGTTGACCCCCCCGACCCCGCTGTTAGACTCGCGGCGGCCTTCATGCAGGAACAGATCGGCAACTGCCGCGTCCTCGGCGAGATCGGCTCGGGCGGCATGGCCGTCGTGTACAAGGCCATCCAGGAGCCGCTCGGCCGCCCGGTCGCGCTGAAGGCCCTCAAGCCGTCGATCGCGGTCGACTCGCAGTTCGCCCGGCGCTTCGAGCGCGAGGCGCACTTCATGGCCGCGCTCCAACACGAGAACATCCTGCACGTCCACGACTTCGTGAAGGACGGCGGCTCGATGTACATCGTCATGGAGTTCGTCGAG
Source organism: Polyangiales bacterium (assembly GCA_964202905.1). Taxonomy (GTDB): domain Bacteria; phylum Myxococcota_A; class Polyangia; order Polyangiales; family JADJQN01; genus CAIUAC01. The sequence goes on from CAXNJO010000001.1 coordinate 559,664, forward strand.
GGCATCGACCTCTACGACCTCCTCGACAAGACGCCGCGCCTGCCCGTCGAGGTCGCGGCGATCATCGCCCTGCAGATCGCGCGCGCCCTCGATTACGCGCATTTCCGCGGGATCATCCACCGCGACATCAAGCCCGCGAACATCATGATTTCGCGGCAGGGCGCCGTGAAGCTGATGGACTTCGGCATCGCGCGCGACGAGACGCTCACCGACCTCACCGAGACGGGCACGGGCCTCGGCACGCCGAGCTACATGAGCCCCGAGCAGATCCTCGGCGACAAGCTCGACTTCCGCAGCGACCTCTTCTCGCTCGGCATCGTCCTCTACCAGATGGTCACGGGCCGCAAGCCGTTCATCGAGGACGAGGCGCGCACCGTGATGCAGAAGATCCGCCTCGATCGCTACACGCCCGCGCGCAAGATCAACGCCGCGGTGCCGCGCACGCTCGAGCGCATCCTCGCGCGCTGCATGGAGAAGATGCCGGCGAACCGGTATCCCTCGACGCAGGCGCTCATCGACGATCTGATGGAGTTCCTCGCCGCGCGGGTGCCCATCAACTACAGCGCGCGCCTCGTCATGTACCTCCGCGACACGGGCGTGGTCGCCGTCGCCGAGGCCGAGGAGATCCTCGCGGCGGGCGCGTCGCGCGCGGTGCGCACCACGGGCGGTGATCGGCGCCTGCTGCGCTCGGTGGGGTCGGTGCAGGCGGCGCTCTTCCTCGGGATCGTCGCGGCCGGCACCGCGCTGCAGGTCGGCGCAGGCAGGCTCGAGGGCGCGCGCGGCGACGCGGTGGCGGCCGCGGGCGCGCCGGTCGAGCCGCGGCTCGCGGGGCACGTGCGCTTCGTCGTCGACCCGTGGGCCGATGTCTTCATCGACGGGCAGCACGTGCTCACGACGCCGTCCGCGCGGGCCGTCCCGCTCGCGCCCGGCCGCCACTACCTCAAGCTCAAGAACACATTCTTCGCGGAGGTCGACCGCGAGCTGCGCGTCGTGACCGGCCAGACCGAGATCGTCGACGTCACGCTCGAGCCGCTCGCAGGCACCCCGCAGCGGCCCGCCGCGCCGGGGGCCGCGCCGTGAGCGCCGGGCGTCCGCTCCGCCAGCTCGGGCTCGCGTTGACCCTCGCCTGCGCCGTGCTCGCCGGGAACGCGGCGCCCGCGCGCGCGGACGGCAAGGTCTTCGTGCACGTCGTGCGCCCGGGCGAGACGCTCGCCTCGATCGCGCAGCGTTATTACGGCGATCCGCGCCGCGAGAACGTGCTCGTGATGGAGAACGGCCTCAACGCGCAGGGCGGGGCGGCGATCGTCGTCGGCGTGCGCCTCGACATCCCCGTGGTCACCTACCACCGCGTGGCCGAGGGCGAATCGTGGACGCAGCTCGCGGAGCGCTTCTACGGCGAGTCGCGCCGCACTGCTGCGCTGATCGAGGCGAACGGCGGCGTCGCGGCCGCGCCCGACGTGGGCGCCGAGGTGTTGGTGCCCTATCCGCTGCGCCACGTCGCGGGGCAGCACGAGACGCTCGGCGAGGTCGCGCAGCTCTACTACGGGCGCAGCGCGGCGGCCGCGTCGCTGCGGCGCTTCAACAACATCCGCGGCAACCGCCTCACGCGCGGGCAGATCATCCTCGTGCCGCTCGCGGATCTCGTGCTCTCCGACGAAGGGCGCGCGATCGTCGCGGCCGTGGACGAAGTCCCCCGCGCGCCGCAGGCGGGCGGCGGCGCGGTGCGTGCGCTGCAGGCGCGCGTCGACGGCGAGCTGGCCGCGCTCCGCGAGCACGTGCAGCGCGGGCGCTTCACGGAGGCGGTGGCGGTCGGCAACCGCCTCCTCGGCGCCGGCGAATTGACGGGCAATCAACTCGTCACGATCCAGCGCGAGCTCGGCACCGCCTACGTCGCGCTCGAGCGCGTCGACCTCGCGGTGCTCGCCTTCCGTGAGGTGCTCGCGCGCCAACCCGACATCGCGCTCGACTCGATCCGCACCTCGCCGCGCGTGCTCGCCGCGCTCGACGAGGCCCGCCGCGCAGAGTCCGCCGCGCAGGCCTCCCCGCCTGCGGCGGATGCAGAAGAGCTCGACGTGGCCTCCGACGCCGGCGTCCGCTGAGCGCGCGATTCGGCTTCAGCGCTTGCGGGCCTTCGCCGGGCGTTCCGGGCTCGCCTCGTGAGCAGCGGCCGGCGCGGCGGGCCGTGCCAGCGTCGGCACGGGCGGAAAGCCGAGCTCCTGCGCGCGGCGGTACAGCGTGAAATACGCGAAGCCGGCGATCGGGATGAGCGCGAGCGAGATGAGCTGCGACGTCGAGAAGCCGCCGAGCGCGCCGCGCTCCGGGTCGTCGCGGACGTGCTCGATGAGGAAGCGCCACACGCCGTACCCCATCACGAGCACGAGCAGCGGCTGTCCGCGGAAGCTGCGCCGACGCCACACGAGCAGGGTCACCACGAAGAGCGCGAGCCCCGCGAGCGACTCGTAGAGCTGCGTCGGGTGCACCGGGAAGGACGAGGTCGCGTCGGCCGCGAGGTCGTACGCGACCACGTGGTGGTTGAACGCCGGCGAGCCCGTCGGCGGCGCCGCGCACGCGAAGCCCGCCGCGTCCGTCGTCGCCCAGTGCGGGAAGGTGCCCAGCCCGCGCAGCCACGCGGGCGCCTCGGGCGTGAGCCGCGCGCCGAAGTCGCAGCCGTAGAGGTAACAGCCGATGCGCGTGAACAGCAGGCCCGACGCGAGGGTGGGCGCGACCACGTCCGCCCACGGGAGCAGGGGCAGCTTCTTCAGGCGCAGGTACGCCCACGCACCGACGAAGCCGCCGAGGAAGCCGCCGTACGCGACGAGCCCGCCCGCGCGCATGTCGAACCACTGCCGCGGCGAGTGGAAGTCGTCGAAGTTGGTGAGGACGTAGAGCCCGCGCGCCCCGGCGATCGCGGTGACGGCCGTCACGAGGAAGGTGTTGGCCATCGCGTCTTGCGAGAGCCCCTCACGCGTCGCGCCGAGCCACATGACGAAGTACCAGGCGACGATCAGCGAGGTGCCGAGCATCACGCCGTAGGAGAAGATCGGCAGCTCGCCCCACGGCGTCGGAATCGTGAACAGAATCGGGTGCATACGGCTCCTCGAGGGCGTCGCTTCGGCGCGCGTGGGGCGCGTCCCGGCGGGCCCCGCTCGGCTCAGTCCCGCGCGTCGTCGTCGCGGATCGCGTCGTCGCCGACCGCGTCGCCGATCGCGTCATCCGGGTCGTCGCTGTCGTCGTCGATCGCGTCGTCCGCGTCGTCGTCGTTTGCGCCGTCGTCGTCTGCGTTCGCGTTCGCGTCGTCGCCCTCGCCTGCGCCGCGTGCGGCGAGCAGGAAGCGGCCCCACGCCTCCTGCACGGGCGGTGCGGCCGGGGGGTCGAGGTCGCACTGCAGGCAGGCGTGCGCGAGCTCGCCGGCGGCGATGATCGCGTCGTCCCAGAGCGGCGCGAGCGCGTCGAGCGCGTCGTCGGGCTTCTTGCGCCAGGCGTCGAACACGGCGAGCGCGTCCTCGGGCCACAGCCCGCGCCGCACGAGGTCGTACACGGCGAAGGGGAGCTGCGCGCCGAGCGCCGGCTCGCCGCGGGCGGGGCGGTCCATCACGGACTGCGCGGCGTCCTCGACGAGCATCCGGTGCCCCTCGTGCGCGGGCTCGAAGACCGCGTGCAGGAACTGCGCGGTGAGGAAGATCTCCCAGCCGAAGGGGAGCTGGTCCTCCTCGACGAGCACCTCCTCGAAGCGCGCGCGCACGCGGTCGGTGTCGATCGCGAACGCGGCGGCGTGCACGTACGGCACGCCGTGCTGCGCGGCGAGCTCACGGTCCATGATCGTGGGCGCGCCGAGCTTCTCGCTGCGGGGCGCCGCCATCGGCAGCGAGGCGCGCGCGCCCTTCGCCGGCCTGTCGGGGGGCGCGGGAGGCGCCGGGTCGTGCTCGCTCACGCGGCCGAGCATGCGGCGCCACCGCGCGGCCGTCGAGGGCGTCCCTGCCGGTCGTCGGCGCATGCCCCGGCGCGCTGGCGGCCCGAACGTCGCGCGCGCATGCTCGCCGACGTGCTGCCCGACGACGACGCCGCGCGCTGCGCGTGCACGACCGGCGTCGCGTGGACCGCGTCCGAGGCCGTGTCGTCCCTGCCGCGCGCGGTGCCAGCGCCCACGCGCCGCGGCGCGCTGCGCTTGCTGGGGGCGGGCGCGCTCGCGGGGCTCGCTGCCGGTGGCGCCGTCGGTGTGCTCTTCGACGCGGCGGGCGCCGAGGCGCAGGACGGGGCGACCCGCGCCGCGCTCACGGCCCGCCTCGCGGACGGGCGGCTGGCCCTCACCCCGGCCCGCGTGCGCGGTGCGCCGGCGGGGCGCGTCGTCGGCGTGATCGATGCCGACTTCCGCCACGCGCTCGCGGCGCTGCTCGACTTCGCGGCCTATCCCGTGACGTTCGCGCCGTGGCTGCCGCGCGTCCGCGTGCTCTCCCGCGCGCGGGGCCACGCGCGGCTCTACGGGGAGGTCGCGCTCTCGCGTGCGGCGGCGCCGTGCTGGGTGGAGCTCGAGGCGCGCGTCGAGGGGGAGGCGGATGGCACGCACCGCGTCGTGCTCTCGCGCACCCGCGGTGAGCTGCCCGGCTTCGAGGCGCGCTGGCAGCTCGTCGCGACGCCGGGCCGCGTGCGCACGCTGGCGTCGTTGACGCTCTCGGTCGCGCCGCCGCTCCCGCTCACCGAATCCGCGCTCGCCCGCGTGAACCTCGACGCCGCGCGTTCGGCCTTCGCCTCGCTGCGCCGCGCCGCGCCCCGCGCCTCGCGGACGCCGCCGCACCGTTGAGGTCGCGCCCGCCGCCGAGGTCGCGTGGCACCGGGGCGCGTCGTGGCGCGCCCAGCCTCGTCGCGTAGAGTGCGCCCGTGCCGCCGCCCGGACACGACGCGCTCGCGGGCCTGCGCCTCCGCGGTCAGGACGACGGGGTCGTGTTCGAGGTCCGCGTGCAGCCGCGCGCGCGCCGCGCTGCGCTGCTCGGCGTGCACGAGGCGGCGCTCAAGATCGCGCTCACCGCGCCGCCGGTCGAGGGCGCCGCGAACGATGCGCTGCTCGCGATCGTCGCGGAGACGCTCGGCGTGCCGCGCCGCGCCGTGCGCCTCGTCCGCGGCGAGACGAGCCGCGCGAAGGTGGTCGCCGTCGCGGGCGTCACCGAGGCCGAGGCCCGCGGCGCGCTCGCACGCGCGCTCACGGAGGGCTGAGTCGTGGCGGGCGGCGCGCGGCGGCGCTCCTCGCGGGGCGGCGAGGTCGGCGGCCCGTCGTCCCCCACCGCGCCCGCTGCGCCCGCGTCGTCGTCGTCGACCGCGCCCGCGTCGTCGACCGCGCCCGCTGCGCCCGCGCCGTCGGCGCCGCCGCTCGGGGCGTTGCTCGCGATCGCGGCGCTCCTCGGCTTCGCCGTGATGGGCCACGAGGCGCTCTGGGCGCGGCTCGGACGGACCTGGCTGGGTGGGGACGCGCGCGCGCTCGCCGCCTCGCTCGCGGCAGTGCTCCTCGGCATGGCGGCCGGGGCCCGCCTCGCCCCACGCTTCGCGCGCCGCGTCGGGCCGCTCGTCGCCCTCGCCCGCCTCGAGCTCGCCGCCGCGCTGTGGGCGGCCTCGCTGCCCTGGCTCTCCCCCGCGATCGAGGCCCCGCTCGGCGCCGCGCTGCGCCACCTCGGCCCGGGCGCCGGCCTCGCGTTCGCGGGCTTCGCGGTCGCCGTGCCCGCGCTGCTGCCTGCGGCGCTCGCGTTCGGCGCGGGCCTGCCGCTCCTCGTCATGGCCCGGGTGGACGCCGCGCGCGCGCCGCGCGACCTCGGCCTGCTCGTCGCCGCCCACGCAGCGGGGAGCGCCCTGGGCGGCCTGCTCGTCGCGTTCGTGGCGCTCCCGGCGCTCGGTGCGCCAGCGTCCGCGGGCCTCCTCGCGCTCACGCAGGGCGTCGCCGCGTTCTCAACGCTCCGCCTCGCCGCGCGCGCGCCGGGCGCCTCGCCCGCCGTCAGAATCACAAATGGTACCAATGGTGTCGCAGGCGATACGCGTGACGCGGCCCTGCGCGTGCTCGCCGCGGCGGTCTGCGGGGCGGGCACGCTCGGCCTGCAGTCCCTCTGGACGCGGCTGGCCGCGCTCGCGGTGGGGCCGACGGTGCAGGGCTTCGCGCTCGTCTCGGCCGTGTACGTGCTGGCGCTCGCGCTCGGCGGGGTCCTCGGCGCGGCGCTCGTCGCCCGTGCCCGCCGCACGGCCCTGCGCGCGGTCGTGCTCCTCGGCCTCGCGGGCGCAGCGGCGCTGGCGGGGGTGGGCGCGGCGGGGGACTGGCCGCGCACGGCGCTCGGCGTGTTCGCGGACGCGGCGGGGCGCGGGGCGACCCCGTGGCTCGCGCTCGCCGTCGCGCTCGCGCCCGTCGTCGCGCCGCCGATCGTGCTCGCTGGCGCCGCGATCCCGGCCCTGCTCGCAGGCCCGGCGCACGCGTCGCGCCCGGCCGCGCGCATCGGCTCGCTCCTCGCGGCCGGTGCCCTCGGCAACGTGGCGGGTGCAGTCCTCGGCCCGCTCGTCCTCGTACCCGCCCTCGGCCTCGCGCGGGCCCTCGCGCTCGTCGCCGCGATGCCGGCCCTCGCCGCGCTCTGCGTCCTGCCCGAGGCCCTCCGCGAACGCGACGCGATCCCGCGCGTCGGTGGGCCGAGCCCGCGGGCCTGGCCGGCGGCGCTCGTCGCGGCGAGCCTCGTGTTCGGGGCCGTCGCGCTCGCGGCGCGGCGGGTGCCCGCGCGCTTCGACCCCGCGCTCGCGGCGAGCGGGCCCTTCCTCTACGCCGGCCCCGCAGCGCCCAACCTCGGCCGCGTGGCCTTCTCGCACGACGGCGTCGACGCGACCGTCACCGTGCGGGAGTCGGCCGGCGAGCGGCTGCTCCAGATCGACGGCAAGGTCGATGGGAGCACCGTCGGGGATGCGCCGACGCAGGCGCTCGTGGGCCTCCTCCCCGCGCTGCTCGCCCGCGACCCGCGCGCGGCGCTCGTGGTGGGGCTGGGCACGGGTATCACAGCCGATTCTGTTCGCATCGTGCCCGGCTTGACCCGGCTCGAGGTGGCGGAGCTCGTGGACGGCGTGCGCCGGGCCGCCCCTTGGTTCGCCGAGGCGACCGGCGCGGTGCTCGACGACCGGCGCGTCGTGCTGCTCCCGCTCGATGGCGCGCTCCTCTTGAGGCACGGCGCCTCGCGCTGGGACGTCATCGCGAGCGAGCCCTCGAACCCATGGGTGAGCGGGATGGGCGATCTCTTCTGCGTCGAGACGTTCCGCGCGGCGCGTGCGCGGCTGCGCCCGGGCGGCGCGTTCGCGGCCTGGTTCCATGTCTATGGAATCGACATCGATACAGTCCGAGCGATCGCCGCGACCTTCCTCGAGGCCTTCCCCGACGCGACGCTCTGGGAGCTCGCGCGCGGCCGCGACTACGCGCTGGTCGGGCGCGCGGAAGGCGACCCCGACGCGCCGCTCGACGCCGACGCGCTGGCGTCGCGTGCGTCGGAGCCGGCCGTCGCAGCGCGGCTGCGCGCCGCGCAAATCGAAGGTGATACGGGCCTGGCGGGCCGCTTCGTCGCCGGGCCGCGTGGGGTGGCTGCGCTCGCCGGGGGCGCCCCGATTCTCCGCCTGCGGCACGGCGGGCTCGAGGCGCGCGCCGCGCGGTCCATGTACGCGGACGCGTCGGTCGCGGCGCTCGCGGCGCTCGGCGAGGCGTCGGACGCGTCTGCGCCGCTGGCCTGGCACGCGTCGACCGCGGCGGGCCGCGCGCTCGCGGAGGCGGCTCCCGGCGCGGCGCAGGCGGGTGCGCTGGGGCGGGCAGCGGTGCGGGCGGCGGTCGCGGGCGAAGAGCGGGCGGCCCTCGCCGCCGGCGAGCGCGCGCTCGGGCTGCTGCCGGACGACCCCGCCCTCCGCGACCTGCTCGCGACGCTCCTCGTCGCGCGCGGCAAGGCCCAGGCGCTCGATCCGGCCGGCGCGGCCGAGGCCCGCGACACGCTGCTCTCGGTCCTCGAGGTCGATCCGCCGGATGCGCGGCTCCGCGCCGACGCGCTCGTCACGCTCGGCGATCTCGAGCGCGCCGCCGGGGCGCACGCCCGGGCGCTCGGCTATTACCAGCGCGGCAGGCGCCTCGTGCCCGCGAGCGCGGAGCTCGCACGTCGCATCGCCGATACCCTCGACACGCTCGGCGCGCACGCGGACGCCGAGCGCGAGCGCGCGCTGCTCCGTCGCCTCCGCTGACCGGTCGCCTCCGCTGACCGGTCGCCTCCGCTGCCCGGGCCCCGGCGCGCACCGCGCCAGCGCGTCGCGCTGCCGCGGTGGCCGGATCAGCCGTGACGCGTGAGCTGGCTCAGCGTGGCCGCGAGGTCGTGGATGTCGCTCGCGCTGCGCTGCGTGCGGACCGCGCTGCGCTCGCCGTCGCGCGCCGCGCTCGCGACGCCGCCGATGTTGTCGACGACGCCGCCGACGCCCGTCGAGACCTCGCTCGCGTTGCGCGCGACGTCGCGGACGGTGGCCGCCTGCTCCTCGACCGACGCCGCGATCGACGCGGCGTAGGTGTCGATCTGGTCGATGACGCGCGCGATGTCGGCGATGGCCGAGACGCTCTTCTGCGTGTCGGCCTGGATCGAGTCGACCTGCTGCGCGATCTCTTCGGTCGCGCGCGCCGTCTCCTTCGCGAGCTCCTTCACCTCGGTCGCGACGACGGCGAAGCCCTTGCCGGCCTCGCCCGCGCGCGCCGCCTCGATCGTCGCGTTGAGCGCGAGGAGGTTGGTCTGCTGGGCGATGGTGCTGATGACCTTGGTGACCTTGCCGATGGCCGCCGAGCTCACGCTCAGCGCACGCACGGTGACGCCGGCGCCGGCCGCGAGCTCGCGCGCCTGCCGCGCGATCTTCGCGGACTCGTTGGCGCTGCCGGCGATCTCGCGCACGGTGACGCTGAGCTCTTCGGCTGCGGCGGCGACGGAAGCGACGTTCGCCTTGATCTGCTCGGCCGCGCTCGAGACCTTCGACGACTGCGTGGCCGTCTCGGTGGAGCTGGCGGCGAGCTGCGCGGAGACCTCCGCGAGCGTCGACGACGACTCGAGGAGGCGCGCCGCCGCGCCCGAGACATCCGCCAACGTCTGCTCGCTGCGCGCCTCGAGCGCGGCGCGATCGGTGATGACGTCGAAGGTCAGGGCCGGGCCGGTGTAGCTGCCGTGCGTGTCGTAGAGCGCGAAGTAGCGCAGCTCGAGGGTCTCGGGACCGAGCTTCGCGCGGGTCGTGAGGGGCAGGCTTCGCGGGTCCGACATCAGTTCGCGCGGGCCCCGATGCAACAGGTCGAGCGAGCCGCCGACGATGTGCGCCGCCCGCACCGGGAGATGGACCTCGAGGCGCTCGAGCAGGCGCTGCGCGGAGGGGTTCGCGTACCGCACGATGAGGTCGCGGTCGCACATCAGCGTCGCGTTGGGCGAGGAGTCCGTGAGGCGCTGCAGCGCCTCGGCCCGCGCGCTCGACATCGAGAGGACCGCGGCGAACTTCACGACCTTCTGCGTGCGCCCGCTCGCGTCGAAGATCGGGTTGTACGAGCCCTGCACCCAGACGTCGCGGCCACCCTTCGCGACGCGCTTGAACTCGCCGTTCTGGTAACGGCCGGAGGCGAGGTCGCCCCAGAACGCGCGGTATTCCGCGCTCGCGCGCGTCGCCGGGTCCACGAACATCGCGTGATGCTGACCGCGCACCTCCTCGAGCGTGTAGCCGAGCGCGCGGAGGAAGTTGTCGTTCGCGTGGAGGATCGTGCCGTCCGGGGCGAACTCGACCATCGCGTGCGTCCGCTCGACCGCGGCGAGCTGCGCCCGGAGCTCGGCGAGCTCGCTCACCTCGGCGGGCTCGTCGTCCGACTCGGGGCGAGGGCTCGGCTTCTTGCGGTCGGTCACGACGGGTGGGCGGGACATGGTTGCTCCTATCGGTTCCCGTCGGGCTCGGCTGAAGGGGCGCGGCCGATGTGCGGCTCCCCTGCAGGCGGCGCAGGGGCGCCCTCGAGCGCGGCGCGCATGGCCGCGACGGGCGCCGGGAGCCCCGTCCAGAGCTCGAACGCGAGCACGCCCTGATGCAGCAGCATGGCCAGCCCGTCAAGCGTCTGCGCCCCATGCGCACGCGCCGCGCGCAGCAGCGCGGTGTCGCGCGGCGCGTAGACGACCTCGGCGACGAGCGCCCCCGGCCGGAGCACGGCGAGCGGCAGCGCGTCCACCAGCGCCTGCGCCGGTGCGTCGCCCTGCATCGTCGCGGAGGTCGCCTGCACGACGAGATCCGCACCGCCGAGCGCCTCCTCGAGGCCTGCCCGATCGGCGAGATCGAGCGTCGGCGCGCCGAGCCGCTCGCCCTCCCGCACGCGCCGCGCGACGACGGTCACCCGCGCACCCGCTGCCCGCAGCCCGACGACCGCCGCGCGCGCCGCGCCGCCTGCGCCGAGCACGACGGCCTGCGCGCCCGCGAGCACCGCGCCCGCCTCGCCGAGCGCCCGCACGAGGCCGCCGACATCCGTGTTCGCGCCGCGGATCGTGCCGTCGGCGTCCAGGGTGAGGGTGTTGGCCGCGCCCACCGCGCGGGCGCTCTCGTCGAGCGCGTCGAGGTGCGCGAGCACGGCCGTCTTGTGCGGGACCGTGACGTTCGCGCCGGCGACCCCGAGCGCGCGCAGGCCGCGGATCGCGTCGCCGAGCGCGTCGGGCGCGACCGGGAAGCGCAGGTAGGTCGCGTCGACCCCCGAGGCCGCGAACGCCGCGTTCTGCATCGCGGGCGAGCGCGAGTGCGCGACCGGCCAGCCGAGCACGCCGTAGATGCGCGTCATCGTCGGATATGCCCGGATAGATTCATGTTTTCGGTGCCTCGACGTCGCCGGTCGAAGTGGGCTCCGGCCCTCCGTGCGCGGCTTCGACGCGCGCCTCGAGCGCCCCCCGCGCGAGGCGGATCCGCACCGCCGTTCCCGGCGTGACGGTGCGCGCGTCGACCAGCGCGCGTCCCGTCTCGGCGTCGAGCGCGATGGCGTAGCCGCGCGAGAGCACCTGCAGCGGCGAGAGCGCGCGGAGCTGTGTCGTCGCGCTGCCGAGCGCCTCGCGTCGTCGCTCGACGAGCAGCGTCGCGGCGTGCGCGAGCCGCGCGTCGAGCGCGTCGAGCCGGCGGCGCGCGGCGGCGAGGCGGGCCCTCGCGTCGCTGCGCCGGAGCTTCTCGGCGAGCAGCGCGAGGCGCGCCCGGTCCTGCGCGAGCCGCGTGCGCGCGTCGAGCTTCGCGAGACGCCGCGTGAGCCCGTCGAGCTGCTCGCGGGCGCGACCCTGCCGTCGTCGCACGCGCTGTGCGAGCGCGGCGTCGAGCGCGAAGAGCCGCTGCCGCCCGCGGCCGAGGGCGCGGCGCGGATCGGCTACGCGCCGCCCGAGCCGCTCGAGCTTCACGCGGGCGCGATCGAGCCGCGCGTCGAGCGCGCGCTCCATGCCGCGCACCTTGGCCTCGAGCTCGCCGAGGAGCGCGCGGCGATCGGGCACGACGAGCTCGGCCGCGTTCGACGGCGTCGCGGCGCGCACGTCCGCGACGAGGTCCGCGATGGTCACGTCGACCTCGTGCCCGACCGCGCTCACGACGGGCACGCGGCACGCGGCGATGGCCCGCGCGACGCGCTCGTCCTGGAAGGCGACGAGATCTTCCGCGCCGCCGCCGCCGCGGCCGACGATCACGACGTCGAGCTCCGGCAGCTTCTGGATCGCGGCGAGCGCGCGCACGATCGAGCCGGGCGCCTCGGGCCCCTGCACGAGGCAGTGCGCGACCACGATCCGCGTCGGACAGCGCCCGCGCGCGACCTCGAGGATGTCGTGCACCGCCGCGCCCGAGAGGCTCGTCACCACGCCCACGGTCGCGGGAAGGCGCGGCAGCCGACGCTTGCGCGACGGGTCGAAGAGGCCCTCTTTCGCGAGCTTTTCGCGCAGGCGCGCCAGCTCGGCGTGCGCGTCGCCCTCGCCCGCGGGCAGCGCGAGCCGCGCGATGATCTGGTAGCTGCCGCGCGCCTCGTAGAGCGTGAGCCCGCCGCGCAGCCGCACCTTCTCGCCGTTCGTGAAGCGCGCGCGCGAGCGCCGCACGTCTCCGCGGAACATCACGCCGCGGATCTGCGCGGGATCCTGGCCGTCGTTGAGCGTGAAGTACACGTGCCCCGACGCCGCGCGCACCACGTCGCCGAGCTCCCCCTCGACCCACACGTCCGGGAAGCCCTCTTCGAGCGCGAGCTTCGCGATGCGGTTGAGCTCGAGGACGCGCAGCACGCGCTCGGTGGACATGGCGCGCAGCCTACCAGCCGCGCCCTGCTTTGCGCCGCCGCGCGGTGATCGCCACGACGCCGCGATGGCTTCGGGGCAGCGCGCATGCGTCGGCGCGGCGCGGTCACCCGCGACCGGGCTCCGTGCGGGCGTCCCCGCCCCGGCGCGCGCCGCACTGGTCGCCCCGCGTGTCATCGCTAAGCTGCGGCCCGTGACTCGACCCACCATCGCGGGCGCGCCGTGCACGGCGCAAGGCTTCTACGAGGCGCGCCCCGGCGATATCCAGGACCGCGCCAATCTCCTGCTCGTCGACGTGCGCGAGGAGGCCGAGCTGCTCGATCCGCTCGGGCACGTCCACGGCGCGCGGCACGTCCCGCTCGCGCGGCTCCTCGCGGACGGTCTGCCCGACGTCGCGCCGGAGACACCCGTCGCGCTGATGTGCAAGGCGGGCGGGCGCAGCGCGCGGGCCGCGGCGTCGCTCGTCGCGCGCGGGTTCACGGAGGTGTATTCGGTGACCGGCGGCATGATCCGCTGGAACGCCGAGGAGCGCCCCGTCGCCCGCACGCGCACCAGGACATGAGGTCGGTCGTCGTCGGCCTCGGGAGCAACCTCGGCGCGCGCACGGCCTACCTCGCGGCCGCCGCCGCAGTGCTCGACGCACACCCCGCCATCCGCGTCGAGGCGCGCTCCCCGCTCGTCGCGACGCCCGCGCTCACGCAGCCGCAGCCGGACTTCCTCAATGCGGCGGTGCGCCTGCGTACGCCGCTCGAGCCGGAGGCGCTGCTCGACGTGCTCCTCGTGACCGAGCGCGCCCTCGGCCGCGAGCGCCGCGAGCGCTGGGGAACGCGCACGATCGACCTGGACGTGCTCAGTATCAGGAACGAAACAGTGCGTACGGAGCGTCTCGAGGTGCCCCATCCCGCGCTGATGACGCGTTCTTTCGCCCTGTTTCCGCTGCTCGCGGTGCTCGAGGCGGGCGATCCGTTCCGGAGGGTCTGCGAGGCAGCGGCGGCCTGCCTCGCGCCGCCGCCCCGCTGGCCGTGGCCGATGTCGGCGCCCCCGTCTTGTAATGAGTTTGATACGTTTTCGCCATCGCCGGAGGATTCGGCGCCGGGCGTGTCGGGCCCGGGGGCCGGGGCGTCGGAGCGGGCCGAGCGTCTCGCGGCTGCGGCGCAGGCAGCGCTCGACCGGGCGGGTGGCGTCTGCGCGCTCGGTGGGCCCATCGAGCGGCTCAGCCACCTCGACGCGCCGGCTGCGGAGCTCGTCGAGGTGCTCGGCCGCGTGCGGCCTGCGCGGGTGCTCGTCGCGCCCGATGGCGCGGTGCTCGGCCTCGGCACGCGCGCGGCGCCGACGGCATTGTTTGTCCTTTCCGCTTCGGCTCTGTACGCTTCGACCCCTGCCGCGCACCCCCTGCGCGCCCGCCCCACAGGAGCTCCCGGATGACCGCCGACACGCGCAAGGACAAGCGTGCGAACCTCCAGCTGAAGGTCCGCTACAAGAGCGCCACCGTCGACGAGTTCATTGAGCAGTACAGCATCGACATCTCGCGCGGCGGGATCTTCATCAAGCAGAAGGAGCCGATGTCCATCGGCACGCTGCTGAAGTTCGAGTTCCAGCTGAAGGACGAGTCGCGGCTCATCCAGGGCGTCGGGCGCGTCGTCTGGCGCCGCGAGGAGGGCGCCAACGGCGAGCCCGCCGGGATGGGCATCAAGTTCATCAAGATGGACGCGGAGTCGAAGCTGCTCGTCGAGCGTATCGTCGAGGCGCGCGGTGCCGGACCAGCGGCGTACGAGGCCGGCGGCGGGGACTCAGACGCGGACGGTACGGCGGCGTCCGCGCCTGAGCCTGCGGCGGGTGTGTCGGCGGCGCGCGAGGCGTCCGCGCCCGAGGCGCCCGCGCCGACGACGGCGAGCGGCCGTTCCCAGCATCGTTTCAAGGCGACGCTGCAGTTCGACGCGAGCGCGCTGAAGGCTGCGACGGAGCCCGCGGGGGCCGACTTCTTCCCGACGACCTCCACCGAAGCGCAGCTGCCGCCGGTGGAAGACCGCACGCAGATCCGGCACGCGAGCGAGTTCCTCGCGTCGGCGCTGGGCGCTGCGGGCATCGTCTCCGAGGCATCGCGCGAGGCCGAGGTCCGCGCCGAGGAGGCCCGCAAGCGCAGCGAGGAGATCGAGCTCGAGCGCGCCGAGGCCGCGCGCAAGGCCGCGCAGGAGGGCATGGAGTCCGCCCGCCGCGAGGCGGAGGCCCGCGCCGAGGCCCGCGCCGAGGCCGCGAAGGAGCCGGTCACCGAGGCAGCGCCGGTGTCCGCGAAGGAGCCGCTCGCAGACGCTGCGAAGGCGGCCGAGCAGAGCGAGGACGAGCGGCGCAAGGCCGTCGAGCAGCTCATGGAGAGCGCGCTCGCCGAGGCCCCCGCGCCGGCCGAGGTGCAGGTGCCCGCGTCGGCGGTGAAGGGCGCCGAGCCGGTCGGCAAGGGTGCCGTGGCCAAGGGCGCCGAGTCGACGGGCAAGGGTGCCGTGGCCAAGTCCGCGGAGGCGTCCGCCCGTGGGCGTGGCGCCGGGAAGACGCCGAGCGTCCCGCCGCCGCCGGCGCCGCGCGAGGAGCCGCGCTCGCTGACGCTGCCCATCGTGCTGGTCGTGCTGCTGGTCGGTGGCGTGGGCCTGTGGTTCGCGACGCGCGGCGGTGAGACGCCCGCAGAGGGCGCTGGCGAGGCCGCGGCGCCCGAGGCCGCCGCTGCGCCGACCGAACCCGAGCCCGAGGTGGCCGAGGCCGCGCTCGATGCCGGCACCGCGGAGCAGGCCGCAGTCGTGGCGTTGGATGCGGGCGCGGCACTCGCAGCCCCGGTCGAGGCGCCCGCCGCGGTGCGCGTCGAGTCCGCGCAGGTCCGCATCGAGTCCACGCCGCCCGGTGCGCAGGTGCTCCTCGCCGGCGCCGAGCGCGGCGTGACGCCCCTCGCGCTCGACCTGCCCGTCGGCGCGGCGACGGCCGTCACGCTGCGGATGCAGGGCTACGTCGCGGTCACGCGCGAGGTCACGGCGCGCGTCGGCACGAACCCGCCCGTGCGCGCGACGCTGTCGGCGATGCCGTGGGAGATCGTCGTCGAGACGGTCCCGCCGGGCGCGCGCGTCACCGCGGCGGGCCGCTCGGTCGTCACGCCGGGCACGCTCACGCTCCCGCGCCGCGCGGCGTCCACGATCGTCACCGTCAGCAAGAGCGGCTTCTCCGCACGTCAGACGCGCACACTCACGGCCGCCGAGTTCCTCGGAGCGCGGCGGAGGCGCATGCCGCGCTCACGCTCGCGCTCGCGCCTCGCCGAGCGTGTGGCCCCCGCTGCAGCCGCCTCCGTGGCCCCCGCGCCGTCGCCGCGCCCCGTGGCCGAGCCTGCGCCGCGCCCCGTGGCCGAACCTGCGCCCCGTCCTGCGCCGCGCCCCGTGGCCGAACCTGCGCCCCGTCCCGCGCCGCGTCCTGCGCCGCGCCCGGCGCCCCCGAGCGACCCGCTCCCCGAAAACCCGTTCTGATCCGCGGCGATGCGGGGCGTCCCTCGCTGCGCGCGAGGCCCCGCGTCGTACCCGCCACGCCCGGCCCGGACATGCGGCGCTCACCGCGTGTCGGGGAGACCGCCACGTCGCGCGTCGTCTCCCGCGCCGGTCAGTTGACGTCGTCGTCGTCCCGCTCGAGCGCGCGCGGGGCGACGCGCACGTTGCGCGGCCCATGGCGCGTGTCCGCGCGTGCCGACCGGAGCAGCAGCGCGAGCGCGAGCCCCGCGACGAAGCCGCCGATGTGCGCGAAGAACGCCACCCCGCCCGCCTCGCCGGGGCTGCCGGCGCTGAGCCAGGCGCGGATGACCTCGAGCAGGATCCACACGAACAGGAACACGAACGCCGGCACCTCGAGCAGCATGAAGAGCGGCACCAGCGCGAGCACCCGCGCCCGCGGGAAGAACACCATGTACGCGCCGAGCACGCCCGCGATCGCCCCCGACGCGCCCACCATCGGCACGGTGCTCTCCGGCGCGATGGCCGCCTGTGCCCCGGCCGCGCAGACCCCGCAGGCCGTGTAGAACGCGGCGAAACGCGCCCGGCCGAGCGCCTCCTCGACGTTGTCCCCGAACACGAAGAGGAACCACAGGTTCCCGAGCAGGTGCGCGAGCCCGCCGTGCAGGAACATCGAGGTCAGCGGCGTCACGAGGCTGCCCGCGTGTCCGCCGTGCAGCAGCACGTCCGGGACCACGCCGAAACGCTCGAGCAGCGCCTCCCGCTCGGGCGCGCCCAGCGTCCACTGGTAGGCGTGCACGAGCACGTTCACCGCGAGCAGCGTGCGCGTCACGACGGGCGCGGTGCGCGTGCGGTGCAGGTCGCGAAGCGGGAAGAGCATGCCGCGCCCCGCTCAGCGCGCCCCGGCGAACGCGGCGAGCGCCGTGCCCGGCGCGACGAGCGTGAGTCGCACGCCGCGCGCGTCGCGGGCGAGGGCGACGCGCAGTGGCGCCGTCACCGCGTCGGGTGGGGGCCTGCCCGCCGAGGCCTCGGCGTCGGAGAGGAGCGCCCCCAGCGTGTCGAGGGCGTCGGGTCGGACCGCCAGTCCTACGAAGACCCGCTCGGGCAGCGCGGCGAGGCCAGCATCCGGGCCCGCGCTCGGCGTGGCGTCCGACCCCGGCGCGGCCAGTCCGGCGGCGAGCGCGGCAGCGCTGGTCGGCGCCGCGTGGGGCGTCCGTGGACTCGGTCTGGACATCGAGAGCGCCCACCGGTCCTCCCGCGTCGCGAGCGCCACGTGCAAAGGCGTCTGGGGCACCGCCTGCCCGGCACGCGGCGCCAGCCGGGCACCGCGCGAGGGCGCGCAGGGATCGAGCGGCTGCACGCGCGTCTCGCCCACCGTCGTGGGGTTGCGCGCCGCACGCACGCCCGGGCTCTCCGCGCAGCCGAGCGCCCGGCCCAGCGTGGACCGCATGAACGGCACGTCGAGCGCCGCTTGCAGGCGCGCCGCGTCGGGCGCCGTGCCCGGCCCGACCCCGCCGACCAGCGCGAACGGCCCGGATTCCGCCTGCCCCGCGGCCACCACGAGCGCCCGCCCGCGCGCGCCGCCGAGGCTCGCGACGGCCTCGCCGAGGCGCGCGGCGTCGGCCGCGGGGAGGGCGTCGCCCGCCGTCGCCGTGAGGTCCGCGAGCGCGGCCTCCCCGAAGGCCCACGGCCCCGCGGGATCCGCAGCGAACACCGCGCCGAGCGCCGCGCCTGCCGGCATCCGCGCGAGCGTCTCGCGCTCGACCTGCGGCAGCGCGGCGAGCGCGGTGCCGAACGGCGACGACGCGGGCACGTCGACCGTGATCGTCAGCACGGCGGCCCCATGGCGCGTATCAAGAGTGATTCCAGCCGCGCCGGCGTCCGCGAGCGCGTCGAGGGGCCCCATGAGGCGGCGCTTCAGCGCCAGCGCGAGGTCGCCGAGCTCGCCGACCGCGGGCAGATCCGCGCGCGTCCGCGCGAGGTCGGCCGCGGCCTGTCGGCCGTTGAGCGTGGCGAGCGCGAGGTTCGCCGTGAGGAAGCGCCGGAGGTCGTCCGCGATCGTGCCGGGGAGGGCCTCGGCGCGGAGCGGCGTCGCGGCGCCGCCCGCGGCGTCGGCCGTCGTGGCGACGCGCGGCAGCAGCGCGCGCCCGAGGTAGGGGCCGACGTCGTGCGCGAGCGGCGCGCTCTCGGCGCAGACGAGCACGTCGTCGATCAGCGCGAGCGGCGCGCGGCCCTCGGTGGGCGCGCCGGCGACCCAGCGCAGCCCCGTGGCGGGATCCGCTGCGCCCACGGGGACGTCCGGGCCGAGGGGCGCTGCGCCCGGGTCCACGCGGAGCCGCACGGCGAGCGCCGTCGCGAGCGGCGCTTCGGGGCCCGTGCGCGCGAGCACGAACGCGACCTGCGCGTCGTCGCCGAACCGTGGCCTCAGCGCCGCAGGCAGGCCGCAGAGGGCCTCGACGAGCGCGTCGGCGCGCGTCGGCGCGGCCGCGGCGAGCATCGGCGGGAGCGCGTCGCGCAGGGTCGCGAGGTCGCGCAGCCGCCCCTCGATGCGCACCGACGCGGGGCGCGCGGGGGCCTCCAGCGCGGGCGGTGCCGGCGGCGCAGGCGGCGTCGCATCGCGCGATCCGCAGGCACCGAGGGCGGCGAGCAGCGTCGCGCCGAGCCCGTGCACACCGCGCCGTACGCGCGCGTCCGGGGTGCGGGCCCGCGGCTGTGCGGGGCGTGCGGGCGTGCGGGGCGGGCGCGTCGGCATGGCGGTGCCGAGCCTAGCAGCCGTGCTACGCCGGGCCGCCATGCACGCGCGCGACCTCCTCGGGCCGGACGGGCCGCTCGCGCGGGCCATCCCCGGCTACGAGCACCGCGCCTCCCAGCTCGCGATGGCCGACGCCGTCGAGCAGGCGCTCGAGGCCGAGGGCGTGCTGCTCGTCGAGGCCGGCACGGGCACGGGCAAGACGCTCGCGTACCTCGTCCCTGCCATCTTGAGCGGTCGCAAAGTCGTCATCTCGACCGGCACGAAGACGCTGCAGGACCAGATCATGGAGCACGACCTGCCGCTGCTCGAGCGGCACCTCGGGCTCCCCGTGCGCGCCGCGTGCATGAAGGGCCTCGGCAACTACCTCTGCCTGCGCCGCTACGAAGAGTTCATGACCAGCGCCGACGCCGACCGCGCGCCCTTCGCGCGGCTCGTGCCCACGCTGCGCCGCTTCCGCGAGACGAGCGTCACCGGCGATCGCGGCGAGCTCTCGCTGCCGGAGGACGTGCCGATCTGGTCGCAGGTCGCGTCGTCGTCGGAGACGCGCATCGGGCAGCGGTGCGCGCACTTCGAGCCGTGCTTCGTCACGCGGATGCGCCGCGCGGCCGAAGACGCGCAGATCGTCGTCGTGAACCACCACCTCTTCTTCGCGGACCTCGCCTCACGCGGCCCGCACGGCGGCGGCGCGATCCCGGACTACGACGCCGTGATCTTCGACGAGGCGCACCAGGTCGAGGACGTCGCGACGGAGTTCTTCGGCGTGCGCGTCTCGACGACGCGGGTCGAGACGCTGGTGCGCGACGCGCAGCGCGCGCTCGGAGCGGCAGGCTTCGCCGACGCGAGCGGGCCGCGCCTGCGCGCCGTGCTCGACGCGGCGGCGCAGTTCTTCACCGCGCTGCCGCGCCCGCCCGCGGGCACCGAGGCGCGCGCCACCGTCGAGCCGCGCGCGCTCGGTGACGCCGCGCGCGAGGCGATGCTCCGGTTCGACGCCGAGCTCGAGGCGCTCGCCGCGCATTGCAAGCTGCGCGCGGCCGCCGGCGAGGCCGTGGTGCAGATGGCCCGGCGCGCAGGGGCGATCCGCGACGACCTCTCGACCATCGTGGAAGGTGGTCAAGGCACGCGGCTCGCGAAGGGGCACGTCACCTGGACGGAGATCCGCGGCCGCAGCGTCTCGCTCGGCGCGAGCCCGGTCGACGTGAGCGCCGTCATCCGCGACGAGGTGCTCGGCCGCACGCGCGGCGTCGTCTTCACGAGCGCCACGCTCGCGACCGATGCGTCGTTCGCGTTCACGCGGCAGCGGCTCGGCATCGACTTCGAGGTCGACGAACTCGTCGTGCCCTCGCCCTTCGACTACCCGAAGCAGGCTGCGCTCTACACGCCGCGCACCATCCCGGACCCGCGCGATCCGGGCTTCCTCGACGCGGCCGCGGACGAGGTCGTCGCGCTCGTCGAGCTCACGGGCGGCGGCGCGTTCGTGCTCACGACCAGCGTGCGCGCGATGCACGAGCTCGCGCGTCGCTGCGTGCCGCGGCTGCGCAACCTCGCCTTCGTGCAGGGCGCCGCGCCGAAGGCCGCGCTGCTCGAAGGGTTCCGGCGCGATGGGCACGCGGTCCTCTTCGCGACGGCGAGCTTCTGGGAGGGCGTGGACGTGCCGGGCGACGCGCTGCGCCTCGTCGTCATCGACAAGCTGCCCTTCGACGTGCCGAGCGACCCGCTGGTCGCGGCCCGCACGCGGCGCCTCGAAGAGGAGGGGCGCGCGCCGTTCATGGAGTACCTCGTGCCCGCCGCGGCGATCGCGCTGAAGCAGGGCTTCGGGCGGCTCGTGCGCTCGCGCCGGGATCACGGGATCGTCGCGGTGCTCGACCGCCGCCTCACGACGAAGGGCTACGGCAAGGTGTTCCTGCGGAGCCTGCCGCCCGCGCAGCGTTGCGACACGCGCGAGGCGGTCGAGGCCTTCTGGCGCGGCCTGCCGCGGGCGACCGAGTCCGAGCCGCCCTTCTGACCGCGCTTCGCCCTCAGCCGATGGGCTCGACCTGGGTGGCGGTGCCGTAACAGAGCACCTCCGTCACGCCCGCGGCGACCTCGTTCGCGTCGTAGCGGACGCCGAGGATGGCGTTCCCACCGAGCTCGGCCGCGTGCTTGAGCATCAGCTCGAAGGCGTCGCTGCGCGCGCGCTCGCAGAGCTCGGCGTAGAGCGTGATGTTGCCGCCGACGAGGATCTGCAGCGAGGCCGCGAAGTTCCCGACGATGCTCCGCGAGCGCACGACGATCCCGCGCGCGACGCCGAGCGAGCGCACCGCGCGGTAGCCGGGCAGCTCGAACGCCGTGCTCACCATGAAGGGCTCGACGACGCGGTGTGCCGAGGCCGAGAGGTTGGCGAGGCCGCGGCGCGCGAGCACCCCACGCGAATTGTCGGTCATGGAGGGGGAGGGTACAACCGCGTCCATGCACCGCAACGCGCACGCTCGGACGGTCTCGCGCCTCGCGCTCGCGTCGGCGCTCACGCTCCTCGCGTGCACGCCGCGTCGGCGCGTCCCCGAGGAGGGCGTCCACACGGGCCCCGCGTCGGCGTCGACGCCCGGGCGCGCGCCGGGCGGGCGCCGCGTCGACCCTTCCGCGGTGCGCGTCGGCACGAAGCGCGGCGTGCTCGATGCGCTCGCCGACCTCGACGACACGCCGGAGCCGCTGCTGCGGCGTCCGGACGAGACGGTCGGCGCGATCGCCTCGCCGGAGACGCTCGACGTCGCGGCGCCGGCCCACGGCTGCGTCGCGCTGACGCGTGCGCCGACGCGCGCGCTCGCCGAGGGCGGCCCCGCGGCGATCGTGTCGACGCTGAGCGGCTTCGTCGTCGCGGGCTACCTGTCGGGCGTCGGCGGGGAGTCGGTCTCCGTGGTGCGGCTCTCACCGTCGTCGCCGACGACGCCGATCGCGACGCTCCCGCTCGGTGCGTCGTCCCCGACGCCGCGCGTCGCGCCGCCCGCGCTCGCGGCCCTCGACGACGGTCGCGTCCTGCTCGCGGCGACCGACGCGCGCGGCGAGGTCCGCGCGGGCGTGCTCGGTGTGAGCGCGCCCGCGATGCGGCCAGCGCTCGCCTCCATCGGGCGCGGCGCCGATCTCCGATTTCCGCCTGCGATCGCGCCCTTGCGTGGCGGTGCGGCCGCGGTCGCCTGGACGGACGGCAGCGCGACGCCGATGCGCGTCCGTCTCGCCGTCGTGCTCCCGGACGGACGCGTCACCGCGACGCACGACCTCACGCCGGAGTCGCTCGGCGCGAGCGCGCCCGTCGCCACACGCGTCGCCGACACGCCGGAGCTCGTCTTCCTCGACGCGCGCGGCGGGCTCTCGCCGGTGGTGCGCGTGGCGCTCGGCGAGGACGGCACGCCGCGGCCGCCGCAGATCGAGCGCCCGCTCAGCACCGTGTCCGAGCCCGCGCGGATCGCGGCGGGCCACCTCGGCGCGCGCCGCTTCGTCGCGTACACGGCGATCGGCCGCGCGGCGACGAGCGCGATCGGCGTCGTCGAGCTCGGGGGCACGCTGCCGCCCGTGCCGCTCGTGCCCGGTGAGGGCTACGGCCCGCTGCACATCGACGCCGTGAGCGCGCCGGCGGCCGTCGTGTTCGCGTTGACGCGGCCGCGCGCGGGGATCGCGCCGACCGAGCGCTTCCACGCCTCCGCGGAGGTGCGCCTCGTCGACGACGCGGGGCCCGGCCCGGCGCTCCCCGTCGGCGCGCCCGAGGAGCCCGCCTCGCACGTCGCCCTCGCGCGCGGCGACGACGGCACGCTCGGCGTCGCCGTCACGAGCGCGGCCGGCGTCTCCGTGTCGTGGCTGCGCTGCGCCGACCGCGGCGCGCCCATCCCCGCGCCGTCGCGGCCTGCAGCCTCCTCGCGGCCTGCGGCGCCGTCGCGGCCTGCAGCGTCCTCGCGGCCCGCTGTGCCGTCGCGCGCCCCGGGTCGAAGTCGCTGATTGTCCTTTGATTACAAGCTTTTACGCGGACTAGTAGCTCGCGGTGCCGGCGCTCGGCGCGCCGCTCGAGGTCGCGAGGGGCGCGCGCGTCGCGAACGCGACCTCCCAGCCGTCGCCCGGCATCAGCGCGGTCTCCGAGACCGTGAAGAACTGGAAGCCGCCCGAGGTGCCGGCCGGGAAATCCGTGAGCGCCGCCGCAGGGACGGTGCCGGTGAAGGTCGTCACGCCGAAGCGGCAGCGCACCGACACGCTGCTCCCGGCCGCGTTCATCCCGTTGAAATTGACCTCGACGTTGCCCGTCGGGCCGCCCGCATTCCACGCGACGGCGAAGTCCCCGCTCGTCGGCACGCTCAGCGCGACGCCGTCCGTGAGCGCCGGCATCGTGAGCGTCGCCGGGCTCGCCGACGTCACCATCCCGCTGAACGCGGGCACGCCGCCATCCGCGTCACCGGTCGCGCTCACCGAGAGCGCCGCGCCCGGCCCGAAGAGCGACATCGTCTGCGTCGCGAGCGGGTAGCGCGCGTCCATGCCCGGCTCGAGCGTCACCATCTGGGCGCCGCTCGTGACGGTGACCGTCCCCGCGGTTCGCGCGACCGCGCTGCCGGCGCCGGGCTCGCACACCGACACGGTGCACGGCCCCTCGTCGCGCACCACGCAGCGCCCAGACTCGCCCGCCGGCGTCTCGTCGAACGCGGCGAGCACGAACGCCGCCGTGCTGCTGCTCTGCGCGAGCACCGCCCCGACGCGCGTCGCCTGCGGGCCCGCGTCCCCGGTGCTGGCGTCCCCCGCTGCGCCGTCGGTCGCGCCGTCCGTCGCCGCGTCGCGCACGCCCGCATCGCCCATGTCGCCGACGCCGAGGTCGATCGACGGTCCGCCGAGCGGCACGCAGCGGTTGGCCTCGCAGCGCTGCGCGAGCGACGCGCAATCCGAGTCGATCACGCACTCGGCGTCCGAGCCGCAGCCCGCGAGGAGCCCGAGCAGGGCCGGGACGAGCACGAAGGGAGCGGAGCGCGGGGACGCGATCGACATAGGTGCCGCGCAGCATAGACGCGCGCCGGATTGCGAAGCAATCTCCGCGCACCTCTGGTGCCCCGCGAGCCCCTCTTCGGCCGTCCGTTCCTGCTCGTGAGCGTCGCGATCTTCTTCTGCGGACTCTCGCTGCACCCCTACGTGCACCTGCCGGGGTTGCTCGAGCGCTACCACGCGTCGGAGCTCACGACGGGCGTCGTCGTCGCGCTGCTCTCGGTGTCCGCGCTCCTCGTGCGGCCGCTCGTCGGGCGCGTCATGGACGCGCGCGGCCGCCGCGTCGTCATCGTCGCGGGCGGCGCGCTGCAGCTCGTCGCGTGCCTGCTCTACACGTTCGTCGACCGCGTCGGCGTCGTGCTCGTCGTCGCGCGGCTCGTGCACGGGCTCGGCGAGGGCGCGCTCTTCGCCTCGCTCTTCACCTACGCGGCCGATGTCGTGCCCGTGTCGCGCCGCACGGAAGGGCTCGGCCTCTTCGCGGTCGCGGGGATGCTCCCCGTCTCGCTCGGCGGCCTGCTCGGCGACCTCATCCTCGCGCGCGGCACATACCGCACGCTCTTCCTCGCGACGGCCGCCCTCGCTGCGCTCGCGCTGCTCGTCGCGCTCGCCCTGCCCGAGCCGCACCGCGCGCGCGGCGCCTCCGCCGAACCCGCGCGCGGCGGCGTGCTCGCGGTGCTCGGCCACCCCTCGCTGCGCCCGCTCTGGGTCGCCGGTGCGCTCGTCTCCATCGGCACCGGCTCGGTGTTCACGTTCATCAAGCCTTTCGTCGAGCGCGAGCAGATCGGCAGCGTGACGCTCTTCGTGAGCGCCTACGCCGTCGCGGCCATCACGCTCCGCGTCTTCTTCGGCTGGCTCCCCGACCGCGTCGGACACGTGCGCGTCTTCTACCCGAGCCTCCTCGCGCTGAGCGGCGCCGTCGCGCTCACCGCCCTCGCGCGCACCGACGCCGCGCTCCTCGCGGCCGGCACGCTCGCCGGGCTCGGTCAGGGCCTCTCGTTCCCGGTGCTCACCGCGCTCGTCGTCGAGCGCTCCCCGGCCGAGCGGCGCGGCTCCGCGATGTCCGCGCTGACGGCGGTGTTCGATGGCGCGCAGCTCGTCGCGGGCCCGCTCTTCGGGGCGATCGCGTGGGCCTCGGACCTGCGCACGACCTTCGCCGTCGGCGCCATCATGCCCCTCGCGGGCCTGCTCTCGTTCTGGTGGCTCGAGCGCCACGCCGCGCCTCCCGTCGCGCTCGCGCCAGCGCCGTCGACCCCCTGATCTCCCTGAAATCGCGCGCGATCCGCGTGCCCGTCGCCCGCCTCTCCGCGTTATCCTGCGCGCCGATGCGCCGCCTCCCACACCTCCGCGTCCTCCCTGCCTGCCTCGCTGCCTCGCTCTCCCTCTTCGCGGCCTGTGGCGACGACGACGCCACCGCGCCGCCCGACGCCGCGCTCCCCGTCGACGCAGGCGCCCCCGACGCCGGCCCGCGCGAATTGCCCGCCTGCGACGAGCCCGCCGGCCCCTTCGCGCCCCTCGCCCCGCGCTGCCGCCAGCTCGTCGACGACGAGGGCCGCGTCGTCTTCCTGCGCGGCGTGAACGCGCGCGTCGACGGCGTCTTCGACGTCACCTTCGACGACGGCCGCACCGCGCTCGAGCCCATCCCCACCTTCACGGTCGAAGACGCGCGTCGCCTCCGCGCGCTCGGCCTCAACGTGCTGCGCCTCCCCGTCAACTGGAGCGCGCTCGAGCCGCGCGACACCACGCCGCCCACCTACGAGCCCGCCTTCCTCGACGCCCTCCAACGCATCGTCGACGACTGCCGCACGGCCGGCGTCTACGTCCTCATCGACTGGCATCAGGACGCGTATTCCAAAGAGATCGGCGAAGACGGCGCGCCGCTCTGGGCCATCTCCCCGCCGCCCGAGATGTTGCTGGAAGGCCCGCTCCTCGACCTTGAAGCGCGCCGCACCTCCGGCCAGGTCGGCGCCGCCTTCGCGACCTTCTTTGGTGATGGTGCCGAGGGCGCGCGCCTCCGTGCCCGCTTCGCCGCCGCGGCCGCCCACGTCGCCGAGTTCTTCGTCGGCGATGAGGCCGTCGTTGGCTACGAGATCTACAACGAGCCTGTTGCAACCGACTTGCAGGTGCGCCGCCTCAACGAGGAGGTCGGCGCCGCGATCCGCGCGGTCGACGCGGCCCACCCGATCTTCTTCGAACCGCCCGTCATCCCGCGCACTTTCACCGATGCGGCGATGATCCCCGCGACGCCCTTCGCGCTCCCCGGCTCCGTCTACGCGCCGCACATCTACACGCTCTCCTTCACCGCGACGGATGAGCAGCGCATGCGCTTCACGCGCCGCACGCTCGCCGAGAGCCACGCCAACGCCGAGCGCGAGGCCCGCGCGTGGGGCTCGGCGACCTTCATCGGCGAGTGGGGATACGGCCCCGACGCCGTGCGCGCCGCGGACTACTACGCGACGCAGGCCTCGCTCTTCGAGGAGTACGGCGAGAGCTGGGCCGTCTGGCTCTGGAAGGAGCAGTCGCAGGGCAGCTGGGGTGTCCACGATTACGACGCCGACACCGACACCTGGTCCGAGCGCCCCACGATCCGCCGCGTCCTCTCGCGCCCCCGCGCCGAACGCATCGCCGGCTGGCCCCGCACCATGCGCTACGACGAATCCACCCGTCGCTTCGAGCTGCGCTTCGACGGAAATCCCACGCTCACCGCGCCGACCGAGCTCTACATCCCCGAGCCCGCCGACTTCGCCGCCAACTTCGCCATCACCTGCGATGGTGCCGAAATCCCGGCTTCCCGCGAGCCCGCCACGGGCCTCGTCCCCGTGACGTGCGGCGGTGCCGGCCTGCACACCCTGGTCATCGAGGCGCGCTGAATGCGCGATTCACGCGCAGACATCACCAGGCAGGATGTGAATACCCCCTCACTCCGCCGCGTGACCCCGCTCCATGCGCCCCTGTTTGCTGCGCGCACCGCGTGACTGAACGACCCCGCTCGTGCGCTCGTGAAAGCGCATCGCGGGCGTGATGCCCGGTGCCATCCACGAGGGCTCGACCTCGCTCGACGGGAACATCTGCACGAAGGCGGGCGCCTCGGGCACGCGGTCTACGATCGAGCGCTCGACGATCATCGAGGTGTATTGCTCGGCCGCGAATTCGGGCGTGTTGCAGTTGAGGATCACCTCCGCATCGCGCTGCCGCGCGGCGAGCTGCAAACCCGTGATCGTCGAGGCGCCCGGCGACCACGAATCCGCGCTCGTGCCGTTTTCACTGCAACCAAAGACGCCGCCCGCCGCCTTCGCGAAGAGCGTCTGATTCCCGCTCGTGTGTCCGGGCGTGCGCAGCAGCAGGCAGCCCTCGCCGAGCGCGAGATCCGCATCGGTGAGCACCACGCGCTCGCGCGGAAGGCCCAGCTTCCCCTCCTCGACGTACCACGCGCGCTGGAGCGGGTGCAGCTCGTCCCAATCCTCCCACTCGCAGCGCGGCGCGAGCAGCAGCGCATTCGGGAAGCGCTCGGGAAACCCCCGCAAATCCTGCACATGGAAGTGGTCGAACGCGATCAGGTCGATGTCGGCCGGGTCGACGCCGAGCGCGCGCAATTGCACGTCCACCGTCGGCTGCGCGTCCTGGATCCGCCGCGACACCCACGCTCCCGTGCGGTCGAGCAGCTCCTTGTAATACCCGACCGCGCGCCCCGCCTCGACGTCGGTGGGATTGAAGAGGATGTTGCGCAGCGCCCCGCCCGCCCGCACCTGCACGAGTAGCGCCCGGTGGTGCATCACGGTCATCGGCGCGGCCGGCGCGATCGCCGCGCCGTGAAACGCGAACGCCGTCGGATAGAGCAGCCGCGAGAGCGGCAGCGTCCGCACGGAGACGACCTCCGGCCCGCCGCGCAGCGCATCCCCGAGCTGTTCGGCCGCCCCGCGCAGCGCCCGCAATTTTGGACCCGCGCGGCGCACCGTACGCGCCGAATCCAGATCGTGAATGCGCCGCACCCACGGCAGCCGCGCGTCGACCGACTCACCGAATTGCAGGGTCATGCGGGCCTCGCGGGGAAGGAGAGCGTCATCCCGCGAGCCTGACCCACCCCGCCCCACCCACGCAACGCGGTCGGACGCCGCGTGCGGTCACCGCGTCAGTCGACCCCGTCGCAACGCACGGGCTCACAGCGACCCGCACGGGAGCAGAAGCCGGATTCGCACTGCGACGTCATGCCGAGCAGGTGTCTCCATCCCAACGCCCCGGCGGGCAAATGCCATCTTCGCAATAGTCACCCTCGCACTGGAGGAGTCCGGTGCCGCAGGTCGCTCCGATGGGCGCCCCTTCGCGACAACGTCCGTTGAAACACACGAGTCCGCGCGAGCAAATGTCATCGTTGATGCACGTCCCGCCGCGCGGAATGAACGCCCTGAAGGCGACCTTGCACATCACCCTCCGCGCAGTAGGTGATGCCGCTCTCCGTCGTTGCAATCGTAGTCGCTCCCGCACGTCATCTCCCGGAGAATCGCAGGCCGACGAGCACGTCGGCGCAGGCGCCCATCGAGAGCAGGCGCTCCGGGTCGGCGCCGCACGCGAGCGTCTGAAGCTGCGCGATGCACGCGGCGGCCTGCGCCGCTCGAGTACGCGATGGCCCCCGAGCGGAGGCCCAGCAGCGTGACGGGTGAGCCAGTGCATCGATGTCCGCCGCAAACACATCTTCACACGTCGTCGACCTCACTCACCTCGATGCCAAAAGCACGATCGATGTCGGTGGCATTGCAGCAACGGACGCCCCAATCACAGACCGCGCTCGAAATACGCGGCTCGGAACGACTCGAGCTCTGCGACCGCATCGCGCCGCGCGTCTCGTCGCGGACGACACAACCCGAAGTCATGAACAAGCACCACACGACACACACAGCACACGAAGACACGGATACGCGACATGGACGGCTCCTTGCGAGGTGCGCGCCGTATCGCGCGCGCGCGCGCGACGGTTGCGCGTGCCGCGCAGATTCTCGTCGTCGCGGATGTGCGCGAATCGCGGGCGTGCTTGGCAGCGTCAACGCCGCAGCGAGGGCCTGCGCCGCGAAGGGCGCGCGGCGCGATGCACGGGCTCGGCCGGGAGGACGATCTCTGGCACGCCCGCCGCGTCCTGCGGTGACGCGCGGTGTCGCCGCGAGCCGCGCCGTCCGCGCTGCCGCCAAACCATCACTCGCCCGGGGCGATCTCCGAATGGACCGTGGAGTCCCGCTCAGGGTCGACTCCGGGACGTCGGCCCCTCATTCCGCCCGGGGAGCGAACGAGAGCGGAAACGCATAGTCGACCGAGCCCCCCACGGGCCCGGGGCGCAAGCGGAAGCCTCTCATCACCCTCGTCACACACGCCGCGACGCTGCGGTCGCCAGTCGTGTTCTCCGACACGCGAACCGCAGATACCGTGCCTTCAGGCTGGATGGTGAAGGCGACGGTCATCGTGCCCGCGAGTCGCGGATGACTTCGCAACCCGCGCTCGTAGCAAGCACGGAGGAGCGCCGAGGCGCTGACCGCAGGGTGTTGAGCGATCGGA
Source organism: Polyangiales bacterium (assembly GCA_964202905.1). GTDB lineage: Bacteria > Myxococcota_A > Polyangia > Polyangiales > JADJQN01 > CAIUAC01. The sequence continues at coordinate 588,691 of CAXNJO010000001.1, forward strand.
GCTGGGCGTCGAGTTGCCCGCGTCCGCCGCGTATCGCGCCCCCGTCGATGCGCACAGTCCCGCGCACCGGCGCAGGAGGTGTTTGCGTGGTGACGTCTGCGGCTGGGCGAAAGATGAAGGGATACGAGAAGTCGACCGAACCGCCGATGGGGCCGGGATTCCAGCGGAATCCCGACACGGTCTCCACGACGCGCGCGGTGACGGCCGGGCTTCCGAGCGTATCCGCAGCGGCATGCGCGTTCGACACCCTGCCTGTGGGCTCGACCGTGAACGCGACGGTCACCGTGCCCGCGAGCTGCGGGTCGTCGCGCAGCGCGTGCTCGTAGTAGGCGCGGAGCGCGAATGCGCGCTGCCGAATCACCCGAACGACCCGCGCCGGGTCGAGCCGGCCTTCCCCCCGAACGGCGCCGCCCCGACCGAGCTCCAGCCGCCCGCGTGGCGGCGTCTCGTAGCCCCCTGCTGCGTTCGGCCGTGGCACGCCGGTGACCGGCCCGCGCGTTGGAGAGTTGCCGTCTGCCGCGCCGTTCCCGCCTGGGAGGACGTTGCGCAATCCCTGATGGACGCCCTCGCCCGGGGCTCCCTCCGACGGGCTTTGCGAAGTCGCTGCGGACCCGCGCTCCGGCGGTGCCGTGACCGTCTGCTGCGGTCGCGCGCACGCCGCCTCACAGACACGCGCACACGCGGCGGCCTCGGCGCCGGACCGATGCAGACACTCCGTCGTGCAGCGCGCGCAATCGTCGGCCGACACCGGCGCTGCGAGCGACCCCACGACGAGAATCGCGCCCAGAGCGCCCAGCACGGCGGTGATCGATCGCATGCGCCTCCTCCTCACGAGCGCGAGGATGCCAGAAGACACGGGCCCGCCGCGCCCTGCGCAGCGCCGGCTGATCGCGTCTCACGCTCCAGGGCGAGCTCGCCACGATCGCCGGCTGTGACGTCGACCTCGTCGACCTGCGCAGCGCCACCACCGTGATGCGCGCGCAGGTCTATCGCAGCGACCTCCTGCTCCACGAAGGCGACCGCCACGCCCGCCAGTGGTTCGAGATGCTCGCGCTCTCCGACTACGCCCGCCTCAACGAAGAGCGCCGCGCCATCCTCGCCGACGTCCACGCCCGCGGAAAGGTGTTCGGCTGATGGACGACGTGATCCTCCAGAAGAGCCGCCATCATCGAGCGCTGCCTGCGCCGCGTCCGCGAGGAGCACGCGGGCGACGACGCGCGCCTCGACGACGTGACGCGCCTCGACGCCATCGTGCTGAACCTCCAACGCGCCTGCGAGGCCGCCATCGACCTCGCGATGCACCGCGTGCGCGTCCATCGCCTCGGCGTCCCCCAGGAGAGCCGCGAAGCCTTCGCCGCCCTCGCCCGCGCCGGCCTCCTCGACCCCGACCTCGCGACCGCGATGCAGCGCATGGTGGGATTCCGCAACATCGCCGTGCACGACGACCAGGCCCTCAGCCTCGACATCGTGAAAGCCATCCTCGCCGGCCACCTCGGCGAACTTGAGCGCTTCGCGTCGGAGTCGGTCGCAGCTTCGGCAAGAAGCGAGTGATCAAGGCGTTCTCGTTGGAGAGCTCTTGAGCGGAAACGCAACATGGCGATGACTTCAGAAGAGGTCACCGCCATGCCCGCGGCTCAGCGATTCGGGCCGTCAGCGAATGGTGATGGTCAGCACGACTTCAGCCACCGCGACCACTGCTCTTCATCACATGCCGCCACGAAGCGCTCATCAATGAAGGCAGAAGCGATTCACCCATCAAGACGGCATCATTACAAGCGTTTGTCTGGACAGCGAACTCAGCAGCCGCCAACGCACTCCATGGACTTGGCTCCGCATTCCGAAATGCACGAGCGCATGCCATTGCAGCGCAGAACGCAAGCGCTCTGCGCCGTTGCGCAACGCATCATGCAGCCGTTGTTGCCGCCTCCGGTTCCCGACGACCCTGTTGCAGACGTGCTTGACGAACCTATTGCACTAGGGCCTTCATTCGCAGGACCCCGCGCATATGTCCCAGTCCAACTGCTACAAAAACCCATGTTGTACTCTTCTGGGGCCGGGCGACCACCGCTCACATTTGCCTCCCTCGCCGCGGCGTCGGGGACAACCTCGACCATGAGCGAACCATTCGCGAGGGTCACGGTTCCCTTACAATAATTCGTTACATCGGTGCCGGTACCCGAACCATGAAAGTCGCAAGACTCAGTGCTGGAGCAGGTGACGGTCAGATCCGTCATACGCTTCGTTGGTATACGCTGAGGAGGAAGGTTGCCGAACTGAACAAACCCCTCCAAGACCAGCGATCTCGGCTGCACTGCCAACAGGGACCATTGACCAAGCATCGCCAGAGAAAATCGATCCTGTGGTTCAGGTGGTGTGGCTGCTGCCACCGGCGCCGCCGGCTCCGATTTTCCGCACCCGGTTGCCAGCGCGACGTAGCCTGCGAACCACGCAAGACTCAGGATAGATCCATACCCAAACATTCGCGGTCGATTCATCACGGGATCTCCTAGTTTGTATTTCTTCAGTGCTGGAGCGCGCGCGATTGGCGTTTCGCGCGTGATGCGGTGCGATGCTCTGTCCATGAAGCACGCTGCTCATGAATACGATGCGCGGAGTCATTACCGCGAAGGCAACCTTCACGAGCCCTCGATGAACTCACGACAAAGCGCCACGACCTGCCGTTGGTCGATCTTCGAAAGAACGCCCCACCGTGAGAATATCTGGCGTCGCACGCTGACGACGCGGCGTCGGGTCGGGCGGTGAGTGACTCCCATGCAAAAGACATCGCCAACGTGGCGTTCGAATTCGAGGTGGCACTCGGAGTGCAGTTGTCCCCGAAGGATGTCGAAGCCCGCTCGGGATGCGACGACGACGCCCTTGCTCGGCATGCGAAGTGCGGCGCGCAGGCTTTCTCCCGCAAACCGCTGCAAAGGCCATGAAGACGAAGAAGCTGCCGTGAGGCCGTCCGATGCCGAATGAAACGGCCAGAGCTCCCACCCGATCGCATCGAGGCTCGCGTGCCACTGTCCCGCTACACCGGGATGTTCAACGCCTGCCACTTCATGAAGAAAGCGGTTTGCTCTCGTCCACCATGCTCCGTTGCCAACACTTGTGGGCGCGATGACGCGCTCATGCCACTCGGGAAAGAAATGGCTGCGAAAGCGCTCGTACTGGTCGAGGTCGACGGGAGCGCTCGCAGTGGTTCTCGCCGAATATCCTTTCTGCTTACGCTCTCGGGCGCTGGTCTGCTCATTCCAGCCGGGATTCGTGCTGACGAGGATGTAGGTCTGTCTCTCACTTGAAGCGGGCTGGAGCGCGCTCTCCACGGCGAGGTAGCCCACATCCGCAACCAGCCTCTGCTCTTTGGCGAGATGAAGTGTCTTGTTCGCTTCGTCGGCGAGTGCACGCGCGTTGGACGCCCATGCGTGGGCGAACTGGCGATGCCAAGTCGACAAGCTCGACCGATCCTTCACGGTCGACAACGCGTCCGCGTGCCGGTTGAGGAACGAAGCGAAGGGGTTGTCGGTGTTTGTTCGGGTACGTGGGGGCAAGCGAAATCCTCGCGCGGCGATCCCATCCGACGCCGCGGGGGCCGACGATATACAACCAGTAGTCTGTATTCAAGCGCGATGGCATCCCGTCCGCTTCGGGCGTGCCTCGGCGTGTCGAACCCACGGAGTACGCAGCGGAGGCCGAGCTGCGGTTCGCGCGGAGCAGTGGCTGGGTGGCGAGCAACACGCGGCAGCGGCGGGCGGCGAGCGGGCTCACGCAGCTCGAATTGGCCGAGCGTGCGGGGGTGTCGCTGCAATACGTGACGCAGATGGAGTCGCCGACGGCGCGGCCGAATCTCACGCTGCGGGCGTTGTCGTCGGTGGCGGCGGCGCTCGATTGCGAGCCGTATCACCTGCTCTCGCCGGCCGACTCACCCACGCAGCGCCCCGTCGGGCGGCCGCCAGCGAGCGCGCCCATCGCCATGGTCGCTGAGCGCGCGGAGCAGGGTTATGGCAGGCAGCCGGGCTCGGGTATGCATGCGCCGACGCGGGCGAAGCGCCCATCGGGCAAGCGGCGCTGAGCGTTCCGCCGGAGGTTCGCAGTGGGTGAAGACGATGTCCTCGTCACTCGCGAGAATCCCACTCTGCGCGACGGCGACACGTTTCGCTTAGGGCGCCAACACGGTCTTGATCGCGCCGCTTTGGCCGCGGTGGAGGTTCATGCGGAGGGCGTCGCGGTATTGGTCGAGGGTGAGGCGGTGGGTGACGAGGCGCTCGAGGGGGAGGCGGGTGCCGGTGAGGAGTTCGCGGGTGATGGCGAAGGTGCGCGCGCGGGATTCGCGCCAGGTCTCGAATCCGTAGCTGTAGGTGCCGACGAGCGAGACCTCTTTGGTCCAGAGGTGGGAGAGTTCGACGTCGCGCAGGACGCCTGCGGCGCCGACCATCACGATCGTGCCGCCGGCGCGGACGAGGGAGAAGGCGTCGGCGACGCTGTCGCGCGAACCCACGCAATCGAAGACGCGGTCGAAGCCGCCGGCGAGGAAGCCGGGTCCGAGCTCGGGTTGGAGGACGGTGGCGCGGGTGTGGCGCGCGGCGCGGGGGAGGAGCGGCTCGTCGGCGAGGACCCAGGCGCGCTCGGCGCCGAGGGTGGTGGCGACCTCGGCCTGGCCGCGCTCGATGGTGACGAGGGTGACGTCGGTGTCGGGCGCGAGCTCTTCGAGGGCGAAGACGAGCGTGAAGGCGATGGGGCCGCCGCCGATCACGAGCACGCGCTCGCCGCGTCGGGGGGCGTTGCGCAACACGGCGTGGACGGCCACGGAGACGGGCTCGGCGAGCACGCCGCGTGCGTCGCTGACGGAGTCCGACAGCGTGAAACACTGGGATTCGTGGGCGACGAGTTCGTCGCAGAAGCCACCCGGCAATTCGGCGCAGGCGCCGAGCATCACGCCCTTGCGCGGGCCGGTGCCGGCGCGCTCGCAGGTGGCGTATTCGTCGACGGCGCAGCGCGCGCAGTCGGGCACGCCGCGGAGCGCGCAGCGCAGCCACGGATCGACGACGACGCGATCGCCCTCGCGCACGCCGCGCACACCGCGACCGACGCCGATCACGCGCGCGAGCAGCTCGTGGCCCATCACGAAGCGCTTGGGGCCATAGGCGCTCAGCGCGGCGGACATCTTGAAATAGACGACGGCGAGATCGCTGCCGCAGAGGCCGGTGAGGATCGGGCGCAGGCGCACCCAGTCGTCGCCGGGGAGCGCGGGGGCGGGCTCGTCGTCGCGGAGCGAGAGACACGAGGGCGCGCCGTCGAAAAGGGCCGGAAAACGCTTGCCCGCGGCCTTCGCGGCGAGGTAGCGCGGAATCGAGAGATCGAAGACGAGGGCGCGCATCGAGAATGGGATTCAGCGAGAGAGCGCGCGGCGAGAGAGGGATTCGTAGCCGTGGTCGGGGGGCGCCGTCGTCGAGGCGGGCAGGCCCTTCGGGCCCCAGCCGAGCTCGGAGATGCGGCCGAACGGATCCGTTTGACCCGCCCAGCCGGCGCGCTGATCCACGAGATTCGAATATCCACGCTGCGCGAGGAGCTCGGCCGCGCGGAGGCTGCGCCCGCCCGCCTTGCAGCCGAGGACGAGCTTGGTGTCTTTGGGAAACGCGTGCTCGACGACGGTGGCGAAATCGGTATTGGGCTGCATGCCGGCGGGCGTCATGTGCAGCAGCGGGATGTTGAACGCGCCCTCGGGGTGGCCGTCTTCGAACTCGGGAATCGAGCGCACATCGAGGTACGAATACCCCTCTTCGCGGAGCAGGCGGAGGGCCTCTTCGGGGTCGACACGGCGGATGGTCATGCGCCGTGATCTATCACGCGCATCGGGCGGGGTTCACCTCGCGTGCGTTCACGGCACGCGTGGGATGCGCGAGGCGCTCAGTCGCCGCCCTTGACGCCTTTGCGGACGAAGAGCTCTTCGAGCGTGTCGCGGTGGGGCGTGACGCCGAGCACCTTCGCGCCGGCGTCGAGCGCGCGGCGCAGGACCTCGGGTACGGCCTCGTCGCCCTCGACGACGACGCGCGTCGCGCCCTTGCCGCGCCGCACCTCGAGCGCGAGCGCGCGCAGCCCCTCGCAGAGCGCGTCGTCGGCGCCATCGAGCTCGATCTCGACGCGGCGCACCTCGCTGCGCAAGAGCGACGAGAGCGGGCCGCTCGCGACGACCGTGCCGCGCTGCACGATGGCGACGTGGTCGCAGAGCAGCTCCACGTCCGCGAGGATGTGGCTGGTGAGCACGAGCGTCTTGCCGCGGGCGCGCTCTTCGACGAGCAGGTCGCGGATCTCCTTGCGGCCGATCGGGTCGAGGCCGCTCATGGGCTCATCGAGGATCAGCAGATCTGGGTCACCGAGCAGCGCCTGCGCGAGGCCGATGCGCTGCGTCATCCCCTTGGAAAACTTGCCGATCGGGCGATCGATGGCGTGGGAGAGCCCGACGCGCGCGATCATCGCGTGGCTCTTCTCTTCGCGCTCGCGGCGGGGGAGGCTGATGAGCCGACCGCAGAGATCGAGGAACTCGAGCGGCTTCAGGTACTGATAGACGTAGGGATTCTCCGGCATGTAGCCGAGGCGCGTGCGCGCGGACGGATCGGTGACGGGCTTGCCGAAGAGCGTCGCCTCGCCGCGCGTCGGGAAGATGAGGCCGAGCACCGATTTGAGCGTGGTGGTTTTGCCCGCGCCGTTCGGGCCGAGCAGGCCGAAGACCTCGCCCTGACGCACCGTGAACGAGACGCCGCGCAGCGCCTCGACCTTCTTGCGGAAGAAGCCGAGGCGGAAGGTCTTGTGCAGATCCTTCACCTCGAGCACCACCGGCGCCCCTGGTTGCCGCGACCTCCGGTCGCGCTCATCCGAGCACCTCCGCCAGCGCCGCGCCGATCCCCGCGGCGGCGCGCGCGACCGTCGTCGTCGTCCATGTCGTGCCAGAGCGGCAGGGCCACGCCGCGGTCGACGATCATGCTGGCAATGGGGCAGCCCGCATCGCCGCGCGGGGCGAAGCGCGCGAGCGGCGGCAGGCGGTGGAGCGCGTAGGAGAGGCGCCCGATCTCGATCTCGCGCGCGCGGCACGCGGCGACGAGCGCGTCGCGCTGCGCGGGTGACGTGCCTGCGGGCAGCAGCGCGCCGAGCGTCTGCTCGTTGCCGCGTGCGCCTGCGGGCCAGGCCTGGAAGGTGAGCCGCGGGAGGGCTGTGCGGAGCTGCGCGGCGATGCGGCGGCGCGCGTCGAGCATCGCGTCGAGGCGCGCGAGCTGCACGCCACCGATGGCGGCGGCGACCTCGGAGAGGCGCGCGTTGGGGCCGGCGGCGGCGAACTCGCCGGGCGTGCGCTGCCCGTGGTTGCGCGCGATGCGGAGCGTGTCGGCGAGCGCGTCGTCGTCGGTGACGATCATGCCGCCTTCGCCCGTGGTGACGACCTTGCGCGGGTGGAAGGAGAGCGTGGCGATCGCGCTCGGCGCGGCGCCGCAGGGCGTGCCGTCGCCGCGGAAGGCGCCGATCGCGCAGGCGGCATCTTCCAAGATGGTGATGCCCGGGAGCGCGGCGGCGATCTCCGCGAGGCGCGCGGGCGCGCCGAACTGATCGATGGCGATGGCGACCTTCGTGCGCGGGCGTGCGCGCGGCGGCGAAGGCGGCGGGCGAGGTGTTCCACTCGGCCGCATCGACGTCGACGAGGATGGGTGTCGCGCCGGCGCGGACGACGGCGTGCGCGGGTGAGGGCCAGGTGAGGTCGGGCACGAGCACGTCGTCGCCCGGCCCGACGCCGAGCGCGGCGAGCGCGAGCTCGAGCGCCGTCGTGCCGTTCGCGACGGCGATGGCGTGCGTGCGGCCCGTGCGCGCGGCGACGGCGGCTTCGAACGCCGCGACCTCCGCGCCCTGCACGAGCATCCCGGAGCGCAGCACGCGTGCGGCCGCCTCCACCTCTGCATCCCCGAGCCCGGGCACCGCCAGTCGGATCACGGGCGTGAAGGTAGCATCGCCGCGCGCCTGCGAAGCCGCTCCTGTCGTAGCCTCGCCGGGTGGACGACGCGCGCTTGATCGTGGCCCTCGAAGACGCGCTCGCGCGGCTCGAGGTCGAGGTGCGCGTCGAGTCGTTCGCGGACGACGCGCGCCGGCCAGGCGGGCTCGTGCGCCTGCGTGGCGCGCACGTCGTGCTCGTGGGCGCGCACGCGTCGGCGACCGAGCGCGTGGACGTCCTCGCGAAGGCGCTGCGCGCGCTCGACACGTCGGCGCTCTACCTGCCGCCCGCCGTGCGCGCCCGCATCGACCGGGCGTGAGCGACGGCGCGCTGCGGCTCGTGATAACGTCGACCCGCTTGTCGGAGCAGGAACCGCCGCCGCAGTCGCTCGGGCGCTACCGCGTCATCCGCCGCCTCGGCGCGGGTGGCATGGCGGAGGTCTTTCTCGCGCGGCAGATGGGCGCCGAGGGCATCGAGAAGGTGCTCGTCGTCAAGCGCGTGCTGCCGAGCTTCGCGCGGTCGGCGAAGTTCCGCGCGATGTTCGTGGACGAGGCCAAGGTCGCGCTGCGCCTCAATCACCCGAACATCGTGCAGGTGTACGCGTTCGAGCAGGTGCGCGACGAGTTCCTCCTCGCGATGGAGCACGTCGACGGGCTCGACCTCGGCCGCCTCGTCTCGGCCGCCCGCCGCGCCGGGCGCCGCATCCCGTACGGCCTCGCCGCGTACGTCACCGCCGAGCTCGCGAAGGGCCTCGACTACGCGCACAACCGCCGCGACGAGCACGGCCAGCCGCTCGAGATCGTGCACCGCGACGTGAGCCCGCAGAACCTGCTGCTCTCCTACGAGGGCGGCGTGAAGGTCGCGGACTTCGGCATCGCCCGCGCCCGCATGGTCAGCGAGGAGACGGGCGTCATCAAGGGCAAGTTCGCCTACATGTCGCCGGAGCAGGCGCGCGGGGCGAAGGTCGACCGCCGCAGCGACGTCTACTCGATCGGCGTCCTGCTCGCCGAGCTGCTCATGGGCCGCTCCATGTACCCGGGGCAGGCGGGGCTCGACGTGCTCGACCTCGTCCGCGACGGCAAGCGCACGCTGCCGCGCGAGGTGGAACCGGGGGTGCCCGAACCCTTGAACCGTATCGTTCGTGATGCGACCTCGCGCGATGTCGAGGAGCGTCCGCAGACGGCGCGGGCGCTCGCGTCGTCGCTGGGCGCCTACCTGCACGAGGAAGAGACCGTCTGGGACGGCGCGGCCCTCGAGCAGTTCATCGCGGAGGTCGCCCCGCGCGAGACGACCAGCCCCGATGGCCGCGTCGACGAGGCCGCCGCGCGCCCCGGCAAGACGCGCATGACGGCGCTCACGGTGGCTGCGGGCGTCGGCGAGCGCGGCTTCGAGCGGGGCGGCGAGCGCGAGATCCGCGAGCGGCGGCACGTCGTCGTCATCAGTGGTGTCGTTCGTGGTACACGCGGCGGGCTGGGCCCCGACGAGGCGGCGACGGCGCCGCTGCCGGTCGAGGGCGTCGACGTGCTCGACAAGATCGCGTTCCGGGCCGACGCCGTGCTGCGCTGGGCGGAGGGCGGCGACCGCCGGCGCTTTCACCTGCTGCTCGGGCTCGGCGGTGTGACGGTGCACGACGCGCTCAAGGGCGCGCGGCTCGCGCTCGACGTCGTCGAGGCCGTCGCCGCCCTCGGCGCCGACCTCGTTCGCCCGGTGCAGGTCTCGGTGGGCGTGTCGCGCGGCGTGATGGCGGTGGTGCGCTCGGGCGAGGGCCTGCTGCTCCGCTCGGAGCCCGTCGGCGCCGTGCTCGACATCGCCGATCGGCTCGCGCTCGCGGCCGGCAGCGCGGAGATCCTCGCGGCGGGTGAGATCTACCGAGCGGCGCGGCGCGACTTCGCCTTCGACCACGAGGCGCTCGACGTCTCCGTGGCGGGCGACGACGCGCATGGCCGCTCCGTGCGCGCGTACGCGCTGCTCGGCCAGCGCTCCCGCGAAGAGCGCGCCGCCGAGGCGAGCCTCCCGGGGGCGACGGGCATGCTGGTCGGCCGCGCGCGCGAGGTCGCGGCGGTCGTCGACGCGTATCAGGAAGCGCAGCAGACGCGTCGCTCCGTCGTGATGGCGATCGTCGGCGACCTCGGCGTCGGCAAGACCTCCCTCGCGGCGGCGGCCCTCGACTCGCTCCCGCCCGACACCGACGGGCGCGTGGCGCGCGTGCTCCGTGTCGAGTGCGCGTTCGGCGCGGGCGACGTCCCCTACGTCGCGATCACCGACATCCTGCGCGAGGCGTGCAGTATCGATCGCGATATCTCCGGCGAGGCGCTCTCCCAGGCGCTTCGCGCGGCGGTCGAGCGGCTGATCCCGGCGGGGGAGCGCGCGGGCGTGCTCGGCGCGATCGCGCCGCTGTTCGGGTCGGGGTCCGAGCACCGCGCGGAGGAGGGCGAGGACCGCGCGCGGGCCATCGTGCGGGCAGTGCGCTTGCTGCTCGGCGCGCTCGGCGTGCAGGGGCCGCTGCTCGTGCACCTCGACGCGCTGCAGTGGATCGACCAGCCGAGCCTCGAGCTGCTGCAGGCGCTCGTGCGCCGCAGCTACGAGATCCCGCTCTTCGTGCTGCTCGGCACGCGGCCCGACGCGCGCGTGGAGAAGGCGCTCCGCGGCGTGCCGCGGCTCGAGCTCGGCGAGCTCGACGTCGAGGGGCGCACGGCGCTCGTGCACGCGCGGTTCGTGGGGGCGCAGGTCCCCGTCGACGTCGAGCAGGCCGTGATCGAGCGGGCGGGCGGCAACCCGTTCTTCGTGATCGAGCTCGTCGATGCCTTGTTCGAGCGTGGGATCGTCTCGATCGAGGGCGAGGGCGAGGCGCGGCGGGTGGTGCGCAAGCCCGGGCCCATCGCGCTGCCGACGACGCTCGAGGGCGCGATCGCCGCGCGCCTCGTCGAGCTCCCGCCCCCCGAGCGACAGGCCATCCGCTGGCTGGCAGCCGCGGGCGCGGGGCTGCGCGGCAGTGACCTCGCCGCGATCGCCGCCAAGGACCTGCAGCCCGCGCTCGACGGCCTCGAGGCGCGCGGGCTGATCGAGCGGCGCGCGGAGTTCTACGTCTTCCCGAGCGCGGTCGTGCGCCACGTCGCCTACGACTCGACCGACCCGGAGGACCGCCGCCGCATGCACCGCCGCATCGGCGCGCACCTCGCCACCATGGGGGGCGTCCCGCCCGTGCGCATCGCGCGGCACCTCGAGCGCGCAGGCGACCCCGGCGGCGCGGCCGAGGCCTACCTGAACGCCGGCGCCGCGGCGCTCGACGCCTTCAGCACCCGCGACGCGCTGCGCCTCTACGGCAAGGCGCTGCTGCTGCTTCCGCCCGACGCGCCCGCGCGTTTCGTCGCGCACGAGGCCCGCGAGCAGATCCTCCGAGGCGCCGGCCGCCGCACCGAGCGACGTATCGAACTCGAGTCCATGCGCGCGATCGCGGATCGCTCGGGCGATCCGCACCTGCGCGGCACCGCCTTCAACCGCGTCGCCCGCTACGAGCTCGAGGAGGGGCGCACGGCGGGGGTCGAGGCGCTGCTGCGGCGCGCGCTCGACGCCGCGATCGACAGCGCCGACCAGGCCGCGGAGGTCGAGGCGCTGCGCCTCTCCGCGCAGCTCGCGAGCGACGCCGGCGACGTCGCGAAGGCCCTCGACGCGTGCGACCGCGCGCTGCTGCGCTCGGGCAGCGACACCGCGCAGCTCGCGGTGCGCGGCGACGTGCTCGTGATGCGCGGCATGCTCCTGCGGCGGCTCGGTCGCACCGACGAGGGGCTCGAGGCCATCGCGGAGGCCATCGTCATCTTCCGGCGCATCGAGGACAAGCGCGAGGAGGCGAACGCGCTCAACGCGCTCGCCGTGACGCTGCTCTCCGACGGCGCCTACGAGGACGCCATCGCGCTGCTGCGCGCCTCGATCGCGCTCGATCGCTCGATCGGCGACGTCTTCCACCTCGGCAAGAAGCTCTCGAACGTCGGGCAACTCTATGCGGAGCTCGGGGACACCGAGAGCGCGCTCGCCTTCCTGCGGCGCGCTGATGACGTCTTCGAGGCCCTCGACGACAAGACGCACCGCGCCGACGCGCTCGTCGGGCTCGCGCACGTGCTGCTCGAGCACAGCCGCGACGCAGGCGCCGCGGAGAAGGCGCTCGACCGCGCCCGGCAGCTCGCGGAGCGCGCCGGCGACCGCTACGACCTCGCGCAGGAGCGCCTCGCGCGCGTGGGCGTCGAGCTCGCGCGGCAGCGGCTCGAGGGGGCGCTGCGGCACGCGGACGAGGCGGTGAGCGAGTCGCGGGCGGCTGGTGTCGTCGGCTTCGAGCTGCAGGCCCTCGCGCTGCAGGCGCACACCTTCGCGCTCGCCGGGAAGGTGACCGAGGCGCGCACCACGGTGCTCGCCGTGCGCGCCGGCCTCGCGCGGACGGGCGCGGTCGAGCGCCTCGAGCGCATCCACTACTGGCTCTCGCTGGCGTCGCGACTCATCGGCGATCACGCGGCGGCCGACGCCGCGCTGGCCGAATCGCGCGCCCTCGTGGACGTCCGGCTTGGTCGCATTCGTGATACGCGTTTGCGCGCGTGCTACCTCGAGAACCCCATCGTGCAGGCCATCCGCGCATGAACGGACCCCTCCCCCCGCTCCGTCGTCCCTCGTCGCGCCCCGCCCCACGTCCGGCCTCCCCCTCTCCGCTCGGCGTCGTGCTCTCCGGCGGCGGCGCGCGCGGCGCCTACGAGGCGGGCGTCCTCAGCTACGTGTTCGGCGAGCTCCCTGCGTCGCTCGGCCGCAAGCCCACCATCGACTACGTCTGCGGGACGAGCGTCGGCGCGGTGAACGGCGCGTTCCTCGCGTCCGTCGCGGACGATCCGGTCACCGGGGTCGAGCGTCTCGGGGCGTTGTGGTCGGAGATCCAGCTCGGCGACGTGCTCGACTTCGGCGTGCGGCAGGCCTCGCGCCTCTACCGCCTCCTCACCGGCAGCGAGAAGGGCGAGACGGTCGGCTTCTTCGACGCGCGTCCGCTCGCGGCGCTCGTCCAGCGCGAGGTCCGCTGGCGCCGCCTCGCGCACAACCTGCGCGCCGGTCGCCTGCAGGCGCTGACGCTCACGACGACGCACGTCGCGACCGGCCGACCGACGCTCTGGGTCGACGGCGCACCGGGCCTCGCGATGCCCACGCGCCTGCCGCGCAACGTCGAGGTGCGGCCCGGGCGGGTGCGTGTGGAGCACGTGCTCGCGTCCGCCGCGATCCCGATCCTCTTCCCGCCCGTGGCGATCGGCCTCGACCTGCACTGCGACGGGGGCCTGCGGCTCAACACGCCGATCGCGCCGGCCGTGCACCTCGGCGCCGAGCGCCTGCTCGTGATCGGCATGTCGTCGGCGATCGGCGCGGAGACGCCCTCGCTCGCCCCGGGTCAGGCGCCGGGTGCCGCCTTCCTGCTCGGGAAGGTGCTCAACGCCTTCCTGCTCGACCACGTCACGACGGATCTCGAGGAGCTCGCGCGCCTCAACGCGCTCATCGACGCGGGCGAGCGGGCCTTCGGCTCGGACTTCATGACGCGCATCAACGGTGAGCTGCTCGCGAACGGCGAGCAGCCGCGCAAGCGCCTCCGCGCCCTCGCGATCCGGCCGAGCCTCGACCTCGGACGCCTCGCCGGCGAGCACATGCGCGAGGACCGCGGCCGCGTGCGCCGCGAGCTCGGGACGACGCTGCTGCGATTGCTCGACATCGGTGAGGGCGCCGACGCCGACTTCGCGAGCTACCTGCTCTTCGATGGCGCCTACGCGGCGCGACTCGTCGAGCTCGGACGCCGGGATGCGGCTGCGCGGCGGGACGAGATCGCGGAGTTCCTCTTCGGCGCGTGAGCGGGATGCGCGGCGGCGGGCCGTCCGTGACGGATGTGCATCGCGCGTGACGCGTCCATGGCTGGGGGGCCGTGGACAGCTTGTGGATGAATCTCGCCAACCCCATGAAAGGAGACGCGATTCGACACGGGTAGCGCCTGTGCTACTTTCCCCCGGCCGCGTATCTCGGGAGACACCTTGCGTCATGGCGGACCCCCGAACAGCAGCGAAGCCTACCGATTTCCTCGACTTCTTGCGTCGCGCCATCTCCGCGCCAGACGACGCGACGCGGGCCCGCATCGCCGCCGAGGGGCTGGCGAAGCCCGATATCGATGCTGATACGCGATTCCTGCTGCTGCGGCAGCTCTATCTCGCGCGCCTCGGGGAGCGGCAGTACCGCAAGGCGCTCGCGCTGGCCGAGGAGATGATCGCGATCGGCGGGTCGCTGCTCGATCTCGCGCATCACGACGCCTCACGCGTGCTCCAGGCGCTCGCGGATCTGCCCGGCGCGATCGCGGCGCAGCGCCTCGCCGTCGAGGCGGCGCCGACCGGGCGGCGATCGTTTCACGGCTGGTCCCTCGCGACGCTGCAGCACTTCGCCGGGGATCTGGATGGCGCGCTCGCGTCGCTCTCGCAGGCGCTGCGCTGGGCGCGCCGGGACCGCCCGCTGCTGCGCGCGCACGCGGCGTACATCCAGCTCGAGGCGGGCCGCGCGGCGCCTGCGCTCGCGGGCACGGTCGCGTCGCTGCAGCGCGCGCGGTGTCGCGAGGGATACGGGCAGTTCCTGCTCGGGATGCTCGCGTGGCACATGGGCGACGCGCCGCGGGCGACCGTGCACCTGCGCGCGTTCCTCGCGCGGAACGCCGACGCGGACGAGGCGAAGGCCGCGACGCTGCGCGAGGAGCTGCGGCGTGCGCGGCTGGCGCTCGCGAAGGCCGGCGGGCTCGACTGAGCCGCGCGCTCGTCGGTCCGTGTGCAGGGGCGCGGCGTTGAGCTTTCGCACGTCGCGCGGTGCGGTCGTGGACGGACGCGCGCGGTGTCCGGTAGAGTGCCCGCTCGCGCGCGGCCGAGTGGGCCCGGCGTCGAAGGAGCAACTCATGAGTCGCCTTGGATTGTGGATGACGTGCGGCGCCCTGATGGTCGCCGGGTTCGGCTGTGGCTCGTCGAAGATCGCGGGCGAGGAGGACATGGGCGGCATCACCTTCGACGCCGGCCTCGACGCGCGCGTGCCGACGGACGCGACGACGCCCCCGACCGACATGCGCATGCCGACGTGCGGCGACGGCGTGCTCGACCCGATGGAGGTCTGCGACGACGGCAACATGGTCGACACCGACGCGTGCACGAACATGTGCCGCCGCAACGAGTCGATGCCGTACTGCGGCGACGGCGACACCGAGGCGCCCGAGCAGTGCGACGACGGCGAGAACTTCTCCGGCGACGGCTGCAGCGCCGACTGCCGGATCGAAGAGTGCGGCAACGGCGTCCGCGACGTGGGCGAGCGCTGCGATCGCACGCCCGGCTGCGGCTGCGCGCCGGGCATGGCCGCGTGCACCGAGGCCGCCTGCGACACGCTCGCGGGCTGCGGCAACGGGACGGTCGAGGCGGGTGAGCAGTGCGACCCGACGCCGGCGATGTCGCCCGCGGGCTCGTGGGACGAGGACGGCTGTCAGTCGGACTGCTTCACGCAGCAGTCGCTGGTCGTCAACTCGCTCAGCATCGACCGCACGATGGGCTGCGACTACTCGGGCGACGGCATGCCGGACAACTCGTTCGGCGCCGCGTTCGGCTCGGCGCTCGGCCTCCTCAACGGCCAGCTCGAGGACGCGCTCAACAACGGACAGTTCATCCTGCTGCTCTCGATGATCGGGCTCGACAGCGCGACCAGCGATCCGGGCGTGCGCGTCGGCTGGATCACCGGCAGCGACGGCGACATGAACGCGATGAACAATTTCTCGGGTTCGGCGAACTTCTTCGCGGACGCGGACGCCATCGGGCCGGATGGTGACCCGGTCACGTCCTTCGGCTCGAGCATCGTCGGCGGGCCGCGTCTCGGGCGGGCCGGAAGACGTCACGCTCCCGATCGCGGGCCTCTTCCCGCTCGACCTGCGCCAGGGCCGCATCAGCGGCACGGTGATGTCGTCCGGCGGCGACGTGACCGGTGTCACCGCCGGCCTGCTCTGCGGCGCGATCCCCGTCACGACGATCGCGGGGCTGCCCAACTTCCTCGACATGATCGGCGGCGGCGCGCCGCCCTCGCCGCCCTGCGACGACGCGGTCGCGAGCACGAACCTCGGCGACGTGCTCCTCGGCGGCAAGACGCTCTTCGGCATCAACATCGGGCCCGCCCAGCCGGACGTCGACCTCGACGGCGACGGCCTCGAGTTCTACGTCATCGACGAGAGCGGGCCGTTCGGCTGCCAGGCCGTCGTGACCGCGTGCATCGACGGTGACGGCACGCGGATCGAGGGCCACGACTGCACGAGCGACCGCCGCATGGCGGATGGCTGGTCGGCGGGCCTGCCGTTCACGGCCGTCGGCGCGAACATCGTCGGCGTGCGCTGAAGCGAAGGGCGGTTGTGGTAGTTTCGCGCGCGACATGCGCTCCGACTCCGCGGCCGACTCTGCCCTGACCGCTCTCGACCAGGCCCACGACCGTTTCATCTCCGGAGACCGCGACGGCGCCCTGCGCCTCGCGGTCTCTGTGCTCGAGGGGGCCCCGTTCCAGGTGGGCGCGGCCCTGCTCGTCGTGCGCGCGCTCGCCGCGGAGGAGCGCGGGCTCGTCGCGGGGGAGGCAGCGGCCCGGCTCGTGGATGCGTCGGTGCGCCGGGGCGATCTGCCCTCGGCCGTCGTCGCGGCGCACGCGGTCGCGGCGTGCGGCGAGGACGCGGCGCCCCACTTCGCGGCGATCGCGGCCGCGTTCGGCAAGGGCAGCGCACGTCTCGCCGACGTCTCGCAGGCGCCGCCCCCGCTCCCGGCGTCGCCCGCCCTCGCGCCCGCGCTCGCGAAGTTGAAGGCCGATCCGCTGCGCGAGCGCGCGGAGTCGGCGCTCTCGACCTGGCTCGCCGAGGATGACCCCGTCGCCGCGGGGGCCTCCCTGCCGCGTCTCCCGCTCGTCGGTGCGCTCGACCCGGAGCCGCTCGCGCGCGTGCTCGCGTCGTTCACGGTGCGTGACGTCGCCGCCGGCGCCGAGGTGCTGCGCCAGGGCGAGGAGGGGCGCGAGGCCTTCATCGTCGTGCGCGGCGCGCTGCGCGTCGTGCGGCGCGGCGAGGAGGGGCGCGACACGCTGCTCGCGGTCCTCGGACCGGGCGCGATCTTCGGGGAGATGGCGCTCGTCTCGGACTCGCCGCGCGCGGCGGCCGTCGTCGCCATCGAGTCGGCGACGCTGCTCGTCGCCTCGCGCGAGGTGCTCGAGCAGCTCACGCGCGAGGTGCCCGTGCTCGGCGCGGAACTCTCGTCGTTCTGCCGCGGGCGCATGGTCGCGAACCTCCTGCGGCACAGCGCGATCCTCCGCGCGGTCGCGCCGGCTTCACGCGGGGACCTGATGGGGCGCTTCGAGACGCGCACGTTCGCGGCCGGCGAGCGGCTCGTCGCGGCGGGTACCGAGGCGGAGGGGCTCTTTCTCATCGCGAGCGGCACCGTGCGCGTGACGGGCACGGACGCCGAGGGCGACACGCTGCAGCTCGCGCAGCTCGGCCCCGGCGACGTCGTCGGCGAGATCTCGCTCGTGCTGCGCCGACCGGCGACCGCTGACGTCGTCGCGGAGCACGCGACCATCGCGCTCGAGCTGCGGCGCGAGCAGTTCCAGGCGGCGATCCGCGAACACCCCGCGCTGCTCGGTGAGCTCTACGAGCTCGCGACGCGCCGCGAGGAGGAGACGCGCTCGGTCGTCGCGCAAGAGGCGCTCGACGCGAGCGACTTCGTGCTGGTCTAGCGGCCGCCGCCCCGCGCGGGGTGCCGTGCTAGCCTCACCGCCCGATGCCGGCCGAAACCACGCAGGCGGCCGCCGCCATCGACGTCGCGGCGCGCATCGTGCGCAACGTGGGCCGCGCGCTCGAGGGCAAGCCTGCGACGGTCTCGCTCGCCGTGGTCGCGCTGCTCGCGCGCGGGCACCTGCTCGTCGAGGACGTACCCGGGGTCGGCAAGACGACGCTCGCGCGGGCGCTGGCGAAGAGCGTCGGCGTCACGTTCCGCAGGCTCCAGTTCACGAGCGATCTGATGCCCGCGGACGTGCTCGGCGGGAACGTCCTCGAGGCGAGCGCGGGTGGCGCGGCGGGCGCGCGGCTCGTGTTCCGGCCCGGCCCGGTGTTCACGAACGTGCTGCTCGCGGACGAGATCAACCGCACGACGCCGCGCACGCAGAGCGCGCTGCTCGAGGCGATGGACGAGCGACGCGTCAGCCTCGACGGTCAGACGCACCCGATCGAGGAGCCGTTCTTCGTCGTCGCGACGCAGAACCCCGAGGAGTTCCACGGCACCTACCCGCTGCCCGAGTCGCAGCTCGATCGCTTCCTGCTGCGGCTGCGCGTCGGCTATCCGCCGCCCGAGGTCGAGCGGCTCGTGCTCGCCCGGCGCCGCGGCGACGACCCGACAGACGCCCTCGAAGCGGTGTGCACGCGCGACGAGCTCCTCGACGCGCAGCGGGCCGTGGACGCGGTGCGCGTCGACGCCGCGGTGCTCGACTACCTGCACGGGCTCGTGCTCGCGACGCGCAAGACGCCGCTGGTCGAGCTCGGCGTCTCGACGCGCGCGGCGCTCGCGCTCGAGCGGGCGACGCGGGCGCACGCGCTCGTCGACGGCCGGACCTTCACGCTGCCGGACGACGTGCGCGCGGTCGCGGTCGCGGTGCTCGCGCACCGCGTGCGGCCCGCGGGAGCGCGGGAAGGGACGGCCATCGCCAGAGATGGTGAGCGCGTCGTCCGCGAACTGCTCGCGGAGCTCGCGGTGCCGGTCTGACGTCGATGCGCGCCCGGGGCTCGTTCGCGGCCCTCCTCGACCGCGGGTCGCGCGTGGGTGGGGCGCGCATCGGCTGGCGCACGACGCGCGAGGGCAAGGTCTTCTTCCTCGTGACCGTCGGCGTCGGCGTCGCGGCCGTGAACACCGGCAACAACCTGCTCTTTCTCGTGCTTGGTTTTCTGCTCGCGTTGACCATCCTCAGCGGTGTCATGAGCGAGCTGGTGCTCAGCCGCGTGCGGGTCGAGCGCCACCTGCCGGAGCGCGCGTTCGTCGGGCAGGTCGCGCTGATCGAGCTCGCGCTGCGCAACGGCAAGGCCCGCCTCGAGAGCTACTCGCTCGAGGTCGAGGACGTCGTCACCGGCGCGCCGACGGAGCGCCGCTGCTACTTCCTGAAGGTCGCGCCCGGGGGCGAGCAGGTCGCGGCCTACCGCAGGACACCGACGCAGCGCGGGATGATGCGGCTCGATGGGTACCGCGTCGCGACTCGCTATCCATTTGGGATCATTGAGAAATCTCGCTCATGGGATGCGCCGGGCGAGCTGCTCGTCTACCCCGCGCTGCTGGCGGCGCCGGATGCTGCGCTCGCGCGGGTGATCGGGGCCGAGGACATCCCCGGCGCGCGGACGGGCGCGGGGTCCGAGGTCGCCGGGCTGCGCGAGTACCGCGAGGGGGACGACGCCCGGGCCGTGCATTGGCGGCGCTCGGCGGCGCTCGGGCGCGTCGTCGCGCGCGAGCGGCTGCGGGACGAGGCGCTGCGTGTCGCGCTCGTCGTCGACAACGCGCGGCCGGTCGATGCGGGGGAGGCGTGGGACGCGGCCTTCGAGCAGGCGATCGCGCGCGCGGCGTGGTTCGCGCAGCGGGCGCTCGCGCGGGGCGCGGCGGTCGAGGTGCTCGCGCGGGGGGCGCGCTCGCCGCTCGTCGCCGCGGGCGGCGCGGCCGACCCGGTGTGGCGCTTCCTCGCGCTGCTCGAGGCGGTGCCGGCGCACACGGCGCCCGCACTCGCCACGGCGGGCGGTGCCGCGCGGACGATCACGGTGCGCGCGCCGGGCGCGGAGGGCGCGTGACGGAGTCGCTCGGGGGCGTGGTCTGCGTGGGGGGCGGCGCCGACCCGCGGCGTCTCGGGGTGCGCGCGTGAGCTTCGCGGCGCTGCACAAGGCGGTCGCGTACCTGCTCTCGGGGCTCGGCCTCGCGGCGCTCTCGCTCGGCGGGGAGCTCACGCCGCTCGCGCTGCTCGTCATCGCGCTCGGCTGGGGCGCGAGCTTCTTCGCGGAGGGCGAGCGGATCGCGCGGCCCGGGTGGGCGCGCGGCTGGACGGCGGCGGTCGTCGCCTCCCTCGGCGTGCAGGTGCTGCGGGGCGCGCTCGGCGGGCCGATCCTCGCGCTGGCGATGGAGTTCACGGCGCTGCTGCAGATCTCGCGGCTGATGAACCGCCGCGCGGCCGCCGACTACCAGCAGATCGCGGTGCTCTCGTTCCTGCACCTCATCGCCGCGACGGTGCTCTCGACGGAGCTCGCGTACGCGGGGATCTTCGTCGGCTTCGTGGTCGTGACGCCGTGGATGCTCGCGCTCTCGCACCTGCGCCGCGAGATCGAGGGCAACTATCCGGGCGTGAGCCGTCCGGAGGGGCGCGCGGTCGCCGACGTGCGGCGCGTGCTCGCGTCGCGGCGTGTGGTCGGGCCGCGCTTCCTCGTCGGGACGGCCGCGCTCGCGGTGCCGATCTTCGTGCTCACCGGGGCGGTGTTCCTGTTCTTCCCGCGCGTCGGGCTGGGGCTGCTCACCTTCGGGCGCGGTCGCGCGCAGCGGGTCGCCGGGTTCGGCGACACCGTCGATCTCGGGGGATTCGGCACGATCCGCGACGACCCGACCGTCGTGCTGCGCGTCACGCCGCCCGCGGACGCCCCGACGCCGCGGCCGCCGAGCCTCGCGATGCGGCTGCGCGGCACGTCGTTCGATCGCTACGACGGGCGCACCTGGACGCGCTCCGCGGGGCCGGTGACCGCGCTCGGCCACACGGGCGGCGAGTACCCGCTCACGCGCTACGCGATGCCGGGCCGGGACGTCGCGCTGCGGATCGTGCTCGAGCCGCTCGACGAGCCCGTGTTCTTCTTGCCCGCGAACACGGTCGCGGTGACCGTGCCGCTGCGCGCCGTCTCGGGCGTGATGCAGGGGCGTCAGCTGCGGCTCGCGGGCGGGCAGGACCTCCGCTACGTCGACGGCGACGACGTCGGGCTCGCCTACACGGCGCACGTCGCCCGCGACGCGGGCGAGGTCACGCTGCCCGCGCCCACGGCCGAGGAGCGCGCCGCGTACCTCGCGGTGCCCCCCGGGCACGAGCGCGTCGCGGCGCTCGCGGCCTCGCTGACCCGCGGCGCGCGCACGGACGCGGAGAAGGCCGCGCGGCTCTCGCGCCATCTGCGTGACGAGGGGCGCTACCGCTACACGCTCTCGCTCTCGGAGCCGGGGGCGGGGCCACCGCTCGAGCACTTCCTCTTCCGCTCGAAGGCGGGGCACTGCGAGTTCTTCGCGACCGCGCTCGCCGTGCTGCTGCGCGCGAGCGGCGTGCCGACGCGCAACGTCACGGGCTTCCTCGGGGGCCGCTACAACCCCTACGGCGGCTATTACGCAGTGCGTCAAGGTGATGCCCACAGCTGGGTCGAGGCGTGGCTCGGCGAGCAGGCGGGGGGCTGGGTGACCTTCGATCCGACGCCGCCGCTCCGCGCGGAGCTGGGCCCGCGCGACGGCGCGCTCTCGGGCGTCGAGGCGCTCCTCGATGCGCTGCGCACGCGCTGGACGACGCGGGTCGTGGGCTACGACCTCGACGCGCAGATCTCGGTGTTCCGCGGGATCGGGCGCGCGCTGCGCGGGCTCGCGGGCGGCGCGGGCGCGCGCGGTCAGCGTGGTCTCACGGGCGCGGATCGGGCGTCGCGCGGACCGGGTTTGCCGACGGGCGCGGTCGTCGGCGCGGGGCTCGTCGCGCTGCTCGTCGGGCTCGTCGCGTGGCGCGTGACGACGCGTCGGGCTGGCCCCGCGCGGCCGCGTGCCGCGACGCTCGAGGCCTCGCAGCGCGAGGCGGTGGCGCTCTACCGGGCGCTCGAGCGCGGGCTCGCGGCGATCGGTCATCCCCGGGCGCCGAGCACGACGCCGCGCGAGCACGCCGCGGCGCTGCGGGCGGCGGGCGTCCCTTGCGCCGACGCCGCGCACGCCATCACGGACGCGTACCTGCGCGCGCGCTTCGGCGGCGAGGAGCTCGCGCCCGAGGTGCTCGCCGGCCTGCGTGCCCGCCTGAAGGAGCTGCGCCGCGCCGGCTGAGCCGCGTCGGCGCGGAGAGGAGACGACCATGTCCGCTGCGCCGCCGCGCGCGCCCGAGGGCGCCGATCTCGAGGATCACGCGATCGATCGCGCTTCACGCACCGACGCGCACGCCGACGACCGGCGGGTCGGACCGCGCGATTCCGTCGCCGCGCTGCATGCGGAGGTCGACGTCGAGGCCGCGCGCCTCCAGGCGCTGCACGGGGCGCGTCTGCGTTGCGCGCGCGGTTGCACCGGCTGCTGCGCCGACGACCTGACCGTCTCCGCGCCCGAGGCCGCGCACATCCGCGCGCAGCACGCGCGCCTGCTCGCCGAGGCGCGTCCGCATGCCCCCGGGGCGTGCGCGTTCCTCGACGGGGAAGGCGCGTGCCGCATCTACGCCGCGCGCCCGTACGTGTGCCGCACGCAGGGGCTGCCGCTGCGCTGGATCGACGAGGACGCCGAGGGCGAGGAGGCCGTCGAATACCGCGACATCTGCCCGCTCAACGAGGCCGGCACGCCGCTCGAGGCGCTCACGCCCGACGCCTGCTGGACGCTCGGCCCCGCCGAGGAGCGGCTCGCGACGCTCGGGCTGCGTGGCCCCGCCGGCGAGCGGGGCGCGGAGGAGCCCGGCGCGCGCGTGGCGCTGCGTGCGCTCTTCGCGCGCGGCTGACGCGGCGTGCCCGACGCCGCGCGGTCGACGCGGCGAGCGTTTGCCCTATCGCGGCGGGGCCGTTCTGTCCTACGCTCAGCGCCGCACGATGGCCGCGGATCCTTCGGAGCACGTCGCGCAGGCGAAGCGCTTGATCGCCGAGCGGCGTTATCAGGACGCGGTGCGCGCGTTGCGTCGCGCGCTCGTGTCGCAACCCGAACACCTCGAAGCGCGCCTTCTCCTCGGCACCGCGCTGCTCGCGCTCGAGCGCTACGACGAGGTGCGCGCGGAGATGCTCGCGCTCTCGCGCAAGGCGCCGAAGGAGCCGCGCGCGCAGCGTGTGCTCGGCGAGGCCTATCTGCGCAGCGGCAAGGTCGAGAAGGCTGTCGAGGCGCTGCGGCGCGCGCTCGCGCTCGACCCCGACGACGGGCCGGCGCGCGAGCTGCTCGCGGAGGCGGGTGAGGAGCCGCCGCCGAGCACGCGCACGATCGACCGCTGGTTCGACCCGGAGGCCGTCGCGACGATCCAGACGAGCGCGCCGGACTTCGCCGAGGAGGGCACGGGACCGGGCATCGTGCTCCCGGAGGCGGGCGGCGGCTCGACCTCGATCCTCGTCGACCCGGCCTTCCAGCGGGCGATCGACGAGGCGGGCTCGAGCGAGATCACGAACCCGCCCATCGCGCCCTACCAGCCCCCGCGGCCCCGCCCGGCGTCGCTGCTCGCGCTGTTGCCGCCATCGGCCCCGTCCGACGCGCGCGCCCCGCTCGCGCGCGGCTCCCTGCGACCCGGTCCGCCCTCGGTGGCACCCGCGTCCGCGCCGCAGCCCGTCCACCCCGCGCGTCGGCCGCACGCGACCCTGCAGGGCATGCCCGCGGTGCTGGGGCCCGCGCCGCGCCCCGGGACCCGGCCCCGCCCCGATGAGACCCAGCAGCTCGAGCTCGGCCAGCTCGAGGCCGTGCAGGAGGCGGACGCCGACGCGCTCGAGGACTCGTCCGACAGCGCGATCCTCGGCCTCGCGGCCCTCGCCGCCGCGGCGGGGGCTCCGCGCTCCGGCCTCTGCCGCCGCGCCGCCGCCCACTGCCGGGCCGCCGCCGCCTGCCGGGCCGCCGCGCTGCCGGGCCTCGGAGCGTGCCGCCGCCGCCGGGCGCTGCCGGGCCTCGGAGCGCGCCGCCGCCCACTGCCGGGCCACCGCCGTCCGCCGGGCCGCCGCCTGCCGGGCCTCGGAGCGTGCCGCCGCCGCCGGGCGCTGCCGGGCCTCGGAGCGTGCCGCCGCCGCCGGGCGCTGCCGGGCCTCGGAGCGTGCCGCCGCCGCCGGGCGCTGCCGGGCCTCGGAGCGTGCCGCCGCCGCCGGGCGCTGCCGGGCCTCGGAGCGTGCGCCTCCCGGCGCGCTTCCGGCCTTCCCGCCCTCGACGCGGATGTTGCAAGACTCGAGCGACACCCCGCGCATTCTCGAACTTGATACCATGGGCGTCCGGGGTCGCGCCGGCGTGCCTGGCGTCGCGGGGCCGCGGGGCGAGCCCACGCTCCCGGGTGGAATCGAGCCTGATACATCGAGCGCGATCCAGACCCGCGTGCACGAGCGCGCGCGGCTCCGCTCTCCGGCCCTCCGCCAACGGCTCGCGCTCGGCGCGGTCGCGGTGCTGCTCGTCGCGGCGCTGCTCGGGATCGGGCTGCGCGCGTGGCGCGTCGGTCGGCGGCGGGAAGAGCTCGCGACGCTGGTCGTCGCCGCCGAGGCGGACGGGCGCCCAGCCACGCTCGCCGCGGCGATCGGCGCCGCCGAAGAGTTCGACGACGACGAGACCGCGGCGATGCGGGCGCGGCTCGCCGCGACGCGGGTGCTCGAGCATGGCGAGCCCCCCGAGGTGGCCGCGGCCCTCGCTTCGGCGCTCTCGCCGGAAGCGGCGCAGCTGCCCGACGCGCAGCTCGGCCGCGCGTACCTGCTGCTCGCGCGCGGCGAGCTCGACGGCGCGCGGAGCGCCGCGACGACGCTCAGCGCGGGCGACGCGCTCGCCTCCGAGGCCGCGCGCGCCCGGGCGCTCACCGCGCTCGCGATCGGCGACCTCGCGCGCGCGACGGCGGAGGCGCGCATCTCGGAGGCCGCGGCCTCGGGCGCGGGCCGGCCTGCGGCGCTGCTCGCGACGCTGCTCGCGCGGAGCGGTGACCCCGCGGCGCGCGCTCGCGGTGCTCGAGGGCGTCCCGTGGCGGCTCGCGAACGCCGTGGTGCGGCCTGCGCGGGCGCGGGCGCGCCTCGCGCGGCGGGCGCAGGGCGACGCGGAGGCCGCGGCGCGCGACGCGCTCGAGGCTGCCGGCCCGCTCGCGGCGGTCGCGACGCCGCCGCGAGCGCGCCGACGCGCACCGCGTGCAGGCCGAGCTGGCCACGCCGCGGCGTCGACCTCACGCGCGCGGCCGCCGAGGCTGCGGGATGGCGCAGCGCTGGTGCCGACAGCAGCTCCGGCTCGCCCGCGCGGAGGTGCTCGCCGCGACCGGCGCCGCCGACGAGGCGCGCGCGCCTCGCCGCCCTCGGCTCGGCGACCCCCGACGCGCCGCGGCGGGCGCGCGTCACCGCCGCGGTGGCCCTCGCCAGCCTCGCACCTCGCCGGCGCCGAGCGCGCCGCCGCGCAGGCGGGCGAGGGCGGGGCGGTCGACCTGCTCCGCGCGCGGATCGCCGAGGCGCACGGCCGCACCGAGGAGGCGCGCGCGCTCAAGTCGTACGGGGAGCTGCCGGAGAGCCGCTGCCGCGGCGCGCACGCGGCTCGCGGCGCTCTGGCTCGCGGACGGGCGCGCCGCGCAGGCCGCGGACGCGCTCGCCCCGGCGAGCGAGCGCCTGCCGACCGACGTCGAGGTGGTGCTGCTGCACGTCGCGCATCGGGCTTCGCGCTGCGCGACGTGACCGGCGCGCGCGCGGCCATCGCGCGGACGCTCGCGGGCGGCGCGTCCCCGCCGCGCCTGCTCACGATGAAGGCCGAGGTCGAGCTCGCCGCTGGCGACGCGGGCGCCGCCGCCGAGACGCTGCGCGGGGCCATCGCCCTCGCCCCGGCCGACGCCACCCTGCAAGTCGCCCTGGCCCGCGCGTTGCGGCGCAGCGGGCGCGCGGCCGAGGCGCGGTTCGCGGTGGACACGGCGCTGCGGCTCGACCCCACGTCGACCGACGCGCTGCTCCAACTCGCCGAGCTCTCCGTCGATGCCGGTGACGCCGCGGGCGCGTCCACGGCGCTCGCGCGCGCGGAGGCGACGGGCCGAGTCCCCGCGGCGGCCCTCGCGCGGGCGCGGGTGCGGCTGCTCGTCGCGTCGGGCGCGCGGTGCGGCCGGCGTCGCGGCGGCCGAGTCCCTCGCGCGCGGGGGACGCGACGCGTCGCTCCACGTGCTGCTCGGTCGCCTGCAGGCGCAGGCCGAGCAGGACGCGGACGCCGCGTCGTCCTTCGCGCAGGCGCTGCGGTTCGACGAGCGCGACCCCGAGGCGCACGTGGGGCGGGCGCTCCTCGCGATGCGCGCGGGCGATCTCGGCGGGGCCGGCCGCGGCCTCGAGCGCGCCCTCGAGCTCGCGTCGGAGGTCGGCGCTTCCCCGGAGCTGCGTGCCCGCCTCGAGGCCGCGCGCGGACGCCTGCGCTTCGAGTCCGGCAGCTTCGCCGACGCGCGCGAGCGTGCGTCCGCCGCCCTCGCGCTCGACCCGCGCTGTGCGGAGGCGCAGCTCCTGCTCGCGAGCGTGACCATCGAGCAGGGGGGTGACGCGCTGCCGGCGCTGCGTGCCGCGGCGACGGGCGCCGCCCCGCCCGCCGAGGCCATCGGGCGGCTCGCGCTGCGTCTGCCCGCGGGCGCCGAGGCCTGCGCCGCCGCGCGCCGCTACCTCGACGCCGCGCCGCGCGGCTACGACGCGGACGCCGTGCGCGCCGTCGACGCGCGCTGCCGCTGAGTATTCGGCGCGCAGCGACGGCGACGCTCGGGTTCACGCGTCGCCGCCGCGTCGCGACGCGCGTCCCCTGCGCGACCGGCGCCCTCGGCGCGATCCCCTCGGCGCGATGCCCTCAGCGCGGCGCGATCGGCGCGCGGCGCAGGCGGCCCCAGGCGACGAAGGCAGCGAGCCCGCCGAACACGACGTTCACGCCGATCACGGGCAGCTCCCCGTAGAAGAGGTGCGTGCCGGCACCGAGCGCCATCACGAGCGCGAGGCACGCGGCGGCGACCGGCGTGAGCACGGGGAGCACGCGCGTCGCGGCGGGGAGCAGGAGGCCGAGCGCCCCGAGCACCTCGGCGCCGCCGATGAGCGCGGGCAGGATGGCCGGCGCGTCCGCGGCCCAGCGCATCTTGGTCACGAGCACGTCGTGCGGGGTGCTCAGCTTCATCCCGCCCGAGCCGAGGAAGACGAGCGCGAGCAGGGCCTGCACGACCCAGAGCGCGATGTGGAGCGCCCGTGAGGGTGCGTGGTTGGAAACCTGTTCACTGGCGGCGTTCATCGGCGATCTCTCCGTTTTCTGAGCCGTTCGCGGGCGCGCGCTGTTATGCGCAGCGCGCCGTCGTGCTACAAGTCGGGCCCGATGCGACCTGACGTTTCCACCATGGAAACCATCGAACTGCGCGACGTCCGTGCCTTCTGCGCCGTGTTCGACGCGGGCTCGGTGACGGCGGCGGCCAAGCTCCTCCGCGAGACCAAGGGCAGCACGAGCCGGCGCATCGCGCGGCTCGAGCGCGCGCTCGGGGTCGCGCTGCTCCGGCGCTCGCCGCGGCTCGTGCAGCCGACCGAGGAGGGCGTGCTCTACCGCGCGAGCGTCGGCCGCGCGCTCGAGCTGTTCGAGGAGGCGACGCTCTCGGCGCAGCGCGCGCAGGAGCGGCCGCGCGGGCGGCTGCGTGTGACGGCGCCTTCGGACTTCGCCGTGGGGCTGCTGCCCGAGCTCGCGGCGCGCTTCCTCGAGCGCTACCCGGAGGTCACGTTCGAGATGGTCGCGAGCGATGCGCGGCTCGACTTCGACGCGCAGCAGCTCGACTGCGGGCTGCGCATCGGCGCGCTGCAGGACTCGACGCTCAAGGTGCAGCGCCTGCTCGACGTCGAGCTCGGTTTCTACGCGAGCCCCGCGTACCTCGCGCGGGCCGGCGCGCCGAAGCGCCCCGCGGACCTGCTCGCGCACCGCATCGTCAGCTACGCGGATCTGCCGCGACCGCTCGAGGTGCGCTTCGAGCGGCGCGGGCGCGAAGAGCTCGTCGCGCTCACTCCGCACCTCGTCGGCGAGGGCTCCTTCGTGCACGAGGCGATCGCGCACGGGGGCGGCATCGGCGGGGTGCCGCGCCTGCTCGCGGCGCGCTCGGTCGAGGCCGGGCGGCTCGTCGCGGTCCTGCCCGAGCACCGGCTCGCGTTCACGCGGACGCTCTCGTTCCTGCACCCGGCGACGGCGTTCGTGCCCGCGAAGGTGCGCGTGTTCCGCGATTTTCTGCGCGAGACGCTCGCGCCGCGCGCGCCCGCGAAGCGCTGACGGCGACGAATGCGCCTCCCGGGGCGCCGTCAGATCCCGGAGCGCGGCGCGCGGAGCAGCTGCTGCAGGGTGTCGCCGACCTCGCGCACCGTGAACGGCTTGGTGTGGAAGCCCGTGCGGTGGAGCGCGCCGACCTGCGCGATCAGCGCCGCGTCGCCGAAGCCGCTCATGAGCACTGCGGGGAGCTCCGGGCGCCGCTGCCGCAGGGACTCGAGCACCGCGATGCCGCTCGTGTCCGGCAGATCGAGGTCGATCACCGCGCAAGCGATGTCGGGCCGCTCCGCGAAGCAGGCGAGGGCGGCGCCGCCGCTGTCTGCCGTGACGACCTCGAAGCCCATGCGCCCGAGGCCGCGCACGAGCAGCGTCCGCAGCGCCGGCTCGTCGTCGACGACGAGCACGACGTTCGCCTGCGCCGCGTCGCGGGGCGCGGTGCGCGCGGGGGGGCGTGACGGCGCGCCACGGCGCGGCAGGGCCACGGTGACCGTGGTGCCGAGCCCGACCGCGCTCTCGATGCGGATGGCGCCGCGGTGCGCGCGCGTGATCCCGAGCGCGGCCGCGAGCCCGAGGCCGCGCCCGACGGCCTTCGTCGAGAAGAACGGTTCGAACAGACGTCCGCGCGACTCCGGGTCGATGCCGTGTCCCGGGTCGACGACCTCGACCACCGCGTAGGCCCCGGGGACCGTCGCGCTGCCCGGGTGGCACTGGGCGAGGGCGTCGGCGTCGAGGGTGCGCGTCGAGGTGCGCACGACGATCTCCGCGTCCGGCCGCGTGAGCGCGTCGACCGCGTTCTGCAACAGGCTGGAGAGCAGGCGGCGCAGCTGGTCGCGGTCGCCGTCGATCGTCGCGCCGTCGCCCGCGAGCTGCCAGGTGATGCGGGTCGGGCCGGGCAGCGAGGCCGCGATCGCGGGGCGCAGCTCCTCGAGCACCGCGTCGAGCGAGAGCGGCGAGAGCACGAGGCGCGCTCGACCCGAGTACGCGAGCATCTGGCCGGAGAGCTCGGCGGCGCGGCGCGCGGCGTCTTCGACGGCGGAGAGCAGCGGCCGCGCGGGGTGGTTCGGCACGAACTCGTCCTGCAGGAGCTGCGCGTTGCCGAGCACGACGCAGAGCAGGTTGTTGAAGTCGTGCGCGATGCCGCCCGCGAGCGACGAGAGGCTCTCGAACTTGCGGAGCTGCACGATCTGCTCGGCCGCGCGCTCGCGCTCGCGCCGCGCCTCGTCGGCCGCGCGCCGGGCGCGCAACAGCTCGGCCTCGTACTCCGCGCGCTGGGCCATCTCGACGACGACGACGTCGATCACGCGCGGCTCGGGGCCGGGGCGCATCACCGCGTTCCACAACACCGGCACGTCGCGCCCCGCCTCGGTGCGGAGGTCGAGCTGGAGCTCGCGCGTCTCGCCCGTGCCGCACAGCGTCGGCATGACGTGGGTGAGGAAGAAGATCCGGCCCGGCACGCCGAAGAGCCGCTCGATGCGCGCGCCGATCAGGGACTCGACGCTCCGCCCCACGAGCTGCGCGAGCCCCGCGTTGCAGCGGAGGATCGTGCCGCGCTCGTCGAAGCGGAGGTACCCGCAGGGCGCTTCGTCGAGGTCGGCGGACACGGCGGCTCAGGCGTCTGCGGCGAAGAACTCGCGCAGCACCGCCAGCGTCTCCGTGGGGTCGCTCATGTGCGGGCAGTGGCCGGTCGCGCGCAGCTTGCGGTACGTCGCGCGCGGGATCTCGCGGGCGCAGTAGAGGCCCACCTCTTCCGGCGCGATCGCGTCCTCGGAGCACTGGACGACGAGCGTCGGCTGCGTCACGCGCGGCAGATCGGCGCGGTTGTCGGCGAGGAAGGTGACCTCGGCGAAGCGGCGCAAATACAAGGGATCCGTCGAGCAGAAGCTCTGCGTGAGCTCGGCCGAGACGTCGGGGTGATCCGCGGCCCGCGCGACCGTCGGCGCGAGCATGTTCACCCAGCCCATGAAGTTGCGGTCCATGAGGTCGAGGAGGCCGTCGATGTCGGCGCGCGAGAAGCCACCGCGGTACGGCGGATCGTCGACGTAGCAGGGCGAGGGGCCGATCAGCGACAGACTGGCGAAGCGCTCCGGCGCCTCCCGTGCCGCGAGGACGCCGACCATCGAGCTGACGGAGTGCCCCACGAAGCGGGCGTCGCGGACCCCGAGCGCCTCGACGACGTCGAGCACGTCGCGGGCGTAGCCACGCAGCGAGCCGTAGCGCGCGGGGTCGTAGGCGCGCATGTCGGAGCGGCCGCAGCCGACGTAATCGAACAGCACGACGCGGTGGTCGCGCGCGAGGTCCGGCGCGACGTGGCGCCACATCGTCTGGTCGCAGCCGAAGCCGTGCGCGAGGACGACCGGCGGCGCGTCCTCCGGCCCCGTGACGGTGACGTGGTTGCGGTGGAGGATCGCTTGCGCGGTCGACTGTGTGCTCACCGGGCCAGCGTAGGCCGGGGTGCGCGGACGACGGTAGCGATTTCATCACGGTGCGGTGCCCCGCGATGCGGCAATTTGGTTGACGTGTCGCGCGCGGGTTCCGTACTCTCCGCGCGGCCGTCGGCGTCGCGTACGTCGCCTCGCCCTCGTCTCTCCCTCGAAGTCGCGTTGACGAGGTCGCCAGCCCGGGCTGAGGGACCGTGACCGTTGCCCGGAAGTACCCCAAGGCACCCAGCGTCCCGCGTGGAGCGTCGAGCGATGACCTCAGCCAGCCGAGTCCAGACCGTGTTCGTGACCGCCCTGCTCGTGGGCCTGCTCGCGAGCCTCGCGGCGCTCGCGGCGCTCGGCGTGCTCGGGGCGGAGGTCGGGGCCGGGGTGCTCACGGCCTTCGCGCTCGCGGCGCTGGTGGGCCTCCGGGGCCTGCGCGGCGAGGCCGTGCCGGTCGCCCCGGCACCGCGGGCGGAGGCGGCGCCGTTCCGGCTGCTCGCGTCGAGCGCCGAGCCGCACCTCCTCATCGCGGCCGATGGCAAGGTCGTCGACGGAAACGAAGCGGCCGCCGCGCTCGTCGGCGTGCCGCACGCGTCGCTCGCGGGGGCGTCGTTCGCCGGCTGGTTCGCCGACCCGGAGAGCGCCACCGTCGCGCTCGAGCGCACGCGGGCGCGGGGCGCGATCCGCGGCGTCGCGCTGACCTTGCAGCGGGCGTCCGGCGAGGCCCGCGGGCTGCTCTTCAGCGGCTCGCTCGCGCCCGCCGACGACGGCACCGCGCCGCACGCGCTCGTGGGGCTGCGCGATGTGAGCGAGTCGCGGAGCGCCGCGGCCGACGCCGAGAAGCGCCTCGCCTACACGCGGAGCCTCGTCGAGGCCTCGGCCGAACCGCTCCTCGTCCTCGACGTCGACGGCACCATCACCGACGTGACGGACGCCGCGGTCGTGCGCTTCGGGCTGCCCCGGGAGCGGCTCGTCGGGAGCGAGTTCGGCGCGCTGTTCGCGGACGCCGACGCCGCGCGCCGCGTCCATGAACGTACGCTCACCGAGGGCAGGGTCAGCGATGTGGGTCTCACGCTGCGCAGCCGCGTGGCCGGGCTCGTCGAGGTGATGTTCTCGGGTCGCGCATACCGCGACGAGGGCGGCGTGCTCCGGGGTGTGTCCGCCGCGATCCGCGACGTCACCGCGACGCGCAAGGCCGAGCGTGAGCGCGACGCGAAGGAGTGGATGGTCGCCGGCGTCGGGCGGCTGAACGAGGTCTTTCAGGGGCAGGTCAACACGCGCGATTTGACGCGCCGCATCATTTCCGAGCTCGCGGAGTACACCGGCGCGCAGGTCGGCGCGTTCTACGCGGTCGATCCGGACGGCGAGGCCGACGCCCTCTCCCTGATCGCGAGCCACGCCTACACGCACCGCAAGACGCTCGCGACGCGCTTCCGGCCGGGCGAGGGCGTCGTCGGCCAGGCCGCCCTCGAGAAGAAGCAGATCCTCCTCTCCGACGTGCCGGAGGACTACATCCGCGTCGCCTCGGGGCTCGGCGAGGCGACGCCGCGCCACCTCTGCGTCACGCCGCTGATGCTCGAGGGGCGCGTGACCGGGATGCTCGAGCTCGCGTCGTTGGGCCCCTTCACCGACGCGGCCATCGACTATCTGCGGCAGGTCGCGCCGAGCGTCGCCGTCTCCCTCGAGGCGGCCGTCGCGCGGGAGCGCGTCGGCGTCGCCCTGCAGCGCGCGCAGACGCTCGCCGCCGAGCTCGAGGCGCAGCAGGACACGCTCCGCAACACCAACGCCGAGCTCGAGGAGCAGACCGCGCAGCTCAAGGTCTCCGAGCAGAAGTTCAAGTCGCAGCAGGCCGAGATCGAGCTCGCGAACATCGAGCTGACCCAGAAGAACGACCTGCTCGAGCGCCAGAAGGTCGAGACCGAGCAGGCGCGCCGCGTCCTCGCCGCGCAGGCCGAGGAGGTCGCGCTCGCGAGCAAGTACAAGTCCGAGTTCCTCGCGAACATGTCCCACGAGCTGCGCACACCGCTCAACAGCCTGCTGCTGCTCGCGCGCTTGCTGCGCGAAAACGCGACCGAGAACCTCACGGCCGAGCAGGTCGAGTCGGCGACCGTCATCTACGAGAGCGGCAGCGATCTGCTCAGCCTGATCAACGAGATCCTCGACCTGTCGAAGATCGAGGCCGGCAAGATGGAGCTGCGCCTCGAGGCGGTCGAGCTCGCCGACCTCGAGCGGAGCCTGCTCTCGCAGTTCGCGCACATGGCGAGCGCGCAGGGGCTCAAGCTCGTCATCGAGCGCGCGCCGGACGCGCCGGCGGAGATCGTGTCGGACGCGCAGCGCGTCGGGCAGGTGCTCAAGAACCTCATCGGCAACGCGCTGAAGTTCACGGAGGCGGGCGGCGTCACCGTGCGGATCGGCCGCCCCGACCCGGACGCGCGCCTCGCGCGGAGCGGGCTCGACCCGGCCGCGAGCCTCGCGATCAGCGTCACCGACACGGGCATCGGCATCCCGGCCGACAAGCAGCGCATCATCTTCGAGGCCTTCCAGCAGGCCGACTCGGGGGACCGCCGCAAGTACGGCGGCACGGGGCTCGGCCTCTCGATCTCGCGCGAGCTCGCGGCCCTGCTCGGCGGCGAGATCCAGCTCGTCAGCGAGCCCGGCAAGGGCTCGACCTTCACGGTGTTCCTGCCGCTGCGCGTCGAGGGGCCGGTGTCGGTGTCGCGCGGCCCCGCGCGCGCGCCGGCGCCCGCACCGACGCTGCCCCGCGTCGACGCCTTCGCGGCGCCCCAGCCTGCTGCGCCGAAGCCCGCGCCCGCGCGGCAGGCGCTGCCGGATGATCGCGCGTCGATCGCCGAGCACGATCGACGTGATCCTCGTCGTCGAGGACGACGAGCGCTTCGCGCGGATCCTCGCGGCGCACGTCCGCGCGCGGGGCCTGAAGTGCCTGCTCGCGACGAGCGGCGAGGAGG
The DNA here is from genome assembly GCA_964202905.1 of Polyangiales bacterium. Lineage (GTDB taxonomy): Bacteria > Myxococcota_A > Polyangia > Polyangiales > JADJQN01 > CAIUAC01. The sequence goes on from CAXNJO010000001.1 coordinate 622,244, forward strand.
GCCTCGAGCTCGCGCGCGCGCACCGGCCCGACGGCGTCGTGCTCGACATCCAGCTCCCGCAGATGGACGGCTGGGCCGTGCTCAACACGCTCAAGCAGGACGTGTCGCTGCGGCACATCCCCGTGCACATCGTCTCGGCGGAGGAGTCGAGCACGCAGAACCTGCGCCTCGGCGCGATCGGCCACGTCGCGAAGCCCGTCGGGCGCGAACAGATCGACGAGGTGCTGCAGCGGCTCGAGGCGGCCTCCGCGCAGGCGCCGAAGCGCGTGCTCGTCGTCGAGGACGACGACGTGATGCGCCGCGAGACCGTGCGCATCGTGGGCAACGGCAACGTCTCCGTCACCGAGGTCTCGACGGGCGGGGCGGCGCTCGCGGCCCTCGCCGAGGGGCCGTTCCAGCTGGTCGTGATGGACCTCGGCCTGCCGGACATGCAGGGCCTCGAGCTGCTCCGCCGCATCACCGAGGCGAAGCTCGCGCTGCCGCCCGTCATCATCCACACCAACCGCGAGCTCACCACCGAGGAGGAACTCTTCCTGCGGGCGTACGCGGAGTCGATCATCGTCAAGGACGTGCGCTCGCAGGAGCGGCTCATCGACGAGGTCGCGCTCTTCCTGCACCGCGTCGTGCGCGATCTGCCCGAGGAGAACCGCCGCGCGATCCTGCACCTGCACGAGTCGAACGAGCCGCTCCGCGGGAAGAAGGTGCTCATCGTCGAGGACGACATGCGCACCATGTTCGCGATGGCGCGCATGCTCGCGGGGCACGGCGTGAACCCGGTCAAGGCCGAGAACGGCGAGCGCGCGCTCGCGATGCTCGGCGAGCACCCCGACGTCGACCTCGTGCTCATGGACATGATGATGCCGGTGCTCGACGGCTACGAGGCCATGCAGCGGATCCGCAAGATCGGCCCGTTCGCGCGCCTGCCGATCGTCGCGCTCACCGCGAAGGCCATGAAGGAGGACCGCCAGCGCTGCCTCGAGGCGGGCGCGACGGACTACCTCTCGAAGCCGGTCGACCCGGATCGCCTCGTCTCCCTCATGCGCGTGCTGCTCTCCCGCTGAATCCCCTGGAGTCGCCGTGAGCAACCCGTCGACGAACCTCCTGCACGCGACGCCGGAGGACATCGCGCAGATCGAGGTGGGCCTCCTGCTCGAGGCCATCCACCTCCGCTACGGCTACGACTTCCGCGACTACGCGCGCGAGACGCTGGCGCGCCGCATCGCGCAGTTCCAGCTCGACGCGGGCATCCCGACGATCGGCGAGGTGACCTCGCGCATCCTCCGCGAGCCGGGCGTGTTCTACCGGCTCGTCGGCTATTTCTCGGTGAACGTCACCGCGCTCTTCCGCGACCCGTTCGTCTACGCGGCGCTGCGGCGGCACGTCGTGCCGCTGCTGCGCACGTGGCCCCACGTGAAGCTCTGGGACGCGGGCTGCGCGACGGGCGAGGAGGTGTACTCGCTCGCGATCCTCCTCAGCGAGGAGGGCCTCCTCGAGCGCTGCACGCTCTACGCGACGGACATCAGCGCCTCGGCGCTCGAGACGGCGCGGGCCGGCATCTATCCGCTCGAGACGATCCTGCGCGGCAGCACGAACTACCTCGAGTCGGGCGCGCGCGGCTCGCTCTCCAACTATTATCACGCGCGATACGATGCCGCGGCGATGGACGCGCGCCTCCGCAAGGGCGTGACGTTCGCGCGACACAACCTCGCGATGGACACGTCGTTCGGCGAGATGCAGGTCATCGTCTGCCGCAACGTGCTCATCTACTTCAACCGCGAGCTGCAGGACCACGTGCTCGAGCTCTTCTGGGAGAGCCTCGAGAACGGCGGCTTCCTCTGCCTCGGCGACAAGGAATCGCTCTCGTTCACCTCGGTGGCCGACCGCTTCGAGGTGATCGACGAGAGCGCGCGGATTTACAAGAAGAGGGCGAGGCGATGAGCGCACCCGACACGACGAACGATCCCCGCCGGCCGGTCCGCGGCGCCGAGGTCCTGATCCTGGCCGTCGACGACAAGCCGGCCAACCTCATCGCGCTCGAGCGCGCGCTCGCCTCGGTGCCCGCGCGGATCGTGAAGGCGACGAGCGGCGAAGAGGCCCTCGCGGTGTCGCTGCGCCACCAGTTCGCGCTCGCGATCCTCGACGTCCAGATGCCCGGCATGGACGGCTACGAGCTCGCCGAGATCCTGCTCGCCGACCCGGCCACCGCGCGCACGCCGATCATCTTCGTGACCGCCGCGTACTCGGACGAGGCGCATCTGTTCAAGGGCTACGGCGCGGGCGCCGTGGACTACATGGTCAAGCCCTACGACCCGGCGATCCTCGTCTCGAAGGTCAACGTCTTCCTCGAGCTCGCGCGGCACCGCTTCGGCCTCGAGGACGCCGTCGAAGAGCGCACGCGCGCGCTCCGGGCGAGCGAGGCGCGCTACCGCACGCTCTTCGAGACGATGGCGCAGGGCGTCGTCTACCAGGACGCGACGGGCCGGATCGTCGAGTCGAACCCCGCCGCGCAGCGCATCCTCGGGCGCTCGGGGCCGGAGCTGCTCGGTCGCGACTCGGCGGACGGCACCTGGGTGGCGGTGCGGGAGGACGGGCGCGAGTTCCCCGGCCACGAGCACCCCGCGATGGTCGCGCTCCGCACGGGGCAGCCCGTGCGCGACGTGGTGATGGGGCTGCAGCGGCCGGCCGACGGCGGCACGGTGTGGATCCACATCGACGCGACCCCGCAGTTCCGCCCCGGTGAGCGCGAGCCGCATCAGGTCTACACGACCTTCTCGGACATCACCGCGCGTCGCGAGGCGGAGCGCAAGGTCGAGGCGTCCGAGCGCGCGCTGCGCACGGTCTTCGAGAGCATCGAGGACGGCATCCTCGTCATCGACGCCGACACCTTCGCGCTGCAGCTCGCGAACGGCGGCATGGGGCGGCTCCTCGGGCGCCCGGCGCCGCTGCATGCCGGCTCGCCGCTCGCCGAGCTGCTCCCGGCCACGCACCTCGGGCGGCTCCGCGCGCACGCGGCGCTGCGCCAGGAGGGCGCGTCCACGATCCTCGATCTGCCGATCCGGCGGAGCGACGGATCGGAGGCAGTCGCCGACGTCCTGCTCGCGCCCATCGATCTCCGCGGTCGCCGCTGCCTGCTCGCCGTCTTCCGCGACATGACCGAGCGGCGTCGCGAGGAGCGCGAGCGCGAGCGGCTGCAGGCCGAGCTCTATCAAGCGCAGCGCATGGAATCGATCGGCGTGCTCGCGGGCGGCGTCGCGCACGACTTCAACAACCTGCTCTCGGTGATCCTCGGCTACGTCGGGCTCGCGATCGACAGCGAGGACACGAGCGCGACGACGCGCGAGGACCTCGTCGAGGTGAAGAAGGCGGGCGAGCGCTCCGCCGAGCTCACGCGGCAACTGCTCGCCTTCGGCCGCAAGCAGGTGTTGCAGCGGGTGCCGATCGACCTGAACCACATCGCGCTCGGCGTCGAGAAGATGCTGCGCCGCATCATCGGCGAGGACATCGCGCTCTCGTTCGAGCTCGGCGACGCGCTGTGGATCGTCCGCGCGGATCCCGGGCAGGTCGAGCAGATCGTGATGAACCTCGCGGTCAACGCGCGCGACGCGATGCCCCACGGCGGCACGCTGCGGATCGCCACCGAGAACATCGAGATCGATCGCGCGCTGAGCGCGCGGCACCCGGAGCTCGCGCCGGGCAGCTACGTGCGCTTCACGGTGTCCGACACCGGACACGGCATCGACGCCGACACGCTCGGCCGCATCTTCGAGCCGTTCTTCACGACCAAGGCGCGCGACAAGGGCACCGGGCTCGGGCTCTCGACGGTGTACGGCATCGTGACGCAGAGCGAGGGCTACGTGTTCTGCGAGAGCGAGGTCGGCCGCGGCACCGCGTTCCGCGTCTACCTGCCGCGCGTCGAGGGCGTCGCGCCGGTCTCGGTGCGGCCTGCGCCGCTCGCGGGCGAGATCCGCGGCGGCAGCGAGACGGTGCTCGTCGTCGAGGACGCGGATCCGGTGCGCAGCCTCGCGGCGCGGGCGCTCGACGCGGCGGGCTACCGCGTGCTGACGGCCATCGACGGCGTCGACGCGCTGCGCACGAGCGCCTCGTGGTCCGCGCCGATCCACCTCGTGCTCACCGACGTCGTCATGCCGCGCATGGGCGGCGACGAGCTCGCGACGCGCCTCGCGGAGGTCCGTCCCGAGTCGCGCGTGCTGTTCATGTCGGGCTACACCGGCTCGATCTTCCGCCGCGACGGGCACAGCGAGCCACAGCTGCACTTCGTCGAGAAGCCCTTCCGCGTCGACGATCTGCTGCGCAAGGTCCGCGCGATGCTCGACGCGCCGGTCGCGCCGGGCTGACGCATCGCGCCGGTGCTGCGCCGGACCGAGCCCGCGGCATCGCCTCGCCGCTCGGCGCTTCGTCGTTCGGCTCTTCGTCGCGGCGCCTCGTCGCGCCTCGCCGCCCGGAGATTCAAAGCCCTGGAACGCCTGAAAAAAGCGAAGCCCCGGGACGCTCGAGCGTGCCCGGGGCTCCGTGGGGGGTCGCGTCAGCGCGTGTTCAGGGGCAGCGGCCGTCGACGCAGATGACGTCGCTCGGGCGGCCCGGGTACGGGCAGCACGAGGCGAAGTCGCCGGTGCACGACGCGTCGCACGGGCAGGTGCTGCAACCGACGCCGGGGCGGAAGTCGCGGCAGTTGCCGTCGCTGCAGATCTGCTCGACGTCGCAGCGATCGCCGCAGCCGCCGCAGTGCTGCGGGTCGTTGTTGGTGTCGACGCAGGAGCCGCCGCAGCGATCGAGCCCGCCGCCGCAGTCGGCGACGCAGTTGCCGCCGCTGCACACCGGCGTGCCGCCGCTGCAGACGCGGCCGAGCATCCCGCAGTTCATGGGATCGGTCGCGAAGTCGCGGCAGGTGCCGCCCACGTCCGTGAGGCCCGGGCGGCAGACGCAGCCGCCCGCGACGCAGTACTCGAGGTCGCCGCAGGCGTTGCCCGCGCCGCCGCAGTTCTCCGGATCGCGCGTGATATCGACACAGCGCCCGCCGCTCGACACGAGCGGAGGCGCACAGGTGCAGACGCCCGAGGTGCACGCGCCCCCGCCGCAGCCGCGCCCGCACTCGCCGCAGTTGGCAGGGTCGCTCGAGAGGTCCGCGCAGGTGTCGCCGCAGGCGACGAGCCCGGTGCCGCAGACGCACGCGCCCGCGTTGCAGAGCGAGCCGCTCGGGCAGCTGTTGCCGCACGCGCCGCAGTTCAGCGGGTCGGTCAGGAGGCCGGTGGTGCAGCCGTTGCCGCAGTCCATGGTGCCCGACGGGCAGGCGCAGAGCCCGCTCGTGCAGACGGCGCCCGGATCGCAGTCGTTGCCGCAGCCGCCACAGTGATCGACCGAGGTCGAGAGGTCCGCGCAGATCGCGCCGCACGCGACGAGCCCGCTCGGGCAGGGCGCGCCGTCGGGCGGACGCAGGATCGCGCCGTCCGGGCCGGTGCCGCCCCCGCCGGGAGGCGTGCCGCCGTCCCCGCCGCCGCACCCGGCGAGTGCGGCGCCGAGCGCGAGCGCGCCGAGCGCGAGGCGCAGGGAGGTCGTGACGAGCCGTGCGTTCACGGGCACGCCCCGGCGTCCACGCAGACGACGTCCATCGTGCCCGGGTACGCGCAGCACTGCGTGAAATCGCCGACGCAGCGCGTGTCGCACGGGCACATCGAGCAGCCGAGGGCGGGTTCGTAGTTCTGGCAGTTGCCCGCGACGCACACTTCGTCGCTGGCGCAGCGTGCATCTCCGCCACCGCCACCGCCGCCGCAGCCGCCGCAGTTGCGCGGGTCGGTGTCTGTGTCGACGCATGCGCCGAGGCCGCCGCCGCCGCCGGCGAAGCAGCGATCGAGGCCGGCGCCGCACGCGCCGACGCACATCCCGCCGCTGCAGCTGGGCGTCGCGCCCATGCAGGTGGTGCCGACCGCACCGCAGTTGCGCGGGTCGGTCTGCAGGTCGGTGCAGAACATGCCGACGCGCGTGAGGCCCGGGCGGCACTGGCACATGCCGCCCACGCAGTACTCGGTGGTGCCGCAGTCGTTGCCGACCATGCCGCAGTTGTTCGGGTCACGCGTGAGGTCCACGCAGGCGCCGCCCGGCGTGGGGGTGAGCGGCGCGGGGCAGGTGCAGGTGCCCGAGATGCAGCTGCCGGCGGGGTCGCAGTCGCGGCCGCAGGCGCCGCAGTTGTCGGTGTCGGTCGAGAGGTCCGCGCACGTCGCGCCGCACGCGACCTCGCCCATCGGGCAGACGCACGCGCCCGACACGCAGGCCGAGCCGACGGGGCAGTCGTTGCCACACGCGCCGCAATTCATGGTGTCGGCGGAGAGGTCCGCGCAGGTCGCGCCGCAGTCGACGCGGCCCGTCGGGCAGCGGCACACGCCCGCCTCGCAGGTCGATCCGCTCGGGCAGGTGTTGCCGCAGGTGCCGCAGTTCAGCGGGTCGGTGGCGAGGCCCGTCGTGCAGCCGCCGCCGCAGTCCATCGTGCCCATCGGGCAGGTGCAGGCGCCGCTCGTGCAGACCGCGCCGGGGTTGCAGTCGTTGCCGCAGCGGCCGCAGTTGTCGGTGTCGGTCGAGACGTCGGCGCAGGTGCATCCCGCAGGTCACGAGGCCCGTGCGGCAGGCGCAGACGCCGAGCGTGCACGACTGCGTTGGGCCGCAGTCGTTGCCGCAGCGGCCGCAGTCGGTGTTCGAGTTCTGCAAGTCGACGCAGCCGGTGTCGCAGAGGTCGCGGCCCATCGGGCAGCTGCAGGCGCCGCTCGTGCAGACGCCGCCGGCGCCGCAGTCGACGCCGCAGCGGCCGCAGTTCAAGGCGTCGCTCGAGGGGTCGACGCAGGACGCGCCGCACGCGATCAGCGGGCTCGCACACGTCGGCGGGGCCGCGTCGGGGTCGACGTTGGCGTCCGTGCCGGTGCTGCCATCCGTGTCGACGCTGCCGTCCGTGCCAGTGCTGGCGTCCATCCCGCCGCTGGCATCCGGGCTCCCGGGGGGCGGTGAATCGCCCCCGCCGCAGCCTGCGCCCATCACCGTCCACGCCGTGAGCATCACCATTCCAAGCACTGCTTTGCGCATGATCGAGCCTCCTCGGGGTCGGACGGCGAAGCGCCTCCGTATCCACGCTCGTGATGTCCGTGACCCTGCTCGGTTCTCAACGATTCGTCACGGTTCCGGCATCGGCGGGCAACCATCGGTCACGGCTTCGAACGCGCGGTCGAGCGTCACCGACGCGGATCCGTCCGCGCTGAGACCGCCCGCGAGTACGCCGCCGACCCCCTGCGCGCCGCGGAGCCGCAGCACGCCCGCCGGGGCAGCGACCCGCGCAGCGAAGGCCACCGTCGGCCCGAGATCGACCGACCAGCGCTCCGTGTCTCCGCCGACGCAGCGTCCCGCGTCGCAGTCCGCGGAGCAGCACGCGGCGTCCGTGGTGCACGCCCGGCCGGCCTCGGCACACACGCCGCCGACCCAGAGGCGTGTCGCGGTGGGCCGCTCGGGCGCACCGAGCCGCAGCGGCGCCCGCGCGAGCACGGTGCCGCCGACGATCACGTCGAGGCTCGCACCGGGATCGGGCACGAAGGCGATGGGCGCATCAGCGAGTATCGAACCCGATACAATGAGCGCGACCCGGCCGTGTGCGGCGATCGTGATCGGTCCGCCCGCCTCGATGCGCGACAGGTGGTAGACGCCGCACGGGAGATCGACGCGGCCTGACGCGCCGGGGCCGGCGAGCACATCGGGTGAGAGGCCGGCGGCGAGGTCGTCGTTGCGCAGCGGGTCGCGGCGCGCGTCGACGGTGTCCTCGATGCCGAAGGGCTCGCAGCGGCATGGCTCCTCGCGCTCGACGGGCTCCTCGACGCAGGCGCCTGTGCGCAGCGAGGCCGGCAGCGCGCCGCAGCGCGACGGCACGTGGAGCGTCCCCGCGACGGTCACCGCGCCCGCCCCCGTCGGCAGCGTCTTGAGGTAGGCGTCGCGGCCCACGCCGACGGGCGCCCCCGCGGCGAGGCCCGCCGCCCGCAGATCGCGGCCGATCGTCGCGGGCGCGGTCGCGTCGAAGCCATCCGAGACGAGCACGTCTCCCCGCGCGTCGAGCGCCCCGTCCGCCCGGAGCGCCCCGTTTGCGCCGAGGGAGCCTCCGCTCGGATCGGGTGCCCCCGTGCGGCTGTCGAGCCCGTCGACCGTGAGCGAGCCCGTGGGCGCCACCGACACGTCTCCGCACGCGCAGATCGCGCGGTCGAAGGCCGCTGCGGCGAGGTCACCGAGGCATGCTTCGTCGCCCCCTTCGCCGACGCGGATCGGCGCGCCGCCCCCGACGCAGCGCGCGGGGAGCGGGCCCGTCGGGACCGACGGGAGGCAGTTCCCGGCGACGCAGCCCGTCCCCGCCGCGCAGGGCCGATTGCACGCGCCGCAGTGCGCGCCGCTCGTGAAGGGATCGACGCACGCGCTGCCGCAGCGCTCCGTCCACGCGGGGCAGCCGTCGCCGTCGTCGTCCCCAGCGTCCGCGCCCCCGTCCGCGCGTGGTCCCGCGGCGTCGCCGCTCTCACCGAGCAGCGACGGCGCCGAGCACGCCGTGGCATGCACGAGCAGCCACAGCGCGAGGGTGCGCGCCCGGTTCAAGGCACGAGACCGCGTGCGCGGACGCGCCGCGCGTAGGACGACGTCGGCCAGCGTGACGCGAGCGCGGTGGCCCGGCGACGGGCCGCGTCGTCGCGACCGAGGGCCTCGAGCGCGTCGACGGCGATCATCTCGCGCTCGGGCGCGAGCATGCCGGCGGCGAAGTGCGCCGCGTGATCCTCGGCGAGGGCGAGGGCCCGCGCGGGATCGCTCGGGAGCGCGCGACGCGCCTCGATCAGCAGGATGTGCTCGGCGTCGGCGTCGGCGCTGGGGTCGAGCCGTGGGGCGAGGGCGCGCGGGTGCGCGACTGGGTGGGACGCCGCGGGGTGCGCGCGGCCCGGCGCGACCTCGTTCGGCGCGACGTCGTGCGCGGGCGTCGGCGATGCGGGCAACGCCGTTGGCGGCAGCGCGGCCGGCGTCGGGGGCGCGGCCTGCGTCGAGGCCGCGGGCAGCGTCGCGGGCAGCTTTGCGGGCTGGGTCGCGTCGCCCGGCGCGAGCCCGCGGATCGCGGTGACCGTCATCGCCGCCCCGCCGAGGACAGCCAGCCCGGCGAGCCACCAGCCCTTCGCACCGCCGAGGGCCGAGCCGCGCGGGGCGGCCGCGGCGTCGGGGGGCAAGGCGCGGATCGCGTCCTCGACGCGGCGTGCGACGTCGGCGACCTCGGCCGGCCCGAGCACGTCGGCGCGCATCGCCTCGACGAGCGGGGAGAGGTCGTCGGGCAGCGTCTCGGGCGCGTCGCTCATGGCCCCTCCCCCCGCGTGCGGGCGCGCGCCGCGGCGCGGGTCAGCCCCTCGCGGGCGAGGCGCAGGCGCGAATAGCCCGTTTTCAGCGGGATTCCGAGGCCCCGCGGTGATCTCGGCCATCGTCAGCTCCTCGACGTCGTGCAGCACGAAGACCTCGCGTTGTTCGTCCGGAGATCGTCGCGAGGAGGCGCAGCGCGACGCGCCTGCCGATCGCGGCTGCTCGAGCGCCTGCTGCTGGGCGGGCGCGCACGGCGTCTCCGGGACAGCTCCTCCGTCGGGATCTCCGGGCGTCGCCGCGCGGTGCGCCGCACGTTGCGGGCGACGTTGACGGCGATGGCGTAGAGCCACGGGCGCGCGGTGCGCCGTCGTCCCGGAGGTCCGCGTGTCTCCGCGCCACGACCACGAACACCTCCTGACACGCGTCCGGCAGCTCCCGCTCCGGGACGCCCAGATAGCGGAGCGCCCGACCGACGTACGCCGCGTGCTCGGAGAGCAGACCACGCAGCCATGCGCTCCGTGCGTCGTCCATCCGTCGTTCGTCGCCGTCCTCCATGGAGAAGGTCCGGACCGTGGGCCAGTTCTCACCTTTCGTCGCGGCGCTCATCGAATCGCGAGCGGGAGCGCGAGCGTCGCGACGGGCACGACGGGCCACGGGTCGTGCAGGACCACGTCCTCGTCGCCGACGCGCGCGTAGAACACGGGACGCAGGAGCGGCACCATCACGCCGACGCGCACGGCAGCCGACAGCCCCGCGCCGAGCGGGACGTGCAGCTCGAGCGCGGCCTCGACGTCGATCCACGGCTCGAACTGCTCGTAGACGCGCGCGAGCCCTGCGCCGCGGCCCCGGATCGCCGCCGCGCCGACCGCGACGCAGCCGCCGAGCGTGAGGCGTATGGGGTCTGCAGACCCCGGCGCGCAGACGCCCAACGCGCCGCGAAATGCGGAGAAATCGCCGCCCGGCGCGCCGCTCGCGCGCGCGAGGGGCAGCACGGAGAGCGTGAGCGTCAGCGCGAACGCGCGGGGTGGGCCGAACCGCCCGCCGAGCTCGGCGAGGAAGGCGGCGCCGGGGAGCATGCCGACGCCGACGCCGAGTGCAGGCACCAGCTGCGCGGCCCAGCGTGTCGCGGCGGCGCGGTCGTCGCGTGCCGCGCGCGTCGTCGTCGCGTCGCGCCGCGTCGCGGCCGGCGTCGGCGCTGCGGGGGTCTCGGCGGCGGTGGTCACGTCGAGCGTCGGCGTGCGCTCGCGGTCGTCGAGCAGCATGGCGACGACGACGGAGAGCGGCCCGGCGATTGCCGCGCAGCGCCGCCCCTCGTGGACGACGTCGCGCGTGTCCTGCGGCGCGCCCTCTTCGACGAGCGTGACCGTCGCGCGCGTACGCCGTTCGTCGCGGGCGACCTCGACGCGCACCTGCACTCGGCTCGCCCCGCTGCGGATCACGTCGCGGCCGAGGATGCCCTCCACGCGCGCGGCGAGGCCGTGGGCGTCCACGCAGCCAACGGCGTCACCCGCCGCAGCGACCTCGAGCGTCGCGTGGAGCGGCTCGCCCTCCTGTGCGTGCGCGCTCGACGTGCCGACCAGCGCGCCGACGAGGCCCGTCGCAACGAGAACCGCGATGGGCGATTTGATTCGGCCGCGTGTCTCGTGACGCCGTCTGTGCATGTGGCGGTGTCGCCGGGGAGCGTGCGCCGACACGTCGCGCGCGGTGTTCACTGAGCTGTGGGGCCCGGCGCGGGGGCTGCGGGGGCGGCGCCGCCCGTCGCGTCGATCAGGTCCTCGAAGATCAGCGATGCCGACAGCGCGACGAGCTCCACCTGCAGCGACGCGAGCGAGGAGTCGACGTCCCGGCGGGCTGACTCGAGGCGACGCACCAGCGAGCCGACGTCGAGCGCCAGGAGATCGAGCGTGGCCTTGCCGCCGGGGTTCCAGAGCCACCAACCCGCGCCCCGTGCGTAGAGTCGGATCGGGGGTGCGGCGCGCGTCGCGTGATCGGGCGCATCGACCCAGCGCACGGCCTCGACGTAGGAGGCGTCGTAGGCCGCGAGCGTGGCGGCGTCGTTCGTGAGGAGGAGCTGCACGAAGTGTCCCGCCGTTGCCGGGCGGGCGGCGACGACGAGCGTGTCGCGCAGCAGCGCGCGGCCGAACGCGTGCTCGACGAGGAGCGCGCGCCGCACGTCGAGCGCGTCGGCAGCGAGGGGCTGCGTCACGTCGCGGAGCGCGTCGAGGAGGGGCAGCAGCGTCGCGCGGACCGCCGCCGGAGGGCGCGCCGCGCCGAGCCCCGCGACGAGGACGCGGACGTGCGAGGTCGTGAAGTTCGAGAACGCGGCGGCGGCGCCGAAGCCGTGGCCGCTCGTGCTGAAGTCGCGCGAGGCCCGCAGCAGGGCGCGCGCGCGCGTCAAGGCGCCTACCCAGTCGCCGCGCAGGGCGGCGTCGAGGTTCGCGAGCGCCGCGATGCGCACGAGCGTGATCGACTTCACGATATCGCAATCGGATTGCATGTCGCCGCACGGGTCGGCGAAGCGCGGGGCCGCGAGCGCGGCGTCGACGGAGGCGAGCTCCCCGCGCCGCGCGTCGCGCGTCGAGGGCTCGGCGAAGTACGCGCGGACGTCGGCGCGTGCGGCCTCGGCGGCTCTCCAGCGCTCCCGCGCCTGCGCGCCGCCCCCCGTGACGTCCTTCGCGGCGAGCGGACCGACGAGATCGTCGAGCGCCTCCGGGAGCCGCTCGGGCGCCCACGCGTGCCCCATCACGATCTCGTCGAGTCCGTTCTCAGCGAGCGATGCCGGATGCGGAGCGATCGTCGCGGGCCACGGCGACGGTGGCGGCGTGCGGCCCGCGAGGCGGTGCGCGGCGAGCCACGACAGCGGCAGCGCGCCGACGAGCGCGACCGCGACGAGCAGCCAAGGCCAGCGTCGCCGCAAAAACGGTGCGTCCTCGCTCATCGGCATCATGTTTTGTGTATGGGGAGGGGCGCGGTGACTCGCGCGCGATGGCGCACGGCCCCGAGAACGATCACGTGCGCTTGACGGTCGTGCCGCGCGGGACGACCGTCACACCGCGCTCGCTCACGCTGAAGCCCCGCTTCGCGTCGACCTCCGGGTCGAAGCCGAGCTCCGCGCCCTCCTCGACCGTGACGCCCTTGTCGAGGATCGCGCGGCGGATGCGCGCGTGCCGCCCGACGACCACGCCCTCGAGCACGACGCTCTCTTCGATGAACGCGTAGCTGTTCACGCGGACGCGCGGCGCGAGCACCGTGCGGTGCAGCCGCCCGCCCGAGACGATGCAGCCGTTCGTGACCAGCGAGTCGGTCGCGAGCCCCACGCGGTTGCCGCTCGGGTCGCTGAACACGAACTTCGCGGGCGGATCGTGCGAGAGCCCGGTGCGGATGATCCAGTCCGGGTTGTAGAGCGAGAAGCGCGGCGTGATCTCGACGAGGTCCATCTGCGACTCCCAGTAGGAGTCGATGGTCCCGATGTCGCGCCAGTAGCCGCGGTTCCACTCCGTCTGGCCGGGGACGAGGTTCGTCGCGAAATCGTAGGCGTAGACGGGGTGCCCCTCGGCGACCATCGTCGGCACGATGTTCTTGCCGAAGTCGTGGCTCGTCTCGGCCTCCGCGTCGCGCCGCACCTCCTCGACGAGGGTCGCGGCGTCGAAGACGTAGTTGCCCATCGAGGCGAGGCAGTAGCCCGGGCGGCCCGGCATTTCCGGGGGATCCGGCACCTTCTCGAGGAACTCGAGCACGCGCCCGTGCTCGTCCGTCTTGATCACGCCGAAGTCGACGGCCTCCTTTTTGGGGACGGGGATGGCCGCGACGGTGAGCTTCGCGCCGCGCTGCAGGTGGAAGTCGATCATCTGGCGCACGTCCATCGTGTAGACGTGGTCGCCGCCGAACACGCAGACGTGCGTGGGCCGCTCGTCGTTGATGACGTTCATCGACTGGAACACGGCGTCCGCCGAGCCCTTGAACCAGTCCTTGCCGGTGCGCTGCTGCGCGGGGACCGTCTCGATGTACTGGTCGAGGATCGCGCTCATCCGCCAGGCGCGCGCGATGTGCTGCTCGAGCGAGTGCGACTTGTACTGCGTGAGGACCTTGATCTTCGTGAGGCCGCTGTTCACGAAGTTCGAGAGGACGATGTCGATGATCCGGTAGCGGCCACCGAAGGGCACGGCGGGCTTCGCGCGCTCGTCGGTCAGACAGCCGAGGCGCCGACCCTCGCCGCCGGCGAGGATGAGCGAGAGGACGCGGACGGCTCGTCCGTGCGAGTCGTAGGTCGGGGGCATGGCGTTCTCGGTGCTCCCGGCGTCGCGGGAGCGGCTGCAGGCGTTCAGTGCGGAATGAGGCCGCCGAACCAGGCCGCCGCGCCCGCTCCCGCGAGCACGACGAGCGCGAGCACGGCGATCCCCACGAGGTGGGAGCTGCCCTTCGCGGGCGGCGCGGCGGGCTGCGTCGGTGTCCTCGCCGGTGCCGGCACGGACGCGGGCCTGGCGACGGGCTGAAGGCCGGGGGCCGCGCCGGGTTGTGAGGCGCGGGCCGGCGGGGTGAACGAGGGCTGGGGCGCGGACGTGCGCGCGGGCGGGAGCGACGCGCGCTCGGGGGCCGACGCGGCGGGGCGCTCCTCGGCCTCGAGCATGCTCGCGAGGTCGCCGGCGCCCTCGTGCGGCGACTCCATGCCGCTCTCGCGCCAGCCGGGCGTCGATTTGCGGGCCGCGAGCTCGGCGCCGCCGACCGCGGCCGCGACCTCTTCGTCGTTGGAGAACCAGTCGGCGGGGTTCTCGAAGCCGCCGCCATCGCCGAGATCGAGGGGCTTCGCGCCTTCGACGTCGTCGGGGCTGAGCGGCGCGGCGCCGCCCGCGAGCGGGAGCGCCGGCGATCTCCTCGAGCGACGTGAAGCGGAGCAGCTCTTCCTGGATGAGCCGGTCGATGATCGACGGATCGACCTTGGGTTTCTCGGTCTTGCGGTCGCTGACGACGCTGCCGACGAGCGCGGCGATGTCGTACGACGTGACCTTCATCTGGTGGCCGAAGAGGTAGCCCGCGAGCGCGTCGCCGAGGTCGCGCGCGCTCTGGAAGCGCTCACGCGGGTCACGCGCGAGGGACCTCGCGAGCACCGCCTCGAAGGCCGCGTCGGCCTCGGGGTTGAGGGTCTGCAGCGACGGCACGCTGGCCTCCTGAACCATCTTCACCGTCTCGAAGTCCGACTCGCCGAGGAAGAGGCGCCGGCCCGCGATCATCTCCCAGAGCACGATGCCGAGCGCGAAGACGTCGGTGCGGGCGTCGACCTGCTCGCCGAGCGCGGCCTCGGGCGAGAGGTAGCTGAACTTGCCCTTCACGACGCCCGGGTCCGTCTTCTCGAGCTGCGTCGAGGCGCGCGCGAGGCCGAAATCGGCCACTTTCACCTCGCCGCGCCGCGTGATCATGATGTTCGGCGGCGAGACGTCGCGGTGCACGATGCCGAGGTCCGTGCCGTCGTCGTCCTGCAATTCGTGGGCGTAGGAGAGCCCGCGGCAGGCCTCCATGCAGATGTAGATGGCGGCCTTCACCGGGAAGCGGCGACCCTGCTTGCGCAGCGACTCCATGATCGTCTTCAGGTTGGCCCCGTCGACGAACTCCATGACGATGAAGAACGTGTTGTCCGCCGCGCCGATGTCGAAGACGGAGACGATGTTCGCGTGGTTGAGCCGCGCACCGAGCCGGGCCTCGTCGAGGAACATCGAGATGAACCGCTTGTTCTGCGCGAGGTGCGGGAGAACGCGCTTGATCGCGACGCGCTTCTTGAACCCCTGCGCGCCCGTCGCTTCGCCGACGAAGACTTCCGCCATGCCGCCGGCTTCGAGGCGCTCGATGACGCGGTATCGCTGTTCGGCCATGGGTCGGGCGGTCGCTCGCTCGGCCCCGCGCGGCGCTCGCAAGATGGCGAGGCGACGACGGATAACCGCGAGTGCGGATTGTGTGGGATCACGCCCTTCGCGGTCAAGAAGTGCGGCATGCCCGAGCCATGCCCCGCGGCGCCGCACTCGACGTGTCCGCGTGCGCCCGTATGCTCGCGCGGCCATGCGTCGAACCACCCGTCTCCGCGCGCGCCGCGCGTCGCTCCTCGCCGTCGTCCTCGCCTCGCTCGCCGCGTCCTGCGCCGCCCGTGAGCCGAGCTTCGCGCCGCCGCCGCCGTCCTCGCCGTCGCCGTCGCCTGCGGCGGTACAGCGTCCCCCTGCGCCGCCGTCGCCGCTGCCTTCGCCCGCGCGCGCTGCGGCCCCCGAGGGGGCTCCCGTCGATCCGCGCCTGCTCCCCGAGGGGGACGGCCTCCCGCCGCCCGCGCCCGCGACCTACACCGTGCGCCTCGACACGACGAAGGGCCCGGTGCTCATCGACGTGACGCGCGCCTGGGCGCCGCACGGCGCCGATCGCTTCCACGACCTCGTGCGCCGCGGCGCCTACGACGACAACGCCTTCTTCCGCGCGGTCGCGGACTTCATGGTGCAGGTCGGGATCCCGGGTGATCCGCGCGTGTCGGCGGCCTGGCGCACGCGGCACATCCCGGACGATGCGCCCGTCGAGCACAACACGCGGGGCACGGTGACGTTCGCCACGAGCGGCCCCGACCAGCGCGTGAACCAGTTCTTCATCAACCTCGTCGACAACACGCGCCTCGACGCGATGGGTTTCGCGCCCATCGGTCGCGTGCGCGACATGGCGGCGATCGACGCGCTCCACACGGGCTACGGGGAGGGCGCGCCGCAGGGGCGCGGCCCGTCGCAGGCGCGCATCCAGCGCGAGGGCAACGCGTATCTCCGCGCGGCGTTCCCCGAGCTCGACTACCTGCGCACCGCGCGCCTCGAGCCCTGATCGCGCCGTCGCCGCCCAAGCCCCGTCGCGACACGTCCGCGCGGTTGACAGTGCGCGCGGGCGCGGGTTAGGTGCCCACCGTGCCGCGCAGCCCGAACGCCGTCCGCATCGCGCCCTCGATCCTCAGCGCGGATTTCGGCCGGCTCGCCGACGAGGTGCGCGCGGTCGAGGCCGCCGGCGCCGACTGGATCCACGTCGACGTGATGGACGGGCGCTTCGTCCCCAACATCACGATCGGCCCGCTCGTCGTCGCGGCGCTGCGGCGCGTGACGCGGCTCCCGCTCGACTGCCACCTCATGATCGTCGAGCCCGAGCGCTACGTGGAGGCCTTCGCCGAGGCCGGCGCCGACGGCATCACCGTGCACGCCGAGGCCTGCACGCACCTGCACCGCGTCGTCCAGCAGATCCGCGGTCTCGGCAAGCGCGCGGGCGTCTCGCTCAACCCGCACACGCCGGAAGAGTCGCTGCGCTACGTGCTGCCCTCGCTCGATCTCGTGCTCCTGATGAGCGTGAACCCGGGCTTCGGCGGGCAGGAGTTCCTGCCCGAGGTGCTGCCGAAGATCGCATCGCTCCGCGCGCAGATCGACGCGCTCGGTCTTGCAACCGACTTGCAGGTAGACGGCGGCATCAAACCCGGCACGGCCGCGCGCGTCTGCGAGGCGGGGGCCGATTCGCTGGTCGCGGGCAACGCCGTCTTCAAGGCGCCCGCGGGCTACGCCGCGGCGATCGGGGCGCTGCGTGCCGATGCGGGAGGGGCGACCGCATGAGCGGCGACCCGATGCTGACGACGGTCTTCGTCGACGCGCGCGCGACCAAGCGCCGCCTGCGCCGCAGCCGGCTGCTCGTCGTCGCCGGGCCGGACAAGGGCAAGGAGCTCGTGATCGAGCGCGAGCGCGTCACCGTCGGCCGCTCGCTCGTCTGCGATCTCGTGCTCGGCGACAAGGCCGTCTCCGGCTCGCACTTCGAGGTCGAGGCGAGCGAGGCGGGCGTGCTGGTGCGCGACCTCGGCTCGACCAACGGCACCTGGTGCGGCGAGCTCCGCGTGAAGGAGGCGTGGCTCAAGCCGGGGCTCGTGATCCGCGCGGGCCAATCGCAACTCCGTTACGAGAGCGCCGAGGGCGACGTCGAGATCGATCTCAGCGTGAAGGAGCGCTTCCACGAGCTCGTCGGCCAGAGCGTGCGGATGCGCGAGATCTTCGCGATCCTCGAGAAGATCGCGCCCACCGATCTCACCGCGCTCATCCGCGGCGAGACGGGCACCGGCAAGGAGCTCGCCGCGCGCGCCATCCACCGCGCCTCGCGCCGCGCGAAGGGGCCGCTCGTCGTGCAGGACTGCAGCGCGATCCCGCGCGACCTCATCGAGAGCACGCTCTTCGGCCACGAGCGCGGCTCGTTCACCGGCGCGGGCGAGCGGCACCGTGGCTGCTTCGAGCAGGCGGACGGCGGCACCATCTTCCTCGACGAGATCGGCGAGCTCGACCTCGCCCTGCAGCCGAAGCTGCTGCGCGTCCTCGAGAACCGCGAGGTCAAACGCGTCGGTGGCGATCGCGTCGTGCCCATCGACGTGCGCGTGATCGCCGCGACGAACCGCGATCTCCGGCAGATGGTCAACGCCGGCACCTTCCGCGAGGATCTCTTCTACCGGCTGAGCGTCGTGCAGATCGACCTCCCGCCGCTGCGCGAGCGGCCCGAGGACATCCCGCTGCTCGTGGGCGTGATCCTCGACGATCTCGCGTCGCGCTGGGCCCGCGGCGAGGCCCCGCGCGCGCAGCGCGTCGATCCGGAGGCGATGGCGCGGCTCGTGCGCCACGCGTGGCCCGGCAACGTGCGCGAGCTGAAGAACACGATCGAGCGCGCCGCGTCGCTGGCGGACGGCGACGAACTCACGGTGAGGGACCTGCTCCCCTCGAGCGTGAAGACGCCCCCCGAGCCGCTCCCCGGCGGCGCGGCCGAGCAGCTCGTGGGTGAGGATCTCCCCTTCAAGGAGGCCAAACAGCGGGTCACCGACGCCTTCGAGGCCGCGTACCTCAAGGCGCTGCTCGACAAGCACGGCGGCAACATCACGCGGAGCGCGCAGGCCGCGGGGCTCACGCGCTTCCACCTGCGCGAGCTCGCGAAGCGCTACGGGTTCCGCGGCGCGACGGAATGACTTGCTAGGCTGCGCGCCCGTGCGTCCGCGCCGCGCCGTGTCGTCTCCCGTCCCGTGGCTGCTCGCGGCGAGCGTGGTTTGGGGGGCATTTCCCGTCGTTTCCGCGCAGCCGCGCGGCGCGGCGAGCGCGGGGCTCGCGCCGCGTGACTCGGCGGTGCGCTCGCTGCGCGTCATCGAGGAGGGCACCGTGGTGCGCGTGGAGCCGCGCGAGGGCGGCGCGCGGCGCGGGACGCTCGTCGCCGGCACGCTCGTCGCGGCAGGGAGGCGCGTCGCGGGCGCAGGTTGCCCGACGGGCGTGTGGGTCGAGGTCGCCGCGGACGCGTGGCTGTGCGAGTCGGCGACGGAAGGCGCGCGCGCCGCGCCCGCCGGGGCCGCGCAGCCGCCGCTCGGGCCGGACGCGCTGCTGCCGTTCGCATACGCGTTCGTCGGCTTCGACGCGACGCGCGCCTACGCGCGGCCCTCCGATTACGACGCCGACGAGTACGCCGAGGCCTACGGCGAGGGCTTCGGGCTCGCGGTGCGCGGGCGGGCGACGTACGCGGGCGTGCCCTTCGTCGTCACGCGCGCGGGGCGCTACGTGCCCGAGGAGGGGCTGCGCTTCGCCCGGGCGAGCGACTTCGCGGGCGTCGCGCTCGCGGGGGATGCGCCGCTCGACGTCGCGTGGGCGCGCCGCGATGGCGTCGTCGTGCTGGGCGCGCCGCGCCGTGGCCGGCCGCTCGCGCGCCTCACGCGCCTCTCCCGTGTGCGCGTGCTCGGCGAAGCGCGCGGGATGCTGCGCGTCTCCCTCGACGACGCTGCCGCGACCCGTTTCGCCGCCAACACGGACGCCAACACCCCGCCGCTGACCGGCTACGTCGCCGCGCGCGACCTCGTGCGGCCCCTCGTCGTGCCGCGCCCCGCGGAGGTCGCCGCAGGCGAGCGCTGGCTCGACGTGGACACCGCGACGCAGACGCTCGTCGCGTACGAAGGCGACCATCCGCGCTACGCGACGCTCGTCTCGACGGGCCGCGCGGGCCCCGCGACCGAGACGCCGCGCGGCGTGCACCGCATCTGGGTGAAGCTCGCGACGAGCGACATGGACGACCTCGAGCGCGAGGACGTCGAGCGCAACTACCGCATCGAGGCGGTGCCGTGGGTGCAGTTCTTCGCGGGCTCCGCGGGCCTGCATGCGGCCTTCTGGCACGACGCGTACGGCACGCGGCACAGCCACGGCTGCGTGAACCTCTCGCCGCGCGACGCGCGCGCGCTCTTCGACTTCACCGGGCCCGCGCTGCCGCCCGGCTGGAGCGCGGTGCTGCCATCGGCCCGCGATCGCGGCACCGTGGTGCGCGTGCGCTGACGGCGTCGCCGCCCACCGTCCGCGCGTCGCCCCGCCGCTGAACCGCCATTCATCGGCGCTGAACGTTGATTCATTTGCCGCCGCGGGCGTAGCCTCGGGCCCATGTCGCTGCGCGGTCGCCTCCTCGTCACGCTCGCGTCTCTCGTGCTCGTTCCCGTCGCGCTCGCCGCGTGCGGCGACGACGACGGTGTCGTCCCGGTGCCGCCCCCGCTCGACGGCGGCGCGGATCTCGGCGGCGACGTCGACCTCGGCGCCGACCTCGACGCGGGTCCACCCGCCACCGACGCGGGCGCGCGGCCGACGACGTCGCCGGGCTACGAGCCGGGCGCGCCGCTCACCGCGACGCCGGGCGCGTGGACGTGGATCGACTTCCCCGACGCGCGCTGTCAGGACGGCTCGCCCACCGGCCTCGGCGTGAACCCGAGCCCCACCGGCTCCGACCGGTTGGTCATCTACCTCGAGGGCGGCGGCGCCTGCTTCAACGACCTCACCTGCGCGACGGTCGCGAACCCGAACGGCTTCGGCGCGGCCAACTTCGCGGGTGGTCCGCGCGGCGGGATCTACAACCGGAGCGACGCCACCAACCCCTTCCGCGACTGGAACATCGTCTACGTCCCGTACTGCTCGGGCGACATCTTCGCGGGGAACAACCCCGTGCCGCAGACGCTCGCCGGCGTCGACAAGGTCTTCCTCGGCTACGTCAACATGGGGCTCTTCCTCAACCGCATCGTGCCGACGTTCGCGGACGCCTCGATGGTCGTGATCACCGGCTCGAGCGCGGGCGGCTTCGGCGCGGCGTTCAACTACGACCGCGCGCAGGCGGCCTTCGGCGACGTGCCGGTGCACCTGCTCGACGACTCGGGCCCGATCATGTCGCCGACGTTCTTGAAGCCCTGCCTGCAGGACGCGCTGCGCGACACGTGGAACCTCGACGCGACGCTGCCGCCGACGTGCACCGAGTGCCGCACCCGCGGCACGGGCCTCTCCAACGCGCTGCCGCACGTCATCGCGCGGCACCCCGACCGCCGCTTCGCGCTGCTCTCGTCGACGCGCGACAACGTGATCCGCTTCTTCATGGGCTTTGGCCTGAGCACCGACTGCGGCACGGCCGAGAACTTCCCCGGCACGGACTTCACCGCGGGCCTGCTCGAGCTGCGCGACACCACGCTCGCGGACGCGCCCAACTTCCGCACCTGGTACATCGCCTCGTCGGAGCACACCTGGCTGAACCGCGACCCGTCCTACATGGCGCCGGGCACGCCGCCGGTGCCGGTGCGCGAATTCATCCAGCAGTTCATCGACGGCGACGCGGGCTGGGGCCACGTCGGCCCGTGAGCGTCGCGAGGTCGCGCGTCTCGCGACGAACCACGTCGGAGCCGGCTGGGTGGACCCCCGCGGCGTGGCTGTCTACAGTGACGCCCTGATGACGGTCGCTCACGGGTCCGCGGCGCTCCGCTTCGCGAAGTACGAGGGGCTCGGCAACGACTTCGTGGTGATCGACGTCGACGCGCCCGACGCCCTCGACGCGGGCGCGGACGTCCACGCGCTCGCCGCGGCGCTCTGCGATCGGCACCGGGGCGTCGGCGCCGACGGCGTGCTGCTCGCGGGCGTCTCGGCGGGGGTGCCCTTCATGCGCGTGCTCAACGCGGACGGCTCGGAGCCGGAGATGTGCGGCAACGGCCTGCGCTGCGTGGCGCTGCACCTCGCGCGCACGGGGCGTCTGCCCGCGGGCGACGTGGAGCGCGCGTTCGCGACGGGGGCGGGCCCGCACGTGGTGCGTGTGCACGCGGCGGGCGACGAGGGGCTCGTCGAGGTCGCGCTGCGCCCGGCGACCTTCGACCCGGCGCGCGTGCCCGTCGCGGCGCCGCGGCCGCTCGTCGACGCGCCGCTCGAGCTCGACGGACGCACCCTCCGCGTGACGGCGCTCTCGCTCGGCAACCCGCACGTCGTGACCTTCGACCCGCTCGACGAGGCGTCACGGCGCGCGATCGGGCCGCGGTTCGCGAAGGATCCGCGCTTCCCGGAGGGCGTGAACGTCGGCTTCGCGTCGCCCGACGCGGAGGGCCTGACGCTGCACGTCTACGAGCGCGGCGTGGGCTTCACGCAGGCGTGTGGGACGGGCGCGACCGCCGCCGCGATCGCGGCCGTCGAGACGGGGCGCGCGCCGCGCGGGGTGCCGCTGCGCGTGCGGCTCCCGGGCGGGACGCTGACGGTGCAGGTCGACGCGGTCGATGCGCCGGCGCGCCTGATCGGGCCGGCGCGGCACGTCTTCGACGGGCACGTCGCGCTCACGCGAGTCATCGGATGCATGCCATCCGGGAAGATGGTCTGAGTCATGCCGCGCGTTCTCCTCATCGACGACCACAAGACGGCGCGCATCGCGCTGCAGACGGCGCTCGAGCCGTTCGGATTCGACGTCGAGCAGGCCGACGGCGGCCCCGCGGGCCTGCAAAAAGCGCTCAGCGCGCGCTGGGACCTGATTTTCCTCGACCTCGAGATGCCGGTGATGGACGGGGCGACGGTGCTCCGCCTCGTGCGCGCGCGCGACGCGCGGACGCCGATCGTGCTCGTCACGAGCGTGTCGTCGACGCCGGTGCTCACGGCGACGATGCGCCTCGGCGCGACGAGCTATCTCCCGAAGTCGCTGCCGCCCGCGCAGCTGCGCGCGGCGGTCGCGAAGCTGCTCCAGGTCGAGCCCCCGCGCCTCGACGCGCCCGGTCCGCGCGTGCTCGTCTACACCGCGGACGACGCGCTCGCGCGCGTGCTCTCCGCGCGTCTGCCCGCCAACGTGCAGGTCTCCTCGGAGTCGAACGTCGAGTCGCTGCTGGAGCTGTGCGCGCGCCGCGGCCCGGGGCTCGTGCTGCTCGACGACGCCACGCGGAGCGAGGGGCTGCACGTGGCGGCGGCGTCCGTCCGCGCGATGGCGCCGATGCGCGGGGGTGTTCGTCCTCCGCGAGGACGCGCCCGCCGAGGGCAGCTGGAGCGACGACGACCAGATCGATGGCGCCGTGCCGCGCGGATTCGGCGAGGTGCTCGGCTACGAGCTGCTCTACCTGAACTTCCTGCGCCCGCTCGTCTTCCTCGAGGAGCGCAAGGTGCGCGCGGCCTCCTTCCAAGGCGACGAGGCCCATCTCCCCGCGTATTTCTGCGCGCTCGGGCGGCAGCTCGTGGCCCGCTGCGCGCGGCTCGAGCGCGCCGACGCGCTCCGCATCGAGCTCCACGCCGTCCCCGATGGGGCCGGCCTCGTGCCGATGATCGCGGGCGTCAGCCACGCGCTCGCCGGGCACGGGACGCAGCCGTGGTTCGACCTGCGCGCCGCGCACGAGCCGCTCAAGTTCGATCCTTCGCTCGCCGAGGTCTTCTTCCTCTGAGCGGCGCGCCGCTGCGTGGCGTCGCGCGTCAGCCCGCGGCGAGGTAGATGCGCAGGGTCTCGGCGGCGTCGCGTTTGTCGAAGGGTGCGCCCGCGAGCTCCGCGCGGCGCGAGACCGCGGCGAACAGCGCTTCGAGCCAGGTGTGGAGCGCCCGGCACTCGGCCGTCGCGGCCGCCATGCGCGCGCGGTCGAGCAGGTCCACGTCGCGGAGCGACTCGAGCGACGCGAGAAAGGGCTCGAGCCGCCCGTAGTCGCCGAGGCGCACGAGCTGATAGCCGATCGCGCGGAAATGCTGGAGGAAGTCGCGCACGAAGGAGAAGCTCCCTGCGCCCGCCCACCGATCGACGGACTCGAGCGACGCGCTCGCCTTCGCGTCGAACGCACGCAGCACCTGCACGAACATCCACACCTCGCGGCGCAGCCGCTCGCTCGCCGCGCGCCGCGCCTCGGCGTCGAGCGCGAGCTCGGGCGGCGGCGCCGCCGGACGCAGCTCGGCGCAGAGCACGCGCAGCGCGTGCTGGAGCGCCGCGCGCACCTGCGCCGCGACCACGATGAGTTGCGGTGCGAGCGCCGCGACCGGCAGGTCGGGCGCGGGCGGCGGCACGTCACGCTCGAAGGCTTTGCGCATCTCGACGCGCAAGGTGCTCGCGACCGTGTCGAGGACCGCGCGCAGGCGCGCGAGCCCGCGGAGCTGCGCCTCGAGCGCGTCCGCGTGCGCCGAGAGATGCGCCGCGTCGAGGGCGAGTAGCTCGTGCTCGGCGCCATCGGCGATCTGGTCCGCGGCGCGCCGCGAGAGAAAGCGCGTGAGCGCCCGCAGGTCGCTGCGCAGCACGGCGAGCAGCACGTAGGCGCGGCGCACGGACTCGCCCTCCGCGGCGCAGACCTCGACGAGCGCCACGTAGCGGAGCGCACGCGACAACGCGAGGAAGGTGAGCGCGGCGACGCGGTGTGCGGCCTCGCTGGAGATCGCGTGCAGCGCCTCGAGCGCCTCGGGGCTGCGCAGCCGGTCGAACTCGGGCCGGAACTCGAGCGTGACGAGCGGGTCGAAGTACGCGTTGCGCCCGACCTCCCGGGTGATCGTGGCGTGCAGCGCGAGAAACGCGCGCTCGGGCACGCGACCCGCGCGGAGCAGCCCGTCCGCGAGCTCGACGAAGTCCCCGAACGCGCTCCGCAGCGCGAGCAGCGACTCGTCGGGCGTGCCCTGCGAGAGCGGCTCCTTCACGAGCCGGCTGCGCGCCGCGTCCTCGGGCAGCGCGCCGCCGAGGGACCGCGCGAAGGTGCTCGTTTGAGTTCGTTCGCCGAGCAGCACCCGACACAGCGCGCCCGCCCGCTCGAGCGCGTCGCGCACGATGCGGAGTTCGGCGTGGTGGTCGTGCTCCGGCGGCACCGAGCGCGCGGGCGGGCCCGGGTGGTTGCGCGGATTGCCGAAGCAGACGAGCCCCTTCAGCAGCATCTCGAGCTCGAAGAGCGTCTCTTCCTTGCGCTCCGAGGAGAGCGCGTCGAACCAGCTCTCCCGCGCCCGCGCCTGCTCGCGCGGGAGCCGACGCGAGTCGCGCAGGAGGTGCGCGTGGACGTCTCGCTCCGAGGTGCTCGCGGGACGGAGCATGGCGCCCGTGAGTCTACGTGCTTTGCCGCGCGAGGCGACGGAAACCCCGCGCCTTCAGATCAGCAGCGGGCAGCCGAACTCGAAGCGCACGTTGCCCACGGTCCCGTCACGCAGCGCCTGACACGCGGTGCCCTCGAGCTCGATCGTGAGGCCGTCGTCGCTGAGCACGAAGCCGTCGCCGGTGTCGCGCGGGGTCGGCGCGTCGTCGAGGAAGACGTTGACGTTCGTGCGATCGGGCGGGGCCGAGGCGAGCGCGAAGCGGCACGAGACCTCGGCGTCCGAGATCGTGCCGAGCGCCGAGACGAGCGAGGCCGCGTCGCTCGCCGCGTAGTACGAGGGCGAGCCGCTGCGCGCGGTGCCGCCCGCGGAGGCCATCGCGTCGAGCACCCCTGCGTACTCCTCCGTGCCCGGGATGCCGACGACGTAGGTGCGGATCCCGCGATCGCGGAGGCTCCGGATCGCCGCGATCGTCGCGCCGTCGTCGAGGCAGCCGATGAAGCCGAGCGTGCCGCAGAACGCGCTCGAGGTCGTGCAGCGGCAGCCCGCTGAGCCCGCGCCACAGTTCGGCCCGCCGTCCGTCGCGAGCACGAGCACCCCGTCGCTCGACCCGGCGAGCGAGGCCGCGGCCGTCTCGAGCGCGACGCGCGTGGGCGTGAACCCGCCCGCGCAGAGCGGCGCGTTCTCCGGCGCGGTCAGCGTGTCGCGGATGGCCGTCGCCGTGCGCAGCGCGGGCGCGACGAGCGTCGTGGGCGGACGCGCCGTGCAGAAGGAGTCCGGCGTCGCCGCGCCGGTGAGCGCGCCCGGCCCCGGGAAGACCGTGAGCCCGAAGGAGACACGGTCCTCGCGCGCGGCGGACACGTCCGCGACGGCGCCGCCGAGGTCGTCCCAGAGCGTGCGGTACGTGATGCCCGTCGCGGGGCGCGAGTTGGTGTCCGCGCAGGAGCCGCGGTCCGCGGCCGCCGGCATCAGCGCGCGATCGGCCGGGTTGAGCGTCGAGGACGAGCGATCGACCACGAACATCAGCTTCGCGGGCAGGCGCTCGAGCGCGATCGCCTCGCCGCCGCAGAGCACGTTGCCATCGGGTAGGATGGTGATGCCTCCGTCGCGTGGTGGCCCCGCGTCGAAGTCGGGCGGGCGTGGGCCCCCATCGGGGCCGCCGTCGAAGCCGCCGCCGTCGAGGCGCGTCGGCGGGCGATCGCTGCGCGTCTCGGTCGTGCAGGCGCCGGACAGCGCGGTGACGATCGTGAGCGCGGCCGACGTGGCGCGCGCGCGGCGGTGTGCGGAACTCGTGTGGATCGCATGGCTCATCTCGTGTCTCCGCGCACGCTCAGAACAGCGTGTAACACTCGCGCACGATGCGGAGCGCGTGCGTGCCGCCGTCGCGGAGCGTGTCGCACGCGGCGCCCGTCAGCTCGACGGTGCGCTCACCCGTGAGCCGCCACGCGCCCGGGCCCATCGAGATCGACTCGTGCGGCACGTCCATGCCGTCGAGCGTGACGTGCACGTACTGGATGACGGGCACCTCCTCGAGATCGTACGAGCACGACACGATGCTGCCGGCGATGTCGCCGAGCGCCGTCGTGAGCGACGGGCCGTCGCTCACCTCGATGTGCGTCGGGTAGGCGGTGCCGCCGGCGGCGGCCATGCGGTCGAGCACGTCGGCCCACTCGCTCGTGTCGTAGCCGACGACGAAGGTCGGGATGCCCGCGGCCTCGAGCGCCTCGATCGCCGCGATCGTCCGCACGTCGTCGACGCAGAGGCGCGGGTTGTTCGGGATGTTGCCCGCGTAGCGGCAGGTCGAGGCGTTGAGCGCGTCGTTGCAGTTCGGCGCGCCATCGGTGACGAGGAGCACGTAGCTGCGCCCCTCGACCGACGCGAGCGCGGCGCGCGCGGCGTCGAGCGAGACGGCCGTCGGCGTCCACGAGCCGGTGAGCGTGTTGGGGTCGCCGGTGAGCTCCGCCGCGATCGCGCTCGCGGTGCCCGACGCGGGCGCGACGTCGACCTTGCCCGCGCCGCAGAGCGTGGAGCCGGCCGGCGCGTCGGGGTTCGCGAAGAGCATGAGGCCGAAGTTCACGCGGTCGTCGAGCGTGGCGGTCACCTCGCGCAGCGCCGTGACCGCGGGGTTCCAGCGGTCGACGCCGGCGATCCCCGTGCTCGCCTCGCGGTACATGCTCGACGAGCGGTCGAGCACGACGAGCACGTTCGCGGTCCCTGGCAGCGCGCGCACGTCGAGCGCCTCGCACGCGCCGTCGTACTCCGGCACCACGACGTCGCGGCCGCCGAAGTCGACCGCGCCGCCGTCTCCACCGCCACCTCCGCCCCCGCCCCGCCGCGCGTCGTCGCGCCCGGTGCAGCCGGTGTCGAGCGCGACCGAGCCGAGGCAGGCGAGGAGCAGCGCGGACCGTGCGAGCGTGGGCCGGGCGGACGCGAGAGTGAGCGGCATGGTCGGACCTCCAACAGGCAGCTTGGAGACACGGCGATGACACTTCGATAACATCTCCGCGTCATGCCCCGGAGGCCCCGCGCGCCGCACGGCGCACCCGCACCGCGCACGGCCGGGTCGATGCCCGACGCGACGTCGGAGGCGGCGCCGGCGGCGCTCGACGCGGCGAGGCGCGACGTGCTCCGCGCCTACTGCGCGCGCGACGCGGCGTTGCGCGTCGTCGGCGCGGCGGCGCTCGCGCTGCACCTCGGGCGACCGCTGCCCGCGCGGGTCGTCGCGCGCTCGCCCCGCGCGCACCGTGTGCGGGGCGCCCCGTCCGCCTGGCTGAGCGTGCGGCGCCGCGCCGAGCCCGAGCCCGCGCGGTCGCCGCGGGCGCTGCCCGTCCGGGAGGGGATCCGCTGCGGCGCCCTCGACGAGGCGTGGCTCGAGGCGCTCGACGGCGGAGAGCATGCGGTGCCGCCGAACTGGCATGGGGCGGCCGCGCGCGCGCTCGAGCCGGGCGGGGCCGCGCGCATCGCGCTCGAGGCCGGGCGTCGCGGGTGCACGCCATCGCTCGCGCGGGCCGCATACTTCCTCGCCGTCGTCCGCGGCGCGCCGATCGTCGCCCGGCCCGCGGAGCCGGTGCTGCTGTACCCGGAGGGGCCGCGCCGCGGCGAGACGGATCCGGCGACGCGCGTCCGCGTCAACGGCGCGCCCGGCGTGTCGCTGCCCGCGTCCGCGGTCGACGCGCTCGCGGGCGCGGTGATGGCGGGCGCGTCTGCGGGGGTGTGTGAGGCGCTGCGGCTCGCGCGGGTCGGCGTCACGCTCGACGCGGCGCTCCTCGTGCTCTGCGAGGAGGAGGCGGCGGAACCGTCGGTCTCCGCACGACCACGCGCGGTCCCGCTGGGCGCACGCGCGCGACGCGGCGCCGGCGCCGCGCGGCTCGCGGTGCTCGTGGCGGGCGGCGTGCTCGAGCCGACCGAGGACGGCGCGCGCTACACGCTCGTCGCGCCGCTCGACGCCGCATCGTGGCCGCTGCCGCAACCCGACACGCTGCAGCGCGCGCGGGGCGTGCTCGCCGTGTCGGCGGAGCCCGCGCGGCGGCTCGAGGCGCTCACGCTCGATGTCGCGCTCGCGTCGCCGCCCGACGTGCCGCGCGTGCTGGCGCTCGCGGTCGCGGCGCTCGAGCGTGGCGACACGGTCACCGTCGCGCGCTGGCGCTCGCTGGCCGAGCCGCACGCGCCGCGGCTCGCGCGCGCGCTGCACCTGCGGATCCTCGAGAACCACGGGCGTCTGCGCGAGGCGCTCGCGCTCGCACGCGCGGCCGTGCGCGAGGCGGGCGCGCCGGACGCGTCGCGCGCCGCGGCCCTGCTCGATCGCGCGCGGCTCGCGTGGCGCGTCGGTCAGCCGCGCGAGGCCACGGCCGCGCTGCGTGCCCTGCGCCGCGCCGCCCGGGGTCCGGAGGGCGCGGCGCTGCGCCTCGAGGCCTCGCTGCTCCGCGCGACGATCGCGCTCGAGCGTGGCGCGATCACGCGGTCGCGCGTCGCGCTCGCCGCCGCGCGCGGGATGGCGGAGGAGTCTGGCGACGACGAGGCGCTCGCGCGCGTCTTGCGGCGTCTCGGCACGCTCGAGGCGCGCACCGGGCGGCCCGCCGCGGCCGCGGGTGCGTACCGTGCGGCGCTCGCCGCCCTCGCGCGGGTCACGCAGCCGCTCGACGCGGGGCTCGCGCCGCTGCTCACCGCGAACCTCGCGACGATGGAGTCGTGGCTCGGTCGCGTCGACGTCGCGCGCGCGCTCTACGAGGACGCGCTCGCGCAGCGTCGCGACCGGCCGCTCGAGGCGCTCAACACGCGCGCGGCGCTCGCGCTGCTCGAGGCGAGCCGTGGCGTGCGCCCCGCCGAGGGCGCCTTCGGTCCGCTGCTCCGCGAGGCCGAGCGGCTCGGCGATCCGCGTCTGCGCGCCGAGCTCGCGAGCTACCGCGTCGAAGAGCTCGTGTTCGAGGGGCGCCTCACGCAGGCCGAGGGCGTGCTGGGGGCGGCGCGGGCGGCGCTCGCGGATCTCGGCGGCGCGGAGCTGATCCTCGACGCGATGGTCGACGTCACCGAGGGGCTGCTGCGGGCGCGGCGCGGCGAGCGCGGCGCGGCGGCGCGGCTCGCGTCGGCGGTCGATCGGCTCGCGTCCGGTGACGCGCGCTACCACGCGGCGCGCGCGGCGCGGCTCGCGGCGACGGCGCTCGTGTGGCTCGGCGAGGACGCCGGCGCGATCGGCTGGATCGCGCGCTGCGCGGCGCTCGGCGAGGCGGGAGGCTTCGCCCTCGGCGACGCGCTCCCGCACGTCGTCGCGCTGGCGCTCGCGGCGCTGCGCGGGAGGGCGGCGCGGCGGCGCACGCGGTCGAGGCGCTCGACCGGCTCGGCCCAGTCCGCGTCGAGGCCGCGCTCCGCCGCGAGGGCCGCGCCGACCTCGCGCGCGCTCGGGCCGCGCAGCGACTCTCGCTGCCGACCGGCGCGCTGCTCCGTGCGCTCGGTCCCGAGGGCACGCGCGCGCTCACCGCCGTCGAGCGCGACGCGCTGATCGCCGCGGGGAGGACGTCGTGCTCGATCGCGCCCGCGGCCTGCTCTTCGTGCCCGGCAGCCCGCCGCGCCGCCTCGACCGCATGCGCTCGCTCGAGCCGCTCCTCGCGTACCTCGTCGCCCGCCGCCCCGAGCCGGTCGACGTCGACGAGCTCGCGCGCGTCGTCTGGACCCAGCGCCCGAGCCGCTCCGTGGTCGGCGCGATCACGACCTCCGTCGCGCGGCTGCGCGCGCTGCTCGGCCCCGCCGCGCCCGTGCGCACCCACGGCGTCGGTCTGCGCCGCGCCTACGAACTCGCGCCGGAGGCCCGCGTCTGGCGCATCGACGAGGTCGGGGCCGCTCGCGTCGCTTCTCGCGCGCCCTGAGCCGCGCCGCCCCGCGCGCCTCGACACGTCAACGTCGTTGTCATGTCTGCGCGCCGCCCCGCGCGCTCGGCCCTCTGCTCAGGTCGGCCCGGCCTGGCGCCCCGGCGGCACCGGCAGGCCGAGGTGCGCGTACGCGCGCTCGGTGGCCATGCGCCCGCGCGCCGTCCGCGCGAGAAAGCCCTGCTGCAGGAGGTACGGCTCGTACACATCCTCGAGCGTGTCGCGCGGCTCGCTGAGCGCGGCGGCGAGCGTCTCGACGCCCACCGGGCCGCCCCGGTAGTGGTCGATGATCACGCGGAGCAGGCGGCGGTCCATCTCGTCGAGGCCGGCCGAGTCGACGTCGAGCCGGTCGAGCGCGTCCTTCGCGCGACGCGTCGTGACGACGCCGTCGCCGAGCACCTCGGCGAAGTCGCGCGCCCGCCGCAGCAGGCGGTTCACGATGCGCGGCGTGCCGCGCGCGCGGCGCGCGAGCTCGAACGCCGCGTCGGGCTCGATGGCGAGGCCGAGCAGCCCCGCGCTGCGCGCCGCAATGCTGCGCGAGGTCTTCCGGCGGGTAGTAGTCGAGCCGCGCGATGTAGCCGAAGCGCGAGAGCAGCGGCGAAGTGAGCAGGCCCGTGCGCGTCGTCGCGCCGACCAGCGTGAAGGGCTGCAGCGGGAGCTGCAGCGTCGTCGCGTAGGGGCCCTCGCCCTGCACGATGTCGATGCGGAAGTCCTCGATCGCGGAGTAGAGGTTCTCTTCGACGACGGGCTGCAGACGGTGGATCTCGTCGATGAAGAGCACGTCGCGCCGGCCGAGCTTCGTGAGCAGCGCCGCGAGCTGGCCCTTGTGTTCGATGGCCGGGCCGGACGCGAGCACGAGCTTCGAGTCGAGCTCCTCGGCGAGGATGCAGGCCATCGTCGTCTTGCCGAGGCCGGGCGGCCCGCAGAAGAGCACGTGGTCGAGCGGCCCGCCGCGCGCGTTCGCGGCCGCGACGAAGATGCGGAGGTTCTCCTTGAGCTTCGTCTGGCCGACGTAGTCGTCGAAGCGCGACGGACGCAGGGTGATGTCGTAGCCGCGCTCCTCGTCGAGGCGCGCCGTGCTGAGCGCGTGGTCGGTGTCGCGCGCGGTCATCGGAGCTGCCCCAGGGCCTCGCGCAGCAGGGCCTCGGGCGGACGGCCCTCGAGGTCCCCTTGTTCGGCGAGACGCGCGACGGCGCGCTCGGCCTCGGCGGGCTTGTAGCCCATCTGCACGAGGGCCCCGACGACGAGCGCGCCGGGATCGTTCGCGCTGCGGACCGCGGCGCGCGCGGGCGTCGCGGCGGGCGCGGCGAGCGTGCCCGCGCTCGAGGCCGAGACGAGCAGCTTGTCCTTCAGCTCGAGGAGCAGGCGCTCGACGATCTTCTTGCCGACGCCCGGGATCCCCTTGAACGCGTTGCGATCCCCGCCAGCGACCGCCCGCGCGAGCGCGCGTGCGTCGAGTCCGCTCAAGATGGCGAGCGAGACCTTCGGGCCGACGCTCGCGACGCCCAGCAGCGTGCGGAAGGCCGCGCGATCGTCGAGCGACGCGAAGCCGAAGAGGGTGATCGCGTCCTCGCGCACGTGCGTGTGCACGAACAGCGTGAGCGGCGCGCCCTCCGCGGGGAGGCGGCCGAGCGTGCCGAGCGGGACGCTCACCTCGTAGCCGACGCCGCCCACATCGAGGATGCAGGTGCCGTCGGCCGCGCGCTCGACCAGTGTTCCCGAGAGCCGCCCGATCACGGCGGCGACCCTAGCATGGACTGAACATCGCTCCAGCTATGGCCGCACTGCGGCTCAGGGAGCGATCTCGCAGGTCGTGCCGGTGAAGCCGGGCGTGCAGTCGCACGTGAAGCCGTTGATGCCATCGGTGCAGGCGCCGCCGTTCTGGCAGGGGTTGGGGCTGCACTCGTCGATGTTCGTCTCGCAGGTCGCGCCTTCGAATCCGGGGGCGCAGGTGCAGGAGAAGCTGTTGACGCCGTCCGTGCAGGTGCCGCCGTTCTGGCAGGGGTTGGGGCTGCACTCGTCGATGTTCGTGTCGCAGATGGCGCCGGAGAAGCCGGGCGCGCAGGTGCACGTGAAACTTCCGACTCCGTCGGCGCACATGCCGCCGTTGCGGCACGGATTGGGGTCGCAGTCGTTGCGGTTGGTGCAGGTCGGCGCCGCGCCCGGGTTGTTCGTGCAGGCGAAGAAGGAGATCTCGCCGCAGCCGCCGTTGTCCGTCGCGCACTCGTCGATGTCCGTGCAGGTCGGCGCCGCGCCCCTGTTGTTGGTGCACGTGACGAAGGTGGCCGCGCCGCAGCCGCCGTTGTCCGTCGCGCACTCGTCGATGTCGGTCCCGCACGTCATCCCGGAGAACCCGAACGGGCACGAGCAGGAGAAGCCGGCGACGCCGTCGGCGCAGAGGCCACCGTTCTGGCAGGGGCTCGACGCGCAGTCGTCGATGTTGGTCGCGCAGGTCGCGCCCGAGAAGCCGAGCACGCAGGCGCAGGCGAAGTTGTCGACGCCGTCGATGCAGACCCCGCCGTTGAGGCAGGGGTCGGTCGCGCAGTCGTCGATGTTCGTGCCGCAGACCGCGCCGGTGAAGCCCGCCGCGCACATGCACGTGAAGCTGTCGACGCCGTCGGTGCAGGTGCCTCCGTTGAGACACGGGTCGGTGGCGCAGTCGTCGATGTTGGCCTCGCAGGTCGGGCCCTCGAAGCCCGCCGCGCAGGTGCAGGTGAACGACGCGCCGCCCGCCGCGCAGGTGCCGCCGTTGAGGCAGGGCGCAGCGGCGCACGGGTCGACGACCATCATGTCGACATCGACGTTCATGTCGACATCCACGTTCATGTCGACCAGGACGTTCATGTCGACGGGCACCGTCATGTCCGTGCCGCCGTCCGCGACGGTCGCGTCGGCGCTGGCGTCCACGCCCGTCGGGATGAGCGAGCGATCGAAGTCGGTCACGAGCTCGCAGGCGGCCGTGAGCGAGGCGAGCGCGAGCGCTCCAGAGAAGAAGGCGAGACGGCGGTGGTTCATCGGGGTCCTCGGCAGGAAGGTCGAACTCGGCGGCGCGGACGCGCCGGGTCTTCGACGCGGGAGGTTAGCACCTCCGCGGTTCGCCCCGACGCCCGTCCACCCTACGGGCCGGAAATGGGCGCCGTCAACGGCGTCGGCCACCAGGGGCGTGGGCTCGGCGTCGTGCGCGTCACCCGAAGAGGCGCGCCACGAGCCCCGCGAGCGGCGCGCGGTGCGACGAGACGCTCTCGGCGAGCGCGAGCTGCGAGCGCGCCCGCACGAGGTTGTGCGCGCCGCGCGTCTCGTAACGCACTGCGTCATAGCCGAAATAGCGCTCTTCGAGGGCATCCGCGCAGAAGCGGCTCGCGAGCTCGAGCGCGATGGTCTCGAGCCCGGCGGGCAGGGCGGGCGGCTCCTCGGGCGCGAGCAGCCCGCGCGTCGTCTCCGCGTAGCCCTCGAGCGCGGCCTCGACGAGCGCGAGATCGACGGCCGCGTGCACGGCGCTCTCGCCCGCGGGGTTGCACCACGAGCGCAGCGCGTCGCCGAGCTCCACGGCGAGCGTGCCGTGCGCGAGCGTGTCGAGGTCGAGCAGCGCGACCGCCTCGCCGAGCGTGTCGTCGAAGAGCACGTTCGTGAGCTTCAGATCGCCGTGGATGATGCGCGTCGGCAGCGCGGGGATCACGGGGAGCGCGTGCGCGAGGATGCGCGCGGCGACGGGCGCGACCTCGGTGAAGCGCGCGTGATCGGCGTGTGTCGCGAGCACCGTGCGCAGGTGCGCGAGGTGGCGCGGCGTGTCGTGCGCGCCCGGCCGCGTGAAGTGGAAGGTGTGCGTGAGGTCCGCGAGCGCGCGGTGGAAACGCCCCGCAGCGGCGGCCGCCGCACGCGCGACGCGGGGCGACTCGGCCACAGCCACGCAGCGCCCGGCGAGGAAGGTCTGCGCGCGCCAGGCGCCGTCGGGCGCGTCGACCCAGAGCGCGCCGTCGATCGTCGGCACGAGGCGCGGCGTGGTCACGCCCTTGTCCGCGAGGTGCGCGGTGATGGCGGCGAAGTCGCGGTTCACCTCGCCGCGGAAGGCGGGGTGCAGGCGCTGCAGGATCAGCGTGCGCGGCGCCGTGTCCGGGCGCGTGACGCGGTACGTGCGGTTGATGAGGCCGATCTCGATCGGCGCGAGGTCGGTGCCGGGCGTGAGCGCGTACGCGGCGCGCACGGCCTCGGGCAGCGCGTCGAGCGGGGCGGGCGAGGCGGGCAGCGCTGTGGACATGAATGGCGATTCAGCGCGCGGGCACGGCGACGGTGCCGTCGGCCGTGTGCTCGCGGAGAAAGGCCTCGATGCCCGCGGGCACGGGATTCATGGGCGTATCCGTCGCGGCGAGCGCGTCGAGGTGCGTGAGCGCGCGTGCGTCGACGACGCGGAAGCCGGCGGTGTCCGCGCCCTCCGCGCCACGACCGACGCCCGCCATCGGGCGCCCTGCGCCGACGGTCGGCGCGATGCGGGCGCGCACCGCCTTCGTAGCCGCCCTCGGCCGTGAGCGCCGCGGCGACGGCGAGCACGGGCGCGTCCATGCGCGGGCCGTCGAAGGCGCGCAGCCCTTCGGCCGCCTGCCACGAGTCCTCGGCGAGCGCGTTCCCGCCCACGGCGCCCTGATCGAGCGGGAGCCGCTGCGGGTAGTACCAGTCGGCGTAGTTCGTGCGGCCTGCGGCCCACGAGCGCGCGAGGTTGTCGACGGGCGTGTACTCGGGCGGCGTCGCGTCGGGCGCGTCGATCCAGTCGTACGTCGCCGCGCTGTCCGTCGGGTAGACGAGCATCCCGAAGAGCCCGTCCTTCGTGTCGGTCGGCCCGCCCGTCGGCTTGCCGAGCGAGCAGGAGAACACGGGGATTCCGTTCGATTCGTCGTCGAAGCCGAAGGCGAGCGCCGCGCGGTTCGTGAAGTCCGGCACCGCGCCGCGCGGGATCGAGAAGAGCGTCGCGAGCACGCGGTCGCGCTCGCGGTCCACGCTCACCGCCTCGGGCGACGTGAGCGCGCGCAGCGACATGATCTGCGCGGTCGCGAGCACGCCGACGCCGAGCAGCGGCAGCTCGAGGTAGCGCGGCCCCTCGGCGCGTAGCGCGTCGAGCCCGGCGAGCGGCGCGAAGCCCCCGCTCGTCCCCCCGCGATACTCCGTCCTCGGTGATCGCCTCGCCCTGCGACGCGCCGTCGACGAGGATGACGCCCGCGAGCTCCTCCGCGCCGCGCCGCGCCTCCGCGCCCTCGCCGAAGCGCCACGCCGCGTACGTCTCCGCGACGCCCGCGCCCGCCGAGTGCCCCATCAAGAACACATGCCCCACGCGATCGCCCTCGGGCACGAGCGCGATCACGCGGCGCACGTCCTCGAGCAGCGTCGCGAGGCCCCACTCGCTCATGAAATCGACCGAATCCTGCGTGCGGAAGCCCGCGAACGCCGCGCCGTCGATGGTGTCGCTGCGGTAGTAGTAGCCCTGCGCGATCTCGGGATTTCCGGCGACGGTGGCGGTCGCCATGCCGCGCAGATCCTCGAGCAGGTTCGAGCGCCGGTCGATCGCCCACACCTCGGTCGTCTCGCCGCTTGCGGCGCCGCGCAGCACGAGCGCGCGGGCGAGCGCGTCATAGCTGCCCGCCCCGCCGAAGGTGCCCGGGTACGCGACGACGATCGCGCGCGCGGGCTTCGGCGTCGCGACGTCCTCGCGGTAGCGCACGACCTGCGTCGCCTGGAGCTCGCTCGGCGTCGCGGTGCCCGTCGTCGGGTTCGGCGGCGCCGCCACGCCCGGCACCACGAAGACGTCGCGGCGCACGCCCGTCTCGGGCACGTCCGACGCGGGCGGCTCGGCGAGCGTCCAGTCGGGCGGCGGCCCCGCGTCGACGGGCGCGGGCGCGTCGATCCCGGCGTCCACCGGCGGCATCGCGCCATCGTCGTCGCCGCACCCCGCGAGCGCGAGGGTCGCGCAGAGCGCGGGGCCGAGCGCGCCGCCGCGCGTTCGGAAGGCGCCGCGGCGGCGGCGGTTCGAGCAGGAATTCACCGTGGGCGTGCGCGGCATCAGCGGCTCCTCGTCTTCGTCGGTGCGGTCCCGGCGGGCGTCCGCGTCGCGGCGTCGCCGGCGTCCGCGCCACCCCGCACGGGGGCCGCGGGCGCACGGCGCAGGCTAGCGCGCGCGTCCGGCAGCGACGCGTTTTTGTGCGTGGCGCCGGGCCTCGCGCGGGCCGGCCCCGGCGTCGCGGTGCCCGCCCCGCCCGGCCAACGCGACGACTGCAGGTGCGTGACGGCGATGGCGAGCGCGTCCGTCGCGTCGACCGCCGGCAGCTCCGTCCAGCCGAGCAGCGCCCCGACCATCCGCGCGACCTGCGCCTTGTCGGCCGCGCCGCGTCCGCCCACCGCGCGCTTCACGAGCGCGGGCGGATACGCGCTCACCGCGAGCCCGCGCCGCGCCGCCGCGACGAGCGCCGCCCCGCGCGCATGCCCGAGCTTCATCGCCGCGGCCGGGTACTTCGCGAAAAAGATGTCCTCCACCGCGCAGACGTCGGGCGCGTGCGCCGTGATGACCGCGTCGAGCGCCTCGCAGATCGCGAGCAACCGCCGCTCGAGCGGCTCGCTCTCACGCAGCGTGATGACGCCCGCCGCGAGGCCGCGCAGCCGCGCGCCATCGCCCTCGACGACGCCCCAGCCCGTCCGCACCGTGCCCGGATCGACACCGAGGACGCGCATCCGCGCCTAGGCCTCGAGCGCCGCGAGCGCCTCGTCGGAGGGCTCGAAGTCGCTCCAGACCTTCTGCACGTCGTCGTGGTCCTCGAGCACCTCGAGCAGATCGAAGCAGCGCTGCGCGTCGCCCGCGTCGACGACCTTCGGCGTCCGCGCCCGCTGCTGCACGCCGCCGCTCTTCACCGCGATGCCCGCTGCCTCGAGCGCGCTGCGCACCGCGTCGAGCTCGCCCGGCGGCGTCTCGATGCGCCACTCGTCGCCGTCGTCCGCGACGTCCTCGGCGCCCGCGCCGACGGCCACCTCGAAGAGCTGCTCCTCGGTCGCGGCGCCCCGCGCGAGCGTGAGCATGCCCTTCGGCTCGAAGGCCCAGGCCGCGACGCCCGCCGCGCCGAGCTGCCCGCCGTGCTTGTCGAAGACCTTGCGCAGCTCGGGCGCGGTGCGGTTGCGGTTGTCGGTGAGCGTCTCCATCAGCCAGAGCGTGCCGCCCGGCCCGACGCCCTCGTAGACGATCTCCTCGTAGCTCGCGCCCTCGAGCTCCCCCGTGCCCTTCTTGATCGCGCGCGTGATGTTGTCGGCCGGCATGCTCGCGGCCTTCGCGTCGTCGATCGCGCGCCGCAGGCGCGGATTGCCGCCCGGGTCGCCGCCGCCCATGCGCGCCGCGACCGTGATCTCCTTGATCACGCGCGAGAACATCC
Organism: Polyangiales bacterium; assembly: GCA_964202905.1. GTDB lineage: Bacteria > Myxococcota_A > Polyangia > Polyangiales > JADJQN01 > CAIUAC01. Next base: position 659,666 of record CAXNJO010000001.1, read on the forward strand.
GCCCGCGCTTCGCGTCGAGCGCGCCCTTCTTGCGCTTGATCGTCGCCCACTTGGAATGGCCGCTCATCGCTGGTGCTCCGACGTGGAAGTGCCCGCACTACCTAGTCTTTTCGGCGTGCACGCGTCAAGCACGGCGGCGCGCCGCGACGCCGCCCGCTGCCCGTGGTACGCCCGCCCGCATGCCGTCGCCCCGCCCGAAGACCCCCCGCACGCCGCGCATCTCCGGCCCCGCGCTCCGCGCCCTCGCGCTCGCGACGCGCGCCGCGCCGACCCGCGCGCTGCTCGCGGCGATCACGATCCGCGAGCTCGGCGTCGACAAGCTGGCCGCGCTCGAGCCCGAGCTGCGCGGCGCGCTCCCGCTGAACGCGCTGCCGCTCCGCGCGCGCGCCTCGCACGAGCGCCCCACAGCAGGCCTCGGCGTGACGCCGCCCGCCGCGCACGCCCCGACGAGCGCCTCGCTCACCGCGCTCTACCGAAGCGGCGCCCTCACGCCGCGCGACGTGACGGCGCGCGCGCTCGACGCCGCGCGGACGCTCGCCGCCTACACGCCGCCGATGCCCGCCGTCCTCGACTACGACGACGCGGCCGCCCGCGCCGCCGCCGCGGCCTCGACCGAGCGCTGGCAGCGCGGCGCGCCGCTCTCTCCGCTCGACGGCGTGCCCCTCACGATCAAGGAGCAATCCGACGTGGCGGGCCTGCCGACGCGTCTCGGCACCTCGTACCTCGCGTCGTCCCCCGCGACGAACGACGCCACCGTCGTCGCGCGGCTCCGCGCGGCCGGCGCCGTCGTGCTCGGCACCTCGCCGATGACCGAGTTCGGCATGACGCCCGTCGGCTACAACCCGCACCGCACGATGCCGCGAAATCCCCACGATCTGCGGCACACGGCGGGCGGCAGCTCGACGGGCGCCGGCGTGGGCGTCGCGACCGGCCTCGTCCCCGTCGCGCTCGGCGCCGACGGCGGCGGCTCCATCCGCACGCCCGCGGCGCTCGTCGGCGTCTTCGGCCTCAAGCCCACCTTCGGCCGCATCCCGCGCGGCGGCGACGGCTTCGGCGGCACCGTCAACCACCTCGGCCCGCTCGCGCGCTCGGTGCACGACCTCGCCGTCTTCACGGACGCGGTCTCCGGCGAGGACCCGCGCGACGAGCTCACGCGCGGCACGGTGCCCTCGCGCACCGTCGAGGCGCTCGGCCGCGGCGTGCGCGGTCTGCGCATCGGCCTCGACGACGAGGAGTGGCGCGACGCCGACCCGGAGGTCGCGCGCGTCTGCCGCGACGCCCTCGCCGCCCTCGAGCGCGAGGGCGCGGTCCTCGTCCCCATCGCCGCGGAGCTGGTGCGTCACGCGGCTGCGATCGGCTATCCGACCATCGGCGCCGAGGCGCTCGCCGGCCTGCGCGAGGCGCGCACCTGGCACGCCGACCGGATCGGCGACGACCTCACCGTCTCGCTCGCCGTGCTCTCCGAGCTCGACGGCGACGCCTACGTCGACGCGCAGTGCCTCCGCGCGACGCTGCGCGCCGAGGTCGCGCGGCTGCTCGCCGACGTCGACGTGATCGCGCTCCCGACCACCGCGAAGACCGCCCCGCGCGCGACGGATGACGAGCTGCGCGGCGGCTTCGTCGATCCCCCCGTGCTCGACTCGCTCTGCCGCTACGCCTTCCTCGGCAACCTCACGGGCCTCCCCGCGGGCACCGCGCCCGTGGGCCGCGACGCCGCGGGCCTGCCTATCGGCCTGCAGATCCTCGGCGACGCCTGGGACGAGGCCTGCGTGCTGCAGGTCCTCGCGCACCTCGAGCGCATCGGCGCCGCGCGCGTCGAGCGCCCGCGCGTCTGGGTCGACATCACCGGCTGATCACCGACCGCCCGTCGCCGGTCTGCTCAGGGGCGCGACGCCGGCTTCCAGCCGGGCGGCCCGAACACGTAGCCCGCGATCTCGCGCAGCGAGCGGCTCCGCACGACGTCGCGCGCGATCGCGGCGTACTCGTGGAAGGCGATCCGCAGCGGGTTGTAGGTGTCGATGTTCTTCGTGAGCCCGTAGACGACGCGCTCGCGCTCCGGCTCGAAGGTGCCGAAGAGGCGGTCCCAGACGATGAGGATCCCGCCGTAGTTCTTGTCGAGGTAGCGGCCGTTCGAGCCGTGGTGCACGCGGTGGTGCGAGGCGGTGTTGAAGACGTACTCGAGGCCGCGCGGCAGGCGCGTGACGACCTCGGTGTGCACCCAGAACTGGTAGATGAGGTTGATCCCGCCCGACATCAGGATCAGCCACGGCGACACGCCGAGCAGCGCGAGCGGCGGGAAGAAGAACACCGCCGCATACGGCGTCCACGGCTGCCGGAGCGCCGTGGAGAAGTTGTACTGGCGGCTGGAGTGGTGGCTGACGTGGCACGCCCACAGCACGCGGATCTCGTGCTCGAGGCGGTGGTTCCAGTAATAGGCGAAGTCCCAGCCCACCAGCGCGAGCGCCCAACCGAGCGCACCCGCGCCCGCGATCGAAGACGCCGGTACGGGTACAGCACGCCCCGCGAGCCGCGAAGACCAGCGCGTTCACCGGCAGCGTCGCGAGGGTCGAGCCGATGCCCATCGCGAGGCTCGCCGCGGTGTCGCGACCGTCGTCGTAGCCGAGCACGTCCCGCTCCGCGCGCCGCTGGCGCCGGGCCACGACGACCTCGAGCGCGATCGCGAGGACGAAGAACGGCACCGCGTAGAGCGTCGGGTCCGGCAGCTCCGGGAACATCGCGGCCGAGCATAGCCCAGCGCGCCGCCCTCCGCCGTGCCCGCGCCCGTGCCCCGGCGCCTGTGCCCGCGCGCCCCGCTGGGCGGGCTCCGGTGCGCGTCCGGTGCCCGCGGGGTGCCGCCGCCGGGCGGTGGGTCGTTTGCGGGGTGGGTCGGTGGGTCGATTTCGGGGTGGGTCGGTGGGTCGATTTCGGGGTGGGTCGGTGGGTCGATTTCGGGGTGGGTCGGTGGGTCGATTTCGGGGTGGGTCGGTGGGTCGATTTCGGGGTGGGTCGGCCTCCCCGCGCTCGTGGTCGCCCTGGCGATCGACCCCGAGTCATGATTTCAAACATGGATTCTCGGTCCTCGAGATCGGTTTTGAGAGTCACATTTTCAAATCATGTCAACGGGTTGAGTGCGGCTTGATGTGTCTGTTTCAGAATATGATTCTGAACGTCGTCTCGTTCCCGTCGAGATGACGTTTCAGAATTGCATTCTCAGTTCCACGTCTTGCATCGGATGCATGCATGTCAGACATGCATTCTGAACACCGGTGCACTGGTTTCTGGTTCAGTGGTTGCGGGTGTCGTTGCGCAGGTGTCGTCGGCGGCCGCCACGGCTCGGCGTGCGTCGCTCGTCGCGCGCTTGCCCGGCCGCCTCGTGGCCGTGGCGTTGCCCCGCGCCCCCGGCGACCCCACATCGCCGCGCGATGCAGTCCCGCGTCCCGACGCTCCGCCTCCACGTGGCCAACGCCGCGCCCCTGCGCCCGGAGGGCGCGTACGTCCTCTACTGGATGATCGCGGCGCGCCGGACGCACGCGAACTTCGCGCTGGAGCGCGCGATCGAGCACGCCCGCGCGCTCGGGCGGCCGCTCGTCGTCTTCGAGCCGCTGCGCGCCGGCTACCGCTGGGCGAGCGATCGGCTGCACCGCTTCGCGATCGACGGGATGGTCGATCAGGGCGCGCGCTTCGGCGACGCGGGCATCACCTACCTGCCCTACGTCGAGCCCGCGCCGGGCGCGGGATCGGGGCTGCTCGCCGCGCTCGCCGCGCGCGCCTGCGTCGTCGTGACCGACGAGTTCCCGTGCTTCTTCCTCCCCGCGATGGTCGCGGCGGCGGCCGCGCGCTGCCCCGTGCGCCTCGAGCAGATCGACGGCAACGGGCTCCTCCCGCTGCGCGCGGCGCCGCGTGCGTACGACCGGGCGTTCGACTTCCGCCGGCTCCTGCAGAAGACCCTCGTTCCGCACCTCGCGGAGACGCCGCTCCCCGACCCCCTCGCGCCGCTCCGCGCCGCCCCGCTCCCGCGCCTCGCCGCGCTCCCCGAGACGGTCACGTCGCGCTGGGCCGCGGCCCCCGCGGCGCTGCTCGCGGGCGACCCGGCCGCGCTCGCGGCGCTGCCGATCGATCACGCCGTCGCGCCGGTCCCCTACCGGGGCGGCGAGGTCGCGGGCCGCGCGCGGCTGCGCGAGTTCTTCGCGCGGCGCCTCGCGCGCTACGCGGAGCGCAACCACCCCGACGCCGACGCCGCGAGCGGCCTCTCGCCGTACCTGCACTTCGGGCACGTCTCGGCGCACGAGGTCTTCGCGGCCCTCGCCGACCACGAGGACTGGAGCCCCGAGCGCGTGAGCGCCCGCGTCACCGCGCAGGCGCGCGGATTCTGGGGCATGAGCGAGGCGGCGGAGTCCTTCTTCGACGAGCTCGTCACCTGGCGCGAGGTGTCGCTCAACACGTCCTTTCTCCGCGGTGATTACGACCGCTACGAGGGGCTGCCCGGCTGGGCCCGCGCGACGCTCGAGCTGCACGGCAGCGACCCGCGCCCGTACGTGTACGCCCGCCCCGCGCTCGAGGCCGCGCACACGCACGACCCGATCTGGAACGCCGCGCAGCGCGAGCTCATCCGCGAGGGGCGCATCCACAACTACCTGCGGATGCTCTGGGGCAAGAAGATCCTCGAGTGGTCCGCGACCCCGCGCGAAGCCTTCGACACGCTCGTCGAGCTCAACAACAAGTACGCGGTCGATGGCCGCGACCCGAGCTCGTACGCGGGCATCGCGTGGGTGCTCGGCCGCTACGATCGACCCTGGCCCGAGCGCGCCGTCTACGGCGTCGTGCGCTCCATGAGCTCCGACAGCACGCGCAAGAAGGTCACGCTCGACCGCTACCTCTCACGCTTCCGCTGAGCGCGCGCGCTTCGTCCCCAGCCGTACGCCGCGACGCCCGCGGTGCGCTCTCGGCGAGGTGCGTCAGGCCGTGCCGCGGGCGCGCGTCACTCGACGTCGACGACGCGCCATTCGCCCGCCTCGCGCACGAGCTGCACGCGCGCGCCGCCGCCGAGCCGCACCTCCGCGGCGTCGCCGTCGACGTGCACCTCGAGGTCCGCGGTGTCTTCGCTCGCGGCGTTCAGGCGCGCGAGCTCGGCCTCGACGTCCGCGCGCGTCCCCCGTGAGAGCACGCGCAGCACGCCCGGCAGGCTGCGACGCGAGAGCGCGCGGCGCAGCGAGGCGACGGCGTCTTCCGGCGTGCGCAGCCCGGGCGCGTCGAGCACGCCGCCGTCGATGCGCCACGCGCCGTCCTCGAGGACGAGCGCGACGACCTCGCCACCGACGAGCGTGAGGCGCGCCCTCGCGTCGACGCGCCGCGCGGCCTGCGCTTCGAGCGCCGCGGCCTGCGCCTCGAGCTCCGCGTGGTTTTCGGCGAAGAGCGCCGCGAAGCGTGCCGCATCGAGGCCGTCCCTCGCGCGCGGGTCGAGCAGCGCGAAGGCGCCCGCGGCGTCGTGGGCGCGCACCGCCCGGACCCACGCGCCGACCGTGCCGCGCGGGTCGGGGTTGCCCCGCGCCGCGCCCGCCGCGCCGCAGCCGCCGAGCGCAACCCCGAGCCCAACCGACCCGACGACGCGCGCGGCCGCCGCCCACCCATGCACCGCGCGCCGCGTCACGCCGCCGATGCTAGCAGCCCGTGCCCCCGCGCGCGCCGTGCCGTGCGCCGCGCGGTCGCGCGTTCACGGACGCCCGCGTGAACCTGCGGTCACAGCGCCTCGCGCCGCGTGCGGAAATCGCGCACGCTGGCCCGGGTGCGCCCGCCGCGACGCTGGCACGGATCCTGATCCTCGCGCCGCCTGGTCACACCGTCCGCCCCTGAAGCGAGGACCCATGAACACCCCCTCCCGCACGCTCCCCGTCCGTCCCCGCGCCGCGCTGCGCGCCGCCCTCCTCGCCTTCGCCGCGCTCGGCCTCGTCGCGTCGTCCGGCTGCGCGCAGGAGGACTACTACTGCGACGCGCGCGGCTGTTACCGCTGCGACGGCGTCGGCTGCCGCCTCCTCGACCCGCCCGCGCGCCCGCCCTGCCGCGGCGACTTCGAGTGCGCCGCGGACACGGTCTGCACCGACCTCGGCTGCGCCGCCGAGTGCGCCGCCGACGCCGACTGCGCCGAGGGCACCGTCTGCCGCACGGGTCTCTGCGTCGCCCCGCAGGAGCCCGACCCGGAGCCGACGCCCGGCGTCTGCACCCGCAACGCGGATTGCGTGGACGTGGGGCTCGAGTGCCGCGACGGTGTCTGCGTGCCGGGCTCGGTTCCCGCGTGTGACGCGACCCGCTCCTGCGCAGGCGGTGCGGTGTGCGTCGAGGGCGCCTGCGTCGCGCCCGAGGCCACCTGCCAGTTCAACTTCGAGTGCGGCGCGGGCCGCCTCTGCGTGAACCAGCAGTGCGTGCAGGGCTGCACGGCCGACGCCGGCTGCCCCGCGGGTCAGACCTGCGACGAGCCGAGCGGCGCGTGTGTCGCGGTGCCCCCCGCGACCGGCGAGTGCGCGGCCGACGCCGCGTGCGGCACCGGCGGCGTCTGCCTCGACTCGACCTGCTACGACGCGTGCACCGCGGACGCGGGGTGCGGCGCGGGCCGCTATTGCAGCGCCGGGATCTGCCGGATCGACACGCGCCCGCGGCCCTTCTGCACGGGCAACGCGGACTGCGCCCCCGGCCGCCCCTGCATCGGCGGCGTATGCCGCACGCCGTGCGACTCGAGCGCGACGTGCGCGATGTTCGACGTGCAGTTCAGCTTCTGCGGCGACGCGGGCTATTGTTTGACCTCCAACGAAGTGACGACGGACTGCCGCGCGGCCGCGGATTGCGACGCGGGCGAGGCGTGCATCGACGGCGTCTGTCGCTGAGCGGGCCGCGCGCGGGACGCGGCGAAGGCGCCGCGATGAGCCGCCCCTCGGGGTCCTCCTTTGGCCGCCGTCGGCACGTGCGCCGCGGCGGCGCTGTGACGATGGACCCGCTGGGCGTACCTTCGGCGGTATGAATGCGTCCGATCTGATGACCCGCGAGCTGGTCACGTTGACGGAGGACGCGACGCTCGGGGACGCGCTCGCGGCGCTCGCAGAACACGGCGTGCGGCACCTGCCGGTGCTGCGCGGGCGCGTCCCGGTGGGTGTCGTCTCGGACCGCGACCTGCGCCGCCTCGAGGGCGCCCTCGCGGCGAACCCGGCGAGCGTGCGTGACGAAGGGCCGCGCGGCGATGGCCCCGATCCGTTCGACGCGCCGATCGCGACGATCCTCGAGGGCGAGGTCGTCCACATCCGCCCCGACACGCCCGTGCGCTCGGTCATCGACACACTGCTGGAGGCCCACGTCGGCGCGGTGCTCGTCGTGGACGCGTCCGGCGCGCTCGTCCGGCTCGTGAGCACCGTCGACGTCCTGCGTGCCGCGCGTGATCGGTTCGACGTCTGACGGGCGGGGCGTCGCCCACTGAACATTCCCCCGCAGTGCTGCGCCATGCGGGCGTTCGGTACGGAGACGATGACGAAGGCCCGGCGCAGCACCGTGTCGCTCGTTCCACGGAGGCGTTCTGCCGCGAGGGCCTGCTCGTCGTGCTCGTCGTCACGGTCGACGCGCGCGCCGGCGCGAATGCGTCGCACGTCGACCGCGTCCACGTCGTCGCGGAGCCCTCGCGGTGAGGCGCGTGCATGACGTCCGTGCGCTCCGCACGCTCGACGTCGACGAGCCGGACCCCCGTCACCGAAAGTCGCTGCTCAAACCAATCGTGTTCTCCGCACGCGGTGTCGCGTACGTCGGGGGCGACGCGTGGCCGAGCCGCTCGGCCCCCGGCTGCGTCTGCCTGCGCGCCTTCGTCGTCGGGTCGTCCGACACGGACGCGCCGCGCGCCGCGTGCGCCGCGGCACTCGGTGCGGCTCCCCGACCCGGGGGTCCCGTCTTCACCCATGAAAAAGGCCACGGGCGCGTTGCCCGTGGCCTTCGTGAGACGCTGCGCGGGCCCGCGGCCCGCGGCCGTCAGCGCGACTGGTAGAGCGAGAGCGAGCCGACGTACAGGAAGCCGACCACGAAGAGCACGAGGAAGGGGATGCTCGTCCACGACCCCGTGATCACCGCGATCGCGATCGTCGCGACGAAGTAGAGCCCGAAGCCGATCTCGACGAGCGTCGCGAGCGTCTTGCCCGCCTTGTAGGTCTTCTTCGTCCAGCCCTCGGTGCGCGCCACGATGCCGTGCTTCGGCGTGCGGACGAACTCGCTCTCCTTGCCGACGAGCCCCTCGAGCACGGCGCGCGCGTTGTTGATCGAGAGCCCGATGCCGAGCGCCATCGTCATCGGCAGGCGGCGCAGCGCCTCGCCGATGTTCTTGTAGAGGACGTGGTGCGACGTCACGTAGAAGAGGACGATGCTGCCGCTCGTCGCGAGGAAGAGGGGCACGTCGAGCAGGAGCAGCTCGGGGCGGTCCATGTGGCGGCGGAGCAGCATGTTCGGCAGCTGCAGCGCCGCGAGGATCACGAGGAAGAGATACGCGAAGTTGTTGGTGAGGTGGAAGACCGCCTCGACCTTCACGAAGAGCGGGATCTTCGCGCGGAGAACGAGCGGGAGCAGCTTCTTCGCCGTCTGCGCGGAGCCCTTGGCCCAGCGGAACTGCTGCCCCTTGAAGCTGTTCATCTCGCAGGGGATCTCGGCGGGCGCGATGACGTCCGGGACGTACACGAACTGCCAGCCCCGGAGCTGCGCGCGGAAGCTGAGGTCCATGTCCTCGGTGAGCGTGTCGTGCTGCCAGCCGCCCGCGTCGACGATCGCCGACTTGCGCCAGATGCCCGCAGTGCCGTTGAAGTTGAAGAAGCGGCCTGAGCGGTTGCGCGCGATGTGCTCGATGACGAAATGGCCGTCGAGCATCATCGACTGCACGCGCGTGAGCATCGAGTAGTCGCGGTTCAGGTGGCCCCAGCGCGCCTGCACCATGCCGACCTTCGGGTCCGTGAAGAAGTGGATGAGCTCCTTCACGATGCCGGGTGTCGGCACGAAGTCCGCGTCGAAGACGAGGACGAAGTCGCCGTTCGCGACCTTCTGGCCGGCCTCGAGCGCGCCGGCCTTGTAGCCCGTGCGATCCGTGCGGTGGATGTACGTCGCGTCCCAGCCGCGGGCGACGAGGTCGGCGACCTTCGCCGCCGCGATCTGCTGCGTCTCGTCGGTGGAGTCGTCGAGGACCTGAATCTCCAGCTTGTCCTTCGGGTAGTCGATCGCCGTGCAGCCCTCGATGAGGCGCTCGGCGACGTACATCTCGTTGAACATCGGCAGCTGCACCGTGACCCTGGGCAGCTCATCGAAGTGCGAGAGCGGCTTCGGCGCGGCCTTGCGGTGCTTCCAGTAGAGGAAGAGCAGGTGGGCGCGGTGGAAGCCGTAGACCCCGAGGATCGACAGCACGACGAGGTAGAGCGCGATGACGAAAACGTCCATGGGCTGGACCGTACCCGCGCGCTGGGGGGGCGATTGTCGTCGACTTGTAATTCGTTGTCCGCAATCGTCCGGCGCTGTCGCGGGCTGACGCGGGGTGTCAGGGCGTGCCCCCGGTAGAGGGGCCGAACACCCGCGCTACTCCGGCCAGAGTACGCGCGGCAGCCCCGTCGTCTGCAACAGCGCGGCGACATCCATGCTCACCGCGATCCCGACGTGGATGAGGATGCCGCCCCAGATCGAGCGCGTGCGCAGCGCGAGCGTGCCGAGCGCGAGCCCCGCGAAGATCGCCCCGAGCGTCTCCGGGAGAGGTTTTCCGTAGTGGATCATGCAGTACGGCACGACCATCGCGAGCACCGCGCCCGCGCCGAACTGCGCCTTGCATGCGCGCAGCCAGAACCCACGGAAGAAGAACTCGAGCGAGAAGAACTGCGCCGCGTAGAGCGCCTCCCAGATCAGGAAGTCGCCCCACGAGCGCGAGGCGAGGTCGTAGAACGGGTAGTGCGTCGAGAACGAGCGCGTGAAGCTCACCGCGACGACGCCGACGAGCACGATGCAATAGAAGAGGCCGTAGACCCACAGGTGCTTCGTGAAGCCGCGTCCGCGCAGCCCGTACTCCGAGAGCGGCGCGCGGAACCCGAATTTCACGACGAGCGCGGGCACGATGAAGTAGCCGAGCACGCGCCAGCCCGCCCAATAGACGTAGGTGGCGAGCTCGAAGAAGCGCGAGCGGCGGATCGCCATCCACGCGCTGTCGTCGCCGTTCGTGCCGGCGAGCGTGTCGACCATCGTGAGGAAGGTCGGGCGGTGCCCGAAGTACTCCATCGCGGTGAGCGTGAGCGCGCCGACGACGAGCGCGACGAGAGGCCGCCAGTCGTAGCCTGCGCCCCGCGCTGCGCGCGCCTCGCGCTCCTGCGCGGCCTCGGCGTCGAGGACCCGCCACGACTCGAGGAAGAAGCGACGCGGCCAGAGGTCGGCGAGCGTCGTGAGGAAGTCGTCGTCTTCCTCGGCGACCGACGTCGTGCGTGACGCGGCGGGCTTCTTCGCGGCGCTCACGCGTCGCCCAGCGACCGCGCGCGACCCTGCTCGAGCCGCGCGACGGTGCGCGCCTCGCCGAGCACCTCCATCAGCTCGTAGAGCCCGGGGCTCTGCGTGCGCCCGGTGAGCGCGACGCGCGCGGCCTGCGCGACGTCCTTGATTTGCAGGCTCTCCGCGGCGAGCCACGCGCCGACCTTCGCCTCGAGCGTCGTGCGATCGAAGGGCGCCGTGCCGCTGACGACCTGCGCCAGCGCCCCGAGGCGGGGCGCGCTCGCGGGCACGAGGAACTTCTCCTTCGCCTTCGCGTCGAGTTCGGGCACGTCGCGGAAGAAGAAGTCGACCATGTCCGCGACGTCGGCGAGCGTCTGCGCGCGCGTCTTCACGGTGGCGATCGCCGCGGGCAGACGTGGGTCGTCGGCCGCGACCTCGAGCCCGCGCTTCGCGAGGAAGGGCAGGGCGAGCCGCGCGAGCGTCACGTCGTCGTGCGCGCGCAGGTGCTCGGCCTCGACGTAGAGGAACTTCTTCGCGTCGTATTTGCCGGGCGTGTGCCCGCAGCGCGCCCAGTCGAAATGCGCGATCAACTCCGCGCGCGAGAAGATCTCCTGATCGCCGTGCGACCAGCCGAGCCGCGCGAGGTAGTTGAGGACCGCGTCGGGCAGGTAGCCCGCGTCCGCGTACTCGAGGACGCTCACCGACGCGTGCCGCTTGCTCAGCTTCTCGCCGTTCGGCGCCAGGATCATCGGCAGGTGGGCGAAGGACGGCACCGCGTCGCCGAGCGCCTGATAGATCAGGATCTGCGGCGGCGTGTTGACGACGTGGTCGTCGCCGCGCGCGACGAGGTTGATGCGCATCGTGACGTCGTCGACCACCGCCCCGAAGTTGTAGAGCGGCACGCCGTCGCTGCGGAGCAGGATGAAGTCCTGCTGCGCGTCGTTCGGCACGTCGATGCGCCCCTTGACCAGATCGACCCAGCCGGTGCTGCCCGACGTCGGCGCGCGGAAGCGCACGACGAAGGGGGCGTCGGGCTGGTCGGTGCGCTTGCGGCAGGTGCCCGGGTAGCGGAAGGCCTGCCGCGTGCCCGACGCCTCGTGCGCGGCGCGCGCGGCGGCGAGGTCCTCCTTCGTGCAGTAGCAGCGGTAGGCGTGCCCCGCGCGGATGAGGCGCTCGGCGTGCTCGCGGTAGATCGCGAGGCGCTCCGTCTGGAAATACGGCCCATCCGGGCCGCCCACGAGCGGGCCCTCGTCCCAGTCGAGCCCGAGCCAGCGCATCGAGTCGAAGATCGCCTGCACGCTCTCCGCCGTGTTGCGCGCGAGGTCGGTGTCCTCGATGCGGAGGATGAACTTGCCCCCGACCTTCCGCGCCCAGAGCCAGTTGAAGAGCGCGGTGCGGGCACCGCCGATGTGCAGATAACCCGTCGGCGACGGGGCGAAACGGACGCGGACGTCGGACATGGGAGCGCGACTATACGGAGGAATCGTCGCGTCGCCACACGCGCGCGCGGGCATCGATGAGCGGTTGACCTGCCGATCCCCTCCGATACCCTGCGCGCACCCGAAGTATGGCGCCCCGCAGAATCTCCGCTTCCATCGTCGGTCTCACGGTCACCTCCCTCGCGCAGGGCTGCGCCGTCGGCAGCGGCGCCGCGCCGCAGGCGCGCCTCGTCGAAGAGTTGAACCGCGGTCAACGGAGCCGCACCGCGCGCCTCGAGTTCGTCGAGGAGGTCCCCTTCGGCGGCGCGCTCGTCGTCTCGCGCTACCGCCTCGGCAACGGCCTCACGGTGCTGCTGCTCGTCGACCGGTCCGCGCCCGTCGTCAGCTACCAGACCTGGTTCAAGGTCGGATCTCGCCACGAAACACCTGGTAAAACGGGCCTCGCCCACCTCTTCGAGCACCTGATGTTCAACGAGACGGAGCACCTCGCCGCGGGCGAGTTCGACCGTCTCCTCGAATCCGCGGGCGGCGAGACCAACGCCGCGACCTGGGTCGACTGGACCTACTACTACGAGAACGTCCCGAAGGACTCGCTCCCGCTCGTCGTACGCCTCGAGGCCGACCGCATGGCGCACCTCGTGCTCCGCGATCCGCAGGTCTCGAGCGAGAAGGACGTCGTCACCAACGAGCGCGCCCTGCGCGTCGACGACGACATCGAGGGCTCCGCGAACGAGGCGCTCTACGCGCGCGCCTTCCGCGTGCACCCCTATCACTGGCCGACGATCGGCTGGCGAGACGACATCGCGGGCTTCACCACCGCCGACTGCCGCGCCTTCTATCGGACGTACTACGCGCCGAACAACGCGACGATCGTCGTCGCCGGCGACGTCGACGAGGCCGCCGCGCTCCGCCTCGTCCGCGAGCACTACGGCACCCTCCGCGCCGCGCGCATCCCCGAGGAGTCGCACGTCACGGAGCCCGCGCAGCGCGCCGAGCGCCGCGTCACCCTGCGCCGCCCGACCCCGACGGAGAAGCTCCAGCTCGGTTACCGCGCGCCGGCCTTCGCGGACTACGACCACGCGGTGCTCTCGGTGCTCAACGAGATCCTCCTCGGCGGCCGGTCTTCTCGGCTCTTCCGCAAGCTCGTGAGCGACGGCGAGGTCGCGGCCGAGGCGCGCGGCGCGGTCGCGCCCTTCCGCGACGCAGGGCTCTACGAGCTCTGGGTCTCGATGCGCGAGGAACACGCCGCGTCCGAGGCCCTCGCGCTCATCGACGCCGCGCTCGCGCGCCTGCGCGAGGAGCCCGTCTCCACGGCCGAGCTCGACAAAGCGAAGAACCGCCTCGAACTGGGCTTTCTGCAAGGCATGGAGACCGCGAGCGGCAAGGCCGAGCAACTCGGCTTCTACGAGACGGTCCTCGGCGATCCGGGGCGCGTCTTCGGCCGTCTCGAAGAATACCGGCGCGTCACCGCCGCCGACGTGCAGCGCGTCGCGCGTCACGTCCTCGACGTGCGTCGGCGCACCACGGTGTTCGTGCTGCCGGATGGCACCGCGTCCGATCCCGACGCCGCCGACACCGACGCCCCCGACGACGAAGGAGCGCCGTAGATCCCTTGGCCAGACGCACCATCCGCAAGCTCGGTCAGAAGCTCGCCACCACGATCGGCGCCGCAGCCGCTGGCGCCTCCGCCGTCGCGCTCGTCGGTGCGAGCGCCGTGCTCGCCGACGTGCCGCGACGCGCTCGCTTCGCCATGGAGAACGGCGCCGTCGTCCTCGTCGAAGAGAGCCACCAGCTCCCGATGGTCGACTTCCAGTTCACGCTGCGCACGGGCAGCGCGCACGATCCGGCCGCGCGCGAGGGCGTCGCGCGCATGACCGCGCGCATGATCCGCATGGGCACGCGCCGCCTCCGCGCCGCGCAGGTCGAAGAGCGCATCGACGCGCTCGGCGGCACGCTCGGCATCGAGACGGCGCCCAGCTACACGCGCTTCAGCGGCTCGGTCATCAAGCGCAACGTCGGCCCCTTCCTCGCGCTGATCGGGCAGCTCCTCGCGGAGCCGGCCTTCCGCGCGGCCGACCTCGCGCAGGTGCAGCGCGAGACGCTCGCCGATCTCGTCGAGCTGCGCGACAACGACCGCGGCCTCGCGTCGCGCGAGTTCCGTCGCGCCGTGTTCGGCGCGCATCCCTACGGACGCGCCCCGCTCGGCACCGCGGCGTCCGTCGCCGCGCTCGATCGCGCCTCGGTGCTCGCGCACTACGAGACGCACTACGTCTCCCAGAACGTCGTGCTCGGTTTTGCAGGCGACCTCGACGCGGACGAGGCGCGCGCGCTGGTGCGGGCGCACTTCGGCCGCCTGCGCACCGGCGCCGCCCCGTCTGCCGCGCTCCCAGCGCCGCGCATGGCGCGCGGCCGCCGCGTCGTGCTCGTCGACAAGCCCGGCCGCACGCAGACGCAGGTCTTCATCGGCGGTCTCGGCACGCGCCCGCGCGACGCCGATCACTTCCCGCTCGTCGTCGCCAACACGGTCTTCGGCGGCACGTTCACCGCGCGCCTCATGCGCGAAATCCGCAGCGTCCGCGGCTGGAGCTACGGCGCCTCGAGCCGCCTCGTCGTCGATCGCCAGCGCGACGCGTGGGTCATGTACACGTTCCCCGCCGCGGCGGACGCGGTGAACTGCGTGCGCCTCGAGCTCGAACTGTTCGAGACCCTCCTCCGTGATGGCATCACCAGCGAAGAGCTCCGCTTCGCGCAGGACTACCTCGCGAACAGCTATGCGTTCGAGGTCGACACCGCCAGCAAGCGCCTCGACCAACGCATCGACGTCGATCTGCTCGACCTGCCGCGCGACTACTTCGATCGCCACGTCGAGCGCGTGCGCGCGGTGACGCTCGCGGAGGCCAACGCGGCGCTCCGCGCGCGCCTCTCGAGCGAGGACCTCGCCATCGTGATGGTCGCGACCGCGAGCGAGGTCCGCGAAGGGCTCGCCGCGCTCGACGGCGTGAGCCGCGTCGACGTCGTGCCCTTCGACCGCGAGTAGCCCCGCGCCCTTCGCCGCGCGCGGGGACGCCCTACTTTGCGGGCAGGAAGAAGTCTTCGATCAGCTCCGCGCCCGGCACGACGCTGTACTTCGCGAAGTCCGTCACGCCGCGCTCCCGGAGGAAGTCCTCGTCGATGAGGAAGCGTCCCGTCAGCTCGCGGCTCGGCGTCGTGAGGGCCTCGTAGGCCGCGTCGCCCATGATCTCCGGCGTGCGCGCGCCGCGGATCGTCGAGTCACCGCCGAGCAGGTTCTGCACGGCCGCCGTCGCGATCACCGTGCGCGGCCAGAGCGCATTCACGGCGACGCCCCTGGCGCGGAACTCCCCCGCCATGCCGAGCACGCACAGGCTCATGCCGAACTTCGCCATCGTGTAGGCGACGTGCGGCGCGAACCAGCGCTCCTCCATCGCGAGCGGCGGCGAGAGGTTGAGGATGTGCGGGTTGTCCGACTTCAGTAGGTGCGGGAGGCACGCCTGCGAGGTGAGGAAGGTGCCGCGCGCGTTGATGCCGTGCATCAGGTCGTAGCGCTTCATCGGCGTGTCGAGCGTGCCGCTCAGATTGATGGCGCTCGCGTTGTTCACGCAGACGTCGATGCCGCCGAAGGTCTCGACCGCCTTCGCGACGGCGCCATACACCTGATCGTCGAAGCGGATGTCGCAGAGCAGCGGCAGCGCGCGGCCACCCGCCTCCTCGATCTCCTTGGCCGCCGTGTAGATCGTGCCGGGCAACTTCGGGTGCGGCTCGGCGGTCTTCGCGGCGATGACGACGTTCGCCCCGTCCCGCGCCGCGCGCTTGGCGATCGCGAGCCCGATGCCCCGGCTCGCACCGGTGATGAACAGCGTCTTTCCCTGCAAACTCGGCATGTCGAAACCTCCGGGGCAGCACCTTACACACATGCCCTGCGCGAACGGGACGGATTTCGCGATCCGCGCGTCGCGGTCAGCGCGCTGCCGCGGGCCTGCCGCGTCACCGCGCCCCGAGTCGACCCAGCCGCCGCTCACTCGTCCCCAACCTCGCCGCACGCGCTTCCGGTCCGGTTCACGCGTGGCCCGTCGACGCCCATCCGATGCCCGGCCGTTACATTCGTGACAGTGGCAAGCCCCCGCAGCCCCCGATCCACGGGGAATATGCCGTTTGCCCCCGCGCGGCCCTGCACCACCCCTGTAACCGCGCCAACCTGTCACACCTGCTCCCCGGCCCGCCGGTGGGCTGATCACCCAGAATTTGGCCCGAACCCCAGCATGCGCGCAGCATGGCGCGCGCCTTGCTCACCGCTCGGCACCGGAGCGATCCCTCCACCCGCGCGCGCCGCGAAGCGAGCCGACATGCAAGTCGTTCCCAGCCCCCCCGCGCCGCGCCGAGGCGCCAGAATCCCATTCCCCCCGCGCCAAAAGGCGTTGACAAGCCCGTGACGTTCCGGCAACCCTCGCCAGCCCCCCTCTACGCTCCCGAGAACTCCGCGCGCGCGGTGGTTGTTCCCGGGTTCGTATCGGGTAGCGCAGGTCGCGGGGACGGCGCGCGTCGGCCCCCGCTCCGCACGGAGAGTGATTCGTGATGCCGTCCTCCTTCCGCTTTCTCCTCTGCGCAGCCCTGGCCTGCGCGGGCTTCCTCAGCCCGGGCTTCGCCGCTTCCCGCGCCCAGGCGCAGGACGCCGCGGACGCTGGCACCCCCGCCGCGCCCGAGGGTGACCAGGCCGCCACCGGCAGCGAAACCACGGAACCGAGCGTCGAAGCGCCGACGGCGACCGCGGTCGCAGCCCCGGCCACGACGACGGCCGCGCCGCCCGCCGAGGAAGCTGCGGCCCCCGACGACCCGGCCGCAGAAGAGGCCGCCCCCGCCGAAGAGGCGCCCCCCGCGCCGCCCAAGCGCTTCTGGCGGAACTCGCTGTTCCTCTTCACCCCGTCGGTCACGACGCACTCCTTCTCCGGCGACGCGCAGCTGACCTACAACCCGACGGTCTCGCTGAATTTCCGCCTCGTCCCGCGCTTCTACCTGACCGACACGCTGTTCCTCCGCGTTCGTCAGGACCTGAACGTCGAAGTCACGAACTCCGATTTCGACACGTACGCCCGCCAGCCCCTCCTGTCCGACACCTTCATCGACCTGATGCGGCCGGCCCTCGTCAACGCGGGGGGCTTCGTGCTCACCGCCGGCCTCCGCGTCTCGCTCCCGGTCTCGATCGCGAGCCGCTACAACAACCTCGTCCTCGGGACGGGCTTCCTCGCGAACGCCTCCTACCAGATCCCGAACGAGTCGTTGCACCTCAGCGTGCTGTTCGACCTGAGCTACACGCACAACTGGCAGTCGACGAACACGCCGACGTTCTTCAACGACGCGAACAGCCGCGGCGACGGCGCGGCGACGATCTGCCCGGGCGGCGCGAACGGCTGCGCGGCCGGCGGTTTCACCAACGTGAGCGACGCCCTCCTCTTCGGCCCCACGCTGCTCTGGGTGCCCGACGGCGAGAAGCTCAACATCAGCGCGACCTACTACTGGGCACCCCGGCTCGGGCTCCCGCTCGGGACGCAGTCGGTCGACACGGCGACGGGCAGCGTCGCGCTCACCGACTCGGCGACGCACTGGCGCGTGCTCCAGTACTTCGGCGTCTCGGTCGCGTACGACGTCCTCCCCTGGCTCAACCTCTCGGCCACGTACGGCACCTTCACCACCCAGCTCAGCTTCAACGGCAAGCTGCGCAACCCCGTCTGGGGACCGGATACGACGCTCTCCATGACCGCGGTCGTGACCCTCGACCAGCTCTACGACATCGTCGCGGGCGAGTCGACAGACCTCACGCCTGAGCAGCTGCGCCGCATCCGCAACGGTCAGGCCGCTGCGCCCTCCACCGGGCGGGCATTCTGATCATGACTCTTTCGCCCACGCTCTCTCGCAAAGCTCGCCTATTCGCACAAGGTCGCCAGGCGGTCGCGCCCCTGGCTCCCTCGGAGGCTCTCGGTATGAAGCGTTATTCGCGGTGGTCCCCGGTCGTCGGAATGTTCTCCGGCCTGCTCGTCCTCGGCTCGCTCCTCGGCGCGGGCGCCGCCGTGAGCGGTTGCGCGGAGGAAGACCCGATCAACCGGGTCCAGACGATGGCCGTCGACAAGGGGCTCTTCACGGGCTCCTGGTACATGACGCAGACCGTCGTCGACGTGGACTACGAAGTCGCCGCGGCGGGCACCTTCCCGGGTGACTCGGCCTCCGACTTCGGCGGTTCCTTCTCGGGCGTGCCCCGCATCCGCTGGGTCATCGACGAGAACTTCCTCTACGCGTACCGCGACTACGAGATGATCATCGGCGGCGACGGAGAGCCGCGCGAGCCGGGCAGCTTCCTCGGCCAGCCGGTCGCGGCCTACCGCATCAGCAGCCACTTCGACATCAAGCGTCAGTACAACACCACCACCGGTGAGGAACTGAACGTCATCGAAGAGAACACCGCCGACCGTCGCTGGTACGAGCGCGACTTCATGCGCGTCGACTGGTCGATGAACATGCTGCCGGGCTACTACGGCACCACGCAGAATCTCTACGAGATCCTCGGCCTCTACAAGCGCGAGCCGGTGCCCCTCACCGTGCAGCAGCAGAGCGACTTCCCCGACTCGTGGCGTCCCCGCTTCGACCGGATGCAGTGTGCCAACGAGTCCGACGCCAACTGCAAGCCGTACGAGCGCGACCTCGCGACGGACTACAAGCAGGGCGAACTCTACCACATGAGCTTCGTCAACCAGGAGTTGCTCTCCCCCGGCAACGTGACCGACCCGTTCTCAGGCCAGCCGGTCAATTTCTGTCTCTCGCCCTACAACGATGCTCCGGGCTGCACCGCAACCGCCGCGTACGTGCGCACGTCGTTCCTCAAGGTCTCCGACACCCGTCAGTACGAGGCGACCAACTGGAACGACAATCGTTGGAGCCGCGCCGGCTACTTCCGCCTCGAGTCGCCGACCTGGGACCGCTCGACGGGCAGCCCGGATGACCCGGCGTGGTTCGGCACCGATTTCCTCAACTACGCGATCAACCGCCACAACATCTGGAAGCAGTGGTGGACGGAGGACGCCTCCGGCAACCGCACGCCGGTCCCGTACGCCAACCGCGACGTCCGCCAGATCGTTTGGTACACGACGCCGGAGCTTCCCGCGCACCTCGTGAAGCCCTCGTTCGACCTCATCGGT
This sequence comes from Polyangiales bacterium, assembly GCA_964202905.1. Lineage (GTDB taxonomy): Bacteria > Myxococcota_A > Polyangia > Polyangiales > JADJQN01 > CAIUAC01. The sequence continues at coordinate 678,774 of CAXNJO010000001.1, forward strand.
CAGTGGAACGAGATCCTCATGGAGACGGTCCGCGCGATGAGGGGGAATCAACTCCCCGTCTACAATCGCCGCGACTGCCAGACGACGGATCCGGACGGCGAGTGCTTCTGCCAGGTCGATCCCGTCGACGGGACGACCATCCTCAATCCGACGTGCGAGGGTCGCTACGACCCCTTCCAGACGCCGGGCGAAAACCAGGCGCGCATCGCCTCCGGCACCGCTTACGACTGTCATGTCGTCGTCCCGGCAGGCGCCGAGCCCGACATGACGAATCCCGACGTCGCGCGTACCCTGAGCGACCGCAGCTTCTACGGCTGGTACGGCGCGCAGATGGTCGGCAGCGAGTGCGTCAACACGCTCCGCATGAACACCTGCGACCGCGCCAAGATCGACGCGAACGGCGGCACGGTCGACGGCCTCGAGTGCGAGGAGCGCGGCGATGCCCGCTTCAAGTTCCTCAGCTACGTCGACCAGCCTGGTACGCCATTCCTCGGCATCGCGACGCTCCGCGGCGACCCTGTCACCGGCGAGACGCGCTTCGGCGATGCGAACATCGGTGGCCCTGCCCTCGACGGCTTCCGTACCTACGCGCTCCAGACCTACGACCTCCTCAACGGCAATTACACCGACCAAGAGTTCTTCACCGGTGAGGACGTCCGCGGCTACTTCGATGCGCTCAACCAGGTGCAGCTCCCGGCGCCCCCGCGTATCGACTTCAACGTCGGCCTGCGGAACCTCGACGGCACCGACTCGCTTCCGGCGGCCGCCCAGGGCGTTCGTGAGCGCATGGACTTCATCATGGCGAACCGCGCCGACCGCCTCGCCGGCCCCGAAGGCCGCGCGAACACGTTCACGGACCGCATCGCCAACCTCCGCAACACGGAGACCGAGCGCCGCCTCACGGCAAACTGGGACACGATGGCCCTCGCCGGGATCCGGCAGGTGCCCGCCGGTTACGGCACGGGAAACATCCCCGAGGGCGTGCTCGACCGCGCCTCGCCCTTCCGCATGAACGCCCCTGAAATGCTCGCTCGTTTCGACGCCCTCGAGACGAAGGTCGCGCGAGCGAGCATGCACATGCCGAACGAGTACGTGGACAACTCGGTCGCGTACTTCGTCCAGAAGCACCTCACCTGGCCCCGCGCTCGGCTCGAGTTCGAGCTGAACCGCCTGCTTTACCGGCAGACGCAGGTCCACGAGATGGGCCACTGCATGGGCCTTCGCCACGACTTCGGTGGCTCGGCGGACACCAAGAACTACGCGAACGACTACTACGTGATCGACGAGGCCTACCCGCTCCCGGACCCGCGTGACGCTGCTTTCGAGCGCGATGGCGTCCCCGGTTTCAGCGCGGCTGAGCAGCTCGCCTACGAGGACGCCTACAAGCAGGCCCGCGAGCGCCGCGAGCTGGCCGGCATCGATGGCTGGGCGAACTCGTCGATCATGGACTACACGGCGAACTGGTATCAACGCGTGCAGCCCTCGGGTCGGTACGACCATCACGCCGTCCGCATGGGCTACGGCGACGTCGTCGAGCTCGGCGACAACTCGGACGGTGAGCTCGCCGAAAACGCGAACCCCGTCAACACGCCCCGCACCTTCTTCCGCTGGTACCAGGGTGGGGAGACCTGCACCGTCGACACCGACTGTCCGTACGCGGTCGGCGGACCGCGCGCTGGTGAGCTCCTCGAGTCGAACACCGTCAACAGCATCACCCAGCGCTGCGTCGACGCGCCGCGCGGCGGCGGGAAGATGTGCTCCACGTTTGACGACGACACGCGGCCGACGGGGCCCGCCCCCCGTTGGCTTCCGCCCGACTACCGCTTCTGCTCGGACGAGCGCGCAGCGGGTGGCAGCAGCCGCCCGGGCACGATCGGCTGGTGCAACCGCTTCGACGAGGGCGACAGCTATCGCGAGATCGTCCAGAACACCGTCGAGAACTACGAGCGGATGTATCTGTTCACGAACTTCCGCCGTTACCGCAGCGGGTTCAACATCGGCGGCTACCTGTTCGACCAGCTCATCGGCCGCCGCTTCGTCATCCTCCAGAACATCTACCAGAACCTGATCTACCAGTACGTCTCGGACCCTGCATTCCGCGGTGAAACCGGGGAGTTCGGCTTCTACGACGAGTTCATGGCGACGGCGGACATCCTCAACTTCTACGCGCGCGTGCTCGGCCAGCCGAACCTCGGCGGCTACCAGTACAACGCGCGCTGGAAGTGGTTCGAGCGCGCGTCGGTGGACTGCCAGCGCACCGGGACTCAGCTCGAGGTCTGCCTCGGCAAGGGCCGCTACGCCGACTCGGTCTACCAGGGTGGTCTCTCGGGCATTCAGCGCGTGGAGCGCATCGGCACCTTCTACGACAAGCTCTTCACCATGCAGCTCATGACGCTGCGCGGGCAGCAGCCGGGCTACACGCGGGACGTGCCGTTCTATACGAACTTCTACGACCTGTTCCCGAACGAGATGCAGCAGATCTGGAACGGCATGATCCGCGACGCACCCGAGGAGTACATGCCGCACGTCGAGTGCAGCACGTTCCCGAACTGCGGCGACGCGCGCATCATCTACAACAACTTCTATCGTGGGGACTGCTCGTCGGCTGATCCGGCGACCTGCCGCCCTGATCCGGTCGAGGTCACGTATGCCGGCAAGCCGCTGGTCAACGGCGGTGGCAGCATCGTCTTGCAGGTCTACGCCGCGATCTATGGCCTGACCGAGTTCCCGGTGTTCTTCGACACCACCTTCCAGAATCAGCTGTTCGTGTGCATCGAGGGCCAGGGCGATTGCTATCGCCCGACCGCGACGGACGTCGAGGGCGAGGACTACGTCCGCTACACCAGCCCGCGCTTCGGCAAGAGCTACCTCGCTTGGGAGGTGAGCCCGGGAACGGGCGCGGTCGAGCAGCGTTCGATCGGCTTCCAGATGGTCGAAGAAGCGCGCGACCTCGAGTTCATCGTGCGCATGCTCGACAAGTACAACGGCCGCTCGGGCGGGATCCCCCTCGACCGCGCCAATCTCACGGCCGACGAACTCGCGCGCCTCGCGGCGCTCGGCTACGTCCTGCCGACGGGGTCGGCGGAGACCAACCGCGAGATCGACCGCCTCGACGGACGCCTCCGCGACCTCGAGTCCTTCTTCGGCCAGCTGATCCAGCTCGAGCGTGAGATCGGCATCTCCGCGTACCTGCGGTTCTGAGGAGCACGGACATGACGAGCAAGGAAAGCAAGACCATGCGCTACGGAACCCACGCGGTCGGCCGCACCGTCAAGTCGGTCGCTCTCTTCGCCGCGCTCGCGGTCAGCCTGTTCGGTTGCGCTGAAGCGCAACCAACGGTCAACCGCGTGCAGACGAACGTCCTCGACAAATCCGTCCTCGACGGCGAGTGGTGGTACGCCACCACCATCATCGATGTCGACGCAGACGAGGCCGTCATCCTCGGCGCCGGTGGCCTCGCGCCATTTGACGGCTCGATGTCGATGGTCGACTTTGGCGTCGATACGGGCAATTCGTTCAACATCGCCCGCATCCGCTGGGTGCTCGATGAGAACTTCCTCTACGCCTACCGCTCGTACGAGTTGATCGACGGCGGGAACGACAACGGCCGGAGCCCAGATTTCCGCGGGCAGCCGCTCGCCGCGTTCTCGGTTCAAGGCCACCTCGACGTCCGGCGCGACTACAATCCGGTCCACCGGCGAAGAGACCAACGTCATCGTGGAGAACGCCTCCGATCGACGCTGGTACGAGCGTGAGTTCGTGCGCGTCGACTGGTCACAAAACCTGATCAGCCCCTTCTACGCGAACTACGGCCCTGAGATCGCGGAGCTCTACAACATCCTCCAGCCCGAGCCGGTCCCCTTCGACTTCCAGACGGGCGCGCACGGCGAGATGTGCGGCGACGCGCCGTGCTTCCCGAAGAGCTACGAGCCCCAGTTCGTCCGCGTGAAGGACGACAGCGGCTACCGCTTCGCAGACGAGTGGCCGGCTGCGTCGAGTGACACGATTCACTACATGTCGTTCGTCAACCAGGAAGTCTGGTCACCGGGCGCAAATTGCCTCTTTTTCGGCGGCATCTGTTCGTCGGCAGCGGTGACGGTGCGCGCGTCGTTCCTTCGTGTGCCGCCCAACCATGAGTACGCCGCGGACGTGCAGACGCACGATGAGTTCGACCGCTTCGGGCTCTTCCGCTCGTATCAGCGCACGTACGTCCGCGGCGGCCAAGACCGCAGCGTCGTGGCCGACCACTGCACGGAAGACGCAGACTGCGGCGCGGGCGGTTTCTGCGGCGCGTCGCACGTCTGTGAGGGCGGCCTGTCGCGGGACTACGGCGAGACGGACTTCCTGACCTTCTACCGCCCACGGCACAACTTCTACTCGAACTCGCTCACGGAGGTCACGTGTCGCGCCGACTGGGAGTGTGACAACCGCTACGGCGATGCTCCGGCCGGCGCACCTGGCGTCGGTTCGCAATGTGATCGCGCGTCGCGCCGCTGCTCCACGCCCGTCGCTGCGCGCGGTCTGCGTCCGGTGACCTACCATCTGAGCCCGGGTTTCCCGCGGCACCTGGCGCGCACCGCGTTTCAGATTCTCGGCGATTGGAACGAAGCCTTCATGCGCGGCCAGCGCGGCGCGACGGGCGTGCCGGGGATGGATGGCGCGGCGGTCCGCATCGACGCCCAGACCACCGACCCCACGCAGTACTGCTGGCAGAGCCCGGACGGCACCCTCAAGGCGCCGGAGCTCGATTCTGACGGGAAGTGCGACTACAAGTACGACCCGTTCCAGACCCCTGCGGCGGCGACCGCAGCGGGCGTCGTCAACGCATACGACTGCCACATCACGGGTCCTGCGGACGTTGCCCACCCGACCTCGTACGAGGACTACGGCGCGGACGCCTTCTCGTACTCGTTCTCCGGCAGCGAATGCATGTTCTTCCTCAAGGCGAACTCGTGCGACATCACGCCGGGCGCGCCGTGTGAGGACCTCGGCGATATCCGCTACCAGTTCTTCAACTACATCCAGCACGGCGCGGTCGGCTTCGGGGGCGTCTCGCTGCCGATGATGGACCCGCGTACGGGCGAGCTCATCACCTCGAACGCGAACATGGCGGGCGAATCGATCGAGTCGATCGCCACGACCGCTGCGCACTTCTTCCCGGTGCTTCGCGGTGAGACGCCGGAGGATGCGTACTTCTCGGGCGAGTATGTCCGCGGCTTCTACAGCCGCCTTGGCCAGACGGAAGTGCCCGCCGCGATCGCCAACTCGGGCACCGATGGCTACTCGAACCCGGACGGGACCCGTCCGGCCATCCCGCTCGACCTGCACGACGCGATCGTCGATCGCTTCGCGCAGCTCTCGCCGCGGCTCGAGCAGCTTCGCGGGACCGAAGGGCGCGCGCTCATCCGGTCGGACCGGATGCGGGCGCTGGCGGGGACCGACATCGAGCGCCGCTTTGCAGCCGCGATGGGCCTCGAGGCGGTGAACGCGCGCGTCGGCATGGAGAACCTCGACGCATCCCTCTCGGGCCAGTCGGCAGACACCATCGCGACGCAGCCTTCCATCCTCGCGCGCACGTCGCCGTTCCGTGGCAATCCGCTCGGCATGGCTGACCGCGATCGTCTCCGCGCGGAGTTCGAGTCGCGTCGCAACATCGACCCGCGGGCCGATGAGCGCGCAGCGCTCTACAACGCGACGAATTGGCAGTACTGGGCGAACGCCTTCGCGAAGGTCGCCGACGCGGCGACGCGCAACAAGGAGGCTTCGGTGCGCATGCAGCAGGCCTTCCTGCGCGGCGTCATGTACCACGAGATGGGCCACTCGGTCGGTCTGCGGCACAACTTCGCAGGCACGTTCGACCGCAACAACTACTACGACGGCTACTACAACATCGCCCGCGAGATCCCCCTGCCGTTCTACGGCGACTACGACCTCGCCGAGCTTGGTGGTAACCGCGACGGTGAGCTCAACGGGCAGGAGCTCAACAACTATCAGCGCGACCTTCGGACTGCGCGGCAGGAGCGTGGCGCGCGCGGCATCGGCAACACGATGTCGGGTTCCATCATGGACTACCATGGCGACCTCTCGGACCTTTCGGGGATCGGGCGCTACGACATCGCCGCGACGATGTGGAGCTACTTCAACGTCGTCGAGGCGTACACCGAGGACCCGGAGCTCGAGAGCCCCGAGCGCAACCTCGACGGGCTCGTCGAGGCCGACCGTGCGGGACGGACGCTGCTTCCGACCTACCGCGGCGGCGACAGCTGTGACGTCGACACCGACTGTCCGTACTCCCCCGGTCGCCTCTCGACCGCCGCGCCCTTCGCGCAGAAGTGCATCAAGAACCCGCGATACGCGCCCGTCCCCGAGCGCTGCGAGGGTGACCGGAACTGCCTGTGCTCCACGTTCGACGAGGATTTCAAGGACTACGTCGTCTCCGGCACGCCGGCGCTCTACCCGGTGAAGTACCTCTTCTGCACCGACGACCGCACCAACGACATCTCGTGGTGCAACCGCTTTGACGCCGGCGAGTCTTTCCAGGAGTCGGTCGACAACTACCGCCGCACCTGGGAGGAGTCCTACCCCCGCGCTTACTACCGCAATTACCGCGCGGGCGGTGCCCGCGGTCGTGCGACATACGGCGCCATCCAGGACGCGGCGAAGATCTACCAGCACCTGTTCTTCCGCTACTTCTTCGAGCCGGAGTTCCGCTCGCAGAGCGGCCCGCTCGGGCTCGACGACCAGTACACCGCGTCGATCGACACGATGAACTGGCTCGCGGAGATCATCTCGCTGCCCGACGTCGGCGCCTACGAGCTCGACACGGCCGCGAACATTTACCGGCGCGTCAGCGAGAACCCGGACGCGCCGGGAGCCGATTTCGGCCTGCGCCCCGGCACCGGTTACCACATGTGGTCGGCCTACCAGACTGGTCAGAACGGCTTCTTCCGCATGGAGCGGGCGGGCACGTTCAACGACAAGCTCTTCGCGATGTACGCCCTCGCGCTGCGTGACTGGAACCTCTCCTTCACGGTGGACGAGCGCTACTTCATCAACTTCTATGACCTGTTCCCGCTCGAGATGACTGAGTTCTTCGGCGCGTACATCCAGGACGACACCCGCGGTTATGCGCCGCGTGTCCGGATGTCTTCGGCGGGTCCGGTCGTCCAGCACCTGAACTGGTGGCGTGGCAATTCGAACTGCGGGCCCTCGGGCGTCGAGCCATGCCGTGGCACGATCGACACCGTCTATCCGGAGCCGGCGCTTGATGGCACGAGCACGGAGCTTCTGCGCGACTGGGCGGCGATCCTCTCGCTCGCGCAGTTCCCGGTGTTCTACGACACGTCCTTCGAGCAGCGGCTCATGGTCTACAAGATCGGTTCGGGCGACGGCGCGGACATCCCCGCCACGCGCCCGGACGGAACCCCGACCTGTGGGTTCGGTGAGCCCGGTTGCACGCAGCCGGACTACATCGAGTACGAGTCGGATCGTCTCCACACCACGTACGTCGCGGTCGTCATCCGGCCCCGCTACGACTACAACCTGCCCGAGGAGGAGCTCGGACTCCGCCTGCTCGCCCGCATCCGCGGTCTGCAGGACGAGGCGCGCGCCCTCGAGGCGCTCCCGTCGCCGACCGCGGCGGAGCTCGCGCGGTCGCGTGCGCTGCGCACCCAGCTGGCGCAGGAGGACTCGTTCCTCGAGTACCTGATCGACGTTCAGCGCTCGTACGGCATCAGCTCGTACCTCTGAGCGACGCGCGGCCGTTCGGCCGCTGCCCACCCCCGCACGCCCCCGGCGCCTTTCGGCTCCGGGGGCGTCGGCTTTTGGGGGCCTCGAGGTGGGCGGTGCCCCTGATGGGAGCGGGATGTCGGGGGTTGGCGGCGAGGGCTGGGGGGAGCGTCGCTGTCGGGATTCGCGGGTTGGAAGGTGGCAGGGCGTTTGCGGGTAGAGTGGACTCTGAGACACGCCTCCCGGCCTGTCGCTGAGCGCGCTTTACCGCTCCACTCGCCCTGTCGCGGACTTTACAAAGGCCAATTGACGCAGCGCGGTGCGACTTGACGCGTTGACAGCTGTAAAGATGGATGGCCGTGCGCGGGTGTCGGTGGTAACTTCGCCGCCGTTCGGCGCGGCGGCGCGCCGTTGGAACGCACGCCTTCGGAGCGTGCCGCCAGAGGAGGCTGCTGTGGCCATGCTCACCCGCGACGACGCCGGTTCCACCGACCTGCTGCGGCTGTACCGGCAGATGTTCTTGATCCGTCGCTTCGAGGAGGAGGCGGCGCGCTCCTACGCGCAGGGGAAGATCGGCGGCTTCCTCCACCTCTACATCGGGCAGGAGGCGGTGGCCGTCGGGGTGAACGCCCTGATGGAGCCGGATGATTACTTCGTCACGACGTACCGCGATCACGGCGTCGCGCTCGCACGGGGCATGACGGCGCGGGCCTGCATGGCCGAGCTCTACGGCAAGGTCACGGGCTGCTCGAAGGGCATGGGCGGCTCGATGCACATGTTCGATCGCGAGCACAATTTTCTCGGCGGGCACGGCATCGTCGGGGCGCATGTCGCGCTCGCGGCGGGGGCGGCGTGGGCGAGCAAGTACCGGGGTGACGGGCGGGTGACGCTCTGCTTCTTCGGCGATGGCGCGACGAACATCGGCGGCTTCCACGAGGGCGTGTCGCTCGCGGCGCTTTGGAAGCTGCCGATCGTGTTCGTCTGTGAGAACAACGAGTATTCGATGGGCACGCCGGCCGAGCGCACGCTGCCGCAGCGTGACGTCTCGAAGAAGGGCGCGGCCTACGACATCCCGGGGCTGCGCTTCCGTGGGCAGGATGTCGTCGAGGTGATGGAGCGGATGCGCGAGCCGATCGCGCGCGCCCGCCGCGGAGAGGGCCCGACGATGGTCGAGGTGCAGACGTACCGCTATCGCGGGCACTCGATGAGCGACCCGGGGAAGTACCGCACCGCGGAGGAGGTCGAGGAGCGCAAGAAGGCGGACCCGGTCCGACTGGGGCGCATCCATGTGCTCGGGGCGGGCGCGACGGAAGAGGCGCTCGCCGCGCTCGATGCGTCGGTCGAGGCGGAGGTCGCCGATGCGTTGACGTTCGCGGACGAGAGCGCGCAGCCCGACGAGGCGCTGCTGCATTCGCTCGTGCTGGCGCCGAATGGAGACGGCGATCATCCACCGCCGCTTGGCTCCTATCCCGCCGAGCAACATGCGGGCGCCGCGGTCGACGCCGACAAGGTGGCGGTGCGCCATGCGTGAGATTCGCTATCGCGAGGCCGTGCGTGAGGCGCTCGCCGAAGAGCTCGCGCGGGATCCGCGCGTGTTCGTCATGGGCGAGGAGGTCGGGTACTACAACGGCGCGTACAAGGTTACCGAGGGGCTGCTCGCGCGCTTCGGTCCGCAACGCGTCGTCGACACGCCGATCGCGGAGGCCGGCTTTGCGGGGATCGGCGTGGGCGCGGCGATGGTGGGGCTGCGGCCCGTCATCGAGTTCATGACGTGGAACTTCAGCGCTGTCGCGTTCGACCAGATCCTCAACAACGCGGCGAAGCTCTATCAGATGAGCGGCGGACAGTACAAAGTGCCCGTCGTCTTCCGCGGTCCGAACGGCGCGGCGCGACAGGTCGCAGCGCAGCACTCGCACAGCATGGACCCGTTCTACGTGAACATCCCCGGCCTCTACGTGGTCGCGCCGGGGACGCCGCGTGACGCGAAAGGCCTGCTGAAAACCGCGATCCGGGACGACAGTCCCGTCGTCTTCCTCGAGGGCGAGACGCTCTACGGCGTCAAGGGCGAGGTGCCCGAGGTGGATGCCGACGAGTGCATCCCGCTCGGCAAGGCGCGTGTCGCGCGCGAGGGGACGGATGTGACGATCGTCGCGTGGGGGCGGCCGCTGCACACCGCGCTCGACGCGGCGCGGGTCCTCGAGGAGTCGGGCGTCTCGTGCGAGGTCGTCGACCCGCGCACGTTGAGGCCGCTCGATCACGAGACGATCGTCGCGAGCGTGAAGAAGACCAACCGTTGCGTCGTGGTGCACGAGCACTGGGAGCATGGCGGGACGGGCGCACAGATCGTGGACGTCGTGCAGCGCGAGGCGTTCGACTGGCTCGATGCCCCCGTGCTGCGCGTGCACAACCAGGATGTGCCGATGCCCTACGCGGTGAACCTCGAGAACGTGGTGCTGCCGACGGTCGAGCGCGTGGTCGCGGCCGTCGAGCGCGTCACCTACAAGCGCTGAGGAGAGCGAGCATGGCGAAGATCATCGGGCTCCCGAAGCTCTCTCCGACGATGGACGAGGGCGTGCTCGCCCGCTGGGCGAAGAAGGTCGGCGACGACGTCGCGGTCGACGACATCCTCGCGGAGGTCGAGACGGACAAGGCGACGATGGAGTTCCGCTCCTTCGATCGTGGTGTCGTGCTTGCGCTGCTCGCGGCGGAGGGTGAGTCGCTGAAGCCGGACGCGCCGGTGTTGGTGATCGGCCAGCGCGGGGAGGACGTGAGCGCGCTGGTCGCGAAGGCGAAGGGCGGGGCCGTGGCTGCGGCCCCGGTCGCGCCGGCCGCAGACTCCTCCGCGGTGGCGTCTGCCGCGGTGTCGTCGGGCGTCGCGGCGTCGGCCGCGTTGTCAGCGGCCGCGGCGCCGGCCATCGCCACGCCTGCGGACGAGGCCCCGGCTAGCGGTCGGGTGATGGCGTCGCCCGTCGTGCGGAAGCTCGCCCGCGAACACGAGCTCGACCTGCGCGCCGTGCGCGGGAGCGGCCCGCATGGGCGAATCGTGAAGCGCGACGTGGATGTGCTGGTGTCCGCGGGGGGCGCCTCGGTGGGCGGCACGTCGGTCGCGCCGCCGCAGGGATTTGCCGCGATATCCGGTGGCGTGCGCCCTGCGCCGCGCATCGAGAAGCTCTCGCAGATGCGCAAGACGATCGCGCGTCGGCTCACGGAGTCGAAGCAGACCGTCCCGCACTTCTATTTGACGATCGACCTCGACGCGGAGCCGCTGCTCGCCGCGCGCGCGCAGCTGGTCCTCGCGCTCGAGAAACAGAAGGAGAAGGTCAGCGTCAACGACCTGCTCATCAAGGCGTGCGCGACGGCGTTGCGGCTCGTGCCCGAGTGCAACGCGAGCTTCATGGGCGACGCGATCCACTATCACCAGCGCGTCGACGTCTCGGTCGCCGTCGCGGTCGCCGAGGGTCTGGTGACGCCCGTGGTGCGCGATGCGGACCGCAAGGGCGTGCTCGAGATCGCGCGCGAGGTGCGCGAGCTCGCGGCGCGGGCGCGGGACAAGAAGCTGCGTCCCGAGGAGATGATGGACGGCACCTTCAGCCTCTCGAACCTCGGCATGTACGACATCGAGAGCTTCGGTGCGGTCATCAACCCGCCCGAGGGCGCGATCCTCGCGGTCGGTGCCGTGCGGGACGAGGCCATCGTCCGTGATGGTGTGGTCGTCCCGGGCAAGCGCATGCGCGTGACGCTCTCGTGCGACCACCGCGTGGTCGATGGCGCGGTCGGCGCGCGCTGGCTGCAGGCGCTCCGCGGCGTCGTCGAGCGACCCGTGACGATGTTGCTCTGAGGCGTTTCGCGCCTGCCGTGCGGGGCGGGCGCCGTGCGTGGGTCGCAGCGCGGCGCCTCAGGGCGCGGGGCGCGGGGGGAGCGCGAGGCCCTCGAGGGGCGGGCGCAGGCGCTCGTGGCGGCGGGCGCGGAGCGTCTCGATCACGGCGCGGAGGGTCGGGTCGTCGGCGCGCCGGGCGTCGAGGCGGGTGCCCTTCTGCGCGTTGCAGCGCGTGCAGGCGATCGCGAGGTTCTCGAGATCGTCGGTGCCGCCGTGCGTGCGGGGGACGATGTGCTCGAGGCTCGCGCCGCCGAGCGGTTTGCCGCGCCGCGACACGCTGACGCGCGTGCGGCAGTGGATGCACTTGCCGGTGAGCGCGGGTTCGCCGCCGAGCAGCGTCGGCTCGAAGGTGGCGTCGGTGGCGGCGCACCAGAGCAGGAGCTGGTGCGTCGAGAGTGGCCTCATGGCGCGGGCCCCTCGACACCGTCGAGGGGGGTAGCCCTCAACGGCGGCGTCGCGCCGGCGCGGTTTCTGTCGCGGGTGCGGCCTCAGGGGCCGGGGCAGCCGGGGCGGCCTGCGCAGCGGGGGCGGGCGCGGCTTCGGGCGCGGGGGGGTACGCCTCGGGCTGCGCCTCGAGCGCCTGACGGAGCGCATCGACGGCCTGACGCGCTTCGTCCGCGGCGGCGCGTGCGTCTTCCGCGGCGGCGCGCGCGTCGGCGGCGGCCGCGCTCTCGACGGAGGCGGCGAGGTCGCTGCCGAACCAATCGCTGCGGACCGCGAAGCCGAGCGAGAAGGCGTTGGTGAGCGCGGTGTTGCGGCCCCAGAGCGTGCGGCCGTACCCCACGTTCATCTCGACGGTGTCGGTGATCTTCACGATCATGCCGGCGTTCACGTCGATGGCGTCGCGCTCGAGGCGCACCTCGCGGAGGTAGAGGTTCGCGAGGCCCGCGTAGTCTTGCGCGGGGAGGTTCGGGTCGATCGCGGCGACCGAGATGCCGATGACGTCGCCGCGCTCGGCCGACCAGGTGAGCTGGCCGCCCACGTAGAAGAGCAGGCTCCGGCCGATGAGCTGACCGAGGCTCAGGCGGCCGACGAGCTGGTCCGCGGCCTTGCCGAAGCGCAGGTTGTAGCCCGCGTCGAGGCGCACGAAGGTGCGCGTCGGAAACGCGTAGCCGAGCAGCACGTTGAGCCCGACGTCGAGCTGGCCATCGCCGAGCGTGACGTCGTCCTGCACGTTCGACGGGCGCGCGTAGGTGCCCGCGTTGTCGATGAAATCCTGGATGCTGTTGGGGCGCGCGCCGAAGGTGCCGACCGGCGCGTCGTAGCCCGTGGGCGCCTTGATGCGCAGCTCGGTGGCGAGCGCGAGGGGCTGCAGCAGCCAGCGATAGCGCGTCGCGAACTGGATGTCGCCGATGCCGCTCCGCGTGCGCGCGAGCTGGATGATGTTCTGCTGGTAGTAGTCGAGCTCGGCGCCCGGGGTCATCGCGACCGGGTCGTTGGGCAGGAGGATGACGGAGTCCGAGCCGTAGGAGACGAGCTTCAGCGGGAGGCTCACGTCGAGCTCGAGGCGGTCGGTCAGGCCCACGCGCGCCTGCACCGTGAACGTGGAGGCTTCGTAGCGCCCCGCGAGCGGGAAGTTGCGCGCGTCGCGGAACATCGCGTCGTCGCGCGAGAACCACTCCTGCGTCGCGAGCTGGTACGAGTAGCCTGCGGCCACCACGCCCGTACCGCGCGGCAACGTCCAGGGGGAGGCAGAGGCGAGCGAGGCTGTGCAGAGGACGAGCGCGGCCGGGAGCCACGCGAGCCAAGAGCGGGGAATGCGGTGCATGGGTCGGGTCCGGGGCGGCGGGTCGCGGTTTAAGGGAGGGTCGGGGCGGCGGCGGGGGAAGAGGCGCGCCGCGCGCGGGGGCGTGACGTCGGGGCCTGCCGCTAGAACGTCACGGGCGGGACGTCGGCGCCGCCGGCGGCGTCGCGGGGCGGGGCGTCGCGGGGCCCGGGGCGGGAGCACGGGGCGGGGCCGTGCGCCGGGGAGGGGCAACACGAGGCGCGGCGGGAGCGCGACGGCCGGCCGCGGCGGGGAAGGGGCGTTGCCGCGGCGACGGGGGGCGGCGTCGGGGGATGACAGGCGGGGTGGCGGCCGGCGCGGGGGGGCCGTCGACGGGCGTGTCCGTGCCGCTGGTGGGGCCGCGCGGGCGTGCCCCGGGGCCCGCGGCGGCCGTCGCTTCGCGGCCGGGCGCCGTGCGTCCGGTCGGCGTGGCGGCACCCGACGGGATTCCCGATTCTCCCGGATCGTCTGGGTTCTCCGTACTTGCCGGATTCGCCAGGTTCGTGGGACCGGCCGGACCGGCAGCGCCCGCGAGCCCCTGCGCCGAGCCCGGCCGCTCTGCGTCGGATGCGCCCGTTCCGGCCGGCGGCGTCGCGCTCGGGGTTGGCGCCGCGGCCGAGGGCAGTGCCGCGGCCGAGGGCAGTGCCGCGGGGCTGGCGGCGGGCGGGATCGCGGCGGTGGCGGGCGTCGTGGCCGCTGGCGGCTGGGTCGCGTTCGCGGCGAACCACGCCGCTGCGCCGCCGATCGCGAGGATCAGCGCGGCGGTGAGCGCGATGGCGAGGCCGCGCTGCGGCGCTGCAGCGACCTCCGGCTGCGTGCCGGTGTCGCGGGCCCCGGGACCGAGGGCCGGGGCGGGCATCGTCGAGGGCAGCGCGACGGGGAGCAGGCTGCCGCGGTCGATCGTGCCCATCACGAAGTTCCCGCCGCCCTCTGCGGCGCGGTCGCCGCCGCGTCCGCCGACGAGGGACGCGCGCACCGCGGGATCGGCGAGCAGCGGGTCGAGCTCCGCGGCGAGGGCGCCTGCGTCCAGCGGGCGGTTGCCGGCCTGCTTCGCGAGGCAGCGATCGACGAGCGCCGCGAGGCGCGGGTCGATGCCCGGCACGAGCTGCGACAGCGGCACGTGGGCTTCGGTGTACGCGCGGATGATGACCTCGTGGATCGACGCGCCGTCGAAGGGGAGCGTCCCGGTGATCGACTCGTAGAGGATCACGCCGAGCGCCCACACATCGCTCGCGGGCCGCACCTCGCGCGCGTTCGAGGCCTGCTCGGGCGACATGTAGTGCGTCGTGCCGAGGCCCGTCCCGACGGAGGTCTTCGACGAGACGCCGACCTGCCGCGCGATGCCGAAGTCGAGCAGTTTCACCTCTTCGGCGCCGTCCGGGCGGCGCGCGACGAAGATGTTCTCGGGCTTGAGGTCGCGGTGCACGATCCCGCGCGCATGCGCCGCCGAGAGCGCCGGGAGCACCCGCGCGAGGAGGTCGATCGCCTGTCCCGCCGTCGTCGTCGGCCGCGCGAGCCGCTCGGCCATGTCTTCGCCGGAGAGCAGCTCCATCGCGAGGAAGAGCGTGCCGTCGTCGTCCTCGCCCGCATCGAAGACCTTGACGATCCCAGGGTGCCCGATCTCCGCCGCGAAGCGCACCTCGCGCAGGAAGCGCTCGACCGCCGACTCGTCGCGGCTCGCGGCGACGTGCATGAGTTTGAGCGCGACCTCGACGCGCGTGAGGACGTGCCGCGCGAGGTGCACGCTGCCCATGCCGCCCTCGGCGAGCGGCCGCACGAGCTCGTACTTGCCTGCGACGACACGGCCCTCCGGCGGCTCCGCCGTCGCGGGGAGCTTCGAGACGCGCGACGAGGGGGTCTGGATGGTCACGATTCCGCACTCCGACTGCCGGTCTCACCACGAAACACGTGCGACGGGTGGGAGCCTACCGCGCCCCGGGGTCGTTGGGTCATCTCTTCGTCCGTGACGACTCCGATGCGCGTCGACCGGGCGGCGCCGCGGAGAGGCGCGCCCGGGGTCGTTGCAACCCACGGATCGCGCCCGTATCGTTCCGCGCTCCCGCTCATCCCGTTATTTCGGCGATCGCCGCCCTCCGTCGAGGAGCCCCAGCCGTGCGCGTCAACCTCCGGAAGGTGCTCTTCATCCTTCCCAACCTCTTCACGCTCTCGAGCATCTTCTGCGGCTTCTACGCGGCGGTGCTCTGCCTCGGCGCGGGCGACGGGAGCCTCCCGACGGCGGACGACTTCCACCGCGCCGCGCTGCTCATCGTGTTCGCGATGTTCTTCGACGCGATGGACGGCCGCGTCGCGCGCCTGACGAAGACGCAGAGCGCCTTCGGCGTGCAGATTGACTCGCTCGCCGATCTGTCGTCGTTCGGCGTCGCGCCCGCGCTGCTCGTGTACCGCTGGTCGCTCGCGCCGCTCGGCGGGCTCGGTGTCGCGGCGGCGTTCGGCTTCCTCGCGTGCGCGGCCATCCGCCTCGCGCGCTTCAACGTGCTCGCGATGACGGAGTCGGGCGCGCCGAAGAAGGCGTCCGCCTTCTTCGCGGGTCTGCCGACGCCGGGCGCCGCGGGGATCGTCGTCTCGCTGATCGTCGCCGACCACGCGCGCGCCGGGGCGCTGCCGGGCCCGGGCAGCCCGGGGCTGATGCTCGCCGTGGTGATCGTCGTCTCGCTGCTCATGGTCAGCAGCCTGCCGTTCCGCTCGTTCAAGGATGTGAAGGCGGGCCCGCCGGCGTTCCTGTTCGCGGGCGCGACGCTCGCCTCGACGGTCGCGGTCGGCGTGCTCGTGCACCCGGCCTTCGCCCTCGCCTGGCTGCTCGGCGGCTACGTCATGCTCGCGCTGGTCGAGGGCACGCTGCAGCTCTCGCGTCGCGTCTCCCGCCGTGACGCCCGCCGTGCCCGCGTCTTCGCGCGTCGCGACGCGGAGTAACGCAGTGTCCGCGCCCCGTGCCACGCCGCGCCTCGCGCGCATCGGCCTGCTCGCCGCGCTCGCGTGCGCGCCCGCATGCGGCGACGACGGGGGACCGACGCCCGACGCGCTGCTCGCGAAGAGCTGCGCGGGCGAGCGGCTCGATGTGTGCGAGCCGTACGCCTACGCGGTCGCGACGGGCGGCAGCCTCACGCCCGAGCGGCTGCGCGTCGGGGATCTGCTCGCCGACGGGCGCATGCAGGCGACGTATCGGAGCTGCGGCGCGTCGGCGCCCGCGCGGCACCGCATCCGCGTCGACGCGGTGACGACGGTGGTCGCGCCCGACGCGGGGCCGAGCGAGCGCGCGTTCTTTCTGCTCGAGACGGAGGACACCGACGGCGACGGCGCGGTCGACGTGACCGTGCCCAACCCGTTCGACACGGGCTTCCCCGCGTCCACGCGCCTCACGCTGCGTTTCACGCCCCGCGTCGACGTGCCCGTCACGCTGCCCGACGGCACGGTCACCACGCGATCGTGCGAGGGCGCCGTGTTCTCGGTGCCGTACACGACCGGCGAGCGTTACCGCGTCGTGCGCGACGGCGGGGTCTGAGCGGGGCCGTCGAGCGCGGCGTGCTCCGGCGCCGTGACTGAACCGTCATTCAGTCGCGCGCGGCGCGGCGCGCGTGCGCGGGGTTCTCGTAGACGGTGACGATCGGCACGCCGTCGTAGGTCAGCACGTGCACTGGCGCGACGGCGCCGAAGGCGATCCACGCCTGCATCTCGACCTCGGCGAAGTGCTTCTCGTGGTGCACGAGCACGAAGTCGGCGCGCGCGAGGTCGGGCGTCGCGCGGATGTTCTCGGGGAGCAGGCCGTCACGCTGGAGCATGCGCCACGCGCCCCAGGTGGTGTCGCAGATCCACACGGTGCCGCCCTCGGGCATCCGCTCACGCAGCCACGGGACGAGGCTGCCCGTCGTGAAGCCCCAGAACTGGCGGTTCATCCCGTGCGTCGCGGCGCCGGGCACGCCGCCCGCGAGCATCCCGTAGTGGGAGAGGCCGAAGGGGTGGCTGTGTGCGGTCTCCGCGAAGGCGGGCGCGAGCAGCAGCAGGCCGAGCGCGACGCGCAGCGCGTGGCGCTGCCACGGGGTGCGACGTCGTGCGACCACGACCAGCGCGCGCGCCGTGTACGCGAAGCCCACACCCGCGAAGAGCGCGAGGAAGGGATAGGCGGGGAACCAGTGCTTGGTACCACCGAAGATGGGGGTCGACGGCAGCGCGATCACGACGAGCGGCTGCAGCAGCGCGCCGACGAAGAGGACATCCGTCGCGCGGCGATCGGCGCGGGCCTCCGCGAAGAGCGGCAGGCGTACGGAGAGCGCGCGCGGCAGCAGCGTGCGCGCGCGGCGCACGAGCGCGCCGAGCGCGAGCACCAGTGTCGTGACGGGCACGGTGAAGGCCGTCATCACGAACGGGTAGCCGATGGGGAAGGGCGGCCGGTAGTGGTTCCGGCCGAAGTACTCCATGTTGTAGTACTCGTGGTGCAGGTGGAACGCGGCGTATTCCTGAAAACGCTGCGCGGTCTGGTGCCAGAGCCACGGCCAACTCCCCACGAAGATCGCCGGCCCGAGCACCGCCATCGCGAGCAGCCACCACGGCACGAGCGACACCGCGCGCGCGTGCCCGCGGCGCCGCGCCTGCAGCTCGCCCACGACGCACCACACCCAGTGGATGAGCAACACGCCCGGCAGCAGCCACGCGTTGTGCTTCGTCGCGAGCGCGAGCCCGTACGCGAGGCCCGCGGCGAGGGCCCAGCGCGGCTGCGTGAGCGAGCGCCAGTACGCGTAGGTGACGAGCGTCAGGAAGAACGTGATCGGGACGTCGAAGCAGTCGAGGTGCGCGTGATAGAAGACGCGCGGCAGCAGCGCGAGCGCGCCCGCCGCGAAGAGCCCCGCCGTGCGCCCGACGCTGCGCGCGCCGAAGACGTAGACGAGCCAGAGCAGCAGCCCCGCCGTCAGCATCCCGGGGAAGCGGAACGCCAGCGAGTCGCTCGGGAAGACGTGCCACGTCTGCTGCGCGAGCCACGACAGCGCGAACGCCGTCTTCATCAGCGCGGGGTGCTCGTGGTTGTAGGACCAGCCGCGGTCGATGGCCTCGGGGAGCATCGCGGCTGCTGGCTCACGCGCGAGCTGCTCGAGCCAGCGCGCGTAGGACTCGGCGGCGTCGACGTAGAAGGCTTCGTCGCGGGCCATCGCGAGATCCCCCGCGGTCGCGACGAGCACCGCGACGTACGCGGCGCAGAGCGCGAGCCCGAGCGCGTGATCGCGCCAGCCGACGGGGCGCTGCGCGATCATGGGGCGCTCCGCGGGCGGCGTGGGCCCTCTTGCGTCTGCGCGGCCCAGCAGAAGGTGCGCAGGTGCGGGTTCTCGGCGCTCACCTCGATCGCGACGTCGCCGCGCGTGCCGGGCTGCGTGGCCGTCGTGACCTCCATGCGCTTCCAGCCGTCGAGATCGCGGTGCGTCATGCGCCCCGCGACGCGCCCATCGACCTTCACGACGACGTCGATCGGGCCGTGTTCGCCCATGCGCTCGTGCTCCGAATACGGGCCTCCGTAGAGGACGAGGCGCGTGCCGAGCGGCACGTCGCGGAACGTCGCGCGGATGGGCTCGCGGCCCTGCGGGTGCTGATACACGCAGTGACGCGCTTCGAGCGCGAGGTCCTCCTGCACGGTCGCCGCGACCCAGAGCCACGGCCGCCGCGGATCGCAGACGAAGCGCTCCGCCGGCGTCGCCGCGCCGCCGCCGAGCCCACCCGCCTGCACGACACCGCCACGCCAGGGGCAGGGCAGCGCGGCCTCGCTCTCGACGCGCTCGACCACGGCCTCGCGGACGTGGGCGACGAGGTCGTGTCGCACGGGGGAGGCGCCGAGATCCCAGCGCAGCACGCGGACCCGCCCGAAAACCCTTTGAAAATCGGGCTCTCTCGCGGGTGCTCCGCGCGGGCGCTCGCCGCGGATCGAGAGCGCCCACAGCCGCGTGAAGGCGTCCGTGTCGCTGTGCCCCGCCTGCGCGAGCGTGATGCGGTCGCCGAGCACGAGGCGCAGCAGCGGATCCGTCCATGCGGGCGCCGACACCACGAGATCACCCGGCTGCTCCGCGCGCCGCACGAAGTCGGCCGCGGCGCGCCAGTCCTCGAGCGGCGGGACGCGTGACACCGTGAGCGTGAGCGAGGTGAGCTCGACGGCCGCGAGCAGCGGCAGGAGCAGCCAATAGTGTTTGAGCCGCGCGCGCCACACGCCCGCGCGCGAGGCCTCTTCCGGCGTGACGGGCCGCGAGCGTGGCGGCGTGTCCGGTCCGGGGGCGCGCGCAGCGGTGGGCGCCGTGCTCGGCGATGCGCCCGGGGTCGTCGGGTCGGTGGTCACGCGGACGGGCGATGGTAGAGGCGCGCTCCGCGCTGTCAAACGCGCGGCGCGGCTCTCTTGCCGCGCGCGACGGCGGGCGGCTACGATGGCCGAGATGCACTTTCTTTCGTCGCTACGCCGGGATCCGTCCGCTTGCCTCGCGCGCTCGCTGCTGGCCGGGTCGCTGCTCGCCGGTTCCTTCGGGCTCGGGGCCTGCGGCGACGACGACACGCGCCCCCCGGCGCCGCCCCCACGCGACATGGACATCACGTTCGACGCCGGTGACGGGGGCATGCTGGACGGGGACGTCGGCGACGCGGGCGGCGGCGACGGCGGCACGGTGGCGGACGGCGGCACGGGCGCCTGCCGCGTCGAGGGCGACATCCTCACGCTCGCGACGGATGTCGTCGATCGGAGCGTGCGCGCCCCGGACGTCGCGGTGAGCGGCTCGACCTTCGCGATCGTGTGGACCGACGCGCGCAGCGGCGTCGCGGACGCGTTCGTGTACGCGTGGCCGGCCGCGGCCGCGTCGGGCACCGAGGTGCGCCTGACCGACGACTTCTCGCCGACGCGCGACGTGCGCATCGCAGGACGCACGGATGGCTTCGCGGTGGGCTGGATCGACAACAGCCTCGGCTCGTTCGAGTTGCTCGCGCGGTCGCTCAGCGCGGAGGGCGCGATCGACGACCCGATCCAGCGGATCACCAACAACATGCAGCGCGAGGACTCGCCCTCGCTCGCGCAGCTCGCCGATGGCTCGGCGATGGTGGCCTGGCTCGAGTCCGACGGACTCGGCAGCCCGGCGACGTCGCGTGCGGTGCCGCTCGACGTCGTGGCCCGCGCGGTCGGGACCCCGGCCATGCCCGTCGTGCCCCCGAGCCTGCCTGCGGATCCGCGGCTCGGGCGCCTCGGAGACGGTGCGGCGCTCGGCTGGACGGAAGCCGGCACCGTGTACGTCCAGCCGCTCACGCCGACGGGCGCGGCCCGCGGTGCGGCGACGACGATCAACACCGAGGGGAACGCGAGCACCTCGCCGTCGCTCGCGCTCGGCGACACGGGCGGCGGTGTCGCGTTCGGCGTGCTCGTCGCGGGCGCGCGCCAGGAGATCCGCATGCGCACGGTCGACGCGTCGGGGGTGCCCGATGGCCCGGAGGCCATCCTCACGCCGCCGCCGAGTCGCGGCACCGACCCCAAGATCGCCACGTTCGCCACCGGCTACGCCGTCGCGTACCGCACCAACGAGGGCAGCGGCAGCATCCGCCTCGCGTTCGCGACCGCCCTCGGTGAGTTGTCGAGCACCCTCGAGGTGGCCACCACGGCGTCGTCGCTCGGGAGCGGGCCCGGGCTCGCGGTCGCCCCGGACGGCCGCATGGTGCTCGCCTGGCTCGAGACCGACACCGTGACCGCGACCGTGCGCGCGGCGAAGGTGGTCTGCGAATGACGCCGAATCGAGGCGCACTCTTGCGCGTCGCGTCGCTCGTCGTGGTCGCTCTTCTCGTCGGGGCGTGCGGCGACGACGGGCGACCGCCGACCCCACCGCCGGTGGATTTCGGCCTCGACGCATCGCGTGACGCCGGCGCATCCGACGCCGCGTCGTCCGACGGCGACGTTCCGCTGCCCGACGGCGAGCTCCTCGACGCCGCCCCACCGCCTGACGGCGAGGCGCCCGCGGACGCCGCCCCGCTGCTCGACGGCGAGGTACCCCCCGACGGCGAGGTGCCCCCCGACGCCGACGCGATCTTCGACGCGGGCGCGGAGTCCGATGGCGAGGTGCCTTTCGACGCCGATCTGTTGACCGACTTCGGCCCGCCCGGCTTGCCCGAGGGAGGGCCCCCGAGCACGTGCTTCGACGACGGTGGCGTGTTCGACTCGTGTCGCTGCGAGCGGTTCGGTCCGGCGTGCGGCGCCTCGTCCGATCCGTCTTGCGCCGGCGGAGAGGCGTGTGTCGACACGGGTTGCGGCTTCGCGACCTGCCTGCCGACCGGCAGCACCTGCGTGGGCGACGCCGACTGCACGCCCGGCGCGACGTGCGTGGCGGGCAGCGGCGGGCTCGGCCGCTGCGCGCCGAGCACGCCGGATTGCGTCGACTCCCGGGATTGCCCGCTCGGCTACGCCTGCGAGCTCTCGCCCTCCGGCCGCTCTTGCGTGAATCGCCGCATCCGCTGTGGTCCCGTGCAGCCTTGTCCGAACGGCTTCGAGTGCAGGCCCGCCGAAGGCATGGTCTTCGTCTGCGCCCCGGTGCACCGGCGGTGCAGCGACCCCGGCGCGTGTCCGGCCCGTCGCTGCCTCGACGTCGATCTCGACGGGCGAACGGAGTGCACCCACACCGGCGAATGTGTCAGCAACCTCTTGTGCGCCGACGACCTCGTGTGTGGCTTCGACCCGGACCGCGTCGCCATGGTCTGCGGACGGTTCGGTCCGTGTGAGCGCGAGTCGGACTGCGTCGCGGGCTTCACGTGCCTCGACGTCTGGGGCGATGGAATCAAGCAGTGCGAGCCCGAGGGCGGCTCCTGCGCGGCCGGTACCTGCCCCGCCCGGCAGGTCTGCGGGAGCCTCCTCTCGGGGGGGCCCCCACAGTGCCTCTCGTTTCTGTGACCCCGCACTTTTTTCACAACCCCGCAACGATGCACCGCTGAGGTCTGCGTCGTTCGGTTGATTCTTCTTTGATTTCGATAGCATCAGCCCCGGCCCGAGGGTTGCACAGCCACCGCCCCGCGAGGACTCTCATGCGCACACGCTGGCTCATCCTGCTCACGCTCACGGCGACCGCACTGACCGCGTGTTCCGAAGAGGACACCCCGGGTGCGGCGTCGTCGGCGCTCGACGGTGGCGTGATCCCGCCCTGCACGGACGGCGACGGCGACGGCTTCGGCCTCGGCTGCGCGGCGGGTCTCGACTGCGACGACGCCGACCCGTCGAGCACCAACGAGTGTCGCAATTGTGCCTCACCCGAGACGGGCTGCGCGTGCGACGGCAGCGTCCTCGAGGAGACCTGCTACCTCGACCCGGTCGACGTCGGCGGGCGCTCGATGTGCCACTCGGGCACCCGCTTCTGCCGCGACGGAGCGTGGACCTCGTGCCTCCAGCTCGAGCGCTACGAGCTCTCGGGCAACCTGGCCGGCGCGGCCAGCGCCGCGCTCGTCACGGGCCCCGTCCCCTGCAACCCCTGCAACCCGTCCTGCTACTCGACGACGGATACCCCCGGTCCGTCCGACGTGACCACCGGCGGCACCGGCGTCGTCTACACCGCCACCCCCGGCGGTGTGACGCTCCCGATGGGCGGAACCACGACCGGCACGCTGCCCGACGCGGACGGCGATGGCGTCCCCGACCTCTACGACTCGGCCCCAACGAACCCGGCGATCACCGGCTTCGAGGGCGGCTTCTTCCACGTGCTGCCCTACGGCGGCGCCGCGGTCGATCCCCTCTACCTCATGGTGCGCGTCCGGACGGCGGACGTGTACTTCCTCATGGACACCACCGGGTCCATGGGGGGTGAGATCGACAACCTCAAGGCGACGCTCAACACCACGATCATCCCGTCGATCCGCACGACGATCCCGGATGCGTGGTTCGGCGTCGGTCGCCACGACGACTACCCTGTCAACGGTTACGGCGCGGAGTACTACTGCGACCCTTGGGGTTGCGCCTACATCGGCGACACGGTCTATCAGAACCTGGCCAACATCACCGACACGGCGACGGGGGGCGGCGCGACGACGGTCACCAACGCGGTGAACGCGCTCTACACGCGCTGGGGCAACGACCTGCCGGAGTCGCAGATCCCCGCGCTCTACGCGATCGCGACGGGCTCGGCGCTCGGCCCTTATCTCCCGGGTTCGACGTGCGCGGGCAGCCGCTTCGGCTACCCGTGTTTTCGCCCCGGCACCGTGCCGATCATCATCCTCTTCACGGACGCGCCCTTCCACAACGGCCCGCCCGTCACAGGAACGGCGACGACGGGCTTCGCCACCGGCACCGCGACGAACGGCGCCGCGCTCGAGATGGGCACCGCCACGCCCGACCCGCGGGTGAACGGGACCGCCAGCGCCTCGGCCAGCGTCACGGGCACCGCTTCGCTCGACCCGCGCGAGCCTGGCACGGCCACGCCGGCCCCGCGCACGAGCGGCACGGCCACCGCCTCGCGTGAGACCGGCACCGCGACGAACTACGCGCGCACGACGGGCACCGCGACGAACCAGGTGCCGCTCACGGGCACGCCGACGGCCTTCCCGGGCACCGCGGGCACGGCGACGGCGTCGGTCACGACGGGCACCGCGACCAACTACCCGCGCATCAGCGGTCTCGCGACGGCCGAGCCGGTCGTCAACGGCACCGCGACGCTGTACGCGCGGACGACGGGCACCGCGGACAACGCGCGCGTGACGGGCACGGCGACGCAGTATGTGCGGACGACGGGCACCGCGACGAACCAGGTGCCGCTCACGGGCACGCCGACGGCCTTCCCGGGCACCGCGGGCACGGCGACGGCGTCGGTCACGACGGGCACCGCGACCAACTACCCGCGCATCAGCGGTCTCGCGACGACCGAGCCGGTCGTCAACGGCACGGCGACGCAGTACGCGCGGACGACGGGCACGGCGGACAACGCGCGCGTGACGGGCACGGCGACGCAGTATGTGCGGACGACGGGCACCGCGACGAACCAGGTGCCGCTCACGGGCACGCCGACGGCCTTCCCGGGCACCGCGGGCACGGCGACGGCGTCCGTCACGACGGGCACCGCGACCAACTACCCGCGCATCAGCGGTCTCGCGACCGCCGAGCCGATCGTGACGGGCACGGCGACGCAGTACGCGCGGACGACGGGCACCGCGGACAGCCCGCGCGTGACGGGCACGGCGACGCAGTACGTGAGGACGACCAGCCTCGCCTCCAACCAGCCCGTCGTCACCGGCACGCCCAGCCCGTACCCTGCCACGCTCGGCACCGCGTCGAACTCCGTCACCACCGGCACGGCGGTCGCGTCGCCGCGCATCACGGGCATCGCCAGCAACGAGCCCCGCGTGACGGGCACGCCCACGGCCTACCCGCGCACCTTCGGGACGGCGACGAACTCGATCCACACGGGCACGGCCTCCGCCTACCCGCGTACGACGAGCACGGCCTCGAACTACCGCGAGACGGGCACGGCGACGGCCTATCCGCTCACGACGAGCACGGCGTCGAATCTGGTTCCCGTCGTCACCGGTACGGCGACCCTGGCCGTGGTCACCGGGACGGCGACCGCTCGATCCACTTTCGTCCGGAACGGGCTGAACGACACGTCGCCGGACTGGGCGTGGACTACCAACCAGTTCGTCGGTGACGTCATTCAGGTGTTTGCGGGTACGGGCAGGGGCGAGAACCGGGTCATCTCGTCGCACGCCGACAGGTCGTTCACGATGTCGAGCAACTGGCGGAACCGTCCAACGACGGGCAGCTTTTATCGCGTCGTTCCGAAGGCGGCTGACGACAATCTCTACGACCTCGCCAAGGTTTGGACGACCAATCAGTTCGTCGGGTACACGGTCACGATCACGAGCGGCACGGGCATCGGGCAGACGCGTCTGATCACGGCGAACAACGTGAAGAGCCTCACGGTCTCGCCTGCGTGGACGACGACGCCGAGCACGACCAGCGGCTATGCGATCTATCCGAACAACACGCTCAACGACACGACTCCAAGCTGGTCCGGCACCATCACCGGCGCGCGCGTGCGTATCCGGAGTGGCACGGGTGCCGGGCAGGAGAGCACGGTCACGGCCAACACGGCGACCCAGCTCACCGTGTCGCCGGCATGGACGACCCCACCGAACGCGACGAGCGTCTACGAGGTGATCGCGGCCTCGGAGCTTAACAAACTCTACGACACCACCAAGACGTGGGCGGTCAACCAGTTCACGACGTTCACCTATGTCGTGCGGATCACCGGTGGTCGCGGTTCGGGGCAGTCGGCCACGGTGACCGCCAACTCCGCCAACGTCCTGACCGTCTCGCCCGCGTGGCCGATCCTCCCGGATACGACCAGCACCTACGAGATCGCCGAGGCGCTCTTCAACGACAAGCTCTATGACCTGACTCCGAGCTGGACGGGCAGCGTCGGCGGCGCGCGCGTGCGCATCCTGAGCGGCACCGGGGCGGGCCAGGAGCGCAACATCACGGCAAGCGCTGCGACTCGCCTCACCGTCTCGCTCGCTTGGACGACCCTCCCGGACGCGACGAGCGTCTACGAGGTGATCGCGGCGGCCGATCTCAACAAGCTCTACGACACGACGCGCAGCTGGACGCTCAATCAGTTCATGGGCTTCACCGTCACCATCACCGGCGGTCGTGGTGCCGGCCAATTCGCCGCCGTCTCCTCGAACACGGCGACCGTGCTCACGGTCGCGGCCGCGTGGGCGACCCTGCCGGACGCGACGAGCACGTACGACATCCGCGAGGCGGCCTTCAACACGCGGCTCTACGACACGACCACGCCCGGTTGGACGGGGACCGTGACGGGCTCGACGGTGTTCATCACCTCGGGAACGGGGGCCGGCCAGAACCGCGTGATCTCGTCCAACACGCCGACGGTGTTGAACGTCACCCCCGCTTGGGTGACGCAGCCGGACGCGACGAGCAACTACGAGGTCGTCGCCGCCGCGGACGTCGTCCGCCTCTACGACACGACGAAGAGTTGGGTGGTCAACCAGTTCATGACTGGCTATGTGGTGAACATCCTCTCGGGTGCAGGCGTGGGCCAGATCCGCGCGATCTCGAGCAACACCGCGAACGTCCTCACGGTCTCGGCGTGCGTGGGGCGACGATGCCCAACAACACGAGCACCTACGAGATCCGCGAGACGGTCAGCAACGACAAACTCTACGACACCTCGCCGAGCTGGGCGCCGGCGGACGTGCTCACGGGTCGGACGATCTTCCTGACCTCGGGCATCGGGCTCGGGCCAGTCGCGCGTCATCAGCGCGAACAACGCGAACAAGATCACCGTCTCGCCGGCGTGGGGCACGCTGCCGGATGCGACGACCGGGTACGCGATCGTCGCAGCGGCCGACCTCGCCAAGATGTACGTGCCCGTGCGTCCGTGGACGCCGGGCCAGTTCGTCGGCTTCACGCTCACCCTCACGGGCGGACCCGGCGCGGGGCAGTCGCGCCCGATCACGGCCAACTCGACGACGGACGTCACCGTCATGTCGGCTTGGATGACGCTGCCCGACGCCACGACGACCTACGAGATCCGTGAGACGGTCATCAACAACCAGCTCTACGACATGACGCCTGCGTGGGCGGGAAGCGTGAACGGCTACACGCTGTTCCTCACGGCGGGCACGGGCGCCAGCCAGACCCGGACGGTGACGGCGACGGCGCCGACGCGGCTCACCGTGAGCAGCCCGTGGGCCACGCAGCCCGATGCGACGACGCAGTACCGCCTGGTCGCGCCGGCGGTCTTCACGACGGTCACGGACACGACCAAGTCGTGGATCATGAACGAGTTCGCGACGGCGTTCACCTTCCGCATCGTCTCCGGCACGGGCGTTGGTCAGACGAGCGTGATCACCAGCAACACGAGCAACTCGCTGACGCTCGCGACGGCGCTGACGACGCTCCCGGACGCCACGACCGTCTACGAGATCCGCGAAACCGTCATCAACGACAAGCTCTACGACACGACGCCGAGCTGGTCGGGGAGCGTGGTGGGCTCGACGGTGTTGCTGACGGGCGGGACGGGCGCGGGCCAGCTCCGCACGATCTCTGCGAACACGACGACGAAGCTGACGGTGTCGGCGGTTTGGACGACGAACCCGGACGCGACGACGCAGTACGAGGTCATCCCGGCTGCGGAGCTGACGAAGCTCTACGACACGTCCAAGTCGTGGGCGATGAACCAGTTCACGCCCGGGTACATCGTGAGCATCCTGACGGGCGCGGGCGCGGGCCAGACGCGCAACGTCGTGTCGAACACGAACAACGTCGTCACGGTGGATGCGCCGTGGATGACGCTGCCGAACACGACGAGCACGTACGAGATCCGCGAAGCGGTGATCAACAACAAGCTGTACGACGCGACGGTGCCGGGCTGGGTGACGGGCCTCGCGCTGAATGGCTCGACGGTGCTCCTGACGGGCGGCAGGGGCGCGGGCCAGTCGAATACGATCATGGCGAACACGGCGACGAAGCTGACGCTCAACAGCGCGTGGGCGCCGGAGCCGGATGCGACGACGACGTACGAGGTCGTGGCGCCGGCGGAGTTCACGAAGCTCTACGACACGACGAAGAGTTGGGTGGTCAACCAGTTCATGACTGGCTATGTGGTGAACATCCTGACGGGCGCGGGTGCGGGCCAGACGCGCCCCATCGTGTCGAACACGAACAACGTGCTGACGGTGTCTGCGCCGTGGTCACCGCTGCCGAACGCGACGAGCACGTACGTGATCCGCGAAGCGGTCACGAACGACAAGCTCTTCGACACGACGGTGCCGAGCTGGGCGCCTGCGGCCGCGTGCTGAACGGGCTCGACGGTGTTCATCACGGCAGGGCACGGGCGCGGGCCAGTCGCAGCACGATCACGGCGAACACGGCGACGCGCCTCACGGTCAACAGCGCGTGGGGCACGCAGCCGGACGGGACGAGCCAGTACGAGATCGTCGCGGCGGGCGAGTTCACGAAGCTGTACGACACGACGCGTTCGTGGACGCCCGGCCAGTTCGCGGGCTTCACGGTGACGATTATTGGGGGCGCGGGCGCGGGCCAGGTTCGCCCGGTGACGGGGAACGGCGCGACGGACCTGACGGTGTCTGGGGCGTGGATGACGCTGCCGAACAGCACGAGCACGTACGAGATCCGCGAGACGGTGATCAACGACAAGCTCTACGACACCACAGTGCCGGCGTGGTCGGGGGTCGTGAGTGGGTTGACGCTGGTGCTGACGGGCGGGACGGGCGCGGGTCAGATCCGCACGATCTCTGCGAACACGGCGACGAAGCTGACGGTGTCGGCGGTGTGGACGACGCAGCCGGACGCGACGACGCAGTACCTGGTTTTCGCGGGCACGGAGCTGAGCCGTCTGTACGACACGACCAAGAGCTGGGTCGTGGGCGAGTTCATGGGCTTTGAGCTGAGCATCACGGCGGGTCCGGGAGCCGGTCAGACGCGGACGGTGTCTTCGAACACGTTGAATTCGCTCACGATCTCGGCGCCGTGGATGACACTGCCCAGCACGGCGAGCACTTATGTGCTGCGTGAGGTGGTGGTCAACAACAAGCTCTACGACACGACGGTGCCTGCGTGGTCGGGGAGCGTGATGGGCTCGACGGTGTTGCTGACGGGCGGGACGGGCGCGGGCCAGCTCCGCACGATCTCGACGAACACGGCGACGAAGCTGACGGTGTCGGCGGTGTGGACGACGAACCCGGACGCGACGACGCAGTACGAGGTCATCCCGGCGGCGGAGCTGACGAAGCTCTACGACACGACCAAGTCGTGGGCGATGAACCAGTTCACGCCCGGGTACATCGTGAGCATCCTGACGGGCGCGGGCGCGGGCCAGACGCGCAACGTCGTGTCGAACACGAACAACGTCGTCACGGTGGATGCGCCGTGGATGACGCTGCCGAACACGACGAGCACGTACGAGATCCGCGAAGCGGTGATCAACAACAAGCTGTACGACGCGACGGTGCCGGGCTGGGTGACGGGCCTCGCGCTGAATGGCTCGACGGTGCTCCTGACGGGCGGCAGGGGCGCGGGCCAGTCGAATACGATCATGGCGAACACGGCGACGAAGCTGACGCTCAACAGCGCGTGGGCCGCCGGAGCCGGATGCGACGACGACGTACGAGGTCGTGGCGCCGGCGGAGTTCACGAAGCTCTACGACACGACGAAGAGTTGGGTGGTCAACCAGTTCATGACTGGCTATGTGGTGAACATCCTGACGGGCGCGGGTGCGGGCCAGACGCGCCCCATCGTGTCGAACACGAACAACGTGCTGACGGTGTCTGCGCCGTGGTCACCGCTGCCGAACGCGACGAGCACGTACGTGATCCGCGAAGCGGTCGTGAGCGACAAGCTGTTCGACACGACGGTGCCGGGCTGGGTAACGGGCCCCGCGTTGAACGGCTCGACGGTGTTCATCACGGCAGGGACGGGCGCGGGTCAGTCGCGCACGATCACGGCGAACACGGCGACGCGCCTCACGGTCAACAGCGCGTGGGGCACGCAGCCGGACGGGACGAGCCAGTACGAGATCGTCGCGGCGGGCGAGTTCACGAAGCTGTACGACACGACGCGTTCGTGGACGCCCGGCCAGTTCGCGGGCTTCACGGTGACGATTATTGGGGGCGCGGGCGCGGGCCAGGTTCGCCCGGTGACGGGGAACGGCGCGACGGACCTGACGGTGTCTGGGGCGTGGATGACGCTGCCGAACAGCACGAGCACGTACGAGATCCGCGAGACGGTGATCAACGACAAGCTCTACGACACCACAGTGCCGGCGTGGTCGGGGGTCGTGAGTGGGTTGACGCTGGTGCTGACGGGCGGGACGGGCGCGGGTCAGATCCGCACGATCTCTGACGAACACGGCGACGAAGCTGACGGTGTCGGCGGTGTGGACGACGCAGCCGGACGCGACGACGCAGTATGTGGTCCTCGCCAGCACCGAGCTGAGCCGTCTCTACGACACGACCAAGAGCTGGGTCGTGGGCGAGTTCATGGGCTTTGAGCTGAGCATCACGGCGGGTCCGGGAGCCGGTCAGACGCGGACGGTGTCTTCGAACACGTTGAATTCGCTCACGATCTCGGCGCCGTGGATGACACTGCCCAGCACGGCGAGCACTTATGTGCTGCGTGAGGTGGTGGTCAACAACAAGCTCTACGACACGACGGTGCCTGCGTGGTCGGGGAGCGTGATGGGCTCGACGGTGTTGCTGACGGGCGGGACGGGCGCGGGCCAGCTCCGCACGATCTCTGACGAACACGGCGACGAAGCTGACGGTGTCGGCGGTTTGGACGACGAACCCGGACGCGACGACGCAGTACGAGGTCATCCCGGCTGCGGAGCTGACGAAGCTCTACGACACGACCAAGTCGTGGGCGATGAACCAGTTCACGCCCGGGTACATCGTGAGCATCCTGACGGGCGCGGGCGCGGGCCAGACGCGCAACGTCGTGTCGAACACGAACAACGTCGTCACGGTGGATGCGCCGTGGATGACGCTGCCGAACACGACGAGCACGTACGAGATCCGCGAAGCGGTGATCAACAACAAGCTGTACGACGCGACGGTGCCGGGCTGGGTGACGGGCCTCGCGCTGAATGGCTCGACGGTGCTCCTGACGGGCGGCAGGGGCGCGGGCCAGTCGAATACGATCATGGCGAACACGGCGACGAAGCTGACGCTCAACAGCGCGTGGGCCATCGAGCCGGACGCGACGACGACGTACGAGGTCGTGGCGCCGGCGGAGTTCACGAAGCTCTACGACACGACGAAGAGTTGGGTGGTCAACCAGTTCATGACTGGCTATGTGGTGAACATCCTGACGGGCGCGGGTGCGGGCCAGACGCGCCCCATCGTGTCGAACACGAACAACGTGCTGACGGTGTCTGCGCCGTGGTCACCGCTGCCGAACGCGACGAGCACGTACGTGATCCGCGAAGCGGTCGTGAGCGACAAGCTGTTCGACACGACGGTGCCGGGCTGGGTAACGGGCCCCGCGTTGAACGGCTCGACGGTGTTCATCACGGCAGGGACGGGCGCGGGTCAGTCGCGCACGATCACGGCGAACACGGCGACGCGCCTCACGGTCAACAGCGCGTGGGGCACGCAGCCGGACGGGACGAGCCAGTACGAGATCGTCGCGGCGGGCGAGTTCACGAAGCTGTACGACACGACGCGTTCGTGGACGCCCGGCCAGTTCGCGGGCTTCACGGTGACGATTATTGGGGGCGCGGGCGCGGGCCAGGTTCGCCCGGTGACGGGGAACGGCGCGACGGACCTGACGGTGTCTGGGGCGTGGATGACGCTGCCGAACAGCACGAGCACGTACGAGATCCGCGAGACGGTGATCAACGACAAGCTCTACGACACCACAGTGCCGGCGTGGTCGGGGGTCGTGAGTGGGTTGACGCTGGTGCTGACGGGCGGGACGGGCGCGGGTCAGATCCGCACGATCTCTGACGAACACGGCGACGAAGCTGACGGTGTCGGCGGTGTGGACGACGCAGCCGGACGCGACGACGCAGTACCTGGTCCTCGCCAGCACCGAGCTGAGCCGTCTCTACGACACGACCAAGAGCTGGGTCGTGGGCGAGTTCATGGGCTTTGAGCTGAGCATCACGGCGGGTCCGGGAGCCGGTCAGACGCGGACGGTGTCTTCGAACACGTTGAATTCGCTCACGATCTCGGCGCCGTGGATGACACTGCCCAGCACGGCGAGCACTTATGTGCTGCGTGAGGTGGTGGTCAACAACAAGCTCTACGACACGACGGTGCCTGCGTGGTCGGGGAGCGTGGCGGGTTCGACGGTGTTGCTGACGGGCGGGACGGGCGCGGGCCAGCTCCGCACGATCTCTGACGAACACGGCGACGAAGCTGACGGTGTCGGCGGTGTGGACGACGAACCCGGACGCGACGACGCAGTACGAGGTCATCCCGGCTGCGGAGCTGACGAAGCTCTACGACACGACCAAGTCGTGGGCGATGAACCAGTTCACGCCCGGGTACATCGTGAGCATCCTGACGGGCGCGGGCGCGGGCCAGACGCGCAACGTCGTGTCGAACACGAACAACGTCGTCACGGTGGATGCGCCGTGGATGACGCTGCCGAACACGACGAGCACGTACGAGATCCGCGAAGCGGTGATCAACAACAAGCTGTACGACGCGACGGTGCCGGGCTGGGTGACGGGCCTCGCGCTGAATGGCTCGACGGTGCTCCTGACGGGCGGCAGGGGCGCGGGCCAGTCGAATACGATCATGGCGAACACGGCGACGAAGCTGACGCTCAACAGCGCGTGGGCCATCGAGCCGGACGCGACGACGACGTACGAGGTCGTGGCGCCGGCGGAGTTCACGAAGCTCTACGACACGACGAAGAGTTGGGTGGTCAACCAGTTCATGACTGGCTATGTGGTGAACATCCTGACGGGCGCGGGTGCGGGCCAGACGCGCCCCATCGTGTCGAACACGAACAACGTGCTGACGGTGTCTGCGCCGTGGTCACCGCTGCCGAACGCGACGAGCACGTACGAGATCCGCGAGACCGTCGTGAGCGACAAGCTCTACGACACGACAGCGCCGAGCTGGGTAATGGGCACCGCGTCGTACGGCTCGACCGTGTTCATCACCGCGGGGACGGGCGCGGGGCAGTCGCGCGTCGATCACGGCGAACACCGCGACCCGCCTGACGCTCGCCTCGAGCTGGGTGACGCTGCCCGACGCGACGAGCCAGTACCGGATCGCCGGGGCCGCCGATGTGCTGCGCCTCCTCGATGCGGGCGCGGGATGGACGGTGGATCGGTTCGTCGGATACACGGTCGAGATCCTCTCCGGCGCGGGCGCGGGTCAGACGCGCGTGATCAGCTCGAACACCGTCGACGTCCTCACGGTCACCACCGCCTGGACGACGCTGCCGGACGCGACGAGCAACTACCAGATCCGCGAGACCAACCTCGCCGACAAGCTCTTCGACACGACGAAGAGCTGGACGACGAACGTCTACGCGGGCACGACGGTCACCATCACGGGCGGGACGGGCGTCGGCCAGGTCCGCACGGTGGTGAGCAACACGAACAACCGCCTCACCGTCACGCCCGCGTGGGCCACGCTGCCCGGCGCGACGACCACGTACCGGGTCGGGACTGGCGCCGTCGGCGAGCTCAACAAGCTCTACGACTTCACGCAGGCGTGGGTCCCCGGGAGCCTCGTGGGCTTCACGGTCCGGATCACCGGCGGTCTCGGCTCGGGTCAGACCCGCACGATCTCCGCCAACGACGCGACCAGCGTCACCGTCTCGGTGAACTGGGTCACCGTGCCGAACACGACGAGCACGTATGAGATCACGGGTCTCAACAACGTGCTCTACGACCTCGACCTCCCGACGCCCTGGGCGACCAACCAGTTCGCCGGTTACAAACTCTTCATCAGCTCGGGGCGCGGCGCGGGTCAGACGCGCACGGTCTCCGGCAACGCCGCGCGCACCCTCACCGTCTCGGCGGCGTGGGCGACGATCCCCGACACCACGAGCGTCTACCAGCTCTCGAACGAGGACTACTACACCCCGTACTTCGCGGGTGGCCACGTGCCTCCGACCTACACGCAGACCGTGGCCGCGCTGAACGCGCGCGGCATCAAGGTCATCGTCGTCGATTCGAGCGGCGGCTACGCCCCCGCGCTCCGAGACGCGCGGGAGATCGCCACGGCGACCGGCGCCCTCGGGCCGACGGGCGCGCCGCTCGTCTACAGCATCAGCCCCTCCGGAACGGGTCTCGGGACGGCGGTCGCGAGCGCGGTCGCCGACCTCGCGAGCTACTCGCGTCTGGACATCACCGCGCGCGCCAACGACAACCCGGCGACGCCGTTCGACGAGCGCACGCTCGTGGCGTCGATCCTCGCGGTGGCGGGCTCGTACGCGCCCGGTCGCTGCACGGGGATCACCGGCGGCGTGCAGTTCAACCAGTGCCTGCCGGGCACCGGCGTGACCTTCCAGGTCAACTTCACGGGCGTCGTCATGCCGACCAGCGTGCCGCAGCGCTTCGATTTCACGATCGACACGCTCGGCAACGGCAGCCAGATCATATCGACGACGCCCGTCACGATCATCATCCCGCCGACCTCGCCCGCGTATCCGCCCAGCGGCACGTACACGCGCGACTTCGACGCCACGATGCGCTGCGCCGGCACGGAGGTTCCGCGCTGGGGCAACCTGTCGTGGACGGCGACGCTCCCCACGGGCACCAGCATCTCCTGGACGCTGCGCTCGGCGACGACGACGGCGGCCCTCGCCGCGGCGACGCCGGTGACCTTCTCGACGCCGACCTTGAGCAGCCCGCAGAACGCCGGCAGCCAGCTGATCGCCGGCGGGGTTCCCGCGACCCTGCCCCACATGCGCGTGACCGCGACGCTGAACTCCAACGCGGCGCGCAGCGCGGCGCCGACCCTCTCGAGCTTCAACCTGCTCTACGACTGCGTGGCGGGCGAGTAGCGCGCGGCGGGACGCGATGAGCGAGACCGCCACGTACACCGCGCGGCCCCGGGCGCCCGGACCCTCCGGGCGCTACGGGCTGCGCAACGTCGCGCGGTTCGTGCGCGACCCGCTCTCGTTCCTGCGCGGGCTCTCGACGCGGTACGGCGACGTCGTGCAGCTGAAGCTGCTCGGCAAGCCGTACTTCGTGCTCAGCCACCCGGACGACATCGAGGCGGTCCTCGTGCAGCACGCGCGCTCGATGGGGCGCGACGAGTACGTCGAGGTGCTCAAGAACGCGCTCGGGCTCGGACTGCTCACGAGCGACGGCGAGCTCTGGAAGCGGCAGCGCAAGCTGATGTCGCAGGCCTTCGCGCCGCGCCGCATCGCGGCGTACGCCGACGCGATGGCGCGCGTCACGGACGCGGGGCTCACGCGCTGGCGGGATGGCGCGGTCGTGAACCTCCACGCGGAGATGTCGCGGCTCACGATGGAGGTCGTCGCCGAGGTGCTCTTCGGCGCGGGACTTCGGGCCGACGACGTCGCGCTCGTCGGGCACGCGATGGAGGAGGTCAACGCCTTCTTCGCGAACAGCCCCGAGGCGCTGTTGAAGATCCCCACGCGCGTGCCGACGCCGCGCAACCGCCGCTTCGTGAAGGCCGTCGCGGCGCTCGACACGCTGCTCTTCCGCATCCTCGCCGAGCGCCGCGCCGGGCCCGCGCGCGACGACCTGCTCGGCACGCTGCTCGCCGCGCAGGACGACGACGGCGCGCGCATGAGCGATCAGCAGCTGCGCGACGAGGCGATCACGCTCTTTCTCGCGGGGCACGAGACGACGGCGCTCGCGCTCGCGCACACGCTCTACCTCCTCGCGCGGCACCCCGAGATCGAGAAGAAACTCCACGCCGAGCTGCGCGCGGTGCTCGGCGATCGCCTGCCGACGGCCGCGGACGTGCGCGCGCTGCCCTACACGGAGTGCGTGCTCAAGGAGGCGATGCGCCTCTATCCGCCCGCGTGGACGACGGGGCGCGAGGTGCTCGAGCCGATCGAGGTGCGCGGCGTGTCCATGCCGAAGGGCGCGCAGATCTTCTTGAGTCAGTGGGTCGTACACCACGATGCGCGATGGTTTCCGGATCCGGAGCGCTTCGACCCCGAGCGCTTCACACCCGAGCGCGCGAAGGCGCTGCCGCGCTACGCGTACTTCCCCTTCGGCGGCGGGCCGCGCATCTGCATCGGCAATCATTTCGCGATGATGGAGGCGACGCTGATGCTCGCGCTCATCGTCGGGCGCTGGCAGCTCGCGCTCGAGCCCGGACAGAAGCTCGAGCTCGCGCCTTCGGTGACGCTGCGGCAGCGCGGGCCGGGCCTGCGCGTGCGGCTGCGTTCGCGTCCGCGTGAGAGCGTGTCGGCATGACCCGCGCCGCGAGCCCCGCGGCCGTCGAGCGTGCCTTGATCGAGATGGACGCTGCGTTGCCGAGCGGCGCGGTGCTGCGCGACGCCGACGTGCTCGCCGCGTACGCGCACGACGAGAGCGAGACGACGCCGTGCACGCCGGACGCCGTCGTGCGTGCGGGGAGCACGGCGGAGGTCGCGGCGGTGCTGCGCGCCGCGCACGCGCACGGCGTCCCCGTCACGCCGCGTGCGGGCGGCACGGGCCGTGTCGGCGGCGCGGTGCCGGTCGCGGGCGGGATCGTGCTCAGCGTCGAGCGCATGCGCGACGTGAAGGGCGTCGAGCGCGACGAGCTGCTCGCGGTCGCGGGGCCGGGCGTGGTGTTGCAGACGCTCCACGAGACGGTCGAGCGCGAGGGGCTCTTCTATCCGCCGGACCCCTCGTCGCTCGCCTCGTGTCGGCTCGGCGGCAACGTCGCGGCCAACGCGGGCGGGCCGCGCGCCTTCAAATACGGCACGACGCGCGACTTCGTGCTCGGCCTGGAGGCCGTCACCGCGGACGGCACCGTGCTCCAGCTCGGGCGCCGCACGCGCAAGGGCGTGACGGGCTACGACCTCACCGGGCTCGTCGTCGGCAGCGAGGGCACGCTCGCCGTTGTCACCGAGGTCACGCTGCGTCTCGTGCCGCTGCCCGAGCGTGTCGCGACGCTGCTCGTGCTCCTGCGCGACGTGCACGCCGCCGCGCGCGCGGTGAGCGCGATCGTGGCGCGGCGCGTGGTTCCGCGCTGCCTCGAGCTGCTCGACGCGGCGACGCTCGAGATCCTGCGCCCGGCGACCTCGCTGCCGCTCGATCCGCGCGCGGGGGCGCTGCTCCTCGTCGAGCTCGACGGCGGCGACGCGACGCTCGACGCCGAGCTCGCCACGATCTCGGCCGCGCTCGACGATCTTGGCGTGCTCGACGTGCTCGTCGCGAAGAGCGAGGCCGACCGCGCGCGGCTCTGGGCAGCGCGCCGCGACCTCAGCTACGCGACGCGCCGCATGGCCCGCTTCAAGCTCAGCGAGGACATCGTCGTGCCGCGCACGCGGCTGCCCGCGCTGCTCGAGGCCGTCGCGCAGATCGCCGAGCGCGAGCGGCTGCGCATGCCGGCCTATGGCCACGCGGGCGACGGCAACCTGCACGTCGCGCTGCTCTGGGACGCGCCCGAGGATCGGCCGCGCGTCGACCGCGCGATCGAGTCGCTGTTCCGCGCGACGGTCGCGCTCGGCGGCACGCTGAGCGGCGAGCACGGGATCGGCGTGCTGAAGGCGCCGTACCTCGGCCTCGAGCAGAGCGACGCGCTCATCGCGTTGCAGGAGCGGGTGAAGGCGACCTTCGACCCGCGCGGGATCCTCAACCCGGGCAAGGTCTTCCCCGCGCAGGCGGCGCGCTTCCCGCACACGCACGGCGGCTGCTGACGCCGCCCGCCGGCGGTGAACCGCGGCGCGCACCGTGCGTCCTGGGGGTGTTGCAACGACGTTTCAGCAGTGCCGCGCGCGCGCCCGCATGCGCCGACAAAACAAGGTGAAACGATCGAACCAGCGTTTCAGCGGCGTTTCAGCGGCGTTGCAGCGACGTGGCCGCGAAGCGCCGTCAGGGCGCGACGTCGAGGCGGCGCCAGACGCTCCAGCGGGGGCCGCGGAAGACGGGCTCGTAGAGCGTGCGGTCGGCGCCGACGCGCCCCGCGGGGCCGCGCACGAGCACGTACTCGTACCAGGCGAGGTCGCGGCGCGGGTCGACGCGCTCGGGTGTCCACTCCCAGCGCGGCTCGACACGCGGTGGCCGCCGATCTTCGCGGAAGCGGAACGGCGACTGCGGGAAGTCGGCGAACGTGAACATCACCGCGCCGCCCTTGTCGGCCTGGTACCAGGCGACGTAGTGGAGGAACGCGGCGAACTTCGTGTGTCGAGAGTGCTTGTCGACGATGAGCCCGGCGACGCGACGCGCGGGCGGGATCGCGGCGAGCGCGTCGTCGAACTCACCGACCTCCTCGCGCTCGAAGGCCGTGAAGCGCTCGCCCGCCTCCACGAAGCTGAGCACCGACACGAGGGTGAGCGCGGCCGCGAGCAGCACACCCGCGGCGCGTCTCGGCGCGGGCAACACGGGCACGGCGAAGAGCAGCGCGAGGAGCGGGAAGCGCGCGCTGATCGGCCAGATCCAGTCGTAGCCGGTGGGCGTCACGACGTAGAGCGCGAGGGCGAGCGGCGAGAGCACGGCGAGGCGTCGCGTGAGCGCGCCGCGCAGCGCGTCCTCGGCGGTGGGCGTGGGCTCGCCTGCGGCGGGTCGCGCGCCGAGCCCCACCGCGAACACGGCGAGCGCGAGCGTCGCGACGAAGAGCTGCGCGTCGCGCTCGCCCTGGAAGACGTCGGTGACCCAGCCGGGCAGATCGCGGAGCGCCTCGGAGGCCGTCGCGAAGGTGGGTTGCGGGCCCGCGTCGGGCTGGCCGAGCGCGGCCGTCGTCGTGGCCTGGCCCGCGGGCGAGCGCTGCGCCCAGACGAGCCCTGCGAGCCCTGCGGGCACGAGCGGCGCGAGGCGGAGCACCGACGCGCGGAGGCCGCCGCCGAGCGCGATCAGGGCCGCGCCGAGGCCGAGGAACGCGAACGGCACGACGTGCGTGTAGAAGATGACGAGCGCGATCGCGGCGAGCGCGAGGGCCCGGCCGCCCGTCGTGCGCTCACGCAGGCGCACGGCGAGGGCGAGGCCTGCGAGCGCGAGCGGGATCGCGGCGAGGAAGTTGAAGAAGCCGAGGATCAGGTGCGCGTTGTAGGCGAGCGGCAGCGCGAAGAGCGCGAGCTTCTCGTCGCGTCCGAGCGCGCGGAGCAGGGCGCGGAGCGCGAGCGGTGTGCCGGCGACGGCCGCGGTCACGAGCACGAGGTTCGCGTGCCGCACGCCGAGCGGGTACGCGAGCAGATCGGCCGTGAGGTAGTACGCGAGGTACTGCGTGCGCGAGAGCGTCAGCTCGAAGTACGGCGCGAGGCCGAAGGCCGGGTCGTGGAGCGAGTGCAGCACGCGGATGGCCGCGAGGTGCTGCGGGAGGTCCTCGATGGGCGGGTAGCGGACGAGCCAGAGCGGCACGACCGAGCCCGTGACGAGCGCGAGAAACACGAGCTCGAACGGCCACGCGGCGCGGCCGGCCAGTCTGCGGAGCTGAGCGGCGGCGCGTTTCACGGGGCCGCGAGCATAGCAGCCGCGCGTCGTGGTCCGCTGCGGGCGCCGGTCTGCGGCGTGGGCCGTGCGTCGCCGCGTGTGGTCCCTCGCGCGCCGCGGGCGCCGTCGCTACTCGAGCGCGTGCCCCGTCGCGAGCCGCGCCGCGCGCAGGTGGTTGCGGAAGCGCAGGCTCCCCGTGCGCGCGAGCGTCTCGCCGTAGAGCTCTTCGGCGCGCTGCAGATCGCCCGCGAGCCACGTGAGGCCCGCGCGCGCCTCGCCGCTGCGCACGCCGCCCGCGGCCGCGTACGCGTCGAGCGCGGCGGCGCGCTCCGCGGGGGCGGCAGTGTCGGCGCCGAGCGCGAGCCAGCCGTGGAACGCGCGGCGCTCGACGGGCGCGAGCTGCCACGTCGCGGCGAGCTGGCAGACGGAGTTCCAGCGCGCCTTGTACAGCGTGCGCAGCACGAAGCGCGGCGCGCGCAGCCGGCCGGCGCGCGTGACGCCGTAGCGCTCGACGGTGCGCGGAAAGCTGCCGACCACACGGTCGCGCGCCTCGCCGCGCGCGCGCGTCGCGAGCACCCGCTCGAAGTCCGCGACGGCCCGGGCCCGGAGCGCGAGCACGCCCGCTTCGCCGTGCGCGCGCTCGACGCCGAGCGCGGCGTTCCCGAGGCGCACGAAGCGCTCGCGGGCGTCGTTCGGCGTCTCGCCGGTGCCGACCTCCGCGAGGCCCTGCGCCGCGACGAGCTCCGTCAGCGCGCCGGCGGTCGCGTCCGTGGGCGCGCGGGATGCGGCGCGCGCGTCATCGGCCTGCACGCGCGCGATCTGCGCAGGGTCGAGCACGAGCCCCGGCAGCTCACGCGGCTCGACCGCGCGGGGCAGTGCGAGGAGGGTGCCCGCGGCGCCGACGGCGGCGGCGAAGAGGATGACGCCGAGGCGCGTCGGCGAGAGGCGGCGCGGTGTGGCCGCAGCCGCCGCAGCCGGCGGGGCCGTCTTGACTTGGTGGGGGGTCAAAGGTAGACGCCGGGTCCCTTCCGAGCGGAGCGTACACCGTGACTGGTCAGCGCGTACACGAGCGGTTCCCCATCCGAATCCCCGTGACGGTCGTCCACGAAGGGCGGTCCTTCGAGGCCGAGACCCGCAACCTCAGCCTCGGCGGCGCGTTCGTGGCGCTCGCGAGCGACGTCCCCTTCGGCGCCATCGTGCGCGCGCGGCTCCGTGTGCCCGCGTCGTCCGAACTCATCGACGTCGAGTCGACCGTGCGCTGGAAGCAGGCGGATGGACTCGGTCTCCAGTTCGGCAGCCTGCGCGCGCTCGAGACCTGGGCGCTCAACCAGCTCTTCAAGGCGCACGCCGCGGGCGGCTGAGCGGCCTCGCCGCCTGCGCGTGAAACACGGTGTCGCCCGCGCGTGAAACACCGTGTCCCCCACGCGTGAAACACGGTGTCGCCTGCGCGTGAAACACCGTGTCGCCCGCGCGTGAAACATCGTGTCGCCCGCGCGTGAAACATCGTGTCGCCGCGGCGTGAAACACGGTGTCGCGGCGGCGTGACACGCGCTGCCGTGGTGGCGTGAAACGGGTGTCGCGGGGTCGTGAAACGCGGTGTCCGATCGGCGCGCCTCAGTCGCCGACCTGCAGGCCGAGCGTGACGCCGAGCATGCCGCCGTCGTCGAAGTACGCGCCCTGCAGACCGATCGAGAGGCGCTCGGTCGGGCGCACCTCGCCGGTCACGTAGAAGCCCACGCGGTCGTCGATCCAGCGGCCGGTCGCGGGGTAGGTGACGACGCCGAGCCCGTAGCGGAACTGCACGTCCTCCATGTGCCGGACCATCGCGCCGTGCGCCGCGAGCATCCCGACGAGGCCGAGGCGGAAGGTCGTCGGGCCGAGCAGCGCGCCCGCGTCGAGGTAGCCCACCTCGAGGCCGAGCACCGGGAAGCCCGCGCGCAGGTGCCCGCCGACGCGCACGCGCAGGCGCTCCTCGACGACGCGCGGCAGGCCGTCGACGCGCGTCGCGGTCGAGAGCAGATCGCCGTAGAGCGCGAGGCCCGCGGCGAAGCGCGGCTCCTCGAGCTCGACCCAGGCCGTCGCGAAGCCGCCGCGCTCGTCGAGGTGCGTTCGGAGCGGCTCACCGACCACCGCGCGCGTCGTCGCCGCGATGAGCGCGCCTGCGCTCGCGCCGACCCCGAGTGTCCACGGGCCGCCGCCGAGCGGGCGCCGCGCGGCGTAGCGGAGCCAGCCGCCGAAGCCCTGCCGATCGAAGAGCGTGCTCGCGCCGCCGCAGCCGTCGATGACGACGTAGGACGTCGCGCCGCCCGCGAGCGCGAGGCCGACCCAGTGGCGGAAGTCGTGCCGCTCGGCGGCGTCGCGCGCGTCGGCGGGTGCCTCGAGTTCGCGCGGGAGCGTGTCCGTCGCGGGGGCGTCGGGGAGGGCGGGGAGCGACTCGGTGGCCGGGGCGTCGGGGATCGGCGGGAGCGTGCTCGCCGCGTGATCGTCGGGGGCCGGCCCGCTCGCGGGGGGCGGATCGGTGGGCGTGGCGAGCCCGAGGGCGCGGCGGCGCGCGCGCAGCGCCGCGAGCGGATCGCCGAGCGTACCGAGGCGCACGAGCAGCGCGCGGCGGTGATCGACCTCGTAGACCCAGCTGCGGCGCTCGTCGCGGCGCGGGGTCGCGCGCGGTCCATCGGCGCGCGCACCGTCGGGCTCGAAGGCGCGCGCGAGCACTGCGCCGAGCGGGATCGCGGCGAGCGCGAGCGCGACGAGCGGGGCGCCGAGCGCGGACAGTGCGCGCAGCGCCGCGGCGCGTGGAAACGGGCGGATTCGCGTCGGACAGGGGCGCGTCGGCGACGCCGAGATGGGATGTGAAGAGGGGATGTCCGGCGAGGAGGGGATGGGCCGCGATGTGGGGATTCGCGGCCAGAATCCGATTGGGAGCGAAGAGGGCATCGGCAGCGCAGGCGCCGCGGCGAGCAGCGTCAGCACGTGGAGCTGGTGGAGAAACGGTGTCTGCGCGCCGTCCACGAGGACGCCTGCGAGCCACGCAGCGCCGAACACCGCCCAGCCCGCGCGCGTCGCGTCGTGCGCTGGGGTGACCGGCACCGCGTGCGGCGTGGCCGCGTCGTGCGAGGCCGCGTCGTGCGAGGCCGCGTCGTGCGTGGCCGTGCCGTCGTGCGCCGCGCGTCGGGCGCGTCGCTCGAGCACGAGGGCCGCGCCGAGCAGACCGAGCGCGCCGAGCGCGAACGCGCCCTGCAGCCGATCGAGCCCGGCGACCGCGCCGAGCTTCGCCCACCAGACGTTGATCATCGCGCGTGTGCCGTCGATCCCCGCGCGCACCGCGAGGTCGAAGGCGCCGGTCAGCGCGAGCACCGCGCCCTCCGAGCGCAGGCGCCGCGCGAGGGCGCCGAGCAGCGGTATCCAGAGCAGGAGGGCGAGCGACTCGTAGAGCGGAGAGGGGTGCACGCCGAGGCTCGTCGGCGCGTCCGAAGCGATGTGCCCGAGCGCGAGGTGCAGCGCGAAGGCGGCGGTGCCCGCCTCGTGGTGCACGGCCCAGGGCAGCGCGGTGGGCGTGCCGAAGCAGCAGCCCGCGACGAGGCAGCCGATGCGTCCCACGGCGACGATCAGGGTGAGCCCGAGCGCGAGCGCGACGAGCGGCGGGCGTCGCAACCCGAGCGCGCGCTGGGCCACGAGCCACGCGCCGACTCCCCCCGCGAGCGCGCCGATCACGCTCGGCAGGAGCGCGGCGCCGACCGAGGCGCCCGCGCCGAGCGCTGCCGTCGTGAGCAGCGCGTGGCGCCAACGCCAGCCGCGGCGCAGCCCCGCGCCGAACAGCGCGGCGACGAGCAGCGCCACCGGGAGCCGCCCGAAGATCGTCCACGCGTCGGGGTGCAGCGCGCTGCGCGCGAGGTCGGACCAGCTCATCGCAGCTCCTTTTGGCTCACGGCGAGGATACGTCCAACGCAGCCGCGCCTGCGCCGACATCCACGCTCGGACTGCCGCCGATCGTGCGTCGACGAGGGTGGGCAGTGTCTCGCAAGATGATGATCCAACGCGGTTTTTCGGCGGCCTGCGCGGGATGCATGGGAGTCCGTCAGGGGTGCGCCGAGAAGCCGCCGTCGATCCCGACGAGGCCCGCGCCGCGCACGGTGATCGTCACGTCCACCGCGCGTCCGGCCGCGTGCGGCGTCGCGATCGTGCGGTGTTCGACGCGCGTGCTCGACGCGCTCGGTACGTCGAACGTGTCGTGTCGCGCGCCGTCGATCGCGACCTCCACCGTGACGCCGCCGCGCTGACCGTCGGGCACGGCCCAGTCGAGGGTGAGCGTCGGGCCGCCCGCCACGCGTCTCCAGGTGGCGCTGCGCGGCTGACGTGCGCCCGTCGGCGCGAGCAGGAAGAGCGGCACGCGCGCGCCGCCGACGCGCGGTGGATCGCTGGTCGCGAGTCCGCTCAGGGCCTGCGTGCCGACGTCGAGGTGGCTGCACTCCCACGAGAGGTGCTCCCACGCGAGGAAGTCGCACGGCACGTCGCCCGCGCGCACGTCGGCGAGGCGCACGCCGCGCGGCGTCGCGAAGCGGAGGGGCGCGTCCGATTCGGTGTGCAGGCGCACCGCGCCCGCGACGAGGAGCGCCGTGACGAGCGCGGCGCCGAGGGCGAGCGCACGTCGCGGACGCAGCGCCGCGAGGCCGCGCGCGAGGGCCGAGAGCGTGGCCGCGGCGGGCAGCGCGAGGGCGAGCGCGACGAGCGGCGAGGCGGCGAGCGTGGGCGCCGCGGAGGTCGAGGCGGCGAGCGCCTGTGCGGGCCGTGTGAGCGCACCCGCGACGACGAGCGCCGTGAGCGCGAGCATGGCCGCGCCCGTGCGCGCCTCGCGGCGGAGCGCGACGACGAGGCCGGGCAGCGCGAGCACGAGGAGCGGCACGAGCGCGCGCGTCGGACCGGGCTGCGCGATGAGCGCGCGCCCGAACCCTGCGGCGCGCGCCGCGGCGTCGAGGGCGGTGTCGCTGGTCGCGGGGCGGGGCACGTCGGCGCCGACGACGAGCGCGATCGCTCCGAGCGCCGCGAGCGCCGCGCCGCCGTGGGCCCAGCCCTCGCGCGCGCCCTGCGCCGGCGCGCGGTGCGAGCGCGACGAGCGCGACGGCGACGGCCGCGCAGAGCGCCGCGGCGAGGCCTGCGCCGCCTGCGCCGTGCGGGTCCCCGCGCAGGTGCACGAGCGCGTCGCGCATCCCCGGCAGCGCGAGCGGGATGAGCGCGGCGGTGGCCGCGGCCGCGGGCTCCGCGACCTTCGCGAGCGCGGCGGACGTCGCGGCGGCGAGCAGCGCCGCGAGCACGAAGCGCGCGCCCACATCGCCCTCGAGCATGGGCATCCCGTGCGCCCCGGCGCGCGTCAGCGCGAGCCAGCCGAGCGCGAGCGCGAACACGGATGCGGGCACGGCGAGCCCGCGCGCGTGCCTCGGGGCGTGCAGCGATCGCACGAACGCCTGAAAAAACAAGGCGATGCGGC
The DNA here is from genome assembly GCA_964202905.1 of Polyangiales bacterium. Taxonomy (GTDB): domain Bacteria; phylum Myxococcota_A; class Polyangia; order Polyangiales; family JADJQN01; genus CAIUAC01. The sequence goes on from CAXNJO010000001.1 coordinate 723,684, forward strand.
CATCGGCGCCCCGCGCGAATCCGTCGCGCAGGCCCCGCGCGAGCGTGCGCGCCGCGCCCGGGAGCCGCGCGCCGAACGCGCTCGCGAGCTCCAGCGACACCGCGAGCGCGGGCGCGAGGAAGCCGAGCGCGAGCCAGTGAAAGCGATCGCCCTCGAACACGTACTTCGCGAAGACGAGCAGGCTCGCGGCGGAGAGACCGAGGGCCGACGCGGCGTACGCGGGCCGACGCGCGCAGAGCACGAGCAGGCCCGGCGCGGCGAGCGCGAACACCGCCGCGCGCTGCCGCAGCCCGTAGCCGCCGCGCCACGTGCGCCGCAATCCATCGCCGAGCGGGTGCGCGAAGGAGCCCGCGTTGTCGACGATCTGCGGCACGCCGTGCACGACCGCGAGGATGCGGTTGTAGCCCGTGAGCCAGGGCCGCCCGAACATCGCCCAGTTCACGAGCGCGCCCGCGACGAGCACGGCCGTGCCCCCGGCGAGCGCGCCCCCGAGCGCCCGCCACGCGAGCGCCCGCCACGCGAAGGCCCCGCGCGCGTGCAGACGCGGGGAGGCGAGCAGCACCGCGCCGACGGGCGGCAGCAGCATCAGCGCCGTCGGCCGCATGAGCACCACGGCCCCGAGCAGCAGGCCGGCGGCGAACCCGCGCGTCTCCACGGCGCATGCCATCGCAGAGAGTCCCATCGCGAGGAGCAGCGGATCGACCTGATAGTCGTACATCGTCTCGCGCGCCCCGGTCAGCCAGAGCAGCGCGAGCGCGGCGAGGGCGCTCGGTGCGGGCCCCGCGAAGGCGCGCGCGAAGCGGTACGCGAAGAGCCCCGCCGTGCCGTAGACGAGCGCGTTGAAGACGAGCGTGCCGAGCAGCCCGAGCGCCGCGAGCAGCGGCAGCGTCAGCAGCGGGAGGATCCACGTGTGCTTCGGGTAGAACTCGCCGCGCGCGCCGAGGGCGATGTTGCTCCAGCCCACGTCGAGCTCGCGGTTCCAGCCGAGCGTCCCCGAGTACCAGCTCCGCGCGAACGGCTGCTCGAGGCTCCCGCGCTCGAGCAGCGTCGTGCCGATGTTCACGTAGAAGCGCCCGTCGCGCTGGATCCACGTGCTCGGCACGTACAGCGCGGCCGCCTCGCACGCGACGAGCAGGCAGGCGAAGAGCCCGATCGCCCACGCGGCGCGCCGATCGTCCGCGCGGTGCGGGGAGGCACCCGGGGAGCGCGACGCAGCGGGGGACGGGACGGGCCGGAAGCGCGAGCGGAACATCGTCTCCGGGGACGCCGTGCTCCTGCAGGCGCGAGCGACGGGTCACGCTAGGCTGCGCCTCGCGGCCCTGTCAAGCAGCGCACACGCCCGCTCCACCCATGCCCGCCGACACGCTCACCCCCACCGTCCGTGTTCGCTATTTCGCCGCCGCGCGGGATCTCGCCGGCTGCGCCGAAGAGCCCTTCGTGCTCGACCCCGACACGCGCACCGCGGGCGCGCTGCTCGCGCACGTCTATGCGCGCCACCCCGCGCTCGCCCCGCACGCCGCGAAGCTGCGCGTCGCGCTCGACGGCGAGCTTTGTGACCTCGACGCGCCCCTCGCTGCCGGCAGCGAACTCGTCTTGCTCCCGCCTGTCGCGGGCGGGGCTCCCGCCTCCGCGCGCGTCCGTCGCGCTGAACTCAGCACAGCGCCGCTCTCCCTCGACCTCTGCGTGCGCGACGTCTCGCACCCGGCCGCAGGCGGAATCGCCACCTTTCTCGGCGTCGTGCGCGACCACGCCGATGGCCTCGCCGTCACGCGCCTCGACTACGAAGCCTGGACGGAGCGCGCCGCCCCCATGCTCCGCCGCGTCCTCGAGACCGTCGCCGAATCGCATCCCGGCGCCTGGCTCTCGGCGCAGCACCGCACGGGCTCGCTCACCATCGGCGACACCGCCGTCGTCGTCGCCGCCTCCGCCCCGCATCGCGCAGAAGCCTTTGCCGCCTGCCGCGCCGCCATCGATCTGCTCAAGGCCACGGTGCCCATCTGGAAACGCGAGTGGACGCCCGATGGCGAAGCCCGTTGGGTCGGGTGGGAGTGACGACACACCGCCTCTTCGTGCTCGACGGTGGCGGCGCGCTCGTGTCGGCGCTGCTGCTCGGTGTGGTGCTGCCGCCGCACGCGGACTGGTTTGGCGCGGCACCCTGGGCGCTGCGCGTGCTCGCGGCGTACGCGCTCGTTCTCGTCGTCGTGGACGGGATTGGTGTATTCGGCCGCGTGGTGGACACGACGCGCGCGCTGCGCGTCATCGCATGCGGGAACGTCGGATATCTGCTCTTCACGGGAGCCGTGCTGGCGAGCGATGGCGTCCCGCTCAGCGCCTGGGGCGTGCTGTACCTCGCAGGGGAAGCGGCCATCGTCGGCGCGCTCGTCGTGTTCCAACTGCGTGCAGCGCATGGGGAGTCGCCTCCCGTCGCCGCGAATCACGGCGGAGTGCAACGCTGATAGAGGGACATAGTTCGTCCCTCCTGCGACGCATTCTCTCCCTCGTCCAAAGCATTGCTGCGCACGTGATCGGCAGTCGGTCGCGGCGCGATGCGTGGGTGACGCGCATGGCGCGAGGAGGGTTGCGATGAGCGAGGAATCGAGCGGTTCGCGCGCGGTCGAAGGGCCGGGAGCCCCAGAGGTGGACTGCGCGTGTACGTATTGCTGTGCGTACTACGCGGAGGCGGAGATCGTCGAGTTCATCTCGGAGGGCGGTGAGCCGCTCTGTCCGCGCTGCGGGATCGACAGCGTGATTCGCGCACGGGAGCGCGGGGGCGTGCTGCCCGACGAGGCGGAGCTGCGCCGGCATCGGGCAGCGGGATTCTGCATCCCTGAAGACGAGCCGATCGTGCCGATCGTCCGCATCCGCTGGAACAAGGTCTTCGCGTCGATGGACGCGCGCGCCGCGGGCGGGATGGGCGAGATCGACGAGGAGACCTGCCGCATGGCGATGGCCGAGATGTCCTCGATGGTCGGCGACGACTCGGACGACGGTGGCGAGGGCGCTGACGAGGGGGTTGCTGGCGACGACGGCGTGGCCGCTCTCGACTCCACCGACGCGGGGGGTGCGCATGAATGAGCGCGTGTCGGAGGAGTTTCCGGATTGGGACGACTTGCGCGCGTGGGTGGGCATCGACCCGAAGCGCGTGATCTACCGGAGCGATCACCTCGCCGGGCTCGGGCCGGATGCGCGGATGATCGTCGCGCTGCACGTGTGTGTCGGTCATCTGCGCTCGGATGGCGGGCAGTTCTTCCTCACGAATGGCGTGCTCGCGGACTGGTGTGCGCCGCTCGCTGCGGGGCTGCGTCGGCTCGGGACGCCGCGCGCCCGCGCCTATGCGAAGGCGCTCGCGCGCATGGTGGCCATCGCGGAGAAGGCGCGCGTGCTCGAGACGCAGATCAGCCGCGACCTGCCGGAGGACGAGGACCCGGCGATGCTGGCGCTCAACGAGTTTGGAGGCGAGCTCGGCTGGATCGCCCATCGGATCGACGATCTCGACGAGGCGCTGCGCTGGGATGTCGTGAATCGGCTCGATGGGAAGCGCCCGCGCCCGAGCAAGCGTCCGTGGCCGAAGGTCCCGCGCCCGAGCAAGGCCGTGCGGCGCGCGTGGGGATGAGCGCGGTCGTGCGCTGAGGCGGTGCGCAGCGGTGCGCCGTGGGGCTCAGGGGCGCGTCGCGGTCGCGAGGAAGATCGTGTAGGGGCGGGTCTCCTTCACGAGGGGACACGCCGTCTCGATCGCGATCTCGGTGAAGCCCGCGTCCGCCATCGACGCTGCGAGCCGCGCGCGGTCGAAGCCGTGGTGGTACACGCCCTCGGTGCCGGGCGGGTGGAAGTCGCCGGCCTCGCGGTCGAGGTCCGCGAGCGCGAGGCGGCCGCCGGGCTCGAGGTGCGCGAAGAGCGCGCGCAGCAGCGCGTCGGTGTCGGCGACGTGGTGGAGCGCCATCGCGCTGACGACGCGCGTCACGCGGCGATCGAGCGGGGTCGTGAGCAGGTCCTGGCAGATCGGCTCGACCTTGCCGTGCAGCGCGGGTTTGGCGGCGAGCTGCGCGAGCATCGCGGGGGAGACGTCGACCGCGAGGACGGTGGCGACCCCCGGCGCGAGGCGCTCGGAGAGCAGGCCCGTCCCGGCGCCGAAGTCGAGGACGACGTCGTCGGGGCCGAAGCGGACACGCGCGAGGAGCGCGGTGGTGACGCCCTCGGAGATCTGCTGCGGGAGCGGGCGGGCGTCCCAATCGGTGGCTTTCTCGGCGAAGAGATCGGTCATGAGAGGGTTTCTCCGGGTGGATTCAGAATCGGATTCTCGCGGCGCGCGAATGGCATGCTCACAATGCGTGACTGGCACGCTCACGGCGCGTGAAAAGCGCGCTCACGGCGCGCGAATGGCATGCTCACGGCGCGTGACTGGCACGCTCACGGCGCGTGAAAAGCGCGCTCACGGCGCGCGAATGGCATGCTCACCGCGCGTGAATCTCGTGTATTCACGGCTGGACTCTCAGGATGTTGGTGGGTCGATGGCGCCGTTGCGGGAGGTGCGGCACGCGCTCTTCGCGTGTGGATCGCGAGCTCAACGCGCGGCGCTGCGGCCCGTGAGCCAGCCGGTGGTCGTCGCGCAGCCGAGGCCGGTGCCGTCGTGCGCCGGGTCGTGGCCGGCGAGGAGCGCGCCGCAGGCGTAGAGATCGGGGGCGCGCGGGGTGCCGTCACGGTCGAGCGCGCGGTAGGCGTCGTCGGTGGCGACGCCGGCGCGGGAGGCGGGGGACGCGCGGAAGGGGCTCGTGCCGAAGAGGGCGGCGGTGTCGCGGCCGGCGCTGCTCGAGGCGAGCGCGAGGACGCGTCCGTCGACGTGGACGGGGAGGCCGGCGAGGGGCTCGAGGAGCTCTCCGCCGCGGACGACCAGGCCGCCGCTCGTGTGCTTGCCCGTCGCGAGGATGATGGCCTTGCCGCGCAGCGTCTCACCGTCCTCGAGGGTGATGGTGGTGCCCTGCGGACGCGCGTCGATCGCGCGGACCCGCGCGGCGCGGCGCGCGCAGCCGCTCTCGCGCAGCGCGGCGTCGATGCGGCGCGCGAGGCGCAGGCCCTGCGGCCCGGCGAGCGGCGCGACGACCTCACCGACGGGGACGCCGACGAGCGCGCGCAGCGCGGGGGCGACGTCGTCACGCAGCAGGCCGAGCAGCGGCGGCAGGAGGAGCGCCGTGTCCCCGCGCCCTGCGAGCGCGCGCCCGAGGGCCTCGGCGAGCCGGGCGAGGCCCGCTTCGCCGTCGGCCGCGGTGGCGCGCTCGTGCGGGTGCGGGAGCGTGTCGCTGGGCGCGGCCGTGATCGGGATGGGCCGTGCCTCGAAGCGCCGCGCGTCGCCCGCGTGGGCCGCGAGATCCGCGAGCGAGGCCGCGACGAAGGCGCTCTCTCCGGCGCGTGGCCCGGGGAAGACGCCGACCGCGATGCAACCGGATTGCATCTCGTCGATCGCGAGCACGGCGTGCTGCGCGGTGCCGGCACGGCGCGGGAGACCGAGATCCGTCGCGAGCAGGAGCCCCGGGCCGTCGAGGTCGAGGGGCCGGTAGATCGCGAGCGCACCGAGCACGCGGGCGTGGGCCGCGCGCACGGCCTCGACGAGGCCCGCGCCGAGCTTCGCGTAGGGGTGGTGTGCGTCGTCGCGGGCCCGCGCGACGAGGGCCTCCGCGAGCGTGCGCGCCGGGCGGAAGACCTGCTCGGGCGAGGCTGCGGGATCCGTCGCGACGTCCCACGCGCCGCCCGCGAGCACGCTGGCCCCGGCGTGCGCGTCGAGCACCGTGACGCGCGCGCCCGCGTCCCGCGCCCCGAGCGCGGCGGCGAGGCCGGCGACGCCCGCGCCGATCACGATCACGTCGTCGGCGCGGCTCATTCCTTGCGACCGCCTGCGGGCACGCGCTGGCCCTCGAAGCCGAGGCCACCGGCGCCGAAGCGCGCGGCGAGCAGCTCCTCCTGCTGGGCCTGCGCGCCATCGATCGCCATCGCGCGGCCCTCGTAGCGCTCGACGAGGAAGCGCGCCGCGAGCAGGTGCGCCTCGCGCGGTGCGTAGCCGTGCTCCTCGGCGACGATCTGCGCGCCGCGGTGCGCGCAGCGCATGCCGCCGCACGCGCCGAGCCCGAGCCGCGTGCGGCGGGCGACGTCCTCGAGGGTGCGCGCGCCTTCCGCGCGGCAGGCGTGGCGCACCTCGCACTCGAGCACGGGCTCGCAGGGGCAGACGACGGCGTGCGGATCGCCTTGTTTTCCCTGGGTCGCGAGCACGTCGCTCGCGCGCGTGCCGTGGCGGTAGACGAGCCTGCGCACCGCGGGCTCGGGCACGTCGAAGCGCGCGGCGACGGGGCGCGCGTCGGCGACGGCGTCGCCGCCCGGCAGCGGCGCGGTGTGCGTGGTGCACGCCGCCGAGACGCCGAGCTCGCGCGCGACGACGTCGGTCATCTCCTCGGCGAAGATGCGGAAGCTCGCGAGCTTGCCGCCGATCATCGAGTAGAGGCCGGGCATGGCGTCCTTGGCGCCGTGGTCGACGATCTCGTGCTCGCGCGAGAGGGCGTCTTCCGCCGGGCCCCAGGCGTAGAGCGTGGGGCGCGCGCCGACGGTGGTGCCGATGATGCGCGCGTCACGGATCGACGGCAGCACGCGCGCGACGCCCGACACGAGGTAGCGCACCTCGTCGGTGGTCGCGCGCATGTCGTCGAGATCGCCGAAGTAGTCGTCGTCCGTGGTGCCGATCCACGAGAGATTGCCCCACGGCATCACGAAGATCTGGCGGCCGTCGATCGCGTGCGAGACGACCGCGTAGTTGGAGACGCGGCGGTCGTAGCAGACGTGGATCCCCTTGCCGGGGCGCACTTTCGTCGAGGTCTTGCCGCCGAGCCCGGCGGTGATCGGCGCCCACGCGCCGGTCGCGTTGACGACGATGCGCGCGGTCGTCGTCTCGCGGCGGCCGGTGAGCACGTCGCGCGTGACGACGCCGCGCACGCGGCCGGGCGCGCCGTCCGGGCCGGCGTCGCGGACGAGCCCCTCGACGGCGGTGTGCACGTGCAGGGCCGCGCCGTGCTCGCGCGCGTCGAGGGCGTTGAGCACGCAGAGGCGGTGGCCGTCGGTGCCCCACTCGTCGAAGGTGATCGCGCCCGCGAGCTCGGAGGTGAGGCCCGGCTCGAGGCGGCGCACCTCCGCGGCCGTGAGGCGCGTGTGCGGCTTGCCGTGCTTGAGCGGCTGGAAGCGGTCGTAATAGCTGAAATACGCGTCGACCGCGGCCAGCATCACGGCGGCCTTGCGGGACTCGGCGGGGATCGGGAACAGGAAGGGGATGCGGAAGAGCAGGTTGGGCGCGATCGCCTGGATGTAGCCGCTGTCGCGGCAGGACTGCTCGGTGACGTCGGGGTGATCGGTGAGGTAGCGGACCCCGCCGTGGATCATCCCGCTGTTGTTGCCGCTCGCGCCGAAGGCGAGGTCGTTCTTCTCGAAGAGGGCGACGCGCAGGCCGCGCAGCGCGCAATCGCGCGCGACCCCGGTGCCGTTGATGCCCCCGCCGATGACGATGACGTCGAACATCGGCCGGTCGTCGTCGCGCGTGATCGTCGCCATGCCCGCAGCGGCCGAATATGGGCCGCTGCGGGGCGAAGGCAACGCGTGTCGTGGTCGGGTCGCCGTCAGGCGCGGCGGCGCGCCGCGCGGCGGCGGAGGGCGAGCGCGAGCAGGCCGAGCGCGGCGAGCGCGGCGCCGCCTGCACCGGGCGAAGCGCCGTGTCCGGCCGCGCGGCAGGAGCAGCCCTCGGCGGTGCCGTCGACGGGCGGGACCGGGGTGCCCGCCTCGTCGCCGAGGTCCGCGCCGCCGAGATCCGCGCGACCGGCGTCCGCGCCCGCGTCGGTGTCTGCGCCCGCGTCGGTGTCGACGCCCGCGTCGGTGTCTGCGCCCGCGTCGGTGTCCGCGCCCGCGTCGGTGTCCGTGCCTGCGTCGAGTGTCGGCGCCCGCGTCGGGGTCGCTGCCCGCGTCCGGCACGCCCGCGTCCGGCACGCCCGCGTCCGGCATCGGGCGCGGCTCGCACGCGCTCACCGTGAGGTCGCAGCGGCGGTCGGCGGCGCAGTCCACGTCGTCCGTGCAACCGCAGAGGCCGTTGCCGAGGCAGGCCGCGCCGCGCCCGCCCGCGTCGCAGCGGCCGAGGTCGGTGGGTGCGCACTCGGCGCACGTGTTGCCCGCGCCCACGCAGGCCACGCGGCCATCCACGCGCCCGGCGCACGCGCCGTCGTCGCGGCACTCGGCGCAGACGCCGGCCGCGCCCGCGGACACGCAGAAGGGCTGCGCGGCGGAGCGGGCCGCGCAGGCCGCGTCGTTCTCGCACGTGGTGGTGCAGACGCCCACGGTCACCGCGTCGGGCGAGGTGCAGAACAGCGCCGCGGGGCAGCCGTGGCGCTCCGCGCCGAAGCAGCCGTCGATGCAGCGCCCCGTGGAGGCGTCGCAGATCCGGCCGCTCGTGGCGTCGCCGCACTCGGCGTCGGTCGCGCAGCCGCAGAAGGTGGCCGTGACGCGCGTGCGGCAGCCGACGCCATCGGCCGCGCCCGCGCAGAGCGCGTCGCCGCCGTTGTCGGCGGTGCCGTCGCAGTCGTCGTCCACGCCGTTGCAGGACTCGGGCACCGGCGCACCGGGCACGGCGCTGCACGCGGTCGCGGCGCCGTCGCCCGTGCAGACGCGCGTGCCGGACGCGAGGCACGCGCCGACGCCCGCCTCGCAGACCGCGCCGAGGTCGGCGAAGTCCTCGTCCACCACGCCGTCGCAGTCGTCGTCGAGCGTGTTGCAGCGCTCGGTCGTCGGCGAAACTTCACCATCACAGAAGAGGGTCCCTGCGCGGCAGGCGCGCACGCCACGCTGGCAGATGCCGGTGTCGAGGCCGCAGGCGCCGCCCGTGTCGCTCAGATCGTCGTCGATGGTGCCGTTGCAGTCGTCGTCCGCGCCGTTGCAGACCTCGGGTGTCGGTCCGACGCTGCTGCCGCAGATCAGCGCGCCAGCGACGCATTCGGTGGTCCCGAGGGTGCACGCCCCGGTCTCAGTGCCGCACGGGATGCCCGCGTCGGTGGACGCGTCGTCGACGGCGCCGTCGCAGTCGTCGTCGGCGCCGTTGCAGAGCTCGGTCGTGGGCGCGATCTCGCCATCGCAGACGACCGCGCCCGTGCGGCAGACACGGACACCGCCCTGGCAGGCGCCGGTGTCGGTGCCGCAGCTGCCGCCGACGTCCGTGGGCGCGTCGTCGACGGCGCCGTCGCAGTCGTCGTCGTCGCCGTTGCAGACTTCGGTCGTCGGGCCAGTGGCGCCGGTGCAGACGAGCGCGCCGCCGACGCAGGCGTTTGTGCCGGTGGCGCAGGCGCCGGTGTCGGTGCCGCAGGAGCCGCCCGCGTCGGTGGGCGCGTCGTCGACGGTGCCGTCGCAGTCGTCGTCGGCGCCGTTGCAGAACTCGGTCGTCGGCGCGGTGTCACCCTCGCAGGAGATGGTGCCGCCAAGGCACACGCGCACGCCCGTGGTGCAGGCGCCGATGTCGGAGCCGCAGGTGCCGCCTGCGTCGCTGGGCGCGTCGTCGACGGTGCCGTCGCAGTCGTCGTCGAGGCCGTTGCAGAGCTCGGCCGTGGCGAGAGAGGTGTTCGTGCAGCGGTTGTCGAGACCGCAGGTGTCGGCGGTGCAGGTGTTGCCGTCGTTGCAGTCGGCGTCGACGTTGCAGCAGCCCGCGATGGGCGCGTTCGCGCAGGTGCCGGAGGGCTCGGTGCACGCGTCCGCTGTGCAGACGTCGCCGTCGTCACACGACACGGCGGTGCCTGCGGTGCACACGCCCGTGAGGCACGTCTCCGCCCCGTTGCACGCGGTGCCGTCGGCGCACGCGGTGCCGTTCGCGACGACGCCGTCGGCGGGGCAAGCCGCCGCGCTGCCGGTGCACGACTCGGCGACGTCGCACGCGCCGCTCGCGACGCGGCATTCGGTGCCTGCGGCGACGAAGGCGTCGGCCGGGCACGTCTTCGCGACGCCGTCGCACGACTCGGCGACGTCGCAGATCCCCGCGACCGCGCGGCAAACGCTGGTCGGGCCCGCGACGCGATCCACGCACACGCCCGCTCCGTCGCAGGTGTCGGGCGCATCGCAGAGGCCGCTCGTCGCGGCGCCGCACGTCGTCCCGACCGCGGGCAGCGCGCACGCCGCGTCGCAGCCGCACGCCGTCGTGCCGTTCGTGGCGCCGTCGTCGCACGTCTCACCGTCGTCGAGCGTTCCGTCGCCGCAGCGGTTGAAGGTCGAGCGCAGCACGAGGTCGTCGAGCGCGAGCTCGTCGCGGTTCCCCGTGCTGCCCGGCACGTCGTCCGTCGACCAGCGCAGGAAGAGGAACTGGCCCGCAGGGACGGCCGCGGGGAGCGTCACGCGCCGCGTGACAGACGACGAAGCCGAGCGCGTCCGCCGCGGCGCCCGACGCGTAGCTCGCGGCCGGGACGGGCGTGAAGGTCGTGCCGTCGGCGGACCACGCGAGATCGAGCGCCGTCGCCACGGCGTTGTCGTTGCGGGCCCAGATCGTGTACGAGAGGTCGGCGCTGACGAGCCGCCCGCCGGTCGTGTTCTGCAGGCGGAGGGTCAGCGTGCCAGGCGTCAGGTCGGGGCCTGTGGGCTGGAGGCCGAGCGTCGTCGCGCCGCTCGCGACCGCGAAGTTGTAGAGGCCGCCGGTCGTGATCGCGATGGCGCTGCTGCCGCGCGCGAAATCGCCGGCCGTCTGCGTGCCCCCGAAGGCGAGCGTCCCGTCGCTCAGGCCCGTCACGGCCCAGTTGCGCGAGTCGAGCTGCGTGGCCGTCGGTGTCGGCGACAAGCCCGCCCCCGCGAAGCCGCGGAACTCGATCACCGTCTTCTGTCCCGCGATCGCGGCGGGCGCCGCGTACGTCTGGAAGGTCGCGAAGTCGGTCGCGCCGAGGGTGAAGGGGTTGGCGCCGATGTTGGACGGCGCGGTGCCCGCGGCAACGCCCTGGAACTCGTTGGAACGGAAGGCGTTCGCTGCGTTGATGAGCGTCGCGACGTAGTCGATGGCCGTGCCGGGCGCTGTGCCGAGGTCGGCGAGCGAGAGGCCGTCCACCTCCCGGTTGCAGGCCGCGCCGAACATCGCGCCGGGCGCGCGCGAGAGGCCCCGCACGAAGCCGAGCGCGCCGCCCTCGACGAGCGCGAAGACGCTCGCGGAGTCGTCGCGGAGCACGATGGCGAAGTCGGCCGTGAAGCCCGGCGCGAAGGTGAGCGGCGCCGTCCCGCCGCCCGTCCCGCGACCCGAGACGGCCGCGCGCCCGCCGTCGCCCGTGTCCGTGAGACCGCCCGTGCCCGTGACGCCGCCGGGGCGCGAGTCGACGTAGATCACGACGCTGTCGTCGACACCGAGGACGCAGGATTCACCCCCTCCAGAGGTGGTGTCCTCGATCGCGATCGCGAGGTTGCCGGCCGCGTCGGAGTCGAGGTGCAGCCGCGTGCCCGCGCCGAGCTTGCCCCCGAAGCTCGTGTTGATACCCGTGGTCGATCCTGCGTATTCGGTGGCACCGATCGCGCCGTCGCGGACGGCGAGGCCTGCGCCGACGTCCGTGATCGCGCGGACCTGCGCGGCCGCGTGCGACGCGAGCGCGCCTGAGAGCAGGAGCGCGAGGCCGAGCGCGGACGCACCGCGCAGGGCGGGCGTCGATGAGGCGGTACGGGCGGACGAAGGGACATCGGAGCGCGGCGTGGCGTCGTGCATGGTGGCTGGGCGACACGCTATCGGCTGCGGGCGCCGGCGGCAATGGCGACGTCGCGGCGCGCGCATGTGCGATTCGCGGGGGGCGGTTCGTCGCGCAACGAGCCCGACACGCCGCGGCGCAATGAATCGCCGTTCAGTCTTCGGGCAACCGCGTCGCCTCGCGCGGCAGCGTCGCGAGGTCGAAGCGCGGGACGAGCGCGCGTGGGGAGAGTGATTCGCCGGGCGCGGCGAGGCCGAGCGTCTCTGCGAGGCGGCTGATGATCGCCGCGGGCGTGTGGCCCGCATCGCGGAGTGAGGCGAGCGAGGTCGAGCCGTGCCGCTTGCCGAGGCGCTGGCCGTCCGCGGCGAGCACGAGCGGGACGTGCAGCCATGCGGGTGGTGTGCCGCCGAGCGCTTCGGCGAGCGCGATCTGACGCGGCACCGAGGCGCGCAGATCGTCGCCGCGCACGACCTCGGTGATGCCCATCGCGAGGTCGTCGACGACGACGGCGAGCTGGTAGCTGAAGGTGCCGTCGCCGCGCGCGACGACGAAATCGCCGCCCCCGAGCGTGCCCGGCGCGCACGGCCCCGCGAGCGCGTCGTCGAAGCCGGGCGCGGGCTCGGGCATGCGGAAACGCCAGCTCGCCAGGCGCTCGGGGTGCGTCGGCCCGTCGCGGCACGTGCCCGGGTACCGCGGGCCCTCGTCGTCCGGGCCGTGCGGGGCGCTCGCGATCGCGGCGATCTCGCGCCGCGTGCAGGTGCATGGATACACGTGTCCCGAGGCGCGCAGACGCGCGAGCGCGTCGGCGTAGCGGTGCGTGCGGGCGCTCTGCACGTAGGGCGCGTGCGGGCCGCCGACGTCCGGGCCCTCGTCCCAGTCGAGGCCGAGCCAGCGCAGATCCGCGCGCATCGCCGCCTCCGCGCCCGCCACCACGCGCGGGGCGTCGAGGTCCTCGACGCGCAGCACGAACGCGCCGCCCGCCGAACGCGCCCGCAGCCACGCGACGAGCGCCGTCCGCGCGCTGCCGAGGTGCAGCGCGCCCGTCGGGGAGGGCGCGAATCGCCCGCGGTAGACGTGCGGTCGGCTCATGTCGGAGGGGATGTCTGCACGCGAAGCGCGCCGCGCGGCGCGGAGATCCGTTGCGTTCTGGCACCGCCCGTGCGTTCCTTCCAGCCCTCCATGCGTGGCCTCGACGACGTCTGCGGATGCTTCCCCACGGGCCGCCACTACCCCGGCATCGCGGACCTGCTCGCGCGCACGGCCGTGCACGTCGCGGGCCTCGTGCGCGAGCACGCGCCCGACCGCGTGTGGGCCGCGCAGTCGTTCTGCGTGATCGACTTCGAGACGACCGGGCTCGACCCCGAGAAGGAGCGCGTCGTCGAGATGGGCGTCGTCCTCTTCGAGGGCGGCGTCGTCGCGACGCGGCGGCAGTGGCTCATCCACCCCGAGATCCCGATCCCCGCGGAGGCGAAGGCCGTCCACGGCATCGGCGACGACGAGGTGAAGGACGCCCCGAAGTTCCGCGAGATCGCCGCCGAGCTGCTCGTGCTGCTCGAGGGGCGCATCCCCGTCGCCTACAACGCCGACTTCGATCGCCGCTTCCTGCACGCGGAGTTCACGCGCGCGGGGTTCGCGCCCGCCGACGCGCGCCCGCCCGCGTTGCGGCCCGACGTCGTGTGGATCGACCCGCTCGTCTGGGTGCGCGAGCTGCAGAAGTACGAGAAGGGCAAGAAGCTCACCGACGTCGCCGCGCGTCTCGGCATCGCGCTCGACAACGCGCACCGCGCCGACGCCGACGCCGAGGCCGCGGGCCGCGTCTTGCTCGCGCTCGCGCCGCAGATGCCGAGCACCTACGGCGAGCTCGTGCGCCTGCAGGGGCAGTACGCCGCGCGCCAGGAGGCCGATTTCCAGGCCTGGCGCGCCCGCAAGGGGGGGTAGGCCTCGCACCGTGCCGCGCGCGCACGCCCTCGGGCTGTATCTCTTCGGGTCGTACGGGATCGTCGGCGCGCTCGCGCTCGGCTTCTCGCTGCTCGGCGGGCGCTGGGAGGGCCGCACGGCGCTTGCGCTCGGCGTGTTCGCGATGTGGGTGCCCTTCGCCGTCGCCGCGGCGCTCACGAAGTGGGGCTGGCACCTGCCGCTGCGCCCGGTGCTCGGCCTGCGCCTGCGGCCGGATCGCTACTACGTCGCCGCGTGGCTGTTGCCGGTCGGCGTCGCGGGGCTCGCGCTCGCGATCGCCGCCGCGCTGCCGGGCGTCGAGTTCACGCTCTCGCTCGCGGGCTACGCCGAACGCGTCGCGCCCGCGCTCGACGCCGCGCAGCGCGCGGAGCTCGATCGGCAGCTCGCCGAGGCGCCGCTGCCGCCCTGGCTGCTCGCCGCGGGCCAGGCGCTCTTCGCGGGGCTCACGGTGAACGCGCTCGCGGCGCTCGGCGAGGAGGCTGGCTGGCGTGGCTACGTGCACGCGGTGGCCGAGGGGCGTTTCTGGCCCGTGGCGCTCGCGACGGGCGCGCTGCACGGGCTCTGGCACGCGCCGCTCGTGCTGCTCGGGCACAACGCGGTGAGCGACTCACGCCCGCTCAACCTCGCGCTCACCGTGTCGTGGTGCGTGCTCACCGGGCCGCTCTTCACGTGGGTGCGTGCGCGCACCGGATCGGCGCTCGCGGCCGCGATCACGCACGGCACGTTCAACGCGCTCGCGGGCGTACCGCTGCTGCTCGTGCGCGGCGGCTCGGCGCTCGCGGTCGGCCCGCTCGGGCTCGCGTGGCAGCTCGCGACGCTCGTCGCGGTCGCGCTGCTCGTCGCGTGGGATTGGCGCCTCGGCGCAGGCTCCGTCGTGCGCCCGGAGAGTGCCTATCGAACCGGCCCGACGCCGGTGTGAGAATCGGATTCTCGCGAACCATCCGAATTCAATTCTCGGCGTCGTGAATATCCCTTCATCCATCACCCCTCTTCGCCGACGAGCGCGCGGACGGTCGCAGCGAGGGTGTCGAAGCGCGGGAAGAGCACGCGGGTTTGCTCGATCGTCGTCTCGGAGCCGCCGGCAGCGAAGGGTTGGAGCACCGCCTCGGGCGCGTAGGCCTCGATGAAGCTGCGTGTCGAGCGGGAGAGTGTGGCGCGTCCGCCGTGCTTCACCTCGACGCCGATGCAGCGCTTGCCCGAGACGAGGACGAAGTCGAGCTCGGCGCCGCCCTTGGTGCGCCAGTAGTGGATCGTCCACGTCTCGGGGAGGGCCTTGAGCAGCTCTGCGTAGACGAAGGACTCCGCGAGCGCGCCGCGGTCCGGGCGACGCTCGATGTCTTCGGAGAAGGTGCCGAGGGCTGCGTTGCGCAGGCCCGGATCGACGAAGAAGACGCGCTGTGCCGTCGTGAGCTCGCTGCGTCGGCCACCCGCGAAAGCGGGGATTCGCCGCAGGATCCACGCCTCTTCGAGGAGTGAGAGATACTCATGCACGGTCGAGGCGGAAATGCCCAAGATCGACGCCCACTCGGCGAGGTTCACGAGGCTGCCTACCTGACCGGCGGTGAGCGCGATCAAGCGCCGGAAGGCGTCGGGGCGCTGGATGCGGAAGCGATCGGAGGCGTCGCGGATCACGAACGCTTCGAGCAACTCACGCAGCTCGTCGGCGGGGTGTGTGGACGTGACGACGGCGGGATAGCCGCCCCAGATCCACTGTTTGCGCGTGATCTCCGCTGTGGCGCGCGCGCGCACGGCGGGCGGGAGGGAGCTCATCGCACCGACTTGCTCGTCGAGACTCAGCGGCAGGATGCGACGTCGCTGCGCGCGCCCGGCGAGGCTCTCGCGCGTCCGCGCAGCGAGGTCGTAGGCGGAAGAGCCCGTGACCCAGACCTCCCAACCCCGTTTGGCGTCGATCAGCCCCTTGACGAAGAGCCCCGCCTCGGTGAGGTGCTGCGCCTCCTCGAGGAAGACCACGCGCACGCTCGGGAGCCAGGCTTCGATCTGCTGCGTGAACGCGACGGACGAGCTGCACAGCGCGCGAAAGAGCGCCTCTTCGCAGTTGAGGTAGAGGACGGTCTGCGGCTCTCGGGAGGCGAGCTGCTGCCAGATCCACGTCGACTTCCCGGCCTGCCGCGGGCCGACGACGAGTGCGGCTTTGCGGGTGGTGATGGCCAGCGGGGCGACCGCGCGCGGGATCGGCGATTCCGGCAGGAAGCGCGCGATCTCCGCCGCGTAGGTGTCGGGAGCCGCGTGCCATGGATTGGCGAAGAGCAGCCGATCACGGGTCGCCGCCGCGCTCTCGGGAGTCATCATCCGCGACTAACCTGACTCATCGTCGACGTCAACCCCGATGAACCCGACTCATCGTCGACGGTATCCCCGATGAACCTGACTCATCGTCGACGGGCGTCGCGGCGCAGGTGGCCGACGATGGGCGCGGCGTGCGGCTGCGCGCCGCTCCATCCGAGCCCGTCGTCTCGGTGAGCGCGGCCTCGGCGCACCAGAAGGCGAGGACCGTGGCGTGGATGGCGATCCCGACGAGGCCGCCGAGGCCGCCGAGGCCGCGGGAGATCTCACGCAGCGGCGTCGCCGCGAGCACGTCGTTCCAGACCATGTCGCTCGCCTCGCTCGGGGCGGACGTTCGTCTCCGTGATCGCGCGCTCTGCGCGCGCCTCCGTCTCGGCCTGCCGCTCGTGCTGCACGTGGTGCGCGCGCACGAGGCGGCGCTGCGGGCGCTCGCGCGGCACGCGCCCCTGCGCGGCGTGGCGCATGCGTACAGCGGGCCCGCCGAGCTCGTCCCGGCGTATCTCTCGCGCGGGCTGCATCTCGGTGTTGCGGGCGGCGTCACGCGTCCGAATGCGCACAAGGCGCAGCGGGCGGTGCGCGCCGTGCCCCGAGAGCGACTCCTCGTCGAGACGGACGCGCCCTCGCAGGCGGCCCACGGATGCGGGTCGTCGCGGGCGGAGCCCGCGCATCTCGTGCTCACGCTGCGGGCGATCGCGGCGGGGCGCGGCGAATCGAGCGACGATCTCACGCGCGCGACGACGGCGAACGCGACGGCGTTGTTCGGGTGAGCGGTGCTGGTCGAGGCGATGGCGGCGCAGGCTCGTCGCGGGGCGCGGTCGAGTGATTCCGCCGTGCTAGCGTCGCGCCGTGACGGGAGGCATGCGCATCGTCCGTGCATCGGTGCACGGTCGGCGAGTGGCGCCATGCGCGCTCCTTGCGCTCGTCGTGTCGGTGATTCCGATGCGGGTGGTCGCGCAGACGCAGGGCGCGTGCGCGCTGCGCGCGTCGCCGGCGGTCGCGTCGCTCGCCGAGGCCGCGGGGCGCGGTGCGGCGCGGCGACTGGCGCGTCCGCTCACGGTGGGTGCGCCGCTCGAGGACGACACCCCGCGTTCGCTCGGCGCGTGTGTCGTCGGGCTCACGCGCGGTCCGGGCGGTCTGCGCATCTTCGCTGCGGACGCCGCGGGAGCGCTGCGCGAGGTCGAGGTGGGAGACGATGGTGATGCAGCGGCGACGGCCCGCGCGCTCGCCGTCGCGCTCTCGACGCTGCTGTTGCAGCTGGAGGCCGGCGATCTCGCGAATCCCGCGCAGCCCGAGATCGCCAATCCGTCGAATCCTGCGAATCCCGCGCAGCCCGAGATCGCCAATCCGTCGAATCCTGCGAATCCCGCGCAGCCGACTGCCACGAACCCCACGCAGGCCAATCCCGAGAATCCCGCGGATACGGGGGCGGCGGAGGTCGGGAATCCGTCGCGTGGCGCCGCGGAGGGGCGCGCCGGGGCCGTCGTGCGCGCGGTCTTCGTCGCGGGCGCGCAGGTGCGGGCGCCGGTCTCCGTGCTGCGCGGGACGGGAGGCGTCGGGCTCGGTGGAGTGCTCGGCTTGTGTTTGGTGGAGAGGGTGTGTGCGCTGCTCTCGGCGGAGTACGTGCTGCCGTCCGAGCGTCCGGCCTGGGCTGGCGCGCCGGCGGCGTATCGCTGGGGCAACGCGGCGGCCGTCGCCCAGATCACCGCGCTGCGCCGCGGTTCGTGGGTGCTCGGCGCGGGGCTCGGCGTCGTCGCGCGGCTCTCCGAGGCGACGCTCGACGGGCGCACGACGCGCGGCACGTCGCTCTCGGCCGGGGTGCGCGTGCAGCTCGAGGGCAGCCTGGCCCTCGGTCGCTTGTGGGAGGCGGTGCTCGGCCTCGGCACCGATCTCTACGTCGACCGCGCGGCCTTCGTGCAGGGGGGGCAGACCCTGCTGGTCGAGGACTTCGTCACGCCGTGGGCCCTGTTTTCGGCGCGATTTCGCGCACCTTGACGATTTTCGAGGGGTGATTGGAAATGCGCGCGCCCGCGGACGACTCACGTAGGATGCACCTGGCCGTGAGCGAGCATGGGGCGATGTCGGAGACGCCCGAAGACGTCGAGTGGCTGCGCCGTGCGGCGGGGGGCGATGCGCGCGCGGCGTCGCTGCTCTTTCGCGCCCACGGCGCGCGTGTTCAGCGGATGGCGGCCCGCGTGCTCGGCGCGGGCGACGCGGAGGTCGACGACGTGGTGCAGCAGACCTTCCTCGCGGCGCTCGACTCGGCGGCCCGCTTCGACGGCCGCTCGGCGCTCTCGACGTGGCTCATCGGCATCGCCAACCGCCGCGCGCTCGACGCCGCGCGCAGCCGGGCGCGCCGCGCGCGCCTGCGTGAGGTGACGTCGTGGTTCGGACTCGGGGACGCCGCGCCGGCGGCCTCCGAGGCGCGCGATGCGCGGGATTCCGCCGCACGTGCGCTTGCCGTGCTCACCCCTGAACAACGCAGCGTCTTCGTGCTCGTCAGCGTCGAGGGCTACACCTTGCAGGAGGCGGCGGACATGACCGGTACGGGCATGTCGACGCTCCACGCGCGCCTCGCCGCGGCGCGCAAGCGGCTCGATGCGGCGATCGCTGACGGCGGGGAGGAAGCGCGATGAGCGAGCTCGCAGACACGCGGCGCGATGCACACGCGGCGCCCGACCTGGCCGAATCTCCGGCGGATCGCGTCGCTGCGCGTCTGCGCGCGGAGCCCGTCGACGCGGCTGCGGTCGCGCGCGCGGAGGTGCGTTTCGTCGAGGCGGCGCGGATGCGCGACGGTCGGAAGGCTGCGTCCCGCGCGTGGATCGGTGTCGGGTTCGCCGTGGCCTGCGCGCTCGTGATCGCGGTGGTCATCGGGCGCTCCGAGTCCGTCAGCGACGGCGGGGAGGGCGGCCGACCCGTGGCGCAGACGCTCACGCCGCTCCGTGCGGGGCAGGTGCTCGACGGACGGGAGCCCGTGCGCGGGCGGCTCGGCCACGCGACGCTCGAGTTGTCGCGGGGAGCGCACGCCGAGATCGTCCGGGACGCGCTGCACGCGGCGTTGGTTCGGCTCGATCGGGGGGAGTTGTTCGTCGATTTCCAGCCGCTGCGGCGCGGCAAGGAGCACCTCGCCATCGAGACGCCGAGCGCGCGCGTCGAGGTCGTCGGCACCGCGTTCGTCGTGCGCGTCGCTGCGGATGGCGCGACGCGGGTCGAGGTCACGCACGGCGTCGTCGAGGTGCTCGCGCGCGCGACGGGCGTGCGTCGTCGGCTCACCGTCGGCGCGTCCATCGACGTCGGCGCGGTCGTCGCCGCGGCGCCGCCTGCGCCCGTTCCGCAGCTCGCCACGAGCGACTCGCCCGTCCGCGTGCGCGTGACGGACGGTGATTCGCAGCAGAACGCCGTGGCCCCGCAGCAGCAGGAGTCGGCGTCTACCTACAACGGACTTGCAACAGCGCGCGACGTGCGCCTGAGCGCGGGCGCGCTGCCCTCGCTCGAATCCGCGCTGGCGGCACTCGACGCGGGCGACACGGCCCCGAGCGAGCGACTCGCTCAGACCGGCGCGCGCGCGGCGCGGCTCGACGCGCTCGAGGCGCTCGCCGACCACCACGAGCGGCGTGGGTCCGCCAGCGCGGCCGAGTCGGCCTACGCGAAGATTCTCGCGCTCGATCCGCACGGCGCGCGCGGCGCCACGGCCTGCTTCGCACGGGCGTCGCTGCGCGAGCGGGTCGGTGCGCCCGGTGCGGCCGACGACTTCGTGCGCTACCTCGCCGAGCACCCGCGCGGCGCCCTCGCGGCGCAGGCCCGCGTGCACCTGTGTTCGCTCGCACCCGCGCGCTGCCCTCCTCCTTGACGAGAATGGCATTCTGCGGCGCGCGGCATGGGGGGGTTCGCAGGCCGCAGAACCCGATGTTTCCTCGAAAAACACGCAGCTTGAAGAAAAAGATCCGAGGGTTTGGAAATCCACGCAGGGACCGACGACAGAGGGCATAGGAGGTTCGAATGACGCTTCTTCCCACCGCCCCCCGCCGCCGTTTCTTCGCCCCTGCGCTCCTCGCCGTGATGCTCGCGCTCACGGGCTGCACGGAGACCGTCTCGCTCCCGAGCGCCGTGCCCGCCATCGGCGCGAGCGCGTCCCTCGTCGTCGGTCCCGCGGGCGGCAGCGTCCGCATCGACGACCTCACGGTCACGTTCCCCGCGGGTGCCCTCGCGACGCCGACGTCCGTCACCGTCACCGTCGAGGCGCCGACGCGCACCGGGCGGCTGAGCGCGTTCTCCCCGGTCGTGCGCTTCGAGCCCGCGAACCTCGCGCTCGCCGTCCCCGCGGAGATTCGCCTGCCCTTCCGCGGCGACGCCGCGCTCGCCAACGCCTTCCTCGCCAACGCGGCGGGTGAGGCGTTCGCGGCCCGCGCGACGCGGGTCGAGGGGGATGTCGCGGTCTTCGAGACGACTTCGATGCGGTCTTCGTTCGTGGGTTCGGCGTGCGAGGGCGAGGACTGCGCCTGTGCGCCCGTCTCGTCGCTCGACCTGCTCGTCGTCATCGACAACTCCAACTCGATGGCGGAGGAGCAGGCAATGCTCCGGGGCGAGCTGCCCGAGCTCTTCCGCGCGCTCGCCACGGGTGACCTCGATGGCGACGGCACGCAGGATCTCGCGTCCTTCGAGAGCGTGCGCGTCGGCGTCGTCACCACGGATCTCGGCGCAGGCGCGGCGAGCGTGCCGACCTGCGATGGACCGTCCGCGGACGACGGCGTCCTGCGGACGACCTCGGGCGATGCGTCCGTGGCGGGCTGCCCCGCGGGCGGCTTCGCCTCGCCCTTCGCGGCGTACGACGGCGCGAATCCGGCCGGACTCCCCGACTTCGTGCAGCACGTCGCCTGCACGAGCGCGGCGGGCATCGCTGGTTGCGGCTTTGAGCGTCCGCTCGAGGCAGCGCGCTTCGCGCTCTCGCCGACGGCGCCGACGAGCTGGACCGCGCCCGGCTACGTCACGCCCGTGCTGGCCGATGGCCGCGCGCCGATCGGCGCTGGCGCCAACGCGGGATTCCTCCGCGACGGCTCGCTGCTCGCCGTGCTCTTCGTGACGGATGAGGACGACTGTTCGGCGACCGAATCTTCGCTCTTCGATCTGAGCGATGCGCGCTACGCGAGCGTCCCCAACCTCAACATGCGCTGTAGCGGCTTCCGCGACACCGCGCTCTTCGACGTGCCCACGCTGGTCGAGAGCCTCACCGGTCTCCGCCCGCAGCCGCAGGATCTCGTCGTCGCCGCGATCGCCGGCGTCCCCACCGACCTCGCGACGGACGACCTCGACGCGGTGCTCGCCGATCCGCGCATGTCTCCGGTCGACGACGGCAGCGGCATGAACATCGAGACGGCGTGCGCGGCGAGCGGTCGCGGCGTCGCTTACCCCGCCAACCGTCTCGTCCAGGCGCTCCGCGGCGTCGAGCAGGCGGGCGGCCGCGCGGTGCTGCAGTCCATCTGCGCCGAGAGCTTCCAGACGGCCACCGAGTCGCTCGCCGAGGCCCTCGCCGAGCGCGCCGGCGGCGACTGCTGAGCGCGAGACATCGATTCTCGGACTGCCTCGCTCGGGCGCCGGGGCGTCTCGGTTCGCCGCAGCGAGGGGAGGATTCTCAACGACCGTGCATCGCGCCCGAACCCCTGCTCCGGTGGGGGTTTGGGCGTTTTTGCAGCGCTCGGTTCACCTCTGGGTCGGCGTCACCACGTCTCTTCGGGGCCGGTCACCACGAAGGCCGCGGGGTCACGCTGGTTCGCGTAGCGCGCGCTCCGCCACGCCGCGCTCCGCACCACGCCGCTCACCTCGAGGTGGTCGTAGTCGCCGCGGTGGTGGGAGCCCGTCTCGGCGACCGTCTGGCCGCGCTGACCGCCGAGCCAGAAGGTCGGGGGCGCGATGCTCCGCGTGACGGGGCAGACGGACGGCGACCTGTCACGTCGTCGACGGTGACGACCGTCGCCTCGGGGCCGCCGATGGCGCAGACCTGATGGAATGTCACCATCACGGATCATGCGTCATGGAGACGACTGACGCTCGTCGGCGCGGGCTGCAGAGTCCGCTGCGGAGGCCCACGCGGCCGGACTCGGTGAAGACGCCGAAATCGGCCGACTCGAGGCCCGTGCTGATCTGGCCGAAGATCGTCGGATTCTTCCAGTTGGTCGCGTTGCTGCGGTCCTCGTCCGTCCGCAGCCACACGCAGACGGTGAAGGTGCGGAAGCCCTCGAGGACCGCGAGCGGCAGCGCGAGGTGATCGTCGACGCCGTCGAGGCGCTCGGCGCCCGCGATCCGGCCGGGCACGTCCTCGTCGCCGTCGTAGTTGCCGCGTGTGGCGTGGAAGGCCGCGGCCGTCGCGTCGAGGCGCGGGCGCGCGCCGTCCTCGGCGAGCAGCCACACGCCGCGGAAGTCCGCGTCCCACACCTCCGTGGGCGTGTTGGGCGTGGCCGCGCCGCACGCGCGGTCGCCGTAGTAGAGGTGCAGGCGCGTCGCCGCGGGGCCGCCGAGCGGGACGCGCACCCACGCCGCGAGCGCGCCCGTCTCGGGGTCGTAGGCCTCGGGCGCGTGGGGGAGGCGTGCGCCCGTCTCTGCGTCGGCGAAGAGGAGGTCTTCGCCCGACGCGAGCGCGTGGTCGCGGAGGCCGGTGTCCGTGATCGTGACGAGCAGCGGGAAGTCGGCGAGCGGCTCGGTGGCGCGCCCGGCGGGGACCGTCACGAGGCGGCGATGCGGGCACGCCGTGTCACGCCAATCGGCGGGCGGGTTCGCGCAGCCCGCGGTGTCGAGCCTGCAGTCCGTGTCGCAGCCGAGCGTGCCGCGCAGAAAGCCCGCGCTCCCGCAGCTCGCGCCGTCGAGGTCGTCGCCGTCGCACGCCTCTGCGCCCTCGCGCACGCCGTCGCCGCAGCGGGCGGCCCCGAGGTCGGGCGGGGCTGCATCGTCGCGCGGCGCGGCGTCGCGGGGGCGTCCGCCGTCCGCGTCGTCGCCGGGCGCCTGCCCGGCGCGATCGACCGCGCACGCCGCGAGCGCGGCGGAGAGCGCGAGGGCGCACCAGCGTGGGGAGGCGACGTTCGGCATCAAGGGCGGTCTCCGGCGCGACGCTACCACGCGCGCGCGGTCGCCCTCAGGCGCGATCCTTGGCGCGGCGGACGGCGGCCAAGACCTCGACCGCGTCGTCGCTCGCCGCACCGCGGGCCCGCGCGAACGCCACGATTTCGGGCGCCTGCGCGCGCAGAAACGGGTTCGTCGCGCGCTCCTCGTCCACGCGCCCGGGGACGGTGGGCAGGCCCGCGTCGCGTCGCGCGCGCACCGCGGCGAGCCGCGCCGTGACGTGGGGGTTGCCGGGCTCGACGTCCCGCGCGAAGGCGAGGTTCTTCGCGGTGTACTCGTGACCGACCCAGAGCCGCGTGTCGTCGGGCAGCGCGGCGAGGCGGGCGAGCGAGCCGGCGAGCTGCGCGGGCGTGCCCTCGAAGAGGCGGCCGCAGCCCCCGAGGAAGAGCGTGTCGCCCGTGAACGCGTGCCCGGCGCCGACGTACGCGACCGCGCCGAGCGTGTGCCCCGGCACCTCGAGCACGCGCAGCGTCGCCTCGCCCACCGAGAGCGTGTCGCCCTCGCGCACGCCGCGCGTCTGCCCCGGGATGCGCCCCGCGGCGAGGTCGTGCGCGCTGCCGACGACCTCGACGCCAGGGTACGCGGCGCAGAGCGCAGCGACGCCGCCCGTGTGGTCGACGTGGTGGTGCGTGCACCAGATCCCCGTGAGTCGCAGGCCCCGCGCGGCGAGGATCGCTTGCAGCGGGGCACCCTCGGACGGATCGATGACGGTCGCCTCGTTGCGTGCCGGATTCACCAGCAGATACGCGTAGTTGTCGTGCAGCAACGGGATGGGCACGACCTCGATCGCGGCCTGCGGGTGGGTGTCCATCGGGCGACGATACGCGCTCCCGCGCGCGCCGCGAACCGCGATACCGTCTCGCCCCGTGAGCGCCTCTCCGCACGACGGCTTCCAGCAGCGCAAGCGCGCGCTCGTGCTGCTCACCGTCGTCGCGACGCCGCTCGCGCTCGGCATGGAGACGCTCGTGCGCACGCAGGTGTTCCCGCTGTTCCTGGGCGGCGACTTCGACGAGGTGCGTGCGCTCCTCGGGCCGCCGCTCACGCCCGTCGCGTGGGCGCTCTGCGGCGTCGCGCTCGTCGCGAACGTCGCTGGCTACGTGCTCCACGCGCGGCTCGTGCAGCGCGCCGTCGCGAAGCTCCCGCCCGCGCGCCGTGACGCGCCCGCCGAGCGCGAGCGTGCGGCCCTCGGCGCGTTCCTGCTCGCGGCGAGCGTGCCGCAGGTGCCGTGCATCCTCTCGACGCTCGCCTTCACCTTCGGTGCGTCGCTCGCGCCGGTGCTCGTGGGTGTCGCGCTCGGCTCGCTCGGCGTGGTGGCGCAGGCGCTCCGCACGCGCAGCCCGGCGTGAAGGAGCCGCCGCTCGTGCGCGGCCGCGTGGCGGGGCGGCGCTCAGCCCTCGTCCGCCTCGCCGCCGTAGATGCCCTTCGCCATGAGCGAGGTCGCCGCGCGTGCGCGGGCCGCATAGATCTCGCGGCGCGCCTTCGCGATCCCCGCATCTCCCGGCGCTGCCTGCGCGGCCTGCTCCGCGAGATGACACGCGAGCGCGAACTCCCCACGTGCCGCGAGCTCCGTCGCGCGTGCGGAGAGCCGCGCCGCGCCGCCTGCCAGATCCGCAAGTTCGCGCGCGAGCGCGCTGCGCGGGGCGGGCTCGAGCGACGACGGGTCGCCATCCCACCAGCCGCCATAGGTGCGCCAGAGATTGCGCACGATGAACTCCGGCTGATCGTAGACGGGGCGCAGCCAGGGCCGCTCCATGAGGCGCGCCGGCGCCTTCACCGCGTGAATCACATCCACCAATCGCGCGCCCGCATTCATGAGAGAGAGCGTCTGATCGTGGAGTGACTCGAGCAATTCGGCCGTCGTCGAGAGCGCCTCCTGCACCGCGTCCTCGCCCCAGATCGGCACGCCGTGGCCGGGGCACAGCACCGCGGGACGCAGCGCCTCCATCGCGCGGAGCGCCTGCGCCCACTCGCGCGGATAGCGCTGCACCTTCTGCGGGTTGCCCGCGTTTGGCGAGCACCAGATGAAGAGATCGCCCGTGCAGAGCACGCGGCGCTCGGGGATGAACGCCCACGTCGCGTCGTCCGTCTCGCCGCGCGCGTGGTGGAGCTCTACGCGCAGCCCGCCGACCTCGAGTGTCAGACCATCTTGGAAGGTCTCATCGGGGAAGCGGTACTCGCCCGGCCACTCGAGCTTCGTGCGGAACTGCCGCGCGTTGATGCACGCGTTGTAACCGCGCGAGCGCTGGTAGCGGCGGAAGCGCGCGGGCACGGCCTCGTGCGCGACGACGTGCGGGGCGCGCCAGCCGCGGGCGACGGATTCGGCCTCGAAGCGCTCGACGCCGAAGACGTGATCGACGTGTCCATGCGTGTAGACGACGTGCGAGACGCGCTGCGGCGAGAACTGCCGCACCGCGCCGTGCACCTGCGCCGAGAGCAGGAAGCTCCCGACGTCGACGAGCACGAGGCCGTCGTCCGTCGCGATGGCCGTCGCGTTGGCGAAGCTCGACACGAACGCGACGCGGTCGGCGACCTCCTCCCACGCGAGCAGCGGCGTGAAGGGCGAGGTCACGAGCGGGTCGATCTCGCCGGCCCAGTATTTCTCGAAGTGCGTGCGGATGAGCCCCATGGCCCGCCACGATAGCGCGGGTCGAGGCGCGCGCGGGGCCGCGTCGAGGGGGGGCGCGGCGGCCGGGTCGGCGAACACCGCTTGTGCGACGCGCGCCGCTGCGCGAGCCTCGCGCGCATGACGGGACGACACGCTTCGCGGTCGATGGGTCGGCGCGTTCTCACGGCGGTGGGCGCGCTCACGCTCGCGGGGTGCGGCGCCGCGTCGTCGCCGTCGCACGCCGCATCGACCGGTCGCGTGTCGCACGCCGCCGCGCCGGCCGAGGCGGACACGCCCGCGCGTGCGCTCGCGCGTCGCGTCGCCGAGGCGGCGGGGCTCGTGCGGCTCTCTGAGGTCGCGGCGCTGCGCTTCACGTTCGTCGTCGAGCGCGACGGGCAGCGCGCGTTCGTCGCCGCGCACGCGTGGGATCTGCGCGCGGGGCGCGACCGCGTGCGGTGGACGGAGGACGGGCGCGCGTGGGACGTCGTCGTGGATCTGCGCGCGCGCACCGCGATGGGCAGCGTCGACGGCGCGCCGATCGCCGCCGCGGACACGGCCGCTGCTGCCGAGCAGGCCTACGCCCGCTGGGTGAACGACGCGTACTGGCTGGCCCTGCCGCTCAAGGTGCTCGACCCCGGCGTGCGCCTCTCGCTCGACGCGCCGCGCGTGCACGAGGGCCGCACGCACGAGGTGCTCGCGCTCGCGTTCAACGGCGTCGGGCTCACGCCGGGCGACCGCTACTGGCTGTTGGTCGACCCGGAGACGCACCGCATCGCGCGCTGGGAGATGGTGCTCGAGGGGCAAGCGGGGCCGGCGCGCGGGACGTCGTTCGCCGCGTACGAGGCGGTCGGTCCGCTCACGCTCGCGCTCGATCACGCGAGCGACGACGGCGCGCGCCACATCCGCTTCGAGGGCGTCGCGGCCCTCGCGCAGGTCGAGCCGGGCGACTTCGCCGTGCCCACCGCGCCCTGACGGCGCGGCGCGCTGAACGACGGGTGGCGTCGAACGACGCGGCGCACCGATGCCGGCGCATGCGCGCGCTGGGGACGCCGCCCCGGCGCCGACGAGCGATGTACGGCGGGGGCGCGATCCTCTAGTGTCGGCGACGTGTCCTTCCGCGACGACGACGAGGGGCTCCGCGCGCGTGTGAACGCGCTCGAGGTGCGGAACGCGGAGCTCGTGGTCGAGCGTGACGCGGCGCTCGCCGCGGAGGCGGCCGCACGCGAGGCGGCGCGCGCGCGCCGTGAGCCGCAGGAGACGCCGCGTGACGCGTCGTCGCCCGATGGGGCCCGGGAGCTCGAGCCGCGGCGCGCGAAGCGCTTGTCTCGGCGAGAGCGCAAGCAGCAGCGACGCGACGCCGCCGCACGCGCGGAGGAGGACGCGCAGCGCTCACCCCGCCCGGCGGCGTTCATCCGCTGGATGGACGCCTACGGCGGCGCGACCGTGATGGCGTGCTGTGCCGCCATGATGCTGCTCGTGGTCGCCGCCGGGTCGTTGTGGGTGCGTCGCACGAGCGTCCCGGTGCCGCTCACACCGGGCGCCTTCGCGCTGCCTTCGGCCTGCGGCTGCACGAGCCCCGGCGGCGTGCGCTACACGCTCGAGGCGGCGGTCGTGCGCACGCGCGTCCGCGACGATCTGCCGAGCCGCAAGCGCGAGTGGCAGCTCGACTGGTCGCTCTCCGGGCCGAGGGGCCGCATCCCGCTCGCGGGTCTCGGCGCGCCGCACGGTGCGCTCCTCGCGGGGGGCGACCTGCTGGCCGAGTCCGGGCACCTCTACGCGCTCGGTCTCGCGTGTCCCGCGGACGATCGCGTGCTCGTCGCGGGGTCGGATGCGGTGACCGCGTGGTCCACGGAGGACGGCCACGCGCTGTGGTCCACCACGGTCATCGACGCGTTCGAGTCCGACGGCGGGTTCTTCACGGACCTCCGGATCCGCTGCTCGCCCGTCTCCGTCGAAGACGGAGAGGCGCGCTTCTCGCGCGAAGACGCCGCCGACGCGCGCGTCGACATCGACGACGGCGCGGTGCGCTTCTAGCCCGGGCTCGCGACCGCCCGGGCCCGGCTCCGGCGGGGCGACGGCGTGATCACCTCGAAGGCGTCGCGGCGCGCGTAGAGCTCCACGCCGCGGGTGGGGCACCAGACCCGGCAGCCCTGCGCGGGGCGGATGCGGGTCGCGCCCGCGGGGACCGTGCCCGCGCGCACGTGCATCACCTCGCCGTGCCAGATGAGCTCCTCCTCGGAGCGCCACGGCTTCTCGTCCTCGTCGATGCGCGGCGACACGTGGAAGGCGAGGCTCTCGATCGTCGTCTCCATCACGGTCCGACCCTCCTTCGGGGCCTCGTAGCCGTGGTTCACGCGCACCACGTCGCCCGCGTAGAGGCGCGGGCCCGGCGGCTCGTGCCAGCGCTTGCGGCGCGGCGCGGGCGCGCGGCGCGCCTGCAACACCGCAAGGACCTTGCGACGTGGGCGGCGCAGACATCCGCGGCGCGCGTGACACTCGCGCAGATCGAGCAGGCGGAGCGTGGGGATCGTGGCGAGGGCCGAGAGGTCGAGATCGTCGTGCGCGTTCTGCAGGCGCAGCGTCTCGAGCGACGGGTGGGCGCCGAGCGGCGCGAGGTCCCGGAGCTGCGTGCAGCGCGAGAGATCCAGCGTGCGCAGCCCCTTCAGCCGGGAGAGCGGGCGGAGATCCCGGATGCCCTCGTGGCCCTCGAGGTCGAGGTGCGCGAGCTGCCGCAGCTCCCGGAGGAAGCGGAGGTCGGTGACGCCCGTGAAGGAGACGTCGAGCGCCCGCAGCCCGTGCAGCGCGCGGAGCGAGCCGTGCCAGAAGTCGCCCTCGTCGCACCAGCGCAGGCGGAGCGACTCGAGGTCCGGCAGCGCCTCGAGCACGTCGAGCCCGGAGAGATACGAGCAGTGGCTGAGGTCGAGCGCGCGCAGCTGCGGGAAGTCGCGGACGAAGGCCGGATATTGCAGGTGGTCGTCGCCGATGAGCGCGAGCTGCCAGAGCCCGGTGTGCTGCGCGAGCCCGTCGAGGGTGCCCATCCGGTAGCTGGTGACCGGGTGGCCCGTCTCGGGATCGATGCGCTCGGTCACGATCCAGGGGCGCCTCACGCGGGCGCCGCGCACGACCCCGTCGATCGCGATCCACACGCCGAGCGCGTCCTCGGTGAGCGCGACGGCGCCGGGCGTCGCCCGGAAGGCCTGCATGGTCTGCCACGGGGATTCCGGCCCTTGATGGCGTTCGCGGCGCCGGATCATCGCGCTGCAGTGCGCGGGCACCGCGACGCGCGCGGCGTGCGGGTCGATCCCGTCGCCGAAGAGCGACGTCCAACCTTCGTCCGCGTCGGCGTCCGGCCACGGATCCCGCGCGGTCCACGCGATCACCTCGAGGCGGGTCTCGTGTCCGCCGCGCGTGTAGAGAAACGCGCGCGTCGCCTCGAGCGCACCGGGGTCGAGCGTCCAACACGGATTGGTGGGCGATTCCACGTCGGCGGGGGCGGACGGGCTCGGAGCCGCGCGCGCACCGCGCCTCGCGGGGGGGTTCAACGGATGGGTCATCGGGGATACTCCTCGAGGTGCGCCGGGGACGAACGAGCAAGTGGCGCAGGCCTCAGACGTGCGCGACGCCGATCGATTCAACGGCCCTGCGCGCCTCGTGAACGTCACAAGGAGGTTGTCATGTCCGTCCGCGGCGCGTCCGCCACCGCTACCGCCGTCGCACGTGCACGCCGAAGATCGCGGCGCGGCGCTGCACCGTCGGGTCGAGCGGCGCCTGCTCGAGCGCGCGGATCGCGTGCTGCGCCGCCGCGCGGCGGTCGCCCGCGTTCAGGCAGCTGCCCGCGAGCTGGAACTCCCACTCGACGCGGTTGTGGAGCGTGAAGGTCTGGCCCTGCACCGCGAAGGCGAGCGCGGCCGCGAGCACGGCGGCGCCCGCGGCGCGACGGCCGGGCGTGGCGACGGCGCGCAGCGCGGCGGTGAGGCCGTACCCGCCGAGCACGAACATCGGCAGGGCCATCGCGAGCCGGTAGCGGCTGCTCGGGTGGTAGAGCACGCACGTCACGAGGCAGCCGACGAAGAGGGGCGCATGGGCCCAGAGCGCACGCAGATCGGGCGCCATCGCGCCCGCCTCGCCGGGGGACGCCTCGCCCCGCGCCGCGGCCCGCGCGAGCGCCCAGACGCCTGCGAGCGCGAGGACGACGAACGCGCTCCACGCCCCGAAAAACAGGCGCAGGAAGGGCACCGCGTCGCGCTCGCCGACGAACCCGTACTGCCACGTCATCTCGCGATTCCCGAAGGTCTGCGCGATCTTACCCGGGGCCTGGGCGAGCACCCCGCGCACGTCGTAGCGCGCGAGCCGCTCGCGCAGGGAGGGCGCCTCCGCGGCCACGGCGTCGGGCGCGAGGGAGCGCTCGGCCTGACGCACCACGTCGAAGGGCGAGGCGAGCTCGCCGCCCTGCGAGAGCGCGCCGAGGTTCCCGTCGAAGCGCGCGGTGCTCGCGGTCTCGAGCGTGCGGGACACCGCGATGACGGGCACGAAATGCCCGCTGCCCGCGGCGTTCACGGCGCCGTTCGCGCCGAGCACGAGCGCGATCCCCGCGGCGACGAGCGCCGCGCGCCGCACGCCGACGAGGCGCGCCTCCCCACGCGCCCAGCGCGGCAGCGCGGCGAGCACCGCGAGCGGCAGCGCGAACACGAGGCTCGCGCGGGCGAGCACGGCGAGCGCGAGCAGCGCCCCGGCGGCGAGCGTCCGCGTGGGGCGCGCCGCGCGCACGCCCTCCGACGCGTAGGCCGCGAGCGAGAGCGCCGCCAGCAAGAGCCCGAGCGTCTCGCTGAGCAGCTTCGAGGCGTAGTACGGGAGCATCGCGTACGAGAGGGCGAGCCCCGCGGCGGCGAGCCCGGCCCGGGACCCGAAGCGCGCGCGCGCCGTCCGGTGGATCACCGCGGGGATCAGCGCGCTGAGCACCGCCTGCAGCACGAGCGGCGCGAGCGACGCCGCGCTCACGCCGAGCGCCGCGAGCGTGTAGCCGTAGAGCGGGCTGAACGCGAGCAGCGCGGGCGTGCCGAGCCTGCCGGCGAGCACGTCGCGCGCCTGCTGCAGGTAGACGAGCGAGTCGCCGAGCGGCCCGTCGACGAAGGGCAGCGCCTGCGCGTACAGCGCGAGGTACGTCGCGTGGAGCGCGAGCGCGAGGCCCACGAGCGTGGCCTCCGGGTGTCGCGCGAAGAGGGAGGTCCGCGGGGTCGCTTCGGATGGGGCGGTGTCGGACTGTGTCGCGTCGGACTGCGTCGCGTCGGACTGCGTCGCGTCGGACTGCGTCGCGTCGGACTGCGTCGCGTCGGCGACCGCGGGTCGCGCGTCGCTCATGCGTCGCGTCGGGCGCGCGTCCTGCGTCGGGCGCCGCCGAGCACGCTGAGGGCGACGAGCAGTGTGGCCCACGCGTTCGCCGTGCCGTGCTCGCCGTGCGCTGCGCCGAGCGCGCACTGGCAGCCTGGCGACGAGAGGCCGCGCGCCGCGGCGGGGCTCGCGGCGTCGGGCGCGCCGAGGCCCGCGTCCGCCTCGAGTCCGCCGTCGGGCAGGCGCGGATCGTCGGGCGCGTCCGGGTCGTTGCCGGGCACGGTCGTCGGGGGCGGCGCGTCGGGGGTCGGGACCCACACACCGAGCAGGTCGGCGATCACGTGGGCGCGCCCGCTCGCGAAGACGCAGAGCGAGCCGCCGCCCGTCGCGCCGAAGGCCAGCGCGCTCGTCGCGCCCTCCGGATCGAAGTTCAGGCTCGAGGTGCCTGGGACGGCCTCGCCGCACGGGAAGACCGTGAGAAAGCCGCGCGCGCTCGCGTCCGTGACGGTGAGATTCACGACCGCAGCGCGCACGTCGGCGGGCATCCCGCTGGCGCGCGAGAGTGGGAGTTCGAGGATCTGCCGCTCCCCGACGCGCCCCGTGTAGAGGCTCGTCGGGGCGCGTGTGTCGAGCACGCGGACGGGCGCGAGAGCCTGATACGACAGCTCGCCTGCGGGCACGAGATAGCCATTCACATCGACGACGAGGCCGACTGCGTGGGTCGACGTGACACACATGCTCCCCGCGCCGAGCGCCGAGATGATGGTATTTGCCGTCGCGGTGCCCGCGCGGAAGTTGAGGTTGCTCGTCGGCGGCACGGGCGCGCCACAGGGCGCCACCGTCACGAACCCGGCCACCTCACCGCCGAGCACGGTGACCGACGCGACGACACCCTCCGCATCCGCGGGCGCGCGCACGTCCACCTCGAAGGGCACGCCCGGGGTGAGGGTCGTCGCCGTCGCGCGGGTGTCGAGCACGCGCGTCGGCCCGGCCGCGCGCAGACCGAGGCCCGCCGGAGCCCACGCGCCCGTCCAGTCGACGACGAGGTCGACGTCCGTGCTCGCGGCGAACGTCACCGCGCCGCCTGCGCCGAGCGTCGTCGCGGCCGCGTTCGCGCGGGCGTTTCCGGGCGTGAAGTGCACCGTCGCGGTGTCCGGCGCGGGGCCTTCCGCGTAGGCCTGCACGAAGCCCGCGGCCATACGCGGCACGGCGGTGACGTTCAGCCACACCGCGCTCGCGTCCGTCGGCAGCGCGGACCACGACGCGAACGTCCCGCGTCCGCGTCCCGCCGAGCGGCCCGCCCGTCGCGCCGTCCGAGCGCACGAGGCGCGCGCTGCCCTCGGGGGTGCGCGTGTCGAAGAGCCGCTCGGCGGGCACGAAGCGGAAGCGCGAGCGCCCGGCGACGGGCGTGACGCCGGGGAGCGTGGCGTCCGCGAGGCGCGTCGCCTCCGGCGGCTCGAGCGGTGTCGGCGGGCCGCAGCGTGGCGGCGAGGGCAGGCACACCTCGCCCGTCGCGGCGCAGTCGACGAAGGTGCAGTCCTCGCGCACCGCGGCCGTCCCGTAGCAGACGACGGGACACGTCATCGGCGGCGCACCCTCGGTGAAGAAGCGCGTGCGCTTCGCGGCGCCATCGACGCTCAGCTCGGTGTGAATGTGATTCACGTGGTGATCGGTGCGATAGGCGCCCGAGCTCGTGCGTGTGTCCGAAATCTCGGTGAATCCGCGCTCGCCATTCCAGAACATCCCATCCCAGATCACGCGTTGAATGCCGATGTACTCGGCATTCTCGATGAGCCAGTGGGCGACCGCGTCTCCGCGGGTGTTGTCCGCGTCGCCATCGATGGTGGGAATCATCAGATCGATGGCGCGACCGATCGAATGTACGGACAGAGATCCCGTGCTGCTCGGGTTGCTGTTGCGCCGGCACGAATACGTGCCTCCGGCGCGCACGTACGGCCAGCGCGTGCGGATGTAGACGTCGAGTTCGGTGGTGCCGGGATGGGCGCGGAGGCAGGCGGGATGGGTGCACGTGCCCACCCACGGATCGGTCGAGGTGCAGCTCCCGAGCGGAAGCACCGTCGGCGGATCGACGACGTCGACGAACTGCGTCGCCGCGAGCTCGCGCGTGCTCGTGGGCGGGTTCCAGTCGCCCGGCACCCTCACGGCCTGTCGCTGATCGCCGACGGGCTCCTGCACGCAGCCCGCGAGCGCGAGGGCGAGGAGCCGCGATGCCGAGTGCGCGTGCGGGCGGGGGGTCACCCCGCCGAGGGTGCCTGAGGTCGCCGCGCCCGTCCACGCATCGGGCCGCTGCCCGGGGAAGGGGGCGCGCGCGGACCGGCGCCGTGAGCGTGCGTCGCGGGAGGCTTGTCACGCGTGTTTCGACCCTTGGTGGCGCCCGCGTAGGCGCATCCATGCGCAGCGCCGCGCTCGCGCGCATCGTCGTCGCCGCGGGCGTGGCCCTGCTCGCCGCCTGTGGCGACGACGTCGCGCCCTCCGGCCTCGACGCGTCGTTCGACGGCGCGACCCTCGCCGTACGTTCTGCGAGGATCTCGACGGCGTCGCGTCGGTCGCGTGCGGCGGCGACGACTGCGACGACACCGACGCGCCCCGGGGGGGCGAGCAGCACGTGGAGCGCGTGTTGCGCGGCCGACGAGGGCCCGACCGTCACGGGGACGTGCAGCGGCTGCGACGATGATCTCGACGGGCATACGGACGAAGGCTTCGCCTGCGAGCAGAACGCGCTGCGCACCTGTCTCGTCACCGCGTGTGGCACCCCCGGAGTTCGTTCTTGCACGGCCACCTGCACCGAAGCGTCGGCCGAGCGCCGCGCGGTGGGCGAGTTCGGCAACCACTGCGACGACGATGTTCCGGCTCGAGGCTCAGGGCGCGGGCGCCTGGCAGCTCGAGGTCGCCAGCATCGCCGCGCAGGCCCTCAGACACGGTGATTTCCTCCGCGTCGGGGTGTTCGCCTCCACGACCGCGACACGCCGCGCCATCTATCGCTGGCGCCTCGGCGGCTCGAACGATTCGGGCACGGCCTCCGCCTCGGCGTCCGGAACCTGCCGCCCCGACCGCTCGTCCGTCATCACCTCGTGCGTCTGTGATGCATGACGCGACTCGACATCCGCCGTCCGTGGGCCGCTTGTGACGGCGCACACTTCCGCACTACAGTCGCGGGATGAGTCCTCCTCGCGCCGCCTCGCTTCGCATCGCGTCTCTCACGCTCATGGTGGTCGCGCTCGCGCTCGCGGTCGCCGGGTGCGGTGCGGACCGGCGGCGTCCGGGGGTCGCGAGTCGGTTCGACGGGGGCAGCGGGGATGGCGGCGGGGGTGGCGGGCGCGATGCGATGATTCCCGATCTCGGGATTCCGCCGAGCAGCTGCGTCGCGGACGCGCGCTTCATCTATCTCGTCGACAGTGGCAATTCGCTGCTGCGTTTCGACCCGGAATCGCGGGCGATCACGCCGATTGGCACGCTCGCGTGCGCGCCGGGAGCATCACCCTTCTCGATGGCCGTCGACCGCAACGCGAACGCGCTCGTGCTGCACAGCGACCGGCGCATCTATCAGGTGAGTACGAGCGACGCGAGCTGCACGCCGACGCCGTACGTACCGGGCGCGATGGGCTTCGAGCTCTTCGGCATGGGCTTCGTCTCGGACGTCGCGGGCGGGGCGTCGGAGACGCTCTACATCGCGGGTGGGCCGGAGGCGGGCGTCGGCAGCGGGCGCGCGACGTTCGGCGCGATCCGCACGGCGGATTGGTCGGTGTCGACGATCGGCCCCGTCGCGGGCTCGCCCGAGCTCACCGGCAACGGCGAGGCGGAGCTGTGGGGCTTCTTCCCCGACGCGATGCCGATGGCGGTGCGCCAGCTCGACAAGGCCACGGGCGCGACGCTGCGCGAGTTCGACGTGTCGTCGATCGACACGAGCTTCCTGCCGCTGCCGAATGCGTGGGCCTTCGCGTACTGGGGCGGCCGCTATTACATCTTCTATCTCGGCGCGCTCGGGACGAGCTCCTCGATCTTCCGCCTCACGCCGGACACGGGCGCCGTGGAGGTCGTGATTCCCGAGACGGGCTATCGCATCGTCGGCGCGGGCGTGTCGACGTGTGCGCCGACGATCCTGATCTGAGCGTGAATCGCCCCGCGCCGCGCGTGACGAACACCCTCCTGGGTGATGGTCAGAGCGTCTGACCCGTCCACGGCGCGGGCGGCGGTGACGGTGACGGCGCGGGCGCGTCGGTCGTGGGTGCGCGGGGCGACTCGGGCGGGACGCGCCAGTCGATGCCGTCGTCCGGGCGCGGCGGCACGACGACCGTCGGCGGGGCGGGCTCGAGCACCTCGTGCGTGAGGACCATCGGCGTATCGCCGTCGCGCGCGGGGCGCCTGCGGCCGGCGGCGCGGGGCGAGTCGTTCGCGTCGACGAGGATCTGTGCGCGTAGCTGCAGGCCCGCGGTGGCGTCGTCGACCACGAAGAAGACCCCGTATTCGCCGGCCTGCGGGAAGGTGAAGCCGCCGAGCCAGGCGCCGTCGTCGCCGGGCGTCGCGCGGATTTCGCCGCGCAGGGGGCGTCCGGCCCGCGTCACACGGAAGCGCGGGTTCACGCCCGCGGGCAGCGTGGTGCCCCGAGCCAGCGTCGCGACGAGGGTCACCGCCTCGCCTGCGCGGGGCACGGCGGGGAGCGTGCGGACACCGGCCGTGGGGGCGGCGGCGTGCTCGTGCCGATCCACGATCGCCAGCCCCTCGCGGGCGCTCTGTGCTTCGGGGTCGAGGCGCAGCGCGCGGTCGTAGAGGGCGCGCGCTTCGTTCCAGCGCAGGGCCCCGCGCGCCTGATCGGCGTCGGCGACGAGCCGCAGCGCAGCGGCCGAGCGGAGGCGGAGCGCGTCTTCATCGCCGGGGTGGGCGAGCCAGAGCGCGCGCGTGAGCGTGAGCACGTCCTCGCCGGGCGCGGTGCGATGCGGGGAGGCGTCGTCCCAGGCGCCGACGTCGAAGGCCGCGCGCGCGCGCCGTGCGAGCGCGTCGCGGTCGACGGTGGCCGACTCGGCGCCACCCCAGCGCTTCGCGACGAAGGCACCGCCACCGACGGCGAACGCGCCGGTCAGAAAAGCCGCGATCAACAGGTGTTTGCGCGTGCGCTGCCGTCGCCGTGGGAGACCGGCGATCTCGGGGGAGTCGTCGAAGCGGGGGTCGTCGCCCGTGTGTGTGGACGGGGTGTCGAGCGCCGCGTGGGTTGCGCCGTGTGGATCGACGCTGCTGCGTGCGGCGAGAGGGGGCGTGGTGGCGTGCGGGTCACGTGCTCCGCCGCGCGTCGTGTTCGCGTCGGGTGAGGGAGGCGCGAGGGATGGCGCGCCGGGCGGGAGCACGGCCGTGAGGCCCGCGCGTGCGGCAGCCTCGCGGAGCGCCTCCGCGAGGGCGCGTGCGTCGTCGAAGCGCGCGTCGGGGTTCTTGGCGAGGGTGCGTGCGACGACCTCCGCGATCGGCGCGGGGACGCCCGCCCCGCGGCCGCGCATGCGCACGTCGGGCGCGGACTCCTGCACGTGCTTCATCAGCAGCGCCACCGGCGAGGGCGCGTCGAAGGGCGTCTCGCCGCAGAGCAGCTGAAAGAGCAACACGCCGATCGAGTAGACGTCACTGCGCGCGTCGGTGGCCTCCCCCGAGGCGCCCTCGGGGGAGATGTAGCGGGCCGTGCCGAAGATGAGACCCGATTGCGTCACCATCGTCTGCTCGCCCCACAAAAAACGGGCGATCCCGAAGTCGAGCACCTTCACGACGTCCGCGTCGCGCCCGCGCGCGACGAGCTGCACGTTCTCGGGTTTCACGTCGCGGTGCACGACGCCCTGGCGGTGTGCCTCGCCGATCGCGTCGCAGATCTGCGTGGTGATGTGCACCGCGCGCGCCGGCGCCAGCGCACCCTCAGCGTGGATCACGTCGGCGAGCGAGCGCCCGTCGAGGTACTCCATCACGAGGAAGAGGCTGCCGTCGGGGAGCTGCCCGAAGAGGATCACGCGGACGACGTTCGGGTGGTCGAGCGCCGCCGACACGCGCGCCTCACGCTGGAAGCGCCGTACGGCATCCGCGTTCTGCGTCAGCTCGCCGTGCAGGATCTTCACGGCGACGAGCCGCTCGACGCCGAGCTGCCGCGCCCGGTACACGGTGCCCATGCCGCCGGCGCCGATGCGCGCCTCGAGGTGGAACTGCCCGAGCAGCGTCTGCCCGATGTACGCGTCCTGCGCCGGGTCGTCGCCGAGCGGCGTGCCGTCCCGCGTGCAGAAGTCCGCCGACGCGTCGTAGCGCGCCCCGCAGCGGGCACAGGTTTTCGGGGACACGTCCACGTTTGCTCTCGCTCCGACGCTTGGCGGCGTAGCACCCGGCGCCCGCTGCGGCAGTGGACAGGCATGAGCCGGGCGGGGCGGGGACACGCGCCGCGCTTGCCGCGGTCGACGCCCGCGCGTTAGGGTGGCGCCCGTTCCGCTCGGCAGGGACGGAGGAGACTCGATGACGTCCTCGTGGAGATCGCTCGCGCCGCTGCTCGTGATGTTCGGGCTGCTCGCCGCGCCGTCCGTCGCCTTCGCCGACACCTCGGTGATCGTGCTCGGCATGCGCTCCGTCGAGGGCGACGACGAGTTCGCGCGCAACCTGACCGGGGCGCTGCGCCGTGCGGCCGAGCAGGTGCCTGGCCTGCGCGTCGTCGACCGCGACGTGTCGCTCGCGCAGATGATGCTGGTGTTCAGCTGTGACGAGCCGGACGCCGCGTGCCTGCAGCAGATCGCCGGCGAGCTCCGAGTCGCGCGCATCGTCTACGGCACCGCGCGCCGCACCGCGGCCGGCGACCAGTACAACTACGCGCTCGCGCTCTATTCGTTCGACGCGAGCGACAACGAGATCGACCAGCAGCTCACGGCCACCGTGCAGCGCGCGCGCAGCGACATCGACGACCTGCGCCCCGTGGCGCGTGGCTGGATGTCGGTGCTCGCCGGGCTGCCGCAGGTCGGCTCGATCGTGGTGCGTGGCGCGACGAATGGCGCGCAGGTGCTCGTCGACGGGGAGGCGGTCGGCGTCGTGGCGCGCGGGACGTTCACCGCGCGCGGCGTCCGTGCGGGCGGCCACCTCGTCGAGGTACAGGCCGAAGGGCAGCCGGGCTTCCGCCAGCGCGTGAGCGTCGAGGTCGGCGATACCATCACGCTCGATGCCCGTCGCGCTGCATCCGCCAGCGACGCGAGTGCGGCCGACGTGGCTGCCGGAGAGGCGTCGGGGGCCGAGGCGGTCGGTGTCGAGCTCGAGGCCGCGGGCGACGCAGATCCGGCCCCTGCCGAGGGCAGCGCGTCGCTCGGCACGGGCTTCTGGGTCGGCGTCGGCGCGTCGGTGCTCGGTGCGGCGATGATCGGGCTCACCGCCTACAGCTGGCTCGAGCTCGACGCGGTGGACGGCGACGCCGCGTGGCTCGCCTACCGCGGCGCGGCCGCGGCTCCCGGTCAGCCGAACGGCGTCGACGACATCTGCGTGCCGGCCGAAGCGGGCCTCGACCTCGGTACCCCCGCGGGCACCGTCGAGCGCGTGCGCTCGCTCTGCAGCACGGCGAACACGTTCGAGCCCTTGCAGTACGTCTTTCTCGGGCTCGGCATCCTCGGGCTCGGCGCGGGCATCTACCTCATCTCGACCGGCCTCGGCGGCGACGACGAGCGCGACGCGTCCGTCTCGCCCGCGGCGGGCACGCTCTCGGTGCGCCCGGTGGTCGGGCTCCGGCAGGGCGGGCTCGAGGCGCGCCTCACCTTCTGAGTCCCCCCGCGCATGCGCATCATCGGCGGGGCGCTCGGCGGGCGCCGCTTCCACGGCCCGCCCCCCGGCGCCACGCGCCCGACCTCCGACCGCGTCCGTGAGGCCGTGGCCTCGGCGCTCGAGGCGCGCGACGCGATCGCGGGGGCGCGCGTGCTCGACCTCTACGCCGGCACCGGTGCGCTCGCGCTCGAGGCGCTCTCGCGCGGTGCGCAGCGCGCCTGCTGCGTCGAGCGGGATCGCCGCGTCGCCGCCGCGCTCGAGGCCTGCGCCCGCGAGCTCGGCCTCGCACCGCGCGTCGAGGTGGTCGTCGCCGCGCTCGCGCCCAAGCCCGCGTCCCCGCTCGCCGCGCGCCTCCGCCGCGCCGCGGGAGGTGTGGGCTTCGATCTCGTCTTCGCGGATCCGCCCTACGCCGAGATCGACGACGTGCCGCCGCTCCTCGAGCGGCTCGCCGCGCTCGGCGTGATCGCGCCCGATGCGCTCGTCGTGCTCGAGCACGCGACGCGCCAGCCGCCGCGCCCGCCGCCCGGGGGCGCGACATTCTTCACGCCCGACGCGGCTTACCGCTACGGTGACACCACCGTCCTCTTCCTGCGTCGCCGCAGTGAGCCCGAGGCCTCCGACCCATGAGCACCGCGATCTACCCGGGGTCCTTCGACCCGATCACGAACGGCCACGTCAGCATCCTGCAGAGCGGGCTGCGCGCCTTCGACCGCATCGTGGTCGCCGTGCTGCACAACCCGAAGAAGAGCGCGCTCTTCAGCGTCGAGGAGCGCATCACGATGATCCGCGAGGCGCTCGGCGACGACCCGCGCTTCGAGGTCGACACCTTCGAGGGGCTGCTCGTCGACTACGCCCGCAAGAAGCAGGTCAACGTCGTCCTGCGCGGCCTGCGCGCCGTCGCGGACTTCGAGTACGAGCTGCAGATGGCCAACATGAACCGTCACCTCAACGAAGAGGTCGAGACGGTCTTCATCATGGCGAAGGACGCCTACTTCTACGTCTCGTCGAACCTCGTGAAGGAGGCCGCGCGCCTCGGCGGCGACGTCTCGAAGCTCGTCCCGGCGAGCGTCGACGCGCGCCTGCACGCGAAGCTGCGCGGCTGAATCGCCATTCAGTGATGTGGGGCCGCGCCCCCGCGGGTCTGCACGCGACGCTGCGCGGCTGAATCGCCATTCAGTGATGTGGGGCCGCGCCCCCGCGGGTCTGCATGCGACGCTGCGCGGCTGAATCGCCATTCATCGCCGCGGCGACGTCACGCGACGGGCCGTGCGGGGAAGGTCCGCGCCGCGCCCGCGGCCACGAGCGCGCGCAGCGCCCCGACGTCGGCGACGCCGACGCGCCCCATGCGCAGCTCGTCGAGCGTCGTCTCGCCGGCTGCGAGCGCGCGGCGCACGCGCAGCCAGCCGTGCAGGTAGCCCGCGTCGCGCGCGACGCCCCCACCGCGGTACGCGCGCTCGCACACGGCGACGGCGGCGTCGGGCGCGAGTCCGTGCTCCCGCGTGAGCGTGAGCGCGCAGGCGCCGAAGGGCTCGCCCGCGTGCACGGCGTCGGTCGCGACCACGCGCGCGGCGAGCGTCCGCGCCCGCGTCGCGTCGAGGCAGCCCGCGCCCTCTTCGAGCGCGAGCGCGACGCCCTCCTGATCGGCGAAGGATCCCGCCGTGCCGACCTCCAGCAGACGCAGCGGCTGCATGCGCGCGTGGGCGGCGCTCACGAGGTGTCCGAACACCTCGTGCACCGCGAGCCGCCGCGCCTCGCGCGGGCCGAAGTCGCGCGCGGCGAGGAGGATCAGCCGGTCACCGGTCGCGGCGTTCGCGGCGAGCCGCGGCTCGACGCGCACCGTCACCGCGAGCCCGGCCGCGGCGGCGGCCTCGCGCAGCACGCGCGCCGCGGAGGGCCCGCCGTGCGGATCGTCGGCGGGGAGCGTGCGCGGCTCCGGCGGCTCGGGCGCGGCGCGCAGCATCCGGCGCGCCTCCTCCGCGAGCGTGCGCGTGTCTCCGTCCGCGCCGACGATGCGCGCGTCGCCGCGCCCGTAGCGCTGCGCGGCGAGCGGCGGCACGGCGCGCGCGTCGCCGAGCGCCGCGAGGATGCGCAGCTCGAGCTCGAGCTCGTCGAGCCGCGTGAGGTAGAGCGTGGCCGCGGGCGAGTCGGGCGCGACGCGGCGCGCCTCGTCGAGCGCGTGCGCGGCCTCCGGCGGCAGCGGGCGCGGCGTGTAACGGAGCTGCGGTGTCGGGGCGCGCCCCGCGGCGACGTCGCGGATCAGCCGCGCGCGCTCCGCGTCTGCGCCGTCGACGGTGAGCGCGGGCAGCAGGCGCGCGGCCGTGGCGATACGCCCGAGCAGCGCGTCGAGGTGCGCGCGCGCGGCCTCGGGGCCCGGCTTCGCGCGCCGTGTCGCCATCGTCAGAGCAGCTCGGTCGCGCGCTCGGCGAGCTCGGAGCGCTCGCCCTTCGTGAGCGTGACGTGCCCCGCGATGTGCTCGCGCTTGAAGCGCTCCGCCACGACGGAGAGCCCGTTCGAGGCGGCGTCCACGTACGGGTTGTCGATCTGGTCGGGGTCGCCCGTCAGCACGATCTTCGTGTCCGAGCCGCAGCGCGTGATGATCGTCTTGACCTCGTGCGGCGTGAGGTTCTGCGCCTCGTCCACGATGAGGAACTGGTTCGGCAGCGAGCGCCCGCGGATGTACGTGAGCGGCTCGACCTCGATGACGCCGCTCGCGACGAGCTCGGCGTAGCTGCGCCCCTCGCCCGCGCGTCCGCGGCCGGTCGCGAAGATGTACTCGAGGTTGTCGAAGATCGGCTGCATCCAGGGGTTGAGCTTCTCTTCGAGGTCGCCGGGCAGGTAGCCGACGTCGCGGCCCAGCGGGAAGATCGGGCGCGACACGAGCAGCCGCGCGTACACGCCCTCGTCGATGACCTTCTTGAGGCCCGCGGCGATCGCGAGCAGCGTCTTGCCCGTGCCCGCCTTGCCCACGAGGGTCACGAGGTTGATCGAGTCGTCGAGGAGCACGTCGAGCGCGAAGTTCTGCTCGAGGTTGCGCGGCCGCACGCCCCACGCGCCGTCGCGCGCGACGCGCAGCGGGCGCACGAGATCCTTACGCGCGTCGAAGCGACCGAGCGCGGTGTGGCTCGGGTTCTCGGCGTCGCGCAGGACGAGGCAGGCGTTGGGGAAGAGCGCGGCGCCCTGCGCGCCGAGGTCCGCGAGCGGCACCTCGCCCTTGCCGCCGAGCTGATCGACCACGCCCGCGTCGACCGCGAGCTCGAGCGTGCCCGTGTACAGGTCGTCGTACGAGATGCGCGCGTTCTCGTAGTTCTCCGCGCGCAGGCCGAGCGCGTCGGCGCGGATGCGGAGGTTGGCGTCCATCGTGACGAACACCGTCGGCGTGCCGGAGTGCGTGTCGCGCTCGGTGATGGCCGTCTGCACGATCGCGTGGTCCATCGCGGCGTTGTCGAGCTTCTTCAGCGCGAGCACGTCCTTCGGCACCGCGACGCGCAGGCGCCCGCCCCCCGCGAGACGACAACCTTCTTGCAGTGTCCCGCCCGTGGCCTCGCGCAGCTCGTCGAGCGTGCGGGTGAACGTGCGCGCGTTGCGCCCGACCTCGCTCATCTCGCGCTTGAACTGGTCGATCTCCTCGATGACGTGGATCGGGATGACCACGTCGTTGTCCTCGAACTTGTCGATCGCGCGCGGGTCGTGGAGCAGCACATTGGTGTCGAGGACGTAGATCTTTTTCACGCTCCGGACGGTAGCAGACGCGTGCGCCGTCTCGGCGTGTCGGCGCGCGCTCATCGCTTGCCCCGCGCGCCGCGCCGCGCGAGCGCCTCGTCGTAGGCGGCGCGCACGGCGCGGAACTCGGCCGCGTCGCCGCCCTGATCGGGGTGCGTCTCGAGCGCGCGGCGTCGGAACGCGCGCTTGATCTCGTCGGGCGAGGCGAGCCGCTCGACGCCCAGCACCGACCACACCGAGCGCGGCGTGGACCCCGGCGGCGGCGCGGGACGGGGTGCCCGCGGAGCGCCGTCGAGCGCGGCGAGGTCCCGCGGCGTGAACGGCGCCTGCCCGCGCAGGATGCGGTTCCACGCGTTCGCCCAGCGGAAGTCGAGCTCGCGGAGCGCGCGTCCCGCGGCGCGCTCGGCCTCGCGCCGGGCCTCGTCCATCGACGCTGCGCCGCCGTGCGAGGCGTCGGGCCTGCGGAAGGGCGTGCGCGTCGGCGCGCCCGTCCACCAGGCGGCCCAGAAGAAGCGCCCGCGCCGCGTGGGCGTGATCGAGACCAGCCCCGTGCCGAGCGCGCTCCGCTCCGTCACAGCACGACGAGCAGGTACTCGCCCGCGCGCTCGACGCCGCCCGAGACGTACGTGTCGAGCACGATCGTGAAGGTGCCCGCGCCGAGGTCGAGCCCGACGTGCGTGTCGTGCCGCGCGAGGCAGCCCGCGGGTGCGCCCGACGCGTCGAGCACGTGCACGTCGACGTCGACGGTGCCGCGGTCGAAGAGCCACACGTCCACGCGGCGGGGCGCGCCGAGCGAGAGCGTGTAGACGTACTCGGGCCCGCCCTCGTTCGCGGTCGAGCCGCAGCCCCCGTAGGTGCTGCGCGTTCGCTCGGTCGCGAAGACCGTGTTGCGCGCGTCGGTGAAGGGCAGCGTGTCGACGATGAATGGCGATTCAGTCGTGCCCGCACCCACGCGGCGGGGCCCGGGATCGTCGGGCGGTGGCTCGCCCGCGGCGACCACGCGGCGCGCGCGGTCGAGCGCCTCGAGCGTGACGAGGTTCCGCACGTTGTAGCCGTACGTGAGGCCCGCCGCGGTGAAGTCGCAGGCGCCGCCGGGGGCGAGGTTCGGGTGCACTCCGTCGCTGCCGAGCCCGTGCCCGGGGAGCGGCAGCAGCGCGCCGTGGAAGTCGACGTACGGCACCTGCCGCGCCTCGGCGACGGCGCGCACGATCGCCTTGTAGAGGGGCACACGCGCGTCGGCGGCGGCGTCGTCGTCGCGCGGCGGGAAGGTCGAGACGATCGGCACGACGCCGCGCCCGGTCAGCGTGTCGACGAGGTCGAGCACGTTGTCCGCGTAGCGCGTGGGTGTGTTCGCGCCGATGTCGTTGGTGCCGTACATGACGACGGCGAAAGCGGGGCGGGCCGCGTCGAGCTCCTGCACGACGCGCGGCGGCGTCGTGCCCTCGACCACGCTCCACGCGCTCCAGCCGACGCCCGCGGCGAGCGAGGTGCGCGTGTACGGGCTCGTGCCTGCGGCGTCGCCCGCGCCGAAGTGCGCGACCGTGCCGGCGAGCGCGTCGCGCCCGCCGAGGTTCACGCGGCTGCCCGCGAGGCAGTGCAGAAAGCCCGTCGAGACGGTGATCGAGTCGCCGACCTTCGCGAGCACGTCTTCACGCAGCGTCGGGTCGTTCGTGCGGATGCGCGCGAGCTCGGCGGCCACGTACGGGCTGAGCGGCGAGTGGCGCGCGTCGGCCGGATAGCGCGTCGGCTCGGGCGGCAGCCCTGCATCGGGCATCCCCGCATCAGGCGGGCCCGCGTCCTCCCCACCGAGGTCCGCGACGACCTCGTCGACGCCCGCATCGCTCCGCGTCTCCGCGTCCATCGCGAGCCCCGCATCCGCGGTTGGCCCGCGCCCCGGCGTGAGGTCCACGTCACCGCACGCCGCGAGCGCGAGCGCGAGCAGCGCGATGAGCGCGGAAGTCCGGTTGAAAGACCGAGCGAGGGTCACTCAGGGAGAGGGAGGCCGTCGCAGAGCACGATCCGGAAGT
This sequence comes from Polyangiales bacterium, assembly GCA_964202905.1. Lineage (GTDB taxonomy): Bacteria > Myxococcota_A > Polyangia > Polyangiales > JADJQN01 > CAIUAC01. The sequence continues at coordinate 768,212 of CAXNJO010000001.1, forward strand.
GCGCGGGGCCGGTCTCGGACTCGGGGGTGTAGAGGTCGCGGCGGACGGTCATCGCGCCGCGCTGCTCGAGGCCGATCATCTTGTTCATCTGCGCGCCGCAGAGGACGTCGCCCTCGATCTGCGGGTTGCCCACGTCGTCCATCGTCTTCGCGATGTTGGTGACCTGGCACGGCGCCTCGAGCGAGGGCGTGCCGCCGCTGACGGTGCCGACGAAGGTGTTGCCGCCCTCGGTGACGGTGACCTGACCCGAGGTGCCCACCGGGAGGCCCGTCGCCGCGTTGTACGCGACGTTGGCGAGCGCGATGCTGAAGCGCGTGCGCATGTCGATCGGGTCGACCGCCGAGAGGCGGAAGGCGAGGGTCGAGCCGGCGCTCGAGGTGCCCGCAGTGCAGCTCACCGTGATGCCGCCCTCGTTGTTGTAGCCGTTGATGTCGCGGTCCTTCGAGAAGCAGCCGCTGCGGCCGCCGCAGCCGAGCGTGTAGCGGAAGTCGGCGAGCGGCTCGATGGGCTCGTCGTCGCCGCAGCCGGCGACACCGAGGACCGAGAGGAGCGCGAGCGAGGAGAGCGAGAGGCGGCGCATGCGGGGGATCCTCCGAGGCGGGGGCGCACGGCCCTCCGAAGACTGAGGCGGGGAGGCTAACGCCCGCGCCGCGGGGTGGCAACCAAGGGCGCGCCGCGCGCTCAGCGCGACGCAGCCGCGGCGGCGTCGAGCCCGCGCGCGAGGTCGGTCTGCAGATCGTCGAACGCCTCGAGGCCGACCGAGAGCCGGATGAGCCCGTCCGAGATGCCGAGCTTCGCGCGCGTCTCCGCGGGCACCGAGCCGTGCGTCATCACCGCGGGGAGCTCGATGAGCGACTCGACGCCGCCGAGGCTCTCCGCGCACACGAAGATGCGCGTTGTGCGGAGCAGCGCGCGCGAGGCCGCCTCGCCGCCGCGCACCACGAACGAGATCATGCCCCCCGGCCCGCGCATCTGCGCCTGCGCGAGCGCGTGCTGCGGGTGCGAGGCGAGCCCCGGGTAGTAGACGCGCTCGACCTGCGGCTGCTGCTCGAGCCACGCCGCGAGCTTCGCCGCGCTCTCGACGTGGCGCGCCATGCGCACGGGCAGCGTCTTCACGCCGCGCAACACGAGGAAGCAGTCGAAGGGCGAGGGCACGCCGCCGAGCGCGTTCTGCAGGAAGCGCAGGCGCTCGGCGAGCGCGGCGTCGCTCGTGAGGATCACGCCGCCGACCACGTCGCTGTGGCCGTTCAGGTACTTCGTCATCGAGTGCAGGACGAGGTCCGCGCCGAGCTCGAGAGGACGTTGCAGGATGGGGGTCGCGAAGGTGTTGTCGACGCCCACCTTCACGCCGTGCGCGTGCGCGATGTCCGCGACGGCGCGGATGTCGACGAGCTTCAGCATCGGGTTCGTCGGCGTCTCGATCCAGACGAGGCGCGTCTCGGGCCGGATGGCCGCGGCGACGTTCGCGGGGTTCGTCATGTCGACCCACGAGGTCGTGATGCCGAGCGGCGCCATGACCTTGTCGAGGATGCGGAAGGTGCCGCCGTACACGTCGTCGCAGGCGACGATGTGCTCGCCCGCGCGCAGCGTGTGAAAGAGCGTCGTCATCGCCGCGCAGCCCGACGCGAAGGCGAGGCCGTGCGCGGCGCCCTCGAGCGCGGCGAGGCAGGCCTCGAGCGTCTGACGCGTGGGGTTGCCCGTGCGCGCGTACTCGAAGCCCTTGTGCACGCCGGGGCCGTCCTGCGCGAAGGTGCTCGCGAGCACGATCGGCGGCATCACGGCGCCCGAGACCGGGATCGGGCTGCTGGCCCGCGTGGATGGCGAGCGTGTCGAGGTGGTAGGTCGCGTCGGGGGCGTCGGGGGCGTGGGACATCAGGGGCGCGAGCGTGGCGCGCGCGTCGCGGCGCGGCAAACGTCGCGCCGGCGAGGCCCGAATCTCCGTGCGCGGCCGCGTTCTTCGGGCACATTGCGCCACCCCGCGATGCCCTCCGCGAAGCGCCCGTCTCCGCCCGCCAACCCCCGCGCGAAGCGCGCGCGGACCGCCCCGCTCGCGTCTCCGACCGCGCCCGTCGAGCCTTCCCGCACGGATGAGCGCCCGCTCGGCAAGACGCTCGCGTTCATGCAGCAGCTCTGGCGGCTCACGCACGCGCTCGACGCGATGTCGAAGCACATGGAGGCGATCCACGGCGTGACCGGCCCGCAGCGGCTCGCGCTGCGCCTCGTCGGCCGCGCGCCCGGCATCTCCGCGGGGGCGCTCGCGGAGGCCCTGCGCCTGCACCCGAGCACGCTCACCGGCATCGTGCGCCGCCTCGTCGAGCGCGAGTTCCTCGCGCGCACGCCGGACCCGGAGGACGCGCGCCGCGCGCTGCTCTCGCTGCGGCCCGCGGGCTGCAGCCTCGACGAGCAGCGCACGCACACGGTCGAGGCCGCCGTGCGCCGCGCCATGCAGCGCGTCAGCCCCGAGCAGCTCGCGGGCGCCTCCGCCGTGATCGCCGAGCTGATCCGCGAGCTCGAGCGCGAGACGGCCGCCTCCGCGGCCCGCGGCGCCGCGCGCTGACCGAAAATAGGCCGAAAAGCCCCGAAAAAGGAGCCTTCTTGCAGGCGAGGGCGGCGGTGAGCGGCCCGCCGTCGCGCCGCGTCAGGTGCGCACGCCGTAGAGGCGGTAGACGCGGTCGAGCTTGCCGCCGAGCGCCTGGATCGGGCTGTTGATCAGGTCGTTGTCCTCGAGGGTCCAGCCGATCTCGCCGCCCGACATGCCGAGCTCCTTCGCGCGGAGCGCCGTCTCGACGCAGAGCAGCGACTCGACGCCGCGCTTGCGGTACGCCGGCACGACACCGAGCGTGAAGAGGCGGCCCGTCTTCACGGACTTCATGCCCGTGAGCAGCTTGTACCAGCCGAAGGGGAAGAGGCGGCCGTCGCGCGGCATGACCTGGTTGACGTCGGGCAGCGTGACGGAGAAACCGACCGGCTTGCCGGCGCGGTCCTCGACGACGAGCACGAGGCTGTCGACGATGATCTGCTTCAGGTCCTTCGCGATCATCTTGAACTCGGCCTCGCTCACCGGGACGAAGCCCCAGTTGCGCTGCCAGGCCTGGTTGTAGATCGTGAAGATCGTCGCGACCTCGCGCTCGAACTCGCCCATGCGCGCGCCGCGGATCGTGAGGCCCGAGCGCTTCTTCACCTTCTCGGCGATGTCGGCGAAGCGCTTGAGGCGCGGGTCGTCGAGGCCGCGCGTCACGTCGATCCACCAGGCGTGCAGGTCCTTCGCCTTCGCGAGGCCGTACGACTCGAGCAGGCCCGCGTAGTAGGCGGGGTTGTAGGTCATCTCGATGACCGGTGGCCGCTCGAAGTTCTGCACCAGCAGGCCGCACTGGTGGTTGGTGGTGAAGTTCATCGGGCCGATGATCTCGGTCGCCCCGCGCGACCGCACCCAGCGCAGCGCCTCGTCGAGCAGCGCGTGCGCGACGCGCCGATCGTCGATCGACTCGAAGAAGCCGAACCAGCCCGCCTTGGTGCCGTGGTAGGCGTCGTACGCGCGGTCGATGTGGCCCGTGATGCGGCCGACGCAGCGCCCCTCGCGGTACGCGAGGACCGCGTGGATCTCGAGCTGCGCGAGGCTCTGGTTCTTCGCGAGGTCGAGGAAGTGCATCTGCTGCATGCGCAGCGGCGCGATGAAGTGCGGGTCGCCCGCGTAGAGCGGGTGGATCATGTCGACGAAGCGCGCGCGGTCGCCGCGCTTGCGGAGGTCGACGACCTCGAGGGTCACCGCGCCCGGGTCGCGCGAGCGGGTCGGCGGGCCGGGCTCCCAGCGCGGGAGATCGCTGGGCGGCTTGCCGAAGGGGTGCTCCTCCGCGGCGGTGCGCGACGGTTCGGAGGGCGGGCTCGGCGGGCGCGGATCAGGGCTCGACATGGCGCGGCGCAGCATCGAACCAAACCCCGGCGGAGGCAAGCGTTCCGCGGCGCGCCGCGGCGCGTGACGCGGTGTGAACCGCGCCGTCAGGGGCCGACGACGAAGGGCGCGGCGACGACCGCGCAGCGCCCGGCGCCCGGCGCTGGGAACGTCCAGCGCAGCGCGGCGCGTCCGACGCAGCCGATGAGGGCGTCGTCCTGCACGCCGCCGACGTGCACCGCCTCGACCGCGCCTGCGCCGCCGACGCGCAGGCGCACGTCGAGACGGCCGGCGAGCGTCGGGACCGCCGCGCGCCGCGCCTCGATGCACGCGAGCACGGCGCGTCCCTCGCGCCCGATCACGGCGCGCACCGCGCCCGCATCGAGCTGCGCTTCGCACGACCAGGTGGGCGGCGCCGTGTCGCGCACCTGCGTCACGGGCGGGGCGCTCGCGGCCGCCGTGGCGGGCGCGCGTCCCGCAGGCGCATCGCCGGGCACCGCGTTGCGGGCCGGCCCGACCGCGGGCCCAGCGGCCGTCGCCGCGACCAGGGCCGTGTCACGCGCGGCGAGCCGCTCCTCGAGCGAATCGACCCGCGCGGCGAGCCGCAAGTGCCCCCAGGCGGCCCCGGCGACGAGCAGCGCGGTGAGCGCCCACGGGCCGTAGTAGCGCAGCACGGGCGCGAGCGGCGGCGCGTTCGGCGTCGTCCGTCCGTGTTGCGGTGGTTCGCCGCGCGTCTCGTCGGGGTCGCTCATCGGGATGCGACGCTCAGTCCTCGAAGATTACCCGGCACGTCGTGGTCGTGTCGCTGTAGCCGCCGCCCGCCACGTTGAGCAGGGCCCAGCCCACGCCCGGATCCGCGCGGCCGTTGGACGTGCCCGTCCACGTCTCGGCGTCGGTGAGGTAGCAGTCCCACGGCGTCCATTCGTTGACGCCGCCGTTGCTGTCGGTCCCATCCACGTCGTTGTTCGAGACGCGCCACGCGCGCGTCGACGTGGAGAGGAACAGCCTTTCCGACCGCGATGCGGAGTTCCCCGTACCATCCCAATTGACCATCACGATCGTCGTCTGGCACCCGTCGGCGTCGCGGCAGAGCGCGTCGAGAATCGTGTTGTCGATCGGCACCACGCGACCGATGTTCGCGGGGGGCGCCTCGATGACGTAGCGCCGCGTGCTCATCTCGTACGCGCCGGGCGACGCCGCACCGACCTGGATCAGGCCGTCCGAGCGGAGCTCGCCGTTGACGTCCACGAGCGTGCCGCCCGCGGGCGCGACGAGCAGGCCGTTCGAGATGCTGAGGGAGTCGCTCGCTTCGGCGTCGGAGATGACACCATCGTCCGCGATGGTGTCGGCCGTCGGGTCGCCCGTGGCGCTGACGCACGTCACCGTGCCGTTCGTCGCGATCGAGGCGATGGCCTGTCCCGCCGGGCAGGTGCCGGTCACGCGCGCCTGGAGCGCCGCGGTGTCGACCGCGAAGGTCGTGCCGGTGAGCGTGAGGCCCGCGCCCGCGGCGTAGGTGGTGTCGTCGTCGGCCTCGCAGGTGACGGCGCCGTCGGCGGCGATCGCGCGGATCGACTGGCCGGGCGCGCACGTGGCGGAGACGCGCGCCTGGACGGCGGCGGTGTCGACCGAGAAGGTGCTGCCCGCGAGCGTGAGGCCCGCGCCCGCGGCGTAGGTGGTGTCGTCGTCGGCCTCGCAGGTGACGGCGCCGTCGGCGGCGATCGCGCGGATCGATTGGCCGGGCGCGCACGTGGCGGAGACGCGGGCCTGGACGGCGGCGGTGTCGACGGAGAAGGTGCTGCCCGCGAGCGTGAGGCCTGCGCCCGCGGTGTAGGTGGTGCCCGCGGCGCCCGCGTCGTCGATCTCGCAGGTGACGGAGCCGTCCGCGCCGATCGCGCGGATCGACTGGCCGGGCGCGCAGGTCGCGGTGACGCGGGCCTGGATCGTGGCGGTGTCGACGGCGAAGGTGTTGTCCGTGAGGGCGAGGCCTGCGCCCGCCGCGTAGGTGTTGCCGTCGTCGGTGCCGTCCGCGAAGCCCGTCGGCACCCCGGTGAGCTGCGCCCAGTCGACGTCGCCGGCGTAGTTCTCCGCGGTGTCGGCGCTTGCTGCGCGGAAGGCGTAGGGCACGGCGGAGAGCGGGATCGGCGCCATCTCCTCGCCGTCCACGGTGACGACGAGCGACACCGGACCGGCATCGAAGAGCGCCGGATCGATCGGCGTCGTGCCGCCGAGCGTGAGCGTGAAGAGGCCCGCCTGCAGGGTCGTGCTCTGCGCCTCCGTCCACAGCGAGCGCGTCGCGGTGCGGAGCTCCATCGCGAAGGGCACGGTGCCCTCGACGGGCGTGCCCGCGTCGTCGCGCAGGATGCCCTGCACGGTCATCGTGCCGGGGACCTGGGCCGCCGCGCGCGAGGGCGCGAGGCCCGCTTCCGCGCCGAGCCCCGCGAGGGCGAGCGCCGCGAGCGCCGTGAGCGCCGCCCGTGTCCGCATCCTGTCGAACGTCGTTCCCATGTGCCCCGTCCGTTCGCGTCGCATCGCACCCTCCCGGTCGAACCCTCCGCGAGCATCCGGCAAGCCGGGCGCGCGCGTCAATCGCGCATGTGCCCTCGAGACTCGGTCCCCTCGCGGTTGACAGGGCGCCCTCGCTTGACGGAGAGTCCGCCTTCGGAGGCAACGTCGCGATGTCCTCGATCCGAGGGTGGCTGCATGTAGGGATCGTCGTGTGCGCCGGCCTCGTGGGCTGCGGGACCGGCAGCGGCGGGACCATCACGGTTCCGTGCGATGAGGCGCGCTGCAACGAGTCGTGCGTCGGCGAGGGCGACGCGAGCGGGGCCTGCCGCGAGGATGCGTGCGTCTGCGTGCCCATCCTGCGTCCGCCCCCCGGCGCGTCGGTGGGGATCTCCTCGGGCGGCGTCGTCGCGCGCCGCTCGAACGGCTATTCGATCGAGCTCTCCGTCGGGCCGGTGACGCCCGCTGCGACGCCTGCCGGGCCTGCGAATGTCGAGATCGGCGTCACGCCGCAGGCCGACCCCGCCCGCACGCCGTGAGCAGCGCGGGCCCCGCACCGATCGTGCGCCACGTCGCGGCCGCGCTCACCGCGGTCGCCTTGCTGTCGTTCGCGATCGCGCGCCCGGCGCGCGCGCAATCGCCCTTCCGGCTCGACGTGCAGCACCTGCACCCGAGCGCCATGCCCGACTCGGGCCTCGCGACCGAGGGCGGCGCGGGTCTGCCGGCGTGGACGCTCTCCTTCGCGACGACGTTTCACCGGGGCGAGACCCTGCTCCGCGCGAGCACGGCGGACGGCGCGACGCAGGCGATCCTGCTCGCGGATCAGGCCGTGCTCGAGCCCGCGATCGCGCTCGGTCTGCCGGGCGGCTTCGCGGTGCAGTTCTCGTGGCCGCTCGTGCTCCTCGCGAGCGACACGCCCGAGGCGCGGGCGATCACGCTCGCGCCGCTGCGCGGGCAGGGCATCGGCGACCCGCGCTTCCAACTCTCGTATCGCCACGAAATCACGAATGATTTGCGCGTTCTCGGCGCGCTCACGGCGACGGTGCCCTCGGTCTCGGGGACGGGCGAGGGCGTGTGGGCCGAGCTCGGCGCGGAGCCGAGCGCCTCGCTGCACGGCATCGCGGGGCTCGAGGGCCGCGTCGCGATCCTCGTACTCCGCGCCAACGTCGGCGTGCGCGGGCGCCTCGGCGACGCGGCGCTCGGCGCGCAGTTCACGATCGGCAGCGAGCTCACCTTCGCGGGCGCGGTCGAACTCAGGCCGCTCCGGCAGCTGCACGTGCTCGCCGAGGTGCACGGGTCGAGCGCGTTCGACGGCTTCGGCACGCGGGACCGCACGCCGCTCGAGCTTCTCTTCGGCGCGCGCGTCCACCCGCATTCCGACCTCGAGATCACGCCCTTCGTGGGGGTCGGGCTGAGCGAGGGCTACGGCACCCCGGCCTGGCGCGCTGGGTTGGCGCTCCGCTTCTACCTGCACCGGCACGACGCGGACGGCGACGGCGTCGAGGACGCGGACGACCGCTGTCCCGGCGAGGACGAGGACCGCGACGGCTTCGAGGACGGGGACGGCTGCATCGACGCCGACGACGACGCGGACGGAGTGCCGGACGCCGTCGATCGCTGCCCGCGCGTGGCGGGGCTCGGTGCGCTCGCGGGCTGCCCCGATCCCGACGGCGATCACGACGGCGTCGGCGCGGGCGACCGCTGCCCCGCCGAGGCCGAGGACGCGGACCACTTCGAGGACGAGGACGGCTGCCCGGAGGCCGACAACGACCGCGACGGACTCGACGACGCGGCCGACCGCTGCCCAACGCAGGCCGAGGACCGCGACGGCTTCGAGGACGACGACGGCTGCCCGGAGCCCGACAACGACCGCGACGGAATCGCAGACGCCCGCGACACATGCCCGCGGGAGGCCGAGGACCGCGACGGCTTCGAGGACGACGACGGCTGCGTCGAGGCGGACAACGACGGCGACGGCGTCGCGGACGGCGAGGACGGACCGCCCGACCCCGGCGGTCACTTCGGGGTGTGCCGCAACCTCCCGGAGACCGCGGGCGGGCGCGACGCGCGCGAGCCGGACGGCTGCCCCGACAGCGCGGTCCGCGTGGACGTCGCCGCGCGCCGGATCCGCGTGCCGCCCGTCTTCTTCGACACCGACGCCGACGTCATCCAGGAGCGCAGCTTCGCGGACCTCGTCTACGTCACGGAGATCCTCGCCGCGAACCCGTGGATCCGCCGGCTCGTCGTCGAGGGCCACACCGACGACCGCGGCTCCGACGACCACAACCTCGACCTCTCGCAGCGGCGCGCGGCGAGCGTCGTGCGCTTCCTCGTCGAGCGCGGCGTCGTTGCGGATCGGCTCGTGCCGCGCGGCTTCGGGCGCGCGCGACCGCCGACCGTCGTCGACGAGCCTGCTTGCCGCGACGCGCGCTCGACGGCGTGCCGGCAGGGCGCGCGGCGCGTGGTGTTCGTGATCGACGAGGTCGCCTCGGACGACGCACCGACCGCCCCGAACCCCTGAAAAAAGGGCGTTTCGGGGGCCTCGTCCATGCGGCGCGGCGGCATCGGCGGCCGGTCTCGCGCGCGACGAAGCGCCCGCTGAGGCCGGCGCGCGGCGGCGTCAGGGGTCGGTCTCGAGCTCGACGAAGAGCCCGCCGAGGTCGGTGCGCGGGCGCAGCGGTGCGGCGAGGCGTTCGCCGAGGCGCATCAACTCCTCGTCGAGCGCGCCGATCTGCCTGCCGTGCGCGATGAGGCGCGCGTCGATCGCGTCCTGCTCCTGCTCGTGGGTGTCTTCGACGCGCTGCCGCTGCGCGCGCAGGGCCTCGACCTGGAACTCGAGATCCGTCACGGCGCGATCGCGCGCCTCGACCCAACGCTGCGCCTTCTCCGCCGTCGCGTGCGTGTGCTGCCACTGCGCGAGCGCGTCCGCCGTCGCGCGGAACGCCGCGGCGATCTCCGCGGTGGGCGCGGCGACGCCGAGGTGCCAGCCCGCCTCGATGAGGCGCGAGTGCGTGGCGACGTACGCCTCCCGCGCGAGGCGGTCGGCGTCGAAGTGGGGCTGCACCTCGGGGCGCGCGCCACGGGCCGCTTCGCGCGCGCTCGAGAGGTCGACGCCGAGCGTGTCGACCGCGTGGCCGAGACGCGTGCGCGCCTCGCGCACGCTGGTGTCGAGCACGTCGAGTTTGCGCTGCTCCTTGAGCCCCGCCGCGCGCAGCTCGTTGATCTGCGCGATCACGCGCTTCAACGCCACGAGCGCCTGCGCGAGCTCGGCCGGCGGCGCTGCGCCCGGGTACGCGCGCGCGAGCATCTGCTCGAACACCGCGGCGCGCCGCGCCCAGCGCTCGAGCGTCGTCGGCGGGAGCGTGCGCGCCGCCTGACGCAGCACGCCCACCGCGGGCGTCGGCTGCATCGCCTCGCTGACGACGTCCGCCGGCACGAGCGGCAGCAGCTCCTTGATCACCTGGTGCGCGTCGACGGGGCGGTCGCCGGGCTTCTTCGCGAGGAGCTTCTTGACGAGCGCCTCGAGGCTCGGCGGCACGTTCGGCACCTTCGCCGCGATGCTCGGCGGCTCGGCCTGGAGGTGCTTGATCAGGATGCCGGGGAGGGAGTCCGCGTCGAAGGGCAGCTCGCCCGTGAGCATCTCGTAGACGATCACGCCGACGGCGTAGAGGTCGGCGAGCGGCCCCGCGTCGATCGAGCTGACGCGCTCGGGGGCCATGTATTGCGGGGTCCCGAAGAGCTCGCCCGCGCTCGTGAGGCGTGAATCGTGGAGGGAGCGCGCGATGCCGAAGTCGAGCAGCTTCACGACGGTGCGCCCGTCGCGGCCGCGGTGCAGGAAGATGTTGTCCGGCTTGAGGTCGCGGTGGATGACCTGGAAATCGTGGGCGCGCGCGAGGCCGCGCATGATCTGCAGGCTGAGCTCCGCGACGAGGGCGGGCGGCAGCGCGCCCTGCTCGGCGATGCGGTCCGCGAGCGAGGAGCCGTCGAGCAGCTCCATCACCATGAAGGCGGTGCCGTCGTCCGTCTCGCCGGTGTCGAGGATCTCGATGATGTTGGGGTGCGCGAGCGAGGCGGAGTTCTTCGCCTCGCGGCGGAAGCGCTCGCGGAGGGAGGCGTCCTTCGTGAGGTGCGGCGCCATGACCTTGATGGCCACGGGCCGATCGACGAGCGTGTGGCGCGCGCGGTAGACGGTGGCCATCCCGCCCTCGCCGATGGCCGACTCGACCAGGTACCGGCCGCCGAGCACCGTGCCGACGCGCGTGTCCGGCATCACGGCGAGCGGCTCGCCATCGACGAAGCAGCGGTCCTTGTCGTCCGGGTACTTGAGCTGGCAGCGCGGGCAGATCCGCATCGGCGGCCTCGGGGGAAGAGAATGGATGCGGCGAGCCCCGAGGCTACCACCCGGGGCCGCCGCCGTCGTGGCTCAGCCTCCGCCGAGGGCGAGCGGGGCGAACTTCGCCTGGCAGATCGTGAGCTTCGCGAAGAGGGGCCGCGCCTCCTCGCGGAGCTTCGCCCAGAGCGGGCCGATGCCCTCGGACTTGTCGTTGACGTCGAGGCGCTTGCTCCGGCCGAGCGCGGCTTCGACCGCGGCGAGCGAGGGGCATGCGCGGAAGGGCTCGGGGTGGAAGGCGATGCAGGCATCGAGCAGGGCGTCGGGGTCCGTCGGGCCGGCGGGCACGAGGACATTCAGCGCCCCGAGCGGGCGCAACCCCTTCTCGACGTAGAGCGGCTGGAACCACATGCGCTCGCCGTCGCCCTGGAGGAGCATCAGCTCGATGGGGTTCACGCCGTCGTAGTTGCGCGGACCGACGACATAGGCCTGTGAGAAACCAGCCATGGGATGTGGAGACCTTTCCCGCCGAGCCCGGCGTGGGGCGACGCGGCTGCGCCGACCCCGGAGAGACGCGCGCCCCACGCCGCGACTGACAACGCCGCCGACGATTCTCGCGGCCGGGCGTCGGCGCCGTGCGCGTCGGTGACGCGCGCTGAATGGTGGTTCAGTCGCGGGGGGACGCGCGGCGAGGTCAGCGGCCGGTGAGCCGACGCACGACGACGCTCGCGCAGGCGAGCCCGAAGGCGCCCGTCACGAACGAGGCGCTGCCCTCGATCCGCGAGCGCTTCTCGCAGGAGTGCAGGCCGTTCGAGCCGTTCGGGCAGACGCAGACGAAGCCCGCGGCGGCGTCGTAGGAGAGCGCCTCGGGGGCGATCGGCGGCTCGTCCGAGAAGACCGCCGTCACGCCCGTCGTGAGGCCCTTGCGCGCCTCGATCCCGTGCTTTTCGCGGAGCAGCTTGCGGAGCGCGCGGGCGAACGGATCGATCTCGGTGTCGGCGAGGTCCGCGATGCGCACGCGCGTCGGGTCGAGGCGCGCCGCCGCGCCCATCGACGAGACGATCGGGATGCCGCGCGCGAGACAGGTCGCGACGAGGTGGGCCTTCGCGGTGAGGTTGTCGATGGCGTCGACGACGAAGTCGACCTGCCCGGCGAGGAGCGCGTCGCTCGAGTCCGCTGCGTAGAACTGCGCGATCGGCTCGATCGACGCGACGGGGTTCACGAGGCGCAGGCGCTCGGCCATCACCTCGACCTTGCGCTTGCCGATCGTGCCCTTGAGCGCGTGCAGCTGGCGGTTCGCGTTGGTCACGCAGATCTCGTCGAAGTCGACGAGCGCGAGCGTCCCGGTGCCCGTCCGCGCGAGGGACTCGGCCGCGAAGGAGCCCACGCCGCCGCAGCCGACGACGAGCACGCGCGCGCGATGCAGCACGTGCAGGCCCGGCTCGCCGACGAGGCGCGCGGCGCGGTCGAAACGGCGGTGGGTGCGCGCGGCCGGCTCCGGGGACTCCGGGGCGGGCGCGACGACGGGCTGGCCGATCACGGGCAGGAACGACGCCATGGCGGCGCGACCATAGCAGACGGGCACGCGCGACCCGCGCTGCCGGGCGGTCCTCGCCTTTTTCGCCGAAGGCGTCTACGACTCCGGCCCATGCGCGCGTCCCCCTCGCACCTCTTGATCGCTTCGCTCCTCTGGACTCGTCGGCTGCGGCGCCGGCCCGTACGGCTTCTCGCGGACGTACGAGACGCTCTCCGACGAGCAGGACGTCGCCGAGGGCGCCGAGGAGGCCGTCTACGAGGACGTGCGCCGCGACCCCGCGGGCTACCGCGCCCGGCGCGTCGCGTGGTTCGGCGTCGTGACGGGCGTCGAGTCCGGCCCCGGCGGGACGAGCCTCGTGCACCTCACGCACCGCATCCACCAGGAGCGGCACCTCTGCGGAGACGAGACTGACGGCTCGTGCCGCGTCACCGTCTCCGAGCGCGCGAGCGGCCCGTGGACCGCCACGATCACGCTGCGCCCGGAGGACACCGTCGGCGTCGACCGCGTGTGGATGGGCTCGCTGCTGCGCGTCTTCGGCGCGCCGAGCGGCGAGTTCGACGCCGAGGGCGGGCCGGTGCTCGCCGCGCACTACTACCGCCACTGGCCGCGCGGCGCGTACGTGACCACCGCCGATCGGGCCCGGCTCCGGCGCTGAGCGCCACCCTCGAATAGGGCGCCCGTGTGCGCCGTCCATGCCGGCGTCGACCGGCGCACCGGGGGCCGGCCTGGCCCGGAGTTCCCCGGGTTCCCCTCCACCCAACCCGCTCCAGACCCGAGGTCCCTTCCCATGCCGAACATCTCCGCCCTCCGCCCGCTCTTCCTCGCCGGCGCCGTCGCCCTCGTGTCTCTCGGCTCGGCCTGCGTCATCGACGCGACCGTCCCGACCTACGACGAGTGCTTCGACTCGAGCGACTGCCGCGGCGGCGACGTCTGCGTCCGCGTCATCACGACCGACTCCACGGGCGTGCGGCGCGACGGCAAGCAGTGCTCGCGCTTCTGCTCGGGCGACTTCGACTGCCCGTCGATCAACAGCTACGCGGGCGCTTGCTACATGATCTCCACGGACCCGGACTTCCGGAACTTCACCTGCTTCGCGCGTTGCGACAGCGACATCGACTGCGACTTCAACCAGGACTGCGTGCCCGTCACCGGCCCCGCGGGCGCCGACGCGATCTGTCTCCCCGCGTTCTGAACGCCCGCCCGGCGCGCTCCGGACCCGATATTCGGGCGGATTCGTGATGCTGCGCGCGATGGTTGGAGCTCCAACCATCGTGCGTGGCGCCGTCAGCCGAGCGCGTCGGCGAGCGCCTCGACCGAGGGGCGCCGGAACTCGGGCACGAAGAGGTAGGGCAGTTCCACGCGCGAGACGGGCAGCGCCGCAGCGAGGCGCGCGAGGCTCTCCTCCTGCACCGCCTCGCGGAGCGCGCGGGCGCGTGCGGAGGCGGCGAGCGACGTGAGCGGCGAGCCGGCGGGCAGCGCGGCGGGCAGGCCCGCCAAGGTCGCGCGCTCCGCGTCCGGGAAGAGCCGCGGGAACACGCCGTTCACGACGATCTTCGCGACCGGGAGCCGCAACTCCCGCGTGATCGCGGCGTGCAGCTCGATCGTCTCGTTGGTGGGCATGTCTTCGGGGAGCGTGACGAGCACGATGCCCGAGCGCACCGGGTCCTCGAAGAGCGCCCAGGCCCGCTCGGCCTCGCGACGCAGGAGGCCGGGGGGCGCGACGTCCATGATGACGCGCGGCACGCGCAGCATGTCGAGGCCGTGGCCCGTCGCGGGCGCATCGAGGATCACGAGGTCGTACTGCGGGCGCCCGTCGTCGCGCGGGATGGTCGCGTGGAAGTACGCCTTGCCGAGCATCGACCAGGCCTCGATGCCCGGCACGCCGCGCAAGAAGGAGGCGACGACGCGGTTCTCGAAGATCGCCTTGTAGAGCGTGCGCACCTTGAGGACGATCATCCCGTACTCCTCGAGCGCGGAGGCGGGGGTCATGTTCACCGCGTCGATGTGCGGCAGCACGCCGACGACGTCCTCGCCGATGGGCGGCACCTCGAGCAGGTGCGAGAGCCGCTCGCGTGTGTTGCACATCGCGACCAGCACGCGCTTGCCACGGCGCGCCGCGGCGAGGGCGAGGGCGGCGCTGACGGTGGTCTTTCCCACGCCGCCCTTGCCGATGACGAGGAGGAACCGGCGATCGAGGAGGTCGGACATCAGCAAGCCGCGCGACGATAGCACCGTTCGACGGCGTCGCTCCGGCCGCGGGCGCGTGGGCCGCGGGCAGGCGCGCGTGGGTGCGACGTGCGGACGCGCGGGGTCAGCTGGGCGAGAGGCGGTGGTAGTGCCCGCGGCCGCAGCCGGGGCAGAGCTGGGCGACCGCGGGGCCGAGCGCGAGGTCGCCCTCGGGCGCGGCGAGCAGGCGCGCGACGGTGCGTGTCGCGCGGCCGCAGGGGCATGTGAAGGCGTGGTCGCGGTAGCCGACCGTCGCGCCGCCGAGGAAGCCGCGGATACGCGGGCCGTTCGGGCCGGCGAGCCCGGCGAGGGGCGGGAGCGAGGTGCGGGCGCTGCCGGGCGCGCCGTCGTCGAAGGGGACGAGGAGCGCGCCGTGTGCCGCCGGGAGCGTCGTCGGCGGCGCCTCGCGGAGCGTGACGCGCGCGCCGGTGTCCGCGAGGACGCGCAGCGTCGGCTCGGCGAGCGACGCGGGGATCGCGCGGGCGATCGTCGTGCGGGGCGTGAGGCGGTGCGCGGGCGGGGGCGCGGCGAGCGGACCGGCGAGGCGCGCGACGGTGTCAGCGAGGCGCGCGGGCGTGGGCCCCGCGTCCTCGAGGACGACGTCCCACGCGGCGGGCAGCGGCGGCTGGCGGGGCGTGCATGCGCCGCGCCCGACGATCGCCGCGGTGCCCGCGCAGGGCGTCTCCGCGGGGCCGGCGTGGCACTCGAAGAGCAGCAGCAGCCGGTCGTCGAGGGGCCCGACGAGGGACGTCGTCGCGAGCGGGATCTGCGCGCGGAAGAGCAGCGGCGCGTCGCAGCGCGGGCAGTGGGGCCAGGGCACGTCCGTGGGGAGCAGCGGCAGCCCGCCCGAGCGCAGCTCGATCGCCTCCATCGCGGTCGGATCGGTGTCGAGCCATGCGATGCCCATCTCGTCTCGCCCTCGGGGATCCCGAACGGCGAGGCCGCGATCGGCTTGAGGTCCCCCGCGATCTTCGCGTCCCGCATGGCCGCGGGACCGCCGCGCGCCCTGTGCGCGCCGGCGAACAGCGGCCGCGTGACGAGGGGAAAAGGCCACGCGCGGCCGGTGGAACGGCGTGTTGCGGCGTGTTGCGGCGCGTTGCGTTGCGGTGCGGCGGCGACGGATCGTGCCCGGTCAGCGCACGCGCACGGCGACGTCCGCGGCGAGGCGCACGCGCGCGGCGCCGCCCGGCTCGTCCGCGGGGGCGGGGCGCAGCGGGAGCGGCTCGACCTCGAGCACGTCGCCGCGCGCCGCGTCGTCGAGCGCGGCGTTGCCGTCGCTGCGCTCGCGATCGAGGCGCATGAGCCGCACGAGCCCGGGCGCGCCGCACGTGAAGATCTCGGTTTTCCCTTTGGATTCGAGGGGATCGCCGACGACGCGCAGCGGCTCGCCCCCGCCCGTCGCCGCGTGCAGCGGGCCCGGCGTGTGGCGCAGCACGAGGTACGCGTAGCGCAGGCCCTCGAAGCGCAGGCCCGCGCCCCGCGCGAGGTCCGCGAGCGGGCCGGGCAGCGCGAGCGGGAGCGAGGCGTGGCACCAGTCGCGCTCGCCCGCGAGCATCGGGCACGGGCCGGTGCGCAGGCAGGGCGCCGCGACGAAGGGCGGCGCGGCGCGGGCCGCGAGCGCGTCGCGCACGGCCTGCAGCGCGCGGCTCGTGTCGCGCAGCGCGGGCTCGAGCACGACGAGCGCGCCATCGTCGGTGAGCCGCTCGGCGACCTGCGCGAGCCAGGCAGCGCGCCGCGCGACGGCCTCGGGCGCGGGCAGCCCCGCGAAGAATTCGTTCAGCGCGAAGCCGACGAGCACGAGGTCGAAGCGACCGGCGGGGAGCGTCTCGTCGCGCGTGAGGTCGCGCTCGTGCACGCGCACCTCGGTCGGCACCGCGACCTGCGCGAGCAGCCCGCCCGGGCGCGTCTCGCGGGCGAGCGCGGCGAGCAGCGAGAGCGCGCGCGCGTCGTCGTCGACGGCCTCCACCTCGAGGCCCCGCGCGGCGAGCCCGAGCGTGCGCAGGGCCGTGGCCGCCCCGAGGCTGGTCGCGCCGAGGCCCGCGCCGAGGTCGAGCACGCGCACGGGCCGGGTGCCGTCTCGCGCGGCGACGGGGAGCGCGCCGGCGCGGTGCAGCTCCGCGAGCGGACCGCCGATCTTCGCGAGATCGCGTGGCAGGAAGAAGCGCAGCCGCGCGGCGAGGGCGCCGCTCGTGCGGGGCGCGTCGGCGAGCGCGCGCGCGGCCTCGCGGTCACGCGTGTAGGCGGCCGAGAGCCGCGCGATCTCCGCGACGAGGGCCTCCGGCCGGGGGACGTCCGCGCGACCGAGCGCCTGCCGCCCGACGGCGTCGATCGCACGGAGCCACGCGGGCGGGACGCAGTCGGGGAGGGCTGCGGACCGAGGAGGGCGCATGTTCGCCGCGTGTAGCACGGTCGCCCGAGCGCGACCGCCCTCGCGCGGGGCGCGCGCGTGTCGTAACGTCCGCGCGCATGACGGCCCCCGCAGCCCCGCGTCCGGCTTCCGTCGCATCCGTGTCCGCGCTCGGCGAGCGCGCGTCGCGCGTGGTGCCGCTGCTCGCTGCGGCGACGGCGCTCCTCGTGCTCGGCGCGATCGGGCTCGTCTTCGGCGTCGCGCCCGTCGAGGCGCAGATGGGCATCGTCCAGAAGATCTTCTACTTCCACGTGCCGAGCGCCTACGCGATGTACGTCGGGTGGAGCGTCTGCGCGGTGTCGAGCGGCGTGTGGCTCTGGCGGCGCTCCGATCGCTGGGATGCGTGGGCGGTCGCGGGCGCGGAGGTCGGGCTCGTGTTCTGCGCGATCGTGCTCGTCACGGGCCCGCTCTGGGCCCGCAAGGCGTGGGGCGTCTACTGGACCTGGGACCCGCGCCTCACCTCGACGCTGCTCGGCGGGCTCATGTTCGTCGCCTACCTCGTGCTGCGCGGGCTCGGCGCGGGCGGTCTCGCGGAGCGCCGCTTCGCCTCGGCCCTCGCGCTGCTCGGCATCCCGAACGCGGCGCTCATCCACTACAGCGTGCAGCGCTGGCGCGGGCAGCATCCGCAGGTGATCAGCGGCCGCGGCGGCGGGCTCTCCGCGGAGATGAAGCCCGCCTTCTACCTCGCGTTTTTCGCGTTCACCGCGCTCGTCGTGCTGCTGCTCTGGGCGCGCGCGCGGGCCGAGCGGCTGCAGCAGGCCGCGCGGCGACTCGAGCTCGACGCCGCCGAGCGCGGCCTCCTGGAGGATGCATGAGGGCGCGGAACGTGGGGCAGCGGGCGCGGTCGGCGCGCGCGTCGTCGGGGGTCGCCGTGCTCGTCGCGCTCGCGTCGTTCGCGGTGGCGGGCGTCGCCGGGGCGCAGGACGCGGGGCAGGCCGCGGGCGGTGCAGGCACCGGCCGCGAGACGGAATTCGTGGCGATGACGGGCCCCGCGCGCGAGAGCGTGCCCGGCGGGACGCTGCTCGTCTCGGCGTACGCCGCGGTGTGGGTGCTGCTCGCGGCGTACGTCGGGCGGCTCGCGCTGCTGCAGGCCGCGACGGGTCGCGAGGTCGCGCGCCTCGAGGCCGCGCTGCGTGCCCGTGAGCCGGGCGGCGCGGGGCCGAAGACGTGACGCCGACGATCGAGCACGTCCTCTTCATCCCGGGCGTGCTGATCGTGGGTGTGTGGATCGGGTACTGGCTCGGGGCGCGGTCGGCGCGCGCCGAGCTCGAGCGACGCGAGCAGCGGCGGCGCGAGTAGCGTACCCGCGCAGGAGGAGCAGGCGATGCTGAGTTTCGGATTGAGCGAAGAGCAGAAGGCCCTCGAGCAGACGGCGCGCAAGTTCGTGAAGGAGCGCATCGTCCCGATCGCCGCGACGTACGACGAGTCCGGCGACTTCCCGAAGGACGTCTTCAAGGCGGCGTGGGAGCTCGGCCTCGTCGCGCCGAACATCCCCGGCGCCTACGGCGGCGGTGACTGCTCGGAGCTCGAGCACACCATCATCACCGAGGAGCTCGCCTACGGCTGCACGGGCATCCAGACGAGCATGACGGCGAACGCGCTCGCGGCGACGCCCGTCATCCTCGGCGGCACCGAGGACCAGAAGAAGAAGTACCTCGGCATGCTCACGAGCGAGCCGATCTTCGCGAGCTACGCGACCACCGAGCCGGCCGCGGGCAGCGACGTCGCGGGCATGCAGACGCGCGCGCGCCAGGTCGGCGACGACTGGGTCCTCAACGGGCAGAAGTGTTACATCACCAACGCCTCGTGGGCGCGTTGGTACGTGATCTTCGCGACGGTCGATCCGGCGAAGAAACACAAGGGGATCATGGCCTTCATCGTCGATCGCGACACGCCTGGGCTGTCGATCGGCAAGAAGGAAAACAAGATGGGCCAGCGCGCGAGCGACACGGCCACCGTGATCCTCGAGGACGTGAAGGTCCCGGCCGCCAACGTGCTCGCGCGCGAGGGCGAGGGCTTCAAGCTCGCGATGATGACCTTCGACCGCACGCGCCCCGACATCGGCGCGGGCGCGTGTGGCCTGATGCGTCGCTGCCTCGACGAGAGCGTCGCCTTCGCGCAGGAGCGGCAGACCTTCGGCACCGCGATCGCGAACCATCAGGCGGTGCAGTTCATGCTCGCCGAGATGGCCATGAAGTACGAGGCGACGCGCCTGCTCGTGCACAAGGCCGCCTGGCTCATGGACAACGGCCAGTTCAGCGCGCTGCTCAGCGCGTACGGCAAGGCGTTCGGCGCCGACAGCGCGATGCAGGTCGCGACCGACGCCGTGCAGGTCTTCGGCGGCGCGGGTTTCATGAAGGACTACCCCGTCGAGAAGCTCATGCGCGACGCGAAGATCCTGCAGATCTACGAGGGCACCTCGCAGATCCAGCGCGTCGTGATCGCGCGCAACATCCTCGCCGGCAAGCGGTGAGCGGACGGCGGCGCGGCGGCCGGGCGGCGGGCGATCGGCGTGCGGCGACGCGCGGTGTGCGCGCGTGGCCCGCGCGCTTCGCCGTCGCGCGCTTCGCCGTCGCGCGCTTCGCCGTCGCGCTCTGCACCGTCGCTCTCGGCACCGTCGCGCTCGCTGCGTGCGAGGGCAGCGCGCGCGCACCGTCGCCGCCCGGGGATGCGCGTCCCGCGTCGCCCGTCGTTCCGGCGAATCCGTCGCGTCCCGCGTCGCCCGTCGTTCCGGCGAATCCGTCGCGTCCCGCGTCGCCCGTGCCCTTGGCAGAGCCCACTTCGCCTGCGGAGGCGGCGTCGGGCCCGCCGCGGGGCGCGCTCCCCGAGGCGACGGCGGTCGGGGGCTTCTTCGGGCTCGAGGGCGGGGACGATGCGTGGATGGCGCGCATCGGCCGCGCGCAAGCCGCGCGCTTCCGGCCGATCGGCACCTCGAGCCTCGTGTTCAAGGTGTTCTTCACGGGCGGGCTCGAGGCCGCGTTTCGGCCGCGTACGCACGGGCAGTCGCGCGGCTGGCTGAACGAGGTCGCGGCGTACCGGATCGCGCGCGCGCTCGGCATGGATCAGGTCCCGCCCGCGGTGTCGCGCACGTTCACGCGCCGCGAGCTCCGGGGGCACCTCGACGCGGACTACGGCGGCGACTGGACCGCGCTCGACGCGGATCTCCTCGGCCGCGGCGACGCCGTCTGGGGCGCGCTCGTGTATTGGGTGCCCGGGCTGCGCGACCTCGAGCTCGACAGGCCGAGCGGCCTCGCGCGCGCCCGGCCCTGGCTCGCGCAGGACGGCGCGCCCGCGATCGGGGACGAGGTGTCGCTCGCCGCCGATCTCGCGACGATGCAGGGCTTCGACTACCTGCTCGCGAATGTCGATCGCTGGAGCGGCGGCAACGTTCGCGCCGACGCGAGCGGCCGCCGTGTCGTCATCCGCGACCACAACCTCGCGCTGATCTCGCCGCTGCCGCGCGCGCAGCACGAGCGCGTGCTCGGCCGCGCGCGTGGCGTCGAGCGCTTCTCACGCCGCTTCGTGATGCGGCTGCGCGCGCTCGACGAGGCGGGGCTCCGCGCGGCGTTCGCGGCGGACCCCGCGGCGCAGGCCGGCTTCGCGCTGCTCGACGAGGCGCAACTGCGCGGCGTGCTCGACCGCCGCGCGGCGCTGCTCTCGCGCGTCGGCGCGCTGATCGCGGTGCACGGCGAGGACGCGGTGCTCGCCTTCCCGTGACACGGCTCGGCGCCCCGTGCGCCGTGCGTGTTGCCCCGCCGCGCGAAACCGCCGACACTCGGCAGGCCCGAAACGCCTTTGTTTCCGCCCCGGAGTCGTTCATGTCCGCTGCCGTCCCGCCTTCGCTTGCCCCGCTGCTCGCCCTGCTCGTCCACGACCTGCGCAACCCGGTCGCGACGATCGGCGCGAACCTCAGCTACGTGAGCGAGGCCGCGAACGACGCGCTCGACTCCGAGTCCCGTGAGGCGCTCTCGGACTCGACGGCCGCGCTCTACGACCTCGCGTGCGGCCTCGACCACCTCGCGTATCTCTCGCGCCACGTCGCCGGCGAGCCTGCGGCGTCGGCCGCGGAAGGCAGCGTCGCCGACGCTCTCCGCGCGCTTCCGTCGCGCGCGCGCCCCGTGGGACTCCAGGTGATCGTGGAAGACTCGCAGTTGCGCGCCCGTGGCGCGCAGGGCCTGCCGCGCCTGCTCGAGGTGCTGCTCTCGAACTCGGGGCAGCACGCCGCGGGCAAGCCGGTCGTCGTGCGCGCGCGGCGCGACGGCGAGTACGTCGTCGTCGAGGTCGAGGACAAGGGCCGCGCGATCGCCCCCGAGCTCCGCGCGGTGGCGTTCACCGCGGCCGGCCAACTCCAGCTGAAGGAGCGCTCGGACGGGCGCTACGGCCGCTCGCTCGGCCTCTTCGCTGCCGGGCTGCTCGCGCAGGCGATGGGCGCGCGCCTCGAGGCCGCGGGGGTCGACGGCGCCGCGATCTTGCGCGTCCTGCTCACGCCCGCCTGAGGGCGGCGATCGCGCGGCGGTCGGCCATCCCCGCGCGATGCACCCCGGGCGTGCGGAGCGCGCTTGACAGCATGCCCGCCGTGTCCCTTCTAATCGCGCATGCTCGACGAGGCGGGACTGGTGGGCCACCTGGAGGCGCTCGGGTGGCGGGCGCAGCCGTGCGGGGAGCGCACCTGGCGCGTCGTGCACGAGACGTTCGAGGACGATCTGCGCGTCTTCGTGCGGCTGAGCGACGAGTGGGTGATCGCGTCGATCGTGCCCTTCTTGCGCACGCGCGGCGTCAACACCTTCGACCTGTGCCGCTGGTTGCTGCGCCAGAACCGCGACATGTACCAGGCCAAGTTCGGCATCGACGACGACGGCGACGTCGTGCTCAGCGTCGAACTCCCGACGGAATCGCTCGATTTCTCCGAGCTCCGCGCGGCCCTCGACTCGCTCGTGCGTCACGGGACGCGGCTGCGCGGGGTGCTGCGCGCGGCGTCGGACGCGGCGCGCGCGCAGGCGGTGGCGACGTGAGGGTCGAGGCCGACGCGGTCGTGCCGTTCTCGCGCGAGCGCACCTTCCTCGCCTACCGCGACGAGATGCCCGAGTTCGTGCGCTTCCTGCCGAACGTCAAGCGCATCGACGTCGAGGCGCGCGCGGAGACGCCGGGCGAGGTGAGCCTGCGGAACGTGTGGCATGGGGGCGGCGAGGTGCCGGCGGCGTTCCGCGCGGTCGTGAGCGAGGACGTGCTCTCTTGGACGGATCACGCGCGCTGGCGCGCCGCGGAGTGGCTCTGCGAGTGGCGCCTCGAGACGCACGCGCTCAGCGAGGCGGTGCGCTGCGACGGCACGACGCGCTTCGTGGAGCTGTCCGGGGATCGCACGCGCGTCGAGATCCGCGGCGAGCTCGCGATCGACCTCGGGCGCGTGCGCGGGGTGCCGTCCTTCCTCGCGGGCTCGCTCGGCCGCAAGGTCGAGCAGTTCCTCGTCAAGCAGATCACGCCGAACCTCACCGGCGTCACCGACGCGCTGACGCGGCACCTGCAGGGCGAGCGCTGAGCGCGCGCACGGCGGTCGACGCGGTCGCCGCGCGGTGCGGTCGCGCGTCGCGGAATCCCGGCTAAGTTCGCGCAGATGCGCGTCACCACCGACTACCTCGTGCTCGGCTCCGGCGTCGCCGGCCTCACCTTCGCGCTCGAGGCCTCGCGGCACGGCGAGGTGGTCGTCATCACCAAGCGCGGCATCAGCGACGCCGCGACGACCTGGGCGCAGGGCGGGATCGCGGCCGTCCTCGACCCGCACGACTCCTTCGAGGCGCACGTCGAGGACACGCTCGCGACGGGAGGCGGCCTCTCGCACCGCGACGTCGTCGAGCGCGTGGTGCGCGACGGGCCGGCGCGCATCGAGGCGCTCCTCGCGCACGGCGTGCCCTTCGACGCGGCGCACGCAGAGGGCGAGGGCGGGTCGGCCGCGGCGCGGCTCGACCTCACGCGCGAGGGCGGCCACAGCGCGCGGCGCGTCGTGCACGCGGGCGACATCACCGGGCGCGAGGTCGAGCGCGCGCTCGTCGCGGCGGTGCGGGCGAACCCGCGCATCCGCGTCGTCGAGCAGGCGATGGGCGTCGACCTCGTCGAGCTCTCGCGCTTCGGCGGACCGCGCGCGGTCGCGGGCGCCTACGTGCTCGACGTGCCGAGCGGCGCCGTGGACACGTACGTCGCGCGCGCGACGATCCTCGCGACGGGCGGCGCGGGGAAGGTCTACCTCTACACCTCGAACCCCGACGTCGCCTCGGGTGACGGCGTCGCGATGGCGTACCGCGCGGGCGCGGCGCTCGCGAACATGGAGTTCTTCCAGTTCCACCCGACGGTCCTCTACCACCCGCAGGCCAAGAGCTTCCTCATCAGCGAGGCGCTGCGCGGCGAGGGCGGGGTGCTGCGGCTCGCGGACGGCACCGCCTTCATGGAGCGGCACCACCCGTCGCGCGACCTCGCGCCGCGCGACGTCGTCGCCCGCGCGATCGACTTCGAGATGAAGCGCACCGGCGACGACTGCGTGTACCTCGACATGAGCGCGTGCACGCCGGCGTACCTGCGCGAGCGCTTCCCGAACATCGCGGCCGAGTGCCTGAAATACGGCATCGACCTCACGAAGCAGCCGATCCCCGTCGTGCCCGCGGCGCACTACACCTGCGGCGGCGTCGTCGTCGACGCGGACGGACGCAGCTCGCTCCCGGGCCTCTGGGCGATCGGCGAGGTCTCGTGCTCGGGCCTGCACGGCGCGAACCGCCTCGCCTCCAACTCGCTGCTCGAGGGACTCGTGTACGGACACCGCGCGGCCACGGCGCTCGGCGAGAAGTCGTACCGCGGCTCGCTCGCCGACCCGCCCGAGTGGAACGTCGGCAGCGCCGTGCCGAGCGACGAGGCCGTGCTGATCACGCAGAACTGGGACGAGATCCGCCGCTTCATGTGGAACTACGTCGGGATCGTGCGCAGCGAGAAGCGCCTGCGGCGCGCGTCGCGGCGCATCGCGCTGCTCCAGGAGGAGATCCGCGCCTACTACTGGAAGCACCTCGTCACGCGCGATCTGCTCGAGCTGCGCAACCTCGCCGACGTCGCCGAGACGATCGTCGCCGCGGCCTCCTTCCGCAAGGAGAGCCGCGGCCTGCACCACACCATCGATCACCCCGCGACCGATCCCGCGTGGCAGGGGGACACCGTGCTCGTGCGCGGCGAAGCGCCCCGCCTCGTGCGCCACGACTGACGCGCTCGCCGGGGGCCGTCACGCCGACGCGGCGTCGCGCGTCCGCGCATCCGGCGCGATTTGGCGCGTTCGCGCGTGGGGCGATACGCTGCGCGCTCGCCCCGATGCGCCGCCTCCCGTCGATCGCCGTCGCCGTCGCGCTCCTCGCCGGGATCGCCGCGCCCGTCGCGCGCGCGGACCTCTACCAGTGGACGGACGCCGAGGGCGTCACGCACTACACGAACGTGCGGCCGCGCGGCGTGCGCAACGTGCGCGTCGTCGTCACGGGCGGGGGCGATGGGCCCGAGCGCCGCGGCGCCGTCCGTGATCGCGTGCCCGCGCGCGACCGCTCCCCCGATCGCTACTCGCGCTTCGACGCGCCGATCCGCGAGGCCGCGCGGCTCTACCAGCTGCCCGAGGCGTTCATCCGCGCCGTGATGCGCGTCGAGAGCGACTTCGATCCCAACGTCGTGTCGCGCGTGGGCGCGATGGGCCTGATGCAGCTGATGCCCGGCACCGCCGCGGGCATGGGCGTGCGCGATCCGTTCGATCCGCGCGAGAACATCCTCGGCGGCGTGCGCTACCTGCGCGTGCTCGCCAACGGCTTCAACGGCGACCTCGTGCTGACGATCGCGGCCTACAACGCGGGCGAGGGCGCGGTGATGCGCTACGGCGGCGTCCCGCCCTACGACGAGACGCGGCGCTACGTGCAGAACGTGCTCCGCTACTACTACGCCTTCCGCGCCGCCGAGCTCGCGTCCGCGCAGCAGCCGTGAGCGCGGGCGCGGCCGATCCGCCCCCCGAGGGCGTCCCGCCGCTGCCGGAGGACGGCCTGCTCGCCTGGCTCCCCGGGCTCTGGGTGTTGCGCCACTACCGGCGCACCTGGCTCGCGCACGATCTGTCCGCGGGCCTCGTGCTCTCGGCGCTGCTCGTGCCTGCGGGGATGGGGTACGCGCAGGCGTCGGGCCTCCCTGCGGTGACGGGCCTCTACGCGACGGTCGGCGGGCTCGTCGCGTATGCGCTCTTCGGGCCGTCACGCATCCTCGTGGTCGGGCCGGACTCCGCGCTCACCGCGCTCGTCGCGGCGGCCGTGGTCGGGCCCGCTGCGGGCGATCCGGCGCGGGCGACGGCGCTCGCCGCGCTGCTCGCGCTCTTCACGGGCGTGCTTTGCGTCGTCGCCGGCCTCGCGCGCGCGGGCTTCGTCACCGAGCTGCTCTCGAAGCCGGTGCGCGTGGGCTATCTCCACGGCATCGCGCTGACGGTGATCGTCTCGCAATTGCCCAGATTGTTTGGGTTTTCCGTGTCCGAGCCCGACGTCCCGGGTGCCCTCGCCGGCTTCGCGCGCGGCCTCGTCGACGGGCGCGCGCGGCCTCTCGCGCTCGCGCTCGGCGTCGGGAGCCTCGCCGTCGTGCTCGTCGCGCGGCGGATCGCGCCGCGTCTGCCGGGCGTGCTCGTCGCCGTCGCCGGGGCGACCGCGTTCGTGCTCGTCGGCGGGCTCGAGGCGCGGGTGCCCATCGTCGGTGCGCTGCCGCCCGGGCTGCCGCTCCCCCGGCTCCCGTCGGCCTCGCTCGAGGAGCTCTCGGCCCTCGCGACCGCGGCGATGGGCATCGCGCTCGTCTCCTTCGCCGACACGAGGGTGCTCTCTCGCGCGTTCGCGGCGCGCACCGGGCATCGCTTGGACGCGAACCGCGAGCTCGTCGGACTCGGCCTCGCGAACCTCGCCGCGGGGCTGGTGCAGGGCTTCCCGGTGAGCGGCAGCGCCTCGCGCACGCCCGTCGCCGCAGCGGCCGGCGCGCGCACGCAGCTCACCGGCCTCGTCGGCGCGCTCGTGATCGTCGCGTCCGAGCACGGCGTCGTGCGGGCGCCACCCGAGGCGCTCGAGGAGCTCGACGCCGAGCTCACCGCGCGCGGCGTCGAGCTCGCCTTCGCGGAGCTGAAGGGCCCGGTCAAGGACCGCCTGCGCCGCTACGGTCTCGCCGAGCGCATCGGCCGCGACTTCTTCTTCCCGACCCTCGGCGTCGCCGTGAAGTCGTACCTGCAGCGGCACGAGGTCGCGTGGTCGGACTGGGAGGATCACGGGACGCGCGAGTGACGGCGCGGGCCCGCGCCGCCCGCGGGATCGAGGCCGCGTACCCGCGTTCTCCGGTCGGCAATCTCGGCATGACGTCGACGGCGCCGCCGAACGGTGGTACGCCGCGGCCCGGATATGCGCTCCTACCAGCGAAGTCATCTGCGCGCGCTCGAGGACGAGTCCGTCCACATCCTCCGCGAGCTCGCGGCCGAGCGCGAGCGCCCGGTGCTGCTCTTCTCCGGCGGCAAGGACTCGATCGTCCTCCTGCGCCTTGCGGAGAAGGCGTTTCGCCCCGCGCGCTTCCCGTTCCCGCTCATGCACGTCGACACCGGGCACAACTTCGACGAGGTGATCGCCTTCCGCGACCGCCGCGTGCAGGAGCTCGGCGAGCGCCTCGTCGTCGCGAGCGTGCAGAAGTCGATCGACGACGGCCGCGCCACGGAGGAGACGGGCCCGCGCGCCTCGCGCAACCGCCTGCAGACGGTGACGCTGCTCGACGCCATCGAGGAGCACGGCTTCGACGCGGCGATCGGCGGCGCGCGCCGCGACGAAGAAAAGGCCCGCGCGAAGGAGCGCATCTTCTCGCACCGCGACGAGTTCGGGCAGTGGGACCCGAAGAACCAGCGCCCCGAGCTCTGGTCGCTCTACAACGCGCGCGTGAAGCGCGGCGAGCATCTGCGCGTGTTCCCGCTGTCGAACTGGACGGAGCTCGACGTCTGGCAGTACGTGAAGCTCGAGGAGATCGCGCTTCCGGGCATCTACTTCTCGCACACGCGGCCCGTGTTCCGGCGCGACGGGATGCTCTACGCCGACAACCCCTTCATGACGAAGCTGCCCGGCGAGGACGTCTTCGAGGCGCGCGTCCGCTTCCGCACCGTCGGCGACATCAGCTGCACGGGCGCGGTCGAGTCGCCCGCCGAGTCGATCGACGACGTCATCGCCGAGGTCGCCGCGGCCCGCCTCACCGAGCGCGGCGCGACGCGCGCGGACGACCGCTTCACCGAGGCCGCCATGGAAGACCGCAAGAAGGAGGGGTACTTCTGATGGAGCACCTCCACGACCCCGCGGACGAGTCGATCGAGCTGCTGCGCTTCTCCACCGCGGGCAGCGTCGACGACGGCAAATCCACGCTGATCGGCCGCCTGCTCTACGACACCAAGACCATCTTCGAAGACCAGCTCGCGGCCGTCGAGGACGTCTCCCGCCGCCGCGGCGACGAGCGCACCAACCTCGCGCTCCTCACGGATGGCCTGCGCGCCGAGCGCGAGCAGGGCATCACCATCGACGTCGCGTACCGCTACTTCGCGACGCCGCGCCGCAAGTTCATCATCGCCGACACGCCCGGCCACGTGCAGTACACGCGCAACATGGTGACGGGCGCCTCGACGGCGAACCTCTCCATCATCCTCGTCGACGCGCGCCACGGGCTCGTCGAGCAGTCGCGGCGGCACGCGTACATCGCGTCGCTGCTGCGCATCCCGCACCTCGTGTTCGCCGTGAACAAGATGGACCTCGTCGGCTACTCGGAGGAGCAGTTCCGGCGCATCGAGGCCGAGTTCCGCAACTTCGCGGCGCGCCTCGACGTGCAGGACATCACCTTCATCCCGATGAGCGCGCTCAACGGCGACAACGTCGTCGAGCGCTCGGCGAACATGCCGTGGTTCCAGGGCGCGCCGCTGCTCTACCACCTCGAGACGGTGCACATCGCGAGCGACCGCAACATGGTCGACGTGCGCTTCCCGGTGCAGTGGGTGATCCGGCCGCAGTCCGACGAACACCACGACTACCGCGGCTACGCGGGCACGCTGGCGGGCGGCGTGCTCAAGCCCGGCGACGACGTGGTCGTGCTGCCGAGCGGCATGACGACGAAGGTCGCGCGTATCGAGACGCACGACGGCCCGCTCGACGCGGCCTTCCCGCCGATGAGCGTCGTCGTGCACCTCGAGGACGACGTCGACGTGTCGCGCGGCGACATGATCTGCCGCCCGAACAACCAGCCCGTCGTCGCGCAGGAGCTCGACGCGATGATCTGCTGGATGAGCGAGAAGC
This sequence comes from Polyangiales bacterium, assembly GCA_964202905.1. Classification (GTDB taxonomy): domain Bacteria; phylum Myxococcota_A; class Polyangia; order Polyangiales; family JADJQN01; genus CAIUAC01. The sequence goes on from CAXNJO010000001.1 coordinate 796,439, forward strand.
CGCTCGCCGTGAAGAACCGCTACGCGATCAAGCACACGACGCGGAGCGCGCGCGCCGTCGTGAGCGAGCTCGCCTACAAGCTCGACGTGAACACGGGGCACCGCGTCGAGGGCGCAGCGACGCTCGGCCCGAACGACCTCGGTCGCGTCCGCCTGCGCACGACCGCGCCGATCCTGCACGACGCCTACCGCCGCAACCGCACGACGGGCAGCTTCATCCTCGTCGACGAGGCGACGAACAACACCGTCGCCGCCGGGATGCTCCTCACCGACGGCTGAGCACGCCGCGCGTCTCGCGCGTTTGCGCGGGACGCTGTGATACCGTCGCGGCCATGCGTCGCCTCGCCGCCGTGCTGCTCGTCTCGCTCGCGCTCGTCACCGCGCCGAACGTGTCCGCGCCGCGCGCCTCCGCGCAGGACGCGCCGGCCGCGACGACGGGCACCACGCCGTATGCCGAGGCGTGCGCGGACGGGCTCGGCAAGCTGCGCTCTGGGGACGCGGACGGCGCGGTCGCGGCGCTGCGGCGCGCGGTGCAGCTCGAGCAGGGCCGGCCGCTCGGCTTCTACTATCTCGGCGAGGCGCTGCGCGTGCAGCGCAACTACGCGGATTCGCTCGAGATGTTCCGCACGGCGTCGCGGCTCGCGCGCGCAGCGGGCGACACGCGGCTCGAGGCGCGGTCGCTGCAAGGTGTCGCCGACACGCTCGAGCGCATCGAGGGCAAGCGCAACGAGGCGCGCGCGGCGTGGGCCGAGTACCTCGTCTTTGCGAATGCCAATGCGGAGGTCGCGTTCCCCGCGCTCGCCAACGCGCGCATCCAGGCGCTCGACACCGTGCGCGAGCTCGACGAGACGTACGCCGATGTCCGCGAGCGCATCGCCATCCGCGCCCGCGAGGCCGCTCGTCCCGCGACGCCCTGATCCGCCCCGCGACGCCCTGATCCGCCCCGCTGCGCCCTGATGGGCGCGGTGGCGCGTGAGGCGCGCTGCGTGGGGTGAGGCGCGCTGCGTGGCGTGACGCGCGGCGCGCTCAGTCGCGCTGGAAGAGCACGTTTTGTGTGGCGTCGTTGTCGTAGAACTGCCACGCGCGGTCGAAGGTGATCGCGCCGAAGGTGTTGATCGCGACGGCGAGCACGGCGAGCAGCCAGAAGCCCGGCCCGAAGCGCCGCCGCGAGAGCGCGAGCAGCGCGAAGAGGAAGGGCAGGTAGTCGAGCGCGAAGCGGTAGCCGAACTGGATCCAGCCGCTGTTCTGGTAGAGCAGGTTGAACACGCACACCGCCGCGCTCGCCGCGAAGAGCCCGACCATCGTCGCGTCCACGCGCTTCGGCCAGAGCGCGGTGAGCAGGTTGGGCGTCGTCAGCCAGAGCGCGAGACCATGTCGGCTGATGGTGATGTACGGCGCTTGCGCCGAGAGCCACGGCAGCCCGGCCGCGAACACGGCGAGGTTCTTCGCGAGGTAGTGGTAGTTGAAGAGGCCCCAGCGCTCGATGCGCGCGCTCCACGCGATCTGCAGGTAGCGGTGGCCGAACTCGAACGGGTCGTGGAAGCGCGCGTGGTTCATCCACATCGCGATCGCGCCGATCACGAGGATGGGCGCCGCGAACACCGCCACGCTGCGCAGAAGCGGCGCCAGCTGCGCGCCGCGCAGCCATACGTAGAGCTTCCGCCAGACGAGCGCGTCCTCGGGCGCCTCGGGTGCGTCGGGGCGGCGCGCGACGCGCAGCGCCTCGATCGCGAAGAAGAGCACGGCGACGGCCGTGTTCGGCCGCGTCATGAAGCAGAGGCCGAGCATCAGCCCCGCGAGCAGCGGCCGCCGCGCGTCGAGCGAGAAGAGCGCGTAGAGCAGCAGCAGGCTCACCGCGACGACGTGCGCCGCGAACCACACCGCGCCCTGCACCGCGACGAAGAAGAACACCGTGCCGAAGGCGAAGAGCAGGCTGAGCGCGAGGTCCTCGCCCCAGCGCCGGCCGCTCGCGAAGCGCTCGCGCAGCGCGCGCAGCAGCACGTAGAGCAGGGCGGGCGCGGCCCCGGCGACGATGGCCCAGAAGAGCCGGTCGAGCGTGCGCTCCTTCCAGATCGCGACCGCGGGCAGGATGAGCACCGCGGGCACGGGCGGGAACGAGACGTACCAGCGCCCCTCGAAGAGCGCCCAGTCGTTGTTGCCCGGGGGCCGATCGCCGAGCACCGCGAGCTGCCCCTCGAGGAAGCTCAGCGCGAGGTGCACGAAGTGGTTGTCGGGCGAGGGCGTCGCGCGGCGGTCGCCGAGCACGAGCACGTACACGAGCGCGCAGCCGACGAAGAGCGCGGCGGGGACGCCGAGGCGACGGAGGGGGGCGCTCGGGCCCGCGGCGGCTGCCATGTCGCGCGCGAGCATAGCGGCCGGGTCCACGGGGACAAGCGCGGGCGGGAGCCCGGGAGGCGGCGCGCTTGACCGCCCCCGGACGCGGTCTTAGAAGGCCGCGCGATGCACGCCTCCCCGCCCTCGCAGGCCGCCGTCGAGGCCGCCGTCTCCGCCCTCATCGACCCGACCTTCGAGCGGCCGCTCGGCGAGCTCGGCCTCATCGACGAGGTGCGCATCGAGCCCCGTGACGCCGGCGAGGCCGCGTCGGCGGAGGCGGGCGTGCGCGCGCACCTGCGGCTGCGGCTCGTCGCGCCGAGCGACGCGCACAAGGCCCGCGTCGAGGCCGCGGCGCGGGAGGCGCTCGCGCTGCTCGGCGTCGCGGAGGTCGTCGTCGCGTGGGAGCTCGCGGTGCCGATGCGCTCGCTCACCGGCGAAGATCCCGTCCCCGGCGTGAAGAACGTCGTGCTCGTGATGAGCGGCAAGGGCGGCGTCGGCAAGAGCACCTGCGCCGCGAACCTCGCGCTCGCGCTGCAGCGCGCGGGCGCGCGCGTCGGCCTGCTCGACGCTGACGTGTACGGGCCGAGCGTGCCGACGATGTTCGGCCTCGAGGGCGGGCACCCGACGAGCGGCGACGGCGTGCACATCGACCCGCTCGAGCGCTTCGGCGTGAAGCTCATGAGCATCGGCTTCCTCGTCGAGGACGCGAAGCAGGCGGTCGTCTGGCGCGGACCGATGCTCTCGGGCGCGCTGACGCAGTTCCTGAAGGACGTCGACTGGGGGCGCCTCGACTACCTCCTGCTCGATCTGCCGCCCGGCACCGGGGACGTCGCGCTCACGCTCGCGCAGCGCGTGAAGGTCACGGGCGCGGTGATGGTGACGACGCCGCAGGAGGTCGCGCTCGTCGACGTCTACAAGGCCGTGTCGATGTGCGAGAAGCTCTCGCTCCCGGTGCTCGGCGTCGTCGAGAACATGAGCTACTTCGTCGACACCGCGGGCGTGCGGCACGACCTCTTCGGCAAGGGCGGGGGCGAGAAGATCGCCGAGTTCGCGAAGGCGCCGCTCCTCGGCCAGGTGCCGATCGAGCAGGCCGTCCGCGAGTGGGGCGACAAGGGCACGCCCATCGTGCAGGCCGCGCCCGGCAGCGCGAGCGCGCTCGCCTTCGCAGAGATCGCCGACAAACTCGCGCGCAGCCTCGCCGTCGCGCAGTGGAAGCGCAGCGGCGGCGCGAAGGCGCCCTCGGGCGCGGGGCCGACGCGCCTCAAGATCGTGCGCTGATCCGCCTCTTCGCCGCGCTGGCGGCGCGCGGTGCAGACACCGCAAGGATGTTGCGATGTCGCGCGCCCGGTGGCCCGCGAACACCGCGCCGCCCGCGGACACCGCGTCACCCGCGGACGTCGCAAGGACGTTGCGATGTCGCGCGGCGCGGCGATCACGCCGCGATGGGCGTGTTGCGGCGCGCGCCGAGGTGCAGCGGAGAGCGCCAGGCCTCGTCGCCGCGGCCGGGGAGCACCGTGCGCGAGGGGACGCCATCGAAGGCGACGCCCATCGCCGGCTGCTGACCCGCCTGCACCCAGGCGATGCGGCATGGGAACACGTACTCGACGCCCGAGGCCACGAGGCCGACGCGCACGATCGTGCGGTCGCCGACCGCGCCCGGTGACGCCGTGACGATGGCGAGGCCCCCACCGGAGGCGTTGAGCACCTGCCCCGCGCCGAAGCCGCCCGGCAGCGTGAACTGCACGCCGACGGGGGAGGGCACGCGCGGCATGCCGCGGCGCGGGTCGCGGCCCGGCGTGTCGCCCGAGAGCAGCTGCTCGAGGCCGAGCAGGTGGGCGCGCTCCTCCGCGTCGAGGGCGATCGCGAGCTTCTCCTCCTTCGCGAGGAGCAGACGGTAGGCGTAGACCATCTCGAAGAAGTCGTGCATCGCAGGCTCCGCGTTCGTCGTGGCGTGGACGTCCCGGCGAAGAGGAAGTTTCAACGTTCCGCTCAGCAACCCCCGTGCCGTGCGGGATCTTCCCGCGATCACGCGGCGTCGCGCGTCGACGTGACGGGGCCGCGGCGCCACGGCGCGACATCCCTGTCACGGCCGTGACGTTTTCCCCACGGTGGCCCCTCGCCGCGTCGCGCGCCGCGTGCGACACGTGACGACGCGATGGATCTCTTCGACGACGCCGACGCGCGCAGCCCGGATGGCGCGCCCCTCGCCGAGCGCATGCGCCCCGCGCGCCTCGAGGACGTCGTGGGCCAGGCGCACCTGCTCGCGGAGGGGAAGCTGCTCGCGGGCGCGATCCGCGGCGACCGCGTGCCCTCGATGATCCTCTGGGGCCCGCCCGGCACGGGGAAGACGACGCTCGCGCGGGTCATCGCGGGGGAGACGCGCGCGCGGTTCGCCGCGTTCAGCGCGGTGCTCGGCGGCGTGCCGGAGCTGCGGAAGCTGCTCGCGGAGGCCGCCGAGGAGAAGCGGCTTCACGGCCGCCGCACGATCCTCTTCGTCGACGAGATCCACCGCTTCAACAAGGCGCAGCAGGACGCGCTCCTCCCGCACGTCGAGCGCGGCGCGGTGGTGCTCGTCGGCGCGACCACGGAGAATCCGTCGTTCGCGGTGAACGCCGCGCTGCTCTCGCGGGCGCGCGTGTTCCGCCTCGAGTCGCTCGGCCCCGAAGCGATCGTGCGCCTGCTCGAGCGCGCGCTCGCGGACGGCACGCGCGGGCTCGGCGGGCTCGGGCTCCTCGTCGACGCGGACGCGCTCGCGGCCATCGCGGAGGGCGCGCGGGGCGACGCGCGTCGCGCGCTCGACGTGCTCGAGACGGCGGCGCGGCACGCGGTCGCGAGCGGCGCGCCGCGGCTCGACGCGGCCGTCGTCGACGAGGCGCTCGCGCAGCGCACGTTGCTCTACGACAAGAGCGGCGACGCGCACTACGACGTCGTCAGCGCCTTCATCAAGTCGCTCCGCGGCACGGACCCGGACGCCGGGATCTATTGGCTGATGCGCATGATCGAGGCCGGCGACGACCCGCTCTTCGTGCTGCGGCGGATGATCATCTTCGCGAGCGAGGACATCGGCAACGCCGACCCCAACGCGCTGCACGTGGCCGTCGCCGCGGACGCCGCGTTCCGCAGGCTCGGCATGCCCGAGGGGCTCTTCGCGATCGCGCAGTGCTGCACCTATCTCGCGACCGCGCCCAAATCGAACGCGAGCTACGTCGCCTTCACCGCGGCGAAGGCCGACATCGAGGCGCACGGCGCGCTGCGCGTCCCGCTGCGGCTCCGCAACGCGCCGACCACGCTGCTCCGCCGCGAGGGGCACGGCCGCGACTACCGCTACCCGCACGACGAGGGCGGCTTCGCGCGCGGCGAGAGCTACCTGCCGGAGGGGCTCGAGGGGCGCCGCTACTACGTGCCGAAGCGCAGCGGCTACGAGCAGCGCATCGCCGAGCGGCTCGCGCGGCTGCGCGCGGAGGGGCCGCCCGTCGAGGAGACATCGGCGTCGAGGCCGCCCGATGCCGACGGGGAGGCTGCCGACCCAGGGGCGCAGGACGTCGCGGGGGACGCGCCCGGTCGCGCGTCGCCCTGAGGCCGCCGCCTTCGTGCCTGCGTCCGTTCGCCACAAAGCGCGCCATTGACCCCCGCGCGGCGTTCCCGTAGTTTCGCGGCGCTCGGGATGGAGATTCAGCCGAAGGACGTGGGCGGGGAGATTGACGCGCTGCGTCAAGCCCTCGCCGAGGAGCGCGCCGCGCGTGTCGACGCTGAGTCACGTCTCGCGGCGGAGCGCGCCGCACGCGCCGAGGCCGAGGCGCGTCTCGCGGCGTCGCCTTCTGTCGCGGACGACGACGAGCGCCGCGCGGTCGAGCGCGCGCTCGCCGAGACGCTGGTCGCCGTGGACGCGGGCTACTGGGAGATCGACCTGCGCTCGGGCAAGACCGTGTGGTCGGACGGCGCCTACACGCTGATGGGCTATGAACCCGGCAGCGTCGAGCCCTCGAACGATCTCTGGCGCGCGTGCACGCACCCCGACGACTACGCCCGCATGATGGCGGGCCCGCTCGAGCCGAACATCGAGACGGATTACCGGATCGTGCGGCCGGACGGGACGATCCGCTGGGTGCGCTCGGCGATGAACACCGTATTCGGGTCGGACGGTGCGCCGCACCGCATGCGCGGGATTCTCGCCGATTGCACGCGGGAGCGCGAGGTCGCGCGGCAGCTCGCGCGGCTCGCGGAGGTGGCGAGCCGCACCGACAACGGCGTCGTGATCACCGATCTCGATGGCCGCGTCGAGTGGGTCAACGAGTCCTTCATCCGGCGGACGGGCTGGACGCTCGCGGAGTCGCTCGGCAAGACGTCCTTCGACCTCGTCGTCGGCCGTCACAGCGATCGGAAGACCGTCGGACGGCTCATCGAGCACGTGCTCGCGCGCGAGCCGTTCACCGTCGAGTTGCTCACGTATGCCCGCAGCGGGCGGCAGTCCTGGATGCATATCGAGTCGCGCGTCGCGCGCGACGAGCACGGCGTGCCGACGGGCTTCATCGCGATCGAGACGGACATCACCGAGCGGCGCATCGCGGCGAGCCGCGACAGCCTCTCGCAGCGCGTCGCGGCGCTGCTGCTCGAGAGCAGCGCGATCGAGTCGGCGGCGGGGCAGCTCGTCGCGGAGCTGGTGCGCGAGCTCGACATCCGGGTCGCGCAGCTCTGGGTCGTCGATCCGGCGCGCCCGGAGCTCGTGCACGTCGCGGGCGCCGCCGCGGAGATCTGCGGCGACGCGGGCTCGGCGTTCATCGAGGCGACGCGCGGGCTGGGCTTCGCGCGCGGACTCGACCGGGACGTGGGGGTCGGGCTGCCCGGCGTGGCGTGGGGGACCCTGCGCACGTTCACGGTCGACGAACTCTCGACGCCGAACGCCGACCGAGGGCGCTCGCGCCGCACCGCGGAGGCGGCCGCAGCGGGGGTGAACTCGTTCTGCGCGACGCCGATCCTCGGGCCGGGCGGCGTGCTCGGGGTGATCGAGATCGCGGGCACCTCGTACTATCCCGGGCACGAGCAGCTTCCCGCGCTGCTCGAGCGCGTGGCCGAGCAGTTCGCGGCGTTCATGCGTCACGAGCTCGTGCGCCGCGCCTTCCGCACCGTGTTCGACCAGAGCCCGGACGCGCTCCTGCTCGTCGACGTCGACGGCCGCGTCCGTGCCGCCAACACCCGCGCGCACGCGCTCTTCGCGGACGCCGACGGCGCCGCCATCGACACGCTGATCGACGGCGCCGCCGCGCTCGTCGGCGCGCGGCTCGCCGCCACGGCGCACGACGACATCGACGCGCACGCGCTCCACCGCTGCGAGGCGCGCGGCGCCGCTGGGGCGTTCTCCGCGGAGCTGAGCATCTCGGCGACGCCGGGCTCCGAGCAGCAGGCCGCCATCCTCGCGGTGCGCGACCTGACCGAGCGGCACCGCATGGAGGCCGCGCTCACGCGCTCGCTTCGCGAGAAGGAGACGCTGCTCCGCGAGGTCCACCATCGGGTGAAGAACAACCTGCAGATCGTCTCGAGCCTGCTCACCCTGCAGGGCGAGACGCTCGCGGACGCCGGCGCGCGCGCGGCGCTCGCGGACATGGTCCATCGCGTGCGTTCGATGTCGCTCGTGCACCAGCAGCTCTACGGCACCGAGAACCTGCACGGCGTCGATCTCGGTGAGTACGCGCTCACCCTCGGGCGCCACCTCAAGAGCTCGCTCGCGCCGGACGCCGTGATGTCCTTCGCGACCGAGCGCGTCGAGGTCGCCATCGACGTCGCCGTGCCCTGCGGTCTCGTACTCAACGAGCTCGTCACCAACGCGCTCAAGCATGGGCGCGCCGCCGATGGGAGCTGCACGATCACCGTCGAGGTCCGGGACGCCGGCGACGCCTTCGTCCTCGTCGTCGCCGACCGCGGGCGGGGTTTCCCCGCGGTTCCCGCCGTCTCGACGTCGCTCGGCCTGCATCTCATCCGCACGCTCACGCGGCAGCTCCGCGGCAAACTCGCGATCGACGGCGGGGACGGCGCGCGCGTCTCGCTCACGGTGCCCGTTGCGCCGCGGCCACCCTCGGACGTGCCGCCGTTCGCCGCCGGTCCGAACGCCTCTACGCCGCGCTGACCACGAACGTCAGGCCGCGCGCGCGTCGTCCTCCTCGCGCGGGCAGTGCACGGTGAAGCGCGCCCCCGCGGGCGTGGACTCGACCTCGAGGCGCGCGCGGAGCTGGCGCACGAGCGACTCCACGATCTGCGCGCCGAGCGAGCGGCGTCGCAGCGTCGACCACGCTTCCGTGAAGCCGCGCCCCCCGTCGGACACGCGCAGCACGAAGCGGTCCGCCCCGCGCCGCACCTCGATGGTGACGCGGCAGACGCCGTCCTCCCCGCGCCCGTGCTTGAAGGCGTTGGTGATGAGCTCGTTGAGGATGAGCCCGCACGGGAGCGCCTGCGCGAGCGCGACGGGGAAGGCGTCGACCTCGACCCGCAGCTCGCTGCGCGGATCGAACGCGCCGCGCAGCTCCCCGGCGAGCGCGCGCGCGTATTCGCCCAGTTCGATCGAGGCGAAGTCCGTCCCGCTGTAGAGCTGCTGGTGGATGAGCGCCATCGTGCGGACGCGGTGCGTGCTGTCGTCGAGCGCGGCGCGTGACTCGGGCGTCGTCGCGGTCGAGGCCTGCATGCTGAGCAGGCTCGAGACGACCTGCAGGTTGTTCTTCACGCGGTGGTGGACCTCCTGCAGGAGCGTCTCCTTCTCGCGCAGCGCCAGCGAGAGCCGACGCTCGGCCTCGACGCGGAGCGCGACATCCGTCGCCCCGACGAGGGCGAAGCGCTCGCCCGCGATCTCGAGCGGCACGACGCGCGTCTCGACGACGAGCGGCGCCCCGTCGGCGCGGCGTGCGCTGCCGATTCGGTCTGCGCGTGCGTCTGAAGTCGATACCATCGTCCGTGATGCCCGTGCATCGGCGCGCGGCGGACGCGAGCGCCGGGTCGTCGAAGAGCGCGCCGAGCGTGCGCGGCTCCGCGGCGCCCTCCGCGCCGAAGAGGGCGCGCGCGGCCTCGTTGCGCTGCGCGATCCCGCCATCGGCGTCGACCACGAGCAGCGCCTGCGGCGTCCGCGCGAAGAGCTCCTCGAACTGCCGGTGCAGCGCGGCCTCGCGCGTCGCGAGCGCGCGGAGGGCGCCGCGGCTCTGCGCCTCGAGGGCGAGCGCGCGCTCGAGGCCGCTGACGAGGTAGGTCGCCGGCAGCCCGACGAAGCTCGCGACACACACGATGCTCGACGCAGTGGTCACCCACCACGCGAGCTGGACGGGCGTCCCCGCGATCGTCCAGGGCGCCGTGTCGCTCACGACGCCCCAGAGCACGATCATGCTCGCGACGACGCCGACCTGCGCGATCCAGAAGGCGCGCCGATCGAACAGGACCCCCGCGAGCGCGGGCACGGCGCCGAGCCACACGGCCCCGAGACTGAGCGGGCCGACCACGGCGAGGAGCACGTGTCCCGCGAGGCCCGGCAGCAGCGTGATGAACATCGCGCGCACGCGGTCAGGGAGGCGCGCGCGCCAAGCGATCACGAGGAGCACCCAGCAGACGGCGTCGAAGACCGCGATCGCGGGGACGTCGTTGAGGAGCGAGAGCCAGATGCCGCCGATGACCGGCACCGTCGCGAGCACGGCGATGGCGGCGATGAGCTTGTCGAGGATCGCGGCGCGGAGACCGTCGAACTCGAGGGAGTCGCGCGCGGGCTCCGGCTCGGGGTCGGGCGGCATCGGCCGCGAGGATACGCCGCCGGGCCGCGCTTGTGGCGGGGGGACGCGCGCGTATGTCGCTGCGCATGCAGAACCTGCGACCGACGGGCCCCGCGGTACCGCACGCGACGGATGTCGCGGCCGACCTGATGCTCCGCTTCGCCTCGCGCACGGGCCTCGCGACGCGGCATGCGCCGCGCCGCTACCTCTGGACGGACGCGTTCGCCGTCCGCAACTTCCTCGCCCTCGCGCGGCGCACCGGGGACGCGCGTCACCGCGAGCTCGCGCTGCGCCTCGTCGATCAGGTGCACGCGGTGCTCGGCCGCCACCGCCCCGACGATGCGCGCACGGGCTGGCTCAGCGGACTCGACGAGCACGAGGGTGCGCGGCATCCGACGCGCGGTGGGCTGCGCATCGGCAAGCCGCTTCCCGAGCGGCGCCCCGGCGAGCCCTTCGACGAGCGGCTCGAGTGGGATCGCGAGGGGCAGTACTTTCACTACCTGACGCAGTGGATGCGCACCCTCGACGAGGTGGCGCGCTTCACGGGTGACACGCGCCATCGCCTCGCGGCGCGCGAGCTCGCGGGCGTCGCGCACGCGGCGTTCAAGGCGGGCGGCGCCCTGCTCGCGACGAGCCCCGACGAGCCACCTCGCCTCGCGTGGAAGATGAGCGTCGATCTCACGCGGCCGCTCGTCCCCTCGATGGGGCACCACGATCCGCTCGAGGGTTTTCTCACCTTTCTCGCGCTGCAGCCCGATGCCGAGCGGGTGCCCGAGCCTTGGGAGGGCGCCGATCTCCGGGGCGCGCTCGCCGATCTCGCGGTGCTCGTCGACGGGGCCGACTGGACGACGACGGACCCGCTCGGACTCGGCGGGCTGCTGACCGATCTGCGCCGCACCGAGCGCCTGATCGAGTCCGGCGCGCTCGGCGACGAGGCGCTCTTCGAGGCGATCGTGGTCGCCGTGCGCATGGGGCTCTCGCGCTACGTGCAGGAGAGCGAGCTTCGTCTGCCCGCGTCGCACCGCCTCGCCTTCCGCGAGCTGGGCCTCGCCATCGGCCTCGCGAGACGTCGCGCGCACGCTCGAGGAGCTGGGGGGACAGGGGCGTGCGCTGCCCGGCGCCGCGCGCCGCGCGGGGCTGCTCGCGACGCTCGCGCCGTACCAGCGTCTCGGCCCGGCGATCGTGGGCTTCTGGCTCGCGTCCGCGCACCGGGCCGCGCCGAGCTGGGTCGAGCATTCGGACCTGAACGACGTGATGCTCGCCGCGAGCCTGCTGCCCGCGCAGGGCCTCGACGTTGTCGCCTAGCGCGGCGGGGCGCGATCCCCCGGGGAACAGGCGCGTTCCCGGGGGATCGCCGCGATCACGCGGGGGCGACGCGCAGCCGATCGTCGACACGCCGGGCGCCGCGCGTCCCGCGGGCCGCGCCGACGATCGCCTCCCGCTCGCCGTACGAGTCGACGACGCCGGACACGACCACGCTGCCGTCGAGCACGTCGAGCTGGATGCGCCGCGCCTCCCGCTCCGCGTGGCGCTCGAGCGCCTCCTCGATCGCCTGCCGCACGTCGCCCACCGCGAGCTTCGCCGGCGCGATCTCGAGGCGGTTCGCGATCCCGCGTACGCCCGCGAGGTTGCGCACCGCGCGCTCGGCGTCCTCGCGCTCGGACGAGAAATCGACGTCGCCGTCGAGCGTCACCCAGCCGTTCGCGATGGTCGAGCGGATGCGCTTGTCGGGCACGAGCACGTCCCACTCGAGCGCGTGCCGCACGGCGGTCGCGATCTCGGTGTCGGTGGGCTGCCCGACGCCGGGCACCTTCACCTGCACGTCGTTCGCGATGTCGAGGACGCCCGCGACGCGCTGCGCCGCGTGCAGCGCGGCCATCCGCTTCGCCCAGCTCGGGACGGTGCCCGTCAGGGTCACGATTCCGTCGGCGACCTGCACGCCGATATCCGTCTCGTCCACGCGCGTGTCCCAGGCGAGTTCGCGCAGCACGTCCTTCTTGATCTCCGAGTCCGTACGCACCATCGGGGTCCTCCGTCCATCGTCTCCGCGACCAGCGGCGGCTCCGACGCGCCCGCGGGAGTGCGGCGCGGCGCGGCACCACCGGCGTGGGAGGTCGGCGCGCGGACGCGCCTACGCATCCCCGATCGCAGGGACCGGACCCACCGAAACACGGGGCAGCGGCCCCCTCGCGTCTGCCCGCGCGGTGCGTGCGCCGCATCGGGTGGCCGCCGTGGATCTCGGCTAGAGTCACGCGCCGTGGCGAACGACGACGTACCGCAGAACGCAGCCCCCGCATCGCGCGCGCACCGGCACCCGTGGCTCGGCGCGATCGATCTCGCGACGGCGCTGCTGCTGCTCGGCGGTGTGTGGGGTGTGCTCCCGGCGCGCTGGTGGCCCGTCGACGTCGGCGCGTCGGTGCTCGGCGCGCTCCTGCTCGCGTCGGGCGCGGGGCTGCTCGCGGGGGCGCCCTGGGCGCGGCGCGTCGGGCTCGTCGCGGGCGCGGCCGCGCTCGTGCTCGGGCTCGCGCTCGTCACGACGCTCGCGCTCACGGCCTCGTACCTCGCGGGCCTCTACGGGCCCGTGGGGCGCGGCGGCGCGGTGATCCTCGCGCTCGTCGCTGCGCTCGCGCTGCCGTACCTCGTGATCTTCCCCGCGGCGCAGCTCGTCGCGCTCCGGAAGCCGGCTTGAGCGCCGCGCGCCTCGCCCGCGCGCTCGCCCTGTATGCGGCGCTCCTCGCGTGCGCATGCGTGTTCGTGCACGCGCGGACGCGCCTCGATCCCGCGCCGCTCCCCGCGCCAGATGCACGCGACGTGGGCGCTCGACGCGCTCACCGCGCTCGCCTCGGGCGATGACCGCTCCCGTGAGCCGCCCGCGAGCGCGCGCGCCTACCGACCCGGCGGGACCCGGTCTTCGCGACGGCGTGGTGGCGCGGTCGTCCCGCTCGATCGTGCGACCGTGAGCCAGGGTGCGAGCCTCGCAGAGGCCGCGCGTGACGGAGCTCGGTCGCGCGCTCGCGACGGAGCCTTCGGTGGCCGGCCTGCGTCGCGGCGCGCGCAGCCCCCTCGCATACACCGTCGCCGTCACGCGCGGCCGCGGGCCGATCGTGCTCGGTGTGCCGCTGCTCGAGAACCTCGCGCTCGTGCCGCTGCTCGACGGGCTCGCGGCGACGATCGACGGCGAGACCGCCTACCTCACGCCGGACGAGCTGCGCGCGGAGGGCACCTGGGATCGCGGTGTCCCGACGCCGATCCCCGATCTCACGATCGGCGCCGCCGTCGATGGCCTCGCCTCGCGCCTCGCGCGGGAGCTCGGACACGACGCGGAGGCGCTCGCCTCGCGCGGCCGCGTCGAGCGCCTGCGCGTCACCGCGCTCGACCGCGAGCCCTACCCGCGCGAGACCGCGCCCACCGAGCGGGCGCTCCGCCAGGCTGCGCGCGAAGGCGCGGAGTTCCTGCTGCGCCACATGCGTCCCGACGGCAGCTACACCTACGTCTACGATGGTCGTACGGGGCGCGACCACGGCGACGCCTACAACGTGCCCCGGCACGCGGGCACCTCGTACTTCCTCTCGCTCGTCGGGCGGCTCGACGCGATGCCCGAGGCCCGCGCGGGTGCGCGTCGTGCGCTCTTCTGGCTGCGGTCGCGCGCGCGTCGCTGCGGCGGCGAAGATCGCTGGTGCATCGTCTCCGACGACGGGCGCGTCGAGCTCGGATCGTCGGCGCTCGCGACGATCGCCGTCGCCGACTACCTCGCGGGCGGCGACGACCCGGAGCTGCGCCCGATGCTCGCGGGGCTCACCGCCTTTCTGCGCGCGCAGCAGCGCTCGGACGGCGAGCTCATGCACGAGTACGACCTCGCGGGGGGCCGCCCGATCGACGTGCAGCACCTCTACTACAGCGGCGAGGCCGCCTTCGCGCTCGTCCTCGCGCACGAGGCCGCGGGCGACCGCCGCAACCTCGAGGCCGCACGGCGCGTGATGCGGCACCTCACGGGCGCGGGCTGGCGCTTCTTCGGCAGCCGCTACTACTACGGCGAGGAGCACTGGACGTGCATCGCCGCGGGCGCCGCGCGCCGCGTGACGAACACCGACGCGGCGCTCGACTTCTGCGATCGCTGGGCTTCGTACAACCGCGCGCTCCAGTACGGCCCGGGCGAGACGCCGTGGCCCGTCTCGGGCGCGTACGGCGTCGGCCCGGTGATCCTGCCGCGCCTCACGCCGATCGCGTCGCGCACCGAGGCCTTCGTCTCGACCTGGGAGCTCGCCGCGCACCACGGACGCCGCGACGCGCCGCTGCGCCGGCAGATCGAGCGCGGCCTCGGCGCGCTGCTCCGCTACCGCTGGGCGCCCGGCCCGACGCATCTCCTCGCGCACCCGCTCGGCGCGCGCGGCGGCATCCCCGGCAGCCCGGTCGATCTGACGATCCGCAACGACTTCGTGCAGCACGCGGGGGCCGCGATGATCCGCTGGGCCGACCTGCTGCGCGCGGAGCGCGCGCGCTGAATCACGGTTCAGTCGCGTCGCCAAACGGGTCACGGTGCGTCGCCGCGCCGCCATGTTTCCGCGCGGGTCGTGGCGCGTGGCGCGCGGGGCTCACGTGATCGCGCAGCGGGCGAGGGTGAGCGCGACGTCTTCCTGGGGAGGCGGGTCGCTGCGGCCATCGTCACCGACGAAGAGGAACTCCGGCGGGAGTCGGCCCTCGTCGAGGTAGCGGGCGAGAAGTTCGACGAGCTGCGCGTCCTCGACGGTGTGTTGATCGATGCGGCTCACGCATGCGCGGGAGGGTGGACATCTTGGACCTCCGGGTACTGCGGGCGCTGTGCGTGCCTGCCCACCACTGTGGGGACGCGCGCGCCGAACGCGCAACCCGGCGGCGTTGCGCGCTGGACGCCCCTGTGGTCGCGTGCTCTCCTCCGCCCCGCTTGCGCGCACCCCGCGCGCCGCGAGGCACGCCTCCCATGACCGCCACGCTCGGGGCCATCGCGCTCGGTCTCCTCGTCGGCGCGCGCCACG
Source organism: Polyangiales bacterium (assembly GCA_964202905.1). GTDB lineage: Bacteria > Myxococcota_A > Polyangia > Polyangiales > JADJQN01 > CAIUAC01. The sequence continues at coordinate 811,523 of CAXNJO010000001.1, forward strand.
CGTTCGAGCCGGATCACCTCGCCGCCGTCGGCACGCTCGTGGCCGACGCGCGCGGTCCGCTGCGTGCGGCCTGGCTCGGCGCCGCGTGGGGGCTCGGGCACACCGTCGCGCTCGGCGTGGTCGCGTGCGCGCTCGCGCTGCTCGGTGCCGCGCTGCCGGCGGGGCTCGAGCGCGCGCTGGAGCTCGGCGTCGCGGCGATGCTCCTCGCGCTCGGCGTCCGCGGGATCGTCGAGGCGGTGCGCGACCACCGTCGCGGTCCGGCGTTCCGGCATGCGCACGGCCTGCACGCGCACGCGCACGGCGGCGCCGGCGCGCACGTCCACGTCGCGGGGCGCACGCTCGCGCTGCGTCCCTTCGTCGTCGGCGTCGTGCACGGCCTCGCCGGGAGCGGCGCGCTCACGGCGCTCGCGACGGCCGCCTTCCCCGACGTGCGCGCGCGCCTGCTCTACGTGCTGCTCTTCGGGGCGGGCTCGGTGCTCGGGATGGCCGCGATCAGCGGGCTCGCCGGCTTCCCGCTCGCGCGTCTCGCGCGGTCACCGCGAACGCACCGCGCCTTCTCGCTCGCCGTCGCGCTCGGGGCCGTCGCGACGGGCCTCGCCTGGGGCTGGAGCGCCGTCTGAGACGCGGCCTGCGCGGCGCCGCCGGCCCCGCGTCGCGACCTCAGCCGGGCGTGTAGGGCGTCACGCCATCGGGGCCGACGACGCCGACGATCGCCTCGAGCGCGGGCGGCTCGGGCTGCGCGAGCGCGCCCGCGACCGAGCCGACGAGGATCCACCCGAGGAGCCGCTCGTGCGGCGCGAGCCCGAGCAGCGCCGAGAGCGCGTCGCCCCGATCGAACGGCACGTTCTTCCACACCGCGCCGAGCCCGAGCGCGTGGGCGGCGAGCGCGATCGCGTAGCCCGTGCAGGCCGCGCTCGCGTGCTGCTCCCACTCGGCGATCTTGTGGCCGACGCGCGGCGAGGCGACGAGCAGCACCAGCGTGGGCGCGGCGAAGGCCTTGGCGCGCACCTTCTCGAGCGCCGCCTCCGGCGCGTCGGGGCGCGCCTCGCGCATCGCGCCGACGAGCGCCTCGCCCACGCGCGCGCGGCCCGCGCCCGACGCGACGAGGAAGCGATATGGCCGCAAACCCCCGTGATCCGGGACGGTGGTGCCCGCCTGCAGCAGCTGCGCGAGCTGCGCGGGGCTCGGCCCGGGCTCGACGAGCGCGGCGTGGCTGCGGCGCGAGAGGATCACCTCGATGGCTCCCTCGACCGGGGTGCGCGGATCGGGCGGGGCGGGCTTGCGGAGCAGCGACATGGGCGGGGTTCTCGTGTGTCCCGGGGCGTCGCGCAAGCCGGTCGATCGCGGGCGTCGTCCGGCGTTATGGCGGAGCCGCATCCGGTTTGACAGTCGCGCACCGCTCTTCTACAAGCGCCGCTCGACGCGTCGCTCCCGTCCGCGCAGCGTGGCCGCGGGTGCCGACTTTCCAAGGAGATCCATGGGCTACCTCTTCACCTCCGAGTCCGTGACCGAGGGTCATCCGGACAAGATCTGCGACAACGTGAGCGACGCCGTCCTCGACGCGATCCTCGCGCAGGACAAGCGCGCCCGCGTCGCCTGCGAGACGATGGTGAAGACGGGCTACGCGATCGTCGCCGGCGAGATCACCACCACCGCGCGCATCGACATCCCGACGATCGTGCGCGAGGCGATCCGCGAGATCGGCTACGTCGACTCGTCGATGGGCTTCGACGCCAACACCTGCGCGGTGCTCACGGCGGTCGAGCAGCAGTCGCCCGACATCGCGCAGGGCGTCGACGAGGGCGCGGGCCTCTACAAGGACCAGGGCGCTGGCGATCAGGGCCTCATGTTCGGCTTCGCCTGCGACGAGACGAAGGAGCTGATGCCCGCGCCGATCCAGTACGCGCACAAGCTCGCGCGTCGCCTCACCGAGGTCCGCAAGAAGGGCGAGATCAGCTACCTCCGCCCGGACGGTAAGACGCAGGTGACGGTCGAGTACGGCGAGGACCACAGCGTCGCGCGCATCGACGCGATCGTCGTCTCGTCGCAGCACGCCGAGGGCGTCAAGCACGCGCAGATCAAGGAGGCGATCCTCGACGCGGTCATCAAGCCCGCGATCCCGGCGCACCTCATCGACAAGAAGACGAAGATCCACGTCAACCCGACGGGCCGCTTCGTGCTCGGCGGGCCGTACGCGGACGCGGGCCTCACCGGCCGCAAGATCATCGTCGACAGCTACGGCGGCATGGGCCGTCACGGCGGCGGCGCCTTCAGCGGCAAGGATCCGTCGAAGGTCGACCGCTCCGCCTGCTACTTCGCGCGCTACGTCGCGAAGAACGTCGTCGCCGCGAAGCTCGCGCGCCGCTGCGAGGTGCAGGTCGCGTACGCGATCGGCATCGCGAAGCCCGTCGGCGTCTACGTGACGACCTTCGGCACGGGCGTCGTCGACGACGCGAAGATCTCCGCCGTCGTGCAGGAGCTCTTCGACTTCCGCCCGCGCGCGCTCATCGACCAGCTCGATCTGCTGCGCCCGATCTACAAGCCCACGGCCGCGTACGGCCACTTCGGCCGCACCGAGAAGTCGTTCTCCTGGGAGCGCACCGACCGCGCCGCCGAGCTCGCCGATCGCCTCCTGCCGACGAAGGTGAAGGCGCCGAGCGCCCCGGCCGCGACCGCCCAGAAGGCCGAGACCGGCAAGAAGGCCGCGAAGGCCGACAAGTCGGACAAGTCCGACAAGGCTGGGAAGTCGGAGAAGAAGGCCAAGAAGGCCGAGAAGAAGGCCGCCAAGGCCTGATCCCGGGCCGCTCCCGTTCCCCGGCGCGCCGCTGAACCACCATTCAGCGGCGCGTTGCGTTGGGGGGCCGTGCGCGCGCGGTGCGCGGCGCGCTCAGGGGGCGGGGCGCGCCGCGAGGACCTCGGCGACGTCGGGCCGCCGCACGCGCCAGACGAGAAACGCGTACGCGAGCGCGAAGACGCCCGAGACGGCCGCGTAGAGCAGGAGCGCGATGCCGCCGAAGCCGGGCCCACCGCGCGCGAGCTCCGCGGCGGCCTCGGGGGGCAGTTGTCCGGCGGCCTCCGCGTAGCGCAGGTAGGCGCGATCGAGCTCCGGGTGCGCGCGCAGCGCGGCGCCGAACGAGACGCAGTCGCCCACCGTCCACGCGAGGTTCGCGAGCGCGGCCTGCGCGAGCCACCACGGGCCCGTGCGGCGCCCGACGACGAGCGTGCCCGAGGCGAAGAGGAGCAGCGCCGCGACCGCGAGCCCCGCGGCGCCGACGGCGCGGCGGTGTGCGGGCTTCAGCAGCGCGTCGCTCATCACGGCCGCGAACTCCGTGTAGGCCTGCAATTCGGCTTCGTTGCGGTGCCCTTGCAGCGCAGCCTCCGGGGGCGTCGCCGGCGGCGTCAGCGCCGAACACGAGCGCATCACCCCGCAGTTGCCGAGGATGAAGGCGAGGCCCGACACGAGGAGGATGGCGCGGGCGCCGCTGGGGATTCGAGCCACCGGCGCGGATCTACTTCCGGGCCGCGCGCGCGCAAGGGGGCCGTGGGGACGCGCGCGGCGCGTGCCGGGTCACGCGGCCCGTGCCACGCTGCGAATCTTCCGCGGCGCGTCGTCGGCGGGTGTCGCTCGGTGGATGGGTCGCTCGGCCGGTCCAGGGGGGGAGACGATGGAGCTCCGGATCAACGTGGTGCTGCTCTCGATCCTCGCGTGTGCGTGGGCGACGTTGTCCACCTCGGAGCCCGCGGCCGCCCTCGATCCGGCCTCTCCGGCGACGCGTGCGCTGGCCGCCCTCGAGGACGATTTTGCCGTGCACCCGGGCGATCTCCGCCTCGCGCGTGCCCTCTCGACCGCCTACCTCGAGGTCGACCGCCCCGGCCTCGCCGTCGCCGCGCTGCGCGCCGCCGACCCCACGCTGCTCGAGGACCCGACCCTCGCGCACCGCCTCGCGCAGGCCTACGAGCGTAGCGGCCGCGTGCTCGACGCCCTCGCGACGGCCGACCTCGCGCTGCAGCGCTGCGCGCGCGCGCTCGGCGCACCGGAGGCGTCGGAGGTGACCCCGGTGCCGCGCTTCGGCTGCTCGGAGCGCACGTACGCGTCGCTCGACGTCCACCGCAGCGCGCTCGGCCACATGGTGCGCTGGGGCGTCGCCGAGCCCGCATCCGACGCGCGCGCGGCCGTCGCCTACCGCCTCGCGACCCGCTCGGCGACGCTCGCCTCCGCCGCGGAGTAGCGGCCGGCGCAACCCCAGGCCGCTGCGCGCGTCTATCCGCGCGGGCGGAGGCGCCCTCGCGCGCGGATTCGGGGTGATTCAGCGCTGCCGCGGGACGGCGCCGCGCGGTGCGCCCCTTCCCCTCGGGGCGCGGCGACCCCATTCTGCCCAGTCGGTTCATGCATCGCATCGTCCGAGCGTTCGAAGCCGCGAGGCCCGCCGCGACCCCCGACTTCACGTCGACGCGCCTCGCGTGGCTCATCAAGCTGCGCTGGCTCGCGCTCGCGGGGATCGGCGCGGGCGCCCTGCTCGCGGCATCGGGCGCGTACCCTGGCGTGCACTGGCGGCTGCTCCTCGGCTCCGCGGCGGTCGGCGCGGCCTACAACGGCGCGCTCTTCGTGTGGATGCGGCGGAGTGGCGCGGCGGACCACGCGCCCGAGCGCGCCCGCCGCCTCGCGACGGCGCAGGCCATCGTCGACATGCTCCTGCTCACGGTCGTGCTCTGGGCGGCCGGGGGCGTCCGCACGCCGTTCGTCGCGCTCTACGTCTTCCACGTCGCGCTCGTCGGGATGCTCGGCGGGGCGCGCGCGACGCTCGTCGCGGCATCGGTCGCCGTCGGATGCGCGGGGCTGCTCGCGCTCACGGACTTCATGCCCGGCATGCGCATCGGCGTCTGGCACCCGAGCGAGACCTGGCAGCACGTCGCCGATTTCGCGGCGTTCACGAGCACGATCGGCGCGGTGGCGTACATCGTCACGCACGCGATGAACGAGCTGCGTGCCCGCGAGCGCGCGCTCGGTGACGCGCAGGCCCGCGCCGCGCTCGAGCTCGAACTGCTCTCGACGACGCTGAACCAGCTCGACGCCGGGCTCGAGGTCGTCGGGTCGGACGGCGCCATCGTCTGGCGCAACAAGCGCGCCGAAGAGCTCGCGCCGTTCGCGGGCGACGCGCGCTCCTGGGAGGGCGTCTCGTCGCCGCGCGGCGCGGGGAGGCGGCGTTTCCGCGCGCACCTGCCCGCGGGCGAGCGCGTCTACGAGCGGCACGAGCTGCCCCTCGAGGCCGACGCGCGGGGCCCGCAGCGCACGATGAATCTCTACCTCGACCACACGGCCGCGACGCTCGCGGAGCAGCAGCTCCTGCTCGCCGAGCGCCTCGCGAGCCTCGGCCGCGTCGCGCAGGGCGTCGCGCACGAGCTGAACACGCCGCTCGCCACGATCCGCACGCTTGCGACGGATGTGCGCGAGGTCATCGGTGTCCTGCGCAACCCCGAGACGGGCGCCGAGCGGCGCGAGGCCCTGCTCGTCGACATCGACGAGTCCGCGGCGCTCATGGCGGACGAGACGCGCCGCCTCGGGCGCATCACGCAGTCGCTGCTCGCGGGGGGCGACCTCGTGCGCACCGCGATCGACGGTCAGGTGCGGCTCGCGGCGGTCGTCGAGCGCGCGCGGGCGCTGGTGTTCGCCGGCGTGCAGGACGGGCCCGAGGTGCGCGTCGATGCGGACGTCGACGAGCTGAGCGTCGCGGCCGATTCGGACCGCCTCGTGCAGGTTCTCGTGAACCTTCTGCAGAACGCGTCGGACGCGGTGCGGGATCGCGGCGCGCACGTCGCGGTGCGCGCGTGTCGGCAGGGCAGCACGGTGGCGCTCATCGTCGAGGACGACGGCCCCGGCGTGGACCCGGCGATCCGCGCGCGCCTCTTCGAGCCCTTCGCCTCGACCAAGCCGCCCGGCGAAGGCACGGGTCTCGGCCTCTACACGTCGTTCATGCTCGTCGAGGCGATGGCAGGCACGCTCTCCCTCGAGCCCCGCGAGGGCGGGGGTACCCGCGCGACGGTGCGCCTCCCGGCGGCGGCCACGCGGCGCCACCGCACGCCCCATCAGGCCTTCGTGTTCGACCGAGGAGATGCACGGTGACCCAGGGAAGCGTCCTGATCGTCGACGACGACCCCGAGTTCCGTTTCGCGATGCGCAAGGCCCTCGCGCGGCTCGGCTACGACGTGTCCGAAGCGCCCGGCGGTCGGGAGGCGCTGAGCGCCCTCGCCCGCGGGACGCCCCCGGACGCCGCGCTCCTCGACCTGCGCATGGAGGGGCTCGACGGGCTCACCGTGCTGCGCCGCCGCGGCTCGTGCCCGACGCGGATCATCGTGCTCACCGGGCATGGCACCGTGCAGGCCGCGGTCGATGCGATGCGCCTCGGCGCGTTCTCGTTCCTCGAGAAGCCCTTCGAGACCGAGGTGCTGAGGCCGCTGCTCGCGCAGGCCGTCGCCGAGACGCAGCGCGCGCGCAGCGGCCAGGGTGCGCCGGTCCCGCGCCTCGTCGGGACGAGCGCCGCGATCGACGAGGTGCGCCGCTTCATCGCGCGCGTCGGGCCGACGGACGAGACCGTCGCGATCTACGGCGAGACGGGCACGGGCAAGGAGGTCGTCGCGCACCACCTCCACCTCGCGAGCGGCCGCGCGCGGCGCCCCTTCGTCGCGCTCAACGCCGCGTGCGTCCCGCGTGAGCTCTTCGAGAGCGAGCTCTTCGGCCACAAGAAGGGCGCGTTCACGGGCGCGACGGCCGATCACAGCGGCCTCTTCCGCGACGCGAACGGCGGCACGCTCTTCATCGACGAGCTCGGCGAGCTCCCGCTCGACAGCCAGGCGAAGCTCCTGCGCGCGCTCGAGACGCGGCACATCCGGACGGTCGGCGACAACAAGGAGACGTCCGTCGACGTGCGCATCCTCGCCGCGACGAACCGCGATCTCTGGGCGGAGGTGCGCGCCGGCCGCTTCCGCGAGGACCTCTTCTTCCGCCTGCAGGTCCTGCCCGTGATGCTGCCCCCGCTGCGCGCGCGGCTGCCGGACATCGTCCCCCTCGCGGAGGAGCTGATGCTGCGTGTCTCCCCGCAGCCGCGCCTCTTCACGGCCGACGCCCGCGTCGCGCTCGAGAGCTACGATTGGCCCGGGAACGTCCGGGAGCTCTTGAATGTCTTGCGCCGTGTCTCTCTCTTTGCGGACGGCGAGGCGATCGACGGTGCGCTGGTGCGCCGGATGATCTCCGCGAGCGTCTTCGCGCAAGCCCACGCCGAGCGTCAGGAGCAACGAGTCATGCCCACCCCGCTTCGTAACCCCGAGCCGATGCTGCAGGACATGCCGGTGAAACCCATCACCACGAACCTGGCGGACGTCGAGCGCCAGCACATCGAGAGCGTGCTGCTGAGCATGGACCACAACATCACGCGCACCGCCATCGCGCTCGGGATCGACCGCCGGACGCTGCAGCGTAAGCTGCGCGCCTATGGCTACGCGAGCACCGGCGACGACTGAGCCCCGCTCCGAGCTGCGCCGCGCGCGCACCGCCTCACCCCGGCAGCGCGTTGTCGTCGGGGCCGCCACGGCGAGCAGCCTGGCCCTCGGCGCCGTGATCGTGGGCTGCGGGGGCGCGACCCTGCCCGGGGCAGAGAGCGCGGACGAGGACACGCCGCGCGAGCGCGTGGCCGTCGCGTTGCGGCTCGAGGACGCGGGCGTGCGCGCGGGGACGGACCTGCCCGAGAACCGCGTTGTGCTCGCGTTGATCCGCGAGGCCGACGGACGCACCGAAACCCACCGCGCCGATCTCGCCGGGGGTGCTTGCACGCACGCCGCGCCCACGGCGGGCGCGCTCGCGACGGTGGGTTGCTGGTGGGCCGGCGCGGGCGCGCGCTACGACCTCGTTCGCAGTGGTGACGCGTTGATCGTGCGCCGCGTGCGTCTCGACGAGGCGCTGCCGCACGAGCTGCCGGCCGAGCCGGTGCTGCGCGTCGCGCTCTCGGCGGCGGCCCGCGTCGACGTCGTCGCGTCCGACGCCGCGCGCTGAGGCCCCGCGCGACTGAATCACGGTTCAGCGCCGTCCCCCTCTCGTGGCGAGCCTGTGCGCCCGCGCCGTGTCGGCGCCGTCCGCGGCGGCGCGGTCAGCCGCGCGGTGGCGCGTCGTCGTGCGTCCCGAGCGCGGCCCCCGAGCGCGACGTCTCGACGTCCGGCGGCGGCCCTTCGAGCGTGAGCACCACGTGGACCTCGGCGCCGCCGCGCGCCGCGGCGGGGTCGGCGCCGGGCGGCAGCGAGTCCCCGCGCGCGAGGGGCTCTGCGTCCCCGAGCTCGATCGTCGCGCCGTGCTCGCCGAGGATGCGGTGCACGATCGCGAGGCCGAGGCCGGTGCCGCCCGCGCGCGTCGTGAAATACGGCTCGAAGACGCGCTGGCGCTCACTGCCGGGCGGGAAGCCCGGGCCGTTGTCGCGGACGCGCAGCGCCACGCCGCCGGACGCGTCGGGCCCCGCGACGACCTCGACGAGGGCGGCCGTGCCCTCGCCTCCGCCGTGCCGCGCGCGGGCCGCCTCGGCCGCGTTCTGCACGAGGTTCACGAGCACCTGCGTGAGCTGCTCGCGGTCGGCCCGCACGAGGGGCAGCGTCCCTGCGACGCGCACGCGGAGCGGCACGTCGCGCGTGACGTGCATCGCCTCGAGGTGCGCGAGTAGCTCGCGCAGGTCGAGCGGCTCCGGGCGCGGGCGCGGCAGCCGCGCGAAGCGGGAGAACTCGGTGACGATGCGCTCGAGGCGGCGCACCTCTTCGAGGATCATCTGCGTCGACTCCTCGAAGATCTCGGGGAAGTCGGGGTGCGCGCGCGCGTACGTCTTGCGCATCGTCTCGATGCTCACCTGGATGGGCAGCAGCGGGTTCTTGATCTCGTGGGCGATGCGCTGCGCGATGTCGCGCCACGCGGCGATGCGCTCGGCGCGCACGAGGCGGCGCTGCGCGGTCGTGAGCTCGCGCGTCATGTGATCGAAGGCGGCCGTCGCGCGGCCCGCCTCGCCGCGCGGGCTGCCGCCGATGGTGGAGGCGAGATCGCCCGACGCGACGCGCGCCGCGGCCGCCTCGAGGCTCGCGAGCGGCCGCGTCGTCGCCCGCGCGAGCAGAACGCCCATCAGCGCCGCGAAGAGCGCCGCCGCGAGCAGCGCGAGGCCCACGGTGCGATCGATCGCCGCGAGCGCTGCGCGGTGCGGCGCGTCGTCGCGCACGGCCACGACGCGCAGCGCCGGTGCGCCGGCCGCGTCGGCCAGCGTCGCGACGTCCCGCGTCGTACCCGGCATGACGCCCGACTCGCCCGCACCGCGCAGCGCGAGCCGCGTCGACTCGCCATCGGCCCCGAGCCCAGCGAGCAGACGCGCATCGAGCGCGCGGCCCGCGACGACGACGAGCGGCGCCGCGCCCGTGCCCGCGGTGCAGGCGACGAAGAGCGTGGGTGTGTTGCCATCGCCGCGAGATGGTGTCGTGTCCGACTCGGTGCAGGCCGCACGAAGGCGCGACTTCCCGCCGCGAGCGCGTCGCGGACCAGCGCCTCCTCGCGTCGCACGTCGCGCGTCGCCGCGGGCGCGCGGCCGAGCACCGTGCCGTCGGCGTCGAGCACGGTGATCGCGTCGGCGTCGAGCGACTGCAGCAACCGCGGGCTGCTCGCGGCGAGCTGCGTGAGCGCGTCCACTTCGGGCAGCCCCGCCTCGCGTGCACGCACGAGCGCGTCGATCGCCGCGTCCCCGTCGCACAGCCGCTCGACCCCGCGGCGGTCGCTCGCGAGGCGCGCGTCGAGCGCCCGGCGCGCGCGCGTGACGGCCTCGGCGAGGCGCGCGACGTGCGCGGCCTCGCGACGCGCCACGAGCGCGCTGCGCGCCCAGAGCCCCACGGCCATCGTCGGCAGCAGCGCCGCGCAGAGCACGGCGAGCACGACGCGGACGCGCAGGCTCATCGCGTCTTCGCCGCGAGACGCCGGGCGTGCGCGCGGCTCACGGACTCGCTCCCGCCGGCGCGTTCGAGTCGGTGCCGCCGAGCTGCTCCATGAGGAAGGTGCTCGGGTCCGCGACGCCCGGCGGCTGCGCCGTCCCGGTGGGCTGCGTCCCCTCGAGGAACACCTCCTCGAGCGCGCCAGGCATGCCCTCGTAGGCGAGGAGCCCGCTCACGGGGTCGATCGTCGCCACCATCACGCCCGATGGCATCGGGAAGTCGACGACGGGGCGACCCCGGAGCGCCGTGCCCGCGAGCTCGATCCACACGGGGAGCGCCGCCTTCGCGCCGCTCTCGCGCCGCCCGAGCGGGCGCCGGTCGTCGTAGCCGATCCACACCCCCGCCACGAGCTCCGGCGTGTAGCCCACGAACCACGCGTCGCGCGCGTCGTTGCTCGTGCCCGTCTTGCCCGCGATGGGGCGCGCGAGGCGCTTCGCGGCGGTCGCGGTGCCGGACTGCACCACGCTCGTCAGCATGCTCGTCAGCACGTAGGCCTCCGCGGGCGTCATCACCTCGCGTGGCGGCGGCAGCGCGGGCAGCGGCACGTCGCGGCCGTCGGGGCCCACGATCCGCCGCAAAAAACGGGGTGCGGCCCAGGTCCCGCCCGCCGCGAACGTCGCGTACGCGTTGACGAGCTCGACGGGGCGCACCTCGCTCGCCCCGAGCGCGAGCGCGAGCGTCGGGACGAGCGGCGTCGAGAGGCCGAGCTGCTGCGCGAAGCCGACGGCCTCGACCGGCGTGACCTCCTGCATAACGTGCACGGCCACGAGGTTGATCGACTGCGCGACCGCCTCGCGCACGCGCACGGCGCCCTGATAGCGCCACGTCTCGTAGTTCTGCGGGCGCCACTGGTCGAAGACCTCGGGGGCGTCGAGCACGATCGACGCGGGCGTGATGCGGCGCGTGCGCAGCGCGAGCCCGTAGACGATCGGTTTGAAGGTCGAGCCCGGCTGCCGCACCGCCTGCGTCGCGCGGTTGAAGCCCGCGCCCGACGACTCGTAGCCGCCGACGACCGCGAGCACGTCGCGCGTGCGCGGGTCGATCACGACGACGGCGCCCTCCGGCCCCGGCTCGATGCGCGCCTCGGCCGCTGCGTCGGGCACGTCCGCGTCGGGGAGGCGCTGCACCGAGACGCGCACCCGCGCGCCGCGCCGTGCGAAGCGGCTCGCCGGCAGTGACTCCGGGTTGAAGCGCCGCGCGGCGTCGACGTCCACGAGCGCGCGGTACCCGCCGACGTCGAGCGCGATCGTGCCCGCCGCGTCGTCCGCGCCCGTCACGACGGCGTCGTACGTGTGTCCCGTCTGCAGGCGCGCGAGGCGCGGCGGCGGGCGCGGGGCGTTGCGGCGCGGCGGCGGCTCGTACGGCGCGCGGAGCGCGTGCCGCTGATCGAACTGCGCGAGCTGTGCGCGCAGCGCGGCGCGGGCCGCGCGCTGCGTCCCGAGATCGAGCGTCGTGTGGATCGTGTAGCCGCCCGCGTCGGCCGCCGCGTCGCCCACCAGCGCGCGCAGCTCCTTGCGCGCGAGCTGCACGATCTCCGGAGCGCGCTCGCCGTCGTCGCGCAGGGTCGCGAGGCGCGGCGCGGTGTCGCGCGCGGCGCGGATCGCCTCGAGGCTCAGGTCGGGCCAGTACTCGGCGCGCTTCTGCTCGAGTTGATCGAGCACGAAGCGCTGCCGCCGCCGCGCGGCCTCCGGGTGCGTGCGCGGCGAGAGGCGCGCGGGCTGCTGCGGCACGCCCGCGATGAGCGTCGCCTCCGCGAGGTCGAGGTCGCCGACGTCCTTGCCGAAGTAGAAGCGCGCGGCCTCCTGCACGCCGTAGCGCCCGTGCCCGTAGTTGATCGTGTTGAGGTAGAGCCCGAGGATCTCGTCCTTCGTGAACTCCTGCTCGAGGCGCCGCGCGAGGATCAGCTCCTTGATCTTGCGGGGCAGGCTGCGCTCGGGGCTGAGCAGCAGGTTCTTCACGATCTGCTGCGTGATCGTGCTCGTGCCCTGCACGCGCCGCCCGCTCAGCAGATGCCGCCCGAGCGCGCGCACGATGCCCGGATAGTCGAGCCCCTCGTGCCGGTAGAAGTCGGCGTCCTCGGCCGCGAGCACCGCGAGCACGAGCACGCGCGGGACCTGCCCGATCGGCACCACGGTGCGCCGCTCCGTGAAGAGCTCGTCGATGAGCGCGCCGTTCCGATCGAGCACGCGCGTCACCTGCGCGGGGCGGTAGCTCCGCAGCGCCGCGACCGAGGGCAGATCGCGCCCGTAGTACGTGAAGACGGCCGCGAGCGCGCCGACCGCGAACAACCCGCCGAGCAGCGTCAGCCACGCGAGGCGCCGCAGCCAGCGCCAGACGAACGACTCGCGCGGCCGCGGCGGCCGCATCACCGCGAGGGGCCTGCGCCCCGCGCCACCGGGATCGCGTCTCTCGTCTGCCATCCGTGTCTCTCGCGCGTCCGGGGCCGCATCTTGGCCGCGCGGGAAACAAAGTACAAACGCGCGCCGTCAGCCGAGCAGCGCCTCGAGCGGCCCCGCGACGAGCCGTGAACGCGGGTCGCCGAAGTCGTCGAGCGGCTCGCCCGCGAGCGTGCCGAGCGTGTTCCAGAGGTTCGAGACCTGTCGCCGCTCGGCGCTCTCGCTCGTCCACTCGGGGTAGATCAGCGTGCGGCCGCCGGTGCGCAGGCCGAGCGACTCGCCGCCGAGGAGCAGCACGGGCTGATCGTCCGAGCGCGCGTGATGACCGACGCCGTTGTCCGTCGTGTAGACGATCACGGTGCGGTCGAGCATCGAGCCCTCGCCGTCGAGCTCTGGCGTATCGCGCAGCTCGCGGGCGAGCGCGAGGACGGCGTCGACCTCCGCGCGCCACACCAGCCGCAGCTCGGCGCGGATGTCGGCGGCCGCGGCGTCGCCGTATTGATGGCAGAGCGCGTGCCGCTCGCCCGCGGTGCGCGGCCCGAGGCCATAGCGGAACGCGTGGAAGCCACCGCCCGTGCCCATGCCGACGACGGCCACGTTCGTGAGGCCCGTGCGCAGCGCGGCGCTGACGGTCGCGAGCTGCGCGCGCATCGCGTCGAGCGGCGCGAGCTCGTTGCCCGGGCGCGGCGGCAGCGACGTCTCGCCGCTCGCCATGATCACCTCGCGGAAGCGCGACTGGTTGCCGAGGAGCTGCTCGAGCGACTGCGCATAATCGGCGGCCTGCGCGCGGGCGCGACCGGGTGGCGCCTCGTCGCGCGCGCGCGTCGCGTCGGCGTAGGCGAACTCGAGCAGGCGCGTACGACGGTCGAGCTGCGCGGTGTCGGACGTCGCGAGCGGCCCGACGTACGCATCCCAGGCGGCGGTGTGCGAGAGCATGAGCGGCAGCGCGCGCCCCGCGCCCGAGGCGCACGTCTCGAACGACACCGCCGACGGGAACGACGACACGCCGACGCGCACCGCGGGCACCGGCGTGCGCCGCGCCCCGACCCCGCGCACGCAGTCGAGGTTCGCGAGGAAGTCGTCGATCGTCACGCCGCCCGGGTCATTGCGCACCGTGCGCGTCGACGAGAGCACGCCGTGGTACGACGAGTGCCCGCCCGTGATGCCGAGCTCCGAGAGCCCCATCACCACGGCCGCGCGCGACGCGAGGTCACCGAGCCCGGCGAGCGCGGGCGCCGTCGCGAGATCGCCCTCGATCGTCGCGAGCGTGCGGTGCGCCGCGCCGTAGCCGCGCACCGCGCCGTAGCCCTCGCCCCACCAGAGGTCGTCGCGCACGGCCTCGCCGCGGCTCGTCGCGATCCACGCCTTCGTCTCGCTCGACATCAGCGTCGCGGCGTCCATGCCGTTGCCCGAGAGGAAGAACACGAAGCGCGTCGGGCGCCCACCCGCCGCGCGCGCGGGCCTCCCGCGGCCGAGCGCGAGCGCCGCGACCGCCGCGCCTGCGCCCGCGAGAAATCCCCGTCGTCCGAGCCGCGGCGTCGTCATGGGCCCACCTCCGTCGTGTCCGCGCGGTGCAGGAAGGTGTGGCTCCCGTAGAGCGCCGCGAGCGCGTTCATCAGCGAGCCGCCCTCGAACGCGGCCTCCATCTCGTGCAGCGTGCACGCGTCCGCGGGCGTCTCGTAGCGCCCCATGAAGTAGCGGAACACGTGCCGCAGAAAGCATCGCCGCGCGTGCGGATCGCCCGCGAGCTCGCGCGTGAGCGTGAGCGCGTCGTCGATCTCGACCACGTCGTCGCGGCCCGGCCAGTCCTCGATCGTCGACGAGCCATCGGGCGCGCCGCCGTGATCGGTGACGCGGCGGAAGCCCGCGTGGTTGAAGATCTCGAAGGGCAGCCCGAGCGTGTTCATGCGCCCGTGGCATGCACCGTTCGCGCAGCGCACGTCGCCGCCGTCGGGGCCCATCGCCTCGGCGATCCGCGCGCGCGCCGTCGTCTCCGGCGAGGGCCGCAGCGACGCGTCGAGCTCGACGAGCTCGAGCCCCGCGACCGACTCGCAGAAGAGGTGCTCGCGGATCCACTTGCCGCGGAGCACGAGGCTCGCGTCGTTCTCGGCGTTGCCGCCATGCGCCGCCAGCCACGTCGGGTGCGTGAGCACGCCCGAGCGCTCGCCCGCGGCGAACTCGACCCAGCGTGCCGCGTGCGCCGGGTCGGTGAGCAGCAGATCGAAGATGGGCTGGGCGTTCTCGACCGAACTTGCGGGATATCGACTGCCATCTTCCACGATGGGCACGCCCACGTCGTACATGCGCGAAGCGTGGAACCACTCGATCGGCGGATACGTCGCCGAGCACACGCCCACCGGCCGCCCGTCCGCGCCGAACGAGACCGTCAGGCACTTCTCGTCGCGGCCCTCGCAGCACTCGCGCTCGGTGCACGTGTATGGGTCGCACGCCGTCCCGGTGAGCGGGCGAGCCAGCCCGTAGGGCACCGCGGGCACGCGGTACGTGCGCCCGAGCAGCAGCGCGCGGAGCACGTCCTGCCCGCCCGTCTCGGCCTCGACGACCATGCGCGCGATCGTGTCGTCGAGCTGCTCGACCATCCCCGGCTCCTCGACCGTCCCGCCGACGATGAGCCCATAGCCCGCGCTCACGAGCGCGTCGTGCCCGAGCGCATCCGCGCGCAGATCCCAGCGGCTCGTCTCGCCCGCCTCGTCCTTGGCGACCGCCGCGACGCTGCCGTAGTCGAAGTACTCGCGGAAGAAGCCCGCGATGCGTGGCGCGAGCCAGTATTCGCCGCGGCGAGACGCGCGCGGATCGGGCGGATAGCGCCCGTAGTCGCGTTGCAGATTCGGCGCGGTACGTCGCGTCGAGCGTCGAGCGCCCGCCCGCGAAGCCGCTCGCGATCGCGAAGAACGAGGCGACGAACCCGCGCACGCCCGCGTCGGTGTCGAGCGTGCCCGCGCGCTGCGCCTCGCGGAACGCCGGGACCCAGGCGAGATCGGGGCGCGGATGACGGTGCGGCGGCGCGACGCCCGTCGGCAGATACGTCGTGAGCGCGCCCGCGAGCGCGACGGCGAGCTCGTCCGTGGTGAGCCTCCCCGTGGCGTCGCCCGCCTCCGCGCGGTGCAGCGCGCCGAAGAGCATGAACGACGCGTCGAAGACCTCGTCGAGCGCGCGCTGCCGCCGTGCGCCGAGCGTCGGCACGTCGAGCTCCGCCGTCGCGTTGCCCGACTCCGTGCGCAGCCGCGCGCGGGCCGCCTCGAGGTCCGTGCGCGAGGCCTCGAGCACCTCGTCGAGAAAATCGCGCAGCAGCGCGCGCTCCGCCGGCGAGGGCGCGCTGGCGTGCGTCGCATGCGCGAACGACGCGTCGATGAACGCGTCGCGACAGGCGTCGTCGGGCTGGTCCGAGGCGCTCCCGAGCCTGCGCATGCACGCGGTGTCGACGCCGAGCGCGCGCAGATCGCGCGCATACCAGGGCTGGTAGGCCCAGCCCGGCAGCGTGTGCGTCGCCGCGAGCGCGTCGAAGGAGAGCAGCAGCGACGACGCGTCGATCGACTCACCGGAGACGAAGGTCGAGTAGGGCCCCGACGTCACGCCGAAGGGATTGGCGACGAGCGACGGCTCGGTGAGCACGCCGCCGAGCGCATGCACCCACTCCGCGTTGCCCACGCGCCGCACGCGCGGCGGACCGGGCGGCGCCTCCGAGGGCAGCGCGCACGTGAAGAGCGCGTCCTGATCGCGCGTGTTCGGCGCGGGTGTGGGCCGCGGGGGCGGCGTCACGCACCCCGTCGGCGCGCCGGCCTCCACCCACGCGCGCACGAGCGCGACCTCGGCCGCGGGGTTCGCCGCGCGGGTCGGCGGCATGATGTCGGCCGGATCCGCTGGGTCCATGCGCTCGAGCACGAGGGGGAACCGCTCCGACCGCACGAGCTCCGGCAGATCCGCCGCCGCGAAGCTCGGCCACCGCGGGCCGACCGGCAGATGACACCCCGACTGCGCGCAGGTCGCCTCCAGATACGTCCCCGCCTCGCGTTCGAGCGCCATCGCCTCGGCGTCGCAGACGTCGGGCGGCGGGGCCGGCGGCGGCGGCGGCGCAGGGTCCGTCGACCCACACGCCGCGAGCAGCAGCGCATGCGTGATCGCGAGCAGAGACGCCCGAAGCCGACTGCGGATCATCCACCGACGGTACGCCGCGCGAGGGGCGGGAATCGAGAGGGAAATAAGGACTCCGATCGAAGGGGAGGACCGACGACACGGCTCGCACCACTCGGCCGCATCCCCACGCAACCCATCAACCTCCTTGTTACGTCCCGCCCAATCCCTCTCTCACCCACCCCGCGCCCGCCTGCGCAGATGTTCGCGCACGATCTCTTCGGCGTGGTCGATCGACTGCAACAGGAAGCGCGCGCGCAGCGCGTCGCGGTCGGCGTCGTCGAGGTCGCCGGGGGCGTCGGCGAGCGCGCTGCTCAGCGTGATGGCGGCGGCGACGCTCACGTTGAGCGACTCGACGAAGCCGCGCATCGGGATGCGGTAGCTGCCGTCGGCGCGGGCGCGCATCGCGGGGCTCACGCCGGCGTGCTCGTTGCCGAAGACCACCGCGACGCGGCCCGCGGCGGCGAGATCGCGCGGCTCGTGCGTGCCGTCCATCGCGGCGACGAGCACGCGGTAGCCGCGGGCGTGCAGCGCGTCGACGCAGTCTTCCGTGCGCGCGTGACGCACGAGATCGAGCCAGCGCTCGCTGCCCTTCGCGACGCGCGTCGAGGCGACGAAGCGCTCGACCGACTCGACGACGTGCACCTCCTGCGCGCCGAAGGCATCGGCGCTGCGCAGCACGGCCGCGGTGTTGTGCGGATCGCTGAGCCGTTCGAGCACGGGGATCACGCGGCGCGTGCGGCCGGCGATCACCGCTTCGATGCGCGCCTTGCGCTCGTCCGTCGCGAGCGGCGCGAGCGCCTCGATCACGTCGTCGGCTGGGGCGGGCAGCGGCGGGCGCGCGGCGTGCGGCGCGAGGGGGGCGACCTCGGGGTGTTCTCGGCGCATCGGCGCGCAGTCTGACGACGCGCGGCGCGGGCGTCCATCGTGTCTCGCGCTCGCGTTCGACCCGCGATTCGTGGCACCGTGCGCGGGATGCGACGCGGCCGTGCAGCGCGTGGGCGGAGTGGATCGCGGCGTTCGCTCGTGCGCGCCATGTTCGGCATCACGGGGCTCGCGCTTTCGCTGATCGGCGTCGGCCTCCTCCACGCACCGCAGGCGCGCGCGCAGACGATCTCCTCGCGCGCGTGGTCGACGCTCGAGCCGGGCGTGCGGCTGCTGACGGGGCGCACCACGGGCCCGACGACGCGCTTCTGGGCGCTCGAGATCGACCTCTGCGCCTCGCACGTGCACATGGCCGCGAGCGGGGTCGCGAGCAGCCGGCAGACGGCGTCCGCGTGGGGCGGGCGCGCGGGCGTCACCGCCGCGGTGAACGGCGACTTCTTCCGCACCGACACGAGCACGCCCGTCACCTACGGGCAGTCGGTCGGCGCGGGGCGAGTGTGGCCCACGGCGCAGTCGGGCGAGGGCAGCGCCTACACGGGCGATTGGTACCACCGGCGTTACGGTTGGATCGCCTTCGGCCCGGACTGGGTCGAGTTCAACCACACCGAGGCCGTGCGGCGCGCGGGCGGCACGACGCAGGGCTTTCTCCCCGGGCGCGCGACGACGGGCGAGGTGCCCGCGGGCACGGTCGCGCTCGTGAGCGGCTTCCCCGAGCTCGTCACCGAGGGGCGCGTCGTCACGTGCTCGAGCCCCACGGCGACCTCGTGTTTCACGGATCGCAGCGACATGCGCGCCCGGAATCCGCGCTCTGCGATGGGCCTCAGCGAGGATCGCCGCACCGCGTGGCTCGTCGTGGTCGATGGGCGCTCGTCGGTGTCGGCCGGGATGTACGGCACCGAGCTCGCGAACCTCATGGGCGCGCTCGGTGCGTGGCAGGCCTTCAACCTCGATGGCGGCGGCTCGTCGCAGCTCTGGGTCGATGGGCGCGGCACCGTGAACGCGCCCTCGGACGGCTCACCCCGCCCCGTCGCGAACCTCTGGGGCGTCTACGCGGGCACGGCGAGCGGCCGACCCGCGACGCCGGGGAGCTGCGTGCCGCCCGACGCGGGGATGCCCGACGCAGGCGCCAGCGACGCCGGGATGGGCGACGCAGGGGCCTCGTCCGACGCAGGCATCATGGAAGATGGGGATGTCGTCGGGGACGCAGCAGCCCCGCCCGATGCGGGTGCCGTGGCGGACGCTGCCATCGCAGAAGATGGTTCGACGTCGCGCGACGCGGGCGATCCCCTGGGCCCTGAGGCAGGGCCGTCGCGCCCCGTCGCGCACGGCACCATCGGCGAGTGCGCGTGCCGAGTCGGGGTGGGCTTCGGCCCGTCGGCGGGCGCGTCGGGGCCGCTGCGCGGGGCGCTCGGGGCGCTGCTGTTCGGCGCGGTCTTCGCGCGGCGTCGGCGCGGGCGCGGCTCCGCGTCAGCGTGAGGCGTCGGGCGCGCCCGCGTCGGAAACGCCTGGATTCTCGGGCGATGGCGGCGGTGCGTCGAGCGGCGGCAACGCCGCGACCCACTGCGCGATGCAGCGCTGCTGCGCGGGGGTGAGCGGGTTCGCGGGGGGCATCGGCTCGCCGCACGGGCCCTGCGCGGCGACGACCTTGAGCACGAGCAGGCTCGTCTCCGGGTAGGCGGGCGTGAGCAGCGGGCGGTCTCCGCAGGCCTCGTGCACCGACATCGCGCCGACGAGCCGCTCGGTGATCCCCGGGCTCGCGAGGTCGAGGCCGGCCTCGGGGTCGTCGCCGCCGTGGCAGTCCGAGACGCCGCACGCGGGGCGCAGCACCTGCAAACGCACATCCTCTTCGGTCAGACACGGACGCGTCGGATCCGGCACGAAGGTCGGTGTTTCCGGCACGTCCGCACAACCCACCATCGCCGCGAGTGCCAATCCCACGCTCGCTTTCGCGAAACCCACGCGCACGCGTGCCATTCCCGCGCTGCGCCGTCGAGACACGAATTGCGGAAAACCGCCGCGCATCGCGCTCAGGGCGCCGTGAAGACGCAGCGCGTGATCGGCTGCACGATGTCGCGCTGCACGTGCAGATAGTAGGCGCGGCCCGACACGAGCGCGGGCGGCGCGCCCGACGCGGGGATGCGCTGCACGGCGTTCGCGGGGAGCGTGCCGTACGCGGTGCCGCAGGCCATCGGCGCGGCGTCGGGCGCCACGTCGATCGACCACAGCGTGCCCGCGGGCGTGTCCCAGTTGGGCGGCACGCCTGGCGACTTCGAGCCCTCCTCTAGCACCGCGACGTAGCGCGCGGCGCCGCCCGTCCAGCGCACCGCGCCGTCGGCGTCGACGCCCACGCCCGCGGCGCACGGCCCGGGGGTGAAGTCGATGAGATCGCGGAAGAACGGCGCGAAAGGCGGCAGCGCGCGCGCCTCGGTGAGCGTGAGCCCGCGCCGCGTGAACTCGGCCTCGGCGAAGCGCTGGAGCCGCGCGACGTCGGTGGTCGGCAGGCCCGTGCCCGTGCGGTCGAAGCCGTTGTTCTCGGTGGGCTGCAGGAAGCCGAAGGCCGTCGAGTCGGTGAAGCCCGCGAGCATCGCGAGGGCCGCGTCGCTCAAGGTATCCGTCCAGAGCGGGCCGGCCTCGGTGTCCCAGATCGCTGCGCCCGCGGGCGTGTCCGAGGCGGTGTGGCAGCACGCGCACGCGGAGGCCTCGGCCTCTTCCTTGAGCCACGCCACCTCGCCGAGGTACGCGGTGTCCGCGAGGCGCGGATCCGAGGTCGGCGGCGTCGTGCCCGCAGGGCGCGGGTAATAGGGCCGCTGCGTGAGCACCGTCGCGCAGCTCGCGTAGTCGGCGAAGCGGCGGCCCGGCTCCGTCGAGCCCGAGATGATCGTCGGCGTGCACACCTGCCCGCTGGGTCCGTTGCCGGCGGGCTCACCCGCGAGCGGATCGCGGCAGTCGGTCGCGAGCGGCGTGAAGGCGGGGCCCGCCGCGGGATCGACCGCGGTGCAGCCCGACTCGCACACGGGCGCGGGCACGAACGTGCCGCCCGCGAAGGTCTCGCACGCCGTCTGCGCGTTGCCGCAGCGGTCGGGCGTGCCCGTGCTCGCCGTCGTGTAGCCGCTCGCCGCGACGTCGCCGACGACGCACACGCCGATCGTGTCGGGGAGCATGCACGGCGCCCCGAGCGCGAACGTGCCCGCGCGCCCGAGGAAGACGCGCATGCAGTCAGCGGCCGCACGCGCCTCCGTCCAGGTGCCGCGGTATTCGCGGCAGTCGTCCGACGCGGAGAACGTGTTGCGGTACGCGCAGCTCGCGAGGAAGGGCCCGCTCATCGCGCCGTCCACGTCGGGCGGCCCCGCGTCGGGCGCCGGCGGGGGCGGGGTCGCGTCGTCGTCGTCGCCGCACGCGGCGAGCAGGGAGAGGGCGGCGAGGAGCAGGGCAGGCGTGGCGCGGATCATGCGCCGACGGACGTGGGGGCGATTCTGCCGCACGACCAGAGCGCCGCAGCGCGGGGCGCGGTCAGGGCGCGGCGCTCGGCCCCGAACGGCGCCGTTCAAGGGGCCGAATCGCCCTCGTCCGCGGACTCACGCCGCACGTCGAGGCAGCCGATGCGCCGGAAGACGTAGGGGGTGTTGATGTCGTAGGCGCCGTCGTTGTTGACCGACTGGAACTCTTGACGCATCGCGTCAATCGTGCCGCTGAAGTGGTCGGGCGCGTAGTCGTGCGTGACGCCGAAGAGCTGCGGGCAGTGGTCGGCGACGAGGCGGTGCGTGCGCGCGCCGAAGGTGATCGCCGTGCCCTCCACGCGGCCGTTTGCGACCATCGCGTGCGTGGTGTCGTACTGGCCCGGCGCGCAGGGCGGCGGCGTGCGATCGGAGGGCGTGCCGTGCCAGATGCGCGAGCGGATCGTGCCCCTGACCGCGTCGCCCTCGCCGCGCTCGATGCGCAGCGTGAAGCGCACCCACTGCCCGCCGAGCGCGGGCGAATATTGCAGCGCGCGCCACAGCCCGGCGATCGGGTCGTCGCAGGTCGTCGCCGCGGGCAGCAGCGCGCGCTGGCCCTCGACGCTCGTCGGCAGCAGCCCGGCGCTGCCCAGGATGAGGCGCCGCACGTCCTCGCCCGCCGCCCGACCGCCGCTCGTCTGCGCGGCCCCGGTGCCCCCAGCGGCCGCCTCGGTCGCGCGCTCTGGCGGCGCGCCCGCGGGCGTCGGCGTGGCCGCGGCAGGTGCGCCCGTGGCGAGCGCGACGGGGCTCTCGGGCGC
Source organism: Polyangiales bacterium (assembly GCA_964202905.1). Classification (GTDB taxonomy): domain Bacteria; phylum Myxococcota_A; class Polyangia; order Polyangiales; family JADJQN01; genus CAIUAC01. Next base: position 833,201 of record CAXNJO010000001.1, read on the forward strand.
ACGCAGCGCCTCGCGCGGGGCGGCCGCGCGCGCCGGTGCGGCCTGCGCGGGTGCGGTCTGCGCGGGCTCGGTCCGCGCGGACTCGGGTCGCTCTGCCTCGGGTGGTTCGGTCTGCGCGGGCTCGGGCTCGGTCTGCGCGGGCAGGGGCGGCGTCGCGGGACCCGCGATCGTGATGTCCATCGTCACGCCGCCGGCGCCGTGCGTGCCGCCCTCGCCGCCCGCGCGCGGTGCGCCGCCGAAGGTGAGCGAGCCGAGCATCGTCGCGACGTGCACGCACAGCGAGGCGAGCAGCGCGACGACGAACGCCGTGCGGAGCGGCTCACGGCGACGGCGGACGGGCTGCGCGGGGGCCTGCGACACGCGGCTCAGTGTGCGTCGCGATCCGCGCCTTCGCCCGCGCCGCGCAATGCGCCCGATTCATGCAGCGTGCCCGCATCGCGTATCGACTCCGCACCGTCGAGCGCGCGCTGCACCTCCCGCGCGATCTCCGCCGACGCCGCGAGCGCCGCGTCCCGCGAGGCCAGGATGGTCGTCACCGTGCGCCCCACGATCGGATGCGACGAGCGCAGCCGCAGCCGCAGCGCGCCTGCATATCGCGAAGGCAGCCCGAGCGCCGTCACCCCCACGCGCGCGCCCTCGATCTCGCGCCACGCGACGTGCACCGACTTCCCGAAGAGCGTCCGCACGCGCACTCCGTCCGCCTCGACGAACACCGGCCCCTCATGCCGCTGCTGCGCGCGCACCGCGAGCAACACGAGCGCCGACACGAGCGCGAGGGCCCACGGTAGCCACTCGCCTTGCCCACGGCCGCGCGTCGCGACGTAGAGCGAGAGCGCGCCCGTGAGCGCGAGCGGCACCGTCGACGCAAGCGCGATGAGCCGACTCTGCGAGAGCAGCCGCGCGTCGCTGAGCTCGCGCCCCGCAGGGCGCTCGTTGCGCGGGATGGACGCCACGCGCGCGAGCCTTGCGCGCGCCCGCCCGCACCGCAAACCCGCGCGCGACGCCCCGCGGTTGAGGCGCACGGCGCCTGTGATAAGAAGCCGCGCCTCTCATCAAGGAGCCAGTGCGCATGACGAATCCGACCGCGACCTTCGAGACCAGCCTCGGCGATTTCACCGTCGAGCTCTATCTCGACAAGATGCCGATCACCGCGAAGAACTTCCTCGACCTCGCGAAGAGCGGCTTCTACGACGGCCTGCACTTTCACCGCGTGATCCAAGGCTTCATGCTCCAGTTCGGTTGCCCCTACTCGAAGGACCCGAACAGCGGCCGCGCGGGCACCGGCGGCCCGCCGCACGGCACCATCGCGGACGAGCACCCGGCCGAGCACAAACTCAGCAACAAGCCCATGACGCTCTCGATGGCGAACACCGGCCGCCCGAACAGCGGCGGCTCGCAGTTCTTCATCAACACCGTCGACAACGCGCGCCTCGACTGGTTCTCCCCCGGCCCCTCGCGCCACCCCGTCTTCGGCAGCGTCACCTCGGGCGAGGACGTCGTCCGCAAGATCGAGACGGCCCCGACGCGCAGCGACCGCCCCGTCACGCCAATCCAGGTCAAGCGCATCGTCGTCACCGGCTACTGAGTCCGCGCATCGCGGGCGCGCGCGGCGATTCACGTCGCCCCTGCGCGTGCCCGCGGTCGCCGTCGTCGTGGTGCACACCGTGGGCGGCTGAGCCGCGATTCAGCCCGCGTCGTCGTGCGTCCCGTCGCCGGGCGCGCCCTCGTCGCGCATCGCGTCCCCGCGCGTCGTGACCCCTTCGCCGAGCATCGCGAGCGTCAGCGTGCGTGCCTTTCGTGCGCGCCGGGCGCCGAGCTCGACGCCCACCGCGTCGAGGCCCAGCGCGTTGGCGACGGCGAGCACGGTGCCGTGTCCGCAGAACGGGTCGACGATCACGCGCGTCGGCGTGAGGCGCAGCACCGCGTCGCAGGCGGCGCGGCACGCAGCGACGCCCATGCCGCGCGTCCACGTCGTCGCGCCCGCGTCGGGAATCACATCGGCCATCGCCTCCCTGCGCGCGCGCTCGCGAAGCTCGTGCGCATCGCGATGCGCCCACGCGACGAGGTGCGAATACGCGGCGCGCCCGCGCGTCACTTCGCCCGGGGCCGCGCGCAGCACGATGCGGTGGAAGACGAGCCCCGCGCCCGCGCGCTCGGCGGCCCGCGCGACGAGCTGCGCCTTGTCGACCCAGCGCCCCTCGGCCTTCGTGTCCGTCTGGTAGAAGACGGCGAGTCCGTCGCCGGGCACGCCCGCGAGCACGCGCGCCGCGGCCTCGACGAACCACGACTCCCACGCCCCGCGCGTGAGTTCGGGGAGCTCCGAGGCGTCCGGCAGCGAGGTGATCACCGAGCAGCCCGCGAGCACCCCGCGCGCCGCGAGCCACGCGAGCGCGTCCTCTTGATGTACGACGCGCGTCGGGGTGCGCGGCTCCGCTTCGGCCATGCGCGAGGGTAGCGCGCGCTCCCTGCGCCGCATCCTTGACCGATGTCGCATCACTGTCATATGACACTGTCGCATGACGGCGACCGACCGGCTCTGGACGCTCCCCGCGCTCGCGCACGAGCTCGCCGCCGTGCTCGCGCGGGGCGGCGTCGTCCCGGCCGATGGGCGAGCGCGCGAGCTGCCGGATGCGCGCACGATCCGCTACTACACGACGCTCGGCCTGCTCGATCGCCCCGCCGAGCTGCGCGGCCGCACCGCGTACTACGGCCGCAGGCACCTCGCGCAGCTCGTCGCGATCAAGCGCCTGCAGGCCGAGGGCCTCACGCTCGCCGAGGTGCAGGAGCGCCTCCTCGGCCTCACGCCGCGGCGCCTCTTCGCGCTCGCCGATCTGCCTGCGCCGGGTGCGCCCGCGCCGCTCGCCTCGCCCGCGCCGCCCGCGTCGCCCGTGAAGAAGCCCGCGCGCCGCTTCTGGGAGCAGCCGCCCGCCCCGCGCTCGGTGCCGCCTGCCGCGCCCGCACCGGTGGTCTCGCCCGCTGCGCTCAGTGTCGGTGTCGCGCTCGGCGAGGGCGTGCAGCTGATCTTCGCGCCCGCGCGTCCGCTCCGCGCCGCCGACCTCAGCGCGCTCCACGCCGCCGCCGCACCGCTCCTCGCCGCGCTCGCCGCGCGCGGCCTGCTCACGCCGGATTCGCTCGCCGCATCGCTCGCCACTTCGGACGAAGGAGACCACTGATGACCGCTGCCGCCCGTCCGCTCCCGTTGATGCCCGAGGTCGCCGTCTCCCCCGCGCACGACGACGCCGGCTTCGGCGCGCTCCGCACCGCGCGCGGCCTGCTGCCGCTCCGCGCGATGGACGTCGAGGCGCGCGTCGCCGGGCTCGTCGCGCACGTCGCGCTCGCGCAGACCTTCGTCAACGTCCACGCCGAGCCGATCGAGGCGACGTACATCTTCCCGCTGCCCGAGCGCGCGGCGGTCACGCAGTTCCGCTTCGAGGTCGCGGGGCGCGTCGTCGTCGGTGCGCTGCGCGAGCGCGGCGAGGCGCGCGAGGCGTACGACGCGGCGATCGCCGCGGGCCAGCGCGCGGCCATCACCGAAGAAGAGCGCGCGGGCGTCTTCACGATCCGCGTCGGCAATCTGCTGCCCGGCGAGGCGGCGACGGTGCGCCTCACGATGGTCGGCCCGCTCGGTTGGGACGGCGACGAGGCGACCTTCCGTTTCCCGCTCGTCGTCGCGCCGCGCTACGTCCCGGGAATCCCACTCTCCGAAACCCCCTCTGGAGACGGGATATCGCCCGATACCGACGCTGCGCCCGACGCGAGCCGCATCTCACCACCGGTGCTGTTGCCGGGATTCCCCAATCCCGTGCGCCTCTCGCTCACCGTGCACGTCGCGGGGGACGCGGCCGTGCTCGCGGGGCTGCGCGCCTCGCTCCACACCGTCGCGAGCGAGCCGCGCGAGGGTGCGTGTGTCGTGCGGCTGCTCCCCGGTGAGCGCCTCGATCGCGACTTCATCCTGCGCTTTCCGCTCGCGGGGGAGGGCGTCGCGCCGTCGCTCGTGCTCGCGCCCGACAGCGAGGGCGACGAGGGCACCTACCTGCTCACGCTCGTGCCGCCGCGCGGTGCACGGGCCGCCGAGCGCGCGCGCGATGTCGTCTTCGTCGTCGATCGCTCGGGCAGCATGGGCGGCTGGAAGATGGTCGGTGCGCGCCGCGCCGTCGCGCGCATGGTCGATACCCTCGACGCGCGCGATCGCTTCGCGCTCTTCGCCTTCGACGACGCGATCGCGACGCCGCCGGGACTTCCCGCGGACGCCTTCGCCGCGGCCGACGACCGCGCGCGCTTCCGCGCCGTCGAGTACCTCGCGGGCCTCGGGGCGCATGGCGGCACCGAGCTGCTCGCGCCGCTCGAGCGTGCGGCTGCGCTCTTCGGCCCGGAGGACGCGACGCGTGAGCGCATCCTCGTGCTCGCGACCGATGCGCAGATCGCCAACGAAGATCAGGTGATCCACGCGCTCGCCCGGCGGCTGCGCGGCGTGCGCGTCGTCGCGCTCGGCATCGACACGGCGGTGAACGCGGGCTTCCTCGAGCGGCTCGCGCAGGGCACGCGCGGGATGTGGGCGCTCGTCGAGTCCGCGAAGCGCCTCGACGCCGCGATGGACCGCGTGCGTCGCCTGATCGCGCCGCCCGTGCTGCGCGACGTCGCGCTCGCCGCGGAGCCGGGCCTCGCGCTCGTGCCCGACACGCGGGCCCCCGCGCGCGCGCCCGACCTCGTCGCGGGCGCGCCGCTCGTCGTGAGCGGCCGCTATCTCCGCAACGCCTCGGCCCCCGATCTCGCGCTCACCATCACGGCCCACGACGCCGCCGGCGAACCCTGGCAGACGCGCGTCGTCGCCCGCACCGCGCAGGGCGAAGAGTCCGCCGCGATCGGCGCGACGTGGGCGCGCGCGCAGGTCCGCACGCTCGAAGATCGCCATGCGATCCAGCGCGACGGCACGCTGCCCGCGCGCATCGTCGCAACCTCCTTGCGGTATGGCGTGCTCTCGCGCTTCACGGCCTTCGTCGCGATCGACGAGCGCGTCGTCACCGAGGGCGGCGCGCCCGCGCGCATCGTGCAGCCCGTCGAGCAGCCGCAGGGCTGGGACGGCGTCGCCGACGACGCGGCCGGGCACCCCTTCTTGATGGATGCGCTGAGCCTCCTCGATCCCTGCGCATTTTCGCCTTGACTGAGTTCTCCGGAGCTCGCCCCCGACGCGGCCAGCGCGGGGCTGCACGCCGCAGCATGGCGAGCGGCGGCGCGCCTCCGCCCGCCGCGCCAAGGCCACCGCGCTCCGAGGGCACGCCCATCCCGTGGTCTCCGGCTCCGTCGCCTGCGCGCGCGAAGGGCTCTTCGTCGGGCGCGCCCGCCACGCCCGCCGGCCCCCTCGACGAACGCATCGCCGACCTCGTCACGCGCCTCGACGCGCTCGATTCGTCCTCCTCGATGCTCGACACGCTCAGCGCCCTCGTCACGGGCCGCGACCTCTGCGCCGAGCTCCTCGCGGGCAGTCCCGACACCGCGCAGCGCACCACGCTCACCGCGCTCCGCGATGACCTCGTGACCTTCCTCGCCTCACCCGCCGGCGCGCTGACCCCCGCCGACGTCGCCGCGCAGCTCGCCGCCCTGCGCACACGCCTCCTCGACGCGCTTCGCCCCCTGCTCCCCGCGCCCGCGCCCCCCTTCTGGAAGCGCCTTCCGTTCGGGGGCTGATGCGCGTGGCGCGCCCCCCGCCTTGGCCCGCAAAACAGAAGCCCACCCCGCACCGACTCGTGTAGCGTGTGACGTTGAGGTGACGCGCGTGCAACGGACGAAGTCGGTGCGGGGCTGGCGGGGGCTCGTGGTCGGTGGGGCGTGCGTGGTCGCGGGCTGTGGCCCGGGCGACACGCCGCCTGCGATGGATGCGGGGGCCGATGCGGGGTCGGCGTGCGAGGCGCCTGCGGCTCTCCCGATCGGCAACGTCGAGGGGCATCCGAGTCCGCTCGGGGCGGCTTCCGGCGAGGCGCGCGCGGGGCGTGTGACGGCCGCGGATCTGCCGCCGGATCCGGCCGATCTCGCGCGCTGGACGGACGGCGACTACGTCGTCGCGAACGATCGCGTCGCGCTCGTCATCTCGCAGCCGGGGCGCTTCGATCGCTACGATCCGCACGCCGGGCGCGTGCGCGGGATCGCGCGCATCGCGGACGGGCGGCTCGTCGAGCCGGCGGACTTCAGCATCGCGCTGCTCGGGCTCGGGCGCTTCGTCGTCGCGACGGAGTCGGTGACGGTGCTCGCGGACGGCAGCGCGGGCGGCCCCGCCGTCGTGCGCGCGGCCGGCAACCTCGTGCCGATCGAGGCCGTCGGCGATGTGCTCTCGGCGCTGCTGCCCGGGCGTCTCACGGGCTTCCCCGCCGCGCTCGATTACACGCTCTCGCCCGACTCCGATCGCGTCGAAGTCAGCGTGACGGTGCGCGCCGGGGCGAGCGGCGCGGGTGTGCGCGGGACCACCGCTGCATTTCTGCAGGCCTATCGAATGCCACCGTGGTCGGTCGAAGGTGGGTTTGGCCCGGTCACCGGAGCACCTCGCTACGTCGCCTACGAAGACCCGGAATCGACGAGCTACGCATGGCTCGCCGCGCCCGCGGCCGATGGCACGCCGGGCACGCTGCGCCCGCTGCTCTCGACGAGCGGCTTCGACTTCTTCACCGGCGAGGCTGAGGGGGTCCCCGCGTGCGACGAGCGACGGTATGTGCTCGGCAGCTTCGTGATCGGCGCGGACCGCGGGCTCCCCGGCGTGCAGCGCGCGCTCGCCCGTGAGCTCGGCGAGACGCTGCGCACGGTGCGCGGCACGCTCGTCGGTGCCGACGCCGACGCGCTCACGGGCGCCCGCATCCACCTCACCAACGCCGACGGAACACGGCATGTCACGCGCGCGCTGCTCGACGCGAGCGGCAGCTTCACGCTCGAGGCGCCCCCCGAGGCGACGCAGGCGTGGCTGTGGCGCGAGGGCGCGCCGCTCGAAGGGCCGTTTGCGATTGGCAGCGATGGCGCGGTGTCGATCACGCCGGCGGCGCTCTCGACGGTGCGCGTCACCGTGCGGGACGCCGGGGGCACGACGCCGCTCCCCGCGCGGGTCGCGCTCTTCCCCGTCATGGGCAGCCCGCCCGAGGCGCCCGAGAACTTCGGTGAAGTCGTCGCGGGCCGCGGCCGCGCGCGCCTCGCCTTCGTCGGTGCGACGGGCGATACCGCTTTGCGCGTCGCGCCGGGCAACTACCGACTCGTCGTCTCGCGCGGCTGGGAATACGAGCCGCTCGACCAGACGATCACCCTCGCTCCCGGTGAGCGCGCGAATGTGCCGGCCAATCTCACACGCGCGTTCGAGACGCCGAACACGATGTGCGCCGACTATCACATCCACACGCATCGATCGGTCGACAGCGCGGACAGCGGCGCCGACAAGGTCGCAGCGCTCGTCGCGGACGGGCTCGAGATCGCCATTCGCTCCGAGCACGAGTTCGTGAGTGATTTCCAACCGCTCATCGATACGCTCGGTCTCGCCGACTACGCGCGTGGGCTCGGTGGCGAGGAGCTCACCACCTTCACCTATGGGCATTTCGGCGTGTTTCCGCTCGAGCCGGACGCGTCGCGCCCCGGGGGCGGCGCGGTGCCGTGGTTCGGGCGCAACGCCCCCGAGGTGTTCGCCGAAGTGCGCGCGCGGGCGGAATCACCCCTGCTCATCATCAACCACCCTCGCGCGGGCGGGCTCAAACAGGGTTATTTCACCGAGACGGGCTACAACCCCGCGACCGGCACGGTGACGCACCCGGAGAACTGGGACGAGCGCATCGACGTGCTCGAGGCCCTCAACGCGAGCGATTTCGAGAGCAACCGCGAGGGCACGATTCGCGACTGGTTCTCGCTGCTCGCCTCGGGCCGCCGCGTGATGATCGTCGGATCCTCGGACAGCCACCGCACGACGGGTGATCCCGTCGGTTATCCGCGCACCTGCCTCGCGCTCGGCACCGACGACCCGCGCACCGTCACGCCCGCGCAGGTCCGCGACGCGACGCGCGCCGGCGCCTCCTTCGTCACGGGCGGCATCTTCCTCGAGGTGAGCGGCCCGATGGCCATCGGCCCTGGCGGCGAGGCCACCGGCGTCGGCCCCCGCGCCTCCCTCGACGTCGTCGTGCGCGCCCCCTCCTTCATCGACGTCAACCGCCTCGAGGTCCTCGTCGACGGCCTGACGACCGAGACCATCCCCATCACCGCCGCCGATGCCGATCCGCTCGACGGCACCATCCGCCTCCGCGCGACGCTCGAAGTGGACGTCGCCGCCATGGGCTCCTTCGTCATCCTCCACGCCGCCGGCGACGAGGCCCCCGATCTCGCGTATGGCGACCGCCCGTTCGCGGTGACGAATCCGCTGTTCTTGCGGCGATGAAGGGTGTTCGCCCCCTGACCATCGCTGAGAGAGACAGGGACAGAGGTGGATTCCGGCGTTCATCCCTCCGTTGGCGTCCAGTACAAGAGTTCCTGAACGACGAAGCGCCAGACTCGTGGAGTCCGGCGCTCGTCGATCCTCAGGAATTCTGAATGGCTCAGGAGGCGGGGCTGCGGCTCACCCAGACACCAGCCGCCATCATCGCGAGACCGATCACGATGACGTCGAGGGGCGTGAGGAAGTGCAGATGCGCCTCACGAACCTGCAGGACTACGCCCGCCACGGTCGCAGCGAGACCGAACCATCCAAGCGTGCGGGAGACCAGACGATGTGCGCCAGAGGCTTGTTCCTCGAGCGTCTCCCTGCCCTCCGAGGCGTTCATCGTGGTCATTCCGCCGCCGACGGGACCACCGCGCCGGACGCCGTCTCACCCTCGGCGTCCATCTTCGCGCGCGCGATGCTGTAGATCATCAGGCCGTAACCGCACTTTGCGGTGATGTCCGCGAGGCTGTAGCCGACCTGAATGGCGACGACGCCGGTCGCGCCGAGGAACTCCGCGCCGAACCAGACGGGAAGCCCGTAGGTGATGGGGTAGAAGCCCCAGGTCCCGAGGAGGAGCAACTGGGTCATGAGGAGCTTGTGCTTCACTTCCCCCGACTCGCGCTCGGCGGCGCGCTTCAGCTCCACGAAGAGGACGTAGAGGATGTAGGCGAACGGCACCGAGCTCACGATGCCCCAGACGTTGCGCGTGCCCATGTCCGCGGACACTTCGCCGACGTAACCGGTGACGAGCATCAAGACCGTGGCGAGGATCAGGCGCGTCGTGATGGAGCCGCGAAGGGCCTTCGGAAGCTGAAGCACGGCCACGAGCTCGGCGACGAGGAGCGGGACGGTGAGGAGCCAGTCCACGTAGCGGTACCCGTCGTTGAACGGCGTTCCGGTGGGAACATAGGCCCCGTTTTGAAGGCTGAAGGCATGCCCCCACGACTCGAAGATGCGGAAGTAGTGGTAGCCGGCGATGCCGACGACGAGACTCGACATGACGAGCGCGGGGCGGAAACGCGCGGACACCTGCCCGCGTGCCATCGTGAAGAACGCGAAGGAAGCGACCATCGCCGCGATGGCGAGACTCAGCATGTTGTAGACGAGACTGTATTGGCCCAGCGAGAGCGTTGGGAGTTCCATGGCACACCTCGGAATTCGGAAATGCGTTCAGGTGCCCCCACGGCCAGTCACCGTGGAGGCAGCGCGATCCATGCCCGCTCATCGCAAGGACTTCGTGCGATGAGCCGTCTTCTCGCTTCGCGGCTCGGACCTTACGAGTCGCGCGGACGGTTTCGAGGGTCGAACTCCTCGGTCGTCAACGCCTCGTGCGAATCCCCCACGATTCAAGCTCCGCCACGCCTGCGCAGAAAAGCGACGCGCCGCGCGCCGGCGCTGCGCGCATCTCATTGTGCGTCGCGGCCGCGTCCTCCGTCGCTGCATGGCCGTCGGATTCGACATGTCGACCATCACGCCGCGTGATCGACGTTTCGAATCAAGCGCTCCAGCGCGTCTCGCCCCGCAAAACGGCACATCGCGCACCGGCGTGAGCCGATGCGCGATGGTGCGGACAACGTCGGGTGGCGGTGCGCAGCGCGATGGCTGCGTCGGGCTCAGTGCCCGCCGGGCGGGGCGACGGCGCGGATGGGCGGGATCGCGGGGCCGCCGGGGCGGGCCTGGACGACCTGGGCGCCGACGCCGGGCTGGGCCTGGACGACCTGGATGCCCGCGCCGGGCTGGGCCTGGATGACCTGGACGCCGGCGGCGGTGGGGTCGGCGGCGATGGTCGGGACGGTGGGCATCACCGGGGGCGGCGCGACGGGGCGGGGGCGCGGGGCCTCGCGGAGGACGATGCGCGCGCCCGAAGCCGCGAGCAGGCCGCGCACCGACGGGTCGCTCTCGCGCACCGTCCAGCCGCGCGTGGAGGCGGGCTTTTCGGTGGGGGCGCCGGCGTAGGTGGCGCTGCGGGGCGGGGACTCGCGCGAGACCTGCATCGCGCGACCGCCGTTCAGCTGACCTTCGTACGTCTCGCCGGTGACGAGGCGCTCGCAGCCCGTGAGGGACAGTCCACCCAGTGCTGCCAGCAGAATCACCCGTCCGAGCCCTGCGCGCTTCATCCGAGCCTCCTCTTCGCGGCGCAGTGCGCCGTCGAGCCGACTGCGTGCCCCGAGTCGGCGTCGCGGGCAAGGAAAAAGTGTGCCGCGGCGCGACGGCGTCAGGGCCAGCCGACGAGCGCGCGCAGCAGCAAGCCGGCGCCGAGGCTCGCCGCGTTCGCCGCGAGGGACCACGCGAGCGCGCGGCGGACGCCCAGCGCGTGCAGCAGCGCCGCCTCGCCGGCCACGGCGAAGACCTCCGCGAGCGCGACCATCGGGAGATACGAGAGTGGCAACCGCGGGAAGGCGAACCACACGAGCGGATGCGTGAGCGCGCTCGGCAGGAAGGCGAGCGCGAGCTGCGTGGCGAGGTGCGGTGTGCGGATTCGCGTCGCGAGCGTGGGATTCGCGGGGGAAAGATGGATGGAACGAATGGGATTCTCCGGAGGAAGAGAATCCTCATCAACCCGGCGAAAAGCGCGTGTGTAGAGAGGGATTTCGACGAGCTGCGTGAGCGCGAAGGCCGATGTCCACGCAGCGATCGGCGGGGCGAGGCCGAGCTGCGTGACGAGCCAGTCGGTGGGGTTCACGCGGCGGGGCGAGCGCGGCGGGCGCCCTCGAGGGCGAAGAGCACGAAGGCCGCGAGCTCGAGGTGGCCGTGGAAGAGGCCCGTGCGCAGGTAGAGATCGCGCGCGGCGGCCACGTCGAACAGGGCCCAGGCGACGAGGGCGAGCGTCGCGAGGGTGGTGAGCGCGAGCAGCGGTCGGCCGAGATCGGCGACGAGCGCGCGCCAGCTCGCGGCGAACGTGCGCGGCGTGTCGCGGCCGCGGTCGTCTTCGGGGACCATCCGCAGCCACACCGCGTAATGCACGCTCTGCGCGAAGGCGAAGGAGAGCGTGAGTCGCAGCGCCCACTCGCCCGGTACGCGGCTCGCGAGCCACGGCACCTGCACCGTGGCGTCGAGGCCCTGGGGCGCGCTCCAGAAGAGGTCCGAGCGGTAGACGAGCGGCTCGAGGCCGCCTGCGGCGAGCAGCGCGAGCGCGAGCACGAAGAGCGCGAGCGGCAGGAGGTGCCAGCGCGTCGCGTGTGGCCGCCACGCCCACCAGAGCGCGAGCGCGACGAGGTTGTGCGCATGCGCGAAGCACAGATCCGTCCACCACGGCGCCCACCACGCGACCGCGCAGAGCGCCGCGGCGAAGGCGACCACGAGCGCGCGCTTCCACCACGAAGCGCCGCGCGCGATGAGCGCCGCGCCTGCCACGCCGAGCGCGCCCGCGCGCAGGCCCGCGCCGGACCACGTGGCCGCGATCGGCGCGGCGACGAGCAGCCAGAAGCCCCAGCGCTTGTGAAACGCAGGGCGGACGACGAGGTAGCGCACGTCCGCGAGGATGTGCGGCACGCCGAGCACGACCGGCCCGAGCGCGAGCAGCCACCACGGGACGAGCAGCGTCGCGAGCAGCGCCGCGCCGACGGCCAGCGCGCCGACGAGCGCGACGCGCAGCTCGCGGTCGCGCACGAGGCGCCGCGCCACCGGGCCGAGCGCGTGGAGCAGCGCGACGCGCACGCGATCGGCGGGCAGGAAGACGAGCTCGGCGGTGCCGCGCGCGGGGAGCACGGGGGGAGGATACACGCGCGCGGAAGCGCGGCCTGCGGGCGCCGAGGAGCCGGCCGCTACTCCCACGGGTTCTCGACGACGACGGCGTCGGGGACGATCACGAGGCCGACCCGCACGACCTCATCGGGCTCGGGCGAGACGCGCAGCGGCAGCATGGCGTCGTAGCGGGCGCGCGTGACGAAGTAGATCAGGCGCGGAGGCGGAGGCGCTGCGCCGGGGCGGCCGAACAACTCGTCGCGCCAGGTGTCGAGGAGCGCGCGGGTCTCCGCCGCATCGAGGCCCTGTGCGCGGGCGTCGCGCTCGAGCAGGCGGCGGAGGGCGCGGAGATCGCCGTCGCCGTCGCGGACGAGCGTCGCGCCGGGCGAGGTCGCGCCCGATGGCACGCGACCAGCGCACGAAGCGCGTGCCGTCGACGCGGTAGACGGTGGTTTCGGCCGCGTCGGGCAGACGCTCCGGCGGGGCGTCGCCGGGGCGCGCGCGGAAGGCGGCGCGGAAGGCGACGGGGCCGTCGTAGAACAGGAAGCGCTCGGCGCTGCCATCGGGCGCGAGGAAGAGCGAGCGGCCCGCGCGGCGCAGGCCCTCCCAGAAGTGGCCCGCGTGTGCGGGCGCGAGGCGTGTGTTGCCGCGCGCGGTGACGCGGCCGACGAAGCGCAGGCCCGGATCGCCGCCGTCGCGCAGGATCTGCGCGGCCGGGTAGTGCAGCCACGGGTCGCCGCCTGCGAAGCGCACTTCGAGAGACAGCGGTACGTCGTGCGCTGCGCGCAGGAAGATGACGGGTTTGCGCGCGACGGCGCCGCCGGGACCGGGCCGAACGTGTCCCCACGGGGCGGGGTCCGGCGCCGGGCGGGGCGGCGTCGGGCGCGGCTGAAGCTGCGGGCGCGGCGGGGGCACCGGCATGGGTTGCGGCTGCGCGCCGTGCTCGAGCGGCACCGAGGATGTGCCGTCGACGCGGTAGACGAAACGCGGTGATTCACGCGCGAGATCCTGGAGGTGCGTGACGTGCGTGCCCTCCGGGTCGAGGCGCCACACGCCCCACTCGTGCAGGGTGAGGCCGCTGCGCGCGCCGGGGCTGCGCCGTGACGGGCCGCGCTGCTGGGCGTGTACGGTGGGGGTCGCGATGAGCGCGCCGAGCGCGAGGGCGCTCAGGGTGAGGGTGATGCGCGTGCGTGCACCGGAGACAGCCAGCCGGCCGGCTGTCTGGCGCGCGATGACGTCGGTGCGTGTGCGCAAGCGTGCGTTGGCGGAAGGCATCGCGGTGTCCGACGCACGACGCGCGGATTCGTGCTGTCCGGGCGTCATCGAGGGCGCCGTCACGGGGTCTGGGGGAGCGCGGGGGCGGTGCCCGGCGTGGGTTCGCCGCGTCGGCCGAGGTTCGCCTCGAGCCAACGGAGCACGCTGCGCCAGCCGCCGTCGGCGACGGGCGTCGCGTCGCCCTCGCGCCACGCGTCCTCGGCCGCGCGGGGGGCGCGCGCGGGCACCCAGACGTGGGCGCTCACGGGCGGCAGAAACGCGCGCTTGTCGACGAAGCCGTCGATGCGGGCGCGCAGCGCGAGGCGCGCGAGATCGCGCAGCGCGACGACGTTGAGCAGCGTCGCGTAGAGCACCGCGACCGGCCAGCCGAGCCCGCCCGACCCGAAGACGCAGAGCATCAGCCACGCGGAGCCGAGCAGACCCGCGGCGAAGCGGCGCGGGTGTGGCGAGAGCAGGTACCCCGCGCCGACGGGCACGAAGAGCCCGCCCGAGAGCACGCCGAGCGCGGCCGCGGCGCCGACCGTCGTGAGCGCCTGCGCGCGGAGGCTGCCGGCCTGCTCCGCGGGGAGGTAGCGCGTCGACTGGCCGCGTTGTGCGTAGCCCGGGAGCGCCTCGCGCGCCGCGTCGGAGTCGCAGCGCACGCGCACGAGGCCGGCCTCGCGCCCCGCGCGCTCGAGCACGGGGACGACGTGCTTTTCTTCTGCGGGATACAGGTACAACACGGTCTCACGTAGCCCGCCGTGCGCGGTGCGGTCGATGAGCGACACCACGCGCGACGTCGACGTCTGCGCGAGCCCGAGGCGCGCGAGCGACGTCTCCGCGAGCGCGTGCACGCGGGGGCGCCAGAGCACGCGCGCGGCGAACCACACCGCGTCCGGCGCGAAGACGAGCCAGCCGCTCCGCACCCACCCCACGACGGGCGCGCGGTAGGCGTAGGCGGGCACGCAGGTCGTCTGCGCGGGGTCGATCCCCGCGTCGCGGAGGGCGCGCGCGAGCCACGCGGGGGGCGCGGGCGTGGTGGGCGTGCCGTCGTCGGCGATCCAGCCGTGCGCCTTGCGCAGCAGCGCCCAGCCGATGCGGACGTGGATCAGCGTGAGCCGCACGAGGAGCGGCGCCGTCACGAGCCCGACCGCGAGGTAGACGAGCGCCGCGACGCCGAAGAGCAGGCTGTCGGCGTGCGCGAAGCCGAGCACGCACACGACGAGCGCGAAGAGGTCGTCGAGGAACGAGTGCGCGAGGCGCAGCGCGGGCAGCGGCACGAGCGAGAGCAGCAGGCGCGTGCCCGTCTTGCCGATCGTCGAGAGGAAGCCGAAGACGGTGCCGAGCGCGATCGACGCGACCATCACGGAGGTGCCGACCCACATCGCGCCGAGGTCGGCCGTCGCGAGCGGCGCGGCGAGCACGCGCACCGCCTCGGGCGCGGCGTCGAGGGGCGTCGCGCGCGCGGTCGCGACGGCGATGAGCGCGGAGACGGCGACGCCCGCGAAGGGCCGCCACGCCGTCGAGGCGGGCACGAGCCAGCGCTCGACGAGCGGCAGCTTGTCGGCGAGCGACTCGAGGATCGACAGCACGAGGAAGAACGCGCCGAGCCCGTAGAGCAGCCCCGCGGGCCCGAGCGCGTGGAGCGCGTCGTGCAGGCGCGCGTCCATGACGAGCGCGGGCACCGTGTCGGGCGCGGCGAGCAACAGCAGCAGTCCGAACGGCAGCCAAGGGTTCTTGCCGGCCGCGGCGCTCCCCGCGACCGCCGCCATCACCGACGAGGGGACGCCATCCATGGGGCGCGATCCTACGCGGCGCGCGCCACGGGCGCGAGGCGGTGTGGGGCGTGCAACGCCGCGCCGCGCGGTGGCCCGATGCCGCGCCGTCGCGCGCGTCCGAGCCGCTGACGTCACGCCTCTCACCGCGGCGTCGCTGCTAGCCTCGAGGCCGATGCGCGTTCATCACCTCGACTGCTGTTCGATGTGTCCGTTTCCCGAGCGGCTCGTGAACGGGCGTGGATCGCTCTTCGCGCGCGGAAGGCTCGTGTCGCACTGCCTGCTCGTCGAGACGCCGCGGAGCGGGCTGGTGCTCGTCGATACCGGGATCGGGCGCGCGGATGTCGCGGCGCCGAGAGCGCGGCTCGGCGCGGGCTTCGTGGCGATGTCGGGGATCGTGAAACCCACGGAGGCGATGACGGCGCACGCGCAGGTGAGGGCGCTCGGCTTCGACCCGCGCGACGTGCGGCACATCCTCGTCACGCACCTCGACCTCGATCACGCGGGCGGAATCGCGGATTTCCCGGAGGCGCGCGTGCACGTGCACGCCGATGAGCACGAAGCCGCGCAGGCGCGCCGGACCTCGCAGGAGAAGCAGCGGTATCGCCCCGCGCAGTTCGCGCAGGTCAGCGATTGGAATCGCTATGCGAGCACCGGCGAGCCTTTTCGTGGATTGGCCGCGGTGCGCGAATTGCCGGGTCTACCGCCGGAGATTCTCGCGATTCCGCTGCCCGGTCACACGCGCGGACATGCGTGCATCGCCGTCGACACCGGCGCGCGCTGGCTCGTGCACGCGGGAGATGCGTATTTCTCGAAGGGCTCGATCGAGGGTAACGGTGGCTGCTGGGGCATGGAGCGTTTCGAGCGGCTCGTCGCCATCGATCGGAGTCGACTCGCGGAGAATCACGCGCGCCTCGGTGCGCTCGCGCGCGCAGACGATGTGACGGTGTTCTCGGCGCACGATCCGGATGAGTTCGACGCGTTGCGCGCCTCAGCGCGGGCAGCGTAGCGCACGCGCGAGGACCAGCAGCGCGCAGAACGCGAAGAGCGCGAACGGGCGTGAAGCGCCGCGCGCAGGCCTCGCGCCGATGCGGCAGCCACAACCGCCTTCGAGGCTCGCTCCCGCGCGCGCATCGAGGCCCGCATCGGCCGCCGCACCGGCGTCGCGGTCGGAGCCTGCGTCCCGGGGGATGCTCGCATCGGAGTCGGCGCCTGCGTCGGTGTCGCTCCCCGCGTCGGGTCCGGACACGCCGCCGTCCACCGCCGGGGGCGGTACGGCTTCGACCGTCGCGATCAGCTCGAGATCGAAGGAGAGATCGCTCGAGGTGGCGTTGGCCTGTTTCGCGACGGCGGCGATCACGTTCGCGCCGGGCACGAAGAAGTCGGCCGGGATCGTGCCGGTCGCGACCTCGTTGTCGGCGGAGGCGGTCGTCGCCCACGCGGCGTGGTCCGTGACGTCGACATTGTGCGCGCCGACCTGCGTGCCGTTGACCCAGATCGCGACGCCGTCGTCGAAGGTCACGCGGTAGCGCGCTTCGGTCACGTTGCCATCGAGGGTGATGGTCTTGCGGAAGTAGACCGTCGGCACGTTAGGGTCGGCGTCGCGCACGGCCGTCGCCTCGTCTCCGTCGCCGTAGCCGAGCTGCGCGGGGCCCGTCGGCCAGCCGCCCGAGGCGGTGCGCCATGCGGTTCCGAGGTCTGCGCCGGTGTCTTCGTATTCCCAGACGCCGCCCGCGGGGATGAGCGTCTCCTCCACGGACGTCGAGAGCGTGAACTCGCCGCTCGTGTCGGTGTCGGCCGCGTCGCTCGTGCTCGTGATCGCGACGCGCACGCGCGTGCTCGACACGGCGGGCGTCGTCCACGTGAAGGTGCCGTCGTTCGGCGTGCCTGCGGCGATCGGGGTGAAGGCGCCGCTGTCGACGGCGTACGCGAGGTTCACGCTCGTCGCGGTGCTGCCCGCGCGCGACCAGGTGATGTCGAGGGGCGCGCCGGCGCGGTAGGTGCGGCCCGCGCTCGGGGCGAGCAGCCGCAGTCCCGTGGGCTTCACGAGCTGCACGGTGTCGGTGATGGCGCCCGTCGCGCGGAGGTTCGAGATCGTGAGCGTCGCGCCGTCGACGTCGACGAGGCACGAGCCGAGCTGCGGCTCGGTGAAGAACATGAGCGGGTGCACGGAGGCGCGGCCGACGCTCGCGCCGCCGTGTCCCGCGGTGACGAAGAGGTGCCCCGCGCCGTCGGCGACGTAGGGGCCGTCGCCCGCGGGATCGCCGTCGCGCGCGTCGACGATGTGGCCCGCCGCGGTGGTCGGCGTGTCGTAGGCGCCGTGCGCGAGGAAGGAGCGCTCGTAGATGTGCGAGTGACCCGCGAGGACGACGTCGACGCCGCCGGCCTCGAGGATCGGCAGGATGTTCTCGCGCATCTGGATGTGCTCGGCCTCGGTGTCCGAGTCGTGCGTGCCCTTCGTGTAGGGGCCGTGGTGGAAGAACGCGACGATCCACTCCTGCGTCGTCGCGGCGAGGTCGAGCGCGAGCCAGCGCGCCATCGCGCCCGTCGTGCCGCGCGGGGTCTCCGCAGAGTCGAGCACGACGAAGTGCACGTTGGCGTGGTCGAACGCGTAGTAGGCCTCGGTGCCGGACGCGACGCCGCCCGCCTCGCCCGCGGTGGGGAGCACGTAGGCCTCGTAGTAGGGGCCCGTCTGCGCGGCGGAGCTCGACGACGCGCCCTCGTGGTTGCCGATCGCGGGCCACGTCACGGTGTGCCGCAGGACCTCGGCGTAGGGCTCGAAGAAGCGCGTCGTGAACTCGGTCGTCGTGCCCCTGTCGTAGGCCATGTCGCCGACGTGCACGAAGAGGTCGGGCGGGCGGGCCGCCGTGTGCGCGAGCATCGCGTCGCGCACCGCGCGCTGCCCGGTGCCGCCCGTGCCGGAATCGCCGACGAGCCACACGCGGAAGGGCGTGCGCGCGCCGGGGAGCGGCGGCGTGACGAAGTAGTCCGCGGCGCTGCCCGGGCTCGCCGGCGGGCAGCTCTCTGCGCCCGTGGCGTAGTGGTAGCGGGTGGCGGGGGCGAGTCCGTCGATCCGGACGCTGTGCGCGGTGCCTGCGGGGCCCGTCGCGGTGTTCGTCAGCGAGGTGGGGGAGGCGCCGTAACAGACGCCGCTCGCGCTCGACGCGGTGGTGGTCGTCCACGCGACCGTCATCGAGGTGGGCGTGCCGCGTTGCAGGTAGGGCGCGCGCTGCGCGGACGCGGGAGCGGCGCACACCGTGGTGGCCGCGAGCGCGATCAGCGCGTGGGCGGCGCTGCGCGTGAAAGTGCCGAAAAAGCGGCTCATCTCGCACCTCCCGTCGGCTGCGATGGGCGCCGCGTGGCGGCGTCGAGCAGGCGCCGCGCTTCCGGGAGTCGCGGCACGAGCGCGAGCGCGGCCTCGAGATCCGCGACGCCGCGCGCGTCCTCGCCGAGGCCGAGCAGGGCCTCGCCGCGTTCGGCGAGCGCGAAGGCCGAGGTGCGCCGCGCGAGCCGCGCGTCCGCGTCGTCGCGTGCGGCGAGGCGGGCGGCGCGCGCGTCGGCGGGGCGCTGCGCGGCGTCGAACACGCGGGCGCGGGCGAGCAGGTGCTGCGCGGTGACGGGCCCGGCGCCGCGCGCGGCCTCGAGCTGCGCGAGCGCATCCCCGAAGCGGCCGAGCACGACGGCGACCCACGCGAGCTCGGTGTGCAGCACGGCGCTCCCGGTCGCGGCGGCGCCCTCCGCGAGCGCGTCGGCGGCCTCCGCAAGGCGGCCTGCGCGCTCGAGGAGCTGCGCGCGCTCGAGGTGCGCGTCCACGTCGTCGCCGAGCGCGACGGCCGCCGCGAGGTCGCGGAGCGCACCTTCCGTGTCGCCCGTCTGCCGCAACACCTGCGCGCGCAGACGCAGCGCGTCGTGGTGCGGACCGACCTGCGCGAGCAGCGCGTCGAGCAGCGCGCGCGCCTCCGGCCAGCGCTCGGCGTCGGCGGCGACCTGCGCGCGGAGCAGGGTGATGCGCGGCTCCGCGGGGCGCAGCGCCTCGGCGATGCGCAGATCGGCGAGCGCCTCGCGCGGGCGCGACGCGAGCCGCAGCGTCTCGGCGCGGCGCAGCCGCAGCTCGAGGTCCGCGGGCGCGGCGGACACCTCGCGATCGAGCGCGCGCAGGCCTACGGAGCGGGGCGGATCGGCGGAGGCCGACCCGGACGCGGTGAGGGTGAGCGCGCAGAGCAGCGCGGCGACCGGGAGCCGCGTGCGGCGACGGGGGGGACGCGGAGGGGGCGACACGCCGCGAAGGTACACGAGCCCCACGTCCGTGAACCCGATTCAATTTCGTGAACGTGGTTCACGTTCGTGAACGTGGTTCACGTGTGCGCCACGAGGGCGTCAGGTGCTCGGATTGGGTGCCGGGGCGACGCTCGCCGCGAGCGCCGCGCGCAGGTCGTCCTCGGTGAAGGGCTTCGAGAGGAAGGCGTCCATCCCCGCCTCGAGGCAGCGCGTCCGGTCGACGTCGCGCGCGTTCGCCGTCACCGCCACGACGAAGGGCTGCGCGTCGCCGCGGGCCGCGCACTCGGCGCGGATGTGCCGCGTGGCGGTGGGTCCGTCCATGCGCGGCATCTGCATGTCCATGAACACGAGGTCGAACGTGCGCGTGCGCAGCTGCGCGACCGCCTCGACGCCGTCGAGTGCCTCGTCGACGACGAGCCCGTGCCGCTCGAGGAGCGCGCGCAGGAGCATCGCGTTGATGGAGTTGTCGTCCACCACCAGCGCGCTGCGGCCCGCGACATCGGGCGGCGCGCTCGGACGCTGCGGGGTGAGCGTGTCCCGCGGCACGGTCGGTGGCGCCGTCGCTTCGGTCGCGCGCTCGACCTCGAGCGGCACGACGACCGCGACGCAGGTGCCTTCCCCGAGGCGGCTCTCGAGCCCGATCGTGCCGCCCATCGCGCCGACGATGCGCTTGCAGATCGAGAGCCCGAGCCCGGTGCCCCCGTAGGTGCGCCGGATGGACGCATCCGCCTGGACGAAGGGCTCGAAGAGCTTCGCAGCGGCCTCGGGCGCGACGCCGATCCCCGTGTCCGTGACGGTCATGCGGAGCGCGGTGCGCCCCTCGCCCCCACGCACCGAGACCGCGAGCGCGACGCGCCCGGACTCCGTGAACTTCACGCCGTTCGCGAGGAGATTCACGAGCACCTGCTGCAGCCGCGTGGCGTCGACGCGCGCGCGCTCGGGGACGTCGGGCGCGATGGCGAGCGTCAGCGCGAGGCCCTTCGCGGCGGCGCGGTCGGCGAGGATCTGCACCGCGGCCTCGACGATCGGGCGGAGCACGTGCGGCGCGGGCGTGAGGCGCAGGCCCTCGTGCGTCATCTGTGCGAGGTCGAGCACGTCCTCGATGACCGCGCCGAGCAGCTGGCCCGAGGCGCGCAGCGTGTCGAGGTGGCGGCGCTGCGCCGGGTCGAGCCGTGAATCGGCGAGCAGCGTCGCGGCGCCGAGCACCCCGTGGAGCGGCGTGCGCAGCTCGTGGCTCACGACGGCGAGGAAGGTCTCCTTCGCGGCGAGCGCGTCCTGCGCGGTCGTGAGCGCGCGGGAGAGCGCCTCGGTGCGCGCGGCGACCTCGGCCTCGAGCGCCGCAGCCTGCCGCGCGAGCGCATGGTTCGCGTCTTCGAGCGCGCGGGTGCGCGCGGAGGCGCGCGCGTACGAGCGGAGGGCCGCGATGACGACGGTGTAGAGCTTCTGCGCGGTCAGCTCGGCCTTCGGCTCGTAGCCGTCGATTGCGTAGCGCAGGACGATCTCGCGCGGAGGCGCGAGGCCCGGCTGCCCCGTGCGCAGGACGACGCGCGTGTCGTGGTTGCCGAGGTGGTCGCGCAGCGCCTGCGCGACGAGGAGCCCGGCGTCGTCGGTGTCCATCACGACGTCGAGCAGGACGAGCGCGGTGTCGGGCTGCGCCTCGAGCGCGGCGAGGGCCTCGCGCCGCGAATACGCGGAGCGCAACGCGAGCGCGCGCCCCTCGAAGCGTGCGCCCTCGAGCACCATGCGCGTCACGGCGTGCAGGCCCTCGTCGTCGTCGACGACGAGCACCTTCCAGGGCGCGGGTTCGGGCGACGCCGTGTACGGGCCCCCATCGCCGCGCGTGTCGCCGACGACCGCGTCGTCATCGCCGAACACGAGCGCGTCGTCGTCGGAGACGTTCTCGGCGGTCGGGGGGGAGGACGCCATCGCCGCGCCAACCCTAACGCCTCCCTGCACGCGCGTCATGCCGCGCGATCACGCCGCGCGCCCGGTCGGGGCAGGTGCATCGGCGCGGCGCACCGCACCGTGCGGCGCGGGTGCCCGCGTGCTTCTCTTGGCGCGCCCGCGTGCGGGGCGGCGAGCCGACGGCGTCCGCGCGGCGCAGACCGGGAGAGAGCGGGTCGATGTCGCGAGCGTCCGAGCAGGCCCCCCCCGTGCGCAGGTCTGCCCTGCGCCGCGCGATCGCGCGCTTCACCGCGCTCGGTGCCCAGCCCGACGAGGCGGCGACGGCCAGCGTCGCGCGGCGCACGCTCCTGCTCGGCGGGCTGCTGATGAGCGTGGGCGGCCTGATCTGGGGCGCGATTGCGCTCTCCGCGGGTCGGGCCTTCGCCTCGTCCATCCCGCTCGGCTACGTCGCGCTCACCGCGCTGAACTACGCGACCTTCGCGCGGACGCGGGACTTCCGCCGCGCCCGCTTCGTGCAGGTCTTCATCAGCCTCGCGCTGCCGTTCCTGTTTCAGTGGTCCCTCGGCGGGTTCGAGTCGAGCGGCGTCGTGATGCTCTGGGCGATGGTGTCGATCGTCGGCGCGCTCACCTTCTCCGAGGCGCGCGAGACCTCGCTCTGGCTCGCGGTCTACATCGCGCTCACCGTGATCAGCGGCGGGATCGACCCGTATCTCGCGGCCTGGATGGACTTCGCGCCGAGCGTGGCGGCGCGCGTCGGCTTCCTCGTCACCAACGTGGTGATGGTGAGCGGCATCGTCTTCGGCGTCGCGATCTATCTCAACGTGATTCGCGCGCGCGCGCTCCGCTCGCTCGAGCGCGCGAACGCCGACAACGTCGCGTTGAACAACCGCCTCGCCGAGGAGGTCGTCGAGCGCGGCGCCCAGCTCGCGGAGTTGCGCGCGCTCCAGGCGCGGCTCGGTGAGCGCACCGAGGCGCTGTCGCGCTCGCTCGCGGAGCTGCGCGCGACGCAGGACGAGCTCGTGCAGCGCGAGAAGCTCGCGGCGCTCGGGCAGCTCGTCGCGGGCGTCGCGCACGAGGTCAACACGCCGCTCGGCGTCGCGTACACCGCGGTCACGCTGGCGCTCGAGCGGGTCGTCGCGCTCGAGGGGGCGCTGAGTGGCGCGGCGCCGTCGCGTCGGCAGCTGCTCGAGCTCGTCGGCGGGGGGCGCGAGGCGCTGCAGGTCGCGGCCACCAACGCGGAGCGCGCGGCGAGCCTCATCGCGAACTTCAAGCGCGTGGCCGTCGATCAGGCGAGCGAGGCCGAGCGCGAGGTGGAGCTTCGGGCCTACCTCGCGACCGTCGCCGCGAGCCTCTCGCCGCTGCTGCGTGGCGCGGACGCGGAGCTCCGCTGCGAGGGGCAGCCGATCACGGTGCTCACGCGCCCGGGCGCGATCGCGCAGGTCGTGACCAACCTGGTGCAGAACGCGCTGCTGCACGCCTTCGAGGACGACTCCTTCAGGGATGGGCGCGCCGCGCGTGTGATCACGCTGCGCTGCGGCCCGGATGGGGAGCACGCGTGCATCCAGGTCGTCGATCAGGGCGTGGGCATGCCGGAGGAGCTCGCGCGGCGTGTGTTCGAGCCGTTCGTGACGACGCGCCGCGGCTCGGGCGGGAGCGGGCTCGGCATGCACATCGTGCATCAGCAGGTCTACGAGGTGCTCGGGGGCTCGCTCGTCCTCGACACGGCGCCCGGGCGCGGGACGCGCGTCGCGATCCGGCTCCCGCTCGCGCCGCGTCAGAGCGCGCCGCCCGCAGCGGGCAATTGAACTCCCCGTTGCGCGCGCGGCCGGGTTAGCCTCGGCACCGACGAGCGAGGAGCACGACGCCGTGACGACGATTCAAGCGCTGCCGACCGTCCTAGTCGTCGACGACACGCCCGAAAACCTCCAGATCATGAGCGCCCTGCTCAAGGGCCGCTACCGCGTGAAGGTCGCGAGCAGTGGGGAGAAGGCGCTGCGGCTGCTCGAGGAGGGTGCCTCACCGGACCTCGTCCTGCTCGACATCGTGATGCCGGGCCTCGACGGCTACGAGGTCTGCCGCCGCATGAAGGCGGATGTGCGGCTGCGCGCGCTGCCCGTCATCTTCGTCACCGCACGCGCCGAGGTCGAGGACGAGACGGCGGGGCTCGCGCTCGGCGCCGTCGACTACATCACCAAGCCGATCAGCCCCGCGATCACCCTCGCGCGCATCCAGACGCACATCGCGCTCAAGCTCGCCGCCGACGCCGAGCGCGAGCGCGCCGACGTGCTCGAGCGGGAGGTGCGGGTCCGCACCGAGGAGCTCTCGGCCCTGCAGGATGCGACGATCCTCGCGATGAGCTCGCTCGCCGAGGCGCGCGACAACGAGACGGGCAACCACATCCGGCGCACGCAGAACTACGTCCGCGCGCTCGCACTGCAGCTGCGCGACAACCCGCGTTTCTCCTCGTACCTCACGCCTTCGCAGATCGAGGCGCTCTACAAGTCGGCGCCCCTGCACGACATCGGCAAGGTGGGGATCCCGGACGCCATCCTGCTCAAGCCCGGTCGGCTCACCGCCGAGGAGTTCGAGGTGATGAAGACGCACACCACCCTCGGGCACGGCGCGCTCAAGGCCGCTGCCGACCGCCTCTCGGGGGACGCGAGCTTCCTCGAGTGTGCGGGTGAGATCGCGCTCTCCCACCAGGAAAAGTGGGACGGAAGCGGCTATCCGCAGGCGCTCCGCGGCGACGAGATCCCCGTCTCGGCGCGGCTCATGGCCGTCGCCGACGTGTACGACGCGCTCATCAGCCGCCGCGTCTACAAGGACCCGATGACGCACGCGCAGGCTTCGCAGATCCTCGCGGAGGGACGCGGCAAGCACTTCGACCCCGACGTGGTGGACGCGTTCCAATCCATCGCGGACGACTTCGCGGCGATCGCCCGCCGCTACGCGGATCACGAGTGAAGACGACCGGAGAGGGAGAGACGATGTCCACCAGCGCGGAGATGGAGCGCACGCTCGAGAAGTTCGATCTGAGCCGCGCCGACGTGGAGCGCGTGCGCGAGGTCGGGCGGCTGCTCGACGGCGCCTACGAGACGATCGTGCAGGAGTTCTACGTGTGGCTGAGCGGCCACCAGGAGTACCGCACCTTCTTCGGCGGCAACGCGCGCACGCTCGAGCGCGTCAAGAACTCGCAGGTCGAGCACTGGCGCGCGTTCTTCGCGGCGGAGCTCGACGACGCCTATTTCGCCTCGCGCCGCCACATCGGCTCGGTGCACGCGCACATCGATCTGCCGAACGACATCTACTACGCGGGCATGAGCGTCTCGCTGGGCGCGATCCTGCGGCAGCTGCGCGCGGTCACGCCGCCATCGCCCGAACGGGAGTTGCTCGAGGCCGCCGTCACGAAGCTCGTCTTCGTCGACACCTTCCTCGTCGCCGACGAGATCTCCCGCATCCAGAAGGACAAGCTGCTCATCAACAGCAAGTCGCTGATGGAGATGTCCACGCCGGTCACGCCGATCTGGGAGGGGATCTTGCTGCTGCCGCTCGTCGGGATCGTCGACTCGGCGCGCACGCAGGACATCATGCACAAGACGCTCGCGAAGATCGCCGAGACGCGCGCGCGCATGTTCGTGCTCGACATCAGCGGCGTCGGCGCCGTCGACACCGCGGTCGCCAACCAGCTCATCAAGATCACGCGCGCGACGCAGCTCATGGGCTGCGAGTCGATCATCTCGGGGATCTCGCCGGCGATCGCGCGCACGCTCGTGGAGCTCGGCGTGCAGGTCGGCGACGTGAAGACCACGGCGACCCTGCGCGACGCGCTCGAGCACGCGCTGAAGGCGATGGGGGGGGTCGACCGGCAGCTGCAGGGCCCGGCGTCGCGCGCCGAGTCGCGCTAGCGCGGGCTCCCCACGACGGAAACGCGCGCGATGTCCTCGCTCCTCGAAGGCAACGTGACGACCACGCTCGTGCGCGGGAGCGTCGTCGTGACGTTTCCGGCCGAGCTCGCCGGCGGCCTCGACCGCGCGCAACACGCGGCGCTCGAGCGCGTCCGCGGCGCGGGCGCCCGCGCCGTGGTGCTCGAGCTCTCGTCGGTCCGCTTCATGGATCGCGCCGAGTTCGACGGGTTGCGCGCGCTCGTGGGGATGTTGCGCCTCCTCGGCGCGCGGACGGTGCTGGTCGGGCTGCGCCCTGGCGTCGTCGCCTGGTTGGTCGGCAGCGACGTCGATCTCCGTGGGCTCGAGTTCGAGCGGGACCTCGAGGGCGCGCTCGAGCGGCTCGGCGCCGACGGCCCGGACGGCGAGGCGCCCCGGTGAGCGAGGCGCACGACGACGTGGTGTCGTTCCGCGTGAGCGCCGCCGCCGACGTCGCGGGGGCCGCTCTGCAGATGTCGAGCCACCCCGTCCTCCGCGGCGCTTCGCCGACCGACCGCGCGCTCGTCGCGACGATCGTCTCCGAACTCGGGTCGAACGTCGTCAAATACGGGCGCCGCGGCGAGTTGTGTATATCTCGCACCGAGGAGGACGGCTGTGTGGACATCGAGATCCTCGCGGAGGACGACGGGCCGGGGATCGCGGACGTCGAGCGCGCGATGCAGGATCACTTCAGCACCGGCGGCACGCTCGGGCTTGGGCTGCCTGGCGTGCGGCGCATGGCGGACGCGTTCTCGCTGCGCAGCGCGCCGGGCGAGGGGACCGTGGTGCGCGTGACCAAGCGGATCGTCGGGCGCGCCACGCGCGCCTCGGCCACCCATGCGTCGATCGCCGCGCCGCGTGATTCGGAGCGGCCGCGCGCGTCGGTGAACGCGCCGCCGCTCGGAGCGGGCAGTGAACGGTGCGATCTCGGCGCGCGGCTGCGGACGTGCGAAGGCCATGCGGTGTCGGGCGATCGGGCGCTCGCGCTGCGCTGCGAGGGCGGCCTGCTGCTCGGGATCGTCGATGCGTCGGGGCATGGTCCCCGCGCCCACGCGCTCGCCGCGCAGCTGGAGTACCTCTTTTCGGAAGAGGGGAGCGCGGACCTTGAGCGGCTGATGACGCGTTTCAACGAGACGCTGCGCGGCACGGTCGGCGCCGCGGCGGGCCTGCTCTTCGTCGACGAGGACGCGGCCACCTTCCGCTACCTCGGGGTCGGAAACACCCGCGCAGCGCTCGTGGGCGCGACCTCGTGGCGCGGCATCTCGCGCGACGGCGTGCTCGGCAGCGGCGCCGTGCGCTACCTGCTGCAGTCGGGGGATCTCGCCGCGGGGGACTTGCTGATGCTCTGGACGGATGGCCTGCCCGAGCTCGGCTGCACGGCGCTCGCGAAGGCCAACGCCTTCCGCCCCGCGCAGGAGATCGCGGGCACGCTCGTCGCGCAGCTCGCGCGCGCCTACGACGACGCCGCGTGTCTCGTGCTGCGGTGGCTCCCATGACCGAGCTCGGGGTCCTCTCGCTCGTGCGCGCCGAGGCGGTGTTCGAGGCGCGTCGCCGCGCCTTCGAGCTGGTGCGCGCGCTCGGTGGCGCCGAGAGCCACGCGGCCGGTCTCGCGTGCGAGGTGTCCGAGGTGGGGCGCTGGTTCGTCGCGCACGCCGAGGCGCCTGCGTTGCACGTGCGCGCGGAGGGAAGCGGGCTCGACGCGCGCCTCGTGCTGCGCTTCGTGTCCGCCGCGCCGCTGCCTCCGTCCGCGCTCGCGTCGGGGCCTGCCGGCGCGCGGGGCGCGCGGCACGCGTCGTCGACGAACGAGGTCGAGGTGCGCTGCCCGGCGCCGGGCGCGGCGTGGCGCGCCGACGAGCTCGACGCGCTCCGCGAGATCCTCGCGCGGCAGACGCGCGACGAGCTCATGGACAGCCTCCGCGCGAACAACACCGCGCTCGCCGAGGCCTCTGCGCGCGCGGACGCCGCGGCGCAGGCGAAGTCCGATTTCCTTGCGAACATGAGCCACGAGATCCGCACGCCGATGAACGCGATTCTCGGCCTCTGCCACCTCACGCTCCGCACCGACCTCGCGCCCCGACAGCGCGATTACCTCGAGAAGATCGATGGTTCTGCGCGGCACCTGCTCGGGATCATCAACGACATCCTCGACTTCTCGAAGATCGAGGCCGGCAAACTCAGCGTCGAGCAGATCGAGTTCACGCTCGACGAGGTGCTCGAGAACGTCTCCAACCAGATCGCCGAGAAATGCGGCGCGAAGGGGCTCGAGCTGATCATCGACGTCGATCGCGCGCTGCCGCGCAAGCTGGTCGGCGACCCGATGCGCCTCGGGCAGGTGCTCATCAACTACGCGAACAACGCGGTGAAGTTCACCGAGCGCGGCGAGATCGCGATCTCGGTGCGCGTCGTCGAGGAGGCCGCCGAGACCCTCGTGCTGCGCTTCGCCGTGCGGGACACGGGCATCGGGCTCAGCGAGGAGCAGCGCGCACGCCTGTTCCGCAGCTTCGAGCAGGCCGACTCGTCGACGACCCGCCGTTACGGCGGCACCGGCCTCGGGCTCGCGATCTCGCGCGGGATCGCCGAGAGCCTCGGCGGCGAGGTCGGCGTCGACAGCGCGCCCGGCGAGGGCTCGACCTTCTGGTTCACGGCGCGACTCGGGCGCTGCGCGTCGGAGATCACCGCGCCGGCGATCCTCGCCGCCGACCTGCAGGACCTCGCCGCGCTGGTCGTCGACGATCACGAGCACGCGCGCACCGTGCTCCGCGCGCTGCTCGAGGACCTCGGCCTGCGCGTCGACGCGGTCGCGTCGGGCGCGGAAGCGCTCGCGCGGGTCGCGGAGGCGGAGCAGATCGGCAAGCCGTACGCCTTCATGTTCCTCGACTGGCAGATGCCCGGCATGGACGGACTCGAGGTCGGTCGGCGTCTGCGCGACGCGCAGCTCGCCCGGCCCCCGATCACCGTCATGGTGACGGCCTTCGGGCGGGACGACGTCGTCGGCGCGGCGCGGGCCGTGGGCATCGAGGGCATCCTCACGAAGCCGGTCAATCCCTCGACGGTCTTCGACTGCGTCGCGCGTGGCCTCGACGCCGCGGGGGCGTCGCGTCGCGTGCCCTCGCCGCGCGCAGGCGATCCGCTCGCCGGGCTGCGCGCCATCGCGGGGGCGCGGGTGCTGCTCGTCGAGGACAACGAGCTGAACCAGGAGGTCGCGACCGCGCTGCTCGGGCAGGCGGGCCTCGTCGTGGACGTGGCCGGTGACGGGCGCGTCGCCGTCGAGGCCGTGCAGCGCACGGCGTACGACGTCGTGCTCATGGACATGCACATGCCCGTGATGGACGGGCTCGCCGCGACCCGCGCCATCCGCGCGCTGCCCGGCTTCGGTGCGCTGCCCATCATCGCGATGACCGCGAACGTCATGAAGGGCGACCGCGAACGCTGCCTCGAGGCCGGCATGAACGCGCACGTCGCCAAGCCGATCGAGCCGGCCGACCTCTGCGCGACCCTCCTCGCCTGGGTGGCGCCGCGCCCCGGTCTCGGTGCGTCGCCGGGCATCGACACGCCGCGCGACGCCGTCGGCGTGCGCGAATCGACACCCTCTCCGGAGATGGTCTCGTCGGTGCCGTCCGGAGCGCCGGCGGATGGCGAGTCGGACGCGCGCATCGCCGCCGCGCGGGCCGCGGGGCTCGACGTCGAGGGCGCGCTGCGCAGGCTCCTCGGCGACCACCGGCTCTATGCGTCGATGCTGCGCCGCTTCGCCGAGCGGCAGCGTGAGTTCGCGGCGCAGCTCGCGGCCGCGCTCGAAGCGGGCGACCTCGGGGGCGCCGAGCGGCTCGCGCACACCCTGAAGGGGCTCGCCGGCAACCTCGGCGCGGCGGATCTCGGACGGGAGGCGGGCGCGCTCGAGGCGCTCCTGCGCGATCGGGCGCCGCGCGATTCCGTCGAGGTCCAGGGCGCGCGCGCGTCCGTCTGTCTCGACGAGCTGCTCGCGCAGCTCGCCCTGCCGTCCGACGCCGCGTCCCCGTTGTTGGCGCCCGAGCCCGTCGACGTCGCCGCGCTCGCCGAGGTCACCGCGCGTCTCCGCGCGCTCCTCGACGAGGCGGACGCGGAGGCGATCGACGTGTTCACGACGCACGCGTCGCTCTTCCGCGCGGGCTACCCGGCGCAGTTCGCCGCGCTCTCCGCGGCCGCCGACGCCTTCGACACCGACGCGCTGCTCGACGCGCTGCGGGCCGCCGTCCCCGCGGCGTGAGCGCGCGCCACGGGGCCGCGCGCGCGGCTGGTCGCGGCGTCCCCGGCGTGTACGTGCGGGGCGGAGGCACGATGGCCACGTCACACCCGACCGATCTCGAGAGGGGCCCGTTCTGCCAGAGCTGCGGGATGCCGATGAAGCGCCCCGAGGACTTCGCGACGGGCGTCGAGGGCTACCGCGTCAACGACGACTGCACGTTCTGCTTCGACGCGGGCGGCTTCACCGATCCGTCGTTGACGATGCGCCAGATGATCGAGAAGTGCGTGCCGATGATGATGCGCAGCGGCATGCCCGAGCCCCAGGCGCGCGGGCTCATGGAGACCGTCATGCCGAAGCTGCGCCGCTGGCAGCAGCCCGAGCGCTGACGCGCGCCGCGCGCGATCGCGTCACGCGCGACGCAACACGAGGATCGCGTCGTCGAGCGCGTAGCGCGCGGCGTGCGCGTCGCCGCGGCTCAGATATGGCGCGCGCGCGAGTCGCTCGACGCAGAGCCCGAGCGGCGCGAGCACGTGCGTGACGAGCGCCGCGACCGCGGGCTCCCAGTCGCGCGCGTCGTCGTCGGTCGGGAGCACCTCCTCGGCGTCGACGGTCCCGCCCGCGACGTGCACGTGCGTCGAGAGCGGCAGCGGCGTCGCGACGAGCAGCCGTCCGTCGTCCGCGACGAGCGCGCACGCACGCTCGAGCAGCGTGAGCGGGCGCCGCGCGCGGTCGAGCACGTGCAGCAGCGCGACGACGTCGAAGCGTGCGTGCGCCCCGGCGGGCAAAGGCGCCTCCGCGAGATCGAGCGCGTGGCACGCGTAGCCCCGCGCGCGCAGTCGCCGCGCCATGCCGCGGGAGGTCTCGGTCGCCGTCACGCCATGGAAGAGCGGCGCGAGCGCGGCCGTGACGTCGCCCGAGCCCGCGCCGACGTCGAGCAGCGTCCCGTGCGCGCGCGGCCCGAGCAGCGTGCGCCACTGCGCGGTGGAGAGCAGGTGCATCGGATAGAAGCCGAGCAGCGCGTTGGCGTCGTAGTCGCTGAGCCACGCGGCGAGCGCGTCGCGGGCATGCGTCGCGAACCGGCCATGCGGCGGTCGGGCGAGGAAGGCCCGCGTCTCCGCGTCGGGCGCGAGCGGGACGAAGGCGCGCGCGAGCGCCGTAGGGAGCCTCGCGAGGTCGCAGTCGTAGCGGTGCGGGGCGGCGGATTCCACGGCGCGCGGGTTGGGTCGCGCCGACCGGCGGCGACCTGGGGCGGAGCATGTGACGCGTCGCGTGCGACGGCGAGCGCCGCGGCGGGTGGTGCCGGCGCGCGCAGCGGTGCAGAACCTCCGGGCGGGCCGCGCGTCCAATCCCGTCATGCCCCCCATGCCCCTCACCCGCGTCGGGCCCGCTGCCCCCCAGCGCTGCGCGCGCCCACCCGCGCCCACGCCCACGCTTGGCCTGGCGCTCGTGCTCCTGCTCGCCGTGCTCGGCCCCGTCGTCCCCGTGCGCGCCGACGAGACCCGAGACGCCGCCGCGCCGCCCGAGTCCGATTCGCTCCCCGCCTCGGTGCACCGCCTCGCGATCGAGGCGCGCCCGGCGCCCGCCTTTGCGTCCGCGTCCGCCCCGACGCGGGCCGGCCAGCGCGTGCTCGACACGCTCGCCCGCGTGCGCGCGCAGCTGCGCACCACGCGCTACCAGCACGTCACCGCGGTGCGCGAGCGGACCGGTGACTTCGCCTGGGATTGTTCGGGCATGGCCGCATGGGTGCTCTCCCGCGCGGCGCCGCGTGCGCTCGGCGCGATCGCCCGGGGCCGCCCCGTGGCGCGCGACTTCCACCGCGTGATCGCGCGGGCGCCCGTGGGTCGTGCGCGCGGCGGCTGGCAGCGCCTCGCGTCGATCGGCGACGCGCGACCGGGAGACGTGTTCGCGTGGGTGCGCCCGTCGGACTGGCCGCCGCGGAACACCGGGCACGTGGGCTTCGTGCTCGCGCCGCCCGCGCCGGTGCCGTGGATCGCGGGCGCGTGGGTCGTGCGGATCGCGGACGCGACCAGCGTCGGGCATCAGGACGACACGCGCGCGGAGGACCCCGACGGCGGCTACGGCGAGGGCACGCTGATGTTCTTCACCGAGCCGACGGGGCGCGTGACGGCGTACGCGTGGCACGGCACGCTCTCGTCGGCGGCGGTCGCGACGGACATCGTCTTCGGTCGCCTCGTCCGCTGAAGCTCACGATCTCTTTGTTTTACAAGGAGATCGTGGCATCTCGACCGCACCGCCACCCGCCTCGCGGCCCGGCCCCCCAGGACGTCGCGCACGGACCCCGGACCCGCTCACCCCATGTGCACCATCGTCCTGCTCGTCGACGCGCACCCGCGTTACCCCGTGCTCGTCGCCGCCAACCGCGACGAGTTCCATGCGCGCGCCGCCGACGGGCCGCGCGTCCTCGTCCCCGCGACGCGCGCCGTGGGCGGGCGGGACGCGCTGGCGGGCGGCACGTGGATGGGGGTGAGCGCACGGGGGTTGTTCGCGGGCCTGACGAACCAGCGCACCGGGGAAGGGCCCGCCCCGGGGCTGCGTTCGCGCGGGGAGGTCCCGCTCGGCGTGCTCGCGTGCCGCGGCGTCGACGAGGCGCTCGCCTACGTGCGTGGCCTCGACGCGCGCGATTACAACGACTTCAACCTCGTCTTCGG
This sequence comes from Polyangiales bacterium, assembly GCA_964202905.1. Lineage (GTDB taxonomy): Bacteria > Myxococcota_A > Polyangia > Polyangiales > JADJQN01 > CAIUAC01. The sequence continues at coordinate 865,342 of CAXNJO010000001.1, forward strand.
CGACGCGACGGGCCTGCACTGCGCCTACGCGCGGCGCGACGCGCGCACGATCCCCGTCGAGCGCGTGCCCCCGGGCGCGCACGTGCTCTCCAACGACGTGCTCGACGCGCCGACGCTCCCGAAGGCCCAGCGCGCGCAGGCCCACGCGCGACGCGTCGCCGCCGCCCTCGACGCGTCCGGCGCGTCGGGCCCCGCGGACGACGACGCGCTCTTCGCGGGGCTGCGCGGCGTGCTCGCGAGCCACGAGCGGGTCCCGCTCGAGGCGTTGCCGGAGCCGCCGCCCGGCGCGCGGATCGATCGGGCGCTCGCCCACGCGCTCGACGCGGTGTGCGTGCACACCCCGCTCTACGGCACGCGCTCGGCGACGATCGCGGCGCTCGCGCCCGGGGGCATCGCGCACTATCTCTTCGCCGCGGGACCGCCATGCACGACGCCCTTCGACGACCACACCGCGCTCTTGCTTGCCTGATCGCGCTGCTCGCGGTGGCCGTCGCGGCGGGCTGCGACGCGTGCGGCGGCGTCGCGCCGACCGCAGCCGTCGACGCGGGACACGGCCCCGGCCCCTGGCTCGTGCGCAGCGAGGAGACGCTCACGATCGCGCTCGCGGAGGCGCACGAGGAGGCCGCGCAGCGGGGGCGCCGCGTGCTGCTCGCCTTCGTCGGATTCGGGGACCCGGACAGCGAGGCCGTCGTCCGCGCCCTCGCGTCCCCCGCTGCGCGCGCCGCGCTCGCGGCGCGCTACGTGCCGGTCTTCGTCAACGTCGGTCGCGACTGCGACGGCCACGCCCGCCTGCGCCACGCGCACGACGTACGCCGCCTCGCGACGCTCGTCGTGCTCGAGGCGCGCGGGCGCCGCGTCGCGCGCCAGACCTTCTCGCCCGTGAGCGCGCTGCGGCCGCTGTCGCCCGAGGCGCTCGCGGCCTGGCTCGACGCGCCCCGAGGCCGCTGAGGCCCACGGGGCGCGCGTCACGCATCAGCTCGTCGGGGGCGGCGGGGGGGGGCTGTAGAGGCCGCAGATCGCGGCGACGCACGCCCCGTCGCGGCACTGGTCGCTCCCGCAGTCGCTGTCTGCCATGCACGCCGCGCCGATCGCGGCGTTGCTCGGCGTCGCACACGTCTGACCCATCGTGTCGCCCCGGCAGAAGGCGCTGTCGCACTCCTCGTCGCCGTCGCACGTCGCGCCGTTGGCCAGCTTCGGCGCGCAGACGTCCATCGCGCAGAGGCTGCTCGCGCAATCGGTCCGGTTCGCGCAGGCCGCGCCGTTCGCGAGCCGCGCCGCGCACGTGCCGGTGGTCGCGCCCATCGCGATGTCGCAGCGGAGGAGGATGTCCGGGTCGTCGAAGCCCGTGAAGGGCGCGGACGTGTTCGCGCAGAGGAAGGGGATGTCCATCCCGCAGGCGGCGCCGGGCCCGGCGAGCCCGATGCAGACGTTGCCGGTGCCCGTCTCCTGACAGAGGCCGGTGGCGCACTCGCCGCCGATGGGCGTGTTCGCCGTCGCGCACGCCCCGCCCGGCATCGTCGTGCCGCGGAAGGTGCCGCCGAACGAGATCAGATCCGAGAACGTCCATCCGAGCTCGACGAGCGGGTTCTCGCAGGAGGTGCTCGACCGCACCCGCGCGAAGAACGCGCCCGCGGACGCGGCGTCGTAGGTCACCTTGCCGGACGCGATCCGCGCGCGCGTCTCGGTGCCGAGGATGCCTTCGGCCCGGCCGCAGGTCTCGGTGAGGTCCGCACGGCAGTCCGCGTCGGCGGTGGGGCTGCAATCACAACGGGCGATGCGGTCGCAGAACGAATCGACGAACTCCGTGCAGAAGGCGTCGGCCGCGACGGGCGGGCTGCTCGGCGTGCGGTCGTCGTCGTCGCCGCAGCCGACGAGGGCGAGGGCAGCGAGGAGGGCGGTCAGGGAGATCCGGAAGCGCATGGGAGGGGCTCTCTGCGCGCGGGCGCGCGCGGTGGGGTCTCTGCGCGGAGCGCGCAGCGCGGGCACGATCGCGCATCCCGCGAAAAGGCGCAAAATACAGGGTTTTGGCGGCTCCTGCCGCCTATACTCCGCCGCGCATGCGCGCCCTTCGTCTCGCTCCGTGCTCGTTCACGCTGCCCGTCCTCGTCGCCGCCGCGCTCGCGGGCTGCGGCGCCGCCCCCGCCCCCGCCCGCTGCCCTGCGCCCGCCGCGCCGCCCGCCGCGCCGCCTGCCGCGCCGCCCGAGGCCCCCGCGCCCGACACCGGCGCACCCACGCCCACGGCCGAGGCGACGCTCGTCACCGAGGGCATCCCCGAGGCGAGCGCGGCTTTTCGCGCCGACCTCGCGCCGTGGCTCGATTCGCGCAACGCCTTCGTCGAGTCCATCACGGAAGATGGCAGCGCGATGCTCGTCTCGACGCGCTTCGCGAACACCTATCAGCTCCACGTCGTGCGGCGTCCCGGCGGCGCGCGCACGCAGGTGACCTTCCTGCCGGAGCCCGTCGAGGGCGGCACCTTCGTCCCCGGCGCGCCCGGCGCGATCGTCTACGCGACGGATGTCGGCGGCAGCGAGGACACGCAGCTCTACCGCCTCGAGCTCGCGACGGGCGCGACCACGCGCCTCACCGACGGCACGAGCCGTCACCTCGGCTTCGTCTTCGCAGAGGCCGGCGATCAGCTCGCGTTCTCCGGCAATGCGCGCAACGGCCGCGACATGGACGTGTACGTGGGCGACGGCCGCACGCAGGCCTCGGCGCGCCTCGTCGTCGAGGGCACGGGCCAGTGGACGCCCGAGGCCTTCTCGCCCGACGGCAAGAAGCTGCTCGTCGCCGAGTACGTCTCCATCAACGACTCGCGCCTGCACGTGGTCGACCTCGCGACGCGGCAGGTCACGCGCGTCACGCCGCCCGAGCCCGTCGCCGCGTACCGCGCGGCGGTGTTCTCGCGCGACGGCCGCACGCTCTACGTGACGAGCGACCGCGAGGGTGACTTCGTCGAGCTCTACGAGCTCACGCTCGCGACGGGCACCTTCCGCCCGCTCACGCGCGATCTGCGCTGGAACGTCGAGGAACTCGCCCTCTCGCCCGATGGGCGCGCTCTCATGTTCACCATCAACGAGGATGGCTACGGCGCGCTCCACGCGCTCGACACGCGCACGCGCCGCCACGCGCCCGTCGCGCTGCCGGGCGCACCGCGCGGCGTGATCTCCGGCCTGCACTACGCCGCGCGCACCGATCGCCTCGCCTTCACGCTCAACGCGCCGACGGCGCCCGGCGATGCGTACTCGCGCGACGGCCGCACGGGCCGCGTCGAGCGCTGGACGGAGACGGAGGTCGGCGGGCTCGATCGGTCGCGCTTCGTCGCGCCCGAGCAGGTGCGCTTCCGCAGCGTCGACGGCCGCGAGATCCCCTGCGCCTATTACCGCCCCGCGGGCGCGGGCCCGTTCCCCGTCGTGCTCGACGTGCACGGCGGCCCCGAGGCGCAGGCGCGCCCGCTCTTCAACCCGGTGCGGCAGTACCTCGTCGCGCGCGCGGGCGTCGCCGTGCTCGTGCCGAACGTCCGTGGCTCGGACGGCTACGGCAAGTCGTATTTGCTCCTCGACAACGGCGAGCGGCGCGAGGACTCGGTGCGCGATCTCGGCGCGCTGCTCGATTGGGTCGGCACCCGCCCCGAGCTCGACGCCGCGCGCGTCGGCATCTACGGCGGCTCGTACGGCGGCTACATGGTGCTCGCCGCGCTCGCGACGTATCCCGAGCGCCTGCGCGCCGGCGTCGACATGGTCGGCATCGCGAACTTCGTGACCTTCCTCGAGAACACCGCGCCCTACCGCCGCGACCTGCGCCGCGCCGAGTACGGCGACGAGCGCGAGCCCGCGATGCGCGCCCTGCTCACGCGCATCTCGCCGGTGACGAACGCCGCGCGCATCCGCAGCGCGCTCTTCGTCGCGCACGGGGCGAACGACCCGCGCGTGCCCGTCGGCGAGGCCGAGCAGATCGTGCGCGCGGTGCGCGGCAACGGGCTCGACGTCTGGTACATGCTCGCCCGCAACGAGGGCCACGGCTTCGACAAGAAGGAGAACCGCGACGCCTTCGCCTCCGCGTGGGTGCGGTTCTTCCTCGACAAACTGGGCGTCCCGCCGCGCGGGTGAATCGCAGTTCAGTCACCCGCACCCAGGCGTCGCGCCTCAGTCACCTGCACAGAGGCGCCGCGTCTCAGTCACCCGCGCCGAAGACCGACAGCTGCACGAGCTCTCCGTCGAGCACGACGCCGGCGCCCTCGAGGTCCGGCGCGCAGACGCGCACCTCCTCACCGAGCCCGACCGCGGCCGCGGAGAGCGTCGCGGGGGTGGCGAGGAGCCGCGCGAGCGCGCGGGCCGTCTCTTCGAGGGTCGGGGGCGGCTCGTCCTCCGCGTCGAGCGCCTCGAGCGCGTGACCGCTCACCACGCGCGGATGGAGCGACGCCCAGGCCGCCGGCTGCGAGACGAGATCGAGCGCGAGGAAGCGTCCACCGAGCCACGCGATCAGGCCGATCTGGCCCTCGCGCAGGCGGAGCGCGTCGCGCATCTCCGCGAGGCGCTCCCGATTGGACTCGAAGATCGCCGTCATCGCGCCCGTCGGGTTGATTTGCGTGTGGCGGGCCGAGCGCTTCGCGACGTCGGACCACACGCCCTGCTGGTCGGTGATGTAGCTGGCGCCGCGCGCGCGGGACTCGCTCACCATGCCCGTGAGCGTGCGGCGCAGGCCCGTGTAGGCGACCTGCTGCGAGGACTTGAAGGCGTCGCGCTCGCCGCCCGCGCTCCAGCGGCCGCGCTCGATGCAGCTCACGGGCAGCGCGGTGCTCGTGCCCGCGGGCGCGACGAGCGAGGCGTTCACGACGCGGTTCTGCTTGGCGCCGACGACCTCTTCCCCCGCGAAGAGCAGCACGGGTGCGCCAGGCGGCGCGTCGAAGCGCAGGAGGTTCACGTCGGCCGGCGCGGTCTCGTGCAGCGTGCCGCCGCGCGTGAGCGCGTCGGGCAGCAGCGTGAACGCGACGCGCCCCGGCGCCGCGAAGAGCGGAAACGCGGCCAGCGGACCGACGTGCAGCGGCTCGCCGAGCGCGAGGCCTGCGGGCAGCAGCGACGTGAGCGGACGCGACGCGACGGGCTGGTTCATGTCCGAGAAGACGCGGCGGGCGGTGCCCCACTGACACGCACCGCTGGAATGAACGGCGGTTCAGTCGTGGTCGACGTTCGTCGCGCCGCCGTGCGACGCGACCGCGCGAAGCCGTGGACGGCGCGGGCCCGGCTCCGCGATACTGCGCGCCATGTCCTTCGATCTCCTCGTGGTGAACGGCACGCTCGTCGATGGAACCGGGGCGCCCGCGCGGCGCGCCGACGTCGGCATTCGCGACGGAAAGATCGCGGCCATCGGCGACCTCGCGGGTCAGGCGGCCACGCGCACGCTCGACGCCGCGGGCGCGCTCGTCACGCCCGGTTTCGTCGATCTGCACTCGCACTACGACGGACAGGTCTCGTGGGACGCCGACTTCCTGCCGTCGTCCGCGCACGGCGTGACGACGGTCGTGATGGGCAACTGCGGTGTCGGCTTCGCGCCTTGCCGCGAGGCCGATCGCGACGCGCTCATCGCGCTCATGGAGGGCGTCGAGGACATCCCCGGCGCGGCGCTCGCCGAGGGTCTGCGCTGGTCGTGGGAGTCCTTCCCCGAGTACCTCTCGGCGCTCGACGCCGCCCCGCACACGATCGACTTCGCCGCGTACGTGCCGCACGACGCGCTGCGCGTCTACGTGATGGGCGAGCGCGCGATCCGCGGCGAGGCCGCGACCGACGACGACATCGCCGCGATGCGCGCGGAGATGCGGCGCGCGCTCGAGGCGGGCGCAGCGGGCTTCTCGACGGGGCGCAGCGACAATCACCGCTCGCGCAGCGGTGCGGCGACACCCGCGGCCGAGGCGAGCGCGCGCGAGCTGGCGGGGATCGCGGAGGCCTTCGTCGGCTTCGAGCACGGCGTGCTGCAGGCCGTGTCCGACTTCGACATGGCCGCCGGCAAGGAGCGCTTCGACCCCGAGTACGACGTGCTCGAGGCGATGGCCGCGGCGGCGCCCGGGCACGCGCTCTCGATCTCGTGCATGCAGCGCGATCAGGACACCGATCAGTGGCGGCGCATCCTCGCGCGCGCCGAGCAGTCGACCGCGCGCGGGATCGTCACGCGCCTGCAGGTCGCGCCGCGCGGCATCGGCGTGATCCTCGGCCTCGAGGCGACCTTCCATCCGTTCATCGGCTACCCGAGCTACAAACGCATCGCGCACCTGCCGCTCGCCGAGCGCGTCGCCCTGCTCCGCGACCCCGCGTACCGCGCGCAGCTGCTCTCGGAGAAGAGCGAGAAGGTCGCGGGCGACGGCTCCTCGGTGCCGCCGCTCGCCGACACGCTGATCGCGATGATCGACATGATCGCGTTCCGCATCTTCCGCCTCGGCGAGAACCCGAACTACGAGCCGACGCCGGACGAGTCGCTCGGTGCGCGCGCGCTCGCCCGCGGCGTGAAGCCGCTCGAGGAGATCCTCGACGCGATGCTCGAGAACGACGGGCGCGAGCTGCTCTACTTCCCCGTCTACAACTACTGCGGCCTCAACCTCGAGGCCGTGCGCGAGATGCTCGTGCACCCGCTCTCGCTGCCCGGCCTCGCGGACGGCGGCGCGCACGTCGGCACCATCTGTGACGCGAGCTTCCCGACCTTCCTGCTCTCGTACTGGTGCCGCGACCGCGCGACGGGCCGCATCCCCGTCGAGCGCGCGGTGCAGATGCTCGCGAGCGACACCGCGCATCACCTCGGCCTGCGCGACCGCGGCGAGCTGCGCGTGGGGCTGCGCGGCGACGTCAACGTGATCGACTTCGATCGCCTGCGGCTGCACCGCCCCGCGCTCGTCGCCGATCTGCCGGCCGGCGGGCGCCGCCTGCTGCAAGGCGTCGAGGGCTACCGCGCGACGGTCGTCGCGGGCGTCGTCATCGCCGAGCACGACGCGCTCACGGGCGCGCGCCCGGGGCGGCTGCTGCGCCTCGGCGCGGCGTAGTTCGTGACGCTGGCGCTGCTCGGCCTCGTCGCGCTGCTCGCGTTCACGGTGGAGGCGACCGCGGGCTTCGGCTCGGTGGTCGTCGCGCTCACGCTCGCCGCGTGGTTCCTGCCGATCGACCGCGTGCTCGTGTCGCTGCTGCCCGTGAACGTGCTGCTCTCGGGCTACCTCACGCTGCGGTATCGGCGCGACGTCGACGGGCGCGTGCTCGCGCGCCGCGTGTTCGCGTGGATGGTGCCGGGGATGCTGCTCGGGATGGCGCCTGCCGCGCTCGTGCGCGTCTGGCCCGGGCTCGCGGGCGGCGCGGGCTCCGGCGATCTGATCCGCGGCGTGTTCGCCGCCTTCGTCGTCGCGCTCGCCGCCGGTGAGCTGTGGCGTGCACGGCAGGGCACGATGGCGGACACGCGCGCGCTGCCCGCGCCCGTCGCGGCGACGGCGCTCGTCGGGGCGGGCGTGGTGCACGGGCTCTTCGCGTGCGGGGGCCCGCTGCTCGTCTACGTCGTCGGCCGCGAGCTCACGGACAAGGCGCGCTTCCGCGCGACGCTCTCAGCCGTGTGGCTGCTGCTCAACGCCGCGCTGCTCGTGCCGCGCCTCGCCGAGGGCGCGCTCGACCGCGAGGCGCTCACGGGCAGCGGCGTGATGCTCGTGTCGCTCGTCGGCGGCCTCGCGATCGGCGAGCGCCTGCACCACCGCCTCCCGGTCGCGCGCTTCCGCATCGCGGTGTTCGCGCTGCTCCTCGTCGCGGGCCTCGCGCTGCTCGCGCGCTCGGTGCGCGGTGGATGACGCGCGGCTCAGCGCCAGTCGGTCAGAGTCCGACGAGCCGCTGGGTCGATTCCGTTCGGCTTGTTCGACCGCGCGCGGTGACGTCGCGGTCGAGCAAGCTCGAGAGGCCCCCCGCTGATGGACTGTCGTGGCGCGAAACCGCCTCGTTCGACGCGCCGGGAGGACCTGCTCGCGAACGACTTGCGACCTTCGTCTCGCTGACGAGGTGGTTGTCTTCGCGAAGCACGGGGCGTACGCGCAGGCTGCCGTTTCGCCCATCCTGCTCGACGATTCCCGCGCGCATCTCGGCTGCGAGGGACGCCTCCCGCACCTCGCGTTCGGTCTCGGAGTGGGCGAGCCGCCTGAGCACGCTGGGTCTATCCACGGCGTCCGTCAGGCGAGGGGCGACTCAAAGGCGCCTTGGTGCAGTTCATGGTTTGCTGTCCGGGGGATGACCCGGCATCCCAGGTCGATGCGGTGGTTCGGGATACCGGTCAGCCCTGCTGAGAGGTGTCGACTCTTCCCGAAGGTGCGCGTCGTACCGATTCTGGACGTCATGTCGCTGGGTCGGTCGCTGCCCGCGGCGACAGCTTTGCTGCCGTCAGTCGCACGGCGTGCCGGCACGTCATGGTCGCAAGGTCACCGATGATTGTGGTCAGCAGCGCGACTTTCAGCGGGGTCGACCGTGCCGACGAGGCAGCAATTCGCGCCAAAGCATGGCTGATGTTGAGTTTGTTCAGGACCTGATCGCGGAGCCGGAAGCCCTTCGCTTCTTGGTGGTAGATCGAATCCTCGTGACGCCGATAGAGTTTCAGCGCTCCGGGGACGCTGACGATCCGTCCTCTGAGGGATACCTGTGCGAGGAGAGGGGTCTCGGACCCGGAGAGGTACGTCACCATGTTGCGGTAGTTGAGTTCGACCTCACGCAAAACTGCGGTTCGGTACATACCGTAGATTGCGAAGAACACATTGCCCGCAGGACTGCGGAAGAATATGCGCGTGTTGGCCGCCGCGTCGGCTAACGCGATGTCCAAGCGGATCGAAGTCAGTTGGTCCACCGAGAGCGGGTTTCCATCGCGATCGACGTTCAGAATGTCGCTTGTGACGAGGACGACTTCGTCGTGCGCTTGCAGAACGGAGAACAGCGTTTCAAATAGCGTCTCTTCTTGAAGATCATCGGCAGCAACCCAGATGAAGTATTCGCCGCGAGCCTCGCTGAGCACGAGCTGGAAGTTCGCGGTGGAACCTCGGTTGCGTGAGTGTCGAATCACGCGGATCCGTGAGTCGTGTTGGGCGTATTCTTGGCAGATCGAGGGTGTCTCGTCGTCAGAGGCGTTGTCCGAAATCACCACCTCGAAATCTCGGAAGGTCTGGTTCAGAATGGAGTCGAGCGTTTCGCAGAGGAACGACGCACCGTTGTACACGGGCAGGCCGACGGTCACACGAGGTGGATTCGCAGCGGCGGATTCCATGGATGCGGAAACAATACCTCGGCAGTGACGGACCATAAAGCGTCACGTTGGTACGGTCACGGCAAGGGGCGGTTGGGATCGTCACCTCAGTCGTTGAGAGGTTTTGTGCGAGATAGAGCGACGGTCGCATGCTCTCGATGTGCGTAATCTCGCCGCTGACTCCGGGAGACCGTGGCTCGAGCGCAGCGCGAGACGGGCAATCCATGTTGGGACGGGCAAGGAGGTACTCTGACATCGCCGCGGTGCCGGTCCGCCTCCGTTGTTCGCCCTCTGCAACCTGCTGTCGGGAGTGCCACGGCATCGGGTCCGCAACACTCCGGGCGCGCTGGACCGGCGGGAGAGTCCGCGGGGCTTTGCGACCGCGGCGGCGGGGGTCATCGCGGTGCTCGCGCTGCTCGCGCGCTCGGTGCGCGGTGGATGACGCGCGGCTCAGGGATCGCGCGGATCCCTGACGGTGCGGTCAGGGGTGTGCCGTGGCGGCGCACCGTCGACGGGGTGCCGCGCCGAGACACGCCGCGACGCGCGATCCCCCAACGCAAAACGCCGCGCACGGGGCGCGGCGTCTCGGGGGGCTGACCTGCGGCGCGCCCCTCGTTCGGAGGGCGGGGCGCCGCGGGGGGCTCACATGCTCATGGTCATGCCCGCGTCCGCCGGGGTGGGCGAGGGGCACATCGCGACGCTGGAGTTGAAGCAGGTGCCCGTGCCGCGGTCGCAGCAGACGGGGAGCGTCGGGGTCGGGTTCGCGGGGCAGCTCGCCTGGCAGTCGGCGTCGGTGCTGCACGTGGGCACGCAGCGGCGCCCGAGGTCGGGGCGGCCGAGGTCGACGGGGCCGAGGTCGGGGCGGCCGAGGTCGACGGGGCCGAGGTCGACGCTGCCGAGGTCCGCGGGCGGCACGAAGCCGTCCGGGCGCGGACCGGCGTCGCGGACGCCGAGGTCCGTGGTGATCGGCGTGCGCGGCGCGTCACGCCCCCCTGCGCAGGCGGCGACGAGCGTGGCGAGTACAAGAGCGAGGAAGGAAGTGGCGTGGCGCATGGCGATTCCGCCACACTGCCGGAAGGATTTGTGTCGATCAAGAGCCTGCGCATCTTTTCATGAGTGTCCTCACGACCCCGCCCGCGGCGCCCCCGGAGGATTCCGGGGCCGGTGAGTCGCCGCTCGTGCGCTGGCTCGCGGCGCGGATCCCGCCCCGCGCCGGGGTGCCGTTGCTGCTGCTCGCGGGCCTCGCGGTGTTCTGGCCCACGCTGCACGCGGGCTTCGCGCTCGACGACGACGTGCACGCGGCGATGGTGCGCGGCACGTACCCGGCGCCGCGTGCGCCCTGGGATCTCTACAACCTCGTCGACGACACGAGCCGCGAGGCGCTGCGCGCGCGCGGCGTGCTCCCGTGGTGGACGAGCGCGGACCTGACGATCCGCTTCCTCCGGCCCCTCGCCGCAGGGCTCCGCTGGGCCGATTACCGGCTCTTCGGGGACGCGGGGGTCGCGCATCACGCGCACTCGTTTCTCTGGTGGGTCGTCGTCGCGCTCGCGGCGCGGGCGCTCTACCGGCGCTGGCTGCCCCCGCGCGCGGCGGCGATCGCGACGGTCGCGTTCGCGCTCGCTCCTTGCCACGCGATCCCGCTCGTCTGGCTCGCGAACCGCGAGGCGCTGGTGTCCCTCGGCCTCGGGATCCCGGCGCTGCTCGCGTGGGTTCGCTTCCGCGAGGAGGGCCCCGCACGCTTCGGCGCGCTCGCGGCCCTGCTGTTCGCGGGCGCGCTCGCGGCGGGTGAGTACGGCATCGCGCTCACGGGGTACGTGCTCGCGTACGAGCTGGTGCGCCGCGGGGACACGCTCCCGCGCCGCGCGCTCGGTCTCGTGCCCTTCGTCGCGCCGCTCGCCGCGTACCTCGGGCTCCGCGCCGCGCTCGGCTACGGGCCGATCGGCTCGGGTTTCTACGCGGACCCGCTGCGCGATCCGGCGCTCTACCTGCGCCACGCGCCCTCACGCTTCGTCGCGCTGCTGCTCGACGGCTGGTTCGCGCTCGATCGCGAGACCTTCCTCGCGTCGCTGTGGACGACCTTCTTCGTGATCGTCGCGCTCGGCGGGCTCGCCGTCGTCGGCCTCGCGGTGCGCGCGGCGTACCGTGACCTCGAGGCGCCGGTGCGCGCGCGGGTGCGCTTCCTGCTGCTCGGCTCGACGCTCAGCCTCGCGCCGCTGCTCGCGGTCGTGCCCTCGTCGCGGCTCGTCGGCGTGAGCGCGCTCGGCATCGGGGCCGCGGTCGGCCTCGTCGTCGCGCGGGCGTGGCTCCCTGCTCCGTCGCTGCCGCGGATCGGTGGGCTCGCGGGGCTCGCCGCGACGCTCCTCGCCTTCGTGCACCTCGCGCATGGTCCGGCGAGCGCGTGGCTGACCGGCAGCGCGTACCGCGCGTCGACGGAGCGCGAGGCGGCGCACCGCGCGGCGCTGCGCGCGCGGCTCGGCGCGATCGGGGATGCGCGCCTCGTCGTCATGCGCGGCGGGGCGAGCGCGCCCTTCCACCTGCCGTTCTCGCTCGATGCGGCGGGTCACGCGCTGCCGCGCAGCGTCAGCGTCCTCTCGCAGACGGGCCACGTGCTCGCGCGGCGCCTCGGCCCGAACACGCTCGAGCTCATCGCGGGGCGCGAGGACACGCTCATCCCGCTCGGCGAGGCGAACATCTACGTCGACCGGCACCGCGTCTTCACCGAGGGCGAGGTCATCCCCTTCGCGGAGGGCCGCGCGACGGTGCGCGCGCTCGCGCACGGACGCCCGCGCATCGTGGAGTTCGAGTTCGACCACGACCTCGACGCGTCGCCGCTGCACGTCACGACGGAGACGTTCGGCGGTTTCGTCGACGCACGGGCCCCCGCGATCGGCATGGGCGCGCCGTTCGACCCCTGAGCGCCGGTCGAGGACGACGCGTCGTCGTCAGGCCGCGAGGCGCTGCCGGATGCGGAGCGCGGGCTTCTCGACGAGGATGTGCAGCACGTAGCCGAGCGCGAGCGAGCCGAGCATCGCGACCGCGAGGGCGAGCGGCCAGATCGCCTGCGGCGACCAACCCCGCGCGGCGAGCGCGTTCGCCACCGGGACGAGGTGCTCGATCACGGGGACGTGCACGAGGTAGACGCCGTAGCCGAGCGTCGCGAGCGCGCGGAAGATCGGCGCGGACAGAAAGCGCACGTGCGGCCCCTCGCCGTGCAGCAGCAGCAAGAGGCCGCAGAAGTACATCACGCTCGTCACCGTCCCCCAGAGGAAGACGCGCACGAGCAGCGTGTGTTCGTCGGGGAACATCGTGGGCCGCAGGAGCACCCAGAGGCAGCCGAGCGCGGGGATCGCGAGCAGCCCGCGGTGCAGCGGGTGCGCGAGCCAGCGCTGGATCGTGTCGCCGTAGCGCGTGTGCACGAAGGCGAGGAGGATCCCGCACACGATCGTGTCGAAGCGCGTGTACGTACGGAAATACGTCGCGTGCATGAAATCGGAGTTGTCCCAGACCGGCTGCGACGCCCAGATCGCGAAGCGCGAGACCGTGCCGAGCGTCCACAATCCGAAGAGCATCCCGATGCGCGCGCGGTCGCTCGGCAGCCGGTGCAGCACGAAGAAGAGCAGCGGCACCGTCAGGTAGAACTGCTCCTCGAGCGCGAGCGACCAACCCCAGCCCATCACGAGATCGTCGCTCGCGAGCTTCGTGAAGTTGGTGAGGTACGCGTACTCGAAGGGGAGGTTGTGCGCCTCCTCCGCCGTCAGCGTCCGCGTGAGCGCGAGGAGCGTGAGGATCAGGTAATAGGGCGGGAAGGTCCGGAACATCCGGCGCAGGTAGAAGCGCCGCACGTCCTGGCGGCCCGTCGTGTGGAGCGAATGCAGCAGGATCGAGCCGATCAGGAAGCCGCTCAGCAGGAAGAAGAGGTCCATCCCGAAGAAGATCCGCGTCGACGACGCGGCCAGCTCCGGGTCGAGCTCGGGGCCGTGCATGCGCCCGAAGACGCCGGTGATGTGGTACTGGACGACGCTGACGATCGCGAGGAAGCGCACGCCGTGGAGCGACGGATAGCGGTTGTCGAGCGGGTCGAGCGCGAAGAAGCGCCGCAGCGCGGAGGGTGTGGCGGTCGCAGCCATCTCGGCCGCGAGTATTGCGCTCCGCGTCGTCGCCACAAGCGCCGTGCTTCGGGGCAGCGCGCGCTGCTTGCGCCGCGGGGCCGCGGTCCCCAGGGTACGCGCCCATGACGCCGCGTTTCCCGCTCCTCGCGTACGCCTCTCCGCGCAAACTGCCGAAGGCGCGGGACGTGCCGGGGCGCGTCGTCGTGCTCGACATCGCCTTCGCGGCCGACTCGGGCAGCGTGAGCTTCGCGCGGACGACGAAGCCCTTCCTCGACGCGCTCGGGCCGCGCCTCGCGATGTGGATCGATCACCACGACCACGTCCTGCACGCGGCGTACGCGAAGGACCCGCGCTTCGTGCTCGCGACCAAGGCGCAGCACGGCGCGTGCCCCGAGATGGTCACGCCCGAGCGCGTCGCGCAGGCCGGCGCGATCGACACCGTCGTGTGCCACACCGACTTCGACGGGCTCTGCTCGGCGGCGAAGTGGATCCGCGGCGGCGAGGAGCCGTATCCCGGCGCGGACGCCGACGCGCGCGCCATCGACACGCGTCTCGGTGAGCCGGGTGAGCGCGCGCTCGTGCTCGACCGCGCCATCCGCGCGCGGCCACGCGAGGACGCGCTGCGCGGTCTCATCGTGCGCTTCCTCGTGGGCGGCGGGGAGGACGGCGGGCTCTGGGCCGACCTGCGGCGCGTCGCGGACGAGGTGGGCGCGCTCGAGGACGAGGCGCGGCGTCTCGCGCGCGGCTACCGCGTCGAGCGCGACGTCGCGGTGGTCGACACGCGCGGCGTGCCGGGCAAGAGCTACGACAAGACGCTGCTGCTGCTGATCGGGCAAGAGCGCGCGCGCGTGAGCGTCGTGCACGACGACAGCAGCGTCACGGCGGCGGCGCGCTTCGACAGCGGCGTCGATCTGCTCGCGCTGCTCGGCATCGAGGGCGGCATGCCGACGCGCGTGAGCGTGTCCGCGAACCGCCTCGACGAGGTGCTGCGGCGCCTGCGGGCCGCCGGGTGACGCGCCGCTGAATGGTGGTTCAGCCGCCGAGCAGCCGCGCGAACCACTCGGAGAGCTTGGCGAACACGCCGCTCCGCGCCGGAGCGGGCGCGGAGGGCGGCATCACGAAGGGCGTGCGCGCGCCGGAGTCGCTGCCGAAATCCGAGCGGTCCCGGATCACGGTGGCCTGCTCGTCCGCGGGCACGTCGAGGTCCGAGTCGCGCTCGCGCGGGAGCTGCAGCATCGCGCGCGCCCGATCGCGGCCGAGGCCGACGTCGCCGCGCTCGATCGCGCGCACCAGCCCGCCGACCTGCTCGCCGCCGTAGCGCCAGACGAACTCGGTGATCGCGTCGCCGTCGGGGAGCGGCCCGGCCGCGCGGGCGCCCGTGCGCAGCGCGTCGGCGAAGCTCGCCGCGTCGGGGAAGCGCGCGTCGGGGTCGCGGCGCAGGGCGCGCATCACGGCCTTGGCGATGCCGCGCGGGACGTGCGGGGCGACCGCGTCGATGGGCTCGATGTCTTCGAGGACGATCTTCTTGTAGACGTCGAGGAGCTGCTTGGCGCGGAAGAGGCGGCGGCCCGCGAGCAGCTCCCACGCGACGATGCCGAGCGAGAAGACGTCGGAGCGGCGATCGAGCTCGGTGCCCATCGCCTGCTCGGGCGAGAAGTAGCCGAGCTTTCCCTTGATCTGGCCGGTCTTCGTCTTCGTGATGCGCATCACCGCGTGCGCGACCCCGAAGTCGGCGAGCCGCACGCGGCCATCGACGCCGACGAGCACGTTCTGCGGGGAGACGTCGCGGTGCACGATGTGCAGCGCCTCGCCGCGCACGTCGCGCGCTTCGTGCGCGTCGTGCAACCCGTCGGCGGCCTGCGCGATCAGCGCGGCGGCCATCGCGGGCGGCCACGCCGTGCCGAGCCGCGACGCGAGGCGAGACAGCGGCGCGCCGACGACGAGCTCCATGACGAGGTAGGGCAGGCCGTCGTCCGCGCGGCCGAGGTCGAGCGTCTCGACGCAGTAGGGGCTGTGGATGTTCGCGGCGATGCGCGCCTCGTCGAGGAACATCTCGACGAAGCGCGCCTCGTCGACGAGGTGCGGGAGCAGGCGCTTGATCGCGACGAGCCGCTGCATCCCGCTCGCGTCCGTGGAGCGCGCCGCGAAGACCTCGGCCATCCCGCCCTCGGCGACGCGCGCGACGACCTCGTAGCGACCGAAGCGCGGCGGGAGTTCGAACTGCTGCGTGGAGTCACCGCTCACGGGCACGCGACGCTAACACGGTCCGCGCCGGGGCCGATCGGTCGCGTGGCGCGGGCCGCGGCGTCAGTGATTCCCGTCGTCTCCGTCGAACTCGTCGACCCCGACGAGCCCGCCGCGCGGCGCGGGGGCAGGGCCGGCGGGAGTGGGGACGCGCGCGGTCGCAGGCGGCGCGGGGACGCTCGCCGTCGGGGCCGCGGTCGCCGGTTCCGGCGCGGCCTCGCGCGGGGTGGCGGTGCGTGGCGCGCCCCGTGGACGGGCACCGCGCGCGGCGGGCGCGGCGAGGGCATCCGCGGCAGGGACGGCCGCCGGTGTCGCGCCAGGCGCGATCGGCGAAGGCGCGTCGGGCACCGGCGCGGTGGGTGCGATCGGCGAAGGCGCAGCGGGCGCCGACGGCGACGGCGCATCGGGCACGGCGGGCGCCGCGGGCGCGATGGACGGGGCCGCGAGCGTCGGCGGCGCGGTGGGCACGGCCGTCGTCCCGCCGCGGAGGAACGCGTACACCGCGCCCGCGACGCCGAGCGCGAGGAGCGTCCCCGCGACGCCCAGCGCGAGCGGCGTGGGACCGGTCCGCACGATCACCACGCCCGAGCCCGTCGCGCCCTGCGTGCTTGCGGCCTGCGCGTTCGCGGCCTGTGTGTTGAACGCCTGGGCGTCTGCGGTCTGCGCGTGGTGCACGCCGGTCGCGTCGGCGCTCGCCGGGAGCGGCAGCTCGCGGAAGAGCGTCGTGATGCGCTTCTCGAGCAGCTGCACGCGCTCACCGCCGAGCGCGCGCACGACCTGCCCGACGCGCGCGGGCGAGGCCTGCCCGCTGCCCCCCGCGGCCATCGCCGCGACGAGCCGATCGGCGAAGATCGCGGCCGATGCGAGGCGCTTCTCCGGGTCGCGCAGGAGCGCTGCAGCGACCGCCCCGGCGACGCCCGGCGGCAGGTCGCGGCGCACGGTGTCGAGGTGCCGGATCGGCGCGTTCACGATGCGGTCCGCGAGAAGCAGCGGGTTGTCCGCCTCGAAGAGGCGCCGCCCCGCGAGCAGCTCCCACGCGACGACGCCGAGCGCGAAGACGTCGCTGCGCTGGTCGATCGGCAGCCCGCGCAGCTGCTCCGGCGAGAAGTACGCGAGCTTTCCCTTGAGCTCGCCCGTCTCGGTCTGCGCGTTCCGCGCCATCGCGCGCGCGATGCCGAAATCCGAGATGCGCGCGCGCCCGTCGATCCCGACGAGCACGTTGTGCGGGGAGACGTCGCGGTGCACGAGGTCGAGCGCCTCGCCCGTCGAGGAGCGGGCCCGGTGCGCGTCCTCGAGGCCACGCGCGGCCTGCACGAGGATCGTCAGCGCGACGTCGAGCGGGATCCCGCCGGGCACGCCCTCGGCCGCGTCGCCGAGCTCGCGCAGCGTGCTGCCCAGCACCAGCTCGAGGGCCATGTAGAGGGTCTCGCCGCCCTCGCGGCCGAGGTCGTGCGTGGCGACGACGTGCGGGCTCTCGATCTGCGCCGCGAGCGCCGCTTCGTCCATGAACATCGCGACGAACTTTTCGTCCCGCGCGAGGTGCGGGAGCATGAGCTTCAGCGCGACGGGCTTCTGAAACGCACCCTCGCCGAGCACGCGCGCCGCGTACACGGTCGCCATGCCGCCCGACGCCAGCGGGCAGAGGATCTGATAGCGACCGAGCCGGTCACCGCTCTCGAGGCCCACCGGCCGGAGGGTACCGTGACGAGCCGCGAACATCCAACCCGCACCGCGACGAACGCTGTTAGGCTCGCGCCCGATGGTCCGCCGTTCCCCGATCCGCGCCGCCGCGCTCGCCGCGCTCGGTGCCGCGCTGCTCCTCGCGGGATGCGAGGCGCGCATCACCGAGGTCGTCGTCGTCGTGGACTCGACGCTGCGCGTCCCGCAGGACGTCGATGCCCTCGACATCCGCGTCAACACCACGGGCCGCATGGTGCCGGGGCTCGACGCGCCGCTCACCGGGCCGGACGCCGTCGCGCCCCCGCTCACGCTCGGCCTGCGCTCGGAGTCCGACGCCGCGACGCCGTTCAGCGTCGTCGTGCGCGGGTTGCTGCGCGGCGGTGAGCGGATCCGCGCGGAGGTCGCGACGCGCTTCGTCCCGGGCGAGCGGCGCGTGTTGCGGATCCGGCTCGAAGAGGGCTGTCTCGGGGTCGTGTGCGGGGAGGGTCTCACGTGCCGTGACGCCGAGTGCCGACCCATCGCGGTCGACCCCGACTTCCTGCCGCCGCTCTCGTCGCTCGATCTCGGCGTCGGCCCCGGGCCGCGCGACGCGGGCGCGGACTCGGGCTCACGCGATGCAAGCGGGCCCGACGCGGGCGAGTCCGATGGCGGCGCGCTGGACGCGGGTCCGCCCGACGGGGGCGCGGGCTGCACGCCCGGGGACGCGGGCGTCGTCGGCGCACCCGAGGGCTGCGTGCTCGCGAAGCCGCCCGCCCGCCCGCTCTGCGCGGACGACGGTGCCGACGTGGGCGATCTCCACTTCGCGTTGCGCGACCTCGTGCTCGATCAGAGCGGTGACCGCTGGCGCACGCTCGGCTGGGATCTCGACGGCAACTGCACCGACGCGCTCTCGCCGATGCCCGCGACCGAGTGCACGCCGCCCGCGGCACCCGCGTCGACGGACGGGCTCAACGGCATCGACAACGTCTTCGGTTCGACCATCTCCGCGCAATTCATCGCCTACCAGCCCGAGCTCGCGACCTCGATCACGAACACCGTCGCGCAGGGGCGCAACGTCCCGCTCGTCTACCTCGAGAACTGGAACGGTGCGTCCGATGATCCGCGCGTGACCATCTCGATGGCCTTCGCCGTCGACCTCGTCCCGGCGGGTGTACCCATCCCAGACGGTGGTGTCACTTACTCGAACACGCTCCCGCCGCCCGCGTGGGACGGCACGGACACCGCGTACGTCAGCTCCTCCGTCTTCTCGTCGCCCGGCCGCTCGGTGCTCTACGACGACAACGCCTACGTCGCGGGCGGCATGATCGTCGCGCGTCTCCCCGATCGCGCGGACGTGGACCTCCCCGGCGGGCTCGGCGCGGTGCGGGTCCAGCTCACCGATCTTCGCTTCACCGCGACGCTCGTCGATGCGGGCGGCGGCGCGTCCGCGCTGCGTGATGCGTTGCTCACCGGGCGCTGGCCGCAGAGCGACATCGCGCGCTTTCTCGACAACATCGGCGTCTGCCCGGGCTCGCCGACCACCGATCTCGTCCGCGCCGGCTTCGACGTCGTGCTCACCCGCGCGATGGACGTGCGCGCCACGCCGGGGACCGGCGGGCCGGGCGTGATCGTGCGACGCGGTGAGCACCGCAATCCCCTTCCAGAACGGCGTGCGCGTGACGCTCGGCGACGTCGTCCCCGTCGTGCTGGCCCCCTTCGAGTGTCCGTGACGCGCGCGCTCCGCCATGGCCTCGCGGCGCTCCTCGTCGCCGCCCTCGCCGCGACGCCGCTCGCTGCGTCGGGCGCCCGCGCGCAGGACGCGCCGCCGGCCTCGCCCTCGGCGAGCCAGATCGCGCTCGCGCGGAGGCTCTTCGTCGAGGGCGTCGAGGCCGCGCAGGCGCGGCGCTTCGACGACGCGCGCGCCGCGTTCGAGCGCTCGTACGCGCTCTCGGGGCGCGAGGTGACGCTGCTCAACCTCGCGCACGTCCTCGCGGAGTCCGGGAAGCTCGTCGCGGCCGTCGACACGTATCGGCGCTTCTTCGCGCGGGCCGACGCCGAGACGCAGGTGCGGCATGGCGAGGACGCGCGCGCCGCGCTCGTGCTGCTCGAGCGACGCCTCACCTCGCTCACCATCGTCGTGCGGAACCTGCGCGACGACGACGTCGTGAGGCTCGACGACGACACCATCGCGCGCGAGGGTCTCGGCCTCGAAGTGCCGGTGGATCCGGGCTCGCACACGGTCGATGTGCGCCGGGGAAGCGTGAGCTGCGCGCGCCGTACGCTGCGTCTCGCCGAGCGCGAGCGCGGCGACGTCGAACTCGACGCGACGTGTCCGCCGCCTCCGGAAGAGGTCGCGCGCCTCGCCGCGGTGGAGGCCGAGGCGCGGGCCGAGCGCGAGCGGGAGGCCGAGCGGGTCGCGGACGAGCGCAGCGCGCGGGCCTGGGTGTGGGTCGGCGTCGGCGCGGGCGTGCTCGCCGCCGCGGGCGTGGTCGTCGCGGCGGTGCTGCTCTCGCAGCCGGAGCCGATCCCGTCGTACGTCGGCAACTTCGGGCCGGGGACGATCAACCTGCCCTGATGGCGCCGCGTCGGCCTGCTCACGCCTCCGCGCGCCTGCGCGCAGCCAGCCCCCGCGCGAGCAACGGCAGGAGCGCGAGGTAGCCGCAGCCCGCGAGCACGAAGAGCGCGCCGAGGCCGAGCTCGTGCGCCACGATGATCCCGCCGCTCGACGCGAGCACGCCCCCGACGCCGTTGATGCCCCAGAGCCACGGCGCCTCGTCGCGGAGCGTCGCGCCGAAGACGCGCATCCCGCCCGGGAACGCCGTCCCGAGCGAGAT
This sequence comes from Polyangiales bacterium, assembly GCA_964202905.1. GTDB lineage: Bacteria > Myxococcota_A > Polyangia > Polyangiales > JADJQN01 > CAIUAC01. Next base: position 885,425 of record CAXNJO010000001.1, read on the forward strand.
CCCGAGCGTCGCCGTGAGCCCCGCGGCGAAGGCGATGCGCTGCGTGAGCGGGGCGGCCGCGAGCGTGCCCGCCCAGCCCGGGAGCAGCCACGCGAGCGCGAAGAGCAGCGACGCCGTGATGAGCGGGGGCACGAAGCACGCGGGCGCGCGGTGGAGCGGCAGGCGATCGCTGAGCCACGAGCCGAGCCCCGCGGCGCCGACCAGCGCGGCGAGCACCACGACGAGCCCATAGAGCGGGTGCCCGAGCACGAGCCCGAGGCGCTGCAGCAGGCCGATCTCCGCGAGCATGAAGGCCACGCCGATCACCGCGAAATACGCGATGCCCGCGGCGACGAGCCCGCGCGGCGGTGGTGGTGCGCGGCGCGGCGCGGCGCGATCGGCCCGGCGACGCAGGGCGATCGGGCCGATCACCGCGAGCGCGACGAGCACGAGGGACGCGAGGAACGCGAGCGCGAGCGTGAGCGTCGCGCGGCGGTTGCCCTCGATCGTGCCGCCCGCGTCCTCGGGGAGCGTCACGAACCACGCGCGCATCCGCAGCAGATTGAAGAAGAAGGGGCGGTCGTCGGTGGGGGGCCGCAGATCGAAGACCGGTCCGAGAGTCCGTGCATCGAGCTCGGCGCGCGTGCGGCTCTCCGCGATCGGCGCGAGGGCCGCGGCCGCCTCGCCCGTCGCGGCACCGTCTGCGCCCGGCGCGAGGAGGATCTCGAAGCCGAGGCGCGGCTCGACGGTCGCGAGGCGCGCGAGGTCCGCGGGCGTCAACGGATCGACGCCGACGAGCAGCGTCGCGACGATGCCGACGCGCACGAGCGCGAGGTGCGCGAGCGGCCGTGCGGCCCCGCGCTCGAGCAGCGCCGCCGTCGCGAGCGCGACCATGCGCGCCGTCTCGTCCGTCGTCCCGCCCTGGTGCCAGCGCGACACGCTCAGCACGCCGCCCCGCGCGAGCCGCGCGAGGAACGCGCGCCACGCCTCCACCGTGTAGAGCCCGTTCTCGCCGAGCGCATGCGCGCCCGCGCCCGTCGCCGCCCAGGTGTCGACGAGCGACATCTGCACGACGTCGAACTGCTCGCGCGAGCGCGCCATCCAGCTGCGCCCGTCGTCGTGCACGAGCCGCACGCGCGGCGAGTCCGCGATGCGCGCCGGCGCGCCGAGCGGGCCGCGCAGCAGCTCGAGCAGCCGCCCGTTCAGCTCGATCCCGGTGACGTGCTCGTGCCCGAACATCAGCGCCGTCTGCAGATCGCGCGAGCCGCCGACGCCGATGATCGCGACGCGCCCGCGCGGCCGGATCTGGTGCACCACGCTCGTCACGTCGCACGCGAGAAAGCGCATCGACGCGATGTCCGGGTCCGCGTGGTAGAGCACCGTGCCCGCGTCGCCGTCGATGTTGATCCAGCGCTGCTCGACCTCGGCCGCCGGGCACGTGCCGCGGCTCCAGTACACGGCCGGCCCGCGCCACGCGCGGAAGACGTGGATGCGCGAGTGGCTGTTCCACGTCTCGAGCTCGAGCTTGCCGCGCTCCTCCGCGCGCCCCTTCACCCAGAGCGGAACGAGCCCGTGCGGCCCCGCTGCGTTCGCGGCCGTCACCGCGGCGAGCACGCCGGCCACGACGAGCGCACGCCGCACGCCGCGCACGTCCTTGACCGATCGCGCGTAGAGCGCGGAGGCGAGCGCGGCGACCGCCGCCATCGCGAGGATCGCGGAGCCCGCGTCGAGGTGCTCGAGCAGCGCCGGCACGAGCGGCGCGCCGAGCGCGGCGCCCGCGAGATCCACCGCGTAGATGCGGCCGACCGGCAGCGTCGAGCGCGTGAGGCTCGCGGCCACGATCGCGCCCGCGGCGATGAACGGCAGCGAGATCGTGAGCGCGAAGAGCAGAAAGAGCAGCGCCGTCGTCGCGACCGGCTCGACACGCAGCGGCACGACGAGCAGGAGCACGTAGCTGAGCGGGATCGCGGCTGCGAGGTAGAGCGCGTCCCTCGCGAGTTGCGCGCCGAGCCGCCCCGGCGCGTAGAGCGCGGGCCGCAGGTACACGCGCACCGCGCCCGCCGTCAGGCCGAAGAGGCCCATCCCGATCACGAGGAACGCCAACGAATACCAGGTGATGACCGAGAGCAGCCGCGTGACGAGCACCTCGAGGGCGAGCATCACCGCAGTCACGAGGAAGAGGCCGCCGAGGAACGGCGCCTGCGCGGGCTGCGGGTCGGGGTGCGCGTCGGGCTGCGGGTCGGACTGCGGCTCGGGCTGCGGGGCGGACATGGCGCGGCGCACTGTAACAGCGCGTCGGCGCGCCCCGCGCGCGCCGGGCTAGATGGGCTCGGCGATCCCGAGCTGCTTCATGCGGCGCCAGAGCGTCACGCGGCTCATGCCGAGCAGCGCCGCCGTCTCCTCCCGGTTGCCCGCCGTGCGCGCGAGCGCCGCGCGGATCGCGCGCGCCTCGGGCGTCTCGACGGGAGGCGTGCCCGGCGCGGGGGGGCCTGCATCGTGCGGGAGCACGGCCTCGCCCACGGCCGCGGGATCGAGCAGCTCCGGCGGGAGGTCGTCCGCGACGAGCGTCGGTCCGTCGCCGACGACGTACGCATACTCGAGCGCGTTGCGCAGCTCGCGGACGTTGCCGGGCCAGTCGTAGCGGCCGAGCGCGTCGCGGGCGCCCGGCGAGACGCGCGCGACCTGCCGCCCGCCGCGCGCATTCAGCGCCTCGACGAAGCGCTGGGTCAGCAGGCGCACGTCCTCACGGCGCTCGCGCAGCGCCGGCAGGAAGATCGGCACGACGCGCAGGCGGTACATGAGGTCCGCGCGGAAGCGTCCCTCCTGCACCGCGCGGCGCAGCGCGACGTGCGTCGCCGCGACCACGCGCACGTCCACGTTCACCGCGTCGCGCCCGCCGAGCGGCACGACGGTGCGCGTCTCGAGCACGCGCAGCAGCTTCGCCTGCAGGTCGAGCGGCATCTCCGCGACCTCGTCGAGAAAGAGCGTCCCCCCCGACGCCGCGCGGAAGATGCCCGGCGTGTCGCGCACCGCCCCCGTGAACGCGCCGCGCACGTGGCCGAAGAGCTCGCTCTCGAGCAGCGACGGCGAGAGCGCCGCACAGTTCACCGCGCGGAAAGGACCCCGTGCGCGCGGCGAGAGCGCGTGCAACGCGAGTGAAACGAGCTCCTTGCCCGTGCCCGTCTCGCCGCGCACGAGCACGCTCGCCTCGACGCGCGCCGCCCGGGTGACGACGTGCAGCGCGCGCTTGAGCAGCGGGCTCTGCGTCCAGATGCCATGAAAATGAACGGGACCGGGCGCCTCGAGCGCGCCGCGCGGCGCCGCCTCGTCCTCCCGCGCGGCGACCTCCGCGGGCGTCTCCCTCTTCTTGCGTCCCATCGGGCCAGCTTCCCCGACGTGAAACGTTGTTTCAATCTGTTTCAGGCCGCGGGGCATCGGTGCGCTCCCCGTGGCCGTTGTCGCCTCGGCGGGGCGCCGTGCTAGATCGCGCCATGCCGCTGCCGCTCTCCTTCTTCGAACGCCTCCCGAAGACCGACCTCCACGTCCACCTCGACGGCTCGCTGCGCCTCGAGACGATCCTCGAGCTCGCCGAGCGCGAGAAGATCGCGCTCCCCGCGACCGACGTCGATGGCCTGCGCAAGGCGATGAACGCGGGCGCGGTGACGGGCTCGCTGGTCGAGTACCTCAAGGCCTTCGACATCACGCTGCGCGTCATGCAGAAGGAGGCCGCGCTCACGCGCATCGCCTACGAGCTCGCCGAGGACGCCGCGAAGGAGAACGTCCGCTACATGGAGGTGCGCTACGCGCCGATGCTCCACACGCGCAACGGCCTCCGCCTCACGGCCGTCGTCGAGTCGGTGCTCGCGGGTCTGCGCGCCGCGCAGAAGGACCACGGCATCGAGTCGAACGTGATCGTCTGCGGCATCCGCAACATCTCGCCCGAGTCCTCGCTCGAGATGGCGCAGCTCGCGGTCGCCTACAAGAACCGCGGCGTCGTCGCCTTCGACCTCGCGGGCGCCGAGTACGACCACCCCGCCAAGCACCACCGCGAGGCGTTTCAGCTCGTCCGCGACAACAACATCAACGTCACGATCCACGCGGGCGAGGCGTACGGCCCCGAGTCGATCGCGCAGGCGATCCACGTCTGCGGCGCGCACCGCATCGGTCACGGCTGCCGCCTCCGCGAGGACGGCGATCTCCTGCACTACGTCAACGATCACCGCATCGCGCTCGAGTGCTGCCCCTCGTCGAACGTGCAGACGGGCGCGGTGCGCGACCTCGCGAGCCACCCGCTCAAGCTCTATTACGACCTCGGGCTGCGCGTGACGGTGAACACCGACAATCGCCTCGTCACGGACACCACCGTCTCGAAGGAGCTGTGGCTCACGCACACGCAGATGGGCCTCGCGCTCCCCGACATCAAGCGCATCATCCTCAACGGGATGAAGGCGGCCTTTCTGCCCTTCCACATCAAGCAGAGCATGCTCCGCAAGATGTCCGCCGAGCTCGACGCGATCCCGGAGCCCGGCGCCGACGTGGCGGCCGCGTCGGCGTGATCGCGCTGCGTTGAACGCACGCGGCGTCGCCCGGCGTGCGGGTGCGCACGCGCGGCCCTGTCGTCGCGACGCGCGTGCGTACGTCGCGGCGATGAACGGCACGCTCTCCGATCAGCTCCGCGCCCTGCATCGCACCCTCGCCGAGACCCCGGCGCTCGACGACGCCACGCGCGCCCTGCTCGCGGACGTGCGCCGTGACGTCGAGCGTGCGCTGGCGGCGCCCGACGCGGACGCGCACGGCTCGCTCGCGACGCGACTCCGCGCGTCGGTCCAGCACGTCGAGGCGAGGCATCCCGACCTCGTCGCGGCCGTGCAGCGCGTGTTGAACCAGCTCTCCGATCTCGGCGTGTAGACGCGGCGCCGCGTGGCCCCACTGGGGCGATGGACGCGGCTCTGGTAGCCTGAGCGTCCATGCGCGCCACGCTTGCCCTCTTCGCCGCCGTCGCCGTCACGCTCGCCGCGCGCACCGCCTCCGCGAACTATCCCGGCAACGTCCCGAACGGCTATTCCAGCCCGGGCGTCGGGCGCTGCGCGCTCTGTCACGTCGCCGCCACGGGCGGCGGCACGCGCACCACGTTCGGCGAGAACTTCCGTCTCGGCGCGGATGGCGTCGCGGGGAACGCGGACGACCACGTGTGGAACCGCTGGCTCGCGCAGCGCGACTCCGACGGCGATGGCTGGTCGAACGGCCAGGAGCTCGGCGATCCCTTCGCGCGCTGGCCCGGTGTCGCCGCGACGGCCTATCGCTCGAATCCGGGCTCGGGAAGCAGCGAACCCGCGGATTTCAGCCTCTGCGCGTCGGCCTCGAACAACGACTGCGAGCCCACGGCGAACGGCGGCACGTGCGCGTCGTCGTCCACGGGCGGCGCGGGCGACTGGGACTGCGGCTGCGCGTCCGGCTACACGGGCACGGGCGACGAGCGCACGTTCGGGTACGTCGGCGGCAGCATCCCCTACACGATCCGCAGCTCGTCCGTCGACGGCTGCGCGGACGTCAACGAGTGCGCCACCGCGGGCCGCTGCGGCGTGGTCTCGGGCGCGGCGTGCACGAACATCAGCGGCTCGTACCGCTGCACGTGTCCGAGCGGTTACACGGCCCCCGCGACGGGCGGAAGCTGCGCGGACGCGAACGAGTGCCTCACGGCGGGGCGCTGCGGGACGGGGACCTGCACGAACACGGCCGGCGCCTACACCTGCAGCTGCCCTGCGGGGTTCTCGTTCAACGGCACGACCTGCGTCGACGACGACGTCTGCAACCCCACGCCCTGCGGCGCGAACTCGACGTGCGTCATCCGCGGCGGCGTCGCCCAGTGTGGCTGTTTGTCCGGCTATTCGGCACGACCCGGGCTCGGCGGCTGTCTGGACATCAACGAGTGCGCGGTGGTCGGACGCTGCGGCACGGTCACCGGCGCGATCTGCACCAACACGACGGGCTCGTACACGTGCGCGTGCCCCGCAGGCTACGAAGCGCCCCCGACGGGCGGGCGCGTGCGCCGACGTGGACGAGTGCGCCGACGATCGCCCGACCTCTGCGGCGCCGGGCACCTGCGCGAACACCGCGGGCTCGTACACGTGCACGTGCCCCGCGGGCTCGGTCGCCGCGGGTGGGACCTGCGTGGACGTCGACGAATGCGCCGTCGATCCGTGCGGCCCCGGCCTCTGCACGGAGCTCGAGCCCGGCCCCGGCTACGCGTGCGCATGCCAGGGCGGCTACGCCGCGCCGGAGAGCGGCGGCACCTGCGCCGACGTCGACGAGTGCGCTCGATCCGGGGCTCAGCCTCTGCTCGCTCAACGCCTCCTGCGCGAACGCGATCGGCGCGTTCACGTGCACGTGCAACGCGGGCTACGCGGGCGACGGGCAGGAGTGCCTCGACGTCGACGAGTGCGCGAGCGACGCGACGAACGACTGCGACCCGAACGCGGACTGCACGAACGCCGAGGCCACCTACGACTGCGCCTGCCGCGCTGGCTGGGTCGGCTCGGGCTTCGCGTGCGCCGACGAGGACGACTGCGCGACGGGCGCGGTCGCATGCGGGGCGAACGAGCGCTGCGTGAACCAGACGGGCGCGCCGGGGCTCTGCGAGTGCGTGCCCGGCACCTCGCGGCCCACGCCGATGGGCCCGTGCGCGGCCGTGTGCGGCGACGGACAGCGCGCGGGTGGCGAGCCCTGCGACGACGGAAATGCCATCTCTGGAGATGGCTGCGATGCGCTGTGCGCAGTCGAGGCCGGCTGGTCCTGTTCCGAGGCGGGCGGCGGCGCGAGCACGTGCGCGGAGACCTGCGGCGACGGCCTCATCGATCCGGGCGAGGGCTGCGACGACGGCCCCGCCAACAGCGACACCGCGCCCGACGCCTGCCGCGCGCGCTGCATCGCGGCCTACTGCGGCGACGGCGTGGTGGACACCGGCGAGGCCTGCGATCCCGGCGGAGCCGCGGCGCCGCTCCCCGAGGGCGCGTGCGCGGGCACCTGCACGCCGGACGCCGACGCGGGCGTTCCGAACGACGCCGGCGTGGACGATGGGGGCAGCGAGGTCGGCTCGGACGCGGGCGCGAACGACGCGGGCTTCGACGCCGGGTCGATGGATGCCATCGCCGAAGCGGGTGGATGTGGCTGCCACGCGACGGGTGGTGGTGCGCGCGATGGACGCGCGCTCGTCGCAATCGCTCTGCTTTGCGCGGTGATCACCGTGCGCCGTCGTGTCGCGGGCCGCAGACCGCGCTGAGGTGCGCGTCCCGGCTGCGTTTCGCGAGACAAATCGGTTGGAACAACGGTGTTCGGATCCCCCGTTGCCCTGCGCGCCGACGTTGCGATAGCGTCGTCGCCATGTCGTCCTCGCGTCGTTTCGCGCCCGTCCCTGCCGTCCTCGTCGCTTTGCTCGTCGCGGCTCGCGGGTTGCGCCGCGGACGCGGTGCCGCCTGCTGCGGATGGCGGCGGCTCGGGCGGCGATCTCGGCCCCGAGACGGACGCGGGCTCCGTCCGATGCGTCGACGGGCGACGCCGCGCGGCTCCTGACGCGGGCCCCGCGCACGGACGCGGGTGCGCCCGATCTCGGCGCGGACATGACCATGTCGCTGCCCGATGCGGGGCCGCCCGATCTCGGCGTCGATGCGGGCCCCGCGCGCGACGTCTTCTGCGGCGATCCCGTGCCCGAGGGCGCCGAGCGCCCGCCCGCGCTTCCTGCCTACAGCGGCGGCATGTGCCCGAGCTTCGTCGCGGGCCGCAACACGATCGCCACGATGGGCGGCAACCGCGAGTTCCTGCTCATCCTGCCGAGCGACGGCGTGCGGCCCGACGAGTCGCTCCCGCTCGTCTTCCTCTGGCACTGGCTCGGCGGCAGCGCGAGCGGTTTCCGCGATCGCGCCGGCGTGCAGGACGCCGTCGATCGTCTGCGCTTCATCGCCGTCATCCCGGAGGCCCGCAGCGCGCTCACGTTCAAGTGGCCGTACCTGCAGGCCGACCCGGGCTGCGTCGTGGACTTCGCCTGCAACTGCGACTGCGCCTACCGCAGCGAGCTCGCCTTCTTCGACGATCTGCTCGCTTGCGTCGGCACGCAGTTCTCCGTCGATCGCGACTGCGTGAGCTCCGTCGGCGTGAGCGCCGGCGCGCTCTGGACGGCGCAGCTCGCCTCGCAGCGCTCGCAGTACCTCGCCAGCATGCTCGTGCTCTCGGGTGGCGTCGGCGACGGCTCGGTCTCCCTCGATCCCGCGACGACGCTGCGCGCTTGGTCGCCTGCCGCGCACAAACTGCCTTCGCTCGTGCTCTGGGGCGGGCCGAGCGACTTCTGCTTCCTCTTCTTCGAGTCGACCTCGCAGCGCCTCGAGCGGGCGCTCGCCGCCGAGGGCCACTTCGTCGAGGAGTGCATTCACAACTGCATGCACTCGGTGCCGCCCTTCGAGTCGGCTCCGGGCGCAGGTCAGTTCGACGTCCTCTGGGACTTCGTGCGCCGTCACCCCTACTGGCTGCGCGACGGCGAGTCGCCCTATCAGTCGACGGGCCTGCCGCCTTTCACGCCGCCCTGGTGCGGTGTCGGCGTCGGCAGCGCGACGATCCGCGCCGGCGAGTGCCCCGGCACCACACCCTTCCTCGGCTCGTGCGCGTGAGTGAGTGGCGGCGGGGGGCGTGAGTGGTTTAACCACTCGGCGCCTTCGCGCCCGCCGTCGCGTCCACGCGCCCGCTCAAGGTGTCGTGCGGCGCGGCAGGAGGGCGCAGACGTCGAGGGCGCAGCGGCCCGCGGTGAAGTCGTAGTCGCAGTACGCGTCCTCGGCGCACGACGCGCCGCAGGGGGCGCCGAGCGGCGGGAGCGGGACGCACGTCGAGGCGCCCGAGGGCTCGACCGCGAGGCAGTCGAAGCCCTCGGTGCAGACGCCGCGCCAGTCGCACGACTCGCCGTCGCCCGGGATGCGGCGGCAGATCCACGGCCAGCCGCGCGTGTCGCAGCCGAGGCCGGGCGCGCAGTCGCTCGTGCCGGTGCTGCCGTCGCAGTTCTCGCCCGCTCCGAGGGCGGGCACGCAGATCGCGGGGCGTCGCGAGAAGTCGCAGCCGAGCCCGTCGCTGCACAGGCCGTCGCAGGTCTCGCCGAGGCGTGGGATCGGCTTGCAGACGGCGGTGTACGCGTCGCAGACGCGCCCGGGCCCGCACGAGGTGTAGGACCACGCGGGGTCGCACGGATCGCCGAGCGCGGGCATGACGTCGCAGGTGCCCACCGGATCGACGCCGATGCGCTCGCAGAACGCGCCCTCGGCGCAGCGCTCGAAGCAGCGCTCGCCCGGCATGGGTGGCGTGCGGCAGACGCCGGGGCGCACGGCGTCGCCGCTGCACGTGAGCTCGGGGCGGCAGGCGGCGTCCGAGGCGCAGCGCGCGCCGACGTCGCCCCGCGCGAGGCAGCGCTGCCGGAAGGCGGGCTGACACGTCGCCGCGGCGCCGCACGCGTCGCCGCCGAGCGTGCAGGGTGCAGTGCCGACGCCGGGCTCGCAGCGACCGCCTTCGCAGCGGAGCCCGGCCGTGCAGCGGCCCGTCTCGGTGCAGGCCTCGCCGCGCGCCGCGGGCGCGCCGCATACGCCGCCTATGCACGTCTCGGGCGCGGCGCAGTCCTCGTCGTCGCCGCACGCGCCGCCGGGCGCGACCGGGAGGGTGCACACCCCCGCGACGCACGCGGCGGGCGCCTGGCACAGCGTGGTGCACGGCGCGTCGAACGCGGGGAGCGGCACGCACGTCGCGCCGTCGCAGCGGCCTTCACCGTCGGCGCAGAGTCCGTCGTACGCGCACGCGCCGTCGATCGGGATGGAGCCGCCGAGCGCGTGGCGGCACGCGCGGTACGCCGCGAAGAAGTCGCGCTCGGGCGGCGCGCAGGCGTCGAGGGCTCGTTGGGCGGTGACGCGGCAGTCGGCGAGGAGCGCGTCGTCGATCCGCAGCGCGCCCGCGCGCACGGTCGCGGCGACGGCGTTGCGGTTGGCCGCCGCGCGGCACGAGGTGACGACGGTCCGCTCGCACGCCTCGACGTCCGCAGGCGGCGCGCCAAAACCTGGACATGCGCACGTCCAGGGGGCGCGACACTCCGCGTGCGCGCGCACCTCGCAGCGCAGCGCGATCAGCGCGTCCGCGACGGGGAAGGGGTCGAGCCCGGGGCCAGCGTCCTGCATTGGCGTTGCATCTGCAACAGCGTCGCGAATGTCGGCGTCGCGCGCTGCGTCCACGGGGATCGCCGCGTCGAAGCGTGCGTCGTCGAGGCCCGTGTCGCGCTCGGGACCCGCGTCGCGCGGAGACGCGTCGGGGGTGCACGCGGACGCGGCCAGCAGCCCGAGCAGCACGATCGCGGTGACGCGGCGACGCACGGCCGCTCGAGCGTGGTAGATGCCGACGCAGATGCAAGCACCGGCGTGCGGGGCGGATGCCTTCGCTGCGCGGCGCACCGCGCGCGGCGATGCTCTACACTCGCGCGGGACCCATCGGGGACGAGGAGCAGGGACGATGCACGAGCGACGCTGCGTCTCGGGGCGCACAGCGATGGACGCGAGGCCGGGCGCGGGACCGCTCCTCGCCGCGCTCGTCGTGCTCTGCGGTGCGTGCTCGGCGCGCGATGCGGCGGTGCCCCGCGACGCGGGCTTGGACGCGCCGCGCGACGCGGGCGACCTGCGCGACGGTGCCCGCGACGCCACCGTGCCGGCGGACGCCGACGTCGAGGGCGGCGTGTCGGACGCGAGCGCCGATGGCAGCGCGGGCGATGCGGGGGCGCGCGATGCGGGCGTGGATGCCGGCATGGAGGAATTGCTGTGTCCCCTCGAGCGGCGCGTCCCGATGGGCTGCAGGCCCGCGCTCGACGAGGGTGTCGCGGGCCTGTGCGATGGCCTCGACGACGATTGCGACGGTCTCGTCGACGACGGCTGCCCGTGCGCGCTCGGCGAGGTGCGCCCGTGCTTCGCGGGGCCGCCGGGGCGTCGCGGGGTCGGCGCGTGCGCGGACGGCACGCAGCAGTGCGCGGGCGGCTTCGAGATCGGCGCGTGGGGCCCCTGCGTCGGCGGACTCGTGCCCGCCGCAGAGACCTGCAACGGCCTCGACGACGACTGCAACGGCTGCGCGGACGATCTCGTCGGCTGCGTACCCGACGGCACCTGCCCGGGGCCCGACGATCCGCGCATCCCGGAGGGCGCGCCCTTCACCGACGTCACGCTGCGCGGCCGCGATTTCTACGCCGGTGACGCGGCGCGCTGGTCGTGGGCGGTCGAGGGCGGCCCCTGCGACGGTGTGCTGCCGCGCCCCTCGTTCACGCTCCTCGACGGCACGCGCGAGACGGCGAAGTTCGTGCCCACGCTGTCTGGGGATTACACCGTCACGCTGACCGTCGAGACGGCGGACGGCGCGCTCTTCCGCTGCGTCTTCGTCGTGCACGTGCGCGGTCCCGGGCTGCGCGTCGAGCTCTGCTATCCGGAGAGCGAGAGCGTGGATCTCGACCTCTTCCTCTCGGCGCCAGGCACCAGCTCGCCGTGGTTCCTCGACCCGATGGACAAGTTCAGCGCGACGCCCTCCGCGTGCGGCTGGCAGAACTGCGAGGCCATCCTGCGCGGGAGCATGGCGCCGGCTGGGATCCCGTATCCGCGCGCGGACTGGGGCTATGCGCCGAGCCCGCTCGCGGAGTGCGAGGGCGGGCCGCTCGGTGCCGAGTGGGTCGCGCTCGGCGCGTGCGCGAATCCGCGCCTCGACATCGACAACAACCTCGTCGAGGGCATCGGCGTGGCCGAGAACATCAACGTCGATGCGCCGCGCGACGGCGAGCGCTTCCGCGTGATGGTCCACAACTTCACGGGTGCGCGCGCGCGCCCGCTCGTGAACGTGTATTGCGAGGGGCGGCGCGTCGCGACCTTCGGCGCGGCGCCGGACGAGGTCCCCACCTTCTTCTCCACGTCCGGCGGCGTCGGCGCGATGTGGCGCGTCGCCGACGTCACCACCCGCCGCGACGCGTCCGGCGCGCTCGCCTGCGACGTCGACCTGCTGCGCCCACCGTGGCGCTGGACGGGCTACGACGTCACCTACGACGACCCGCAGTTTTGAGTGTTTGCGGCGCGACCCGAGCCCACGTAAGCACCATCGCGCCACCCGGGGGGAAGTCGCCGCGTCCTCCGCGAACATCCCGTGATCGCGGCGCGCTCTGCGTCGCGTGCCGCGGCGCGCGCGAGGCACGGGCACGCGAAGACGCCCCCGGCGCGGTCCTGATCGGGGGCGCCGGCGAGGCGCGTCAGCCACCCGCACGGAGCCGTGGCGCGCTCAGCGCAAGAACTCCACCCAGCGGATCGTTCCTTCGTCCGCGGTGTACCGAACGAGGACGACACCCTCGATGCGCGCGCCGGTCGCGCGGTTCGTCCGCCACCACCGCTCGCGTTCGACCGTGTGGGCGCCGACCGTGATCCGCGTGTCCACGGCCGCCCCGACCCCCGCGTATTCCGCGAACATCGCCCCGTATCCCGCTCGGAACGCGGCCATCCCGCGCGTTCGGACCGCGCCGTCGTGCCCCATCACCGTCACGTCGGGGTGGTAACAGGCGCAGAACGCGTCGAGGTCCGCGGCGTTGTAGGCGCGGAGTTGGGCGGCCGACAGCGCCTCCACCGTGGGCAGCGCGACCATGTCGACCCAGTTGGTCGCCGGCTCCACCGTGAAGCCCGTCCGGGCGTCCTGGATCGCGGGGCGGCGGGTCATCGGCGGGCGCGGGCGTCGAGTCGGCATGAGCGGTCGGCCATCGTCGCTTGCGACGCATGCTCGGGTCCATGGGCAACGACTCACCTCGCCGCCTTCGCAGCACGGCCGCGCGCGGGCGTCCGAGGCTCGGACGCGGCTCGGCACCGAGCAGACCAGCGACCTTCTGCGACGCCTCGCTCGACATGCGCAGTGAGGGCGGCTTGTTCCGAGGGAGCCGTCGTCCTGGGCCGAGGGAACAAGGGGCCGATCGACGGCTCCTATCCCGGACATCTTCACGCTCTCCACACGAGCGAGTCGGTGTTGACAACCCCGGCGAGGCCGTCTTCCCATCGCCTCCGAAGACGTGATCCCGGTCACCGCAGATGGCCGAACCCAGGAGAAGCTGAGATGCGCGAGGTGCTTCGAAGCGTGGGCGCCGGGGCGCTCGTCGTGTGGATGTCGGCTTGTTCGCCGGAGCAGCCTTCCGGAACGCCCGACGGCGGCGCCCTCGGCACGGACGCGGGGCCGGTCGACACGGATGCCGCAGGGGTCGCGTCCGATGCCGGCGCGCCCGTCGAACCGCCCACCGGAGGCGGCCCGCTCGAGGGCTACTGGGTGTGGGACCGACGCGTCGAGGGCAGTGAGGTCCAGATGGGCACGATCGACATGGGGCAGATGAAGCTCGCGTTCGGCATGGACAACGCGCGCTGCCACTACGTGTGGAACGAGACCACGCGCTCGGACTTCCACACCGAGTGCACGTACACGGTCGACGGCGACATGTTGACGTTCACAGCGACGGCGGACTCCGACGGCACGGCGGCAGGCTGGTCCTGCGCCCACCCGGATTGGACCAACTGGAATGACCGCCCCGCCGTCCAGTACGGGCGCTTTCGAGTCATGGGCGACGAACTCTGGGTGGGCGTCAACACGTACTGGGGGTTCGGCGGTGGCGTGAACGACATCCCTCGGAACAACTCGGCCAAGCGCTTTCCGTTCTGGGAGAGCCTCGACCAGGCGAGCAGGCTCGAGAGCTGGATCGTCTTTCGCCGCGTGAGCCGCGCCGACTGGTACGACCGCTACGCGATCAGCACGAACTGTCAGGGCACCCCCGAGCTGTGCTCGACGCTCCCGGGATGTGGGGCGGGCGACCGCGGGTACGTCGACTGAGCGCCGCGGAATCGGCGGCGTCGGGCGAGGTCGCGCGGCGCGTACGGAGGCGCGGCCGCGGGTGGGATCGACCGGCACGCCGCTCCGGAAGAGTCATCACCCTTCCATGCAGGGATGGGATGCGTCGCTGCGGCGCATCCGTGCGTTCTTTCCAGCGTATTCACCGGGATTCCCTGCCTCCCGCACGACGCCCGACGTCAGTGAAAATCCCGCGATCGCGGCGCGCTCTGCGGCGCGGGCGGCGGGCCCGGGGGGCCGAGACGCGGGGTGAAGAGTCGCTCGGCGACGAGGTGCACGACGCCCTGCTGCGCCTGGATGCGGCCGGTGATGCCGAGCAGGCCCGCGGTGCGCGCGAGCACCTCGAACTCCTCGAAGACGCGCGACCAGACGACGGCGTTGACGAAGCCCGTCTCGTCCTCGAGCGTGAAGAAAACGACGCCGCTCGCGGTGCCCGGGCGCTGTCGGCAGATGACGTAGCCGACGTACGGCGTGCGCGCGCCGTCCGGCAGGCGCAGCAGCTCGCTCGCGCTCGGGATGCGCTGCGCGGCGAGCGCGGGGCGGAAGCGCATCATGGGGTGTCCGCGCGTGCTGTGGGCGCTCGCGCGGTAGTCCCAGAGGATCTCCTCGCCGGGCGTGAGCGGCGCGAAGGTCGCGGCGCTCTCGTCGGCGAGCGGCAGCGCGTCGTCGCGGCGGGCGGCATGTCCGCGCGTCGTCCAGAGCGCGTCGCGGCGGTCGACCCCGAGCGGCTCGAAGGCGCCCGCCTCGCCGAGCGCGAGCAGCGCGCGCGCGCTGAGCCCCGTGCGCCGCGCCACGTCGTCGACGCCGTGGAAGGGCCCGTCGAGCCGCGCCGCGTCGAGGCGCTCGCGCTCGCGCGTGCCGAGCCCGCGCACGTAGCGGAGGCCCATGCGGATGGCGGGTCCGCCGCGGACACGTCCACCATCTTCGCGGATGGTGATGGGCCGGTCGCTGTCCTCGAGCGTGCAGTCCCACTCGCTCGCGTCGATCGCGACGGGGCGCACCTCGATGCCGCGGCGCTTCGCATCCTCGAGGATCGTGGACGGCGCGTAGAAGCCCATCGGCTGCGCGTTGAGCAGCGCGCACGCGAAGGCCGCCGGGTGATGGCGCTTGAGCCACGCCGTCACGTACGCGATGAGCGCGAAGCTCGCCGCGTGCGACTCGGGGAAGCCGTACTCGCCGAAGCCGCGGATCTGCGAGAAGACGCGCTCGGCGAAGTCGGGTGTGATGCCGTGCGCGATCATCCGCGACACGAGCCGGTCGTGGTGCGCCTCGATGCGTCCCGACGAGCGCCACGCGGCCATGTCGCGGCGCAGCTGGTCGGCCTCGCCGCCGGTGTAGCCGCCGACGACGACGGCGAGCTTCATCACCTGCTCTTGAAAAATGGGCACGCCGAGCGTGCGCGCGAGCACGCGCTCGAGGTCGGGGTGCGGCAGCTCGACGGGCTCGAGACCGTCGCGGCGGCGCAGATAGGGGTGCACCATGTCGCCCTGGATCGGGCCCGGGCGCACGATCGCGACCTGCACGACGAGGTCGTAGAAGACGCGCGGACGCAGCCGCGGGAGCATCGCCATCTGCGCGCGGGACTCGATCTGGAAGACGCCGACGGTGTCGCCGCGCGCGCACATCGCCCAGGTGCCCGCGTCCTCTTGCGGCACGCGCGCCATGTCGAGATCGAGCCCGTGGTGCGCACGCAGCAGGCGGAAGCAGCGCTCGACCACGGTGAGCGCGCCGAGCGCGAGGAGATCGACCTTGAAGAGGCCGAGCGCCTCGACGTCGTGCTTGTCCCACTGGATGACCGTGCGGCCCTCCATCGTCGCGGGCTCGATCGGCACGAGCGTGTCGACCGGCTCGTGCCCGAGCAGGAAGCCGCCCGGGTGGATCGAGAGATGCCGCGGGAAATCGAGGATCTCCGTGGAGAGATCCTTCAGCAGCGCGATCGTGGGCGCCTCCGGGTCGAGGCCCGCGCCGCGGAGCGCGTCGTCCGAGAGCTGCGCGTGGTGGCCGAGCAGCTTCGAGAGCTGATCCATCGCGGTGATGGGCAGGCCGAGCGCCTTGCCGACGTCGCGCACCGCGCTCTTCGGGCGGTAGCGGATGACGTTGGCGACCATCGCCGCGTGCCTGCGGCCGTAGCGCTCGTAGACCCATTGCAGGATCTCCTCGCGGCGCTCGTGTTCCATGTCGAGGTCGATGTCGGGCGGCTCGGCGCGCTCGCGCGAGAGGAAGCGCTCGAAGAGCAGGTCCATCTTCACGGGGTCGACGGCCGTGATGCCGAGGCAGAAGCAGACCGCGCTGTTCGCCGCGCTGCCGCGCCCCTGGCAGAGGATGCCGCGGCGTCGGCACTCCTCGACGATCTCCCACATCGTCAGGAAATACCCGCCAAAATCGAGCTCCGCGATGAGCGCGAGCTCCTTCTCGAGCTGTGCGCACACCGCGTCGGGCGGGTCGCCGTCGTAGCGCGCGCGCGCGCCGCGGAACGTCAGCTCGCGCAGCCAGTCGAGCTCGCCGTGCGACTCAGGCAGGCGCTCGGAGGGGTAGCGGTAGCGCAGGTCCGCGAGCGAGAAGCGCGCGCGGTCGGCGACCTCGCGCGTGCGGGCGAGCGCGGCGAGATCGTCGGCGAAGAGCGCGCGCATCGCGGCGTCGCTCTTGAGGTCGTGCTCGGCGTTGGGGCGCAGGCGCGTACCCGCGGCGCGCAGCGTGGTGCCGAGGCGCGTGCAGGTGAGCACGTCCTGCAGCGGGCGCCGCGCGGGCGAGTGGTAGAGCACCTCGACGCCCGCGACGACCGGCGCGCCGACGCGCTTCGCCTCGCGCCGCAGGAGCGCCTCGGGCTCGTCCTCGCCGGCGATGCGGTGCCGCGCGGCGAGCGCGTAGAGCGCGCCCGCGAAGGCGTCGCGCAGCGGCGCGAGCAGCGCCGGCCGCGGCAGCAACGCGACGAGGCCGCCCCGCGACTCCTGGCCCGCGAGGCGGAGCTCCTCGGGCGTCGCGCGCGCTCGGCCCTTTTCACAACGGAGTCGGGCCCGCGACACGAGCCCGCAGAGCGCCGCGTACCCCTCGCGGGAGCCCGCGAGCAGCGCGACGTGCTCGGGAATCGCCGCGTCGTCGTCGAGGCGGTCGCGCGGGACGACGCTCAGCTCCGCGCCGATGAGGAGCGGCTGCCCGAGCTCGCGCGCCTTCACGTGGGCGCGGACGACCCCGTACAAGCCATCCCGGTCGGTCAGCGCGACCCCGGAGAGCCCGAGCCGGTGCGCCGTCTCGACCAACTCCTCGGGGTGGCTCGCCCCTTCGAGGAAGCTGAAACACGACTTCACCCAGAGCGCGGCATAGGGAGACGACGACACGAGCGGACCTCCGAGGGATCCGATCGGTACTGAACATGGGCGCAGGTGTCAACGCGACAGCGGTCGGAGCACGCGAGCCGGGTGGCGCGCCGTGCGGTGGCGTGTTCGCCCGGTGGCGCGCCGCGCGCTCAGCGTCGCCTCTTGCGGGCCATCAGCGCACACAGGTCGCCGATGGTCGTCGGTGCCTCGATCGGGTGGCGCAGTCCGCGGTCGAGGTGGACCTGGTAGTGGTTGCGGCGACCGTCGCGTTCGCGCGTGAGGTACTCCGCCGCCTCGAGCTCGCCGACGATGCGCTGCGCGGCGCGCTCCGTGATGCCGACGCGCTGCGCGACGTCACGCAGGAGGAGATCGGGCTCACGCGCGAGCAGCAGCAGCACGTGCCCGTGGTTCGTGAAGAACGTCCACGCGGGCATCTCTTCAGGCTGGGACATCACGGTGCGCCTCCCGGTTACCGCGAACTAGCACATCGAAGTCACGATTCGCAATTGACGTTTTTCAATGCGGGAAATAAAAATCGCGTCATGGACCGCCGTCGTCGCGCCGCGCCGCCCTGGGACCCGACCCGATGACACCCACCTCGCCCGAGGTTGGCCCGCCCGGGGGAAGCGGGACGGAGCGCGCGCCTGCGGCACCCGGTCGCCCGGACGGGGACGAGGGCGCAGCGACCCGCGGTCTCGAGGGGCGTGCACGCGCCAGCTACCCGGCGCTCCGCGCGCTCTGTGAGGCCTACGACCTGCAGCCGGACGTGCGCACCGTGCTCCGCGCGCTCTCGGTCGCGAGCCGGCTCGAGGTCGACGCGCCGTCGTCGCCGGGTGATGCACCTCCCTTGCTCCGCGTGCTCGCGCGGGCGCTCCCCGAGGTCGGGCTGCGTGCGTACGTCGGGCACGGTGCGGGCGCAGCGCTCGCGACGGCGGCTGCGCGCAGCGGGGTCTGCGTGGCGCTCGCGGGCGACACCGACGAGGACGCCCCGCACGCCGTGCTCGGCCTCGTCACGGCGGAGGGCGCGCGGGTCGCGCTGCGGCGCCTCCGGCTCGTCGCGTCCCCCGGGGATGACGTGTCCGCGCCGCCGCCGGACGACGCGGAGGCGCCGGTGTCGGTCGACGCGGGGGCGCTCGCCGCCGCCCTCGGCGCTGCGCCGGACGCTTCACTGTGGTGGATCTCCGCCTCGCCGCTGCTGCCCCTCGGTGCGCTCGGTCCCGAGGGGGGCGAGGGCCATGGACCGGCGGGCGCAGGGAAGGATGGCCACGCGCCGGGCGGCGACGCGCACGACGACGGCCGTTCGCCGTTCGCGCGGCTGCGTACGCTCGCGCGCCTCGAGCGCGACGATCTCTGGATCGTGCTCGTTTACGCGACCGGCGTCGGTCTGCTCTCGCTCGCGACGCCGGTCGCGGTGCAGGCGCTCGTGAACACGGTGGCCTTCGGCGCGCTGGTGTTCCCGGTCGTCGTGCTCGCGCTCCTGCTCGCCGGTGTGCTCGCCTTCGCGGGGGTGCTCCATGCGCTGCAGATGCAGGTCGTCGAGACGATCCAGCAGCGCGTGTTCACGCGGGTCGCGCTCGATCTCGCCCACCGCCTGCCACGCGTACGCGCGGAGGCGCTCGACCGCTCTTGGGGCCCGGAGCTGGTGAACCGCTTCTTCGACGTGCTCACCGTGCAGAAGTCCGCGAGCACCTTCCTGCTCGACGGTCTCTCGCTCGTGCTCTCGGCGGGCATCGGGATGCTCGTCCTCGCCTTCTACCACCCGGCGCTGCTCGCCTTCGACCTCGTGCTCGTGGTCTCGGTCAGCGGACTTCTCTGGGGCCTCGGTCGGCGTGGCCCGTACACCGCGATCCGTGAATCGAAGGCGAAGTACCGCGTGGCGGCGTGGCTCGAGGATCTCGCCCGCAGCGGCGCGACCTTCCGCTCGCCGCACGGCGCGGAGTTCGCGTCGTCGCGCGCGGACGAACTCGCGAGGGCCTACCTCGGCGCACGGAGGGAATCTTTCAAGGTGGTGTTTCGGCAGTACGCGGGTGTCCTCGCGTTGCAGGCGATCGCGACGGGGACCCTGCTGGGTCTCGGCGGTTGGCTCGTGGTGGCCCGTCAGCTCACGCTCGGCCAGCTCGTCGCTTCGGAACTCATCGTCGCGACCGTCGTCTCCAACCTCTCGAAGCTCGGCCGCAAGATCGACGCGTACTACGACCTGCTCGCGGCCGTCGACAAGCTCGGGCATCTCGCCGATCTCCCGCTCGAGCGCGCGCACGCGGCGCGACGCTCCCGCGCGCAGTGGGGCCCGCGTCGCTCGTCGTGCAAGGGCTGTCCTACACCTACGAGGGGGGCGAGACGCTCGCGGTGCCGTCCTTCACGCTCACCGCGGGCGAGCGTGTCGCGCTCGTCGGCGGCGCGGGCGCGGGCAAGTCGACGGTGGCCGATGTCCTCTACGGGCTGCGTGCGCCGAGCCAGGGCACGATCGAACTCGACGGCGTGGACGTGCGTGAGCTCGCGCCGCACGCGCTGCGGGCCCGCGTCGCGCTGATCCGCCCGGCGGACGCGCTCGTCGTCGAGGGAACGCTCGCGGACAACGTCGCGCTCGGGCGGACTGCGATCGGGCACGCCGAGGCGCGCGTGGCGCTCGACGCGGTCGGTCTGACGGAGCGCGTGCGCGCGCTGCCGCAGGGGCTCGCGACGCCGCTCGCGGCGACGGGCGCGCCGCTCGGCAGCTCGGATCTGCGTCGGCTCGGGGTCGCGCGCGCGATCGCGGGGGCGCCGCGGCTCATCGTCGTGGATGGCGGCGTCGCGGGGCTCGACCTCGAGGCGCGTGAGCGGGTGCAGGCCGCGCTCACCGCGCCCGGCGCGCCCTGGTCGCTCGTCGTCCTCGCGGCGCCGGATGATCCGCTCGTCGGCGCTTGCGATCGCGTGCTGCGGCTCGAGTCTCACACCCTCGGCGAGGGACCGCACGGCGCGGCTGGTCACGAGCGGGGGGCGGCGTGAGCGGCCCCACTGAGGCGAACGACGTCGCGCTCGGGATGTCGTCGGAGGCGGCCGATCGCGCTGCACACATGCTCGTTCGTTCGCCGCGGGCTGCACGGGTCGTGGCGCGGTTGCTGCTCGCGCTGACGCTGCTCTGCGCGCTCGCGCTCTTCTCGCCCTGGCAGCAATCGGCGCCATCGATGGGCAAGGTCGTCGCGTTCACCCCGCTCGAGCGACGGCAGACGATCGAGGCGCCGATCGAGGGGCGCGTCTCTCGCTGGTCCGTGCAGGAGGGGACGCGCGTCGAGACGGGGGACATCCTCGTCGAGCTCTCCGACAACGACCCGCTCATCCTGCAGCGGCTGCGTGACGAGCGCGCCGGCATCTCCGCGCGGCTGGTCGCCGTGCGCGCGCGCGCCGACGCGCTCGGGGACCGCATCGAGTTCGTCACGGCCTCGCGCAGCAGCGCGCTCGACGCGGCCGCCGCCCGTGTGCGCATGGCCGAGGACCGTGTGCGCTCTGCGGCGCAGGCCGTCACGGCGGGTGAGGCCGCGCACCTCGCCGCGGAGCTGCAGGTCGAGCGGCAGCGCGGCCTCGAGGCCGATGGGCTCGCGTCCCGGCGCACGCTCGAGCTCGCCGAGGCCGATCTCACGCGGACGCGCACGGACGTCGAGCGCGCCGAGGCGATGCTCTCGGCTTCCCGCGCAGAGGAGCGCGCCTTGCGCAGCGACCAGCAGAAGATCGGCAACGACACAGGCGCCGCGATCGACGATGCGCGTGCGTCGCGGGCGAGTGCGGTCGGTGAGGCGGGCGCTGCGGAGGCGGAGCTCGCGCGCATCGACGTGCGCCTCGCGCGGCAGGAGACGATGGTCGTGCGCGCGCCGGCGCCGGGCACGGTGCTGCGGCTCTCGGGCGGTGTCGGTGGCGAGATGGTGAAGGCCGGCGATTCGCTGCTCGTCTTCGTGCCGGACACCGAGCACCGCGCGGTGGAGCTGTGGGTCGACGGGGTCGACATCCCGCTCATCGCGGAGGGGCGCAGGGTGCGCATCCAGTTCGAGGGTTGGCCCGCGGTGCAGTTCACCGGCTGGCCGAGCGTCGCGGTCGGCACCTTCGGGGGCCGCGTGACGCTCATCGACGCGACGGACGACGGGCAGGGGCGCTTCCGCATCGTGGTGACGCCCGACCTCCGCGACGAGCCCTGGCCAAGTGGCCGCTACCTGCGGCAGGGCGTCCGCGCGAACGGCTGGGTGCTGCTCGATCAGGTCACGCTCGGCTACGAGCTCTGGCGCCGCTTCAACGGCTTCCCGCCCGTGGTCGCGCTGAGCGAATCGGGCGGCGCATCGGCCTCCGGCAAGGAGAAGTCCAAGTGAGCGCGCGGCCGCGCGGCGCAGCACTGCGCGCGGTCGCAGTAGGCGCGGTCGTCGTCGCAGCCATCACCATCCTTCAACAGGGTGTTGCGTGGGCGCAGCCGTTCGATGGCGGCGGCGCGGCAGGGCCGACCGGCGAGCCGCCCCCGGCGCCCGCGGGGCCGCCGCTCACGCTCGGTGAGGTGCTCGCGAGCGTCGAGGCTACCTACCCGCTCCTCGACGCGGCGCGCAGCGACATCGAGGCGGCGGAGGCCGAGCAGCTCGCGGCCGACGGTGCGTTCGATCCGCTCTGGCGCACGCGCGCGTCGCTCTTCGCCGGGGGCTACGGCTATGGCCGCCTCGACATGCTCGTCGAGGAGCCGACGCCGCTGTGGGGCGCGAGCTTCTTCGTGGGTTACCGCTACGGCCGCGGGAAGATCCAAGACTACTACCAAGAGCTCGAGACGCTGCAGTACGGCGAGCTGCGCGCGGGCCTGCAGGTCCCGCTCTGGCGCAACGGCCCGATCGATCGGCGCCGCGCGTCCATCGCGCGCGCGGATCTGGGCTTCGAGCTCGCGGAGCTCGGCGTCGCGGTGAGCCGGCTTGAGGCCGTGCGGCTCGCGTCGGTGCGCTACGCGGAGTGGGTCGCCGCGGGGCGTCGCGCGGAGATCGCGCGGACGCTGCTCGCGCTCGCGACGACGCGCGACGCGCAGGTCGCGGCGCGGGCTGCGCGCGGCGACGTCCCTGCGCTCGAGCGTGTCGAGAACCAGCGCCTCGTGCTCCAGCGTGAGGCCGCAGTCGTCGCGGCCGAGCGCAGCCTCGTGCAGGCGGGGCTCGAGCTCTCGCTCTACTACCGCGGGTCGGACGGGCGGCCACGCGTGCCGTCGAGCGCGCGGCTGCCTGCGGCGATGCCGGAGCCGCGCGCGATCGGCCAGGCCGAGGCCCGCCGTGCGCGGACGCAGGCCGAGGCGCGGCGCCCGGAGCCCCGGCGCTTCGAGCGCGCGCGCGCGCAGCTCGAGGTCGATCGCGACCTCGCGGAGAATCAGGCAGCGCCCGCGATCGACGTCATCCTCTTCGCCTCGCAGGATCTCGGCGCGCGTGACGTCGCCGACCCGACGCTCAGCCGCGCCCACATCCCGCAGATCGAGGCCTCGGTGCAGCTCGAGATCCCCGTGCTCGACCGAGTCGCCCGCGGCCGTGCGGCGGCCGCCTCCGCGGGCATGACGCGGCTCGACGCGCAGCGCGAGCTCGCGCTCGATCGCGTGCGTGCCGAGGTGCGTGATGCGCTCTCCGCGCTCGACGCCGCGCAGCGCCGCGTCGCGCTCGTGCGGCGCGAGGTCGAGGTCACCGCGCAGCTCGAGGCGGCCGAGCGGCAGCGCTTCGAGGCCGGCGATTCCACGCTCTTCGTCGTCAACCTGCGCGAGCAGGCGACAGCCGAGGCCCGCATCCGCGAGGTCGACACGCTCCTCGACTGGCAGCGCGCGTCGGCCGCATTCCGCGCCGCGACGGCCGAGGACGTCGGCCCGATCGTCAACCGGGGTCGGGTCTCGGACGCGCGCCCCGGCGAAGATCTCTGACGACGTCGCTCACGAGGACTGGCGCGGCGAGCGCGCGATCGTCCAGCCCGACGCAGGGTCGTCGTCCGACGCGGACTTGACCCCGGCGCCCGCCCGTGGGCATGACGCAGCCGTCCGCGCATCGTTCGGTCGCCTTTTCACTCTCGCCTCACTGTGGGTCACGACATGCATCGCACGTTCTTCGCCAAGGCTCTGCTCCTCTCTCTCGCCGCCGGCTGCTCGTCGTCCGTGTCGTCGTCGGCCAACGCGACGTTGCCGGCCCCCGCGCCGCCTGCCGTGCAGGCCGAGGCCGTCGACGCGACATCGACGGCGGCCGAGGCCGGCGCCGCGTCGCAGCAAATGACCATCACCCAAGGGGGTGCACCGCAACTCGCCGCGCCGACGACGGCGCGCGTGGCGCAGTCCGGGGACGCGGCGACGCGCTGTGCGCGGCTGGCCGGCCTGTGCCTCGAGGATGTGGGGCGGATGATGAGCTTCCTCGGCGCGACGGCCGAGCAGTCGCGCGTCGCCCTCGATCGTCTTCGCCCCGCCTACGGCGATCGATTCGTCGGCCGATGCGCCACGGCGACCCCGGAGACGCTCTCGTGCGTGGAGACGGCCGAGAACGCCTTCACCGGGCTCGCCCGCTGCGGGATCAACAAGGGCAGGGCCTTTTCCGACGTGTTGGTCCTCGAAGAAGGCGGCCGCCACGAGGTGCGTTGGCGGGCCGACGAGCGTGAGGTGACGGACGCGGCAGGGGCCGCCGCGCTCCGCGCCGCGATGGTCGGCTCCTGGGCCCAGCGGCAGATGGGCATGTGGACGTTCACGGCCGAGGGCGGTGCGACGCAGACGAGCCGTGTCGGCCAGACGGACCGCGTCGACACCTCGGCAGTTCACGACGACGAGCCGCGCGCGCATCATGTCGGCGCCGATCGGTCTCTGGTCGGCGGTCGTGGACGGAGATCTCCTCTATCTGAACGGCACCTCCGGAGGGGCCGGATACGCCGAAGCGCAGCCCATCGCAGAAGATGGTACGGCGATCGCGGTCAGCTTCGGTCTCTGGGCGATTCAAGATATCCACGGGACGCCGCGCTGCACGGGATTCAGCTGGTGGGGGCAGCCCGTGGAGTCGGCCCAGTGTGTGTGGGAGGGCCAGGGCGACGCGCGCCGACTCCGGATCATGGCGGGGTTCGGCCACGACCTCCTCTCCGGTGAGCCGGCCCCGCCGTCGCCGGTTCGCCTGCGGGAGATGTCCGGCCATCTCGTCGGGAACAACGACTTTCACTTCTTCCAGCGCGTTCGTCCGAGCGGCGCTGCGCCCACGCGCTGAAACAGCGCGTCGTGCGCGGTGTTCGGCGGGCCGACGGCGACGCGTGCGTGCGTCGTCGTCAGTGCCCGAGCTCGAAGCGCAGGCCGCCGCCGAACCACGTCGTGTACGAGAAGCAGCACGCCGGCGTCCGCGCAGCGGGGCGGGCACGGTCGTCAGATCGATCGGCCGCCTCCCCGTAGACCACGAGCCACGGCGCGAGGCGGATGAGCGTGCCGATGCTCGCGCGGCCGCCCTCGCCCTCGAGACCCGCGCGTCTCGCGGCGCACGTAGGCAAAGCGGAACGACAGCGCGAAGAGGCCGGTCCCACGAGGTGTCGAGGCGCACCCCCGCCGACCACGCGAGGTAGGGCGCCGATCGGACCGCCGCTCTCGCGCCGCGGAGCGCGCGTCGATCCATGCTGGACCGAGCCCTCGAACGTGAACCCACCGTGGCCGACGCCGAGCGTGCCGCGCAGCAGATCGACCGCTCGTGCTCCGGCAGCGTGCACCCCGTCGGCGGTGCGTGGGCAGCGCCTCGGGCGGCACCTCGGGCGGCAGGCCGGGCATCTCCGTCACCGGCTCGCAGAGCCCCCGCGAAGGACGCGGGCACCACGAAGTCGGACCGCGCTGCTTGCCCGTAGCCGACGTCGACGATCGAAGTGCCACGGTGAGGGCTGGCGGCTCGTCTGCCCGGCGCGCGGCGGGGCGTCTGCGCATGCGTCGTCGCACGCCGTGTGTGAGCACGAGCGCGAAGACGAGCGCAGTGAGCCGGTTGGGACGGGACCCCACGTGAGGCTACATCGACGCCCCGTCGCCGGGGCTTGAAGGGGTCAATCGGCGTATCCCTGCCAGAACCAGCGGCGTCGGGGCCGGTCGTAGAACACCCAGAGCAGATCGCCCCGCTGCATCTCGGCCCAGTAGTAGTCGCGCTCGACGGGGACCGCGGTGCGTGAGCCCCACCACCCGCCGCTCAGCCGGAAGGGGCCGCGCAGCGCGACGAGGGCGCCGTGCTCCCCGTGCGCCGGCCACGGATCGCCGGGGAGGGTGGGGGGATCGGGGATGGGGAGGGGCTGCGGGAGCAGCACGCGCGCGAGCCGAGGCAGCCCCTCGTGGAGCAGGGAGTCCGGTGTCTCCGGTGTTCGGAGAGAGTGAGTCATGGGCGGAGATTCGGGCGACGCCGCGACGTTGTGAGACATGGATTCCGGCGCGCCGGAAATGCCTCGATGTGACCGTTTCGATGGGTGATCGTGGGCATGATCGGTGGTGTCGTGGGATGTGTCGTTCGATGGATGTATGGATTCGAGAATCGTATTCTCGGAATCGAAGATCGTGTGTTCGTGCGTCGTCGCGTCCGCGCGCGCGACGTCGAAGAAGGCCGGGCTCTCCGCGGTGGGGGGCGTCACGGGCGTTGGCGCGGGCGGCGGCGTGGCGACCTCGCGCGTCGGCTCCCACGCGAAGCTCGCCTCGGGGAGGTGGGCGGGGCGCAGGCGCGCGCGCGTCACGCTCCGGGGCCCGAAGGCGGCGGACACGCGGGCGAGCGCGCGGGCCGCGGCGCGGGCGTCGCGGCGCTCGGCCTGCGGGAAGAGCGTGAGTTGCTCGGTCGGGTTGCGCGTGCCTCGCACGGTGAGCGAGAGCTGCGTGCAGCGCGACGGGAGCGCGAGCGCGCCGAGGCGCAGGCGCACCAGCTCCACGAGCAGCGCGACGTCGCGCGTCGGCTGCGCGGGTTCGAGTGAAACCGGCACCGCCTCCCCGCGCTCGACCGCGATCGTGAGCTCGAGCCGGGCGATGGCCTCGCCGCGGGGGACCAGCCGCTCGGCGAGCCCGAGGAGCGCGCCGCGGATCGCGAAGAGCAGCCGCGCGGTGTCGTCGTCCGGCGGCTCGACCTCGCACGTCGCGTGCACGGGCTCGCCGTAGGTGCGTGCCTGCACGGGCAGCGGCGCCCCGGCCGAGGCCGCCGCGTGGAGCGCCTGCGCCACCTCGCCGAAGCGGGCGCGGAGCGCGTCGCCGGGCAGCCGCAGCAGATCGCCGACCGTGTGCACCGCGAGCCGCGCGAGCGCCTCGCGCAGCGACTCCGGGAGCGCGAGCCGCGCGAGGGGGACGGTGAGCGCGCGGTCGCGCTCTTCCTCGGGGGAGCGCAGCACGTAGACGCCCGGGCGTCGCGCCGCGAGCGCGAGGGCCTCCGTGCGGAAGCGGTGGTAGCCGACGACGAGCGCGCTGCGCAGCTCCTGCGCCGTGAGGTGCGCGTGCACTGCGGCCGCCCAGCGGCGCGTGTCGCCGAAGAGCCGCTCGAGGCCCGAGGGATCGAGGAAGAAGCGGCCATCGACGGCGCGCCCCGCGGGCTCGACGCCTGGCGTGAGCAGCGCGAGCCCCCGCGCGAGCGTGTCGCGCGCCTCGGCGATCTGCGCCTCGTCGAGGACCGCCGCGCGCAGCGACGCGCAGAGCGCGCGGGCCGCGGCGTAGCGGGTCCCTGGCACGATCCCGGCGTCGCGTGCGGCGCCGTTTGCGTGCAGCACGAGCGCGGTCGGCGTGTCCGCGGCGAGCACGACGGCCGGGTGTGCACGCCACGCGGGCTGCGCGCGCAGCGCGAGCTGGAGCGGCAGCGCGGGCAGCTCGACGCAGGCGATGGCGTGCGGGACCGGAAGCGTGTCGCGCGCCGTGGTGTCGCGCGTGTCTGCGCTCACGGCGCGCCCTGCGGCCCGCGTCGCACGAGCGGCCGCGCGTCGAGCGTCGCGCCGCTCTTGTTGCGCAGCACCTCCGCGTCGACGTCCCACGCGCCCGGTCCCCTGCGCCGCCGCGCGGCCCGCACGCGCACCGAGACGAGCGGCCCGACGCCGCTGCGTCGCGCGGCCTCGTCCGTCAGCACGACGAGCCGCAGCACGTGCTGCCGCGCGAGCCCCGCGAGGCGCCCCGACCACGCGTCGCCGGGGGGTACGCCGCCGCGCAGATCGACGACCACGACGCCGAAGCCGTTGGAGCGCAGCAGCAGCTCCGCGGCCCGCGCGAGCCCCGCGGCGCCGGCCGCGGCGGGCACGTGGATCACCACGAGCGCGTCGAGATCGACGCCCGACTCCGCGACGTCGGGCGGGAAGAGCCCGCCTCCTTCCGGCTGGATCCACGCGGCCGGCTCGCCCTCGCGCTGCGCCTGCGCGATCACCGCGAGCGCCGTCGTCGTGCGCGCGGAGAGCCCCGCTGCGCCCACGAGCTCCACGAGCCGCCCCGCGGGCAGCAGCGCGGGGAGGGGCTGCGTCGCGGGCGCGGGCTGCGGCAGCGTGCTCGCTGCGTGCACGAGGTGCGGGCGCAGGGACGCTGCGGAAGACGCGTCGGTCATGCCTCTGCGTATACTGAACGCAAAGTCAGTGTCAACGTGTCGTGCGTGAGCCGCGCCTCCCGATCACGCGGGCGGCGAGGGGACCCGGCTCCGTGCATCCGCTGCCGAACCCCGTCGCGCGTTCGAGATGATGCGTGGCGTCCGCCTCGGCGCCTCCGCCGGGCCCGCGGAACCCTTGCGCAGCCCGCCGGATCCAGCGCGCGTCGGCCGACCTCAGAAGCGCAGCGCGAAGGTGTCGGTGCGCGGGTCGAGCTGCGCGTCGGTGTTCGCCCAGACCGCGATGCCCGTGGTCGCACCGGCGAGCACGAGCACACCGACGCCCGTCCACAGCCAGGGGCTCTGCCACCAACGTGACGTCTCCGCTGCGCGCGGGAGCACGACATCGATCGATTCCTGAACACCGAAGCGGCTCTGCACGGTGCGGCGCCAGAGGCCCTGCGTGCCGCACTCCAGCTCGAGCGCATGGGTGCCTGGATCGAGCTCGACGGAGAGGGTGTCTCGCTCGCGCGACATCGTCGTCCGCTCGACGCCATCGACGCGCAGAACGACGTCACCCGATGGCACGCGGCGCAGCATCAGATGGGCGATCGCATCCGTCGCAGCCGCGAGTCCCTGTGTGGCTTCCGCGCGTGTCGGGGCATCGATCGTCACGTCGGCCAGGACGTTCGCGAATGCATCTCTCGCTTCGACGACCCGTCCGAGCGTCCGCAGGGATTCCGCGAGGTTGAGGAGCGCCACGGGCGCGTGCGTCAACGTGTACGCGCGTCGGAACGACTCCGCTGCGGCCACCCACTGCGCACGCTCGGCCTCCGCGAGACCGCGCGCAAAACTCGTCCTCGCTTCCTCGAAGCGCGCGTCATCCGACTCTGCAGAGTCGGATTGCGGCGCTGGATTCTCCGCACGCACGGTGTCCTGTGCTTCGGCGTGCGCGCCGTGGAGTGCGATGGTGAAACAGGGAATCAGAATCCACACGAGACTGAGCCGGGCGGGATTCATGGGCGGACCTGGCGTGTGAATTCGTCGAGCGAGTGAAGCCTCGAAGGTGGGTTTCGCAGAGGTGTTTCCGGCGCGGTGGGACCCTCCGCAGGCGCGTCGTCGTGTGCGGGCGGCGAGGGCGTCGTCGGCGTGGCGGCGGCTCTCGACCCCGACGCGGAGGCCGTCTCGGGGCCGGATGCAGGCTCCCGAGCCGCGCGATCACGCGTCGGCCGAGGTCGCTGCGCCGGGGCGGTCTCCAGCTGGGAGTCGCCGTCGTCCGCGCGTGGGTCGCGTGGCGTGGTCGGCAGTGCGGGCGCTGGCGTCGACGGGTCCGCGACACCCGACGATCCGCGCACCGACGCACCGGACGCGGGGGGATGCGCCAGGCCCGCATCGTCGTGTACGTCTGGACGGATCGCCTCGTCACGAGACGTCGGCGACGACGAGATCAGCCGCATCGTCGCGGCGTTGTGAATGGATGTCACGCTGGCGTGCCGCAGCGAGAGCGTCACGACCGTCGTCGTCAGCGCGAGGAGCGCGCCCGCGAGCAGCACCGCGATGCGCCACCGTCGGGGCGGACGCGCACCGGCTGGAGGTCGCGTCGGCGCGGGGGTGTCGATGGCGATGTGGGTGATGGATGGCGTATCGCGCGCCGGGGCGGGTACGGACGCGCTCTCGGTGATGGGATGGGCCTCCGCCTCGCCGCCGCTCGCGTCGCCGGATTCCTCTTCGTCGCGCGCAGCGCCTCCCTTCATCGGCTCCGGCGTGATCGCCGCGCGCAGATCGGCTTCGAGGTGCCGCAGAAAGGTGCCGCCGTGCGTCGTGACGAAGTCTCCGAGGGCTGCCGTGTCGGCCCCCGCAGCGGCCGCGCGCAGAGCGCGTTCGAACGCGCGCGCGTCCGGCCAGCGTCGGGCCGGATCGCGCTCGAGCGCACGCGAGATCGCCTCGGCGATGGCCGGGGCCGCGTCGGGTCGGTAGGTCGTGACGGGCGGGATCGGCTCCGACGCGACCGCCTTGAGGGTCTCGAGCGTGCCTCGCCCCCCGAAGAGCCGACGCCCGGTACACACCTCCCAGCCCACGACACCGAGCGCCCACACGTCGACGCGACGGTCGTAGACCTGATTCGTCAGCTGCTCGGGCGCGAAGTACGCGTGCTTGCCCTTGAGGTCGCCGGTGTTCGTGCGCGTCGCGCGCTCGATGGCGCGGGCGACGCCGAAATCGGTGATGCGCGCGCGCCCCCGCGCATCGACGAGGATGTTCTGCGGGCTGACGTCGCGATGGACGATCTCGAGCGGACGGCCCGTCGGCGTTCGCGCTTCGTGGGCGTCGTGGAGCCCGGCCGCGGCCTGCGCGAGGACCTCGATGGCGAGATCGAGGGGAAAGACCAACCCGGCGCGGTCGACCGTGCGCTGGAGGTGGTGGAGCGAGACGCCGGAGACGAACTCGAGGACGAGATAGGGCTCGCCGTCGGGGCCACGGTCTAGGTCCAGCGTCTGCACCACGTGCGGGCTGTCGATCGCCGCCGCGATGCGGCCCTCGTCGAGGAACATGTCGACGAAACCGTCGTCTTCGACGAGGTTCGGGAGCATCCGCTTGATCGCGACGAGGCGCTCGAACCGTCCCTCGCCGGCGAGCCGGGCGGCATAGACCTGCGCCATTCCGCCGTTGGCGATGGGCGCGAGGATCTCGTAGCGTCCGCAGCGCGTCCCGCGCGCCCAGGCGAGAGGGCGACGCGTGTCGCCGTCGGCGGATGCGAACGCGCGAGGAGACACGGAGATCCTCCACAACATCCGGCGCGCGACGCTGTCGAGCCTACCGAACCGCCCGGGTGTCCGCGTCGAGCGCCGACGCCGACGTCTCTCCGTGACGGGCGCGAGGCACCGCCCCGATGGCCGTGCCCCGTCGCCCCGACGTCAGCGGCAGACCGTCGCGCGGATCTCGAAGCGCGCGGGGGGCGTGCTCAGTCCCGAGACGAAGCATTGCACCCACACGGAGGTCGCGTCGCCGAGCTCCGAGCGGGCCGGGTCGAAGAGGCACGAGGTGTCGTAGAAGTAGACCGGGGTTGTAGATGTCCGCCGCCCCCCGAGTTCGCCAGCGAACAACGCTCGCCGTTGCAGGCCACTGCGGTCGCGCTCACGCCGGCGCCGACCCAGGCCGAATACGTCGCCGAGCTCGACGACCATGACCGGGATGTCCGTCGATGCCCGCGGTCCGGACGCGCGACCGGCCAATCTGTGAAACGACGTGTCGACATGTGTGCAGTCGAGTCCGTACTCCGTCGATGCGAGGATGGTCGATACGTCACGCTCGCGGGGATCGGTGGCGCTCGGATTCGGCGACCGCGATCGCGCTCCCGAACGTGAGCGCGCTGTCGCCCGAGTCGAACGCAAAGGACCCCACGGGCTCCGGCGGGGGACCCGCATCGACGGCGGGCGGAGGCCCGCTGTCCGAGGCGGGGGGCATCCCTGCATCGACCACACCACCCACATCGGGAGTCGGGCTGTCATCACACGCACCCGCGAGCATGGCGACGAAGAGAATCCAGATTCCGTGTTTCGGAGACGCAGGCATGATGTCAACCTCTGTTTGATAGGATGTATTGGATCGGATTTGAATGCGAACGATGGCGTCGCGGTCAGGATTGCACTGCCGACGCTGTCACGGCTTGCGTACGCGGTAGAGGCGCGAACCGGTTCCGAATCCCGGAGGCGGAAGCTCGTCCCAGTAGAGGGCAGTGGTGGTCGCGAGCATGCGATTTGCGCCCATCCGACCCGTGACGACGTCGATGGTTGCGCCGCCCGTCGTCGCAACGTAGACGATGCGGCGTTGCGGGCCGCTGCGGTCGGTCTGCGGCGCCACGCAGTAGAGGCGAGCCTCGTCGACCTCGAGTTCGTAACAGAACACATCCGCGAGGCGGGTGACTGCACCATCGCTCCGGGCGATGCGGTATACGCCGTCGATTGACGTCGAGGGCGTCGTGAGTGTCCCCATGGCGACGTAGAACGCGTCTGCGGCTGCTTCCAGACCGAAAGGCATGCCATCGAACGTGAGCGATGCGGTCGTCTCCATCCCGCCATCGAGGGGGATCATGTGGAGGGTCCACGTCGTGCCGCTGCGTGACCAGTAGCCTGCAGCATCCGACGTGATGGTCAGGTAGGTGTTCCCGCAGGAAATCGCGGTTGCGAGGACGCGTACGTGGGCCAGATCGCGCCCATAGAGATGGATCGAGCAATCCGTCGCAAAGGACGATCCCGTGGGTGACTCCACGGTCACGACGTTCGCGCCGTCGCGGTGCACCTCCCGGACGACGGCCTCCTGTCCGGTCAGCGTCTCGACGGCGAGGGTCCGTGACTCGAAAAGTCCAGCCGTGTTTCGAACCGGCTCGCTGAAGCTGCCGACCCACCCGATACCATCCGCAAGGGGCGCGGGTTCCAAGCGCGATGCGGGCTCGGTCAGAGGGAACGCGGTGCCTGCCGAGTCGATGGCGAGCACCCGGTCGATCGGGAATCCGACGGCTCCGCCATTCGACATCGCGAAGGGGACGCCTCCGAGGACGTGGAACGCCAGCGCGCCGAAATACATTCCGTCGAACAGGAGTTCCGGCGTCGAAGTCGACGGCGCGCGATCGGGGCGCGGCACGAACGGCAGCGGAGGCAACCCCGTCGACATGCCGCCGTCTGCGATGCCCGCATCGACGTCCATCGGACTCCCCGCATCGACGTCCATCGGACTCCCTGCATCGATGCCCATCGGATTGCCAGCGTCGATGTCCATCGGATTGCCAGCGTCGATGTCCATCGGATTGCCAGCGTCGATGTCCATCGGATTGCCAGCGTCGTCCCCAGGCGGAGTCTGCATGTCGGGTGAGAGGCCCGCGTCCGCTGCCGGTTCGCCCGGATCGGGGTCAGAGCCGCAGCCGACCGAGACGAGCGTCAGCATGGTGAGCAGCAACAAGGCGGTGGAACGGGTCCGGAATGAGGGGTGGTGCATGGCTCTCTGGTGGGCGATGGGTGGTGCAACGGTGGGTGGATGAAAACGCGTGGCGGGAGTACGGGCGCGGTTCAGAAGATCTCGCTGAGCAGGGCGCCGGCCGAGCAGATGCCCGCGCCGATTCCCGCGCCCGGTACGGCGCCGATGCCGCCGAGCGTGGCCCCACCGACACCGCCCCAGATCGCGCCGAGCACGTCTGCGCCGATCACGTTTCCCCAACGGATGCGCGCTGCGGGCACGGGCGGGTCGTCGCCCAGCCAGGGGCTCCCCGCCGCCGTCGCCTCGCGGCTCCAGTAACCCATGCTGTGGCGCGCGACGGCCGACGCGATCAGCACGATGTCCGCTTCGTCTGCCGACATGCGCCGCTGCGCGTTCGCCTCGATGGCGGCGATCTCGCGGTCGGCCGCCGGCACCTCGTCGATCGTCGCGGGCAGCGCCGCGAAGATGCCATCGAGGCTCGCGCGCTGTGCGTCCGTGAAGGGCGTGGTCCGCGCGGCGCGGTCGAGCACCGCGCCGACAGCGCGGAGATAGGCGTCTCGATCCTCGACGTTGAGCGTCCTCGACACCGCGGCGAGCGAACCGCTCGCGACGTCCGACGCGCGGACATCGCAGTCGCGCAGCGCGCTCTGCGCGCAGAACGCGTCGACCACGGGCGCGACCGACGCGAGGAGCCGCGTCTCGTCCGTCGCTGCGCGCAGGGCCTTCATGTCCGCGGCGGCCGCATCGAGGAGCAGGCCGTGCATCGCGGCGATCGCCTCGTAGCGCGCCGGATCGCCCGGGAGCGGCGCGTCGTCGGACGCCGTGTCGCTCCCGCGGTCCTTCAGCGCGCCCTGCGTCGCGCCCACCTCGGTGTCGGTCGCGGTGCCCGCGTCGTCCATGAAGCCCGGATCGAAGGGACTCGGGCCGTCACCCGACGTGCAGCCGACGGCGGCGAGTGCGAGGGCTGCCGCGAGAATCGTGATCGAACGGAGACGGCGTGATGTGGACGTGATCGACATGGAGAACCTCCTCGAGACGCCCTCTTGAGCAACCCTCGTGCCGCGCCGCGATGGCCCCGGAGGCCCCCAAAAATCAGGGGTCTCGCGTGCGCCTCGGCATGCACGTGGCAGCGCGCTGCGACGCGCGCGTCGCACGATCGCCCGACCGTGCGACGCCGGCGTCGCACCTCTCGCGGCTCGGCTGCGACCGTGTGAACCCGCTCTCGACGACGCGCTGCGTCTCCGGCGCGGCCATCGCGGGTCGAACGAGGCGGGCGCGCTCGGCGTGTCGCGCACGAATCCGTGTTCGCGCCGCTCTCCGAGCGGGTACGGCTCGTGCGCCGTGCGATCCGGACGGCGCCCGGTGCGCGAGAAACAGGGAGTAGGTCACGCGATGCTGATGAAGATTCGGACGGCCTGCAGGGGGATGATCTCGCTCGCGCTCGTCGCGGCGTGTGTGTTCGGATGCGAGGACACGGCCCCGAGCGTGGAGCTGCTCGTGCAGACCGACCTCGCCCCGGGGGTCGACTTCCACCTCGCGGAGGTCGCGCCCATCGCGCCGATCTTCGGGAGCGGTGAGCGCGTGCTGCCCGGCGCGGAGGTGCGGGTGCTTCGCGACGACGACTTTCGCAACGGACGCTCGGTCGCCGTGTTTGGCGACGTCGCGGCGGGTCTCCGCTATTTTCGCGCGCGCCTCCGCCGGGAAGACGGCACGCTCGTCGTCGAGAATCGCGTCGCGGTGCGTGTCGCGGACGGCATCACGCGGGCGCGCGTCGTCCTCGACCGTGACTGTGTCGGGGTCGAGTGTCCGGTCGCGGGAGGGAGCGCGGCGCTGCTCGCCTGTGTCGGTGGGCGTTGCGTCGATCCCGCGCGCTGCGACCCGAGCGCGGAGCCGCCGCGGCTCGACTGCGACGGCGAGTCGGCCGACCCCGCGGCGCCGCCGGCCCTGTGTGACGACGCCCGTCCGTGCCCCGACGCCCTGCTCGAGTGCGGCCGCCGCTACGAGTGCGATCCGGGGACGCGGACGTGTCGTGTGAGCGAGACGGATCTGTGTCGCGACGAGGAGGTGTGTGCGCTGCGAGAAGGCTGCGTCGCGCGGCGCGAGGATCGGTTTTCGGATGCAGGACCGATCGACGGTGGCGTGTCGGACGCCGGTCCCGCGGACGCGGGGAGTCCGGATGGTGGCGAGTCGGACGCCGGCCCGGACGACGCGGGTTCCGATGCGGGGGCGCCGGACGCCGGTCCGATGTGCTCGCCGGTGGATCGGTGGGAGTCCGCGTCGGGGCTGCTGCCGGATGAAGCGGGATGGGGTGTTCAGCGCGCCGGGACGGGGTTTGCGCTCATGGTTGCGGGCACCGCGCGCATCGACACCCGGGCGGACATCGGCGACAGTTTCGCCTGGGACAAGTCGTACGAGAGCGTGACCGACCGGTGGCGCATCCGGGGTCGAGGCCGCGTCCTCTTCGAGGAGGCGACTGACGTGAATCGGGGGGTCATCTGGGTCGTGGCACGTCGGGGGAGGGATGTGGTCTATTTCACGCTCACGCAGAGGGCGGATCCGGGGATGAATCAGGTGGCCTTTTCGGGCGCCGACGGAACCACCACCTTCATCGCCACCTCCGATACGTCGCTCCTGTGTCCGGGCGCGACGACCCGCACCTATGGATTCGACTTCGAGCTCGACGTCAACTGGGCTGTCAGCGGAGAGGGAGCGCGGACGGCGACGGCCGTCGTCACCAGCGATGATCCCTGTCGCCCGCTTCCCGATGGGACGATCCCTGCGCCACGCCGGACGGTGGTGTCCGCGCCGATTCAGGTAGAGCCCGGCTCGGTGCCAGGCGGCGTGGTCCGCTTCGGCGATCAGACCGCGCGGGCGTCGGGGGTCTCCGAGTGGGACTCCTTCGAGGTCGAAGCGCGTCGCTGTCCGTGATCGAGCGCCACGCGGCGCCGAGCAGGCGGATCAGCGCGTGACGAGCGAACTGGCGAGCGTGGTGTGGAGGGTGTCGCAGATCGACCCCTCCTGACCCATCGCGCAGACGTGGCGGCCGCCGGTGCAGTATGTGTCGCTGTCTTCGTAGGTACCCGACAAGCACCCCGCGACCTCGCAGGCCGCGAGGTCCACCATCGTGTCTTGCGGGAGCGGGTCCGGGATGCTCGCGAGTCGTGTGAGCGGCACGCGCAGGCAGGTGCGATGTCCGGCGAAGAGCGCGCCGGAGTCCGTGCGAATCCGCCACACGGCGAGCACGTTGTCGCAAATGGCATCCTCGCAGAGCTCGAGACGGACGTTCACCGGCCGTGCGAGGTCGTCCGCGACGACGACGGATATCGGCAGATGGCGCCCCGGCTCGGTGGGGAGCGCCACGGTCGGTGTCGTGGGCAGTCCCACCCAGTCCCCGCCGACGTCGATTCCGACGAGTGCGCTCGCCCGTGCATGCCGGGCGGTGCCACCCCCTTGCACGGCGCTCCCGGCGGGCGGCAGCTCCACGTAGAGCTCGAGAATCGCATTCTCCGTGCAGCCCGCGGCCGCGCCGCCGAGGAGCACGGCGGCGCATAGATGGCCGGTTAACAAAAAACTGAACGAGTTCGATCGGTTGCGTCCTCGCTGCCGAACCAGGTTGCGGGTCGCGCGGGGACCTGACCTTCTCCGCCACCATGGACGGAGCCGAACTTCAGGATTTGCTGCGGACCCTGCTTCCGGACGAGGTGCTGCTGGAGGTCGCGACCGCGACGGGCTTCCACCAGCGCGACCGGAAGCGCGACGCGCTGACGTTTCTGCGCACGATGCTGGTGTCGGCGTCGAGCCCCTCGGGCGGACGCCAGGCCGACATGATGCGGCAGTACTTCGAGGCGGGCGCGCCGAGGATCGCTCGCGGCTCGTTCTACGACTGGTTCGGGCCACCGCTCGAGAAGGCGACCGCGGAGCTCGCGCAGATCGCGCTCTCGTTCGCGCGAGCCCAGGAGGTGGATCTCCCCGGTGTGCTCGGCGGCGTGCGTGACTGGCGCATCGTCGACAGCACGACGGTGAAGCTCCATCCCGCGCTGCAGGCCGTGTATCCCGGCGCGGGTGACTACGCCGCGGTGAAGGTTCACAAGACGGTCTCGGTCGGCTGCGGCACGGTCGTCGACTACCACTTCAGTCCCGCGCGCGAACACGACTCGACCCATCTCACGATCGACGAGAGCTGGCGCGGGATGGGGCTCCTGGTCGACCTCGGCTACGCAAGCTTCGAGCGCCTGCGACGGTGCCAGGAGTTCGGCGTGAAAGTGGTTGTTCGGCTCAAGCACAACTGGAAGCCGAAGGTCACCAGAGTCGCCCGCGCCGACCTCAAGAAGACCTTCGTGCCAGGGACCGATCTCGACCTCTTCCTCGATGACGTCTTCCTCGAAGTCGGCAACGTCATCGACGTCGACGTCACCCTCGGGGGCGACGCGCTCCCGATGCGACTCGTCGGCGTGCTCGCGCCTACCAAAGGTCATCGCTTCTACCTGACGAACCTGCCGCGCTCGGTCGGCCCGCACTCGGTGGCCGACCTCTACCGCGTGCGCTGGGAGGTCGAGAGCAGCAACAAACTCGACAAGTCGAATCTGCGACTCGACGAGATCGACGCGCAGCGCCCTGCGGCCGTGAACGCGCTGCTGCACGCCTCCATGATCGCGTCGGTCCTGATCGGCTCGATCGTCCACCGACACAACCTGGCGCATCGGCCCGCCGCAGGTCCGCGGAACGAGGCACCGCTGCACCACCGGCTCGTTGCGCTCATGGTCGCGCAATGTGCCTACCGCATCGCGTGTGCGTTCCACCTCGAGGGCGAAGCCGCCGCCCGTGAGTGGGAACACCTCGCCGCCGTGATCGTGCACGTGGGAAAGGACCCGAACTGGAGGAGCAAGCCATCGATTCTCGATCAACTCCGCGGCTGGAAGGCCCCCGCCCGCGCGAAGAACAAGCTTTCTCGAAGGCGCGCGCTTTAACCGATCACTCATGCACGGCGGCGAATGCGGATGCGGCAGGACCCAGCGGGTGGCGATGACGGCGCGACGGGGACGACATGTGGCGTGAGTGTCCGGGCCCCCGGCCTGCGCCGTCAATCCTCGTTCGGTGTCGGGATGTCGTCGGTGTCGAGGTCCTCGGACTCGAGTTCTCCGTCCGAGGCGGACGACCCCGTCCGCTTCAGGATGCGCTGAATGTCGCGGCGGTTCGTGCCGGCGAGCTCGGCCGCCCGCGTGACGTTGCCGCCCGTTCGCGCGAGCGCGTGCTCGACGTAACGCCGCTGAAACGTCTCGATCCAGCGCTCCTGCGCGACCGAGAGGGGGAGTTCGAGGAGGTCGGCGGGCACGTCGGTGGTGCTCGCGGCGGCCGGCGCGCGCGGCCCGGTTCGAAAAGGCCCGAGCAGCAGCTCCCGCTGCACGATGTTGCGGAGTTCGCGCACGTTTCCTGGGAAATCGTGGTGCACGAGGCGGGCGGCGAGCGCAGCGAGGGTGGATGGTTCGGGCCGGGGCCGCAGCGCCGCCGCGAAGCGGTCGACGAGCGCGGGGATGTCCTCGCGGCGCGTGCGCAAGGGCGGAATCTCCACGACCGCGACGGCGAGCCGGTAATAGAGGTCTTCGCGGAAGCGTCCCGCGTTGACCTCGGCGTCGAGGGGGCGGTGGGTCGCCGCGATCACGCGCACATCGACCGATCGGAGCCGTGTCTGGCCGACGCGCGCGACGCGTCGCGACTCGAGGACACGCAGCAGCTTGGGCTGCATCGCGAGCGGCAGTTCGCCGAGTTCGTCGAGGAAGATCGTCCCGCCGTCGGCCTCTTCGAACGCGCCCGGCGCGTCGGCGTTGGCGCCCGTGAACGCTCCCTTGACGTGCCCGAAGAGCGTCGATTCGACGAGGGTCGGCGCGATGGCCCCGCAGTCGACGACGACGAACGGGCCGTCCGCGCGGCCCGACCGCGCGTGAATGGCTTCTGCGACGAGCTCCTTGCCCGTGCCCGTCTCACCCTGAACGAGCACGGTGACGTCGGTGTTCGCCACGCGCTCGAGCAGGGCGAACATCCGGCGCATTTCGACGCTCGTTCCAAGCAGCGATCCGAAGCTCGCGTGCGGCGAGATCGGCACGTCGATGGCTTCGTCGACCACGTCCACCACGAGGACCGTGCGGCCGATCCGGATACGCGTACCTGGTGAGAGGCGTATGCGGTAGACGCGGAGGTCACCGACCCAGGTGCCGTTTCGCGACTCGAGGTCCTCGAGGATCGGACCGGACTGCGTGAGCGAGATGCGCGCATGGTGGCGCGACACCGTCGGATCCTCGAGGAGAAGGTCGCTCCGGGGGCTCGAGCCGATCTGCATCGGCCGCCCCTGGATGCGCAGCGACGCGCCGGCGTCCGGGCCTTCGATCACGTCGATGCGCAGGGCGGGAAGTCG
Source organism: Polyangiales bacterium (assembly GCA_964202905.1). Classification (GTDB taxonomy): domain Bacteria; phylum Myxococcota_A; class Polyangia; order Polyangiales; family JADJQN01; genus CAIUAC01. Next base: position 924,484 of record CAXNJO010000001.1, read on the forward strand.
CAGCGCCTGCCGACGACCGTCGAGGACCGTCCCCTCCTCGTGGAGCCGATCGAAGCCGCGCCGCGCGTCTGCCGCCATGCGGGCGCAACGTTATCACGGACGTGTGTTCCGGGGCCCCGCGGCGTCTCGCCGCCGAGAGCCCTCGACGCCCCGCGCTTCATCCCGAACATTGACGCGGGCGATGCCAGGCGAGACGACGCAGGACGAGGCCCCGACACCCGTCTCCGTGCGCTTCGCGATCGCGCGCCCGCCCTTCTTCGAGGGGGCGATCCGCACGGTCGCGACCTCGTTCGTCGCGCTGCTGGTCGTGCTCGCGCTCGACGCGCGCGGCGTCGAGGCGCTGCTCGCGCCGGGCGAGGCGCGCTCCATCGTGCTCGGCGGGTTCGCGCTGGTGTTCGGGCTCGCGTTGTGGCGCCTGCTCACGCGCCCGCGGGGCGACCTCGCCGTGGAGCTCGGTCCCTCGGCGCTCGAGCTCCCCCGCACGGTGTCTTCGCGCCGCACGGTGACGGTGCCCTACGAGGAGATCCGTGACCTCGAGGTGCGTGGCGGTCCGCGCGGCGGCCTCCTGCTCATCGACACGCTGCGCGGCTTGCGCGTGCTGCCGCTCGCGCGCTTTCGCGACGCGACGGCCGCGGCCGCGCTGCCCCGCGCCGTGCGGGACCGCCTCCTCGCCCGCCCCGGGGGGCGCGCGCAGCTCGGGGAGATCGTGCAGCGCCGCCGGCACGCCGAGGCGCTCTCCACGCGCCGCGCCCGCGTGACCATCGCGGTGCTCGCGGTCCTCGTGCTCGCCTTCGTGCTCGAGCTGCGTACCGGGGCGCTCGACGACGCGGGCACCCTCGGGCTCCTGCAGCTCGGCGCGAGCGCGCCCGCGCTGGTGCGCGAGGGCGCGGTGTGGCGGCTCTTCACCGCGAACCTCCTGCACGGCGGCTTCCTGCACGCGATCATGAACGGCGCCGCGTTGCTCTCGCTCGGCGGGCTGCTCGAGCGCTGGCTCGGCGGTGCGCGCTTCACGTTCGTGCTGCTCGTCTCGTGCGTGGGCGGCTCGCTCGCTTCGGCGCTCGCCGCGCAGGCGCTCTTTTCCGTCGGCGTCTCGACGGGCCTCTTCGGCCTGCTCGGCGCGCTCGCCTTCGTGCACCTGCGGCACCGCGCCGTGCTGCCGGCCGGCTTTCGGCAGTCGCGCCTCTGGTGGCTGGTCATCCTCGGCCTGAACTTCAGCCTGCCGCTCGTGGTGCCCGTGATCGACGGGACGGGGCACGCGGGCGGGTTCGTGACGGGCTTCCTCGCGACCGCGCTCGTCGACCGCGGGATGCGCCCCGACACGCCGGGCAGCGCCTGGCTCGCGCGGCTGCTCGCCTTCGTGACGGCGGGCGCCTTCGCCGTCTCCGTGGGCGTCGCCGTCGCGCACGGCAGCTCGCCCCGCGCGAACGCGCGCGACCTCGTGACGATCGCGCGCGCGCTGCTCGCGCGGCCCGTCGCATCCCCCGCGGAAGCCGAGCCGCTCAACGTCGTCGCGTGGACGCTCGCGATCGGCCGCGACACGCCCGCCGACGCCTGGCCTCTGCTGCGCCGCCTGGCCGATCTCGCGGTGCGGCACGCGCTGCCCGAGGCGCGCAGCGACTACCTCGACACGCGCGCCACCGTCTCCTATCGCCTCGGCCGCACGCAGCCCGCCGAGTACGACGAGGCGGTGCGGATCGAGCTGCAGGCGCTCGCGGCGGCGCCCGGTCCGGCGGTGCTGCCGCCCGAGTGGCGCGCCCGCCAGCAGCGCGCGTACGCGACGCAGCTCGCGCGTTTCCTCGATGCGCGGCACGCCGTCGCGGGGCCGATCGCCGTCGCCGCCGACCCGCGCCGCGTCACGGTGGCGCTCGAGCGCGAGGGCGTGCGCGCGCGGCACGAGGGGCGCGGCGAGGTGCTCGTGCATGCGGTCGTGCTCTCGGGCGGGGCCATCGCCGGGCTCGTCGAGGTCTGCGCGCACCCCGCGGGGGCGGCCGCGTCGCCCGAGGAGGTGGACCGCGCGCTCGCGCCCGCCGGCACCGACTCGCTGCTCCACAGCAAGCTCGTGATCGCCCGCGTCGACGGACGCCCCGATGCGTGCCGCGTCAGCCGCGTGCTCGCCTCGCCGCTCGTGGCCGCCGACGACGCGATCCTCGCGTATCCGTAGCGCCCGCCGCGCACGCGCTGCGCGTGGTTGCGCTGCGCGTCGCGTCTGCGCCGGGGGCGCCGTGCGGCAAAGTGTAAAGTGTTACTTGACACCCGACGCGTGGCCCCCCCATAACCTGCGTCGTGCAACCGATCGACTTCGTGTCCCCGGGCAGCGCCCTCCGCCGGCTCCGCGGCGCGCTCGCGCAGGCCCGTCGCGACCTGACGATGTTGTCCAGCTCGCTCCGCGGCGAGCTGCCGCCGGCGACGGTCGCGCGTGACCCGCGCCCGCGCCACGCCGCGCCTGCCGTCCGCGCGCCCGCGGCGGTCCCGGCCGACGCGCGCAGCCTCCGCGTCACGCGCGTCGTGCCGGAGACGTCGGACGCCGTCTCGCTGCACCTCGAGGACGTCTCCGGCGCACCGCTGCGCTTCGAGGCGGGGCAGTTCCTCACGTTCCTGCTCGAGGTCGGCGGCGACACGCTGCGCCGCTCGTACTCGCTGTCGTCGTCGCCGCTCGACGGTCCGGGCGCGACGATCACCGTCAAGCGCATCGAGGGCGGGCGCGCCTCGACGTGGCTCAACGCCCACGCGCGCGAGGGGATGACGCTCACCGCGCTCGGGCCGCAGGGCGCGTTCGTGCTGCCGCCGCGCGACGCGCGTGGCCCGCGCGACGTCGTGCTCTTCGCGGGGGGCAGCGGCATCACGCCCTGCCTCTCGATCGCGCGCACCGTCCTCCGCGCCGATCCGGAGGCGCACGTCTCCCTCACCTACGGCAGCCGCACCGCAGACGGCATCCTCTTCCGCGACGCGCTCGCGCAGCTCCGCGCCGAGCACGGCGCGCGCTTCACGGTGCGTCTGCGGGTCGAGCAGCCGGGCGGCGTGTCGTCCGCGGGCGAACACGTCGAGCTCGGGCGCGTGGACCGGGAGGCGGTCGCGGCGACGCTCGCGCCACGCGCGACGGGGGCTGATGCGACGCGGCGCGACCTCTTCGTGTGTGGCCCGGCGCCGATGATGGAGGGCGTCTGCGCGGAGCTCGAGGCCCAGGGCGTGCCGACCGAGCGCGTGCACGTCGAGCGCTTCACGAGCCCCGAGAGTCCGCGCGCGGGCCGCGCCGAGCTGCCACCTCAACAGGTGGTCATCGCGTTCGAGGGCCGCACGCACGTGCTTCGCACCGAGCGCGGGCAGACGATCCTCGACGCGGCGAACGCCGCAGGCGTGCCGGTGCCCTTCTCGTGCGCGGTGGGTGGCTGCGGCGCGTGCAAGGCGCGCCTCGTCACCGGCACTGTGGACGTCGAGACGCCCAACTGTCTCACGCGCGACGAGCGCGCCGCCGGCTACGTGCTCACCTGCGTCGGCCGCGCGACGAGCGCGTGCAGCCTGCGCGTCGAGGCGTCCTCGTGACGGCGGCCGCGCCCGGATCGCGCCGCACCACCGTGCGCCGCACCGTGTCCCGCGTCGCTGCGCCTGCCGCCGCGAAGGGCGCGAACGCGCCGCGTGTCGCGAAGGGCGCGAACGCGCTGAGGCGTCCCACGGCCGCTGCGCACCCCTACAAGATGAAGGAGCTCTGCGAGCTCACGGGGCTGCCGCGGCAGGTCATCCACTTCTACATCCAGCAGGGGCTCGTGCCGGGTGGCGTGAAGACGGGCCGCAACATGGCGTATTACGGCCCGCAGCACGTCGAGCGCCTCCAGCTCGTGCGGCAGCTCCAGCACGAGCGCTTCCTGCCGCTCAAGGCGATCAAGGCCCTGCTCGACGGGCAGGAGGAGTCCTTCACCTCGTCGCAGCGCGTGATGCTGCTCGGCGTCAAGGAGCGCCTCGAGCACACGCTCGTCCGCGAGGAGGGGCGCGAGCCCGGCGCGCAGACCATCGCCATCGACGACCTGCTCGCGCGCACGGGCGTCCCGCGCGAGGACCTCGACCGCGCGGTCGAGCTCGGCTTCGTCGCGACGCGCGAGATCGGCGGGCGCGAGGTGATGGCCGCGGACCAGTCGTGGCTCCTCGAGGTCTGGGGCGAGCTGCGCGCCGCGGGCGTCTCGCGCGAGCTCGGCTTCGTCGTCGACGACCTCGCCATCTACGAGGAGGCGATCGGCACGCTCTTCACGCACGAGGTGATGCTCGTCGCGTCGCGCGTGCAGAACCTGCCGCCCGAGCGCGTCGCGACGCTGCTCGAGCGCGCGCTCCCGCTCGTCCACACGCTGCTCATCCGCTACCACGCCATGCGCGTGCGCCAGTTCTTCCAGACGCTTCGATAGGGATTCCCGTTCGTACCGCGAATCCAACGCATCGCATCGCAGAATACGATTCTCATCCCGCTGTGAATCCCGTCCACGAACCGCAGCCCAGAGGTCCGACCATGCTGAGAGACACGCTTCTGCGAATCCTCCCGACCAAAGTGCGCACGTCCGTCGAACTCTACGGCGAGGCACTCGACGTGCTCACCGAGATGCGCGACCCGCGCGTGCTCGCGTCGCTCGGCCCAGCCGGCGTGCGCGGGCTCGTGCTGCGCCGCGGCAAGCAGGGCGTGCCGACGCGCATGCCCGCGTCGCACCACGCGCACTTCGACTGGACGTACCCGCACGACAACGCGGAGATGGCCGACCTCTACCGCCGCGCCAAACAGGGGCAGTGGGACGGCGACAACCTCCCCTGGCACATCTCGGTGGATCCGCACGATCCGCGCACGCGCCTCATCGACCCGACGCTCTTCAACACACCGAAGCTCGAGGAGTTCGGCGTGCGCCTCGACGAGCGCGAGACGACGCGGCTCCTCGCCGACACGGCGACGTGGATGCTCTCGCAGTTCCTGCACGGCGAGCAGGGCGCGCTCTTCGCCGCGGCGCAGGTCACCGAGGCGGTGCAGTTCTTCGACGGCAAGTACTACGGCGCGACGCAGGTCGTCGACGAGGGGCGCCACGTCGAGGTCTTCCACCGCTACCTCGATACCAAGCTCAACAAGCTCTATCAGGTGAATGACAACCTCTTCGTCATCATCGACGCGCTCATGGGCGACTCGCGCTGGGACATGAAGTTCCTCGGGATGCAGATCATGGTCGAGGGGCTCGCGCTCGGCGCGTTCGGCTTCCTCTACCAGCAGACGCGCGAGCCGCTGCTGAAGGAGCTCCTCAAGAACGTGATTCAGGACGAGGCGCGCCACGTGCACTACGGCGTGCTCGCGCTGCGCGAGCACATCGCCACCGAGCTCTCGGAGAGCGAGCGCCGCGAGCGCGAGGACTGGGCGTTCGAGGTCGCGCTCCTGATGCGCAACCGCTTCTACGCCTTCGAGGTCTACGACGAGTGGTTCGCGCACAAGCTCACGCGCGCGCAGTGGCGCGAGGTCGTCGCGACGGGGCCCGGGATGGAGCAGTTCCGGCACGTGATGTTCCGGCGCCTCGTGCCGAACCTCCGCGAGATCGGCCTGCTCTCGCCGCGCATTCGCCCGCACTACGAGCGCGCGGGCCTCGCGAAATACTTCGGTGAGAAGGCCGCCGACTCGCTCAGCGCGGCCGAGATGCTGCGCGAGCTCGACACGCGGCCCGCCTACGCCGAGGCCGCCGAGTAGGCACCATCCCCCGGTCGACGCGCGGAGGAGGCGACATGGATACCGAGCGGATGCTCGCGCTCTGCCGGCGCGATCAATGGGATATCGAGGACCTCGATTGGAGCCTCGCGCCGCGCACGCTCTCGCGCGAGCACGAGCTCGCCGTCTGCCAGTACTTCACGGACATGGCCGGCATCGAGCGGCTCGCGGGCGCGCTCTTCGCGGTGCAGCGCGATCAGGCGCGCGACGAGACCCTCCGCGCGATCTTCGCGACCTTCGTCGAGGACGAGGCGCGGCACGCGGAGGTCGCGCTGCGCCTCGCCCGCCATTACGACGTGCATGGGTATCGTCGCTACGAGACGAATCCCCATCTCGTGCGCTTCAGCAGACATTTCATCGAGGCTGCGCGCACCGCGTCTCCCGACATCGCCAATGCCTACATCACGACGGGTGAGCTGCTGCTCGACATCGCGCTCCTGCGCTCGCTCGACGAGTTCGTCGACGACGCGATGAGCCACGCGGCGATGCGGCTCATCAACCGCGACGAGTCGCGGCACATCGCGGTCGACTACCACATGGCCGAGTACTACGCGTCGGCCGACTACGACGCGTGGCTCGCCGCGCAGCCGCGCCGGGGCCTGCGCGCGCAGGTGCAGAGCACGCTCGCGCTCGCGGGTTTTCTGCGGCACGCGCAGCCCTTCTTCCGCGACGTGTTCTTCCGCCCGATGGCGCTCGTCGATCCGAGCGGCACGCGGCTGATCGACGCCTTCAAGCGCGTGCAGCTGCTCGGCCGCAAGCAGGGCACCGGGCCGCGGCGGCCGTTCACGCGCTTCGTGCAGACGCTGCAGGCCCTCTTCGAGAACCCGCTCACGCGGCCGCTCTTCGGCAGGCTCGTCGAGCGTGTCCTCGGCGTCGATCCGCGCGTGATCCACACGCTCTACACGCCCGACGAGCTCGCGCGCACGCAGCGGATCAGCTTCGCCGCGCTCGCGGCCGAGGCGCTCGCGCTCAAGCTCGCGTAGGCTCGCCGCCGTCGTGAGCGGCGTGCGTCGACATGCGGGATTCGCGGCGTCCGTCGCCGTCTGTGCGCTCGTCGTCGGCCGCACGACGGATGTGCGCGCCGAGGGGCCGACGCTCGGTGCGCGCGCCGAGGCCCAAGGGCCCGCCGATCGGGCGCAGGCGGCGGACCCGACCGCGACGGTGAGCGTCGTCGAGGTCGACCCCGACGCGGGCGCGCAGGCCACGCTCGACGCGCTCGTGCTCGAGGTGCCGGGGGCGCGCGCGCGGCGCACGGGGGCGTACGGCGCCCCGTCGCTGCTCTCGATCCGCGGGGCCGAGCCGCGCCACAACGTCGTGCTGCTCGGCGATGTGCCGCTCGACGGCGTCGACGACGGGGGGCTCGATCTCTCGACGATTCCGGCCGCGCAGCTCGAGCGCGTCGAGGTGTGGCGCGGCGGCGCGCCCGCCTGGTGGAGCGCCGGCGCCGTCGGCGGCGTGGTGCGGCTCGTGCCGCGCGAGCCCCGCGCGACCGGCGTCGCCGCGAGCGCCACCGTCGGGTCGTTCGGGCTCTTTGGTGCGCAGGTTTCGGGCACCGCGGCCCCGCACGGGGCGCGCGGCGTGCGTGCGACGGCGGTCGCGGGCGTGACCGAGAGCGAGGGCGATTTCCCCTACCTCGACGATCGCGGCACGCGGCTCGATCCGCGCGACGACGTCGAGCGCCGCCGCACGAACGGCCGCCTCACGCAGAGCTTCGGCCTGCTGCGGCTGCGCGCGCCCGCGCTCGGCGGTGCGCTCGATCTCGTCGCGGTCGGGCTCGGTCGTGCGGGCGGCGTGCCCGGCCATGCGCTGCGGCCGACGACCGCGACGCGACGCACGCTCGCGCGCGCCCTCGTCGCCGCGTCGTGGACGCGTGCGTCGCGCGGCGCGGACGGCGTGCGCACGGGGCGCGTGCAGCTCGCGCTCGCGGCCTCGCACGAGCGCGCGCGCTTCACCGATCGCGAGGCGCAGACGGGCCTCCTGCCGCGCGCGACGGACGACCGGCTCACGCGCGCGTCGCTCCGCGTCGCGGGCGAGCGGCGCCTGCGCGACTGGCTCGCGCTCACGGGCGTCGCGACCTACCGCCTCGAGGCGCTCGACCCCGCGGACGCGCTCGCCCGTGCGCCGAACCAGCCCTCCGTGCGGCACACCGGCGCGCTCGCGCTCGAGGCGCCGCTGCGCTTCCTGCCCGCCAAGGCGGCCTTGACCGTGCGGCCCTCTGTGCGCGTCGAGATCGCGCGCGCGTCGCTCGCGTCGATCCGCGCGGAGGACGCGCCCGAGCCGGTCACGCGCGATTTCCTCGTGCCCACGGCGCGGCTCGGCGCGGAGCTCGCGCCCGCGCGCTGGCTCTCTCTGAGCGCGGCCGCCTCCCTCGGCGCGCGTCTCCCGACGATGGTCGAGCTCTTCGGCGATCGCGGCTGGCTCGCGAGCGCGGTGACGCTGCGTCCGGAGCGCGGCCTCGGCGCCGAGCTCGGCGTGCGGGCGCGCCTCGCGCAGGGGCCGCTGCGCGTGCGGGGCGAGGTGCACGCCTTCTGGCGAGAAGACCGCGACTTCATCCGCTACACGCGCACCTCGCAGTTCCAGGCCGTCGCGCAGAACATCGACGCGGCCCGCACGCGCGGCCTCGAGTTCGCGCTCGACGCGCGCCTCGCGAGACACATCACGGTTGTATCTGCCATCACGTTGCAGGAGTCTCTCGACCTCACGCTCGACCGCGCGCTGCCGCTCCGCCCCGCGGTGCAGCTCTACGCGCGCGCCTCGGGGCGCGTGCCGCCCTTCGGTCCGCTCGCGTCGATCGAGCCGTGGGTCGACGTCGCGCACGTCGGCGCGGTCGCCGCCGATCCGGCGAACCTCGCGCAGATCCCCGCGCGCACCGTCTTCGGCTGCGGCCTCGCGATCGCCTCGCGCACGCGCGACGCGGTGCTCGCCGTGTCGGTCGCGGACCTCGCGGACGCGCGCGGGCAGGATCTGCTCGGGTTTCCGCTCCCCGGGCGGACGTTCTCGCTCACGCTGACGCTGCGCGGCGGCGAACTGGACGCGCGCGCGGCGAGGGCTTCCCGGTGCGCGCGCCGGGGCGGGCGCGGTTGACACCGCCGCGTGGCTCCTCTAAGCGTCGTCGGCCACAGGAGAAGCGCGACCACACACCACCGAAGTCACACCACGAACGTGCGGTCACCCCATGGGTGCGAAGAGGGAAGTCGGTGATCCGGTCGAGGCCGGAGAGTCCGACGCGGCCCCCGCCACTGTGACCGGGGACTCGCGCGCGACATCGCCACTGGCCGAGCGGACACACCGCCGGGCCGGGAAGGCTGCGCGCGGGGACGATCCGAGAGCCAGGAGACCTGCCGCACGTTTCGACACGCGTCCGCGCCGCCGCCCCGAGGCGCCGCGCCGCGTGAGCCCGGGCGCTGCGGGGAGCGGCGCCACGAGGTCACCATGTCGCCGCGCCGCAGTTCGTTCATGTCGCCTCGTTCGCTCGCTTGTTTGCCGGTTTTTGGTCTGTTTGTCGGCCTCTTCGCGGCCTGCACGGGCGAAGGCGCGGACCCGACGCTCACACCGGGCGCGCCGTACGCGGTCGCGATCGTCGCGCACGAGCCGGGGCCGGGCGCAGGCTTCGGCACCGACCGCCTGCCCGACGTCGTGCTCGGGCCGCCGCGCGGCGCGGGGCTCGCCTCCGGCTCGACGGATGTGCTCTCGCTCGGCACGGGCGGGGCGATCACCGTCGAGCTCGGCGTCGACGCGGTCGACGGCCCCGGCGCGGACCTCGTCGTCTTCGAGAATGCCTTCCACATCGGGGGTTCGGCGGCGAACGTGTACGTCGAGCCCGCGCGCGTGGAGGTCAGCGCGGACGGTGTGCGCTGGACGGCCTTCCCGTGCGCGGCGGACGCGGCCCCTCACCGCGGCTGCGCGGGGCTCTCGCCCGTGCTCGCGAACGTCGACACGAACGACCTCGATCCGCGCGATCCAGGCGCGGCGGGCGGAGACGCCTTCGACCTCGCGGCGGTGGGCGTCGCGCGCGCGCGCTTCGTGCGGATCACCGACGCGGGCGGCGGCCGGATGGACGGCGCGGGCACCGATGGCTTCGACCTCGACGCGGTCGCCGTCGTCCACGCCGGGGGCGGGTGAGGCGTCCGATCGCCCTGTTTTGCGAGGTTTTGCGGGTGTCGGCGGTGGGCGCGTCCGTGGCCGCCGCGCGCGCGACGCTCATGTCGGTGCTCCTCGCGCTCGCCGGCTGCGGTGCACCCACGGGCTCGGCGTGCGCGCCGGCCCGCCTCGCGACCGTCACGCAAACACCCTCGTATGCGGTGGTCACGAGCGATTACAGCGCGACGGCGGTCGCGCTGCTCGACGCCGACGGCGCGCTGCTCGAGGAGGCGTGGATCGACTCGGGCACCGCGGAGGTGGGCCTCGCCGCGACGCTCAACGGGGACGTCGTGCTCCCGAGCGCCTCGCTCCGCGACGGCGCGCTCACGCTGCTCGATCGCTTCGCGACGGATGTGCTCACGCGCGTCCCGCTCGCGCCGCCGCTCGTGCCCGTCCAGGCCGAGGTGCGCGCGTCCGCGGCCTCGCGCGGCTGGTCGCCGAACCCGCACGACGTCGCCGCCCACGCGCCCGGGCGGCTCGTGCTCACGCGCTTCGAGCGCAACCCCGCGCCCGACGCGCCGCCGCTCGATCGCGGGGACGACGTGGTGGTGCTCGACCTCGCGGCCCGCGCGGTGGTCGCGCGCGTCGATCTCTCGGCGCTCGGCGCGCTCGCGGAGGGAGAGCCCGTCGCCGCGCGCCCCGACGGACTTGCGCGCGCAGGCGCCTTCCACGTCGCGGGCCTGGCGCGGCTCTCGGCCGACTTCATGCGCGCGGGGCCCGGCGCTGTGGCGGTCGTCGACGTCGACGCGGGCACGGCGTATGCGGTGCCGCTCGAGGGCTTCGCGTACTGCGGCGAGGTGCGCGCGCTCGATGCGCCGCTCGCGGAGCCGCCCGCTGTCGCGGGCGACGTCGACGTCGTCGCGCTCTGTCAGGGGGCGACGTTCGTCGACGAGGCCGCCCGGCGTGCGGGTGCGGGGATCGCGGTCGTGCGCGTGGGAGCGGCCGGCGGCGCGCGCGTGGTCCGCACCTGGCGCGCGGCCGATCACACGGAGGTCGGCAGCCCCACGAACCTCGTCGCCGTGCTCGACGCGGGGCGCGTCGTCTACGCGGCGCGCGGCGAGGGGGCTTCGGCCAACACCGATCGCCTCGTCGCCGTGGCGCTTTCGAGCGGCGAGGCGCGCACCGTCTACGTGTCGCCGCTCCGCTTCGCGCTGCAGGGCGGCGCCTACGACGCTGCGCGTGGCCTGCTGCTCGTGCCGGAGGGCACGCTCGGCGTGCGTCGCTTCGACGTCGGCGCGGCGCTCGACGTCACGCCCCGCGACACCGTCGACGTGTCGCCGTGCCGAGGATTGCCGGCGCGCCAGGTCGGCGCGCTTTGATGCGATGGGGATGCAGTTGTATCTCTGCTGTGTCTTCGTCGTTCGCGGCGGCGACGCGCGATGCAGCGGCGTGAGTCACGCGCCGCGCGTCACCAGATGACGCGCAGCATGTAGGTGGTGCCGAGCGTCTCGCCGACGACCACGCGGTTGCCGGGGAGTACGGCGACGCCACGTGGCGCCTGGAGCAGCGCGGCTGTCGCCGGGCCGAAGTCGCCGGTCGACATCGTGGTCATGCCGGTCATGCCCGCGAGGGTGCTGGTCATGCCGGAGGATGTGCGGCGGCGCAGACGCCCGTCGCTCGTCGTGTAGTAGAGGTTGTTGGCGGCATCGAGGGCGATCGTGGCGGGTGACGAGAGCGTGTCGCGTGAGAGCACCTCGTACTCGCCTGCGGTCGTACGCCGCAAAAGGACGTCCGTCGGCTCGGCGCCGATGCTGCCGCCGCAGGCCTGAGCCTCGAAGTAGAGGCTGCCGGCTCCGTCCCGCGCGAGCCCATGGGAGTTTGAGCTATCGTACCTTGAGAGCTGGTTCACCTCGACGGAGGCTCCACAGGTGGCGGAGAAGTTGGAGGTGGCGAGCGTGGTGACGTCCCCGGCAGGTGTGGCCTGGAGGATCTCGGTGACGCCGGTCGAGGAATTTCCTGCAACGGCGAAGACCGTCTCGTCTGCCGCGACGACGAGGTCGTAGACGTCGTAGGACTGCGCGTCGAGCGCGGCGAGGGCCAGGCTGATGCCGATGGTGCCGGCCCTGAGATCGACGAAGTAAGCCTTGCCAGACCCTCCACCGTTGCCGGCGACGTAGAGCCGAAGCCGACCGGCGGCCTCGTCGAGGAAGAGCCCGTACGCGCCGCCCTGAATGGCGAAGGCGTCGGCGCCGTCGGTGGGGACCTCGCTGCCGCCGCCCGCGATCCGACGCATGGCGCCCTCGGGCGAAACGGCGAGGATTTCCGGGAAGGCGTTGGCGATGTAGATCGTGCCGTCGAGGCCCGCGGCGAGGTCCTGCACGCCCGGCGGGTCGGAGAACGGCGCGGCGACGATGGCTGGCTCGCCGTCTATCACCGGCGCTCCCGTCGTGCTCCGTAGCGCGTTGACGATGGGGAGGATGACGCCGGCTGCGGGTTCGGTGGCCGTGACCTCGAACGTCAGGGGGCTACCGGTGACGTGCACGCCGTGCAGATCGGTGAAGGAGGCGGTGACGTCGTAGCGGCCGGCGATGCGGCCTGAACGCATGACCGCGGAGGTCGAGCCGGTGGGCCCCGTGACGGGCGTCGCGTTCGTGAGTGCGCCGGTGCCGCTCGCGACGAAGGCGTAGTCGAGGGTGCGGCGGCCGAGACCGGTGCTCGCGCCGTCCGTGAGCCGCGCGGCGAGCAGGGCGGACTGGCGACCGAGTACGACGCTCTGCATGCTGCCCGACGTCAGGGAGAGCGCGGCGTTGCCGCCGCTCGCGCGCGCGGCGTCGCGGATCATCCGGATTGTGCCCGAGAACGCGTCGCCGACGAACGCGTCGCCGACGAGCGCGTGGCCATCGGCGAGCATTGTGATCGGCCCCGGGGAGCTGAGCGTCGCCGCGGTCGCGGCGCCGTAGTCGCCCGCGGTCCCGTCGCTGCCCGTCCCCGCGACGAGCTGCAGCGCGAGCGTGCGGCTCTCGATGCGAAACACGCGCTTTGCGTCGTCGTCGGTGAAGTAGAGGTTGCCCGCGGGGTCGAAGGCGAGCCCCCTCACGCTGCTCGAGCCGGCCGCCGTGGAGACCGTGCCCGCCGTCACGCCGCCGCCTGATTGGCCGAAGACGTGGGAGAAGCTGCCATCGGCCTCGCGGCGACCGATGGCGGGGGCGGTGGCGTCGTCCGCACCGAGGCGCGTACTCCGGAAGTTTGCGTAAACGAAGAGGCGCCCCGCGTCGTCGAGCACCATCGGGATCCCGTTGCCGCCCCTGCTGATCAGGCAGAGCGCGGAGGGGTTCGGACGCGTGGCCGGGCAGGGCGAAAAGGCTGCGAACGTCTCGATCACGTTCGCCGCCGTGTCGATGCGGCGCAGGCCGAGGGATTCGTCGTCGACGAGGAGCGCGCCGTCGGGCATCAGCACGATGTGCTGCGGCGCGTTGAGCTGCGCGTCGGTGGGCGAGCCACCTTCCCCGTAGCCGGGGGCGCCCGCGCTGCCGCCGCCGGCGACCGAGTTGATGGCCCCCGTCGCGAGGTCCACGGTGCGAACGCGGTTGTTCCAACTGTCTACGATGTAGAGGAGTCGGTTCGCTTCGTCGAGCGCGAGCCCGACCGCGCAGGAGAGGTCGGCCGCAGTCGCGGGGCCGCCATCACCGAGCGCGCTGCCCGAGCCGCCGCCCGCGATGGGCGAGAGGGCGCCGGCGGGCGAGAGCGCCCAGACGCCGACGTTGCCGGAGGTCGAAGCCGCACGCACCGATGTACACCGTGCCGTCGCTGCTCCGCGCGAAGGCGCGCACGGGCCCTGATGTCGCGGGTCGTCGCGGCGCCACCCGCCTCGTCATAGCTGCCTGCGGCGTCCGCGTTCACGACGGGGAGAATGTTCGCCATTCCTGCCGCCGTCGCGGTGAAGTCGAGCGTGACAGGCGCCGTGTTCGTGCTGCGCAGCGTCACCGAGAAGGGCCCGGTGGTGAGCGGCGCGCGGATCGTCAGGGTCGCCCCACCGCTCGCGTCCGTGGCGAGGGTGTCCGCCACGCCGACGCCGGGACCGGCGCTCGTCGTGAGCATGCGGCTCTCGGCGGGCATGCCGTCGGCGAGGCGGACGACGCGCACGACGACGGGCAGCGGCAGCGCGCGCGTGATGGTCGCCGCCTGCATGTTTCCCCGCGACCACGTCGATGCGGAAGTTGATCATGCAGTCGTCGACGCTGCGGCAGTCGCCGTCGTCGCAGTCGGCGAGTCCGTCGCAGTCGTCATCCGTGCCGTTCGTACAGATCTCCGCGAAAGTCCGGAGTCCGCGCGGAGTCCGTGTCGTTGCAGTCGCCGGGGCGCTCGACGTAGCGCGGCGCGGGTCCGGCCGGCGCCGAGCACGAGAGCACCGGCGTGCCCGCGCCCCAGCTGTCGAAGTCGTTGTCGGCGTACCAGATCGTGTCGGCCGTCTCCTCGTCGATGGCGCCGTCGCAGTCGTCGTCGACGCCGATCATCCCGCCGCAGCCGTCGTTCGCGCCGGGGCGGAGGTCGCGGTTCGCGTCGTTGCAGTCGCCCGCGCGGGGCATGCGCCCGGGCTGCGGCTCGCACGACATGATCGGCAGGATCAGGTCGCTGCCGAAGCCGTCGCCGTCGGCGTCGCGATACCAGAGCTGCTCGGTCGTCATCGTGTCCGGGACGCCGTTGCAGTCGTTGTCGAGCCCGTCGCAGAGCTCGGGCGCCATCGGGTAGATGCTTGCGTTCGTGTCGACGCAATCGGCGTTCGCGACGGGGCACGCCATGTCGGCGAAGCCGTCGCCGTCGTCGTCCTCGGTGTTGCTGGCGGCGATCGCGAAGTCGGCGACGGCCGTTGCAGTCGTCGTCGCGGCCGTTGCAGCGCTCGGCCGCCACGGGGCTCACCGCGACGGCCGCGTCGTCGCAGTCGGTCGCGAGCAGCGAATGGCCGCTGACCGGCGCGCAGGAGACGGTGGTGCCCGAAGCGAGGCTGCCGAAGCCGTCGCCGTCCGTGTCGCGGTACCAGGTCACGGCGCGTGCGAGCTCGTCGATGCTGCCGTCGCAGTCGTTGTCGAGGTTGTCGCAGATCTCGACCTGCCCCGGGTTCACGGTGCGGTCGGCGTCGTTGCAGTCCTCGCCCACGGTCGCGAAGCGGGGCGCCCCGGGGCACGCCATTGTCGCGCGCGCGGCGTCGCCGTAGCGGTCGCCGTCGGCGTCCGTGAAGCCCGCGACGAGCAGGCCCTCGTCGGTGCTGCCGTCGCAGTCGTTGTCGAGGCCGTCGCAGGCCTCGAGCGCGTCGGGCCGCACGGAGAACAGGGCGTCGTTGCAGTCGGTGCCGCACGTCGTGCCGTTGCAGCACGCCGCGTCGAAGGCGTCGTCGCCGTCGCCGTCGCGCTCGCCGAAGGTCGCGGGGTTGCAGTCCTCGTCGACGCCGTCGACGTCGCAGACCTCGGTGGCGCCGGGGAAGCGCGCCGCGTTCGCGTCGTCGCAGTCGTCGCCGCCGCACGCGACGGCCGCGGCGCCGTCGCCGTCGGCGTCGCGCGCGACCGCGCACTCCGTGATGCAGGTGTCGGCCGCTTCGTCGCAGGTCTGCGTGGGCATGCAGGCCTGCGCGCGCGCCGCGACGCAGCCGCGCGCGTCGGCGCCCGTTGTGCCCGGGTCGCAGCGCTCGGCGCCGTTGCAGAAGACGCCGTCGTCGCACTGTGTTGCGGCACTGCAGACGTCGCCGAGATCGGGGCCCCCGAGATCGACGCCCGCGTCGGGCGCCGGCGGCGTGTCGTCGTCGTCGCCGCACGCGGTGAGCGCAAACGTGGCGAGGAGCGCGAGGCACACGGAGAGCGAGCGGAGCGAACGAGGGAAGCGGGTCACGTGAAACTCCGATTTCCGGCGGGAATGCGACAACCGCGCGACCCCCGCGTCGCGAATGAGGCCGCGAGTGTCCGCAGGCGCCTCTCTCAAGTCAACGCTCGGGGCGAGCGGCGCAGGGTCGAATGGTTGCAACAGGATGGCATCGGCATTCCTGCCGCCCCGCAGACGCGCCTTGAATGACTGCGACTTACGCAGCGCGCGTCATTCGACGACACGCCGCGCGAGAATGGGATTCACGCGCGGTAAGTCACCAGACCACACGCAGCATGTAGGTGCTGCCGAAGTCCTCGCTGACGACGACACGGCCGCTCGGGAGGACGGCGACGCTCTGCGGGGCCTGGAGCAGCGCGGCGCTCGCGGGGCCGAAATCGCCCGTCGACATCGTCGTCATGCCGGTCGCTCCGGCGACCGTGGTCACGCTGCCATCGCTCGCCGCGCGGCGGCGCAGACGGCCATTGGCGGTGGTGAAGTAGAGGTTGTCGGCGGCGTCGAGGGCCATGCCGGCCGTGCTCGTCAGGCTCTCGGTGACCACCGCATCGAAGACGCCCGCGGGCGTGCGGCGCACGAGGGCTCGTTGCGCGGTCATGCCTGCGGCTCCCCCGCAGGCCAGGCCGGAGATCCAGAGGTTCCCGGCCGAGTCGAAGGCGAGTCGCTCGTAGTTTGCGAGGATCGAGAGCGTCAGCGCGCCGGTGCAGGTGGCCGTCCCGTTGGCGATCATGGTGATCGGCGTGCCCGCGGCGTTCACCTGCACGACGCGATTCGAGAACGAAGGCGAGAAGGCATACGCGTAGAGCGTGCCGTCGGCCGCGACGGCCAGCTCGTAGACGGGGGAGTATGCGGCGTTGAGCGCGGTCAGCGCCGGGCTGAAGCCGATCGTGCCCGTGCTGAGGTCCACGTAGAAGGAGTCGGGCGAATAACCGACCCCGCGTGCCACGTAGAGTCGTCCCGCCGTCTCATCGAGGAAGAGGCCGCGCGCACCGCTCGCGACGGTGCGTGCGTCGATGCCCGTGCCGGGCGTCGCGCTGCCGCCGCCGGCGACGAGACGCAGCGTGCCGCGCGGGTCGATGGCGTAGACGCCGCCGTTCGAGTGCGCGACGTAGACGGTGCCGTCCGAGGCGACGGCGATGTCTTCCGGGTTGAGGTCGAAGGCGGCGTTGATCGCGACGGTGCCATCGCTGACGGTGGTGCCGCTGGTGAAGCGCGGCGCGTTGAGAAGCGGGATGATCGTGCCGCCCGTGGGCTCGTTCGGCCGTGATCTGGAACGTGGTCGGGGCTGCCCGTCACGGGGACGCCGTGGAGGTCGTCGAAGGAGGCCGTGACGGTGTAGAGACCGGTGACGCGCGCGGGCCGCACGGTCGCGGAGACGCCGCCCGTGCTGCCCGACGTGACGAGGCGCGCGCTGAGCGCGGCCGCGCCCGGTGCGCCCGGCGCGAGCGCGTACTCGACGATGCGCGTGTCGAGCGCGGTGCCCGCGCCGTCCGTGAGCTGCGCGCGGAGCTGCGCCGACGTCTGGCCGAGCGTGATGGTCTGCGTGCCGCCCGCCGTCAGGCCGAGCGACGCTGCACCGGTGCCCGTCGCGGCCGCGTCGCGCAGCATGCGAATGCCTACCTGCGTCCCGCTGCGCTCGCCGACGAGCGCGTGCCCGGTGGGGAGGAACAGGATCGCCGAGGGGTTGTTGAGGCCAGCCGTCGCGATGGGCCCGTAGTCACCCGTCGAGCCGGCCGTGCCGGTGCCGGCGACGCCCTGCGCGGAGAACGTCTTCGCCTCGATGCGGAAGACGCGGTGCTGCCCGCTCTCCGTGAAGTAGAGGTTTCCGGCCGGGTCGAAGGCGAGGCCGATCACGTTGCTCGACCCCGCTCCCGTCGCGACGGCACCCTCGCTCACGCTGCCGTCCGACTGACCGAAGATGTGCGCGAACGATCCGCCCGGCGTGAGCCGCGCGATCGCGGGCGCGGCGATGGTGGAGCCGAGGCGGCTGCTGACGAAGTTCGCGTAGGCGAAGAGGTTCCCGTCCGCGTCGACGGCGAGCGGGACGCCGCCCGCCGCGGTGACGCGGCTAGAGAGGCACATCGTCGACGGATCCGCGCGCGTCGCCGAGCACGTGGGCGTGAACCGCACGAGCGTGTCGATCGTGCCGACGGACGTGTCGATCGCGCGGAGGCCGACGCTCGAGTCGTCGACGACGAGCGTTCCGTCCGGGAGGAGCGCCATGCGCTGCGGGGCGTTCAGCTGCGCCCCCGTCGCGCTGCCGCCGTCGCCATACGTCGGGGCGCCGATCATCGCACCCCCCGCGAGCGTCGTGATCCGCCGCGTCGCGAGGCTGATCTGGCGCACGCGCGCGTTGGCGGAGTCGACCACGTAGAGTGTGCGGCTCGCGTCGTCGACCGCGAGGCCGGTGGCGCACGGCAGGTTGGCGCTCGCGGCCGTGCCACCGTCACCGAGCGCGATGCCGCCGCCCGCGAACGGGCGTGAGCGCGCCGTCCAGGCGAGAGCGCCCAGACGCCGACGGCGGTGCTCGAGCCGCACACGCCGACGTAGACGGTGCCGTCGGCGGCGCGTGCGAGCGCGCGCGGGTCGCCTGCGCGCAGGATCGTCGCGGCGCCAGCGACCGTCGCCGTCGAGCTCGTCCCGATCGCGTTGACCACCGGGAGCGCGGTGCCTACGGCCGGCTCCGTCGCGGTGAAGTTGAGCGTGAGCGGTGCGGTGGTCGCGCCGTTCACCTGCACGCTGAAGGGCCCCGCACGGAGCGGGGCGCGCACGGTGAGCGTGATCTGGCCCATCGCGTTCGTCGTGAGGCTCGGGCTCGTCACGCCGACGCCCGGGCTCGGCGTTGAGCGTCAGTACGTGACCCGAGGTCGCGGCGCCCGTCGCGATGCGCTCGACGCGGAGCACGACGTTGAGGGGCAGCGCGCGCGTGATCGTCGTCGCCTGCATGCTCCCGGAGACGGCGACGATGCGGAAGTCGATCGCGCAGCCGGCGACGCTGCGGCAGTCGCCGTCGCCGCAGTCGGCGAGTCCGTCGCAGTCGTCATCCGTGCCGTTCGTACAGTTCTCCGCGATGTCCGGAGTCCGCGCGGAGTCCGTGTCGTTGCAGTCGCCGGGGCGCTCGACGTAGCGCGGCGCGGGTCCGGCCGGCGCCGAGCACGAGAGCACCGGCGTGCCCGCGCCCCAGCTGTCGAAGTCGTTGTCGGCGTACCAGATCGTGTCGGCCGTCTCCTCGTCGATGGCGCCGTCGCAGTCGTCGTCGACGCCGATCATCCCGCCGCAGCCGTCGTTCGCGCCGGGGCGGAGGTCGCGGTTCGCGTCGTTGCAGTCGCCCGCGCGGGGCACGCGCCCGGGCTGCGGCTCGCACGACATGATCGGCAGGATCAGGTCGCTGCCGAAGCCGTCGCCGTCGGCGTCGCGATACCAGAGCTGCTCGGTCGTCATCGTGTCCGGGACGCCGTTGCAGTCGTTGTCGAGCCCGTCGCAGAGCTCGGGCGCCATCGGGTAGATGCTTGCGTTCGTGTCGACGCAATCGGCGTTCGCGACGGGGCACGCCATGTCGGCGAAGCCGTCGCCGTCGTCGTCCTCGGTGTTGCTGGCGGCGATCGCGAAGTCGGCGACGCCGTTGCAGTCGTCGTCGCGGCCGTTGCAGCGCTCGGCCGCCACGGGGCTCACCGTCGACGGCCGCGTCGTCGCAGTCGGTCGCGAGCAGCGAATGGCCGCTGACCGGCGCGCAGGAGACGGTGGTGCCCGAAGCGAGGCTGCCGAAGCCGTCGCCGTCCGCGTCGCGGTACCAGGTCACGGCGCGTGCGAGCTCGTCGATGCTGCCGTCGCAGTCGTTGTCGAGGTTGTCGCAGATCTCGACCTGCCCCGGGTTCACGGTGCGGTCGGCGTCGTTGCAGTCCTCGCCCACGGTCGCGAAGCGCGCCGCGCCGGGGCAGACGGTGAGCGGGCTTGCCGAGTTGCCGTAGCCGTCGGCGTCGACGGTCGGCGAAGCCCATCACGAGCAGGCCGTCGTCGACGCTGCCATCGCAGTCGTTGTCGATTCCGTCGCAGGCCTCGGTTTGCACCGGGGTTGACCCTCGCGGTCGGCCTCGTTGCAATCGCCGCCCGCGGTCGCGAAAGCCCGCCGTGCCGGGGCACGCCACCCGCGCGCTCGCCGTGTCGCCGTAGCCGTCCGCGTCGGCATCCGTGAAGCCCGCGACGAGCACGCCGTCGTCGACGCTGCCGTCGCAGTCGTTGTCGATTCCGTCGCAGGTCTCGAGCGCCTCGGGACGGATGGAGAAGACCGTGTCGTCGCAGTCGGTGCCGCACGTCGTGCCGTTGCAGCACGCCGCGTCGAAGGCGCCGTCGCTGTCGCCGTCACGGTTGCCGAAGGTCGCGGGGTTGCAGTCCTCGTCGACGCCGTCGACGTCGCAGACCTCGGCGGCGCCGGGGAAGCGCGCCGCGTTCGCGTCGTCGCAGTCGTCGCCGCCGCACGCGACGGCCGCGGCGCCGTCGCCGTCGGCGTCGCGCGCGACCGCGCACTCCGTGATGCAGGTGTCGGCCGCTTCGTCGCAGGTCTGCGTGGGCATGCAGGCCTGCGCGCGCGCCGCGACGCAGCCGCGCGCGTCGGCGCCCGTTGTGCCCGGGTCGCAGCGCTCGGCGCCGTTGCAGAAGACGCCGTCGTCGCACTGTGTTGCGGCGCTGCAGACGTCGCCGAGATCGGGGCCCCCGAGATCGACGCCCGCGTCGGGCGCCGGCGGCGTGTCGTCGTCGTCGCCGCACGCGGTGAGCGCAAACGTGGCGAAGAGCGCGAAGCACACGGAGAGCGAGCGGAGCGAACGAGGCGAGCGGGTCACGAGAAACTCCGATTTCCGGCGGGAATGGGGCAATTGCGCGACCCCCGCGTCGCGTATGAGGCCACGAGTGTCCGCAGGCGCCCCGCTCAAGTCAACGCCCGGTTTTTGGGATCAAATGTCAGTTGCATCTTCTTTGCGATATGGTCCTAGCGCGTGTTCACCGCGTCAGGGCGGCAGCAGGCGAAGCCGCGCCGCGTCGGGCGTGATCTCGACGCGCGCGGCGATGCGCGACGCGCCTCCGCTCGCGTCTTCGATTCCGTCGACGAAGTGCAGCGTCGCGGTGGCGCGCGCGTCGTCGAGCGTGAGCGTCCAGAAGCCGCGGGACTCGGCGTCGACGAAGCGCGTGTGTGGGCTCGCCGTGCGGATCGCCGCTTCGAGCGCGCGGGCCTCGGCGCCGACGAGGTTGGGCGAGCTGATCGCGGGCGTCATCAGCTCGACGACGATCGCGCCTTCGGACGTCGTCGGATCGTATCCGCGCCACGGATCGAGCGGCACCTCGTCGGCGAAGCTCTTGTGCCCGTCGCCGCAGACGACGATCACGCCGGTCACGCCCGCGTCGCGGATCGCCTCGAGCACGACGCGGCGTTCATCCGCGTAGCCGTCCCACGCGTCGAGGTTCCAGAACTCCGCGTGCGGCGAGAGCTGCACCGAGTGCGCGACGACCTTCCACGTCGCGCGCGAGTCGCGCAGGTCCGCGAGGAAGCGCTCGCGTTGCGCAGCGCCGAGGATCGAGCGTCCCGGCGCACGCGCTTCTTCGGGCGTCTCGGGCGGCGCATCGCGGCCTTCGAGGCGCGTGTCGAGCACGAAGAGATCGGCCGTCGTGCCGAAGGCGATGCGCCGATACAGCGAGCCCTCGCTGCGCGTCGGCAGCCACTCGGCGTGCGCGATGCGCGCGGCCACGCACGCGCTCCGCTCCACGGACCCTCGGTGCGCGGGTCGTGCTCGATCGCGCCGCCACGCCACGCGTTGTTGGCGAGTTCGTGATCGTCCCACGTGACGACGAAGGGATGGCGCGCGTGCAGCGCGGCGAGGTCCGCGTCGGCGCGGTAATGCGCGTAGCGGCGGCGGTAGTCCGTGAGCGTGAGCACCTCGTGCGGCGGGTCGTAGTCGCGGCGCGCGCCGTATACGCCATTGGCGTACTCGTAGACGTAGTCGCCGAGGTGCACGACGGCGTCGACGTCCTCCTCCGCGAGGCGCGCGTAGGCGTGGAAGAAACCGTGCGCGTAGCTCGCACACGACGCGAACGCGAGGCGCACCGGGCCCGACGCGGGCGTCGTGCGCGTGCGCCCCGTGCGCGAGCGCTCCCCGCGCGCCTCGAACGCGTAGAAGACCGTGGTGCCCGGCGCGAGCCCTACGAGCTCGAGCGTCACGACGTGCCCTTCGGCTGCGCGCGCGGTGAGGGGCGCTTCAACGATGACGTCGCTCAGCCCGGCATCCCGCGCCGCGATCAGCGTGACCGGCACATCGCCTTCGACGCCGGAGAGATGCGTCGAGAGCAGCACGCGATCGGGCCCGGGATCGAAGCTCGCGACGCCATGGCGGAAGAGCGGACCCTCCGGCGCATCGCCCGCGTCCGCCTCGCAGCCGACGAGCAGCGCACCGCTGCCGACGAGCCCCGCCTGCAACACCGCGCGTCGCCCGATCCGCATCGTCCCGACGATAGCAGCGCGTGCAGCGAGGAATTCGGGCGATGGGGCAGTCTTGCGGATATCCTCGACCCCGGATGCGCTTTGCGTTCATCGCCTTGTGCCTGCTGCTCTGGCCCGCGCTCGCGCGCGCCCACGGCATCGAGGCGGGCCGCGCCGAGGGGCAGCTGCGCGGCGCGACGCTCTTCCTCGTGCTCGCGGCCGACGCGTCGCAGTTCGCGGAATTCGACGCGAGCGGCGACGGCGTGCTCGATCGCGACGAGGTGCAGCGGGCGCGAGATGGCCTGCGCGCGCGTTTCGAGGCGTCGCTGCGCGTGCGCGATGCGCAGGGACGCGCGCCGACGCTCGGTTTCTTCGACGTCGGTGTGCCGACGCGCCTCGTCTCGGGCGCGATCCCGCACGTGCGTTTCACCGTCGATCTCACGTGGTCGAGCCCGCCTGCGTCGATCGCCGTGACGCATGCGTTCACCGACCCGCTGCTCTGGCTCGAAGTCGTGCGCGTCGCGTCCGCGGGGCCGGGCCAGTGGAACGCGCTCGGGCCCGCCGAGTCGGTGCGCCTCGCGCGCGGCGCGACGGCGCCGCCGCTGCTCGCCGCGTCGGCGCCCGCGCACGTGGCCGATCGCGCGGCGACGGAACGGCCTGCGGCGCCCGCGACGGCGGCGGCAGCCGTGGCATCCGCATCGCGTGCGTGGGGTGCACCCGTGGGCGCGTTCGTGCTCGTCGCTGCAGCCCTGTCGATCTTCGCGTGGGCCTTCGCCCGACGCCGTCAACCCCGAGGAGTGTCCCGATGAACCGTCGTTCACCATGCTTGCTTCTGCTCTCTCTCTGCCTCGCGCTCGCGGCGCCGGGCTGCGGCGACGACGACGACGCGCCGACGCCTCCCGTCGATGCCGGCGGCGCCGATCTCGCGAGCGACGACGCCGGCGGCGACGCCGACGCGGGCGGCGATTCCGACGCGGGTGGCGCGACGTGCGCGTCGCCCGGCACGCCGACCACGCCCACGCCGCCGACGGTCGCGAGCGCGACCTCCGACTTCAACGTCACGTTGCGCGACTGCACGCGCACGAGCGTCGCGCTCGCGTGCGAGGTCGGTGTCGAGCACGCCTATTCGGAGACGATCTCCGGCGGTTTCCGCGTGATCACGGCGAACGGCATCGTGAACCACGACATCGGCACCTTCCCGAATCCCGACAACCCCAACACGATCACCGCGCAGACCTACAGCTACCGCGTGCCGCTTGTGCCCTCGGGTACGGGGCGCGAGTCGACCCACTTCGGCATCGCGTTCAGCGGCTCGATCTTCGATCCGGGCACCGCGGAGATCTGGAACGCCAACACCACGTGGCGCTACGAGGCGCTGCGCTACGGCACCGCGCCCGACTACTTCGCGTCGGACACGACCATGCACCCGTCCGGGCTCGGCGTGGACTGCAACTTCGCGCACGTACAGCCGACGGGCGCGTACCACTACCACGGCGTGCCGACGGCCATGGTGCCCGCGGCGTCCGCGCTCACGCAGATCGGCTGGGCCGCCGACGGCGCCCCGGTTTTCGCGCGCTACGGGCACTCCGTCGCGACCGATGCGAGCAGCCCGCTCGTCGAGCTCCGCGCGAGCTATCGGCTCAAGTCGGGCGCGCGGCCCGCGGGCGCGCCGGCGGGCAACTACGACGGCACCTTCGGCAGCGACTGGGAGTACGTCGCGGGCCTCGGTGATCTCGACGCGTGCAACGGCCGGGTCGGCGTCGTGCCCGTCGATGGCGCGATGGTCAGCACCTATCACTACGTGCTCACCCACACGTATCCGTACATCCCGCGCTGCTGGACGTTCGCGCCCGACGCGAGCTTCGACGTGATGATGGGCGGCGGGATGATGATGGGCGGCGGGCCCGCCGCGTGTACGCCGATGATGACGACGCGTTGCTGCGGTGACGGCGTGTGCGGTGGTCCCGAGACCGCGACCAACTGCGCAGCCGACTGCCCCTGATCGCGGCGCCCCCGGCTCGATGCGTCGCGCGCGTGCGCGGCGCGTCGGCCGTGTGCGCTGACGTCAGCCCTCGCCCGCCTCGCGCTTGAGCTCGAGCTCTTCCCACCGCGCGAGCAGGCGCGTGCCCTCCGCGCGCGCTTCGTCGAGCGCCCGCACGAGCGCGGCGACGTCGGATCCGTCGGTGTAGGTCACGGGGGCCGCGAGCCGCGCGTCGAGCGCCCCCGTGTGCGCGTCGTGCGCCTCGATCTTCGCCGGCAGCGCGTCGAGCTCGAGACGCTCGCCGTAGGTGAGGGCGCGCTTGCCGCGCTTCTCCGCGGGCGCCTGTGCGCGCGCGTCGGGGGGCTGCGTCACGCGCTCGTTCTGCGTCTGGCGCGCACTATCGGCCGTCGCGCGATCGGCGAGCTCCGCTGCACGGCGGGCTTCGGCCTCGGCCTTGAGCGCGAGGTAGGTGCCGTATCCGCCCGGGTACTGCACGAGCCGCGGCCGCCCCGATGCGTCGGGCTCGAAGGCGAGGATCCCCGTCGCGACGCGGTCGAGGAACCAGCGATCGTGCGTGACCACGAGCGCCGTCGCCTCCGTCTCGACGAGCAGCTCCTCGAGGGAGGAGAGCGTGGCGAGGTCGAGATCGTTCGTCGGCTCGTCGAGCACGAGCAGGTTCGCCGGGCGCAGCAGCAGCTTCGCGAGCGCGACGCGCGCGCGCTCGCCGCCCGAGAGCGCGCCGACGGGCTGCCGCTGCTTCGACGGCTCGAAGAGGAAGCGCTCCATGTAGGCGCTGCCGTGCATCGTCTGGCCGTTGACCGTCACGCGCGGCGCGCCGCCGGTGATGTTGTCGGCGATGGAGCGCGCGTCGTCGAGCCCGCTGCGCCCCTGGTCGAAGTACGCGAAATCGGTGTTCTTTCCGATGGTGACGGTGCCGCTCGCGGCGGGCAGGTCGCCGAGCAGCGTGCGCAGCAGCGTCGTCTTGCCGGCGCCGTTCGGCCCCACGATGCCGAGGCGCTCGCCCTTGACGAGCTGCACCGTCGCGCCCTCGGCGAGCACGCGGCCCGCGTCGCCGGGGGCGCGCAGCGTGACGTCTTCGAGCGCGAGGATCGTCTTGCCCGTGCGCCGCGTCTCGAGCTCGAGCGCCACGCGCTTGTCCTCGGCGGGCCGCTGCGTGGCGATCGCCGTGTTGGCGCGCGAGATGCGCGCCTTCTGCTTGCCGGTGCGCGCCGAGGGCGTGCGGCGCAGCCACTCGAGCTCGCGGCGTAGCAGGTTCTGCCGGTTCTTCTCGGTGCGTTCAGCCTGCGCGGCGCGCTCGGCCTTCGCGGCGAGGTAGGACTCGTAGCCGCCGTCGTACGAATACACGCGCCCCGCGTCGACCTCGAGCGTCCGCGTGCAGACGCGGTCGAGCACGTAGCGGTCGTGCGTGATCATCAAGAGCGCGCCCGTGTACGACTCGATCAGGTAGGTCTCGAGCCACTCGACGGTGTCGACGTCGAGGTGGTTCGTCGGCTCGTCGAGCACCGCGAGCGCGGGCTGCGCCACGAGGATGCGTGCGAGCGCGACGCGCCGCCGCTCGCCGCCCGAGAGCGCGCCGAACACGGCGTCCGCGCGGTCCGCGAGCCCCAGGTGCCCGAGCAGCGACTCGACGCGGTGCTCCGGATCCCAGCCACCGAGCCGCTCGATCTCCGCGCTCGCCCCGGCCTGCCGCGCGAGCAGCGCCGCCGGATCGCCCTCGCCGCGCGAGAGCCCCGCGCTCGCCGCGTCGTGCCGCGCCTTCGCGGCCGTCCACGCCGCGAGCCCGCCGCGCACGACGTCGCGCGCGCGCTCATCGCTCGGAAAAACGGGCTCCTGCGGCAGGTATGCGATCGGCGCGTCGCGGCGCCGCGCGACCGTGCCGCCGTCCGCGATCTCGAGGCCGACGAGGATCTTCGCGAGCGTGCTCTTGCCCGAGCCGTTCACGCCGACGAGCCCGACGCGCTCGTCCTCTTCGACGGCGAGCGAGGCTCCGGCGAGGATCGTCTGCGGCCCGAAGGCTTTCGTCAGATCGTTGGCGACGAGCAGGGCCACGGCGCGGAGGCGTATCACACGGCGCGCGCTATGCTCGGCGGCCCCGATGATTCACCCCTACGACAACGCGTCCCAGACACGCTGGGACCGCGGCGACTTCAGGGTCCAGCTCAACCTCCCCGAGAGCTCGCGACCGATGGGCTTCTGCGACGGCACGCCCGAGGACCTGGCCGAGCTGCGCGCGATCGCCGAGGCCGAGAGCACGCAGGTCGAGATCGACGTGAAGGTGCTCAAGTCCGGGCGGGAGATCTGGACGCTGCGCGGCACGGGCTGAGGCTGATCGCTCGGGGGGCTGCGGGGGGCCGATCTGATAGGCTCCCGCTCCGCCATGAACGCTGATTCTCCTCGCATTTCCCTCGTCACAGGCGGAACCGGCGCGCTCGGCGCTGCCGTGTGCGACGCGCTCCTCGCCGCGGGCGGCCGCGTGCACGTCACCGTACGTCAGCGACCGCGAGCGCGATGCCTTTTCGGCACGTTTCGCCGCGCATGCGGGGCGATTCGTGCTGCACCGCGTGGACGTCACCGCGGAAGCCGAGGTCGTCGCGTTCTTCGACGCCGTGCTCGCCGCCGAGGGCCGCGTGGACGCGCTCGCCTGCATCGCGGGCGGGTTCGCGATGGGCCCGATCGAGGAGACGTCGCTCGCCACCTTCGACGCGCAGCTCGCGCTCAACCTGCGCAGCTTCTTCCTCGCGGCGCGCGAGGCCGTGCGTCGCATGAAGCCGCACGCGCACGGGCGCATCCTCGCAGTCGGCACGCGCGCGGCGCTCGATCCGCCGGGCGGGCTCTCGGCCTACGCCGCGAGCAAGGCCGCCGTGCTCGCGCTCGTGCGCGGGCTCGCCGTCGAGCTGCGCGGCAGCGGTATCACCGTGAACGCCGTGCTCCCCGGCACGATGGACACGCCCGCGAACCGCGCGAGCATGCCCGACGCCGACTTCTCACGTTGGGCGAAGACGGCGGACGTCGCGCGCGTCGCCGCGTTCCTGCTCGCGGCCGAGAGCGGCGTGACGAGCGGCGCGCTCGTGCCCGTCTACGGGGACTCGTGAGTTCGCGCGGCACGGCGCGCGTCAGCGAGACGGACGCGCGTCGCGAGGCCGCGCTGCGCCGCGCGATCTGCGACGTGACGCGGCACCTCTACGATCGCGGTCATGGGGCGCCAGGAGATGGCAATGTCTCCGCGCGCCTCTCGGCGACGCACCTCCTCTGCACGCCGACGAGCTCGCACAAGGGGCGGCTCACGCCCGCGCAGATCGTGAAGGTGCGCGCGAACGACGGCGTGCCCGTGTCCTCGCGTCAGCGCGCGTCGACCGAGATCCGCCTGCACACCGCGCTCTACGCCGCGCGCCCCGGGCTCGGCGCGATCGTGCACGCGCACTCGCCGTACACCGTCGCGCTCACGGTCGCCGGGCTCTCGCTCGACGCGCTGCTGATCCCCGAGGCGGTCGTCGCGCTCGCGGGCGGCTGCCCCACCGTACCGTACGCGAGCCCGACGACGGCGGACGTGCCCGCGGCCGTCCTCGCGCATGCGCCGCGCGCGCTCGGCTTCGTGCTCGAGCGTCACGGCCCCGTCGCGCTCGGCACGGACCTCGCGGATGCGCTCGCGCGGCTCGAGGTGATCGAGCACACCGCGAAGATCACGCTCCTCGCGCGCGCCGTGGGCACGCCCGTGCCGCTGCCGGACGCCGAGCTCGCGAAGCTGCGCGCGCTCGTGCCGCCGTCGGCGTTCTGAGTTCGCAGCGCGGGCCCTCAGCGGCGCCGACGTCGCACGGCGAGCGCGAGCACGCCGAGAAGCAGCGCCGCGTGAGGCGCGGGTGCGTCGTCGCCACCGACGCGGCAGCCGCAGCCGCCCGAGGCGTCCGGCGCGGGGACGCTCCTGCCGGCGTCGCGGCGCGTTGTGCCCGCGTCTTCGTTCGCGCCGCCCGCGTCGACGTCACCCGCGTCGGAGCCTGCATCGACGCCCCCCGCGTCCGGCGCGCCCGCGTCCGCGCTCCCCGCATCGACGTCGCCCGGTCCTGCGTCCGTGCCCGCGTCGGGGAGCGGCTCGCACGCATCGCCCGTGCGATCGCCATCCGCATCGGCCTGATCCGCGTTGGCGGCAGCGGGGCAGTTGTCGCAGGCGTCGCCGACGCCGTCTCCATCTTCATCACGCTGCATGGCATCCGCGACGATGCGGCATACATCCATCCCGTCCGTCACGCCGTCGTCGTCGGAGTCCCGATCGCGGAAGGAGAAGATCCCGTCGAGGTCCGGGTCGGTGCGGCCCTCGGTCGCGTCCGGCACGCCGTCGCCGTCGCTGTCGGTGTCGCGCAGATCGGGGACGGTGTCGGCGTCCGTGTCCACCGGCTCCGCGAGCAGCGCGGTCGCGCCTTCGAGCCCGTCCTCGATTCCGTCGCCGTCCGAGTCGCGGTCGCGGTAGTCCGGCGTGCCGTCCGCGTCCGTGTCGATGGGCGGGGTCGCGGGGTCGGCGTCGCCCGCCTCGAACACGTCGAGCGTGCCGTCGCCGTCGGTGTCGCCGTCGAATTCGTCGGTGCGCCCGTCGCCGTCGAGATCGCCGCTGCCCTCGACGCTGCTCGGGATCGGGTCGTGCGCGGTCTCCGCGACCCACGCGAAGACGTTGCGCAGCAGGACGTCGTTGTTGCCGCCGCGCGTGAGGCCGCGCGAGCCGCAGCCGGGCACCACGAGGGAGGCGAACTGCTCTTCGTCACCGAAACTCACGGCGCGTCCCGCGCTCGGGTGGCGCGGTGCGAGATCGATGGCGACGGCGTTGGGGCCGCCGTCGTTGTTCGAGAGCACCACCGCGAGCGGATCGAGCCGCGTGAACACGCAGTTGAAGCCGGTGAAATACGGCGACGCCACGACGCCGAAGGGCCCCGTGAGCGCGGGCACGCCCGCGGCCGTCGCGAACGTCGCCGAGTTGTCGTTGACGCAGCTCTCGGCCGACGCCGCGAAGAACGTCGCGGCTGCGTTCTGGAAGGAGACGAAGCCGACCCCGCCGCGCGCGTAGACGCCGAACACCGAAAGGTCGGCGTCCTGGGGCCGCGGGCTGAACGGGTTGAGCACCAGCAGATCCGCGCCGTCGAGCGCGTCGGGATTGAACGAGTCGTACGGCGGCCCGAACTCGAAGGTGATCGGCACCGTCCCGGTCGCGGAGAAGTTCGCCGGATCCCGTAGCGACGCGCGCGCCTCGCGATACCAGCCATCTGCGCCCGCCTCGCTGTCGACAGAGAAGCTGAAGGTCTGCCCTCCGAGCGCCGTGGGGCACGCGAGGCTGAAGCCCACCGAGGGGGCGCGAATCACCACCCGGCGCTGGGCCTGCGCGGCATCGGCGACTCCGAGCAGGGAACCGAGAAGCGCGGTCGCGAGCGATGCGGTGCGGATGGACATCGGGGCATCCTAATCCGGATTGGGGGGTGTCCCGGTGAGTGCGCCGGCGGAGTGTCGCGGCGCTGTGAGCGTGCCGCCTGCGTGCCGACCCCGCCCGCGTTCGGCCCGCGCGTCTTGATTCGCGGGCTCGTCGTGGTCGGTCATCGCTGCCTGCCGCGCGGGCCGTGAGCGATCAGCGCAGCGTGGATTCGCGGTCGCTCGATGCGCCGAGGAGATGCGCTGCCCCGACTCCCCCCGCCCGCTCGAGACCGACGGCCCGCTCGACACGGATGCGCTGCTCGACACGGATGCGCTGCTCGAGACGGGTCGTGGGCTTGTGCGGGGCGAGCTGCGCGGCCGGAGGCGCTGCGACCTGCACGGCGCCGGGCCCAGAGACGTTCACGCGGACAGGGGCCTGTGCGGGAGGGGCTGCGACCTGCACGGCCCCAGGTTGCGGTGGGGGTCGAACGAGCCCGGGCCCGCGGAGCACGGGCGTCAAGCGGATGCCGTGTGTCGATCGCACGCCGACGCGCACCCCGATGACGAGCGTACCGCCCTGAAACGCCTGCCCCGCGATGAAGAACGGCACGCCGGGCGAGGTCTCGACCGTGACGCCCTGCAAGTAGTCGTTCTGATCGGGGCGGTTGATGGACACACGCACCTGCAATCGCCCGTTGGGGAGGCGCTGCATGAACGTGATCTGGACGCGCCGGCCGTTGGGCAGCTCGACGGCGGCGGGGCGGCCGACGCCGAGCGTGACCGGGCGGCGCTCGAGCAGGCGCATCGAGCGGAAGGCGTTGAACGGCGGTTGCCGCAGCGCGGGCTCCTGCGCGAGGTTCGCGTCGATGACGCCGCCCTCCTCGGACGCGAGCACCACGAGCACCTCGCCGAGCTGGTCCTGGGCGCGCGCGACGGCCCCCCCCGTGGCGAACGCCGCGAGCGTGACGAGCACGGAGAGCGCCGCGCGCACCGTGGCCCCGGCGAGGTCCACACCGACGCGCCGCCAAAGCGGAGGGCGCGCGCCGCGCGTGCAGGGGGAGGGCGCGCGGTGCGTCACAGCGCGTCCCCCGGGGCTTCGTCGGCGATCCAGACGACGGCGACGGGCGCCTCGCCCGCGCTGCCCTCGAGCGTGAAGACCGTGCCGGCCGCGCCGTCCGCGAACTCCGCCGAGAGCACCTCCGAGCCGCGCAGGGGCTCCTGCCCCGTACCCATCGCTAGGGCCTGCGGCCCGGGCGCGGTCGGTCCGACACGTCCGACGAGGACCGCGAGGATCACGGCCGCGGCCGCCGCGATCGTCGCCGCGGGGACCCAGACGTGCTTCTTGTGGGCGAGCGTCTCGCTCGCGATCACGCGGAAACGCTCGCCGAAACCGGCCTTCTCCTGGCGGGCGATGCCCTCGCGCACGGCAGCGAACATGGCGTCGAGCTCGGGCGCTGCGTCCGCCGCGTCCTGCTCCGCCGCCGCGGCGAAGAGCGCGTGCAGCCGCTCGAGCCGCCGCAGCGACTGCGTGCACGGGCGGCACTCCGCGAGGTGCTGGCGCACGAGCGTCGCTTGGCCCGCGCCGAGTTCGCCGTCGAAGTGCCGTTGCAGCGTGTCGTCGTCGAGGTGGTCGGACATCGTGGTTTCTCGCGGGGTCATCCGTCGTTCCCGATGGTCGGATCGCCGTCGATGTAGGGGTCGAGCGCGGCCTGCATCTTGCGCCGCGCGTGGAAGAGGCGGCTCATGATCGTGCCCTTCGGGACCTTGAGGATCTGCGACATCTCTTCGTACGAGAGGCCGTCGATCTCGCGCAGCACGATGACCGCGCGGTGGTAGTCGGGGAGGCCGGCGAGGGCGGCCTGAAGCTTCTCCGAGAGTTCGCGGCGCTGGGCCGTGCGCGCGGGGTTTCCGTCGAGGATGCGGGGCAGCATCCCGCCATCGCCTTCGATCTCGAGCGGATCGCGTCCGATCGCGTCGTCGAAGTCGACGGCGCGGTTCTTGTGCTTGCGGACGTGGTCGATCGCGAGGTTCATGAGGATCCGGTAGAGCCACGTGTAGAAGCTCGAGCTGCCCTGGAAGCTGCCGAGGTGGCGGTGGACCTTGATGAACGCTTCCTGCGTGACGTCGAGCGCGTCCTGCTTGTTCTTGACGACGCCGAGCGCGACCGCGTACGCGCGCCGCTGGTAGCGGTCGAAGAGCTGTCGGAACGCGACCTGATCGCCGCGCTGCGCGCGCTCGACCAGGAGGCGATCGAGCTCTCGGTCGGCTTCGCGCTCCGGGGCGAGGGCCCGCGCGCCGCGCACGGGGCCACCGGGGGCGGCGTCGGGGCCGCCATCCGGGCGGGGTGCTGCTGGGTCGTCCACGAGGGCACCGGGGTCTTCCTCCGGGCCGTTCGACGCGGGCTCGTCCGGTTCATTCACCGGGTCGACGGCCGCGACCGAGGCCTCGTGCGCGCCCGGTTTCATCGCGGCCCTTGTAGCACAGGCCGCCGACCCGACGCGCGTGCGGAGTCGGCCCCGCACAGCCACGCACCGGCCGTCCTCCCGTCGCCGGACCGTCGCTGTTCCGCCGTCGGACCGCCGCTGCCCGCCCGCCGTTCCGCCGATCCCCGCGCGCAACCCCTCGGGATCACACGCGCAAACCCCGGCACGTGCGCTGCTCGTCGTCCGGCGCATGCCCCGCTCCTCGCCGCCCACGCCCACGCCCACGCCCACGCCCATGCCGCCGCGCCGTCCCGCGACGGAGCCGCACGGGGGGAACACCCGTCCGCGTCGCGTCGCGCGCGCGCTCCATGGTCCGACCCCGCCCGTCGTCGGGCGCGCAGCGCCGACCGCAGCCCGCAGCGACGGTCCGCGTGAGCGGCTCGCCCGGGTCGGTCCGGAGTCCTTGAGCGACGCGGAGCTCGTCGCGCTGCTGCTCGGGACAGGTGCGCGCGGTCTGCCCGTCGAGGTGCTCGCGGCCTCGATGCTCGCCGAGCGGGGCGGGCTCTCGGGCCTCGAGCGTACAGGCCTCGGCGCGCTCGCCGCGCGGACCGGGGTGGGGGAGGGCAAGGCGTGCCGGCTGCTCGCCGCGGTCGAGGTGGGGCGTCGCGTCGGCGCGTCGCCGCTCGCACGCGGGGCGCGCCTCGGCTCGAGCCGCGACATCGACGCGGCGCTGCGTCCGCGGCTCGCACGCGCCGAGGTCGAGCATTTCCTCGCGATCCCGCTCGACGTGAAGAATCGGCCGATGGGCGAGCTGCGCATCGCGACGGGCGGGCAGAGCGTCTGTCCCGTCGCGCCGAGCGACGTCTTCCGCGCGCTGCTCCGAGAGTCGGCCGCGGGCGTCGTGTTCGTGCACAACCACCCGAGCGGCGACCCCGCGCCGAGCCGCGACGACCAACTCATCACGGAGCGCCTCGTGCGTGCCGGGGAGCTGCTCGGCGTGCGCGTGCTCGACCACGTGATCGTCGCGCGCGAGGGCTACTTCAGCTTCCTGGACGCCGGGCTGTTGCGCGAGACGGAGGCGTCGTGAGCGCGCTGCTCCTCGGACTCGCGCTGCACGTCGTCGCCTGTGCGTCGCGACCGGTCGCGTCCCCCGCTTGCCCCGCGCCGCCCGCCCGTGCGCTCGATCAACCCGGGCCGCCCGGGCCGCCAAGGCCTGTCGTCGCCCCGCGCCGCGGTGCGCGTGTGCTCGCGGTGCCGGCAGCGTCGGGGCGTGAGCGAGACAGCCAGCCGGCTGGCTGTCTCTCCGTGATCGCGCCCGCTCTTCGCGGCGTCCGTGTGTCGGTCGCGCATGTGGAACACGCCGAATTCGCAGATGGCCCCATCCATGTCGGCGGCGATGTTCGTGGGCATCTCGGCGCCGAGTTCAGCGGCGACGTCCATGTCGGCGTCGGGCGACTTGCGCGCACGATGCGGTGACGCGTTTGGCCCCCGGGGTTTCTTCCGCGCACGCGGCGCGCAACCGAGGATGGCGAGGCCCTGCGGGCCAGGAGGATGGGAATCATGATGTCAAGGCAGAGTCGAAGAGCGAGGCGGTTCGTATGCGGGGCGAGGTTCGGCGCTGCGTGGACGATCGTCGTGTGTGGTGTGCTGGTCGCGGCCGGTTGCGCGACGCGTGACGAGTCGGTCGCGCCGCCGCTCGACGCCGGGCTGCACGACGCGACGCACGCGGACGCCATGCTCGCGGACGCGGGCGAGGCCGCGCGCGATGCGGACGCGCAGATCGACGCATCCCGCGACGCGGGCGACGACGACGCAGGCGCGCTCGCGTCGCGCTGCGCCCTGCCCCCGACGTATGCAGAGCTGCGCTTCACGCCCTGGCTCGTGGTCCTCGGGCGCGAGGCGCTCGCTGACGCGTCCGCCGCGCCGCCCGGAAGCATCCGTGAGGCGCAGCTCATCGACGCCGTCGCGGCGACGGGTGTGCGCGTCGCGTCTGCGGCGGAGGCGATCCGCGCGACGGACGACGACGCCTTCGACGTGCTCACGCTGCTCGACATTGGGACGCGCCGCACCTTCGAGGTCGTCACGGCGACGTATGGCGACAGCCGCTACGGCCGTGTCTTCGACGCCGACGGCCCCCTCGTCGTTGCGACGATCACGGACTCCGACGTCGGCGCATGCACCGTGGAGCGCGGCCTCGAGGGGACGCCGTGTGCGGATGCGACGCCCTGTGCGCCCGGGATCTGCCTCGGCGTCGTGCGCGAGGAGGTCTGTGTCGACGGCGTCTGCACGCCCACCGACGTCGTGCTCGGCGAAGGGCGCTGCGTGCGCACGCGCGTGCCCGACGAGCGGCCCTCGCGCGGGGCGACGTGCACCGGAGACGCCACCTGTCCGCGCGCCGAGGGGCTCACGTGCAGCCTGCTCGGCGACGGACCGGACGCGGTCGGCTTCTGCGAGGACGCGTGGCTGCGCCGCCGCTTTGCCTTCGAGGGTGCAGCGATCGAGGGCGCGGTGACGACGATTCCGCTCGTCGTCTCCGGCGTCGCGAGCGTCTCGCTGCGCACGACGCTGAGCGCGGTGATCAGCCACCCACGCCCGGCCGATCTCACCGTCTCGCTCCAGCACCCCGGTGGCGGCTCGAGCGCCGTCGTCTTCGCGGATCCGGGCGCGACGGGCACGGAGATCGTGCTCCGCGACGTGCGCGCGCTGCTCCCGTCCGACGAGGGGATCAACGGGACGTGGTCGCTCCTCGTGGAAGATGCGGGCGGCAGCGTACTCCCCCCTGGCAGCGCCTTCGCCTTCGGCCTCGAGCTCGAGGTCGCGAGTTGGTTCGATTGACGACAGACAGCCGGCCGGCTGTCTCCGAACCCGGCGTCCTCAGAACCAGCTCGTCGCGCCGAGCGTGACCGTATCCTGCGCGGCGCGGTTCGGCGCGTAGGGCATCGTCAGGCCGTCTCCGGTGACGTCGCCGCCGAAGTAGAGATTCGCGCCGGCCTGATCGTGCCGGTATTCGAGGCGGATCGAGACGCGCGCGTGCGGGCGGTAGTCGAGCGTCGCCGTGCCGGAGGCAACCCACAGCGCGGGGAAGAAGATCGGCGTCGCGCGCCCCGCCGCACCCGCGGCGACGCGCTCGTGGAAGGCGTCGCCGCGGAGGGCGACCCACCACTGCGCCGCGATGCGGAAGCGCGCCGCGAGCGCGCCTGCGACCCACCCGCTCAGGCCGAACGCGTTCGGCTCGAGGCCGCCGTCGACGTGCGCAAGGAGCGAGAGCCGAGGCGTCGCGTGCCACGTCGCGTAGGCGTCGAGCAGATGGCGGAGCGCGCGACCCTCGGGGGCGCCGCGCGGCCGCTCGACGCCGCCGAAGTAGAGGACGGACACGGAGAGAGCGTCGTGCGCGTACGCGAGCTGCGCCGACACCGACTTCTCGTCGTTGCCGTCGACGACGGAGTTCCAGCCGTTGTAGACGGCGAGCGACACGGTCCACGCCTCGTCGAGGGCGAGCGCGGCGCGCGCACCCGCATGATAGAAGGGCAGCCCGAAGAAGAGATTCGAGCGCGACCAATTCCACGAGTCGCGGACAGGGATCGATTCAGGACCGATCGGTGACAGGAAGAGCCCCGCGCTCACCGTCAGCCCGCGCGCGACGCCGAAGCGATAGCCGGCGTAGGCCTGCTGCACGTACTTCCACAACTCCGGGCCCGTCGCGCCCGTCGCGTCGGTGCCGGGCGCGCGGGGTTCGGCGAGATAGTAGGTCGAGGGCGTGTGTCCGACCTGCAGCGCCACGCGTCCGACGAGGCCCTCGTAGTCCCACGCCGCCTCGAGCGCGACGTTCGAGAGCGTGAAGGTGTTGTGGCGGTTGTCGAAGCCGCGGAAATTCGTGATCCCGTTCGACGGTGCGGCGAAGTTCCACGTGTAGAGCGCTTCGGCATAGCCGCTCAGTACGAAGGGTGTGGCCGTTGTCGCAGCCGATGCGGAAGGCGCGTCCCAGCGCGCGTCGCCCCCGGTTCCGACGTCGCTTGCGTCGCCGTGTGCGTCGAGCGCGCGCGCACGGCGCTCTCCCTCGGAGGCGGTGGTGGCGGTGTGCGCCGACGCGTGTGCCGCGTCCGTTCCCTGCGCATGGGCGGCACCGATGACGGTGAGCGGCAGCGTCAGCAGCAGGACGAGTCCGAAGAGAGCGACGCGCATGGCCCCATTCTTCGCACACTCAGTCGTTGTGGCGCGCGCGATGGCGGAGCTCCGTCCGTTCCACCGTGCGCAGCGGGAACGAGACCACGAAGAACAGGAACCCGACGAGCACGCCCTTGATCGCGGACCCGACCCGCTCGAACCGGGAGACGTGTGCCGTCCGTGTGTACGGGGCTGCCATCGTTCGCTCCCGCGCCGGATGGGAGGGCGCACGAAGCGCGCCCCCCTTGGCATGGCGGTGGAGGCCACGCGAGCCGTGGTCGGATGTCAGCGCCCGTGGCCGCGACGTGCAGCGGCGTACCGTGCCGGGTCGTCGTTTCGGAGCGTTTCGGTACGGAAGGGCCGCGGGATCACCCTGCGCGTCGCTTGACACCCCGGAGGCTGCATGCTCTCTTCCGCCTCCCCCGCGCGGCCATCCGCTCGTGGCCCCCTCGGAGGATGCAGTCGTGAAGCGCACTTATCAGCCCCACCGCACGCGTCGTTTGCGCACCCACGGGTTCCGCGCGCGCTGCAAGTCGAAGAACGGTCTCAAGGTGCTCGCTGCCCGTCGTCGCAAGGGCCGTCACCGCTTGACCGTGACGACCTACAAGAAGTGAGTCATGCGCCGGGCTCCCGCGGAGCCGGTCGTTGGCCGGCCTCCCGCAGGGTGCCCCGTCCAGGGGCGCCCGGCGCAGCAGCTTTCGGTTCCGTCCAGCGTGAGGTTTTGGCCTGCGACGGGGCCGGAGCCGAGGGCGCACGTCTCGAGACGCCGCGCGCCCGACCCACGCACCGCGCGGACCGCGTGCGGCGGCATTCGGAATATCGGCTCATCCAATCGCGTGGGCGGCGCGTGCACAGTGCGCACTACGTGTGGATCGTGATGCCCCGGCTTCCCGCACCCGCTGGAGAAGCCCGTCGCATCCGTGACGGAGCGCCGCCGGGCGCGCACCCCACGGGCGCCCGGCTCGGCATCACGATGACCCGCAAGGCGATGCCGCGCGCCGTCGCGCGCAACCGCGCACGCCGCGTCCTGCGCGAGGTGTTTCGCTTGGACGCTGCGCTGTTTCCGGCGGGATGCGACGTCGTCGTGGTCGGGCGGGCGGGCGCCGAGGAACTCGGCTACGCGGATGCGCTCGCGGAAGTCCGCGGCATCGCGCCGAAACTCGCGGCAGCGGCCCGCAGCGGGACACCGCGTTCGGGCGAGCGGCGGGGATGAGCCTTGCTCGCGCGCTTCTTCCTCTTCCTCATTCGCGTCTATTGGTGGACGCTCTCGCCGGTCGTCGGGGGCGTCTGTCGGTTCCATCCGACGTGCTCGCGCTACACCGCGGCCTGCATCGAGCGCTTCGGCGCGATCCGTGGCACGTGGCTCGGCGTCCGGCGAATCGCGCGCTGCCACCCGTTTCACCCGGGCGGTTTCGACCCGCCCCCCGAACTTCCCGCTTCCTCCAACCCTGAGCCGGCGCCGGACGCCTGAGAACCCGATGGACGACTCCCAGAAGCGGTCGCTGCTCGTCGTTGCGGCCGTCACCGTGGCGGCCCTCGCCAGCTGGTTCCTGTTCGTGCCGCCCGGAGCCGCCGACGCGCCCGCCGACGGCACCTGCGGCCGGCGACCGTCCGCGTCCCGGTGATGCCGGTGGCTCGGCGACGGTCGACGAGTCGCAGCGACGCGCGCGACTCGCGGCGCAGCGCACCGCGACGATCGAGACGCCGGAGTTCCGCGCGACCTTCTCGAACCTCAACACCGGCCTCGTCGGCTTCACGCTGAAGGGCGAGCGCTTCACGGCCGAGGTCGAGGGCACCGAGCGTCGCGCGCCGATCGACCTCGTCACGACCGACAAGGAGCAGTATTACCCGCTGCGCCTCGAGGTCGGCGGGGTGCCGATCCCGGCGGACGCGGTGTGGGCGCTCGAGCAGCTTTCGCCCACGGCCGTGCGGTTCTCGTGGGAGGGCGCGGGCTTCCGCGTCGCCCGGAAGATCGAGGCTGGGCGCGGGCCGTTCCAGCTGTGGTCGACGGTGCGCGTTACCAACCTCGGCACCGCGTCGCGCCCGGTGCGCGTGAACACGTGGACGTACCACTACGTGAAGCGCGCGGACGAGGGCGGCGGCTTCCTCGGCGCGCGCTCGCCCGCGATCAGCCAGGGGATCTGCGCGGCCTCCGAGGGCACGAAACGTTTCGACCGCAAGGACCTCCTCGCGGCCCACACGCTGCAGCGCGCGGGCTTCGCAGGCACGGAGAGCACCTACTTCGCGACCCTCCTCGCGGCCGATCGCGGCGTGGCCGATTTCTGCACGCTCAAGACCACCGACCGCTTCGCCGGCGGGGAGGAGCACGGCAGCCTCTTCGAGGCACGCCTCGCGCATCCGCGCGCCGCGGTCGCGCCCGGCGGGACGAGCGTCGTCCGGACGCTCGCGTACGTCGGGCCGAAGGACGGCGCGCTCCTCGCGCAGGCTGGTCACGGCCTGACGGACGCGGTCGATCTCGGATTTTTCTCGATCATCGCCCGCGCGATGGTCCGGCTCCTCGGGTTCATCCACGGCTTCGTCGGCAACTGGGGCCTCGCCATCATCCTGATGACGTTGTGCGTGAAGCTCGTGCTCTTCCCGCTGACGCTCTCGCAGCTCCGCAGCATGGCGAAGATGCGCCAGCTCAAGCCTGAGCTCGACAAGCTGAACGACCTCTACGGCGACGACCGCGAGAAGAAGGGCGCCGCCACGATGGAGCTCTACCGGCGGCACGGCGTGAATCCCGTGGCCGGTTGCCTGCCGTCGCTCGCGCAACTGCCGGTGTGGTGGGCGCTCTACACGTCGCTCTCGACGAACCTCGCGCTCTTCCACATGCCGTTCGCGCTCTGGCTGACGGATCTCACGTCGCCGGACCCGTACTTCATCATGCCGCTCGCGCTCGGCGTGCTCATGTGGGTGCAGCAGCGGATGACGCCGACGACGATGGACCCCGCGCAGGCGAAGATCATGCAGTGGATGATGCCGGTGATGATCACCGCCTTCATGTTGTTCCTGCCGCAGGGTCTGACGCTCTACATGTTCACGAACTCGGCGCTCGGTATCGCGCAGCAGAGGTACATCGAGTATCGTCTCGCGAAGACGACCGGGGCGGCCGAGGCCGCGACGGTGGTGGGCGACAGCGCGCCGCCCTCCGGGGCGGCGGGTGCAGGTGGGTCGAAGGCCGTCGGACCCGGGACCGCCCAGCAGGCTGCTGGTGCGGGGAAGAAGCCCGGCAAGGCTGGCAGCGCGCGGAGGACGGGCCGTGGATGAGCGCAGTAAGGTTCAGGATGGTGCCCTCTTCGTCGATGACGCGGAGGCGAGTGATTTCGAGGGCATGGGCGATTCGGGGCGAGACCTCGCGAGCGCCCCGCGTGGCAAGGCCGGCGACGGCAAGGCCGAGCAGGCGGCGGAGGTGCTCTCCGACCTCCTCCGACGCATGGACCTCGAGGCCCGCATTTCGGTGCGTGAGGACGGCGAGCGCGTCGTGCTCGACATCGACGGCGTCGACTCCGGGCGCGCGATCGGCAAGAAGGGCCAGACCCTCGACGCGCTGCAGTTCCTCGTCAACAAGATCGTCAACCGCTTCCCTGAGGGACGCCGGCACGTCGTCGTGGACAGCGGCGACTACCGCGACCGGCACGACGAGGGCCTGATGTCCCTCGCGCGCCGTGAGGCCAAGCGCGCGGTCGCGCAGGGCAAGGTGGTGACGCTCGAGCCGATGTCCCCGCGGGATCGGCGCGTCATCCACCTGAGCCTCGCCAAGCTCCCCGGCGTGAGCACGCGCTCGAACGGCGAGGGCATGGAGCGGCGCATCCAGATCATCCCCGCGCGGACCAACCGCGCGGACGGTGAGCCCCGCAACACGGGCCCCTCGACGGGTTCTGCCGCTGGAGGCGCAGGCGGCGCGCGTCGACGTCGTCGCCGTGGTGGCGGTGGCGGTGGCGGTGGTGGCGGCGGCGTCCGCCCCGGCGGCGGTCCATCGGGAGACGGTCTCGACTGATTTCGCTGCGCGGTCGTTCGGCGATCGCGCGACGGCTCACCGCGCTGCCCGGGGACGTGGGCGTCAGCCGCGCGTGTACGCTGTGATCGCGCGGGGCGCGCCGGTGCGCGGCAGCGTGTAGTGCGCCGCGTGGGCGATCGATGCGTCGGCCGGGGGGGCGGGGGCGGTTTCGGTCGCGGTCAGCACGAGCGCGCGCGTCGCGAGGCCCAGCCCGAGCGGGAGCCAGGTCGCGGGGGCGAAGGTCGCGCGGGCGAGCGCCACGTCGAAGGGTGCGCCCGCGGCTGCCGGGGACCCGGGATCGAGGCGGCCTTCGCGCACCTCGACGCGCCCGGCGAGCCCGTCGAGAGAGCCGACGACCGTGCGCAGGAAGGCGACGCGCTTGCGAAGCGGCTCCACGAGCACGAGCGCGAGATCGGGCCGCAGGAGCGCGAGGGGCAGGGCGGGGGCGCCGGCGCCCGAGCCGATGTCGAGCACCCGCGCGGCGTCGGGCACCAGCGCGCGATCGTGCAGCACGAGCGCGTCGGCGAAGAGCACCTCGCAGAGTTGCTCGGGCGTGCGCGCGGCGGTGAGGTCGATGCGTGCGTTCCAGCGCGCCACGAGCTCGGCGAACGCGGCGAGCGCCCCGCGCGCGGCGTCAGGCACGGGGCGACCCAGTGCCGCGCCGAGCGCATCGAGCGCGCCTGCGTCCCGCGCCGCGACGAAGGCCGGGCCGGCCGCGCTCAATGGAGCCGCCCCTCGCGGCGGCGCTTCTCGGCCTCACGGGCGGCGTCGGCGATGGCCTCCTTGATGAGCCGGTCGGCCTCGGCGTCGTCGATGACCGGTGACTCGCGTCGCTTCGCTGCGCGAGGCGCGATCGGCGCCGGCACGCGGAGCGCGGCGGGCGTCGTGCGCCGGCCCCGGCCCGCCTTGCGCGCGCGGCGGCGCAGCATGCCGAGGAGCGGCCACGCTTCGGCACCGTCGAGTGGGGGGATCGGCAGCAGGTTCAGCCCGATCAGGAGCAGATTCGTCCAGACGAACGTGTCGAGCAGCTGCGCCGCGAACACCGACCGCACCGGGGGCAACACGGCTTGCGCGACGAGCGTGAGGGCGAGCACCGCTGCCTGCGCCGCGACGCCGCCCCACGCGATGGTCGCGCGCCATCGCGGGGATGGCACGCCGTACCAGCGGCAGACGCCCCCGAGCCCGTGCACGTCCACCGAGACGACTTGCATCCGGGCCGCGCGCACGAGCAGCGCGTGCCCCAGCTCGTGCAGCAGCAAGAGTAGAAAGAAGCCCAGCCACGCACCCGGCAGGAACGCGAAGCGCGTGAAGAACAAGGCCCCGATGGGGGTGGACCAGTGCACGCGCACCGGCGCACCCCGGAAGCGGGCGAGGGTCAGATAGCCGCGCGCGAACACGGCGGGCAGTATGCACCCCGGATCCCGCATGCGCCCCCGCGCGCAGCGTCGGACACGTGTCCGCGTGTCACGCGAGCGACCGGATCGGCCGCGCCTGGTCGCGGAGACCCCCTTGCCGAGCGGTTCTTCGGCTGTATGCTGCCGGCCGATTGGACCCGCGCCGCGCCCCAGCGCGCCGCGCCACTGCCTGTCACCCCATCGCCTGATGCCCCGCGCCGCCCTCGCTGCCTTCACGTTCCTCGCCCTCGGCCTGGCGCTCCCGCGCCTCGCGGCCGCAGACGACGCGATGTGCGGGGTGCGCCCGGCGGTGTCGCTGGGTGAGGGCGCGCGCGAGGCCTGGCTCGAGGGCACCCAGCCCGAGGGCAGCCGGCTGAATGGCATGGTACGCGATGGGCTGCTGACGCCCGCCGTCCCTGTCTTCGGGGCCATGTCGAGCGCACCGGTCGCGGCGCCCGATGCGGCGCCCGACGCGCCCGAGATCCTCTGGTGCGCGTCCGCGGACGACCCGCGTTGCGCGCCCTGCGACTCCGACGCGGGCGGCTCGCCGCGCCTCGGGGACGGCGGCTGGCAGTGGCTCGTGCCGGCGCGCGCGCCGCGCGTGGCCGAGTCGCCCTCGTCGTCGCTGCGGAGCGGGGACCCGGCGGGCAGGCCGCACCCCGGCGTGTCGCGGGCGATCGACCGCCCGCCCCGCTGAGCCCGCGCGGACGCCCGACCACGCGCGCACGACCCCGTCCGTCCCGCTCGGGGGGCTCGGGACACGCTGTGCGCCCTGGCGCCTGCAGCACGCGACCCAACACCTCCGCGCGTGGCCACCGGGCCGCGCGCCGTCCGAACACCACGATCTTGCTCGTTTTCTGGTTTCTGCAGCGTCGACCGCGCGTGCGGCGGCGTGTCTCAAGGAGTGATCATGTCCAAAGGTTCAGCCATCACGGCCATCCTGATCGCCTTCCTCGGCGGTCTGGCGATCGGCAATCTCGTATCGAGTGGGAAGGGCGGCGACGAAGACACCGCCATCGCGGCCGAGGGCGCGGACGGCGCGGGCGAAGGCGAAGCGGCCGGCGCCGGTGGTCCGGCGGAAGAGGGCGGCCCCGAGCGCTACCGCGTGCCGGTCACGGCCGACCAGCCCAGCAAGGGCCCGGCGGACGCGCTCGTCACGATCGTGGAGTTCAGCGACTTCGAGTGCCCCTTCTGCTCGCGCGTCGGCCCGACGATGCAGCAGATCATGAACGACTACCGCGGCAAGGTGCGCGTCGTCTGGCGCAACAACCCGCTCCCCTTCCACCAGAGCGCGACCCCGGCCGCGATGGCCGCCGTCGAGGCGTTCACGCAGGGCGGCAGCGAGAAGTTCTGGCGCATGCACGACCTCATGTTCGCCAACCAGCGCGCGCTCTCGCGCACGGACCTCGAGGGCTACGCGCAGCAGGCGGGCCTCGACATGGCGAAGTTCCGCGCGGCCCTCGACGGCAACACGCACCGCGCGAAGATCGACGCGGACATGGCCGTCGCGCGCCAGATCGGCGCGAACGGCACGCCCGGCTTCTTCATCAACGGCCGCCAGCTCATGGGCGCGCAGCCCTTCGACGCGTTCAAGACGGTGATCGAGGACGAGATCCGTCGTGCCGAGGCGCTCGTCGCCACCGGCGTCGCCCGCAACCGCGTCTACGCCCAGCTCACCCGCAACGGTCGCACCTCGCCCGCGCCGGAGCCCGCGGCCCCGGGCGCCGACGCGCCGCAGCCCCCGCGCCGCAGCCCCGATCCGGCGGCCGTGTACCGCGTGCCCGTCGGCGCCTCGCCGACGAAGGGCCCCGCGGACGCGCTCGTCACCGTCGTCATCGTCTCGGAGTTCCAGTGCCCGTTCTGCAAGCGCGTCGAGCCGACGCTCAACGAGCTCGCGACGGCGTACG
Source organism: Polyangiales bacterium (assembly GCA_964202905.1). Classification (GTDB taxonomy): domain Bacteria; phylum Myxococcota_A; class Polyangia; order Polyangiales; family JADJQN01; genus CAIUAC01. The sequence goes on from CAXNJO010000001.1 coordinate 967,892, forward strand.
GGCGTGACATCCGCTTCGTCTGGAAGAACAACCCGCTGCCCTTCCACAACAACGCGCAGAACGCGGCGAACGTCGCGATGTTCGCGAACGCGCAGGGCAAGTTCTGGCAGATGCACGACGTGCTCTTCGAGAACCAGCAGGCGCTCGAGATCGACAAGCTCGTCGCCTACGCCGAGCAGATCGGCCTGAACGGCGCGCAGGCGCGCGCTGCGATGACGAACAACCAGTTCCAGGCCGCCATCCAGGCGGACATGGACCTCGCGCGCTCGCTCGGCGCGTCGGGCACGCCCTCCTTCTTCATCAACGGCCGCAACCTCCGCGGCGCCCAGCCGATCGACGCCTTCAAGGCGCTCATCGACGAGGAGCTCGCGAAGGCGCGCGCGAAGGTCGCCGCCGGCACGCCGCGCGGCGGCGTGTACGAGGCGAGCATTCAGAACGGCGCCACCGAGGCGCAGTTCATCAACGCCCCGGGCGGAGCGCCGCAGCCCGCGGCGGCGGCTCCCGATGCGGATCGCGTTTACAACATCGCGGTCCCCGCCGGCTCCCCGAAGAAGGGCGGCCGCAGCGCCCGCGTCGTCATCCAGCAGTTCTCCGACTACCAGTGCCCCTTCTGCTCGCGCGTCGAGCCGACGGTCGACCAGATCCTGCGCGAGTACGGGGACCGCGTTCAGTTCGTCTGGCGCGACTTCCCGCTGCCCTTCCACAACAACGCGATGCCGGCCGCCGAGGCCGCGCGCGAGGCGCTCGCGCAGGGCGGCGAGGCCAAGTTCTGGGCGTTCCACAAGAAGGTCTTCGAGAACCAGCGCACCCTCGAGCGCGCGGACCTCGAGCGCTTCGCGACGGAGGTCGGCGGGATCAACATGGCGCGCTTCCGCGCCGCCCTCGACAACCACACCCACAAGGCGGCCATCGAGGCCGACATGGCGGCGGTGACGGCCGCGGGCGCGCAGATCGGCACGCCCTCGTTCTTCATCAACGGTCGCCTGCTGCAGGGCGCGCAGCCCTTCGACGCCTTCAAGACGGCGATCGACCGCGCGCTCGCCGAGCCGGCGCGCCGCTGAGCGACGCTTGAAGACCGGGCCACCCGGCCCAACGACGCGAGAGGCCGTGTCCCCATTTGGGGGCACGGCCTCTCGTCGTTGGTGCGCCTGCGGTCCGTGAGGGCGGCGTTGCGCCGGTGTTTTCGGGGGCCTCACCATGTAGGCAGAGGTGGTCAGCTCAGGTGAGCAGGGTTGACACCTCGGCCCGCGCTGACCTAGGCTCGCGCCCGTCGACGTGTCTCGGGCGCGGCGCCGCCCCCGTGAGCGGGACGAATCGCAGAAGAAGACCGGGCCCGGCCCGCGCGGGTACCCGTCCGAGGATTCCTTATGGCGAAGATCAAGGTGGCAGCGGAGCAGCCGCCGACGGTCGAAGAGCTCCATTTCCGTAGCGAGAGCGCTTTCCTTTGTCTGCTGCTGAACCGGCGGACCAAGGTCATTCGGGTCATCGATTTCCGGGCCGGCGCGCTGCCGGCCAAGCGGCTGTTCATCCAGTCGATCGCGCAGCGCGAGGGCGTCGAAAAGGTCATCACCCTCGTCGAGAAGGACGAGGTCGCCTCGTGGACGCGCGTGGGCTTCGTGCGCGAGGGGACGATCCCCGGCTTCTACAAGCGCTCGGACGGGCACCTGTGCGGCTGCGTGATCGGTGACCGCACGGCGTCCATCGAGGTGAGCGACGAAGCGCAGAAGAGCGCCGAGCGCACGATCGTCGCCGCGAAGAAGAACGCGAAGGATCTCGACGAGGAGATCCGCGGGATCACGGTCCGCTCGGTCGAGGCGTCCGTGGCCTTCGCGGCGCGGGACGAGGCCTGGGCGAAGGGCGAGGCGCTCGGCGGCTTCGATCCGTTCGGGCGCGGGGTGACGCGCCTCTTCCTCGAGTGCGCGCCCAAGAAGGGCCGCTCCAACTTCCTCTCGGCCGAGTTCCAGGACTGCTTCGGGCACGCGCTCGTCGAAGTGCTCCGCTCGCCGCGCGACGAGGCTGAGCGTCTCGCGACGGCCGCGGCGCTGCGTTCGTTCGCGGAGGAGCTGAAGCGCCGGCAGATCGTGTCGGCCTTCGGCTTCGGGCCGGCGGACGACCAGGAGCTCGCGACGGCGTGGCTCGCGGCGGGCTTCCGCAAGACGGGCCTGCTCGCGCGCGGCATCCAGGTGGGAAGCGGTCGCCGTGACGCGATCCTCTGGACGCGCAAGCTGCTGAACCCGGCCGGCGAGCCGGGCATGGACGAGTAAGGGCGCCCGGTTCGCGCTGCAGCGCCGCGGCGCCTGCGCACGGAGCACGCCGGCGCGGCGCCCCTTGCGTGGGCGGCGGCGCGGCCGCTACGCTCGCCAACCCATGCGCACCCGCGAAGACATCGAGGCGTATCTGCTCCGCTCGGGCCAGGCCTTCGAGGAGGTCGCGCCCGAGACCTGGATCGTGCAGGACACCGGCGGCCGCGCCGGCCCGATCGTCGTGCGGCTCGAGGGGGAGATCGTGCTCTTCCGGCTGAAGGTGCTCGAGCTCGCCGGGCAGGTGGAGCGCGCGGGCCTCTTCGAGCGTCTGCTCACGCTGAACGCGACGGACATGGTGCACGGCGCCTACGGGATCGCGGACGGCGCGGTGGTGCTGACGTGCTCGCTCCGCGCCGAGAACCTCGACTTCAGCGAGTTCGTCGGGACGCTCGACGACTTCACCCTCGCGCTCGCGAACCACTACGAATCTCTCAGTGCGCTCTGCCGCGCGCCGGCGGCCGGCGCGGGCGCCTGAGCACCGAAGGACCAAGGAGAACGGGACGAACATGGGCTTCTTCGGGCGACTCGCGCAGCTGATCAAGAGCAACCTGAACGACCTCATCAACCGGGCCGAGGACCCGGAGAAGATGCTCGTTCAGGTCATCGTCGAGATGAACACGCAGCTCGTCGAGGCGAAGAAGCAGGTCGCCGTCGCGATCGCAGACGAGAAGCGATTGCAGAAGCAATACGAGAGCGAAAAGGCCCTCGCCGACGAGTGGGAGAAGAAGGCGATGCTCGCGGTGCGCGCCGGTGACGACGCGCTCGCGAAGGAGGCGCTGCTCCGCAAGAAGGAGCACGCCGGTCTCGCCGCGACCTTCAAGGATCAGTGGGAGAAGCAGCTCGCGGCGGTCAACCAGCTGAAGACTGCGCTCCGCGCCCTCAATGCGAAGATCGAAGAGGCCAAGCGCAAGAAGAACGTGCTCATCGCGCGCAAGCGCCGCGCCGAGGCGATGAAGCAAATCCACGAGACCATGAGCGGTCTCCACGATCAGAGCGCCTTCGAGACGTTCGATCGGATGGCGCAGAAGATCGACCAGATCGAGGCCGAGGCCGAGGCGGGCGCGGAGCTGAGCGAGGAGTACTCGGGCGACCTGCTCAAGTCGAAGTTCAGCCAGCTCGAGGCGACCAGCGGCGCGGATCTCGACCTCGAGGCGCTCAAGCGGAAGATGGGCGTGCTGCCGCCTGCGGAGTCCGCGGTGCCCACGCGGGTCGAGGCGGTCGAGGAGGCCGAGCCGAGCGCGGAGGAGCTCGCGGAGCTCGACGCCGCGCTCGAGGCGCTCAAGCAGCGCGAGGCGCGCGGGTAGGGTCGCGCCCAGCGTGGCGTGCCGGTAGGGCCGCGGCCAGCGAGGCGCGCGGGCAGGGCGGGGGGGCGCGCCGCGTTCCTTGACCGGCGGGATCCGCATGCCCAAGATCCGCGCGCTTCTGGAGGAGCCGACCCGATGCCGACCTACGAGTACGTGTGCGAGGCGTGTCACCACGCGTGGGAGTTCGAGCAGCGGATGATCGAGGACCCCGTCAAGAAGTGCCCGAAGTGCAAGAAGCTGAAGGCGCAACGGGTCATCGCGGGGGCGAGCAACTTCATCCTCAAGGGAGGCGGCTGGTACTCGGACCTCTACAGCTCGACGCCGAAGAGCAAGACGTCGGGTGACTCGGGCAGCGCGAGCAGCACCAGCACCGCGTCGGAGTCGAAACCCGCGTCGAGCGCCGCGCCCGCGAAGAAGTCGGGCGACGCGTCCGACTAGCCGCGACGGGGCGCGTGACGCGCGCGCAGACGGGCTCGAGGGGCCCGCAGCGAACGGCATCACGCGCCAACCCGCGGGGGGCCGTCGGGCGCTCAGGCGGGCTGCAGGAAGCTCGCGACGATCTGCTTCACGCCCCAGCCCGGGAAGGCGACGGTGACCTTCGCGGGTTGGCCGCCGCTCAGCGCCTGCACCTTGCCTGCCCCGTATTTGGCGTGGGTGACGGCCATGCCGATGTGGAAGGTGCCGCCCTCGTCGGCGTGCACGTCGCCCTCGCTCACGTCGACGTAGCTGCCGCCACGCGCGGCGGTGTTCGGTGGGGTCGCGCGTCCTGCGCCGGCTGAGGTGGCGCGGGCACCCTCGCCGCCGAAGCTCCCGCGCGCGCGCGCGCCCTGGCCGGAGCGGCCGAACGCGGGCGACTCGCGCCCGGCCTGCGGGTGCGCCCAGGGACGGTCGTCGTCCGCGGGTGCGCTGCCCCACGCGGAGCCGCCGTACGAGGCGTTGCCGTACGAGCTGCCGCCGTACGCGCTGCCACCCGCGTACGAGGGGCCGCGCGGGGTCGCGGTCGCGATCTCGCGGATGTCGTCCCGCGGGAGCTCGTCGAGGAAGCGCGAGCGCGGGTTCATGCGCGGTTGCCCGAACACACGGCGCATCGGCGCCCAGCCGAGGATGAGCTTCTCCCGCGCGCGCGTGAAGGCGACGTAGGCGAGGCGGCGCTCTTCCTCGAGCTCTTCGGGGTCGTCCTCGGCGTCGAGGCCGCGGTACGGGAACATCTGCTCTTCGAGCCCGGCGACGAGCACGACGGGGAACTCGAGTCCCTTCGCGGCGTGCACGGTCATGAGCGTGAGTTTGTCGCCGGGGCCCGTCTCGTCGGCGGAGGTCTGCAGCGTCACGAGCTCGAGGAAGGCCGTGAGCGTCGGGGTCTCGGCCTCCTGCTCGAACTCCTCCATCGAGCCGAGGAGCTCGCGGAGGTTCTCGAGGCGCGCGTCGGCCTCGGGCGTGTCGTCCTCCTTCAGCGCCTTTTCGTACTGCGTCTCCGTGAGCACGGCGCGCGCGAGCCCCGCGGGTCCCTCGCCTGTCCCGGCGCGCTGACGCAGCCCCTCGACGAGCGCGAGGAAGGCGCCGAGCCGCTTCGAGGTCGCGCCGAGCGCGTTGGCGCGGACGGCCTCGTGCATCGCGGACCAGATGCTCTCGCCGTGTCGTGCCGCGATCTCCATCACCTTGTCGAGGCTCGTCTTGCCGATGCCACGGGCGGGCACGTTCACGATGCGCAACAGGCTCACGTCGTCGTCGACGTTCGAGACCACGCGCAGGTACGCGAGGAGGTCCTTCACCTCGGCGCGGTCGTAGAAGCGTACGCCGCCGATCACCTGATACGCGACGTTCGCGGCCCGGAGCGCCTCCTCGAACACGCGCGATTGCGCGTGGATCCGATAGAAAATGGCCATCTCCGTGAGAGATCGGCCGCTGCGGACGAGCTCCTTCGCGGTCTCGGCGGCGAGGCGCGCCTCGTCGCGCTCGTCCGCGCATTTGACGACGAGGACGGGGCCGCCCTCGTCGTTGTCCGTCCAGATCGTCTTCGGCTCGCGGTCGACGTTGCGCGAGACGACGGCGTGCGCGGCGCGGAGGATGCGCTTGGTCGAGCGGTAGTTCTGCTCGAGCTTGACGAGGTGCGCGTCGGGGAAGCTCTTGCGGAAATCGAGGATGTTGCGGCGATCCGCGCCCCGCCAGCGGTAGATGGCCTGGTCGTCGTCGCCGACGACGGTGAGGTTGCGGTGCACCTCGGACACGAGCTGCACGAAGCGCAGTTGCACGTGGTTGGTGTCCTGGAACTCGTCGACGAGGACGTGCAGGAAGCGCGACGCGAGCTCGTCGTGGAGCGCCTTCGACTGCTCGGCGGCGACGACGACGCGGTAGAGCAGATCGCCGAAGTCGAGCGCCCCCGCGGCGCCCATCCGCGCCTCGTAGGTCGCGTAGATCTTCTGGACCGTCTCGGAATACGCGTCGTTCGAGGGGAGGGCGTCGGGCGCGACGACCTCCTGCTTCGCGCGGTTGATGATGCCCGCGACCTTCTTCGGGTCGTAGCGCTTGTCGTCGAGCGAGAGGTCCGAGAGGACGCGGCCGATCATCGCGCGCTGATCGCCGTCGTCGTAGATGACGAAGTCGCGGCGCACGCCCGCGAGCTCGGCGTATTTGCGCAGGATGCGCGCGCAGATCGCGTGGAAGGTGCCGACCCAGACGTCGCTCCCGCCCGCGGGGACGAGGTGGGCGAGGCGCTCGCGCATCTCGCCGGCGGCCTTGTTCGTGAAGGTGACGGCGAGCACGCGCCACGGCGCGACGCCGCGCGCCTCGAGCAGGTGCGCGATGCGGTAGGTGATGACGCGCGTCTTGCCGGAGCCCGCGCCCGCGAACACGACGAGCGGCCCGTCGGCGTGCAGGACGGCTTCGCGCTGGGGCTCGTTGAGCGTATCGAGTCGGAGCGTCACGGCCCGCACCCTACCGTCGCGCGCGATCGCCGGCCAGCGTCGCGCGCGTGGGCAGTTGACCGCACCCGTGGATTCCTCTACGCGTCGCCGGCGAACCGTGTCCGCCGTCCGCCGCCCCACCCTCACTCGTGTGCTCGTCCTCGGTGCGCTCTGGGGCGGTGCGCTCACGGCCACCGTCTTCTTGTGGCTCGGTCGGCGCGAGGCGGAGGGCCCGCCCACCACGCTCGTCGATGCGCGCGGCACGCCCATCCACACGCCCGACGGGCCACGCGCCGCGCCGCGGACCTCGCGCGCGTCGCGTGTCGCGACGCCGCCGGCCGCCGAGCCGCGTGGCTTTCGCGGCGATCGCCGCCACACCGGGCGCAGCCCACACCGGGGTCCCGCGTCGGCGGAGTTGCGCTGGCGCTTCGTCACCGAGAACCCCGACCACCACGACGACCCGGCGATCAGCGCGCAGCCCGTCCTCGCGGCGGACGGCACGATCTACGTCGGCGCGCACGATCACTACTTCTACGCGCTCACGCCGGACGGCGCGCTCCGCTGGAAGCGCGATCTCGGCGATCGCGTCTGGGCGACCGCCTTCGTCGACGACGCGGGGAACGTGTACGTCGGGTCCGACGCGGACTTCCTCTACGCGCTCTCGCCGACCGGCGCGCTCCTCTGGAAGTTGCCGACCGAGGGCGACGTGGACACCGCGGTCGCGCAGGCGCCCGACGGCACGCTGCGTGTCGCCGCGGGCAGCGATCTCTGGGCGGTGCGGACGAACGGCACCGTGCTCTGGCGGTTCCGCGCGCGCGCGAAGATCTATGCGGCCCCCGCGATCGACGAGGACGGCACGACCTACGTCAGCGCGCAGGACGACCACGTCTATGCCATCTCGGAAGATGGTGTGATGCGCTGGTCGTTCCGCGCGGGCAAAGACGTGGATGGAGGCCCGGCGGTCGGCGACGACGGCACCGTGTACGTCGGCGGCGACGATGGGAAGGTCGTCGCGCTCGACGCGCGGGGGCGTCCGCGGTGGACGACCTCCGTGGGCGGCTACGTGCGCGCGCCCGTCGGGCTCGGCCTCGATGGCAGCGTGCTCGTCGGCACCTTCGGCCCGCGCCCGCGTATCGTGGCGCTCGACGGCGCGACGGGCGCCGAGCGCTGGTATTTCCCCGTGACGATCGCGGACTCGGCGGAGGTCGGCATCTCGTCGGCGCCGCTCATCGACCGCGACGGGAACGTGTACTGCGGCGCGCACGACGACTTCCTCTACGCGATCGACGCCGAGGGGCGGCTCCGCTGGGTGCTCGAGACGGGTGGCGACGTCGACTCGGCGCCCGTGCTCGGTCCGGACGGGACGCTCTACGTCGGCTCCGACGACGGCGTCCTCTACGCGGTCGGGGGCGGGGCGACCTGACGGCGCGCCCCGCGTGCGGCTTCTTGCTCGGCCGCGGGCCGGTTCCTATAATCAGCGCTCGCTCTCGGGAGACTCATGCGCGTGCGCCTCGGCTTAGTCCTCATCGCCTCGGCGCTCCTCGGCGCGGGCTGCAGTTCCACGGGCGAGGACCCGACGGCCGCCTCGTTCGCGGCGCGTGCGGGCTCGCTCGGCATCCTGCAGGTCGAGCAGTCGGGCGCGGGGAGTATCTCGGCGGATGCGCCGCCGGCCCAGCTCGGGGCGGCTTTCGCGCGGTATCAGGGCCTCTCGGGCGATGCGGTGGTCGGGCTGCTCGGCGGACGTCCGGCGGGTGGCCTCGACGCGTGCGGCGCGGCGGGGACGGCGCCAGAGACGCTCGGCGCGGCCGACGCGAGCGTCGAGCTCCTCGACGTCGGTGTGATCTCCGTCCGCGTGCGCGACGCGGAGGCGCGGCTCGTCCCGCGGACGTTCCCCGAGCTCGCGCGGGTGGCTGCGGGCTTCTTCTATGCGGGCGACGCGGCGCTCGGCACGGTGCGCGCCGATCTCGACGTCTACACGTTCCGCGCCGAGGGCAGCGCGGAGCTGCCGGGCTTCGAGGTGGCGGTGCCCGCGCCCGGCGAGCTGCTCGAGGTGCGCGTCGATGGCGTCCCCGTGCACGAGGGCGCCGAGGCAGCGGGCGCCCTCATCACGCGCGACCACGACCTCGAGCTCGCTTGGGAGGGGCTCGACCCGCGCGACCAGGTGGAGATCGAGCTCGTGTCCGAGGGCGCTTCGGTGATCTGCCGCGCCCGTGACGACGGGGGATTCCGCGTGCCGGCCGCGGCGCTCGCACCGCTCGCCGCGGATGCGGGGGCGCGCCTCGTGATGCGCCGCGTGCGCGTGCAGCCCTTCGACGCCGCAGGCGTCGACGCCGCCTACGTTCGCGTGGCCTCGACACGTGTGTTCGACGCGATCGTGCGCTGAGACGCGCTGCGCCGCGTGCGCTCAGCCCGGCGCGCTGCGCCGCGTGCGCTCAGCCCGGCGCGCTGCGCCGCGTGCGCTCAGCCCGGCGCGCTGCGCCGCGTGCGCTCAGCCCGGCGCGCTGCGCCGCGTGCGCTCAGTGCTGTGCGTCGCGTCCGATCACTCCCGCTCCCCGCGCCCGGTCACTTCTTCTTCGAGCCGAAGAGCCCTTTGAAGATCTCGCCGAGGTCGCGTTGCGCGAGCGGTTTTGGCGGCTCCGGGGCCGCGGGCAGCGCTGACGCGTCGCCGGATGCCGGGGATGCATTCTTCGGCTGACCGTGCTTCTTGATGCGCATCTCAGCGAGCCGGACCTCGCGCTGCGCATCGACGTTCTTCGGGTTGAGCTCGATGGCGCGGCGGAAGGCTTTCACCGCGTCGGCCTCGCGGCCGAGGCGGCGCAGGATCGCGCCGCGGTAGAAGTGCGCGCGGTCGTGCTTGTCGTGGAGTTTCAGCGCGTGGTCGACGAGCGCGAGCATCTCGTCGAGGGGGGCGCCTTCGTCCGGGTTCCGCTCGAAGAGGACCCACGCGACGAGCGCGTGGTAGTCGGCTTGGCCCGGGTCCAGCTGCAAGGCCAGGCGCGCGTGGCGCTCCGCAGCGGCGAGGTCGCTCCTGCGGAGCACTTCGGCCTTCTGGAACTCGACCGTCGCCTCGATCGTCTGCTCGAGCTTGCGCTGCGCGGCCGGGGTCCCGCCGCCCTCGCGCGCGATCTGCGCGTATTGGGCGCGCCGCGCGTCATCCGTCAGCATCTCGTGGGCCTCGGTGAGGAGGCCGAAGAGCCGCTGCGCGTCCGGCAGGAGCGGCGCGAGCGGGGGCGGAAGGCGGTCCGGGTGCACCTGCTTGATCAGCTCGAAGTAGGCGTCGCGCACGGCACCTGCCGTCGCTTGCGGGTCGACTCCGAGCATCTCGAAGTAGGTCTGCTCGTCGAGTTTCGTCAGGCGGTTGACGAGGTCGCCCCAGAGCGTGCGGTGCTCCGGGGAGAGGTCGTCGGGCGCGGCCGGGGGGGGCGCGCTCAACGATCGCGCGCTCTTCGGCGTGAGGGGGGCGCCGGGCAGCGAGGCGACCGCGGGGGGCAGGCTCACGGCCGCGCCCGCACGCTCGGGTCTGGTCGATGTCTCCGCCGCGGGCGAGGTGCGACTGCGCGCGTCGGCGCTCGCCTGGGCGACGGCCTGCGAGATCTGCGCCCCGCTCCGCTCGCCCGTCCGCGGTGCCGTGCTCGCCGTGAGCCGCGTGACGTCGAAGATCTCGATCATCTTCGTGATCGTGAGCAGGTACAGCAGCTTCCGTGCGGGGCGCGGCTCGAGGCCGCTCTGTTCGATCAGCGTGACCGTCGAGGCCGGGCCCGCGAGCAGGACGTCGACGATCACTTGCTCGCGCGGGAGCAGCTCGAGCACGCGGATGTCGGCGCCCGCGCGGAGCCGCAACGACGCGCCGATCAGCCGGCCCAGCACGGCCTCGACGAGCTCGTCTCGCACCGGGCCGCGCGTCGAGGCGGCGACCAGCGCGAGGTCGGAGACGGTCGCGGGCTGCACGAGCTCGCCGTCGCCCACGTAGTCGGCGTCGGGGTAGAAGATGAACGGACCGTCGACGCGCTGAAAGAGCGGCAGCAGGCCGCGCTCGAGCGTGGACGAGCCCTCCACGATCCGGCCCGTCTTGCGTACGCCGCCCGCGAAAAAAAGCCGGTCCGCGAGATCGCGCGTGTCGCCGAGCACGACCGGGTCGTCGCTCGTCCCCGCGGGCCACATAGCGAGCGTGCCGCTCAGCCCGTGCTCCCGGATGTAGAGGATGAGGTGCGCGAAAGGCGTCCGCGCGAGGTTCCCCGTGATCACGGGGTGGAGTGTCGCACGCCCACGTCGCGCCCGGGAAGGGTGCAATCTGCCGCAGCGCGCGACCGGCTCACGGGATGCGCCAGCTCGTCGCGCCCGTGCCGTCCATCAGCTCGACGCCGAGCTCGGTCAGCTCGTCACGGAGCCCGTCCGCGCGGGCGAAATCCTTCGCGGCGCGCGCGTCCAGGCGCGCCTGGATCTTCGCCTCGACGTCCTGCTCCGAGAGGCCGCGCTTCGCGGCGCGGCGGGCCCGCAGCCGCAGCTGGAACGCGCGGGGCTCCTCGCCCGCGACGCCGAGGAGCGCCGCGACGTGCGCGAGGGCGCGCTCGGCCGCCTGCACCGCGGCGCGCGGGGCGGTGCCCTTCTTGCGGAGGGCGCGGTCGACCAGCTCGTTGACGGTCCGCGCGACCTCGAGCACGCGCGCGGCCGCGACGGCGAAGTTGAGGTCGTCGTCGAGCGCCGCGGCGAGCGCCTCGCGGAAACCGGTGAGCTCCGGCGGGACGTCGCCGCCCTCGACGAGGCGCTCCGCGGGGATCGCCGCGAGCCGCTCGCGCGTCGCGTAGAGGTACTCGACGCGACGCTCGCACTCCTCGAGCTGAGGAAAGCCCGTCGTCTTGCCCGCTTCGTCCATCGTCCACTCGAGCGCGAGCGGAGAGCGGTACTGCGTCGAGAGCACGAACCAGCGCGCGGCCTCGGGCTCCACGAACGCGGTGATGTCGCGCAGCGTGAAGAAGTTGCCGAGGCTCTTCGACATCTTCTCCTTGTTGACCTCGATGAAGCCGTGGTGAATCCAGTGCGCCGCGTAGGGCTTGCCCGTCGCGGCCTCGCTCTGCGCGATCTCGTTCTCGTGGTGGGGGAAGACGAGATCGAGGCCGCCCGCGTGCAGGTCGAACGTCTCGCCGAGGTGCTTCATCGCCATCGCGGAGCACTCGATGTGCCAGCCCGGCACGCCATGGCCCCACGGGCTCTCCCAGCCCTGCTCGCCCGGCTCGGCCCGCTTCCACAGCGCGAAGTCTGCGGGGTGCTCCTTGCGGGCCTCCTCCTCGCTCGAGGTGCGGCCGCTCGCGCCCATCGTGAGGTCCCCGACCTTGCGGTGCGAGAGCTTGCCGTACTCGGGGAAGGACGCGACGCGGAAGTAGACGTCGCCCTCGACCGCGTAGGCCTTGCCCTTCGCGACGAGGTCCGCGATGAGCGCGCGGATCTCGGGGATGTGCTCCGTGACGTGCGGCTCGACGTCGGGCGCGCGGACGCCGAGGCGCGCGTAGTCTTCCTGCCAGACGGCCTCGATGCGGCGCGCGTAGGCGAGCGGGTCCTCGCCGTGCGCCTTGGCCTTCGCGAGGATGCTGTCGTTCACGTCGGTGACGTTGCGGACGAAGGTCACGCGGTAGCCGCGGTCGCGCAGGTGCCGCACGAGCACGTCGTAGATGCAGTACGCGCGCACATGACCGAGGTGCATCGTGTCCTGCACGGTCGGACCGCAGACGTAGAGGCGCGCGTGGCCCGGCTCGGCGGTCTGGAAGACGCGGCGCTCGCCGGTGAGCGTGTCGTGGAGCAGTAGCGGCATGGCGGCCGCGATCTAGCACGAAAGCCTCGCCCGGCGCGGTGTGCCGCGCGGCGCGCGCGTGGGTGCGCGTGCCTCAGAAGCTGACGTGGAGCGTCGCGCCGAGCCCCGCGGGCGCGATGGTGAGGCGCGGGCCCGGCGGCCGCGCGCGCGCGCTGCTCTCGTCCGCGTCCGCGCAGCGCGTCTCGTCGGCGTGTTGGGCGCGGTATGCGGCCCAGAGGTCGCGTGTGGCGGTGGGCCCCGTGAGGATCTTCGTGAGCCCGACGGAGAAGCTCACGCTCAGGTTGATGAGCGCGCGCGGCAACAGATCGAAGCCGAGCCACAGCGTGAGCAGTCCGCCCGCGGCGACGCCCCAGCCGAGCGCGTGATTGCGCAGATTGCGCGCGTTGGATTCGCCGTCGCTCGCGCGTTGGACCTCGGCCTCGACCGCGCGCAGGCGCGCGTTGCCGGTGAGCAGCTCGTGCTCGCGCAGGCGCGCGGGGAGCCGATCGGTGCGCGCTTTCGTGATGATCATCCCGCCGGCGCCGAGCGTCGCGCCGATCGCGCCGACGGTCATCGGCCAGCGGTTCTCGCGCGCATCGACGACGAGCGCGATCGTGCCCTGCGCGATCGCGGCGGCCGTGAAGATCCCGAGCCAGCCCCACCACCAGAGCCGCGCATAGGGTGCACCGGCCTCCGCGTCGGCCTGCAAGCGCAGCGCGCGCGCGTGCGCTTCGCCTTCCGAGAGCGTGACGCAGCGCCGTGTCGCGTCCTGCGCGAGGGCCGCCGGCGCGATGCGCGCGGCACACAGCGAGAGGACGACCGCGAGCGACGTGGCACGGAGCATGAGGGACGCGAGGGTATACTGCGCCCCCCGCCCCCGGAGGACTTCGTGACGCTCTTCGCCTGCTCCGCCCCGCGCCGCGCCCCGCGGATGTCGGCGCTCTCCGCGCTCGCGCTCGTCGCCCTCGCGGCGTGCGGCGACGACGCGCCACCGCTGTCCGTCGATGCCGGACCGCCCGACATGCCGCGCATGCTGCCGCCCTTCTGCGCGCCGCCCCCGCCCCCGCCCGAGGCGCTGCGTCGCGCCGACGATCCCGCGCTCTTCGTCGGTGGTCGCGCGCGCGCACCGCTCGGCGCCGAGATCGCGCTCGGCGGCTTCCCCGTGCAGGTCGTCGCGCACCCGCGGCTGCCCGTCGCCTACGTCGCGAACACCGGCTACCGCAAGCGCGCGGTGCAGGTCGTCGACGCCGCGACGGGCGCGCTCGTGCAGGAGCTCACGCGGGACGAGGCCTTCTACGGCCTCGCGCTGAGCGCGGACGGCGCGCAGCTCTACGCCTCGGCGGGCCACGGCGCGCAGGTCGAGCGCTACGATGTCGACGCCGCCGCGGGCACGCTGACCGCGCGCGGCGCGGTCGCGATCGACGGCTATCCGGCGGGGCTCGCGCTCTCGCCCGACGGCGCGACGCTCTGGGTCGCGCAGTTCCGCGGGGAGGGCGTCGCCGAGGTCGACACCGCCACGATGACCGTGCGCGCGTCGATCCCGACGCCCTCGCCCGACACCGCGTACCACTTGCTGCACTTGCCCGCGCGCGGCGAACTCTACGCGACTGCGTATCGCAGCACGAACCTCCTCGTGCTCGATCTCGCGACGCGCGCCGTGGTCGCCACCATCCCAGTCGGTGGCAACCCGAGCGAGGCCGTGCTCGCGCCGGATGGCCGCGTGCTCGTCAGCGTCGCCGACGGCGAGTCCGTCCTCGCGATCGATCCCGCGACGCGCACGGTGACGACGCGCGCGCAGGTGAACGCGGGCGACGCCGCGCAGCGCGACGAGGACGGCACGACGCCGCTGCCCGGGGCGAGCCCGACGGGCCTCGCCATCGATGCGCCGCGCGGGCGTCTCTACGTCGCGCGCTCCGCCGACAACGCGATCGGCGTGCTCGACCTCGCGACGCTCGCGCCCGCAGGCGCGCTGCCGACGGGCTGGTACCCGACGGACGTCGCGCTCGCCGGCGACGGCGCGCGGCTCGTCGTCGTGAACGGCAAGGGGTTCGGCAGCGGGCCGCTGCTCGCGTACGGCCTCGGCGACGAGGGCGGCAAGGAGTCGATGAACGGCTCCGTGCAGATCGTCGCGCTCGAGGGGCTCGATCTCGCGGCCGCGACCGCGACCGTCGCGGACAGCATCGCGCGGCCCGGGCAGGTCTACCCGTTCGACTGCGCTGGGACATATCCTGTCCCACCTGTCCGCGGCGGTCCGACGCCGATCGAGCACGTCGTGCTGATCGTGCGGGAGAACAAGACGTACGACTCGGTCCTCGGCGATCTCGAAGAGGGCGACGGCGACCCCTCGCTCACGCTCTACGGCGAGGACGTCACGCCGAACCTGCACGCGCTCGCGCGGCGCTTCGCGAACCACGACAACTTCTACGCCGACATCGAGACGAGCGTGCAGGGGCACCTCTTCCTCACGCACGGTTTCGTGAACGACTACATCGAGCGCACGTGGTTCGAGGACTATCGCTACCGTCCCGGTTTCGGGCGCGACGCGGCCGAGCCGCAGGGCGTGCCCGACATGGGCAGCTTCTTCGAGCACCTCGTCGCGCACGGCGTGCCCTTCGCGGTGTTCGGCGAGATCGTCGGCGCGATGGGCAGCGCGGGCGGTGTGCCCGTCACGGACTTCGTCGACACGCGCTTCCCGGGGATCTTCTACAACACCGGCATCCCCGACGAGCGCAAGGCGCGTTACGTCGCGCGGCAGCTCGCATCGGGCGGTCTGCCCCGCTTCGTCTACGTGCTGCTGCCCAACGATCACACCGGCGGCAGCGGCCCCGACGACCTGTCGCCGGAGTCGATGATCAACGACAACGACTACGCGACGGGCCTGCTCGTCGAGGCGATCAGCCAGCTCCCGGAGTGGGAGCGCACGGCCATCTTCATCACGCAGGACGACACGCAGATCGGCGCCGATCACGTCGACTACCACCGCACCGTGCTCGTGGTCGCGAGCCCGTGGGCGCGGCGCGGCACCTCGCGCGTGAACACGTCGTTCGCGTCGCTCTTCGCGACCTTCGAGCGGATCCTCGATCTGCCGCCGATGAACCGGATCGACGCGAACGCGACGCCTCTCTACGACTCGTTCACGACGACGCCGAACGACGCGCCCTACGAGGCGGTGCCGCGCACGCTGCCCGACCGCACGAACGCCGGGGGCACGCCGGCGTCGCTGCCGTGGCCGCCGCGGCCGAACGCGTCGTACGGCCCCGATCGCGACCCGGACCTCGGCCGCAGGCTCTGGGAAGCGCGCCGCGGCACGCCCTTCCCGGGGCGGCTCGCGGAGGGACGCTGGCCTGCAGCCGGCCGCGACGATCGCGCGGACATCGACGAGGACGGGGACGTCGAGGACGCCACCGAAGAGGCCGCGGAGCGCGACGCGCACGACGCCGCGTGGGACGCCTTCCTTCGGTACGTCGACGCGCACCCGGAGCGGCTGCGGCCGTTCTGAGCATGCCCGCGCGAGACGCGTGCCGGACATCGGTGGTACTCCGTCGCCCATGAGCGCGCGCACCGCCTTCGTCACCGGCGCCACCGGTTTCCTCGGCCTGCACATGGTCGAGCAGCTGCTCGCGCGCGG
Organism: Polyangiales bacterium; assembly: GCA_964202905.1. GTDB lineage: Bacteria > Myxococcota_A > Polyangia > Polyangiales > JADJQN01 > CAIUAC01. Next base: position 983,812 of record CAXNJO010000001.1, read on the forward strand.
GCTTCCGCGTCGTCGCGTTGCATCGGGCGACGAGCGATCTGCGCTTTCTGTCGCGCTTCACGGCGAATCCCGCGCTCACGCTTGCGGTCGGCGACATCACCGACCCGGAGTCGCTCGCGCGCGCCATCCCGGAGGGCTGCGACGGCGTCTTTCACGTCGCGGGGAACACGAGCTTCTGGCGCGGCGGCGACGCGCGGCAGACGCGCGAGAACGTCGACGGCACGCGGCACGTGGTCGAGGCCGCCATCGCCCGCGGTGCGAAGCGGCTCGCGCTCACCTCGAGCTGCTCCGCGTGGGGATACCAGCCCGTGCTGCCCTTCGACGAGACGGCGCTGCAGAACGGCGGCACCTCGGAGGTGAACTACGAGCGCACGAAGTATCTCGGGGAGGTCGAGGCGCGCGCCGGGATCGCGCGCGGGCTCGACGCGGTGATCCTCAACCCCACCAAGATCCTCGGCAAGTACGACCGCACGAGCTGGGGGCGCCTCATCCTCGCGGTCGACGCGGGCAAGCTGCCGGGCGTGCCGCCGGGGAAGGCGTCGTTCTGCTGTGCGGTCGAGGTCGCGAAGGCGCACATCGCCGCGCTCGACCGCGGGCGCAGCGGCGAGAACTACCTGCTCGGCGGCACCGACGCGACCTTCGTCGAGTTCGCGCGGATCGCGGGCGCGCTCACCGGCCGGCGCACGCCGCGCTTCGGCACGCCGCTCGCGCTGATGTGGCCCGCGGCGATCGCGCTCGACCTCGCATCGCGCGTCACGAAGCGCGCGCCCGACCTCACCCCGCAGAGCGTCCGCTCGCTCGGGCACTCGCCGCTCGTCCGCAGCGAGAAGGCGATGCGCGACCTCGGCTACCGCGCGGTGCCGCTCGAGGTGATGGTGCGCAACTGCCATGCGTGGCTGGTCGCGGAGGGCCTGCTCACGCCGCGCGACTGAATGACGGTTCAGCGCCCCGGGGCCGCGCGCGGCTGCGTGCTACAGATCGCCCCGATGCTGCCCATCCACGAGCGCGACACGATCGAGTACGACGACGCCCTGCGGGGGCTCTCCCGGCGCGGCGAGGCGGACCTCGAGGCGGTCGAGCCGAGCGTCCGCGCGATCCTCGCGGACGTGCGCGCGCGCGGCGACGAGGCGGTGCGCGCCCTGACGGAACGCTTCGACGGGCGCCGGGTCGAGCAGGTCGTGGTGCCCGCGGCCGTGTGGCACGCGCGGGCGGCTGAGGTCTCCGCGGAGGTGCGCGCCGCGCTCGCGGCGGCCGCGGCGCGCATCGAGCGCTACCACGTACACCAGCGCGACCCGGGCTTCCGCTACGAGGAGGACGGCGTGACGCTCGGGCTCCGCGTGCGGGCGTGCAAGGCGGCGGGCGTCTACGCGCCTGGCGGCAAGGCGCGCTACCCCTCGAGCGTGCTCATGGCCGCCATCCCCGCGAAGGTCGCGGGCGTGCGCCGCATCGTGCTCGCGACGCCGAATCCCACGCCCGAGATCTGCTGCGCGGCAGTCGCTCGCGGGCGTGACGGAGGTGCTCTGAAGTCGGCGGCGCGCAGGCGATCGCGGCGCTCGCCTACGGCACCGAGACGGTGCGCCCCGTCGACAAGATCGTCGGCCCCGGCAACCTCTACGTCGCCTGCGCGAAGCGGCTCGTGTTCGGCGTCGTCGACATCGACGGCATCGCCGGGCCGAGCGAGATCCTCGTCGTCGCCGACGACCACGCCGACCCGCGCGTCGTCGCGGCCGATCTGCTCTCGCAGGCGGAACACGACGAGGACGCGTACGCGCTGCTCGTGACGACCTCGCGCGCGCAGGCGGAGGCGGTCGGCCGCGAGGTCGAGGCGCAGCTGCCCTCGCTCTCGCGCCGCGTGATCGCCGAGGCGAGCTTGCGCCGCCACGCGCAGGCCTTCGTCACGCGCGACCTGACGGAGGCGGCCCGCGTCGCGGACTCGCTCGCGGCCGAGCACCTCTCGCTGCAGGTGCGCGACCCGGAGGCGCTGCTCGAGCACATCGGGGCCGCGGGCGCGGCCTTCCTCGGCGACTTCACGCCCGAGGCCGCGGGCGACTACGCGGCGGGCCCCTCGCACGTGCTGCCGACGGGCGGCGCCGCGCGCTTCGGCGGGCCGCTCGGCGTCTACGACTTCGTCGTCCGCACCTCGCTCATCCGCTACACGCCGGACGCCATCCGCGCGCAGGCCGATCTGCTCGAGTCGCTCGCGCGGCTCGAGGGGCTCGACGGGCACGCCCGCGCGGTCACCGTCCGCCGCTGAGGGCGTCGGGACGTGCGGCCGGCGCGCCGCGCGTGGCGTGACGCCCCGCCGTCAGCGATGTAACGGCGGGCGGGCATCGCGCCGCGCTGAACCGCGATTCACCTTGCGTTCGCGAGACATTGGGCCGATCACTCGGCCCCACCGAGGGCGGCACGCCGCTTGCGGAGGAAACGTCTTTGCGCGCCGTCGGTGCGTCGAAAGAGGAGAACCGAGCATGCTTGTGTCGAAACGACTGATCTCCTGCCTGCTCGCCGCAGCGCTGGTCGCGCTGGGGCTCGGCGGCTGCGCCGAGGAGCAGCCCGCGGTCAACCGCGTGCAGCCTGGGGCCCTCCGGAAGTCGGAGTTCATCGGCTCCACCTTCTACATGCGGCAGACGGTCATCGACACGCCGTACAGCGTCGACTTCACCTTCGTGGGCGAGCAGGGGACGCTCGAGAAGATCGAGTGGGACATCCAGGAGAACTTCCTCCTCGCGCGGCGCAGCTACGAGTGGATCGCGGGCTCGGAAGGGGAGGGCCTCAACGGCAGCTCCACCGAGGCGAATGCCCCCGTCGCCATCTATCGCATCGACTCGCACTTCGACATCCGTCGCCAGTACAACCCCTCGACCGGTGAGGAGTTGAACGTCATCGAGGAGAACGCCTCGGACCGCCCCTGGTATCAGCGCGAGCATTTCCGCGTCGATTGGTCGCGCAACCTCGCGGAGAGCAGCGATTTCCTCTCGCTCGGGCGGATGTTCGATGGCGTGCGCGTCGAGTCGGTCGCGTACGAGGTGCCGTTCGGCTCGGGGGACGCGAACGCCCCGCAGTTCATCGACGAAGACGGCGACGACCGCTTCGACTACATGGACATCGTCAACAAGTCCTTCGTGACGCCCGGTCAGGTGTTCATCGAGGGGCTCGGCAACATCCCGTCCTGCTACCTGCTCTATCAGGACCACTTCGACTGCACCTCCGCGGAGATCACGGTCCGCAACTCCTTCCTGAAGGTCGACGCGTCGCGCGACTACCAGCCCATGGTCTACACGGGCGATCGCATGGAGCGCTTCGGCTACTTCGTGACGGCGCGCCCCGGCTACGACCCGCAATACGGCGCGGTCGAGTCGGCGCGTCATCGCTTCATCAACCGCCACAACGTCTGGCAGGAGAGCCACAAGGGCGGCGCGACGGGCGCGCTCGTGGCGTGCACGACGGACGCCGAGTGCGCCGACGGTCGCGGCTCGGTCTGCGACATGGACTACGCACGCGCGCATCGGACGCGCACGGGCGCGTGCACGATCCCGCTTCGCGACCGCGCGGTGCGGCCCATCCCCTACTACCTCTCGAAGAACTTCCCCGAAGATCTCGAGCCCGACGCGGAGCACCTCGAGTCCGAGTGGAACGCGGCGTTCTCGCAGACGGTCTCCTCCGCGCGTGAGCAGGAGTGCCTCGCGAACGGGGGCGACGCCGGTTCGTGCGCCGCGGAGCGGACGCGCCCCGACTCGCAGAACGTCTTCGTGATCTGCCACAGCCCCGTGCGCGAGAGCGATGCGGCGGCGTGCGGCGCGCGCGGCACGGTCGCCGAGATCGGCGATCTCCGTTACTCGCTCATCGGCTGGGTCAACGACCCGCACCGCTCGTCGCCCCTCGGTTACGGTCCCTCGGCCGCCGACCCGGAGACGGGTGAGCTCATCCAGGCCAACGCCTTCATCTACGGCGCGGCGATCGAGACGCTCTCGACGTTCGCGCGGGACATCGTGGCGCTGCTCAACGGGCAGCTCGACGTCGACACCCTCACGAGCGGCGAGAACGTCGCTGCGTGGGTCGACCGCATGAACGCCGCGGGCTCCGAGTCGACGGGCCGCCCCGCCGACGATCACGTCGTCGCGATCGACGGCGCCGACGCGGCCGACATCAACGAGGCGATGGGGTTCCGCGAGCGGCTCGCGCCCGCGCTCGCCGAGGGCCGCCGCGCGGCGCCCCGCAGCCCCGCTGAGCTGCGTGAGCGCATCACCGAGAGCCGCGCACGCCTCGAGCGCGCTGGCGTCTTCGGGCGTGACGACCTCCGCGGTCAGGTCCGCCTCGGCAACCTCCACGGCACCGACATCGAGCGCATGCTCACCACGCGTGGCCTTGTCGCCGGCGCGGGCATCGACCCCGCGCACACGCTCGACGACGACGCGCTCGCCGTCGGCTTCCCCGCTCCGCGGTCGCACGAACGTCGGGCGCCTCCGCGCGCTCGACGACGCGCGCCGCCGCCTGCAGGCCGCGGGCTGCGTGCTCAACGCCGACTTCGCCGACGATGGTCTGCTCGGTCTCGCACGCGAGATCCAGCGCGCGGTCACGAGCGGCACGGGCGTCCTGAACTGGTACGGCCGCGACTATCCCGTCGTCGACGCGAGCGGCGCCATCGATCAGCAGCAGGTCCGCGCGATGCTGCGCCACCCGATCTTCGCCGCGGTCACCGCGCACGAGATCGGCCACACCGTCGGACTCCGGCACAACTTCAGCGGTTCGTTCGACTCCATCAATTACCGCCCGCGCTACTGGGAGCTCCGCGACGACGGCAACATGCGCCCGCGCGCCTACGACCCGCTCACCGACGCGGAGATCGATGGCCGCATCATCGAGAACCAGTACGCGTCCGTGATGGATTACGGCAACAACTTCGTCGTGACCGACTCCAACGGTCTCGGTCACTACGACCACGCCGCCATCAAGATGGGATATGCCGACCTCGTCGAGGTCTTCGACGGCGTCGCCGACCCGCAGGAGATGGTCTGGTACGACATCTTCTCCCGCTACGGCTGGCCGGTCACGCTCACCTTCGACGCCGTCACCGGCGGCCCGATCTCGGCGTACACGTACACCGATATTCCCGGTCTCCTCGGCGGCATCGAGGGCCTCGAGCGGCGCGCGGACGTCCCCTACACCTCGCTGCGCGCGGACGCGATGCTCGGTGCGCAGGGCTTCGACGATGCAGTCGTCGACGCCGCTGGCCGCCCGATGGTTCCGTACCTGTTCTGTTCGGACGAGCAGGCGGACCTCGGCCCGGATTGCCTCCGCTACGACACGGGCGCGGACGTGTACGAGACGATGCAGAACGTCGCCGACACCTACTGGAACTACTACATCTTCAACGCGTTCCGCCGCGAGCGGCTCGGCTTCAACACCGACAGCTACGTCGGTCGCATCTACGACCGCTACTTCTCGAAGCTCCAGTACGCGAACCAGATCTACTCGCTCTACCGCCCGATCATCACCGACGTGTTCGGTGACTTCGACGGCTTCGACGAGACGTTCTGGACGCGCGAGAACGGCATGGGCGCGTGGACGCTCGGTGTCGGTGTCGGCTACTCGCTCCTCACACGCGTGATCGCGTCGCCGGAGCCAGGTCAGTACGGCGTCGGCACGCGCGCCGATGGCAGCAGCGCGCTGCTCTCCGGCGCCGGTCGCAGCGCGACGGTCGACACGCTCGACGGTCGCTATCTCGAGACGACGTGGAACTTCGACGAAGGCTATTACTGGTTCGACCAGCTGGAGCGCGCCGGATACTTCTACGACAAGGTCCTCGCGGTGCAGGTGCTCACCGATCCGGAGACCAACTTCCTCGGCCGCGACACCTCGGCCGACGTGCGGCAGTACCAGCTCAACTACTACACCTCGTTCGCGCCCTCGATGCGCGGTCTGCTCCGCGGTCTGCTCTCCGACGATTGGTCGGCGATCGGCGCGCGCGGCATGGGGCGCGGCGCGCTCCGCTTCCCGACGCCCATCGAGCTCGCCAACGGCGGCGCGATCGGGCAACCCGATCGACCCCGCCGCGTCGTTCTCGCTGCAGATGTACGCCTCGGTGCTCGGCATGGCGCTCATTCCGCAGACCTTCGACCAGTCGTACATGAACGAGTCGCGCATCCACGTGCAGGGTGGCGCCGAGGGCGTGTCGCTCACCGGACCGACGGTCGAGTTCGTCGACCCGGCGAGTGGGCTCACCTACGTCGCGGCCTCTCGCCTCGAGGGTGGCGTCGAGAAGGGCGTCGGCGCGGCGATGTTGCTGCACGCGCAGGCGCTCGCCGACCGCGGCGCGACGCTCGAGCTGGCGCGCTACATGGACAACGTGAACGTCGTGCGCCGCCTGAGCTGGGACTACGGCTTCGGCATCTGACGGCGGCTGACGTCGGAACGTGAGACAGCGGGGATCGCTGCCTCCCACCTACGGGCGGGGTGCAGCGGTCCCCGTATCCTTTTCGCCCTCGGCAGCGTCGAGCAGTGCGCGCACGCGGGCGGCGAGGGAGTCGGGGGTGAAGGGCTTGCCCAGCACCGGGCCCTCGTCCCAGATGGCGCGCTCGGGCTCGCTCGGGCGGCCCGCATCCGGCGCGCGGCCGTGCTCGCCGGCGTAGCCCGTGATGAAGAGCACCTGGATCCCGGGTCGCAGCTCGCGCACCGCGCGCGCCGCCTCGGGGCCGCGCATGCGCGGCATGACCACGTCGCTCAGCAGCAGGTGGATCGGGCCCGCGTGTTCGCGGGCCTTCTCGATCGCGTCGAGTCCGTCGACGGCCTCGAGCACGTCGTAGCCGAGCGATCGCAGCGAGCGCAGCAGGACGCGCCGCACGCCGAGATCGTCTTCGGCGACGAGGATCGTCTCGCTGCCGCCGGCGCGGCGGCTGGGCGCGGGGGCCGCGCCGCGGTCTGCGGCGTCCTCGCTCGTGACCGGGAGGAAGACCGAGAACAGCGTGCCGACGCCGAGCTGGCTGTCGACCGCGAGGTGCCCGCCTGCCTGACGCACGACGCCGTAGCAGGTCGCGAGGCCGAGGCCGGTGCCGTGGCCTGCGCTCTTCGTCGTGAAGAAGGGCTCGAAGATGCGGCGCTTCGTCTCCTCGCTCATCCCGGTGCCGGTGTCGCGGACGTCGATCCGCACGAAGCGCCCAACCGTCGCGTCGACGTGCCGCGCGACATACGCGCGATCGAGGTCGACGACGGAGGTCGCGAGCGTGAGCGCGCCCCCACCGGGCATCGCGTCGCGCGCGTTGACCGCGAGGTTGAGGATGACCTGCTCGAGGCGCCCCGGGTCGACGAGCACCGTCGCGCGCTGCGCCGCGTAGCGCAGCTCGACGCGGATCTCCTCGCCGACGACCCGGCCGAGCGTGCGCGAGAGCGACATGAGCACGTCGTTCGGCGCGATCTGCTGCGCGCGCGAGGTGTCGCGCCGCGCGAAGGTGAGCAGCTGACGCGTGAGCTCGCGCGCGTGCAGCGCGGCGTTGGTGATCTCGTGGAGCTCCTCCTCGACGCGGCTGTTCGCGACGAGCAGCGCGGCGTCGGCGTTCGCGAGGATGGCGGTGAGGACGTTGTTGAAATCGTGCGCGACGCCGCCCGCGAGCCGCCCGAGGCCCTCGAGCTTCTGCACGTGCACCAGCATCGACTCGAGGTCGACGCGCGAGGTGACGTCGAGGACGGTACCGAGGATGCGCACGCCCCCGACCTCGCCGGGGCCGCGGATCACGCGCGCGGCACCGACGAGGTGGCGGACCTGACCGTTGGCGAGCTTGACGCGGTAGTTGTGCGGGCCGATGTGCGGCCGCGAGCGGAGCGAGTGGTTCGCGCGCTCGAGGGCGTCGCGATCTTCGGGGACGACGAGCGCGTAGGCCGCGCTGATCGTCGGCTCGAAGGTCTCCGCCGAGAGGCCGTGGATGCGGAACATCTCGTCGGACCAGCGCACCGCGCCCGTGTCGGTGTCGAACACCCAGGTGCCCACGCTCGCGAGGGACTGCGCCGCTTCGAGCTCTTGCGTGCGCGCGCGCAGCGACTCGGCGATGCGGACGCGCTCGCTGACGTCGAGCAGCGCACCGCGGTAGCCGACGACACGTCCGAGGCTGTCGCGGTCGATCGCCAGCGTGCCGACCGCGTGGCGCACCTCTCCGTCCGGCCTGCGGAAGCGAGTGTCCGCGCGCGCGACGTCGCGCCCGGCCGCGACGTCCTCGAGACGCGCGCGGAAGGCGTCGCGATCCTCCTTCGCGACGCAGGCGACGAGCGCCTCGGTCGACGGCGCGATCTCGCCGCGCTCGTAGCCGAGCAGCTGGTGGAGCTCGTCGGACCAGGTCGTGCGACGAGAGGCCGCGTCGACCTGGAAGTTGCCGATGAGCGCGAGGCTCTGCGTGGTCGCGAAGTCCTCGGCGATGCGCGCGAGCGGCGTGACGTCGCGCACCGTGCCGGCGACCTCGCGCCCGCCGGGCACGGCGCTGCGTACACGCATCGTGCATAGGGCCTCGCGCTCGACGCCGTCCGCGCCCAGCAGCAGGAAGTTCGCGCGCACGACCGCGCCCTGCGCCGCATGCCGCACGAGGTGGCCGAGATCCGGCTCGCCCGGGCGTGGGGCCACCTGCAGCAGCCAGTCGGCCAGTGTGGGCAGGCCCCCACTCGAGTCGCGCCCGTGGAGCGCGTACATCGCGGCCGACCACTCGAGCGTGTCCGTCAGCTCGGACCAGCACCAGAGCCCGACACCGTCGTCGGCGAGGACGTCGTCGAAGGCGGTCACGGCACGATGACCCGGTCCACGATGATCGCGGGGGCGCCAGGCGCGCCGCCGACGCGCCAGATCTCGACGGGGCCGCTCGTCTCGCCCGTCGTCGCGTCGAAGTCGAGCTCCCCCGAGGCGCCGCGCACGTCGACGTCGCGGCCCGCGGCGAGCTCGGCCGAGAGCGCCTCCCAGCTGCCGGGCAGCAGGTCGAACGCGGGCACCGTGCTCCCGGTCGCGCTCAGGTGGGTCAGACCTTCGGCGAGCCCGCTCCCGCGCACCGCGCCGACCTCGGCGGCGGACCACACCGCGCCCGCGAAGACCAGCCAGGTCGCGTCGTAGGCGTAGGGCACGTACGGGTACTGCGTGATGTCGGCCCTCTCCATGAAGCGCGCGCGGTACGCCGCGACGAACTGCTCGTAGATGGGGCCGGTCGCGGGCGGGCGCCGCGAGCCGCGGAGCCTTGGAAAGAGCGGCTCGACGAGCGCGTCATCGAGGAACTCCGGCGACGTGACGGCCGCATCCGTGAGGAAGAACCGCATCTCGACGAGGGCCGGAATCGACGCCGCGTAGCGCAGGAACTCGCGCGAGTCGGAGGCGGTCGACGAGATGAAGAGCACCTCGTCGAACTCGGCCGCGCGGCCGGCGACCGTCATCGCCTGCGCATCGCGCTCCGTCTCGTTGCCAGGCGCGAAGGGGAACGGCGTGGCGTCGCCGCCGAACGCTTCGCTGAACTCGTCGGCGAGACCGACACCGTACGAGCCGTCCTCGACGATCACGGCGACCCGCGCGACCCGGCGCGCGCCGAGATCGGCGGCGATCGCCGCGCCCTGCTCGGAGTCGGGCGGGCACGTCCGCCAGAGGAGGCCGGTGTCGGCGTCGAGCCGCGTGAGCGCGGAGCTCGTCGCCGAGTGCGAGATCATCAGCGTCCCGAGCGGCGCAACCGCCGCGTAGAGCGACTCCGCCTGCGAGGAGGTCGATGGGCCGAGGATCGCGGGGGCGTCGAGCACGCCCGCGAGGTAGCGCCCGAGGGTCGCCGTCGCTTCCTGCTCGGTCGCGTCGTCGCGCTCCGGGTCCGGCTCGTTGTTGCAGAACACCGCGGCGACCTCGCGCCCGTCGATCCCACCGAGGTCGTTCACCTGCTTGACCGCGAGCTCGATCGCGTTCTCCACGACGCGCGTGTTCACGATGACGCCGAGCGCGAGGTCGTCGCCGTAGTTGCGCGGCCGCGCGAAGAGGTCCCGCGGGAAGGTGCGCGCGCAGCGGGGCGGAGGCGACGGCGGGAGACAGAGGCCCGACGCGCCACACGTCGCGCCGAAGCCGAAGGCCGCGCGGCAGTCGGCGTTCGACGTGCAGTCGTCGTCGCCGAGGGTCGTCAGCGAGCACCCGGAGAGCAGCCCCGCGGCGAGGACGAGCGAGCACGCGGTGAGCCGGGCGACCATGGGGGAGGCCCCCGAGTATACGACCCGCGCCGCGCGGGAACGCAGGAATCGGTGTTAGATTCGCGCGCCATGGCCGACGCGACCGCGACCTCTGCTCGACACGGCTGGACCCTCGAGCGGCATCTCTTCGAGCAGCAGCGCGCGATGCCCGGCGCGAGCGGCGACTTCACGGGCCTCTTTCAGGAGATCGCGCTCGCGGGCCGCATCATCGCGAGCCAGGTGCGCTCCGCGGGCCTCGCGAACCTCCTCGGGCTCACCGGCGAGACGAACGTGCAGGGCGAGCAGGTCGCGCGCCTCGACGAGCTCGCGAACGAGACGCTCATCCGCTGCCTGCAGGCGGGCGGGCACGTCTGCGCGATGGCGAGCGAGGAGAACGAGGGCCTCATCGACGTGCCGCCCGAGCGCGCGAAGGGCAAGTACGTCGTGCTCTTCGATCCGCTCGACGGCTCCTCGAACATCGACGTGAACGTCAGCATCGGCACGATCTTCTCCGTGCATCGGCGCGTCTCGTCGGGCGGCCCGGGCACGGCAGCCGATTGCCTGCAGCCCGGCACCGCGCAGGTCGCCGCGGGCTACGTGATGTACGGCTCGTCGACCGTGCTCGTGTACACGACGGGGCAGGGCACGCACGCCTTCACGCTCGACCCGACCGTCGGCGAGTTCTTCCTCTCGCACGAGCACATCCAGACGCCCGCGCGCGGCAAGACGTACTCGATCAACGAGGGCAATTACGCCTCGTGGCACGAGGGCATGCAGCGCTGGTCCGATTGGATCAAGACGCCGGACGCCGCGAGCGGGCGGCCCTACGGCCACCGCTACGTCGGCACGCTCGTCGCCGACTTCCACCGCACGCTCCTGAAGGGCGGCGTCTTCGCCTACCCGGCCGACCGCAAGAACCCCGACGGCAAGCTGCGCCTGCTCTACGAGGCGGCGCCGATGGCGATGCTCGCCGAGCAGGCGGGCGCGGCGGCCGAGACGGGCCGCGGGCGCGTGCTCGAGGTGGTGCCGACCGCGCTGCACCAGCGCGTGCCGCTCTTCCTCGGCAGCCGCGAGGACGTCGCGACCGTCGTCCGCTTCGCGCGCGGCGAAGGCCCCTGATCTCCCCACATTTCAAGGGTTTCGTGCGTTCGCGCGGCGTCGCGCGGGCGCCGCTTCTTTGACCCACTCCGCGCGGACGCGTACCCGTCGAGGGCATGGCGAACGGACGCAGGCGCGCGGTCGGCGTGCTCAAGGTGCTCGTGTCGGCGGCGCTCCTCGCGTGGGTGCTGCGCTCGGTGTTCGCGCGGGAGGGCGTCGACGCGCTCGCGGCGCGGCTCGACGCGCTCGACGGCGCGGCGCTCGTCGCGGCGGTGCTGCTCCACGGGCTCTCCGTCGCGCTCGGGATCGTGCGCTGGGACGCGCTGCTCCGTGCGCGCGGGTACGCGCTGCGCTTCGTGTTCCTCGCGCGCTCGTACCTCGTGGGGCGCTTCGTGGGGGCGTTCACGCCCTCGACCGCGGGGCTCGATCTCGTCCGCGCGATCGACGTGCGCCGCGCGACGGGCAGCGTCGCGCTCGGCGCCGGCGTGCTCGCCGCGGAGAAGGCCGTCGGCGTGCTCGGCCTCGCGCTCGTCTGCGCCGCGCTCGCGTTCGGCGGTGGTGAGGTGCTGCCGCGGGGCCCCGCGCTCCTCGTCGCCGCGCTCGCGTCCGGCGGTGCGCTCGCGCTGCTCGTCGTGCTCGCCCGCCCCGCGCGTCTCGCCCCGTTGCTCGCGCCGCTCCCTGCGCGCCTGCGCGCACGCGCGCTCGCGTGGCTCGAGGCGCTGCCCGAGGGGGGACTCGCCCCGCGCGTGCTCGCGAAGGGCGTGCTGCTCGGCCTGCTCGCGCACCTCGCGGTCTCGACGGTCTACGTCGCGACGGGCCGCGCGCTCGGCGTCGGCGTGTCGCCGCTCTCGCTGCTCGTCGTCGGCAACGCGATCGTCGTCGCGACGCTCTTCCCCATCTCTCTGGGTGGTATCGGTGTGCGCGAAGGCGTCGCGGTCGCGCTGCTCGCGCGGGTCGGCGTGAGCGCCTCGGACGCGACGCTGCTCGCGTTGCTCGGCTACCTCACGGGGCAGGTCCCGGCGCTCCTCGGCGGGCTGCTCTCGCTGCGGCCCGCGCCCGACGCGGCGCCCCGCACGTCCGCGCGCGGCGCGTGGACCCGCGTGGGCGCGGCGCTCACCTCGCGCTGACGCACCCCGCGCGCGTCGCGGCGGGGGACGGTCGCGCGGCCGGAAACTTGCCCCGTGGTTGCGGGCCGGGGTAGCCGCGCCTATGCCGAGCGACCGCTCCATGGACCCGAAGCGCAGGAAGCTGCTCGTCACGCTCGTGAAGGTCCTCGTCGCCGCGGGGATCTTCGGCTACCTCGGCTGGAAGGTCTCGCACGCCGAGAACATCGACGCGCTCGGCGCGCGCCTCGCGAACCTCTCGTGGGGCTGGCTCGTGGTCGCGGCGCTGATCCAGGCCGTCGCGATCGGCTGCAGCATCGTTCGCTGGCAGGTGCTCCTGCGCGGGCAGGGGATCCGCGCGCCGCTCGCGCACCTCGTCGCCGCCTTCATGTCGGGGCGCTTCCTCAGCGCGATCTCGCCGGGCGGCTGGACGGGCCTCGACGCCTACCGGATCTTCGACATCGCCTCGCGCACCAAGAAGAACGCGCGCTCGGTCGCGACGGTCGGCATCGACAAGCTGCTCGGGCAGGCCGCGCTCGGCAGCGTGATCGTCGTCGCGGCGCTCGCCTTCGGGGTGCCCTACCTCGGGGCTGCGAAGGTCGGGATGCTCACGGCCGCCTTCGGCGTGCTCATCGCGACGATCTTCGCGCTGCTGACGCGGCCGACGCTCTTCCGCTCGCTCGCCGCGCGCCTCCCCGCGAAGGTGCGCACGCGCCTGCAGACGATGGTCGAAGCGGTGAGCGCGTACCAGGGGCGCGGGCGGCTGCTCCTCGGCGCGTTCGCGCTCTCGTGGGGCACGCACCTCGCGACCAACGCGATCACCGTCGCGGCCGCGTTCGCGCTCGGGCTCTCCGTCTCGCCGGGGCAGGTCTTCTTCGTCTCGACCATGATGGTCATCGCGACGCTGCTGCCCATCTCGCCGAACGGGATGGGCCTGCGTGAGGCCGCGGCGGTCTACCTCTTCGGGCAGGTGGGGATCGGCGCGGGCGAGGCCGTGCTCGTGCCGCTGCTCTACTTCGCGGTCGACATGCTCTTCAGCGCGCTCGGCGGCGTGTTCCTGCTGCTGCCGCGCCGCGATCCCGCGATCGTCGTCGAGGACGAGGGCCGCGAAGATCGCGTCAACGCCGAGATCCCGCTCGCTCCGCCCGAGTCGTGGCCGCGCGTCGGGCGCGGGCTCGCGCTCGGGCTCGGCGGCGGCCTGCTCGCGGGCCTCCTCGTCGGGCTCGCGGAGGCGGGCGTCATCCTCGCGTCCTCGGGTGGGCGCGCGGAGGCGACGGTGCTCGCGTACGGCGCGGTCGTCTACGCGCTGCTCCTCGGCGCGGGCGGTGCCGCGGGCGGCCTCGTGCTCGCGTGGAGTGGCCGCCTGCTGCAACGCGAGGCGCTCCCGGTGCACCGCGCGTTCGCGCTCTGGACGGGCCTGCTCGCGGCGCTGCCCGCGCTCGCGCTCGGCGCCTTCCGCGTGCGGCGCGACCTCTATCACGAGCTGCTCGTGTGGAAGAGCGCGAAGGGCCTGCTCGTGCTGCTCGGCTGCGCGGCGGCCGCGGCGCTGCTCTTCGCGCTGCTCGCGTTCACCACCGGACGCCTCGCCCGGACGCGCGCGGGGGCATGGCTCGTGCGGCCGTGGGGCGCGCCTGCGCTCGTCGGGCTCGTGATCGCGGGCGTGCTCGCGTACGTCGCGATCGCGCGCTCCGGCCCGGTCGCGCCGCCCCGCGTCGAGCGTCCCGCGCCGCCCGCGCAGGCGGGCCCGATCGTCGTCGTCGTCGTCGACACGCTGCGCGCCGATCACCTGCCCGCGTATGGCTACCGCGCGGGGCGCACGCCGAACCTCGACGCGCTCGCGCGCGACGCGATCCGCTTCGAGAACGCCTTCTCGAACGCCTCGTGGACGCGCCCGAGCTTCGCGACGATCCTCAGCGGCAGCTACCCCTCGCGCCACAACACGATGGCGAAGAGCGACTCGCTCCCGGAGTCCCTCGTCACCCTGCCCGAGGCCCTGCGCGCAGGCGGCTACGCGACGGGCGGCGTCGTCACCAACTACAACGTCGCGCCCTTCTTCCACTTCGATCAGGGCTTCGATCGCTACACCTACCTCGAGCCCGACTTCGTCCTCGGCGCGGACGACACGGCCGCGAAGCTCCTCCTGATCCAGTTCGCGCGGCAGACCTACGAGAAGCTCGAGGAGCGCGTGCGCGGCACGCCCCCGGGCCGCGCGTACCAGGACGGCGAGGCCGTGAACCGCGCCGCGTTCGCGGAGCTCGATCGCCTCGCAGCCCCCGACAACGCGGGCGCGCCGCCGTTTCTCTTCGTCGCGTACATGGACCCGCACGACCCGTACTACCCGCACCCCTACGGCAGCGGGCCGGGCTACTCGCGCGCCGCGCACCAGACGCCGTCACTCGACGAGGCGCCGCGCCTGCGCGCGCTCTACGACGGCGAGATCACCTACTGGGACGCGCAACTCGGCGCGCTCGTCGCGGAGCTGCGGCGGCGCAACCTCTACGAGACGGCGACGCTCGTCGTCACCGCCGACCACGGCGAGGAGTTCGGCGAGCACGGCGGCTTCTGGCACGGCACGACGCTCTACGACGAGCAGGTGCGCGTGCCCCTCTTCGTGAAGCTCCCCTTCCACGAGCGCGGGGGGCAGGTGCGCCGCGAGTGGGTGCAGCACGTCGACCTGATGCCGACCGTGCTCCGTCGCGCGGGCGTCGCCGTGCCCGAGGGCGTGCAGGGGCACGACGTCTTCGATCGCGCGGTGCGACGCGACGAGGCCTTCGCGGAGGAGAGCCACGAGGGCAACGTCCTGCGGAGCCTGCGCGTGCAGCGGGGTGGCAGCGAGCTGAAGCTGATCACCGCGAACGAGGGCAACCCGCGCGGCCTCGCGCCGACGGAGCTCTACCGCGTCGACGTCGACCACCGCGAGCAGGTGAACCTCGCCGAGGAGCTGCCCTGGGAGACCGGCCACGTCCGCGAGCGGCTCGAGGGCTTCGGCACGCGCGCGCAGCAGGGCCGCGTCGACGCGCAGCAGGTCGCGATGAGCGCGGACGAGTGTCGCCGCCTCGCCGCGCTCGGCTACGTGCAGGCGAGCGAGTGCGACCGCATCGGCCGCCCCGCACCCGCCCCCGCGGATGCCGCCGCCCCTGCCCCCTGACGCGCCATGGCGCGCGCTGTAAGTATACGTTTCAGAAAGGTTTTTGCCTTTCAACGCCGGCCCGTCCCGCGGGCCACGACAGGATGGATCCATGACCCTCAAGCAGACGATCGACGCCGACCTGAAGACCGCGATGAAGGCCCGCGAGGAGCTCGTGCGCGACACGCTCCGCATGGTGAAGAGCGAGCTGATGAACCGCGAGGTCGAGCTCGGCCGCGACCTCGACGAGGGCGAGGAGATCGCCGTGCTCTCGCGCGCCGTGAAGACGCGCCGCGACGCGATCGTCGAGTACGAGGCGGGCGGGCGGAGCGACGCCGCCGAGATGGAGCGCGCCGAGATCGCGATCATCGAGCGCTACCTCCCGCAGCCACTCGACGAGGCCGCGCTGCGCGAGGCGATCGTCGCGCTCGCGGCCGAGGTCGGCGCGACGACGAAGCGCGACATGGGCAAGGTGATGAAGGCGCTCGGCGAGCGACACAAGGGCCGCTACGACGGCAAGGTCGCGTCGCGGCTCGTCGGCGAGCTGCTCCCCTGACGTCGTCCACGGCGGAGGCCCGACAGCCAGCCGGCTGGCCGTCGTGGCGTCCCCGGCCTCTCGGGGACAGCGGCGCGCGTCACCAGCCTGCGGGCTGCGGCGGGAGCTGCGGCGCGGGCTGCGCGGGCGTGAGGTCCGGCGGCGCGAGCTTCGCGAACGGCGTCCCGCCCTTCGCGAGGTAGGCGCGGTACAGCTCCGCCTGGAACATCGCGTGGGCGTACACGCCGAGCCACATCACGCCGAAGGCGGGCAGGTAGCAGAGCATCAGGCCGACGATGCCGAGGGCCATCTGCGTCATGCTGAGCAGCAGGCTCCCGAGGAAGAGCTCCTTGAAGACGAGCTTCGTCATCGCGAGGATCTCGCCGAACTTGAGCCCCTCGTTGAGGTCGTCCATCAGCTCGGCGCGCAGGCTCGCGACCGTCGCCGGCAACGTCAGCAGCACGAAGACCGGCACGAGCAGCAGCACCGCGACGCCGATGCACAGCACCACCGCGAGCGCGCCCCCCTCGCCGCCCGCCTTCGCGCCGCCGATCGCGGCGACGATGCCCCCGATGTACAGGCACAACCCTGCGCCGAACGCGAGGAACGTCACGGGGAGCGTCCAGATCATGCGGACGATGAAGCCCTTGAACCCGGGTCCGAGCAGCTTGCCGAGGTAGTCGAAGTCGAAGTCGAGCCGCGGCAGCGGCGTGTCGATCCCGTGCACCGAGCGGCGCAGGACGAGCGCCGCCCAGCCCTGCAGCGCGACCTGCGGGATGATCGGGATGATCACGCTCGAGAGCGCGAGCGCGATCCCCACGAACATCTTCGAGGTCCAGGCCGGATCTTGCCGAAACGTGCGGTAGCCGCGGAAGTAGTCCATGAGGGTCTCGCCGAGTACGGGGCGCGTCGCGCGCGCCCGCGGGTCAGTTGCGCGGGGTGAGGTTGAAGGGCTGCTGCACCACGGCGCACGCGCCGCCGACGGGCGCCGCGAAGTGGAGGCTCTGCGCGACGTTGCGGACGCACGCGAAGACCTCGTTGTCGCGGAGCGATCCGCCGACCTGCGTCGCGGCGACCGAGCCGTTCGCGCCGACCTTCACCGAGAGCGTCAGCGTGCCCTGCAGGGTGTTGTTCGACTTGAGCTGGCGCTCGTAGCAGTTGCGCACCTGGCGCCCCGCCTCGGCCATCACGCTGCGCGCGTCGGACACCTCGCCCGAGCAGTCCCAGCCGCCTCCGCCGCCGCCGACGTAGCGGTAGACGATGCGCTTGGTGGGCGGGCCGAGGTCCTCGCCGGGGCCCATGTCGGGCTCCTCGGGCGGGATCTCGATGTCGAGCCCTTCGGATGGCGTCGGCCGCACGCCCGCGTCGACGACCGCCGGGGGCGGGGCCGGGGGAGGGGGCTCTTCCTTGTTCAACGCGAACCAGACGGCCGCGGTGCCCCCGAAGAGCAGCAGCGCGAGCACGATGTATTTGGCATTCCCGCCGCCTTCGGCCGGGGGTGGCGCCTGCGAGTCCGAAGCCACGCGATGAACTCCCTTCGCGGCCTCTCCCCTTGAGCGGCCGTGTCGCCCCCGCGAGGGAGCCGGCGCACTCTAGCGGATCTGCGCCGCGCGTGAAGGCGGCTTCTGAAGCCGACGCCGGTCAGCCCCCGATCGTGCCGAGCGCGCGGACCGCGACGACGATCTGCATGTCGAGCGCGCCCTCGGGGAATGGCCCGCCCGGTGCGAGATCGACGCGCGTGCGGCCGAAGAAGCGCACGCGGCGCGCGACGCCGACGAGGTGGTCCGACAGCCCGTCGACCCCCGCTGGATCGAGCGTGACCGGCCCGAGCGAGGTCGAGCCTGCGGCGATGGCGGGGAGGACGGCGAGGTGCCGCGACTCGTCGATGCCGGTCGCGCCCTCCGGCCCCCAGAACACGTCGACCGGCGCGGTCGCGACGGTGAGCGTGTTCGCGCGGATCGTCGCGTCGAGGCGTGTCACCTCGATGCGGTCGATGGTCGAGAGCAGGCCCTCGAGGTCGCCCGACGCGGTGTCGAGATCGACGACGTCGCCGAGCGGCGTGACGAGCGTCTTCGGCGCGGGATCGCACACGCCGGCGACACATTCGAGCACGACCTGGTCGGCGCCGTCGATCGACGGGCACGCGGGCAGCGGCGCCGTCCCGCAGGGGATGGCGCGCAGCGTCGGCGCGCCGCCGCTGTCGTCGCGGAGGCCGGCCGGGAGGCCGAGCTGCGCGGTCGAGAAGGATACGTCGAGCGGCCCCGCGAAGAGCGCGAGCTCGGTCGGGGTGCTGCACGCCGCGAGGAGCGGCGCGGCGAGCGCGAGACAGGCGAGGGCGGTGCGGGCGCGAAGAAGGCGAAGCATCGGGCGAGTGTACGCGAAAGCGCCCGGCCGGCCCCGTGTGGGCGGGCGCAGTGTCTGGCGCTTGCGACGGAGGGGCCGCCTGCGTATGCTGCGCGCCCTTTCCGGGGGGCTTCCCGCCCCACCCACGTACGCAGCCCGCGCGGGCACAGAGGCGCATGCTCGAGAAATTCGGCGGCAAGGTCCAGGGGGCTGTGCTCGGCACGATCATCGTGTTGATGAGCCTCATCTTCATCCTTCAGTTCGGCGGACCGCAGTCGCAGGGCTGCTCGGCGGAGCGCGGGGCGGGCTACGCGGCGAAGGTCGCGGGGACGACGATCACCGAGGGCGAGTTCCGCGCGGCGTTCGTCCTCGCGAACGGCGAGCGCTACCCGACGGAGCTCGCGCGCCAGAACAAGCTGAAGGAGCACATCCTCGACGGCCTCGTCGAGCGCACGCTCCTCGCGCGCGAGGCCCGCAAGCTCGGCTTCCGCGCCACCGAGGACGAGGTCATGCGCCGCCTCGCGGACGAGGGCGTCATCTACCTCTCGCGCTCCGTGGACGCGCCCGCGTCCTTCCCGGGGGGCCGCATGCCCGTCGACTTCAACGACGACGAGGGGCACTTCGACATCGACAACGCGCGGCGCTTCATCCAGAACGGCCTGCGCCGCAGCGTGCAGGAGTTCGCGCTCAGCCAGGTCGAGGAGGCGCTCGCGCAGCGCATGCGCGAGACGGTCGTCGCGAGCGTGACCGTGAGCCCCGAGGAAGTCTGGGACGCGCACGTCCGCGAGAAGGAGCGCCTCACGCTCTCCTACCTCCGCTTCTCGCCGACCTGGTACCGCGACCGGCTCCAGCCGACGGACGCCGACCTCACGACGTGGATGGCCGCGAATCAGGCCGCCGTCGATGCCGAGTTCACGCGGCAGCGCCACCGCTACACCGGTCTCGAGAAGCAGATCCGCGCGCGCCACATCCTCATCAAGGTCGCCTCCGACGCGAGCGAGGACGTCCGCACCGCGGCCCGCGCGAAGATCGACGCGCTCCTCGGCCGCGCCCGCGCCGGTGAGGATTTCGCGGCGCTCGCCCGCGACAACAGCGAGGACACGGGCTCGGCCGTGCGCGGCGGCGACCTCGGCTACAACCCGCGCGGCCGCATGGTCACGCCGTTCGACGCGGCGCAGTTCGCGCTCGAGCCGGGGCAGATCAGCGACGTCGTGACGACGGACTTCGGCTTCCACGTCATCAAGGTCGAGGGCAAGCGCGAGGGCGATGTGCCCGAGGCCGAGGCGAAGCGCGAGATCGCCGGTGACCTCTACCGCGCAGCGAAGGCCGGCGACCTCGCGCGCGAGGCCGCGACGCGTGCGCTCGCGGATCTCCGCGCGGGCAAGTCGCTCGAGCAGCTCGACCGCGAGCTCTCCGGGCGCCCCGCGCCGCCGCCCGTCGAGCCGGGCGTCGAGCCGCCCCCCGAGGCGCCCCCCGCGAACGACGAGCGCGAAGACCCGTATCGCCCGCGGCTGCAGGACTCGCGCCCGTTCGCGCGTGGCGACCAGCCGATCCCCGGCGCCGCGGACAGCGGCCCGCTCGCGCGCGCCGCGTGGGCGCTCACCGGCGAGGCCGCGCTGCCGACGGAGCCGTTCCGCCTCGGTGAGGACTTCATCGTCTACCGCGTGAAGGAGCGCGTCGACGCGGTCCGCAGCGAGCTCACCGACGCCGACCGCGCGCGCTTCACGGACGCGCTCCTCGCGGCCAAGCAGGCCGAGGCGCTCGGCACCTTCGTGCGTCGCCTGCGTGAGGCCGCGGAGGCCGCCGGCGACGTGCGCATCAATGAGCAGGTCCTCTCGTACCCGGCGGCCGAGGGCGAGGAGGGCGCGGAGGGCAGCGGCAATGCCCCGTCCGCGCCGCGCCCGAGCGGGGAGCCCGCCGCGAATTGACGGACGTCGGCCGAGGCCCCACGGATCGGGCGCCGATGCACGCGCGCCACGCCGAGACCCTCCCGAACGGCCTCCGCCTCGTGGTGGCCCCGCAGCCGCATCTGCACACCGCGAGCCTCTCGCTCTTCGTGAAGGCCGGCTCCCGCTTCGAAACGGAGCGCGACAACGGCCTCTCGCACTTCCTCGAGCACATGCTCTTCCGCGGCACCGAGCGCCTGCCCTCGGCGTATGCGCTCAACCACGCGATCGAGTCCCTCGGCGGCACGCTCTACGGCGCGACGCACGCCGACTTCACGCTCTACCAGGTGAGCGTCCCGCCGGAGTCGCTCGCCGGCTCGATCGCGCTCTTCGGCGAGATCGTGACGAGCCCCGTCTTCTCCGACATCGACGTCGAGAAGGGCATCGTCCGCGAGGAGATCCTCGAGGCCGTCGACGAGGACGGCCGCAACGTCGACATCGAGGACATCTCGCGCGAGGTCGTCTTCGAGGGCCACCCGCTCGGCTTCAAGATCACCGGCGACGCTGCCAACGTCGATCGTTTCGACACCCACGATCTGCGCCGCTGGCTCACGCGCTTTTACGGCGCGTCGAACTCCGTGGTCGTCGTCTCGGGCGCGGTCGACGTCGCCGAGTGTGCCGCGCAGGTGCGCGAGGCCTTCGCGGCGATGCCGCGCGGCACGCCCGTCGAGGCCGCGCCGCCCGCGCTCGCCACGCGCGAGCCCGCCTTCGAGTTCGTCGAGTCCGTCGGCTCGCAGTCGGAGCTGCGCGTGTCGTTCGTCGCCGTCGGCGAGAAGGACGCGCGCCGCCCCGCGCTCGAGCTGCTCACCCGCATCCTCGACGATGGCATGAGCACGCGCCTGCACCGCCGCATCTGCGACGAGCGCGGCCTCGCCTACGACGTCTTCGCGGCGCTCGACCTCTACGAGGACTGCGGCGTCTTCGACCTCGGCGCCTCCGTCGAGCACGCCAAGGCGCCCGCCGTGCTCGAGCAGCTCTTCGCGCTCGTCCGCGAGCTGCGCGACACGCCCGTCACCGACGACGAGCTCGCGAAGGCCAAGCGCCGCTACCTCTGGGAGCTCCGCGCGACGCTCGACGACGCGGCCGGCCTCGCGGGCTTCTATGGCGTGCGCGGGCTGCTGGGCGTGGACGAGACGCTCGACGACGTCGCCGCCGCCGTGCAGGCCGTCCGCGCCGAGGACATCCGTGCGCTCGCCGGCGACATCTTCCTGCGCAGCCGCCTCTCGGTCACGATCGTCGGGCTCGTCGAGGACGACGCGCTCGACGCCTGCGAGCGGTTCGTCGACGCCTGGCGCTGAGCGCGCGGTTCGCGGCGCGCCGCGTCCCCGCCGGGGCGCCGAGTGAGTTTGAGTGGTGTGGATCAGCCGAGCGGGCCGCCGGAGCGCTTCAGGGACTCGAGCGCGAAGACGCCGCCGAGGAGCAGCACGTAGAGCGCGACGACGAACCCGAGGAACAAGAAGCGGTAGCCGAGCACGGCGATCGCGGCTCGGTCGGTCGTCGTTCGGTGCGCCTCGCGCAGCGCGACGGCCTCGCAGTACCAGACCCAGAAGATGCATCCGTACCAGCCGATGCAGGGCACGAAGGTCCAGAAATAGGGCGCGCTCCCGTAACAGACGGCGCGTAGCGACTGCTCGAACGTCGCGCGCTGCCTCTTCAGCAGCACGAGCGTTCCGTGGCTGCACATCGCCGCGAACAGCGCCTGCACGAGCCCCTGAAGCGGGTACGCGATGAGCGCGATGGGCACGAAGCCCACGGTGGCGCAGCCGCCGTAGACGCCGAACACCGCGCCGAGCGCGGGCTCGCCCGCGAGGATGGCCGCGCCGCTCCCGACGAGCATCAGCAGCCCGAAGGAGAGCATCATCAGCGCGCCGCCGACGGTGTGGGCGACCACCGCGAACAACACGGGACCCAGCATCCCCGACTCGCCCGCGGGCGTCGCGAAGAAGCGCTTCGGCTCGGTGCAGACGAGCCGGGTCGTCTCCCAGAACGCGCGCATCCAGCCGAGCTCGCGGCGCCGCTCCCAGGGCACGATCTCCGAGAGCCCGCGCGCGGCGCACGCGCGGCACGTCGTCCCCTGGTCGACCTTCGCGAAGGCGCACGCGCCGCAGCCGTAGGTGCCGCACACGACGCAGAGAAAGCGCGCGCCCTCGTCGGGGTGCACGCCGCAGCGCGCGCCCGGCGGCACATCGGCATCGGGGGTGAATGCCTCTCCGGAGCCCGCGGGGGTCGCGCCGCGCGTCGACGGTGCGACCGACTCGCCCGCCGCGGCCGTGTCGCCGAGCGTCGGCCAGGCGTCGCTCATCGCGCGCGCACCGTGGTCAGAACTTCCCCGACGTCGAGAGGAACGTCATCTTGTCGTTCGTCTCGCGCAGGCGCGCGGAGAGCACCTTCACGGTATTCCAGAGGAACTCGTACGCGAGGTCCTTGTCGAGGAAGAGCAGGTCCTCCATCGCCTCGCGCGAGAGCACGAGGCAGCGGCACTTCTCGTGGACGCGCGCGTCGGCCGAGCGCGGGAAGTCGTCGACGAGGCTCATCTCGCCGAACGCGTCGCCCGGCCCGAGCACGGCGAGCGCCTCCTCGCCCATCCCCGAGACCTCGCGCGAGATGCGCACCTTGCCCTCGAGCAGGAGGTAGAGCTTGTCGCCCTCCTCGCCCTCCCGGAAGATCACGGCGTTCCGCGTGAACGTCTCTTCACTGGCGATCGCCGCGATGCGCTGCAACCCCTCGGGCTTGAGGCCGCGGAAGAGGTGGATGTTGGCGAGCGCGTCGACGACGTCGGTCACGGGGCGGCGACGATAGCAAGGCCGCCTGCGGCGTACCAAGCGCGCGCGACTGAATGGTGATTCAGTCGTGCGGTCCATCCCGCGCCGACGCGGCTCACCCCGACCTGGCGCACGGCTTCGGTGCGTTCACGGCGGCGCGAACACGAACGGGAAGCTCACCGCGACCGGCCCCTCGCGCTCGCCCGCGGGGAAGCGCAGGGTGCGCACGAGGGCGACGAGGCAGGTGCCCACGCGCTCGTCCGGGAAGGTCGACACGGCGGCGGCGACGTCTTCGGTCGACCCATCGGGGCGGACGGCGAAGCGCAGCACGACGCGGCCCTGGAGGGTCGGGTCCCGCTGGAGCTCCCGCTCGTAGCACTGCTGGATCGCGGGCAGCCGGGCCCGGAATGTGAGCGCGAGCGCGTCGCCCATGAGCGCGCCCGGCGCCGCCGTCGCGGTGCCCGACGCGACGACCCGGCCGCCCGACGGGGCTGGCTGCGGGTCGGGGCGCACGGGGGCGGTGGCGGTGCCTGAGTCGACGATTCGGCCGAGCGACCGCATTTGCTGCGCGCCAGCGCGCGGGGGCGCGGGGAGCGCGCCGATGACGACGATCGGGTCGAAGTCCTGCGTCGCGGCGCTCCGCGCGCTCGACGCCAGCTGCTGCGCGGTCGCGCCGTCCGTGACCACCAGCCACGCGAGCGGGCGGTGCATCCGCGGGCGCGGCTCGCCCGGCCGCGTCGCGTCGACGCGCGCGATCGCGGGGACCGGCGTCCCGTCGAGCGGGCGCGGCGCATCCGTCGCGCCGGGCCGCGGCAGGAGCATCGGCGTGCCCTCCGCGCCGACGAGCGCGTGCCAGAGCATCGTGTCCCCCTCGGGGACCCTCCCGTCCACCGCGCGCTCGAGCAGAACGCGCACGGCGCCGGGCGGTTCGGCGACCGCGACGAGCAGCGGCGCGTCGGCGCGGAGCTGCGCGCGCGCCTCGGGGTCGAGCGTGCGCTGCGTGCCGACGAGGTCGATCGACTGCGCGCCCGCCGCGGCCGCGGCCTCGAGCACGGCCCGGAGCAGCGGGGCCTCGACGCGGCCGTCGACGGCGAGCGTGAGCCCGGGCCGATCCTGGGGCGAGGGGACGCGGGCGCACATCGCTCCGCGGCGTCCCTGCGGCGGAGGCGGCACGTCGTCGGCGGGCTCGGGCTGAGGGCCAGGCGTGGGCTGCGTGAGCCGGGCGCGCAGCGCGTCGGTGAGCGCGTCGCGGCCCTCCGGCGTCGCGAGCGAGGCGGCCGCGATCGCCGCCTCGCCTTGCGGCAGCACGCGATCGACGGCGACGAGGGCGTCCATCGTCGCGTGCGCGGAGGCGTCGCACGCGCGGATGGCCGCGGGGTCGAAGCCCGCCAGCGCGCCCCACGCCGGCGCCGTGTAGGGACGCAAGGTGCGCGCATGGTGGGCCTCGACCGTCGAGCCGAAGGCGGCGCCCAGCGCTGCGACGAGCACGAGCGCGCCGCCGCCTGCGAGCGCGCCGCGACCGGGCCGCTCCTGCACGACCGCCCAGCCCGCGAGCGCCACGGCGGCACCGCCGAGCACGAGCGTGGCGACGAGCCCGACGCGCCCGCCGAGCGCGATGGCCGAGGCGGCCTGCAACACGGCCTCGAGCCGCGCGTCGGGCTCGGGGTCGCCCGCCGCATGCAGCGCCGCACGCACCGCGCCGTGCTCCGCGGCGAACAACGCACCGAGGAACGACACGAGCGTGGCCGGGCCGACGGCGGCCGCGAGCGCCGTCGCCCGCCCGCGCGTCGACACGCCGACGGCCGCCGCGGCGAGCCCGAACGCGAAGACCGCGCGCACCGTCGCGACGACCAGCCACGTCGTGTACCGACCGAACCCGCCCGACGCGAGCGCGTACGCGACGAGCCCGACGAGCGGCAGCGCGAGCCCGGCGCCGACCAGCCCCGCACGCGGCACGCGCCCCGCCGCGCGCTGACCGAGCGCGCCGATCGCGAGGCCGAGCGCGAGCGCCCCCGCGAGCGCAGAGCTGCACCACGCGCCGACCACCGCCGCGCCACCCGCCTCGGCGAGCCCCTGCGCGAGCAGCGCGCCACGGCTGGTGGGCTCGGCCATCCCGAGCGCCGCCGCGAGCTGCGAGACCCCCCGCGCCTCGCCCGCGAGCCCGGCCACCCACGGCAGCCCCGCGAGCGCGAGCGACGCGGCCGCCGGCACGCGCGCCCCACGCCCCGCGCCCCAGAGCAGCGCCGAGAGCGCGAGCGCCCCCAGCCCCGCGACCGCGAGCACGGCGTAGAGCGGCCAGCCGGTGTCGCGCGCGAGCGCCCCCATGCCCGTGACCCCGAGCGGCACGGCGAAACCGACGGCCGCCGTCACCCCGACGACGAGCGGCATCGCCGCCGCGACCCCGGCCGCGACGGGCGAAGGCGCCCGCACGTCCGCCCCCACCGACGCCCCGCGCTGCATGTCCACGCTCATGAAGCGCGCACTCTATCGCGAACGCGTGTCGCGCCCTGCGCGCAGCCGAGGAGAGACCGACTCGGGCGAACTCTGCGAGGTGGACCGGGCTCAGCGCCTCCGCGCCCGATAGCTCTGCGACACGAACTCGCGGAGCATCGAGGTCACCGCGACGCGCTGCGTTTCGGTCCGCAGGATGCGTGTGCCGTCCTCGCGCTCGGGAAGCGCTGAGCCCGCGGTCGTCCGCACCCGCGCGATGGCGTCGAAATCCATTGTCATCCATGGCGATTCGAGTGGCTTCGCGCGGACGCCTCTCCAGCCTCGCGGTGGCATCACCGTCTCATCCTCGGATTGATCAACATGACCGGTGATGTCGACCTCGCCTCGGTGTGTCCGAACGGGGTCGCCCGCATCACCGACGAACACACCTTCTTGAACTGGCTCGTGAGTGCGTTGCTCGGCGGGTTCATCGACACGCCGACATCCGTCGAGATCGGTTGCAGCGCAGGCCCAGCGATGCAGCCACAGGCCATGACGATCGAACTTCCGATGACGCCTGAGACGATCGAGCGCATTCGCGCGGCGTATCCCAACGTCGATGCGCAACTTGCGGAGATGATCGACGCGTCTTCCCCGACGCCATCGATGGCGTCGCGTTCGTCCGACGCAGCGTCGTTCTGACGCTCCGGACAACGTGGTTGCTGCTTCGAGTTGGCGGGACGCGATGCCGTTCTCCTCGGACGACCCGTCAGGGTCGCCCGACGGCATCGCGTCCATGCGCTCCGTGCAACGCCGACATCACGCATTCGCGCTCATCCATTCGCCAATCGCTCTTCCGCCCAGCGTGCGTCGCGCAGAGCGGGCTCACTCCGCGGTGAACACCAGCGGATAGGTCAGCATGATCGGTCCCTGGGGATCGCCACCGGGGAAGCGGAGCGCGCGGAACACGTCGACGATGCAGCCGTGCATCGCCTCGTCGCGCAATGTGGATTCCTCGATGGCGACCTCCGTCACCGCGCCGTCGGGCTGCACCGCGAAGCGCACCTTCAGGCGCCCGGCCAGCGTCGGCGACCGCGCGAGCGCGCGCTCGTAGCAGCCGCGGACCTTCGCGTTCTCCGCGCGGACGGCGCGTCGGACGTCGTCCCTGTCGAAGTCGTGCGGCGTCGCCGACGACGGTGGCTGCGTCGCGGACGGCTGGGCGCCGGTGTCCTCGGGGGCGCCCGGCAGCGTGGCCGTCGTCACCACGATCGGGTCGAGCCCCTCGGACGCGGTCGCGCGCGCGAACGCCGTGAGCGACTGCGCCGTCGCGTCGTCGCCGATCACGAGCCACGCGAGCGCGCGCGGTTCCTCGACGTCGAAGTCGCGCGGCGGCAGCGGCCTGCCGGCCCAGGCGAGCTCGAACCCGATCGGCTCGGCGCGATTCCCTTCACGCGGCTCGACCCTCGCGAGGCCCTCGAGCTCCGCACCCACCGTCGCGTGCCAGCGCGTCGTGTCGCCGTCGATCACGCGGGGCGCGACGTCGTGCGCGAGCAGCACGCGCACGGAACCGTAGGCCTGCGGCGATCGGGCGGAACGGACCCGCCTTGGGGCTCGCCAAATTCGGCACGGCGATCCACATCGCGATCAGCGATCTGCGCACGCCGACGAAATCCACCGAGCGCGCGCCCGATTCCGCGGCCGCATCGAGCACCGCGCGCAGCAGCGGCGCACCGACGTGGGCATCGAAGGCGAGCGTGAGCGCGGGCGTGACGAGCCCCGCGCGCGAGCGTGCGGGCGGCGGCTCGTCTCCGTCGCGTCCTTGCAGCGCATCGACCGAGAGCTCCTCTCGCTTGGCGCGAAAGATGTCCGCGAGCGCCCGTCGCCCCTCCGCTGTCGCGACGACCTCCGCCGGCAGCCGCGTGCCCGAGCCATGCGGGTACACGGCGTCGACCCCGATGATCGCGGCCGGAATCGACATCGCGGTGTCGTCCGTCGCGGGCACGTAGCTCGGCTCGAAGCGCTCGAAGCGCTCGATGCGCGCCCACGCAGGCGCCGCCGCCCGCGCGATGCTGTTCGACCACTTCGCGTCGCCCCCGACCGCCACGAAGACGAAGCCGATCATCAGGGCCGTCAGCGCGAAGGCCCCCACGACCGCGGCGTCGCCTCCGATCCGTGCCTTCCTGACGACCCACCACGCGAGCAGCAGCGACACCACGCACAGCAGCCCGCCCGCGCTGAAGGAGAGCGCCACCCCCACCCAGTACGCGCGCACTGCCACCGCCGCCGCATCGAGCGCTGCGGTCGGCGCGAGCGTCACGACACCCCGCAGCGCCTCGCGCACGACGCCATGCATCGCCGCCCGCCCGGCCATCACGATCGCGACGACGCACACCGGCCCCACCGACGCGGCGAGCGCCCCGGCCCGACCGCGCGGCGACACGCCCACCGCCATGGCAGCAAGTACCAATGCAATATCGGCTTGCACGGAGGCGACGACGTAGAGCGGCGCCTGCCCGCCGAACACGCCCGACGCGGCCGCATAGGCCGCGAGCAGGACGACCGGCAGCGCACCCAACACGCCCATCACCGCGCCGAAGCGCGGCTTCTCGGTCGCGCGCTGACCGAGCGCCGCGATCGCGAGCCCGAGCGCGAGCCCGCCCGCGAGCGCCGAGCTGCCCCACGCGCCGACGAGCGCCGCGGCGCCACCCTCGACGAACGCCACCGCGACGATGCGGTCGTGCACCGTCATCGGACTCACGGCGAGCACCGACAGGGCGGGCTCGACGTTCTGCATCGCACCGAGATGCCCCGCGCACCACGGAAGCCCCGCGAGCGCGAGCGGTAGGAACGCAGGCAGCCCCGTGCCACGCCGAATGAGCCAGAGCAGCGCGCTCATCACGCACGCCACCGCAGCTGTCGTCAGCCCCGCGGCGTAGAACGCCCAGCCTGCATCCTGCGCGAGCCGCATCGTCCCGCGCGCCCCGTGCGCGACGACGAGCGTCCCCGCGGCCGTGAGCGTCATGACGAGCGGCATCGCCGGCGCAAGCGCCGCCGCCGCGCGCGAAGGGGGCCGCGCCTCGGGCTCGGCTTCGGGCGGTGTCACGCCCGCTGGCTCCCCCACGGCCGCCGTCGCCGCCTCGTCTCCCGCCGCAAAGAAGCGCTCGCTCGTGTTCGTCACGCGGCGACTCTAACGCGAACCTACGCGTCGCCGTCGACCTCGCGACCGACGCGCGGCGACTCCGCAGGATGCGTCAGCGCGATTCGACGGCCGCCTCGCCGGGACCATCCACGTCGGCGATGGGCGTCCGCGCCTGCGTCGAACACAGCGTGCGCGTGCTCGACACGACACAGCGCACCACCACGTATTCCCCACATCCGCGATAGAGGTATTCGCTCGGCGCGCGATTCACGTAGCGAAAGGGCACGGGAAACGACGTCTCGAAATCCTCACATCCCGTGTCGCGTCGTGCCGTCTCGCGCCCGACCCGCCACGCCGACCAAACCCCGCAGCCACCGAGCAGGACCATCAAGGCCATCAGGCCCACGGCCATCAATGCACGTTGCATTCCCGCACTCTTGCGCTGGCGCGACGTCACCGCCAGCCTGGCAGCGCGCGCCGTGCGCGGTGATGCGCGACCCCGCGCGCGTTCTTCGCGTGAGTGCCATTCGCGGTTCCGCGCGCGATGGCGCGGCGACACCAGCGCGCGAATGATCGACGCCACGGCGACCTATCGGGTCGGATAGAGCCGTATCGCAGCGTGCATGAGCACCCCCCGAGGCGTCGGCGTAGGGCGAGTGCGCGACCCCGAGCAGCGCGTCGGTGCTGCTCCCGAGCGCCTTCGCGAGCCGCACCAGCGTCACGTGACTGGGAAACGTCACGCCCCGCCCATGGCGACTGAGGATCTCCGCGCCGACCCCGATCGTCTCGGCCCGCGCGAGGTCGCCGATCGCTTTGGCGATGCATGCGGAATCGACGCCGGGCTCTTCCAAACAGGCGTTGAGTGAGGCCGCCATGTCTTCGGACGTGTGCAGAGGATCGGCGACGTCGTCGCGCTTTCTCTGCGTCGTCGGCATGTCGACCTCACACGTCGTGCCGCACCAGCCGTGCCGCGAATTCCAGACATGCGGCGATGTCTTCGCGCTCAAGATAGGGATATTCCGCGAGGATGTCTTCGTGGCGCATGCCACTTGCCAACAGTTCGAGGACGTCTGCGAGGGGGATGCGCATGTCGCGAATCGTGGTGCGTCCGTGGCAGATTTCGGGATG
>CAXNJO010000002.1:0-792493 GCA_964202905.1 Polyangiales bacterium
AGCCTGCGGATCTACGAGGGCGCCAACGAGGTGCAGCGGCTCCTCATCGCGCGCGAGATCCTCGGCGCGTGAGCGAGCCCGACTGGCGCGACGCGCTCCGCGGCTCGTGCGCTGCGCTCGTCGACGCGGCGCAGCGCTTCGCGCCGGGGCCGTTTCCACGCGGCGCGGACGGAGTGCGCGCCCTCGCGGCGCGGCTCCGCGCACACGCCGACGACGACGCAGCGGGTGAGCCCGAGGACCGCGCCTTCGTCGAGGGCGCGGGCGCGCTGCTCGGCTTGCTGCTCGTGGATCACACCGGGGGCGGCGCCCTCGTGCGCCGCGACGGGGTCGCGCGGGTCCGCGTCGGCGAGCGCGGCTTCGTCGATCCCTTTGCCATCATGGAAGGATCCCTCGACGCGGATCGCCCGCGCGAAGCGCTGCGCGCCGCGCTCGCGCTCGCCGAGGCCGAGGCGCGCGGCGAGGGGCCCTTTTCCCGTGTGAGCGCGGCCGTCGAACGCTGCCTCGCCGAGTCGCGCCCCGCGCTGCGCGTCCAGGCACGCTTCGAGGCGTGGCTCGCGCTCGAGGACGGCACCGAGCTCGACCTGCGGCGCCTCGTCGACGCCACGCGCGATCAGCCGGCGCCCGCGGTGCTCGCGGCCGCGCGCAAGCTGGTCGCGATGATCCCCGGCGGGCCCGTCGCGATGGACGCGAGCGAGTCGTGGGCGACGCTGCGCGCCCGCGTACTGCCGCGGCTCGTTCCAGCGACCTTCGACGCGGGGCCGGGCGCACCCGCGCTCTGCCTCGCGCCCCTCACGACGCCGGGCGGCCTCAGCGCGGCGCCCGACATCGCGGTCGCGATCGTCGTGCCCGAGGGGGGGCGCGCGCGCTACCTCCGCGCCGACGACGCGGTGCTCCGGACCTGCTCCGCGGACGCGGTGCGGGCGCAGGCCCTCGCGAACCTCGCCGCGCGCTCGGGCACGGCGCGCTTCACGCGCGTCGACACCCCCGCTGGCCCGCTCATCGTCGCGCGGACGGGCGATGGCCTCGACGCCGCGCGCCTGCTGCTACCGGGCCTGCACGCCGTGCTCGCGACCGAGCTCGGCTCGCCCTGCGCCGTCGCGGTGCCGCACCGGGACACGCTGCTCGCCTGCGCGGCGTCGTCGCCCGAGGCCGTCGCCGCGCTCGCCGCGCGGGCCCGCGACGAGGCCGCGCGCGCGCCTCACCCGATCAGCGGCGCGGTGCTGAGGCTGGGGCCGGACGGCCTCGCGCCGCCTGCGCCGCCGACGCCCGCCGTCTCCGCGCGCTGACCCGCCGACGCCCGCGCTCCGGCGCCCACGCGCCGACGCCCTCTGGCCGCGGTCACCCCGCGCAGCGCGACGCCGCACGCAGCACGGGGCCGCCATCCGCGCGAGGCTGCGATCAGCGTCGCGCGCCGGCGCCTTGCAGGAGTACGTCGTGCGCTTCCTCGAACTCGAGGCCGAGGTAGCCCGTCCGCACATGCCGCACGAACGCCGCGATGGGCGCGGGGTGCTGCTGCACGCGCAGCTCGACGCGCGCACCGCTCGTGAGCGGCGTCGCCGACGCGACGAGCGCGCCGCGCGGCGAGAGATCGACGAGGCGCACCGACAGGATCGCGCCCGCTCCGCGCAGCTCGGCAGGCCAGTCGACCGCGACGCGCACCTCGCGCCGCAGGTAGGGTGTGAGGTTCGCCCCGAACTCGTCGTCGCGCGGCTCCGGCAGCGACTCCAGCTCGGTGAGGGCGCGCGCGCCCCGGATTTCGCCGAGGTTCGCGCTGAGGACGTGCTCGGCCACCTGCCCGAAGGCCCGCGCGATGGGGCCGCTCGGGTGTTGGTACAGGTACGGCTTCCGCACGGTGATCGAGCGGCGCAGGTCGGCGTCGAGTGGCAGCTCCGCGACCACGGGCAGCGTCACGCCGAGGAAGTCGCGCGCCATCCGCGCGAGCGCGAAGAACACGTTGCGCTGCGCGGGCCCCTCGACCTGATTGCCGACGATCGCGCCGCCGAAGCCCGCGATCATCGCGCGCATCCGCGCCGCGAGCTGCGGGTGCTGCTGCTCGACGCGCGCGATGCTGTGCCCGCCGCGCTCGGTCTCCGTGCGGTCGCTGGCGCTCGCGATGAGCTCACGCTCCTCGTCCGTCTGCGCGGCGGCGCGGAGCGAGCGGTGCACCGCGCCCTTGATGAACGCGTAGGCGTTCTGCACCGACGTGAGCTGCGGGGTCGCGACGACGAGCCGCACATCGCCGAGATCGAAGAGATCGAGCGTGTTGTAGGCGGTCCCGGCGCCGACGTCGACGATGACGACGTCGGCGTCGATGCGCCGTATGTGCCCGAGAAGCTTCATCTTCTGGGCGTGGCCGAGGTTCGCCGAGCCGACGACGGCGCCCGTGCCGGGCACCAGGAAGAGCCGCGGCTCGCCCGTCGGGATCGCGACCTCTTCGAGGCTGCGCGCGCGGCGATCGAGGAGAGCGCCGAGCGTCGCGCCCGGCTGGTCGATGCCGAACATCGTGTGCAGGTTCGCAGCGCCGAGGTCGGCATCGACGAGCACGGTGCGCATGCCGAGCCGCGCGAGCGCGATGCCGAGGTTCGAGGCGACGAGGCTCTTGCCCGCGCCGCCCTTGCCTCCTCCGCATGACACGACCAGCGCACCCGAGTTCTCCACGCAGCGCTCCCTCGACCCGCGGTCGACCCGACGAAATACGGCGGCGACCGCCTCCGCCTTTAGCAGACGGCGTGACGGCGTGCGTCCCCGCGGCCCGCGCCACGCGCGGAGTTGACCGGCTCCGGGGGCTCTGCGACCTTCGGACCGATGTCCACGCCGGCGCGCCACGCGCGGCTCTCGACCAATCTCCGGCTCGCTCCGACCCGCTACGAGCCCGTCGCGCGGATCGCCACGGGCGGGATGGCGGAGGTCTGGCGCGCGAACGCCGTGTTCGAGGACGGTGAGTCGCACCCGGTGGCGATCAAGCGCGTGCTCCCGCAGCTCGCGACCGACCCGCGCTTCCGACGCATGTTCGAGGACGAGGCGCGGCTCGGGATGCTGCTGAAGCACGCGAACATCGTGCGGATCTACGACGCGCGCGCCGTCGGCGACTCGCTGCTGATGATCATGGAGTTGGTGGACGGCGCACCGCTGAAGGCCCTCACCGACCACGCGATCGCCCGCGGCGTGGGCTTCCCGCTCGCGGCGGCGCTGTACATCGCGCGCGAGCTCTGCCGCGCGCTCGCGCACGCGCACGACGCCACCGATCGGGAGGGGCGGCCGCTCTCCGTCGTGCATCGCGACGTCTCCCCGCACAACGTCCTGCTCGGGCGCGACGGCGCCGTGAAGCTCGCCGATTTCGGGCTCGCGAACGCCACGTCGAACGCGGACGCGGACCCAGGCGGCATGGTGGGCGGCAAGCTCGGCTACCTCGCGCCGGAGCTGATCGCGCAGCAGCCGACGACGCACGCGATCGACGTGTTCGCGGCTGGCATCGTGCTCTGGGAGCTGCTCACGGGCCGGCGCCTCTTCGGCCGCGACACCGACGAGGAGACCGTCCGCGCGGTCGCCCGCTGCGAGGTCGTGCCGCCGTCGCACCTCAACCCGGCGGTGCCTGCGACCGTCGACGCGCTCCTCGCGCGCGCGCTGCACCCGGACCCCGCGCAACGCACCCCGGACGCCCGGACGCTCGCCGACGCGCTCGACGCGCTCATCGCCGCGACCGACGACGCCGTGGGCCCGAAGGACGTGGGCCTGCTCGTCGGGCTCTTCCTCGCGGGGCAGCGCAAGAAGCCCGCCGAGCCCGTGGAGGACGTCGCCGCGCTCCTCGCCGCAGAGCTCGAGCGCTTCGTCCTCGACGCGGACGCGCGGCCCGACGCGGGCACCGCGCCGCTCGACCCTGCGGAGTTTCTGACCCTGCGCGCGCATCGCTGATCGGCGGGCCGCGACCCGCGCGCGGCCCGGGTCAGTCGAGCGCGGCAATCAGCGGTTCGAGCAGCGCGTCGAGCGCCGCGAGGCGCGCGGCGAGGCCCGGTGGCGCAGCCACTTCGTGGTGCCCGACGCGCATGCGCGGCGCATCCGGCGCACGCGGCCCCGCGGGCGTCGGCGCGAGGAAGAGGGCAGCGAGCGCGGCGCCCTCCGCGACGAGCCCGCGCCACACGGCCGGGTCGCGCGGGGGCACGAGGCGCGGGTAGTCCTCGCGGAGCGCGCCGTCGAAGCGCGCCCGGTACGCGGGCGACGAGAGCACGGCGAGCGCGTAGTGGACGAGCGAGACGCCGTCGATCGCGAGGCCGAGCGCGTCCTCCCACGCGCGGGCGTCGGCGTTCGCGGCGCCCTCGGGCGTGTACGCGGGGAAGGCGCGCGCCCGACACGACGAGCGCGCGGAGATCCAGCAATTGTCGGGCACCGCGGCGACGACGCCCACGTGCGAGAAGGGTTGCGCGCCGCGATCCTTGCGCGTGGCGACGAGCGCGAGGCCGCCGTGCGCGACCGCGCGCGCGAGCTCGGGCCGCGGGCGGTGGCAGAGCGGCACGATCGGGCAATGCCAGCGGAGGTCGAAGGGCCGGTACGCGAGCGGGGCGATCACGACCTCGTCGTTCGCGAGGGCCGCCTCGAGCCGGTCGCGCGCGCGCTCCGGGGAAAAGTGCGCCGACCTGCGGAGGAGCGGCGCGAGATCCGCGTCGCGGGCGCCGCCGGCGAAGCGCAGCAGGCGTGCTCGCAGCGCCTCCGGCGAGCGGTCGACGACGGCCGCGTCGCGGTTCGTCTGCACGCCCTCGCGGTGGAAGGGGAACAGCGCGTCGAGAGACGGCCAGCCCGCGTACGCCGCGGGCGCGCGCGCCCCCGTCACGGCCGTGAAGCGCCACGCGGGACCGCTCGGGGTGGAAGCCTCGCCGCACACGTCGTCCGCCGCGAGGCAAGCGCGCTTCTCGTCCGCCGTGCCGCGGAGCCGGGCGTGGGTGAGCACGCCGCCGCGCGGCTCGGTGTCCCCGGGCGGCGTAAGTGTCGCGACCGCGGGCCCGCGCGCGGCGAGCGTGATGGCGACGCACGGACGCACGCGGAACACGTTCTCGTCGCGCCCCGCGGCGCGCGCGATGAGCGCGCTCCCCCCGAGATCGACGATGTCCAGCGCATCGAACCAGCGCAGCAGCGCGGCGCGCAGGCCGCGGTGCACCGGCCCGTCGAGAAACGAGCCGTTCGTCACGAGCGCGAGCACGCCGCCCACGTCGCTGCGCCGCACGAGCTCCGCGCTCCAGCGGAGAAAGCGCACGTAGTCGTCCGAGAGCACGCCGAGTTTGCGCTCACCGCGGACGTCGGCACGGAAGTCGTCGAGGAGCGCCTCGGAGAGCGCCCCGCCCCGGCCCGCGCCCCGTCCGGCCCACGGCGGGTTCCCGAGCACGACGATCGCCGCCCCCGCGACCTCGGGCTCGCCGAGGGGCGCGAGCGACGCGAGCGTGTCGCCCGCGCGCAGATCGAGCGTCACGCCCGCCGCGCGCGCCGGGCCCGCGAGGACGTCGCGCGCCGCGTCGAGCGCATCCGGGTCGACGTCGAGGCCCACCAGCCGCCGCGTGCGCACGGGGTTGTGCGGATCACGGGCGGTCGCGGCGAGCCACGCCGCGCCGAAGACGCCCGTGCCGCACGCCGGATCGACCACGACGACGTCGCGCCCGGGGCATGCGCGCGCGACGGCTCGCAGAGCGCGACGGGCCATGAACGCCGCGACCTCGCGGGGCGTGTGGACGACGCCGCGTGCGCGTCGCCACGCGGGCGCCGTCGCGCGAAGGGTGACGTCGCGCGCTTCGGCGGTGCGCTGCGCAGCGGCCTCGACGTCGTCCGGCTCCACGCCGGCGACTCCTAGCACGGCGGCGGAGCGCGCCGCGGCCCACCACACCGACGCGGCACGTTGCCCGGCCCCGGCGGGTGCCTACGTCCCAGAAGCCATGTGCAGCGCCTCCGCGGGAGACGACCTCGAGACTTTGACGGATCGTCCGGAGCGCAAGCCCGCGATCTCCGGCGCCATCCCTGCGCCGGTGCGCCCATCCGGGCCCTGGCGCGTCCGCGCGGCCGAGGCCTTCGCGCCAGGCACCGTCGTCGATGGGAACTTCCGCATCCTCGATCGCGTCGGCGAAGGCGCGATGGGCGTCGTGCTGCGCGCGCACGATCTGCGGCTCGATCGCGACGTCGCGATCAAGGTCATTCGCCCCGCGGCCGTCGAGCGCCCCGACGCGCGCGAGCGTTTCCTCGCGGAGGCACGCGCGATGGCCCGCGTGCGCCACCCCAACGTCGTCGAGGTCTACACGCTCGGCGAGTGGCTCGGGCTCCCGTACCTCGTGATGGAGTACGTGCACGGCATGACGCTCGCGGAGTGGCTCGAGCTGCGCGAGGGCCGCCCTCCGACGCTCGACGAGGCGCTCGGCGTGCTCGATCAGCTGCTGCTCGGCGTCGAGGCCATCCACGCGTCGGGCGCGGCGCACCGCGACCTCAAGCCGGGCAACGTGCTCGTGGGCGCGGGCTTCCGCGTGGCCGTCGCGGATCTCGGGATTTCCCGGCGTTTTCTCGAGTCGCGCGACCTCGCGGCGCTTGAGGTCGCGGCACGCCGCTCACGATGGCGCCCGAGGTCGTGCTCGGCACCGTCGGCGACACGCACTCGCTCGAGCGCGTCGACGTGTACGCGCTCGGCGTGCTCGCGTATCGCCTCCTCGTGGGTCGCTATCCCTTCGAGGGCCGCGACAGCACAGAGCTCATGGCGAAGCACGTCTCCGAACGCCCGCCCGCGCCGCGCTCGCTGCGGCCCGATCTGCCGGCCGCGTTCGAGCCCGTGCTGCTCGAGGCGCTGGAGAAGGCGCCCGCGCTCCGCACGGCCTCGGTTTCTCTCTTTCGGGCGGGGCTCATCGCTGCGCGCGAGGCGGCGCGCCGCCCCTCGAGCCCCCTCCGCTTCCTCGTCGCGGACGACGACGCCGCCTTCCGCGGCTTTCTCACACAGCTCCTGTTGCGCGGCTTCCAGGGCGCGACGGTCGAGCAGGTGCCGGACGGCGCGACGGCCCTCGCTGCGGCCGAGCGCAGCCCGCCGCACGCGATCATCACCGACCTCGACATGCCCCGCATGACGGGCCTCGAGCTGACGGCCGCGATCCGCGCCAACCCCGCGCTCGCGGCAGTGCCCGTGATCGTCGTGACGGGCAGCGGCACGCCCGCCGACTGGCGCGCCCTCTCCCGCGTCGGCGCCGACGCCTACCTCGTCAAGCCGTTCGACGCCGCGCACGCGATCGCGGTCCTGCGCGCGATGCTCGAGCGCCCGCGCGCCGCGAGGGAGGCGTGAGCCTGACGCACGACGACGAGGAGCTCGCCGCGCTCGGCGACCGCGACACGCTCGCGGGGAGGCTCTTCGCCGACGCCCCCTCGCGTGGATCGTCGTCGCGCACGACGGCACCATCGTCCACGCGAACGCGCAGAACGAGCAGACCTTCGGCTGGTCGCGTGAGGAGCTCGTCGGCCGGGGCGTCGAGCGGCTCGTGCCGGCCCAACTCCGGCACGCCCACGCGGAGCTGCGGGCGGGCTTCGTCGCGGCGCCGCGCACACGCGCGATGGGCGTCGGGCGCGAGGTGAGCGCCGTACACCGCGACGGCCACACGTTCTTCGTGGACGTCCAGCTCAGCGCCTTCGCGACGCGCAACGCGGCGTACACCTTCGCCGTCCTGCGCGACGTGACCGAGCGCCAGCTGGAGGCCGCGCGCCTCCGTGAGCTCGCCGATCACCTCGCCCACGCGAACGAGGCGCTCCGCGCGCGGGCGGAGTCGCTCGCGCGCCTCGACGCCGAGAAGAACGCGCTCCTCGGCATGGCCGCGCACGATCTCCGGACGCCCCTCTCGGTCGTCCTCGGCTACGCGGAGTTGCTCACGGACATGCCCCCCGACGACCCGATCCGCGCCCACCGCGAAGTGCTCGACATGATCGTGCTCACGGCGCGCCAGATGGCGCGCATCCTCGACGACCTGCTCGACCTCGCGACCGTCGAAGCCGGCACCCTGCGCCTCGCGCGCTTCCCCGTCGATCCACTCACGGTCGCCGCCGACGCGGTCGCGGTCGCCGGCCTCTCCGCGGGGCGCCGCGGCATCACGCTCACGCTCGAGGGAGAGCCGGGGTTGCCGACCGTCGATCTCGATCCCGACCGCTTCGGGCAAGTGCTCGGCAACCTCCTCGGCAACGCGCTGAAGTACTCGGCGGACGGGCAGCCCGTGCACGTCCGCGTGGCGCGCCGCGGCGACGACGCCGTCGACTTTTCGGTCATCGATCAGGGCCAGGGCATCCCCGACGCGTACCTCGCGCACATGTTCCGGCCCTTCGAACCGGGCGGAAACCAGCCCGCACGCGGCGAGCGCTCGACGGGCCTCGGCCTCGCGATCGTCAAGCGCATCGTAGAGGCCCACGGCGGCTCGGTATCCGTCGAGAGCGCGCTGGGCCAGGGCACGTCCTTCCACGTGACGCTGCCGATCGTGCCGCGCCGGAGCACGCCGCCCCCGTCTGCGCCCATCGCGCTCAGCCCGTGAAGCGATCGACCAGCACGAAGCCGAAGAACGCGAGGGACACGTAGCCGTTCAACTCGAAGAACGCCTTGTCGATCCGCGACAGGTCGCCAGGTTTCACGATGGCGTGCTCGTACGCGAGCAGCGCGACGACCACGCCGACGCCGACGAAGTACGCGACGCCGCGCGCGAGCACGTGCCCGACCCCGAGCAGGCACACGACCGTGCCGACGTGCATGAGCGCGCTCAACGCGAGCGTGCCGCGGACGCCGAGCGCGACGGGGATCGAGCGGAGCCCCTGCCCGCGATCGAAGTCGCGGTCCTGCAACGCGTAGAGCACGTCGAAGCCCGCGACCCAGAGCGCGACGCCGATGACCAGAAGCCAGGGCGCGAGCGTCACCGGTGCGCCGAGCGCGATCCACGCGCCGCCGGGCGCGATGGCGATCGCCGCCCCGAGCACCACATGACACAGCGCCGTGAAGCGCTTCGTGTACGAGTAGCCGAGCGCGAGGCCGAGCGCGACGGGCGACAGCGCGAGCGGCAGCGGCCCGAGCAGCGCCGCGGCCCCGACGAAGAGCCCGCACGTGACGACGACGAGCACCGCCGCCGCGCGCGGCGTGACCTGACCGCTCGGGATGTCGCGCGTCGCAGTGCGCGGATTGAGCGCGTCGAAGCGCCGATCGACGAGGCGGTTGAAGGCCATCGCCGCGCTCCGCGCGCACACGACGCAGAAGACGATGAGCGCGATGCGCCACCACGCAGGCTCCGCGAAGCGCGACGCGAGCACCGCCGACGCGAGGGCGAACGGCAGCGAGAACACCGAGTGCGAGATCGTGACGAGCGAGCCGAAGCGCCGGAGCTGCGCCCCGAGCGGCGGCGCGCCACCCGTCTGTGCATGGGTCATGAGCGGGTCTCCCAGGTGCCATCGACGTCGGCCCGCGCGGGCCGTCGAGCGTCGTCCTGTCCCTCCGCGCGCGCGGAACGCGCAGCCCCGAAGGCGCTGCCCGGCGGCACGAGCACCGCGCGCGTCGTCGCCCGCTCCGAGAGCAGCCACGCCTCCGGGTCCGGCGGCGCTGCCCCCGCCGCATGCGCGAAGGCGACGACGCCCGGCGCGAGGCCGACCGCGAGCGTGCCCGCGACGTCGTCGACGCGCAGCGCCCGCGCGCCCCACCCCGTCGCCATCGCGACCAGCGCCCGCGGCGCGACCCGCGGAAAACGCGCCCGCAGCGCGCGCGCCTCGCCGAGCACGTCGAGGCCCGGCGCGGAGGCGAGCGAGTCGGTGCCGAGCGCGGGCCGGACCTCGGCCGCGAGGAGCGCCTCGAGCGGCGGCAGACGCAGCTCGATGTGCAGGTTCGAGCGCGGGCAGAGCACCACCGGCGCGCCCGCCGCCGCGACCAGCGCGAGCTCGTCCGGCCGCGCGTCCGCGAGGTGCACCGCGAGCGCGTGCGGTCCGAGAAGCCCGACGGACTGCGCATGACGCACCGCGTCAACGCCGGGCGACACGTGCGCCGCGAGCGGCACGCCGCGGCCCCGGAGGAAGTCGGCGAACGGCCCGCTCCCGTCGCGCAAGAAGGCGCGCTCCGCCGCGTGCTCGGCGAGGTGCACGCTCGTGAGCGCGCCGGCCGCGCGCGCGTCGGCGCCGAGCGCGGCGAGCACCTCGCGCGCAGCGTGTACACGGTGTGCGGCGCGAGCGTCACCGACACGTTGCCGGGCAGCGCGCCGAGCGCCTCGAGGCGCGCACGCAGCCCGTCGCGCATCGCCTCCGCCGCGGCACGCCCGAGCCCGAAGACCTCCGCGAACACCCGCGCGAGGAGCGGTCGCCCCGCGAGCGCGGGCACGCCCGCGAGCGAGTTGGTCACCTCGCCGACGGCCGCGGTTCCGGCCGCGACGAGCTCCGACACGGCCGCGTCGATCGCCTCCGCGTCGTGCTCCGGCGCGGCGCGCGCGCGCTCGTCCACGAGCGACGTCACCCATGGCCCGAAGCCCCGCCCACCCGGCACGCGGCCGCGCAGCGCGGAGAGTTC
The DNA here is from genome assembly GCA_964202905.1 of Polyangiales bacterium. GTDB lineage: Bacteria > Myxococcota_A > Polyangia > Polyangiales > JADJQN01 > CAIUAC01. Next base: position 10,523 of record CAXNJO010000002.1, read on the forward strand.
GAGGTGCGTGTGCGCGTTGACGAACCCCGGCACGAGCACCGCGTCGCGGGGCGCGTCCCACGCGGCCTCGGGGTGCCGCGCCCGCAGCGCGCCCGCCTCGCCCACCGCGACGACCACGCCGCGCGCGTCCACGACGACGGCCCCCCCGCGGATCGGCGGCGACTCGCCGTCACCCGTCAGCAACCAACTCGCCGCGATGCCCCGCATCCGCCGCTCACGCGGGCTCGGTGAGCCACTCGTAACGCATGTTGCGCCGCGCCACCGGGAAGCCCGCGGCGTGCGCGTGCCGCTCGATCTGCGCCGCGTCCATCGCGAACGTGGTGCCCGCGCTCGAGACGACGTTCTCCTCGAACATGGTCGAGCCGAGGTCGTTCGCGCCGTAGCGCAGCGCGAGCTGGCCGACGCCCGGCCCCTGCGTCACCCACGACGACTGGATGCTGCGCACGTTGTCGAGCACGAGCCGCGAGAGCGCCTGCATGCGCAGGTAGAGCACCGTGCCCGTCTCGCCGGCGGCCTGCTTCACGCCCTGGTCGTGCTGGTAATCCCAGCAGATGAAGGCGGTGAAACCGCCCGTCTCGTCCTGCAGATCGCGGACCTTGAGCAGGTGCGCGAGCCGGTCGACGACGGTGTCGGTCGTGCCGTACATCATCGTCGCCGTGGTGCGCAGCCCGAGGCGGTGCGCGACGCGCATGCACTCGATCCACTCGGCGCTCGTGCACTTGGCCTTCGCGATCTTGCGGCGCACGCGGTCGGTGAGGACCTCCGCGCCCCCGCCGGGGAGCGAGTCCATGCCCGCGGCCATGAGCCGGCGCAGCACATCCTCGATCGTCGCGGGCTCGCCGGCGGCCGTCTCGATCCGCGCGAGACCCCAGATTTCCTCGGGTGACAGCGCGTGCAGCGCGACGTTCGGGAACTCGGACTTCCACCAGCGGAAGAGCTCCTCGTACCAGGAGAGGCGCAGGCCCGGGTGGATGCCGCCCTGCAGGAGCACCTGGATGCCGCCCGCCGCGACGACCTCTTCGATCTTCTGGCGGAGCACGTCGCGGGAGAGGACGTAGACCTCCTCGTGCCCGACGGGCCGGTAGAACGCGCAGAAGCGGCACGCGATGGTGCACGCGTTCGTGTAGTTCACGTTGCGATCGACGATGTAGGTGACGACGCCCTCGGGGTGCAGGGCGCGGCGCCTCGCGTCGGCCGCGAGCCCGAGGTCGAGGGTCGGCGCCTCCTCGGCGAGGCGCAGCGCGTCGTCGAACGAGAGCCGGGCGCCCCCGGCGGCCGCGTCGAGGAGCGCGTCGATCGACGGCGCCGGCAGCGCCGCGCGCGAGGTGCCCGCGTCGCCCGCGACGCGCAGCGTGCACGGCGGCAAGAGCCGCGCCTCCGCCGCGCGCGCGTAGAACTCGCGCAGCCCGGCGAGCGCCGCGTCGTCGAGCGTGTAGCGCAGGTTGTCGCGCAGGTAGCGCTCGAGCGCCGCACGGTCGCCGCCGTGCTCCGCGGCCCACGACGCCGCGATCTCCGCACGCGCTGCGAGCCCCGCCTCGAGCGACGCCGCGAGCAGCGCCCGCTCGCGCGCGCCGAGCACGCCGCGCCGCGCGCCCCACACCGCGAAGACGAAGGGCAGCCCCGTCCACGACTTCCACGCCTCGGCGAGGTCGAGCTCGTGCGCGAAGCGGCCGCGCGCCGCGAGCGCCTCGTCGCCGATGAGCACCGCGCCCGTCCCTTCGCGCACCTCCGCGAGGATCTGCGCCGGCGTCCGCGAGACGACGGGCAGCGCGCGCCCACCGCGGCGTTGCGCGGCCACGAGGCGCGCGAGCACCACGCTCGTGCGGCTCGAGGCGTCGAGCAGCAGCGTGTCGAGCTCCTCGACGGGCCGGTCGCCGACGATCACCACCGAGCGCACGGGACCATCCGCGCCGACCGCGATCCCCGGCGCGACCTCGAGCCCGCCGTGCGCCGCGATCGTGGCCGCAGGCACGAGCGCCGCGTCCGCCTCGTCCTCGAAGAGGCGCCGCGCGACCTCGGCGGGCCGCGCGAGCTCGAGCAGAAGATCCGCGCCCCCGAGCCCCTGCAGCAGGCCGTGCACGATGGGTCGCGCGTTGAGGTAGCTCACCCCCGCGAGCCGCAGTCGGCCGCCCGGATCGATGGGCCCGGCGCCGTAGCGGTTCACCGCCAGCGCGCGTCCGATCGCCTTCCCGTCGCGGGGCGCGCCGTCACCCGGGGCCGTCATCGCGCGAGCTCCAGGTGCTTCTTCGCGTTGCGATCCCTGACTTTCATCGACGCCTCCGGCGCGATCGCGCGCACGTACTCCTCGACCACGCCGTAGAGCGAGTCGCGCTCGACGGGCACGCGGCCCGCCTCGCGGATGAGGCGCAGCAGGTCATCGCGCGTGAGCCCCATCGGGACGGTGCTCCCGGCCGAGTGATAGATGGTCTCGTGCACGATGGTGCCGTCGAGGTCGTCGGCGCCGAAGCGCAGCGCGATCTGCGCCGTCTCGACGGTCATCGAGACCCAATAGGCCTTCACGTGCGGGATGTTGTCGAGCATGAGCCGCGCGACGGAGATCGTGCGCAGGTCGTCGACGGCCGTCGGCTCGGGGAGCTGCTCCATCGCGTTGTTCATGTTGTGGAAGGCGAGCGGGATGAAGCACTGGAAGCCGCGCGTCTCGTCCTGCAACGCGCGCAGCCGCGCGAGGTGATCGACGCGGTGCGCGAGCGTCTCGATGTGCCCGTAGAGCATCGTGCAGTTCGTCTTCATCCCGAGCCCGTGCGCGGCGCGGTGCACGGCGAGGTACGCGTCGCCGTCGGCCTTGTCGCGCGAGATCCGCGCGCGCACCTCGGGGTGCAGGATCTCCGCGCCGCCGCCCGGCATCGTGTCGAGCCCCGCGTCCATGAGGCGGCGCAGCACCTCCGCGTAGGTCATGCCGAATTTCTGTGCGAAATAGTGGATCTCGACGGCCGTGAAGCACTTGAGATGGATGGCCGGGCGGATGCGCTTCCAGCCGCGCAGGAGCTCCTCGTACCACTCGAAGGCGAGGTTCGGGTCGAGCCCGTTGACCATGTGCAGCTCGCTGAGCCGCGGGTCGGGGAACTCCGCGAGTTCGCGCCAGGCCTCCTCGTGCGTGGACGTGTGCGCCCCGGGCTTGCCGCGCTCGAGCTTGGCGAACGCGCAGAAGCGGCACGACGCCTCGCACACGTTCGTCGCCTCGTAGCGCATGTTCACGTTGAAGTAGGTGCGGTCGCCGTGGAGGCGCTCGCGCACCTCGTTGGCGAGCTGGCCGACGGCGAGCAGATCCGGCTCGAGGTAGAGCCCGAGGCCGTCCTCCTCCGTGAGGCGCGTGCCCGCGCGGACCTTCGCGGCGATCTCGTCGAAGCGTGCGGTCGTCAAGGCGACATCTCCTCCGGCGCCGCGGCGCCCTCGCTCACGACCATCACCGGAGATGGCCCATCCACCCACCGCGGCCGCCGCCCGGCCCGCGCGACGCGCCCGGCGAGGTCCGCCTTGCGCGCAAGCACCGCGGCGTCGCTCGCCCCCGCGACCGGCAGCGACGTGCGCCGCGTCCAGGTGCCGACGAGCACGCTCGCGCCGAAGGTGAGCGCCGCCTGCGCGAGCCCATCACCGAGGCCGTCCAGCGACACCGCGACGGGCTGCGTGGCCGGCGTCGCGAGCCGCACCAGCGCGACCTCGTGGAGCACGTCGAGCCCCGTCGCGCCCTCGCTCGCGCCGAGCGCGGGCCGCGCGTGAACGGCCCCGGGGACGGCGGACTCCGGCGAGAGCCCGAGGTCGACGAGCAGCACCTCGTCGCCCTGCCCCGCCTCGCGCACGACGTCCGCGAGCGCGGCGACGGCGAGGACGTCGGCCTCACGCAGGCGCGCGAGGTCCGCGGGGCTGGGCAGAGCGCCGGCGAGGACGCGCTCGGCGAGGTCGAGCAGACCGCCCGCCTCGAGGGCGCGGCGGACGAGCGGGCGGAGGGCGGGCGTCATGGCGCGTGCATCCCGGTGGCGGTCATGGCTCGTGCCGCGCGTGGGGCGTCATGGCTCGACCATGCCGAGGGAGGCGTCGCGTCCCCAGCGGCGGGCGATGGCGTGGTCGAGGCCGAGGTGGTCGAGCACGCGCGCGAGCACGGTGTCGACGGCCTCCTCGAGCGTGCGCGGGCGGCCGTAGAAGCTCGGCGTCGCGGGCATCACGAGCGCGCCGCTGCGCGTCACCGAGAGCATGTTCTCGAGGTGGATCGTCGAGTACGGCGTCTCGCGCGCGAGCAGGATGAGCGCGCGGCGCTCTTTCAGGATCACGTCGGCGGCCCGCGTGAGCAGGTCGTCGGAGATGCCGTGCGCGACGCGCGCGATGGTCGACATGCTCGCGGGCGCGACCACCATCGCGCCCCACCCGGCCGAGCCGCTCGCGAAGGGCGCGTTGTAGTCGCGGCCGTCGTAGACGGGCACGTCGAGCGCGCGCACGTCGCCGCCGACCTCGTGCGTCCAGACCTGCTCGGCCGTCCGCGAGAGCACGATGGCGACGTCGTTCACCACGCCGCGCGCGCGCGCATCAACCAGCATCGCGAGCAGACGCTGCGCGTAGATGGAGCCCGACGCGCCGCTGATCCCGACGATGATCTTCTTCGGGTCGCCGGTCACGCCGCGCCGTCCTTCGCGGGCCGCACGCCGCGCACGAGCGACGCGATCCCGAAGAGCAGGTCGCGCCCGCTCACCGACTCGAAGCCCGCCTCGACCAGCGCAGCCTCGTACTCGGCCCGCGTGAGGAAGCCCTTCATCGACCGCGAGAGATACGCGTACGCCGCGCGATCGCGCGAGACGATCGAGCCCACCGTCGGCAGCACCACGTCGCCGTAGAGCGCGTGGAAGGCGCGCGTCGCGAGGCGCGTCGGCTTGTAGAACTCGAGCGTCACGAAGACGCCGCCCGGCGCGAGGGCACGCCGGACCTCGCGCATCCCGGCGCGCGGGTCGGCGAGGTTGCGCATGCCGAACCCGCACACCACGCCCGCGATCGCGCCGTCCGCGAGCGGCAGGCGCATCGCGTCGCTCACGGCGAGGCGCGTCGTCGCGGCGCGCACCTTGCCCGCCGCGCGCCCCGCCACGAGCATCTCCCGCGCGAAGTCGAGCGCGAGCACGCGCCGTCCGGGGAAGCGCTGCTCGACGGCCCCCGCGAGGTCGAGGGTGCCCGCGCAGAGGTCGACCAGCGGCCCTTCGGCCGGGAGGTCGCGCGCGAGCTGCTCGAGCGCCTTCGTCCGCCAGCTGCGATCGATGCCGAGCGAGAGCAGCCGGTTGAGCAGGTCGTACGTCGGCGAGATGCGGTCGAACATCGAGCGCACCGCCACGGCGTGGGCCGCCTGGTTCGGCGCCTTGCGCTCGGCGACCTCCGGCACGAGCGCGACTTCGTGGCTCGACGTCATGGTTCTCCTCGTCGCGCGCTGCGCGCCGGGACTCGGTCGACTCGACCGCGAAGTTTCAAAAACATTTGAAACCTCGCGGGTCGATATAGGCGTCGCCCTCCTGAGCGTCAAGGGTACGCTCCGCCCGTGCGCACGCAGCCCCGGGCCCTCGAGGAAGCCTTGTTCCGCTATGTCGAGCGGGCCGAACACGACCCCGTCGTGCGCGCCCGCGTGAAGGCCGTCGTCCGCGCCGGGATGCGCGCCGCCATCGTCGAGAAGGAGCGCACCGGCGGAGACCGGCTCTATCGACGGCTGCGCGCGCTCGCGCTCCGCTGGGCGACGCTGGCGGGCGCCGCGGCTCGCGCGGCGCTTCGCGATCGACCCCGAACGCATGGACCAGCTCGCCGAGGTGCAGGACTGGGAGGACCGCGTCCTCGACGTCACGGGCCACTGGCCGGTGCGCGAAGCGACCGTCGCGGAGAAGCACGAGACGGCCTGCCCCTACGCCGACCTCGCCGCGCGCGACCCGCGGATCTGCACCGATCTCGTGCACGCGCTCGAGACGGAAACGTTCCGCGCGCTCCAGCCGCGCTATCGCCTCATCCCGCTCGACCGGCTGCTCTCACGCGGGGACACGCACTGTGTGTTCCGCCACGAGATCGCGCCCCCGGCGTCCGGTCGCTGATTGTCCCTCTCGCCGGCACCGTGCTACTCAGCGCCCTGATCGAGGTCGGACTGCGGGGATCGCCGGACGATCCGGGCCAGTTCGACGGGGCGGCGCGCTCGGCCGCGGCGCTCCCCGGAGTCCAGCTCCGGCGCACATGTGAGACGAGGGGCCTTCGACACCCGCAGGCCATGACGAACCTGGAGGAATGGGAATGACGCGCAACAAGATGTGGGGCGTGGCCCTCGCGGGCCTCTTCGCGATGACGTCGGTCGGCACCGCGGCGGCGCAGGACCCGGAGTCCGGAGACACCGGCGGCTGGCAGCAGCAGCAGCCCCAGCAGGGCGGCTGGCAGCAGCCCCAGCAGGGTGGTGGCTGGCAGCAGCAGCCCCCGCAGGGCGGGCAGCCCCAGCAGGGCGGCGAGAACGAGCGCCCGCCCTCGAGCGGCGGTGGCTCGGAGTCGCCGGCCAGCGCGGGTGACACCGATCACGGCGCGGCCGTCGGTCACCTCGGCGTGGGCTGGTACGGCCTCGGCAGCGTGCCGCTCGGCGCGGCGGGCGGCGGCCCCTCGATCACGGTGTCGGCGCCGGCCGTCGGCGTCCGCTACTGGCTCTCCGAGGGGGTCGGCCTCGATGTCGCGCTCGGCTTCGGCTACTCGTCCACGGGCGGCACCGTCGACACGCCGGACGCGGTCACGGATGTCCCGGGCAGCTCGGGCTTCGCGCTGACCGTCCACGGCGGCCTCCCGCTCTCGGTCTACCAGGGCAAGCACTACAGCTTCCAGATCGTCCCGGAGCTCGACCTCGGCTTCGGCTCGGGCACGGTCTTCGGCGACACGCCGGACAACGACCAGGAGCTCGGCGCCTTCTTCTTCCAGATCGGCGCGCGCGCCGGCGCGGAGCTGCACTTCGGCTTCATCGGCGTCCCGCAGCTCGCGCTCCAGGCGACCGTCGGCCTCTCGGTCGCGTACGTCTCGGGCACGCTCGAGAACAACTTCGGCGACCCGCGCGGCTCGACGATCACCTCGACGAACGGCTTCCAGCTCGGCACCACCGTGCAGGACGAGCCCTGGGACATCTTCGCGGGCTCGCTCCGCGCCATCTACTACTGGCTCTGAGCCGCGCGCGCCCTCCCGGGCGCACCGGATGAAGCGAGGCGCCGACCGCGAGGTCCGGCGCCTTTCTTTTTGGGGCGCGGCGTACGGCCGCGGTGCCCCCCTTGCGCTTGACAAGCCCCCGAATTCCCTCAGAAAACCCGACGATGTCGCCCCCACCCGCCCCCCGCAGCGAACACCCGTACGGCCGCTTCGTGCACGAGGTCCGCAAGCCCTCGCAGTACCTCGGGGGCGAGCACGGCGAGGTCCGCAAGGACTGGGACGCGATCGACGGTCGCGTCTGCCTCGCCTTCCCGGATCTCTACGAGATCGGGATGAGCCACCTCGGCTTCAAGATCCTCTACGGGATCCTGAACGCGCACCCGCGCCTCTGCGCCGAGCGCGCCTACGCGCCGTGGTTCGACATGGAGGCGCAGCTCCGCCTGCACGCCGAGCCCCTGCGCTCGCTCGAGACGTGGCGGCCGCTGCGCGACTTCGACGTCCTCGGCTTCTCGCTTCAGTTCGAGCTCACCTACACGAACGTCCTGCTCATGCTCGAGCTCGGCGGCGTGCCGCTCCGCAGCGCCGATCGCGGCGACGACGATCCGCTCGTACTCGGCGGCGGCCCGACGGCCACGCACGCCGAGCCGATGACGCCCTTCTTCGACGCCATCCTCATCGGCGACGGCGAGCAGCGCACGCCCGAGCTCGTGCTGCGCTGGGTCGAGCTGAAGAAGGCCGGCGTGCCGCGCGCCGAGCGCCTGCGCGCGCTCGCGACGCTCGGCGGCGTGTACGTGCCCTCGCTCTACGCGACGCGCATAGAGCCCGACACGGGCTTCACGGTGGTCGATGCGCCGCGCGTCCCCGAGGCCCCGCTCCCCGTCTCGCGCGCGTTCGTCGCGGACCTCAATCAATATCCGTTCCCCTCGGGCGGGCCCGTGTCGGTGACGGAGACCGTCTTCGACCGCGTCTCCGTCGAGATCGCGCGCGGCTGCACCGAGGGCTGCCGCTTCTGCCAGGCGGGCATGATCTACCGCCCCGTGCGCGAGCGCGATCCGATGGACGTCGTGCGCACCATCGAAGAGGCCGTGCGCGACGGCGGCTACGACGAGGCCTCGCTCACCTGCCTCTCGACGGCCGACTACAGCGCGATCTCCCCGCTCGTGAAGGAGATCATGGGCCGCCTCGAGAAGCAGAACGTCTCGCTCAGCGTCTCGTCGCTCCGCGCCTACGGCCTCACCGAGGATCTCCTCGACGAGATCCAGAAGGTCCGCGCGACGGGCCTCACCTTCGCGCCCGAGGCCGGCACGCAGCGCATGCGCGACGTGGTGAACAAGAACGTCACCGAGGCGCAGCTCATGGAGACGGCCGAGCGCGTGTTCTCGCGCGGTTGGTCGAAGATGAAGCTCTATTTCATGATCGGCCTCCCCACCGAGGACGACGACGACGTCCGCGGCATCGTGCAGACGGGCTGGCGCGCGCTGCAGCTCGGCCGCCGCGTGCAGAAGGGCGGCGCGCAGCGCGTGACGGTGAGCGTCAGCACGCACGTCCCCAAGCCGCACACGCCGTTTCAGTGGTGCGCGATGGACTCGCTCGCCGAGGTCCGCCGCAAGCAGCAGCTGCTGCGCGACGAGGCACGCCGCACCAAGGTCGATCTCCGCATGCACGAGAGCGAAGGCTCCTGGCTCGAGGGCGTGCTCTCGCGCGGGGACCGCGCGCTCGGCGACGCCGTCGAGCGGGCCTATCGCGGCGGCGCGCGCTTCGACTCCTGGGAAGAAGAGCTGCGCCTCGACGCGTGGCGCGCGGCCTTCGCCGACATCGACACCACGCGCTACCTCGGCACCATCCCCGTCGGCGCGCGCCTGCCCTGGGATCACATCGACGTCGGCCTCGAAGACGGCTTCCTCGCGAAGGAGTACCGCAAGGCCCTGCAGGACCGCCTCTCGCCCCCGTGCGGCAAGGTCGCGGGCGCCTTCGTGCACCCGACGAACCTCGAGGACGCGCAGGCCGAATCGCGCCGCCTCGTCTGTTACGACTGCGGCGTCGCCTGCGATCTCACGCGCATGCGCGAGGAGCGCGCCGAGTTCCTCGTCTCGCTCGGCGCCCTCACCCGCCCGCGCCCGCGCAGCGACGACGACACACCGGCCACGCCGCGCCCCTACGTCCCCAAGCACGCGCGCAAGCCCATCGTGCACAACGGCGCGGACACGCCGCTGCGCCTGCGCCTCGGCTTCACCAAGCTCGGCCGCAGCGCCTTCTCCTCGCACCTCGATCTCGTGCGCCTGTTGCCGCGCCTGCTGCGCCGCCTCGAGCTGCCCATCCACTACTCGCAGGGCTTCCACCCGCTGCCGGATCTCACCTTCGGCCCCGCGCTCTCCCTCGGCGTCGCGAGCCTCGCCGAGTACGTCGACGTCAAGCTCCGCGCCGACGCCGACTTCGACGCCGACGCATTGCCAGGCCGACTCGATGCCGTCTCGCAGGATGGTGTGCGCTTCTTCGGCGCGCGACTGCTCGGCCCGCACGACGCCTCCATCAACAAGGTCGTCGACGAGGCCACCTACGTCGCCGGCCTCGCGCGGAGCACGCTCGCCGAGCTCGGCCTGCCGGACGTCGCCGCGGTGCAGGCCCGCCTCGACGCGCGCCGCGCGGCGGGCGACCTCTGCGTGCGCCGCAACGTCGACGGAATCGGCAAGAAGATCGACGTCGGCACGTATCTGCTCGACGCGCAGGCGGGCGTCGGCGCGGAGTCGCTCACAGAGGCCGGCGTCGCGGGCGAGCTGCTCCCGATCACGCTCCGCCTGCGCATCCTCGGCGGCGGCGCCGCGCGCGCGACCGAAGCGCTCGAGGCCCTGCTCGGCGCGCCGAACGTGCACGCGCGCATCGTGCGCACCGCGCTCCGCGGCACGCGCACGGTCACGGAGACGGGCCCGCAGACGGGCGCGCGGTTGGACACGGAGACGGGCGCGCAGTTGGACACGGAGACGGGCGCCGAGACGGGCGCGGCCACGCGCACCTTCGATCCGCTCGACCTCGAAGGGCTGCGCCGCATGCACACGCGGATGGCCGCCGCGCTCGCCGAGCGCGCCGCCGCCGAGCAGGCCGCACGCGACGCTGGCCTCGCCCTCGACATCGCCCTCCCGGCGCCCGACGCCGTGCCCCCGCCCGAGGCGCCCGCCGCGTCCGCGCACGGGCTCTCCCCGTGAGCGAAGGGGGCGACCGCCTCCGCAGCCTGCTGCGCGGGGCCGCACGCGAGGTGCAGCGCCGCGCGGAGGCCTTTCCACCGCTCGCGCAGGCGCGGCGTCTCCTCGGCGAGTTGCGGCACGGACGGCTGCTGGTCCCCGCGGACGCGCTCCGCGCGCAGCTCCTGCGCGTGCCGGAGCTCGACTCGCTCTGGCTCGAGGTGCGGCCCGAGGGCGTCCTGCTCGACGCGAGCTTCACGCGCGGCGAGCCGCTCCGCGTGACGCTCGTCCCCGTGACGGCGCGCTTCGCCCCACGCGGCGCGAAGGAGCTCGTCTTCCGCGTCGAGCCGCCCGAGCGCGCCGGCAGCGCCCGCACCGCGGACCTCTGCGCCGCCCTCGCCGTCGCCGTCGCGCGCGCGCTCTGGGCGCCCCTGCTGCCGCCCGACGACGGCGCGCCGCCCGACGCGATCATCGACCGCGATCCCGGCGCGGAGCTGCGCATCGACCTCCGCAGCCTCCCGCCGATCCGCCGCCTGCGCGGGGCACAACAGGCCCTGCTCGACGGCATCCCCCTCGTCGGCTTCGGCGCGACGCAGGGCGCGCTCGTGCTGCAGCTCCCCGTGCCCGGCGCCGCGCGCGGCGGCCGCCGCCCGCGCCGTAGCGCCTACTCGGCCGCGGGCGCCGCCGGGGCGCCGGCGGGCGGCGGCACCGACTCCGACGCAAACCCCTCGAGCTCACGCACGCGGTTGTAGCCGTTGAGCGCCGCGACGCGGTAGGCCTCCGCCATGGTGGGGTAATTGAAGGTGGTATTGATGAAATACATCAACGTGTTTGCACTGCCCTGCTGACTCATGATCGCCTGCCCGATGTGCAGGATTTCGGAGGCCTGATAACCGAAGCAGTGGATACCGAGCACCTGCAGCGTCTCGCGGTGGAAGAGCAGTTTCAGCATGCCCACCGTGTTCCCCGTGATCTGCGCGCGCGCGAGGCTGCGGAAGAGCGCGTGCCCCACCTCGTAGGGCACCTGTTGCTCGGTCAGCTCGCGCTCCGACGGCCCGACGCTGCTGATCTCCGGCATCGTGTAGATGCCCGTCGGCACGTTCGCGACGAGCCGCGCGTCGCACACACCGAACATCAGGTGATTGGCCGCGAATCGCCCCTGATCGTAGGCCGCGCTCGCGAGGCTCGGGAAGCCGACGACGTCGCCCACGGCGTACACGTGCGGGACGCTCGTGCGGTAGTTCTCGTCGACCGCGAGCTGCCCGCGCGAGTTCGGCGCGATGCCGAGCGTCTCGAGCCCGAGTCCGTCGGTGTTGCCGGTGCGTCCGTTCGCCCAGAGCAGCACATCGCTCTTGAGCTTCTTGCCCGAGCGCAGCGTGAGCACGACGCCGTCGTCCTGCGGGATGACGCGCGCGGCCTCCTCGTTGTTGCGGATCAACACACCGCCGTCGCGGAGGTGGTAGGCGAGCGCGTCGATGATCTCGTCGTCGAGGAAGGAGAGCAGCTTCTCGCGCGTGTTGACGAGGTTCACCTTCGCGCCGAGGTTGCGGAAGATCGACGCGTACTCGCAACCGACGACGCCCGCTCCGTAGATGGTGATCGACGAGGGCGTGTGATCGAGGCGCAAGATGGTGTCGCTGTCGAAGATGCGCGGGTGTCCGAAATCGACCTCGGGCGGGCGGTAGGGCCGCGAACCGACCGCGAGGATCACGCCGCCCGCGTGCAGCGTGTCGACGCTCCCGCCGTCGCGCACCACCTCGACGGTGTTGGGCCCCGCGAAGCGGGCCTGCCCGTGGAACACGCGCACCGCGTTGCGCTCGTAGAACTGCGTGCGCACGGCCACCTGCTTGGCGATGACGGCGTTCGCCGAGCGGACGAGGTCGGGGAAGGTGACCTCCACCTCCGTCGCGAGCTCGCGGAAGAACGGGCTCGTCCGGAACTCCATCAGCGAGCCGACGGCGTGCCGCAGCGTCTTGCTCGGGATGGTCGCCCAGTGCGTGCACGCGCCCCCGAGCTGCGCGTACCGCTCGACCACCGCGACGCGCTTGCCCTCCTTCGCGCTCTTCATCGCGGCGCCCTCGCCGCCCGGCCCGCTCCCGACCACCACCACGTCGAAGTCGTGTCCGCGCATCGCGCGCGACTATAGCGGCGCATCCGAGGAGCGACCACGCCGCGCACGACGCGCCCCAGTTCGCGACGCGCCCCGCGCGCCGGGCCCCCCGCTCAGGGGGAACCGGCGCTCACGGGGAGCCTGCGCTCACGGGGAACCGTCGCGACGAAGTCCGCGCTGGAAGTCGAGGACCGCCCGCGTGACGTCCGGCGCGTCCACGTCGGGTGAGGCGGCGATGCGCTCCGCCGCCGCGCGATCGCCCGCGCGCGTCAGGCCCACGTACGCGCTCGCGGTCTCGGCCGCACGCCGCAATCCGTCGCCGGCGACGCTGAAGCTCACGCCCGAGACGCCCATCCGCTGCCCCTCGAGCATCGCGTCCATGTTCGCGCCCAGAAACAGGAACTGCCACGTCGGCTGCGCCGCGATGCGCGCGCGGACCTCGTCGGGCGTCACGCGGCTGCCCGAATCGATGCCGTCCGACACGACCACGAACACCACGTTCGCGGGGCGCTCCGGCGCGGGCAACCGCCCGATCGACGCCTCGGTGCGGTCGATCATCTCGGCCAAACAATCGAACAACGCCGTGGATCCGTAGGGGCGATAGTCCGTCATCGACAGCGGTGGGACCGTCGCGAGATCGACTCCGTCGTGCGTGATGTCGAAACAGGTGTCGAACTGCGCGAGCGTCAGCCGCACCGCCCCCGGCGCGCGCCGCTGCTCGTCGAACAGCAGGTTGACCGCCGCGACGACGCGGTCCCGGACCAGGTCCATCGAGTAGCTGCGATCGAGCAAGAGCACGAGATGCGTAGCGTCCATGGCGACAACTCCTCTGTGGTGCGACCCAATGCCGCCCAAGCGGCGGCGGTTGCTTCTACCTCACGAACACGGCCCCTGTCAAGACGACGGCCGAGCGCGCCGCGCGCGCTGCGGCACGGCGCCCGTGCCCGTCGAGCGCGGCCACCGCGGATTCGACGCGATGCGCGCGGAGCAACGAGGATTCGGGTGGGGTCAGACCGCCTGCCGGCCCCGCCGACAAGCCTGCCGGCCCCGCCGGTACAGGCTGCCGGCGCCGCCAGATCGACGGCCGGCGCAGTGGGCAAGCCTGCCGGCGAGGACGGGCAGGTCCGCGGGTGCGACTCCGCGGCACGCACCGCACGCGCGCGTCGCTTCCCGACTTCCTGCGCTGCGAGCGTGGGAGTCGCCCCGAGCAGGCTGTTCCCCCGCGCGAAACCCACGCAGCGAAGGCAGCGACATCTCGCGCCACACCAGCGCGCGCGCCAGCTCGACGGCGCCCACATCGAGCGCGACGCCATGCAGCCCATGATGCGCGACCTACGCCGTGGCCTCCGCGCGGGAGATTCCCGCACATCGCGCCAGGACCGGCGAGCAGCGCCGCGTGAGCAACGCCTCGGCGACCACGGCCACGTCCGCGCAGTGCGCGGCGAGCGGATGCCACGCGACGACCGACCCCGACGCGTCGCGCTGCAATTTCGCCCAGAAGTCGGGAGGGAAACCCAACATCGCGGACGGCCTCCGCGCGGACGGCACGCGAAGCGGGCGCGGCCGCGTGCGGAAAAGACGGCGCGGGCGATGTGGTCTTCGACGCGGGCTTCGCCGTCGCGTAACCCCGAGCGCATGGGATCGGCGAGGGTTCGCGCCTGATGTCGCGCTTTCATTCATCATGGCCGTTCGCCGACGACACCGGGCTCCCAACCTGGGACGAACGCATCCTCTCGTGGATGCCGCCAAGCATCGATCTCACGCAGATCGAGGAGAGTCTGAAGCGGACGCCGACCGAGCGGCTCGAACGGCTGCAAGCCCTCGTCGACGCGGTCGCGGAGATGCGGGGTGAGAAGTGAGAGCGGCCTTCGTGCGTCTTCTCGGCGCGCTCACCGGCGAAGGGGTGCGCTTCGTCGTGATCGGCGGCGTCGCGCTCGTCGCACGGGGCGGTGCTCGACTCACCGAAAACCTCGAGATGATTCGCGCGCTGCGCCGCAGCCGCTAATTGACCAGGCGCGGTGAGACGCGGAACCAGACGGTGCGGAGGAAGCCGCACTGGCGGCAGCGGGTGTGGGCGGCGCGGAGCAGATCACCATCGACGGCGCGGGCGATGTGGTCTTCGACGCGGGCCTCGCCGCCGCAGCGCGGGCAGGGCATCGACGCGGCGCGGGGCTCGACGAGGGTCGAGGTCTCCACGGGGATCGGGCGATCGGGGGCGCCGCCCTCGCTCAGCTGCGCGAGACGCACGCGGTCGTCGGCGAGCTTCAGGAGGACGCGCTCGTCGGCGCGGCGCTGCGTGCGGGGGGAAGGCGGCTTGGGCGGACGACGGGACATGGCCTCCGGAAACTAGTCTCCGCGGCGCCGGCGTCGAGGGGTGTCTGCGCCCGGGGTGCCCGCGCCGGGCGTGCGCGTGACGCTGTTGCGGCCGATGGCGAGGCGTTTCGCGGCCTCGCTGCGGTGTCCGTCGCACGCGGCGACAGTGGCCTCGACGTAGCGGCGGCTCGCTTCGGCCAGCGTGAGGCCGAGCGGCAGCGTGACCGAATCGGGCTGCGCGGATGCGGTGGGCGATGGCGATTCGGGCGCAGCGAAATCCCCCGAAATCGGGGATGTCGCAGACGGACAGCCGGCTGGCTGTGGCGGAGCGTGAAGCGGTGCGCTGCGGGGCTGCGGGAGGTGGGCGTCGCGCACTTCGCCATCGGGCGCGAGGACGACGGCGCTCTCGATCCAGCGCTCGAGCCGCGGCTCGCGACGTGGCCCGCGAGGCCGCGCGAGAGCAGCAGCGTGATCTCGTCGACGCCTTCTGCGAGCAGCGCGTCGCCGAGCCGGCGGATGCCCGTGCCCGCGTCGAGCACGAGGCGCGCGCGCCCGGCGCGGATCTCGACGCAGCTCGTGTTGCCGCCGACGCCGGCCATCTCGGACTCCGGCGTCGCGATGCTCCCCCGAACGCCCCAGAAACGCAGCTCCATCGACATGATTGGCACCCTCCCGGCCCCGCGAACTGCGGTGCACGAGCGGGTGTTCAGCGAGGCGCGTGCCAATCCCACGCATCGATGGAAACCCATATTTCATCGGCACTTTGCGCGCCACGCGCCCCACGGAGAGTGGGATTTGCACCGCGCTGGTGCAGCGCCTCGTGCGACACGCGCAGCCCGCACCCAATCGGTGCATCGCGCACGGGCGAGCGCCTGAATACACGTGCTGCGATGTAGGCCATCCAGCGCATACGACGCTGCGTGACGGCGACTCGCGTACGTCGGGATTCAGCGTTCTGCGGGCGGAATCACGCCGCGTTGTTCGAGGTACGCGAGCACGCGCGCGGCGCTCGCGTCGGCGTCCTCGGTGCCCGTCGGCAGCGCGAGCTCGGGCGACTCGGGCGACTCGTAGGGCGCGTCGAGGCCGGTGAAGCCCGTGATCGCGCCCGCGCGCGCCTTGGCGTAGAGGCCCTTCGGATCGCGGGCCTCGCACTCGGCGACGGTCGCGGCGCAGTGGACCTCGACGAAGTCCGCGTCGCCCAGGAGCGCGCGGGCCTGCGCGCGATCGGCGCGATAGGGCGAGATGAAGGCCGTGATGGTGACGAGCCCCGCGTCGGTGAAGAGGCGCGCGACCTCGGCGATGCGGCGGATGTTCTCGCTGCGCTCGGCGGGGCCGAAGCCGAGATCGCGGTTGAGGCCGTGGCGCACGTTGTCGCCGTCGAGCACGTAGGCGAGCACGCCGCGCGCGACGAGGCGGCGCTCGACGCGGCGCGCGACGGTGCTCTTGCCGGAGCCGGAGAGCCCCGTGAACCAGAGCGTCACGCCGCGGTGACCGAGCAGCGCCGCGCGCTCGGCGCGGCCGATCTCACCGTGGTGCCAGGCGATGTTCTGCGCGACGGGCTCGCTCATCGGCGCGCACCTTATCGCGCGGCACGGCCACGACCAAGGCGCACACCGCAACCTCCTTGCGAGGTTCGTCTCGCACTCGGCGCGACATCGCGAGGGCCTTGCGTCGCGCGCGGGCGCCGTGCGTACATCGCACGAATGCGCCACCTCCTCGTGCTCGCCTCGATCGCCGCCACGCTGCTCCTCGCAACCGTCGCACCCGCTGCCGCGGACATCCCGCCCCCCGACTCGGGGACGACGCCGCCCCCGAGCGACACGGACGACGACGATTGCAGCACCACGCACGCGGGCGCCGGCGTCGGTTCGGGCGGGGCGTTCGTCGCGCTCGCCGCGGTCGCTGCGCTCAGCCTCGCGGCGCGGCGTCGGCGCTGACGGGCACCCTCAGCCCGACACCCAGCCCGCGTCGTGCGCGGCGGCGAGCTCTTCGGCGATCGCGCGGATCGTGAGCGGCGCCGAGCCCTCGGCCTTGTTGTTCACGAGCACGAACGTCTCCTGCCCACGCTCGCCCGTCTGCGCGACGAGCCGACACACGTCGGCGCGCAGCGCGGGCTGCGGCACGACGATGGCATCGAAGGGGTCGAAGGCCTCTTTCAGCTGCGCGTAGCGGGTGTTCTTCGGGAGCAACAGCCGCGCGACGCAGAAGTCGGCGGTGAGCACGCCGGGCACCGCGAGCTGCTCGCCGAACGTCGGCATGCGCGACCACTGGCTGAGCACGTGCGCGGCGCCGTGCGCGCGCAAGACGTCGAGGTAGCGCGCGGTGAAGAGCGCCGGATCGCGCAGCTCGACCGCGTAGCGGAAGGCGCGGGGCGCGGCGGCGAGGAACGACTCGAGCCGCGCGGCGAGCGCGTCGGGCGCGATGCCCCCGGGCGCGGGCGGGATCTCGAGGACGAAGGGCCCCGTGTGCGCCGCGAACGCCTCGGCGTGCGGCCCCGCGACGAGCTCGGCGAAGCGCCCGGCGTCGAGGAAGTCGGGGTTCGGGCGGCCCGCGCGCGCCCCGAAACGCGGGTGATTCGGGAAGGTGTGCACCGTGAGGCCGGAGAACACCTTGGAGACCGTCGGGAAATCGGGCGGCAGCTGCGCGGCGTAGGCGCGGAGCTCGGGCGCGGTGAGCGGCGCGTAGAAGCTGCGGTCGATGCCGACCGTGCGGAAGAGCGGGTGACGCGCGTACTCGGCGAGCGACTCGCGGAGAAAGGCCGCGTGGCTCGGGTAACGCCGCGCGTAGACGAGCCCCTGCCAGCCCGGGAAGGTCCAGCTCGAAGTGCCGAAGCGCACGTGCGCGGGGAGCGTCACCGCGAGCGCGCGGAGCGCGGCGTCGCCGTCGAGCGGCGGGATGGCCGTGGGCCCGGCAGACGACGGATCCGCAGACGACGGCGCACGGGAGGACGGCGCGCCCGGCGCAGGCGCATCCGCGGCGAAGAGCGGGAGCTGCTCGGGCGCGGCGCGGCGCCGGGTCATGGGGCCTTGTCGCGCAGCTCGTGCCACGCGCCGACGGCCGTGTCGTGCTCGGCGAGGGTGCGGCTGAAGGTGTGCCGGCGCCCTCCCCGCGCGACGAAATAGAAGAAATCGTGGGCCGCGGGCGCGACGGCCGCGGTGATTGCGCCGAGCCCGGGGCTCGAGATGGGCCCGGGAGGGAGACCATCATGGCGGTAGGTGTTGTAGGGATTGGCCGGATCGTTCGTCATCGTGCGCGTGATGCGTCGACCGTCGAAGCGCGCGCACGAGGGCGCGGACTCGGGCGCGGCGCGACAGCCGTAGGAGACGGTGGGGTCGGCCTGCAAGCGGTGCGGCGTGAACTCGGCGCGGCGCAGGCGGTTCCAGAAGACGCCCGCGATGACGGGCTGCTCGTCGGCGACGACGGCCTCCTTCTCGACGACGGACGCGAGCACGAGCGCGTCGTGCGCGGAGACGCCGCGCGCCGTGAGCGCGTCCCCGTGCGCGGCGAAGAGGGCGCGCGTGCGGGCCTGGAAGGTCTCGACCATCCGCCGGACCACGGTCGCGGGGGCGCTCCCGGGGGCGAACGCGTAGGTGTCGGGGAACAGGTAGCCCTCCGCGCTCGGGCCCGGCACGCCGAGCTCGCCGAGGAGCGCCGCGTCCGTCGTCGCCGCGAGGAACGCCTCGCGGGGGCACACGCCGCGCGCGGCGAGTCGGTCGGCGATCTCGAAGCGACTGAAACCTTCTGGGATGGTGACGCGCGCCGCATCCTCGTCGAAGAGCGCGCGGAGGCTGCGCAGGACCGCGCGCCCGGCGCCGGTCCACGCGAGGCCCACGGCGCCGACGAGCAGCGCCCCCGCGAGCGCGAGGCCCACGACCGCGCGCCGCCGCGTCGTCAGGGCGCGTCGCGCGGCGGTCGCACGCGGCCGCCGAGGTGGGCGGGCGGGGCGCTCGGGGGCACGACCGCTGCGGGCGGTCCGTTCGCTGCGCGCGGGGCCCTCGCTGCGTCCGGCGCGTTCGCTGCGTTCGCTGCGCGCGGGGCCCTCGCTGCGTCCGCTTCGTTCGCTGCGTCCGGCGCCCTCGACCCGTCCGGCGCGCCCGCCGCGTCCGGCGCGCTCGCCGCGTCCTCGGTCTTTGCGCTCCACTCGGCCTCCGTTGCGTCGCTCGACGCGCTCCGCCCCGCCGCGACCGCCCCGCGCGCCGCCGCCTCCCGCTTCGCACGGCGCCGCGCCGCGCGTGCATCGAGGAAGCTCTGCAAGAGGATGGTCGCCGCGACCTGATCGATCACCGCGCGTTGATCGCGCGCGCGCATCTCGACGGCGCTGAGCACGCGCGAGGCCTCGGCCGTCGTCAGGCGCTCGTCCCAGAGCACGATGCGGAGGCCCGTCGCGGTGTGCACGCGCGCAGCGAGCAGGCGCGCCTTGCGCGCGGCGCCGCCCTCGCTGCCGTCGAGGTTGCGCGGCAGGCCGATCACGATCTGCCCGCAGCCGGCGCGCACGGCTTCCTGCGCGATGCGCACGGCCGGGTCGCCCTCGCCCCGCGCGGCGATCGTGCAAAGGGGACTCGCCCACACGCCCTCGTCGTCGGAGACCGCGAGGCCGACACGCGCATCCCCGGGATCGACTCCGAGCGTCCGCACTACGCGCTCTTGGTAACAGGCCGCGCGCCGGGTTACCAGCGCCGCGCGCGCCGCGAGGGGCAGCGTGCGAACGGCGCCCCGGGCACTTCGCACGATCCTGTCTAGAATCGCCGGATGCGCGTCCTCGCAGCCGATGTCGGTGGCACCAAGACCCTCCTCTCGCTCCACGACGTCGACGACGACGGCTTTCACCGGGAGTTGCGCAGCGCGCGCTTCACGAGCCGCGAGCACGCGGGCTTCGCGGCGCTCGCGCGGATCTTCCTCGCGGACGACCTCGCGTCGGTCACGCACGCGGGGATCGGCGTCGCCGGTCCGGTCGATGTGGACGCCTCGGGCTGCGAGTCCGTGCGCACGACGAACCTCGCCTGGCACCTCGACGCCCGCGCGCTCGAGGAGGCGCTCGGGCTCGAGCGGGTGCGCCTCGTCAACGATTTCCACGCGGTCGCGCTCGGCATCCCGCGGCTGCCCGCGGACGACTTCGAGGTCCTGCAGGAAGGCGCCGTCGATCCCGACGGACCGCTCGCGATCCTCGGCGCGGGGACGGGGCTGGGCGAGGCGGTCGTGCTGCCCGTCGCGGGGCACTGGCGCGTCATCGCGTCGGAGGGCGGACACTGCGATTTCGCGCCCCGCAACGAGGTCGAGATCGCGCTGCTGCGACACCTGCTCACGCGCCACGCCCGCGTCAGCTACGAGCGGATCGTCTCCGGGCCGGGTCTCCACAACGTGTACGAGTTCGTCGTCGCCGCGGGGCTCGCGGCGGAGCGTGCCGACACGCGCGCGCAGCTCGAGGCGGGCGATCCCGCGGCCGTGATCGGCGCGCGGGCGCTCGCCGGGGACGACGACGCGTGCGTGCGCGCGGTCGCGCTCTTTCTCGACGTGTACGGCGCGGAGGCCGGCAACCTCGCGCTGAAGGTGCTGCCGCGGGGCGGCCTCTACGTCGCGGGCGGCATCGCGCCGCGCCTCTTGCCGAAGCTGCGCGAGGGCGGCTTCCTCGCCGCGTTCAGCGCGAAGGGTCGCATGTCGCCGCTGCTCGCCGCGACGCGGGTCAGCGTCGTGACGAACCCGCGCGTCGGCCTCGTCGGGGCGCTGCACGCGGCGCTGAGCCGCGACTGAAGACCGCGCATCCGCCCATGTTTCAGGGGCGAAGCAGCGTCGGACGGGCATCGGGCCCGAGGTGCACGGCGACGTGACCGAGCCGCGTCGCGAGCACGAGCAGCGCCCCGTCGCCGTCGCGATGGAGCCAGCGCTCCGCGCTCTCGAGGCCGCCGTGCGCGGTGTCGTCGGCGAGCACGATCTCGGGCGCGGCGCCGAGCGCGGAGAGCGCCCCGACCCGCGCGCGCAGGCCGCCCGCGGCCCCGGCACGGTAGACGATGAGCACCCGACCGTCGCGGAGCGTGACGACCTCGGGGACGTCGCTCGTCGGCACGACGGCGGCCGCGACCGCGCAGCCCCCGGCGCCGCAGCGCAGCCCGGTGAAGCGCGCGACCCGACGCCCGTCGACGACCTCCTGCGCGCGCGCGACGAGCGCGAGGTCGTCGCCGACGCAGTCCGCGACCGCGGCCGTCCCCGCGAGCGCTCCCGCTGCCTCGCCACGCGCTTCGCCCGCCGCGCCGTAGAAGCGCACCGCGACCGCGCGCTCGCGCGGAGCCGGGGCCGGCGCGCGCGCATCGGTGAGCAGCGCGAACGCACGACCCGTCGCGCCGACGCATCCGAGCACCTGCGCCGGCAGCGCGTCGATGCGCAGCGAGCGCGGCGGCGGCAGCGGCGCATCGGCCTCCTCCGGGAGCCACGCGACCTCGATCCCGAACCCCGGCGACGCGGGCCCCTCACCGGGCCGACGCGCGCGCAGATCGGCGTGCAGGACGTACGCGAAGCCCGCGACGAGCTGCGGGCTGCGCAGCAGCGAGCCCGGCACCGCGAGCGCGCCGAGGGCGCGCGGCGCGTCGGCGCCGACCACGGACTCCACGAGCACGCTCCCGGGCAACGTGCTCCGTGGACGCCGCGGCCCCGCGCGCAGCACGAGCGCGCCGCCGCGCTGCGCGAGCACGCCGTAGACGTCGTCGCCAAGCGTGATGTCGCTCGCACCCTGCGCCCACCGCAGCCGCGCGGGCGCGTCGCCGCCACGCTCGAGCGCGAGCGCCTCGACGCCCGCGTCGCCCCCCGCGCCGACCGTCGGGACGGGCTGCGCCGAGCGCGTCGGCGCGAGCGGACGCGCCGCCCCGCACACGACGCGCGGCCCCTCGGGACGACACGCGCGCAGCGCATCGCCCGCGAACCACAGCGCGCCCGCCTCGCGTCCGAGGAAGCGGTCGCGGCGCCCGCCGAGGATCGCGTCGGAGGCGTCCACGGCGCGGACCAGGCGCAGCGGCGTCGGCGCCGCAGCGACCCCTGCGGGCGCTGAACCGCCATTCATTCCCGCGCGCGCGATCGCCGTGACGAGCACGTCGACGCCCTTCGGGGGGCGGCCCCGCGCGATCGCGAGCTGCGCGCTGAAGAGCGTCGCGACGAGCCGGTCGATGCGCGAATCCTCGCGCCGCAGCGGCTCGAGCACGGCGCGCGCGGCGCGGACGTGCGCGACGCAGCGCCCCGGCCAGCCCGCCGTGCGCCCGCGGGTCTCCTCGGCGAGCACGATGCCGCGCAGCCGCTCGGACGCGGTCTCACCGATCGCGAGCGGCGCCCCGAGGAGGCAGCGCTCGAGGCCGGCGAGGTGCGGCTGCGCGGCGCGGCGCGCGGCCTCGAGGCGCGCGGTGTCCGGCTTGCCCGAGAGCCGCGTCCAGACCGCAAGCGCCACGAGCGCCGCGGTCGCGAGCACCGCGAGCCCGATCAGGCGGGTGCCCGCGCTCACCGTCCCGGGCGGAGCTTCCGGCGCGTCGCGCATGCGGGCGGGACGGTAGCAGACCCGCGCGCGCGCTCAGGCCGCGGGCGCGCTCTTCGCGGCGCCAGCCACCGCCTCGACCGCCGCAGCCTCGGAGGCCGCGGCCTCGGCGGCCTCGCGATCGGCCGTGAGCGCCATCTGCCGTTGCAGCAGGAGCGGCGCGATGTAGGGGAAACCGACCTGCAAGGTGTCGAGGTCCGGCGCGATCTGCCCGCAGAGCCAGAACATCATCACGCTCGCGCGCTCGGCGTAGAACCAGCCGTCCGGGTAGTGGAAGGCCTTCATCAGCTCGCGCAGCTCGGCGCGCTCGACCTGCGGATCGGCGAGCTTCTCGAGCTCCGCGGGCTTGGCGCGCATGAGCGCACCCGCCGTGCGGATCTGCACCTTGAGCAGCTTCGAGAAGTAGGTGACGACGGTCTTCTCGAGGAGCTCTTGGTTGCCGTCCGGCGCGACGAAGCCCATGCGCCGGAAGCCCGCGACGGCGAGCTTCACATCCTCGGTGAAGAAGCCCTGCAGGATGTCGACCATCCCCGCGACGAGCTCGTCGCTCACCTCGCTGATCGCGCCGAAGTCGAGGATGACGATACGCGGCTCGCCAGGCGTCGGGCCGGGCTGCACGAGGAAGTTCCCCGGGTGCGGATCCGCGTGGAAGAAGTGATGGACGAGGAGCGACTTGTAGAAGCTCTGCACGAGGCGCGTCGCGACGGCCTCGCGGTCGATGCCGAGCTTCTCGTACTCCTCGAAGCGCGTGATCTTGATGCCCTCCATGAACGTCATGGTGAGGACGTCGCGCGTGGTGAGCGCCGGAATCACCGAGGGAAAGAGCAGATCGGGCTCGTCGGCGTAATCCGCCGCCATGCGCGTCATGCAGCGCCCCTCGTGCTCGTAGTCCGTCTCGCGGCGCAGCAGATCGACGAGCGCCTCGTGGGCGCGCTCGATGCCGCCGAAGGGGAAGAACCACTTGTAGACGCGCAGCGCGAGGCGCACGACCCGCATGTCGACGGCGATGACCTCGCGGATGCGCGGGTAGAGGATCTTCACCGCGACCTTGGTGCCGTCCTCCAGGTGCGCGACGTGCACCTGCCCGAGCGAGGCGGCCGCGAGCGGATTCGGATCGAAGTCCTTGTAGAGCGCCTCGGGCGGCTTGCCGAGCGACTGCTCGATGGTCTTCGCGATGACGCGGTAGGGCTGCGGGGGGACGGCGTCCTGCAGCTGCTCGAGCTCGGTCGCGTAAACGCGGGGCAGGAAGCCGCCCATCACCGAGAGCACCTGCCCGAGCTTGATGTAGACGCCGCGGAGGCTGAGCATCCCGTGCAGCAGGCGGCGCGCGTTGCGCAGGTCGATGCGCTTGCGGCGGTCCTTCACCCACTGCGGGAGGCGCATGCGCTCGCGGCCCTCGGCGTCGCGCTCGAAGCGGCGCAGGAGCCGCACGAGCCCCATCTGCGAGAGGTAGCTCGCGAAGATGAGCCCGAAGATCCAGAGCGCGCGGACGAGTCGGAAAAAGAGGCTCATGGCGTTCGCAGCGGGCGGGGCGAGGCTACCGCGGCGCGTCGGGCCCTGCCAGCGGGCGCGCCGCGCGGTGTGGGACGGTTGCGTCCGAGCCCGCGCCTCGCGTATGTGGGCGCACACGATGGCGACCACCAGCCCCTCCCCGCGCCGGTCCCGAACCCCCTCGCCCGCCCGCGCGCCGCAGGTGCGGCCGCTGCTCGTGCGGCCCGGCGCGCGCTTCACCTGCGCGGGCGACGGCCTGTGCTGCACCGACGCGCACGCGCTCGGCCCCGTCACGCGCAAGGAGCGCAAGCAGGTCGAGCGCTTCCGCGACGACGCCACGGTGTACCTGCCGACGCTCGAGGCGCGCGTGCTCGCGACGAAGCCCGACGGGAGCTGCGTGTTCCTGCTGCCCGACGCGCGCTGCGGGATCCACGCCGAGCACGGCGCGGCCGCCAAGCCCGACGCGTGCCAGCGCTTCCCGTACGGCCTCGTCGCGACGCCCGATGGGGGACGCATCACCACCGAACACCGCTGCCCGTGCCGCACGCTCGGCGACCGCCCGCCGCTCGATCCCGTCGACGCCGAACACGCGCTCACCGCGGGGCGCGGCCGCGTCGACGCCGACGCGCGCATCGGCCCGCGCGTGCGCCTCGCCGCGCGGCGCAGCGTGGCGTGGGCGACCTACCGCGCCGAGGAGGACGCGCTCTTCGCGCGGCTCGCGCGCGGCGAGCGGCCCGAGGAGGTGCTCGAGGCGGCGCCCCTGCCGCCGCTGCGCGGGACCGACTGGGCCCACGTCGCCCGCGAGCTCGGCACGTACGACGAGGACACCTCGTGCAGCGGCGCGCTCCGACTCGCGGGCGACCTGCTCCACGCGCTCCTCGGCGGCAAGGCCCGGCCGCTCGCACCGCGTCGCTGGGCGCCCTGGTTCGATCGCGCCGAGGCCCGCGCGACGCAGCCCGGGCGCGGCGCCGACGCGCTCCGCGATTATGTCGAGGACCAGCTCTGGCGCATGGATTGGTGCGCGTACGGCGCCACCTTCGCGCAGGGCCGCGCCGACCTCGCGACGCGCGTCGCGCTCGCGCGCGCGGCCGCGCGACGCCTGCAACGCGCGGGGCTCCGCGAAGACCGCGCGATGGCCGAGGCGCTCTTCGTCGTCGAGCTCACCACCTCGACGAGCGTCTGGCAGGACGTGCTGCTCTGCATCGAGGCAGGCTGAGCGGCCACGCGACCCGCGCCGATCCGCGGCCGCGATGCGCCGCGCCAGGCGCCGCGCGCCCCCCCCTTCTGCGCGAGGAGATCGAAACCTTGTCCATACGTCGCAGGGACGCCCCACCCCTCGTCGCCCGCGATGTGAAAGGCGATGTCGATGGCCTCCTGCACGACGACGAGCACGCTCATCGCGATGGCGTCGAGGCGGTCGACGTCCGCACGCAGCAGCGCCGCCGATTCGGGAAGGCGACGCCGCAGGCGCTCGAGGTGCTCGCGCAGCACGGCGAGCTTGCGCGTGACGAGCAGGACGTTCGTCATCGGCCCCCCGCGGCGACGTGCGCGAGATAGCGCGCCTGCGCGTCGAGGTAGGCCGGCGCGAGGTCGAGCCACGCCAACATCGCGGCGGCGGCAAAGCGCGCGAAATCCCCGGGAACGGCCTTGCGAATCGGTAGGCCGCGCGCGATCTCCCGGCGCAGGACGACGTCCTCGACGCGGTCGAGCCGGACGAGGTCGACCTCGCGCCCCGTGGCCCGCGCGAGCGCCTCGACGAGACGCGCCTCGTCGACCGCGGAGAACTGCGCCGCAGGCTGGATGGCGACGTCGAGGTCGCTCTCGGGCCGCGCCTCCCCCCGCGCGACCGAGCCGAACACGACGGCGAGCGCAAGGTCCCCTCGAGCCGCCAGCCGTGCGCGGAGGGCGCCGATGTCGTGCGGAGCGTCCATGAAACGTCGGCCAGCCAACCAGCGCGGTCGATCGCGCGCACAGGTACACTCGCGCCGTGACGACCAAGGTCTACGCGTACACGAAGGGGAGCAACACCGTCGACGATCGCTCGCCCGCGGAGCTGCCCGCGCTCATCGCGGACCCGAACGTCATCTTCTGGGTCGACCTGTGCGGGCGCGATCCCGAGCACGACAAGCTGCTCGCCGAGGTCTTCAAGATTCACCCGACCGTCCTCGAGGACATGTTCCTCGACGCGCCGCAGCCCAAGGTCGAGGACTTCGACGACTACCTCTACATCGTCGTCCACGGGCTCGACCGCAACGCGGAGCAGCCCGACGACCTCGAGACGATCGAGCTCGACCTCGTCCTCGGCGAGCGCTTCATCCTCACGCACCACCCCACGAAGCTGCGCTCGACGGACACCGTCGAGGGCGAGATCCGGCGCAGCGCGCGGCTCTTCGCGCGCGGCCCCTCGTTCGTCGCGCACGCGATCCTCGACCACCTCTCCGATCACTACAAACCGCTGATGGAGAAGTTCGACGAGGAGATCGAGGCGCTCGAGACGCGGGTGCTCCACGACGCATCGCCCGCGGTCATCGGCGAGGTGTTCGCGGTCAAGCGCTCGCTCGCGAAGATCCGGCGCGTGGCCTCGCACCAACGCGACGTCGTGCAGCGGCTCGCGCGCGGCGAGTTCGCGCTGATCGCGGAGGCCGCGCTGCCCTTCTACCGCGACATCGCGGACAACTTCGTGCGCGTGACCGACCTCGCCGACGGCGACCGCGAGCTGCTCGGCTCGATCCTCGACATGCACATGAGCGTGCAGGGCCAGAAGCTCAACGAGATCATGAAGGTGCTCACCCTCATGTCGACGATCATGCTGCCGATGACCTTCATCGCCGGCATCTACGGCATGAACTTCGACGTGATGCCGGAGTTGCGCTGGAAGCACGGCTACTTCATCGCGCTCGGCGTGATGGCCGGCGTCGCGGGCGGGCTCGTGGTCTGGTTCAAGCGGCGGAAGTGGATCTGAGCGCGTCGATCACGGCGCGGTCGCACGGAGGGTCACGTCGGAGCCGACCGCGTCCTGCACGCGCGCGAAGCCGGCTTCTTTCGCCTTCTGCGCGAGGCCGACCGCGATGCGTCGCGGCAGCAGCGGCCCGCCGTAGACGAATCCCGTATACAACTGCACCAGCGTTGCACCTGCACGGATGCGGGCCCAGGCGTCGTCGGCGCTCGACACGCCACCCACCGAGACGAGCACGAGCCGGTCACCGACCTGCGCGCGCAGCCTGCGCAGCACCGCGAGGGAGCGCTCGCGCAGCGGCTCGCCGGAGACGCCGCCCGCGCCGATCGCTGCGACCTCGGCCTCCGGCGTGCGCAGCCTGGCGCGCGAGAGGGTCGTGTTCGTCGCGACGATGCCCGCGAGCCCGAGCCGCAACGCGAGCGCGGCGACGGCGTCGACGTCGTCGTCCGAGAGGTCGGGCGCGATCTTCACGAGCACGGGCGGCGTGCGCGCGGGCGCGACGCGCGCGGCGGCCTCCTGCACGGCGGCGAGCAGGGGACCGAGCCGCTCGACGGCCTGCAGGTCGCGGAGCCCCGGCGTGTTGGGCGAGCTGACGTTGACGACGAGGTAGTCCGCGAGCGGCGCGAGGCGCTCGGTCGCCGCGACGTAGTCGGCGACGGCGCGATCCTCGGGCGTGTCCTTGTTCTTGCCGACGTTGACGCCGACGAGGGTGCGGCGCGACGCGTGCCCGGCGAGCAGGCGCGCGCGCGCGACCTCGGCGCCCTCGTTGTTGAAGCCGAGGCGGTTGACGAGCGCGCGATCCGCAGGGAGCCGGAACATGCGCGGCTTCGGGTTGCCGGGCTGCGCGCGGGGCGTGACCGTGCCGACCTCGACGTAACCGAAGCCGAGCGCGCCGAGCGCTTCGGGGCCGCGCGCGTCCTTGTCGAAGCCGGCCGCGAGGCCGATCGGCGTCGGCCACTCGAGCCCGAGCGTGCGCACGACGAGGGCGGGATCCGCGGGGCGCAGCAGCGCGCGGGCGAGCGCGCGGACGCCCGGTATCGCCATCGCGACGCGCAGCGCCGCAAAGCCGAGGTGGTGCGCGGTCTCGGCCGGGAGCCGCGCGAGCAGAAGACGAAAGAAGGCGCGGTAGAGCATCCCGGGGCGCGCGTCTAACACGCACCCCGCGCGCCGTCACCCGTGCGGCCAGGGCGACGATGCAGGCGGCGCAGACGACCGAGACGAGTCGGGCGGCGCAGGCTCGGGCCACGGAAGCACACGCGGCACGTGCGGGGGCAGCGCCTCGAGGTGGTGGAAGGCCGCGTAGTCGATGACCCGGTGGCCGTCCGGGGCGACGGAGATGACGTCGCAGAAACGCCGGTCCCACGCGATCTCCGCGGCGAGGTACGAAAAACGCGCGTGGATCTGGGCCTGGAAGGTGTCGTCGATGCCGGTGACGACGACCATCAGCTCGGTCGCGTCCCGCGCGAGCGACTCGGACGTCGCGCCGAAGAGCGGGCTCGCGGCGTCGATGGGGTGCACGACCGTCCAGCTCAGCGCGAAGAGCGGCGAGAACGTCCGCGTGAGCGCGAGGTCGTGGAAGCGCCGGATGCGCTCGCCCTCCACGGTGCGCTCGTTGCGCACGAGGATGACGCGGACCTGCGCTTCGACGACGGGGTTGCCGCGCTCGTTCGCCATGCGCAGCAGGAGCGAGGGGACGCCGTCGCGGTAGGCGACGACCGCCGATCGACAGAAGAGCACGCGCGACGAGGGCCGCGCGAAACGCGTGAACATGAGGCTCGTCGCGACCGCGACGCCGAAGAGCCCGGTGAAGGCCTCGATCGCGACGAGCACGTCCGCGTACGGGGTCTTCGGCGCCATCGCGCCGTACCCGATCGTCGCGAGCGTCTGCACGCTGAACATGTACGCGTCCCAGAACGACCCCGGCACCGCGTTCGCGATGACGTCGCCGCCGGCAAGATAGAGGATCGCGAAGAGCAGGTTGATGCCGAGGTAGCCGAGCACCACCCCGCCGAGGAAGAGCGGCCAGCTGAGCGTCAGCACCGCGTGGTAGAGGTCCCACGAGCCTCCCAGCAGGCCACGGCGCTCGATGTGCAGCGGCGCGCCGCCCGGGCGCGGGATCATGCGCGTCGGCGGGGGGATCACGGGCGAGGGGCCCGCAGGCGCGGGGCCCGCAGGCGCGGGGTCCGCAGGCGAAACGTCGCGCGCGGGCGAGGGCTCGGGACGGTCTGCGGGGGGCGGTTGCACGGACAGCGCGCACGATAGCAGCGCCGCACGCGGCGCGAACCGGGGGGCATCTTGCCCGGGCGCGTCGTCTCGTGCGGCACACGCGCGGC
The DNA here is from genome assembly GCA_964202905.1 of Polyangiales bacterium. Classification (GTDB taxonomy): domain Bacteria; phylum Myxococcota_A; class Polyangia; order Polyangiales; family JADJQN01; genus CAIUAC01. The sequence goes on from CAXNJO010000002.1 coordinate 39,555, forward strand.
GGCGCTCGCCCGGGCGGTTCATCCCCGCGCGCAGCGTCCTCGACGACCTCGCGGTCCTCGACGTCGCCCGGCATGGAGCGCCGTCCGGATCGACGCAGACCCCGCGCCGTGGAACGGGGCGCACGCCGTCCGTGCGTGGGCGGTCTACATTCCCCGTCCATGCGCTTCCTGTCTCCCATCGCGCTCCTGCCGCTGGTGCTCTTCTTCGTCGGCTGCGGTGACGACGACGCGGCGCCGCCCCGACCCGCCGACGCCGGCGTGGACGCAGGCCCGCTGCCCGCGCCCGATCTCGGCGCCGATCTCGGCACCGACTTGGGGCCGTGCGCGCCGCTCGCCGAGTGCGGCGGCGCCTGCGTGGACACGGCGACGGCGGTCGCGCACTGCGGAGCCTGCGACGCCGCGTGCGCGCCGCCCGAGGACGCCGTCGGCGCCTGCGTCGCGTCGGCCTGCACCTTCGCGTGCGTGCCGGGTTTCGCGCGTGCCGGCGACGCGTGCGTGCCCGCGCCGCGGCTCGTCGCGCCGCTCTCGGGGGCCGCGGCCACCACGCGCCGTCCGACGCTGCGCTTCACCTTGCCCGAGGGCGTCGCCACGGCGCGCCTCGAGGTGTGCGCCGAGCGCGGCTGCGCGACGCCGCTGCTCGCCTTCGACGTGAGCGGCGAGACGGCCGTCCCCGACGCGGATCTCGCGCCCGGCACGGTGTATTGGCGCGTCGTCGCGGGCAGCGAGGCGAGCCGCACGTGGGCGCTCGCGGTGCCGCCGCGCTCCGCGCCGGTCTCCGCCGCGTGGGGCGTGACCCCCGACTACGATGGTGATGGCAGCGGCGACGTCGTGGTCGGTGCGCCCGCTGCGGGCAGCGGTGACGGACGCGCCTATGTGTTCCCGGGAAGCCGCGCGGGCACGCCCGTCGCGCCCGAACGCATCCTGCGCGCCCCCGATGGCAGCGCGGGCGCCTTCGCCAGCTCGCTCGCGTGCGCGGGCGACCTCAACGGCGACGGCTACGCGGATCTCGCGGTCGGGGCGCCGGAGCTCGCGGCGCGCACGGGCGCCGTGCTCCTGTACTGGGGCGGCCCGGCGGGACTGGCGCTCGCGCCCGATCAGACGTTGATGTCGCCGCGCGCCGCGGGCGGGCTGTTCGGGCGTCACGTCGCGGCCGCGGGCGATGTGGACGGCGACGGCTACGGCGACCTGCTCGTCGTCGCACCGAGCGCAGACAGCACGCCGGGGCGCCTGCTCGTGTACCGAGGCGGGCCGCGCGGCGTCGCGGCGACGGCGGCGCTGCAGGTGAGCGGCGTCGGGCGCTTCGGCAGCGCCGTCGCGGGGGCGATGGACCTCGACGCGGACGGCTTCGCGGACGTGGCCGTCGGTGCGTTCGCGACGTCGGGCGAAGCCGGCGCGGTGCACGTCTTCCGCGGCGGTCCGGGCGGGCTCTCGGAGACGGCCGCCATCGTGCTGCCCGCGACGACGGGCCCCGGCAGCCAGCTCGGCGCCGCGGTCGCGAGCGCGGGCGACGTCGACGGCGACGGCTACGCGGACCTCGCCGCGGGCGCGCCGGGCGCTCCCTCGAACGACGCGCCCGATCCGGACGCGGGCACCGTGCGCTCGCCGGGACGCGTGATCGTGTGGCGCGGCGGCCCCATGGGCGTGAGCGGCGCGATCCTCCACGAATTGCTGCCCGGCACCGCGACGGGGAGCCAGTTCGGGGCCGCGCTCGCGGCGACGGATCTCACGGGCGATGGCTTCTCGGAGCTCGTCGTCGGCGCGTTCGGCACGAGCCGCAGGCAGGGGCGCGTCTACGTCTTCGCCGGCGGCGCGATGCCCTCGCGCGTGCCGCTCCTGCAGCTCGACGGCCCCGTGGCCGACTCCGACTTCGGCCGCGCGCTCGCCGTCGCGGGGGACGTGGACGCGAGCGGGCTGCCCGATCTCGTGATCGGCGCGCCCCGCACCGACGACGACGCCGGGCGCGCGTTCGTCCACCGCGGGAGCGCCGCGGGCCTCTCGCTCACGCCGCTCGCCGAGCTCGTCCCGCCGGGCGCGGGCAGCTTTGGCCTCGCGCTCGCCCGCGGCGACCGATGAGCCGCACGCGCGCAGCGGGCGCGCCGCTTGCGCGCGCTCGCGGGCGCCGCGCTCGCAGGCCTGCTCCTCGGCGCGAGCTGCGGCGGCCCGCCGACGACGCACCTGCGCCTCGGCGCGCTCGTCGCGGCGCGCCGACGAGGCCGAGCCCGCGGCGCGCGTCGGCGGCGTCGCCGCGCAAGAGGGCGACTGGATCCTCGAAGGTCCCACGCTGCGCGTCGTCGTCGGCGGGCTCGCGCCTCGAAGGCGAGCTGCGCGGCGCTCTCCTCGAGGCTTCGGCCGCGGGCGCGACCGACGAGGAGAGCCTCGTCCTGCTCTCGCCGCGCCTCCACGTCGGCAAGCGGCGCCATGTCGTGCGGGCGACGCGCATGGTCGCGCTCGAGCGCGCGGGGCGCCCCGTGCTCCGCATCGACGGCGAGGCGCGCGTGGCCGGCGACCTCGTCGATGTCGCGCGCGAGCTGACCATCGGGCGCTCGGGGCGCGATGTCTCGATGACGACGCGCATCGCGCCGCGCGACGCCGGCGTGCTCCGGGCGCGGGCCGGGGCGCGCGTCGGCTGGGGAGGCGCGACGCCGTGGCTCCCAGGCGCGGGCCACGTCGACGACGCGCTCTGGCACGACGGCCCCTTCATCGCGGGCGAGGGGCGCAGCGCGGGCACGGTGTTCGGTGTACACGACGGCCCCGTGCGCATGCTCGCCGAGTACGAGACGCACGGCCAGACGCGCTTCCTGCTGCACACCGAGGTCATCGGCCCCGAGCGCGCCGCGACCACGCGCGCCCCCGCCTACGAACGCACGACGCTCGCGATCGCCCCACGCGGCATAGCGGAGGCGGCGCGTCGCTTCGGCTGGGCCCGCGGCGCGCCCTTCCCCGAGGTGCGCGTGATTCTGCCCTACGCGCCCGCGGGCGCCGAGCTGCGCGTCGCGACGGCCGACACGCGCCTCCCCGTCATGCGCGCACGCCCCGACGCGCTCGGCACCGCCATGGTGCCCCTGCCGCCGCTCGACGCGCATCCCGACACGGCCCTCGTCGCGACCGCGACGGCGCCCGGCCACGCGACGAGCGAGCCCGTCGCCTTCGCCGCGCGCGGCGTGCGTGGACCCCTCGTGCTCGAGATCCCGCGCGGTGGACGCATCCGCATCGCAGCGCGCGACGCCGCGACGGGCCTGCGCATCCCGGCGCGTGCGCGCATCGTCGGCGAGCGCGGCACGCCCTCGCCCTCCCTCGGCCCCGACTGGTCCGCGAGCGGCGCGGGCGACGCCGTGATCCTCACGCTCGGCGAGGCCATCGTCCCCGTCCCGAGCGGCCAGTACCGCGTCGTGGTCACGCACGGCCCCGAGTGGACGATGCACGAGGAATCCGTCGCGGTGAGCGAGACGTTCCGCCCGGACGTCCAGGCCGCGCTGCGCCACGCGGTCGAGCCCGGCGAGTGGGTGCCGTGCGAGCTGCACCTGCACGCCTCGCCGAGCCCCGACAGCGAAGTCCCCCTCGACGATCGCGTCGCCTCGCTCATCGCCGAGGGCATCCGCTTCGCCGTGCCGACGGACCACAACATCGTGACGAGCTACGCCCCCTCGATCGCGCGGCTCGCCCTCGCCCCCGGGACGCTCGGCACCACGAGCGGCCTCGAGGCGACGACGGATCTCCCCGGATACGGGCACTTCAACGCGTTCCCCGTGCCGCTCGTCGAGGGCGCGCCGGGCAACGGCGCGGCGCCCTTCGAAGCCACGACGCCCACCTCGCTCTTCGCCTCGCTGCGCGCGCTCGGCCCCGATGTGCTGGTGCAGGTGAACCACCCGCGCCTCGAGGGGGGCATCGGCTACTTCGAGCGGATGGGGTACGCGGGCGCGACGGGCGCCGCGCTCGGCCCCTACAGCGACGACTTCGATCTGCTCGAGGTGTGGAACGGCTACGACCTCGCGCGCCCCGACGCGATGCTCGCCGTGTTCGGCGAGTGGCTCGCGATGCTCGGGCGCGGGCGCCGCGTGACGGCGACCGGCAACAGCGACTCGCACAAGGTCCGCTACGTGTGGGCGGGCTACCCGCGCACGTACGTCCGCACGCCGGGCGGCAGCAGCGAGCCCGCGGCGGTGCTCGCGGGCCTGCGCGCGGGGCGCGCCTTCGTGACGAGCGGTCCGTTTCTCGAGGCGACCATCGACGAAGCCGGACCGGGAGACACCGCCATCGTGCGCGATGGCATCGCGCGCGTGCGCGTCGTCGTGCGCGCACCTGCGTGGATGGAGGTGACGCGGCTCGAGGTCTGGCACGAGGGCGCGGTGGTGCGGAGCGAGTCGGTTCCGTCGACGCTGCCCGCAGCAACGGAACCCGACGCGACGCCGACGCGTGCGCGGCGCGACGCCCGCCGGGAGCCCGAAAGCCCGGTGATTCCCGCCGATCTGCGCTTCGAGACGACGCTCGACGTGCCCATCATGCAAGATGGCTATGTGGTCGTGCTCGTGCGCGGCGAGCGCCCGATGGACGTCGCGTTCGGACGCGCGGGCATCCCTCCCCTCGCCTTCACGAATCCCATCTGGCTCGACGTCGGCGGCGACGGCATCGCGTCCGATCCGGGCGATCCAGCACCGTCACCGGGCACCTTCGAGGCGGTCGACGCGCAGGGCTCGCGCGACGCGGGCGCAGACACCGACGGCGGCGCAGACACCGACGGCGGCGCAGACACCGACGGCGGCGCCGCAGCGACTCCCAGCTCCCCACGTTGACGGCAGCGCGCACGCGATCACGGCAGCGCGCACGATCACATCCGCGAGGCGCCGACCTCGCCGCGCAGCGCCGATGCGACGCCCAAGGCCAGCCGGCTGGCTGTCTGCGAAGGACGATCGGCCAAACGTGCGACGAACCGGCGACGCCAACGCGACACGCGACACGGCCGCGGCCCGACGCGCTCAGTCCCCCGGTCGCAGCCGCCCCGCCGCGAGTAGGCGGCGCTCGAGCCGCGCGAGGCGCTTCGCGCTCTCGGTGGGCGACTCCGCCGGGGCCGCCGCGCGGGCGTGCTCGAGCGCGCGCTCCGGGTCCTTCGCGCGGTGCTCGTAGAGCTTGGCGAGCGCGAGATGCAGCGCGGCGGTGCCGCCCGTGCCGCCCTGCGCGGCGTCGAGCGCGCGGCGCAGCGCGGCGGCCTCGGCGAGGTCGTCACCGCGCAGCCGCTCGAGCCGCGCGAGCAGCGACCACGCCTCCGAGACGAGCTCGCAGGAGGCGCCGCCCTCCGCCGCGGCGAGCGCAAAGTCGCGGGCGCGCTCCGGGTCGTCGGCGCGCAGCGCGACGTGCGCGAGGCTCAGGTGATCGCGCGGGTCGTCCTCGGGGCGCAGCGCCGCGAAGCGCTCGTGCAGCGCGGCGAGGACGGCGGGGAGCGCGATGAGGTCGCTCGCGTTGTGCACGACGACCTGGGCGAGCGGCCCGACGTCACCGCCGCGCAGCCAGCCGAGGTACGCCGCGGGGATGTCCGCGCCGGCGATGTCGTCCTCGCGGTGAAAGCCGAGCACCTCGGCCTCGAGGTGCACGAGGCGCACGGCCTCGAGGCGGCGCTTGAACACGCGGCGCGCGCAGTGGAGCAGGTCGAGGTGCGGCGGCAGCGGGGGCACCGGCACGCGGTTCATCACGAAGCGCGTGCGCAGCAGCGGCCAGTCGAAGCTCTTGCCGTTGTAGCTGACGAGCATCGAGGCCCACGCGATGCGCGCAGCGAGCGCGTGCAGGATCGGCCCCTCGGCGCCGAGCCGCGGCAGCAGGAGCTGCTCGACGACGAGTGCGCCCTCCTCGAACCACGCGAGCCCCACGAGGAAGGGCAGCGTGCCCGTGCCGCCCGAGAGGCCCGTCGTCTCGGTGTCGATGAAGAGCATGCCGGCGACGTCGCGCCCCTCGAGCGAGGTGTCGAGCGCGAGCTTCGCGAGGTTCTCCGCGCGCGCCGCGAGCGCCAGCGCGACGGGCGTGCGCCCATGCGCGTGCGCGGGCGCGCAGTGGTGCACGACGACGTGCACCTCGCCGTGCGGCGTCGCGCGCGGCGCCCCCGGGAGCGCGCGCTCGGGCGCGGCGAGCGGCGTCGCAGGGCGCAGATCCGCGAGCAGTGACGCGGCCGTCTCGCGGGCAGCGCGCTCCCTCGCGCGCTCTTCGGCCTGCCGGGCCTGACGCGCCTCGAGCGTGGCGAGCACGCTGCGGAGCTGCGTCGCGCGCTCGCCTTGAGGCAGCGCACGGAGCGGCGAATCCGGATCGTTCAGGCTGATATCTGCCGCCTTCATGACTGGTGCGTCATGAGTCGGCGCGCGCATCGCGCGCGATCCCGGGCCCGCACCCACGAGGCGATCGAGCTTCTTCTTGAGCGACATGCGCGCCCCGCCTCACTGCTCCGGCAGCACGCCGGCGCTCGCGAGCACCGCGAGCGCGAGCGCCTTGCGCGGCGGCGCGCCGGGAGCGGCGCTCCCGATCGCGGGTGGCCGCGCGACGTCCGCAGCGCCGCGCGGGAGCGGCGCGAGCCCCGCCTCCGGACCAATGCACGCGGGGCAGCCATCCGCGCATGCGCAGGCGTCGATGAGCCGCCGCGCGCGCCGCAGGATCGACTCGCGCGACTCGAAGAGCCGCGGCGCGAGGCCAATCCCGCCCGCCGCGTGATCGTAGAGAAAGACCGTCGGATCGAAGACCGCGCCGGCGTCGGTGCGCCCGGGCGCGCCGCCCTCGTCGTCGCGGCTGCCGAGCGTCTGCCCGAGGTCGCGCGGGTCGATCATCAGGCCCGCGGACGCGACCGTGTGCAGCGCGTTGCCGATCCCGCGGATCGCGTCGACGACGAGCGCGCGCGGGTGCTCCTGCGCGCGCACGAGCTCCTCGGGGAAGGTCAGCCAGAACGACGTCGTGTGCATCTGCATCTCGGGCAGGCGCACATCGCCGTAGCCGACGTTCTCGTGGGTGTGGAACTTGATCTTCTTGTAGCCGACGACCTTCTCGACGACGTTCACGTCGCCGAGCCCCGCGGCGAGCCCCGCGCTGCCCTCGCCGGCGAGCTGCACGAACGCGGCGTCCGCCTCCTCGAGCACGGTGACGCTCGTGTACGTCATCGCGTCGGTGTAGTAGTCGGGCTTGACCTTGCGGACGAAGGCCTTGTGGTTCTCGAAGTCGAGGCGCTCGACCTGGTACTGCTCGGCGTCGTGCTGGTAGATGGCCTGCTCGTGCAGCATCGTGTGCGTGCTGCGCCAGTCCATCTCGGCGATGTTCTTGTCCGTCGCGAGATCGATGATGACGAAGTTGTCCCAGCTGAGGCTGCGCAGCGAGACGTGGTTCGCGGGGTAGGCGTCCGCGGCCCAGTGCCAGGTGGTGCGCCCGTTCGCCGCCGTGACCGCGTGCACGACCTCGTGCTTCGCGAGGAAGTCCATCGCCTCGCCCACGCTCTCCGCGGGCACGACGCCAAACGTCTCGCCCGCCTCGAAGGGCAGCTCGAAGGCCGCGCACTTCAGGTGCTGCAGGAGAATCTCGACGTTGTCCGGGTCGATGCGCGCCTCCTCGACGGGCGCGCGCACGAGCGCGTGGGCGTCCTTCGCGACGTACTGATCGAGCGGCGCGCTCGAGGTGACGAGCAGCGCGAGCGAGCCCTCCTTGCGGCGCCCCGCGCGCCCGAAGCGCTGCCACAGCGAGGCGTGCGTGCCCGGATAGCCGGCGCAGACGACGGCGTCGAGCATGCCGATGTCGATGCCGAGCTCGAGCGCGTTGGTCGCGACGACGCAGCGGATGGCGCCTGAGCGGAGCTGCTCTTCGATGCGCCGCCGCTGATCGGGGAGGTAGCCGCCGCGGTACGCGTGGATGGTCGACGGGTCGACCTTGTCGCGCGCGAGCACCTCGCGGAGATACTTGAGCATCACCTCGACGTTGTTGCGCGATTGCCCGAACACGATCGTCGGCACCTGCGCGCGCACGAGGTCCGCGGCGAGGCGCACGGCGCTCTTGACGTAGCTCGCGCGCAGGCCGAGCTCGGGGTTGAGGACAGGCGGGTTGTAGACCATCACACGGCGTGGTCCTTCGGGCGCGCCGCTGTCGGCGACGAGCTCGACGGGGCGACCGACGATGCGCGACGCGTGCTCGCGCGGGTTTCCGATGGTCGCCGACGCGAGCAGGAAGACGGGCGACGAGCCGTGGAAGCGCGCGACGCGCTCGAGGCGCCGGACGACGTTCGCGAGGTGCGAGCCGAAGACGCCCCGGTACGTGTGCAGCTCGTCGATGACGACGTAGCGCAAATTCGCGAAGAGCCGCGACCAGGCCGCGTGATGCGGGAGGATGCCCGCGTGGAGCATGTCGGGGTTCGTGAGAATCACGCCGCTGCGCTCGCGGGCGGCGCGGCGCGCATCGCCGGGCGTGTCGCCATCGTAGGTGATGGCACCGTGATCGAGCTGCGCGTCGCGGAGGAGCGCACGCAGCGCCTGCTCCTGGTCGCGCGCGAGCGCCTTCGTGGGGAAGAGATAGAGCGCCCGCGCGCCCGGTTCCTGCGCGAGCCGCTCGAGAACCGGGAGGTTGAAGCACAGCGACTTGCCGCTCGCCGTGGGCGTCGCGATGACGAGGTCGCGCCCCGCGCGGGCGTGCGCGAGCGACTCGGCCTGGTGCGCGTAGAGGCGCTCGATGCCGCGCGCCCGCAGCGCGCCGACGACGGGCTCGGGGAGCGTGGGCGGCAACGCCGCGAAGCGCCCCTCGCGCGGGCGGAGGGGCTCGTCGAGCGCGAAGCAGCGCGCGAGGCCGGCGTCCGCGTGCCAGCCGGCGAGCACGGCGTCGAGGCCGGTCGCGGACGTCCAGGGGGCGGCGGGCCGCGCGAGCGGGGCGTCGTCCGGGTCCTCGTCGGGGCGTCGCATGGGCGAGCGCCACTGTACGGATGTGCAAGCGCGCGAGCAACCACTGCGTGACGGTGGTGGTCAACGCGCGCGCGCTGCGGTATCCACGGCGCGCGCAGTCACCACGAACACGCCCGCCGCGCCCCGCCCACGGGTCGCCCACTTCGAGAGGCACTTCATGAAGCACTTCCGTTACGACCACGCCGCCGCGGCCCTCTGCGGCCTGCTCGCGCTCCTCGGCACCGCCACGGTGGCGCGTGCCCAGACCGTGCTTGCGCCGGGCGACGTCGCCGTCGTCGGGTTCAACATGGACGACGCGCCGGCCGCGGCCGACTCGGTCACGCTGGTCACCTTCGTCGACCTCGCCGCCGGGACGTCGATCTGGCTCACCGACGCGGGCTACAGCGTCGCCGGCACCTTCCGCACGACGGAGGGCGCCGTCGAGTTCGTCGCGGCCGCCGCGCTCCCGGCGGGCTCGGTGTTCACGGTGACGATGGACGGAACGGGCGGCACGCCGACCCTCGCGACGAGCGGCGACCAGCTCTTCGTCTTCCAGGGCACGCTCTCGCTCGGCACGGGCGGAACGGGCGCGCTGATGGGAACGCTCCTCTTCGGCCTCAACGACGACGGCGTCGGCGCCTGGCAGGCCGACTGCACGAGCGCCAACAACTCCGCGCTGCCGCCCGCTCTCGTCGGGTTCGAGGTCGCCCTCCCCGAGCTCGACAACTACGCGTTCGTCGGCCCCACGAGCGGCACGCGCGAGGCGCTCCTCGCCGCGGTCCGCGACCCGGCCAACTGGATGGGCACCGACGTGCTCCCCGCGCCCGTGCCGCCCACGATGTTCACCGTCCTCGGCGCATCGATGGACGCCGGCGTGCCGCCCGACCTCGGCGCCCCCGACCTCGGCCCGCCCGACCTCGGCCCGCCCGACCTCGGCCCGCCCGACCTCGGCCCGCCCGACCTCGGCCCGCCCGACCTCGGCCCGCCCGACCTCGGCCCGCCCGACCTCGGCCCGCCCGACCTCGGCCCGCCCGATCTCGGCCCCGACGACCTGGGCCCGCCCGACCTCGGCGGCACGGAGACGGACGCCGGCGAGCCGCCCGCCGACCTCGGCGCATGCCGATCGGACCGCGGCCGACCTCGGCACCGCGCCCGCCGACCTCGGCACCGCGCCCGCCGACCTCGGCACGCCGCCCGCGGACCTCGGCGCCCCCGACGCGGCCGCGCCCGAGCCGCGCCGCGCCGACACCGCGCTCTGCGCGGTCAGCGTGCGGGCGCCGCGCGCGGCCTCGACGCGCGCCTCGCGCTGGTCGCGCTCACCGCGCTGCTGCTCCCGCTCGCCCGTCGCCGCCGTCGCTGACGGCACGACGCCGCCGCGCCCGCCCCGCGCCCCGATGCCCGCGCTCCCGACGGCGCACGGTGCTGGCGCCGGCGGGCGCGCGCGCTAGGTTCGCGCCCCCGTGATCACCGAGATCAGCAAGACCTTCCGCTTCGAGTCGGCCCACCGTCTGCCGCACGTGCCGCCCGGGCACAAGTGCGGCCGCGTCCACGGCCACAGCTACGCGGTCACGGTGCGCGTGCGCGGCGAGGTCGATCCGCACACGGGCTGGATCGTCGACTTCGCCGCCCTCGCCGAGGCCTGGCAGCCGCTGCACGCGCTGCTCGACCACCGCCTCCTCAACGACGTCCCCGGCCTCGAGAATCCGACCAGCGAGCACCTCGCCCGCTTCGTCGCCGAGCGGCTCGCCGTGCCCGCGCCGGCGGTGCTGCACAGCGTCACCGTGGCCGAGACGTGCACGAGCGAGTGCACGGTGTGGCCCGACTGAACGGCGATTCATCGCCGCGCACGCACGCGCGCTGCGCGACGCCGGACATGGAAGCGAGCCCCGTGCGGACGCCCATCCCGCAGGCCCTGGCGGAGAGCGCGGCTAGGAGACGTCGCCGAGCGCGCAGCTGATCTCGAAGCGCATGCCGCGGTCGCTGTCGGCGACGAGCTTGCCGCGCAGCTGCCGCGTCAGCGAGCGGATGAGCTGCAGGCCGAGCGTGCCCGACGTCGCCGGATCGAGCCCCGAAGGCAGGCCCGCGCCCGAGTCGCTGACGGAGACGTACACGCGTCCGTCGCGCGCCCGCACCTCGACGCGCACGTCGCAGTCCGCGCCCGTGCGCCCGGTCTCGCCGGCCGGACGCGCGATGGCCTGCCCGTACTTGATCGCGTTGGTGATCAGCTCGTTGAGGATGAGCCCGAGCGGGACCGCGTGCTCGACGGTCACCTCGACGGGATCGACGCGCACATCGAGGCGTGTGCCCGGCGAGAGCGCGGCGCGGAGCGAGTCCGCGAGGCTGCGCGCGTAGTCGCCGAAGTCGATCCGCTCGAGGGAGTCGACGCCGTAGAGCTGCTGGTGGATGAGCGCCATCGAGCGGACGCGGTAGACGCTCTCGGCGAGGAGCGTGCGCGCGCGCTCCCCGGGCATCTGCTCGCTCTGCAGCATGAGCAGGCTCGAGATGATCTGGAGGTTGTTCTTGACGCGGTGGTGGATCTCCTTGAGGAGCGTCTCCTTCTCGCGGAGCGAGCGCGTGACCTCTTCCTGCGCGGCGTGGCGCTCGGTCACGTCGGCGACGCCCGCGAGCACCTGGAGCTCGCCGTTGAGTTGCAGCGACACGAGCCCGATCTCCGCGGGGAACTGGTGCCCGTCGCGTCGCACGGCCTGGACGAGCCGATTCGGGGCCATCTCCCGGCCGCGCACCCCCGCGCGGAAGCCATCCATGAGCCCGTCGTGCCGCGCCGCGACCGACGCCGGGACGAGCCGCGAGACGGGCAGGCCCTCGAATTCGGCCTCGTCGTAGCCGAAGAGCGAGCGCGCGTTGAGGTTCGACTGCACCACGCGCCGGTCACCGTCGACGATGAGCATCGCCTGGGGCGCATGCTGGAAGAGGCGCTCGAAGCGCTCTTCGCTGAGCCGCAGCTCGCGCGTGCGCGACTCGACGCGCTCCTCGAGCGCGGCGTTGAGGCTGCGCAGCGCGTCGCGCCCCTCCTGGATCGCGAGGTGGGCGCCGAGGACCGCGCCGAACTGCACCGCGCTGTCGATGACCTCCGGCGTCGGCGGCGCGTCGCCACGCAGGCCCAGGTTGAGCGTGCCGAACGCGCCGCGCAGCCCGATGATCGGCACGACCACGAAGTGCCGGAAGTCATGGGCCTGCTGCAGATGCTGCCAATCCGGGAAATCCTCGACGCGGTGTTCGCGCGTCGTGACGGGCACGCCACGCTGCAAGGCCGCGAGGAGGGCCGTCCCGCTGCCCGCGAAGTCGAGTTCGATCTGCTCGGCGCTCACCTGCGCGCGCCGCTCGATCCACGCCGCGCCGGCCGCGAAGAAGGTCTCCGCGCTGCCGAACTCCGCCGCGATGTCGAGGAAGAACATCCGCAGGCGCTGCGTCTCGCCGATGCGCCGCACGAGGGTGACGTGATTGGCGTCGAAGGCGTCACGGACGCGCGCGCGCACGACGCGGAGGAGGTCGGCCGTGTTCTCCGTGCGGGAGAGCTCCGCGGAGAACTCGAGCAGCGCCGCCTGCCGCGAGGTCTGCTGCGCGAGGTGCGCGTTCAACCCGCGCAGCGCCGCCTCGTCGGCGACCCGCTGGAGGCCGGCCGTGAGCGCGTCGGCGAAGAGCTGCAACAGCGCCGCGAACTCGGCGGGCAGCAGGGGCTCGAAGCGCGGGTTGTCGACGCCGACGAAGCCGCGCAGCACGCCGTCGACGAGGAGCGGCACCGCGACGAGGCTGGTGATCCCCTGCGCGGAGAGGATCTCCCGCTCGGCCGCGGCCTCCGGCGGGAGCTCCGCGACGGACGGGATGTGGAGCGGCGCGCCGCTGCGGATCGGCGCCATGAAGAACTCGAAGTCCGAGGCGGCGAGGGCCTGCAGGTTCGCGCGCTGGGCCTCGACGCGGGGCGCGCACCACTCGTGCGTGTTGTCGATGAGGCCGCCGCGGACCTGGAAGACGTACGCGCGGTCGGCCTGCACCTGCTCGCCGAGCCCCGCGAGCGCTTCGCCGAGCGCCTCGTCGCCGCGCGCGCCGAGGAAGCCCGAGGAGACGAGCGCCACGAGGCGCTGCACGCCGAGCAGCATCGCGAGGCGGCGCTCGCCGACCTTGCGCTCGCTGATGTCGAAGGACGCGCCCACCGCGCGCACCGGCGCGCCGGCCGCGTCGTACACGAGGCGCACGGTGTCACGCAGCCAGCGGTAGCTGCCATCGGCGGCGAGGTGCCGGTACTCGTGGACGTGGTGCCCCTTCTCGAAGAGCCCGGGCAACCCCGCCTCGACGCGCTCCCGGTCGTCGGGATGCACCGAACGCGCCCAGAACCCGGGCGCGCTGAACTCTTCGCGGGTGAAGCCGAGCACGGCGACGACCGACTCGCTGATGTACTCGATGCGGAAGTCCGGCAGCGTGGCCGCGTAGATGATGGCCGAGGTCGAGTTGAGGACGGCCGCGAGGCGTTGACGCTCGTCCTCGAGCGCGGCTTGTCGCGCGCGCTCCTCCGTGACGTTGCGGACGAGCACGGTGCTCTCGTCGTCGCTCATCCGGGCCATGCGCGCCTCGAACGTCTGCCGCCCCATGGGCAGCTCGAGGTCGTACTCGATCGTCTGCACCTCGCCGCTCGAGACCGACCGCGTCACCGCGTCGAGCAGGCGCGACGCGAGCGCGGGTTCGAAGAGCGTCCGCACGTTCTGACCAGGGATCTGCTCGGGGGTGACCACCAGGTCCGCTCGGGGCGCCTCCTTCGAGTAGCGCAGCGCGCCGTCGATGCCGACGGCGAAGAGCATGTCGGGGATGGCCTCGCCGAGGGCGCGCAGACGCTCGTTCTGCTCGGCGATCGCGCGCTGCGCGGCCTCCTCCGCGCTCACGTCGCGGAAGGTGAGCACCACGCCACGCGTGCGACCGTCTTCGCCGATCGCGGCGGCGCGATCCGCGATGGGCCGGGCCGAGCCGTCGCGGTGGAGGAGGAGGACGTCGCCGATGCGCACGTGGACGTCGCCCGTCGCGAGGACGGCGGCCACGGGCAGCTCGACCGGGGCGCGCGTCGACGCGGAGATCGTCCGGAACACGTCCCCGATCGGCTTCCCGATCGCCTCGGCGTGCGTCCACCCGGTGAGCGACGCGGCCGTCGGATTGACGAGCGTGATGCGCGCATCCGTGTCGCAGGCGATGACGGCGTCGCCGATCGAGGCGAGGACGACCGCGTGCTGCACCTCGAGGCGCCGCCGCATCCCCTTCTCGATGGCCTGCACGAGCAGGCTGCCCACCTCCTCGGCGAAGCGCACCTCCGCCGGCGTCCAGATGCGCGGCGAGAGCGACTCGATGCAGAGCACGCCCCGCACGCCGTCGAGCGAGCGGAGGGGCACGTCGAGCATCGCGAAGATGCCGAGCGGCTCGAGGTAGGACTCGCGGAAGCATGCGGTCGCCGGGTGCGCCCGCGCGTCGGACGCGACGATGCTCTCCTCCTCGGCGATCGCCGCGAAATAGGCCGGAAAATCGGCCTCCGCGAGCACGTGGTCCGCGGTGTGCGCGCCGGAAGGCGCCTCGAAGAGATCGCGGCACACGAGCCGCCCGGCCGCGCTGCGCCAGACGCTCACGCGCTCGGCGGAGAGCGCGGCGGCGATCTCCTCGTCGACACGCTGCGCGAACGATTGGACGTCGTCCGAGGGCAGGCGTGCGAGGCGGAGCAGCGCCGCCGCGAGGCGCCGCTCGTACGCGTCGGCGAGGGCCTTCTCCTCCTCGGCGCGCCGGCGCGCGCTGATGTCGCGCATGATGCCGACGAACGAGACGTCGCCGCGCGACTCGACGCGGCTGATCAACAACTCGACCGAGAGCGCGCGGCCGTCCGCATGCACCGCCGGGAGCTCGAGCAGACGCCCGAGGACGCGCGCCTCGCCCGTCGCGATGTGCCGCGCGAAGCCGTGCTCGTGCGCCGCCCGCAGACTCTCAGGCACGAGCCGCGAGAGCGACTCGCCGACGATCGCGCTCGCCGGGTAACCGAAGAGCGCTTCCGCCCCGCGATTCCAGTGCGAGATCCGCCCGCGCGCGTCGGCGCCGACGATCGCGTCGGACACCGAGGTGAAGAGCGCCGCGAAGCGCAGCTGCGCCGCCTCGCGCTCGGAGGCTTCGAGGCGCTGCGTGGCGCTCACGTCCTTCACGAAGCCCGTCCAGCGCGTGGGACGGCCGCCCTCGTCGAGGCGCGGATTCGCAGCGAGCAGAAGCCAGCGCGGGGCGCTCGCGTCGCCGCCGCAGCGCACGACGATCTCGAGGGACTCGGCCGTCCGGTGCGCCTCGCGGAGCGCGGCCTGCAAGCGCGGGCGCTCCTCGTCGGCGAGGGCCGCGAGACAGGAGCGACGCGTCCGCGCAGAGCGCCTCCGCGGAGACGCCGACCACGGGCACGGAGCGCGGGCTCGCGTAGTCGAACACGAGCGCGCCCGTGTCGTCGATGGCGCCCTCGAAGATCATCTCCGGCAGCGTCTCGGTGAGACCCGCGTAGCGACGCTCGCTCGCGACGAGCGCCGCGTGGGCTTCGCACGCGCGGGCCGCCACGCCGAGCCTCCGGAGGATGGCGCCGAGCCCGCTCTGCACCATCGCCTCGAGGGCCGCCCCCGACTTGCGCAGCTCGAGGAGCCCGAAGCCCGGCAGCAGGAAGAGGTGCCGCTCCCCATCGTCCGCGGAGAGGTGGTGGTGGAGTTCGTCGTCCTCCGCCGCGAGCCGATCGCTGTGGACGAGCGAGCCGAGTTCCCTCAGCTCCGCGTCGACCGCGAAGTGCCGGTCCGGCGGCAGCGCGCAGCGTTGTTCGACACGAAGCGCCGCCGGCGGCACGGGGACCGCGTAGATCGCGCCCTCGCTGCACCCGAGGCGGCCGACCAGGACCGCGAGCGTGTCCCGCAGCACCGCGGGGAGTTCGAGGCTCCCGCTCAATGCCATCACGGCCTCGAGCTGGATGGCGACGAGGTCCGTGCCGGAGAGACTCACGTGACGCCTGCCGCTGCCGCCATCCCGAGGCGCGCGCCGACCTGCTCAGCCCGCACCGCGCGCTCCGAAGCCCGGATACGGGGCGGGACGACCGAAATGGAAGCCCTGCAGGAGGTCACAGCCGAGCTCGACGAGCACGCTCGCCTCGGCCTGCGTCTCCACACCCTCGGCGACCACCAGCGTCCCGGCGGGGCGCGCGATCGCGACGACCGAGCGCACGAACGCCTGACGCGCGGGCGACGCGTCGATGCCGCGGACGACGACGAGGTCGAGTTTCACGAGGTCGGGGGGCGCGGTCACGAGCCAGGCGAGCCCGGCGTAGCCCTCGCCGAGGTCGTCGAGCGCGACGCGGAAACCGACGCCGCGCAAAGCACGCACGGCGGCCGCGAGCTCGCTCGGTGAGCCGAGCTGCGCGCGCTCCGTCAGTTCGAGCACCACGCGGGCCGCGTGCGGACGGAGCGGCTCGTCGTCCGCGAGCAGCCAGCCGTGCTGCACCTCGAGCGGATGCACGTTCACGAACATCGGCTGCGCGTCCTCGCCGCGCGCCGCGAGGATCGCCGCGACGCGCGTGCGCACGGCCCGCCCGAGGTCGCGCAGGCGCCCGAGCCGCTCGGCCACCGCGAGCAGGGCGTGCGGCGTGTGCTGGGGATGCTGGCCCCGCATGAGCGCCTCGTAGCCATGGACGGTGCGGCCGTCACTCTTGACGACGGGTTGGTAGACGACGCCGAGCCCGGCGAGCGCCTCGTCGAACGCGGCCTCCGTCACGAGGGCGCCGTCGGCGGACGCGCCCGCATCGACCTTCACCCGAAGCAGCGCGTGCTGCAGCCGCGCGATCCGGGCGGCCGCCCCCTCCGCGGGGATGGACGACGCGCGCTTCGGCGCGGACGACGCGCGGAAATCGGTGGGCGGCGTCGTCGCGGCGAGGGCCCCTTCGTCCTTCACCTCGATCGCGCGGCGCGTGAAGGCCTCCATCGTGAAAGGCTTCCACAGCACGCTGACGCCCGGCGCGAACTTCACGAGATCCTGGTCGAAATAGCCGCTCATCACGAGGGCCGCGGCACGGGGCGCGACCGTCCGCGCATGCGCGAGCACTTCCTCGCCGCCCATCCCCGGCAGGACCATGTCGCAGAGGATGAGGTCGATGGCCGCCCCGTCCTCGTCGAGGATGCGACACGCCTCCTCGCCCGAGCCCACGCCGATCACCTCGAAGCCCGCCTCGCGCAGCGCCCGCTCGCATGCGCGCCGCATCGGGGCCTCGTCCTCGACGAGCAGACAGCGCGCGCCCCCCGCGGTGCCGCGGACTCCCGCGTCGTCGTTACCCGCGGTCCGCGGCGCCTCGTCGCCCGTGATGGGGAGCTCGAACACGAACGTGGTGCCGACCCCGGGTTCGCTGCTCACGCGGATCGTCCCGCCCGCGCGGTCGACGAGCATGCGGCACGTCGAGAGGCCGAGCCCCGCGCCGACGCCGTGCGGCTTGGTCGTGAAGAAGGGCTCGAAGATCTTCGCGAGCGTCTCGGCGGGGATGCCCGTGCCTGTGTCCGACACAGCGAGGCGCACGTAGTGCCCCGCGGCGAACGCCCCCGCGGCCTCGGCGGGACGCTGCGCGGATACGGTGACCTTGCCGCCCCGCGGCATCGCGTCCCGCGCGTTGACGATGAGGTTCAGCACGATCTGCTCGAGCGAGGTCGCGTCGAGCCCGATCGCCATGGGCTCGAGCGCGAGGTGGAACTCGAGCGCGACCGTCGACCCGGCGAGCCGCTCAGCCATCGGGCGCAGCTCACCGAGCACCTTCACGACGTCTGCGTGGGTCGCGCCGGCGACCTCGCCGTGCCGCGAGAAATCGAGCAGTTTCCGCGTGAGCAGCGCGCCCCGCTGCGCGGCGTGCACGACCTCGTCGAGGTCGGAGCGCTGCTCGTGGTCCTCGCCGAGGTCCGTCCGCGCCAGATCGGCGAAGGCGACGATCGCGCCGAGGACGTTGTTCATGTCGTGCGCGATGCCCGCGGTGAGGCGCCCGACGAGCGCGAGGCGCTGGCTGTCCGCGAGCGCCGTCTCGGCCGCGCGCTGGCGGGTCACGTCGAGGTGGAACACCAGCATGTGCGTGATCTGCCCGTTGCGGCTCGCGACGGGAGACACGCCGACGGAGGTCCAGAACACCTCGCCGTTGGCTCGGACACCGCGCGTGACGCCATCGACGGCGACGCGCGCCTCGATCGCGGCCTGGAGGCGCATGGCCGCCTCGCTCGTGCCCTCTTCGGCGAGGAAGCAGGGCCGCCGTCCGATGGCCTCCTCGCGCGTCATCCCGCTCAGCGTGAGGAAGGCGTCGTTGCAGTAGACGATCGCGCGGCGGTCACCGCGCGCATCGACGAGGAGGATGCCGACGGTCGCCGAGTCGACCGCCGCCCCGAGCAGGCGCAGGCCGGTGTCCGCCGCGTGCCGCTCGAACGCGACGGCGAGCGTGGCCGAGAGCGTCCGCTCGTCGAAGGGCTTGAGCAGGTAGCCGTAGGGGGAGATCTCCGCGGCGCGGCGCACGGTGTCGTCGTCGGCGTAGGCGGTGAGGAAGATGATGGGGACGTCGCCGAGCTGGCTGATCGCGCGGGCGGTCTCGATGCCATCGACGGGGCCGCGGATGGAGATGTCCATGAGGACGATCTCCGGCTGGTGCTCGACGAAGAGCGCGACCGCCTCGTCGCGGTTGTCGCCGATGCCGACGACGTCGTAGCCCATCCGCAGAAGGCGACGCTCGAGGTCGAGCGCGATGAGTGCTTCGTCCTCGACGATGAGCACCCGGCCCCGGGCGGTGCGCACGGGCGTCGGCCCGCCGCTGCCCCCTGGCGGCAGCGAGCCGCGGCCGGTGACGGCCACGAAGACCTGGGAAGGGGACGTGCGACGCGAACCGGTGCCCCCTGCTGCGCCCGAGCCTGCGGGGCCCTGGGGCGTGGTCTCGGACGCAGGCTGTTCGGAGGGAGAAAGGGAGGTGGGATGCATCTGGGCCGATCCGGTGCCTTCGGTGAGGACGCGTACAGGAAAACAGCGCTCACTTCAAGCGTGAGGGGCGACGGGGCAGGCGCTCTGGACCCACGCCGGGGGCCATGTATACCCGATACCCCAAGGGGCCAAGCGCCCACCGCGGGGCCCGTTGACACCCCTGCGCGAGACCTCTACTCCCGGCGCTGGAGGCTTCATGCGGCGCATCCTCGTGTCCGGATCCCTGTGCGCACTGCTGTTGACCCTCGGTGGGTGTGGGGGCGACGACGCCGCGGGCGGCGACGCGGGCGGCGCGGTCGACCTCGGCCCCGGCGTCGACCTCGGCGCGGACCCGGTCGATGGGGGCGCGATGGCGGACGGAGCCGCCCCGGTGGATCTCGGACCCGGCATCGTCCTGATGGAGGACGGCGGGTTCACGTGGACGTGTCGCCGCATCTCGTGCGGCGGGCGCGTCACGGAGTGCGGCGATTGCGTGGACAACGACGCGGACGGCACCGTCGACGAGCGTGACCCGGAGTGCCTCGGCCCCTGCGACAACACGGAGGGGCCCGCGCTCACGGCGGGTGTCGGCGGCGAGACCGGCGGTCCCTGTGTCGCGGACTGCTACTTCGACTTCGGCAACGGCCCCGGCAACGACGATTGCCTTTGGGACCACCGCTGCGATCCGCTCGCCGTCTCGCCCGCCTACCCGCCCGAGGGCAGCGCCTGCCCGTTCGAGGGCTCCCGCGTCGGCGGCCGTACCTGCCCCGCCGCGCAGAGCGAGATGTGTCTCGACGTGTGTCGCCCGCTCACGCCCAATGGCTGCGACTGCTTCGGATGCTGCACGTTCGACGCGATCGCGGACCGAAGCCCGGCGGAGGGCGGCGCGTACGTGTGGCTCGGCTCCGTGTTCCCGGGCACCAACGACGGCAGCTGCACGCTCGACGACGTGCGCGACACGGCGCTCTGCAAGCCGTGCACGCCCGTCGCCGACTGCCTCAACGACTGCGGGCGCTGCGAGCTCTGCATCGGCCGCGATCCCGCGTCGCTCCCGGCCGATTGCTTCCCGCCGCCCCCCCCGCCGCCCGTCGACGGCGGCACCACGACGGATATGGGCCCGCCACCGCCGCCGCCCCCCCGCTGCGATCCGGGCGTGCAGCTCTGCGGCCTGCCCGGGGAGCCGGCTTGTCCGCTCGACACGTACTGCGTGACGGGCTGCTGCGTGCCGACGATCATCTGAGGTCTCGCGGCGCCGTCGCGCCTGCGCACGGCGCGCGGGGGCGCACGGCGCACGGGGGACGGAAGGCCGGGGGCGCGCAGGGGCCCGCGGGCCGGCGCAGAGGGGCACTACACCTCGAAAAACCGGCCCAGCGCGCGGCCCGCGGCGTCAGCGGAGCAGCGCGCCGCCGTCGACGACCAGCGTCGTGCCGGTCGTCCACGTCGCGTCGAGGAGGGAGAGCACGGCCGAGGCGATCTCGCTCGGCCGACCGAGGCGTCCGAGCGGGTGCACGGCGGCGAGCGCCGCGAGGTCACGGCCGCGCAGCATCTCGGTGTCGACGGCCCCGGGCGCGACGACGTTGACGCGGATGCCGCGGGGCGCGAGCTCGATCGCCATGGCGCGGGCGGCCGCGTCGAGCCCCGCCTTGGCCGCGGCATACGCGAGTGTCCCGGGGACCGGCCGCTGCGCGAGGTTCGACCCGACGAGCACGATGGCCCCGCCGTCCGCGAGGCGGTCGAGCGCGACCTGCGCGAGCAGCACGGGCGCGACGAGGTTCGCGCCGAGCGTCGCGGCGAAATCCGACTCCGCGATCGCGCCGAGCGGCGCGTGCCGCGCGATGCCCGCCGCGAGCACGAGCGCGTCGAGGCCCCCGAGCGCGGCGCACGCCCGCTCGACGAGGCGCGCGCGATCGTCGGCGCGCGTGAGCTCCCCGGCCAGCGGGACCACGCGCCCCGACGGCGACGCCGACGCGGCCTCCGCGACGAGCGCGGCGAGCGCCGTGTCGTCCCGACCACACGCCGCGACCGCGCTCCCCCGCGCGGCGAGCGCGAGCGCCACCGCGCGTCCGATGCCGCGGCTCGCGCCCGTCACGAGCACGCGCCGCGGCGCCACGGCGGGCGGCACGCTCACGGCGCCTCGGGCGGGCGCTGCCAGGCCGGCTCCGGCGCGACCTCCGCGAGCGGCGCGTCGACCTCGATCTCGTCCGCGGGATCGAAACGCGGCGCGTCGACGCACAACACGGTCTGCCAGCGCTCGGTGGGGTTGTCGTAGCGGTGCGGCGCGTCGTGGGGCCATCGGAAGACCGTGCCCGGCGCGACCGGGCGCCCCTGGCAGAGCAGCCCGTCGCCCACGATCATCTCGCTCTCGCGCATGACGCGGTGCACGTGCAGCGGGATGCCGCGACCGGGCGCGATGTTGAGGCGGTAGATGCCCGCTTCGCGCGTCTCGTGGAGGACGTCGACGGTACCGAAGCCCTTCGTCTCGTGGAGCACCTTCGCCCACTGGGCATCACGCGTGATGGTGATCGAAGGGACGGCTCGACCACCGAGCGCGCGCGGCTTGGTGAGCGTGATGCGCGCCCGCTCGATCGGCGCGCGGCGCTCACCGGCGGCCGGGGGCGCGAGCAGGAGCAGGGCGAGCGCGTGGGCGGCGGTCTCGAGCAGGCGGAAGCGACAGCTCTCGAGGAGGAACGCCACCTGCCCCGCGATCGACGCGTAGTCGACCGTGTCGCGCAGGCGCTCGTGCAGCGCGGCCACCTCCGTCGGGGCCTCGAGCTCGAGGTCGACGCGCAGGCGTTGGGGGACGTCGCGCTCGTGGGGATAGACGCCGACGATGCACTCGACCTCGAGGCCTGTGATGCGGATGAGATCGTTCACGGCGCGCGTTTTTGGGCTCGCCGCGCCGCCGAGTCAACGGGCGCGCGCGCCCCGCCGCGGCCTGACGCACCGCGTTGAACGCGCCCCCGCCCGGGTGTAGCTTCGCGCGCGCATGACGACCCCGGCCCACCCCGCGAGCGCCCCCTCCCCCCACCTCCGCCGACGACCGCTCGCCGAGCGCCTTCCGCGCCGTGCCGCGCACGGGCGTCATCTACGTGATGGCCGAGGCCGGCCGCGCGGGCTACCGACCGGACGATCCGAACTGGTCGAACCTCGGGCAGGGCCAGCCGGAGACGGGTCCGCTCCCGGGTGCGCCCCCGCGCGTGTCGGACGTGCACTTCGAGAACTTCGACCTCGAATACGCGCCCGTCGCGGGGCTCTGGGAGGTCCGCGAGGCGGTCGCGGGCATGTACAACGAGCTCTTCCGACGCGGGATGCCGTCGCAGTACTCCGCCGAGAACGTCGCGATTTCGGGCGGCGGGCGCGTCTCGATCATGCGCGCGTGCGCGGCCATCGGGCAGATCAACCTCGGGCATTTCCTGCCCGACTACACCGCGTACGCCGAGGTGCTCGACATCTTCCGGCGCTTCACGCCGATCCCCATCCTCGTCGACCCGGAGCACGGCTACGACTTCTCGCTCGCCGAGCTGCGCCGCGAAATCCTCGGCCGCGGCCTCGGCGCGATGCTCATGTCGAACCCGTGCAACCCCACGGGCAAGGCCATCGTCGGCGCGGAGCTCGCCTCGTGGGTCGCGACCGCGCGCGAGCTCGACTGCACGATGCTGATGGACGAGTTCTACGCGCACTACCTCTGGCGCGGGGACTCGCCGCTCTTCAGCGCGGCGCAGTACGTCGAGGACGTCGAGAAGGACCCGATCGTGCTCTTCGACGGGCTCACGAAGAACTGGCGCTACCCGGGCTGGCGCGTGACGTGGACGGTCGGGCCGAGCCGCGTCATCGAGGCCGTGTCGAGCGCGGGCTCCTTCCTCGATGGCGGCGGTTCGCGACCCATGCAGCTCGCCGCGCGCGAGGTGCTCACCGCCGACCACGCGCGCGCCGAGGCGGCCGCCATCCGCACGGCCTTCCGCCGCAAGCGGGACAAGATGGTCGACGGCCTCCGCGCGCTCGGCGTGCGCTTCGAGCGCGAGCCCGACGCGACCTTCTACGCCTGGGGCAACCTCTCGGGCCTGCCCGAGGGCCTGCGCACGGGCGAGCAGTTCTTCCGCCGCGCCCTCGAGCACCAGGTCATCGTGGTGCCGGGCCAGTTCTTCGACGTCGATCCCGGGTCGCGCCGCCTCGGGCGGGCCTCGCGCTTCGCCAACCACGTGCGCTTCTCCTTCGGGCCGAGCGAGGCGTCGATCGACGCGGCGCTCGCGCGCTTCCGCACGATGGTCGACGAGGCGCGCTGACCATCCTTATCTCAACACAAATCGGATACATAGGAGACAAACGCGTCGCTTTCTTGGGCGGGGAGATCGTGTGGCTTAGTGTCGGCTCATGCCTACATCAGCGCACGCCCTCGCACTCGACACCGCGGCGCAGTTTTCCCTCCCCGCGGCGACGCCGATCCTCAAGTGGGTCGGCGGCAAGGGGCGCCTGCTCGCGCAGCTCGCGCCGCTGCTCCCGCCCGCGGTCGACGAGCGTCGGCACGTCGAGCCCTTCATGGGCGGCGCGGCGCTCTTCTTCGCGCGGCGGCCTGGGCGCGCGCTGCTCTGCGACGTGAACCCGGAGCTCGTCGGCGTGTACAAGGCCGTGCGCGACGACGTCGAGGGGCTCATCCGCGCGCTCTCCCGCCTCGCCGCGGACGGGCACGACGGCGCGGCGTATTACGGCGTGCGCACCCGCTACAACGCCGAGCGCCACGCGCCGCAGACGCAGCGCGCCGCGATGTTCGTCTACCTGAACAAGACCTGCTTCAACGGGCTGCACCGCGTGAACCGCCGCGGGGAGTTCAACGTGCCGGCGGGCAAGTACAAGAACCCGCGCATCCTCAACGCGGAGAACCTCCGCGCCGCGAGCGCCGCCCTCGCGGGCGCCGACCTGCGCTGCGCGAGCTTCGAGGAGCTGCTCGGCAGCGCGCGGCCCGGCGACTTCGTCTACCTCGACCCCCCCTACGTGCCGCTCACCGCGACGGCGAGCTTCACGGCCTATGCGCAGGACGGCTTCGGCATGGCCGAGCAGGAGCGCCTCCGTGACGTGTACCGCGAGCTCGATCGCCGTGGCTGCAAGCTCATGCTCTCGAACAGCGACACGCCCGCCGTGCGCGCGCTCTACCGCGAGTGGCGCATCGACGGGGTGATGGCGCCGCGTGCCGTCAGCTGCGACGGCGCGGGCCGACAGGCCGTCGCCGAGGTCGTCGTCCGCAACTACTGACGGCGACGGGCGCGCCGCGGCCTCACGCGCGCCCGCCTTCCATCCGCTCGCGCGACACGCCCGAGGCCTCGAGGAACTCGCGCACGCGTGGGCTCGGGCTCGCGAGGAACTCCTGCGGCGAGCCGCTCGCCTCGATCACGCCCTTGTAGAGGTACGTGATGTGGTGGCCGATGCGGAAGACGCTCGCCATGTCGTGGCTGATCACGATCGACGTCACGCCGTAGGTCTCGCGCGTCTGCTCGATGAGGTCGTCGACGGTGCGCGAGGTGATCGGATCGAGGCCCGTCGTCGGCTCGTCGTAGATCAGGATCTCGGGCTCGAGCGCGAGGGCACGCGCGACGGCGACGCGCTTCTTCATGCCGCCCGAGAGCTCCGCGGGAAGTTTGTGCGCCGCGTGCTCGACGCCGAGCGCTTGCAGGCGCGCCATGACCTTCTCGCGGATGTCGCGCTCGCGCAGCGTCGTGTGCTCGCGCAGCAGGAACGCGACGTTGTCGTAGACGTCCATCGAGTCGAAGAGCGCCGACATCTGGAAGACCATCCCGAACTTGCGGCGCACCGGGACGAGCTCGACGTCGGACAGGCGGCTGATCTCGCGGCCGTCGACGATGATCTCCCCCGCGTCGGGCCGCTCGAGCCGGATGAGCTGGCGGACCATGACCGTCTTGCCGGAGCCCGAGGCGCCGATGAGGATGTTGTTGAGGCCGCGGAGGACGTCGAAGCTCACGCCGCGGAGGACCTCGTGCTCGCCGTAGCGCTTGCGCAGGCCGCGCACGCGCAGGTGCACCGGGTCACGCGCCGCGTCGGCCGCGCCATCGGGCGCGCCGCGTGCCGCGGCCGTCACAGCCCGCCCTGCCCGGTGATGACCGACGTGATCACGTAGTCGAGGACGAGGATCGACACCGCGCTCTGCACGACCGCGCGCGTCGTCGCCTGCCCGACACCGGCCGCGCCTCCCTGCGCGTAGAAGCCGTGCCGACACGCGATGAGCGTGACGGTGAAGCCGAAGAACACGGCCTTCACGAGGCCCTGCGTGACGTCGCGCGCGTCGACGTACCACTTCACGTTCTCGGCGAAGACCCCCGGGTCGAGGCCGAGGATCTGCACGCAGACGAGCCACGCGCCGAAGATGCCGATCAGGTTGAAGACCATCGTCAGCAGGGGGACCATCAAGGCCCCCGCGATGATCCGCGGCACGACGAGGAACTGCACGGGGTTCACGGCCATCGTCGTGAGCGCGTCGATCTGATCGGTGACGCGCATCGAGCCGAGTTCGGTGCTCATCGCGCTGCCCGCGCGCGCCGAGACCATGAGCGACGCGAACACCGGCGCGAGCTCCCGCGTGAGCGCCATGCCGACGACGGATCCGGCCTGATTCTCCGCGCCGAACTGCCGGAATCCGTCGACGAGCTGGATGCCGAAGACCATCCCGATGAAGAGCCCCGTGAGCCCGACGATGAACAGCGACTGCACGCCGACGAACTCGAGCGCCGCGAGCAGCAGCCCGACGCGGTAGGGCGGTCGCAGCCCCCAGAAGATCGCCTGGCCGAGGAGGCCCGCGAGCATGCCGATCTCCCCGAAAAAACGCAGTGGAAGCGCGACCGCGGTGCGCCCGAGGGCGACGAGCCAGCGGGGGAGCGCGCGCCGTGGCTGCGCGACGGGGGGCGGCGACGTCGGCTGCGCTGGCTGGCTCGCCTCGGACACCCGCGCGGTGTACCACGCCGCCAGAGCCCGGCGCGGCGCGCGGCGGGGTCAGCGGTAGAAGCGGGGCACGCGGCGCGAGACGTTGGTGAGGACCTCGTACGGGATCGTGCCCGCGTCGCGCGCGATGTCCTCGGCGCCGATCACCGCCTCGCCTTGCGTGCCGAGCAGGACGACCTCGTCGCCGACGGAGACGCCGGCGATGTCCGTGACGTCGAGCGTCGTGAGGTCCATCGACACGTTGCCGACGATGGGCACGCGCGCGCCGTGCACGAGCATCGCGCCGCGGTTCGAGACCGCGCGCAGGAGGCCGTCACCGTAGCCGACCGGCACCGTGGCGATGCGGGTCGGGCGCGGCGCGCGGAACGTGCCGCCGTAGCCGACCGGCGCGCCCACCGGCAGCTCGCGCAGCGCGATGATCTCCGTGCGCAGGCGCATCGCGGGGCGGAGCGCGGGGCCCTCGTCACGGCCGCGCGCGGGCCAGGCGCGCACGCCGAAGAGCGCGATCCCCGGGCGCACCATGTCGAAGCGCGCCGCCTCGTGGCGGAAGAGCCCGGCGCTGTTCGCCGCGTGCACGATGCGCGGCGCGTGGCCCCGGGCGGCGAGCGCGGCGCGGGCGTCCGCGAAGAGACGCAGCTGCTGGCGCGTGAAGTCGTCGTCCGCGTCCGCCGAGGCGAAGTGCGTGAGCAGGCCGTCGATGCGCGCGCCGGGCACCGCCGCGAGCCCGTCGAGGAAGGCGGCGAGCGCGTCGACCGGCACGCCGAGCCGCGCGATGCCCGTGTCGAGCTCGAGGTGAAAGCCGAACGCCGCGCCCCCCGCAGCGCGCGCGAAGGCGTGCACGGTGTCGAGATCGCAGACGACGGGCGTGAGCCCCGCCTCGAGCACCTCGCGGTGCGCGCCCGCGTACACGCCGTTCAAGACGAGGATCGGCGCGTCGATCCCGGCCTCGCGCAGCTCGAGGCCCTCCTCGGCGAGCGCGACGCCGAAGGCCGCGACCCCCTCCGCCGCGAGGCGCGCGACCACCGGGACGACGCCATGCCCGTATGCGTCGGCCTTGACGACGGCGAGCACGCGCGCGCCGCCCGCCTCCGCGCGCACGACGCTGAGGTTGTGCACGAGGGCGTCGAGGTCGATCTCCGCGCGCGTGGGGCGAAGCGACTCCTGCGCCGTCGTGACGCGCGGTCGCAGCGTGAGGGTGCGCTCGGGGGGCTGCATCGCGGACCGTGAGGGCGAGGGGTAACGGCGTGCCGGCGGGGCGTCAAGGAGCGCGGGGGCGCGGTTCGCGCGCGGCCCCGCGACGGCGCGCGGCTACACTCGGCCGCGCATGCGCGAGGCGACCCATCGCTACGAGGATCCGCTCGACCGCGTCTGGACGACGTGCGCGGCACGCGTCGGGCTGCGACTCGCGCGCGCGTTTAGCGTCAACGCCGCGACCGACGGCCGCGGCGCGCTCGTGCTCGCGACGGACGAGGGGCTCGACCCCGACGACTGCCTCGCGCAGATGGTCTTCCACGAGTTGTGCCACTCGCTCGTGCAGGGCGCGGCGAGCTTCGACGTGCCCGACTGGGGGCTCGACAACCTCACCGACGTCGACGCGCTCCGCGAGCACGCGTGCCTGCGCCTGCAGGCTACGCTCGCCGGGCCGCACGGGTTGCGCGCCTTCTTCGCGCCGACCACCGAGTACCGCGCGTTCTACGACGCGCTGCCCGAGGACGCGCTGCCGGACGTCGCCCTGCCCGGCGAGGCGCGCGCGGGCGAGGCGGTCGAGGTGCTGCTCGCAAGGCGCGGCGCGGCGCGGGCCGGACGCGCTCCCTGGGGACCGCACCTCGAAGAGGCCCTCGCAGCGACGTCCGCCGTGCTCGCGGCGACCGCGGGACACGCCGAGGGGCCGCCCGTCCCCGACGCGCGCGCGCTGCGTGAAGGCGCGAGCCGCCCGGGGGCCGCGCTGCCGAGCCTGCACGGCCGCGTCGCACCGCGACCGCCGCGGCATCCACGCACCCGACTCCCGCTCGCCGTGGGCGCACGCGCCGCGGAGACCTGCGGCACCTGCGCCTGGCGCGTGCCGAGCGGCGTCTGCCGACAATCCGAGCGACGACAGCGGACGCTCCCCGAGCTCCCCGCCTGCGAGCGCTGGGAGCCGGCCCTCGATTGCCTCCGCTGCGGCGCGTGCTGCCGCGAAGCGTTCGGCGCGGTGACCGTGCGCGCGGTCGAGCTCGTGCGCGGCCCGCACGCCGCGCTCGTGCGCGAAGAGTCCGACGGATTCCGCACGATGCGGCGCATGCCGGAGCGCAGCGCGATCGGCGAGCCCGACGACACCCGCTGCGTCGCGCTCGCGGGCGACGGCAGCGCCGCGCAGCCGTTTTCCTGCGCGATCTACGCCGATCGGCCGCGCACCTGCGACGCGTTCACGCTCGGCAGCGCGCACTGCCTCGTCGCGCGGCGCCGCGTCGGGCTCTCGCGCTGACCGCGCCCGCGGGGCACACCCGGTGCGCGGAGGCGCGTGCTAGCTTCGCCGTCATGCGAATCCAGGTGAACGGCGAGCCGCGCGAAGTCGCCGAGGAGACGAGCATCCGCGCCCTCATCGAGGCGCTCGGCCTCGGCGCCGTGCCCGTCGCCGTCGAGCGCAACCACGACCTCGTCCCGCGCGCGCTCCACGAGGCCACGGCGCTCCGCGACGGCGACCAGCTCGAGGTCGTCCACTTCGTCGGAGGCGGCTGATGTCCGAGGCCACCCCGGAGCTCCCAAGCGCCGACCTCCTGCACATCGGCGCGCACACGTTCCGCTCGCGGCTCTTCGTCGGGACGGGGAAATACAAGGATTTCGCCGAGACGTCCGCTGCGCTGCTCGCCTCCGGCGCGGAGGTCGTGACGGTCGCGGTGCGGCGGGTCGATCTGAGCGCGCGCGGCGAAGGCTCGCTGCTCGGCTTCCTGCGGGAGCGGCGCTTCACGCTCCTGCCCAACACGGCGGGCTGCTACACGGCCGAGGACGCCGTGCGCACCTGCCGCCTCGCGCGCGAGATCCTCGGCGAATCCCTCGTGAAACTCGAGGTGCTCGGCGATCCGAAGACGCTCTTCCCCGACGTCGTGCAGACGCTCGAGGCCGCGAAGATCCTCGTGAAAGAGGGCTTCACGGTGCTCCCCTACACGAGCGACGACCCCATCACGGCCAGGAAGCTCGAGGACGTCGGCTGCGCCGCGGTCATGCCGCTCGCGGCACCGATCGGCAGCGGGCTCGGGGTGCGCAACCCCTACAACCTCGCGATCATCCTCGACACCGTGAAGGTGCCGGTCATCGTCGACGCCGGCGTCGGCACCGCCTCGGACGCCGCCATCGCGATGGAGCTCGGCTGTCACGGCGTTTTGATGAACACGGCGATCGCGGGCGCGCGGCTCCCCCTGACGATGGCGAGCGCGATGCGCAAGGGCGTCGAGGCGGGCCGCGAGGCCTACCTCGCGGGGCGGATCGAGCGGCGGCTCTACGCCACCGCGTCGAGCCCGCTCGCCGGCGTGCTCGGCAGCAAGCACGCGTGACGGTGTCGCGCCCGGGCGCCACGCCGACGCTGCCCTTCGACCTCTACCTGATCACGGATCCGTCGCTCGGCGCCGATCTGGTCGGCGCGACGGAGGCGGCCCTCGCCGCCGCCCCGCGTGGACGCGTCGCCGTGCAGCTCCGCGCGAAGCCGAGCGCGGGCTTCCGCGGCACCACGCTGGAGCTCGTCGCGCTCGCGCGCGGGCTGCGCGCCACGACCCGGGCGCACGGGGCGCTCTTCGTCGTGAACGAGCGCGCCGACGTCGCGCGCGTCGTCGAGGCCGACGGCGTGCACCTCCCCGAGGAGACGCTCACGCCCGCGGAGGCGCGGCGCGTGCTCGGCGACGACGCGCTCGTCGGCGTCTCGTGCCATGACGCGCGCGGGCTCGCGCTGGCCGCGTCGCAGGGCGCGACGTTTGCGACCTTGAGCCCGTTCAGCGCCTCCCCCGGCAAGGGCACCCCGATCGCGCTGGCGCGCTTCGCCGACCTCGTCGCCGGTGCGTCGCTCCCGGTGCTCGCGCTCGGAGGCGTCGGCCCCGCCGAGGTGGAGCGTGCGGTCGGGGCCGGGGCCGCGGGCGTGGCGGTGATCCGCGCGATCTACGCGGCGTCCGATCCGGGCGCCGCCGCCGCGGAGCTGGTGGCGGCGCTTGACACCGCGCGCGCCGGGGCGCGATAGCTGGCCGCGCGATGAAGAACCTCACGCAAGGCTCGCTGAAGGCGCTCGGTTGGCTCGCGGCGATCGTCGCGATCGCGCTCGGCGTGCTCCGCGCGGGCTTCGTCGACGTCATCACCGTCGGCCACAACGGCATGGCGCCGACGATCGTCGCCGGCGACCAGGTCGCGCTCTGGCGCGGCGCGGAGATCGAGACGGGCGACGTCGCGCTCTGCGCACACCCGGGGCAGCAGGGGCGCTACGTGCTCGCGCGGGTGATGGCGCGCGCAGGACAGCGCCTGAACACCGAGCGCGGGCAACTCTCGATCAACAGCGAGCGCGTCCTGCGCGACGTGCACGGGACGACGCGCTTCTACGACTCGGTCAACGGCCACACGAGCCGCTACGCCCTCTCGACGGAGCGCTTCGGCAACAACCACCACCCGACGTTCGACAGCGAGCGCTCCCCGCTCGTGCTGCGCGATCAGCCCGTGCGCGCGGGGCTCTTCATGCTCGGGGACAACCGCTCGTACCGCGGTGAGGACAGCCGCACCTTCGGCGAGGTGGTCGAGGCGACGTGCAAGGGCGTCGTGTTCCTCCGGCTCGTGCCCGCGGCGCGCCCCGCGGTGGCCGATCCGGGCGACGAACTCGGACACGGATGGCTCGACCTCATCCGTTGAGCGACCGGGCCGCGCGGCGGCCCCGGACGGTGCGGCGGTCCCTGCTCGCGCTCATCGCGCTCCTCGGCGTCGCCGTGCCCGGCCGCGCGCAGCCGGTCCCCGCGCGCCCTCGCCCCCCGGTGACGGGCGCCGCCGCGCCTGCCCCGCGCACCGCACCCCGGCACGTCGCCGCGCTCGAGGTCACGCTCCGCGACCTCGCGCTCGATCCGCTCTGCGTCGCGGAGTCCCCGGTCCACGCCCGCTGCGAGGCGCGCGTGACGGCCGCGGGCGGCGAGGACGCGCTCACGCTGCGCGCGGTCGCGAGCGACGAGACGCACACCGTCTACCTCTACACGCCCGACCTCGCCCGCGCCGCGCCCGACGCGCCCAGCACGCCGGCCCTGCTGCGTCGGATCGCGGAGCTCAACCACGAGCTGCTCCTCGGCAAGCTCGAATGGGACGCGGGGACCGGCGAGATCCGCCTCTCGATGGTGCTCCCGACGCAGGGCGGGCTCGACCGCGAGGCGCTCGGCACGATGACGCGCGCGCTCCTCGCCCTCGCGGCCCGCCTCGGGCCCACGCTGCGCGGGTCGGCCACTCCCTGACACGCACGGCAGCAGGCGCTCTCCGTCGAGATGCCACTTCCATCCGCGTCGCGCCATGCCGTATCCTGCGAGCTTGGAGGAGGACGTGGCTGGGGACGGCCCCATGCTGCGTAGCTCTCGTCCGCCAGGGTACCCCATGCGCAATCTCTCCCGCTTCGCCTTCACGGCGCTCGCCGCCGTCCTCTGCTTCGCCGCCCTCCCCGCCGAGGCGCAACGCCGTCGGACGCCGCCCCCCGAGCAGCCCGCCGCGGGCACGAACTCCCGCGACGACGAGGCGCGCATGCTCTTCGAGGCCGGGCGCGTCGCGTACAGCGCCGGGCGCTTCGACGACGCGCTCGGGTATTTCCGGCGCGCCTACGAGATCTCCGGGCGCGCCGTCCTGCTCTACAACGTCGGCTCCGCAGCCGACAAGCTGCGCCAGGACGCCGTCGCGCTCGACGCCCTTCGCCGCTACCTCGAGGCCGTCCCGACCGCCGAGAACCGCGAAGAGGTCGAGGCCCGCATCCGCGTGCTCGCAGGCGTGGTCGCCGCCCAGCCGGCCCGAAACACCGCCACGGGTACCACCACGGCCGCCGCAAACACCACGGCCGCCGCGAGCACCACGGCCGCCGCAAACACCACGGCCGCCGTGAACTCCACGGCCGCCGTGAACTCCACGGCCGCTGCGAACGCCGCCGCCGCCAACGCGGGCGCCGCGGCGAGCACCACGGTCTCCAACGCGGGCACCGCGTCGAGCGCCGCGCGCGCACCCGGCGATGAGGCGGCGCGCGAGGCCGCGGTCGCCGCGTCGCTCAACGCACGGGGCGCCCCTTCGGACGCGCCGCCCGAGGCGAGCAGCGGGGGCCTCGTGTCCAAGTGGTGGTTCTGGACGCTCGTCGGCGCGATGGTCGTCGGCACGACGGTCGGCGTCGTGGCTGCGACCACCGGGCCCGCGACCCTGGGCCCGCTCCAACCGGGCGATGACGGCCGCGTCTACATGACCCTGGTGACGCCATGAAAAACGCGCGCAAGACCATGAATTCATTGACCTTCACGCCCTCCGCCTCCCGTCTTGCGCGGGCGGCTTCGCTCCTCGCGCTGCTCACCGCGCTCGCCTCGTGCGCGGGGGAGAAGCCCCCGACGCAGGTGCTCGTCTACGTCTGGGCCGAGCCCGGCGTCGCGGCCCGCACGGCGGCCGTGGACCTACGCGTCGACAGCTTCGACGACGCGGCGGCGACCACGCCCTCGCGCCTCGCCGTCGAGCAGGAGGTCACGGCGCCGAGCGTCGGCGCGTTCGAGTTCCCGTATCGCCTCGCCCTCGCGCCCACGGGCGACGACGGGAGCCGCGAGTACCTCGTGACGGCCACGGCCCGCAGCGCCGCGGACGGCGTCGGCGCCGATCCGGTGGGCGACGACACCGCCTTCATCGCGCGCACGCTCGTGCGCGCGGGCTACGAGCAGGGGCGCACGATGCGCCTCGACGTCTGGCTCCGCGACGCCTGCGCCGACGTGCCCTGCCCCGGCGCCAGCGAGGCGTGCGACCCCGCCACCGGCGCGTGCGCCCCGCCGCTGCGGGGCGAGCTCGTGCCCGTCGACACGGACACGGACACCGACGCCGGCGCACGCGACGCGGCCTCCGACATGGCGCCCACCGACGCGTCCCTCGACCTCGCGCTCGACGCGGGTGACACCGATGCAGGCGACGGCCGGCGAGGTCGACGCGGGCGACGTCGACGCGGGCCTCGACGCAGGCACGGACTCGGGCGTGGACGCCTTCGGGATCGACGCCGGCTGCACCAGCGATCCCGGGACGCCGTGCGATCTGCCGGACCAGCCCTGCGTCAACGCCTCGCTCCGCTGCGAGTCGGGCGCGGTCGTGTGCCGCGCGTCGATGGTCTTCAAGGCCGTAGGCACCGAGTGCCGCGCCTCCGCGGGGATCTGCGACACCGCCGAGGCCTGCGACGGGGTGAACCCCGCGTGTCCGGTCGATGCCTTCGAGCCGGCCACGACCGTGTGTCGGACGGCGAGCAGCGGCCTGCCGTGCGACGTGCCCGAGACGTGCAGCGGCACGAGCGCGGCGTGCCCGGCGAACGTCTTCGCGACCGCCGGCACGCTCTGCCGCGCGGCGGCGGGCGCGTGCGACGTGGCCGAGGTGTGCAACGGCACCGCCGGCGGCTGCCCCACGGACGCCGTGGCGTCCACGACCACGGTGTGCCGAGCCGCCGACGGCGCCTGCGACACCGCAGAGTCGTGCAACGGCACGACCTCGGCGTGCCCGGCGGATGCCTTCCTGCCCGCAAGCACGACGTGCCGCGCGGCCGCCGGCACGTGCGACCTCGCCGAGGCCTGCTCCGGCGCGGCAGCGGCGTGCCCCGCCGACACCTTCGTGGCCTCGACGATGACCTGCCGCATGAGCGCGGGCGCCTGCGACCTCGCCGAATCGTGCACGGGCGCGAGCGCCGTCTGTCCCGCGGACGGGCTCGCGTCCGCGACCACCGTCTGCCGCGCAGCCGCTGCGGGCGGATGCGACGTCGCCGAGTCGTGCAACGGCTCGAGCACGATGTGTCCCGCGGACGCCTTCGCGGCCGTCGGGACGGCGTGCTCGGGGGGCTTCTGCCCCGGCACGACGTCCATGTGCACGGCGGGCTGCACGCCCGGCGTCGCGTGCGACGTACCCGGCGCTCCCTGCAGCGTCGGCGCGATCAGCTGCTCCGGGACCGGGATGCCCACGTGCGTCGCGACCGGCGTGAAGTCCGCGGGCACGAGCTGCCGCGCGGCGGTCGCCGGCGGCTGCGACGTCGCGGAACTCTGCAACGGCATCGCGACCACCTGCCCTTCGGACACCGTGCGGCCGCTCGGCACCGGGTGCCGGGCAGCGAGCGGGGCGTGCGACGTCGCCGAGACGTGCAGCGGCACGTCGGCCACCTGCCCCGCCGACTCCGTCGCGACCGCGACGACCATCTGCCGCGCGGCCGCCGGCCCCTGCGACGTCGCCGACCGCTGCGACGGGACGGGCACGTTGTGCCCCAGCGATGTCTTCGCGTCGTCGGCCACGGGGTGCCGCAGCTCGGCCGGCGTGTGCGACGTCGCCGAGACGTGCACCGGCGCAGGCGCGATGTGCCCCATGGACACACGCGTCACGGCCGGCACCGTGTGCCGCGCTGCGTCGTTGGGCGGCTGCGACGTCGCCGAGGCGTGCACGGCCGCGAGCGTCGACTGCCCCGCCAACACCTTCGCGCCCGCGACCACGATCTGCCGCGCGGCCCTCGAGACCGGCTGCGACATCGCCGACTTCTGCACGGGCGCGAGCGCGATGTGCCCCTTGGACGCCGTCGCATCGGCGGGGACAGTGTGCCGCGCCGGCTCCGAGTGCGACGTGCCCGAGGTGTGCAGCGGCACGTCGAACGCGTGCCCGACGAACGCGCTCGCACCCGCGGGCACCATCTGCCGCAGCAGCACCGGCGTCTGCGACGTGGCCGAGACCTGCACGGGCGGCTCCACCGCGTGCCCGGCCCAGATCTCCACCACCGGCACCGTCTGCCGCGCCGCCGCAGGCCCGTGCGACATCCAGGAGACGTGTTCGGCGACCGGCGCATGCCCCAGCGACACGCTCCGCCCGAACACCCATGTGTGCAGCGCCGCGGCCGGCGCGTGCGATCTCCAGGACTTCTGCAGCGGCACCAGCGCCGCCTGCGTCGATCTGAAGCGGCCGAGCACCTTCGAGTGCCGGGCGTCGGCCGGCAAGTGCGACCTCGCGGAGGTTTGCTCGGGCACCTCGAACAACTGCCCGTCCGACGCCTTCCAGCCCGCGATGTTCGTGTGTCGCCCCGAGTGCGGGCTCTGCGACGCCCCCGAAAAATGCACCGGCACGGGCGCGACGTGCCCGACGGACACGTTCACCCCCACGGGCTTCTCATGCGATCCGGGGCTCGGCGGGAGTTGCGGCACCGGCCTCTGCGAACCAGCGATGGGCGGTGCAATTTCAGCGGGTCCAGCTGCGGGGGGGGTGCGTGAGCTGCACGACGGTGGGCGCCCCCTGCGGCACGACGGGCTTCTGCTTCTGCAACTCCAGCAACAAGTGCCAGTGCCCCGCGAACGCGTGCATGTTCAGCGACGGCGGCCCGTGACGACGACGGCGCCACGGGGCGGGGGGCCTCCATCTCCGCGTCCGCATCCCCGCCCGCATCGATAACGCACTGCGTCGAAAACGCGCCCGACCTTGCTATGCTCGGCGCTTCCGATGTCGCAGCATCCGCCTTCTCCCCCGCCCGGCGCGCCTGCCCGCGCGCCACTCTCCTCGGCCGCTCACGAACATGACGCCTGCGGCGTCGGCTTCATCGCCCACCTCCGCGGCCAGCGCTCGCACGCCGTCGTCGCGCACGGCCTGACCGCGCTCGAGAAGCTCGCGCACCGCGCGGCGACGGGCGCCGAGGCCGACACGGGCGACGGCGCAGGCGTGATGATCCAGATCCCCGACGCGCTCGTGCGCGCGGAGCTGCAGCGCACCGGCGTGTTCCTGCCGCCGCCCGGCCAGTACGCGATGGGGCTCTTCTTCGGCTCGCCCGACGCGCAGGCCTGCGCCCTCGCGAAGATGCTCTTCGCGATGATCGTGCGGCAGGAGGGGCTGCAGCTCCTCGGCTGGCGCGAGGTGCCGACGGACAACCGGCACATCGGCCGGACGGCGCGCGCCGTCGAGCCGCAGATGCTCCACGTCTTCGTGGGCGCGGCGCCCTCCCCCGCGCGCGGCCCCGGCGACGACGCGCCCTTCGATCAGGAAGCGCTCGAGCGCAAGCTCTACGTCGTCCGCAAGCGCTTCCAGACGACCATCTGGCAGAGCGGCATCGACGATCGGCAGTACTTCCACGTGCCGTCGCTCTCGAGCCGCACCACCGTCTACAAGGGCATGCTCATGCCGGAGCAGGTGCGCGCGTACTTCCCGGATCTGCGGGATCGCGCGCACCGAGAGCGCGCTGTGCATGTTCCACAGCCGCTTCTCGACCAACACCTTCCCGAGCTGGGAGCTCGCGCACCCCTACTCGATGCTCGCGCACAACGGCGAGATCAACACGCTGCGCGGCAACATCAGCTGGATGCGGGCGCGCGAGGCGATGCTCGCGTCGCCGCTCTTCCGCGACGACATCGAGAAGCTCCTCCCCATCGCGCGAGAGGGTCTCTCCGACAGCGCCGTGCTCGACGGCGTGCTCGAGCTGCTCGTGCGCGGAGGCCGCTCGCTGCCACACGCGATGATGATGCTCATCCCGGAGGCGTGGGAGGGAAACCCCGCGATGAGCCAGGAAAAGAAGGCGTTTTACGCCTATCACGGCTGCATGATGGAGCCGTGGGACGGCCCCGCCGCGGTGATGTTCACCGACGGCCGCGACATCGGCGCGGTGCTCGATCGCAACGGTCTGCGGCCCTCGCGCTACTGGATCACGCGCGACGATCTGGTCGTCGTCGCGAGCGAGGTGGGCGTGCTCGACGTGCCGCCCGAGCAGATCGTGAAGAAGGGCCGCCTCGAGCCGGGGCGCATGTTCCTCGTCTCGCTCGAGGAGGGCCGCATCGTCGAAGACGACGAGCTCAAGCGCCGCCTCTGCGCCGAGCGGCCCTACGCCGCGTGGCTCGACGAGCACCTCATCGAGCTCGACGAGCTGCCCGCGGGCGAGCCTGCGCCGGCGCTCACCGGGGACGCGCTGCGCCGCACGCAGGCCGCGTTCGGCTACTCGGCCGAGGACCTCAAGTACCTCCTCGCGCCGATGGCCGAGACGGGTCAGGAGGCGCTCGGCTCGATGGGCCAGGACGCGGCGCTGCCCGCGCTCTCCGCGCAGCCACAGTCGCTGTACGCGTACTTTCAACAGCTCTTCGCGCAGGTCACGAACCCGCCGCTCGACGCGATCCGCGAAGAGCTCGTGACGAGCGTGAAGACGGTCATCGGGCCGGAGGGCAACCTCCTCGCGGAGGAGCCCGACAGCTGCCACCTCGTCACGCTCGACTCCCCGTTCCTCACGGCCGCGGACATGGCGAAGCTCAAGGGGCTCGGCGTCGAGGACCTGCCCGTCCGCACGCTCGACATGGTCTTCCCCGCGGCGGACGGCCCCGCCGGGCTCGACCCCGCGCTGCAGGCGCTCTTCGCGAAGGCCGATCACGCGATCACCGAAGGCGCGCGCGTGCTCGTGCTCTCGGACCGCGCGCAGTCCGCGGCGCTCGCGCCCATCCCGGCGCTGCTGGCGGTCGCTGGGCTGCACAACCACCTCGTCCGCGAGAAGAAGCGCACGCGCGTCACGCTCCTCGTCGAGACGGGCGACGCGCGCGAGGTGCACCACGTCGCGGCGCTCGTCGGCTACGGCGCGAGCGCGGTCTGCCCGTGGCTCGCGCTGGAGTCGATCGCGGGGCTCTGCGCGGACGGCGAGCTGCCCGCGTCGATCGACGTCGCGCGCGCGCAGAAGCAGTACCTCGCCGCCGTGAAGAAGGGCGTCGTGAAGGTGATGTCCAAGATGGGCATCAGCACGATCAACTCCTACCGCGGCGCGCAGCAGTTCGAGTGCGTCGGGCTCTCGCGCGAGCTCGTCGATCGCTACTTCACGCACACCGCGTCGCGCCTCGGCGGCATCGGCATCGTCGAGGTCGCCGCCGAGCTCCTCGCGCACCACCGCCACGCGCACGCGACGCGCCTCCCCGGGGCGCACCCCGCCCTGCGCCAGGGCGGGCTGTACCAGTGGCGGCGCGATGGCGAGGTGCACCTCTTCGACCCGGACACGGTCTTCAAGCTGCAGCACGCGACGCGCACGGGGCAGCGCCGGATCTTCTCCGAGTACACCGCGCGGGTGAACGAGCAGGCCCGGCACGCCACGCTGCGCGGGCTCTTCGAGTTCCGCTGGGCGGACGCGCCCGTGCCGCTCGAGGAGGTCGAGCCCGTCGAGGCGATCGTGCGGCGCTTCGCGACCGGCGCGATGAGCTACGGCTCGATCAGCGAGGAGGCCCACGAGACGCTCGCCATCGCGATGAACCGCCTCGGTGGCCGCTCGAACAGCGGCGAGGGCGGCGAGGACCCGGCGCGCTACACGCCGCTGCCCGACGGCACGCGCCGCGCGAGCGCCATCCACCAGGTCGCCTCGGGCCGCTTCGGCGTGACGAGCGAGTACCTCGTCCAGTGCACCGAGTTGCAGATCAAGATGGCGCAGGGCGCCAAGCCCGGTGAGGGCGGCCAGCTCCCGGGGAACAAGGTCTACCCGTGGATCGCGCGCGTGCGCTTCGCGACCGCGGGCGTCGGCCTGATCTCGCCGCCGCCGCACCACGACATCTACTCGATCGAGGACCTCGCGCAGCTCATCCACGATCTGAAATGCGCGAATCCGAGAGCGCGTATCAGCGTGAAGCTCGTCGCCGAGGTCGGCGTCGGCACCGTCGCTGCGGGCGTCGCGAAGGCGAAGAGCGACGTCGTGCTCATCAGCGGACACGACGGCGGTACGGGCGCGTCGCCCCTCACCTCGCTCAAGCACGCGGGCGCACCGTGGGAGCTCGGCCTCGCCGAGGCGCAGCAGACGCTCGTCGACAACGGCCTGCGCGACCGCATCGTCGTGCAGGTCGACGGGCAGCTGAAGACGGGGCGTGACGTGGTCGTCGCCGCGCTGCTCGGCGCCGAGGAGTACGGCTTCGCGACCGCGCCGCTCGTCGTGATGGGCTGCGTGATGATGCGCGTCTGCCACCTCGACACCTGCCCCGTCGGCATCGCGACGCAGAGCCCGCGGCTGCGCGAGCGCTTCACGGGCCGCGCCGAGCACGTGATGAACTTCTTCCGCTTCATCGCCGAGGAGGTCCGCGAGCACCTCGCGCGGCTCGGCTTCCGCACGCTCGACGAGGCGATCGGCCGCGCCGACCTGCTCCGCGCGGGCGACGCGCTCGACGACGTGAAGACCCGCAGCCTGGATCTCGCGCCGCTCTTCGCGCGCTCGGCGCGCGCCGGCGAGGTGTCGCCGCGCTGCGTGACGACGCAGGACCACGGCCTCGAGGACAAGCTCGACCTGCAGCTCATCGACGCCGCCGCGCCCGCGCTCGAGCGCGCCGAGCGCGTCGCGCTGACCTACCCGATCCGCAACGTCGATCGCACCGCGGGCACGATGCTCGGCAGCGAGGTCACGCGGCGCTTCGGGGCAGCGGGCCTGCCCGACGACACCATCGACCTCACCTTCCACGGCTCGGCCGGGCAGAGCTTCGGCGCGTTCATCCCACGCGGCGTGACGCTCCGTCTCGAGGGCGACGGCAACGACTACGTCGGCAAGGGGCTCTCGGGCGGCCGGATCGCCGTGCGACCGCCGCGCGCGGCGACCTTCGTACCCGAGGAGAACATCGTCATCGGCAACGTCGTGCTCTACGGCGCGACGAGCGGCGAGGCCTTCTTCCGCGGCCTCGCGGGCGAGCGCTTCTGCGTGCGCAACAGCGGCGCGCACGCGGTCGTCGAGGGCGTCGGCGACCACGGCTGCGAGTACATGACGGGCGGGCGCGTCGTCGTGCTCGGGCGCACGGGGCGGAACTTCGCGGCCGGCATGTCGGGCGGCGTCGCCTTCGTGCTCGCGGGCGCGCCGGGCAGCCCGGAGCGCGCGGCCTTCGAGGGCCGCGTGAACCGTGAGCTCGTGCGGCTCGGCCCGGTCACGGACGCCGAGGATCGCGCGACGCTGCGCGCGCTCGTCGCCAAGCACTTCGCGGCGACGGACAGCCAGCCGGCTGGCCGGCTGCTCGCCGACTGGGAGGCCGCGCTCCCGCGCTTCGTGTGCGTGATCCCGGTCGAGTACGAGAAGGCGCGCGAGCGCGAGCGGCGGCTGCGCGCGGAGCAGGCCCGCGAACAGGCCGCGGAATAAGGCGAGGACACGATGGGCAAGCCGACCGGGTTCCTCGAGCACGTCCGCGAGCTGCCGCGCAGGCGGCCCGTGGAAGAGCGCAAGCGCGATCACCTCGAGATCTACGAGGAGATGCCGCGCGACAAGCTCCGCACGCAGGCCTCGCGCTGCATGGACTGCGGGATCCCCTTCTGTCACCAGGGGTGTCCGCTCGGGAACCTCATCCCCGACTGGAACGACCTCGTCTACCGCGATCGCTGGCGCGACGCGCTCGCGCGGCTTCACGCGACGAACAACTTCCCCGAGTTCACCGGGCGGCTCTGCCCCGCGCCCTGCGAGGCCGCGTGCGTGCTCGGCATCGGCGACGCGCCGGTGACCATCAAGCAGGTGGAGCAATCGATCGTCGATCACGGCTGGCAGCAGGGCTGGATCGTGCCCGAGCCCGCCGCGGAGAAGACGGGCAAGCGCGTCGCCATCGTCGGGAGCGGCCCCGCAGGGCTCGCGGCCGCGCAGCAGCTCGCGCGCGTCGGGCACGCGGTCACCGTGTACGAGCGCGCCGACCGCGTCGGCGGGCTGCTCCGCTACGGGATCCCCGACTTCAAGATGGAGCGCATGCAGCTCGAGCGGCGGCTCGCGCAGCTCGAGGCCGAGGGGGTCGTGTTCCGCACGAACGCGGACGTCGGACGCGGCATCGACGTCGACGTGCTGCGCTCCGAGTCGGACGCGGTGCTGCTCGCGACGGGCGCCTCCCGCGCCCGCGACCTCGACGTGCCCGGGCGGCGCGCGGGCGAGCCGCCGCTTCATGGCGTGCACCTCGCGATGGAATACCTCGAGCAGGAGAACCGCACGATCGCGGGCGAGACCATCCCCGACGCGCATCGCATCGACGCGCGCGGCAAGCGGGTGATCATCCTCGGCGGCGGCGACACGGGCGCGGACTGCCTCGGCACCGCGCACCGGCAGGGCGCGCGCGAGGTGCTCCAGTTCGAGCTGATGGACCGCCCGCCCGAGGCGCGCGGCGAGGCGGATCCGTGGCCGCTCTGGCCGCACGTGTTCCGCACCTCGGCCGCGCACGAGGAGGGCGGCGAGCGCATCTACTCGGTGCTCACGACGCACCTCACGGGCGATCGCGGTGCCCTCACGCACCTGCACGGCGCGCAGGTCGCGTGGTCCCGCGACGCGCGCGGCCGCATGGCGCCCCGCCCCGTGCCGGGCACGGAGTTCGTCGAGGACTGCGACCTCCTGCTGCTCGCGATGGGCTTCGTCGGCCCGGAGCGCTCGCCGCTGCTCGAGGCGCTCGGCGTCGAGCTCGACCTGCGCGGCAACGTGCGCGGCGACGCGCGGTTCGGGACGAACGTGCCCGGCGTCTTCGTCGCGGGCGACGCGCACCGCGGCGCGTCGCTCATCGTGTGGGCCATCGCCGAGGGCCGCGCGGCCGCGCGCGCGATCGACGCGCAGCTCATGGGGAGCACGAGCCTGCCGGCCGTGTGAGCGCACGCGGGGCGTCCACGCGGGTCGACGGCACGGACCACGCGGCGTGACGGCCGCGCCGCTCCCGTGCTACCCCGCCGCGATGCTCGAGCACACGGCCCTCCTCCTCCATCTCGTCGGCTTCGCGGCGTACGTCGGCGCGGGTTTCACGCAGCAGCGCCTCGTCGCGATGTCGGCCGCGCCGGGGC
The DNA here is from genome assembly GCA_964202905.1 of Polyangiales bacterium. Lineage (GTDB taxonomy): Bacteria > Myxococcota_A > Polyangia > Polyangiales > JADJQN01 > CAIUAC01. The sequence continues at coordinate 81,284 of CAXNJO010000002.1, forward strand.
TCGCGCCCGCGGTGCGCGACGCCTGGGAGAAACTCGCGGCGACGGTCGTGACGAAGTTCGAGCTGCCCGCGATCTTCCTCTCGATCGCGAGCGGCATCCTCTTCCTCGTGCACGAGCCGGCGTACCTGCGGCAGGCCGCGTGGTTCCACCCGAAGCTCACGTGCGTGCTCTTGATGCTGGTGCTCTCGCACCTCGAGATGTTCAACGCGCGCCGCATCGTGCGCGCGCGCGCCTCGGGCGCGGCGGACGCAGAGTCCGACATCGCCGCGCGCAAACGTCGGCACGGCATCATGGGCAGCTTCGGCGCGCTGCTCGTCGCCATCGTGCTCATCCTCGTGTGCTTCGTGCGCACGGCCTGAGCGCGGCGCGGCGATGGCGTTTCGCACGCAGATCCAGGTCCGCTTCAGCGACGAGGACCACGCGCGGATCGTGTATTTTCCGCGCTTTTTCCACTTCTTCCACGTGGCCTTCGAGGACTTCTTCGCCGCGCACGGTGTGCCCTACCGCGACGTCCTCGACGTCGATCGCTGCGGCTGGCCGGCGGTGCGCGCCGAGGCCGATTTCGAGCGCACGCTGCGCTTCGGCGACCTCCTCGAGCTCGAGCTCGCCGTCGAGCGCCTCGGCACGAGCAGCGCGATCTTCCTCTACCGCGGACACCGTCACGGCGAGCACGAGGACGTCTGCCGCGGGCGCATCACGGTCGTGTGCGTCGACATGGACTCCTTCGAGTCGCGGCCGATCCCCGACAAATATCGGGAGATGTTCGCGCGTCACCTGCTGCAGCAGGGCTGACGGCGGGCGCCGGCGCGTGCGTCCCCCCGCGCGGCGCGCGGCGCCTCACGCGAGCGGGAAACCCGCGACGTCGAGCGTGCAGAGCCCGACGCGGTTGCCCTCGGGGTCCTGCACGTAGAGCGTGTAGGCCGTGCGCTCGACGACCTCGACGCCGTGCGCGGCGAGGCGCGCCTCCCACGGTGCGCGCTCCCCGGGCGCGATGGCGAGCGCGAGCAGGTGCAGCCCCGCGCGCTCGCTGCGGAACGGCACCGCGGCGGGCGGGTCCGCGCAGCGCTCGAGCATGAGCACCGCGCCCTCGCCGAGCGCGAGCCAAACCGCGCCCTCGCGCGGACGCCCGAGCACGGCGAGACCGAGCACGCGCGCGTAGAAGTGTTCGGCGGCGGCGAGGTCGTGCACCCGGAGCGCGAGGTGATGAATCCGCATCGACGGCCCGCAGCGTAACGCGCGCGTACGGCTTGGCCTGCCGCGCGCGTCGCGTATCCTCGACTGCGGAGCCCACCCGATGTCCAACACGACGCCCTCGACCTCGCTGCGCAACCGCCTCGCGCTCGCTCGCTTCGCCCTCGCGCCCCTCTGCGCCCTGCTCCTCGCCGTCGTCGGCTGTGGCGACGACGCTGCGCCCGCTCCCGCGACGGACGCGAGCACCACGGACCTCGGAGGCGACGACGCGTCGCTCGATGACGGCGGCGGCGACGACGCGAGCACGTTCGATGCGGCCACAGGCGACGCGGGCGCCGAGGACGCCGGTGCCGACGATGCAGGCGGCGGCGACGCGGGTGCGGACGACGCGGGCGGCAGCGACGCGGGCGGCGGCGACGCGGGCGGCAGCGACGCGGGCGGCGGCGACGCGGGCGGCAGCGACGCGGGCGGCCGGGATGTGCACGCTGCGGCCGCGCACGGGTTGCTGCTTCGCCGACAGCGACTGCGGTCCGCGCGAGCGCTGCGTCGGCAGCGTGTGCGACGCGAGCGGTGAGGGCGTGTGCAAGTCGGATCCGCCGGGGCCCGACACCTGCTGGGACGACAAGGACTGCCGCAGCGGCACGACGTGCATGAGCGCGAACATCTGCCCCTGCGGTGCCGCGTGCTTCGTCGCGGACAGGCCCGGCGTCTGCGTCCCCACGATCTGAGCGCGCCGCGCACCTGCGCCCCGCCTCCGCGTCCGACACTGAATCACCATTCAGCGACGTGTCCGCCCACCCCCTCCGCACCGAGCCGCGCATCGATGCGCTCACTGGCACCCTGGTGCTCGTCGCGCCGCACCGTCGCGGGATCGCGCCGCCCTCGCCCGCGTCCCCCGGCCTGCCCGACGTCCCGCGCGCACGCTGCCCGTTCTGCCCCGGGCACGAGGCCGAGGCCGAGCCCACCGTGGCGCGCTGGCCCGACGAGGGCGCATGGCGTGCACGCATCGTCGGCAATCGCTACGCGCTCGCGGGCGACGCCGTCAGCGGCCTCACGGGTGCACACGAGGTCGTGATCGAGACGCCGGACCACGACCTCGATCTGCCCGACTACGCGCCCGCCCACATGGCCGCGGTGCTCGACCTCGTCGCCGCGCGGATCGCGACGCTCGCCGCGCGCCCGGGCGTCGCCGCGGTGCTCACCTTCCGCAACCGCGGTCGTCGCGCGGGCAGCTCCCAGCCGCACGCGCACGCGCAGATCCTCGCGCTCGATCGCGTGCCCGGCGGGACGGCGGAGCGCGACGCGCGCGCACGTCGCCACTTCGTCGAAGCGGGTCACACGCTCCTCGGCGACATGCTGGCCGACGAACTGCGCGACGGTCGCCGCATCGTGCGCGACGAGGACGGCGTCGTGACGCTCTGTCCGCACGCCTCGCAGCATCCGCACGAGCTGCGCCTCGTGCCGCGCGCCGGCGGCGCCACGCTCGCCGCGCTCTCCGTCGAGGTGCGCGCCGCGCTCGCCGCAGCGCTCGTCGATGCGACGCGGCGCCTGCGCGTGGCCGGCGCGGCCAGCGACTACAACGTGCTCTTCCACGAGCCGCCCGTCGCGAGCCGCGACGCGCCGTGGAACGCGCTCCACGTCGACGTCACGCCGCGCACGACGTCGCCCGCGGGCCTCGAGCTCGTCTCGGGCTGCACGGTACTCACGGTCCCGCCCGAAGCCGCGGCCGAGTCCCTCCGCAACGCCCGGTTTTGAAAGAAGAATCGGTCAGCGCGACTTCGGGAGCACGATCGTGGGCCGCTCGGGGTGTCGGCGGTAGAGCACGATCACGCGGCCGATCTCCTGCACCACCGCGGCGCGGAGCGTGGCCGCGAGCGCCTCGCCGCACTCGCGTCGCTCGAGCGGGGAGGTCTCGAGGACGCGCACCTTGATCAACTCGTGGTCGAGCAGCGCGCGATCGACGGCCGCGGCGAAGCCCTCGGTGACGCCCTCCTTGCCGACCTGGACCAGCGGCGAGAGCGGGTGCGCGAGCCCCTTGAGAAACTGCTTCTGCTTGCTCGTGAGGGTCGTCATGCGTCGGCTCCGTGCGGCGGGCGCGCGAAGGTACGTCAGCCGAGCCAGCCGAGCCAGTCGAGGCCCCAGAGCAGCGCGGCCAGCGCGAGGAGCAGCGGCGCGACGAAGCGCAGCCCGTGCGCGAGATCCGCGAGGACCTCCCGGCGCTCGAGGCGCGCGAGCGTCCGCGCGCCGTACACGTCCTCGAGCTCGCGGCGTGCGTCCGCGCGCTCCTGCGCGTCGAGCGGGTCGTGGCCCGAGAGATAGTGCAGGTGGTGCTCGATCTCGTGATCGATGGTCTCGCGCACCTCGGCCTCGAGGTCGTACGGGCCCTCCTCCGCGTGCATCCGCGCGAAGGATCGGTAGTAGACCGTGACGAGGAACTCCGTCGTCGCGTTGCCCGCGGCGTCGACGGCCTCGCGCGGCTCGTAGCTGCCGAGGAGCGGCTCCCCCGCGACGTCGAGCGCGGGCACGCCGTCCTCGACGCGGAGCGCGATGTGGCGCACGCCGCGCGCCGCGTAGACCTCCGCGCCGAGGCGTGCGACGAGCGCCTCGAAGTCCGCCGCGTCGGGGAACGCGCCCTCCCCCGGATCCCGCGCGGGCGCGCCGCCAGTGCGGCCGAGCGCGAGATCGAACTCACGCTCGAGCGGCGCGTCGACCTCGTGCAACGCGCCGCACGCGGGGCACACGAGCGGCCTCAGGGCGCGCTCGGCGTACGCGACCTCGAGAAAGCCCTGCTCGATCGCGCTCCACGCGCGATCGGGCACATGCGCGAGCACGTCCGCGAGCACGGTCGCGCGCGTCTCCCTGCCGACGGACCGGACGCCGAGCGCCCGCACGAGCGCGGGCGTCACGCGCAGCGGCGCCTCCCGTGCGAGCGCAGCCCAGAGCGGCCTGGCCGTCTCGACCGTCGGCGCGCGCAGCACGGCCTCGCGCGCACGTCCGCGTCCGACGCGCACCGTGACGCCGAGCGGGACCCGCGCCTCCCGCACCGCGGGCTCGCGCGCGAAGCGCTCTTCGAGATCGTCGAGGGGCACGCCGCGCGGCGCGGCCTCGAGCGGCGCGTCGCAGTTGCGGCACTCGCCCGCGTCCGTCGCTTCCGGCGCGACGGCGCCGAGGCGCTCGCACGCGTCCCGGAGCGCGTGAAAATCGCGCACGTCGAGCGCGAGCAGCGCCTCCCGCGTGAGCGGCGTGCGCGCGCGACCGTCCGCCGGCTCGACGCTGACCTCGCCCGCGAGCAGCGCCCCGAGCGTGCGCCCCGCGAAGAGGCGCGTGCCCTCGACGACGTCGTCGACGCGCGGCGCGCCCCGCCCGACGCGCCGCACGCGCACGCGCAGCCCGCTCGGCAGCCGGACGAGCGCGCCCGCCACGTCAGGGACCCGCGACGCCGGCGTCGGGCTCGGCGCCGACCGCGTCGAGGATGAGCCCCGTCGCCTGCACGTAGAACGCGATGAGCACGCGCTGCTGCGCGTCGTCGAGCGAGAACGCCGTGTCGCACGCGACCAGCGTCAGGTCACGCGTGCGGGAGAGCGCCTCGACCACCTCGAGCGGCATGTCCGCGAGCGTCGCCGTGCGCGCGTCCGCGTCGAAGCGCGCCGCAGGAAAAGGCACCGGACCGCGCTCCGTCCGCGCCGAGAGCGCATGGCACGTCGGGCCGATCGCGCCCGAGACGTCGAGGAAGCGGAGCTCCACGTCCGGCGAGCCGAGCAAGAAGCGCAGCGACCACACGCCCTCTGGAAACGCGAGCTCCCAACGCAGCGCGCGCGCCGCGCCCCCGTCCGCCCCGGGCTCGAAGGCCACCGTGCCCGGCACCGCGGTCGGCGTGGGGCGCACGAGCGGCTCGAGCACATGCACGTCGGACTCGGGCAGCCGCGGCCCCGCGTCGGTGCGCGCGCCCCCATCCGCGCGGTCATCCCGGGCCGCAGCGCCGTCGCCGCGCGCCCCCTCCCCTTGCGCGGCGCGCTCCTCGCCCGCGTGCCGATGCCACGCGAGCCCGAGCCCGAGCCCGACGGCGACGACGACGGCCACGAGGCCCACGATCCCGCGTCGCCGCGCGGTGCGCGGGTCCGCCTTCGTCCGCGCGCTCATGCGCCCCTCCGGCGACCGGGCGTCACGGGGCGCCCCGCGGCTGGCGCGTCCGCGTCGTCGCTCGAGACGAGGGGCGAGAAGAAGTTGTCCTTCTTCGTGTATTCGTCGACGCGGAACGCGTACTTGTAGCTCGGCGCCGCGCGCTGGTTGCAGTCGGCGCGCTCGCAGAAACGGCACGTCGTGCCCACGGGCACGGCCATCTTGCGCGGGTCGGCGAAGGGCATGTCGTCCGCGTACACGAGGTGGCGCGCGTTGTCCGCGTACGTGCCGAGGCCGATCGCGTAGACGGTGCCGCGCGCGAGCGAGCCCTGCTCGGGGCTCGAGATGACCTTCGCGAAACAGAAGTACGTCGCCCCGTCGGGGAAGACGCTGTACTGCCGGGCGAGCACGTTCGGCGTGAGGAAGGCGAGGTTCGTCGCCCACTTCGGGCACGAGCCCGTGCCGGCCGGGAAGCGGATGCCCGTCTGCGAGTAGCGCTTCGAGATGTTGCCCGCGACGTCGACGCGCGAGAAGTGGAAGGGCACGCCGCGCTTGCGGGGATCGCTGAGGTTGCAGATGCGGTGCGCGACGGTCTCGTACGACGACTCGAAGAGGCTCGTCAGCAGCTCCACGTCGTAGCGCGTGCGCGTGACCTCGCGGAAGAAGTCGTCGTACGGCAGGAGGAGCGCGCCCGCGAAGTAGTTCGCGAGGTGGATCTTCAGTAGCTTCTGCGTCTCGACGTGCCGCTGCGGCGCGCCGGCCCCCGCGAGGATGCGCACGTGCAGGCGCTCGTCGTCGAGGATGCGCAGGCCCGCCGTCGCCGCGAGCTGGAACTTGAGCCGCTGCTCGAACATCGCCGACGAGAGCGTGAGCACGCCGCCGTCCGGATCCCAGCGCCGCACCACCGACGACTCCTCGCTCGGCGCGACGAAGCGCACCTCGACGCCGAGCCGCGCGCGCAGCACCTCGGCCAGCTCGTGGCTCGACACGCGCGCACCGAGCTTCGTGTCGCGCCGCAGCTCGTCCGCGCGCTCCTCGAGCACCTTGAACCAGTTGCCGTGCTGCTCGAGGAAGTCGATGACCTCGTCGAAGGGCGAGTAGTCGAAGCGCAGCGCACCGTCCGCCGCGTCGTCCGTCGCGGGGGCCGCGGCGCCCTTCGACTGCGGGCGCCCCGCGCCGCGCGCGACCGAGTGCAGCAGGTTGTCGAGCTGCGAGCGCGTGTTCTTGAACATGTTGAAGAGCGCGGTGATCGTCGTCGCGACCTTCGGCTCGGCGCTCAGGCTCTGCAGGTCCTCCTCGGTGAGGTTCAGCGAGCGCAGCAGCGGCTCGTCGAGGAGCTTCGCGAGCCCGTCGTCGACGTGCCGCTCGCCGAGGCTCGCCATGAACTGCTCCATCGTGACGCCGTAGAGCTCGAGCGCCTTGAAGAGCAGCGGCAGCTGCACCGCGCGCTTGCCCTTCTCGATGAGCGAGAGGTACGCCGGCGAGACGCTCAGCCGCCGCGCGACCTCGCCCTGCTGCAGCCCGCGCTCGAGCCGCAGCTCGCGCAGGCGCTGGCCCATGTGGAGGTTGTAGCTGCCGTCCATGTGCTCCCTCGCAGCGCGCGGTGGCGACGTCCTGGACCTGCCGCGACCCGCCCGCACGACAGGCCCTCCGGAGGCCCACGTCCGCTTGACGGACGCGTTGACAAGTAAAGACGCCAGGCCAGCGTCTGTCAACGCATCAATTCGACGTTTACAGACCACTTACCCATTGAATTGGGCGTTCGCGAGCATTACGCATCGCGTCATCGTGCCGCCCTGTAAACGTGTAAACACGCTTTCAGGCCTCGAGCCACGCGCCCAGCGCGACGGCGACGGCGACGTCCGGCAGGCCACGTCGGGCCTCGGCCTCGGCGAGCGCGCGCGCGGGCCCCTCGCCACCGAGCCGCTCGACGCCGACCTCGCCGTGACGCCGCGCGAAGAGCGCGAGCGCGCTCGCGACGGTGCCGTCGAAACGCCGCGCGGCGAGGCCCTCGGGACCGAGCGCGGCGCGGTGCGCGTCGAGCGCATCGGCGAGCGCGTCGATCCCCGTGCGGTCGCGCGCGCTCGTGCGCAGCACCGCGACCTCGTGCGCCGCGGCGACGCCCGCGCCGCGCAGCGTGCCGAGCGCGCTCCGCAGATCGGCGGCGGCACGCTCGGCGAGCGCGACCTCGTCGGCCTTGTTGACGACGAACACGTCGGGGATCTCCATCACGCCCGCCTTCAGGAACTGCAGCGTGTCGCCGCTGCCCGGCTGCACGACGAGCGCGACGGTGTCGACGACGCGCTCGACATCCGTCTCCGTCTGACCGACGCCGGTCGTCTCGACGAGCACGACGTCGTACGCGGCCGCGAGCACCGCGACGAGCGCGTGCGCGGCGAAGGTGAGCCCGCCCGCGTCGCCGCCCGTCGCCGCGCTCCGCACGAAGAGCCCATCGTCCCCGGGGTCGAAGCCCATGCGCGCGCGGTCCCCGAGCAGCGCGCCACCGGAGCGCACGCTGGTCGGGTCGACCGCGAGGACGCCCACCGTGCGTCCGCGGGCGCGGAGCACGCGCGCGAGCGCGGCGACGAGCGTGCTCTTGCCCACGCCGGGGGGGCCCGTGATCCCCACCCGGTGCGCGTCGTGCCCGCCGGCGGCCGCGAGCGCGGAGAGCAGCGCCGCGATGCGCGCACGCGAGGCCGGGCGCCGATCCTCGACGTGATCGAGCGCGCGGGCGACGGCGCGCTTCTCGCCCGCGGCGACGTGCGCGGCGAGCGCGGCGAGCGACCCGTCCACCTAGGCCCCCGCGTCCGCGGCGTCGGCGTGTGCGGTCAGGAGCGCGACGAGATCCGCCATGATCGCGTCGAGCGCGAAGTCCTTCGGCGTGTAGACGCGCGCGACGCCCTGCGCGAGGAGCGACGCCGCGTCAGCGGGCGGGATGATGCCGCCCACGATGACGGGCGCCTCGACGCCCGCGGCCCGCAGCGCGGCCACGATCTCCGGGACGATCTGCCGGTGCGAGCCGCTCAGGATCGAGAGGCCCACGAGGTGCACGCCCTCCTCGAGCGCGCTCGTCACGAGCTGCGCGGGCGTGACGCGGATGCCCTCGTAGACGACCTCGAAGCCCACGTCGCGCGCCTTGATCGCGATCTGCTCGGCGCCGTTCGAGTGCCCGTCGAGGCCGGGCTTGCCGACGAGGAACTTCGGTCGGCGACCGAGGCGCTGCGCGAGCCGATCGAGCTCCGCGCGCAGGCGTGCCCGCTCCCCGGGCTGGCCCGCGTCGCCCGAGACGCGCGCGCCCGCGACGCCCGTCGGCGCGCGGTACTCGCCCCACAGTTCGCGGAGCACGCCGGCCCACTCGCCCGTCGTGACGCCCGCGTGCGCCGCGGCGATGCTCGGCGGCATCACGTTCTCACCGGCGCGCAGGGCCTCGCGCAGGGCGGCGAGCGCGGCCTGCGCAGCCCGTTCGTCGCGCGCGGCACGCCACGCAGCGAGCGCCTCGACGCGCTCGCGCTCGACGCCCGGATCGACGACCAGAATCGCGCCGTCGAGGTCGCGCGTGAGCGGGCTCGGCTCGCTCTCGCGGAAGGCGTTGAGGCCCACGACGATCTGCTCGCCGCGCTCGATCGCGCCGAGCCGCGCTGCGTTCGACTCGACGAGCCGCTGCTTGATGTAGCCGCTCTCGACGGCCTCGATCGCGCCGCCGCGCGCGAGCACGGCCTCCACCTCGCGCCACGCCTCGGCCTCGAGCGCCGCGACGCGCGCCCCGACGACGACGCTGCCCTCGAAGAGGTCGCCGTGCTCGAGCAGATCCGTCTCGTACGCGAGGATCTGCTGCGCGCGCAGGCTCCACTGCTGGTCCCACGGGCGCGGCAGGCCGAGCGCCTCGTTCCACGCCGGCAGCTGCACGGCGCGCGCGCGGGCGTCCTTGCTGAGGGTGACGCTCAGCATCTCGAGCACGATGCGGAGGATGTTGTTCTCGGGCTGCTGCTCGGTGAGGCCGAGCGAGTTGACCTGCACGCCATAACGGAACCGGCGGTGCTCGGCGTCCGCGACGCCGTAGCGCTCGCGCGTGATGCGGTCCCACAGCGCGACGAACGCGCGCATCTTGCAGAGCTCGTCGACGAAGCGGATCCCCGCGTTCACGAAGAAGCTCATGCGCCCGACGACCTCGTCGAGCTCCGGCTGCGTGAGGCCGCGCGCGCGCACCGCGTCGAGCACCGCGATCGCGGTGACGAGCGCGTAGGCGAGCTCCTGCGCGGGCGTCGCCCCCGCCTCCTGCAGGTGGTAGCTGCAGATGTTGATGGGGTTCCAGCGCGGGATGGACTTCACCGTGTGGACGATGAGATCCGTCGTCAGGCGCAGGCTCTGCGCGGGGGGCAGGATGTACGTCCCGCGCGAGAGGTACTCCTTGACGAGGTCGTTCTGCGTGGTGCCCGCGAGCGACGCCGGGTCGACGCCGCGCTCCTCGGCGAGCGCGACGTAGAGCGCGAGCAGCCACGGGGCCGTCGCGTTGATGGTCATCGAGGTGTTCATCTTCTCGAGCGGCAGCGCGTCGAAGAGCGCGCGCATGTCGCCGAGGTGCGCGACCGGGACACCCACCTTCCCGACCTCGCCGCGCGCGAGCGGATGGTCGGGGTCGTAGCCCGTCTGCGTGGGCAGATCGAAGGCGACGCTCAGCCCCGTCTGCCCCTTGCCGAGGTTCGTGCGGAAGAGCGCGTTGCTCTTCTCGGCCGTCGAGTGCCCCGCGTAGGTCCGCATGATCCACGGCCGCTCGCGCTTGGTCATGCGTGCTTCGTACCCGCGCGCCTTTCGCCTTTCAAGAAGCCCACCAACCCCTTTCGAGGAGAGAGCCACCATGTCGCCGCCATCGTCCACGAAGCGCCTCACGCCGCCTGAGAGCCCCGCCCTGCGGGTCGTCGAGACCCCGGCGATCGTGCCCATCGGTGCGCTGCCGCCGCTCGGCGTTGTGCCCGCGCGCATGCACGGCTACGCCATCCGGGCCGACCGACAGGGCGAGCCGCTCGCGTCCTTCGTCAGCGAGGAGCTCCCGACGCCGGACCCGGGCTTCGGCGAAGTGCTGGTCCAGGTCATGGCCGCCGGCGTGAACTACAACGGCGTGTGGGCCGGGCGCGGCAAGCCTGTGAGCGTGTTCGACATGCACGGACAGCCCTTCCACGTGCCGGGCTCGGACGCCTCGGGCGTCGTGTGGAAGGTCGGCCCCGGGGTGCGCGCGTGGAAGGTCGGCGACGAGGTCGTCCTCCACTGCAACCGCACCTGCGGGCAGTGCGCGTTCTGCAACGGCGGTGAGCCGATGTTCTGCCGCGCGCAGAAGATCTGGGGCTACGAGACCCCCGACGGATCCTTCGCGCAGTACACGATCGCGCAGGCGCAGCAGCTGCTCCCGAAGCCGCCGCAGCTCACGTGGGAGGAGGCCGGCAGCTACGCGCTCACGGCGTTCACCGCGTGGCGCATGCTGATGAACCGCGCGGCGCTGCGCCCGGGTGACGACGTGCTCGTGTGGGGCGGCGCGGGCGGCCTCGGCGTCTTCGCGCTGCAGATCTGCAAGCTCGCGGGCGCGCGCGCCGTCGCCGTGGTGTCGAGCGACGAGAAGGCCGAGCTCGCGCTGCGCCTCGGCGCGCACGCGACGATCGATCGCCGCGCCTTCCCGCACCTCGCGTGGACGCCCGACGAGACGCCCGCGCAGACGAAGGCTCGCCTCGCGGACACCAAGGCCTTCGGCAAGCAGCTCTGGGAACACTTCGGCGAGCGCAAGGGACCGGACGTCGTCTTCGAGCACGTCGGGCAGCAGACCTTCCCGGCGAGCGTCTTCCTCGCGAACCGCGGCGGCCGCATCGTGATCTGCGGCGCGACGACGGGCTTCGCGCTGAACTTCGACGTGCGGCACCTCTGGATGCACCAGAAGTCCATCCTCGGCTCGCACTTCGCGAACGCCGGCGAGTGCGCCGCCGCGAACGCGATGTTCGTGCGCGGGCAGCTCGCCCCCGTGCTCACGGAGACCTTCACGTACGGGCAGATCCCGCTCGCGCACGACAAGATGGCGCGCAACCTGCTCCACGGGACGACCGCGTGCCTCGTCGGTGCGCCGCGCCCCGGGCTCCGCAACCTCGCGGAGACGCTCGCCGCAGGCCCCCGCTGACCCCCCGCCCGAAGGACCGCGACATGACGATCGACCCCGCCCTCACGCAGGCCGCGCTCGCCCGCAACGAGGCCCTCGCCCTCCGCGACAAGGCCCGCCAGCTCGACCTCGACGCGCGCTACCTCGTGCAGATGGCGCACCTCACGACGCCCGCGACGGTGTGGAAGTACGTCGAGGGCGCCTGCACGAAGAGCGCCGCGAACCTCGTGATGCTCGACCTCGAGGACTCCATCCCGCGCGGCAACGACGCGCTCCTCGCGCAGGGCCGCGAGAACGTGATCCGGGCCTTCCGCGAGCTCGACTGGGGCAAGCGCCTGCGCTTCTTCCGCCCGCGCGGCCTCGAGCTCGATCCGGGCCACGAGGACATCCAGACCATCGTCGGCGCGTGCGGCGCGCGCATCGATGGCCTCGTCTACCCGAAGACCGAGAGCGCGGACGAGGTGCGCTCGATCGACGCCACGCTGACCGCGCTCGAGGCGCAGCACGGCCTGCCGCCCGGCGGCATCAAGATCGAGGTGCTCATCGAGAGCGCGGCCGCCGAGGAGCAGGTCTTCGAGATCGCGCGCGCGAGCCGCCGCCTCGTCGGGCTGGTCTTCGGCGCGTTCGACTACTGGGGCTCGCTCGGCATGGTGGGTGAGCCCTACACGACCGATCACCCGCTCGTGCAGCATGCGCGCGCGCGCATCGTGAAGGCCGCGGCGAGCGTGGGTGTGCCGGCCATCGCCGAGATGACGCTCAACTACCCGACGAAGGAGAAGTCGCCGTCGGAGCAGCAGGCCGCGCTCGACGAGTGCCGCGCGGACGCGCGCGTCGCGCGCCGCTTCGGCTTCGCCGGCAAGTGGACGGGCATCCCGCAGCAGACGGCCATCGCGGTCGAGGTCTTCTCGCTGCGCGACGCGCTCATCGAGGAGGCCGTCGACGAGGCGCGCGCCTTCCTCGCCGCCGAGCGCGAGGGACGCGGCGCGGTGATGATCAAGGGCAAGATGGCCGACCGCGCGACCGACCGCATCAACCGCGTGACGCTCAAGACGGCGTACGCGCTCGGCCGCCTCGACGCGCAGACGGCCGCCGATCTCGGCATCCGCTGAATCGCCATTCAGCGCCTCGATCGCCCCATTTTCACGAGGTCTTCGCGATGTCCCTCTCCGCTGCGATCACCGCCCTCGACGACCTCTGCGCCCGCGCGCACGCGCGGCTCCGCGCGACGCTGCTCGTCGATGGCCGCGTCTCCGGGTCACGGCTCGACGACGCGCAGGTCGCCGCGCACGGGCTCGCCTACCTCGCGACGGAGGTCGCGACGTGCCGCGAGCTCGCCGCGTGGTCGGCCCGCACGGGCGGCGCGCAGGAGACGCGCATCGCCGACGCCTACGTCGCCGACGTGCTCCGCGGCGCGCGCGCCGGCGTGTGGCTGGGCGCGTGCGAGACGGTCGGCACGAGCGAGCTCGGCCTCACGCCGGGCGACCTCGACGAGACGGTGGGCACGGCTGCGCTGCGCGCGTGGGCCGACGAACACGCGAGCGCAGCGGCGTACCAGGCCATCGCGCGCGCCGCGCAGGAGGAGGGCTTCGGCGCGTGGGGCCTCGAGGACGCCACGCTCGAGGAGATCCGGAGCCAGTTCGCGAAGTTCACGAACCAGCGCGTGATCCCGCGGGCGCAGGACATTCACCGCCGCGACGTGCTCATCCCGATGGATCTCGTCGACGCGATGAGCGAGCTCGGCGTCTTCGGCCTCACCATCCCCGAGCACTACGGTGGCCTCGGCCTCGGCAAGATCGCGATGTGCGTCGTCACCGAAGAGCTCTCGCGCGGCTACATCGGCGTCGGCTCGCTCGGCACGCGCGCGGAGATCGCCGCGGAGCTGATCCTCGGCGGCGGCACCGACGCGCAGAAGGCACGCTGGCTCCCGCGCATCGCCTCCGGCGAGGTGCTGCCGACGGCCGTCTTCACCGAGCCGAACTTCGGCTCCGACCTCGCGCACCTCGGCACGCGCGCCGAACGCCAGCCCGATGGCAGCTGGCGCGTCACGGGCGCCAAGACGTGGATCACGCACGCCGTGCGCGCCGACCTGATGACGCTGCTCGCGCGCACCAAGCCGGACGACGCGGGCTACGGCGGGCTCTCGATGTTCCTCGCCGAAAAGACGCGCCAGAGCGGCGAGCCGGGCGTCCCCGAGTTCGTCGACGCGGGCCTCACGGGCACCGAGATCAAGGTGCTCGGCTACCGCGGGATGAAGGAGTACGAGCTCGCCTTCGACGGCTTCGCGGTCGGCGAGGACGCGCTCCTCGGCGACGCCGAGGGCCAGGGCTTCAAGCAGCTCATGCGCACCTTCGAGAGCGCGCGCATCCAGACCGCGGCGCGCGGCGTGGGCCTCGCGCAGGCCGCCCTCGACGACGCCTTCCGCTACGCGGGCGAGCGCGTCCAGTTCGGGCGCCCCATCGCCGAGTTCGGGCGCGTGCAGCGCAAGCTCGGCCGCATGATCACGCTCGTGATGGCCGCGCGGCAGCTCACCTTCTTCAGCGCGCGCATGAAGGACTCCGACAAGCGCTGCGACCTCGAGGCGGGGATGGCGAAGCTGCTCGCGACGCGCGCCGCGTGGGAGTGCGCCGACGCGAACGTGCAGATCCACGGGGGCAACGGCTTCGCCGAGGAATACACGGCCTCGCGCCTGCTGGTCGACGCGCGCGTGCTCTCGATCTTCGAGGGCGCAAACGAGATCCAGGCGCACGTCGTCGCGCGGCGCCTGCTCGAGGGCTGAGCGCGCGCGATCAGCGCAGCGCGTACTCGACGGGCAGGCGCAGCGCGCGTGTCTGCCAGGCGAGCGCCTCGGGCGGGGCCGGCACGTCGGCGAGCTCCTCGACGGACGCGAGCGCGGCGGCGTCGAGCGCCGCGTGCCCCGAGCTCTGGTCGACCGCGACGCGCGTGATGTGGCCGCGCGGGTCCACCGTGATCGAGATCAACACCGTGCCGCCGAGCCCCGCGCGGGCCGCCGAGCGCGGGTAGTTGCGGCTCGCGCGCTCGTGGACGAGGCGCTCGATCCGGGCCTTCCAGGCGAGCGCGAGCGCCCGGCGATCGACCGCGGGCGCCTGCCCGCCCGGCGCGCTGCCCGCCCCGCCCGGTCCCACGCCCGAACCACCGCGGCCGCCGCCGCCGAGCGGACCGCTGCGCGCCCAGCGCCGGTGCGCATCGCGCGGCTGCCGCCCGCGTCGCCGGCAACGCGCCGGCCGCGCCGGCCGCATCGGCCACGGGAGGAGACGATGCAGGCGCCTCGACGGCCGCCGCGGGCGCGGCACTCCGGGGCCGCCGGCGCGCTCGAGGGCGCGGGCGTGACGGCTCCGCGGCGCGGGGCGCGCGGGCCGCCGGGCGCGGCGCTTCGGCCACGGGCGCGCGCCTGCGGCTCGGCTGAAGAGGCCGGCCTCTCGCGCGGCGGCGGGGCCATCACGACGACCTCGAACGACTCGTCCGCCGCGAGGCGCACTGCAGGCGCGCCGCCCGTGCCGCGCAGGACCAGAAAGAGCGCCGCATGCGCGACCGCGGAGACACCGACGAACCACGCCCCGCGCGCCGCACGCGCAGCGTCGCGCGCGACCGCCGACGCGGGGCCGGACGCGAAGCGGGCGTTGTCGTTGGTGAAAGTCGTTTTCAAGAGCGTGAGCCGAAGGATGCCCTCGCCGTGCGCTCCGTCAAGGGGATCAACCCCTGGAAATGCCTGCTCCCGTGCGCTCGCGCAGGGGCCGCAGGGGCCGCTTGCCGACGAGCCCGATCAACAAGCGCGGCCCGGGCTCAGAGCGTGTACGCGAAGCCGATCTGCGCCTGGAACGGCCGCACGGGACGCGCGCCGAACGGGCGCCGCGAACCGACGGACTCCTGGAGCAGCACGTTCTCGAACCGCAGCGTGAGATCCGCGTGCCGGAACACGCGCACGCGCCCCGTGAGGTCGAGCAGGTACTGCGCGTCGGTGCGCAGATCCGCGTCGCCCTGCCCCGCCTCCTCGCGCATCGCCGACACGACGCTCAGCGATGCCGCGGCCTGCCACGCGTCCTGCCGCTCGACGCCCGCCTGCACGCTGAGCTGGTGCTCGGGGACGTACGGCAGCGCATCCCCGAGCTCGACCGCGCCGAACTGCGGGTTCTCGCTCTCGAAGGCGGTGCGGAACGACGAGCCCGTGTACGTGTACGCCGCACGCAGCGGCACCTCGACGTGCGCCCCTGCGCGCAGCGTGTGCGAGGCCGCGACCTCCGCGCCCCACACGAGGACGCGCCCGCCGTTGAACTGCCGATCGACGTCCATGCAGCCCGCGGCGAAGGAGCACTCGCCCGTGAGGTTCGAGTAGTCGTTGAAGAAGCCGATCGCCTCGAGCAACGAGCCGCGCGCCTCGTCCCGCCAGCGGACGCCGGCCTCGTAGTTGACGCTGTACTCGGGCCGGACTCGCCGCCGGCTGTCCGGGCGCGACGGGGCTGAAGCCGCGGTTCACGCCGGCGAGGATCGAGACGTCGGCGCCGAGCGCGTACGACAGGCCGAGCCCCGGCAGCACCGCGACCTGCGTGCTGCGCGTGAAGGTCCCCGCGAGCCGCTCCCGCTCCGCGCCGTCGATGACCTCGAGCCGCGCGCCGGGCGTGACCCGCAGGCCCTTCCACTCGAGCGCCCAGCCCGCGTGCACGGCGAGCGCGAGCGCGAAGCGCCGCACGAGCGAGTAGCGCTCGGCCGCGTCGCCCGTCGGCACGAGCCGCCGCGCCTCCATCCAGTACGGCGTCACGGTCTGGTCGTAGTCGGCCTCGTCGTAGTGCAGCCGCGCGCCGAAGCGCACGTCGTGCGAGACCGACCCCGTGCGCGCCCGCACCCGGCCCAGCGACTGCACGCCCTGCGAGACGAAGTCGCGCGCGTTGTTCGCGAGGTAGATGGCCTGCTGGGGGTCGGTGCGATCGGAGTCACTCGCGCCGGTGAGCACGTCGAACGAGATGCGCCGCGCGCCGACGGGCGAGCGCAGCACGCCGAGGGTGTCGATGTCGTTCCCGATCCGATCGAAACGCTGCCAGGTGCGCGACATGCCGTGGCGGTAGCCCGTCGTCGTCAGCTCGAACCGATCCCCGACGAGCAGGCGGTGGACGAGCTGCACCTGCGTCCGGTTCCACGCCATGCGGTCGAGCTGCGTGGCCGCGTAACGGCGCCAGGAATCGGCGCGGAAATCCGCGTCGGAGAGGCCGAGGTACGTCTCGCTCGAGATCTCGCGCCCGTAGCCGAAGCGCACGTCGAGGCGCTGCGCGACGCGCGCGTCCTGATCGGTCTGCACGCGTCCGCGCAGCACGAACTCGGTGCGGGAGAAGCCCGTGGGATCGTCGCTCCCGTCGATGCGCTTGAAGCCCTCGCTCTGCACGTGCGCGAGCTCCGCGAGGAAACCGCCCCACGCGTTGCTCGCGCCGTAGTGCAGGTGCGCGCGGCCGTATCCGAACGTGCCCCCCGTCAGCTCGAGCGCACCCGCCGGCGCGTCGGGGATGTCGCGCGAGGTCAGGTCGAGCGCACCGCCGACGGTGTTCGGGCCGTAGAGCACGGCCGCCGGGCCCTTGAAGACCTCGACGCCGGTCATGCGCATCATCAGCGGGAAGTAGTAGGCCGCGGGCGCGCTGTACGGCGCAGGACCGAAGAGCACACCATCTTCCATGAGGGTGATTTTTTTCGAACGCTCGGCGCTGCCGCCGCGGATGCCGATGTTGGGACGCAGCCCGAAGCCGTCCTCCGTGCGCACGTAGACGCCCGGTGCCTGCGTGACGACCGTCGTCGGGTCGTCGTAACCGAAGCGGCGGAGCTGCCGCTCGTCGAGGCGCGTGACGGCGCCGCTCGTGCGGAAGCGGTCTTCGTCGTCGTACTCGATCCGCAGCCCGCGCAGCGCGAGGTCGTCGTCCGCGAGCGACGCGTCGCCCGGTGCCGGTGGCGTGGTCGCGGCGTCCTCCCCGGCCGCGCCGCCCGCGGGCGACGCGCCCCCACCGAGCAACGAACGACCGTCGTCGAAGATGTCGCCGAGGCCCTCGCCGCCGCCGGCGTCGGGCTCCGCCTCGACCGTGCCTTCGGCGGGAGGCGCGGCCTCCGTCCCGGGTACGCCTGCGTCCGCCGGTGCGACGACCCCCGCGTCCTGCGCGCGGGCGCCGCGCGGCGCGGCGAGCAGACCGGCGAGCGCACCAACGAGCGCGAGCGCGAGGGGACGCGCGGGCCGCGGACATGAACGATCATTCAGCGACGGCGCGGTCATTCGCGTTCTCCGAGGGCGACGGGGATGGACGTCAGGGTGGACGGGGGCGCCGCGCGCAGGCCGCGCGGACGCCGGAGCCGGATGGGGGGATCGGGCGGCGCCGGGAGGATCCACGACGCGGGCGCGAGGGAGTCCTCGACGCGCGTGAGATCGACGTCCGGGTCGATGAGGCGCGCCGCGGCACGGCCGTTGAGCGACGCGAGCGCATCCGCCCGCACCTCGACGTCACGGTGCCCCGCCGCGCGCAGCTCGGTCGCGACGTGGTGCGCGAGCTGCAAGACGAGGTCGGGCTGCGTGCCCATCTCGCGCTCCTGCGCGCTCGTCAGGTACCGCCGCGGCGACACGATGCGCTCGCGCGCGTCGCCGTCCATGCGCACGCGGAACGACACGCTGCCGTTCTTCTCGCGCACCATCACGCGCCACGACCAGCGCATGCCCTGCTCGTGCCAGAGCACGTCGCCGCCGTAGAGCGTGCTCCGCAGCGGCAGCGCGACCTGCACAACGCAGTACGCCGCGAGCAGCCCCTGCGCCGCCGCGCGCAGCGCCGGATGCGCGAGCGGCGACACCCCGGGGCCGCGCACGTCGAAGGCGTCGAGCGCGCGCGGCGCGAGGCGCTGCAACCACCGGCGGGGCCACGAGGGCTCGAAGAACACGCTCGCGGCGACGACCATGATCAGCGGGAACATCCCTATCTGGAAGAGCACGCCGACCGCTCCGTGGAAGAGCAGCGCCGCGAGGTACGCGAGGCCGCGCGTGCGACGGATCGAGAGCCACAGCGGCAGCGTGAGGTCGTAGAAAAAGCCGCCCCAGCTCATCGCGAGCGCGACGGCCGGCACGTCGAGCCACGCCCCCACGAGCGGCAGATCCGTGCGCGCCGCGAGCCAGATGCCGAGCGGCTGGCCGTGGATCAACCAGTCGGGCTGGAGCTTCGCGAGTCCCGCGCCGACGTAGACGACGCCGACCTGGAAGCGCAGCAGCCACAGCATCCACCGTGGGAACGACGCGACGCGCAGCGCGGGCCGCAGCCCGCGCATCGAGCGAGCCCGCGCGGTGCAGCGGCAGCACGGTGAGCAGCAACGCGAGCAGGCTGACGAGGTAGTAGTGGTTGAGGTAGTTCGTGACGTCGACGAGCTCGAGATACGTAAAAAGCAGGAAATACAGCGGCGCGGCGAGCCGGTACGCGAAGCCCAGCGCGACGCAGGCAGCGAGCACGGCGAGCACGACGAAGGCCGTCGTCGTCCACGGCTCGGGCAGCGCCTGCACCCAGCCGAACCCGAAGTAGCGGAAATGGAAGGTCGGCTCGACGTACATGCGCGCGACCCAGCCGCTCGCGAGAAAGCGCACCGCCGCGACGACCCCGAGTACGCCGAACATCACGCGGAAGGCGACGAGCGACGCCGGATCGATCGGCGTCGCGGCGTGCGTCGCGAGCGCGCGCCACCGCGCGCCCCACGGGCCCGTCGTCTCGCTGCGCGGCGCTCCGACGCTCGTCCGCATCGCGACCGCGCGTCAGTCGTTGTCGGCGTCGAGCCGGTTCGGCAGCT
The DNA here is from genome assembly GCA_964202905.1 of Polyangiales bacterium. Taxonomy (GTDB): domain Bacteria; phylum Myxococcota_A; class Polyangia; order Polyangiales; family JADJQN01; genus CAIUAC01. Next base: position 100,536 of record CAXNJO010000002.1, read on the forward strand.
CGAGGTCGAGCACCGTGAGGAACTGCGTCTTCTGCGCGTCCGTGAGCGCCTTGACCGCGTCGTACGCCGCGACGAAGGCCGCCTGCCCCGCCGCGTTGCCGGGCGCGAGCGCCTCGTCGAAGGTGCCCGGCACCGCGTCGACGGCCGCGAGCGCCGCGGCGAGCGCGGCGCGCATCGTGGCCGCGAGCGCGCCCGCGCCCACCTCGACGAGGAGATCGTCGAAGCCGTACGCCTCCGTGCCGGCCGGCGCGCCGAGGAAGAGCGCCTCGAAGCCGCGCAAGTTCGCGCGCACGCTCTCCTTCGACGCGTGCGCGACAGGCGCCTCGAGGAGCTCGGGACACGTCATCGCGACGCAGTCCGTCGAGAGCCCGCCCGGCGCCGCGAGCTTCATGTCCTTCACGGCCTCCTCGAGGTAGAGCATCGCGTCGGACACCGCGTTGAGCCCCGCCTGACTCGAGGAGAAGAGCGCACTCGTCGTGCCCGCGCTCGAGAGCTGCGTGACGAAGCCGCCCTGCGACGGCTCCCACGCGGCGACGAGCGCATCGGCCGCTTCACGGACGAGCCGCGCAGCCTCACGCGCATACGCCGCGCGCCGCGACGCGACCTCCGCGTCCCCGAGCGCCGCCCAGCTGCCATCCGTATTGAGGGTGCTGAGCGGCGCGCACGCGTTGCCAGCATCGGCGCGGAAGAGCAGATATTCGAGCGCGCCGAGGCCACGCGCGTTGACCGCCTCGGCCGCGAGCGCGCCGGGCGTCTCCCACACGCGCGCGACCGTCTCCTGGTCGACGCGGCACCGGTTCACGAGCGGCCACGCGTAGATCTCGTCGCGCAGGTCCAGGCCGCCCGCGACGCTGAGGTTCATCCCCGCGGGCCCGAGGCTGTGCAGCTCCGCGCGCTGCCAGACCTCGTTCGCGGCGCGCCAGGCCGCCTGCGCCGCGGCGCGCTCCGCCTCGCTACCGCTGCCCGCCCACTGCGCGCTCGCTGCCTCGAGCGCCGCGGCACGCGCCGCGAACTCGCGGTAATTCGGGAGCATGACGCGCTCGGCGAGGCCCGCGACGAGCATGCGCCGGGCTGGGTCGTCGACGGGCGCCGGAGCCGCCGAATCACACCCTGCAATCTGCACGATCGACCATGAAAACAGGCCGATCCGCGAGATCATCCGCGCGCTGCGCCAGTTCATCGCGGCGGCCATCACCAGCCTCCCGTGCCGTCGTCCGCGCCGAGATTCGCGGCGTCGAAGCCATACGCCGCGCCGAGCAGCGCGCGCGCCTCGAGGAGCTTCGTGCGATACCCGTCCCGCTCGGCGGGTGTCGCCGTCGCGAGCACGGGCGCGTCGCCGAGCAGCGTGTGCAGCTGTGCGAAGCGCGCACCGTCGAGCGGCGAGCGTGGATTGAACTGAAAGCCGAGTGCGAGGCCCTTCAGCTCCGACCAGTGCGCCGCGTGATCCGCGAAGACGTACTCCGGCGCATCGAATCGTCGCATGTCGACGAGCACCTCGTTCAGATAGTGGACGGCGCTCGCCGCGAGCGCGCGCTCCCACGCACCGACGATGCGGTCCCGCTCGACGACGAGCGCGGCGAACTCCTCGTCCGTGAGCGTCTCGCCTGCGGCCGCGATGAGCGCGCGCCCGCGCTTGAAGGCGTCGAAGGCCTCGCCCGAGAAGTCCGTGCGCGCCGCCGTCACGCTGCCGTGATCGCGCTTGCCGGCGTACACCGCGGCGCCGCAGTTCGCCTCGCGCGTGAGGTCGATGCGCCCGTCGCCGTCCGTGTCGTGGTAGCCGGACGCATACCCCGCGCGGCCGCCCTCGCCGCCGAGTTCCTCGGCGCTGTAGTCGCCGAGGTCGTGCGCGCCGCCCCAGTAGCCGAAGCCCTCGTCCCACGCGTGCTCGAGCACCGTGTACGGCGCGTCGCCGTCGCGCGTGTTGGGTGAACGAAGCCCCTTCCCTGCGACGTCCGAGTCGAGGTAGTCGTCCGCGCCCTGCGAGAACGACACCGCGCCGAGCAACAGCTTCTGCACGAGCTCCTCGAGGTCGAGCCCGCTCTCGGTGAGGTGCGCCGGGAGCGGCGCGCCGCTCGGATCCGCAGCCGCGACGCGCTCCATGCCGTTCGCCTGCTCGACCGCCTGCGCCGCGAGCGTCGCGAAGAACGCGGTGAGCAGCCCCTCGGGGCTCGTCGTTGCGCCACCGGGCGCCGCGATCGCGGGGTCCGACCAGCCACGGAAGGCCGTGGACCAATCGACGTGATCCGTGACCGTGTCGTTGCCGGCGAGTTTGTCGCGCAGCGGCTTGTTCGGCGCGAGGTCGTTCCACGTCTCCTGGAGCGCGGGCGGCGTCGTCGCGAGCGCGAAGCGGTCGTCGCCGTTCGAGGCGCCGTCGAAGCGGTAGTAGTAGTCGAGCGTTGCGAGCACTTCGGCCTCGGTGCCCGGCGTGAAGGTGCCCGCGTCGATGCGCGCGGAGATCCCGCCGATGAACGCGCGCGAGGTCGGCAATGAGCACCTGCCGCGCGGCCTGGCCCGCGTAATCGACGCTGCTCCGCGTCGGGCGCGAAGCGGCTCTCGAACGCGTAGCGCGTGGGCACCGTGGGCGGCCCGGCGTCCGGCGTGACCGGCGGCGCATCGCCCTCGCCGCACGCCCCGAGCACGAGCGCGCATCCGGTGAAGAAGACCACCGGGCGAGCCATCGCGAACCGACGATGTGACTGCATGCCGCCTCTCCCGGCTCCTTCCATGGGAGCCCGTCCACTATCGTTCCTGAAAATCATTTTCAGTAAGGGCCCTCGGAGAATTAGCGGGCGCCCCGCGGGGTGTCAAGCGCGCGCCCGCGCACGGCGCCGCTGCATGCGCCAGCGTCGTCGACGCAGTGCGTCGAAACCCATGCGAACATGGGCTCCGCGCGCTCCGCGCGGTGTTGCCGCCTCGGAATGCGGGCGTATGATCGCGCCCACGAGCGCCCCCGGTAAGGTCCGCGCGCGGCGCTCTCCGAGGAAGGATCCCCGCATGACGACGGCTCCCACGACCGCTCCCTCCCCTGCGCCTGCGACGAGCAACCAAGCCCTGCTCGACTGGGTGAGCACCACGGCGAAGCTCACGAAGCCCGACCACATCGTGTGGTGCGACGGCTCGGAGGAAGAGCGCCGCCGCCTCACGGAGCTCGCGGTGTCGACGGGGGTGCTGCGGCCCCTCGACCCGAAGAAGCGCCCCGGCTGCTTCCTCAGCTATTCGAACCCGAACGACGTCGCGCGCGTCGAGCACCTCACCTTCATTTGCACGCCGACCAAGGCCGAGGCCGGCCCGACCAACAACTGGATGGCGCCCGCGGACGCCTACGCGAAGCTGACGCCCCTCTTCGACGGCGCGATGAAGGGCCGCACGATGTACGTGGTCCCCTACGTGATGGGGCCGCTCGGCTCGCCGTTCTCGAAGGTCGGCGTCGAGATCACCGACAGCGTCTACGTCGCGTTGAACATGCGGATCATGACCCGCATGGGCCGCGCCGCGCTCGACATGCTCGGCGAGTCCAACGACTTCAACCGCGGCCTGCACTCGACGCTCGACCTCGATCCGGAGAAGCGCTTCATCTGCCACTTCCCCGAGGACAACACGATCTGGAGCGTCGGCTCGGGCTACGGCGGGAACGTGCTGCTCGGCAAGAAGTGCCTCGCGCTCCGCATCGGCAGCTACCTCGGCAAGAAGGAGGGCTGGCTCGCCGAGCACATGCTGATCCTCGGCGTCGAGTCGCCCGAGGGCCAGGTCAGCTACGTCGCCGCCGCCTTCCCGAGCGCGTGCGGCAAGACGAACTTCGCGATGATGATCCCGCCGCGCCGCTTCGAGGGTTGGAAGATCTGGACGGTCGGCGACGACATCGCGTGGATGCGCGTCGGCGAGGACGGCCGCCTCTGGGCCGTGAACCCCGAGCACGGCTACTTCGGCGTCGCGCCAGGGACGAGCATGTCCTCCAACGCGAACGCCATGAAGACGGTCGCGAAGGACACGCTCTTCACGAACGTCGCGCTCACGAGGGACAACGACGTGTGGTGGGAGGGCGTCGACGGCGAGGTCCCCGACGAGCTCATCGACTGGAAAGGCCAGCCCTGGAAGAAGGGCTCGACCGAGAAGGCCGCGCACCCGAACTCGCGCTTCACATCCCCCATCACCAACAACCCGATGCTCTCGCGCGAGTGGGACAACCCCGCCGGCGTGCCGATCAGCGCGATCATCTTCGGCGGCCGCCGCGAGGGCACCGTGCCGCTCGTGCTGCAGAGCTTCAACTGGGTGCACGGCGTCTACCTCGGCGCGACGCTCGGCTCGGAGACGACCGCGGCCGCGACGGGCAAAGTCGGCGTGCTCCGCCGCGACCCGATGGCGATGTTGCCGTTCTGTGGCTACGACATGGGCACGTACTTCGGCCACTGGCTCGCGATGCGGCACCGCATCCAGAACCCGCCGAAGATCTTCCTCGTCAACTGGTTCCGCAAGGACGAAGACGGCAAGTTCGTCTGGCCGGGCTTCGGCGAGAACATGCGCGTCCTCAAGTGGATCGTCGACCGCGCGCGCGTGCGCATCGGCGGACTCGAGACGCCGGTCGGCTGGATCCCGCGGCAGGGCGACGTCGACCTCTCCGGGCTCGACATCTCCGCGGAGCGCTTCGAGCTCGCGACGCGCGTCTCGCCGAAGGAGTGGATGGCCGAGCTCGACAACCACGGCGCGTGGTTCGACTCGCTCGGGCCCACCGTGCCCGACGCGCTCCGCAAGCAGCGCGAGTTGTTGATGGCGGCGATGGCGACGCACCCGGACGTCGCGGGCGCCTGATCGACGGGCCCCCTCGGCGCGGCCGGGGGGGCAACATCCGCGCGCGGACCGCGAGCGCCGGCGCGGGACGGGCCTGCGGCGGCCCGTCTCCTCGCCCCGGCTGCGGGGGGAGCCCTCAGCCCGCGGCGACGCCGTGTTCGCGGACGAGCGCGCGGGCGTAGGCGGCGATGCGGGTCCGGTTCACACGGACGTAGCGGGCGCGCGGATTGGCCGCGGCACAGGCGCGCGCGAGCGCCGTGTCCGTCGCGTGATCCTGGAAGCTGGTCGCGCCGAGCACGAGGTCGTGGGCGCCCCGCTGGATCGCCTTGACGGCCTCGGCCACGGCCCGCGGGTCCGCGACGCACCACGCGACCTCGAGATCGAGGGCCGCGTGCAGGCGGTCGCGCAACTCCGGGTCTTCGCGGTTCGCGACGACGAGCGCACGCTGCGCGGTGAGGCGCGGGCGCACGAGGCCGAGGAGCCGCGCGGCCACCGCCTCGAGCGTACCGTCCGCGGGGTCGGCCGGGCCCGTCTCCGCGCCGCGCTGGAAGAACTCGTGCCAGGTACCCCGCGGCCGAAACCCGGGATCGAGCGCGGCCTTGAGGGCCTGCCCGCGGTCACCGAGCCCCGTGACGAGGAAGCGGATCCGGCCGACGGCGGCACCCCAGTGTTCGGCGTCCGGCGCGCTCGCACGGAGCCAGCGCAGGCGCTGCGCGACCTCCACGAGCTCCAGGATGTCGGCGTCGCTCACGCGGACGCTGTCCGCCCGGTCCACCGGCGGGTGCGCCAGCGAGCCGCCCACGCGCTCCACCGCGGCGCGCAGACGCGCGAAGAGCGCGGCGCGCTCGGGCGGCGCCGGGAACTGCGCGGCCCCGTCGAGCCAGCCGTCGTCGAATCCGGGCTGGCTCACGAGGGCTTCGAGGCGGCTCTCGAGAATGTCCGCGAGCTCGCCCCAGCGGCGCGGCATCGGGCGCGGCGCAGGCTCGACGCTGCGCGACGCCTGCTCGACCGTCGTGTGCAACTGCAGCGCGCGCACGGTGCCCGGCCACCAGATCTTGCAGAGGTGCGTGAGGCGACGCGCGATGTTCTGCGTCGTGTGCTGCACCTGGCGCTCGGTCGGGTACTGCTCCTCGATGCTGCGGGCGCGCGCGATCCACGCGAGCACGTGCGCGCGCTGCAGGCCCGGGGCCATCAGCGATACCTCGCTCACCGCATCCTCGACGCGCGCACGCACGACGCCGAGATCCGCGAGCGCGTCCTCGACGGAGAAGAAGGTTCGCCCCGACTCGCCCTCCGAAAACGGCGGCGTCAGCGGGGGCGCTGGACGCAGGATCGGCGGCGAGCCGCTGCCGATGGTCGTGACCACCATGCGCGAGGGTGTCCGAGGCGGCGGCGTTCCCCAGCCCTCGTTCACGTGAACGACCTGCGGCCGCAGACGCTCGCGCGCCATCGTCGGCGGCGGGGTCGGCGCAGGCGCGAGGCGAGGCGGGGCGAGGCGGGGCGGCGCGGTGTCGCCCGAGAGCGCGGACTCGCGGCGCTCGACCTGCGCGTCGAACGCGGCGCGCGCGATGCGGGTCGGGAGCATCGCGCGGAGGGCGTCGCGGAGCGCGTCGGCGCCGTCGGCGCCCGCGCCCTCGAAGCGCTCCTCCTCGCCGCGGACCGTGCAACCGGCCCCTCCCTCCGACCACGCCACCGCGTAGCCGAGTTCGCGCAAGATCTCTACGGTGGCACGCGAGCGGAGGTCACTCGGCGTGCTGGTTGCTGTCGGTCGTTCAGCCATCGGTTCCCGGAGGATGACGCATCCCATGTCGGAACAGCCGCCTGACCACAAACTCCAGCTTCTCCCGATTTCGTCCCCGCCCCGCGATGCGGCACGTGCGCAGCGTCCGGAGTCTCAGGGGCGTGCCGGTGCGCGGCGCGCGATCCCCCGCTCCACCTGCCTCAGCAGCCAGGGTACGCACGCCGCGAGGAAGATCGACGTCCCGGCGACGCGCGGCATCCCCACGAGCATCCCGTCGGGGCCGTCGCGCAGCAGGAGTGACGAGAGCAGCGCCCCGGCCGCCGACGCGAAATGCTGCACGGCCGACTGCAGGCTCATGAAGGCGGCGCGCTGCTGCGGACGCGGCACCTTGGTCATGGTCGCGCCCTGCGCGACGTTGCGGATCGACATCGAGAACATGAAGCCGACGAAGAGCACGACCATCGGGGCGAGCGCCGCGAGCGGCAGCGACGCCCCCCCGACGCGCACGGTGATGTCGAACGGTCCCCCCGCGGCCGCGTGCACGAGCGCCGCGGTGTCCGCGCGGTCGTAGACCACGAAACCGAACCAGATGACGCTGCAGAGCACGAGCGTTCCGACGACCGACACCGGGAACGCGCCCAGCCGATCGACGATGCGCCCGGCGCGCCGGATCGTGAAGATCGTGACGAGCCCGCCCGCGAAGTAGAGCAGCTTCAGCATCGCCTTCGGGAACTCGAGGTTCGCGTCGAGGTACCCGGCGATGGTCGGGATGAGCGCGAAGCTGCCCATCATCACGAGCGCCGTCGTCGAGAGCGCGAGCCACGCGAGCCGATCGCCGAAGAGCGCCCCGAGCCCGCCGAGGCGCGGTGTCGGCGCGCCCGCGAGGATGTGGCCGCGCAGCGACGGGAGGCGGAGGTGCGTGTACCCGAACGCCAGCACGCCGAGCGCCGCGACCCCGAAGAAGGGCGCGCGCCATCCGCCGAGGTCCGCGAGCGTCAGGCCGAACGGGACCCCGAGCACGGAGGCCACCGAGAAGGCGGTCATCACGGTGCCGAGGGCGCGGCCACGGCGCTCGGGCGGCACGATGTCGGCCACGATCGCGAGCGCGACCGAGGTCGCGGGCCCCCCGAAGAGCCCTGCGAGCACGCGTGCGAGCAGGAGCGTCGGCAGATCGACCGCGAAGCCGCCGAGCGCCGTCGCGGCGGTGAGCCCGAGCATCGACACCAGCAGCGCGCGCCGACGGTCGAAGCGGTCGAGGAAGAGCGCGCCGACGAGCCCGCTCAACCCCGCGGCCGCGGTGTACGCCGTGCCGACGTAACCGACCTCGGACCGCGGGAAGTGAAGCGCCTCCGCGAAGTACGGCCCGAGCGGCATCACCATCATGAAATCGAGGATGTTGACGAGCTGCACGAGCGCGACGAGCAGGACGACGCGCTGCTCGTCTGGTCCGGGCAGCCGCGGAACGGGCGCTGCGCTGCCCGAGCGATCCGGATCGTTCATCGACGCACCGTAGACGTCGCCCGGCCCCCTGAGAAGCACCGCGCGCGGCGGCGCGGGGCTGCTACGCTCGGCGCGCATGTCGGCACGCCCCCACGCGCTCGGGCTCCGCGCGAGCGACGCCGACGAGCCCGCGACCGCGGACGATTGGCGCTGGCAGGTTCGCCACGCGGTCACGGATCTGGCCGGTCTCGAGGCGCGCCTGCACCTCACCGAACGCGAGCGCGAGGGCGTGCGCCGCGCGTTGGCGGACGGCTTCCCGATGTCGATCACGCCGCACTATCTGGGGCTCTGCGACCCTCACGATCCCGCGTGTCCCGTGCGCGTGCAGTGCGTGCCCGTCGCCGACGAGGCCCGCAGCGTGCCCGGCGATCTGCGCGATCCGCTTGGCGAGGAGGCGCACGAGGTCGCGCCACATCTCGTGCAGCGCTATCCAGACCGCGCGCTGCTTCTCGCGACCGATCGCTGCAGCGTCTATTGCCGTTTCTGCACGCGCTCGCGCATGGTCGGCGCGGGCGGCGGCGCCCGCAGCATGGAGCGGCTCGCGCCCGCGTTCGCCTGGCTGCGCGCGCACCCCGAGGTGCGCGACGTCATCGTCTCCGGCGGTGATCCGCTGGTGATGCGCACCGAGCGCCTCGCCGAGATCCTCGGCGCGCTCGCGGCGATCGAGAGCCTCGACACGGTGCGCGTCGCGACCCGCGCGCCGGTCACGCTCCCACAGCGCATCACGGGCGAGCTCTGCGCGGCGCTCCGCACGCACCCGGCGGTGTGGCTCATGACGCACTTCAACCACCCGAAGGAGCTCGCCCCCGCGGCCCTCCGCGCGTGCGGGCGGCTCATCGACGCGGGCATCCCCGTGATGAACCAGACGGTGCTGCTCCGCGGCGTGAACGACGACGCCGACGTGCTCGAGCGGCTCTTTCGCGGGCTCGTCCGCACGCGCGTTCGGCCCTACTACCTACTCCAGGCCGACCCGGTGCGCGGCACCGGGCACCTGCGGACGCCGATCGCGACGGGCCTCGCGATCATGGAGCGCCTGCAGGGCCGGCTCACGGGGATCGCGGTGCCGAAGTTCATCGTCGACACGCCGGGCGGCCGCGGGAAGGTCCCGCTCCTGCCCGACTACGTCGCGGCGCGCGGCGCGGGGACGACGACGCTCCGCACCTTCCGCGGCGAGCTCGTCGACTACATCGATCCGCCCTCCCCGTGCGCACCCTCCGCGCCGGTCGACGACGCACGAACCCCCGACGCGAACGGGCAAAACGCCGCGACGAACGCGTGACTTTCCCGTTGGCGCGATCGACCCCACGGTGTATAGGCGCGCGGGACTCCAACGAGGTCTAGAGATGCAACGAGCGCGGCTCCTCCATCAGACGTCCATCGGGAAGAAGGCCATCGTGGCCGTCACCGGCGTCGTGATGTTCGGCTTTCTCGTCGGACACATGGCCGGGAACCTCCAGGTGTTCCTCGGCCCCGAGAAGATCAACGCGTACGCCGCCTTCTTGAAGGCCACGCTGCCCCTGCTCTGGGGCACGCGCGCGGTGCTGCTCGTCTCGGTCGCGGCCCACATCTACTATTCGCTGTCCCTCGCCGCCGAGGCCGGCGACGCGCGGCCGAGGGCCTACGCGAAGCGCGTGAACAACGCGACCAACCTCGCCGCGATCTCGATGCGCCTGAGCGGCCCGACGGTCGCGCTCTTCATCGTCTATCACCTGCTGCACCTCACCCTCGGCTACTCGCCGACGGGCACGCACAGCGAGACGAACGTCTACGCGAACGTGATCGGCAGCTTCCAGATCCCATGGCTCGCGGCGGTGTACGTCGTCGCCCAGCTGCTGCTCGGGGTGCACCTCTTCCACGGCGCGTGGAGCTTCTTCCAGACGCTCGGCCTCAGCCACCCGCGCTACGACGGCTTCCGCCGCACCTTCGCCGTGGGCCTCACGGTCCTCATCGTGGGCGGCAACGTCAGCATCCCCGTCGCCATCGCCTCCGGGCTCTTCCCGGGCGAGGCGCAGGTCGGCGCCGCCGACGGCGAGCCGATCGAGGCGAACAACCTCGTCGTCGAATGACGCGCATCCACTCCCCGGAGACAACGCGATGGAGCTGAAGTCGAACGCCCCCGATGGCCCTATCGAGACGCGCTGGGACCGCCACCGCTTCTCGATGAAGCTCGTGAACCCGGCGAACAAGCGGAAGTACAAAGTCATCGTCGTGGGCACCGGCCTCGCCGGGGCGAGCGCGTCCGCGACGCTGGCCGAGCTCGGCTACCACGTCGACGCCTTCTGCTATCAAGACTCGCCGCGCCGCGCGCACTCCATCGCGGCCCAGGGCGGCATCAACGGCGCGAAGAACTACCAGAACGACGGCGACAGCGTCTATCGCCTCTTCTACGACACCGTGAAAGGCGGCGACTTCCGCGCCCGCGAGTCGAACGTCTACCGCCTCGCGCAGATCAGCGTGCAGATCATCGATCAGTGCGTCGCGCAGGGCGTCCCGTTCGCGCGCGAGTACGGCGGCCTGCTCGCGAACCGCAGCTTCGGTGGCGCACAGGTCTCGCGCACGTTCTACGCGCGCGGCCAGACGGGGCAGCAGCTCCTGCTCGGCGCGTACCAGGCGCTCGAGAAGATGATCGACGCCGGCGGCGTGACGATGCACCCGCGCTGCGAGATGCTCGACCTCATCGTCATCGACGGGCGCGCGCGCGGGATCATCACGCGCAGCCTCGTCGACGGCAAACTCGAGGTCCACATGGCGGACGCCGTGTGTCTCGCGACGGGCGGTTACGGCAACGTCTTCTACCTCTCGACCAACGCCAAGGGTTGCAACGTCACCGCGACGTGGCGCGCACACCGCCGCGGCGCCCTCTTCGCGAACCCCTGCTACACGCAGATCCACCCGACCTGCATCCCCGTGAAGGGCGACTACCAGTCGAAGCTCACGCTGATGAGCGAGTCGCTCCGCAACGACGGCCGCGTCTGGGTCCCGAAGCGGCGCGAGGACGTGGACAAGAAGCCCGGCGAGATCCCCGAGTCGGATCGCGACTACTACCTCGAGCGGATGTATCCGAGCTTCGGCAACCTCGCCCCGCGCGACATCGCCTCGCGCGGTGCGAAGACGGTCTGCGACGAGGGGCGCGGCGTCGGCCCCGGCGGGCTCGGCGTCTACCTCGACTTCGCCGACGCGATCAAGCGGCTCGGCCAAGCGCAGATCGCGGAGCGCTACGGCAACCTCTTCGAGATGTACCAGCGCATCACCGACGAGAACCCCTACGAGGTTCCGATGCGCATCTACCCGGCCGTCCACTACACGATGGGCGGGCTCTGGGTCGACTACAACCTCCAGAGCACGATCCCCGGGCTCTTCGTGCTCGGCGAGGCGAACTTCTCCGACCACGGCGCGAACCGCCTCGGCGCGAGCGCGCTCATGCAGGGCCTCGCGGACGGCTACTTCGTCATCCCCGCGACGCTCGGCAACTACCTCGCGAGCGAATCGGGCGGGAAACTCTTCGAGAAGCGGCCCGACGAGACGCACCCAGAGGCCGTGAAGGTCCGCGACGAGGTCGCCGCGCGGCTCGACAAACTCCTCCACAGCAAGACCCCGAAGCGGACGCCCGCCTCCTTCCACCGCGAGCTCGGCAAGCTCGTCTGGGACCAGTGCGGCATGGCCCGCACGCGCAAGGGGCTGGAGGAGGCGCTCACGCGCATCCCGCAGCTGCGCGAAGAGTTCTGGGAGACCGTCTCCGTGCCGGGCAGCGGCGAGGAGCTCAACCAGACGCTCGAGCACGCCGGGCGCGTCGCCGACTTCCTCGAGTTCGCCGAGCTGCTCTGCAAGGACGCCCTCGACCGCGAGGAGTCGTGCGGCGGGCATTTCCGCGAGGAGCACCAGGTCGAGAGCGGCCCTGAAAAGGGCGAGGCCAAGCGCAACGACGAGGCGTTCCAGTACGCGGCGGCCTGGGAGTGGAAGGGCTTCGGCGCGGCGCCCGCGCTCCACAAGGAGCCGCTGGCCTTCGATTACGTCAAACCTTCGCAGCGCAGCTACAAGTGAGCAGGGGAGAGACGACCATGGCAGGCAACGGTCAGTCCGCTTCGCAGAAGGCTTCGATGAAGCTCAGGCTCCACGTCTGGCGGCAGCAGAACGCCGGCGACGCCGGGCGCTTCGAGGAGTACGCCGCCGAGGGCATCAGCCCGGACATGTCGTTCCTCGAGATGCTCGATGTCGTGAACGAGGGGCTGATCACCTCGGGCAAGACGCCGATCGCCTTCGATCACGACTGCCGCGAGGGGATCTGCGGCAGCTGCGGCCTGATGATCAACGGCATCGCGCACGGGCCGCAGGGCGCGACGACGACCTGCCAGTTGCACATGCGCTCGTTCGCGGATGGCGACGAGCTCTGGATCGAGCCGTGGCGTGCGCGGGCGTTCCCCGTCGTCCGCGACCTCGTCGTCAACCGCGGCGCGCTCGACCGCATCGTCGCGAAGGGCGGCTACGTGTCGGTGCGCACCGGCTCGGCGCGCGACGCGAACGAGATCCTGGTGCCGAAGCAGCAGTCGGATGCCGCGATGGACAACGCCGCGTGCATCGGCTGCGGCGCGTGCGTCGCCGCCTGCCCCAACGCGAGCGCGTCGCTCTTCACCGCCGCGAAGGTCACGCACCTCGCCGAGCTCCCCCAGGGCCAGCCCGAGCGCTTCCGCCGCGTGCGGCGCATGGTCGAGCAGATGGATGTCGAGGGCTTCGGCCACTGCACGAACCACCGCGAGTGCGAAGCCGTCTGCCCGAAGGGCATCCGCATCGGGTCGATCGCGCAGATGAACCGTGACTACCTGCGCGCCGTGCTGACGAAGCCCGAGGACAAGGAGTCTTCGGGCGGCGCGGGCTGAACCTCGCATCACGCAGCGACGCGACGAGCGTCGATCCACGGCCCCGACTGAATGACGATTCAGCCGGGGCCGCGTCGTTCAGACGAGCGTCGCGACGACGTAGCCGACGCCTGCGAGGAGCGCGACCACGCCGAGCGCGAAGGCGCTCGTCGCGAGCATCGGGTTCCGGTCGACGAAGCGCCCGGCCTCGCCGACCACGCGCCGCGTCGCCGTGACGGGGCACTGCACGGCGATGCGCCCCGACTGAACGCTCCGGATCACCGCGAGCATCTCGTCGGCGTTCTGGTAGCGCGCGGCCGGGTCTTTGCGGAGGCCCTTCGCGAGGAAGTGGCCGAGCGCGGCGGGGTACGGCTCGACGGCCGACGCGAGCAACGCGCTGGCAGGGAACTCCTCGCTCGCGACGCCGAGCAGCAGGCCGGGGAGCGTGGTCTTCCCGTCGAGATAGTGGCGCAGCGCGAAGAGTTCGTGGAGCAGCACGGAGGCGCTGTAGAGGTCGGAGCGCCCGTCGAGCTCGGCGTTGGCGCCGCGGGCCTGCTCGGGCGACATGTACGCGGGCGTGCCGAGCAGCTGCCCCGCCTGCGTCCGCAGCGCGCGGCGCGTCCGGCCCTCCTGGCTCGGCGTCGCCGCGGAGACATCCGCGACGTCGGCCGCGCCCTCGTCGGCGGCGAGCTCGCGCCCTCCGATGCGCTTGGCGATGCCCCAGTCCATGAGGACGACTTCGCCAAAGCGGCCGACCATCACGTTGGCGGGCTTGAGATCGCGGTGCACGACGCCGCGCGCGTGGGCGTAACTGAGCGCCTGTAGCAACTGGGTTGCGATGCGGACGCGCTCTTCGATCGTGTAGCGGGCCTCGAATTCCGCGTCGCGCGCGCGGAGGCGCTCGATGATCTGCTCGAGCGTGTGGCCGTCGACGTACTTCATGACGAAGAAGTAGCGACCCTGCGCGTCGAGCCCGACGTCGTGGATGGGCACGATGCCCGGATGCTCGAGCGCGCCGATCGTGCGGACCTCCTCCACGAAGCGGGCGATCGTCGTCGGGCGGACGGCCGCAGGCAGCATCCGCTTCACGGCGACCTCGCGCCCGATGTCGTTGTCCCGCACGAGGGCCACCTCGCCCATGCCGCCCTCGCCGAGGGACTTCAGCTCGCGGTAGCGGTCCTGCGGGTCCGCGATGACGACGGGTCGCGCGGACGCGTCGAGGTCGATGCGCGGGAGCACGGTGGTGGCCGTGCGCCCCACCGCTGCGCCCGCTTGCGTGGCGCCGCGCGCGGGGGAGACGGACGCGTCGGCGGCGAGCGTCGCGTCGAGCGAGGCGTCGCTGATCGTGGCGGCGAGCGAGTCGGCGGACAGCGTGGGGGCGAGCGAGGGATCGGACATCGCGGGATCCTAGTCCCGCGGCGCGCGGGGCAACACCCCTCGCCGCGCGTCAGCGCTTCTCGAGCTCGCGGAGCCGCGCCCGCACGATGAGCGCGAGCGGGACGACGACGAGGAACGCGACGCCGAGGGCGACCCACGCGTACACCGAGGCGAGCGCGGCGAGGCGCTGCCAGCTCCCGCCGAGCGCCCACCCGACGCCGAGCAGGAGCGCGTTCCACGCGCTCGCGCTGACCGCCCCCCAGACCGCGACGCGCGACACCGGGACCCGCGCGAGCCCGGCGCCGACGAAGAAGAAGGCGCGCAGCGCCGGCACGAAGCGGTTGATGGCGAGGTATGCGGCGCCGTGCCGCTCGAAGCGCAGCCGCACCTCGTCGAGCGCCGCGCGCGAGCGCCTCCCCGCGAGCAGGCGCGGCGGCGCGTCGGGATCGATCGCGCGGCCGAACGCGTACGCGACGAGGCCGCCCGCCACGGCTCCCACGTCGAGCGCCAGGTAGACGAGCCAGGGCGAGTAGCCCGCGCTCCCGCCGAGGAACACGCCGAAGAGCGTGATCGTGTCGCCCGGGAACGGCGGGAAGACATACTCGAGCGCGGCCGCGAGCCCGAGCACGAGGTAGGCGAGCGGGCCTTCGTGCGACGTCAGCCACCCGAGGAGGAGATCCGTCATGTCCGCGCAGTCGTCCTCTGACGCAGTCCGGCCGATGCTGCCACCACTCCGCCTCGGGCCCGGCGCGCGCGTCGCGGTCATCGCCCCCTCGAGCCCCTTCGACGTGGCGGCCTTCGAGGTCGGTGTCGCGCGGCTGCGCACGCGGTACGACGTGACGTTCCGCGACGATCTGCTCTCGAAAAGCGGCTACTTCGCCGGGGACGATGCGCGGCGACACGCGGAGCTCGACGCCGCGCTCGCCGACCCCGACGTGCGCGCGATCGTCGCGGCGCGTGGCGGGTACGGCGCGGCGCGGCTCCTCGCGCGGCTCGACGTCGCGGCCGTGCGCGCGGCGCGCAAGCTGCTCGTCGGCTTCAGCGACGTGACCGCGCTGCACGCGCTCTGGGCGCGCGCGGGCGTGCGCAGCCTGCACGCGACGATGGTGTGCGGCCTCGGCGCAGACGGGCGGACCGATCGGGAGCTCGCGCGCTGGATCGGCGCGGCGGAGGGCGAAATACCCCCTGAAATCCGAGGTCTACAGCCTCTGACGCGCGCCGTGCGGCGAGCGACGGGGCCGCTGCTCGGCGGCAACCTCGCCGTGCTCGCGGCGCTGGTCGGCACACCGCATCTGCCGCCGCTCGACGGCGCCGTGCTCTTCCTCGAGGACGTGGGCGAGCGGCCCTACCGCGTCGATCGGATGCTCACGCACCTGCGCCTCGCGGGGGTGCTCGAGCGCGTCGCGGCCGTGGTCCTCGGCACGTTCACGGACGCGGCGCCGGGCCGGGACGGCGTGACCGTCGACGACGCGATCGCCGGCTGCCTCGCGGGGCTCGACGTGCCCGTGCTCGCGGGCGTCCCTGCGGGGCACGTCGCCGACAACCTGGAGCTGCCGCTCGGCGCGCGCGTGGTCGTCGATCCCGAGGCCGGCACGCTCACCTTCACCGAAGGGCTCGCGTAGCGCGCACGCGGCGCTGAGCGCGGGTAGGACAGCGTCATACCGAGTACGGTCACGAGCACCAGGACGAGCGGCGTGAGCACGAGGAAGACGAGCAGCGTGAAGCCCATCACGTCGCGCGCGCGCAGCCGGAAGAGGCCGACGACGGGCAACATCCAGAAGGGTTGCACGAGGTTCGCGAGCGCCTCGCCGAGGTCGTCGCAGGCGACCATCCAGCCGAGATGCACGCGCAGCTCGTGCGCGGCCTGCATCACGTACGGCGCCTCGAACACCCACTTGGAGCCGCCGCTCGGCACGAAGACCCCGAGCAGCATGGAGTACGCGGCGATGAGCGCCGGGAAGCTCGCGGCGCTCGAGACGCCGACGAACCAGCCGGCGATGAGCGCGTTGAGGTGCGTCTTCGCGATGACGGCCGCGATCCCCGCGTAGATCGGGAACTGCAGGGGGATGCCCCAACACCGCGAGCGTCGCCTCGCGCAGCGCCCGCATGAGCCGCGCCGGGGGGCCGTGCAGCGCGACGCCGAGCGTGAGGAAATTCAGGTGCACCGTGTCGAGGTCGATGGCGGTGAGCACGCTCGGGGCGCGCGCGAAGTAGCGGACGAGGTACACGCCCGCGAGCGCGACGAACGCGATCGAGAGCAGCGGCGAGCGCTCGAGCCAGTCACCCACCGTCGCGCGCGGGGCGGCGAGCGGCGCCTCCGCGTCGGGTTCGTCGAGCGCGATGCCGAGGTCCGCGGCGCTCTTCGCGCGGGCGCCCGCGGCGCCGCGAGCCAGACGACGAGCGTGACGACCGCGATCTCGAGCGGCGGCGTCGGCGTCGCGACCGCTGCGCCTGCGACCACGAGCACGGTCCCGATCAGCGCAAACACGAACGCATCGGGGACGAAGCGCGCGGCGGCGCGCGTGAGGAACGACGCGAGGCGCTCGAGCGGCGGCTGCGCGGCGGTTGCGCGGCGGCTGCGGAGATGCGTCGCGACCCTACAATCCGGGGCGCGCGGCGCGCTTGCGCCCCGATCGGGGCCAGCCCACGCTCGCGCGCGATGTCGATCGGCCTCTACGTCGCGGGCGCCCGCACCGCGCGCGCGGACGACCTGCTCGGCGAGGTGCTCGCGTGGCTGCGCGCCGAGCACGCGCAGACGCTCTGCGCGAGCGAGCGCGCGCACGACGACCACGGCCGTGCATGCCTGCTCGTCTCGCTGCACCCGGGCGCAGAGGACGTCGTGCTCACGCTGCGGGGGGACGGGGGCCTCGAGGCGTCCGCGGTGACGAGCACGGCCGGGCCCGGCTACCACGCGCACGTCTGCGACGTGCTGCACGCGCTCGGCGCGCGCTTCGACGTCGCGTGGGCCCCCGAGGATCCCGGCGGCGACACGGGCGACGAGACGGGCTATTTCCACACGAAGAACCGCCCCGCCCTCGAGGACGCGATGGCGCGCTGGCTCGCGGGGCTCGCCGGCCACGCACGCGCGCTGCTCGCGGAGGGCCGCGAGTCGATCGCGTTCTCGCTGCCCGAGGGGCACGAATACGCGCTCCCGGGCGCGGTCGCGACGCCGCTCGGGCCGCGCGACGCCGCGTGGCTCGAGGCCACACACCGCGACGGCCGCGCGGGGTTCGACGTGTTCCCGTGGGCCGAGCCGGGCGTCGGCGCAGGCTACCTGCTCGGCCGCGCGCTCGTGCGGATGTGGCGCGACGTGCGCTGGCGCAGGCCCGGTGACGACGACGAGCAGGAGACGCTCGAGGAGGTCGTCGCGCTCCTCGAGGCCGCGCACCGCGCGGATCCGCAGCGCCGCTATCCGTGGCGCGAGTGGGCGGAGGCGCTCGCGCTGCTCGAGCGCGAGTCCCTGCTCGCGACGCGCGCCCAGCTCCGCGCAGAGACCGCGCCGGCCGCGCCGCCGATCGGCTACCGCCGCGGCGAGGTGCGCGCGCTGCTCTCGGGCGGGTGGTCGCTCGCGATCCCGGGGAGCCTCGCGGAGCGGTGGGACGACGCGCGCACCTGGTGCGCATTAGAGCGCGGGCGGACCGTCTGGTTCACCTCGCTGAGCACCGAGCCCACGGACGGGGGCGTGTCCGTGACGGCCGAGGAGACGCTCGCCGGGCTGCCACCGCTCGAGGGCGCGCTGACGCACCACCGCGACGGGCCGCTGGTCGGCATCGCCGCCTTGGGACGCAGCCTCGCGGACGGGGTCGAGCTCGCGCAGCTGCGCGCCTACACCGCGGCGCCCGGACAGGCCGCGGTGCTGACCGTGTGCGTCGAGGACGACGCGGATCGCGACTGGGCGCTCGCGCTGTGGCGTTCGCTGCGCTTCGCGCCCGCACGCGGCGGCAGCTGAAGGCGCGTTTCCCACGGCAGTCGGACACCGCGCGGTGCAGACTCCCCCGCAACGTCTCTGACCCAGCGACCAAGGCCCCCGCGATGAGCCAAGACCCGACGCGCGATCCCGCCCCGCACCTGACCGACCCGGAGGGCGCGCTGCGCGCGCTGGTGCGCCCCGAGCTGACGCAGCTCCGCGCCTACGCGGCGCCGTCGGGCACGCCGCCGATCAAACTCGACGCGAACGAGAGCCCGTGGCCGCTGCCCGCCGCGCTCCGCGCGCGCATCGCCGCCGACCTCGCCGAGCTCCCGCTCCACCGCTATCCGGACCCGCGGGCCGAGCGCGTGCGCGCGCCGCTCGCCGCGCAGCTCGGCGCTCACCCCGACCAACTCGTGCTCGGCTCCGGCTCCGACGAGGTCATCGCCCTCCTTTGCACGGCGCTCGCCCGCCCGCGCGAAGGCCGCGCGCGCGCGGTCGTGCTGTACCCCACGCCGACGTTCGTGATGTACCGGATCACGGCGCTCGCCCACGGGCTCGAGCCCGTCGAGGTGCCGCTGCGCGCGGACTTCTCGCTCGACGTGCCCGCGATGCTGGCCGCGATCGCCGCGCATCGCCCTTCCCTCGTCTTCCTCGCGACGCCCAACAACCCGACGGGGAACGCCTTCGCGGACGACGCGCTGCGGGCCGTCGTCGAGGGCGCGCGCGACGCGCTGGTGGTGATCGACGAAGCGTACGCGGCGTTCGCGGGGCGCTCGCTCTCCGCGTGGTGCGACGCGTACCCGCACGTCGCGCTCCTCGGGACGCTCTCCAAGGTCGGCCTCGCTGCCGCGCGCCTCGGCTGGGCGCGGCTGCCCTCGGCCCTCGCCGCGGAGGTCGAGAAGGCGCGCCAGCCCTTCAACGTCAACGCGCTCTCGCAAGCCGTCGCCGCCCTCGCGCTCGGTGCGCTGCGCCCCGAGTTCGACGCCCACGTCGCCGCGATCGTGGCGGAGCGCACGCGCCTCGGCGCCGCGCTCTCGGAGCTGCCTGGGGTGCACGTCGCGCCGAGCGACGCGAACTTCTTCCTGCTGCGCTTCGACGCGGACCCCGCCCCGCGGGTCGCGCGGCTCGCCGCCGACGGCATCGCCGTGCGCCACTTCACCGGACACGGCGCGGCCCTCGAGCGCTGTGTGCGCGTCACGGTCGGAACACCGCGCGAGAACGACGCGCTGCTCGCGGCGCTCGCTCGCTGAGCGCGGCGCCCGGACGCGCGACGGGCACGCGCACCGCGACGCCCGACGCTACTGGCCCACCCCGTCCGGCACGCCGGGGACGGCGATGGGCGGCACGGACGCGAGCAGCGACGGACGCGGCGGCAGCACGTCGCCGAACCAGTCGAAGAACACGAGCATCCGCGCCTTCCGTTCGGGCGTCAGGTAGTCGAAGTTCTGGCCGCGATCGGAGATCTCCCAGAACTCGCGCGACTGGATCGCGAGCAGCTCGTCGCGGATCGACGCGAGGCGCTCGGGCTTCTCGTGGAGCATGTCGCCGTGCACCTCGCGCGCCGCGGCCTCGTCGCCCTTGAGCAGGTAGTACGTGGCGAGTTTGAGCTGCGCCTTGCGCACGCCGCGCAGCGAGGCCTCCTGGATCTCGGTCTCGCTCTCCTTGTCGACCTCGAGGAAGATCCGGAGGATGTCGCGGCGCACGCGGCTGTTCTTGTCGAACGCAATCTCGTTGAGCGTGCAGAGGTCGTACGCGACCGTCTCGAGGACGAAGGGCTGCTTCTGATCGAAGGAGAGGCGCCCGTAGTACTTGAAGTAGCGCGCGACCTCGACGGCGCGTGAGCCGTCCCCGAAGTCGAGCAACGCCTCGCCGAAGAGTCGGTATTGGTTGAGGACGTTGTACGCCGTGCGCACGTCGCGGGCGTTGATCGTCGCGCGCAGGAAGGTGTTGAAGAACTTCACGACGAGATCGACGAGCTCCTCGTGCCCCTGCCGCGCCGCGAGCTCCCCGATGCGGCGCGTGCTGATGGCGACGACGTAGTTGATGTCGCGCATCTTGTTGAGCGCTTCGTTGTAGAGCGTCTGGTACTGGCGCAGCACCTTCATCTCGACCCAGTAGCGGCGCGCGGTCACGTCCTGCAGCACCTCGGGCGCCATCGACACGAAGTCCGGATTCCGCGCGAGATCCCCATCGACCTGGAACCACTCGGGCGCGAGGCCGCCGCGCAGCGCCTGGTACTCCTCGGTGAGCTGGCGCAGGGCCTCGACGCTCATCATCGACACGCCCTTGTCCTTGCTCTCCATCGCGTTGAGCGCGACGTCCGCGAGCTGCTCGATGCCGCGGATCGCCTCCGCCTTCGCGCGGGGGGCGCCCCGCGACGCGCGCACCACGTCGAGCGTGTGCGTGCGGATCCGCGCGAGGATCGTGTCGGGCTGCAGGAAGTGAAAGATGAAGGCGAAATACGGGATCAGGATCAGCAGCGAGATGGTGAGCAACACCATCGCGAGCGCGATCCCCCAGTGCGGGACGAAGTCGACGCTCGGGTCGAACGTCAGCGTGACCCAGAGCCCCTGCAGCGCGGCGACGACGAAGAAGCCAGTGACGAGGAAGTTGGTCGGCTCGGCGATGAACAGCTCCGTGATGCGGTGCGTGTAGCGGGTGCTCGCGAGCTCGACGACGATGGCCGCCACGGTGATGGCCATCGCGAGCACACCGGCCACGATCTCGCCCGCGTTCGCGAGCGTGCTCGCCGCCGACACCGGGTTCGGCGCGATGAAGAGCGCCCAGAGCGACGCCGCGTCAGGGCGTCCGTGCGTGTCCGCGAGGAAGGTGAGCACGAGGAGCGCGGCCGCGACCCCGAGCAGCAACGAGAAAGGCAGCAGCCAGATACGGACCCGGTTCGCGCGCGCGTTCATCGGTCGCGGAGCGTATCGCAGCCGCGGGGCGGGGGGTGTCGTGGCGCGCGCCGGGGTCGTGGTACCGTTGTCGAAGGCACATGGCGCGGGTGAAAGGCAGCGCGGTGACGTCACGCGTCCGCTACGTGCGCGAGCGCTTCGGTGAGGCCGCGTACCGCCGCCTGCGCGACGCGCTCCTGCCCGCCGAGAGCGAGCTGCTCGACGGCCGCGTGCTGCCGAGCGGCTGGGTGCCCTACAGCCTCTTCCTCTCCGTGAACGTCGAGGCCGACCGCCTCTTCGGCAAGGGCGATCTGGCGCTCTGCTTCGAGATGGCGAAGTTCGGCGCGGAGGTGAACCTCCCGACGCTCTATCGCCTCTTCTACCGCTTCAACAAGCCGCGCTTCATCTTCGAGCAGGCCGCGCGTTTGTGGGACGTGCACTACGACACGGGACGGCTCGTGCCCGTCCTCCGAGGCCGATCCATCGACGATGTGCATCCGCATCGAGGCCTTCGAACAACCGCACCCCGCGCACTGCCTCAGCGTGCTCGGCTGGGCGGTGCGCTCGGTGGAGCTCTCGGGCGCGACGGTCACGGGCTACGCGGAAGAGCGCTGCCGAACCCGGGGGGACGACGCATGCGAGCTGCGCATCCGCTGGCGCTGACCGCGGCGCTCGCGCTCGCGGTGGGTGCCTGGCCGCGCGCCGCCGCACGCGCGGACGACGTCGCACCCACACCATCTTCCGTGATGCCATCAACAAACGCAGCCCAGGCGCCTGCGGGAGCGCCGGCGCACGCCGCACCCGCGGAACCATCGCTCGTGATTCCGACGCCGGATGCAGCACCGGCACCCACGGCAGCCCGGGCGCCCGCGGCGACGCTCGTCTCGGGCGCAAGCGCGCAGCCCGCGTGGTCGCCGCCCACGCCGATCGTGCCCGTGTTCGGATCCGGCCCCGTCGTGGCGCCCGCGCCGCCCGCGCCGCCCGCGCCGCCCGACCGGCGCCTCGACGCGTCGGACGTCGCGCTCCGCGCCACGCTGGGCGCGCGCTTTGCCCCGAGCGACACGCTCGACGGCGCGCTCTCGGCGCGGGGCTACGGCACGAGCACGCCCGCGCTGGGGCTCGACCTCGCGCTCACGGTGCGCGCGATCTGGTGGCTGTTTCTCGGCGCGCGCGTGGGTGCGCGCTGGCGCCCGCTCGAGCCGCCGAACGGCGCTGCCGCGAGCGAGCGCGTGGACGCAGCCGGCGTGGATGCGCTCGCGGTCGCGGAGCTGCGCGTGCCGCTCGGCCCGGTGGAGCTCGCGCCGGACGTCGCGGTCGGCATCGCGTACGCGGAGGTGCAGCAGGGCGGCTTCACGGTCGCGCGCGCGGCGCCTCGGCTCGCGCTCGGGGCGACCGCGTCGTTCTGGATCGTGGACCCGCTGCGGATCGCGGCGCGGCTCGGCTGGGATCTCTATCGCATCGCCGACGTGAACGACTTCGGGCACGACCTCTCGCTCGGCGGCCCGAGCCTCGAGCTCGCGCTCGAGTGGAGGCCCCGTTGATCGACCCCATCGTGCAGCGCGCCGGGGCACGGCGCGTCCCGCTCCTCGTCGCGCTGATCGGGGCGCTCCACGCCTGTGGCCCACGCGATGCGGAGCCGCGCATCGCGAGCGTCTACGAGGAGAACTTCTCCGCGACGTGCGCCGGCGTCCCGTGCGGTTGGACGCAGCGCGCGGGCGCACCCGGCGCGGCCCACACGACTGCGACCCTGCTCCCCGGCCTGCGCGGCCTCGCGCTCGAAGGAGACGGTGTGCTCGTCGACGGCCCCGGCGCGGCCGCCCCGCTCTTCGGCATCTCCCCCACGGCGCTCCGCGTCGCGCTCACCGCGCGCTGCGACGCGGACGCCTCGCTCACCGTGCGCGTCGGGCTCACGGGCGACGGGGCCGCGGACGGCGGCGTGGACCCCGGGGCGGCGCTCCTCGAGGCGCAGCTACGCCCGCCCGCGACCTGGCCCACGGCCCCCACGGCGAGCGCCGAGGTGACCGCGCCGCTCGTCCCCGGCGGCAGCCCCGACTTCCGCGGCGAGGCGCGCATCGTCAGCGTCAGCCTCGAGAAGCGCGGCGCGGGCCGCTGCGAAATCGACGCGCTGCGCATCGATCCGCAGGTCTTCGACACCCCGTTCTTCGAGGGGGGCTGTCTGTGACGTCCGCGGCTGCGTCCGCGCGGGTCGGCTGCTAGTGTCGGCCGTGGACACGAATCCAGTGGAGATCCCACGCGAGCCCGTCGACGGTGCGCGGGCGCTCGCGTCCCTCAATTGGGCCGCTGACATCGCGACGGGCGTCATCGAGGCGGGCCTCGCGTCTCCCTCGCGCGCGACACCCGCCGAACACCGCGCCGTGACGCTCGAGGACGCGCGCGCCGCGTTCGATCGGCTGCTGCTCGGCAAGAAGCCCGACGAAGGCCTCGAAGCCCTGCGCCTCACCGGCGCGCTCGACGTGTGGATGCCCGAGGTCGCCGCGCTCGTCGGCTTCGGCGACGGCGAGTGGCGCCACAAGGACGTCTGGAAGCACACGCGCCAGGTCGTCCTGCAGAGCGTGCCGCGCCTCCCCGTGCGCTGGGGTGCCCTGCTCCACGACATCGGCAAGGTGAAGACCCGCTCGATCGAGCCGAACGGCGAAGTGCACTTCTTCGGCCACAGCGAGGTCGGGGCCGCGATGTTCCGCAAGCGCGTCGGTCGCCGCCTCGGCTTCGAGGGCGCCGTCTTCGACCGCATCCACTTCCTCATCCTGCAGCACCTGCGCGCGAGCCAGTACGACGCCTCCTGGACGGACAGCGCCGTGCGCCGCTTCGCGAAGGAGATGGACGACGGCCTCATCGACCTGCTCGACCTCTCGCGCGCCGACATCACGACGAAGCGCCCCGAGAAGCGCAAGCGCGGCCTCCGCCAGATCAGCGAGCTCGGCGCGCGCATCCGCAAGTTGCAAGAGGAGGACGCGCGTCAGGCGCCGCTGCCGAAGGGCCTCGGGCTCGAGGTGATGGCGGCGTTCGGGCTCCCGCCGAGCAAGCGCATCGGCGACCTGTTCAAGGCCCTCGAGGCCTGCGTGGAGGCGGGCGAGCTCGAGGGCGGCCACGACGCCGCGCACTACATCGCCTTCCTCGAGGCGAACCGCGCGCGCTTCGCCCTCTAGCGGCCCGCGTCACGCACGCCGCGGGCGCGCGTCGCTGCCGCCGTGGGAGCGCGACGCGAACGGACGCCCTGCCCCCATCGCGGCGCTGCTAGACTGGTCTCGCCGTGAGCGCCCCCCCGCAAGACGCCGCGCCCGCACGGCGCCCCGAGCCGCGCCGGCACTTCGAGGTGCAGCTCGGGCACATGTGCAACAACCGTTGCGTCTTCTGCGTGAGCGGTCAGCGCACCGCGCTCGGCGAGGCTGGCCCGACGCCGACCGAGCCGCTGCTCGAGGTCGTCCGCGCCGCGCGCGCGAACGGCCACACGCGCATCACGCTCCTCGGCGGCGAGCCCACGCTGCAGCCCGGCTTCCTCGACGTCGTGCGCGAGTGCGCGCGGCTCGGCTTCGACGAGGTCGTCGTCTTCACCAACGGCGCGAAGACCGCGCGGGCAGCGCTCATCGACGAGGTGCTCGCGACGGGCGCGCCGGTCACGTGGCGCATCTCGATCCAGGGCGCGACGCGCGAAGCGCACGAGCGCACGACCCACAAGGAAGGCTCCTTCGACCGCATCCTCCGCACGCTCGAGGCGCTCCGTGCGCGCGGGCAGCGCGTCACCGTGAACATGTGCGTGGTCGCCTCGAACCACGAGAGCGTCGACGCCTTCCCCGCGCTCGTGCGCACGTACGGCATCGCGCAGCTGCACCTCGACCTCGTGCGGCCGCTCGACGCGGGTGTGCGCTCCGAGGACGAGCTGCGCGCGATGATGAACCGCTATTCAGCGATGAGCGCCGCGCTCGAGCGGATGGTCGCGGCCCTGCCGCGCGGCTTCGACGTCAACCTCGGCAACCTCCCCTACTGCATCGCGCCGCGGCTCGCGTCGGTCATCCACCACGACGGCGAGGCGACCGAGACGGTGTCCATCGACGCGCGCGACCAGCTCAGCCGCCCCTGGAACAAGTACCTCGTGAAGCGCCGCGACAAGGGCAAGCCCGCGTCGTGCCGCGCGTGCGTCTTCGACGCCCGCTGCAGCGGCGTCTTCGAGCACTACGCGCGCTTCCACGGCACGGACGAGCTCGTGCCCGTGACACCCGCGCGCCTCGCGGCGCTCGACGCGGACGGCTCAGTCGCAGCGCAGCTCGTCGACGACGCGCTCGCGCGGGGCGGTCCCCTCGCGCCGAGCCTCGCCGTGCGGGTCGCCCGGCTGCGCGCGGCGCGCCCCTTCGCCGGCGTGACCTGGTACGACGCGCGCGTGAGCGAAGGCGGGCAGCGCGCGGAGCTCTCCCTCGTCGACGCCGACGGCGCGCGGGCCGTGCTGTGGCTCGCCGAAGACGCGACCGGCCGCGCGCGCGGCGGCTACACGCTCGACGACGCGCCCACACCCGCCCTCCGCGAGGGCCTCGGGGCCATGTTGCACGCCCTGCGCGCGCCGGCGGGTTGACGAGGCACCGCGGCATACACGGCCGCGCGAACCACACGGCCGCGCGAACCACACGGCCGCGCGAACCACACGGCCGCGCGAACCACACGGCCGCGCAAGCGCTTCCGTGGACGCGCGTCGTCGCCGCCCGCGGGCCTGACCCGGGGCGCGCGCCCTCAGCCGCGCGTCGGACGGCCGACGAAGACCGGCATGGGGTCGCGGTAGCGCGCGCCGCTGCGCCACTCGAAGTGCAGGTGCGCGCCACGCGCGAGCCCCGTCGCGCCGACCTCCGCGATGATCTCGCCGCGGCGCACGCGCTGGCCCGCGACGACGAAGGTCGCGCTGCAGTGCGCGTAGTGCGTCGACGTGCCGTCCGCGTGCACGAGCACGACGAGGTTCCCGTAGCCGTGGATGCCGTTGTCGCTGTACGCGACGACGCCGTCGTTGACCGCGCGGATGCTCGAGCCCTGCGGCGCGACGATGTCGACGCCCTGGTGCGGGATGCGGCGGATGCGGCGCTCGCGGGTGCGGCCGACACCGCGGCCAAAGCGCCCCTCGTGCACGGGCCAGAGGAGGTCGGCGGCTGGGGCCGCCTGCACCGCCTGCACCCACTCGGTGCGCGGCGGCGCGGCGAGCAGCGTGCGCGCGCTGTGGTCGTCACCGAGACCGAGCGCGGCGGCGCGCTCGACGTCCTTCGCGGAAGGGCGCGGCACGCGGCGGCTCGCGTTGCAGCGCGCGGTGCGCAGGCAGCCACGACGGCTCGGCGGCATCCACGCGACCGGCGCGTGCGCGACCTCGGGCGCCTCGGCGGACGCGGGCTTCACGACGACGACATCGACGGGCGACGGCGACGGCGCGGGCGTCGCGGGCAGGCTGAGCGTCGAGTGCGCGAACGCGAGGTGCGTCGAGCAGCCGAGGAGCAGCAGCGCGACGACGACGCCGCGCAGCTCGCGCCGCGACCGGCGTGCCTTGCTCGTGATGGCTTCGATCTCGAATCGCATCGTCACCCCAAGAAAACCGCGCGAGAGCGGTCGGGTCAAGAATTCGTTGCTGCTCAAACGAAAATGAGTGCGACACGGTGCGTGTGATCGCACAGCGCCCCCGGGTCACCGACGCGCCCCGAGATCGGGGAGAACGCGCCGCTTTTTCGGGCAGAAACGCGAACGGCGGCGCGAGCACGAGGCCCGCACCGCCGCATCGACGCTTCGCTGCGCGGTGCGCGCCGAGGCAACGTCAGTCGCGTCCCACCGCACCCCGACGCAGGTATGCGGGGATGTCGAGCACGGCCTCGTCCTCGAGCGCGCTCGCACCGAAGGCGCGGCTCGCGCGGGGCGCGGGGGCAGCCGCCTGCGGGGGGATGGTCGTGCGGCTCGCGCGGGCCGGCACGGAAGCCGGGGCGGGAATCGCGCTCGACGTGCGCGGCAACTCGCGGAATCCGTACGTCGTGGGCACCGAGACGCGCGCCGGGGTCGGCTTCTGCGCCGCGGTCGGCAGGCTCAGGCGCTGCGCGCGCGGCTGCTCGATGACCTCCGCCGCCGCGCGGGCCTCGACGTCGAAGCCGGTGGCGATGACGGTGACCTTCACCATGTCGCCCATCTCGGGGTCGATGACCTGGCCGAAGATGATGTTGGCGTCCTCGTGCGCGGCCTGCTGGACCAGCGAGGCGGCCTCGTTGATCTCGCGCATCTTCATGTCGGGACCGCCCGTGAAGTTGATGAGGATGCCGCTCGCCCCCTCCATCGAGACCTCGTCGAGGAGCGGCGAGTGGATCGCCATCTCGGCGGCCTCGATCGCGCGGCGCGGGCCCTTGCCCCAGCCCGTGCCCATGAGCGCGCGGCCCTGACCGCTCATGATCGTCTTCACGTCGGCGAAGTCGACGTTGATCATGCCGGAGTTGACGATGAGGTCGCTGATGCCGCGGACCGCCTGCACGAGGACGTCGTCCGCGCGGCGGAAGGCCTCGAGCATCGTCATGTCGTCGTCGGCGAGCGCGATGAGCTTCTGGTTGGGGATCGTGATGATCGTGTCGACGCACTCGGCGAGCTCGCGGATCCCGTTCTCCGCGTTCTTCATCCGGCGCTTGCCCTCGAAGAGGAAGGGCTTGGTGACCACGCCGACCGTGAGCGCGCCCTGATCACGCGCGATCTGCGCGATGATCGGCGCCGCGCCGCTGCCCGTGCCGCCGCCCATGCCCGCGGTCACGAAGACCATGTCGGCGCCCTGGAGCGCCTCGGCGATGCGCTGCACGTCCTCGAGCGCCGACTTGCGGCCGACCTCCGGATTGGCGCCCGCGCCGAGCCCCTTCGTGAGGTTCGGACCGAGCTGGATCTTCGTCGTCGCGAGGTTCGCGGCGAGCGCCTGGATGTCGGTGTTGCCCGCGATGAACTCGACGCCGTCGAGCGCGCTCGCGATCATCGTGTTCAGCGCGTTGCCGCCACCACCACCGACCCCCACGACCTTGATCCGCGCGTGCATGTCCGCGTCGTCCGCGAACCCGATCGAGATTGACATCGCCGCCCTCCCGCTGGGGAATGCCCCAATACGTACCTGTTTGTAGACCGCGCCCCGGCGCGCCCCCCGACGAGAGGCACGACGACCCGCGGCAGCTTCAAAAACCGAGCCCTACGAGGTCAGAAGACCTCTTTGATCCAATTGCCGAGCTTGCGGCTCCAGCCGCCGAGCGGGGCGCCCACCGGGAGGATGACGTCGGACGGGATGTGCACCCGCGGCGCCTGTCTCAGCTTGTTCGCGCCGTACTTCACGAGGCCCACGCCGGTCGCGTAAGCGGGGCTCTTCACGACGTCGATGAGGCCACCGATGCCGATGGGCATCCCGCGACGCACCTGCAGACCGAGCTCCTGCTCGGCGATCTCCGGCATGCCGTCGAGCATCGTCGAGCCGCCGGTGATCACCACGCCCGCACCGAGCAGGTCGGCAAAGCCCGTCTCGTGGATCACGTGCCGCACGGCGGCGAAGATCTCCTCCACGCGCGGCTCGATGATCTCGCAGAGCGCGTGACGGCGGACGACGCGCGGGGGACGGCCGCCCACCGAGGGGACCTCGATCGTCTCCTCTTCGTCGACCATCGCGGTCGACGCGCAGCCGTACTTCACCTTGACGCGCTCGGCCTCGGCGACCGGCATGCGCAGGCCCTGCGCGAGGTCGTTCGTGAGGTTGAGGCCGCCGATCGGGATGACCGACGTGTGCACGACCGCGCCGTTCACGTAGAGGATGACGTCGGTCGTGCCGCCGCCGATGTCGACCAGCGCGACGCCGATCTCCTTCTCATCGTCGGAGAGCACCGCGTCGGCCGACGCGAGCGGTTCGAGCACGACCTCGGGCACGTAGAGCCCGCAGCGCTCGGCGCACTTGATGATGTTCTGCACGCTCGCCGTCGCGGCGGTCACAATGTGCACGCGCGCCTCGAGGCGGACGCCGCTCATGCCGATGGGCTCGCGGATGCCGTCCTGCTCGTCGACGATGTACTCCTGCGGCAGCACGTGGAGCACCTGCCGGTCGGACGAGAGCGGGAACGCCTTGGCCTGCTCGAGCACGCGCACGACGTCGTCGGCGACGACCTCGCGGTTCGGGATCGCGGCGACGCCCTCTTTGTTGAGCGAGCGTACGTGCGAGCCGGCGACGCCGGCGTAGACGGTGGTGATCCGGCAGCCCGCCATCGTCTCGGCCTGCTCGATCGCGGCCCTGATCGCCTGAACGGTGGCCTCGATGTTGACGACGACGCCCTTCTTCAGGCCCTTCGACGGCACCGAGCCGATGCCGATGATGTCGAGTCCGTCGTCCGTCTGCTCGGCGACGATGGCGCACACCTTCGTCGTCCCGAGGTCGAGCCCTGCGATGATCTCGTTGTCCGCCATGGATGTCGCCCCGTCTCGGTGTCGGCCATTCGAGCGCCGTCCACGCACCCATACACAGGGCGGATCCAACACACCAAATTTCGTGCAGAAAGATTTTCCGCGCGCTCGCGGCGACGTCGCGCGCCCCCCCGGAAACAAAGGGATTGTGCGCGTTCGGCGCTCACTCCGCGTCGCCGCGCGGGAGGCGCGCATCGGCCACGCGCTCGGTGTCGGGCATCGCGCGCCCGCGCTCCGCGAACGCGCCAGGACGCTGGTACGGCACGCCGCGCAGGCGCTTCACCGCGGTCGCGCTCTTCCACTGCAGATAGCCTTTGTTGAACTGCAGCGCCTGAGCGGGATCGAAATAGGGATTCTTCAGCCCGCCGAGGCTCACGAGCGCGAGGGCCTGCTCCGCGACGCTCACCGGGCAGCCCTCGAAGCGCACGTAGGAGTCGCCCCCGTGCAGGGCGAGCTTCGTCGTCACGCCGAGCATCTTCGCGAAGATGTCGTCGTGTTTCGCGTGGTGGGGGTCCTTGGTCGCGCGGTCCTTGTACGTGCTGCGGATCTGCACGAACTCCTTGCCGAGGTGCCCCTTCCACTCACTGCAATCGCCCATGAAGACCACCTTCTCGCCCGGCTTGGCGTCGATGGGCCCCTGGTAGTTGCCGAACACCACGTGCATGCGCGGGAGCTTCTGGTCGCACTGCGCGTCGTAGAGACGGAGGATCTCGATGGCCTCCTCGATCGCGCCGGGACAGCCGCCCCAGCAGTAGTCCGTCTGCTCGGACTCGGGCGGCGGCCCCGCGTACGCGGTGATGTTCGTGCCCTCGAAGTACTTCTCGACGCGGATGAGGCCCACCTTGAAGCGACGCCCGCGCTCCCGCGCCTCGTCGAAGGAGACGTCGCCCGAGAGCTCGATCTCCGCCGGATCGAGCGGCCCGAAGCCGTGCTCGTGCGCGAGGCGGATGTGATCGACGCTCGCCGGGTCGACCCCGATGAGGCGCGAGCAGACCGCGTCGAAGGCGACCTGGTTGTTGCCCATGACGATGAGCTTCATCGGATACGGGACGGGCGTCAGCATGCGCCCCTCACCCGCCACGATGGCGTCGATGCAAATGAATTGCGGCTGGATGATGTGCTGGAGATCCGCGATCTTCTCGTTGAGGCGGTGATCGTGATCGATGAGGCGGTGGCGGTCGTCCTGGATGCCGATGTAGCCCTTGATCGAGAACGTCACCGTGGTCCACGGGTGCGCCTTGAACTTGGGCATGTTGACGAAGAAGTCCGCGCGCGCGACGGGCTCGGGCGTGAAGAGGTAGTCGCGCAGGCGCTGCGGGTGCGTGAGCGGGATCTCGACCTGCTGCTCCTCTTCGAAGCAGTAGCGCTTCACGTCGGGGAGCCGCGTGAGCATCTCGTCGTAGCCCGCGCCCTCGAAGGCGACGCGCGTCGGGATGGTGATCCCGCAGCGCTCGCCGATCGCGAGTTCCGTCATGCCGCCGTCGCGGTCGCGCAGGGCGCGCAGCACGCCTTCGGCGAAGGCGGGGTGCGTGTGCGCGTGCTCGAAGAGCGGGCCGGAGGCGACGACGTTCGGCTTGACCAGCGTGCGCCCCGAGGGTGCGAGGCCGAGCTCCTCGAGGCCTTCGCGGACGATCGCGCGGATGCGCTCGACGTCGTAGCTGTCGCAGTGGCGGAGGATGACCTTGGGCTTCGACGTCGGGTGGGCCATGCGACGAGTGTCGGTGATCGCCGCCCCCGGTCAAGCACGGGTCCGGATGGGCCGGCGTGGCGGGCGCACAGCCGCCGCGCGGCGATCAATCCGGCGTCCGCGCGGCGAACAATCCTGCGCGCGTGCCGCGATCAGTCCGGCGCGCGCGCGGCGAGCGTGGGCGCGTCGCCGGGGAGCGGCTCGCCCACGAGCCGAACGGTCACGCGGTCGGGGTGCCGCACGTTGTCGAGGTAGACGTAGGCGGCCTTCTGGTGGTCCTGCGCGAGCCGCTCGAGCACGCGGCGCAGGCGCGAGAGCTTCTCGCGGAAGGGGCCGCGGCCGAGGCGCGCGTGGAGGGCGTCGCTGCCGACGTAGAGCGAGAGCCCGCCATCGGTCTCGACGTGCACCTCGCCGACCGGCGCCGAGCGCTGCAGGCCCGCGCCGCGCCAGTCGTGGAGCATCGCGACGACCTCGAGCAGCAGCGAGGTGCGCCACGCGCGATCGACCGTGAACCGCTCGCGCTCGACGCCCGTGATCACGGGCAGGTCGACGGGATCGCCGACCGCGACGCGCTTGAAAACCGCCCCGTCTTCCCCAACGAGGTAGAGCGCGCCGAGCGCGAGGACGGCGACGGCGCGCCGCTCGCGGAGCTGCACGACGAAGGAGCCAGGGAGCCTGCGCTCGACGTGCGCGGAGGCGATCCAGGGGTGATCGCGGAGGCGCTCGGCGGCCTGCTCGGGGCTCGTCTCGAACGCGTTGCGGCCGACCGCGAGCCCCGCGGCCTCGAGCACCTCGCGCTCGCTGAGGCGCGCGCGCCCCTCGACACGGACCGTGCGCGTCGCGAAGGCGGGCGAGGTGCGCACGTGCCGCTCGACGAGCCGCGCGACCGCGACGCTGCCCGCGATGCACGCGAGCACGACGAGGGCCTGCCCGGCGGCACGCGCCGGACGCGCGAGGCCCGCGCGCAGGCTGATCCGCGCAGCGAGCGCGCTGCGCCCGGCGTCGAGCATGACCGGCCGCACGCGCGCGCGACGGCGGCACCGGCGGCTGCCGCCGGCGCGGCGGCCCGCGCGCTACGACGTTCGCGGGCGGCGCGGTGCGCGCGTTGCGCGGCGGCGGGGTGGTGGCGAGCTCGCGCGCGGCGCCGGTGACGACGCGCGACGCGACGCGTCCGGCGGCGCCGGTGACGACGCGCGGCGCGAGACGTTGCGCGGCGGCAGCGGCTCGGCCGCGGGCTCCTGCGACGCGCGGCCCGCGCGGCGGAAGAGGCTCACGCCGTCCCCCGCGCGGTGAGCGCCGCGAGCAGCTCGGGCGCGGTGCGCGTGATGTCGCCGGCGCCGAGCGTGAGCACGACGTCGCCCGGCCGCAACCGCGCGAGCAGCGCCGGCACGAGGCCCGCTCGCTCCGCGACGTGCGCGACGTCCCGATGCCCGTGGCTGCGGATCGCCGCGACGAGGCTCGCGGAGTCGGCGCGCGCGATCGGCGCCTCGCCCGCGGCGTAGACGTCGCTCACGAGCAGCACGTCCGCGCGGTTGAAGGCGCGCACGAGCTCGTCGAAGCAATCGCGCGTGCGCGAGTAGCGGTGCGGCTGGAAAGCGACGACGACGCGACGCCCCCACGCGCGCACGGCGGCCTCGAGCGTCGCCTGCACCTCCGCCGGATGGTGCGCGTAGTCGTCGACGACCGTGATGCCCGCGTGCTCGCCGACCACGGTGAAGCGGCGCTGCACGCCTGCGAACGTCTCGAGCGCGGCACGCACGACCTCGTGCGGCACGCCGAGCTCGTCGGTGACCACGAGCACGGCGAGGGCGTTGAGGACGTTGTGGATCCCGGGCATGCGCACGCAGAACTCGCCGAGCTCTTCGCCGCGCCGGACGACCTCGAAGCGCGTCGAGAGGCCCTCCATGCGCGGGTTGCGCGCGCGGTAGTCGGCCTGCGCTGCGAGCCCGTAGGTGAGCGTGCGCCGGTCGATGCGCGGGAGGATGTCCTGCACGTGCGGGTGATCGAGGCACGCGACGACGAGCCCGTAAAACGGCACGCGGTTCGCAAAATCGACGAACGCCTGCTTCACGCGCTCGTGCGTGCCGTAGTGATCGAGGTGCTCGGGATCGATGTTGGTGACGACGGCGATCGCGGGCGTGAGGTGCAGGAAGGAGCCGTCCGACTCGTCGGCCTCGGCGACGAGGAGCTGCCCCTCGCCACGCCGCGCGTTCGAGCCGAGCGCGTTGAGCTTGCCGCCGATGATGACGGTGGGATCGACGCCAGCCTGTTGCAATACAGTTGCAACGAGCGACGTCGTCGTCGTCTTGCCGTGCGAGCCCGCGATGGCGATGCCGTCCTTCAGACGCATGAGCTCGGCGAGCATCTCGGCGCGCGGGATGACGGGGATGGCGCGCTCACGCGCCCCTGCGAGCTCGGGATTGTCGCGCGCGACCGCCGACGAGAACACGACGACGTCCGCGTCCCCGAGGTTCGACGCGCGGTGCCCCACCTCGACCCGCGCCCCGAGGGAGACGAGCCGGCGGGTCGTGTCGCTCTCGCGCGCGTCCGAGCCGCTCACGCCGAAGCCCGCGTCGAGCAGCACCTCCGCGATTCCGCTCATGCCGATGCCGCCGATGCCGACGAAGTGGATGGAGCGAACGCGTCCGCGGAACATGGGTGACCTGCGCCGTTGGTAGCATCGGCGCGCGCGGAGCGCGCAGAAAACGGCGCTCCGGGGTCCGGTCGGCGCGGCGGTCGGCGCTACTCCCAGGTGCCCGTCGCGCCGAGGCGCACCATCGTCGGCAGCGGCGCGCGGACGCGGCGCTTGCGGCGGCGCGAAGCGTGCGCGTCGAGCGCGGTCGCGATGGTCGAGGTCTGCACGGTGCGGCGCGCGGACTCCGCGTCGCGCACCTCGTCGGCCGCGAGCGCGTCGCCCGCCTCCGCGTCGCGCTCGTCCCGGCCGGGCTCGCCGCCCTCCCCGCCTTCCGCGTCGCCGCCCTCGCCGCCTTCGCTGCCCTCACCGCCGCGCGCGACGCCGAGCCACGCGCAGAGGTCGTCGACGATGGCGGCTGCCGCGTCGGGGAAGCCGCGCCGCCGCGCCGCCGCCGCCATCGCGAGCCGACGTGCGTCGTCGTCGAGCAGCGCCGTGAGCGCGCCGGCCAGCCGCTCGGGCGTGAGCTCGGACTGCGGCAGCAGGACCGCGGCGCCGTCACGCACGAGCGACGCGGCGTTGCGCGTCTGGTGATCGTCGGCGGCGAGCGGAAACGGCACGAGGATGGACGGCCGCCCGATCGCGCAGAGCTCGGCGAGCGTCGTCGCGCCCGCGCGGGCGACGACGAGCGCGGCCGACGCGTAGGCCCGGGCCATGTCGTCGAGGAAGGGCACGACCGTCGCCTCGACGCCGAGCGCGGCGTAGCGCGCGCGGACGGCGTCGACGTTCGCGGGGCTCGCCTGGTGCACGATCTGCAAGCCGCGCCGCGTCACGCCCGCCTGCGCGAGCGCGGCGGGCACGTTCTCGTCGAGGGCCCGCGCGCCTTGCGAGCCGCCGAGCACGAGCACGTGCCGAGCCCGCGCCTCGAAGCCCTCCGGGTCGGTGAGCGCGCGCCGCGAGACGTCGACGAAATCGCGACGCACGGGGTTGCCGAACATGCGCGCCCGCACGTCGCCGAAGAGCGCGGCCGTCTCGGGGAAGCTCAGGTAGGCGCGGCCGACGAAGCGCGCGAGCAGCCGGTTCGTCAGGCCCACGTGCGCGTTCTGTTCGAGGACGGCTGTCGGCACGCCGACGAGCACGGCCGCGGCGAGCAGCGGCCCCGACGCGTAGCCGCCGACACCGAGGACGAGGTCCGGCTTCACGGCGCGCACCAGCGCCCGTGCGTGCCACGCCGCGCCCGGGAGGCGGCCGACGCTCCGCGCGAGTTCCACGGGTGAACGACCCTTCAGCGGCGTCACCTCGAGCGCCTCGAAACGCAGCCCGCGCTGCGGGATCACGCGCGCCTCGATCCCGCGCTGCGTCCCCACCCACACGACCTCGAGGCCGGGCACGCGCCGCGAAAGTTCCTCGACGACCGCGAGCCCCGGAAAGAGGTGACCGCCCGTGCCGCCGCCGGCCACGATGATGCGCTGGATCATGACGTCGCTCCCACGGGTGCGGGGGGTCGCAGCGACCCCGCGCGTGCCCCGCCGAGGGGCCTGTTCCGCGCGGCGTCCCCGTCGGGGGGCCGCGCCGCCGACGCGGCGTCCGGGCGCGCGCGGCTCACGTTGAGCAAGACCCCGATCGCCGCGCAGTTCACGAGCAGCGAGGAGCCTCCGAAACTGAGGAAGGGCAGCGCGAGCCCCTTCGTCGGGACGAGTCCCATCGTCACCGCGAGGTTGGTGAACGCCTGGATCCCGATGAAGAGCGTGATGCCGATGGCCAGGTAGGTGCCGTAGTCGTCGGCCGCGCGGAAGGCCGCGCGCAGCCCGCGGAGCACCACGAGCACGAAGGCGAGCATCACCGCCAGCACGCCCGCGAAGCCGAGCTCCTCGCCGACGATCGCGCTGATGAAGTCGGTGTGGGCTTCGGGGAGGAAGAAGAGCTTCTGGCGGCTGTCACCGATGCCGACGCCGAAGCCCCCGCCGGAGCCGAAGCTCATGAGCGACTCGGAGATCTGGTAGCCGACGTCGAAGCGGTGCGCGAAGGGATCGAGGAAGGCTTGGATGCGGCGCATGCGGTACTCAGACCGCGTGACGAGCACGTAGGCGATGGGCGCGACGAGCAGCGCGGCGCCGAGGATGTAACCGGTGCGCGCGCCCGCGGTGAAGAGCAGCACGAAGGTCAGCAGCGCGATCATCACGGCGCTGCCGAAGTCGGGCTGGCGCAGGCAGAGCAGCATC
This sequence comes from Polyangiales bacterium, assembly GCA_964202905.1. GTDB lineage: Bacteria > Myxococcota_A > Polyangia > Polyangiales > JADJQN01 > CAIUAC01. Next base: position 136,573 of record CAXNJO010000002.1, read on the forward strand.
ACGAAGCCGGCGACGAGCGCGTGCGGCAGGAACCCGACGGAGAACGAGCGGATGCGATCCGCCTTCTTCGAGAGGCTGTACGCGAGCCAGAAGATCATCGTGACCTTCGCCGTCTCGGCGGGCTGGACGTGGATCGGGCCGATCGAGATCCAGCGCGCGGCACCGCCGGCCGAGTGGCCGAAGCCCGCACGCGATGTAGAGCATCATCAACACCGACGCGCCGAGCATCGGGTACGCGAGCGGCCGCAGCGTGTGGTAGTCGAGCCGCGCGAGCGCGACGACGAGCAGCAGGCCGGCGACCGCGTAGATGGCCTGCCGCACGAGGAAGTGCTGGCCGTCGTGGAACATCTGCGCCGCGAAGACGGCGCTCGCGCTGTAGACCATCACGACGCCGAACGCGACGAGCGCGAGGACGGTCGCCATGAGCACCGGGTCGGCCGGGCCGGGCTGCGCGGTGTCGACGAGCGGGGGACCTCCGGCTGCGGAGGACGGGGCGCGGCGCAGCACGCGCGCGGCGAGGCCGCGGAGCCCCGAGACGATGCGGCTCATGGGGTACCTCCGGAGGGCGACGCGGACGGGGCGAGCGCGCGGACGGCGCGCACGAACTCGTCGCCGCGGTGCGCGTAGGAGCCGAACATGTCGAAGCTCGCGCAGGCCGGCGCGAGGAGCACCGCGTCGCCGGGACGCGCGAGCAACGAGGCCCGGAAGACGGCCGCGTCGAGCGTCTCGGCGGGCTCGCTCGGGACGCCGGCGGCGGCGAGCGCCTCCGCGAGCAGAGGCGCCGCGAGCCCGATGAGCACGGCGGCGCCGGAGCGCTCCGCGAGGGCGGCGGCGAGCGGCGCGTAGCTGCCCCCCTTGTCGACGCCACCCGCGACGAGCACGACGCGCGCGTGCACGCCGCGCAGCCCCTCGAGCGCGGCGACCGCGGCGCCGACGTTGGTCGCCTTCGAGTCGTCGTAGTACGCGACGCCCTCGCGCTCGCGCACGAGCACCATGCGGTGCGGCAGCCCCGCGAACGTGCGCAAGACGTGCGCGATGTCGGCGGCGGCGACCCCGGCGAGGCGCGCAGCGAGCGCGGCGGCGCACGCGTTCGCGACGTTGTGTGCGCCGCGGATCCGGAGCTCGGCGACGGGCACGCGCAGACCGCTCGCGGGGTCGACGATCGCGTCGTCGACGACGCGCACGTCGCCGTCCGCGCCCCCGAAGGTGTGGACCGTGCCCGCGCCCGCCTGCGCGAGGGCTGCGAGCAGCGCGTCCCCGGCGGGCACGACGGCGTGGTCGCCTGCGCGCTGCCCATGGAAGATGCGCGCCTTGGCGGCCGCGTAGGCCGCGAGCGTGCCGTGCCGATCGAGGTGGTCGGCCGTGACGTTGAGGAGCACCGCGATGTGCGCGCGGAAGCGCTCGACGCGCTCGAGCTGATAGCTCGACAGCTCCGCGACGACGGCGCCGCGGGGGCTCGCTGCATCGGTGCCGACGACGTCGACGAGCGGCGTGCCGAGGTTGCCGCCGACGAACGTCGGTCGCCCCGCGCGCGCGACCATCTCGCCGACGAGCGTGGTGACGGTGCTCTTGCCGTTCGTGCCGGTGATGCCGACGACCAGCCCCGCGTCGAGGAACCACGAGGCGAGCTCGATCTCGCTCGCGACGGACACGCCGCGCGCCGCTGCCTCCTCGAGCGCCGGCAGCGGCGGAACGCCCGGCGAGATCACGATGCGATCAACCCCTGCGAAAACGGCCGGATCGTGACCGCCGAGCGCGAGCCTGCAGCCCGCCGCGCGGAGCGTCTCGACGACCTCCGCGCCGAGCGCTGCCTCGTCGCGCTGATCGTTCGCGACGACGTGCGCGCCGCGCGCCGCGCACAGCAGCGCGGCCGCGACGCCACTGCGCCCCAGGCCGACGACGACGATCCGCTGTCCGTGGAGGGCGCTCCGATCCACGGGCGTCACCGGAGCTTCAGCGTCGCGAGGGTCGCGATCGCGAGCATGATGGAGATGATCCAGAACCGGACGATGACCTTCGGCTCCGGCCAGCCCATCTTCTCGAAGTGGTGGTGGATCGGCGCCATCAGGAAAATGCGCTTCTTGAAGAGCTTGAAGCTCGCGACCTGCCCGATGACGCTGACCGCCTCGACGACGAAGATCCCGCCGAGGAGAACGGAGAGGAACTCGTTCTTCGTGACGACCGCGAGCGCCCCGAGCCCGCCGCCGAGCGCGAGCGAGCCGACGTCGCCCATGAAGACCTGCGCGGGATACGTGTTGAACCAGAGGAAGCCGAAGCCCGCGCCGATGAGCGCGCCGCAATAGACGGCGAGCTCGCCGGACTGCGCGAACGACGGGATGCGCAGGTAGTGCGCCATGTCGTTCCCGAAGAAGGTCACGCCCGCGAGGTACGCGAGGATCATGTACGTACCCGCGTTGACCATCACCGGGCCGATCGCGAGTCCGTCGAGTCCGTCGGTGAGGTTGACGGCGTTCGAGGTGCCCGCGATGACGAACGACGCGAACGCGACGTAGGCCCACGCAGGCAGCGAGATCGGCACGCGATCGAAGGCGACGAACGGCAGCGAGAGGCGGTCGCGCTGCGCGATCCAGTCCTGCGGGAGGCCGGCCTCGCCGTACCAGAGGTAGCTGCAGACGCCGATCGCGATGGCGAACTGGAGGAGCAGTTTGTAGCGGCCGGAGAGCCCGCCCGAGGACTTCTTCCGGATTTTGCGCGCGTCGTCGATCCAGCCGATCACGCCGTAGGACGCGGTGATCGCGGTGACGACCCAGACCATCACGTTCTGCGGATCGGCCCAGAGCACCGTGGAGAGGACGAGCGCGAAGAGGATGAGCGCGCCGCCCATCGTCGGCGTGCCGGCCTTCGAGAAATGCGACTCGGGGCCGTCCTTGCGCACCACCTGGCCGACCTGCTTCGACTGCAGGCTGCGGATGAACCAGGGGTACAGCCCGAACGAGAGCAACATCGCCGTCATCGTCGCGGCGAGCACGCGGAGCGGGACGTACCGCAGCACGTTGAGCGCGCTGATCTCCCGGTGGAGCGGGTAGAAGAAGTAGTAGATCACGGCTTCGTCGCCTCTCCGGTGTGCACGGCGCGCGCGAGCGCGGTGACGATCCGCTCCATCGTCATCGAGCGGGATCCCTTGACGATCACGACGTCGCCCGGGCCGAGGAGCCCGCGCAGGAGCGGGACGGCGTCGATCGGGTCGACGACGTGCACGCACTGCAGCGGCGCCGTGCCTCCAGACGCGCCGTGCGCGGCCGCGTCGATGGCCGCGCGCATCGCCTCGCCGCAGCCGACGAGCACCGCGACACCGGCCGCGCGCGCGTGGCGCCCGACCTCCGCGTGGTAGGCGGGCGCGTCGGGCCCGAGCTCCTTCATGTCGCCGAGCACCGCGACGGCGCGCGCGCCGCCGAGCCGGGCGAGCTCGACGACCGTGTCGATCGCGGCCGCGACGCTGTGCGGGTTCGCGTTGTAGGTGTCGTCGACGACGAGGCCACCGTGCGCGCCCGCGACCGGCACGAGGCGACCCGCGGCGGGACACGCCTGCGCGAGCCCGCGCGCCGCTGCGTCGAGCGCGTCTTCACCGCAGAGCGAGAGCACCGCGCAGAGCGCGGCCCCGGCGTCGAGCGCGGCGACCTCGCCGAGCAGCGGCAGCGCGACCTCCAGGCGGCGCGCGCCGATCGCGTACGTGGCGCGGCTCCCGCTCACCTCGTCGAGGGCGCGGGCGACGAGCCGCACGGAGGCGCCCGCGGCCTTGCCGAAGCTGAGCGCACGCGGTCCGGTGGGGAGACGCGCGGCCGTCGGCGGATCGTCGGCGTTGCCGATGGCCCAGCCCCCATCGCCGAGCGCGCGCCACACCGCCGTCTCCTCGTCCGCGACGGCCTCGAGCGTGCCGAGGCCTTCGAGATGCTCGGCGGAGGCGAGCGTGACGATGGCGACGTCCGGCGCCGCGATCGCCGCGAGGCGCGCGACCTCGCCGGGCGCGCTCGTGCCGAGCTCGATCACCGCGGCCTCGTGGTGGGCCTCGAGCTCGAGCAGCGTCATCGGCGCGCCGACGAGGTTGTTCAGGTTGCCCGCGGTGCGGTGGACGGTGAGGCCTGCGCCCGCGAGCGCGGCCGCCGTGAGCTCCTTCGTCGTCGTCTTGCCCGCCGAGCCGCAGACCCCGACGACCGGCCGCGCCCAGCGGCGTCGATGCAGCGCCGCGAGCGCGCCGAGCGCGACGGTGGTGTCGTCCACCTCGAGCCGCGCGACGCCCTCCGGCGCGGGGCGTCCGCGCTCGACGAGGAGCAGCGTCGCGCCCTTCGCGACGGCGGCCTCGAGGAAGACGTGTCCGTCGAGGCGCTCGCCGCGCAGCGCGACGAAGAGCGTCCCCGCGCGCACCGCGCGTGAGTCGATGACGACGCCGCACACGGGCGCGCCGAGCGCGGCTCCGAGGAGGTCGCCGCCCGTCGCGGCGACGAGCTCGTGCGCGGTGAATGTCGCGTGATTCTCGGGGATCGGGGTCGCCATCACGCGCCTCCCGCGGCGATGGTGGCCGCCGTGATCGTCGACGTCGCGGCGGCGATCGCCTCGCGCGCGACGAGGCGGTCGTCGCAGGGGTGCCGCGTGGTCCCGACGATCTGGTAGTCCTCGTGGCCCTTGCCCGCGATGAGCACGGTGTCGCCCGCGCGCGCCGCGGCGATCGCAGCCCCGATCGCGGCGCGGCGGTCCTCGAGCAGCGCATAGCCGCGGCCGTGCGCGCCGAGTCGAGCGAGCGCGACGGCGGGCTGCCCGGACGCGATGACGCCGGGCTCGATCGCCGCGAGGATCGCGTCGGGGTCCTCGGTGCGCGGGTTGTCGCTCGTCACGACGACGAGGTCCGCGCCGCGCCCCGCGGCCTCGCCCATCGCCGCGCGCTTGCCGCGGTCGCGGTCGCCGCCGCAGCCGAAGACGCAGAGCAACCGGCCCCGCGTCACGGGGCGCACCGCGGCGAGCGCGCGCTCGAGCGCGTCGGGCGTGTGCGCGTAGTCGACGAGCACCGTCACGCCGCGCGGATCCGCCACGCGCTCGAGGCGACCCGGCGCGCCGGCAGCGGCCCCGAGCGCCGCCGCGAACGCGTGCGCGTCGAGGTCGAGCGCGAGGCCGCAACCCAGCGCGACCACGAGGTTTTCGAGGTTGTGCGCGCCGAGCAGCGGGCTCTGCAGCGTCAGCGCGCCGCGCGGCGTCGCGATCTCGGCGCGGAGGCCCTCGGCGTCCATGGACCAGCGCAGCACCCGGATCTCGGCCTCGACGGTCGGGTCGAGCGTGCAGCGCCAGAGGTTGCGGCCGTGCAGCCGCGCGGCGAGGTGCGCGCCGTGCGGATCGCCGACGTGCACGACCGACGCGCCCGGCCCGAGGTCGACGAAGAGGCGCTCCTTTGCGGCCGCGTAGGCCTCCATGGTGCCGTGGAAGTCGAGGTGATCGCGCGTGAGGTTGGTGAAGGCCGCGACGCGGAAACGCACCGCCTCGACCCGCGCGAGCGCGAGCGCGTGGCTCGACACTTCCATCACGAGGTGCGTCGCGCCGAGGCGCAGGACGTCGCGCGCGAACCGCGCGATCTCGTCGCCCTCGGGCGTCGTGTGCGGCGTCGCGCGCGAGAAACCGGGGCCGCGCATCGCGACGGTCCCGAGCGCGGCGGGCACGAGCCCGGGCATCGCGGCGAGCGCCTGCTCGACGAGGTGCGTGACCGTGGTCTTGCCGTTCGTACCCGTCACCCCGATCACGTCGAGCGCGAAGGTCGGGTGCCCGTAGACGACGGCCGCGGCCAGCGCGAGGGCGCGCCGCGGATCCGCCACGATGAGCTGCGGCACGCGCAGGCCCGGGATCTCGTGCCCCGCGAGGACGGCCGCGGCGCCGCGCGCCTCCGCGTCGTGCGCGAAACGGGCGCCGTCGGCCTCGCGCCCGGGGAGCGCGACGAAGAGGTCACGCGGCTCGACGGCGCGCGAGTCGTGCCGCACGCCCGCAATCTCCGTGCGCGGGTCGCCGTGCCGCACCCGCCCGGACACGCCCTCGCGCACGAGGTCCGCCAGCGTGACGTTCGCGATCACCGGACCACCTGCGCGGGCGCGGGGAGCAGCCCCTCCGCCGAGGCGAGCGTGCGGTCGTCGGCGTTCGGAGGCGCGGGCGGCGGCGGCTCGTCACCCGCGAGCGCGCGCGGCGCGAGCACGACGCGGACGCGCTCTCCGCGGGCGACGATCTCTCCCGACGCGGGCGACTGCGACGCGACGACGCCGCTGCCCTCGAGGTCCGCGACGAGCCCGGCCTCGGCGATCACGACGAGCGCCGCACGCGCGGTGCGCCCGCCGACCTCGGGCACACGCGTCTCGCCCTGCGCGAGCGTGCGGTCGTCGATGGGCGTCGCGGGCAGCTCGGCCGCGAGCGGCACCGGCTCCTCGCAGCGCCGCCCCTCACGCCGCGCCGCGCGACACGCGCTCCGCGCCTGATCGAGCTCGACGCGCGCGCGCCGCGCGGCCTCGCGCGACTCGCGCGCCCGCTGCGCGAGCAGCTGCCCGCCGTCGGCCGCGGGCACGCCGAGGTGGCGCAGCGCCGCCTCGCCTACGCGCCGGAACACGGGCCCCGCGACGAGACCGCCGTAGTGCTCGATGACGGGCTCGTCGATCATCACCGCGATGACGAGGCGTGGGCGGTCGGCGGGCACGAAGCCCACGAAGGACGCGACCCACTGATCGGCCGCATAGCCGCCGCCTACGTAATCCGCCTTCTGCGCGGTGCCCGTCTTGCCCGCGACGAGGTAGCCCTCGATGCCGGCCTCGACGCCCGTGCCGCCCGGGCCCGTGACGGCGGTGAGCATGTCGCCGACGAGCCGCGCGGTGCCGGCGGGCACCACCTCGCGGCGCACGCGCGGCAACCGCTCCTCGACGACCTCGCCCCGCCCGTCGCGCACGCTCCGCACGAGCTGCGGCTCCATGAGACGGCCGCCGTTGGCGATCGCGCTCATCGCGACCGCGAGCTGCATCGTCGTGACGCTGACGCCCTGGCCGAAGGCGATCGTCGCCGCGTCCATCTCGTACCAGCGACGGTAGTTGCGCAGGATGCCCGCGGTCTCGCCGGGGAGCGTCACCCCGGTGAGCTCGCCGAAGCCGAAGCGGCGCAGCGTGCGGAAGAGCCCCGGACGCCCGAGCGCTGCGCCGATCTTCGCGGTGCCGATGTTCGACGAGCGCGCGAGGATCTGCGCGGGCGTGAGCACGTCCCACGGATGCGAATCGTGGATCGTGTACTCGGCCACGCGCATCGCGCCGTGCTCGCAGTCGATGAGCTGCTCGGGTGCGATGGCCCCGGCGGCGAGCGCGCCGGCGACCGTGAACGTCTTGATGGTCGAGCCCGGCTCGTAGCGGTCGGTGACGGCGCGGTTGCGGCGCGCGTTCGGCGACGCGTTCCCCGGATCGTTGGGGTTGAACGTCGGGTAGTTGGCGAGCGCGAGCAGCTCGCCCGTCTGCGGATCCATCACGATCACCGTGCCCGCGCGCGCCTCGCTGGTGCGGACGGCGAGCGCGAGCTCGTGCTCGGCGACGGTCTGGATCGCCTTGTCGATCGTGAGGACGAGGTCGTCCCCCTGCGCCGCGCGGTCGTCGAGCAGCTGCTCGCTGAACACGACGCGCCCGCGCCGATCGCGGATCGCGGGGACCGCCGCGACGCTGCCACGGAGCCGCTCCTCGAACTGCCGCTCGAGGCCCTCGATGCCGACGCCGTCGATGTCCGCGAAGCCGAGCACGTGCGCGGCGAGCTCGCGGTTCGGGTAGTAGCGGCGCGCCTCGCTCGACATCGAGACGCCCGGCAGATTCATGGCGCGGATCGCGGCGGCCTGCTGCGGCGTGACGCGGCGCTCGAGCCACACGAAGTAGCGATCCAGGGCCATGCGACGGGCGAGCGCCTCGACGTCGACGCCCGGCAGCACGCGCCCGAGCGCGAGCGCAGTCGTCATCGGGTCGCCTCCGCGCGCCCGCAGCTCGCGCGGGTTCGCCCAGACACTGTCGACATCGACGCTCACGGCGAGCGGCGCGCCGCGTCGATCGAAGATCGTGCCGCGCTTCGGCGCGAGGCGGATGTCGCGCAGGTACTGCTCCTCGGCGAGCTTGCGGAGAACGGGCCCCTGCTCGATCTGGAGGTCGTACGCGCGCCGCGCGACGGCACCGGCCCCCGCGAAGAGCGCGAGCGCGAGCAGCACGATGCGCAGCTTCATCCAGCGCGCGCGGCGGGGATCGAGGTTCCTCATCGGACGCCCCCGGCCGCGCGGCGCGAGGCCCGCGCGCCCATCGGCACGACGCGCGCGGGCGGCGGCACGTCCATCCCGAGGGAACCACGCGCGACGGCCTCGACGCGCCCGGCCTGGCCGAGCGTCGCCGCCTCGATCGAGAGCAGGCGGCGCTGCTCGACGAGCGCGCTCTGCTCGCGCCGCGCCTTGCCCACGTCGTAGCCGAGCCGCACCGTCTCGAACCGCAGCGCGAGGTGCGCGACGAAGGCGACCGCCGTCGCGAGCACGGCGATCGTCCAGAGCGCGAGGAAGCGATGCGCGAGCCACGCGGAGAGCGGCGTCGCGAGACGGGCCTGGCGCGGGCTCGGGGGCGGCCCGTTCGTGGCGGCGCGGACCGCGGCGATGGCCTGCGCGGCGCGGCGCACGGCCGCGGCGTCGGCACGCACGGGGTCGGCGCGCTCCGGCTCGGCGCCGGCGGGCGGCAAGCGCGTGTTGCGCGGAGGCAGGGTCACGCCGCGGGTCGCGCTCATCGCCCGGCCTCCCACTCGGCGTCACGGGGCACACGGCGCGCGGCGCGCAGTTTGGCGCTGCGCGACCGCGGATTGCGCGCGGACTCCGCGTCGTCGGCGACGACGGGCCGCTTCGTCAGCGGCTCGAGCCGCGCGTCGCCACGGAACGCGTGCTTCACGAGGCGATCCTCGAGCGAATGGAAGCTGATGATCGCCGCGACGCCGCCGTCCGCGAGGACGTCGGGCAGCTCCGCGAGCAGCGTGCGCAGCTCGCCGAGCTCGTCGTTCACCGCGATGCGCAGCGCCTGGAAGGTGCGCGTCGCCGGATCGCTCGCGCCCTGCCGGCGCGGGCCGAGCACCCGCACGACCGCGCGGCGCAGCTCGTCCGTGGAGCGGAGCTGCCCCTCGGACTCCGCGCGCTTGATGCTGCGCGCGATGGGCCGCGAGCGGCGCTCTTCGCCGTACTCGAAGAGCACGTTGGCGAGCTCGTCCTCGTCGAGCCGCGCGACGAGCTCGGCGGCCGTCTCGCCGCGCGAGCCGTCCATGCGCATGTCGAGCGGCCCGCCGCGCGTGAACGAGAAGCCACGCGCCGCGTCGTCGAGCTGAGGCGACGACACGCCGAGGTCGGCCACGACGCCGTCGACGTGCGCGATCCCGCGCGCCGCGAGCGCCGCGCGCAGTTCGCCGAAGGGCGCATGCACCAGCTCCACGCGCGCCCCGTGCGGCGCGAGGCGCGCCCGCGCGGCGGCGAGCGCCCGCTCGTCGCGGTCGAAGCCGATGACCCGGCCCGCCGGCGCCGAGCGCTCGAGCAGGCGCGCGGTGTGCCCTCCCCCGCCCACCGTCACGTCGACGTACAGGCCGCCGGAGCGCGGCGCGACCGCGTCCACCGTCGCGTCCGGCAGGACCGTCTCGTGGACGAAGGCGGGCGCGTCCGCGTCGTGCGTCGCGTCGCTCACAGCCCGAGCTCCGCGAGCCGCCGCGCCATCTCGACGCGACGCGCCTCGTCCGCGAGCGCACCCGAGCGCAGCGCCTCGAAGCGCTCCTTCGACCAGAGCTCGATGTGCCGGCCCATGCCGGCCCAGAGCGCGTCGCGCTCGAGCGACGCGTGATCGCGCAGCCCCTGCGGCACGAGGAGGCGGCCGAGCTTGTCGATGTCGACCTCGACCGCACCCGACACGTAGATGCGGCGCAACATCGACACCGAGGCGTCGAACTGCGGGAGCTTCGCGAGGCGCTCCTCGAACGCGAGCCACTCCTGCATCGGGTACGCGACGAGGCACGGGTCGAGGCCGGTCGTGATCACGAGGCGCGACTCTCCGGAGGCCGCGAGGACCTCTCGGAAACGTGACGGCAGGGACGTGCGCCCCTTACCGTCGATCGCGTGCTCGTAGCGCCCTCGGAACACCGCTCATCACCCCGCTCGGTCGGCCTGCCCGCTCGCGCCGCTGAACCACCACCGCGATCCACCAGCGGGCCCCGGCTGGCACTTCTTACCACTTCTTGCCACCGACGGGCCGAACCTACGGGCCGCCTCCCGGGGCTGTCAACTTCTTTCGGCGCGTCCAAGTGGTCGAATCTGCACGTCTAACGCGCCCCTCGACCCCCACGCGCGGACGCCCCGTTCAATACGTCATCGCCTTACACTCCGCGCGTTCAGTGGTGCGATCGGCGCCCCGTGCGTCGCGCCCCGTCCCCGCGTCGGCCGCGCGCGCGTCCGACGGCGTGCGGGACGCGCCGCGCTATCTTCGGCGCGTGTCGCAACCTGCCGAGAGCGCCGAGGACGCCGTCATGCGCGCGTGGGAGGCCGTCGAGGCCAACTGGTCGAGCGACGACGCGCACCGCCGCTTCCTCGGGCTGTGTGCGGCATCGGGGCAGTTGCCGGAGGCTGGCCGCCGCTACCGCCGCGTGCGCGACGACGACCCGGCGCGCGCGGCCGAGGCGGGCCGGCGCATCGACGCGCTGCTCGCGCTCGCGACCGAGCAGCTCTTGCGGCACCAGACGCCGCGCCCCGAGGCCCGGGCGCCGCGCGTGACGTTCCTCGCGGTCGGCGTCGCGCTCGTCATCGTCGGGGTCACGCTCTGGCAACTCGCGCGCCTGCGGTGATCCGCTGAATCGGTTACCCTCGCGGCGAGGCGCGATTGCAGCTCGATTTCCAGACCCGCGAGATCACCGTCAAGCTCGTCTATTACGGGCCCGCGCTCAGCGGCAAGACGACCAATCTGCAGGCCATCCACCACCTCGCCTCGCCGGACGTTGCGGGGGCGTCTGATGACGCTCGAGACGCGGGACGACCGCACGCTCTTCTTCGACCTGCTGCCGCTCACGTTCAAGCAGGGCGCGTTGCAGGTGCGCATCAAGCTCTTCACGGTGCCCGGCCAGGTGATGCATGCGGCGACGCGGCGGCTCGTGCTGCAGGGCGCCGACGGAGTGGCCTTCATCGCGGACTCGCAACGCGCCGAGACCCGCGCGAACGCGGTCGCCTTCGCCGACCTCCGCAAGAACCTCGCCGACAACGGCCTCGACATCGCGGCCCTGCCGCTCGTCATCCAGTTCAACAAGCGCGACCTCCCGGAGGTCCGCACGGACGCGGAGCTCGAGCAGCTCGCGAAGCTCGGCCTCGAGCCGGTCTACAAGGCCGTCGCCACGCGCGGGCTCGGCGTCGCGGAGACCTTCCTCGGGCTCTTCGATCTCATCTGGGCGAAGCTCGAGAGCGAGCACGGCTTCGCCGCGAAGTTCGGCCTCGACGGGGTCTCGATGCGCAGCGAGATCGCGCGGCAGCTCGGCGCCGCCGCCCCAACGTCCGACGGTTCGACGCCCCCGGAGGCACCGCGATGAGCGAGGGACCCGTGACGAGGCCCGAGATCGGCGACGTCAGCCGCCTCGACGACATCATCGATCGCGACGCGCTCGGTGAGGTCTGCCGCTCCTTCTTCGAGCTGTTCGGCCTACCAATCCGCGTGATCGCGGCGGACGGCAACATGCTCGCCGACGCGCACGTCGAGCGCGAGGTGTGCGGATACGTCAACGGCACGCTCGGCGGGCGCACGTCCTGCCAGCAGACGGTGAGCACCGTCCGCCGCCTCGTGCCGACGGACGATTCGGGCACGCTGCACGCGTGCTTCACGGGCGCCGTCTACCGCGCGGTGCCGATCCACTACCAGGGCCGCACGCTCGGACGCTTCGTCGTCGGGCCGTACCTGCCGGCCGAGACGCGCGAGGTGCCGCGCAGCCTGCTGCTCGTCGATCAGCGCATCGAGCCGACGCGCGCCCGCGAGACGCTCGAGGAGATGCCGCGCGTGCGGCTCGAGACGGCGCAGCGCATCGCCGCGCACCTGCGCGGGATGCTCGACCTGATCCTGTTCAGCGGCCACAAGGCGCACCTCACGACGGAGATGCACCTGCTCAGCGTGCGCGAGAGCTACCGCGAGCTCGCCGAGAAGAACACCGAATTGCAGGGCGCGTACGACCAGTTGAAGGAGCTCGACCGCCTCAAGTCGAACTTCCTCGCGACCGTGAGCCACGAGCTGCGCACGCCGCTCACGTCGATCCTCGGCTACTCGGAGATGCTCACGAGCGGTCTGACCGGGCCGCTCACGACCGAGCAGCTCGACTTCATCGGGACCATCCACAACAAGGGCGAGCTGCTCCTGCGGTTGATCTCGAGCCTGCTCGATCTCGGCAAGCTCGAGCAGGGGCAACTCGCGCTGCAAGTCGAGCCCGTCGAGCCGCTCGCGCTGCTCAAGGACTTGCGCGAGACCGTGGTGCCGGTCGCGAATCGCAAGGAGATCCGCGTGGCGATCGTGCCGCCGGAGGGGCCGCTCCCGCCCTTCCGCGCCGACCCGCTCCGGCTGCGGCAGGTGCTCGGCAACCTCCTCGACAACGCGATCAAGTTCACGCCGCGCGGCGGCACGGTCACCCTCGCGGTGCGCGAGAGCGCGCTCGACGACGGCCACGGCGACGACCCGCACGGGCGCGTGCTGCTCGCGCTGCCGCGGGCCGCGCTCGAGTTCCGCGTCTCGGACACGGGCATCGGGATCCCCGAGCGCGAGCAGGAGAAGATCTTCCAAGCCTTCTATCAGGTCGACGGAAGCTCGACGCGCGAGCACGGCGGCACGGGGCTCGGCCTCTCGATCGTCAAGCGGCTGGTCGAGGCGCACGGCGGGCTCATCCGCGTCGAGAGCGCACCGGGCAAGGGCACGACCTTCTCCGTGACCATCCCCGAGACCGAGTAACCGCAGGCCCACGGTGAGCGACGAGTTCACGCGGATCGCGGCGATCGCCGCGCGCGTGTCGTCGGGCAGCCCGGGCGTGACGCTCGGGATCGGCGACGACGCGGCGGTGCTCGCGCCGCTCACGGGGGGCGTCGTGCTCACCGTCGACGCGTCGATCGAAGGCGTGCATTTCCGGCGCGGCTGGGCGCCGCTCCGCGTGATCGCCCGCCGCGCGGTGCACGCCGCGGTGAGCGACCTCGCGGCGATGGGCGCCGGGGCGCGCGCGACGCTGGTCGCGCTCGCGCTGCCCGCGGACCTCGACGACGCCGACTTCCTCGCGCTCGTCGACGGCACCGCGGACGCCGCGCGCGAGACGGGCGCTGCCCTCGTCGGCGGCAACCTCACGCGGGCGAGCGAGATCGGGATCACGACGACGGCCGTGGGCGAGGCGGGCGCGCGCGTGCTGACGCGCGGGGGCGGACGCCCCGGAGACGCCGTGTACGTCACGGGCGTGGTCGGCGCCGCGGCGCTCGGCCTCGCGCACCTGCTCGGTGATCGCGCGCACGAGCCCGCGGCAGAGCCCTTCGTCGCGCGCTGGAGCGCCCCCGTCGCGCGGCTCCGGGAGGGACGCGCCCTCGTCGAGGCCGGCGCGACCGCGTGCGTCGACGTCTCCGACGGACTCGCGCAGGACCTCGGGCACCTCTGCCGCGCCTCGGGCCTCGCGGCGCGGCTCGAGGCCGCACGTCTGCCCATGCTCGCCGGCCAGCGCGAGCGGGCGCGCGCGCTCGGCCTCGACGCGGTGACGCTCGCGCTCACCGGGGGCGAAGACTACGAACTCGTCTTCACCGGGCCGGCCTCGGCCGCGCTCGACGCGGTCGGCACGCGCATCGGCGCGCTCGTGCCCGGGCCGCCGGGCGGGGTCCACACGCACGACGCCGCGGGCGTCGCCATCGACGTCGTCGCGCGCGGCTTCACCCACTTCCGCCGATGAGTCCGGCCGATGCGGCCCTCCTCGGCGCGCTGGTCTTCGTCGGGGCCGCGCTCTCCGCGGCGGTCGGGCACGGCGGCGCCTCGAGCTACCTCGCGGCGATGGCGTTCGTCGGGCTCGCGCCCACGACGATGCGGGTCGCGGCGCTCGGGCTGAACCTGATCGTCGCGGGGCTCGCCGTCGTGCGCTTCGCGGCGGTGCGGAGCGTCCCGTGGCGCACCCTCGCGCCCTTCGTCGCCGGCTCGGTGCCGCTCGCGTGGCTCGGCGGCACGCTCACGCTCCCGGGGCACGTGCACGCGCGGCTCCTCGGCGTGACGCTCGTCGCTGCGGCCGCGCAGCTCGTCGCGCGCCCGCCCGCGCCCGACGACGCGCCGCTCCGCCCGCTGCCTCGGGGCGGCGCGCTCGCGCTCGGCGGCGCCATCGGCCTGCTCTCGGGGCTGACCGGCGTCGGAGGCGGCATCTTCCTCAGCCCGCTGCTCGTGCTCGGCGGCTTCGCGCGCCCGCGCGAGGCGAGCGGTCTCTCGGCCGCCTTCATCTGGCTCAACAGCGCGGCGGCGCTCCTCGCGCGGCGCCCCCTCGACGCGGCGCTCCCGCCCGCCCTCGCCGGCTGGGCCGTCGCCGCAGCGCTCGGCGGCGCGCTCGGCGCGGGCTTCGGGAGCCGCCACGCGAGCCCGCGCACGCTGCGGCGCCTGCTCGCCGCCGCGCTCTCCATCGCCGCGCTGAAGCTGCTGATCACCTGAACCGCAGGGGCCACGGGCACGCATCAACCCCCTTGTCATGTCGCCGCGCCAGCCCGCGGACACATCAACCGGGTTGTCGCATCCCCGGGCGGCTCCTATCGTCCCCGCCCATGGATCCCAACACGCTCCGCGCCATGCTCGAGGCCGTCCAACGCGGCGACACGGGGGTCGACGACGCCCTCGCGCAGCTGCGTGACCTGCCCTTTCGGAGCCTCGGCTACGCGACCGTCGATCACCACCGCGCGCTCCGCCTCGGCCACCCGGAGGTCATCTTCGGCGCCGGCAAGACCCCGGAACAGCTGCTCGGAATCATCCACGAGATCGCTTCGCACGGGCAGAACGTGCTCGCGACGCGCGTGTCCCCCGAGTCTGCCGCGTGGGTGACGGCGCAGCTCCCGGCGCTCGCGTACGACGCGCTCTCGCGGACGCTGTGGCTCGAGCAGCGACCCGTGGAGGTCCGAGGTCGCGGGACCATCTGCGTGGTGAGCGCGGGCACGAGCGACCAGTCCGTCGCGCAGGAGGCCGCGATCACCGCGCGCGCGCTCGGCAACGAGGTGCACACGGTCTACGACGTCGGCGTCGCCGGGCTGCACCGCCTGCTCGCGCGGCGGGGCGAGCTCGAGGCCGCGAGCGTACTCATCGTCGTCGCGGGGATGGAAGCCGCGCTCGCGAGCGTCGTGGGGGGGCTGGTCCCACGACCGATCATCGCGGTGCCCACGTCCGTCGGCTACGGCGCGCACTTCCACGGCCTCGCCTCGCTGCTCGGCATGCTCAACAGCTGCGCGTCGGGCGTCACCGTCGTCAACATCGACAACGGCTTCGGCGCGGCCTTCGCCGCGAGCCTCATCAACCGGCGGGAGTCCTGATGGCCCACGGCGACGCGCACGATCACGATCACACGCACGGCCACGTGCACGACGGCGCGGACGAGCACGATCAGACGCGCGGCCACGTGCACGACGGCGCCTACGATCACGGGCACACGCACGATCACGATCACGATCACGGGCACGCCCACGATCACGGTCACGTCACCGCCTCGGATCCCGCGCACGGAGACGACCACGTCCACCCGCGCGGAGGGCCCCGGAACACACCGCTCGCGCGTGGCGCCGGGCAGGGGAAGCTCCTCTTTCTCGACGCGTTCAGCGGCGTCGCGGGCGACATGCTCGTCGCGGCGCTGCTCGACCTCGGCGTGCCGCGGGCGCCCATCGACGCGGCGCTCGCCGGGCTGCCGCTCACGGGCTACCGCGTCCGCACCTTCGACGTCTCGCGGTCGGGGATCGTCGCCACGCGCCTCACGGTCGACGTCGCGCGCGGGCAGCCGCAGCGCACGTACGCGGCGATCCGCGCCATGATCGAGGCTGCGCCGCTCGCGGAAGGCGCGCGCCTGCTCGCGCTGCGGGCCTTCCGCATCCTCGGCGAGGCGGAGGCCGACGTGCACCGGATCCCCATCGAGGAGGTGCACTTCCACGAGGTCGGCGCGGTCGACTCGATCGTGGACACCGTCGCGGCCGCGGTCGCGCTCGACTGGATCGGCGCGCGCGTGGTCGCGTCGCCGCTGCCGATGGGGCGCGGCTTCATCCGCGCACAACATGGGATCTTGCCGGTGCCCGCGCCGGCGACGGTGCTCGCGCTCCGCGGCGTGCCCACGGTCGACACGGCGTGCAGCGCGGAGCTGGTCACGCCGACCGGCGCGTGTCTCGTCGCGGCGGCCGCGCGATCCTTCGCGCGGTGGCCCGCGATGCGGCCCGAGCGCGTCGGCTGGGGCGCAGGGGCCCGCGTGCTCGCGGACCGCCCGAACGTGCTGCGCGTGGTGCTCGGCGCGCCGGAAGACGGCGCGCTGCGCAGCGGCGACGACGCAGCCGACGCGACGCACACCGTGCTCGAGGCGAACCTCGACGACATGAGCGGCGAGCTCGCCGCGCACGCGATCGAGCGCGCGATCGCGCGGGGCGCCCTCGACGCGTGGGCGACGCCGATCGTCATGAAGAAGGGGCGCCCTGCCCTCAAGCTCTCCGCGATCGCGCGGCGCGCGGACGCGGGCGAGGTGGCCCGCACGCTCCTCGCGGAGTCGACCAGCCTCGGGGTGCGCGCCCACGACGTGCGCCGCCACGAGCGGCCGCGGCGCCTCGTCGAGGTCCACACGGCGTACGGCACCATCCCGGTGAAGGTCGCGGACGGTGACGACCTGCCGCCGCACGCCGCACCCGAACACGATGCCTGCCGGGCGGCCGCGCTCGCGCACGACGTGCCGCTGCGCGCCGTGTACACCGCCGCGCTCGAGGCCTGGGGCGCGCTGCGCGGCTGAGCGGGCGGTCGGCAGCGCGGCGCGGTCAGCGCACGGCGTCTTCGAGTCCGAGCCGGCGAATCATCTTTTGCAGGCCGAACCGCGAGACGCCGAGGGCGCGCGCCGCGGCGGCCTGCGTGCCGTGCTCGGCGAGCGCGCGGCGGATGAGGCGACGCTCGAGCGCGACCGTCTGGCCTCGCAGGTCGAGCGCGTCGAGGGGCGACCCCTCGCGGGACTCCGTGCGCTCGGGGCCGGTCACGGCGGGGGAGAGATCCTCCGGGCGGAGGACGTCGGTCGCGAGCAGCAGCGCGCGCTGCACTTCGTTCTCGAGCTGGCGGACGTTGCCGGGCCACGGGTGCGCCTGCAGCAGCGCGAGCGCGCGGCGATCGACGCTGATCGCGCGGCCCCGCGCGTGCTTCTCGACGAAGTGCGCGACGAGCGGCGCGATGTCCGCGACGCGCGCGCGCAGCGGCGGGACCGCGACGTTCACGACGGCGAGCCGGTAGTAGAGGTCCTGCCGGAAGGTCCCGGCGCGGAGCATCGCCTCGAGGTCGCGGTGCGTCGCCGCGATCACGCGCACGTCGACCTTGCGCGTCCGCTCGCCGCCGACCGCGCGGACCTCGCCCTCCTGCAACACGCGCAGCAATTTCGTCTGCATCCCGGGGCTCATCTCGCCGATCTCGTCGAGCAGGAGCGTGCCGCCGTCCGCGGCCTCGAAGAGCCCGGCGCGCGCGCGGTCGGCGCCGGTGAACGCGCCCCGCACGTGCCCGAACAACGTGCTCTCGAGCAGCGGCTCGGGGATCGCGCCGCAGTTCTCGCTGACGAAGGGCCGGTCCCGCCGCGGGGAGAGCGCGTGGATCGCGCGCGCGACGAGCTCCTTGCCGACGCCGCTCTCCCCGAGCACGAGCACCGGCACCTCCGCGACCGCGACGCGCTCGACGAGGCCCGCGACGCGACGCATCGGCTCGCTGTCGCCGATGAGCCCGGCGAGGGGCGCCGCCTGACCGAGACGGCGCAGGCCGACGAGCTCGACGCCCTGACGCTCGACCGTCTCGGCGAGCGTGCGCCGCAGCCGCTCGAGACGCCGCGCGCTCCGCCGCTCGCGCCGCACCGACTCAGCGCTCGCGAGGGCGAGGGCCGCGAGATCGGCGAGGTCCAAGAGCAGCGCCACGTCGGCCGCGCCGAACGCGCCCGCGCGCAGGCGGTCGTCGAGGTAGAGCACGCCATCCGCGCCGTCCCCGAACCGCAGGGGCACCGCGACGACCGACCGCAGCGCGAGCGCGTGCACGCTCGCCGCCGCGTCGAGCCGTCCGTCCGCGGAGGCATCGACCGTCGCGAGCGGCGTCCCCTCGTCGAGCGCGCGCGCCGCGATCGAGCGCGAGAAGCCGGGCGCCTCGCCGTCACCGCCACGCCGCGCGAGGCCCCGATAGCCGCGCACGCGCCAGACGCCGTCGCTCTCGCGTGCGACGAGCAGCGCGCGCTCGGCGCCGCTCAACTCGAGCGCCGCGTCGAGCACCACGCCCACGAGCCGCGCCGGCGACTGCTCGGCCCCGAGGCGCTTCGCGAGTCCCGCGAGCCGACGCCAGCGCAAGTCCTCCGACGCCGGGAGACGGAGCGACGCCGCACCGACCCCGGGGGCGGCAGGCGCCTGCGCGAGCGCGAGGGCGCGGCGGTGCTCGGGCACGGCGCGCAGCGCGGCGCGGGCCGACGATGGCAGCGACGCGGCCGCGTCGTCGAGCAGGCCGCGCGCCTCGGCGACGCGCCGCGGTCGCTGCGGCCTCGTCGCCCGCACGGGTGGCCGCGTCACCGACGACGAGCGCCGCACGCAGCCGCAGTTCCCACGGCGCCGTCCGCAGCCGCGCGTGCGCCGCCTGCGCGTGCGCGAGGGCGCGGGGGCCGTCGTCGGCAGCGAGCGCGAGCGCGGCGTCGGCGAGCGCGACCTCGGCGCGCGCGGCGTCGAGATCGGCGGCCTCGGCCGAGACGTGCGCAGCCGCTCTCCGCGACGACGCCGTGACTGAATCTCCATTCAGCGCCGCGACGATGGCCGCGCGCGCGCAGAGCGCGGCGTGCAGCGCGGGGGGCGCGCCGGCTCCGGCGAGCGCGAGCCCCGACGCGAGGGCGGACGCGGCCTCCTCGAGCGCGCCCCGGCGACGCGCGAGGTCGGCGCGGAGCAGCGCCGTGTGCGCGCGCAGCACGAGGTCGCCCGCCGCGAGCGACTCCGCCTGCGCGAGCGCGATCGGCGCGAGGTCGTCGTCCCCCGCGAGGTGCGCGGCGTTCGCGAGGTTGTAGGCGGCGCGCGCGGCGTCCGCGTCGCGCCCGATCGCGACGAGACGCCGGGCCCCGTCGCGGAGCGCGTCGATGGCCGGCCCGAGCTCGCCGAGATCAAGGCGCGCGAGGCCGACGTTCACCGCGAAGCTCGCCGCGGCGTGCGCCTCGCCCGCGGCCTCGGCGAGCTCCCGCGCGCGCCCCGCCTCGACGGCGACCGCGCGGACGTCGCCGCGCCCGTGCGCGACCGCCGCGAGCAACGACGTCGCGCGCGCCTCGGCGCCGCGATCCCCCGCAACCCGCGCAGCGCGGAGCGCACCGTCCGCCGCCTCGGCGGCCTCGCGCACCGCACCGCGCGAGAGCGCCTCGAGCGCGAGCACCTCTTCCGCGCGCGCACGCGTCGGCGCGTGGGACGGCTCGTCGCTCACCGCGATCCGCCGCAACGCCCGCAGCGCATCGGCGAGCGCGCCATCCGCCGGCGCGGGCGCGCCGTGCTGCGCGGCGTCGAGGGCGAGCCGCGCGAGCAGCGCACGCCGCGGCGCGCGCCGACGCGGGCGCCGTTTCGTCGTCGCGCACGCGCGCGGCGGTCGCCCACGCGGCGGACACCTCACCGCGAAGCCGCGCAATCTCCGCGCGCGCGACGAGTCCCGCGGGGTCGTCGCAGGACGCGAGCAGCGCGTCGGCCTCGCCGTAGCGGGCGAGCGCGCGACACGCGTCGGCGAGCGCACGGAGGACCGCGGGTCGCGGGCCGAGCGCATCGCGCAGCGACGCCGCGAGCGCGACGACGGCGTCGGGCTCACCCCGCCGACGCATCGCGGCGAGCACGCCGAGCAGCGTGTGCTCCGCCTCGTCCACGGCGCCCGACGCCGCCTGGGCGAAGCCGCGCACGAGCGCCTCGCGCGACGCGACGGCGAGCAGCGCCTCGCCGACCACGCGTCGTCGGCCCGCGGGCAGCGGCGCGAGGACCGCGCGCGAGACGTCCTCGCGCAACGTGAGGCGCCCGTCCGCGTCGCGTGAGGCGTGGCCCGCGGCCTCGAGCGAACGGGCCGCAGCGTGCGCTTGGCGCGCCCCCATGGCCGCCGCGGCGTCGCGCGCCGGGAGCGCGCCTCCCGCGATGGCGACCAGCTCGGCGAGCCGCGTGGCATCCGCGTCGGGCGAGCGCCAGACGTCACCGCCCGCGTCGCGCGCGGAGGCGCGCAGCGTCGCGGCGCGCAGGGGATCGGCGCCGCGCGCGCACGCCGAGGCGAGCAGGCGACAGAGCCGTCCCGCGAGCCCGCCGCACGCGGCGAGCGCCGCCTCGACGAGGGCGTCCGTCGCGGGCGCGTGCGCGCTCGGCGTCCCCGCGCTTTCGAGCCGGGCGAGCGCGGCACCGGCCGTGTCGAGCAGCGCCCGCACGCCCTCCCACGCGAGGGCGGTGACGGCGATCGCGCGCACCCCGCGCGGCGCCTCGCACACCTCGAGCACCACCGTGAGCGCCGTCCCGTCGATGGCCGCCGCGCGGACGAGCGCAGCCGCACGCGCCGCGCTTCCCGGGGCTTCTTCACGGACGTAGCACCGCGTCGTACGCCGGCGCGACGCTCGGCACGCCCCGCACGCCGACGTAGGTGGGCACGCGATCGCCCGCCACGACGCGCGCTCGCTGCGCGCGCCGGACGGCCTCTTCGACGAGCCGCGAACGCCCGGCACCGCGCGGCCCGCACACGGCGACGACGCCCCCCGCGGCGAGACCCTCCCCGAGCGCCGCGAGCGCCACCTCCGCCCCGACGAGCGGCAGCCGCGCGAGCACCATCGCGCGCTCCGCGGGCGTGGACGCCGCGCCCAGCCAAGCCCCCGCCGCCTGCGCGGGCGGCTTCGCGCGCGACGCGCGGCCCGGTCGCGCCGGGGGCCGACACGAGCGCAAGCTGCGCCGCGACCTCGCGGGCGGTCGCGGGTCGATCGTCCGGGTCCGGCGCGCGCAAGCGCAGGAGCAGCGCCGCGAGCGCGGGCGGGATGCCCGCCGGGACGGCCTCGTGCGACGGGCCCGCGCCGAGCAGCTCCGCGAGCGTCACGCCGAGCGCGAAGAGGTCCGTGCCCACGCTCGCGACGCCGAGCCACGCCTCGGGCGCGAGGTACGCGGGGCTCCCCGACACCCCGGCCGATGCCCCCGGAGCCCGCGCGGCGCCGAGGTCCACGAGCCGCGCGGCAGGCGCCGTCGGCGCTTCTGCGTCCTCCGGCACGAGCACGTTCGCGGGCTTGACGTCGCCGTGCACGAAGCCGGCGGCGTGCACGGCCGCAAGCGCCCGCGCGACGGCTTCTCCGATCGCGCACACGCGCGCGGCGCGCCCGGCCGCGTCGTCCACGCGCATCGCCTCGAGGGCCTCGAGCGCCGGACGCCCGACGACGTGCTCCTCGACGAGCAGCGCCGCCCCCGCCTCGAGTCCGAAGGGCGCGCCGACGGGCGCCTCGAGCCGCAGCAGCTCGTGCACGCGCGCGAGCCCCGGATGTGCGATGGCCGCGAGCGCGTCGCACTCCCACGCGAGCCGCGCCGCATCCGACGCCGCGACGACCTTCACCGCGCGCGGCGCGCCGCCGTCCGCCGCGTCGGCGACGAGGAACACGCGCCCGGTCGCCCCGCGCCCCAACTCACGGACGTACGCGTAGCGCCCCGCGAGCCACCCCCCACCCGCCAACTCGGTTGCATCGCGCATCGCCTATTTTTGAGGGACATGACGACAATCCGCAACATGGTTGACACGATGTCGCGGCGCGCGGCGCGGGAGACACGGCGAAGCGCGCGGCGAGCACGGCCTCGCGCCCACGCGGGACCGCGCCCGGCCCCCAGCGCGCTCAGTAGCGCAGCCAGGCGGCGCGCGCGGCGGCGAAGCGCGCGGCGCCCTCGTCCTCGGCGGCGAGCACGGCCTCGAGTGCGTCAGCGTCCCCCGCATCGACGGCGCGGCGATACTCGGGCCCGCCCGTCAGCAGATCGATCGCGGGCCGATCGGCGACGTACTCGTACGTCTCGGTCCGCCAGCGGAAGGCCTCGCCCGCCTGCGCGCGCACGGCGGCGATGGCCCGCAGGTAGAGCGCGTACGAGCGCAGCGCGCGCGGGTCGTCGACGTGCACCTGCACCCCGCCGCAGAGCGCGCCCGCGTGCTTGTGGAAGGTCGGCTGGAAGGTGAGCGGCCGCAGCGCCGCGCCGGGACCGCGGACCGCGGCGGCGAGCGCGCGCCCGTCGACGAACGGCGCGCCCCAGATCTCGAACGGACGCGTGCTGCCGCGGCCCTCGCTGACGTTCGTGCCCTCGATGAGGCAGCCGCCCGGGTAGACCTCGGCCGTCTCCGGCGTGGGCATGTTCGGCGAGGGCAACACCCACGGGAGCCCCGTGTCCGCGAAGCGCATCGCGCGGGACCAGCCGCGCATCGTCACGACGCGGAGCGCCGCCTCGTCGAGGCCCTCGACCGCGCGCACCATCCCGGCCACTTCGCCGATCGTCAGGCCGTGGCGCACCGCGACGTCGTAGAGCCCCACGAAGGAGCGGTAGCCCGGACGCTGCGGCGCGCCCTCGACGACCTCGCCGCCGAGCGGATTCGGCCGATCGAGCACGATCGTCTCGACGCCCGCGGCCGCGCACGCGCGCAGCACGAGCGCCGCCGTCCACACGAACGTGTAGTAGCGGCTGCCGACGTCCTGCAGGTCGACGACCACCGCGTCGAGGCCCTCGAGCCACCCGCGGCGCGGCGAGAGGTCGGCCTCGGTCGCGCCGTAGAGCGAGCGGATCGCGGCGCCCGTCTCCGGGTCGCGCGCCTCGGCGACGCCGATCATGTCCTGCGCCTCGCCGCCGTAGCCGTGCTCGGGCCCGAAGAGCACGCGCAGCTCGGCGCCCGCCTCGACCAGCCGTTGCTTTGCGTGCACGAGCCGCGCGTCGACGCTCGCCGGGTGCGCGACGAGGCCCACGCGCCGACCGCGTACGAGGGCGACCACGTCGGCCTCGCCGGCCGCGAGCCGATCGAGCCCCGTCGCGCAGCGCGCCATCAGCCGCCAACCTGCTCACCCGGCTCGGCGGCGAGCAGGTAGAGCACGGCCATGCGCACGGCGACGCCGGCCTCGACCTGCTCGAGCACCGCGCTCTGCGGCCCGTCGGCGACCTCCGACGAGATCTCGACGCCGCGGTTCATCGGCCCCGGGTGCATCACGAGCGCGTCGGGCTTCGCGAGGGCGAGCGTGCGCACCCCGACCCCGAACGTGCGCGCATACTCGCGGAGGCTCGGCAGGAGCGCGCCCTGGAGGCGCTCGCGCTGGATGCGCAGGACCATCACGACGTCGGCGCCCTCGAGCGCGGGCTCGAGCGCGTCGAAGACCTTCACGCCGTACTGCGCCATCGCCGCGGGCATCAGCGTGCGGGGCGCGACCACGCGCACCTCGGCCCCGAAGAGCCGCAGCAGCAATGCGTTCGACCGGGCGACGCGCGAGTGCGTGACATCACCGCAGATGGTGACGATCAGCCCCTCGAGGCGCCCCTTGTGGCGACGGATCGTGAAGGCGTCGAGGAGCGCCTGCGTGGGGTGCTCGTGCTGACCGTCGCCCGCGTTGATGACGCTCGCGCGGATGCGCTTCGCGACGTAATCCGCGGCGCCGGAGGCCTCGTGCCGGAGGACGACGACGTCGGGGCGCATCGCCTCGAGCGTCTTCACGGTGTCGAAGAGCGTCTCGCCCTTCGACACACTCGACTGCGCGACGCTGATGTTGACGACGTCCGCCGAGAGCCGCTTGCCGGCGAGCTCGAAGCTCGTGCGCGTGCGCGTCGAGGCCTCGTAGAAGAGGTTGAGGATGGTCTTGCCGCGCAGCGTCGGGACCTTGCGCACCGGCCGCCGCGAGACCTCGTAAAAGGCCTCCGCCGTGTCGAGCACGTGGACGACCTCGTCGGCGGTGAGGCCCTCGATCCCAAGGAGATGGCGCTGCGAAAGCCGTCGTTCGCTCATGGACGGTCCTCGCGTTCGGCGGTGACGCGGCTCATCGCGCCCTTCCGGCGCGCGCGCGGATGCTCACGCTCGGCGCGCCGTCCCCCTCCAGCACCACGTCGACGCGCGCGCTCGGGTCGATGTCGAGCACGCGTCCGATGAAGTCGGCCGCGATGGGCAGCTCGCGACCGCCGCGATCGCAGAGCACCGCGAGCCAGACGCGGCGCGGCCGGCCGTAGTCGAGGAGGCAATCGATCGCCGCGCGGATCGTGCGCCCCGTCTGCAACACGTCGTCGACCACGACGACGTCCCGGCCGTCGACCGCGAAGCGCACGTCGCTCGGCCCGATCTTCGGATCGGGGAGCGCCGTCGCCGCGTCGTCGCGGTAGAGGGCGATGTCGACGCTGCCGACCGGGACCGCGACGCCCTCGGTGCGCTGGATCTCGGCGGCGAGGCGCTGCGCAAGAGGGACGCCGCCGCGGCGCACGCCGACGAGCGCGAGGCGCGACACGCCGCCCGTCTGCTCGACGATCTCGAGGGCGAGGCGCCGGACGACGCGCGCGATGGCCTCGGCGTCGAGGACCCGCTCGCCGCCGTCGCTGGCCCCTGACACCGTCACGGCGCGGGTTCTACGCGCTCGCGGGCGGCAGCGTCAAGCGCGCCCGTGCGTGCCGCCGGCGCGACGCGGGCATCGGTCCGCGCGACGCCGGTGCTCACGCTACGGGGCAGCGGGCACGGACGGCGCGATCGCACCCCGCCCCGCGAGCGGGTGCGGCATCGACTCGCCGTTGCGCTGGCGCTGCTGCATCTCGTACTTCGACGGGCAGCGCGGCACGACCTGCGAGGCGAGGAAGGCGTCGTCGCCCTCGAGACGCCCCTGCACGACGACGGTCAGGTTGACCCCGTCGCGGAAGGTGTCCGGCACGATGCACTGGGGGAAGCGCACGGGCAGCTCGCGCCCGTTCTTCTCGAGGGTGAAGCGCCACTCGCAGGGACTCTCGCGGAAGCGGATCGAGCCCTGCGTGAGCAACCCCTCGACGCGCAGCTCGCGGCCGCGCCAGCCTGCGGGGCTCGAGACGACCTCGTCGACGCGCTTCGAGTAGACGAAGGCCTCTTGCGCGCCCGAGCCGAGCAGGAGGAAGGCGACCACGCCGGCGAGTCCGGCGACGACGAGCGCGAGCTTCCAGCGGGGCAGACCGCCCGCCTCGCCCCCGCGCCCGCCCCCGTCAAGCGGGGCGCCGGCCACCTCGATCGCGACGGGGTCGACGGCGCTCGGCTCGGCACGCTCGGGCATCGGCGCGAGTCTGGGCGCAGGCGACGCGGCGCGCCAGCCTCCGCGCAGTGCGACCCGACGGATCGGCCGGCTGCGCCGAACGTCAGTCGGGCGCGTCGTCGCCGAGGCCTGCGTCGTCGAGCGCGTCGCCGAGGTCGACTTCCGCGCGCGAGAGGAAACGCTCGAACGCCGCCGCACCACCCTCGACACCCGCGATCCGGAGCCCCATCCCGGGCTGCGACCCGGACGGTTCGCGCCGCGACCACACGACCACGGTCTGCAAGACGACCTCGCCCTGGGTCCGATCGCTCCACGTCACCCGCAGGCGGTCACCGACGGGCGGCGAGCTGGCCGTGCGGACGAAGAGTCCTCCGCGGCTCACGTTCCACATCTGCACGAAGAGGGTCACCTGATCGCCCTCACACCAGACGCGCTGACGGACGGGGATGCGCGAGTGGCGTCGGTGGTCGGTCATGAGCCCTCGGGGTAAGGATGGTAACCCACAGACGCCGGCCGGGGCAGACCGTCTTGACGGCACGCCCGACCTCGAGCGCGGACCGCAAGCGCCGGACGTTTCCCTGAAGCCCCGGCATGAGGCGGCGCCGCGTGCGACGAGGACCGCACCAAAGCGAAAGGCCGCCCCGGGGGGCGGCCTCTCGACGCGGACGCGGGCGCGGGGCCCGCAGACCGCTGCGCTCACTTCGCGACGGCGTCCTTGAGCTTCTTGAGCGGCGTCGAGCGGAGCTTGCGCGACGCGGGGACGTCGCGGGTGACGACCTCGCCGGTCGCCGGGTTGCGGAACTTCTTGCCCTTCTGGGCCTTGGTCGTGCGAACGCGGATCTTGACGATGTCCGGGATCACGAACTCGCCGGGGCCCTTCTTGCTGAGCTGGGCCTTGATGATCTCGCCGAGCGCGGCGAAGACGCCGACGAGGTCCTTCTTGGACACGCCGGACTTCTCCGAGAGCTCGGTGACGATCTGGGCCTTGGTCATACGCTTCACTGCAGCTGCCATGATTGCCTCCATCGAGCCGCGCCGGAACGCGCGTGACGCAGCCGCATGCTGCGCCCCGACTGCACCCCGGCGGGCGGAACTGGTTGAGGAACGTTGGGTGTCAAAACGGGAGCGGTTGCGATCCTCGCCCGGCGAACAGCCACCGGTGCAGCTCACGGGACCCTCCCCGGGGCCGGTCACACCGACCGACCCGGCTGCGTCCCCCGAAGGCGGGGGAGCAGGCCCCGACAGACTGAGCCGCGCTCATCCCCTTTGTTTACAAGGGTGCGAGTGCGATGGGCGCATCTATGCACGCGCTTTTCCGGGCTGACAAGGGGGTTTTGAGAAAAGTGAGCGGTTCTGCCCGGGAAAAGGCCGCGACAGGCTGCCGCGGCCCCGAAATCACCCCGTTTTTCGGCGAATGCGCGATCGAAGCGGCGGTCGGCGCGCGATCCGCGGGACGATCTGCGACGCCTTCGGGCGCGCGTTCCACCGGCGTTCGACGATGCTGCATGTGCCGCGTTTCGTGCTGACCGCGCCCCCTTCCACCTCGAGGGGCAGGCGCGATCAGGGCGCAGGCGCGGCGTTGAGCGACCAATCGTAGGGGAGCGAACGCGGCGAGGCCGAGGCCGGGACCGCGCGGAGACGGCCCGTCGCATCGTAGCGATCGAGCCACGCGCGCACGCTGCCGGCGTCGCGTCGGAAGTCGGCGGCGTACCACTCGAAGAGGGCGCTCCACGAGAGCGCACCGGCACGCACGCGCACGTGCGCGTCGCTCGCCACCATCGCGCGCGCGAGGCGCGTGAGCTCCGCGTCGACGTTCGCGGCCGTGAACGCGCGCGGCGACAGCGTGGGACACGAGCGGGCCCCGCAGTTGAGCGCGGCGTGCACGCGCGCATCGGGGAAGCGGCGCCGGATGAGCGCGTTCTCGAGTTGGTCGAGCGTGCGCGCCCGCCCCGCAACGCGGTGCTGGACGCGGTCGAAGAAGCCCGGCACGTCACGCACCGAGCGCAGCCCCGGCCGCGCGGCGATCGCGTCGACCACGATCGCGTTGTAGGCGTCGAGCCACGCGTAGAGGGGCTCGCTCTCGGGCATGTTCGCGACGGCGCCGAGGAACGCCGCGAGGTCCGCGCGGGCGCGCGCGTCGGCGCGGAGGCCGGCGTAGTCGAACCCTCCGCGCCGCGCGTGCGCGGCGAGCACGCGCTGCCAGGGCGCGACATCGAGGGCGCGCGCCGACGGCACCGCGAGGGCGAACGCGGCGAGCACCGCGAGCACGACCGGGAGCGCGCCACGCCACCGCATCACATGCCGAGGCGCGTGGCGTGGTTGCGCATCTGCACGCCGTGGACGAGCGATGCGCCGCCGCGGATCGCGGCCGCGACGTGGACGGCCTCGGTCATCTGATCGAGGTCGGCGCCCTTCTCGAGCGCGTCCTTCGAGTAGGCGTCGATGCAGTACGGGCACTGCACGGCGTGCGCGACGGCGAGCGCGATGATGGACTTCTCGCGCGCGGAGAGCGCCCCGTCCGCGAACACCGCGCCGTACCAGGCGAAGAACTTCTCGGCGAGGTCCGGCGCGTTCTCGCCGATGCGGGGGAACTTCGCGAGGTCGTGGGAGTGGTAGTAGTGGTCGTCGGACATCGGGGTCTCCGGGCGGGGGGTTGGGGCCGCCGCGGCGACGGTACGGCCGCGGGGTCGCCTGCGCGAGGGCTGCCTGCGTCGATCGAGCGTCCACGGCCCGTGCGCGGCGGCCGTTGGGACGACGCGCGCGACCGCGCGATTCACGCGGGCCGCGCCGCGCGCGGCGGCCCAGGCGCTTCCGCAACGCGGCCCCGACCGCAGCGCCGGCCTGTCAGCGGCGCGGTCGCGCGCCGAGCGCGGCGGCGCAGAGCAGATCCGTGCGCGCCGACATGCGGCGCTCCTCGGTGCGCGTGGCGTGATCGAAGCCGAGCAGGTGGAGCAGGCCGTGCGCGAGGAGCATGGTCACCTCGGCCTCGAGCGGACGCGCATGCGCGCGGGCCTGGCGCGCGGCGGTGTCGAGCGAGATCACGACATCGCCGAGGACGCCGTGCGCGCCGTGCGCGTGCTCGGCGCCCTCCCCCTCGCGCATCGCGAACGCGAGCACGTCGGTGGGCTTGTCCTTGCGCCGATAATCGCGGTTGAGCGCGTGGATCGTGGGGTCGTCGCAGAGCACGACGGAGAGCTCGCCGTCGGCGAGGCCGAGCGCCGCGAGCATGCGTGCGGCTCGCGCGCGCACGAAGGACGCGGGCAGCGAAGGGCGACCATCGCCCTGCCAGCGGAGGCTCACGGGCACGTCGGGGCTCCTCAGATGCGCTGCTGGATCATGCGCTCGACGAAGGTCGCGTCGTACTGGCCGGCGCGGAAGGCCTCGTGGCCGAGCACCCGGCGGACGAGCGGCGCGTTCGTCGCGAAGGGCGCGACGACGGTCTCGGCGACGACGCGGTCGAGGGCGAGCGCCGCCTGGTGACGCGTCGGCCCGAAGGCCGTGATCTTCGCGACGACCGAGTCGTAACCGGGGATGACCTCGCCGCCCGGGGCGAAGCCCGTCTCGATGCGCGCCTTGCCCGCGCCGACGGGCGGGAAGCGCAGCTCGGTGAGGCGGCCCGAGGGCGGCGCGCCGGGGCCGTCCCACAGGAGATGGGCCTCCATCGCGTGCCCGGTCGCGCTCGCGGCGAGGACCTCGGGCGGCATCGGCTCCCCGGCGGCGATGCGGATCTGCGCCTCGACGAGGTCGAGACCGGTGCACATCTCGTGCAGCGCGTGATCGACGGAGAGGCCCACGGAGAGGCCGATCGCGTGGTAGCGACCGTCGGCGTCGAGCAGAAAGTGTACGGTCGCGGAGCCGACGACGCGCGCCGCACGCACGAGGCGCACGGCCGCCTCGTTGAGCGCCTCGCGCACGAAGTCGCCGTTCGGCAGGGAGGAGACGGCCGGCGCCGGCGACTCGGAGACGATCCGTCGGAGTTTGCGCTGCACGGAGCACTCGCGATCGCCGATCGGCACGATCTCCGCGGCGCCCCGCTCCGCGACCGCTCGGGCGGCGTTCTCCGCCGCGGCGCTCGGCCCGTCCATCCCACGCGCCATGACGAGCTCCGGCTCGGTCGCGGCGACCTCGACGGCGGCCCCCGTCGCTTGCACGGCAGCCCTCGCAGCGGCGAGCGGGGCCTCCGGCTCTGCGTCGACACCGAGCGCGAGCTCGCTGTCCGCGTCCGGTCCGGTGGCCTCGGCGGCGGCGGACGGCGCTGGTACCGGCGCTTCCGGGACGTCGTTCGCGGCAGGGGCCTCGACCGCGGCGGGGGCCGCGTCGATCGGAGCGTGCGTGTCCGGCGTCGCGACCGGCGCCGCGGGCGGAGGCGACGCAGGCGGACGCGTCGACGTCCGCCGCGCGCGGGAGTCCGGACGCGTGCTCGCGCGACGCGCGGGGCGGGCCTCGACGGGCGCGGCGCCCGCGTCCGCGAGCACCTCGATCTCCACCACGCGGGGCCGCTCGACGGCGCGCTCGATGACGACGCGGGCGTCACCGCCCGCCTCGCGCGCCGCCGCGCGGGCCGCCTCGAAGGCCTCCTCGAGCTCGTCGTCGTCGTCGGCGAAGCGCACGCCGAGCGCGTCCCGCGGCGCGAGAGGCTTGACGACGACCGGGTAGCCCAGCGTCTCCGTGGCCGCGTAGGCCGCGCGCAGGGTCTCGACGGGCTCGGACGTGCCCGGCACGACCCGCACGTCCGCCGCCACGCACAGCGCCCGCACGCGCGTGCGATCGGCGGCGATCGCGATCACCTCGGCCGAGGGACCGATGAAGGTGAGGCCCGCCTCGGCGACCGCGCGCGCCAGCGCGACGTCGTGCGCCGCGAGCCCGTAGCCCGGGTGCACCGCATCGGCCCCGCACTGCCGCGCGGCGGCGACGATGGCGGTCGCCGAGAGGTACGACGAGGCGAGATCGGTGGCCTCGAGCCGCACCGCCTCGTCGCACGCTTGGACGTGCACTGCGTCGGCGTCCGCGTCGGTGTGGATGGCGACGGTGGTCACGCCGAGGCGCTTGCAGGTGCGGGCGACGCGCGCGGCGACCTCGCTGCGGTTTGCAATCAGGATCTTCTCGAACATGCGGGCGTGAGGATACGCGAGGCGCCGCGGCCGCGCGAGCGCTCACCCACATTGCCCGCCCGCGGCGCGCGTGAGAATGTGCGGACTCCGTGCCGAGGTCCGCCGACACCGAGTTCGTCGTCACGCGCCTGCTGCGGGAGGCCCTCGAGGGCGTGGTCGCCCCGGGGCTCGTCTCGCCCATCCTCTTCGAGGCCCTCGAGCCCTATGGCGCGCGCCTTCCGACCGGCCCGGAGGGCCTGCTCGACATGGCGCGCGGGCCGCTCGCCGGCGCGGTCGCCCGGCGAATCGGCGTCGAAGAGGCCGATGAACTCGTGCGGCGCGCCGAGCGTCTCGTCGCCCATGCGCGCGGTGCAGCGAGCGCCCCGCCACCCGCCGCGCCGGCACGTCCGTCGATCACCTTCCCGCGGCCCGCGCACGGCCGCGACCGCGACGACACGGCGCTCGTGCCCACGACCGCCGACGCGGTGCGCGTGCTGGTCGTCGCCGAGG
Organism: Polyangiales bacterium; assembly: GCA_964202905.1. Classification (GTDB taxonomy): domain Bacteria; phylum Myxococcota_A; class Polyangia; order Polyangiales; family JADJQN01; genus CAIUAC01. The sequence continues at coordinate 167,619 of CAXNJO010000002.1, forward strand.
GCGCCGGGCTGGCGCTCCGCCTCGACGCGGCGCTCGGCGCGGCGCGCGTGTCGGTACGATCCCTCGCGAGCCTTCCGGCGCTGCGCGATCACCTTTGCAATCACGGCACGCCGAGCTTGCTGCTGGTCGATGCGACGGACTTTCCGGCCATCGCCACCGACGAGTTGGTCGCCGCGATGCGTCTCGGCCCGGTCACGATGATCCGCGCAATCTGGGGCGCCGAGTTGCCCTACGGCCGCAGCGCGATGGCCGCCGCGGGCAGCGAGTCGCCCGCATTGCTCGGCCTCGATCGGGCGCACGGCGTCGACTCGCTGCTGGATCTCATCCGCTCGCGCCGTCGCACTTGAGCCGGCTCACCGGAGTGGGCGCAACGCGCGTGAGACGGGCGCGCAGCGCGGGTCGACGCCCGCGCCACGCCGCCCGCGGGGGCTCAGCGGCTCCGCGCGAACGCGCTCGCGCCGGCGTAGATCGCCGCGCCGCCGAGCTGCTCCTCGATGCGCAAGAGCTGGTTGTACTTGGCGATGCGCTCGCTGCGCGACGCCGACCCCGTCTTGATCTGGCCGGCGCCCGTCGCGACCGCGAGGTCGGCGATGAACGTGTCCTCCGTCTCGCCGCTGCGGTGCGAGATGATGGAGGCATAGCCGTGCAGGCTGCCGAGGCGGATCGTCTCGAGCGTCTCGGTGAGCGAGCCGACCTGGTTGACCTTGATGAGGATGGCGTTCGCGACGCCCGCCTCGATGCCGCGCGTGAAACGGCCGACCTGCGTGACGAACAGGTCGTCGCCCACCAGCTGCGTCGTCTTGCCGAGCGCGTCGGTGAGTTGCTTCCAGCCGTCCCAGTCGTCCTCGGCGCAGCCATCTTCGATCGACACGATGGGGTACTTCGCGGCGAGCGCGGCGTACGTGGCCACCAGCTCGGACGTGCCGATCTCGCGACCGTCGAAGGTGTAGCCGCCGCGCTTGGCGTCGAAGAACTCGCTCGCGGCGCAGTCGAGGGCGAGCGAGATGTCCTTGCCGGCGACGTAACCGGCCTTGCCGATCGCCTCGACGATCACGGCGAGCGCCGCCTCGTTGGACGCGAGGCGCGGGGCGAAGCCGCCCTCGTCGCCGACGCTCGTGGCGTGGCCGCCCTTCTTCAGGATCGCCTTCAGGTGATGGAAGACCTCGGTGCCCGCGCGGAGGGCGTCGGCGAAGGTGGGCGCGCCGTGCGGCACGACCATGAACTCCTGGATCTCGAGGCCGTTGTCCGCGTGCGCGCCGCCGTTGATGATGTTCATCAGCGGAACGGGCAGCACGCGCGCCTGCGCCCCGCCGAGGTAGTGCCAGAGCGGGAGTCCGACCGCGCCCGCCGCCGCGCGCGCGACCGCGAGCGACACGCCGAGGATGGCGTTCGCGCCGATCTTCGACTTCGTCGCCGTCCCGTCGAGCGCGATCATCGCGCGGTCGATGGCCGTCTGCTCGAGCGCGTCGTGGCCGACGACGACCGGCGCGAGCACGTCGTTCACGTTCTCGATCGCCTTGCGGACGCCTTTGCCGAGGTAGCGCTGCGCATCGCCGTCGCGCAACTCGAGGGCCTCGTGCTCGCCGGTCGAGGCGCCGCTCGGCACTGCGGCGCGACCGCGCGTGCCGTCGTCGAGTTCGACGTCGACCTCGAGGGTGGGGTTGCCGCGCGAGTCGAGGATTTCACGAGCGTGTACGCCGACGATCCCGGTCATGGCTGCTCTCCTTCTAGAGGCCCGCGTCTAGCGGTCCGCGCGCGTGGTGTCAATCGCGGGGGCGCCGCGGTCAGCGCTCGAAGAACATCGGCGCGCGCTGCCGGAGGAAGCGCTCGACCGCCCGACGCTCTTCCGGGTCGAGCGGCTCGAAGCGCACGCCGACCCCGGGCGCGAGGTCGCCGTCGTGGGGGTCGCGGATCCACGCGACGCGGCCCGCGAGCGAGAGCGGCCGCCCCCCGGGCAGCACGAGCGAGACCGTCAGCGCGGTGCCGACCGGGAGCCGATCGTACGTCGCGACGAACAGACCACCGTCGGAGATGTCCTCGGCGAGCCCGACGAAAAAGTTGGTCTCGCTGTGCAGACCGATGTCGGCCTCGAGCGCGACGCGCCGGGAGTAGCGACGCTCGTCGGTGGGCGCAGGCGGCACGAACTCGGCCGCGCGGCGCGGGCGCAGCGTCGGCGCACGGCGCGGCATCAGCGGGATGGCCTCGTGTTCGTCGTCGTCGGGCGCACCGAGGACGGGCGCACTCGCGTGCGTCGCGCCGGGACCGCTGCGCCAAGCGTCGTCGCCGCGGTCCGCGGCAGGACGCGCGACAGCCGCGGGAGGGCTCGACGCGGGGCGCGGCGGCTCGAGCGCGAGCGACGCGGGGTAGAGCGTGGCGAGCGCGCGGGCGATGCGCTCACCCGCGGCGACGAGCGATCCGTGCTGCGAGGCCTCGCCCTGCACGGCCACGCGTGCGCGGTGGAGCGACGCCATCGCGCGGGTGATCGCGTCCGCGCCCGTCGCCGGCGTCGCCGCCTCGAGCGCGTAGAGCGCGCGCAGCGCGAGGCCGAGCTGTGCGAGCGCCTCGTCCATCCCCGGCGTGATCACGAGCTCCGCCTCGAGCACGGCGCGCGCGTCGGCGAGATCGGGGCGGACATGCCGTGCGGCGGCCACCGCCGCGGCGAGCCCCTCGTGCGGCGCGGCGTCGTGCATTCAGCCCCTCAGCCCGGCGGTGCGGGCCTGCCGCGCGTCGATCGGCGCGTCTCCGCAGCGGGCGGTCGCGAACACGGCGGCGCTCCCCACCGGCCATCCCGCGTGCATCCGGCGCGCGGGCATCGGCCCCGGCACACGGGGACGAATCGGCAGCGGCCCCGGCGTCAAGGAAGAAAACACGGTCCGAGGAGCATCCCCGAGCGCTCCGGCAGCCGCAAGGGCCTCACGGTTCGCGCACGGCGGCATCGCGGACGCGCGGCGGGAACGGCGGCGAGTTCGGGTATCGTCGCGCGATGCGTCTCGTGCTCCGACCGCTCCTGCTCGCCGGTCTCGGATGGCTCGCTGCGCTCGCGGCGTGCGACGGCTGCAGCGGCTCGGGCACACCGCCCCCCATCGCGGGGAGTTGTGTGACCACGGCCGACTGCGCGTCCGACGAGAGCTGCCTCGACGGTCGCTGCCGCCCCGCCGTGCGCGTCGACGGAGGCGCCGACGACGGCCCCGGCGCCGACGCGTCGGCGTGCCCGGCCGCGCGCGCGTGCGGCGCGACCTGCTGCGACGAAGGGCTCGTGTGCGGCGCCGGTGCGTGCTGCGCGCCCGACACGCTGTGCGGCGGCGCGTGCTGCGGCGCGGACCAGCGCTGCGAGGCCGATCGCTGCGTGCTCGATTGCGGCGACACGCGCGCGGTCTGCGGCGTCGGCGCCGACGCGCTCTGCTGCGCGACCGGTGACCTCTGCTACCTCGGCGCGTGCACGACGCCCGGGCCCGCGTGCACCTCGACGCGGGACTGCCCCGACGGCTCGTACTGCGAGTCGACCGCGCTGCGCTGCCTGCCCCGCGCGACGGGCACCACGTGCGAGTACCGACCGCCCGTCGGCCCGCTCGAGCTGCGCGAGGAGTGGCACTGGGCGGGCGACGCGGAGGCCTACCCCGCGCACGCGCAAGTGATGATGGCGCCGATGGTCGCGAACCTCGACGACGACGACGGCGACGGGCGCGTCGATCAGAACGACATCCCCGACGTCGTGTTCCACTCGTTCACCGGGGCCGACTACTGGGGCAACGGCATCCTGCGCGCGGTGCGCGGCTCGGACGGCGCACGGCTCTGGCCCCCGGCCGGGATGGACCCGGGCTACCGCACGACGCCCGGCGGTGAGGTCGCGATCGGCGAGCTCGACGCGGCCTCGCCCGGCCCGGAGGTCGTCGCATGCAGCGCGAGCACGCGGCCCTCGACGGCGGGACACGTCCTTCTGCTGCGCGCCGACGGCACGCTGTTGCGCAGCCTCACCGGCGTGCCCTGCGGCTTCGACGCGCCGGCGATCGGCGACATGGACAACGACGGCGTGCCCGAGATCGTGGTTCGTTTCATCGTCTTCCACGTGGACGGGACGATCGTGGCGACGCTCTCGCCGAGCGCCGCGAGCCAGCCGACGGGCGCCTACGTCACGCTCGTGGACGTCGACGGGGACGGCACGCTCGAGCTCGCGTCGTCGGCGGTCGTGTTTCGACTCGATGGGACCACGGTGTGGGACCGTCGCAGCGCGGGCGCCCTCGGCCCCGCCCTGCCCGAAGGCGGGCAGCTCGCGATCGGCGACCTCGACCTCGACGGTGCGCCCGAGCTGATCACCATCACAGGAGGTGATCACGCGATCCGCGCGCTCCGCGCAACGACTGGCGAGACGGTGTGGGGCCCCATGGACATCAACCCGCTCGACGACGCCGGCGTCGCGGCGGACGTGGCCGTGGACGCCTCGGCGGGCCGCGGCGGCGGGCCGCCCACGATCGCGAACTTCGACGCGGATCCGCAGCCGGAGATCGCGTTCGCGGGGGGATTCGCCTACGTCATCTTCAACCACGACGGCACGCGGCTCTGGTACGACGTGACGACGGATCGGTCGTCGCGCGTGACGGGTTCGAGCGTGTTCGACTTCGAGGGCGACGGCGTCGCCGAGGTCGCCTACAACGACGAGCGGCAGTTCCGCATCTACCGCGGCCCCGACGGCAGCGAGCTCTTCTCGCGCTGCAACACGAGCGGCACGCTGCGCGAGTACCCGATCATCGTCGACGTCGACAACGACGACCACGCCGAGGTCGTGCTGATGGCGAACAACTACGCCTTCGGCTGCCTCGACGGGACGGCGAGCGGCACCGGCATCTACGTGTTCGGGCACCCACGCAACCAGTGGGTGCGCACGCGCCGCATCTGGAACCAGCACAGCTACCACGTCACCAACGTGAACGAGGACGGCACGATCCCGCGCACCGAGACCCGCAACTGGACGGCGCCGGGGCTCAACAATTTCCGCCAGAACGTGCAGCCGGACGGGCTCTTCGACGCGCCCGACCTGGTGCTCCTCGACCTCGCGGCCGCGACGCGCCCCTGCCCGACGGGCCTCGCGCTCTCGGTGCGCGTCGTGAACCGCGGCGCCGCAGGCGCGCCCGCCGGGCTCCCCGTGACCTTCTACGACGTGACGAGCGGCACGCGCGTACGCCTCGGGCGCGCGGTGACGACGCGCGCGCTGCTGCCCGGCGAGGGCGAGGTGCTCACGCTGACCCCGGACTACGCGGTGCCGGCGGGCATGGAGACGTCGACCTTCCGATTCGACGCGGTCCTCAACGACCCGGCCGACATGCCGCGCGACGACGTCAACCAATGCGACGCGACGAACGACGCGGCCGACGCGATCGAGGCGCGCTGTCCGTCCCTCGGCTGAGGCGGCGCGCCCGCCGCCTGGCACGTGCTGGCACGACACGTTTGTCACAGCGTCGGCGCACGGTCCGCGCATACCCTCGAAAACAAAGCGGATCCGGCAATGCGCCGCGCTGGCGCGCGCCTTGCTGAGCCGTGTTCGCCGTTCGAGCCCGCTCCCACGCACCCCGGAGAGACCCATGCGCAGGACCCGCCCCGCTGCCCACGCCACGCTCGGCCTCTCCGCGCTCGCCGCCCTCGCGACCGCCTGCGATCCCGCGCCGGCGCGCGCGCCGTTCGAGTTCCGCGAGGGGCCGCTCGTCGAGAGCAGCGCCCCCCCCGTCGCGATCAGCGGCGGCACGCTCCTCGTCACCGCCGACCGCGCGCTCGCCCTCGCCGCGGACCCGGAGCGCGACCTCGTCTCGCTCGTCGACCTCGCATCGCGCAGCGTCCGCGCCACCGTGACGCTGCCCCCGCGCAGCGAGCCGGGACGCATCGTCGAGGACCCGTACGGCCGCGCGCACGTCGCGCTGCGGCGCGGGGGCGGCGTCGCGCACGTCGATCTCGCGACGGGGGCGCTGCTCGGCACGACCTCGGTGTGCCCCGCACCGCGCGGCCTCGCCTGGGATCGCGCGAACGACGCGCTGCACGTCGCGTGCGCGAGCGGCGAGCTCGTCACGCTGAGCGCATCCGGCGAGGAAATCGCCCGCTCGAAGGTGCCGGGCGGCGACCTGCGCGACGTGCTCGTGCGCACCGACGGTCTGCTCGTGACGCACTTCCGCAGCGCGGCCGTCACGAGCCTACGCTTCGACGGGAGCGTCGAGTCGGCGTCGACGCCGCCGGCCGACGTCGGCTGCGGCGGGTTCGGCGAGCCGGGCTTCGCCGAGGACGCGCCGCGCTCACCCTCGCCAGGCCTGCTCCCGCCGTCGATGGTGGCCGGCGCGGACTCCGCCATCGCGTGGCGCGCCGTGGCCCTGCCCACGGGCGACGTCGGAGGTGACGTGCTCATGCTGCACCAGCGCGCGCAGTCCGACGCGCCGATCAGCGTCGATGCGGGCGGTTACGGCGGCACCTCGCCGTGCAACCCGGTGCCCGGGATCGTGCGCACGAGCCTCTCGCTCTTCGACCTGCACGGCCAGCCGCGCATGACGCGCGCCGCGATCCCCGAGGCCGTGCTCGCCGTCGACGTCGCCGTGTCGAGCGACGGCGCGCGCGTCGCGCTCGCGATGCCGGGCAACGCGTCGACACCGTTCGCGCAGGTCCGAGTGGGCGAGCTCGGCGACTTCCTCGCGGGGGAGTCCGCGTCCCGACGCATCTTCACCGCCGGTCAGGTGACGGCCGTCGCCTTCGCCGGTCGCGACCGGCTCCTCGTGCAGTCCCGCGAACCCGCGACGCTCACGGTCGTCACGCTCGACGGCGCGGCAGCGCCCGTCTCGGTGCGCCTGTCGGACGAGAGCCGCGCGGACACCGGGCACTACCTGTTCCACGCGGGCGCCACGGCGATGGTCGCGTGCGCCTCGTGCCACGCCGAGGGCGGGGACGACGGGCGCACCTGGGACTTCGACGGCATCGGCCCGCGCCGCACGCAGACGATCGCGGGCGGACTCCTCGGCACCGAGCCCTTCCACTGGAACGGCGACATGGCCGACTTCCGCACGCTCGAGCACCAGGTCTTCGGGCGACGCATGGGCGCGGGCGAGATCTCGACGGCCCACGCCGACGCGCTCGGCGGCTTCGTGGACGGGCTGCTCCCGGTCCCCGCGCCGACGGTCGACGACGCGGACGCCGTGCTGCGCGGGCAGGAGCTCTTCGAGAGCGACGCGGTCGGCTGCGCGAGCTGCCACAGCGGCCCGATGCTCACGAACAACGCCTCGGTCGACGTCGGCACGGACGGCGTCTTCCAGGTGCCCACGCTCGTCGGGCTCGCGCACCACGCGCCCTACCTGCACGACGGCTGCGCGCGCACGCTGCTCGACCGCTTCGACCCCGCGTGCGGCGGCGGCGAGCAGCACGGGCACACCGCGCACCTCGGCCGCGCCGAGCGCGAGGACCTCGTCGCTTACCTGCTCACGCTCTGAGCCTCAGGACGCGGCGTCATCCGCCCCGCGCGAGAGCACCTTCACGCGCTCGCGCGCCGCGCGCTCCGTCCACGGCGTCGCAGGCGCCTCGCCCTCGTGACTCGGGCAGATCTCGGCGAGCGGGCACTCCCCGCAGCGCGGCTTGCGCGCGAGGCACACGTAGCGGCCGTGCAGCACGAGCCGGTGCCCGGTGTCGATCCACGCCTCGCGCGGAAAGAGCGCGGTGAGGTCGGCCTCGACCTTCTCGGGGTCGTCGTGCTCGGTGAGCTCGAGACGCCGCGCGACGCGGCCCGCATGCGTGTCCACCGTGATGCCGCTCGGGATGCGGTAGGCCGTCCCGAGCACGACGTTCGCCGTCTTGCGCGCGACGCCGGGAAGCGCAGTGAGCGCCTCCACCGTGCGCGGGACCTCGCCGCCGTGGCGCTCGGCGATGAGCGCCGCCGCGCCGCGGATCGCCTTCGCCTTGTTGCGGAAGAAGCCCGTGGGCTTCACGACGACCTCGACTTCTTCTTGAGACGCAGTTGCAAGTGCCGCCGGCGTCGGCCAGCGGGCGAAGAGGCCCGGCGTGACCTTGTTGATCATCTTGTCGGTGCTCTGCGCGCTGAGGATCGTCGCGACGAGGAGCTGCCAGGGGCTCGCGAAGTCGAGCTCGCAGGGCGGCGCCTCGAGCGTCGCGGCGAGGCGCGCGTGGACCTCGTCGGCGCGGGCGCGCGTCGACTTCGCCGCGCGGCGCGGCTTGGGGCTGGGACGGGGGGAACGGGGCGCGCTCATCGGGCCGCACGCTACACAGCTTCGCGCGCGCTTTCCAAGCGCCCCGCGGGAGGAAACGCGCGGCGTGGCGCCGGTCGTGCGCGGGCGCGGCCGGTAGCCACGCGCGCGGAGAACGACTACGTTCGCGCGCCGTGAGCGCCCTCCTGTTCATCCCGTGGTTCCGCGCCGATGCGTGGCACATCCCCCTCCCCGGCGGTCACTCCCTGCCGATCCAGCCCTTCGGCCTGCTGGTCGCGACGGGCGTCATGCTCGGCTACAAGCTCGGCGAGCGCCGCGCGAAGCAGGAGGGCCTCGACCCGCTCGTCTACGCCGACCTCGTCGCGCACATCCTCGTCGGCGGCTTCGTCGCCGGGCACGTGCTCGACGCCATCGCGTACCACCCGGCGCAGGTCGCGCAGGACTTCCGCGAGATCGCCGACGGCACCTTCTGGAAGGACGCCGAGGACGGCATCCGCTTCCCCTACACGCTCAAGCTCTGGGCGGGCCTCTCCTCTTACGGCGGCTTCACCGGGGCAGCGGTCGGCTCGCTGGTGTGGCGCTTCCGGCGCGGCGTGCCGCTCATCGCGGTGAACGACGTCGTCATCTGGGCGCTGCCGTTCGGCTGGCTCTTCGGGCGGCTGGGCTGCTTCGTGGTGCACGACCACCCGGGCATCGTCACGGACTTCCCGCTCGCCGTCGCCGACTACCAGGTGGGCTACCCGCCCTACCAGCCGCGCCACGATCTCGGGCTCTACGAGGTGTTCTGGTGCCTCGCGATGCTCCCGATCCTGTGGTGGCTGCAGCACAAGAAGCTCCCGCGCGGCTTCTTCCTCGGCCTCGTGCCGACGGCGTACGCGCCGGTCCGCTTCGGGCTCGACTTCCTGCGCGCACGCCCCGAGGAGCTCGGCGATCACGCGGATCCCCGATATTTCGGCCTCACGCCGGGTCACTACGCGTCGCTGTCCTTCCTCGTGATCGGGCTCGCGTTCTTCTGGCGCATCTACCGCGGCGCGCCGATCGAGCTGCCCGAGGACGCGCGCTGGACGCCCGAGAAGGAGGCGGCGCGCGCCGCCGCCGAGGGCGCCGAGGGCCCGCGCCGCGACGCGGGCAGCGGCACCGACAAGGCGAAGAAGAAGCCGCGCCGCTGAGCCGGGTGCGCGGCCTCGGGGAGGCGCCGGGAGCGCTGCTGCCCGGTGGCGCGCGCGCGGCGGTGGGCCCACGCGGGAGGCCCTGCGCCCGCGCACCGGGCGCGCCGTGTCGAGCGCCCGTACACTGCGAGACGGATGTCGCTCGCGGCCGCGAGACCAGTGGCGATGGCGCGGGTGCGGCGGCTCCCGCCGGGCGCCCTCGGCGCGCTCGCGTCGCTCCTGTTGCACGCCGTCCTCGCGCTCTGCGTGTGGCGTCTGCCGCCCTCGCCGCTGCGGGGACCGCACCCGTTCGAGGTGCACGTCGCCGTGACCGGTTCGCCGGTTCGGGTCGCCTCGGACGGCGCGACGGGCGCACGCCCGAGCGACGCGGCGCCGCGCGTGCCGGGAGGGGGCCGCTCGCCACAGAACATCGACACCTTCGAGCGCGGCGCGGGCGGCGACGGCGTCGGCGCGGCGGCCGTGATGCTCTTCCCGCGGGCCGACGCGCTCACACGGCAGGCGAGCCCGCGAAACGCGCACGATTCGTTGCAGCTCCAACGAATCCGCACGGCCGAGGACCAGGCGACACGCGGTGATCGGCGCGCGACGCCGCACCCCGGCGACGTGCCCTTCCTCGCGTCGGGACCGGGCACGCACCCCGAGCGACGCCCGATCGCGCAGCGCGATCCGCGCGACGGCGCGCGCAACGCCCCGGCCCCGACGGTCGCAGGCGACGCGGTGAGCCGCGCGCGTGCGGGCACCGGCGAAGCGCCTGCGCCTACGGCCGACGCGGCGACACAGGCCGGGGCGCACGCACCGTCGCCGGGACGGGGCATCGCCGCGGGCGTCGGCGCGCACGCCGCCGAGGCCGCGCGCGTCGCCTCCGGTCGGCCGCCGATCCCGCAGGGCGCCGCCTCGACGAGCAGCGACTGGCGCGACGCGCGCGTGCGCGACCAGCACGACGCGGAGCTGCTCGCGGCGCGGCTCGTGCAATCGCTCGCCGACACGAGCGCGCACGGCGGCCGCACGGTCGGCGCAGGCAGCGGCGGCGCGGGCGGGGGCGGCGCCGCGGGCAGCGGCGGAGGACGCGACGAGGGCGGCCGCGCGCGCGCAGACGGTCCCGGCGCGGGCGCGTTCGACTCCCTCGACACCCGCGACGCGCGCTACGAGCGCTGGCTCCTCGCGCAGGTGCAGCGGGTGGAGCGCGGGCTAGTCTTCCCGGGCGCGCGGCGCCTCGCGCTCGATCAGGGCACGAGCGTCTACCGGCTCGAGATCCGCCCGGACGGCACACCGACGGGGACCCCGCGCCTCCTGCGCTCGAGCGGCTTCCCCGATCTCGACGAGGCCGCGCGCCGCGCGATCGACGCCGCCCTGCCGCTCGAACCGCTGCCGGAGGCGCTGCGCGACGGGCGCGGCACGCTGCGGCTCACGCTGCCCGTGCGATTCGCGAACCCGAGCGTGCGCTGAAGGGGCGCGCGGCGATCAGCGCTTCACGGGGAACTTCGCGAGCTTGCGCTGGAGCGAGCGGCGGTGGACGCCGAGCAGGCGCGCGGCCTGCGAGACGTTGCCGTCGCAGTCGGCGAGCACGCGCTGGATGTGCTCCCACTCGACGCGCGCGAGCGACGGCACACCGGGCGTCGACGCGGGCGCCTGCGCGACGGCGCCGCGGCCCTCGAGCGCCGCGAGGATGCGCTCGAGCTCCGCGGGCTTGGTCAGGTAGTCGCGCGCGCCCGCGCGCAGCGCCTCGATCGCGGTCGCGATGCTGCCGTAGCCCGTGAGCACGACGAGCACCGTCGTCGGGTCGATCGCGAGCAGTCCGCGCACGATCGCGAGCCCGTCCATCACCCCGCCGAGGCGCAGATCGACGACCGCCCACTCCGGGCTCTCCTGCCGCGCGAGCGCGAGCGCCTCCTCGCCGTCGCGCGCCCCACGCGCCTCGTGGCCGCGCCGCGCGAACGCGGCGACGAGCCGCTCGCGGAACACCGCGTCGTCGTCGACGACGAGGACCGCGCGGGCCTCCTCGGCACCGACCGCCTGCGCGCTCATGGCGCCCCCTCGCGGCCGCGCGCGGGCACCGTGAGCACGACCGTCGTGCCGCGCCCGAGGAGCGACTCGAGCTCGAGCCGCCCGCCGAGTTGCTCGGCGACCGAGCGCGCGAGGAAGAGGCCGAGCCCGAGCCCGCGCCCCGGCCCCTTCGTCGTGAAGAACGGCTCGCCCGCCTGCGCGAGCACCGCCGGGTCCATCCCGCCGCCGTGATCGGCCACCGCGAGCCGCAGGGCGCCGCGCGCCTCCTCGGCCACGAGCTCGACGGGCGATGCCGACGCGGGCTGCGCCTCGAGCGCGTTGCGGACGAGGCTGCCGAGCGCCTGCGCGAGCGCGATGCGCGGCAGCGAGACCGGCCCGTGGGTCGCGTCCCGCAGCGTGAGGCGCGCGCGATCGGCGGACGGCAGCCGCGCGGCCACGTCCTCGAGCAACTCGGCGACGCGCATCGCCGAGGGGACCTCGCCGATCGGCTCGCCAGCGCGGTAGCTCAGTTGATCGAGGATCGCGCGGCAACGCGCGACCTCGTCCCGGAGCAGCGCGGCATCCGCCGCGAGCGGCGTCCCCGGCGCGGCCTCCCCTGCGAGCTCCCCGGCGACGAGCGCGATCGTGCCGAGCGGCGTCGCGAGCTCGTGCGCCGCCCCGGCCGCGAGCGTCGCGACCGCGGCGAGCCGCTCGCTCCGTGCCGCGCGATCGCGGGCCCCGGCGAGCTCCGCGTCGCGCGCGGCGAGCGCGTCCGACGCGCGCCCGACGAAGTGCGCGACGAGGCCCGCCGAGAGCGCGAACGCGACCCACATCCCGAGCAGGTGCACGCTGACGGTGCCGTCGCCGAGGCGCACCAGCATCGGCACGGGGACGTGATCGACGAAGAGGAGCCCGTAGCCGAGGGTGGCGAGCGCCGCGAGCCCGTACGCCGTCGGGGCGCCGAGCACGACCGCAGCGAGCGTGACGTGCACGAGGTGCAGCACGCTGAACGGGTTCGCGGGACCGCCTGACAGATACAAGAACAGATTGGTTGCAACAACGTCGAAGGCGAGCACGCCGGCGATGGCCCTGCGCCCGGGTGAACCGCCGCGCGCGACGTGCGCCGAGAGGAGCACCCCCACCGTGAGCGACACCGCGAGCAGCCCGAGCAGCGCGCCGACCGGGACCGCCATGCCCATCCACCCCGCGGCGACGGCGACCGCGGCGGCCTCCACGAGCAACGCACCCCAGCGCAGGCGCAGCAGCCAGGGCACGCGCGGGTCGTGGGGTCGCTCGCTCGACGCGGTGCCGGTCACGGTGCCCCGAGTATGCACGAACGGCGCGGCCATCAAAGGTCGACCGCCAGCGCGACCTCACCGAGCGCCGTCTCGACGTGTCCGGGCTCGAGCACCTGCGCGACGGGGACCCGAAGCCCCGCGACGAGCAGCACGTCCGTGCCGAGCGACGCGACGACGTCGAGTCCGACGAAGACGATGCCGCCCCCGGTCCCGCGCTCGCGCTGGCCGTCGATCGTGCGCACGCGGGCGTCGACGCGGGCGTCCGCGGCCGCGCGCAACGCCAGCGCGGGCGTGAGCTGCGCCTGCCCCGCGACCGTCACGCGCACCGATTCGCCCGGCGCCTCGCCGTCCATCGTCCCGAGCCGCGCATAGCCGACTGCGCTCGCGAAGAGCGAGAATTGCCCCGCGAAGTAGGCGTAGGAGACGCCGAGCAGCGGGCTCCACACGCCGGTGCCGACGAGCGCGTCGCGCGGCAGGCCGACGTCGGCCGACGACGCCACGCCGGTGGGCACCGCGACGCCCCCGACGACGGCGAGCAGGTGCCGCGGCGCGAGCGACGGGTGGCGGTACACGAACCCGCGCGCGCGCAGCTCCGCGTCGCCGGGCGCGAAGGCCGTGCGCCGCGCTTCCCCCTCGATCGAGACCGATCGAAGCACGAGCGGCATCTCCGCCGAGAGCGTGAGGCGCGGATGCGGCGTCCAGGCCACGGTCAGGTCGCTGCGCGCCTCGAGGAGGCGCACGTCACCGAGGCGATCGCCGCGGACGCGCGTGCGGAGGGCGGCCCGCAAACGCCCCGCGAACGGCTGCTCGGCGCCCATCACCGTGAGCGTCGGGTCCCCGCTCGCGCAGGCCGCGCACGCACGGACACGGGCGGGTGGCAGGGCGACGGCGATGGCGATGGCAAGCGCCACCGTGATGCAGGCGGCAGCGGACCATGCCGACGCACGCCGCGCCGACGACAGCCAGGCCACCCCACGCCACGCAGGCACAGGCCGCGCGCACACGCGCGGATCCTGCGGCGCGCCGCGAGGCGGGGCGCGGTCCGGAGCCGCGCGTGGGGGGGCGCGCTGGGCGCGTCGGGGAGCGGTCGGGCATGGTGTGGGGCGGGAATGACTTCGGCGCGCTCGCCCCGCCATGCGGCCGATCGTCGCGCCACGCGACGCGGGGGTGCGCGCCTGCGGGGCGTCGCCGCGCCCGCACGCGGTGCTAGACCGCCGGGATGACGACGGCGTTCGTGGCGGGGGCGACGGGCTACACGGGCCTCGAGGTGGTGCGCGCGCTGAGGGCGCGGGGCGTCGAGACGCACGCGCACGTGCGCCCCGGTTCGAGCGCGCTCGCGCGGGTCGAGCCGCTCTTCCGCGAGGTGGGCGCGCTGCTCGACACGACGCCGTGGGAGGAGTCGGCGCTCACCGCGACCCTCGCGCGGATCCGACCCGACGCGGTCTTCGCGCTGCTCGGCACCACGCGTGCCCGCACGCGCGAGGCGGCCCGGCGCGGCGACGACGCGCAGCGGCTCGGCTACGACGCGGTCGACTACGGACTCACGGCGATGCTGCTCCGCGCGGTGCGCGCCGCGGGGCTCACGCCGCGCTTCGTGTACCTCTCCTCCGCGGGCGTCCGCGAGGGCACGGGGAGCGCGTACCTCGCCGCCCGTGCGCGCGTCGAGCGCGCGCTGGGCGAGAGCGGCGTGCCCTACACGATCGCGCGTCCGAGCTTCATCACGGGGCCCGATCGCGAGGAGGACCGCCCGCTCGAGCGTGTCGGCTCGGCCGTCGCCGACGCGGGCCTCGGCGTGCTCGGCGCGCTCGGCGCCCGGCGGCTGCGCGAGCGCTACCGCAGCACCACCGCCGCGACGCTCGCGGCGTCGCTCGTGCGCCACGCGTTCGAGCCCGGCTCGGCGAACGCGGTGCTCGAGTCCGAGTCGCTGCGCCGCTGAGCGGCCAGCGGCCAGCGGCCAGCGGCCGCGGCGTGCGCGCGGCGCGTGCGGAAACCCCCGAACTTGACGCGGCGCGTCAAGCATTCAAACGCCGACATTTCCAGCACGCGGGCGAGTGGAAGCCCACGCACGGGCACGGCGTGCGGTCAGCGCGGCGCGGGCGGCGTCGGCGACCGCCGCAGCCGCCATCGGCGCGCCATCTCGGGGCTGGGGAAGCCGAGGCGTGCGTGCGTCTCGAGCTGCGCGAGGGCCGCGGGATCGGGCGACGACGCGGGCGCGGACGGGGCGCGGAGCTGCTCGAGGCGCTCGAGGATCGCGGCCACCGCCCAGTCGCGCAGGCGCGCGCCCGGGTCGAGCGTGTCGAAGCGCGGCGCGGGCGCGAGGAAGGGCTCCGAGAGGCGGCCCTGCGGGCTGCCCGCGACGGCGAGCGCGGACGTCAGCGCCTCGATCGCGAGGGCGCGCTGCCCCCACGCGTCCGCCGCGCGCGCGAGCGTGAGAAAGCGCGCGAGCTCGTGCGGTCCATCGAGGGCGCGCAGCGCGTGTGCGAGGGCGCTGCGCAGGGCGAGCGCGCGCACGCGAGGGAGCGCCTGCGGGTCGCTCGCCCACGCGACGTGCGCGAGCGCGGCGCGGTGCGCGCGGTGGCCCGGCGTGTCCGCGTCGAGCGCGCGTCGCAACGCCGGGAAACGCCCGAGCAGCGCGGCGGACACGGCCCCCGCGGCGTCGAGCCCCGCCGGCGGGGTGGGCACATCACCCGCGGGGTCCGCCAGCAAACCGCGCGCGGCGAGGTGCGCCGCGCGGGCCGGCGAGGCCGCGAAGAGCGTGTCGCGACCGGGCTCGGCGGGCTCCGCGTCGTCGAGCGGCCAGAGCAGGCCGAGCGCGGGGACGAGACGGTAGGGCGCCCAGCCATGCACCGCGAGCGCGGTGCGCACCGCCGCATCGAGGGCACCGCGCGCATCGCAGGCGAGCACGACGAGCGGCGCGTCGGACGCGAGACACGACGCGAGCGCGTCGATCGCGGCGGGCACGCACGCGTCACCCCCGAGGCGCACGACCGACACGACTTCGAGACCCGCGAGACCCGCCGGCGACACGCACCGCCGCGTCCGCGCCCGACGCCGCCTCGCGCACCGCGAGCTGCGCGAACCCGTTCGCGGACGCGCTCGCGCGGAGACGCGCCGCGACGCGTGGATCGGCCACCTCCGCGCACACGCGCCCGGTCGGCCCCGCGGCGCGCGCCAACGACAACGCGACGAGCCCGTGATCGGCGCCGACCTCGACCGCGACGCCGCCTGCGCCGAGGGCCGCGCCGAGAAAATCGGGCACCTCCTCCGCGAGCGCGCCGCGCGTCTCGAGCGCGCGCGCGACGGGGTGCGTCTCGTCCGCCGGCGACGCGACCCGCAGACCGCCGCGCGACACGCGCCACACCGACGCGGGGTCGGGCAGCGCGCGCTCCGACACGGCCCCCGTGTCCGGCGTGCGTGCCGTGTCGAGCGGCTCACGCCGCGTCTCCGACGCGGACGCCACATCGCCCGCAGCCGCGCCTTGCGCGCGCCCTGCGACGAGGCGTGCAGCCTCGAGGAGCGCGGCCTCGAAGGCACGCGCGAAACGGGGCGGATCCGTGAGCCCGCCCGCGTGCAGCCGCTCCCGCAGCGAGGCGCGGAGCGCGACGCGGCGCGGCTCGTCTCCGAGCAGCGCGCGGGCCGTCGCGACGTACGCGTCCGCGTCATCGACGGCGAGCTCGCGCAGCCCCGCCCGCGCGAGCAGGCTCGCGCCGACGCGCGACACGTGCGCCCCGCCGAGCAGGCTCACGACGGGCACGCCCATGAAGAGCGCGTCGCACGTGGTCGTCGTGCCGTGGTACGGGAACGGATCGAGCGCGACGTCGACCTCGGCATACGCCTCGAGGTGCGCGACGAGCCCGGGCACGTAGCCGCGCAGCGTCACGCGCTCCGTCGGCACGCCGTGCGCCTCGAGCTTCTCCGCGTAGCGCGCGCGGCCCTCGGGCGTCGAGAGCGTCGCGTGCTTGAGCAGGAGCCGCGCCTCGGGCGTCTCGCGCAGCAGCCGCGCCCACAGCGCGAGCGTCTCGGCGGAGAGCTTGGTCAGCGCGTTGAACGAGGCGAACGTGGGCGGATGTCCGAGCGTCGATGGCGCGGGCGCGGCGGGCGGTGCGCCCTCGGGCGGCCGGTAACAGAGAAAGCCGCCCTCGACGCGCAGGAGCCGCTCGGTGTGGAGCGGCTCCGTGAGGCCGGGCGGGTCGGACTCGGCGTCCGTGACGCGGAAGTCGATCGACGAAAGACCGGTGGTGTCCGGGTAGCCGAGGTACGTGAGCTGCGCGGGCGCGGGCCTCCGCGCGAAGACGCCGAGGCGGTTGCCCGTCGTGTGGCCGGAGAGGTCGATGAGCAGATCGATCTCGTCCGCACGAACCCGCTCCGCGGCCGCGTCGTCCGTGAGCCCGACGAGGTCGCGCCACACATCGACGTGCGCGAGCAGCCGCTGGCTCACGTCGTCGAGCGCCGCGGTCTGGCTGTAGGCGAAGAGTTCGAAGCGCGCGCGGTCGTGGTGCGCGAGCAGCGGCTCGAGGAAGAACGCGACCGAGTGCAGCCGGAAGTCCGCGGAGACGTAGCCGAGCCGCAGCCGCCGACCCGGCTCGGGCCGCAGCGCCCGGGGCGGAAGGCGCGCGACGCCGGCCTCGAGCAGCGTGCCGAAGCGCCGATGCGCGTCGGCGATGCGGACCGGCCCGACCGCGCTCGCGTAGTGCAGCGCGCCGAAGAGCGCGCCGTGCGTGTCGAGGTCACCCGGCGCGAGCGCGAGCGCCTTCTCGAGGTGCACGAGGGCGCGCACGTGCTCGCCCGCGGCCGACAGCGCCGCGCCGAGGTGCGCGTGCACGCCCGCGTCGTGCGGGGCGAGGCGCGCCGCGCGCTCGAGCAACGCGAGCGCCTCCTGGAGCTCCTTGCCGACCCGCAGGAGCGCGCCGAGGTTGCGCAGCGCGAGCGCGTCGTCGGGCCGGAGCGCGAGGGCCGCGCGCGACGCCGCGATCGCCTCGGTGCGCCTCCCGCGCCGGGTCAGCACCACGCCGAGCGTCTGCTGCGCGTCGAAGTCCATGCGCCCGCCCGCGAGCGCGGCGCGGCACTCGGCCTCTGCGCCCGCGAGCTCCCCACGCGCGAGCAGCAGCCCGACGAGCGCCCGGAGCGCCTTCGGCTCGGCCGGCTCCGCGGCCCGCACCGCGCGCGCTGCCTCCTCCGCGCGCGCTGCCTGACCCGCCGCGCGCAGGCGCTCGACGTCGCGCAGCGTCGGCCGCCCTGCCCCGCCGCTCAACGCCGTCTCCCCATGCGCGCGCCAGTCCGGGCACGTCGCGCAAGCGCGGACACACGCCGCGCGCGCTCAGCGCGCAAGGACCGAGCGCCCCGTGTAGTGCGCCGGCGGCGCCTTGCCGAAGAAGCGCAGCGCGGTCGGCGCGAGGTCCACGATGCCCGGATCGGCCCTCAAAATCGGGCGATTCGCGACGAGGATGCCCGGCGTCTCGGCGACGTCGCTCGCCGCGTGATCGCCGCTCCACTTCTTCGGGTTGTCGGCGAGGAGCCCCGCGGGCACGCCGCCGAGGATCGACTCCCAACTGGTGCGGTAGTTCTCCGCGAACGCCAGCTGCAGATCCGGCGCATCCGCCGCGCGCCCGCCCGTGAACACCGTACGCCCCTCGTACACGCGGCGCACCACGACGGCGCCGCCACGCTCGGTGTCGCGGAGCGCCTCGAGCCCGCTGCGGATGCGCGCGCACACCGCGGGCACGTCGGACGCGTTGACGATCCCCTCGCGCTCGCGGCCGCGCTGGTTCAGGTAGATCTGTCCGGTGCCGAGCGCATACGCCTGCGTGCGCGACCAATCGACGTCGAGCAGGAAGTCGCGGTCGGAGCCCTCGGCGTCACCGCGCAGCGCGAGAAACCCATTCTGCCGGAGCCACTGGTTCACGTGCAGGCCGCGCCGGTAGTTGTGAAATCCATGGTCGGAGATCACGAGCAGCGTGTCCTCGGGACGCAGCGCCGCGAGCACGCGGCCGACGGTCGCGTCCATGCGGACGTACTGCCGCTCGATCGCGTCGCCGTGCTGCTGCGCGAGCGCGGCGTCGTAGCGCGGGTGCTCGGGGTCCATGAGCCGGTAGAACATGTGCGCGGCGCGGTCGGTGGCCGTCGAGACCCAGAGCAGCATGTCCCAGTCGTCGCGGCCGAGGCGCGCGTAGAGCATCTGCTGACGCTGCCGCTCGATCTCGTCCATCTCGCGCAGCCACAGCGCCTCGTCGATGACCTCCTCGTTGAGCGCGCTGGTGTCGTGATCCCAGCCGACGGTCTTGTAGAAGCCGTCGACGTCCGTGACGAGCTCGCCCGCGAACGACTGCGGATACGTGAACGGCGAATACTGCCGCCGCGGGTGGAACGAGATCGGCGTGAAGAAGAGCCGCACGCCCGGCCGCGCCTCGAGCGCGATCATCCGCACGAGCCCCTGCACCTCGACCCCCTCGTTCCGAAAGGTCAGCTCGACGAAGCCGCTCTCCTCGCGCACCGGCAGCACCTGCTCGCGTCCGTCGAGCTTCACGACGAGCGCGTCGGGCGCGCCCCCCTGCCCCGCGCGGCTGCGGATCTCGACGGGCAGCGTCATGCGCCGCGGCGGCGAGCTGCCCGGGATCATCGGCCCCGCGAGCGCGTAGCGCGCGACGCCGTCGACCACGTCGAGGTGCGTCATCACCCCGCCACCCACGTTGCGCTCGCCGTCTTCGACGTCGGTGCCCGCGTAGCTGAAGGTGCTGTTCGTCTCGCGCAGATCGGGCACGCCGAGCCCGCTCAGCATCCGACCCGCGCGCATCGGGTCGGGCGGGAAGCTGTAGGGCACGTTGAGCGCGACCGTCCTCACACCATCATCCGCGAGGGTCTTCCAGAAGGGCTCGCCGCTCCGCAGGTTGCGCGCGACGGGCGGCCCGGACGCCTGCACCTCGAAGCTCGAGGTGCCCTGGAAGGGCAGCACCGGCAGCCCACCCGACGCGGTGTTCACACGGCGCCCGATGAAGTCGAAGATGCCGTGATCGCCGGGCGGCGTGCCCGTCGCGAACGTCGTCCACGCGACGGGCGACTGGGGCGGGTTCGTGGACGCGAGCTTGCGGTACTGCGCGCCGCCGCCCGCCTTCATCAGCGTCGCGAGGTTCGGCAGCTTGCCCGCCGCGGCCCAGCGCTCGAGCCAGCGCGGATCGACTCCGTCGAAGCCGAGCACGACGAGCCGACCGCGCGCGGCCGTCGGCGCGGGCGACGCGGGCGCTGGCGTCGCGGGCTTCTCACCGCCGCTGCAGGCGACGAGCGCGAGGGCGACGACGAGCGAGGCGGCGGAGGCGAGCGTCGCGAGGCGGAGCGAGCGGCGAGGGAGGCGCATCGGGCGCGTACTTTACCCGCGCGCGCCGCCCGCGCGACGCGGCGCAACGCGCGCCTCGCACGCGCGTGGTTGAACGCGCCCGCCGACGTCGCATAGGCTGCACGCCGATGACGCGCCCCGCCGATCTCGCCTCGACCTCCTTCGCCGTGCTCGCCCTCGCCGCCTCGCTGGCGTGCGGCAGCGGCGGCGAGACCCCACCCGCGCCGACGCCGCCACCCGCGCCCGCCGCGCCCCCCGTCGCGACGCCGAAGGTCGAGCCCCCCGGCCCCGCGACCGGCGACGTCGTCGGCATCACGATGCAGCGGCGCGCACAGATGGTGGCCGCCGGGATGACGCCCGCGACGCCCATCCTCCGCGGCACGCTCACCGAGGGCGCGACGCAGGATTTCCAGGCGGTCATGCAGGCCGGGAAGTGCTTCAAGATCATCGGCATCGGCGGGATGAGCGTGCAGGACCTCGACCTCAAGCTCTTCGATCCGAACGGCGTGCAGCTCCAGCAGGACGTCGCGACCGACAACTACCCCGCGCTCGGCGTCGAGTCGCCGATCTGCCCGAGCATTGCAGGTGCATACCGGCTGCAAGTGCAGATGTATCGCGGGAGCGGCGAGTTCGGCGTGCAGGTCTTCGAGACGCAGGGCTGACGCGCGCGCACGCGGGGCGCTCAGGGCTCGAGGCAGAGCCCCGCTGCGCAGGCCCAGCCCGCCGGGCACGCGACGCCGCCCGCGCACGGTGGGCGCGCGCAGAAGCCCGTCGCGCCGCAGACGTAGGGCGCCGGGCACGCACTCGTCGCGGAGCAGGCGCGCAGCGCGCAGCGGCCGCTGCCGAGGCAGCGGAAGCCGGCGTTGCAGTCGGTGTCCGCGGCGCAGGTGCGGATGCAGGTGCCGCCGATGCAGTCGGCGCCGCTCGGGCAGTTCGCGTCGTCGAGGCCGCAGCCGAGACAGATCCCGCCGGGGGCTGCGCGGTTGCACTCCGCGGCCGGCCCGGCGCAGTCGCTCGTCGCGCGGCACTGGATCGGCCCGAGACCGACGGGTCCGCCCGCGTCGATCGAACTGCCCGCATCGATCGCGCTGCCCGCGTCGATCGAACTACCCGCGTCGATCGCGCTGCTCGCGTCGATCGAACTACCCGCGTCGATCGCGCTGCCCGCGTCGATCGAACTGCCCGCATCGAACGCGCTCCCGGCGTCGATCGAACTCCCCGCATCAGGCGCGCTGCCCGCGTCGTCCGCGCTGCCCGCATCGACCGGGCTCCCAGCGTCGTCCGCGCTGCCCGCGTCGTCGGTCGCGCTCGCGTCGCCGGGCGCGGCGTCGGGGGTGGCCGCGTCCGCCGCGGGCGGTCCCGCATCGACGGCCGGGGCGATTGGATCGGCGGCGCAGGCGGCGACGGCGAGGAGCCAGGAGACGAGCACGGTGGGGACACGGAGTCGAACGCGCATGGCGCGCGCATTTAACGCCGCGACGCGCCGGACGCCAGCGCCGCGTGGGGTCGAGCGCGACGCCGTCCGAGCGGCGCCCGCGACACGCGCCGGGTGGGATCACTCCACGCGGATCGAGAACGGCAGCCGCGCGACGGCGCCGCCCGCCTGCACCCGCTCGAGCGCGAGGGCCGCGCCGAGCAGCGCGCGCACCCCGCGCGGCAGGGCGAGCGCGCCCGCGGCGTCGACGTCCTCGTACGCCTCGGCCGCGAGCCCGTCCGCGTCGAGCGCCTCGCGGGCCCCGACGCGCGGGGCTGCGTGCTCCGCGTCCGCGCGCGCGGCCCCCGAGCGCGTCGCCGAGCACGTAGTCGAGGAGCGTCACCGGGCGGCGCGGCAACACCACGACCCCGCTCTCGGGGCCGAGCCCGCCGAGCGCGCGCGCCCGCGCGAGGGCCGCCGCGAGACCGCCGAGCTGGTCGACGAGCCCCTCGCGCCGCGCGACGTCGCCGCTCCACACCCGCCCGCGCCCGAGCGCGTCGACGCGCGTGCGCGACATCGCGTGCCCCGACGCGGTGCGGCCATCCGCGACCCGCGCGACGAACTGCCGGTAGAGCACGCGGATCTTCTGCGCGAGCAGCGCGCGCTCTTCCGGGGTGAACGCGCGGAACAGCGACTCGACGCCCGCGTGCCGGCCGCGACCCATCGACTCGATCGCCACGCCGAGGCGCGCGGCGAGCGGCGCGACGTCGATCTTGCCGAAGAAGATGCCGATGGAGCCCGTGATCGTCGCGGGATCGGC
Source organism: Polyangiales bacterium (assembly GCA_964202905.1). Classification (GTDB taxonomy): domain Bacteria; phylum Myxococcota_A; class Polyangia; order Polyangiales; family JADJQN01; genus CAIUAC01. The sequence continues at coordinate 189,813 of CAXNJO010000002.1, forward strand.
CCAGATCTCGTCGGCGGCGGACGCGGCGAAATATCCGCCGCTCGCCGCGATCGCCCCCATCGAGCACACGACCGGCTTGCGGGCCCGCGCACGCGTGATCGCGCGCCACACGCGATCGCTCGCCAGCGCCGAGCCACCCGGCGAATCGACGCGTACGACGATCGCGCGCACGGACGGATCCGCAGCGAGCGCGTCGATGGTGTCGACGGCCGTGTTGCCCCCCGTCAGGTGCAGACCGAGGAACGGGACGTCGACGTTGTCTCCGTCGACGATGTCGCCATCGAGCACGACCAGCCCGACGCGGCCGCCCACGCCCCAGCCGGACACCGCGTCCGCGGGCATGCGCGCGCGGCGCGGAAAGCGCGCGCCCAGCACGTCGGCGAGCGCGTCGTCGAGGTCGTGCGCGTCGGCCGTCGCGTCGACGAGGCCCGCCTCGACGGCCTCTTCCGCGAGGTATGGCCCCGCGTCGACGAGCGCGCGCGCACGCGCCTCGCCCACGCGGAGGTCGGCGCCGAGCTCGCGCGTGAAGCGCCCGTGGATCGCGTCGAGCAGCGCGCCCCGCTCCTCGCGCGCAGCGTCGCTCGAGCGCGCGTTCTGCAGCTGCTCGACCGCGCTCTTGAACCGCCCGATGCGCACGAAATCGGCGCGCACGCCCGCGTCGCGCAGCGCGTCGCCGAGCAGCAGCACGTCGCTCGACGGGCCGACGAGCCGCACGCCCCCCGCCGGGTCGAGCAGCGTGCGGTCCGCGCCCGCGCACGCGTAGAGCTCACCGCCGCTCGCGGCCTCGAGGTGACACACGACGCGCTTGTCCGCTGCGCGGAGCGCCGTGATCTGCTGCCGCAGCTCCTGCGCGTAGGCCGTCGGCACGGGCGCGCTCGCGCCGCGCAGCAACACGCCCGCGACGCGCGGATCGTGGAGCGCGCGGTCGAGTTGCAGGGCGAGCGCCACGGCCTGCCGCTCGCTGCCGACCCGCAGCGGTAGCTCGAGCACGTAGCGCTCACGCGGGAGCCCCGCGCGCGGCGCCCCCTCGATGCGCGCCGACCAGAACGCCCCCGGCGCGCCTTCCTCCCCGGGCGCGACGAGCACGCCGCCCGCGACGGCGACGCGGTCCCACTGCACCCGCAGCCCCGCCGAGACGCGCAGCGATTCGCGCGCACCGCCCGGCTCGCTCGCCTCCACCGACGCGAGCAGCTCCCCCACCGCGGGGACGCGCACCGACGCTGCCGCGCGCAGCCCGAGCCGCGCCTCCGCGTCGAGGCCCGCGGCGAGATCGAGCGTGAGCGCGTCCGAGCCAAAAGGCCGCAGGCCGACGGCGAGCGCGAGCGACCGCGGCACGCCCCCCGCGGGCGAGAAGCCGACGCCCGGCGCGGTGAGGTCGCGCGCGAGGAGCGAGAGCGCGAGCGTCGGCGCGGGGCGCCACGACGCGGCGACGTCGAGCGTGAGCGCGCCGTCGAGCGACGCAGCCCCGCCCCGAGGCTGCGTGAGCAGGCGCAGCTCCGCGCCGAAGCCCCAGTGCGTGTCGGGGCGGTAGGCGAGCGCGAGGCTCGCGCCGCCGAGCGTGCCGGGGCCAGGCTGGTCGCGCGAGAAGGCGCCGACCCCCGCCGAGAGCCCGAAGAGCAGCGGCGTCGCCGCGTAGACCGCGTGCCCGCCCTCCGCGAGCGCGCCGTTCGCGGGAGCGAGCGCGCCGGCGTACACGACGCTCCACGTCCCGAGGAACGCGAGCGCCGCGGGGTTCCACCCGACGGCGAGCGCGTCGTCGGGCGCGGCGAGCGCGAGCGGCGGCGGCGCGACCGGGCCCGTCGCGCGGGGGAGCTGCGCCACGACGTTCGCGGGCGCGCAGAGCGCCCCGATGAGCAGCGCGAGCCCAAGGACACGGCGCGAGGGCGCGCGGAGAGCGACGACGGCCATGCCCGTGGATACCACGGGCGCAGCGCGTCCCACGCGCCGGCGTCGCGCGGCCCGCCGCAGCGGTCAGGGTTCGGACGACCAGCCGGCGGTCGTGGCGCGCACGGCCGTCGCGCGAAGCGCGAACGAGAGCGACTCGGGGACACCGTCCCCGTCGCCGTCGACGTCGGGCCGCAGCGCGAGATCGAGCAGGCGCCGTGCGGTCGCGAGCCCACCCACCGGCTCGAGCGTGTCGGGCGGGAGCCCCTCGAGCGCCGCGAGCAACTCGGCCTCGGGGACCGCACCGCAAACGCGCAGCGCGAGCGCCGCGTCGCCGGCCGCGTCCGTCGTGCGCATCCCGTCCGCGCGCACGCCGTACATCTGCAAGAGCAGCTGGCGCCCGTCGATCGGCACGGCGATGCCGGCGTTCGTGCCCGCACCGCCTGCCGCCACCGCGTCGCCGTCGACCGTGGCGTCGCCGAGCGACAGCCACGCGGGGCACGGACCGCTGCGCGCGCCTCGGTCGTAGCTATCACGCGTGATGGTGTATCGACATGCACCCACCGGGCTCGCCGGGTCGCAGCGCAGGCTGTCCGGCGCCAGCGTGCCGAAGAGCAGGTCGAGCCGCGTCGCGGTGCGGTCGACGAACACCGTGATGCGGTCGGCGCCGATCGCATCCGCGAGCGCTTGCGGCAGTTCCGCGTACGCGCGCGTCACGGACGCCAGCGCCGCGTCGCCCTCGCCGTCGCCGTCGAGATCGCAGGCCGCGTCCGCGTCGAGGACCTCGAGCGCGACGACCTTGAGCGCAGGCGTCGGCGGCGCGGGCGGGAGCGCGCACACCTGCGCGTAGCAGGTCGGCACCGACGCACGCGCCGAGCACTGCTCGTACGACGCGCAGGCGCGCGCGCACGTGCCGACACCGGCGAAGACGCACTCGTCGGTGGGCGCGTAGCAGCGCAGCCCATCCGGGCAGCCCCCGCCGCAGTAGCGCGAGACGGGCGCGGGCTCCGGTGCGCCGCACGCAGCAACAAACGCGGCGACGAGCACGACCCCCGCGACACACGGCGCGGATCGCCCGAGAAAAGCGGCTCCGGACGCGCCGCACGAAGCGCGCAGGACGGCTGGCGAGACCACGCGGCGCACGCCCATCGCTCAACGATCCTTCAGGCAGCGACGGCCGGCGCCGCAACCGTAGCGACCCGGCCAGCACACGGCGCCCGCTTCGTCCGTCGCGACGCACGAACCGGCGACGCAGTCGATGCGCCGCGCGAGCGTCACGCCGCACTCGTTGCCGTTCGTGCACGAGTCGCCTTCGCCGCGATCGCGTTCGCAGCGCCGCGTCGACGTGCTGCAATGCGCGCCCGCCACGCACGACTCCATCGTGCACGCGCCGCCCACGGGCACGCGGCCGACGCAGAGGTTCGTGCCGTCCGTGCGCGCATCGCAGCCGAGGTCGGTCCCGCACGCCTCGTCGGTGGCCTCGCCGACGACCCCGCACTCGCCGCCGAGCTGCGGCTCGACGCAGACCTTGTCCGAGAGCCGACACACGAGCCCCTCGAGGCACGCGAAGTTCAGGAATCCGTCGCACGACTCGCCCGGCCCCGGCACGCGCCGACAGACCCCGGTCGCGGTGGTGTCGACCGCACACACCTCGAGCGCCGGGCACGTGAGGTCGGCCGCGCACGCCCGCCCCGTCGAACGGGTCGTCGTGCAGTTGCCCGTGTCGCGCCCCGCCTCGCTGCACGTCGTCGCCATGCACGTCCCGCCGCTGGCGTACGTCATGTGACACGCCGCGCCATCCTCACAGTCGTAGACCTGCGCACACGGCTGCCCCACACGCGCCACCGCCGCGCAGCGCCCCGCCACGCAGCGCAGCCCGTCCGCACACTCATGCTCACCGAGACACGCGCCTCCGGACACCACGGGCGCCGCGCAATGATACTGCCAGCGCGCGGCCGAGATCTTCGCGCAGCTCCCGCTGCCGAACGCCGCCACGATCGCCACCGCGAGCGCCCCCCACGTCTCGATTCGCGTCATGGGACGCGAGTAACGAAACGTCGTCGCCGGGTCAAGCCCGTCACGCGGCTCGCCCCGCGCCGCACGCCGTACGCCCCCCTGCCCGGCACGTCGGCGGCGGCGCTCTCGACGCTGGCGCGCGGGACCGCGTTGCATGTACCGTACGCCCCGATGACGCGACGTTCCGCGCTCTCCGTCGCCCCTGCCATCGCGCTCGCGCTCGCGCTCGCCGGTCTCGCTGCGCCCGTCGGCGCGCCGCTCGGGCCGCTGCCCTGCGCCGCGCAGGATGCGGAGGCGCCTCCGCCACCGCCCGAGGCGCTCGCGCTGTACCGGCGCGGGCGGGAGCTCTACGCGGAGGGGCGCTACCGCGAGGCGGCCGTCGAGCTCGAGCGGGCGCAGGTGCTCTCTCCGACGTCGCCGAACCTCGTCTTCAACGTCGCGCGCGTGTACGAGTTGCTCGGCGAGATCGACAAGTCGATCTCGTTCTATCAGCGGTATTTGCGGCTGCTGCCGCCCTCGGAGACGGCCGAGCGCGACCGCATCGAGGGGACGCTGCGCCGCCTCGAGGGCGCACGCGACGAGGTGAGCCGCCCGGCCGAGGCCACCGCGCCGACGCCGCCCCCTGACGCGGCGCTCCGCGATCCGCAGCCGGTGCGCGTGCAGGAGCGCGGCGTCGCCGACGCGCTCTTCTGGATCACGGCGTCCGCGGGGGCGGCGCTCGTCGTCGGCGGCACGGTCGCGGGGCTCCTCGCGCTCGAGTCGGAGGGCGAGGTGCGGGACTACGTGATCGGCGTCGACGGCGCCTTCGAAGATCGACAGACGTTCGCCGACCGCGCCGACGCGCTCTCGGTCATCGCGGATGTGCTCTTCATCTCGGGCGGCGTGACGCTCGCCGCGAGCGCCCTGCTGTTCGCGCTGCGCGAGCGCACCGTCGAGCGCTATCCGGGGCTCGGGGGCGACGTGCGCGCCGATCTCACGGTGCTGCCCGGCGGGGGTCTCGTGACGCTGCGGGGTGCGCTGTGAGCGCGCGCGACGGACGCCCCGGCGCCCGGCGTCCGGCGGCGCTCGCGGCCACGCTCTTCACCGCGGTGGCGCTCGTCGGCGGCGCGCTGCTCGCGGGTTGCAGCGTCGTGATCGCCCCGGAGAGCGAGGTCATCCTCTGTGAGATCGCGCCCGGCGCGCCCGACCCCTGCCCCCTGGGCTTCACGTGCGTCGAGGGGCGCTGCCTCGCGCCGATCGCGCCGCCCCCGCCCGCCGACGGCTGCGTGCCCGCCGAGACGGAGGCCTGCAACGGCGAGGACGACAACTGCAACGGCTTCGTCGACGAGGGCGTCGACGGAGACGGCGACGGCTACACGTTCTGCGGCACGCAGCGCGACGACGCAGGCGGCTTCGTCGCCGGCCCGCCACAGGCGGCCTTCGTCGACTGCGACGACTCGAACCGCGACGTGTATCCCAGCGCGTCGGATGTGTGCGACGGCCGCGTGAACCGCTGCCCCGCGACGGGCTCGCCGGACGACGACGCGCGGTGTGAGGGCGGCTTGGTCTGCGTCGGCGGGCGCTGCGCCGACCCGCTCGACTGCACCGCGCAGGCGTCGCTGTGCATGCCCAGCCAGGTCTGCGATCCGGCCTCGCTGCGCTGCGTCGCGACGACGTGCACGCCCGAGAGTTGCGGCGCCGGAGAGCGCTGCGATCCGGGCTTGGGCGAGTGCGTGCCGCTCACGCCGCTCGGCAACGGCTGCAACGTGGACGCCGAATGCAGCACGGGGCTCTGCGTGCTGCGCGCCGCGCTCGGGCTGCCGGCGGGCGCACCGCGCGGCGTGTGCGGGCGCGCGTGTTGCGAGGACGCGCAATGCGGCGCCGCGGGTGGCGGCGAGTGCGTGCAGGCGGTGACGGGCGCGCGCACGTGCCTGCCGAGGGGGCGCGCCGCGGAGCTCGGCGTGCCGACGTCCAACACGCGAAACTGCCTCTCGTTCTTCGACCGCGGACCCCTCGCCTGCAGCCTCGAGCAGGACGCCGTGTGCCGCTTCGACACCGACGCGGAGATCTGTTCCTTCGTGTTCCTCGCCTCGTGCGTGAGACAACGCCGTCTACTACTGCGGCGCGCCGTGCGAGTCCGGCGCGGACTGCGCCAGCGGCGAACGCTGCCAGTACAGCGAGGCCGGGAACACCTGGCTCGGCCGCTGCTACGGGTTCGACCTCAGCCTCGGCGCCCCCGCGGGCTCGGCGTGCGGCAGCAACGACGCGTGCCGCGACGGCGCGTGCATCGAGGGCCGCTGCGCCGCGCCGTGCTGCACCGACGCGGACTGCGGGAGCGACCGCTGCGTGCCCTCGCCGGCGGGCGGCAACTTCGCGCCGATGCGCTGCCGCCCGGCGCCCCTCCCCCCCTGATCTGAACGCGCTCGCCTCGCCCCCGGCCGCCACGCGCCGGCCACACGCGGGGCGCTGCGGGGGACGCGCAGCCGCGTGCTAGCATCGCGCCCCGACGATGCGCATCTGCCCGACGTGCCGGACGGTCTACCCGGGAGGCGAGACGCGCTGTCCGCGCGACGGCGCGCGCACGACCGACGCGCGCGAGCACGCCGAGGCCGAGGGCGATCCGCTCCGCGGCGTCGTCGTCGCCGGCCGCTTTCACATCCTCGAGCGCATCGGCGTCGGCGGCATGGGCACCGTGTACCGCGCCGAGCAGGTCGGGCTCGGACGATCGGTGGCGCTGAAGATCCTCAAGCGCGAGCTGATTTTCGATCGCGACACCGTGACGCGCTTCCACCGCGAGGCGCGCGCGATGTCGCTGCTCACGCACCCGAACACGGTGCGCGTCTTCGACTTCGGCGAGACCCCCGAGGGCCTGCTCTTCCTCGCGATGGAGCTCCTCGAGGGTGAGCTGCTCACCCACCGCATCGAGCGTGAAGGCGCGCTCGACGTGCGGGAGGCGATGGGCTTCGCGGGGGAGATCCTCGCGTCGCTCGCGGAAGCCCACGAGAAGGGGATCGTCCACCGCGATCTGAAGCCGGACAACATCTACCTCGCGCGCGTCGACGGCCGCGAGGAGCCCGTCGTGAAGGTGCTCGACTTCGGCATCGCGAAGGTGATCCAGGGCGACCGCAAGATCGACCAACTCGAGACGCAGGCCGGGACGGTCTTCGGCACGCCGCGCTACATGTCGCCCGAGCAGGCGCAGGGGAAGCGGCTCGACGCGCGGAGCGATCTCTACGCCGTCGGCGTGCTGCTCTACCAGATGCTCGCCGGTCAGGCGCCCTTCCTCGACGACGACGCGGTCGTCGTGATGGCGCGCCACATCAAGGAGCAGCCGCGGTCGCTGCACGCCGCGGCCCCCGAGCGCCCGATCCCGGCGACGCTCGAGCGCGCCGTGCTGAAGGCGCTCGAGAAGGACCCGGAGGCGCGCTTCGCGAACGCCGACGAGTTCATGAAGCGCCTCACCGCGTTGCTGCCCGACGTCGACGAGGCCGCGCGACTCGCGCGGGCCGGCAAGCGCGTCCGGGGTCCGCTCGCCGACCTGCCTCGCCGCGTGCTCGCGGGCGGAGCCGTCGGCGTCGCGGCCGCCATCGCCCTCGGGATCGCGGTCGCGGCGGGCCGCGGGGATGAGCCAGCAGCGCCGATCGCGCAGGGCGGTGGGCAACCGCCCGCCGAGGCGCCCATCGCGGCGCCGATCGCCGCGCCCTCGCGCAGCGTGCCCGTGCGCAGCGAGCCCGAAGGCGCCGAGGTCTGGCGCGACGGGCAGCTCATCGGCCTGACGCCGCTCGCGCTCGATTTGCGCGCGGACGCGCCTCCCGTGCGCGTCGCGCTCCGCAAGAAGGGCTACGTCGAGTCGTCCGCGCTGCTCGCGCCGGATGGCCCGGGCGCGCTCGTCGCCCTCACCGCCGCGCCGCGCGCCGCGATGCCCGCCGCGGGCGCACGCCGCCCCGGACAGGTCGGCACGGCGACGCGCATCGGCACCGCAGGCGCAGGCCCTGAGACAGCCTCGCCAACGCCGTCGGCGCCGGCCGACCCCTACGAGCGCTTCGACTGATCACGCGCCGGCGCACGGCCGACCGTGGCGCGTCGCGGTCAGGAGCGGCCAGCGCGGTCAGGAGCGGCCAGCGCGGTCAGGGGCGGCCAGCGTGGCGCGCTCAGCGGAGCCACACGATCGTGTAGCGGTCGCCGCCCTCTTCCGGGGTCGCGGCGCGACTCCGCGCGACGTAGGCGGAGGGCTCGGCGAGCCAGCGGCGCACGACCTCGCGGAGCGCGCCGGTGCCGTGCCCGTGCAGCACGTAGGCGACGCGCTCGGAGGCGCCGTAGAATCGGTCGAGCGAGCTCTCGAGCAGCGCGACCGCGTCATCGGCGCGCATCCCCCTGAGATCAACCGTGTTTCCCTCGAGTGGCGGGGCCATCGGCGGCTCGGCGCCCGGCCGCAGCGGCTCGCGCGGATCCGCGCCGTTGCGCCCGCCGCTGCGCGCAACGGGTGTCGGCAGGAGGCGCACCTCGTCGACGCCGACCCAGAGCTTGAGCTGCCCGGCCGCGACGCGGACGCGGCCCTTCTGCGGCGCCTCGACGATCTCGGCCTCCGCGCGGAGACGGGGCACGTGCACGCGCGTCCCGGGGCGGAGTTGCGCGGCCTCGGGGACACCGCCGAGTTCGCGCAACGTGGTCGCGGGCGCGGGCGCGGCGCGGTGGTCGCCTCCTCGAGCGTGCCGCCGAGCGCCACCTTCGCGGCGGCCTCGTCCACGACGCGGCGCGCCGCGTCGACCGCCGCCTCGTCGATCCGCTCACCGCGCAGCCGCGCCCGCGCCGCGCGGACCTCGTCGCGCGTGCGCCGGATGATCGCGACGAGCTGCTCCGCCTCGCGCGACACCTGGGCACGGTCCCGCCCGCGGAGCGCCTCGAGCTCCCGCTCGGCCGCGGCCCGCGCGACGGCCGCCCGCGCGCGCTCCTCCTCGAGCCCCGCGCGCTCGATCGCGAGCGCGTGCGACTCCTGCTCGAGCTTGCGCACGAGCTCGTCGAAGCTGCGGGCCTGATCGGGCAGCACGCGCTTCGCGACCTCGATGACGCTCGCCGGGATCCCGAAGCGCGCGGCGACCACGAGCGCGCTCGACGCCCCCGGCACGTCGAGCAACACGCGGAACGTCGGCTGCATCGTGACGACGTCGAAGCCGACCGACGCGTTGCGGAGCCTCGCGTCGTGGAGCGCGAGCGCCTTCAGCGGCTCGTAGTGCGTCGTGACCGCCACCGACGCGCCGCGCTTGCACAGCGCGTCGATGACCGCGCACGCGAGCGCCGCGCCCTCCTCCGGGTCCGTGCCGCCCGCGAGCTCGTCGAGCAGCACGAGCGTGCGCGCGTCGGAGACCTCGAGGATGCGCGCGACGTTCGTCACGTGCGCGGAGAAGGTGGAGAGGTTCTTCGTGAGGGATTGATCGTCGCCGACGTCGGTGAGGACGCGCGCGAAGAAGCCGCAGGTGCTGCCCTCCTCCGCCGGCACGGGCAGCCCCGCACGCACCATCAGCGCCGCGAGGCCGAGCGTCTTCAGCGCGACCGTCTTGCCGCCCGCGTTGGGCCCGGAGAGCACGAGCGCGTGCCCCGCGGCGAGGGCGAGATCGTTCGCGACGACGGGCACCGCGTCGAGCGCGAGCAGCGGGTGCCGGGCGCCGCGCAGCGTGATGTCGGCGCCGTCGGTGAGGGTAGGGAACGTGCAGCGCAGGTCGTGGCCGAGCCGCGCGGAGGCGGCGCGCAGATCCGCGTGATCGAGCGCCTCGCAGGCGGCGCGCAGCGGGGCGGCGCGCTCCCGCACGAGATCGGAGAGCACCGCGAGGATCCGCGCGATCTCGCGCTCCATCTCGGCCTGCGCGAGCCGCAGCCGGTTGCCGGGCTCGACGAGCGCGCGCGGCTCGATGAACACCGTGGCGCCGCTCGCGCTCGCGCCGTGCACGATGCCCTGCAGCTTCTCGTGGGCGTCGGTGCGGAGCGGCAGCACGTAGCGCCCGTCGCGCACCGTGTAGTAGCGATCGGAGAGCACGTCCGCGTGCTTGACGAGCAGCTCCTCGAGGCGCGCGACGATGCGGGCGCGCAGGTTCCCGACCTCGGTGCGGAGCGCGCGGAGCGCCGGACTCGCGTGATCGAAGACCGTACCGTCGACGTCGATGGCCGCGCGGAGCTCGTCCTCGAGGGCGTCGAGCGTCGGGTCGGTGGTGCACGCCTCGAACAGGCGCGGCATGCGGCGGCGACGCGTGCCGAGGTAGCGGCGAAGCACCCGCGCCGCGCCGACCACGGACACGACCTCGGAGAGCGCGGGGCCGTCGAGCGCGCCCATCCGCTCGACGCGGGCGAGGTGCTCGCGCAGGTCGCGGAGCCCCTCGAGCGGCACGGGCTCGTCGCTCGCGAGCGCGTCGGAGGCCTCCGCCGTCTCGGTGAGCGCGACGACCATCGCCTCGTGCGTCGTCGCGAGCGGGAGCGCCACCGCGCCGCGCATGGGGCCCGCGCAGCGCGCGACGACGGCCTCGACCATGCGGGGCCACTCGAGGTCGGCGAGGGTCTTCGGGGGCGCGGCCTCGAGCATGCGGGGCGAAGCTAGCAGGTCGTGGTGCAGGTGCCCCCGCGCCGGCCATCGTGCGTCGGCCTCGCGCGCCGAGCATCGCGCGCCGACCGACCGGGGCGCTCTGGTATGCTCGGGCGCGTGAACGCCCGCATCGTCCCCGCTCGGTCCGCCCGCCTCCGCGCCCCGGTCGCGGCGCTCGCCCTGCTCGCCGTCGCCGCTTGCCAACCCGAGGAGTACGCGTTGCTCCTCGACGTGCATGCGCGCGGCGACCTGCGCGCCCTCGACGTGTCGGTGATCCCGCGCGACGGATCCGCGCCCGCCGCGACGCTCTCGCAGACGATCCTGCGCGACGCGGCCGCGATCGCCGCGGACACGCCGATCCGCGTGGCGGTCTCGTTCCTCGCGCCGGTGGACGTCATCGTCAACGTGTCCGGCACGGGCGCCGACGGCCCCTCGCTCGCGACGCGCTGCTACGCGATCGGCGGCGTCGTGCGCGACGACGCGCTGCTCGTCGACGTGCCCGCGACCGCGGACGCCGACGGCGACGGCTTCCCCGGGCAGGGCGCCGTGTCGTGCCTCGATCCCGCGGGCGCCGCGGGCAGCGGTCCGTGCGACAACGCCTGCCCCGGCGGCGTCGGCGTCGACTGCCGCGGCTGCATCGGCGAGGCCTGCCCTACCGCAGCCGCCGACGCGGACGACACGATCTTCCCGGGCGCGGACGAGGTCTGCGCGGACGGCGTCGATCAGGACTGCGACGGCCGCGACGCGGAGTGCGGCGATCGGGACGGCGACGGCTACCGCAGCTGCGGCGTCGACAACGCGGGCGCCTGCGACTGCGCCGACACCGACCCGGCCCGCAACCCGAGCGCGACCGACGTGTGCGGCGACGGCGTCGACCAGAACTGCGACGGGGCCGACGCCGCGTGCGACCGCGACGGCGACGGAGTCCCCGCGGACCGGGAGCGCGGCGGCACGCCCGACTGCGACGACACCGATCCGGCGGTCCGCCCCGACGTGGTGGGCGAGCCCACGCGCGAGCGCTGCACCGCCGACGGCGCGGAGGCGCGCGACGAGAACTGCAACGGCCTCACCGACGAGCTGCCCGAGTGCGCGAGCGACGACCTCGACGCCGACGGCGCCCTCGACTGCGCGCGCACGGGCGAGAGCGCGGGCTGCGACTGCAACGACTGCGATCCCACCGTCGGCCCGCGCGCGGTCGAGCGCTGCGGCAACGGCGTCGACGACGACTGCGACGGCACGGACCGGCCGTGTCTCCCCACGGACCGCGACGGCGACGGCGCGGCGGCGACCTCCGCGGGCGGCACCGACTGCAACGACGACCCGGCCATGATGGGCGCGCGCTTCGGTCCGAACGCCATCGAGCTCTGCGGGAACGGCGTCGCAGAGCGCTGCGGTGTGGACGCCGCCTGCGCGCTCGACACCGACGGCGACGGCTACGCGGAGCCGCCGGGCTGCGAGGGCAACGCCGCGGTCGTCCCCTACAGCGACGAGCGCTGCAACGGCATCGACGACAACTGCGACGGCCGCGTCGACGAGCCGAGCGCGGTCGCGGGCGCGGCGTACGACGCCTGCGTCCTGCCGCGCGCGGGCGAGACGGGCTGCGACGGCGGCCGCTGCGCGGTGCAGTACGCGAACAACTTCTTCCACTGTGGCGGCTGCCGCCTCGCGTGCGACTTCACCAGGACCGACGCCTGCATCGGCGGCACCTGCCAGTGCACGACGCGCGGCGGCAGCGTCGATGCGTGCGGCGCGGGCGACACGTGCTGCGCCGGCGCGGGCTGCCACGACCTGCAATCGGATCTCAACTTCTGCGGCAGCTGCGGCAACGACTGCGAGGCGTTGTACGGCGCGCGCGTCGATCGCTGCGCGCTCGGCGGCTGCTCCTGCGGCGGCGGCGCGATCTGCGCCGAAGGCCAGACCTGCTGCGACGGGACGTGCGTGGATCTGCGCATCGACGCCGGGAACTGCGGGCGCTGCGGCAACCGCTGCGTGCTCGCGCAGGCGATCTCGCTCTGCGACATGGCGAGCTGCGCGGTCGATGTCTGCGACAGCAACTTCGACGACTGCGACGGCGCAGCCCCGAACGGCTGCGAGGCGGCGCTCAACCGCGACGTGACGTGCGGGCTCTGCACGCGGCGCTGCTCGCTCAACGGGAGCTGCACGCCGGAGGGCACCGGCTTCAACTGCACGTGCGACACCGGCTACGCCGGCGACGGCGTGACGTGCAGCGACGTCAACGAGTGCACCACGGGCACGCCCTGCGGGATGAACTCCGCGTGCACGAACACGATCGGCGCGTTCACCTGCGCCTGCCTCGCCGGCTACACGAGCGGAGACGGCCGCAACTGCACGAACGTCAACGAGTGCACCCCGTCGACGGCCTGCGGCCGAAACCTGAGCGCCGCCAACGGCTGCACCGACTCCCCCGGCAGCTATACGTGCAGCTGCGCGGCCGGGTTCATGGCGACGGGCTCGGGGCTGATGGCCTCGTGCGCCAACGTCAACGAATGCAGCGCCGCCGCGCAGTGCGGCCGCATGCTGAGCGGCGGCAGCGTCAACGCCTGCACCGACACGACGGGCGGCTACACGTGCGCGTGCGGCGCGGGCTTCACGGCCTCCGGCTCCGGCCTCAGCGCGTCGTGCGTGAACGTGGACGAGTGCGCGACGGCCTCGCAGTGCGGCCGCGCCCGCGGCGGCGGCGGCGTCAACTCCTGCGCGGACACCTCGGGCGGCTTCACGTGCAGCTGCGGACCGGGCTTCGTGATCTCCGGCTCCGGGCTCACGGCGACGTGCGTGAACGTCAACGAGTGCATGGGCACGAGCGCTTGCGGCCGCAACCTCGGCGCGGTCAACACCTGCACGGACACGTCGGGCGGATACACGTGTGCGTGCGGCACGGGCTTCACGGCGCAGGGCAGCGGCCTCAGCGCGACGTGCGGCGACGTGAACGAGTGCGCGTCGGGCCTCGCCTGCGATCAGGCCGCCGGCAACACCTGCGCGAACAACGCGGGCGGATACACCTGCACCTGCACGGCCGGCTACACCGCCTCGGGCAGCGGCGCGACCGCGACGTGCGCGAACATCAACGAGTGCATGATACCGGCCCGCTGCGGGCGCACGCTCGGCGGCGGGGGCGTCAACACCTGCACCGACGCGACGGGTTCCTACCTGTGCATGTGCGGCGCAGGCTTCGCGCCGAGCGGCAGCGGGTTCTCCGCCTCGTGCGTCGACGTCGACGAGTGCACGGCGGCCCCCGCGCGGTGCGGGCGGACGCTCATGGGCGGCAGCGCCAACGCCTGCTCCAACACCTCGGGCGGCTACACCTGCGCGTGCGGACCGGGCTTCGCCCCGAGCGGCAGCGGCGCCTCGGCGACGTGCGTGAACATCGACGAGTGCGCCGTCACCGCGACGTGCAACCAGGCCGCGGGCAACGGCTGCACGGACACGGGCGGCGGCTACACCTGCGCTTGCACCGATGGCTACGTGCCGAGCGGCTCCGGGCTCTCGGCGACGTGCGTCGACGCGAACGAGTGCGCGACGTCCGCGCAGTGCGGCCGCACGCTCGGTGGGGGCAGCGTCAACACCTGCGGCAACACCGCAGGCAGCTACACGTGCACGTGCGGCGCCGGCTTCACGGCCTCGGGCAGCGGCGCGACCGCGACGTGCGTGAACGTCGACGAGTGCGCCACGCCGTCGCGCTGCGGACGCACGCTCGCCAACGGCGGCGCGAACGCCTGCGCGGACACCTCCGGCGGGTACACGTGCACGTGCGCGTCGGGCTTCGCGCTCTCGGGCAGCGGCCTCAGCGCGACCTGCAGCGACGTGAACGAGTGCACGGCAGGCACGCCCTGCGGGGCGGACGGGACGTGCAACAACTCGTCGGGCTCGTACTCCTGCACGTGCGGAAACACGACGCTCGACTGCGACGCGGCGCCGGACTGCGAGACGACGCGCGGCACCGCGACGAACTGCGACACGTGCGGCGACGTCTGCTCGGGCATGACGCCCGTGTGCTGCCCGCAGGGCCCCATCAACTTCATGTGCAAGGCCGCCTGCTGAGGGCGGGCGTGGGTGCCCCCGTAGCGCCCCGAACGCCCTCGACGTAGCCTCGCGCGCGCATGCACGAGCTCGGGCGCGCCGCCCCCCTCTACGCCGTCCTCCCCTTCGCGCTCCTGCTCCTCGCCATCGCGGTGCTGCCGCTCGCGGCCGCGCACTGGTGGGAGCACAACCGCAACAAGGCGCTCGTCGGCGGGCTGCTCTCGCTGCCGGTCGTCGTGTACCTGCTGCAGGCCGCGCCCGAGGCGCTCGCGCACTCGCTCATCGAGTACGCCTCCTTCGTCGCGCTGCTCGGCGCGCTCTACGTGGTCGCGGGCGGCATCCGCGTGACGGGCGACCTCCGCGCGACGCCGCTCACCAACGTGCTGCTGCTCGCTGCGGGCGCCGTGCTCGCGAACCTGATCGGCACGACGGGCGCGAGCATGGTGCTCATCCGCACCGTCCTGCGCACGAACCAGCAGCGCAGCCACACGGCGCACATCCCGTTCTTCTTCATCCTCGTCGTCTCGAACTGCGGCGGCCTGCTCACGCCACTCGGCGATCCGCCGCTCTTCATCGGCTACCTGCGCGGCGTCCCCTTCACGTGGACCCTGCGCCTCTGGCCGGTCTGGCTCGGCGCGGTGGGCTATCTGCTCGCGCTCTTCTACGCGATCGACCGCCGCGCCTGGGCGCGCGAGAGCGAGGGCGCGCGCACCCGCGACGCCGCACAGGCGACGCGGCTCGGCGTCGAAGGCGGGTTCCACGCCGCGCTGCTCGCCCTCGTCGTCGGCGCCGTGTTCCTGCCGACGCCCTGGCGCGAGGCCGCGATGGTCGCGATCGCGGCCGTCTCGGCCTTCGCGGGGCCGCGCGCGCCGCGGGTCGCCAACGGCTTCAGCTGGGCGCCAATCGTCGAAGTCGCCGTGCTCTTCCTCGGCATCTTCGTGACGATGGTGCCCGCGCTCGCGATCCTCGAGGCGCGCGGCGGGGAGCTCGGGCTGACGCGGCCCTGGCAGTTCTTCCTGACGACGGGGGCGCTCTCCTCCGTGCTCGACAACGCGCCGACGTACCTGACCTTCCTCAGCACCGCGCAGGCGCTCGGCCTCGCGGACGAGGTCGTGGGCGTGCCCGCGATCTACCTCGTCGCGATCAGCTGCGGCGCCGTGCTGATGGGCGCGAACACGTACATCGGGAACGGACCGAACTTCATGGTCAAGGCGATCGCCGAGGAGATGGGCGTGACGATGCCCTCGTTCTTCCGCTACGCCGCGGCCGCGGTCGTCGTGCTCTCGCCCGTCTATGCCGTGCTTGCGGCCTGGCTCGCCTTCGTCGCGTAGGCACGCGCGACACCGCCAATGCCGCCGCGAGCGACGCGCGGCGCCGCGGTCAATGCGCGGGCGCAGCCCAGTCGGGGATCTTCAACGCGTCCTCGGCGCCGCCGCCACCGGCGCCATCCCCGCTGCCGCGGGGCGCGCGACCGCCGCCGCTCAGCGCGAGGTCGAGCTCCGTCGTCGCCGTCGGGGTGAGCGAGCGCGTCGCGGAGGCGCGCCCACGCCGCGCACGGAGCACGATGGCCTCTCCCGTGGGCGTGCGGAACTCGCAGGGGGTCTCGTCGCAGACGGTGCCGCGATCGTCCACGGTCACGAGCGCGCCCGCCGGCTGGCTGATCACGCGGACGACGACCTCGGCCGCCGGCGCCGGTGCGTCGGGCGACGCCGCGAGCCCCGCATCGGCCACCGCGGAATCGGAGGTCCCCGCGGCCGCACCGACCGCAGCCCGCGCCGACCGCGCCAGCACCGAGCGCAATGGCCCCGAGCGGGGCCGCCGCGTTCGCTGCCGGATCGGGCCCCAAGTCAGGCGCCGTGGGGGAGCCCGCCGCGTCGCCGAGGAGCGTCGCATCCGCGGCAGGCCCGCGCGTCGCGGCCCACCCACCGACCCCCGCGGCCGCGAGCACCCCCGCGGCGACGAGCCCTGCGACGAGCCCGCCCCGACCGGCGCGTCGCAGGCCCGGCACCTCGGCCTCGGACGGCGCGACCGTGTCCGCAGCGCGCACCGCCCGGCGCTGCAGCGGCAGGGGGATCTCGGGGAGCGTGTGCGCCGCGGCGTGCGCGTGCGCCGTGGCGAGCGCATGCGACGCGGCGAGCGCATGCGACGCGGCGAGCGCCGGATCGTCGAGCGCGGCGAGGGCGCGCGCGAGCTCGTCCATCGTCTGGAAGCGCAGGTCCGGGTCCTTCGAGAGCGTCTTCAGCAGGAGCGCCTCGAGCGCGGGCGAGACCTGCACGTTCGGGTTGATCTCGCGCAGCGCCGGGACCGGATCGAACATGTGCTGCGTGAGCACACCCATGAACGTGTCGCCGAGGTACGGCACGCGCCCGGCGAGCACCTCGAAGAGGATCACGCCGAGCGCGTAGATGTCGACGCGGTGATCGAGCGGCTTCCCGGCGGCCTGCTCGGGCGACATGTACTCGGGCGTCCCGAAGATCATGCCCGTCTTGGTGAGCTTGCGGCCGGGCGCGCCGGCCGTCTCGATGTCGCTCATCTTCGCGATGCCGAAGTCGACGATCTTCACGAAGTCGCGTGAGCCCGCGCGCTCGATCAGGAAGATGTTCTCGGGCTTCATGTCCCGGTGGACGATGCCCTTCTGGTGCGCGGCGCCGAGCGCACGGCAGCATTGCTGCAGCACCGCCACCGCGCGCGCCGACGAGATCGTGCCCTCGCGCGCGAGGCGATCGGCGAGGTCCTCGCCGTCGAGCATCTCCATGACGAAGTAGCTCGCGCCGCTCGGCGTCTCGCCGAAGTCGGAGATGTCGACGATGTTCTCGTGGCCGATGCGCGAGGCGCTCTTGGCCTCCTGGCGGAAGCGCTCGACGACGTCGGGGCGCGCGCCGAAGTCGTCGCGCAGCACCTTCAGCGCGACGTGCTTCTCGATGACGATGTGCTCCGCCTCGTAGACGATGCCCATCCCGCCCTCGCCGACGCGCCGCAGGATCTTGTAGCGATCGCCGAACACCGAGCCGATCAGCGGGTCCGACGCGGAGGCGCCGAGCGCGATCGCCGACGCGCTGACGAGTCGCGCCCCGTCGAGTGGACAGAACGCCTCGCCACCGGGGTATTGCGTCTTGCAGCTGGGGCAGGCTTTCATGCGCGCGCGTCCGTCCCGGTGGCCGAGGACGCTAACATCGGGCCTCCGGGGGGTCAACGCAGGCCCTTCGATTCCCTCGTGAGTTCGCGCGCTTAGCGCGTGCCGCGCGGGCACGCTGCCGTTGCCACGCGGACGCCGCCGCGATATGGGGTCGCGATGGGACGCATCCGTGTGCTCGACGATGCGCTCGCCGATCAGATCGCCGCAGGCGAGGTCGTCGAGCGCCCCGCGAGCCTCGTGCGGGAGCTGCTCGACAACGCGATCGACGCGGGCGCGACGCGCATCGTCGTCGAGGTCGGCGGGGGTGGCAGCGAGCTGCTGCGCGTCACCGACGACGGCGAGGGCATGGAGCCGGACGACGCCGTGCTCGCGCTGCGGCGGCACGCGACGAGCAAGCTCCGCGCGATCGAGGACCTCGAGACGATCCGCACGCTCGGCTTCCGCGGCGAGGCCCTGCCCTCGATGGCGTCGGTCGGCCGGCTCGTGCTCACGACACGCACGCGCGCGGCGAGCGGCGGCACGCGCGTCGCGGTCGATGGCGGCGGCGCCCCGACCGTCACGCCGGTCGGCTGCGCGCCCGGCACGAGCGTCGAGGTGCGCGACCTCTTCTACAACGTGCCCGCGCGCCGCAAGTTCCTCCGCGCCGCAGCGACCGAGAGCGCGCACATCGCGGAGGTGCTCGTGCGTGCGGCGCTCGCGCACCCGGCGCTGCACCTCGAGCTGCGCCGCGACGGCCGCGTCGCCCGCGTCTTTCTCCCCGCCGCGGACATCGCGAGTCGCGCGCGCGGCGTGCTCGAGTTGCCCACGCTCGCGCACCTCACCGGCGCCCGCGACGGCGTGCAGGTCGAGGCGCTGCTCGACGCACCGGAGCGCGCGCGCACGGGCACGACGGCGCTGCACACCTTCGTGAACCGGCGCCCGGTGCGCGAGCGGACGCTGGCCCGCGCCGTCGCCTTCGCGTACGGCAGCGTGCTGCCGCCGGGGCGCTTCCCGACGGGCGTCGTCCACGTGACGATCGACCCGCGCGAGGTCGACGTGAACGTCCACCCGCAGAAGGCCGAGGTCCGCTTCGCGCGCGGCCGCGACGTGCTCGACGCGATCACGCGCGTGCTCGCGGGTGGGCTCGGAACGAGCGCGTGGGGCGGCCCTGCGGCGCGCGGGCAGGGCTTCTGGGCGGGCCGCCTCGCGCAGGGGCCGCGCACCGAGTCGGACGCACACGACGCCGTGCGCACGCCGGGCCACGGAGGCAACGCGGACCGAAGCGCGCCGCGCGACGACGCGAACGCGCTGTGGGGCTTCTCCGACACGCGCCCCGGCGCAGGCGGGCGCACCGCGTCGGGCGCGTCCTTCCCGGAGCTCTCCGGCGACTCTTCGCACCGTGCTGCCACTGCAATCGGTGTTGCAACGGACACACGTGTTGCAGATGACATGCGCGTTGCAGATGACATGCGCATTGCAACTGCAACCCATGTTGCATCACCGTCCGGAGAGGCGTCCTCGCTGGCCGATACCGCAGGAAGCGCCGCGTTGGGCGCGGCCGCCCCGACGCGCACGCCCGGCGGCACGCCCACCGCTGCGACGGGGGCGCCCGCAGCGCATCCCGCGCGCCCCTACGCAGCGGCCGCAGCGGCCGCGCTGCTCGGCGTCCCCGCGGCGCTCCTCGACGGGGCCGCAGCGACGCGGGGTCCAACGGCGTCGCTGCCGGCGCTCGAGGCGCGCGGTGCGTTCGGCGTGCTGCGCCTGCTCGGGCAGGTGCGGCGCATGTTGCTCGTCTGTGAAGGTCCCGACGCGCTGCACGTGATCGACCAGCACGCCGCGGACGAGCGTGTGCAGTTCCACCGCCTGCGCCGCGCCTACGCCGCGCGCGAGGTGCGCGTGCAGCCGCTGCTGTTCCCCGAGCGGGTCGAGGTGTCGCCGCGCGAGGCGGCGCTGCTCGACGAGGCCCGCGCCGAGGTGCTCGCGCTCGGCCTCGACGTCTCGGTGCTCGGCGCGACGACGGTCGCGGTGCACACGGTGCCGGCGTTGCTGCACCGCGCGCACCCCGCGCGCCTCGTGCGCGACATCGTCGAGCAGCTCGAGCACACCGGCGGACGCGGCTTCGCGGACGCGCTCGACATGGCCATCGCGACGATGGCGTGCCACGGCGCCATCCGGGCCGGGGACGCGCTCGCCCCCGAGGAGGGACAGGCGCTGCTGCGCGCGCTCGACGAGATCGACGACTTCTCCGGACACTGCCCGCACGGGCGGCCGATCGTGTTCAGCGTGCCGTTCGGCGACCTCGAGCGGCGGCTCGGGCGCTAGCCCCATGACGGATCGCGACGCGCCGCCTTCGCTGCTCTTGCTCGCCGGGCCGACCGCCTCCGGCAAGACAGACGTGGCCGTCACGCTCGCGCTCCGCCTCGGCGGCGAGTTGATCGGTGCCGACAGCGTGCAGGTGTACCGCGGCTTCGACCTCGGCTCCGCCAAGCCGCGCGGCCCCGAGCTGCGCGGGGTCCCGCACCACCTGCTCGACGTCGCCGACGCCGACGCCCCGCTCGACGCGATGGCCTATGCGCGCCTCGCCGATCGCGCGATCGCGGACGTCCGCGCGCGCGGGCGCCTCCCCATCGTCGTGGGTGGTACGGGGTTGTGGCTGCGGGCGCTCGTCCGGGGACTCGTCGAGGTGCCGGCGGTCGATCCGAGCCTCCGCGCGCGCCTCGAGGAAGAAGCCTCGCTGCGCGGCGCACCGGCGCTCCACGCGCGCCTCGCGGAGGTCGATCCTCGCGCGGCGGCGCGCATCCACCCGAACGATCGCCTGCGGATCGTGCGCGCGCTCGAGGTCTTCGCGCAGACGGGGACACCGCTCGGCGCGTTGCAGGCCGCGCACGCGCTCGGCGCCCCGCGCTACGCGCTGCGCATGGTCGCGCTCGATCGCGCGAACGAGGAGCTCTATCCGCGCATCGAGGCGCGCGTCGCCGCGATGCTGCGCGCGGGCTTCGCCGACGAGGTGCGCGGCCTCGTCGCGCAGCACGGCGAGGATGTGCGGGCGCTGCAGTCGGTCGGCTACCGCGAGATGGTCGAGCACGTCGCGCGCGGGGTGACGCTCGAGGAGACCACCGCGCGCATCCTCCAGAGCACGAAGACGTACGTGCGGCGGCAGCGCACCTGGCTGAAGAACGAGCCCGGGATCGACCGCCGGATGCACCCGGACGCGCTGCTCGGGGCGGAAGGCGCGCGCTGGCTCGCGGAGTGCGGCTGGCGCATGCCCGCGCGGCGCACCGCGCTTGTCAGCGCGCAGGCCCCCGGCGATGATGCGCGCGTGTCGCAGCAGCCTCCCCCGCCGCGTCCGGTGTTGCTCGTCGGCGAAGACGTGGCGCTCCGCGACCTCTTCGGGCACCTGCTCGAGCTGCGCGGGCACGAGGTGCTCGCCGCACGCGACATCGACGACGCGGTGCGGCGCTGCCAGGGCGAGTCGGTCGGCGTCGTCGTGATCGAGAACGTGCTGCCGGGCAGCTCGTGGACGGCGCTCGCGCGCTCGCTGAGCGAGCAGCTCGGCGCGGACGCGCCGCCCGTCGTGATGCTGAGCGGCAGCTGGGCGCAGGGCGATCCCGCGGCGTCGCAGCCGGGCGTGCGCACGATGATGGCGCCCCACCGCGCCGAGCAGCTGCTCGACCTCGTCGCGCGCTACTGCCGCGAGATCGGCCGCCTGGCCTGAACGCGCGCGGCCCCAGGCGCGGCGGCTAGATGTGGATTGACTTCCACTCGCCGCGCCGGAACTTCCAGATCATCGCGAGCGTGAGCAGCGAGACGTAGACCGCCGCGGACGTCCACACCCCGATGAGCCCGAGCCCGAGCACGACGCCGAAGAGGTAGGCGCCCGGGACGAGCCAGACGAGGTGCAGGAGCAGCTCGACGACCATCACGAAGCGCGTGTTGCCCGCGCCGAAGAGCGCCTGCGTCAGGATCATGCCCGTCGCGATGATCGGACCGCAGGCGCCCATGAGTTGCAGGCTCGGCGTCGCGGCCGCGATGACGCCGGGCGAGCGGTTGAACACGCCGATGAGCGGCGCGGGCAGCGCGATCTCGAGCAGACCGAGCACCGCGAACGCCATCGCGCCGAGCTTCACGCTGGCCCAGGCGACGCGCTCGGCGCGTTCGGGACGGCCCGCGCCGAGCTCCTGCGAGACGAGCGTCGCGGTCGCGACACCGAACGCCATGCAGGAGAAGAACGTGATCGAGAGCACCTGGATGATGATCGTCGTCGCCGCGCCGTAGATCGACTCGGTGCCGCCCGCCGCGAGATGCGCCGCATCGAGCCCCTCGACGATGCGCCGGAACAGCAGGAAGCCCGACATGATCACGGCCGTCGCGATGCCCGACGGCACGGAGATGCGCGCGAGCTCCCGCATCGTGGAGGCCGAGAGGCTGCCAGCGTAGGGCGCGCGCTCGACGCGATCGGCGCGCGAGAAGGAGAAGAGCGCCACGACGAGGAAACCGACCCACGACGAGGCCATGCCGGCGACGCCCGCGCCCTCGACGCCCATCCGCGGCGCGCCGTGGTGGCCGAAGATCAGCAGCCAGCAGAGGACGAGGTTGACGACGTTCATCACGATGGCCGCGACGAAGTGCACGTAGGTGCGGCCCGTCCCGTCGAAGTACGCCTTGTAGGCCGCGGTCGCGACCATCGACACCACGCCGAGGAAACGCCACTGCGTGTACGCGGTGCCGAGCGCGGCGCTGTTCGCGTTGTCGGGCATGAGCACCGCGAAGGCGGCCTCGATGAAGAAGTAGCCGACGATCGAGGCGACGAGGCTCGCGATCGAGGCGAGCACGACCGCGTTCTTCAGCACCGCGCCGGCGGCGCGCGGATTGCCGGCGCCCGTGCGGCGCGCGACCATCGCCTGCGTGCCGACGGAGATCGCGGAGAAGAAGCCGCCGACCGCCCACAGCAGGATGAGCGAGTTCGAGAGGACGGATTGTCCGTCCGAGCGATCCGGCTCCGGCAGGTAGCCGAAGAAGACCGTGTCGACGATGTTCACGCCCGTCTGCGTGAGGAAGGCGAGCATCGCCGGGATGGCCAGCACGAGGATGCGCCGGACGTCTTCGCGCGCGAGGAAAGGAGCCGGCTCGGCGCGCTCCGTGGACTCGTTGGCCATCGGGTTGGGGGCGGTATAGGACGCCCCGCGCGGCCCGGCAATCGAAGGACCCGCGCGCTGCGCTCGGGGTCGGCGCGGTCCGCGCGACCTCAGCTGCGCCGGAGCCGCGCGATCACGTCGCGCGGGGCGCGCACGCGCAGGTGCGTGCCGCGCTCGTCGTACGTCTCCTCGAGGACGCGGGCCTCGGCGTGCGCCTCGGCGACGCGGCGTCCCTCGGCGTACGGGAAGAACAGCGTCGCCTCTTCCATCCGCTCCTCGAAGGTCTCGATGATGCGGACGCGGAGGCGCGCGACGTCCGCGGGGTCGCGCGCGCTCATCGCGAAGGCATCCGGGAACTCGACGGTGAGCGCGGCGCGTGCGGCCACGGCGACGCGGTCCATCTTGTTGAGGACCAGCAGGAGGCGCTGCGCGTCGGGGCCCGTCTCCGCGGGGGTCTGCGCGTCGGGCGACGCGCCGCGCATCTCGGCGAGCACCTGCTGCGTCACCGCGAGCTGCGCGCGGAAGGCGGGATCCGAGGCGTCGACGACGTGCAGCAGGAGGTGCGCCTCCTCGGCCTCCTCGAGCGTCGAGCGGAAGGACGCGACGAGATCGTGCGGGAGCTGCTTGATGAAGCCGACGGTGTCGGACACGAGCACCCGCGGCCGCGACTCGGGCTGCAAGGGACGCACCGTGGTGTCGAGCGTCGCGAAGAGCTTGTCGGCGACGTAGACCTCGCTGCCGGTGAGCGCGCGCATGAGCGAGGATTTGCCGGCGTTCGTGTAGCCGACGAGCGCGACGGTCGCCTGATCCGCGCGGCGCTTGCGGCGCGTGCCGCTGTCGCGCTCGATCGCGGCGAGCTCTTCGCGCAGCTCGGCGATGCGGTCGCGGATCTTGCGGCGGTCGAGCTCGAGCGCGCTCTCGCCCGCGCCCTTGCCGCCGACGCCGCCGCGCACGCGGTCGCCGCCGCCGCCGACGCCCTCGCGGAGCCGTGGCGTGAGGTAGCCGAGGCGCGCGATCTCGACCTGCAACCGCGCCTCGCGCGTGCGCGCGTGGCGATGGAAGATGGCGAGGATCACGGCCGTTCGGTCGAGCACCTCGCCGCCCGTCGCGCGCTCGAGGTTGCGCGCCTGCGAGGGCGAGAGCTCGTGGTCGACGAGCACCATCGTCGCGACGACGCCGCGCGGCGGAACCGTCGGGAAGCCGGGGCCGTCGGCCTCGTCCTCCTCGGGGGCGGTGTCGGGCTCGTCGTCCTCCGGGAGCGCGGCGTCGGCCTCGAGCGTCTCGGGCAGCGCGGCGTCGGCGTCTTCGTCCGCGTCGGAGGCGGCATGCGCGCCGGCCTTCGTGACCTTCTTCTTCGCGGCGCTCGGGATGACGCCCGACCCGCCCGTCCACGCGGCGAGGTCGCGGAGCTTGCCGGCGCCGATCACGGCCGCGCGGGCGAGCGCGCTGCGCTTCTGCACGACGCAGCCGACGACGTCGAGGCCGAGCGTCGTGGCGAGTCGCGCGAGCTCCTCGAGAGACGAGCGGTGCTCGGCCGCGTCGAGGCCGGGCAGGCGCACGCCGACGATCACGGCCTTTGGACGTTCTTCGGGATCGAGGGGTTCCAAGACGCCGCGAGCGTGCGTGCCCCGGCCGGGGCGCGCAACCGGCGCCGTCAGCGCCGGTAGGCCCAGAGCACCGTCTCGCTCGAGACGGCGCCGCGGTCGACGACGAGCTGTTGGTAGGCGCTGCCCATGCGCACATCCGTCACGTGCTGCCCGAACTGCGTGTGGAGGTAGTGCGTGAGCTCGCCGACCGTGAGGACGCGGTCCTGTGGGTCGTTGTCGGCGGCGCCCTGCATGGCGTTCCGGATGAAGTGGCTGAGGTAGCCGCCGGCCTCGAACTGCTGCGCGACGCCGGAGGTGACGTCCTCCTCGGAGGAGAAGAGCCCGATGCGGCCGGGGCGCGTGATGACGTCCTTCGCGAAGCCGCCGGCGAAGCACGAGTCGAGTGCGAGGATCGACGTGCGCGCGCGGACGGAGTCGAAGAGCGAGCCCATCTCGTCGTCGAGCAGCTCGCCGTCGTAGAGCACGAGGCTCTCGTCGTTCCCGTCGATCTCACGCGTGTCGGTGCTGCCCGGGCGGCGGTTGCCGTGCCCAGAGTAGAAGAACACGAAGACGTCGTCGGGCCCCATCTGCTGCGCGAAGCGCTGGATCGCGCCGCGCACCGCGCCCACGGTGGCCTGCCCGTCGGTGAGCACGACCTGCGTCGAGCCGTCGACGAGCCCACCCTGCGTGAGCGTCTCGCTCATCTTGCGGGCGTCGTTCGCGCACTCCGGCAGGTCGTTGACGCCACCGGGGTAGTCGGTGATGCCGGCGAAGACGCCGAACACGCGCCCGCCCTGCTGCGGGCCGCCCGCCGCGATGCTGCCCGGCCCCGGACCCGCGCCGGGGACCGAGGCGCCGCGGCCGAACGTGAGCGTGTAGGCGCCCGTCTCGCCCGCGCGGTAGCTCGTCACCTGGATCGTGTAGGAGCCGGACTCGGCCATCGGCAGATCGATGCCGGCGTCGCGCACGCCGGGCGTGAGGTCGTCGTTGTCGACCTGCCGGCCCGAGGGCGTGCGCACGATGAGGTACGGGTCGAACGCCGTCGACGTCAGCCGCAGCTGCACGCCCGCGCCCTGCGGGAGCGTCACGGTGTGCGTGTCGACGAACTCACCCGAGGGCAGCGTCTGATCGCCGCGCGCGAGCGAGCCGCGGATCGGCGCCGCGCCGCCCGTGGGGGCCGGCTCCGTCGCGGGCGGATTGCCCGGCGGTGCGGCGGGCTGCGCGCCGGGGGCACCGATGACGAGCTCGTAGGCCCCGGACATGCCGGGGCGGTAGCTCGTCGCGACGATGCGGTAGTCGCCCGCCTCGCTCGCCTGGAGCGTGAGCGCAGAGTTCGTCGTGCCCTGCGCGACGTCGTCGTTGGTCTCCTGGCGCCCCGAGGGCGTGGTCACGGTGAGCAGCGTGTCGAACTCGGTCGAGTGCAGTTGCAGCTGCACCGTCGCGCCCGCCGGGAGCGTGACGACCTCCTCGTCGAAGAACTCGCCCGCAGGCAGCGTGCGGTCGCCCTGTGCGAGCGTGCCGCGCACGGTGCGGAAGGTCGGACCCGACGCGGCCGCCCCGCCGACCGCGCCGCCCGCGACCGCGCCGCCCCCGGCCGCCGCTGCGACGGCCCCGGAGACGGTGAGCGTGTAGGCGCCCTGCTCGCCCGCTCGGTAGCTCGTCGCGGTCAGCCGGTGCGGGCCCGTCTGCGTCACGACGTAGTCGAGGCCCGCCGTGCGATCGGTGGGGGTGAGATCGTCGTTGTCGGCCTGCGGCCCCGAGGGCGGGTGCACGATGAGGTACGGGTCGAAGGCCGCGGACGCGAGGCGGATCCGCACCGTGGTCCCCGCGACGAGGTCGACGGTGTGCACGTCGGACAGCTCGCCCGAGCGCAGCTGCGTGTCGCCCGCCGCGAGCGCGCCCTCGATGGTGCGGGTCGCGCCCCCCGAGGGAGCCTGCGCGCCGCCGCCCGCAGGCGGCCCCGCGGCGACCACCGCGGACGCGCGCTGCGCCGGGAGGACCTTCAGCTCGTAGGCGCCCGTCTCGCCGACGCGGTACGAGGTCGCGAAGACGAGATAGCGCCCACCCGCCGTCGCCGCGAGTTCGATCGACGCGTTGCGCGTGCCGCCAGCGTCGTCGTTTTCGACGCGGTGCCCGTTCGGGCCGACGACGACGAGGTAGGCGTCGAACGCCTCCGACGCGAGATCGATCGCGTAGAACGCCCCCGCGGGGGCCTCGAGCGCGTAGACGTCCGTGAGCTCGTTCGTGAGCAGCGTCTGGTCACCCTGCGCCAGCGCACCGCGGACGCGCTGGCCGACGCTCACCGGCGCGGCCGTCGGCGCGGTGGGCGTGCGGTGGTTCGCGGCCGTCGCCTCACCGACGCTCGGCGCGCCCTCGCCTTGCGCGGTGTCGGTGACGGCGACGTTCCAGCGGGCGCCGCGACCGGGCGCCGGCGCGATCACCTGCACCCGGTGCATCTGCGCGCCCGGCAGCACGAACACGCCGTTCGCCTGCTGCGCGACGGCCTGGCCGCGCGCGTTCGTCACGAGCACGCGCAGCGGGTCCTGGCTCGGCGAGGAGACCGTGACCGTGACCGGATGGGGGCGCGGCGTGCTCACGACGATCGTGTCGAAGAAGGCCCCGTCGGACGCGGCGCCGTCGCCCGCCTCGAGCGCCCCCTCGGTGCTCTGGCCGGGACCGAGGAACACGCTCTGCGGCGTGGCCGCGGCCGCGGCAGCGACCACCCCGGGTCCGGTCTGCACGGCGACCGCCGGCGCGGCGCGGAGCACCACGACGCGGTACGCGCCCGTCGCCGTCGGCGCGAAGCTCGAGACCTGCACCTTGAGCGTGCCGGGGACCGCCGCGACGAGCTCGAGGCGCGAGCGCTGTCGGTCGCCGTTCCAGTCGTCGTTGACGAGGTGCCCGCCGCCGGGCGCGGTGAGCTCGAGCATCGGGTCGAAGTCGGCCGACGTGACCTCGACGTAGAGCCGTTCCCCGGCCTGCACGAGCACGTCGTAGCGGTCGGCGTGCGAGAGGCCGACCCGCGCGTCGCTCGCGGCGAGCGCGCCCGTGACGTCGAGGAGCGCACCTGGGATGGGTTGCGCCGCGGTCGGCGCTGCGGGGGCGACCGCCGCCGACTGGCCGCCGCACGAGGCGAGCAGCGCGAGCACGAAGGGGGCGAGCCGGAGCGAACGAACGCGGAGCGACGCGGCGAAGGGCGATGTCACGGACGGACCTCCTCGGAAGCCCGCAATGTACCCGAAGTCGCGTGGTCGGCGTGCGCGCTTTGCGGCAGCGGGACGCGGGGGTCAACATCGCCCGCGATGCGCCGACGCGTTCGTCCCGGCTCCCCGCGCGAGGGCGGCGCCGCCCCCACCCCCGCGCCACGCCGCGAGCCGCTCTTCGCCGCGCTCGATCACGGCGCGATGTCGGCGACGTTCCTCGGCCGCACGGTGCGCCTCACGACCGGGCGCGGTCTGTTCTCCGCGGATCGCCTCGACGACGGGACGCGCCTGCTCCTCGCGCATCTGCCGCCCGCGCTCGCGCACGACGACGCCGACGTCGACGTGCTCGACCTCGGCTGCGGCTACGGCGCGCTCGGTCTGCCCATCGCAGCGGCGCGGCCGCGCACGCGCCTCACGCTCGTCGATCGCGATCTCGTCGCGGTCGCGTACGCCGCGGGCAACGCCGCGACGCTCGGTCTCGCGAACGCGCATTGCGAGGGCGGCCTCGGATACCGGGACTTGCCGCCGGATGCGCGCTTCGACGTGGTGCTCTGCAACGTGCCGGCGCGGCTCGGCGACGCCAGCGATCGCGCACCTGTTCGCGGGCGGTGCCGCGCGGCTGCGTCTCGGGCGGCACGCTCCACGCGGTCGTCATCCGCGACCTCGGGCCCATGGTCGAGCGCGTCGACCCGGCCGCACGCGAGGTCGCACGGAGCGCGCGGCACATCGTCTACGCACGCGCTGCGGGCGCCGCGGCGGCACGCGCCGAGGACGACCCCGCACGTCTACGCGCGGGACACCGTGACGCTCGACGGGCGCGCCCTCGCCCGGCCGCACGACCTCGGCGAGGACCCGGCGCACCTGCGCGAGGCGCTCCCGTTGCTGCTCGACGTGCTCCCGCGGCACTGCCCGGCCCGTCGTGCCCTCGTCCTGCGCGGCGGCTACGGGGTCGCGGCGCTCGCGCTCGCCGCGCGCGGGGCGGACGTCGTCGCCGCCGACCGCGACCTGCTCGCGACGGCCTTCACCCGACGCAACGCGGCGCTGCACGGCCTCGCGGTCGAGACGCGCGAGGTGGCGTGGCTGCCGGACGCGGCGCGGGACGGCGAGCGCTTCGACCTCGTCGTGGCGGAGACCTCCGACGCAGGCGGCACCGACGCGACGCTCCGCGAGATCACGAGCGTCCGCAAGCGACTCACGCCGCGCGGCGAGGCGCTCTGGCTCACGCGCGGCAAGCACGTCGACGCGCTCGTGCGCGCCCTCGAGGCCCACGGACGCGCGCCGCGCCCGCTCGCGACCCGCGGTTCCTTCGCGGTTCTTCGGGACGCCCCCTGAGCGCGCGGCACCGCCGCCCGATCCACGACACGGACGCCTCGGCACGCTGCCCCTCGGGACACTGGCCTCTCGAAACGTTGACTCTCGAGACACGGATTCCTCGAAACGCTGACCCTCGAGACACGGACGTCTCGAGACGCTGACCCTCGAGACACGGGCCCCGCGAGCCGCAGGCCCCTCGAGGCGGTGGGCCCCGCGAGCCCGGATCTCGGGCCCTGCCAAGGACCCGTCGGGTGCGGCGCCAATGCTATCCACCGCGGCGCGAGGCGTGCATACTGCGGCCATCGCCTCCGCGACATCCCCGAGGATTCCCCGTGACGAACGCGTCACGCTCCGGCTCCGCCCCCGCCGCCCCGCACCTCCGCCGCGCCTCCTCCGCCCGCCGCGGGAGGCGACGCCGCCGGCGAGGAGCAGCTCCCCAAGCGCTTCGGCAAGTACACGCTGATCCGCAAGATCGCCATCGGCGGCATGGCCGAGATCTTCCTCGCGCTGCAGCGCAGCGTCGCGGGCTTCGAGAAGATCATCGTCGTCAAGCGCATCCTCCCGCACCTCGCGAAGGACTCGCAGTTCGTCACGATGCTCCTCGACGAGGCGCGCATCGCCGCCACGCTCAACCACCCGAACGTCGCGCAGATCTACGACGTCGGTCAGCACGACGGGCAGTTCTACATCGCCATGGAGCACGTCCACGGCGAAGATCTCCGCAGCGTCGTGCGCGCGATGAAGGGGAAGAACGTCACGTCCTTCCCGCTCGAGCACTCGCTCGCGATCATCCTCGGCATGAGCGCCGGGCTCTCGTACGCGCACGAGCAGCGCACGCTCGACGGCGAGCCGATGAACATCGTGCACCGCGACGTCAGCCCGCAGAACGTGCTGGTCACGTTCAACGGCGACGTGAAGCTCGTCGACTTCGGCATCGCGAAGGCCGGCCGCAGCAGCGCCGAGGACACCAAGAGCGGCAAGCTCAAGGGCAAGGTCCCCTACATGAGCCCCGAGCAGGCGCAGGGCCTCGAGCTCGACGCGCGCTCGGACGTCTTCGCGCTCGGCGTGATGCTCTTCGAGCTGACCACCGGGCGCCGCCTCTTCCGCGGCGGCACCGACTTCGAGACGTTGAAGATGATCGTCGAGCAGCCGTATCCGGCGCCCCGCTCGATCAACCCGAACCTCTCGCCGCGCCTCGAGGCCATCATCCAGCGCGCCCTCGAGAAGGACGTCGCCCGCCGCTACCAGTCCGCGCGCGAGCTGCAGGCCGAGCTCGAGGACTACATCCGGCAAGAGAAGCTCGCCGTCAGCCCCATCTCGCTCGGCGAGTGGATGCAGATGCTCTTCGCCGAGAAGCTCTCCCAGCAGAAGCAGATGCTGATGGAGGGCCGGCAGCTCGCGGAGATCATCGCGGTGCAGGCCGCCGCCGAAGAAGAGGCCGAGCGCGCGCTGCAGACCAACTCCGGCGTGCGCGATCGCAAGCCGAGCCGCGCGCCCTGGATCGCGCTCGCGGCGGTGCTCGTCGCCGCGATCGCGGGCGGCGCCTTCCTGACGATGCGGCTGCGCAGCGCCGAGGCGCCCCGCGGGCCAGGCGTGCTCGTCGTGCAGAGCACGCCGCCCGGCGCCGCGATCTGGCTCGACGGCGACCTGCAGAACGCGCGCACGCCGGCGACCCTGCGGCAGCTCCCGGTCGGCGTCGCGCACTCGCTCAAGCTCACGCACGACGGCTACGCGCCCTTCACGCAGAGCCTCTTGATGACGCAGGCGCAGCCGCGCGCCGAGGTGACGGCGACGCTCGCGCGGCAGAGCGCCGCCGACCTCTCCGTCGTGAACGTCCGGTCCACGCCGCCCGGCGCGCGCGTGCTCTTCGACGGGCGCGACACCGGCAAGACGACGCCCGCGACGCTCCCCGAGATCGCGCCGGGCGTCGAGCACACCATCGCGCTCTCGCTCGACGGCTGGGTCACCCGGAGCGAGACGCTGCTCCTCGAGCGTGGCCAGGTGCGCGACCTCGCGGCGACGCTCGAGCGCGCGCCGCTCGGGCCCGCGGAGGCGCTCCTCACCATCACGGCCGACCCCCCGGACACGCGCGTGCGCCTCGGCGATCGCGTGCTCGAGGGCGGGAGTCCGTGGGAGGTGCGCCTCCCGGCGGCGCGCATGCGGCTCGTGCTCGAGCACGCCGGCTACCGGACCCAGGAGCACAACCTCGCGCCGGCGGGTGGGCAGGCGACGCCGCTCTCGTACCAGCTCGAGCGGGAGCGTGAGCGCGACCGCCCAAGCGGCGGCGAGACAGCGACCCCGCCGCCCTCCGCGGGCGGTCCGGGCACGCTCACCTTCGCGGCAACGCCCTGGTGCAACGTGACGATCGACGGCGCACCCGCGGGGCAGACGCCGATCGTCAACAAGCAGCTGCCCGCAGGGCGTCACCGCATCGTCTGCGAGAACCCGGAGATCGGGGCGTCCCGTACGGTGCAGGTCGAGATCGTCGCGGGGCAGGCGACGCGGCAGCGCGTCTCGCTGCCGTAGGCCGCCGGCCGCGTCCGCAGGGCGCGACCGCCTCCCGCGCCGAAGGACGCCCCACGACGCGATGTCGCCCGCTCTCCCCGACGCGCCCCGCCGCTCCACGCAGCGGGCGCGCGCGCTGCTCGCGCTGAAGGTGCTCGTGACCTGCGCGGTGTTCGCGTACCTCGCGACGCTGGTGCGCGGCCCGGCGCTCGCGGCGGCGTTCGGGCGCGCGACGGCGCCGCGCTTCGTGGGCGCGATCGCGGTCGCGCTGATCGCGATCGCGGTCGGCGCCGCGCGCTGGGGTGCGCTCGTCACCGCCTACGGCGCACCGGCGCGCCCGCCGTTCTTGCGCCTCATTCGCCTCTATTTGATTGGGTATTTCTACAATTTTCTGCCGGGCGCGGTGGGCGGCGACGTCGTGCGCGGGCTCGCGACGCGCGAGAGTTTCGGCGCAGGCGGCGGCACGGCGGCGGTGGCGGTGGTGCTCGTCGAGCGCGTCCTCGGGCTCACCGGGCTCCTCGGCATCACGGCGACGATGGCGCTCCTGCGGCCCGCGCAGGCCGTGGCGGACGTGCTGCCGTGGTCGCTGCTCGGGCTGGGGATCGCGGGCTGTGCCGTCGCCGGCATCTCCCTCGCGCACCGCGTCGCGCCGCGCCTCCCGCGGCTCCTCCGAGCCTTCGCGGGGCGCCTCCCTGCGCTGACGCGACCGAGGGCGTTCGTCGGCGCGCTCGTGCTCTCCTTCGGGACGCAGTCGCTCGTCGCGCTCGCCGCGCACCTCATCCTCGCGGAGATCGCGCCCGCGGTGACGCTCGCCGACTCGCTCGCGCTCGTCCCGCTCGCCTCGGCGGCCGCGTATTTTCCGCTCACGCCGGGGGGTGCGGGCGCGCGCGAGGGCGCCTTCGTCGCGCTCTTCGCCGCCATCGGCGTCGCCCGCGAGGATGCGCTCGCCGCGTCGCTGCTGATCCTCGCGGCGAACCTCTGCGTCGCCGCGATCGGCGGCGCGCTGCAGCTCGCCACGCCACGCGACGAGACGGGGGCGCGTTGACCAGCGCCCGGGCCACCGAGGCGCGGGCCGACGCGCGCACGTTTGGACTGCCGCTCCGCGCCCGCGGCGCCGCGCTCGCCGCCGCCTCGTGCGTGCTGCTCTACGACCTCGCGACGCTCTCGCGCGACCTCGGCTTCTACGACTCCGCGGAGCTCGCGCTCGTCGCCGTGCAGCTCGGCCTCTCGCACCCGATCGGGCAGCCCGTGCACACGCTGCTCGGCGCCGCGTTCGCGCACCTCCCCGGCGTGCCACCGCTCGTCGGCCTCTCGCTCCTCTCCGCGCTCGCGCACGCGCTCTCGGCGCTGCCCGCGCTCTCGATCGCCGAGGCGCTCGCCCCCGACGACACGACGACACGCGGCCGCGACGTCGCGCGCGCGGCGGTGGTCGCGGGCCTCTCGCTCGCGTGGCCGCTCTGGGAAGCGGCGACCCGCGTCGAGGTCTACGCGCTCTCGGGCCTGCTCTCGTGCTGGTCGCTCGCGCGCGCGGTCGGGATCCTCCACGCGCCGGTGCGCCCCACGGCGACCCGCGACGCCCTCGCCGTGGGCCTCGCGCTCGGCCTGCTCGGCGCGACGAACGCCTACCACGCCGTGCTCACCGCGGCCGCGATCCTGCCCGCGCTGCTCGGCGCGCTGCGCGCCCGCGTGCTCGGTCCGCGCGCGCTCGCCGCGCTCGTCGGGGGCGGGTTGATCGGCCTGCTCCCCTACGCGTACGTGCCGCTCGTCGCCGGGCGCACCGACGTGATCGTGTGGGGCGCGCCGACGGACGCCGCGTCGCTGCTCGCCTACTTCCGCGGCGCGGACTACGCGCGCAACCGCGGGATCGACGCGGCGGGGTTCGTCGCGCACGCGCTCTCCTGGCTGCGCTGGTCGGTCCCCGCGGGCGTGCTGCCGGCGCTGCTCGTCGGGATCGCGGGGCACGTGGCGCTCGGACGCGGGCGCGCGCTCGGGCGCGCGTGTGCGGCAATGCTCGCGCTCGGCTCGATCGCGCTGCTCTGCTCGCACGTCGTCTTCCACCCGGACATCACGGACTACGTGGACTACCTGGCGCCCGCGCTGCTCGTCGCGGCCGCCGGCTCCGCAGCGCTCGTGCACCGGATGGCAGGCCTGTCCGCGCGCGGCCCGGCCCTCGCGGCGCTGCTCGCGATCGCGCTCGTCGGCGCAGCGCTCTCCGCAGGCCCCGCCGTGCACGCGCGGACGCGCGCCTCCGACCACGCCGCGCGCGTGCTCGCCGCGGGCGCGCTCGACGAGACGCCGCGGGGCGCGATCCTCGTCATCGGCCCCGATCATTGGGCCGCGCCGATGCTCTACCTGCAGGAGGTCGAGCACCGCCGCCCCGACGTCGTCCTCGTGCTGCACGGGCTCGCCAGCTCGTCCTGGTATTGGGAGCACCTGGCGCGGCGGCACCCGGATCTCCCGCCCTTCCCCTTGCGCGGGCCCGGCGGTCGCGACGCGCGCATCCGCCGTCTGCTCGCGGCGGCCGGGGACCGCGCCGTGCACGTCTCGGGGCTCGAGCTCGCGCGGGCGGTCGGCATGGCGCCGTGCGAGGTCGGCTACCTCGCGCGCGTCCGGCCCTGCGGCGCCCGGGGCGCGGCGCCCGCCCTCGACGCCGCGGAGGCCAACGCCGCGCTCGCCCGCGCGATGCGCGCCGTCGACACCGGCTCCCCCGCGAGCGACGGCGCGCTCGCCGACGTCGCCCTCGTCCGCGGAGAGCTGCTCTGGCGACTCGGGCGCCCCGCGACGGCGCTGCACGCGCTCCTCGCCGGCGTACCGCCGTCGCTGCGCCCCGCGACGCCACCGCTCGACCCGCGTGCCCTCGCGCGCGCGGCCCCGCTGCGCGGCCCGCTCCCCGCCTGGAGCGAGCCCGCCGCGCTCGGCGATCCGCGGCGCGCGCTCTTCCTCGCCGGCTCGCTCACGCACGCTGCGGGCGCGGACGACGTCGCCCGCGCCTACGCGACACGGGCCGCCGAGCTCGGCCTGCCGGAAGCTCAATAACCGAACGATTCCAAATACTTTAAGGCGACACTGCGCCGCGCTTCACAGCGCGTCGCGGAACACGACGCCGTCGAACTCCTCCGCGGAAAACGGCATCGCGAGGCGCTCGCGCCGCGCGTGGGCGCGAAGGTACACGCTGCCGCGGTCGCCGAAGCGCGTCGGGTAGTAGTTCATCTCGGTCACGAGGAAGCGCGCACGCGCGGCGGTCGTCGGCAGGGCCTCGACGCGGGCCCGCGTCGGCGCGTGACGGCAGGCCGCGAGCACGGCCGCGACGCGCTCACCCGAGAAGTCGTCGTCGTCGGGTGCGGGCGCATCGTCCACGGGCGGGCGGGCCGGATCGACGGGCGTCGGCACGGTGCCGCGCCAGAAGCTCACCTCGCCGGGCCGCGCGAAGGGATCGACGGGCGCGCCGTCGAGCCAGCAATGGAAGTGCACGTGCGGGATGCCGAGCGGGAACGTCGAGAAACCGTCGAGGCCGCTGTAGCCGGTGACGCCCACGCGGTCGCCCGTGCGCAGCACGTCCCCCTCGCGGACGAGCGTGCGCGCGAGGTGCACCGACACCGTGAAGAGGCCGTCGCCGTGGTCGATCGCGACCTTCAGCCCGCCGCGGTTGAACTCCGTCCACACCCGCGCGACGACGCCGCTCGCGGCCGCGAGCAACACCGAGCCGACGGGCACGGCGAAGTCGGTGCCGTTGTGGCTGTCGTACGTGAGCCCGCGCCCGCGGAAGTCCTCGACCTGCGTGCGGCGCACCGACCAGCCCTGCTCGATCGGCGTCTGCCGGTGGTTGTAGAGGTTCGAGAGGATCGCGCGACGCGGAACGGGGAAGCGCCCCAGCCAGAGCGGCGGTGCGAGGCGCGGCTCGAGCATCGAGAGGCTCGTGAGATCGAAGCGCGAGGGCGGCACACCGGGCGCACCGCGCAGCGCGACGAGCGCCTCGCGCAAGCGCTGCCGCGGTGGCGCGAGGCCGAGCATCTCGACGAAAGAGGGGAACCGGGTCTCGTGATCACGCACGCTCACAGGCACCTCACGAACTCGCGCCCGAACTCGAGCGGATAGGGCCGATCCTTCGGGTCCTTGGCGGTCGCCGCGCGCATCAGGCGGACGAGCGCCGCGGGGTAGGTGGCGACGCGCGCCGGGTCCTCGAGCGGCTCCCGGTTCATGTGGGCGACGATGCGCTCGCGCCCGGCCTCGACGTCGTCGAAGAAGGTGCGTCCCGTCGTGACGGCGTAGATCGTCCCGGCGAGCGCGTAGACGTCGGCGCGCCCGTCGAGCTCCACCGGGTCGAGCACCTGCTCGGGCGCGATGAACCCGGGCGTCCCGGCGATGAAACGGCCCGCCGACTCGACCTCGACGCGCATCGCGCGCACCATGCCGAAGTCGATGACCACCGTCGCGAGGGGCGGTGCGGTCGCCGGGTCACGGTGGCGCGTGGGATCGAAGCCCTGCCCGCCCGGGAGCGGCAGGCGCAGCCAGAGGTTCGCGGGCTTGACGTCGCGGTGCACGAGCCCCGCGCCGTGCAGGGCGGCGAGTCCCGCGCACGACTCGAGCACGACCTGCCGCAGCTCGAAGAGCGACATCAACCGCGCGGTCGCGTACTGCTTCAGATCCGCGCCGAGCAGCAGCTCGAGCACGAGATAGGGCGCGTCGCTCTCGACGCCACGCTCGATGATGTTCGCGACGTTCGGGTGATAGAGGCCGGCGAGGGCCCGCGCCTCCTCGACGAACGAGGCGAGGATCCCCTCGCGCTCCGTGTCGCTCGCCCGCGCGAGGGCCTCCTGCTTCGGGGTCTTCAGCACGAAGAAGCGATCCGCGTCGGGCTTGCGGACGAGCCACACCGTGCCGATGCCGCCCTCGCCGATCGGACGCACGAGCTGGTAGCCGGCGATGACCTTCGGCTCGGGGCGCTTCTTCGCCGGAGGCGGGGGCGGCGTGCGGCGCACGGCGCCGAGCACCGCGGCCTCGACCAGCGCCGAGGACACGGGACCGAGCGAGGTGAACCAGACCTCGAGCAGCGAGACGTCGCGTGCGCGGATGCTGCGCGCGACGAGCGCGGCCACACGCGGCGCGTTCTCCGTCGCGGCGCGCGAGAGCGAGTCTTCGGCCGTCGCGTACGACGCGGGGTGGAGCGCCTTCACCGGATCGGCGAGCGCGCCCTGCACGCGCTCGGCCGCGAGCACGAGCTGCAGGCACAGGGCCTCGAGGTTCGGCCGGGTCCCGGCGGCCACGGCGAAGGCCGCGAGCGCCTGCGCGAGGCCGAGCAGCGCCTGCGCGAGCTCGGTGTCGTCGGCGAAGAGCGCGCGGAGCGCGTCCGCGGCAGCGGGGCCCCAGGCGCCATCGACGCTCGCGGCCGAGACGCTCTCGCGGAGCCGCTCGGCCTGCGCGCAGCAGAGTTCGAGCGCGTCCTCGGCGAGCATCGGCAGCGCCGTGCCGAGCGCGCGCAACGTGCCCGGCCGGTCGATCACGAGCGCCCACCACGCGGCGAAGGGACCGAGCCAACGCACGTCCTCGATCTCGCCGAGCGACGCCCCGCGCGTCGTGTCGACGAGCCGCCAGAAGAGCGCGCTCAGCGAGGCCCGGAGCGGCTGCGGAAGCGCGCGCGCGCCGTCGCCGAGCCCGTCGATCCTGCGCAGCCAGAGGCAGATCCCATGCGCGGTGTTCCCGCGGCCCGGTCCCACGTCGGCCCCGTCGCCGCACGCGTCGAGCGCGTATCCACCGAGTCGCAGCGCGACGATCTCGAGTCCCAGCTCGAACTGCGGATCGCGTGTCGAGGGATCGGGCGCACGCCGCTGGTCGGCGACGAGCTCGAGCAGCTCCTCCGGCGCCCGCGCGACGAGCTGCCACGTCTCCTCCAGCGCGGGCAGCGGCACGGGCGCGCCGGCCGGGCGCGTCGCGAGCAGCGGACCCCAGAGCCGCAGCGCGAGCGCGCGCGCACAGCCCTCGAAGGCGTTGAGCGCGGCCGCGCGGTGGCGCAGCGAGCCGCCCGAGAGCGCGACGCGACGCGCCTCGGCGAACGTCGGACCGAGCGTGTCCGCGAAGCGCGCGGCCCGCGCGTCGGCCTCCTCGTCGTCGTACTGCGCGGCGAGCCGCACGAGGTTCTCGAGCCCGAGCTCGAGGTCGAGCGGATCGCGCTCGGCGCCGTCGACGGGATCGGTGACCGCGATGACCTCGAGCCACCGCCGCCAATCCTCGAGCGTGTCGGCCCGCGCGCGCCGCGCCTGCTCGCGCAGCTGCCGCAGGGGCGGCTCGACCGCGGCCTGCTGCACGCCGCGCCGCCAGAGCGAGGCGAGGCCCCGCGCGAGCGCCCGCGCCGCGATCGCGCCGCCATCCCCCGCCGCGACGCGCGCCGCGAGGCGGTCCCAGAGCGCGCGGCTCTCGACGAAGAGGTAGGGGGTCGCCGCGGCGACGGCGGCGAGGGCCCAGGACTCCTCCCCGGGCGCGTCGAGCACCGCGGAGAGCTCGCTCCCGAGGGAGCGCAGCCGCTCCCCGGGGAGCGACGCGAAGGCCGTCATCGCGCGCTGGCGCAGGAGCGGCGACTCCCCGCGCACCCAGTCGAGCAGCGTCCCCTCGAGCGGCTCGATCGCGCCCGTCAGCCTGCCGAGCGCGCGCGCAGCGTGCACCCACACGAGCGGCTCGGGGTGCAGCAGCAGCGGCTGCAGCACCTGCAGCGTCCGCCCGACGAGCGCGGGGTCGGTACCCGCCGGCAGGCCGCGCCCGCACACCTCGAGACAGCGCGCCGCGAGCACGCGCCCGCGCAGCGTGCCGCGCGCCGGCTCGCCGACGAGCGCGTCGAAATTCGACACCGAGCTCCACAGCCACGCGGCGAGTTCCGGGGCCGCGAGCGCGCTCGCCCCGGCCTCCCACACGAGGATCTCGAGGCGCGCACGCGCTTGCGTGTTCTCCGGGAGCGCGAGCGCCGCGCCGTCGCCGAGCAGCGGCGCGCACGCGAGCGCGTCGACGAGCGGCCCCTCGAGCACGCGGTCACGCGCGGCCGCGACGCCGCGCGCGCGGAGCGACGGTTCGGCGACGGCGGACGCGAGCAGCCGCACGAGCCGCGCGTCCCGGTGGCTCGCGCTCGCCGCGCACCACGTGAGGAGGAGTTCGCCCTCGGCGCCCCCGAGCCGCTGCGCGAGCTCGCCCGCGCTCGTCGGCGAGCGCGTCAGCGTCGGCAGCGCGCGCTCGAGCACGTCTGCGGCCGCCGCGGCCGGCTCCGTGAGCGCCGCCGCCCCGCCCGCACCGCGGCGCCAGCGCTCCTCGAGCGCGGGGAGCAGCGCGGGGAATGCACCGGGATCCGCGGCGAGCAGGGCGAGCGCGTCCTTCACGGGGGCGGGCAGCATGGCGCCGCCGAGCGTACACCCGTGCCGCGGCGCCCGGGGCGCGTGACCGAGCGCCACCCGCCGCACGAGCCCGCTGACGGTCCGGGCGATTCGTGGGACAACGCGGCCGATGCGACACCGCACCCACGGCAGCGGCCGCTTCGAGCCCGCGCAGATCGCGACGCTCGGCGAGGGCTGCGTGATCGAGGACGGGGTGCTCGTCTTCCATCCGGAGCACGTGCACCTCGGTCGCAACGTCTACGTGGGCCACCAGACGATCCTCAAGGGCTACTACAAGCACGCGCTGCGCATCGGCGACGAGACGTGGATCGGCCAGCAGTGCTTCCTGCACGCGGCGGGCGGCATCACGATCGGCGCGCGCGTCGGCATCGGGCCGGGCGTCCGCATCCTCACCTCGACGCACGCCGAAGCCGGGCGCGACACGCCGATCCTCTTCTCTCCGATCGACTTCGCCCCCGTCGTCATCGAGGACGACGCGGACCTCGGCGTCGGCACGATCGTGCTCCCCGGCGTCACGATCGGCCGCGGCGCGCAGCTCGGCGCAGGCGCCGTCGTCACCGCGGACGTGCCCGCCTACGCGGTCGCCGCGGGCGTCCCCGCGCGTGTGATACGGATGCGGCCATGAGCGCGCGCGACGACCTCTCGATCGTCGTCTTCGCGTTCGACGAGGAAGAGAACATCGCCGCGGTCCTCGGGGAGCTGCGCGCGTGGCTCGCGCAGCACGAGCCCGACGCGGAGCTCGTGTTCGTCGACGACGGCTCCCGCGACCGCACCCGCGACGAGGCCGCCCGCGCGCTCGCCGGGATGCGCTCCGTGATCCTCCGCCACGAGCGCAACCGCGGCATCGGCGCGGCCCTGAAGACCGGCGTCGCCGCGGCGAGCGGCGCGTTCGTCACGTTCCTGCCCGCCGACGGTCAGATCGCGCCGGAGGCCGTGCGCACCCTGCGCGACGCGCAGCGGGCGCGCGACGCCGACGTCGTGCTCAGCGTCTACGACCACCGCGACGACGGGCTCGATCGCAAGGTCCTCTCGGCCGGCGTGCGCGCGCTCATCACGCTCGTGCACGGCGTGCGGCTGCACAGCGACGGCCCTTACCTCTTTCGCCGCGCGCTCTTCGTGCCCGCGCAGCTGCCGCCGGACACGTTCTTTCTCAACTTCGAGTTCCCGATCCGCGTCCTCGCCGCGGGCCTGCGCGTCGCGACCGTGACCATCGCCTGTCGGCCGCGGCGCGCCGGCGCCTCGAAATCGACCGGCCTGCGCCGCGTCGCCGGCGTCGCCCGCGACCTGCTCGAGCTCCGGGTGCGCCGCGTGCGCGAGGCCGCCCGCGCGCTCCGCTGAGCGCACGGCGCGGCCGCCTCTGACACGCGCCGGCCCCCGATAAACCAGCAACCTCGGATACTTACGCGCTATCCGGCGCGTTCGCTCCGCGCGACGCAGCGGGAACGGCTCACGCGCTGCGGAGGCGGTCGCGCAGCGTCGAGCGGGGCAGGCCGAGCGTGCGGGCGGCGGCCGAGAGATTGCCCCGGTGCGCCTCGACGACGGCCGCGAGCGAGTCGCCGCGCGGCGAGGCGTCCTCGCGCGCCTCCGGGCCGCCGAGCCGCAGGAGCGCGCGCTCGACGTCGTCGCGATCGAGCGTGCCCGCAGCGCTCAGCGCCGTCGCGGCGCGGAGCACGTTGCGCAGCTCGCGCGCGTTGCCCGGCCAGGGATGCACGAGGAGGCGCTGGTACGCGCGCTCCGTGAGCGTCCGGCACCCGGCCTCGCGCCCAATCTCCTCGAGGAAGTGCGCGGCGAGCGCCCGCACGTCCTCGGGGCGCGCACGCAGCGGCGGCACCTCGAGCGGGCACTGCGCGATGCGGTAGTAGAGGTCGCGCCGGAACGTGCCTGCGCCCACCATCTGCCGCAGATCGCGGTGCGACGCGCACACGAGACGCACGTCGACGCGCAGCGCCGCCTCGCCGCCCACGCGCCGCACCTCGCCGCTGTCGAGTACGCGCAGCAGGCGGGCCTGCAGGTCGAGCGGGAGCTCGGCGATCTCGTCGAGGAAGAGCGTCCCCCCATCCGCGAGCTCGAAGGCGCCGCGCCGCTGCGCGCTCGCGCCCGTGAACGCGCCCTTCTCGTGCCCGAAGAGCTCGCTCTCGATGAGCTCGCGCGTGAGGCTCCCGGCGTTCAGCGTGACGAGCGGCCGTGAGGCCCGCGGCCCGCGCTGGTGGAGCGCACGCGCGAGGCCCTCCTTGCCCGCGCCGCTCTCGCCGTGGATGAGCACCGTCCACGGGAGCCGCGCGAGGCGCTCGACCTCGGCGAGCACGGTCAACATCCGCGGCGACGCGGCGACGATGCCCTCGCGCCGCGCGTCGCCGCTGCGGCCGCGCACGAGGAGCGCGACGTCCGTGCGCCCGACGCGCAGCTGCCCGCCGACGCCGAGCCGCGCGCGCTCGACCCGCAGCCCATCGATCCACGTGCCGTTGCGGCTCCCGAGATCGCGCACGGCGATCCCGTCGGCGCAGGGCTCGAGGCGGCAGTGGTGCGCGCTCACCGTGCGATCGAGCAGAACGAGGTCGTTGTCGGGCGCGGAGCCCACCGCGACCGGGCGACCCTCGAGCGCGAGCCGCCGCGCCTCGGGGCCGCGGCCGACGACGAGCGCGAGCGCCTCGGAGTCCCCGCGCACGGCGACCACGGGCTCGGTGCGCGTCGCGGGCGCGTGCGGCCGGGTCGGCACCTCGGGCAGGCGGCAGAGCGTGTGCCGACCGAGCGCGAGCGGCTCTTCCGCGACGAGCGGGCGCGCACCGACGGTCGGCCGGCC
Organism: Polyangiales bacterium; assembly: GCA_964202905.1. Classification (GTDB taxonomy): domain Bacteria; phylum Myxococcota_A; class Polyangia; order Polyangiales; family JADJQN01; genus CAIUAC01. The sequence continues at coordinate 231,332 of CAXNJO010000002.1, forward strand.
GGTCGCGCGGAGGTCGTAGACGAGCACGCCGCCGCCGCGCGCGACGAGGAGCGCGTGCCGCTCGGCGACGGCCTCGTCGTGCACGACGATGTCGCACGAGGCGCCGCGACCGACCTCGATCGGGCTCGCGCCGAGGGTGAACGCGCGCAGGGGTTCGTCGCGGTAGCAGAGCATCAAGGCTTCCATGATTCCTCCGGGGTCGAAGACGGCGCGCGTTATCGCGGCCCCTCGCCGCGCGGTTGTCGTGCGCGCGCAGACGCACCGGATGCCTTGAAACGCGGGGAGCGAGCGGGTAGCGTCGCGCCGCGTGAACGACTCCCTCCGCCGCACCGCGCTCCATGACGCCCACGTCAGCCTCGGGGCGCGCATCGTGCCCTTCGCGGGGTGGGAGATGCCGGTGCAGTACGCGGGCGTCGTCGCCGAGCACAAGGCGGTGCGCGAGGCCGCGGGCCTCTTCGACGTCTGCCACATGGGCGAGCTCGAGCTGCGCGGCGAACACGCCGTCGCGGTGGTCGACTACCTCGTCACGAACGACTTCAAGTCCCTTGCCGTCGGCCGCGCGCTCTACACCGTCTGCTGCAACGCAGAGGGCACGATCCTCGACGATCTCATCCTCTACAAGCGCGGCCTCGAGGACGTGCTCGTCGTCTGCAATGCCTCCAACCGCGCGAAGATCGCCGCGCACTTCGCGAAGGCCGCCGAACACCACTGCGAGTTTCGCGACGTGAGTGACGAGACCGGGCTCATCGCGCTCCAGGGCCCACGCGCCGTCGACGTGATGCGCGCCGCGGGCGCCTCGGAGGCGACGCTGGCCCTGCCCTCCTTCGCGTTCGCGCGGGACACCGTGGGCGGCGTCGCCGTGACCGCCGCGCGCACCGGCTACACCGGCGAGGACGGCTTCGAGATCTTCGTCCACGACGCGGACGCCGCCGCGCTCTGGAGCGCGCTGATGGCCGCGGGGCGGCCGTTTGGGCTCGCGCCCGCGGGGCTCGGCGCGCGCGACACGCTGCGCCTCGAGGCGCGCCTCTCGCTCTACGGCAACGACATCGACGAGACGACCACCCCCCTCGAGGCCGGCCTCGCCTGGGTCGTCAAACTCGACAAGGGCGACTTCGTCGGGCGCGACGCGCTCGTGCGCGCGAAGGAGACGGGCCTCTCGCGCAAGCTCGTCGGCTTCGAGATGACGGGCCGGGGGATCGCGCGCCACGGCTATCCGCTCGTCGCGTCCGGCGCCGACGCGGGGAGCGCGCCGATCGGCCTCGTGACGAGCGGATCGCCCGGCCCGACCGTCGGCAAGAACATCGGCCTCGGCTACGTGCCCGCTGCGCTCGCCGCGATCGGGAGCGCCTTCGCCGTCGAGATCCGCGGCCAGGCCGTCCCGGCCGTCGTCGTCAAGACGCCCTTCTACAAGCGCCCGCGCTGAAGTCCGGCGCCCGTTCGACCACCCCAAGGACCACGAGGCGAGACCGCGATGTCGCAGAACCCGAAGGATCTCCGCTACACGAACGACCACGAGTGGGCACGCAAGGAGGGCGACCTCCTCCGCGTCGGCATCACGCTGCACGCGGTCGCGCAGCTCGGGGACATCACGCTCGTCGACCTCGCCGCCGCGGGGACGCGCCTCGCAGCGCACGCGCGCTTCGGCGACATCGAGTCGGTCAAGGCCGTGAGCGAGCTGTTCGCGCCGGTCGCCGGCGAGATCGTCGAGCGCAACGCCGCGCTCGAGTCCGCGCCCGAGACGGTGAACGCCGACGCGTACGGGGCGGGCTGGATGGTGCTCATCCGCCCGGCCGACCCGGCGGCCTACGACGCCCTGCTCGACGCCGACGCCTACGACGCGCTGCTCGGCTCGCTCTGAGCGGCGACGGGGACGCGCGCGCCCCTGGCTGCGCGAGCACGACTCCGGCGCGCGATGCGCGCCGCGTGGGGGCGACGGGCCACGCTGGCACGCTCGCCGGGATGGATGAACGCGGACGCAGGGAGACCACCATGCAGAAGTTCGACAAGGCGACGACGATTCTCTTCGGGGCCCTCGTGCTCGCCGGCGTGCTCGCCTGCGGCCGCGGAGGCAACAACGCGACGCCGCCCGCGCCGGCCGTCCCGCCGGTCCCCGCCGTGCCGACGCCGTTCGTCCCGCCGGTGCAGATGCCCGTGCCCGTCGTGCCGCCGCCCCCCCTCCCCGGCGCGCAGGTCGTGCAGCCCGGCGCGGGGCTCGACTCCAACTTCGGCACGGTCATGCTCTCGACCGGCTTCATGCCCGACCCGAAGGTCGCGCAGGGCCGCTCGGGCGGCGCGCGCGATGCAGCCACGATCAGCCCCGGCTGCGCGGGCTGGGTCGACGCGAACAAGCCCGATCACGTCTTCATCGCACAGACGGCCTTCGGCGCGAATTTCCGCATCCTCGCGCACTCGACCTCGCAGCCGCAGCAGGACATCACCCTCCTCGTCCAGAAGCCGGACGGCACGTACATGTGCAACGACGACGCGGCGCCGCCCGCGACGGATCCCATCGTCACCGGCAACTCGCTCATGCCCGGCGTCTACAAGATCTGGGTCGGCAGCTACCAGCAGGGCCAGTTCGCGGACTACCGCATCGCCTTCACGGAGCTCAACTCGGTGACGACGGACTCGCTGCAGAACACCGCGCCGAACTGAGCACGCCGCGCAGAGCGGCCCGCCCCGCGCGCGCCGCTCCCCCGAGGCCCCGTCCGGTACACCCGGGCGGGGCCTTCGTCGTCGTCGCGCTGCGAGCGCCACTCGGGCCTCGCCGCCGCGCGCCGAAACGGGTATCTCTTCGGCCGCCATGTCGACCTCGCCCCGCTCCGTGCCCCCCGCGTCCGATCCGATCGCGCGCCTCGACACGCTCAACGGCCTCGCGCTCGCCGCAGGCGGCAAGGCGCGCGTCGACAAGCACCACGAGGCCGGCAAGCTCACGGCCCGCGAGCGCATCGACCTGCTGCTCGATCCGGGCAGCTTCGTCGAGCTCGACCGTCTCGTCGTGCACCGCTGCACGGACTTCGGCATGGAGCAGCAGAAGATCCCGGGCGACGGCGTGGTCACCGGCTACGGCACGGTGGAGGGCCGCCAGATCTTCGTGTTCGCGCAGGACTTCACCGTCTTCGGCGGCAGCCTCTCGTACGCCTACGCGCGCAAGGTCGTGAAGGTCATGGACCTCGCGATGAAGACGGGCGCGCCCATCGTCGGTCTCAACGACTCGGGCGGCGCGCGCATCCAGGAGGGCGTCGAGTCGCTCGCGGGGTACGGCGAGGTCTTCCTGCGCAACACGCTCGCCTCGGGCGTCGTCCCGCAGATCAGCGCGATCATGGGGCCCTGCGCGGGCGGCGCGGTCTACTCGCCCGCGATCACGGACTTCGTGTTCATGGTCGAGGGCACGTCGTACATGTTCATCACAGGCCCCGACGTCATCAAGACGGTGACGCACGAGGACGTGACCAAGGAGCAGCTCGGCGGCGCGAGCGCGCACGCGGTCAAGAGCGGCTGCGCGCACTTCGCCGCGAGCGACGACGCGCAGTGCGTCGCGATGATCCGCGAGCTGCTCTCGTTTCTGCCCGCGAACAACCACGAGGACCCGCCGCGCCGCGAGACGACCGACCCGAGCCACCGCGAGGACGCCGAGCTCGACACGCTCGTGCCCGTGGACTCCATGAAGGGTTACGACGTCAAAGCCCTGCTCGGCCGCGTCGTGGACGACGGCGACTTCTTCGAGGTGATGCCCGCGCACGCGATGAACATGGTCGTCGGCTTCGCGCGGATGGGCGGCCGCCCCGTCGGGATCGTCGCGAACCAGCCGATGGTGCTCGCGGGCTGCCTCGACATCCAGGCCTCGACGAAGGCCGCGCGCTTCGTGCGTTTCTGCGACTGCTTCAACATCCCGATCGTCTCGTTCGTCGATGTGCCGGGCTTCCTGCCCGGCGTCGACCAGGAGCTCGGCGGCATCATCAAGCACGGCGCGAAGCTGCTCTACGCGTACTGCGAAGCGACGGTCCCGAAGATCACGATCATCACGCGCAAGTCGTACGGCGGCGCCTACGTCGTGATGTCGAGCAAGCACCTGCGCGGCGACGTGAACCTCGCTTGGCCGACGGCGGAGATCGCGGTGATGGGCCCGGACGGCGCCGTGAACATCGTCTACCGCAAGGAGATCGACGCCGCCGAAGACAAGCTCGCGGCGCGCGCCGCGTTCATCGACGAGTACCGCCGCAAATTCGCGAACCCCTTCAAGGCCGCGGAGCTCGGCTTCGTCGACGAGGTGATCTACCCGCGGCAGACGCGCGCGCGGATCATCCGCTCGCTCGAGATGCTGCGCGACAAGCGCGACCACGAACCCGCCGAAGAAGCACGGCAACGTGCCGCTCTGATCGCGGCGTTCACGACGGCGGCGGGATCACCCCGAGCAGCGAGAGCGCGCGGCCCACGAGGCTGAGCCGCAGGTCGGGCGGGTCGCTCGGCCCGCCGAGAAAGCCCGCGAAACGCGCGAGCCACACGCCGAGGAGCAGCGACGCGAACAGCGCGAGGCCCCACTGCGGCACGGGCACCTTCCACGCGTCGGGGCGCAAGAAGCCCGCGCCGATCAGCATCGCGCGGCCGATCGTGAACACCAGGATCGGCGCCAGCAGGAACACGAGCGGGTGCCAGTGCAGCGCGCCCGCGAGGTCGCCCGAGGCGAGCGCCATCACGGCGCGCGTCAGGCCGCACCCGGGACACGGCACGCCCGTCGTCACGCGCAGCGGGCACGTCGCGAGGCCCATCCAGAGCGCGGCGGCGAGCATCAGGAGCGGCGCCGAGACCGCCCCGAGGCGGCGCAGTTTCGTGAGCGGCGGCGCCGTCATCGCGTCGCCCTCGGACGCGGCGCGGGACGCCGGGGGCACGCCGGGCGAGGACGAGCCCGCGGACGGAACGACGACGCCCGGGTCGTGCGACGAGGCACGGGTCCCGGGCGGCGAAGTCGTCATGGGCCGGAGCCTACGACGCGTGCGTGGAGAGGTCGATCAGAACGTCGCCGGGGCGCCGCCGCCACCCTCCCACACCTTGTTCAGCTCCTCTTGCAGGATCTTGTAGCCGAACCCGCAGAGCACGAGGTTCATGATGAGCGCGTTCACGCCCTTGTCCGACGCGCCCGGGACGCCCGCGCGCTGCTGGGCCTCGAAGATGAGCTTGCCGTACTTGATCGGCAGGTAGTACGCGTAGGGGAAACACACGAACGTGATGACGATGTCCATCACGGGGTTGAGGTCCTCCTTGCCGAGGTACGCCTTCAACTCGTTGCCGATCGTGTAGATCCAGTACCAGCCGAAGAGGCCGCAGGTCACGAGGGACAGGATCCAGACCGTCATCGGATTGCGAACTTCGCCCTTCATCGCGTTTCTCCTTGTGGAATGCCCGAAAAACCCAGCGCCCCGACCGGTCCCCGCGGGCACTCCCCGAGGGGATGCCGCGGTGGAATCCCCACGCGGCCCGTGCCTGCAACGCTGTTCCGACCGCACGGTCCGTTCGACGGCCCCGGCGGCGACCCCGCTCGAAACTCCCCGGCCCGCGCAGCAGCGCACGGGCCGGAAAGACGGGCAGGATAGCGACGCGTTTTCCCCGGTGTCAACGCATAAGCCCTATTTGCCGCGGCGGCGTTGACCCCGCGACGCGCGGGTCCACAGAATACCCCCGCTCAGAGAGGATCCGATGAACCGTCGCCACATCCACCCCGCCCTCCGGACGATCCCGACCGCGCTCGCGCGCTGCCTCGCAATCGGCGGCGCCCTGCTCGCGTCGGCCTGCGGCGACGACGACGCGGCGCCCATCGATGCGGGCCGGGACGCAGCCCCCGACGCCGGCCCCTCGTGCGTCGCGGCGCCCTCGTCCTTTCCGACGCCGACGCCGGGCCGCTGCACCGTCACCGTGCGAGCGAACGCCGCGCAGACAGCCGGCGACGACGGCGCGGGCGGCGTGATCACGCCGGGCGGGCGGCGCGTCACGCGCGTCGGCGACGCGGTGCTCACACCCGGATTCCCGATGCGGATCGTGCGCGTGGCGGGGACGCGCTTTGCCATCGTCACGGATGGTGGCATCCGCGACGAGCACCTCAGCGTCGTCGACCTCGACGCGCGCACCGTCGTCGACGAGGAGGAGTTCTCGTACCGCGCGGGCGAGGCCGTGTTCCTCGGGCTCGCGGTGTCCCCGGACGGGCGCCGCCTGTGGGCCTCCGGTGGCGGCTCGAACCGCGTGCGCGCCTACGACTTCGACCCGGAGACGGGCGCGCTCACGGCCGCCGTCGCGCGCGACATCGTGCCCGCGACCGACGTGCAGGACGGCTACGTGTCGGGCCTCGCGCTGCTCCCCGATGGGACGCTCGCGGTGAACCTGATGCTCGGCGACGCCACCGTCTTCTACGACACCGAGACGCGCGCGGAGCTGCGGCGCACGACCCACGAGAACGGCGCGTTCCCGTACGACGCCGTCGCGAGCGCGGACGGGGCGACGGTCTTCGTCTCGCTCTGGGGCGCGTCGACCGTCGTGCCGATCGACGTCGCGGGCGGGGCGGCCGGCGCTGCGATCGCGGTCGGCAAGAACGCGCAGGGGCTCACGCTCTCCGCGGACGGCGCGAAGCTCGCGGTCGCGAGCGCGGACGGCGACAGCGTCGCGGTGATCGACGTCGCGACGCGCCTCGTCACGACGACGCTCGCGGTGAGCGGCGACGGCGCGCCGCGCGGCGCGTCCCCCGCGGCCGTCGACTTCGCGGCGGACGGGACGCTCTACGTGGTGTCAGCGGGCGACAACGCGATCGACGTCTACGCGCCGGCGCCGGAGGGCTACGCCCACGCGGGGCGCATCCCGACGATGTGGTACCCGACGGATGTGCTCGCGCTCGACGACGGCCGCGTCGTCTTCACGAACGGCAAGCACGTCGGCACCGGGCCGAACGAGACCCCGGGCACGACGGATATCCTCGACCTGCTCGAGGGCAGCGTGAGCGTCGTCGCGGCCGCCGACCTGAGCCCCGCGCAGCTCGCGGCGTGGGACGACGAGGTCGCGGCGAACAACGCGCGCCCGACGACCTTCCAGCAGGTCGAGTGCCCGCCGGGCGCGCCCGACGACTTCCCGATCCCGCAGCCGGGCGCCGGCCCCTCGACACAGATCGAGCACGTGATCCTCGTCGTCCGCGAAAACAAGACCTTCGACGCGTACTTCGGCGATCTGCCGGGCGTGAACGGCGACCCGTCGCTGACGATCCTGCCCGCGGCGCAGATGGACGACGTGCTGCCGAACACGCGCACGCTCGCGCGCGCCTTCGCGCACGCGGACAACTACTACTCGGGCGCCGAGCAGTCGATCCAGGGGCATGTGTGGACGACGCTCGGCCGCACGACCGACTTCGTCGAGCGCACGTGGCTGACGACGTGGGGCCGCGGCTTCTGGTCGCCGCCGCCGCAGCTGATCATCTCGCCCATCGCGTATCCCGAAGAGGGGTCGATCTTCGACTGGGCGGCGCGCAACGACGTGAGCGCCCGCAATTACGGGGAGATCGTCGGCGCGCGCGCGCAGCCCGTCACGCCGGGCTACCCGGGCCTCGTCTACAACGACGACGTGCTCGACCGCACGAAGGCCGCGTACCTCGAGCGGCAGTGGCGCGCGTGCAACCTGCGCAGCTTCACGTACGTCGTGCTGCCGAACGATCACACCAAGGGCGGCACGCCCGGCGCGCCGACCCCGCGCTCGATGATCGCCGACAACGACGAGGCCGTCGGCATCCTCGCGGACGCGCTGAGCCACACGAGCTTCTGGCCGCGCTCGCTGCTCATCTTCATCGAGGACGATCCGCAGGACGGCGGCGATCACGTCGACAACCACCGCGCGCCCGCCGTCTTCGTCTCGCCGTGGGTCCGGCGCGGGCACGTCTCGCACGTGCACTACAACGAGTCGAGCATCCACCGGACGATCCAGCTGATCGTCGGCGTCGACGAGCCGCTCAACGCGTACTGGGAGAACGCCGCGCCGCTCTACGATCTCTTCACGGCGACCCCGGATTTCACGCCCTACGAGCGCATCCCGCGCCGGGTCCCCGACGAGGTCAACCCCGCGCGCGGCATCGCCGCCGCGATCTCACGACAGTGGGACTTCTCGAAGGTCGACGAGCAGCCCGGCCTCTCGCGCTGGCTCTGGGAGCACTTCCACCCCGGTGAGCGCGCGCCGTGGCGGGAGGCGCTGCCGGGCCTCGACGGCGACGCCGACGGCGACGGCGACTGAGCGCGTCGCATCATGCCTCCTCGCGGCGCGCCCTGACGGAGAGAGCGCGCGCGGCGCACGCACCGCGATACCCTCGCGCGCATGTCGAGCCCCGAGGCACTGGTCGAAGAGACGAGCCGCGCGAAGCCCGGTTCGCGCATGCCGAGCCTCTACGTGCAGGTGCTCGTCGGCATCGCGTTCGGCGCGCTGCTCGGCTGGGCGCGCCCCGCGTGGGCGGTGGAGCTGAAGCCGCTCGGCGACGTGATTCGTGCGGCTGATCAAGATGCTGATCGCGCCGATCATTTTCACGACGGTGGTCGCTAGGCATCGCGGGGATGGGCAGACTTGAAGAAGGTCGGGCGCGTGGGCGGCAAGGCGCTGCTGTATTTTGAGGTGGTGACCACGGTGGCGCTCGTGCTCGGGCTGCTGCGTCGTGAACCTCGTCGAAGCCGGGCGCGGGTCTGCACGCGCGGCTCGATCGGCTCGACACGAGCAGCGCTCGACGCGACGCTCGCGGCGCCGCGCCCCCGCGGCGTCGTCGCGCACCTCACGCACCTCGTGCCGGAGAGCTTCCTCGGCGCGTTCGTCGACGGCGACGTGCTGCAGGTGCTCGTGCTCGCGGTGCTCACGGGCGCGGCGCTCGCGAGCCTCGGGGCGCGGGCGGCCCCGCTCCGCACGCTGCTCGAGCAGAGCGTCGGGGCTCTTCTTCGCGGTCATCGGCGTCGTCACGCGGCTGGCGCCGCTCGGCGCGTTCGGCGCGATGGCGTTCACCATCGGGAAGTTCGGCATCGGCACGCTGCGGCAACCTCGCGTGGCTCCTCGCCTCGTTCTACGCGACGGCGCTGCTCTTCGTGGTGGTCGTGCTCGGGCTCGTGCTCCGCGCCGTGGGCCTCTCGATCGTCGCGCTCGCGCGCTACCTCCGAGAAGAGCTGGCGATCGTGCTCGGCACCTCGTCGTCGGAGTCCGCGCTGCCGCGGCTGATGGCGCGCCTCGAGCACCTCGGCTGCCGGCCGGAGATCGTGCGCCTCGTCGTGCCGACGGGCTACTCGTTCAACCTCGACGGCACCTGCATCTACCTCACGATGGCCGCGGTCTTCGTCGCGCAAGCGCTCGACGTCGAGCTCACGCTCGGCGACGAGCTTGCGCTGCTCGCGGTGATGCTGCTCACGTCGAAGGGCGCCGCGGGCGTGACGGGGAGCGGCTTCGTCACGCTCGCCGCGACGCTCGCCTCGACGGGGACGGTGCCGGTCGCGGGGCTCACGCTGCTGCTCGGCGTCGATCGGTTCATGTCCGAGGCGCGCGCCCTCACCAACCTCATGGGCAACGCGGTGGCCACGCTCGTCGTCGCGCGTTGGGAGGGCGCCCTCGACGTCGAGCGAGCGCGCGCCGTGCTCGCGGGCGGCGAGCCCGTCCCGCTGCCGCCCGGCAACGCGTGACGGCGCGCCGCGCCCTCAGGCCATCGCCTCGATCTCCCACTCGCGCAGGCCCCCGCGCCCGGGCAGCTCGACGACGTCGCCCACGCGGAGCCCGACGAGCGCGCGCCCGACGGGCGAGGCCGGCGTGACGACGGTGACCTCGACGCCATCGACGTCGAGCGTGACCCCACCGCCCTGCAGGGCGACGAAGAGCACGCGCGGCGCGCCGTCGACGCGGGCACCGACGAGCGCCCCCGGCGCGATCGCCCCGCCCGATGCGAACCGCGCGACCGGCGTCACCGCGAAGCGCTGCACCTGCTCGGCGAGATCCTCCACGCGCATCGCCTGACCGCGCGCGAGGTAGCTCTGCTCGGTCGCGCGCATGTCCTTGTCCCCTTCGCTGCGGCTCTCCTCGTGCACGGCGCCCTCGCGCGAGGCCTCCGCGGCGCGGGCCATCGCGGCGAGCGCGCGCTCGAGCGCCGTGAGCAGGTGCGCATGCACGGTGGCCTTGTCGGGGAGCGGAACGGGGGACGGGAGCGGCACGGTTCTCCTCCGGGTCGACGCCTTGAACTTCAGCGGAAGCATGCGAGAGAGCGCCGTGAATTCTCCCACCGACTTCCGTGAGCTCGGGCTTGAGCCCACCATCCTCGCAGCGATCGCGGCCGCGGGCTACGAGCAGCCGACGCCGATCCAGTGCGCGGCGATTCCCCCGGTGCTCGCGGGGCGCGATCTGCTCGGCTGCGCGCAAACGGGCACCGGCAAGACGGCCGCCTTCGCGCTGCCGATGTTGCAGCGGCTCGAGGCGAGCTCGGGCGACGAGCCGAAGCTCCGCGCGCTCGTGCTCACCCCGACGCGCGAGCTCGCGACGCAGATCGGCGACAGCTTCGCGGCGTACGGCAAGGGCCTCGACCTCTGGCACACCGTCATCTTCGGCGGCGTCGGCGCGAACCCGCAGATCGAAGAGCTCCGGCGCGGCGTCGACATCCTCGTCGCGACCCCGGGGCGCCTGCTCGACCTCATGTCGCAAGGGAAGTGCCGGCTCGCGGACATCGAGATCTTCGTGCTCGACGAGGCCGACCGCATGCTCGACATGGGCTTCCTGCCGGACGTGCGGCGCGTCATCAAGGCCCTGCCGACCAAGCGACAGACGCTGCTCTTCTCGGCCACGATGCCCCCGGACATCCGCGACCTCGCGAACGGCCTCCTGCACGACCCGGTGAGCATCGCGGTGACGCCCGTGTCCTCGACAGCCGAGCGCATCGAGCAGCACCTCTACTTCGTCGACAAGAAGAACAAGCCGCGCCTGCTCGTCGAGCTCCTGAAGGACCCGGCCATCCGGCACACGCTCGTCTTTTCGCGCACCAAGCACGGCGCGAACAAACTCGTCGAGCACCTCGAGAAGGCGGGCCACCGCGCCGCGGCCATCCACGGCAACAAGTCGCAGGGCGCCCGCGAGCGCGCGCTCGGCGGCTTCAAGCGGGGGGATCTGCGGCTGCTCGTCGCGACCGACATCGCGGCGCGCGGCATCGACGTCGACGGCATCACGCACGTCATCAACTACGACCTCCCGAACGTGCCGGAGACCTACGTGCACCGCATCGGCCGCACCGCGCGTGCGGGCGCGTCCGGCATCGCGGTCTCCTTCTGCGACGACGAGGAGCGCGAGTACCTCGTCGACATCGAGCGGCTCATCGCCCAGCACGTCGCGCGCGCAGATCAGAACCCCTTCCCCCCCACGGCGCCGCCTCCTCCCGCGACGGATCTCTCCCCGCGGACGCGGCGCGCCGCGCCCGAGCAGCGCGAACGCGGGCAGCCGCCCGGACGAGCGACGCGGTGACGGCGGCGGGCAGCGCGGCGGTGGCGGCGGTAGTGGCGGTCGGCGCAGCGGCGGCGGACATCGCGGCGGCGGCGGCGGACACCGTGGCGGTGGTGGCGGTGGTGGCGGCGGGCACCGCGGCGGCGGCGGCGCACCGCGTGGTCAGGGCGGCGGCGGCGGCGGCGGCGGCGGCGCGCCCGTGGTCAGGGTGGCGGCGGCGGTGGCGGCGGCGCACCGCGCGGCGATCAGGGCGCGGGCTGAGGGACGCGGGCCGAAGTGCGCGCCGAACGCCCGCGCGAAGGCGACTCCGTCAGCCCAGCGCGACGTCGGCCGCGGAGGCTGCGGTGCGGCGCGGGGCCTCTCCCGGTGACGCGATCAAGAGTCGGTTCTTCGGCGTGATCGCCTCGGGGATCCGCTGCGTGTGCACCGAGTAGCCCTCCGCGCGCACCCGCGCGACACGCGTCGCGTCGATGGCGAGCGCGGGGTCGAGCCAGCCGCCGAGGCCGCCGAGGTCCCCGAGGGCCGCGTTCTGGCAGCATGGCAAGACGGCGACGCGCGCGCGGGCGGCGAGCGCGAGGTCGAGCACGGCGTCGGTGAGCGCGCCGCAGGCGTGCGCGGAGACGACGAGGTCGGTGGGACATAGTCTGACCCTCTCGAGCGAGACCGCCTCGCGGCGCACGCGGCCCACGAGGCGCGGCCATGCACGCTCGAGCTCCTCGGCGAGCCGCTCGGCGCTCGGCGGCAGGCGCACGTCGATCGCGAGCGCGTCCGGCGAACCGTCGTCGAGGAGCAGGAGCAGGTACGCGAGCAGGCCGTGCCCGCAGGCGAGATCGACGACGCGGCCCCCGCGCATCCGCCTGCGCACGCGGCGGGCGACCTCCCACGACTCGTACAGCTCCTTGCGCGGGAGGCAGTCGGCGCGGCACACGACGCGCGCGACGCGCTCGAAGAGCGTGTCCCCCGGGAAGCGCGCGACATCGCGCGGCGAGAGGCGCGCCCGGCTCCGTGGGTCGAACGCGGGCCCGGCGGCGCTCATCGCCGAGCCGCCCGCGCGACGCGCCGCGCCGGGAGGCGGCCGAGACGCCGCACGCGCGACGCGACCTGCACCATCAGGCGCCGCACGCCGCGAGGAAGCCGTCCACGCCGGGGTCGTGCGCCTCGAGTTCGGCGCCGTCGAGCACGACGTGCGCGAGCGCGAGGTAGCGCGCATCGCGGAGACGCAGCAGCTGCGCGAAGCGCGCGGGCAGCGACGTAGCCGGCGTGTCCGCATCCTCCGCTGCGAACGCGCCGCTCCACACGACGGGCTTCGGGTCCGTGCGATAGCGCTCGAGCATCGCCTCACGCCAGCGCTCGGGCGTGCGGAGGTAGACGACGCGACACGTCTCGCGGATCGCCACGAGCAGCGGCGTTGAGAGGTAGACGACGCTGCCCGTCGTGTCGAGCACGTGCGGCCCCGCGCCCGCGCGCGCGGCCTCGAGCGCGGCGCGTGTCACGTCCTCCTCGAGCCCGAGGTAGCGCGCCTCCCGCGCGGCGTAGCCCTCGCTCCACGGCACGCCCATCCACACGCCGAGCGCGTTCACGGGGGCCTCACCCTCCGCGACGGGCACGAGCGACGACAGGCGCGCGGCGATCGCGCCATCGCAGTCGTGCCGCGTGAAGCCCGCCTCGCGCACGAGGCGCTGCGACCAGTGGCTCTTGCCGATCCCCGACATCCCCACGAGACAGAGCGCCTTCACGGGGTTCGTGTGTAGTCCGAGCGCCGCGCGGGCACCAGCGCCCGCGTGCACCCTGCCGGGCGCTCACGGCGCGGGGCGCGGAGGCGGTTCGTCCGATCGCGTCGGGGCGCGAGGGCGCGCCGCCTCCCGCAGCGCGCGGAGCGGCGTGGCCTGCGCGAGGCGCCGGCCATCCTTGCGACGGAGCAGGCGCTGCGCGCCGTAGAGGCTGCGGTGCCCGACGAGCAGCCACGCGACGACGCAGACGATCGCGACGTGCGGCAGCGTCTGCGCGCCGAGCAGCTCGACGGCCATGATCGTGAGCGCGAGCGGCGTGTTCGAGGCCGCCGCGAACATCGCCGCCATCCCGACGCCCGCGCCGAGCGCGAGCGGCAGACCGAGCGCGCGCGCGAGCGCGTTGCCGAGCGTCGCGCCCACGAAGAAGAGCGGCGTGACCTCGCCGCCGAGGAAGCCCGCGCCGAGCGTGAGCGCCGTGAGCAGGAGCTTCAGCGCGAAGGTCTGCGGTGGGAGGCCAGGGTCCACGAACGCGCGCACGATCGTCGGCACGCCGAGCCCGAGCGCGTCGTCCGCCCCGAGCAAGCGCCACGCGACGACGAGCGCCACGCCGCCCGCGAACATCCGCACCGGGAGCCGCGGGATGCGGCGCGCGGCCTGCGCCTTCAACGCGTGCGTCAGCTCGACGAAGAGCGCGGCCACGAGCGCGACCACCGCCGCGAAGACCACCCAGCGGCCGAGCATCGGGGCCGTGAGCGCGGCGTGCGGCACCGGCGGGAAGTCGGTGTGCGCGACGCCGAGCGCCCGCGTGACGACGTCACCGACGAGCGCGGCCACGAGCGCCGGCACGAGCACGACGACGTCGAGGCGACCGATCGTGCCCACCTCGATCGCGAAGACCGCGCCCGCGAGCGGCGTCCCGAACACCGCCCCGAAGCCGCCCCCGAGGCCCGCCGCGAGGAGCGCGTGCCGGAGCGCCGGCGCCGCACGGACGCGCTGCGCGAGCGTGTCGGCGAGGCTCGCGCCCATCTGCACCGCCGTCCCCTCGCGCCCCGCGCTGCCGCCGAAGAGATGCGTGAGCAGCGTGCCCACGAGCACGAGCGGCGCCATCCGCGCGGGGATCGGCGCGCCGCCCTCGTGCAGCGTCTCGAGCACCAGGTCGTTCCCACCGCGGATCGACGCGCCGTAGCGCTCGTAGAAGACCCCGATCGCCACGCCCGCCAGCGGGATCGCGTAGACGAGCGCGGTGTTCCGCAGGCGCGCGTCCGTCGCGGTGTCGAGCAGCACGAGGAAGAGCGCCGACGCCACGCCGCAGAGCACCCCGACGGGCACGGCGAGCGCCGCGGCGCGCCCGATCGCCGCGACGCGGGCGCGCAGACCGGGCACGTGCGGGGCGTTCATCGTCGGCGCGCCCCAGGACGGCTCGGCCCGCGACCGTCAGCAGAACAGGGCATACCCCCAACAGTCATAGTAGACCTCGCCCGAGCAAGCGCTGGAGCATCCCGAATCGCAGGGGATGGGCGCGTCGCAAAAGCCGGCCGTCACGGGCGAGGTCGACCAGACGTTGCCGCTGCAGTACTGCACGATGTAGTTGGTGCCGGCGCCGCAGCCGTTGTCGCAAGAGCCGGTCGGCAGGTAGCGGGTATCGCCGCTCGTGCATTCGGACGGGCGCGACGCGCTCAGGGTGTAGGAACCGCTGCCGCACGAGGGGAGGGCGCCCGCGGGGCGGACGCGAACGTAGAGCGTCTCGTTCCAGGGCTCGAAGTGCGCGCGGTAGGTGGTGGGGTACGTGCCGTAGTTCGACTGGTCGTCGCGCTGCGAGTAGCTCGTCACGCCGAGGTGGCTGCCCGAGCCGCACAACACGCCGGTGCCACCACAGTCGGCGTAGACGTCCATCACGGCGTTGCCACTCAGCGAGAGCGTGGCGACACCCGGTCCCGGACGGAACGACGGGAAGCGCACGATGATCCAGTCCTCGGTGTTGGAACCGCACCCGACGGGGAAGAACTGCCCGGTGAAGCCCGCGCTCCCGTCGACGAAGACCGAGCCGAGGTCGCCGCCGCCGCACGCGTTCGACGCCGTCCCGTCGTTGCCGCACTCGCAGCCGTTCGCGACCGTCGCGTCGACGTCGCAGTACGTCGCGCTGCACGTGCCGATCGCGCACGAGGTGCTGCTGCCATCGCACTGGTAGGTGGAGACGTTCGCGAGCCCGGAGCAGGCGCTGATCGGCGAGCCGCCCGCGAACACGCGCGCGTCGCTCGGGCAGCCTGCGCTACCGCCCGTGCAGTTCTCGGCCGGATCGCACGGGCCCGCCGACACGCGGCACGTGAGGCCCGAGCCCGCGAACACGTCACCGGGACACGCGGGCCCGGCGCCCGTGCAGGATTCGCCCACGTCGCAGACGCCGGCGCCCCCCCGACACGAGACGCCTGCCGCGACGTAGCCGTTGCCCGGACACGCGTTCGAGGCGCCGCTGCACGCCTCCGCCACGTCGCACACGTCGCTCGCGGCGCGGCACACGGTGCCACCCGCCGCGAAGCCGTCGGCCGGGCACGCGGCCGCCCCACCCGTGCACGTCTCGGCCACGTCGCAGCCCCCGGCCACGGCCACGCGGCACTGCGTCGCGGAGCTCACGAAGACGTTGGTCGGGCAGGCGTTCGCCACGCCGTCGCACGCCTCCGCGACGTCGCACACGCCCGCGGACGCGCGGCACTCCGTGCCCGCCGCGATCTTCGAGTCGGACGGACACGCGCCGCTGCTGCCCGTGCACGCCTCGGCCGCGTCGCACACGTCCGCCGCCGCGCGGCACGACGTGCCACCCGCCACGAACGCATCCACGGGGCACGCGTTCGACGCGCCGTTGCACGACTCGGCCACGTCGCACACGCCCGACGCTGATCGGCACGACGTGCCCGCCGCGACCTTCGCGTCCGGAGGGCACGCGTTCGACGCGCCCGTGCACGTCTCGGCCGCGTCGCACGCGCCCGCCGAGACGCGGCACGACGTGCCCGCGCCCGCGAACCCGTCCGCCGGGCACGCCGTCGACGCGCCATTGCACGCCTCGGCCACGTCGCACGCGCCCGACGAGCCGCGGCACGACGTGCCCGCCGACACGAACACGTCCGCCGGACACGCCGCGCTCGACCCCGAGCACGTCTCCGCCGCGTCGCACGTGTCCACCGCCGAGCGACACACCGTCGCCGCGCTGCGGAACGTGTCGCTCGGGCACGTGAACGCCACGCCGTTGCACACCTCGCCCGTGTCGCAGATCCCCGCGGCCGCGCGGCACGACGTCCCAGCGGCCTTCGGGCCCGCCGACACGCACACCGGCGCGCCGCTCCCGCAGTCGATCACGCCGTTTTCACAGGCATTTCCGGTGCTGCACGCCGCGCCCGCCGTGCAGCCGATCGCGCACATGCCGACCAGGTCGCAGCTGCCGCCCGAGCACGTCGTCCCGCTCGGCTCGTACGCGTTCGTCGGACACGACGCGAGCGTGCCGTTGCACGTCTCCGCCACGTCGCACTCGCCCGCATCCGCGCGGCACACGACGCCGTTCGCCGCGAGCGCGTCCGCAGGGCAGCCCGCGCCCGCGCCCGTGCACGCCTCGGCCACGTCGCACACGCCCGCTGCCGTGCGGCACGTCGTCCCCGCCGACACGAACCCGTCCGCGGGACACGACGCCCCGCCGCCCGTGCACGTCTCGGCCACGTCGCAGACGCCCGCCGAGCCGCGACACGACGTGCCCGCGCTCGCGAAGCCGTCCGCAGGGCACGCGCCCGACGCGCCCGTGCACGCCTCGGCCACGTCACACACGCCCGACGCAGACCGGCACGACGTGCCCGCCGACACGAAGCCGTCCGCCGGACACGCGTTCGACGCGCCGTTGCACGCCTCGGCCACGTCGCACACGCCCGACGCAGACCGGCACGACGTGCCCGCCGCGACCTTCGCGTCCACAGGACACGCGTTCGACGCGCCCGTGCAGGTCTCGGCCGCATCGCAGATCCCCGTCGCGCCGCGACACACGGTGGCCGCGCTCGCGAAGCCGTCCGCGGGGCACGCGCCAGCGAGTCCCGTGCACGCCTCGGCCGCGTCGCAGACACCCGCCGACGCGCGGCACGCAGTGCCCGCCGCGACGAGGGTGTCCGTGGGGCACGTCGGCCCCGCGCCGCTGCAGGCCTCCGCGACGTCGCACGTCCCGGCCGCGCCGCGGCACGTGGTGCCGGCCGCGGCGTAACCGTCCGCCGGACACGCGAACGCCGCACCGTCACACGTCTCGGCGACATCGCAGGCGCCGCCGGACGCGCGGCATACGGCGCCCGCGAGCGCGGGCGCGTCCGCGGGGCACGTCGCGCTCGCGCCCGAGCACGTCTCCGCCGCGTCGCAGCCGCCGCCGCTCGCGCGGCACACGGTCCCGACCGACGCGAAGCCGTCCGCCGGGCAGACGGTGCTCGCGCCGTTGCAGACCTCGGCCGCGTCACACGGTCCGGCCGAGGCGCGGCACGAGGTCCCCGCCGTCGCGGGCCCGACGGCCACGCAGACCGGCGCGCCGGTGCCGCAGTCGATCTGGCCGCGCTCACAGGGGTTTCCGGTGCTGCACGACGCGCCTGCGGTGCAGGCGCCGCACGACCCGAGTCCGTCGCACGCGCCGATCGCGCAGGTCGTCCCCGCCGGCGCGAGGGCGTCCGCGGGGCACGACGGCGAGGCGCCGCTGCAGTTCTCGCCGACGTCGCACTCCCCGGCCGCAGCGCGGCACACGACGCTGATGGGCGCGAGCGCGTCCGACGGACATGCGCCGCCGATTCCGTCGCACGTCTCGGCGGGATCGCAGGGCCCGGTCGAGGCGCGACACGCGACGCCGCCGACCGCGACTCGGTCCGCCGGACACGACGCAGCGCTGCCCGTGCAGGACTCGGCCACGTCGCACGCACCGCTCGCGGCGCGACACGGCGTCGCCGGCGGCGCGAGCGCGTTCGCGGGGCACGCGGGGCTCGCCCCGGTGCACGACTCGGCCACGTCACAGGGACCGGCCGACGCGCGGCACGCGACGCCCGCCGCGGCGAGGCCGTCCGCCGGGCAGACGGGGCTCGCGCCGGTGCACGACTCCTGCGCGTCGCACACGTCGACCGCGGCCCGGCACGCGGTCGACGGCGGCGCGAGCGCATCGGACGGGCACATGACGCCGACGCCGTCACACGTTTCCGCGACGTCGCACAGCCCGGCCGCCGCGCGGCAGGTGGTGCCCGCCGCGACGGGCCCCGCGGCGACGCACGCGGGGGCGCCGGTGCCGCAGTCGATCACGCCGCGCTCGCAAGCGTTCCCAGTCGCGCAGGGGGCGCCCGCGACACACGCGTTGCAGAGACCGAGCCCGTCGCAGGCGCCGCCGGGACACGTCGTGCCGGCCGCCGCGGACAGGTCCGCGCCGCACGCCGGCGACGCGCCCGTGCATGCCTCGGGCGCATCGCAGGCGTCGACGCCCGCGCGGCACGCGGTCCCCGCGCCGGCGTACACATCCGCCGGACACGCGGCGCCCGCGCCAGTGCAGGTCTCGGCCGCGTCGCAGAGCCCCGCGGATGCGCGACAGACCGTCGACGGCGGCTCGAACCCGTCGGCCGGACACGCCGCGCCGACGCCGGTGCATGCCTCCCCGACGTCGCACGGCCCGGAGGCCGCACGGCACGCGACACCGGCCGCGGCGAACGCGTCCGCCGGACACGTCGGGGACGCGCCGGTGCAGGACTCCGCGGCGTCGCAAGCGCCCGCGCTCGCGCGGCACTCGAGGCCGGGCGCGGCGTAGCCGTCGGCGGGGCAGGCGAAGGTCGCGCCGTCGCAGACCTCGGCCGCGTCGCACGCCCCCGCGCTCGCGCGGCACGACGTCCCGGCGACCGCCGGCGCGTCCGCGGGACACGCCACGCCGAGCCCGGTACACGCCTCCGCGGCGTCACACCCGCCGACGCTGGGGCGGCACGTGGTGCCGGGCGTCGCGAACCCGTCCGCCGGGCAGACCGTGCTCGCGCCGTCACACGCTTCGGCCGCGTCACACGGCCCGGTCGCCGCGCGGCAGGACGTGCCCGCGACCGCCGGGCCGACGGCGATGCACACGGCCGCGCCCGTGCTGCAAGCGATCTGCCCGCGCTCGCAGGGATTGCCGGTGCTGCACGGCGCGCCCGTCGTGCACGCCGCGCAGCCGCCGAGTCCGTCACACGCGCCGAGGCTGCACACCGTGCCCGCGGCGGCCAGGCCATCGGCGGGGCAGAGCGGCGAGCCGCCCGTGCAGGACTCCGCCGCATCGCACTCGCCGGCCGCGACGCGGCACGCGACGCTCGCGGCCGCGAGCACGTCGGCGGGGCACACCGCGGTCGCGCCGTCGCACGACTCGGCGAGGTCGCACGCACCGGCCGGGCCGCGGCACACCGTCCCGCCGGACGCGACGCCGTCCGCGGGGCATGCCGCCGCGACGCCCGTGCACGACTCGGCGGCGTCGCACGGACCGGCCGCCGCGCGGCAGGCCGTCGCCGCCGACGCGAACACGTCGGGGCACGCGGCGTCGCTGCCCGAGCACACATCCGGCAGGTCGCAGGCGTCGACCGCACCGCGGCACACGGCGCCCGCCGGCGAGAGACCGTCCGCGGGGCACGTCGCGCTCACGCCGGTGCATGCCTCAGGGAGATCGCACGGCGCGCTCGCCGCGCGGCACGCGAGGGTCGGGGGCGCGTAGCCGTCGACCGGACAGCCGATCGCGGAGCCGTCGCACACCTCGTCGAGATCGCAGACGCCGGCCGCCGCACGGCACACCGTGCCGGCCGCGACGGGCCCGGCCCCGACACACACCGCCGCGCCCGACGAACAGTCGAAAGCCCCGATTTCACAAGCATTTCCGGTGCTGCACGGCGCGCCCGCGGTGCACGGAGCGCAGCCGCCGAGTCCGTCGCACGCGCCCGCCGGGCACACGCTGCCCGCCGCCACGAACGTGTCCGCGGGGCAGCTCGCCGCGACGCCGTCGCACACCTCGCCGACGTCGCACGCGTCGACCGCGCCCCGGCACGCCGTCCCCGCGGCCGCCACTCCGTCCGCGGGACACGCGGTGCTCGCGCCGTCACAGACCTCGGGCGCATCGCACGGACCGACCGACGCACGGCACGCGGTGCCGACCGCCTCGGGCCCGGCCGCGACGCACACAGGACTGCCGCTGCCGCAGTCGATCACGCCGCGCTCGCAGACGTTACCCGTCGCGCAGGGCGCGCCCGCCGCGCAGCCGGGCGTGCACACGCCGCCCGCCGCGCAGTAACCGAGCGAGCACGCGGCGCCGAGCGCCGCCGGAGCGTCCGCCGGGCACGCGGACCCGACACCGCTGCACGTCTCGGCCGCGTCGCACTCGCCCGCGCTCGCGCGGCACGACACGGTCGCCCCCGCGAAGCCGTCGGCCGGGCAGACACTCGCGGCCCCATCGCACACCTCGGCGACGTCGCACGCATCGACCGCGGCACGGCAGGGCGTGCCCGCGATCTCGGGGCCGTCCGCGACGCAGACCGGCGCACCGCTCCCGCAGTCGATGCGGCCACGCTCGCACGCGTCGCCCGTGCTGCACGGCGCGCCGGCCGTGCAGGTGATCACGCACGCGCCCGACGCGTCGCAGGCGCCGCCCGGGCAGGGCGTGCCGACGGACGCACGCGCATCGACGGGACACGCGCTCGCTGCGCCGTCGCAGCGCTCGGTCACGTCGCACGGGTTCGCGGACGCGCGGCACACGGCGCCCGAGGGCGCGACGCCCCCGGCGACGCACACGGGCGTACTCCCCATGCACGCGGTGCGGCCCGCGCCACATGAGTCGGGCACCACGCACGGGTCACCCGCGATGCAGGTCGTGCACCCGGTCGCGCTGCACGCGAGGCCCACGCCGCACGCCGTCCCAGGCGCCAGGTCCTCGACCGCGACGCACACGCCCGCGCCTCCAGCGCCGCAGTCGAGACGCCCGGTGCTGCACGGGTTCCCCGTGTCGCAGGTCGCGCCCTCGACGCACACGCTGCAGGTGCTCGCGCCGCCGCACACGCCTGCGCTGCCGCACGTCGTCCCGGGCGGCACGTCGTCGACCGCGATGCAAACGGGACTCCCCGAGCCGCAGTCCACGCGCCCGGTCGAGCACGGGTTCCCCGTGTCGCAGACCGCGCCATCGGTGCACACGCTGCACGCGCCGCCACCGCCGCACGCGAGGCCCGCGCCGCAGCCGACGCCGACCGGGTAGTCGTCCACCGCCACGCACACCGACCCGCCGGTGCTGCAGTCGATCTGGCCGCTCGTGCACGGGTTCCCCGTGTCGCAGACGACGCCGGGGAGGCACTCACTGCACGTGCCGCCCGGGCCGCAGACGCCGACCGTCCCGCACATCGCCACGGGGGCCGTGCTGAAGTCCGGGATGCAGAGCGGCGCGCCCGTGCCGCAGTCGATGAAGCCCGTCGCGCAGGGGTTGCCCGTGTCGCAGACGGTGCCCGGCACGCAGGTGCCGCAGCCACCGGCCCCATCGCAGCGCTCGCCGCCCGGACCGCACGACGTGCCCGCGGGCGCGAACGCCCCCGTGTCGACGCACGTCGGCGTCGGACCGCACCGCACCGCGCCGAGGTGACAAGGCGCGCCGATCGGCGCGCACGTCTCGCCCTCGAGACAGACCCCGTCGCCCGAGGCGTCCACCGGCAGGCCGATGTCCGTGACCGGCCCCGCGTCTCCCCGGCAGAAGATGCTGTCCGAGCGCCCCGGCGGGCAGCCCTCCGACTCACAGCCCGCGAGCAGCGCCACCAGCGCCCCGGCAGCGAGCGCCGGCCACCCGAGGCGAACGAGTCGGACGGCGCGCGGCGCGGCGGAGTTGGACGTCACCCGCACAGGCTACACGGGGCGGTCCCGCCGGTTCAATCCCCTGCCGCCCCTTCCGGGACGAGGTCGCCGGGAGACCTACGGCGCAGCCGGCGCGGCGATCTCGGACATCCCCGCGCGCCAGCTCTCGAAGAAGTGCAGCATCTGCCGCTGCGCGGCGTCGACGGGGTTGTCGATCGCCACGCTCGGCGAGGCGTCCGTGAAGGGCGGCACGACGGGGTGCTCGACGTCCGCGGAGCCGCGCCGGGACGTGAGCATCCCGTGCGAGGCGGGCGTGAACACGGCGAGGCCGCGCGTCGCCATCGTGGCCGCGTCACCGAGGGCGACGTTGGCGCGCGCGGGAAACATGCCGGTCGCGAGGTCGGCGTAGCGCGGGGACGCGCCGAGCATCGGGATCCGCGCGGCCCGCGCGAGCGATTCGGTGCCGACGTTGTGGAGGCTCTCGTCGTCGAGGGCCATCTGCATCAGCACGTCGACGTCGCGCTCGCGGAGCGCGCGCGCATACCCGATCGAGTCGCCGCGATCGAAGAGCGTCTGCCACACGGACGACTGCTCGTAGAAGTACGCAGGGTCGTTCGGGTCGGTCGCGATGCCGCCGCGGAGCCCGAAGCGCTGAAGCAGAATCGGGAGGTACGACGTCGCATACGCCGGGCTCGTCGTCACGAAGCGCACGATGCTGCCGCCCGTGACGTTGAGCATCGCGGCGCCGACGTCGGGCTCCATCGCGGCGAACATCGTGCCGATGATGCCACCCAGCGAGATGCCCACGAACGCCACGCGCGAGGGCGCGAAGCCGAGCGTCGAGAGGCCCGGATCCGCGCTGCGCACCGCGCTCAGGTCGCCGCTGCGCATCGTGTGCGTCACGGCCATGAGGTCGACGACCGCCTGCCGGAGCGCGTCTCGGAAGTAGAGCGGCGAGAAGGCGACGAGCTCGCCGTCCTCGTCCGAGATCCCCGTGAAGTCGAGGACGACGCCCGTGCCCGTCGCGTCCCCGAAGCCGTCGGGCGTCGCCTCGCCGGTGAAGCCGTTCTCGAAGTCCGGCGCGGTGCCGGCCGCGCGCAGGCCGTGGTACGGCGCGTCGATCGCGACGACCGCCCAGCCCGCCTCGGCGCATGCGTCGACGAGGCCGAGCGCGTTCCCGCGGTTGCCGCCGAGCCCGTGCTGGAAGACGATCAGCGGCAGCGCGGAGATATCCGTGGCTTCCGGCACGAAGAGCGTGAAGGGCACGTCCTCGGTGCGCTTGACGACGAGCGCGCCCGCCATGTCGCGCTCGAAGCGCCCGTGCCGCGCGGGCCCCGGCGAGGCGAAACTCGGCGACGGAATCGTGCCGTGCACCATCGCGCGGACGTGCGTGTGCAGGACGCCGCCCGGCACGTCCGAGCCCGCGAGCGGGGACTCGGGCACGCCGAGGCGCGCGTCGAGGGCCGCCAGCCCGACGACGGCTTCGCGCACGGTCGCGAGCGGCGCCGCGACCTCGTGCACCACCCCGCGCGCGTCGCGAAGGTCGTCCGTCACCGTCTGCACGTGGAAGACCGCGAGCCCGACGACGCGGGTGCGGGGGACCCCGGACGACTCGAGCGTCGCGAGCACGGGCGCGTACTCGTTCCACGCCGCGGCCTCGACCGCGTCCGCGGGGCGCGCCACCGCGTCACGGATCGCCGCGAAGCGCGGGTGCGGCGCGAGCGGCTCGCCATCGGCGTCGCGCACGGCGTCCGTGAGGACGGCGGCGTACATCCCGCCCTCGCGCAGCGGGTGCCCGTCCGCGGGACGGAGGGCGAGCTGCGAGCGCGCCGCGATCCAGCGCGCCTCGACGGGGACGCGCGCGAGCGGCGTGTCCGAGCCCGTGTCGACGTCGAGGAGGAACGCGCTCGCGTCCTCCGTGGCAGACGCCGCGGTCGTCGCCGGGAGCGAGGCGGCGTCGAGCGCGCCGCTGAAGGAGAAGTACACCGGGGACACCTGGCCGAAGCCATCCACCTCACGCAGCGTCGTGCGGAGAGACGCGAGGAAGTCGGCGTCGCCGCGGCCTCCCTCGCCGGGCACCGCGCTCACGTCGATGCGGCCCTCGGCGTTCCGGTAGAGGTCGTCGGGCCAGGGGATGTCACCCAGCGCCATCGGCCCCGCGGCGAGCGCGAAGTCGGGCGTCGTCGCGGCGGGAGGCGGCGGCGTCCCGG
Organism: Polyangiales bacterium; assembly: GCA_964202905.1. Classification (GTDB taxonomy): domain Bacteria; phylum Myxococcota_A; class Polyangia; order Polyangiales; family JADJQN01; genus CAIUAC01. The sequence continues at coordinate 255,561 of CAXNJO010000002.1, forward strand.
CCTCGTCGTCGCCACACGCCGCGAGCGTGAAGGCGAGCGCGCCGAGCGGGAGTGCGCGGAGGGAAAACGAAGTTCGAAGCGAAGTGCGGGCGTGGTTCATGGGTGCGGGCGGTCAAGGTTCCACGGAAGGACAAGCCCGGCAATCACGGTCCGCGCGTCCCCCGCGCGGGCGGGGGGACGCGGCTTTGACCTGATGATCCGCGGCGGCTAGAGTCGCGAGGATTTTTCTGGCGGCTCGCGCGTCGAAGGCGCCTCGGGGACCATGGCCAACGCAACCTGCACGAAGTGCCGCGCCTCGCTCCAGCCCGACGACAAGTTCTGCAAGAACTGCGGCGGGATGGTCGAACAGATCGCCGCCGAGGGCGAAGACCCGCGCGTCGGCAAGATCGTCGCCGACCGCTACCGCATCGCCAAGGTCCTCGGCGAAGGCGGCATGGGCCGCGTCTACCTGGCCGAGCAGAAGATGGGCGCCGCGACGCGCAAGGTCGCCATCAAGACCCTGCACCCCGAGCTCGGCGGCGACGCGCAGCTCGTCGCGCGCTTCTATCGGGAGTGCGAGACGGTCATCGAGCTCTCGCACCCGAACACCATCCAGTTTTACGACTTCGGCAAGTTCGACGACGGCACGCTCTACATCGTCATGGAGTTCATCGAGGGCGCCGCGCTCTCGCTGGTCCTCGAGCGTCAGGCGGGGCGCGGCCTCGACGTCGCGCGCTGCGACAAAATCCTCATCCAGATCTGCGGCTCGCTCCACGAAGCGCACGGTCGCGGCATCGTCCACCGCGACCTCAAGCCCGACAACGTCCTGCTGACGAACCGCGGCGGCCAGACGGACTTCGTGAAGGTGCTCGACTTCGGCATCGCCAAGCGTAGCGAGGCGGAAGACGAGAAGAAGGGCAAGCTCACCCAACAGGGGATGGTGCTCGGCACGCCGCCGTACATGAGCCCCGAGCAGTTCGGCGGGCAGGCGCTCGACGCGCGCTCGGACATCTACTCGCTCGGGATCATGGTCTACGAGATGCTGACGGGGAAGCTCCCCTTCGAGGCGCGCACGCCCTGGGAGTGGGCGACCAAGCACCTCACCGCCATCCCCGAGTCGCTCGACGCGCGCCCCGACGCCGCGCACGTGCCGCCCGCCAAGCGCGCGGCGGTGATGAAGGCCCTCCAGAAGAACCGCGACGCCCGCCAGGCCACGGTGCTCGAGTTTCTGCAGGAGTTCACGGGGCACCAGGATGCCCAGGCCGCCTGGACGATGGCGACGAGCGCCGGCGGGGCGATCCTCCCGAAGGCCGGCGACACCGCGCCGCCCGCCGCGCGCACCGCGGCGCCGACGCCCGGCCCGATGCCGCAGACACAGCCCGCGCAGGCCTACGGCATGGGCTTCTCGACGCCCCCGCCGGGCTACGGCGCGGGCGCGTCGATGTCGGCCCAGGGCTACGCCGGTGCGCCCTCGCAGGGCTACGGCGGTGGTCCCTCGCAGGGCTATGCCGGTGTGCCCTCGCAGGGCTACGCCGGAGCGCCGTCGCATGGCTACGCCGGCGGGGGTCACGGCGCACCGCCTGCCCCGGCGCGGAGCAGCGGCATCGGCAAGTTCATCGCTGTCGGCGTCGTGGCGCTCTTCATCCTCGCGGGCGCGGGCGTCGGGGGCCTTTGGGTCCTGCGGCCGCATTCGGACGACGCCCAGGCCGATCTGGGCTCACCCCCCAACGCCACGCCGGTCGAGACAGGGGGCCGCGGAACGCCGACGGCGGTCGTGCAGCCGTCCACCGTGCTTCTGCCGCCAGGCAACGTCGTCCTTCAGCCGATCGCCCCGCCCCAGCTTCCGACGCCCCCGGAGCCGACGCCCCCGGCGCAGACCCCGACGCCCGAACCGACCGCGACGCCCGAGCCGACCGCGACGCGCGGGGACGGTCCAACGGCGGCGCAGATCGGGGAGGCCCAGCGCCTCGCGCAGAGCGGCGAGTCCGCGCTCAACGCGAACGACGTCCCCGGCGCCGTCGCTGCCCTGACGCGGGCACAGCGCCTCGTCGGCCGCAGCCACGGCAGCATCGCCAGTCTCCGCCGCCGCATCACGCTGAAGGGCTCGAACCGCGTCGGCAGCCTCATCCAGAGCGGCCAGTGTGACGCCGCGCAAGCGCTCTTCCGGCAGCTTCGCAGCGCGGGCGCCGAGGCGGACGCGCGCGATCATTTCGGCGACTGGTGCACGCGCCCCTGAGCGCGGGCCTGGCGCCGCGCGCCGGACATCGGGGGACGAAGGCGTGCACGTGGGCGGGGTGTCGGGTGGGCGTCGATGCGGTCACGGCCGCGACGCCGGGATCGCGCCCTGCTGGTCACCCGACGGGCCCGCTTGCAGCTTGACGCCTCCGCGGCGCGGGCGTAATCAGGGCGGCAACCGAGATGGCGCGCCCGCCCGGCGAGCGCTCCCCCCGCGAGTCAGCACCCGGATGGCCTGGTCCCTACGCACCCCCGTGTGGCGCCGCGATGCGGCGGTGCCGCCCGCGTCGAAGACAGCCCCGCCCCACGGCGCCTCTGCGCCCGGGCCGTCTGGGGCCGCGCCCGCCACCGAGCAATGGGAGAGCGACATGGAACGCATGAAGTGGGCGGAGATCTGCAGCCACGACGAGTTCCGCGGCCGCTGGGTGGCCCTCGACAGCTGCCGCTACGACGAGAGCACGGGGCGCGCGACGGAAGGCGCCGTCGTGGACGCCGACGACGACCTCGCCGAGTTGTGCACACGCATCCGCGAGTCCGACTGGAAGAACTGCGCGATCCTCTTCTGCGCCGAGACCGAGCTCGAGGCGGCCCGACCGAGCCAGCCCCCCTCCGACCCCTTCCGGCACAGCGCGCACTGAATCGCTGCACGACGCGGTCACCCCGGCGGCGCGCTCCCGTGGCGGTGCGCTCCGCCCGAGCCGCTGCCGCGGACCGTCGATGCCGCCCAACGATGCCGCCCAACGATGCCGCCCAACGGTGCGTCCACCGGGCAGCCGAGTGGTTGAACCGCTGGGACGCACGGCCGCCGGGAGGATGACGCGGCTCCGCGAGGGACGGGCGCGGCGGCCCGACCCCCGGGCGCACCATGCGCCTCAGCGCGCGAGCGCGATGCCGTAGATCGGCAGCGACCCGAACGTGATCGGCGCGCTCGTCTCTTCGGTGCCGGTCGCGAGCGACCAGATCCGCAGGCCCGCGTCCGTCACGACGTAGGCCGTCTCGCCATCGAGCACGAAGGACGTCACCCCGACGCTCGCCGGCACGGGCGTGTCGAGCACGGCGCCGGTGTCGGCCCGCAGCTCGTACAGCGCGCCGCCCGCCGCGAGGTACACGCGCCCCGCGTCGGTGGTCGCGAGGCCCTTGAAGCCGCCGAGCGCGGCCTCCGTCGCCCCCGTCGGCGTGACGTTCCCCGAGGGGACGTCGACCGCGAGCAGCACGCCGTCCGTGTCGTCGAACCCGTCGTCGGTGCACGCGACGAGCACGACGTCGTCGTCGAGCCGCGCCATCGCGCCGGGGTTGCCGACCGGCAGCTCGATGCCCTGCATGCCCACGCGCACGGGATCGGCGTCGAGCAGCGCGCCCGTCGCGGGATCGAGCACGGCGAGCGCGCTCGGCCCCGCGTAGAGCAGCTCGAACGTCGGCGAGAAGTAGAAGCGCCCGAGCGCGACGAGCAGGCGCCCGCCGTTCAGCAAGGCGCGGCTCATGTCGACCGAGTCGGGATCGCCCGCGGCCGCGAGCGGAGAGAGGTCCACCTCGCCGAGCACGGCGCCCGTCGTCGGCTCGAGCCGCACCGCGCTCGACCGCGCGTAGCGCGTCACATAGGCGGCGCCGCCCGCCTCGATCACCGTCTGCGGCGTCGAGACGTAGACGGAGGCGGGATCGCTGCCCGCCGGATCGACGTCGGTCGCGGAGACCGTCGTGAGCGGATCCCCCGCGGCCTGCCGACGCACGAGGCCGCTGCCGCCCTCGAGGAGGTACGTGTCGCAGCCGGCGCGCACGGGCAGCGTGTCCTGATCGGCCGCGGGCGCCGACGCGAGGGTGACCGCGCGGGTCGCGAGCGAGAGCGTCGCGAGGCCGCCGTTCACGTAGTCGCTCGTGGTGACGAGCAGGTGGGTGGGCGTGCAGTCGACGGGCCCGGCGTCGGGGGCGCCGAGGTCGGGCTCCCCGAGATCCATCTCCCCCGCGTCCGCAAGCCCGGCGTCCGGCGCCGCGGCGTCGCTCACCGCGCCGTCGCCGCGGCCAGCATCGTTCATCGCCGCATCGGGACTCGGCGCCCCATCGTCGTCGCCGCAGCCTGCGAGCATCGCACCGAGCGCGAGCCCGAGCGCCCCGAGCGCCATCCAATCCCTCGTCGTCTTCGTCGTCGTCGCCTTCGTCGTCGCCATGGTCGGACCTCGCGGCGGGCGCCTCCCCGCGCCCGCGATGCCGTGTCCAGAACCCAGGGAAAATGGGCGAAAGCGCACGCATCGCGCGGACGCGCGGCGCGTGGGAATCCGTCGCCCCACTCCCCGTGGGCCCGGTCACGTCGGTGCGCGCGGCAGGTCTCCTGACTCCCGGATCATCCCCTCGGAGGCGCCTTCCCAGCAGCGTGCGCTGCCAGTGGATCGTGCCCCCAGGGTCCCCGGTTACAGTGGCGGGGGCCGTGCCGGTGTTCCACCGGCTTCCCTCGAGCGGGCATGGCGACATCGCCTCCCCGCCCCACCCGTCGTGCGGGTGACCGTGCGCCCGTTGGTTGGATCTGTTCTCGAACGCCTCGTCGGGTGTCCGCGCGCCCTGCGGCGAGCGGGGAGCGAGACTTAGCCCGCGGCGCTCCGTCGCGTCAACCGGACGAGAGCATCTCCACGACCTCGCGCGCGATGAGCCGCGCGCGCTCGACCTCCGAGGGCGGCAGGCTCACGGCCCCGACGACGGGGTGTCCGCCCCCGCCGTAGCGCGCGCAGATCGCGCTGATGTCGTGCGTGCGCGGCACGGGCGCCCACGGGTTGCTCCCGACGCTCACCTTCGACCGCTGCTTGCCGGCCGTCACGGCCACGCAGTAGCGGGCTTCGGGGAAGAGCCAGTACGGGATGAACTTGTTGTAGCGATCGCCGGCGACCCCGACGAGATCGAAGAGCACCACGCCGGACTCGAGGCGCGCGCGATCACGGATGAGCGCGAGCGTCTCGCGGTGCTGCACGAGGAGCGGCGCGAGGCGCTCGGCGACCTCCGCATCGGCGCCGAGCTCCGTGAGCGTCGCGCCCCGCGAGAGCCGCTCGATCCGCGGCGCGAGGAATTTGTCGCTGCCGTGCACCTCGACGACGGTCATCAGCTGCAGCGCGGGCTCCACGAGCTCCACGGGCATCACCGCGCTCGGGAAACGCGCGGCGTCGATGACGTCGGCCCAGCCGACCAGCTCCTCGAGCCCGGGAAGCCCGAGCCCGAAGCGGTCGCGCGCGACGTCCGCGATCAGCTTGCAGCACGAGCCGTAGGTGGGGTCGAAGAACTTCCGCCCGCTCGTGTCGGCGTCGAAGCTCGCGCGCTCCTCCGGGCCGACGATGCCGCTCTGGTGGTGATCGAAGAACCACGTGAGTTTCGGCGACGTCGTGTACCGGAAGTCGACGACCGCGTTCTCCTCGCCGGTGAGCACCGACTCGGGTACGAACGAGCCGCCCGGCTGGTGGTCGAGGCCGCGGTACTCGAACGCGAGGTCCTCGCCCTCGAGGTCGCGGATCAGGCGCGTGAGCACGGCGGCGGAGCACATCCCGTCGAAACAGTGACCATGGTAGGCGATGGTGATCTTGCGGGTCATCGAAACCTCATCGGGGAGCAGACGCAGGCGGCGCCGCGCCCGCGGAGAGCACGACGGACGTGAGGTGCAACACGTACTTCTCCTGCGAGAAGAACGGCGGCCGCGCGACGCCGAGACGCGCCTCGAGGTGTGCACCGAGCCGCGCGAAGAGCGCGTGGCGCACGCCGAGGGGGAGCCCCTCGCGGCGCAGCGAGAGCGCGATCATCGCCTCGCGCTCGAGCGGCGCGACGCGACGCGCCGCGTGGGCGACGAGCGGGTCGCGGAGGAAGGTGTTGTGGCGCTCCGTCGGCGGCACGATCTGCGCGGGCTGCGGCGCGCGGCGCTCGCGGACGACGAGCGTCCCGGCGGCGAGATCCCCGAGGCGGCGCCCCGCCGGATCGAGGAGCGCGCAGACGCCACCAAGCAGGTAGAGGCCGGGCAGCAGGTCCACGACGCGCACGAGGTTGCGCACGACCGCCTGCGCGAACGAGACGCGCAGGCCGCGCTCGTCGAGGGTCCGTAGACCGACGACCCGCTTGCCGATGGTGCGTCCGCCCGACCACCACTCCGCGAGCGCGCCGTACCACCACTGCACGAGGAAGACGGCGATCGAGAGCAGCGCGACCGCGAAACCGCCGACGATCGACTGCGTCGCCGAGACCCCACACGCGACGGCCGTGATCGCGCTGCCCATCACGGCGAGGTCGATCGCCCACGCGAGCGCGCGCGACGCGAGACCGGCGCGCTCGAACTCGAAGGCGACGTTCTCCGGTGTGCGGATCTCGTGGACGTCGCGCACGCGGCGTGTCTAGCACGGCGATCCCCGGCGGGATATCCTCGCGCGCGATGCCAGCCTTCGACGTGCGACGCTTCGTCGATGAGCGCGCCGCCGTCTGGAGCGCCCTCGAGCGCGTGCTCGCCGACGCCGAACAGCGCGGCCTCGCGGCCCTCGGCGTGGCCGGCGCGCGCGAGCTCGGCCAGCTCTACCGCGCGGTGTCGAGCGACCTGCTCATCGCACGGGGCGAGCACATCGACGCGGGCGTCGTCGACTACCTGAACGATCTCGTCGCGCGCGCGTACGCGCACGTCCACGCGGGCACCGGGAACCGCGCGCGGCGCCTGCCGGCCTTCTTCCTGCGGGAGTTCCCGCGCCTCTTCCGCGCCGAGTGGCGCGCGGTCGCGCTCTCCGCGGCGCTCTTCTTCGGTGGTGCCGCGGTCGGCGCGACGGCGACGGCCCTCGACCCGCAGGCCGCCGGCGTCCTCATCCCCGAGGATCACCAGCGGCGCACGCCGGCGGAGCGTGTCGCCGAGGATGAACGAGGCAGCGACGCGACCAGCGACGCGGGCGCCGCGTTCTCGAGCTTCCTCTTCACGCACAACATCCAGGTGACGTTCCTCGTGTTCGCGCTGGGGCTCACGTTCGGTGTCGGCACCGTCAGCCTGCTCTTCTACAACGGCGTGCCCATCGGCGCGCTCGCGATGCAGTACCACCAGTACGGCAAGGGCCTCTTCTTCTGGGCCTGGATCCTCCCGCACGGGATCCCGGAGATCACGCAGATCGTCATCGCGGGCGCCGCCGGGCTCGTGATCGCGCGCGGGCTCCTGCTGCCGCGCCGCCGCGCACGCGCGACCGCGCTCGCCGAGGAGGGACGGCGCGCGATGCGGCTCGTCGTCGGCGGGATGCCGGTGCTCGTGCTCGCCGGGCTCATCGAGGGCACGATCTCGCAGATTCACGCGCCGATCGTGCCGTATGCGCTCAAGCTCGCCTTCGCTGCGGTCGTCGGCGTCGCGGTGTGGAGCTACCTGCTGCTCTCCGGTCGGAGCGCAGAGGCGGGCCGCGCCGCCGCGCTCGCCGAAGAGCTCGCCGCCCTCGCCGAGGCGCCGCCGACGCGCACGCCCGCCGCGCGCTCCTAGCGCGTGCAGCCGCCACACGCGGCCGCCGCGCACCGCCCCAGACGGCCCGGAAGCACGTCTTTTTCCCGCAAATCTGGCCGTTTCGTGCACTACCATCGACGCACCGTGCCGGCTTCCTCGTCCCCCGTGCGCCCGCTCGCTGCGCTGTCGCTCGCGCTCGTCGCCGCCTGCGCCGCGGAGACGGGGGTCGGCGTGCCCCTCGACGCCGCGCGCGCCGACGGCGGCGATGCCCCGGACGCCCGGCCCCGTGACGGCGCCGCCCTCGGGGACGGCGCAGCGCGCGCCGATGCGGCCGGGAGCACCGACGCGGCCACCGATGCGCGCGCCACGATCGACGCAGGCCCCCCATGCCGGGGGGCGCCCTACCCGATCATCCTGCACCACGGCTTCTTCGGCTTCTCCGGGCTCGGCCCGATCAACTACTACTTCCGTGTCGCCGAGACGCTCCGCGCGCGGGGCGAGAGGGTCGTCGAGGCCGCGGTCGATCCCTTCAACGCCTCGGAGGTCCGCGCCGCGGATCTCGCCGCGATCGTCGACGAGACGCTCGCGACGACGGGCGCGTGCAAGGTCGACCTGATCGCGCACTCACAGGGCGGGCTCGATGCGCGCGTGCTCGTCGGGAGCCTCGGCTACGGCGACCGCGTCGCCTCGATCGTGACGGTCTCGACCCCGCACCGCGGCACGCGCGTGGCCGACGTCGTGCTCCGCATCGTACCGGGCTGGTCGCGCCCCATCCTCGACTTCTTCGCGTTCCTCGTCGGCCGCGTGCTCAGCGAGGCGAGCGACGACGCGTCACTGCTCGCGTCCCTCGAGTCCCTCGCGGCCGCGAACGCGCCCGCCTTCGACGCGGCGAACCCCGACGACCCGCGCGTCGCCTTCTACAGCGTGGCGGGCCGCTCCAACCTCGATCTCGGCCGCGACGCGTGCGCCGGGTCGCTGTGGCCCAACCCGCCCGCGCGCGACGCCATCGACCCGCTGCTCTCGGCGACGGGCGGCTTCTTGCGCGGCTCCGTCCTCGACCCCGCGCCGAACGACGGGCTCGTCACCGTCGCGTCCGCGCGCTGGGGCACGTTCCTCACGTGCATCCCGGCCGATCACTTCGACGAGATCGGCCAGATCGCCGACGTGCTCCCAGACCCTACGAGCCGCTGGGACCACGTCGCGTTCTACGACACGCTGGTCGACTTCCTCCGCACCGAAGGGCACTGAGCGCGCGGCGCCCCCGCTGCGTGCACCGCGCGCGCCCTGCGGACTCAGAGTCCGTCGAGGTCGTCCGAGCCCTCGCTGCCCGACGACGACGCGTCGCCGCCACCCTCGTCGTTGCCCGAGGCGTCGCTGCCCGAGGCGTCGCTCCCCTCGCCGTCCTCGCCGCCCGCGCTGCCCGAGTCCGTCGAGAGCCTTGGGCGCCAGCGGGTGCGCACCGCGTTCCACGGGCCGCCGCCGGTGTCGCTCTCGTCGTGGCCCCACTCGCCGAGCAGCTTGTAGCCCTCGGCATCCTTCACGAGCCGGAAGTAGCCGCGACCGCGGTTCACACGCGGAACACCCGCGACGAGCTCGCGCCGCTCGGTCCACGTGAAGCGCATGAGGTCGCCCTGCGCAGTGCCCTCGATGCGCCCGCTGCGCTCGTTCTTCGTGTACTCGCCGACGATCGTCGCGCCGGTCTGGACCATGTCCATCCGCCCGTATTGCGGGGAGTTCCACACAGCGCCGAACGAGCCTCCCTCGGGCATGTCGCCCGCGACGAGGGCCGCGCGACCGGAGCCTCCGCCACAACCGGAGGCGGCCACCACGAACAGTGCGACGGTCACGAGCGTGCGAGTCAGCGGTCTCATCCGGGCATCCCTCCGCGGCAGACGCTGCCGCGCGCGTACGATAGTCGAAGCTGCGCGCGACCGGCAACGGCGAAGGTCCAACGTGCACACGCCCCGCGGCGCGCACCACGGCGCGCGGACGGTAGGTTTGCCGCGCGGGGATCGCCCCGATACAGTGCGCGTCGCACTCTGACGAGGAGCGGGATTTGACGCAGGCGCAGAAGGCTTGGCACGCGATGGACGTGCAGGCCGTGAGCTCGTACTGGGAGTCGGACCTCCGCCACGGACTGAAGAACGACGAGGTCGCTGGCCGGCGCGCACGACTTGGGGAGAACCGCATCCCGGAGCCCCCCCGCCCGAACGCGCTGCTCCAGTTCCTCTCCGGCTTCGCCGACCCGCTCGTGGGCGCGCTCCTCGTCGCAGCCGTCATCGCCGCAGCCGTCGCGATCAGCGAAGGCGGCAGCGGACCTTGGATCACGCGCTTCAGCGACACGATCGCGATCCTGCTCATCGTGATCGTCAACGGCGTGCTCGGCTTCTTGCAGGAGCGGCGCGCCGAGCAGGCGCTCGACGCCTTGCAGAAGATGGCCGCGCCCAACGCGAAGGTCCTCCGCGACGGCGGCATCGCGGTGCTCCCGGCGGCTGCGCTCGTGCCCGGCGACGTCGTCGAGCTCGAGGCCGGCGACAGCATCCCCGCCGACCTCCGCCTCACCGAGACGCGCGAGTTCGCCGTCGAAGAGGCCGCCCTCACCGGCGAGTCGACGCCCGTCGACAAGCGCAGCGAGCAGCCGCTCGCCGAGGACGCCTCGCTCGCCGAGCGCGTGACGATGGCCTACATGGGCACGAGCGTGACCCGCGGCCGCGCGCGCGCGGTCGTCGTGCAGACGGGGCCGTTCACGGAGCTCGGACGCATCGGCGCGCTCATCCGCTCGACCGAGCGCGAGGAGACGCCCCTCGAGCAGCGCCTCGAGCGCTTCGGCAAGCAGATCCTCGTCGCGTGCCTCGCCATCAGCGTCGGGCTCTTCGTCATTGGCATCCTGCGCGGTGGTCAAGCCTGGACGGTGCTCCTGCTCACCGCCGTGAGCCTCGCGGTCGCCGCGATCCCCGAGGGCCTGCCCGCGATCACGACCATCACGCTCGCGCTCGGCATGCAGCGCATGGCGCACCGCGGCGCGATCGTGCGCAAGCTGCCCGCCGTCGAGACGCTCGGCTCGGCGACCGTCATCTGCTCGGACAAGACGGGCACCCTCACGCAGAACGCGATGACCGTGCGCATCGTCGAGACCGCCGAGGACGTGCTCGACGTCACCGGCGAGGGCTACGCGCCGGCGGGCCGCTTCGAGCGGCGCGGCGCGCCCGTCGACGCGCTGCCCGCGGTCGTCGCGCGACTCCTCCGCACCAGCGCGCTCTGCAACACGGCCGTCGTCGACACGAGCGGCGCGACCCCGAAGGTCATCGGCGATCCGACGGAAGCCGCGCTCGTCACGCTCGCGCTCAAAGGCGGCGTCGAGCGGGCCGCGCTCCTCGAGGGCGGTGAACTCGAGCGCGAGCTGCCCTTCGACTCCGACCGCAAGCGCATGACGGTCATCGTCCGCGACGCCGCGGGGGCGCGCTCCGCGCACGTGAAGGGCTCGCCGGACTTGCTCCTCCCGCTGTGCACGCACGTCCTCCGCGCGGAAGGGCGCGTGCCGCTCGACGCCGAGGAACGCGCGCGGCTCATCGCCCGCAACGAGGCCCACGCGAGCCAGGCGCTGCGCGTGCTCGCGCTCGCCGACCGCGACGACCCCGACGCGGCCGCCCCGGAGACCGGCCTCACGTTCCTCGGCTTCGCGGCCATGATCGACCCGCCCCGGCCGGAGGTGAAGGTCGCCGTCGCCGACTGCCACCGCGCCGGCATCCAGGTCGTGATGATCACGGGCGACCACAAGCTCACGGCCGTCGCGATCGCGCGCGAGCTCGGCTTCTGGCACGACGACTCGCTCGCGATGACGGGCGCGGAGCTCGAGGCGACGGACGACCAGCAGCTCATGGGCAACGTGCACCGCATCGCGGTGTTCGCCCGCGTCACCGCCGAGCAGAAGCTGCGCATCGTCCGCGCCCTCAAGCGGCGCGGCAACGTCTCGGCGATGACGGGCGACGGCGTCAACGACGCGCCCGCGCTGCGCGAGGCGAACATCGGCATCGCGATGGGCAAGGGCGGCACCGACGTCGCGCGCGAGGCTGCCGACATGGTCCTCGCCGACGACAACTTCGCGACCATCGTGCAGGCGGTCCGCGAGGGCCGCGCGATCTTCCGCAACATCAAGAAGTTCATCTTCTTCCTGAACTCGTCGAACGCCGGGCTCGTCGCCGCCGTGATCGCGAGCACCTTCTTCGACGACACGATCCGCTTCGCGCTGACGCCGCTGCAGCTGCTCTGGATCAACCTCGTCACCAACGGCCTGCCCGCGCTCGCGCTCGGCATCGATCCGCCCGGTCCCGGGCTCATGAGCGAGGCGCCGCGCCCGACGAGCGAGGGCCTGCTCTCCGCGAAGGACCTCCTCGCCACGGTCGCCGTCGGCATCGTGATGGGCGGTGCGGCGCTCGGCCTCTACCTGCTCCCCGATCACGCGCCGCAGATCTTCCCCGCGGGCCTCACCCGAGACGAGATGCTGGCCCACGCGCGCACGATGGCGTTCACGCTGCTCGCCATCTCGCCGCTCTTCCACGCGTTCAACTGTCGCAGCGAGCACGAGAGCATCTTCCGCGTGGGCTTGTTCACCAACAAGTTCCTCCTCGGCGCGGTCGCCGCGAGCGCGGCCGTGCACCTCATCACGCTCTTCGTGCCGCCCCTGCACGGCATCTTCCGGACGCACATGATGACGGGCACCGAGTGGGCGGTCGTCCTCGGGCTGTCGGTGCTGCCGGTCCCGCTCTTCGAACTCTGGAAGCTCGTCGCGCCGAAGCCGCCCGTCCCGCCGCGCGCCTCGCTCCTGCCGGGCTGACGCCGCGGCGCGGAGTTCCTTTACCGTGCGGGCTCGGTCTGGTAGGAACGAAAGCCCGTTTGTGGAGCTTGCGCGTCGAGCGCGCGGAGGAGTCGATGGCCAGTCCGCACATGGTGATGTACGAGGAGGAGTTCAACCAGATCCAGGCGATCGTCGATCGGCTGGTACGGGACGCGAACTCCAAGGTCGTGTTCATCATCGACAAGAACGGCCAGCTCATCGCAGCGAGCGGTGACACCGATCAGATCGACACCACGTCCCTGGCCTCGCTCACCGCCGGCAACATCGCCGCGACGGGCGGCATGGCCAAGCTCCTCCGGGAGAACGACTTCAGCACGCAGTTTCACGAAGGCGAGCGGAGCAACATCCACATCCAGCTCGTGGGCAACAGGGTCATCCTCGTCGTCATCTTCGACAACAAGACCTCGCTCGGCCTCGTCCGGCTCCGCGTGAAGAAGGCCAGCGAAGAGCTCAACGGGATCTTCGAGTCGCTCATGCGCAAGGTCCAGGACCCGACGCGCGAGACGCCGTTCGCGGAGATCACCGACGACGACATCGACAACCTCTTCAACGACTGAGTCGCGGAGACACGACGATGAGTTTCATCAACTATCTCTCGCGCGAGATCAACTGCAAGATCGTCTATTACGGCCCCGGACTGTGCGGGAAGACGACCAATCTCCAATACATCTACAACAAGACGAATCCCGACGCGAAAGGCAAGATGATCAGCCTCGCGACGGAGACCGAGCGGACGCTCTTCTTCGATTTCCTGCCGCTCGCGCTCGGTGAGATTCGCGGTTTCAAGACACGATTCCACCTGTACACCGTGCCGGGTCAGGTCTTCTACGACGCGAGCCGTAAGCTCATCCTGAAGGGCGTCGACGGCGTCGTGTTCGTGGCGGATTCGCAGATCGCGCGCACCGAGGCGAACGCCGAGTCGCTCGAGAACCTCGGCATCAACCTCGCGGAGCAGGGCTACTCGCTCGACAAGCTCCCGTACGTCGTCCAGTACAACAAGCGCGACATGGCCGGCATCGCGCCGGTCGACGAGCTGCGCGCCCTGCTCAACCCGACGGGTGTCCCCGACTACGAGGGCGTGGCCTCGACGGGCATCGGCGTGTTCGAGACGCTCAAGTCCGTCGCGAAGCTCGTCCTGACCGAGTTGAAGCGCGGCGGCGGCTGACGCGCGGAGCGTCACGGTCGCAGGGCGCGCGCTCCACGGACGCCTTCGGAGCGCGCGGCTGGAAGCCACGGCGGCTGTAAGCCACGGCGGCTGAGAACCCTGGCCGAGGCGCGCGGTCAGGGGGCGCCGAGCAGCACGTCGAGCTCACCCCGCTGTTCGAGCGCGCGCACATCGGTGAAACCGCCGCAGGGCGCGCCGCCGATGAAGATCTGCGGGACGGTGCGCTGTCCGGTGGTCTCGACCAGCCATTGGCGCTTGGCGTCATCACCGCTGACGTCGATCTCGCGGAAGGCGACGCCCTTCTTCCGGAAGAGCGTCTTGGCGGCGACGCAATAGGGGCACGACTGCGTGGTGTAGATGATGACCTCGGCCATGCGACGCGTTGTGGGGCTCGCCGCCCCACGCGACAAGCCGTATACCGCGCCCGTCCATGACGACCGCCGCGTCGCTCGCGCCCTCCCCGGCGCCGGGGTCACCCTTCGCACACCGTGATTACACGATGTTCCAGGCGTCCCGCTTCTGCGTGACGTTGGCCATCCAGATGCAGGGGTTGGCCGTCGGCTACCACGTGTACCGGCTCACGGGGCGCGCGCTCGACCTCGCCTTGGTGGGCCTCGCGCAGTTCCTGCCCGCGTTCGTGCTCTCCCTCGTGACCGGGCACGTCGCCGATCGCTTCGATCGACGGCGCGTGCTCGCGCTCGCGGGCCTCGCGCAGGTGCTGGTGTCCGCTGCGCTCGCGCTGGTCGCGTGGACGCACTGGGGCGGGACGCCGGCCATCTACGCGGCGCTGCTCGTCGGCGGCACCGCGCGCGCGTTCGCCGGCCCCGCGGGCGGCGCGCTCATGCCGACGCTCGTGCCGGGCCCCGTCATGCACCGCGCGATCGCATGGAGCTCGACGATCTGGCAGACCGCGACGATCGCCGGCCCTGCGCTCGGCGGGCTCGTGTACGGCCTCGGCGACGCGCCGACCGGGGTCTACGTCACGTGCCTCGTCGCGGAGCTCGTCTCGGTGGCGGGCTTCCTCGCCGTGCGCCCCCGGACGCAGCCCGCGCGCGCCGGCGGGGCCAGCCTCGACTCGCTCCTCGCGGGCGTGCGCTACGTGCGCGACAAGCCGGTGCTGCTCGGCGCCATCTCGCTCGACCTGTTTGCGGTGCTGCTCGGGGGCGCCGTCGCGCTGCTGCCGGTGTTCGCGGAGGACGTGCTCGACGTCGGCGTCGGCGGCCTCGCGTGGATGCGGAGCATGCCGGCCGTCGGCGCGGCGTGCATGGCGCTCGCGCTCTCGGTGCGCCCGCTCACGAGCCGCTCCGGGACGTGGATGTTCTCCGCGGTCGCCGTGTTCGGCGTGGCGACGATCGTCTTCGGTCTCTCGCGCGACTACGCGCTCTCGCTCGCGGCGCTCTTCGTCGTCGGCGCGAGCGACATGGTGAGCGTGTACGTGCGACAGACCCTCATCCAGCTCCGCACGCCGGACGAGATGCGCGGCCGCGTCAGCGCGGTGAACATGGTCTTCGTCGGCGCCTCGAACGAGCTCGGCGAGTTCGAATCCGGGCTCGTCGCGACGTTCTTCGGAGACGGCCCCGCGGGCGCCGTGCGCGCGGTGATCGTCGGTGGGCTCGGGACGCTCGTGGTCGTCGCGCTGTGGGCGCGGCTCTTCCCCGCGCTGCGCGGCGCGGACCGGCTCGACGTCACGGCCTGAGGGACCGCGTGTCGGGGCGGGCCCGGCCGACGGCACAGACCGCCGCAGCGAACGTTCGGCGCGTCAGAGTCCGAGCCAGCTGCGCGCGTCGAGGGTGCGCGTGCCGCGGCGCACCTCGAAGCGCACGGGCGCCGACCCCGCGCCGCCCACACGCGTCCCGCGCTCGACCGCGTCGCCGACACGAACCTCGATCGCGTCGAGCGCGCCGTACACGGTGTAGTGGTTCTCACCGTGATCCACGATCACGAGGCGCCCATAGCCTGGCTGGCTGGCCGCGAAGGCCACGCGGCCTGCGGCCGCCGCACGCACCGCGGCGCCGGGCGCGACCACGAGCTGCAGTCCGCCGTCGCCCGAGGGGGATGGCTCGAGCCGCACCGCACCGGAGACGGGCACGCCGAGCGCGCCGCGCAGGGCGGCAAAGCCCCCGGAGGCCAGGTCATCCACGCCATCGACGACGCGCAGGCTCCCGTAGGGCAGCGCCGGCGCGCCGCTCGGGGACGAGACCGACTCCGCGAGCGAGAAACCGACATCGGACCAGACCGGCACGGCGGCCTGCTGACGGCGCGACTCGAGCGCACGGAGCCCGGCGCGCGCGACCGCGAGGGCCTCCGCGGCCTCGGCGATCTCCGAGCGGAGCGACTCGCCCCGCGCCCGCAGCGTGCGCACAGCACCGGCGTCCTGCTTCACCATGCGCCGCAGCCGGTCGAGCCGCGCGACGTGGCCGACCATGGCCTCGAAGCCGCCTGCGAGCGGCAGCATCCCCGCGCGTGTGAGGCGATAGAGCGCGCGCGCCCGCGCCCGCAGACGCGCGGACGCCTCGGTACGGCGCCGAGCGAGTCCCGCGATCTCGGCCTCCGCACGCGACGAGCGGGACGTCTCGGCCTCGACGCGCGCGAGGAGCCGCGCAGTCTCCGCATCGACGGCCGCGGCCGCGTCGATTCGCGTCGCGGCGAGGGCGAGCGGCAGCGGGCCGTCCTGGGCCCGTGCGACGCGGCCCGACAGGGCGCACGCCGCGCCGAGCGACGCGGCGAGGAACGCGTTCGGACCCCACCCGGAGCGGACGGCGCTGCGGTGCGTCGGCATCAGATCGCGAGGTAGCGGCGGAGGGAGAAGGCGCTCGCGAGGACGCCCGCGACGCCCCCGCCGAGGACAATGCCGAGCGCCGCCGACGGCGACAGAAACGCGGCGCGCACGCCCGTGAGCGCAGCGACGGTGCCGTCGAGCGGGCCGCGCAACGCGAAGAAGGCTGCGCCGAGCAGCGCCAGCG
Organism: Polyangiales bacterium; assembly: GCA_964202905.1. GTDB lineage: Bacteria > Myxococcota_A > Polyangia > Polyangiales > JADJQN01 > CAIUAC01. Next base: position 272,177 of record CAXNJO010000002.1, read on the forward strand.
CGACGAAGGCGGCGAGCACCCCCTGCAGGCCGCCCTCGACGAGGAAGGGCCCACGCACATAGCCATCCGTCGCGCCGCAGAGCTTCAGCACCTCGATCTCGTCGCGCCGCCCGGCGACGGCGAGGCGGATCGTGTTGCCGACGACCGCGAGCACGCAGACGAGCACGAGCAGCGCCGCGACGGCGGCCCCCGTCTGCCCCGCGGCGACGAGCGACTCGAGGCGCTCGAAGAACGCGCGGTACGTCTCCACGCCCTCGACCCCGCTCACGCGCACGACCCGCGACGCGATCTCGTTCGTCCGCTCCGCGCTCGTGCCCAGTCGCAGGCTCAGCTCGACCGAGGCGGGGAAGGCGTCGGCCGAAAGCCCCGCGAGCTCACCGCCGAGGTCCGCGTCGCGTGCGAACTGGGCGCGTGCGTCCGCGGCGCTCAGCGCGACCGCGCTCTCGACCTCCGGGAGCCCCGCGAGCGTCTCGCGAAGCCGCTGCGCGTCGGCGTCGGAGACCCCGTCCCGGAGGTAGATCGTCATGCGCCCCGATCGCGACCAGCGCTCCGAGACGGCCGAGAGGTTCGTCATCGCGAGCACCGCGCTCCCCAGGCACAAGAAGGCCACGACGAGGCTCGAACTCGCGACGACGTAGAGGTTGGCGTCCTCGCGGATGCCGCGGCGCGCGCGGAGAAAAGCGGTGTGCAGGTCCATCTCAGCAGCTCCTTCAACCCGGGACGCGGTGCAGGGGGACGAGGGCGGCGGGATCGAGGTCCACGCGCGCGGCGAGACCGCGGACGGGCGGGCGCTCGGGCTCGGCGAGGGCGGCGGGACGAACCGCGGCGCCGCTTCCGGCCCACGCCTCACCGCCACTGCGCGCCTCGAACACGCGCCCCTCGTCGATCACGACGAGCCGGTGTGGCCGCGCCTCGAGCAGCGAGTGGTCGTGCGTCGCGAAGACGACGGTGATCCCCGACGCGTTGATCTCTTCGAAGAGCGTGAGGATGTCGAGCGCGAGCTGAGGGTCGAGGTTCCCCGTCGGCTCGTCCGCGAGCACGAGCGCCGGCTCGGTGACGATCGCGCGGGCGACGGCGACGCGCTGCTGCTCGCCGCCGCTGAGGACGCCCGTCCGGTCGTTGCCGCGGCCTGCGAGCCCGACGCGCTCGAGCGCCTCCGCGACGCGCGCGCGCACGACCTTCTGCGGCATCGCGAGGATCTCGAGCGGCACCGCGACGTTCTCGGCGACCGTCCAGTGCGGGACGACCTTGAAGTCCTGGAACACGATCCCGAGGTTGCGGCGCAGGAACGGGATCGACTCGCCCGTGAGCCGCGCGATGTCGCGCCCGCAGAAGAGGATGCGACCGTCGTCGACCATCAGCTTGCGGTAGATGAGTTGCAGGACGGTCGACTTGCCCGAGCCGCTCGGCCCCGTGACGAAGACGAACTCGCCGCGATCGATCGTCAGGTTCGCGCCGCGGAGCACGGGCCGGTCGCGATCGAAGTACTTGTAGACGTCCTCGAGCACGAGGATCGGCTTCTCGCGTCCCGCGGCGTCGACGCGGTTCCCCGCCCGGAAGAACGAGAAAGGCCGCGTTCCCGCGGGCTCCTGCGCGGCGGATTGCGGCTGCGAACGCGGTCCCCTCTGGCTCATGCGGCGACGGTAAACAGAGGCGCCGGGACCGATCAAGAAAACGGCGGAGCGCGCCGCTAGAACGAGGGCAGCGGGTCCGCGCCCCACGCGCTGTGGAACACGTGCCCGAGCAGCGACTCGGCCACCTTCGCATGCGGCGAGAAGCCCCAGATGGCCTCCTGCGAGACGTCGTCGAGGCTCGCGTAGTAGCGCCACACGAAGAAGCCGCTGAACCACGGTTCAGGCAGGAAGACCTCGAACACCGCCGCGAGCGCGCGGGCCTGCTCGTGCTCGTCGATGACGACCTCGGTCATGTCGTCCGGCCACAGCCACGGCTGCACGGCGGCGTTCGCACGGGTCGTGTAGCCGACCTCGACGAACAGCACGGGCATGTCGAGCGCCGCGATCGATCCGCGCACGAGGTCGCGCGCGCGGCGGGCCCCCTCGACGTACTCGCCGTAGCTCGCGCCGTCGTGCTCGGCGAGCGGGTAGAACGCGTTGATGCCGACGAGATCGAGCTGATCCCAGAAGAGGACGCCATCGACCTCATCCCAGTTGGCGCTGTAGGTGAGCAGCCCCCTGAAGTTCGCGCGGAGCTCCGCGATGAGCGCGCGCCAGTAGCCGCCGAAGCGACCCGACCAGCTCTTGCACTCGACGCCGATCGAGAGCGCGTCCGCGCCCGCGGCCTCGGCGTCGCGCGCCCAGGCGAGCACGAAATCGCGGTAGGACGCCTGGTATGCGGCCCACCCCTCGGGGCTTCCGGGCTCGATCTCGCCGCGCCAGCCGCCCGTTTCGACCCAGAGGTGCGGGATGACGAGGACCTTCATCCCGTGGGCGTGCGCCTGCGCGATCATGCGGCGCACCGCGACGCGGTTCTCCTCGTAGGGCGCCTCGAAATCCATGAGGATCCCGGTGCTGTCGAGCGCCCAGAGGCGCCCGAAGGGCGTGAGGCTCACCCACGTGACGCCAAGCCGCTCGAGCTCGGCGAGCAGCGCGTCGCTCTCGGCCGTGCCGTAGCCGCGCCCGGGCTGCTGCGACGACTCGATCGGGCCGATCGTCACGCCGCGGATGGCGCCGAGGCCCGAAGCCTCCCAGCCGAGCTGTCCGCGCGGCAGGGTCGCGCGCGTCACCGCGGTCCCGGTGCCGCGAGGCGACGCCGCGACGCGGGAGGGAACGAGCCGGGGCGCCGCCTGCGCGGCGACGCGCAACGAAGGCGCGAGCGCGAGCGCCAGCGCCAGGACCGAGAGGGCCCGTCGCGCCGCGCATGCGAGCCCGGGGCGGTCGAACGAGAGCCACGCCGCGGGCTTGGGCCACGCGGCGGCGGTCCGGACGGATCACGCGTGTGCGCTCACGGCGCCGAGAAGAACGCGGAGATCGTGAAGTCCGACGGGGTCCCCCCCCACGTCGACTGCTCGACCTGGATGAAGTAGGTGCCCGCCGTCAGGAGTTCGTCGATCGCCGCGGTCGGGTCGCCGCTCGCGCAGCGGATCTCCGCGCCCGAGCAGCCCGCGCGGCGGAGGACGACCGCCATGCTCCCCGAGCCGCCCACGCGCGAGACGATGGCGCTCAGGCGCTGCGTCTCCGTGAGCGTGAAGCGGTAGAAGGCGTCCGCGCCTCCGCCGCCCCCGCAGCTGCCCGAAGGCGCGTCGTCCTCGAAGTCGACCAGCGTGCCGGTCGCCCGGGTGAACGGCGGGACGAGCTCGCCCGCGCCCGCGCAAGAGTCGTTCGCCGGCACCGGCGTCGGCGTCAGGAACCGCACCGACGCGTTGATGTTGCCTGTGGTGGCCTGCGTGGCGACCGTCACGTAGTAGCGGCCCGGCGCGAGGCTGCGGAAGAGTTGCGTCGAGGTGCCGCTCGTCGACCGACAACGCAGCTCGGAGCCCGACGCGCCGCAGGTGGTCTGCAACGCGACGATGTCGCTGAAGCTGGTCGTGGTGGTGGTCAGCTCGACGTCGCTGGTGGAGGCGACGTCGAACACGAAGTACGCGTCACGGTAGGCCGACGAGACAGCTCAGACAGCTCGCGCCCCCGTCGAGGTCGAGGCCCGAGGCCGCCACGCGGCCGGCGGTCGTCGTGATGTCGACCGGCGAAACGCAGGTGTCACCGGCCGGGGGCGGCAGCGGATCGGTGATGGACGCCGTGACCGTCCAGCCGCTCGAGGACATGTCGCCCGACTCGAGGAGCACGTAATACGTGCCGGCGGGCAGCGCGCGGCGACGCAGCCGCGGCGAGGAGTCGGCGACGCAGGAGAGTTCCGCGCCGCTCGTCGTGCAGTCCGTCGAGAGGCTCAGGTAGGTCGTCGGCGTCCACATGCCGAGCGTGCTGCCGCTGATCGTGACGTCCTTCGGCGAGGTGATCGTGAAGCGGTAGACCGCGTCCTTCGAGCTCGAGGAGCCGTTGCACGAGAGGGCGTAGTCGTCCTCGACCTCTTCGAACAACCCGGTGAACGTCCCGCCGGCGGAGATGTCGAAGGTCCGTTCGCTGCACTGGTCGACCACGGGGACCATCGTCGGCGCGGTGATGCGGAGGTTGAGGTCGAACGGCCCCGGCGCGCTCGTCTTGACGATGATCGCGTAACTCCCGGCGGGCAGGCTGCGCACGAGCGCGGAGGGCGCGCTGCCCGCGTTGCACTTGAGATCGGGGCCGCTCGCGCAGAGGTCGAGGGCGCGGATCGCGAGGACACCGCCGCTCGCGCCGGACGACGTCGCGCGCACGTCCTTCGTCTCGGTGAGCGTGAAGGTGAACACCGCGTCGGCGCCCGTGCCGCCGCAGCCGAGCGTGTAGTCCGAGCGCAGCCCGCGCGTCGAGCCGGAGAAGGTGCCGGCACCGGGGAGCGCGACGGCCGTCGCGCCGCAGGTGTCGTTCGCCGGCGTGCACGACGCGTCGTTGTAGTCGCGCTGCCCGTCGCAGTCGTCGTCGCGGCGGTTCGTGCAGTTCTCGGAAGCGCCGGGGTAGATCAACGTGCCGAAGCGCGGGTCGTCGTCGCAGTCCTCACCGCCGCAGCGGCCGTCGGTGTACCCGTCGCCGTCGAGATCGCGGACCACGTAGGTGCAGCCCATCGCCGTGTCGCACTCGTCGACCGTGCACGCGGACTCGTCGTTGCAGTAGAGCGGGGCCGAGGGGCGGCAGCCACCGACGAGCGCGTCCGGGTCGCAGACCTCGAGGCCGTTGCACGCGTCGCCGTCCGAACAGCGATCGTTCTGCGGCATCTGGAAGCAGGTGTTCGTCTCTTCGAGACACGCCGCCTCGGTGCAGTCGATCGCGTCGGTGCACGGCGCGGCGCCCACGACGCACACGCCTGCCTCGCAGCGCTCGGCACCGTTGCAAAAGCAGCCGTCGTCGCATCCGCCCGTTCCATCGCACGCCATGCCCACCGTCGCGCCGCGGCCCGCTTCGGTGCACGTATCGACGGTCGCGTCGGGGAACGTGAACAGGTCGGGCGCGCCGAGATCCGTCATCCCGAGGTCGAAGGTGAACGACGCGTCGGGGAGGGTGACCGGCGTGTTCCGCTTCTCGCAACCGACGATGAGGAGCGCCGCAGCGACCGGGAGAGCAGTGAGGAAAAGCGAGTGATGACGCATGATTGCTCCGGTCGCCTCAGGGGTCGGCGACGGTGACCTCGAACGTGTAGGCCCCGGCGCTGCCGGGTCCGTAACCGTCGACGACGAAGAAGAAGGTCCCGGGCCCAAGCATGCGCGTGACCGCGCTCGCACCGCCGCCACTGCCGCCGTCGTCGTCGCAGTAGGCATCTCCGCCGGAGGCGCAGCTGTCGCGGAACACCATGAGGACCGTATCGATGCTCGAGCCATCGGTCGAGGCCGTCACGACCTTCGGGGCCGCGAGGTCGAGACGAAAGGCCGCATCGGGACCGTCCGCGACCGTCGTGCAGACCGTCGAGCGGTAGTCGTCGAGGCCGAGCGCCGTCGTGCCGGTGAAGAGGCCCCCTGTCAGCGGGACGATCGTCGCTGCACCGCAGGTGTCGTTGCCGGTGACCGGGACCGCCACCGTCGGCGCGGACGTCGTGACCGTGACCGCGAAGCTCGACCGCGAGAAGCCTTCGACGACGACGTAGTACGTGCCCGGCGGCACATCGCGCACACGAGAGCGCACGGGCGTGCCGCGATCGCAGCGCAGCTCGCCCGCCGTCGAGCCGCACGCGGGGCGGATGGACGCGTTCATGTAGCGGGTGCCGCCGTCGATGACGACGGTCAAATCGCGCCGTTCCGTCAGCTCGAAGGCGTACACCGCGTCCACGTAGTTGAAGCCGCAGCCGGTGACGACATCGTCCTGTTTGTCCGCGAGCGTCCCGGGGGTGCGCGTGTCGAGCGCGATCGGGATGGCGTTCGCGCAGGACTCGCCCGCGGGAACGGACGTCGGCTCGGAGAAACTCACGTCGAGGTCGAAGTCGACGTCACGGTACGACGGCCCCTCGAGCACGAGGTGATAGCGGCCGGGCGGAAGGTCGCGGAGGCGTGTGTCGAAGGGCGCGCCCCCCGTGCAGCGAAGCACCTCGGCGGGGGCACCACACGCCCCGTACACGGCCCCGCTCAGCGAATCACCCGAGGAGCTCGTGGCCGTGATCGAGACGTCCTTGCGCTCGGTCAGCTCGAACGCGTAGACGAGATCGGGGGAGCCGCCGTAGCCACACGGCAGCGACGAATCGTCGGCGACGTCGACGAAGGATCCCGGGAAGCGTCCGCCGGCGCTCACGTCGATCGGCGCGGCGCACGTCTCGTTCGTCGGCGGCACGCTCGGCGTCGTGAAGACGACCTCGACGGCGACCTCGTCGCCACCCGACGGCAGCCAAGGCGCAGAGGCGACGACTACGTAGTACGTGCCGGCGGCGAGCGCGCGCTTGCGGACCTGGGAGGGGAAGCCGGAGTTGCAGTCGAGAGACGGGCCGAGCGGCAGGAAACGCTCGCCGATCGCGCAGCGCGAGGCGTCGTCGGGGAGCGGCGCCCGGGTGCCGTGGAGCGAGATCGCCGCGAGGGCCTCGCCGCCCGCGTTCAGGTAGACGTCGCGCGGTTCGGGCAGCGTGAACGTGAGCACGGCGTCGCGGTAGCCGGAGCCGCCGCAGGAAAGCATGAAGTCCGAGGCCGCGCCGACGGTCGAGACCGTGAAGACGCCGCCCGCGCTCACGTCGAGGGGCTCGTCACACGCCGAGTCATGGGGAGGCCCGCCGCAGTCGCCGGGCATCACGTTCTCGTCGACGACCTCGTCGCAGTCGTTGTCGATGCCGTCGTCGCAGAGCTCCGACGAGCGCGCACCGCGGGTCGGATCGCGGTCGTCGCAGTCGGTGCCGCCGGCGCAGTGCCAGTCGGCCTCGCCGTCCTCGTCGAAGTCCCGCGGGAAGTGGCCGCAGGTCTTCGCCTCTTCGTCGCAGCGGTCGATCGTGCAGACGTCGTCGTCGTTGCACGCCTCCGGGGGCCCGGGGACGCAACCGCGCACGGGGCTGCACTGCTCGACGCCGTTGCAGAAGATGCCGTCGTCGCAGCGCGTGAGGTCGACGGCGTTGCGGCAGAAGCCGCGCGGGTCGCAGGAGTCGGTCGTGCAATCGACGCGGTCGACGCAGTCCGCGTCGACGAGGCAGGGTCGCAGCGCGCCGAGGTCCACGGCACTGGCGTCCCCGGGCGCCCCATCGGGCGACGTCGCGTCCGCCGGCGGGGCGGCGTCCGTGACGCCCCCGTCCATCGCGGGTGGTGCGGTGTCGTCGCCGCATCCGTGGAGGACGGCGGCGCAGGCCAGCAGGACGGCGAACGACGCGGGCGTCAGGCGGGGGCGCATGGGCGCGGCTCCTCATTCTTCCGGGAGCCGGGCGCGACATGCTCCCGACTCGTCACGAGCGACGGGCCACTATGTCACGATTCGGCGTCCCTCCAAGCGTGCGCGCAACGCTGAGCCGCCATTCAACCTCCACGCGCGCCACCCAGCGGGTCACGCGGCCGAGCGCCCCGCACGCGTGGGGTCGAGGGCGCGTCGCGTGCTACGGTCGGGCGCGATGGGTGGGCGCGAGGAGGACGGGGCGGGGGCCAGCGCGGCCGTCGCGGGGGATGTGCGCGCGCCGGACGCCGGGCCGGCGCCGTCCGCGCCGTCCGCGCCCTCCCCGGCCGACACGCCACGCCTCGAGCCCCTGCATTTCACGCTCCTCGATCACCTGCCGGTGATCGTTTTTCGCCACGGCATCGAGCGCGCGCGCCTGATCTTCGTGAACCGGGCGTGGGAGCGGGTGCTGGGGCGGCCGGTCGAGGAGGCATACGCGCAGGGGCTCGACCCGGCCCTCGCCGACGACCGCTCGCGCGAGGCGCTCCGCGACGCGCTCGCGCGCGCGGGCGCCGGCGAAGAGGTCCCCTGGCACGACCTCGTGTTCGTCCGGCGCGACGGTTCGCGCGTCACCGTGCGCGTGATGGTCTATCCCGTGCGGGACGCCTCGGGCCGCGTGGAGGCGGTCGAGGGGATCGGACGCGACGTGCAGGCCGAGGTCGACGCCCGACACAAGCTGGTGCAGACGGATCGACTGGCCGCGATCGGACAGCTCGCCGCGGGCGTCGCGCACGAGATCAACAACCCGGCCGCCTTCGTCGCGCTCAACCTGCAGCACCTCGCGCGCACGTTCCCCCAGGTGCGCGACGGCGTCGCGGACGCGGCGACCGTGGCGCGGTTCGCGCAGACACTCGAAGAGACCGCCGCCGGCGTCCGCCGCATCGTCGCGACGGTCGATGAGCTCAAGCTCTTCGCGCGCATCCCCGAGGGCGCGTACTCGACGCCCGTCGACGTCAACCGCCTGATCCGCTCGGCCCTCGCGCTGACCCGCAGCGAGATCCGCGGGCGGGCGCGCCTCGTCACGGAGCTCGACGAGCAACTGCCGCTGCTCCCCGCGGACCCCGCGCTGCTCGGGCAGGTCTGCGTGAACCTCCTCCTTCACGCGGCGCAGTCGCTCCCGCGCGGGGACGCGGAGCGGAACGAGGTCCGCGTCGAGACGCGCGCGGGGGGCGATCACGTGCAGATCCGCGTCTCGGACACGGGCGCAGGCATCGCGCCGGAGACGCTGCCGCGGCTCTTCGATCCGTTCTTCTCGACGCCATCGGTCGGCGGGACGGGCAGCGGCGGGACGGGCCTCGGGCTCGCCATCAGCGCGGACGCCGTGCGCCGAATGGGCGGCACCCTCGAGGTCGATGGCGGCGCGCACGGGGGCACGCGGTTCACCGTGACGCTGCCGGTGATCGACGTCGCCCAGGCGGAGACTCGCCCACCTTCGGCCGCGACGATCGAGCGCGTCGTGATCGTCGAGGACGAGCCCGCGTTGGCGGAGGCGATGGCGCGCCAGCTCGAGGGGCGCTTCGAGGTCGCGATCGCCCGAGACGCCGCGGGGGCGCTGCGCGCCCTCGAGGCCCGCGACTTCGACCGGATCCTCTGCGACGTCGGGCTTCCGGACACACCGGGAACGACGCTCTTCGACCGCGTGATCGACCACCGGCCCGACCTCGCGACGCGCTTCGTCTTCGTCACGGGCGACCCGCTCGACCCGATGCTCGAGGCGCTGACCGCGGCGCACGGCGTGCGCGTCCTCGAGAAGCCGTTCGACCCGTCGGAGCTCGAGGACGTCCTGCGGGGCAGCGCGCGCGACGCTTGACGCCGCGACGGGACTCGGGTTCAACGGGGCGATGGAACGCCCGGCGCCGCTCCCCCTGCCGATCGACGCGCTCCCCGAGGCGGCGCGACGCTTCTGCGATCCCGCGGCCCCGCTCCCCGCGCGCACGATGGCCGCGCGCGGGCTCGTCCCGCTGCGCGGCGCCGAGCTCGTCACCGTGCTCGCGCAGCTGTGCGCCGACCCCGAAGCGAGCGTCGCGGCGGCCGCTCTCGGCACGCTCGACGCGCTCCCGGAGAACGTGCTCGGCAGCGCCTGCGAGGGCCCACTCCACGCGAGCGTGCTCGACGCGCTCGCCGAGCGGATCACGCGCACCGAGATCCGCGAGCGCATCGCCGCCAACCCCGCCACGCACGACGGCACCGTCGCGCTGCTCGCGCGCGAGGCCGACGATCGCCTCGGCGAGCGCATCGCCGCGAACGAGGAGCGGTTGTTGCGCGCGCCGGCGATCATCGGCGCGCTCTACAACAACCGCCGCGTGCGGATGTCGACGGCCGACCGGCTGGTCGAGCTCGCCGGGCGCCATGGCATCGAGGTCCCGGGCATCCCGAAGGAGACGCTCGAGGCGCACGTCGGCGCGATCGCGGGTGAGCCCGTGTTCGAGCCGACCGACGCCGTGCTCCCCGACGACGTGGAGTTCTCGGGGACGGTCGCCGTCGATGCCGACGATCCGGACGCGGTCGAGGTCGACACCGAGAAGGAAGAGGAGCGCGTCCGCGAGCAGCACCTGCCTCTGCTGATGGCGATCGCGCGGCTCTCCAAGGCGAAGAAGCTGCGTCTCGCCCAGATCGGCAACGCCTCGGCGCGCGCGATCCTGATGCGCGACAAGGATCGACAGATCGCGATGGCGGCCGTGCGCTCGCCGCAGCTCACGCTGCCCGAGGCCGTGGCCGTCGCGCACTCACGGCAGGTCAGCGAGGACATCCTGAAGTTCATCGGTACGCAGCGCGCACTCACGCGGAGCGGGGACATCAAGCGCGCGCTGGTGTTCAACCCGAAGACGCCCTTCGGCATCACGCTCGGCTTCCTGTCGCACCTGCACGCCAACGACCTGCGGGACCTCTCGCGCAGCCGCAACGTCGCCCCGCAGTTGAAGAGCGCTGCGCTGCAGAAGATCGCCGCGAAGGAAAAGAAGGACAAGTAGCCATGTCTTTCTTCCAGAAACTCTTCGGCGGCGCCTCGTTCGAGGCGCTGCGCGCCGAGGCGGACGCCCACTTCGAGGCCGGGCGCCACGGCGAGGCGAAGCTCTCCTACGATCGGGCGCTCGCCAAGCAAAAGGGCGCCGTGCCCGCGGACGTCGCGCACGTGACCGCGCGCATCGAGGCGTCCCGCGACGCGATCGCCGAGGCGCGCGTCCGCGCGGCGGAGGACTTCCTCGCCCACGGCGATCTCGGGCTCGCCCGGGCCGAGCTCGAGGGCGCGGTCGAGACGGCCGCGGGCGCGGAGCTCCGGCGCGCGATCGAGCGGCGGCTCGAGGCGCTCGAGCGTGGGGACGCCCGCGAGCGCGCACGCCCGCCATCCGTCGACGACGACGAGATCCTCGAGGCCATGTCGGGGAGCTGGGAGCCCGAGCAGCGCGAGGAGTACGACGCCGCCGGGCCGAAGTTCCGCGAGGCCCTGCTCGCCGCGAACGCGGGGCGCTTCGACGAGGCGGTCACGCTGCTCGAGGCGCTCGTCGACGCCGCCCGCTCGCCGCACTATCTGCGCTTCGAGCTCGGGATCGCGCGGGTCGCCACCGACGACACGGCCGGCGCCGAGAGCGCGCTGCGCGGCTACCTCGAGAGCATCGGGCCGGACGAGGGCGGCGCCGCGCGCCTCGCCGCGCACGGCGCGCTCGCGCAGCTGTCCGATGCGCGCGGAGACGAGGAGGCGGCGGTCGCCGAGCTCGGCCGCGCGATCGAGGCGCTCGAGGAGGACCCGCGCCCGTACATCATGCTCGGCAACTACCTGCGGCGGCGCGGGCATGCCGAGGACGCCATCGACGTGCTCGAGTCCGCGCTCGCGGTCATCGGCGAGGGGCAGATCGACCCCTTCGTGCAGCAGGAGCTCGCCCTCGCGCACCGCGACGCGGGCCACGACGCCGAGGCGGAGCGACAGCTCGAGCAGCTCCTCGAGGCGCTCGTGAAGCAGGCGCGCCTCGACTTCCCGCCGGAGGCGACCGTCGCGCTCGCGGAGCTCCACGAAAAACGCGGCAACCCCCAGCGCGCCGCCGATCTCTGGCGCTCGCTCACCCGCGGCAGTGACCGCACGAGCCACCTCCGCTATCACCGGGAGGCCGCGCGGCTCCTCGTCGCCCTCGACCTGCGGGACGAGGCGCGCCGCATGTACCAGCGCGCCGCCGAGCTCGCCGAGGGCGACGCCGACGCGGCGCGGGACATCGCCGCGCGCCTCGCCGAACTCGCGTGAGGCTGCGGCTCGCGACGCTGCCGCTCGCGGCGGGTTGCGGCGCGAGCGCGGGCGCGACCGTCGCGCTCCTGCTCGGTACGTGGATCCCCAACTGGGGGCTCACGGGGGGCGCCGCGCTCGGACTCGCGACGCTCGCGCTCGGGCTGCGGGTCGTCCCGGGCCACCGGGAGTTGCTGCTCGTGACGACGGGCCTCGCGTGCTTCGTGGCCGCGTTCCTGCTCGCGACGATCCCGGCGACGCTCGTCGGCCTCGAGGACTTCGTCGCGACCAAGCTCCCGGAGTTGCAGGCGCGCGCAGGCGACGCCGTGCGCGAGGTGCGGGTCCGGCTCTACGCGCGCTGGGGCACGGCCGCGATCGGCGCCGCGCTCGCCGTGGGGGCAGCGGTCGTCGAAGGACGGCGCGCACGCACGCGCGGCGCGTGAGGGCCGTGCGGCAGGCGATCTGCTAGCGTCGATGCCGCACGCGAGGGCGTGGACCGTGGACTCCGCGGCCGCGACCCGGACGTCTCCCCGCCATGACCACGTCTCCCGGCATTCCCGCTCCTCCCGGTTCTCCAGGTTCTCCCGGCTCGTCCCCTCCCCCGCGCGTCACGGTGCCCGCGCTCCGCGCCATGAAGCGGCGCGGAGAGCGCATCGCGATGGTCACCGCGTACGACGCGACGTTCGCGCGGATGCTCGACGAGGGCGGCGCCGACATCCTGCTCGTCGGCGACTCGCTGGGCATGGCGGTGCAAGGCCTCGACTCGACGCTGCCCGTCACCGTGGACGAGGTCGTGTACCACTGTCGCGCCGTCGCGCGGGGGACGCGCCGCGCGCACCTCGTCGGCGACCTGCCCTTCATGAGCTACCAGGGCTCGGTGGAGGACGCGCTCCGCAACGCGGGACGCTTCCTCAAGGAGGGAGGCGCGCACGCCGTGAAGCTCGAGGGCGGTGCCGAGGTCGCGGACAAGGTCGCGCGCCTCGTGCGGGCCGGCATCCCGGTGATGGGGCACGTCGGCCTGACGCCACAGAGCGTGCACGCCATGGGCGGCTTCCGCGTGCAGGGCCGCACCGAGGAGGCCGCCGCGCGCGTGCTCGCGGAGGCACGCAGCGTCGCGGAGGCGGGCGCGTACGCGGTCGTGCTCGAGGGGATCCCGAGCGATCTCGCGGCGCGGATCACCGCCGCGCTCGACGTGCCGACCATCGGCATCGGTGCGGGTCCTGGCTGCGATGGGCAGGTGCTCGTCTGCTACGACCTGCTCGGACTCACCGCGGACCTGCGCCCCCGCTTCGTGAAGCGCTACGACGAGTGGTACGCGCGCGGGCTCGACGCCACCGGCCGCTTCTGCGCGGAGGTGCGGAGCGGCGCGTTCCCGACGGCCGAGTACGCCTTCGGCGAGGTGCGGCGGAACCCGGAGCCCGCCGAGCCGCCGGCGCCCGCCGGAGACGCCGAGACGCCTGCGGCCGAGGATGACGCCCCCGGGGGGTACGGTCCGCGTGGCTGACGCGACGCCCGCAGCGACCGTGCGCACCGTGCACGACCCGGACGCGCTCCGCACCGCCTGCCACGAGGCGCGGGCGCGCGGGCTGCGCATCGCGGTCGTCCCGACGATGGGCGCGCTGCACGAAGGGCACCTCACGCTCGTCGACGAGGCGCGGCGGCGCGCCGACTTCGTCGTCGTCACGATCTTCGTGAACCCGCTCCAGTTCGGGCCGCGCGACGACTTCGCGCGTTACCCGCGCACGCTCGCAGACGACATCGCGCTCTGCGGCGCACGCGGCGTCGACGTCGTGTTCGCGCCGGCGCGCGAGGCGATGTACCCCGACGGCTTCGCGACGAGCGTCTCGGTTCGCGGGGTGAGCGAGCCGCTCGAGGGCGCGCACCGACCCGGGCACTTCGACGGCGTCACGACCGTCGTCGCCAAGCTCTTCGGGCTCGTCGGCGCGTCGGTCGCGGTCTTCGGCCGCAAGGACTACCAGCAGTGGAAGGTCATCGCGCGCATGACGCGCGACCTCGACCTGCCGGTGCGCGTCGTCGGACACCGGACCATCCGCGAGCCCGACGGCCTCGCGCTCTCGTCGCGCAACCGCTACCTCGACGCCGACGCGCGACAGCGCGCACTCGGGCTCGTCGCCGGACTGCGCGCCGCCGCGCGGGCCTTCGACGCAGGCGAGCGCGACGCCGGCGCGCTCGAGTCCGCGGCGCACGCCGAGATCGCCCCGCGCGTCGACGCGATCGACTACGTCGCCGTGCGCGACCCGGAGACGCTCGCGCCCTTCGACGGCCCCGTGCGGGACCGCGCGGTGCTCGCGGTCGCGGCGCGCCTCGGCACGACGCGCCTCCTCGACAACCTCGTCCTCGGCGAAGAACCCACGCCCTGACGCATCCGACGCGCGCAGCAGAAGCGCGGTGAATTCATGGCGTTGCGCGTCCAGAAGCGGCCATCGTGCGGCCCCTGGCGCGCCGCAGCGGGCGGAGTCGCACGCGAGACCGAAGACGCGCCGAGGCGACGTCCGGGTGCCGACAGTCCACCGCGGGCGGGGGTTCCGGGCGCGCTAGCGCGGCGTCAGGATCGCGAGATGGTTGGGCTGCCGGTCGCCGATCGGCACCTCGATGCGGTAGGGGTGGAAACCGTCGAGCGTCACGTCGATCGCGTGCGCCCGCTCGGGGTCGAGGGGCATGGACAACACGAGGGGTGTGACGCCGGGGATCGCGACGCCGTCGACCTTCACCTGCGCGCCCATCGGCACCGACGTCACGCGGGCAGGCTGCGGGACCGGGCGCGACGTGAGGAAGGCCGACACGCCGGCGAACGTGGCGACGAGCAGGCCGATGCCGAGCAGCCCGAGCCACAACGCGCGACGACGCCCGCTCCCCTCCGCGAAGAGCGCCGCGTACGCCCCCGTCGACGCGCCGGCGGGCGGGGCGGCGAAGGGGTCTTGCACGGGCTCGCGCAGCGGCGCGGCGGCGAGCGGCGACGCACCACCCGCCCACGGGGGCGCGGGCGGCCACGCCTCGGGCGCAGCGACGGCGTGCGGCGCATCGACGTACGGCGGCGCTTCGAACGGATGCGGCGCAGACGCCGGCGGAGGCCAGGACTGCGCGGGCCCGTGCACGGGAGGGAGCGGCGCGACCTCCGGGGGTGCGGTCGGCGCGGGCTGCGCCTGCACGGCCCGCGCGGCGGGCTGCGCCGGCACGGGTTGCCTTGACGCGGGTTGCGCGGCGGGCTGCGCGGGGAGCGCGGCCGCGCGTCGCTCCGGAGGCGGGACGGACCGTGGGCGGGGCGCCGGGGAACGCGCGGAAGCGGCCGCGGCGCGTGCAGCGGGCGCGATGGCGGGTGCCGCAGGCGCCACACCGCGGGACGCACGAGGCGGGTCCGGAGAGCGCTGCGAAGGCGCCGTCGCAGGACGCACCGACGGCGACGCAGCGGGGCGCTCCGCTGGCGCCGCCGCGGGACGCACCGACGGCGACGCCGCGGGGCGCTCCGCTGGCGCTGCCGCGGGACGCGCCGATGGCGACGCAGCTGGACGCGCCGCAGTCGGGGCGGCAGCGGGGCCCTCCGAACGCGGCGCCCCCGTCCGCGCGCGCGCTCCCTCGGCCGGACGCGGCAGCGACGCGGCGGGCTGCGCTGTCGGCGCAGGGCCGGGCGGTGGCGACGCGGGGGCCGCAGCAGCGCGCGCCTGGGCCGCGACGCGAATGAACGCGCGCGCCGCCGCCACGGTCTCCCCATCCTCGATGACGGTCGAGTCCTCGGACCAGCCAGCGTCGCTCCCCGTCTCGGGCCGCGACGCGACCCCGGCGCCTCCGGCGGCCCCGCGACGCAGCTGCGCGAACACACGCGCCGACGCGTCGCCGTCGAGGATGGAGGTGGGCTCGTCCTCCCAGAAATCGCGCGACGCCCCGTCGGGTGAGAGCAGCGAGCGCGTCGAGACCTCGCGACGCGACGGGCTCTGCACCGCCCGGGTGGCCTCGTCACGCCCGCCCGGGGCATCGACCTTGTCCGTGCGTGTGTGCGCGACGGGGAGCAGCGCGGTGCCCGTCGCGCCCGCGGCGCGATCCCCGGCGACGAGCATCGCCATCGCGCGTTGCAGGGCGGGCACGTCGTTGCGCGTGCGGTCGTCCTCGTCGTCGTCGTCGCCGAGCGCGAACATACCGGGCGCCGCCGCCGATGGCGCGGGGACGCTCGGAAGCTCCCTCTGCGTGGGCGACGCGCGCCCCGCGACCCGCGTCGGAGCCCCGCCGAGCGGCGCGCGCTTGCCGACGGCGGTCCGCGTCGACGGCGGCTCCGCGGCGGTTTGCGGCTCGACGCCGCGCGTCAGGAGTTCAGCGTTGCGCTGCAGGTCCTCCGGGAAGAGTTCTTGCATCAGCGCAGCGACGCGCGACGCCGTGAACGACGGCGACGTCGCGTAGAGCAGCTGCACGAGCGCCTGCGCCATCTCGTGCGCGCTCTGGAAACGCCGTTCCGGCTCGCGCGCGAGCGCCCGCATCACGACCGCCGAGAGCGCCGGGGGAATGTCCGCGCGGCGACGCTCCGGCGGCGCGATGTCCGCCTTGCGCACGCGGTCGAGCAGCGCGGGGATGCTGTCCTCGCGGTACAGCATCTCGCCGATGAGCAGCTCGTAGAGGACGATGCCCGCAGAGAAGATGTCGGAGCGATGGTCCATGGGATCGCCCCACGCCTGCTCCGGGCTCATGTAGTAGTACTTCCCCTTGATCACGCCGGCCTCGGTCTGCCCTGAGCGCAGCGCGGCCTTCGCGATCCCGAAGTCGACGATCTTGACCTCGCCGTGGAAGCTCACGAGCACGTTCTGCGGCGAGATGTCCCGGTGGACGATGCCGAGCGGGCGTCCCTCCGCGTCGCGCTTGCGGTGCGCGTGGTCGAGGCCGTGGCAGACGCCGGCTGCGAGGAACATGCAGACGTCGAGCGGCAACGTCACGCCGAGCGAGCCGGCCTTGCGCAGGAGCCGCCAGGCGTCCGCGCCCTCGATGTACTCCAGCGCGATGTAGTACGTCCCGTCGACGACGCCGAGGTCGAAGATCTGGCCAATGTTCACGTGCGTGAGGAGGACGGCGATCTTCGCCTCCTCGACGAGAAGCTCCGTGAAGTGCGGGTCCTCCGAGAAGCGCGGGTGGATCACCTTGATCGCGACGAGCTTCTCGAAGCCGCCGACCCCGCGCGCGCGAGCGACGTAGACCTCCGCCATGCCGCCGACGGCGAGCCGGCGCAACAGCAGGTAGGGCCCGAATGGGCGCGGCAGATCGTGCGCGTCGTGGCTCATCGCCGCCGCCCCCCCCCGCTCACCGCCGGTCGCGCACGTCGGGCCATGGACTTCGGCATGGTAACGGGGTGCGGCCCCGAGCGTAAAGAAGCGCGCGGGTGGCGCTTGCCCGCCGCTCTGCCTTCGCGCAACCTCGCCGCGCCGTCGCGGAGCCCGCGCGGCGGGAGGACCTGACGCGATGACCGCCGAACCCCGGGACGCCGCTGACGGCCTCCGCCCGCGAGTGAGCGCCGCCATGCTGCGCGAGATCGGCCTCTTCGGTGGGCTCGACGAGGGGACCCTCGTGCTCCTGGCGCGCGAGCTCCCCACCCAGCACGCGGACGCGGGCGCCGTCGTCGTCCGCGAGGGCGATCAGGCGCGCGAGATGTACGTCGTGGTCGCCGGCGAGCTCGAGGTCGTCAAGCACGGTCGCGGCGGCGACGTGCGGGTTGCGCTGCTCGGGTCGGGCGACTGGTTCGGCGAGATGGCGATCCTCGACGTCCAGCCCCGCTCGGCGACGGTGCGCGCGGTGGCGCCGACGATGCTGGTGCGCATGAGCGCCGAGCATGTCGACCAGCTGCTCTACCGCCGCGACGTGAAGGCCCATGCGCTGCTCGTGATGAACATCGCGCGCGAGTTGTCGCGACGCCTGCGCGTCGCCGACGGCATCCTCTCGCAGATGTTCCCGGCCGTCGCCGACGAGTACGTGCGACAGACCCGCCGCTGAGCGCCGCCCAGCGAGACCTCGCCGCGCGCCCTGGGGGCCGACGCACCGCGCGCACGCCCGGCCCGCTCTCCCCCACACACGTCGGTGCATGCGCGCGACCATCGTGAGGCGCGCGGGTTCAGCCGGCGGCCGGCGGCTCCGTCATCGCCGCCTTCCGCTCCTCTTCGCGATCCTTGTAGCTCTCGAGGATGATGGTGGCCGTCTCCTCGATCGCGCGGCCGCTCACGTCGATGACCATCCACTCCGGGTGCTCGCGGAAGAGATCGTTCGCGTATTCGAGCTCGGCGCGGACGTGCTCACGGAGGCCGTAGTTCGTCTCGGCGGGCATGCCGAGTTGCACGAGCCGCGCGCGACGGATTTCGAGGAGTTTGTCGATGCCGACGGTGAGCCCGACGACGCGATCGGGCGGGACCTCGAAGAGCTCGTTCGGCGGCGGCACGCCGAGCACGAGCGGCACGTTCGCGACACGCAGCCCGCGCCCCGCGAGGTACGTGGAGAGCGGAGTCTTGCTGGTGCGCGAGACGCCCGCGAGCACGAGGTCGGCCTTGCGGAGGTTGCGCGGCTCCTTTCCGTCGTCGCTCTTGACCGCGAACTCGATCGCCTCGACGCGGCGGAAGTACTCCTCGCTGAGGGGCATCGACGCGCTCGGGATGTTGATGGGCGAGGCGTCGAGGAACGTGCCGACCTTCGCGATGATCGCGCCGATGACGTCGACCGCCTCGACGTGGTGCTGCCGCGCGAGGGCGTGGAACACCTCGCGCTGCTCGGGCGACACCAGCGTGAACACGACGAGCGCGCCAGCCTCTCCGGCCTTTTGGAGCACGTCCGCGACCGCGTCGCGATCACGCACACGCGTGAAGAGGCGCAACCGCACCTTGTGGCTCGGGAACTGGAGGAGCGACGCGCGCACGACCCGCTCGGCCGTCTCACCGGTGGAGTCGCTGACGACGAAGATCGAGCGCTGCTGCGCAGCGGCGGCCTGAATGGGGTTCATCGGCGGGGACGCTAGCACGGGGCGCGGCGAGGACGGCGGCGCGACGACATCGGCGCTCCTCGGTCCGCGGGCGCGCGCGGGGGCGGTGTCCTTCTGCGCTGCGAACGTCAGCGCCGTGAGGCCGGCACCGTGGAGGGCTGCGAGGCGCGGCCAGACCTCGCCGCATGCGGAGCGCGCGCCGCGGATGCCGGGGCCGCGCGCATGCCGACCGCCAGCACGACGAAGCCCCGCGACGCCGAGGGCGTGCGGGGCTTGGTGCGAGTCACGGGGTGGCGCGGCGAGCGTCACCGCCGCGGGGGCGCAGCGACTAGAGGCGCTGACCCTGCTTGCGGCCGTGCATGCGGTTCACGCGGCGACGGTTCTTCGCCTTGTGCGCGGCCTTCTTGCGGGACGTGCGGCTGCGGTCCTTGCTGCGGGGCTTCCTGGTTCCGAAGAGATACATGGTGATGTCCTGATGCGTGCTGGGGGAGGGCGTGGCCCGCCTCGAAATAGGAGTCGCTCAATGACAGAAGGCCCCGGCACCGTCAAGCGCCAGGGCCTTCTCTGTGGGGTGCGCGGGCCGGGCACCGCGCGGTTCACACTACATCAGGGTGCACTCGCCGAGCGCGGTCGCCGTGGCGCCGTCGCAGCGGTAGCCGGTGTTGCAGTCGGCGTTCGTGGAGCAGCCGGGGAAGCAGTGCTTCGTCGCGTCCGTGTCGCCGGGGGTGAGGTCCGTGCAGCCGTAGGCGGCGCGGCCCATGTCGGCGCTGCAGTCCGTCGCCGCCGTGCAGGTGCGGAGGCAGATCGAGGTCTCGGCGCTGAGCGAGACACAGGCGTTGCCCGCGCCGCACGCATCCGCCGGGAGGTTCGAGCAGCCGAGGAGCGAGCAGGTCGCGAGCGCCTCGGAGAAGATGCAGCGCCCGAGGCCGTACGGCGACCAGCACTGCTCGTCGGCGTCGCGGTCGCCCGGGCCGTCCGGGTCCATGCAGGCCGCGCCGATGTTCTCCGTCGTGATGGGGTTGTAGTTGCCGGGGAGGCAGCCACCGTTGATCGCTACGGCCGGGGTGCTCGTGCCATCCCAGAAGCAGGCGTAGCCGTCGCGGCAGTCGTCGTCGCCCGCGCCCGCGCCCGTCGCCGAGTCGCCGACGTCGTCGGCGATCTTGCAGCCCTGCGAGCAGAGGTTCGTGCCGAAGCCGACGTCGAGGCACTTGCCGTCGCCCGCGCAGCCGACGACGTCGCAGCCGAACTTCGTGCAGTAGCCGCCCTCGAACTGGGTGAGGCAGCGGCCGTCGGCCTCGCACTGGCTGTCACGGCCGCAGGTGGCGCCTGCCGTCACGCCCGTCGTGCCGGGCTGGGTGCAGCGGCCGGTGGCGGCGTTGCACGTCGCGCCGCCCGCGATGTCGAGCACGAGGCGATCGGGGGAGGGGCCGCCCATGGGGCCCTCGCGCTCGATCTCGCCGTTCATGTTCGTGTCTTCGCGGTAGAGCTGGCACTCCTGGTCGGCCTGGCAGCCGAAGATGCAGACCTTCTCGCCGAAGTCACAGGTGTAGCCGGGGCGGCAGGGGTTCGTCGCCGCGGTCGGCTCGCAGCGCTGGTAACACTGCACGATGTTGTCGCCCATCTGGTCCGGGCCGATCGAGGTGCACTTCGCGCAGGCGGGGCAGCCGTCCATGCCGGGGGTGTCGTCGTCGGGCGTCGGGTCACACGCGCCGGGCATGCCCTCGCGCGAGCCGCCGCTGCTGATCACGGCGTTCGTGCAGTAGCCGTCCTGGAAGTAGACGCCGGGGTACGAGGTCGTGCCGCCGTCGGGCAGGTACACGGGCTCGTCCATCGGGCCGCCCTGCGTGAAGGCGATCTCATCTTGGCAGGAAAGGCTTGCCGGGTTGCAGCCGCGGGCGACGTCGCACGCGCGCCCGATCGCGCAGGTCGGTCCGCCGCCCAGGTCGGGGCCGCCGGCGTCCGGCGCGCCCGTGTCCGGACGGTTCCCGTCGATGGGGATGATGAAGCCATCGGTGCCGCCGCCGGCATCCACCGGAGCGCGGTCATCGTCACCGCAACCCACGCCGCCGAGCGCGAGCACCACGAACAGCCCAAGAGAGCTCCACTGCCTGTTCATCTGCGAACCTCCGAATTCGAGGGTGCGGCGACATGGTCGGCCGCGAACACGAGCGACGGACCCTACGGGAGGTGGCGGCACGGTGTCAAGGACGGGCGCCCGGACCGGGCCGGGGCGACCACGCTCGACGACCGGGACGGCCTCGCCGCGGGGAGCCGGTTCGACGGGGCGCCTGCGCGACCCGCGTTGGGGTGAGTAGCACGTCCCGGGCCGCGGCGCCCCGCGCGCGATTCGACCCGTCGTTGCACCACGGGCCGCCCTCGGTCTGCGACGTGCGCGTCGCGGGTCACGGGCCGGTGTCAGCAAATGCACGCGCCCGCTCCGAAGGCCAGGCCGGCAGACCTGCGCCGGGGCCGCGGCGCACTGAATGGCGATTCAGCGGCGGCCCTCTCCGCGGCCGCGCAGGCGACGCAGCGCCGCGAGGTAGTCGGCGCGGGTGAGCACCCCGGCGTCGATGAGCGCGAGCAGGAGCGCCTCGTGGCGTTGCTCCGGCGTCGCCTCGCCGCCCGGCACGGCGATCCGCGCGGCGGCCGCGGTGCGCTCGGCGTCGAGGGCGGCGTCGGTGCGGCGCGTCGTCTCGGGCGCGAGGTCGTCGCGGGGGGACGCGGGCGACGAGGCCCCCGCGCGCTCGGCGCGGCCGTACTGGCGGTCGAGCGTGGCGCGGACCCCGGACAGCGTCGTGACGAGCACGGCGACGTCGAGGCCGGTGACCTCTTGGACGGCCGCACGCGCCTCGGCGTCGAGCGGGTCGACGAACGCCACGCGCAGCGAAGCCGTGAGCGTGTCGGGCGCGATCGGCACCGCGAGGTGACGCCGCGCGACGTCCTCCGGCACGAGGTGCGCGACCTCGGCGTCGAGGGTGCGCCCCGCGAGCTCGAGGACGACCGTCCCCATCGCGCGTGCGAGGGCCTCGGCGAGCGCCTGCTCGTCGACGAGGCCCCGATCGACGAGCACCTCCGCGAGCGGCCGCGACGCGCGCAGGGCCTCGGCGCGCGCCGCGTCGAGCGACGCTCGCGGCACGAGTCCCTGCGCGACGAGCAGCCCCGCGAGGTCCATGCGCCGCCGTTTATACCCGATCGCCCCGCGCCCGCGTGGCGGCACGCGCGGACACCGCGCGATTTGCTACCGTGCCCCCGCGATGCGCGTCCCGACCTCCTTGCTCCCGGCCGCTCCGTTCGCGGCCCCCTCGCTCGCCACCCTCTCGCTCGCCACCCTCTCTCTCGCGGCGCCGTTCATCGTCGCGTGCGGCGGCGCGTCCCCCGCGGCGCCCGCGACCGCGACCGCGCCGACCAGCGCGCCGAGCACACAACCCGCGACGGTCGGCAGTGAGACCCCCCCGGGCGAGGCCGGGGCACGCGACGCGGAGCTCGCCGCGCTGCTTACCGAAGTGCTTACACCCCAGCTCTGCCCGCGGCTGCTCGGGAGTTACGTCGGGCTCCCGGGCGAAGGCGGCGAGACGGGCCCCGCGGCGGGTCGCAACCCGAGCGTCGGGCGCTGGTGGATCCGGCGCTGCGATGCGCAGATCCGCGACGGGCACCTCGCGCTGACGCTCGGCGGGATGGGCTGGACGTGGGTGGACCGCGAGTCGTCGGGCTTCCGGGTCCGGCAGTACCTGCTCGTCGACATGGACGCGCAACTCAGCGTCGATCTCGAGGTCGGCTACGACCGGGCGCGCCGCCTCGCGACCCTGTGGATGCGCCCCCCGCAGGGCGCGGCGGTGAGCGCGCACGTGACGCCGCGCGGCCTCGTCACCGCGGAGGCGACGGGCTTCTTTTCGTCGGTGATCGGCGGTGTCCTCCCGGTCTTCGGTGCGAGCCCGAGCGAGCTCGCGCGCGCGCAGGTCGCGGAGATCGGCTCGACGACCCTCCGCGAGCGGCTCGGAGGCGGGTTCACGATGACCTACGCGATCGATCGCCGGCAGGCGGACTTCATGGTCGGCGCGCTCTCGCGGGGCGAGACCCCGGAGCGCCCCTTCGACGAGCCCACCACGCAGCCGTGGTCGGTGAACCAACGTTCGCGCGTATGGCCCGGCGGCCTCGACGTCGTCGGACCGATCGATGCATCGCAGGCCGCGCAGGGCCTCGACATCGAGCTCGAAGAGGGCGAAGGCGCGGTCGTCCGCACCGTCTGCGCGGAGCCGATGGAGCGCTACTTCGACCAGCGTCTCCAGGCCCCGACGCGCGCCGTCGCGCCGCCGGGCGGTGCGCCGCTCGTCGAGCTCACGCGCACCGGCGTCGTGCAGCACGTCGTCCTGCCGCGCGCGCCCTGCCCGACCCTGCTGCTCCTCGCGCCACGCAGCGGGAGCGCCCTCCCCGTGCAGCTCCGCTACCGCGTCGCCCCCGAGGGCTCGGCGCCGCGTCCTGCTGCGATCACGAACCCGACGTCAGCCACCGACGCGCACCCGGGAACCGCGCAGTCGCAGTCCCCGGCCCGCCCGCGGCGCGTGCGGATCCAACTCGTCGGGGCGACGGTGAGCGCACAGAACGCCGCCGGGCGTGATTGGGACGTGGTCGGCGGCGAGGCCGACGTCTACCTCACGACCGCCTCGGTGCCGCTCGCCCGCGAGATCGATCGCACCCCCGTGGACGAGAACGCGAACACCGTCCGCTGGGATCGCTGGCTCCCCGGCGCCTTCGATCCGCAGGTCGATCTCCCGCTCCGCTTCTCGCTCTTCGACGAGGACGCGACGCTCGACGAGCTGGTCGGCACCGTGGACCTCGACGGCGCGTCCCTGCCCGCGACGACGAGCGAGGTCGCGCTGCCCGTCCGCACGACCGGCGCCGTGCCCCGCCAGCTCGGCACGCTGCGGCTGCGCATCGAGCCTCTGCCTTGACGCGGCCGCGCGTGCTACATCCGCGGCCGTCATGACCGAGAAGAATCCCTCCTTCGCCGCCCTCTTCGAGACCGGAGCCGCCAACGTTCCACCGCGTAGCAAGGTGCGCGTCGGCGACAAGATCGAGGCCACCGTCGTGCAGGTGGGCAAGGAGTCCGTGTTCGTCGAGCTGCCCGGGCGACGCCAGGGATTCTTCGACTCGGCCGAGCTCCACGACGCCGACGGCAAGCTCTCCGTGAAGGAGGGCGACCGCGTCCAGGGCCACGTCGTCGAGGTCTCGGCGGACGGCGAGATCCGGCTCGGGCGCACGCTCGGCAAGCCTGGCAATCTCGCGGGGATCGAGCAGGCGCGCGAGTCGGGCATCGCGGTCGAGGGCAAGGTCACCGGCCTGAACAAGGGCGGCCTCGAGGTCGACGTCGACGGCCTGCGGGCGTTCTGCCCCATCTCGCAGGTCGAGCTGCGCTTCGTGCAGGACCCGTCCGTGTACCTCGGCAAGTCGCTGCGATTCCGCGTCACCGACGTCCGTGACGGCGGCAAGAGCGTCGTGCTCTCACGGCGCGCGCTGCTCGAGGAGGAGTCGCGCGAGGCGCAGGCGAAGACGCTCGCCACGCTCGCGATCGGGCAGTCGGTGCGCGGCTCGGTGACGAGCGTCCGCGAGTTCGGCGCGTTCGTCGACCTCGGCGGCGTCGAGGGGCTCGTGCCGATGAGCGAGCTCTCGCACGACCGCGTCAAGAGCGCGGGGGACGTGGTGAGCCCGGGCGACGTCGTCGACGTGCAGGTGCGCGACATCAAGCCCGTGACGCCGCAGCGGCCGGGGGACGCGACCGTGAAGATCACGCTCTCGCTGAAGGCGCTCGCCGCCGACCCGTGGGAGCAGCTCGACGCCGTCGCGCGCGAGGGCATGGTCGCCGAGGGCCTGGTCACGCGCGTCGTCGAGTTCGGCGCCTTCGTGCGGCTCGGGCCGGGCATCGAGGGGCTGCTCCACGTCTCGGAGCTCGGCGGCAAGGTGCAGCACGCCGCGGACGCGCTGCAGCCCGGGCAGACCGTGCACGTCGTCGTGCAGCGCATCGACCGCGCCGCCCACAAGATCTCGCTCGCCCCCGCGCCCGAGGGGCTCGGCGCAGGCGCGACGGTGACGAGCCGGCGCGTCGTGGTCGGCTCGGTCGTCACGGGCAAGGTGGACCACGTCGAGACCTTCGGCGTGTTCATCCAACTCGAGGGCACGAAGGGGCGCGCGGGCCGCGGCCTCATCCCCAACGCCGAGCTCGCGACGACGCGCGGAAGCGACACCCGCAAGCAGTTCCCGGAGGGCGCCGTGGTCACGGCGAAGGTCCTCGAGACGGGCGACGGGCGCCTGCGCCTCTCGATCAAGGCGCTCAAGGAGGACGAGGAGCGCGCGGTGTACGACGGCTACCGCGAGTCCGCGGCCGCGCCCGCACGCCTCGGCACCTTCGGCGACCTGCTCGCGAAGGCCAAGAAGAAGTAACGCGCGCGCGGGCCCCGGCCGTGGTGAACCACCCTTCAGCGCGGGGGCCCGGGGCGTGGCGTCGATGAACGACCATTCAGTGTGTCCATGCGGGAGCGGCGCGCCGTACGCGGCGTGCTGCGGTCCCGTGCACGAGGGGCGCGCCGAGCCGGTCAGCGCCGAGTGGCTCATGCGCTCGCGCTTCGCGGCGTTCGCGCGGGGCGAGGTCGCTTGGCTCTGGGCGTCCCTCCATCCCGATCACGACGATCGCGCGGAATCGCGCGACGACGTGCTCACCCACCTGCGCGAGGGGCTCGCGCGCGGCGTGCGCTACGAGGCGCTCACCATCCTCGACACGCGCGCCCCGGACGCCGAGGGCGTCGCGCGGGTGCTCTTCCACGCCCGGATCCAGGGCGGCGGACGCGACCTCTCCTTTGTGGAGCTCTCGAGTTTCGTGCACGACGGCGAGGGCTGGCGCTACCTCTTCGGGGTGCCCGTCCCGCGCGCGCGGCTGCGGGGTGACCCGCGCCGGCTGACGATCGGCGACGTCGAGCGCGGCAGCGGATGACGAATCCCGACCGACCCGCGTATAGTGCCGGCGGTTTGACGGGCTTCGAAGCAGACGATCCGACCGAGGTCATCGAGTCGTTCGCGCCCGGCGCGTTCTTCGCGGAGACCTATCGCATCGACGCGATACTCGGCGGCGGCGCCTCGTCGCAGGTGTACGCGGCGACGAACATCCACGAGGAGTCACACGTCGCGCTCAAGGTGCTGCGGCGCGAGCGGCACACGACGCGCGCCGACGCGGACGAGCAGCACGCCCGCTTCGCGCGGGAGGGCGAGATCCTCCGCGCGCTCGTGCACCCCTCGATCGTGCGGATCTTCGACCTCGGGACCGCCCCGAACGGCACGCCGTTCATCGCGATGGAGGCGCTCGATGGCGAGACGCTCGCGCGCCGCTTGGCCCGCGAGAAGGCGCTCCCGATCGAGCAGGTCCTGCGCCTTGTGGCGTTCGCCGCGGACGCGATCGATCACGCACACGCGCTCGGGATTGTGCACCGCGACATCAAGCCGGAGAACCTCTTCCTGCCGCGGGCCGGCGCGGTGCCCGTGAAGGTCCTCGACTTCGGGCTCTCACGCGTGCTCGACCCGGAGCAGCGGCTCACCGCCACGGGAACCACGATCGGCACGCCGCGCTACATGCCCGCCGAGCAGATCCTCTCGGCCCGCGACGCCGGCCCCGCCGTCGACGTCTACGCGCTCGCGGTCTGCGCGTACGAGGCGCTCGCCGGCACCTCGCCCTTCGAGGCGGCCGATCAGGCGCAGCTCCTCGGCGCCATCCTTCACGGCCGCCGCACATCGCTGCGCACGCGCCGCCCGGAGCTCCCGGCGGCCGTCGACGCCGTGCTCGACAAGGCGATGAGCACGCGCGCCGCCGCGCGGCACACGAGCGCCGTGGAGTTCGCGGCCGCGCTCTACCGCGCCGCCCAGCGCCAGCCGGACGCGGATGCGCCCGCCGCGGTCGCGCACGCCGCGCTCGACACACCGGCCGTCGCGTCGGCCCCGGAGATCCCCGCGCTCGATCCCGATCGCCCCGACCCGGTCGCCGTCGCGCGGGCGGAGGTCAGCGCCCGTCTCGAGAGCGGACTCCACCACGTGCGTCAGCACGGTGTCGACGGCGGACAGCCCCGCTTCGCCGGCCGCGGCACGCCCACGCCGCCCGCCCCGTCCAGGCGTCCGCCCGCGGCGCAACGCACGACGCCGCTGCAGTGGGCCATGCTCGGCGTCGGCGCGGTCGCGATGCTCGGCCTCGGCGTGCTCGGCGCCTGGCTCCTCTTCGGCTGAGCCCGTTCAGTCTGCGGCGAGCGGCCGGTCGTCCGCGAGCGCAGCGCTCTCGGCGAGCGCATCCCCGTCGTGCACGAGGTCGAGCTCGGCGCGCGCGAAGCGAACCGCCGCGGCCGTCGCGCGCGCGTCGCGCTCGTGGACGAGCGACCACTGCGCCTGCTCGACGAGGAGCGCGGCCTCGAGCGCGCGACCGAGCGTCAGCGCGAGCCGACGTGCGCCCCCCTCGACCTCCGTCGCGGCGCCACGCCCGAAACGCTCACTGAGCCACGCCGCGGCGTGCGCCACCGCGCGCTCCGCTTGCGCCGCGACGGCGACGAGCCGCACATCACGCGCCGCGCGCCCCGCGCGCCGGACCTCCTCGAGCACGCTCTCGAGCCCACCATCACGCCCGAGGGCACGCAGCGTGTCGAGCGAGAGCACGTTCGTCGTGCCCTCCCAGATCGAGAGCACCTGCGCGTCGCGCAGCAACACCGGCAGCCCGGTGTCCTCGACGTAGCCCGCGCCGCCGAAGGCCTCGAGCGCCTCGCTCGCGACCGCGACGGCCTGCTTGCCCGTGACGAGCTTCACGATGGGCGTCAGCACGCGCAGCAGCCGCGCGTCGTGCGCTTCGAGCGTGCCCGCCTCCTCCTGCCCGAGCAGCGCGGCGACGCGGAACACGAGCTGCGTCGCGGCCTCGTGTTCCGCGGCGATCCCCGCGAGCGTGTCGAGGTGCAGCGGCTTCTCCGAGAGCGGCGCGCCGAACGCGATCCGCTTGCGCGCATAGTCGCGTGCGAGCGCGATCGCACGGCGCATCCCGGCGACGGCGCACACGGCGTTCCACGTGCGCGTGACGCCGAGCATCGGCGCGATGTGCCGCGTGCCGTGCGCGCTCACGCCGGGCACGACGAGCCGCGCAGGCGTGCCGTCGAGCGTCAGCTCCGCCGTCGGCACCTTGCGCGTGCCGAGCTTGTCCTTGAGCCGATGCACGAGGAGGCGATCCGGCCGCCCCGCGGCGTCGTGCGTCTCGACGTAGAAGAGCGCGAGCCCAGCACCGCCCGGGCCGTTGCCGACAGGCCGCGCGAGGGTGATCGCCATCTGAGACGCGATGGCAGACGTAAACCATTTGCGTCCGTGAAGGCGATACGTGCCGTCCGGCTGCGGCTCGGCGACCGTCTCCGAGCGGCCGACGTCGGAGCCGCCCGTCGACTCCGTCATCCACTGCCCGCTCGTCCAGAACTGCTCGGGATCGCGGCTCGTCAGGTGTGGCAGCGCCCGGGCGATCAAGGCCTCGTCGCCGCCCGCGAGCAGCGTGCGCGCGGCGCCGTCCGTCATCGCGAGCGGGCACGAGTAGACATCCGTCGAGGGCGCGAACAGGTACACGAGCGCGAACTGGTGCACGCGCGAGAGCGCGCCGTGTCGCCGCTCGTACGCGGTCGCGACGAGCCCGTGCGTCGCCGCGAGCCGCTCGGCCTCCTGCCAGAGCGGCGAGACGTCGATGCGGTCGATGCGCTCGCCCCAGGGCGCGAAGTTCGTGAGGCGCGGCTCGTTCAGCCGGTCCTCGAGTTGGCGGCGGTGGAGCGCGCCGCCCGCGAGCGCGCCGAGCTCGCGCAGGGCGGGCTCGATCTCGCCGAGCACCTGCGGACCGAGCACGCGCGCGAGGTGCGAGCGCAGCACGCGATCGTCGTCGTATTGGTTGCCGAGCTCGGGCGCGGGCTGGTTGAAGGGGATCACGACGGGCGGCATGGCTCGGGCGGTTCTACCAGACGCGCCGCCGCGGGGCGCGCGGAGCGTGGGCTGCGCTCTTGACTCGTCGCGTCATCGGTGTACCCCTCGCGCCCCATGGCCGAGAAAATCCTGCTGCTCGAGAGCATCCACACGGTCGCGCGCGACCAGCTCGTCGCCGACGGTTACGACGTGGAACTGCTCAACACGTCCCTCAAGGAGGACGAGCTCATCGCGCGGCTCGCCGGCGTGCAGGTGCTCGGCATCCGCAGCAAGACGCAGGTCACGCCGCGCGTGCTCGACGGCGCGAAGGACCTCGTCGCCGTGGGGGCCTTCTGCATCGGGACGAATCAGATCGCGCTCGAGCACGCGATGCGCCGCGGCGTGTGCGTGTTCAACGCGCCCTTCTCCAACACCCGCAGCGTCGCGGAGTTGGTGCTCGCCGAGATCGTCGTGCTCGCGCGGCACCTCGGGGACCGCAACGGCGAGATGCACCGCGGGCAGTGGCGCAAGGTCGCGACGGGCTCGCACGAGGTGCGCGGCAAGACCCTCGGCGTCGTCGGCTACGGGCACATCGGCCGGCAGATCGGCGTCATCGCGGAGTTCTTCGGGATGCGCGTCGTCTTCCACGACGTCGCGCAGCGGCTCCCGA
This sequence comes from Polyangiales bacterium, assembly GCA_964202905.1. GTDB lineage: Bacteria > Myxococcota_A > Polyangia > Polyangiales > JADJQN01 > CAIUAC01. The sequence continues at coordinate 301,390 of CAXNJO010000002.1, forward strand.
TGGGCAACAACCAGCCCTCGACCTCGCTCGACGGGCTGCTCGCGCAGGCCGACTTCGTCACGCTCCACGTCCCCGAGACGCCGCAGACGAAGAACCTCATGGGCAAGGCGGAGCTCGCGAAGATGAAGCGCGGCGCGTGCCTGTTGAACCTCTCGCGCGGCACGGTCGTCGACCTCGACGCCCTCGCGGACGCCCTGCGCGCGGGGCACCTGGCGGGCGCCGCCGTCGATGTCTACCCCGAGGAGCCCGAGGCGAACTCGAGCGACGGCTTCCGCACGCCGATCCAGGGCCTGCCGAACGTCGTGCTCACGCCGCACATCGGCGGCTCGACGCTCGAGGCGCAGGAGTCGATCGGCCGCGAGGTTGCGACCTCCCTCACGAAGTACCTGACGAGCGGCGCGACCGCTGGCTCGGTCAACTTCCCCCACGTCGAACTCCCGCGCACCGCCGGCACGCACCGCGTCATCAACGTGCACCAGAACGTACCCGGCGTGCTCCGCGACGTGAACAAGATCGTCAGCGACCACGACGCGAACATCCTCGCGCAGGTCCTCTCGACGAACGCGGACATCGGCTACCTCGTGATGGACTTCGACGCGCGCGCGCACCACGCGATCGCCGACGCGATGCGCCGCCTGCCGACGACCATCCTCGCGCGCGCCGTCGACTGAGCGCGCGGCAGGTTCTGCCGATTCGCCGCGCGTGGAGGTCACCCCAACCGCGCGGCGGATGGGCTGGCCCGAGCGCGGACCGGCGCCCTCGCCTCAGGCCGATGCGGCGCGCTCAACCGGCGTCGAAGACCTTGCCCGGGTTGAGCAATCCCAGCGGGTCGAGCGTGGCCTTGAGTGCGCGCATGAGCGCAATCTCGGCCGGGGTGCGCGTGTAACCGAGCCACTCCTTCTTCAGCAGCCCCACGCCGTGCTCGGCGCTGATGGACCCGCCGTGCCGGCGCACGAGCTCGAACATCGCGCGATCGGCCCCGTGCGCGAACGCGAGGAACGCCTCCTTCGCGAGGTGCTCGGGCTTCATCACGTTGACGTGCAGGTTGCCGTCCCCGATGTGCCCGAACAGGCAGATCTCGAAATCGGGCCAGCTCGCGGCAAAGAGCGCGTCGAGCTCCGCGCAGAACGCATCGAGCGCCGCGATGGGGAGCGCGATGTCGTTCTTGTGCGGGAGCCCCGTCGCGGAGAGCGACTCGCTGATGCCCTCACGCAGCGCCCAGAGCGCGCGCGCCTGCGTGGAGTCCTGCGCGAGCCGTCCCGTCGTCGACGAGGCCGCGCTCGGCGAGCGAGGCGAGCCACGGCTCGAGCGCCGCGGCGTCGTGCGCCTCGACCTCGAGCAGCACGTAATAGGGGCTCGGGGCCGCGAAGGGCTCACGGACCTTGCGGTGCGCCCGCACGCGCGCGAGGCAGCGGTCGGTGAAGAACTCGTAGGCTGAGACGGTGAACGGACCGCGCCGCGCTTCGCCGAAGAGCGTGAGCACGGACGCGAGATCCGGCAGCGCGAAGAGCAGGACGTCGAGGTGCCCCGGCAGGCGCGCGAGCTTGAGCGTCGCCGCGGTGAGGACGCCGAGGATGCCCTCGCTGCCGATGAAGAGCTGCCGCAGATCGACGCCCGTGTTGTTCTTCTCGAGCGCGCCGTTGAGCGCGAGGACCTCGCCGCTCATGAGCACGACCTCGAGCCCGAGCACCCACTGGCGCGTGAGGCCGTAGCGGATGACCTTCACGCCCCCCGCGTTCGTCGCGATGTTGCCGCCCACCTGCGAGGAACCCTTCGACGCGAAGTCGACGGGCCACGTGAGCCCGTGCGGCGCGCAGTGCGCGTGCACGGCCTCGGTGATCGCCCCCGCCTCCACGCGCACGGTGAGCGCGAGCGGATCGACCGGCCCCATCGCGCGCATCCGCTCGAGCGAGAGCACGACCTCGCCGTCCTTCGCGACCGCGCCGCCCGCGAGCCCCGTGCGCCCGCCGGACGGCACGACCGGGACCCCGGAGGCGCTGCAGAGCGCGAGGAGCCGGCTCACCTCCTCGGTCGTCCGCGGAAAGCAGATGACCGCCGGCGCGGGCGCGTAGACGCGCGTCCAATCGCGTCCGTACGCGGCCAGGTCCGCAGGCTCGCGGCTCGTGAAATCGGCGAGGAACTGCGACGCGAGCGCGGCGACGAAGGGAGCAGGGAGCGGGGCGGTCATGGGGCGCGCGAGCCTAGGATGTGTGGAGTCCGGGTGCCACGTCGTGCGGGGCGCCGGGCGACACGCGTCGCGGCACCGCGGCGACACCACGCGACGCGGCTGGGGTGACACGACGGAACGACGAAGCGCCGGAGAGGGTCTCTCTCCGGCGCTTCCGATCCCGCTCGCGCGAGCGCGGCGCGGACTGCGGCTCAGGTGAGGCCGAGCGCGATCACGAAGGCGTAGATGACCAGCGACTCGATGAGCGCGAGGCCGAGGATCATCGGGACGAGGAGCTTGCCCGAGGCGCTCGGGTTGCGGGCGATGCCCTCGAGCGCCGCGGCCGCCGCGCGACCCTGACCGAGCGCGCCGCCGAACGCCGCCACCGAGATGGCGATCGCGGCCGCAATGGCCTTGGCCGCGGCAGCGTCGTACTCGTTCGACTGCGCGTCCTGCGCGAACGCCGTCGAGGCGACGAAGAGGGGGGTGAGGACCGACACCAGAGCGAGCATCTTCTTCTTCATCGGGGAGTCTCCTTACGATTGCGCGCGGACTTGTGTGAGCCGGAGAGAGCGGCCGAGACGGGCGACCTCGCCCGCGATCAGTGCTCCTCGTGAGCGATGGCGAGGGCGATGTAGACGGTCGAAAGCAGACAGAAGACGAGCGTCTGCACGATGACGACGATCGTGCCGAGCAACATCACCGGCACGGGGACCAGGAAGGGCACGCCCGGGACGAGCCCGAGGAAGATCGTCACGACCATGTGGTCGGCGGCCATGTTCGCCATGAGGCGGATGGCGAGCGAGATCGGGCGGGCGATGTGGCTGATGAGCTCGATACCGAGCATCAGCAGCATCAGCGGGAGCGCGTACCACTTCACGATCGGGCCGAGGAAATGCTTGAAGTACGCGAGGCCGTTCTCCTTCACCCCGTACACGTGCGTCGTGACGAAGATGACGGCGCCGAGCGCGAGCGTGGTGTTCATCTTGCCCGTCGGCGGCGAGAAGCCGGGGACGAGGCCGATGCCGTTCGACAGCAGGATGAAGAACGCGCAGGTGCCGATGAGCGGAAGGAAGAACTTCGCCGCCTTCGGGCCCATGACATCCGACATGAGACCGTAGATGCCGCCGACCATCACCTCGAGGGCGGTGCGGACGGTGAGGGTCTCGTCGGGGACGATCGCCTTCGCCGCGTCCTTCACCTTGCCGTAGGCCACGAACGCGAGGCCCGCGAGGATCACGGACACGAGCAGCGACGTGAGGACGTGGTCGAGACCGATCGCCTCGTGGGCGTACCAGCTCTTGCCACCTTGACCGAAGGAGAAGGTCTCGCCGAGGTGCGCGAGATCGACCCCGAGCTTGCCGAGCAGGAGTGTCAGCCAGGATTCGCCGTGCGGCATCAGTGCTCCTTCCGCGCTGAATCGAGGGCCGTGTCGGCGAGCGCGCCGTCCACGGAGGGACCGCCCGCGAGGGCGAGGCCGTCCGGCCCCAGGGTGAGTGGCTCGGCTTCGTCGGAGCCGAGGCTTTGCAGGGCGCCGACCGAGAGTCCGACGACGAGCGCGCCGAGGCCGAGACCGAAGCCACCCGCGTGCAGTCCGAACAGGCCGATGACGACCCAGACGATCAGCCCAAGCACGCCGAGCTTCGTGGCGAGCAGCGTCATCATCGCGGCGCGGGTGCGGGTGCTGCCGCGCGCCACGCGCGTGAGGATCCAGCGCAGGAACTGCCAGTTCCCGAGGGAGACCGCAGCGCCCGCGAGGGCACCCGTGCCGACACGCAACCCGCCGAACGCATACGACGCGGTCACGGCGATCGCGGCGCTGAACGCGATGGCGGACGTGATTCGCTCGAGGGCTCGGCGGTCCATGGGGCGGGTCCTGATACCTGGGAGGGTGCGGGCGACCGGGAGGCGGAGGTGATGCGCGAGGGGCAGGCGGTCCGAGGGAGGGCAGTGGACCGAGGGGGACGCTGCGCGCCGGGGACGCGGTTAGAGCTTGTCGAGGTTCGTGCTGCGCGCGATCCGCACGAGGCCGCGAAATCCCGCGGCGATGCCGAAGAAGAGGCCGATGTACATGAGCCAGGGCTTCGTGCCGAACTGCGCGTCGAGCCAGCGACCGCCGAAGAAGCCGAGGCAGGTGGCGACCACCATCTCGATGCCGATGGCCCCGAAGCGGCCGATCAGCTTCATCTGCTCCTTCCCCTCGGGACCGATCAGCGGCATCGCTCCCTCGGGCACTTCTTCTGCAGGGCCGGCCTGGGCGGACGGCCATCGCGGCGTGACCGCGACGCGTCTCCCGACCGGAAACGCGGGCCCCGTTTAGCACGCACGGGCGAGGGGGTCAAGGCCGGGCGCCCCCGCCCATCGCCCCGAAAATCGGGGCGCGGACGCGCTCAAGTCGCCGCGGGAGCCGCTGCCGCACGGAAGGCCGCCCGGGCCGCGGCGCGCGTCTTCTCGAGCGCGGCGTCGTCGTGCGCGAGGGACACGAAGGCCGCCTCGAACTGCGAGGGCGGCCAGTAGACGCCCGCCGCGATGAGCCCTGCGTGGAAGCGCCCGAACGCCGCGCGGTCGCAGCGGTCGGCGTCGCTCCACGCGCGCACGGGACCGTCGGTGAAGAAGGGCGTGAGCATCGAGCCGACGCGCTGCACCACACAGGCGACCGACGCCTCGCGCGCGGCCTCGACGAGGATCGCCTCGACCTCGGCGGAGATGCGCTCGAGGCGCTCGTAGGTGCCGGGCTCGGCGAGGAGACGCAGCGTCGTGAGGCCCGCGGCGACCGCGAGCGGGTTCCCGCTGAGGGTGCCCGCCTGGTAGACGGGGCCCGAGGGCGCGATGAGCTCCATGATCTCGCGCCGCCCGCCGTACGCGCCGACGGGCACACCACCGCCGACGATCTTCCCGAGGGTCGTGAGGTCGGGCGTGACGCCGTAGAGCGACTGCGCGCCACCGCGGGCGAGCCGGAAGCCCGTCATCACCTCGTCGAAGACGAGCAGCGCGCCGTGCGCGCGCGTCAGGTCACGCAGGCCCTCGAGGTAGCCGGGCTCGGGCGGCACGAGGCCCATGTTGCCGACGACGGGCTCGAGGATGAGCGCGGCGATCCGCTCTCCCTGCGCCGCGAAGAGCGCGCGCGCCGCGTCGAGGTCGTTGTAGGGGAGCGTCGCGGTGGTCGCGGCGACGGAGCCGGGGACGCCCGCGCTGTCCGGCACGCCGAGGGTCGCGAGGCCGCTGCCCGCTTTGACGAGCAGGTAATCGGCGCCGCCGTGGTAGCAGCCCTCGAACTTCACCACGAGGTCGCGCTTCGTGAAGCCGCGCGCGACGCGCAGCGCGCCCATCACGGCCTCGGTGCCGCTCGAGGTGAGCCTCACCATCTCGAGAGATGGCACCGCCTCGACGAGCGCCTCGGCCATGTCGACCTCGCCGGGGGATGGCGTGCCGTACGTGGTGCCGAGCGCCGCGGCCGCGGTGATCGCCGCGACGACCTCGGGGTGCGCGTGGCCGAGGATCATCGGGCCCCACGAGCCGAGGTAGTCGACGTACTCGGTTCCGTCCGCGCCGACGAGGGTCGCGCCGCGCGCCGCCTTCACGAAGACGGGCTCGCCGCCGACCGCCTTGAACGCACGCACGGGCGAGTTCACGCCGCCGGGGATGCGCGCCTGCGCGCGCGCGAACAGTGCTTTCGACACGGGGTCCGACATGCGGGCAACGCTGGCCCCGCGCGGGAGCCCCGGCAAGCGCGATTCCTCGCCTCCGCGCGGCGCGCGCCCGTCGCCCTGCTCGCGTCACGCCGCATGCGCTAGCTTCGCGCCGCATGAGCGCCGCCGAGCATCGCCAAGCCTCCGATCCGAGCGTCCGCGTCGCGGTGCTCACCGTGAGCGACACGCGCACCCTCGACGACGACGCGAGCGGGCGCGCGCTCGCCGAGGGCCTCGTCGCGGGGGGCCACGCGCTGGTCGCGCGGCGCCTCGTGCGCGACGAACCCGCCGAGGTGCGACGCGAGGTCGAGGCGCTGCTCGCCGAGGGCGCGCGCGTCGTGATCACGACGGGCGGCACCGGGATCGCGGCGCGCGACACGACGTACGAGGCGCTCGAAGGGTTGATCGAGAAGCGCCTCGACGGCTTCGGCGAGTTGTTCCGCGCCCTCTCCTACGCGCAGATCGGGCCCGCTGCGATGATGTCGCGCGCGGTCGCCGGCACGTGCCGCGGCGGCCTCGTCGTCGCCCTCCCCGGCAGCCTCGACGCGGTCACGCTCGCGCTCTCGAAGCTGCTTCTGCCCGAGCTGCCCCACCTCGCGAAGCTCGCCGCGCGCGCGGGCACCGCGCCGCCGTCCCGAGCGAAGGACGCGCACGACGTCCCTGCGCAAGCGCCACTTTTGCCTGCGCATGCGGCCGCGGACGACGCCGTCGTCGTGCGCGACGCGGGCCCCGACGACCTCGACGCAGCGGCGCGGCTCGCGGTGAAGCTCGTGCGCTTCCACCAGGCGCTCGATCCGGCGCGCTACCTCGACGCGGAGGATCTCGAGGCGGGCTATCGCGGTTGGTTCGCGAAGGAGCTCACGCGCCCCGAGCGCGTCGTGCTGCTCGTCGCCGAGAAGGCCGGCGCGATCGTCGGCTACGCGTACGGGCGGCTCGAGGGCGCCGACTGGAACCTGCTGCTCGCCGAACACGGCGCGCTGCACGATGTGTGGGTCGAACCGGAGGCCCGCCGCGCAGGCGTCGCCCGCCGCCTCGTCACCGACACCTGCGCGCGCCTCACGCGGCTCGGCGCCCCGCGCGTCCTGCTGCACAGCGCGTGGCAGAACATCGAGGCGCACGCCCTCTTCGAGCGGCTCGGCTTCCGCCGCACGATGGTCGAGATGACGCGCGAGGCCGACGGCACCCCCTGACGTACGCGTCCCACAGGACGACGACCCCTGACTCTCGAGTCAGTCCGCGTCGACAGTCATGACTCTCCCGTCAGGGTTCGCGAGCGACGCGCGGGGGGAACCGCCGCGACGCCGCCCGCCGACGCGCGGTTCAGTCGTCGCCCGCGCCGAGCAGCCCCGCGAGAGACGGGCCGCCTGCGCCGAGCTTCGCGACGCTGCGGAGGTGGTGCAGCAGCAGCGCGCGGTTGTCGGTGACGCTGAGGTTCTGCAGCTCGAGCGCGCCGATGCGGTCTTCCGGGGTGAAGGGCGCGTCCTCGACGCGCTCCATCGAGAGCTTCTCGGGGCCGTAGCCCATGTGCTCGGCCTCGGTGTGGAGGAGCGTGTAGTCGTCGCCGCGCCGCAGCTCGACGGTGACGGTGCCGCTGACGCTCGGCGCGATCCAGCGCGTGAGGGCGTCCTTGAGCAGCATCGCCTCCGGGTCGTACCACTTGCCCTCGTAGAGGATGCGGCCGAGGCGGCGGCCGAGCGTGAAGTAGAGGTCGAGCGTGTTCTCGTTGTGGATGGCCGCGAGCAGGCGCTCGTAGACGAGGTGCAGCAGCGCCATGCCGGGCGCCTCGTAGATGCCGCGGCTCTTCGCGTCGATCACGCGGTTCTCGATCTGATCGCTCGTGCCGAGGCCGTGACGCCCGCCGATGCGGTTGCACTCGAGGAAGAGCTCGAGCGGCGAGTCGAAGCGCCGGCCGTCGATCGCGACGGGCAGGCCGCGCTCGAAGGTGAGGCTCACCTCCTCGGGCGCGATGGCGACGTCGCTGCGCCAGTGCGCGACGCCCATGATCGGCGCGACGATCCGCATGCCGGTGTCGAGGCGCTCGAGGTCCTTCGCCTCGTGCGTGGCGCCGAGCACGTTCGCGTCGGTCGAGTAGGCCTTCTCGGTGCCCATCTTGTAGGGCAGGCCCACCGTCTCGAGGTACTCGCTCATCTCCTTGCGTCCGCCGAAGCGATCGACGAACTGCTGGTCGAGCCAGGGCTTGTAGATCTTGAGCTGCGGGTTGACGAGGATGCCGTAGCGGTAGAACCGCTGGATGTCGTTGCCCTTGTGCGTCGAGCCGTCGCCGAAGACGTGGACGTCGTCCTCGCGCATCGCGCGGATGATCGCCGTGGTCGTGACGGCGCGGCCGAGGGGCGTGGTGTTGAAGTACTTCTTGCCGCCCGACGAGAGGTGGAAGGCGCCGCACTGGATCGCGACGAGGCCCTCGCGGACCATCGCCTCGCGGCAGTCGACGAGGCGCGCGGCCGCGGCGCCGTGCGTGAGCGCGATCGGCGGGATCTCGGCCGGATCCTTCTCGTCGGGCTGCGCGAGGTCGGCGGTGTAGGCGTGGACCTCGAGGCCCTCGCGCGCGAGCCAGGCGACGGCGCAGCGCGTGTCGAGGCCGCCGGAGAAGGCGATGCCGAGGCGGGTGCCCTTGGGGGGGAGCGAGCGGTAGATGCGCGACATGGCGGCGCGGGAGTACCACGCCGCGCGCCGCGCGGAAATAGTCCGCGGGGAGTGCGTGTTGCTCCCCCGTCGGCGGGCATGCTAACGCCCCGACGCGCGCGGGCGGGGAGCGCCGGCCCGGGCGCGTCGGCGCCGCCGACCGCGATCCGGCCGCACCCCACGGCGGCCCCACCCCGAAAGCACACCGACCGTCATGTACAGCGACGTCCGCGTCATCAACGAGCTCGTGCAGCGCGAGAGCGCCTTCGTCGATCCGATCCTGCGCGAGGTCGGCAAGGTCATCGTCGGTCAGGACGCGATGGTCGAGCGCATCCTGATCGGCCTGCTGACGGGCGGCCACGTGCTGCTCGAGGGCGTCCCGGGTCTCGCGAAGACGCTCACCGTCAAGACGCTCTGCGACTGCATCCACGCGAAGTTCCAGCGGATCCAGTTCACGCCGGACCTGCTCCCCGCCGACGTCGTCGGAACCGTCATCTACAACCAGCAGCGCGGCGAGTTCAGCGCCAAGCGCGGACCGATCTTCGCGAACCTCGTGCTCGCCGACGAGATCAACCGCGCCCCCGCGAAGGTGCAGAGCGCGCTGCTCGAGGCGATGCAGGAGCTGCAGGTCACGATCGGCGACACGACCTTCCCGCTCGAGCAGCCCTTCATGGTCATGGCCACGCAGAACCCGGTCGAGCAGGAGGGCACGTATCCGCTCCCCGAGGCGCAGGTCGACCGCTTCATGTTGCACATCAAGGTCGGCTACCCGACGCGCGAAGAAGAGCGACGCATCATGGAGCGCATGGCCGACGCCGCGCTGCTCGCCCCGTTCCGGCAGCGCGCGCAGGGCGCCGCGGGCGCCGCGCCGAACCCGCTCGCCGTGCAACCCGTCGTCACGACCGAGCAGCTCCTCGAGTCGCGCAAGATCGTCGCGCAGGTCTACGTCGACGAGAAGATCAAGGACTACATCATCGACGTCGTGGTCGCGACGCGCGACCCGAAGAAGGCGGGCCTGCGCGACCTCGGCGACATGATCGCGCACGGCGCGTCGCCACGCGCCTCGATCGCCCTGAACCTCGCGGCGCGCGCGCACGCCTTCCTCAAGCACCGCGGTTACGTGACGCCGGAGGACGTGAAGGCCGTCGGCCCCGACGTGCTGCGGCACCGCATCCTGCGCACCTACGAGGCCGAGGCCGAGGAGGTGTCGACCGAGCAGATCGTCAAGCGCATCTTCGAGGCCGTCGAGGTCCCGTGATGCCCCGCGGCGCACGCGGAGCGCTCCGATGATCCCGCGCGAGATCCTCAAGAAACTGAGGAAGATCGAGATCCACACCGCGCGGCTGGCGAACGACCAGCTCGCGGGCGGCTACCACTCCGTCTTCAAGGGGCGCGGCATGGCGTTCGCCGAGGTGCGCCAGTACCAGCCCGGCGACGACACGCGCTTCATCGACTGGAACGTGTCCGCGCGCATGAGCGACACGTACGTGAAGGTCTTCACCGAAGAGCGCGAGATGACGGTGATGCTCGTCGTCGACCTCTCGGCGAGCCAGCGCTTCGGCTCCGTGGCGCGCCCGAAGATCGAGACGGTCGCGGAGGTCGCCGCGCTGCTCGCGTTCAGCGCGATCAAGAACAACGATCGCGTCGGCTTGATCCTCTTCACCGATCGCGTCGAGGCCTTCGTCCCGCCGAAGAAGGGCAAGGGCCACGTGATGCGCGTGGTCGCCGAGATCCTCAACGCGAAGCCCACGGGCACCGGCACCGATCTGCGCGTCGCGCTCGATCTGCTCGGCTCGGTCGCGCGGCGCCGCTCGGTGGCCTTTCTCGTCAGCGACTTCATCGTCGACGAGCGCTACGAGCGGAGCCTCCGCATCGCGGCCGCGCGGCACGACCTCATCCCGGTGCAAGTGACCGACCCGCGCGAGGAGGAGCTGCCCGACGTCGGGCTCGCGCTGCTCGAGGACCTCGAGACCGGCACGCTCGTCGAGGTCGACACGGGCGATCCCGCGGTGCGGAGCGCCTACGCCACGCTCGTCGCGAAGGCGCGCGCGAGGCGCGAGCAGACGTTCCGGCGGCTGCGGCTCGATCACGTCACGGTGCGCACGAGCGAGGGCTACGTGCGGCCGCTCATCGATCTCTTCCGCGCGCGGCAGAGCCGCATGAAGAGGTACGGATGACCCCGCGCGACGCGCGGCTCGTCGCGGCGCTCTGCGCGGGGCTGCTCGGCCTCGCCGCGAGCGGTGCGCGCGCGCAGGACGCCGGCCGCGGAGACGGCGCGTCGGGGGCGGTGCCGTTCGGCGACGTGGCGTTGCGCGACGACGCAGGCGCGCGCAGCGACGCGGGCCGCAGGCCGACGCGGGGCCGCGCGACGACACGGCCCCAGCGCCGGAGCGCGAGGAGCCGCTGCCCGAGGCGCACCGCCCGAACCTCGCGGTGACGCTCACGCCGCGCGAGGGCGTCGCGACGGGCGAGCTCCTGCACCTGACGCTGCGCGCCGACGCGCTGGTCGGCGACGACGTCACGGTGCCGCGGCAATCTTTCGCGCCGCTCGAGGCGCACGCGCGCCGGACGCGAACCGAGCCCGCGCGCGGCGGCCGACAGACACACGTCTTCGAGCTCGACCTGCTCGCCCTCGAGCCGGGCACGCACACGCTCCCCGCCGTCACGCTGCGGGTGGTGACGGCCGACGGAATCGTGGGGAGCGTCCGCAGCGCGCCGATCCCGTTCCGCGTCCGCAGCGTGCTCGGCAACGAGCCGAACGCGCAGCCGAAGCCCGCGACACAGCCCGTCGTCGTCATGCAGGACGACTACACGCTCGCGTGGGCGCTCGGCGCGCTCGCCGTCATCCTGCTGACCGCGCTGTTCACGTGGCTCGTCGCGCGCTGGTGGGCGCGCCGCGCGAAGGCCGCGCTGCCGCCGCCGCCGCCGCGTCCGGCGTGGGAGCGCGCGCTCGAACGCCTTGACGCAGTGCGTCGTGACGCCCGACAACTGCTCGCGGAGGGACGCGAGCGCGAGCTCGTCGATCGCATCGCCGACGCGCTCCGCGAGTACCTCGGCGGCCGCTTCGGCTTCGACGGACTCGAGAGCACGACGGACGAGATCCTCGCGCGGCTCCGCACCGCGGACGTACGCGGCGTCTCGCGCGAGGAGATCGCGTCGCTGCTCGGTGACGCCGACCTCGTGAAGTTCGCGAAGGCGGTGCCAGACGAAGCGCGCTGCGAGGCGATCCTCGCGGCCGCGTACCACGTCGTGCGCGCGACCTCGGGCGTGCATGGCGGCGGCGCGGTGTCCGTGCCCGCAGGCCCGGCCGGTGCAGCGCCAGCCAGCGCGGCCGGCGCGTGGCCCACGAGCGCCGACGCCGCGGGACGCGCGACGCCCGGCGCGGCGGACGCGCGGCCCGTGACCGCGCCCGGTGCGGCGCCCGAGGAACCCACGGCAGAAGCGACCGAGTTGCCCGACGGGAGCCTCGCGCTCGTGTTCCGCGCGCGGAGCGCCACGTCGCTCTCGGGCGCGCTCGAGCGCGGGGTGCGGGAGGCGATCGCGGCGCGGACGGCGGACCTCGGCTTCTCGGGCACGGTGCGCGTCGCGCTCGGCCCCGAGCTCCCCGACGACGCGACCTCGCGCGAGGCGATCGTCGCCGCGCTGGCCCGGCTCGCCGGCGCGCTCCGCGAGACGCGCACCGCGCGTGGCATGCGCGTGGAGGTGCGCGTCGAGCACGCGCACGAGGCGCCGACCGAATCCGACGTCCCCGTGCGCCGATCGGTGTACGAGATGCCGACGCGACGCCGCGAGGGGGGCACGCCGTGACGCGCGTTCTCCGACTGCTCGCCCCGCTCCTCTGGACGCTCGGGGTCCTCGCGCCCGCGCTCTGGGGCGTCGCGTGGGCGGTCGAGGCGGTCTTCGGCGTGCCGCTCACCACCGGGCAGTTCCGCTTCGAGCGGCCCTGGGCCGGGCTGCTGCTCCCCGCCGCGCTGCTCGTGCTCGCCGCGCGCGGCTGGCTGCGCGAGTCGCGCGCGCCCCGCCTGCTCGTCTCACGCGGGCTCGAGCTCTCACACCTGCGGCCCGGCTGGCGCACCTGGCTCACCGGTCTGCCGACGGGGCTGCGCGTCGTCGCCGTCACGCTGCTCGCGGCCGCGCTGATGGGGCCGCAGTCGATCCACGCCCGCGATCGCACGGACGTACAGGGCATCGACATCGTGCTCACGCTCGACTGCTCGCTCTCGATGCAGGCGAACGACATCCAGCCGAACCGCTTCGACGCGACGAAGGTCGTCGTCGACGATTTCATCCGCCGCCGCGCGAACGACCGCGTCGGCGCCGTCATCTTCGGTCGCGAGGCGTACACCCTGCTGCCGCTCACCTCGGACCACGAGGCCTTGCGCGGCATGCTCGACGAGCTCCAACTCGGCATGATCGAAGGGCGCGGCACCGCGATCGGCAACGCCATCGGCGTCTCGCTGAACCGGCTGCGCAAGAGCGACGCGAAGAGCAAGGTCATCATCCTGCTCACGGACGGCGACTCGAACAGCGGCAACGTCTCCCCCGATCAGGCCGCCGAGTTCGCCAAGACGATGGGCGTGAAGGTCTACACGGTGCTCATGGGGCAGGCGGCCGACGCTCAGGTGCAGCAGGGCGTCGACTTCTTCGGCCGCCCGGTCTTCGACCGCGGCAGCTTCCCCATCAACCCCGCGTTGCTCGAGTCGATGGCGCAGCGCACGGGGGGCGAGGCTCTCCGCGCGACGGATCGGCAGGGGCTTGAGCGGAGCTTCCACGCGATCCTCGATCGCCTCGAACGCAGCGTGATCGAGGACACCGGGCGCGTGTACGGCGAGCTGTTTCCAGCGTTCGTCGCCCCCGCGCTCCTGCTGCTCCTCGTCGAGTTACTCGTCGCGACGCTCGTGCTGCGGAGGTTCCCGTGACCTGGGGTGCGCCCTCCGTGCTCTGGCTGCTGCTCGGGCTGCCCTTCGTGGCGGGGCTGCCGCTCTTCGCGGCCTTCCTGCGGAAGCGGGCCGCGGCGCGCTTCGGGACGGCCGAGAACCTCGCGGCGCTGCAGGTCGGGCGCCCGGCTGGGTTCCGCGCCGCACGCGCGGTGCTGCTCGTGCTCGGCTTCGTGCTGCTGGTGATGGCGCTCGCGCGGCCGCAATATGGCTCGCGCACGCGCATCCTGCGCAAGCGCGGGGTCGACGTGGTCGTCGCCCTCGACTTCTCGAAGAGCATGCTCGCACGCGACGTGCGCCCGAGCCGCATCGAGCGGGCCAAGGCCGAGCTGACGCGGCTGCTCGGCGACCTCGACGGCGATCGCGTGGGCATCGTGGCCTTCGCCGGCGAGACGATGGAGTTCCCCATGACCATCGACATGTCGGCCGCGACCCTGTTCTTCCGCGACCTCGGCCCGTACGACATGCCCGTCGGCGGCACGGCCATCGGCCGGGCCCTCGTCGCCGCGAAGAGCCTGCTCGACCGCAGCGCCCCGCGGCAGACGCCGATCGCCGCTGAGGCGCAACCCAACTCGGGCCGCTCGCGCGTCGTCATCCTCATGACGGACGGCGAGGACCACGAGGGCGATCCGCTCGAGGCCGCGCGCGCGCTCGCCGCGGACGGCGTCACGATCTTCGTGGTCGGCATCGGCTCGTCGACCGGCGAGCCCATCCCCACCTACGCCCCCGACGGCACGTGGACCGGCTACATGCGCGGCGAGGACGGCCAGCCCGTGCTCACCTCCCTCACCGCCGCGGCCGAGGAGCAGCTCCGCGAGATCGCCCGGCTCGGACGCGGGCGCTACTTCCGCGCGGAGCGGGGCGGCGTGGGCGTCGAGGAGATCCGGCGCGCGATGCGGCGGCTGCGTCAGGACGAGCAGCGCTCCCGGCGCATCACGGTGCACGAGGATCGCTACGCGCTCGTGCTCCTGCCCGCGTTCCTGCTCATCCTGCTCGAAGCGCTCCTGCCCGACGCCTGGCTCGGACGGACGCGCCGCCGCAAGCCGCAACCCCCGCCGCGCGAGGAGACCCCGTGACGCCGCCCCCCCGCCCGCACAGCCGCCCGAGCACGCGCGTGCGCGCCCTCGCCGCGCTCTCGCTCGCCGCGGGCCTCGCCCTCGCGCAGGGCGCCCTCGCCGCCCGGGCGCATGCGTGGGAATGGTTCCGGGGCGAGAACGGGAACGTGCGCGAGGGCAACGAGCGCCTCCGCGCGAACGACGCCGCAGGGGCGCTCCGCGCCTACGAGCTCGCCGCGCGCGAGCTGCCTTCGGACCCGGGCGTGCACTTGAACCGCGGGCTCGCCCTGCTCGCCCTCGCCGAGCACGACAAGGCCCGCGAGGCCTTCCTGCTCGCGACCGAGCCGCCCGCCCCCGCGACCATCCGCGCCGCCGCCTACTACGACCTCGGCCTCGCGTTCTACCGTCAGGCCGACGCCGCCGCGACGGCCGCCGCGGGCGATGCCGTCGCGCAGGGTGGCGCCGTGCCCGGCGGCCCGGCGCCCCTGCCCGGCGCGCCCGCGCACGACGCCCAGCGGCGCCGCGGCGCCCGCGGGGGGCGGGGTGGTGCCTGCGCCGCAGCCCGATCACCGCGAAGCACAGCGCCTCTTCCGCGAGGCCGCCGACGGCTTCCGGCGCTCGCTCCGCATCCTGCCCGGCAGCCGCGACGCGGCGTGGAACCTCGAGCTCGCGCTGCGGCGGATCCGCGATGAGGAGGAGGCCCAGCGCCAGCAGGAGGCGCAGCGCCGCGCCGAGCAGGAGCAGCAGCAACAGGACCCGCAACAGCCGCAAGACCAGCCGCCGCAGGACGGGCAGCAGGGCGACTCCCAGCAGGACCAGCCGCCGCAGGACGGGCAGCAGGGCGACTCCCAGCAGGACCAGCCGCCGCAGGACGGGCAGCAGGGCGACTCCCCACAGCAGCAGGACGGGCAACCGCAGGACCCGCAGCAGCCGGAGGGGCAGCCGCAGCCCCAGCCGGGCCAGGACGGGCAGCCGCAGCGCCAGCCGGGCGAGGCGCAGGCAGCCGCGCGCGCCGGAGCCCGGCGAGGGCCGCGAGCCGCAGGGAGGTGGCCAGGAAGGCGCGCCATCGGCGCCCCCTGGAGAGGGCCTGCCCGCGGAGGCCGCGCGCGTGCTCGACGCGCTGCGCGACGGCGAGGACAACCTCGAGCGCTACCGGGCCCGCGCCCGCGCGCTCCGCGAGAACCGCGCCCCGGCGCAGGACTGGTGAGCGTGAGCCGCCAGCGCCACGCCCCCATCCATGTGTATTCATTGGGCGTTCGTGCCTCGATCGGCGCCCTTTGGGCCGTGCTCGGCCTGCTCGGCTGGGGGCTTGTGCCGGGCGTCGCGCACGCGCAGTCGGCGACGGTCCGGCTGGCCTCGGATCGCGCGTCGCTCGCCGTCGGCGACACGCTCGTGCTCGAGATCCGCGTCGAGGCGACGGGCGCGCGCGTCGAGGCGATCGAGCCGCCCGACCTCTCGGGCTTCGACGTGATCTCGCGGCGCATCGCGACCCCGATGAGCTTCCAGTTCGGCTTCGGGGGGCAAACGCAGGTGGTGCAGTCCTCGACGATCCAGACGCTCGAGCTGCTCGCGCGTCGCCCCGGGCGGTACGCGCTCAAGCCCGCCCGCGCCGTCGTCGGGGGGCGGCGCTTCGAGAGCAACCGCCTCACGCTCGTCGTGGTGCCCGCCGGTCAGGCGCCACCCGCGGTGCCGCTGCAAGGGGGCTCGGTGCCCCCCGGCAGTGCCCCCGAGCCACTCCCGGCGGACGCGCCGCCCACGGACCCGCTCGCGCCGCCGACGGGCCGACTCGACGGCGCGCAGTTCGATCCCGAGGCGTTCCTGCGCACCGTCGTCGACAAGCGCGAGCCGTGGGTGGGGGAGCAGGTCACGGTGACCGTCTACCTCTACGTGCGGGGCGGGATCCGCAGCGCGCCCGCTGCGTCCCGCGAGCCCACGGCCGAGGGCTTCTGGGTCCACGATCTGCTGCCGCCGCAGCGCGCGCTCGAGGCGACGGAGCAGAGCGTCGATGGCACGACGTTCCGCGTCTACGTGCTGCGGCGCTTCGCGGCGTTCCCGCTGCGCGCGGGCGAGCTCTCGATCGGCGCGATGACGCTCGACGTGCCGACGGGCACCGTGTTCGACCTCTTCGGCGCGACGCCGCAGCGCGCCCTCCGCCGCGAGGGCGTGGCCGTGTCCCTGCGCGCCCGCCCGCTCCCGGATGCGGGTCGACCGCCGGGCGAGGCGCACGTCGGGCGCTTCACCGTCGAGGCCTCGCTCGATCGGACGCAGGTGGCGACCGGCGACGCGGTCACGCTGACGGCGCGCGTGCGCGGCAGCGGCAACCTCCGCGACGTGCGCCTGCCGACGCCGACCCTCGAGGGGCTCTCCTTCCTCGAGCCGCAGATCAAGGACGAGATCGAGGCGCCCGGCGATCTCGTCGGCGGCGTGCGCACGCTCGAATGGCTGGTCGTGCCGCGCAACCCCGGGGCCTTCACCCTGCCGGCGCTCGGGTTCGCGACCTTCGACCCCGCGACCGGCGCGTACGGACGCGCCGAGTCCACGCCGCTCACGCTCGTCGCCGCGGGCAATGCGCTCGCGGCGCCTGCGCCGGAGGAGCCGCCCCCCGCCGCGGACACGGAGCCCGCCGCCGAAGGCGACGACGCCGAGACGGCCGGCGCGTACGGCGCCCTCCGCACGGCGAGCGCGCTCCGGCGCCACGCGCGCACGCTGCCCGAGCAGCCGTGGTTCCCCTTCGCGCTCGGCGCGCCGCCCGCGCTCTGGCTCGCCCTGCTCCTCGCGTTCGCCGCGCGCAGACGGGTGCAGGCACGCGCCGACGCGGGCGCGCCGCAGCGGGCGATCCGTGGGGCACGCAAGCGCCTCGCGAAGGCCGATGCCCTCGCGAAGTCGGGCGACGCGCGCGGCTGCTACGGCGAGCTCTCGAGCGCGCTCAAGTCCGCCCTCGAGGCACGGCTCGGCGAGCCGATCGGGGGGCTCACCCTCACCGCCCTCCGCGCACGCCTCGGCGAGCGCGCGATGCCCGCAGAGCTCGCGGCGCGCCTCGTCGACGAGTTGGAGGGCGCCGAGTTCGCGCGCTTCAGCGCGAGCGGCGCGACGCCCGACGAGCTCGCCCGCGCGATCGACCGCGCGCAGTCGCTGCTCGAGCGGATCGACCGTTTTTCACCAAGCGCGGAGGAGCGCCCATGAGCCTTGCCGCCCTCGGGAGCACGCCGCGCCGCGCGCATGAAGCGTCACGCGGCGCGTTCGGCATCGGACTCTGCCTCGTGCCCTTCGCCCCGGCGGCCCTGCTCGCGACGGCGCTCCTGCTCGCGGCCGTGCCCGCGCAGGCCGACTCGCAGCGCGCGCTCTTCGAGCGCGGCAACGCGGCGTACGCACGCGGTGATTACGAGGCAGCGGCCCGCGCGTACGAGCAGCTCGTGGCGTCGGGCGTGGACGACGCCGACGTCTATTACGACCTCGGGCTCAGCCACGCGAAGCAGGGCGCGCACGGGCGCGCGATCCACGCCTTCGAGGGCGCGCTCGCGGTCGCCCCAGGAGACGACGCGATCGAGGCCGCGGTCACCGCGAGCCAGGCCGCGCTCGGGCGCCGTCGCGCGGCGGCGAGCGGCGAGGCGACGGTGCAGACGCGCCCGCCCTTCCGCGAGGCCGCGGTGCGCGGGCTGCACGTCGACACGCTCGCGCTGCTCACGCTCGCGCTCTGCGCGCTCTTCTTCGGCGCGCTCGGCGCGCTCCGCGTCACGCGCGGCGAGTTGGCCCGGCTCGCCTTGTGGATCGCGGCGCCGCTCCTCGGCCTCGGCCTCGCCGCAGCGGGGCTCGCGCTCGGCCAGAAGCTCGACGCCTTCGACGCGGGCGACGCCGCCATCGCGCTCGGGGACGCGCTGCCGCTGCGCGAGGCCCCCGACCCGCGCGCGGCGCCCCGCGGCATGCTCCACGAGGGAGAGCGCGTCCGGATCGTGGCGCGGGACCGGGGTTGGGCACACGTACGCGTCTCGCCCTCGCGCGAGGGATGGCTGACGAGCGACGCGCTCGGAATTCTCGCGCACGACGGACGTTGACACCGAGCCACCCTGCTGACGTAGATTGTCACCCCGCTCGGCGGCAGGCGCCGAGCAACAAGGATCCAAACGGATGACGGCCTCCCGCACTGTCCTCGTCGCCGACGACGACATCGACATTCTCTCGCTGGTCACGCGGCACCTGCGCACGCTCGACGTGAATGTGCTCGAGGCGTCCGACGGCGAGGAGGCGCTACGCATCGCGCGGCGCGCGCAGCCGGATCTCGTCATCCTCGACGTGATGATGCCCGGCATGAGCGGCTGGGAGGTTTGTCGCGCGATCCGCGACGACGACGCCCTCTCGGACACCCTCGTGATGATGGTCACCGGCATCGGCGAGCGCCTCAACGAGATGACCTCACCGCTCTACGGCGCGAACGAGTTCATCGACAAGCCCTTCGACCTCGCGGACCTTGACGCCAAGGTTCGAAAGCTGCTCGCCAGCCTCGGCTGAGCGGGACCCCCGCGGCGCCCACCGGCCCCGTGCGTGGCGTGGCGTGGTGCGGCTCCGGCGCCCAGCGCTCCACCGCGGGCGTCGTGGCCCTGGGGCCGCACAACCCTGTCCGACGCCGGTCCGCCGTGGGCGAGACCCCGCGCTATTCGTCTTCGTCGACGATGACGGGAGCCCGGCGCGGCGACGCGGAGGTCGGGGTTGCGGCCGGTCCCGGGGCGCGGTTGAGCGTCTGCATCCGCGTGTAGGCGCGCTGGTAGGTCGGGCTCGACTGGGGCACGAGGGCGAGCACGTCGCGGTAGAGCCCCTGCGCCTGCGTGCGGTTCGTGCGCTCGGCGGCCTGCGCCTGCGTGAGCATCTCACCTGCCTTCGTCTCGCAGCGCCGGACGAGGTCGCGCGCGCGGGAGTTGCGGGCGTCGAGGTCGGTCACCTGCCGGACCTTCAAGCAGGCCTCGGGGATGCGGCCGCGCGCCCACGCGTCGTTCGCGCCGCCAACGAGCGCGTCCACGAGGCGGGGCCTGAGCGCGCGGGCGTACGCTTGGCCGCCGCTGATCTGCTCGTCGAGCGAGATCGCGCTCTGCACCTGCCGGAGCACGCTGCCAAGGTTCGAGCCCGCGCTACGTACACGCCCGTAATCACGGGCGAATCGATCGATCTGGTCGGCCAGCGAGGTGAAACGCCGCGCGTCGGCGCCCGTCGCGGTTCGCGCACCATCCCGGGCGAGGCGCGCAGCGCCGGCGAAGTCGCCCGAGCGGTACGCGGCGAGCGCGCGGTCCGTGCCGCCCGTACTGCGCGAGGCGGGCGCGGGGGCTGCGCGGCTCGGCGGCGCGGCGCGGGCGCGGCGCGGCAGCCGCGCGGGGGCCGATGCGCGCGGCGCGCGCGCGGGGCGCGGGGCCGCGGCGGGCACAGGAACGACAGCGGCCACGGCCGGCGCCGCGACGACCGCCGGCGCCGCGACGACGGCAGGCGGCGGTGGGACGAGGGCCACGGTCGCCGACGCTGTTGCGCCCGCCGCGAGGCCCAACTCGACGCGGGCCTGCACGACGACGGCGCTCGCCGGCGCGAAACCGGTCGCCTCCATGAGGCGCGCAGCCGCCTCGTCGCGACGCCCGGCGGCCGCGGCCGCGCGCGCCTCGCCGACGAGGGTCACGGCGACCCGCTCGCCCGCTGCCGCACGGAGGCTCGCGACGTCCGCGGCGAGCGGGCTGGCGGGCGGCACCGACGCGAGCTGGCCAAGCGCGGTGCGCGCGTCGCCGGCCGCGTACGAAGCGCGCGCCGCCGTGAGCTGCTGGTCGTGGGCGCGCGCCTCCTGGATGCGCTGCACGTATGTCGCAGCGCGGGCGTCGGCGGGCTGCGCAGCGAGGATCGTGCGGAAGGCAACGTCGGCCTCGTCCCAGCGGCGCGCGGCGTACGCGTCGGCGCCCCGGGCGTAGAGCGCGGGGTCGAGCGGCGCGGCCCCGGGCGCTTCGGGGTCCATCATCACGACCGCGAGCGCGGCGCCGGCGCCGACCAACACGAGGGCGCCGAACACCCCGAGGAACACGAGCGCCCCTCGCCCGACGCCCCGGGGCGCGGGGCGCGCGACGGCCGTCGGCGTGGGCGCGTAGCCCGGGCCCGGTGTCGGCTGCGCGCCGGGAGCACCGGCGGGCGGCTCAGCCGGCTGCGGCCACGCAGGGAGCAGAGGCGCACCGGGCCTCGTGGGCGCGGAGGGTGCGGCGGATCGCGCCGGAGGCGGGGCGAAGGCACCGCCGGCGGCAGGGCGTCCCGGGAGACCGTCCGACTCACCGGGACGCAGCGCGGCGCGCGGCGCAGGCGCGACCGGACGCGCGTCCGCACCGCCCGGGAGCCGCACGACGAGGACCGTCTCGCCGAGCTCGATGCGATCGCCGTGCGCGAGCGGTGAGTCGTGCACCCGCGCGCCGTTCAGCAAGGTGCCGTTGCCGCTGCCGAGGTCGCGCAGGCGGAGCTGGCCGGCCGCATCCCGCAGCACCTTGAGATGCTTCCGAGAGACGGAGATGTCGGTGAGGATGACCTCGTTGTCGATGGAGCGGCCGATGCCGTTTTCCCCAACGATCACGACGTATTCCTTGCCCGTGTCCTTGCCCGACTCGCAGAAGAGCGTCGGCTTCGGCGGCTCCTCTTCGAGACGGCTCGTCGGCTGCTCGGCAAGCATCGCCGCGGGCTCGAGGCGCGTGACCTCCCCGGGGATCTCGTCGTCCTCGAACCGCTCGAACGCGTCTCCGGCCACTGCGGCGCCTCGTTGCTAAATGCCTGCCGACCCCTGCGGTGAGTCGACGCGGCAGCCTAGCGGAGCCTTGGGTGCGTCACAAGGAAACTCGTGGTTTCACGGGGTCTTGCGCCGCGCTGCACGCTTGATGTGGCGACACCTGCGTGCTAGCAGCGAGGTCGCCCATGACCCCCTCCGCCCCCTCCCGGTCCGCGGGCGCCCGCGCGCGTCGGCTCCGCACCTCTCTCCCGCTCGCCCTGCTCTGTTCGGCGCTCGTGTCGTTTGGCGCGGCCCTCGGCGCGTCGGCGGGCTGCTCGGGGTCGAAGGCCGCGCCAGACGCGGGGGCGACGGCCGCCACGGGCGCCGGCGAGCGCGTGCACGGCCTCACGAAGGCGCAGCAGGCCGAGACGCTCGTGAAGATCGGCGACGAGACGATCACCGTGGGCGAGTTCGCCGCACGGCTCTCCGAGCAGTCGCCGTACCTGCGGGCGCGCTACAGCAGCCCCGAGCGGCGCCGCGAGTTCCTCGACAACATGGTGCGCTTCGAATTGCTCGCGCAGGAGGCCCACACGAAGGGCTACGACCGCAGCGACGACGTCGAGCGGACGCGCAAGCAGATGATGATCCAGGCCATGATGAAGGCCGAGTTCGAGGACCGCGTCCAGCTCACCGACATCACGGACGCCGAGGTCCAGACGTACTTCGCGGGCCACCGCGACGAGTTCGACAAGCCCGAGCAGGTCCGCGCGAGCCACATCGTCCTCCGCGACCGCGCCGCCGCGCAGCGCGTGCTGACGCAGGTCCTCGCGAAGCGCGCCGACATCGCGTTCTGGCGCCAGACCGCCGAGCGCTACAACGAGGACACGGAGACCAAAGATCGGTTCGGCGATCTGCGCTTCTTCTCGCGCCCCGCGCAGCGCCGCGAGGACGAGCCCATCGTGCCCGCGCCGGTCGCCGAGGCGGCCTTCGCGCTCGCGCAGGTCGGCGACGTCCACCCGACGCTCATCCAGTCGCCCGCGGGTTTCCACATCCTCAAGCTCACGGGCAAGCGGGCCGCGCTCCACCGCACCCTCGAGGAGGCGAGCCGCCCCATCCGCAACCGCCTCTGGCGCGAGCGCCGCGAGCAGCGCGTGACGGACTTCATCGCCGGCCTGCGGCGCGCGGCGAACGTCACCGTGGACGAGGCCGCGCTCGCCACGCTCCGCGTCGACATCCCGGAGGGCGACGTCCCGGAGCTCGCGGCTCGAGGCCAAGCGCGCCCGCACCGGCCGCCCGGGGGCAGCGCCGGCGCAGACCCCGGCGGCCCCGGCGCCCGCGCAGCCGCGTCGATGAAGCGCCCCGCCCTCCGCGCGCTCGCGCTCGCCGCGGCGCTCGCGACGTCCGCGCCGCTCGGCGCGCCGCGTGTGCGGGCCGACGTCGTTGAGCGCGTGGTCGCGATCGTCGACGACGATGCCATCTTCCTCTCGGAGTTGCGCCGCCGCGCCGTCCCCTTTCTCGCGCAGCTCGAGCGCGTCCCGCCGTTGCAGCGCGAGGCCGCCGTCACGCAGCTCTACGGCGAGCTGCTCGACCACCTGATCGACGAGGCGCTCATCCTGCAAGCGGCGCGCAAAGAGCAGATCCGCGTCACCGCCGACGACGTCGAGCGCGCCATCTCGAACGTGCGGCGGCAGAGCGAGCTCTCCGACCGCGAGTTCTGGCAGGCGGTCGCCGGCCAGGGCTTCACCGAGGCCCAGTACCGCGACGACGTGCGCCGCCAGCTCCTGCGCCTGAAGCTCCTCAACGTGCGCGCCCGCGGCCGCGTGAACATCACCGAGGCGGACGTCCGCACCCGCTACGATCAGCTCGTCCGCGAGGCGAACGCGCAGCAGGGCTTCGAGGCCGCGGAGATCCTCGTCCCCGTGCCGCCGGGTGCGAGCGCCACGCAGATCGCCGCCGCACGCGCCGAGGCCGCGCGGATCGCCGGATCGCTCGACGAGGACACGTTCGAGGACGCGATGGCGGAGTACGGTGGGACCGACCTCGGGCGCCTCGTGCAGGGGCAGCTCGACCCGCGCCTCGAGCGCGCGCTGCTCGCGATGGCGCCCGGCGAGGTGTCCGAGCCCGTGCAGAACGAGGCCGGGTTCCACATCCTCTTCCTCCGTTCGCGCGTGTCGGGCGCGCAGCAGATCCCGCCCTACGAGCAGGCGCGCGAGCCGCTCTACCGCCGCATGATGGAAGAGCAGATGGGCCGGCAGGAGCAGCTCTACCTGCGCGAGCTGCGCCGGGCCGCGGCCATCACGCGGCGCGTCGGTCCGAGCGCGGGCTGAGGCCCCCCGCTCGGCGGGCCGCAGTCGGCGGGCCGCAGTCGATGGGGCGCCGTCGACGGGTTGCAGTCGACGGGTTGCAGTCGACGGGTTGCAGTCGACGGGCCGTGCGCTCACGACATCGCGACGCCGAGGAGCTGCTGCAGAACGACC
This sequence comes from Polyangiales bacterium, assembly GCA_964202905.1. GTDB lineage: Bacteria > Myxococcota_A > Polyangia > Polyangiales > JADJQN01 > CAIUAC01. The sequence goes on from CAXNJO010000002.1 coordinate 325,067, forward strand.
GCGAGCGCGTGGACCTGGTGGGTGTCCGCGAGGCGCACGCGGAAGATGCCGAGCGCGGCCGATCCCGCCTCGCCGCTGCGGATCTCGAGCAACCCGCGCGTGATGCGGACGGTGCGGATCTCGGACGCATCGAGGCGCGCGCGGCGCCCCCCCGCCTCGAGCTCGAGAAAGCCCGGCCCGACCTCGACGACCTCGCGCGGACCGAGGACGAAGCGCACGCGGCCACGCGCCGTGAGCTCGGCGTCGTAGCGCGCGACGACGTGCTCGCTGTAGGCCCGCTCCGCAGCGTCGCCGAACGTGGCGACGACGCTCGTTCCGTCGGGATCGGCGGGCGCGTCGATGACGAAGCGATCGCGCCCTTGCACGTCGCAGAAGACGTGGCGGACGGCGCCCGTGCCGTGTGTCCACCCCGTCGGCCGTGCGCCGCGCGTGACGCGGAGCTCTCCGACGTCCGAAAAGCGCACGACCTCGTCGACGACCGCGCCCCCGCGCAGCGTATGCCGCGACACGCCCCCGGCGCCCACATACGAGTTCGTGTGTTGCAGCGACGAGACCCAGCGCGAGCCGAGCCGCGCGAGGCCGTCGGGGAGCGGCCCGCGCAGGCTGCTCGCGCGCGAGCGGAGCGCGCCGAGCGCGTCGGGCGGCGCCGCGAAGAAGCGCGCCTCCGGATCGACGGGTGTGCCGTCGTGGTGCGGGACGGCGTCCATCGCTCAGTCGTAGGGCGTGAACGGGACGGCGCGCCCGCGCCAGCCCTGCGCCGTGTAGCCGCGCACGAGCGCGCGGAACGGCAGACGCGCCCGCGCACGCGAGTAGTACTCGTAGTGCCCGAGCACGACGCGCGTCAGGAAGAGGAAGTCGCGGTGTTGCGGCGGCAGACGGCGCCGGGCGACGAAGTGGCGCGCGAGCGCGCGCGCGCCATCCACGTAGCGGTAGCCGCCGAAGTCGAACTCTTCCTCGTCGAGGCCGACCGCGAAGTAGCCCGAGAGCCGCTCGAGGTCGTCGACCTGCGCGTCGTCGGCGGCGTCGTCGACGAGCCCGAGGTGCGCGAGCGCGACGCGCACGCCGTCGCGGTCGCCGTCTTCGCGCGCGCGGTGAAGCGCCGAGAAGCCCCGCATGAAGGCCTCGTCGAAGATCTTCACGCAGCCGTGGTCGAGCAGGCCGATGCGTCCGTCCTCGAGCACGCGGAAGTTGCCGGGGTGCGGGTCCGCGTGGAGCACGCCCTGTTGGTAGAACTGGCGCCAGAACAGGTGCAGCAGGCCCCCGGCCACCGCGCGGCGCCGCGCCTCGTCGCCGTCGTCGAGCGCCTCCTCGAGCGCTGCGCCGCCGACCCAGTCGTACGTGATCACGCGCAGGCCCGAGAAGGCGTCGTGCACGCGCGGCACGAGCACGCGCGGGTCGCCTTCGAAGAGTTTGCGGAGCAGCTTCGCGTTCCACGCCTCGCGGCAGTAGTCCGTCTCCTGCCGCAGGTGCGCGACGAGCTCCTCGGCCATCGGCGTCACGTCGAAGCCCTGCTGCCGCGCGAGGTCCGCGAGGAGCGTCTTCACGGCGCCCGCCGCGAGCGCGATGTTCTGCGCGTCGGCCTCGACGCTCGCCGCGGCGCCCGGGTACTGCACCTTCACGGCGACCTCGCCGCCGCCGTGCTCCGGACGCAGGCGCGCGCGGTGGACCTGACCGAGGGAGGCGGCAGCGACGGCGGTCTCGGAGAAGTCGGCGAAGAGACGCTCGGGGGGCGCGCCGAGCTCGGCCTCGAGCACGCCGCGGATCGCCGCGAAGGGCAGCGCCGGCACCGATTGTTGCAGCGGCGCGAGCAGCGCGGCGTACTCGGGCGGGAGCGCCTGCGCGTGCGTCGAGAGGAGTTGGCCGAGCTTCATCATCGGGCCGCGCAGCTCACGCAGCGTCGCGGCGACGCGCGCCGCGTTGTCGGCATGCCGCGCGTCGCGCGCGTCCCCCCGCGCCGTCGCGCTCCGCAGCGCGTCGGCCACGCGCCCGCCCGCGTAGCTCGCGCCGAGGCGCCCGGTGAGCCAGGTGGTCTTCAGCGTCCGCGCGAGGCGTCCGGGTAAGCGCTCGTCGGCCGGCATCGAGGAGCGCCAGCGTAGCAGGCGCGTCGATCGTCGCGCGCGCCCGGGCGACACGCGGTTTTCGCTTGCGTGTCGGGTTGTCCGGCGCATGGATCGTCCCCCCGGAGGCGACCCGATGAACGACCAGCACCGCAGCGACGACGACGAGAAGAGCTCCTTCCTCAGCGGCCACCGGATCGCCCCTGCGGGCGTCACGCCCGGCATGACGGTCGCCGACCTCATCGATCACGCGTTCCTCGCCTACAACGGCGCCCGCCTGCGCGAGGCCGCGCGCCTCCTCGCGACGCGCGTGCTCCAGCCCGAGGTGACCGTCGGCATGACGCTCACCGGCGCGCTCACGCCCGCCGGGCTCGGCCGCTCCTGCATCATCCCGCTCATCGAAGCGGGCTTCGTCGACTGGTTCGTGTCGACGGGCGCAAACCTCTACCACGACACGCACTTCGCGCTCGATCTCGCGCTGCACCAGGGCTCGGCGACGATCCCCGACGCGACGCTGCGGGACGAGGGCGTCGTGCGCATCTACGACATCCTCTTCGACTACTCGGTGCTGCTCGACACCGACGCCTTCTACCGCGAGCTGATGCGCGCCGAGGACTTCCAGCGCCCGCTCTCGACCGCGCGCTTCCACCACCTCGTCGGCCGCGCGCTGCACGAGCGCGAGCAGGCGCTCGGCCTCGGCACGGTGTCGATCCTCAGCGCCGCGTACCAGCACGGCGTGCCCATCTACACGTCATCGCCCGGCGACTCGTCGATCGGCATGAACGTCGCGGCCCTCGCGCTCGAAGGCGGCAAGCTCACCTTCGACGTGAACGCAGACGTCAACGAGACGGCCGCGATCGTCCTCGACGCGAAGCTGAACGGCGGCGCGAGCGCGGTCTGGATCATGGGCGGCGGCAGCCCGAAGAACTTCATCCTGCAGACGGAGCCGCAGATCCAGGAAGTGCTCGGCATCGACGAGCGCGGCCACGACTACTTCCTGCAGGTGACGGATGCGCGCCCCGACACGGGCGGGCTCTCGGGCGCGACGCCGGGCGAAGCGGTGAGCTGGGGCAAGATCGATCCGGACCGCCTGCCCGACGCGGTCGTCGCCTACGTCGACAGCACCGTCGCGCTGCCGCTGCTCACGGCGTACACGCTCACGCGCGTCGCGCCACGCCCGCACAAGCGCCTCTTCGATCGCCTCGACGCCATCCTCGGACAGTTGCGCGACGAGTACGCGCGCCGCGGGCGGCTGAGCGGCGCGCCGACGACCGCGCGCGACATCGCGAAGCGCGGCAGCAGCGTGGGGCTCCCGCCGCGCGAGCCGGCCGCGGGCGGCGACACCTTCCCCTGCGGCACGCCGAAGAAGCCCTGACGCACGGGGCGCGAGCGCCGCGCCCCGTTCACGGACAGCGCGGCGCTGCCGGATCGACGAGCGAGAGTGCTGCCGTGCAGACCGGCACGGGAGCCCCATCGACGGTGATGGTCAGCCCGGCGCGCCCGCTCGGATTCGAGACCGCGACGAGCGTGCGCCCTTCGCGATCGACGAAGCGCGACGCCACGATGCCGTCCGGAATCGCGCTCAGGCCGATGCGATCGCGGTAGCGCGCGCCGCGCGCGAAGAAGCGGACACGCTCGCGCTCGGCGATGAGCGCGAGGAGCCGCGGATTCGGCACGCGACCGACGCCCGGGACGTCGACGTCGAGGTGCGAACCCGTGATGCGCGCGCCGAGCAGGAAGGCCTGCTGTTCGGCCCAATACCACTGCGCCGGATCGTCGGCCGCATCGAGGTCGCCGTCGCCGTCCGTGTCGTACGTGCCCGCGAAGGGGAAGTCGGAGTTGTAGCCGCCGAGGTGCAGGACGTGCTCGCGCAGCAGATAGAAGGCGAGCCGCGGGAAGGCGACGAAGGGCGTCGGGCGCGTCGGCTCGAAGCGACTCGAGGAGAGGCCGAGCACGGGCAGGCCCGAGAGGCTCCCGTCGAGGAGCCCGGCAGCCGGATACACGTCGACGGCGCCTTCGATGAGCACGTCCTCCGGGATGCGCCCGCAGTAGGCGCCGAGCCCGCGCGCGCGCAGCGCATCGCAACTCCCGGTCGCCGCGAACAGCTCGCGGACGACATCGGGCGGGCCCCACGGCACCCGCGCCAGCGTGTCGATGTAGTGCACGGTCGCGCCCGCGCGCTCGTTCGCCTCGATCCAATCGAACAACCACGTGAGACCGGTCTCGCGATCGAGCTTGTACGCAGGGTCCGCGAGGTACTCCCACTGCGGCGAGGTGTAGTAGCCGACGCGCTGCCCCGCGGTGTCGAGCTCGCGCGCGAGCGCCGGCAGCGCCGTGTAGCGCGGCCCGAGCGGGATGCGCGGCAGGCAGCAATCGCCGCGATAGTCGGTCATCTGCCCCCAGAACAGCATCCACGGGAAGTCAGCGCGCCACGCAGCCGACAGCGCGCGGATCGCGTCGGGCTCGAAGGTCGCGAAGTTCTCGAGCTGAACGCCCACGAAGCCGTGGCTCGACGCGACGAGCGCCGACGGCGCAGGCAGCGGGCCGCGACGCCCATCGAGCCACGCGCGGTACGCGTCGACGGCAACCTGCCAGGGCTCCATGCCGATGGGGACGTCCCCCGCGGCGACCTGCACCTCGACGAAACGATACGTGCGGCGCTCGCCCGGAAGCGGGGTCGACTGCAGGCCGGGCGACCAGCCGTCGAGGTACGAGCCGCCGCCGATCGGCGTGCTCTCCGCGTCCTGGTAGGCGAGCGTCAGGCGACCGCCGCCGTAGCGCGGGCTCACGGCGATCGGGGGCCAGTTCGAGGCATGGACGAGCCGCGCTTCGGTGTCGTCGGCGAGCATCGTGAGCGGCGCGAAGGTTCCGCCGGGATACGTCGCGGCGAAGGTGCGGTTCGGATCGTCGCGGTGCTCTGCGCGCTCGGCGATTCCGCCGATCCACGGGTAGTAGAAGACGTCGTCCGACGCATCACCGAGCGGCCGCGGCGCGCGATCGTGCGGGAAGACGAGCAGGGGCGCGCGCGCGACGCCCGGCTTCACGTGGAGTGAGAGCGACCACTCGCCGTGACCGAGATAGGCGACGCCCGCGCAGTGATCGGCGTCCTCGACGCAGAGGTCGGCGCACGGCGCGGAGCGCGTCGCCGCACACGCGCCCGGGTCGCCGGAGACGGTCGTCGTGCTTCCGTCGGGGCGCACGAGGTTGAGCAGATAGGCCGGGAACGCATCGGCCGTCGGCGACAGCTCACTGCAGTCGCGTGCGCAGGTCCCCGGCGTGCCCGCGTTCACGCCGTCGTCGCACGCCTCCGTCCCCTCGACCCGACCATCCCCGCACACCACGGGCGGCCCTGCATCGGAGCCCCCCGCATCGGGGCTCGACGCATCGCGTTCCCCCGCATCGACGACCTCGGCGTCCGGCGGGACGAACGCATCGCCACCGTCCTCGGAGAACGCGTCGGCCTCGCCGCCATCTGGAACGGTCGAAGCGTCGCCCGCATCCATCGCCACGAACGCATCACGCCCGCCCGCATCGGAGAGCATCGACGCATCCGGACCGGGCGCCGCGTCACCACACGCCGCGAGCGCGAGAAAGACCGTTACGAGAACGTTTCCGGAGTTGGCCCTCATGGACGAAGACTGCCCGAGCATGTGCCCCGCGCGCCAGCCCAAGGCCCCGTGCGCCGCGTTGCGGCACCGCGACCCGTGCTCTACATCCGCCGCCGCCGTGACGATCGCCGCAGACGCCCACGCCTCGGTCCCCTCCACGCTCGAGAGCGGGCTCGCGCGTCCGGGTGCGTCGCTCGCCGACGTGGCCGCGCGGATCGGGGAGGCCCGCCGCGTCGACCTGAGCGGCCTGCCGCCGAGCGCGTGTGCCCTGTTGCTCGCGCGGCTCGCGGCGCTCCGCCCCGAGGAGCGTCTGCTCGTGCTCGTCGCCGACAACGACGCGGCGCGGCGGCTCGCCGGGGATCTGCGCTTCTTCGCCGGCCCCGCGGTCGAGCGCGGCGGCGGCGACCCGGGCGCGGGCGGCGATGCGCCCTCGGACATCCTCGTCTACCCGGCGTCGGACACGTCGCCCTTCGTCGATGTCGCGCCCGATCGGCGCGCCGCGATGGACCGCCTGTCCACCCTCTTCCACCTCGCGGAAGGGCTGCCCTGGCGCTTCCTCGTGGCCTCCGCGGCCGCGATCGCGCGACGCGTCCCGCCGAGGCACGCCATCGCCGCACGCTCGCAGGTCGTGCGCGTCGAAGAGGGCCTCGACCGCGCCGCCTTCCTCCGCCTGCTCGCCGAAGGCGGCTACCTGCGTGTGCCCGTCGTCGAGGACCCGGGCACGTTCGCGGTGCGCGGCGCGATCCTCGACGTCTTCCCGCCGCATGCACAGCGGCCAGCGCGGATCGAGCTCGACGACTACCTCGTCATGTCGATCAAGCTCTTCGAGCCCGAAGACCAGCGCACCGTCCGCGACGTGCGCTCCCTCTTCGTGCACCCGGTGCGCGAGGGCTTGCTCGGCCCCGCGGAGATCGACCTCGCCCGCGAGCAGGTGCGCGCGCTCTGCGAGCAGGTCGATCTGCCCTCGTCGCGGACGCGGCAGCTCGTCGAGGACCTCGAGAGCGGGCGCGCGTTCTTCGGTATCGAGGGGTTTCTGCCGGCCTTCTACCGCGGCCTCGACACGCTCTTCGACTACCTCGCGCCGGCGGCGGGCGGCGCGCCCGTGCGGACGGTGGTGCTCGATCCGACGGAGCTCGTGCAGGCGCTCGACGCGCCAGCGGGAACAAGCCGAGGGGGACCTCGCGTCGCGTCGGGCCGAGCGGGCCCCGGCCTTCCCGCTCGAGGCCCATTTCCTCGACGACGGCGCGATCGCGGCGCAGCTCGAGCGCGGGCCGCTCGTCGTGGTGCACCGCGTCGCGGTCGGTGGCGCGCTCGGCGCGGAGGAGACCTCGCCGCTCGCGCGCCTCGAGACGGTGCGCGAGGACGCGCTGCTCCCGGTCGGTGGCGAGGACGTCGCCGGGCTCGCCCTCGAGTTGAAGCTCGCGCGCTCGCGCGGCGGGCGCGACGATCACCTCGCCCCGCTCGCGACGCGCATGCGCGCGTGGCTCGAGGACGGCCTGCGCGTGCTCGTCAGCGCGCGCACGACGACGCAGGCCGAGCGCCTCGTCTCGCTGCTCCGCGGCTACGACGTCCCCGTCACGCCGAAGCCCGCGCCGCTCGATCCGCGCACGCTGACGACCCCGCCCCCCGGCCGCGCGGAGGTCGTGATCGGCGCGCTCGGCGGCGGCTTCGTGCTCCCGCGCGAGGCGCTCGCGGTCGTCACCGAGGAGGAGATCTTCGGCACCCGCGCCGCGCAGCGCGCCGAGCGCGGCGCCAAGAAGCGCAAGAAGAAGACCGCGGAGCCCTTCCTCGAGGATCTGCGGCAGCTCGCGGCCGGCGACTTCGTCGTGCACGCGGAGCACGGCATCGGCCGCTACCTCGGCCTCGAGCGCAAGACCACGGGCCGCTCGCGCTTCGACGATCTGCGCGGCCTGCCGTCCGTCGTCGTCGAGGTGCTCGTCGTCGAATACGCCGGCGGGGACAAGCTCTTCCTCCCGATCACGCGGCTGCACCAGATCCAGAAGTTCCGCGGCGGCGAGGGCGCCGCGCCGAAGCTCGACCGCCTCGGCGGACAGACCTTCGCGAAGTCCAAGCAGCGCGTGCGCAAGGCCGTGCAGCAGCTCGCCGACGAGCTGCTCCGGCTCTACGCCGCGCGCGCAGCGAGCAAGCGTCCCTCGCTCCCGCCGCCCGAGCGCGCGTTCGCGGAATTCGAGGCGACCTTCCCGTTCGACGAGACGGTCGATCAGGCGCGCGCCATCGAGGAGGTCCTCTCCGACCTCGAGCGCGGGCAGCCGATGGATCGCATCGTCTGCGGCGACGTCGGCTTCGGCAAGACGGAGGTCGCGATCCGCGCGGCCTTCCGCGTCGCGATGACGGGCCGGCAGGTCGCCGTGCTCTGCCCGACCACCGTCCTCGCGCAGCAGCACTTCCGCACCTTCCAGGAGCGCATGCGCGAATGGCCCGTCCGCGTCGAGGTGCTCTCGCGCTTCGTCGAGAAGGAGGACCAGACGACGACGCTGCAAGGCGTGAAGGACGGCCGCGTCGACGTCGTGATCGGCACGCACCGCCTGCTCTCGAAGGACGTGCACTTCAAGCAGCTCGGCCTCGTCGTCATCGACGAGGAGCAGCGCTTCGGCGTCACGCACAAGGAGCGGCTGAAGAAGCTGAAGACCGACGTCGACGTGCTCACGCTCTCGGCGACGCCCATCCCGCGCACGCTCCAGCTCGCGGTCGGCGGGCTGCGCGACCTCTCGCTCATCACCACCCCACCCGCCGATCGCCGCGCGATCCGCACGTACGTCACGCGCTGGGACGATCACCTGCTGAAGGAGGCCATCGAGCGCGAGATCAAGCGCGGCGGCCAGGTCTTCTTCGTCTACAACCGCGTCGATGGCCTGTACGAGCGCGCCGCGAAACTGCAGCAGCTCGTCCCGAGCCTGCGCATCGCGGTCGGGCACGGCCAGATGGCCGAAGGCGCGCTCGAGAAGGTGATGACGGACTTCGTCGAGGGGCGCTACGACATGCTCTGCGCCACCACCATCATCGAGAGTGGTCTCGACATCCCGCGCGCGAACACGATGATCATCGACCGCGCGGATACCTTCGGCCTCGCGCAGCTCTACCAACTCCGCGGGCGCGTCGGCCGCTCGCGCGAGCGCGCGTTCTGCTACCTCGTCTCACCCCCGCCCTCGACGATGACGGACGAGGCCCGCGCGCGCATCGAGGCGCTCGAGCGCTTCACCGAGCTCGGCTCCGGCTTCCAGGTCGCGTCGCTCGACATGGAGCTGCGCGGCGCCGGCGACCTGCTCGGCGCCGAACAGAGCGGCAGCGTCGCGGCCGTCGGCTTCGACATGTTCGTGCACCTGCTCGAGGAGGCCGTCGCGGAGCTGCGCGGCGAGCCGCTCGTGCACGACGTCGACACGGAGCTGACGCTCGACGTCGAGCAGTACCTCCCCGGCGACTACGTCGAGGACGTCGGGCTGCGCCTCTCGCTCTACAAGCGGCTCTCCGGCGCGGAGGACGAGCAGGACGTGCAGGAGCTGGCGCAGGAGCTCGAGGACCGCTTCGGCCCGCCCCCGCCCCCGGCGCTCGCGCTGCTCCGCGCGATGGCGCTGCGTCCGCGTCTGCGCGCGTGGAAGGTGCTCGGCTGCGAGGCGAACGCCGACCGCGTCACGCTGCACCTGCGCGAGGACACCCCGCTCGACCCGGCGAAGGTGATGCGGCTCGTCGCGCAGCCGCAGAGCCCGTGGAAGCTCACGCCCGACATGAAGCTCACGCGCCGCTTCTCCGCGCAGGAGCCCGGCGACGCGATCGAGCACGCGGGCGATGTGCTGCGCGCGCTCTCCGCAGCGCTCAAGGACGACGCCTAGCCGACGCGCCCGGGCCCCGTGAGCGCGAGCGCGTCGGCTGCGCCACGCGCGGCGCTACATCGGGGCGGGAGGCGGAGTGCGGCGGAGTCATCCCGCCGCCCATGTCGATGCAGCTGACGGCCTGCAAACAGCCGACGATCTTCGGCATCGGCGGGTCGCCCTCCGAGGCGCAGCCCGCCGTCGTGCACGCCGAGATCGCGGCGAACTCGGCCGGGCTGCAATCGGCGAGGTCCGGTGCACAGCCCATCGCGCACTCGGGTCCCGCCGGTTCCATGGAGCAGGCGCTGAGCGCGTCGCACGCGGCGGTGCAGATCGCAGCGATGTCGCGCGTTCCGCCGGCATCCGTCCCGCTGCCGCCGAGGTCCGGGGCCGGACCGCCGCCGAGGTCGACCGGGGGCGGCACGTTCATGTCCGCCGGGGAATCCGCGTCGGGCAGGCCCATCGTCCCCAGGTCGATCGCCCGCCTGTCGTCGTCACCGCATCCGCCCGCGCCGAGCGCGAGCAGGAGCGCCAATCCAAGGAGTGTCTTGCGCATGGTCACCTCTCAGCCCGACCGATACGGCCGGGGGCCGGTAGTGTGGTCGCTGCGCCCGCCCTGTCAAAGTCGGGGCTTCGCGCGTCACGCCGGCGCGCGGCGCGCGCGGAGAAACAGCGCGTCACGCTCGGCCTGCGGGATCGGCCAGCGCGTCTCGCCGACGCGCGCGCAGGCGGCGCGCAGGCGCAGCGCCTCGTGGCGGTGGAAGCGCTCGAGCGCGTCGAGATCGGCCTGCACCGCGGCGGCGTCGCGGCGCGCGCGGGGCTTGTCGAGCAGCGCGACGGCGAGCGCGGAGAGCGCGGCGCGCGAGTCGCCGCGGAGGAACGACGTCCACTGCGCCTCCCAGTCGGGCGCCAGCCTGCGCACGGCGAAGCTCCACGTCCGCGCCCCGCGCGCGCGGACCGCGGCGCGCTCGCGGTGCCCGAGCCGCCCGACGAGACGCACGAGCGCGAAGAAGGCCTCGCCCGCGATCTCGCGCGACCGGTACGCCCCGTGCCACGCGAGGTCGGGGCGCTCGCCGGGGGCCGTGGAGAAGGCGAAGAGCGCCTCGCCGCGCGCGCCCTTGCCCAGACCGATCGACGGGTAGAGGAAGGAGAACGCGCCCGCGACGTTCCAGCGCGGGCGCAGCGCCGCGATGAGCGCGGCCTCGCGCAGCTCCGCCTCGAGCTCGGTCGCGCACGCCTCGAACGTCACGCTCGCCGCCGTCTGGATGATCTCGCGCATCTTCCGGTGCTTCTTGCGCCGCGTCGCGTGCCGGTACTGCGAGAGCCGGCGCCGCAGGTTGACGGCCTTGCCGACGTAGACGACCGAGCCGCCCGCATCGAGCACGCTGTACACGCCGGGGACCCGCGGCACCGTCGCGAGGAAGTCCTCGCCGAGGCGCCGATCGAACGCGCGCGTCATCGCGGCGGCGCGGACGCGGGCCCGCGCGGGCGCCCGACGCCACGCGCGGCGCGCTGCGCCTCGTAGGCCGCGATGCGGTCCTTCGGGTCGTTGGAGGCGGCGCCCGGCGCCCCCGACGCGCCCGCGAACGTCGCGTAGCCGAGCGCGCCGAGCCTGGCGCGCGACGCCTCGGGCGGCTCGGCCGGGGGCCCGGCGACGCGTCGCGCGGCGAACCCCGTGAGCGCCGCCGACAGCGCGGCCGCGAGGTCGTGTGCAGCCTCGGGGCGTGTCGCGAGGAGATCGGCGCGCTCGCCCGGATCCATCGCGAGATCATAGAGTTCCGGGCGCGGCGCCTCGATGTAGACGAGCGTCCCGCGCTGCAACGCGTAGAGCGGCGCCCAGCCGAGCAGGCGCCCTGGATAGACCGACTGCGCGACCAGATCGCGCGCGTCCGGCGGCGCGAGGAGCGGCACGCCATCGCCCTCGCGCGGCGGCAGCCCGCAGAGCGCCCGCAGCGTGGGCGCCACGTCCGCGAGCGTGACGGGCGCAACGACGAGGCGCCCGCCAGCGAGCTCCGGCGTCGCGTGCACCGCGAGCGGGACGCGGATGGCCTCGTCGTAGAGGAACACGCCGTGCTCGCGCTCGCCGTGATCGCCGAGCCCTTCGCCGTGATCGCCCGCGACGACGACGACGAGCCGCTCGGCGACGCCGCGCGTGCCGAGGCCCTCGAGCAACGCACCGAGCGCCGCGTCCACCGCGGCGAGCTCCGCATCGTACGGATCGAGGTCGTGCGCGCTGCCCGCCGGCGCGACGTGCGGCGCGTGCGGCTCCATGAAGTGCACCCAGAGGAAGAACGGCGCGCCGGCGAGACCGTCGACCCACGCGAGCGCCTGCGCGACCCGCTCGCTCGCGGGCAGTTCGAGCACGTCGCGCCCGGGCGCATCGTAGACGTCGAAGCCACGCAGCCCGGCGCTCTCCAGCGCGAGCACGCCCGAGGCCACGAACGCGGCCGTGCGCGCACCGGATGCGCGGAAATCTTCGGCGAGCTGCGCGGGCGGCGTCGCGCCCTCGCGCGGGGGAGGCGGTGGCGCGTTGACCTCTGCGCCGTGCACCGCCGGATGCAGCCCGGTGAAGAGCGTCGTGTGGGCGGGGACCGTGAGCGGCGTCGGCGTCGTCGCCCGCTCGAAGCGCACCCCGCGCGACGCGAGCGCGTCGAAGGCCGGCGTCCGCGCCCCGGCGCGCCCGTACGCGCCGAAGCGATCGGCGCGCGCGGTGTCGATCGTCACGACGAGCGCGCTGCGCGGCGCGGCCGCGCTCTCCGTGCCGCGCGCGGGCGTGACCGAGGGCGCATTCGCGGACGCGGCTTGCGGACCCTCCACGGAGCCCGGACGGGGCCGCACGCTGCGCGCACGCGGCGCGGCCGGGCGCGGCTCACACGCGAGAAGAGACGCGCAGGCGAGCGCGACGAGCGCGCGCGCGGACGAGACGCCACGCACGAGCCGCGTCGGCGCGCTCACCCCGTCGCGCTCCGCAACATCGCGTACACGAGCACCCCGGTCACCGAGACGTAGACCCAGATCGGCGCGAGCACGCGCGTGATGCGCCGGTGCGTCGCGAAGCGCCCGCGGTACGCGAACCAGAACGCGAGCAGCGCGAGCGGCACGACCGGCAGCGAGAGCAGCACGTGGCTCGCGAGCAGCGCGAGATACGCGAGGCGCAGCGCGCCATCGCCCGGGTACCGCGTATCGCCGTGGACGTAGTGATAGACGAGGTACGAGACGAGGAAGAGCGCCGAGACGACGAAGGCCGAGACCATCAAGCGTTGGTGCACCACGCGATTCTTCCGGCGGATCGCGACCCACCCCGCGACGAGCAGCGCGGCCGAGGTCGCGTTGAGGCTCGCGTTCACGGCCGGCAAGAAGCCCACGTCGAGCGTGCTGCCTCCACCGTCGCGCACCAGCAGCAGCCAGCCGATGATCGCGACCGCGACGGCCGAGAACACCAGCGCGAAGATCGTGAACGCGCGGTCGACGCGCGCGGGGGAGCCTGTCGGAGGGGACGTATTCGGGCGACACGCGCGAGATATAGCAGCCGCAGGCCCGCACCGCGGCTGCGGCGCTACGGCGCCCCCGACATCGCCTCTTCGAGCCGCCCGATCGCGTAGAGGAAGCGCCCCACGATGACGTCGAGGGCCTGCGCGTTCTCGCCGCCCTCGGGGATGACGAGGTGCGCGTGCTCCTTGCTCGGCGCGACGTGGCGGCGGTGCATCGGGCGCACCGTGCGCTGGTATTGCGCCGACACCGACGCGAGGTCGCGCCCCCGCTCGAGCACGTCGCGCCCGAGGCGGCGGAGCAGGCGGATGTCGTCGTCGGTGTCGACGAAGAGGCGCAGATCGAGCAGCTCGCGGATCGCCGGCACCGCGAAGATGAGGATGCCCTCGACGATGACGACCGCGCGCGGCTCGACGCGGCGCGTCTCCGGGCGGCGCGTGTGCGTGGCGAAGTCGTACTGCGGGCAGTCGACGGCGTTGCCCGACTTCAGCTCGCCGAGGTGTTGCGCGAGCAGCGTGTTCTCGAGCGCGTCGGGCTCGTCGAAGTTGAGCTTCGCGCGGTCGGCGAGCGCGAGGCGCGGATGGTCGCGGTAATACCAGTCGTGCTGGACGAGCGTCGCGTGCTCGCGCGGCAGCCCCTCGACGATGCGCCGCGCGACCGTGGTCTTGCCGCTGCCGGTCCCACCGGCGATTCCGATCAGCACGGGAGTCATCGTTCGGCGTATACCTACGCGCCGCGAGGAGATCCAGACGATGTCCGGGACCGTCCACCTGATCCGCCACCCGCTCGTGCAGCACAAGCTCACGCTCATGCGGAAGAAGGACACGAGCACGAGCTCGTTCCGCAGCCTGCTCGCCGAGATCAGCATGCTGCTCTGCTACGAGGTCACGCGCGATCTCCCGCTCGCGACCGAGCGCATCGAGACGCCGATCGCCGCGATGGACGCCCCGGTGCTCGACGGCAAGAAGGTCGTCATCGTCAGCGTCCTGCGCGCGGGCGGCGGCATCCTCGAGGGCATGCTGCGCATCCTGCCGAGCGCGCGCGTCGGGCACGTCGGCATGTACCGCGACCACGAGACGCTCCAGCCCGTCGAGTACTACTACCGCATGCCCGGCGACCTCGCGGATCGCGAGGTGATCGTCGTCGATCCGATGCTCGCGACGGGCAACTCGGCCGTCGCCGCGGTCTCGCGGCTGCTCCGCGACGGGCCGAAGAGCGTGAAGTTCGTGTGCCTGCTCGCGGCGCCCGAGGGGCATCGCCGTCTTCCACGCGGCGCACCCCGACGTGCCCGTGTACACGGCCGCGATCGACGAGCGCCTCAACGAGCACGGCTACATCGTGCCGGGCCTCGGCGACGCGGGCGATCGGCTCTTCGGGACGAAGTAGGTCGACGCGCCGTGCACGTGCTCGTCGTCGGCGGCACGCGCTTCGTGGGCGCGCTCACCGTGTGGCGGCTCCTCGCGCGCGGCGAGCGCGTCACGCTGCTGACGCGCGGCCTCACGCGGGACGACTTCGGCGACCGCGTCGAGCGGCTCGTCGCGGACCGCACCTCGGCTGGCTTCGGCGCGGCGCTCGCTGGCCGTCGCTTCGACGCGGTGATCGACTTCGTCGCGTTCACGGGGGACGACACGCGCGGCGTGATCGACGCGCTCGGCGCGCGCGCGGGGCACTACGTGCTCGTCTCGACGGGGCAGGTCTACCTCGTGCGCGAAGGCGTGCGCGGCGCGGACGGGCGCGCGCGGCGCGCGACGGAGGACGACTACGACGGCCCGCTCATCGCGCGGCCCGAGGCGACGGCGGACGCCGTCGAGTGGGACTACGGCGTCGGCAAGCGCGCCGCCGAGGATGCGCTCGTCGAGGCGGGCACGCGCTTCCCCGCGACGCGCGTGCGGCTCCCGATGGTGCACGGCCCGCGCGACCCCTACCGACGCCTCGAGGGATACCTCGCGCGGATGCTCGACGGCGGGCCGGTGCTCGTCCCGGACGGCGGCGCCGCGATCGCGCGGCACGTGTTCGCGCAGGACGTCGCCGAGACGCTCTGCGCGCTGCTCGGCGACGCGCGCACCGCCGGCCGCGCGTACAACGTCGCGCAGGCCGAGACGCCCACGGTGTGGGAGCTCGTCGGCCGCCTCGCGCAACGGCTCGGCGCGCCCGATCGCCGCGTCGCGCTCCCCGCCGAGCGCCTCGGCGCGATCCCGCCGACGGCCGTGTCGCCGCTCTCGGGGCGCTGGATGTCCTTGCTCGATCCCGCGCGCGCCGTGGCGGAGCTCGGCCTGCGCCACCGCCCGCTCGACGCATGGCTCGACGCGACCATCGCGGGCTGGCTCGCCGCGCCGCCCGCCGCGCCGCCCGAAAGTTATCTCGCGCACCGCGCGCGCGAGCGCGACCTCGCGCGGGGCTGAAGCGCAGCCCGCGCCGCCACGCGCGCCCTGCCCGGCGGTGCGCGTCCGACGACGCGACGCGCGCTCCGGTGGCTCACCAGCCGAGGCCCGCGAGCGCGAGCCGCGCGCGCATGCCGAGCGTCGTCGTGTATCCCACCTCCACGTGGCGGATGGTGCCGTCGCCGTCGAGGAAGAACGTCGTCGGATACCCCGTGACGCCCCAGGCCCGCGCGCTCGCCGAGGCCTCGTCGACGAGGATGGGCGCGTGCAGCCCCTCGGCGGCGGCGTAGCGGGCGACCTCGGCCGCGCTCCCCGAGGCGCTCGCGACCGTGAGCACGCGACCGCCGCGCGCGAGCGACTCGACGTTGTCCGCCTCCATCGCGCAGACCCCGCACCAGGTCGCCCAGAAATGCACGGCGACCGGCCCGCCCCGCAGCGCGGCGAGGTCGATGGTCGCGCCCGTGGGCGTGCGGCCATGGAGCGGCGGCGCGGCACCGCGGACGACGTCGCGCGTCTGCCACGCGCGAACACCGGCCAGCACGCCGAACACGACGACCCAGTGAAACACCTCCCGCCAGCGCGCGGGATTGCGCGCGAACCATGACGTCGACGCGGTCGTCTGCGGGTTCTCCGGGCTCACCGCGCGGAGCCTGCCGCGGCGGTCGGCCCGGCGCATCCCGGCGCGGGTGGCCGAGCCCGGTCTTGACGCCGCAAGCGCGGCCTGCGAAGACCGCCGCCATGAGACCCGAGCAGCTCCTCGAATCGATCTTCCGTGCCGAGCGCGATCTCCGTGACGCCGAGGCCCGCCTCCTCGATGCCCGCGACAAGAACGCCCTCGCGAACCTGCTCGCCCGCGCGACGAGCGAGGCGCTCGCGCTCCGCGACCGCGACGAGGGCGCGCTGCGGCTCGGCCGCCTCGCGGACCTCTGCGCGCAGGTCCCCGGCCCGCAGATGGTCGACACGCTCATCACGATGCTCGACGACGAGGACGAGTCGGTGCGCGTGCAGGCCGGCGAGGCGCTGCTCGACGTCGGCTACGACCGCTACGCCGAGGTCGCGCGGGGCATCGAGCGGGCGCTCGATCGCAAGCACACGGGCATCGCGATGACCGAGCTGCCCTGGATCCTCTCGGAGATCGGCGAGCCGAGCGCGCTCGGGCTCGTCCGCCGTTTCCTCGCGAGCGAGGACGGCGAGATCTGCGCGAGCGCCCTCGAGGCGCTCGTCTCGCTCGGCGATCCGGCCGGCGCCGATGCGCTCGACGGACTCGTCGACGACCCGCGCGAGGTGACCGTCGATGGCGACGACGACGAGAGCGACGGCCTCCGCACGACGATCGGACAACTCGCCCGCGAGGCGATCGCCGAGCTCCGCGGCGGTGACGAGGACTGAGCCCGTCGCGCGCCCGGCGCGCGGCCACGAAGACGCAGCGCGCGGGCCCCACCGGTCCGCGGCGCTCCGGCGTGGCGTGCGCGGCGTCCGCACCGTGACGGAGTCGCGATGAGCGAGTCGCGCAAGCCGTCCGCCGCGATCTCGGCGGACGACGCGCTCCTCTACGACGCCGCCGTCGTCCCGCGCTACAGCGGGCTTTTCGCGCAGCTCATCGTGGACGAGATCCCCGCGGGGACGCGCGGCACCCTGCTCGACGTCGCCTGCGCGACGGGCACGCCGTCGCTCGCGATCCTCCGCCGCCTCGGCGAGGGGGGGCGCGTCATCGCCGTCGATCGCGAGCCCGCACTGGTCGACCTCGCACGGCGCCGCGCGCACGCAGGCGAGGACGCGCGCCGCATCTTCTTCAAGGTCGAGGCGCCCGACGCGCTGCACTTCGGCGACGAAGTCTTCGACGTCGTCCTCGGCAACCTCGTGCTCGGCACGGCCGACACGCCATCGACCCTCGCCGAGCTTCGCCGTGTGCTCGTCCCGGAGGGGCGCGCGCTGCTCACGCAGGCGCTCGCCGGCAGCTTCGAGGAGGTCTTCGACCTGCTCCGCGAGATCGCCGCGAAAAACGAGCTCCCGCGCCTCGCCGAGCGCACCGACGCGGCCGCCCGGCGCTACCCGCGACCGCACGAGCTCGGACGCCTCGCGGAGGCGGCGGGCTTCCACGACGTCCGCCTGCGCGAGGAGGCGTTCCGGCTCTCGTTTCGCAGCGCACGCGACCTGTTCTCGGACCCGCTGACCCGCTTCGTGGGCCTCCCCGAGTGGCGTGCGATCGCGGGCGACGAGCGCATCCTCGAGCAGCTCGAGCGCACGTTCGACACGTACTTCGCCGGGGGCCCGCTGTCGCTCAGCGTGCGCGCGGGGCTCCTCGCCGCGCGGCGGGCGGGCTGAGCGCGGGCGCCTCGGCCGTCAGCGCGCGGCGACGTCGGGGAGGGGCTCGACGCGCGCATCCTCGGGGCAGCCGCGACCGTCGAGGGCCGGGATCACGATACGCACGCGGCGCACGCCGAGGTTGGAGCGTCCGTCGCCGCGGAACTGAACGTCGAGCAGGAACTCCTGCGGCTCGGTCGTCGGCGCGACGAGGCCGGCACGCACGCGCACCTGGAAGACGACCTCGGTGCCCGCCCGCACGTCGAGGAAGGTGCCCGTCGCCGCGTCGATGCCGCCGATCCCCGACATCGGCGCCGCGCGGAGCGGCACGATCGCCTCGACGAGGGTGCGCACGTCGAAGCCGTCGTCCGGCGTCGGGTCGAGCGGCACCGCGTCGATGTCGAGCACGATGCCGTCCGCGAAGTCCTGCATCGCCTCGACGACGCGCTCGTCGAGCCGCTCGCCGCTGCGGCCGATGTCGAACACGAGCGGTGAACCGTCGCGGCGCGTCGCGCGGGTGTCGCGCGCGGTGCGCTGCACGCTCGCGAGCCCCGCGTCGTCGCCGCCGGACCAGAAGCCGATGACGCGGATGCCGCTGCCCCGCAGCGCGTCGATCGCCTCCGCATACGACGCGACGGGCGTGCCCGCGAGCGTCGGGAGATAGGGATTCTCGCCATCCGGGCCGTTGTGAAAAGCCGCGTCCGTGAAGAGAAAGATCACCGGCAGCGCGTCGTCGCGGAAGCACGGATAACCGAAGCCGCCGCGCGGGCAGCCGAGCGAGGGTGGCACCCACGTGACCGCGGCGCCGCGTGCGTCGAGGCCCATCAACCCCGCGCCCGTCGCCGCCTGGAAGAGCGCCTCGACCTGCGACTCGGGCACGTCCTGCCCGTTCGCGAGCTCGACCTCGCCCATCGCCGCCTGCACGCGCCCGAGGTCGAAGGTCATCGGCAGGAACAGGGCGAACGGCACGTCGCCGCTCGTCCCGAACTCGCCGATGGCGAAGTCCGCGAACGTCGCGACGCCGAACTGCGTGTCCGGGATCTGCGCATAGATCGCGGGCGCGAGCCGGTCGCGCAGGCGCTCGCGGATCTGGTCGAGCTCGGCGCCCATGGACGCCGTCACGTCGACGAGGAAGAGCACGTCCGCGCGCTCGAGCCGGGCCTCGGTCGAGAGCGGAAGCTCGATCGGCGGGCCGCCGTCGGGATCGAGCGGCACGTCGATGCAAGGCAGCGGCGCGTCGGTGCCGAGGTCCGGACCGCCGTCCGGCACCTCGAGGCCCGTCTTCGCGCCGCAGCCGAGGAGGGCGACGGCGAGCGACGCGGCGAGCGACGCCACGCCACGCGACGTCCGCGCGCGCCGCGCGGGGCAACCATCGACCGGGACCGTGGGCGCGCGATGGAGCATGGGTGTGGGCGCTCGCATCCCCGCGATGCGCGCGTCGACCCAACGTAGCGTCGGCCTCCCGGTGCGTCGAGGCGCCCGGCGCGCGCGCTCAGCCCCGCGTCGCGCGGCGGCGCGCAGCGAGCGCACGGGCGTGATCGCGGGTGTGGAGCGCCACGTAGTCGACGGCGAGCAGCTCGAGGGACGGTGGCTCGGCGAAGCCTGGGAGCGCCTCCGGCAGCTGCGCGAAGAACGTGCGCAGCACCGGCGTCGCCGCTGCGAAACGCGACGCCTCGAGCCGCTCACTCGCCGCCAGCAGCCGCTCGCCCGCGCGTGGCCCCGCGTGCCCGCGGCGCACGATGTCCTCGTAGCTCGCGAGGAGCGCGTCGGCCGTGAAGCCGTGCGAGATGACCAGCTCGGCGGCGACGCGCAGCGCCGCGTCGGGCTCGATTGCGCCCTGCTCGAGCAGCACGAGCGAAGGCTGGAAGTAATTGTAAAACGGGCACACGCGCTGCCCGAGCTCCGCGAAGGCGTCGGGCGCGGACATGCGATCGAGGTGGATGAAGATGCGCCGCACGCAGTCGCGGCGCGGGAGATCCGCCGCCATCCGCACGAGACGCGGCAGCGCGTCGGGGTAGACTCGCGCGCGCTCGAGGACCGCGACGAGCATGTCGCTCCCGATGCGGCCCGCGCAGAGATCGGCGTAGAGCGAGTAGATGAACGCGTCCGCCTCCGCGTCGTCGCCGAAGCAGACCTCGTCGAACTCGCCCGTGCCCGCCGCGCGCGAGGCGAGCAGCGCCGCGAGCTTGTAGCCGACCTGATCGCGCAGGAAGCGGATGCGCCCGCGCAGGAGCATCGCGAGGCTCGGCTTGAGCGTGAAGGAATCCCACTGGATGCCATCGAGGCGCAGCTTCTCCTCGAGCACCTTGCGCATCTGCTCGGGGCTGCCGGAGAGGATGAAGATGCCGCCCGGCCTGGTCGCGCGGAGCTCGCGGAGCAGCGCGCCGGCACCGGGCACCGTCTGCTTGCGCGCCGCGGGCTCGAGCGCGACGCGCACGAGATCGCGAACGGTGTCGAACTCGGTCCGCAGGTAGGTCTTGTCGAGATCCCAGCGGTAGAGCAGACGGCGTCGTTCGTCGGTCGCCACGCGGCGCCGATCTTAGCAGGACCGCGGGCAGCGGCGTGCAACTCGCGCGGGCGCGGGGCCGCAATCGCTCGAGCCGTGTCTCGGCGGAGCGGGCGTCAACCGCCGCAAACGGGTCCGCCGAGGGGCGGCTCTTCGCCGGTCACCACATCGTCGATCCACACGCGGTCCGCGCCGGCGGAGATCGAGCCGTCCTTCTCGAAACGCCACTCGAGCGTGTGCGTGCCGGCCGCGACCGCCGCGCTCGCGCGCGTCCACGCGACCTCGCCGCCCCACTCGCCGACCAGCGCGCCGTCGACGCGGAATTGCAGCCCGTCGTAGACGCTGAAGATGCCGCTCTCGCTCGAGGTCGCGTACCAGAACGACACCTCCGAAGCCGCCGTGAGCGTGATCGTCCGCGTGAGCGACGACTGCTGCGAGTTCCCCACGTCGCCGCTCGCCGCGGCGCGTGTCCCGGTGTGCGCGCGCGCGGTGTCGACGAACCAGACGGCCGTCCCCGACGTCGTGAAGCCCGGCGGGAGCGCGCCGTCCTCGAAGCCGAGCGCGGGTGGCGCGGCGCGCACGGTGACATCGTCGATCCACACGCGATCGGAGCCGCTCGCGACGGAGGCGTCCTTCGTGTAGCGCCAGGTCACGGTGTGCATGCCCGCGGCGAATCCGACGCTCGCCTGCGTCCAGGCCGTCGTGCCCGACCAGGTTCCGGCGACGACGCCGTCGACGAGCACGTCGAGCTCGTCGCTCCCGGTCTCGGTGACCGTGTTCAGCCAGAAGGCGACCGTGACCGGCTGCGAGACGGTGAACGTCACCGCCAGGGTGGATGTCTGCGAGTCGCCGATCGCGCCGCTGCGCGCCGAGAACGCGCCGCCGCGCGCACGCCCGTTGGTCACGAGCCAGCCGGTCGCGCCGCCCGCGACCCAGCCCGCCGGGAGGGCCCCCGACTCGAAGTCGTAGGTGAGCGTCTCGGGCGCGCTCGCGCACGCCCCGGCGACGCACACGCCCCCCGCGCAGGCCGCGCAGTCCGCGAGCCCCGTGCACGGCCCGGGCGGCCCGCCGTCCGTCCCCGCATCGATGCCGGCGTCGGTGCCCGCGTCGCTGCCCGCGTCGAGCCCGCCGTCCAGGCCGGCATCCAACCCTGCGTCGACGTCCGCGCCCGCATCGACATCCGCGCCCGCGTCGACGTCCATCGCTGCATCCACGTCCACGCCCGCGTCGACGTCCATCCCCGCGTCCGAGTCGCCTCCCGCGTCCACCGGCATCCCGGCGTCCGTCCCCGCGTCGGGCGGGACCATCGCGTCGGGGCGCGGCCCGGCGTCGGCGCGCGGCGGCGGGACGGGGCGGATGACGGGGTCGTCGGCAGAGCCGCGCGCGCACGCAGCGAACACACACAGGAGCGCGGACCAAACACGGCTACGGCGAACCATCCCCCCAGCCTCCCCGTGTCCCCGGACGGTGTCAATTCCCGTCGGCGCGCCCGACGCGCCGACACGACGCATCGCGTCATCGACGACCGCCCCCGAGCGGACCGTCGCGGCCGCGGTCCGCGCCGCCGCGGGCGTCTGCTAAGCTCGCGGCGCCGTCATGCAGTCCATCCCCGCGCAGCGCGTCGACGTCCTGATCGTCGCGGCCCACGCACCGGAGCTCGTCGGTTTCCGCCCTGCCCTGTCGGAGCGCCTCGACGGCAACATCCGGGGGCTCCGCGTGATGGCGAAGACCGTCGGCATCGGGATGTCCATCGCAGGCAGCGGCATGGCGTTCCGGCTCACGCAGCTTTCTCCACGCTGCGTCGTGCTCGTCGGAAGCTGCGGCGTATACCCCGGGCTGCTCGACTACCGCCCCAATGACATCCTCGTCGCCAGCCGCATCGCGCTCGTCGACCACGCCGTCGCGGCCGGGCGCTCGGCGTTCCCCGACCCGATGACGACGAGCGTCGATGCGCATCCGCTGCTCTCCGCGGCCCTCGGCGCTGCAGGCCCGCGCACGCGCGTCGCGCCGCTCGCGACGACGCTCGCCGTCACCACCGACGACGCCCTCGCGGCCAGCGTCGGCCCACTCAGCGGCTGCCAGGGCGAGAACCTCGAGGCGTTTTCCGTAGCGCTCGCCTGCGTCGCGTCGAGCGTGCCCTTCGCGGCGGTCCTCGGCGTCACGAACGTCGTCGGCTCCAACGGCCGCGAAGATTGGCGCACCTATCAGCGCAGCGCCGCGCTCGCCGCGGCCGACTGCGTGACGACCTGGATCCACCAGGGCGCGCAGGGCGTGCCGCACGGCGGCTGAGCATGCCGACCGCGCGTCGCCGCTCCGGCGGGTCGCCGCGACGCGACGCGCGCCGGCGCTGCGCGCATGCGCGCCGTCGCTCCTCGCGCTCGCAGTCGGCTGCGACGACACGCCTCCGCGGCCCGCAGCGCCGCCACGGACCACGGCGAGCGCCCCGGCGGCCCCTGCGCTGCCTCGCTACTTTCCCCTCGCCCCGGGTGACCGCTGGCGCACGCGCGGGGGCAGCGACGGCA
This sequence comes from Polyangiales bacterium, assembly GCA_964202905.1. GTDB lineage: Bacteria > Myxococcota_A > Polyangia > Polyangiales > JADJQN01 > CAIUAC01. The sequence continues at coordinate 347,761 of CAXNJO010000002.1, forward strand.
CCGTGCCGCGCGCGTTCGGCGTGACCGGCGTCGACGCGCGGGGCGTCGCCATCGTCTTCGGCGGCGCAGGCGACACGCCCGAGCGCTACACGGCCGACGCACGCGCGGTCACGCGCGTCGACGAGCAGGGCCGCCCGCTCGTGCCGCTGCTCCGCGTGCCGCTCGAGGAGGGCGCATCGTGGTCCTACACGCTCGCCGAGCGCGGGGTGTCCGTGCCGTGCAACGCCGAGGTCGTGCGCAGGGACACGGCCCCGCGCGAGGTCGCCGGCGCGCGCCTCGCGGCCTGCGTGACGGTGCGCCGCGTCTGCCGCTATCCCGCCGGGGCTCCGTTCCCGCTGGCGACGACGCACGACCGCGAGGAGACCTACTGCCCCGACGTGGGCCTGGTCGGTGAGACGCAGCGCTTCTCGCCGCCCCCCGCGCCCGGCCTGCTCCCCGCCGTGCTCCGTGAGCGGCTCGTCGCATGGCGCGTGCGCGGCGCGCCACCGTCGCAAGCCGAGGGTCGTCTCACGTGCGACGACGTGCTGTTGCTGCCGAGCGACGTGCAGGCCGCCTGCGGCGCCGCGCTCCAGCCCGCGGGCGAGCGCACCGGCGCGGACGAAGAGGGCGCGTGTGTCTTCCGCTATGGCGGCGGTGGGCGCACCGTCGATGTGCGGGTGCGGGACGCGCGCGAAACGCACGACGAGCCCGCGCCGCGTGACGGCACCGTCCCCGGCATCGCGCTCCGGACGCCGCATGCGGCGGTCGACGTCGCGGGTTGCGACGATCCGCGCCTCACCGCCCTGCTGCGCTCCCTCCTGCCCTGACCACGCGGTCCTCCGACCCGGCGCCCCCCGGTCCGCGCATGCCCGCCCCCACTGCGCGCTGGCGCCGTGCGGAGGAGCCGGTCTATCCTCCCGTACCGCCGCCCATGTCGTCTTCGCCCCCGCCGCTCGACGCGCCGGCCGCCGCGCCGTCCTTCACTGCGCCGTCCTTCACTGCGCCGTCCTTCACTGCGCCGTCCTTTATTGCGCAGCCCATTCCGGCACCGCCCATCCCGGTTCCGCACGCCCCGGCGCCGTTCGCGAAAGCGCCGCCGGCCCCGGAGGCGCAGCCGGTCGCCGTGCGGATCACCGTCCCGATTCCGACGGACGAAGACGTCGCCTTCGTGCGGGCACTGCAGCGCGCGGGCCTGCTCTCGGAGCTCGACGATCTCGAGTTCGTGCGCGTCGTGAGCGCGCAGCACCCGCGCAGCGTGCGCGAGATCACCCGCAACATCGATTTGCTCGAGGCCTACTACGAGGGCGGCGGCCACGTCGCGACGGCCTCACGGCGTCGCGCCCGCGATCGCTTCTTCCTGCACCGCGAGGACGACCACGCGAGCGCCCCGCAGCTCGTCGCGCGCCTCGGTGCGCTCGCGCCGGAGATCGGGGCCGTCTCGCTCGATCGCGTCGGCGGCGCCGAGGGCCAGCTCGTGCTCCGCGCCGGTGAGCAGATCACGGCCGTGGTCGACGACTACGAGGAGACGCTCGAGACGAACGAGATCGACCTCCGTGAGCTCGATTCCTCCCCCACCATCACGATCCGCGGCCTCGTGCGCGCGATCAACGCGCTCCTCGCGCGAGTCGACATCCGCGTGCGGCTCCTGCCGCTCCGGTCGGACGAGCGGCGCGAGGTGTACCTCGCGTTCGGCGTCGCCTCGGCCGTCGAGCTCGCGAAGGCGGAAATCATCGAGGACGACGACGCCGACGAGCTGTTGGACCTCGGAAGCTGGTAGCGGCGCCCACGCCGCGGGCTCAGGGGACCGGCGTGCGGAACGAGCCGGTGAGGTCCTGCCAGGACGAGATGACGTGGTCCTGCGCGACCGTCAGCACGCGTAGCCGGAGGACGACGCGCTGCACCTCCGAGGTGTGCGAGAAGCGCGCATTGCGGCCGCCCCCCTGCTCGAAGACCGCTTCCGAGCCGACGCGCGGAAACGGATGCGAGAGCTCCATGGTGCCCTCGGTCTCGTGCTGGCCGCCCACGAGGCGCGCGCCGATCAGCGGGTGACCGGGCTCCGGATGACCGCTGCTCTTGTCCAGCACCTCGAGACAGATCATCCCGCCGTCGAGCGCGTAGATCCGGTTCTGGGTCCACACCTCGAGGGCCGCCCAGGGCCGGTCGACATACGGCGCCGTCTTGCGCTCGACCACGAGCTCCACGTCGATCGCCGGCTGTCTCGACGGCGGTGGCGCGATCGGCGACGCCGCGTCGGCCTCCGCGCCGGCAGCCGGGCGCGCCACGGCCTCGTGGACGTCGGGCATCGCGAAGCCGCGGAGCGTCGCGTTCTCGACGTCCTTCTTGCCGTGGCGTTGGGTCATCGGCGGGGACGCTACCACGCAGGCTCGCGGCTTCCGCCGAGGAAGCGAACGGCCGCCCGCGCTGCTACCGTCGCGCGCCATGACCTCCGCCGAACTCCCGCTGCCTCCCGTCCCGTCCGCCCGTCGCCTCGCGGGCGCACGCGCCCTCGTGACCGGCGGCACGAGCGGCATCGGGCGCGCCACCGCGCTTCGGTTTGCCGCCGAGGGTGCGCGCGTCGCCGTCACCGGGCGTCGCCGTGAGCGGCTCGCCGAGGTCGTCGCGGCCATCCGCGCGGCCGGCGGAGAGGCGCACGCGGTCGAGGCTGATCACACCATCGCCGACGACAACGCGCGCGCGGTCGCGGAGGTGACCGCAGCGCTCGGCGGCCTCGACACCCTCGTCAACGCCGCCGGCGTGATCGGCGCCGACAGCGTCCTCGAGCCCCGCCGCGACGAGTGGCGCCGCGTCCTCGACGTCAACCTCGAGGCGGTCTACGACCTCACGACACGCGCGGTGCCGCACCTCGTCGCGAGCGCCTCCGAGGGCCGCTGCGCGAGCGTGGTCAACGTCTCGAGCATCACGGGGTTGCGTCCCTACGCAGGCCTCCTCTCGTACTGCACGAGCAAGGCGGCCCTCGACATGATGACCCAGGTCACCGCCCTCGAGCTCGCGCCGCGCGGGGTGAGGGTCAACGCCGTGAACCCGGGCGTCGTCGTCAGCGAGTTGCACACGGTCGCCGGCGCCGTAGCCGACTACGAAGCCTTCCTCGAGCGCGCGCGGCAGACCCACCCGCTCGGGCGCCCCGGCGCGCCCGCGGACGTCGCCGCGCTCATCGCGTTCCTCGCGAGCGCAGACGCGTCGTGGATCACCGGCGGACTGCACTCCGTCGACGGGGGCCGCGCCCTCACCTCGCTGCGCTGACCCCGGCGCGCGCGTCAGCCGTCGAAGCGCACGTTCTCGGCGAGCGGCGAGCGCGTCGTGCGCGTGTCGTTCACGGGCGCGCCGACGGCTTCGTAACCGATCGCGATGCCGACGATCACGCCGATGTGCTCTTCCCACCCGAGCAGCGGCCGCACCGCGTCGGCCTGCGTCGCGAGGGCGGCCTGGGCGCAGGTCGCGACCCCCTCCGCGGTCGCCGCGAGCAGCACCGACTGCAGCCAGCAGCCGAGATCGATGGCCGCGTACGGCATCATGCGGCGATCGACGCCGACCATCGCGATGTGCGGCGCGTCGAAGGCGCGGAAGTTCCGCAGCCACGCGTCGCGCCGTCCCTCATGGTCATCCCGCGCGACGCCCATCGCCGCGTAGAGCGCGACGCCGCACTCCTTGCGGTGCCGCCCATACGGCTCGGGATACGCGCCCGGCCAAGGGAAATCGACCGACATGCCGCCCTCGAGCGCCGCCCCGTGGATCACGGCGCCGAGCGCCCGCGTGCGCTCACCCGAGGTCACGACGACGCGCCACGGCTGGATGTTGCACCACGAGGGCGCTCGCTGCGCCGCACCGAAGATGCGCTCGAGCACCTCGCGTGGCACGGGCCGCGCCTCGAACCCACGCACGCTGCGCCGCTGCGCCAGAGCCTCGTAGACGTCCATGGCGCGCCAGCCTAGCAGCGGCGCGGCCGACGTCAGTTGATGCGGTTGAGGTTCATGCCCGCGGCGTACGCGTAGCTCACGAAGTCGTCGAAGCCGGTCACGATGACCGCGACGGGCAGATCCGACAGCAGCGTGTGCACGCCGTCATCCTGATCGCCGTCCTCCACGCGCACGTTCGGCAGCCCGATGACGTCGGGGTAGCTCAGCTGGCAGCGGTGCACGACGTAGGTCGGCGGCGGATCGCCGGGGCGACGCTCGATGCCGTCGGCCGGGCTCGTCGTGCACTCCGCGGGCAGCGGCGCGCCGTCGAGCAGGATGCGCGCGGCCACCGGCGCCATGATCGTGAGGAAATCGAAGGCGTACTTGTCCGGCGTGAGCAGCACGTAGTCCCGGCGCCACTGCGCGATGGGCGGCACGACGATGATCGAGGGATCCCCACCCGGGTAGTAGTTCGGGATCCCCGTCGCCTCTTGGCTGCTCAGCGTCTGCAGCACGGCGACCGGGCGATCCGTGGTGAGCTGGAAATCCTGGTCGGCGCGGAGGATCACGTCCTCGCGCGGGTAGAGCACCAACATGTCGTTCGGCGGCGGGAGCGTCGTCCGCAGCGTGGTCGTGTCGAACACCGCCACGACGCGGACCCACTCGGGCTCGTTGACCTCCGCGACGCTGTCCGCGAGCGGATTGAGGAACGCAGCGTTGAGCGCCGCGGTGCGCCGGGGCGACCGCGCGATGATGAAATCACTGCCCAGCGTGGAGTCCGGGACGAGCTGCTCTTCGAGGTGGTCGGCGCAGCACTGCCGCGTCGCGAGCGTGCCGAAGCGCGGCGCGTCCGACGCCTCGCTGCCGACGTACACGACGACCGGTTTGTCGGCATCGACGATCGAGCCCGTGAAGTCGGCGTTGAACGCCTGCGTCTCGAGGTTCAGCACATCGTAGGGCCCCAGCGTCACCGTCACGGTGTCGGTCTCGCCGAGGAAGGTGCCAGGCTCGAGCCCGACGACCTGAATCGCCTGAACACCGAGGTCGACGTTCACCGTCGTCCCCTCCTGCGTGCCGACGATCGTGAGGAACGCGCGGAGGTCCTCGTTGGTGCTCGACGGATCGAAGTTGGTGTCCGGGTTGCTCGAATCCGCGATGGTCTGCGGCCAGCCGACCACCGTGTAGCGACGGTCGACGCCGGACGTCGGGATGAGCAGCGAGGCGTCGTTCGAGAACACGCCCACGTTGTCGAGCGGGTTGAACTGGTAGGCGACGATGGGGAGCGTGGAGCTGACGCGGTATGCGTTCGAGGTGAGCGCCGAGTGCGAGCCCTCGTTGGTCCCCGCCGCGAGGCCGCGCGCCGAGCGACCATCGACCTCGCGCCGCGGCAGCATGAAGACCTCGAGGTCGCCGGGGAGCACCGTCTGCCGGTCGACCTCGGTCGCGCGGACCGGCTCGCCGGGGGCCGCGTCGTTCTGCGTGATCACGACCTCGGTCGGCGCGACGCCCGCGTTCGACACGACCACCGCGTAGGGCTGCGCCGAGGCGTCACGCCCCACGCCGAGGGCCGCGTTGTCGAGGTCGACCGCGAAGAACTCGCAGCCCTGATAACTGCGGGTGCGCGTCGCGATCTCGCAGAGGTTCTGGCAGGAGCCGTCCTGGCACGCGAACCCCGCGTTGATGTCGCACTCCTCGGTGACGTCCCAGCCGCTGCCGTCTACGCGGCACACCGCGGCGTTGCCCTCGAAGCAGCCGACCTCGCCCGGGCGGCAGACCACGCACCACAGCCCCGGCACGCAGAGTCGCCCGTCGAGCGAGCAGTCGACGCCCCGCTGCGCGAGGAACTCGCCGTCCTGCACGCAGCTCCGGTAGACCGTCCCGTCGCACGCCTCGTCGGTGACCGACTGGCAGACGAAGCTGCCGTCGATGAACGGCGAGCGCGCGTCAGAGGCGCCCATGTCCATGCGGGGCGGGACGACCGGCGCCTTGGTGCAGCCGCCGAGCGGCGCGGCGAGAGTTCCGACGAGCAGGACCGCGAGCGAGGCCCGCGAGACGGTGTGGGTCACGTCAGTTGGCCTGCGCCGTGAAGAAGTCGACGGCGCTCTTCTCCCAGTAGCGGTCGTTCAGGTAGGCGTAGCTGAAGGTGTCGAAGTCGAAGCCCGGGATGGTCACCGCGTACACCTGCCAGAACACGTCGCCGCGCGCGATGTCCGCGACGCCGAGCGCGGTCGTGTCGGGGATGGGCGCCTCGCGGACGTCGCCCGGCAGGAACTGACGCCACGCGGGGTTGCCGTCGCCGCCGTTCATCAGGACGATGTGCAGGCTCGGGGTCGGGCCATCGGCCTCCCAGCGCAGGATGCGATCTGCCGGCAGCGGCGCGCCGTACTCGGGGGACGTCGCGGTCGGGATGCCTAGGAAGCCGGTCATCTCGATCGGCCGATCGACGCGGACGATGCCCGTCCGCACGATCTGCGTGTAGGGGAGGCCGTCGAAGTCGCCGGTGAACCAGCCCGCCTCCACGCGGTAGCGGCCGTCCGAGAGCGCGTCGAAGAGCGCGGGCTGCGAGACGAGGCGGAAGGGGAGATCGTTCGTGCGGCGCCGCAGCGTGTCGATCTCGGTGTCGTTGACGACGCGTACGATCACGCCCTCGCCGCCGAGGTCGACCGCCGCGCGGACCTTGTAGCGGCTCGGGCCGCTGCGGCCGCGCGCAGGCAGGCCCGACATCACGACGTCGACCGAGCGGTCGAGCGTGATGTTCATCGTCATGTCGCGGTCCTCGATCTCCTCGCCGGGGCCGGCGAGCACGTTGCGCGCGATGCCCATCACGTACGGGACGAACTCACCCGTCGTGGTGTTCTCGAGGCCCGCGAGCGCGTAGACGGCCATGCTGCCGGGGCGCACGAAGATGCGGTACGGATAGCCGCGCTCGTCGCCGGGCAGCGGATCGGGGATGACCTCGAGCACGCGCTGGATCGCGCCGGGCTGCGCCGGATCCGGATTCGCCAGGTCGACGGAGGGCTGCGTCGCGTAGACGTAGGCGACCTTGATCTCGTTCGCGCGCGCGGGCGGGATGTTGAGCCACGGGTTCGGCGAGAACTCGCTCGGTCCGCGCCAGACGAGCGATCCGCTGATGAACGATCCGCTGCGGCCGCGCCCGGGCGGCGGCATGCCCATGCCCATGCCGCACATCGGGTCCATCCAGGGGACGAGGAACATCGTCACGTCGCTCGCGTCCGCGGCGACGAAACTCGTTTTCTCGAAGCAGAACTTGCTGCCGGTGACGACCTGCGCGCCGACGAGGTCCGCGCCGGAGAAGGTGATGCGCCCGCCCGCGTCGGTGTCGCCGACGTACGCCCCGGCGCCGTCGCCGAGGAAGACCGTCGCGCCCTCGACCGCGTCGCCCGTCGTCGCGTTGAGCACGGTGACGTTCACGTTGCCGCTGACCGGCCCGCCGCCGAGCCCACCGCCGAACGGATCGGACGTGTCGTAGTAGGTGTAGGCGTCGGGCGCGATGACGGTCGTGCCGTCCGCGGTGTGCGTCACGGTCACGTCGACGGTGCTCGCCGAGAGCGGCGGCGTCTTGCAGGTGATGCGCGTGGGCGAGACGACCGCGACGTCGGTGCAGGCGCTGCGCCCGAAGGTCACGGTGTCGCCCTCGGCGAAGTTCGTGCCCTGCCCGACGAGGCTGACGAAGGTGCCACCGGCCACCGACCCGCGGTCGGGCTCGACGTAGAGGGCGTCGTACGTGTAGCCGTCCTCGAGCATCACGGTGTCGCTGCCGAGGGTCACCGCGACGTCCGCGGGACCGACCTCGCCCGCGGGCACGACGACCTGCAGGCGCCGCGTGTCGATGAGCTCCATGTCGGCGGGCTGGACCATGCGCCCGCCGAAGGAGACGACCGCGTCGAGGGAGAAGCCGCTGCCGCGCAGGACGACCACGTTCCCGCCGCGGAAGGGGCCGTGATCGGGCACCGCGCGCGTGAACACGAGCTCGCTCGAGCCGATGCCGGTGTCCGGGAAGGAGGTGCCGAGATCCTCGGGCGGCGGGCCTGCGTCGCGGCCTCCCGTCCCGAGATCGACGTCCTCACCGACACCCTCGTCGCGGCCGCTGCAACCGGCGCCGAGCGCCGCGAGCGCCACCACGAACACCACCGCCGAACGCCCGAGCATCTTCACACGCATGTCGCACCTCGCGCCTGGCCAGTGGCTTCCGCGGAAGTATCGGGTTAGCTAAGGGCAAGTCAAGCCATGAGCCTCCTGCGCCTGGTGGTGAGCGACCTGCATCTCGGCACCGGCGTGCGGCAGGGAGAACTCAACGCATTCGAGGACTTCCTGCACGACGACCGCTTCGCCGAGCTGCTCGCGCACTACGACGCGGAGGCCGGCGACGCGATGGAGGTCGAGCTCGTCCTGAACGGCGACATCTTCGACCTGCTCAAGGTGAAGGTCGATGGTGTGTGGCCGCTCGAGATCACCGCCGAGATCGCGGTCGAGAAGCTGCGCCAGTGCCTCGACGGGCACCCGCGCTTCGTGCTCGCGCTGCGCGCATTCCTCGAGCGCCCGGCCCGGCGCATCACGTTCATCCCCGGCAACCACGACCTCGATATGTGGTTCCCCGCGACGCACGAGCTCTTCCGGCGCCGCATCGCGCCCGGCGCGCTCGGGGAGCGCGTGCGCTTCGTGACGCAGTCGGACACGTACCACCTGCCCGAGGGCATCCAGATCCGCCACGGCCACCAGCTCGAGCGCATCCACCGCGTCGACTACGCGCGGATGACGCGGCGACGGCGCGACGGACGCGAGGTGCTCGACCTCCCGTGGGGCAGCCTGTGGATCCTCGAGGTGATGAACCCCGCGAAGGAAGAGCGCAGCTACATCGACCGCATCCAGCCGCTCTCGCGCTTCCTGCTCGCGGGGCTCGTGCTCGACACGGGCTTCTCGGTCCGCTTCCTGGTGCGCTCGGCGTTCTATTTCCTGCGGCACCGCGTGTTCACGATCCGCGCCTGGAGCCAGCGCATCCGCAACTTCATGACGCTGCTGCGGGAGGAGATCATCGCGCTCGGCGGGTACGACGAGCTCGCGACGCGCGCGCTCCGGCGCGTGCGCGGCGTGCACACGCTCATCGTCGGGCACAGCCATGCGCCGCGCTTTCGCGCGATGCCGGGCAACAAAGTGCTCGTGAACACCGGCACCTGGATGAAGATGGTCAACCTCGACCTGCGGCACCTCGGGCAGGACAGCGGCCTCACCTACGCGGTGATCGATTACACCCCCGAGGGCCGTCCGCGCACACGCCTCATGCGCTGGAACGGCACGCAGCAATCGTGCGAGACGATCTTCTACGCGGACTGAGCGCGCGCGAGGGCGAGGCGCTCGGGCCGGGCCTGCGCGTCGGCGCCTACACGCTGCGCGCCGAGCTCGGGCGCGGGGCGCAGGGCGTCGTGTGGGAGGCCGACGACGACGCGGGCATGCGCGTCGCGATCAAGCGCCTCGACGCCGATTCGGTCTCGGAGCCGGCGCTCCGCGCGCAGCTCGCGACCCTGCGCGCGCGGCCGCACCCCGGCCTCGTCGCGCTCCGCGAGGCCTTGGCGCACGACGACGCGCTGCACCTCGTGATGGAGCACATCCCCGGCGACGACCTCGTGCGCCACGTCCGGCACGACGCGCGCGTCGAGGCGACGAGCGCCCCGCACCTGCCGCTCGCGTTCGGACAGGCGCTCCGCCCGCTCGGCTCGTCCGCGTTCACGACGTGCACGCCCGCGGGGCTCGCGCGGCTGCGGCGCGCCTTCGCGCAGCTCGCGGACGCGCTCGAGGCGCTGCATGCGCTCGGCCTCGTGCACCGCGATCTCCACCCCGGGAACGTGCGCGTCACGCCCGAGGGCCGCGTCGTCGTGCTCGACCTCGGGACGCTGCCGCGCGCCGGCGACACGCACGACCCGGACCGCGCGGTGGGCCCCGTCTCGCACGCCGCGCCGGAGCTCGGCGACGAGCGCCCCCTCGCCCCCGCGGCCGACTGGTACGCGGTCGGCGTGCTGCTCTTCGAGGCGCTCACCGGCGACCTGCCCTTCTCGGGTGGCGGCCGCGACGCGTTCGTCCGCAAACAGACGGTCTCCGCGCCCTCGCCGGGCCTGCTCGTGCGCGGTGTGCCGGCCGACCTCGACGCGCTCTGCGCGGGGCTCCTCGAGGCCTCGCCGCGGCTCCGCGAAGGGGCAGCCCAGATCCGCGCGCGCTGCGGCGGGCCGACCTAGCCGCGACGCGACCTACGCGCCGCCGCGCTCGGTGTCGGTCGCCGCGCGGCGCGCCTCTTCGCGCCACGCGACCTTGCGCCGCAGCCGCCTGCGTCCGCCCTGCATCGGCCTGCGGTGCCGCGCCGGGACCCCCGCCTCGAGTCGTCCCTCGAGCTCGTGTGCGGCGGCCGCGACCTCCGCGCCGAGCAGCACGACGAGCCACGTGAGGAACACCCACACGAGCAGCAGCGGCATGAACGCGACCGCGCCCCACACGAGATGCAGCCCACCGCCGAGGTACGTCACGTAGACGCTGAAGCCGAGTTTCCCGGCCTCGAGGAGCAACGCGGCGCAGAGCGCACCGACGAGCGCCCAGCCCTTGCCGACGTGCCGCCCCGGCAGATACGCGTAGAGCAAAAAGAGCGCGAGCGTGCTGCCCGCGAGCGGCAACAGGTGGGTGTCGACGAGCTGGAAGGCCCCGCCCGCCGCGAAGTGCGGGAGATAGCGCGCCCCGAAGACCGCGAGGAGCGGCGCGCCGACCGCGAGCGCCGCGTGCACGAAGAAGCGCAGCGAGAACGTCGGCAACGGCGGCGCGCGGAAGATGTCGGCGAGCGCCGACTCCGCCTGACGCACGAGGCCCGTCATGACGGGCAGCAAGAGCACGAGGGCGACGAACCCCGCGGCCGCGATCTCCGAGCGCGTGACGAGCCCGAGCACGGCCTCCGTCGCCCCGTCCGTCGCCCGCGGGAAGTAGCGCTCCGCGAGCGCGCGCACGAGCCCCTGCGACCCCGCCGTGCCGCCCCAGCGCGAGAGCAGCGCGAACGTCACCGCGAGGATCGGCACGACGCTCAGCAGCGTGCCGAAGGCGAGCGCCGCCGCCCGCTGCGAGACGCGATCGGCCACGACGCGCCGCACGAGCCGCCCCACGAAGCGGAAGGCGACGGTCGCGCGCATCGTCCACGGGTGCCGCGCGCGCTCGGCGGGCGGCGGCAACATCGACCGCCGCGCGTAGACGCGCGCCCTCAGCAGCGCGGTCGCCGTGCGACGCCTCGCGCGCCGGGTGCCGCCCTCCCCGCCCTCGTCGCCTTGCTCGCCCACGTCGCCCGCGGCGGCACGCTATCACGGGGCGCGCGCCCGCCACCGACTCGCGTTCCGGCATGCGCCTTCGGCCGCACGCCCCGCCGACGCGCCCCCGGTCGCCCCGCGGCGTTCGCCGGAGACAATCTGACACCGCCCCGACAACTCGACAGCCGCAGCGCAGCGTGTCACAGCGCTTGCCATGGTGTCAGAGTGACTGTCAGCGTGACAGAGACGCGGGCGCGCGGCTCGACGGTGCTCGTCGTCGACGACGAAGAGTCGAACCGCGAGTCCCTCGAGAAGATCTTCCAGCGCGAGGGGCTGCGCGTGCTCACGGCCGACTCGGGGCGTGCGGCCCTCGACGTCTGCCGGCGCGAGCGCGTCCACGTCGTCGTGACGGATCTGATGATGCCGCAGATGGGCGGCATCGATCTCCTGCGCGCCCTCGAGACCATCGCGCCGGACGTCGAGGTCGTGCTGATGACGGCGTACGGGACGATCGAGACGGCGGTCGAGGCGATGCGCGAGGGCGCGTACGACTTCGTCGAGAAGCCGCTCAAGCGGATGCACATCGTCAAGACGGTGCGCAAGGCGGCCGAGCGCTACGCCCTCGTCGCCGAGAACCGCGAGCTGAAGCAGGAGCTCTCGGCGCTGCGGGGGCCGCGCTCGATCGTCGGCAGCGCGCAGTCGCTTCGCCGCGCGCTCGACGTCGCGACGCAGGCGGCGACCTCGACGGCGACGGTGCTCGTGCTCGGCGAGAGCGGCACCGGCAAGGAGCTGCTCGCCCGGCACATCCACGAGAAGAGCGGGCGGCGCGGCCCGTTCGTCGGCGTGAACCTCGCCGCCCTGCCGGAGACGATCCTCGAGAGCGAGCTCTTCGGCCACGAGAAGGGCAGCTTCACGGGCGCGGTCGCGCGCCGCGAGGGCCGGATCGCGCAGGCCGCCGCGGGCACGCTCTTTCTCGACGAGATCGGCGAGCTCGCCCCCGCGGTGCAGGTGAAGCTGCTGCGCGTGCTGCAGGAGGGCGAGTTCGAGCCGCTCGGCGGGCGCACGACGCGCGCGGACTTCCGCCTCATCGCCGCGACGAACCGCGACCTCGCCGCGGAGGTGGCCGCGGGGCGCTTCCGCGAGGATCTGTTCTACCGGCTCAACGTCATCGCCATCACGAGCCCGCCCCTGCGGAGCCGCCGCGACGACATCCCGCTGCTCGTCGACCACTTCCTCGACGTCTACTGCCGGAAGAACGCGAAGGCGCGGCTCGCGCTCGGGGGCGACGCGCTCGAGCGGCTGATGGCGTACGACTGGCCCGGCAACGTGCGCGAGCTCGAGAACGCGGTCGAGCGCGCGGTGGTGCTCTCGAAGAGCAGCACGATCACCGCGGAGGACTTGCCGGCCACGATCGCGGAGGCCGAGCGCCGCACGCACGAACTCACGTTCGCGCTCGGCACGCCGCTCGACGACATCGAGCAGCGCGTCATCCGGGCGACGCTCGAGCACACGCACGGCGACAAGCAGCTCGCCGCGCAGCTGCTCGGCATCTCGGCCCGCACCATCTACCGCAAGCTCGGCGCCGAGCGCGACGACACCGACGCCGACCCACCTGGGCACGGCTAGATGGACGCGCCGAGCCGGGACGCCGCCGCACACCGGACGGGGTCGAGGGGGCCCCTCGGGGGGGCACGCGTTCGCTCTGCCAGATTGTCAACGGACGTCCCGCCCGGAGGGCGCGCGCTGCCACCTTGTCGGCCGGCCCCGGGTGCCACGGCCCCGCGGAGCGACGAGCGGCCCGAAACGCAGCGGATCGACCGCGAACGCGCCATCGGGAGCGTCAGGCACGCGGCCTGCTATGCACGGCCCGGGCGTGGTGTCGCCGGCGTCCGGGCCGGGTGCCCGGGCGGACCGGAAGCGGAGGGTTCGTGAGCGTCGATGCGAAGCAGCGCCGTGTGACCGTGGCCGTCGTCCTCGTGACGACCGGCCTCGTCTCGCTGTTCCTCGCGTCGGGTCTCACGCGGCTGGCCGCGACCGCGCTCCTGCCGCTCGAAGCGGCAGCCCCGACGCGCGCCCCCTCGGCCGCGACCGGTCGGCCGCTCGGCGCGGGACAATCGCCCGGCGCCCGCCGCAAGGACCCGACGGCGGTCCTTCGCCGCAACATCTTCGACTCGCAGACGGGCCCGCAGGACGGCGAGCGCGTGCGCCCGCCCAGCCCCGAAGAGCTCGCCGCGGCCGCCGCCGCAGCCGCCGCGCCCGCCGAGGCGCCCCCCGTCGACCCCAACGCGCCGCCCCCGCCGTGCGACGGCGCGATCCGCCTCGTGGGCGCCTTCTACACGCCCAACCGGCCGGAGCGCTCCTTCGCCGCGATCACGAACGTCGCCGGGAAGGTGCTGCTCTACCGCCTCGGGATGCCGGTCGACGGCCGCACGGTCAACGCCATCGGCCCCAACACCGTCTACATGCTGCAGGGCGCCGCGCGCTGCAGCCTCACGATGTTCGCGCCCCCGGGCGGCCTGCCCGTCGCGCCGACCGCCGCGCCCGCGGTCGCAGCGGCCGTGACGGCCGAGCCGGCGGGCCCCGCGGAGCCGTCGGGCGGCATCCCGGCCGCGGAGCTCGACGCGGGCATCACCCGCGTGAGCGACACCGAGTACCGCATCCAGCGCGGCCTCGTGAACCGCATCCTCGAGAACCAGTCGGAGCTGATGCGCACGGCGCGCGTCGTCCCGCACGAGGAGGGCGGCCGCGTCGTCGGCGTCAAGATGTACGGCATCCGCCGCAACAGCCTGCTCGGCCGCCTCGGCATGCAGAACGGCGACGTCCTGCGGACCATCAACGGGTTCGACATGACGAGCCCGGACAAGGCGCTCGAGGCCTACGCGCGCCTGCGCGAGTCCGATCACCTCACGCTCTCGGTCATCCGCCGCGGACAGCCGACGAGCGTGAACTTCAACATCCAGTGAGCGTTTCGGGAGCGAGCCCAACGTGAAGATCCAACACGCCGTCCCCCTGCTCGTCCTGTCGGGCGCCGTCATGGCGGCCGGCCTCGGAGTCGCGAGCGCGCAGGACCCGCCGCAGCTGCAGGAGCGGCCGCGCATCGAGGTCACGCCGCCGCGCATCCGTCAGGGCCTGCCGCTGCAGAACGCGCCCCAACTCCCGCAGCCCTCTCTGGGCGACTCGGGCGGCGGCGGTGGCCCCGCGGCCCCCATCCAGCCCTTCGTGACGGGGATCGACTACGAGCCGATCCCGCCGGGCGCGCGCGTGACCTTCAACCTCGAGGACGCGGACCTGCCGGATCTCGTCCGCCTCATCTCGAGCATCACGGGCAAGCGCTTCATCCTCCCGGGCAAGGTCCGCAGCATCAAGGCGAGCGTCTACGCGCCGACGAAGGTGAGCGCGGCGGAGGCGTACCAGGCCTTCCTCTCGATCCTCGAGCTCAACGGGATGACGCTCGTCTCGGCGGGCCGCTACCTGAAGATCGTCGAGACCTCGGGCGTCGAGAACCTGCCCACCTCGCTATACGGCGTCGGCGAGGCGTCGCCCACCGACGACCGCTACGTGACGCGGATGCACCGCATCGAGAACGTCAGCTCGGAGGACGTCGCGACGCTGCTCGCGCGCTTCAAGTCGCGCGAGGGCAACGTCACCGCGTACGCGCCGACCAACACGATCATCATGACGGACATGGGCTCGAACATCCGCCGCATGCTGCGGATCGTCGAGGCGATCGACGTGCCGCGCAGCGGCGAGCAGGTGTGGGTCGAGCCCATCCACTACGCGAACGCGAGCGAGCTCGCGGAGCGGCTCAACGAGATCTTCCCGCCGACGACGCCGGGCTCGGGCGGCGCCGCGGCCCCGCGCGCGGCCCCGGCCGCCGCATCCCCCGGCGCCCCCGCGGGCGGCCCTGCGACGGTGGGCTCGCGCGCCGGCGAGGTGCGCATCACGAAGGTCCTGCCCGACGAGCGCACGAACTCGCTCATCATCGTCGCGACCGAGCGCGCCTACGTGCGCATCCTCGAGATGGTCCGCGCGCTCGACGTCGCGCTCGAGGGCGAGGGTCGCATCCACGTGCACTACGTGCAGCACGGCGACGCGGACGACATCGCGTCGACGCTGACGAGCATCGTCGGCGGCGGTGCAGCGGGCGGTGCGGGCGCGGCCGCAGCGGGTGGCGCCGGGCCACGTGCGGGCGGCGGCAGCCCGTTCGAGGGGCAGGTGCGGATCACCGCGCACAAGCCCACGAACTCCCTCGTCATCACGTCGTCGCTCCACGACTACTCCGCGCTGCGCAGCGTGATCGGGCGTCTCGACGTCGAGCGCCGGCAGGTGTTCATCGAGGCCGTGATCATGGAGCTCTCCGTGCGGCGCTCGTCGAAGCTGGGCCTGAGCTTCCACGGCGGCGTGCCGGGCTTCCCCGCAGACGACTCGCTCTCCATCTTCGGCTTCAACGCGGGCACCTCGATCAGCACGGTCAGCGCCGACTCGCTGACCGGGCTCGCGCTCGGCGTGCGCGGCCCGCAGATCCCGTCGGAGCAGCTGCAGGGGATCGGCATCTCGCTGCCCGCGTTCGGCGTCGTGCTGAACGCCATCGCGAACAGCGGCGACGCCAACGTGCTCTCGACGCCGCACCTCATCGCGATGGACAACGAGGAGGCCGAGATCAACGTCGGCGAGAACCTCCCGCTGCAGCAGTCGGGGCTCGGCGGTCTCGCGGGGCTCGCGGGCGCGGCCGGCGCGCAGGGCGGCCTCGGGGCGCTCGGCGGGCTCGGTGGGCTCGGTGGGCTCGGCGCGCTCGGCGGCGCGGTGCCCCGCCAGGACGTCGGCACCAAGATCACGATCACCCCGCACATCAACGAGGCCGACGAGATCCGCCTCGAGATCTCCGAGGAGATCAGCGAGCGCGGCGCGGTCGAGGGCGCGCTGCAGGTCGTCTCGATCACGAAGCGCAACGCGAAGACGCAGGTCGTCGTGCGCGATCAGCAGACGGTCGTCATCGGCGGCCTGATGCGCGACACGGTCAACACGTCCGAGACGAAGGTGCCGATCCTCGGGGACATCCCGCTCATCGGCGTGCTCTTCCGGAACACCACGCGGCAGACGCAGAAGACGAACCTCCTGCTCTTCCTCACGCCCTACATCATCCGGAATCAGGGGGATCTGCGCGCGATCTTCGAGCGCAAGATGCGCGAGCGGCAAGAGTTCATCGATCGCTTCTTCGTGTTCGGCGATCAGGACTACGAGCCGCCCCGCGATTACTCACGCACGCGCGGGATGCTGGGCGAGATCCTCAACGAGCTGGACACGCTCGAGGCCGAGCGGCGCCTGCTCGAAGAGGCCGCCGGGCGCCCGCCCCCGGAGCACGTCGTGCGCCCCGCGATCGGCGCGGCGCCCACGGAGAGCGGGGTGTCGCCGGGCGACACCGTGTTCTCGCCGGACGGCACGACCGAGATCGTCCCGCAGGCGGCCCCGGCCGGCCTGATGCCGACGCCATCGGGCGACGCGCGCGGGGACATCCCGCCGCAGTGAGCGAGGGAGCGCGAGGGACCATGGAGCAGCGGTACGTCGGTGAGATCCTGGTGCGTCGCGGCGCGCTCACGCCCGAAGGGCTCGAGCAGGCGCTCGGCGTCGCACGCGAGAAGAGCTCGCGGCTCACCGACGTCCTGCTCGCGACGCGCGTCGTCGACGAGGCGCAGCTGGTGCGGGCGCTGGCCGAGGAGGTCGGCCTCGCCTTCCGCGAGAAGATCGAGACGTCGGGCGTCTCGGCGGAGTTGCTCGAGCGCATCCCGATCGCCTTCGCGCGGCAGAACCGCATCGTGCCGCTCGGCGAGCGCGACGGGCACGTCGAAGTGGCCGTCGCCGACCCGCTCAACCCCTTCCCCATCGACGATCTGCGCACGCTGCTCGGCCGCGCGATCGAGCCGATCGCGGCGCCCGGGGAGGCGATCGACGACGCGATCAACCGCCTCTACGAGCGCAAGGACGAGAACGCGCTCGCCGACGGCAAGGAAGGCGACGACGTCGAGGAGCTTCAAGACCTCATCGACATGACGGATGAGGCCCCCGTCATCCGGTGGGTCAACAACCTCTTCTACAACGCCGTCCGCGACCGCGCGTCCGACATCCACATCGAGCCGGGCGACAAGGAAGTCCTCGTCCGCTACCGCATCGACGGCGACCTCTACCCGACGAAGACCGCACACAAGGGCTTTCTCCCGTCGATCGTCGCGCGCGTGAAGATCGAGGCCGGCCTGAACATCGCCGAGAAGCGCCTCCCGCAGGACGGCCGCATCACGAAGAAGATCCAGGGCCGCCTCATCGACGTCCGCGTGAGCACCATCCCCACGTCGCGTGGCGAGCGCATCGTCATGCGCCTCCTCGACAAGGAGAAGGTCCTCCTCGACCTGACGGATCTCGGCTTCGACCCGGATCAGCTCCAGACGATGGAGCACTTCATCACGCGGCCGAACGGCATCGTGCTCGTCACGGGCCCGACCGGCTCCGGCAAGACGACCACGCTCTACGCCTGCCTCAACAAGATCAACAAGCCCGACCTCAACATCCTCACCGTCGAAGACCCGGTCGAGTACGAGCTCGCGGGCGTCGGGCAGATGCAGATCCACCCGAAGATCGGGCTCACCTTCGCGAGCGGTTTGCGCGCGTTCCTGCGCCAGGACCCGGACGTGATCATGGTCGGCGAGATCCGCGACAAGGAGACCGCCGACATCGCGATCAACGCGTCGCTCACGGGTCACCTCGTTCTCTCGACGTTGCACACCAACGACGCGGCCGGCGCGGTGACGCGCCTCGTCGACATGGACGTGCAGCCCTTCCTGATCGCCTCGTCACTGCTCGCCGTGCTCGCGCAGCGGCTCGTGCGCCGGCTCTGCCCGCACTGCCGCCAGCCCTACGAGCCGAGCGAGGCCGACCTCGAGTCGCTCGGGCTCGATCTCGCGGGCGCGCGTCGCATCCTCGACGGCCCGCCGCGCCCGGCCGCGCGTCCCGGCGCAAGCGGTGTTTCGTCGGTCGCGGAGCGCCCGGCCGCGGACCGTGACGGGGACGAGCTCGCGGCAGAGCCGACGCGCGTGCAGGGGCCGCCGCCCGTGCCCGCGGACGTCCTCGCGCGCCTGACACCGGAGCAGCGCGCGGTCATCGACTCGGCGCACACGCGACTCCGCGACGGCGACGCCAAGATCCGCACGCAGCTGGGCCTCGGCGCCGCGCCGCATCGCCCGGTGTTCTACCGCGCGGTGGGCTGCTCCGAGTGCGCGGGCACCGGCTACCGCGGGCGCCTCGGGATCTACGAGCTCTTGCAGGTCGACGAGCCGATTCGCCGCGCGATCCTCGACAACGCCGACTCGAACACGATCTCGCGCATCGCGACGCAGCGCGGGATGCGCTCGCTCCGCGAGGACGGCGCGCGGCAGGTGCTCGCGGGGCGCACCTCGCTCGAGGACGTGCTCGCCGCGACGCAGGCCGGGGAGATGGAGGCGTAGCGTGGCTGTCTTCGCGTACCGCGGCGTCGATGCCGCCGGCAAGAAGGTCGCCGGAGTGCGGGACGCGGAGAACGCGAAGGCGTTGCGCCTCGTGCTGCGCAAGGACGGCGTCCTCGTCACCGAGGTGCTCGAGGAGTCGCAGGCGCGCAAGAAGAGCGCGCGCGAGATCGACCTCAAGAAGATGCTCCGGCGCGTCTCGACGCTCGACGTCGCGGTCGCGACGCGGCAGCTCGCGACGCTGCTGAAGAGCGGCATCCCGCTCGTCGAGGGGCTGACGGCGCTCATCGACCAGCTCGAGCAGCCCGAGCTGAAGCTCGCGCTCACGCAGATCCGCGACCGCGTCAACGAGGGCACGAGCCTGCACGAGGCGATGCGCGCGCACCCGAAGTACTTCACGCCGCTCTACGTGAACATGGTCACGGCGGGCGAGTCCTCGGGCACGCTCGACGCCGTCCTGCAGCGGCTCGCGGAGTTTCTCGAGGCCCAGGCGAAGCTCTCGAACAAGGTGCTCGGCGCGCTCGCCTACCCCATGTTCATGGTCGTGATGGGGATGGGCGTCGTCGCCGTGATGATGGTCGCGGTCGTGCCGAAGGTGACCAGCATCTTCGAGAACTTCCAGCAGGCGCTGCCCTGGTACACGCGGCTGCTGATCTTCACGAGCGAGGTCTTCACCGGGTACTGGTGGCTGCTGCTCCTCGCGATCGGCGCGAGCATCGCGGGGTTCCGTCGCTGGGTCGCGACGCCCGACGGCCGCCGCCGCTGGGACCTCTTCGTGCTGCGCGTGCCCATCTTCGGACGCCTCACGCTGATGGTCGCGGTCTCTCGCTTCGCGCGGACGCTCTCGACGCTTCTCCGCAGCGGCGTGCCGCTGCTCGGCGCGCTCGAGATCACGCGCAACGTCCTCGGCAACACCGAGCTGATGCGCGTGATCGAGGAGGCGCGGGTGTCGATCCGCGAGGGCGAGAGCATCGCCGGACCGCTCAAGCGCTCGGGGCGCTTCCCGCCGATCGTCACGCACATGATCGCGATCGGCGAGCGCTCGGGCCAGCTCGAGGAGATGCTCGAGAACGTCGCGTCCGCCTACGACAACCAGGTGGACGCGCAGATCGGGGTGATGACCTCGCTGCTCGAGCCGATCATGATCCTCCTCGTCGGCGGGATGTCGGGCGGGATCGCCTTCGCCATCCTGATCCCGCTGATGCAGATCAACGAGTTCGTGCAGTGACGGCGGCGCGACGGCACGACGCGTCCGAGTGGAACCCGGCGGGCGCACGCGGGGCGCGAGCGGAGGAAGTCTGTGGCGAAGGCGAGACGGACACGGCGCGGGATCTCCCTGCCTTGGGAGCGGCGCAGCGCGTGGATCGGTCAGCTGTTCACGCGGCGGCGCTTCGGGGGCGTCGTGGGCGTCGCGCTCGCCGTCGCGGCGGTGCTCGGGCTGTGGCGGACGGCGGACGACCGCGCCCGCATCCGCGCGACGCGCGCGGCCATCGCGGTCGTGCGGCGCGGGGCCGCCGACTTCCGCGAGGATCTCGGCCGCTGCCCGCGGTCGACCGTCGAGTTGGTGCACCCGCCGCGGACGGGCGTGCGCTACCTCGCGGAGCTGCCCGTCGACGGGTGGGGGCGGCCCCTCTACGTGCGCTGTCCCGGGGAGTCGGACCCGGAGGCCATCGACGTCGTCTCGGCCGGGCCGAGCGGCGACTTCTTCATGGACGACAACGTGGAATGAACATGGCGAACCCAGGCGTCGGATCGACGGCGCAACGCGCGGAGGGCGAGATGAACCACCATTCAGTCGGGACGGGTCGGGGACGAACGGAGCGGATGGCGCGGCGGGCTGCGCGCCGCTCGCTCGAGGGCATGACGCTCGTCGAGATCATGGTCGTCGTGATCATCATGGCGCTCATCGCCACGGCGGTGGGTGTCGCCGTGCTGCCGCAGCTCGAGAAGGCGCGCGTGAAGACGGCGAAGAGCGACGCCTCCGCGATCAGCTCGGCGGCGACCATCTGGCTCACGGACCACCCGGGCGAGTGCCCGACGGTCGCCGACCTGCGCGAGAGCGGCGAGCTCGCGCGCAACAAGGAGGCAAAGGACCCGTGGGACGGCGAATACACCATCGAGTGCGATAGCACCGACGTCACGGTGAAGTCGGCCGGTCCGGACAAGCAGGCCGGCACCGAGGACGACATCTCGGGCTGAGCCCGCGCCCCTCGCCATGCACGCCCCCAACCGCCGATCCCGCGAGGGCATGACCCTCATCGAGATCATGGTCGCGATCGTCATCGTGGCCGTGGTCTCGACGGGCGTGACGTACGGGATGGGGCTGCTGATGCGCACGAGCCTGCGCTCGGCGTGCATGAAGATCCTCGCGGCCTCGCGCTTCGCGTACACGCGCAGCGTCTCGCACGGCGCGACGGTGCGCGTCGTGCTCGACCTCGATCAGGGCACGCTCGCGATCGAGGAAGCGCACGGGCGCGTGGCCCTCGCCCGCTCGAGCGATCCGACGCGCGCCGCCGTCGAGGCGGGCCGCGAGGACGACGCGCCCGACGACGACGGCGCCGGCGTCGATCCGTGGGCCGCGGCGGAGGCGTCTCTCGCGAGGACGCAGCGACCCTCCTTCGGCGCGTCGCCGTTCGCCCCGATCGCGAACGACGAGGGCGAGACGATCGAGCGCTACGCGCCGCACCCGCTCGGCCGCGGCATCCGCCTGCGCCGGCTCACCGTGCCGCACGAGCCGGAGCCGCGCGAGCACGGACGTGGCGCGGTCTACTACTTCCCGGGTGGCCGCACCGAGCACGCGCTCGTGCAGGTCACGGACGGCCGCGAAGACGTCTACACGGTCGAGATCCACGCGCTCACGGGCCGCGGCTCGGTGTACACGCGCGCCTTCGAGCCACGCGAGCCCGACGACGAGGGCACCGAGCGCTCGGAGGTCGACGAATGACCCGCGGGGCACCGGTCGCGCGGCGCAGCGCGGGGTTCACGCTGCTCGAGGTGCTCGTCGCGGTGGCGATCCTCGGGGTCGCGCTCGCGTCGATCTTCTCGAGCGAGGCGGGCGCCATCAAGGTCGCGAACCGCGCGCGGCGCAGCGCGTACGCGACGGTGCTCGCGCGCTGCAAGCTCGGGGAGATCGAAGAAGACATCTTGAAAGATGGTCTACCGGCGATCTCCGCCGAGGACACCGACGCGTGCTGCGAGGACGCGGAGATCGAGGGCTTCACGTGCGCGTGGTCGATCGGGCGCATCGTGCTGCCCGATCAGGTCGAGGAGGAGGGCGGCGTGCTCGAGGACGACGCCGCGTCGGGGGCCGGCGGGGGTGACCCGCTCGGCGGGCAGACGCTCGACTCGCTCATGTCGGGGGGCGGCGCGTCGATGGGCGGGCTCTCCGAGATGGCGATGTCGTACACGTACCCCGTCCTCAAATCGACCATCGAGGAGCAGGTCCGGCGCGTCACCGTCGAGGTCCGCTGGCAGGAGGGCGCGCGCACGCAGTCGTTCGAAGTCGTGCAGTACGTCGTCGCGGACGCGCCCATGGCCGCGGGCACGCAGGACGCGATCGATCAGGCGATCGGCGGCGCGCAGCCCGCCCCGCCCCCGGTGCGGCCATGAGGCACGCCGCTGCGACGGCCGGGGCCGCGAAGCACGGCGCCGAGACGCACGCCGCCGCGGGGCGCGGGGACACTGCGCGCGCGGCCCGGCGGGGCATGTCGCTCGTCGAGGTGCTGATCGCGGTGACGATCCTCGCGATCATCTCGACGCTCATCTACTCGGGCTTCGTGCAGACGGCGCGCAACAAGGCGCGCGTCGAGTCGCAGACGGATCGCGCGCTCGAGGTCACGGGTGCGCTCGAGCGCATGGCGCGGGAGCTCCAGTCGGCCTTCGTGTCGGCGCAGCTCAACCCGAGCCCGAGCCTGCAGGTGATCCGCACGGCCTTCGTCGGGACGGATCGGGGTGGCCGCGATCGCTTGGATTTCACGTCGTTTTCGCACCAGCGGCTCTACCGCAACGCGAAGGAATCCGACCAGAACGAGCTCTCGTACTTCGTCACGCGCGACCCGGAGGACGCCGAGCGCCGCGTGCTCGTGCGGCGCGAGCAGGCGCGCATCGACGACGATCCGCTCAAGGGCGGCGCGCTGCAGGTCCTGCTCCGTGACGTCGACACGTTGGAGCTCGCGTACCTCGATCCGCTCACGGGCGAGTGGGTGCGCGGCTGGGACACGACGCAGGGCGCGGGGCAGCCGAACCGTCTCCCGGCGCAGGTGAAGATCGTGATCGGCGTCGTCAGCCGCGAGGGGCGGCGCAAGGTCTCGAAGGTCGGCACGCGCGTGTCGCTGCCGATCCGCTACGGCGTCAACCACGCGGTGTACACGCCATGACGCGGCGCGTGACTCCGGGCCCCGCGCCCCGCGCCGCGCGCGATCCGCGGCGCCGTGGCTCGGGCGACGCACGCGGCCGCGAGGGCATCGCGCTCGTCATCGCGATGACGGCCGTCGCCGTGCTCGGCGTGATGCTCGCGGACATGCACGAGAACACGAGCACCGCGTTCGTCGTCGCGACCAACCAGCGCGACACGCTGCGCGCGGAGTACCTCGCCCGCAGCTCCGTCGATCTCACGCGGATGCTCGTGATGCGCGAGCCGCAGATGCGCGCGACGGTCGCGCCCGTGTACCAGCTGCTCGTCGGGCGCCCGCCCCCGCAGCTGCCCGTGTGGACCTTCGCGGACGAGCTGCTCGCCCCGTTCTGCAACGCCGACGGGGCGAACGGCGGCCTCGACGCAGCGGGCATCGACTCGAGCGCGGTCGAGGGGCTCGGCAAGACGGGCGGCGCCTGCTCGGTCGTCGCCGTCGCCGAGAACAGCAAGACGAACGTCAACGACCCACTGAACCTCGACGCGGACGCCGCGCGGCAGAGCATGGCGATGCAGGTCTTCGCGATGCTCGGCGGGTACCAGGCGCCGAGCCCGTACGACCCGCTCTTCGAGAAGCGCGACGCCGAGGGGCAGTTCAACACGCGGCTCGACGTGATCTCCGCGCTCGCCGACTGGTGGGACCCGGACCAGGAGCGCACGCAGTTCGATCCCGGCGCGTCGACGGTGACCTCGGGCGGCGGCGAGGACGAGATCTACCGGCGTTACCGCGATCCCTACGTGATCAAGAACGCGCCCTTCGACTCGCTCGAGGAAGTGCGCCTCGTGCGCGGCGTCTCGGACGATTTCTGGGCGACGTTCGTGCAGCCGGACCCGGACGACCTGCGCGCGGAGCGGCTCACCATCTACGGGTCGGGCGCGGTGAACCCGAACGAGGCGCCGCCGGAGGTCATGCTCGCGCGGCTCTGCTCGTTCCGCGGCTTGACGGATCAGCCGCTCTGCAGCGACCCGCTCGAGGCCGCGAAGTTCATCCAGCTCGTGCGCACGGTGCGCTCAATCTTCCCGGTGCCGTTCTTCACGCGCTCGGGCGACTTCCTCAACTTCGTCGAAGGGCGCGGGGGCGCGCAGGACCTCTACCCGCTGCTGCTCGGCATGCTCGGCCCGCAGAACCCGCTGGTCTTCCGCCCCGTGACGATCCCGCCCGACGTGCGCGGCCCCGTCGACAACGCCTTCGTCACCGCCGCGCGCATCCTCACGATCCGCGGCGAGGGACGCGTGGGGCGCGCGCGCGTCCGGATCCGCACGGTCGCGAACTTCCACGATCGCTGGACTCCGCCTCCGCCGAACGCCGGCTCGATGCCCGCGCTCGGCATCTTCCACTACTACCGGATCGACTAGGTCCGAGGAGACGCACGCAGATGGCGAGGATACTCGGGCTCGATGTCGGCACGACCGCGGTACGCGGCGTCGTGCTGCGCACCGCGCTCCGCAAGGTCGAGATCGAGCGGTACGTCGAGGCGCCGTATCCCCTGCCCGCAGAGGGCGGGAGCGAGGGCCCCGCGGCCCGCGCCGAGGCGCTCGCCGCGGCGGTGCGCGAGGTGCTTGCAGGGATCGGACGCGCGCCCGATGGCGTGGTCGTCGCGGTGCCCGGCGAGGACGCGTCGCTGCGCCCCATCGAGCTGCCCGCGGCGGTACAGAAGCGCATCGCGGACGTCCTGCCCTTCGAGCTCGAGGCGGTGCTGCCCTTCCCCGCGGAGGAGGCCGTCCTCGATCACCAGCTGATCGGGCGCGACGGCACGAAGCTCCGCGTGCTCGCCGCGGCCGCACCGAAGGCGCGCGTCGCGAGTCTGCTCGGCGAGCTCGCCGACGCGGGCGTCGTGCCGCAGGAGCTCGCGGTCGGCGCGGCCGCGCTCGACGGGCTCGTCGGGCTCGTGCCGGAGCTCGCCGGGCCCGGCCCGTACGTGTTGCTCGACGTCGGCGCGAACCACCTCGACGTGTGCGTGCTGCGCGACGGACGCACCGAGATCGCGCGCACCGTCGCGACGGGGACCGCGGGGCTCCCGCGCAACGAGGGCGAGTTGACGCGCGCGCTCGTGCAGACGCTCGCGAGCTTCCGCGCGGGCGGCGCGACGGCGCCGGTGAAGGCGTTCGTGTGCGGCGGGGGCGCGCTCGTCGAGGGGTTGCTCCCGTGGCTCACCCCGCGCCTCGAGGGCGCCGAGATCGCGGTGCTCGCGCTGCCGGCGGCGCCAGGCGCGGACGAAGCGGTACGGCCGCTCTTCGGGCGCGCCGCGGCGCTCGCAGCGCGCACGCTGCTGAAGGGCAAGCGCCTCGATCTGCGGCAGGGCGAGTTCGCGCACCGCCGCACGATGGGCGCGCTCCGCGCGCAGGCGCCGCTGCTCGCGGTGTGCGCGGGCGCGGTGCTCCTCGCGTTCGTGTTCTCGACGTGGGCGAGCTACCGCATGCTCGACGAGCGGCGCGCGAGCCTCGCCGCGGAGCTCGAGCGCGTGACGCGTGACGCGTTCGGCGAGGCGACGAGCGACCCGGCGCGCGCGCGGCGGCTGCTCGCCGGGCGCACGGGCGCGCAGGATCCGCTGCCGCGCTTCGACGCCTTCGACGCGCTCGACGCGGTGACTGGCGCGATCCCGACGGACATCGTGCACGACGTGCGCCGGCTCGAGATCGAGATCGGCGCGGGCGAGCACGAGGGCAAGCTCGCGCTGCAGGGGACGCTCACGAACATCAGCGAGCGCGACCGCATCGTCGAGGCGCTGAAGACCCACGAGTGCTTCCACGAGCTCGAGGCCAAGCGCACGAGCCCCGCGACGGGGCAGGACCGCATCAACTACACCGTCGAGGCGGTGATCCACTGCGGCCCGCGCGCCGCGACCCCACGCAACGCAGCACGGAGGCGCGCCGGTGAGTAGCCCCATCGATTCGCTCGGCCGCAGCTGGCAGGGCCTCAACGAGCGCGAGCGTCGGCTCGTCGGGTTACTCGGCCTGACGCTCGTCGGCCTCGTCGTCTTCGGGATCTTCTACCTCTCGCAGAGCGCGGTGAGCGACGTCGAGGAGGAGAGCGAGCAGCTCGAGTCCGCGCTCGCGGAGATCGGGCGTGCGCGCACGCGGCTCGAAGCGCGGGCGGCCGAGCGCGACGCCGCCGAGCGCCGCTACGCGACGAAGGCGCCGGCCCTCGGCAGCTTCGTCGAGGCGAGCGCGCGCGACAACCAGCTCACGCTCCGCGAGGTCGTCGATCAGCCCGACGAGGTGATGGGCCGCTACACGCGGCGCTCGGTGAACGTGCAGCTGCCCAACGTGAACCTGCGCCCCATCGTGGACCTGATGGCGAGCATCGAGAACAGCCCGTATCCCGTGGCGATCGAAGAGATCCAGGTCGAGCACTTCCAGTCCGGCGACCAGTACAACGTGAAGCTCGGCGTCGTCGCGTACGACCGCGCGGGCCCCGCTGCCGCGGGCCCGACGAAGAACGCCCCGACGCGCCCGGTGGTCGGCGCAGGACCCCCGCGCCCATGAGCCCGACGACCCGTCAACGCCTGCTCGTCTGGCTCGGCTACCCGGCCTTCGCGGCCGTGAGCTTCGTCGTCGCCGCGTACCTGACCTTCCCCTACGACCGCCTCCGCGACTTCCTCATCCAAGAGATCGAGCGCCCCCGCGGGCCGGGCGGCGAGCGGCGCGACAGCGGCATCCAGCTCGAGATCGCCGAGCTCTCGCCTTCGTTCTTCACGGGCGTCGACCTCGAGGGCGTGCGCCTCACGCGGCGCGCGGCGCCCTCCCCGCAGGCGCCCGCGGTGCCCGGGGCCGCGGACGACAAGCCGCTCGTCCTCGAGATCGACGCGCTCTCGGCGCGCATCTCGCTCCTCGCGCTGCTCGCGGGGACGAAGCAGGTCTCCTTCGATGCGGAGCTCGCGAACGGCACGATCGTGGGCGAGGTCGCGCTCAGCGAGGACGAGACGCGCATCGAGCTCGCGCTCGAAGACATCGAGTTGCGCCGACTCGCGGGCCCGTCGGCGCTGCTTGGCCTGCCCGTCACGGGCAAGCTCGGCGGCACCGTCGAGCTCACCGTCGGCAAGGAGCCGAGCGCGACGAAGGGGGCCGTGGATCTCGCGGTCGAGGGCCTCGTGATCGGCGACGGCCGCGCGAAGTTGAAGCTCGAGGGGCTCGGCGCAGAGGGCCTCAGCGTCGGGCGCATCGAGTTCGGCAAGCTCGTCGTGCAGGCCGGCGTCGAGAACGGGCTCGCGCGTTTCACGAAGCTCGGCACCGAGGGCGGGCGCGACGTGACGCTGACGGGCAGCGGCCAGGTGCGCCTCGTCCAGCCCCTGCGCGGCTCGCGCGTCGAGCTGCTCGTCGGCGTGAAGTTCGCCGACGCCTTCAAGACGCGCGACGCGCGCACGCGCGGGCTGTTCGCGATGCTCGACGTCGTGCCGCGGCTCCGCGCGGCGCGCACCGCCGACGGCGCGCTGCAGTGGCAGATCGCGGGCTCGCTCGCCGGGCCCTTCCGCCCGACGCCCGCCGGGGCGATGCGGCCCTCGCGCTAAATCGCGGTTGAGCGCGCGAGCGCGCTCGCGTAGAGTCGCGCCATGCGACCGCGCGCCTCCTCCCCGACGCACCGCCTCGCGATCCACGCGCTCTGCGCCTCGCTTCTCGCCGCCGTGTCGGCGTGCAGCGAGCGTGCGGCGGCGCCTCCTCGCATGCCCGAAGACGCCGGCCCGCCCGATCTCGGCGCACCGGACCTCGGGCCGCCCGACCTCGGCCCGCCCGACTTCGGTCCGCCGCCGGATCTCGGCCCGCCGCCCGGCGACGTGCACGTCGTGATCACCGCCGACAACGCGTACAGCTTCGCGTACGGCACCGCCGACACGATCGACACCTTTGTCCGCGGCTCGCGGGCGATGCTGGCGGGAGAGATCTTCAACTGCCCCGTGGGCAATGGCCCCGAGGCGTACACCGTGCCCGCGGCCTCGGCGCCTCCGGGCGCGTACCTCTACATCGTCACGTGGGACGACCTCGCGGTGCTGCAGGGCGTGCTCGGCGAGTTCGAGCGCGACGGCAGCTTCGTCTACACGGGCGACGCGCGCTTCGAGGTCTGCGCGACGGGCGTCGACTACGCGCGCGCAGGGGCGGGGATCGACCCGCTGCTCGGACCGACGGAAGAGGCCGTCGAGGCGGAGATCGCGCGCTGCAACGCGGGCGAGCGGCGCCCCCGACACCGACGAGCCGCGGCTGGGTCGATCTCATGGGCCCCGTGACGGCGGACGCGCTCGGCACCCTCGCGGTCGGCGAGGCGAACGACCCGACGCCCGGACGGTGAGTTCCCGCCCGTGTGCGCGGGCGACGCGACGACGCCGGGCGTCGACGAGCGAGGCGCGCTGGATGTGGTACGCGCCGCCGGGTCACACCGGCTCGGCGTTCCGGTCGACCGGCGAGCAACATCTTACCGAACCTTCCTGATCTTCCGGCTGCCCGCCGACGAGATCATCCTCATCTGACCGCGCGGCGAGGGAGACGACGGAGCGACTGAATCACCATTCAGTCGCGCACCGCCGCCTGAGGCTCACGCAGGCGAATGCGGCTCGCTCGGTGACTCCGGCGCCCAATGCGTCGCCGCGAGCATCCCGCACGCCGCGTGGCGTGCGCCGCCTCCCGAATAGCGGCGCACGAGCGGCACGCCGAGCACGCCGAGCCGATCGAGGAAGGCCTTGAGCTCCTCGGGCTCGGCGCGGCGGAAGCCGTCTTCGCGCGCGTCGTTCACGTCGATCAGGTTCACGCGGAGCCGCAGATCGCCGAGCAGCGCGCCGAGCGCCTCGACCTCGTCGGCGCCCGTGTTCACGCCCGCCATCACGACCCACGCGACCGTGACGCGGCCCTTCGCGACCTCGGCGTACTCGCGGATCGCCGAGGCGAGGTCGGCGAGCGCGAAGCGCCCCGCGACGGGCAGGAGGGCGCGGCGCTTGTCGGCGAGCGCGCTCGTGAGCGAGACGATGAGCCGGTAGCGGTGCCCTTCGCGCGCGAAGCGCCGGATCTGCGCGACGAGCCCGACCGTGCTGATCGTGATCGCGTCCGCGGAGATGCGACCGCCGCACGGATCGCTGAGCACCGAGGCCGCGCGCAGGACCGCGTCGTAGTTGTGGAAGGGCTCGCCCTGCCCCTGGAACACGACGCCCGCGACGCGCCCCGGCGCCTCGTCGCGCACCTGCAGGAGCGCGTCGACCATCTCCCACGCGGCGAGGTTGCGCGTGAGCCCGAGGCGGCCCGTCGCGCAGAACGTGCAACCCATCGCGCAGCCGACCTGCGAGGAGAGGCACACGGTGAAGCGGCCGGGCGCGTGCAGCGGGATGCGCACGGCCTCGGTGAGCGCGCCGTCCGGCGAGCGGAAGAGGTACTTCACGAAGCCGTCGCCCGGGTCCGTGACGCGCTCGAGGATCTCGAGGCGATCGAACGCGAGCGTCGCCTCGAGCGCTTCGCGTTTCGCGCGGGCGAGCGGGCGCCGCGAAGGCGGTCGCGTGCCAGGGACGTGCGACAGGTGCTCGGCGAGGTAGCGGCGCGCCTCATCGTCGCGCAGCGCGAGGCCGCGCGACGCCGCGTGCGCGACGAGATCCGGAGGCCGCATGCCGAAGAGGTGCGGCAGACCGCGCACCTCGCGCGGGCCGAGCACGCCCGCGGGCGGGAGCTCCGGGAGCGGACCGTCGCTGCCCTCCGCGGCGCCCATCGCGCCCGTCAGCGTCGCTCGTCGGCGCGCATCGCGTCGAGTCGGTCGTAGTGGCGGTAGCCGAGCTTCGCGAGGGCGCTCTGCGGCGCGAGCCCGATGTCCACGAGCGTCTTCAGCGCGTAGGTGCCGGCGAGCACGGGCGGCGCGTAGGCGCGGACGGCCTCGGGCGAGCGGAAGCGCTCGAGCGGGAAGAGCAGGCGATCCGAGTGCATGTGCATGAAGTGCGCGCTCGAGAGGCGCGACCAGCCGGCCACGCCGGGCGCCGTGACCACGTGCGGCGTCGCGAGGAAAGCGCCGCCCGTGAGGATCTCGAGCTGCTGGCCGACCTGCGCGATGACGCAGCCCTTCGGCGCGGTGCCGCGCACCTTCAGGCCATTCGGCGCGTCGGGCAGCGGGCGGGTGCGCAGGTAGAGGCCGCTCTCGTCATCGGGCGCGCCGGCGGCGGCGCCGCTCGGGTCGAAGAAGCGGCCGCCGGGGAGCAGCGTGAGGAGGTTGAAGTCGGTGTGCTCCTCGCCCCAGACGAGCCCCGTGCCGACCTGCTCGGGCGCGAGCGGCAGGTAGTTGAGCACGCGCGTGATGTGCGGGCCCTTCTCGCAGAGCGCGGTGAAGGTCTCGGCCGGGAGATCGAGCGCGAGCGCGGAGCCGCGGAGCAGCGCGGTGCCCGCCTCGTGCAGCTGCCGACCGAGCGCGACGAAGCCCTCGCGGAAGAAGGACGGCGCGTCGTCGGGCCAGACGTTCTCGGGGTAGAGCTCGGGGTACGCGAGCGCGCTCGCCGCGTCGTTGTCGAAGGGCGTGACGAAGAAGCACTCCTTGAAGTCGGGCTGACCGCCGCCGGCGACCGCGATCTCCGTGTTCGGAGGCGTCCAGCCGCGCTGGTACCAGAGGTCGGGGCGCGCGTACGGGCGCTTCGCGCTCTCGGGGCGCGCGACGAACGCGCGGAACGCGTCGTAGAAGCGCTCGAGCGCCGCGAGATCGACCGGGTGGTTGCGGATGTAGACGAGCCCGTACGTGCCGAAGGCCTCGCGCAGCGCCGCGGCGCCACGCGCGAGGGCCGCGGGGTCGGCGGAGACGAGGTCCTCGAGGTCGACGGTGGGGATGTTCATGGGGGCGGAGGTGGGGTTCTCAGCGGTCACGGCGGTGCGTCGCGGTGTACATGGCGCGCGCGCGCCGCGTCAATCGCCGCCCCGCACGCGGCGCTCGGCTACGCCTCGCTGCGGCGCGCCCCGGAGCCGCGGCGGCAGCACTCGGCGGCGCTCGAGGTCGTCGTCGCGCCCGGCGCGCAGGGCCGCGGCGTCGGAGGCGCGCTGGTCGATGCCGCGCTCGCGCTCGGCGAGCGTTGGCTGCACGTGCTGCGCGTCGAGGTCGTGGTGCAGGTCGACGACCTGCGTGCGATCGCGCTCTGCCGCGCGCGCGGCTTCACGATCGAGGGCGTCGCACGCGCCCACGCGCTGCGCGACGGCACGCCCGTCGACGCCTGCCGCATGGCGCGGCTCGGCCCCGCGCTGCCCTACGCGCGCCTCACCGCGGAGGAGGCCGCGTCGCGCCAGCCACCCGCGCTCCCGCGGACGCCTACCGGACCCAAGCGCGGCGCGCCCGGCGGCGGCCCACACGGCGTGACGGGGCGTGGCGGCGGCTGGGGGCCGCGCGGCGGACAGGCCTGATCGCCCACAAAAACAGGCTTTGACGCGGGTTGCGGGGTGGCGCGGAGTCCCACGCGACGCCGC
The DNA here is from genome assembly GCA_964202905.1 of Polyangiales bacterium. Classification (GTDB taxonomy): domain Bacteria; phylum Myxococcota_A; class Polyangia; order Polyangiales; family JADJQN01; genus CAIUAC01. Next base: position 379,247 of record CAXNJO010000002.1, read on the forward strand.
AGCGCGCAGCGACCGAGGCAGCGCGCGCCGTGTGGACCGCCGCGCGCGGCGCAGCGACCGCGGCGCGCAGCGGCGCAGAGCGCGCCTTGTTGACCGCCGCGCGCGCCCCCAGATGGGGACGCGGTGAAGACCTTCCTGCGCGCGCTCGCCGAGCGACGCACGGATCCCGCGCGGCGGCGCTGGGTCTACGTGCCCTACGATCAGCTCTCGGAGGCGATCGGCCCGCTCGCCCGCGAGGCGCCCGCGGACCTCGGCATCGTCCTGGTCGAGGCGCCCCGCAAGGCCGCCCGGCGCCCGTACCACCGGCAGAAGCTCGCGTTCGTGCTCGCCAACCAGCGGCACTTCGCGCTCGAGCAGGCGGAGCGTGGCGTCGCGGTGCGTTACGTCGTCGCGGACGGCGCGTACGCCGACGCCCTCGCGCCCCTCGCCGCCGAGCTCGGCCCGCTCCGCGTGATGGAGCCGGCGGAGCGCGAGCTGCGCGCCGACCTCGCGCCGCTCGTCGCGGATGGTCGCCTCGCGGTGCTGCCGCACGAGGGCTGGCTGAGCACGCGCGCCGACTTCCTCGAGGCCGTCGGGCCGAACCCGCCCTGGCGCATGGACGCGTTCTACCGCCACGCCCGCCGCCGCACCGGGCTGCTCATGGACGAGCGCGGCGAGCCCGAGGGCGGCCGCCTCAGCTTCGACGCGGAGAACCGCCGCGCGTGGCCCGGCACGCCCGCGGCGCCGACGCCGCCGCGCTATGCGCCGGACGCCATCACCGAGGAGGTGGGCGCCCTCGTCGAGGCGCGCTTCGCCGCGCACCCGGGCACGCTCGATCTCGGCGCCCTCCCCGCGACCGCGGCCGACGCCGAGCGCGCGTGGGACTGGGCGCTCGCGCGAGTGCCTGCACGCACTTCGGGCCGTTCGAGGACGCGATGTCCGCGCGCTCGAGCGCGGCTCTTCCACACGCGCATCTCCGCCGCTGTTCAACCTCGCACCGCCTGCTGCCGCGCCGCGTGGTCGCGGACGTCGCGCGCGACCGCTCTCCCGCTCGCGAGCCGCGAGGGCTTCATCCGCCAAATCCTCGGCTGGCGCGAGTTCGTGCGGCACGTGCACGCCGAGCACAGACGGCCTGCGCCGCATCCCCGCGCTGCGGGGCGCACGCGCCGCGTCCCCCGCGAGCGCAGCGCAGGCGAGCACGACGACGCGACCGAGCACCCACCACACCCTCTCACACGATGGCGTCGATGAGGGCGCGAACCCCTCGGCGCTCGGCGCGCGCGAGCCGCTTCCGCCCGCGTTCTGGGGTACGGCCTCTGGGCTGCACTGCCTCGACACCGTCGTCGCGGACGTGTGGCGCGAGGGCTACGGCCACCACATCACGCGGCTCATGGTGCTCGCGAACCTCGGCACCCTGCTCGCGATCGATCCGCGCGCGCTCACCGACTGGTTCTGGGTCGCCTACGCGGACGCGTACGACTGGGTCGTCGAGCCGAACGTCCTCGGCATGGGCACGTTCGCGACGGGCGAGTTGATGACGACCAAGCCGTACGTCTCGGGCGCCGCGTACATCGCCCGCATGAGCGACTACTGCGACGGCTGCGCGTTCGACCCCGCGCGGACGTGCCCGGTGACGCGGCTCTACTGGGCGTTTCTCGCGCGCAACGCGGGCGCGCTCGGGCGCAACCCGCGCGTCGCGGGGCCGGTGTCCGCCGCGCTCCGGCGCAGCGACGCGGAGCGCGCGGAGGACCAGCGCGTCCACGCCCTCGTGCGCGACACGCTCGCGCGCGGCGAACGTCTCGTCCCGGCGACGCTGCGCAAACCAGGGGCGGCACCGTGAGCGGTGCGCGCCGCGAACACCCGCGGAGCGCGCATGCCTGAGGGGCATACGCTGCACCGCCTCGCGCTCGATCACCGCGCCCTGCTTGTGGGGCGCGCGGTCGAGGCCTGCTCGCCGCAGGGCCGCTTCGACGAGGGCGCGGCGCTCCTCGACGGGCGGCGCGCGCTCGCCGTCGAGGCGCACGGCAAGCACCTGTTCTACGACTTCGAGGACGGCCTCATCCTGCACGTGCACCTCGGGCTCTTCGGACGCTTCCGCCGCACGCCCCGGGCCGCGCCGACGCCGCGCGGCGCCGTGCGCCTGCGCATGCAGGTCCCCGGCGCCTGCCTCGAGCTGAGCGGCCCGACGGCCTGCACGCTGGTCTCCGACGCGGAGCGCGCCGAGCTCTGCGCGCGGCTCGGTCCGGACCTGCTGCGCGACGACGCCGACCCCGCGCTCGCCTGGGCGCGCGTCGCGAAGTCGCGGCGCGCGATCGGCGCGCTGCTGCTCGATCAGTCGATCCTCTCCGGCGTCGGCAACGTCTACCGCGCCGAGGGCCTCTTCGTGACGGGGCTGCACCCCGAGACGCCCGGGAACGCGCTTCGCAAGGCCGACTTCACGCGCCTCTGGGAGACGCTGCGCGCGATGCTGCAGAAGGGCGTCCGCGATCGACGCATCGTGACGGTGGCGCACCCCGAGAAGAGCGCCGCGCGCGTGCGCCGCGGCGAGCGGACGTTTGTGTACGGGCAGTCGCACTGTCGCCGCTGCGAGGGCCCCGTCGAGCGCTCCGTGCTGGCCGCGCGGACCATGTACGCGTGCCCCGCCTGCCAGCCGCGCGACGCGAAACCCAAGCGCGCGCGACGCGCGGAATGACGCCGCTGCGGGGATGAGCGCGCCGCGCGACTGAATGACGATTCAGCGCGAGCGACGGCGGCGACGCGACACGCCGAGCGCGAACACGCCGAGCACGACGCCCGCGAGCCAGCCCTGCGAGGTGGGCCGGCGCGCCCCTGCACGCGCCGCGACGTCGCAGCCGTCGACGTCGTCCGGACGCGGCCGCGCGTCGATGCCGGCGCCCGCGTCCGGCGCCGCGGCGCCCGCGTCGTCCCCCGCGCCCGCATCGCCGACGGACGGCACGTCGAGCACCGTCACACGCACCTGCAGCTGCATGTCCGGCGGGCCGCCCTGGTCGGAGAACCACGCGGCGCCCTCCTGGACGAGGTTGAAGAACTGCGAGTAATCGCCCGGCGTGAGCGGCGCGCGCACCGTGAACGAGAAGCGGCCGACCTCGCCCGGCGGCACCACACGATCAACGGTCGCCGCGCGGCTCGCGCTCGGCCAGTCGGGGCCGGCGAGCGGGCTCGCGACGTCGCGCGGGCCGGTCGTGCCGAGCATCGTCATGCCGGGCGTCCAGGTCGCCGCGCCCGCGTTGCGGAGCTCAATGTAGCCCGCCTGCGACGCCCCCGGCGCGAGCTCGAAGGGGAGGCTCGCGTAGGGGAACGATTGCGCCACGAAGGTCGCCGCGTAGTCGATGCGCGTCGTCCAGAAGTCGGCGCCCATCTCCGCGTACGTGTCGCGCGCGTGGCGCGAGTAGCTCGCGAACCGCGCGTCGTAGACCGAGCAGCCCGTCGGCGTGCAGCCGTTGTAGTAGTGCGTGACGGTCTGGATCCACGGCATGAAGCGGTCGTTGTCGATGCGCACACCGTTCATCCACGCGAGCGCCTGCGCGGCGTTGTCGACGCCCGGCACGTAGACCGAGCGGATGACCATCGCGATGACGAAGTCGACCGCAGCGTCGGTGTTCCCGGCGACGTTCAGCACGCGCACGCCTTCGCGCGCGAGCGTCTGATCGTACGTGCCGGCGTCGAACTGGAACATGCCGAGCCCGCCCTGCATCAGCGAGCACGGCCCGTCGCCCGCGCCCGCGACCACGGGCCCGCCCCCGCAGTCGTCGCTCGCGGGCCCCATGCACGCCCACGTGAGCTCCGACCAGCAGTGCGACATCCCCGTCTCGGCGTCTGCGATCCCCGCGAGCAGCCAGCCCTGCTCGAGGCCGCGCGCCGCGGCGGCGTCTCGGATCTGCCCCGCGCGGGCGCGCCGCTGCGCGGCCGAGAGCATCGAGCGCGCGCTGCCGATCGGCTCGCCCGGCGCCGCGGGCACGAGCGCCGTGTCGGCGCACCCGAGCATCGCGGCCGCGAAGGCCGCCGCGAAGACCAAGACGGGAGCCGTGAGGGGACGCAGCGCGCGAGAGAGCATCGGTCGCGAGCGTACACCCGGCGCCGCGCGGGACACCACGGCCCCCGGGGCGTGCGCATTTCTTGGCCCGCGTCCCGGGCGGTCGATAGGGTCCCAATCCCGGAGGTCGTCCCGCATGCATCTCGTCACCCAGCCGCGCAGCACCCCCATGCCCGCCCCGTCGCCGCACGAGGTGTTCGTCGGCGTGCCGCTCTCGATCGTCTTCGCGGACGGTGACGCGATCCACGCGGCCGCACGGGGGGCGAGCCGGTCGATCCGCCTCACGCCGCCGTTCCACGTGAGCGACGAGGACGCGTACCTCGTGCTGCCGGAGGACATCGGCGGCGAGATCGTAGACATCTTGCGCGACGGCGACGCGGAGCTGCTCGCGGAGGCGATGCGCGACGGCCTCCTCGTCCTCGGCAGCATCGAGCGCGAGGGCCGCTGCGTCGAGCTGTGCGTCGATGCGTGCGTCGCCCCGCAGCAGGCGCTCACCGAGACGTTGCCCTTCGCCGAGACCGTGCCGCTGCTCGACGCCGAGAGCGCGCTCGCGCTGCTGAACGAGCTGCACCACGTGCAGGTCACGATGGGCAGCGCCCTCGTCGACGAAGAGGGCCTCGGCGACATGCTCGCGAACGCCGAGTACATCGGCCCCTCGTGGCGCGCACCCGAGTCGGGCGCACGGCGCGGCGCGACGGCCGAGCCGACGTACGTGTGGGCGCGGCAGCAGCGCGACGGGCGCGTCGGCATCGAGCTCGCGCTCTTCTCCGAGTACGAAGAGCTCGTCGCGCTCCTGCGGCCCGCGGCGCTGCGCGCACCCCGCCGCTGACGCCCGCGTGTCACGGCCCCGCGTGGGCGCGTCGCGGATCCGTTTGCGTGGCGGCGGGCGCGCGGACCATGGTGCAGCCCGCGATGGAGAAGCCCTCGAGAGCCAAGCGCGCGCGCCAGCCCGCTGATCCCGCGGAGCGCGCGGCCGTGATCGACGCCGAAGGGGCCGTGCTCGCCGAGGCGCGCGCGGCCCGGGAGAGCGGACGCGACGAGGGCGAGGACGGCGGCGAGGGCCGCGAAGACGCCTTCTCCGACGAGGCGATCGCCGCCGCAGACGCCGCCTACGAGGACGTCTCCGTGGCCGACGTGAAGCTGCCCGTCCCGCGGGGACGCGGCGCCGGCGGCACGGCGCTCTCGACGCAGGATCCGCTCGCCGCCTACATGCGCGACGTGCAGCGCTACCCGCTGCTCACGCCCGACGAGGAACACACGCTCGCCGTGACCTACGCGCAGACGGGCGACGTGAAGGCGGCTGCGCGGCTCGTCACCGCGAACCTGCGCCTCGTCGTCAAGATCGCCTACGACTACCGGCGTGCGTACAAGAACCTCCTCGACCTCGTGCAGGAGGGGAACATCGGCCTCATGCAGGCCGTGAAGAAGTACGACCCGTACAAGGGCGTGAAGCTCTCGTCGTACGCTGCCTGGTGGATCCGCGCGTACATCCTGCGCTTCATCCTCAACAACTGGCGCCTCGTGAAGATCGGCACCACGCAGGCGCAACGCAAGCTCTTCTTCAACCTGTCGAAGGAGAAGGCGCGCCTCTCCGCGCTCGGCATCGAGCCGACACCGGAGCTCATCGCCAAGCGCCTCGACGTGACCTCCGAGGAGGTCGAGATGATGGACCGCCGCCTCGGCGGCCACGACGTCTCCCTCGACACGCCGGTCGGCAGCGACGGCGAGCAGGGCCCGGCGCGCGTCGAGCTGCTGCCCTCGAACCTCGGGCGCTCGGACGACTTCCTCGCGGACGCCGAGGTGCGCGGGATGCTGCACGAGAAGATCGGCGAGTTCGGCGCGCGGCTCACCGGCAAGGAGGCGATCATCTTCCGCGAGCGCATCCTCGCCGAAGACCCGCAGACGCTGCAGCAGCTCGGCGATCTGTTCGGCGTCAGCCGCGAGCGCGTGCGGCAGATCGAGCAGCGGCTTCAGCAGAAACTCGAGCGGTTCCTGCGGGAGCAGCTCGGTGACGAAGTGCTCGAGGCGTGAGCGGCCCCGACGAGACCGGCGCGGCGGACGCGCCTCCGAGGGGGACGCTCTACGTCGTCGCGACGCCGATCGGCCACCTCGAGGACATCACGCTCCGCGCACTCCGCGTGCTGCGCGAGGTCGACGCGATCCTCGCGGAGGACACGCGGCACACGCGCAAGCTGTGTGAGCGGCACGGCATCGGGACGCCGCTGCGCGCGTTCCACGCGCACTCGAGCGAACAGGCGCTCGCGCGGATCGTGGCGGAGCTCGTCGGCGGCGCGCGCCTCGCGCTCGTCTCGGATGCGGGCACGCCGCTCGTGAGCGATCCGGGCGCGGCGCTCGTCGCGGTCGCCGCGCAGGAGGGCGTGCGCGTCGAGGCGCTGCCCGGTGCGAGCGCGCCGCTCACCGCGCTGGCGGTCGCCGGGCTGCGCGCGGACGGTTTCCGCTTCGTCGGCTTTCTCCCGCGGGGCGGCGGACGCCGCAAGCGCGCGCTCGAGCGGCTCGCGCGGGACCCGCAGACGACGGTGCTCTTCGAGGCCCCCAATCGCCTCGCGGACACGCTCGTCGATCTCGCCCGCGCCGCGGGCGGGACGCGCCGCGCGGCGGTGTGTCGCGAACTGACGAAGGCGTTCGAAGAGGTCGCGCGCGGCTCGCTCGACACGCTCGCGGCGCGCTTCGCGGGCGGCGCCCGCGGCGAGGTGACGGTCGTCGTCGAGGGGCTTGGCGCGGACGCCCCGGACGACACGCCGGACGACACCGATCCCGACGCGCTCGTGCGCGAGGCGCTCGCCGCCGGCGCGAGCGTCCGCGACGCGGCACGCCGACTCTCCGAGGCGACGCGCCTCGGCAAGCGGGAGGCCTACCAGCGCGTGCTCGCGATCGCCGGCGGCTCGCACGGCGAGGACGAGGGCGCGGACGACGCGGACGACGCGGACGACGCGGACGACGCGGACGACGCGGACGACGCGGGCTGAGGCCCCGGCCCCGGCTGCATCGCGCGCCTCGTCGCGACGCGGGCTACCGTGATAGCCTCGCGCCCCGTGACGTCGACCTCGTCCCCGCTCCTCCGCCGCCCGTTCCCGAGCCGCCTACGTCTGCGCAGCCCGGGCCTCCGCCGCCTGGGTCTTCGCGGGGTCCCGCTCGCCGCCATGCTGTGGCTGGTAGGCGCCTGCGCGGGGACCCCGGGCGAGCCCATCGACGTCGGCATGCAGGTGAGTTGGCTCGACCAACCGGCCGGTACGCTCCCCGACGCGGTGGCCTCGATCTCGGTCACCGTCTTCACGGGCGACGACGACGCGACCGGCCTCGAGGCGGAGTACACGGTCGCGAACCTCCCCGACGACGACGGCGACGGCCGACCCGACCGCACGCTGAAGGGCCTCGCGACGGGCGTGCCGCTCCGCATCTCGCTCATCGGCTACGACGACGCCCGCGCGGCGGTGTACACCGGACGCCTCGGGCCGTTCATGCTCGAGGCCGGCGAGCGCCGCTTCCTCGACGTCCAGATGTACCCGCTGGGCTCGTCCGCGTCGCTCCCGGACCCGACGTTCACCGGGCGCTTCCTGCACACCGCGACGCCGCTCCCGGACGGCCGCGTGCTCATCGCGGGTGGCTTCACCGCGATCCGCCGCGTCGATCCGTGCCCGACGCCGTTCCCCGAGGCGGCCCACTGCTTCACCGCGACCGCGACGCGCGAGGCCTTCGTGTTCGCGCCCGGCACGGGGCGCTTCCGCGCCGTCGCCGACCCGCTCCTCGAGGCGCGCGGCGGTCACACCGCGACCGCCCTCCCCGATGGCCGCGTGCTCGTCGCGGGCGGCGCGAGCGAGGCGCTCATCGCCTTCACCCCCGTCGGCGACCCGATGGCGCCGCGCGGCTGGGCGCCGACGATCCTCGCGCAGGGCGCGACGGGCACGCCCACGGCGCGCGCCTCGTTCGAGATCTTCGACCCCGAGCGTAACGCGGAGGAGAACGACCCCGAGCGCGACGGCGACGACGGTCGCGGCGGCTTCGTCGGCGCCGCCGACGACGCGACGCGCCCCGGACGCCTCAACGGGCCGCGCTTCTTCCACGCCGCGGCCGCGGTCCCCGGCACCGACCTCGTGCTGCTCGCGGGCGGCGCGAACGCCGAGGCGTCGACGACCTTCGAGCTCTTCGACGACCGCCGCGCGGGCGGCTACGGCGTCTACCCGAACGACGGCGCGGCGCTGCTCGCCGGGCGCAGCGCACCGAGCGCGATCGGTGTCGGCTCGGGCGCGACCGCCAAGGTGTGGATCGTCGGCGGGCGCCGCGCGGCGTCGAACGACGAGCTCGCCGAGATCTGGACGCAGCCCACCGCGACCGCGCCCAACGGGACGCTCGTCGCGGCCACGTCGACCGGCTTCCCGGGCGCGATGGGCTCCGCCACGGAAGAGCGCCCCGAGTTCTCGACGCTGCGCCCCGAGCTCGCCGTCGTCGGCAGCAGCGGCAGCCACCTGCTCTCGGTCGGCTGGCTCGGCCCGCTCTGCGCCGAGGGCTCCACCGCGCCCGTGTTCGCGGGATCGACGGGCGGCGTCGAGGAGCTCTGCCCGACCGGCATGCCCGAGCGCAGCTTCACGACGCGCCTGAGCGGCGGCGCGACGATCGGCACGAGCTCCGGCTCGCCCCACGCGCTCGGCTCGAGCGCCCGCCTCGACGACGGCTCCTTCGTCGTCACCGGCGGGGTGAGCAACCTCGTGATGACCGCGCAATCCGCCGTCGATCGCTTCACGGGCAACGTGATGGCGGATCGCGCCGTCCGCGAGTCCGGCGGCACGCGCATGGTCACGCTGCGCGCACAGCGCGCCCTCCACGCGAGCGCCGCGCTCCCCGGCAGCGGCGTGCTCAGCACGGGCGGCGTGGCCTTCACGCCCGACACGACGAGCGCCACGCTGGTCTCCCCCGCGGCCGAGGCGCTCTTCCTCCCGCCGCTCTGAGCCGACTGGGCGCGAGACCCGCGCCCGCGACGCGCCCGGCATGCGCGACCGCACGGCGACGTGAAACACGTGTTTCAGCCCGCCGTCCCCGCAAGTGGCGCGTTGCAGGGCGCTGGCGTGGTGGGCGTTTCACCAAGCGAAACGCGCGTTTCAATTGGGCGTCCGCCGTCCGCGCCCGGTCTCCGCGCTCGCGCGCCGCGGCAGGGCGCCTCTCCGCCGGGCAGCGCGTGGGCGCGCCTCGACGCGTGCGCCCGTTGAACCCCGCGCGCGCGCTCAGAACTGCGCGGTGAGCGTCGCCGAGAGGTCGAACGTCATCGCCCCGTCGAGGCGGAACCGGCGCCCTGGGAGATCGACCGTCTCGCGATAGTTCGGGTTGATGATGCCCGTGCGGCAGCTCCCGATGCGCGGGTCGTCCGCGCTCGGCGTGAAGTTGGGATTGCACGCGTCCGCGAACGAGAGCAGGTGCGCCGTCGTGTACGAGAGCCCCGCCGCGAAGCCGAACTTCACGTAGCGCGCGGCCTGCATCTCCACCGCGACGCGCCCGCCGAAGCGTGCGTGCGACTGCGTGTCGGTGAGGCCGTAGAAGAAGCCCTTGCGGCGCGAGGCGTCGGCCGTGTTGCAGGGCATCCCCGTGTCCGTCTCGCAGACGGGGTTGGTGAGCCCGGTGTCGCTCGACGTGCCGAGGGCGTCGAAGAGCGGTGACCAGCTGCGCCCCTCGGACGTATAGGCGAAGGTGCCGCGGAAATCGAGGGTGAAGCGCTGGTAGCGCGCGCGCTGCTCCCACGGGATGACCGCGAGGCCGACCGTCGCCTCGGCGAGGAGCGGCGGGATCGAGTTCACGACACCCTCGAGCGCGCCGGACGGCACGAAGAAGCGGTCGCTCGCGGCGGGCCACTCGACCTGGAAGGCGAGGCCCGTGTACGGCTCGAGGTAGCGGTAGCGGTGCGAGCCGCGCGTCTCGATGCGGAGCGCGTTCGTGCCGCGCGAGATGCCGCCGTCGCCGTCGAAGAACCCGGGCGCGCCGTCCGCGCCGTAGGTCGCGCGGCAGTTGCCGCTGCCGCCGGACGGGTCGATCGGCCCCTTGCTGCACGCGCGCAGCGGGGCGCCGACGGCGAGCCGCCCCTCGACCATCACGAGCCAGGTCGGCAGCCAGGGCGTCCGGTACTGGTTCGTGATCCCCCACGCGAGGCCGACGTTGACGGTGTCGAGACCGGAGCGTGTGGGCGACTCGAACGGCACCGAGAAGGGCGAGGGCACCTCGCCCGTCGTGTTGCCGCGGTTGATCCCGCGCAGCGAGCGGTCGTCGCTCAGCACGAGCGGGAGCCGCGCGTACACCATGAGGTCGTGGTAGAGGCCGGCCTCGAGGCCGAGCACGAGCGAGTTCGTGAGCGAGCGCGTGTCCGCGACGTCGACGTAGCGCGGCGTGCCCGGCAGATCGGCCGTCGCACCGGGGTCGCCCGGGTCGAGTGGAGGCGCCTCGCGCTGGATGCGTCCGCTCGTCTGCGAGCGCTCGAACGACACCGTGAGGTTGAGGTCGAACGGGTCGTCGTCGTCGAGCGCGTCGGCGATGTCCGTGTAGCTGGTGGGCGCGCCCATCAGCACGAGCGGCGGCTCGTCCGCGCGGGCCGGCGCGGTGCGCGACGCGAGGCCCATCCCGGCAAGCGCGGACGCCAGCGCGACCCGAAGAAAGCGGTTCTTCATGCGGGGGCGAGGATAGGTTGGCGCCCGCGACGGGGTCAACAAGGGACGCGGTGCGCGCTCACCCCTCGTCGACCACCTCGGCGAAGAGCTCCTCGGAGATGTCCTTCACGGCGTCCTTCTCGCGCTCCCGGCCGAGCGCGCGGGACGTCTCGCGGAGCCGCTCGGTGAGCACACCGAGGAAGCTCCAAAGCAGCTTCACGGCGACGTCGTGGTCCTTGCGGACGATCTCGAAGAAGTCGCGGCGACGCAGCACGAGCAGCTTGCTCGGCTCCTCGGCGCTCACGCTCGCGGAGCGCGCGGCCTTGTCGACGAGGGCCATCTCGCCGAAATGCTCGCCCGTCGAGAGCGTGGTGATGACCGTGTCGCCGGTGTGCACGCGCACGCGCCCGGTGAGCACGAGGAAGAGCTCGTCGCCGTCCTGCCCCTCGGCGAAGACCTCCTGCTGCGCCTCGAAGCCGCGCACCTCGGTGATGTTCAGCACGCGCACCAGCTCTTGGTACGTGAGGAAGCGGAAGAGCGGCATCTTGTGGAGCAGCTCGAGTTTCAGCGTCACGTCGCGCGCGAGCTTGTCCATGCCGCTCTCGCTGCTCGGCACGCGCACCACGACGGCGGTGATGTTGTCCTTGCCGCCGCGCTCGTTCGCGAGATCGACGAGGCGCTGCGAGAGCTCGTCCTCGGGGATCTGCTCGAAGAGCGTCGCGTACTCCGCGTCCTCGAAGTAGCCGTGCAGGCCATCCGAGCAGATCAGGAAGCGGTCGCCCGCGAGCACGTCGAAATCGAGGGTGTCGCCCTCGACGCTCTCGTAGACGCCGACGGCGCGCGTGACGGCGTTCTTGTATTGGACCTTGTCGATCTGCTCCTTCGAGAGGCGCCCGCGCTTGAGCAGTTCGTTGATGAGCGAGTGGTCCTCGCTGAGCTGGTGCACCGAGCCCTGCCGCACGAGGTAGCAGCGCGAGTCGCCGACGTGCGCGATGAAGCCGCGCGAGCCGATGACGAGCAGGGCCGTGAGCGTCGTGCCCATGCCGCGCTTCGTCTCGTCGCGCTGCGCCTCCGCGTGGATCGCCGAGCACGCCTCCTGCACGGCGCCCTCGAGCAGGCGCAGCACGTCTTTGCGGGAGACGTTGCCGGTGCCGCGCTCGAAGTCGTCGAGCATGTCGCGGGCCCGCGCGACCGCGTCGCGGAAGGTGCGCACCGCCATCGAGCTGGCGACCTCGCCGGCCGCGTGGCCGCCCATGCCGTCGGCGACGACGTAGAGGTTGAGCTTCTTGTCGACGAGGAAGCTGTCCTCGTTGGCGTCGCGCACACGCCCGACGTCGGTCACAGGCCAGAAACGCAGGGCATCGGTCGTCATCGTCCTCGTCGCTCCCCTCGCCCTGCCAGGCAGCGGCCACCCGGACGTCGGCGCCGCCTCTGGTACTACGCCGCACGCGGGGGCGTCAACGCGCGGGGACGATGCGCACCGGGACGCGCCGCGCGCGCGGGTTGTCGCGGTCGCGCGGCCGACGTAGCTTCTGGCCTCCCCGTCCGCCCCCGGAGCCTTCGCATGACGTCATCCCCCCCTTCTCCCGCCCGCGCCCCGCGCCTCGCCCGTGCCCTCGCCCTGACGGCCCTCGCCCTCGCCGCGTGCAGCGAGTCGAAGACCGCCGTCGGCACCGATGCAGGCAGCGGCATCACGTTCGACGCCGGCCCCGATCTCGGCGCGCCCGACCTCGGCCCCGACCTCTCGGGCCCGCCCGCGTCCGGCAACGTCGGCGCGCCCTGCACGGGCGACGGCGAGTGCACTGGCGGCGCGCAGTGCGCCCCGGCGCCCGATTTTCCCGGCGGTTACTGCACGCAGCTCTGCGGCGACGTCGATTGCCCGACGGGCTCCGCGTGCACGCCCATCGACGGGCGCGGGACGATGATCTGTCTCGACGAGTGCGACCCCGCGGCCGCCACGCGCCAGTGCCGCATGGGCTACGGCTGCGCGCCGACGATGTTCGGGCCGGCCGTGTGCGTGCCCGGCTGCACCGACGACACCGACTGCACCGGCGGCACCGTCTGCGACCCGTCGGGCGGCTTCGCCGGCGCGTGCTACTCGCCGGACGCGAGCGTGGGTGACGCATGCACCGACGACGCGATGTGCCCGTCGGGCGGCTTCTGCTTCGCCGAGGCCTTCGGCGGCTGGCCGGACGGCATGTGCATCCTCTTCGGCTGCGACGCGACGGACGGGACGGGCTGTCCGGAAGGCGCGACCTGCATCCCCGGGCGCCGCAGCGGCCTCTGCGTGTCGGACTGCGCGACGGACGGCGACTGCCGCGCGGGCTACCGCTGCGCCGACAACGCGGCGCTCGCGGGCACCCGCTACTGCGCGCCGGTCCTCGCGGCCGCCGACATCGGGCAGCCCTGCTCGGGCATGGACGGCGTCGCCTGCGCCGGCGGCAGCTGCCTCCGCGAGATCGACACCGGCTACCCGGGCTCCTACTGCGCGCAGAACGGCTGCACGCCCGGCGCGAGCGCCTCGGGCTGCCCGGGCGACACCGTCTGCGTCGCCGACGGGACCACGAACCGCTGTCTCGACGCCTGCGCGGCCGAGGCCGATTGCCGTGACGGCTACGCCTGCACCCCGGTCGACCCCTCGGCGATGTCGGGCCCGAGCTACTGCAAGCCCGCCTGCACCATGAACGTCCAGTGCGTGAACGACGGCGCCACCTGCGACACGGCGACCGGCCTCTGCGCGCCCCCTCCGTGAACTGAGCCGACGCGCGACGGCGCGGCCCCCGCCGCGTCGTTCCCGGCGTCGCCCATCTCCGCAACGACCCGCCACGCGCCGACCTCCCCCAAGGAGCGTCGGCGCGTCGCGTTTCGTCAGCCGCCGACCTCCGCCTCGCTCGCGAAGTGCACGAGCGAGCGGAACGCCGCGTACCGTTCGGCGATCTGCGCGCGCTCCACGGTCGCGAGGCGCTCGATGCCGATCCCCTCGACGCAGAAGCTCGCGAGCGCGCTCCCGTAGACGACCGCGCGGCGCAGCGTGCCGTGGCGCAGGTCGTCGTGCGCCGCGATGTAGCCGAGCAACCCGCCGGCGAACGTGTCGCCCGCGCCCGTCGGATCGACCACCTCGCCCGTCGGGTACGCCGGGGCGCTGAAGATCTCGTCCCCCTCGAAGAGCACCGCGCCGTGCTCGCCCTTCTTGATCACGACGATGCGCGGACCGAGCGTCATCAGCACGCGCGCCGCCTTCACGAGGTTGTTCACGCCCGAGAGCTCGCGCGCCTCCTCGTCGTTGACGACGAGCAGGTCGACCTCGGCGAGGGTCTTCTCGAGCGCCGCGCGCTCACCGCCGATCCAGAAGTTCATCGTGTCGGCGACGACGAGGCGTGGCTTGACCACCTGGCGCAGCACGTCGAGCTGGAGCGCGGGGTGGATGTTGCCGAGCATCACGTACGGCGTGTCGCGGAACGCGTCGGGGATCTTCGGGCTGAACTGCGCGAACACGTTGAGCGCCGTGCAGAGGCTGGTGCGCGAGGAGAGGTCCTCGGCGTAGCGCCCCTCCCAGTGGAAGGTGTCGCCGCTCATGTCGACCTCGAGGCCCGACGTGTCGACGCCGCGGGCGCGGAAACGCTCGATGGCGGACTCCGGGTAATCACGGCCGACGACGCCCACGAGCCGCACGGGCGCGAAGTGCGACGCCGCGAGGGACGCGTACGTGGCGGAGCCGCCGAGCACCTTCTCGAAGGAGCCCGTGGGCATGTGGAGCGTGTCGAACGCGACGGAACCGACGACCAGCATGGACGACATGGAGCGTGCTCCTCTCGGGGACTTGCGAGGGCGCGCAGGCCGGGGCCCGACACGCCGCGGGGTTGACCGCGCGGGCGTCCCGCCTCGGAGGGCGCGGGGCGCGGCGCGCGGCGGAGGTCAGAGATAGCGGCCGGCGAGCGGCGCGAGCTTCGCGCGGGCGGCCGCGTCGATGTCCTCGCGGCTCGTGAGGATCGCGTGATGGAGGGCGTTCGTCGCGGGGCTCAGCGCGGGGTCCGGGACGTACTTCGTGAGGGCGCGCAGGACCGCCTGCGCCTTGCGGACGTTCTCGGAGAGCACGGCGATCACCGCCTCGACGCTCACCTCGGCCTCCACCTGATGCCAGCAGTCGTAATCGGTCGCGAGCGCGATCGACGCGTACGGCAGCTCTGCCTCGCGCGCGAGTTTCGCCTCGGGCAGGTTCGTCATGCCGATGACGTCGACGCCCCACGAGCGGTAGAGGTTCGACTCGGCGCGCGTGGAGAACTGCGGCCCCTCCATGCAGACGTACGTGCCGCCCTTGTGGGCGCGCGCGCCCGTCTCGACGGCGGCGCGGTAGAGCGCGTCGCGCAGCGCCGCGTCGACGGGGTCACCGAAGGACACGTGGGCGACGACGCCGATGTCCTCGAAGAACGTCGAGGCGCGCTGCCGCGTGCGGTCGATGAACTGATCGACGAGCACGAGGTCGCCGGGGCGGATCGACTCCTTCATCGAGCCGACGGCCGACACCGCGACGAGCTGCTCGGCCCCGAGCTGCTTCAGCGCGAGGATGTTCGCGCGGTAGTTGATCTGGTGCGGCGCGACGCGGTGTCCGCGCCCGTGGCGCGGCAGGAAGAGGAAGCGCACCCCCTCGAGCATCCCCTCGAACACGACGTCCGACGGCTCGCCGTAGGTCGTGGTCACGCGGTGCTCGCGGACGTCCGCGAGGCCATCCATCCGATAGAGCCCGCTGCCGCCGATCACGCCGAGGGTACGCACATCGATCTCCCTGAAAAACGGGCCGACCCTAACACGCGACGCCCTCCCCGCAACGGACGTCGCGCGCCGGTGTCGGGGCCGTCAGGGCGTGCAGGTCCCGGCGAACTCGTCGTAGTTGCACGACCACGCGGGACCGAAGGGCACGGTCCCGAAGAGGTCGGGCGCGCGCGCCGTGATCGTGCCGAGCGGGTAGACCGTGCAATCGATGCCGCAGGTGCCGTTGAAGAACACGACGTCCGCGACGTACCAGTTGTCGTTCGGCGGGCCGCCACCGAACCCGCCCGACGAGCGCAGCGTCACGAACGGGTCGCTGCCGAAGCTGCCGCGGAGCGCGCCGCCGCAGTAGATGTTGACCGTCGGGTGCGTCTCCGGTGCGCCGGAGTAGTAGTTGACCATCACGCGATACGGCATCCCGACGACCGGGATGTCGACGTTGATGTTCTCGGGCGCGCAGAACGCGTCGAGATCCGGGTCGGTCACCGAGCCGTCGCAGGCGCCGTCGGTGCCGTTCGTGTCGACGTCGAGGCGCGGGTTGCGACAGTAGCCGAGACCACGCCAGGTCGCGCCGCCCCCGTGGGGCGCGTCACCGCAGATCGACGCGAAATCCGTCGTCGTGTTCGCGTGGTCGGACCAGGAGATGGCGTCGTCGGGCTGGCAGGTCGCGTAGTAGCAATCGTCGTCGTTGTACCAGTCGGTGTCCCCGCCGTTCTTCGTCCAACGGTGCAGGTGCAGGTCCATGTCCACGCCGCCCGCGGTGTCGAGCATCGTGTCCCAGTTGAGCTCGACGCGGAGGCCCGACCCCTGCACGTACACGGTCCACGCGCAGCCGGCCGGCGAGCCGTCATCGGTCGTCACCTGCACGCTCACGCGGTAGGCGCCCGAGGCGGTGAAGTAGACGCTGGTGTCGCGCGAGTTGGGATCCGCGGGCGCCGGGCACAGCTCGGCGGGCACGGAGGCCGGACACTCGATGTTCCAGCGCCAGTTCGAGCCCGTGCCCGTGTAGACACGGCCTCCCAAGAGCGGGAAGTTCGAGAGCGGCGGGGCGTTCTCGTTGCCGGGGCAGGTGACGGCGGACGAGCAGCCGGGGAGGCCCTCGTCGGTGATGTTGTTGCAGTCGTTGTCCGCGCCGTCGCAGAGCTCGGGGCTCGGGATGACGTCGGTGAAACACTCGCTCCAGATGAGGAACTCGGTGCACGTCTCGATGCCGTCGGCGCAGACGCCGATGTTGCGGCGATCGGGCGGGCCACCGAAGCACGGACGCGTCACGCCGGGCGCGGGGCACATGCAGCCCTCGTCGACCTGCCCGTTGCAGTTGTCGTCGAGGCCGTTGCCCTCGCCCGTGTCGCCACAGCTCTCGACCGGGCCGCAGCTCGGCACGCAGACGTTCACGGGCCCGCCGAAGTCGACGCCGCCGTCGACGAGCGGCGTGAAGCCGTCGCGCGGGCCGAGGTCGACGCCGCCGCGGCCACGGGGCGTGCCGCGCGTCGAGCAGGAGCAGCCACTGACCGCGAAGACCGCGGCGAGCGCGAAGGCGAGCGGAAGCGAAGGGAGACGGCTGGACATCGGGGCACCCGGTGAGCCGCGCATCGCGCGGCGCTGGAGGACGAGGCGACGCGGGGCCACGGACGCCGCGCGCAGGGCTCGACGACTCTCGCACGAGTGCGGCGAAGGCGTCGAGGGGGCCGCTCCCCCGCGGGCGGAGGCGTCAGCGCCAGAGGCGCGCGATCTCACCCGAGCGCACGAGGAGCACGAGCGCGACGAGCACGGTCGTGACGCCCGCCGCGATCGCGCCGAGGGGCGCGAGCCAGGGGGTCACGCCGAGCGCGACGAGAGCGAGCCCGGCGCCCGGCAGCAGCGACGCCGCGAGCCCGGCCCGCGCGCCGAGCAGCGCACCGAACATCCCCCGCGCGGCTAGGGCGAGGCCCCCCGCGGCGAGGGCCGTGAGCAGCGCGAGGGCCGCGAGGAGCGTCTGCGCCGCGACCCTGCCGCCGGGCGCCTTCGCGGCCGCGACCGCGAGGAGGCTCCCATCGACCGGCACCGTCATCCCGCGCACGAGCACCTGCCGCGTCTGCGCGATCGGCAGGTCCATGAGCGCCGCGTGATCGGGCCGCATGATGCGCGTGACGACACCCTCCTCGACGCCGAGCGCGACGTCCGCGGGCCCGCCGTAATACGTGAAATGCGGCTCGATCAGCATCGCGCGCTCGCCGGCGAAGCGCAGCGACAGGTCACGCAGCTCCCCGGCGCGCACGCGCATGAAGCCGCTGCGCAGGCGGTCGCGCTCGAGGCGCTGGCTCACCGTCTCGAACTCGGTCTCGTAGACGCGCAGCGACGAGAGGGGGCGCGTCTCCTCGCGGGCTTCCGAGAACGCGCCCGTCCCGACGAGCGCCATCACGACGAGCGACGCGACGAGCGCGTACGCGAGCGGACCGAGGAGCGCGGTGGCGGCCTGCCCGCGAGTGCTGCGTGCGCGCGCCTGCGCGTCGAGGGCGCCGGTGGCCCCGCTCGCGGCGGCGATCGGCGCGACGGCCGACACGAGCGCGGCCCGCGCGATCTCCCCGACGAGCGCCCCCGACCACGCCCCCGTCTGCGCAGCGCCGGAGAATGCGTCGCCGAGCGCACGCGCGAACACGGCGAGCGCCCGCTCCGGCCGGGCGAGCGCCGCGAGCAGCGCGACGCCACCGACGAGCAGCAGCGCGACGAGCACGACGTAGCCCGCGAACGTCCCGACGCGCCGCCCGTCCGCGAGCCCGATCGCGACGGCGAGCACGGCGGCGGCCGCCACGATCGCGCGCGCGCCCTCCGGCACGAGCCCGCGGGCCGCTTCCTCGAGCGCCTCGCCCTGTGCGCCGCCCCCCCACGCGAGCGCGGTGACACCGACGAGCCCGAGCAGCGCCCACCCGATCGGCCGCCATCCCCCGTCGCGCACGAGCCGCGCCGCGAGCGAGCCGGGCACGCCCGCTGCCGCGGCACCCGCCGGCGCGGTACGCGCGAGGAGCGCCTCGCCGACGCGCAGCGGCGCGATGAGCAGCGCCGCGAGCCACACCCACGGCAGCACCCCCGGCCCACCGAGCGAGACGGCCGTCGCCGCGCCGAGCGCCGCGGCCGCACCGTGGGCCGCCGCGACCGAGAGCGCCGCGGCCGCCGCCGGCGGCATCGCGCCGGGCGTCTCCGCGTCCTCCGCGGCGAGCCCCTGCCAGGCCGCCTTCAGGCGGAGCACCTGCGGCAGCCCGAGCCGCAGCGTCAGCACCGCGCCCGCGAGCAGCAGCACCGGCGCGACGCCCCACAGCCACACGAGCTCCCGGACCGAATTCAGCGCGTGCAAATCCATGTGGGTCGCGGCCTTAGCAGCAGGGTGCACCCGCCGCCAGACACCCGGGCCGCAGCGCCCCGCGGGGTCGCGTGCGCGCCGCGCGGCTCACGGACGCGCGTAGGGCGCGCGCTCGATCGCGACCTCGGCCGTCTGCGCGACGCCCGCGTCGGCCGCCCCCGCGCGCTCGACCGTCAGCCGCACGCGGGTGCCGACCTCCCCCCGCAGCTCCGCGACGACCTCCGCCACCGGACGCCCCGACACGGGCACGGCGTCGATCGCGACGATGCGGTCGTCCGCGCGCAGCCCCGCACGCTGCGCCGGGCCCTCGGGCACCGAGACGACGCGGAGCCCGCGCTCCGCGGACCACGCGAGCTGCGCGTGGATGCCGCCGCGCCACCCGCCACCGCAGCCCGCGAGCACGAGCACGAACGACAACCCGACCATCCGCAGCGCAGCGAGGACGTGCTGGGCCGCGGCGATGCGCGGCACCCCGGGGCGAGCGACCGCGCGCGACGGCGTCATCCCGCGTCCACGCCGACGTCGCCCGGACTTCCCGAATCTCCCGAATCTCCCGCATCTCCCGGCTCTCCCGCGTCGGGTGTCGCAGCGCCCGCGTCGGGACGGGACGGGCGCACCCCGGGCACGACCACGCGCACGGTCAGGCGACGCAGCACGAGTGTCCCGCCACGCAGCTCGAGCGTGAGGCGAAACGCCTGGTCGTAGTCCGCCTCGCGGACGGTCTCGTTCCGCAAGATCGCCGCGACCGCCACGCGCGTGCCGGCGCGCACATCGGTGAAGGTGTCGAGGACACCGTCACCCGCAGGGCGCCGATCGGCGCGGCCGGGCGCGGGCGCGCCGGGCGCAGGCGTCGCCTCGCGGGCCTCGACCGCGCGCACGAAGCGCAGCGGGTCGCCGACCGCCTCGCCCCACACCTCGTCGTAGGCGACCGAATCGACCAGTGACACGACGGCGTCGACCAACGCCTCCGAGAGCCCCGTGCCGTCCGCGGCGATGTCGAAGACGAGCGGGCAGCGCCCGCCGACCGCCCCCCGCGGCGCGCCGCCGAGCCCCGTCGCGCATCGGCCATCGGGGCCGGGCGGGACCGTCGCGCCGGTCGCCGTCGCGAGAGCCTCGAGGTGGGACCGCGCCGGGTCGCCGCTCGCGACGCCGATCACCGCGATGCCGTTCTCCTGCAGCGCCGTGGTCGCCTCCGCGAGGGAGTGCGCGCCCCGCACGGACCCGGCGTAATCGGCCGGCTCGTGCGTCGGCGCGTCCGTGACGTGGAGCACGACGCGCAACGAGCCATCACGAAAGCCCACGCCCCCCTGCGAGGCGCCGCGCGCATCCCGCGACGGCGCGTACGGCGCCACCCACGGCGCGAAGCCCGCCCCGGTGGCGATCTGGTAGAGCGCCTCGGCCCCCGACTCCGCGATGTCGCCGCCGTTCCCGAGCGGCGCGTCGAGCGACGCCACCGCGCTCGCGAGTAGCGCGTTCGACGTGGTGAGCGCGCGCACCAGGGTGAACGGCCGATCGCTCGGCGCGCCGAAGGGCGGGAGCGGGACGTCCTCGAAGCGCGTCACGGCGAAGGCGACGTCGTCCACGCGCGCGGCGAGGCGCGGCGTCACGACGGTGAGCACGTCGCGCTGCAGCGCGTCGATCTCGCCACCGAAGCTCCCCGTGGTGTCGATCGAGAACACGACGTCGAGGCGCGTGAGGTCGGCGCTGATCTCGAGGGGCACCTCGACGGCGGGCGCACCGAAGGGCAGCACGACCTCGAGATCCGCGGGCGGCAGCGCGGCCGCGTCGGCGCGTCCGCCGAGATCGGGCGGAGGTTCGACGAGGCCGGCGTCGAGCGACGCGTCGGGCGATACCGCAGCGTCCCCGCGCCGCAGGCCGAGATCGAGCCCGGGCGCCGCTGGCGGACGCCCCTCGCCGCACCCCGCGACGAGCAGGGCGAGGCCGAGCGCACCCGGTGCGAACGTCCCGCGCATCGGGGAATCCTCGCACGCGGCTCCGCGACTGGCAGCGGGATTCTCGCGCGGTCGCGCCGACGCCGCCCAAGGCCCCCCCGCCGCGGGTGTCCATCACCGCACAACGATTGACACCCCGGGTCGGGCAGGTAGCATGCGGCCTCGATCCGGCCCCCCGCCACGCCACGGACCCCCAGAGCGAGATGCACAAGCTCGTCATCTCCGACGACGAAGGTAAGACGACCGTCGTTCCGCTCGTCCGTGACGAAATCACGATCGGGCGCAAGGAAGGCAACACGATCCGCCTCACCGAGCGGAACGTATCGCGTCGTCACGCGCGCCTGCGGCGCTCGAACGGCGCCTACCTGATCGAGGACCTCGAGTCGTACAACGGCATCAAGGTCAACGGCCGGCGCATCGAGAAGACCCTCGAACTCAAGCCCGGCGATCAGGTCGGCATCGGCGACTACCTGATCGCCCTGCAGGACGAGTCCGCGGACGCACCGAGCGTCGCCGACGCCCCGACCGCGGCGCTCTCGCAGCCGCCCCCAAGCCCCACCACGGGCGATCCGCCCACGGCGATGATCGCCGCCCCGACCGTCCCGGGGCCGCCCGCGCGCCTCGTGATGATCTCGCCCCCCGCGCCGGGCGCTGAGTTCGCGTTTCAGCGCATGAAGACGCGCGTCGGGCGCGCCGAGGACCTCGAGGTCTGCGTCAACCACCGCTCGATCAGCCGGGAGCACGCGGAGTTCGTGCGCGATGGCGACCGCCTTCGGCTCGTCGACCTCGGCAGCGCCAACGGCACCCGCGTCAACGGCCGCGACGTGACCGATCTCCACGTCTCCCCCGGTGACGTGATCGAGCTGGGGCAGGTGCGCTTCCGCTTCGTCGGCGAGGGCGAGGCCTATCACTTCGACGCCGCGCAGACGATGCAGGTCGACGCGCTGGTGATGCCGGCCGCCCCGCCCTCGCGGACGCCGCTCTTCCTCGGCGTCGGGATCGTCGCGGCCGCCCTCATCGGCACGGTCGCCTTCGTCGCGTTGTCGGGCGGCGACTCCGAGGGGGAGATCACCGCGACGGCCGTCCCGACCGTGGCGCCCGGTGTCCCGGTCGCCGCCGCCGCGCCCGAGGGAGCGGCCTACGCGACAGCGCTCGCGGCGTGCCGCGGTGCCCTTGGTGCCGGGCAGTTCGACGTCGCGCTCGCGCAGGCCGGGGCGGCGCTCGCGGCCCGCCCGGGCGACGCGGATGCCGCGGCGTGTCAGCGGGCAGCAGCCACGGCGCTCGAGCAGCAGACGGCGGGCGCTGCACGCGGGCTGGTCGGCCGCGCGCGGGCTGCGCTCGCGACCGACGCGGCCGAGGCCTCCCGGCTGGCCGGCGAGGTGCTCGCGATGGCGAACGCGCCCGCCGAGGCGCGCACGGAAGCCCGATCGGTCCTGGCGCCAGGCGCGCAGCCGCAGCGGAGCCTCCGCCGCGGCACGCGCGTCGCCGCGCCCGCACGCCCGCGGCGCGCCGCCGCGCGCGCGCCGGCTCCGCACCGGCGCGCTCGGCGCGCGCCGCGGCGCAGCCGCTGCGCCCGGCGCCCGGCGGCCGCAGTCCGCTGCGCCGACTGCGCCGCCACGCCGCCGAGCTGTCCCGCGCCGGCCCCCGAGGCCGGACCGAGCGATCGCCTCGAGCGCGCCCGCCAATTGATGCTCCAGGGCAACAACAACGGCGTCATCGCGCTCCTGCAGGGCGCGCGCTCGCAGCAGGAGCTCGAGCTGCTCATCGCGACCTATCAGAACGTCGGCAACACCCCGGCGAAGCTGGCCGCGATGCAACGCTACATCGACCGCTACCCGACGACGCCGAAGGCCCGGCAGTACCAGCAGGTCCTGCTGCGCCAGCAGTAGCCCGGAGACGGCCCCCGCGGCGCCGCCTTCGCGACGCAAGCGCAGCGGTGTCGCAGTCGCAACGGCGTCGCAACTGCAACGACGTCGCAACTGCAACGACGTCGCGATCGCGACGGACCTGCACGGCCCCCAGTCGAATTGACACCCCGCGGATGTGCGTGTTACGCGCACCGCTGCAAAGCGGCCGTGTGCGCTCGTGCGCGCCCAGGCCCACGACAGCCATCAGGAGGCGAGATGTCCCGCTCGGCGGCCCGCGTTTGGGCCCTGCTCGTATGTGTGCTCGTGTCGATGTCCGCCGTGCCCGGGGTGCAGGCCCAGCTGCGCAGCGGAACCGGCATGGACGTCCATTTGTTCCGGCCCGCCCTCGACTCGAAGGGTCTCTTCGCGGTCAACGGCACCGACATCCTCGGCGCCAACGACATCAGCTTCGGCCTGGTGCTCGACGCCGGGTTCGGACTGGTGCCCTTCGAGGGCTTCAAGAACGCGGCCTCCTGCGGCTACGACCCGTCGAGCGACACGTTCAGCGGCTCGAACTGCGCCGACACGCGGCAGTCGCGCCTCATCGACACGTCCTTCACGGGCACGCTGCACTTCAACTACGGCATCGCCAACCTGCTCATCGTCGGCGTGCAGGTGCCGATCGTCGTGCTGAGCGGCCCGGACGTCACGGTGCCGGGTGAGTACAACACCTCGTCGTCCGCTGGCTTCACGAACGGCCTCGACGTCCAGGGCCTCGGAAACATCACGATCCACTCGAAGTTCCGCATCCTGCGCGCGGAGCGCGACGCGATCGGCCTCGCCGCGCTGCTCAACATCGAGCTCCCGACGGGCGACTCGGGGAACTTCGCGGCGGAGCCCGGCTTCACCATCTGGCCGCAGGCGGCCCTCGAGTGGCGCCCGGTCCGCCCGCTGCGGTTCGCCTTCAACCTCGGCGCGCGCTTGCACTTCGGCGGAAACGACAACGCGCGCATCCCGATCGGCGGCCGCACCCGGCCCGTCGGCATGAACGCCGTCAACCCGGACACGACGTACCTCTCGCCCGGCTCCGACTTCCAATACGGCCAGCTCCTCACGTTCGGCGCGGGCGCGAGCCTCCGCGTCGCGCAGCCCCTCGACCTCGTCGCCGAGGTCTACGGCAACCAGGTGATGAGCGGCTTCGGCACCGGCGGCGCGCTCAGCGTCGAGGCCACGGGCGGCCTCAAGATCTTCGTCGAGCGCAACAGTTACCTCCTGCTCGCGGGCGGCGCGGGCTTCACCGGTGGCTGGAGCAACGCGGACATCCGCGCGATGCTCGGCTTCATCTTCGAGCCGTCGATCGGCGACCGTGACGGCGACGGCATGCGCGACGACGTCGACCAGTGCCCCGACGAGCCGGAGGACTTCGACAACTTCTCCGACGAGGACGGCTGCCCCGAGCCGGACAACGACCGCGACGGCATCCTCGACGAGGACGACGAGTGCCCGCTCGTCCCGGAGGACCGCGACGGCGACGGCGACGAGGACGGCTGCCCCGAGGGCAACGAGGGCGACCGCGACGGCGACGGCATCCTCGACAACGTCGACGAGTGCCCGGACGACCCGGAGGACCGCGACAACTTCGAGGACGCCAACGGCTGCCCGGATCCGGACAACGATCAGGACCAGATCCTCGACCCCGACGACCTCTGCCCGAACGACCCGGAAGATCGCGACGACTTCCAGGACCAGGATGGCTGCCCCGATCCGGACAACGACCAGGACCGCATCCTCGATCCGCAGGACAGCTGCCCGAACGACCCGGAGACGTACAACGGTCACCAGGACGAAGACGGCTGCCCGGATCGCGGCACGGTCATCATCGAGGAAAACCAGATCGTCATCCTCGACAAGATCTACTTCGAGACGGACAGCGCCGAGATTCAGCAGCGCTCCTTCCCGATCATCGAGGCGGTCGCGGCCACGCTCGGCGGCAACCCGCAGATCCAGCTCATCGAGATCCAGGGCCACGCGGACGAGCGCTCGGCGGACGAGTACAACATCCGCCTGACGCGCGACCGCGCGGCCTCGGTGCTCGAGGCCATCGCGCAGCGCGGTGTCGCGCGGGAGCGTCTGCGCTCCGCCGGCTACGGCGAGCGCTGCCCCGTCGATCCGCGCCACAACGACACGGCCTGGGAGGCGAACCGCCGCGTCGAGTTCAAGATCCTGCGCACCGACCAGGGCCCGACGGGCGTCGAGGTCGCGTGTCCCGCCGGTCGTGAGCTGATCCCGCAGTGAGCCTCGGGCACGCGGGCCGCCCCGAGCGCCCGCACCCTCCCCCCCGGAACGCCGGCCCGTCTGACGATGGGTCGGCGTTTCGCACGTTGGCGAACCGCGTCGGCTGACGCACAATCGCCGGACCATGTCGGCGCGCGACGGGTTCATGAACGCGATGATCGAGGGCGTGCTCGCCCTGCCCTACGACCTCAAGGCGCTCCTCCGCCTCGTCGAGGACCCGGACCTCGACGACGAGAGCCGGATCGACGCCGCGGGCGGCCTGATCCACGTGCTCTCGGGCTCGAACGCGATCCCCGGTGTGCGTGGCTTGCTCGCGTACGTGGACGACGTGCTCGTGCTGCGCCTGCTCGTCGAGCGCATCGCGCGGCGCTCGCCGGACGCGCTCGCGCGGCACTCGGACGAGTCCTCGCGACTGCTCGAGTCGTGGGACGCGCACCTCGGCGCGTCGCGCGCCTACCTGGGCGAGCTGATGACCGTGCTCGAACGCGCGGCCGACGGCTGCCGCACGCTCGTCTACGAGGGGCACGACGCGGCCGCCTGCGCGCACGACACCGCGGGCGCGAACTGGCTCTACGACGAGATCCAGGAGCGCGTGCTGAAGCTGGACTTCGCGGAGGACGACGTGGCGCGCGCGCTGCGCGGGCTCGACCAGGTGCTGCCGCAGCTGCGCACGCGGATCGCGGCGAGGCCGGCGTGACGCGCACGCCGCGGAGCCGGTCGGCGCCGACGACGCGGGGGCTCCTCGCGCTCGTCGCTGCGCTCGTCGGGGCAGGAGGCGCGGGCGGCTGCACGGTCGACACCGAGCTCGGCCTCGCAGCAGAAGTCACGGACGCGGCGCTGATCGTCGATCCCGGCACGGACCGCTACACGGCGCGCGTGAGCGTCGCGTTCCGCGTCGGCGAGAACGCGCGCGGGGTGCGGGAGTTCGTGCCGCTGCGCGTCGACGCCGAGGCGGGCGGGACCATCGCGACCGCCTCGAGTTTCGCGCGGCCCCCCGGTTTCTCCGGCACGCTCTCGCCCGGTGACGCGCGAACGGTGACGTTCACCGGCGAGTGCCTCGGGGGCTGCAACGCGGCCGCGCTCTGCGCCGCGGGTGGCACGGTGCCGATCGATTTCTTCTGGGAGGACCGCGGCGTGACGCCACCGGAGCTCGGCCAGACGACCGGCACCGCGACCGTCGCCTGCACGCCCTGAGGCACGCATCCGCGCGGCGGGCGAGCACGAGGCCGCGCACGGCGCTCGGGGCCGCACGTGCAGCCGGGTTCAGCCCACGAAGGCTGCCGTCTCCGACGCAGACCACGGCGCATCCGCGGCGGCGGCCGGGTCCGCGCCCGACTCCGCGAAGAGCAGCGCGGAGAGCGCCGCGTCGTCGAGCGCGGCGTCCGCGTCGAGCAGCGCATCGGTGCGCGCGTGCGCCGCGGCGAGCGCGGAGAGCACCTCGTCGAGCACGGCGGACGGCAGGAGGCGCGCGACGCACGACGCATCCCGGTGCGCGCGCGCGTCGAGGGCGTCCACGACGGGCGCGAGCGCGCGGTCGGCGTCGCTGCCGCGTCGCACCACGACCCGCAGCGACGGGACCGCCGCAGCGGCGGGCCCCTGCGCGCCGTCGGGCAAGACGAGGTCCAGCGCGACGAGCCCATCCGGCGTGTGCACCGGCTCGACGCACAGTCGGGGACGCGCGAGGCGGGGCCCCGCCGAGGCGACGCGCAGCGACAGCGCGAACGGCGCGTCCTCGCTCGCGCGCAACTCGCCAGCGAGCTCGCGCAACGACAGGAATTCGATGGGCGCGGAGGCCGGCCGCGCCCGACGCGTGAGCACGGCGAGCGGGACCGCGGCGAGGACGCCCGCGAGCGCCACGAGGGGCGCGACGTGCGGCGGCGCGAGCGCGTGGAGCCGCACGACGAGGGCAGCCCCGATCAGCAGCGCGAGCCAGCCGAGCGGTGTCGTCGCGTCGAGGAGCGCGTCCGTCGTCAGCCAACGCGAGCGCCACGCGGCGCGCGTCGCGGCGCGCAGATCTGCGGACGTCGCGGCGCGATCGGCGTCCGGGGCCCCGCTCTCGCGCGGCGCAGCGTCCTCGCGCGGCGCGGCGGTGCCGAGGAGAAGCGCGACGATCAGCGTGAGCGGGACGACCGCGAGCGCGGGATGCGCGCCCGCCGCGAGGGCCGTCGCCGCGACGAGGGCGAGGAGCGCGAGGGCGCGCGTCCGCCCCGCGAGGGCGACGAGCGGCCGCACCGCGAGCGCGTCACGGGCGAGCGCCGCGCGCCGCGCGCGCAGGGTGAGCGCGCCCGCGAGGAGCACGGCGAGCGACGCTGCGAGGGCGGTGGGCCAGGCGGGGGTGGGCGCCCGCTGCGGTCCCTCAGCCGGGGCGCGGACCGATTGGCGCAGGGCGGGCGCGAGCCCCGACGCCGGCACGTCGGCGGCCACCGTCCACGGCGTCGTGCGCGGCAGGTGCGGACGCCGCCAGCGGAGCCGGGTGCGGCCCTCGGCATGCGCTTCGTCGTACTGCGCGGCGCGGGCCTCGGCGGCGTCGCCGGCGTGGACGCGCGTCGCCCGGCCGGGCACGTCGAGGGTGATCTCCACGCCGTCGAGGCCCGTCTCCCAGGGCGGGAGGGTCCAGCGGACGCGGACACGGTCCCCGTCGCTGCTCGCCTCCGTGGCGCGGTGCGCGAGCGAGACGTCGTAGGCGAGCGCGACGTCGTAGGCGCCGCGTCGGGGCGAGCCGCGCCGCGGGAACGCCAGCTGGACGCGGGTCGTCCCATCGGCGTCCGGGCGCAGCGTGACGGATGGCGCGTAGACCGCGCCGTCCTCGCCCGTCACGAGGGCCGGCGCAGCGGTGTCGAGCGTGAGCGCCGGATCGAGCCCCGCGAGCTCGAGCCCCTCGAGCCAGCCGGCGTGCACGCGCACGCTGACGTGGAGCGCGACGTGCGCGCGACCATCCGGCTGCACGCGGACATCGGCCTTCACGGAGCGCACGCTCGCGTCCGTCCACGCGGCGGCGCGCGAGGGCGCGAACGAGCCGGCCAGCAGCAGCAGGGCCAGCAGCGACAAGGCGAGCCGAGCGCTCGGCGCAGCGTCGCCGAGCTGAGGCGTCGCCACCGCGGGGCGCAGCGAGGCAGGCTCCGGCGCGCGGAGGACCGACGCCGCGCGGCGCGACGTCGTCGACACGCGCACCCACGCGCACGGCGCGGTCCCCCCGCCCGGACGGTCCACGCGCGCGTTACCCGGCGGCCTCGGCATCGGGCGCGAAGCTACCGATCGGCGCGTGATCGCCGAAGTTTTCGGCAGGGCATCGCCCCGCTGTGCTCAGACGCCGAGCGCGCGCGCGAGGGCGTCGAGGCGGGTCTCGAGGCGGGCGTCCACCGTGCCGAGCTCCGTCTCGACGAGACACCCTCCGCGCGCGATCGCAGGGTCGGCGCGCACCGCGAACGCCCCCGGACGCCCGGCCCGCGCCGCGACCTCCGCCCGCAGCGCCTCGACCACCGGCGCATCGTTCGGGTGCACGCGGACCACGACCTCGCGGGCACGGCGCGCGCGCGACACGCCTTCGGCGACGATCGCTGCGATCCGCGCGGGTTCGTCGGTGAGCCGCTCGACGAAGAGCCGCTCGGCGGCGGCGAGCGCCACCCGCGCGAGCGCCTGCTCGGCCTCGGCGAGCGCGCCGTCCCGGAGCGCCCGGGCCTCGATGCACGCCGCAGCAGCCTCTGCGTGGCCCGCTGCGCGACCGGCCTCGCGCGCCGTGGCGACCTCGTCCGCGGCAGCGCCATGGGCTGTCGCCCGGATCGCCTCGGCCTCCGCATGCGCGTCGGCCAGGATCCGCGCGGCCTCGGCGCGGGCTGCGACGATCTCCGCGGGGATGCGCCGCGGCGCGACGAACAGAGGTGCCTCGGTGCTCGGACGCGGCCCACCACGCAGAATCCGGCTCACACGCGCCTCCCCGCGCGCGCGGGTAGCGCCGGCACGCCCTCGACCGCCGCGAGCTCCCGCGCGAGCCGCCGCCAGCGCCGCGTTCGTCCGTCGCCCTGCGCGTCGCGTTCCCGCGTGTCGCCGCTCTCGAGCGCACCCGCCATCGCGCCGAGCGCGCGCACCCGCTCCGGCGGCGCAGCGTCCCGCATCGCCGCCGCGAGGAGCGCCGCGACGAGGCCGCGCTCGTGTCGTCCGGAGGCGTCGTCCGCGCGGTCCGTTCCCGCGCTGGGCGCCAGCGGCAAGCGCTGCGCCGACGGCAGCAGCTGCACGAGCGCGAGCACCGCGCCCGCCTCCTCGGGCTCGAGCGTCGCGACGAGCGACCGCGCCGCGCGCTCCGTGTCGCCAGCCAGCGCGTCCGCGAGCAGGGCCCGACCCCGCCCGAGTTCCCGCGCCGCGACCGCCGGGTCCCCGTCGCACGCGGCGTGCGCCGACGCGCGCAGCACCGCGCGCAACCCCTCCCCGGCGACGAAGCCGCGACGCGGCGCGGGCGCCTCGCGCAGCCCCTTCACCGAGCCCTTCGCGCGGCACCTCGGCGGCGAGCAGCGCGCGCGCCCGCCCGGGTAGGCGCGCCGCCCCGCCCACCGCGACGCGACGAAGGCCCGCCGCGACGTCGCGCAGCGCGTCGATCCGCGCCCCGCGCGGGTGCGCCTCGAGGACCGCCGCCACGTCGGCGACATGCGACGCGAGCCCCGCGGCGAGCACCGGACGCGCACGCGCCGCGCCGCGGTCCCCGGCGAGTTCCGCAGCGAGCAGCAGCCCGTGCGCCAGCTCTTCCGCGAGCACCCGGCTTTCCCGGTTCGACATGGGCGACCGATACCACGCGCGCGCGGCGTCTGGCGAGCGACGCGGTGCGGCCCTCCGGAGGGCTGCTAGGGTCTCCCGGTGCCACCGACCCTCGCGGCCCCGGCGTCCGCTTTGCACCGCGTCGGGCGGGGCCCTCGGCCCGCACGCGCGGCGGCGTGGCTCGCAGGGCTGCTCGTCGCGGGCGCCCTCGCGGCGCCGGCTGCGACCGCCCGCGCGCAGGACATGGGCCCGGTCGACTGCGACCCGCCCGTCCTGCTCGGGCCACTCGAGTTCTTCCCGGCCTCGGGCGCGGGTGGCGTCGCGCTCGATGCCCCCGTGCGGATCCGTTACACGCCGGGCTTCTTCGCGGTGTGGCGTGACCCGCTCACGCGCCTCCTCGAGGTGCGGGACGCCGCGGACGCGCCCGTCCCCGGCGCGATCACGGTGCTCGGCGACACGCTCGTCTTCCGCCCCGACGCGCCGTGGCAGCCCGGCGCCGCGTACCGCGGCACCGCCTTCGGCATCGACATCCTGCAGGCGCGCTTCGCGTTCCGCACTGGGTTCGTCGTCGATCGCGAGCCGCCGCGCTTCGAGGGCAGGCCCACGCTGAGCTCGGCGCGCGTCGATGCGCGTCCGTGCGCGGACGCCGGCGGCTTCCGCATCGACGTCTCCGTCGCGCCGGCGACGGACCCCGACGGAGCGCAGGGCGACCTCGAATACCTGCTCTTCCAGACCCGCGGGCCCGACGTCGCGCAGCCGATCCTGCGCGCGCGGGCGCGGAACTTCGCCGGCCCGTCCATCCCGCTCGCGTTCACGCTCACGCCGCGCGAGGCCGCCGCGCCCATCTGCGTGGCGGTCCTCGCCGTCGATGGCGCGGGGCACGCCGTCGAAGGCCCGGGCGCGTGCATCGACCCCGTGCAGGGCAACTACTTCGCGCCGCTCTGCAGCGCGGGGCTCCCCGGGGCACGTCCGAGCCGCACGCACGGCGGCGCAGCGGGCGCGCTCGCCGCGATCGGTGCCGCGCTCTGCGTGCGTGCGGCGCGGCGCAGGGCCCGCGTGTGCAGAACTGCCGCGGAGGTTGCGTGAGCGACGCTTTCCCGTACACCGCGGCCCCGTGATCCGCCTCGACGACATCGCCAAGCAGCACGGCCGCCAGATCCTGTACATGGACGCCTCGGCGTCCATCCACCGCGGCGAGAAGATCGGCCTCGTCGGCCCGAATGGCTCCGGCAAGACCACGATCTTCCGGCTCATCGTGAAGGAGGAGGCGCCCGACGCGGGCACCGTCTCCATCGAGCGGGACGTGTCGATCGGCTACTTCTCGCAGGACGTCGGCGAGATGAATGGGCAGTCGGTCGTCGCCGCCGCGATGGACGGCGCGGGCCCCGTCTCCGCCGTCGCCGGAGAGCTGAGGGCGCTCGAGGCCGCGCTCGCAGACCCGGCGCGCTTCGACGAGATGGACGCCCTCGTGACGCGCTTCGGCGAGGTGCAGGCGCGCTTCGAAGAGCTCGGCGGCTACGCGCTCGAGTCGCAGGCGCGCGAGATCCTCGCGGGCCTCGGCTTCGCGCAGGACGTGACGGACGGCGATGTCGGCGCGCTCTCCGGCGGCTGGAAGATGCGCGTCGCGCTCGCGCGCATCCTGCTGATGCGCCCCGACGTGCTCCTGCTCGACGAGCCCACCAACCACCTCGACATCGAGTCGATCCTCTGGCTCGAGAACTACCTGAAGACGTTCGAGGGCGCGATCGTGATGACGTGCCACGACCGCGAGTTCATGAACCGCCTCGTCTCGAAGATCCTCGAGATCGACGGCGGCGAGCTCACGACGTACTCGGGCAACTACGAGTACTACGAGCGCGAGCGCGCCATCCGCGAGAAGCAGCAGGAGGCGCAGTTCGACCGGCAGCAGGCGATGCTCGCGAAGGAAGAGGCCTTCATCGCCCGCTTCAAGGCCCGCGCGAGCCACGCCGCGCAGGTCCAGTCGCGCGTGAAGAAGCTCGACAAGATCGAGCGCGTCGAGCCGCCGCGCCGACGCAAGACGCTGCGCTTCGACTTCCGCGATCCGCCCCGGAGCGGCGAGGACGTCGTGCGCTTCGAGTCGGTGCGCAAGCAGTACGGCAAGCGCGTCATCTACGAGCGCTTCGACCTGCTCGTCCGCCGCCGCGAGCGCTGGTGCGTGATGGGCGTCAACGGCGCGGGCAAGAGCACGCTGCTGAAGCTCATCGCGGGCGCCGCGGAGCCCGACGCGGGGCGCGTCACGGTCGGCGCGAGCGTGAAGCTCGGCTACTTCGCCCAGCACGCCCTCGACGTGCTCGACCCCGCGCAGAGCGTGTGGGATTCGCTGGTGGGCGCGTTCCCGCTCGCGAGCGTGGGCTCGCTGAAGACGCTCGCGGGCGTGTTCGGCTTCTCGGGAGACGACATCGAGAAGCCCGTGCGCATCCTCAGCGGCGGCGAGAAGGCGCGGCTCGTCCTCGCGCGGATGCTCTACGACCCGCCGAACCTGCTCGTGCTCGACGAGCCCACCAACCACCTCGACATCGCCACGAAGGAGATGCTCGTGGAGATGCTCGCGAAGTTCGAGGGGACGATGCTGTTCGTCTCCCACGACCGGCAGTTCCTGCGCGCACTCTCGAACCGCGTGCTCGAGGTCGGCGAAGGCGGCGTACCGCGCGCCTACGGCGGCGGTTACGTCGAGTACGTGGGCGAGACGGGGCGCGAGGCGCCCGAGCGGACCTGAGCCCGCAGGCCGCAGCCGCGACGACGGGATGCCCCGTCGCGGCGCGGTGCGACTGGCTGGGCCGAGTGGGCGGTTCGACTGCACGGCCAGTGCAACAGCATCGGGATCGCAAGTGCATCACCGATGTCAAGAGCATCACCGATGCAACTGTATCGTGCATGCACCTCCGTGGCCGCTGCGACCGAGTTGTGGTGCCGCGGTGCCGCAGAGCCCGCGGTGCCGCGGAGCCAGCGCGGACGTGGGTCGCTCAGCGGCGGCGCACCGAGGCGGCGTGGACGGCGACCTGCCCGAGGCCCGAGACGCCGCAGAGGGCGAGGACGGTGGCCTCGAGCACGACCTCCGGCGGCACGCGGCTCCCCTTCAGCGCGGCGTCCGTGTCCGCGAGGATGCGGAAGGCTGCCGCGAGCGCGGGCCCCCCGAGGCGCCGGGCCGCGGCCTCGAGCTCCCGCGCCTTGAACGGCGGCGCGCCGGCGGCCTTCGTCGCGTCGGGCCCGCGCAGCCCCTGATCGAGCGCGTCGCGCATGCGACTCACGATGCGGAGCTGGCGCGCGACCATCGCGAGGATGCGGAGCGGCGGCTCGCGGTCGGCGAGCAGCGAGCGCGCGGCGCGGATGGCGGTCCGCCCGTCCTGGGCGCTCACCGCGTCGACGAGGGCGAAGATGGTGTCGACGCGGACCCGCGTGATGCAGGCCTCGACCGCGTCGATCCCGATCGGGCGGCCCGCGCCGACGAAGAGCGAGAGGCGCTCGATCGCGTCGTCGAGCGCGCCGAGGTCGGAGCCGATCGCGTCGGCGAGCGCGTCGGCCGCGTCGGGGGCGAGCGCGTGGCCGCGGTCCTTGGTCTCGCGCAGCGCGAAGGTGCGGAGCGCGGGGCCCTTGACCTCCTTCGCCTCCGTGAGCGCGCCGCTCTTCTGGACGGCCTTCGCGAAGCGCGTGCGGCCGTCGAGCTTCTCCGCGGTCGCGACGAGGCAGGTCGTCGGCGACGGCTCCCCGACGTAGGCCGCGAGCTGGTCGAGCTCCGCGGCCGCGAACTCGTCGACGTCGCGCACGAGCACGAAGCGCGCCGGCCCCATCATCGGCACCGTCCGCGCGGCCCGCACGACCGTCTGCGCGAGCGTCCCCTTGCCCTGGTAGAGGTCGTCGTTGAAGCCACGCGGCCCGTCTCCGACCGTGGCGATCTTCAGCAGCCGCACCGCGCGCTCGACCAGGAAGCGCTCGCCACCGGTGACGACGTGAACGGGGCGGAATCGACCCGCGCGCGCCTCGCGGATCAGCTCGTCGATCTCCATCCGGGGCTCAGTCCCGCGGGCGGGCGCGCGTGTCGTCGTCCGAGAACGACACCGTGCCCGACCGCTGGACCTCTTCGCCGATCATGTCGAACGTCGCGCGGCCGACCTCTTCGCGACGCACGGTGACGACGAGCTCCATGCGGCGGTTGGGCTTGAACTTCGGGCGCTCGAGGCGGATGCGCTGCACGTAGGTCTTCTGGGTGCGGTCGTTGACGTAGGTGCTGAGGTCGTCGACGAAACGCCGCGCGCCGTCCGTCAGATCGTAGAAGAGGACGTGGAACTCGAGGTCCCCGGGGGGGCCGTTGAACGCGATGACGAGGTCGCCGAGCCAGCGGCGCTGCGGGATCGGCTCGCTCGTCGTCTCCATGAGCCGGCGCGCGCTGCGGCCGCGCGCGAAGCCGAGAAGGGCCCGCTCGGAGAGGTTGCGCGGGATCTGCGCCTGCACGAGGAAGACCTGCGCGCGGCCGCGCCGCTGCGCGTCGACGCGGTGCGCGAGCGGACCCGCGGACGCGAAGAGCACGCCGAGGAGGGCGAGCGCGCCCGCGAGCGCGAGGGCGACGGGAGCGGGAGGACGGCGGAGCATCATGGACGGCACCTCGGGCGGCGGGCGGTCGTGGAGGAGAGCGGCGTGGAAGGTAGACGAAGCAGCCGGAGAGATCGACCCCGGCGGCGGCCTCCGCAGCGGGCGCCGCGTCGGACGGCGCAGCCCCCCGCGCGATTCGATCGCGCGGCGCGAGACAGCGAGGCAGCGAGGCAGCGAGGCAGCGAGGCAGCGACGCAGCGAGGCAAGGGCCCGCCTTGATCGCGGCGGGACCGCGGGACCAACCTTGACGCGCACGCGATGCCCGCCGACTCCCCGCCGCTCGACGCGCTCGTCACGCTGCTCGCCGGCCTCCGCGTCGCCGTCCTCACCGGGGCCGGATGCAGCACCGAGTCCGGCATCCCCGACTACCGCGGCGAGGGGACGCGCGCGCGGGCGCGCAGCCCGATCGAGCACCGGGCCTTCGTCGCGGACCCGGGCGCGCGGCGCCGGTACTGGGCGCGCTCCGTCGTCGGCTGGGAGCGCTTCTCGCGGGCGCGGCCGAACGCGGGCCACCTCGCGCTCGCGGCGCTCGAGCGGGGCGGGGTCGTGTGCGGCGTGATCACGCAGAACGTCGACCGCCTGCACCACGCCGCGGGCTCCCGGCGCGTCGTGGAGCTGCACGGGGCGCTCGCCGAGGTGCGCTGCCTCGGCTGCGCCGCACGCGAGGATCGCGAGGCCTTGCAGGGGCGCCTCCGCGCGCTCAACCCAGGCTTCGACCCGGGCCGCGCGACGATCGCGCCCGACGGCGACGCCGACCTCGACGACGAGGCCGTGCGCGCGTTCCTCGTCGCGGACTGCCGCGCGTGCGGCGGCGTCCTGAAGCCGGACGTCGTGTTCTTCGGCGACAACGTGCCGAAGGTGACCACCGACGCCGCGTTCGCGCTGCTCGAGGAGGGCGAGGCGCTGCTCGTGGTCGGCACCTCGCTCGCGGTCTTCTCGGGGTTCCGCTTCGTGCGGCGCGCGGCGGAGCGCGGCATCCCGATCGCGATCGTCAACCTCGCGGAGACGCGCGGAGACGCGCTCGCGACGCTGCGGCTCGGTGCGGCCGCCGGCGCCGTGCTGCCCGCCCTCGCGGACGCGCTCCTCGCCCCCGCGCGCGGCCCGCAGCCCGCGCCGTAAACGCCCGTCCATCAAGGACTTTCCGGAGTCCACGCGAGCACGATGCCGGCCTCGTCGTCGCGCGTGCCCTCCCCCGCCGACGGGTAGAGACACAAGCCCGCGGCGCCGAAGGAAGGGTCGACGCGCAGGCGGAGCGCGTGCGTCGTGCCGCGCCCCGCGAAGGCGCGCGAGAGCAGCGCGCGATCGCCGACGCCCAGCGTGAGCCAGGCGCCGCGGCCATCGTCGGGCGGCGCGTCCAGCGTGCCGAGCACCACGCCGTCGATCGCGACCTCGACGCGCGCGCCATCGCTCGGTCGCGCGCCGACCCCGGCGCCGGGCAGCTCCGACGAGGCGCGCAGGCCGATCGTCAGCCCGGCGGGCACGCGCTGTCCGCGCGGGGCGCGGAAGCGATAGACGACTTCCCCGCCCCCGGCTCCCCACGCGTGCGGCGCGGGCGGCTCGCGCCAGACGCCGACGGCCTCGAAGCGTGCGTACGCGGGCGCGAGCGGGTCGATGGCGAGCACGCGCTCCCCCGTCCCGCCCGCGCGCCAATCGCGCCACGGCGCCGCCCTCACGCGCGCCGTGTGGTCGAGCGGCACGAGCGGCCGCTCACCAAGCGCCTCGCCGAGCCGCGGATTGCGCGCTTGGGGCGGCGACCGCGACCAGCGCGCGGCCTCCCGCGCGAGCACGCGTCGCACCGCGCGCGTCGCCGGATCGCCTGGCACGTCGGGCGCGATGGCGTGCTCCGCCGCACGTGGGTCGTGCGGCGCGTAGTGCCAGACCAGCGCGCCCGCGACGCCGTCGCGCCGGCACTGCGCGAGGAACGCCTCGAACCACGCCGCGCGGGTGCCGCCGAGGAGCGCGCGTCGCCCCCCGCCGAAGCCGAGCTCCCCCCACACGAGCGGCTTGTGCGCGACGTGGTGGGCGAGCTGCGCGCGGTCGTCGACGAAGCGCGCGAGCGCCGCGCGCGTGCGCACGCCGCCCGAGCGGAGCGGGTAGGCGTGCGCGTCGGCGTAGTCGATCTCCGGCAGGCGCTGCACCGCGAGCCAGGTGTCCCGATCGCTGCGGCGCGCGTAGCCGAGGTGCCCGGCCGCGACGAGGTGGTGCGGGTCGAGCGAGCGCACGTGGCGCGCGGCATCGCCGACCCAGCGCAGAAGCGCAGCCCGGTCGCGCGGGTGCGCCGTGAGCTCGTTCGCGAGCTCCCACGCGAAGATCGTCGGGTCGTCGCGGTAGGCAACGCCTGTGAGGGTGTTGACGCGACCGACGACCCGCGTGGCGTGCGCCCGGTAGCGCGCTGCGCAGGGCGCGCAGTCGTAGAAGGCGCCGAGCTCGAGCTCCGTGGGCTCACGGCGCGCGTCGTCGGCCGGCAGCAGGCCCGCCTCGCGGAGGTAGCGCGGGAGGCCGCCGTAGTCCGCCCAGCGGTTCGCGAGCACGACGATGACGCGCAAGCCCCGCTCGGCCGCGGCCGCGAGGACCCGATCGAGGTGCACGAAGGACGACTCGACCCACGCGTCGTCGCCGACGCGGAAGGCGTAGTCGCGTGCCCAGTCCGGGGCCCCCGCGGCGGCCTCCCCGAGCGCCCAGACGCGCACGACGCCGAGACCGTCCGCGCGCACGGCGTCGAGCACATCGGTGAGCGCGGCGCGGTGCGCCGGGCCGTGCATCACCGCGACGTTCGCGCCGACGAAGCGGAGGGGTCGCCCCGCGACGACGAAGCGCGTCCCCTCGACGCGGACGAAGCGGTCCGCGTCCGCCGTGGCCGGGGGCGTCTCCCACGCATGCGCCGGGGACGAGAGCAGCGCGAGCGCGAGCACGGCGATCGCGCACGGCGCGGTGACGCGCGGCGCCCCGCGCTGCGACGCGAACGCCCGATGCTGCGGTGCGCGCGACACGTGCTCGGGGCGGATCGTGACAGGCGGGCGCGGCGCGGGCACCCCCCAGGGCGCGCGGCGCGGCCCCCGCACGAGCGACCCGCTGAACGCCCGTACCCGAAAACTTGGACGGGGCGCGGAGGCCGGATAGGAGGGACGGCTGGAGGCCTGGCGAATGAGCAGCAGCAGCGGAGGCGAGGTGCGCAGTCTCTTCGTGCAGGCGCGGGAGGCCGCGCGGGCGCGGAAGCAATCGCTCGGCACGGGCCACCTGTTGCTCGCGCTCCTGCAATCGGCGGGCGAGGCCGGCGACGTGCTCTCGCAGCAGGGCGTGAGCGAGGGCGCGCTGCTCAGCGCGCTGAAGGTCGTCGGCGAAGAGGCGGGCACCGCCCTCGACATCGCGTTCGAGCGCGCCACGAAGCTCGCGGGGACGCTCGGCTCGGACGCGCCGCATCCGCTGCACCTCCTGCTCACGCTCGCGATCGATCCCCGCAGCGCCGCGCACCGCTGCCTCGAGCAGTCCGGCGTCGGCGCCGCGCGCGTGCATGCGGAGGTGTGCGCCCGCATCGGCATCGTCCCGGGCCGCGAGGACACGTCGAGCGGGCTCGCGACCGAGCGCGGCGCCGTGCGCCCCATGACGCTGCGTCCGCCCCCCTCGCCGACCCCGCTGCCGACGAGCGGCGTACCGCACGCGGGCGCGACGCCCCCGGGCTCGGCGAGCGATCCGCTCGGCGCACGGCGCGCGACGCGGAGCGGCCCGCCGATCACGCCCGCGCGCACGACGGCGCGCGTCGGCACGACGCACCGCCCGCCTTCCGCGCGCCCCGGACCGTCCTCGTGGACCGCGCGCCCCGCGACGCCGACCGCGCAGCCCGCCCCGCAGGGCGCGCCTGCGCAGACGCCGGGCACGTCGCGCTTCGCCCTCGACGAGCGCACCTTCCCCACGCTCGTCGCGCTGTCGCGCAACCTGACGCAGCTCGCCGAGGCGGGCGCGATCGACCCGGTGATCGGGCGCGACGCGGAGATCGAGAAGCTCCTCGACATCCTCGCGCGGCGGCGCTCGAACAACCCGATCCTCGTCGGGCCCCCGGGTGTCGGCAAGACGGCCGTGGTCGAGGGCCTCGCGCTGCGGCTCGTCGCGGGCGCGAGCGGCCTGCCGGAAGACCGCATCCTCCTCGAGATCTCCGCGGGTTCGCTCGTGTCCGGGACCGGCGTGCGCGGCGCCCTCGCCGAGCGGCTCGCGCGGCTCCGCGCCGAGGTCGCGCGCGCGGAGGGGCGCGTGCTGCTCTTCCTCGACGAGATCCACGCGATCGTCGGCGGCGACGCGGGCGGCCCCGACGACCTCGCGAGCGAGCTGAAGGCCGCGCTCGCGCGGGGCGAGCTGCCGTGCATCGGCGCGACCACGGACGCCGAGTACCGCAAGCACTTCGAGCGCGATCCCGCGCTCGCGCGGCGCTTCTCGCGGCTCGAGGTCGGCGAGCCCGCGCCCGAGGACTGCGTGCGCATCCTCCGCGGCCTCGCGCCGCGCTACGAGCAGCATCACGGCGTGGCGTTCACCCCCGAGGCGATCGAGCAGGCGGTGACGCTCTCGATCCGTTTCCTCCCCGAGCGGCAGCTCCCCGACAAGGCGCTCGGGCTGCTCGATCTCGCGGCCGCGCGCGCGCGGCGTCGCGGCGTGCGCGTCGTCGATCTCGAGGCCGTCGCGCAGGTGATCAGCGAGCAGGCGCGCGTGCCGCTCGAGCGGCTGATGCTGCGCGATCGCGAGCGGCTCCTCGGGCTCGAGTCGCTCGTCGCCGAGCGCGTCGTCGGGCAGCGCGCGGCCATCGCGCGCATCGCGGACGCGCTGCGCAAGGGCGCGGCGGGCTTCCGCGGGCGGCGTCCGCTCGGCACCTTCCTGCTGCTCGGCCCGACGGGCGTCGGCAAGACGGAGACGGCGCGCGCGATCAGCGAGGTGCTCTTCGCGGCGAGCGACTTCACGCGCCTCGACATGAGCGAGTACGCCGAGCCCCACGCGATCGCGCGGCTCCTCGGCGCGCCTCCCGGCTACCTCGGGCACGACGAGGGCGGTCAGCTCACCGAGGCCGTACGGCGCCGGCCGTATCAGCTCGTGCTCCTCGACGAGATCGAGAAGGCGCACCCCGAGGTGCTGCTCGCGCTGCTGCCGCTGCTCGACGAGGGCCGCATGACCGACGGTCGCGGGCGCACCGTCGACTTCACGAACACCGTCGTCGTGATGACCTCGAACCTCGGCGTCGCGGCGTCGCGCGAGCGTCCCTCGCGCGCGATCGGCTTCGGCGGCGTCGATGGGCGGCCGCAAGCGCCGCCCGATCAGGGCGAGCAGGCCCTCGCCGCGGCACGCCGCGCGCTGCCCCCCGAGCTCTGGAACCGCATCGACGAGCCGCTCTGGTTCGGGCCGCTCGGCGCCGCCGAGGTCGAGGCGATCGCGGCGCGGATGCTCGCGCAGGTCGCGGCGGTGCTCGCCGCGGAGCACCGCGTGACGCTCGTCGTCGAGCCCGCTGCGCTCGGCGCGCTCGCGGCCGCAGGCGGCTTCGACCCGGAGCTCGGCGCGCGCCCGATGCGCCGCACGGTGGGCCGGCTCGTGGAGTCGCCGCTCGCGGAGCTCGTGCTCTCCGGGCGCGCGCTGCCGGGCGACGTGCTGGTGCTCTCCGGCGAAGGCGCCGAGGTCCGCATCCGGCCCCGCGGCGCGGCCCGCGCGGACGCTGCCGAGTAGCGCGCGCGCGTGCCATGCTCGGCGCCGTGACGACCGCCGACGCCCCGCCCTCCCCCGCGCCGAACGGCGAGCAGACCCTCTTCGAAGGCCACCCCGCCGCGTGCGCGAGCATCGGCCAATGGGTACTCGTCGTGCTGACGCTCGGCCTCGCGTACCTGTACTTCCTCTTCCGCGCGCGCGGGACCCGCTACAAGGTCACGACGCAGCGCGTGGTGGTCGAGACGGGTCTGCTCTCGAAGCGCATGGACCAGATCGACATCTACCGCATCAACGACTTCGTCGTGGAGCGGCCCTTCGGCCAGCGCCTCGCGGGCACGGGCAACCTGATCCTGACGGCGATGGATCGCTCGACGCCGGACGTCCGTCTCGAGGGCCTCGCGACCGACGTCGTCGCGCTCTACGAGCGGCTGCGCACGGCGACCGAGGAGGCCAAGCGCGCGCGCGGCGTGCGGGTGCTCGACAACGAGGTCCAGCCGCTCCGCTGACGGCGACGCGCTCGCTCCCCGGCCGCTTGGCCGTGCGCTATGGTCCGGCCCCCGCACGGAGGCTCTCGACATGCACGGCACCCCGCAGATCCAACTCGAAGGCAAGGTCGCGATCGTCACCGGTGCGAGCCGCGGGATCGGCGAGGCCATCGCGCGCTCGTTCGCCCGGCACGGCGCGAAGGTCGTGCTCGCGTCGCGCAAGCTCGACGGGCTCGAGCGCGTCGCGCGCGAGATCGAGGCCGAGGGCGGCGAGGCGCTCGCGGTCGCGGCGCACACGGGCCACGAGGGGCAGGTCGCCGAGCTCGTCGCGCGCTCGGTCGCGCACTTCGGCAAGGTCGACGTGCTCGTGAACAACGCCGCGACGAACCCGTATTTCGGCCCGATGATGAACGTCGACGCGGCCGCGTGGGACAAGACCTTCGAGGTCAACGTGAAGGGCTACTTCGCCGCGACGCGCGAGGTCGTGCGCCACCTCTACGCCCGCAACGCGCCCGGCGCGATCGTGAACGTCGCGAGCGTCGCGGGCCTGATGGGCTCGCCGCTGCAGGGCGTCTACGGCATGACGAAGGCCGCCGTCATCTCGATGACGCGCACGCTCGCGATGGAGCTCGGCACCGCGGGCATCCGCGTCAACGCGATCGCGCCTGGCCTCGTCGAGACCAAGTTCGCGAGCGCGCTCACGCAGAACGACGCGGTGCTCGCGCAGGTGATGGAGCGCACCGCGCTCAAGCGTCTCGGCCAGCCCGAGGACATCAGCGGCGCCGCGCTCTACCTCGCGAGCGACGCGTCCTCGTTCATGACCGGCCACGTCCTCACGATCGACGCGGGCTGGACGATCGGCATCTGAGCCCCGCCCCCGAGCGCGCGATCATGCCCGACGCCCCGCGCGACCCCGCGTCCGCACCCGCCGCGAGCCCCGCGCCGCTGCCGCGACGCTTCGGCCCGTACCTGCTCTTCGACCGCATCGGTCGCGGCGGCATGGCGGAGATCTTCCTCGCGCGCGCGGCGACGGGGCTCGGCGCGGCGCGCCTCGTCGTCGTCAAACAGATCCTGCCGGAGCTCACGGGCGACGAGCGCTTCGCGCGGATGCTCATCGCCGAGGCGAAGCTCGCGGCGCGGCTGCGGCACGCGAACGTCGTGCAGGTCTACGACCTCGGCCGCGAAGATGAACGGCTGTTCATCGCGATGGAGTACGTCGAGGGCAGCGACCTCAACGCGCTGCTCCGGCAGCTCTCGCGCAGCAAGACCCCGCTGCCGCTCGAGTTCGCGCTCTTCGTGGTGCGCGAGGTGCTTGCCGCGCTCTCTTATGCGCACCGCGCGCGCGACGACGCGGGCGCGCCCTTGTCGCTCGTGCACCGCGACGTCTCGCCGTCGAACGTGCTCGTATCCTTCGAGGGAGAGGTGAAGCTCTGCGACTTCGGCATCGCGCGGGCGCTCGCGCTCTCGCCCGAGCCCACGTTGCCCGCCCCCGATCCCGGCGCCGCGGAGGCCCCGCGCGAGACGTCGCGCGTCGTCGGCAAGAGCGCGTACATGGCCCCCGAACAGGCCCGCGGCGCGGCCATCGACGCACGCGCGGACGTCTTCGCGGCGGGCATCCTGCTCTGGGAATTGTGCGCCGGGCGCCGCCTCTACCGGGGCACCGAAGCGGGGATGCTCGCGCTCGCGCGCGCCGCGGACGTGCCCCCGCTGCCCGATCGCGGCCTGCCCGAACACGCGCGGTTGCAGGCGCTCCTCGCGCGTGCGCTCGACCCGTCCCCCGACGCGCGCTTCGCGAGCGCCGCCGACTTCCAGCGCGCGCTCGACGCCTACGCGAGCGACACGCGGCTCATCGCCTCGCCGCTGCGTTTCGGCGCGTTTCTCGCCGACCACTTCGGCGCGGCGCTCATCGCGGCACGGCGCGCCCGCGAGCGGGGCGCCCTCGCGCTCGAGTTGGGCCCGCCCGCGGTGCTCGAGCCGATCGCAGCGGCGATCCCTCCCGATCCCTCGTCGGCCGCGCGCGGCGCAGCGCAGACCGACGCGCCGCCCCGCGCCGAGGCGACCGCGCCTGGTGCAGCGCAGACCGATCCGCGCGCGGCGACGGACGACACGGAGAAGGCCAGCGCGAAGAAGACCCCAGCGAAGAAGAAGCGAGGCACGGAGAAGGCCGGCGCGACGAAGCCCAAAGCCCCGGAGAAGGCCGGCACGACGACGCAGAACGGCGCGGACAAGGCCGGCGGGACGAAGGCCGGCGCGACGAAGCCGAAAGGCGCAGAGAAGGCCGACCCGCGCAGCGCAGCGCGGCGCACGCCGAAGACGACGGCGCCGGCGGCGGGGGCCGTGGTGCGCGGGGCGCGCCCGGCACTGAGCGCGGAGAGCGACGCGCGCGTGGCGCCCGCTGCGCGCATGTCGCGCGCATGGCTCGCGGTCGCCGGGGTCATCCTCGCGGGCGTCGTGCTCGGGGCGGCGTGGCTCGCGGGGTGGCTCGACGGGCGCTGACCGCCGCGCGCGGCGCGGGCGTCGGTCGCTGCGCGAGCGCGCGGGCGAGATCCGCAGCGGGGGCATCCCCCAGCCCCGCACGCACGGCGAGCGCGAGCACCGCCGGCGCGACGGCGTCGTAGAGGCGCAAGGTGTCGGGCGCGACGTGGGCGAGCGCACCGCGGTGCGCGGACACGGCGGCCACGTCCCCGCGCACGAAGGGACCCGCGAAAAGCGGTCGGCGAGCCAGGCGCGTCGTGGTTGCGCCACGCTGCCGCGCAGCTCCGCAGCGCCGACGCGCGGCGACGGGCAGGACGCGCGAGCGCTGCCGGAGCCCGCCGCGCGCGTCGCGGTCTGACGCGTCCGCGACCGCGCCCGCGAGCAGCGCGGCCGCCGCGTGGTAGGCGGGGCCGTGCGCGGGGGTGACGAGCGCGCGCGCACCGAGCGCTGCGGCGAGGCGCTTCGCCGCGACGACGGCCCGCCGATCGCCGGCGATGACGCACGTCGACCCGGCGAGCGCACCGGCGCGCTGTCGCGACGCGAACGCGACGAGCGGGTGCAGCACGCCGACCGCGACGCCGCCGTCGACGTGCGCGCGGAGGATCTCCGACCCGAGGCGCCCCGCGCAATGCAGCAGCACCGCGCCGCGCGGCAGCTGCGGCGCGAGACGCGCGGCGACCGCGGCGATCGCCGGATCCGGCACGGCGAGGAGGACGACGCGCGCGTCACCGAGCGCGGGCGCCCGCCGCGCACGGCCCGCGACGAGCCGCACGGGGACGCCCGCCTGCGCGAGCGACGCCGCGAGCGCGCGACCGAGACGGCCCCGACCGACGACGCACGTCGGTCCCACCGTCACGCGATCACGCGCCATCCCGCTCGTCGCGGTAGAGCCCGTGCGCGCGCACGTAGGCCACGACCGAGTGCGGCACGAGGCCCGACACGTCCTCGCCGGCGCGGAGCCGACGCCGCACCTCCGTGCTGCTGATCGGCGGCAACGCGTACTGCCCGCCGAGCCCGCCCCCCGCGTGCCCGCCGCGGCCGACGACGAGCGGCGGCGCGAGCGCGGCGATGCGGTCGAACGCGTGCCACTTGCCGGTCTCGGCGAGCAGGTCGGAGCCGATGACGAGGCGCAGCGGCGTGGCCGGCATCCGGCTGCGCAGCGCCTCGAGCGTCCGCACCGTCCAGCTCTCGCCGCCGAGCTCCGCCTCGATGCGCGACACCTCGGCCCGCCGCAACTCGGAGAAGGCCAGCTCGCACATGCGCACCCGGTGCTCGTAGGGGGCCATCGCCTTCTGAAAGGGGTGCCTGTACGTCGGGACGACGAGGAGTCGCGCGAGCGGGACCGAGCCGAGCGTCCAGGCCGCGGCGAGGAGGTGCGCGATGTGCGGCGGGTTGAAGCTGCCCCCGTACACCGCGAGGGCCGCGCCGCCCTCGTCGCCGTCGTCCGGCGCGCCGATCAAGGCGCCACCACGAC
Organism: Polyangiales bacterium; assembly: GCA_964202905.1. Classification (GTDB taxonomy): domain Bacteria; phylum Myxococcota_A; class Polyangia; order Polyangiales; family JADJQN01; genus CAIUAC01. The sequence continues at coordinate 423,586 of CAXNJO010000002.1, forward strand.
CTTGCCCGTGCGGCGCTCGAGCACCTCGCGGAAGAGCGGCGCACCCGAGGGGTCGTAGAGCGAGACCGCGATGCGCCCATCGTCCTCGAGGTCGACGACGCCGATCCGCCCCGCGCGCATCGGCCCTGGCGTGAAGAAGTAGCGATGGCCGAAGCGCTTGAGATCCGACGCGGGGGACTTCCCGTAGACGACGAGGTTCGCGTTCGCGATGTCGTCCTCGTCGAGGTGCGCCTTGTCGTGCACGAGCAGCACGATGCGGTCTCCGAGCATCTCGACTGCACGCGCGGGCGGGGGCGGCAGGCGACGCACGGCGCCGAGTCGCTGCACCGCCGCGTCCGCCGTCAGCAGCCGCTCGAGGACCGGCGCCGAGCCGCGCGGCGCGAGCTCCGCGACACGATCGAGGAAGGCCGACTCGCTCGCAGCGCCGCCGAAGAGCTCTTCGGCCCAGGCCGCGAGCACGCGCTCGACCGCGTCGTCGGCGCCGAGATAGATGGCCTGATCGACGGCCGCATCCCCGACGAGGAACTCCACCGACTCGCGCAGCGCGCCGAGCTCACCCTCCGCGGGTCCGAGGAGTCCGAGACGCACGCGCCGCCCCGTCTCAGCGCCGGTCGACGCCGGTGCGTTGCCGGGCCTCGGAGTGGGCGTCGGACATCGCGAAGGCGACGAGCGCGCGGGCCGCCGCGACCTTGCGCACCGCGTCCGCCCTGCGGGGATCGCCCGTCGACGCCTCCGCGCCGGCGACGCGGAGGAGCGCGGAGACGGCGGTCGGCACCGAGCCCGTCGCGAGCAACGCAGCGCGGTCCCCGAGTTCCGAGGCGGCCGCGCCGAGACGCAGCACGTCGAACTGAGGGGCGCCGAGCATCTCGTGGAGGCTCGGCAGGAGTTCGTCGCGCACCTTGCGCGGGAGCGCCTTGCCGAAGCGCTTGGCGGCGTCGTCGAGCGACGCGGGGCTGAACCCGGGCGGCGCGTGGTTCGGGTCGTAGTGCCGCATCATGCCCGCGACGGCGATCGCGAGGTCCGCGGGCTGCGCGCGCACCGCGGCGACGAGGTTGGCACGCGCGATCTTGAGCGCCCGCGCCAGGAGAAAGAGCCGCTCGGCGGCGTCGAAACCGGGGGCGAAGAGCTCGCGTCCGACGAGGAGCGCGACGGGCTGACAGGAGATCGCCTGACAGACACGCGGCGCGGCCGGCGTCGCCCACACCTCGACGTCGCCCGCGCCGAACATCCGCGCGAGCTCCTCGAGCTGCGCGCGGAAGGGCAGGTCGCGCGCGGACACGCGCTCGGCGCGGAAGGCCTTGAGGTCGAGCGCCGGGATCGTCTTGTCGATCGCGTCGCCCGCGAGACGGAAGACCTGGCGCGCCGCGAGCGGAAGAAGGGTCGACGACGCGAGCAACTCCTCGAGCTCGGGCTCGGCGGCCGCGCCCCCTGCCCCCGGCACGCCGCCCGTCGCGTCGAGTCGCACGGGCGCATCGACGAGCGCCACGCCGACCGCCTGCGCCGTCGAGGCCGCGACGCGCGCCGCGTCGGTGCGTCCCCGCGACGCGAGCAGCGCGACGAGCGTCTGCCAGGCCGCCGCGTCGGTGAGGTCCGCGTCGAGCGCCTGCCGCACGTCGTTGACGCCGCGGTTCAGGTGCATGGCCAGGGCCGCCTGGGCGTTCTGGCGCTCGTAGAACGCCGCGATCGTCCGCAAGATCTCGAGATCCGTCGGCTCGGCGCGGCGCACCGCCTCGAGCGCCGTCTCGGCCTCGCGGGGCTGCCCGAGCGCCTCGTGGGTGCGCGCGAGATCGAGGCGGTGCTGGCGCAGCTGGTCCGGGTCTGGATCGATCGCGGCGAGCTGCTTCAGGGCCTCGAGCGCGGACGCCCACTGCTGTTCGCGCTCGTAGAGCCGCGCGAGCCGAGCCAGCGCGGTGAGGTCCGTCGGCGCGAGCTTGAGCACGCGGCGGTACGCGGCCTCCGCGCGCTTGGGATCGGGGATGTGGTCGTCGTAGATCACGCCGAGTCGCGCGAAGACGTCGCGCAGCTCGTCGAGCTCCTTCGTGAGCTTGGCGATGCGGATGCACGCCTCCGCCGCGCCGCGCCAGTCGCCGCCCGCCGCGCAGAGATCGGCGAGGCGTCGCAAGGCCTCGAGGCGCTCCGGGTCGAGCGCCAGCGCTGCGCGCAGCGAGGCGCTGGCCCCCGCGGCGTCGCCGAGCTTCTCGCAGATCGCCGCCGTCCGCTCGTGCAGCGCGACCATGGCCGCTGGCTCACCACCCGCGGCCACGCGCTCCGCCGTGAGCCCCGCGAGCCGGCGCAGGTCGCCGCGCTGCTCGAGGAGCGCAGCGAGACGCTCGAACACGTCGGCGTGCGCGACGTCCACCTTCGCCGCCTCCTCGAGCGCAGCGAGCGCGCGCGAGGCGTCGTCGGCCTCATCCTGCCAGAGCACGCCGGCGCGGTGCCAGAGGCGCGCGATCCGACGCGGGACGCGGGCGGCGCGGGCGGCCGACTCGAGCGCCTCCGCAGCGCCACGGGGGTCCGCCGAGTCGAGGCGAAGCCGCGCGAGCTCTTCGGCCGCGACGGGGTGCTCGGGCGCCAGCTGCACGGCCTCCCCGAGGGCCTGCGCGGCCTCGCCCGGCGCACCGGTGCGCTCGAGCAGCTCAGCGACCCGCAGCGTCGCGCTCGCGCGCTCGGCCGGCGTCGCGAGGAGCGCCGCGACGGCCCGCGCGGCGAGGAGCTGCGCGCTCGACGCACCGCGCGCCTGCGCCGCCGCTTCGACGCGACGCGCGAGCCAGAGGTCGAGGCGCGCGCGCGAGGCGACCCCGAGGAGGAGTTCGTCGGCGGCGTCACCGGACGCATCCGGCGCGCTGAGCTGGAGTTGCGCCGCGAAGCGCGCCAAACCTGCGAGATCGTTGGGATCGCCGAGGTGGGCGACGAGCTTCTGCGCGACCCCGACGAGGTCCTCGTCGCGGCCCTGCGCCAGGAAATGGCGCTCGAGCGCGCGGAGGCTGGGGATGTGACCGGGTGCGAGTTCGAGCAGCGCTTGCAGCGAGAGCATCGCGCTGGCCGCGTCGCCACGCTCGCGGAGATCGAGATCGGCGAGGGCCTCGAGCGCCTGCACGCGCGCCGCGTCGTCGGCCGCGTCGCGTACCGCCTCGAAGCGGCGGTCGGCGACGAGCGCGAGGGCGCCCGCCGCGATCTCGAGGCGATCGCGCACGGCGAGCGCGAAGGCGTCCGGCCCCTCGGCCAGCACCGCCCGCACGAGCGTGAGCGCGCGGGCCGGCTCACCGGCGTCCTCCCACGCGGCGGCAGCGCGCAACCGGGCGGCGCGGAGCCACTCGCCCTCCGCCCCCTCGCAGGCGGCCTCGACGAGCGCCGCGCGTTCCGCCGGCGGCAGCTCGGCGGAGAAGCGCGAGAGCAGGTCGTCGATGACGGCGTCGCCCGGGACCTCGCCGCGCGCCTGCGCGTACAGCGCGATGGCCGGGGTCACGTCGCCCATGGGCTGGAGCAACGCCGCACGCACGTAGCGCCCCGCGCGCTCGCGCGGATCGACGGCGCGCGCCGCGAGCCCCTCGTGCGCCTCGCGCAGCAGGTCGTGGTCGGCGCGGGCGCGCGCGACGGACTCGAGCGCCCAGAGCGCGGGCCCGTAGCCGGGCACGACGTCGAGCGCCTGCCGCAGCGGGGTCGCCGCGTCGTCGCCCGCCGCCACGCGCGCCCGACCGGCCATCGTCGCGGCGAACGCCGCGCGGGTCCCGGCCGCGCCCGCAGCCTCCTCGAGCCAAGCATCAGCCGCGCCCTCGACGGCGACACGCGCGAGCGCGCGCAGCACGATCGGCGCGCCCGGCGTGAGCCCGCGCGCCGCAGCGAGGCAGGCCGCGGCCTCGGTCGCGTCACCGCGCGAGAGCGCGTGTTCGGAGAGCGCGAGGAACGCACCCACGCGCGCCTCCGGGTGGACCCGCTCGGCGCGTCGGCGCAGCGCCGCGCCCAGCTCGTCGGCGTCACCCGCTGCCGCCGCGACATCGAGCGAGAGCACGTCGACGAGCAGCGGGTCCACGCCCTCGCGCGCAGCCGCCGCGACCCACTCGCGCTCGGACGGCCCCGCCTCGCGGACGGCCTTCGCAGCCGCGGTGAGCGCGGCGCCCGGCGCATCCCCGTCGGCCGCCTCGACCGTGAGCGGGAGCCGCGACGCGTCGCCCGCCTGCCGCGCGAGCACGTCACGCACGAGGCGCACCACGCCGAGCGAGGGATCGGCGAGCGCGGCGTCGCGCAGCGCGTGGTCCGCGCCCTCGAATTCGCCCGCGGCCGCGCGCTCGTCGGCGAGCTCCAACAGCGCGAGCGCGCGCGCGGTTCCGCCGACCGCCGCCGCGGAGGCGACGAGCGCGGCGGTCCGGGCCTCGCGATCCGCGCGCGCGCCGGCGGCCGCTGCGCGCGCGCGCGCCGCGTCGAGCCCGTCCGCGCCCGCGAGCATGCGCAGGCGCGGCGCGAGCGCCCCGCGCCCCGATCGAGAAAGCGCGCCGCGGCGCACCGCAGGGCCGCGGCGATCCGCGTGTCGCCCGCGCGCTCCACGGCGCGCCCGAGGGCCGCGGCCGCCGTGTCGGAGTCGTCCTGTCGCCGCGCCGCCCGCGCGAGCCCCTGCCGCACCGACGCGGGCACCTGCGATCGAGCCGGCCGCGCGACCGTGCATCCAGCTGCGCGCGCCGCGTCGCCAGCGCGCTCTGCCGCCCGCGCCGCGTCGACCAGCAGCGCCGCGCGCCCCGGGAGATCGGTCCAGAGGCCCGCCGCGCGCTCGCGCGCCGCTTCGGCCGCCTCGACGTCCCCGGCCGCCGCGCACTCCTCCGCGAGCAGGAGCGCCGCCACGACCGCCGCGGGGCGGGCATCGGCCGCCCCCTGCGCGGCCGCGCGCGCCGCCACGCGATCCCCGAGCGCCCCACCGCGGACCTCGGCGATCGCGGCGAGCACGAGCCCCCGCTCGCCAGCCTCGAGCGGCAGCGCGGCCTCGGCCTCGAGGAGCGTCGCGACCTCCGCCCACGCACCGCGCACGACGGCGTCGCGCCGGAGCGTGCGCAGCACGTACACGTCGGTCGGGTCGGCCTCACGTGCTTGCGCCCAGAGCGCGCGGGCCTCGTCACCGCGACCGAGCTGGCCGAGATGCTCGGCCGCCGCGCTCAAGAGCGCGCGCGCGCGCCGCCTCGAACGCGCTCGGCGAGATCGACCAGCAGCATCGCGCGGGCACGCAGCGCATCGGGCGCGCGACCGACGAGGGGAAAGCGCTCGGCGCGCGGCTTGCGCGTACGCACGGTGCGGAGGGCCGTCGCCGCGCCGCGGTCCGGACGCGCCGCGGTCGCAGGCGCCGTGATGACCGGCGCGTCCGGCGCGGCGTCGGGCGCCGCCGACGCCTCCGGAAGAACCTCGGACGACGCGACCAACGGACGACGCGACCAACGCGTCCGACGATGCGTCGACGTCCGACGACGCGACCAACGCGTCCGACGATGCGTCGACGTCCGACGACGCGACCAACGCGTCCGACGATGCGTCGACGTCCGACGACGCGACTTCCACCGACGACGCGTCCGCCGCGCCGATGTCGAGCCCGGGGCTCGAGTCGTCCACGAACGACACGGCGGCGTCGGAGGCGTCGACCCCATGGGCGGGGAACATCGGCGCCTCGTCACCATCGCCCGGGATGCCATCCGAATGCGACGCGGACGCGGCCTCGCCGCCGAGGGTGTCGAGCGGGGGAGGCAGGACGGAGGGCGAGACGGCCGAACCCGCCGACGAGTCGGCTCCCGAAGCGCGCGCGGCAGCGCGGGCCGCGAGCGCGGCGAGCGACCCCGACAGCGGCCGTTTCCCCGGCGCGGCCGGCGCCGACGGTTCCGCGGCGTCCGCCAGAGCCGGCGGGGCCGACACGCGCTGCGAGGGGAGCGGCGGAGGCACCGACGACCACGCGGGGGGCAGGGACGGCGGCGTCAGGATCCGCTCACCGTCGGAAGGAATGGGGGCTGCCGACGCGAACGCCGGCGGGGGGGCCGACGCGAGCGGCGCAGGCGGGCCGGAGGGGCGCGGCGGGGCGGACTCGACGGGTGGGCCCGGCGGGGTCGCGAGCGAGGGGGCGCGCGGCGACGCCAGGGGCCGGGGCGGGGCCGAGAGCGCGCGCGGCACCGGAAGCGGACGCGGGGCTCCGGGTCCGGCCGGAGCCGATGCGCCCGAACCGGGGGCGCGTGGCGCCGAGGGGCGGTCGGGACCGGCGGATGGCGCTGCGCGCGCGACGCTGGGTACGCGCGGCGGCAGCGGCGCGATGGGGGCCGGGCGCACGGCCGGAACCACGGACGGCGCAGGCTCGCGGCCGATGTCGAGCACGCTGAGCATCGCGTCGATGTCGTCGTCGTCGGTCTCGGGCGCCGGGGCCAAGCCCGACGCGGCGGTGCCGGCGCGGGACGCATCGCCCGCGGGCGCCCCCGTGGGTGCCGGCGGCGGAGGTGGGCGCGTGGGGGTGTCGTGAAGCGCCTCGTCTCGGGCGAGCAGGAGCGAGTCGATCAGCTCGCGCGGGATGTTCGCAACGCGCGTCGCGCCCGAGGCGTCGTCGTCGAAATCGAGGAACGAACCGCCGACCTCTTCTTCGGAACGGGGAACGCGCGTCGGCAGTTCGTCCTCCATCCCATCGAAGAGCGAGTCGCTCGCGGGGGCGCTGCCGGGGGGCGCGCTGAGCGCGGGCATCGGCTGGGTCCCCGGCACGGCCGGCACCGACGACACACGTGCCGGCACCACGGACAAGACCTGGGGCGGGTTCGACGAGCTCGGCGGCCGATAGAGGGGGCGTGAAGGCGCCGGCTCGGGCTTGCCCTCGCCCGGCGCGACGGACGCCGCTGGGGGCACGTCGAGCGGCTTGCCGCCGTCGTCCCAATCGCCGAGGGCGTCGCCCCAGTCGAGGTCGAAGTCGCCCGGACCACCACCGCTCTTCGGGTCGTTGCTCACGTCAGCCCCAGCTCGCGCCGCATCGCCAGCGCGTCCAACGAGGTCCAGAAGTCCACGAGATCACGGGCATGCTCGCTGCCCTGCGCTGCGGCACGCGAGACGCCAGCCGGCAACGCAGCGTCGAGCGCAGGCGCCGGGTCTGCGGCGAGAATCAGGCCTGCCCGCGCGAGACCCCGCGCGAGGTTCCGCGCCCCGGCGAGGAGCGCTTCCGGCCGCGCGTCGAGACCACGCGTCGCGTCCGGAATCGCCTTGCGAACGCGGCGGGAGACGGCCTTGCCGAGGAGGGCGGCGGCCTCGTCCACGCCGCGGACGCCGGCACCCGCCGCGAGCGGCGCGCCGGCGGCGGCCGCGAGTCCGAGCGCGAACCGCGGCCACTCGTCGACGTCGCGCGCGAGCAGCGGCGCGACACCCAGCCGGAGCGCGAACGCGAGCCGCCCGACGCGCTGCCGCGCGGACGGCGAGAGCGGAACGCCGACGCCGGCGCCGAGGATCCAGATCGGCGCCTCGCCCTCGCGCGGAATCGCCGCGATGAGACCGGGATCGCGGCCGCCGACGTAGAGGTCACCGACCGAGACGCCAAAGGCCTTCACCAGGGCCAGAAGCTCGTCGCGAACCGGGCTCGGATCCTTCGGACCGACCCGCTCGCCGCGCCCGACGCCGTAGCGCGCAGGCTCGAGCCGATCGGCCTCGACCAGCGTCTCGCCGACGAGCGCGAGGAGCGGCGTGAGACCGCCCGCTGCGGTCGCCAATCCGTCGGTGCCGCGGAGGCGCCCGAACGACGCGTCGGCGAGCGCGGACGTCGGGCGGCGCGTCGCCGGCCCGGGCAGCGAGAGCAGCAGGTTGCGCTCGTCGGCCGTCGCCTCGCCGAGCGCCGCGAGGAGCGCGAGCACCGTGCGCTCGAGCACGACGTCGCGACGCCAGACGGCGGCGCGGCGCAGCTTGCGGAGCACGACGGGGTCCGTGGGGTCGGCGCGCAGTTCGCCGCGCACGGCGGCCTCGAAACGCTCCGAGAGCCCCTGCCGCGCGCCGTCGTCCAGCAGGGCCGCGAGCATGTCCCCCGCGGCGACGTCGGTTGGCACGGCCTCGAGCGCTCGGCCGAGCGTGAGCGCGGCGCCAGCCGGGTTCGCGAGTTGGTCGCGGCAGATCAGCGCGGCGCGGCGGACGAAGGCTGCACGCGCGGCGCCGCTCGCGAGGTCCGCGGCGCGGTCGAGCGCGTCGGCGGCGTCCTCGAAACGCCCCGCGCGCTCGGCGATGTCGGCCATCTTGCCGTAGAGCGCCGCATCGGCGAGCCCCGCGGCGGCCGCGGCCCGCAGCTCCGCGAGCGCCCCCTCCGCGTCGCCGAGTTTCGCCTCGAGGAAGTCCGCGGCACCGAGGCGCGCGATCCGCCGCTGCGCGGTCGGCACATCCGCCTGCGCCAGCGCGCGCAGGGCCTCGACGGCGTCGGCGTAGCGCTCCAGGGAGACCGTCGTCTCGACCATCAGCGCGAGGCCGCCGACGTGCTCGCCCTCGAGCATGAGCAGGTTCTCGAGCGCCGCGACCGCGCCGTCGAGATCGCCTCGGGAGCGCCGGATGCGCGCGAGTTCGTAGAAGAGGCGCACGAGCTCCGCGTCGTCGTCGACGGTGTCGATGCGCGACTCGACGAGCGCCTCGAGGGACGCCGCGTCGCCGCGCTCCGCGAGCAGATCGTGAAGGCGACCGTAGGCGATCGGCCGGGCCATGCCGCCCGCCGCGAGCGCGCGCCGCAGCCGCGCGACCGCGTCTTCGTCGCGGTCGGGCAGGCGATCCATGAGGACGGCCGCCGCCTCCTCCAGGAGCTCCGCGGCGAACTCCGGGCGCACGACCTCCGCGAGCCGATCGCAGGCGCCGACGACGTCCTCCCAGTGCTCGGCCTCGCGCGCGGCGACGCGCATCGCCTCGAGCGACGCGAGGTCGTCCGGGTCGGCGCGCAGGGCGGCGGTGAGCGTCTCCCACGCCTCGGCCGCCTGCCCGCTCACGAGCTGCGCGCGGCCGAGCGCCGCCGTGAGCGCGGGGTGCGCCGCGACGCCTGCATGCGCGACGCGGGCGGAGAGCGCGCGCACGCGGACCTCGGCGTCGTCCGTCGTGGTGGTGGTGTCGTCGAGCGCGACCGCTGCCGCGAGGGAGTCGGGCGCCACGTCGGCGAGCGCGCTCGCCGCGAGGAGGCAGTCGTCGATCGCGCGGCCTCCCTCGTGCAGGAGGCGCGCGCGGAGGGCGGCGAGCTCGAACTCGAACGCGGCGTCGGCGTCGCTCGTGGCGGAGGCGAGCCCCGAGAGCGCCTCGGCGCGCGCGCTGCCCGGGCCCGCGGCGCGGAAGGCCGCGAGGAGCGCCCAGCGATCTTCCGGGTCGTGCGCGAGGACGTCGGCCGCGTGCGCTGCGGCGCGCGACGCGGCGTCCGCCGTGCCGGACACGAGCGCGAGCCCGCCGCGCTCCCGCGCGAGCGCAGGCGCGGAGGCGGCCGCGCGGGAGAGACGCTCGAGCGCGAGTTCTTGAAGCGCGGCGTCGCCGAACGCGTCAGGCGCGGTCGCGAGCGTCGCGGCGGCGAGCGCCCCCACCTCCGGGTCCGCGAGCACCCCGCGCAAAAGCGCGGAGGCGCGGGGCGTGTCGCGGTCGAGGAAGGCGATGTCCTCGGCGAGCGCGAGCGCCGCACGCGAAGCCGGCCCGTCCACGGCTTCCGCGGCAGCGAGCCCCTCGCGGGCGCGCCGCAGGGCAGCGGCGTCGGCCGTCTTCGCGGCGAGCCGTGCGAGCGCGTGCCACGGCGAGCTCGTCGCCCCGGCGCGCTCCGCGACCTCCGCGTACGTGCGGCAGGCGAGCGCGGCGTCCCCGGCGGCCTCGGCTGCGGCGCCCGCGAGCAAGAGCGCCATCTCGGCCGCCCGATCGCCCTGCTGCGCGGCCGCGGCCTCGCGGAGCAGCGCGACGATCTCTTCGGCCTCGCCGCGGGACCGGTGCAGCGCCTCGAGCAGCGCGACCGCGTAGCGACTCCCCGGCACGCGCCCGAGCGCCGCCCGCAGCGCCCGCAGCGCCCCCGTTTCGTCCCCGAGCGCCACGCGCGCACGCCCCGCCGCGGCGAGGTGTGCAGCCGCGGACTCGTCGTCCTCGGCGCCGGCCGCGAGCGCCTCGTGCGCGGCCGCGAGCAAGGCGCGGTTCCCCGTCGACGCCGCGTGGACGCGCGCCGCGTCGGGCGCCCAATGCGACTCCGCGGGCTCCGCGACGACGCCGGTCAGCAGCGCGTCGAGCTCGGCCGCGCCGCCCTCCGTCGCGCGCAGCAGGGACACGCGCTCGCGCAGCAGGGCCGAGCGCTCCGCGGCCTCGAGCGACAGCGCGAGCAGCGCCGCGCCGGACTCGAGGGCGCCCGATGCATCGCCGAGTCGCAGCGCCGCACCGTGGGCTTCGCGCAGAATGGTAATGGGCTCGGCGACGAGCGAGGACGCGAGCGTGTAAAGCGCCCGCGCGCGCGTCGCATCCCCCAGCTCGTCGGCGGCGAGTTGCGCGGCGCGGAGAGCGGCGTCGGCGCGCACCTCGGGCGGGGACGACGCGGCGAGCGCCTCGACCTCGAGGCGGGCGAGCCGCTCGGCGTGGAGGCCGTCGTCGGCCGCGAGATCGTCGAGGATCGCGGCCGACGCAGCGCCCCGCGGGTCGACGGCGAGCGCCGCATCGAGCGCGGCGCGCGCACCGGCCCGATCGCCCTGCGCGAGCGCGAGCTCGGCGATGCGGAAATGCAGGGCCGCGGCGTGTCGCCCGACGCCGGCCGCCCCGAGCAGCGCGCGCGCCTCGGCGGCCGCGCCCTCCACGTCCCCGGCGAGCTCACACGCGAGCATGCGCTCGTGTCGAAGCAGCGGCGCATCCGGACGCAGGGCGAGCGCCTGCGCGTAGGCCTGCGACGCCCCAGCGCCATCGCCGAGCGCGAGCGCCCGGATCCGCCCCGCCTCGCGCCAGAGGGCCGCGGCTTCTGCGTCCGCGCGCTCGGCGTCGTCGAAACGCTGCACGGAGAAGAGACCCGAGCCCTGCCCGTGATTTTCGCCGCGCGCCGCCGCGCCGGCGAGCACCGCGCGCGCCTCCAACGCCTCGACGAGCGCCGCCGCGCGCCCGTGCCGACGCGCGATCTGCGCCCACTGCCACAGCGCCCGCCAGCGACCCGCCGGCAGCGCCGAGGCCTCGCGGAGCGCGGCCAGCGCGCCGTCCACGTCGCCGGCCGCCTCCCGCGTCCAGGCGGTTTCCGCGAGCAGCGTCCCGCGCAGCACGGGATCGGCGACGTGCGCCGCGCGCGCGGCGGCGACCCCCGCGGCCGCGTCCGCGTCGCCCGCCGCGTAGAGGAGACGCTCGAACGCGAGCGACGCGGCGAGGCTCCCCGGCTCGAGCGCGAGCACCTGGCCGAACAGCGCGCGCGCGCGGGACTCCTCGCCCGGTCGCGCACCCAGGCGCACGGCCTCGTCGAGCAGGGCGGACGCCTTCTCGGCGGGGCTCGCGGCCGCCTCCGCCTCCGCCTCGTAGAGCGGCCCGAGGAGGTGCAGCGCGCGGCGGCGTTCGGCGATCCGCGTGAGCGCGAAGAGCGGGGGACGGAAGGCGGCCACCGACGCGAGCGCGCCACGGTATTCGTCGACGACCGCGGCGTCCTCGCCACCGCGACGCTCGACGAGGTGCCCGACCTCGTAGCGCAGCACCGCGCGTCGGAGCGGGTCCGGGTCTGCGTCGTGCTCGGCGCGCAACGCCGCGATGCGCACGTTCTGCGCATCCCGGGGAGCACGGACCTCCTCGGCGGACACCGCGGGCGCAGACGCAGGCAGGTCTTCGGGCGCCGCAGGCTCCGCCGGCGCAGCCGCCGAGACCGCGCGGGGAGCAGGAGGCGCCGGCGCGGCGGCGCGGAGACCCGGCGGCGGGGGCGGCATGGGTGCCAGCGTCCGCGGCGGCGCGGGGGGCGGACGACGCGGCGGCTCCGGCGCCGCGGCCGTGGGCGCGATCGCCGTGGACGACGCCCCCTCCGCGGCCACCGCGAGGTCGACGGGCTCCGCCTCGACGGCGATCGACGCCTCCGACGCGGCTTCCGACCCTGACGTCGCCAACTCGTCGGTGGGCTGCGTGCTCGACGCCGCGTCACCGGATGCCGCCACGCCCTCGAGGGGCTGCGCGCCACCGGGCTGCGGCTCATCGAAGACGAGCTCGAGGACCTCGTCGGCCGCGCCGTCGCCGGGCGCGAGGTCGTGCGCCGCGGCGCCCTCCCCGCCGGCCTCACGGAGGTCGAGGTCGGAACCGGGGAGGTCGGTGGGACGCGGAGGGGGTGTGGTGGCCATGGGGGGTGGGCCGACGCGGAGCCGCGCGGCGAGCCGGCGCGCCTGCCGTCGGCGCCTTGGAGGGAGGGTTCGGACCGCGGCTCGCGACTATACGCCCCGTCCCCTGCGGCTAGAACCGAAAACGCGTCCCCCCCGCGGGCGCGGCGGCGGCAGGCGACCGCGTGCTACATGCGGCGCCATGTCACAGCCCAGCCGTACCGTGGCGCTCGCCGCGCCGTGGACGCTCGACGACCTGTGGGACCTCGCGCACGGCACCGCCCGCCTCACCTTCCCCGACGGGGCGCGCGCCGCCGTCGCGGCCTCCCGCGCGTTCGTCGACCGCCTCGCCGCCTCGGGCGCGGACGCCCCCAACGTCTACGGCGTCAACACCGGCTTCGGTGCGCTCGCCGAGACGCGCATCGCCCCCGACGACGTGCGGTCATTGCAGCGCAACCTCATCCGCAGCCACGCGTGCGGCGTCGGACCCGACCTGCCGCGCCCCGCCGTCCGCGCGATGATCGCGCTCCGCGCGCAGGTCCTCGCGCTCGGGTACAGCGGCGTCCGCCCCGACATCGTCGAACTGCTCGTCGGGCTGCTCGATCACGACGTCTGCCCGCGCATCCCGGCGCAGGGTTCCGTCGGCGCGTCGGGCGATCTCGCGCCGCTCGCGCACCTCGCGCTCGTGCTGATCGGCGAAGGCGAAGCCGACGTCGGGGGCACGCGACTCTCCGGTGCGGATGCGCTGGCGAAGGCCGGACTCCGCCCCGTCGTGCTCGAGGCGAAGGAGGGCCTCGCGCTCATCAACGGCACGCAGCTCATGATCGCCGTCGGCGGCCTCGCGACGGTGCAGGCCGAGCGGCTCTGCACGATCGCGGACATCACGGGCGCGATGTCGCTCGAGGCGCTGCAGGGCACGGGGCGCCCCTTCGATCCGCGCATCGAGCGCGTGCGGCCCCACCCCGGCCAGGCCGAGACCGCGGGCAATCTGCGCAAGCTGCTCGCGGGCAGCGAGATCGCCGAGTCGCACCGCGACTGCAAGAAGGTGCAGGACCCGTACTCGCTCCGCTGCATGCCGCAGGTGCACGGCGCGACGCGTGACGCGCTGCGCTTCGTGCGGGCGACGCTCGAGCGCGAGCTCGTCGCCGCGACGGACAACCCGCTCATCTTCGTCGACGAGCACGGCGACGCCGAGGTGCTGAGCGGCGGCAACTTCCACGGCCAGCCGCTCGCGCTCGCGCTCGACCTCGCGGCCATCGCGACGAGCGAGCTCGCGAGCATCAGCGAACGCCGCCTCGAACAGCTCGTGAACCCCGCGATGAGCTCGGGGCTGCCGCCCTTCCTCGCGCCGCGCACCGGCCTCGACAGCGGCTTCATGATGGCGCAGGTCACCGCGAGCGCGCTCGTCAGCGAGAACAAGATCCTCTCGCACCCGGCGAGCGTCGACTCCATCCCCTCCTCCGCCGGCAAGGAGGATCACGTCTCGATGGGCAGCATCGGCGCGCGCAAGCTGCACGAGGTCGTGCGCCACGTGCGCGACGTGCTCGCGATCGAGGCGATGGTGAGCGCGCAGGGCCTCGACCTGCGCCTGCCGCTCGCGCCCGGCGTCGGCGTCCGCGCGGCCCACGCGGCGGTGCGCGCCCACGTGCCGACGCTCACCGAGGACCGCCCGCTCTACCTCGACATGGCGGCGTGCGCGCGCCTCCTCGACGACGGCACGCTCGCGGCCGCGGCCGACGCGGCATGCGGCGGTCTCGCCTGAGCGCGCGACCATGAGCGACGCGTTCGACGCGGCCGACGCGCTCGACTGCCTCGCGTGCGGCGCGTGCTGCCGCACCGGCCACGACGGCCGCATCCTCGTGCCCGCCGAGGACCTCGTCCGCTGGCGCGCGCTCGGCCGCGCGGACCTCGCGGCGCAGGTGCAGCCGGGACACTTCGGCGAGGTCGGCTTCGCGACGCGCGCGGACGGCGCGTGCGTGCACCTCGGCGTGCCGGGCGCGCAGAACGCCTGCGCGATCTACGCGATCCGGGGCACGACCTGCCGCGAGTTCGAGCGCGGCTCGTGGCAGTGCCACGAATTCCGCCGCGATCGCGCGCTGGTCCGGCCCGCGGGGCCCGCGGAAGGCGCTCCCGAGACATGAAGCTCGAGCCCTTGGAGGCGACGTTTTCATGACTCGTTCGACCTTGCCTGCTCCGGAAGGCGGCGACCCCGCCGGGCCGCTGCCGGCCGGGACCGAGGACGAGGACGCCGACGCGGGCTTTCTCCTCGTGGTGCCGCCACGCGTGGAGCTCGCGCTGCTGCCCGGGTTGTTCGCGCTCTGCTGGGCGTTCGCGTCGACGACGTTCGGCGAGATCCTCTCCTTCCTCCCGCGGCTGCAGTTCCACGAGCTCGGCCATGCCCTCGCGGCGTGGTGGACGGGCCGTCGTGCGCTGCCGCTCCCAATCGGGTTCACGGCGTGGAGCGAGGAGCGCTCGACGCTGCTCGTGGGGATGCAGGTGCTCTTCCTCGCGCTGCTCGCGCTCCACGGCGTGCGCGAGCGGAAGCCGCTGCCCGTCGCGATCGCCACCGCGCTCGGTGTGGCGCTCGGCATCGGCCTCACGACGCCGCTCGCCGTCTCGGAGGGGTGGGTCATCGCGGCCGGACAGGTCGGCGAGACGCTGCTGCCCGGCGTCTTCGTCGCGGCGTTCCACCTGCGACTGCCGCGCCGGATCCGCTGGGACTTCTGGCGCTGGCTCGTCGTGCTCGTCGCGCTCTTCGCGCTCGCCTCGGCGGTCCGCACGGGCTGGCAGATCGCGGCCGGTGAGCGCCCGCTGCCGTGGGGCGCGCTGCTCGGCAACGAGAGCGACGGCGACCTGAATCGGCTCGTCGCCGAGCATGGCTGGACGGAACCGGGTCTGCGCCGGATGTTCGGCGTGCTGCCGGGCCTCGCGCTCGCCATCGCGTTCGGCGCGCACTTCGCCGTCGGCGGGCTGCGCGTCTGGCGCGAGCGCGCGCCGCAGCCCGACGACACTTGACGATTGAAGCGGCTTCGTGCTGGAATCCTGACCCTTTAGTCATGCCCAAGACACGCCGCCCCTCCCCACCCGCAGCGCCCTCCAAGGCGGAGATCGCCGCCGCCGACATCGACGATCTGCCGGACTTTCGGGGCGTGACGATCGACCGCATGTACTCCTTCTTGCAGGTCCACGCGGCGGAGGGCTTCGCGAAGGCCGCCCGCCGAGACCCCATCCGGCAGAGCCAGCTCAGCCGACAGGTCCGCGAGCTCGAGCAGGCGCTCGACGCCGAGCTCTTCGGCCGCCGCGGCCGCGGCATCGAGACGACGCCCGCGGGCATCCTGCTCGCGGCGACCATCCGCGACTTCGTCAACGGGCTCGCGCGCGTGCGCACCGCGCAGCGTCTGCCCATCCACCTCGCGGCGGGCGGCAGCGTGCTGCGCTGGCTGTTGCTGCCTGCGCTGCCCATGCCGGTGCATCCGGGCGACGACCCGTTTCCCCCGGTCAGGGCGGAGCCCGGCGACTCCGGCTCCATCCGCGAAGGGCTCGAGGACGGCAGCCTCGACCTCGGCGTCCTCCGCGCGGCGGAGGTGACGGCTCCGCTCGCCGGCACGCCCCTCGGCGACGTCGAGTACGCGTGGTTCTGCGCGCGGAGCCGCGTCCCGATCGCCCCCGAAGCCACCCCCGCCGCGCTCGGCGCCGCCGCGCCGCTCGTCGACATCTATGGCGAGCCGGAACTCAAGGCGATGTTCCGCGAGCTCGGAGCGCCCGTGATGCGCGTCGAGTCGTTCCGCGAGGCGGCCGAGCTCATCCGTGCGGGGCAGTGCGCCGGGCTGCTGCCGCTCTTCGCGGCGCAGGAGCTGACCGAGGCGGAGTTCCACATCATCCGTCCGAAGGCCTTCGCGAGGTACGCCTCGCGGCTCATGCTCGCGCATCGACGGCACCCGGCGGCGCCGGACCCCGAGCTCCTGCGTCTGCAGAACTACCTGCGCGACGCCCTCCGGGACGCCCTCGTCCGGGCCCGGGACGCAGGACGGTCCCCGACCGACGCGAGCGAGGGCGAACCCCGCCCGAAGTCACGCGGGAGCGCGCGCAAGGGGCGCTGAAGCGGGCGGCGCGATGTGCAGGCGCCTCGCGGACCGGCGTTGCGGCGCCGCTCGGAGGCGAGGCACCCTCGCGCCATGCAACCCACGCTCGACGATCTGCGCGCGCTGCTCGAGGACGCCACCGCCGACCTGCCCGACGTGACCGTCCGCAAGGCGTTCGGCAGTTTCGGCTTCTACGCACGCGGGGTCGTGTTCGCACTCGCCTGGCGCGGTGCGCTGCGCGTCGGCGTGAAGCTGCCGGACGACGCGTCGCGCGCGGCCCTGCTCGTGGAGCCGGACACCGCACCGTGGGCCCCGCGCGGCAAGGCGCTCGCGGGCTGGGTACTCGGCCCCGCGCGCTGGCATGACGAGCCCGACGCCCTGCGCGCGTGGGTGCGCCGTGCGTGGGAGCAGGCGACGAGCGCGCCCGTCGAGGACGCGCTCCCGTCGATGCGCGAGCGGCTGCGCGAGGTGGCGTCGGCGCGCGCGACGTCGACGAAGAAGGCCACGAAGACCGCCAGGGACACGGGATCGACGAAGCCCCCGACGCCGCCGAAGTCATCCGCGAAACGCGCTCCCCGCCGCTGAGCCTGCGCCCTGCGCCAACGCGGCGGGCTCAGCGCGTGATGCGCGCCGCGGCGCGGCCCTGTGCGGCGGCCAGCGCCTCGGCACGGCGGAGCAGAAGTTGCGCGCGGCGCTCCCCCGCGAGACGCAGTGACTCGGCCTTCCGTGCGAGCGCGGCGTCGCGCTGCGCCGCACGACGCGCCGCGTCCGCACGGCGACGCTCGTCCGCTTCGACGCGGCGGAGCTGGTCGCGAAGGCGCGCAGCGCGACGACGCTCGGCCTCCGCCCAACGCGCCTCCTCGCCATCACCCGTCGCGTCCCGTCGCGTCGCGCTCGCGCGCAGCCCTTCGTCGCGACGCAGCGCGCCTTCGGAGGCGCGCAGCGCGGCGAGGGTGCGCCGCTCGTCGGCGGAGAGCCGCGCAGCGCGCGCCCGCTCGCGCTCGGCCTGTCGACGCAGCTCCCGCGCGAGGGCGTCCGCACGCGCTCGTTCGCGCGCCGTCTGCTGCTGCGCTTCCAGCTCGAACGCGCGCTCCGCGAGCCGCGCCTCGGCCTGCGCGCGGCGCTGCGCGGCCGCACGGAGCGCGTCGGCCGCACGCGCGGCCTCGACGGCCTCCGGGCTCGGCGTGCCCTCGTACCAGGGGCGCAGCGGCGGCCGATCGAGACAGGCCGGACGGTCACCGACCGCGCAGTAGATGCGGACGTGGAAGTGGTCGTCGTGCGCCTCGCTGCCCCGGATGGGCTCGGTCACGAGCGCCACGCGGCGCCGCACCTCCTCGGGCGCGCCGCTCTGCGCGCCGTACGCGAGCAGCCGCGCGCGCAGATGCGAGGCGACGAGGATGTGCTGCACCTCGGCCGCGAGGTCGTCGACCAGCGCGACGAAGAGCGCCCAGTTGCGCGCGTCGTCGAAGCGCAGCGTCTCGTCACCCCGTCGCGCCTCGCCCCGCGCGTCGAACGTCGTCAGCACGGCCTGCGACACGGGCTCGCCCGCGGTGTCGAGCGCGAAGTAGCCCACGTCGGCGTCGCGCCCCGACTGATGCGAGCCGTGCGGCGGGAGCAGCCCGCCGTGCTCGGCCGAGAGCTCGCCGACCGCGAGCACCGAGCCCGGCGCATCGCGGCCCATCGCGTCCGCCGCGCGCTCGAGCAGCCCCACGAGCTCGCGCGTCCCGAAACGGTTCGTCCGCAGCGCCACGAGCCCGTCGCGCGACTCGAGCGCGAAGGCGTGCTCCAGCCGTCCGGCCTCGGTGTGCCCGATCGACTGGCTGTCCGCCTCGAGCTCCGCGCCCGGCACCGGAGGATCCTGTGCACCGGCGCTCGAACCATCTCCCAGGATGGCGAACGCACACACCCACGCGAGCATGCCGGCGCAGCCTCGGGTGCGTCGCGTCGTTCCGGCGTGCGCGGCGAGCATCACGGGTCCGCAGCGTAGCGCGCCGCTGTGTATGCTCCCGCGATGCGTCACACATCGCGAAACGACGAAGCGCGCGGGCCGCGACGCAGGCCGCGCCGGGTCGTGCGTGCGTGCGCCGCATGGCCCGGAGCGCGCGCCCTCGCCGCCTCGCTCTCGGTCACCGCAGCCCTCGCGTGCGACGACACGCCGCGCGCCGCCGTCGCGCCCGACGCCGCGCTCCCGGACGCCGCGCGACCCGACGCGGGCGCGCGTCTCGATCCCTCGCAGTTCGACTGCACGGCCGCGACACCGCCATCCCGCGTGAGCCCGGTCGCGCTCGACTGCCCCGTCGATTCCGGCTGCACCGCCCGCATGATGAGCGCGCACCGCGGGGCCGGCTCGCCGGGCGTCCTCGCGCCGGAGAACAGCCTCGCGGCCACGCGCGCCGCCATCGCGCTCGGCGCGGATCTCGTCGAGATGGACGTGCGCTTCACGGCCGACGACGTCGCGGTGCTCCTGCACGACGCGGACGTCGATCGCACGACGGACGGCACGGGGCCCGTCGCCGCGCTCACGCTCGGCGCGCTGCAGGCGCTCCGCCTCGACGCCGCGGACTTTCGGGGCGATTTCAAATGCGAGCGCGTGCCGACGCTCGCCGAGGAGCTCGCGCTCACCGCCGGGCGCATCGTCGCCATCCTCGACATGACCAAGACCGATCGGCTCGAGGAGGTCGTCGACGTCGTCGTCGCGGCGGGCGCGCTCGATCGCGTCGTGTTCGACCACGACGACCTCGCGGCCCTCGACCGCATCGTCGCGCATGCCCCCGACGCACACGTGCTGCTGCGCGCCACCACGACGGAGTCGCTGACGGCGGGCCTCGACCACCTCGCTTCCCACCCGCCCGTGTACGTGCACGTCGAGTCCGCCGATCCCGCGCGGCTCGCCCCTTCCGCGCGCGGCCTGCGCCTCTTCGCGCTCGGCTTCGCGCAGGATCTCGGCGCGCGTCGCAGCGGGGCCGCTTACGAGGCGCTCTATGCGTCGGGCGCGACGCTGATCCAGACGAACCGCCCCGATCTGCTCGGCGCCTTCCTCGGCCGCTGAGCGCACCGCGGCATCGGCGGCGCGCACCTTGACGCGCGGCCCGTCCACGATGTAACGCCCCGCATGTCCGTCGACCCCCGCGCGCTCGCGGCGACCCTGCGCCACGGGGGAGCCGGCCTCGACGAGTCCGACGCGACCCTCTGGAGCGAGACGATCCACGCGCCACCGGCCGCGGTCGACGGCGCCGCGCTCCCGCGGATCGTGATCGATCGGGCCGATGCGAACGCCGTCACGCGCGAGTCGACCCACGGGGCCGATCTCGCCCTGCGCGCGGTGCTCGGTCGCGGTGGAATGGGCGAGGTGTGGCTCGCCGAGCAGCGCTCCCTCGCCCGCAGCGTCGCGGTGAAGCTGCCGCTCGGCGCCGGAGATCGGCACGCCCACGCGCTCCTCGCGGAGGCGCGCGTCACGGGCAACCTCGATCACCCGAACATCGTGCCCGTCCACGCGCTCGGTCTCGCAGACGACGGGCGCCCCGTCCTCGTGATGAAGCGCGTCGTCGGGGCCACGCTGCAGGCGCTCGCCGCCGACGCTGCGCACCCCGCCTGGCCGGAGCTGCTCGCACGCCACGGCGATCGCGAGACGGCCCTCGTCGAGACGCTCGCGCGGGCCGCGGACGCGCTCGCCTTCGCCCACGCGCGCGGCATCGTGCACCGCGATCTCAAGCCGGAGAACGTCATGGTCGGCGCGTTCGGCGAGGTCTACGTGATGGACTGGGGCTGCGCGGTCGCGATGGACGCGCGCCGCGCCGCGCCGCACGCGCTCGCGGGCACGCCCGCCTTCATGGCGCCCGAGATGATCGACGCGACGCGCGGGCCGCTCGACGCGCGCACCGACGTCTACCTCCTCGGCGCCACGCTCCACGGTGCGCTCACGGGGAAGCCGCGCCACGAGGGCGTGACGTTGGCAGACGTCTTCGCGGAGGCGCTCGCGTCGCGCCCCGTGCACTACGGCGACGACGTCTCCGCGGGCCTCGCGGCCGTGTGCAACCGCGCCACGCACGCCGTTCCAACGGCGCGCTTCGCGTCAGCCACGGAGTTCCGCGCGGCGCTCGGTCACGCGCTGCGCCTCCGCGCGATGACGGCCCTGCTCGACCGCATCGCCGCGCGCGCCGGGCTCGCGGACGACGTGGTGCCCGTCGCCGATGCGGCACGCCTCGAGACGCTCGAGGAGGCGCGACACGCGCTCGCGCCGCTCGTCGCCGAGTGGCCCGATCAGCCGCAGCCGCGGGCGCTGCTCGACCGCGTTCTGCGCGCGCTGGTGCGCGTCGCCCTCGCGCAGCGATTGCTTCCGATCGCCGAGGAGGCGCTCGCGGCCTCGTCGTCGCCCGACCCGCGTCTCGTCGCGGAGCTCGCGCGACTCCGCGACGCGCACGAACGCGCACGGCAGCTCGCGGCGCTCGGTGAAGAGACGCTGAAGGGGCGCGACGTGCGCCCCGGCTTCCGCGGCATCCTGGGGCTCGTCGCGTTCATGGCGCTCAACGCCGTGCTCCTCGTCGTCAGCATCTCGGGCGGCGAGGAGCCGACGATGCGCGAGGTGCTGCTCTCGGACCTCGTCGCGCTCGCCGTGATGGGCGCGGCCACGTTCGCGTTCCGTCGCTCGCTGCTCGCCAACGCGCGCAGCCGCAAGGTCACGTCCGCGATCTGGCTCACCGTGCTGGGCATGACCGTCTGCGACGGCCTGTGTGCCTTCGTCGGGCTTTCCGCGCGACAGGCGGCGCCCTTCTCGCTGCTCTCCGGGGCGACGGCCTTCGCGGCGCTCACGGTCCTGCTCGCCATGCCCGCGCGCGCGCGCCTCGCGACGGGCTCGTGCGGCGCGCTGCTCTGTGCGGAGGCGTTCTGGAGCGCGGCGCACCCGGGGCTGGCGACGCACCTGATCTCGCTGTCCGTCGCGCAGACCGCGCTGACCGCCGGCTACCTCGTCTACGACATGGCCCGCGAGGGTCGCGACGCCGCGCCCCGGACGTGACACGGGTCCGGGCGCGCCGCGACGCGGCACCGCACGACCCCGTGAAGCGCGCCGGAGCGCGCGAAGTTCAGGGCAGCGCGATCCGCGTCACGCCGCCCGGGAACGTGAAGTAGATGCTGGAGCCCGACCCGGTGATGACGAGCGGGCAGCCGAGCGCCGGATCGAAGGCGACCGGCTCGGCCGTGCCGCCCGCGATCGGCAGGCGGACGATCCCGCAGGTACCATCCTCGAGGATGGGGGTGCGCACGTAGACGTGTTCCCCGTGGAGCACGAGCGACGAACTGTAGCCGATCTCCTCCGTCGTCGCGGCGCCGAGCATGACGGGTGCCCCGCCCGCGAGCGGCGCCTTCATGACCTTCGGCGGGAAGTCGCCCTCGGTGAACCAGAAGACTCCGTCATCGCTGACGGCGAGGCCGAGGCCGGGCACGTTCTGCTCGACCGCGACCGTGCGGACATCCGTGCCGTCGACGTTCGCGGAGCGCACGCGATTGTCGCCGGAGGCGTTCCAGTAGACGCGGCCGCCGCGCAGCACGAGGGCCGCCGGATAGGCGTCCCCCTCGGCGATGCTCTCCGGCGTGCCGCCCGCGCGGGGCACGCGACGCACCGCGCCGGGCGACGCGCTCACCGTGTAGTAGACGTGCGTCGCGTCGACGACGAGCCCCGGGCCCACCGTCCTGTCGACGGTCACGAGCGCCACGGGCGCCGCGCTGCCATCCCCGGGCAGGCGCAGGACCTGCGCCGCCGTCGCGACGAAGACGTCGTCACCATCGACCGCGATGGCACCGGGAAGTTCGAGCCCCGCACCGCGATCACCGCCGGCGCGCCGCCGCCGAGCGTGGATGCGCACGACGCGGCCGTTCGGCGCTTCGGCCGAGATCGCGAACACGGCGTCATCGCCCACGGTGATCGCCCACGGCGCGATGTCGAGCCGCGTCCCATCGAGGATCAACTCCGCGTCGACGCCGCCCGGCGCGACGGGATCCCCGGCGCTGCATCCCGCAACCCCGATCATCCCCGCCAGCCCGAAGAACCCCGCCCACGTCTTCGCCCCGTGTCGCATCGCTCGCCTCCCGTCCCGCATCGAACCAAGCGCTCGCGCGCCTCGAGGGCGCAGCACGGTGGTCGCCTTGACGCAGCAACGACGTTGCCACGACTCGCGGGCGTTCAACAAGGCACACCCGCCCGCATGTCCCGGCATGTCCAGCGTGCGAGCGTCCCGCGCGCACCCGCACGCCGTGCAGCGCCACCCGCAGACCGTGCCGGACCGCGCCGTCGAGGAAGCCCCCGACGCCGTCGGTCTCGACGCTGTTCTCGCTCTGCTGCACGCTCGGCCGCGATGCGTCCCGAGTCTGCGCCCCTGCGCGTGCACACCTTCAGCCCCGGCTGGGGCCTGCCGACGGTCGGACCCTTCGGCCTGAAGCTGCTCGCGTGTCTGTCCATCCTCGGCGTGCCCTACGAGCTCGTGCACGAGGACGACGCGCGCAAGGGGCCGAAGCGCAAGAGCCCCTGGGTGATCGACGACGACATGCGGCTCGGCGACACGGAGCTGATCCTCCGCCACCTCGAGGCGACGCGCGGTGTGCGCCTCGACCGCGACCTCGATCCCGCGCTCACGGCGAAGGGCCACGCGATCCGGCGGCTGCTCGAAGAGCACTTCCACCAGGTCTTCGAGCACGAGCTCGTCGTGCGCGACGACGGATTCGCCGGGCGACGCGCGATCTTCGCGCAGCGGATGCCCCCCCTGCAGCTCGCGATCGGCGGCCCGCTCATTCGCCGGTCGATGCGACGCCATCTCTTCGAGCGCGGCCTCGGTCGGCACTCCCCCGCGGAGATCGAGTCGCTCGGGCGCGCGGACGTCGACGCGCTCGTCGCGCTCCTCGGTGATCGGACCGTACTTCCTCGGCGACGCGCCTACGAAGACCGACGCGAGCGCCTTCGGGCTCCTCGCCGTCACGCTCCGCAGCGGCCTGCCCGGGCCGGTGGCGTCGTACGCCCGCGCGCAGCCCTCGCTCGCCGCGTTCGTCGATCGCGCGCAGGCGCGCTTCTTCCCGTCTTCCGCGACGACTTGACGCATCGCGTCAAGAAGCCCCCGCTCGGCGTCAATCGAGCGGACGCGTGAGCGCGGCGCGCACGCCGGCGGCGCGCGCCTCGACGAGCGCACGCGCCTCCGCGAACGCTGCGCTGCCGCGGAGGGGCGCGAGCGACGCGCAGCGATCGAGCCAGAGCCGATCGAAGAGGCGGTCGCGCGCCGCGTCGAGCAGCGCTTCTTCGGCCCAGGCGCGCGCGCCCGTCGCGGCCGCGAGTTCGATGCCGAGTTGCAGGAGCGCGTGGCGGAAGCGCGAGCCGCGACGGGCCCGCTGGACCGCGGCGAGGAGCGGGTCGAGCGGCAGCGGATCGCCGGCGAGCGCACGCTCGAAGGCCTCGACGACGGACACGAGCGGGCCCTCGAGGCCCTCGCGCTGCACCGGAAGCACGCGCGCGCCGCGCCAGAGGTTGAAGCGCGAGCACGCCGCGGCGCGACTCGCGGCGTCCGCCGCATCCTCGAGCGGCAACTCGAACCACGCGTCGACGAGCGGCCAGCGGCCCATGAGCGCGTGGAGCCGCACCGACTCGGTGCGGGCCTGCGCGAGAGACGCATCGAGCGTGAAGGCCGTGCCGAGCCTGGCGAGCGCGTCGTCGGTCCCGCCGATCTCGCCCTGGATCACGCCGAGTATGAAGTGCGCCTGCGGGAGCGCGGGCGCGCGCTGGAGGGCGGCGCGCAACTCACCGACCGCCTCGGACCAGTCGCAGTCCACGAAGGCGAGCGACGCGAGGGCAAGCCTCGGCTCGGCCGCGTCGGGCGCCAGCGACTGCGCGCGCCGCGCGAGGGCCCGCGCGGCGTGCGGCCCCACGTCCGCGGCGTCGATCTCGAAGTTGCGCGCGCGCGCCCGGGCCATGGCGGCCCCCGCGAGAATGAGCGGGTCGTCGGGCGCGAGGGCGAGCGCCTCGTCGAACTGCGCGACCACGGGCGCGAGCGGTACCGAGCCTGACCACGCGAGGCGGAGCGCATGCCGCGCCGCGACGTAGCGCTCGAGGGCGAGCGGGTTCGAGAGGGCGCGGCGTCCTTCGCTCCGCATCGTGGTCGAGAGCGCCTCGCCGAGCGCGCAGGCAAGCCGATCGTTCATCGCGAAGACGCCGCCGGGCAGCCCCTCCTCGCGCTCGGCCCAGATCTGAAAGCCCTCGCTCACATCGAGCGCCCGCGCCGCGAGACGCACGTGTTCGTCGCGACGACGCAGCGACGACTCGACGACGACCGTCACGTCGAGCGCGCGGCCCAGCGCCTGCGGATCGTCGGCCACCGACGCGAGCGCGGCGAGACGCTGCGCGGACACGGCCCGCACGCGGAGCCCGCCCGCGCGCGTGAGTCGATCCACGAGGTCCTGCGTGAGCTCCTCGGCGAGCTCCGCATCGCCCGCGGCGACCCGCATCGGCAGCACCGCGACGGTCAGCGTCGCCACCGGCAGCGGCGCGACCTCGAGCGCACGCGCGCGCGGGTCTCGCTGGATCGTGACCGCGGGAGTCCACGCCCCCGGCTCGAGCGCGGCCAGCGCGGCAAGCGCAGCGAGCTGCTTCGCGAGCTCGAGCGCGGTCGTCGCGTCGTGCGGCCCGACGCGCGCGAGACGCGTGGCGAGCGACTCGCCCTCGAGCTCCTGGTCGCGAACCTTGAACACGCTCCCCATGCCGCCCGCGCCGAGCACGCCGAGCATGGCGTAGCGCCCACCGAGCAGGGTGCTCGAGGCGTCGAGGGTCGGGGAGAACCAGGTCTCGTCCGCGGTGACGGGCGGCGACGTTGCCAGAGCCACGCGCTCAGCGCCGCCGCACGAGCAGCGTCCGCGTGATCTCGAAGACCTTCTCCGGCACGCGGGCGTCCTTCTCCTTCGCGAGCTCGGGCGTGAAGAGGTCGCGCCCCGCGGCGAGCAGCGTATCGGGGCGCGCGTTCTTCGTGCCGACGAGGCGGAAGGTCAGCTCGCCCCAGCGCACGTCGAGCGGCTTCGCGTCGAGCACGCGCGAGGCGGCGTAGAGCGTGTCGCCCGCGAGCACGCCGCTCGGGTGCGCGCCCTCGTCGAAGCCAAGCTCCCACGCGGCGTTCCCCGCGACGTCGCGGCTCGCGAGCGCGGCCACCCACGCGAAGACGAGCCCGCCGTAGACCACGCGCGTGCCCTGGAAGCTCTGCCGCTCGACCTTCGCGTAGTGCTCGTCGAAGTGGAGCGGGTGCGAGTTCCGCACGAGCGCGGTGAGCTGCATGTGCTCGCTCTCGCCGACCGTCTTGCCGAGCTGGTGCAGCACGACGTCGCCGGCGGCAAAATCCTCGAAAAAACCGCCAAAACCGGCCGGTCGCGCGGGCGGCGCGGGCAGCACGCGCAGCGCCTCGGGCAGCGCGGGCACGTCGGCGGGCGGCTCCGTGAGCGCGGTGATCGCCGCGTCGGCCGGGCGCCCCTCGAGGCGCCCCGCGCGCACGAGCGCCTTGCGCTCGAAGACGCAGACCGCGCGTCCGTCCTCGGCGAAGAGCGACGTGCGCACGTGCACGACGCCGCGATCGCCGCTCGACGCGGGCTTCACGCCGAGCACGCGCGACTGCCCGGTGACCGTGTCGCCCGGGTAGCACGGCGCGGGGAAGCGCACGTCGAGGTACGCGAGGTGCGCGATCGCCTGCTCGGAGACGTCGTGCACCGAGAACGAGAGGCCGAGATTCAGCAACAGAAGCGGGTGCACCGGCCGATCGCGGAAGCCGAGCGCCTGCGCGTACACGCGCGACGCGAACGTGGGCGAGGCGTCCTGAAAGGACGCCTGAAAGAGCGCGAGCATGCCGCCGTCGATCGTGACGTCCCAGGGATGCGCGTACGTCGCGCCGACCTCGAAATCGGAGAGCATCCGCCCGTAGCGCGGGGTGTGCGTCGTCATGGTCGTCTCCTCGGTCGCGGGTCAGCGAAGCAGGAAGAACGCGGCACCGAGCGCGAGCACGCCGAGCAGCGCGAGCCCGGCCACGGCGCCGACGATCAGCGCGACGGGCAGCCCGCTCCGCGCAGCCTGCGGCGTCGCGGGTGCCGACGCGCTCCCCGCATGCACGGCCGCCGCGGACGCAGCACCGCGCAGCCACGCCGCTGGCTGCGGGATGGCGTGGAGCGCCGCGAGCATCTCGCCGGCGTTCGCGAAGCGGCGGTCGGGCATCTTCTCCATCGCGCGCGCGACGACGGCCTGCAATTCGGGCCGCACCTCGAGCCCTTCCTTCGTCGCCGCGAGGTCCGGCACCGGCGCGGTCAGGTGCATGCGGAGCATCTCCATCTGCGCCTCGGCCACGAAGGGCCACGTCCCCGTCAGCACCTCGAAGAGCACGATGCCGGTCGAGTACACGTCCGACCGCATGTCGACCTTCTGGCCGGTCGCCCTGCTCGGGCGGCATGTACGCCGGCGAGCCGAACACCGCGCCCATCATCGTGAGCTTCTTCGCGGGCCCCCAGCGCTCGTCGTCGACGAACTTCGCGAGGCCGAAGTCGAGGATCTTCGCGACGTACGAGCCATCCGCGAACCGCGCGACGAAGACGTTTTCCGTCTTCATGTCGCGATGCAGCACGCCCTGCGCGTGCGCGTAGGCGAGCCCGGCGACGACCTGCTTGCCGAGCTCGAACGCGAGCCCGGGCGGCGGGTCCTGCTGCTCGAGGAAGGCGTCGAGCGGCATCCCGTCGAGCAGCTCCATCACCAGGAAAGGCCCCTCCGGCGTCATGCCGAAGTCGACGACGCCGACGATGTTCGGGTGTTGCAGCCCGCTCAGCGCGCGCCCCTCGCGCTGAAAGCGCTCGCGCGACTCCGGGTCCGTGCCGTACTCGGCGTGCAGCATCTTCAGCGCGACGTGCGGCCCGCCGCCCGCGCGCTCGGCGCGATAGACCGCCCCCGCGCCGCCCGCGCCGAGCTTCGCGAGCACGCGATAGCGACCATCGATGACCTGCCCGACGAGATCCGCTGCCATGGTGGGGCGGGACTATACAGCGCCCCCGGTGCGCTGCGCGGCCCCCCCGCGCGCCGCTTTTTCCGATGACGACCGCGCGCGGGCCCTTTTATCCTCGGCCATGCCCTCGCGCCCTCCCTTCACCGCCACGCCCCGCTCGACGCTCACCCGCCCCGCGGCGTACCCCGTGCTGACCGCGCTGCTCCTCCTCGCCGCGTGCGGCGACGATCGACGGCCGGGCGGCGTACTCCCCGACGACGGCGGGGTGCCCCCGGGCGACGCCGCGCCCCGCGTCGATGGCGGCCCGCGCACGGACGGCGGACCGGGGCCGAGCCCGACGGGGCCCGTCGACCCGATGTGCACGGACGGCCGCTACACGGAAACTCTCCCGGACCCGAACGCCCCGATCGACGACGTCGCCTTCGCGGGGGATGTGCCCGCCTTCGTCGATACCGTCCTCGGGCGCCGCTACCCGTTCGGGCTCGAGCTCGTCGAGGGCGGCCGCACCAACACCTCGTTCGGCAGCGACTGCTCCGTGCTGTTCGCCGGCTCGCCCGCGAGCGCGGCGGACGTCTACCGCGCGATGTCGACGATCACCCACGAGTGCGGACATTTCTGGGACGGTGAGCGCTCGCGCGGCGCGACGAACGTCTACGAGCTCGCGACCGCGCGCACGCTCACGGCGATGCGCGGCGACACCACCTCGCGTGGGGGTGACACCTTCGCGCGCAGCCTGATCCGCCTCGACAGCTATCAGACGATGCGCCCGCCCTGCGGCGGGAGTTTCCGACGCGGCTGCGACTCGTACGCGGACATCTACCTCGACGGGAACCCCGCCGACGCGACCTTCGAGAGCGGCGATCAGGGCTTCAACCTGCTCTTCGAGGAGACCGTGCAGTACGTGAACTCGCTCGCGACGGAGTACGCCTTCGCCGATCGCATCCGCAGCGGCTCCTCGACCAGCGCCCGCGACGGCATCCTGACCTTCCTCTGGTACGTCGAGCGCTACCTCCGCCTCGCCCGCACCGAGTACCCCGCGGCCTATGCACGCATCGCGGACGACGCCGCGTGGCGGGACGCGATCCTCACGGTCTGGGGCCGCGCGTGGCTCTATCTCGGCCTCACGGCGGAGAACCCGGCCCTCGGCCTCGAGGACGACGTGCTCGAGGGATACGTGCTCGACCCGGTGCTGCTCGACGAGATCGACCGCCTCCGCGCGCTCTCGGGCTGCTGACGCGAACGGCACACGCGGCGCCGCGCACTCCCCGCATGCGCGGCGGGAGTCCCGCGCGCTTGCCCGCTGCGTGCCAGCCTCTTGCCGCCCTCCGTGCGCCGTGAAAGGCTCCAGCGCCTCCGAGGCGAGCAACCGAGAAGAAGCCCCTCGCAGTGAGCGCGGCCTGCGAGGTGGGCCCAAGATCGACACCGCCGCCCGGGAGCGGAGCACTCCGTTCACCCGGGGCTCACCGCGCTTCCACTCGCGCCGAGCGGTCAACCGAAGAGCGAACGATGGCACCCAAGGCCGACAGCCCGAAGCATGGGGACGACGCGCCGACGCCCTCGCCCCAAAACGCGCCCGCGTCGGCGAACTCCCCCGCGCCGCCGCGCTTCCGGCGCCGCGCCGTCGTGGTCGGCGCGCTCATCCTCGCGTCGGTCGGCGTGGCCGCCGTGCTCGCGCCTCGTCTCGCGGCGCGGCAGGAGCCGAACGAGACGCCGCTCCGGGACTGGGGTCGCCTCACGCGCGTCCAACTCTTCCTCGAGCAGCCGCCGGGCAACATCGCGCCCACCGACTGCCTCACCCGCGACCCCGAGTGGGCGCTGCCCGACGTTCGCACGCCCAGCCAGGCATGGGGCCTCTTTCGGAGCGCCGGACTCGACGACGACGACGCCCAGGCGCTGCTCGATCGCACCCGCTGCGAGGCCGGGAGCTGCCGAACCATCCCCCCAGCCGCGGTGGTCGAGGGCCTCGGCTCCGACGCGCGGGGCCACCTCTACGAGCAACTCGCACGCTCTCCCGAAAACCCGTTCCATGCGTTCCCCTTCACCCGCCCTGCGGGGGAGGCGCGCTGGAGCGGACTCGCGTCGATCGTCGGCACACCGCTCCTCACACGCCTCGAGTGGCGCCGCGGCAACCAGGTCCAGATCTCGGACTTCGAGGTGCTCTGCCGGGCAGCGGACACCGACGGTGAGCGAATCCTCATCTCGGAGACCTTGTCCCGGATGAGCGCGATGATGGCATGGCTCACCCTGCACGAAGACGATCCGCTCGATCCGCTCATGCGTTACTGGAGCCGCGGTGCGCGAACGCGCGACCTCCGTCCGATCCTCGAGGCGATGGCCCGCGTGCCGGGCGGCGGTCGTCTCGACATCATGCACCTGCTCCCCCCGTTCGCGCGTCGGCGGCTCAACACCTTCCCCCAGCCGGGCGACCCGCCCCGCAACTGCTTCTGGTCGGCGCTGCATTTCTTCGACGTCACGGCCCCGCCCGACGCGGTGATCGGCGAGGTGGAGTTGCGCCCGATCATCGAGCGGGACTACGAGCCCGTGGGCTGGGACTCACGTGGGTTCGGCGACGTCATCCTCTTCCTCGACCGGCGCGGTGGCGCGATCCATGCGGCGAACCACATCGCCGGCGACCTCGTCTTCACGAAGAACGGCTACCACGAGCGGCGCCCCTGGGCGCTGCTGCCCCTGAGCGAGGTCCGCGACATCTACCCCGAGACGACCGACCTGCGCGCCTTCCACCTGCGCGCGCTTCCCTCCCGATGACACATCCGCGTCGCTCCGCGTGGTGCCGGGCGCGAGGCGCGGCCCGTGACCACCGCGTGCGCGCGGTGTCGGTGCGCACGCCTCTCGCGTGAGCCGCGCTACTCCGCCGGCGGGCGGACGGGCGCCGGCGGGTCGGCCGCAAGCCGGGTGCCCGCAGGCTCGGGTCCGGCCGCTTGTGGCCCGGAGGTCCCGGCAGGCGCAGGCAGCGCGCAGGGCACCGTGCGGAAGACGACGGGCTCGACGAAGTTCGAGAACTGTTGCCGCCCCTCCGCACCGACCGACACGAGGAGCACACGCCCGAGGTGGTAGTACTCCGCGGAGATCGGCGACCCCTCGATCGTGACCGCCGCGCCGCTCCGCGGGGTGACCTCGAGACAGACCCCGGCCCCGATGCTCCACGTCGTGTGGTACGCGGACTCGCCGCTCACGGTGTCGATCTTCACGCGGAGCGGGCTCGACTCGACGCTGCCGAGCTGCAATTCGCTCCCTTGCTCGAGCCCGACCAGGAGCGGATGGCCCACGCTCGTACCGAGCGCGACGGGTACCTGCCGCTCGCAGCCCGCGCCTCCGACGAGCAGGGTCGCTCCTCCGAACGCCAACATCCGCCCCAGCCGCGTCCTCGTCCCCATCGGCGACCTCCGCGCACGGTTGTACGATTGCGGGGCGCGCGTGGCGAGCACCGAGTTGCGCGCTGGGGCCACGGGCGACGGAGACGATCCGCCCCTCGAGGGGATCGACCGACCCGCCTCGTCCCGCCCGGAGCGCGACCGGGCACGCCCCAGGGCGATGCGCGCGGCGGTTTCGTCGAGGAAGATGGTGTGCGGCCTCCGCCATCTCCCTCAGGTCGTCCCCGTCGGGGGTTTCCCGGACGGCCTCCGGCGCGCCCCGGCGCTTGACAACGCCGCCGACCCCGGCCAATTTCCGCCTCCCCGGACGCCCCGCGGCGCCCGACGCAGACCGCATCGCAGCGACGCTGCGACGAGGCCGCGCAGAGACCGCTCAGAGACCGCAGAGAGACAGCAGAGAGACACCCGTGGCGAACCACCCCTCCGCAGAGAAGCGCAATCGGCAGAACATCAAGCGCCGCGAGCGCAACACGCACGTCCGCTCGAGCGTGCGGACCCTGGTCAAGCGCGTGCGCGCCGCCGTCGAGTCGGGCAACGTCGCCGAGGCGAAGACGGCCCTGTCCGACGCGATCCGCCACATCGACCAGGCCGTGACGAAGGGCGTCTACCACCAGTCCACCGGGTCGCGCTACGTGTCGCGCCTCTCGGCGCAGGTCGCCGCGCTCTCCGCCGCCGCCTGAGGCACTCCGCCCGCGACGCGCTTCGCCCCGCCGGGTCCGCCCGCGCGGGGCGTCGTGCGTTCCGCTGCCGATGCATTCGTTGCATCGCCAACCGTTGCAGCTCCAACCATCGGCGCGGCCGCGAGCGCGCCGCCCTCGGTCGCGGTCGCCTCGGTGTCGCGCAGGGCCCGCATCGCCGGGCGCACCGCGTCGATTCCTTGCCCGCACAAGCACGCCGCGGATACTCGCGCCCGTGACCGACGGCGAGACGCAGGGTGCGCGCGAGCGCGGCGCGATGGCCGGCCGTGCGGGCCTCGTCGCCACGGGCACGCTCGCCTCCCGCGTGCTCGGCGCCGTGCGCGACTCCGTGATCGCGCACCACTTCGCGCTCGGCGCGACCGACGCGTTCTACGTCGCCTTCACGATCCCCAACGCGCTGCGTGGCCTGCTCGGCGAGGGGGCGGTCGGCGGCGCGTTCATCCCCGTCTACGCCGAGGTCAGACAGCGCGAAGGCGAGCCTCGCGCGCGCGCATTTTACGCGGGGCTGACGGGCGTGATGCTCGCGATCCTCGCGCTCGTGTCGATCGGCGGCGTTCTCTTCGCAGGGCCGATCGTCAAGCTCTACGCGGCGGGCTACGACGCGCGGAAGTACGCGCTCACCGTGACGCTCACCCAGCTGGTGTTCCCGTACATCTTCTTCATGGGCGTCGCGGCGCTCGGCATGGGCGTGCTGAACGCGCTGCGGCGCTTCTTCGTGCCCGCCTTCGCCCCGGCGATGCTGAGCGTCGCGATGATCGCGGCGCCCGTGGCGTTCGTGCCGCTCGCGATCGCCCTCGGGCTCGATCCGATCACTGGGCTCGCGCTCGCCGCGCTCGTCGGCGGCGCGCTGCAGGTGGGCGCGCAGATCCCCGCGCTGCGCGGCGTCGGCTACCTGCAGCGGCCGCGCTGGGGCTGGGGCGATCCGTACGTGCGCAAGGCTGTCGGGCTGCTCGGCCCGATGCTCGTCGGGCTCGGCGTCTACCAGCTCAACCTCATCCTCTCCCGGCAGTTCGCCTCCTTCCTGCCGGAGGGCTCGCAGAGCTACCTCTACTACGGCTCGCGGATCGTCGACATCCCGCAGGGCGTGTTCGCGCTCGCGATCGCGTCGGCGGCGATCCCCTCGCTCTCGACGCTCCGCAACGCGGGCCAGCACCTCGAGGTCAAGCGCACCTTCACGTACGCGCTGCGCCTCTCGCTCTTCGTCGCGGTGCCCGCGAGCGTGCTGCTCGTCGTGCTCGCCGAGCCGACGTGCGCCGTGCTCTTTCAGCGCGGCAACTTCGATCACGCCGCGACGCTCGAGACGGCGCGCTCCCTCGCGTGGCAGGCGACGGGGATCTGGGCCGTCGCCGCGGTGCGGATCGTCGTGCCGACGTTCTATGCCTACAACGACACGCGCACGCCGGTGATCTGCAGCGTCGTGAACCTCCTCGCGTTCGTGGGCGTCGCGCTCGCCGCGATGCCGACCCTCGCCCACGTCGGGATCGCGCTCGCGCTCTCGGTCGCGAACACCGCGCAGCTGCTCGCGCTGCTCGCGCTGCTGCGGCGGCGCGCGGGGCTGCTCGGGATGCGCTCGGTCGTCGTCAGCGTGCTCAAGACGTCACTCGGCTGCGCCGCGATGGCCGCGGCGGCCGGGGGCGTCGCGCGGCTCGGGCGCTGGGAAGCGGGCGGCAACGACCCACGCAACCTGCTCGTGTTCGCGGGGTCGCTGCTGGTGGCCGCGGTCGTGTACCTCGGCTTCGCGCACCTCGCGCGCGCGCCGGAACTCGCGGACGTCGTCGGGGCGCTGCGCCGCCGCCTCGCCCGTCGCCGCGCCTGAGCGCGCCCGGCGCCGCCTCGGGGTGACCGCCCGGTACGCGCTGGGGGGGCGTGCTACACGCTCGGCCATGTCTGCGCCCGCGCCGCTCCCTTCTCCGCTCGACGTGCTCGACGCCGTCTTCGTCGCGACGGCCGTGAAGGTGAGCGGCCTGCCCGCGCCGGCGCTGCCCGAGCTCGCCTTCGCGGGCCGCTCGAACGTCGGGAAGTCGAGCCTGATCAACACGTTGGTGCAGCGGCGCAAGCTCGTGCGGACGAGCGCGACGCCGGGCGCGACGCGCGGGCTCAACCTCTTCCGGGCGACGCTGCGCGGGGGCGAGCAGCTCGATCTCGTCGACCTGCCCGGCTACGGCTACGCGAAGGTCAGCAAGGTCGAGCGCGGGTCGTGGGGCCCGCTCATCGAGGGCTTCCTCCAGCGGCGCGCGGGGCTCCGCGCGGTCGTCGTCATCGTCGATGCACGCCGCGGCCTCGAGCCCGACGACGCGCAGCTGCTCGAGTTTTTGCAGCACCTCTCGCTGCGCGCGTTCGTCGTCGCGACGAAGGTCGACAAGCTCCCGGCCAACAAGCAGAAGCCGGCGGTCGCGGCGATCGCGCGCGAGGCCGGCGTGCGTGCCTTCGGCTTCTCGAGCGAGGACGGCACCGGGCGTGACGCCCTCTGGCGCGCGCTCACCCGCGCGGCGGGCATCGGCGAGTCCGAAGCGGTGACCACCGACGTCGCCGGGGCCGAGGGGACGAGCGAGTCGGCCGCGCCTGCGGGGAGCCGCGCGCCGGCTCAGCGCACGGCAGGCGAGCCGGCCGCGAGCACGCCGGTCACGCCGTCGCCGGGCCGCGCCGCGAAGACCTCATCCGGACCGCGCTCCGCGAGCCGCGACGGGGCCTCGGGCGCTGCGGCGAAGTCCCGCGCGCCGGGCGCCTCCCGCCCGGCCACGAAGACCTCGCGCCGGGGCCCGACGGGCAGGTAACGCGCCCGCCCCTCGCCCTCGACGAAGGCTTTCACGATCGATGGAGCGCGGAGGCTCCAGTCGTGCAGCCGCGGCCGCAGCAGGCCGCCGAAGAGCCCGTCGCCGAAGTCGGCCATGAGGCCGTACGAGAGCAGGCTGCGCGCGTCGCCCTGGGGACGCACCGTGAAGAAGCCCCACGCCGCGCGCACCGAGTGCGGGCGGCTCGGGTCGAGCGCGAACGTGAGGTCGCGGCGCGCCGCGTCGACGCGCGCGCTGAGGGCGTAGTGCGCGCGGATCGGGCCGACCTCGTGCTCGAGCGCGACCGTCCGGCGATCGCCGCGCGACGAGAGCGTCCGCGCCGCGGTGCAGGCGGGCAGCATCTTCGGGTAGCGCGCGGTGTCGAGCAGCGCGCGCCAGAGTGCGTCGGCCGGGAGCGCGATCACCTGCCAGCTCGTGCCGCCGACGAGCACCTGCCCGCCGCGGCGCTCCGAGCGGCGCCGGACCACGAGGCCGCCGCTCTCGAGCGTGCGGCGCTCGGCGGACGTGAACGCGCGCGGCGCCGCGGACGAGGACGCAGGCCGCGATTGGGCCCCGGCGCGCCCGGGCGACGACGCGGGCCCCGCCGCGAACATGCCGAGCGTGCCGAGCGCGCCCACGACCGCGAGCAGCGCCGCCCGCGTGGTGCGGGCGCGGGCCATCGGGGCGCGCTGCGGGCGGGCGGGCGGTCGCGTCATCGGGAGCAAGGCTATCAGAACGCGCACGCGGCGGTCTTGCCCGGCGCGGTCAGGGATGGAGCGCGAGCGGTGCGCCCGTCGCCGCGCCGCCCGGCGGTGTCCCAGGGTACCAGGGCCAGAAAGGCGCGCGATCCCGGCAATGCGGGCGATCGGACGGATCGCAGTAGATGCGGACGTGAAAGTGGTTGCGGTGCGGGTGACCGCGTCCGGGCTGCACGAGCAGCGCGGCCGCGCGATCGAGGACGGCGCGGCTCGCCCCGCGGCGCCGCCCCTCCTCGAGCAGGCGGGCACGGAGGGCGGTCCCGACGAACACGTACTGCACGCGCGCGTCGGGGTCGCTGACGAGGCGCGCGACGAACTCCCAGTTGCGCGCGTCGTCGAAGCGCAGGCCCTCGTTGGGCGTCTTGCCGAGGCCATCCGCGCCGAACTCGGCGAACGCGAACGGCTCGAACGGGCGCCCCGCTCCGTCGAGCATGTAGAACGCGACGTCGACGTCGCGCCCGCTCTCGTGCGAGCCGTGTCCGTCGATGTCGCCGCCCTCGCGCTTCGAGAGTTCGCCGACACTCAGCTTCGCGCCGGGCACGCGCCGCGCGACCACGCGGGCGGCCCGCTCGAGCAACTGCACGAGCTCGTGCGTGCCCCAGAAATGCCCCGCGGGTGCGTATTCGCCGGCGTGCCGCACCCACTCCGACTCGGGCAGTTCGACCCCGTCGCGCAGGCGCCCCTGCCACGGGTAGCCGACCGAGCGGCTCCGCGGCGCACGCACACGCCGGCGCGTCCCGGCGCGCGGAGGCGTCGCGCGCGCGGCCTCGGCCACGAGGAGCGCGGCGCAGCAGAGCGCGATCGCGAGGACGAGCGGACGACGCATAGCGCGTCCCGATGGATAGGCTGCGCGCAGGGAACCGCCAAGTTTGCGGGCAACGAGGTGTCGCTGCGGGGTGTCGCGAGCGCGGGAGCGCGCGTCGTGCGGAACGAACTGAGCCGACCGCGCGTCAGGGCAGCCCGACGACCGCGACCGGCACGAGGGAATCCACGGTGTCGTCGTTGCCGAGACGCCCATCCGCGCCCGTGCCCCAGCAGAGAGCGGTCCCGTCCCCGCGCGCGGCGCAGGTGTGCTCAGCGCCCGCGGAGACGTGCACCGACGCGGCCGCGCAGCGACGACCGAAACGGGCGTCGGGCGGTCGGAGGACGTGCCGTCGCCGAGGCACCCGGCCGCTGTTGCTTGCCCCAGCACTGCACAGTGCCACCGTCGTCGAACCGCGCGCAAGCGTGGCGGCATCACCTGCTGTGAGTTGCGAGCGCGCCATCCGTGAGACCCGGCGACGATCGGCGCGCCGCGCTGCTGATCTGTCGGTCGACCCGTCGCCGAGCTGCCCGCCCGCGTTGCCACCCCAGCAAGCGACCTGGACACGCGCGCCGCCGACGCGCGCGCAGTTGAAGTCGCCGCCCGACGCGACGTCGCGCGCGGCGGCGAGCGTGGTCACGACCGTCGGCGCCCCCCGATCCGTCATCGATCCGTCGCCGAGCTGCCGAGCACCGTTCTCGCCCCAGCAAAGGCCGCTGCCATCTTCGAGGATGGCACAGCTATGTTTGCCACCGCCGGAGACGTCGACGACCCGGAGCGGCAGCGTGACCTCCGTCGCGACCGCGAGGTCGCCCCCCGCGACGCCGAGCTGCCCCCTGTCGTTGCGCCCCCAGCAGGACAGGAGCCCGCCCACGCGCAGCGCGCAGGTGTGCTCGCCGCCCGTGGCCACGCGCACGGCGTCGGTCACGGCGGTCTCGACCGGGGCGAGCCGATCCATCTTGAAGCCGTCGCCGAGCCGTCCGTTGCCGCCGTCGCCCCAGCAGACGACGCGCCCGGTCGCGCGCACCGCGCAGGCGTGGACCGTGCCCGCGTCGAGGTCGACGGCATCCTCGAGGCCCATCACCTGCACGGCCGTGTTCGACGCCGCGGCGGAGCCGCGCCCGAGCTGCCCGACCGCGTTCGCGCCCCAGCAGTAGACGCGCCCACCCGCGAGCCGTGCGCACGAGAAGTCCGACCCGGCGGCGACCTGCACGACGTCGTTCGCGGGCCACGCACGCCGACGCCGCGCACATCTCGCCCGACGCACAGGCGCGACCGCAGGCCCCGCAGTTCGCGGGATCGTCGGCGAACGAAAAGCCCTCGTCGACGAGACCGTCGCAGTCGTCGTCGCGCCCGTTGCACGCCTCCGACACAGGGCCGCAGCCCGCGTCGACGTCGCCGGCATCCGACGCGCCGCCGTCCGCCACGCCACCTTCCTCGGCGCCGCCATCCGACGGGCCGCCATCGACATCCCCCGCGTCGACATCGCCGCCATCGCGCGGTCCGGGGCCTCCATCGGCGCCCGCCTCCGTCGGATCGCCCCCGCCATCGACGCTCGCGAGCCCCGTGCGGGTCGCCGAGCACGCAGCGAGCGCCGCGCAAAGCGCAACCGTGACGACGGTCCAACGCCGCGTTGCACACGAACGAGCCGGTGCACACGAACGAGCCGGTGCACACGAACGAGCCGGTGCACACGAACGAGAGGGCGGCGCGGCGTCGGGAAAAAATGCTGGATGCATGGGAAGACCTCGGACGTACGCATGACCCAGGCGCGAACTCGCCGAGCGTAGACGGAAATCCTTTCGCCGTGAACGGATGTCCGACGACGAGCCTGCACGCGAGAGCGTTGACGGCGTAAGGCCGCGGATGTTGCGATGGGCCGCGCGCCCGTGACGTCGTGTGGAGCGCCTAGGAGTCCGCCATGCCCCGTCCCGCTCCCGTGCTGGATCGCCCCCTTCGACGCGCCGCGACGCTCCTGCTGGCCGCGTCCCTCACGACCCTCGGCGCGGCCTGCGGAGGCTCGGATGCGCCGACCGGCGCCGATGGCGGCCCCCGTGATCTCGGGGGCGTGCGCGACGCGGGCCCCGAGTTGGACGCAGGCGCAGACAGCGACGCGGGCTCGGGCATCGATGCCGGCGCAGACAGCGACGCAGGCGCAGACGGCGACGCAGGCGCAGACGGCGACGCAGGCGCAGACGGCGACGCAGGCGCAGACGGCGACGCAGGCGCAGACAGCGACGCGGGCCCACCGCCCGACATCGACGCAGGCCCATCGCCCGACGGCGACGCAGGTCCACCCGACGCCATCCCCGCGTGCCCCACCTTCGCCGACGCGGTCGAGCGCGCGCGCACGCCCTACGATCCGTTCTTCCCGAGCCGCAGCGTGCGTGAGGCGAGCGGCCTCGCCGAGAGCCGCCGCAACCCCGGCGTGCTCTGGCTGCACAACGACTCGGGCGGCGGTCCGCGCCTGTTCGCCGCGCGGATCGCGCCCGCCGGGACCGTGTTCTACGACCTCGCGGACGCCGGTGCGCGCGACTGGGAGGACATCGCCGTCGGCCCCGGCCCCGAAGCGGGCGTGTCCTATGTCTACGTCGGCGACATCGGCGACAACGGCGAGTCCCGCGCGAACATCGACGTCTACCGCGTCGCGGAGCCCGCCGTCGGCGCGGCCTCGGCGACGCCCCTCACGCTCACGGGCGTCGAGCGCTTCACGCTCGTCTACCCTGACCGCGCGCACAACGCCGAGACGCTCCTCGTCGACCCGCGCACTGGCGACGTGTTCGTCGTGGTCAAGAGCGGCTCGGGCGACTCGCCCGTCTACCGCGCCGCGGCCCCGCTCGCCGCGGGCACGACGACGCTCGAGCTCGTCGCGACGCTGCGTTTCGGGGCCGACCCGCTGCCTGGCAACGCGCTGACGACGGGCGGGGACATCTCCCCCGCGGGCGACGAGATCGCGATCCGCACCTACGACGCCGCCTATCTGTGGCGGCGCGCGCGCGGGGCGACCGTCGCCGAGGCGCTCGCCACCCCGCCGTGCCGCATCCCGCTGCGCCGCGAGACGCAGGGCGAGGCGCTCGGCTTCGCGGCGGATGGCAGCGGCTACTACTCGGTGAGCGAGGGGAACCTCGAGGTCGTCTCGTTCTACGCGCGGCGCTGACGCCCCCCCGCGACCGCCGCCGCGCCACCGCAGCCCGGCCCGCTGCGACGCCGTGTCCCGTTGACGCAGCCCACGGACGCGTCCAGCTTCGCCGCGTGTCGCCGGCCGTCCCAGCCCCTGCGCGCAGCGCGCCGAGCGCCATGGAGCTCGTCGGGGACCCCGCGCGCCACCTCGCGTTGCTGAAGGCGATCGCGCGGCGCACCGGGAACTCGGTCATCGTCACCGACCCCGCGGGCCACATCGAGTGGGTCAACGAAGGCTTCACCCGATTGACGGAGTTCCTGCCCGAGGAAGTGCTTGGCCGCCGCCCGGCGGAGCTGTTGCAGGGCCCCGATACCGAGCGTGCGACGCGCGCGCAGATGGCCGCCGCGATCGCGCTCGGGCTGCCGTTCGAAGTGGTCGTCCTCAACTACACGAAGTCGGGCCGGCAGTATTGGGTCCGCATCGAGGCCGAGCCCACGCGCGACGAGGAGGGCACGCTCACGGGTTTCATCGCGCTCGAGACGGACGTCACCGCGCAGCGCATCTCCGAGGCGCGCGAGGGCGTGACGAAGCGCATCGGCGACCTGCTCCTCATCTGCGACTCCATCGAGCGCGCCGCGCAGCACGTCGTCCGGGAGCTCTCGCGCACCCTCGACCTGCGTACGGCGCAGGTCTGGACGGTGACCCCCGGGCAGCCTCACCTGCACTACGTCGCCGGGGCCTGCGCCGACAACAGCGGGCAGGAGTGGCTCGACACGAGCGCGAACCGCACCTTCGCGCGCGGCACCGATTGGGTCGTCGGCGTCGGCGCGCCGGGCGTCGCGTGGGGCACCGCCGCGCCCTGCATCAAGACGGACTTCTGGCAGTACGACAGCCGCGGGCAGCTCTCACGCCGTGCAGCCGCCGCGAAGCTCGCCGGGATCCGCACCGTCTGCGCGGTGCCGGTCCTCGGTCCCGAGGGCGTCATCGCTATCGTCGAGATCGGCGGCTCGCACAACTACCCGGGGAACGATCAGCTGCCCTCGCTCGTCGAGCGCGTCGCCCGTCAGCTCGGCGCGTCCATCGTGCAGCTGGAGAGCCGCCGCGCGTTCGAGGCGCTCTTCCGCCAGAGCCCCGACGCGCTGCTCGTCGTCGACGCGGAGGGCCTCGTGCAGCGCGCGAACGCCCGCGCCGTCGCGCTCTTCGGCGACGCGGTCGGGCAGCGGCTCGACGCGCTCCTCGCGGGCGGCGAGGCGCAGCTCTCGGCGGAGCGCCCCGCCTTCGGTGATCCCACACCGCTCCAGCAGCTCGCCGGCACGCGACCCGACGCGACGCGGTTCTCCGCGGAGGTCGCGATCTCGTCGACGACCGCGACGGGCGCGCCGTCGAACATCGTCTCGGTGCGCGACCTGACGGAGCGGCACCTCGCGGAGGAGGCGCTGCGCCGCTCCCTCGAGGAGAAGGTCACCCTCGTGCAGGAGGTGCACCACCGCGTGAAGAACAACCTGCAGATCATCTCGAGCCTCGTCTCGCTGCAGGCCGAGGACCTCGAGAGCGAGTCCGCGCGCGCCGCCCTGCGCGACACGTCGAACCGCATCCAGTCGATGGCCCTCGTGCACCAGCAGCTCTACGCCAACGACAACTTCGCGCGCATCGTCTTCGGGGACTACGCGCGCGCGCTCTGCACCGCGCTGCACGTCTCGCTCGCGCCCGACGCCTCGCTGACCGTCGACGCCGACTTCGTCGAGACGACGGTGGAGCGCGCGGTCCCGGCGGGCCTCATCCTGAACGAGCTGCTCACGAACGCCTTCAAGCACGGCCACGCGCCAGGGCGCCGCGCGGCGATCCAGGTGCGCGTCGAGCGCCTCGAGGCGGGCTTCGCGTTCGTCGTCGCGGACGGGGGCCCGGCGTTCGGCGATCAGCCCGCGCGCAAGGGCTCGATCGGCCAGACGCTCATCCACGCGCTCGTTCGGCAGCTCCGCGCCAAGCGGACGTACACGCGCACCGCGACGGGCAACGAGGTCCGCGTCGAGCTGCCGAACGCGCTCGCCTGACGGCGCGGCGAGGCCGCCACGCGACGGACGGGCCCGCGCTGCTATCGTCCGCGCGATGCGCGCGACGCCCTGCCTGCTCGCCCTCGTGCTCGTCGCGTGCGGCGGCGCGCCCCCTCCCGCCCCGTCGGATGCGCCGGCACGTGCCCCCTCGGAGGCCCCACGCGCGGTGCGCGCCGCGCGTGTCCCGGATGGCGCGGACGCAGCGCGCGCCACGACACCGGGCACCGACGCGTCGGCCGCGCGCGTGCTCGCCGGAGATGCGACGTTCGGCGACCTCGTTCGCGCGGCGCAGGCGCTCGAGGCGGGCGGCGCTGCGGCCTCGTCCGCAGGCTGTGTGCTCCGCGCGCCGCGGGGACCCGGCGCGTCGTACCGGCTCGACGCGGACATCTCCGTCGCGCTGCGCCCCTTGCCCGCCGCGTGGGAGGACCTCGACGCGCACCTCCGGGGGCGGCGCGGGCCGGCGCGGCTGCTCTCGCGCTGGGGCCAGACACGCGCCGAGCCGTATGCGCTCGCGCTCGCCGCGTTCACGGGGACCGCGCCCGTCGACCCTACCCTGCCCGCGGCCGCGATCGTCCTCACCGACGCCGGGGCGTGGGTGCTCGGCACCACGCGCGAGGCGCCCGCTGCC
Source organism: Polyangiales bacterium (assembly GCA_964202905.1). Lineage (GTDB taxonomy): Bacteria > Myxococcota_A > Polyangia > Polyangiales > JADJQN01 > CAIUAC01. The sequence continues at coordinate 465,116 of CAXNJO010000002.1, forward strand.
ACGACACCGGTGCCGCTCGCCGCGCTCGCCGAGGCGCTCCGCGCGCTCACGCCGAACGGCGCCCCCGCGCAGCTCGCGGTGACCGCCGAGGCCACGCTCCCGCTCGCGACGCTGCGCGACGCGCTCGCCGTGCTCGCCCCACTCGGCGCGCCGATCGCGCTCGCCGTCCCGCTCGCCCCGGACGTGCGCCTCCCGGCCGAGCCCGTCGTCGCCCCCGAGGTGATGGACCGCGGCTTCTGCGGCAGCGGGCTGCCCGAGCCCGCGCCGGACGCGACCGAGGGCGACCTGCCGGCGAGCGCCCTCCGCGCCGCGCTCGACCCGCTCCGCGAGGCCGCCGCGCGCTGCCTCGGCCAGACCGCGGGGCGCGCCGCGAGCGGCGGCCGTCTCGACCTCGCGCTGCGGGTCGGAGCGGACGGTCGCGTCGCGGAGGCCTGCGCCGTCCGCGACCCGATCCTCGACCCCGCGCTGCGCCTCTGCGTGCTCGCGGCCGCGCGCGCGCTGCGCTTCCCGCTGCCTGACCCGGCGGGCTTCGTGGATCTGGCGCTGCCGCTGCGCCTCGCGCCCGACGCCGCCCTCGCGCAGCGCCCGCTCTGCGAGTGAGTCGCGCGGCGCGCGCCGCGCTCAGCCGTCGATCTTTGCGCGGATTTTACGGTTCAAAGCGTTGAACGCGTTCTTGTAGTCGAACCAGCCGCGCGCGATCTTCTGGATCGGCTCGCCCGACGTCTCCGCGTCGTACTCGGTGCCCGACGCGTCGAGGAAGGCGATGTACTCGCTCACGCCGCTGCGGAGCGCATCCGAGGCGGCCGACACGGCGCGCACGTCCTCCTGCAGGTCCACCGGGGGCAGCAGCACCGCGTACTTGTCGTGCATCTCGCCGAGCCGCGGCATGCAGCGGTCTCGCACGAGCGCACCGAAGCGCGGACCACCGCGGCCCGCGCGCTGGTCGAGCGCGTTCTTCAGGTCCGTGTTGTTCCGCAGGCGCTCGTACGCGTTGCCCGACTGCAGCGCGCACTCCCAGAACTTCAACCATTGGTCGTTGTGCAGCGCGTTCACGGACTTGCCGAACTCGCGGTACACCGCCGCCTCGTCCCCCCGCGTCAAGTACCAGCCGAGCCCGCCGACGACGGCGAGCACGGCGACGACCATGACGGCCAGCATCGGGCCCTTGCCGGAGCGCATCGCGCGCTCCTCGTCCTCGAGCGAGGGCCCTCCGAGCGGGCTGCCGAGCGGGCTACCGAGGGGGCTGTTCGCAGGTTCCGCCATGATTCCGGGCCTCCGGCGGGCCGCATCGGGCCCGCGTCACTCGTTGAGGTTCAGGCGGAACCCGCCGCCGCCTCCGGCCCCGGGCCCGCCGAGGCGGAGTGTCGACGGGTCGCCGCCGCGAAGCAAGGGCTCGCTGTCCCCGCCCTCCCCGCCGAGCAGCGCCGGGCCGTCGTCGCCCTCCCCGCCGCCGAGCAGCCGCGATCCGCCGCCGAGCTGCAGCGCGCCCGGGTCCCCGGCGGGCGCGCCGTCGTCCTCGTCGAGCGCCTCCGCCTCGTCGTCCGCGAGCGGATCGGCCTCGAGCGCGGTCGGGCCGAGCACGCGCCCGATGAGGGTGCGGACCCCGTCGCGCTGGGCCTCCGGCGCCGCCTCGAGCGCACGCTGCGCCTCGCGACGCATGTCGCCGTAGCGGTTCGCCTGCTTGTAGATCCGCGCGAGCATGAGGCGCCCCTGCACGTCCTCCGGGCGGCGCGCGACGCCCTGCTCGGCGTAGGCGATCGCCTCGTCGACCTCGCCCTCGGCGAGGTGGTAGTTCGCGAACAACATCGGGAGCGTGTGCAGATCCGGGTCGAGGCGCTTCGCGAGCTCGAGCTCGCGGAGGGCCTCTTCCGTCTCGCCGCTCTGGAGGTGGATGGCCGCGAGCGTGCCGTGCGCACCCGCGAAGTCCGGCGAGGCCTGCAGCGCCGCGCCGACCTCGCGCAACGCGCGCTCGACGTCGCCCTTCACGAGGAAGATCCCCGCGAGGTTGTTGCGGCGCGGCGCGTCCGGCCGCACCTCGACGGCGGCCTCGAACTCGCGCACGCCCTCCTCGACGCCGCCCGAGGCGATGAGGATCGCGCCGCGCGCGCCGTGCACCGCGGCCGAGCGCGGCGCGAGCCTGAGCGCGTTCGTCGAATCCGCGAACGCGCGCTGCGCGTCCCCCTCGCGCACGAGGCGGTGCACGGCCCGCGCGTTGACCACGGCGCCGAGCGCCTCGACGTCGGTGAGCACGCGGTACTCACCCTCGACGGGCGCGGTGCTGCGGCCAAGCCAGGGGTCGAGCAGCGTCGGCGTCCCCGCGCCGGGCGCGCTGGGATAGACCGCGACGACGAAGTAGCCGAGATGCCCCGACGGGTCGGGCGGGGCCTGATCCCCCGGGAAGGAGAAGGCCTCCGCGAGCATCGCGTCGACGCCCTCCGACCGCAGCGCCGCGACGGCGACCGCGGCGACCTCGATCGGGTACATCTTCGAGCGCGCGTCGTCGCGCGTCATCAACTCGTAGGCGCGTGCCGCGACGCGCGGCGGCGTGTCGCGCGGCTCGGTGAGCGACCACGGCGCGAAGGCCTTCTTCGCGGCCCGCGCGCGGATCGCCGCGACGACGCCACGCGCCTTGTCCACGGGCCCGTCCTTGCCGCGGACCGCGGCCTCCGCGAACGACTCGAGCGCGTCGTCGGCCTCGAGCAACGCGAGGTGATCGCGGACGTCGGCGCGGGTCTTGCGCGCGTACCCCGCGAGCTCCGAGGCCGAGAGCGGGCGCAGCGGCGCGTCTCCCTCGACGGCGTCCGGCGTCCGACGCGCCCACCACGCCCAGCCTCCCGCGGCGAGCCCGAGCACGGCGACGATGGCCACCGGGAGCACCCAGCGCGGCGTCTCCTTCGCGGGCGCCTTCTTCGGGGTGCCGAGCCGCTCGATGCCGTGCACGCGCATGCACTTCGGGCAGCGCGGCTTCGCGTCGTCGGAGTCGAAGCGGTGATCGCAATGGACGCAGAGGTAGCGGGGCATGGGCGCGCACGACGTACCGGACGCACCCCGGCGGCGCAAGCGCCCCCCGTTTGCGCTCAGCCCGCGACGCTCGCCGCGATCACGAGCTGTCCGCCGAAGTAGAGCGGCAGTCCCCACGCGCGGTTGACGAACGCGTGCGCCACGAAGCGATCCCGCGCGACGGCGAGATCCGACGCGTAGAACATCAGCGCGCCGACGAGCCCGACGACCCCGCCGCCACGTCCGCTCGCGCCGACCGCGCACGCGACCATCGCCGAGATGACGAGGACGTAGGCCGCGACCGGCCCTCGCATGGACTTCTCGACGTGCGGCGCGAGCCAGCGCAGCGCGAGCCCGCTCGACAGCAGCACGAGCGGCAGCGCGACGAGCAGCCGCGTCATGTCCGGGTCGCGCACGACGAAGGCGACCACGAAGGCGACGTGCCCGAGCAGGAACGCCACGAGCCCGCCGAGGAACGTCTTCGCCGACTTCGGGATGAGCAGCAGGTCGCCAACGAGCGAGAGCACGAGCCCCGCGAGCACGACCTGCCCGTACGTCGAGTCGAGCGCGCCCGCGCCGAGCGCGGCGATCACGAAGCCGAGCGCCGCGAGCGGCTTGGTCGCCCACTTGCCCGCCTGCGAGCCGCGCCATTCGGCCGCCATCAGGCCGGCCGTGCACGCGGTCGTCAGGGCGCAGCCGGTCGCGAAGAGTGAAGACATGCGGGCGCGAGCATACCTGCGCCGTGATAGCGTGCGGGGCCGCATTTCCCCGAGGAGTTCCCGTGTCGACAACCTCCCCGCTCCGCCTCGCGCTCGCCTTCGCATCCGTCCTCGCCCTCGCGGCCTGCGCCGGCAACGCGACGCCGCCCCCGGGGCGCCCGGATGGCGGTGGCATCGGAGACGGCGGCGCGCGCGACGGCGGCGGCGCCTGCGCGACGAACGCCGACTGCACGGACGACGGCATCTTCTGCAACGGCGGCGTGCTGTGCCGCGAGGGCGCCTGCACGACGACGCCCCCGCCGACGTGCAGCGACTCCATCGCGTGCACGCGCGACCTGTGCCTGACCGCCACCGACGCCTGCCAGAACACCCCCGATGACGCGCTCTGCCCGATGGGCACGGTCTGCGAGCCCGGCGCGGGCTGCGCGACCCCCGCCGCGTGCGAGTTCGACGCCGACTGCACGGGCGACGGCGTCTTCTGCAACGGCGACGAGGTCTGCGTCGGGGCGATGTGCGTCTCGCCCGGCATGCGCAGCTGCGACGACACCGACTCCTGCACCGTCGACGAGTGCGCCGAGTCGATGGGCCGCTGCGCGAACACGCTCGGCGATCACCGCAACGACCCGCTGCGCTGCGGCCCGACGGGCGCGAACGACTGCGTCGTCTGCCCCGCGCCGACGGCCGATCAGGTCAACACCTCCGCGTCGTGCAGCGTCGGCCTGTGCAGCCTCGCGTGCGCGACGGGCTTCGCCGACGCGGACCGCAATGTCGCGAACGGCTGCGAGTGCGCGATTGGCGTCGGCACCGACGTGCCCGACGGAACGTACGCGGACAACGACTGCGACGGGATCGACGGCGACCGCGAGGCGGGGCTGCTCGTCTCGAACACGCTCGGCGCCGACACCGCGGACTGCGGCCTCGACTTCGCGACGCCCTGCCAGACCATCGCCTTCGCGACGACGCGCACCTTCGCCGCGCGCCGCTTCGATCTCTTCGTGATGGCGGGCACCTACGACGAGGTCGTCGTGCTCTCGAGCGGCATGCGGGTCTTCGGCGGCTACGACACCACGTGGCGCCGCGGCGCGCGCAGCGACAGCGCGCACCGCACCGTGATCCGCGGCGCGCTCGACGCGCCGTCCGGCCAGTACCTCACGGTCAAGGCGCGCAACCTCGTCGTCGAGTCCGTGCTCGAGAACCTCGTCCTCGTCGGCCCCGCCGCGAGCGGCACGGTGATGGGCGCCGGCAACGGTGCGTACGTCATCTACGCGGAGTCGGCCTCGGCGCTGCGCCTCGAGCGCGTGACGCTCCAGGCCGGCCCCGGCGCGCCCGGCGCCGACGGGACGAACGGCGACGACGCGGCGAGCCTCGCCGTGGCAGCGGGCGGCAGCCGGGGCGGGAACGGCGACGAGTACGACAGCGTCTGCGACACCTCGTCGCGGGGCGCCGGCGGCGGCGCCGGCACCAACAGCTGCCCCGACGGCGCCGCGGTCCATGGCGGCGCAGGCGGCGCGGGCGGCACGATGGACACCTCGTGCGGCTTCAGCGGGAGCTGCGTCCTCAGCGGAAACTGCGCGGCGCGGAGCGGTGACAGCGGCGCGGCCGCGGCGTTCCGCGCGGGCGCGTTCGGCGCGCCGGGCGGCGGCGCCGGGACGTGCAGCGGCAGCGCGGGTGCCGGTGGCCCGGGCCGCATCGCGAACGGAGCCGGCGGCGCGGGCGCAGGAGCGCGCGCGGCCTGCTCGTCTCGTCCTTCTGGTACGGCGCCTCGGGCGGGAGCGGGGCGTCGGCGAGAACGGCGGCGGAGGCGGTGGCGGAGGCGGCGGTGGCGGCTGCGACAACGGCATCGACTCGTACGGCGTCGGCGGCGGCGGCGGCGGCGCGGGCGGCTGTCGGGCGCGGGGCGCGGGCACGGGCGGCGGCGCGGGCGGCGGCAGCTTCGGCGTGGTCGTCGTCAGCAACTCGACCATCACCGCGACCGACTGCGACGTGCTCCGCGCGAACGGCGGCGCGGGCGGACGCGGCGGCAGCAGCGGGCGCGGTCGGCCGGGCGGCTCCGCGGGCGCCCCGGCACGCCCGAAGACTCGAGCGAGGGCGGTGCCGGCGGGACAGGCGGCCACGGCGGGCACGGCGGCGGCGGCGGCGGCGGCGCGGGCGGCGTCTCCTACGGCTTCTTCTCGCTGCGCTCGACCGTCACGCAGAGCTGCGCGTTCCTCTCGGGTGCGGGCGGCGCGGGCGGCGCCGGCGGGGCCCATGCGCCCTCGGCGCCCACCCCCGAGCGCGATGGCAACGACGGCACGGCCGGCGTGACCGGCGCAATCGGCGACGTGCTCGTCTGCGCCGCGGCGACGGGCTGCTGAACGCGGCCTCCGCGCAGCCGCGTCGCCACTGAATGACCATTCAGCGCGACGCGCGCGACCGAATCACCATTCAGCGCGATGCGCGACGACCGCGCTCAACGGCCGCGCGCAACGACCGCGCGCGACGCGTACGCCGTCAGCCCTTCGCGAAGAGGCCGATCGGGCAGGTCACGCCCGTGCCGCCGATGCCGCAGTAGCCGTCCGGGTTCTTCGCGAGGTACTGCTGGTGGTAGTCCTCGGCGAAATAGAGCTCGGGGCGCGGGAGGATCTCGGTGGTGATGCGGCCGAAGCCCGAGGCGCGCAGCCGCTCCTGGTACGCGTCGCGTGACGCCTCGGCCCGCGCGCGCTCCTCGGCCGTCGCGAGGTAGAGGCCCGAGCGGTACTGCGTGCCGACGTCGTTGCCCTGCCGCATGCCCTGCGCCGGATCGTGGTTCTCCCAGAAGACCTGCAGGAGCGCGTCGAAGGCGATCCGGCTCGGGTCGTACACGATCAGCGCGACCTCGTTGTGGCCCGTGCGGCCCGTGCAGACCTCGCGATACGTGGGGTTGGGCGTGAGCCCCGCGGCGTAGCCGACCGCCGTCGTGTAGACGCCGTCGAGCTTCCAGAAGATGCGCTCGACGCCCCAGAAACAGCCCATGCCGACGAGCAGCTCGGCGCTGCCTTCGGGGAAGGGGCCGACGAGCGGCGTCCCGAGCACGAAGTGCGACGCGGGGACGGGCATGCGCTCACTGCGGCCGGGCAGCGCCTGCGCGGCGGTTGGGATGCGGGCCTTCTCGGAGGAGGTGAAAAACGACATTCGCGGGAATCTCGGTCCGGCGGAGGCGCATGGGAAGGGGCATCTGCCGCGCCCGGCGACGCGAACCCGCGCCGGGGTCAGCCTGCGCGTCGGCGCCGCACGAGGATCGCTGCGCCGCCGACTGCCCAGAGGGCGAGGAGCGGCGCGGTCCCCCGGCCCCCGCCTGCGCGGCAGCCGCAACGCCCGACGAGCGGCGCGTCCACGCTGCCGTCGGCACGATCGCGGCCCCCACCGTCGCGCACCGCGCCAGCGTCGGCGCCGCCATCGGGCACGCCCGCGTCAGGCGGCGGGTCTTCCCCGCAGCGCGCGAGGGTCGAAGACGTCTCGACGCAGCCCCCGGTACAGGCGCGCTCCGCATACGCGCCGAGCGTGCAGACGCCGAGCGTCGCGCCGTCGCGACAGAACGCGCCATCCTCTGCGCCGAGCTCGGCGTTGCACAGGAGATGGACGCAGTGCGCCTGCGCGGGCGGTCCCGCCTCGCTGCACGTCGCGCCGTACACGCCGCAGTCGCCCTCGCTGAGGCGGCCGAGCTCGCAGGTCCCGATGCGCGTCGCGTCGAGACAGAAGCCCCCCTGCTCGCCGCCCTCGAGGTTCGCGGGGCAGTACGGGTGCACGCAATGCGCGAGGCCGCCCGCCGTCGAACAGGGCGCGCCGAAGAAACCGCAGTCCCCCGCGAGCACGGGTGCGCCCTCGCTGCACGACGTCGCGACGGTGCCCTCGCACGCCTGGAAATTGCGGTCTCCGCGGCAGAGCGGATCGATGTAGTCGGGGCAGTGCGGGGCCGCGCCGCTGCCGCTCGCGTAGAACGCGAGGTGGTTGCCCACGGTGCGCTCGGAGCCGTCGGACGGCCGGTTCTTCACGGCGCCGTTCACCACCATCGTGGAACTGCCGCCCCCATCGAGCGCGACCGCGTCGTGGGCGCCCTCGAGCGCCATCACGAAGGCGAGCTCGTCACAGGTCATGCCGGCCGCGCCCGCGCGTCGACCGTCGACGACCATCACGATCAGCGTGCGGTGATCCTCGGTGAGCCCGAGCACGGTGCGCGGGTTGCGGTTCGTGCAGAGCGGATCGCCCGGGCTCCCGACGACGGCGCCGCGGTGCAGGAGCGTCGGATGACCGCTCACGATCTCGCGCGCCCACGGCGGCGGCGTGCCCTCGAGGCCGTGGAGCGGGAAGTCCACGTGCGCGGAGCCAAACGCGATCGGCGCGACGTAGGTGTGGTTCGGCCCGCCCCAGGTCGCGCCGTCGTGCGCGGAGGGGCCATCGGTGTTGAACGCGCCGTCGAGGCTGAAGAAATCGCCGTTGATCGCGGCCTGCGCGCCGACGTCCGACGCGAAGCGGCTCACCCGGCGCCCGCGCTCGCCCTCCGCCGTGCCACGCACGCTCACGCCCGCCGCGCAGAGGTCGAGCCGCAGCACCCACAGATCCTGCCCGCCCTCGACGTGGTGCTTCAGCGTGCCGCCCGCGAACGGCGTCGTGATCTCGTCGTACGCGCGCGCCTCCGCGGCGAAGGACAGCCCGGCGACGAGACCGGCGACGACGATGGACGGCAGCGTGTGACGCACGCGCAACAGAATCGCGCTCCGGCCCCGATGTCAACGCGCGGCGTCCCGGCTGCGCCGGCCCGCGGCGACGGATCGGCGCCGACAGGCCCGAACGAGAAGCGCTAACGTCGCGCGCATGGCGAACGGGAAGATCGCATTCGCGATGGTGGGGCTGCCGGCGCGCGGCAAGACGTACATGGCGCGCAAGATCGCGCGCTACCTCTCGTGGCTCGGCCACGACACGCGCGTCTTCAACGTCGGCAGCTACCGTCGCAACCGCATCGGGGCGCGGCAGACGCACGAGTTCTTCGACCCCGAGAATCCATCGGGCGCCGAGGCGCGTCGGCAGCTCGCGCTCGCGGCGCTCGACGACATGCTCGGCTGGCTGCGCTCGGGCGGCGACGTCGCCATCTACGACGCCACGAACAGCTCGCGCGCGCGACGCGACCTGCTGCGCGCGGCCTGCGCGGAGCGCGGCGTCGAGCTCGTCTTCGTCGAGTCGGTCTGCGACGACGCCACGATCGTCGACGCCAACGTGCGCCTCACCAAGGCGCGCTCGCCCGATTACGCCGACGTCGACGCCGACACCGCCGTGCGCGACTTCCTCGCGCGCATCCACCACTACGAGCACAGCTACCAGACGGTGAGCGACGACGAGGGCGCGTACGTCCGCGTGATCGACGTCGGGCGCAAGGTCGAGGCCCACCGCATCCGCGGCTCGATCGCGGCGCGGGTCGTGTACTTCCTGCTCAACCTGCACATCCAGCCCCGCAGCTTCTGGCTCACGCGACACGGCGAGAGCGAGGCGAACGTCCTCGGCGCGATCGGCGGCGACACGGGCCTCAGCCTTCGCGGCCAGGGCTACGCCGACGCGCTCGCGGAGTTCGTGCACGCGCGTGTCGCGCCGGGCGGCTCCCCCCTCGTCGTCTGGACGAGCACCCTGCAGCGCACCATCGCGACCGCCGCGCCGCTCGGCCTGCCGACGACGCGCTGGAAGGCGCTCGACGAGATCGACGCGGGCCGCTGCGATGGGATGACCTACGCCGAGATCGCCGGGCAGATGCCCGAGGAGTGGGCCGCACGGCAGACGGACAAGTTCCGCTACCGCTACCCGCGCGGCGAGTCCTACGAGGACGTCATCACCCGCCTCGAGCCGATCCTCCTCGGCCTCGAGCGCGAGCGAACGCCCGTGCTCGTCGTCGCGCATCAGGCCGTCATCCGCGCGCTCTACGCCTACCTGCTCGATCGGCCCGCCGCCGAGTGCCCGCGCATCGACGTGCCGCTGCACACCGTGCTCGAGCTGACGCCGACGGCCTACGGCTGCGACGAGAAGCGCTGGCCGCTCGCGCCCTCCCCGCTCGATCAGGAGGGCTTTCGCGCGGTGTGAGCGAGACGCGCTGCGCGTTTCCAGGGACGCGCGGCCTCCCGTGCCGCGATTCAGTAGGTGACGAACTCCACCCCGTCGTTGGCCAGCGTGAAGTTCGTCGCGTTGCGACCGGGGCGGAAGTACGCCGCCGACCCGGCCGAGTCTTCGACACCCTGCGTGATGGTGCGCGACGAAGTCGGCAACGACGTGGTGTGGATCTGGATGCGGTCGGTGGTCTCGAAGAGGATGATCTGCGTCGTCACCGGCGTGGACGTCGCGTAGTACGGCACGGAGATGTACGACACGACGAACGTGCGGTTGGGCGCCGCGCCGCGCGTCTGATAGCGGATGGTCCCGCTGCTCGTGAGGCTCAGATCCGTCCACGCGGCCGCGATGAGGTCGTCCGTAAAGTCGAAGGACGGAATCGTGGACCCCGAGCAGCAACCCGAACCGATGCCCGTGTCGAAGCTCAGGAAGCCGTTCGAGGAGATCGACACCTGCGTGTAGGTGTTGTTGAAGAAGCGGAAGCTGAACCCGATCGGGATCGCTCCGGTGGTGCCGTCGTCGGTGGCCGCGAGGACTGACGTCCCCGTCGTCGCGACGGGCGCGAAGGGGATCGCGTAAGCGCCCGGCGTCGTGACCGAGCAGCCCTCGTCGGTGCTGCCGTTGCAGTTGTCGTCGGCGCCGTTCGCGCAGACCTCGGCCGTGGAGCTCGTCGCGTCGTTGCAGACGAGCGCCCCGCCCGAGCACACGCGGGTGCCCTCGACGCAGAGGTCCGTGTCCGCGCCATCGCACGGCGCACCGCCGCCCGGATTGCCATCGTCGGTGATGCCATTGCAGTCGTCATCGAGGCCGTTGCACGTCTCGACGCTCGTGCCGGTCACGTCGTTGCAGACGAGCGTGCCGCTCGCGCAGGTGCGCGTGCCCTCGTTGCAGACGTCGCCGTCCGACCCGTCGCAGGGCGTGCCGCCGCCGGGGTTGCCGTCGTCGATGACGCCGTTGCAGTCGTCGTCGGCGCCGTTGCACGCCTCGAGCGACGTCCCCGTCGTGTCGCTGCACACGAGGGCGCCGCCCGTGCAGGTGCCGACGCCCTCGTTGCAGAGGTCACCGTCACCCCCGTCGCACGCCGCGCCACCGCCCGGATTGCCATCGTCGACGATGCCATCGCAGTCGTCGTCGGTGCCGTTGCAGCTCTCTGCGACCGGGCCGACCCAGCCCGCGCATGTGCCCCACGTCGAACCGACGCCGCCCGAGCCCGAGACGCACGTCTGCGCGCCGGTCACGCACGCGCCGACCCCGCTGGTACCCGACGAGCCGCCGTAGCAGCTGCGCGTCGCGCCGAGTGAGCAGTCGCAGCCCTCGTCCGTGGCGCCGTTGCAGTTGTCGTCGACTCCATTGCAGCTCTCGGTGTTGGAGCCCGTCGCGTCGTCGCAGACGAGCATGCCCGCCATGCAGCGGTTCACGCCCTCCTGGCAGCTGTCCGCGTCCGCGCCGTCGCACGCGCCGCCGTCCGCGCCGTCGTCGGCCGTGCCGTCGCAGTCGTCGTCGAGCCCGTTGCACACCTCCGTGCCCGGCAGCCCGCTCGACGCGCTGCACGTCGTCCCCGCGCCATCCGCGCGGCAGACGTACGCGCCCGTGCGCGCGCACCCGCCGACGCCGACCGTGCAGGGGCGGCCGAGCTCGGTGAAGGGCTCGTCCACGACTCCGTCGCAGTCGTCGTCGATCGCGTTGCACAGCTCGGTGCCGGGCGCCGCCGCGCCCACGCTGCACGTCGTGCCGCTGCCGTCCGAGCGGCAGACGACCGACCCGGTGCGCGCGCACGCGCCGACGCCCACCGAACACGCGCCGCCGAGCGAGAAGCCGTTGTCGACGGCGCCGTCGCCGTCGTCGTCGCAGGTGTTGCAGAACTCGGTCGCGACGCAGCGGCCCCAGCCGCACGCGTCACCGCAGGTCTGGCTGCCGATCGTGCCGCAGCCGGGCACGACGCACGGCCGCGTCTCGCCCGCGCGGCACTCGACCGTGCTGCCCGGGCCGGGCTCGTCGATGCGACCGTCGCCATTGTCGTCGCAGCCGTTGCACGTCTCGGTCGGAGCGAGGCACGCGCCGAGACGGCACGCGCCGTTGCACGTCTGCGAGCCTCCCGTGCCGCACGTCGTCGTGCAGGTGCGCGCGCCCGAGCCGAGCGCGCATTGCATGCCGGGGCCGTCGTCGACGCCCACGGGGAACGCCGCGCCCCCGCCGGAGCAGTCGTTGTCGACACCGTCGCAGAGCTCCGCCGCGCCGGGGCGGATCGCGCGGTTGAGGTCGTCACAGTCGGCCCCCGACGCGCAACCGATCGCGGTGAAGCCGTCCCCGTCCGCGTCCGAGCCGCCCGCGACGCACATGCCCGGCTCCACGCAGGAGTCCGTCGTGCACGCGAGGCCGTCGCTGCAGTCGAGTCGCGCCCCCGCGACGCAGCCCATGCCAGGCGTCGTGCCCGTCACGTCGCAGCGCTCGGCGCCGTTGCACACGAGGCCGTCCGAGCACGCCGCGTCGTTCGCGTCCTGGACGCAGGCGTCGGTCATCGCGTCACAGCGGCCGACGGAGCAGCCGATCGAGTCGCGGCACTCGGGGGCCGTGCCCGACACACAGCCCGCCATCGCGTCGCAGCGCTCGGCGCCGTTGCAGAAGACCGCGTCGTCGCACGCCGCGGCCTCGGGGACCGCGACGCAGCCGCCGGTCATCTCGTCGCAGACGTCGCGCGTGCAAGCCACGGCGTCGTCGCAGGCGAGCGCGGCGCCCGACACGCAGCCCTCGCCGTCGGCGCCTGCGCCGCCGGGCACGCAGGTCTCGGCCCCGTTGCAGACGAGCCCGTCGTCGCACGCGGTGTCCGCGGGTGCGCTCGCGCACGCGTCGCGGGTCGCGTCGCACGCGTCCACGGTGCAGGCAAAACCGTCGTCGCAATTGGGCACGTCCCCGCGCCGACAGCCGAACGCCGGGTCGCAGCGCTCGGCGCCGTTGCAGAAGACACCATCGTCACAGGTGGCATCCGATTCGCAGGGCCGCGGCGCCGTGCAGCCGTCGATGCGGTCGCACATCAGCCCCACCGGGCACCGCGTGTCGTCCGCCGCCGCAGAGCACGCGCCCGTGCCGGGATCGCAGGCGTCCGCCGTGCATCCGATCGCGTCGTCGCAGACGACGGGCGTGCCGGGAACGCACACGCCGGCGATGCACGTCTCGCGCCCGTTGCAGGCGTCGAGGTCGTCGCAGGCGGCTGTCGTCCGCGCAGGTCGGCCCGGCGTCCCGGTCGCCGGGGTTCGCGTCGACCTCGGCGTCGAGCGCCGCGTCCGCGGCCGGCCCTGCGTCGAACGCGCGCCGTGGCGGCACACCGCTCGCGCAGGCCGCGAGAGCGCCCGTCGCGAGGGCGAGCGCCGCCATCGAACACAGCACGTGGAACATGGACCTCGGGCGGGCGGGCAAGGCGCGGCAGAAAGTCATCGAGAGACCGTACGCGAATGACGCGGTCGAGATCCATGGGACTTTCCGAGCATTGCGCGGGCGGGGTACGCTCGTGCAGCCGCATCGGGTCTGCCGCCCGACCGCGCGCACCGAGAGACACGCCCCATGACTCCCACCGTGCGTCCCGCCTCGATCTGGCTCGCCGTGCTGATCACGACCGCAGCCGCCTGCGGAGGCGCAGGGGATTCCGGGGGCGGCGGCATGACGCGCGCCGACGGCGGCCCGCCGCGCACCGACGCGGGGCCGACGGGCATGGACGGCAGCACGATCGGGGAGGACGGAGGCGGCTCCGGGGCGGACGGCGGTGACGTGGACGCGGGCCCGACCGACGAACTCTGCAACGGCGTGGACGACGACGCGGACGGCCGCGTCGACGAAGGCTGCGGCTGCGAGTCCGGCACCACGCAGGCCTGCTGGCCGGGCGACCCGTCGCTCGCGGGCGTCGGCCTCTGTCTGCTCGGACGCCAGACCTGCGTGGACACCGGCGCCGAGTTCGGCACCTGGGGCGCGTGCATCGGGGCCGAGCCGCCGGGCACGGAGGCGTGCGACGCGCGCGACAACGACTGCGACGGCGTCGTCGACGACGGCTGCGACTGCACGGCGGCCGAGACGCGCCCCTGCTACGAGGGTCCCGCGGGCACCCTCGGCATCGGAGCGTGCCGCGGCGGCACGGAGCGCTGCGCGTCGGGCGCGGGCGGCATCGGCACCGCATGGGGAACGTGCGCGGGCGCCGTGCTCCCCGCTACGGAGCTGTGTGACGGCATCGACAACGACTGCAACGGCGCCGTCGACGAGGGCTGCGGCTGCACCGACGGCACCGCGCGCGATTGCTACACCGGCCCAGCGGGGACGGAGGGCGTGGGCCTCTGCCGCGCGGGTCGGCAGTACTGCTCGGTCGACGCGACGGGCCTCGCCGTGTGGGGCGCGTGCGACGGCGTCGCGCTGCCCGGGGCGGACACGTGCAACGGCATCGACGACGACTGCGACGGCACGGCCGACGAGGACTGCCTCTGCCCGCCCGGCTCCGTGCGCAGCTGCTACGAGGGCCCCGCCGGGACGCGCGGCATCGGCCTCTGCCGCGCGGGCACGCAGGCGTGCACGCTCGTGACGGGCGGCGCGGGCTCGGATTGGGCCGCGTGCACCGGCGAGCGCCTCCCGAGCGAGGAGCTCTGCAACGGCACCGACGACGACTGCGACGGCCTCCTCGACGAGGGCTGCTCGTGCCGGCTCGGCGAGACGCGCAGCTGCTACTCGGGCCCGGCCGGCTCGGTCGGCTACGGCATGTGCCGCGCGGGCACGCAGACCTGCGCCGCGGGCAGCGACGGGTCGCCGGGCTGGGGCCCGTGTGGCGGCGAGCGCACGCCCGACCCCGAGGTCTGCTTCGATGGTCTCGATGGCGACTGCGACGGCGTGGTCGACGACGGCTGCGTGTGCCGCGAGGGCACCCCGCGCGGCTGCTACGCCGGCCCCGCCGAGACGCGCGGCGTCGGCCTGTGCACCGACGGCGTGCAGACGTGCGCGCTCGCGAGCGGCGGCGCGGGCGCGGACTGGGGCACCTGCACCGGCGGCCGGCTGCCGGCGGGCGAGCTCTGCGACGGCCTCGACAACGACTGCGACGGCACCGCCGACGAGGGCTGCGACTGCCGCCCCGGCGAGCGGCGCGGCTGCTACACGGGCCCCGCGGGCACCGACGGCGTCGGCATCTGCGCGGGCGGCGAGCAGACCTGCGACGTGCGCCCCGACGGCACCGCGAGCTGGAGCGCCTGCGCGGGCGCGGTCCTGCCCGGCACGGAGGCGTGCAACGGCCGCGACGACGACTGCGACGGCCTCAACGACGAGGGCTGCGAGTGCGACGTCGGCGCGACGCGCGCGTGCTATCCGGGCGCGGCGGCCACGCGCAGCGTCGGCCTGTGCGCGGACGGCGTGCAGAGCTGCGTCGGCTCCGCGTCCGGCTCGAGCTGGGCGGCGTGCACCGGCGCCGTCGAGCCCGCGCTCGAGGTGTGCGACGGCCGCGACAACGACTGCAACGGCGTCGTCGACGAGGGCTGCGGCTGCACGCCGCGCACGACACGCAGCTGCTACGCGGGGCCCGCGGGCACGCCGGGCGTCGGCCTCTGCCGCGAGGGCGTGCAGACCTGCGCGCTCTCGGCGGATGGCACGACGTCGGCGTGGGGCGACTGCGCCGGCTCCGCGCTGCCCGCACCCGAGCTCTGCAACGGCGCCGACGACGACTGTGACGGCGTCATCGACGACGGCTGCGCGTGCGTGCCGGGTGTCACGCGCTCCTGCTACGAGGGCCCCGCGGGGACGGCGCGCGTCGGCCTCTGCCGTGATGGCAGCCAGCTGTGCCTCTCGGGCGCGGGCGGCGTCGGCTCGAGCTGGGGCACGTGCATCGGCTGGCTCGGCCCCGCGACGGAACTCTGCGACGGCGCCGACAACGACTGCGACGGCGTGCCCGACGAGACCTGCGCGTGCGCGATGGGCACGTCGCGCGGCTGCTACTCGGGCTCGCCCGCGACGCGCAGCGTCGGCGTGTGCCGCGACGGCGCGCAGATGTGCTTCTTCTCCGGCGGCAGCGCGGGATGGGGCGCCTGTGCGGGCGAATCGCTGCCCGGCGTCGAGTCCTGCAACGGCCTCGACGACGACTGCGATGGCATCGTGGACGATGGTGTCTGCTCGGTGGCGCCGCTCGCGATGTGCCCGGCGCCCGCGACCACGCGCCCGCTCGTCCCGGTGACGCTGACCGGCAACGGCAGCGATCCGGACGGCGGCGTCATCGCCGCGTGGCGCTGGGAGCTCGTCTCGACGCCCGTCGGCGCGACGGGCACGATCTCCGCCCCGAGCGCGCGCACGACGCAGTTCACCCCGAACCTCGTCGGCGTGTACACGCTGCGTCTCACCATCACGGACGATGAGGGTCAGACGGCGACGTGCACCACCACCGTGACGGCCACGGGCGAGGGCATCCGCGTCGAGGTCACGTGGAACACCGCGACCGACATCGACACGCACATGCTCCGCCGCGCGGGCGGCACGGGCTGGTTCAACAGCCCGAACGACTGCTACTACAGCAACCGCACGCCGCTCTGGGACGCCGCCGGCACCGCCGACGACCCGCGCCTCGACATCGACGACACCAACGGCTTCGGCCCCGAGAACATCAACATCGACGTCCCCGTGACCGGCTCCACCTACGGCGTCGGCATCCACTACTACTCGGGGACGCCGGCGACCTCGGTCGTGGTGAAGATCTACTGCGGCGACATCTCGACCACGCCCGTGCGCACCCTGACGCGTACGCTGACCGTCGGCGGGGCCGGGTCGGAGTCGAACGACTTCTGGCGCGTCGCCGACGTCGTCTGGAACGGCGGCGACTCGTGCACCGTCAACACGATCAACACGCTCACGATCGCGTCGACGGCGCGCACCTCGCCTTGACCCGTCACCCCGCTGCGTCGCGCGTCTCGACCGCGGGGCGCGCAGGCGCAGCGGTGCGGCCAAGGATGTGCGCGGGCGGCCGGCGCATCGGCCCGCAGTCTCAGCGGCGCGCCGCGGCGAGCAGGGCTCGGGCGAGCGCGTCGGCGCCGTCCGCGGGCGGGGTCGTCACGTGGAGCGCCGCGCGCATGGCGCCGTCGTCGTGCGCGCGGCGGATCGGCACCCAGCGTGTGTTGCGCGCGAAGCCGAGGGTCTGCGCCTCCCAGAAGGTGTTGTAGCCGGGCGCGGCGACGAGCTGGTCGCCCTCGCGGAGGGCCCCGAGCCAGCGCGCTGCGGGAAACGGCGCGCCCGCGTCCGCGAGGTCGAGCGTGCGCCATCGCCCCGGGTCGAGGGCGCGCGCGGCGTCCTCGAGGACGGCGCGATCCTCGGGCAGCCCGGCGCGGACCACGAGACGGAGCGGGCGCGACGCGGGCTCGTCGAGCAGCGCGCAGAGCGCGTCCCGAGACACGACCTCCTCCGGCCGGGCGACGACGAGCGGCGACCAGGGCTCGAACGGCTCGAGGCCCGGCGCCGGCTCGATGGCGAGCACCCTCTCATAACGCGATGCGTCAAATCGCGCCTCCCGCGGCCCGACGAGCCACGCGGGGGGTACGGACCGGAGCAGCAGCCACGCGGGACACGGGAGCGGCACGAACACGAGCGGCACCCAGAAGACGTCGATCACGAGGACGTCGGGTGCGAACGCCGCGAGGGCCTGCGCGAGGGCGGTCGTGGGCGCGCGGGACCGATCGCGCAGGGCCGCCGGATCGATGGACACCGTCTCGAGCCACGGCGCCGCGCGGGCGGCGAACGGGGATGGCGGCGAGAAGATGCGGTAGTCGGCCTCGCCGTTCCGCGCGAGCGCGCGCCCGAGGGCGACGCCCCGCACGAGGTGCCCCGCGCCGGCGCTTCCCGCCGTGAAATAGGCGATCCGCGGCGTGGCCACGCGCCTCAGGACGACGCGCAGAAGTCGGCGAAGTCGAGGTCGCCGAGGTCGGTGCAGTCCGCTTCGGCGGCGCAGGAGACACCGGACAGGGGCGGCACGCTCACCGGAATGTCCCCGGCGAGGAACGGGCACGCGCCGGGCTCCGGCTCCTGGAAACGGAACAGACCGTCCGGCCCCGGGTCACCGTCGAGGCAGAAGCGTCCATCCTCGCGCGGACGCACGATCGCGACGTCGTCGACCGCGCGGACCTCGAGGGGAACGCGAAGCGGGACGCCCCCGCCGAGGAGGCGGCCACGGACGCAGGTCGCGAAGGTCTGGGTCGTGAGGACCTGCGGGCCGAGGTCGAGGCAGTCGGGGCCACCACACACCGCGACGGCGCCCGACGCACGCGTCCGGAAGAAGGCGTGGTCGCGGCGGGTTCGCGTCTCGCGGACGATCTCGACGGTCGAGTCGAGGTCGCGCCGCGCCGACACGCAGAAGCTGCCATCGGCCGCCGTCTCGGTGCGCGTCGCACGCGCGCTGCCGACGGGCGCGGCACGCACGATGGCGCCGGCGACGGGGGCACCGCTCGCGTCGAGGGCGGTGCCCCGCAGGCAGCCCACGGTCTCCGCGACGAGGTCGGCCGACACGCACGTGGCCGGCGCGCCGCAGGAGCCCGCCGCCGCCGGGACCACGACGCCGCGCCGTTCCGCGGCCTCGGCGGCCGTGCCGTCCCGCTGGAAGCGGACGATGTCGTACACGCCGCCGGCCGGGACGGTCGCGCAGTACGTCCCGTCCGGCCCTGGGCGCGTGTAGGCCACGCCCAGGCGTCCGAGGATGGCCAACGGGTTGCGGTCGGGCGACTCGGCGAGCCCCGTGTACGTGCCCGCGATGCAGGCGTTCGCGCGCAGCGTGATGTCCCCGGCGTCGGCGCAGGACGGGCCGCCACAGCTCGCCTCGGACGACGGCGGCGTCTCGAACGCACTGCCGCGGATTGGGGCACCGCTCGCGTCGCGCCCCTCCACGAAGAGCCGTGATGGCAGCGCCCCCACCACGGGCACGCAGAACGTCCCGTCCGCACCGCTGCGGGTCGATGCAGTGCGACGGGACGTCACGGCCAGCACATCGGCGTCCTCGACGGGCGCTCCCGCGACGTCGACGGCACGCCCGCGGACGCAGCCAACCGCCTGCGTGACGTCGAAGGTCAACTCGCCGACGTCCGTGCAGACCCCGGGAGCGCCGGTGACGACGCGGGCCGAGGCGGGGCGCACGGCATCGACGAAGCGCGCGACGAGCTCGACGGTCGACGACGCCCGCGCGAAGACGGTGAAGCGTCCGTCGCCGTCGATCGCGCCGTAGGCCGCGCCTGCATAGTCGACACCGACGGTGGCGATCGAGGCGAGCGCGGTCGCGAAGCCCGGGGACGCCAGCGCGCGCCCCGTGATGCAGGTGCGGGTCGCGGGTTGGTCGGCGTTCCACCAGGTGAAGTGCGGGACCGTCAGGCGATGCAGCAGCGCGCCCGAGCCCGGCTCGACCTCGAGCGCTGCGGTGCCCTCCTCCACCCAGAGCCCTTCGACCTCGTCGAAGGACCACATGGGTACGCGCGCGTCCTCGAGCGACGATGGGCCGGCAGGCAGCCGGAGGACCGCCTCCCGCCCGGCCGCGAGCTGGACGGGCGCGCCCGTCGCATCGTCGAAGAGCCGGACCTCGGCGGCGCCCCGGCTCTCGAGAAACACCTCCTCGCCCGTCGCGGCGCGTGCGGACATGTCTCCGGGAAACGCGAGGAACGCCTCGCCGACGAGCTCACCCCCGCCGAGCGTTGGGATCGCCGCGATGTCCATCCGGACGCGCGCCACGGCCGCTCCCGACGCGTCGACAACGCCGCCGGCCGGCAACTCGACACCGACGAGCGCGCCGCCTGTCCCGCAGGGCGTGACGGGCCGAACCCGCTCGCCCGCGGAGAGATCGAGCACGGTCCGGCAGCCGCGGAGGAGACGGGCGTCGATGCGCGCGACGCCGCCCGGCGCCACGTTGACCACGAGGTCGGAACTCGAGAAGACCGCCCCCGTCCCGGGCGGCTCGACGTGCACCAACACCCGCGCCCCGGACGGGACGTCCGTGAGTTCGAACGACCCGTCCGCGCCGGTCACCGCGCGCGGCCCGCCCCCCACGGAGACCGTGCACCCCGCGATCGGCGCAGCGTCGAGCGTGAGCGCCTCGAACACCCGCCCGGACACGCGCCCGAATCCGCCCGACCCCGCATCCGTCGCGGCGTCGGGCGGCCCGCCATCGGGCGTTGCGGCGTCGACGGGCGCGCCCGCGTCGACGGGCGTGGCGTCCTCGTCGCCGCACGCGGCGAGCACGAGACCGGTGAGCAGAGCGAGGCCGAAGAGACAAGCGCGTCGTGCGAGCATGCCGCGCGGTAGCGTCCGACCTCGCGCATGTCAACGCCGTTCCACGGCGGAGCGTCGTCACGCCGCCTGCGCCTCGAAGCGCGCCGCGAGGACGCCTACACGCGTGTCGTTCGCGGGCACGGTCCTGCGTCTCCGTTATCCTCTCGGCCGTGCAGACGAACGTCGAGGGCTACTTCACCGAAGGCTGCGGGCGCTGCACGAAGTTCCGCACGCCCGCGTGCAAGGTGCACCGCTTCCCCGAGGGGCTCGCAGCGCTGCGCGCGCTGCTCCTCGACGCCGACCTCACCGAGACCATCAAGTGGGGCGCGCCCTGCTACACGCACGACGGTCGGAACGTGGCGATGCTCGTCACGCTCATGGACTCGTTCGGTCTGAGCTTCTTCGGGGGCGCTGCGCTCGACGACGCCGACGGCCTGCTCGAGCTGCCCGGCCCGAACTCGCGCATCGGGCGTGTCGTGCGCTTCCGCTCGAGCAACGCATTCATGGCGCGCCGCGCCGCGACGAAACGACTCGTCGCGCAGGCCGTCGAGCTCGCGCGCACCGGCACGCGCGTCGCGCGAAACGCGGAGCCTGAATCACTCCCGGACGAACTCGCGGCCCATCTCGCGGGAGACGCCGCCCTCGCGCGCGCCTTCGCCGCGCTGACGCCCGGGCGCCAGCGCAGCCACATCCTCCACGTGCGCGGCGCGAAGCAGGCCGAGACACGCGTACGGCGCGCGGCGCAATGCGCGCCGGACATCCTCGCGGGCCGCGGTTATCGCGAGCGCTGAGCGGTACGCAGCGCGACGGCGCGATGAGTTCCTGGTCCCCTGCGAACGCTACGTCGCGCGACGGGACCCAACGTGGCTCGACGTGATCGTGGGATACCCGCCGCCTCCCCCGCTACGGCGTCGGCTGAAAGCGCTCGAACCACGCGATGTCGCGTTGGATGTAGTCGGCGTACATCGGTTGCTCGGCGCGCATGACCTTCACCTGGAAGCGAATGGCGCCGAGCGAACCCGTCTCTGCAACGATCGCGGGAAACTGAGGGGGATTCATCGACACGAAGACGCCGATGGCGTCGCCATCCCGGTTGAAAAAACCATCCGCGTTCACGAACCCCGCTGCGCGCAGCTCAGCCGCCATCGCGCGGGAGGTCTCGCGCGAAATTCCGGCGATGCGGCTGAAGCGCTCGTCGTACAAGGGTGATGGTGGGTGCTCGACGTAGTCCGTCGCGATGCCGCGACTGGCGAGCATGCGAGAGTTCGTGCGCGCCTCGCTGTTCGAGACCTCGGGATTGTCTTCGTTGCCGCACATGAACCAAGCCGATGGCGTGGTCGACATGGGCCCGGAGCGTGCCGCCGTGGCGTCCGCGCAGTAGCTGCGCCACGGCGGCAAAGCGCAGCCGCGGGAAGTCACCCGCCGCAGCGCTCGCGCCGACGGTCCCGAGGAAGTGGCTGAACGAGCCGCCCGCGGACATGCCGAGCGCAAACTTCGGTAGGCCTGCGGGCACGAGGCCACGCGTCTCGAAGCTCGCGAAGAGCATCTCGAGGTTCCGGAGATCGACGTTGTCCGCACGAAAGACGGCGGCGCTTGCGAACCATCGCTCCTTGCCGTCGCCATTCAGGTCTCCCGCGACGGCCTCTTCCGCTTCGGTGCCCATCACGCCATACCCGGCGCGCACGAGCGCGACGGCCAGCGCAAAGGGCTCGGTGCCCTCGATGAAGGTGTTGGAGCCACCGGTGCCGTGGCTGAAGAGCACGACGCCGCGCATGTCGGCGGGGAAGTGATAGCGCACGGTCTTCGGCCGACTCGTGCTGCCGAGAAACGTCTCCACCAGGAGCGTGAGCGGCTGAGGCTCGCTGACCGCCACGAGGCGCACATCCCGCTCAGGCATCACGAAGCTCGTGTGCCACTCCGAGGGTTCGGCCAGCAGAGAGGCGTCACCCTCCCAGGGCCGTGCGACCTCGGCCGTGGCCGAGGCCGCCTACCACACATGCACCGTCGTGCCTGCGCGATACGTGCCGGAGCCGTATCCGCCCACGACCTCCACCGTGAAGGGATCCCCCGCATCCGCGGGTGCGCCGGAATCTGCACCGTGGCCGTGTCCTCCCGGCGCCCCTCCACAGGCCGCGACGCAGACGAGTCCGAGCCAGCAGGCCGAGAATGGGATTCTGAATGTCATCATCGATGTACCCCCAATGCCATGGAAACGAGGACTGTTGTCTCCCACGCAGCACTCTCACACACCGACCTTACGGAGACCTGAACGAGCCGCGCCGCCCATCATGTGAGGCGTGCGGCGCACGTGCCGACGTGCGACGCGACAACTCAGCGTCCGGCGCCGATGCGACGCGCGCGGGCCTCGACCTCGCGCAGCCACGCCTCGCGACGCGCCGGCGTCGTGCGCTTGAGCCGCGCGAGGAAATGCCGCCGCACGCTGCGCACGCCGCAGTACCAGAACACGGCGAGATACACCGACACGAAGCCCGGATCGAAGAGCCCGACGAGCGCGGGCGCGTCGAGCGTGTAGAAGAGATGCACGGTCTTCCCGCGCAGCAGCCCCCGCGGAAACACCGCGTTCTCAGGCCGCCCCTCGTAGGTGTAAGCCACGCCCGAGACGATCACGCGATCGACGAAGCCCTTGAGCATCGCGGGGAATCCGCCCCACCACATCGGATAGACGAACACGAGCACGTCGCACCACGTGAGCAGCGCGCGGTGACGCTCCGTCTCGGCGACCTTGTCGAGCTCGCGACGCCGCCGCGTCTCGTCGACGACGAGCGCCGGGTCGAAGCCCTCGGCGTAGAGGTCGAGGACTTCGACGCTCGCGCCGCCCGCGCGGAGCCCGGACGACACCGCCGTCATCACCGCGTGCGTGAAGCTCTTCAAGTTCGGGTGGCAGTAGACGACGAGGACCTTGCGCATGGGTCGCGCAGCGTAGCCCGCGCGACGCGGCGTCACGAGGCGGGCGCGCAGCGGCGACGGGTGCGCCTCAGCGCTCCGACGGGTCGCTCGAACGCCAGCCGCACTCCTCGAGGCGCGTGTAGAGCGTCTTGCGATCGACCTGTACAACCGCACCCGGAGGCTCGCTGCCGGCTGCTTTGCCATCGTGCGCTCGAAGCGCGCGGGTTCATGTTGCCCTGCGCCGAGCGTCGGCGCTCTAGGTTGTCGATGACCTCGAGGTAGTCGAACAACTTCGTCTTCGCGTCCGCGTGCGAGTCGAAGCGCTCGCCGAGCTCGAACTTCACGGCGGAGAAGAAGCTCCCCAACACAGCATTGCCGTCGCAGTGGCCCCGGCGACTCATGCTGCATGTCAGCCCGTTTTGGCGCAGCCGTCGTGGGTCGTCGCTGGCGTACGGGCTGCCCTGGTCGCTGTGATGCAGCAGGTCACCGCCCGGCCGCCGGTGCTGCGGCGCCGCACGGAGCGCCCTCATCACGATGTGACGGTCGTTCGCGGCGCTGGTCGCCCAGCCAACGACGAGGCGCGAATGAAGGCCGAGCAGGGCAGCGAGGAACCGTCTCGCAGCGCCGAATCCGTGAGGTCGAGATTCTTCGCGACCTGCGTGACGCTGCCGCTCTCCTTGAGAGCCAGGGCGACCGCCCCGGCCCTGAACTCGTCGCTGAAACGACGCCGCGCGCGACGTGCCTTGCCCGACACGTGAAGATTGTGCCGCGCGGCACGCTCGCATGGCGCTCGGCGAGGATGCACCGTCATGGAGCACGACCGAAGCGGCGATCGGACGGGCCATACGCCCTGAGCCACACGGCATCCCGGCGATCCAGGAGGGCGTCTCCGACGGTCGCTTGGTCGAGCCGCTGGTGCGGCAGGTCAGCGCGAAGTCGAGCTGAACACGCTGGCAAGCGATTCGGCGATCCGCATCGCGCGCGCATCGCCCGCCGACGGCGAGAGGTGGAATGCGATCCGCGACACGGCGAGACCGCGCGAGAGTCTCTGCGTGCCGACGGGCTCGCGGCCCGCGACGAGGTGTGTGTCGGGCGCGGCGTGGACGTGCTGCCGACGCTCGAACCAAACGGGCCGTCCGACGTCGTGTTCGTCGCCGCCGACAAGACGAGCTACGACTGCGCACGGGCGCTGGGCCGCCGCGCATCCACGTCCGAGAGACCCCCTTCTCGACGACAAGGTGCACCTCTTCGGCGAACTGCTCGCCGGCACCCCGTTGGCGCAGACGCTGCGACGCTTTCACGAAGACGCCCGAGCGCTCTTCGAGACCGTGTGAATCCCTACGCCTGACGGACTGCTGGTCGGCGTGAAGCGCTGATGTGGCCGGCGACGAACCCGCGCAATCCATGTAGGCTCACGCGATGGTTGATCGACTCGAACTCGGAGTGGTCGTGGCGATGCGCGCAGAGGCGTTTTCCTATGTCCGGATCGACGCTCCTGGATTTTTTACCCCCGCGCAGCTCGTCACCGCCCTCTCGGACTCTCGTCTCGGCGAGTTCCTTCGCGGCAGTCGTCGCACGTCGGTGTTGCTGAATGCTTCGCTGGCCGAGCGGATCGGCACCGACGACACCGACTGGCTCGGCGCGACGTGGGCGCCGATGATCGCCAGTATCGGGGTCCGCAAGCTCGCGTTGGTGTCGCCAGAGCCTATCCATCAGCTGTTTGGTCAGGTGTTTCAGCTCGCCGCGCGGAAGGCGGCCGGCGCCGGGATCGAACTGCGCTGCTTCCCAAGCGGGCAGTTCCACCAAACGTGGGAGTCGGTGACGTGGTTCGACGACCCGGGCGGCGCGGGCGGCGCAGCCGGCGCAGGCGGGGCGCCAGTCGTCGAGTCGCGCGCGCCCTCGCTGCGCGGCAGTATCGAGGTCGCGGTGCCGCGCGATCACTGGAGCGCGGTGTTCGCGTCTGCGGCCGCCGGTGGCGCGGTGACGGGAGCCGCAACGATGTCCGCTTGGCTGGGCATGGTCCGCTCGCTGGGACTCGCGGAGGTGATGTTCGAACCCTCGATGTTGCTCCCGG
The DNA here is from genome assembly GCA_964202905.1 of Polyangiales bacterium. GTDB lineage: Bacteria > Myxococcota_A > Polyangia > Polyangiales > JADJQN01 > CAIUAC01. The sequence continues at coordinate 490,166 of CAXNJO010000002.1, forward strand.
CAGCGCTCGTTGGCGTCGTGAGCGGGCTCGCTGGTACGTATGTGGTGCTGCTGCTGCGCGACTGGCCGCGCACGCGCATCGGCTGGGGTGAACAGACCATCATCGAGTACGTGGGCGAGCGTGCGCGCACAACCGTCGACCGCGCGCGGATGCGCGCGGTGTGGACGTTTTCCAGGGTGCAGTTCGTCCGCAACAGGCGCGCGATCCGGAGCGGGATCGGAGGGCGCATGTTGCAGCTCTCGGACGGCAGCGGGCCGACGATCACGGTGGCGGAGGGCGAATTTCGGGCGCCTTGGCTGCGCAATCAGCCCTGCCAGGTCACCTCGCTCGATCCGTTGCTCGCCCTCGTGCCATCGGCTGCCGAGGGCGCGATCGTGCCCTCCGATCGGGCCTACCATCATCGCACGTCGGTATTCTTCGGGCTTCTCGCCGTGATGGCCTATGGCGCGTTCTGCGCCGGGATCGTCTTGACCAACACGCGCACCGAGGTCGCCGCCGCCGCGTTCTCGTTCCTCGTCGGCGCGGCGCTCTTCGGCCTACGCGCCCTCTGGCCCACCGCGCGTCTATGTCGTCGGGCGCCGGGGGGGCGCCTCGCGGCCGGCGCTGAGCTCGTGCTTCGACTCTTTGCGACCACGCTCGTTGGCGTGCCGCCCATGGCGTGGCTGCTGATTGAGTTGGTCAATTCTGCGATGCGTCATTGACTCGAGGGCTCGATAGATTGACCTGCCCTCGATATTTCGGACCACTGGCGATGTGAGAAGACGAGCTCCCCGACAGACCGGGAGGGCACAGCTGCGCAAGAGCGGGTTCACGGACGAGCAGAGGATGAAGATGTTTCGCGAGGCCGAGCGGACATCCGTCGGCGAGGTCGCGAAGAAGCACGGTGTCAGCGAGCAGCCGGTGTACGCGTGGCGCAAGCGCTTCGGCGGCATGGAGGTCGGCGACGCGAAGCGGCTGAAGGCGCTCGAGTTCGACTTTGGTGCGCGCGTCGATGCGCACGCGCTGCCCGCGATCCCCGCGCGGCATCGTGTACCCTCACGCCGCGATGACGCCGCTCCTCCGCCTCTTCGTCGCGACCGCCCTCTATCTCCCCGTCGTGACGGGCTGCGCGGTGCGCTGCCCGGAGACCTGCATCGACGAGAGCGACGCCGGCGCGGATGCCTTCGCACCCGACGCCCCCGCGCCCGACGCCCCGCGCGACGCGGACGTCACCGACGTCGGCACATCGGACGCGGGCGCCGCAGACGCGTCGTTCGATGCCGCCGGGGACGTCGACGCCGACACGCTCGACGCGGCGACCTCGGGCGACGCCGCTGCGAGCGACGACGCAGGCCTCGCGTGCGATCCGACGCGCATCCGCTTCCTGCCCGCGGGCACGCTCATGGAGGGCCGCCTCTGCGACGACGTCTTCGCCTGCGTGCCCACGCGCGCCGACGCCGTCGCCCTCGAAGCCGCCGCGCCCCTCTTCGACTGCGCGATCCCGACGGAAGGCGCCTGCGGGGGCGTGAGCTGCGTGATGCGCCCCTCGCTCCTCGACGCCGCCGAAGTCGCCCAGATCTGCGCGGTGACGACGCTGCCCGCGCTCACCGATCTGGTCTGTTTCGTCTACCTCTGAGCGGCCGAAGCACGCCGGCCCGGCCTTCCACGCGCGCCCCAGCTCGCGCGGATGCGCGAGACGGCAGCCCGTGTAGACGAGCATCGCCGCCAGCGCCGCGAGCGGGTTGCGGCGCACGAGCCCGGGCGCGAGCGCGACGAAGAACAGCAAGAAGAGCCCGAGGAAGAGGTTGGCGCGACGCGTGCGGCCGCCGCCGTCCACGTTGGCCGACGAGCGCACGATCTCCGAGATCATCGGCAGTCCACCGAGCAGGCCGGCCACGACGTTCGCGTCGCCCTGCGCGACGAGGTCGCGGTCCAGCGACGCGCGCCGCCGCCACGGATCGAGCGTCTCGATCGCCTTCGCCGAGAGCACCGACTCGAGCCCCGCGACGATCGTGAAGAGCGCGACGTGCTTCCAGAACGCGGGCTCGGCGAGCGGCGCGAAGTCGGGAAACGTCACCATCGCCGAGAGCCGCTCCGGCACACGCACGAGGTGCTCCGGCCCGACGCGGAACACCGCGTCACCCCACGTCAGCACGCGCGCTTCGCCGAGCCCGAGCAGCCCGCCGATCGGCATCGTGACGAGCCCGCCGCGCGCACCGAGACGCAGCGCTTCCGCACGCGCCGCCTCGCGCGTCAGCCCGTCAGCATCGTCTCGGCGCGCCCGCTCCCCGGCTTCCGCTTCCCCGCCGATCTCGGCACGCACCCGATGATCCTGCCCGGCGCGACGAGCGAGCTGCGCACCGAGTTCGACGCCCTCTGCGAGCGGCTCGGCGTCCGCCCCCGCATCCGCGCCGAGGTCGACGACATGGCCACGATGTGTCTGCTCGCGCGCGACGGCGACGCGCTCGTGCTCGTGCCCTCCGTCGTCGTGCGCGACGACGAAGGGGATGCGTGCGGCTCAGCCCGCCGCGACGACCGCGCGCACGCCGTCGATCACGAACTGCACGGCGAGCGCCGCGAGCAGGAGCCCCATGATGCGCGTCAGCACGCTGGTGCCGGTCGGTCCGAGGACGCGCGCGAGCCGCGGCGCGAGGCGCATCACCAGCCACGTCGCCGCGCAGGTCACCGCGATCGCGGCGAACACCACCGCGCGCTCGGCGACCGACGACGCCCGCCCGGAGAGCATCACCACGCTCGCGATCGCACCCGGCCCCGAGACGAGGGGAATCGCGAGCGGGATCACGGCCACATCCTCGTGTTCCCGGTGCGCGCCCTCCGCATCCGGGGCGCTCTGCTGCGGCGCGCGCTCGCCGCGCACCATCTCGAGCGCCACGAGGAAGAGCAGGAGCCCCCCCGCGATGCGGAACGCGTCGAGCGTGATCCCGAACGCCTGAAAGACGATGTGCCCCGCGGTCGCGAACACGGCGAGCACGCCCGCGCCCACCAGCGCGGCGCGCCGCGCGACGGCGCTGCGCTTCTCCGCCGGGAGATGGCGCGTCGTCGCGAGGAAGGGCGGTGCGATGCCGATGGGATCGACGACGGTGAAGACCGTCGTGAACGCGACCAGCGCGAACCGCCAGAGTGAGCCCTCCATGGCGCCCACGTCCTACGCCCGGCGCGCCGCGCTGTCGAGGGACGAAGACCCGCAAGCCGACCCCGGACGGACATCGAGTCGCCGCGGTGGTGGCGTTCGGCGAAATAACGATGAACGGATGGAAGCCCGTCCTCCAGCGAACCTCGTCTGCACTTGAGCACGGCCGCGGGCATTGCGCGGCTTGCTCGCGAGAGTGGGGTTGGGGCACGATGCGCGGATGAACGGCGACCTGTTCGTTGATCACCAAAACGACTATCGCGTGTTTCGTGATGCGCAGGGGCGACTGCGCATCGGCGTGCTCGCTGGCAGCGTGGCCATGTATGAAATCGGGGTGACACTCGACGACGCGGAGCTCAAGGAGCTCGTCGCGTCGTCGAAGGCGTACTTCGATGCGCTTGCGCGCACGATCTTGCACGAGCCGCATCGCCATTCTCTGCGTGACTCGCTCGAGAGAGGTTTCACTCAGCACACATCACTGCGGTATTCGGACGTGCATGGCCTGTGGGGCGGCATGGTCGTCGACGTCGGCGGTGACGGCACGCTGAAGGTGATGGCGAAAGGGCCAGGAGGCCCGTTTCGTGGTGACGCGAAGTTTTCGGCGCAGGTGACGACTGATGAGCTCCGCGAGCTCGCGGCGATTCTGGTCGAAGGGCGCGTGTGGGAATCGGTGGCCACGATTCAATCGCGTCATCCGAAGGGACTGCCGCCCGACACGAAGCTCGCGACCATCACCTTGACGCTCACGAACGTTCCGCCGTTCGAACGCGTCGAAGCGATTCCGCACGGAGAGTCGACCTCGTTCGTCACGAAGCTCAAAACCTGGTGCGAAGAGCGTGCTCGAACATACGCGTTGTCTGCCTCGTTGAACCAAGAGGATCCCCTCGGAATACGCCGTCGATTCTGAGAGTTTCCGGGCATGCCGCACGCCCGTCGTCGCCCTGCTCGCCGCCGCCGCCCTTCGCACCCGCTGTGTCCGGAGAGGGCAGGCGCAGAGGGCCTTTTCGACACTCCGTGCTTCGACGCGCGACCTCGCGCGATTCTGGGAATGTCCGCGCGCCCGTGGCACCAATGCGCCCCATGCGAAATCGACGAACCGCCGCGATCACGATGTCCCTCCTGCTGGCGCTCGTTGCTGGTTGCGTAGAGGACGACGGTCCGGCCGACCTCGGAGGACGCGATGCCACGGTCGACACGGGCATGGCCGACGCAGGGCCGGTCAGCGACGCAGGGCCGGTCAGCGACGCAGGGCCGCCGAGCGACGCAAGCTCGCCGCTCGATGGGGCCGTGCCGGCCTGCTCGAGCGAGTCACCAGGGGTTGGCTTCACGCGGATCCCGGCCGGCACCTTCATGATGGGCTCACCCCTCGGCGAGCCCTTTCGCGAGGCAGAGGAGGGGCTGCACGAGGTCACGTTGTCACACGACTTCTGGCTGGGCACCACCGAGGTGACACAAGCGCAGTGGCGCGCGCTGATGGCGAGCAGTCCATCGGGGTTCCCGGCGTGCGGCGACACCTGCCCGGTGGAGTCGATCAGCTGGCTCGAGGCCATCGCCTATGCGAACGCTCGCTCACGCGAGGAGGGGTTGCCCGAGTGCTATCTCGCCGACGGAAACGTCGTGGCCGGAGGGAGCATCTACGAGTGCTGTGGCTATCGCCTTCCGACGGAGGCTGAGTGGGAATACGCCGCGCGCGCCGGCACCACGACCGCGACGTACGCCGGCGACCTCTTGGGTGGCCCACAGGATTGCGCCTCCGAGGGGACCGTCGTGAACGGGAGCGCGTGGTGGTGCGGGAACTCTGGGCTCCAAACGCATCCAGTCGGCGAGAAGGCGCCGAACGCCTTCGGTCTCCGCGACATGCTTGGCAACGTCTGGGAGTGGACGCACGACTGGTACGGCTTCAACGCGGGTCCGATCACCGACCCAGCCGTCTCGACCGACGTCGAGGGACTCGGCTCTCGACTGCTCCGCGGTGGCAGTTGGATCAATCAAGCCGGACTCCTGCGCGCCGCGTACAGGGCGCGCGCGCTACCGACGGACGCCGACACGATCACTGGGCTCCGCCTCGCGCGAACCGCGCTCTGAGCCGCGCCCGCCGACGCGCGGGGGCTTGGTACGCTCCCGGGCGATGCGAGACGCGCAATCGACCGACACCCTCGACGCCCATGCGCCCACCGCGCCGGCACGCGGCGACGACGACGACGACGACATCACACGGGCCCCGACGGGCCCGTGTGTCGTTTGGGCTCTACACGGCGTTTGACCGACGACAGTGTCCACGACGACACTGCGACGATGGTCCCTCGCCTCATCACGATTCCGTTTTCGCACTACTGCGAGAAGGCCCGTTGGGCCCTTGACCGTCGCGGCATCGCCTTCGTCGAAGAGGGCCATCTTCCCGTTTTGCACACCCGCGCCACCCGCGCCGTCGGCGGCCGCAGCACGCCGCTGCTTGTCATCGACGACGGTGGTCAGCTCCGGTCGCTGACGGACTCCACCGATATCCTCCGCTACGCGGATACGGCCGGCACCCGCGGCGAGCGTCTCTTTCCCCCCGCCGACAGCGCCGTTGGTGAGGAGGTCGCTGCGTTGGAGGACCGCTTCGACGAGGTCCTTGGGCCCCATGCCCGGCGGCTGGGCTACTTCTTCCTCCTCGACGACACGACAGCGATGCGGGGCCTCCTCAAGGGTGCGGCAGTGCCTGGCTTCGAGCGGGCGCTAGCCTTGTCGGCGTTGCCACTGGTCAAGGCGATGCTCCGTCGGGGGCTCAAGATCTCGGCGGACGGCGCCGCCCGGTCCCGGGTTCGCATCGAGGAGGTCTTCGCCGACGTCGAGGCCCGTCTGGCGGATGGTCGACGCTTCCTGGTGGGCGACCGCTTCACGGCCGCCGACCTCACCTTCGCGGCCCTGGCGTCGCCCCTCGTCATGCCGCCGGCCTGCGAGGGGTACCTGTTGCCCCTCACAGCTTTTCGCGAGCCCTTCCGACGTTCCGTCGACCACTGGCGGGCAACGCGGGCCGGGGCCTTCGCGATGGCGATGTTCGACAGCGAGCGCACCGCGAAACCCTGAGCGCCCTCAGGGCAGGATCGGGGTGACTGCGGCTTCGGCGCGCCGACGTGCGCGGCTCAGGCGTCGGCGGACTTCGGCGCCGCGCTCTTCGCAGCGGCCTTGCTCTTCGCGCCGGGCAAGGCGACCGCGTTCGGGTCCTCCTCGGGCGTCACCGGCACATCGCGCGTCGTGCCGGGATACATCGACTCCGCGAGCCGGCGCAGGATCGCCGTCGCCTCCTGCTGCGAGCGCCGCATGATGTTCAGCTCGCGAGCGATGATGAGCAGCATGAGCAGCACGATGACGAACAGCGCGATCAGCAGAATGACGTCGGTCGTTTGCATAAGCGGTCTCCTCGTTGGGCCTCGACGGTACAGCAGAACGACGCACGCGACGGGGCGCTGATTCGCGGCGCGGCTGCAGGCGCTGTGGTTCCGCGGTTGGCTGCCTTGACCTGCCCGCATTCTTCGGACCACCGATGGCTGGAGTCGAGCGGCTGCACTCGCACCTCGAGCCGGCGGAGTCGCGCCGCGGCGCCACGCTCAGGGCGGGCGCTGACCGCCGTCCGGCGCGACCGGGATCGTGTGGATCTGACCATCGCGGTCCACGGTGATCGCGATCTCACCGCGAGCAGCCGCCTCGGCGAGCGCCGCCGTCGCTGGATCCACGTCGTCGAGGCTCATCCGCTCGTCGTACGCGTCCTGCGACGCCCGCTGCAGCGCCTCGCGAACGCGGTCGCGCTCCGTGGCGCGGATCCACATCCCTGCAACCGAGACGAGAAGCATCGGCAGCGCCATGAGCAACAGCATCGCGCGCGTCGGCGGCGGGCGCTTTGGCGCAGGCGCCGCTACGCCCGCGTCGGCCTCGGGCACGTCGTCCACGGCGCGCGGAGCGCCCCTGTCGCCGCGGCCCCGCGCGACCAGCAGCTCGCGGGCGACGCCGCGCGCCACCTCGGAGTCATCACCGTTCGCAGCGATGTCGCCGAGCGTCTCGTCGGAGTGCGCCTCGAACTGCACCCGCAGGCTGTCGCGGTCTATCTTCATGGGGGTGGCCCGCTCCAGTGTAGGTCGATGCGCCTGCCGCTGGGAGCGCGAGAGCGACGCCGAGCGCTGCGTCGACACGGCTGATGGACTCGCGCGGCAGCGTACCGAAGACTCCCGCGAGCTCGTCCTTCCACAGCGTGCCGATCTCCGCGTGCTTCGCCGTGCTCGGGGTCGGGACGTACGGCTCGCGACGCTGTTTTACACGGAGCGTCGTGGGGTGGGGGACCCAGAGGGCTTTGCCCGATGGGGAGAGTCTGCGGCAGACCCTCCGGAAGAAACCACATGATGGATCGCGGTCGACGCGATCCTGTGTAGTCAGCGCGCAGCGTCGTGTGCTTGTGGCGCCGGCACGTCGGGCACGAACGGGCTGTCCTCCATGTCGCGGTAGATCTGCGCGTAGTCGCTCGCGAACGGATCCGCGTCGCTCGCGTAGAGCCAGCCGGCGATTCCTGACACGTTGAGCAGCGCGGCGAGCGCGCCGATCACGACGGCCGCCCAGAACGTCGATGGACGCGTGAGCACGCCGGGCAGGCGCTGCTTCATCACGCCGAGCGCGATCGGGACGCCGTGCGCCGCGTGATAGACGCCGGCGACGCCGAAGATCGCGTAGTACGGCAGGAAAAACCACGGCAACCACGCGATGCTGAACTGCAGTCCGACGAACTCGGGATACACGCCATGGACGAGCGAGGCACCGCGCGTCGCGAGGACATGGCCTGTCATGACCAGCAGCAAGTACCACGCTGCATAGCGATGGAGCCGTGTCCGAATGGGCGCGTCCGTGGTGCGAGTGCGGCGCTTCACCAACGCGCGAATACCGGCGACGACATGCACGAGCAGCGGCAGAAAGACGAGCAACACCTCGATCACCGGGCTCTGATAGGCGCGCCGCACGATGCGTTGAAGCGGGTCGTAGGCGCCGGGGATCGCCGCGAGCATGGCGTTCAGCAGATGCACGGACGCGAACGAGGTGAGCGCAATGCCGCTGATCGCCTGCGCGCGTCGGAACGCGAGGTGGAGGGCGCGCTCGCGTGCGCTCGGCACGGCAGAACTCGCGGTCGTTCCAGCGCTGGAGCCTGCAGTCGCGTCGGCGCGGGAGCCAGGGGTCGAGTCGACGGGAGAGACGGTTGAGTGAGTGTCCCCGGGGGACTCCACGCGCCAGACGAGGCAGACGGGCCCACTGTGACACGGCGACGAAGACGTTCTGCGCGCTCGCGTTGGAGCGCTGGACTCAGAGCTGAGACAACGCCGTCGCCGAGAGCTTCTTCACCACCTTGAAGAAGGTCTTCGCGAAGCTCGCCACGTGGACGAAGCTGCAGGTAGGGTGAGGCGCGAAGAAGGGGTCTCCTCAGGGAACGAACCCGTCAAGGAACTCGTCGACGCAAATCGTGCCCGGACCGCAACCCACAATGCCCATGATGCCCGTGTCCGTGCACGTGGCGTCGCCGCAACCCTCGCATGTGCCGCTGACGGCGTACGCGCACGTCCCCACGTCGCTCGCGTCGGCAGGGGTCGCCGAGCGACATGAACCGCCGACGTCGAAGGTGCAGCGCGCGAGGAGGGTGCCAACCGGCCCTGTTTCCGTCGTGCACTCCGAGTCGGAGCGACACGCGTCTGTCGTGCCAACGGGGCCGGCGGGCCGTTGGCAGCGTGGAACGCTCTCGGGGTCGTTGCGACAGACCAAGCCTTCGAAACATTGCGACTCGCTCGTGCAGCGGATGCCGGGTTCGAACTTGGAAACGCACAACGGCACGCTGCGGCCGTCGAGGAAGGCGCAGACCAGGTCGACAGTGCATGCGTCATTGCCAAGCATCGGACAGCAAGGGGCGTACTCAGCGCCAGCAGGAGGGAGACTCGTGCAGTCCACGAGCGCGGGGTCGGGGACACCCGTGGTTGCATCCGGACGGCCGCCGTCGCTGTCGCCGTCCACCACGCTGCCACGACGCCTATCGGTGCAAGCGATGAGAGTGATGGCGACGAGAGCGACGAAGGCGAGAAGGGCAGGCAGCTTCCTCATGGCGCGGAGGATTCCCCCCACCCCGCGTTCGAGTCAACGGGGACTTGCGAGCTTGCTCCAGTTCAGTAGACAGATTGCCAACTCGCTGCTGCCTGCTTTGCCATCGTGCACTCCAAGCGCTCGAGGCTCGGCTCGCCGATGATCCGTTCGAAAAGACAGAACGTTGATATGCGAAACGCGCTATTTCCATGCACCGCGCGCTTCGCCGAGGCTGTCGGCGTCCCGTCGGTCGGAGGCGCCGGATTCTCGCTCTCCATCGAGGGCCGCTACGTCGTGGCACTCCCGCTCTCGCTCGAGGCCGTCTTCGGCGTGCAGCTCGGCGGGCGCCTGCGCTTCGTCGACGTCGGCGGTTGGCCCGAGCTCGACGGCGCGACGCAGTGGGGATTCTCCGTCGCACCCATCCTCGGCATGCAACTCCCCATCTGGCGGATCAACGACCTCGGCTCGCGCGCGCTCCTCGCGCTCGAAGGCGTGCCCGAGTGGCGATTCCGGGCCGATCCGCGCATCTCCGCGCCCGCCACCGACTTCGTCACGCGCGACCGGCTCGCCGCCGCGCTCTCGGGAACCGAGCTCGGCGTCCGCATCCAGATGGGGATTCGCCTCGAGCTGTGAGCGCGCCGGCGGCGCCCCTCGTTCCTCGCCGTCGAAGAGAGCCTCAAGGCCGGCCCGCCGAGCGGTGTGCCCCCCGAGATGATCGCCTCCATCCGCGAGACGCGCGTCGCGCTGAAGGGCCCGCTCGAGACGCCCGTCGGCTTCGGCGAAAAGAGCGCGAACGTCACGCTCCGCAAGCTCTTCGAGACCCACGCGAACGTCCGCCCCGTGCGCGAGATGCCCGGCGTGCAGACGCCAACTCGGCGCGATGCGCCAGTTCTGATTGCGCTGAATCCCACGCTACCCCTCCGAAAAATGGATTCGCGACTGCCGCCTTCGTCCCATCTCGAATCCATGCGCGGGACGATTGGACCGCAGCGCCATCGCCCCGCGCGGGGCCTCGACGTCAGCGTGAGTCCGGAGTCCGCTGCGCGTCCGCGACGCGCCGCCGTGTACGGCCGTGCACGTCGCTCGGCGAAGCCATCGACGAGCAGCCCCACACCGCAGAAGAAGACCAGCGCGATGCCGAGTCCCTGCGTGCAGTCACTGCGCGTCTTCGGCGCATCGCGACACCGGACATCTCACGACGTCGCCCGCCCCCTGCGCGGCGCCCACGCCAACAGGCCCACCGCGGGCATCGTCACGCTCGGCTACGGCGGCAGGATCCGCGAGATGAGGAGCGCGTACACGCCCGCGGCACCGAGCACCGCGATCGGCAGGGACCGCCACGCGAGCCACCGCCACGAGGCCGGCGCGACACCGCCGCCCTCGTCCGCGGGTCGGAGTCCGGGGACCTCGCTCAGGATGAAGATGTCGTTGGGGTCGCGCGCGGCGTGCACGAGCACGGGATTCGGATCCGCAAGGACCCGATGCCCCTCGGACCGGAGCAGCGTGCGTGTCGTCGCCACGTCGCCCTGCGGCGTCGCGTACGTGACGCCGAGGCGCAACGTCGCCCCGTTGTCGTGCTGCAGCACGCAGCGCGCCGCCGCCATCGTCCCTGTCGTGAGCAGCCGCAGGAGTTTGCGGTTGGCCGTGGAGATCGTCACCAGAAAGAACACACCGACCAGCGCGCCGAGCGCGAGCCACACCGGCGTCTGTGGATGGTGCGGACCCTCGCCGTCGAAGGCGACCGCCAGGTCCGGACGCGCGAGCGGCACCCGCGCGCTCAGCAGGCCCTCGAACGGCGGGCTGCTCAGGTCCCCCACGGCGCGGCGCGTCCGCCCCTCGTACGCGAAATCGGCCTCCACGCGAAACCCCTCCCAGCGGGGCACGTTCTTGCCGCGGCTCTCCGAGGTGGCGTGGACATTCACGGCATGCGCCGGCACGTCGATCGACTCACGAAACCAGACCACATAGGCGCTGTCGGCGAAGGCGTTCGCCAGCCCCCCGAAGCCACAAGGCGACCCAGAGCGCAGGCATCCACAGCTCCCGGAACAGGATCAGCGCGCGCGCGCTGAGCGGGACGTAGCGTCGGCCAGCCATGGTTCTCCTCGTTCGCGCGGTGAGCGCCTCGCGCGCAGACACGAGCCGTATAGGCCCCACGCGGCATGCGGTGCAATGCAGGAGCGCGACTGGGCGCACGTGTCGTGCACCAAGTCGTAGGCCCGCACCTGGTGCGGTCCGGTCGCCGGCGTTGGACGTGGACGTGACGCGGCCACGCGACGACGACGCCTCTTCCGAGGCACCTGCAGGCGCTCCACGCGCCAGAGGCGATGCGCCCGCGCCGCGCTCATCCGGTGCCCCTCGCGCGCCAGGAAGAAACGAACGCGCAGTCCGCGCCGCGAACGCGCCCGCCGCCCAACGGCTCAGCGCGTCGTCGCGGCGCCGAACGTCGCTGTTCCCCAGGCCACCGTCGCGGCGACGGCCTCGTCCCACGGCGTCGGCGCGAGACCGAACTCCGCGCGCAGGCGGGCGTCATCGACGGTGAAGGGCTGCTCCCACTGATAGAGAATCTCCACGAGCTCGCGCACCGTGGGGTTGAAGAGGCCCATGAGCCGCAGGGCGAGCGCCGGGACACGGGCGACGCCGAGGTCCGCGCCGAGCGCCCGATAGAAGCGCGCGATGACCGCGCGCGTCGTCTCCGCGGGCTGCACGGGCAGCATGTAGACGCCCTCGGCGCTCGCCGACGTGCCGAGCGCCACGAGCCCCGCGGCCACGTCCGGCACGTACGAATAGCTGTGGAGCATGTCGGGATCGCCGAACGACTCGCCGGGCTTTCCGGCGAGCACGCGGCGGAAGAAGCGCTCGCCGAAGATCGCGGACAGCGTCGCGCCCGACCCGAAGAAATCGGCCGCACGACCGATGGCGACGCGGCGCCCGCCCTTCATCCCCGGATCGCCCATCAGCTCGGCCGCCCGCGCACGCAGCACGCCCTTGCGCGAGCACGGCGCGACGATGGAGCCCGGGTGCATCCGGGCCGTGTCGCCGTACATGTAGAGGTTGTCGAGGGCGACGAGGTTCGCGCCGCTGCGCTTCGTGCCCTCGACGATCCCCCGCGTGAGCGGGAGCAGCCGCTTCGGCCACTCGACGTAGAGCGGATTCACGCAGTGGTAGACGCTCACGGCGCCGTCGGTGACGCGGGCCACGGCCTCCGCGTCGCTGACGTCGGCCGACACGCACTCGACCCCCTCGACGCCGACGGGCTTCGCGGACTGGCGCACGACGCGCTCCCGATGTCCACGTTCGCGCAGCCCCCGGGCGACGAGCGGCCCCACCTGTCTGGCCCCGAGCACGACGAGCAGTTCACCCATGACGCAGCCTCCTTGACCGGGCTCATGTTGTGGATTGCGGAGACGCCGCTCAGGCTACTATTTTGCAGGCAGCCACTTGCGAAATCGCAATCCACGCCTCCCGCTGCCCGGGGCGGCACCTCGCGCGCCGACGCCCCCCCACGCCGACGGAGTCCCGATGTCCGACGCCGCCCTCCCCTCCTGGGATCAGGTCCGACTCTTCCTCGCCCTCATGCGCGCGCGCACGCTCTCGGGCGCCGCGAAGCGCGTGCAGCTCGACGCGTCGAACGTCAGCCGGCGACTCGCCCGCCTCGAAGAGGAGATGGGCGTCGCGCTCTTCGATCGCACACGCGACGGCCTCGTGCCGACGAGCGCCGCGGAGAACCTGCTCGCGCACGCCGAGGAGGCCGAGCTCGGCATCGCGCGCTTCGCCGCGGCGAGCGCGCAGGTCGAGACGCGCATCGAGGGCGTGGTGCGGGTGACGGCCCCGCCCGGCGTCGCCGACACCTTCGTCGCGCCGCTGCTGACGGAGCTCCACGCGCGTCACCCGCGGCTCACCCTCGAGCTCGACGCGAGCGTGGGTTATTCGGACCTGACCCGGCGAGAGGCGGATCTGGCGCTCCGCACGGCGCGCCCCGAGAGCGGTGATCTGATCGTCGCGCAGGTCGTCGGCACGCGGGAGCGGCCGATGGCGTCGGCCGACTACGCGCGCGAGGTGGGCCGCCTCCGCGCGTTCGCACACGCACGCTGGGTCGCGTGGGGCGACGAGCTCGGGCACCTGGCGGGGCCGCGCTGGCTCCGCAAGCACGCGCCCGACGTCGTCCCCGTGCTGCGCAGCAACCACTTCTCGAGCCTGCTCGCCGCGACGCGCGCGGGCCTCGGCGTCGCCGTCCTGCCCGAGCCCTACGTGCTGACGGGCCTCGTCCCGATCGCCCACGGCCCGAAGCTCTCGGCGGCGTGGGCGGCGCTGCCTTCGACGGAGCTGTGGATGGCCGCGCACCAGGCGCTGCGCCGGACACCGCGGGTCGCGGCCGTGTGGGAGTTCCTGCTCGAGAAGCTCCGGGGCTTCCCCTCGACGCGCGAAGGTGAAGGCCGCCGCGCGCGGGGCGCACGGCCTCCCGCGGCACGTCGCTGAGATCGGACCTCCGCGGACGGACGCCCCGCTCAGCGGGCGGCCGTCGGTGGAGGGGGCCATCCCCTCGACGACGACGATGTCGAACGCCGCGGCCTCGGCGCGCAGCGCGATGGCGTCCTGGTAGGCCGCCGACTGGAAGCACGCGCGCGCCGCAGCGAGGCTCGGGAATCTCCACGAAGTACGGGCGTTGGCTCACCGTGCCCTCGACGACCTCGGCGACGTCGCCGCGCGCGAGCACGCGTGCGCCGTACGACGCGAGCGTTGGCCCCGCGAGCGCGGTGTACGCCGTGAACCGCGCGGGGTCGCTGATGCTCGCCAGGACGAGCCAGTAGCCCTTCGCGGCGGGCGCCGTGTCGGCGTCGAGCGCGGGATAATCGGTGTAGCCCTTCTCGCCCCCACCGTAGAACGTGCTTCGATCTCCGGCGGCGAGGGGCGCGCCGAGCTGGAGGCGTCGAACGAGGTCGGGGTTCGACACGAAGGGCGCGCCGAACGACACGGCCTGCGCGGCGCCGGCCTCGAGGACCGCCTCGGCCGAGTCGCGGTCGTAGCCGCCGTTGACGATGAGCGGCCCACGGAACAGCGGGCCGAACGTCACGACGGTGTCGCGCGGCCACGACGGGAAACGCGCGGCGTCCGGCGTCGCGCGCATCAGGTGCAGGTACGCGAGCGGCAGCGCGTTCAGCCGCTCGATGAGGTACGAGAACGTCGCGAGCGGGTCGGAGTCGACCATCCCGTTGTGCGCGAGCGTCGGCGACAGACGAATCCCCACGCGCCCGCCACCCCACACCCGCACGAGGCGCTCCAGGATCTCGAGCACGAAGCGCGCGCGGTTCTCGATGCTGCCGCCGTACGGGTCGGTGCGCTGGTTGGCAGAATCCACGAGGAACTGATGCGGCAGGTAGCCGAACGCGCCGTGCAGCTCGACCCCGTCGAAGCCCGCCGCCTTCGCGTTGGTCGCGGCGCGCTCGAAGTCGTCGACGGTCGCGCGGACCTCGTCGGTGGTGAGTGCATGCGGCACCTTGTAGTCCTTCGGCCCCGTCGGCGTGAAGGTCTTCTAACCTGCGATCGCGACCGCCGAAGGCGCCACGGGAAGACGGCCGCCCCGCACGTCCGAGTGGCCGACACGCCCCGTGTGCCAGAGCTGCATCACGATGACGCCGCCCTCCGCGTGCACCGCGCTCGTGACCTTCTTCCACGCGTCGACCTGCGCGGCGCTCCAGATGCCCGGGGTCCACGGCGAGCCGATGGCGTCGGCCGACACTTTGGTCGCCTCGGTGATGAGGAGCCCCGCCGTCGCGCGCTGGACGTAGTAGCGGACCGTCAGCGGGCCGACGACGCCGTCGGCGTCCGCGCGGCTGCGGGTCATGGGGGCCATGACGACGCGATTCCGGGTGTGGAGATGACCGAGTGTCGTGGAGCTCAGGAGTGTCATGACGGCGTCCTCTTCGAAGGCGAACGACTGGAGCGGGCGAACCTGCGTGCGCCAAACCGCGTGCGCCAAACCGCGTGCGCCAAACTCCGCACGCCGCGCGATCACGACAAGCGCGCCGATTCGGGACAGACTGTCCCGATGGCGGGTCACTTCGATCTCAACGCGGCCCTGGTGCTCGTGCGCGTCGTGCAGGTGGGCAGCTTCCGCAGCGCGGCGCGGGTGCTCGGCATGCCGAAGACCACCGTGAGCCGCAAGGTCGCCGAGCTCGAGGAGCAGCTCGGCGTGCAGCTCCTTCAGCGCACCACGCCGTCGCTCGCGCTCACGGACGCGGGCGCCGTCTTCGTCGAAGAGGCCGAGGGCGC
The DNA here is from genome assembly GCA_964202905.1 of Polyangiales bacterium. GTDB lineage: Bacteria > Myxococcota_A > Polyangia > Polyangiales > JADJQN01 > CAIUAC01. The sequence goes on from CAXNJO010000002.1 coordinate 505,653, forward strand.
CATCGCCCGCCTCGAGGCGGCCGAGGCCGCCGTGAGCGAGCTGCAACGCGAGCCGCGCGGCCGGCTCCGCGTGACCACGACGGTCCCGATCGGCGAGATGCTCCTCGCGCCCGTCGTGGCCGAGTTTCTCGCGGCCTATCCTGCGCTCGAGGTGATGGTGCACCTGACGGACCGCCACGTGGATCTCGTCGCGGAGCGCTTCGACGTCGCGATTCGGACGGGCGCCCTGCCCGACTCGTCGCTGGTCGCGAGGCTCATCGGCGGCTCCGCCTACCGAGTCGTCGCGAGCCCCGCGTACCTCGCGCGGCACGGCACGCCCCGGCGCCCGTCGGATCTCACGGCGCACCCGTGCCTCCGTTTCACGAAGTCCGGGACGGCGGTGCGCACGACGTGGGCGTTCGGGAAAGGAAAGCGCGCCACGGAGGTGCCCGTCAGCGGCCGCCTCGTCAGCGACGATTTCGTGGTCCTGCGCCAGGCGGCCGAGCGCGGCCTCGGCATCGCGCGGCTGCCCAGCGTCGTGGTGCACGAAGCCATTCACGCGGGGAGCCTCGTCAGCCTGCTCGATGCGTTCGCCCCGCCGCCGACGCAGGTGCACATCCTCCACACGGGCGGGAGGCATCTGCCGCCGCGCACGCGCGCGCTCATCGATTCCGGATCGCGCTCGTGCAGGCGTTCGCCGAGTGTCGGCGGCATTCGCGCGCCATGCGCCCAACGTGGTTCCGCGGCGCGTGGTTCGCCGCGCGCGCTTCGAGTCGATGGCCGACCGCGCCCGTGACGGCGCGGCCCCGATCACGACGTCATCCCTTCGTGGCGGACCGTTCAGGCTCGCGACACCGCCGCGCGTCGAGTGGATGACCCGCCTGGTCGAAGCGCCTCGCCGCGAGGTCGAAGCGCTCCGCGGCGCCGCGTCGATCACCCGTCGCCGAGGCGATGTGTCCGCGGACTTCGTCGAGGGCGGCGTCCCACGCGGGCAGGCGCATCACGACGTCGGCGAGCCACTCCGTCTTGCGGCCGTAGTCCTGCGCGAGCTCGATCTCGCCCGCGCGCGCCGCGGCGATCGCGGCAGGGACCGCGAACGTGATGCGGCATCCGGGGCACGTCTCGAAGGGACCGCGCACGGACTCCTCGGCCTCGTGCACCGCCGCGAGGGCCGCGTCGCGATCGCGCTCGAGGACGATGCGTGTGCCGTAGATGCGGTCGAGAAGATGAAATCCGATGTCGCTGTGCCGCGCGACGTCGAGCGCGCCCTGGACGAGGCTCCACGCCTCGCGGAGTCGGCCTCGGTACATCGCGAGCTCCGCCTGCCGCTGGAGCGAGAGCGCCTCGCCCGTGGCGCCCCCGATCGCGCGGTGCAGGCGCGCGCCGGCGACGAGATCTTCTTCGGCGTCGTCGAGGCGCCCCGACAGCAACTTCGCCTCTCCGCGAAGCGTCACCGCGAACGCGTGCCCGCGCGCGGCGCCGAGCCGACCCGCCTCCGCCGCGAGCGCATTGGCGAACTCGATCACCTCCGCATACGGCCGTGCCCCATAGAGAAAGCGTTGTGTGATGCAGAGGTGTCCATCGAAAACCCGCATCGCGAGATGCGAGAGATGATGCGTATCCCAGAGATCCGCCCACACGCTGCCATGCAATTCACCGCGCGCGTGCGCGGCCGCCGCTTGCGCCCACGACGCGATCACGATGGCGCCCGTATCCCCCGATTGCAGCGCGATCCGTCTGCACTCGGCCGCCTTGGCGGTGCCGAGCGCGGGATTCGCAAAGCCGAGCGCGGCCGCGCCGCTGTACGTGAGGGCTTCGGCGAGTCGGCCCTCGACCGTCGTCGGAGTGACACCGTGCACCGCGTCGAGCGCGCCTTTCGGATCACCCATCTTGAGCTGCGCCAGCGCGCGCAGCGCGCGCAGATCGTCCGCAGATCCGGGCTGGGCGGCGCCCACCGCGGCGTCGTACGCGACGAGCGCCCGCGGATCCCCGAGGGCATCGAGACACGTCGCGCGCAGCCGCAGCCCTTCCGCGTGACTGGGCACCTCGGCCAGAAGAGGCTCCAGATGCTGGAGCGCGTCCCGGAACGCCGCGACGCCCACCGCCTCGCGCGCCGCGCGCGCCAGCCATGGAACGGCGTCCGACAACCGTCCACCCGAGAGCCAGTGATGCGCGACGAGGGCCGCCGGCGCGTTCGACGTCGCGAGCGCCGCGGCCGCCTCGCGGTGCACCACCGCGCGCCGATGCGGTGGGAGTTGCTCGGCGAGGGCCTCCTGCACGATCGCGTGCCGAAACCGGTACCGCGCATCGACCACCTCCAGCACCCCGCTCGCGAGGGCCCGATCGAGGAGGGCGAACGCGTCCGCCTCCGAGCGGTGGAGCAGCGCGGCCGCGATGCCGGTGTCGAACGCACGCGGCCCGCACGCGAGTCGACGCAGGCCCGTGAGCGCCTCTTCATCGACGTCGCAGAGACGCGCCGCGATGGCGTCCGCCGCGCGGGCGGGGAGCGGATCGGTCACACGCTTGCGAGGCGTGCGCGCGAGCTCCAGCGCGAGAAAGGGATTTCCCTCCGCCCCGCGGACCCACGCCTCCACGAGCGTGGCGTCGAGGGGCCCGTCCACCGTCTGTCGAAGGAGGCCCTCGATCTCCGATGGCGCGAGCGGCCCGACGTCGATCGCCTCCACGCGCCCGTGCCGGAGGAGCCGCGCGACGCCACGCTCGAGCGTCGGCGACGTCGCGAGCGCGCGCAGCGCGAGGAGCGTGCGAATCGGCGCGCCGGTGGCGATCAGCTGCAGAAGCACGTCCGCGCTGCCCTGATCGAGCGCGTCGGCGTCATCGACGGCAAGCACGACCGGCGCGCTCGGGCACATCGCGACGAGCAACGCGTGAAGCGCCCCGACGACCTGATGCCGCGTGAGCGGGCCCGGCAGCGCGGCCTGCGGGCGCGCGAGCGGCGTGAGCGTGGCGAGCACGCGGCGCACATGAACGTCGACCGCGTCGAGGAGCCGCCGATCGGCGCGGAGCAACTGCTCCGCGACGTCGACGACCACGGCATAGGGCTGCGACGGGTCGGCCGGCACGGCGAAGACGGCGCCCCAACCATCGCGCTTCGCGAGCTCGACCACGCGTCGGGCCAGCGCCGTCTTCCCCATCCCGGCGGCGCCTTGCAGCACCACGCCCACGGGGCCGCGCTCATCCGCTGGGCTGAACACGTGTTGCACGAGCGCGAGCTCGTTCTCACGGCCCACGAACCCGTGCTCGCGCGGCGCGAGCCCCGCCACGCACTCGGCGTAGAGGCGCTCCGTCTCCTTGCTCGGCGGCACGCCGAGGCGGCTCTCGAGCGCGCTGCGAAGACGGCCGTACCAGCGAATCCCCGCCGTGCGCTGCCCGGACGCGATCGCGGCGCGCATCAGCGCCTGGTGCGCGGCCTCGTCGGTCGGCTCCTCCTCGGCGAGCCGCTCGATGCGGTCGGCCTTGCGGAGCAGCTGCAGGAATTTCCCGCGAAGCCGCGCGCGGGGCGCATCGATCCACGGCTCGTACAGCACGCCCGGGAGCAAATCACCGGTGTAGAGCGCCGCCGCCGCGTCGCAGGCCCCGCGATCGCCGCGAGGAAGCGCGGCATCGGCGGCCTGCTCGAACTGCGCGACGTCGGTGACGACGGTGCCCGCCGGGAGGATCGCGACCCGACCGTCGCGCAGGCTCAACGCGTCGGCATGCCCGAGCGCGCGACGCGCGAAGTGCAGCGCCTTCCGGAGGTTGGCGCTGCCCGCGTCCGCGTCGAGCTCCGGCCAGAGCGTCTCGACCACCTGATCCCGCGCCAGCCGCTGCTGCCGCGCGAGCGCGAGAAGCAACACGAGCTCGCGCGCGCGGCGCGTGGAGAACGCCGCGTCGCCGACCTCCACCCCATCGACGACGAGACGGAAGGACCCGAGCATGTGGAGCCCGATCTGCGTGGGCGGGGTTGTGGCGGTCGGTGTCATGACGTCTCAGCGCGCACCTTACCCGCGCCCCGGCCGCCGGCGGGAACGATTCGGGAACGGCCCCCGGCTAGTCACCGCGTCCCGAGCAGTGGCGCTCGGAGGAAGAGACACAACACCATGATGCAGGATCAGGCAGCGGCCCCACGTTCGCTTTACGACCGGCTCGGTCAGCACGCCGGTATCGACGGAATTGTCCGCGACGTCATCGCGGCCCACCTCGCCAATCCGCTGATCAAGACGCGGTACGAGGGCGTGAAGGACTTCGACCGCCTCCACCGCGTGTCGGTCGAGTTCTTCTGCGCGGGCTCGGGCGGCCCCCAGCCCTACACGGGGCGCGACATGATCACGAGCCACAAGGGCATGAACATCAGCGAGCAGGAGTATCTCGCGGTGGTCGACGACATCACGACGACGCTCGAGAAGCACGACATCGACGCCCAGACGCGCAGCGACGTCGTCGGCATTCTCTATTCGCTGAAGGCGCAGATCCTCCGGCTCTGAAGCGCGGGTCCGGGCCCACGAGGGACTCCCTCGTGGGCGCGCCGGTGGGGCTCGCACGGCTGCGCGCCACGCCCTCACCCCACGACCGATCCGCCCTTGTCATTGCGTCGGCGGTCGCGTTGTCGGCACGCGTCGCCGGACTTGCCAGGCACACGCGAGCGCCGCGACGACCGCGCCGAGAATCCATGGCGTCGCACCATGCAGCCCGAAGCCCGTCACGGACCGCTGCGCGTTCGGCGCGTCACCCGTGGCGTCCGGCTCGAAAGGCCTGTTGCGGACGCACACGAGTGCGCCGCCCATCTGCCGACACGTACCGCGTGCGCGCCTGTTCGCGTCGACCGTCCACGCACAAGCGTCGTCGAGGGAGCGCTCGACGCGCGCATCCCAAGGTGCTTCGTCGACGTGCCCCGGATGCGCCGCCGCGAACGATGGCGACATCCATGCGAGGGCGGCCAGCGCGAGCGGCACCATCGCTCTCACGGGCAATCCGCGGCGCAATTGGCGGCGGTCTCGGGACCGTCGCAGGCCCCGTCACCGCAGCAACCCCTCGTTTGACCGGGCGCACACGCGGCCGGCATCCCACCGCCGCCGGGAGGCCCGCCGCCACCTGCCGTGGCGACGATGTCCCCGTGAAAACAGCCCGATGAACATGTTCTCTCCGGCGCCCGCCGAGTGGTAGTGATACCCGCGGACGTCATCGCGATGTCCCCGGCACGAGTCGAGATCGGACGGTTCCGTGGCATCTCCGTCCAACATCGCGTGAATGGCATATCCATCGATGGCATAGCCAATCAACGCGGCATGACCGTCGCCGCTCTCCACGGAGCGGGAGCACCCCGTCGCCGCGTGATAGTGATAGCCCGCCACGAGGTTCACATGCCCCCCGCAGTCGTCGAACGCAGCGATCGTGTGGGCCGCGAGAATCGCCTGCACGGGGGCGGGCGGATCGAACGCGACACCGTTCAACGCGGCGCCGACGGCTGGAACGCGCCCGATCTCCAGCGGGGTGGCCAGCGCCTGCGGATGCTTCGGAATGAGCAACGTCGTGACGACGCCACCCGCGACGTAGTCGAGCGCGCACTCGACACAATAGTTGTTGTACGCGGGATCGACGTCCGGCCGGGCGGCCGCCTGACAGGACGCCATCGTGTCCGTCACACGGACACGACCTGAGCTTCCCCCCGGTTTGCGGACACCCCGGGTAGCGCGAAGATGCGCGAGGAGTGTCCATGAAGAAGCTGAAGACAGGCCGGCGAGCAAAGCGATCGTTCACGCCGGAGTTTCGAGCAGACGCGGTGCGGCTGGTCGTGAGCGGGAAGTCCGCGACGCAGGTGGCGAAGGACCTCGACCTCACGGAGACGACGCTGCGCGAGTGGGTGCGGCGAGCTGAGGCAGACGCAGGCGTCGGAAGCCCCACGGTGCTGATGACCGAAGAGCGGGCCGAGCTGGCGCGGCTGCGGCGAGAGAACAAGCAGCTCCGAATGGAACGCGAAATCCTCAAAGCGGCGGCCGCCTTCTTCGCCAAGGAGAACGCGTGAAGTACGCGTTCATCCTCGCGTGGACGGTGGCCTACCCCGTGACCGTGATGTGCTGCGTGCTCCGCGTCTCGACGAGCGGCTTCTACAGATGGAAGGCGCTGCCCGTGTCGAAGCGGAAGGCCCGCAACACCGAGCTGCGCGCGAAGGTGCGCGAGGCCTTCGAGGCGAGCCGACGAACCTATGGGAGTCCTCGCGTCCGCGCCGAGCTGCAGGCCGACGGCGTGATCGTGAGCGAGAAGACCGTCGCGAAGATCATGCGCGAAGACTGCCTCGTGGCGCGGGCCAAGAAGCGCTTCCGCGCGACGACCGACTCGAAGCACGGTGACCCGATCGCGCCGAACGTCGTCGATCGCAACTTCGTCACCGACGAGAAGAACGACACCTGGGTCACCGACGTGACGTGCATCTGGACGCGCAGCGGCTGGCTGTTCCTCGCCGTGATGCTCGACTTGTTCTCGCGCCGCGTCGTCGGCTGGGCGACGAGCGCGACGAACGACCGCTTCCTGGCGCTCGACGCGCTCCGCGACGCGATCACGACGAGGCGGCCACCAGCGGGCCTCGTGCAGCACTCCGATCGCGGAAGCCCCTACGCCAGCGACGACTACCGCGCCGAGCTCGAGCGCTTCGCCATGATCGCGAGCATGAGCCGGAAGGGCGACTGCTGGGACAACGCCGTCGCCGAGAGCTTCTTCAGCACCTTGAAGACCGAGTTCGTCGGCGAGCACATCTACACGTCGCACGACGCGGCGACCGTCGCGATCGGCGATTACATCGACAACTTCTACAACACGCGACGTCGTCACTCGCATCTCGGGTACATGAGTCCTATCGAGTTCGAATTGATGAGTCAGATTCAAGGGCGGGCTGCATAGTCAAACTGTCCGCAGAACGGGGGGAGGTTCACTGCGCCATCAACATGCGTAACCAACCGAATTCGTTGCGTTCGCGCTGTTAACCAGCGGGTCACCAGCGGGTCACCCCTGCAGCGTATTCGGTCCGGCCGCGCGCAGGAGACGGTAGTCCTGCGCGGCCTGCCACGCGGTCGCGAAGGAGCACGAGGCCTTCCGCGCGATGTCGGCGATGGACAGATCGGGCCCATGCTCGAGCGCGGTCCACACGTCGGCGCGAAACGACGGGCCCATCAGCACTCGGTTTCGGTAGCCCGCGTGACGTCGCACCAGGACCTCCGGTGGAAGCACGTCCTCGTGGCGGTCGCGGAGGGTGCCCTTGGGCACGCGCAGCTTCGACCCGGTGAAGCGCTCATCCTCGCCGCGTCGTTTGACCTGGAACTCGGTCCCCGTCGGCAAGAGCTCGATCGGCGCCCCGTCGTAGGCCCCTCCGAGACGGGCGAGACGACGGTCCTTCTTGAGCCACGTCGCGATGGCCGACCAGTAGGCCCGAACGCGCTCGGACGGATGGGCGCCCACGAGGCGCACGAGCCGGTCGGCGTTCACGTGCGTGTGATGCACGCCGAGCCAGGTGGTCAGCACGGCGAGCACGCGGAGATCACCGTCGTCCATGCCGAGGACTGAGGCGTGCAAGAGCGTGCTCTCGATCTCCGCGTCGGCCTCTGCCTTCGCGGCGAAGTTCATCCCGATGCCCACCATGCGCGCTGTCAGATCGCCCTGCGCGGGCGTCGGTTCGGGGGCGGTCGCGCGGCTAAACGCCATGACCGAGCCTCCGCGCGAGGTCGGCGACCGTCGCCCGCACATGCGCAGGCCACAGCTCGTTTCCGTCCTGCAGCTCGAGCCACGGCATGCACTCGGCAAGCTCCTCCGCGGTCGGCGCGAGCGCGATGCAGTCGGGCAGATCGGTGCCGCGATCACAGAGCGCGAACAGCTTGCTCTTGAGCAAGTCGGACCTGCCGAGCGTGCCGAGCACGAGGGCTTGCCCTTCGAAGATGCGCTGCACACGCTCGCGCCACCCAGCGGGCAGAACCTCGCCGAGCTGCATCGGACCGTTGTTGAGCCAGTCGTCCTGCAGGTCGACGCCGGCCTGGCGCTGCGCCTTCGCGAAGTCGCGCGCAGCCGAGGCGATCTCCCGCGGTAGCTCAGGCACCAGGATGTCGAAGTCGCGCGTCGGCCGCTGGATGACGCCCATGAGCCCGAGCGCCGAGCCACCGATGACGACGCCCTCGAAGCGCAGGCCGAGCCCGAGCAGGTGGCGGTCGAAGGCTTCGATGGTCGGGCGGGGCAGCATGGGTTTCTCGATCGAGTATCGGATAATCCGATACCACTCTGCGCCAGGCCGAGCCTTTCGTCAAGCGGCTGAGGCGAGAGGGCAGTTGCCCATGCCCGCGGCCCGCGGCGCGCCCTCGTTGGCGGACCACCCTGCTGGGCTAGTAACGTATACTTGACTAATGCTACATTCTAGTAAAGGATACGTTCCTAGCGCGTGGCGCTAGTAACGCCGGCTTTCCCAGCCTGCGCGCCTGGTCAAGCGGGCGTTCCGAGCGGAGCCGACATGCGCATCCGAAGCACCGGACGATACGAGCGGACCACCGCGGGTGAGGAAGAGGTCGCGGCCTTCGTCCCGCACGCGTTGCCGCCCGCGGACCCGCCCATCGTCGTCGACGCCGCCTTGGCCGAGCGCCTCCGTGCAGCTGAGCAAGCCCTCGTTCGTCTCGAGCTGGCCGGGGAGATGGTCCCATCACTCGACTGGTTCATCTACGCGTTCGTCCGCAAAGAGGCCGTGCTCTCGTCGCAGATCGAAGGGACACAGGCGACCCTCGTCGACCTGCTCACGTTCGAGGCCCAGGATGGCGGCGAAAACAGCGCCGCACCCAACGCCGACGTCGAGGAGGTGTGTAACTACCTCGACGCGCTCGCCTACGCACGCGCGCAGCTCGGCGACCCGAAGGGTCTGCCCCTTTCGATGCGCCTCCTGAGCGAGACGCACTCGCGCCTCATGCGCGGCGTCCGCGGCGCCGAGAAGCTGCCCGGCGAGGTGCGTCGCAGCCAGAACTGGATCGGCGGAAGCCGCCCCGGCAACGCCGCGTACGTGCCGCCACCTCCGCAGGCGCTCGGCGAGGTGCTGGGCGCGTTCGAGAAGTACCTGCACTGCGGACGACTCGCTGCCGCCGCTGGTGCGCGCGGGGCTGCTGCACGTGCAGTTCGAGACCATCCACCCGTACCTCGACGGCAACGGCCGCATCGGGCGCCTGCTCGTGACGTTGCTGCTCGAGGACTGGAAGCTGCTGACCAAGCCGCTCCTCTACCTGAGCCTCTTCTTCAAGCGGCACCGCGAGGACTACTACCGTCGCCTCAACGCGGTCCGCATCGAGGGCGACTGGGAGGGCTGGCTCGACTTCTTCCTCGACGGGGTCGGGACGATCGCCGACGAAGCGGTCGCCTCCGCGCGGGAGCTGTTCGCGCTCGTGGCCGCGGACCGCGCGCGCGTGCTCGCGCACGAAGGGATGTCCGTCGTCGCCCTGAGGCTCTTCGAGCTGCTGCCGCGCCACCCGGTCGTGACCGTCGCATCGGTGATGAGGCTCGTGGACACGACCAAGCCCACCGCGGGACGGGCGATCGAGCTGCTCGTGGCCGCGGGCGTTCTCGTCGAGACGACCGGCAAGAAGCGCGACCGCTCCTTCGTGTACCGGGGCTACCTCGATCGACTCCGTGTCGGCACCGAGCTCGACGGCGCCTCGCGAACCAGGACGTAGTTCCTCCAGCCCCTGTCCCACTTCGGTCGGGGATCCCGCGTTTGCCACGCGCGATGCCCGACCGCTCACCCTGCGCCCGTCCGCCCGCGATATCTTCACGGTCTTGGACGCCGAGCCCACCGACGACCTGCCGCTCATCCGCTGCGCCGTGTACACGCGGCAGTCGGTGGTGCGCGTCGGCGACGATCCTGCCCTCGCGTCCTGCGTCGTGCAGCGCACCCTGTGTACCGAGTTCATCCGCTCGATGGCCTGGAGGGGCTGGTACCCGATCGGCGAGCGCTTCGACGACGAGGGCTACAGCGGCGCGACCATCGAGCGCCCCGGCCTGGAGAAGCTCATCGCGCGCATCCAGGACGGCGACGTCCAGCGCGTCATCGTCTACCGGCTCGATCGCCTCACGCGGAAGCTCACCGACTGGGCGTTGCTCGTGCGGGTGTTCGAGCGGTTCAACGTCGGCCTCACCGTCGTGCACGGCGCCATCGACGCCGAGGCCGGCTCGCTCGCGCGGCTGCAGCTCAACCTGCTCGCGACCTTCGCCGAGCTGGAGCGCGACATGATCGGCGAGCGTCTGGCCGACGCCCGCGCCACGAAGAAGGCCCGCGGAGAACGCGCCGCAGGTCGCGTGCCTCTTGGCTACGCCGCGGATCCGAAGACGAAGCAGCTCGTCATCCTCGAGTCGGAGGCCGCCGTCGTGCGTTGGTTCTTCACGGAGGCCGGGAGCGGCAAGTCGACCGCCGAGCTTGTCGCGCGAGCGAACGCGCTCCGGCTCATCGCGAAGAACGGCAAGCGGGGCGAGTGGTCAGCGCGCTCCGTTCTGCGCCTCCTGCAGAACCCCGTGTACGCCGGTCGTCGCCCCGATGGCGCGGCCGCAGTGCACACCGCGATCTTGCCTGTGGTCCTCTACGAGCGCGTGCAGGCAGCGATCGTCGCACGCAAGACGAGAGCCACCACGACGCGATCGAAGGTCGACGAGCGCGACGATCCTTTCCTCCTTCGCGGCCTGCTGGTCTGCGAAGGGTGCGGTCGCACGATGACGACCTCGATGAGCACCGCGCTCACCAAGAAGACCGCCCCGAAAGCGCCGCGCTACTACCGATGCCGCACAGAAGGCTGCGACGGCGGTCAGATCGCGGCCACCGATGTCGAAGGCATGGTCCTCGAGGCTCTCCGCAGGCCGCAATGGAACTGGTCCGACGCAGCGAAGCAGCGGCTCGCGCAGCTCGCCTCGACGTGGGATGTGCTCTGGCCGCAGAACCGGCGCCGCGCGCTCGCCGACGCGTTCGAGACGATGACGTGGCGGTCGCGAACGAAGCGGCTCCTGGTGCGGTTGCGCAGCGAGCCGAGCCCCGAAGGGCCCGCGGCTTCGTGAGGTCATCGACCCGATCGACGACGTTGATGGGATCTCGTCGAGGACGCGTTCACCAGCGCCTGCGCCACTTGTCTCCCCGCTGGCCACGCACAGGAGCTCCCCGCGGCAACCTCGACTTCACTAAAAACGCCTGGTTCACCTGAGCGGTAGACCTCGGTCTTTTAGTGAAGTAACCCGGTCCGGTTGGACATCAAGGTTCACTAAATCCGCCAGCTTCACTTTCGGGTGAACCAGTGCTATTTAGTGAAGCATGGCCGTCCGAACCATGGAAATGCAGCTCGTTGCGGAAGTCCCCGCGGCGCTGGCGAGCCTCCTGGACGTACCCCAGGAGGACGTGAAGGTCGAGGCTGGAAGCGAGGCTGACCTGCGCGTGAGCGCGGCCGGGCACTCCTTCGTGGTCGAGGTGCTCGGTGCCGCGTCGCCTGGTGCGCTGGCGGCCCACGCCTCGCAGGTGGCCGCTTCTGCCCGCCGCCAGGGTCGAAAGGCCGTGCCGCTCCTGGTGGTGCCCTTCATGGGCGACGCGGGGCGCAGGGTCTGCGAGGACGCGAGCATCCCGTGGTTCGACCTCAGCGGGAACGCGCACATCGTCGCGCCCGGCATCCGAATCATCGTCGACGGACGGCCGAACCGCTTCCGTGGGCCCGGCCGCCCGGCGAGCATCTTTGCGCCCAAGAGCGCACGCGTCGTGCGCTGGCTGCTCGAGAACGAAGGTCGCGCCCTCACGCAGCGGGAGATCGCGCGCGCGACCGACATGACCGACGGCTTCGTCAGCCGCATCGCTTCTCGCCTCGAGGACGAGAGCTACGTCTTGCGAGAGCCGGGCGGCGCGCTCCGCGTGAAGGACCCGGCGCTCCTTCTCGATGCGTGGCGCGACGAGTACCGCTTCGACAAGCATGTGCTCCTCCAGGGGCACGTCGCCGCGCGCTCGGGCGACGCGCTCGCCCGCTTCGTCGGCGACACGCTCGCGGAAGGCTCGGTCGAGCACGCAGCCACCGGCCTCGCGGCGGCCTGGCAGATGACGCACTTCGCTGCGTTTCGCATCGCGACCTTCTTCCTCGCCGAGTCCCCCTCGAAGGAGCTGCGTGAGAAGCTCGGCTTCCGCGAGGACGCGCGCGGTGCGAACCTCTGGCTCGTGCTTCCGAATGATGCCGGCGTCTTCCACGGAGCGGAGACGCGCGACGGCCTGCGGTGCGTCCACCCAGTTCAGGCTTACGTCGATCTCAAGGCGCACCCCGAACGCGCGACGGAGGCGGCCGAGCGTCTGCGAAGCGAGCTGCTGAGCTGGAGGCATGATGGCTGAGAAACCCAAGCACGCGTCGGAGTACAAGAGCGAGCAGGTCGAGCTCGTTCGCGCGATGTGCCTCTACGTCGCCACGAAGCTCGGCGACATGATGGACGACCTGCTCATCGTCGGCGGCTTGGTGCCGTCGCTGATCATCGACCAAGAGCACCTCGGCGAGGACGTGGATCCGCACGTCGGGACCATGGACCTCGACGTCGGACTTCAGGTCGCGTTGCTGAACGAGGGCCGCTACCGGCAGCTCACCGAGCGCCTGCGCGACGCGGGGTTCGAGATGGACAAGAACGACGCCGGGATCCCAACCCGTCAGCGCTGGGCCATCGCGAATGCGGAGCGCGTCACCATCGACTTCCTCATCCAGCCGACGCTCGAGGGGGACAAGGGCGGCAAGCTCCGCGACCTCGAGCCGGACTTCGCGGCGATCATCGCCCCGGGGCTGCGCTGCGCGTTCCGGGACCGCAAGCAAGTGACCATCAAGGGCACGACCCTCTTCGGCGAGAAGGCGACCCGGGACATCTGGGTGTGCGACGCCGGCGCGTACGTGGTGCTCAAGGCCCTCGCGTTCGATAGCCGCGGCGAGAACAAGGACGCCTACGACCTCTACTACGTTGTCCGGAACTACGGCGCGGGCCCGACCGACGTCGCGTCGAAGCTGCAACCGCTGCTCGACGATGCCGACGCGCAGCGCGCCCTGACCATCCTGAAGCGCGACTTCTCCGAGCCAGACGCGGTCGGGCCGATGCGAGTCGCGGCCTTCGTCACCGGTGGAAGGGACGAGCAGCTTCAGGCGGATGTGGTCGGCTTCACCGGCCAGCTGCTCGCGAAGGTGAAAAGCGCGGGCTGACCCGCCCGCACGAAACGGAACCAGCGGTTCCCTTCTGTGCGGCCCTGTCCCCGCAGCGCCTTCCGGCCGGCTTGCCCCCGAGACCGCCGGTCATCGAGCTGGAGCCGCTCATGAGTGCCGAGGAGCGCCTGGCCGATCTCCGACCCGGTCTTCGTCGGCTTGCAGTTCACGTAGGCGAGCAGGCAGTGCATGCGCAGGCGATCGGCCTGCCCGGTCAGCGACAGCATCGCCGGGCCGAGCGAGTCGAGGAACTTGCTCGACCACTGCGACGTCTCGGTGATCCTCCACCAGCCGTGGTACTCGGGCGGGATCGAGTCGAGGTCCATGCGCGCATCACCATGCCATGAGCCCGGGCGTTCTTCGCGCGCGTTCTTTCCCCTGAGCGAGACCAGAGAGCGCGCGGTGGAACACGGCCTCGACGTCTTCGCCGGGCTGGTCAGTTAAACGTCAGCGGCTCCGTCCACCGAAAACCGGGCTCCGCTGTTAAACGCTCTCGGTTCCTCTCTCCCCGCGGGCCAGAAGAGAGAGCGCGAACGCCGTCCAGAGCACCCTCGACGCGTCGCTCCTTCGCGCCCGCGGCGCTCTCTGCGCGAACGCTGTCCACGCGCGCGGCGCGCTCGCCGAGCGTCGCAAGGTCGCGGAAACTGTCGGGGGAGAAACGCAAGCGGCCCCGGAGGATCGCTCTCCGGAGGCCGCTGTTTACTGACGCCTCTCGCGAAGTTCGCGACGAGGTAGAAATGGCTCTGGGACAGTTAATCGAACTCGCGACCGGCCGGCTAACAGCCGGCACCGCAGGCGCCAGTAATATCAACCACTTGCGCGCTCTGGACGGCGTTCGCTTATCCGCCATGCGTGGCGGATATTTGGCGGAAGGCTCCGAATGCTCGCCCTTTGTGCTCCACCCCGGGACGGCTTCTCTGCGCTCGCAGCGTCCCATCGGTCACCCGCTCCCATCCCGCCCGGCCAGCGTGTAGACCGCGTTCTTCCGCGCCCCGCGTTTGGCGAGCACTCCGTCGCCGACCAGCTTCTGCAGCCGTCGCTGCACGGTGCGAAGGGGCGGCGCGTTCTTCCCGAGCCCCGCCACGATCGCCGCGCTGCCCGCCTGGCCGAGCCGCTCGACCACCTCGTACAGGTGCGCGTCGAGCGCGTCGGGTGGCGCGACGACCTTCCAGGGCAGGTGCTCCTCGTTGTCCCGCACGCGCCCGAGCGCCTCGAGCCGCTCCCAGAGCACGCGCAGCAGCGCCGAGGTGAACAGCTCGAAGTACTTCGTGAGGTCACCCTCGTCGGTCTCGAGCAGATTGATCCGCGCCGTGTCGAGAAGCTCGTGCTGCGCCACCGTCGCCTCGGTCAGCATCAAGAGTCCGTTGGCGTCGACGTGTCCGGCGCGTAGCTCGTGGTGGAGGACGACGCTGACGGAACGCCAGCCGGGATACAGCAGCTTCAGCCCCCAGTAGAACGTCGCGGCTCGCAGCACGGCCGACTTGGACACGAGCGGGTCCTGGTTCGTCCAGTCGAACATCGCCTTTTCCGATGGCGGCACTTTGCTCGCGTCCTTGTTCAGGTCGAGGAGCTTGCCCCGCTCACGCCTCGAATACGCCAGCCAACGCGCCTCCCTCAGACTGGGCGTGCCCTGGCTGGCGCGCTCGTACGCCATCGCTAGCTCCGGCGTGAGCCGGTTGTCGGAGCTACCTCGCGCTGTCGAGTAGTGGGCGAGCGCATCCTCGACGATCGCCGCGCGACGGATCGCCTCGGCGATGGGCTCGCGCTTGTCGACGAGGCGCGCGCCACCAAGCACGGCCTCGACCTCTTCGAGCTTCACGCTCCGAAAGCTGCCGCCGACGACCCAGATGATCCGCATGAGCTTGGCCCGCGCCTCCAGCTCCTTGCGCCGGTAGTACGAGAGCGGGGCCGCCGTCATCTGGCCCGCGGCGTCAGCGATGCGGACGAGGCTGTCGACGAGGTTGGGCGTGATGGTGTACCGCCAGGGCTGCGGCGGCAGCTCGGTCAGCCGCGTGAGGAGGCGGACTTCCTCCTCCGAGAGGGTGGACGGAAGGCGTCGATCGCGCGGGCGTGTCACCGCTCCCTCCGCTTCGTCGCCCGCTTCACGCGCGCCACGGCCTTCTTCAACCCCACGTCCTTCGGGTTGGAGAGATCTGCGACCACCGCGGTGACGGGGAGCTTGTTCCCGCGAGGCCCGAGAACGTCTCGGTAGACCTCCTCATCCTTTCGAAGGCGCGCGACGTCCTCGAGGACAGCATCGGCAGCGCGCCGATCCGCGTCGGAGCGCACGTTCACGACGACGAACTGGGCGCGCTCGATTCCGGCGTAGCCGTCCTCGAGAGCCCAGTGCTCGGTGGGCGCCGGAGGCTTCGCGCGACGGACGTCGCCGAGCTTCGACTTCATCGAGCGACGCAGATCGTCGAGGACGCGTGGCTGCTTGAGCGCCATCGCCACGAGCGGCTCACCGAGCCCGCCGCCGAGGAGTCGCGCGAGCGCTTCCGGACTCTCGAGCGCCTCGGCGAAGTGCTCGATCGAGGCCTGGTGCGAAGCGGCGTGGTCGCGAACGACCCGACGGAGCAGCGAGTGCCCCTTGGAGGGTACGGGCGCGACGAACACGGAGAGGTCGACGTAGTCGATGGGGCAGTCCCCTTCGATGAACACGGCCTCCGAGTAGTCCTGCATGAACGCGCTCGTGAAGAACGCATCCACGCTCGGCTCAGCGAATCGGTAGAGCGCCACGGCGCTCGCACCGGCGTCGCGGTAGCGACGAAGCTCGGCGTGGGTTTTCGGCGCAGACTCCTGCTCCTTGCGCAGCTTCGGGTCTCGCTCTGCCCGAACGCAGATGGCGAACGCGACCTCGGCGTCGAGCAGTCGCTCGACGAACGTCGTCTTACCCGCGCCGACGGGGCCCGCGGCGTGGATCAGCGCACGCTCCCTCACAGCCCCAACTCCCGGCCGAGCACCTTCGTCACGAAGCGTTCGCCCGCGCCTTCTGCGGCCACCAGCTTGCGCACGCGCTCCCGCACCTCGACCGCGCTGCCGTGGCGCTCCGCGGCCGCGAGCGTCGCGCGGTAGGCGTCCCACACGTCGACGCTCGTGATCTCGTAGCCGTAGCCCTGCACGAGCCAGTACAGCGACAGCAGCCCCGCAGAGGCCGCGAAGGCCGGCTGCTTCTCGGTGTAGTCCCGTGCGGCGCGCGCGAGCGTCTTCGGATCACAGGGCGTGCGGCTCGCGAGGGCGAGCGCCTCGTCGTACAGCCCCGCGTCCTTTGCGGCCGCGAACCACTTGCCCTCGTCACCGGGCGTGGTCTTCACGAGGTCCGCGAGGACTTCACCCGCCGCCTTGTGCGGGTACTTTTTCGAGACGGCGCGGAACGTCGCGAGGTACGTGCCGCCCTGGTTCGCGCGCACGCCATACCGGGCGTAGGCCTCGTCAGCCATGCCCGACGAGAGGAGGATTTCCTCGCACACCGAGTCGACCTCGTGGTCGCTCGCCCATGGGCTTCGGCAGGACTCGGCGTAACGAAGCGCCTCGGCTTTCTTGCCGCTCGCTGCCATCGCCCGCACGGCCCAATGCTTGTACGGCCAGATCGTATCGACGCGCAGCAGGTCGATGAGCTCGTCGAAGCGCTCGGCGCGGTAGAGCGCGCTCAAGCACGCCGAGGTCCCGTGGAAGTGGCCGCGCAGGGTCTTGTCCGGGCTCAGCGCCATGCGCGTGATGCCGACGAGCTTGTCCGCCCACGCGGACGCGACCTCCTTCGACGCGCACAGCTCGCCCCAATGATCGGCGAGCCGTTCGATGTACGGGATCTGATCGGCTTGATGCGCCTCGAACAGCCGCTCGAGCCAGGCGTCGCGCGTCTTCGCGTCGGCCGGCGCGCTGGCGATGATCGGCACCAGCTCCCCGATGGTGTTGCCAACCGCCGTACCGATGGAGCCCGACGAGCTGTCGACGTGCTCGAGCGCGGGCGACACGCGCTCGAGGAATGCGATGGCCCCCTCGGCGGCGAGCACGGGGTCCTTCTTGGCGACCTTCTTGATCTCGGCGACGGCCTGCTTGATGCGCGTGATGGCCGGCTGCGATTTCCAGCCGAACGCATGCCGGCGGAAGCGCGCCTTGAACTCCCACTTGTGCGCCTCAGCCATCGCCGGGAACCTTCGCATCCGCCGCGAGCCGCAGCGAGCGCTCCGCAGCCTCACGCTCGCGGGCCAGCTCGGCGCGTAGCTCCTCCTCCGTGGGCAGGTACATCTGGTAGCGCGCGGCGAGGATCTGCTCGTTGTTCTCGGGCAGGGTGATCTTCGCCATCGCGTCGTTCTTCTCGGAGCAGAGGACGATGCCGATCGTCTTCGCCTCGTGCTCCGCGCGCTGGAAGCGGTCGAAGAAGTTCACGTACATCTGCATCTGCCCGAGGTCCTGGTGCGTGAGCTTGCCGAGCTTGAGATCGACGAGCACGAAGCAGCGGAGCAGGCGGTTGTAGAAGACGAGGTCGACGTAGAAGTGATCACCCTCGAGCGTCACGCGCTTCTGCCGCGCGACGAAGCAGAAGCCCTTGCCCAGCTCGAGGAGGAAGCCCTCGATGCGATCGATGATGGCCTGCTCGAGATCGCGCTCGCGCCAGTGAGACCGCTCGTCGAGCCCGAGGAACTCGAGCACGAAGGGATCCTTCAGCACGTCGGCGGGCACCTCGACTTCGTGTCCGCGCCGCGCGAGCGCGAGGACCTTCTCCTTGTCGCGGCTCTTCGCGAGCCGCTCGAAGAGGAGCGACGCGATCTGCCGCTCCAGCTCGCGGCTGGCCCAGCTCTCGCGCGCGGCCTCGATCTCGTAGAACGCGCGCGCCGTCGGGTTCGCGACCCGCATGAGGAGCAGGTAGTGCGTCCACCCGAGGTACGGCGGAAAGGGCGCGGGCCCGCCCGCAGTTTCGGTCAGCGCCGCTGTCCGGATGCCTCTGCGCGATTCGCTAGGCACTGCCGAGCGAATCTTCGACGACGCCGAAACGCTAGGCAGCGCCGAGCGTTTCTCGGGGCGACTCGCGGCGCCGCCAAGCGCCCCGGGCAGCGCCGACCCCTCGGGGTACGTGAGGTAGAACTGCCGCATGTTGCGCAGGTTCGGGACGCTGAAGCCCTTGCCGACTCGACCCGCCAGACGCTTCGCGAGCCCCTCGATCACGCGCGCGCCATAGCCCGCGCGCTTCTCGCCGTGCTGCTCCACCTCGACGATCTCGCGCCCGATGAGCCAGTACGCCTGCACCGTCGCCGTGTTGACCGAGCGCGCGACGTGACCGCGCGCCGCCTCGATGATGTCGACGACACGAGCGAAGAGCGCGTCCTCGTGGCGCGCGGTCGCTGGCTTCGTCGCCGCGACGGCCTTCTTGCGAGGCGGCTTCTTCACGACGCCACCGAGCACGCGCTGCCTGCGCGCCTGGTGTTCTTCCGGTGCTGGACGGTGCTCGCTCATGCTCTGGTGACCCGATGGAGGAGGCCCCGCGCAAGTCCCCGAAAGTCCAAGCGTTGGGCGTCGCTGCGCTCTTTGTTTCTCTCTGTTCGGCGACTTTATACGCCACCATGGTGGCGGACACCAAACGGAAAGAGCGCGAGCGACGTGGCGGCGGGGACCTCGCGCGCGACGACGGAGAGCGCGTCGGCGCTCTCGCGGCGGTGGCCAGTTAAACGTTCGCCGCCCCGTCCCGCCCGAAGGGGCCGAGCTGTTAAACGCTCTCGGTCTCTCTCTCCCCGGTGGCCAGCACTCGACGCCAAAACGCCGCCCCGCGCGGGAGAAACGAGCGCACGCGAGCGCGCTCTTCGCTCTCTGCTTGAACGCTGTCCACGCGCGCGGCGCGCTCGTCGAACGCGCAAAGCCGCGGAACTGTCGGGGAGAAAAAGAAGCGGCCTCGAGGATCTCTCCGCGAGGCCGCTGTTCACTGTCCGGTCGTCGAAGTTCGCACGACCGATGAAATGGCTCCGAGACCTGGACTCGAACCAGGGACCATTCGGTTAACAGCCGAACGCTCTACCAACTGAGCTATCTCGGAATGTGGGCCGCTTGTGTAGCGCGGCGCGGGGGACTGTCAAGAAGGAGGCGGTGACGGGTCAGGGGAGGCGCTTGACGAGGTGGAAGCCGAACTCGGTCTCGACCACGGGGCTGACCTGGCCGGGGGGGAGCGCGAAGGCCACGCGCTCGTATTCGGGGGCGAGGCGGCCGCGGCCGATGGTGCCGAGGTCGCCGCCGCGCTCGGCCGAGGCGTCGTCGCTGAGGGTGCGGGCGACCTGCGCGAAGTCGGCGCCGTCGAGGAGGGTGTTGCGGATCTCGGCGGCGCGGCGGGCGGCCTCCTCGCGCGTGCGGCGCACCTCGGGGCCCGCGTTCTTCGCGCCGCGATACCGCACGAGGATGTGGCGGGTGTGGACCTTCTCAACCGGACAGCGGCGCGCGAGGACGTAGCCGTAGGGCATGCGCACGACGTCGCTGAGACCGCCCACCGGCAGCGCGAAGACGAGCGCGCGCAGACCGTCGTGGAGTGCGGGCCAATCGCTCTGACCGAAGGTGCCCATGAGCCCGCCGCGGGCGGCGCTCGTCGGCGCGTCCGACTCGGTGCGCGCGAGCGCGGTGAGGTCTTCGCCCGCCTCGACGCGCGCGCGCAGGGACTCGGCCCGCGCACGCGCCGCGCTCTCGTCGCGCGTGACCGTCGCCGGTGTGCGGTCCGCGCCCTGCCACGCGACCACGAGGATCTGCGCGCAGGCCTCGTCGTTGGCGGCGGGCGCGGCAGCGGGTGCGGGCACGGCAGGCGGCGTCGCCGAAGGCGCAGCGACTGCGGCGCGCGATGGCTCCGCGGCGGGCTTGCATGCGGGCAGCACGACGAGCGCGAGGGCGACGAAGCGGGAGGACCGGGGCGACACGCGCATGGGCGTGCAGCGTATCGCGGAGACGCTTGCGCGCCCATCGCCGGGGCTCTGCGACGCGGGTGCGCGCGCGGTCAGGGCGTCTCGAGCGGCGCGTCGACCTGGCCCATCTGCTCGTCGGTGGTGACGGGGAAGCGCTCGAAGTCGGCCTCCTGGACGGGGCGACAGCGGGCGCGCTGGAGCGAGCCGGCGATGGTCGCGTTGGGCGCGATGTAGAGCGTGAGCGAGACGCGCCCGCGGAAGATGAGGAAGACGTCCATCACCGTGAGCGCCGATTTGCGCCAGGTGAAGCGGCGCGTCGGCACACCGCCGGTGTCGGGGCAATCCCAATAGCCGGAGGGTCGCCCGTAGGTCTCGTTCATCGAGATGAGGTGGGGCGCGAGCGCCTCGGGCGTCGGCAACATCGAGAGGACCTGCAGCTGGACGAGGCGACCGGCCCGCCGGTCGAGCCCGTAGACGACGCTCGCGCCGTTGGGGAGGTCTTCTTTGCGGAAGAGCAGGACCGGGTCTTCGTTGCGGGGGTCGCGTGCGGAGGCCGGGCGCACTTCCTGGAGCTGCGCCTCGCTCATGCCCAGTTCGACGCCTCGCAGGAGCGACGGCACGAGCGCGGCGGACTCCTCCCGCGCGCGATCGATGAGGCGCTGCGCGCGCGCACGCTCCTCGTCGGCATGGCGGGCATCGGCCGCGCGGCGGGCCTCCGCCTCGTGCGCCTCGGACACGCGCAGATAGACGACGGCGCCCGCGGCGAGGAGCGCGAAGGCGAGGAACGAGAGCGCGGGGACGAGGCGGTTGCGCGGCGCGGACACGGGTGGGCGAGCGTAGCGCAAACGCCGCGCAGGTCGCGGTCCGCGGCGTGTCGCGGGCACACGCGACGGCACCCCGCGGGGCGCGGGATCCGATCGCGCGACGTCCGGCGGCGTGCGCTTCAGCGCGCGAGCACGTGGCGGAGCGCGCCCGTGAGGTCCGGGAACGCGAACGAATACGCATGCTCGGCGAGGACCCGCGGGCGCACGTGCTGGCCGTGCAGCAGCGCCTCGTCGGCCATCGCGCCGAGCGCGGCGCGGAGCGCGAACGCCGGCACGGGGAAGAACGCGGGGCGCGAGAGCACCGACGCGAGCGCGCGCGTGAAGTCGGCGTTCGTCGTGTGCGCGGGCGCGACGAGGTTGACCGGACCGCGCAGCGTGTCGTCGCGGAGCGCGAGCGCGAGCGCGCCGAGCACGTCGTCGATGGCGATCCAGGGGAACCCCTGACGGCCGTCGCCGAGTCGCCCGCCGGCGCCCAACCGGAAGATCGGCACGAGCCGCTCGAGCGCGCCTCCGCGCGGCGCGAGCACGACGCCGATGCGCGGGTGCACCACACGGACGCCCGCGTCACGCGCGGGCTGCGCGGCGGCCTCCCACGCCTCGCACACCTCGGCGAGGAAGCCCTCGCCGCGCGCCGCGGACTCGTCGACCTCGCGCTCGCCCGTGTCGCCGTAGAAGCCGACTGCCGACGCGCTCACGAGCACACGCGGTCCGGCGCGTCGCGCGGCGATCGCGCGCGCGAGCAGCCCCGTGCCGTCCACACGGCTGCCGCGGATGCGCGCCTTGCGCGCCGGCGTCCAGCGCCCCTCGGCGACGCTCTCGCCCGCGAGGTGCACCACGGCATCGACGCCTTCGAGCGCCTCGGCGTCGAGCTCGCCGCGCGCCGGGTCCCAGCGGATCGCCCCCGTGGGAGACGCGCCGCCGCCACGCACGAAGGGCAGCACCGTGTAGCCACGCTCGGCGAGGTGGGCGCGCAACGCGGTGCCGATCAACCCGCTCGCGCCGGTGATGGCGACCCGCCCCGCTTCCTGCTTCCGATCTTGCGCATCACTCATCGCTACCTGCCTTCCGCGCCACGACGTGCGCGCGGCGTCGGGCCGCGCAAACCCCCGAAAACATACGTCCTGCGCGCGGTGGCCCGGCGCACCCGCTTCGTGTAGCTTCCGGCCCCATGGAAATCCTCTTCGTGACCTCCGAGGTCGCCCCCTACAGCAAGGCGACCGGCCTCGCCGAGGTGTGCGGCGCGCTGCCGAAGGCGCTGCGCGGGCTCGGACACAAGGTCACCGTCCTCTCGCCCCTCTACGCGCACATCGATCCGGCGGCCCGCTCGCTCGCGCGCCGCCTGATGAAGATCGAGGTGATGCTCGGCGGCAAGAAGGTCGCCTGCGAACTCTACGACGGCCGCACCTCCGGCGGCGTCGATCTGCTCTTCCTCGGCCACGAGGAGTTGTTCCGCCGCGTGCCGCACCTCTACGGCGAGGGCGAGGCGTACGCGCTCGACGCCCAGCGCTTCGCGCTGCTCTCGCTCGGCGCGCTCGAGCTGATCAAGAAGCGTGAGCCGCGCTTCGACGTGCTGCATGCGCACGACTGGCCCGCCGCGCTCGCGGTCTTTCTCGCGAAGCGCGATCCGGCGCTCGCAGGCCTGCCCACGGTGCTCACCGTCCACGATCTCGCGCGTCAAGGCAGCTTCCCGAAGGGCACGATGGAGACGCTGGGGCTCCCGTGGGAGCTCTTCAACCCCGAAGGCCTCGAGTTCTACGGGCTGCTCAACCTCCTGAAGGGCGGTGTCCTCGCCGCAGATCGTGTGACGACGGTGTCGCCCTCGTACGCCGCGGAGGTCCGCACCCCCGAGGGCGGTCACGGGCTCGACGGCGTGCTGCGCGCGCGCGGCCGCGACCTCGTCGGCATCCTCGACGGCGTGGACGTCGCGGTGTGGAACCCCGCGACCGACGCCGCCCTCCCCGCCCGCTTCGATCCCATCGACCTCACGGGCAAGGCGCGCAGCAAGAGCGAGCTGCAGCGCGCGCTCGGGCTCCCGCAGCGCGCGGACGTCCCGCTCGTCGGCGCGACGGGCAAGCCCGTGGCGGCGCGCGGCTTCGATCTGCTCGTGAAGGCGCTCCCGCAGATCCTCCGCAACGATGTGCAGGTGGTCGTGCACGCCGAGGAGGGCGGCGACGCGGAGCTCCTCGACGTGCTCGCCGAGCTCGCGACGCGCTGGCCCGATCGCCTCGCCGTGCTGCACGCCGACGACTCCGGCACGCACCGCGTGCTCGGCGGCGCAGACCTGCTCGTCGTCCCCTCGCGCACCGAACCGAGCGGTCACCTCCAGCGCTACGCGCACCGCTACGGCGCGCTGCCGATCTGCCGGCGCACGGGCGGTCACGTCGACACGGTCGTCGACGCGGACGCCAAGCTCGAGAGCGGCAGCGGCTTCCTCTACGACGACGCCACGCCGCAGGCGCTGCTCGGCGCGGTGCGCCGCGGGCTCGCGGCTTTCACGCTCGGTGCCCCGTTCGACGGCATGCGCCGACGCGCGATGCGCATCGACCACTCGTGGGAGCGCAGCGCACGGCTCTACGAGGCGCTCTACCGCGACCTGACGACGCCCGCGCAGTGAGCGTCGACAGCGGGGCCCGGCGTGCCGCGCAGCGCGCGCGCCGGATCACTCGCGGAAGTTGGTGAACTGCAGATCGGCCTTGAAATCCTCGGCCTTCAGGGCGGCGATGGCCTCCTGGAGGTCGTCGCGCTTCTTGCCCGCGACGCGCACCTGATCGGCCTGGATCGACGCCTGCACCTTGAGCTTGGTGTCCTTGATGTGCTTGACGATCTCCCGGGCCTTCTCGATCGAGATGCCCTGCTGGAGCTTGATCACCTGACGGAACGTGCCCTTCGTCGCGGGCTCGACCTTCTGCGGGTCGAGCGAGCGCACGGACACGCCGCGCTTGATCAGCTTCTCTAGCAGGACCGTGCGGGCAGCCTCGAGGCGCCCTTCGCTCGACGAGCGCAGGAGCATGCCCTCGTCGGTCTTCTCGATCTCGGTGCCCGTGTCCTTGAAATCGAAGCGTGAGCCGATCTCCTTCTGCGCTTGGAGGACGGCGTTGTCGACCTCGTTCATGGAGACCTTCGAGACGATGTCGAACGACGGCATGCGATCAGTCCTCCGCGTGGATGTGGCGCGCGACGATAGGGACCTCGCCGCGCCGACGCAAGCGTGGCTCAACGAGACGGGAGCGTGATGTCCGGCGCGCGCACGTAGAGCGGCTCGAGCGCGCCGAGCGCATCCGCGCCGCGCCGCGCGTAGAGACGCGCCGCCTCGCGCGCGAGGGCCGCAGCCCCAGGGAATCCAGCGCCTTTCGGCCCCGCGACCACCACACGACCCGCGACAACGAGCGCGGCCTCGAGCGGACCGCGCAGCGATGGGGGCGCGTCGCCGACGAGCACGAGCGCGCCCGCGTCCGCGGGAAGCCCCGCGAGGATCCGCGCCGCGGCGTCCTCGGGCGACGCGTGAAAGGGCGCGATCCGCTCGACCAGGTCGCCAGCGGCGTCCTCCGCGTAGGCCGCGCCGAAGACCTCCTGCTTGTGGGCGTCGAGGAGCGTGACGGCGATGCGCGCGCCCGGCTCGACGCCTCGCGCGAGCACGCGCAGCGAGCACACCCCGACGAGCGGCGTGCCCCGCGCGAGCGCGAGCCCCTTCACGGTCGCGAGGGCCACGCGCACGCCCGTGAACGAGCCCGGCCCGAGACCGACCGCGAAGAGCTCCACTTCGGCGATCCCGACGCCGGCCTCCTCGAGCACGCGCACGACGTTCGGGAGCAGCGTCTCGCCGTGCTTCGCGCTCACGCGGGCCGCGAGCTCCGCGCGCACCTCCCCTCGCTCGACGAGCGCCACCGAGCCGACCGCCGTCGAGGTGTCCACAGCGAGGACGAGCACGACCGCGCGTATAGCACCCACGCCGCGCCCGCGGGGCCCCCCAACGCGCCGCGACGGATACCGCAACCTCCTTGCGATCTTGACCCCGCGATCGCCGGGCCATACCGTGCGTTCCTTTCTTCGCGCCGCAGGACCCCGAGCCGATGACCGACACACGCGCGATGCTCGGCCTGCTCGTGCCGACCGATCCCACGTGGGTGTCGGCGGTCGAGCGTGACTTGCCGGGCATGCTCTCCGACCACGCGCACTGCGAGCTGAAGGCCGCGCAGAGCGCGCTCTCGCTCGTCGGCAAGTACGGCGGGCCGCACCCGGAGCTGGTCGCGCCGCTGCTCGCGCTCGCGCACGAGGAGACCGAACACTTCGCCGAGGTCGAGCGTCGGCTCGCGGCCTCGGGGCGCCGGCTCGGCGAACCACGCACGGACGACTACGTCGGCGCGCTGCGGAAGGTCGCGCGCCGCGACGGCGCTTCGTCACCCGCGCTGCTCGATCGGCTGCTGGTCGCGAGCCTCGTCGAGGCGCGGAGCTGCGAGCGCTTCCGGCTGCTCTCGACGCACCTCGCCGACACGGCGCTGCGCGCGTTCTACGCGGAGTTGATGGCCTCCGAGGCGCGGCACTACCGCCTCTTCGCGGGGCTTGCCGAGAAGCTCTTCGGCGTGGAGGATGCGCGCGCCCGGCTCGGTGAACTCGCCGCGCGCGAGGCCCTGATCGCCGGGCGGCTGCCGCTCGGCCCGACCGTGCACGGCTGACCGCGCGATCCGAGCACCCGACCCCCCGCGAGATCGGAACGAGATGAGCGAGTCCAGCGAACAGAGCTCCGAGAAAGCGCGCGAGCACGAGCCCCCGGCGGCGCAGACGCACGCGGCGCCGGCCGAGACGAGCTGGCAGCGGACGAGCGCCAACCTGAAGACGATCGGCGGCGCGGTGCTGCTCGCCTTCTTCATCCGGATCGTGCTGTTCGAGCCGTTCGAGATCGAGGGCCCGTCGATGGAGCCGACGTTGCTCAACCGCGACCGCGTCGTCGTCGCGAAGTTCATGTACGGGCTCTTCCTGCCCTTCATGGACGACGCCGCGCTCACCTGGGGCGTGCCCGAGCTCGGCGACGTCGTCATCGTGAAGAGCCCCGCGGACAACATCGACATCGTCAAGCGCGTGATCGGCCTCCCGGGTGACCGCGTCGAGCTCCGCGAGGACGTCGTCTGGCGCAACGGCCGCCCCATCACCCATCGGCCCGCGGGCCCGTGCGACGCCGGGCTGCGCTCGTTCGACCCGGACGAGGAGGCGAACTGCGAGTGGACGGAGGAGTCCCTCGGCGACGAGACCTACCGCACGAGCCACGACCCCGCGTACGCGCCCTTCACGAGCGCGTCGGTGACGACGGTGCCGCCGGGCCATGTGTTCATCCTCGGCGACCACCGCGACCGTTCGAACGACAGCCGCTACTTCGGCCCCGTGCCGATCGCGCGCGTGAAGGGCAAGGCGCTCGCGATCTACTGGTCGAGCGACGAGAGCGGCGCATTCCGCGGCGATCGCTTCTTCAAAGTCCTGCACTGACCCGATCCCGCGCTGCCCGGATTCGTCTGCGCCAGGCGACCGTGCGCGCGCGCCGTGCCGCGGCGCGGCGCAGCGCTATACTCGCGCGCCCTTGAGCTTCATCGACGACATGCGCGGCCTCGTCGGCACCCGACTCGCCGAGGAGACCGGGACGCTCTACAGCGAGGCCCCCGAGCGCGTCGCCCTGCTCTACCCGAGCCCGTACTCCGCGGGGATGTCGTCGCTCGGCTTCCAGACGATCTACCGAGAAATCCACCGCAGCGGTCGCGGTGCCGATCGTGCCTTCCTGCCCGACGACGTCGCCGCGTGGCGCGCGTCGCGGGCGCCGCTCTTCACGTACGAGGCCGCGCGGCCGGTCGGTGACTACACGGTGGTCGCGGTCTCGGTGGCCTACGAGCTCGAGCTCGCCGGGCTCGTCGACGCGCTCGGCCTCGCGGGGATCCCGCTGCTCGCCGCGGAGCGCACCGGGCGACACCCCTTCGTGCTCGCGGGCGGTCCGCTCACGTTCTCCAATCCGCTCCCGCTCGGCCCCTTCGCCGACGCGGTGCTCATGGGCGAAGCGGACGAGACGATCCACACCGCGCTCGACGTGATCTTCGCGGCGGACGGCGATCGACGCCGCATCCTCGAGACGCTCGCGCGCGAGGTGCCTTCGGCCTGGATCCCCTCGATGCATGGGGATCAGATGCCGCCGGTCGCGCAGTGCAGCGACACGCTGCTGCCCGCGTACGCGCAGATCACGACGCCGAACACCGAGCTGCGCGACATGTTCCTCGTGGAGACGTCGCGCGGCTGCTCGCGCGGCTGCCACTACTGCGTGATGCGCCGCTCGACGAACGGCGGCATGCGCATCGTGCCCGTCGACGACATCTTCGCGCGCATCCCGGAGACCGCGAAGCGCGTGGGGCTCGTCGGCGCGGCGGTGAGCGATCACCCGCGCATCGCCGACATCGTCGAGCGGCTCGCGGACGAAGGGCGCGGCGTCGGGCTCTCGTCGCTGCGCCCCGATCGCCTCAACGACCGCTTCGTCGCCGCGCTCAAGCGCGGCGGCTATCGCACGCTCACCACCGCAGGAGATGGTGCCAGCGAGCGAATGCGCGAGTCCATCCAGCGCAAGACACGCGAGCGGCACCTCGTGAAGGCGGCCGAACTTGCGCGCGCGCACGGCATGGACCGGATGAAGCTCTACATGATGTGCGGGCTCCCCGGCGAGGACGAGACCGACATCGACGAGCTCGTTCGCTTCTCGACCGAGCTGTCGAAGATCATCCCGCTCGCGCTCGGCATCGGCCCCTTCGTCGCGAAGCGCAACACGCCGCTCGATGGCGCCCCGTTTGCGGGGATCCCCGTCGTCGAGGCGCGGCTCGAGCGGCTGCGGCGCGGCGTGCGCGGGCGCGTCGACGTGCGCGCGACGAGCGCACGCTGGGGCTGGGTCGAGCACGTGCTCGCGCAGGGCGGGCAGGCCGAGGGCCGCGCCGTGATCGACGCCGTCAAGGCGGGCGGGCGGTTCGCGGACTGGAAGCGCGCGTTCAATGCGCTGCCCGCGGAGCGACCGCGGCGCGCGCTCGCGATCGTGGGCTGAGTCGCTTCACACGGCGCACGCGTTGTGAGAGGATACAACCCCGTGCGGGGCATTCCCCGCCGGGGAGGCCCATGTTTGCACAAGGCTTGTCGCGTGTCCGTCTCGTCGTCGCCCTGCTCGCCGCGCTACCGACTCTGATGCTCGTCGCGCCCGCGTCCGCGCGCGTGGGGGCGCACATGCAGCGGTTCCGCGGCGACTACCTGATCGTCAACTCCGACTGGGAGGAACAGGCGCCCGTGACGCGCGGGCGGCGCACGACGCTGCTCTTCCGCACCAGCCGCAGCCTCCCGGGCTCGGAACTGCGCGTCGACGTGGACGCCAACGGTTACGTCAGCGCCGCGACGGCGAGGTTTCCGCGCGCGGAAGCGCTGCCCTGGGTCGACGCCGACGAGGCACACCGCGCGGGGCGCCTGCCGCGGGCCGGTCGAAGCGCCGGGCGATGCCGACTGAACTGGCCCGTGCGGAGCTTCCTGGAGTTCGGCGTCCCGGTCGACGACGAGGACGAAATCGCCGCCATCGTGGAAGAAGACATTCACCTGCCCTGCCGCGAACCCGCCGTCGCCCCCGTCTCCCAACTCGGCCAGTTCCTCGTGGGCACCCGGGCCACCGCGCGTGCGCGTTTCGGCAAGTCGGAGGTCACGGCGCGCTTGAGCCGCAACGGCACCACCGAGTTCGTCGACTTGACGATCACCCTGCGGGGGCGCCCGACCCGCGACGCGTTCGCGGAGGCCCTCCCGCCGCGACCGACCTCTCGCCCCGATGGGCTCGCTCTCGAGCGCATGCCCACGCGCGAAGAGCTCATCGCCGGCAGCACCCGGATGGCGGAGGCGCTCGGCGCCTGCGTGGCCCAGGGCGCCCCGCCCGGCGCAGCGCTCGTCGCCCTCGAACTCGACTGGACGGGCCACGTCCGTCGCGTCGTGATGCCGCCCGAGTGGAGCGCGTCACCGGGCGCCGCCTGCCTCGACGACGCCGCGAAGCGCTTCGAAGTTCCCCCGTTCAGGCTCGCGAGCCACACCGTGCGCTTCCCCGTCACGCTGCGCTGAGCGTCTCCGCGCGATGCGCACCGTGCGGCTCGCACTCCCCGCGGAACGCCCGCTGTGGCTCGGCGTCGTCGCCGACACGCACGGGCGTCCGCACCCACGCGCGGCTTCGCTGCTCGCGCGGTCCCCCGACGACACGCCGCTCGACGCCATCCTCCATGGCGGTGATGTCGGCGACCTCGCCGTGCTCGACGCGCTCGCGGCATGCGCGCCCGTCCACGCGGTGCGCGGCAACATCGACGGAACACGCACCGCGCTGCCCGACACGCTGCTGCTCGTGGTGGACGATGGCGTCGTGCCCGTGCTGCGCGTGCTGCTGACCCACATCGCGGTGAACGGCCCCCGCGTCCGCGCCGAGGTCGCCGCACTCGCGACGTCCCACGACGCCGCGATCGTGGTCTGCGGACACTCGCACGTGCCCTTTCTCGGGCGCGATCGCGGCCTCACGCTCTTCAACCCCGGTTCCATCGGGCCGCGTCGGCTGCGACTCCCCATCACGCTCGGGATGATGCGCATCGCCCGCGACGGCGTGCGCTTCTCGCATCTCGATTGCGAGACGGGCGAGCGCTGGATCCCCGTTCCGCGAGCGGGCGCATCACGGACGAGATGCTGAGTTCGCACCACACGAGAATGGGATTCTCACGAGCGCGAGCGACGGTGTTCGAATCGCGCAAACAGGGCATCGACGCGCGACACGCGTGATGCCCGACGTCGCGCTCAGCCGAGGATCATCGTCTCGCGCACGAGCGCGCCCGTGCGGAAGCGCCGGAAGTTCCACTTCTCGAAGACGGGATCGCCCTGCCCGCCCGCGAGGTGCTCGGCCGCGAGCTTGCCCATGATGGGCGCCATCATGAAGCCGTGGCCCATGAAGCCACAGAGCTGATAGAAACCCTCGATCTCGTCGATGAAACCGACGATCGGGCTCCCGTCCGGCGTGAGGTCGTAACAGCCCCCCCACTGGCGCAGCACGCGCACGGCGCCGAGCACGGGCATCGCGCGCACGAGCGCGCTCGCGTAAAGGCCCAGAAAATCCGCGGAAGAGCCCTGATCGAGGCCCTCGGGGACGTGCTCGTTCGAGATGCCGCCGACGATCTCACCGCGCATCGACTGCGAGAAATAGAGCCCGCTCGCGAGGTCGGCCACCAACGGACGCAGAAACGGTTTGAGCGGCTCGGTCGAGCAGATCTCGTGGCGGTGCGGGTGGTTCGGCAACGCGACGCCGACGAGCTTCGCGAGCTGCGGGCTCCAGGCGCCCGTCGCGTTCACCACGAGCGGCGCGCGGATCGTGCCGTGCGGCGTCACCACGCCCGCGATGCGGCGGCCGCCGCCCGACGTCTCGAGCGCGATGACCTCCGTGAAGGTGTGCACCGCGACGCCGTGCTGCGCGCAGGCGCGCGCGTAGCCCCACACGAAGGGCCATGGGAACACGACACCGTCGTCCGGGTTGTAGCTCGCGGCGACGACGGTCGCGGCGTCGAGCTCGGGCACGATGCGCTTGGCCTCGCGCGCGTCGATCATCCGTGTGCGCAGTCCATGCTCGCGCTGCAGGGCCGCCGAGGCGGCAAGCTCGCGGGCACGTGCGTCGGTGTGCGCGAGGAAGAGATAACCGCCCTGTCGAAACCAGACGTTGATCCGCATCTCCGTCGCGAACTCCGCGCAGAGGCGCACCGACTCCTTCATCAGGCGGATGTTGGTCTCGCTCGACCATTGCGCGCGCACGCCACCGCCGTTGCGCCCGCTCGCGCCGCCGCAGAGATAGCCCTTGTCGAGCACGACGATGCGGCGGGACCGGTCGAGGCGCGCGAGGTGGTACGCGGTCGCGAGGCCCATGATGCCGCCGCCGACGATGACGACGTCGGCCTCTTGCGGCAGAGGCGCGCCGACGGGCGGGACCGGCGGCGGAACGGACGGCGCGTGCGCGGGCATCAGCGCTCCCCCCCGTCGCGACGAGGACGCGCGAGCCCCGCGAGGTGCGCGAGCGGCACGGGATGGAACGGCGGGCGCGGCGTGATGGGGCCGGTCGGCGGCTCCCCCCCCGCGGCGACGAGCACGCGCGCGCAGAGCGCGACGCACTGCTTGCCCTGACACCAACCGGTGCCGAAGCCCGTGAACCGCTTCACGGACTCGAGGTCGCGGTAGCCGCGCGCGACCGCCTCCTCGACGTCGTGCGCGCTCACGTCCTCGCAACGGCAGACGATCACCTTATCCGCCACGTCGCGCCCCCTCTCCGACATGAACCGCGGCGGCGTGGCCGGCAGCGCGTCCCTGCGCGAGGGCGGCGCGCAGATCCCGCACGCCCGCGCACTCGCCCACCGCGTACACGCCCGGCGCAGCGGTCTGGCCGTCCTGCGCCGAGGCGGTGACCACGAAGGCCTCGCCCGAAAACGCGACCGCCGCCCCCGCCTGCTCCGCGAGCTCGTACGCCGGCGATGGCGGCGGCGCGATCGCCACACCATCACAGACGATGGTCTCTACGTCGGAGCGCTCCCCGTCGCGTCGGTGGCCGAGGTCGGCCGCACCGGCAACACGATGCACGTCGAGGGCGCGCACGCTCGGCCGTCCCCGCGCGCGCCGTGCGGCCTCCGCGGCGAAGGGGCCTAGCACCTCGGCGCGTCGGGCGCGGAGGGCGGCCGCGAGCGCGTCGCTCCAGAGCCCGGTGCCGACGATGGCGATGCGCTCCCCGGGAAGCACGCCGTGACGCAAGAGCACGCAGGCCGCGCGAACGCCCATCACACCCGGGAGGTCGGCGCCTTCGAACGCCATCGCCCCCTCGTGCGAACCGGTCGCGACGACGAGGCGTCCGAACGACACCCGCACGACGTGATCCTTCGCGTGCGCGAGGACTTCCGCGCCGTACACGCCGATCGCCGCGTGCCGCGTGAGGACACGGACGCCCGCCGCCTCTGCCTCACGCAAGAGCGCGTCGGCCACCGTCGGCGCGTTCTGCTCGCGGCCGCGCTCGTCGATCACCCCGCCCGGGAACACGAGGAGTTGGCCGCCGGTCTCGGGCGCCTCCTCGAGCAGGACCGTCGTCGCGCCGCCCCGCGCCGCCTCCGTCGCCGCGGCGAGTCCGGGCGCGCCGCCGCCGATCACGAGCACGTCGCACGCCACCTCGCGTGGAGGCGTGCTCGGCACGAGGCGCGTGGGGAGCTCGCCGATGCCGGCGATTCGGCGCGCAACCTTCTGCATCGCGCGGTTCACGAGCTTGTTCGCCGTGAACATCTCGTGGTGGTTCATGCCGCCCGGGAAGAACCAGTCCGTCGCGGCGAGCAGATCCGACTCGGCTGAGCCGAGCACGTTCTGCGTCTCGACGTGCATCCCGTCGCGCGCGGGCGCACGGCAGGTCATGACGTTGGCGATCCCGTCGATGCGCATCAAGCAGCCATCACACCGGCCCGCAAAACACGCCGGGCCACGGGGACGGTGGTATTTCACGCTCCGTGCGAGGAGCGTTCTGCCGGTGGCCACGAGGGCCACGGCGACCGGCTCGCCGGCGACGGCGGGGACATCGCGTCCATCGACGTGAAGCGTGATCGTCTTCGCGGGATCGACGAGCCGCCGGGTAGGCACGCGCGGACCCTAGCACGCGCCCATTCCCGGTCGTGGGCTCCGTGGTGCTCGTCCGCGCGCAGAAGGCCTGACGCCCTTCGCCCGGCCCTCCCTCGCGAGAGAGGCGTCGTTCGATCCGTGGACGTGGTCGTCGCGCAGACAGCGACGCGCGCTCAGTGGATGTCGCCCTCGCGCGGATCGCGCGGCGGGCCTGGCGGCGCGGCGGGCGGCGCCTGCACCGTCGCGGGCCGCACGACGAACTCGAGCGTCTTCGTCTCACCGGGCGCGAGCCGCACGGTCTGCACGGACTCCTCGACGAGCGGGTTCCACGCGTGGACACGGAGTTCGACGTTCGCCTGGACGCGCTCGATCCGGAAGCGCCCGTCCGCGCCCGACACCGCGTGCAGCGGGTGGACGAGCGTCATCACGTCGGTACGCCCGCACGCGGCACCGAAGGCGTTGCACGCGAGCGTCCGCGGCCCGACGCGGCCGAGCGTGAACTCGCGCGTCTGCCCTTTCACGAGGGCCTGCGTGATGCCGGGCCCCTCACCGCCCGTGGGCAGGAACGGATAGTCCGTCTCGTTGGTCAGCCGTACGCGGTCGCCCACGGTCGCATCGAGAAAGGGAATGTCGAGCATGCAATCGCGGATCGCGACCTCATGCGTGACGGGCGTCGGAGGCGGGGCCCAGCTGAAACCCGTCGGCGCGATGAGCACACCGGAGACGGCCCGCGTGGCGGGGTCAGCGACGCGCGCCGATTGCGTGTCGACGAGTTTCGGAGGCCCGCACACCTCGGGTCGCTGCACGGGCGATCCAGGGGGCCGTGGCATCAGCGCCTCGGGCCACGAGGACGGCGCCGTGCCCTCGGCGAATCGCACGACCCCGACGAGCGTGCCAGTGGGCGGCGGCGCGGGAGGCGGCGGCTCGGGTGCCTTCGCCGGCGCGTTGGCAGCGGCCCCCGAAGCCGGGGTCGGGGTCCCCGAAGCCGGCGCCTCGCGCGGGCCGCACGCCGCGAAGGACAGGCAGAGGCAGAGTGACAAGGCGAGGCCGGACAGTGCGTTGCGTGCGCGCATTGGCGGCGTTCTAGCAGGGATTCACGACCATCGCGCGCCCGGACGCGCGGGGCTCACCAGCGCACGAGCGCGCTCCCCCACGCGATGCCGCCACCCAGCGCGCAGAAGAGGAGCGTCTGCCCGGACCGCACCGAGCCGCCGCGGACCGCCTCGTCGAGCGCGATGGGAATCGAGGCGCTCGAGGTGTTGCCGTAGCGCTCGATGTTCAAGAAGAAGCGCTCGAGCGGGATGCCGCAGCGCTTCGCGACGACGTCGAGGATGCGGAGGTTGGCCTGATGCGGCACCACCCAGGCGACGTCGTCCGCGCCCAGCCCGTTCGCCTCGAGCGCGGTGAGGCTCGCCGACGACAGGTTCTTCACCGCGATCTTGAAGATCTCCGAGCCGACCATGTGCACGAGGTGTTGACCGGCGCGCACCGTGTCGAGCGTGGTGGGGCATGCCGAGCCGCCCGCAGGGATGTTCAGCGTCTCTGCGAGCGAGCCATCCGCGAAGAGATGCGTCGAGAGAATGCCCGCGCCGTCACCGCGAGCGGCGCTGACGACGACCGCGCCTGCGCCATCACCGAAGAGGATGCACGTGCCACGGTCGGACCAGTTCACGACGCGCGAGAGGAGCTCGACCCCGACGACGAGGACATGCCGCGCGGCGCCCGCCGACACGAACTGATCGGCGACCGAGAGTCCGTAGAGAAAACCCGCACAGGCGGCGCCGAGATCGAAGCCGGGACAATCCGCGCGCGCACCGATCTTTCGCTGCACGAACATGGCCGTCGACGGGAGCGGCATGTCGGGCGTCACCGTGCACACGATGATGAGGTCCAACTCCGTCGCCGCGATCCCCGCTGCCTCGAGCGCACTGCGTGCCGCCGCCGCCGCCATGTCGCTCGTCAGCTCGCCCTCGGCCGCGACGCGCCGCTCGCGGATCCCCGTGCGCTCGACGATCCAGGCGTCGGAGGTGTCGACCATCCGCTCGAGATCCGCGTTCGAGCGGACCTGCGCAGGTACATACTTGCCCGTGCCCGCGATGCGGGAGCGCGGAGTTCGCGGGGCGCGCGCGCCCGCGTGGTTGCTCGACGGCGTGTCGTCCATGTCGGGCGTGACTCTAACCGCGGCGGCCCGCACAGGATAGACGCGAAGTGGCGATTCAACCGCGGCGAGAGAGCGCCGCGCCAAGTCCAACAGCGCGAGGTGCTCCGCGTCGCACACCACGCCGCGGAACGACTGCGTGAACCTCACGAACAGGGCGCGGGGACTCCACCGACGAGGGCCGCAAACACTGCGCTGCAGGCGGCCGCGAACGCGGCCACCGTGGGTCCGGGCTCAGGCGGGCGCGCCGACGAGGCGACGCGCAGCCTCGAGCGCCCACGAGAGGTACGCATCCGGCGCGAGGCCCATGCGCAGGACGAAGTACGCGGCCAGCAGCAGCGCCACGGCCACGTAGCCCGACTTCATCGGAATGGCGATGGTCTGACCCTCGCGCGGGTCCTTCATGAACATCATGACGACCACACGAAGGTAGTAATACGCGCCGACCACGGAGGACAGCACGCCGAGCACGGCGAGGGCGATCATGCCGCCGCCCGCCTGCACCGCGGCGTTGAACACGTAGTACTTCGCGAAGAAGCCCGCCGTCGGGGGGAAGCCCATCAGCGACAAGACGCCAAGGATGAACGGGAGCGCGACGAGCGGGTGACGACGTCCAACGCCGGCGAGGTCGTCGTAGCTCACGGCCTCACGGCCCCGGCTGCCCACGAGCACGAGCGAACCGAACGCGAGCGCGTTCGAGACGGTGTACGCGGCGAGGTAGAAGAGCACCGCGCTGACGGCCACTGCGCCCTGTGAGGGCAGCGCGACGAAGCCGACCAGAACGTATCCCGCGTGCGCGATCGAGGAATACGCCAGCATGCGCTTGACGTTCGTCTGCACTGCCGCCGCGAGGTTTCCGACGACCATCGTCAGCGCGGCGAGCGCCGCGAGGACCGTCGGCCAACCCGTCGTGACACTGGCGGTGAGCGGGTCGGAGAAGCCGGTGACCAACACACGGAGCAGCACCGCGAACGCCGCCGTCTTGACGGCCACGCTCATGAACGTGGTGACCGGGGTGATCGCGCCCTCGTAGGCGTCGGGTGTCCACTGGTGGAAGGGCACCGCGCTCACCTTGAACACGAGCCCGACGATCACGAGCAGCATGCCGAAGAGAACGAGCCGCGAGTCCGCATCGCCACCACGGATGGCGGCGCCGATGCCCGCGAAATCGGTGTGCCCGGTCGCGCCGTAGAGGAGCGCGCTTCCGAACAGCAGGATGGCGGCCGCGAACGACCCGAGCAGGAAGTACTTGAGCGCGCCCTCGGCCGACCGCGGGCTCGTGCGGCGGAAGGCGACGAGTGAGTACACTCCGAGCGACATCGTCTCGAGGCCGATGAACAGCGTGAGCATGTCGGTCGCGCGTGCGAGCACGATGGCGCCGAACGCGCTGAAGAGAATGAGCGGATAGAACTCACCGCGCTCGAGCTCGTGCTCACGCAGGTAGCCGCCCGCCAGCAACACCGAGAAGGCCGCACCGGCGCAGATGACCACGTCGAAGAAGAGCGACACGCGGTCCGTGGCGATCCACGCGACGATCCAGTCGGGGCCGCGCGTTGCGCCCTTCACCCAGAGCGCGACCGACAGCCCGCCCGCGGCGAGCAGCACGACCGTGGTGAGCGTCGCCAGTTCGGCGCGCTGCGCGTTGGCGCCCTTCGGCGCGAACGCATCGACCATCATGATCGCGAGACCGCCGAAGAGGAGGCAGAGGAGCGGGGCGAGGTACAGCAGGTCCGCGGCGGTCACTGCGCACCTCCGGGGGCGATCACTCGGACCTCGGCGCGCGCGCCAGCAGCGCCGGGCAGAGCCGGCGCGAGCCGGGCATCCGCGAGGTCGACCGTTGCGTTTCGCTTCTGCACATAGCCCTCGATGAAGGCGTTCACACTCGGCTCCATCCGCGAAAGGAACATGCCCGGATAGAGACCAATCCAGAAGATGAGGACCACGAGCGGCGCGAGCGCGAAGGCCTCGCGGCGCGTGAGATCCGGCAGGGCGCGGTTCTCGGCCTTGTCGAGCGGGCCCCAGAACATCTTGAGAACCGCGTGCAGCATGTAGACCGCTGCGAGGACCACACCGGTCGCGGCCGACGCGGAGAAGACGCGCGCGTACGGCAGCGCCTCGCTCGAGAAGGCCCCGCTCAGGATCATGAACTCGCCGACAAAACCGTTCGTGCCGGGGAGACCGACCGAACTCATCGTGACGATGACGAACACGACGGCGTAATACGGCATCACCTTCGCGAGGCCGCCGAAGGCGTCGAGATCACGTGTGTGGCGGCGCTCGTAGATGACGCCCACGAGGAGGAACAGGGCGCCGGTGGAGACGCCGTGGGACACCATCTGAAGGATGGCTCCCGAGATACCCTGCGTGGTGAGGGAGAAGAGGCCGAGCATCACGAAGCCGAGGTGGCTCACGGAACTGTAGGCGACGAGCTTCTTGACGTCCTTCTGCACCCAGGCGCAGTAGGCTCCGTACACGATTCCGATGACGGCGAACACCGCGAGCGTCGGCCCGAGGAAGTGGCTGGCCACCGGGAAGAGCGGCATCGCGAAGCGAAGGAAGCCGTAGGCGCCCATCTTGAGCAGGACGGCCGCCAGGATCACCGAGCCGCCCGTCGGCGCCTGCACGTGCGCATCCGGAAGCCAGGTGTGAAACGGAAACATGGGGACTTTGACCGCGAAGGCGAGCGCGAAGGCACCGAAGCACAGGTACTGGACCGCAGGCGGCAGCTGCACGCGCCCGAGCTCGGCGAGGTCGAAGCTGTAGTTGCCGGCGAGGCGCTCGTATTCGGAGACGAGGTAAAGCAGCGCCACGAGCATCAGCAAGGAGCCGACCATCGTGTAGATGAAGAACTTCACGGCCGCGTACACGCGGTCCTTGCCGCCCCAGATGCCGATGATGAGATACATCGGCACCAGCATCAGCTCCCAAAACACATAGAAGAGGAAGAGATCGAGGGAGACGAAGGCGCCGATCATCCCGCACTCGAGCAGGAGGAAGGCGATCGCAAACTCCTTGATCTTCGTCTCCACCGACTGCCAGGAGCCGTAGAGCGCGATGGGCGTCAGGGCCGTGGTCAAGACCACGAGCCAGAGCGAGATACCGTCCACGCCCAGCTTGTACTGGATGCCGAGTCCCTCGACCCACGTGTGCGCCTCTACGAACTGATAGCCCGCGCTCGACCAGTCCACCGGGTCGAGGTGCCGGGTGATCAGCAGGCGGAGACTGAGCACGAACTCGACGAGCATCACGCCCACCGAGAACCCGCGCAGGGTGCGAAGGTACTGCCGCGGCGTGAACATCGCGACGAGCGCGCCAAAGAGCGGCAGAAACAGCAGGATCGAGAGCAGATGGCGGCTCATCGTGCACCTCCGGGAGCGTCCGCACGGGCTTCGGTGGCGGGGCGCTCCGGCTGAACCACGACGTCGACCGTGTCATCCACCGTGTACCCAAAGGCGTTGCGAACCTCGACCGTCGCGCTGACGACCGCCGCGACACGCACGAGCGCGTTGCCGACCTGCGCGACCTCGCCCGGGCGCAGCCGCGTCTCCGGCTCGGTGACCTCGGCCCCGCGGACGCGTACGCGAGCACCGTTCGGCCGGAGGATGGCCTCGCCCGAGTCGAGCGCGACCACGTGGACGCCCCGCGCGGTCTCGGCGACCGCCACCCGCGCACCGCGCTCGAAGTGGACGTCTGTCCCGTCTGCGAGCTTCACGTGACCATCGACCCCGTCTTCGCCAGCCATCGCGCCGAGCCGCGTTCGCTCCTCGTCGTTGGTGGCTCGGGCGCGGGCGATCTCGACGGTGCTCTCGCCCGACGCGATGCGCTCGGCGAGCGACTCGGCCTCCTCGAGGGTCGCCGAGTGCGCGAGGCCGCCGCGCGGCGCGAAGGGCAGGAACAGGTCGCGCACGGGGACGGTCCACCGGATCGCGGGGACGGTGTCGTCCACCGGAGCGGTGCCCCCAGCGGCTGCCGCGGCGCCATCGGCCGCGGGGCCGCGTACCCAGTCGGGCCCAAGGTCGGCGGCGTCGAACGCGTGCGGCTCGCCGCCATGGAGCACGATCTCGCGGTCGCGCTGCCCCGGGCGCAGCGTCGTGAGGACGATCGCGCCCCCTCGGAAGTCGCTCGGCTGGTAGTTCCCGTCGACCGCGCGCTCGGCGCTCCAAGGCGTCTCGAACTCGCCGTCGGCGTTCGTGTCGAAGCGGTACTCGTAGCCCAGGCCGCTCGCCGCTTGGAGTTTCACCTGCGTCCCGCGCACCACGTGTTGAAGACCCGGATGCGGGACCACAAACCACCAGACGATGCCAGCGAGCCCCACGACCATCACCGCGCCATACATGGAGACAGCGCCGGTCT
This sequence comes from Polyangiales bacterium, assembly GCA_964202905.1. Lineage (GTDB taxonomy): Bacteria > Myxococcota_A > Polyangia > Polyangiales > JADJQN01 > CAIUAC01. The sequence continues at coordinate 544,687 of CAXNJO010000002.1, forward strand.
GCACGCGCGTCACGAGCCAGCCGGCGGCGAGCGCGAGAGACGACGTGGCCTTCGTCAGGAGCGTGTCGATGAACAATTTGTCGAAGTTCGCGGCGAACCGCGCGAGCCACGCCATCGGGCGGATGAGGACCAACGCGTAGAGTTCGTCGACGCGCCACTTGTCCATCAGCAACGCCTGCAGACGCGGGAGCGACGCCGCGATGCGGGCGGGGGTCGAGCCGTCTTCCTTCACATACCAGACGTACGCGAGACCGATCCCGCCGAGCCCGACCAAGGTGCCGACGCCCATCGCCGTCGCGCCAATCGCGGCGGACACGTGCGCCCCCTCCGCGAGGGGCAGCCGGGCAATCGAGGGCTCGAGCCAATGCTCCCACACGTTCGGGAGACCGAGCCAGTGGGGCAGCCCGAGGAAGCCGACGAAGCCCGCGCCCGCCGCGAGCACGACGAGCGGCAAAGTCATCGCCCAAGGAGACTCGTGCGGCTCGGCGTGGCCGTGATCGTCGTGGCCGTGCGCGTGGTCCGCGTGGCCCTGGCCGCCTCGGAACTCGCCTTCGAATGCGAGGAAGTAGAGCCGAAACATGTAGAAGGCGGTCATGAATGCCGCGACCGCGAGCATCGCGAACACCACCCAGCCGACCCAACGCGGGTAATCGGCCCAGGGCCCCGTGCCGATGAACGCGGCGCCGAGGAGGATGTCGTCCTTCGAGAAGAAGCCGCTCGTGAGCGGGAACCCCGCGATCGCGAAACAGCTGAGGAGGAAGGTCCAGCGCGTCACCGGCATGAACTTCTTCATCCCGCCGAGCTCGCGAAGATCCGCGTCGCCGTGCGCGTGCACCGCGTGCATCACGGAGCCCGCGCCGAGGAAGAGACAGGCCTTGAAGAAGGCGTGCGTGAAGACGTGGAAGAAGCCGCCGGCAAAAGCGCCGACGCCGACGCCCGCGAACATGAAGCCCAGCTGACTCACGGTGGAGTACGCCAAGATCTTCTTCATCTGGTTCTGCACGAGCGCGATCGAGGCGGCGAAGAGCGCCGTCGTGGCGCCGACGAGGGCGATGAACGCCATCGCGCCCGGCGACATCAGGAAGACACCCGAGAGGCGCACCACGAGGTAGACGCCCGCGGTGACCATCGTCGCGGCGTGGATGAGCGCGGAGACGGGCGTCGGGCCGGCCATCGCGTCCGGAAGCCAGACGTAGAGGGGGAGTTGGGCGCTCTTGCCGGCGCAGCCGAGGAAGAGGAAGAGGCACGCGGCGGTGCCGGTCGTCAGGAACGCGATCGTGTGCGTTTGATCGAGCTTGAGCGGGATCGCGAGGCTGCTCGCGTTGGCGTTGATCTCGGCGAACTCGAAGGACGCCGTGGTGGCGACCAAGAGGAACATGCCGAGCAGCACGCCGAAGTCACCGATGCGGTTGACGATGAACGCCTTCTTGCCCGCGGCGGCGTAGGTCGGGTTCTCCCACCAGAAACCGATCAGCAGGTACGAGCAGAGGCCGACGCCCTCCCAGCCCACGAACATGAGCGGCATGTTCGAGGCGAGCACCAGGATGAGCATGCTCGCGGTGAACAGATTGAGATACGTGAAGAACCGCGCGTAGGACGGGTCCTCTTCCATGTACGAGCTGGCGTACAGGTGGATGAGGAGGCCAATCCCCGTGATGACGAGCGTCATCACGGCGCTGAGGTGGTCCATCAGCAGCGCGACGCGCACGGGGATCACGGCGTCGCCGACGCGGACGCTGAACCAGTCGTAGACGACGTTGACCAGCTTGGTCGTCGCCTCAACCTCGCCATCGGCCGCGGCGTGCCCCGACAGGGAGACGAGCTTCGCGAAGCACGCGAGCGCGAGCGCGAAGGAGAGCCCCACGGAACCGATGGCGATGGCGCGTACGAGGCCGCGCGAGGCGTAGCGACCACTGATGCCGTTGACGAGCGCGCCGAGTAGCGGCAGCAGCACGATCCACATCAGCGCGCGGCCGAAGTCCCAGCCGAAGGCGAAGTCCATGGTCAGTCTCTCTCAGTGCTTCAGCAGGTCGACCGAATCGCTCTGAACGGACTTCTTCAGGCGATAGACGCTGATGACGATCGCGAGGCCGACCGCGGCCTCTGCAGCGGCGATCGCGATGTTGAAAAACGCGAAGACCTGCCCCGCGTGGTTGCCCGGCATCCAACGATTGATGGCGACGAGCGTGAGGTTCACCGCGTTGAGCATCAGCTCGATGCTCATCAGCTGGATGAGAACGTTGCGACGAACGAGAAAGCCGATCGCGCCGATCCCGAAGAGGACCGACGCGAGGCCGATGAAGTGTCCGAGGCTGAGGTCCATCAGTTCCTTGCCTTCACTGGCCGCCCGCCGACGCGCGGGCGAGCTTCCGGGCCTTCAGCGCCTCGGTCTCGTCGGCCGAGCGCCCCCGCGCGACCGCGATCGCGCCGAGGATCGCGACGAGCAGCAACACCGACACGAGCTCGAACGGGAGGGCGGCCGCGCCGTAGAGGACGCCGCCGAGGGCCTTCACGCCGCCGTACTGACCGCACTCCGCGCCGGCTCCGGGCGGGCAGTTCTCGACGCCGGCGAGCATGCGTGGTGCGTAATCGATCAGGGCGAACGAGATCGCGCCCATGACGAGCGCCATCAAGCCGCCGGAAGCCGTTCGGACGAGGAGGCCGCGGGTGCCGAGCCCCGTCTCCGCGGACGGGCCGATGAGCATGATGACGAAGACGAAGAGCACGACGACCGCGCCCGCGTAGACGATCAGCTGGATCGCCGCGAGCAGGTGGGCGTGCAGGACGAGGTACATCCCCGCGAGCGAAATGATGTGGAAGAGCAGCCCGACCGCGGCGCGGATGGGGCTGCGCATCGCGACGGTGGCGATGGCGGACAGGACCGCGAGCGCCGCCGCGAACCAGAAGACCAACTCACCCGAGCCGCTCATGCAGCCCTCCCACCGAGGAGCGAGACGACCGCGCGGTCGAGGCGACCGTCGGCGACGCCGCCCTTGCGCGCCGCCTCGAGGAACTCGCCCCGGAACTTCCGCACGAAGGCGAGCATCGGCATCGCGGTTCCGTCGGCGAGCGCGCAGATCGTGTTGCCCATCATGTTGTTGGAGACGTCGACGAGGAGGTCGACGTCGGCCTCGGTCGCCTCGCCATCGACGATCCGATCGCAGATCTCAGCGAGCCAGCCCGTGCCCTCGCGGCAGGGCGTGCACTGCCCGCACGATTCGTGGTGGTAGAAGCGCATGAGGTTGCGCGCGGCCTCGACCATGTTGACCGAGGAGTCCATCACGATGGCGCAGCAGGTACCGAGCATCGTGCCGAGGCCACGCATGGTGTCGACGCCCATGGGGACGTCGATGTGCGACTTGCCGTGCCACGCGTGGAGCGGGTGCGCTGCATCGGGGGCGTGGACGACGTCCTCGGGACGCAGCACGGGGGTCGAGGAGCCACCGGGGATCACCGCCTTGAGCGGGCGGGCGGGGTCCAACATGCCGCCGCAACGCTCGATCATCTCGCGGAGCGTGAGGCCGACGGGCCCCTCGAAGACGTGCGGGTTCTTGACGTGGCCGCTCACGCCGTAGAGACGCGTGCCACCGTCGTTCGGGAGACGCGAGAGCGCCGACCACGCGGCGCCGCCGAGCTTGAGGATGTCAGGGACCGAGGCGATCGTCTCGACGTTGTTGACGATCGTCGGCATGCCAAACGCGCCGGACACCGCCGGGAAAGGCGGCTTGAGGCGCGGCTCGCCGCGGTAGCCCTCGAGCGAGTTGAGGAGAGAGGTCTCCTCGCCGCAGATGTAGGCGCCGGCGCCGGGGTGGACGTGAATGTCCATCGGGTGATCGACGCCGAAGGGCTTCGGACCGAGGAGTCCGCGCGCCCGGAGGTCCCGAATGCCCTGCTCGAGTCGCTGGATCGAGACGACGAGCTCGCAGCGGACGTAGATGTACGTGACGTTAGCCCCGATCGCGCGCATCGCGATCATGCACCCCTCGAGCAGGCGGTGCGGGTCGTTCTCCATGAGCGTGCGGTCTTTGAACGTCCCGGGCTCGCCCTCGTCGGCGTTGATGACGAGATAGACGGGCTTGTTCGGGTCCTTCGGTGGGAGGAAGCCCCACTTCACGCCGGCGGGGAAGCCGGCGCCTCCGCGGCCGCGGATGTTGGCGGCCTTGACCTCCGCCTTGATGGCGTCGGGCTGCATGGTCGTCAGCGCCGTGCGAGCGGTCGCGTAGGCGCCCGCCTTTTCGGCGGCGGCGAGCGTGTGGCTCCCGGGGAGTCCGTAGCGGTCGGTGAGGAGGCGCGAGGTGTCGATCGCGGACATGGCGGTCACTCCTTGCTTCCAGCGGTGCCGTGGGCGCCCGCGAGGTGCGGTGCCGAGGCCGGGGGCGCGGGGGTGCGCGTGGCGACGGCGTCGAGGATGCGGTCGAGTGACGCGAGGGTGAGATTCTCGTGCAACTCGTCGTTGAGCTGAATCATCGGCGCCTGGCCGCAGCCGGCGAGGCACTCGGCCTTCTTCAGGGAGAACTTGCCGTCCTTGCTGACGCCGCCCACGTGGCAGCCGAGGCGCTCCTCGAGGTGCTCTTGGATGCGCTTGGCGCCCCGGATCTCGCAGGACAGCGTGCGACAGACCCACACGACGTTCGGCGCGACAGGCTGTTGGTGGAACATCGTGTAGAACGTCACGACGCCTTGCACCTGGGCGGTGGTCAGGCCGAGCCGCTCAGCCGCGAACGCGATCACGTCCTCGCCGATCCAGCCGTTCTGCTCCTGACAGAGGTGCAGCAGCGGAATGCATGCGGCCCGACGTGTCGGGTAGCGGGTGAAGAGTTCGGCTGCGTGCTTCTCGCGGTCGGGGGTGAGCTGGAACGGCATGGCGGTGTGCCCGCGTCACGCACGCCCGAGAACACGGATCGCTGAAAACAGGCGAAATCCGCGTTGTGGGGCGGGGCGGGCGGCGAGACGCTAGGCTGCGACCCGTCCGATGTCAAGCTCGAACGGGGCGGCGCGCGGCGCGTATCGCAGCGGGCGGCACGGGCTGCGGCGCACGGGTCGGGCGTACTCGGCGATGGCCACGGCGTGCGCGGTTTCCCGCTTCCCTCGGGGGGTCTTCTCCGCTACCTTCGCGCCGCCGTCCGCGCTTTGGGGGGAGTGGACCCGAGCCGGTCGTGCGAGTGCCGCAACCGTGCGAGTGCCGCAACGCAGGGGCAGTGTGCTCCCGTTCCGCGGCGGAGGAGATCTCGTGACCGTCTTCTGTCCGAACTGCGGAACCCCGAACACCGACGAAGCCACCGCCTGCGCGAAGTGCGGTACCGCGCTGAAGGCCGCCGGGCCGAAGGTCGCCCCCTCGAAGTTCAAGGGAACCATGATGATGTCGGGCGTGACCCCTCCGAAGCCGCAAGCGCCCGGGGCGGGCCTCCCGCCCCCCGCTGCCGCACCGCCTCCCGCGGCGGCCCCCGAGGCCAAGCAGAACCTCGCCTTCCAGGCGACGATGTTGGGCCCGATGACGCCGCCGCCGGGCTTTCCGGCAGCGGGACCCGCCCCCTTCCCTGCATCCGGCTTCGGCGCGGCGACGCCCTCCGGCGATGCCGGTTTTGGAGCGACGGCGCCCGCAGCGGACGCAGGCTTCGGCGCGCAGCCGCCCGCTGCAAGCGGCTTCGGCGCGCAGCCGCCCGCTGCAAGCGGCTTCGGCGCGCAGCCGCCCGCTGCAAGCGGCTTCGGCGCGCAGCCGCCCGCTGCGAGCCGGTGGGGGGTTCAGTCCGCCGCCTGCCGGTGGCGGTGGGGGGTTCGGCCCGCCGCCCGGCGGCGAGGGCGGCGGCGCGGCGCCTGCGCCCAAGAAGAACAACACGCTGAAGTACGTCGGCATCGGCTGCGGTGCACTGGTGCTGCTTTCATGCCTCTGCGGCGTCGGGCTCAATCTCTTCGGGAACTCCCTCGCGACGTATAGACAGTCCGCGCAGGAGGCCAGCGAGGTGGGCGCGGCGCCCGAAGCGGGTGGGACGTGCGCGCGCGCGAAGGCCTGCTGTGAGGCGATCTATTCGCAGCCCATGTTCCAGGGTCAGGGCGCGCAGGCGTGCGCAGCCGTCGACCAAGTGGCGGGCAGCGCGTGCACGGCGCAGCTCGATGCGTTCAAGCAGGCCGGCGCGAACCTGCCGGGCGGGCTGCCGGCAGCCTGCAACTGAACGCGCCTCCACGCGGGGGACGCGTCGGCAGGAGGCATCCGAGGGGCCGCTGGCGCCCCCGGCGCCTCCCTCGAGTACGCGCGATGACGTGCGCCACGGCGGATGGCTGACCGGGAGGCGGTGGGTGGTTCGACCCTCCGCCTCCCGTTTTTTCAGGGTTCTGTTGGATGGAATCGGGGACGATACGCTCCCGTTCGAGGCGGGCGGGGCAGGCATGCGAAGCGCGCCGCGGCGCGCCGGAGAGGAACGACCACGATGCAGGCGCAGCAGGGCACGACGAAGCAGGCGAGTGGGTTCGGGGCACCGCCCCCGGGCGGGGGCGGGTTTGGTTCACCCCCGGGGGGCGGCAGTTTCGGTCCGCCGCCGGGTGGAGGTGGGTTCGGCCCGCCGCCGGGCGGGGGTGGCTTCGGCCCGCCGCCGGGCGGGGGTGGCTTCGGCCCGCCGCCGGGTGGGCCCGGGCCGGGGGCTCCGCCTCCGAAGAAGAGCAACACCCTGATGTATGTCGGCATCGGCTGCGCAGCGCTGGTGTTTCTGAGCTGCGTGTGCGGGGGCGGTGTCTATTGGTTCGTGTCGTCGCGCGCGGAAGCGGGCCTCGAGTCGCTCCGCGACTATCAGGTGCCCGTCGATCCGGCTGCGGACCCGAGCAGCGACCCGATGTTGGGGTCCAAGCCTGACCAGCCGTTCGGCTCAGGCGTCGCGGAGCCCACCGCGGGCGGCGAGACCTGCGCCAAGATCGACCGCTGTTGCCCGGCCTTCTATGTGGCGCGCGGGCTTGGCGCCGACCAGGCGGCGTCGACGTGCGGCCAGATGGCCGCGGCACGCGCGCAGGCCGCGGGTCCGATGCTCGAGACGATCTGTGCGGCGCAGCTGCAAGCCTTCGCCTCGGCCGGCGGCGGCGTCCCGCTCCCGCCTGAGTGCCAGTGATGGCGGACACGCCCGCGGGCAGGCCCTCGGGACTGTCGCGGGCGGACGGCGGCGCGTCGGTGTGACCCGTCTCGCGCGCAGCGCGCCCCGCTTCGCCCACGGCGGATCGAGCTCGAGCGTCGCCACGAGTCCGCCACGAACGCTCCTCGAAAGCTCCCCGCGCGCGCCCGGTCGGCGCCGCGGGGGCCGGGTACCTCCGCAGCATGGAGGTCCCGATGAACACGACATTCTCCGAGCCGCAGCGGTTCCACGGCTGCGCCATACCCCTCGCATCCGCCCCGCCATCGACGAACGAGCCCGCCGGCCCGACCCTGCCGGCGTCCACGCAAACCGCGCACGGCGCTGATTGGGATGCAGCGGATCGCGACGCAGGTTCGGCCGCACACGCGCCGACCGCGGGCGACGAGACGGATGACCCACGGGGGCTCGGCGGCCTTCTCCTCGCGCACGAGCCGCCGGCGCACATTCCATCTTGGCGGGCGGAGAGCCTGCGCTTTGGAAGTGGGCTGGGACTCTCCGCGGTCTACGGGCTCGCGCTCGGGTCACGCGACGGCGGAGCGTCCCTCGTCGGACACGCGCTTGGGACGCCCGCGGCGCTGCTGGCCGTCGGCGCCGTTGGCGTGCCGGCTTTCGCGATCGTGCTCGCGCTGATGAACGCCCCCGTCGATGGTGCGCGCCTCGCGGCGGTCACCGCGCGCGCCACGGCGGCGACGGGCCTCGTGCTCGCCGGGCTCGCGCCGGCGGCGCTCCTGTTCGCGCTCACGAGCAGCACGCGTGAGGCGGCCGCGGGCACCGCGCTGGTCGGGCTCGTGGTCGCCGGGGGCATCGGGATCGCCCAGCTGATCGGGGGACTGCGGCGCACACTCTCACGCGCGGACAGCGCGACGCGCCTGCTCGCGCTGCTGGCGTCGCTCGGTTTCGGGCTCTTCGCGGTCGCGCTGGCGGCGCGCGTCTGGTCCGCGACGCTGCCCGCGCTCGCGCGCGTCGGGGGTGCCTCGTGAGCGCGGGCGGACAGGCGGCCTCGCGGGGCGTCGCGGGGTCTGCGAGCGCGACGCGGCGCGACGCACAGACCGAGATGGCGATCGCGGCTGAGATCGCGCTCCTGCTCCGCGATCCGCAGCGCGTAGCGGCGCGCTGTCGACGGGAGGACACGCTGCCCTCGCTCGCGGCCGCATCGCTGCTCGCGACCCTCGCGGGCGCGGCGGTGTTCGGCGGCGTACTCGGCTCGTTCCGCGGGGGATGGCAGATCGCGACAGGCGCCGCGAAGGTCCCGCTCGCCCTCGTCGCGACGCTCGCGGTGACCGTTCCGGCCTTCTACGCGCTCGCGGCGGCGCTCGGTCGGGCGTGGACGATGCGCACCGCGATCGCGGTCACGCTCGGGGCTGCGGGGCGCGCCTCGCTGGTGCTGCTCGCCGCCGCGCCGGTGTTGTGGCTCGCGATGTCGTCGGGACTCTCGTACCACGCAGCGACGGTGGCCGCGGCCGCCGCGTACGGGCTCGCCGGGCTGGCCGCGCTCGGCGTGCTGCTGCGCGCGCTCGAGGGCCGCGCGCACGGCGTGCCGACGGCGCTCGCGTTCATCGCGGTGTTCGCCGCGGTCGGTGGCCAGACGGCGTGGACCCTCCGCCCCTATCTCGGCAGGCCGAGCCATTCGCGCGTACCGCTGCTGCGGGCCAACGAGGGCTCCTTCGCCGACGCGGTCGTGACGAGCCTGCGCTCGTCCGCGGGGATCTACGCGCACGCGGCGGACGCGTGGGACGAGACGGAAAGCCATGTCCGCGCGGCGAACCCTGCGCCGCGACGTGCACGCCGTGGAGACGCCGCGGGCGGGGGTCGACGGTGAGGCTGCTCGACGTCGCGTGGCTCTACCTGCTCGTCGGGCTCGCGTGCGGGCTCGCGGTCGTCGTGCGGCGCGGGCGGCGGGATGCCCAGACGCTGGCCACCGCTGCGCTCACGGCGCTGATCTGGCCGCTCTGGGCGCCCTTCGCGCTCGACGATCCGCGCCTCGGCGCATCGCGGGGCGCGCGCGGCGCGGGCACGTCGGTGTTGCCCGATCCGCGCATCACCGACGCTGCGCAGCGGATCGACGCCGCACTGCGCGAGGCCGTCGAATCGGCGCGCGAGGGCGCGCTCGCGTCGGTGCTCCCCGGCGCGGCGGCGGAGCGCATCCTCGCGGAGGTCGCGCGCGTCGCGGGACGGCACGCGGCGCTGGCGTCGATCCTGCGCACGCCGGAGCACGACCCCGTCCGCGCGGAGGCGCGCGTCGGCGAGCTCGAAGCACGCGGCGACAACCCGCGCGCGGTCGCGACGGCGCGCCTCCACGCCGAGAACGTGCAGCGCCTCGCGCGCCTCCGGGACCGCGATCTGCGCGCGCTGGAGGAGCTCGCCGAGCTCACCGCCGCGCTGCGCACCCAGCTCCTGCTCGCGCGCTTCGCGGGCACGGCGGTCGAGGGAGCGTCTGATATCGTCGGCGAGGTGTGGGCGCGCGTGGAGGGGCTCGGTGAGGCCCTCGACGCGACCGGCACGACGGATCGGCACACATGACCACGGAGCCCCGATGACCCGCGCCCGCACGGTGCTCGTCGCCGACGACGAGCAGCACATCCGCGACGTCGTCCAATACGCGCTCGAGCGCGAGGGCTTCGGCGTCGCGCTCGCAGAGGACGGCGCGGCGGCCCTCGCCCGGCACGCGCGTGGCGGCATCGACGCGGTCGTGCTCGACGTCTCGATGCCCGGCATGGACGGCCTCGAAGCGTGCCGTCGCCTCCGCGCGCAAGGCCGCACGCCGATCCTTTTCCTCTCGGCGCGCGGCGACGAGCTCGACCGCGTGCTCGGCCTCGAGCTCGGTGGGGACGACTACCTCGTGAAGCCCTTCTCGCCACGCGAGCTCGTCGCGCGGCTGCGCGCGGTGCTGCGGCGCGCGGATTCGCAGGGCGATGCAGCGAGCGTGAGCGACGCCGTGCGCACGCTGCGGCACGGCGTGATCGCCCTCGACGTCGAGCGCCACGAAGTGCGCGCGGGCGCAGCGGCGATCGCGCTCACCGCCACCGAACTCGGCGTGCTCGCGGCGCTCCTCGAGCGCCCCGGCGTGGTGCTCTCGCGGACGCAACTGATGCAGCGCGCGTATGCGTGGGACAACCTCGTCACCGAGCGGACCATCGACACCCACGTGAAGCGGATCCGCGCGAAGTTCCGCGAGGCCGCGGGCGTCGACCCCATCGCGACGGTGCACGGCGTCGGCTACAAGGCCTGCTGATGCCCGTTGGCCTCGCGCGCGCGCTCGGGCGCCTCCGCGTGCGGCTGCTCGCGGTGAACCTCGTGGTGCTGCTCGTCCCGGTCGCGGGGCTCGAGTTCGCGCGTGTCTACGAGCGGCAGCTGCTCGGCGCGCTCGAGCGCGACATGCGCAACCAGGCCGTGCTCGTGCGCGCACTGCTCAGCGACCGCGCAGAACGCGGCGAGCCCCTCGACGCCGCGCGGCTCGAGGCGATGCTCGCGCGTGCGGCGACACGCACCCGCACACGCATCCGCGTGCTCGACGCGCGCGGCGACGTGCGGCTCGACTCGCACGCGAACGGCCCGCCCGAGGGCCCCGAGCCGCCGCCCCCCAGCGTGCTGCACACGTCGATCAGCGACGCGTCCAGGCGCGCGTACGGGGCGACGCGCGGCGCGGACGTGGGGCCGTGGCGCAGCGACGCGACGGAGAGTTGGCCCGCCCTCGCCGCGCGCGGCGAAGTCCGGGACGCGCTCGCCGGACGACCGAGCGCACGCACCCGCATCCGGCGCGCGCCCGCCGGCGTCTTCCTGTTCGTCACCGAGCCCGCGCGGCTCGTGCTCGGCCCGCCGCCCGCTGCCGCGACGCGCGGCGCGGTGTACGTCGTGCGCTCGACGCAGCCCGTGCTCGTCGAGCTGTACCGCATCCGCGCCGGCCTGCGCGGCGTGCTGCTCGTCGCGCTCGTGCTCACCGCGCTTCTGACGCTCGCGCTCGCGTGGACGATCTCGCGCCCCCTCGCGCGGCTCGCACGCGCCGCGAAGCGCATCGCCGCGGGAGAGCGCGACATCGCGGTGCCCGTGGGCGGCGGCGGCGAGATCCGCGACCTCGGTGACGCCGTCGCGCAGATGAAGCAGCGCCTCGAGGACCGGCTTCGCTACATCGAGGGCTTCGCGGCCGACGTCGCGCACGAGTTCAAGTCGCCGCTCACCGCGATCCGCGGCGCGGCGGAGCTCCTCGACGAGGGGGCCGCGGACGATCCGGCCGCGCGGCGGCGCTTCCTGCAGAACATCGGGCACGACGTGGAGAGGCTCGATCGGCTCGTCTCGCGGCTGCTCGAGCTCTCGCGGCTCGAGGCGTCGCAGGAGCCGCCCGCCCTGGTGGACGTCGAGGCCGTGGTGCGGCGCGCGGCGGCGCGCGCGGAGACGCCCGACGTGCCCATGCACGTCGCGTGGCACGCGCGTGACGCTCGGCTGCGGGCGCGCGAGGTGGACCTCGAGACCGCGCTCTTCAATCTCTTCGACAACGCGGTGCGGTTCTCCCCGGCGGGCGTCGGGGTCCGCGTCACGGCGCAGGGCGCGGCGGGGGGCGCGCTCGAGATCGTGATCGAAGACCGCGGCCCCGGCATCGCCCCCGAGAACCTCACGCGCATCTTCGACCGCTTCTTCACGACCGATCGCGCGCGCCAGGGCACGGGCCTCGGCCTCGCCATCGTGCAGAGCGTCATCCGCGCGCACGGCGGGAACGTGACGGCGACGAGCGCGCACGGACACGGCGCGTGCTTCCGCGTTCGACTCCCCGGCCTGCGCGCGGGACGGGGCTGAGCGCCGGCCCCTTGAACTCAGCGGCGACGTGGCAACGCCTGCCGTCGATGCCGGCGATGCCGACGCAGGCGTCTCGGACTCGGGTTCTGCGGACCTCGGAGGCGCGGACATCGGGATACCCGATCTCGGAGAATACGATTCTGGCGTCCCCAATCTTGGAGAACCGGAGTTGGGATCGACGAATTTGGCTGCTCTCGACTCTGGTCCCGCGGACCTCTGCCCCAACGATCTCGGAACACCCGATCTCGGAACACCCGATCTCGGAACACCCGATCTCGGAACACCCGATTTCGGCACCGACGCCGGGCCAGCCCGGCCCGTCCTGCGTGCGCCGCGTCGCCTGAGCGCCGCCTACCACTTGCTCGCCATCCGCCCGACGGGGTGGCTCGAGGCCTGGGGCGACAACCGCGCGGTGGCGACACCGACCGGACGACGGCCTCGACCGGCAGCCTCGACGCGTGCGCGGCGCACAACGGCGGCGTGCACCGCTGGGGTGACGGCGAGGGCGCGAGCCCGGCGCGCGTCGGCGCGGGCAGCGATTGGTGGCATGTCACCGCCGCGCGGCACCACGCGTCCGGTCTCCGCGGCGCGCTCGGGGACGGCACGTTCACCGACCGCACGACACCGACCCGCGTCGGCGGCGACAGCGACTGGACGGCGCTCGCGGTGGGCTTCGAGCAGACCTGCGGGCTCCGCGCGGGCGGCACGCTGCACTGCTGGGGCGACGCCGAGGGCCTGACGCTCGGCGACGGCGGCGCAGTCGCCACGCTCCCGCGGAGCGTCGACTGAGAACGAGCAGGTATCCCGCGTGGGGCGTCTTCGGTATACTCGCGGGGTTCCCGGAGGACCGATGCGCGCCCGTCTCGTCATGGCCTTGTTCGTCCTGTCCCTCGCGAGCCTCAGCGGGTGCAGCTGCAGCGCGCCTGCGGGGATGACCCGCCGCGATGGCGGCGCGGCGGGCGGCGACGCCGCACCCGAGATCGACGCCTCACCAGACGTCGATGGCGCGCGCCCGCCTGTCCCCGACGCGGACGGGCCGGTCGACCTCGGCTTCGACGCGCGCATCGACCGCACGGCGTTCTGCATGGGCATGGGACCGCCCGTGCTCGTCGGCGACGCGGTCACCGGCACGACCACGTGCGCGGGCGCGATCGCGACGCGCGTGTTCAACAACGCGGTCTGCTCGTGCGCGAACACCAACGTCGTCGGGTATCTGCGCACGCGTTCGTTCGATTCGGGCATGGGGACGGGAGAGACGGAGTCGGGCGCGCCCGTCGGCGTGAACCGCGACTACCTCACTGGCGGCTACGCGGACATCGGCGGCAGCTTCGTCGTCGGGGGCGCGAGCGGCGTGACCTTCGGCGGCTACCTGAAAGTCGGCGGCGACGCGCGCTTCGCGGGGAGCATCACCGCGCTCGGCTACATCAACGTCGCGCGCGATCTCTGGGTGCTCGGCAACGTCACGATCCCCGCGCTCACCGTCGGGCGCGATCTGCACCAGCCTTCGGGCGGCCTCGTGCTCGCGTTCTCCGATGTCGGCGGCGACACGATCCGCACGCCCTTCACCGTCGAGGCCCCGTGCGCCTGCGACCCGGATGAGCTGATCGACGTGGCGGCGATCGTCGCCGACGGCCGGGCCAACAACGACAACGACGACATCGGGCTCTCCACCTCACGGCTCACGAACGTCGTCGGGATCGGCGTCGACATCGCGCTGCCGTGCGGCCGCTTCTACGTCGACGACATCGGTGGACTCGGCTCGATCACCCTGCGCGTCCCCGGCCGGACGGCGCTCTTCGTCGGCGGCGACGTCAACGCGCTCGGCGTCTTCGACGTCGACCTCGGCCCCGAGGGCGAGCTCGACCTCTTCATCGCAGGCAACCTCGTCTCGATCGGCGCGGGCTCGTACGGCGATCGCGCGCGGCCGGCGCGCACGCGCATCTACGTGGGCGGCGGCAGCGACGTCACCGTCGTCGGCGCGTCGGGCTTCGTCGGCAACGTGTACGCACCCTACGCGCGCGTCACGGCGCTCGGCGCGACCACCGTCTACGGCTCGCTCTTCGGCCGGCAGATCGACATGCCCGGCTACCTCGACGTCCGCTACGACCGCGCGATCCTCGACGTGGCCGAGGACTGCCCGCCCCCGCCTGGCGGCTGCGAGATGTGCGGGGGTGATGTGTGTCCCGATCGGCGCGCCTGCATCGGCGGCGCCTGCGCCGCATGCACGGCGGACAGCGACTGCTGCGCGCCGCTCGTCTGCTACCCCGACGGGACCTGCGGGTCGCTCCTGATCTGACGGGCGCGGCGGGGCCGAGGGGCGCTGTCGGGCGCCTTTCGATCGGGACACCGCCGCGACCTCCGCCGCGCAGACGGCCTGCCGACCTCACTCCGGGGCGAGCAGGTACGCGACGACGACCCTCACCATCGCGCCGTCCTCGATGGCGGCCTCGTGCGCGACGAGCACGCAGGGGCGCTCCCTGCCGCTCGTCCCGACCGGCCCGCGCGGGGGGAGCGCCGCGAGCGCGACCTCGATGGCGCCTAGCTCCGCGTGCCGCATCGGCACCCAACGCGCGGCGGGCCACGCCGGCGACGGCTCGTGCATCGCCAGGGTGCGCGCGTGCGGCCCGCGCCGCTCGATCCACGCGCTCCCGACCGCGTCCTGCTCACGGAGCGGCGCGAAGGCCGCCTCGCGGAACGCGCGGTCGTCGCGGAACGCCGGATCACCGAGCGCCGCGCGCCGCGCCCACGCGTCGAACTCGACGAACGCCGCGAGGTGCAGCGCCGCGCTCGCCTTCACGTCGGCCGCCGCGGGGCCGCGCGCACCGCAGGCCGCGACGACGAGCGCGAAGCCCATCAGCGCCAATGCCCCCGGCGCGCGGCGCGCGGCGCGCTCGCGATCCAGTGACGCGCGCGACGCGAGGCACGGCCTCACAGATCGAAGGTGAGGCCGATCTGAAGCCCCGCCGGCCAGCCGACGCGCACCAACAGCGCGTTCGCATTGCTGAAATGCCAACGGAACCCGAGCTGGCCGACCGGCGCGACATACGACGCGTAGTAATCACGATTCCAGTTCGCCGGCCCCATCAGCACGGCGAGGCCCGCCTCGAGCATGAAGCTCCAGCGTTCCGCGAAATAGATGTTCCACTGAGCCATCACCATCGGGATGAAGCCGATGCCCTCGTAGCGCGGCGTGTACCACCAGAAGAGCTCGGCCCCGGGGCTGAGCGAGAGATCGTCCCGCACGCCGCGCGCGCGCAGGAAGCCCTCGCGCACGATCGGGATGTCGACGCGCACGCCGAGGCCGCCGTTCTTGTACCAACCGAGGTCGCCGTGGACGTCGAGCCTCACGCTCGGGGGCGGACCGGCCTGCGCCTCCGCGGGGGCGGGGGCGGCGACGAGCGCGGTGAGCGCGACGAAGAGGATGGCCAGACGAGCGGGGGGGGCCAGACGAGCGGGGGGGGCCAGACGAGCGGGGGGGGCCAGACGAACGGGCGGGGCCAGACGAGCGGGGGGGGCCAGACGAGTGGGCATGCGGAATCTCCGAGCGCGATGGGTAGCCCGTAAGCGCGGATCCGTCGACCACCAGCGCACTCCGCCCCACGCACCGGCACGATGGCGAACTCGTCGCGCATCCCGACGCGTGCCCGGCGAGGCGCGCGCGCTACATTGCGCTCCCCGATGGCGCTGATCGAATTCCGCGGCGTGAAGAAAGCCTTCGGTTCGAAGGTCGTCTATCGCGACCTCAGCCTCGACATCCACCGGGGCGAGTCCCTCACGATCATCGGCGGATCGGGCCAGGGCAAGAGCGTCATGCTCAAGATGCTCATCGGCCTGCTGAAGCCCGACGAGGGCTCCATCCGCTTCGAGGGCGAGGAGATCACGACCCTCCCGGAGAAGCGCTACGCGCGCATCCGCAAGCACATCGGCATGGTCTTCCAGGGCGCGGCGCTCTTCGACTCGCTGACGGTGCGCGAGAACGTCGCGTACGGGCTGCGCGAGCACGGCCGCCCCACCGAGGAGGAGGTCGACCGCGCGGTGCACGAGGCGCTCACGTACGTCGGCCTGCCGGGGATCGAGCAGATGTGGCCGAGCGACCTCTCCGGCGGCATGAAGAAGCGCGTCGGCCTCGCGCGCACGATCGCGCTGAAGCCCGACGTCGTGCTCTACGATGAGCCCACCACGGGCCTCGATCCGATCAACACCACGCGCATCAACCAGCTGATGTTGAAGCTGAAGCGCACGCTGAACATCACATCCGTCGCGGTCACCCACGACATGTCGAGCGCCTTCACGATCAGCGATCGCATCGTGATGATCCGCGACGGGGGCGTCGTGTATTCGGGCACCCCCGACGAGATCCGCGCGGCCCGTGACCCTTACGTGCGCGACTTCATCGAGGGCAACGCGCCGCAGGACGAAGACACCCAGACCCTGCTGCGCAGCGCAGGCTGAGTCCACAGGAAGAGCATGCAGAAGAACCGGATGGTCGAGCTGAGGGTCGGGGTCTTCGTGGTCGCCGCCATCACCGTGGGCGCGATCGTGGTGTTCACGATCGGCTCGCGGAAGAACATGTTCGGCTCGAAGCAGCCGTTCCGCGCCACGTTCGCGTCGGTCGGTGGGTTGCGGCCCGGCAGCCAGGTCTCGATGGCGGGCGTCGACGTCGGCGCCGTCGGCGAGGTCGAGCTCCGCAGCGACGGACGCATCCACGTCCGGCTCGACGTCAACGACGCCTACGTGCCGCTCCTGCGCGCCGACACCGTCGCGTCGATCGGCGCGAAGGGCCTCCTCGGCGACAAGCTCGTCGACCTCAGCGTCGGTCACGGCACGCCGCTCGCGTCGGGCGGTGAGCTGCGCACCGAGGAGCCCCTCGACATCGCCCGCATGACGGCGAAGGCGGGCGCGATCATGGCGCAGGCCGAAGAGGTCGTCGGCAACCTGCGCGCGGCGACGGGCGTGCTCGGCGAGCCCGGCTTCCAGCAAGACGTGCGCAGCTCGATGCACAGCGTCGCCGAGCTCCTGCGCATGACCGAGCAGAGCGACGGGACCGTGCGGCGGCTGCTCACCGACCCGCAGCTCGCCGATCAGGTCGAGCGCACCCTCGCCAACGCGCAGGTCGCGAGCGACGAGCTCGCGCGCACCGCGCGCAGCGCGCGCAACATCGCCGAGGAGGTCGAGCGCGGTGACGGCACCGCGCACGAGCTCATCTACGGGCAGGAGGGCACGCGCCTCGTGCGCGGTCTCGCGGACACCGCCGGCGAGACGACGCAGCTCCTCGCGGCCGTCCGCACCGGCGACGGCACGCTCCACGACCTGCTCTACGAGGACGAGGCCGACGCGCTCCTCGAGAACGTCACCGGCGCGGCCGCCGAGCTCAACACGATCCTCCGCAACATCCGCGAGGGCCGCGGGACGATCGGCGCGCTGCTCACAGACTCCACCATCTACGAAGATGTCAAGAGGCTGGTCGGCGACCTGCAGCGCAACGAGATCCTCCGCGCCCTCGTGCGCTACTCGATCCGCAGCGACGAGGCGCGCCCTCAGCCGGCCGCCGCGCCGCGCTGATCGACTCCGTCAATCACGGCGGGAAGCGAGGATCACGCGGAGCGATTGGCAGGCCATGCGCGCCTGGAAGTCGCTCTCGAACGGATCGCCGGGCGCCGCACCGGGCTGAGCGCCGCGGCGGATCTCACCGGGTCCCGGCGGCGCCGCCACGGGTGCGGCGGGCGCGGTCGACGCGTCGTTCTCGAGGTGGCGCGCGAGGCTCGCCTCGCTGAAGGCATCGCGCGCGCCGGCGCCGCGGGCCGCGCGGAGCGTCGCCGGGTCGAGTTGCTCGACGAGCACGTCGGGCTCGATGCCCTCGGCCTGGATGGAGCGCCCGCTCGGCGTGTAGTAGCGCGCGATCGTGAGCTTGAGCGCGCTCTGATCAGGCAGCTCGATGACGTTCTGCACGCTGCCCTTGCCCCACGTGCGCGTGCCGAGGATCACCGCGCGGCGGTGGTCCTGCAGCGCGCCCGCGACGATCTCGGCGGCGCTCGCGGTGAAGCCGTTCACGAGGACGACGATCGGCCAGTCGGGGCGCGTGCCCGAGTCACGCGCGCCGACCTCGTCGAGCAGCTGACCGCTGCGGCCGCGCGTCGAGACGATCGTCCCGCGCGCGAGGAATTCGTCCGAGACGAGCACGGCCTGCTCGAGCAGGCCGCCCGGGTTGTCGCGCAGATCGAGCACGACGCCGCGCACGCCGCCCTCGCGTTCGGCCGTCGCGCGATCGAGCGCGCGCCGCAGCTCCGCAGCCGAGGTCTCCTGAAAGGCGCGGAGCTTCACGTAGAGCACGCCATCGGAGAGCAGCCGAGACGTGACGGCCTGCACGCGGATGAGCTCGCGCCGCATCGTGACCTCGATCGCCGCGTCGACGCCCGGGCGCCGCAGCCGCGCGTGCACCTCCGTCGCCGGCTCGCCGCGCATCACGCGCACGGCCTCGTCGATCGGCAGATCGCGCGCGCCGCGCCCCTCGATCGCGAGGAACTGGTCGCCCGGGCGCAGCCCCGCGCGCTCGGCCGGCCCGCCCTCGAAGCAGCCCGTGACGGTGAGCCAGCCGTCGCGGATGTCGATCTCGACGCCGATCCCGCCGAAGCGTCCCGCGGTGTCACTGGTCAGGACGCGGAGTTCTTCCGGGTCGAGGTACGCGCTGTGCGGATCGAGCGTCGCGACCATCCCGCGGATCGCGCCCCGCACGAGCGCGTCCTGGTCGACCTCCTCGACGTAGCTCGACTCGATGTGCGCGAGCGCCCGCGCGAGCACACCGAGATTGCGGAAGGGGCTCGCCCGCTCGGGCACCGCGCGCGCGACCGGCGAGAGGAGCAGTCCGCCCACCGCGGCGCCGCCGCACACCGCGCCGATCGCCATGGCGCCCAGCCGCGCGCGGCGCTCGCGGCGACCCGCACGCCGCGCGTCCTCGTGCTTCGCCATCGACTCGCCTCCCGGAGACGCGGCGCCCGCAGGCCCGCGCGCGTTGCATTGACAGCCCGACACGTCCGCGTGTAGTACCACGAGGCACACGCGGTTGCGGTGACCGACACGGGCCCACCGTGGCGCGCCGCAAGCCGTTCCGAGGCAGACGCACCGGGAAGAGGACGGCACCCATGGCTGGCACCGACAAGCGAAAGCAGAGTCTCTACTTCCCCGAGTCGATGCTGCAGGACATCCAGAAGGAGGCCGCGCGGCTCGACCGCTCGCTCTCGTGGATCGTGCAGCGCTGCGTGAAGATCGGCCTCTCCGACATCCGCAAACTCCCGAGCGTCAACGAGCCGGACGACGCCGACGGCGAGGACGACCGCGGCCGCGACGACGAGTAGCCCCGGCCCCGCAGGCGATGGACTACGACCGCACCGGCTTCGCGACAGCCCCCGACGGGACGCGCCTCTTTTTCGGCGTGCGCGGGCGCGGCCCCGCGATGGTGCTCGACGACGGCATCGGCTGCGAGGGTTGGGCCTGGGAGCACGTGCAGCCGCACTTCGCGGCGACGCACACCGTCGTGCACTGGCACTACCGCGGGCACGGGCGCAGCGGCGCGCCGCGCGATCGGAGCCGCATCGCCATCCCGGACCTCGCGGACGATCTCGTCGCGGTCCTCGATGCGGTCGGCGTCGAGCGCGCCGTGCACATCGGCCACTCGATGGGCACGCAGGTGTGCCTCGAGACGTGGCGTCGACACGCGCCGCGCACCGCCGCGCTGGTGCTCGTGTCGGGGAGCTACGGGCGGGTGACACGCACCTTCCACGGCAGCGACACGCTCGACAACGTGTTGCCTGGCATCATCGATTTCGTCCGAAAAAACAAGGGTTTGGCGCGCGGTCTCTGGGGCCGCATGCCCCCGCGGCTCTCCTTCCGGATGGCGAAGCTGCTCGGCGAGGTCGATGGGCTCGCGCTCCCCGAGGAGGACTTCGTGCGGTACATGGAGCACCTCGCGAGCATGGACCCGGACCTCTTCCTCGAGATGCTCGAGCGCGCGGGCGAGCACACCGCGGAGGATGCCCTCGCGCACATCGACGTCCCCGTGCTCGTCGTGTCGGGCGAGCGCGACACGTTCACGCCGCCGGCGCTCTCGCGCTTCATGGCCGAGCACATCCCGGCGGCCGAGTACTTCGAGCTGCGCGGCGCGACCCACGCCGCACCGATCGAACAGCCCACCTCGCTCGCGCTGCGCATCGAGAAATTCCTCCGCGATCGCGTGCGGTCGGCCCCCGTCCCCGCGGCATGACGCGCCGACCCGCGGCCCGCGCGGCGGCTCCGCTCGGTGCGCTCGTGCTTGCCACGGCTGCGCTCATGCTCGCGGGCCGGGTCCCCGCGCAGCGACGCGGACGCCCATCGCCGGCGTCGCTCGGCGTCGTCATCCCGCCGGAAAACGACGCACGCCTCGCGCAGCCCGCGCCACGCCCGCCGGTCGGCGATCTCGAGGCGCGCGCGGCCCGCCTCTTCGCAGCAGTCGTGCGCGACGCGCCCGAAGCCGCGATGGACGCATTCTTCCCACGCGGGCCCTTCCTCGTGTTGAAGGGCATCGACGACCCGGGCCACTACCACGGCGTGCTCGTGCGCCACTACGTGCGCGACATCCACGCGCTGCACGCCTCGCTCCCGGACCTCGCGCGCGCGCGCTTCGTGGGGCTCGAACTCTCGCGGCGCTGGACCTGGCAGACCGTGCGCAGCGAAGCAAACGCCCTACCCTACTGGGCCGTCCGCCACTCGCTGCTGCGCTACACCGTCGATGGCCAGCCGCGCAGCCTCGAGATCAAAACGCTGATCCACTGGGGCCAGCGCTGGTACATCACGCACTTGAGCTGACCGCGCACGCACGAGCCCGGCACGCGCCGGGCACGCGACGGGCTCAGTAGTCAGCGCGGAAGAGCTGCTGGCCCATGAGCAGCAGCGCCCCGCGCTTCACGGCGCGCTCGCCGCGGACGCGCACGAACGTACCGTTCGAGCTGCCGACGTCCGTGAGCCAGACCTGCCCGCCCTCGGCGTGGATGCGGCAGTGGAGCCCGGACACGTAGCCATCCTCGGGGAAGATGATGTCGCCGCGCTCGCGCCCGAGGTGCATCCCGCCCGCTTGGATCGCGTACGAGTTGCCGGTGGTGTCACGGCCGATCACGAGGCTGATGCGGCCGATCAGACCGGAGTTCGGGCTGCCCATCACTTCGACGCCATCGGCGCCGCGCGCGGGCGCAGGGACGGGCTCGAAGCGGAGGATCTCCTGGCCAACGCGGAAGATCGCGCCGGGCTCGAGCGCGACGGGCGTGTCGCGCTCGATCCGGACGAAGACGCCGTTGAGGCTCCCCTCGTCCTTCACCCAGAGTTCCGCGCCGCGGAGGGTGAACTCCGCGTGCCGCGGCGAAAGGTAGCTGTCGGTGGCGAAGGGGCCTCCGGCGTCACGGCCGATGGGCGTGTGGTCGTGGAGCGGGACGCTCTCGCCCTCGGAGCCGTCCGGGCGGATCAGCGTCAGCGACCCGCGGACCTGCACCGCGGCCACAGGAGCAGGGGCCGGAGGCACACCCGTCGGTGCGAGGGCCCCGGCGAGCGCGGACATGTCGTAGCCGCACGTGCCACAGAACTTGAAGCCGACCGGCACCATCGTCGCGCACTGCGGACAGCGCGTGGGCTGCGCGGCCGCCGGCGCGGGGGCGGAGGGAGGGGCCGCAGCGCCGCCGAACTGGGGCTGTTTCACAGGCGCAGGTGCCGCGCCGAAGCCCACAGGCGCAGGCGCCGCACCGAAGCCCGCAGGCGGCGCGCCAAAGCCCGCAGGGGCTTGCGCTGCGCCGAAGCCCGCAGGCGGCGCGCCGAAGCCAGCGGGGGCTGGCGGTGCGCCGAAGCCCGACGGCGCAGCCGGCGTCGCGAACCCCGCAGGCGCGGGCGCCGTGCCGAAGCCGGGCGACGCGACGGGCACACCGGCCGGCGGCGTCGGCGCGGTGAAGCTCTTCGGCGCGTGCGCCGCGTCGCGCGGCAGCTCTGCGCCGCAGCCGAGGCAGAACTTGTAGTGATCCTGATTCTCCTTGCTGCAGCGCGGACAGACGATCACGAGGGTCCTCCTGACGGACTCTGAGAAGACGTGCAGGATAGGAGGCTCATGCCTCTCGGGTCAAGCACCGCCGCGCCGCGGCGACCGCACGCAGCGCGTTGGGCGTCAGCCCCTCGCGAACACATCCTCGCGGCCGCCGGAGTACCGTGACGCAAGGCACCTCACCCGCGGTCGGCGCGACGCCGATCGGGGCGCGCGACATCGAGACGACCTACAAGGGGATCGCCCTCGTCGCCCGCGGTCCCGAGCCGATGCCAGATCCCTTCGAGACGCAGATGCTCAGCGCCGTGCTCGTGCGCTGGCACGAGCTGCGTCGACTGTCGCTCGTCGATCCGTGGCCATGCTTTCGGATCCGCTGGAGCAGCAGGGGCGTGCGCGCCGAGGACGCCTACGGCCCGCGCGGCGACGCGGACGCCCACGACTTCGCGCGTGCCGTCGAGCGCCTCGTCGAGGTGACCCGCGTGCACGCCGAGCACCTCATCGATCAGGGCTGGCTCGCTGCGCCGGACACGCCGTGGGAGCCGACGGCCGGGCTGCCGCACGCCGACGCCCCGCCCGCCGCGCCCGCCCTCGGCGCGTTCCGCACGGCGGCGCGAGACGCGGCACGTCCCGAGCACACGGTCATCGCGCAACGCGGCGCACCGCCGACGTTCGAGGCGCTCGTCGTGTGGCTGCGCTCCGGCCCCGCGCGCCCCCTCACGGTGCTGCCACGCGAGGTGAGGGTCACCGCAGACGACACGGTGCACGTGCGCTGGCGAGACGGCCGCTGCGCGCGCGTGCCGCTCGACGCGTTGCGCTGCCGCCTCGACGTGCCGCTCGACGCGGAGGACTCGGCGGACGCCGTCTACGTGTTCGGACGCGCGACGCGTCTGCTGCTGCTCGGACGACACGCCTGCGAGGTCGCGCAGCTCTTCGACCGTCGCCTCGCGGTCATGGGGCGCGCGTCAGGCTGAGGCCCGCTGTGCGCCCTCAGGCGGCAGTGGAGACGCCGGCGCCGCCGGGCGGCGTGGATGGCCCCCCCCGGAAGGCAACGCTGCACGGGCGCGACGCGTTCGGCCTCCATGCGGCACCTCGCGGAGGCCCGGCGCGGTCCGCCGAGCCTTCAGCGCGCGCGCCGCCGTCAGGCCGTCATGTCGACGCGGAGTAGCTGCTTTCCGAGGAAGAGGTAGTCGCCGTTGGTGAGCTCACGCTCGCCGTGCACGCGGGCGTAAGTGCCGTTCTTCGAGCCGAGGTCCGTGAGCGCGTAGCGGCCCTGCGCCGACACCTCGACCCGCGCGTGCGCCCCGGACATGAAGACGTCTTCGGGGAAGTTGAGGTCGTTCTCCTCGCGTCCGATCGTGAGCGCCGACTCGCGCGCGCAGATGACGATGCCCGGGCTCCCGCCGCGCAAGATCTGCGTGACGCGGAAAGGGCTCGGACGCTTCGGCGACGAGTAGAAGTAGGTCATGTCGGGGTCGGGACCGGACGTGTCCTTCGGCGTCGCGTCGAGGCGGAAGACCTGCTCGCCGCAGAGGAAGAGGTCGCCGGGCTCGATCGGCGCGGGCTCCCGCAGGCGCACGTAGAGGCCGTTGAGGCTGCCCTCGTCGCGCACGAAGAGTTTGTCGCCGCGGTAGACGAAATTCGCGTGCCGGGCCGAGAGCCAGTGATCGTCGGGGAAGAGGATCTGTCCGTCATCGCGACCGGCGATGTGCTCCGTACCCTGCAGGGAGTAGCTCAGGCCCTCGACGCCGCCCTCACCACGAACGAGGATGAGGCGCGCCTTGCCCGGGGACTGCATCGCGCCAAAGAATCGCACGTGGAGTTCGACGACCTCCTGAGGGACGCCCGCGCCGCAGCGGCCGCAAAACTTGTGGCCGGAGGGGACCGGGGTCGAGCACTCCTTGCAGACGTAGTTACGGGCTTGCTCCATCAGCTCCTCCTGGGACGGCGCGCGTGGGACATCCAGCCTGGGCGCGGGCGGGACTGCTGCCCGCCACACGCCGAGATCGCCCGCGGGTATGACGAGGACCGGCCTCGCCGGCTCCACCGCCCCCGCGCCCACCTCGGGCGCTCCGAGGTGAAGGTCGGCAAGGAGAGCACGACCGCAGCGAGGGCACAAGGTCGTGCCGAGGGGACTGAACGTGTCGCAGTCCCCACACGCGATGCCGACCTCGTGCTCCATCTCGATGGAGCTTTGTAGGCCACGGGCCCGCAGCGCGTCAACGCCGCCGAAGCGCCACCTCTTGTGCGCCCGTCACGGCGGGGACGGGCTGCCGAGCGCGGTCGCCGCGGCCTCCCGGACGCGCGGCTCCGGATCGCCCGCCGCCGCGTCCCGCAGCGCGCGACCCGCACCGAGGCAGCCCGCCCCTGCGAGCGCGGTCGCGGCAGCTTCCCGCACGAAGGCGTAGTCATCGACGCGCAGCGCCGCCTCGAGCCCTTCGCATGCCGACGGGGCGCCCGCGAACCGCCCGAGCGCCCTCGCGGCGCGTGCGCGCATGGCCCACTCGCCGTCGACCCGCGCGATCCGGGCGACCTCCGCGAGCGCTGCGTCCCCCTCGAGACGCGACACCACCTCGAGCGCGCTCCGCCTCACCTCCGCCGCATCGTCGAGGAGCGCTGCCGCGACGGTTGCGCGCGCCTCCGCGCCGTCGATGCGCCCGAGCACCGCGACAGCCGAGGCACGCACAGCCGCGTCCGGGTGACGCGCGACGCCGAGCAGGTCCGGGAGCACACCTTGCGCGACGAGGGCGAGCGCGGCGTCCGCCTCACGCTGCGCGGGCGCAGACCACGCGTCGAACCGCGCCGTGAGCGCACCGGCGCCAAGCCGCGCCCCGGGGGCGGTCCCGAGGGCGTCGAGCGCGCCGCGCACCTGCTCGAGGGGGCCGCTCAGCCCGCCGCGCGCGCCCTCGACGAGCGCATCGACCAGCGCCCCGAGCGCGACCGGCGCGTCCCCGAGCGCCGCAGAGGCATCCACGACGCGCGCGAGGTACGCCCGCGTGGAGATTGGCAGCGACGGCACCGGCAGCGCCCCCGCGGGCGACGCGCGCCCGCCCGCGAGCGCCGCCGCCGACGCCCCGCGCGTGGCCGCATCCGCCCCGAAGAGCGCCTGCGCGAGGGCCGCCTGCGCGCGCGGCTCGCGCAGTCCGCCGAGCGCCACGGCCGCGGACCGCGCCACGAGCCCGGCGGGCGACTGCAGCGCAGCCACGAGCGGCGCGACGCTCTCGGGGCGCGCGAGGCGCCCGAGGGACCACGCGGCGGCGGCCTTCACGTCGAGGCTCGGATCGCGGGCGAGCAGCGCCTCGAGCCCGTCGCGCGACTCACCATCACGCGCGACGCCGAGACCGATCACGGCGAACGCGCGAACGGCCGGGTCTCCATGCGAGGTCAACCCGCGGAGCAGGCCGGACTGGGCACGCGTCGCCGTCGACGCGAGCGCCCACGCTGCCGCATCGCGGAGGCGCGCCTCGGGCCCCCCTGCGATCGCGGCCAACCGCGAGGCGGCCCCGACGGCGACGGGGCCGAGCGCGCCGACGGCGACGAGCGCGCGGGCGCGGAGGGCGATGTCGGCCTCCGACTCCGCGAGCGCGAGCAGCGGCCCGAGGGCGTTCGGGTTGCGGGTCTCGGCGAGCAGCGTGACCGCCGCGCCGCGCTGCGTCGGGTCGGCGTCCGCGAGCGCCTCGAGCAGGGGCTTGAGGGCGCGTGCGCCGATGCGCTCCAGTGCGGTGCGCGCAGCCTCGGCTGCCGGGCCGGGGCGCCGCGCGGCGACCGCGAGCGGTTCGACGAGCGCCTGGTAGAGCTCGACGACGAGGCGCCGCAGCACCGGCCGCTGCGGGCTCGCGAGCGCGAGCGCGAGCAGCTCGTGCTCGAGCGACTCGAGGGTCCCCGCGCCGAGGTGAATCTGGATGGACGCGCGCGCAGCCCGCGCGACCAACTCGTCGTCGGGCGAGGCGCGCAACACCCGCCGATAGAGCGCGTCCGCCTCCGCGGGCCGCCCCGCTGCGAGGTGCAACTCCGCGAGCTCGAAGTAGGTCGGGAAGAGACGGGCGTCGAGCTCGATCGCGCGACGGTACGCGGCGACCGCGTGCGTCGGATCCTGCCGGGCACGGAAGAGATCGCCGAGTCGTCGATGCCCCGCGGCGTCGTCCGGGTTGCGCTCCGCGGCCCGGCGCGCGTACGCGATCGCCTCGTCGTCCCGGTAGAGCGCCAGCGCGTGCTCGGCCATCCGCTGCAGGTACGCCGCGGCCCGACGCGCGTCGGCTTCCACGAGCCGCTCGAGCACGGCGAGCGCGCCCGCGAGGTCGCCTCGCGCCGCGCGCAGCCGCTCGAGCGCGACGAGCGACTCGACGTCGCCGGGCGCGAGCGCGACGAGCCGCTCGAGGATGCGCTCGGCATCGGCATTGCGCGTCGGCGTCGCGCGGAGCCACGCCTCGGCGAGGAACCGCCCCGCCTCGAGATCCGGCGGCTCGGCGCGGAACGCCCGCTCGAGTTCGGCGAGCCGGCGTGGGAGTTCGCGCGTACGCCCCCAGGCCGCGACGATCCGCTGCCGGGCCTCGCGACGCTCGGCGCGGTCCGGCGAGGCCGCGAGCACGCGCTCCCACAACTCTGCCGCGCGCGCGCTCTCCCCGAGTCGCTCACGCACGCCCGCGAGCCCGCGCAGCGCGTCGATGTCCGTCGGCGCGAGACGCAGCGACTCCTCGTACGCGCTCGCCGCGTCAGGCAGAAAATCATGGTCCGCGTACAGCCCGCCGAGCGTCGCGTGCGCGCGGACCGAATCGGGCTCGACCGTGAGGATCCGCCGCCAGGTCGCGCGCGCCGCGTCGGCGTCGCCCGCCTCGAGCTGCTGCGTTCCGAGCGCCACGAGGTGCGTCGGGTCGTTCGGCTCGAGACGCGCGAGCAGCGCGACCTCTGCGGCCGCGAGCGCATCTTCCCGCCAGCGCGCGTAGAGTTCGGCGAGGGCGCGGTGCACGCGGGCTTCACGCGGGTGGCGCCGGCTCGTCTCTGCCGCGAGGCGCCGGGCCTCGTCGCGTCGCCCCTGCTGCACGAGCAATTGTGCAAGCTCGACGACGAACCGCGGTTCACCCGGCACGGCGCGGAGCAGCGCGCGGTACTCGGCGATGACCGCGTCGAGCTGCCCGGAGCGCGAAAGCACCTGCACGACCCGGAGCCGCGTGTCGACGTCGCGCGGGTTCGCGCCGAGGACGCGGCGGTACGCCACGAGCGCTTCCGCGTCGTGACCGAGCTCATCCTCGATCGCGGCGCGGGCCGCGATCGCGTCCGTGCGTGCGTCGGCGCGCAAGGTCTCGGCGAGCTCGGGCAGCCTGCCCGCCCGTCGGTACGTGTCCGTGAGCAGCTCGAAGAGCTCACGCCGCAGACCGCCCTCCCGCGTCGATCGGAGGGCATCATTCAGAATGGCAAGCGCACGCTCCGGATCGCCCGCGTCACGGTAAGCGCGACCCAGATCGCGCAAGATCGGCCCGAGCACACGCCCGTCACCGCGCAACCGCCCCCGCACCCGCTCCAGCTCGGCCGCCGCCCGCGAATGCTCGCCCCGCGCTGCGAGCGCACGCGCGTATTCCGTCGACAGGAACACGCTCGCGCCCCGCGTCGGCACGAGCGCGTCGTAGTCGGCGCGCGCAGCCTCGAAGTCTCCCGAATCCATCGCGAGCGTGGCCGACTCGCGCACCAGCTCCTGCCGCGCCGCGTCGGTGCGCGCACGCGCGAGCGCCTCCCGATAGAGCGCGCGCGCCGCCTGCGCATCGCCGTCGGCCCGGACGAGTGCGGCAAGCGCGGCGAGCGGCTCGTGCGCCTCGGGCCGCAGCGCGCCGGCCTCTCGGTAGAGACGCTGCGCGTCCGCCCCACGCCCCTGCGCGCGGGCCAGCGCGCCGAGCAGCATCCGCGACGCGTAGCCCGGCGGCTCGGCGGCGATCGCGGCGACGAGCCCGTCGAGCCCGCCGTCGCGCTCGCGCGCGAGGTCGAAGAGCCGCTGCAACGCGAACGCCGCCGTCGGTTCGGCGTCGAGAACGCGTCGGTAGCGGGCGATCATCGCGTCGCGGCGCGCAGCCTCGGCGTTCGGGGCAGCAGGCGCGGGGATCGTCGTCGCTTGAACCGACCGCGTCGCCGTGCGCCCATGCCCCGGACTACGCCCCCCCGGGCGGCGCGCCCCGGGACGCGGCCCGCCGGGACGCGTGATCGACCAATCGTCCTGCGCGCGCGCGTGCTGCTCGAGGACGGGCGCCAGGGCGAGCACGGTCGCGAGCAGCCCGCCGGCGAGCAGGCCCGGTCCCCGGAAACGCAGCGCCGCATGCCGTGCCCGTCGCTCCCCGCGGAACACGCTCAGGTCCCGACCACAGAGCGCCGGCGCGCGCCCCTCCGCCCGCGGGTTCGACGCTGTCGGGGCCTCGCCGGGCATCGCCGCGATCATGCGGCGCGCATCAGGCAGTGTCGACCGCGCGCGGCGCACGCCCGCTCCTCCCCGCGAACACGGCGACCACGCGGCCCGCGCTGTCCGACGCCGCCCCGCTCTCCGAGTGCCCGCGCAGCGCGTGGACGCGCCCCTCGCGGCGTACCGGTTAAGGCGTACAGAACGCGGATTCGCAGATCTGCGCAGCGTCGAAACACTCGACGCCGGTCGCGCACGGCGCGGCGCACACGCTCGCGCGGCAGCTCCCCGGGAAGAGGAAGTCGTCCGGCGTCGCGCCGCGGGGCGCGCAATCCCCGTCGCCCGCGCACGTGCGGCGCTGCAAGGCCGCGAAAAACGTCGTGCACGTGCCGATCCGCGGGAGGCAGCGGTTCGACGCGGTGTCGCACGCCGTGCCCTGCGGGCATGAGCCGTCGCTGGCGCAGACCGCGACACAGACTCGCTCGAGGGGGCTCTCGCGCTGCAGGCACCGCGCGTCGAAGGTGCCGATCGCGCCGCGGCAATCGACGTCGAGCTTGCACGGCGCGCACTGCGCCGGGACGAACGCGCGGCACACCCCGAACGCGACGTCGCAGACGGGGGCGGCCAGGCCGCAATCCTCGCTGGTGCGGCACTCGACGCAATCGCCGGTGCGCGGGTAGCAGTAGGGCGTCAGCGAATCGCTGCAGGTGACGCCCTCGCAGGGGTCGGTCGTCCCGAGATCGCGGGGGCCCATGTCCGGCCGCGGCATCGTGCGCACCACGCACGCCCCGCGCCGACACTCCTCACCGGCCGTACACTCGTCGTCCGCCGCGCACCCCTCGTAGCAGCGTCCCTGCAGGCACACCTCGCCGTCGGCGCAGCCGCTCCCGGGCGCGGTGGTCGCGCCACCATCCGGGTCGGACGCCGCGGGCGTGCACGCGACGCCGAGATCGCGCGGCGTCGCGGGGAAGCGCGGGAGGTCCTCGCCACAGCCGGATAGGGCGACGAGCGCGGTGGTCGCGAGACCGCAGAACCGAACCGCGACGAGAAGGCGAAGGCGCGTCATGGGGCCTGCAATGTACCACGACGATCGCCCATTGCGCGGGCGGCCACGCCCGATACCCTACGCCCCCCATGCCCCACGTCCATGCCGGCGCACAACTCGAGCGCGCCCCCGGCCCGCGCTATCTCGCGCGCCTCCGCTTCGCCGAGATCGCGCTTCGCGCGCCCCTCCCCCGCGCCGCCACGCTCACCCGCTGGCGCGCGGCCCTGCCCGAGGGCTTCGTCCTCGCGCTGGTCGCTCCGAAGACGAGCGTCGTCTCCGAGAAAGGTCCGCTCCGCTTCGACGACACGCTCGAAGCGGGCTTCGCATGGCTGTGCGCCGCGGCCGATGCGCTCGCGGCGCAGATGGTCGTCATCCCGACGCCCGCGAGCCTCACGACGGGCCAGCGCGACCGCGACCTGCTCACCGCCTACGTCGAACGCCTGCGGCAGCGCGCCCCCGGGCGGACGGTCGTGTGGGCGCCGACCGGCCTCTGGGAGCCCGACACCGCGCAGGCCTTCGCTGCGCGACTCGGCATCGTCTGCGCCTTCGACCCGCTCGAGACGCCCGCCCCGGACGTCCCGATCGCCTACGCGCGCCTCGAGGCGGTCGGGGGTCGACAGCGCTTCAGCGACCCGATCCTGCGCGATCTCGCCGACCTCTTGGATGCGAGCGACGCCGGCGACATCTACGTCGCCATCACGTCACCGCAGTCGTTCCAGCAGGCGAGCCGCCTGGCGCAGATCGCGCGTGACGCCAGCGCGCCCGACGCGACGGGCGTCGTCGAAGGCGACGAGGCGCTCGACGACGAAGACGACGACGAAGACGACGGCGACGAAAACGGCGACGGCGGCGACGGCGACGAAAACGGCGACGACGGCGACGGCGACGGCGACGACGACGACGACGACGACGACGACGACGACGACGACGACGAGCGCGACGGGGGCTGACCCTGGACCCGTGCGACGCGCTCGCGGCACTTGCGGGCGCGCGCGTGCGACGCATCGATGGGCTCGGCCCGCGCCTGCTCGCGGTCTCGCTGGACGCCGGGTGCGCGATCGTGGTCGGCACCGCGCGCGGGGCGCGTGGCGTGGGCCTTCTCGGGCGTGCCCCGCGGGGCAGCGTGACCAACGCGCTCATGCATGCGCTCCGCGTCCACCTGGGGAACGCCACGCTCACCGACGCGCGGCGTGAAGGCGCCTGCCTGCTGCTCGATTTCACCGGGGAGCAGGGACCCGCGACGCTCGCCTGCGTGTTCGATGGAGCCATGGGCGCGCTCGTCCTCTGCGACGCGGGCGCCCGCGTGCTCCAGTCCTCGAACGCCGGAGGCCCACCGCGGTCGGCGCCGTGTTCGAGCCGCCCGAGGCGCGTCGCCCGCTCCTCCTCGCGGACACGCTGGACGCCCTCGAGGCCGCCGGCGCTGCACTCCTCGCGTCACACGCCGCGGCGGAGGTCGAGGCGCGTCGACGGGCGGTCACGCAGGCGATCCACCGCGCCCACGCGCGCGCCGAGCGGAGACTCGCCGCGATCGCGAAGGATCTCTCCGCGAGCGCCGAGGCCGCCACGCTCCGGCACCGCGCCTCGCTCGTGTTGGCGTGCGCCCACGCCACGCCGCGCGACGCCGCCGAGATGCGCGTGCTCGACGAATCGGGCGATCCCCCGGCCGAACACATCGTCGCGCTTGCCCCGCAGCCGGGGGGAGTCACGGGCCCCCGCGCCGCGGTCGCGGCCGCCGAGGCGCTCTTCACGCGTGCCCGCAAGCTTGACACCGCCGCGCGCATCGCCGCCGACCGCCGCGACGCGACGACGCGCGCCCTCTCCGCCCTCGCCACCCTCATGGCCCGCGCCGAGGCGATGCCGGACATCGGCGCGTTGCGGGTGCTCTCGGAGGAGGCGCACGCCCTCGGCGTACCGGGTGCCCGCGCCGCGCTCTCAGGCCCCGCCGACGCGCCGGCCGCACGGCGCCGGGCCGCGCCGCCGCCCCGCGTGCCCTACCGGCGATTTCTATCCGCCGACGGCCGCGCGATCCTCGTCGGGAAGGGCGCGGCCGACAACGACGCGCTGACCCTCCGGCACGCCCGCCCCCAGGACCTCTGGCTCCACGCGCGCGGCGTCCCCGGCGCGCACGTCGTGGTTCCCCTGGCGAAGGGCGAAACCTGCCCGCCCGCGCTCGCCCTCGACGCCGCGACGCTCGCCGCCCACTTCAGCGATGTCCGCGGCGAAACGGTGGTCGACGTCCAGCAGGTCGCCCGTCGCCACGTCCGCAAGCCACGCGGCGCGTCCCCCGGCGCGGTCACGGTCGAGCGCGAGCGCGTGATCGCCCTACGCGTTGAGTCCGCACGCCTGACCCGACTGCTGCAGGCCGAAACGCTCGCCGACGGGACCGACGACGAGACGCGCCCGCGCCGCACCCGCTGACCGCCCCCGGCGTCCCGCGCGCCGAGCGCGACGCGGAAAACGCTCCGCGCCAGACGGCGATTCGCTCCGCACCCGCGCGCGTCGGCTCCAACAGAAACGCCCCGATGGCCTCGCCACCGGGACGTCTCCTGCGCCGCTCCGCCGATGTGGGGCGGGGCCGACGCGTCTTCACCGGACTCTGGCGGACCCAACTCGACCGAATGTACGGCGGACCGAGTTCGATTCGCGACCTGGCACCTCGGCACGTGAGCCGGCGTGCGCTCGGCGGTGGGCGGAGACATTCCGCCTCCGCTGCCTGCTCGCCCGGGGGCTTCGGACCCCATCGGTCCGGCTCCCACGCGGGCGCCCTGCGTCCCTCCGCGCCCGGCCCGTCGGCTTCTTCGGCCCCTGATGGGGCATGACCTGCGGCGTCGAGGGCAGATGAGCCCGTGCCGACCGGTCATTCGCCCGGGGGCGGTGGGACGACCGGACTCAGGCGGAGGTGGTCGGCGCGGCGGCGGTGGTCGCCGGCGCGGCCTTCTTCGTGGAGGCCTTCTTCGCGGGGGCCTTCTTCGCAGGGGCCTTCTTCGCGGGGGCGGCCTTCTTGGCGGGGGCGGCCTTCTTCGCGGGGGCGGCCTTCTTGGCGGGCGCCTTCTTGGCGGCGGGCTTCTTGGCGGCGGGCTTCTTGGTGGTCTTCGGGGTGGCCATGGATGTTTTCCTTACCCTGGCGAAAAGTGCCAGACGTCGCGCAGCGTATTGTCACGTCACGTCAGGTGTCAAGCGGGGATCGACCATCATTTATATCTAACTTAGTGCTCTTTGTTCGTTGAGTGACCGCTGTTACCTGCCAAGTCCACGAGATCAATAGAGAAAAACATATGGCGAGATAGACCCGCGTAAGTGTTGGGAAACTCCCTGACGCGCCCCTCTCGCGGATCGCGTTGACACCCCGCAGGACGCGCTCTAGGGTCGCGCCGCTTGCGCCCTCCGGCGCTGCGACGGGAGCCCCGATGACGACGTCGATCCGCGCAAGACAGACCCTGGCCATGCTGTTCGCGGCGGCGAGCCTCGCCGTCTTCTCCTTCGCCTGCGGCCCCTCCGAAGAGCAGATCGCCGCGGAGAATCGCGTGCGCGAACTCGAGCAGCAGCTCACGGACGCGAACACCGCGCGCGAGCAGCTCGATCAGCGGTTGACGGAGATGACGACGAACAACGCGAGCCTCAGCGACCGCCTGCGCGCCCTCGGGCAGAACGTTGAAGGCCTCCAGTCGCACGTGCAGGGGCTGCAGTCCGACCTCGAGCGCACGCAGCGCGCGCTCGCTGAGCTACAGGAGCGCGAGCGGCAGGCGCAGGCGCGCCTCGCGACCTTCCGCCAGATGATCGACCGCTTCCGCGCGATGATCGCCAGCGGCCGGCTGCGCGTGCGCATCGTGCGCGGCCGCATGGTGGTCGAGCTCCCGGACAACATCCTCTTCGAGTCCGGCGCGGCCGAGCTGAAAGAGGCGGGCGAGGCCGCTCTGGCCGAGATCGTCGAGGTCTTGAAGACCATCCCGGGCCGCGAGTTCCAGGTGGCCGGACACACGGACAACGTGCCGATCTCGTCGCGGCGCTTCCCGTCCAACTGGGAGCTCTCGACGTCCCGCGCCGTGGCCGTAACGAAGTTCATGATCGAGCGCGGGCTCGAGGGCGGCCGCGTGTCGGCCGCGGGTCACGCCGAGACGGCGCCCGTGGCGTCCAACGACACCCCGGAGGGCCGCGCGCAGAACCGGCGCATCGAGATCATCCTCCTGCCCAACCTCGACGAGTTGCCCGACCTCTCGTCCCTCGAGGGCAACCCGCAGGGCACGCCGACACACTGAGGTCGGCCGCCGTCCGGACCTTTTCTCGTGATTTCGGGGGTTCGGTCCGAGATTTGTCGGCCTCGGCGCCGTCGTGAGCCGCCATGCAGCCGTCGCCACGGGGGTTGCCGCGATGTGGCCCGCTCGAATCTGCACGCGGCTCACCGGCCGCGGACGGTGCGCGGCAGCTTCGGGGGCCGGTTCGCCGTCGGGGCAAAGGTCGCGCCTTTACTCGACCGTCACCGTCACGTAATATTCGGCCGCTCCTGTCCTACCCGGCGGCGCCGCTCTCCGCGAGAAACGGTCTCGCGCGGGAATACGGTTCACCGGGACAGGGTTCGGAGCCGGCCCGCCGGACATGTCGACCGGTGGACCGTCATGCGCGACGTAGGCACGCGACCCACGCGTGTCGACGTCGGTGGAGGAGTTCTTCCATGCAGGCTCGTACCGAGAAGCTCTTCAAGGTCGGTGACAAGGCCGTGTACCCCGCTCAGGGCGTGGCCGAGGTGGTCTCGATCGAGGAGAAGGACATCGCCGGCAACCGACAGCAGTTCTACGTGCTCCGGATCCTCGACACCGACCGCAAGATCATGGTCCCGGTCAACAACGCCCGCTCGGTGGGCCTGCGCGCCCCGATCAGCGAGTCCGAGATCCGCGAGATCTTCGAGATCCTCAAAGAGCAGACGGTCGCCTTCGACAACCAGACCTGGAACCGCCGTTACCGCGGCTTCATGGACAAGATCAAGACCGGCAGCGTCTTCGACGTCGCGGAGGTCATGCGTGACCTCTACCGCCTGAAGGCCGAGAAGAGCCTCTCTTTCGGAGAGCGCCGCATGCTCGAGACCGCACGCTCCCTGATCGTCAAGGAGATCGCGGTCGCCCGCCACAAGCCCGAAGAGAAGGTCCGCGCCGAGATCGAGAAGATCTTCGACGCGAACTGACCCTTCAGGGTGTAGTCTCGCTGAGGCATCCCCGCTGGGGGTGCCTCGCATTCCCCGCGCGGCCATGGGGCGCGCGTGATGTTCGTGCATCGGCATAGGGACGCGGCTTCCTTCGAGCCGCGTCAACATTTCCTCGCTCCACCGCTCCCTCAGGCATCGCGCTCCTGCTGACCGCGACCCGCCCACGGCGCGTCGCTTCTCTCCGATTTCGCGGCGCGCCCACGCGTCGCTCCCACTTCCGCCAGGCACGCGCTCGCACGGGCGCGCCCGGCCCCAGCTTTTAGGTTCGGATGGGCCAGAACTCGCTCGTCATCAACGTCGACATCGGCGAAACGCGCGTCGCACTGATCGAGAACGGAATCCTCTCGGAGCTCTTCGTCGAGCGCACCCGAGACCGCAGCCCGGTCGGCAACATCTACCTCGGCAAGGTCACCCGCGTGCTCCCCGGCATGCAGGCCGCCTTCGTCGACATCGGCCTCGATCGGGCCGCCTTCCTCCACGTCGAGGACATCGTCGCCGAAGAGGACCTCGAGGCCGTCGCCGCGGGGGACTCCGAGGACGACGACGACGACGACGACAAGAAGAAGTCGCGCAAGATCACGCGGAAGACGCCGATCCGCGACGTGCTCAAGGAAGGCCAGTCGATCATCGTCCAGGTCTCCAAGGGCCCGATCTCGACAAAGGGCGCGCGCGTCACGAGCCACATCTCTCTGCCCGGGCGCTACGTCGTCTACATGCCGACGGTCGAGCACATCGGCATCAGCAAGCGCATCGGCAACGAGAAGGAGCGCAAGCGCCTGCGCGAGACGATCGAGGCCTTCAAGCCCCCACAGGGCGGCCTGATCGTGCGCACCGTCGCCGCGGGGCTGACCAAGAAGCAGCTCAAGGCGGACGTCGGCTACCTCGTCAAGACCTGGAACGAGACGATGAAGAAGCGCGAGACGACCTCGCGCGCGCCCGCCCTGCTCTACGACGATCTCGACGTCATCCTGCGCGCGGCCCGTGACCTCTTCACGGAAGACGTCGCCAAGATCGTCATCGACAGCCCGCGGGAACACGAGCGCCTGGTGAAGTTCGTCGAGGACTTCATGCCCGAGCGCATCGGCGACGTGGAGCTCTACAGCGACTCGGAGCCCGTCTACGACGAGTACGGCATCGAGGACGAGATCGCGCGCGCGTTGTCGCGCAAGGTCCCGCTCCCCTCGGGCGGCTACCTCATCATCGATCAGGCCGAGGCGCTCACGGCCATCGACGTCAACACGGGCCGCTTCACGGGCAAGGGGAAGGACGTCGAGGAGACGATCTTCCAGACGAACCTCGAGGCCGTGAAGGAGATCGCCTACCAGCTGCGCTTCCGCAACATCGGTGGCCTGATCGTCCTCGACTTCATCGACATGGAGCGCGCATCGCACCGCGAGAAGGTCTACAAGACCCTCGTCGACGTGCTGAAGCACGACAAGGCGAAGACGACCGCCGTTCGCATCAGCGAGCTCGGCCTGGTGGAGATGACGCGCAAGCGCACCCGCGAGTCCCTCGGCCGCACCCTCAACGAGCCCTGCTTCTACTGCGACGGCACCGGTCAGTTGCAGAGCAAGGCGACCATCTGCCACGAGATCCTCCGGCAGATCCGGCGCGAGAAGGACAACCTCCCCGGCTACAAGATCGTCGTCAACGCGCACCCCGCCATCTGCGACATGCTCCAGCGCGAGGAGAAGGCCGCGGTCGAGGTCGCCTCCAAGCGGTTCACCCGGCAGATCGTGGTACAACCGAAGCGCGATTATCACTTGGAGCAGTTCGACCTCGCGGGGGCGTGACGTGGCCGATCAACCAGCGGATGCAGCGGGCAGCGACGACGACGGGCAGGCCGCGCGCGACGCCGCCGAGGCCCGCCGCCGCGAGGCTCGGATCACGATCAACAAAGAGTTCGAGTCCTTCGACGCGTTCATCCAAGAGTACGTGACGAACATCTCGCGCTCAGGAGTGTTCGTGAAGTCGAAGCAGCCGCTGCCCGTCGGGACGCGCGTGAACCTCCGCTTCACCGTGATCATGGACGACATCGAGACGATCGAGGGCGTCGGCGAGGTCGTGCGTGTCGACGACGAGCCGCCGGGGATGGGCGTCGTCTTCACCGAGTTGAGCCAGTACTCGCGCCACCTCATCGACCGGCTGCTCACCGCGCCCCGTGGCGCGGCGGGGGGCTGAGGTCCCGCCTCCGTGGACGTGCTCGATCGCTTCGCGGAGCTCGCCCGAGGGACGCTCATGAACCTCGCCGATCGCCGCTTCGGCCGCGCGCAAAAGCCGCTCGCCGATCTCTCGGACGCTGAGCTCGAGGAAGAGTTGCTGCGCCGCCGTCGCGAGCGGGCCGCGCGGCGTGCGCCCGCCCCTGGCGGCGCTGGCGCCGAGCCGGCGCGGGGCGTGACAGCGCGCCCGCGGTCGCCGGAGGAGCAGCAACTCCACCAGTGCTACGCGAATCTCGAGCTCTCGCCTGGCGCGTCCCTCGACGCGGTGAAGCGCGCGTACCGTGAGCTGATGGGCCGCTATCACCCCGACAAGCACCTCGGTGACCCCGAGCGCCACAAGGCCGCGACGGAGCTCGCGCAGAGCCTCACGCGCGCGTACACCGCGCTCGTCGCACACCTCGGCAGCGGCTGAGACGCCGTCCGCGCAGCGTGCTGCGGGGCCCTACTCGCGGCGCAGGTAGCCGGCCTTGAGCAGCTTCACGATGAGCAGACTCGTGACCAGGTCGCTGGCGAGGCTCTTGTTGAGCAGCGTCTCCATGTGCCCGTAGTTGAGGGCGAGTTGGAGGACGTCGAGATCGTCGCCGGAGAGCTCGCGGAGGGGCGGAATGAGCGGGACCGCCACCTTCACGCTCGCGTGGAGCGGTGGCAGTTCGGGACCGAGGCGGCGCAGCTCGTCGATCTGACGCATCGACTCCAGCAGCAGCCCCTCGGTCGTCGAGCTGAGGGTCTCGGGGAAGTCGCGCTCTTCCGGGCCGTCCATCTCGAACTGGCCGTGCTCCCACGTGAGGATGCGGATGACGCTCTTCATCGGCGAAACGTCGAAGTTCTCGTTCACCGCGGCGAACACGAGCCGCCCCTTGTCGAGGAAGAGACGGCCGAGGTCGGAGCCGGAGCGAACCGAGAGCACGCCGCTCTTCTTCGAGGTGGAGAAGAGTTGGAGGAGGTCCGGTAGCGGGACCTCGTCGATCGCGCCCGACATCGTCCGCACCTGCGAGGTGCGCCGCACCTGAGCGACCTCCGCGAGCTGCGCGTTGGCGCGTGCGGCGTCGTCGGAGATCTCACCGTCCGACGCGACGAGCTTGATGATGCTGGTGCCGACGAGGATGCGATCGCCCTCGTTGAGGCGCGCGCGCTTGATCTTCTCGCCATTGACGAAGGTGCCGTTGGTGGACCCGAGATCTTGGATGAAGATCTGGTCTCCGGTGACCGTGATCTTCGCGTGGCGACGCGAGACCATGTCCTCGACGAGGACCATGTCGAGCTCGCTCGAGCGCCCGACGACGATCTCCTTGTTCAGCGGCAGCGGGAACTCGCCGCCCTGGTACTTGCCGCTGATGAAGCGGAGGGCGAACTGCTTGGCCGAGCGGTCGGTCGGCGTAGGCGTCATCTTGGGAATGCCAGGCTCCATCCGGTGTCCGTTCGTGGCCCCCGAGGTGAGAGAGATTTATGGGCTGGGACGCCGAAGGTCAAGGGCGCGGAACCGGCGTCAGCGGGTCCGCGGGGGAGCCGAGCGACGCGACACGCCCTGCGCGGGGGCGCACGAGACGGCTCTGCTACAAAGCGCGGGCGAATGCGCTCCGCGACTGCCGCGCTGGCCGGTGTGTTCGCCTGCCTGCTGGCAGGCGCCTTCGCCCCCGCGCCCGCTGCCGCACAAGCCGCGTCGGATCCGTCGCTGAGCTGGCACACGCTCGAGACCCCACGCTTCGCCATCCACTTCCACGCGCCGCTCGAACCCCTCGCGCGCCGCGTCGCCGTCGTCGCCGAGCGCGCCTACGCGACCCTCGGCCCGCTACTCCGCTACACGCCGGACTCGCGCACGCACATCGTGCTCACGGACGACACGGACTACGCGAACGGCTCGGCGACCGCCCTGCCATTCAACACGATCCGGCTCTACGCGACGGCGCCCGAGGACCTCTCACCGCTCAGCGATTACGACGACTGGCTGACCGAGCTCATCGTCCACGAGGGCACGCACGTGCTGCACCTCGATCAGGTCCGCGGGCTGCCGGCGCTCGTGAACGCGATCCTCGGCAAGACGTGGATCCCCAACGCGGTCGCGCCGCGATGGTTTCTCGAGGGGCTCGCGGTGTTCTTCGAGACGGAGCTGACCGCGGCGGGCCGCCTGCGCTCGTCGGTCTGGGACATGTACCTGCGCATGGACGCGCTCGAGGGTCGGCTGCTCCGGCTCGATCAGATCTCGAACGACGTCGACCGCTGGCCACACGGCAACGTCTGGTATCTGTACGGCTCGTATTTCATGCAGCACATCGCGCGCGCG
This sequence comes from Polyangiales bacterium, assembly GCA_964202905.1. Taxonomy (GTDB): domain Bacteria; phylum Myxococcota_A; class Polyangia; order Polyangiales; family JADJQN01; genus CAIUAC01. Next base: position 583,759 of record CAXNJO010000002.1, read on the forward strand.
CACGGCGCCCAGGCGATCGCGCGCATGATCGACGACTACGCGAACGACGTGATCCCGTACGGCCTGAACCGCCTCGCGCGCCGCGCGACGGGCCGCACCTTCACGGAGCTCTACGCGGACTTCCTCGAGGCGCTGCGGGCGCGCTACGCCGCGCAGGCGCGCGCGATCCGCGCAGCCGGGCTCGTCGAAGGGACGCGCATCACCCACCACGGCGAGGAGGCGAAGACCCCGCGCTTCCTGCCGGACGGGCGCGTGATCTATTTCGCCGGCGACAACCGCTCGCTCGGCGCGCTGCGCACGCTCGACGCGCGGACGGGGACACGCCTCGAGACACGCGCCGAAGTGACCGGGATCGCCGCGCCCGCGCCCCACCCCGACGGGCGACACGTCGTCTACAGCGCGCTCGACGCGCACCGCGATCTCTACGCGTTCAACGACCTGTTCTCCCTCGATCTCACGACGGGCGAGCGCGAGAGGCTGACGCACGGCGCACGCGCGCAGGAGCCGGACGTCTCGCCGGACGGGCGCTACGTCGTCTACACGATCAACTCCGCGGGCACGACCCACCTCGCGACCGCGGAGCTCGCAGACGTGCCTGGCACGCAGCGGGTCCTCGTGCGGAGTCGCCGCTTCGAGCAGATCTACGCGCCCCGCTTCTCGCCCGACGGGCGCACGATCGCCTACTCCTGCTGGAGCGCCGGCGGCTTCCGGGATCTGCGCCTCGTGGAGGTCGCGACGGGCGCCGTGCGCGACGTGATGCGCGACCGCGCCTACGACTCCGGGCCCGCCTGGTCTCCCGACGGAGGGACGCTCTACTTCTCCTCCGACCGCACGGGCGTCGCGAACATCCACGCCTGGGAGCGCGCGACGGGCCGGGTGCAGCAGGTCACGAATGTCCTCGCGGGGGCGTTCCAGCCCACCATCTCACAAGATGGCGAACGGCTCGTGTACGTCGGCTACACGTCCTACGGCTTCGACCTCTTCTCACTCCCGCTCGATCCCCGCCGCTTCCGTGAGGCGCCCCCGTACGTCGACACGCGCCCCGCGCCGTCCGAGACGGAGCAGACCGCGGACGCCCTCGAGAGCCGGCCCTACACGCCTTGGGGCACCCTGCGGCCGTGGGCGTATGGCCTCGACCTGACGCCCGACGCGTTCGGCCAGCAGCTCGGCGTGAGCAGCGCGGGCGGCGACGTCGTGGGGAGGCACACCTGGGCCGCGCGGATTGGGGTCGGCCTCGTGCGCGGCGACGTGAACGTCGACGCGTCGTACGGCTATCACGGCCTGCCGGTCGGGATGTCGGCGCGCGCATTCCGCCTCGTGTCGCCGCAGGGCGGGCTGCAGGTCGGCGGCGCCGAGCGGACGTGGATCGCCGACGACGTCGGGGTCGACCTCGGCGCGAACTACACGTTTCGACGTGCGCTCTCGTCCGACTCGGTCGCGGCCGGGTACACGCTGCGCTGGCTCGGGCAGGCCGAGCCCTTCGGCGGCGCGCTCGACCCGAACGATCCGGGGCCGCGGCTGCCGGAGCGCGGCCGCCTCGCGCAGTTGCGCCTCGGCTGGTCGTACTCGACGGTGCGACGCTTCGCGTACGACATCAGCCCCTCGGAGGGCGCGTTCCTCGCCGCGAACGTCGCTGCCGCGCACCCCGTGCTCGGCTCGCAATTCCGCAGCGTCTCGCTCTCGTTCACGGCGCAGGCCTACCTGCGCAACCCGCTCTGGCGGCTGCACGTGCTCGCGCTGCGCTACGCGGGCGGGGTGAGCGAAGGCGACCTCGGGCGGCGCGGGATCTTCTCCGTGGGGGGCTTCCCCACGGTGTCGATCGTCGATGCGCTCACGCAGTTCGTGCTCGTCGGTGGCGCCGCCCTCCGCGGTTATCCGACCAGCGTTCGCTTCGGCACGCAGTACCATCTCGCGCAGGCGGAATATCGGTTTCCGCTCTTCCGCCCGCAGGCCGGACCCGCGACGCTGCCCGTCTACGTGAGTCGACTCTACGCGGGCGTCTTCCTCGACGTCGGCGACGCGTTCAGCGGGCGACTCGACCCCTCGACGTTCCTCGTGGGCACGGGCGCCGAGCTCTACGCCGATGTGACGCTCGGTTACTTCCTGCCCTTCACGCTGCGTTTCGGCGTCGCGCGGGGGCTCAGTGAGGGCGGCCTGACGCAGACCTACGTCAACGTCGGCGCGCCGTTCTGAGCGCGCCGCTCAGACCTCGAGGATGTCCTTTTCCTTGCGGGCGACGATGGCGTCGACCTCCGCCCCGCCAGCCTGCACGAGTTTCTCGACCCGCTCGAGGCCGCGCTCGACGTCGTCCTGCGACGCGTCGCCGTCGGCCTCGAGGGCCGCGAGCATGTCCTTCGCCTCGTGCCGCGCCTTGCGGATCGCGACCTTCGTCTCCTCGCCGTTCTTGCGGGCGATCTTGACGAGATCCTTGCGGCGCTCTTCGGTCAGCGCGGGCATCGGGATGCGGATGAAGTCGCCGTCCGTCTGCGGGTTCAGGCCGAGATTTGCCTCGACGATCGCCTTCTCGATGGCCTTGGCCTGCCCCTTCTCCCAGGGCTTGACCGTGAGCATGCGCGCCTCGGGGACGGAGACGGTCGCCATCTGGCTGATGGGCGTCGGCACCCCGTAATAGTCGACGCGCACGCCGTCGAGCATGGACGCGTTGGCGCGGCCGGTGCGGAGCTTGGTGAGGTCGCGCTTGAGGGCCTCGTGGGCCTTCACGATGGCGGTCGAGAGCTCTGCGAGCGTCTCTTCGATCATCTCGCTCATGGGGTCTCCTCAGGTGGCCGATTCGGTGACGAGCGTTCCGATGTCCTCGCCGAGCGCGACACGCTGGATGTTGCCGCGCTTGCCGAGCGCGAAGACGCGGATCGGGAGGCGGTTGTCGCGGCAGAGCGTCACGGCGGTGGAGTCCATCACGCCGATGCGCTCCTGGAGGAAACGATCGTAGGCGAGGCGCCGGAACATCGTGGCGTCCTTGTGCAACGCGGGGTCGCGGTCGTACACGCCTTCGACCTTGGTGGCCTTGCAGAGGAGCGTCGCCTGGAGCTCCATGGCGCGGAGCGCAGCCGCGGTATCCGTCGAGAAATAGGGGTTTCCCGTGCCCGCGACGAAGATGACCATGCGGCGCTTCTCGAGGTGCCGCACCGCGCGCCGCCGGATGTAGGGCTCGGCCATCTGCCGGATCTCGACAGCGCTCATGAGGCGCGTCGCGACGCCGAGCTTCTCCATCGCGTCCTGAAGGGCGATGCCGTTGATGACCGTCGCGAGCATGCCCATGTGGTCGGCGCTCGCGCGGTCCATGCCGGCGGCGGACCCCTTCAGCCCGCGGAAGATGTTGCCCCCGCCGATGACGACGCCGATCTCCGCCCCGAGCGCGTGGACCTCGGCGAGCTCGGCGCTGATCTCACGGAGCGTTCCGGGATCGACGCCGAAGCCGCCCGGGACGCCGCAGAGGGCCTCGCCCGAGAGCTTGAGGAGAAACCGCCTGTGCGCGAGCTGCGTCGTCATCGGGAAACGTTTCTCCGGGGTTCGCGCGACGGACACCGGCGCGCATGAGGCCCAACGAGACACGGGCCCGTGAGGGCCCGTGTCGTCGACGTCAGCCAACGCCCTTGAGCTGCTCGGCGACCTCGGCGGCGAGATCGACCTTCTTCTTTTCGATGCCTTCGCCGAGCTCGAAGCGGACGAAGCGGCGGATGGCGATCTTCTCGCCGATCTTCGCGCTGAGCGCGTCGCAGAGGTCCTTGATGGACTTGCCGTCGTCGGCGTCCTGCACCGAGGACTGCTCCTCGAGGCACTTCTCGGCCATCCACTTGTCGAGCTTGCCCTCGAGGATCTTCGCGCGCGCCGCCTCGGGGCGGGACTTGCCGGAGGCAGCCTCCTCCTCGGCCATCGACTCGGTGAAGAAGCGGAGCTGATTCGCCTTCGCCGCCTCGGGGATCTCCTCGCGACGCACGAACTCGGGCGCCATCGAGGCGAGCTGGAGGCCGACGAGGTCCGCGAAGCCGCGGAACTCGGGGCTCATGGCCACGAAGTCGGTCTGGCAGTTGATCTCGACGAGCACGCCGAGTCGCCCGCCCGCGTGGATGTACGAGTGGATGACGCCGTCGGCGGCGATCGCGCCCGCCTTCTTCGCGGCCTTGAGGAGGCCCTTCTTCTGGAGAAGCTCGACGGCCTTGTCCTCGTCCCCGCCCGTCTCATCGAGGGCGTTTTTGCAGTCCATCATGCCCGCGCTCGTACGCTCGCGGAGCGACTTGACCATCGCAGCGGTGATTGCCATCGCCGTATCCTTCTTCCTCAGCGGGAGACACGTGGACGCGGCGATCGTCGCCGGGCCGCGGGCCCCAAGTCCTCAAACGGGGAGCGGTTGTGTCGGTGGGGAGCGCGCCCCGGCCATGGCCAAGGCGCACACCGGGGGGTCAGGACTGCGCGCCGCCGTCCGCAGCGGGCGCCGCCGGGCGCTGCCGCCACCGCCACCGCCGCCGGGGTTGCCGCCGGGGCCGCCGCCGGGTGCCGCCGGGGCCGCCGACCGCCGCCGGGACCGCCGGGACCGCCGGGACCACGACGCTCGCCGGGTCCGCCCTCGATGCGGCCACCGGGGCCGACGCGGCGCGTGCGCGCGAACTCGACCTGCATGCCGCCGTCGCCGCCGCCCTGCTGCGGACGGTCACCGCGCTCGCCGCGGCCCTGCTGGAACTCGCGGCGACGCTGCTGGCCCTCGACCGCCGCGTCGGCGACGCGGCCCGTGATCAGCTTGATCGATCGGATCGCGTCGTCGTTCGCGGGGATGACGAAGTCGATGAGGTCAGGGTCGCAGTTCGTGTCGGTCATCGCGACGATCGGAATGCCCAGCTTGCGGGCCTCGCTGATCGCGATGTGCTCGTGGTGCGGGTCGATGACGAACATGGCCGCGGGGAGCGCGTTCATCATCTTGATGCCGCCGAGGTACTTATCGAGGCGGATGCGCTCGCGGTCGAGGCCGAGGGCCTCCTTCTTGGTGACCGCGTCGAACGAGCCGTCCTCAAGCATGCGCTCGAGCGTGCGGAGGCGCTCGATGCCGGTCTTGACGGTGCGGAAGTTGGTGAGCGTGCCGCCGAGCCAGCGACCCGTCACGAAGAACTGGCCCGAGCGCGTGGCCTCCTCGACGACGACGTCCGCGGCCTGGCGCTTCGTGCCGACGAAGAGGATGTGGCCACCGCGGCCCACCGCCTCCGAGACGAAGTCGAACGCGCGGCGGAAGAGCTGCGCCGTCTGGTCGAGGTCGATGATGTGGATGCCGTTGCGGGCGCCGTAGATGAACGGCCGCATCTTCGGGTTCCAGCGCTTGGTCTGGTGGCCGAAGTGCACGCCCGCGTCGATCAGCGCGCGGAGGCCGATCGGGAGGTCACCGCTGCCGACACCCACCGTGGCCATCGTCTCACCCGCGCCGTTTTCCGTATTTGCAGTCATGATCTGCTCCTTCTCGCGGTTGTTCCTCCGTCTCCCTCGACCGGCGACCGTGGACAGGGAGGCCTGACCGCGGCACCGCACCGGCCGTTCGAGCCGGGAGACGTGTGGCATTTCGGATCCGCGGGAACAGCCCCGCGGCCCGGCCCTGATGGGCGCGCGGCTTGTAGCACGGGGCGTCGGGGGCGCCAACGCCGTGCGTCCCCATCGCACAGCCACGGCCCCCCGTGGACAGGGGCGCACGGCGATGGCACGAAGGCGCCGCGAGCCTCGAGGCTCGCCCTTGCCGGAGCCCGCCCATGCCCTTCCTCCGCCCCACGCACACGCTCGCCGCGTTCCTCGTCGCCACCTCGATCGCCAGCGCCGCGTGCGGCGGCGACGCAGCCCCGCCCGCTGCCCCGGACCTGGGCGTCGGCGACGCCGGCGCCCCCGATCTCGGCGCGGATCCCGTCGACCTCGGACCTGCCGCTGTCGACCTCGGGCCTGCACCCGAGGATCTCGGCCCGGCGATGTCCGGCGCGCCGAACGCCCCCGGCCCCTACGCGGTGACGCGCTCGACGACGATGGTGGGCGCCTCGCCGGTCACGGTCTTCGACCCGACGCTGCCTGCCGGGGTGCGCGCGCCGCTCGCGGTCTTCCTGCCGGGGTTCCAGTTGACCGTGCGTCAGTACGCGGCGATCTGCGAACGGCTCGCGTCGCACGGCGTGGTGGTCGTCGGCGTGGACGCGACCGGCGGCTTCTTCCCGAACCACGTCGCGCTGCGGGACGCGGCGATCGCCGTGATCGACTGGGCGATCGCGAGCGCGCCCTCGGCAGCGCACACCGACGGCGGCCGCGTGCTCACGCTGGGGCACAGCCTCGGCGGAAAGCTCGCGACGATGGCCGCGGGCGCGGACGCGCGCGTGACGGCGCTGCTCGCGATCGATCCGGTGAACGGCGGCGGGGGCCCGGGCATGGGCTACACGGCGGAGCGGCCGGACATCGTGCCGGACGTCGTCGCGGCGCTCGCGATCCCGGTGGGGTTCATGGGCGAGACGACCAACGCCTCGGGCGGTTTCATGCCGTGCGCGCCCGCCGACCAGAACTTCACGACGTTCTACGCAGCCGCGAGCGCCGCACCGTGGGCCGCGCAGTGGACGTTCATCGGCGCCGATCACATGGACTTCGTGCCCGACACGGCGGGCTGCTTCGCGTGCGCAGCGTGCACGGCGGGCACCGCAGACGCCGCGACCGTCGCGCGCGACACGGCGACGCTCGCCGTCGCGTTCGCGCAGCGGCATCTCCTCGGGGTCACGACGTCCGAGGAGTGGCTGCGCGGTGGCCTGCTCCCGGCGGGCATCGCGGCGACCGGGCGGCCCTGACGGCACCGGCGCCCCCGGCGGCGCGCGGCTTTGTTGACGGTTCGGGCCCGGCCGGATAGCGGTCGGGCGTGGCCCCGCGACGCATTCGACTCTTCCTCCTCGCGGGCCTGCTCGCCGCGCTCCCCGGTTCGCAGCGCGCCGCGGCGGACGAACCCGCGCGCCTCGCGAATCCACTCGCTCTGCGCGCCCGCGAGGAGGTGTTCGTGCCGCCCCCCCCGCCGCGCGCCGACGTCGCGGCCCCTCCGGCGACCGAACCGCCTGCCGCCCTCCCGCCCGCCTCGACCCCGCGCGGCGAAGCAGCCCGCAGTGGCGCGCCGCGAAGCACCGCAGCGCGCGCCGACGCGGCTCACGCAGGCCCGGCACGCGCGGCGCCGGCAGCGCGAGGCGAACGCGCGCTCCGCGCGCCGGCGCGGCGCACGCGGCGCCCGCGCCACCCTGTCACGCGCCACCGACGGAGCTCGTGCGCGTCGACGGGCCGCGGCGCGAGACGCAGCGCGTCTCGCTGACGTTCTGCGACGGGCGTCCGCTTCCGGCGGCGCTCGACACGCTCAGCGTGCTCGCCCGCCCGCACCGCACGCCCGCCCCGGAGACCCGCGCGATCCGCGCCTACGCACGCCGCCTCGCGCGCCGGCCGCGACGCGGGGAGACGCGCCCCGACCCGGGCTTCATCGCCGAGGGTGTGCGCCGCATCGAGGCGGGGCTGCTGCCACGCGTCGCGCGCGTCGCGGCACGATTCCCCGGCAAGGCCATCGAGATCGTCTCGGGATGGCGCCCCACCGAGCGCGCATCGAGCCGCCACCATCAGGCGCGCGCCCTCGATCTGCGCGTGCGTGGCGTCTCCCGCGAGGCGCTCCGCGACTTCGCGCGAACCCTCGACGAGACGGGCATCGGCTACTACCCGAACAGCGCGTTCGTGCACCTCGACGTCCGCGACACGCGCGCCTACTGGGTCGACCGCAGCGGCCCCGGGGAGGAGGCGGACTACGGCGTTTGGCCGCCGCCCCCCGAGGTGCAGCAGCAGCAGGCCGAGCGCATCGTAGCGGAGGCGCTCGCCACGCTCGAGGCGTTGCGCGCGCCGCCCGCCGACGCCCACGACGCGCCCGGCCTCTCCGTTGTCCCGGGCCTCCCCGACGCCCCCGCCACGGACGGAAACGCACGCGCGCACGACGCCCCAGCCGACGCGCCGACGGGCGACGCGACCGACGACGCGACGCACGCGGAGCGACGCGACGACGCGGTCGACGCGGTCGACGCGGACCGCCCCCGGGGCGACGCGGCCTGACGCGCAGCCGACGGTCGGCGCGCAGCGTCACCGCCCGGGAAACATCGGCGGAGGCCACGGGGGGCGGGGCGTTGCGCCCGGACCAGCCTCCGCGGCCCTCGAAACAGGGTAGGCGCGGACGTCCTACGCCGGGAGGGGCGCCCTCAGGGCGCGTTTTGGACCTCGTAATCGAGGCGGAACGTGCCTTGGTTTCCATTTCGGAAACCATCGACGATGACGAAGTAGGTGCCGCGATCGAGGGTCGTCTCGACGTAGGCGTGGCGGTTGTCGCTGCTGTCGTCGTTGCAGGCGAGCTCCGTCGACTGCTGCGTGCAGTCGCGGCGTAGGTGCAGGGCCGCGTCGTACTCGGAGGAGAGCGAGAGTTTCACGAGCGAGCGGCGCGTGAGCTGGATGCGGTAGACCTCGTCGCCGCTCCGCGCGCCGTCGGCGCACGAGGCCTCGAAGCGGTTGGCGCTCGCCGCGGTCGAGCCGCTCACGGGCGTCCCGGCGCGGAGGAGCGGGGCCTGCCGGCACATCCGATCGAGGGCGGCGAGGTCCTCGAGCTGCACGTCGACCTGCACCGCACCGAACTGCCCCGCGCGCGCGCCATCGACGACGAGGTAGTAGGTGCCGGGGTCCACGGCGACGTCAAGCGCGGGCGCGCTCGGCGACGGCGGCGTGGGCGCGGGGCCGGGGCCGGGGGGAGTCGGACCCGAGCCGCCCCCGGACGCGAACGCGACGCAGCCGAGCTCGGTCGCACCATCGCCGCAGGTGCGCTGCAGATACGCGACGCCCGCGTACTGCGCGCCGGTGAAGGACACGCGGACGCGCGAGCGTGCGCGCACGTCGATGCGCTGCACGACGTCGGGGGCACCCTGACCGCCGCAGCTGCCGGCGAGATCGTCCGCGGCCGCGAAGGTGTCGACGGACGCGGGGGCTGCCGGGGACCGCCGCGCTCGCGGCGCCGCACTGATCGCCGACCGCGCCGCCGCCCGTGTCGGGGGCCATCTCGGCCTCGAGCGTGAAGGCCCCCGCCGCGCCGACGTTGTAGCCGTCGGCGAACACGTAGTAGCGGCCCGGATCGACGACCGCGGTGACGATCGAGTGCTGCTGGTCCGCCACGTCGTCGTTGCACGCGAGCTCCGACGAGGGGTTCGTGCAGTCGCTCCGCAGATGCAGCGCGCCGTCGTGGTCGCTGCGCATCCGCACGCGCAGCCGCGAGCGCTGCGGTACGTCGACGCGGTAGACGCGGTCGGGCGAGTGCGCGCCCCCGGCGCACGTCGCGCTGAAGGCGTCCTGCGCGCCGACGGTGGTGCCCGTGATCGGCCGGCCCGGATCGAGCGGCGCCGCGTCCGTGCACAACGCCTCGATCGGCTGGACCTGCGACGCCGACGCAACCAGCTCGTAGGCGCCGCCCTGCCCCTGGTAGCCATCGACGACGACGAAGTAGGTGCCCGGGTCGAGCGTGACGTCGAGCTGCGAACGCGTCGTGTCCGGGTTGTCGTCGTTGCAGGAGAGCTCCGACTCGCGGCGACCGCACTCGCGCTGGAGGTAGAGCGCGCCGTCGAAGGTGGACTGCAGCACGATCGTCAGCTGCGTACGCTGCGCGACGCGGAGCTGATAGACCTGCTCGGGCGCGGCGCCCTCGGCGCACGAACCGACGAGCGCCGAGCCGCCCCCGCGCGTGTCGCCCTGCACGGGGCGCCCCGGCTCGAGCGGCAGCGGGGTCTCGCAGCTCCCTCGGCCGCCGGCGCGGCGTGCGTCGGGGGGTTCGGTCGCGCGCCCGACGGCCGTCGGGCCGCCCGACCAGACCGCGAGCGTGTAGTCACCGCGCCCACCGGCCATCGTGAGCACGACCTGGTATTCGCCGGCGTAGTCGGGGCAGACGCGCACCGCCGCCTGCGGATCGTGGGTCGCGTCGCTCCCGAGCGCGGTGCCGGCGTCGTCGACGACGCGCACGTCGAGGTCGTCGACCCCCGTGCCACCGAGCGCGACGAAGGTGTAGCACTGCCCGGCCTCGAGGCGCTGCGCCGTACGCGCCACGGCGCCGGCGTCGAGCGAACCCTCGTTGATCGCGCCCGTCTGCGCGAGCCCCATCGCCGTCAGCGTGTTGTGCACCGCGACGTAGCGCGGCTCGAGGCGCGCCCCGCTCCCGCCGCACGCGGCTCCGGCGACGAGCACCCCGCCCACGGCCGCGACCCACGCGCTCCCCGCTCCCCGACTGCGCTCGTTCATGCGACTCGACTCCCGGTGTTCGTGTGGACCGACGCGCGCTCGACCCGCGCTGCGCGGGATTCCATGGGCGACGCGATCCGCGTCACGGCGCGAGCCTAGCAGCCCCCGGCGCGGCCGGGCCCGCTAGAGCAGCTTGCGGAACAGGTAGTAGAAGGCCTCGAGGAGACGCTCGGCGGGCGCGCGGAAGCGGAAGTCGCGGAGCTCGATCTTCGTCGACTGCGCCGCGTCCGCGAGGAAGCGGGCGCGGATCGCGTCGGCGACCTCGGCGCCCTCGATCGCCACGTTGATCTCGAGGTTGAGGCGCCACGAACGGTGATCGAGGTTGAAGGAGCCCGTGGTGCTCCACCTGCCGTCGATCACGGCCGTCTTCGCGTGGAAGACGGAGCGCGTCCATTCGTAGATCGCGATCCCCTCGCGCAAGAGGCGGTCGTAGAGGAAGCGCGACGCGTGGTAGACGGCCGGCACGTCGCTGTCGCCGGCGACGAGCACGCGGACGTCGACGCCGCGGCGCGCGGCCGCGATGAGCGCACCGCGGATCGCGCGGTCCGGGATGAAGTAGCTGTTCGCGATGTAGACGAACTGACCGGCGCCACGGATCTGTCGGAGATAGGCCCGCCGGATGAGCGCGCGGGCGCGGCGATCGCCGCTCGGCAGCGCGCGCACGCTCTGGCGCGGCGCAGCGGGCGTGGTCGGATCGAGCGGGGCGGAGGACGCTGCGTCCGGGGGTGAGGGCGTTGAGGGTGGGAGCACGTCCGCGAGCGGTGGACAGGCGCTGCCCCCGACGCGCACCCAGCCCTCGGCGAAGACCGTACGCAGCTGCGCGGCGGCCGGCCCCTCGATGCGCACGAAGTCGTCGCGCCAGCCCGCGCCGCCCTCCGACTCGGGCGCCCAGGGGAGGCCGAGGTTGATGCCGCCGGTGAAGGCGACGAGGCCATCGACCACGAGGATCTTGCGGTGATCGCGGTTGTTGAGGCTGCCGATGCGCCAGCGGTTCTTCCAGGGTTCGACGGGGTTGTACTCGTGGACCTCGACGCCCACGTCGCGCAGCCGCGCGAACATCGACGTGTCCACGCCGAGGCTCCCGATCGCGTCGTACACGATGCGTACGCGCACCCCGGCGCGCGCGCGTGCGCCAAGCGCCGCGGCGAAGCGTCGTCCGACCGCGTCGCTCTGGAACCAGTACATCTCGAGCAGGATCTCGCGCTGCGCGCCCGCGATGGCCGCGAGCATCGACGGGAAGGCCTGCGCGCCGTCGACGAGCAGCGTCACCCGATCATCGGCGACATCGATGTCGCGCTCGCCGGGCACACGCGGCGTGCGCCGGAAGAGACGGCGCAGCGCGAAGCCGCTCACGAGGCGCCTGCCCGCGCGTCGGCGGTACGCGCCTGCGCGACGGCACAGAACCCGTCGACGCGCCGCAGAATCGCGCACGCGGCGGAGAGGGACGCGCCGAACATGCGGATGGCCGCGCGATGCGCGAGGCCGGGACGCTCTGTCCGCGCCCACATCGTGCCTCGCGCCCGAAGCGGGGCCGTGCCCCCGAAGTCGACGTCGGCGCGGGGGTCCATCGCCGCCAACGTAGCAGGCGCGGCGCACGCGACGCGGTGCGGGCCGCCCAGCGCCTAGGCGCTCTCGAGGATGCGGACCACACCGCGCGCTGACTCCGAGAGCACGGCGTCGCGCGCGAGGTTGCCGCCCTGCGACACGAGGAAGAGCGGCTCACCGAGCGCGCAGAGCGGCCGCGTGGCGAGCGCCATCCCGACCGCCATCGCGGCCTGGCTGCGCCCGACGAGCGGCGCGAGCGCGGACAATTCCTCGCAGAGGGCGTCGTCGCCGGCGGAGGCGACGAGGAGCCCGGCGTCGTCGGCGAGCGCGATGGCGTCGAGCCCGCCGCGCGTGCGGGCCTGCTCGAGCTGATAGCGCAGGGCGATTTGGCGTTCGGGGCTGCGGCGGATGCGACGTTCGGGGTTGGGCGTCATCGGGGACCTCCGCACGAATTGTCCCGAGGCGCGCGCGCCCGCGTCCAGAAACCCGCGCGGTGCGCACGGCACACGCTGCTATGCTCGCGCGGTGACGAGCCGTCCCTGCCCGATCTGCAAGCAGTCGGCCGCGCCGCGCGCGGAGAACCCTGCCGCTCCCTTCTGCGGCGAGCGCTGCAAACTCATCGATCTCGGCCAGTGGCTGAGCGGGGCGTACCGTGTCCCCGCCGGTCCGGTGGTGGACGCCGATTCGACGGACGACGACGACGCACGCGGCCCGCACTGAGCCGCGAGAGGAGAGCCCGCATGCGACTCGAATTGTTCTCGGCGCGGCGCGCGATCGCCGCCGCGATCCTCGCGCTGGCGTGCATCGCCCCTCGCGGCGCGGCGCGCGCGCAGGACGCGGCCACGCCTGCGAGCGCCTCGGCGACGACGCGCGCGGTGGGCACCTCCGGGACGACGCACGCGGCGGGCGACGTCGCCGCGAACCACGCCGCGGCGGGCCACCCCGCACCATCCGGTCCGAGCGGCGCGGCTGCGTCGGGCCCGAGCGAGGCCGACGACGAAGAGAGCGACGGTCGCGGCGCAGACCTCCTCTGGATCGAGGCCATCGGGGGCTACAGCTACGTGAACATGCGCGCGATCTCCTACGACAACCTCTACCCCAGCGTCGTCGCGCTCTCGGGGTCGGGCTACGCAGGCGGTCTCGCGGCGGGGGTGCGCTTCTCGTTCGTGTCCCTCGGCGCGCGCGCGACGCTCGCGAGCTACGAGGGCTTCGAGGTGGGCACCGCGTCGGCCGAGATCACGCTGCGGCTGCCGACCCCGGTCGTCGAGCCCTGGGTGCGCGCCGGCTTCGGCTACGGCTGGCACGGCAACGCGAACTACGACGAACCGAGCCTCAGTCAGACCAACGTGTACGGGTACGTGATCCAGGCAGCGGCCGGGATCGACATCTACTTCGGCAAGTTCGTCGCGGTCGGCGCCGGCTTCGACGTCGACGTGCTCAACCTCTCGCGCCAGCCGCTCACGCTCGGGCCGGGGACAGCCTCGCCGACGGGCGTCGACCTCACGAAGGATGGCAACGCCGTCGGCCTCCAGCTCCGCGGCCACGTCGCGCTGAGCCTTCACTTCTAAGGTTTTTTCCGCCCGATGACCGTGTAGACGCGGCGTCAGTCGAGCGGCGCGTCGGCGAGGTAGGCAGACGCCACGCGCCCTCGATCGCGCGGCGGCAACAGCGCGCGGCGCGCCTCGACGAAGCCGGTCAGCCGCGCATGAAACGGCGGTGCCTCGCGCGCGGCGTCCGCGACCGCACGCACGAGCGCGTCGGGCTCGACGGCGAAGCGCAGCCGCGCGGCGAACACGCCGAGCAGATCGGGCGCGCAGGGGGCGCGCTCGGCGGAGGGCTGCGCGATCGCGAACGTGACGACGCGGCCGTCGTGCGCACCGAGCCGATCGAGCGCAGGCGCGAGATCGATCGCGGTGCGCGCGACCAACACGCCATCGGGGACGCGCCCCGCGGACGGCAGCGGAAGCGCCGGGATCGCGAGCGCCGCGCCGAGGGCCTCCGCATAGGGCCGCGCCGCGTCGTCGACCGCCGTGCATGCGGCGGGGCGCGCGTCGAGGAGTCGCAGCGCGACCGCGGCCCGCGAGACGAGGCGCGCGGCGTGCGCCGTGTCGAGCTCCAGCGCCGCGAACCGCGCCGAGGCGACCGGCGCGAGCTCGAGCAAGAGCGCACCGTGCTCGAGGAAGTAGAAGTCGCGCGCGTCCGGCGGCTCGGCATCGGGCGGCACCTCCGCGCGGCGCAGCGCGGCGAGCAGACGGCGGCGCAGGTTCTCGGCGCTCGGGTGCCGCGCGAGCTCCTCGGCCGCGCCCTCGGCCGCGGCCGGATCGCCCGAGAGCAACGACGACCACGCGAACTGAAAGAGCGCCCCCGGATCGTCCGCGAGACAGGGGTGCAACGAGAGGGTCGCGACCGCCGCGGCGTGCTGACCGGAGAGCGCCTGCGCGAGCGCGCGCTCGCTCCGCACGACGGCGTCGAACGGCGCGAGCGTGAGCGCATGGCCGAGCACGGCGTCGGCGAGCGTGAGCGCGTCTTCACCGAGCAGGTGCGCGCCGAGTTCGAGCGCGCGGGCCACGTCGTGCGGCGCATCCGCCGCGAGCCGCGCGAGTTCCGCGGTGCGCGCGCGCCCGAGCAGTTGCAACGCGTCGGCCGCGGCGCGCAAGAGCCGCACATCGTCCGGCGCATCGACGAGGGCCAAGCCCGCACGCGCGAGCGCGCCGCGCGCATCCCCGCGGGCGAGGATGGAGGCCGCCTCGGCCGCCGCCGCCGCGCTCGCCTCCTCTCGCGCCGCGCGGCGCTTGCCCGGGAGCCAGTCGAGCAGGCCCATCACGCGCTCCGCGCGGGCGCGTCGAGAGACGCCACGACCCGCGCTGCGGCGCGCTCGCCGCTGTGGATCGCGTCGGGGATCCCGACACCGCGCAGACCGTTCCCCGCGAGGGCGAGACCGCGCCAGCCCGCCTCGCGCGCCTCGACCGCCGCGACGCGCGCGAGGTGCCCGAGCAGGTACTGCGGCATCGCCCGCGGGAAACGCCCCACGCGCACGAGATGGGGCCTCGCGCGCACGCCCATCAGCGCCGCGAGCTCCGCGCGCGCCACGGACACGAGCGTGTCGTCGTCGCCCGCGAGCACCGCCTCGCCTTGCGCTCCGCCGAAGAACACGCGCACGAGCACCGAGCCCTCCGGCGCGCGCCCCGCGTATTTCACGCTCGAGAAAGTGGCCGCCAGCGAGGGGCGCCGCTCGATCGCGGGCACGACCCAGCCGTACGCATCGAGCGCGTGCGGCACCTCGGCCCGGCGGTACGCGAGCGTGACGGTCGCCGCGGAGCCGAGCGCGATGCCCCCGACGAGCGCCGATGCGCGCGCGTCGATCGGCGCGAGCAGGCGCGCCATCGGCGCCGGCGGCAGCGCGAGCACGACGCCATCGGCCGCGAGCGCGGACCCATCGGTGAGCGCGACGCGGTAGCCGCCTCCCTCCGTCGGCCCGAGCGCTGCGACCTGCGCGTTCGTCCGTGCGCGCGGACCGAGCGCCCCCGTGAGCGCGTCGACGAGCGTGGCCATCCCGCGCCGAAACGCGACGAAGAGCCCATACCGCGCCCCGCTCGCGCCCTCGCGCGGACCCGCTGCGCGCGCGCTGCGCAGCAGGCCGAGCGTCACGCTCCGGTGAACGCGCTCGGCCTCGAGAAAGCGCGGCATCGTCGCGCGCAAGCTCAAGCGATACGGGTCGGCGCCGTAGATGCCGCCGACGAGCGGCTGCGCGAGGCGCTCGAAGACCTCGACGCCGAATCGCCGCCGCACGAACGACGCGAGGCTCTCGTCCTCACGCGGCGCGGCACGCGGCAGCGCGAGCTCGAGCGCGAGCCGCGCCTTGCCGCGCAGCGACAACAGCGGCGTCCGCAGCATCGGCAGCGCGCGCTGCGGCGCCATCAGCGAGAATCCCTCGGGCACGCGCACGAGCTTCCCCTCGCGCACGACGTACGCACCGCGGGGCCCCGGCTGCGTCGGGATGACCTCGGACTCGAGCCCGAGCCGCTGCACGAGCGCCATCGCCCAGGGCTTGTCGGTCACGATGGAGTCGGGCCCCTGCTCGATCACGAAGCCGTCGTCGGTGATCTCGGTGCCGAGCCACCCGCCGCAGCGCGTCCCGGCCTCGAGCAGCGTGACGTCGAGATCCTCACGCAGCTCGCGCAGCCGATGCGCGGCCGCGAGCCCGGAGATGCCCCCGCCGACGACGACGACGCGCGCCACCGCGCCCTCAGCGCGCGCTCGCCTCGTGGACGTGATCCACGAGCGCCCGCACCTGGTCGACCGACACCTCGGGATACACGCCGTGCCCGAGGTTGAAGATGTGTCCGTGGCGGCCCCCCGCCGCGCGGAGCACGTCGCTCGCGCGCGCCTTCAGCACCTCGCGCGGGGCGAGGAGCGAGGCGGGGTCGAGGTTGCCCATGATGCCGACGTCGTGGCCGAGCGCGTCCCACGTCGAGCCGAGATCGACGCGCCAGTCGACGCCGACGACCGTGCCGCCGGCGGCCTTCATGAGCGGGTAGAGCGCGGGGTTGCCCGTCCCGAAGTGGATCTGCGGCACGTCGGGCGGCAGCGACGCGAAGAGCGCGCGCATGTGCGGCTGCACGTAGCGCGCGTAGTCCGCGGGCGAGAGCGCCCCGATCCAGCTGTCGAAGACCTGCACGGCCTCGGCGCCGGCGTCGATCTGCGCGCGCAGGTAGTCCCCGATCGCGCGCGTCAGCTTGCGCATGAGCGCGTTCCAGAGCCCCTCGTCCGAGAGCATGAGCTGCTTGGTGCGCAGGTAGTTCTTCGAGCCGCCGCCCTCGATCGCGTACGACGCGAGCGTGAAGGGAGCGCCCGCAAACCCGATGAGGGGCACCTTCCCCGCGAGCCCCGCGCGGATGCGGCGCACGGCCTCCATCACGTAGCCGAGCGAGTCCGCCGCGCGGATGTCCTCGGAGACGCGGTCGACGTCGGCCGCGGTGCGGACGGGGCGCGGGATGCTCGGGCCGTCGTCCTTCGTGAACTCGAAGCCGATGCCGAGCGGCTCGAGGATGAGGAGGATGTCCGCGAAGAGGATCGCCGCGTCGACGCCGAGCTGCTCGACCGGCAGCAGCGTGACCTCGCACGCGAGGTCGGGCGTCTTGCAGAGCTCGACGAAGCTGACCTTCGCGCGGATGGCGCGGTACTCCGGCTGATAGCGCCCGGCCTGCCGCATGATCCAGATGGGGGTGTGCGGGACGGGCTCGCGCCGACACGCGCGGAGAAAGACGGAATCGTTCACTTCATGTCTCCATGCGCATGCATGCATGAACCGAGCGCCTTCACGAGGTGCCCCATGTGCGCGTGCTCGGGCTGGACCGCGGGGCGCAGGCCGTAGGCGACGAGCCGCTCGGTGCAGGTCGGCCCGATCGAGCCGAGCGGCGTGCGCCCGAGTGCCTCGAGCAGCGCCTCACGCTGCCCTCGCCCCGCGGCGATCTCGAGCCAGTGATCGAGCTGCTGCGCGCTCGTGAAGAGGACGGCGTCGACGCGCCCGGCGAGCAGCGCGTCGAGGGCGCGCTCGGCGGGCCCGACGTCGTCGGGGAGCTGCCAGCGGTAGACCGGCACCGCTTGCACCCGCGCGCCCTCGGCCTCGAGGCCCGCGGTGAGCTCGGGGTGCGGCGCGCCGTAGAGCTGCACGGCCACGCGCGCCCCCGTGAGCGAGCCGCTGCCGCGCGCGACCTCGAGCAGTTCGCGCCAGGTGTGCGGCTCGGGCGCGGTGAGATAGCCCGTGACGCGGAGCTCCTTCAGCGCGGCGACCGTCTTCGGTCCGCGGGCGAGCACGCGCGTCTGCGAGAGCGCCGCCGCGAGCGCGGCGCGGGTCATCACTCCGTCCGCCTCCAGTGAGTCCGCGAGGGCGCGCGTGCCGACGCCGGTGAGCAGGATCACGAGGTCGAGCGCGCCGGCGGCGAGCGCGTCCGCGAAGGCCCGCACCTCCGGCCCCGCCGTGAGCGCGACCTCGCGCATCGTCGGCGCGACGAGCGCCTCGCCACCCTGCCGCTCCACGAGGCGCGCCATCTCCGCGGCGCGGCGGCTCTCGAGCACGATCACGCGACGCCCGGCGAGCGCTCCGCCGCCGACCGAACCGTCCGGCACGGTGGCCGTCACGCGCTCCGCTCCCTGCTCGTCACGGCGCGCAAGGTTCGCGGCGGGTCGGCGGGTGTCAAGCGCGGGCGGGACACGGGGGCGGCGCACGCTCACAGCGCGCGCGACGCACGAGCGCGGGGCCGTTCACATCGCGATCGGCGGCTCGGTGCGCACGCCGAGCGCGGCCGCACGCGCCTCCGCGAGCAGGTAGATGCTCCCCGCGACGACGACGGTGCCCCCCGGCCCCGCGAGCGACTGCGCACGCGCGAGCGCGGCCCGCACGTCACGGACGCACTCCGCAGGCCACCCGGCCGCGAGCGCCTCCGGCTCGGCGGCGCGCGGCGTCTCGGGGCGCGTGAGCACGACCGCGTCGCAGTGCGGCGCGACGCGCGCGAGCATCTGCGCGTGGTCCTTGTCGCGCATCGCCGCGAAGAGCAGCACGCGGCGCCCGCGACGGGGCGCGACGGAGAGCGCGGTGGCGAGCGCATCGCAGCCGTCGACGTTGTGCGCGGCGTCGAAGAGGTACGCGACCCCGCCGCGGCGCGCGCGCTCGAGGCGCCCCGGCCAGCGCACCCGCGCGAGACCCGCACGGATCGCAGCGTCGGGGACGGCGAGTCCGCGCGCCCGCAGCGCGACGAGCGTGCCGACGGCGATCGCCGCGTTCTCGCGCTGGTGTGCGCCCGCGAGGGCGACGCGCAGGTCCGCGACGTGCGCCCCGCCGACGCGCACCGAGAACGCGCGGCCCTCCTCGCCGTGCGCGTCGACGTCCTCGCCGAGCCACGAGACGGGCGCGGCGCCGACGGCCTCCGCCCGCGCGCGGATCGACGCCCGCGCTTCGGGGTCACGCGCCCCGACCACGAGCGGGACGCCGTGCCGTGCGATCCCCGCTTTTTCCGCGGCGATCGCGGCGATCGTGTCGCCGAGGTACGCCTCGTGATCGCGCGCGATCCGGGTGATCGCGCATGCGAGCGGCGCCTCGAGCACGTTCGTCGCGTCGAGCCGCCCGCCGAGCCCGACCTCGAGCACCGCGACGTCCACGCGCGCGTCGCGGAACGCCTCGAAGGCGAGCAGCGTCGCGACCTCGAAGAACGTGAGTGGCGGCGCGCCCGGCGCCTCGAGGAACGCGCGCAGCTGCGTCGCCCGGCGCGCGAGCGCGCGCTCGGCGAGGGGGCGTCCGTCGACGCGCACGCGCTCGACGAAGCGGTGGAGATGCGGCGAGGTGTAGAGACCCACGCGCAGCCCCGCGGCCCGCAAAGAGGCCGCGACCATCGCGGAGACGCTGCCCTTCCCGTTGGTCCCCGCGACGTGCACGACGCGCAGCCCGCGCTGCGGATCGCCGCGCAGCGCGAGCGCCGCGTGCATGCGGTCGAGCTCGAGACGGATCCCGCGCGGCTCGAGCCCGTACAGCCATCGCACCGCGCCGAGATAGTCCATCGCGGACCGTGATCTGCCGACGAAGCGGCGCGCCCGCAAGCCCCGCTGCGCGCGCGGGCCAGCTCGGCGCGGCGTCAGTCGACGAGGTGCGAGAGCACGCGGGCGATGGTCGCGCGCATGCTCTGGCGGTCGGCGATGATGTCGATCATCCCGTGCTCGAGCAGGAACTCCGCGCGCTGGAAGCCCTCGGGCAGCTTCTCGCGGATCGTCTGCTCGATGACGCGCGCCCCCGCGAAACCGATGAGCGCGCGCGGCTCCGCGATGTTGACGTCGCCGAGCAGCGCGAAGCTCGCCGCGACGCCGCCCGTCGTCGGGTCGAGCAACACGCTGATGAACGGCACGCCGGCCTCGCGCAGGCGCCCGAGCGCGGCGACGGTCTTCGCCATCTGCATCAGCGAGAGCAGCCCCTCCTGCATGCGCGCGCCGCCCGACGACGAGAGGAGCACGACGGGCTGCCGCTGCGCCGCGCCGCGCTCGAGCATGCGCGTGATCTTCTCGCCGACGACCGAGCCCATGCTGCCGCCCATGAAGCGGAAGAGGAACGTACCGATTTGCACGGGGCGCCCCTCCATCGCCGCGGATCCCGCGAGGAACGCGTCGGTCACGCCCGTCTTCTTTTGCGAGGCCTTGATCCGATCGCGGTAGCGCTTGCCGTCCTTGAACTCGAGCGGGTCACCCGAGACGAGGTTCGCGTCGTGCTCTTCGAAACTGCCCGGATCGGTGAGGAGGTCGATCCAGCCCTCGCCGCTCAGGTGGTAGTGGTGACCGCACTTCGGGCACACCTCGAGGTTGCTGGTGAACTCCTCGGCGAGCAGCGTCTCGCCGCACTCCTCGCAGCGGCGGAACACGCCTTCGCCGATCGTGCGCTTCTGCGAGGCGTCGATCGCCGCGCGCGTCTTCTCGAACCAGCTCATGCCCGCAGCGGGTAGCACGTCCGCGTCCGCGCAGGAAGGGCGCACCACGGCGCATCCGCTTGCTGGTAGGCTCGGCCGGATGATCTCCCGAGCGGTGCTCGCCCTCGCCGTCGCCGCGCTCGCGCTGCTCGTCGGCGCCTGCGCGCGCACCGAGTGCAACTTCAACTCGCAGTGCGGCCCGCGCCGCTACTGCTTCGCGTCGTCGTGCCGGCAGGACTGCGCACAAGACCTCGACTGCCTGAGCGGGCAGGTCTGCTCGCTCATCGGCCGCTGCGAGTCCCCCTCGGACGCGGGCCCCGGCCCCGCGGATCTCGGTCCGCCAGCCCCCGATCTCGGTCCGCCAGCCCCCGATCTCGGCCCGCCAGCCCCCGATCTCGGCCCGACCCGCGATCTCGGCCCGGCACCGGTCGACGCGGGCCCGGCACCGGTCGACGCGGGCCCGGGTCCCATCGATCTCGGCCCACCCCCCGACCTCGGCGGCCCGCGCCTCGGCTATCTCGCGGACTGCACCGCCGACGCGCAATGCGAGTCGGGGCGCTGCGTCGCCGACCTCAGCGCCGGCGCGCGCGTGTGCAGCAAGACGTGCACCGAAGACGCGCAATGCGCCGACTGGCACTTCTGCGTGCAGGGCGCGCTCGGCACGCCGGGCTTCTGCGCGTGGGACGACACCGGCCGCTCGTGCACCGACGCGACGGCCGATCTCTGCGCCTTCGCGTGCCTGAGCCCCGGCGGCAGCAATCCCGGGCACTGCTCGCACCTCTGCCGTACGGCGGCCGACTGCGCGGGCGGCTACGGCTGCGTGTTCTCCGCCGCGGGCGACCCGTCCTCGCTGAAGGTGTGCGCGTGGACGAACCGCAACTGTCCGAGCGCGGCCGACGCGCGCGAGTGCGCCACGTCCCTCGGCGTCTGCGGTGGCGCGGGCACCTGGTGCACGGGTCACTGCGCCACGGGCGCCGACTGCCCACGCATCCTCGGCGCCCCCGCCACGTGCGCCGACTCGAACGGACTCGGCTTCAACGTGTGTGAACCGCCGCTCACCGGCGGCGAGTCGCCGATCGGCACGCCCTGCACGCGCGACGACCAGTGCCGCTCGGGGATCTGCGCGGTGCCCGAGCCGGGCGCGACCTCCGTCTGCCTCGAGCGCTGCACGCCGACGTCCGGGTGCCCGGCCGGGTTCGGCTGCAACGCGGCGGTGCTCTCGCGCACCGGCGTCGCCGCGAACATCTGCGTCCCCGCCGGTCTCGGCCGCAGCGGCGAAGCGTGCGCGCGCGGTCAGCAGTGCCGCTCGGGCGCGTGCTCGTCGCGCACGGGCCGCTGCATCGACTCCTGCCAAAACGGCTTCTGTCCGCCCGGCACCGTGTGCACGCCCGAGGGCCTGACGGTGGAGGGCATCTCCCTCTCGAGCTGCCGATGACGGGCACGGACCCGCACCGCGCCTATGTGGCCACCATGACCCGTGCCCTCGCCTGCCTCGGCCTCGCGCTCGCCCTGAACGCCTGCGGCGCCGCGAACATCACCGACGACCCCGACCGCTCGCTCACGCCGGCCGAGCGCGCGACGCCACCCTCGCGCACCGCGAGCGACGAAACGGACGGGCCGACCGCACCGCGGGGCAGCGCCGCGCGGCCCATCGGCGAGGGCGCCGGCTACGACGAGGGCGACGACGAGACGAGCGGCGGCGAGCGCGAATAGCGCCCCGCGCCCGCGGCGCGCGCTCTGGTAGCTTCGGCCGATGCCTTGGCTGCGCGCCTCCGCACTCGCCGCGACGGCGGGGCTGCTCGTCGCCGCCGCGCTCGCGGCCCGGTCGATCGCGCGCGATCTCCAGACACCGCGCGCGCTGCACGGCGCGCCCCACGCGACCTCGTCCGCGTGCCGCCGCTGCCACGCGGATCACGACGCCTCCTGGCGGCGCACGTTCCACCGCACGATGACGCAGGACGCGCGCGCACCGGGCGCACTGCTCGGTGACTTCGACGGCACGTCGCTGACGTATCTCGGCGTCGAGGCGACGATGGATCGCGGCCCCGATGGCGCGCCGCGCATGACGCTCCGCGACGCCAGCGGCGCGCTGCTGCGCCGCGCGACCATCGAACGCACCGTCGGCTCCCGGCGCTACCAGCAATACCTCGCGCGCGACGCCGACGTGCTGTTCCGGCTGCCGATCGCGTGGAGCGTCGAGGAGGCGCGTTTCTTCTCGCTGAACGGCGCCTTCCTCGGCGCCGATCCCGCCGAGCCACCGCCCGACGCGACGGGCATCCCCGCGGGCTACGATCGGCACGTCACGCGCTGGAACGACAATTGTATTTTTTGCCACAATGTGTCACCGAATCCCGGATTGGATGCCGCGCGCGGCACCTTCGCGAGCGAGGTCGCCGAGCTGGGCGTCGCCTGCGAGGCGTGTCACGGGCCGGGCGAGGCCCACGCCGCCGCGAACGCGAGCCCTCTGCGGCGCTACGCGCTCCACGCGAGCGATGTCGCGGACCCGACGATCGTGAACCCGGCGCGACTCGACGCCTCACGCAGCGCGGAGCTGTGCGGACGCTGCCACGGCCAGCGCATCACGCCGCGGCTCGAGGACTTCCTCGCGCATGGCGATCCGTTCGTGCCGGGCGACGTGCTCGCGCGCTACAGCGAACCGCTCGCCGCCGACACCGCCCTGCACGGCGAGGCGGGCGTCTTCGCGGAGCGCTTCTGGTCCGATGGCACCGCGCGCCTGACCGCGTACGAGTTCCAGGGCTACCGCGCGTCGCCCTGCCGTGCCGACGCCCGCTTCACCTGCGAGACCTGCCACGCGATGCACGACGGCGATCCACGCGGCCAGCTGCGCCCCGATGCCGCGGGCGACGGCGCCTGCACGCAGTGCCACGCCGCGCTCGCCATCCCCGCGCGTGCGGCCGCGCACGCGAGACATCCCGCCGCAAGCGCAGGTGCGCGCTGCGTCGCCTGCCACATGCCGCGCGTCGTCTACGGGCTCGTCGATGCGCACCGCAGCCACCGGATCGAGTCGCCGGATCCCTCGGCGCAGGCGCGCGATCGGCGCCCCGACGCGTGCACGCTGTGCCACGTCGACGAGGGCCGCGCGTGGGCCGTGTCCGCCGCCGCGCGGCTGTTCGGCACGACGGCGCGAGACGCCGCGCCGAACGCCGCGGCAGGTTCCGCGCCCGACACACGCCTGGACGCGGAGCTCCCCGAGGCCGCGCGCCTGCTCGCGGGCGGCGACCCGATCGAGCGCGCCCTCGCCGCGGCTGCACACGGACGGCCCGGCGACTCACCCACGCGCGGCGACGCACGCGCACGCCGCCTCGCGCGGCTGCTCCGCGCCCTCGACGAGGAGCGCTTCCCGGCGGTCCGCCGCGTCGTCGCGCGCAGCGCCGCGCGGCTCGCGCCCCCGCAGCCGCCCGCGCGCTCCGCGGCTACGACGCGCTCGCGCCCGAGGACACGCGCCGCGCAGCGCTCGCGCGGGTGTGCGCCGCGCTCCCGGCCGGGGGCTGTGCGCTCTCCGCCGACGAGGCCGCCGCGACCACGCGCTGGCGGGCCGATGCACCCGGCCGTGACATCGTGATCGGCGAATGAGCACCCCCATCGCCGTCGAGTCCCCGACGTCCCCGCGCGCGGCTGCGCGACGCTTCGGCTGGGCCTCGCTGCTCGTATGGTCCACGGCGGGCGTGCTGCTCGAGGCCGCGCACGGCTGGAAGCTCGCGGCGGTCCTCGACGACGAGCTGACGCGCCTGCTGCTGCGCCTCGGTCACGCGCACGGCGCGGCGCTCGCGCTCGTCGTCCTCGCGTTCGGAGAGGCGGGCGCGCTGCTTTTTGCGGATCCCCTCGGCGCGCGGCGCGCGGGGGGCTTGCTGCGCGTCGCCGCGACGCTGGTGCCGCTCGGGTTCGCGCTCTCCGCGATCGCGCACCCGGAGGGCGATCCGGGCTTCGCGATCGTCCTCGTCCCGCCAGGCGCGCTCTGCCTGCTCGCGGGCCTCGCGCTCGTCACCCGCGCGGCGCACCGCCGCTGAACACCGCGATCGCCGCGAGGTGTCGCCCCGACGCCGCCCCGTCGCGGCGGAACGAGTAGAAGCGCGCCGCCTCACACCGCGTGCAGCCGCCCGTGTCGTCGCGGTGTGCGGCCTCGACGCCGAGCGCGTGAAGCTGCGCGGCGACCACGGCCGCGAGGTCCACGTGCGGCGTGCCGCGCGCGCCACCGGCTGCGACGAACGAGGCGCCCTCCGCGACGCGCTCGAGCGCCGCGACGACCTCCTCGCCCACCTCGAAACAGCAAGGGCGGATGTGCGGCCCGATCGCGGCTCGCAGATCATCCGGATGGCTCCCGCCTGCGACGAGCGCCTCCACCGCACGCGCGACGATCGACGCCGCGACCCCGCGCCACCCGCCATGCACGGCCGCGACCGCCCCCGTCCGCACGTCCGCGAGCAACAGCGGGAGACAATCGGCCACGCGCACGCCGACGACCGCCCCGGACACCGCGGAGACGAGCGCGTCGGCCGGCTCCGCGCGCACGGCGTCGGGCGCATCCCCGGACCTGACGACGCGCACGGCCACACCGTGGACCTGCGTGACCTCGAAGAGGCGACCCGCCGGATAGCCGACCGACGCCGCGAACCGCCGGTGGTTCTCCTCAACGTTCACAGAATCGTCACCAAGCCCGCGACCAAGGTTCAGCGACGCGAAACCGCCCGCGCTCGCGCCCCCTGTACGCAGCGAGAATCCGTGCGTGAAACCGGCGTTTTCGAGCATCGGCGAGCGCAGCGCGAGAGGCACCGGCGGAGCCTGCCACGGGCCGCGCCCCGCCGGGAAGTCGCGGTTCCACACGGGTGGCCGCGCCCGGATTCGCTGTCTATCCTCGCCGCGGTTTTCGGCCAGTTCGGCACACCCCGAGGGATCCGCGCCATGTTCGAAGCCCTCACCGTCGATCCGCTCACGCCGCTCGCCACGGCGTTTCTCGTCGTGGCGCTGCTCGTCGCGTGCGGTTTCGAGTTCGTCAACGGATTCCACGACACCGCCAACGCGGTCGCGACGGTCATCTACACGAACGCCCTGCGCCCGTGGCGCGCGGTCGTGCTCTCCGGCTTCTTCAACTTCGTCGGCGTGCTCGCGGGCGGCGTCAGCGTCGCGATGGGCATCATCAAGCTGCTGCCGACCGAGCTGCTCGTGGCGCAGGGCTCCGGCGTCGCGCTCGCGATGGTCATGGCGCTCCTCGGCGGCGCCATCCTCTGGAATCTCGGCACCTGGTACCTCGGGCTGCCCGCGTCGTCCTCCCACACGCTCATCGGCGCGATCATCGGCGTCGGACTGGCCAACTCGCTCACGCCGGGCCACCAGCTCGGCGAGGGCGTCAACTGGTCGAAGGCCGGCGACATCGGCCTCGCGCTGCTGCTCTCCCCGCTCTTCGGCTTCACGGTCGCCGCGCTCCTGCTGGTGCTGCTCCGCAACTTCGTGCGCGACGCGCGGCTCTTCAAGCCCCCTGCAGGCCACGCCCCGCCGCCGCTCTGGATCCGATCGCTGCTCATCGCCACGTGCAGCGGCGTCTCCTTCGCGCACGGCCAGAACGACGGCCAGAAGGGCGTCGGTCTCATCATGCTCATCCTCGTCGGCATCGCGCCGGGCGGTTTCGCGCTCGACCTCGAAGCGGACGCGGCGCGGGTGCGCGCGGCGCGGGTCGCCGTGCACGAGATCGACGAGCTGCTCGTGCACGCCGAGATCCTCGCCGACGGGGACGAGGCCGCGCGCCTCGACGCGTCGATCCCCGCCGACGCGCAGCGCATCGACGACCCGCGCGCCGGCGCGCTCGTCGCGCTGCACCGCCTCGAGCGGCTGCTCGACGACCGGGCGCGCGTGCAAGACATCCCACGCGAGGAGCGCTTCCGCGTGCGGCAGGCGGTGCTGCTGCTCGACGACGCGCTGAAGTCGCTCGGCAAGGCGGACGCCCTCGCTGCCCTCACCGGCGCCCAGAAGAAGGCGCTCGACGCGCACCGCGACGAGATCAAGGGGCTCACCGACTACGCGCCGCGCTGGGTGCTGCTCGCCGTGGCGCTCTCGCTCGGCATCGGCACGATGTTCGGCTGGAAGCGCATCGTCGTGACGATCGGCGAGAAGATCGGCAAGGCGCACCTCACGTACGCGCAGGGCGCGGCCGCCGAGCTCGTCGCGGCGAGCACCATCTACGTCTCGGGCCAGCTCGGCCTGCCCGTGAGCACCACGCACGTGCTCTCGTCGGGCATCGCCGGCACGATGGTCGCGCAGAAGTCCGGCCTGCAGCGCGCCACGGTGCGCAACATCCTGCTCGCGTGGCTCCTGACGCTGCCCGCCTCGATGCTGCTGTCGGGCGGCCTCTTCCTGCTCTTCCGCCTCTTCGTGTAGCCCCGTGCGCCCGTTGCCGCGCGCCGCGCGGCGGCGTACAAGGCGGCCTCGATGGCACACACATTCCCGTCCCCCGAATGGACCGCGGCCTACAAGGACGCCGTCAACGGCAACGCCGCCTACCGCGAAGCCGGCAAGACGTGGACGCACGGCGCCGTCGCGTTCGTCGTCGAGAAGGACGCCGCGCTCGGCCTCCCGGACGACTGCGCGATGGTCCTCGACGTGAACGCGGGCGAGTGCCGCGAGACGCACTGGGTCGCGCGCGCGGTCGCCGAAGCCGAGGCGCCGTTCGTGATCGTCGGCCGCTACGATCGCTGGCGCGACGTGATCACCGGCAAGGACGACCCGATCAAGTCGATGATGCAGAACAAGTTGCGGCTCGTGAAGGGCCACCTCCCCACGATCATCCGGTACGTCGAGTCTTCCCGGCAACTCGTGAAGAGCGCGTCCGCCGTCGACAGCCACTGGCTCGCGTGATGACCGAGGTCATCGAGCTCGCGCCCGGCGCCTCCGAGAACGGCCTCGCGACCATGCTCGCGGACCTGCTCCGGCAAAACCTCGCCGACAAACCGCACAAGCGCGCCGACTTCGCGCGACTCGCAGGCCGCGTCGCCATCGTCGCCGAGGACGCCGGCGTCGCGCTCACGCTCGAGTTCGATCGCGGGCGTCTCGTCGTGCACGACGGGATCGTCGGCATCCCGGACGTCACCGTGCGCGCACCGAGCGACGACGTGATGGCGATGTCGCTCGTCGAACTCACGCCCCGTCGCGCACTCCCGGACCCGCGCGGCGAGACCATGCGCAAGCTCTGGCAGGGCATGCGCGGCGATCGCATCCACATCCACGGCGCCCTGCTCCACGCGCCGCTCATGCTGCGCCTCACCCGTGTGATGAGCGTCCACTGACCGAGTCCGCGGGGATCGGACGCCGGGAACCGCCGGTTCGTGCTTGACGCCCTCGGGCCGTTTGCTAAAAGGCTCCTCCTGTTGGCAGAGCGGATGTGGCGGAATTGGCATACGCGCCAGACTAAGGATCTGGTGGGGTAACTCCCGTGAAGGTTCAAGTCCTTTCGTCCGCACCACGGTAGGTTGAGTCAGAGAGTCGTTCGAGCGCGGCGCGCACCCCCGGGTGGGCGCCGTTTCTCGTCCGTCTGGCAGGAGGGCCGTCGGGCAGGAGGGCCGTCTGGCGGGAGGGGTGTCCGGCTGCAGTGTTCGCTGACTGCGGGGGTTTTCGGGCCGCAGCGTCCCCCGGCTGGGGCAGCCTCCAACTGGCTGCATCGCCGAAGACGAACGCAGTTCTTGACCCGCACGCCCCGCCGTGCGGGAATCCCCCTCCGCTGGGGGCCATGTCGGCTCGGGAGGCGCGCATGTTCCGCGAAGCGCTGCAACAGGTCGTCGACGGTACGGAGGGCGCCATCGCCGCCATCCTGATGGGCTACGACGGCATCCCCGTGGAGCAATACCTCGCGGGCGATACCTCGCTGAACGTCGAGACCATCGGCATGGAGTTCAGCGTCGTGCTCTCGCAGATCCGCAAGGCCGCCGAGATGCTCGAGGCGGGCGCGGCGCGCGAGGTCACGATCCAGGCGGAGCAGATGACGACCGTCATCCGCCTGCTCAACGACGAGTACTTCGTCGCGGTCGCGGTCGCGCCGAGCGGCAACACGGGCAAGGCCCGCTACCTGCTGCGCACCGGCGCCGGCAAGCTGCTCGACGCCCTCGGCTGACCCGCGCAGCCGGCGATGCGCGTCCTCGTCCTGCACGGCCCGAACCTGAACCTGCTCGGGCGCCGCGAGCCGCAGATCTACGGCCGCGAGCCGCTCTCCGCGATCGACACCCGACTCCGTGCCCTCGCCGACGAGCTCGGCGTCTCGCTCGACATCCACCAGTCGAACCTCGAGGGCGAGCTCGTCACGCGCGTGCAGCGGGCGCTCGGCGTCGCCGACGGAATCCTCCTGAACCCGGCGGCCTACACGCACACGTCGATCGCGTTGCGCGACGCGCTCGCAGCCGTCGCGCTTCCCGCGGTCGAGGTGCACCTCTCGAACATCCACGCGCGCGAAGAGTTTCGGCAGCGGTCGCTCACGGCGGCCGCGTGCCTCGGTGTGGTCGGCGGATTCGGCGCCGAGAGCTACCTGCTCGGGCTGCGCGCGCTGGTCGGACACCTCCGCGCGGCAGGCCCCACCCCGGCGCCCGCCGCCCGGGCCGTCCGCGCCCCTCGTCGCGCGCGGCGCCCGCACTGACGCGTTGCGTCGCGACAGACGCGCACGGAGCCGCTATAAGCGGCCGCGGCCCGAATGGGCCCGGGACCCACGCACGCCAAGGAGCCGCCTCTTCGATGGACATCGACCTCAAGCAGCTGCGCGAGCTGATGCGCGCCCTCAAGCAGTTCGACATCCGTGAGCTCGCCATCGAGAAGGGCGACGAGAAGATCAAACTCGTCCGCGAGGGCGGTGCGCCTGCGGGCGGCCCGTTGTCCTACGTCGCCTCGCACGGTTACTCGATGGCGCCGCCCCCCGCGCAGGCCGCGGTCGTGGCGAACACCGCGCCCGTGCTCGCGGTCGACGACCCCAGCCTCGTCTACGTCACGTCCCCCTTCGTCGGGACGTTCTACCGCTCGCCCTCGCCCGACTCGCCATCGTTCGTCGAGGTCGGCAGCACGATCCGGCCCGGACAAGTGCTCTGCATCGTCGAAGCGATGAAGCTCATGAACGAGATCGAGGCCGAGATCGCCGGCACGGTGGTGGACCTCCTCATCGAGAACGGCAAGCCCGTCGAGTACGGCGACAAGCTCTTCCGCGTCCGCAAGGTCTGAGACGAGCGCCGCCGTGTTCAAGAAGATCCTGATCGCGAACCGCGGCGAGATCGCGCTGCGCATCATCCGCGCCTGCCGCGAGCTCGGCATCGCCACGGTCGCGGTGCACAGCGAGGTCGACGCGCAGGCGCTCCACGTGCGGTTCGCGGACGAGGCCGTGTGCATCGGCCCGGCGCCGGCGCGGCAGAGCTACCTGCACGTGCCGGCCATCATCGCCGCCGCCGAGATCACCGGCGCCGACGCCGTACACCCCGGCTACGGCTTCCTCTCCGAGAACGCCGAGTTCGCCTCGATCTGCGCGCAGTGCGGGCTCGATTTCATCGGCCCGACCCCGGAGGACATGCGGCGCTGGGGAGACAAGGTCTCCGCGCGCGAAGCCGCGCGGGAGTACGGGCTCCCGCTGCTCCCCGGCACCGAGGTCCTGCTCGACGCGGATCACGCGGCGTCCGAGGCCACGCGCATCGGCCTCCCCGTGATGCTCAAGGCCGCAGGCGGTGGCGGCGGCCGCGGGATGAAGATCATCCGCAGCGCCGAGGAGATGCGGCGCCTGTTCCCGCAGGCCCAGCAGGAGGCGATCGCCGGCTTCAAGAACGGGAACCTCTACTGCGAGCGCTTCGTCGAGGAGCCGCGCCACATCGAGTTCCAGGTGCTCTGCGACGGCGCGGGCGCCGCGTACGTGCTCGGCGAGCGCGAGTGCTCGATCCAGCGACGCCACCAGAAACTCCTCGAAGAAGCGCCGAGCGTCGCGGTGTCGGCGGAACTCCGCGCGACCATGACGCAGGTCATCGCGAACGCGATGCGACGCAGCGGCTACCGCTCGCTCGGCACGCTCGAGTTCCTGATGGCCGAGGACGGCTCGCTCTCCTTCATGGAGATGAACACCCGCGTGCAGGTCGAGCACCCCGTCACCGAGATGGTCACGGGCATCGACCTCGTCGCCGAGCAGATCCGCATGGCGGCCGGCGAGGCGCCGAGCTTCGCCGACACGCTCGGCGCCGACGCGCCGATCCTCCCGCGGGGCCACTCGATCGAGTGCCGCATCAACGCCGAAGACCCGGTGACCTACGCGCCCTGGCCCGGGCTCATCACCGAGTACCACCCGCCCGGCGGCGCGGGCGTCCGCGTCGACAGCGGCGTGTACGGCGGGTTCCGCGTGCCGAGCCACTACGACTCGATGATCGCCAAGGTCATCACGCAGGGCCGCACGCGCGCCGAGGCGATCGCTCGGATGCGCCGCGCGCTCTCGGAGATGATCGTCACGGGGATCCGCACGAACATCTCCCTCCACCAGCGCATCCTCGAGCACCCGGACTTCGTGTCCGGCAAGCTCTCCACGCGCTTCCTCGAGCGGCTGGGGTGACGCGCGCAAAATCCCTCGGATTCGCAGGGTTTTTCGAGCATCGCGCGCGGCTCGTGGCGCTTGACCCCGGAGCCGCCGCGGACCTATCCTCGTCGCTCCGGCTTGGGACGCTCGCCCGAGTCCCCCTCGCCCGCCGGGAGCCAGCGTGAGCCTCGACCGCACCAAGATCCTCGATCAGGCCCAGAAGCACCTTCAAAGGGGCGCTCTGGACAAAGCGATCATCGAGTACCAGAAGCTCGTCAAAGACGACCCGCAGGACGTCCGGACGTGGCTGAAGATTGGCGACCTGTACACGCGTACGGGCTCGACGCGGGACGCCGTCGACACGTACGGGCGGGTCGCCGAGACCTACGCGCAGCAGGGCTTCTTCTTGAAGGCGGTCGCCGTCTACAAGCAGATTCTCAAGCTCGATCCGCAATCGCTCGACACGCAGCTGCGGCTAGCGGGCATGTACGAGCACCTCGCGCTCGTCTCCGACGCGCTCGCGACGTACGAGCAGGTCGCCGCGGTGTTCGCGCGCGAAGGGCAGCTCGAGCGCGGCTTGCAGACGATGGCGCGGATGGTTGAGCTCGACCCCGAGAACATCCCCGTGCGCATCAAGCTCGCGGAGTCGCTCTCGAAGGCCGGCAAGACGGCCGAGGCCGCGACCGAGTTCGAGGCGGGCGCACGGCTCCTGCGCGAGCAGGGCCGCATCGATGACTTCATCAAGGTCGGCGAGCGCCTTCTCTTCCACCGCCCCGACGACGTGAAGCTCGCGCGCGACCTCGCGACGCTCTACCTCGAGCGCAACGACGCGAAGCGCGCGCTTGCCAAGCTGCAGTCCTGCTTCAAGGCCGACCCGAAGGACGTCGTCACGCTCGAGTTGCTCGGGCAGGCGTTTCTCGGGCTGCAACAGCAGCAGAAGACCATCAGCGTCTTCAAGGAGATCGCCCGCATCCACCAGGACGCAGGCCGTACGGACCAGCGCGCGCGCATCCTGCACAGGATCCTCGAGCTCGATCCGGGCGACGCCGACGCGCGGCAAGCGCTCGCCGGCAGCGCGACCCCCGCCAAGGGCACGCAGCGAGGCTCGATCGACGCGCCGCCTCCGGCATCGGTGGTACAGCCGGGCGCGCCCCGCGACGCCGCGAACACCTCCCCTGCCGCGCCGCGCGGCCGCCCCGGAAGCCGCGACGTCGAGGACTCCGACGAGGAGATCCTCATCGAGGACGAGGGCTCGCAAGCCGCGGCGGCGCCGCGCGGCGCAAAGCCCGATCCCGCCCGTGAAGCGCAGATCGCGCGATTGCTCAACGAGTGCGCGGTCTTTCAGCGCTACGGCCTCAAGCAGAAGGTCATCGAGCAGCTCGAGCGGGTGCTCACGCTCGACCCGGGCCACGTCGAAGCGCGGGACCGCCTGAAGAGCGCGTACCTCGAGGCGAACCGCGTCGGGGACGCGATCAGCCAGCTGCGCATGCTGGTCGATCTGCTCCTCGACGATCACCCCGACCTGGCCGTCACCGCGCTGCGCGAGTTGATCGCGCTCGCTCCCGACGACGAGGACGCCCGTCAAAAGCTCGCGATCCTCGACGACGAGCCGCCATTCGACGGCGAGACGCACGTCGGGGACGACACGCTCGGCGGCGGGGCCGTCGAGGCTGCCAGCCCCGTGCCGGAGGACGACGACGCCGTGATGTTCGTCGATGACGACGCCGCCGAGAGCACGGCCACCGTCGACGCCTTCGACGACGCGACCCACGCCGGGCCCCCGCTCGACGCGACGTACGACGACGCTCGCCCCGCACACGTGTCGCCGCCTCTCGAGACGGTGCAAGACGGGATGTCCATCGGTCCCGCGACCGTGCACGAGCATCGCCTCGCGGACGAGACCTCCGAGGAGTCCCGCGACGCATCCCGGGGTGCTGGGACCTCTGGGGGCGACGACCTGACGACGATCCCCGGATCGGCGCTTCCCGGTCTGGGCGCAGAGGCGTTCGCGTCTCCCGGTGGAGACGCAGACGCGTTCGAGGCCCCCGCTGCCGAGGCGGCGCCCGTCGTCCCGGACGCGGCGCGCCCGGGCCCCCGCGCCGCGCCAAGCCCCGCTGAGATCGAGGAGATCCTCGACGAGGTGGAGTTCTACCTCGCGCAGGGGCTGGTCGATGAGGCGCGCGAGACGCTCACCGACACCCTCGCCTCGCACCCCGGACACCCGCTCATCCTCGAGAAGCTCGCCGACCTCGACGGGGACGGGCACGCCGGGGACCCCGCGCTCGAGTCCGAACCGGAGATCGAAGCGGAGTTCGAGCCCGAGCCGGAGATCGAAGCCGAGGCCCTCCTCGGGAGCGACGTGCGACTCGAGGACGACGCACCGTTCGAGTCGGTCGCCGGCGACGGGGACGACGCGTTCCTGCTCGCTGAGCGGCTCGCGGCCGACGTCGAGCCGATGGACGAGCCCGTCGGCACTGCGCCGGCCGTCGACGTCGACCAGGTCTTCGCCCAGTTCAAGAAGGGCGTCGAGGAGCAGATCGGCCTCGAGGACACCGACACGCACTTCGATCTCGGCATCGCGTACAAGGAGATGGGCCTCCTCGATGACGCCATCGGCGAGTTCAAACTCTCCATGGCGAATCCCGTGAAGGAGTGCCTCGCCCACACCATGATCGGCCTCTGCTTCGTCGAGAAGGGCGCGATCGCCGACGCCATCGGGCACTTCAAGAAGGGCCTCTACTGCGACACGAAGAGCGAGCGCGAGGAGCTCGGGCTCTACTTCGAGCTCGGCGCCGCCTACGAGCTGCTGCACGACCCGAAGGAGGCGCTGTATTACTTCCAGAAGGTGCAGAAGCGCGACGCGGGCTTCCGCAACGCCGCTGCACGGGTCCGCGCGCTCGCCCAGCCGCGTCCCGCACCGCCGCCGCCCGCGCCGAGCGCGACCGACGACGTCGATCGTGCCTTCGACGACCTGATGGGCGGCGGTGATGAGGGCTGACTGACACGCCGGCTGAGCGCCACGAGGGCTGACGGCGAATCCGAATCTGGCACCCTGCGAGCGTTGGCAGCGCGTGGCTGCGGGAGGTGCACGATGGGTCTCCCTGACATGTTCGGCGTCCGGGGAGGCAGCCTCTCGATCCAGCTCGCGAGCGAGCATGCGCTCGCGTCTGGGCGGAGTGTGGCGTTCGCGGGGGTCGACCGGGACGACCCGCGCCTCGGGGCGCCCAGCTGAGTACAGCCCAACCAAGCTATCCCCGCTGACGCGGGCTTGCACAGGCACAGGCCCCGTCGGGGCGGCATGAACGGGGCCCGCCACGCGAAGGCGCCGCGAATCACATGCCGCGGATGAGGCACCGGCGTAGGGCGCCAAGGCCCGACGTTCGGGAGCAGCCTCGGGAGTGCAAGACGAATGGAGCGGGCAATCGGATTCGAACCGACGACATTCAGCTTGGGAAGCTGACGCTCTACCAACTGAGCTATGCCCGCAGAGCGACGGCGGTTCTAGCGAGGTTGTCCGGGACAGTCAAGCTTCGGAACGCTTGCCTCGGGGAGGTGCGGGGGTTGTGGAAGCGGGGGGGCGTGCGCAAGATGGCCGCGTCGTGAACGGCCCCTCCCCCCAGCCTCCAGCGCGCACGCGGCCCCAACGCCGGTGCCGCGCAGCGTCTCTGAGGCCGGGGCGCCCCCCTCCCCCCGACGCGCTCTGCCCGCACCCGAGCCCTACGGCTGGGCCACCGCGTCGCACCAACGCGCCTCGCCGCGCCATCCTCCTCACCCTCCAGACGTACTGAGGTCCCGATGAACCACGAGCCCATCTCGTCCCGCATCCTGCAACTCCTCTCGTCGCAATCGCTCACGCAAGCCGCGCTCGCGCGCCGCGCCGGCATGGACACCGCGCTCCTCAACCGGAAACTCAAGGGACACCGCCGCTTCCGGCGCGTCGAGCTCGAGTGGATCGCCGGCGCGCTCGGGCTGACGCTGGCCACCATCGTCAGCGGGACGGACTTCGACGAGCCGCGTGACGTCTCCGCGCCGACGCGCGCGGACGACACCGCTATCTGACGGTCGACGGACCGGCCAGCCGCCACACACCGAACCCGGACCCGCCCGAGTCCGTCTCCCAGCGACGGGCGCCGTCCACGTCCGGCGGCGCGAGGCGCAACACCGTGCCCTCCACGGGCGGGAGCGCGTCGCCGACCCTCTGAACGAGACCGTCCCGCGCGCCGCCCGGGACGGTCAGCCGCCCGCGCACACCGCCCGAGTCGATCTCGACGTCGGTGACGAGCAGGCCTCCCTCCCAGCGCGTGGCCACGCTGCGCGCCACGCCGCGGATCCCGGCGTCCGCACGCGCGGTCGTCGCGGTCGGGCCAGCCCAGGGCGCAGCGATCAGGAATCCGAGCACGACGAGCGCCCGGCGCGCGGTGCGCCTGCGCGAGGACATCGCGAGCCCCAGGACCAGGAGCGCGAAGAGCGCCGCGGGGAGGCGCGTGCGTGCGCGCCACGACGCGCGTGCGCCGCCACCGGAGACGCCACAACCCGCGCCGGTCGCGAACGGCGCGTCGAGCATCTCGTCCGCGTAGATCGCGCGGACACCCGCCTCGTCGTCGGCCGCGATCGTCCGGGCCGCCGTCTCCCCGAGCGCGAGGCGCGGCCACATGGTGGCCGCCGGATCGTCCATCGACTCCCCGAGCCCGAGCACGTGCCCGGACTCGTGCGTGAGCAGCGAGGCGAGATCGTAGCGGCGACGGTCGCGCCCGGCGGGCGGCTCGGCGATCAGCTGCACGTTGCGCGAATCCTCGACGAGGATGTCGGCGTCGAGGAGGACGCCGTCGTCCTGCC
The DNA here is from genome assembly GCA_964202905.1 of Polyangiales bacterium. Lineage (GTDB taxonomy): Bacteria > Myxococcota_A > Polyangia > Polyangiales > JADJQN01 > CAIUAC01. The sequence goes on from CAXNJO010000002.1 coordinate 619,420, forward strand.
GGTACGTGCTGACGGTCACCGCGAGCGCCGTGCCACCGATCGGCAGGCGCGCGACGCGGTAGGCGCCATTCTCGTTGGTGCCCGCCGGCGCATACCCCGGCGCGCGTTGCGTCTCGCCCTCGAGCGCGAGGACGGGGACGCCCTCGATGCCGCCCCACGCGCCGAAGGCGATGCGACCTGCCTCCAGCGACTCCGCGGCGTTTCCGCCGAGCGTGGGGTCGACGCGCATCGGGACTTGCGCGATCGACCAGCGCACCGGCAAACCGCCCACCGTGAAACGCTGTGTGTAGGCGCGCGTCGGGGCGGGCGCGACGCCCAGCACGACCCACGCGAGCGCGGCAGCGACGACGAGTCGACGGAGCGTCATCACGTTGCACATACGGTAGCCCAACACCCCGACTTGCGGTGGACGAACTCCTGCGGCTACGAAATCGCGTCTGGTATGGTCGCGCATGGCCCTCGAAGCGCCCCGCTCCCGCGCCTCCCGCACCGTCCACCGCAAGCGCGCGATGTCCGAGGACGGTACGCACCTCTCGTACGAGGTCATCGGCGAGGGCCCGCGCACCCTGCTGCTCGCCAACGGGCTCGGCGGGCGCCTCTACGCCTGGGACCCGCTGATCGACGCGCTCGCCGACGAATATCGGTTTGATCACCTGGGATTATCGGGGCCTCTTCGACTCGGGCACGCCGGCCTCGCGGCGCCGCCTCTCGCTCGTCGATCACGTCGGCGACGCGCGCGCGATCCTCCGCGCCGAGGCCTGCGAACGCGCGGTCTTCGTGGGCTGGAGCATGGGCGTGCAGGTCTCGCTCGACCTCGCCGCGACGCACCCCGAGCTCTGCGCGGGGCTCGTGCTCCTCAACGGCACCTACGGCCACACCCTCTCGAGCGGCTTCCAACCTTTCGTCTCGCTGCCCGGGCTGCCACGCCTCATGCACTTCGCCATCGAGGCCGCGCACGGACAGCCGGCGCTCCTCGGTTGGCTCGCGCAGCTCGCGCGGCTCGGCGAGCTCCCCGCGACGGCGCTCTTCGCGATCACGGCGGGCGCGCGCAGCCTCGCGCTGCGCCCCGTCCTGCGCCGCTACATGGACGACGTGCTCGGCGCGAGCTTCGACAATTACCTACGCCTCTTCCAGGAGCTCGACGCGCACAGCGTCTACCACCTGCTCCCCGAGATCACGGCCCCCACGCTGGTCGTGAGCGGCCTGCTCGACCTGCTCACGCCCGCGCGCCAGTCGTGGGAGATCCACCTCCGCCTGCACGACTCACGGCACCTCGCGCTCGTGCGTGCGTCGCACTTCGCGCTGCTCGAGCGCCCGGACGTCGTCGTCCCCGCGCTGCGCACCTTCCTCGCGGAACGTGCGCAGTTCGACGCGCGCTGACGGCCTCCGCGCGCGCTCAGCGCGACGCGACGGGGATGCGCCAGATGTCGCTCGCGTAGTCCGCGATCGTCACATCCGAGGAGAAGGAGCCCATGCGCGCGACGTTGAGGATCGCCTTGCGCGTCCACGCGTCCTCGTCGCGGTAGAGCGCCTCGGCCGCGAGGTGCGTGTCGCGGTAGCTCGCGAAGTCCGCGAGCAGGAGGAACTCGTCGCGCTCGAGCAGGGACGAGACGATCGGCAGGTAGCGCGAGGCCTCGCCGCCGGCAAAGGGCAGCGCGCTGCCGATCGCCGCGAGCACGCCGCGGAGATCCTCGTCTTCGGCGACGAACGTGCGCGGGTCGTAACCCTCGCTCTTCTTCACGGCGACCTGCTCCACCGTGAGCCCGAAGACGAAGAGGTTCTCCGGGCCGACCGCGTCGCGGATCTCGACGTTCGCGCCGTCGAGCGTGCCGATCGTGAGCGCCCCGTTCATCGCGAACTTCATGTTGCCGGTGCCCGAGGCCTCCATGCCCGCGGTGCTGATCTGCTCCGAGAGATCCGCCGCGGGGATGATCACCTCGGCGAGCGAGACGCTGTAGTTCGGGAGGAACACGATCTTCAGCAGCCCCTTCACGTCGGGGTCGCGGTTGATGACGGCGGCGACGTCGTTGACGAGGCGGATGATCTGCTTCGCGCGCTCGTAGCCCGGCGCCGCCTTGCCCGCGAAGATCACGGTGCGCGGGTGCACGTCCTTGCGCGCGCCGCTCTTGATGGCGCGGTAGAGGTGCACGACGTGCAGCAGGTTCAGGAGCTGCCGCTTGTACTCGTGGAAGCGTTTGACCTGCACGTCGAAGAGCGAGGTCGGGTCGACCACGATCCCCGTCTCCCGCTCGATGACGCGCGCGAGGCGCTCCTTGTTGGCCCGCTTCGCGGCGCGGAACTTCCAGCGGAAGGCCGCGTCGTCGACGTGCGCCTCGAGGCCCGCGAGATCCGAGAGCCGCCGCGGCCACTCGTGCCCGACGCTGTCGCCCACGAGCCGCGCGAGCGCCGGGTTGCACGAGAGCAGCCAGCGGCGCGGCGTCACGCCGTTGGTCTTGTTGCGGAAACGCCCGGGATAGAGCGCGTCGAACTCGGCGAACATCCCCTCGCGCAGCAGGCGGCTGTGCAGCGCGGAGACGCCGTTCACCGAGAAACTACCGACGATCGCGAGGTTCGCCATGCGCACCTGCTTCTCGCCGTACTCCTCGAACAGCGAGACGCGGCGCAGGCTCGCCGCGTCGCCCGGGAACCGTCCGCGCGCGTCCGCGACGAGGCGCCGATCGATCTCGCGGATGATCTGCAGGTGCCGCGGGAGCGTCCGCTCCATGAGCCACACCGGCCACTTCTCGAGCGCCTCGGGCAGCAGCGTGTGGTTCGTGTACGCGAAGCTCTTCGTGACGATCCCCCAGGCGCGATCCCAGCCGAGCTTGTGCACGTCGACGAGCATGCGCATCAGCTCGGCGACGGCGAGCGCGGGGTGCGTGTCGTTGAGCTGGAAGACGGCCTTGTCGGGCAGCGTGTCGAGCGTGGGGTGCGTCTTCAGGTGGCGGCGGACCGCGTCCTGAAGCGTGGCGGCGACGAAGAAGTACTCCTGCTTCAGGCGGAGCTCCTTGCCCTGCATCACCTGGTCGTTCGGATAGAGGACGCGCGAGATGTCCTCGGTCGCGTTCTTGTGCCGCACCGCCTCGACGTAATCACCACGGTTGAAGTTGGTGATGTCGAACTCGCGCGTCGCCTTGGCGCTCCAGAGGCGGAGCGTGTTGACGCAGTCGGTCGCGTAGCCAGGCACCGGGATGTCGTTCGCCATCGCGATGACGTCGTCGGTGTCGACCCACTCGTAGACGAGGTCGCCGCGCTCGTCGAGACGCGGCTCGACGCGGCCGTTGAACTGGATCGTGTAGAGGTGATCGGGGCGCGGCAACTCCCAGGGGCTGCCGAACGCGAGCCAGTTGTCGGGCTGCTCGATCTGCTCCCCTTCGACGATCGTCTGCCGGAAAATCCCGTATTCGTAACGGATTCCGTAGCCCATCGCCGGGATGCCGAGGGTCGCCATCGAGTCGAGGAAGCACGCCGCGAGGCGGCCGAGGCCGCCGTTGCCGAGACCGGGGTCGTGCTCCTGTTCGCACACCGCGTCGAGGTCCTCGCCGAAGTTCGCGAGGCCCGCGCGCGTCTCCTCGAGCACCCCGAGGTTCGACAGCCCGTCGCGCAGCAGGCGCCCGAGCAGGTACTCCATCGAGAGGTAATAGACACGACGCGCGTCGCGCTCGTAGTAACCCTGCTGGGTCTTGTTCCAGCGGTCGATCATGCGGTCGCGCGCGGCCCGCGCCGTCGCCCAGAAGAAGTCACGCGGCGTGACCGAGTACTCGTCCTTGCCGAGCGTGTACTCGACGTGGTTCGCGATCGCGAGCTGGAGTGCGGCCGCGTCCATGCCGAGGTCGTAGTTCGTCAGGTTGTGGATCGGCTTGCCCGGTTTCATCGCGCGCGACCATAGCAGCCCGCGGTGACCGTGCGCGGCGTGCTAAGGCTCGGCCCGTGCGCGTCGCTTCGTGGAACGTGAACGGCCTGCGCGCCTGCGCCGGCAAGGGCTTTGGCGGCTGGCTGCACGGCTCGGGCGTCGACGTCGCCTGCCTGCAGGAAGTGCGCGCGCGTCCCGCGCAACTGCCCGCGGAGGTGCTCTTCCCGGAGGGCTTTCACGCCCACTTCGTGCCCGCGGTACGCCCCGGCTACAGCGGCGTCGGCCTCGTCTCGCGACGCGAGCCCGACGTCGTCGACCCGGGCCTCGGCGTCGAGCGCTTCGACGTCGAAGGGCGCCTCGTCACCGCGCGCTTCGGCGCCCTCACGATCGTCAACGGCTACTTCCCGAACGGCAACGGCAAAGAGCGCGACCTCTCGCGCATCCCCTACAAGCTCGACTTCTACCGCGCGCTCTTCGCGCGGCTCGAGGGCGCGCTGCGGTCGGGCGAGCGCGTGCTCGTGCTCGGCGATCTGAACACCGCGCACGAGGACATCGACCTCGCGCGGCCCAAGGAGAATCGGGAGAACAGCGGTTTCCGCCCCGAAGAGCGCGACGAGCTCTCGCGCTGGCTGCAGGCCGGTTGGGTCGACACCTTCCGCCACTTCACGAAGACCGGCGGCCACTACTCGTGGTGGGCGCAGCGCCCGGGGCTGCGCGCGCGCAACATCGGCTGGCGCATCGACTACGTCCTCGCGTCGCCCGGCGCGATGCCGTTCGTGCGGAGCGCCGCGATCCACGCGGACGTGCTCGGCTCCGACCACTGCCCGGTGAGCGTCGATCTCGATCCGGCGGTGACGCGGTGAGCACGCGCGCGACGCTGCGGGAGTGGCTGGCCGCGGGGCCGTACACGCTCGCGATGTCGAGCGGCTTCTTCGGGTTCTACGCGCACGCGGGCGTGGTGTCGGTGCTCGAAGAGGAGCGACTCCTGCCTGCGCGCGTGAGCGGCTCGAGCGCGGGCGCCCTCGTCGGAGGCGCGCACGCCGCCGGGCTCTCGAGCGCACGACTCGGCGACGCGCTGTTCTCGCTGCGGCGCGAAGATTTCTGGGATCCGGCGCCCGGCGCGGGGCTGCTGCGCGGGCGGCTCTTCCGCGCGCGCCTCGAGTCGCTGCTCCCAGCGCGCGACTTCGCCGAGTGCGCCGTCCCGCTCCACGTCAGCGTCTTCTCCGTCCTCTCGCGGCAGACGCGCGTGCTCGGCGGCGCCGGCCCGCTCGCCGCGGCGATCCACGCGTCGTGCGCGGTGCCCTTCATGTTCCAGCCCGTGTGGATCGGCGGGCGACCGTACGTCGATGGCGGCGTGGCCGATCGACCGGGCCTCGCGGGCACCGCCCACGGCGACCGCGTGCTCTACCACCACCTCTCGAGCCGCTCGCCCTGGCGCCGCCCAGGGAGTCCGTCGCTGCGCGTCCCGGCGCGCGATGGGCTCGTGCCCCTCGTGCTCGCGGGCCTCCCGCGCGTCGGGCCGTTCCGCCTCCACGAAGGGCCGCGCGCCTTCGACGTCGCGCGCCGCGCCACGCGCGCCGCCCTCGACGCGCCGCACGCACGCTGAACGTCTGGTCTTTCCGCGGCGACGCGTGGGACACTCGCGTCCCTCACCGGGAGACCCAGCCCATGTCGCAGCCGTCGATCGAGAGCGTGTCGCGCGAGTCGCGCGTGTTCGCACCGCAAGAGGCCTTCGCCCGCGCCGCGCGCGTCCCCTCTCGGGAGGCGTACGAGGCGATGTACCGGAGGAGCGTCGAGCAGCCCGACGCCTTCTGGCTCGAGCTCGCGCAGGAGCTGCACTGGTTCCGCGCGCCGACGAAGGGCCTCGATTGGAGCCGCGCGCCGCACGCGACGTGGTTCGAGGACGGCACCACGAACCTCGCCTTCAACTGCCTCGATCGCCACCTCGACGGGCCGCGCCGCAACAAGGCCGCGATCCTCTTCGAGGGCGAGCCCGGCGACGTCCGCACGCTCACGTACCAGCAGTTGCACCGCGAGGTCTGCCGCTTCGCGAACGTGCTCGAGAAGCTCGGCGTGGCCTCCGGCGATCGCGTCGCGATCTACATGGGCATGGTCCCCGAGGCCGTGATCGCGATGCTCGCCTGCGCGCGCATCGGCGCGATCCACACGGTGATCTTCGGCGGCTTCGCGGCCGAAGCCGTGCGCGATCGCGTCAACGACGCGCAGGCGAAGCTTGTCATCACACAAGATGGTGCCTGGCGCCGCGGCAGCGTCGTGCCGCTCAAGGAGAACGTCGATCGCGCGCTCGCCGAGACGCCGAGCGTCACGCACACGGTCGTGCTGCGCCGCACGGGTCACGACATCGCGATGAGCCCGGGGCGCGATCATTGGTGGCACGACATCGTCGAGGCCGTCACCGCGAAGCACGAGGCGCCCGCGCTCCCCGCCGAGCACCCGCTCTTCATCCTCTACACCTCGGGCACGACGGGGAAGCCGAAGGGCGTCCTGCACACGACGGGCGGCTACATGGTCGGCGCGTACGCGACGAGCCGCTACGTCTTCGACCTGCGGGACGACGACACGTACTGGTGCACCGCCGACGTCGGCTGGGTCACGGGCCACAGCTACATCACGTACGGCCCGCTCGCGAACGGCGCGACGTGCGTGCTCTACGAGGGCGCGCCGAACCAGCCGGATCCCGGGCGTTTCTGGTCGATCATCGAGCGCTGGGGCGTGACGATCCTCTACACCGCGCCGACCGCGATCCGCGCGTTCGTGAAGTGGGGCGACCAATACCCGCTCAAGCACGATCTCCGCTCGCTGCGGCTCCTCGGCACGGTCGGCGAGCCCATCAACCCCGAGGCGTGGATGTGGTACCGCAGCGTCGTCGGCGGCGACCGCTGCCCCATCGTCGACACGTGGTGGCAGACGGAAACGGGCGCGATCATGATGACGCCGCTCCCCGGCGCGGTGCCCACGAAGCCCGGCAGCTGCACGGTCCCCTTCTTCGGCGTGGTGCCGAAGGTGCTCCGCGAGGACGGCAGCGAGGCCGGCCCGAACGAGGGCGGCCTCCTCGTGGTCGAGCGGCCGTGGCCCTCGATGATGCGGACGATCTGGGGTGACGACGCGCGCTTCAAGGACACGTATTTCTCGCGTTTTCCGGGCATTTACTTCACCGGAGACGGCGCGCGCCGCGACGACGACGGCTACTTCTGGGTGATGGGTCGCGTCGACGACGTGGTGAACGTCGCGGGGCATCGGCTCGGCACCGCCGAGATCGAGAGCGCGCTCGTCTCGCACCGCAGCGTCGCGGAGGCGGCCGTCGTCGGGCGGCCCGACGCGATGAAGGGACAGGCGCTCGTCGCGTTCGTCACGGTGAAGTCGGGCGAGCAGCCCACGGCCGAGTTGAAGGCGAAACTCCTCGACCACGTCGCGCAGGAGATCGGCAAGTTCGCGCGCCCCGACGACATCCGCTTCACCGACACGCTGCCGAAGACGCGCAGCGGCAAGATCATGCGGCGGCTGTTGAAGGAGATCGCGAGCGGCGGCGAGGTGACGGGCGACATGACGACCCTCGAGGACCTCTCCGTGCTCGCGCGGCTGCGCGCCGACGACGCGTGAGCGCCGACGACGCGTGAGCGCCGTGCGCGCGGAGGGGGGCGGCGTGATGTCCGCGCGCATCCCCCGACGCGCAGCGACACGACACGCAGCGACGCGACACGCAGCGCCGCGCCCCCCCGAGGAGGGCGCGGCGCCTTCAATCGAGCCAGCGCGCGGCCGCGACGAGCGGCGCGAGCGCCGTGCGCACCACCGCGCGGCGCGCGTCGTCGTCGCGCACCCACGCGGCGAGCGCAGGCCCGACGGCGTAGTAGGCCCGCACGAGCGCGCGCCCCGGAGCGTTCGTCAAGAGGTGGCGATCGCGCAGGCGGCGCAGCGCGCGGATCTCCGGCGCGAACGGCGTGCCGTGCGCGGCGGTCGCGACGAAACACGGAGAGACGACGGTGAACGAGATCGGCGTCGTCGTGACCTCGCCCACCGCGATAGGCGACGCCTCGCCGCACGCGTCGAGCGCGCGTACGCCCACGACGTAACGCGTCTGCGGTTCGAGCCCGCCGAGGTCGAAGGTGATCGCCTCGCCCGGCGCGGCCGTGATCGGCACGCGCAGCGCGACGCTGTCCGTGACGGGTGCCTTGGCCGGCAGCGCGCGCAAAAACGACGCGAGGTCGGTGATCGGCGCCGTGCCGACGCGCACCTCGTAGGCCGTCACGCCGACGTCGTCCGCCGGCGCGACGAACCACGCGCGCGCGAACCGGTGCGAGTCGCGATCGTCCGGGTGCGTCTCCACGACCAGCCCCGTGAGCGCGCCCGGCGGCGCGTTGCCCGCGGCGCACTGGCAGATGATCCCGCTGGTGCACGGCGAGGGCGGCGGCGCACACGCGGGCCGCGGATCGCCCGGCACGCAGGGCTCTGCGCACGCCGGCCGCGCGTCGCCCGCCACGCACGGTTCCGCGCACGCTGGCCGCGCGTCGCCCGCCACGCACGGCGCCGCGCACTCCGGCCGCGCGTCGCCCGCCACGCACGGCGCCGCGCACTCCGGCCGCGCGTCGCCCGCCACGCACGGCGCCGCGCACTCCGGCCGCGCGTCGCCCTCGACGCACGGGAGCGGCCCGCCGGGATCCGCGCCGCGCGGACCGACGTACGTGACGCGCAGCCGGTGCCCGTGATCGCCGAGCAGGAGGCGGTCGGCGCCGCTGCCCGGTGCGCCCGCGGGATCGTCCGTGATCGCCGGGCCGATCGGCGTCAGGTCACCGCCCGCGTCGCCCTGTCCGCTGAGGCTGCCTGCGCCGTACGGCGCGCTCACCGTCCGCTCGCCCACCCAGCCGACGCGCACCGGCGCGGCGTACACGATCGACGGCTGCCCACGGTACGGGTAGCCGAAGGTCATCGCCCAGTAGTCCCACATGGCCGCGGGCGCGCTCGGCGTCGGGTAGGCCGCGTCGTCGAAGGACACGTTGTAGTCACCCTCGACGTGGACCTCGACGAAGACGACGTAGTCGCCATCGGGCACGCCGTCGGGCACGGTGTAAACGAAGGTCTGCGGCTCCCCGCCTGCCGCGGTCGCCATCGACACCGCGTCGATCTCGGGCATGGCGGCGCGCGCATCGGCTGCGAAACCGAGGACGTCGCGGTGATCCGCGCAGCCGCTCCCGGTGCAGGCGGTGACGTCGCGGCGCGGCGGATAGGGCGAGTCGAGCGAGAGCGGCGCCATGCGCGCGGCCGGGTCCGCCTGCGGCTCCGCGTAGCCCGCAGTGACGTCGGCCTCGGTGACGTAGCGGCCCTTGTCGCTGTTGAACAAGCTCGCGCACGCGACGGCGTCGAGCGCGTCGCGGCGGGTCGTCGCGTCGTTGAACGAGAGACAGAAATACGCGTCCGGCGTCGCGTCGTTGCTCGTACGCGACGCGAAGCCCTCCGACTCGCGGTCCTGAAAGATCACGCGACGGAAGGGCGCGGCCCCGGACGCGACGCGCCGGTGCGCCCAGACCGGGAGCACGCCCTCGCGGCGCCCATAAGGCCAGCGGAATCCACTGTTCATCTGCGAGGCGCCGGGGCGATTGCCGATGCCGCGCAGCGCCACCGCCTCGGTGAGACGCAGCGTGCGCACGAAGGTGCCGTCGCTGCGCTCGAGCCAGATGGCGACCTGCGCGCGCGACGTCGGGACGTAGTCGATTTCGAGCAACCGCGGTGTCGCATCGCCCGGTCCCCCTGCCCGCGCGCGGGACGCAGGCACGAGGAGGGCGAACGTCGCGAGGGCGCAGAGCAGCGGGGCGCGGCGGAGCATGGCGACCCGGATGCTAGCGCCGCGCGCGCCCGAGCAGAAGCGGACTGCGCGCGGCACTCGGCCGCTTCGAAACGCCGACGCCCCCGCTCACGCCAGGTGGCGCGGACGGGGGCGCTGGAGAACGGCCTCTTGCGACTCAGTAGCGGTAGTACTCGGGCTTGAACGGGCCCTGCGCCGGGACGCCGAGGTACTCGGACTGCTTCGACGAGAGCGCCGTGAGCTTGGCGCCGAGCTTGCCGAGGTGCAGGCGCGCGACCTTCTCGTCGAGCGCCTTCGGAAGCACGTAGACCTTGCCCGTCTCGTACTTCGCGGTCTCGGTGAAGAGCGTGATCTGCGCGAGCACCTGGTTCGAGAAGCTCGTCGACATGACGAAGCTCGGGTGCCCCGTGGCGCAACCGAGGTTCACGAGGCGGCCGCTCGCGAGCACGATGAGCTTCTTGCCGTCCGGGAACACGAAGTGGTCGACCTGCGGCTTGATGTTCTCGAGGCGCACGCCGTTCTTCGGGTCGTTCAGCGACGCGATCTCGATCTCGCTGTCGAAGTGGCCGATGTTGCAGAGGATCGCCTCGTTCTTCATCGCGGCCATGTGCGCGAACGTCACGACGTCGCAGCAGCCCGTCGCGGTGACGACGATGTCCGCGTTCGGCGCGGCCTCGTCCATCGTGACGACCTCGTAGCCCTCCATCGCCGCCTGCAGCGCGCAGATCGGATCGACCTCCGTGATCTGCACGCGCGCGCCGTAGCTGCGGAGCGAGGTCGCGCAGCCTTTGCCCACGTCGCCGTAGCCGCAGACCACGACGACCTTGCCCGCGAGCATGACGTCCGTCGCGCGCTTGATGCCGTCGACGAGCGACTCGCGGCAGCCGTAGAGGTTGTCGAACTTCGACTTCGTGACCGAGTCGTTGACGTTGATGGACGGGCAGAGGAGCTTGCCCTGCTTCGCCATGTCGTAGAGGCGGTGGACGCCCGTCGTCGTCTCTTCGCTGATGCCGCGGATGCCGTCGGGGCCCGCGAACATCTCGGGGTACTTGTTGTGGATGAGGACGGTGAGGTCACCGCCGTCGTCGAGGATCATGTTCGGCGCGCGGCCGTCCTTGAACGCTTTGAGCTGCTGCTCGAGGCACCACTCGTACTCGGCCTCGGTCTCACCCTTCCACGCGAACACGGGCACGCCGGTGGCCGCGGTCGCCGCCGCCGCCTGGTCCTGCGTCGAGAAGATGTTGCAGGAGGTCCAGGTGACCTCGGCGCCGAGCTCGACGAGCGTCTCGATGAGGACCGCGGTCTGGATCGTCATGTGGAGGCAGCCCGCGACGCGCGCGCCACGGAGCGGCTGCGCGTCCTTGAACTCCGCGCGGATCGCCATGAGGCCGGGCATCTCGGTCTCGGCGATCGCGATCTCCTTGCGACCCCAGTCGGCGAGGGTGATGTCCGCGACCTTGTACTTGCCGACGACTGCGTTCTTCGATTCGGTGGCCATCTTCGTCTCCATCGTGAGTGGGCGCGACGGGCGTCGCGCGGGGGCTTCGGGTCGGTGGGGGCCGTGCGCGGCGAGCGCGCGCGGGTTCGGCGCGCCTCAGCGGCGCGCGGACGTCTTGCGGGAAGCAGCGCGGCGCGGCGCAGCCTCGGGGGCGGCCTCCGCCGCAGGGCGCGCGGCCACGAGGACCTGCCACGCGAGGTGCTTGTCGGGACCCTGGCCGTTGCGCGCCGAGGGGATGGCCGTGATCGACGGCGCGACGAGGCCCGCGGCCTGCGCGAGGCGCGCGAGCTCGGCGGGCGTGAAGCCGAGCCACACATCCGCCTGCTCGGCGCGCAGCCGCTCGTCGTCGTGCGTGGCGTAATCGATCACGACGACGTGACCGCCCGGCCGCGCGAGCGACGCGAGGGCCTTCATCGCGACGCCCGGCTTCGGCGCGTGGTGCAGCACCCGCGACGCGAAGACGACGTCGGCGCCGCCCGCCGCGCCCGCGAGGCGTCGCACCGCCGCGCGCACCTCGCTGCCGTCGAGCGCACCGCGCACGAGCGTGACGTTCTCGTAGCCGCGACGCGCGACGCGCTCCTGCGCGCGGGCGAGCTGCGCCTCTTCGCGATCGACGGCGACGACGCGCGCGAAGACCGGCGCGAGCACGTCGAGCAGGCTGCCGTCGCCGGTGCCCGCGTCGAGCGCGAGGGCGCGCCGCGGGATGAGTGGCGCGAGCGCCGTGAGGTACGCGGGCAGCTCCGGCGGGAGCTGGGCGAGGGCCGCAGCGTCCCGCGGGCGCGCGAAATGCTCGCGCGTCGCGAGCTCACGCGCGCCGACGACCTCCGCGACCCGCGCGAGCGAGCCGTCCTCCTCCGCGAGCGCGCGCCCCTCGCGCAGGGCGTCCGCGACGACCGCGTCGCCGCGCGCCGCCTCGGGCAGGAACACGAACACCCGCGTCCCCTGCTTGCGCTCCGCGAGCAGGCCGGCCTTGCGCATCGTGCCGACTTGCCGCGACACGTTGGGCTGCGGCTCGCCGAGCAGCTCCGCGAGTTCCCCGATGGCGAGCTCCTCCGCGGCCGCGAGCGCGAGCAGGCGCAGTCGGACGGGCTCTCCGAGGAGGCGGTAGAGCTCCCAACGCGCGCCCGTGCCGCTCGCCGCGCTCGCCGTGCCGGGGGTGCCGCCGTCCATTGGGCCCTGGTCTATGCGAACATGCGCATAGACGCAAGGACGGCTGCGACGCCGGCGTGCGTCGTCACACGATCGACGCGTCCGCCGGCCCCGCGGGGAAGCGCGCGAGCGCGTCGGGCCAGCCCGCGCGGCCCCGCAGCGACGCGAGGTCTTCGTCGCCCGCGACGTGCGCCCGCGTGAGCCCGCCGACACCCGCGGCGCGCGCGAGCCAGCCGAACGCGTCGTCCGCGCGGCCGGTGCGCGCGAGCGAACACGCGACGTTGAAGGCGTCGCGCGCCGTGCCCGTGCGCCCGAAGAGCCGCTCGCCGAGCACGGCCGCCGCATCGAAGCCGCCCTCCCCGTGCGTCTCTGCGACGAGCGCGGCGTAGGCCGAATCGGGCAGCAGCGCCTCGACGCGCGGGTCGGTCATCGCCGCGAGGAGCCGGTCCCACCAGCGGCCCCGCGCGAGCGCCTCGCACAAGCGCGCGGCGACCTCGGGCGCGGGGCGCGCCGCGAGCTCCCGCGTGAAGGCGGCGGCCGCGTGCTCGTAGTGCCCGTGCTCGAAGTCGACGATGCCACCGAGGAGCGGATCCGCCTCGAAGCCTTCGGGCAGCGACGCGAGCAGCTGCGCGGCGCGCCCGTGGTCGTGCGCGGCGACCGCGATCCACGCGAGCAGCTCGAGCGCGCTCGCCGTCACGACCGGCGTCCGCGCCTCGGCCCGCACGCCCTCGCCGAGCACACGCGCGCGCTCCAGGTCGCCCGCATCGAGCACCGCACGCGCCGCGGCGAGCCGCTCGAGGAGGCGCGCCTCCGCACCGCGCTTCCCCTCCGCGCGGAGGCCCATCACGGCCTGGAACACGAAGAACGCGGCCATCGCAGCGCCGATGGGCGCGCGCGAGCGCCGCCGCACACACGAGCGCGCCGACGAGGATCGTCACGCGGAGCGCCCAGAGGCGGCCCCGGCCGGGCAGCACGAGATCGAAGAGCGACGCGACCACCTGCCCGCCGTCGAGCGGATAGACGGGGATGAGGTTCAGCAGCCCCCAGCCCGCGTTCACCCACACGATCGAGGCGACGAGGTACTCGGCGAGCGAGAGGCGCATCTGGATCCCGTCGAACGAGAGGCCCAACGCGAGGCCGAGGAACAGCGTCCCGACCCCGAACGAGATCCCGGCGACCGGCCCGGCCAACGACACGAGCAGCCGCTTGCCCGCCGACGGCGCGCCCCCCTGCGGCGCCCACGCGGTGAGCCCACCCATGCCGTACAGCTCGATCGAGGGCGCGAACCCGAACGCGCGGATGACGAGCGCGTGGCCGAGCTCGTGCAGCAAGACGCCGCTGAAGACGACGGCCAGCCAGACGGCCAGCCGCATGGGGCGCGCGAGCTCCGAGAGCTGCAGGAAGAGCGAGAGAAACCAGAAGCTCGGGCTCACGGCGACGGGGATGCCGAAGAGCCGAAATCGCAGCGCGCCCATCGCGTACCCTAGCAGTCGGCGCGCGCCCGCGAGCACGCGTGTGAGGGTGGGATCGAAGTGATGGACCGCACGGTGGACGTCGCGAGCGGGGGCGCGCTCCGGTAGTCTCGCCGCCCCATGACGACGGCCCTCTCCTTCGACACGCACCCCGAGAAATACAAGCACTGGAAGCTCGCGGTCGAGGGCGAGCTCGCGACGCTCACGATGGACGTCGACCCGCACGGCGGGCTCAAGCCGGGCTACGAGTTGAAGCTCAATTCCTACGATCTCGGCGTGGACATCGAGCTCGCGGACGCCGTGCAGCGCCTCCGCTTCGAGCACCCGGGCGTGCGCTGCGTCACCGTCGAGAGCGCCAACGATCGCGTGTTCTGCGCCGGCGCGAACATCCCGATGCTCGGGAGTTCGTCGCACGCGTGGAAGGTGAACTTCTGCAAGTTCACGAACGAGACGCGCCTCTCCATCGAGGACGCGTCCGCGCACAGCGGCCAGAAGTACCTCGCCGCGGTCGCCGGCCCGTGTGCGGGCGGCGGCTACGAGCTCGCGCTCGCGTGCGACGAGATCCTCCTCGTCGACGACGGAGCGAGCACGGTGAGCCTCCCCGAGGTGCCGCTCCTCGGCGTGCTGCCGGGCACCGGCGGGCTCACGCGCCTCGTCGACAAGCGCCGCGTGCGCCGCGATCGCGCCGACGTCTTCTGCACGACGAGCGAGGGCGTGCGTGGCAAGCGCGCGGTCGAGTGGCGCCTCGTGGACGCGATCACCCCGAAGAGCCGCTTCGCCGAGGCGAAGAAGGCGCGCGCCCTGGCCCTCGCGGCGCGCTCCGCGGACAAGGTGAAGGGGCCCGGGATCACGCTCGATCCGCTCGCGCCGGAGATCGACGGCGACGTGCTCCGCTACCGCCACGTCACGCTGTCGATCGCGCGCACGGAGCGCCGCGCGACCTTGACGATCGCGGGCCCCGCCGACGCGCAGCCGCGCACCGCGGACGAGATCCAGGCCGCAGGGGCGGCGCAGTGGTCGCTGCGGGCCTTCCGCGAGCTCGACGACGCGCTCCTCCGCCTCCGGCACGAGCACCTCTCGATTGGCCTCGTCGTGCTGCAGACGCGCGGCGACCTCGAGGCCGTCCGCGCCGTCGACGAAGCGCTCTTCGCGTGCCGCGAGCACTGGCTCGCGAACGAGATCCTCGCGCTGCAGGCGCGCGTCCTGCGCCGCCTCGACCTCACCTCGCGCTCGATGTTCGCGATCGTCGACGCGGGCTCGTGCTTCGCGGGCTCGCTCTTCGAGGTCGCGCTCTCGGCGGACCGCATCTACATGCTCGCCGACGACGCGGGCGCGGTCGCCGTCGCCGTGTCGCCGCTCAACGCGGGCGCCTTCCCGATGCCGCACGGGCTCAGCCGTCTCGCGACGCGCTTCCTGCGCGAGCCGGGTCAGGTCGAGCGGGTGCTCGCGACGCGCGGCCCGATCGCGACGACGGACGCCGACGCGATCGGGCTCGTCACGGTCGCGCCCGACGAGATCGACTGGGAGGACGACGTGCGCATCGCACTCGAAGAGCGCGCGAGCCTCTCGCCCGACGCGCTCTCCGGCATGGAGGCGAGCCTGCGCTTCGCCGGTCCGGAGAGCGGCGACAGCAAGATCTTCGCGCGGCTCTCGGCCTGGCAGAACTGGATCTTCCAGCGCCCAAACGCCGTCGGACCGCAGGGCGCGCTCACGAAGTACGGCCAGCCCGATCGCCCCGTCTTCGACTGGACGCGCTGCTGAGCGGCACCGCGTGTGCGCCGCGTGCGCACCGCGCCGACAGACACGCCGCAGCCGGTGAGAACGATCACGCGCGGCACCGCGGAGGGGCCTGCTCGTGAGCGCCCGCACGAGGCATCGCGCGCGCCGCACCTATCCTCGCGACCTCAAGAGGCCATTTCATGTCGCTGACTGACTCCATCCCGAACAACGTCGATCTCGCCTCCGATCCGAAGCTCCTCCGCGCCCTCGAGAAGTGGCAGCCGAGCTTCCTCTCCTGGTGGCGCGACATGGGCCCCGAGGGCTTCCAGGCGGACCGCGTGTGGCTTCGCACCGCGACCAGCGTCGATCCCGACGGCTGGGCCCACTACGACTTCGTGAAGATGCCCGAGTACCGCTGGGGCATCTTCCTCACGCCCCAGCGCGGTAATGGCGTGATCAAGTTCGGAGACAACGCCGGCAAGCCGACGTGGGATCAGGTCCCCGGCGAGCTGCGCGGCATCCTCCGCCGCATCATCGTCACGCAGGCCGACACCGAGCCCGCGAGCGTCGAGCAGCAGCGGCTGCTCGGCAAGTGCGCGCCATCCCTCTACGACCTGCGCAACCTCTTCCAGGTGAACGTCGAGGAGGGCCGCCACCTCTGGGCGATGGTGCACCTGCTGCATCAGTACTTCGGCAAGGATGGGCGCGAAGAGGCCGAGGGGCTCCTCGAGCGTCGCTCGGGCGACAAGGACAAGCCGCGCATCTTGAGCACGTTCAACGAGACCACCGAGGAGTGGCTCTCGTTCTTCATGTTCACGATGTTCACGGACCGCGACGGCAAGTACCAGCTCGCCTCGCTCGCGGAGTCGGGCTTCGATCCGCTCGCCCGCGCGACGCAGTTCATGCTCACCGAGGAGAGCTTCCACCTCTTCACGGGCGAGACGGGTATCGACCGCATCGTGAAGCGCTCCGCCGAGCTCACGAAGCAGGACCCGAACGGCGACGCGCGCGCGCAGGGCGGCATCGATCTGCCGACTGTGCAGAAGTGGATCAACTTCTGGTTCTCGAGCGCCGTCGAACTCTTCGGCGGCGAGATCTCCTCGAACGCCGCGGACTACTTCGCGACGGGTCTCAAGGGCCGCTACAAGGAAGACCAGTACGCCGATCACCGGGCACTCGAGGAAATCTACGCGATCGAAGCGCTCGAGAACGGCCGCATCACGAAGCGGGAGGTGCCGCTCCGCAACGCGCTCAACGAGGTGCTCCGCGACGAGTACGTCGCCGACTGCGAGCGCGCGGTGCGCAAGTGGAACCGCACGATCGCGGCCGCCGGACTCGCGTACGAACTGACGCTGCCGAGCCGTCGCTTCAACCGCTCGATGGGCATGTACGCGGGGATGCACTTCTCGCTGACGGGTGAGCCGATCAGCGCGGAGGAGTTCGAGGCGCGCCGCGACGCGTGGCTCCCGACGCCCGAGGACCGCGCCTTCGTGAAGTCGCTGATGGTCCCGGTCTACGAGCCGGGCCGCTTCGCGAACTGGATCGCGCCGCCCGCGCACGGCGTGAAGGGCACGCCTGTCGAGTACGAGTACGTGAAGTTCAACGGCGCGGGCGCCGACGCCGAGTGAACGGCCATTCAGCGCACTTGCACGGCGCGCGTCTCGCGCCGCGATCGTCACGCACCTCGCCGCTCGCGTGCGTGCGCGCGCGGTTACGATGCGCGGGGTGAACGACCCGAGCGAGACGCGCGCCGACGACGATGTGCTCTCCGTCCACTTCGGACGCAGCGCCAACTGCTCGTCGATCGGCAGCGTGGTCGACGTGCTCTTCGTGAGCGGTGTCGTGGGGACGGCGATGCTCGCCTCGGTCGCGGTGCTGCTCGGCGGCGCGCGCGAGGCGGACGCCGACGCCGATCCCGACGCGGGCGCGACGCCCGAGGCGCGCGGCGACGCGCATCGCGCCACCTCGGGTGACGTCGCGAACGACGCCGCGGCGCGCGGGCGCGACGGGGACGCACCGCCGTGAAGGTCCTCCGCGCGCGCCCGGAGCGCTTCGGCGCGATCGTCGCGACCGAAGCGCCACCCGCGCTGGTGTCGGTGGGGCGTGCCCTCGCGCGCACGCTCGGCGTCGAGGGCGGCGCGCTCTGGGACGGGCCGTCGCCGGGCCTCGCGGTCGAGGCGCTGACAGGCCCGACGGAGGTGCACGTCGCGGTGACCGAGCGCTGCCCCGCG
Organism: Polyangiales bacterium; assembly: GCA_964202905.1. GTDB lineage: Bacteria > Myxococcota_A > Polyangia > Polyangiales > JADJQN01 > CAIUAC01. Next base: position 637,160 of record CAXNJO010000002.1, read on the forward strand.
GGCTGCACCAGCTGCTACGCGGACGCGACGCCGACGGGCTTCGAGCCGCCGTTTGCGGAGGTGCGCGCGCGCCTCGACGCGCTCGCCGCCGTAGGCGCGTTCTCGGTGGCCTTCGGCGGGGGCGAGGCCGCGCTGCGCGACGATCTGCCGGAGCTCGCCGCGCACGCACGCGCGCTCGGCCTCGTGCCCACCGTGACGACGAGCGGCCTCGGCATGACGGCGGCGCGCGCGGCGCGCTTCCGCGTCTTCGCGCAGGTCAACGTGAGCCACGACGGCGCGGCGGAGATCTACCGCGGCGTGCGGGGCTACGACGGCGCGCCGATCGCCGAGCGCGCGATCGCGTTGCTCCGCGAGGCCGGCGTGCCCGTCGGCGCCAACACGGTGCTGACGCGCGCGAGTTTCCCGCACCTCGAGGCGACGGCCGCGCACCTCGAGTCGCTCGGGTGCGTGGAGCTTCAATTGTTGCGGCTCAAACCTTCCGGCCGCGGCCGCCTCGACTACCTCGCGAAGCGCCTCGATGCGGGGCAGATCGCGGCCTTCGGCGCGACGCTCGCGCGGCTCTCGACGACACACCGCCTCGCGGTGCGGATCGACTGCGCGCTCCTCCCCTTCCTCGCCGGCTCGGGTACGACGACGCCCGCGGACGTGCTTGCGTACGGCGTGATGGGCTGCGAGGCCGGGCGCTCGCTCCTCGCGGTGCGCGCCGACGGCCGCGCCGCGCCCTGCAGTTTCTGGGAGAGCGACGCGCGCGCCGTCGGGCGCGAGGCCAACGCCGGCGATGCCGCCGCGCCGACGACGCCGGACGACGCCCTCCCGCGCGCGTGGCGCGAGGACGCGACGCTCGGCGCCTTCCGCGGCTACCAGCAGTCGCTGCCCGAGCCGTGCGCGTCCTGCGAATTCCGCGCGAGCTGCCGCGGCGGCTGCCGTATCGTCGCCGGCGCGCTCGGCGCGTCCCCCTGGGCGCCCGACCCCGAGTGCCCGCGCGTGCGGGCGCACGCCCGACCCGATCTCGATGCGCGGCCTCGACCGCGCCCGATCCACAGCGACGGAGAACCCACGACATGAGCGGACAGACGATCACGTTCCAGACCGCCTCGGGCCACGCGACCCCTGGCTACCTCGCGACCCCCGCCTCGGGCACCGGCCCCGCCGTGCTGGTGCTGCAAGAGTGGTGGGGCCTCGTCCCCCACATCATGAGCGTCGCCGATCGCTTCGCAGCCGCGGGGTTCTTCGCGCTCGCGCCGGACCTCTACCACGGCGAATCGACGACCCACCCCGACGAGGCGGGCCGCCGCATGATGGCGCTCGACATCGCGCGCACCGGCGAGGATCTCCGCGCGGCCGCCGAGTACCTGCGCGCGCTGCCGGGCGTGTCGCCGAAGAAGGTCGGCGCGGTCGGCTTCTGCATGGGCGGCCAGCTCGCGCTTTACGGCTCTTGCGCGCACCCCGACATCATCGGCGCGCCGGTCGACTTCTACGGCGTGCACCCGAGCGTCACGCCCGCCGTAGAGAACCTCGCCGGCCCGGTGCTCGCGCACTTCGGTCGCACGGACGGCTTCGTGAACGAGCAGGTCGCGACCGAGCTCGTCGCGCGGATCCAGGCCGCCGGCAAGCAGATCGACGCGCACTTCTACGACGCGGGTCACGCCTTCTTCAACGACTCGCGGCCCGAGGCCTTCCACGCCGAGAGCGCGGCGCTCGCCTGGGATCGCACGATCGCCTTCCTTCACGCGCAGCTCGCCTGAAGGCGACGCGCACGCCGGTTCGCGCAGACGCGCGCGGGGGGTCGTGGCAGTGCGCCGCGGCCCTTTCGCGCGCGCGGCTTTCTCGCTTGACGCAGTGCGGCGAGCGGCACTAGCTTCCCACTGAATCGCGGTTCATTGACCATCGGTCAACGAGCCCGCCGCCCCCAGCGAGGAGGATCCCGTGCCGCAGCCGCTCAATCGCTACAAGGCCGATCTCCGTGAGATCAAGTTCGTCCTCTTCGAGCAGCTGAAGCTCGGAGAGTTGCTCGAGGGCCGCTACGGCGACTGGGACGAGGAGACGACCAGCACGGTCATCGACGAAGTCTACCGCTTCGCGTGCGAGGTCAGCGGCCCGTACAGCGCGATCGGCGACCACGAGGGTTGCCGCCTCGAGGACGGCGAGGTCAAGACGCCCACCGGCTTCAAGGCTGCGTGGGACAAGCTCTACGCCGCCGGCTGGAAGTCGCTCTCGGTGCCCGACGAGTTCGGCGGACAGGGCGCGCCGCGCGTGATCGCCGCCGCGGTCGAAGAGTTCCTCAGCGGCTCGAACACCGCGTGGAACATGTATCCCGGCCTCACCGTCGGCGCGGCCGAGGTCATCGCGCACTTCGGCACCGACCGTCAGAAGAAGCTCTTCGCCGCGCGCATGCTCGCGGGCGAGATTGCCGGCACGATGTGCCTCTCGGAGCCGCAGGCCGGCTCGGACGTCGGCGCCTCGACGACGACGGCGTACAAGCAGGCCGACGGCACCTACAAGATCAAGGGCACCAAGTGCTGGATCTCCGGCGGTGATCACGACCTCGCGAACAACGTCGCCCACCTCGTGCTCGCGCGCATCGAGGGCGCGATGGCCGGCACGAAGGGCCTCTCGCTCTTCATCGTGCCGAAGCACCGCGTGAACGACGACGGCAGCCTCGGCCAGCGCAACGACGTCACCGTCGCGAGCATCGAGCACAAGATGGGGCTCAACGGCTCGGCGACGTGCGTGCTGCAGTTCGGGGACGAAGACGGCTGCCTCGGCGAGCTCGTCGGCGGCGCCGAGCACCAGGGCATGCGCCAGATGTTCGTGATGATGAACTTCGCGCGCATCGGCGTCGGCATCCAGGGCCTCGCGATCGCGTCGAGCGCGTACCTCAACGCGCTCGAGTACGCGCGCGAGCGCAAGCAGGGCTCGTCGATCAAGAACTTCAAGGATCCCTCGGCCCCGCGTGTGGCGATCCTCGAGCACGCGGACGTGCGCCGCATGCTCCTCGACATGAAGGCCCGCGTGGAGGGCATCCGCGCGCTCATCCTGAAGCTCGCGATCCACCAGGACCGCGCCGAGTCGCTCCAGGGCAAGGACGACGCGGGCGCCGCGTACCACGCCTCGCAGATCGACCTCCTGACGCCGCTCGTGAAGGCGTACAGCTCCGACCAGTCGTTCCGCGTCTGCGAGACGGCCATCCAGGTCTTCGGCGGCTCGGGCTACACGCGCGACTACCCGGTCGAGCAGTACGCCCGCGACTCGAAGGTCTTCTCGATCTACGAGGGCACGAACCACATCCAGTCGCTCGACCTCGTCGCGCGCAAGCTCGGCCAGAACGGCGGCGCGGGCACGCAGGCCTTCCTCGGCGACATCGCGAAGTTCTGCGCGGCCCACAAGGACCACGCGGCGCTCGGCCCGGCGGTCGCCGACCTCTCGGCCGCACACGAGGCGGTCGCGAGCACCGCGATGCAGTTCCTCATGTGGTTCCAGAGCGGGCAGATGCAGCGCGTGCCGCTCGTCGCCAACCGCTTCCTCGAGATGATGAGCGAGCTCGCGATCGGCTGGCTCCTCCTCGAGGGCGCGTCCATCGCGTGCGAGAAGACGGAGACGCTCCCGGCCGGCCACCCCGACGTCGCGTTCTACGCCGGCAAGAAGGCCGCCGCGATCTACTTCGCGCGCAACGTCCTGCCTGGCGTCGTGAACAACGCGCGCGTGATCGACGCCGGCGACACGAGCCCGATCGACATCCCCAACGCCGCGTTCGCGTCGATCTGAGCGCAGCACCTCCCCCCGAGCGCGCGGCCCGACGTCACCGTCGGCGCCGCGCGTTTCGCGTTGGGGCGCGCTGCGTCGCATCGGGCGGCGCAGCCGCGACGGCGCGCGCTCCGCCTCGCCCGCGCGGCAGGGCCCGTCGCACGAGGCGGCGTGTCGCCGCGCCGCGATCGTGCTGGACCCCGCGGCCGCGCTCCGGTACGCCTCGCGCACCATGCGGCTCGAACGATTCCTCGACGATCTCGGCAGGCAGGCCCTCCACGACGCGCTCGGCGTCGACGCGCCACCGGTCGTCCGCCCGACCTCCGACGCGAAGCACGGCGACTTCCAGCTCAACGGCGTGTTGCCGCTCGCCAAGCAACGCAAGCAGCCGCCGCGTGACCTCGCCGGGCCCGTCGCCGAGGCCCTCGCGCGGAGCGAGGCGGTGCTCGCCGCGGAGGTCGCGGGGCCGGGCTTCGTGAACCTCACGCTGCGCCCCGCGTGGCTCGCGGCGCGCCTCGACGAGGACCTGCGTGACCTCGCGCGCGACGGCGTGCCCGCGGTCGCGCAGGCGCAGCGCATCGTGGTCGACTACTCGAGCCCCAACATCGCCAAGCAGATGCACGTCGGGCACCTGCGCTCGACCATCCTCGGCGCGGCGATCGTCGCGCTCGCGCGCTACGTCGGGCACGACGTCCTCGGCGACAACCACCTCGGCGATTGGGGCACGCAGTTCGGCATGCTCATCGCGGGCATGCGCCACTTCGGCGACGAGGCCGCGCTCGCCGTCGACGCGATCAGCGAGCTCGAGCGCATCTACAAGCTCGCGACCGAGCGCGCGAAGTCGGACGAAGCCTTCGCCGACGAGGCGCGCGCCGAGCTCGCGAAATTGCAGGCGGGCGATCCGGTCAACCGCGCGCTCTGGGAGCGCTTCGTCGCCGCGACGCGCGTCGCGCTCGATCGCGTCTACGCGCGGCTCGGCGTGACGTTCGACGAGTGGCTCGGCGAGAGCGCGTACGACGCGATGCTGCCCGGCGTCGTCGACGACCTGCTCGCCCGCGGGCTCGCGCGCGAGGATGGCGGCGCGGTGTGCGTCTTCTTCGAGGACGTGCCGGAGCTCGCGAAGATCGAGACGCCGTTCATCGTGCGCAAGAAGGACGGCGCCTTCCTCTACGCGACGACCGACCTCGCGACGATCCTGCACCGGCGCGATCACTTCCACGCCGAGCGCAGCATCTACGTCGTCGACATGCGGCAGTCGTTGCACTTCAAACAATTGTTCGCGCTCGCGCGGAAGCTCGGCGTGTCGATGCGTCTCGAGCACGTCGGCTTCGGCACCGTGCTCGGCGAGGACGGCAAGCCGCTGAAGGCGCGCGAGGGCAAGGCCGTGACGCTCGCCTCGCTGCTCGACGAGGCCGAGTCGCGCGCGGCCGCGCGCATCCGCGAAGAGGGCCTCGACGTGCCCGAGGAGGAGCTCGCCGCGGTGGCGCGGGCCGTCGGCATCGGGGCCGTCAAGTACTCGGATCTACGACAGAATCGGCTGAGCGACTACCAGTTCGACTGGGACAAGATGATCTCGTTCAAGGGCAACGCGGGGCCGTACCTGCAGTACGCCTACGCGCGCATCGGCAGCCTCTTCCGCAAGGGCGCGATCGACCCGGCGGCGGCGAGCGGGCCGCTCGTGCTCGACGCGCCCGAAGAGCTCGCGCTCGCGCGGCAGCTCGCGCGCTTCGGCGACGTGGTGCACGACGCGGCGGAGAGCTGCGAGCCGCACCGCGTGTGCGATCACCTCTTCGCGATCGCGCGGCTCTTCAGTGGCTTCTACGAGGCGTGCCCCGTGCTCCGCGCCGACGACGCGGCGACGCGGGCCTCGCGCGTCGCGCTCTGCTGGCTCACGCAGCGCCAGCTCGCGCGCGGTCTCGCGCTGCTCGGCCTCGCGACGATCGAACGGATGTAGGGCGAACGGATGTAGGGCGAGCGCTCGTCGGCGCGCGACGGGCTCGCGCGGCGCACCGGTCGCGGCGAGATGACGTCGCGGCGCGCGGGTCAGGGCGCGCGCGGGGTCGTCTCGCTCTCGATGCGGTCCCCCGCGGGGGCGCCGGCGATCGCCGCCGCGGCGACCGCGGGGATCGGAAGCACGAGCTCGACGTTCTGGTTCTCCGGCGCGGTCGCGGAGGAAGCCGTCCACCGTCGCCGAGAGCACGAGGCCGGGCGAGCCGCCCGTCTCGTCGCTCGTGTCGAGCGCGATCACGCGAAGCCGGCCGGGAATGGCGTCGTACGCGCAGTTCGCGCCAAGCGCGGTGTCGGGCGTGCCCGTGTAGCCGTGCCCCGGCGGGCCGGGCTCCGCGCGTGTCGGCGAGGAGCGTCGCGACGAGCTGGTCGCGAGCGACGAGCGCACGCTCCGGACCGCAGGGGACGGCGCCGCGCGCGACGGGCGCGTGCCAGCGCTCGCAATCGCGGGTTCCGCTGCTCGCGCGCGTGCCGGTCGTCGCCGCACGCTTCGTGTCGGCGTCGGGGGCGGCCGCGTCAGGCGGCCCGGCATCAGGGGCCGGCGCGTCCTCGCCGCACGCGGGACCCAGCGCGACGCGGAGCACGGCAGCGGCGGACGCGGACACGAGCACGCGACGCAGGGCCATGCGGCGACGGTGTCGTGCGCTTGTCTCGCGCGTGACGACATTCGCCCGCCACGTCCGTGCGGCGCCGGTGCTATCCTGCGCGCTCCCGTTTGAAAGCCCGCCGCGGAAGGACGCTCATGCCCCGGAAAGTCGCCCCCAAGACCGCGTCGAAAGCGCCCGGCAAGCAGCCGAGCCCCGACGACGCGCGCGCGACGGAGGCCCCGGTGCGCGCCGAGGTCGACACGCCCGCCAGCGCGGCACCCCTTGCCAGCGCCACCCCGGCCGACAGCGCGGTCCAATCCGACAACACTGCACAGGCCGACGAAACGGCACAGGCCGGCGGCACGACACCGCCCGCGGCGCGGCCCACCTCCGGCGCGAGCGCCGTGGCCGAGGCGCTCGTGGCCGAGCCGCAGCCCACACAGATCGCGGCCCTCGGTGTGCAGCTCGTCGATGAGCGCGCGGCGACCTCGACGCAGGCGGCGCGCGTGCTCGAAGAGGTCCTCGCCCGCAAGCCCGAGCTGCTCGTGCCGCTGATCGATCGCTTCGTGGTCGGCGTCCTCGGGCAAAACGCGCGCGTCGTGCAGACGTGCGCGGCCGCGCTCCCCCCGATGGCCCGCCTCGCACCCGCACGCGTCGCGCGGCACCTGCAATCGCTGACCGACTCCTTCCTCGCGGCGACGCCCGCGGGGCGCGATGGGCTCGTGCGCACGTTCGCGGCGCTCTGCTCGGCCTCGGTCGCGTACCAGAAGCGCCTCGAGCCCGTGCTCGATCTCGCGCTCGGGCAGGCGGACGCACGCACGCTGGTCCGCTGGACGGAGATCGTGCTCCCCGCGCTGAAGGGCGAGCCGCATGCGCGCGCCCGCGCGGTGGTCGAAGGTCGCATCGGCGAGCTGCCGCGCCCGGTCGCCCAAAAACTCGCTGATTTTCTCGGGATCAAGCTGCGTCGCCTCGCCACCTGAGCGCGCCGACCGCGCGCCGGGGCCCTCGCCTGCATCGCCGCGAGCGGTTACACCCGCGGGGCATGCACGCGTCGCTTTCTTCCCCGCGTTCGTCGGCGCCACGTCTCCGCCACGCGGCGCACGGCGCACTCGCGGCGCTGCTCGCCCTCACCGTCGCGGGTTGCGGCGCCGGTGCGGGGCGCGCGCGCGGGGGGGCGCGAGAGCCGCTGCCCGAGGGCTGGCCCGACACGCTGCTCGTCGCCGACGGGCGCGGCCCCGCGCTTTTTCTCGGCCCAGCGGAGGGCGCGGCCGCGATCGGCTACGTGGCCGCCGGCGTGCGCGTCCGGCTCGCGGGGGCGATCACGGGGGCGCGCGTCCCCGTTCGCATCGACGGGCCCTTCGAGGTGCGCGCGTGGCTCGCCGTGTCGCGGCTCGCGGGCCGTGTGCAGCAGCGCGGACGGCTGCGCGGGGCGCCGCTCACGCTCGGCGTGAACGAGCTCGTCGGCGTGCGCGGCGCGGACGACGAGGGCCGCATGCGCCTCGAAGCGAGTCCGCGCTTCGGCCGGACGCCCGACCCGGAGATCGGCCCATTTTCCGGCACTTTTCCGCCCTCGGCCGTGGGGCCGGACCGGATCACGGAAGCGGACGCTGACGCGGGACGTCGCGCGGACGAGGCCTCGCCGGGCGCGACCGAGGCGCGGGGGGGCAGGCGCGCACGGCTCCCCGCGGGACGCGCCGTCGAGCTCTACGATCGCCCGCGCGGCCGCGTGGTGGCGACCCTCCCGCCGCTCGCGCGCGGCCTCGGGGTCGAGGTCGCACGGCGGCGCGGCGAGTGGTCGGCGGTGCGCGTCGGCACGGGGCCCCGGCTCGTCGGCTGGTTCCACGGCGCGCTCGAGGCGCCCGACCCGAACGACGTCCCTGCGGCGCCCGCCGCAGCGCCCGTGGCGGAACGGCGAACGGGCCTCCCCCGCGCGCTCGCGCACGACGCGACGCTCCCGCTCTGGCGCGTGCGGGCACGGACGCGCGTGCGCTTCGACGGCCGCGTCGTCGCGCGCCTCGCCGATCGCGGGTGGGCGCGCGAGCTGCGGCGCACGCCCGACGGGATGGTCGACGTCTTCCTCGCGGTCGACGACGACGTGGCGCTGCGCGGGCTCGTCCGGGCGCGCGATCTCGAGCCCGTCGAGCCGGGCGCGCTGCCCTCCGAGACGGAGTCCGGCGCGACGGCGCAGCCGCCCGCCGACGCACCGCTCGGCACACGCTGACGGCGCACGTCCCGCCCGCCCGGCGCGCTCCGCCGACCGACAGCGGAGACGTCGCCGTCACGGCGCCACGCGCTCAGCGGAAGAGCTCGGCCACCGGCACGACGCGGATGCGCTCGGCCGGGATGCCGATGCGGTACGGCACGATCTCGCGGTCTTCGGCGAGCACCGCCTCCGACGGCGGCGCCTGGTAGGTGATCGGCGAGGGCCGCTCGCTCGCGAGGGCCTCGCGCAACGCCGCGCCATCGCGCGTGACGACCGCGATCTCGAGGTGTGCGGGGTCGAGGTGCCGCGCGAGCGCGGCGTTCACGTCCGCGACGGTGAGCCGCGACCAGGCCGCCCGAATGCGTGCGAGCCACGCGTCCTCCTGCGCGTAGAAGCGGTCGTCGATCGCGAAGCCGAGGCGGCGCGAGTCGGTCTGCTCGTAGAGCCCGAGGTACTGCGACGCGAACTCGCGGATGCGCGCGAAGTCCTCGTCAGTGAGGCCGCGCGCGACGAGGTCGCGCAGCTCGCGCACGGCCATGCGGATCGCGAAGTGCGCCTTCTCGTGAGGCACCGGGCGCAGCCACATCGAGAAGTACTGCTGGCGTCGCGCGATGTTCGGGCGCGGGTACCGCGACCAGCCGTCCTGCGCGAAGTGCTCGACGTACGCGTAGTCGCCATAGTTGAGGCCGCGATCGCCGCGCATCTTCTGCATCAGGCGCCCAGCGAACTGGCGATGTTGGCCGAAGTACACGGACGCGAGCAGCAGCGCTGGGTAGTCGGGGTGCGCGCGCGTGACACCGAGCGGCATCCCCATCGACACGGCGGTCGAGGCCGCCTCGGGCTTCTCGACGATCCACACGCGCGCCTCGCGGGCCGCCGGCTCGGGCAACACCGTGCGTCCCTCGCACATCCCCTCGCCGATCGCCGCGAGACGCCCCGCGAATCCGCCGCCCGCGGTGGACGCCTGCGTGAACGGCGCACCTCCGAACCCGACCGTCGCGCGCGCCCCGCAGAAGACGCGCGCGCGTTGCGCGACGATGTCATCACGCGTGATGGCAGAGAGCCCGCGCTCGGTGCCGAGCTCCGGGTGCCCGTACGGGTGCGCCTCGTAGATCATCGCGGCGAGCGCTTCCTTGCCGAGCGCCTCGTCGTCGCTGCCGCGCAGGCCGACCGTGAGCGCGCTCTGCTGCTGCGCACGGACGCGCGCGAGATCGGCGTCACGCAGCTGCGGGCGCGCGAGAACATCGAGCAGGAGCTCGAGGTAGCGCGCGGCGTGATCGCGGTGAACGCGCCCGACGAAGGCCGTCTGATCGCGATCGACCTGCACGTCGATCGCGGCCGCCATCGGGAAGAGCGCGGCCTCGCGCTCGGCGTAGCTGAGGTCGCCCGCTGCGCCCTCGGCCATCAGCTGCGCGGTGAGGCGCGTGAGCCCTTCGCGGCCCGGCGGATCGTCGGCGGAGCCCGCGTCGAACACGACGCGCACTTCCACGATCGGCGAGCCGGAGCGCATCTCCACCGCGCGCAGCCCCGGCAGCGCCTCGCGCTGCACCGGCGCCGACGCAGCCGACGCAGGCGCGACCGCGGGTGTCGCGACGACGCCCTGCGACGCGGCGCCACCGCATCCCGTCGCGGCGAAGAAGAGCGCGAGCGCGCAGGCCCCCGCGCCGCCCGCGCGCGACGACGAGCGCCGCGCGTCGACCACTGAATGGCGGTTCATCGCGCACCTCCCACGGCAGCCCCGGCGGGTGCGGCCGCGCCCCGCGGTGTGAGGACCGCGACGAAGCGTCGCCCCTCGGTGAGATAGCGGCCAGCGACCCGCGCGACGTCTTCGGGCGTCACGGCCGAGAGCGCCGCGAGGTAGTCGTCGAGGCGCGCGAGGTCGCCGCCGACCGCGATCGTGCTCGCGACGAGGTTGGCCACGTCGTCCGGCGTCTCGAGCTCGAGGATGCGTGCGTAGCGGAGGCGCGACTGCACGTCGCGGATGCGCTCGGCCGGGGTGCGCCCCGCGGCGATCCCGGCGAGCTCGGTCTGGATCGCGCCGACCAGCGCGCCGAGCGGGCTACCCGCGAGCGCGTCCCCCCCCGCCGCGACGGTCGCGGGCGCGCTCGTCTCGGGCGCGGTCGCGTCGATCACGAAGAGGCCGGGATCGCGGCTCCACGTGCTGCTCGGGTAGCTCTTCAGCTCGAGGAGTCGGCGCTCGTCGACGACCAGCCGCTGGTAGAGCGGCGACGAGGTGCTGAACGCGAGCGCGTGCACGATTTGCAACGCCGCCGCCTCACGCAGCGCCGCGGCGCGGCCCGCGACGTCGCGCGGCGCCGTGCCCGCGAGGCCGCCGTCGAACGCGGGGGTGCGGTAGCCGATCATCACACGCGGCGGGGAGGCACCGTCCCAGGGCACGGCCCGCGAGGCGCCCGCGCGCGGCTCGGGCTCGACCGGGATGCGCGGCTGATCGCGGCGCCCCCGCCATCCACCGTACTGCGCGGTGACGAGCGCGACGGCCTGGGCGTGATCGACGTCGCCCGCGACGACGATCGTCGAGGCGTCGGGCGTGTAGAAGCGACGAAAGAAGGCCTGCGAATACTCGAAATAGCCCGGCATCGCCTGCACGTCGCGGAGGTAACCGAGCGTGGTGTGTCCGTACGTGTGCCGCGTGAAGGCGAGCTCCATGAGCGTCTCTTCGAGCCGCAGATCCGGGCTCGACGCGCTCTTGTTGTACTCGCCGAGCACGGCGCCCGTCTCGGTGCGGAACTGCGCCTCGTCGTAGCGCAGGTGCTGGAAGCGGTCGGCCTCGAGCTCGACGACGCGCGCGAGCGCCGACGCGGGCGCGGTCACCGTGTAACAGGTGTAGTCGTTGGTCGTGTACGCGTTGTTGTCCGCGCCGAGCGACTGGATCGTGCGCTCGTAGACGTCCTCCGGGAAGCGCTCGGTCCCGCGGAACATCATGTGCTCGAACAGGTGCGCGAAACCCGAGTGACCGGGCTCGACCTCGTCGCGCGAGCCGACGCGCACGAGGGTGTAGTAGGCGAGGATCCCGGGCGTGTCGCGGCGCACGGTGACGACCGTGAGGCCGTTCGGCAGGCGCGTGATCGCGGGCGGTGCGGCGCCCCACACGGGGTGCGCGGGCTCGGGCTGCTCGTCCACGGCGCGCCCGCTCTGGGCGTGCGTGGGCGACGGCGCGAGGAGCAGCGGCGCGAGGAAGAGCGGCGCAGCGCAGAGTGGCGCAGCGAGCCGCGCGCAGACGCGGGACCACGCGCGCTGCGCGGCGCGTCGGCGGGCGTCTCGAGAAGAACACGCGGAAGGCATCGGGGTCGGGCGCATCGGCGCCGACCGTACCAGAGCCGCGGCCGCGGCGGCGCGCAGCGCGGCTAGAGCGCGAGCAGCGAGGGCGCGTAGTCGTCGGGCGCCTCGAAGCCGAGCAGCGCGAGCGTGGTCGCCGCGACGTTCGCGAGGCCGGGCGCGGGCACGTCGTCGCGCAGCGCGAGCCCGGGCACGCCGGGCGCGTAGACGTGCAGCGGCACGGCGTTCAGCGAGTGCGAGGTCTTCGGCTTCGGGCGGCCCTGCGCGTCGCGCTGCGGCGCGCCGGTCTTCTTCTCGAGCTCGAACATCTCGTCGGCGTTGCCGTGATCGGCCGTGACGACGAGCGCGCCGCCGAGCCGGGCGACGACGGGGAGCAGCCGCGAGAGCTGCAGGTCCACCGCCTCGACGGCGAGGATGGACGATTCGAGCACGCCCGTGTGTCCGACCATGTCGCCGTTGGCGATAGTTGATGCGCGCCCGCGCGAAAGCGACCGGTCGACGAGCGCGTCGATCGTCGCGTCGCAGACCTCGGCCGCCTTCATCCAGGGGCGCTCGCTCGAAGGGCCGCAGTGTCGCTCGGCACCTCGACGTACGTCTCGCGCGCGGGGTCGAACGCGCCCGAGCGGTTGCCGTTCCAGAAGTACGTGACGTGCCCGAATTTCTGCGTCTCGCTGCACGGCGAACTGGGGGACGCCGGCGTGCGCGAGGTACTCGCCCGAGGTCCGCGCGATGGCCGGCGGCGAGACGAGGAAATGCCGTGGCAGCCCGAGATCGCCGTCGTACTGCATCATCCCCGCGTAGGCGACGTCGGGGCGCGCGCCCCGATCGAAATGGGGGAAATCCGCGTCCTCGAAGGCGCGCGTGATCTCGATCGCGCGATCACCGCGGAAGTTGCAGAAGACCACCGATGAACCGTCGCGGATCGGGCCGACGGGATGACCATCTTCCATGATGACGAAGCCGGAGAGGTTCTGGTCGCCGATGCCCGGGCTCTCGTCGCGCAGCGCAGCGACGGCCTCGCCGCGCGCTCGAGAAGCCCACGCCCGCGGCCCTCGCACGTGCGTCGCGCCAGCCGCGCTCGACCATCGCCCAGTCGGCGCCGTAGCGGTCCATCGTGAGGTGCATGCGGCCGCCGCCCGACGCGATCCGGTAGTCGCGGTCGCCGCGCGCGTTCTGTTCGGCGAGCACCGCCTCGAGCGCGTCGAGGTAGCGCGGCTCGCTGATCGCGGGCACGTCGCGCCCGTCGAGCAGCGCGTGCACGCGGACGCGGCGCACGCCCTCGGCGCTCGCGCGGCGGACCATCGCGTGCAGGTGCGCGTCGTGGCTGTGCACGTTGCCGTCCGAGAGGAGGCCGAGGAAGTGCAGCGGCTCGCCGCTCTGCCGCACGCGGTCGACGAGGCGACGCCACGCGGGGCCCTCGAAGAGCGCGCCCGTCGCGATCGCCTCGGTTGACGAGCTTCGCGCCCTGATCGAAGATGCGCCCCGCGCCGAGCGCGTTGTGCCCGACCTCGCTGTTGCCCATGTCGTCGTCGCTCGGCAGGCCGACCGCCGTGCCATGCGCGCGCAGGCGCGCCGTCGGCGCGTGCGCGGCGAGGAAGTCGAGCGTCGGCTTGCGCGCGAGCCACACGGCGTCGCCGGCGTCGCGGCGCCCGAGGCCCACCCCATCCATCACGACGACGAGCACGGGCCCGGGCACGCCCGGAAAACGCGGATGACGACGCAGGGAGAGCGGGGACATCCCGGCGTTCTAGCAGGGCGCCGAACACGCGCCGTGCCCGCATGCCTCACGCCCCGTGTGCCGTGCCCGTGACGAAGCTCACGGGGATCGCCCCGCGCGCCACGCCCCGAGCGAAGCGTCGCTTGTGACGCGCGCGTTGCGCGTAAGACACTGCACCGATGTCCGCACCCGCTGTCGAACCTGCCCTCCGCTTCTCGGGACGCATCCTCTACCTCACGGAGGACGTGGACCTGCTGCGGCGCCAGCTCGGTGGCGAGGACCTCCCGTTCGACCCGGCGCGCAAGCTCATCGACAACATCTCCACCGACGAGATCACGCCCGGCTGGGTCTGTTTCTACTACGACGAGACGCTCGGCCGCTTCTCGCTGGTGGGCCTGCGCGGTGGGCTCTTCGGGAAGGACACGCTGAAGGCCGGCGGCTTCGACGTCATCGTGAGCGGCCTCTCGAAAGGCTGCGGCTCCTCGCGCGAGACCGCGCCGTACAGCGAGCTGGTCGCGGGCGCGAAGCTCGTGATCGCGCAGAGCATCGAGAAGATCTACGGGCAGAACTCGCAGAACATCGGCCTGCTGACGAGCACGGACTTCGGCCTGATCCCGCGGATCGTGCGCGGCGAGGCCATCCCGATGCGCGAGTTCACCGAGGGGCTCGACCGCATCAGCGCCGACATCGTCCGCGCGGGCGGGCTCTTCGAGTACAACAAGCTCCGGCTGCGCGGCGAGGTCGCGCCGCCCGCGATCGAGACCGGCGCGCGGCCCATGACGATGGTCGAGAAGATCATCGCCGCGCACGCGATCGTCGACGCCCGCGAGGGCCGCGTGGGCGTGCCCTTCGTGAAGCCCGGCGACGCGCTCTTCGTGCGGACGGATGTGCGCTTCTCGCACGAGTACGTGACGCCGATGGCCGACTCGCTCTTCCGCGCGGGCTTCGGCGAGGGCGCGACGGTGAGCGAGCCCGAGTCGGTGTTCACCTTCCGCGATCACCTCACCTACCTCGCGGACGTGATGCCCGAGGAGAAGCGGAAGATGGGCCTCCTCGAGAACGCGAACGGCCTCGCGACGACGCAGCGCGCCTTCTCCGAGCGGCACCAGCTGAAGCTCTATGGCGAGAACGAGCGCGGCGGCTCGGAGGCGATCTGCCACAACGCCGTCATCGAGGACCTCGCCCTGCCCGGCCAGGTCGTCGCCGGCACCGACTCGCACACCTGCATGGCGGGCGCGCTCGGCTGCTTCGCCTTCGGCGTGGGCAGCACGGACATGGCGAACGCGTGGTTCACGCGCGACGTGCGCGTCCGCGTGCCGGAGTCCGTGCGCTTCGTGCTCGGTGGGCGGATGCGCCCGGGCGTCGCGGCCAAGGACGTCATGCTGCACCTGCTCGCGCAGCCGTTCTTCCGCACCAGCAAGGGCATCGGGCGCGTCCTCGAGTTCGTCGGCGAGGGCGTCCGCGCGATGCCGCTCGACGAGCGCGCGACGTTGACGAACATGGCCGTCGAGGCCGGCGGTTTCACGGGGATCCTCGAGGCGGACGACCTCGTGCTCGACTACCTCATGTCGATGCGCAGCGGCCTCGACCGCGCGCAGCTCGCCGAGCGCCTCGTGCGCAGCGACGCGGGCGCGGAATACCTCGAGACCTTCGAGGTCGATCTCGGCGCCGTCGCCCCGATGGTCGCGACGCCGGGCGACCCGCGCAATGGAGTGCCGCTCGCCGAGATCCCCGGCGACGTCGCCATCGACATCGCCTACGGCGGCTCGTGCACCGGCGGCAAGAAGGCCGACATGGACATGTACGCGGAGGTCCTCGCCGCTGCGACCGCGCGCGGCCTGCGCGTCGCGCCAGGCGTGAGCGCGTTCATCCAGTTCGGCTCGCAGGAGATCCGTCGCTACGCGGAGAAGCGCGGTTACGTCGAGATGTTCACGAAGGCGGGCGTGGAACTCATCAACCCCTCGTGCGGCGCGTGCATCAACGCCGGGCCGGGCGCATCGACGGTGAAGGAGCAGGTCACCGTCAGCGCGATCAACCGCAATTTCCCGGGGCGGAGTGGCCCGGGCAAGGTCTACCTCGCGTCGCCCTACACCGTCGCGGCGAGCGCGATCGCGGGCCGCGTCGTCGGCCCCGAGCAACTGCTCGGCTGAGCGCGGCGCGCGCGCACTCACGCGTTGCATTCACCGCGCGGCTCTGCTGTTCTCTCCGCATGCCCCAACAGAAGGTCCTTCGTGCGGTCGTGGAGCGGCTGGAGAAGAGCGCCGTGGTGCTCGAGGTCGGCGGCCGCGAGGTGACGTTCCCGCGTGCGTCGCTGCCGACGCCACTCACCGAGGGCGACACGCTCGCCATCACCATCACGCTCGATGGTGACAGCGCCGCGCGCGAAGAAGTGGCGGCGAGCCTCGACAGCGCGACGGGCAAGGCCGGCCCGGGGCGCAAGCGCGGCAACCCGCGCACCGCGTCCGCCCGCACCAACAGGAAGTGATCCCCGGAGTGTCCGCCATGTTCACGAAGGTGCTGGTCGCGAACCGCGGCGAGATCGCGGTGCGCATCCTGCGGACGCTCCGCGAGCTCGGCCTGCGGACGGTGGCCGTCTACAGCGACGCCGATCGCAGCGCGCCGCACGTGCGCCTCGCCGACGAGGCGGTGCACATCGGCCCCGCGCCGAGCGCGCAGAGCTATCTGCTCACCGAGCGCATCCTCGACGCCTGCCGCCGCACGGGCGCGCAGGCGGTGCACCCGGGCTACGGCTTCCTCAGCGAAAAGCCACAGTTCGCGCAGGCGTGCAAGGACGCGGGGATCGTCTTCATCGGACCCGATCCGAGCGCCATGATCGCCATGGGCAGCAAGACGGCCGCGCGCGAGCGGATGATCGCCGCGGGCGTGCCCGTCGTGCCGGGCGTGCAATCGGCGGGTTCGGTCGAAGAGCTCGCACGCGAGGCCGAGCGCGTCGGATACCCGGTGATGCTCAAGGCCGCGAACGGCGGCGGCGGCAAGGGCATGCGCCTCGTCGAGCACGCGGGCGATTTCGCGGCGGCGTACGAGCGCGCGCGCAGCGAGGCGAAGAGCGCCTTCGGCGACGAGGCCGTCTACCTCGAAAAGGCCGTGATCCGGCCGCGCCACGTCGAGATCCAGGTGCTCGGCGACCAGCACGGCCACACCGTCCACTACTTCGAGCGCGACTGCTCGATCCAGCGCCGCCACCAGAAGGTCGTCGAGGAGACGCCGACGCCCGCAGGCATCGCGACGCCCGAGCTCATCGCGCGCATGGGCGAGGTCGCGGTGCGCGCGGCGAAGGCCGTGAACTACCACTCGGCGGGCACGTGCGAGTTCCTGCTCTCGGAGACGGGCGACTTCTACTTCCTCGAGATGAACACGCGCCTGCAGGTCGAGCACCCGGTGACGGAGCTCATCACGCAGACCGATCTCGTCGCCGAGATGGTGCGCATCGCGCAGGGCGAGCCGCTCGGCTACGGGCAGGCCGACGTGCGCCGGCACGGACACGCCATCCAGTGCCGCGTCTACGCGGAAGACCCGGCCGCGAACTTCATGCCGAGCCCCGGCCGCATCGAGACGCTGCGCGTGCCCGCGGGCCCGGGCGTGCGCGACGACTCCGGCGCGTACGAGGGCTACGAGGTCTCGAGCTTCTACGACCCGCTCATCAGCAAGCTCTGCGTGTGGGCGCCCGATCGGCCGCGCGCGCTCGCGAAGATGCGCCGCGCGCTCTCGGAGTACGTCGTCACCGGCATCAAGACCAACCTGCCCTTCCACCTCGCGCTCTTCGAGCAGCCGGACTTCGTGCGCGGCGCGTACGACACCGGCTTCATCGATCGCCACAAAGAGGCCCTGCTCGTCGGCGGACACGTGGACGGCGACGCCGAGGACGCGCTCACGATCGGCGCGGCGGTCGCGCAGGCGCTCCGCGATCACCACGCCGCGCGGGGCGCGGGGCCGGCCGGTGCGCCCGTCTCGGGCCCACCGCAGGGGCCGAGCCCCTGGCGCATCGGCGCGCTCGCGCAGCTCCGCTGAATCGCGCGTCGGCGGCGCCCCGCGCGGCGCCACTGAATCGCCATTCAGCGCGCGCAAGGGCGGGAGCGTCACGGTGCGCCGCGTCCCTCGGCTGCGCGTCGCGCCGCGTCCTCGGCGCGCGCAGCACGCGCTTCAGGGCGTCGCGCCCATGGCCTCGAGGCGGGCCCGAGCGTGGGCGCGGCACGACGACGAACAACCGCGCTGACCGGGTCGCGGTCGCTCCGAATAGGTGTACGCGAGGGCATCGTCGGAGATGGCACCGCGCAGACGCTGATCGGTCGTCCAGACGCAGCCGTCCGAGAAATCGAACTCGGTGTTCAGCGCGAGGTCGACCTGCCCGCTCTCGATACGCCCGAGAAACAACGCGTTTCCGAAGCTCGCCTTCGCCCAGCCGTTCCCCGTGCACGGATAGCGCAGCGCGCCGGGCACCCGCGTCACGCGTTCGTCGATGAAGCAGCCCGCGGCGCCCTCGGTGCGCGCGACGACGAGCCGCTTCGTGCAGATGGGCTCGGCGCCCGTCGGCGGCGGGCGCTCCGGCAGCCGCACGCGGAGCTCACGGATCTCGGCGCGCGCGACCGCGGCCACCGCGAGCGACGCGGTGATCGCAGCGACGAGCGCCCCCCGCCTCGCGTCGCGCCCGATCATGCACCGCGACGCGGAACGACGATGATGACGGGCTTCTCGTCGAGCACCGTCACGCCGTCGCCGATCACCTGGAGGCGCACGGTGAAGACCTGATCGACGTCGGTCTGCGCGACGCTGTCGTTGTAGGCCGTGACGGTGAAGGTCACGACGGTGCCCGGCGTCACGTTGACGAACGAGTCGAACACGGTGTCGCCGTCGAGGTCCGCGACGGTCGGCGAAGGCGCGCCCGCGGGGGGACGCGCGCTGCGCGGGATGGTGGCCTTCACGAAGCCGTTGGGGTCGTCGAGCACGCGGATGGAGACCGTGTCGAGCTCGATGCCGGTGACGAGCGTGTTGACCGCGTCGACGAGCGTCGCGGAGAGACCCGAGCCGTTCGACCGCGCGTCGAAGACGAGCGGGCACGTCGGCATTCCGTCGGAGCCCGTGATGGGCCGCACGTCACGACCGTCGACGCCCGTCGTGCAGAAGCCGCGCGCGTCCGGCGGCGTCACGGCCCCCGTCGCGACCGCGAGGTCCTCGAGCGGCGCGCGCGCGACCGTGCGCGAGGCGACACCGATGAGGCGCGCACGGATGCCCGTGAGCGCGGTGACGACGTCGTCGCGCGAGTGCGCCCCCGTGATGCGCCCGGCCTCGTACTCGGCCGGCGCGTGCGGCACGTCGTCGGTCACGAAGATCACGATGGGCAGCGCGCCGTCGCGGAAACCGACACCGCCGATCGTGCCGGCGCCGGGCGTGGAGGCGTCGGAGGTGAAGGCGGGCACGGAACCGCCCGGCCACGTCACGCCATCGCCCGCCGCGATCTGGAAGAGCGCCTCGAAGATCGACTCGGGGAGGTCGCCGCCGCAGCCGAGCGGCATGTCGAGGCGGTTGAGCGCGGTCTGCACGCGCGCGTCGGCCGTCGTGATCTGCTGCAGGAGGCGGAAGGGCCGGTCGGGTGTGCCGCCGCAGTCGTTGTTGCCGAAGGGCGCGATCGGGAAGTCCTCGAACTCGTTGACGCCGAAGGCGCTGTCGGCGATGACGGCGCGGACGCCGGGGATGATCGTCGAGCCGAGCGAGGCTTGGAGGTTGTTGATCTCCTCGCCCATCGAGCCCGTCGTGTCGACGCTGATCATCACGTCGGCGACACGGATGTTGGTGTCGAAGGTGAGCGTGTTCGCGGCCTCGCCGCCCGGGTCGTCGGTCGGGAGCACGAAGTAGAACTCGGGGATCCGCGAGGCGGGGTCACAGGGGTTGGTGCCCGCGGTCGTCTCGGCGAGGTCGCTCTGGCCGTCCCCGTCGGTGTCCGCGCGCGTGCGGTCGAGGCAGGCGCGCATCGCCTCGTCGCGGTCCGAGAGGCCGTCGTTGTCGGAGTCGAGGTCGCGGAAGTCCGCGCGCCCGTCGCGGTCGCTGTCGACCGGCGTCGTGCCCGCGTCGGTGTCGCCGGCCTCGAGGCGATCGAGCACGCCGTCGCCGTCCGCGTCGTCGTCGCGGAAGTCGGGGCGCCCGTCGCCATCGGTGTCGGGCGCACCGCCCGGGGCGTCGCGTCCCTCGTCGAGGTCCGCGATGCCGTCGCCGTCCGCGTCGGTCAGGTCACGTACGGGGATGCACGCCGAGGCGCGGCACACGCTGCCCGCCGCGCACGCTGCGCCGCAGGTGCCGCAGTTCTCGGTGTTGGTCGTGGTGTCGACGCACGCCGACGAGCAGTTGGTCGTGCCGGGCGGACACTCGAGCGCGCAACGCCCTGCGGCGCAGACCTCGCCCGCCTCGCAGGAGACGCCGCAGCCGCCGCAGTTCCGCGGGTCGACGCCCGTGTCGAAGCAGGCGTCGCCGCAGCGCGCGAGCGGCGACGGGCAGGTGTCCGTGCACACGCCGCCGCTGCAGAAGCCCGTGGCCCCGCACGCGCTGTCGCAGGCGCCGCACGCGACCGGGCTGCTCGCGAGGTCGACGCAGAGCTCGCCGCACACCGCGAGCGGACACGTCGGCGTGCACGCGCCCTCGCTGCAGAACTCGCGGTCACCGCAGCGCGTCCCGCACACGCCGCAGTTCTCGCGGTCGCTGCGACGATCGACACAGGCGCCGCCGCACTCGGTGAGCGCGCCCGCGCAGTTCACGCTCCCGTCCGGCGCCGGACCGCCGTCGCGCGGCACGTCGCCGTCGGCGGGGACGTCGCCGTCCACCGGCGCGTCGCCATCGGCCGGCACGTCGCCGTCGGTGCGCGGCCGGACCGACGCGTCGAAGTCGAAGTCTTCGCGGGTCGGACCGCGGGCGCCGAAGCAGCCGGCGAGGCACAGCGCTGCGAGCGCGGGCGCGAAGAACAGACGCGAGAGCGGGACGCGTGACGACATGCGCGCAGCCTACACGAATCGCCCCCCGCGCCGCACGCAGAGGTGGCTTGTGCCGCGGCTCTCCGCCGCGCAGCGCGGGCCGCTTCAGCGCGGCGCGCGCCAGCGGAGGATGCGCGCGGGCCAGGGCGCGCACGCCTCGCCGCGGCAGTCCTTCGCGAGGGCGACGAGGAAGCGCCGCGCCTGCGCGAGGAGCCAGGCCGACGGCGCGCCGGGCACCTCGAGCGCGACGGCCGCCTCCGGGCCGAGCGACGGATCGAGCGCGATCGCGGCGCGCGCGCGGCACACCGCGTGGGGTTCGGCGAGCGCGACCTCGTAGTGCGCGTGCGACCCGTCGACGTCTCGCAGCACGAGCAACACGCGGCCGCCGTGCGCCGGACGCAACGCGGCGTCGTCGTCCGAGGCGCCGCCGTAGCTCACGCTGCCCCCGCGACTGAATGGTCGTTCATCGCGTCGTCCCCCACGCGCCCGCGTCGACGACGGGCAGCGGCACGCCGCCATCGCCCGCGAACGCGCCACCGTCGTCGGGCACGCCGCCATCGGGCGGCGCGAGCGTCGTCGGCACGAGCTGGTCGCCGCGGACGAGCACCGCGCCGCCATCGGGCAGCACATAGCCCCCGCGCACCTCGTCGAATTTCGGGATCGGGAAGGTGATCGGCGATCGCGACGCTGCCGCGCACGCGCCCCTCGAGCACCTCGACACGCACCGGGCGCTCAAGCGCGAACACGTAGCCGCCCTCGTTCACCTCGAGGCGGTACGTCTCGCCCTCGTGCTCCATGTCGCGCGAGAAGTTGACGCGCTGCATGCCGACGCGGCGGTGGTGCCGGTGCGCGAGCACGAAGCTCATGAGCCGCACGGCGATGTGGTTGTGGAGGCGGTGACACCCGTGGGAGTGGCGCCGCATGATGCTCATGTAGTCGACCGAGCCGTGCGAGCGGATGCCCTCGTCGCCGTAGATGCGGAGCGCGCCGTCGCCCGTCTCGCGGAAGGTGTGGTGATAGGCGGCGACGAGCCCGTACGCCGACGCGTAGCTCGGCCCCGTCTCGTGCACGTCGACGACGAAGGGCTTCTCGCTCGTGCTTCGGCGGTGCGGGTTGCGGTCGAGCAGATCGCGGGGCGGCGTCGTCTCCGGCGGGAGCCACACGGGCGCCGCGACGATCTCCGTCCAGACGACGGGACCGAAGGGAGAACCCTTGTATTTCCACCACACCTGGCCATCGATGAACTCGCTGCGCCAACCGCCGATCGTCGTGCCGAAGCGCGCGAGCGGGATGCGCTCGTCGCGGTACGTCGTGAAGATCGTCGTGTGCGGGCGGCGCTCGATCGACTGCGCGCGCTCGGCGCCGAGGTCGTCGTAGGGGAACTCGTACCAGACGTCGCCGCGGTCGATCTCGACCGAGAGCTCCATGTCGCCGTCGTAGTACTCGGGCAGCGGCGGCCGCGCGAAGGCGACGAGCTTCTCGCCGTCGGCCGGGAGATCACCGAGCCCCTCGACGAAGGCGAGCGCCCGCTCGGGCGTCTCGAGACCGAAGGCCGCGACGAGCGCGTCGCGCAGGGCCGCCTCGAGGTTGGGCACCGGGTGCTGCGCCCCATCGCGACCGCGGAAGGTGCGCGGCGTCCCGTCCGGCTTCGTCGAGGTGCTGCCGTCCTCGATGACGCCCGCGGCGTGCATCGCGCGCTCGCTCAGCACGCGGACGAGATCGTCGCGCTCCGTCTCGAGCGGGCTGCGGCGCGCCGCCGCGAGCGTCAGCGGGCCGAGGAAGCCCCAACCGTAGACGCGGTGCCGCTTCTCGAACTTCGCGAGGGCCTCGTGCGTCGGCAGATCGAGCGCGCCCGGTACGTGTCGGCCGAGCCCGCGGTAGAAGCCCTCGCATTGCAGGCGCTGCTGCAGCGCGCGGATCGCCCGCGCCCGCGGGAGGCGCTCCACGAACTGGTCGAGCGCGCCGCGCTCGCGATCGGAGAGCGGCGCGCGATCGAGCAGCGCGGGCTCCGCGACGCGCTGCCGCTCGAGCAGGCGGCGCACCTCGCGCTCGAGCGCGTCGAAGCGCGACGCGTCACGGCGGCTCTCCTCGTTGCCGCGGAAGGGGATCGTCCCCTCGAACGCCTCGAGGCCGGCGAGATCGACGTCCCGCGCGCACGCGAGGCCGCTCGTCGTGCGCATGCGGGCGCGGAGCAGCGAGACCGAGGGCGCGATGCCGTAGAGCTCGAGGTACTCGTCGGTGCGGGCGCGCTCGCCGTGGAGGTCGTCGCCGAAGTCGCCGCGCGCAAGCGCGAGGTAGGTGCGGCGGTAGGAGTTCGGGACGACGGGCTCGGCCTCGTTGCCCCGCTCTCCGAAGAGGTAGGGTGCCCAGCCGTCCCCGAGATCGAGGACCACGAAGCCCTCCTCGCGGGCACGCGCGGCGTCGACCTGACGCACGACGCGGCCGGCCTCCCAGAGCGGCACCGGGCGCGCGAGCGGGGGCGGGCGGCTGTCGGTGTCGTGCGGGGGCGCGGGGGCCTCGGGCGCAGGCGGCGTCGGCGCGACGGGTGCGGGCGGCGCGGTCGCGGGCGGCGCGTCGCCTCCGCTGCAGGCGACGAGCGCGGCGGCCGTGAGGAACATCGGGGCGCAGCGGGAGAGACGCACGGCGGGCGACCTTTCGACGAATGGGACGGCCGCGCAAGCGCTGCGGCCGACGGGCGCGCAGGGCCCCGGTGCGCGGCCTCGATGCGCGCGGCGTGCCACGGGCCGACCCCGCGGATCTCCCTGCAACATGGGCGTCCCGGGACGCGCAGGCGTGGCTCCCGGGACGCACGCGCGCGGCCCCCCGGCCACGGCGCGGCGCCCCGCGGGAGCGCCCGGTCAGAGCCCGCCGCCGCCGTCCACGTCGATCGTGCGCGCGTTGAAGTAGTCGCACTCGAGCACGAACTTCACGGCGACCCAGAGATCCTCGGGCAGGCCGATGCGGCCGACGGGGATCGTCGCCACGATCGCGTCGCGCGCCTTCTGGTTCATGCCCTGCGTCATCGGCGTCTCGACCATGCCCGGGGCGACCGCGCCGACGCGGATACCGAAGGACGCGAACTCCTTGGCCCAGGTGACGGTGTTCGCGGCGAGCGCGGCCTTGGCCGCAGCGTAGTTGGACTGGCCGCGGTTCCCGTGGCGCGCGATGGAGGACATGTTGACGATGACGCCGGGCTTCGCGCCCGTCTCGACCATCTTCGCGGCGACCTCGCGCACCATCATCACGGCGCCGGTGAGGTTCACGTCGAGGACGGCGAGGAACTGTTCGCGCGACATCTTCTTGATCTCGCCGGTCTCGCGGTCCTTCTTCACGAGGAGACCATCACGAAGGATGCCAGCGTTGTTGATGAGCCCGTTGAGCCCGCCCATCGCCTCGTGCGCCCAGGCGACGAAGGCGATGCAGTCCGCCTCGCTCGCGACATCGAGCTTGCGCGCGTGGATGCGGCCGGGGCCGCTGACGCTCTGCGCGACCTCGGCGAGCAGGTCCTCCTTCACGTCGCCGATCGCGACCTGCGCGCCGGCCTCGGCGAGCCGCCGGGCGAAGTGCGCGCCCATGCCCTGGGCGCCGCCGGTGACGATGATCTTCAGGTCCTCGAGCTTCATGTCGTTGGCCTCCGCGCGCCGCACCCGTCCAACCCGGACGGCGGGCGCGGGCAGCGGATACCACGAACGGCCGCGTGCGTCAGCCGCGTCCCACGCGCCGCGACGCGGACCGCGCCCGGCACCGCGGCGCTCTTGCGACGCGGGCGCGACTGCGCTTTGCTGCGCGCCGATGACGCTTCCGCCGCAGCGCGCCCCCGAGGGCGCCGCGCCCGCCCCAGACACCGCGACCGCCCGCGGCGGGGACACGCGCGCGGCGGCCTCGCGCAGCGGCGCGTCGCCCCGCGGCACGATGCAGATGTGGGCCGCGCTCGGCGACTCGATCGGGCGCGGGAGCGGGAGCGGCGGCGCCGGGCTCGACGAGACGGTCGCGTCGGTGCTGCACGCGCGCGCATTTCGCCACTTCGCGGAAGGGGCGCGGCAATATCTCGCGCTGCGACTCGGGAGCGCGGAGGCCGCGGACGTCGCGCTCCGCCGGCTGCGGATCATCGCGGGGGAGTGGCCCGCGACCGAGCTCATCGCGCCCCCGGGCCCGCGCGCGCGTCTCTATCGCAAGGCGCGCGAGCTCGCGGCGGCGCAGCGCGGCGCAGGCGGCGGGCCTGGCGCGAGTTCGGGGGCGGCGCTCCCCTGGCGTCCCCCGGCGCACGACACCCCGGCGGCGTATCGGCGCGCGCTTGGCGAGGTGCGGGCGCTGCCGACACACCTCGCGGAGGTGCTCGAACTCCGTTTCGCGCGGGAGCTCGGCGAGGCGGAGATCGCCTTCGTGCTCGCGGCGGACGGCGCGCAGGTCGAGGCGATGCTCGGCGAGGCGACGCGGCGTGCGGAGGCCCTGCTCGGACCGAGCCCGCCGAGCGTGATCCCGGGCCTCGCGGGCGCGCTCATCGAGGCGTTTTCCCTCGAGCCGCCCGGCACCGCGACGGCCAGCGTGCGCGCGTCCGAGGAGCCCGGCGGCATCGAGCTCGGCACCGTGCTCGGCGGGCGCTACCGGCTCGAGAAGCGCGTCGGCGCGGGCGCTTTCGGCGAGGTGTACAAGGCCGCCGACACCGAGGTGCCCGGTCACGTCG
Organism: Polyangiales bacterium; assembly: GCA_964202905.1. Taxonomy (GTDB): domain Bacteria; phylum Myxococcota_A; class Polyangia; order Polyangiales; family JADJQN01; genus CAIUAC01. The sequence goes on from CAXNJO010000002.1 coordinate 662,376, forward strand.
TCGCGCTGAAGCTGCTGCACCAGCCGGCGCTCAGCGAGAACGCGCGCGCGAACGCGCTGCGCGAGCTGAACCTCATCGCGTCCGTGTTCCATCCGTCGATCGTGCAGTTCAAGGATCACGGCTGGTTCGCGGGCCGGCTGTGGTTCGTGATGCCCTGGTACGACGGCGAGCCGCTCGAGAAGCGCATCGCGCGCGAGCCGCTCACGCGTGCCGAGGCGCGCACGTTCTTCGAACCCATCGCGCGGGCGCTCGCGACGATGCACGCGTCGGGGCTGCGCCATCAGGACATCAAGCCCGACAACATCTTCCTCGCGCGCCTGAAGACGAGCGCGCACACGACCGCGGGCGACGTGCTCCCGGTGCTGCTCGATCTCGGCGTCGCCGCGAAGGACACGGAGGCGATGCTCGGCGGCACGCCGCTCTACTTCCCGCCCGAGATCGCCGCGCAGTTCGCGGACGTCGCGAGCCCCTACCCCGTCACGCTGGCCGCGGATGTGTTCTCGCTCGCGCTCACGCTGCGCAACGCGCTCGAGCCCTCGACGCAGGAAGACGTGCCCGGCGGCGCGGTCGAGGCGTTCATCGCGCACCGCGCAGCGCACGTGCCGCGGGCCCCGGTCGGCACCGACCTGCGCTACCTCGCGCCGCACTTCGAGCGCTGGCTGAACCCGGACCCGGCGCGCCGTCCGACCGCCGACGCCTTCGCCGACGAGCTCGCCGCGCTCACCGCGCCCGAAGAGCGCCGCGCCCGCCGCGCGCGCACGCTGCGCTGGCTCGCGCCGCTCCTCGCCGCGCTCGGGGTCGATCAGCGGCGCCTCGTTCTACGCGCTCCGCAAGGACGCGCAGCTGAGCGCGCTGCTGGCCTCGCAGGCGCAGGCCGACGCCTCGAACGCCCGCGCGGAAACCACGGAAATCAAGGCGGATCTGGCGATCACGCAGGCGCGGGAGCAGGCCCTCAGCGACGACAACGGCTCGCTGCAGGACGCCATCCGCCGCAACCACCTGTCGCAGGAGCAGCTCGTGCGCGAGCTCGCGACGACGCAGGCGCAGGTGCAGCGCCTCGGCGAGGCCGTCGAGCGCAACAGCGAGCGCGCCGCGTCCCTGGCGGGTGCGCTCGAAGCCGCCGAAACACGGGGCGCGCAGCTCACGACCGAGCTCGCGCAGATGCGCAGCACGCGCGAGGCCGCGGAGCAGCGCGGCGCGCAGCTCACCACGGAACTCAGCGGCGCGCGGCAATCGCTCGCAGCACGCGAAGGTGAGCTCGCGACGGCGCGTCAGTCGCTCGCGGCGCGCGAGGGCGAACTCGCACAGGTGCGCGCGGACGAAGAGCGCCTCACGCGCGAGCTGACGCAGGCCCGCGCCGACGCCGAACGACTCACGCGCGAGCTCGCGGAAGCGCGCAGCGACGCGGCGGGCGCGGCCGCGCAGATCGCCGCCGCCGACGCGCGCCGCGCCGAGGCCGAGCGCGACGTGAGCGAGCTGCGCCGCGAGCTCGAGCGGCTGCGCAACGCCGAGCCTGCGCCCGCGGGGCCCTGAGCCGCGCGGCGCGCTCGCTCGCGCGTCAATAGCCCCGATACGCGGGCCCGGCTTCCTTGCGGAGCGACATCACCGCGATCGAGATCCGCGCGAGTCCTTCGCGAGGTAGTGACGCGGAATCATCGGTTGGTGCAGCAACTTGCCGAGCCGCGTGAGGGAGAAGGTGCCGAGCACGGGATTCGACGCACCGAGCCCGAGCGATTCCCAGCGCGCGAGCCGCAAGAGCACGCTCGGGCGCGTGGTGCTGCGGCTCATCGAGCCGACGAGCGGCACCATCCGCTTCGATGGTCAGGACATCACGCACGTGCCGCAGCGCGCGCTCCGCCCGCTGCGCCGCTCGATGCAGATCATCTTCCAGGACCCGTACAGCTCGCTGAACCCGCGCATGACCGTGCGGCAGACGGTGGGCGAGGCGATGCGCATCCACGGGCTCGTCACTTCGGGCAAGGACGAAGAGGAGAAGGTCGCGCAGCTCCTCGTGCGCGTCGGCCTGCGCGCCGATCAGATGACGCGCTATCCGCACGAGTTCTCGGGCGGGCAGAGGCAGCGCATCGGCAGCGCGCGCGCGCTCGCCGTACAGCCCCGCTTCATCGTCGCTGACGAGCCGATCAGCGCGCTCGACGTCTCGATTCAGGCGCAGATCGTCAATCTGCTCAAAGACCTTCAAGAAGAACTCGGGCTCTCGTATCTGTTCATCGCCTGCGAGCTGAAGGTCGTCGAATACATGAGTCACCGCGTCGCGGTCATGTATCTCGGGCGCGTCGTCGAAATCGCGCCCTCCGCGCGGATCTACGACGTCCCCAAACACCCGTATACGCCCGCGCTGCTCTCGGCGATTCCCGTCCCCGATCCGACGAAGAAGCGCGTGCGCATCCTGCTCGAGGGCGATGTGCCGAGCCCGCTCGACCCGCCGTCCGGCTGCACCTTCTACCCGCGCTGCCCGATCGTCGAGCGCGGCCTCTGCGACGTGAAACCCCCGCCGCTCCGCACCGTCGCCCCCGGCCACGAAATCGCGTGTCACAAGGCCGAAGAGGGGTGAAGCGCGGCAGGCGCCGCGTGCCGTGTCGACACGAAGGGGGGGTCGCATGGCCCGAGTGCGTCAAGGGCAATCGCGTCCACGTCGCGCGTGAAACAGGTATTTCCCGTTTCCATGTGCGGATGGGGAATGCCTCGACGGGTGGCTGGCGAGGTTGGGAGAATGGGATTCTCCGCCACCCGATGATTGCCCCCGAATTCAGCGCGCAGCCGCGCTCGGGGAGAATGGCGGAGACATCGCGACACCGAACCACGGGATGGGCGGGCGGTCCTGCGGCGGGATGCGGCGCAGGAGCGGCTGTGTGCTGACGATGGCGCGGAGCGGCCCGAGCCGAGACCAGGGGCCTTCGAAACAGGCCAGCGAGTTGGCCGCGTTCGTCCAGAACCCACTTCGTTCTTCGCCAGGCACGGTCCAGCCGGTCGGCGTGTCAGGCGCGTCGGCGACGACGCAGACGAGCCGTCCGCGCGCGTCGACGAGGTAGACCGAGAACGTGTCGAGCGGCATCGGTGCCTCGCCCCGGCGCAATGCGACTTCGAGGACGCCCGACGCGCTCACGGAGGCCTCCACGGTGACCGAGTGCGTCGGCACGAAGCGGCCGCGTGTCGTGTAGAGGCCGTCGTCGGCGAGCGTCACCGGCTCACCCACGAGCTCGGCGATCGCCAACGTGATCACATCGACCGCGCCCGCGCGCGCGAAGGCCGCGTGCAGTGACGTGTCGAGCGCGCGGAACGGCAGTGGCTCACCGCTCTCTCCGAGCGGCAGCGCCAGCGTGGTCTCGTCGCGGGTGAGCGCGTCGAGCAGCGCCACGGCGCCGCGCCCCGCCCGTCGAGCGAGCGTGAGCGGCGCGCCGGTCTGCACGACGTGCTGCGCGCCAAGGCCGCCCTCGAGGACGAGATCGGGGCGGAGCGTCGCGCCGCTGCGAAGGTCGAACTCACGGAGCACCGTCCGGACGTTGGAGCCCGTGAGGACCACGAGGCGTTCGTCGCTCACCTCGGCGCGGAGGAGGCCATCCTCGCGATCGCTCTCGCGGGAGGGTGCGCGCCAGAGCGACGCACCCGTGGTGCCCGCGTGGAGGGCGAGGGCGCCGTCCTCGCTCGATTGCACGAGGATGCCGGCGTCGGTGGCGAGCGCGACGCCGCCCTGATGCTGCGCACGGACGGACCAGCGCCGCGCGCATGTCGCAGGGTCGTGGACGTCATGGCGGGTCACGCCGTCCGTCGCGCTCTCGCCCTCGTGGACGGTGATGACCAGGGCGTCGCCGGCGAGCGCGACGTTCGCCGCCCTGCCGCCGGCCACGGGGATCGTGCAGCGCTGGGTGCCCGTGGCGAGATCCGCAACGAATACGGACTCGCCGTAAGGTCCGCCCCCGTCCGATGTCTGCCCGGCGACCCACGCCACCCGCCCTGCCGCGCTCGTGGGGCAGTGGCGGTCGGCGGGCGCCTCCCAGAGCACGGCGCCATCGCTGCGTCGTCGGACCGAGAGCGGAACCGCGAGCCCATCCCAGGGATCGACGCCGCCGGGCAGGAGGACGACGCCGCCCTCGACGTGCGGGGCGCAGAGATCGTCGGCGCGTGCGGCCGTCCATGAGGACTCGACGCCGCGGACGAACATCGCCTCCACCGCCGACGGGGCGTTCGCCACGGCTGCGGAGTGCACGGCCGCGCGGGGCGGCCCGCCGCATGCGCTCAGCACGAGGGCGACGAGCGCGATGCGCGCGCTCGGGGCTGGCGCGTGGCAAGGCCGAAGGGTGCGGGCAGCGTGCATGGCGTCGGCTCCTCGAGAGAGCGCCCGTATAGCTCCCCGCCATTGCGGCGCCATGGGAAGCGTCGTGCGTGGGTGCGCGCATGGTCGAGCTCGGCAACGAGGAGCGCGCGCGCCTGTACGAGCGGTTCGGGCGCTCGTACGCCGGCGCGTCGGACATTCGAACCCCTGATCTGCGCCCGCTCCATGCACGGAGGAACGCTACGCGGCTCAGTTGCCCCCCACCGGAGCCCGCGCCCGTTTGCCCGCCGGCGCCGATCTGCCCGCCCGAGCGACCGACCGCACCCGTCTTTCGCGAATGCGACCACCTTCAGCATTGCGTCGAGACGATCCGCCACGGACACCCCGTCGGCGAAGGCTGACCCATGCCGCTCGACGACAACTACGCCCGCTGCGGTATCGCCACCGCACGCGTCGAAACGCCTGTCGAATGCGCCAACCTCGGAAGCTGCATCTTGTCCGTCCGCGGCGGCCTCAAGCCCGGACTCGGTTGCCCACACGAAGGCTCCGCCCTCTACGAAGAGTGCGGCCGCTGGCAGCCGCCTCGACCTCGCGCCGCACGACGCGGGAGACGAGCGGCGTCGCGCCAGACGACTCCGCCTACGGACGCGCGCTAGAGCCTCAACCGTTCAAGCCCGTAGTCTTCGCGCCGCGGGCTTTCGGCATTCGTGCCGCGCCGGCACCTCGGGGAGCACGTCGTCGAACAGGTGCGCGGCCAGTGCGCGCGCAACACGCGATGCAGCACAGTGTCCTCCGGACGCCGCCGCGCATAGCCGTCCGCACGAGGTGCGTGAGCAAGAGCAGAACAAGCAGCGGCAACGGCAGACACCGCCGCTCATCGGCGCATCATCTGGCGCAGTGCTCAGCGTGCTCGGCGGCGTCAGTCGCTCGCGGCGCGCGAGGGCGAGCTCGGACGGGTGCGCGCGGACGAAGAGCGCCTCACGCGCGAGCTCGCGGAAGCGCGCAGCGACGCGGCGAGTGCGGCCGCGCAGATCGCCGCCGCCGACGCGCGCCGCGCCGACGCCGAGCGCGACGTGAGCGAGCTGCGCCGCGAGCTCGAGCGGCTGCGCAACGCCGAGCCTGCGCCCGCGCCCGCGGGGCCCTGAGCCGCGCGGCGCGCTCGCTCGCGCGTCAATAGCCCCGATACGCGGGCCCGGCTTCCTTGCGGAGCGACATCACCGAAATCAGCTCCGCGCGGTCCTGCGCGAGGTAGTGACGCGGAATCATCTGTTGGTGCAGCAACTTGCCGAGCCGCGTGAGGGAGAAGGTGCCGAGCACGGGATTCGACGTGCCGGCAAAAGACAAACGCGCTAACGGCGGCCCCACCACCACGATGCGTGCACGACCGCCTGATGGCGCGGCTCGGGGAGAAAGTCGACCGTGCCGATGGCGCCCAAACCGAAGCTCCCGGACGACGTTTCGAGGAGCGGCAAGTCGACGCCCATCGCGAACTGCACGACGAAGGTATCGGCGAATGTCGTCGGGCGATCTTCGTACGACGAGCAGCCGGTGCGACGTGAACATGACGTCATACGCACTTCATCGAGACCTGAAAAACGCGCGTTGACCGCTCGGTAGCCGACGAGCGTCGAGAGATGCAGGACGATCGGGCCGATCTCCACAGCAGCGCTCGGCCCCGCCGCGATCTGAGAGGCGAGTCGGCCTTCGGGCCCGGCTTCGACGAAGTTCGGTGCGACCGCCCCATCGCGCTCAAACCAACCGACTCCAAACGAAAAACGCCCGGAGGCGCGCGCCTACGTGTCCGAGGCGCGCGCGGACGTGCTCGGCGTGCAGGGCGAGCTCGTCGACGCGCAGGTCGAGCTCGGCGCCGCGCTCGGCAGCGCGGACGTCGAGCGGCTCGCGACGAGCGGCGCGCTCCCGGTGCCGTCACTCCCCGCTGCAGAGGAGATCGAGCGCGCGCTGCGGGACGTCGCGGGCGTGCCGGAGATCGTCGCCGCGCGGCTGCGGGTCACGGCGAGCCGTGCGCGCGAGGCGGAGGTCGCGGCGGCCCGCGGGACGCGCTTCGACGCGGACGCGATCGTCTATCGCGAGTCGCCCGCGGGGCTGCTGCTCTTCGGGCAGGTCGGCGTGTCGATGCCGCTCGCGGACCTCGCGGCGCGCGAGCGGGCGCTGGTGCGCGAGGAGACGGAGCTGCGCGAGGGTCAGGCGGAAGAGGCGGCCCTCGCCTGGCAGCGCGAAGCGCACCGCGTCGCGCACGAGGTCGAGCACACGGCGGCCGTCGCCGGGAGCTTTCGGCAGGAGCGCGTGCCGGCGCTCGAGGCGCTGCTTACCGCGCGGGAACGGCAGCTCGTGACGGGGGAGTCGACGGTGCTCCCGGTGCTCGAGGCGACGCGGCGCCTCGTCGAGGCGCGGGCCGCGCTGACGCGGGCCGACACCGAGCACGCCTGGGCCGCGGTGCGCGCGTGGCTGTTGCTCGCGCTGAGGGAGTCGCATGCGGAGTGAGCGTCGTGGTGCCGCGCGGTGCTGCGCAGGCCTATGTTTGGTGATCTTTTCACTGATCGGCTGCGGCAGCCCCACGGCGCCCGGCGCGGCGCAAGCCGAGGCGGCCGAGCGCGACACCCGCGAGCCGCGCTGGTCGGTCGTGTCCGCGCCCTCCGACCTCGCGCTCCTCGAGGCGCCCGCGCGGGTCGTTCCGGCGCCGGGCTCCGAGGCCCACGTCGCGCCCTCCCACGCGGCGCGCGTGCTGCGCGTGCACGTGCGCGCGGGGGACCGCGTCGAGGCGGGCGCGCCCATCGCCGACGTCGTCTGTCGAGTGCTCGAGGCCGCGGCGCGCTGGGCGTCGGTCGCGCCGCGTCGCAGCCTGCGCGCGCAGCGCCGCACCGAGCTCGAGGCGCTGCAGCAGGAGGGCCTCGTCGATCGCGCGCGCGTGCTCGAGCAGGACACCGAGCTCGCTTCGCTCGACGCGGAGCAGGCGCAGGCGCTCGCGACGCTGCGCGCGGCCTCGCTCTCGACCGCGGATGGCGCGCGGGTGCTGCGTCAGGGCCAAGTGACGCTCGCGGCGCCGATCGCGGGCACGGTGCGCGAGGTCTCGGCGAAGATCGGCGAGGTGCGTGAGCCGCAGGGCGAGCCGCTCGCGACGGTCGTGGCGCTCGCGCCGGCACGCGTCGAGGCCCGGCTCGCGCAGCCGCTGCCGGACGGCGCGGCGCTCGCCTTCGTGGGGCTCGACGGCTCGCAGACGGCGCTCGATGCGCGCGCGCTCACCGACACCATCGACCCGCACGACGGCCTGCGCGTGGTGTGGCTCGCCGCGGCGGAGGGCGCGGCGCCGCTCGTCGGCGGGCTGCACGGGCGCGTGCGGGCGACCGTGGCCGGCGCGGGCGTCGTCGAGGTCGACGCGCAGGCGCTCGCGCTCGAGGGCGGGCGCGTCTTCGTCGAGAAGCGCAGTCGCGAAGGCGCCCCGGAGCGCGTCGAGGTCGCCGTGCTGACGTCGTCGGCGACGCGCGCCATCGTGCGCGGGCCGCTCGCGCAGGGGGATCGCGTCTCGCTCGATCCGGCGCGCGTGATGGGGGAAGAGGAGTGATCGAGCGCCTCGCGCGGGCCTCGGTCGAGCATCGCGTCGCCGTGCTCGTCACGACGCTCGTACTCGCCGTCGCTGCGGCCATCGTGGGTCGCGCGCTGCGCTTCGACGCGCTCCCCGACGTCACGGGCGCGCAGGTCGTCGTGCTCACGCGCGCGCCGGGCCTCACGCCCGAGGAGGTCGAGCAGCGCGTCACGCGGCCGGTCGAGGTCGGGCTCGGTGGCCTGCCGGGCGCGACCTCGCAGCGCAGCCTCTCGCGCTACGGCATCTCGGCCGTGACGGTGGTGTTCGAGCGCGACACGGATCTCGTGCGCGCGCGGCAGCTCGTCGGCGAGCGGCTCGCGACCGTCGGCGAGCAGCTCCCGCCCGGCGTCGACGCGCCGGAGCTCGGCCCGATGAGCGGCGGTCTCGGCGAGATCTTCCAGTTCGTCGTCGCCTCGCCCACGCGCCCGCCCACCGAGCTGCTCGAGCTCGTCGAGCAGCGCCTCACCCCGGCTGCGCGCGGTCGGCGGCGTCGTCGAGGTCAACCCGTGGGGTGGCGCGCGGCGCACGCTCGACGTGGTCGGCGACCCGCACGCGATGGCCCGCCGCGGCGTCACCCTCGCCGCGCTCGCCACCGCGACCGAGCGCGCCGTCGGGACCGCGCCGGGCGCGAGCCTCCCCGCCGGGCCGAGCCACGTGCTGCTCCGCGGCCGCGCGCAGCCCGTCCGCCCCGCCGAGCTCGGCGCCGCGCTCGTGCGTGGTCGCGACGGCGCGTGGCTGCGCCTGTCGGAGGTCGCGCGCGTCGAGGAGGGCGCCCTGCCGCGCATCGGCGCGGGCACCTCGAACGCGCGCGGCGAGGTCGTCTACGTGATGTGCCAGATGCTCACCGGCGCGAACGCGCTCGAGGTGATGGAGGGCATCCACGCCGCGCTCCCCGCGGTGCGTCGCCTGCTCCCCGCGGACGTCACGCTCGACGCCACCTACGACCGCAGCGACCTCGTCCACGCGACGCTGCGCACCGTGGGCATGAGCCTGCTCGAGGGCGGCGTCCTCGTGGCGCTCGTGCTCTTCGCGATGCTCGGCAGCGTCCGCGCGGGCAGCCTCGTCGCGAGCGTCATCCCGCTCTCGATGCTCGGCGCGGTCGTGTGGATGGTCGCGTTCGACGTGCCCGGCAACCTGATGAGCCTCGGCGCGCTCGACTTCGGCCTGCTCGTCGATGGCGCGGTCGTCGTCGTCGAGACGACCTTCCACGCGCTCGCGCACCGCCGCGCGCACGGCGAGCGGCCGGGTCCGGCGGACGTGCGCGACATCCTCGCGCGCACCACGGCGCAGGTCGCGCGGCCCGTGTTCTACGCGGTCGCGATCATCGGGCTCGTGTACGTGCCCGTCGTCACGCTCGGCGGCGTCGAGGGCGTGATGTTCCGCCCGATGGCGCTCACCGTGCTCTTCGCGCTGTCGACGGCGCTGCTCCTCAGCCTCACTTTCGTGCCCGCGGCGCTCGCCGTCTTCGTGCGCTTCGAGGACGTGCCCGAGCGCGATCCGCTCCCCGTGCGCCTCTCCGACGCGCTCTACCTCCGCGTCCTGCCGCGCACGCAGCGCCACCCGTGGGTGCTGATCGCGCTCGTGCTCGCGGGGCTCGCGGGCGGCGCGCTGCTCTACGTGCGCGCCGGCACCGAGTTCATCCCCACCCTCGATGAGGGTGATCTCGTCGTGCAAACGACCAGCCACGCCGACGTCTCGCTCGACGCCCAGATCGCGCGCGCCGAGGGCATCGAGCGCGCGCTGCTGCGCGTGCCCGAGGTCATCCGCGCGAGCCACCGCATCGGCAGCCCCAACGTCGCCACCGACATCATGGGCATCGAGCAGTGCGACCTCTTCCTCTCGATGCGGCCGCGCGCTGCGTGGCGCCCCGGTCTCACCCGCGACGCGCTGATCGAGGAGCTCGACGCGGCGATCGCGAGCGTCGATCCCGCGCTCGATACGAGCTTCACGCACCCCATCCAGATGCGCTTCAACGAGCTGCTCGGCGGCACGACGAGCGACGTCAGCCTCGCGATCGAGGGCCCGGATCTCGAGCCGCTGCAGCGGCTCGGCGAGTCCTCGGCGGCGGTCCTGCAGCGCGTCGCGGGCGCCGTCGACGTGCGCGTCACCTCGCCGCCCGCGGTGCCCGTGCTCGACGTCGTGCCGCGCGCCTTCGACGCCGCGCAGCTCGGCCTCGACGATCGCGACGTGCTCGACGTCGTCGCCGCGCAGCGCGTCGGGCTCACCGTCGGCACCACGAGCGACGGCCCCGTGCGCATCCCCGTGCGTGTGCGGCTCTCGGGCACCACGACGGCCTTCGACCTCGCGCGCGCGCCCATCGCGACGGAGTCGGGTGACGTCGTCCCGCTCTCGCGCGTCGCCGACGTGAACACCGTGCAGACGCCGGCGATGGTCGACCACGCGCAGGGCGAGCGCCGCATCGTCATCGCCTTCAACGTGCGCGGTCGTGATCTCGGCTCCGTCGTCGCCGAGTCACAGCGGCGCTTCGAGCGCGAGGTGCGACTGCCGCCCGGCTATCTCCCGCGCTGGGGCGGCCAGTACGAGAACCTCGAGGCCGCGCGTCTCCGCCTCCTCGTCGTCGTGCCCGGCGTGCTGCTCGGTGTGCTCGTGCTGCTGTACCGTGCGCTCGGCCGCTGGCGCAGCGCGCTGCTCGTCTTCGCAAACGTGCCCTTCGCGGCGGTCGGCGGGCTCGCGCTCCTCACGCTGCGCGGCCTGCCGATCTCGATCTCCGCGGCGATCGGCTTCATCGCGCTCTCCGGCATCGCGGTGATGAACGGCGTCGTGCTCGTCTCGCGCGTGCACGCCGAAGAAGAAGAGGGCGCGACCCCCGCCGAGGCCGCCGTACGCGCCGCGCAGAGCCGCCTGCGCCCCGTGCTGATGACGGCGCTCGTCGCCGGGCTCGGCTTCGTGCCGATGATGCTCGCGCGCGGCGTCGGCGCCGAGGTGCAGGCGCCGCTCGCGACGGTCGTCGTGGGTGGTCTCGTGACCTCGACGCTGCTCACGCTCGTCGTGCTGCCGGCCGTCTACGCGCGCTTCGCCGGCACCCGCCGCGCCGCGCCTCCCGCTGAGCCTGCGGCGCACTGAGCGCGCGTCAGCGGGGCACGCAGATCACGCCGGGATCGCACTCCGGCTCGAACTCGCCGCGTACCTCGCAGCGAAATCCCTCGCTGCAGAAGCAGTGATTGCCGAACACGCATTGGGAAGCAGAGTCCCCGCGCGCCGTGCAATCGACGGGCACGAGCCTCTGATCGGGCGCGCCGCAGCTCGTCGGGACGGTCCCGACGAGCGCTGGGTCGATGGCCGCGTCGCGCATCGCCGCGTCGTGCGCCGCTGCATCGCGCATCGCCGCGTCGGCGACGGCGGCATCGTCGGACGGCTCCGTGCGCCGGGACTCCGGGCAGCCCGCGAGCAGCGAGACGGCGAGGAGCGAGACGGCGACGGGGACGACTCTGCGCATCGCGCGGGACGCTATCACGGGGAGTGAACGCGGCCGTGGAGGTCGTGCCTCTCCCGCGTCGCAGCGCCCATCCACCTCGCCTCGTACGGGCTCACGCCGGTTGCGCAGCTCCGTCGGCGTCGACGGGAGAACGATCGATTCTGGTAGCCTCGCGCGATGGCATCGCTGCAGGCCGGCCAGATCATCGCCGGAAAATATCAGCTCCTCTCGCCGATCGGCGAGGGCGGCATGGGCGTCGTGTGGCGGGCGCGGCATCTCGCGCTCGGTCGCGACGTGGCGATCAAGCTGATTCACGAAGCCAGCGTCGATGGGACCCTCCGCGAGCGTTTCCTCCGCGAGGCGCGCCACGCCGCGTCGGTGCGCCATCCGAACGTCGTCGACGTGATCGACATCGGCTCGACGGAGGCGGGCCTCCCCTTCTTCGTCATGGAGCTGCTCGAGGGCCGGACTCTCGGTGCGCGTCTCGCTCTCGGACGCCTCCCGCTCGAGGAGGTGCTCTGGATCGCGGTCGGGACGCTGCGCGGACTCGCTGCCGTGCACGCCGCGGGGCTGCTTCATCGCGATCTCAAGCCGGAGAACATCTTTCTCGCCGTGGAAGGCGGGGAGACGGTCGTGAAGCTCCTCGATTTCGGCGTCGCCCGCAGCCAGCGCGAGCCCGCTGCGGCGGCGCTCCTGACGCAGCCCGGGACGATGCTCGGCACCCCCGCGTACATGTCCATCGAACAGCTCCGCGGCGCCGAGGATCTCGACGCGCGCAGCGATCTCTACGCCGTGGGCGCGATTCTCTACGAGGCGCTCGCCGGACAGCGACCGCACGGCGGCGCGACGGTCGCGCTGCTGATCGCCGCCAAGCTCGAGCGCGACCCCGAGGCGCTCCTCGCCGTGCGGCCGGACCTCCCCGGCGCGCTCTGCGGAATCGTGCATCGGGCCCTCCATCGTCAACGGGCCGAGCGGTTCACGTCGGCCACGGAGATGTTGCAGGCGCTGCTCGGCGAACCCGACCTGGCCGCGCTCCTCCAGCGCGACGGGGCGTCGTTCCCGCGGACGCCGACGCCGGTCGCCGCGGCTGCAGCGCGTGAGTTTCCGACTTCTCCGCCGTCGCCCGTGGCGCGCACGGAGGCATGGAGCGTGACGCCTGCCGCGGGCGCGCCTCCGAGCGGCGTGGCCGTGACCGCGCCCTGGACGCCCCCCGATGCGGGGATGCCTGCCCCGCTGCCTCCTTCCGCGGTCGCCTCGCCGACCACGTCGAAGACACCGATGTTCCTCGCGGCCGCGTTGGCGCTCGGCGTGCTCGGGGTGTGCGGGCTCGGCGCCCTGCTGTTCTGGATGCGTGGCGACGCGGGCGACGAGGCGTCACGCGTCGCGGAGGCCGCGGCTCCGGCAGCGGGTCATTCCGCGAGCTGGATCCTCGGGGAGGCCGCCGCGCTGTCGATGCTCGCCGCGCAGTGGCGGGCGATCCAGTCCGATTCGGCGCGCGACGCCATCCGTCTCGTGCGGCAATCGGACGATGGGAGATATCTACCCATCATGGTCGAGGGTAGTGATGCGGAGTGGGCGACTCTCGCGGCGCGTCGCTTCGGGGGCACGCCCGTGCGTGCCGAGGTGCCCGCGGGCGAGCAGGTGTCTCTCACGCTGTTACGAACAGGAAGCGTGACCCTGCGCGCGGGGCCGACGAAACGCACGGAGCGTGTCGATGCGCTCCAGTCGGGTGTCCTCGTTGCCGGCGTCCGGGGCGCGTCGGCGGGACGGAGTCGCCGACCGAAGGTCCGAATCCTTGGGCGTTCGTCGTCTCGGACGGCGAGCGGTTGGGGTGGGTGTCCGTCCCGGAAGGCCGCCGCAATCGACAACAACCCGCTCCCCTCGAGGCCTACGGAGGTTGTGCACCGGAGTTCGATGCGTTCCTGAACGAGCTGCCGAGCGAATACCGTGCTTCTGCGCTCGCGGAAACCTCCATCCGCACGACCTCCGACATCGCGAGTGCCCCGGGACAGCAAAGCGGGTTCGTCATGCGCTTCAACCTCCCGGGCGACGACGGCGCCTACGTCGGTCTGTTCGCGTCGTCGGCGGATTGTCGTCTGTCGCTCCTCGGTCTTCATCGCGTCGATCATCCCGTTCACCTGACCTACCTCTGCGACGCCATCCCCAACATCGGCCCCAAACTGCTGATCGTGCGAGGCCCCGCCCTCACGCAGGGTTACGAACACTGGCAGGCGTTCGTGGTCGGCGAGCCCGGCACGGTGTGGAGTACGTCGTTGCTTTCGGACGAGAGTCTCGGTCGGCGGAGCGTGCGAGTCCGAATTGCCGCGACCACGACTCAAGGTCTGTACGCGCCGGTCTCCGTGCAACGGCCCGAGGCGCCCTATCCAGAGCTGTTCGTGTGGGATGGCTCCCAACTCCGCTCTTCGGACATGGCCGCTGGGGGCAACTACTTTGGCGACGAGGGCTCGGGCGACGAGTTCGGCGAATTCGAATAGACCTCATTCCATCACCCCTCCATCGTCACCGGAAGTCGGTATTCCCGCGTCGAGAGCCTCCAATTCATGACGCCACGCCTCTCTCGCTCGACACTCCCTTGCGAGCCGCCGCACCTCATCGTCGTCGGCCGCGACCCGGCGCGCGTGCACGTGGTCGTCGAGCACCCGAACGTCAGCGGCGCGCACCTGCGCCTGGACCTCGCCGCGGGGACGATCACCGACCTGCAGAGCTCGGCGGGAACGTACGACTCCAGCACACGTCGACTCCCGCCCGGACAGCCCGTTCCGCTCGATGCGGCCGGCAGCGTCGCGCTCGGTCCCGTCCGGCTGACCGTCGCGGACATCGTGGCCGTCGTACGGGGGGCGATACCATCCAATCCCCCGGAAGCCTCCCGTACGCCTGCGCGCGCGACGACGGCGGCGGGATCTGCGGCGCAGGTGTCTCCGTCCGCGGCCCACGTTTCTCCGCCTGCGGCGGCGGGGCCGACGGTGCTCGGCCGCTCGCGGCTCGGCGCGCATTCGGGGGCCGCCGTCGTCCTCGGCCGAAGCCCGGACAACGACATCGTGTTGCCCTATCCGCAGGTGTCGGCGCGCCACGCCCAGGTGACGCGCGGCGCGGATGGGCAACTCCGCATCGTCGACCTCGGGAGCTCCAATGGGACCTACGTGGAGGGGCGGCGATTGCGCTCGGGAGAGAGCGCTGCCCTCGCACCCCAAATGCGCGTCTGGCTGGGGCCCTATGCGCTCGTCATCGACGACGACGACGGCTCCATCGTCACCTCCGTCCAGCGCAGGAACGATTTCGAGAATGCCAACGTCGTCGAGATCGAGGCGCTTGGCCTGGGCCTGCAAGTTCCTGATCGCACGCGCAAAGGCACGCAGAAGGTGCTGCTGAACGACGTCACCTTCAAAGCGCTGCCCGGCGATCTGATCGCGCTGATGGGCCCGTCCGGCGCGGGGAAATCGACCCTCCTGACCGTGCTCAACGGCTCACTCCGGCCCACTTCGGGTGAAGTGCGCGTCAACGGCGAGAACCTCCACGCGATCTACGACGCGCTGCGCGGCAGCATCGGTTACGTCCCGCAGGACGATCTGCTGCACGCGGAGTTGACGGTGCGCGAGGCCGTCTCGTTCAGTGCGCGCGCGCGTCTGCCCCCGGATTTCTCCCGAGAAGAGGTCGACCGTCGGGTCACGAAGACGCTCACCGATCTCGGACTCGAGCACGTGGCGGACACGGTGATTGGCTCGCCGACGCACAAGATCCTGTCGGGAGGGCAGCGCAAACGCGTGAACATCGCGCTCGAGCTGGTCACGGATCCGGCGCTGCTGTTCCTCGACGAGCCGACCTCCGGGCTCGCCGCCGACGACACGGTGGCACTGATCGACCTCCTCGCCGGCCTCGCGAATCGCGATGGCAAGACGGTGGTCGTCACGATTCACCAGCCCGCCCGGGAGGAGTTCGAGAAGTTCAATCTGGCGCTCGTGCTCGGGTTCGGCGGTGAGCCGGTGTATTTCGGCCCGACCGGCCGCGCTGCGTACGAGTTCTTCGCCGGATATCGGGGGCGACCGACGGAGAACCCCCGCGACATGTTCTTCCAGCTCAAGAGCCGGGAGGACGACGCCGTCGCGCGCGGTCAGCTCTCGAGTCGCTCGGAGGCCCGTCTCGCTGCGGCGCGCGAGTGGCGGGGCGAGTTCTTCCGACCGGACAATCCGATCTACCGAAGCATGTATTCGGGCCGTCGCGAGCCCGGCACACCGGGGACGGTGCGTCCGTCGACGCGCTCCCGACCGTCGCGTGCAGGGCAGTTTCTCCTCCTGCTCACCCGCTACGCCACCATCAAGGTTCGTGACGTGTCGGGATTGATGGTGATGTTGCTCCAGGCACCGTTGATCGGAGGGATTCTGTCGGCCGTCTTCTCGGAGACGCCCGCGGTCCCGCAGCTCTGGTGCCAGAACGAAGTCCTCACGATCGAGCGCAATGCGCGTTGTGCGGCGTCGTTGACCGAGCGATTCCTGCCCGTGCGGGATATGAAGGCAGCGCTCTTCATTCTCACGATCAGCGCGCTCTGGTTCGGTGTGAGCAACGCGGCCCGGGAGATCGTCTCCGAGACGGCGATCTACCGCCGTGAGCGGATGGTCAACCTCTCGGTTCTCAGCTACGTCGGGTCCAAGTTCGTCCTGCTGGCTGCGTTCTCTCTCGTGCAGTGTCTGGTCTTGCTCGGTTTCGTCTACGTACCTTTGGAGCTCGGGTCCGGGACGTTTGCAGCGTTTCTACCGATGTTCGTCTCGATGGGTTTGACGTCGACGTGCGGGGTCGCGCTCGGCCTGTTGATCTCGACGGTCGTCCGTTCCGCCGAAGCCGCCATGGCGCTGACGCCGATCGCCTTGATTCCACAGATCGTCATGGGTGGCCTGCTCGTGCCGATGACGAACAAGGCGTGGCTGGAGTGGCCGATGGCGGCGATGCCCTCGCGCTGGGGATTCGAGAGCATGGTCGCCGCCGAGCGCGAGACGCTCCGCGAGGGCTGGGACGTCGCGACCTGCGCCACCGGGGCCGAGTTCGTCGACCTGCGCGGCCAATTCGACTGCGCCGTGGCGGAGATCGCCGGCGGTCACAGGGGTGCGCTTGGATTCGCGAGCTGGGATTCCGCGCTCACGCACCACGGCGCGCTCGTCGCGATGTGCGTCGTGTGTCTCGTCG
Organism: Polyangiales bacterium; assembly: GCA_964202905.1. Lineage (GTDB taxonomy): Bacteria > Myxococcota_A > Polyangia > Polyangiales > JADJQN01 > CAIUAC01. The sequence continues at coordinate 678,900 of CAXNJO010000002.1, forward strand.
CGGTCGTGGTGTTGCTGCGCCGACGCGACGCGATCTGAGCGGAGTTCCGAGAGGGGAGCCCGGCCCCTCAACGCCGCCGCGGCGCGCGGAGCTGGAGGCGCAGCGGGACTTCGTCGCGGATGAGGTCGTCGGGCATGCCCGGGTAGACGATCCCGAAGTCGCGGCGGTTGATCGTGAGTTGCGCGTCGGCCTCGACGGCGTCGGGCGTGACGCGGATCGTCGCGGGGAAGCTGAGCGGCTTCGTGACGCCGTGCAGCGTGAGATCACCGCTGATGACGTGCGTCGCGCCGGGCGTCGTCGCGGTCGCGATCGTCCGCGAGACGAACTTCGCGCGTGGGAACTGCGGCGCGTCGAAGAGATCGGCGCTCAAGAGGTGCGTGCGCAGCCGCTCCGGCTCGATCACGACGGAGTCCATCTCGATGTCGATCGAGACCTTGCTGCGCTCGGGGGCGCCGTCGACGAGCTCCACGGTGCCGGTGAAGCGCGAGAACGTGCCGTCGTGGCTGCCGGTGATCTTGCTGCCGGTGAAGCCGATCGACGACGTCGCGAGGTCGGCCTGGAGTGTTTCGGTGCCGGTCGCGGGCGCGGCTGCGGGCGGGGCGGCTGCGGCTGGCGGGGGCGCTGCAGGCGGCGTCGGTGTCACCGTCGCAGGGCTGCTCGACGCGGCGGGAGCACTCGATTCGCTGCCGCAAGCGCCGAGGAGGGCGGCGGCGCGTAGGACATTCGAACCCCTGATCTGCGCCCGCTCCATGCACGGAGGAACGCTACGCGGCTCAGTTGCCCCCCACCGGAGCCCGCGCCCGTTTGCCCGCCGGCGCCGATCTGCCCGCCCGAGCGACCGACCGCACCCGTCTTTCGCGAATGCGACCACCTTCAGCATTGCGTCGAGACGATCCGCCACGGACACCCCGTCGGCGAAGGCTGACCCATGCCGCTCGACGACAACTACGCCCGCTGCGGTATCGCCACCGCACGCGTCGAAACGCCTGTCGAATGCGCCAACCTCGGAAGCTGCATCTTGTCCGTCCGCGGCGGCCTCAAGCCCGGACTCGGTTGCCCACACGAAGGCTCCGCCCTCTACGAAGAGTGCGGCCGCTGGCAGCCGCCTCGACCTCGCGCCGCACGACGCGGGAGACGAGCGGCGTCGCGCCAGACGACTCCGCCTACGGACGCGCGCTAGAGCCTCAACCGTTCAAGCCCGTAGTCTTCGCGCCGCGGGCTTTCGGCATTCGTGCCGCGCCGGCACCTCGGGGAGCACGTCGTCGAACAGGTGCGCGGCCAGTGCGCGCGCAACACGCGATGCAGCACAGTGTCCTCCGGACGCCGCCGCGCATAGCCGTCCGCACGAGGTGCGTGAGCAAGAGCAGAACAAGCAGCGGCAACGGCAGACACCGCCGCTCATCGGCGCATCATCTGGCGCAGTGCTCAGCGTGCTCGGCGGCGTCAGTCGCTCGCGGCGCGCGAGGGCGAGCTCGGACGGGTGCGCGCGGACGAAGAGCGCCTCACGCGCGAGCTCGCGGAAGCGCGCAGCGACGCGGCGAGTGCGGCCGCGCAGATCGCCGCCGCCGACGCGCGCCGCGCCGACGCCGAGCGCGACGTGAGCGAGCTGCGCCGCGAGCTCGAGCGGCTGCGCAACGCCGAGCCTGCGCCCGCGCCCGCGGGGCCCTGAGCCGCGCGGCGCGCTCGCTCGCGCGTCAATAGCCCCGATACGCGGGCCCGGCTTCCTTGCGGAGCGACATCACCGAAATCAGCTCCGCGCGGTCCTGCGCGAGGTAGTGACGCGGGATCATCTGTTGGTGCAGCACCTTCCCGAGTCGCGTGAGGGAGAAGGTGCCGAGCACGGGATTCGACGTGCCGGCAAAAGACAAACGCGCTAACGGCGGCCCCACCACCACGATGCGTGCACGACCGCCTGATGGCGCGGCTCGGGGAGAAAGTCGACCGTGCCGATGGCGCCCAAACCGAAGCTCCCGGACGACGTTTCGAGGAGCGGCAAGTCGACGCCCATCGCGAACTGCACGACGAAGGTATCGGCGAATGTCGTCGGGCGATCTTCGTACGACGAGCAGCCGGTGCGACGTGAACATGACGTCATACGCACTTCATCGAGACCTGAAAAACGCGCGTCGACCGCTCGGTAGCCGACGAGCGTCGAGAGATGCAGGACGATCGGGCCGATCTCCACAGCAGCGCTCGGCCCCGCCGCGATCTGAGAGGCGAGTCGGCCTTCGGGCCCGGCTTCGACGAAGTTCGGTGCGACCGCCCCATCGCGCTCAAACCAACCGACTCCAAACGAAAAACGCCCGCCGAACCAATGGTTCGGCAAGTACACAGCGGCGTCGATCGCCACGCCGTTTGACGACGGTGAGAGAAAGCCGAGCTCGCGCCCGGTTGCGTCTGGACCTGCTCCTTCAACGACAGTGCGAAAGCGCGAATCGGCCACCCCCAGCGCCGCGTGCCACCAGCCGACACGAAGCGCGAGCGTGACGGGCTGTCCCTCTGCGGCGGCGATCCCGACGAGAGGCGTGGGCGCCGTGGTCTGCGCGAAGCTCGACGTCGGCGCGACGAACGAGATCGCGGCGAAGAGAACGAAGACGAAACATGCGGCGTTGCGATGGTTCCTCATCGATGCGTATAGCCCATCCGATCGCCCCTTCGGTCGTGCTCCGTGACGCTGCATCTTCTCCGAACGCTACGCGAGCGCGCCGCGGAGCACAATCTCGACGTCAATGCTGCTCTGCCGGAGGCGCGTCGACGTGCCTCGAGCGCCCACTTTCAGCGCATGTTCGCGCAGCGAACGCACGTCTCCCTGACCGCGCTGTGCGCAGCCGCTCGACTCACGGTGCTCTCCGCTCAACCGAACACGAGCCGCAGCTGCCCGTGCGCGGACGCTCGCGGCTCGGCGTCGGGCGGCGCTCTCGGCGGCGCTCTTGCATAGCCGCGCTCGCTGAGCACGCGCGCTATCTCGCCGGGCTTCTTCGCGATCTCGACGATGCGCAGCCGGCCGCCGCACTTCTCGCACTTCAAGATATCGACCGCGAACACCCGCTGCAGTAGCCAGCTCCACGGATGTCGCGACGGCTCGGCCGTCTTCTTCTTCGTGGCGCTCTTCGCTGACATCGTCGGCTCGTCCGTCTCATCGAACAGCGAGAGCTGCTTTGGCGGCGCGGCCGGCTTCTTCGGCACGACCTCGGCACGCAGCGACGAGTGCCCGGCGAGCACGCCGAGGTAGCGCATCAAATGAAAGCGCGGAGGCGGTACCAGCGCGCAAAGCCGCGCGATGAAGTCCGCGGGCGAGAGCACGACGGCGTGCGTCCCGTCCCTCCACGCCTTCTTGAAGCGATAGACGACCTGTCCGTCATCGCGCAGCGACAGCCGAGCGCGTAGGACATTCGAACCCCTGATCTGCGCCCGCTCCATGCACGGAGGAACGCTACGCGGCTCAGTTGCCCCCCACCGGAGCCCGCGCCCGTTTGCCCGCCGGCGCCGATCTGCCCGCCTGAGCGACCGACCGCACCCGTCTTTCGCGAATGCGACCACCTTCAGCATTGCGTCGAGACGATCCGCCACGGACACCCCGTCGGCGAAGGCTGACCCATGCCGCTCGACGACAACTACGCCCGCTGCGGTATCGCCACCGCACGCGTCGAAACGCCTGTCGAATGCGCCAACCTCGGAAGCTGCATCTTGTCCGTCCGCGGCGGCCTCAAGCCCGGACTCGGTTGCCCACACGAAGGCTCCGCCCTCTACGAAGAGTGCGGCCGCTGGCAGCCGCCTCGACCTCGCGCCGCACGACGCGGGAGACGAGCGGCGTCGCGCCAGACGACTCCGCCTACGGACGCGCGCTAGAGCCTCAACCGTTCAAGCCCGTAGTCTTCGCGCCGCGGGCTTTCGGCATTCGTGCCGCGCCGGCACCTCGGGGAGCACGTCGTCGAACAGGTGCGCGGCCAGTGCGCGCGCAACACGCGATGCAGCACAGTGTCCTCCGGACGCCGCCGCGCATAGCCGTCCGCACGAGGTGCGTGAGCAAGAGCAGAACAAGCAGCGGCAACGGCAGACACCGCCGCTCATCGGCGCATCATCTGGCGCAGTGCTCAGCGTGCTCGGCGGCGTCAGTCGCTCGCGGCGCGCGAGGGCGAGCTCGGACGGGTGCGCGCGGACGAAGAGCGCCTCACGCGCGAGCTCGCGGAAGCGCGCAGCGACGCGGCGAGTGCGGCCGCGCAGATCGCCGCCGCCGACGCGCGCCGCGCCGACGCCGAGCGCGACGTGAGCGAGCTGCGCCGCGAGCTCGAGCGGCTGCGCAACGCCGAGCCTGCGCCCGCGCCCGCGGGGCCCTGAGCCGCGCGGCGCGCTCGCTCGCGCGTCAATAGCCCCGATACGCGGGCCCGGCTTCCTTGCGGAGCGACATCACCGACACGAGCGCGGAACGATCCTTCGCGAGGTAGTGACGCGGGATCATCTGTTGGTGCAGCACCTTCCCGAGTCGCGTGAGGGAGAAGGTGCCGAGCACGGGATTCGACGTGCCGAGCCCGAGCGATTCCCAACGTGCGAGCAGCGTTCGGTGCGCGGTCATCGTCTCGGCGCCGTACTTCTTCGCGCGTGAGCGCACGCGCGTCATCGGCGAATACAGCAGATCGAACGTGACGTCGCGCGTCGCGCGCTGGTGCGCGTCGAGCCGCGCGAAGCGAGAGATGGGCAGATTCCCCGCCTCGACCGCGTCGCAATAGGCGTGGATATCACGGTGATTGAGGTAGGTCGCGCGGTCTCCGATCGAGAAGCTCGAGTGTCCGAAGCCGTGATAGAGCACCTCGCCGTACGCGGGATTCACGCGCGAGGTCGCGAGCTCCCACAGCTCGCGGCGCACGTGGCGCGGCGACCGATAGAAGCGCGCCCCGAGCTCGCTCCAGCCGAGCTCGTCGGCGAAGACCTCGCGGGCGAGGGCGTCGCTGTGCGCCGTCTCGAGAAAGGGCGGCACACGCCGCGCGTCGCGGAAGGTGCGTGAGCGCGGGTCGTCGTGAAAGGGATACAGAAACACGCTGTCAACCGCTCCCGTGCGCGCGAGCTCGCGCGCCGCGGCGAGCGAGGCGGCGAAGGACGCGGGCGTCTGCCCTTCGAGCCCGGTCATCAGATCGATGTTGATGAAGTCGAATCCCGCGCTGCGGGCACGCGCGATGGCCTCGAAGACCTCGCGCAGCGGCTCGCCGTGGTGGTGAAAGGCGTAGAGCTCCGGGTCGAGCGTCTGCACGCCGAGGCTGATGCGGCGGAAGCCCGCGGCGACGAGCGCGTCGAGCTTGTCGCGCTCGGCGGTGATGGGCTTGGCCTCCGCGGTGCTCATCGTGCGGGGCGGGCCAAGCGCAGGAGCAGCGCGCCGAGGAAGCGCTCGAGCAGCCGCCGCGGGAGCGCGGTCGGCGTGCCGCCACCGAGGAAATACAACGCCGGGCGAAGATGCGGCGCGATCGCACGGACGCGCGCCATCTCGGTGTCGAGCGCATCGACGTAGCGCGCCATCAGCGCCTCGTTGTCCTTCGTCGTCAATTCGTAGTGGAAGCAGTAGCGGCAGCGATAGCGGCAGAAGCCGAAGTGGAAGTAGAAACCTGCGTTGCGAAAGTCGCCGACCGCCTCGGCGAGAAAGGCGCCATCCGTCGGCGCACCGCTCGCCGTGCGCTCGAGCGTCACGGCGGGCGGGTATGTGAGCTGATAATCGTGCATGTCCGGTGCAGGCACGAGCGCGGGATCGGCCGCGAAGACCGCGCGCAGATCCGATTCGAGCTTCATCCGATTCATAGGAACCGCCTCGCTCTCGACATCGCGTCGAGCTCCGTCTGCATGGCCTCGCGCACGCGCGCGTCGACGTCTTCCACGCGGCCGTCGTGAGGATCGATCGGCGGCAGCACGCGCGTCACGATCTTCGTCGGCAGCGGGAGATAGCCGGGGAGCGGGCCCACCCAGAAGCCCCACGGCACGCTCCACGTGAGCGGCAGCACCTTGATCCGGCGGGCGCTCGCCACCCCCAGCCGGCGCGCGAGGGCGCGCCCCTCTGCGAAGATGACGAGCGCCTCGTGTCCGCCGACGCTGACGACGGGTACGATCGGCACACCCGCCTCGCGCGCGAGTTCGACGTAGCCCGTGCGCCCCGCGAACTCGATGCGGCCGCGGCGCCAGAAGCTGCGGCACGCGTCGTGATCGCCGCCCGGATAGACGGTGACGGCACAGCCCGCGCGCAGCGCCGCGAGGCCGCGCGCGTGGCTTGCGCGCAGCGCCCCCATCTTCGCGACGAAGCGCGCGACGCGCGCGGGATACACCGAAAACATCGCGTCGTGCGCGAGCGTGCACAGGGGCGTCGTGCGGCCCGCGGTGTGGTACGCGGCGACCCACACGAGCGTGTCGGGGATCATCGCGGCCCCCGAGTGGTTGCCGACGAAGAGCACGGGGCGATCGGGCACCGCCGCGAGACCGTGCACCTCCGCGCGAAACCAACATCGCAACCAGCGCGCGGTGCGCGGCGCGTGCCGCGCGACGTACGCGGGATCGTAGGCGCCGACCTCCCCGAACTCCGTCATCGGTAGAAGTCCAGCGGCGGCCAGTCGGGCAGCGTCGCGCACCAGGCGGCGAAGCCGACGAGGGTGACGAAGCGCGGGTCGAGATCGAGCGGATCGGGATAGCGGAACTGCTCGGCGTCACCCGCGAGCTCGACGAGCCGCGCGTGGTAGCCGGGCCAGCTCGTGAGCGAGACGAGATAAGGCGCCCAGCGCGTCTCGCCGTCGACGACCCGGCGCGCCTCGTCGCGCAGCAGCGCCAGCCCGCCGGGGTGCGATTGCAGGAGTTGCAGGTCGTAACCGAGGAAGGCGTCCTCGTGATAGACGCTGAGCAGGTGCCGCACGATCTACGCGGGCCGCTCCTCGCGACCGCCGCTCATCGCATCCCTCCCGCGTCATGGGCCAGGCCGCGCCGGACGACGCCCACGAGATCCGGCCCGAGCAGCGACGAGAACGGCACGCCGCACGCCTCGACGAAGACCTGCACGACGCGCGGCGCGAAGCGCGTGAAGCTCGCGAACGCACGCGGCTCCCACGTACCCGGCAGCGTGGATTTGAGCGCATCCAGGCGGCGCAAGTAATCCACGTGCGAGAGGCGCCGTTCCATCCAGTCGAACCGCATCGCGAGCGCACGCGACGCGCCCTCCGGGTGCGCGAGCCGATGCAGCGGCGCGAAGCCCACCGCGAGCGACGTGCCCTCCGCAGCGAGCGTCGCGGAGAGCGTATGCACGACGCTCCACCACACGCCCCACTGTTTCGTCCTGCGAAAGCGCAGCACGTCCATTAGCCCCCCGCATACGACACCCTCTTTCCAGATGGCGTTGATGACCGCGAAGCCAAGGATCGATTCGCCCTGCGCGAGGAGGAACATGCGCCGCGTTCCGTCGTCGACACTCGACCAGGGTCGATTGAGAAACACGATCTCGCGACCGACATCCGTCCGATCGATGGACTCGCGCGAGATGGCATCGAGTTGCTCACGCAGGCCTGCATCGAGTCCCGCGAGCGACACTTCGCGCAGCGCGAAGTCGTGCCGCGTCGCGTGGCGGAGGGCGCCGCGCACCGCCTTCGGCGGCTCGCGGAGCAACGCATCCGCGTCGAGCACGCGATCCTGCCCCATCGCTGCGGTGTGCAACCCTTCCCGCGCGCACGCCTCGGCGAACGGCGCACGCAGATAGAAGAGCATTGGTTTCCGCGCGACGCGCAGGAAGCGCCGCAACATCTCCGCGCGATCTCCGGGCGCGCACCAGGGCCCGCCGAGCGTCGCGTGCACGTCGCCGACGCGCCGATACGCCCAGCAGCCGAACGACGTCTCGAAGTGCGCGAGCCCCGGCGCGAGCGTCGCGCAGGCGATCAGATCGCCGTCGCCGAAGCGCTCGACGAACGCGCGTGCGCCCATCAATCCGGCTCCGCGAGCACCTTCCGCACGATGTCGTCCTTCGAGACGAAGACGGGATGGAGCTCGCCGAGGTCGTAGTGATCGCCGAGCTCGAAGAGGCCGCCGCACACATCGTTGAGCGTGCACGCACCGCAGACATCCGCCTTCGGGTGCGTGAAGTCGGTCTGCCGGATCGTCCCCTTGTCGTCGAGGAAGTGCACGATGCGCTCCTCGCCCTTCACGATCTTGCGCGTCTCCGTGGAGCAGTGCGCGAACTCGGTCATGTAACAGAGCGGCACGCGCTCGACGCGGAAAGAGCGGCCCGTGCGGTGCAGGTGGCGCATCGCGCGCGCGAGCGAGAGCTCGAAGTCGGCGAGGCGGTGCGCGGTGTCGCGGTTCGTCTCGGCGCGGCCCATCGACGGGTCGAGATTGTTCCACACGAAGTGGCGCAGGAAGGGGAAGCGCGCCGTCCAGCGCTTCACGTTCTCGTCGAGGTGATCGGCGTTGAACTTGTTGATGACGGTGTTGATGTTCACCGTCGCGCCGACGCGGCCGAGGTTCTCGAGCGCGTCCATCGCGAGCGCGTGGCTGCCTTTGACGCCCGTGAGGAAGTCCTCGAGGTCGGGGCGGCACGAGTGGATGCTCACGTGGAAGTGGCGCAGCCCCGCGTCGAGGTACGACTCGGCGACGCCCGGCTTCGCGAGTCGCGAGCCGTTCGTGATCATGCGGACGTGCAGCCCCTTGGCGCAGGCGTAGCGCGTGATCTCGGGGATCAGCTCCGAGAGCGAGGGCTCACCGCCGGTGAGGATGATCCCGAAATAGCCGCGCGCGACGAAGTCGTCGACCTGTCGCTGCGCCGTCTCGAGGTCGAGCATGTAGCCCGACGAGGGATTCGAGCAGAAGCGGCAGTACTGGTTGCAGTGCCGCACGATCTGCATGTAACCGAGGTTCGCCATGCTGCTCCGCGGACGGTATCACCCGCGCTCGTCGTCGTCGCCGCGAACGTCGTCGCTCTGCGCGGGCGCGTCGCCCTCGAAGAGCGCCGGAAAGAGCGAGCGCAACGCCTCGCCGCTGAGCCGCTCACCGCGACCGACCTCGGCGACGGCCGGCACGCTGCGCCCGAGCATCGGCAACGCACGCCGCACCTTCGCGGGGGAAGGCTCGCTCGCCTCCGCACGGCGCGGCGCCCGCTCACCCGGCCCGACGAAGGCCGACGCGAGCGGATGCGCGCGCGTCTCCGCGGCCGGCGCGACGGCGGTGTCGCGCGGCGCGAGCTCGTCGCCGTCGAAGCGCGCGAGGTAGGCCACGTCGACGCCGGGGCACAGAGGCCGTAGCGCGCACGCGTCGCAAGCAGGCGCGAAGGCGCGCACGCCGTCGCCGAGCGCGTCGCCGGGGATCGCGTGGGCGCCATAGGGCCCGAGCAGGCACAGCGGCGCGCCTGCGACGAAGGCCGTCAGCCCGCGCGCGCGCGCCGCAGCGAGGGCGCGCACGGCGAAGGGCAGCGCGAGGCCGAGGCGCGGGTACACGCGATCGAAGCGCTCCTCCGCGCGCCCGGCGACGACGGGCACGGCGATGCACCAGGCCGCGACGCCGCGGGCCACGACGAGCGCCGCGAGCGCGTCGAGCGCGCGGTAGTTCGAACGGGTGAGCACGGTCGCGACGACGACCTCGAGTCCGGCGGCGCGCGCCGCGGCGAGCGCGCGCAGCACGTCGTCGAAGCTGCCTGCGCGCCCCGTGTGGTAGTCGTGCACGGCCGCCTCGGCGCCCAGCAACGTCAGGTGCACGTCGGTGAGCCCTTGCTGCGCCAGCCGCTGCCAGCGCGATGCATCCATGAGATTCGACGCATTGCTCTGCACGCCGATCCGCGTGAAACCGAGCGTGCGCGCGGCGTCGACGCGCCCCTCGAGCGACGCGTCGAGCCCCGGCTCACCGCCGACGAAGCTCACCTCGTCGTGGGTCGCGCGGAGCGACGCGAGGGCCGCGCGCGCACCGTCCGCGTCGAGCGACTCGCGCGGCGCGAGTCCGTCCTGATCGCAGAACACGCACGCGTTCGTGCACGCCTGCGTGAGCGTGACGAGCCCGCGAGACCGCGGCGCCGGAGGTGAGGAACTCGACACGCACCGCGACTCTACGGGGGCGCGACGCGCACGGTCAACGCGACGCGCTGCTACGCTGCGCCTCCGCGTGGCGCTGCTCGACGTCATCCTCGGCTACGACTGCAACCTCGCTTGCGACTACTGCACGATCACGCCCGCGATGCGCGCGCGGGCGCTGACGACGGAGCAGGTCGTGCGCGAGCTCCGCGCGGGGCGGGACGCGGGCTTCGACGCCGTCTCGCTGACGGGCGGAGAGCCGACCATCCGCCGCGATCTGCTCGGCCTCGTGCGGGCCGCGCGGCAGCTCGGCTATGCGTCGATCAAGGTGCAATCGAACGGCCTGCTCTTCGCGCACGCGCCCAACGTGCAGCGCCTCGTCGAGGCGGGCGCGACGCTGCTGCACGTCTCCATCCACACGCACGAGGCCACGCGCTACGACGCGCTCGTGCGCCGCGAGGGCAGCCATCCGCAGATGGTCGCGGGGCTGCGAAACGCCGTCGCGACGGGCGCCGAGGTCGTCGCCGACCTCATCCTGAAGGCCGACACCCACGCCGCGCTGCCCGACGCGCTGCGGTGGGTGCACGCGCAGGGCGTGCGCGCCGCGCACCTCTGGTTCGTCTCCCTCACGGACGGAAACCGCGACAACGTCGCGTCGCTGCCCCGCATGGGCGAGACGCTGCCGGCGGTGCACGAGGCGCTCGCGTACGCGCGCGAGTCCGGCATGGACGTGCGCTCGCTGCACATCCCGCGTTGCCTCCTCGGCGCCGATCACGGACACGCGTGGGACCCGGGCAGCGTGCGCGTGCGCGTCGTGACGCCGGAGGCGACCTTCGACCTCGCCGACAGCAAGCTCGCGGGCAGCGTGCACGTCGCGGCGTGCGAGGGCTGCACGTTCCGCGCGGTGTGCCCCGGGATCCGCCGCGACTACCTCGAACACGTGGGCGACGCCGAGTTCGCCGCTGCGCGCGGACAGCCGGCGACCCATGCCGGACGCGTGCGTCTGCCCGTGGCGTGACGCGCGGCGCTGCGCTGCGATCGGCGACCGCGAGCGGTGACCGAGATCGGCGACCGCGAGCGGCGATGAATGGCGGTTCAGCGCGCGAGCGGCAGGCGGAACGGCACGGGCCGCACGCGGTCTCCCTCGTCGACGAGCCAGGGCGGCTCGGGTACGTCCTCGAGCTCGTAGAAGCCCCCGCAGAAGACGCGGTGCGGGCACGGGCCGCATTCTTCTTTGTGCACGCGCCGCTCCGCGAGGTAACCCGCGAGGTTCACGTCCTCGTTGTTCACGAAGATCATGTGGCGGGAGAGCTTCGCGATGTCCCCGGCGAGGTAGCGCTCGTAGCCGGGCATGAAGCAGAACGGGAGGTTGATGACCTGGAAGCGGATGCGGTCCTTCCACGCGTCGATCACGCGCATCGCGATCTCCGCGGCCTCGCGCGTGTCGGGGTTCACCCAGCGCGTCGCGCGGCCGAAGGGCGTGAGGAACTGGAGGTTCAACCACCGCAGCCCGAGGTCGAAACAGAGCTGCGCGAGCGCCTCGAGCTTGCGGTGGTTCCCCTTCGTGAGGGTCACGTTCATCCCGAGCTCGAGCGTGTCTGGCGCGTGGCGCAGGCAGTTGCGGATGCCCGCGATCGTCTGGTCGAAGGCCTCGGCGACGCCGACCTGCTGCGCGTGCGTCTGCGCGTCGGGGCCATGCACGCTGAAGAGCAGCGTGGTCACGCCGCTCGTCGCGAGCTTCCGCGCGAAGTCGTCGTACGCGCAGAGCCGGCCGTTGGTCGTGACGTTGACGCGCTCGTAGCCGATCGCGCGCGCGTAGCGGACGAGCGGCACCAGCTCGGGGTTGAGCGTCGGCTCGCCACCGTCGAAGTCGACCATGGCGCACGCCCGGCGCGGCGGTACTTCGCGAGGTGCTCGCGCTGGCGCGTCGGGTGACCGTCGACCTGCGTGCGCGTGCCGACCGCACAGAACGTGCAGTGGTTGTTGCACACGTAGGTGACGTTCATGATCACCTTCTGCGGGCCCTCGCGTGGCGCGCAGCCGCTGGTCGAACGTCCACCGGAAGCGGCGCGAGCGCCTCGGGCGTGACGGCTCATGTCGGGCTGGCGCGGGCACGCGTCTGGAAGCGCCGGCCCCCAGTCGTCGCACGACGGGGAGCGCGCGGCCGTGCGCGAGCTGCCGTGCCCGGCAGCGGCGTCGCGAACTGCACCGCGGGGAACGCGCCGTAGCGCTCGTAGAGATCGATGCGCGACGCGCGAGCGTCGCGTTGATCTCCTCGGCGCTCTCGCCGGGCAGCCCGATGATCCAGTGGATCAGCAGCGGCGACGCCCGCGGCCTGTGCGCGTTCTGCGCGGCGGCGTACGATGGCACGCGAGGTCGAGCCGCTTCTTCACGACCTCCGTCACGACGCGCTGCGACGCCGCTCTCGGCGCTCACGCTCACCGTCGTCGACGCGGCCCGCGCATGCGCCCGAAGTGGCGCGGGCTCGAGGTAGTCGGCGCGCATGCCGTTCGGCACGTCGAAGCGCACGTCGAGCGCGTCGACGGCGTCGAGCACGGCTTCGAAGTGGCGCTCGCTCACGTTGACGAGCTCGTCGAGGACCTCGAGGCGCGTCGCCCCGTGCTACGCGACCACGAGCTGCTCGAGGTACGCGCGCAGGCGCGCCTCCGGAGTAGCGGCGCTGCGTCTTCGGGGCGCCGCGGCAGCGCGCTCCGGGTTCGAGCGAGCAGTGGACGCACGTGAACGGACAGCCGCGCGAGGTGACGAGCGGCAGCGTGCGACCGTCGATCGGGAAGGCCCAGCGCGCGCGTCCGAGGTTCTGGACCGTGCGCGCGCAGAAGGCGCTCGTACGCGGCCGAGATCGACGAGATCCCACGCGGGGAACGGCAGCGTGTCGAGCGAGGGGCGACGCGCCGCGGTGCGCGCCACAACGGACGCTCGCCGCGCGCGACGAAGGCCTCGAGCGAGCGCGGGCACCGTCACCTCCGCCTCGTACTTCACCCACGCGGAGGCCTCCGGATAGGCCGCAAACAGCGCCTCTGCGGCGGCACTCGACGTAGTGCTGCCCGGACTGGTAGCAGTCCGCGAGCAGGCGCGGCGCCTCCGGCCACGCGTCGCGCAGGGCGGCGAGCACGTCGCCGAGCACGTCGTCCCGCGCGGGCGGGCGGTGGAACGGCGTCAGCGCGACGACGACGAGCGCGGGTGCCTCCGCGCCGAGCGCGGCGCGACACGCGGCGATCGTGTCGACCACGGGCGCGCCGAGGTGAAAGCGGCCGTCGTCCCGCGGCGCGAGCGTCGAGGAGGGCAAGGCGAAGGCATCGACGAGCGCGACGGGATGCCCCGCCTCGCGGAGCACCGCCGCGAGCTGCACGGCGCCGAGGTCGGAAAAATAAGGGTAATCGATGAAGTCGCGCGCGATGCTGGTGGGCGGGTGCACCACGAGGACGCGAGCATGGGGCGACATCACCGACAGTCTATCGGATTGCCCGCGCCGCGAATATGATGACGGCAATGCTCACCGAAGAAGCGCACGCCGCAGGGGTCGCGGACAAAGTCCGCGGGCACGAAGAGGCCGCGCACGAGAAGCGCAACTGGGTGAGGCTCACCTACGACTGCAACAACCGCTGCGTGTTCTGCCTCGACTCCGACACGCACGATGGCGAGATGCGCGACCGCGAGGACGTGAAGCGCCAGATCCTCGAGGGCCGCCGCAACGGGGCCGAGCGCCTGATCCTCTCGGGCGGCGAGCCGACGATGCACCCGGACTACGTCGCGTTCATCAAGCTCGGCGCGCTCGCCGGCTACAAGAAGGTCCAGACCGTCACGAACGGCCGGATGTTCATGTACGAGCCGTTCCTCAAGCGCTGCCTCGACGCGGGCCTCTCGGAGATCACGTTCAGCCTCCACGGCCCGAACGCGCGCATCCACGACGCGCTCGTCGGCGTGAAGGGCGCGTTCGACGAGGAGATGCGCGGCCTCGAGAACGTCTTCGCGGACGGTCGCCCGATCGTCAACGTCGACATCGTCATCAACCGCGGGAACGTGAAGCAGCTCCCCGAGATGCTCCGCACCTTCTACGACAAGGGCGTGCGCGAGTTCGACCTGTTGCAGGTCGTGCCGTTCGGCCGCGCGTTCACCGAGGGACGCGACACGCTCTTCTACGACCTCGAGGCGATGCAGCCGTACCTGCGCGAGGCGCTCGAATTCTCACGACGCCCCGACGTGCACATCTGGATGAACCGCTTCCCGCCGAAGCACCTCGAGGGCTTCGAGCACCTCATCCAGGACCCGTACAAGCTCAACGACGAGGTGCGCGGCCGCAAAGAGGAGTTCGCGCGGCTGCTCGACGAGGGCGTCGCGCTCGATTGCCGCGACCCCGGACGCTGCCGCTACTGCTACCTCGAGCAGCTCTGCGACACGCTCGATCAGGTCCGCGCGACGGTCGCGGCCCAGCGCTTCGACGTCGTGCGCGTCGACACGGCGTGGGAGGCGCAGCAGGGCCCCGTCTTCGGCGGCGATCCCGCGAGCGCGCGGCGGGCACGCCACATGACGGACGATGCGGAGAGCCCCTCCGCAGGCACGAGCATCGCGGGCGACGCGGAGGGCTCCCGGCGCGCGCTGCCCGAGCGCCGTCCCGATGGGCGCGTGGGTCTTCCACTCGCCGCGGGCCCGGCGCCGCGCACCGCCCCGACGCCGACCGAGCTCGTCGCCGCCGCGGGCGCCTCGACACTGCGCCTCGCCGCGCCGGACCTCGCGCGCGCGCTCGCGGAGCTGCCGCGCGTCCCGACGCCCGCAACGCTCGAGCTCGAGCTCGACGACTACACGGGGCTCGCCGAGTCGCTCGCGGCGGACGGCACGCTCGAGGGCCGCAGCCTCGTCCGCGCGCGCGTGCACCGCAGCGCCGACGCGCGGGCGCTGCTCGCGCTGCCCTTCGACTTCGAGGTGCAGGTCGCGCTCACCGTCGAGACGACCGCGTGGCTGCGCACGCTCGCGGACGCGCCGGCGCGCGTGTCGCTCGTGCAGCCGACGTACGAGCGCCTCACCGAGAGCCGCGAGAACGACGTCGATCTGCGCGCGTTCTTCGCGGAGTTCCCGTACGCCGTGCCCGTCGAGGGCGTGCCGGCGTGCGTCACCGGACGGGCCCCGCGCGACGAGCGCGCGACGCTGGACACCGCGATGATGGACGCCGCCGGGCGGCTCGAGATCTTCCGCTACACGCGGCGCTACATCCTCGCGCACTACCGCACGAAGTCGCTCCGCTGCGGCCCCTGCGCGCACTTCGCCCGCTGCGCGGGCATGCACGTCAACTACGTCCGCGCGCACGGCTACGAGCTGATGCAACCCATCACGACGACGACGGCCACCGACGCGGCGTGATCACGGCGCCGCGCCCGGCCCGCGTGCGGTCGCTGCGGATCGGCCGCGCACCGCGTCGCTGGCCGCGGCCGCGCGCCGCGCGATCCGCGACGCAGTTCGGCCACCGCGGTCAATACACGCCGTTGGAGAGCTCGACGATGTAGCCCGCACACGCGAGCGGCGCGGACGGCTTGCGACGCACGCGCACGAAGTAGTCGGCGCTCTGATCGCCGCAGACGTTCGCCCCCGGGACCGGCGACGGCGCGCACGGGCACTCGCCCGTCGAGCCCGGGCCAGTGCCGGAGAGGAAATCCGTGAAGAACGAGAAGTCCTGATAGCCCGTGTCCGCGCAGCCCATCGGGAGCACGCCGCACCCGCCGCGGAACACGGTGAACTCGAACGCTGAATCGGGATTCATCAGGAACTGCACGCGCACGTGGAGCGCGTCGCAGCTCGTGTCTGCGGTGTCCACCCCGCGGAAGCGGTACCAGACCTCGCGCGCCGCCGGGAGGGCGTTGCCCGTGACCAGCTGCATCTGCCCCGTGTCGGCGAGCTCGCCGAGGTCCTGCGCACCGGCGCAATCCGCCGCGACTCCGTCGGCCGGGACCGCGGCGCACTCGCAGCCCGTGTCGGCGCGCGCGTCGAGATCGAACTGCCCCGGCGGACAACCGCACGCGCCCGAGAGGCAGATCCCCTCACCGGGCGCGCAGAGCACGGAGGGCGCGGCGTCGTCGGTGCCGCCGCTGCAGTCGTCGTCGAGCGCGTTGCAGACCTCCGGTCGCCCGGGCGCGATCGCGGGGTTCGTCTCGTCGCAGTCCGTCGCCGCGGTCACGCCGTCGCCGTCGATGTCGCGGTCCCGCGGCACGCAGTAGCGCGCGCGGCAGAGGTCGGCGGGGTCCGGGCAGCCGCCCGCCGGCGTGCAGGCGTCGTACGGCACGCACGTCCCGCGCTCGCAGACCTCGAACCCCATGCAGACGACCCCGCGGCACGGATCCGCGGGTCCCATGTCCACCGGCGAGGCCGCGTCGTCTGCGGCGTCCCGCGACGCGTCGCGCGGCCCCCCTTCGGCCAACGCCATGTCGCGTGGCGCACCGCCCGCATCGCCGCCGTCCCCGGCGCCGCTCGCGCACGCCGCCAGGCCGGTGAGGGCCGCGACGAGCAGACCGAGGGCCCCTCGACGTGGGGACGAAGCCGCGGGGTGCAGTGCGCGTGTCCTCATGCTGCCGACGATACCCCGCTGCGCGGAGCGCCGGCAAACATGTCACGTGGGAGTCGGAAGCCGTGCCCCGCTCCCGGACGGATCACCAGCTGCCGTGCGAACCGTGCGAGCCGTGCGAGCCGTGCGAGCCGTGCGAGCCGTGCGAGCCGTGCGAGCCGTGCGAGCCGTGCGAGCCGTGCGAGCAGTGCTGCCCGCTTCGCTGCGCGTCGCCGGGATCACCCTTGCCCCCCTCGTCCGCCGCAGCGAGCGCGCGCGCCGAGACCTCGTGCTGGGTGTCGGAGAGGGTTCCCGTCACGTCGGCGCGGAAAGAAGGGAGGGACTCGCCGTCCTCCGCCGAATCGTCGTCGTTGCCGTTGCGTCCGGGTCCTGCCATGTCGATGCTCCGCGAAGGTGGGGGGGCAATTGTAGGTCGAGCGAGGCCGCGCTGTCACGCGGTCGCGAAAATAACTCAGGGCGCGGTGGCGGCGCCCTGCAGGAAGTGGTCGCGGCTGCGAACGGTCGTCCACCGCTGCAGCACCGCCATCGTCGCCGGGTCGCCCTCCGCGAGCTTGCCGAAGAGGTAGTCCTGGATGCCCTTGTGCACCGCGCACAAGGAGCTGAGGCGCATCGATCCCCAGATGTGGCCGAGCGCTTTGTGGCTGTGCACGGGCGCGACGCCGCAGTACGGGTTGTACGTGCAATCCACGCAGTCCGGCTGGCTGTCGCGCTGCGACGCGATCACGAGGGCGCGCACCGTCGCGTGGCCCGTGATGTCGCGGTAACGGCTCGTGCGGACGTCGCCGAGGAGGAAGGTGTCGTCCCCGGTCTCGTGCAGCATGCGGCCCTCGTCGCACGTGAAGATGCGGCCGTCGTAGCTGTAGGCGAGCTGACCGATGCCCGCGCCGCCCGGGCTGCGGATGTCGAGGAAGTTCGGGTCCTCGCCCGCGAGGATCTTGGTGAGGAAGATCGCGGCGTAACGCTCGAGAATCTGCACGCCCTGCTGGTTCAGCTGGAGCATGTAGTCGGTCGCCTGCCGGTAGAAGTCGAGGTACTCGCTGCGCGGGTACTCGACGCGCGCGCCGGTCTTCTCGACGAAGCCGAACGGGTCGATCGGGCGCAGGAAGAGGGCCTTGCAGCCGAGGGCGACGTAGGTGTCGACGACCTCCTTCCAGCGGGGGAGCGTTTCGCGCGTCGTCGTGAGCAGCGCCTCGACGTGGTAGAGCGTCGGGTCGAGGCCCATCTCGGCGTAGGCCTCGTTGATCCGGGCGATCCAGCGCGTCGCGGCCTTGTGCGACGAGAGCCCCGGCAGCTTTCGCTGCTTGTCGTGCAGGTGCTCGGGGCCGTCGATGCTCGTGCAGATCTGCACCTTGTGCGCGAGCAGGAAGGCGAGCTTCTCCTCGTCCATCAGGGAGAGGTTCGAGACCATCGTGAACTCGAGCTGCTTGCCGACGTCTTCGTTCTTCTGCTTCGCGTAGGTGATCGCGTGCTTGACGACCTCGAAGTTCACGAGGGGCTCGCCGCCTTGGAACTCGATCGTGATCGACGGGCTGGTCGAGCGGAGGATGAAGTCGATCGCGCGCTCGGCCGTCTCGCGCGACATGTCCGTGTGCACGGCCTCCATGTCGGCACGCGACGCGTGGCAGTACACGCACGTCTCGTTGCAGCGGAGCGTGACGACGAGGATGTGGAGGTTCGGGCCGAGGTGGAGGAAGGACTTCCGCGCGCGCACGCGGGCGATGGCCTTCTGCACGTCGTACTCGGCGCGGACGAAGTTCGCGTCGCGGAGGCGCGCGTGAAGCGGCTCGTCCGCCTTCACCTCGCCGCGCGCGAAGCGGCCGAACTCGTCGTCCGAGAGGAGCAGCCAGTTCCCCTCGAGGTTCGTGATCAGGATCTTCTCGCCGATGCGCCGATGCCGGAAAAACGCCGGATAGCGCGTGTCGAGGCGGGCGCCGGGGCCGACGAGCGCGCGGAGATCGACCGTCACGACCGCCCCCCACGCTCGCGGATCGTCGTGCCGAGCGCGTAGTTGGCGAGCTCGCGCGCGATCTGCGTCGCGCGGGCCTCCGACTTCGCCGTCACGCGCACCACCCAGTGGGTCGGCTCCTCGCGCAGCTCGAACTCCGCGAAGCGCGCGTAGGTCTTCACGGCCGCGTCGACGGCCGTCCCCGCGTAGAGCTCGCGGTGCAGGCGCAGCTCGGTCACGGCTCGCCCCCGGGCTCATCGCCGGACGGTGCGGCGGCGCCCTCGGCGGGCGCGACCTTCTTTTTGTACTTCTCTTCCCAGCTCATCGCGATGCCGAGCGGATCCTCGAAGGACTCGTCGCCGAAGTCGAACCCGGCGAGGTCGTCGAGCGAGGGCGCGCCCATGGCCGCGGAGATCGCCTGCGACGTGACCATCTCGATGACGGCGCGGTTGTCCTGCGCGATCTGCTGGCGCCACGCCGCCGAGAGGAGCTCGTTCGAGAACTCGCCCACGAACGCGCGCAGCACGGCTTCGTCCGCGCCCGCTTTGCGGGGCGCGAGCGTCACGCGGACCGTGTGCGCATCGGGCTTGTCGAGCAGCACGAAGCAGCGGTCGAGGAAGACGTACGCGGACGCGTAGACCGCTGACAGCGGGTAGAGCGTGAGGTCGACGCGGAGGTGCACCGCGCCGGACACGAGGTCGGCGGTGACGAGCTCCGAAGGGAGGGCTTCGAGGGGAGAGGACATGGGGATGGAACTCCAGGGCCGTGCGGATCGGCCCGACGACGGGCAGGGTCAGCGCGTGAGGGTGAGCTGGTATTGCGCGGCGCTCGTCCCGCTGGTGGTGCGGAAAACACGAACGTAGATGGGGCTAGGCCAGGTGACGTTGCGGCTCGACCACTGACGGACCCCGGGGATCGACTGGTCGTCGACGAACGCCCACTCTTGCAGGCTCGTGGCGGTGCCGCCGCTGCCGCAGCCGAGGGGCGCGGCGGGGCAGCCGCTGGTCACCTCGAAGCGGAACGCGGAGCCGTCGTTGCGCGTGAACCGGATGCGCGGCGTGCCGCCGCCGTTGGCGCCGAGGGGCGGGAAGGATGCGAAGAAGTAGTCGCTGGCGCCCACGCTCGCGATGCTGCCCGCGAGGGTGTTGACCGCGCCGCCGACGCTGATGGAGCCGAGGGAGGTCGCGGTGCCGCACGACGCGCCGTTGCCCTCGTCGACGACCTCGCAGCCGTTCGCGTAGGTGCCGTCGACGTCGACCGCGTTCGCGCTGCACGCGCCGATCGAGCACCCCGCGCCGCCGCCACAGACCGTGGACGACACATTCGCCGTGGCCGGACAGAGCGACGCGATGGGCGCGTTGTCCGTGACGCCGTCGCAGTTGTCGTCGACGCCGTTGCACGCCTCGAAGGCGCTCATGCCCGCCATGCACATCACCGGCACGCCCGCGCTGCACATCGCGACGCTGACGCTGCAGAGGCCGAGGCCGCAGGTCTGCGTGCCCGCGGGCGCATCGGTGCACGCGCCCGCCGTCATGCCGTTGCAGGTCCCGACCGTCGGGCTCTGACAGACGTCGTTGCAATCGATTTGCACTTCGGTCCCGGCCGGACGCGAGGGGCACAAGTCCGCGGGCGCGAGGCAGGCGCCGATCCCGTTGCAGGCCGCGAGGTCGCCATCGACGGCCGCGCGACGCCGACAGGCGCCGAGGCCATCGAAGCCGCCGTAGTAGTCGGAGCACGAGAAGCCGGGGCACTCTCCGTCCGGATCGCGGCCGAGCGCGACGGGCGTGCACGTCCCGCGCGTGTCCGGGAGGTCGCAGCGCTCGCACTGCCCCGAGCAGGCCGACGTGCAGCAGACGCCGTCCACGCAGGAATTGCCGTCCTGACAGTCCTGCACACGCGCGCATCCGCCGCCCGGCGGCCGGTCGAGCGCGCAGACGCCGAGCTCGCAGTGCGCGGACGCGACGCACTCGGCGTCGGCCACGCACGCGGTCGGGCACGTCGGCGCGGACTGGGCGACCTCGCCCGTGCAGTAGACGGGCAGGTAGAGCCCGCAATCGCGCGCGAGGACCGAGGGGACGCACGCCGAGTCGTCGGGGACACCCGCGATCACGACGCAGGAGTTCGACTCGCAGGCCGTGTCACCGCGCGTGCCCTGGCAGGTCGACGCGGAGTCGCACGCCGCGCCCGTGCCGCCGCCGCAGTCCATCGGCGTGCGGCAGCACTGGCCCGAGTCGCAGCAGTAGCCGTTGTCGCAGTGGCCGGACGCGCAGTCGGAGTCCTCGTCGCACGTGCCGCCGTTCGACTCGTCGTTGAGGCAGGTCATGCCGTCGCAGTGCGCGGCCGCGATGCAGCGCTCGTCGCCCGTGTTCGGGCCCGTCGAGGGGCAGTCGAGCGCGCAGCGGCTGCCGAGCCCGCCGCCGAGCTCGCAGCTGAACAGCCCGCACGACGTGAGCGTGCCGCTCGTGCACGCGGCGTCCACGCACATCGCGCTGCGGATGTCCTCGTAGGTGCCGGGCATCGCGACGTTGGGCCGACACACGCCCGAGACGCAGTCCGTCATGGTCCCATCGGTCGTCCCGTCGCAGTCGTCGTCCGTGCCGTTGCAGCGCTCGGGCTCGCCGGGGTTCACGTCGGCGCTCGCGTCGTCGCAGTCGCGACCCATGCAACCGACGCCCTGACCGTAGGCGTCACGGTCCTCGTCGACGCAACAGGTCGCGCCGAGCGGCGCGCAGACGTACTCGTCGACCTCGAGGGCCGAGCTCAGCGTGCAGCCGAAGTTGCCGGGGCAGGAGGGCAGATCGGGGATGCAGCCCGGCAGGCATGCACGACCGCCCGTCGCGAGCGCGGCGCAGAACGAACCGGGGTTGCAGTCACCGTTCGTCTCGCACGCCTCGCAGGTGCCGGCGCGCGTGGTCGGCCCCATGTCCACCCCGGCATCGGCGCCGAGATCCGCGCCGCCGTCCATCTCGCCGAGGTCGGCCATGCCACCGTCCGCCCCGCCGTCGCCGGGCCGCACCGGCGGCGCCGCATTGCTGGCGCACGCGCCGAGCGAGAGCAGCGCGGCCGAGAGCAGACCCCGCACGAGCGGTTTATTGAGGACGGGCATCCGCATCGGCTCCTCCGCTTTCGAGACTTCGTCGATTAACGTAACAGTCCGCGCGCGCGCTAGACAAGGATCACGTGCGCGCGCTTCCAGCGGATCAACCACTGATTCGAGGTCGCAGGACCGACCTCGCGCCGCTCGAGGACGTCGAGCGGGATCGCCAGCGCATCGGCCGCACGCGCGACGTGCGCCGCGGCCGCCCCGGCGTCGTCGTTGCGGTGATGCTCGAAGCCCGCGCGCGACCGCTCGGCGCGGCGGGCGTGGGCGGGCGTACGCGCGAGACCGAACGCGACGTTGTCGACGACGGTGATCGTGCCACCCGGCCGCAGCGCGGGGAGCAACTGCGAGAGCGCCGCGTCCGGATCGGCGAGGTGGTTCCAGCTGCGGAGCACGAGGACGTGATCGAACGACGCAGGCTCGAGCGCCGCCGTCTCCGCGGTGCCCTCGCGCACCTCGCCCCAGGGTCGACGGACGCGGAGCCGGGCGCACGCGGCGGCGTCCGGCTCGAGGCCGACCCACGCGATCCGGCCCTCTCGCGCGAGCGGCGCGAGCACGTCGTCGTAGGGCCCCTCGCCGCAGCCGACGTCGAGCACGCGCCCGCCGAGGGTCGAGAGCAGCGCGCGCACGAGGGCGTCGTCACGGCCGAACACATCCTCGAGGCGCGGCTCGAAGAGCCCCGTGCACGCATCCCGCGCGCTGCAACCCGTGCAGAGCGCGCTGCGCGAGAGCTGCACGAGATCCCGCGCGAAATCGTCGGGCGCGGCCTTGCGGGAGACGTCCACGTACACCTGTCCGAGCCTGTGCTTGAGGTGCTCGAGCTCGACGTCCGCGAAGTCGCGCGTCTCGGTGCGGTAGCGCGCGACGCGCCCCTGGTGGCGCACGAAGAGGTGGCGACCGCGATCCCACGGCGTGACGCCCTGCGCGCCGTCGCGCAGCGGACAATGCGCGGGATCGGCCTCCGTCGGCACGAGCGCCTCGAGCACGTAGTGGAACGAGTTCGAGCGCGCGCGCGGCGCGGGCGGTCGCAGCTCGTCGGCGCCGAAGGCCTCGAGATAGCCGCGAAAGAGGCCCGGACACGGCCCCCGCAGCGGGCAGTCGCTGCAGACCTCTTCGGGCTGGATCTTCGCGACGTCGTCGACGGGGAAGAAGTCCGGCTCGCCGACCTCGACCATCGTCGCGAAGCGATCGGTGCGGAGATCGTCGTAGTCACCCTCGAGCCCCGGCAACAGGCAGAGCGGGAGCCCGTCGTGCGTGAAATGCGGCCCGGCGGCCCCGCGCGCGCGCACGCCATCACGACCATGGAAGATGGCATCTCTGACCCGCGAAGCGACGTGCGCGACGCGCGGCACGACGTGCTCGAAGAGCTTCTCGCCGCCGCCCTTCGGTTGCGTCATCGAGAACTTCAGCGTCAGCCGCTCGAGGGGGAGCAGCAGATCGACGAGCGGGCGGAGGTGATCGACGTTCTGGCGCGTGACGACGCAGTTGATCGTCAGCTCGATCCCGGGCCGCGCGTGCACGTTGCGGATCGCGCGGAGCGCCTCGTCGAAGCCGTCCGCGCGCACGAGCGCGTTGTGCACGCGCGCGCTCCCCGCGTGCAGCGACATGTACACGTAGCGCAGCCGCGCGGCGATCAGTTGCTCGAGCACGTCGTCGTAGGCGAGCAGCCGCCCGTTCGTGACGAGGCCGAGGTCCATGTCGAGCGACGCGACGTGCGTGGCCCAGCGCATCAGCTCGGGGCGGATCGTCACCTCGCCGCCCGAGAGCACGACCATCGAGTGCCCGAGCTCCTTCGCGCGGCGGATCTTGCGGTGGGTCTCGGACTCGTCGCCCTCGATGTGGCGCACGTCGAGCGTGTGGCAGAACGTGCAGTGCTCGTTGCAGCCGTAGCCGACCTTGATGAGCGCTTTCATGTGGGCCGCGACGCGAGCATAACAGGCGGGTGCGCGCGCGCGCCGCTTCGCGGTAGGGTCGCGGCATGCGACGCCCCCCGACCGACCTCCCCGCCCGCCGCACCGGGCTCCGCCCGCTCGCCGCGACGCTCGTCTGCGCCGCGGCCCTCGTCGGCTGCGGCGACCACCCCCCCCCGCGCCCGCCCGCGCTCGACGGCGGCCTCGCCGACCTCGGCGCGCGCGACCTCGGCGACACCGTGGACCTCGGGGGCGCAGGCGACGCCGGTGCCCCCGATCTCGGCGCAGGCGACGCAGGCCCACCGCCCGCGTGCGACGTCCCCGCGATCCCCGCGCTCGCGACGGAAGCGGTCGGCGATCGCTTCTCCGCGCCGATCGCGCTGACCTCCGCGCCGGGCGATGAGGGCGCTGTGTACGTCGCCGAGCGCGCGGGCCGCGTCCGCCGCGTCGCCGGCGGCGTCGTCACGACCTTCCTCGACATGCGCAGCGCGATCGGCTCGGCCCCGGGCGGCGAGGACGAGCGTGGACTGCTCGGCCTCGCCTTCGCGCCGGATTACGCGACCAGCGGTCGCTTCTTCGTCGGCTACACGCCGACGACGACCGGCGCCGACGCGAACATCGTCGCGGAGTACCGCCGCTCGGCCGCCGATCCGCTCGTCGCCGATCCCATGCAGGTCACGCGCCTCGTCGAGCAGGCAGACCCCGAGGGCAACCACAACGGCGGCTGGATCGGCTTCGGCCCCGACGGCTTCCTCTACGCGGCCATCGGCGACGGCGGCGGCGCGGGCGACCGACTACGGCGCGTTCGGCAACGGCCTCAACCCGGACACGCTGCTCGGCAAGATGCTGCGCCTCGACGTCGACGCGGCGGCGACCGGCTACGCGGCCGCCGGGCAACCCCTTCGCGGGCGGCGGCGGGCTCCCGCAGATCTGGGCGCTCGGCCTGCGCAACCCCTGGCGCAACGCGTTCGACCGCGAGACGGGCGATCTCTACGTCGCGGACGTCGGCCAGAACGAGTGGGAGGAGCTGAACGTGCAGCCGGCGACGAGCACGGGCGGCGAGAACTACGGCTGGCGCGCGTACGAGGCGCGCTCGGTCTTCGACGCGGCGAACACGGGCCGCGTGCCGGTCCACACCGAGCCCGTCTACGTGTACCGGCACGGCTCGGACAGCGTGATGACGGGCGGACGCTCGATCACGGGCGGCCACGTCTACCGCGGCGCGGCCATCCCCGCGCTGCGCGGCGTCTACCTCTTCGGCGATCCCTACGCCGACCACGTCGGCGCGCTGCGCTACTGCGAGGGCGCCGTGCAGGGCCCGGTGCGCGTGCCTGCGCTCGGCGGGCTCGCGAGCACGCTCGTCTCCTTCGGCGAGGACGCAGCCGGCGAGCTCTACCTCCTCTACCTCGACGGCACCGTGCTCAAGGTCGTGCCGGGCTGACGCGCGCCGTGGTGCTGCCCCTCGCCTCGATGCGTGCGCCGGCGCGGACGGTCGGCTTCGCGGCCCTCACGGCGGGCGCGCTCGGGCTCATCCACGCGCGGGAGGCGATGCTCCCCGAGGCGGAGCGCCGCGCGATGCTCGCGCGCCACAAGCGGCGCTATTTCGCCGCGACGCTCCGGCTCTTCGGCGCGCAGCTCACCGTGCTGAACGGCCCGCCACCGCCCGCTTCGCGCGCACGGCTCATCATCGCGAACCACCGCTCCGCGCTCGACATCGGCGTGCTGATGGGGCTCTTCGACGCGCAGGCCCTCAGCCGCGGGGACCTCGCCGGCTGGCCCCTCCTTGGACACGGGGCGCGCAAGCTCGGCACGCTCTTCGTGGACCGCGCCGATCAGGCGAGCCGCGCGGGGGCCGTGCGCGTCATGCGACGCGCGCTGCAGTCGGGGAGCTCGATCATCGTCTTCGCCGAGGGCACGACGTTCGCCGGAGACGAGGTGCGCCCCTTCCATCCCGGCGCATTCCTCGCGGCGCGCGGCCTCGACGTCGAGGTGCTCCCCGTCGGGCTCGCATACGAGTCGGGCGCCGAGTTCGTCGCACCGACCTTCCGCGCGCACCTCGCCGACGTCGCCGCGCGCCCGCGCAGCCGCGTCGTCGCGAGCCTCGGCGCGCCCGTCGCGATCCCCCGCGACCCGCGCATCGCTGCCGAGGTCCTGCGCGAGGCCGTCGGCGCGCGGGTGCGCGAATCCCGCGCCGTGCTCGACCTCCACGCGCGCTGAATCGCGATTCAGTCAGGTCGAGCCCCAGCGCCACTGCTGAATCTCCGGCAGATCCTCGCCGTGCTCGCGGATGTACGCGGTGTGCGCGGCGCGCTTCGCCTGCATCGCCGCGTCGATCGCGTCGCGACGCGGGGCGAGACGTGGGACGTGCGCGAAGACGTCCATCACGAGGCGGAAGCGATCGACGTCGTTGAGCACGCACATGTCGAAGGGCGTCGTCGTCGTGCCCTCCTCTCGGTAGCCACGCACGTGGAGTTGCCCGTGCGCGTCGTGGCGATGCGCGAGGCGGTGGATGAGCGATGGATAGCCGTGGAAGGCGAAGACCACCGGCGTGTCGGTGCCGAAGAGCACGTCGAACGCCGCCTCATCGAGCCCGTGCGGGTGCTCGCTCCGCGGCGTGAGGCGCATCAGGTCGACGACGTTCACGAAGCGCACGCGCACGTCGGGCGCGAGCGTGCGCAGCAGGTCCGCGGCGGCGAGCGCCTCGACCGTGGGCACGTCGCCGCAGCTCGCGAGCACCACGTCCGGGTCACGCCCACCGTCGGTGCTCGCCCAGTCCCAGACACCGAGCCCGCGCGCGCAATGCGCGACCGCCTCGTCCATCGCGAGCCACTGGTGCTCGGGCTGCTTGCCCGCGACGATCACGTTCACGTAGTGCCGCGAGCGCAGGCAGTGATCGGTGACGGAAAGCAGCGTGTTCGCGTCAGGCGGCAGGTAGATGCGCACGACCTCCGCGCGCTTGTTCGCGACGTGATCGAGGAAGCCCGGGTCCTGGTGGCTGAAGCCGTTGTGGTCCTGCCGCCAGACGTGCGAGGTGAGCAGGTAGTTGAGCGACGCGAGCGGCGCGCGCCACGGGATCGCGCGCGTGGTCTTCAGCCACTTCGCGTGCTGGTTGAACATCGAATCGACGAGGTGGATGAAGGCCTCGTAGCTCGAGAAGAAGCCGTGGCGGCCCGTGAGCAGGTAGCCCTCGAGCCAACCCTGACACTGGTGCTCGCTCAGCATCTCGAGCACGCGGCCATCGGGGGCGAGGCCCTCAGCCGTCGCGACGGGCGCCTCCGTGTACATGCGCGACGTCGCCTCGAAGACGGCATCCCAGCGGTTCGAGGCCGTCTCATCGGGGCTGAAAACCCTGAAATTGTCGGGGTTCGCGCGGATCACGTCGCGGATGAGCCTGCCCTGCGCGCGCGTCGCCTCGGCTTTCACCATCCCAGGAGATGGCACCTCGACGGCGTACGCACGAAAGTCGGGCACCACGAGCTCGCGCAGCAGCACGCCGCCGTTCGCGTGCGGGTTGGCGCTGAGCCGCCGATCGCCCGCGGGTGCGAAGTCGCGCAGGGCCGCGACGGGCGCGCCGTCCGCGTCGAACAGCGCCTCGGGCCCGTAGCTGCGCAGCCACGCCTCGAGCGCCTCGAGGTGCCCGGGCGCGTCCATGTCGCTCAGGGGCACCTGGTGCGCGCGCGCGGTGCCCTCCACCAGCTTCCCGTCGACGAGGCGCGGCCCCGTCCAGCCCTTGGGGCTCCGCAGTACGATCATCGGCCACACGGGGCGCTGCGAGACCCCGTCGCGGCGGGCCGCGCGCTGGATCGCGGCGATGCGCGTGACGCAGCGGTCGAGCGTCTCGGCCATGCACGCGTGCATCGCGCGCGGCTCGTCGCCCTCCACGAAGTGCGGCTCGTAGCCGTAGCCGCGCAACAGCTGCTCGAGCTCGGCGCGCGGGATGCGCGCGAGCACGGTGGGCCCCGCGATCTTGTAGCCGTTGAGGTGCAGGATCGGCAGGACGGCGCCGTCGCGCGCGGCGTTCAGGAACTTGTTCGAGTGCCAGCTCGTCGCGAGCGGCCCCGTCTCAGCCTCCCCGTCGCCGATCACGCACGCGACGAGGAGGCCCGGGTTGTCGAAGGCCGCGCCGAACGCGTGCGAGAGCGCGTAACCGAGCTCGCCGCCCTCGTGGAACGAGCCGGGGATCTCAGGCGCGACGTGGCTCGGGATGCCGCCCGGGAAGGAGAACTGCTTGAACAGGCGCTGCATCCCGCGCGCGCCACGCGAGACCTCGGGGTAACGCTCCGAGTACGTGCCCTCGAGCCACGCGAGCGCCACCGCCGCGGGCCCGCCGTGCCCCGGTCCCGCGACGTAGACACAGTCGAGATCGTGCGCGCGGATCGCGCGCGAGAGGTGCGCAAAGACGAAAGTTGAGGCCCGGCGTGGTGCCCCAGTGCCCGAGGAGCCGCGGCTTGAGGTGCTCGGGGCGGAGCGGCGCGCGGAGCAGGGGGTTGTCGCGCAGGTAGATCTGCCCGACCGAGAGGTAGTTCGCGGCGCGCCACCAGGCGTCGAGGGTCTCGAGGGTCATTGGCCGCGCATGTAAGCACGACGCGGATCGACGCGAGCGCGACGCCCGAGCGCGTGCAGGACGCGCCCGTCATCGCGCCGAGCGACCCGGTGCGCGTCGATGCGGGTCCGGTGTCGCCGGGATTGTGCTGCGGAAGCCTCTCCGTTACCGTCGCAGGGTCAGAGTCGGCGGCGGCGCATCGGAACGCGGGGAACCACGTCTCCATGGCCGGTGCCTCGTGCGTCGGATGTGCAATGTGTGGTTCGAGCGTCCGGCCTGGGGAGCCTTCGAGCACCATGCGGTCCGCACGTGACGCGACCCGGCCGCCCCCACCGCGGCCCCCTCGAGGGTCGGTCGGCGCGGGTCTCGAGGCCCGGGAACGAACATCCCTTTTCGGAGACACCATGAACCGAGCCTCGCTTCGCCTCGCCTGGATCGCCCTTCTCGCCCTCATGTTGGCCGGCCCGGGCGCCAGCCTGACGGCGGGCAAAGCGCGGGCCCAGATCCCCGGCACGATGACCGTGCAGGGCATCCTGCGCGACGACGCGGGCACGCCCGTCGAGGGCACCGTGCCCTTCGCGATGGAGCTCCGCACCGCGACGCGCTCGCTGTGGACGGAGGCGCAGAGCACGACCCTGCAGGCGGGCCTCTTCACGCTCACGCTCGGCGGCACGACGCCGATCGATCCGGCGCTCTTCGATGCCGGTCCGGTGTCGCTCGTCGTCACCGTGGACGGCGAGGAGATGGCGCCGATCCCGCTCTCCGCCGTGCCCTACGCCTTCCGCGCAGCAAGCGCCGACACCGCGGAGAACTACGCCGGCGACGTCGACTGGGCGCAGCTCACCGGGGTGCCGACAGGCTTCGCGGACGGCACCGACGACGGCAACACCTACGCGGCGGGCGCAGGCCTCGCCCTCACGGACAACACCTTCGCCGTCGACACCGCCACGATCCAGGCCCGCGTCACCGCGACCTGCGCGCCCGGCCAGTCGATCCGCGCGATCGGCGCGGACGGCTCCGTCACCTGCGAGATCGACGACGCGGGCGCCGCGGGCACCACCTACACCGCGGGCGCAGGCCTCACGCTCGCGGGCAGCACCTTCTCCGTCGACACCGCCGCCGTCCAGGCCCGCGTCTCCGCCACGTGCGCGCCCGGCCAATCGATCCGCGCGATCGCCGCCGACGGCGCCGTCACCTGCGAGGCCGACGACGACACCACCTACGCCGCGGGCGCGGGCCTCACGCTCGCGGGCAGCACCTTCTCCGTCGACACCGCCGCCGTCCAGGCGCGCGTCTCCGCCACGTGCGCGCCCGGCCAGTCGATCCGCGCGATCGCCGCCGACGGCGCCGTCACCTGCGAGGCCGACGACGACACCACCTACACCGCGGGCGCGGGCCTCACGCTCACCGGCAGCGACCTTCGCGGTCGACACCGCGGCGCGTCCAGGCGCGCGTGACCGGCACGTGCGCGCCCGGCCAGTCGATCCGCGCGATCGCCGCCGACGGCGCCGTCACCTGCGAGGCCGACGACTCTGGCCTCGACACCACCTGCAACGCGGGCTTGAACCGGGACGGCGTCTGTATGCTGGCGTACGATGCCACCTCGACGACGGACTGGAATACCGCTGCGTCGACCTGCGCGGGAGTCGGTGGCGATCTGTGCTCGGCGTCCCAGTACCTCGCACTCATGACCGCGAACGACGGCTGGCGACCGAATTTCTTCTACGGACGACCGGTGTGGACCCGGAACTTCTCGGACAACGACGCCGGCCGGGTGTGGTGGCAATCGAGCAGCGACGATCCGACCATCAGCCAGAACTACAGCTACGCGTGCTGTCGCCGCGTGACGCCGACCGACATCCAGGCGCGCGCCACGCTCGTGCCGGCCACGGGTTCGACCCGCGGCGTGCTCATGACGTACATCCACAACCGCGAGGACTCGACGTTTCCAACGGCGGCCGGTGTGTGCAACGCGCTCCGAAGCGACCTCTGCAGCACCGCGCAGTATGTCGTGTTGAACGATGCAGGGCGGTTCAGCGGCTCGATCCGCAAGGCGACGCCAGCGCTCTCCGACAACGACGTGGACTTGTTCGACTCCATCCTCGGCACGAACAATCAGGACAACCCTGGTTGGAACGAGTACTACGCGTTCGCGTGCTGCGCGTCACAGCGTCCCGTGGACGGCTCGTGCCCCGCGGAGGGCGTTGTGCTCAACAACGTTTGCACGGTCGATCTCCACGAGACCGAAGACGCCTCGTTCTTCGATGCCGCCCGGGGCTGCGGTCGACTCGGCGCGGACGTCTGTTCGAACAGCCAGATGCAGAACATCCGCAACGCCGGGCGT
The DNA here is from genome assembly GCA_964202905.1 of Polyangiales bacterium. GTDB lineage: Bacteria > Myxococcota_A > Polyangia > Polyangiales > JADJQN01 > CAIUAC01. The sequence continues at coordinate 709,320 of CAXNJO010000002.1, forward strand.
TTCGCCGGTCGTCAGTCATGGACGAGCGAGGGCGCCGACAACGACAGCAACCGCGTCGGCGGGATCCTCGGGTCCCAACCCGACAACCCCAACCCCAGCACCAACCGCTTCGGCTACGCCTGCTGCCTCTGAGCGAGGCGCGGGATCGACGGCTCGCGGGGGCTCAGCGACCGGTGCAAGGAGGGCGCCGCACCGCGAGAACGGCCCTTCAGCGTTTCCTCCCCGCGACGAGCGCGGCGTTCGCGCCGCGGGCCGCGGGAACACGTCCGCCCCCAGAGCCTCGGCGCAGCCCGCGAAACGGGCCGCGTGCTCAGGCCCCGATGGGCACCCGCACCACGGCGCCCTCGACCAGGGTGCCGCCGACCGTCACGTAGAGCTGCCCGCCGCTCACCGAGACGGACCAGCGGTTCATGCGATCGAGCGTCCCCGCGAGCGCGTCGAGGAACGAGGCTTCGAAGCCGTGGAGCGCGATCGCGTCCATCCGGTGTACGCCGCGCGCCACGATGTCCCGCGCGAGCTGCTCCGGGCGCTGCCAAGCGTAGATGGCGATGCGCGCGCCGGTCTTGCTCGCCTTGTGGAGGCGATCCGGCGTCGGCGAGCCGATCTCGATCCACGCCTTCAGGTCACCGCGGAGATCGCGTTCGGTGATCGCGGGCTCTTCCGCGTCCGACAGGCCGCGTGTGAAGTCGACCCCCTCGCCGTGCTCGAGGCATCGCGCCAGCACGCGCGCCACGAGGTACCGCTCCGTCTCGCTCGGATGCTGCGCGACCCTCAGGTCGAGCGTCTCGTAGACGCCTCGGTCGGAGTCGGCGAGCTCGATCTCGAAGCGTCGCATCATCGCGGTCACAGCCATCGCTCAGCCTGCTTTCGTTGTTCTTGCGCGCCCGCGACCACGGCGACGCCATGCACCGGCGCACGCCGCAAAACCGTGCGCTGATGGCCGATCGACGTCGCCGTTCGACGACGGCGCCATCAGGTCGACGCCGCGTCGGCCGCGCTGCCGAGCGACTCCCCGAGCAACGCGATCGTCGCGTCCGGCGCGTCGACGTGCACCCAGTGCCCCGCGCCCGCGACGACGTGCGCGCGCACGCGCCCGGGCTGACGCAGCGCCGACGCCGCGAGCCGTGCGCGATCGGCGGCGTCGAGCACCGTCGAGCGCTCGCCGACGATCATCTCGACGCGCATCCGCCCCGGCGGCGCCTCGACGATCTCCCAGAGATCCTCGAGGAAATAGTCGTCGAGCATCGCGCGCACCGCGGCGACGTCGATGCCGAAGCGGTAACCCGCGTCCTCCCCGGGGACACGCTCGAGGTTCATCGCGAGCCACGTCGCGAGTTCACGCGTGAGCCCCCGCGCGAGGAGCGCGCCGACGAAGTCCTCGCGCTTCGCGAAGACGCCACGCAGCTCCTCGAGCAGCCGCACGATGCGCACGGTCTCCTCGGAGCCGCGCGCCTCGGGGCGGGCGCTCGGCGTGGAGTCGACGACGATCAGGCGCGCGAGGTCACCGTGCGCCGCGCGCGCGTAGGCCATGGCGACCTTGCCGCCGTAGCTGTGCCCGATCACCGCGTCGATGCGCAGGTCGAGCGACGCGACGAGCCGCGCGAGGTCGTCCGCGCACGCCGCGAGCGTGTGGGGGGCCGCGAAGCCGCGCGACTCACCGTGGTTGCGCAGATCGACGAGCAGCGCGCCCCACTCGGGGTGCTGCGCGACCACGCGGCGCAGCTGCGCGCGCCAGTTCGACTTGGTACCGAGGATGCCGTGGAGTACGAGCGCCCAGCGGCGCGGGTACGGCACGCCGCGCTCGTAGACGCTGGTGTAGGAGAGCAGAGGCGCGGGGACGTCGGACACGGCGCCGACTATGGGATCGCCCGCCCGGAGCGGCCAGCGGCGCGCCCCAAACGCCGCGGGGCCGGCCACCCCGCGGCGACCGGCCCCACTTCGTGCTGCATCGTCGAACCGCACCTCGCGACGCGCGGGCAGTCTCCCCGCGGCGCCGCGATGAACGCCCATTCAGCGCGCGACGGTCAGGCGCCAGAAGTTGAGCGTGCCCATGTCCGTACGCGCCTCGTCGACGACCTTGAGCCGCCAGGTGCCGCGCAGCTCCTGGCCGACGAAGGCCGTGACGTCGAAGGTGCGGCGCACGTCGTCCGCGTCGGCGCCGTCGCCGCGGAGCAGCACGACCTCGCTGCCGCCGACCTTCGAGAGCGCGATCGTGAGGTCGCCGCGGTACGGGTGCGTGATGTCGACGGTGACCTGCATCGTGCGGATCGCGCCCGCGTCGGCGACGACGATCTCGCGGCTCACGCCGGCGGGCGTGTTGTCGGGGATCGGCGCGGCGCTGGTGTTCTCGTACGTACGCGACGTGGGCGCGGGCATCGGCGTCGCAGTGCCGCGGGCGACTTCGAGCGTCCAGCCGTTGAGACGCCCGGTGTCGGACGCCGCGCCGTCGATCACGACGAGCGCCCAGTTGCCCGCCGCGTCGAGGCCGTTGAGGGCCGTCACGGTGAAGGATTGCCGCACGTTGTCGTCGCCCGCGCCCTGGCGGTCGAGCAGGACGGCCTCGCGGCCCGAGGGGTGCACCAGTTTCACGGTCAGGTCGCCGCGGTAGGGGTGCGTGATGTCGACGCTCACGGTGACGCCGCTGATCGCGCCGCCGGGCGACACGGTGAGGGTGCTGCGGAGGCCCGTGGCGCTGTTGTCGGGGATGGCCGCGCCGGTCGTGTTCGCGTGGCTCGTGGTGCTGCCGCTCGGCGCGCACGCCGGGACGAGCGCGCACTCGGTGTCGTCGCAATCGCTGCGGCCGTCGCGGTCGTCGTCGGTGGTGTTGTCGCAGATCTCGGCGGGGGGCGTGACCGTCGGGAGGTCGCTGACGTAAGCCGTCATGAACTCCTTGACGTAGCGGTACGAGATCCAGCCGTAGCCGTCGCCGCGCGGGTTCTCGACGCCGAAGCTGCCCGTGCCCCAGCTGTTCTTGAAGAGGAAGAAGCCGCGCTCGACGACGGGGCGGCCCATCGCATCGACGAGCGGCTGACCCATCCCGTTGAGGCGGGGCACCTCGAGATCGTCATCCCAACCGACGAGGAGGATCGAGTGGCCCGCGGGGCGCATCGCGCTGTCGGCCTTGTCCTCGTCGTTCGGGTAGGGGACGTAGCCCTTGCGCTTGTAGGCGGAGCTGACCGTGAGGGCCGAGGCGCCGTGGTTCCACGCCTGGTAGAAGAACGAGCCGCCGATGACGACGGCGGTGCGCTTCGTCGACATGTGAGCCTTGAGGCTCGTCGCGCTCGAGTTGACCCAGCGGCCGCGCGGCAGCGTGTAGCGCTGCGCCGAACGTGCGGCGGCGGGCGGCTCGCCGTTCGTGTAGCAGCGGACGGGCATCATCGTGCCGGTGCACGCGGCGTCGTTGGCCGTCGTCCACTTCGTCGGCTCGTACGCCCACGCGCCCTCGGCGACGATGCCGAAGCGGTTGATCGCCTCGAGGTTCTTCTCGGCGCTCGAGCCCTCCGTGTCGAGGAAGGAGCGGACCTCGGACTTCGCCGACCACTGCAGGTACTGCTCGCTGAAGTCGGGGTTCGGGATGGAGCCCTCGCGGATGTAGAGGTGCTCCATCAGCGCGACGGTCGAGAAGATCGAGCAGACGCCGCGGCTCCGCTGGCTGCGGATGGGCGACTGCGAGGCGACGAGGTCGAACTGGCGCGGGTAGACCGCGTCGGCCTTGCCCTCCTCGGGGAGCATCTCGTTCGGCGGCGCACCCTCGACGAGGGTGTCGAGCGCGGAGAGCGGCTCTTCGCCCTCGACGTTGGGCGCGGGCTCGTTGGGGAAGTCTTCCGTGCCGGCGCAGCCCGGGGCGGCGAGGGCGGCGGCGAGGGCGAGCAGCAAGGCGTGGCGGGTGCGCGTCATGGGGGGCCGAGTGTGCAGTCCATGTGCCAGCGCTGGCAACCTCCGGGACGCGCTGATTTCGGGGTCCCGGGCGCTGCGCACGGTGGCCGGGTGGCCAACGGAGTGACCACCGCACCGGGTCGACGCTGGCGACTTCCGTCGCCAGGCGGGGGGTGGCCGACGCGCCGCGGCGTCGACAGCGCGTCGCGCGCCTCCGTCAGAGTTGCGCGCGGAGCGCCGCGATGCGCTGCCGCAGCGGCACGATGAAGTCGAAGCTCACCGTCGCCGTGCGCGAGCGCCGCGCGCGCGTCGAGTGCCACTTCGAGAGCGCGAGTCGCGCGATCGCGCGGACGAGTTCGATACCGAGCGGCCCCCAGCGCAGGCGCGCACGCAGCGTCCCGAAGGCCGAGCCGACGAGCGCGAACTCCTCGCGCGTGACGAAGCCGAGCGCGACCTCGTCGACGAGGTGCTCGCGGATGATCACGCCGCGCCGATGCACGAGCGCGACGACGATGAGCAGGAACACGAGCACGAAGAGCAGCCACAGCGGCAGCATCACGACGAAGAGCATCACGCCGCTCTCGCCGAGCGAGCCCGCGAGGACCGCGCTGCCGTTCCACGTCATGTGCAGCGCGACGGCGCCGACGTAGCCGAGCAGCGGCCCGGCCCAGCGGACCCACGGGCGCTCCGTCTCGCGCGCGAAGCCGAAGCCGATGCCGGTCATCGAGGTGTAGAGCGGGTGTCCCCACGGACCGAGCATGCCGCGGAGGAACAGCGTCCCGGCGAAGACCTCGCTGCTCTCGCTCGCGGCGCGCGCGTAATAGAGGACGTTCTCGACGGCCGCGAACGCGAGCGCGATGAACGTCGCGTAGATGATGCCGTCGACGAGACCGTCGAACTCACGGCGCAAGAAGTAGAAGACGCCGAAGAGGCCGAGCCCCTTCCAGGCCTCCTCGACGATCGGCGCGACGAGCACGGTGCCGAAGGCGTCGCCGCCCACGCTGACGCAGCTCCCGCACTCGTTGATCGGGATCGAGAACGACGTCGCGCAGACGCCGCCCCACGCGAGACAGCCGACCAGCGCGTACCAGGGCTCCGGGTCGTAGCGGTCGAGGAGGCGCGGGACGGTCAGGTAGACGACCGCTGCCGGGAGCGCGAAGCCCGCACCGAGGAGCATGGTGAGGTACTGCTCTCCGGGGTCGTCGCTGAGGAGCGGTGGCAGCAGCACCTCGAAGAGCAGCAACCCCGCGCCGAACGCGAGCGCGACGAGCAGCAACCCGAGCCCGACCTGCCGGCGCGTGCGCTCCGGATCGGGCAGCGCGATGTGCGTCATCCGCGGGCGCCGCGCGGCGCGATGCGCGGCGAGGAAGTCGGCAATTCGAGGGTGAACGCGCAGCCGCCGCCGAGGGGCTCCCCGACGCCGACCGTGCCGCCGTGCGCGCGCGCCGCGAGCCGGACGAACGTGAGCCCGAGGCCCTGGTTCAGGCGTCGCCGCGGCCCCGTGAGCTCGCCCTGCACCTGGGCGAACTTCTCGAAGATGCGCTCGCGCACGCTCTCCGGGACGCCCGGGCCGTCGTCGACGACGACGAACCGGAGGACACTGCCGCCCGGCTCGACGCGGATCGTCACGCGCGAGAGCGCGTAGCGGACGCCGTTCTCGACGAGGTTGTCGAGGGCGCGGCGCAGCACGCCCTCGTCGACGTGGGCGACGACGGGCGCGTCGGGCGCCTCGACGTGGATGGCGACGCCACGGAGCCGCGCGAGCGTCTGCGACTCGTGCACGGTGTCGCCCACGAGGCGGCGCACGTCGACGTCCGCGCGCACGAGCGGCATCGAGGGGCTCTCGAGGCGCGCGACGTCGAGGAGGTTGTGCACCATGCGCTGGACGCGCGTCGTCGCGCGGAGGGCGCCGTCGAGGCACTCTCGCGCCTCGGCGTCGTCACGGACCGACGCCTGTTCGCCGAGGAGTCCGAGGTTCGTGAGCGCGACCGAGAGCGGGTTCTTGAGGTCGTGCACGAGCAGGCTGCCGAGCGTGTCCTTCATGCGCTCGACCGCGCGCTTGGCGGAGACGTCCTCGATGAGGAGGCAGCCGTACGAGGCGCCCTCGACCTCGAAGGACGTGAGCTTGACGACGACCTCGCGCGGCTGCGCGAGTTGCGGAAACGGGAACGAGAACTCGAGTTGCAGCGCGAGGGGCGTGCGGCCGATCTCGTCGTAGAAACGCCCACCGAGCTCGCGCACGTTCATGCAAGGCGCGACCTCGCGGAAGAACTCGCGGCCGAGGACGTCGTCGCGGGAGCGGCCCGCGAGGATCTCCTCGTAGCGGTTGTACTGCACGACGCGCCCGGTGGCGTCGAGCAGGACGACCCCCACGGGCAGCTGCTCGAGCAGCGACATCAGGACGGGCATCGGGACCATGGAAGCGTCGGCAGAATGCCACGCGGCGATGGGCGTCGGAAGGGGTTTCCTGCCCGGCGCGAGCCCGATCCGGGGACACGACCACATGGCGCAGCACGCGTCGCAGCCGCCCTGCCGCGAGGCCTGCTGCACGGTCCGCTTCGCGGCCGACTTCGCGGCCTACCGCACTCCCTACTTCACGACGCGCAGGTACGACGGGGCGCTCGCCGCCGCGCGCCGCGCGGCCGCGTCTCCGGCGCGACCACCCGGAACGGCTCGGAGACCACCGCCGCCGGTGGGGAAGGCGGCGCGGAGGGCGGGCGCGCGCTCGCGGACGGCGCGCGTGCGCGCGCGGAGCCTTCCGCGCGGCGGTGACCGGGCGCGCAGCGGGCGGCGGCGCGGACGGCGACTTCGCCGCGGCGCCGCGGCGGCGCGGCCGCGCGCGCGGGGTTCGGGCGCGGCTCAGGGTCGCGGCGGGCGGCGGCTGCCGACGGCTCGAGCTCAGCGGCGCCGGCTCGAGCGGGCTGTCGGGGCCGAGGTGCACTTGTCGGCGTCCGCGCCGCGACCACCGCGGTCCATCTCGGCCGACACCTCCGCCGCGATCTCGGCAGGCAGGTCCTCGGGCCACAGCACGCCCTTGCCCGCGTCATCCAGGAGCGCGAACACCGCCGCCCACGGGACCCAGCAGGCGAACGGGGTGCGCTGGAAGGAGAGCGTCGCGCCGAGCCCTGCGCTGGTGACCACGAGATCGGGGACCGGGATCGGCATGTCGAGCCCCACCTGCAGCACGAGCTGGGGCTGACGCCGCAGGTACTCGGGCACCCGGACTTCCGGGGCGCGCGGATCGAGATGCACGAACATGTTGCCGTGCGCGAGCAGCGCGCGCGCGACGTCGGGCTTGGACGGGGATGACTTCGGCTCCGACATGGGGGCGAAGCGTAGCATCGGCGACTGCGCGGGCACGCGTGGGGGCAGTGAGACGACACGCGGCGCCGTCGTCGTGGTTGGCGCCCACCGGCGCGCCGCGGCCCGGTAGAGTGGCGGTCGCCTTCGCTGGAGCTGCCGTTGCCGCCTCCCCATCGCACGCCCCGCCCCGCGTCATCGTTCGACGAACGAAGCGCGCGCGCGCTCCTCGCCCGACTCCTCGACGCCCCGCGCGTTCGTCACCCGGCTGGCGTGGCGCCGCGCGGAGACCGACTCGACGCGCTGCGCGAGGCGCTCGCGCTGCGCCCGCTGCGGGGCGGCCCCTTCAGCTCGCAGGTCGACCTCTTCGGCGAGCTGCTGCGCTGGCTCGTGACGGATCCATCCCGCGTCGACGCGCTCCTCGCCGCGCCCGAGGGCAAGCTCCGCGCGCACATCGGGCGCGTCGTGGCGCGGCTCGCGCGCGACGTCGGGATCGAGCGCGGCGACCCGATCGCGCGCTTCCAGAAGTCGTTCGCTGCGGCGCTCCTCGCCGAGAGCCGCGCCGCCCGCCCACGCCTCGCGCGGAAGGGCGCCGACGTGCTGCGGCTGCCCGCCGCGGGAGGCGCCTCCGACGCGTGGCCCGACGATCTCGACGACGCGGGGCGCGGCACGTTCTCGCGGGAGAAGCTCGTCGCCGCGGCGCTCGCCGCGCTCGCCGCGCGACCCTCCGGCGCAGCGTCGCTCCGCGCGTTGCGGGGCGAGGTCGGCCGGCGCTACGACTTGCGTCCGCGCTTCGAGCGGGGGGAGACGCCCGACCGCGCCGACGGCGAAGGGCGCTCCGAGACGAGCGACGCATCACGCCATGCACAGGGCGACGGCGCCCGCTTCGACCCGACGCCGCGCGCGCGGGAGTTGCTCGCGCGGATCGCCCCCGCGGACGCGCCCTTCTGGATCGCGTGTTCGGAGGCCTTCCATGACGCGAACGCCCTGGGGATCGACCCGGATCTCGCTCGGATCGCGGAGATCGTGGGGTGCAGCGAGCGGACCGTGCAGCGCTGGATCGCGCGCACGCAGGCCGAGCTCGGCGCGCTGACGGCGAGCACCTCGCTCCTCTCGATGCAGCTCTATCTGCACGCCGTGGCCGACCTGCTTCGCGCGCGCGTTTGAACGGTATGTGACCCGCGACGCCGAACCCACGCGTCGGGTACCCTCGCCCGCCATGCCCGAACCCGGCCTCTACCCGCGCGGCGGTCCCCGCCCCACCAGCAGCGCGGCCGAGCGCGCGACGTACGACGCGCTCGCGCGCGGCCTCCCGGCAGGCTGGTACGCGTGGCACTCGCTCCGCGTGCGCACCCCCGCCCAGGACGACGGCGAGTGCGACTTCGTGGTGGCGGTCCCGGGCCGCGGCGTGCTGCTCCTCGAGGTGAAGGGCGGGCGGCTCTGGGTCGAGGACGGACGCTGGCTGCAGAACGGGCACCCGCTCGCCGAGGCGCCGCTCGATCAGGTCTACGGTTTCCAGCGGAAGCTCATCGCGGTGCTGCGGCGGCAGGGCGCGCTCCAGATCCCATGGGTCGCGGTCGCGTGCGTGTTCCCGGAGACGTCGTTCGACGACGGGCCGCCGCAGCCGCACCTGCAGGGCTGCGTGCTCGGCGCGCTCGACATGGGGTACCTGCGCGACGCGCTGCCCGCGCTCGCGAAGCGCGTCTTCGATCGCAAGCTCGCGCCCGCGAGCGACGCCTGGATCGACGCGCTGCACGCGCTCTGGGGCGAGCGCTGGGTGCCGAAGCTCTCGCTCGGCGGCAGCGCGCGGCAGCGCGAGGCCGAGTTCGTCGCGCTCGACGCGCAGCAGCTCGGCACGCTCGACCTGCTCGCCGACAACCCGCGCGTGCTCGTCGAGGGCGCCGCGGGGACGGGCAAGACGATCCTCGCGACCGAGCTCTTCCGCCGCTGGTCCGGCGACGGCGGCGCACCCCCGCTTTTGCTTTGCTGGACGCGCCCGCTCTGCCTCGAGCTGCGGACCGCGGGCATCGCGGACGCGTGGACGATCCGTGAGCTCGGCGCGGAGCTGCTCACGCGGGCCGACCGCACCCCCCAGGGAGGCGCGCCCTCGAGCGAATGGACGCCGGAGACGTGGGAGCGCGTGACCCCCGAGGCCACGGCGCTCCTCGCCGCGCACCCCGGGGCGCCTCGGCGCGTGATCGTGGACGAGGCGCAAGACTTCAGCGCGGACGACTGGGCGCTCCTCGTCGCGCTCGCGGGCGATGAAGCGATCTGGGCGTTCGGCGATCCGGGACAGAGCTTCTGGTCGGACGCGCGGCAGCCCCCGGCGGGGCTCTTCCCCGCGAAGGGGCGGCTCACCGCGCGCTACCGCTGCCCGGCGTCGCTCGTCGCCTTCGCCGATCGCTACCGCGCGGGCGTCGCCGTGCCGGCCGATGCACCGCCGCCGGGTGACGCCCTGCGCGTCGTCGTGGTCGAGCGCATGCCACTGGCCCGTGCGGAGCCGGCGCGGACGGACATCTCGGTGGACGTGCGCGCAGCGGCGCCGGAATCGCCGACGGATGCCGTCGACGACGCAGCGGACGCGCCCGCGACGCCGGAGAACCCGCCAGATCCCGCGCAGACCGCGCACCGGCGCCTCGAGGCGTGCGTCGCCGCGGAGCTCGATCGGCTGCGTCGGGGGGGCGTCGCCCCCGCGGACATCGCCGTGCTCTCGCTCGCAGGGCGGTCGAAGTCTCGCATCGGGAGCGGCGCGCGCATCGGCGGCCACGAGGTCGTGCGCGCGGACGACGAAGCCGCCCCCGCGCAGCTCGTCGCCGACACCGGCCTGCGCTTCAAGGGCCTCGAGCGGCCGTGGATCATCGTCACGGAGTTGGGCCTCGGGCCGTCCCGCTACGACGTGCGCATGCACATCGCCCTCACGCGGGCCACCGTCGGCTGTGTCGTGGTCGCCACCGAGGCGGAGCTCGACGCCGATCCGCGGCTGCGCGGGGCCTGAGGCCACCGCCCGCGGCGGTCACGCTGCCGCGAGCGGGGCGGGCGCGCGGCACATTCGTCGTTGATTCTGGCGTTTTCTCGACCAAAGATATCGTCGCCGGGGATTTCGCCCGCTGCCGGTTGACGGAACGCTCGCGGTCCATACCTCCCTTCCAAAGATGGTGTGCACCGGGATGTAGGGGGGACATTATGTATGCCGTGTCACAAACTCAGCTTTCGATGCAGGTCGCCAAGCGCATCGCGTATCTCCGTGCCGCCGGCGGCGTCACCCAGGACGAGTTGGCGCGCCGTCTCGGCATCGCCTTGAAAAATCTGCAGCGGCTCGAGTCCGGGCGTCAGAATCTGACGCTCGGGAGCATCGAGCGAGTCGCCACCGCGCTCCGCGTGGACTGGCGCGACTTCTTCGTCGGCGAGCCCGCCGGGCAAGGCGGCACGGTGCGGCGCGCCGTGTCGACGGCGCGCCGCCTCGACGGACTCGTCGGGCCCGGCCGTGTGCTCGTGCCCGTGGGGGAGGATCCGCCACCGCAGGCGGTCCCGGTCACCACGCTCGTAGGCGCCGCGACGCGCCTGCGCGCAGGGCGCAAGGTCGAGCCGACGGCCTGGGTCATCCTGGGCCGGACGCGCCCGCCGGAGGGCGCGTTCATCGCGCGCATCCTCGGCGGCGCGATGGTCCCGGCGCTCGCCGATGGCGCCTGGGCGCTCTTCGCCCCGCCGGACACGCGCTCGCTCGTCGGCCGCGTCGTGCTCATCGCGCGCAGCGGCACCGGCGAGGGCGGCGCGCAGGGCTACCTGCTCAAGCGCGTTGCGAGCGCCGAGCCGGTCGGCAGCGGGAAACTGCGCGTGACGCTCCAGAGCGACAATCCGTCGTTCGCGCCGATCGTCCTCGAGGTGCGCAGCCTCGACGATCTGCGCGTCGTCGGCGTGTTCGTGCGCACCCTCAGCGCCTCGCCCGCCTGAACGCACGCCCGCGCGCCGTTCGCGGGTGACGGCAGGCGTCGGCGTCGCGCCGTGCGGCCCGGCACGTGAACCAGCGCGCTCGCTGCGCGACACGCGGCGCGCGCGGGCGCGTTCCCGTTGAGTCCGGCGGGACGCAGCGTGACGCGGGCGACGCGCGTCGACGTCGCAGGCCGCGCCGCGCGACGCGTCCGACGCGATGTTGGTCACCCGTGCGCGGCGCCGTGCTCGGTGCGGCGTCGTGCCCGGTGCGGCGACAGCCGTGGCGGCCGCGCGGTGGCGCGTCCCGGGGCGCGCATCTCGGGGCGCGCGTCTCGGGCGCCCACGCTCGTGTCTCCCCGCGCGCCGTCGGGCGTGCTCAGCGCGGCCGGCGGGCGCGGGGAGGAGGTGGAGGCGGCGGGAGTCGAACCCGCGTCCGAAAGACCGTCACGGTGGCTTCTACGTGTGTGTTCCGCGTTTTGGTATCGCGCCCTCTTGCGCCCACGGACGGGCTCGCCAGAGCGCTATCGACCCTTTGATTTCGCCGCTCTCCCGGATCGCGTGGAGGCCGCTAGCCAGTTCGATGACGCCTCACCCGGGAGCACTGGCAGGCTCCCCGGCTCGACGGCTCTCTAAGCCCTACTCAGGCCGCGAGAGCAAGTGCATTATCGTTGGCACTTGTGTTTCCCGGAAGGATTTACGTCGTTCCCGAGACCGACGACACGCGACCACCGATCGGAGTCCCCCGTCGAAACCGTGACGCCCCCTTGAGCTGCAGGCGCCGAGCATGGCGCGGGGGACAGGATAGGTGCGCGGACCGCCGCCGCAAGGCCTATTCTCGAGGGAGGCGCCGCACCTTCCGCGCCCCGCGTCCGGACGCGGCCCGTGCCGCAAAGGCCAAAAGAAGGGCGGCCCGAAGAGCGTGGGGGGACGCCGCCATCGAGCCGCCACACTCGTCTGCGATTCGATTTCAGATACGCGATGCATCCAGCGCAGTGAGCGGGCGCGATGGGCCCGGACCGCGTGATAGGCTCGCGCACCGATGGCCATTGCTCCCCGGAGTCCGCTCGAGCTTCTGCGCGACGTGTCCGTGCTGGCGGACCTGCCCGCCCCCGATCTCCGCGTCCTCGCGGACGCCACCGACGTGCGCAAGGCCGCCCGCGGCACGGCGATCTTCAGCGAGGGCCAGCACGCAGAGGGGCTCTTCGTCATCCGCACCGGCGAGGTGAAGGTGATGAAGGGCGGGCGCGAGGACCGCGAGCAGATCCTCTACATCGCCAAGCCCGGCCGCGCGGTCGTCGAAGGGTTGCGCTTCGACGGGGGCGTGTACCCCGCGAGCGCCGTCGCGATGCGCGCGGCGACGGCGCTGCTCGTGCCGAACGACGCCATCGCGCTGCTCGGCGACCGCCGCCCCGCGGTGCTCCGGGCGATGTTGGATCTGCGCGCCCGGCGCGCCGACCGGGTGCTCACGCTGGTGAGCGACCTGTCGCTGCGCACCGTGCCCGCGCGGCTCGCGTCGTTCCTGTGCGCGCTCGTCGCGGCACGGCAGGCGCGCGGTGAGGAGGGCACGACGCTGGTGCGGGACCTGACCACCGAGACGGTCGCGGGCCGGCTCGGGACGGTGCGCGAGGAGATCTCGCGTGGACTCGCGTACCTCGAGCGCGAACGCGCACTCAAGGTGAGCCCCGACGTCATCGAGGTCGTCGATCGCGAGCGCCTCGAGGCCATCGCCTACGGCCCGCGCAAGGCGCCCTGAGCGGCGGCACCCGCGATGTCCGCGCCCGCGTCCCCGGCGCCCGGCACGCTCCGGGTCCCTCCGTCCCCCGCGCCCACGGCCCGCGCGATCGTGCGCTGGGTGCTCGTCGCGGACGCGGCCGCGCTCGTGCTGGTGCTCGCCGCGCTCGCCGCGCCCTCCGTCCCCGCGACGCCGCTCGTCGCGTTCATCGCGGGGTTCGCGGCGGTCTCGACCTCGATGGTCGCGACGGCGCTCGCGACCCCGCCCCTGCCCCGCGCCGCGCTCTCGGGCGTGCTGCTCGCGATCGCCGCGCTCGTGCTCGTGTTCGCGCTCGATCTCGCGCGCGGCGCGAACGTCGGCGGCGCCGCGATCGTGACGATCGCGTTGCTGCTCGGCGGGACGTGCGTCGGCGCGGTGGTCGCGGGCGGCGTCGAGCATCCCGGTCACCTGCTCGTGGTCGCGGTCGTCTTCACGCTCGTCGACACCTTCAGCGTGTTCCACGAGGCGGGGCCATCCGCGGCCATCGTCGCGAGCGAGACGGTGCTCTCGCTGGTCGCCCTGCCCTGGCCGCAGCTCGGCGCGCCCACGCCGACGATCGAGCCCTTTCTCGGCGTCGGAGACGTCGTCGCGACGGCGCTCTTCGTCGGCGTCGCGCGCAAGCACGCGCTCGGGCTCGCGCGGACGGCGGCCGCTCTGCTCGTCGGGCTCGCGGTGACGATGACGCTCGTGGTCGTCATGCGGCAGGCCATCCCGGTGCTCCCGCTCCTGGCGGGCGCGATGCTCGTCGCGCACCCCGCGGCGCGCCGACTGCGACGCGAGGACCGCCGCCCCGCGCTCCTCGGATTGCTCGCGCTGATGCTCGTCTACGTCGCCATCTGGCAGCTGAACCGATAGGCTCGGCCCCGTGTCCGACGACGCCCAGCGCCCGCCCGCCGCACAGGACGACGCGCGGCTCTTCCCGGCCGCGGGCGCCGCGCACCTCCGGCCAGCAGGGCCGCTCTTCGCGGGGCGCTACCGCATCGAGGCGCTGCTCGGGCGGGGTGGGATGGGCGCGGTGTACCGCGCGGTCGACACGCTCGTCGGGGACGTCGTCGCGCTGAAGGCGCTCGACCTCGGCGGCGCGCCGAGTGCGGCCACGATCGAGCGTTTCCGTCGGGAAGTGCGGCTCGCGCGGCGCATCACGCACCCGAACGTCGCGCGGACGCACGACCTCGGCGAGGCCGAGGGACAGCACTTCCTCACGATGGAGTTCGTCGACGGATCGGACCTGCAGTCGGTGCTCACGCGCGAGGGGCGGCTCGCGCCCGAACGCGCGCTGGCGATCGGGCTCGCGATCGCCGAGGGCCTCGCGGCCGCACATGCCGCGGGGATCGTGCACCGCGACCTCAAGCCCGCGAACGTGCTCGTCGAACGCGGCGGGCGAGTCGTGCTCACGGACTTCGGCATCGCGCGGGCGGAGCTCGACGAACGCGCCGCGTACCGCACGGCGGGCGCGGTCGGGACGCCGATGTACATGGCGCCCGAGCAGATCCAAGGGGGCGCGACGGACGCGCGCACGGACGTGTACGCGCTCGGGCTCGTGCTCTTCGAGCTGCTCGCGGGGGCGCCGCCCTTCGCCGGATCGACGCCGATCGCCGCCGCCCTCGCGCGGCTCGAGCGCCCTGCGCCCGATCTCCGCCTGCTTGCGCCCATCGACGATGCGCTCGCGTCCCTCGTCGCGGCCTGCCTCGCCCGCGCTCCGGCGGATCGCCCACCCGACGCGGCCGCCGTCGCGGCCCTCCTGCGTGCGCGAGACGCGAGAGACACGCCACCGACGCCGACGACGACGGCGCCCCTCCCCCCGGCCCACGACCCGCTCGCGGCGACGATGCTCTCGCTCGCACCCTCGGCCTCGGTGGCGCCCCCCGCCGCGGTGGTCGGGCCCACCTCGGCGCTCGTCCGCGCGCCCTCGCCGGGCCAGGCGACGCCGCGCACCGGCCACACGACCACGAGCGTCCCGCGCGCGCTCGCGGTGCTGCCCTTCCGCTACCACGGCCCGCCGGCGCAGGAATATCTCGCGGAGGCGCTCGCCGAAGAGGTGATCGACCTGATGTCCCACACGCGCGGCCTGCGCGTCGTGGGCAGCGGCGCGAGCGCGCGTTTCAAGGAGGACCGCGATCCGCGGCGCATCGGGACCGAGCTGTCCGTGCACTACGTCGTCGACGCGAGCGTGCAAGCGACGGCGCGCGCGCTGCGTGTCGCGGCGCGGCTCCTCGACGCCGGCACCGGCACGCAGCTCTGGTCGGAGCGCTTCGAGGGCGCGCTCGACGACGACTTCGAGCTGCAGGATTCGCTGAGCCGCCGGATGGCGGAGGGGCTGCGCGTCGCGCTCACGGCGGGCGCGGCGCAGGCCGACGCACCGGCGGAGGCGGTCGAGCAGCTACCTGCGCGGCCGCCGGGCGCTGGCGCAGAGCGCGGCTACGTCGGAGACGGGCGGATCGCGATCCCGCTGCTCGAGGGCGCGCTCGCGCTCGCGCCCGAGCTTCGCGCCGGCGATGGCGAGCTACGCGATGGCGACGGTGCGCTGCTGGTTCGTACCGGGCCTCGATCCGGCGCGCGATTGGGAAGCCCTCGCGAAGGCGAGCGTCGCGCAGGCGCTCGCGGAGGCGCCCGATCACGCCGAGACGCATCAGGCGAGCGCGCTCGTGTCGATGCAGCTCGGTCAGCTCCCCGAGGCGGCCCGCTCGCTGTGCCGAGCGATCGAGTTCGCGCCGACGTACGCCGGCGCGCACCAGTCTCTCGGCTCGATTCTGATCGAGGCGGGGCGCACGCAGGCGGGGCTCAAGCACCTGCGGCTCGCCACGCAGCTCGACCCGTCGCCGCAGCTCGCGCTCACCGCGATCGCGCGGCACCATGCGCTCGAGGGGGACTGGGAGGCGTTCGACGCCGCGTCGCGCGAGCTCTCCGCGGTCGGCTTCCTCGGATATCCCCTCCTAGCCGTACGCGCCGCGACGTGGCGCGGCGCTCTCGAGACGGTCCGCCGGATCGTCGCGGGAGAAGCGAACACGGCGGCGCCGTTCGTGAGGGTCGCGATGCTCTACGGGCGCGCCGTCCTCGGCGAGGCCGATCCTCAGGACGTGCCCGCGATGCTCGAGAGCACCGCGAACGGCCCGATGAGCCCGCGCTTCCAGGCCCTCGTCGCGCAGTGCGTCTGCGAGATCCGCGCGGCACGCGGAGACGTCGAGGGCGCAGACGTCGAGCTGCGCAAGGCCGTCGCGTGCGAGCTCGTCGATCTCGCGTGGCTCGAGCGCTGCCCGGTGCTGGCACCACTGCGTGACCGGAGCGCGTGGCGCGAGGCGCTGCCCATCGTGCGCGAGCGTGCCGACAGGATCTGGTTCGCGACCGACCTCGTGTGACGGCGGCAACCATCCGCCGTGATGGCATGGCTCTCGGCGCGAACGACGATGACGGTCGCCGTGTCGTCAGCCCTTCACGCCGCCCGCGGAGAGCCCGCGGATCAGGTTCCGCTGCAACGCGTAGAAGAGCGCCATCACGGGCAGCGAGACGAGCGTGGCGCCCGCCGCGAAGCGCCCCCAGCGCGCGTCGTACTCCCCGACGTAGCGCTGCAGGACGACGGGCAGCGTGAACGTCTCCTCGCGCGAGAGGAAGGTCGCCGCGAGCACGAACTCGTTCCACGCGGTCATGAAGGCGAAGAGGCACGTGACGGCGAGCGCGGGCCGCGCGACGGGGAGCACGACGCGGACGAAGGCGCCGAGCCGCGTCGCGCCGTCGACCATCGCCGCCTCCTCGAGGTCGCGCGGGATGGCCGCGAACGCCCCGCGCAGCTGGAAGATCGCGAACGGCACGGCGGTCGTCGCATAGACGAGGACGAGGCCCGTGCGCGTGTCGAGGAGCGAGAGCGCGTCGAGGATGAGGTAGAGCGGGATGCTCGCGGCGACGCCCGGGAACATCTGCGTCGCGAGCAGCGCACGCTCGCCCGCGCGCGCGCCGACGAACTCGAAACGCGCGAGCGCGTACGCCGCGGGGGTCGCGAGCGCGACCGCGACGACGGCCGTCGCGCCGCTCACGACCACGCTGTTGAGCAGCTGCCGCCCGAAGAGCCAGCCGCTCCCCGCCTCCGCGTCGAGCCCGAGCACCGCCGCGAAGTGCACGAGCGATGGCGAGGCCGGCAGCGGCAGCACGCGCGGCGCGGGCGCATCCCCCGGCGAGAGCGCGAGCGCGAGCACCCAGAGCACCGGGTAGAGCGCGAACGCGACGGCGACGAGCACGAGCGCGTGCACGCCCGCCTCGCCGAGCAGCGCGCGCGCGCCGCGCGTCCCGCGCCCCGCTGCCCCGTCGCTCACCGCGCGCCTCCCCGCGTGCCGAGCCGCTCGAGCGCGCGCGTGCCGACCGTGAGCACGCCGAAGATGAGCACCGCGTACGCCGCGGCGTAGCCGAGCTGCTGCGAGCGCGTGAACGCCCAGCGGTAGGCCTCGCTGACGAGGATGTCGGTGCTGCCATCGGGCTCGCCGCCCGAGACGAGGAAGACCACGTTGAACATGTTGAACGTCCACACCGCGCCCATGGCGATCGCGGGGCCGAGCGAGGGCGCGAGCAGCGGCCAAGTCACGAGGCGGAAGCGCTGCGCGGCGGTCGCGCCATCGACCTCGGCGGCCTCGTAGAGATCCTGCGGGATCGCCGCGAGCGCGCCGAGCGTGACGACCATCATGAACGGGAAGCCGAGCCACACGTTGGTCGCGACGTTCGCGGCGAAGGCCGTCGACCAGCGCGCGAACCAGCTGATCGGCTCGCCGCCGAGCGCGGTGATCACGGCGTTCACCGCGCCGAACTGCCGGTGGAACATGCCCTTCCACGCGAGCGCGGTGACGTAGCTCGGCACCGCCCACGGGAGCACCAGCAGCACGCGGTAGAGCCCGCGGAAGCGCAGCGTCGGGCGGTCGAGCAAGAGCGCGAGGCCGATGCCGAGCAGCAGATGCAGCGCGACGTTCACCGCCGTCCAGAGCACCGTGACGAGCAGCACGACCCAGAACGACCCCGTCCCGAGCAGCGCGCCGCCACGCGCGGTGAGCACGTCGACGTAGTTCGCGAGGCCCACGTAGCGCAGCTCCCCCGGTGCCCCCGCGAAGAGCGACGTGCCCGCGCCGACGGCGAGCGGCGCGATGACGAGCAGGCCCACGGCGATGGCGGCGTGCGCGACCCACGCGTACGCGGGGAGCGAGCGCCGCACCGCGCCGCGGAACTCGGGATCGCGCGCCCGCCGCACGGCGAGCGACACCGCGAACAGCAGACCGAGCGAGACCGCGAGCAGGAGCGGCGCGGGCGAGCGCGGCGCGGGCAGCGGTCGCACGAGATCCGCGAAGCGACGCGCGCCCTCGGCGAGCACGTCGTCGGCCGCGCGCCCACCGCGCAGGTAGTTGCGGATCGCGCGCTGCGCGGGCTCGAAGGTCGCGCGCATGTGCGGGTGCGTCGGCAGCGGCACGCCCGCCTCGGCGGCGCGCCGGAAGGCCGCGAGGAACGGGTCGCCCGCGATCGCCGGCGAGAGCGACGCCGTGCGCGAGGCCACGACCTGACGCGCGACGCGCGCCCGCACGACGGCGCCCTCCGGCCCCGCGAGAAAGCGCGCGAAGGCCCGCGCGCCCTCGGGCTCCCGCGCGCGCGCGGCGAGCAGCGCGGCCTCGATCGTGACGAAGGGCACGAGCGGCGCGCCCCCGCGGCCCGCAGGCGCGGCAGCGGCGCGACGTGCCAGCGCAGCCCGGGCGGCAGGTCCGGCGCGAGCCACGGCCCGCCGATGACCGCGGCCGCGCGCCCCCCCGCGAAGAGCTTCTTCACGAGGTCGCCGGACGCCTCCGCGGGCACGACGCCATCATCGACGAGGCCGCGCAGCGTCGTGAGCGTGCGCGCCGCAGCGGGGCCGACGAAGGCGTAGCCACCGTCCGCGTCGAGCAGGCGCCCGCCGAACGCGTGCAGCAGCGCCGCGTCCCAGTAGGCGCTCTCGGCCTCGAACACGAGCGGGTACGTGCCGCGCGGCAGGCGCGTGCGGAGCGCGGCGAGGTCCTCGAGCGTCGCCGGATCGGCGTCGAGCAGCGCCTCGTTCACGTAGAGCGCGCCGCACTTGAGCGCGAGCGGGAGCCCGTAGAGCGCGGGACCGACGCGCAGCGCGTCGAGGTGCGCGGACTCGTACTCGAGGCGCTCGCGGACGCTGAGCGCGTCGAGCGGCTGGACGAGTCGGCGCTCGACGTACGAGACGATGCGTTCATGCGCATCGATGAATAGATCCGGGCCCTCGCCCGTGGGGATGGCGGACTCGAGCTTCGCCGCGTAGGCGCCGAACGCGACGTGCAGCGCCTCGACGCGGTAGCCGCGCCCCTCGGGCGAGGCCTCGAAGGCGCGCGCCACGTCGCGCAGCGCGCGGGCCTCCGCCTCGTCGTAGGCGTGCCACACGCGCACCGTGCGCCGCGCGTCCTGTGCGTGGACGCCGACGGGCTGCGCGAGCGACGCGACGCCGGACGCGAGCGCCGCGAGGACGGCGAACGTGCGCGACGCGAGGGACGCGAAACCCGCCTCGCGCGTCGCCGTCCCGTACGCGCGTCGTCCGTTCACGGAGCGCCCGCTGCGGCGCCAGCGAGCGCCACGCCGCTCGTGGGATCGAAGAGGTGCACGCCCGCGGGCTCGACGTCGAGCGCGAGCGTGTCCCCCGCCCGCAGCCCCGCCTGTGCGTCCCCCTCGAGCCGCGCGACGAAGGGGGTCTCGCCGACGCGCCCGTGCGCATACGCCTCGAAGCCCATCGCCTCGACGACCTCGACCGCGAGGCGCAGCGCGCCCTCACCCGCGGCGCGACGCACGTCGTGCGGACGCACGCCGAGCACGACCTCCCCCTCGTGCCCCGCGAGCCCCGCGGGGAGGACGAGGTCGACGCCATCCGCGCGCACCCGGCCCCCGGAAGCGCGCGCCGGCAGAAAGCCCATGCCCGGCGTGCCGAGGAAGGACGCGACGAAGCGCGTCGCCGGGCGCCGGTACACCTCGAGCGGCGGCCCGACCTGCTCGACGCGCCCGCCGCGCAACACGACCAGCTTGTCGGCGAGCGTCATCGCCTCGACCTGGTCGTGCGTGACGTAGACCATCGTCGCGCCGAGCTTCGCGTGGAGCTTCTTGATCTCGACGCGCACCTCGCCGCGCAGCGCGGCGTCGAGGTTCGAGAGCGGCTCGTCGAAGAGAAAGAGCGCGGGGCGCCGCGCGATGGCGCGCCCCATCGCGACGCGCTGCCGCTGCCCGCCCGAGAGCTGCTTCGGCAGGCGCTCGAGCAGCTTCTCGAGGCCGAGCGACTGCGCGACCTCGGCGACGCGCGCGGCGACGACCTCGGCCGACTCGCCGCGCAGGCGGAGGCCGAAGGCGAGGTTCTCGCGGACGGAGAGGTGCGGGTAGAGCGCGTAGCTCTGGAAGACCATCGCGACGTCGCGATCGCGCGGGGCGCGCTGCGTCACGTCGCGCTCGCCGATCGCGATCGTGCCGCGGTCGGGCAGCTCGAGGCCCGCGATCGTGCGGAGCAGCGTGCTCTTGCCGCAGCCGCTCGGCCCGACGAGCACGACGAGCTCGCCGTCGCGGACCTCGAGGTCGATGCCGCGCAGGATCGGCGTCGCGCCGAGGGTCTTTTCGAGCTGGGAGACGGTCAGGGACGCCACGCGCGCCCGAGTCTATCGCAGGGGCGGCGCGGGAAACATCCCGGGATCAGCGGCCGTCCCCCGGCGTCGCGTGATCGACGAGCAGCGCCCCCTGGCGCGGGTCGAGCGCGACGTGCGAGCGCGCGGCCGCGGGCGGCTCCGCGATCACGCTCCCGCGCGCGTCGGACACGTGCGCGAGCGCGACCACCACGGCCCGCAGCGCCGCGGGCGCGAGCGGCACGTGCACGTCGCCGCCCGCGCGCGCGACCTCGGCCCGCAGCGCGGCCTCGACCTCGTCGCGCGAGGGCCCCGCGCGACGCTCACCGAAGTGGGCGGGCGCATCGTGCGCGGCGACGAGCGTGACGAGCGGGACCTCGCCGCCACGCCGCTCTTCCGCGGCGATCGCCGCGCGGCCGAGGTGCGCGACGTCGTTGAGGCCGAGCACGCGGCCTTCGGGGTGCGCGTCCTCGAGGGAGAGCGTCGTGATGGCCGTGTTCGCGAGGCGTGCGAGGCCCTGCGAGGCGCGCTGCCCGCGCCGGCCGAGCGCGCGCGCGACGAGCGCCGAGATGACGCCGCCGTGCGTGAAGACCAGCGCCCGCCCGCCGGGGGGCACGCGCCCGCGGAGCGCCTCGAGCGCCGCATCCGTCCGCGCCCAGAAGCGCGCGAGCGACTCGCCCCCGCCGAGCGCGACGTCGAGCCGTCCCGACGCGAGCGCCTCGAGCTGCTCGGGAAAACGCGCCGCGATCTCGGGGCGCGTGAGGCCCTCCCACGCGCCGACATCGGCCTCGCGCCACGCGGGCTCGATCGTCGCGTCGGGGAAGGCGGCGCGCCCCGTGCGCGACGCCCGCTGCAGGTCGGACGCGACGACGACGTCGAGCGACCAGCCCGCCTCGCGACGCGCCCGCAGCCGCGCCGCGAGCGCCTCCACCTGCGCCTCGCCGTGCGGCGAGAGGGGCGCGTCGCCCTGCCCCTGCCAGCGGCCCGAGACGTTGGACGTCGACTCTGCGTGCCGGACGAGGACGAGCTCCACGGCCGGAGGTCTACGCCGCTCACGGTGCCTTGTCGCGGCCCGCCCACCCGTGCTGCGGGTTCACGTCGAGGGCGCCGCGGATCTTGCGCGGCGCGATGGCCCCGCGCAGCATCCGCGGCGATGTCCGCACGCGCCCTGCCCGCGGTCCGCGAGATGATCGCGACGCTCGTCGCCGAACCCTCCCCGAGCAGCGCCGATCCGCGCTTCGACCGCGGCAACCGCCGCGTCGTCGAGCACCTCGCGGACTGGGCGGACGGGCTCGGCATGCGGGTCGAGCTGCTGCCGAGCGCGACGAACGACGACAAGGTCAACCTGCTGGCGACGTTCGGCGAGGGCGACGGCGGGCTCGTGCTCGCGGGCCACTCGGACACCGTGCCCTGGGACGAGGGGCGCTGGCGGCACGACCCCTTCCGCGTGACCGAGGACGACGGCCGCCTCTACGGGCTCGGCACGAGCGACATGAAGTCGTTCTTCGCGGTCGCCCTCGCCGCGCTCGCGCGTCTCGACGCGGGCAAGCTCCGCGCGCCCGTGATGCTCCTCGCGACCTACGACGAGGAGAGCACGATGGGCGGCGCCCGCGCGCTCGTCGCGGCGGGCCGTCCGCGGGCACGGCACGCGCTCATCGGCGAGCCGACGGGCCTCGTGCCCGTGCGCATGCACAAAGGCGCCGTCATGGAGACGGTCGTGCTCACGGGGCAGGCCGGGCACTCGAGCGATCCGTCGCTCGGGCGGAGCGCGCTCGAGGGCATGCACGCGGTGATCGGGGACTTGATCGCGTTCCGCGAGGCGTTGCAGGCCGTGCACCGCAACGAGGCGTTCGCCGTGCCCGTGCCGACGATGAACTTCGGCGCGATCCACGGCGGCGACAGCCCCAACCGCATCTGCGGCGAGTGCGAGCTGCGCTTCGATCTGCGCGCGCTCCCCGGCATGGACGTGCAGGCGCTGCGCACGGAGCTGCGCGCCCGCGTCGGGCGCATCGCGGAGGCGCGCGGGCTCGCCGTGCGCTTCCCGACGCTGCACGCGGGGACGCCGCCCTTCGAGACGCCCGCGAGCGCCGCGATCGTCCGCGCCGCGTGCGAGCTGACGGGCCACGCGCCCGGCGTCGTCGCCTTCGGCACCGAGGCCCCGTACCTCACGCAGCTCGGCGCCGAGACGATCGTGTGCGGGCCCGGCGACATCGGCCGCGCGCACCAGCCCGACGAGTCGATCGACCTCGCCTCGCTCGCCCCGGCGACGGAGCTCCTCGAGCGCCTCGCGCGCCGCCTCTGCCTCCCCTCGTGACCCCCCGGCGAGCCCCGACGATGCGCACCCGCAAAGACCCGCAGATCTTCATCGACTGGTTCCGCCACTCGGCGCCGTACATCCACGCGCACCGCGCGCGCACCTTCGTCGTCGCGTTCGGCGGCGAGGCCGTCGCGGACGAGGGCGGTTTCCGCAGCCTCATCAGCGACATCGCGCTCCTGCACAGCCTCGGCGTGCGACTCGTGCTGGTGCACGGCGCGCGCCCGCAGATCGCCGAGCAGCTCGCGCAGCGCGACGAGGAGCCGCGCGTCGAGAAGGGCATCCCCGTCACGAACAAGGCCGCGCTGCTCGCCGTGAAGGAGGCGGTCGGCATGGTGCGCGTCGAGATCGAGTCGCTGCTCTCGACGGGCGTCGCGAACTCGCCGATGGAGGGCGCGCGGCTGCACGTCGACAGCGGCAACTTCGTGACGGCGATGCCCGTCGGCGTGCGCGACGGCGTCGACTACGAGTCGACGGGCGAGGTGCGCCGCATCGACGCGGACGCGATCCGCGCGCGCCTCGACGCGGGCGCGATCGTGCTGCTCTCGCCGCTCGGCTACTCGGTGACGGGCGAGACGTTCCGCATCCCGCCCGACGAGGTCGCGCGCGCGGCGGCCGTCGCGCTGCGGGCCGACAAGCTCGTCTGCCTCATCGAGGGCCGCGGCGTCGTCGACGCGAGCCGCCGCACCGTGCACCAGCTCACCCCCGCGGACGCCGCCCTGCTCGCCCACAAGAAGAAGCGCTGGCTCTCCGAGGACGCGCGCCTGCATCTGCGCGCCGCGTCGGCCGCGTGCGCGAGCGGCGTGCGCCGCGCGCACCTCGTGAGCCGCGCGACCGAGGGCGCGCTGCTGCTCGAGCTCTTCACGCGCGACGGCCTCGGCACGATGGTCACGAGCGAGACGTACGAGGGCACGCGCCCCGCCACGCTCGCCGACGTCGGCGGCATCGTCAGCCTGATCCGCCCGCTCGAGGACGCCGGCGTGCTCGTGCGCCGACCGCGCAAGCAGCTCGAGATGGACATCGAGAAGTTCACCGTCGTCGAGCGCGACGGGATGATCATCGCCTGCGCCGCGCTCTACCGTTACGCGCACGTCGCGGAGCTCGCCTGCGTCGCGGTGCACCCCGAGTACCGCCGCACGGGACGCGGCGACGCGCTGCTCGACTTCATGGAGCAGCGCGCGCGCGGGCTCGGCGTCGACCGCGTGTTCGTGCTGACGACCCACGCCTCGCACTGGTTCGTCGAGCGCGGCTTCGCGAAGGCGACCGTCGAAGATCTGCCCGTGCCGAAGCGGCAGCTCTACAACCAGAAGCGCAACAGCAAGGTGCTGCTGAAGATCCTTTGAAACACGGGGCGCGCGCCCCTCAGCGGCTCACGTAGCCGCCGTCGGCGAGGAGCGCGTGCCCGGTGACGAAGCTCGCCTCCTCCGAGCAGAGAAAGAGCGTCGCGGCGGCGATCTCCTCCGCGCGCCCGAGGCGGCTGATGGGATGCAGCGTTTCGGCCGCCGCACGCGCCGTCGGGTCATCGAGCACGCCGGCCCGCGCGAGCATCGGCGTCTCGATGAAGGCGGGGCACACCGCGTTCACGCGGATGCCGCGCGCGGCGACCTCGAGCGCGGCCGCGCGCGTGAGGCCGACGACGCCGTGCTTGGCGGCGACGTACGCGCTCGCGTCCGCGTACGCGACGACCCCGAGGATCGACGCGCAATTGACGATCGCGCCCCCCCCGCCGCGCGCGAGCATGTGCGCGAGCTCGTGCTTGAGGCAGTGCCGCACGCCGGAGAGGTTCACCGCGAGCACGCGCGCCCAGGCGTCGTCCGGCTGCGTGGCGAGCGGCGCACGCACGCCCTCGATGCCGGCGTTGTTGAAGGCGCAGTCGATCCGCCCGCCGAAGCGCACCGCCGCCTCCACCATCGCCGCGACGTCCGCGGGCTCCGCGACGTCGCAGCGCACGTAGATCGCCGAGCCGCCCACGGCGCGGATGTCGGCGACCGTCGTGGCCCCCTCGGCGGCGATGTCCGCGACGACGACCCGCGCCCCCTCGGCCGCGAACGCGAGGGCCGTCGCGCGCCCGATCCCCGTCGCCGCGCCAGTGACGAGCGCGACCTTGTCCGCGAAGCGCCTCGGCATGCCCCACTCCTTGTTGAACGCCGACGAGATACGTACCCACGCGCCTCACGCGGGCAAGTCCGCGAGCACCCGAGACGCCGCGCGCGTCGACGCGCGGACGAGCGCGCCCTATTGACCTGCGGTCAACGCTATTGAACGCGGGGCCCCGGGGGCGCTAGGCTGCGCCCCATGACCCAGGCGACCGCACGCACGCGGCTCGGGCTCGACGAGCGCCGCGCGCAGCTCATCGAGCTCGGGCGGACGCTCTTCAACGCGCGCTCCTACGACGAGATCTCCATCGACGACATCGCGGCCGCCGCGGGCGTGAGCAAGGGGCTCCTCTACCACTACTTCCGCAGCAAGCGGAGCTTCTACGTGGAGACGGTGCGCGCGGGCGCCGAGCAGATGACGGCCCTCACCGGCGCGGCGGAGTCGTTCCCCCCGGGTGAGCGCCTCGAGCGGGGCCTCGACGCCTACCTCGATTACGTCGAGGCGAACGCCGCCGCTTACGCGACGCTGTTGCGGAGCGGGATCGGGGCGGACGCGGAGGTCGCCGCGATCGTCGAGCAGACGCGGCGCGTGCTCATCGAGCGCATCGTGCGCGGGCTCGGCGTCGGCGAGCCGGCGGCGCCGCTGCGCGTCGCGCTGCGCGCGTGGATCGGCTTCGTCGAGGGCGCGAGCCTCGAGTGGATCGATCACGGCGGCGTGTCGAAGCCCGATCTGCGCGCGCTGCTCGTCGCGGCGCTGCAGGCCGCGGTCGCCTCGGCGGCCACGCTGCGCGAGGCGCAGCTCCCGCCGCTCCGCCCGCGCAAGCGCGCCGCGGGCGCCGCGCGTCGCGCGTCGACGCGGGGGAGGCGCTGAGATGGCGACGCTCTTCCGTGGGGCGCTCGAGCGCTTCGGCCCGCCACCCGTCGCGCGACGGCGCGCCGAGGCCGCGCGACGGGCACGCGGGTTCACGGGGCTGCCGCCCGGCCCGACCGAGCCTGCGCTCGTGCAGGTGCTCCGCTGGGTGCGCTGGCCCGTGCCGTTTCTGCGCGACGCGCGCGCGGTCTACGGCGACACGTTCACGATCCGCTTCCCGCAGACGCCACCGCTTGTGGTGTTCTCGCACCCGGACGCGATCAAGGAGATCTTCACGGGCGATCCCGAGGTCTTCCACGCGGGCGAGGCGAACACGATCCTCGAGCCGGTGATGGGGCCGCGCTCGCTGCTCATGCTCGACGGCCAGCCACACCTGCGCGAGCGCCGCCTCTTGTTGCCGCCGTTCCACGGCGAGCGGATGCACGCCTACGGGCAGACGATGCGCGACATCACGCTCGCGGCCGCGGCGCAGATCCCCGCGGGCCGCCCGGTGCGCTTCCACGATCTCACGCAGTCGATCACGCTCGACGTCATCCTGCGGACCGTGTTCGGCGTGACCTCGGGCGCGCCCGAGCGCGCGCTCCGCGAGGCGCTGCGCGTGCTGCTCGAGGTGGGCTCGAGCCCGATCCTGATGCTGCCGCTCGCGCAGCTCGACCTCGGGCCGCGCTCGCCCTGGGGACGCATGCGGCGCCTGCTCGCGGAGGTCGATCGCCTGCTCTACGCGCAGATCCGCGCGCGGCGCGAGGGCCGCGGCGCGTCCGAGCGCGACGACGTGCTCGCGATGCTCATCGACGCGCGGCACGACGACGGCACGGCCATGACGGACGCGGAGCTCCGCGACGAGATGGTCACGATGCTGATCGCCGGGCACGAGACGACGGCCACGACGCTCGCGTGGATGTTCCACGAGCTCGCGCAGCACCCCGACGCGCAGGCCCGGGCGCACGCGGAGCTCGATCGCGTCGTCGGAGGCGGGCTGGTGCCGCCCGCGCGCGTCGGCGAGCTCAGCTTCCTCGACGCGGTCACCAAGGAGACGCTGCGCCTCGATCCGGTCATCCCCTTCGTCGGTCGGCTCCTCACGCGGCCCACGCGCGTCGCCGGGCACGCGCTGCCCGCGGGCGTCGCCGTCGCGCCGAGCATCTGGCTCGCGCACCGGCGCGCGGAGGAGTTCCCGCGGCCGGACCGCTTCGAGCCGCAGCGCTTCGTCGGCGCGAAGGCGAGCCCGTACACGTGGCTGCCCTTCGGCGGCGGCGTGCGGCGCTGCCTCGGAATGGCCTTCGCGATGTACGAGATCAAGATGGTCGCCGCGACGCTGCTCGCGCGCTTCTCGGTTCAGCCTGCGCCAGGCGAGCCGATCCGCCTCGTGCGCCGCGCGATCACCTTCGCGCCCTCGGGCGGCGCCCCGCTCGTGTTCACGCCGCGCGCGTAGCGTCGCCGTCCTGGTCGGTTGGATGCACGCGACGGCAAGCGGGCCTCACGGCGATGTCGTCGTGGGCTCCGTCGATGCCGCGCGGCCGCTGTCTGGCGCGCGCGCCGCTACTCGAGTTGCACGTCGAGGATGCTCTCCGTGTACCGAAGAATCGTCAGGGTCGCAGGGCCTTCGGCGAGCGCGCGCAGCGCGGCGTTGCGCGTGTTCGCCTGCAGCGTGCGCCCGTCCGCGAGGTCGACGTTGCAGATGTCGGTCAGCTCCTCGCCGTGCCCCCGCCTCTCGACGACGATGCCGCGCACGGCGGTGATGGTCACCCGCTCCCGCCGCGGGCCACCGAGCAGATCCGCGAGGGCCGGCAGCCCGAAGGCGACGGGGAAGAGCGTACCGACCACCGCGACCAGGAGCGCGTAACGCGCCGCCGGCCCGCGGATGTGCCGGAGCAACGGCAGCGCGCCGATCAGCGGGAGCACCACACAGACGAAGACCTTGCTGCCAAGGATCGTGCGCCAGTTGCCCCGGTCCAGCGTCGTCATGTTCGCGATGATGTAGAGGGCGAGCGGCGAGCACGGGATGCAGAGCATCCAGAGGACGACCAGGCGATCGAGCGGATGCGGACGCAGCGCCGGCTTCGCCTCGGTCACAGGCTGCGGCGCGCGCCGACGCAACGCCGACTTCGTCTCGTCCGCGGACTGCTGCGCGAGCAGCGGGCGACCCACGGGGAGCAGGAAGTGCAACGCCGCCGCCAGCAGGAGCAGGAACGCGGTGAACCCGATCGCGAATCCATCGACGCGGCCGGTCTTCATCCAGAAGAGCCCCGGCACGGCGACCGCGATGAAAAGGAATTGCTGCCAGACCGGGAGCTCTTGCCTGGGCGGACTCATGGGTGATGGCGTCCGCCGCGCCGGGAGCTCGACCGCACGTCAGCGGCGCTGCGCGACGGGCACGTACACGGCCGCGCCGAACGGCCCGACGCGGACGACGACGTCGCCGCCCGCGCTGACCGTCACGGGGCCGCCGTCGCCGAGGACGTCGACGAGCATCGTGCCGGGCGGCGCGCCGACGCGCATCGCGCCGAAGCCGAGCGACGTCGCGCTCGTCTCGCTCTCCTTGTCGCGGCTGTTCACGACGACGAGCGCGTAGTCCTCGCCGAGCGCGCGGTCGAAGGCGACGATCCCGGCGTCCTGCTCGCTGCCGACGCGATCCGTCGTCCAGCGGAGGCTGAAGTTGCCGCGACGCAGCGCGGGGTACGCGCGGCGCAGCGCGGTGAGGCGCGCGACCCAGCGGAAGGTGTCGCCGTCCGTGCGGAAGCCGCTCCACGCGAGATCCTCGCGGTTCGCCGGGTCGTTGCCGCCGGAGTAGTCCTGCTCGGTGCCGTAGTAGAGGCAGGGGATACCATCTTGCGTGAGGAGGTACGCCAGCGCGGCCTTGAGCCGGCGACGCCCCTCTTCGAAGCGCGCGCCGCCGCCCGACGTGAACTCGTAGAGGAAGCGCGGCACGTCGTGGTTGTCGAGGAAGTTCACGAGCAGGTCGCGCGGCGCGACGCCGACGCCGCCGGGCTGGGGCGTCGTGCCGTAATTCACCGCGCGCTGCGCGTAGAGCTCTTCGACCTTCTTCGTGCCCTGCCCGCGCAGGAAGACGTCGCCGAAGACCTGGAATTTGTGGGAGAAGTAGAAGACCGAGTCGAGCTCGCCGGGCGCGGTGAACGAGCCGAGCAGCGCGTCGTCGCCGTCGAAGGCCTCCCCGAACATGAAGAAGTTCGTCTTGCCGCGCGCGGCGAGGCGCATGCGCACCTCGGCGCAGAACACGCGCCAGAACTCGTGCTCGACGTGCTTGAGCGTGTCGATGCGGAAGCCGTCGATGTCCGTCTTGAGGATCCAGTCCGCGTAGGAGCGGATCATCGCCTCGCGCACGTCGGGGTTCGAGGTGTCGAGGTCCTTGAGGCCGCCCGGGAAGTCGCCGTACACGACCTGATCGCGGATGCCGTAATCGGTGATGCGGCCGCGGCGGTTGTAGGCCTCGGGGCGCTGGAAGATCTCCGGCAGCGGCGGCGTGCGGAAGATTCCGGGCATGTCGAAGAACACGATCGGCGCCGCGCCCGACTCACCGAGCGAGGTGAAGGACTGGATGCCGCGCGGGTCGTAGTCCGGGTCGTACTCGGTGACGCGCGAGAGCGGGCTCGAGGTGCCCGAGCCGTAGACGTTGTCGTCGGGCTGCCCGTTCTGATTGATGTCGTAATAAAAGACCTGGCCGAGGTGGTTCGTGACGATGTCGAGCACCACCTTGATCCCGCGCTCATGGCAGGCGCGCACCATCTCGCGCAGCGCGCCGAGGTCGCCGAAGTGCGGGTTGAGCCGCGTGAGATCGACGGCCCAATAGCCGTGGTAGGCGTCGACGCCCGCGTCGGTGTCGACGTTGAGGACGATCGGGCTGATCCAGATCGTCGTGACGCCGAGCTCGCTCAGGTAGTCGAGTTTCCCGACGACGCCGAGGTAGTCGCCGCCGTGGTAGCGGGCCATGCCGCTCGGATCGACGCGCCAGTCGTTGCGCGGGTCGCCGTTGGCGAAACGGTCGGTGAGGAGCTGGTAGATGACCTCGTCGCGCCAGTCCTCGACCTGCACGGTCATCGGGACCTCGAGACCCGTCTGGATCCCGTCGCCCACGCAGCTGCCGAGTGAGAGCGAGAGCGCGCACGCGGCCGCGGTGCGCCTCAGAGATAGGAGCTGTTGAACCACCACTCGACTCCAATCCCCAGGAAATGCTCGGTCGGCTGGGACGCTCCTGGATCGCCCACCGGATAGAGGTTTCGCGCGCGTGTGTCCCGCGCCGTGAGCGCGTAGATCACGCGCAGGTGCGGGCGCGTGTACGTGCCGCGGCCGAACGGCGAGAGGAAGGGCATCACGCCGAGTTTCCACGCGCTGCCACCCCGCAGCTGGCCCGTCGTCTCGTCGAGGCTCGTCGTCTCGAGCGCCTGGTACGCGCCCTCGATCGCGAGGCCCGCGTACTTGCCGAACCACACGTGCGGCCGGAGCGTGAGCACGCCCTCGGCGATCTCCCCGCCGCCGAACGCCGTCGCGGAAGGGTCGGTGTAACGTCGGTAGAACGCGCCCGCCTGCACGCCGACGACCGACCACTCCCAGTTCGCGCTGAGCGCGAGCATCGTCTCGCTCGCCGCGGCCGTGGAGATGGTCGTCCCGCCGCTGCGGAAGGGCGCGTCGAGCGGGTTGAACGCGGCGAGCCCCGTCGCGTAGCGCGCGAACACGTTGACGAAGGCGTGGAACGGCGCGAACCAGCCGCCCACCTGCCCGCCGAGCACGAAGCCGTTCTCACGGCGGAGCGCCTCGGGGTTGCCCGCGACGTCCTCGCGCACGCCGCTCGGGAGCGTGTGCTGCTCGGCGTAGACGATCGCCTTGAGGCCGCGATCGCGCATGCGCCCGAAGGGCCACCAGGTGAGCTTCTCGGCGACGACGAGGCGCGGGCGATCGAGCGTGAGCACCGTCGGGGGCGCGACGCCCATACGCGCGGGGACCTGCGTGCTCTGCCGGTAGAACGGGTCGTTCGGCTGCGTGAGGCCGAGGTGCACGGCGGCCTCCGCGTGCTCGCCCAACGCATAGCGCGCGCCGCCGCCGACGAGGTTGAGGTTGTCGAGCGGCCAGAAATTGAGGAGGTAGACGTCGTCGCCGCGTACCATCCGCGAGCCCGCCCAGAACGCGAGGCCGCGCGTGAAGACGTGGTTCACCTCGGCGAAGAAGTTGCGGACGGCGATGTCCTCGTCGAACTGCGCGTCGTAGTGGAAGATCGGGCCCGCGATGCCGAGCGTCGCGACGACGAGCGTGTCGATGCCCTCGACGTGCCAGCGGTGGCGCAGCTCGAGCTCGCCGTAGACGCCCTCGTCGAGGCGCGGGTTGTACGAGGTGAAGTCGGCCTCGCGACCGGCGCGCCCGCGGAGATCGCCCGCGCCGACGACGCGCCCGTACGAACCGAACGTGAAGCCGTCCGCGCCCGACGTGTACGGATCGGCCGAGCCGGCGGCGCGCGTGCCGCCCGGGGCCGTCTCGTCGGCCGCGGGCGCGGCGGTCGGCGCGGGCGCCTCGATCGACGCGGGCTCCGCGGCGGCGGGCTCCGCGCCCGCCGTGTCCTCCGGCTCAGGCGTGCCGATCGAGGAGGTCTCGGCGCCGGGCGCCACGAGCGCGTCCGCCGCCGCGTCCTGCGCGCGCGCCGACGCCGCGAACGCGAGGCCCGCCGTGGCGAGCAGCGCGCCGAGCCCGACGGCGCGCCGAGCCGCCCCGAGTGCGCTCCGTTCTGCGCTCACGAGCACGTACCCGTGAGTGAGCCCGACGGCTTGTCGCAGGTGCTCGCGCCGCAGCAATCGCGGTCGGAAGCGCAGGGATCCCCCGACATGCGGCACGCACACTGGCCCTCGATGCACTGCATCAGGCCGCAGCAATCCGCGGTGGTGACGCACGGGTCGGAGTCGGTCGCGCAGCAGGTGCGGTTGCCGTCCTCCTGCAATCCGCACGCGAGCAGCCCGCAACACATGCTGTCGTTCATGCAGTCGGTGCCCTCGCGCGAACAGCCGTTGTCGACCGTGCACGAGCCGACGACGCAGATCAGCCCATCGCAGCAGTCGGCGTCGGTCGCGCAGGTCTGCACGTCCGTCTGGCAGGCGCACATGCCCTCGGTGCAGAGCATCTTGCCGCAGCAGTCGAGGTTGTCCTCGCACGACCCGGACTTCTCGACGCAGCAGAGCGGATCCTCGCCGCGCGTGATCTCGCGGCACGAGAGCCCGCTGCAGCACGAGGCCGCGCCGCCCGCGCCGCAGGGCTCGCCCGGGTCGGTGCACATGCTCGCACCGGGCGTGCACTGGAAGCTCTCGCAGATGAGCCCCTCCGCGCACTCGGACGAGTCGATGCAGAACGTGCCCTCGCGCGAGGCCGCGCATGCGCCGTCGACGCACTGCATGAAGCCGCAGCAATCGAGCGAGTTCGCGCAGGGGTTGCCCTCGCCCTGACAGCAGCGCGGGATGAACGGTGCCGGGCGGCAGACCGCGCCGTTGCAGCACTCCTGCCCGGGGAGCCCGCCGAGCAGGCACGAGAGGCTCGGCCCACGGCACATCGAGCACGCGCCGCTCTCGCAGTTGAGGGCGCCCGAGCACGTGCCGCCCGACGCCGAGGTGGCGCAGCACATCATGCCCTCGGTGCCGCAATCGCTGGGGACGGGCACGCACATGCGCATCGACGCGTCGCAGATCAGGCCGTCGTCGCAGATGTTGCGGGGACGGCAGGGCTCGCCCATCCCGCCCGCGGTCGTCGCGCTCCCGCACATGCCGCCGAGGCACTCGAGGCCGCCCGAGCACGTCGCGCCGGGCGCGCAGCAGGGCTGCCCCTCGTCACCGCAGAGCGTCGGCGCCTGGCACGTGCCGCCCATGCAGAAGAGCGAGCCGGCGCACCCCGTCGCGCCGTCGCAGCAGGGTTGCCCCTCGTCGCCGCACGCCGCGCAGCGGCCCGTCGCGCACACGCTGCCGGCGCTGCACGTGAAGCCCGCGCAGCACGTCATGCCGGGGCTGCCGCACATCGCCATGCCGGTGCCGGGGTCGGTCGGCGGCGTCACGCAGCGGCCCGCGTCGCACAAGAGCCCGCGCGCGCAATCGCTCGAGCCGCGGCAGCCCGCGCCCGCCGGGGCGACGCACTCGCCCGCGGTGCACGTGAAGCCCACGCAGCAGTCGCTCGACGCCGTGCAGCGCGCGCCGCCGGGCACCGCGCAGCACTCGTCACCGCGACCGCACGTCAGCCCGAGCTCGCAGGTGCGCCCCGCGCAGCAACCGCCGCCGACGGTCCCGCAGCGCGGCGCGGGGCCACCGCCGCCGTCCGCCTGCGTCGCTCCGTCGCGTCGCGGCACCGAGCCGTCGCGGCTCCCTGCGTCGGGCGCGTCCTCGCCGGACGCGCACGCGGCGAGCGCGACGAGGGGGAGGCAGAGCAGCGAGAGACGCGCCGCAGCGCGCAGAGCAGAAAACGAGAGGCCGGGGCGCAGACGCATCGCGCGACCTTAACATGGCGTCGCGGGCCACGGCGCGTCCACGCGTCAGGGGACGCGGCAGTACGACACGCCCCAGGTGCGGGCGAAACCGGTGCAGACCTCGCCCGCGACCGTGCACGCGGGCGTTCCGCCGTCCGGCCCGCAGACCTGCTTGCACGTCGAGGACGAGCCCTCGCGGATGCAGACGAGACCACGCGCGCACGCGCCCGCCACGCCTCCGCAGAAGCCCCCGTGCGCGACCGTGCCCTCGGGCCGGCAGCCGGTATAGGGCGCGCGCGTCTCGGGGTCGCTCGCGAGCGTGCAGGCATCCGTGGGGTTCGGGCAGTCCTGCGCGTAGATGTCGCAGGGCTCCGGGCGCGGGCGACAGACCTGCACGCACGCGTCGCCGATCGTGCCGAAGCAGCGGTCCTCGCCGCCGCAGGCGCCGATCGCGCCGCGCGGGCACATGCGGTGGCACGACGCGCCACCGCCGAAGTCGAGGCACAGCAGCCCGGGCTGGCAGTCGCCGCTCGTCGCGCAGAGCGCGCCTTCCTCCTTCGGCGCGGCGACGAGGGGCAGGCACTCGGTCGGGCC
The DNA here is from genome assembly GCA_964202905.1 of Polyangiales bacterium. GTDB lineage: Bacteria > Myxococcota_A > Polyangia > Polyangiales > JADJQN01 > CAIUAC01. The sequence continues at coordinate 743,129 of CAXNJO010000002.1, forward strand.
CGCCGCGCCCGGGCGACAGCCCGTGCCGCTCGGACACGACGCCGGATCGAACGGGTCGCACGCGCCCGTCGCGGTGCACGGCATCGAGACGGGCCCGAGATCCGGTGCCCCCGCGTCGGCGGAACCCGCATCGCTCGGCGGCGCGCTGCCGTCAGCGGGCGCGGCGTCCGCGGGCTGCGAGGCGTCGTCGCCGAGGTCGGCCGGATCGCCCAGATCGGCGCCGAGATCCGCGCCGCCGCCCAGGTCGGGGGCCGGGGGCGGACCGGCGTCGCCGCCGCCGCAAGAGGAGAGCGCGAGGACCACGAGCAGGGCGAGAGACGGGCGCGGCATGGCCCGAGAGTGTAGCCGCTCCGCGCCCCGCCGCGCGACGTGCGCCCCCGACAAAGGCTGCTAACCCTCCCCCCCCCATGACGCACGACGCGAAAAAACAAGGTGCCCGCGGCCATGCAGCGGCCGAGGCCGAGTTCGACGAGGACCTCACCGAGATCAGCGCCGAAGAGGAGCGCGTGCTCGTGCGCGTGCAGAAGAACCTCGCCGCGCAGACCATCGCGCCCTCGAACGGCGGGACCGACTACGACGCCGATCTGCTCACGCTGCGCGACCAGATCGCCGAGGCCCGCATGGAGGACGTGCCGCCGCTCATCCAGGAGATGGAGCGCCTCCAGCAGCTCGCGAACCGCCGCGCGCAGGCCTCGACGGCGCCGGTCGACTCGCTCTCGCCGTATTTCGGCCGGATGGTGCTCGAGGAGGGCGACCGCAAGCGCGAGGTGCTCATCGGCAAGTCGACCTACCTCGACAGCCGCACCGGCATCCGCATCGTCGACTGGCGCGACGCGCCGGTGAGCCGTCTCTTCTATCGCTACGAAGAGGGCGACGACTACGACGAGAACTTCGGCGGCCGCGAGGTGCACGGCAACGTGCTGACGCGGCGCAGCCTCGCGATCATCGAGGGCTCGCTCCGGCGCATCGTCGCGCCGCAGGGCACGTTCCTGAAGCGCCGCGAGCGCTGGGAGCGCGCGGGCGCGAGCACGCGGCTGAGCGGCGGCGCGGGCGCGGCCGATCGCCCCGACCACTACCACCAGCCGGGCAAGCTCGGCATCGGGCGCGACGGCGACGGCCGCGCGGAAAAGTTCCTCCCGGAGATCGCGGCCCTCATCGATCCGCGCCAGTTCGAGCTCATCACGAAGGCCTCGTCGGGCCTCGTGGTCATCCAGGGCGGCGCGGGCTCGGGCAAGACGACCATCGGCCTGCACCGGCTCGCCTACCTCGCCTTCGAGGACGCGAAGCGCTTCAAGATCGATCGCATGCTGGTCGTCGTCTTCAACGAGGCGCTCGCCCGCTACATCTCGAAGGTGCTGCCGGCGCTCGGCGTCGCGGGCGTGCCGGTCGTCACCTACGACACGTGGGCGCAGAAGCTGCGGCACGTGCACCTGCCGCGCGTCCCGCGGAAGTACAACGACGAGACGCCGAACGTCGTCGTGCGGCTGAAGAAGCACCCCGCGATGCTGCGCGCCATCGACGCGTACGTCGCGCGGCTCGCCGATCGCGCCGAGGAGAAGTTGCGCGCGTCGCTCGGCGGCGCGGCGGGGGGCGAGGCCGCGATCGAGCGCTGGCGCAAGAGCGCGAAGCGTCCGCTCGCGGTGCGCGTCGAGCTGCTCTCGCGCTGGGCCGAGGGCGAAGAGGAGGGCGTGAAGGCGCCGCCGCTCGCGGTGCGGCACGCGGTCGAGCGCGCGAGCTCGGGCATGCGCGATCTCGCGCGCGACGTGTTCACGGCGTTCGCCGACATCGTCACCGACCGCGCGGCGCTCGGCACGGTGTTCGCCGCGTACGCCGGCACGGGCGAGGGCCTCGGCGATGGGGATCTCGAAGAGGCGCTCAAGTGGTGCGCGGCGCGCATCGCGGGCGCCGTGAACGAGATGGAGGCGCGCGCGGACGTCACCGAAGAAAAGAAAGAGGAGCGCGACTCACGACGCTCCGCCGACGAGGTGGAGGCCGCGGAGGCCGCCCCCGACGAGGAGCGCGAGCGCCGCACGGGCATCGACGGGCGCGACGAGGAGGAGGAATCCCGCGCGACGCTCGACCGCGAGGACGACACGCTGCTGCTGCGCCTCTGGCAGCGCCTGCGCGGCCCGCTCCGCAAGCCGGGCGCGCAGCGCGGCGCGGGTCGCGGCGGTGCGAAGGAATCGCTCGTCTACGAGCACGTGCTCGTCGACGAGGCGCAGGACCTCTCGCCCGTCGAGATGGCCGTCGTGCTCGACACCGTCTCCGCGCAGAAGAGCGTCACGCTCGCCGGCGACGTCGCGCAGCGTCTGCACATGGACAACGGCTTCACGAGCTGGCGCGGCGTGCTCGACGACCTCGGCCTGCAATCGACGGACGTCGAGCCGCTCGAGGTCAGCTACCGCTCGACGCGCGAGATCATCGAGCTCGCGACGCACGTGCTCGGGCCGCTCGCCGGCAAGCCCGGCAAGCCCACGCGCGACGGCGCGCCCATCGAGCTGTTCCGCTTCGCGCATTCGGGCGACGCGGTCGGCTTCCTCGCCGAGGCGCTGCGCGATCTGGCGCGCGCCGAGCCGCTCGCGTCGATCGCGCTCGTCGCGCGCTACCCGGAGCAGGCCGACATCTACTACCGCGGTCTCGCGAACGCGGAGGTGCCAAACCTGCGCCGGATCGCGGATCAGGACTTCCCCTTCAAGGCCGGCATCGACGTGACGGACGTGCGCCAGGTCAAGGGCCTCGAGTTCGACTACGTCGTGCTCCTCGAAGTCAACGCGGCCTCCTTCCCGCCCAACGACGAGGCGCGGCACCTGCTGCACATCGCCGTCACGCGCGCCGCGCACCAGCTCTGGGTGACGGCGACGGGCAAGCCGTCGCCGCTCCTCCCCGACGAGCTCGTGGAGCGCGGGCTCTGACGCCGGCGCGCCCGCGTCGGGACCCCGCTCACCCCTCGCACGCCGCGGCGAGCCCCGCCGCCCGTCCGTGCTTGGCGCGGGACCCGCGGTCCCTCGTCACGGCCCTCCTCGGCGCGTCCGTCCTCGTCGCCGCCTCGCTCGGGACCGCCTGCGAGGAGCCGCCCCATCTCCGGCTCGCCGCGCCCCCGCTCTCGCTCCCCGCGCCGCCGCGCCGCGGCGCCGATCCGAGCGACGCGCAGTGCGTGGCGCGCTCCCTCGATCCGCCGCCCGCGGTGCTCGATTCGGCCGTCGCCGAGGCCGCTGCGGGCGCGCCCGAGGGCTACGCGGCGCTGCTCGGTCTCGCGCTCGCCTGGCCACGCTCGGCGACGGTGCGCCTGCGCGCCGCAGAGGCCGCGCAGGAGCCCGCCGACGCGCTGCGCCTCTACGCCGACGCCGTCCGCGTGCACGACGAGGGCTGCGCGCTCGCGCCCGACGCGCTGCGCGCCGCGCTCCACGGGCTCGGGGCTGCACGGCTCGCCGCCGGCGACGCGCCGGGTGCCCGCGACGTCTTCACGCGCGCCGTCGACGCCTTCCCCGAAGCGGCCCCGACGCGCTACGCGCTCGCCGCCGCCGCGTGCCGCCTGCACGACCGCACCGCCTGCGCGGACGCGCTCCTCGCCGCGCTCGCCGCCGACACGACAGGCACGCTCGCCCCGCTCGCCGCGCGCGATCCGGACCTCACCGCGGCCCGCACCGACCCCCGCGTCAGCGCCGCGCTCGCGGCCCGCCCCGCCGCGCGCTGACGCGCCCCGACGCAACGCCACGCACGGGACGCCACGCGCACGGGACGCGCCACGCCTCCACACGTCGCGACGCGGCGAGCCAGGTCGCGCGCCGTCGATCGCACAACGCGACCTCAGTCGAGCGTGACGAACAGCGACTTGAGGTGCGGCTCGCGTCCCGCGCCGACCGGAAAATCCCGCGGCAGCGGCACCTCGCGCACCTGCCTCGCGGCGCGCCCGGCGTCGCGCACGCCCTCCTGCACGAGCCGCCGAAAACGCGCGACCGGGAGCCGCCGATCGTTCGAGGACGCGAGCAGCCGACCATCCGGCGCGAGCACGGACGCGCACTGCGTGACGAGCCCGCGCCACGCGGCGCCGCTCGTCCAGCGCGAGGCGCGCGTGGTCGCGTACGTCGGCGGATCGACGATCACGAGGTCGAAGCGCTCCGCGCCCCTCGCGAGCCGCGCGAGCGCCTCGAACGCGTCCGCGCGGAGGAAGCGGTCGTCGCCCCGCGTGCCCGAATCGGCCCGCGCGCGGGCCACGTGGCGCTCGCCCCGCGCGAGCACCTCGCGCGACGCATCGACGCTGAGCACCTGCGAAGCGCCGCCGGCCGCGGCCGCTGCGCTGAACGCGCACGTGTACGCGAAGAGGTTGAGCACGCGCGCGCCCGCGCAGGTGGCGCGCACGCGGCGACGGGCCTCGCGCTGATCGAGGAAGAGCCCCGTCGAGAGGCCATCCCCGAGCCGCGCCTCGATCGCGAGGCCGTGCTCGTGGACCGTGATCGTCTCCTCCGGCGTCGGCGCACCGCGGACCGGGTGCGCGGGCGCGACGTCGTCCCGGCGCGTGTCGACGAGCACGTTCGCCTGCCGCGGGCGGTGCTTCACGTAGATGCCCGCGGGCCCGAGCGCCATGAGCGCGTCGAGGACGGCGGCCTCATGACGCGCTGCGTCATCACCCAGAAACTGCGCGACGAAATGCGCGCCGTACACGTCGACCGCGAGCCCCGGGAGCCCGTCGCCGTGCTCGTTCACGAGGCGGAACGCCGTCGTCGCATCCGCGCCTTCGGGCCGCGTGCGGGCGCGCGCGAGCAGGCCGAAACGCGCACGCGCCGCGTCCTCGAGGCGATCGCGCAACACGTCCGGGTCGTCGTAGGGCGGGCGCTCCCCGCGACGCAGCCAGTCGTCGAACGCGCGCGGCGGCTCCGCGGCGAGCGAGAGCGGCGCGCCCGTGCGCGGGTGCAGGAGCGCGATGCGACGCGCGTGCAGCAGCAGCCGCGGCGGTGCGTGCGCGTCGTCGGCCGACGGCAGCGCATGGAGCGCATCGCCGACGATCGGGCTGCCCTCGGCGGCGAGCTGCGCGCGCAGCGTGAGCGCCCCACCCGCGCGCACGCGACACGCGAGCAGCACGCGCTCCCCCAGCCGCTGTAGGACGCGCACGTGCGCCTCCGCCTCCCGTGCCCGCGCATCCCGCGGCGACGCGACGACGAGCCCCGCGCCCTCACCGCGCGTGAGCCGATGCCGCAGCGTGCGTGCGCCGCCGTCCCAGCGCGACACGCCCGCGACGAACTCGCGCTCGACCGCGCGCGCCTCGAACTGCCGCGCGAGCCCCGCGTTCGCCTCGCGGCTCCGCCCGTAGAGCGCGACGCCGCTCGTGCCGACATCGAGGCTGTGATGGAGCGCGAGCGTGCCGCTCACCGGAGACGCCTCGTCCGCATGACGCGCCGCGAGCGCAGGCGCGATCCGCGCGGAAAGCGTGTCGACGGCGTCGGGCGCGAGCGGCTCGCACGGCACGCCGACGGGCTTGTCGACGGCGACGAGGTCCCCATCCGCGAAGCGCACCCACGCGGCCGGATCGCAGGCGACCCCGGCGCGATCAGCCATGCGCGGAGGCCGCCCCGCCCGAGGCCGGGGCCGCACCGTCGGCGCGCGTCACGAGCGCGATCGTCATGCCGAGCCCCATCGCGCCCGCCGCGAGCCAGGCCCAGCCCGAGAGCGCCGCGCGATCGAGGAGCCAGCCGCTGAGCAGCGGCGCGCTGATCTGCGCGAGCGAGCCGAGCGACTGCGCGAGGCCGAGCACGACGCCCTGCTCCGCGGCCACCGCGTTGCGTGAGACGAGGCTCGTGAGCGCCGGACGCAGCGGCCCCGTGCCGAAGGCCGCGAGCGTCATCGCGGCCGCGAGCCCGCCGAGCGTGTACCCGCTGCCGAGCAGCGCGAACGCCGCGGCCGAGAGCGCGAAGCCCGCGATCGCGACGGGGCGCTCCCCGAAGCGCCGCACCAGCCGCCCTACGAGCCCGCCCTGGATGAACACACCGAGCAGCCCCGAGTAGGCGAGTACGTAGCCGACCTCGCGCACGCCGAACGCGCGGCCCTCCCACGTGAAGCGACGCGCCGCGAAGATCGCGAAGCCCGACGTGAACACCGCGAACCCGAACGCGAAGAGGAAGAACTGCACGAGCGACGTCGCGAGCGCGGGGCGCCGGAAATACGGCGCATATGCGCCCCAGTCCGTGAGGCCGAGCCGCTTGCCCGCGGGGCCCGCTTCCCCTGTGGCCGCGAGCGAGGTGGCCGTGCGCAGCGCGCGCTCGTCGGGCAGCACGAAGGCCGTCGCCGCGATGCTGAGCAGGGAGAGCCCGGCCGCGACGTAGACGGGGACCGCGTAGCCGTACGGCGCGAGCAGGCCGCCGATCGCGGGGCCGACCATGAAGCCGATGCCGAAGGCGATGCCGATGACCGCGAAGCTGCGCGCGCGATCCTTCGCCTCGGTCACGTCGGCGATGTAGGCCTGCGCGACGGTGAGGTTGCCGGCGGTCGCGCCGTCGAGCACCCGCGACGCGACGATCATCCAGAGCGTGCTCGCGTTGGCGAGCAGCAGGAAGCCGAGGAACGTGCCCGCCTGGCTCAGGAGCAGCACCGGCCGTCGCCCGAAGCGGTCCGAGAGCCCGCCGAGGAAGGGCCCGGAGACCAGCTGGCAGAGCGCGTAGCTCGCGCTGACGACCCCGATGCCGAAGGGGCTCGCGCCGTAGCGCTCCGCGTAGAACGGGAGCAGCGGGATGATGATCGTCAGGCCGAGGACGTCGACGAGGACGACGAGGAAGATCGGCAGCAGCGGCGAGCGGGGGCGGAGCACGGAGGCGCGGGAATGTAGAGCGCGGCGGCCGCGCGGTCACGCATCGACGCGCGCCGCGCCCCGATCAGCGGAAGGCGTCGAAATCGCCCGTGAAATCGCGGCCGACGAGCGTGCCCTCCCAGCTCCCCGGGCGCAGCGCGTTGGGCCCGGCGATCGGCGCGAAGCCCTTCAGCGTCATCACGTCGAGGCCGAGCCGGCCGCTGCGGATCGTGCTGTCGAGCTCGTCGATGAGCGACGCCACCGCGCCGTCGCACGCGCGCGACACGGTGCCCGCGAGGCCCGGGTACGAGGGCACGGTCTCGCCCGCGATGCGCCCCACCTCGCCGCAGAAGCCGCTCGTCGCCGCGGTGAGCGCGTCGCGGAAGGTGCGGTAGCGCCCGTCCGTCGCCTCGTACGTCACGGTGTCGACGAGCCACGCGATGATCGCGCCGATGCTCACGTCGACGTCGTGACGCTCGATCACGAAGACGCCGCAGGTCGCCGCCGCGTCGAACTCGCTCGGACGGAAGCGCCAATCGAGGATGTCCTCCGGGCGCCCGCGCACCTCGACGCCGCGGTACTCGAAGCGCGCGTTGAGCCAGGTGTGCGTGCCCTTGTAGAGGTCGCGCAGCACGCCCGGGCGCAGCTCCATGCGCTCGTCGACCTGCCACGTGGAGAGGATGTCGTTGAGGTCCGCGATGCCGCCGAGCAGGTCGCGCACCCAGGGCGCGAGGTTCGCGTCGGCCCAGTCGCGGAGCGCGGGGGCGATGAGCGCCTCGACCCAGCCGGGCAGCCCCGACACGCCGAGGGTGTCCGAGTCGCCCGCGATGAAGCGGAACGGCCCCGACACCGCGCCGAGGAAGCCGTCGAGCCACGAGGGGAGCGACTCGCGCAGGCGCAACGTGGACGTGAGCGACCAGGTCCCGGTGAGGTCCGGGTTCGTGATGTCGCACAGCGTGCGCGGCCGGCAGGCGCCCGCCTCGCACACATCGGTCGCGGGGCACTCGTCGTCCGCGACGCAGCCGTCGCCGCCCGGCGAGGGCGTGCAGCGGCCGGCGATGCAGAGCGTGCCCACGGGGCAGTCGACGTGCTCGGCGCAGGCGCACGTGCCGTCGACGCAGCGGAGCGTGCCGGGGCATGTGCCGTCCGGACAGGCGACGGGCACGCGCGGGTCGGGCGTGCAGCGCGCGGCGATGCAGAGCGTGCCCGCGGCGCACTCCGTGTCGAACTCGCACACCGCGCCGGTGTCGTCGGGCGCGATGCAGACACCCAGGCGGCACTCCGAGGGCGCCGCGCACGCGGCGCACGTCTCGGCGGGCGGCACGACCAGATCCGGCGGCACGCAGCGCAGCGTCGTGCCGATGGGCCGACACACGAGGCCGGGCGCGCAGTCCATGAAGGACTCGCACTCGCCCGGCGCGATCGTGCCGAGATCGTCGGCGACGCCGCCGTCCCCCGTGCCGGGCGGTCGCGTGGGCGCGGGATCGGCGCCTGCGGAGCACGCGGCGAGCGCGAGCAGGCCGAGCGCGAGGAGCCGCGAACAGAAGGGCGCGCGAGTGATCGGGCGGTGCGTCATGGTCGGCGTGGGGCTCCTGCGGCCTTGTAACCCGCGGGGCGCGCGGCTGTCATCTGCGCTCGCACGGCACGCCTCCGCGCTTGAAAGCGCGCGGTCACCATGCCAGCATCCGCATCGTTCGCAGTCGCCGTGCAGCCTCCGTGCAGCGCGGCAGCGGGTGCGGAGCCGAGGTGGCGCGTGGGGCTTGCCCAACGCTGCGTGGCCCATGCCCGGCCCTCCAGCAGGGGTCGCCATCCCCCGAGTCGCGCCCCGCTCCCGGGGCCCTCCAATGGCCGAGACAATCACCAATGGCTCACACGCCGATGGCCGACAATCCGATGGAATCGCCCCTCGAACCGGGCGACGAGTTCGACGACGAACGCGACGAGCGCGACGAGCGCGACGAGGACGACGACGACGCCCCCCCGGCGCACGCCGCGCATACACACTCCGCCAGCGTGATCGGCGGCCAGATCGCGAAGCTCTCCGATCGCGCGATCCAGCGCCTCGTCGGCGGCAACGCCTTCATCCGCGGCCGCGTCTACGCGCGCCGCAGCGCGGTGAGCGAGCTGGTCGCCGAGGGCACGTCGGCGAGCGCGCGCGTCCGCGGTCGCACCGACGATCCGTACACCGTGCACCTCGCGCAGGCCGCCGACGGGCAGGTGCACTCGCAGTGCAGCTGCCCCGCGTGGAAGGGCCCGACGGGCCACTGCAAGCACGTCGCGGCGCTGCTCGTCGCGCTCCGCGATCGCGAGCGCCCCGCGCGTCCGAAACAAGCCGAGCCGGGCCCCGCTGCGGCCGCGCCCGCGCCGCAGGGAGCGCCCACCGCGGTGCGCGATGGTCTCGACGACGACGAGCGCGCCAACGGCGCAGGGCCGGGCGGCGCACAGACGGTCTCCGTCGGTGGCAAGCGCCGTCGCTCACGCCGCAGGCGGCGGGGCGCGGCGGGCGAGGCGACGCCGGCCGCGGTGCCGGCGGCGATCGAGACGCGCGTCCACGCGCCCGCGCCCGACCTCGGCGCGCTCCGCGTCCCGCATGCGCCGCAGGACCGCGGCGGACTCGACGCATGGCTCGCCCCGGACGACGCGAGCGTGCGCCCCGTCGAGCTCGAGTACCGGCTCGTCGTGCGCGCCGCGTCGATCGCGATCACGCCCGTCTTGAGTGGGACGCGGCAGCCCGTGCCGCTCGTCGACGCGCTCGCGGCCTTCAACCTCATCGCGGTGCACGATCGCGCGCTGCTCCGCGCCCTCGCGCGCCACGTCACGCGCGGAACCCCCGCGACGGCCGAGCTGCGCGGCGAGGACGCCGCCGAGGTGCTCTCGCTGCTGCGCGGGCGACGCATCGTGCTCGAGCCCGCGAGCATGGAGCTCCGCTTCGCCGACGAGCCCCTCCGCCCCAAGCTCGAGCTCGATCTCGCGACCGGCCCCGGCCACGATGGCAAGAGCGGTCCCGCGGTCCGCGTGCGCGTCGTGTTCGAGCTCGCGCGCGGCGGCCGCCGCTTCCCGCTCTCGTCGGGGGCGTGGTTCGAGGGCACGCCGAGCTGGCACATCGACACCACGGAAGGTGTCGCGCGCCCCATCGTCGACACCGTCACGCCCGCGTGGCTGCAGCGCCTCTACCGTTCGCCCGCGCTCGTGCACCCGGTCACGGATCTGCCGCGGCTGCTCACCGATTTCGTGCCCCGCGTCGCGAACTCGCTCTCGACGGATCTGCCCGAGCTCGCGTCGGTGGCCGACCTCGTCGACGCGCCGCCGCACTTCCAGCTCAAGGCCGACGGCGATCTCATCGAGGCGCGCGCGCGCCTGAAGGTCGTCTACCAGGAGCAGGAGCTCGACGTGCCCGTCGCGGGGCTCCCCTCCCCGCTCGCCTTCCTCCCGCCCGTGTCCCGCGGGCTCGACACGCGGGCCGCGCGGCCGCGCATCGTGCGCCGTGACGTCGGCGCGGAGCTCGTCGCGCTGCAGCAGCTGCTCAGTCTCGGCTTCGAGCCGGACGCGAAGGCGGGCGACCTCGTGATCCGTGGGGACAAGGCGATCGCCTTCTGGACGGAGGGCGTCGGTTCGCTCCCGGAGGACTGGGATCGTTTCATCCCCAACGATCTCGTCGACGTCACGATCCGCACCGGCGCGGTCTCGCCGCGGATGCGCGTATCGAGCGGCGTCGACTGGCTCTCGCTCGACATGAGCTTCGACGTCGACGGCGTCGCGGTCGACGAAGACGAGCTGCGCATGTGCCTCGAGAAGGGGCGCCGCCTCGTGAAGCTCGCCGACGGTACGTACGCGCCCGTGCAGCGCGAGCAGGTCGGCGAGGTGCTCGCGCGCATGGCGGAGATCGTCGCGTCGAGCGGCAGCCGCAAGAAGGTGCCGCTCTCGCAGGCGGGTCGCGTGCAGGATCTCCTCCGGCTCGTCAGCGACTCCATCGTCGCGACGCCGACCAAGGAGATCTTCAGCAAGTTCGGCGACGTCAGCAACATCGAGTCCATCGCGAAGCCACGTCAGCTCAAGGCGAGCCTCCGCGAGTACCAGAAGGAGGGCTTCTCCTGGCTCGTGTTCCTGCACAACATGAACACCGGCGGGATCCTCGCGGACGACATGGGTCTCGGCAAGACGCTGCAGACAATCGCCCTGCTCTGCTGGCTCAAGCAGAAGGACAAGAAGGGCCTCTCGCTCGTCGTCGCGCCCACGTCGGTCGTGCCGAACTGGCAGCGCGAGATCGAGAAGTTCGCGCCGCAACTCACCGTCGTCGTGTGGCAGGGCGCCGACCGCCACGAGCAGGCGCAGGCGGCCGCCGAGGCCGACGTCCTCATCACGAGCTACTCGCTCTTGCGGCGCGACGAGGAGTTCCTCGGCACGCTCGACCTCAAGTACGCGATCCTCGACGAGGCGCAGCACATCAAGAACCCGCTCTCGGCGACCGCGCGCGCGGCCAAGCGGCTCCAGAGCGAGCGGCGCCTCGCGCTCACCGGCACGCCCATCGAGAACCGCCTCAGCGAGTTCTGGTCGATCTTCGACTTCGTCGCGCCGAACATGCTCGGCTCGCTCAAGGTCTTCGAAGAGCAGTACGGGCGGCCGATCGAGCGCGGCGACCTCGAGTCCGCGCAGAAGCTCGGCGCGACCGTGCGCCCCTTCGTCAAGCGCCGCACCAAGGGCGAGGTCGAGAAGGACCTCCCCGCGAAGATCGAGCAGGAGATCATCGTCCCGCTCGCCGAAGAGCAGTCGAAGCTCTACAAGCAGATGACCAAGCAGATCCGCGATTCGCTGCTCTCGACCGTCGAGGAGAAGGGCATCGCGAAGTCGCAGATCCAGATCCTCGCCGCGCTCACGCGCCTGCGGCAGGTGGCTTGCGATCCGCGCCTGCTGAAGCTCCCCGGCGACTTCGATCACGAGGAGAGCGGCAAGCTCAACGCACTCCGTGAGATCATCAGCGAGGCCGTGAGCGGCGGGCACCGCGTGCTCGTCTTCTCGCAGTTCGTCGAGATGCTGCGCCTCATCCGCGAGGCGCTCGATTCCGACGGCGTCGTCTACGAGTACCTCGACGGCAGCACGCCGAGCGAAGAGCGGCAGGGCAAGGTCGACCGCTTCAACACGGACATGAGCGTCAACGCCTTCCTCATCTCGCTGAAGGCGGGCGGCACCGGCCTCAACCTCACCGGCGCCGACACGGTCATTCACTTCGATCCGTGGTGGAACCCGGCCGTCGAGGACCAGGCGACCGACCGCGCGCACCGCATCGGCCAGACCAAGGTCGTGACCGTCTACCGCCTCATCGCGCGCGGCACCGTCGAGGAGAAGATCCTCCAGCTGAGCGGCAAGAAGCGCGCGCTCGTCGAGAACGTGCTCGCCTCCGAGGGCGCGGTGCTCAAGGGTCTCACGAAGCAGGACGTCGACGACCTCTTCAGCGAGGAGTGACGCCGGTCATGCGATTCGCGCATCGCGATTCGGGAATGGCGATGCGCGACTCCCGGATCGCACGATGCGCCACGCATGCAGCGCGGCCCGGTCGCGGCGCGCGGCGCCCTCAGGGCACCATCGGCGCGCGGGTCTCGGCGAGCTCCCACATGCGGAGGTAGCCCTCGGCCGAGCGGAACAGGGGCTCGAGGTCGGCATCCGTCGCGCCCGTGCGGCGCGCGTCTTCGATGAGCTCGGGCAGCAGCCCGATGTGCGAGAGGCCCTCGGTGTTGAAATCGACGACGCGCTCGCCGAGGTGCGGCTCCGTGAAGGTGACGTCGCCCGCGTACGAGTCGAACGGATAGGTGACGGGGTTGGTCTGCGGCTCGGAGCAGCCCGCACGCTCGCCGAAGCGCGGCCCGGGCGCCCCGGCGAAGCCGTTCAGGTCGAAACCGAAGCCCTCGGCGGGGTAGCCGCCGACGGCCGCGATGTCCCGCGCGGCGTTGACGATTCCGTCCGCCATCGAGCCGGGGCGCGCCGGGTCCGCGCAGCGGCCGAGACCTGACTTCGAGATGCCGCCGAGCGCGTAGAGGCGCCCGTTGTTGGTGTTGCCGTGCGTGCCCGCGGCCGGGTAGCGGTTCGCCTCGAGGAGCTCGAACACGCGCTGGTACGAGCGCTGCGGGAGGTGATCGATCTCGAGGATCATCCCGCGGCGCATCATCTCGCGGACGAGCACCTCGCCGAGCGCGCTGAGCCCGTGACTCTGGCAGTAGTCGCCACGGAGCGGACCGGAAGAAATCTGGCTGAGGAAGGGGACGAGCGTCGCGACGGGCGCCTCCGCGAACCCCGTCATGTCGTTGGGCGGTGCGGAGGCGAACTCCGCGCGCGGCATGTTCAGACCGCCGAGCTCGACGTCACCGCGATCGAAGACGGTGGGGAGATCCGGGCAGTCCTCGGTGTAGCTCGACCAGTGGCCGCTGTTGATGAAGCCGCCGATCTCGCCGATCGGGCGGTCGCCGTCGCCGGCGGAGAAGGCGTTGTCGTACTTGTGCACGGGGAAGATCGCGCGCACGCCGAGGTCGTAGTAGCGCTGCACCTGCGCGGCGACGTACGCCGCGTCGCACGTGGGGAAGCCCTCGCGCGGGACGAGGAAACAGTCGAAGAGGTTGGAGGTCTCGATGCCGAGCAACACGGCGAGCTTGCCCTCCGCGATGACCGCGCGCGCCTCCGCGGGCGTCTTGACGACGCGGAACCAGCCGCGTCCCGGGCCGCCGCTCTGAGCGTCGATGTAGCGCTCGAGGTTGAACGTCTCCTCGATGCTGCGATCGACCGCGACCATGTCGTTGCACGAGTAGCGGACGCGGTGGACGCCCTGCCCCGTGAAGAGGTCACAGAGCACGGAGTTGGTCGTCGCGTGCTGCACGAGCAGGCGCAGCCCGCCGAGGTACGCGCGCTCGAGCCAGCGGTAGTACATCGTCTGGTGCGTCGAGCTGAAGGGCGCCGCGGGCCACGCGGTGAACGCCGGGTAGCCCGCCGTCTCGTGGTTGAAGCCAGGCGTGCGCCCCGAGAGCAGCGTGGGCAGCAGCGCGTCGACGTCCAGCCCCCCGGAGATCCCCTGATCGAAGGCGTAGCCGAGCAGGTCACGGCGCCCGCCGGTGCCATGGAAGATCGAGCAATCCGGCAGCGCATGCTCGACGCCGAGCCGGTGGAAGGGCGCGCCGTGCGCGATGCCACCGCCGCCGAAACCGAAGCTCGTCATCATGTGCGCGTGCGTGTCGACGATGCCGAAGAGCGAGCCGTCGGCGAAGGTGCGCGGCTCGACGGCGCCCGTCGCGTCGAGGGTCAGTTCGGGGTGGGCGCGGCAGCCCTCGGCCGGATAGAGCGCGACGACCGCGGCGCCCGACGCGTCGCCCGTGAGCGTGCCCGCCCGCGTGAGGAACTTCTCGCTCTTGCGGTGCCGCAACTGGAAGCGCTCCGGGTCGGTCGGCGCGGCCTGCAACGCCCACTCCGCGCCCGACACGTACGAATCGTCGACCGTCAGCACGTCGGACATCAGCGCGTCTTCGCGGAGAAGCGGGCCATCCTCGGCCACGAGGTAGCGCCCCTCGGCGTCGTAGAAGAGGTACGTGCCGAGGTCGGACGCCTTCAGGAAGAAGCGCGCGCCGGTCTCGGCCGTGCGCGCGGTGAAGCGGAACGCCGCGCCCGACTCCGTCGCCGCCAACCAGCGCGTGTCGTCGCTGCCGGGGTCCGTCGCGTCGAGGGCGTAGCAGCCGTCCGCGAAGGCGTAGAGGCCCTCGTTCGCCGGGGGCGGAGGCCGCAGGACCGGCGGCTCCGCGGCCGTCTCGCAGGAGGCGACGAGGCCGAGCACGAGCGCGGAGCAGACGAGGCGAGGGCGAATCGACATGGGCGCAAGCCTACGTGAGGCGGCACGGTGGCGTCGACCAAACGCGCAGCGCCTGCATCGCGCGCGAAGCGGGCCGGCATGCGCCAAAACCCCTCGCGAAACCAACGAGAAAGGCCGGGAGACTCACGCCCCCCGGCCCTCGGCTCGATGCCGCGCGTCGCCCCGACTACAGGACGTCGACGAGCACCTGGTACGCGCCGCCCGGCGAACCGAAGCCACCCGAGCGCCGCGTGCGGATGTAGTACGAGCCCGCCGGCAACACGCCCGTCGTGAGCGACGAGCAGATCATGGCGAGACCCCCGTTGTCGTCGGAGGCGACGGCCATCGGCATCGAGCCGTCGAGCTCCGCGCACGTCGACGTCACGCCCGAGAACACCTCGACGAGCGTGTCCGCCGTGCAGCCACCGGCGCCGTTGCTGGTCGAGATCGCGAGGCGCGCGGGCGCGGCGAGCCGCACCTCGAAGGTGTCGACGTCCGCGGCGCCGCCCACAGTCAGCTCGCCCACGAAGAGCGTGTCGCCGGTCGAGGGGCCCTGCGCGTCGCAGAACGAGGCGTTCGGCGCCGCGTCGTTGATGACGGAGACCGCGCTACACGTCCCGCCGAGGCAGGCGGTACCGGCGGCGCAGCGCGTGCTCGTCGAGGCCGCGTCACACGCGGCGCCCGCCGCCACCGTGGTGATGACGTTGATGGTCACGTTGTAGGAGCCGCTCGCGTCGACGATCACGTAGTAGCGGCCCGCGGGCACCTCGGCGGTCGTGACCTCGAGGCGTGCGCCACCCGTCGTGTCGCAGACGAGGTCGGCCGTCGGGCCGCACGCGCCGGCGCCGCGGATGTAGAGGGTGCTGCGGCCATCGACCATGCCGCGCGCGCGGGCCGTGATGACGCCCGGCGCCGCGAGATCGACGAAGTACAGGTCCTCGTCGAAGCCCACGTCCGCGCCGCAGGTCGGCGCGAGATCATCGACGGCGCCCGCGCCGCCGAGCGTCGCGGTGACCGCGGTGCCGAGCATGGCCGCCTCGGCCGTCGTGCAGATCGCGGCCGCCGGATCGACGCACGTGGCCGCGCCCCCATCGCCCGCACAGGAGAAGCCGTCTTCGCAGCGATTGTCGAGGCCCTCCGGATCGCACGCGCCACCGCCACCGACGATGGCGCGCAGCCGCGCGGAGACCTCGAACTCGCCCTCGAGCACGTCGCCCGGCGCGGTTGCCGAAGCCGTCGACGAGCACGAAGTACTCGCCGGCCGCGTTCGGCACGACGACCTCTTCCGGCGCGTCGGTGTTCGCGTCGGCGCAGCCCACGGCGCTCCCCACATCGCCGCACGCCGACTCGATCGTCAGCACCGGGTCGAAGTTGTCCGCGGCGTAGTTCGTCGGCGCGACGGTGACGACGAGGTCGTGCATGCCGGCCGGCACCGTCACGCGGAACGCGCGCTCGGGCGAGTCGCCGTCGCGCGAGCAGGACGGCGCGTAGCGGTTCTCGGCGCCGACGGTGGTGCCGCCGATGGGCGCGGCGCCGAGCGTGAGCGTGCGCGCCGCATCAACGCAGATCGACTCGGGCGTGCGGCAGAGGAAGGCGCCCGCGGCGTCCGCGGTGCACTCGGCGCCGTCCACGCAGACCCCCGTCGCGCCCATCGGATCGCACGGGCCGCCGACCGCGATGCGCGTCGTGACGGTGAGACCGAGTTCGTACGCGCCGGACTCGCCGCCCGCGCCATCGACGAACGCGAAGTACGTGCCCGCGGGCAGCGACGAGAGCGTGAGCGTGTCGCCGGCGGGCGCGGCCGACTCGCAGCCGAGCTCGCTCGTGCGGCTCGCGCAGTCGCTGCGGACGTAGAGCGCCGCGTTGAAGTCGGTCGCTGCGGCATCCGTCGTGAGCGTGACGTCCGACTCGGCGTAGAGGGTGAAGAAGAACGTGTTCTCGCCGGCCGTGCCGCCGCCGCACGAGCCGCTCGCCGCGCTCATCGTGCCGCCCGTGTCGCCGCGCACCGTCGCGCCCGCGATGAGTTCACGCGGCGCCGCGCCTCCCGGACACACATCCGACTCGACCGTGCACGAGGCGTCACAACCATCCCCTGTCGTGGTGTTCCCGTCGTCGCACTGCTCGGGCGCGACGAGCACGCCGTCGCCGCAGACGTTCGGCGGACCGGCATCGACGAAGCCGAGATCCGGCTCGCCGAGATCGACGTCGATCGGGCCGCCGTCGACATCGGGTCCCCCATCCAAGGGAACATCGCCGTCGGGGATCACGGCATCCGGAAGGTCTCCGTCCACCATCGAGACGGCGCCGTCTTCGGTGTCGGCGACCTTCGATGACGAGCAGCCCGCGCTGAGGAGCACGGGCGCGGCGAGACATGCTGCGAGGAAGACAAGGGTATGGTGGCGCATGGGTTTCCCTTCGGAGAGACGGCGGCGAAGCTAGCACGCGCCGCGGTGCGCCACGGGGCACCCCCCGCGAGGTTCAGGGGGCGATGGCGAAGGCGTCAACCCCGAAGCCGTCGTCGGTGAGCGTCGCGTCGGAGTTGAACACGAAGCGGAAGCGCACGAGCGGGCGACCGGCGACGCCGGCGAGCGGATGCGAGGCCGTGCGCCACGCGCCCGACATGCCGGTGTTGCCGCTCCACGTGTCGGTCGCCGCATCCGAGTACCAGTTCGTGCCCGTAGCGGCGCTGCCGAGCTTCGTCCAGGTCAGCCCGTCGGTCGTGACCTCGAGCCAGCCCACGTCGCCCATTGCACGCGTGCGGAAGATGTGGAGGAACGAGACCGTCCGGATCCGCCGTCACCGCGCCGAAGTCGAAGCACGGCGACTGCAGGTAGCTCAGTTCGCTGTTGTTGTGGTTGCCGCCGAGGCTCGTCGCCCAGGCGCGGGTGCCCTCGCCTGCGCGGCTGGTGAACGTCGTGCTCCCCGGGATGCCGCGGGCCCACGAGCTCGCCGTCCCGCTCGCCGCCCAGCCGCCCGCGGTCACCTCGAAGCCCTCGAGGTAGGCGGGCGTGGCGGCGAGCACCGTGCTCGCGCCGATCGTGAACGACGCGGTCGCGCCATCGTTCACCAGGCTCGTGTCGCCGGCGACGGACACCGAGCCCGTCACCGTGCGTGCGCCCACGGTGAGCGCGAACGGCGTCGCGAACGTGTGCACGTAGGTCTCGCCGGGGCGCAGCGTGCGCGTGACCATCTCCGTCACGGGCGTGCCACCGTCGACCGCGTACGACAGCGTGAAGGCGCCGACGTTCGTGGTGCCGTCGTTGCGGACCGTCGCGCGGATCGGGAGCTGCGCGCCAGCGCACGCGACGGGCGGCGTCGCCTCGAACGCGGAGAGCGCGAGGTCGACGATCTGATCGGCCACGCGCACGTCGTCGATGCCGAAGCCCTCGTACTCGATGCTGCCGTCCGAATCGAACACGAAGCGCAGGCGCACGTCCGCGCGACCGGCGACGCCGCTGACCGCGAGCGACGCCGTGCGCCACACGCCCGACGCGCCGCTCATGCCGCTCCACCACTGCCGCGTGGTGTTCGTGTACCAGTTCGAGCCCTCGCCGACCGCGCCGACCTTGCGCCAGGTCACGCCGCCATCGACCGACACCTCGAGCCAGCTCCCGTCGGGGAAGGCCTCGGTCTCGTAGATGTGCGAGAAGGACACGCGCACCGTCGCCGCGTGATCGTGCCGAGAGATCGATAGGCGGCGAGGTGAGGTACGAGAGTTCGTTCGCGTTGTAGTCGCCCGCGAGGTTCGTCACCCACGCGTTGTTCCCCGAGGCCGCGCGCGGGATGAACGTGCCCGCAGGCCGGCCCCACGCCCAGCTCGAGGACGTGCCGCTCGCCGTCCAGCCGCCGGCGCCGGCCTCGAAGTCCTCGAGGTACTCGAAGCGGGGACCGCAGAGACCGCTCGCGTCCGGGAAGAGCGTCACGTCACCGTCGTTGCAGTCGAGGTCGCAGGCGACGCCGTCGCGGTCGCCGTCGACGAGCGCGTCGCTCGTCGCGGGGTCGCAGTCGTCGTCGAGCGTGTTGCCGCAGAACTCGAGCGCCGCCGGCGAGACGCGGGCGTTGGCGTCGTCGCAGTCGCCACAGCTCCCGACGCACGCGGCGCCGCACGCGATGTCTGCGAACCCATCGCGATCGTCGTCCTCGCCGGGGCCATCGAGGAGCGTGTCGCAGTCGTTGTCGACGCCGTCACACAGCTCGGTCCCGCCCGGCCGCACGGTCGCGAACGCGTCGTCGCAGTCCACGTTGCAGAGGGAGCCGTCCCCGTCGCCGTCGAAGCGATCCGGGGTCACGGCGTCGCAATCGTCGTTCAGCGTGTTGTTGCAGATCTCGGGGCAGGTCGGACACGTCGTCGCGCGGAAGTCGTCGCAGTCCTCTTCGCAGCTCGCAGCCGTCGCGATCGGCGTCGAAGACGTCCGGCCGTCCCGGGGTCGCAGTCGTTGTCGATCGCGTCGCCGCAGAGCTCGCGCGTCAGCGGGCTGCGCAGCGCGTCCGCGTCGTCGCAATCGAAGTTGCACGTCGAGCCGTCCATGTCGGCGTCGAGCGCGTCGCGCGTGGCGCGGTCGCAGTCCTCGTCGACGCGGTTGCAAGGGATCTCGGGCATCCCGGGGCGCACCATCGGATCTTCGTCGTTGCAGTCCGTCCCCCCGCACGCCTGATCCGTCGCCCCGTCGAGGTCGAGGTCGTCGCACATCGAGCAGAGCGGCGTCGCCGCGCAATCCGCGGCGCAGTTCGAGCAGGTCTCGCCGGCCTCGCACATCCCGTTGCCGCAACTCGAGGGCTCGCGCAGACACCCCGCGGTACACGCATCTCCGTTGATGGTATTTCCGTCGTCGCACTCCTCGTCGGCCACGCCGTTGACGCGCCGATCGCCGCAGATCACCGCCGTGCAGTCGGCGTCGCACTCCGCGGAGTCGCCGCCGTCGTCGCACGCCTCGCCCGCGTCGAGCCGGCGATCGCCGCAGACGGGGCCGCTCGACGTGCAGACGGACGGCGTGCCCGTGCACGTCCAGCCGGACTCCACCGAACAAAACGCGCTGCAGCCATCCCCCGCCGCCGCGCCGAGATCGTCGCACGCCTCGAGCCCGGTGACGAGACCATCACCGCACACCGCGCCGCCGCGCGGCACCTCTCCGCGCGAGGTGCAGCCCACGAGCAGCGCGCCGCCGACGACGGCCACGCCGACCAGGGCGCGCTGCGTCGTCGCGCGCGGCGACAAGCCCCGCGCGCGACGGCGACGCCGCACGCCCACCACCGCCGCGAGCCCCGCGAGCGCCAGCATCGCGGCCGCGCCGGACTCCGACGACGCCGGCGCCCCCGGCGCGCTGCACGCGCAGCCGCTCGCCTCCGCGGGCGGCGCGGTGAGGCGGCCCGCGTCCGGGGTGCCGCCCAGGTCGCTCCCCATCGTGCCGCCGTCGACCTGCGGCGTGCCCGCGTCGACCATCGGCGGCGGCGGCGGGACCAGACACTCGCCGCGCTCGCAGCGCTGCCCGGCGGGGCACACGACACCATCGCACGCGTTCGCGCAGCGCCCCTCGCGGCAGACGCGCCCCGGCCCGCAGCGCACGCCGAGACACGCCTCCGCCACACACGCGCCCGTCTCCTCGCAGGCCTCGCCCGCGGGGCAGCCGTCCACCTCGCAGCGCGTGCGGCAGGTGCCCTCGGCGCAGACCTCGCAGGCGCCGCACTCGACCGCCGCGCAGAGGTCCTGACAGCTGCCGCCGACGCAGTTCTGACCCGGCGGACACACGATGCCGCCGCACACGCCGACGCACGTCCCCGCGACGCAGCGCTCGCCGCCCGGACACGTCACCGTGGCGCAGGCATCCTCTTCGCAGACGCCCGCAGGCGAGCACGTGAAGCCCGTGTCGCAGCCGCCCTCGAAGCACGGCCGGATGCAGCGCCCGGCCACGCACACGTCGACGTCGCCGCAGAGTCGCGGGTCCTCGTCGACCGCGCCGTCGCAGTCGTTGTCGAAGGCGTCGCAGACCTCGGGTCCCGCCGCGACGATCGGCTGGCACTCGATTCCCGCGCGGGCGCAGCGCGTCCGGCCCTCGGCGCAGACGCCGACCGCGCCGTCGATGGTGCACGGGTCACCCGCGTCCGGGCACTCGATCACGCCGCGTCGGATGCGGAAACGCCACACCCCCGGCTCACCCACGTTGGAATCGTCGCAGACGACGCGGCTGATCCCCGCCATGCGCGACCCCATGATGGAGACGAAATCGGCGAGGTTGCCGGCGTCGAAACCGACCTGCGCGGGCGTGCCGCCGAAGCCGCCCGTGCCGCCGCTCGCGTCGCCCGTCTCCCACCCGCACTGCGTGTAGCGGAACTCGACGTCGAAATCGCCGGGGATGCCGCAGTAGCGGGCCTCGTTGAGGATCAGCTGGAAGGTCATCTGCCGCGAGTCGTCGCAGCTGAAGTACCCCACGCGATCCCAGGTCACGACCATGCGCCCCGGCTCGAGGTGCCACCAGACGCCGTTGGTCGTCGGGCTCGCGCAGCCGCGGTCCCCGCCGAAGCCGGCGCACGTCGCGCCGCGGATGTCGACGTCGGCCCAGTAGGGCGCGATCATCGGGCGATCCGCGACGGGGAAGGCCGTCGGCGTGAACGTCGAGAGCGGCCCGGCGAACGTGATGTTGCCGTTCGTGTTCACGTAGCCCGTCGTGTGCCGAATGCCGAAGAACTCGAGCCCGCCCGGGAAGGCGGTCGTGAGATCGATGAGCCGCGACGAACCATCGTCGTTCGTCGACAGGCAGTCGGTGCCGTAGCCGCGCGCGCCGCCGAGCGTGTCGACGAGGGTCGGCTGCGCGAGGGCGCGCGCAGGCAGGAACGAAGCGAGGGCGGCGAACAGGCAGAAAGCGATTCGGTTCACGGTGCGCTCCAGGGCGGCAAGCAGGGCACGCGCGCGGGGCGGGACGCTCACGCGGCGCGGGGGAAGACGCTATCACGGCGTGTGACGCGCGCGCAGCGGCGCGGTGTCGGACACGGGGCGGCGGACCCACGGGGACGGGGCGTGATCCAGCGCGATATGCTCGGCGCCCATGACGAACGCCTCCACGATCGAGCTCTTCTTCGACATCGGCTCCCCCTACAGCTACCTCGCCGCCGCCGAAGTCGGCGCGCTCTCAGCGCGCACGGGCGTGCCGGTCCGCTGGCGGCCCTTCCTGCTCGGCGCGGTGTTCAAGGCGAGCGGCAACGACATGCCCGCCCGCGTCGCGGCGAAGGCGCGCTGGATGCTCGGCGACCTCACCCGCTGGGCCACGCTCTACGGCATCCCCTTCCGCATGTCGTCGCGCTTCCCGCTGAACACGCTCCGCACGCAGCGCGCGATCGCGGCGGTGGCGCTCGCGGCGGGCGAGCAGGCCATTCCCGACTTCGCGCTGGCGCTCTTCCGCGCGTACTGGGTCGACGACCGCGACGTGTCCGCCGACGCCGAGATCGCCGGCATCGCCGCGGGTGTCGGGCTCGACGGCGCCGCGGTCGTCGCCGCGATCGACGCACCGGCCACGAAGGACGCGCTCCGCGCGAGCACCGAGGAAGCCGTCGCGCGCGGCGCCTTCGGTGCGCCGACGCTGTTCTGGGAGGACGCGATGTTCTGGGGCAACGACCGCCTGCTGCTGCTCGAGGCCGCGATCACCGGCGACGACGGCGTGCGCGCGCGGCTCGGGACGTGAGCGGGGCGCGGCGGCAGCGCCGTCGTCTGCGGCCCAGCATCATGCATCCATGCGCATGGACGCATGGGGTCGCGCTGCTCCTCGCCTCGCTGATCGCAGCGGTCGTCGCCGCGTGCGGCGCCCGGGACGCAGGCCTCGGGGCGTCGCTGCGCGGGCCGCTGCCGCCCCCACGCACCCCGGACCCGTGGGCCGTGCCGCGCGCCGACGCACCGGTCCGCGCGCCCGCGGACGCCCCCGACTTCGCGCACCGCATCGACGACGCGGAGACCTGGCGACGGCTCGCCGCGCGCCCGGAGAACGAGGTCTTCGCCCGCACCGAGGTCGTGAAGTTTCTGATCGACCTCGCCGACGCGCGCCGGCTCTGGCTCGTGCAGACCGAGCGCTTCCCGATCCACTACGAATTCGCGCGCCGCTTCCTCTCGGGCCCGGCGCCCATCGAGTCGCACGCGGCGTTCAACGTGCGCGAGTACCGGCGCCCCGATCGCCGCTTTATCTGCGGAACCGTCGTGCACCACCTCGATGCGGACGCGTGGACCTTCGAGATGCTCGCCGGCGACGACCTCGACGCGCCGCGCATCGCCGAGGCGTTCGCGCAGGTCCGCGCGGCCTTGCACGTCGGCCCGCGGCTCCGCTACCGCCCGCTCTCGGCGCTGCACGAAGCGCGGGTCGCCGAGGTCCCCGGGC
Organism: Polyangiales bacterium; assembly: GCA_964202905.1. Classification (GTDB taxonomy): domain Bacteria; phylum Myxococcota_A; class Polyangia; order Polyangiales; family JADJQN01; genus CAIUAC01. The sequence continues at coordinate 766,086 of CAXNJO010000002.1, forward strand.
GGCTCGAGGTCGTGACGACGGACCAGCTCCTGGGCGGCGTCGCGTACCAGCCGCTCACGACGGGCACCACGTACGGCGTGCTGCGGATCGTGCGCGGCGCGCTCGATCCAGCGACCGTCGGCGCGCAGGAGATCCTCGTGACCGCCGAGGTCCCCGATGATCTGCCGATGGCCATGGGCCTCGTCACCGCGCGCCTGCAAGCGCCGCTCGCGCACGTCGCCCTGCTGAGCGCGAACCGCGGCACGCCGAACATGGCCTTGCGGGGCGCGGTCGACGATCCGCGCTTCAGCGCGCTCGAGGGCCGCGTCGTACGGCTCCACGTCGGGCCGCAGGACTTCGCGATCGCGGAGGCCCCGGGCGCCGAGGCGGAAGCCGCATGGGCCGCTCGCCGCCCCGCGCAGACCTTCACACCGACGCTCGATCTCAGAGGCCGCGCGCTGCGCGAGGTGTGCGACGTCGGCCGCGCGCAGCTCGGCGAGGTGGGCGCGAAGGCCGCGCAGCTGGGCGAGGTGTGCAGGCTCGGCGACGCGCTCCGGGCGGCAGGCGGCGACGTGCGGACGCCGGGCGGCTTCGTGATCCCGACGACCCTCTACGTCGACCACCTCGTGCGCGCGGACATCGCGCCGCGGCTCGGCGCGACGTTCGCGGAGCCAGCCTTCCGCGCCGATCGCAGCACGCGCGACGCACGCCTCGCGGCGCTACGCGTATCGATCGCCGCGGCGCCCGTCGACGCCGCCCTGCTCCGCCTCGTGCGCGCGCGGCTCGCGCGCTTTCCGGCGGGCCGCGCGATCCTGCGCTCGAGCACGAACGCCGAGGATCTCCCCGGCTTCAACGGCGCAGGTCTCTACGAGTCGGTCGTCCTCGCGACGGACGCCGACGACGCGGCGCTCGCGGACGCGCTCCGCCGCGTGTGGGCGAGCGTTTTCACGCTGCGCGGCTTCGAGGAGCGCGATTGGTTCCGCATCGATCCGCTCTCGGTCGCGATGGCCGTGCTCGTGCAGCCCTTCGTGCCGCACGCGGTGGCCAACGGCGTCGCGATCACGCGCAACCCCTTCAACGAAGGACGCCCCGCGGTCTTCCTCAACGCGCAGGCGACCGGCGGCAGCGTCACCGGCGCGCGCGACGAGGTGCCCGAGCAGCACCTCGTCTACACGTACACCGAGCAGCTCGAGCCCGAGCGCCTCGGCCGCTCGTCGCGCACCGGCGGAACCGACGTGCTCGACGCGGACGACGTCCTGCGCGTCGCCCGCGTGCTCCAGCGCCTGCACGACACGCTCGTGCCGACGTACGGCACCCACGCGAACGCCGTCGACGTCGAGTTCCTGATCTCCGCGCCGCCCGGCGGACGCGAGCGCGTGCTTTACCTCGTGCAAGCCCGCCCTTACCGCGTCGCGTACACCGACGGGCAGCGCTACCCGCGGCGCTGACCGCGGCCACCCGACCCACGTTGTGACCGCGGCGAACCGACCCACGTTGTGGCGCTACCCGCGACGCTGACCGCGACGCTAACCGCGGCCACCCGACCCACGTTGTGACCGCGGCGAACCGACCCACGTTGTGGCGCCCCGACCCACGTTGCGCCCACCGCGGCGCCCCGACCCACGTTGCCATCGGAACTCCAAGTCGTATCGACCTACGCTGTGCCCACGGCCCCGACCACCCCCCAGACCGCAGGTCGACCAAACCCACCTTGAGCGCCCGCATTCTCCGCGACCGACGCAGCCGGCCTCGTCGACCAGGGCGCCGCCAGTGCGCGGTCCGCCGACGGGCGCCACCGACTCCGCCATGTTTGCGCTGCAACCCCCTGAAATCACAGAGTCGTTCTGCGGCACGCCGCCTGCGCTACGCGCCGCCATGCCGTCTCCCCGCCAAATCTTGCCCGGCTCCACGTACCTCGTCACACGCCGCACGTTACGACGGCACTTTCTTCTCCGCCCTGACCCCGAGTTGCGCACGATCGTGGTCTACATGCTCGCCGTCAGCGCACGACGACATGGCATCGTCGTCCATGGGTTCTGCGTGCTGTCGACGCACATTCACCTCGTCGTGAGTGACCTGCAGGGCGAATTGCCGCGTTTTCTCGAGTACTTTCATCGACTGTTGGCGCTCGCGACGAAAGTGCTGCGGAGATGGGAGGGCGCGGTGTGGGACCACGAGCAGACGTCGTTGGTCAGGCTCGAGACCAGCGAGGCGATCGTCGACAAACTCGGCTATGTGCTTGCCAATCCAGTGACCGCTGGACTCGTCCGGTATGCGCGCGATTGGCCGGGGGCGAAGAGCCATCCCGACGACCTCGGCGGAGGTCGCATGCGTGCGGCGAGGCCACGCGTCTACCTGAGCCAGGAAGGGAGGAAGCGCTGGCCCGCGTTCGCGGATCTCGAACTGGGGTTACCCTCGGACGTCGAGCCCGACGCGGCCGAAGTCTGGCGCGCCGCCGTCAAGCGGTCGGTCGCCGCGCATGAATCACGTGCCCGCACCGAGCTCGCGCGACAAGGGAGGAGGTTCTCCGGCGCGAACCGCGCAACATCGGTCTCGCCGTATGATCGCGCGACCAGTGAAGAACCGACCCGCAAACGCAACCCCACTTTCGCCGTCAGCAGCGTACCCGGGGCTTTCTCCGCCGCCGTCGTGGCGCTACGGGCCTTCCGAGCCGCCTACCGCGTAGCGCTCACACGCTGGCGAGCTGGGTTTCGCGACGTTGTGTTTCCAATCGGAACGTGGTGGATGCGCAAAGCCCATTCCGCCATCGTCGCGACGTAGAGGACTTCGCTCCCCACCACGTCGCACGCGCGAGGACGAGGTTGGCGACGACGCGAGCGCGTCCTCGGGGGGCGAGGCACGCGCGCACGGAGAGCCGGAGCGACTGACATTGACGGGCTGAAGCGGCTGCGCGGCAATGAAGCGAGCGGCTTTCAACACTATTGGAGATCGCACGCTGATGCGCGTGCGAAATGCGTCATTGGGTCATTCGGCTCGCTGCCCGAAGGTGGCGCAGCGAATCATCAGTTGTGCGACCTCGGTGACATCCTACTGCCCTCCTACGCGCACGACATCGGTGATGTTCGCGCGACGTGGGTCAGCTATCGCAACGTGGGTGAGGTTGCACCGGTCGGGGGACTCAGCCCGTCTGCGCGCAACGTGGGTGAGGTTGCCCCAGTCGTGGGACTCAGGCCGTTCGCACGCACCGCAGCGAGGACAGGGCCGCCAGCCGCAACCATGCTCGCGCGGGAACCCCTGACCTCGCGACACCGACAGCGACGAGGGCGCGCACCGTTGCGCCGTGTCCGCCGAGCATGCGAGCGTCGCGACCGATGCGCCGCCCCGTTTGCCTCCCTGCTCGCCCGATCCTGCTCATCCCCATCGTGCTCGCGCTTGCCCTCACAACAGCCCTCACGGGGTGTGGCGGCGACGCACTCGTCCCCGCAGACGCAGCTGTTCCGGACACGGGGCCGCCCGACGCGGGGCCGCCCGACGCCGGCCCACCCTTCGTCGAACCGACCTTTCCGGGCCTGGGCGCAGAGGTCACAATCCTCCGTGATCACTCTGGAATCCCCCATATTTACGGGACCACCGACGGCGACGCGTTCTATGCGTCGGGCTACATGCAGGCGACCGATCGCCTTTTCCAGATGGACGTCATGCGGCGCCGCTCACTCGGCCGCCTCGCCGAGGTCTTCGGCCCCACCCGCCTCGACGACGACCGCACCTCTCGCCTCATGGCTCTCCCACGTTGGGGTCGGCTCTCGGCCGAGCGCGCGCGCGACGAGGCGCCAGACGAGTTCGCGCTCGTCACGGCCTGGGTCGCGGGCGTCAACGCGCGCATCGCGGAGATCGCCGCCGGCGACGCGCCGATGCCCTATGGCTTCACCGCCCTCGACTACGCGCCCGAACCCTGGTCCGTGCTCGACGCGTTCGGCATCGGGCACACCATCCTCTTCAGCAACGCGAACACGCTCGAGTACGAGCTGCTGTCGACGGTCGTCCGCGATTTCCTGCCCGAGATCGACGGTTCCGTGCCCATCACGCAGGCCCTCGAGGACGCCTTCGTGCTCCCACCCGACGAGCGCCCCGCGGGTCGCGCGACGGCGCCCCTCACCAACGCGCCGCCTGCGCCGCCGCGCGCCCTGCCCGCCGACGCCCGCGCGCGCCTCGAGGACTTCGCGCAGCGCGCCGCGTCGTTCCGCTCGGGCGGCAGCAACAACTGGGCGGTCGCAGGCGCGCACACCGACAACGGCCGCCCGCTGATCGCCGGCGACCCCCACCAGCCGCTGCGCAGCCCGTCGCTGTTCTGGGCGCAGCATCTCAGCAGCCGCGAGGGCGGTGGCACGCTCGACGTCGTCGGGTTTTCCTTCGTGGGCTCGCCCGCGATCCAGCTCGGCCACAACCGCCGCCTCGCGTGGACGGCCACGACGACCTACCCGGACACCATGGATTTGTGGGACGTCCGAGTGACGAGCGCGGGTGCGGAATTGGGCGGCGAGGTCGTCCCGGTACGCGAGCGCATCGAGGAGATCGCCGTGCGCGGCGCGCCGACGGAGCGCTACCGCGTGCGCGACGTGCCCGGCCATGGCGTGCTGCTACCCAACGACTTCGCGCCGGTGCCGCTCGTCGGTCCGGGGCGCGCGGTCCTCTTCCGCTGGGTGGGCTTCGCCGCGACGAACGAGGCGCGGCTCTTCCTCGCGATCGATCGCGCCGAGACGGTCGACGCCTTCGACGCGGCCGTGCGGACCTCGGAGATCGCGGCATTCAACTTCCTCGCCGCGGACGCATCAGGGCTCACGTACCGCATCGGCGTGCAGGTCCCCGACCGCGGCGATCCCGCGCGCTTCACGCAGCCGCCGTGGAAGATGATGCGTGGCGACGACGCGTCGACGCTCTGGCGCCCGGGTGCCTTTCTTGCCACCGACGCGTTGCCACACAGCCGCGCCGAGGCGCGCGGCTGGATCGCCACCGCGAACAACGACCCGTACGGCTTCACGTCGAACGGGCGCTACGACGACGACCCCCTGTATTTCGGGGTGTTCTGGGATCCGGGCACCCGCGCGCGCCGCATCGAGGACGAGCTCGCGCGCCTCGTCGACCGCCCCGAGCCCGTCACGCGGGTCGACATGGAGACGCTGCAGGACGACACGCGCTCGTTGTTCGCGGACCGCATGCTCCCCTACCTCGCGCAGGCGATGACGCGTGTGTCGAGCGAACCGGCGCTCGCCGAGTGGCGCGACCGCACCGACCTCGTCGCGCTCGCGGACGCGCTCGCCGCGTGGGACCGCCGCATGGAGCGCGGCTCCCCGGAGGCGGTGATCTTCGAGGGATTCATGAACTTCCTCTGCTCTCAGGCGCTCGAGGACGACCTCTCGCTCGTCTACGGGCCGATCGCCTCGGGCGCGATGGGTGCGATCGCGCGCTACACGATCTTCGCGCTCGACGGCACGATCCCCGACACCGCGGGCCTGCTCGCCGAGGGACGGGACGTGCTCGCGCTCCGCGCGCTCGACCTCACCGCGACCTGGCTCACCGAGCGCTTCGGCGGCACCGACACCACGCTCTACACGTGGGGCGCCCTGCACGGCACCGTCTTCGACGGCGAGATCCCCGGCGACGCGCGCCTCGACGGCGGCTTCGAGCCGACGGACGGCAGCCACGGCACCGTGAACGTGTCCGAGACGACGTTCTTCGAAGAGGGCCGCCCGCGCGCGCGGCTCGACTCCGACAGCGGCGCCATCTACCGCATGGTCACGGCGTTCGAGAGCGACGGTACGCCCGCAGCACGGGTGCAGTTCCCGCGCGGCAACGCCGGCGAGCCCGACAGCCCGCACTGGGCCGACACCGTCGCGGACTGGCGCGATGGGCGCTATCGCCCGATGCACTTCCGACGCGCGGACGTCGAGGCCGATCTCGAGGAGCGCCTGACGCTGACCCCCTGAACCGTGCGTCCTCGCGTGCGTGGCGCGGCACGCGCCCCGCGTCTATCTCGAGCCCGATGCCCCACTTCGACGCCTCGACGGCCGAGCTGCTCGTGCACACCGCGCGCGAAGGCATGCTCGCGACGGTCGGGCACGACCTCGCGCTCGTTGCGACCTCGCTCACCCTCGACGTCGACGAGGCCGCCGGCACCGTCGAAGCGCGCATCGATCCGCGTGCGATCCGGCTCCGCGGCGCGGTGACCGATGGCGGGGTCGCCCTGAGGCCCCTCTCCGAGGCCGACACGCACAAGATCGAGGCGCACCTCCGGGACGACGTCCTCGAGGTCACGCGCTTCCCCGAGATCCGGTTCACCGGCCGCGTCGTGCGCGGCACGCCCAGCGGCGGTCACGTCGTCGAGGGCACGCTCACGCTGCACGGCCAAGCGTGCCCACTCACGCTCACGACCGAACGCGCGGGCGTCGTCGAGTCGGGCGAGGTCGCGCTCGACCAGCCGGACTTCGGCATCAAGCCTTTCCGCGCGATGCTCGGCGCGCTCCGCGTGCGCGGGCGCGTCGTCGTGAAGGTGCGGCTCCGCCACGCGCCCCCGTAACGGTCCGACGCCGCCGGCGACACACGGCGCCCGCATCGCGCGGGCAGGAGCCACGCATGTCCCGACCGACCCTCTCCGCCGACAAGATCTCCCCCGCTGTCGCCGAGGCGCAGGCCAACTATCACCGCGCCCTCGTCGACACGGTCGCCACGACGGTCGCCCGCGACCCGTGGGTCGTCGTCGGCATGAAGCAGAACCCGGTCGTGAAGAAGGCTCGCAAGCTCCTCGCGGACGCGGGCATCGAGCCGACCTACCTCGAGTACGGCAGCTACCTCGGCGAGTGGAAGCCGCGCCTCGCCCTCAAACTCTGGGCGGGCTGGCCCACCTTCCCGATGGTCTTCCGCGACGGCGTGCTGCTCGGCGGCGCCGCCGAGCTCGAGAAGTACCTCGCCGACGGCAAGCGCTGAGCGTCGCGGCGCGCGCGCCCGTGAGCGCCCCATGTCGATGTAAACATTGATTTTTTTCGACGCGCTCTGGCGCATCCGGGGCTCACCCACGTTGCGACAACGGGGCTCACCCACGTTGCGACAACGGGGCTCACCCACGTTGCGACAACGGGGCTCACCCACGTTGCGACAACGGGGCTCACCCACGTTGCGACAGCGGTCGCGCACCAGCGCTGCGCTCGAGGCACTCACCCCGACGCGCAGCGCTCACTCGCCGAGGATGCGGTCGAGGTACGCGGGCGCGTCGCCGCAGAAGTGTGTCTCGGCGTAGCCGGGCTCGCCGGCACGCTCGCCGAGCGGCCGGGCGCTCCCCGTCTCCATGAGGCAACCTGGGTCGTCACCCGGGTCGTGGAAGGCGGTCGGCGGACCATCCGGCAGCGCGAGCCCAAGACTGTGGCCAAGCTCGTGCGCGGTCGTCTCACCGATGATCGACGCGAGCGCGCTGAGCGCCCGCGCGACGGCGGCGACCCGCGCGCGCGACCCAGTCCCGCGGAGTTCGGACAGGGTCGCGGGCGCCTCGCGCACCGGGTCGAAGATCGCGTCGAAGAGGGGCTCCGGCTCGGGCGAGCCGTTCGGGCGCGCGCCCGGCAGCCCCGGTCGCGCGGACCAGTAGAGCAGCGACTCCACGAACACGCCGCCGTAGCCCGCGTAGCCGTCGGCCTGCGTCTGGGCGTTCGCGCCGCCGATGCGGTCGAAGAGGCGCACGTTGCCGATGTCCTTGCCGGGGCTGTTGTCGTAGCCGAAGAGCCCCGTGCCATTCGGGTCGGTGCCGCCGATCTCCACGACCGCATAGCCCGCCTCACCGAAATCCTCCGGCCGCTCGAGGCGCACCTCGAGGTTCCAGCCTGCGTAGATCGCGTCGATGCGGGCCTTCACCCGCGACTCGATCTCCCCGTACGCCGCCGCGCCGAGCCCAAAGCGCGCGAGCAGCCCATAGAACTGCGGCAAAAAGCGCAGCCACACGACCTGCCGCGGCGCACCCAGGTTGAAGCGCACGACCGCGCGGTCGCCGACGAGTTCCTCCGTGCCGCGAATGGTCACGGGCACCGCCGTGCCGACGAGCGCGCCGCGCCGCACGCCGAAGAGCGCGGCGACCAGCTCCCCGTCGCGCACCGACGTGGAGACCTGCAAGCGGACGCGGTCGCCCGCGACGAACTGCGGCACGAGTTCCACCGGCCCGAACACCCGCCCCGCGCCCCCCGTCGGCGTGAACGTCCCCTCGATGCGCAGCAGCGTCGTCTCGTCGGGCCGATCCGCGCCGCCGAGAAAACCCGCGCCACGCACGTCGAGGAACTGCCCGAGCGTCGCCGTCATCGGCTCGAAACCCAGCGCGAGCGGCGGCCCGAACGTGTACGCCGCGCGCAGCGCCCCCGAGACGCGCGGCGCGCTCCCGCCCGGCGCGACCTCGAGCGCGACCTCCCCGTCGAAATCGCCCGTGCGCAGGCCCCCCGCGAGGTCGGTCGTCAGCACGACGACGCCACGCAGGCGCGTGGTCGCCGACTCCGGCACGACCGGCAGCGCGAGATCGACGGCCGTCGCTGCACCGCCCGCGCTCGGGCGGAACGTCCCGCGGAAGCGCGCGACGCAGCGCCCCTCCCCGGGGAACAGCAGGCCCGCCGCGTCGAGCGTCACGCGCTCGTTGAACGTCACCGGCCCCGTCGTGATGCGCGCGAGCGCGGGTGACACCCCGCGGGCGAGCTCCACGTCGATCGGGAGCGCGCGGCTCTCGAGCCCGTCGCCGACGAGCACCGCGTCGAGCGCGAGCGCGCCCTCACCGAGCAGGTCGACGTCGTCGGCCGTGAGCACGAACGCCCGCGGCGCATCGGGCGCCGCCTCGAGCGCGGCGCGCGCCCCGCTCGCGTGCGTGAGCCGCAGACTGAATGGCGATTCAGCGGACGCGCCCGCCACCGTCGCGACGAGCCGGCTCCCCGGCAGGAGCGGCGTCGGATAGGCGAGCGCGACGAGCGTCGGCGCGAGCCCGGAGGCCTTCGGCGCGCCGACGACGTCGCCAGAGCAACCGCCCGTCCACGCGGCGAGCGACGCCCACAGCCATGCGAGCGCCGCGAGCGCGCGCGCCCCGCGGCTCACGGCACGCACAGGCGTTGCGACGTGCCGCCGACGTCCGTCACGCTGCGGCACGCGTAGCCGCCCGAGAGGCGGCACACCGAGTCGCTCGCGAGGCAGGAGACCGCGCACACGTTGGCGCCGCCGACCCGCGCGCAGAACGTGCCCGTCTCGCAGTCCGCGTTGCTCGCACACCCCGCGCGCGCGCAGTAGCCGCCCGTCGTCGCGAGGCAGGTGCGCTGACCGCCGCAGTCCGCGTAGCTCGTGCACGCCGCGCCGTTCGCGCCCGCGCCGCGCGCCGCGCAGAAGCGGCCCTCCGCGAACCACTTGCATGCCTCGCTCGCGCGGCAGTCGGTGTTCACGGTACAGGGCGCCGTGCACGCGCGCGGGGCGCTGCCCGGTCCGGCCGCCGGACAGGCGTACATCGAGGGGCAGGTCGATGCGCCCGTGCAGGCGGCCGCGACGCAGACGCTGCCATTGCAGACCGTGCCCGCGGGGCAGCCGAGGGTCGACGTGCACGTCGTGCGCGCGACGAGCATCCGCTCGCCCACGTAATCGGACGTCGCGCCCATGTAGCCGTAGACGCGGAGAACGTGCCGCCCGGGCGAGACGTCGACCGTGATCGTCTCGGTGTCGCCCACGCCGCGCGAGGACGCGATCACGGTCCCGTCCGGTCCGTAGAGTTCGAGGTCGAGATCCGCCGTCGCGTCGAAGACGATCGTCGCGGTGAGCGTCGAGGCGCTCGCGACGTCGACGGAGAGGAAGTCGTCGTCACGCGGGCACACCGTGCCCTCGAACGTGGGCGCGGCGCTGCGCGGCGCGAGACGCGAATCGTCGGGCTCGAACGTGTCGTCGACGCAGCACGCGCCCGGCATCGTCACGGCCCGCAGCGCATAGCGCGGCGCGCCCGCGGTGCCGTAGCCGAAGACGCGCGCGTACACGGGGCCGGCCGCAGCGACGCAGATCCCGGCCGTCTCGGCATCCGCGATACCGGCACTCGTCGCGAGGATCGCACCCGTGTCGGAGACGAGCTGCAAGTCGAGGTCGCCGTCCGCGTGCACGAAGCCGTCGAGCGTCACGTCGACGCGCGTGCTCGCGCCGACGGCGATGCGGTACCAGTCGCTGTCGCCCGAGCAGATGACACCCTCCGTGATCGGCGCAGTGAGGGCCGTCGCGGACGAGCGCGCGTCGTCCTCCTCGCGCGCGTCGTCGGTGCAGACGCCGAGCGACGAGCACGCCGCAGCGGCATCACCGCAGGCGTCCACGACCGCACCCTCGATGCGCGTGACCGCGCCGCAGGTGCTGCCCGAGGGACACGACACCCCTGCGCCGCTGCACCCCGCGAGACAACGCCCGCCGCCCGCGCCCGCCGCGCAGATCCCTGAGGCGCAGTCGAGCGACGCGGTGCACGCGACGCAGAGCCCGAGCGAGCCGCCGCCCGCGCCGCCGACCGCGACGATGGCGGCGAGCGCGGTCTCCGCGCGGTGATCGCACAGCGTGCCGGCCGCGTCGTCGTTGTCGGTGACGGTCGCGAGCAGCCACACGGTGCGCTCCTCGCCTTCGGCGAGCGCGATCGGCACACGCGCGCGGAACCGATCGCCGTCCGCGGCGAAGGGCACCTGCGCGAAGAGCGTGATGTCCGGGCGCGCAAGGTCGTCCGGCATGGTCGTCGTCCAGTAGAGCAGCGGCGCGTCGCGCAGCCCCTCGGCGTCGCTCGCGGTCGCGAGCACGTCGAAGCCCGCGGCCGTCGTCACGCGCGCGCCCTCGGCGGGCGAGACGAGCGCGACGATCGGGTCGGCGCCCGGACAATCGGTGCGCGCACCTGCGCGCAGCACCGCGACGAAATCCAGCGCGGTCGGGGGGTGATCGCCGTCGTCGGCCTTCAGCGCGATGGTCCAGCGCTCGGACGCCTCGATTTGATCGGGGGCCGGACACCACGAAAACACCGCGATTTTGGGCCCCGTCTGCTCGAGCACCGCGCCCATCGGCAGGATCGAGCGCGGCCCGATGGTCACCGAGGCGGAGTCATCGTCGCGCACCTCGACGTCGAAGGCCACGCACGGCTCGCGCGTCAGGTCGAAGGTCGCGCCCGCGCCGGGCCGCAAGAAGACGGGCGCCGCGTCGGCCGCCGGTGTCACCATCACCGTGGTCGTCGCGCGGGCCGTCCCCGCCGACGACGTCGCGACGAAGGTGAGCGCGTGCTCGCCCACGTGGCTGACGAGCGGCGTCCAGCGGAACTGCGCGCCGCGCGCGTCTCCCGCGAGGCTCGCGACGCGGTCGAAGCCCGGAAGGTCCGGGCCCGACACGGCCCAGCGCAGGGGCAGCGAGCCGGGGTTCTCGGCGACGAGGTCGATCGTGAGCGTCTCGTTCACCGCGACCGTGCGCGGCGCGACGGGCTCGAGGCTCGGGGGCGCCTCGTCATCCCCGCCGCACGCGGCGAGCGCGAGCGAGACGGTGAGCGCGAAGGCGAAGGAGGCAGGGAGGCGGGGTGTCGGGGTGTGGCGCATGGGAAGGGTGGGCCCGCTCGGGGCGGGTCGCATTAGAGCACGCAGCGCCGCCCGCCGCGCGGGTTCGTCGCGAGGCGCGCGCGGGGCGGTCCGGCCCACCCCACGCGCCGGCCCACGCCACCACCGCGCCCCACCCCGCCGGACCGCCGCGTGCGTCTTCTGCTTGCCCGGCGCATGGTCGCGGCGTGCCTCCCCGCGCCGTGCCTCCCCGCGCCGAGCCTTCCAGGGTCCACGTCCGCAGCGCGTCGCGCGCCTTCGCCGCGGCGCTGCCCCTCGCCGCGGCGCTCGTCGGCAGCGTGCCGCTCACCGGTTGCAACCCCACCCACCTTGCGACATCCGACGCCGCCATCCCCGACGACAGCCCCACCCACGTTGCGACATTCGACGCCGGCCCCGACGCCTCCGTCGGCGAACAGGCCGCGCTCGAGGCGCTGCTCGCGCGCCTGCGTGCGCCCGACGCCGACGCCGCCGCGCTCGACGCGATCCTCGCCGACGTCGCGCTCACGGCGCGCTGGCCGCTTCCGCTCGCCGCCCAGCTCGTCTTCTTGACGCGCTGGGACGACGCACCGGGCGCCGTCGCACTGATCTCCGATCTCGACGCCTGGCGCGAAACGGCCCGCCCCGCCGAGCGCCTCGCGAGCGGCGTCCACCACCTCGTCGTGATCGCCCGCGCAGACCTCTCCGCCCCGACCGCCGGCGCGAAGTACAAGTGGTGGAGCGCGCCCGCCGTCTTCCGCGCACCGCCCGAGGCGACGGCGCACGGCGACGACGCCTTCGGCCCGTTCGGCTACGTCGACCCGCCCACGGACACGGCGTGGCTCGAGCGCTTCCCCGCGTTTCGCTCGCGGCATCTCACCGAGTCCCGCGCCCTGCGCGCACGCCTCCCGGCCGGCTTCGTCCCCCGGAGCGCCGCCGCGGCGACATCACGCGTCGTGCTCTTCCACGATGGCCAAAACGTCTTCGCGCCCGACGCGCCCTTCGGCGGCCTCCGCGCGGGCGAAGCGCTCGACACACCCGCCTTCCGCGACGTGGTCGCCCTCGCCGTCGACAACGCCCCTGATCGCTTCGACGCCTACACCCCCGTGACCGACGACCTCGGCAGCGGCCCCGTCGGCGGCCGCGCCGACGCCTACCTCGCCCTCCTCGACGAAGAGGCCCTGCCCTTCTTCGCGGCCCGCTACGGCATCCCCATCCGCGGGGATGCCCTCGTCCTCGCGGGCGCCTCCCTCGGCGGCCTCGTCTCGCTCCACGCCACGCTCGCCGACGACACGCGCCAGGCCTGCGTCATCGCCATGTCTTCCACCATCGTCTGGGGCTCCATCGCCCCCGACGCCCCGCGCGGCCGCACCCTCCTCGACGCCTTCACCGCCCGCGGCCACGGCGAAACGTCCCTCTACCTCGACTCCGGCGGCGGCCCCGGCAGCGGCTGCGTCGACACCGACGCCGACGGCCTCGCCGACGACGCGCCCGACGCCACCGACAACTACTGCGAGACCACCCAACTCCGCGACGCCCTCGACGCGCTCGGCTACGACTTCGGCGTCGACCTCGCCCACTGGCACGAGCCCGACGCCCCCCACGCCGAATCCGCCTGGGCCGCCCGCCTCCCCCGCGCCCTCATCGCCTGCGCCGCGATGGGGTGGGTGGCGAGGTAGCATCCCCCGGCGCGCGCGTCCGCCGTCGCTTCGAGGGGGGGCCGTCCGGGGAAGGGTGAATCCGTCGTCCGGGCCGAGTCACCCGCGGCTCATGGGGAGGACGGCAGATACGCCCGCCATTCCTCCGACTCGGCGATGCGCTGGACGGCGGCGTTTCGCTCCTCGAGCAGGCGGCGCATGTAGCGGGTCAGGAAGGTCGCTTCCGCGATGCGCCCGAGCACGCCGAGCGGCGCGTCGAAATCGAACACATCGCGCATCACCGTGCCGCCGTGTCCGTCGGGCTCGAAGACGTGGTCATGGTCGAAGCGCCGGAACGCCCCCGACACCATCGAGTCGCGAAAATGTCGGGGCCGGTCGAACGCGGTGATGCGGCTGGTCAGCCGCTGCCGCACGAGAAAGTGCGTCGCCTCCCAGGTCACGCTCTCGCTGGGCCCGATGAGCCCCGAGGTGACCCCGGCGACGGCCCGCTCGCCGGTCGCCCCGAACGAATCCCGATGCAGATCGATGCTGCGACACAGGTCGAAGCACCGCTCGACCGGCGCGGCCACGTGGGTGACGAGCTCGAGGATGGGCATGGTGTGGATGCTCGGAAGCGGACAGGCCGCTGAACGGGTGAGGACGCTTCGTGAGGCGGGAGCATGAGCTTTCCCGTGTCGGTTTCCACGTGATCCGGCCGTGGCGCCGAGAGCGCACGCGCGCTCGACGTCGGCGCGTCGATGGGGGTGAATGGGCCGGTGAATCGATATCTCGACATCCGCACTTCACGCACGCGGGTGGCATTTCCGAGATGGAGTCGAACGAGACGACTCCCGTCGGTACGAGCGCACGCACCGCGTTCCCACACGCCTGAGGAGAACCCCTGTTCGACTCACCCCGCCGGGCGGATCCGCACGCGGTCCGGCTCCACCGTCACGATGCCGCCTGCGGCCAGGGCCGCGCCGTGGGCGTCGATGACCTCGAGGATGGACTGCCCCTGACTCCGCGCCGAAATACCTGCCAGCCTCAATAGCCCACAGTGCTTCGCGCCCCGAAGAATCGTCAGTTCCCCGAAATCCTTGTCGAGGGTCACGAGCACCCGCTGCTCTTCCACCGCGCGCGCGAGCACCTGCACGTCTCCGGGATCGGCAGCGCCCTCATCGACGACGCTCACCACGTCGTGCCCGGCGTCGAGCAGTACCCGACGGGCACCACCCCACACGCAAGCATCGAGCAGAAACCTCACGCGGCCGACGACGTGATGCGTGGTGCCACTCGCTCGTGCGCGACGAGGCGCCGCGCATATTCGAGACAAGCGAGGACGTCCTCGCGCTCGAGCCAATCGTACCCTTCCAGAATCGTCTCGATGGCGTCGCCGGCCGCAAGCATGCCCAGCACGTGTTCCACGGCGAGCCTCCGGCCGCGCACGATGGGCTTGCCACCGAAGATCGCCGGATCGATGGTGATGCGTTCGAGCAGGTCGGCCATGTCGCCAGCGTAGGCCCGGGACGCGTGGGTTCGCAACGACCTCGTCCCACATCGGCAGAGCCACCGCGCACGCCGGCAGAATCACGACCGCGCGTCCCCGAGGCGGTCGTCGTCATCGAAACGAGGCCGTCGTCACAGCCCACTCCGCCCCGACCGCCGGCCTCCCCCACACTGCGCGCCTTCGCGGGGCTCCTGCCCCGATCAGCGCGGAATCCGCGCTTGCGATGGCGGATGGGCGCGACGTTGGGGATGGGCGGTCGACGACGCCGGCGACGCGATCCGTGCCGCGTCGCACTCCGCCGCCACGCGTGACGCACTGCTATCGTGGCCTGCGTGAAGACCTCGGCAGCCCTGCGCACGGGCGTGACGGTGACGGAGTTTCTCGCGATGGAGGACGCCTCCGACGAGAAGCACATCCTCTGGGACGGTGGGGTGTATGCGGTCGTCGCGATGGGGGGCGGCACCCTCGACCACGCGACTCTTTCCGCGAGTGTGATCGCGGAGATCGGCGTGGAACTGCGCGGCCAGCGCTGCCGCGTCGCGACCTCGGATCTGCGGGTGTGGGTGCCGCGCAAGCAGGGCATCGTCTACCCGGACGCGACGGTCTACTGCGGTCGACCCGAGATCGTGGAGGGGACGACGACGGTGCTCACGAATCCCGCGCTCGTCGTCGAGGTCCTCTCCGAGGGGACGGAGCTGTTCGACCGCGGCGAGAAGTTCGAGGGCTACCGCTCGATCCCCTCGCTGCGGCACTTCCTCATGGTCGCGACGTCCCACCCGCTCGTGGAGCACTACACGCGCGGCGACGGGGATGCGTGGATTCTGCGCACGTACGGCCCGGGCGAGACCGTGCGCCTCCACGACCCCGACATCGCGCTCTCCGTCGACGCCCTCTACGCCGCGCCGCCCGACGCGTGAGGGGTGAGCGTCGGCCTCTCCGCCACGGCACGCCTCCGGGACGTGCGCATGGGCGACGTCTCCGCGCGACGCGCGCGCGGAAGCGCCTCCCCACGGGCAGGTGGAGGTCGTGTGTGTGACGCGCGTCTTCTCGGCCATGAGTTCGGCCGGTTGCGAACGAAGTGAGGCGGGAGAACTCGGAGTTCTCCGGATCGATTTCAAAACCGGTTTTGAGAACTCGGAGTTCTCCGGATCGATTTTTAAAACCAATTCCGTGAACTCCGAGTTACGCGGACCGATTTCAAAATCAACTTCGTGAACTCCGAGTTACGCAGTTCGATTTCAAAATCCATTGCGTGAACTCGGAGTTACACCGGAGGCCTTTCGAACCGAATGTCGTGAACTCGGAGTTCTCCGCAGCGAGCTTCCTGGCCGCGCGCGGCTCGGAGGGCCGGCCGGACCGGCACCCGGTCGGGCTCCACCGTCACGAGGCCGCCCCGCCCCCGCTGCGCCGCGCATGTTCGAGACAGGCGAGGACGTCCTCACGCTCGAGCCAGTCGTGCCCTTCGAGAATCGTCTCGATGGCATCGCCGGCCGCGAGCATGGCGAGCACGTCTTCCACGGCGAGCCTTCGCCCGCGCACGATAGGCTTGCCGCCGAAGATCGCCGGGCCGACGGTGATGCGTGCGAGCAGGTCGGACACGTCGGAAGCGCAGACCCGGAGCGCGTCGGTGCGCAACAGCCTCGCCCCGAATCGGCCGGGACATCGCGCATGCCGGCCGAATCACGACCGCGCCTCCCGAAGGACGCGTGATTCTGCTCGACGCCGCACGACGGCACGCTGCCCGCGACGCTTCAATGGAGACGCGTCCCGAAGGACGCGTGAACCTATCTCTCGGCGAGTGACATGCCGACGAACGGAAAGGGGTGCGTCGTGGGGCGAGAGCATGGACCGTCCCCATTGCACTGTCACAGCCAGCTCCCCCCAAGGCCGCCCACCCTCGCACATTCGACGCCTGCGCGTCGATGGGGACGGGAAGAACAGCGCAGGCGAACACCTCGCTTTGAATATCGGGTAGAATTCCCACGTCGGATCGTTCGTCCTGGCGAATTCAGCGCCCCTTCAATCTCGTCGAGCCCTCCATGCACTCCTTGTCCACGGTTCTGTACAGAAACTCCGTCGCGTTCAGCATCATCCTCGCGCTCTTGCATGCGCTTCCAGCCCGCGCACAGGTATCCGGCTACGCGGGCCAAACCCACGCCTGGACGGGGCAAACCATTCCTGCGCGGGCAGCCGACCCGGAGAGCTTCTTCCCCGCCGGAAGTACGCCACGCGTGACGCCCCTCCCGCCCGCAGGCTCCCCGGCGGTGCGTCGGGCGCTGATCACCTGGGAGCTACCAGCGCTGCAGCACGCGACGCGGAGTCCGATCTCCGGACAGCGCTTCTGCGGAGGGATGTTCGTTCGCGAACGCTTGGGTGGCCAGGGCGCGGACCGCTGGGAAATCGTCAAACAACACTTCACTGGGCCTGCCGGGACCTGCACGGCCACCTGGACCCCGCCGTCCACGTCCAACGCCCCGCTCGCACGGTTGGACATGGTCGTTGGAAACTTGGTGCCCACTCACCCGAACCTCGCTCCGCAGAGTCAATCCCTCTACGTCGACCTCCTCCATAATTCCGAAACCGTCGTGGTACCCGGAGGCCCGTCCATCGCGCCCGAAACCCTGGAGGCCGTCACAGAGCAGCTCGCTAGCGGTACGGTGAATCCGACCAGTTCGTTCCTCGTGTCACTGC
The DNA here is from genome assembly GCA_964202905.1 of Polyangiales bacterium. Taxonomy (GTDB): domain Bacteria; phylum Myxococcota_A; class Polyangia; order Polyangiales; family JADJQN01; genus CAIUAC01. Next base: position 783,428 of record CAXNJO010000002.1, read on the forward strand.
ATCGCCTGACCGCAACATCCACGTGCGACGTGGGAGGAGGCTGCGACTACCGCTGGTACGCGCAGGTCGGGACGGCACCCGCGCTGACGGACGTCGCGCCGTACGATTCGAACACCCCGTTCGTGCGCGCACGAATTCTCGAGGGGCCACCCGGCTCCGAGACCATTCAGCTTCGGATCATCGATGAAGACCCCTTCTCCAGCGACCTCATGGGTTCGTGCTCCATCCGGCCGCAGGCTGGCCTCTTCGCGGCTGCAGAAGCCATCCAGGGCGCCGTGCTAACCACCTACTCCTGCGGTGGCGTGGATGTGACGATGCAGGTCCGCCACGTCGTGACTCCTACGCTGTCCGGCCCAACGCAACGCGATATCGATGCCGCCTCTGCGAACCGCTTCATCGCACTGCGAAGTATCGCCGTCGACAACAGGACCATCGAGCTGCCGACCGCAGACAAGCTCGCCGCCCGCATCGTTACGACCGAGTTGCTCACACCCACGACCTCACAGCTGATCCTGGACACCGCCTTTCGCAGTGAGCCGGGGTTTGTAGGATGGGCGGGTCGACTGGCCCTCTCGCTGCGCTGGCAACGGAGCACCTGGGTATTCGATTCGCTGCAAAGCTTGTCCCTGCGACAGGTCACGACGACAGAGACGGAGAACCTGATTCGGACATACTCGACAAACGCACCACAGCCTGCGACTCCGGTCGTGGCTACCGCCGACCCTCGCACCACAGCGGCGCCCGCCGCTCCGGACGCTCCGCCCGCCGTCTCGGCGACGCTTTCCCACCCGCCGCCGCAGCCCGCGCCGGGATCGCCCAGTCCGGAAGCCCCCGCACGAGAGCCCGCAACGAGATCGCCCGCTTCTCTGCCACCGGTCGCTCCTCCACCCGTTCCCGAAGGACTCTCGCGAAATCCGTTTCACGTGGTCCCACTCTCGGTGCCATCGCTCATCGCACGCGTGGAGTTCCGAGACAGCGGGGTTTCCCCGGAGGTGAACCAAGCGCTGCTGGACAAGTTCCGCGCGGCCCTCGCCACGGCTGCCGCGGGGGAACCCATTCGCCGCCTCGAGGCGCTCGTCATGCAACGCGCCCTCGCCGCAGTGAACGGCGGACGCCGTGGCGACAACTTCGAGATCGACGCGCGCGCGATTGATTTTCGCCCGAATGGGCGACCTTCCTCTCGTCCTTCAGACCTCACCGCCACCAGCGCACTGCTGAATCAGTCCCCCATCCCTCGCGGCGCCGAGCTCGAGCCCATCATCGACGCCCTCGTCGGAGCGCTTCGCCTGCCCCGGATGCGCCCGGCTCGAAGGGCACGGGGCGTCCCTCCTCTCACGCCGACCGTCGAGCTCGAGGTCCGCGTGGTCTGGCAGCGCACCGCGAACGGCAGCCCGTAGCCTCTTTGGGGAACTCTGTCGGCTGCCACGACGGCGCGCGCTGCCCCTTCGCTGCGAGTGTCCACCTCGACCGTTGAATCCTGTCCGGGGTGCCCGCGTCTCAGCGCGCGCCCCCGAAGCCTACCGATGCCTCCCCTCTGCCGCACATCCCTAGTCACCGCACTACTGCTCGCGTGTGCCCCCGGCCTCGCGAGTTGCTGCTTCTTCCCGGCAGCCAACACCTGCGGTATCGCGCGCCACGACGCCAAACTCGCCTGGGCCGCATACGAGCTCGACCTGCAGCAACGCGCGAGCATCGTCGCCACGCAACTCCAGATCGCCGAAGGCGCGCTGGCCGAGGTCACGCGACTCGACGCGCGATACGCCGGCCTTGATCCGTCCCGGCCCTTCACATTCTTCGGATGCCCGAGCCAGACGGGTCAACCGACCCCACCGCCCTCCCCTGCGGTCATGGCGGTCATCGATGCCATGCAGCGCGAGCGACAGCGGGCATGCAGCGCGTTCGATTTCATCGCCAAGACGGCGGCGACCACGACCAACCCAAGCCAGGGATTCAATCTGGACCTGCAGCTCGGACCGGGTTTCATGCAATGCCCCGAGGATCACCGCGGTATGACGGCGGCCTGTGTACGTGAATCGCAACGCATCTCCAGCGAGTTCGCCCCGCTGCTCCGATCCGCGCGCGAACTCCGCGTGAACGTCGACAGCGGCACCGCGCCCGAGACGCTGCTGCAGATGTCGCGCGCGTCCCGCGTCGAGCGCACGGCGAATCCCCTTCGCACGGCCGCCGACGGAAGCCTCGAGATCATGCGCGACCGCTGTGATTGAATCGCTGGCTCCGCCCGCCCACCCATGAGCTGGCGCGTGTCCCCAGCTCGAGTCCACTCCTTGAATCCCACGCGTGTCGCGCAACGAAACAACCATGCACGCCTCCGCCATGTTGCAAATCGCGCAGCTCTCCGTCGTGCTCCCGGATGGCACCCAGGTCCTGCGCGACGTCTCGATGCAAGCCCATCCGGGGAGGCCATCGCGCTCATGGGGCCTTCCGGCTCCGGGAAGACGACGCTTCTCAAGGCCCTCTTCGACCGTGAGTCGCTCGAGGCCGAGGGCTTCGAGATCTCCTGCGCGCACTTCGCCGCGGGCAGCGAGCTCGCGCTCGTCCCGCAGCGCGGCGCCCTGTTCGATCATGTCGACGCCGCCGGCAACATCGAGCTTGCGATGCGCCACGGCGTGACCGTCGATCGCGACGCCGGCCGCTGGCTGCAAGCCGTCGAGCTCGATCCCGACTGGGTCTTTCAGCGTCGCCCCGTGAACCGGCTGAGCGGTGGTCAGGCGCAGCGCCTCGCCGTCGCGCGCGCCCTCGCGAGCGGCCGCCGCATCCTCTTCCTCGACGAGCCCACTGTCGGCCTCGATCCATCGCGCGTCCGCGGCCTCGCCACGCAGCTCCGCACGCTGTGCGATCAGGGCGCCGTCGTCGTCGTCATCACGCACGACACCCAGTTCGCCGCTGAACTTGCTGATCGCGTCTTCATGCTCCAGCACGGCATCCTCCAACCGCTCGACGTCCCACGCCGCCAGCAGCCCGGGTGCCGCGGCACGCACGAGATGGCCGGTGCACGCTACGCCATCGAGAGCGCTCTCTTCGGGGCCATTCCCCCAAACGAGGGCCCCGGCCGCCCCACCTCGCCCTTCGATCCCGTCAAGCTCGCACGCCGCATGCTGCGCACCGCGCTCGACCCGTTCGCCGTCCTCCTCCGCGCTCCGCTCGAGATTCCCGGATATGTCCTCTCGCATCCGCGCGATTTCGTGCACGTGAGCGGCTACGCACTGAGGCAGAGCCTCTTTCGCCCACTCCCCTTCTATTTCGTCGTCTCGTTGCTGCTCGGTTTCACGGTGCTCTACGTGCTCGCCTCGTTCGGCGGCGAGTTCGGCCCCGGGCAAGCGATTGCCATCGTGCGCGGGCTCCCGCTCATCGCGCTCACCCCGCCACTCACCGCCTTTCTCTTCGTCGCGGCCTCGAGCAATTCCGTCAATGCCTGGCTCGGCGGCATGAAGCTCACGGGGCAGACGGGCGCGCTCGAGGCGCTCGGAATCAGCCGCCGCGCCTATCTCTGGGGCCCCGCCTGGGCCGCGCTCGTGATCGCCTTCCTCGCCGTTGCGTTCGTCTTCGCGCTCGGATTTCTCAGCGGGAGCGTGCTGCTCTGCGCGCTCTACGACATCCCGGACGCACTCGCGATCATGACGGGCGATCTCTTCGATCCTCCGCCCGAGCGCGCGGTGTATCGGATTCGCGCCTTCGCGCTCGTGGTGATTTACGCGTGCGGCTGTGCCTCGGACACCATCGCACGCGCCGACGAGCCCAAGGACGGCGCCGACGCCGTTACCCGCGCGATGACGCGCAGCGTGGTGTATTGCACGTTGTTCGTCGTCGCGTGGGAGTTGGTGTCGCTGGCCTTCGTGCGCCTCTGGGAGAGCGCGTGATCTCGGACGCCGTGGCACGCGTCGTCGGGATGCCGCTTGGGCTCTGCCTCGGGCTCGGCGCCGTCGCGCTCATCACCACTGCGACACCGACGCGCGATTTCACGGCCAATCTCCCCACCGAACATGTAATTCTCGCGGACGGGCAGGCGGACACCGTCCGCGGGGTCGCGTACGAGGGCGTCGACCTCACGCGCGTCACGGCCGATCTCGACGGGCTTCCGGTGCCGCTGCAATGGCAGGGCTCCGCGTTCGAGGCGCAGCTCCTCGCACAGTCGCCGGGCGCCCACGCGCTGCGCCTCGGCGTCGTCCATCAAGGCAACGTGCGGCGACAGCTCGTGCTCCCGGTCGTGGCCGGCCCCTTCGCCGCGCGTGACGCCTGGCTCGACGGCGCACTCACGGTGCAGCTCGGGATGAACGACCTCGACGCGAACGGCGCGCGCGCGGACGACCTGATGAGCGCCCTCTCGCGCTACCTCGAGGAGAACGGCCCGAACGACAGCCCGCTCGGCGCCATCGAGCGTTGCACCCTCCATCTCCGGGGGGACGACGACACCCCGAATCTCCTCCTCGGCGGAGACATCGGGTTCACGCGCGGCGCCCTCGCGTTCATGATCCCCATGCGGGTTCGGCGCCCCACGCGAAACTCACTTTCGCTCGAGCGCGCTGGTCGTATCCAGGTGAATCCCGACGAGCGCGCACTCGACGTGGGGCGCGCGCCCGCAGGTGCGCTTGGCGGAGCGGCCGGTGCAGCCGCAGCCGGCTGGCTCTTCGGGCCGATCGGCGCTCTGATCGGCGGCGCACTCGGAGGCATCGCCGGTCAGGAATACGGCGGATCCCAGGTCCGCGAGCAGGCCCGCACCACGCTCGAACGCTACGTCGACGCGCTCCTCCCGCGCGCCGCGCAGTTTCTCACGCTCCCGGAGGAACTCGCGCTCGCCCCGACGCTCCCCGGCACGCGCCTGCGCCTGCGCTTCCAGGCGCCGCCGCGCTTTCGCGAAGGGCGCGGCCTCGTCGTCGTCCTCGACGCGCAGCTCGAAGGCCCGCCCGCGCAGGGACTCCCAGGCCCGCTCGCCTTCTCCGACGCCGCGCCGCTCCCCGCCTCAGACCGCTCCGCGCTGCGCGTCTCCCCCGCGCTCGTCGCCGCGCTCGTCGAGGCTTACAACGGCAGCGGCGCAGCGGACATGGCCCTCGCCCACCTCGCCACCGACGAGCACGGCCAGCCCCGCCAGTTCGGGCCGCTCACCCTGCGTCGCGCGCAGCTTGCGCTGCCCCTGCTCGTCGAGCCCGGCGCCGCGCCGAACACCATGCGCTGGTCGGCGCCCGACGTCGCGCTCACCTCCAACCTGCCCCTCGATCTGCACGTCTTCGCGCGCGGCGCCCTCGCGCTGCGCCTCGCCCCCGACGGCCGCAGCGTCCTCGCACAACCATCGACACAAACCACCCTCGTCAGTTGCCGCAGCCTCGCCGCGACGGGCTGGGATCACAAACCCTGTCTCTCCGACGCGATGAACGCGATTCCCGACATCCCGGGCCGCCTCTCACGCGGTCTCCCGGAAATCCCTCTCTTCGCCGACATCCTCACGCCGCTCGCCGACCAGCCCCTCCGCGCGGGGGAGCTGTTCACCCTGCAGCTCACCCCCACCTCGCTGCAGACCGGGGATGCGCGGGGCGCTCCGCAACTCACGCTCTCCGCGGACCTGCGCTTTCAGAGTATGGGAGCCGGCCGTTGGCGCTGAGAGGCTGGAGGCGGAGGATCCTCATCCCTGACGCGGAACACACATATCCGCATCTCCCGGCGTCACTGAATGCCGCGCGATACCTCGAACGCGACGGTGTAGCTAGTATCGCCGTTGCCAGCAGCAAAGCGTCCCGTCGTACGGTCCGCGGTCGGGGGCGTTTCGGCGGACCAGTCGAGGTTTGAACTCACGCCAAGCGTCGGCTGCCCCGCCGCTGCCGCGACGACACGGAAACTGCCACGCGCAAGCTCCTCGCCGTCTTCGCGCTCAAGACCTCCTGTGCCGCACTCGATCACGTCTCCCACGGCAGCTCTGACGTGCTCGGTGAGACCGATTCGGTAGGTCGCCGTGTCCACCTCGCTGGAGCGCCACACAGGACGCTCTGCCGCTTCGAGAGGCACTTCTTCGCCGGCGACCTTGCACCAGGGCCGAAGCTCCCACGTCGAGGTGCCCAACGTCCCGTCCTCCACGACCGATAGCAACTCGAAGCGCATGGTGTAGGCAACGGTTTCCGGGCCGGTGATGGCCGTGGCTGCCAACGCCCCGGCCTGAGGGCGGGGGATGACGCGGTAATCGACGAAAATCGGCACTGGCGGACCATCTGCGACATAGGCCGCCTCCACCGCTGCGGCGTCTCGCGCGAACACGGCTTCTCCACTTCGCGGACGCAGGCCGCGCCCCACGGTAGACATCTCAACTCGATTCTGGCTGGCCCACGCCGAAATCTGCCCCTCCCCGGCCACGAACTTCGCGAGAAGGCCGGCCTCGAACCGCCTCGCGTCGACGTGCGCCACCGACTCGTACAAGTGCCCGTAATAGATGCGCGCGAGGTAGTACACAGCTCCGTCCGGAGCACTCTCCATAGACTGCGTGTCGTCGACCTCCTCGACGTACTTGATCTGATAGGCACGCTGCGTCGCGTAGCGCTCCCGCATGTTCACGCCGATGTTCGCCGAGGCTATGCCCCACGCCGAGGCGTTCGCCGAGAGCTCGACAGTGTCCTCGATTATGGCCGCATTGTGACGAAAGGCGTCGACGTTCGTGTGGACGATATTCGCGTCGTCATTACCGAAGAGCGGCGTCGCCGTAGGCCCGACGAGGGGCTGGAAGGTCGCATCGTACGGGCGCCCGAGCATGTGCCGACCGATGCTCGTCGGCGCGGTCGCGAAGATCGTCGGGCTCGACATGACCGTCGTCGCGCAGCCGCTCGACGCAGCGAGCAGGGAGAGCAGCCCGCCGAGGAGGACCGTGGAGAGGTGCGAACGAGAATGAGACCTTGACGGATTGCGCATGGAGATTCGTTGACCGTAGATGCCTTCGCGTTCGCCGGTCAAGGCCTCATGAACCCACCACCACCCCTCGACACGGCATCGCGAAACACGATAGCGTCCGCACTATGTCGCGTTTCTCTCGCCGGGGACTTGCCGTTCTCCTCCTCATTTCGTTGGTCGGTTGTGGCGGCACCGCGCGCGTCACGCCGCCGCGCCCCGAGACGCTCGCGAAGCGCACGTGTGTCGTGTTGTCGGTGGGCAGCTTTCGCGGGATCGCGCACGTCGGAGCGCTCAGAGGCCATCGCCCAGAGCGGCCTCGGTGTCGATTGCGTCGTCGGCAACAGCATGGGTTCGCTCGTCGGTGCGCTGTATGCGTCTGCTCCCGGCGAGCCCATCGCGACGCGCACGCGCGGCTTCCTGAACGCCTACGTCGGTCAGACGCAGAGCGAGGCGGGCCAGCGCGCGGTCGGCGGCGCATTGATTCTCGGGCTGCTCACGGGCGGGATCGGGGCCCTCGTCGGCGCGGGCGTCGGTGCCATCTCGGTCGACCAGGTCGATCACGGCCGGGTCGTCACCGTCCTGCGCCGCCACGTCAACGGCGTGGACATCGAGGATCTGCCGGTCGAGTACGTGACCTTCTATCTCAAGCGCGAAGGCGACGGGATCACCCTCGTCGATGCCACGGAGGGCGATCTCGCCACGGCCGTCGGTCACAGCATCGCCAATCCCTTCATATTCCAGAACATGCAGATGAGCCGCGCCGAGGGCATCGACCCGGGCGCGGACCGCGTCTCCGCAACGCCCGTGGAAGATGCCTGTCGCCTCTTCCCTGACGCGCGCCTCATCGCCGTCAACGTCACCGGCACCCCCGTCTTCCACTCCGCCGCGATGCGCTGCCCGCTGCTCGAGATCCGCATCGACGTCGGCCCGGTCGACGAAGCGGCCATCGTCCGCGGCGGCCCCGCCTTCGACCGCGTCGTCACGACCGGCCGCGATGCCACCGCCGCCGCCCTCAGCGCCTCCGGCTGGGAGCCGCTCGCGCTCGAGGGCGAAATCTGAGGGCGAGCAGGGCGCGGTGGCCCCCTGTGCCAACGTCAGCTGAGACAGGCTTCGCTGGATCTCTCTGTAGCGAAGGGCGGAGAATGGCGTACCGAAATTGCCTACAGCGGGATCCGATCGCCATGATCGCGATGATGTGATCTCATGAGGCATGCCTGTCGCAACGTCGATGGATCTGCGCGAGCGCGCCGCAAGGGCGTACCTCGCGGGCGAGGGGACGTACAAAGAGGTCGCCGAGCGGTTCGCGATCGGCGATGCCAGCGTGCGCCGGTGGGTGCGGCGATTCCGGGAGACTGCGAGCTTGGAGCCGAGTCCGCACGCTGGCGGGCGGGCCGCAAAGGTGAGCGACGCGGAGCTGTCGCAGTTGCTCGCGTTGGTCGAGGAGCGGCCGGACCGCACGGTGGCGCAGGTGGCACAGGAGTGGCGACGTCGGATGCAGGTGACGATCAGTCGTTCGGCAGTGCTGCGGGCGCTGCACCGTGCGGGGCTGACGTTCAAAAAAAGGGTCTTCGCGCGAGCGAGCAGCGGCGCGAAGAAGTCATCGCCCGTCGCGCAGCCTACCAAGAGATCGTCGCGACCATCGACGCGAACAAGCTCATCTTCATCGACGAGTCGGGGTGCAATCTCTCGATGACGCCTCGGTGTGCGTGGTCGCTCGCAGGCGTGCGGGCAGAGGCGTTTCGCCCGATGAACTGGGGCAAGAACGTCACGATGATTGGAGCCGTCCGAACGACCGGCCTCGTCACGCTGCGCTCGATGGAGGGAGCGATGAAGACGATGGACTTCTTGCAGTTCGTCGCACGCGACCTCGTGCCGAAGCTCAAGCTCGATGACGTCGTCGTGCTCGACAACCTGCGTCAACATCACGACCCGCGCGTCCGCCTCATGATCGAGAACGCCGGCGCGAAGGTGCTCTACCTCCCTCCGTATTGCCCCGGACCTCAGCCCCATCGAGCCGTACTGGTCGGCCTTCAAAGCGTACCTGCGCCGCTTCGAAGCGCGCACCAAAGAAGCCCTCTTCGACGCGATACACGCGGTCCGAAAGCAGCGAATCCCGACTCGTAACTTCTTTACGCACTGCGGTTATCCATGACGCTCAAGGCATGCGATCCCCGCTGTAAG
>CAXNJO010000003.1:0-791775 GCA_964202905.1 Polyangiales bacterium
TCATCCCCAGTTCCTGCTCGTGAAGACGAGCCCGAGACCGAGCGTAAGCGTCGCGAGCGCGGCGTGAGCGGGGCATCCGTCGAGAGCGTGACGCCGAAGACGAGGCGCTCGTTCTCGGCGTCCGAGAAGCTGCGCATCGTGAAGGCCGCGAACGCTGCCGTCGCGAGCGGCAGGCGCGGGGCGTCGAAATCGAACACAGCGCGCATCACCGTGCCGCCGTGTCCGTCGGGCTCGAAGACGTGGTCATGGTCGAAGCGCCGTGACCGATCAGCCACGCCGGGATGACACCCGGCGGGCTCGATGCGCTGCGTTCGGTGCGGCCGACAGCCGCGCGCGGTTTTGAAGGCGGCGGGCGTCATGGCTTCGAGCGGCAGTCCAAAGTGTTCGCGGTGCGTGCCGAGGCGCTCGAAGGCCCAGGTGAGATAGCTCTGCACGGGGACGCCGATGGCGCGGCACGTCGCGACGATGCCGAGCAGCACACAGGCGCGGTGTGCGCCCTCGCTGCTGCCGGCGAAGAGCATGTTGAGGCGGAGCTTCGCGACGCTCTGGAATTCGCGCTCCGTCGGTGAGTTGTCGATCGGCACCGCGCCATCACCGATGAAGCGCGTGAGTGCGTGCCAGTGCTTGCGGTAATAGCCGACTGCCACGCTCAGCGGTTCTGACGGCAGCAGCGTGGGCTCGACGGCGGCGAGCCAGCGCTGAAAATCGGCGGCGGTCGGCGCGATGTGCGCCTGGCGATGCGCACGCAGCGCGTCGCCGACGAGGCCCCGTGTGCGCGCCTCTTCTTCGGCGACGTATATCGCTGCGAAGAAGGCGCCGCCGCTTTGAGGATTTCGCGTTCCATTCGGAGCTGCTTGTTCTCTCGCCGCAGCCGCGCCAACTCGGCCCGCTCTTCGGTCATCAGCACCGTAGGGCTTCTGACGCCTGCGTCTGCCTCAGCTCGCCGCACCCACTCGCGCAGCGTCGTCTCCGTGAGGTCGAGGTCCTTCGCCACCTGCGTCGCGGACTTCCCGCTCACGACCAGCCGCACCGCGTCTGCTCGAAACTCCGGCGTGAACGATCGCTTTGCTCGCCGGCCTGTCTTCAGCTTCTTCATGGACACGCCTCGGGCATCTTCGCGCTACCCGGGGTGTCCGCAAACCGGGGGGAAGCTCATGCTCGTCCGCTGGGAGGCCATTCAGTAGTCGCGTCCTTGCGAAACGAGGGCCCACTCGGGAGGACGCTCAGCATCGGCGCCCGTCCACACCGCCACGGACTGCACCCGCTGCGCGATTGGATTCCACTCGAAGAGCACGGCGCGAGCGACCCCCGGATCCGTCGAGTGAGAAGGCTCGGTGAACCGCGCGACGAGACGGCCGTCGCTCCGCTCGTTCAACAGGACCTGCGCCGGGCACTCGACCCACAACTCCGGCGATGACGCCAGCACCTCGTCGTGCTCGGCCCATGCGCCGCGCAACCGCATCTGCCCGTAACCATCGGAGTTCGACCGGGCGCGGACGGACAGTCGAACGACCTCGCCTCCGGTCGGTCGCCACTCATATACGCGCGACTGGCTCCCATGCTCGAACAACAGAAACGCTGTACGCATGGTACGTGGAGACATCGTCGGACTGCTTCGCGTCGGCGCAGGTACGGATGGCGTAGGCCTCAGCGGCTTCGGCGAGCGACTCCCCGCGGGTTCCACCGGGAGCGCCGGGGCCTCAGCGCTCGCGACGAAATCGATGCAAGGCCCGAACGTCCCGTCCGGAAGGCATTGCTGTGCCCCCGCGGTTCCCTTGCTCGTCATGCATGCAACCTGCGCGCCGGGAGTGCACCGCGAGCCGCTGCTGCATCCACTCGCGAAGGTCGCGCACCAGAACGCGGCCACCGCCAAACGCATCCATGGCTGCATCATGTCCATTAACCGGGCGGAGGACCTTGGCGCGATTCGTTCCCAACGGCACGACACCGCCAGCTCGCGGAGGGACCATGATCAGCCATCAGCGCCGCCCATGTCGACGCCCCCGCAAGCGCACTCCTATTGACGTGCGAAGTCGACGTTTTGCGGCTCCTCTCGGAGCGTCCAGCGGGACCCGTTCCACTCCCCGCGCAAAGCGACGCGACCTGCGTACTCAGCACCTCCGTTGATGTCGAAGCTCCTGACGTGAACCGTCGCAGACATCGTCATGTTGAAGTAGGTCACGCGGATATCCGACAGCTCGCGCCGCTCGCGTGGGTCGAATCGCCAAGAGCCTCCGACGAGCGATCGACCGCTCAAGAGGCGCTCGATATCGGCCATGGTGAGCGCCGCGACCTGCTGGCAAACGCAAGGGCTCCACTGCCCCTCGCTGCACGCCTGCGTTCCGTTCGTCCCGGTCGCAGGTCCCGAGCACGGACAGACGCGACTCGAGCCCGCGACACACTCCCCCGCAGGCGCCGTCACACTGGCAACGCGATCGCAACCGAACGCCCCGAGCGCCAGCGGAGCCACGCATAGACCGACAATCACCTTCCAGCGATACGCGTACATCGACGGACTTTCTGCTCGAGTTTGAATCTCGTGAGATCGACGCCGGCTCGCGCACGCTCCACGTGTGGGGACGTTCTCACGGCAGGGCCTCGGCTTTCAAGCGCCGAATCTGCGACGGGCCCCTGACCTTTCGCCGTTCTCACGCGCGGTCTCGACGCGCTCTCCGAACGGCCTCGCCGGGATGTTCCATCGCTGCACCCGCGTGATCCCATGACGACGTTGGCTCTCGGAAGCACAACGAGGCAGGCACGCGGGGCGTCCCGCCCCCACGCCGCCCGCTCGTCGCCTCGTCGCTCCGCTGCGCTTGTCCAACATCGCCGATGGTCTCGGCCGCGACCCTACACGAAGCGCTCTGCTCCGCGCGCTGCAATTCGCCGCCGTCGCGCGCATCCCCGCGCAGCCCGCCCTCACCCCACCGCGCCATCCGGCGGCAACCCGACGGGATCGTCCTCGGCCACGGTTGGCCGCTCGACGACCCGCAGATCGAACGCCTACCGCTCTCGGTGCTGAGACGAATCGCCGATTCGCGCCATGGCAAGACGCGATCGGCAGTGAGGGGGCGCGTTTCGCCATCGCGCCACGTCGGCCGCGTGGGTGAGACGCGGCCGCATGCGCACCCCTCCGTCAGCGGTCAGAACGAGATCTTCATGGAGTTGCCGTTCAAGAGTTCCACGCGGACGATCGAGTGGTTCTCGTGGACGAGGATCGGGTCGTTCGTCATCGGGTCGAGCCAGAAGCCACCGAGGTTCTGGTAGCCCCCCTCGAGCACGCCGCCGAGGCAGGTGTTGCGCCACGGCGCCTCCGCGTTCGTGCTCCGGCAATAGGCCTCCGTGCGATCCCCCGTCGTGAGGTCGACGGCGGTCAAGCCACGGTAGCTCTCCAGGCCGCTTGCCCACATGACGTTGCGCGTCGCGTCCCACGCCAGCCAGCGCTGGCCAATCCCACCGAAGTTCTCCGGACCGTTGCCGAGCAGGCCCCACGAAGTGGCTGCGCTGCTCAGTCGAACGCGGTTCCCCGTGGCGGGGTCGATGCGGAAGAGCGCCTTGAAGACGTCGTTCAGAACGAAGAGCTGACCGTCTTTCTGCACGAGGCCGGCGTAGAATCCGCGATCGACGTCATAGCCATTGCCGATGGGGTTTCCCGCGTGGGTGTTGAGCGCGCCAGAACCCGACCGCGTCACGAAGCTGCAGTTCATGCCGCTTGCCGCGACGTGGACGAGGCCCACACCCTCCGAGAAAGTGCCGGCGCCGCGGAAGGCGAGATAGAAGCCGCCATCGGGCGCGATGCCGAAGACGCGGTCGTGGTAGGTGACGGCGAGCCGCCCGGGATCGCCGCTCGCGCACTGACCGAAGGTCGCGTCACCGCCCTTCCAGATGCGTGTGCGGTTCCCGGTCATCGGGTCGATGCGGACGATCTCGAGGCCCGCGGTGATGGCCGGCACGCTGAGCGCGAAGAGTTGACCATCCGCCCCGCGCGCGACGTCGAGCACGCGGTGCAGCGAGGGCCCGCTGCCGGTCTCGGTGAAGCCGAGCGACGGATCGTTGTAGCCACCCGACACGATGCGGCGGTTGCCGTTGTCGAGATTGACCGCCATCACGAAGCCCTGTTTCGGGCGCGTCGCGCTCGACCAATCCACGCCCGCGAAGAGCTCGCGCCCCACGACGACGCCGCCGTTGATATGCGACTGGGGCTGGCTGCGTACGTCCGGCCCCGTCCCGATGCCCGTCGCGGTCGCAACGTAATTGAGGCCCACGCAGCGATCGGTGATGCCTGAAATCGGGCTGCGGTTGATGAAGCAGCGGCAGTCGGCCGCGAGCGTCGTCTGGAGGGTGATGTCCTGCACGAGCGGGCACGAGCGCGACCAGTAGGGGCTCGCGACGTTGGCGACCGAACTGCGGCAGGCAGGGCTTCCCCCGATGCCGTTGCACGTCACCTGCCCCGGGCAGTCCTCCGCGAGCTCGTTCGGGATGCCGCAGCTATCCGCCCAATAGAGGTCGCCGAGGTAGCACTCCTGCGAGGCGCGCGGCGAGCAGCTCATCGATGAGCCCATCGTGCTCATCGGCGGCGTCACGCAGCTCGCCGTGGTGCCCGAGGCGACGCACGTCGCTCCGCCCGTGCAGTCGATGGCGAGGCCGAGGCGATTGCCACACGAGTCGAAGGAGTAGACGTCTCCCTCAGCACAACCGCGGCTCGCGTTCGGAGTGCACGAGCAGCGCGCCTCACCGCCCGCGACCGAGCACGTCTCGCCCGCGACGCAATCGCGCACGAGCTCGCTGCTGCCGCCGGTCGGATCGCAGCGACGCACTGCGCCTCCCTCGCAGAATGTCGCAGCAGGCGTGCAGACCCGCGGCAGGCACGTCCCGTTGTCGCAGAACTGCGTCGACGTGCAGTCGGCCGCGCCCGTGCAAAGGGCCACGACCCGCGTGTTCGCGCACGTGGGTCCCGCGGGGCCGTCGACGCACTCCTCAGGCGCGGTGCAGTACGCCTGGAGCGTGCCGCGATTGCCGCACGAGTCGAAACGGAAGATATCCGTCGCATAACATCCGAGGGACGCGTTCGGCTGACAGATGCAGCGCGCCGTTCCGCCCGACACGGCGCACACCTGCCCGTCCGCACAATCGGACGTGACGGCCCAGGCGAGACCGCGCGTGTCGCAGCGCTCGACCGTGCTGCCCGCGCATCGCGTCGCCCCGGGCGTACAGACGCGCGGCACACACGCGCTCGCCGCGCAGACGTTGCCCGCGCCGCACTCGGCGTCCGTCGTGCACGTCGTGCGCATGAGGCAGTCAGCCCCGGTCGACGTGGCCGTGCAGACGGACGGCGCCATGCAAGCGCTCACGAGGGAGCCGCGGACGCCGCACGAGTTGAATCGGTAGATGTCCGTTCCAGAACAACCTTCGTAGGCATCCGCGAGGCACTGGCAGCTCGCGGCGCCGGACGCGAGGACGCACTCTCGGCCTCCACTGCAACTCGTGGTCACCGTCCAGCTCGCGCCGCGCGTGTCGCAGCGCTCGACCGTGCTGCCCGCGCATCGCGTCGCCCCGGGCGTACAGACGCGCGGCACACACGCGCTCGCCGCGCAGAGGTTGCCCGCGCCGCACTCGGCGTCCGTCGTGCACGTCGTGCGCATGAGGCAGTCAGCCCCGGTCGACGTGGCCGTGCAGACGGACGGCGCCATGCAAGCGCTCACGAGAGAGCCGCGGACGCCACACGAGTTGAATCGGTAGATGTCCGTTCCAGAACAACCTTCGTATGCATCCGCGCGGCATTGGCAGCTCGCGGCGCCGGACGCGAGGACGCACTCACGGCCTCCACTGCAACTCGTGGTCACCGTCCAGCTCGCGCCGCGCGCGTCGCAGCGCTCGACCGTGCTGCCCGCGCATCGCGTCGCCCCGGGCGTACAGACGCGCGGCACACACGCGCTCGCCGCGCAGAGGTTGCCCGCGCCGCACTCGGCGTCCGTCGTGCACGTCGTGCGCATGAGGCAGTCAGCCCCGGTCGACGTGGCCGTGCAGACGGACGGCGCCATGCAAGCGCTCACGAGAGAGCCGCGGACGCCACACGAGTTGAATCGGTAGATGTCCGTTCCAGAACAACCTTCGTATGCATCCGCGCGGCACTGGCAGCTCGCGGCGCCGGACGCGAGGACGCACTCACGGCCTCCGCTGCAACTCGTGGTCACCGTCCAGCTTGCGCCGCGTGCGTCGCAGCGCTCGGCACGCGCGCCGTTGCAGCGCTGCGCGTCCGGGGTACAGACGCGCGGCACACACGCGCTCGCCCAGCAGATGTTGCCCGCGCCGCACTCGGCGTCCGTCGTGCACGTCGTGCGCATGAGGCAGTCAGCCCCGGTCGACGTGGCCGTGCAGACGGACGGCGCCATGCAAGCGCTCACGAGGGAGCCGCGGACGCCGCACGAGTTGAATCGGTAGATGTCCGTTCCAGAACAACCTTCGTATGCATCCGCGAGGCACTGGCAGCTCGCGGCGCCGGACGCGAGGACGCACTCACGGCCTCCGCTGCAACTCGTGGTCACCGTCCAGCTTGCGCCGCGTGCGTCGCAGCGCTCGGCACGCGCGCCGTTGCAGCGCTGCGCGTCCGGGGTACAGACGCGCGGCACACACGCGCTCGCCCAGCAGATGTTGCCCGCGCCGCACTCGGCGTCCGTCGTGCACGTCGTGCGCATGAGGCAGTCAGCCCCGGTCGACGTGGCCGTGCAGACGGACGGCGCCATGCAAGCGCTCACGAGGGAGCCGCGGACGCCACACGAGTTGAATCGGTAGATGTCCGTTCCAGAACAGCCTTCGTAGGCATCCGCGAGGCACTGGCAGCTCGCGGCGCCGGACGCGAGGACGCACTCACGGCCTCCACTGCAACTCGTGGTCACCGTCCAGCTCGCGCCGCGCGTGTCGCAGCGCTCGGCGCGCGCGCCGTTGCAGCGCTGCGCGTCCGGGGTACAGATGCGCGGCGTGCAGGCGCCCGCGTCGTTGCAGAAATTCCCCGCGAGGCAGTGGCTGTCCTGGGTGCAAATGGGCCGGAGATCGCAGGATGGCGTCCCGCCCCGATCGATGCAGGCCTGTGGCTCGTCGCACGCCATGGCGAGCGTCCCGCGGACGCCGCACGAGTCGTAATTCCAGATATCCGTCGCAGAGCACCCCTGAGAGGCGTTTGCGGTGCAGACACAGCTCGCCGCGCTGCCAGCGACCTGGCACACGCGACCGCCGGTGCAGTCATCGCGTCGCTCCCAGCCCGAGCCTCGCGCATCGCATCGCTGGGCCTGGCTTCCCTCGCAGCGCTGCGCGCCCGGCGTGCACACGCGGTCGTTGCAGAGGCCGCCGGAGCAGAAGCGCATCGCTCCGCAATCGGCGTCCGCCGCACACGTCGTTCGCGGTTGGCAACTGGGTCCTGCCGGCGTCTCGACGCACTCGTTGCCGCCCGTGCAGTCCACTGCGCGCGTGCCGAGCACGCCGCACGAGTTGTAGTTCCAGATGTCGCCCGCGTTACACCCCCGGCGAGCGTTGGCGACGCACTCACAGCGCGCGCCCGGGTCGGTGACGAGTCGCGACGCAGCGCCTGCCGGTCCCGGTTGCGGCGCAGTCCTCCACGACGTTGAATCCGCTTCCATCCGGGGCGCAGACACGGACGACGTTGCCGTCGCAGAACCGTCGCGAATTGGGGTTGCTGATCGGCGGCGGCACGCACACGTCCGGTACGCATACGCCGCCTACGCAATGGTCGTAGCTCGCGCATCCCGATCCCGAAGGGCAGAGCAAGGTGCGCGAACAGCGCACTCCTTCCGCATCGGCGAGGCAGTTCTCCTGGCGCGCAAGGGCGCAGGCCTGGACACGCCGCAAGCGGTTGCCACAGGTGTCGTACTCGTAGACATCGTTGTCGATGGTCGAGCAACCGAGCGTCCCGAGTTGCAGGCATCGACATTCCGTGAACGGCGACGACTCCAGCGCCGTGCACACCCGCCCTCCCGTGCATGCCGAAATCTCGTATCGGCTGCCGCGCGAATCACACACCGTTTGCGCGTTCCCTTCGCAGAAACGCTGACCTTCGGGGCCCGACGGGTCACAGACGTCCGGCAAACAGATCGCGCCGAGACCGCAAAAGAGGCTCGGGTCGCCACAATCGACGTCCGACATGCACGAGAGGGAGCCTGCGTCCGGCATGCTGCCCCCGTCACTGACGACACCTGCGTCACTGACCACCCCCGCGTCACTGACCACGCCCGCGTCACTGACCACGCCCGCGTCACTGACCACGCCCGCGTCACTGACCACGCCCGCGTCACTGACCACGCCCGCGTCACTGACCACGCCCGCGTCGCTGACCACGCCCGCGTCGCTCGACCACGCCCGCGTCGCCGGTCGATCCACCACCGTCGCGCTCCGTCGCGCCGTCGGGCGAGGAAGTTCCGCCGTCGATCTCCGGGAGCGCGCATTCCGCCGCGCCAACGTCGTTGATCCCGCACACCTGGTCGTCGCCGCACGTCGCGACGGTGCCCCAGAAGCCATCCGACCGGCACCGCTCAATGCCGGTTCCGTCCGGGAGACAGCGTGTCGCACCGAGCGTATCGCAGGTGCCCCCCGGATCCGAACCACACGCCGCGACGAGCCCGAAGGCGAGCACGAACACCGCCAGCCACTGGATTCGAATCGTCATGTTGCCTCCTGCACGTGGGCGCCCTTGGCCGTCTGGTTCGAGAAGTTCGCGCGTTCGCCGTCAACGAAGAACGCCTCTTAATCGACGGTTGAATGCCGGCTACGGCGGGCCGTCGTCATAGAGGAAACGCGAGTGGCCCGCAACCGCACGCGACACTGACCGCCGACCCCCGTGATCTTTCGGCGGTCCGCGCCGACGCCGCGAGGCGTGATGGGCGATCAGGAGCGGCGCCGATTGCCTCTTTTGCACACCGAGTCCCTCCCGGAGGTGCGCGACGGCCTCGAGCGCAGCGTCGCGGCGATGGCGGCGCACGTGCGCGCGCACCCCGCGCTGCTCGGCGATCGCACCCCCGACCTCGTCGCGCGCCTCATGCTCCACACCCTGCGCAGCGCGCTCTTCCAGGTCGTGCAGCAAACCCCCGAGAAGCTCGACGACCCAGCCCTCCCCGCGCTGCTTGACGGCGCCCTGCGCGGCTTCCTCGCACCCGACGCCGGCTGACGCGATGCGTCACGCGCGGGGGGGGTGCGCGCTTTGGTTGCACCCCACCTTGGGACGCTTTGATAGAATCGCGGCGCATGCACGCCTGGCGCGGTCACGGCTACGGCCCCCCGGAATCGCTCGTCTTCGAAGAGGTCGCGGACGCGCCGCTGCCGGAGGGCGCGATGCGCCTCGCGATTCGCGCGTCGGCGGTGAACTTCCCCGATGTGCTGTTTGTCGCGGGCACCTATCAGGTGAAGCCGACACCCCCCTTCATCCCTGGCTTCGAGGTCGCGGGCGAGGTGGTCGAGAGCCGCGCGGAGGGCTTCCCCGTCGGCACGCGCGTGGCCTCGACGCTCGATGGACAGGGAGGTTACGCGACCCACGCGATCGCCTATCCGTACAACACGTTTCGCGTCCCTGAAGCGATGTCCGACGTGGACGCGGCGGCGCTCACCATCACCTATCAGACGGCGTGGTTCGCGCTCCATCGGCGCGCGCGCCTGCAAGCCGGGCAGACGGTGCTCGTGCACGCGGGCGCGGGCGGCGTCGGCAGCGCAGCCATCCAGGTCGCGCGCGCCGCGGGAGCGCGAGTGATCGCGACGGCGGGCGGGGCCGAGAAGGTGGCGACGTGTCTCGCGCTCGGCGCAGGCGTCGCCGTCGACTACCGCAGCGAGGATTTCGTCGCGGTGGTCAAGCGCGAGACGGGCGGGCGCGGCGCGGACGTCGTCTTCGATCCGGTCGGCGGCGATGTGTTCGACAAATCCACGAAGTGCATCGCCTTCGAGGGGAACATCGTCGTCATCGGCTTCACCTCGGGGCGCGTCCCCGAGGCCCGCGCGAACCACGTGCTCGTGAAGAACTACGGCGTGCTCGGCCTGCACTGGGGCGCGTACAACCTGCATGATCCGCAGGCGATTCACGCCGCGCAGGCCGAGCTGTATCGCCTCTACGAGACGGGCGCCGTGAAGCCGCTCGTCTCCGCCGTGCGCCCGCTCGCAGGGGCACGCGAGGCGATGCAATCCGTCGCGTCGCGCGCGACCACCGGCAAGGTCATCCTGCGTCCCTGAGCCTGCCCCGCGAGCCCCGATGAAGCCTCCCGCCCTCCCCGACGACGAAGCCGCGCGCCTCCGCGTCCTCACGTCGTATCGGATCGTCGACACCGCCGCCGATCCCTCGTTCGACGACCTCGCGTCACTCACGGCCGAGCTGCTCGGGGTGCCGATCGCGCTCGTGTCGATCGTCGACGCGTCGCGGCAGTGGTTCAAGGCGCGGCACGGGCTCGACGTGACGGAGACCGATCGCGCCGTGTCCTTTTGCGGTCATGCGGTCGCGAGCGGTGCGCTCCTCGTGGTGCCCGACGCGCGCGCGGACGAGCGCTTCCGCGACAACCCGCTCGTCACCGGCGCACCGCACGTGCGCTTCTACGCGGGGGCGCCGCTGCGCACGCCGCAGGGCCACGTGCTCGGCACGCTCTGCGCGATCGATCGCGAGCCGCGCACCCTCGACGACCGCGCGCGCGCAGTGCTCGAGCGACTCGCTCGGCAGGTGGTCGACCAGCTCGAGCGACACCGGCAGCGCGTGCTGCTCGAAGAGCGCAACGCGGCGCTCCGCGCGAGCGAGCGGCGGTTGCAGGCGCTGCTGGAGACGATGGACGAAGGCCTCGTCGTGCAGGACCGCAGCGGCGCCATCACCGAGTGCAACACCTCGGCCGAGCGCATCCTCGGGCTCACGCGCGATCAACTCATGGGGCGCACCTCCGTCGATCCGCGGTGGCGCGCGATCCGCGGCGACGGCTCGCCCTTCCCCGGCGAGACGCACCCCGCGTCGGTCACGCTCCGCACGGGTCAGCCCTCGACGGGCACGCTCATGGGCGTGCACAAGACGGCGGGCGAGTTCACGTGGATTCGCATCAACGCCCGCGTGGTCGAGTACCAGCGCGACGGCTCCCCCGCGTCGGTGCTCACGACCTTTCACGACGTGACCGAACAGCACGAGGCGACGGCGGCGCTCGCGGCGGAGCGCGCCTTCCTCGCGGCGCTGCTCGAACACCTGCCGGGGTCGTTCCTCGCGGTCATCGACGGAGAGCGGCGGATCACGCGCATCTTCGGCCACGAGAAGCTGCAACCGACGGCGGGGCGCACGCTCGTGGGCGAGCCGATCACGGTGCTCGGCGGGGCGGGGGAACGCCGTGCGCTGCTCGAGGCCGCGGCCGGCGCGCTCGAAGGGCATCCGATGCCGGCCAGCACCTCGCTCGACGGCGCCGAGCTCGAGCTGGTCGTCGTGCCGCTCCCGGGCGAGGCAGGTCAGGCGCCGCGCGCCCTCGCGATCGGCCGCGAGGTGACGGAGCGCAACCGCCTCCGCGAAGGGCTCGCACGGCACGAACGGCTCGTGACGACGGGCACGCTCGCGGCCGGCGTGGGGCACGAGATCAACAACCCGCTGAGCTACGTCGTCGTGAACCTCGCGCTCGCGATCGAGGACCTCGCCGCGCTCGAATCCGCGTCGCCGTCCGAGGCGCTGCGGGAGGTCATCACCGCGCTCACCGAGGCCTCCGAGGGCGCCGAGCGAATCCGCAACATCGTGCGCGGATTGCGCACCTTCGCGCGGGAGCAGAGCGTGCCGGTCGCGACGGATCTCGCCGACACGGTCGAGCTGAGCGTGCACATGGCGATGCACGAGCTCCGTCCACGTGCAATCGTGTTGCAGGAGCACGCGCCGGCGGCCGCCGCGCTCGCGGACAAATCCCGTCTCTCGCAGGCGCTCGTACAGCTCCTCATGAACGCGGCGCAGGCGTTCGCGGACGCCAACCCCGCGCGCAACCAGGTGCGCGTCCGGACGGGCCCTGCCCCGGACGGGCGCGTGTCGGTCGAGGTCACCGACAACGGCCCCGGCATCGCGCCCGATGTGTTGCCGCGCATCTTCGACCCGTTCTTCACGACGCGGCCCGTCGGGCAGGGCACCGGGCTCGGCCTCTCGATCGCGCACAACCTCGTCTCGGATCTCGGCGGGGAGCTGCGCGTGCGCACGCGCGTCGGCGAGGGCACGAGCTTCGAGATCCTCCTCCCCGCGACCCCGGCGGCGCCCGTCGTCACCGAGCGTCCCGCGTCGCGTGGGCGCAGCGCGACGCGCGGCCGCCTGCTGCTCATCGACGACGAGCCGAACGTGCTCGCGATGATGGAGCGGCTCCTGCGCGCCGACCACGACTGCGTCGGCGTGACCGACCCGCGCGAGGCCATGCGTCACCTCGACGCGGACCCGCACTTCGACGTCGTGTTCTGCGATCTGATGATGCCGCACATCGACGGGATGCAGGTCTACGAGCGCATCCGCGCACGTCACCCCGCGTTGCTCGAGCGGGTGGTCTTCGTGACGGGCGGTGCGCTCGGAAGCGGCACACACGCGGACTTTCTCGACAGCATCCCGAACGCCTGCATCGACAAGCCCTTCGATCCCGAGCACCTGCGCGCGGTCGCGCGGCGCTTCGTACGGACACGCGGGTAGGTCCTTCTCCGGCACGACCACCGCGCTCGTCGCGCGTCCACCGATGTCGGCGCAACGCAGCGCGTGACGCGCGCACGCCGGATCGATATGGTTGGCCGATGCTTTTTCCGTCTTCGCGCGGCGCCCGCCGCGACGTCACGCTCGTCTTCACCCTGCTCGCCGTCACTGGAATCACGCTCGCAGGCTGCGACTCGCGCCGCCGCGGCCCGCGCGGAGGGGCCACGGACCTCGGCCCGCTCGCGGACGCGGGCGAGGGCTTCGACGCGGGCGGCGGCTTCGATGCAGGCGAGGGCTCCGACGCGGGCGGTCTCGATGCGGGCGGTCTCGATGCGGGCGGTTTCGACGCGGGCCGCGACGGTGGCGGCGGACGTGACGGCGGCGGACGTGACGGCGGCGGACGTGACGGCGGCGGACGTGACGGCGGCGGCTCCGACGCGGGCCGCGACGCAGGCGCCGGCGGCACGCCGCGTGAGGGCGATCTGCGCCTCGCCGAAGGCACGAGCGGCCTGCTCGAGATCTACGCGATGGGGACGTGAGGGTACCGTCTGCGACAACCTCTTCGACGCCACCGACGCGAACGTCGCGTGCCGGCAACTCGGCTTCTCGGGCGGCCTCGTGACGGTGCCCGCCGTGTTCGGGACGGGCGACATCTGGATGGACGACGTGCAGTGCACGGGCACCGAGACCCGCCTCATCGACTGCGCGTTCGGCGGCATCGGCGTGCACAACTGCGTGCACAGCGAGGACGTCGCGCTCATCTGCACGCCGTGACCCCACGGGCGCGGCGCGGGCCGCGCCCACGGGACCGTCAGGCGGCGAGCAGCTCGGCCGGCACGCGCGCCCGCAGCGCCCGCGCCAGCTTCGCCTCGATCGCCTTCTCGAGTTGACGCGCGCGCTCGCGGCTGACGTGGAGCTGCTCGCCGAGCTCGCGGAGCGTGACGGGCTCTTCCGCGATCATGCGCCGCTCGTAGATCACGCGGTCACGTCCCGTGAGCGTCTCGCCGAAATCGCGCAACGCGTCCTCGACGAGCGCGGCACGGACGCCCCCGGCGAGGCGCTCGTCCACCGGCGCATCCCCCGCGATGAGCAGGTCGACGGCCGTTCCGGCTCCGTCTTCGTGCAGCGGCTCATCGAGCGAGACGTCGCGGCGCGCGAGCCGATCACGCATCTCGACGAGCTCCCCCACCGGCACGCGCAGGCTCTCTGCGAGCGCTTCGGGGGTCGCCTCGCGGCCGAGCGCCTCGAGACGCGACGCCTCCTTGCGGAGCCGGAAAAAGAGCCGCCGCTGCGACTGCGAGGTGCCGAAGCGCACGAGCCGCGCGTCGCGCATCGTCGTCTTCAGCATGTACGCGCGGATCCACCATGCGGCGTAGCTCGTGAGCCGCACGCCCTTCTCCGCGTCGAACTTGCGCACGGCGTGCATGAGCCCGAGGTTGCCCTCCTGGATGAGATCGAGGAGCGGCACCTCGCTCTTGCGCAGGTCGTTCGCCATCTTGACGACGAGGCGCAGGTTCGTCGCGACGAGTTTCGCCGCGATGGCCGGATCGCCGGTGCGCGCGAATTCCCGCGCGAGCCGCGTCTGCTCCTCCGGTGGGAGGATGGGGTGGCGGCCGATCTCCCGGAAATAGGCCGCGAGCACCGGGTCCTGCGCCCGTGGGACGCTCGAGCCGGCGCGCGCCGCGAGCTTGGTCGAGGACGTCGTGAGGGTGTTCACGGGTGTTGGGTCGGTGCAGCAGCGCGCGGCGTTACGGACGCGCCGCGACGAGCCCCGGCACGGCGTCGCCGGAGGAACGGCGCGCACGTCGGCGAAGGTGCGACTTCCACCGCGACGCGAGACGTGGGAGCGTCGCGCCCAAGCAGAACCTCGCGGGACGCACGGCGCGCGCCATGACGATCGCGTTCAGTCTCGGAGCGGCCGCGTGCGCGGGGAACAGCAGCGACACGACGCGCGTCGACTGCGGGCGCGGCGCGACCTGCGACGCGTCGGTCGACGCGGACGCGCCGGACGTCGACGCCGGGACGGACGCGGGAGAACTGCCCACCGACGCCGGCGAGGACGCAGGCGCGACGACGGCTGCCGGGGCGGACTCAGGCCCGACCTCCGACGCGGGCCGGGATGCGGGCGCACCCGACGCGGGACCGCCACCCGATCCCTGCGCCGGAATCACCTGCTCGAACCACGGCTGGTGCGAGGCGGGGATCTGTCTCTGCGACGTCGGCTACGCGGGCAGTGCATGCGACACGTGCGACGGCACCTGGCGCACGGCCCCCGGCACCGTCCCCGCCTTCTGCACGCCCCCCGCGGCGCTCGACGGAACCGAGGCCGACGACCCGCTCCTCGACGGCACCGCCGGCAACGACTACGTCCGCGGGCTCGGCGGCAACGACATGATCCGCGGACTCGACGGTTCGGACTACGTGAATGGCAATCTCGGCCTCGACACGGTCAACGGCAACGCGGGCCGCGACGAGGTCGCGGGCGGCGGCGACGACGACACCGTGTACGGCGGCGCCGACGACGACGTCGTGATCGGCGGGCTCGGTAACGACACGGTGGCCGGCGGGCTCGGCAACGACCGGCTGACCGGCGGCGAGGGCAACGACACGCTGGGGGGCGACGACGGCGACGACCGTTTCATGATCGACGGGCTCGGCAACGACCGCATCGAGGACACCAGCGGGACCGACGCGGCGCGTTGCGTGCCGGGGATCCGCGTCGTCTCCGACACGCGGGTCGGCGCGGATCGCCTGCTCATCCTCTCGAATGGGAGCCGCGTGATCATCGTCGGGGACGCCGTCGAGCGGATCCTCGGGTGCAGCTGAGCGGATCGATACGGCGGCCGCAGCGCGGCAGAGAGACGGATTGAGGCGATGATTTCGATGGCATCACCGAAGATGGTTAAAATGACAAGCGGGCACGTCGCTCCTCGACGCGGAGCGCGCTCGTCGCGGCGCTCGCGACCGCGCTCGCGGGCTGCGCCGCGGAGCCGATGGGCACGATCCCGCGCTGCGTGAGCAACGCGGATTGCGCGAGTCCGGCCATGTGTGTCGACGGGCGCTGCGTCACGCGGGGCGCGCTCGACGCGGGCGGACGCGACGCCGGCAGGCGGCGACGACGGCGCGGCGCCGCAGCCCGACGCGGGCCCCGCGGACGCGTCCTGCGGCGGCGCGGGCTTCGGCGTCACCGGCTCGCCCCCCGACGTGCTCGTGCTCTTCGATCGCTCGTGCTCGATGCGCAGGCGCTACGACTCGCTCGGCGCGCTCTCCCCGCCCCCGGCCTCCTCGTTCGCGAGCGGGCCCGACGATCCGGCCGGCCGCTGGTACGTCGCGCGCGAGGCCCTGCGCGGCCTCGTCGATCGTCACCCCACGGACGTCCGCTGGGGCCTGATGGTGTTCCCCGATGTCCTCGCGGGCTGCGGCGCGACACCGTCCCTGCGGGTCGCCCCGGGCGACGGCACCGGCCCCGACGTCCTCGCGACGCTCGAGCGCCCGGAGATCGAGCCCCACACGCTCTGCGCGGCCTTCGGCGCGACGCCCGGCCTGAGCGACCAGCCCGCCGAGACGCCGACCCTCGAGGCGCTCAACGCGCTGGCCGGCCTCCCGGCCCTCGCCGATCGCTCGCGCGAGCGCGTCGTGCTCCTCATCACGGACGGCGCCGCGACGTGCGGCGCGACGGACACGAGCCTCGGCGCCGCGACGGGCACGCTCCGCGCGACCGGTGTCCGCACGGCGGCCGTCGGCTTCAGCCTCGCGACGGAGATCGGCGCCGCGACCCCGATGATGAACGCGATCGCCGTCGCGGGCGGCCTCGCCCGGGCCGGCTCGGGGGATCGCTTCTACGTCGCGACCTCGCCCGCTGAGCTCGAGTCCGCGCTCGACACGATCCTCGCCGCGTCGATCCCCTGCACGTTCGCGCTGAGCGACACGCCGCCAGAGCCTTCGATGCTGCGCGTCTCGCTCGACGACGCCCCCGTCGCAGAAGACCCCGTCGACGGCTTCAGCTACGACGCGATGCGCAACACGATCACGCTCCACGGCGCGGCGTGCTCGCGCATCCAGCGGCGCGAGGCCACGCGGATCGGCGTCGGCTACGGCTGCGGAACTCCGGCGTGCGTCCCGGTCGGCGAGGTCTGCGACGGCCTCGACAACGACTGCGACGGCGTCGCCGGCGACGACTGCCTGCTCTGAACTCGCAAGCCATCAGGGGCGCGCGGCGCGCGTGATAACGTCGGGCGGCATGTCTGCCCGAAGCCCTCTCGACCCCGAATCGCGGCGGCTCGCGGAAGACGCCCGCCGCGACCGCAACTGGAAGCGCTGGGGCCCCTACCTCTCCGAGAGGCAGTGGGGCACCGTGCGCGAGGACTACTCCGCGGACGGCGACGCGTGGCGTTATTTCCCGCACGATCACGCGCGCAGCCGCACCTACCGTTGGGGCGAGGACGGCCTGCTCGGCCTCTGCGACCGGCAGGGCAGGCTCTGCTTCGGGCTCGCGCTCTGGAACGGGCGCGACCCGTTCCTGAAAGAGCGGCTCTTCGGCCTCACCGGCCCCGAGGGCAACCACGGCGAGGACGTCAAAGAGGCCTATTTCTACCTCGACGCGACACCCACGCATTCCTATTCGCGCGCGCTCTACAAATACCCCTTACGCGCCTATCCCTACGACGAATTGTTGCGCGTGAGCCGCGCGCGCAGCCGCGCCGAGCGCGAATACGATCTCGAGGATACCGGCATCTTCGACGATGGGCGGTATGTCGACGTCACCGCCGAATACGCCAAGGCGGGCCCAGACGACATCCTGATTCGCCTCCACCTCGACAACCGCGGTCCCGAAGACGCGACGCTCCACGTGCTGCCGACGCTCTGGTTCCGCAACACGTGGAGCTGGGGGCGCACCGGCGAGGGACACACCGCGCGACCGTCCCTGCGGCGTACGGCGCCGGGCGTCGTCACCGCCACGCACGAGACGCTCGGCACCTATCGCTTCTTCGTGGCGCCGCACGGGAATGGCAGCGAGACACCGCTCCTCTTCACCGAGAACGAGACGAACGTCGCGCGGCTCTACGGCGTGCCGAATCGCGGCCCGGTGAAGGATGCCTTTCACGCGCACGTCGTCGACGGCGAGACGGGTGTGCTCGCGACGACCGGCGAAGGCACGAAGTGCGCGGCGCACTACGTGCTGCGCGTCCCCGCCGGCGGCCGCGAGACACTCACGCTGCGCCTCGTGGGCGACGCGGAGTCCGACGCGGCGAGCGAGGGATTCGAGCCTTTCGGAGACGCCTTCGACGCGGTCTTTCGCGCGCGCCGCGAGGAGGCCGACGCCTTCTACGCCACGAAGCTGCCCGCGCGCCTCGACGACGACGAGCGCAACGTCGCGCGGCAGGCGTATGCGGGGCTGATCTTCACCAAACAGTTCTTCCACTACGTCGTCTCCGAGTGGCTCGAGGGCGACCCGGCGCACCCCGCGCCGCCCGCCTCGCGCCTGCGCGGCCGCAACAGCGAGTGGAAGCACCTGCACGACCGCGACGTCATCTCGATGCCCGACAAATGGGAATATCCCTGGTACGCGGCGTGGGACCTCGCCTTCCACATGATCCCCTTCGCGCGCATCGATCCCGCGTTTGCCAAAGAGCAGATCCTGCTCTTTCTGCGCGAGTGGTACATGCATCCGAACGGCCAGATTCCCGCCTACGAGTGGAACCTCGGCGACGTGAACCCGCCCGTGCACGCGTGGGCCGCGTGGCGCGTCTACAAGCTCACGGGCGAGCGCGGCACGCGCGACCGGCAGTTCCTCGCGCGCGTGTTTCACAAGCTGCTGCTCAACTTCACGTGGTGGGTCAATCGCAAGGACACCGAGGGCAACAACCTCTTCGGTGGCGGCTTCCTCGGCCTCGACAACATCGGCATCTTCGATCGCAGCAAGCCGCTGCCGACGGGCGGCCGGCTCGAGCAGGCGGACGGCACCGCGTGGATGGCCTTCTATTGCACGACGATGCTCGCCATCGCGCTCGAGCTCGCGCGCGAGGACCCGAGCTACGAGGACGTCGCTTCGAAGTTCTTCGAGCACTTCGTCGCGATCTCGGACGCGATGAACACCCACGGCGGCAGCGGCCTCTGGGACGAGCGCGACGGCTTCTATTACGACCAGCTGCTCATCGATGGTCGCGGCGGCACACCGCACGTCGAGCCGATGCGCATCCGCTCGATGGTCGGCATCATCCCGCTCTTCGCGGCCGAGGTGCTCGACGACGCGCTCATCGCCTCGCTGCCCGGCTTCCGCAAGCGGATGCAGTGGTTTCTCGACAACCGCCCCGAGCTCGCGCGGCAGCTCTCCTACAAGCCTGGAGACGCGCACCACGGCGGCCATCGCCTCCTCGCGATCCCCTCGCGCGAGCGCCTCACGCGCGTGCTGCACACCGTGCTCGACGAGCGAGAGCTCTTGTCCGAGTGGGGGGTGCGCTCGCTCTCCCGCGCGCACCGCGACGCGCCCTTCACGCTCCGCGCGGACGGGCAGACCTTCGAGGTGCGTTATGTGCCCGGCGAGAGCGACACGGGGATGTTCGGCGGCAACTCCAACTGGCGCGGCCCGGTGTGGATGCCCGTCAATTACCTGCTGATCGAGGCGCTCGAGCGCTATCACCACTTCTACGGCGACGACTTCCAGATCGAGTGCCCGACGGGCTCGGGCATGTTCCTGAATCTCTCCGAGGTCGCGCGGGAGCTCGAGCGGCGACTCACGCGGATTTTCCTGCGCGACACCGAAGGCCGCCGCCCCTGCCACGGTGAGGACGGCCGCTTCGCCGACGACCCGCACTGGCGGGAGCTCGTGCTCTTTCACGAGTACTTCCACGGCGACACGGGCCGCGGGCTCGGCGCCTCGCATCAGACGGGCTGGACGGCCCTCGTCGCGAGCTGCCTCGAGGACCTCGCCCGCCGTCGGTGAGTCCCCTTACGAACGTCCCACGCCGCGCTCTGGCAGCCGCCCTCCCCGTGCCGACGTGCGAGGCGGAGGGCCAGCGCCATGAAGCTCGACGCCATCAGCATCTTCGGACTCACCTTCATCAGCATCATCCTGATCGCGTTCGGCGTCGCGGTGATGCACCACGTCTGACGTCGTCGCGCGGGCCGACACACGACCCCGTCGGACATGACAACCCGCTTGCGGTGTCGCGCACCCATCACGGCGCGCGCGCCGCGGCGCCCCCGGTCAGCGCCCTGACGCGCTACGCCGCCGCCGGCGCGGCGTCGCCCTCGTCCTCGGCGGGCGCGGGGTCGATGCCGTAGCGGCGCGTGATGACGTCGTGCGCGAGGTAACAGAGCGGCGTGAGCGCGGCGGCGACGATCATCTTGTAGACGTAACTGAACGCCGCGATCTCGGCGACCTGCGCGAAGGGCATCGCACCGAGGAGCGCGCCGAAGTTCACGGCCGTCGTGTCGACGACCTGCGAGACGGCCGTCGAGCCGAGCGCGCGCAGCCAGAGGTGGCGGCTCTGCGTGATGCGCTTGGTGAGGTGGAAGGTGTGGATGTCGACGTACTGGCCGATGAGGTACGCCGTGAGTGACGCGCCGAAGAGCCGCGCCGAGAGGCCGAACACGGCGTCGAACGCCTCCTGCGGCACGGGCGAGCCGACCGCGACGGGGAGCTTGCGCGCGAGCAGGATGATGGCGAATCCGAAGACCAGCATCGCCATGCCGATCAACGTGAGAAAGCGCGCCCCGCGGCGGCCGTAATACTCGTTCACGATGTCCGTCAGCAGGAACGCGATGGGGAACACCACGGTGCCCGTCGACATCGTGATCCCGAAGACGTGGAAGAACTTCCCCGCGACGATGTCCGCGACGAGCAGCGAGGTGAGGAAGATCGCGGCGAGGACGAAGTAGAGCCGCTGCTTCGCGTCGAGTTGGAACATGGTCAGTCGCTCTCGCCGGTGTCCGGCTCGTCGGGGGACGCGGCGCTCGCGTCCCGGGGGGGAAGGACGCGCGGAGGCAGCAGCTCCGGCTCGGTCTCGACCTTCTGCGCCAGGAAGATGGCGGCGTCGAGCTTGAAGAACGAGCGCTTGCGGTACCACTGCAGCGCGCTGCGGTTGTTCTCCGCGACCTCGAGCACGAGGTGCGTGCAGCCGCGCACGCGCGCGAGGTGCTGCAGCTGCTCGATCATGAAGGAGCCCACGCCGCGGCCCTGCGAGTCGGGGTGCACGGCGAGCTCTTCGACGAAGAGCGGGCGCATGTCGCGCTTGTCGAAGAAGCGCATGTTGATCCAGTTGTCCGAGCCGGTGACCTCGTAGGCGCACTCGGCAT
Organism: Polyangiales bacterium; assembly: GCA_964202905.1. Lineage (GTDB taxonomy): Bacteria > Myxococcota_A > Polyangia > Polyangiales > JADJQN01 > CAIUAC01. Next base: position 20,951 of record CAXNJO010000003.1, read on the forward strand.
AACCGACGATCTCGCCGTCGATCTCGAAGAGGAGCTGCTCGACGCCCTCGTCGTCGTAGACCTCCATGAAGCGCTGTTTGCTGCGCGGACGCTGGAACTCGAGCGTCTGCGTGTTCACCGCCCGGAACACGAGCTTGATGAACTCCCACGCCTTGTTGAGGTCGCGGCGGTGGATGCGCCGGACGCGGATCGCCCCATCCGGCTCGTCTTTCTTCTTGCGCGCCATGGCGGGGGACGATAGCGCGACTCGCGCGCGCCGCCGCCATTGTGGCGGAGGCTGGCTTTCGCTAGCGTTGCGCGCATGCAGCCCCGCCGTGCACCGTGGATCGCCCTCTCTCTCTGCCTCGCCATGCTCTCCGCCTGCGACGACGCGGACGACCGACGCGGGGGACCGGCGCCGGGGCCCGCGCCGGGCGAGACGGGCGCGATGGTGGGGATGACCGCGGCGCACAACCGCTTCCGCGCCATGGTCGACACCGCGACGCCGCTGCCGCCGGTCACCTGGGACGCGCAGCTCGCGGCCGACTCGCAGGCGTGGTCCGAGCGGCTCGCCGCGATGGGCTGCGGGCTCGAGCACTCGACGGGCGATTACGGGGAGAACCTCTACTGGCAGCGGGGAAGCCGCGTCACGGCGGACGACGTCGTGGGCTCCTGGTACGAGGAGATCGCCTGTTACGCGTACGGCGCGTTCATGCGCGGCGACGCGTGCGACATGGCGTGCACCGACGCGATGTTCTCGAGCGGCTGCGGGCACTACACGCAGATCGTGTGGCGCGAGACGACGAAGGTCGGCTGCGGCATGGCGACGTGCAGCAGCGGCGCCGAGATCTGGACGTGCCGCTACGACCCGCCGGGCAACTACCTCGGCGAGCTGCCCTACTGACGCGACGGCTTGGCGCCGCGCGCGCCGTGATCAAGCGACGACGCGCAGCGAATAGCCCTCGTCGGCGAACACGGCGCGCCAGGCGTGCGTGAGGGCGCGGGCGAGCTCGGCGTCGTCGACGCGCACGGCCGGGCCCGGGCCCGGCTCGCCGAGCAGGACGCGCGCGGTGTCGACGACCAGGCAGGCGGCGCGGCGCGGCGCGCCCGGCGGCGGGGACCACACGTCGAGCCCGGGCAGCGCGGGCGGCATGGCCCCGGCGTGCGGGAGCACCCAGACGCGGTGCACCGCGGGCAGCGACGCGAGCGCGTCGCGGAGCGGGGCATCCGCGACGTCCTGCCCCACCGCGAAGACCGCGTGACGCGCGCCGCCCACGAGCTCGACCGCGGCCCCCGTCGCGCCGGTGCCCTCAGCGAGCGAGGCGAGCGTCCTCGCGACGCGACGCTCGGCGATCGCCGCCACGATCACGGCCTGCGCGGCCCGCGCGTCGAGGCCCTGCAGCGCGCCGAGGTCACCCTCGACACCGCCGAACCCGCCCGCGATGAGCGTCGCGCGGCTGAGCGGGAAGAGGAGGCGCTTGCGGAAGATCGAGCGCAGCAGCGACTCGAGCGTGGTGGTGGGCACGCGCGTGAGCGCGGCGCCGGCGGTGGGTGTGTACGAGGCCATGGCGCGCGGACCCTAGCAGCCTCATGATCGCCCCGCTTTGTCGGGCTGGAGCCACGATCACGCGGGACTGCGCGGCGGGGGGCCGCGGCCTCTCCGGGGCCCGGTGCGCCCGCGCCGCATGCGGTTCGGCGCGCTCGTCGTGGCCGCGCTCTTCGTCGCGGGGACGGCGGCCGCGGACGCCCCGCGCCGCGATGGCCCGCCCCTCGAGAACGCCGCCGCGCTCGCGCCCTTCTTCGCGTCGCTGGCGGCGTCCGCGCGTGGCGTCGCGACGACGCGCATCGCGTGGTTCGGCGACTCCAACATCGCGGCCGACGGCATCACCGGCACGCTGCGCGCGCGCTGGCAGCAGCGCTGGGGCGACGCGGGCCACGGCTTCGTGCTGGTCACGCGCGGGCACCTGCCTTATCGGCACAAGGGGATCGCGGTCTCCGCGCGGGGTGCGTGGCGCCTCGCGGAGCTGCTGCGCGGCGGCCGCTCCGACGGCCGCTACGGCTACGGCGGCGTGCTCTTCACGGCAGGGCGCGGCCCGACGAGCGCGTCGTTCTCGACCGCGCGCAGCGGCGCGACGGGGCGCACCGCCTCGCGCTTCGCGGTGCTCTACCAGCGGCACCCGCACGGCGCGCGCCTCGAGCTGCGCAGCGACGACGGCGCGGTGACCGAGCTCGACACGCGCGGCGACGCGACCGACGACGCGGTCGCCACGCTCGAGACGACGGATGGGCCGCACACGTTCACGCTGCGCCCCGCGGGGCCGGGTGAGCTGCGCGTCTACGGCGCCGTGCTCGAGCGCGCGGCCCCCGGCGTGGTGCTGGACTCGGTGGGCATCGTCGGCGCGCGCGGGCGGCGCGTGCTCGCGTGGGACGCGACGCACCTCGCTGCGCAGGTCGCCGCGCGGCGGCCACAGCTCGTGGTCGTCGGCTTCGGCGCGAACGAGGCGAGCGACGCGTGGACGGGGGAAGAGCCCTGGGTCGCGGAGACGCGCGCGGTCGTGCGGCGCCTGCGGGCCGGCGCGCCGGAGGCCGCGTGTCTCGTGCTGGGCGCACCGGATCAGGCGGGCCCGCCGCGCGAGGGCGGCGAGCCGCGCACCTTCCCGAGCCTGCCGCGTCGCGTCGAGGGCCAGCGGCGCGCCGCGCTCGCGGAGGGCTGCGCCTTCTGGGACACCTTCGCCGCGATGGGCGGCGCGGGCGCGATGATCCGCTGGCGCCGCGCCGGGCTCGGCGGCCACGACCTGCGCCACGCCTCGACCGCGGGCTACGACCGCCTCGCCGAGCTGCTCGACGCCGCCCTGCTCGCGGCCCTCGACGCGCACGGCCCCGCGCGCGCGACGGCTGCGACGGCAGGGGGCGCACAGGCGCACTGAATCGCCATTCAGCGCCGCGACCGACGCCGCACGATGCGCCGCACCTGACGTCCGTCGACCCCGGCGCGCGCTGCCGTTACGCTCGTCGGCGATGTCCGCCACGCCCGCCCGTGTCCTCGTCCTCCTCGCGCTCACGCTGCTCTCCGGCTGCGCCGCCTCGCCGCCGGCCGACCTCGGCGCCGCCCGCGACGGCATCATCCGCGGCACGCGCGAGACCGGTCTGCCCGCCGTGGTGGTGGTCGCGCGGACGGGCGCGACGACGGGCAGCGGCGGTCTCTGCACGGGCACGGTGATCGGCCCGTACGCGGTGCTCACCGCCAAGCACTGCGTCTTCAGCGAGACGACGCGCGGCTACACGGCGGTGCCGACGGTGGAGTTCCTCGTGGTCGTCGGCAGCGACCTCGACGACCGCGCGACGATCACCGACACCGTCGGCGTGACGGAGGTCCGCACCACGCCGGGGAGCGCCATCGACACCGACATCGCGAACGGCGACGACATCGCCGTGCTCCTGCTGTCGCGGAGCCTCGGCCTGCCCGCGTACCCGCTCGCGCCCGCGGTGCCCGCGGCCGGCACCAACGCGACGGTCGTCGGCTACGGGCGCACGCGCACCGGCACCGCCGACCCGATGGACAGCGGCGTGAAATACCGCGCGACGATGCGCATCTCGCGCGCGGGGTCGCGCCTGATCGAGACGGACGGCCCCGCGTGGACCTGCCAGGGCGACAGCGGTGGCCCCCTCTTCGACGCGAGCATGCGCGTCGCGGGCGTCACGTCCTTCGGCATCGGCGCGGGCTGCACCAACACCGTGTCGTACTTCACGGCCACGCCGCGCCACGCGTCGCTGCTCACGAGCGCGCTCGCGTACGCGCCGCCGTGCACGCCCTCGACGGAGGCCTGCAACGGCACCGACGACGACTGCGACGGCACCGTCGACGAGGGCTGCCTCGGTCTCGGCGACCCGTGCACGCGCGACGACCAGTGCGGCGGCGGCGCGTGCCGCGCGATCGGCGGCCGCCAACTCTGCACGCGCGACTGCGAGCCGCGCAGCGCCATGCAGCGCTGCCCGTACGACTTCTACTGCGCCGAGACCGGCTGCGGCACGGGCCAGTGCCTCGCGGGGAACCCGGGCGCGCTGCCCGATGGCGAGCCCTGCGACGCCGACCTCGCCTGCGAGTCAGGACGCTGCATGATGGTCTCTGGCGCGATGCGCTGCGCGCGTGCGTGCTCGCCGACGGGCGATCTGTGCGCGGCAGGGACGGTCTGCGACACGAGCGAGGGCGGCCCGGAGTGCGGCTCGTGCCTGCCGTTCGCGCTCTCCGACGCGCCCCGCCCCTTCGGCACCGAGTGCACGCGAGACGCCGAGTGCGCGGGCGGACCATGCGCCGATCCGGGCGGCTTCTGCACGCGCGCCTGTGACGCGGCGACGCCTTGCGGCAGCGGCTTCCACTGCCGCACGGGTGAGTGCGTGCGCGGCGATCTCGGCGCGCTCGGCGCCGGCTGCGTGACCGACGACGACTGCGGCGCGACCGCCCCCGACTGCGCGACGATCGACGGCGACCGCCTCTGCGCCGCCGCCTGCGACGCGATGGGCGCGTGCCCGGGCAGCTTCCGCTGCGCGGACACGAGCGCGGGGCCGCGCTGCATCCCGCCCGGCGAGGCGCTCGGCGGCGCGTGCGCGGACTCGGCCGAGTGCCGCAGCGGCCTCTGCGCGGGTGGTCTGTGCACGCGCATCTGCGACGCCGCCGCCACGTGCCCGGGCGACTTCGCCTGCACCCCCGCGGGCACGGTGAGCGGCTGCTTCCCCGGCGCCCCGGCCCCCGCCCCGACGCGCGCCGACCGCGGCGGCTGCGCGGTCTCGCAAGGCGCCTCGCGCGGCGACGCAGCGGGTCTGTTCGCGGCGTTCGGGCTGTTCGTTGCGGCGCTCGCGCGGCGCCGACGCTTCCGTGGTTGAGATCGGCGGGACATGACAAGGACCTTGCGAGGTCGCCGCGCGCCGCGGTCACTGCGCGCTTCGCGGGTCATGGCCACGCAGCGCCGCGGGGACGCAGCCGGTCGCACTGCGACGAGGGCGCACGAGCAGCGGACCTACACGAGCGCGACCAACGTCCGCTCGAGCATCGCGACGTAGCTGCCCGCGAAGAGATTGGCGTGCACGAGCAGCGGGTAGAGCTGCCAGAGCGGGACGCGCTCTTCCGCGCCGGGTGCGAGCGGGTGCGCCTCGTCGTAGGCGGCGAAGACGCGCTCCGAGAAGCCGCCGAAGAGTCGCATCATGGCGAGGTCGACCTCGCGGTGGCCGCCGTAGGGTGCAGGGTCGATGAGCACGGGGCGGCCCGCCTCGTCGGTGAGGACGTTGCCGCTCCACAGATCGCCGTGCAAGCGCGATGGCGGCTCCGCGGGGCCCGAGAGCGCGTCGATCCGCGCGAAGACGCGCTCGAAGCCGCGCTTGATGGCCGAGGAGCCGAGGCCCGCGTCGAGCGCGAGACGCAGCTGCGGCTCGAGGCGGTGGGTGCCCCACAGCTCCGCGAACGTCGCGCACGGCGTGTTGCGTTGCGGGAAGCGCGCGAGGTAGCCGTCGCGCGCGGCGCCGTGACAAGGCGCGCCAGCCCGGTGCAGCGCCGCGAGCCCGCGCCCGAGCACCTCCTCGAACGCGCCGTCGCGCGCGGCGCCCTCGACCCATTCGAGCGCGAGGAAGGGCGGCACCCCGAGGGTCCCGTCGGAGACCGCGAGCACTTCCGGCACGCGCACTGCGCCCGCGGCCTCGAGCCAGCCGAGCGCCTCGGCCTCGCAACGGAAGGTGTCCGGCGCGCAGCCCTCGCGCGTCTTGACGAACACGCGCCTGCCATCGGCGAGCGTGAGCTGCGCGGCCTCGCTCGCGTCGCCGCCCTGCACCGCGCGCGCGAGCTTCACGGGGCTGCCGAGCGCCCGCGCGATCCCCTCGTGCACGCCGGCGCCCCAGCGCACTACAGACCGTGCCGCGCGCGGAGGTGCGCGAGCAGCCCGGCGCATGCGGCCTCGCAGAGGTCGAGCACCTCCTCGAAGCCTTCCGGCCCGCGCAGATAGGGGTCGGGCACCTCCGCGTCCGGGGGCGCCTCCGGGTCGAAGCTGCGCAGCAGCGCGATCTTGTCGTGATCCGGGGGAGACGGCGCGAGGCGACGGGCGTCCGCGAGGTTGCGCGCGTCGGCGACCAACAACATGTCGAAGCGCGCGAAGTGCCCCGGCGTGAGCTGCTGCGCGCGGCGATCGAGCACGACGCCGCGGCGCGACGCGTGCGCGATGCTGCGCGGATCCGAGGGCTCGCCGAGGTGCCAGTCGCCCGTGCCCGCGCTCTCGACGTGCACGTGCGCGTCGAGCCCTGCGTCGGCGAGCAGACGGCGCATCACGCCTTCGGCGGTCGGGCTGCGACAGATGTTTCCGAGGCACACGAAACAGAGGCGAATGCGGGGATTTTTCATGGGGTCACCAGGACATGACTCGCGGGCAGGCCCGTCCGATCGGCGGTCACGCCGTGCCAACCATCGGGCACGACGGGCCACGTCTCGTTGAAGACCTGGTGCGCGTCGAGGGGGGAGAGGTTCACGCAGCCGTGCGAGCGCTTGAGCCCGAAGCGCTCGTGCCAGAAGGCCGCGTGCAGCGCGATCGAGCCCGAAAAATACTGCGTCCACGGCACATCCTCGATCGCGTAGCGGTCGTCGCCCGCGTCCGCGCCGATGCTGCTCATCGTGTCCGACACGTGCTTCTCGCGGACCGTGAAGAGGCCCGTGGGCGTGTCGTGCCCCTCGAGCCCCGTCGACACGAGCGTCGCGTACACGGGTGTCGCGCCGCGGTAGACGACGAGCGTCTGCTCGCCGACGTCGACGTGCACCCACGGCTCGTCGTCCCCGACCTCGCGCGGCTTCTCGACGCGCTCGGCGACGGCGAGGTACCAGTCGCGCACGTAGTGCCCGTCCGCGAGCTCGTGCAGCTGCCGATCGGCGAAGCGCGCGCGGCGCTTCCACGCGACGGTCGCGAGGCGCTCGAGCGGCGGGGCCTCGAGGTCGTCGGCGAAGCGCGTCGAGCCATCCGGCAAGGTGCGCGGCAGCATCGGCGCGCCGCCGCGCACCGCCCACGCGACGGGCAGCGTGTGCGTCGCGTCGAGCGTGACGCCGCGAAACTGCGCGGGTCGACGAGGCTCGAGCTGCGACTCCTTCACGTACTGCCCGCGCACCGTGCGGACGAAGCGCCGACGCGAGCGCACGTCGACGCCCGCGCCCGCGATGAAGAAGCCGCGGTGCAGGAAGGCGCGCACCGCCACGGGCTTCGTCGGCTCGCCCGCGAGCTCGCCCGCGAGGAAGCGCTGCGCCTTGCGCGCGTCGTCGCGCAGCAGGGCCGCGTAGCGCTCCGCGTACGACTGCGCGTCGCGCTGCTGATCACGCGAAGGCGGCTGGTGAAACGAGGGCACGAGCTCGTCCTTCACGAAGTAGTACGCGTAGGGGAGCGCCTCTTCGCGGCCCGCCTGGCGGACGGCGAGGGGCGAGTCGGGCGGCCTCTCGCCGACCTCGATGCCCTCGCCGGCGCACGCATGCCCTTGCGGATAGAGCTCGTACCAACCCGTCGCGCACGTGGGCGAGCGCACCTTCTCGCGCTTGAGCCGTACGCGCGAGCCGACGCGCAGCCAGCCGAACATCGTCGCGTCCGGGCGCGGCTCGCGGCGCACCACGAGCTGCAGCCCCGTCACGAGTCCATGCAGCGGATACGCGCGATCGAGCTCCGCGAGCCGCGCGCGCTCGGCGGCCTCGTCCGCGGCGGCGCGTCCATCGCCGAGCGACGCGGCGCCCGCGCCCGGCGGCGACGCCGGCACATTGCCCGACTTCGTGCCGCACGCGGCGACCGCGAGCAGCGTCCACCCGAGCAGCACGGCCGCGCGCGCGCAGGGCACCGCACGACGGCACACCTTCGTGACCGCGTCGCATGCAGGGTGGGCAGGGCCGCTCGCTGGGTCTCTCACGTCGACTCCGCGCCGTGCGTCCTCGAGGGGTCTACGCGCCGGCCTGCGGATGCGTCCGCGCCGCGAGGCGACGCCCCGGCGCGATCGCCCCGTGCGCCTTCGCGCTCGTCGCTGTGAGTCGGGTCATGCGCAGCGATGTTTAGTAGCGGACGGGCCGCCGCACGCAACGGGCTATGCTCACGCCGTGCGGAGACGCCCCCCGGTGCCGGAGCCGCTGCTGCCCCGCGACGACGAGCGCGGCGTGGTCGTGCACGCGGACAACCTCGACGCGCTCGCGCGCATCCCGGACGCGACCGTCGATCTCGTCTACATCGATCCGCCCTTCAACACAGGCCGCGCACAGCGCCGACGCCGCGTGCGCTCGGTGCGCGACGAGGCCGGTGCGCACGCCGGTTTCGGCGGACGCCGCTATCGCGCCGAGCCCGACGCCGCGGCCTCGCGCGTGGGGTTCGCCGACACGTTCGCGGACTTCCCCGCCTTCCTCGCACCGCGCCTCCACGAGGCGCGCCGCATCCTCGCGCCGCACGGCACGCTCTACGTGCACCTCGACCCGCGCGAGGTGCACTACGTGAAGGTCCTGCTCGACGGAATTTTCGGCCGCGCTTGTTTTCTCAACGAGATCGTCTGGGCCTACGACTACGGCGGCCGGCCGCGCGATCGCTGGCCTGCGAAGCACGACGACCTGCTCGTGTACGTGCGCAACGAAGGCGCGCACGTCTTCAACCGCGACGAGATCGACCGCATCCCTTACCTCGCGCCGCGACTCGTCGGCCCCGAGAAGGCCGCGCGCGGCAAACTCCCGACAGATGTCTGGTGGCAGACGATCGTGAGCCCGACAGGCAAGGAAAAGACGGGATATCCAACGCAGAAGCCCCTCGCGCTCGCGGAGCGGATCGTGCGCGCGTCGTGCCCGCCGGGCGGGCTGGTGTGCGATTTCTTCGCGGGGAGCGGCACGGTGGGCGCGGCCGCGCTGCGGACGGGGCGGCGCTTTCTGCTCGTCGATGCGAGCGCCGACGCGATCGCCGTGATGCGACGGCGCCTCGCCCACGACGCCGTGCGCTTCGCGTGAGCCGGGCCGACGAGCGCCGGGCCCGGGCGGCCGAGGATTCCCCTTCGGCGGCCGCGGCGCGTGGCGTACCATCCGGCGCGGCGATGCTGCTCTCCCCCCTCACACGCAAGCGCGTCATCCCGGCCGCAGCGTGCGCCGACGACACCGCGGCGCTCGAGCGCGCGGTCGAGTTCGCGTATTTCTGCATCGGCTCGATCCGCGAGACGGGGCGCCCCCCCGACGCGCCGCTCCGCTGGCAACACGTGCAGTATCCCGAGCCGCGCTACCCCGGCGACATCGGCGATCTGCTCGGGCGCGGAGATGCCGGCGTCATGGTCGTGCACCTGCAACTCCGACTGCGCATCGGTCCGATGCCCGATCACGACGTGCTCATCGAGGTGAGCGCGGCGCCCATCGACGCGGCCTCGCACGGCGTCGTGCACCCGAGCGCGACGCTCGTGTCGCAGGGCTGAGCACCGGGATGCGCCCCCGCACGCGGAGCGCGCGGCGCGCGGCGTCGGGCTGGCGAACCGTCGCGCTCGCCTTGGTCGCGCTGGCGCTGGGCGCATGCGCGGGCACACCGCGTCGCGCGGTGCTCGACGCGATCGAGGCGCGGGACACGCCGCGCGCGCTCACGCGCTACGAGACGCTCCGCCGCGACGACGGGCCGGACCCGGCGCTCCTCGCGCGCATCGCCGCCGTGGTGCTCGCGGAGGCCGCGCTCGGGGACGACGAGCGCGCGCGCGACGCGGCCCTCCTCCAGCTCGCGCTCGCCGGCAGCGCGGGAGAGCCCGTGCTCCGCAGCGTCGCCGCGACGCGTGGCCGCCTCCCCGCCCGCGCACGCGCGCTCGCCATCCTCGCCCGGCGCGGGGACGACGACGCGCGCGGCACATTGCGCCGGCTGAGCGCGCACCCCGATCCCGCGCTCGCGGCCCTCGGCGTGCGCGTCCTCGATCCGCGCGAGGACGACGGCGCGCTCCGCGCCGCGCTCGGCAACCCCGCGCACGCCGTGCGCGCCGCCGCAGCCGACGCGCTCGCCGGCGCCGCGCCCGACCCGCGCGTGCGGAGCGCCCTCGCGGAGACCGCGCGCGTCGATCCCGAGCCGGTCGTCCGCACGGCAGCGACCCGCGCGCTCGGTCGCTTCGGCCCCGCGGCGACCGCGTCGCTGCGCGAGCGCCTCTCGGATGCCGACATCGGCGTCCGCCGCGCCGCCGCCACGGCGCTCGTCGCCGCCGATCGCGCGGAAGCCCGCCGCGTCCTCGCCCCGCTGCTCGCCCTGCCACCGACGGAACTCGCCCTCGACGCCGCACGCCTGCTCGCCTCGGACGACGCGGCAGCGCCGGACCTCGCGCGCGACGCGAGCGCCTGGCTGCTGCGGGCCCTCGCGTCGGGCGACGCCGCGCTGCGCACGGGCGCGGCCGTCGCGTTGCTCTCGCTCCCGGGCGACGCCGCGCGCGCCGACGCCGTCGCACGCGCCCTCGCGCACGAGGCGGATCCCGGTGTCCGCCTCCTGCTCGCGTGCGCATTAACGCAGCGCGTTACACCCGATGCTTCGGCGCCCGCGCTCGCACGCGCGCGCGCCGCGCTCTCGGCCCTGCTCCGCACGGGCGGCATGCGCGGGGTGCAGGCGGCCGCGCAGCTCGCGACGCTCGGCGATCGCGCGGGGCGGCGCGCCCTCTGGCGAGCGACCAGCGACGCCAATCCCGCGATCCGCCGCGTCGCCGCCCGTGCGCTCGCCCGCGACGCGCGCGCCCCCGACGCCGCCCGAGCCGCGCTCGCCGACCCCGACACGGGCGTGCGCATCGCAGCGGCCGGCGGCATCCTCGCCGCGCTCGCCGCGCCCTGAACGCCACGTCGTGCTGACGCGACACGACGCGCCGTCCGGTGCTGCGGCGCGCGTTGACTGCCCCGGGGAGCGCTGCTAAAGAGCGCGCGTCGCAGGCACCCGAGCGCGGCCCACGCGCGCCCTCCACGCCCTCCGCGTTCGCCCCGAGGAACCGATGTCCTCCCTCCTCAGCGTCGTTCTGTCCGAAGGCTCGATCATCGACCTCGACGGGACGCTCCTCGTCCAGCTCGGGATCTTCCTCGTTCTCTTCTTCGTCCTGCGCGCCCTCGTCTTCAAGCCGATGACGAGCCTCTTCGCGGCCCGCGAGGAGGCCATCGACGGCGCCCGCGAAGAAGCGCGCCGGATGGAGCGCGAGGCCAAGGAGCAGTCCGGCGGCTTCGACGAAGCCATCCGCCGCGTCCGCACCGAGGCGGGCGAGCAGCGCGACAAGCTCCGCGCCGACGGCCTGCAGATCGAGCGCGCGATGCTCGACACGGTCAAGGACGAGACCGGCCGCCTCCTCGAGGATGCCCGCGTGAAGCTCGAGGCCGAGCGCGAGACCGTGCGCCGCACGATGGCCGCCCAGACCCCGGCGCTCGCCCGCGCCGTCGCGAGCAAGCTGCTCGGCCGAGAGGTGCAGTGATGCGCGCGCCCGCCACGTCTTCCTTCCTCCGCACCGCCTTCCTCCGCAGCGCCTTCCTCCGCACCGCCTTCCTCCGCACCGCCCTCCTCGGGGCGGCCCTGTTCACGGGAGCCCCGTTCGCGGGCGGTCTCGTCGACGTCGCCCGCGCGCAGGACGCGCACGGCGGCGAACACGGAGCAGAGCACGGTGAAGCGCACGGCGGCGAACACGCGGCCGCCAGCGCGCACGGCGTCAACGCCCTCGAGCTCGCCGCGAGCTTCGTCAACTTCGCCGTGTTGCTCGGCATCCTCGTCTACCTCGGGCGCAAGCCGACGCGGGCCTACCTCGCCTCGCGCCGCGCCGCCGTCGTCGATGGCCTCGCCGAGGCGCAGCGCATGAAGGCCGCTGCCGAAGCGAAGTACAACGAATACCAGGCCCGCGTCGCGAACCTCGACGCCGAGCTCGCGCAGATCAAGAGCGAGATCATCGCGTCCGGCGAGGCCGAGCGCGAGCGCATCGTCGCCGAGGCCGAGCGCAAGTCGGCCCGCCTCCGCCGCGAGACCGAGTTCCTCATCGAGCAGCAGCTCAAGCAGCTCCGCGTCGACCTCACGCGCGAGTCGGTCGAGGCCGCGATGACCGCCGCCGAGAAGCTCCTGCGCGAGCGCACGACGGACGACGACCAGCAGCGCCTCGCGCGCGCCTACGTCGGCAAGCTCGCCCCCGCTGCCGCCGCGCGGCCGGGCGGTCAGGGAGGGGCAGCATGAGCGCCGTCGGACGCCGTTACGCCAAGGCCCTGCTCGACCTCGCCGTCGAGCAGAGGCAGGAAGACAGGCTCGGCAGCGAGCTCGACGCGCTCGCCGCCTCCTGGGAGACGAGTTCCGACCTCCGCGTCGTCTTCCAGAGCCCGAACATCGACGCCGCGTCCCGCGCGAAGGTCATCGACGCGCTCGCCGCGCGCATGGCGCTCTCGCCGACGACGCGCAACGCCGCGCGCCTGCTCGCGGACCGCAGCCGCTTCGGACACATCCGCGAGATCGCGCGGGCGTACCACGCGCTCCGCGAAGAGCGCGGCGGCCTCGTGCTCGCGGAGGTGACCTCCGCCACGACCCTGCCGGACGCCTATTTCCTCGAGCTCGAGCGCACCCTCGGCCAGGTGACCGGCCGCAAGGTCCGCATCGTCAAGCGCGTCGATCCGAGCCTCATCGCCGGCGTCGTCACGAAGGTCGGCGACAAGGTCTTCGACGGCAGCGTGAAGAACCGCCTCGCCGAGTTGCGCGCGTCGCTCAGCGACGCGACCTGATCCCGCGACGTCGCGCCCGCGCGACGACCGCTGCCCGACTCCGCACGCTCCCCTCCGTTCACCGTTCCCCCGATCGACCAGCGCGCGCAGCCCATCGCCGGCGGCGCGATCAAGAGGCCCCCGATGCAGCTCCGCGCCGAAGAGATCTCGGACATCATCAAGAAGCAGATCGCCTCCTACGACAAGAGCGTCGAGGTGATGGAGACGGGCACCGTCCTCTCCGTCGGTGACGGCATCGCGCGCGTTTATGGGCTCTCGGGCTGCATGGCCGGCGAGATGGTCGAGTTCCCCGGGGGCGTCATGGGCATGGCGCTCAACCTCGAGGAGGACAACGTCGGCGTCGCGATCTTCGGGTCGGACACCGGCATCCGCGAAGGCGACCAGGTCAAGCGCACCTCGCGCATCATCGACGTCCCCGTCGGCCCGGCGCTCGTCGGCCGCATCGTCGACGCGCTCGGCAACCCGATCGACGGCAAGGGCCCGATCGAGACGAAGTTCCGCAGCAAGGTCGAGATCAAGGCCCCCGGCATCGTCAAGCGCCAGCCCGTCAAGGAGCCGATGCAGACGGGCATCAAGGCCATCGACGCGATGATCCCGATCGGCCGCGGGCAGCGCGAGCTGATCATCGGCGACCGCCAGACGGGCAAGACGGCCGTCGCGATCGACGCGATCATCAACCAGAAGGGCCAGGACGTCTTCTGCGTCTACGTCGCGATCGGACAGAAGCAGTCCACCGTCGCGCAGGTTGTCGACAAGCTCACGCAGCACGGCGCGATGGAATACACGATCGTCGTCGCGGCCGGCGCCTCCGAGCAGGCCCCGCTTCAGATGATCGCGCCCTACTCAGGCTGCACGATGGCCGAGTACTTCCGCGACAACGGCCAGCACGCGCTCATCATCTACGACGACCTCTCCAAGCAGGCCGTCGCATACCGCCAGCTCTCGCTCCTCCTGCGCCGCCCGCCCGGCCGCGAGGCGTATCCCGGCGACGTCTTCTACCTCCACAGCCGCTTGCTCGAGCGCGCCGCGAAGATGGCCGAAGAGTGGGTCTGCGTGAAGAAGGACCAGGAGCCGAAGCGCGACCTCCCCGGCGTGCACGTGCACATCGGTGAAGAGGCCCGCAAGGAGGCCGAGAAGGAGGCCAAGTCGAAGGGCGGGGACTACGTCGCCCGCAAGATCCCCGACTCCGGCGGCTCGCTCACGGCGCTCCCGATCATCGAGACGCAGGCCGGTGACGTCTCGGCCTACATCCCGACGAACGTGATCTCGATCACCGACGGCCAGATCTTCCTCGAGGCCGACCTGTTCTTCTCGGGCGTTCGCCCCGCCATCAACGTCGGCATCTCGGTGTCGCGCGTCGGCGGCAACGCTCAGATCAAGGCGATGAAGCAGGTGTCCGGCACGCTCCGCCTCGACCTCGCGCAGTACCGCGCGATGGCGGCGTTCGCGCAGTTCTCCTCCGACCTCGACAAGACGACGCAACAGCAGCTCCACCGCGGCCAGCGTCTCGTCGAGATCCTCAAGCAGGGCCAGTACAGCCCCGTCCCCGTCGAAGAGCAGGTCGCCGTCATCTACGCGGCATCGAACGGCTTCGTCGACAAGTACCCGGTCTCCGCCGTGCTCAAGTACGAGCGCGAGCTGATCGCGTACATCAAGGCCGAGCACAAGGAAGTCCTCGAGCTGCTTCGCAAGAAGAAGGCCGTCGACGACGAGTCGAAGCCCGCCCTCACCAAGGCGCTCGAGGCCTTCGCGAAGACCTTCCAGCCCGACGCGGGCAAGTCGCGCTGATCCCGGCGGTCTCCCGGCATCCCGCCGGGGGCCGCACCGTCGCGCCGCGGGGCCCGCACCCGCCCCGCGCGCGACCGTCCCGACGCACCGCAGGCCGCAGAGAAGGCACCCATGGCGAACCTCAAGTCGATCCGCAAGCGCATCGGCAGCGTCAAGAACACGCAGAAGATCACGCGCGCGATGAAGATGGTCGCGGCGGCCCGGCTGCGGCGCGCGCAGCAGGCGATCACCGAGTTGCGGCCCTACGCGCAGAAGACGCTCGAGGTGCTCTCCAGCGTCGCGACGCGCGTGTCCGGCGACGACGTCGTGCACCCGCTCCTCGAGCGGCGCGAGCCGAAGAACGTGATGCTGGTCGTGCTCACGAGCGACCGCGGCCTCGCGGGCGCGTTCAACACGAACATCAACAAGGCCGCCTTCCAGTTCCTCAAGAAGCTCGAGTCCGAAGGCAAGGAAGTCTCGGTCGCCGTCGTCGGCCGCAAGGGCAAGGAGTACTTCTCCCGCCGCGGCGCGACCCTGCGACACACCTTCACCGGCGTGTTCGAGAACCTCTCGGTGGCCAAGGCCTCCGAGATCGGCAAGGTGCTCGCCGACGAATACGAGCGCTCCGATCTCGACGCGATCTACCTCTGTTACAACGAGTTCAAGAGCGCGCTCACGCAGAAGGTGACGATCGAGCCGCTGCTGCCGATCGCCGTCCAGCCGCTCGCCGAGACGGAGTCCGCGGTCGACTTCATCTACGAGCCCGACAAGCACGCGCTCCTCGACCGCCTGCTCCCGATGTACGCCGAGGTCGAGGTGTACCGCGCGCTCCTCGAGAGCGTCGCCTCCGAGCACGGCGCGCGCATGACCGCGATGGACAACGCCACGCGCAACGCGAGCGAGCTCGTCGGCAAGCTGACGCTCATCTACAACCGCGCACGGCAGGCCGCGATCACGAAGGAACTGATGGAGATCATCGGCGGCGCCGAGGCCCTCAAGGGCTGAGCGCAGCGAGCCTCGGCTCCATGACCCCGCAGCGCCGCACGATCCCGGTCGTCGGCGCTGCGCTGTTTTTGGTCGGTCTGCTCGCTGCGGGCGCGCGGGTGCTCGCCCATGAGCGCGGCGAAGCAGACCGACGCAGCGAGTTCGTGAGCGTTCCGGAGTCCACCTCGCGCGGCGCGGAGCCCGGCGCGCTGGTGCTGCTCTCGATGCCGCTCGAACAGGGTGAGTCGGTCGACTTCGAGGTCTGCGTGCAGCGCCGCGCGCGGGCCGCAGCGACCGCCACCGGCGCACGCATCGCGGTCTGGCCGCTCGACGAAAGCGCGGGCCGCGCCGCCGAGCCGCTGCTGGAGGCCTCGCTCGACGAGACGCTGCGCGACGACGGCAGCGTCGCCAGCGTCGAGGGCGCGACATGCCTGCGATTCGCCTCGGCGCGCGCGCTCGGCGAGTCGGGGCGCTTCGCGCTCGGCGTGCGCTGGGCAGACGACGGGGGCCCCTCCCCCGCGCTCCGCGCGCTGCCGCTCGCCGGGCGCATCGTCGTGCGTCGTGGGCTCGTCGGCGCCGACCGCGCCGCCCTCGCGCTGCTCGGCGCAGGCGCGCTCACGCTGCTGATCGGGCTCGCGCTGCGACGTCGTGCAGAGGCGCCTCACGAGCGCCGAATTGCAGCGATTTCCGGCGATGGTGCGAATCCCACGAATGGCGAGAATGGGATTCTCGAAGTCGGCATGTTGGGGAATCCCGCTCTGCGCGGCTCCATCCCGCGCGTCGTGGGTGTGCTCCTCATGCTCGGCGGGATGCTGCTCGTGCCCGTCGCCATCCCGCTCGACGGCGCGACGCTCCCCTTCGCGTTCGCGTCCATCCTCGCCGCCTGGCAGGGCCTGCTCGCGTTCCGCGGCGTCTCGCTCGCCGCACGTGCCGGACGTGCCCGCACCGACACGCTCGGGCTCGGCCCGCCGACGCGTCGTGCGTTGGTCGGGCTCGTCACGGCGCCCGTCGTCGGGGTCGCGCTCTTCGTGATCGGCGGCGTGGTGCAGGGGCTCGTCGCGCGGCTCGGCCCGGCGGAGACCACTTCGGCCGTCGAGCGCTTTGTATCCTGGCCGAGCGCAACGCTCGCCGTGGCCGCCGTCGCGCTCATCTCGCCGATCGCCGAAGAGACATTCTTCCGCGGCTTCGTGTTCGGCGACCTCACGGGGCGACTGGGCCCGCTCGTCGCCGGCGTCCTCACGACGATCGCGTTCGTGCTGCCGCATCTGCCGCAGCTCTGGGGCGCCTGGGGCGCGATCGCCGCGCTCACCGTCACGAGCGCCGCGCTCACCGCGCTGCGTGCATCGACCGGCTCGACGCTCGTGCCCGCGCTCGCGCACCTCGCCCACAACGCGGCGCTCGCGCTCGTCGCGACCTCCTGAGCGGGCGCGATGCGCGGCGGCTGCGCGGTCGTGCCATCCACGTGCGGCGGGGGGCGGTGCCCGGCGCGTCACGCCGCGGCGCACAGGCTCTGCTAGGGTTCCGCGCGCGCAAAGGCGCGGAGGAGAGACCATGGCGAGCCTGCTCGATCAGCTCACGCAGATGACCGTCGTCGTCGCCGACACGGGCGATTTCAAGTCGATCGAGAAGTTCCGGCCGCGCGACGCGACGACGAATCCCTCGCTCATCACCGCGGCCGCGCAGATGCCCGAGTACGCGGCCATCGTCGACGAGGCGGTGCGCTGGGCGAAGGCGCAGGGCGGCGCGCGCGACGTGGTCATCACGAACGCGCTCGATCGGCTCGCGGTCGAGTTCGGGCGCCGCATCCTCGAGATCATCCCGGGCCGCGTCTCGACGGAGGTCGACGCGCGCCTGAGCTTCGACACGCAGGGCACCCTCGACAAGGCGCGCAAACTCATCGGGTGGTACGAGGCCGCGGGCGTCGATCGGACGCGCATCCTCGTGAAGATCGCCTCGACGTGGGAGGGCATCCGCGCGGCCGAGGTGCTCGAGCGCGAGGGCATCCACTGCAACCTCACGCTGCTCTTCGGGCTGCATCAGGCCATCGCGTGCGCGGAGGCGGGCGTCACGCTCATCTCGCCCTTCGTCGGCCGCATCCTCGACTGGCACAAGAAGCACACAGGCCGCGAGAGCTACGCGCCGCACGAAGACCCGGGCGTCGTCTCCGTGACGCGCATCTTCGAGTACTACAAGCGCCACGGCCACGCGACGGAGGTCATGGGCGCGAGCTTCCGCAACGTCGGTGAGATCACCGAACTCGCCGGCTGCGATCTGCTCACCATCTCCCCGCAGCTCCTCGCCGAGCTGGCCGCGACCGACGCGCCGCTGCCGCGCAAGCTCGACGCCGCCGCGGCGCGCGCGCTCGACATCGCGCGGATCGCGATGGACGAGGCGACCTTCCGCGCCATGCACGCCGAGGACGCGATGGCGAAGGACAAGCTCGCCGAGGGCATCGAGGGCTTCTCGAAGGCGCTCGTGCAGGCCGAGCAGCTGCTTGGCGCGCGCCTCGACGCACTCCCGGGCTGAGGACGCACGACGCCGAGTCAGCGCGAAAGACCGAGCGAGCCCGATCGCTGAATGGTGATTCAGCGCCCGAGGTGCGCACGCACGCGGGCTGCGACGGACTCCTTCGAGAAGCCGAACTCGCGCGCGATGACCTCGCCGGGCGCGCTCGCGCCGAAGCGGTCGACGCCGAGGACGAGGCCGCGGCGGCCGACGAGGCGCCACCAGCCGCTCGTGCGGCCCGCCTCGATCGCCACGATCGTCGCGGAGTCGTCCTCGGGCACCACGGACGTGCGGTAGGCCGCGTCCTGCGCCTCGAAGCGCTCGCGGCACGGCATGCTCACGACGCGCGCGCGCACGCCCTCGGCCGCGAGCACCGTGCGCGCCTCGAGCGCGAGGCCGACCTCGCTGCCCGTCGCGACGAGCACGACCTCGGGCGCGCCGCCCTCGGCCTCGGCGAGCACGTAGCCGCCGCGCCAGACGTCACGCGGCGCGAAGCCCGCGGGGCGCGTGAGGGCGGGGAGCTTCTGCCGCGAGAAGAGCAGCGCCGCGGGGCGGTTGCCCTCGGGCCGCGCGAGCGCGAAGGCCCAGGCGAGCGCCGTCTCGAGGCCGTCGGCGGGGCGCCAGACGTCGAGCTGCGGAATCAGCCGCAGGGCCTCGATGTGCTCGACGGGCTCGTGCGTCGGGCCGTCCTCGCCGACCCAGAAGCTGTCGTGCGTGAAGACGAAGATCGTCGGCAGGTGCGAGAGCGCGGCGAGGCGCACCGGCGCGCGCATGTAGTCGCTGAAGACGAGGAAGGTCGCGCAGTACGGGACGAAGCCGCCGAAATAGGCGAGGCCGTTCGCGACGGCGCCCATCGCGTGCTCGCGGATGCCGAAGTGGAGGTTCTTCCCGACGAACGAAGGGTCGGGCAGAACGTCGGACGCGATCGACGCGGGCACGACGCTCGGCGAGCCCTTGATGCCGGTGTTGTTCGAGGGCTCGAGATCCGCCGAGCCGCCGACCATCCACGGCAGCAGCGCGGCCGCGCGCTGGATCACGCGGCCTGAGAGCGCGCGCGTCGCGGCCGCGTCGGTGCCGACCGCGGCGACGAGCTGCTCGACGAGATCGGCTGGCGTCTCGCGGGCGTGGTGCGCGTCCCACTGCGCGGCGAGCTCGGGGCGCGCGGCGCGCCAGGCGGCGAAGCTGCGCTCCCAGCCGGTGCGCGCGGTGCGGTTGCGCTCGGCGACGGCCGCGAACACGCCGCGCACCTCGTCGGGGATGTGGAAGGTCTCGGCCGGCCACCCGAAGGCCGCGCGCACGCGGGCGAGCTCTTCCGCGCCGAGCGGCGCGCCGTGGACTTCGTGGGTGCCCGCCTTCGTCGGGGCGCCGAAGCCGATGGTCGTCTTGGCGACGATGAGCGAGGGGCGCTTGGTCTCGGCGCGGGCGCGGGCGAGCGCGCCGCGGATCTGCCCGTGATCGTGGCCGTCGACGTGCTGCACGTGCCAGCCGAGCGCCTCGAAGCGGCGGCCGACGTCCTCGCTCATCGAGAGGTCGAGGTGCCCTTCGATCGTGATGTCGTTCGCGTCGTAGACGAAGACGAGGTTGCCGAGACCGAGGTGCCCCGCGAGCGACGCGGCCTCGGCGCAGACGCCCTCCTGGATGTCGCCGTCGCCGCAGATCCCGTAGATGTGCGCGTCCATGACGACGTGGTCGGAGTCGTTGAAGCGCGCCGCGAGCATCTTGCTCGCGAGGGCCATGCCGACCGCGTTCGCGAAGCCGTTGCCGAGCGGCCCGGTCGTCGCCTCGACCCCGACGGTGTGCCCGTATTCCGGGTGTCCCGGCGTCTTGCTGCCCCACTGGCGGAAGCGCTTGAGCTCGTCGAGCGGCAGGTCGTAGCCGCTCAGGTGCAGGAGCGAATACAGCAACATGCTCGCGTGCCCGCCGGAGAGCACGAAGCGATCGCGGTTCGCCCACAGGGGATCGCTGCCATCGTGGCGGAGCACCTCCGTGAAGAGGACGAACGCGACGTCGGCGATGCCCATCGGCGTGCCGGGGTGCCCGGACTTCGCCTTCTCGACGGCGTCCGCCGAGAGCATGCGGATGGTGTCGACACAGCGACGGCGGAGCGACTCGGGGAGGTTCACGAGGTCCATGGCGCGCGGTTTTATACGGTCCGGCCGCGCCGCGAAACAGCGACGTCGCAGAATCGTCGCCGCGCGCGTGCCGTCGCGCGGAAAGGCCCATTTTTCGATGGCGGCGTGACGCAAGCGCGCCAACGACGGACCGTGACGGAACGATCAGGGCAGCGCGCCCGCGATCGCCGCGCGCACTGCGTCGCTCAGCGCGCCGCGACGCGCGTGCCCGTAGTCGCGCGGGTCGATCGGCGCGTGCACGACGACGCGCACGGGCGTGCCGACGCCGAGCGCGGTGCTGCCGCTGCGCAGGACGTCGAACGTGCCGACGAGCGTCACGGGCAGCACGCGCAGGCCCGCATCGAGCGCGAGGTGGAAGCCGCCGCTCTTGAACGGGCCGAGGCGTCCGTCGCGCGAGCGCGTCCCCTCCGGCGCGATCCAGATGCTCACGCCCTCCTCGACCATGCGGCGCTTCGCGAGCGCGAGGCTCGCGATGGCGCGGTCCCGATCGCGCCGATCGATCGCGACGAAGCCCGAGACGCGCATCGCCTCGCCCCAGATCGGCACGCGGAAGAGCTCCTGCTTGGCGATCATACGGAGTCGCAGCGGGAGCGCCTGGAAGAGCACCGGCACGTCGTAATGCGACTGGTGGTTGCTCATCACGAGGAAGACCTCGCGCCCATCGCCGAGGTGCGCGAGGCCCTCGACGGAGACCCGGACGCCCGCATGCGCGAGGAGGCGCGCGGACCACGACCGCAGGCGCGCGTCGTAGACGGCGTGCGGCGCGCCGCGGCCGAGCGCCGCCTCGAGCACGGTGGGCGCGCTGATGCGCAGGGTCTCGACGACGGCGTGCGAGAGGGTCGCGGCGGGGCGGAGCGCGGAGAGGGGCATCAGGTGGACCTCGCGGGGGCGGCGGCGAGCGCGCCCAGCAGGAAGCGCACGATCAGCGGCTCGAACCAGAAATGCGGGCGCAGCGCCGTGCCCGCGACGAAGGCGACGTGCCCGCCGTGCGGCGTGCGCACGGGCGTGAGCAGCGGGTGCGCGTCGAGGGTGTCGGGGATCGTCGCGCCGGGGATGAGCGGGTCGTCGTCCGCGTGAAGCACGAGCACGGGCCGCGCGATGCGCGCGAGGTGCGGGCCCGCCGAGGCATCCGCGTAGTAGTGATCGGCCGAGTCGAAGCCGTGGAGCGGCGCCGTGACGAGCGTGTCGAAGCGGCGGATCGTCCGTGCGCGCGCGACCGCGTCGAGGTCGAGCAGCCCCGGAAAACGCCGCCCCTTCTCGCGCACCTTGCGCTTGAGGCGGAGCAGGAAACGCTCGCGGTAGAGGCGCACCCAGCCGCCGCTGCGATCGATCTGATCGACGCACGGCGCGAGATCGAGCGGCGCGCTCACGGTCGCCGCGGCGACGATCGGCGCAGCGTCGCCGGTGCGCGCGAGCAGGTTGAGCAGCACGCTCCCGCCGAGCGAGAAGCCCACCGCGACGAGCGGCCCGCGCACGCGCGTGCGCATCCGCGAGAGCGCGAAGAGCACGTCGTCCGTCTCGCCCGCATGGTAGGTGCGCGGGCGCCGGTTCGGACCGAAGCCGCACGAGCGGAACGCGAGCGCGCACACGCCGAAGCCCGCGGCCCCGAGCGCGTGGAGCGTCGTCGCCATGTAGCCGGAGTCGGCGCGCGACTCGAGCCCGTGCAGCAGCAGCGCGTGCGGCGCGTCGGGCGGCGCGGGCAGCCGCAGCACGTCGAGCACGTCGCCATCCGGCGTGTCCCAGCGCTCGCGCACGACGGCCGACAGGCGGCTCGGGCGCGCGAAATTCGCGAAGATCGTCTGCGCGTGCGGCGACGCGAGGCCGCGCGCGGGCACGAAGGGTGGCACCTCGAAGCGCTGCGCGGATGCCCTCATCGCGTCTCCCACCACGGCCCCTCGAGGCGCAGCTCGCAGAGCTCCGCGGGCCGCGTGGCGTCGTCGACGTCGAGCACCGCGAGCGCACGCCGCGGGTCGGCCGGATCGAGCGCGAGCCCCTCGGCCTTCATGCGGAAGGGCGTTCCGTCGGGGTCCTCGAGGCGCGCGAGCCGCGCGCCGCATGCCGCTGCGAGGCCATCGGTCACCCCGAGCACGACGCCCGACACGCCGCCGTCGTCGTACGCGTTGGGCGACGCCTCGGCCGCCGCGAGAAAAAACACGCGATCCGCCGTGGCGCACGCGTCCGTGAAGCCGAGCCGCGTGCCCTCGAGTTCGCCGAGCGCCCACTGCGCGACGTCGCGAAGCGCAGGCACCGGCGCGCTCGCGTCGTCGAGGTACCGGAGCGCGGCGTCGAGGGCGAGATCGCACGTCGCGTCGACGGGCACGCGGCCCCCGCGCCGCGCGCCGTTCCCGCGCTGGAAGAGCCGCAGCACGCCGAGCGCGGGCAGCACCGCGGCACCCTCGACGTTGAGCTCACTGCCGCTGAATCGCCGTTCATTCTCGAGCGCCGCGTAGAGCGCGGGCACGTCGCGCAGCGTGACGACGGGCGGCGCGCCGTCGACGCGAAAGTCCGCGAACACGACGCGTGTCCGCGCTGCGCTCGAGCCAGATCCGAGCGCGAGGATGCGACCGTCGGGGAGGGACACGCACGCCTCGAGATCGAGCTTGTGCCGCTTGTTCCCACGCGCGGGCTCGAACTGCCGGCGGCCCTCGACGACGTGCGGCAACGTGACGGCCGCGACCGCGCCCTCGGGCGAGAGCAGCGCGAGAAACGACGCGTCGTCCTGCACGACGACGAGCCGCCCCGCGACGCGCGCGAGCCCGGACCCGGCGCGCACGTGCGCGGGGCGATCGACCATCGCGTCGGCGCCCGCGTCGTAGACGAGCGGACGCCGGGCGATGACCACCGCGCGGAGCCGCGGATCGAAGCGAGCCCGGTTCGACTGCACCATGCGACGCCGAGCATAGCGCGGAGCGAACCGCCGCTTTCTTCGGGGGGGCGCGCGGGCATGCGAGCATAGCGCCCCATGATCCGCCGCGCCGTGGACAGCGTGATCGGGGCCGTCTGCCTCGGCTGCGTGGGCTACGTGTATTTCTTCGTTCCGGTCGGGCAGCGCACGCTCTTCGAGCACACGCGCCGCATCGCCGCGACCGAGCCCGCGCAGGAATTGCAGCGCGACGCGACGACCACCGCGCACACGCTCGGCGCGCGCGTCGTCGACGAGCTCGAGCGCATGGCGCCCGACGGCGGCGCGCCCGCTGCGCCGGCCCGACCTGCAGCGGACGACGTGCGCGGCACCGAGCGCGGCACGTCGCGGCGATAGACAGTCAGCCGGCTGGGTGTCTGCGCCCCCGGCGTGTCGACGATCAGCCGCGCGGCGGCGGCGTGAGCTCGCCGGCGAGGTCCTGCTCCATCTGTGCGCGCACGGAGGCGGCGTCGAGCCCGCCCGCGAGCAGGCAATACAGCTTCGTGAGCGCGGCCTCCGGCGTCATGTCGTGGCCGCTGACGACGCCGACCCGCGCGAGCGCGCTGCCCGTCTGGTAGAGGCCCTGGCGGACGCGACCACCGTGGCATTGCGAGCAGTTCACGACGACCACGCCGCGCGCGGTCGCGCGCTGCAGCACGTCGAGCAGGGCCGTGTCGCGGGCGGGGGCGTTGCCGGCGCCGTAGGTCTCGAGCACGAGGCCCTCGAGCGGCGCCTCGACGACCTTCTCGATCATGCGCGCCTGGATGCCGGGAAACAGCCGCAGCGCCGCGACCTCGGGGCGGCGCGGCAGCTCGATGCGCGGCGAGAGCCCGCGCCCCGGGGCGAGGGTCAGGGTGTGCCGCACCTCGATCACCGAGCCCGCGTGCGCGAGCGCGGGGAAGTTGCCGCTGTCGAACGCCGCGAAGCGATCGTTGTGCACCTTCTGCGCGCGGTTGCCGCGCAGCAGGCGCTGCGCGAAGTAGATGCACACCTCGGGGACGCGCTGCGTGCCCGCGAGGAGGATCGCGGTGACGAGGTGCTCGCGGCCGTCGCTGCGCGGATCGGTGAGCGAGAGTTGCGCGCCGGTGAGGATCACGGGGCGCGCGAGGCCGGGGAGCAGGAAACTCAGCGCGGAGGCCGTGTACGCGAGCGTATCGGTGCCGTGCACGACGACGAAGCCGTCGTACGCGTCGTGCCGTGCGGCGATGGCGCGCGCGATGCGCACCCAGTCGTCGGGCATCATGTCGGCCGAGTCGAGCAGCGGCTCGAGCACCTCGAGCGTGTAGGCCGGCATGTCCGCGCGCAGCAGCTCCGGCATCGACGCGAGGTACGCGGCGAGGAAGCCCGCGCTCGGACCGAAGCCTTCGTGGCCCTGCACCATCCCGATGGTGCCGCCGACGTGCAGCACCAACACCCGCGCGCGCTCGCTCTTCATGGAAGCGAGATGCTACCCGACCGGCCGGTTGCACGCTGCGAACCTTGGATCTCCTTACGCCGTGGCTTGCCGCGGCTTCCGCGCTCTGCTTAGACTCGGGCGGCTGCCGCACGCAGCCGTCGGAGAGTGCAATGTCGGCGAACACCCAGTCCACGTTCCTCGCCACGATGCGCGACGACAACGTCTACCGGCGCACCAACGCGCGGATGTTCCGCAGCGGCTTCATCGAGGCGTTCTCGAAGGTGCACCCCGCCATCCCGGCGCTGGTCTTCTTGCCCGTCGTGGGCTGGTTCGCGTGGCGCGCGGTGGCGGCGCAGGGCGTGCTCGGCGCGCTCGGGGCGCTCGCGCTCGGCGTGTTCTTCTGGAGTGTCACGGAATACACGCTGCACCGCTTCTACTTCCACATGACGCCGACGAACGCGCTCAAGCGCTTCCTCTACTTTTATTCGCACGGCATCCACCACGCGTATCCGGACGACTACTACCGCCTCGTGATGGTGCCCGCGGTGAGCATCCCGCTCGCGCTGGCCTTCTACGCGCTCTTCGTGGCGGTGCTGCCCGCCGCCTACGTGCCGGGCGCGTTCGCCGGCCTCGTGCTCGGCTACCTGCACTACGACTACGCGCACTTCGCGACGCACCACGTGAAGCCGCCCCGCGCAGCGTGGCTCTCGTCGGTCGCGACGATCATGAAGGGGCAGCGCAGGCGCCACATGAAGCACCACTTCGAGGACCACGACACGGGCTACGGCGTGTCGACGGTCTTCTGGGACCACGTCTTCGGCACGGCCGCGCGCGACGAGAAGCCGAGCGCGAAGCCGGCGTCGGCCTGAGCGAACGCGGGCTCCGGGCTGCGTCGACGCCGCACGGACGCGACGGTACATTCCGCGACCCGCATGCTCGCCCCACGCACCCGCGCCCTGCTCGGCGCCTGCGCCCTCGTCGGTGCCGCGTTGGCGGGCGCAGCGCTCGCGCGGCGCGGCGCTTCGGGCGCGGCCGGGGCGATGGCCGGGACCCCCGAGACGACGGACACGCGGAGCGGACGGGCCACGCGCGCGCACGCGGTGCGGCTCGTGCAGCCGGGGGCCGCGCGCACGGGACGCGGGCAGAGCGCGGACGCGGATCGCGGCGGCGTCGAGGCGCCGCGCGTGGCCGCGCAGCCCGCGGAGATCCGCTGGGTCGCCGCGGGCGGCGGGCCCTCCCCGGAGTCCAACCCGCTGAGCGTCGAGGACGACCTCGCGCTCTTCGCCGAGACGCTCGGCGCGGACCGCGGGCTGCTGCTCTTCGCGGGCGGACCAGGGACGCGCTCCGTGCAGGTGCTCGCGTCCGCGCCGCGGGGCGAGGCGCTCACGCGGGACCTCGCGGAGCTCTTCGACGCGCGCGCGGGGCGCGATGCGCGCTACCGCCCGACGCGCCTCGCGCTGCACGGCGCGGCCACGGTCGACGGCGCGCTCGGCGCGCTCGATCGCGCGCTCGCCGGTGGGGAGGGACCGCTCACCGTCTTTCTCGCCGGGCATGGCGCCGGGGGCGACACACCGGCGGACGCCACGCTGCTCATGTGGGGCGACGAGGCCCTCACCCCCGCTGCGCTCGCCGAGACGCTCGACCGCGCGCCGTCCGGGCGCAGCGTCCGCGTCATCGTCACGTCGTGCTACTCGGGCGGGTTCGGCGAGCTCGCGTTCCGCGGTGCGCGCGCCGCGCTCGGCCCCACGACGGCTGATCGCTGCGGCTTCTTCGCGGCGCCCTGGGATCTGCAGGCGAGCGGCTGCGATCCGGACCCCGACCGCGCCGTCCACGAGGGCTACGCGATCCACTTCCTCGCTGCGCTGAAAGGCGAGGACCGGAGCGGCCGCGACGCGCGCCCTGCGCTCGACCTCGATCGCGACGGTCGCGTGTCGCTGCGCGAGGCGCACACGCGCGCGGTCATCGCGTCGACCTCGCTCGACGTGCCGACGACGACGTCCGAGGTGTGGCTGCGCGCGACCGCGCCGACCCGCGGCCCCGAGCGCCCCGTGAGCCTCCCGGAGGCCGAGGCGGTCGTCGCCGCGATGGCCGCACGCACCCGGCTCGTCGGCCGCGAGGCGCAGGTCGGGGTCGAGCTCGCGCGGCGGCACGCGCGCATGGAGCGGCTCGGCGACGAGCTCGCCGGGCGCGACGACGACGAGGGGCGCGCGTGGCGGGCCGCGTCGGCGTCGGTGCTGTCGCGCTGGCCCGTGCTCGACGATCCGTGGCACCCGGACTTCGCCGCGACGCTCGCGGCAGAGCGCGAAGAGGTCGCGCGCTTCCTCGATGAATCGCCCGCGCTCGCGGCGTGGCGCACGGCGCGCGGACGGCTCGAGGCCCTCGAGCAGCAGCTCGACGAAGAGCGGGTGGGCGCCGCGCCCTACGAGCGGCTCGCCCGCGCCCGCGAGGATCTCGTGCTCGCGCGGCGGTTGCGCGCGGCGGGCGGCGCGGCCTGGGCCCAGTACGAGCGGCTCCTCGCGTGCGAGCGCGGCGCGCCCTGAGGGCAGCGCGACGAGCGCGTGACGACGGCACCGCGGCGCGCCGAGGCGAACGGCGCGTGTGGTACACTTCGCGGCCCGATGCCCCGATTTTCTTCGGCGTTCGCCGCGCTCCTGCTCGCGCTCGCCGTCGCCGGCGCGAGCGCCGACGCGCGCGTGGCGGCCGCACAGGACGCCGTGTCGGGCGTCGGGCCGACCGCGGCCGAGGTGACGCTCGCGCGCGAGCAGTTCCGCGAGGGCGTCGCGGCCGCACGCACCGGGCGTTGGTGGGAGGCGCTCGAGGCCTTCACGCGCTCGTACGAGCTCGCGCCGCGCGCGGCCACGCTGCTCAACCTCGCGGGCGCGCAGGTCGAGACGGGCCACCTCGTCGAGGGCGCCGAGAACTACCGCCGCTTCCTCCGCGAGGCCGACGGACGCGCGGCGCAGCGCGTCCCGGTGGCCGAGGCCGCGCTCGCCGCGGTCGAGCCGCGGATCGCCCGCGTGCGCGTCGAGATCGACGGGCTGCTGCGCCGCGATCGCGTCGCGCTCGACGACACGCCGCTCTCGGAGGCGGCGCTCGGCGCGGAGCTCCCGGTGAACCCGGGCGCGCACACCATCCGCGTCGAGCGCGGCGGCGACGAGATCGCGCGGGCGGACTTCGACGTCGTCGAGGGGGAGAACCGGCTCGAGCCCCTGACGCTCACGCTGCCGCCCGGCACCGACGACGCGGAGGACGCGGACGGCGCCGCGCCCGCGTGGTTGCGTTCGCCGTGGTTCTGGGCGGCCGTCGGCGTCGTGGTCGTCGGGGCCGGTGTCGGGATCGGCGTCGCCGTCGCGGCGGGCGGCCAGGACCCGTACGTCGGCAACGTCCCGCCGGGCGCGTGGAGCGTGCGGTGAGCGCGCCGCCCCGCCCGTCGGCGGTGCAGCCACGGCTCCGCGCCCTCGCCGCGCTCTGCGCCGCAGCGCTCGCCGCATGCGCCAGCGCCCCCAGCACGGAGCTCGTGCTCGTCGTGGACACCAACGCGGCCCCGAGCGTCCTCGACACGCTCGACGTCGTGGTGCGCGGTCCCTCCGGCGAGGCGCAACGCGCGACGGTGCCGTACGAGGGCGCGCCGCGCACGATCGGTCTCGTCCCGGCGACGGATGTGCTCGGCCCGCTCGACCTGACGATCACGGGCAGCGCGAGCAGCGACCCCGACGTCCCGCTCGTCACGCGCGTCCTCAGCACGCGCTTCGAGCGTGGCGTGAGCCGCGTGCTGCACGTGCGCCTCGCGATCGAGTGCGTCGGCGTCGCCTGCCTCGACGCGACCGAGACCTGCGGTCCGGACGGCGCGTGCATCTCCGTCGAGGTCGACCCGACGCGGCTCCCAGCGTACCTCGGCGAGGTCTCCGTGCCCGAGCAGTGCAACGGCGTCGACGACGACGCGGACGGGCGCGCCGACGAGGACTTCGATCTCGACGCCGACCCGCGACATTGCGGGGCGTGCAACGCGCCCTGCGCCGGCGGCGTGCTCTGCGCGGCCGGGCGCTGCGAGCCGAGCCCGCTCGTGCAGGTCGCGGCGGGCGCGACGCACACGTGCGCGCTGCGCGAGTCGGGCGGCGTCGCGTGCTGGGGGAGCAACACGTTCGGCGAGTTGGGGGACGGCACGCTCGCGACGCGGACCCGCCCGGTGACGGTGCTCGGCCTCGACGACGCGGTCTCCCTCAGCGCGGGCTACGGCTTCACGTGCGCGGTGCGACGCGACGGGACGGTCGCGTGCTGGGGGAGCAACACCTGCGGCGAGCTCGGCCGGAGCGGCGGGAACTCGGGGCGCCCCGTCGCCGTGTCGGGCGTCGCGGACGCCGTCGAGGTGTCGGGCGGCAACTGCCACAACTGCGCGCGCCTCGCCTCGGGCAGCGTGACCTGCTGGGGCAGCAACACCGCCGGGCAGCTCGGCAGCGGCGCCGTCACGTCCACGCAGCCGCAACGCGCGACGCCCGTGGCGGGGCTCTCGGGCACGTTGAGCGTCCGCGCGGGCGCCAACCACACCTGCGCGCTCCGCGGCAACGGCGCGGTGAGTTGCTGGGGGGCCAACGACGCCGGCCAGGTGGGCGACGGGACGAGCACATCCCAACCCGCGCCGACGCTCGTCACCGGGCTCGACGACCTCACCGATGCGCGCGTGCGCGGGTCCGCGATCGGGGCCGGCGACGACTTCGCGTGCGTCCTCACCGCCGCCGGGGCGCGCTGCTGGGGCGGGAACGCCAACGGGCGCATCGGCCTGCCCGACGCGCAGACGTGGAACGGGCGCGAGCCCACCGTCGTCGCGGGCACGGCGGGCGCGACGGCCATCTCGGTGGGCGCGCTCGGCTGCTTCGGCTGCGCGCTCGGCGCGGGGGGCGTGGTCTCGTGCTGGGGCTGCAACGGCGCGGGCCAGGTCAGCGGTTCGACCTCCGCGTCCAACCCCGGCGCCGTGCGGGTCGATGGGCTCCCGCCCGCCGCGTCCGTGAGCGCCGGCAGCGCGCACGCCTGCGCGCTCACTGCGGACGGCGCCGTGTGGTGCTGGGGCGCGAACGAGGCGGGCCAGCTCGGGCTCGGGAGCGACCTCGCGAGCGCCTCGCCGACACGCCTCGACGGGCTCTGATCGCCCCGCGGCGGGCTCGAGGAAGGCCCGCGCGGCGAGGCCCCCAACCGCCCGAACTGTCCGTTTTCACGGGCAATCGCGCGCTCCCCGGGCGCTAGAAATCGGCCTCCTCGACGAGCGGCGTCGCGCCCCGCGGCCGAGTGCGCGGCGGCGGCGCGGCACGCACCGGCGCCTGCACGGGGCGCGATCCCCGCGACCCGCGGACGCGCACGACGGGCCCGCCCGGAGCGGACGGCGCGGTCGCGGCCTGCGCGGCCCCCGGCGGCGCATCGCGCGCAGCGGCCGAGGGCGCGACCGGCCACGGAGACGTCAGCGCGGGCAGCGGCAGCGGCGCGAGCGGCGGCGGCAGCGCGGACGGGAACACGTCGGGCGGCAGCGGCGCGAGCGGCGGCACGGCGCTCCCCTCGACCGTCACGGCCGCGGGTACGCTCGCCGCGGCGCCACCCCGGCGCACACGCCGCGTCGCCCAAGCGATCCCGACGCCGAGCGCGACGAGCAGCAGCGCAACCGAGACCGCGCCCGCGACGCGGAGGACGCGCGGCGCCGCCCGCGGCGGCTCGACGCGGTAGAGCTCGGTGTGCGTGATGATCGGCGTGCGCGGCGGCTCGGGACCGGGCTCCGGCGCGTCGTCGTCGTCGTCGTCGAGGCGCATCGGCTGCGCCGCGCGGTACGTGAGCGTGCGGAGGATCTCCTCGCGCTCCTCGGCGGGGCGCTGCGCCGTCTGCAGGGCGATCACCGGCAGCCCGGGCCCGCCCGCCGCGGCGTCGTCCACCGCGGGTCCGCGCAGCGCCGAGAGGGACTCGGGCAGCATGTCGCGCTGCCGCGCGATCTCATCGGTCATCACCGCGCCGAGCAGCGCCGCGACCTGCGCGGCGTCGACCGCGAGCGCGCCCGGCACGGCCTCGGCGAGCAGCCTGCGCAGGTCCTGCATCGTCGCGGGGCGGTCCTCGATCCGCGGCGCGAGCGCACGGCGCAGGGCCGCGTCGAGGGCCGGCGGCACGCCCTCGGCGTAGCGGCTCGCGGGCACGAGCTCCGGCTCGCGCACGAGGTCGAGCAGCGCGAAGTCGTCGTCCGCCTCGAAGAAGCGGCGCACCGTGAGCAGCTCCCACAGCACGATGCCGAGCGCGTACACGTCGGTGCGCCGATCCACGGCCCGGCCGAACGCCTGCTCCGGCGCCATGTAGCGCAGCTTCCCCTTCAGCGAGCCGGTCGCCGTCTCCTTCGCGCGCGAGCGCGCCTTGGCGATGCCGAAGTCGATGACCTTCACGTGCCCCGCGTACGAGACGAGGACGTTCTGCGGGCTCACGTCGCGGTGCACGACCTGCAGCGACTGACCATCGTCGCCCCGCAGCTCGTGCGCGGCGTGGAGTCCGTCGGCGATCTGGATCGCGAGCCACACGGCGAGCTCGGGCGCGAGGCGCCGCTGCCGCAGCGCGAGCGCCTTCAGCAGCTGCGAGAGCGCCGCCCCGTGGACGTACTCCATCACGAGGAAATAGGCGCCCTCCGACTCACCGAGTTCCTCGACGTGCACGACGTTCGGGTGGTGGATCCGCGCCGAAAGGAAGGCCTCGTCGAGGAACATCCGGACGAAGGCGCGGTTCTCCGCGAGGTGCGCGTGCACGACCTTGATCGCGACGTGCCGCGCGAAGCCCGCCGCGCCCGTGCGCCGCGCGAGGTAGAGCGTCGCCATGCCCCCCGAGCGCAGGTGCGCGACGATCTCGTAGGCGCCGATACGGCGGGGCGCGGAGGCCGGGAGCACGGAGCGGGAGACTACGGGCTGCGCCCCGGCCGCAGCAAGGCGGACCCGCCCGCGCGCGCGTCACGGCGACCCGCGCGGGACACGTCCGCGGCCGACGGACCGCGTTGACCGCGGCGGGACGCGATGCTAAAGAGCGCGCGCTCGGGGCGAGGCCGCCTCCCGGCGCTCCGAACCCCGCGAAGCTGTTTCGATTTTTCCGCCGTGCACCCCTGCACGGAGCCATGGCGCGTGCAGGCCTGGGCGTCGCGAGAGCGCGCAAAGGTCTGCCCGGCGCGAGCGCGCGTGCTGCCCCGCACGCGCCGAGAGCGCGTGCAGCAGCTGCACGAGAGCGAGAGCGAGCACGAGATGACACAGCTACAGAGTGGTCGCATCACGCAGGTCATCGGTCCGGTCGTCGACGTCGAGTTTCCGTCGGGCCACCTGCCGTCCATCCTCACGGCGCTCCGCGTCTCGAACCCATCGATCAGCGATCAGAAGGGCAACCTGACGCTGGAGGTCGCGCAGCACCTCGGCGAGAACTCGGTGCGCACCATCGCGATGGACGCGACCGACGGCCTCGTCCGCGGCATGGAAGTCAGCAACACCGGCGCGCCGATCACGATGCCGGTCGGACCCGAGACCCTCGGCCGCATCCTCAACGTCGTCGGC
Organism: Polyangiales bacterium; assembly: GCA_964202905.1. GTDB lineage: Bacteria > Myxococcota_A > Polyangia > Polyangiales > JADJQN01 > CAIUAC01. The sequence goes on from CAXNJO010000003.1 coordinate 52,872, forward strand.
GAGCCGGTCGACGGCGGGCCGAGCGTCGACACGAAGCTCCGCCGCCCGATCCACCGTCCCGCCCCCGCGTTCGTCGAGGTCTCGACCAAGCCGCAGGTCTTCGAGACGGGCATCAAGGTCATCGACCTCCTCGCCCCGTACCGCAAGGGCGGCAAGATCGGCCTCTTCGGCGGCGCCGGCGTCGGCAAGACGGTCCTCATCCAGGAGTTGATCAACAACGTCGCCAAGGCGCACGGCGGCGTGTCGTGCTTCGCCGGCGTCGGCGAGCGCACCCGCGAGGGCACCGACCTCAAGATCGAGATGACCGAGTCGCTCCTCGAGAGCGGCGAGCCCGTCATCTCGAAGACGGCCCTCATCTACGGCCAGATGAACGAGCCCCCCGGCGCCCGCGCGCGCGTCGCCCTCTCGGCGCTCACCGTCGCCGAGTACTTCCGCGACGAGCAGAACCAGGACGTCCTGCTCTTCATCGACAACATCTTCCGCTTCACGCAGGCGGGCGCCGAGGTGTCCGCGCTCCTCGGCCGCATCCCGAGCGCCGTCGGCTACCAGCCCACGCTCGCGACGGACATGGGCGGTCTCCAGGAGCGCATCACGTCGACGACGAAGGGCTCCATCACCTCGGTGCAGGCCATCTACGTCCCGGCCGACGACCTCACCGACCCGGCCCCCGCGACGACCTTCACCCACCTCGACGCGACGACCGTGCTCTCCCGCGACATCGCGGCGCTCGGCATCTACCCCTCGGTCGACCCGCTCGACTCCACCTCGACGATGCTCGACCCGCAGGTCGTCGGCGAGCGCCACTACAAGATCGCGCGCGGCGTCCAGCAGACCCTCCAGAAGTACAAGGATCTGCAGGACATCATCGCGATTCTCGGCATGGACGAGCTCTCGGAGGACGACCGCCTCGTCGTCGATCGCGCCCGCAAGATCCAGCAGTTCCTCTCGCAGCCGTTCTTCGTCGCGACGCAGTTCACCGGCCTCGCCGGCAAGTACGTGCCGCTCTCGGAGACGATCGACGCGTTCGAGCAGATCCTCGCCGGCAAGCACGACGACCTCCCGATGCAGGCCTTCCGCATGGTCGGCAACATCGAAGAGGTCAAGGAGCAGGCCCAGCGTCTCCTGAAGGCTGCGGGGGGCTGAGCCGTGGCGAGCACGAGCGAGCAGCTGAAGCTCGAGGTCGCGACGCCGCTCGGGCTCGCGCTCGGCACCTCCGTGGAGAGCGTCGCGGCCCCGAGCGTGCGCGGCGAGTTCGGCGTGCTGCCGGGCCATCTGCCCCTGCTCGCTGCGCTGCGGAGCGGCGTGCTGCGCTACCGCACCGGGGGCCGTGACCAGTTCGCGGCGATCGGTCCGGGCTTCGTCGAGGCGGGCCCGGAGAAGGTGTTGGTCCTCACGGACAAGTTCGCGCAGCCGGCGGACATCGATCTCGAGGCGACGCGCGCGGAGCTCGCGGCGGCCGAGCAGAAGCTGAGCGCCTTCCCCGAGGAGTACGCGGGGCCGGACTACGACGTGCTCCAACTCGCGTTCGACTGGGCGCAAGCGCGTCTCGAGGCGCTCGCCGAATCGCAGCGCTGAACGGGCTGCAGCGCTGAACGGGCTGCAGCGACGGACGGGCTGCAGCGCTGAGCGCGGCCCGCCCCGACGGAACGTTCACGGGCGCGTACCTCACGGTGTGCGCCCGTTTTCGTGGGTGACGCCGGCTGCCCGGCGAGCGCGGTCGGTCAGCGCGCGTCGACGAGACGCAGCGACGCGACCAGCTCGTCGAGGTGGGGCCGGCCGAGGAACGACCACACCTGGTAGACGCAGTCCTGGCCCGGCACGACGAGCGTCGCGACCGCCGCGGGGTCGTCGCTGCCGGATTGCACGTCGATGCGGCCGCCATCGGCGAGCACGGTCGCGCCCGCGCCGAGCAGATCCTCGGCGTCCTCCGCGCTCATCGCGGTGCCGGTGACGCCGAAGGCGCCGCGTCCACAGGTCTCGCAGAGCCCGCCGTCCGCGCCGATGCCCGCCGTGCCGCGGCGATCGTACTCGAGCGACCAGCCACCCGGCGCGGCCCCGGCGCGCGCGCGGGCCCCCTGCCCGGCGCCGAGCGTCGCCGGAGCGAGCGGCGCGCACCAGCCCTGGTTCTCCGCGCGTCCCCAGGCCTGGAGCAGCTGGCGCGGCGCCGCATCGGCCGCGAGGTGCTCGGCGCCCCAGGGCGCGGCCGCCGCAGGCGCCGCCTCGACGTGCTCGGGCAACGCGACCGCCGCGGAGGCGGCCGTCGTCGTCGTGTCGTGCACCGCGATCGACGGCGCGGAGACGGCTGCCACCGGGTTCTCCGCCGTCGGTGCGGCGACCACCGGACCACCCGTGCGACCCGCGCCACAGCCCGCCATCAAGAACATCCCGACCGTCGCCCAGTTCATACGCATCATGGCCTGCTCCTCCCGGCGTGACACCGCTCCGCGCGACGCCCGCCTTCGCCCGGCGGGAGCCGCTGTCCGCGAGGGCGCCCGCCTTCGCCCGGCGAGGCGCCGCTCACCCCGATGCGGCTACCACGCGGTCGATCGCCGGCGCAAAAAAGCGGTGTGCGCCGCACCGGAGCACGCGGCGGCGCGGTGATATGCTAGCGCGCCATGCCCGCCCAACCCCGCACCGCCCGACGCGCACTCTGTGCCGCGCTCCTCCTCGCCCTCGTCCCCGCGTGCGGCGACGACGACGCGCCGCCCGCGACCGACCTCGGCCCCCCCGACGCGGGCGCCGCCGACGCCAACATCGCCCGGCCTGACCTGGCGCTCCCCGACCTCGGGCCGCCGACCGAGGTGAGCTTCGCCCCGAGCGGCTCGACGAGCGCGGCCTCCGGCGCAGGCAGCTTCACCTTCGGCGCGGCGACGGCGTCCGCGCAGATCGAGGACCAGAACCCGGCGACCGACTGGTACCTGTGGACGCGCCCCGAAGCGGAAGGCGGCCTCGGCAACGGCGTCTTCGTGGGCGAGGCGTCACGCGGCTACACGCGCGCGGTCGAGGACGTCGCGCGGGCCGCGGAGCTGGGGCTCGACTCGTACCGCTTCAGCGTCGATTGGGCGCGCGTCGAGCCGGCGCGCGACGACGTGCAGGAGGAGGCGCTCGCGCACTACGACGCCGTCATCGACGCGCTCGTCGCCGCCGACATCGAGCCGATGATCACCGTGCACCACTTCTCGAGCCCCGTGTGGGCCGACGACCCGCGCCGCGCGACGAGCGCGCCGTGCACGCCGAGCGACGCGGACCTCTGCGGATGGGCCGACCCGGTCGGCGCGCCGCTGCTCATCGCCGAGCTCGCCGAGCACGCCGCGCTGATCGCGGCCCGCTACGGCGATCGCGTCGACGACTGGGCGACGATCAACGAGCCGATCAACTACCTGCTCGCGAGCTATGGCCTCGCGGTGTTCCCGCCGGGGCGCAACCTCATCCTCTCGGGCGACGCGGGCTTCGCGCGCTTCATCGAGGTCGTCAAGAACTACATCCGCGCGCACGTGGCCATCTACGACGCGATCAAGGCCGCGGATACCATCGACGCGGATGGGGATGGCGTCGCCGCGAGCGTGGGCTTCACGCTCTCGGTCGCGAAGTGGCAGCCTGCGCGCCGCAACCGCCCGAGCGCCGACCCCGTGGACATCGCCGCGGCCGCGCGCGTCGAGGCCGTCTACCACTACCTCTTCACCGACGCCGTGCAGCAGGGCGGCTTCGACACCGACTTCGACGGCGTGCCGGACGAGGACCACCCCGAGTGGGCCGACAAGCTCGACTGGCTCGGCGTGCAGTACTACTTCCGCACGGGCGTCACGGGCGCGTCGACGATCATCCCGGGGATCGAGGCGGCGGTGTGCTTCGACACCTTCGACTTCGGCGCGTGCCTGCCGCCCGCGGACCCGACGCACTACGTGCCGACGATGGGCTACGAGTACTACGCGCTCGGGCTCTACGACGTGCTCGTCGACTTCGGCGCGCGCTGGCCCGCGCTGCCGATGACGGTCACCGAGGCGGGCATCGCGACCGAGGTCGGCGCGCGGCGCGCCGAGCACGTGGTCCGCACGCTCGAGCAGATCGCGCGCGCGCGCGCCGACGGCGTGGACGTGCGCGGCTACTACCACTGGAGCCTCTTCGACAACTTCGAGTGGGCGGAGGGCTACGAGCCGCGCTTCGGGCTCTACCGCGTGGACTTCGGCGGCACCTGGGACCGCACCCCGACCGAAGGGGCGACGCTGCTCGGCGCGATCACCGCGACGCGCACGCTCACCGTCGCGCAGCGCACGCAGTACGGCGGGCTCGGCCCGATGACGCCGAGGAGTGACCCTGACGCGCGACGCATGCAGCCTCCGCCGCTGCACCGCGACGCAGCCGCAGCGGCGCTCAGCCGAGGAGCGCACGGAGGGCCGCGACGTCGTCCTCGGCCCGCGCGGCGGGATCGGGCACGGCGGGCAGCAACAGCACGCAACGCGCGACGTCGACGAGCGCGTGCGCGCGATCGACGCAGCCGTGCGCGAGCCCGGCCGCGTGCAGCGAGGCGAGCGCGGCCCCGAGCTGCGCGGCGTGGGCCGCCTCGAGGTGCGCGCCGGGTGGGAGCACCGCGCCCGCCGGCGCCTCGAGCACCGCGAGGCCCGCCTCCGCGTCGAGGTCGAGGACGGCCTGCAAATGCGGGTGATCGGCGGCGGCGAAGGCGCGCAGCGCGCCGAGGGCGGCCGCCTCGAGCGGCGCCTGCCACACGAAGCGCTCGAGCACGAGGTCGCGCGCGAGCGACCACGGCGCGCCCGGCGCGGCGACGCGCAAGTGCCCGGATGCCGCGACGAAGCGCGCAGCCCCCCCATGGGCCGCCGCGGGCTCCGGCGCATCGCCGACGTCGGCCTGGGGCGCGACGGCGTCCGCGGGGAGCGCGGGCCAGGGCAGCGCGGCGAGCCGATCGCGGACCGCGTCGCAGCCTCGCGGGCGCGCGGCGGGGTCCTTCGCGAGGAGCGCGGCGGCGAGCGCGTCCCACGCATCGCCGAGCGAGGGGCGCAGCGCGGACGGCAGCGCGGGCGGCGACTCGAGGTGTTGCTGCACGAAGTCGGGGCCGGGGAACGGCAGCGCGCCGGTCAGCATGCGCACGAGCAGCACACCGACGGCGTAGAGGTCGGTCGCCGCCGTCGGCGCGCGGCCGCCCGCGATCTGCTCGGGGGCCATGTACGCGAGCGTGCCGAGCATCGCGCCGGTGAGCGTGGCGCCGAGGTCCGCGAGGTGCGCGACGCCGAAGTCGCCCACCTTCACCGTCCCCGCCGCGTCGAAGAAGACGTTGGCGGGCTTGAGGTCGCGGTGCACGACGCCGCGCCGGTGCACCGCGGCGAGCCCTGCGAGGAGCGCGTCGAGGATCGGCCGCGCGACGTGCGGCGAGAGCGCGCGGCCCGACGCGAGCCGCGCCTCGAGCGTGCCGCCCGCCATGTGCTCCATCACGAGGAAGGGGCCCGCCGGATCGAACTCGAGGACGCGCACGACGTGCGGGTGGTCGACCGCCGCGGCGAGGCGCGCCTCGCGGGTGAAGCGCGCGAAGGCGTCGCGACCGTGCGCGCCCTCGGCGACGTGCAGCACCTTGATCGCGACCTCGCGGTCGTGGAAGGCATCGTGCGCGAGGACCACGCGGCCGCTGCCGCCCGCGCCGAGCGTGCGCACGACGCGGTAGCGACCGGCGAGCCAGCGCGAGGCGTCGGGCCCCGCGCCCTCCGCGGTGGCGCGCGCGAGCGCCGCGAAGCCGCGCGCGTCGCCGAACGACGCCTCGAGGTACGCCGCGACCGTCGGCGGCAGCGCGGCGTCGTCGGCTCGGAGCGCGTCGAGGGCGCTCGCCGCGGCGTGCGCGTGGCCGAGCGCGTCGAGGCACGCGACGAGGAGGCGCTGGGCCGCCGGGCGCGCGGACGGCGCGCGCGAGGCCTGCTGCAGGGCGCGCGCGGCCTGCTCGAAGCGGCCGAAGCGCGCGAGGATCGTGCCGAGGCGCAGGGCGGCGTCGCCGTCGTCGGGCGACTCGCGGAGCACGCGCTCGTGGAGGCGCCCCGCCTCGCGCAGGTCGCCGAGGGACTCGCGCAGGCGCGCGGCGTCGCGGAGCTCACCGGCGCGCTCGTAGAGGACGGCGGCCTCCGCGGCGCCGCCCGCGCGCTCGTGGAGGAGGGCGGCATCGGCGAGGCGGCCGCGGGCCTCGGCGATCGCGGCGGCACGGAGGGCCTGCGCGGGGTCGCCGGCGAGCGCGTCACGCACGCGCGCGAGCGCCGCGGCGTCGTCGCTGGCGAGCGCGTGGCGGTAGGCCTCGTCGAGCCGCCCGGCGCGCTCGGCGCACGCCGCGGCGTCGACGTCACGCCCGCGCGCGCGAGCAGCGCCGCCGCGCGCAGCGGCTCGCCGGCGGCCTCGAGGCGGGCGGCCGCCTCCGCGCGCCGCCGTCGCGCAAGAGCGCCGCGAGCGCGGGCTCGTCCTCCGCGACGCTCACTGCGTGCTCGGCCGCGCGGCCGCCCCCGACGCCGCGAGGTCAGCCGCGGCGCGCCGACGCGCGGGCGCCTGAATCATGATCACCGGTAAGGAGGCGTCGCCACCCGCGGCGAGCGCGGGCGTCCTGCGCCTCGACGCCGCGCCGGCGAGGCCACGTCGGCGAGCGCCTCCGCGGCGCCCGTCGCGAACGGCGGCGCGACACCGCGCGCCCGCGCCCGCGCGTCGGCGTCCGCGGCTCGCCGCGCGAGCACCCCGCGCGCCCGCGAGCGTCGCCCGGGCGCCGTGCCATCGACCCAGAAATAGCTGCGGTTCCGGACGTCGACGTGCACGAAGCCGCTGAGCGCGTAGGTTCCGACGCCCGTGAAGGCCTCGCCGCGCAGGTGCTCGGCGAGCGCCGCGTCGCGCACGCCGGGGAGCACGATGTCCATGGCGCACCCCTGCGTGTGCCGGCTCGTCGCGCGGTCCTCGCGGAAACCGCTGACCACGTGCACGAACGGCACGCGGAAGCGCCGCTGCGCCCGATAGACGCGGTCGAGCAGGCCCGGCGTGATGGGGTGCCGCGCGCCGCTGCGCCGCGCCGCGAGCGCCTCCTCCGCGCGCGCGAGCGCCTCGGCGTCGAAGCCGCCATCGTCCCGCGCGGGCGTGAGCGCGACGGGCGCCCCGCCGGCGATCGGCACGAGGACGAGCGGAGGCCGCGGCGCCTGCGACGCCCACTCGCGCTGCGCCTCGAGCGACGCGGGCCGGTGCCAGCGCGCCCGCATCCGCCGGTAGCGCGCGCTCACGCCCGGTCGGCGCCCGCGCGGGGCACGCCTCCCACGCGCATGCGGGGCACGTCCGGGCCGCGACGCGTGTTGCGGCGCGTGCGTCCGGTGGGTCCCCGCGGCGCGCGCTGCGGGCCCGCGTCTTGCGCATCGAGTCCCGCCGGGGCCCCGAACATCGCGAAAAGAATCATGAAAACGACCCGCGCGACATGCGCCGCGAGCGACATGCGGCGGCGCGCGGCATGCGACCCCGGGGCACGCCCGGCGGCCTGCGGCGGCAGCGCGGACATCACCGCAGAATCTCCGGCAGTTCGATCTGCAGGTGGTGCAGCACGCTCTGCAGCGTCCGCTGCTCCTCGCGCACGGTGCGCAGGTGCGCCCGGTAGGCGCGGGGGTCGCCGCCGGCGAGCGAGGTGAGCGCGCGCTCGGTGTTCTCCGTGATGAGCAGCAGGTGCGGATGCAGGAGCCGCAGCTCCGGCGGCGGCGTCATGTGCCCCGTCATCAGCACGAACTGCTGCGCGAGCGGCGCGGCGAAGCGCGCGAGCCCTTCGTTGCCCGGGTGCAGCTCGACCCAGCGCAGCGTGCGCCGCACCCCGTCGAGCAGGAGCACGAGGCGCTGGAGGTACTCGCGGCGTGCAGCGGGTTGCGCGTCGTCCACGCTCCCCGCCCCGCGCCCGGCCGGCCGGGGCGACGTCGTTCCAGCGCGCGCGACCTGCGCCGCCGCGTTCCCCGCGCTCCCCGTCCACAGCCCGGCCGAGGCGAGGAGCGCCGCGACCAGCACCGCCCCCGCGCGACGCACGACGCGTGACCGCCCACCAGCCTCGGTGCTGCGGGCCGTCGTCACGGCGCGACGCCGACGCGCGCGTCGAGGACCGCGAGCGCGGCGTGCGCCGCCTGCTGCTCGGCCTCGGTCTTCGTGCGGCCGCGCCCCTCGCCGACGCGCTCACCGCTGAGCTCGAGCGCGACGTGGAAGGCGCGCTCGTGCAGCGGCCCCTCGACGCTGAGCAGCTCGTAGCGCGGCGCCGCGCCGCCGCCGCGCTGCACGCGCTCCTGCAGGCGCGTCTTGTGGTCGAGCGCGCCGGGCACGAGCGCGTCGAGGAGCGGCTCGAAGATCCGCGTCGCGACGGCCCGCGCGGCGTCGAAGCCCGCGTCGAGATGGACCGCGGCGACGCAGGCCTCGAGCGCGCCCGCGAGCAGCCGCGGCTTCTCGCGACCGCCCGTGCGCTCCTCGCCGCGACCGAGCCGGAGCGCCGCGCCGATCCCGAGTTCCGCCGCGAGCCGCGCGAGGGCCGGCCCGCTGACGAGCGCCGCGCGCCGCTGCGAGAGCTCGCCCTCGGGCGCGCCGGGGAAGCGCGCGTGCAGCAGGGTCGCGACGACGAAGCCGAGCACCGCGTCGCCCACGAACTCGAGCCGCTCGTTGTCGCGGCCGCGGCCCCCGGACTCGTTCACGAAGGACGTGTGCGTGAGCGCCTCGAGGAGCAGCGCCGGGGTCGCGAAGTCGTGGCCGAGCGCGCGGGCCACCTGGTCGGTGCTCGAGGGGGGGGTGTGGGGCGTTCTGTTCCGGACGGCGCGCATGGGTGGGCTCAGCGGGCGAGCAGCATAGCCCGCGGGCGCCTTTCGCGCGCGCGCTGCGCGGGTTAGCCTCGCCGCCATGCTCCTCGAGGACGGCAAGCTGCGCGGGAAGAAGGTCATCACGGCGGACGGCCGCGAGGTCGGCGAGATCGGCGCGCTCGAGATCGAACTCGACGTCTGGAAGGTGCAGTGGCTCGAGTTGAAGCTGCTGCGCGACGTGCTCGAGGCGCTGAAGCTGAAGAAGCCGCTCTTCGGCACCGTGCACGCGCGGCTCGCCCCCGAGCGCGTCCGCAACGTCACGGACAACGTCGTGCTCACGATCGACTTCGAGCAGCTCAGCGCGCTGCTCGCCTCGGACGAGCCGGACGGCGTCGAAAAAAAGAAGTAGTCAGCGCCACCTGCGCGTCAGTTCAGTGGAGGTCGTGCCGTCCTTGCCGGCATGACCCGAGTCTCCGTTCACACCGAGTCCCTCCCCTACACCGCCGAGCTCCACGGGGGCGCCGTGAAGCTCTTCGTCGCCGGGCGTCTGGTCGGCGCCGGCGCCTGGTGCGTCGGCCGCATCCTGCCGACGAACGCCGGCCGCCTCGGCATCCCGCGCTACGTCGTCGAGGCGCTCGAGCGCGAGCTCTGCGCGGCCCTCGAGACACGGGCCGCGCTCCAACCGCGCGCCGCCTGAGCGCCGCCACGCGACGAAGCGACGCCCGCCCTGCACGCGGACGCAGACGCGGGCCGCGCGCCGCCTGATCGCCGCTACGCGAAGAAGCGACGCCGGCCCTGCACGCGGACGCGGGCCGCGAGGCGGACCAGCTCGAGGCCCGCCTTCACCATCGAGGCGGCGCCGAGCTTGGAGCCGCCGACGTCGTGCCAGGCGTGCAGCGGCACCTCGATGAGCTTCTCCGGCGCGAGCGGGGTCACGCCCTCGCCGCCCGCGAGCAGACGTCCGAGCAGCTCCACGTCGAAGGCCCACCGCGAGGAGAACGGCGCCTCGAGCGCGTGCGCGAGCGCGCCGGTGCGCCGGAACAGCTTCGCGCCGCACTGCGTGTCGTACACGGCGAGGTCGAGCGCGATCGACGCCGCCGTCGCGAACACGCGTCCGACGTAGTGCCGAAGCGGGTGCCGCGTGATGTCCGCGCCGAGTCGGGCGAGGCGCGATCCCATCGCGACGTCCGCGCGCGTGCGCGCGAGCTCGTCGGCGAGCCGCATCAGCTCGCGCGGCGGCGTCGCGAAGTCGGCGTCGTAGTAGCCGACGATCTCCGCCCCGCGCTCGAGCGACGCGCGCAGGCCCGCGCGCACGGCCTCGGCCTTGCCGCGGTTCTCGGGGAGGACGAGGTACGACGCACGCCCCGGATGCTGCGCGCAGATCGCGGCGAGCACGTCGCGGGTCCCGTCGCGCGAGCCGTCGTCGACGAAGAGCAACGTGAAACGCGCGTCCTCGAGCACCGCCGCGACCTTCGCTGCGTCGAGGCGCCGGGCCTCGTTGTAACAGGGGATCGTGACGATCACGGCCGGGGGCGTAGCACGGCGCCCCCGCGCTGACGACAGCGGCCCCGGCACGCCCAACCCGGTCGCACGACCGCCTGCGCGACGCCGACGCGGCACGCGTCCCCCCGGCACGCGGCCCCGCGATGCGTCGCGTCCATGGCGCGCAACTCCTTGAAAATGCGGCGCGCGCGCGTCACACCCCGCGGCATGAAGCGCAAGCCCATGCTGACCAAGCGCGAGAAGAAGACCCTCGAGCCCCCGCGCACGCCGCGCACGCGCCCCGTGGCGGCGCAGGCCGGCGGCCAGGGCCACCAGCACATCCACTGCATCGCGTGCGGACGGCACATCGACGCGAGCGAGCTCAGCGGCGCGGTGCCGAAGGCGCGCGTGCTCACCTGCCAGCACGGCTCGCAGTTCGCCTCGTGCGTCGGCTGCGTCGAGGGCAGCCAGCGCCTGATCGACGAGCACGACGCGCTCAACCAGCCCGTGAAGGCCGCCGCGGCCTGGCACTGACGGCGACCCGCGCGGGCTCCGCGGGAGGCGGGTCCGCTGTGCGCCGGGGGGAACTCCCGACCGCAGGCGGGTGAGGGTGCCCGCCGCATCTGGGCGAGACCACACGCTGCATGATGGTGGACCTCCACCGCTCGCGGACGAGCCCGCCACCGGATGTGAGTGACACCGCGCACCGAATGCGGGTGAATGCACCGACCGCATGCGGGCACTGCCCCACGGCTTCCGGGTGAGTTCGCCCGCCGCATCCGGGTGAGACCACCCGCCGCATCCGGGTGAGACCACCCGCCGCGTGCGGGGTTCCGATCGCGGCGCGCGGGCGAGGCCGTGCGTGATGCGCGTCGGCGTGACCACCGTGCGCATCGCGGATCCGGTCCGTGGCACGCAGGGGGCCCCGACCCGCGGCGTGTCCGCCCGGCCACGCGCACCGTGGGCGGCGGCACGCGCAAGGGGTGCGCGGCAGCCCGCGAAACCGCACGATTCCAGCGAATTTCGCGGCGGCGCGGCTCTTGTAGGCGAGCGGGACGTGCTCCTCCCCGCCCCGCCCCGTCGTCTGCTCGCCGGCGCCGCGCTCGCCGCGCTCGTGGGCCTCGCGGCGCTCGTCGCGACGCCCTACCCGTCCGAGCGGCTCTCGCCGCGGACGAGGGCGTCGACCCGCGTGCTCGACCGGCGCGGGCGGCTCGTCTGGGAGCGGCCCGCGACGGACGGCGGCTATGGGCGCTTCGTCCCCCTCGACGCGATCCCGCGCGGCGTCGTGCTCGCGACGCTCGCCGGCGAGGACCAGCGCTTCCACGCGCACCTCGGGATCGATCCGGTCGGCGTCGCGCGCGCGCTCTGGCTCGACGCGCGGCTCGGGCGCTTCGCGTACGGCGGTTCGACCATCACGCAGCAGCTCGCGAAGCTCCTCGACCGTCAGCCACGGACGCTCGCCGGCAAGCTGGTCGAGGCGGTCGACGCGCTGCGGCTCGAGCGCACGCTGACGAAGGAGGCGATCCTCGCGCAGTACCTCAACCGCGCGTACTACGGCCGCAACGCCTTCGGGATCGAGGCCGCCGCGCAGCGCTTCTACGGCAAGCCCGCGGAGGCGCTCGCGCTCGACGAAGCCGCGCTGCTCGCGGTCCTGCCGCGCGCGCCCTCCGCCTACGACCCCGACAGGCACCCCGAGCGCGCACGGGCGCGGCGCGCGACCCTCCTGCGCCGCCTCGTGACGCTCGGTCAGCTCGACGCCGCGACGGCGGAGCGCGCCGCGGCCGCCCCGCTGCGCCCGATCGCGCGGCCGCGCGCCGCGCTGCCGGCGCCGCACTTCGTGGACTGCCTGATCGTCGCGCACGCGCTCCCCGAGGGCGCCCCCGAGGCGCACGCGACCCTCGACCTCGCGCTCCAGGCGCAGCTCGAGCAGCGCGTGCGCGCGCACCTGCTGCGCGTCGCGGGGCGCGGCATCGCGCAGGCGGGCGTCGTCGTCGTCGAGGTGCGCACGGGCGACGTGCTCGCGATGGTGGGCTCGCGGCGCTACGGCGAGCGCGCGGTGCAGGGCGCCGTGAACGCGGCGACCGCGGCGCGGCACCCCGGCTCGACGCTCAAGCCCTTCGTCTACGCGCTCGCCCTCGAGGACGGCGCGCACCCGGGCACGCCCGTCTTCGACGTGCCGACGACGTGGCGCGGCTACGCACCGCGCGCGCTCGACGGGCGCTACCGCGGCGTCGTCACGCTGCGCGAGGCGCTCGGCAGCTCGCTCAACGTCCCGGCGACGCGCCTCGCGGGCGCGATCGGCCCCGATCGCCTCGCGCGCGCGCTCCGCGACGCGGGCCTGCGCACCATCGACCCGCGCCCGGGCCGCTACGGCGTCGCGCTCGCGCTCGGCAGCGAACGCACGCGCCTGATCGAGCTCGCCGAGGCCTACGCGACGCTCGCGCGCGGCGGCGTGCACCGCCCCGTCCGGCTGCTCCGCGCCCCGGACGCGCCCGACGCGGCCAGGGCCGGCACGCGCGTCTTCGGCGCCGAGGCCGCGTACCTGACGACGCGCATGCTCGCGGATGCGGCGGCGCGCCGACGCACGTTCGGCCTGGAGACGCCGCTCGAGCTGCCCTTCCCCGTCGCGGTGAAGACGGGCACCTCGCAGGGACACCAGGACGACGTCGTCGTGGGCTACACGCCCGAGGTCGTCGTCGCGGTGTGGGCGGGCAACTTCGACGGCGCCCCGACGCACGAAGTGCTCGCGATCGAGGGCGCCGCGCCGCTCTTCCGCGAGGCGATGCGCGCCGCGGTCGAGGCCGTGCGCGACCCGCGCGCGCAGGGCGCGTCGCCCGACTTCGCGCGGCCGCCCGGCATCGTCACGCGCGAGGTCTGCCCGCTCTCCGGCCTGCTGCGCGGCCCCGCGTGCCCGCACGCGCGCCGCGAGGAGCTCGACGGCGCACACATCCCCGCGCGCGCCTGCGACTGGCACCGCTCGGAGGGCCTCGCGCTCCCGGCCGAGGTGAGCGGCTGGCAGCCCGGCGCGACGGCGCTGCCCGCCGCGCCCGGAGACGCGCGCGTCGCGATCGTCGGCCCCGCGCACGGGGCCCGGCTCCGCCTCGATCCGCTCGCGCCCCGCGCGACGCAGGCCGCGCACCTGCGCGTCGTCGTCCGCGACCCGCGCGTCACGCACGTCCGCTGGGAGGTCGATGGCGCCCCGCTCACCGACGCGCGCGCGCCCTTCGACGCGTCCCTGCCGCTCACGCCCGGCACCCACCGAATCCGCGCCGTCCTGCCCGACGGCGCGAGCGACACGATCGTCCTCCACGTCGACGACGGAGCCTCCCGATGACCGACAAGACCATGATATCCAAACACTTTTCGCGTATCGCCGCCGCACTCTCGATCACCGCGCTCGTCGGCGCGTCCTGCCTGCTCGCGCCGTCGCTCCGCGGCGACGAGCCCGCCGCACGCCGTCGCCCGCGTGCGCGCGCCGCAGCGCCGGCGTCCGGGGGGCCACTCGCGGTGACGATGGCGGGCGCGACCTGCGATGTCTGTGCGCCCGACCAGACGCGCATCTCGCTCGGCTTCACCCAGCCGGTGCGCCCGTCGGACGTCGCCCGCGCGCTGCGCGTCTCGCCCGCGGTCGCGCTCCGGCCCACGGGCGACGACGCGCCGACGCACCACGTCATGCTCGAGGGCGACTTCGCGGAGCGGCGCACCTACCACCTCACGCTGCCCGAGACGCTCCGCGCCGCGTCGGGGACCCCGCTCGCGGCGGCGCTCGCCTTCGCGGTCACGACCGGCGCGTGGACGCCCGTCGCGCGGATGCCGGTGGGCCAGGCCGTGCTCGCCGTCGACGCGCGCCTGCCCCTGCAGCTCGCGCACGTCCGCGGGGCGCGGCTGCGCGTCTTCCCGCTCGGCCCGGCCGATCTGAACGCGGCCGCCGCGATCACCGGGGTCAGCGGCGGCACGGTGGACCCCGTCACGCGCCTGCCCGCAGCGCTGCGCGCACGCGGCCGCACGCTGCGCCCGCGCCCCGAGGACGGCGACGCGCAGGGCGTGCAGGAGCTCGACGTGTTCGCGGCGGTCGGGCTCACCGGCGCGCACGCCGCACCCGTGCTCGCGGTGCTCGACGCGCAGGGCGCCGAGACGACGGCGACCGTCGTGCAGCGCGCGGAACACGGCGTCGTCCTCAAGGTGGGTCGCGCAGGCGGGCTCGTCTGGGTGACGGACGGCCGCACCGGAGAGCCCGTCGCGGGCGCCGACGTGGCGATCGCCGACGGCGCCGTCACCCGCTTTCGCGGCCGCACGAGGGCGGATGGCGTGCTGCTCCTGCCCGCGCGTGCGCGGCTCGAGCGCCCCGCCGCGGACCTCGCGCGGGAAGCCGCGCAGCGTGCCCGCGACGCGCGGCGCCGGGCCGCCATCCGACGCGCGGGGAACCGGGGCGGTGCACGCGCGGGCGGCGACGGCGCACAGCCCGCGGAGCGCGCGGAGGCGGAGGCGGAGGGCGGCGAGCTCGAGGGCGACGACATCGGCGACGGCGACTTCGAGGGGGACGGGGGCGCCGAGCGCCCACTCCGCGCGGTCGTCGTCGCCGGGGGGCGCACGTCGTTCGCGAGCACCGTCTTCGACGGCGGCGCCGAGCCGTGGCGGTTCACGTCGAACGGCCCGTGGAACGAGCCGGCCGTCGCGCTCCGCGGGATGGTCACCGCGGAGCGCGGAATCTACCGTCCCGGCGAGCCCGTCCACCTCCTCGGCGTGCTCCGCAAGCGGCTCCCGAGCGGATCCCTTTTGCCATCTCGCGGGATGGTGCAAGTGACCGTGACAGACCCCGACGGGAGCGAGGTGTGGCGGCGGGACGTCGCGCTCACGGCCTTCGGCACGTTCCGGCTCGAGGGCACCCTGCCCCGCGCGGCGCGCCTCGGCGGCTACGGCGTGTCGGTGCGCAAGGACGCCGCCGTGCTCTACGCGGGCTTCGAGGTGGGCGAGTACCGCGCGGCGAGCTTCGAGGTGACGCTCCCCTCGGCGGGCGCGGCCGAGCGCGACGCGACCGGCGACGTCGTGCTGCCCGTGCGCGCGGCCTACCTCTACGGCGCGCCCGTGCGCGGGGGGCGCGTGAGCTGGAGCGCATCGACGCGCGGGCGGAGCCCGTCGTTTCCGGGGCTCGCGTCGTTCACGTTCGGCGGCGATCAGGGCGACGGCGCGGCCTTCTTGACGGGCGGCGAGCTCACGCTCGACGCAGCGGGCGCGGGCACCCTCCGCGTACCGGCCGCGTCCCTCACCGCCGCGCTCGCGGGCCCGGCACAGGCGGTCGATCTGCTCCTCGAGGCGACCGTGACCGACACGGCCGACGACACCTACGGCGCCCGCACGGTGCTCGCGCTCGCGCAGGCCCCCGTGCTCGTCGGCGTCGAGAGCGCGACGTACGCGGTGAACGCGAAGGAGGGCTGGGACGTGCGGATCGCGGCGGTCGACGCCCAGGGCGCGGCCGTGCGCGACCGGTCGCTCGTCGCGACGCTGGTGCGGAGCGTGTGGGAGAGCGCGGCCGAGGTGGGGCCGGGCGGACCGGCGTACCGCGTGCACCGCGTCGAGCGCGTGCTCGCGACGCGCACGCTGACGAGCGGGGACGCACCGCTGCGCGCGCATTTCGATCTGCCCGGCGGCGGCGAGTACCGCGTGGAGGTGCGTGCCGGGAGCGCCGTCGGCGCGGCGTCGCCGGGGCTCGCGGCGGTGAGCGCGTGGGCGTGGGGCGAGGGCGACGTGTCCGGGCCGCCGCGCGACGACGCGGGCGTCGAGGTCCGCGCCGACCGCGCGCACTACGCGCCGGGGGACACGGCGCGACTCGCGGTCGCGTCGCCGTACGCGCACGCGACCGCGCTCCTCACGCTCGAGCGCGAGGGCATCCTCGACGCGCGGGTCGTGCCGCTCGACGGCGCCGGCACGCCGCTGACGGTGCGCCTCGAGGACGCGCACCTCCCGAACGTGTACGCAGCGGTCACGCTCGTGCCGCGCGGGCACGACGGCGCGGCCCCCGCCGCGGGCGCGCCGGTGAAGTTCGGGATGACGACGCTCACGGTGAGCGCGGAGTCGCGGCGCCTCTCGGTCGCGGTGACGCCGACGCGCGCGGCGCTGCGCCCCGGCGACACCGCCGAGGTCGAGGTGCGCGTGCGCGACGCCGCGGGCCGCCCCGCGCGCGCCGAAGTGACGCTCTGGGCCGCCGACGAGGGCGTGCTCGCGCTCACGGGCTACGCGACGCCCGACCCCTTCGCGCCCGCGTGGGCGCCGCACCCGCACGCGGTCGCGAGCGCGTCGAACTACCTGCGCTGGTGCACGCGCGCCCCCGACGACTGGGACGACGGCGGCGTCGGCGACGCGGGGCCGGGCGAGGCCGCCGGCGCCGCGCTGCGCTCGCGCTTCCTCTCGACCGCCTTCTTCTCGCGCCCCGTGGTCACCGACGCGCGCGGCCTCGCCCGCGTGCGCTTCCCGCTGCCCGACAACCTCACCCGCTGGCGCGTGATCGCGGCCGTCGCGGACGAGGGCGAGCGCTTCGGCAAGGGCGAAGCGGCGATCCGCACGAGCAAGCCGCTCCAGGTCACGCCCTCGCTCCCGCGCTTTCTCACGCAGGGCGACGTCGTCGACGCGGGCGCCGTCGTGCACGACGCGACGGGCGTCGCGGGGCCGGTCGAGGTGCGCTTCGAGGTGCGCGGCGCGACGCTCCTCGGCGCGGCCGTGCAGCGCGTGGACGTCCCCGCCGACGGGCAGGTGGCGGTGCGCGTGCCGCTCCGCGCGACCAGTGTGGGCGACGTCGTCGTGCAGGTGCGCGTCGCCAAGCGCGGCGAGCAGGACGGCTTCGCGCTCACGCTGCCCGCGCACGCGCCGACCGGATGGCAATCGACGATCCTCGCCGATGGAATCCTCGGAGATGGTAACACCGAAGGAAGCGCGCGCGTCCCGGTCCCGCTCCCGGCGGGCGTCGCCGACGGGAACGCCGAGCTCGTCGTGACCTACGCGCCGAGCGTGCTCGCGTCGATCGAGTCCGGCATCGAGGCGCTCGTCGAGTACCCGAACGGCTGCGTCGAACAGACGACGTCGGGCCTCATCCCGCTCGTGCTCCTCGAGGACCTGGTGCGCGGGCTGGGCAGCGCGCGCTTCGACGGCCCGGCGCATCGCGCGCGCATGGAGCAGGCGCTCCTGCACGTCCTCGCGCACCAGAACGACGACGGCGGCTTCGGGCTCTGGCCGAGCAGCGAGAGCGAGGGCTTCCTCACGGCGTACGCGCTCTGGGGCCTCTTGATCGCGCGCGACCACGGCTACGAGGTGCCGCGCCCGCGCGTCGAGGCGGGCCTCGCCTACCTGCTCGCGCACCGCGGCGAGAGCCACGACATGCACGGGCAGTTCTCGAACCGCGAGACGGCGACCTTCTCCGCCTTCGTGCTCGCGTACGCGCAGCGCGACGACCGCGGGCTCGGCGCGCAGCTCCGCGAGGGGCGCGCGGGGCTCAGCCGCTTCGGGCTCGGCCTGCTCGCGACGGCGATCGAGCGCCGCGAGGCGCACGCCACCGAGCTGCTCGGCGAGCTCGAGGGGGCCCGCACCGCACGCGCGGGCGGCGGCGCGCTCATCGCCGATCCGCGCGCCGACGCGGGCTTCATGCAGTTCGGGCGCGAGCTCCGCGCGACGGGCAGCGCGGTGCAGGCGCTCGTCGCCGCGGGCCGCACGCGCGAGGCCGGGGACCTCGTCACGGGCATCCTCGCGGAGCGCCGCGCGGACGGCACGTGGGGCACGACCTACAACAATTTGTGGGCGATCACCGCGCTCTCCGCGTACGCGGCGTCCACGCCCCCGTCCGCCTCGGCGCCCACCGTGGTCGTCCGGCTCGACGGTCGCGAGGTCGGGCGCACGCGCTTCAGCGGCCGCGGCGGCCTCGAGACGGTGCGCGTGCCGTACGCCGCGCTCGTCCGCCCCGATGGCCTCCCGCGCGCGCTCGAGCTGAGCGCGACGCCCGGGGCCGACGTCCGCTACACGGCGCGCCTCCGCTACAGCGTCGACCTCGCGCACCAGCGCCCCGCGTCCGAGGGCCTCGCGGTCGAGCGCGCGCTCGTCGACGCGGAGACCGGCGCGCCCGTGACGTCGCCGCGGCTCGGCCAGCTGCTGCGCGTCCGGCTCACGCTCCGCTCGACGGAGGACCGCGAGCAGGTCGCGCTCACCGACCGCCTCCCCGCCGGGCTCGAGCCGATCGACACCCGCCTCGTGACGGAGCAGCAGCGCATCGAGGCCGCGGGCGACGCGTGGGTCTGGCAGTGGCGCGAGCTGCACGACGAGCGCGTCGCCTTCTTCGCCGACCATCTGCCCGCGGGCACCCACCACGCGGAGTACCTCGTGCGCGCGACGCGCAGCGGCGAGTTCGTGCGCCCCGCGGCGAGCGCCGAGGCGATGTACGACCCCGACGTCCACGCCCGCGGCGCGACGGAGCGCGTCGCGATCGTGCGCTGACGCCGGTCAGTGCGCTGCGCGCGAAGGCGAGTCGGCCTCCGCGCGCGCGCGCCTCAGATGAAATCGGGCGTGCAGACGCCGCCGCTGCAGAACTCGCCCACGCCGCACTGCGTGTCCTCGGTGCAGCCCATGCGCTCGACGCGCGTGACCCACTGCGCGACGTGGTTGCCGCTCTCGATGTCCTGGAAGGGCAGGCGGAACGCGGGCGACGACGGCTCCGCGCCCGCGCGCGCCGCCGCCGGATCGAACGCCGTCATCCAAAGCTGCACCTTCGCGTCGCGCCCGTAGCGCAGGCCGTACGCGCGGCGGCTCGACCACGTGAGCCAGAAGAGCGTGCGCCCGCGATCGAGGTACGAGGTCGGGTCCCACTTCACCCACGTGTCCGCGAGCCCACCGGCGGCCGCGAGCTGCAGCGTGAGGCCCGAGCGATCCGTCGCGACGACCCAGATCTCCGCGTCCGCCACACCGCCCATCATCATCGACGAGTCCCCGCCCGCGGAGTTCGTGTTCGACGGCGAGCGGTTGAACACGACCCACTGCGCGTCGGGCGAGTAGGCGGGATAGAAGTTGTTCTCGGTCCCCGTGCGCGCGAGCAGCGGCTGATCCGTCCAGACCCCGGCGCCATCGCGCACGAGCTCGTGCAGGCTGCCGCTCGACACGCCGAGCGCGTCGTAGATCAGCCCCACGGGCGCGGGCTCCGCCGACTTCGTGTAGACGATGCGGTCGCCGAGGGGCGACCAGTCGGGGTGCGTCGCGCCCGCGCCGCCGAGCATCCCCGTGAGCACCGCGCCCGTCGCCGGATCGCGCAGGTCGAGGCCCGTCGTCGCGCTCGTCACGAGCTGCGACGAGTCCGGCGAGAACGACGCGAAGTTCGGCTGCGCCGGGAAGAAACCGCCGCCGAGCGAGAAGACCCGCGTCCGCGTCGCGATGTCGTAGACCTGAAAGGTGCTCGTCGGGATGTCGAGTCCGACCGAGATGCGACGACCATCACGCGAGAGGGTGTGGCATCCGACGCAGGTGGTCGCGCCCGTGCGCGCGCGGTCGAGGAAGGTCTCCGGACGCGCGCCGCGGATGCCGAAGTCGTAGCGCATGATCGCGCCGCCCCCGGCGTTCCAGTAGTAGAGGCCGCCGGTGATGTCTTCCTCCGTGAAGCTCAGATCGCGCGCGGCGCTCGCGCCCACGCCGCCGCCCCCGTTCGTCGCGCGGAGCGTGTAGGTGATCGGCCCCGTCCCCCGCGCGGCCATCGCGATCGCCGACCACACCGCCGCGTCGGGCGTGTAGATGCAGCCGCCGCCGACGCTCTCCGGGCAGGTGAAATAGACCTTCAGCTCGAGCGCGCTCGACATGAACGCGAGCTCGAAGAGGTCGCCGCGCGAGCGGAAGTGGAACTCGAGCTCCTGCAGGTTCGGCGGCACGACCGTGCCGTCGTCGGGGTAGACGAGCTCGGGCGCGAGGCCCGCGTCCGCAGGGCCGCCGAAGCGCGCGGGCGCATCCGCGGGGGTGCCTTCGACGACGATCACGCGCTGTCCGCGCAGCGTCAGCGAGGTCGTCCCGCGCTGCGAGCCGAGCTGCGCGAACACGTTGGTGCGCCCGCCGCGATCGACCGCGGAGGTGAACTGCGCGCCCGCGAAGCCGCCGAGATCCGCGACGCTCGTCGTCCAGGTCGCCTCCGTCGTCACCTCGCGCTCGCGCCCGTCCGACTGCGTGAGGAAGGCGCGGTAGTCGAGCTCGGCGGGCACGCCCGGCGCGAGCGTCACGACCTGATCGGTCGGTTCGATCCGCAGGTCGGAGAGCCCGGTCATGTCGCCGCCATCCGGCCCCGCGTCCGCGCCGCCGCCCCCGCCGGGACGGTCGGAGGTCGTCGTGCAGGCCGCGACCACGGCGAGCACCAGCGCGAGCGAGCAGAGCGGGGCGGACGGGCGAAGACGCAAGGGGACCTCCGGGGGGAGGCGCGAGCGTAGGAGGCCCGGGCCGCGCGCCGCAAGCCCCGGCGCGCACCGCACGCCGGAGAGCGACGCGTGGCCGCTACGGCGCCGGCTTCGTCGGGTCGCCGAGCGTCTGGTTCAGCCGCACCGCCTCGCGGACCCACGCCGTGAAGCGCTCCTCCCGCACGTCGGTGGGCGACCAGAGGTTGAAGTGCCGCATCGGCCCGTCACCCGCGCCCGCGAGGAGCTTCTCCGGGTCTTCGAGGCTCGCGCCGCGCCAGAACCCGAGCCGCACGATGTGTCGCTCCGCGAGCACGTAGGCGAACGGGCCGTTGTGCTCGTAGACCGCGCGCCCCCACTTCACCGTGCCCGCCGCC
The DNA here is from genome assembly GCA_964202905.1 of Polyangiales bacterium. Taxonomy (GTDB): domain Bacteria; phylum Myxococcota_A; class Polyangia; order Polyangiales; family JADJQN01; genus CAIUAC01. Next base: position 73,905 of record CAXNJO010000003.1, read on the forward strand.
GTCGGCGCGATCTCCGCGATCATCTGGCAGAGGTGCGTGACGACCACCCCGCGCCAATCGGCGATCTCGCGCGCGTACGCCTCGATCGCGGGACCGAGCGGCGGCGCGTTGACCCGCGGCACGAGCGCCTGCGGCTTCGGCGGCGCGGGCCGGGGGGGCACCAACCGCGAGGCGCCGTGCTTCGCAGCCCCTGCGCGGAGCGGACTCGCCTTCTTGGCGTCCGTCGCGGCGGGCTTCTGCGCGGAGGCTGCCTGCGCCGCGGGCTCCGCCGCGGGCGCAGGGGCCGCGACCGCCACGGTGGGGGGCGGGGCCTTCTTCGCCGACGTCGACGCGGCCTTCGCGAGGGGGGACGGCGCGGCCGGCGACGGCGCCTTCTCGGCGACCTTCTCAGCGACCTTCGCAGCCGGCTTTGCAGAAGGCTTCGCGGGAGAATTCGGGGCGATCGGAGCGGACTTCGACGTCGGCTTCGCGGCCGGCTTCGGCGTCGCCTTCGTCGCCTTCGACGCCTTCGCGGCCGACTTCGGCGCCGACTTCGGCGCAACCTTCGACGCCTTCGCGGCGGCCTTCGGCGCCGACTTCGGCGCAACCTTCGACGCCTTCGCGGCGGCCTTCGCGGCCGACTTCGGCGCCGCCTTCGGCGCAACCTTCGACGACTTCGCGGCGGCTTCGCGGCCGACTTCGGCGGCCGGCTTCGGCGCCACCTTCGACGACTTCGCGGCGGCCTTCGCGGCCGGCTTCGGCGCCACCTTCGACGACTTCGCGGCGGCCTTCGCGGCCGGCTTCGGCGCCACCTTCGACGACTTCGCGGCGGCCTTCGCGGCCGGCTTCGGCGCCACCTTCGACGACTTCGCGGCGGCCTTCGCGGCCGGCTTCGGCGCCACCTTCGACGACTTCGCGGCGGCCTTCGCGGCCGGCTTCGGCGCCACCTTCCCCGATGGCCTCGCGACGGGTTTCGGCGGCTTCGACGCCGTTTTCCCGGCCCCCTTCGACGCGGACGTCGCAGCGGACTTCGTCTTGGGGATCGTCGTCACGCGGGCGGGCTTCCCGGGCTTCGCCATCTCTCGCTCCTTTCGGCGGTGCAGCGCGCGTACACTACACCGATTGGCCGCGGCACCGGTGCCGAATCCGGGCCGCGCACGAATCGTGACGTTCGTGCGCGTCGCGCACGCGAACCGTTGCGCTTCGGCCCGGGATCGCGCTAACCGTCGGGGCGGCGTCCCGTTGCGCCGTCCCGAGGAGCCTCCGCATGCGACGAATCGCCTCCCGCCTCGCCTCGTTCACGGCCCTCGCCCTCGTCGCGATCGCGCCCGGCGCCTCGTCGGGCTGCAGCTGCTCGAGCCCGCCGACCGTCACGGCGGTTTGCACCTCGCGCGCGGACTGCGACCCGGGCGAGCTCTGTCAGGACGGGCGCTGCGTCGCGCCCCCCGATGGCGGCGAGGTCGACGGCGGCGGCCGCGACGCGGATGTGTCGCGCTGCGTCGACGGCGACCGCGACGGCTACAGCGCGATCGCGGACGACTGCCCCACAGGCGACGACTGCGACGACGCGAACGTCGAGGTGCACCCGGGCCGTGCCGAGCTGTGCGGCGACGGCGTCGACAACGACTGCAACGAGGGCGCCGACGAGCCGAGCTGCGACTGCGAGATCGGCCAGACGGTGAGCTGCTACTCGGGCCCCGCGGGCACGAGCGGCGTCGGCGCCTGCCGCCCCGGCCTCGCGGTGTGCGTCGCCGTCGGCATGCCGGGCACCTGCCGCGGCGAGGTGCTCCCCGTGGCCGAGGACGCCCCCGAGCTGTGCAACCGCATCGACGACGACTGCGACGGGCAGGTCGACGAGGGGCTCCGCAACGCGTGCGGCGCCTGCGCGACCGATCCGCTCGTCGAGGTCTGCGGCGACGAGATCGACAACGACTGCAACGGCCTGAAGGACGAGGGCTGCAACTGCGACTACCGCTGCCTCTGCCCGCCCGCGACCTCGTGCGAGTGCGCGCCGCCGACGAACCAGCCCTGTTACGAGGGCCCCTTCGGGACCGAGGGCGTGGGGCAGTGCGCGGGCGGCCGCCGCGACTGCGTCGTGAGCGGCGGTGAGGCGCGCTGGCAGACGTGCAGCGGCCAGCTGCTGCCGGGCGTCGAGTGCGAGGGCGGCGCGACGAACGACCTCGACGACGACTGCGACGGGCTCGTCGACGAGGGTTGCCGCGACGCCGACGCCGACGGCACCCCATGGCCGACCGACTGCGACGACACCAACCGCGCCATCGGCCCGACCGTCGCCGAGGTCTGCAACGGCCGCGACGACGACTGCGACGGACTCGCCGACGAGGCCGTGACCAACCGCTGCGGCGGCTGCGGCGCCGTGCCGGTCGAGACGTGCGGCAACGGCCGTGACGAGGACTGCGACGGCGTGCCCGACGACGGCTGCGAGTGCGACGGCGGCACCGTGCGCGACTGCTTCCTCGGCCCGGTCGGCACCGAAGGTGTCGGCGCCTGCGTCGCGGGCGCGCCAGACCTGCGGCGGCGGCAGCGAGTTCGCGCGCTGGGGCATCTGCGAGGGCGCGGTCGGCCCGCTGCCGGAGATCTGCAACGGCGTCGACGACGACTGCGACGGCGAGGTCGACGAGCGCTACGCCTCGGGCTCGAACGGCTGCGGATTCTGCAACCCCGTCGAGGTCTGCGACGGCGCCGACAACGACTGCGACGGCCTCGTCGACGAGGGCGTCTCGAACCGCTGCGGCGCGTGTGAACCCGAGCCCGTCGAGGTCTGCAACGGCGCCGACGACGACTGCGACGGCACCATCGACGAGGGCACGACGAACGCGTGCGGCACCTGCCCGCCGACGCCCTGCTTCACCGAGACCTGGAGCACGCCGGCAGACTGCACTGCGCCCGGCCGCACCTGCGACGGCGTCGTCGAGGACGTGGACCACCCGGGCGCGATCACGCTCGGCGAGGGCTCGCTCTCCTTCGACTACATCTACGTCGCGGTCACCAACCGGAACGAGATCGCGCAGCTGGACACCACGACGGGCGCTGTCAACTGGATCCGGCCGTCGTTCGGGCAGAACCCGTCGCGCACCTCCGTCGCGCTCGACGGCAGCGTGTGGGTCGGCAACCGCGGCTTCGGCGACCCGAGCAACGTCGCGGTCTCGAACCTCGTCCACCTCGGCATCGACGGCAACATCATCTGCCGCGCCGCGGGCGTCACCGGCCTGATCCGCGGCGTCACGATCGACGCGGAGGGCAACATCTGGGCGGGCGCGTACAACGGGCGCCGCGTCTACCGCGTGAACGGCACCACGGTCGACACGTCGACCTCGCCGGCGACCTGTCCGCTCATCGCGGCCTACGACGTGGGCGTCAACGTCTACGGCCTCTCGGTCGACCCGGACGGCTACGTCTGGACGTCCTCGACGCCGGCGATGCGCATCCGCATCTCCGACGGCGCGATCTCCACAGTCACCAACCCCGCCCACTACGGCGTCGCCGCCGATGGCGCCGGCCGGATCTGGTACGGCAGCTGGATCAACGGGGGCGCGCTCCACGCCGTGGACCGCACGACGCTCGCGGTCACCAACACCACCATCCCGGATGGCATCACGGGCGTCACCGTGCACCCGGACGGATCGATCTGGGGCACGGCCTACGGCGCCAACCGCATCTGGGCGTGGGACCCGGCGACGGGCGCGGCGCGCTGCTCGGCGGGCATCCCCGCGGGCACCGGCAGCAACCCGCACGGCATCGCCGTCGACCGGATGGGCCGCGTCTGGGCACCGAACCGCTTCGGCGGCTACGTGAACGTCTACGACTCGACGACCTGCGCCGTCCTCGGCAGCTACGTCGTCTCGCCCGGCGAGGAGCTGTACAGCTACTCCGACATGACGGGCCACCTGTTGCGCACCTTCACCGCGCCCGAGGGCCACTGGTACCAGGTCTTCGACTCGGGGTACGCGTCCGCGTACTGGACGAGCGCGTCCTGGCGCGCGGACGTGCCGCCCGACTCGTCGCTCGAGGTGCTCGTGCGCGCGTCCGACGATCCGTCCGACTTCTCCGCGTCGGTGGTGTGCGGTCCGTTCACCTCGTCCCCCGCAGACCTCACCGCGTGCGGCCTCGGTCGACACCGCTACCTGCAGCTCGACGTGGCGCTGCGCAGCACACGCGCCCGCGCGCGGCCCATCGTGTACAGCGTGGACGCCGCCTGGGCCTACTGATGCGGCACGCGGCGCGGGGCCGGGCGACGCGCGCCGCTGCGCTGCGTTCGCTGGGTCCCCTCGCCGCGCTCATCGTCGGCGCCTGCTCGCCCGCTCAGCCGGCATCGCACGTGGTGCGCGCTCCGTGCCCGCCGCGCATGGTGCGGGCGGGCGCCGCGTGCATCGACCGGCACGAGGCCCGCATCGTGGACGGTCGCGCCGAGCCCGCGCTCGACGCCCCGGCCACGAGCGGCGTGTCCTTCCGAGACGCCGAGCGCGCGTGCCAGGAGGCCGGGCTGCGGCTCTGCACCGGCGCGGAGTGGAGCCGCGCGTGCGAGGGCGCGGGGACACCGCGCAAGCTGCCCTACGGCGATCGCTGGGAGGCGCACCGCTGCAACACCGGCGAGTGGGACGACGACCTCACGCGCATCGCGGTCCGGCCGAGCGGCGCCTTCCCGCGGTGCGTCTCGCCGGAAGGCGTGCTCGACCTCTCCGGCAACGTCTGGGAATGGACGAGCGAGCCGGACCCGACCGGCGCGCTCCGCGAGCTGCGCGGGGGCGGCGCCCGCAACGCCGAGCCGCAGGCCGTGTGCCGACTGGGCGATCGCTTCTTCCTCGATCCGGACGCGCGGGAGGGGCTGCTGGGATTCCGGTGCTGCACGCGCGCGCGCACCGCGTCGCCCTGACCGGGGCCCCGCGATGCGGCGATGCAAATACGCGCGGCGCGGTCGCCGCGTCGCATCGCGCGTCGAGCCCACGCGTCGCCTCGCGCGGCGAGCGCGCGTCGGACCCACGCGGTGCGAGGAGCGGGACTCGAACCCGCACGCCTTGCGGCACTGGATCCTAAGTCCAGGGCGTCTGCCAGTTCCGCCACCCTCGCGCTGCCGGAGCCGGGGTCATGCCGCAGCGCAGCGCCCGCGTCAAACACGGGCAGCGCGCTGGCGCGCTCGTCGTTGACGCGCACGGCCCCGGCTTCCTATGCTGCGCCGGGGCACGTCCACCGCGGCCCGAGGAGCACCTGAATGAACCGGCTTTTCGTCGCGGCCTGCGTGTCGCTCTCCCTGATGCTCGGCGCCGCGACGGCGTCCGCGCAAGCCGACACCGACCGCCAACAGGCCCGCGCCGAGTTCGATCGGGGCGTCTCCCTCTACGCCGCCGAGAACTACCAGGGTGCCCTCGAGGCCTTCCAGGAAGCGTTTCGCTTGAGCCCGCACCCGACGGTGCGCGTCAACATGGCGAATTGCTACGACCACCTCTCGAAGCCGATCGAGGCGATCTTCCACTTCGAGCGCTTCCTCTCGGAGTCGGGACGCGGCGCGCCCGCAGCACGGCGGCGCGAGGTCGAGGCGGCGCTGCGTGGCCTTCGCGCGCGCGTCGGCGAGGTGAACCTGCGCGTCTCCCCCGACGGCGCGACGGTGGTCATCGACGAGGGCGACTCCCGCCGCGCGCCGATCCTCGAGCCCGTGCGCCTCGCCGCCGGCACGCACCGCATCGAGACGCGTCTCACGGGCTACCGCACCGACCGACGCAGCGTCGAGGTGACCGGCGGTGGCACCGCCGAGGTGCAGATCCGCCTCGAACGCGCCGGCAGCCCCGAGGTCGCCAGCGCCGCGACGACGCCCCGCGCCGAGCCGGCCGCGACGGCGGCGACGAGTGCGACGCGGACGCCCCCGCGCGCGGAGCCCGGACCGCCCCCGCGCACCGAGCCCGCCCCCACGGCGACGTCGACGCCCGCGCCCACGGCGTCTCAGCCCCCCGCGCCGACGGCCGACGCCGACACCGATGCAGACGCCTCCTCGGAGCCGGTCATCCCGCCCGCCGACGAGACGCCCGCGCCTGCGGAAGAAGGTGGAGGGCTCGTCTTCACCCTCCCCACGATCGCGACCGCGGCCGGTGCTGGCGCGCTCGTCATCACGGCCGTGATCCTCGGGGTCTCGGCGTCGGGCGCCAACGCGGAGTTCGACGACCTCGCCGCGCTGACGAACGACACGCGCCTCGACGCGGCTGAGCGCGCGAGCCTGCGCGCGCAGGCCGTCGACAAGGCCGACACTGCCAACGGCCTCGCGCTCGCCGCCGACATCGTCGGCGTCGCGGGCCTCCTCGGGCTCGGTGCAACCGCCTTCCTGTTCATGGTCGACCAGGGCGGCAGCAGCGAGCGCGCGACCGCAGCGCGCGGTGCGTCCATCGCCGTGCACCCTGCCTTCTCCCGCGACCACGCGGGTCTCACGCTCCGCGGAACCTTCTGATCGCCCCACCCCGGAATCCGCGCCGACGCGGGAGGTACTCGCATGTCCCTTCAACTTCGCTTCGCCTCGCTCGGTCTCGTTTTCCTGATGTCCGGTCTCGCCGGGGGCTGCAGCGCCCTCGTGGACGCCGACCCGGCTGATCTCCCGCCCGTGCCCGGCGCCGACGGCGGCGGGGCGGGATGGATGGGGGGCGCGCGGATGCGGGTGACGGTGGCGGAGGCGGCACCGACGGGGGTGGCGGTGGCACCGACGGCGGCGATCCATGCGCGGGCGGGTGCGACGACGGCATCGCCTGCTCCGTGGACGCGTGCGGTGCTTCCGGCTGCACGCACACCCCCGACGACGGCGCCTGCGGCGTTGAGCGCTGCAGCGTGATGCTCGGCTGCGTGCCGCGCGTCTGCACCGACGCCGCCTCCTGCGACAACGGCATCTTCTGTGATGGTGAAGAGCGCTGCGATGCGAGCGCCCCCGGCGCCGACCCGGGGACCGGCTGCGTCGCGGGCCGTCCGCCCAGCTGCTTCGACGACTTCTCCTGCACGACCGACTCCTGCGACGAGGCGAGCCGCGCCTGCGCCTTCATGCCCGACGACGCCGCCTGCGACGACGGCATCGACTGCACCACCGACGCCTGCGCGCCGGACAGCGCCACGTCCGCGAGCGGCTGCGTCGCCCGCCCCGACGACACCGTCTGCGGCGGCGCCTGCACCACGCTGAGCGGCGGCATCCCGGCCGCAGCGCCCGGCGTCTGCGACCCGACGCGCGGCTGCATCACGGGCACGCCCACGAGCTGCCGCGACGGCACCGTCTGCACGACCGACCGCTGCGAGGCCGGCGCATGCGCCTCGATCCCCGTCGACGCCGATGGCGACGGCGTCCCGGCCCGCTTCGTCGGGACGGCCTCCTGCACGGGGACGGACTGCGACGACACCGACGGCTCGATCTTCCCGGGTGCGATGGAGCGCTGCAACGGCGAGGACGACAACTGCAACGGCACGGTCGACGAGAGCTGCGTGGCGGTCCCGGACGACTGCGGCACCGCAGCGCCGCTCACCGGCACGGGCGGCGTCCTGCGCGCCACGGGCAACTTCGGCGATTTCGGCGACGACTACGACACGCTGTGCGCGGCCGCCGATGGGTCCCGCGGCGGGCGCGACGCGGTGTACTACTTCGACGTGACGTCACTCAGCGACGTCGTCATCACGACCGACGGCGGCACCTCCGACACGATCCTCGGCGTCGCCACCGATTGCACGGAGACCGGCTTCGGGCTCGGCTGCGACGACGACATCCTGAACCCGGGCAACACCTCGAGCCGCATCTTCTTCCACCGCATCGGGCCGGCCTTCGGGAGCTCGACCCGGCGCGTGTACGTGCTGGTCGACGCCTACGGCTCGGGCACGACGGGCGCGTACACCGTGACCGCGACGATCACGCCCGCTGCCGCCGACGCGTGCACGGCGCCGATCGACATCTCGGGCGGCGGCACGCTCGTCGGCCAGCTCGGCACCGTCGGCGCGGCGCTCCCCTCGCCGTCCGGGAGCTGCCAGACCATCCCCTTCATCACGGACATCGAGGCGGTCGCCTCGTTCACCGGCTCAGCCGACGGCATGCAGACCTTCACCGCCTACTCGCGCAGCTTCAACCCGGAGATGTACGTCCGCGAGGCGATGTGCGGCACCGGCGCGGAGGACGCGTGCGTGGTCGGCATGGCGCTCGGCGGCGGCGTGAACCGCGCGATCCTCGGCGCGACCGTGCCGACCGGGACGCGCGGCTTCCTGTTCGTCGACAACGGCGGCTCCAGCGGGCGCTACAGCGTCGACTACGCCCCCTGAACGCGCGGCGCGGGCGGTGGGGAGGGAACCCCACCGCGCCCCCCAACCGTGTTAGCGTTTGGCCGATTTTCGAACGGAGCGGTGAATCGTTCGGGCCCGGGCCCGGTCGGATGCCGCCGACAACCAAGGAGGAGCGATGGTGAATTCCAAGACGTGGATGCGGTGGGCGGGCGGCGTGGGCGTGGCGGTTCCGTTGCTGGCCTGCGCGGCGAGCGGCAGCTACCGGGTCGTGATGCGCGAGCAGACGGGCGGCGAGCTCGCGCTCGACGGTGACCAGACGAAGGCGATGGAGCAGGCCACCATCGCGATGCAGCAGCACTGCGGCGGCCCCGGCACGTTCGCGGTCGTGCGCGAGGGTCAGGTCGCGGTCGGCGAGGTCACCCAGACGCAGGGCGGCTCGAACTCCGGAACGCAGTACCGCCGCAACTCATCCTCGAGCGGCACGTCCTACAGCGGCACGCAGACGACGCAGCAGCTCACCGAGTACCACATCTGGTACCAGTGCGGCGCGGCCCCGGCCGTCGCGACGCAGCCAGCCGCAGCCCCCGTAGCGGACCCCAACGCGCAGCCCGCTCCCGACCCGAACGCCCAAGGCGGCGCGACCGTGCAGGGCAGCATGACCGTGCAGGGCTCGGCCGTCGTCGGCCAGCCTCAGTGAACGAGCGGGCGAGGCTTACGCTCCCCGGCGCGTGAGCCCACCGTGTGACGACGAAGGCTCCGTGGGACGACCCACGGAGCCTTCATGCTGTTCGCCGTTCGAGAAGCGCTCAGAGGACGAAGTCGGCGGCCTCGAGGATCTCGACGATCCGGTAGAGGAAGCTGTTCGCCGCGACACCGTCGACGATGCGGTGGTCGTAGCTGAGCGACATGAACATCACGGGGCGCAGCGCGATGAGGTCCTCGCCGTCGTGCTCGACGACGACGGTGCGCTTCTGGATCTCGCCGATGCGGAGGATGCCCACGTTCGGCTGCGAGATGATCGCGCCGCCGTGGAGGTTGCCCTTGAGGCCGGGGTTCGAGACGGTGAACGTCTTGCCGGCGAGGTCATCGGGCGTGAGCTTGCCGTCGCGCGCCTTGCGGGCGAGCTCGTCGACCGCGCGGGCGAGGCCGCGCACCGTGAGCTCGTCGGCGTTCTTCACGACGGGGACGACGAGGCCCTCCGGCGTGTCGACCGCGATGCCGAGGTGGATGTCGCGCAGCAGCACGAACGCGTCGTCGAGGACGCGCGCGTTGAGGCCGCGGTTCTCGCGGAGCGACCGGGCGACGGCGGCGCAGATGAAGGACAGGAACGTGAGGTTCACGCCCTCCTTCTTCAGCGTGGCCTTGTGCTCGTCGCGCAGGCGGCTCGTGCGGTGCAGATCGCACTCGGCCACCGTCACCACGTGGGGCGACGTCAGCTTCGAGTAGATCATGTGGTCCGCGATGATCCGCCGGCGCCGCGAGAACTGGATGACCTCGTCGCCGGGGCGCGGCTGGTAGGACGGCACCTGGAAGGCGAGCGCGCGGCCGGCCGTCCCGGGGGACGACGCAGGCAGCGGCGCAGGCGCGGGCAGACCGCCCGGCGAGGTGACGCGCCCCGCGGACGAAGGCGCGGCGGCCGGCGCAGCGATCGGCGCAGCGATCGGCGCAGCGGCCCGGAGGACGTCGTCGCGCGTCACGCGGCCGTGCTCACCGCTCGGCTTGAGGGCGGCGAGGTCGATGTCGTTCTCGCGGGCGAGCTTGCGCACCGAGGGCGAGGCCGCGGGCGCGCTGGCCACGGGCGCGCTGGCCGCGGGCGCCGCGGCGGGGGCCTTCGGGGCGGTGGCCGCGCTGGCGTTCGTGTCGATCTCGACGAGCGCCTCGCCGACCCGCACGACCGCGCCCTCTTCGACGAGGATCGCCGAGACGACGCCGCCCACCGGAGAGGGCACCTCGCTGTCGGCCTTGTCCGTGAGGATCTCGACGACGGCCTGATCCTTCTCGACCCGATCCCCGACGCGCACGTGCCACTTGCCGACCGTGCCTTCGACGACGCTCTCGCCGAGCTGCGGCATCGTTACTTTGGTGCTCATCGCTCCTCCGTGGTGCGGCGCGCGTTGTAACGCCATCGCGCGGAGGCGGCAACGGAATGCGGCGCGGCGCGGAGCAGCGCGCGATCGGGCGGGGACGTCGACGCGCGAGGCCGCCGCGGGCCGGCGCGGCGCAGCGCAAGGCACATGGACCGCGCGGGCATGGCGAGCGGCCGCGCGCGGGGCGGTCGCGCGGGCAGTCGCCGTGAGCGTTGCGACGCGCGACGCGCAACCCACGATCGGGCGCGTACGCGTCGCCCCGCGGGGCGCAGGCGCGCGGCCGTCAGGCCTTGTGGCGCACCGTGAGCACGGGCACCGGACACGTGCGCACCACGCGCTCCGCCGTGCTCCCGAGCAGCACGTGCGAGAGCCCGGTGCGCCCGTGCGTGCCGATCACGACGAGGTCGGCGCCGAGCTCGGACGCGAGACGGTCGATCTCGAGGTGCGCGGGCCCCTCCCCCAGCTTGCCAGAGACCTTCACCTTGCCACCGGCGACGCGCGCGACGGCCGCATCGAGGCTCTTCTGGAGTTCGGTGTGGAGCTGCCCGATGTATTGCGGGCTCGCGACGATCGCGTCCTCCGGGATCGCGTAGGCCGGCAGCTGCCAGGCGTGCACGAGCACGAGCGCGGCGCCGTGCTGCTCGGCGAGGGACACCGCGTGCTCGAGGGCGGCGTCGGAGGTCTCGGAGAAGTCGACGGCACAGAGGATGGTGCGGATCTCGTAACGCATGGGCCCCCACGGCAACGCTGCCGGCGCGCTGGCGACGCGCGGCTCGACGTGCGAGTTTCGGTGTCTATCTGAGCTACGCACCAGGCCGACGCGCGCCAGCACCGCCCCGTCCCGCACGACGGCGAGGCGCCTCCGGAGACCGACCCATGAGCGAGACGAGCTTCCCCACCGACGCGCGGCCCGTCCTCGTCGCGCACGACCTCGGCGCCGGCGGACGCCGCGCCGCCGACCTCGGCGCCGTGTTCGCGCGGGCCCTCGGCGTACGGCTTCACCTCGTCCACGCGATGGACGCGGCCGCGGACGCCGACTTCGCCGCGGTGCCGGCAGGGTTGTCGCCCTCGGTCGACGTGCTCCGCGCACGCATCGCGGCGCGGGTCGAGCACGAGCGCGCGGCGCTCACCGCCGAGGCCGCGCGGCTCGGCGCAGCGGGCATCGCCGAGGTGACGACCGAGCACCTCGAGGGCCGCCCGTGGGAGGCGGTCGTCGACACGGTCGCGCGCGCCGGGGCCCAGCTCGTCGTCGTCGCCGCGCACGCGGGCGCGCCCGCGCCGCACACCGCCGCGGGTGCGCTCGGGCGGTTGCTCGGCAGCACGGCAGAGCGCGTCGTGCGGCACGCCGGGGTCCCGGTCGCCGTCGCGGCGGACGAACCGCCGCCCGCTGGACTCTGCGCCGGCGCAGCGTGGCTCGTCGGCACCGCGCTCGACACGTCGGCCGGCAGCGCGCCTGGCGCATCTGCCCGCGTCGATCTCGACGACACCTCACGCCCACCGCTCGCGACCGCGCTTCGGCTCGCGGCGCGCTTCGGCGGTCGCGTCGTCGCCGTGCACGCGGCGCGACCGGGCGAGCCGGATCACACGGCCGACCTCGCGCGCCTCGCAGGCGATGGCGGCGCCGTCGCAGCGCACACGCTCACCGGCCCCGTGGCGGAGGTCTTCGTGAGGGCCGCCGAGTCCGAAGGCTGCGGCGCACTGGTCCTCGGCGCGCACGAGCACCGCGGCCTGCTCGCGAAGGCGCTCGGACGCGACGCGCTCGGTCCGACCTTCCGGCTCTCGCGCGTCCCCGTCCTCTGCGTGCCCGCCTGAGCGATGGCCGACCTCGAGGCCCACGCGATCCGGCGCGACAAGCGCTTCCTCGTCCGGCTCGGTCTCGGGCTGCTGCTCGGCCTGCTCGGGGGCGCATGGGTCTTCGGCAAGCTCACGAGCCACGAGACGGGGAGCTGCGCGGCGACGACCTTCGGCGGGGACGAGGCGACTCCCGCCGGCCCCTGAGCGCGCTCGACACACGGCCGCCCGGCGCATCTCGGCGCGCGGCGCCGCCGTCCTGCGTGATAGCCTGCGCGCCATGCCGACTCAGCTCGACCACGAGGACCGCCTCCGTCTGATGAAGTTCGTCTGCTCCTTCGCCTGGGCCGATCTCGAGGTCCGCGACGAAGAGCGTCAGTTCGTGCGCCGGCTCATGAAGCGGCTCGACTTGAACCCCGCAGAAAAGAAGCAGGTCGAGGCGTGGCTCGAGGTCCCGCCCCCCGCCGAAGAGCTCGACCCCGCGGACGTGCCGCGGGCGCACCGGCAGCTCTTCGTCGACACCGCGCGCGCGATGATCGCGTCGGACGGCGTCATCGCCGCGAACGAGCGCGAGGCCCTCTCGCTGCTCGAAATGCTGCTCAAGTAGTCGCGCGCCCCGCACCCACGACACGATGGCGGGCCCCGCACCCACGAGCGACAAGCTCTACGCTGCGCTCGACGAGCTGCGGCGCGCGAGCGACCTGTCGCTCCCGCGCCACCACGCGGCGTGGCGTGTCGTGACGGCGTTCCTGCAGCAGATCGATCCGCGCGGAGAGGCGGACGCGCGCCAGGAGACGCTGGTGAAGGTCCTGCGTCGCATCGGCACCTTCGCCGGCGGCTCGCCCGGCGAGGCCGTCCGCTGGCTGCGCACGGTGCACGCGCACAAAGCGCGCGATCTGTGGCGCGCAGGGCGGCACGACCCCGTGCGCGCCGCCCTCCTCGACGACAAGCAGCGCGCAGCGGACGAGCCGCCCGCGGTCGATCGCCTCCGCGCCGAGGACGACGCCGGACCGCACGACGACGCGGCCGCCCTCGAGCAGGCACGCGACGCGCTCTTCACACGCCTCGAGGAGCGCCTCACGGCGACGGCGCTCGCGTCGACGACCCGCGAGTTGCGTCGGGTGCAGGCGCGCGCGGCCTGGCTGCGCCTCGTGACGACGGCCGACGCGACCGCGATCGAGCAGGCGATCGCCCCGTCGGCGGCGAACACCCGCGACGCGCTCTACAAGTGGATCGAGCGCGGCCGGACGCAGCTCCTCGAGGTGCTCGACGCATGGCTCGCCGAGCTCGGGGGCGACGCGGATCCCGACGATCGCCGCGTTCCGCAGACACTCCGCGACATCTTCGGCGAGCGCCGCGCGGACGCGGGCGTGCCTCGACCGGAGCGACGCAAGGACTGACGCAGCGGGCGCGGTGTCAGTCGGCCGGAAACGCCGACGTCTGCGCCCACAGGACAACCCGTCCAGAGACGAGCGCGAACACGATGCCAGCCCCCCTTCCCCACGCCGAGGCGCTCTCCGCCGCCTGGCAACACGCCGTGAGGCGCGTGACCGACGCAGCCGTACCGCACACGGCGGTACCGCACACCGCTGCGCCGCACACCGCTGCGCCGCAGACCGCTGCGCCGCACGCCGAGCCAGCCAACGCCGACGCCGCGCGTGTCGAGGCGCCGCTCGAGGCCGCCTGCCTCGCGATCGTCCTCGAGGTGACGGGCGCGCTCGCCGGCATCCCTGGGCACGAGCGCGCGCTCGTCCGCGACGCCGCCCGGCGCGCGATCCTCACGGCGATGCCGGCGCCGCGTGGCGCCGCGACCGCACGCACCTCCACCACAGAGCCTCTCGACGCGTCCGCCGCCGCACAAGGCGCGGGGTCCGCGGGCCACACCGGGCGCGCCCTCGACGACGACGGAACCGACGGCGACCCGAGCGGCCCTCATGACAACGACGAGGGCAACGACGACGACGACGACGAGGCCGACGACGCCCGCCGCATCCTCGTGGCGCTCGCGCGGGAGGGCGTGCGTGTCCTCGCAGGCGGCGCGGCCCCGGCGAGCAGCGCTGCGGGCGGGCGCACGGCGCGGTGGAGTGGCATCCGTCCCCGCAGGGCTCGTCGCGATGATGCGGGGCGGACCAGACCCGGTCGCAGCGGGCGGCGTCGCAGCGCACGTCGTGCGCTGCGCGACCTGCCGTGCCGCGCTCCAGGTCCTCGCGCACGGCGACGCCACGGTGACCCACCTCCGCGCCGCAGCGGCGAGCGCGCCCGCCATGCTCGCGCCGCAGGCGGGCCGCCTCGTCGCCGCGCGCGCCGCGCCGGACGCCGAGGCCTTCGTGTTCGAGGGCGACGGCGAGACGCGCCTCGCGGTGTACGTCGGCGCGCCGCTCGCGGTGCGCTATCTCGCCGAGGGGGTCACCACCGACGACATGCGGCCGGGCTACTGGGCCGGCCGCTGCGCACCCGGCACGACGCACGTCGACGGCACGCTGCACGTCGGCGAGGAAGCCAGCGACTGGCCCCTCACGCTGACGGCACGCCCACCCGCGCGCTGAGCGCGCCCGGCCTCACGGCGCGTCGCGCGGTTCGCCCGTCGCGAGGCGTCGGTACCGCGTCGCGCGGCCCATCCCGAGCAGTTTCGCCGCCTGGCCGACGCGCCCGCCGGTCGCGGCGAGTGCCTTGCGGATCGCGTCACGCTCGAGCTCGCGGAGCGAGTGGACCGGCTCCGGGGCGAGCTCCGCGGGAGACGCCGTCTCGTTCTCGTTCCCCGCCTGGGCCCGCAGCGCGCGGAGCTCCCGCTGGGTGCCCGCGCACGAGAGCGCGCGCCGCAGCGCGAGCGTGACGATGCGCGGGTCGGCGTCGCGCAGCGTCGTGTCCCACGCGCCGGCCCCGACGGCGGCGAGCGCGTCTTCGGGGCCCAAGGCATCGACCTCCACGACGGCGACCTCGGGGAGCGCGGTGCGAAGCCGCACGATCTGCGCGATCCCAGCCGCCGGATCATCGCCGAGCACCACGCAGGCGACGTCCGCGCCTGCAGCGAGGCGCGCGTCCTCCCCAACGCCGGATGCGACCCCCAGCGAGAGGCTGCGCGCCGCGTCCGAGAGCGCCGGCGCCCCACCTCACGCGTCTCGGGACGGAGCCCCAGCCGCGCGCGTCCCGACCCCATCGAACACGATGGTCGCCGCCACGGGGTCGGGATACGGCACGCGCGCCGCGATCTCAAGGGGCCGGACGCGCCGCGGCGTGACGACGCTCAGCGCAGCCGCAGCGGGAGGGCGCGCAGGGCGGCCCCTGGCGAGACGGCCGTCGCTGCGCCGCCCGCGGCCGCGCCGGGCGATCGGATCACCACGCAGCCCGAACCGCCGCCGCCCCCGCCGCCGTTCGCGCCCGAGCGGACGTTCGTCTGACCGTTCGTCCCCGCGAGGCCCGTCAGCGCGCCCGCGCCGCCGACCGCGTCGAAGTCGCCGCCGCCGCCGGCACCGCCCGCGGAAGGCGGATCGCCGACGCCATCCGTCCCGTCGTCGGCGGAGACCCCGCCCGCGGCTGCGCCGCCCCCGCCCCCGGCGGCGACCACGAGACGCGCGTCCGTCGCGACCTCGACGCGCGACGCCTCGAGGAGGATCGCGCCGCCCGAACCGCCGCCGCCCCCGGAGCCCCAGTTCACGCTGCCATCCGCCACACGGCCACCCGCGCCGCCTCCGCCTCCGGCGAGGATCGCGCCGCTCACCCGCAGCGTGCCGAGCGCGCTGATCTGCACCGCGCCGCCGCCCGCGCCGCCCTCGCCCGAGAGCACGATGGTGGACGACGTCGTCCCGCGACCGCGTCCGCCGCCCGACCCGCCGAGGAGCGGCGAGAGCTCGGTCATCCGTGCCGCGCCGCCCGCGCCGCCCGCTGCCGTGCCGCCCGCGCCGCCCGCGCCGCCCGCGCCGCAGAACCCGCCGCCGCCGCCGCCGCCGTCGTCGTACGTGTCGACGTGCACCCCGCCGATCCCGGGCGACGCACCCGTGCCGTCGATGCGCGAGCCCGCGCCGCCGAATCCGCCACCGGGGCCGGGCGCCGCACCCTCGGCCGAGACGTCGATCGTGCCGGCGATCTCCACGTCCCCGGACGCGAGCACCACGAGCGGCCGCGCGCCCTCGGCGAAGAGCGTCGCGCCCTCGCGCACGCGGAGATTTCGGACGGCGATCACGCAGAGCTCCGGGCCACCCGGCTGCGCGACGACGCGCGCGGCGCCCTCGAGCGCATCGCAATCATCCGTGTCGACGAGCTCCGCTTCACCATCTTCCAGGATGACATCCACCGTGCCGCTCCCGAGCAGGTCGGGCGGCACGTTCGAGGCGCCGGCCTCGGCGCAGCGCGGCAGGCCGCCCGGCGCGCATCCAAGCGCGCACGCCGTGCGCTCCTCGCGCCCGGAAACGCACGTGATGAGCGCGCCGTCCGCGCAGCGCGGCCCCCCCATGCAGGGCATCCCGGGCCCGAGGTCGGGCCCGCCCGCGTCACGCGGACCGAGATCGGCGACAGGCCCGCCCCCGTCCCGTACGCCGAGGTCGACGTCGACGATCGGCCCGCCGCCGTCGCGCTCACCGAGATCGAGCTCGACGACCGGTCCGCCCGCGTCGCCCCCCGCGATCAGGCCGACGTCGGGGTCGACGATCGCGCTGCAGGCGGCGAGCGAGAAGGCTGCGACACAAAAGAGGAGCGCGGCGGGAACGAACTGAGGGCGCGACATCGGGGACTCCATGGGACCCGCGAGACTACCGCAGCCGCGTCCGCCCTGCGCGCGGCATGTCGCCTCGCCGTGCGCGCCGCCCCGCGACGGCGCTCGGCTATGCTGCCGGGGCCATGAAGATCCTCGTCCTCAACGCCGGTTCCACGTCCCTGAAGTACCAGCTCTACGAGATGGACACCGAGACGCGCCTCGCGGTCGGGCGCGTCGAGCGCATCGGCACGGACGGCGCGCGGCACACGCACGACGAGCCCGGCCAGCCCCGCCTCGACGCGCCGTGCGCGGCCCCGGACACGCGCGCGGCGATCGAGCGCGTGCTCGCGCTGCTCGTGCGCGACGGCGGACCGCTCACGCGCCTCGCCGATCTGGGCGCCGTCGGCCACCGCGTCGTGCACGGCGGCGAGCGCCTCGTGCGCCCAGTGGTCATCGACGACGAGGTGCGCCGCATCATCGCGGAGTGCGCGGAGTACGCGCCGCTGCACAACCCGCCCGCGCTCGCGGGTCTCGACGCCGCCGCGGCCGCGCTGCCGGGCGTGCCGCAGGTCGCCGTGTTCGACACCGCGTTTCACGGCGACCTGCCGCCGCACGCCTTCGCGTACGCCCTTCCCCACGCGCTCTACCTCGAGCGCGGCGTGCGCCGCTACGGCTTCCACGGTCCGAGCCACCAGTACATGTCGCTCGTCGCCGCCGAGCACCTGCGCACCGATCTCGCGCGGCTGAAACTCATCACGTGCCACCTCGGCGGCGGCTCGAGCGTGACGGCGATCGACGGCGGGCGCTCGGTCGACACCTCGATGGGCATGACGCCGCTCGAAGGCCTCGCGATGGGCACGCGCTCGGGCGATCTCGATCCCGCAATCCTGTTGCTCCTGCAACGCCGTGGCATGAGCCTCGAAACGCTCGACACCTTGCTCCACAAACAATCCGGCCTCGCGGGGCTGAGCGGCATCCCGGGCGGCGACTACCGCGACGTCGAGCGCGCCGCGGCGTCCGGCGACACCCGCGCGCGCCTCGCGCTCGACGTCTTCGCGCACCGGCTGCGCAAGTACATCGGCGCCTACGCCGCCACGCTCGGCGGCGTCGACGCCGTCGTGTTCACGGGCGGCATCGGCGAAAACAGCGCGAGCCTGCGCGCATCCGTGTGCGAAGGGCTGCTCTTCATGGGCATCGCGCTCGACCCGGAGGCCAACGCCTCCGCGGCCCCCGCGACGCACGGCGGCGTCGTCGACGTCGCCGCCCCGCGTGCCCCGACGCGCGTGCTGGTCGTCGCGACCGACGAGGAAAAAATGATCGCGCGCGAGGCCGTGCGCTGCCTGCGCGGTCCGACGGCCGCGGTGCGCAGCGTCCACGCCAGGCCCATCCCGGTGGGCGTGAGCGTTCGACACGTGCACCTCTCGCGCGCCGACTGCAACGCGCTCTTCGGCCCCGGCTACGCGCTTACGCTGCGCCGCGAGGTCACGCAGAAGGGGCAGTACGTCACGCGCGAGACGGTCGACCTCATCGGCCCGAAGGGCGAGCTGCGCGGCGTCGCGATCATCAACCCGCTGCGCAGCGCGACGCAGGTCGAGATCGCGAAGACCGACGCCTACGCGCTCGGCGTGCAGCCGCCGATCCGCGAGAGCGGCCAGCTCGAGGGCACGCCCGGCCTGCGCCTGCGCGGCCCGGCGGGCGAGGTGACGCTCACGCAGGGCGTCATCCTCGCGCTGCGCCACGTGCACATGAACCCCGGCGATGCCGCACGCTTCGGCGTCGGCGACAAGGACGTCATCGCGGTGCGGGTCGAGGGCGATCGCGAGATGACGATGGGCGACGTGCTCGTGCGCGTGCGCGAGGACTTCGTCCTCGATCTGCACATCGACACCGACGAGGCCAACGCGGCCGCACTCGGCAACGACAGCGTCGTCGCCTTCGAGCGCGTCCAGCAGCGCAGCGACGCCTGAGGCGCCGCCCACACGCCCCGGCGGAGACGCGCGCTCAGCGGCGGGCGCGACGGCGCGCGACGCCGGCGAGCACCGCAGCGAGGCCGACGAGCGCGAGGCCCGAGGCGCGCGCTGCGCCCGGCGCGGCGACGGCGCACGAGACCTCGGCCGCCGCCTCCTCCGCGCTCACGGACGTCGCGGGCGACGTCTCCGGCGGTCGCGCGGGCCCCGGTGCCGGTGCAGGCTCCGGAGACGGTGCGGGCGCGGGCCCGGGTGAGGTCCCCGGCGCAGGCACGGTCGGATCGGTCGCGATGCGGTTCTCGCACCAGACCTCCGTCCACGACGATGCCCCGGACGTCCTGCAACGCCGTCGCAACTGCGTGGACGCGAAGCGCGTCGCGCACGCATTGGCGTCCTGATAGCCCGCGCGACACGCCTCGCAGCGCGCGCCATTCGTCTGCTGCTGCTCGACGGTGCAGGTCTCGACGTAGCCGGGCGGAGGCGGGACGTCGGCGTCCGCGGGGCGTGCGACGACGAGCGGTGCAGCGACGAGCGAGGCGAGCACGGCGAACAGGCGGAGACGCGTCATGCGCGCATCCTCACCGCAGCCGGGTCCGCGGCACAAGCGCGATCGACGGACTTGCCCCCCCCCGCCGGTGCGCCGACGCGCGCCCATCGAACATCGTTCAATAGACCGCGACCCCGAACGTGCCCTCGCCGACGACCACGTCCTCGCGTGCGTCGCGCACCCACGAGGCGCCGCCGCGCAGCGTGAGCGCGAGCCGCGTCGTCACCGCGAGCTGCGCGAGCAGCCCGCCGCCCGCGGCGAGGCCCCAGTCGTCTCCGCGCTGCGCCGGGGACGCGCCGCCGACGCGGCCGTAGACCCCGAGCTCGAGCAGCCCGAAAGCGAGCGGCAGCGCCTGCACCTCGCCGGAGAGCTGCGCGTTGACGATGTCCTTCCCGTCCGCGTCGCCCACACCGAGCTGCACGTCGAAGAGCAGCCCGAGCCCGTGGAGCGGGAACGCACCGAGCTGAATGTGCGACGCGAACGCGGGGCCGAGCGCGCCCCGCGGACCGCGCAACGTCGCGAGGCCGACCTCCATCCCGTACACGAGCCCGACGCGGTCGAGCGGCGCGCGCCCGAGCCGCAGGAAGGGCCCCTCGTCCTCGGACACGAGGAGCTCGTCCGAAGCCTCGACCGTCGCGGCGTCGAGCTGCGCGAGCGGCACGACGGTCGCGCTGCCGTCCTGCCCGAGGACGTGGACGGGATGCATCGGGTGGAGCTGCGCCCAGCCGTCGTAACGCGCGCCCTCGGTGCCCGCGAGCACGAGCGCGACCGCCGACGCTCGCGGCGATGAGCAGCACGACGGCGAGGCCATCGTCGCCACCGCCTCCGCCGCCGCCCTCGCACCGCCGGTGCCGCCCGACGCCGCCGCCCGAGCCGCCGCCGAGCCGCGCCCGTCGCAGCCGACCGTTGCCCCACCGCGCGCCGGCTGCACGCGCGACCGGGCCCGCCGCCGCGGCGCGGGCTGCACGCGCGACGGCCCCCCCGCCGCCTGCTGGCTGCACCGCGACCGTCCCTCCGCCACCGCCGCTCGACACGCCCACGCTGCGCGCCCCGCACGGCCCGCCCGCGCTGCCGACGCACCCGCCGCCGCCCCCGACGCCCACGGAGATCTGCCCCTGTGGAACGAACACCACCTGGGTCGCCGCATTCACCGGCGGCGCGCTCACCGGCTCGTCCGCGAAGATGCGCTGCACCACGCGCACGTCCGCGCCGCGCTGCTCGGGCGGCTGCTGCACGAGCGCGCGCGCCGCATCCCGCGGAATCACATAGCTGTTCGCAAGACAGCCGGGCAGCAGCGCGGCGAGCAGCAGCGCGAGGACCTTGTGCGCGAAGGAAGGCATCGCGCGAGTGTGTGGCGACGCGCCGTGCCCGGGCAAGACGCGCCTCCCATTTCCCGCGGGGAAACGGATACTTACGGGCAGCGCGGCGGAGACGCACGCCGCCGCCCCACGCGACGGAGAGCAACCACGCACCCGACCCACGCGACGGCGGCGAGCCAGCCGAAGCCCCACGAAGGCCGCGCGCGCACGACCGCACAGCCGCTCGGCGCGGGCGGTGGCCTGCGAAGCCCCGGGCCACCATCCACGGCCACGCCGCCCTCGGGCGCGCCCCCCTCCGGCACGCCGCCATCGCCTCCGATCTCGAGATTCGGGTCGGATTCCTCCGACATCGTGCCCGGCGGCGGCGCCTCCCCGCAGCGCGCCCCATCCGGCGTCGCGGTGCAGGGCGCGCCGGGCGGACACGCACGCGCGCCGACCGGGACACCGTCCGCGTTGCAGTGCGCAATCTGCCCATCGAGCAGGCAGATGTCGCGCTCGACGGGGACGTCGCTCGCGCTCGCGACGCAGAACGCCGACACGCAGCGCGCAGCGCTCGCGCCCGCCGTCGAGCAGTACGCCGCGAACGCGCTGCAATCACCGGTCGTGATCGCGCCGTTCCGGCATGTGCCGATCGTGCGCTCATCGAGGCAGATGGTGGTCTCCCCCGCAGCCGGGCACGCATAGAACGCGCAGCGCGCGCCGAGCCCGTCCGAGACACAGCGCGCCCCGAACGCTCCGCAATCGCCCGTCGTGATCGATCCATCGCGACACGTCCCGAGCCGCCGGTCGTCGAGACAGACCGTCGCCTCGCCGCTGGCGGGACATGCGTAGAACACGCAGCGCGCACCGAGCGCGTCGTCGACACAGCGCGCGCCATACGCGCTGCAATCCCCACGCGACACGGCGCCGTCGTTGCACGTGCCGATCGTGCGCTCGTCGAAGCAGAAGGTGTCGTGCCCGCGATCCGGACAGAACGCGAACGCGCAGCGGACCCCAAGCGAATCGTCGACGCAACGCGACGCGAAGGCCGCGCAGTCTCCACGCCCGCAGTCCCTGCTGACGAGGGTGCTGCCCTCGCAGGCCGGCACACAGCCACCGCAGGGCCCGCCGCCGGGGCCGCCGCCCCACCACTCCCAGTGCCAGTCCTCGCTCGGCACGGTGCGCGAGAAGCCGAAACGCGCCCCGTTCGCGTTCAACCAGCGGAGCACGCCCGGCGCGCGGGTGTTGAGGTCAAGCGCGTGCCCGCTCTGGTGATTGGAGTAGCCCGGTCGCGCGGCGAGCGCGCAGCCATTGCACGAGCAGCTCGTGTAGCAGCCGTAGAGGTACTCCTGCTGCGCCATCGTGCGAAAGCCGGAGACGACGCGGATCTCCACGCCATCGCGCGCCGCCGCGCTCGCCATCACGTAGTACGCGTTCGCCGTGTCGATCTCGACCGGGCGCCCGTCGATGGTGACGACCCGGATGTCGAAGGGCGTGCCGCGGGTGTAGCCGCGGTCGCTTCGCTCACTGCACGAGATGCTCGAGAGCGAATCGACGGAGGCCGCCACCTCGTCTGGTTCGGCCTCTTCCTCGACGACGTCGGACACGTCGAAGGGCGCACAGCCCGACGCGACGGCGAGCAGCGTCGCCGTCATGAGCGAGACGCGCACGGCCAGTGCGGACTCCACGACGCGAGACGCCCACGAAGGAGAAACGGGAGACGAGAAGACCGCGCGCATGCCCGCGATAGAGCAATAGACGCGCCACGCTCTGCAAGCCCCCATCACCCGACGAACGGCGCCCAAGCGCCCACGCACTGACGACCACGACCCCCACCCGCGCGTCTCCTCGCGCGACGATCCGGGTTCAGGCGACCCCAGCGCAACCGCGCACGCGTCTGGGTCAACGACCCACCCGCGCGCTCAGGGCACACCGAGGAGCGTGCAGCCCGCGAGGTCGCCGTCCTGGATCCGCGCGACGATCCGCGTGGTGCCGCCGGAGAACACCGCGCCGTAGGAGTTGTCGCCCGCGCCGAACTCGATCGTGACGACGCGGGTGCGGGTCGCGCGCTCGACCAGCTCGACGCGGTTCACCAGCTGCTCGTCGACGATCGCGAGCGCGGCCGCGACATCGCGCACCTCCGGATAGGTCGTGCGCACGGCGGCCAGGACTTGCGAGCGCTGCGCGGTGGTGAGGCCGGTGGTCGCCGCCGTGATCGTCCGCGACGAGACCACCTCGAACGCCGGGTTCGCCACCAACTCGTTGTAGGTGGTGCCGAGCCGGCAGCTCGCGGGGGCGACCGTACACGCGACGAGGTCGCCGTCGTGGATCGCCGCGACGCGGGTGCTCGTCGCGTCGGCGAAGATCGCGCCGTAGGAGCTGCCTCCGACGCCGTACTCGAGCAGCGCGAACGCGCGGCCCGAGGTCTCTTCCCAGAGTCGGAGGTAGCGGATGCGGCGGTCATCGACGACCGCGAGCGCCTGCTCGGCGGTGGCCACGTCGGTGTACGACGACTCGCGGACCGCGAGCACGACCTGGTCGCGGAGGAACGGAGGCACGGTGTCGTCGATCGCGGTGATCGCACCCTCGGCAGCGATGCGGACCGACCCCGCGAGGATGTCCGAGAAGGTGCTGCCGAACAGACACGCCGGCCCCGGCATCACCGGCGGCGGACACCCCGCACCGGAGCACGTCGTCACCAGGTCGAAACGCCCCGTGACGCTGCGGTCGTAGCCCTTGACGAGCACGCGATATCGGCCCGCCGTGAGGCTGCGCGTGAGCAGCGAGAGGACCGTGCCCGGCGCGTCGTCGTTGCGCGCGATGGAGTTACCCCAGCGACCGGACGTCTCGCGGTAGAGATAGACGACGGTGTCGGGGGTCGGCACGGCCGAGGACGCCGTGCGGAGCGCGACCATCGCGTCCGCGGGCACCTCGAAGGTCCACGCGTGGTAGGACGCCGCTGCGGCCAGGACCGCGGTGTCCGTCGTACCGAGGACGATCACGCCGTGGTCGGTCGGTCGGCGGAACGAGTCCGCAGCGCCATCGAGCACATCGATGTCGGTGGGCACATCGCCCTCCTCCCCTTTGGCGATCTCGCTCTCGAGGGCGCAGCCCCCCATGGCGAAGCAGATGGCGATGGCGAGTGCGAGCGGCATCCGAGTGTGCATGGCAGCGCCCTAAGCAAGCCCGGTGCCAGACACACAAAACGCGATCCCCAAGGGATTTCCAGCGTCGCTCACCGGCACGCCGCACCATCCACCGGCCACGGGAGTCGCCACCTCCGCGCGCGACGCGACGCGCGGCAGCCGGGCCCGCCCCGCGCGATCACCCCGCGTTCACCGCGCGTTCACGCTGCGAACCAGAGCGGCGGCGGCACCCACCCGCCGTGGGCCTCTTCGAGCACCCGCGCGACGGCGAGCGGGAGCGCGTCGCGCCCC
This sequence comes from Polyangiales bacterium, assembly GCA_964202905.1. Classification (GTDB taxonomy): domain Bacteria; phylum Myxococcota_A; class Polyangia; order Polyangiales; family JADJQN01; genus CAIUAC01. Next base: position 97,948 of record CAXNJO010000003.1, read on the forward strand.
CGCGGCCCGACGACCTGCACGCCGAGCGGCAGCCCGCGCGCGTCGAGGCCCATCGGCACCGCGGTCGAGGGCGTCTCGAGCACGTTGAAGATCGCGGTGTAACCCCAGCGCAGCGGCGGCAGGAGCGCGTGCCCGTGCCGCGTGACGACGCGCGCATGCGGCGGAAACGGCATCACGCCCTGCTCGCCGAGCGCCTCGTCCAGCTCCGCGCGGAGCGCGCGGCCGAGCGCGACGTACCGCGCCGAGCCGCTGCCGAGCAGCTTCGGAACGTTCTCCAGCAACGCGAGCGCGATCGCCGGCAGCGTGTAGGGCGAGCGCCGCACGGCCCAGCGCGCGAGCTCGCGTCCACCCGAGACCGCGAGCCCGTTCCCGAGCAGCTCCGCGAACGTGTGCCCACCCGCGGCCTCCATCATCGCGGACCAAATTTGCAATCCCTCGCGCAACGCCGGCAACGCCACCTTCTTCACGCGCGCGCCGCGCCGCGCGAGCGTGGCGATGGCCTTCTCGCGCGCGGCCTCGAGGTCGTCGCTCGCCGCGATCGCGATGGGCTCACGCACGTCGAGCACCGTGAGCCGCGCGACATCGATCTCGCGCTCGTCGCCCCAATCCATCGCGACGCCGTCGCGCCCGTCCGGGCCCGCGAGGATGCGCAGCAGCGGCCCGAGATCCTCCGCGCGCCGCGCGAGCGGACCCGTCGTGAGGTAGCGCAGCGCCTCGTTCTCGGCGCTCGGATACTGCCCCGTCGCGGGCACGAGCCCGCCCGTCGGCTTGTGGCCGAAGACCCCGTTGAAGAACGCCGGAATGCGGATCGAGCCGCCGACGTCGGCGCCGAGCCCGAAGGGCACGCCGCCCGCGCCGACCGCCGCGCCCTCGCCCCCCGACGAGCCGCCGCAGGTGCGCGCCGCGTCGTACGCGCAGCTCGTGCGCCCGTACACGCGGTTGTCGGACTCCATCCACATGCACAGCTCGGAGACGTTGGTGAGCCCGATCGGGATGGCCCCCGCCGCGCGCAACCGCGCCACCGTGGTCGCGTCCTCGGCGGCGAGCGTGCGCGCCCGCGCGACGAGCCCGGACGACTGCGGCAGCCCCCCGAAACCCATCGATTCCTTGATCGTGCAGGGCACGCCCAGCAGCGGCGGCAGCGCCTCGTCCGCGCCCGCCCGCGCGAGTCGCACATCGGCCGCATCCGCCTCGGCGCGCGCCTCGTCGAAGCGCCGCACGACGACGGCGTTCAGCACCCCGTTGAAGCGCTCGACGTGCGCGAGGTGCGCCTCGAGCACCTCACGCGCGCTCACCTGCCGCGCGCGGATGCGGCGCGCGAGCTCGAGCGCAGAGAGCATGAGCAGCGGGCTCGGGGCAGCGGCAGGCGGCGTCGGCATGCGCGTGAGTCTCGCATGGCCCTTGCGTTCGGATGGGTGAATCTCGTTCAATAGCGGCACGACCCTGCCCGGTCGCGGAGCCCCCATGTCCCTTCGATCTGCTCGTTTCGCCTCGTCCCTTTTCCGCTCGGCCGCGCTCACGCTCGCCCTCCCGCTCGGCGCGCTCGCCGCCTGCGGCGACGACGGCGGCGACCCACCCGCGATGCCCGGCGACGGCGGCACGCCCGACGCAGGCGCCTTCGTCTCCGCGAACTCGCCGCGCGAGGGCTACCGCCGCTGGATCAAGATCGAGCCGCCCGGCGCCGTGTGCTCCGATGGCAGCCAATACAAGTTCTTCGTCAACTTCTCCACGTCGAGCGACAACCTGCTCATCGACTACGAGCCGGGCGGCGCATGTTGGGATTATCCGAGCTGCTCCGGGCAGACGGGCATCATGGGCGCGGCGAATCCCAACGGCATTCCCGACGATCACATGAACTTCTGGGGGATCGCCTCACCGCTGCTGCGCCGCTCGCGCTCGCTCAACCCCGCCGCCGACTGGAACATGATCTTCATGCCGTATTGCACGGGCGATGTGCACACCGGCAACAACGACATCACGTACACCGACGAGACCGGCGCGAATCCCCCGCTCCTCTTCCGGCACCGCGGCCACGACAACACGATGAAGGCGATCGACTGGATCGACGAGAACTTCCCCGTGATCCCGCGGATGTTCGTGACCGGCTGCAGCGCAGGTGGCGTCGGTTCGCAGGTCAACTACTACTTCCTGCGCGCGGGCCTGTCGCAAGCACAGCATGGGTATCTCCTCAACGACTCCGGCCCCGTGTTCCCGGAGGGTGGCTATTCGGATCGGCTCCACACGAAGATCCGCGAGTCGTGGAACGTCGATCCCATCCTCGACAGCCTGCCCGCGGGCTTCGACGTCACGGACTTCGGCTCCATCAACACGCTGCTCGCCGACCAGTTCCCAAATGATCGCCTCGCAGTGACCTTCTTCCGGCGCGACTACAACTTCAGCGTCTACAGCTACCGCCGCTTCTACACGCCCGAGCCCACGAAGGACGAGATCCACGCGATGTTCTGGGCGGACACGCAGAGCCTCATCGCGCAGTACGACTCGCGCGAGAACCTCGGCTACTACATCCCGTATTTCCGCGAGTTCAACGACTCGCACTGCACGAGCGTCCTCGGCTACGGCGGCACAGACATCGCCGAGAGCAGCGTCGATCTGCTCGCGTACATCCAGAACCTGCTCGACGACTCCGTCCCACTGCAGAGCTACCTCGAGAGCCCCCAACCGGGCGAAGACCTCTGAGCGAATCCCGCGCTCACGCGGAGCGAATCGCCCGGTCGAAATCCCACGCTCGACCGGGAGACGCGAGTGCGCAAGACGGTCGACATGTTGCTCGCGAGCGTCTCGCCTTGCCCCATGAAGACGTGGATGCGTCTCACGCTGTGCGTCGCGCTCGCCGCGTGCAGCGCGCGCGCGGTCGCACCGCGTCCCGACGCGGGGAGCGCGACCGACGCCGCTTCCGATGCACGCGTCGAACCCGCAGACGGCGGCGAGCCGAGCGACGCAGCCCTCGACGGACGAATGTCCGAGTGCACCCCGGGCGCGACGTTCTGCCGGCGCGGTGAAGTGTCGACCTGCGGCCCCGACGCACGCAGCGCGTCCATGACACCGAGCCCCGCGGGGCAGGCCTGCGCAGACGGGCGCTGCGCCGACGCCTACGACGTCGAGGCGCTCGGCACCACCTACCGCCGCTGCACCTTCCGCGCGACCTCGCCCGCCGCCATCGTCACCGGCCACGGCGGCCCGCGCCTCCCGGAGCTTGGTTTCGGCTTCCACAACCCGGGCAGCGAGCCCAGCAACATCACCATCACGGGAGGCGGTCTCAGCGGCCCCGTCACGGCGACCCTCGCGCCGGACACGAGCACCTTCCTCACCGTCCCGCTCCTCCAGGGCGTCTTCGACCGCCCCGCCTACGGCGTCTCGCCGACGGTGTTGGCGCGCGCCACGGCGAGCAACCGCATTCGCGCCACGCGGCCCGTCGCGATGTACCAGTTCAGCCCTGATTACGGACTCTCGCTCGATGACGCGCGCAGTCTCATGAAGTCCGACGCGACGGTGCTCTTCCCCACGCACGCCTGGGGCACCGAATACGTCGCCGCGACGATGGCCCCTTCGTGCAGCACCCCTCCCTGCGGCCCCGAAGAGATGACCTTCCTCCCGCTCGACGGCACCGCCGCCGCGCACCGCGCCACGGGCACGGTCGGCTTCGCGCTGCTCGTCTACGGCCAGGCCGCCGGCGCGAGCTACTGGTACACGGCGGGCCTCGACGCCTTCCTCCTCTACTGACGCGGCTGCTACGCTCGGGGGCCGTGTCCCTCCGCCCCACGCTCGTCCTCGTCGCCCTGCTCCTGCTCCCCGCGTGCGACGCGCCCGCGGTCGCGCCCATCACGGCCGAGCCGGCCGCGCAGCCCGACACCGCAGCGCAGCCCGACACCGCACCCCGCCCGGATCAGCCCGCGCGCCCGGGCGAAGCGCGCGCCGCCGCACCGACGGCCGAAGACGCCGAGTGGAACGGCGACGAGATCCGCTGGCTCGACTACGACACCGGTCTCGCCCGCGCCCGCGCCGAAGGCAAACCCATCTGCCTCGTGTTGCACGCGTCGTGGTGCCCGCACTGCCACACCTACGCACGCATCTTCTCCGACCCGCGCGTCGTCGCCGAGTCCCGCCGCCTCGTGATGGTGCGCGTCGACGTCGACCGCCATTCCGCCGTCGCCAGCCGCTTCGCCCTCGACGGCACCTACGTCCCGCGCACCTATTTCCTGCGCTCGGACGGCACCGTCCTCGACCGCATCGACGCCCACCGCGAGCGCTACCGCTACTTCTTCAACGAAAGCGACCCCGCCTCCATCCTCGGCGGCATGGCCGCGGCGCTCAGCCCGGGGTGATGGTTCATTTTCGACATCGCCCCGACCGTTGCCAAATCTAGCCAGTCTAGCTAGATTCGCGACATGACCCGTCGCGCCTGGCAGATCCAGCAGGTCAAAGACCACTTGAGCGAGGTCGTCGATCTCGCGGTCTCGGAAGGCCCTCAGACGATCACGCGACACGGACGCAAGGTCGCGGTGATCATCTCGGTCGCGGACTTCGAGCGCGAACAGCGTGCGGGTGCGCGCGGCACCGTGCTGCCCTTCCTCCGCACACTGCGTCTCGGCGAGCTCGACCTCACGCGTGCACGCGACCTCGACCGCGATGTGGACCTCTGACGCGTGGCGTATCTGATCGACACCTGCACGCTCTCCGAGGTCTGGAAGCCAGCCCCCGACGCCGGCGTCCTCGCCTGGTTCGCAGACTCGCTCGAACATGAGCTCTTCCTCAGCGTCCTCACCCTGGGTGAGCTGAAGAAGGGGATCGAAGCCCTCCCGAAAGGGAAGAAGCGCGAGCGTCTGCTCACTCATTACACCGCCCTCCGAGACCGATTCGGGCCAAGGACCCTGACCGTCGATACCCACGTGGCGGAGCGCTGGGGAACGCTCTCCGCCGCCCTCGCCCGCAAGGGTCAGTCCCTTCACGTCGTCGACGGGCTCCTCGCGGCCACCGCCCTCGTCGCCGGCTTCACGCTGGTCACCCGCAATGTCCGTGACTTCCACATGACCCGCGTCCCGCTCCTGAATCCATTCTCCCGCTGACCGCGCCGCGCGCCCCGTCAGCGCCGCTTCTCCCGCGCGCGGGGCCGAACAGGTTGCGCATCGTCGTCGGCCACGAGCGTCGGGACCGACGGTAGCCGCGCGTCCCGCTCATCGACTCTCCTTCTTCTGCGGCCCGAACAGCGTCGCGAGGTTCTGCAACGCGTCGGTGAGCGGGACGACCTCGATGACGGAGTCGTGCAGGCGATGATTGCCCGTATCGAAGAGCCAGGCCTTCGCCATCGGATACTCGCGTCGGGAGAGGCGGAGGCTCGCCAGATCCTCGGGGCAAATGCGGCTGCTCGACGTGACCTCGATGGCATGGAGGCCGTGTTCGCCATAGCAGATGAAATCCATTTCTTCGCCACGCGCCACGCGCATCTCGGCCCGCACGCTTTCGCCTCGCCGAGGCGAAATTGCACACATTTTTCGCCTCAGCGCCGCGAATCTGCACACGCGCGCACGGCACGCACAGTGCGCCAATCGCCTGTGAATTGAGGGCGATCCGCGATTCAGCCACGCCCGCGCAGCACGCGGCCCGGCGTCAGCGCCAGTCGCCGCGCAGGGCGCGGACGTCGGCTTCGAGGCGGGCGGCGTCGGCGTCGGCGGGCGCGACCGTCGCGCCGACGACGAGCTCGATGTGCGACCAGAAGCGGCGCGGGCGCTTGGCCATCGCCACGCCGCCGCGGCGGCTGAACCAGCTGCCCCAGAGGCCGCGCAGCGCCATCGGGATCACGGGCACGGGGCTCTTCGCGAGGATGCGGTCGACGCCCGGGCGGAAGGGCGCGATCTCGCCGTCGCTCGTGAGGCCGCCCTCGGGGAAGATGCAGACGAGCTCGCCCTCGGCGAGCGCCTGCTCGATGGCGACGAAGGCGCGCTCCATCAGCGCTTCATCCTCCTTGCGGCCCGCGATGGGGATGGCCTTCGCCGTGCGGAACACGAAGTTGAGCACAGGAATCGCGTAGATCTTGTAGTAGGTGACGAAGCGGATGGGGCGGCGTGACGCCGCCGCGAGGATCAGCGCGTCGACGAAGCTGATGTGGTTGCAGACGAGCAGCGCCGCGCCCTCCTCGGGGATCCGCGCTTCGTGCACCACGCGCAAGCGGTAGATCGTGTGCATCAACAGCCACACGAGAAACCGCATCAAGAACTCGGGCAGCAGCGTGTAGATGTAGATCGCGACGAGGGCATTGCCGATCGCGGCGACGAGGAACACCTGCGGAATCGAGAGGCCGAGCGGGCCGAGACACACGATCCCCACACCGGCCGCCGCGACCATGAAGAGCGCGTTGAGGATGTTGTTGCCCGCGATGATGCGGGAGCGCTTCGCCGGGTCGCTGCGGTGCTGGATGATCGCGTTGAGCGGGACGCTGTAGAAGCCGCCGAAGACGCCAATCAACGCGAGATCGAGCAGCCAGCGCCAGCTCCCCGGCGCCGCGATCACCGCGAGCGGGCCGAGCTCCACGGAGGGGCGAGCGTGCCATTGCGTCGCGACGAAGAGATCGAGCGCGAAGAGCGTCATGCCGATCGAGCCGAAGGGCACGAGGCCGAGCTCGACGCGCCGGCCCGAGAGGCGCTCGCAGAGCAGCGAGCCGATGCCGACGCCGAGCGAGAAGACGACGAGCAGCAGCGTGACGACGGCGGGCGTGCCGTGGAGCACATCCGCGACGAAGCCCGGCAATTGCGCGAGAAAGAGCGCGCCGAAGAACCAGAACCAGGAGTTGCCAAGCACCGAGAGAAAGACCGCGCGCCGCTCGTGCGTGAAGCGGATCGCGCGGACCGTCTCGCCGACGAAGTTCGGGCTGATGCGCAGCTCGGGCACCGCGGACGGCACCGCCGGCACCCCGCGGCTCGTCGCGTAGCCCGCGAGCGCGAAGCCCACGAGCGCGACGCAGACGACGGTTGTGCCCCAACCGGGGATCGCGATGAGCGTGCCGCCGAGCATCATCCCGCCGAGGATCGCGACGTACGTGCCCATCTCGACGAGGCCGTTGCCGCCGACGAGCTCCTCCTCGCGCAGCAGATTCGGCAACACCGCGAACTTCACCGGCCCGAAGAGGGCTGATTGCGCGCCGATGCAGAAGAGCACGCCGAGCAGCAGCAGCCCGCTGCCGAGGTAGAAGGCCGCGCACGCGACGAGCATCAGCGCGACCTCGAGCAGCTTCGTCGCGCGAATGAGGCGCGATTTCTCCATCTTCTCGGCGAGCTGACCGGCCGTCGCGGAGAAGAGGAAGAAGGGCAGCACCAACATCCCCGACGCGAGGTTCACGAGCAGATCGCGCGAGAGCGGCACGTCGCGCGGCGGCGTGAGCGTGAAGAGGATGATCAGCGCGTTCTTGAAGAGGTTGTCGTTGAAGGCGCCGAGGAACTGGGTCCAGAAGAAGAACGCGAAGCGGCGCTCCCCGAGCAGCTTTCCTTGCGACATGGCCCCTCCGCTCTACCGCGGCGCGCAGCGCGGGCGCAATGATATCGTCGCGCGCATGGCGAAGGCGGCGAAGAGCACGAAGGGCGCGGCGAAACCCGCGCAGGCGAAGTCGAGTACGAAGCCCGCGGCGGCGAAGGATGCGCAGTACTGGCTCATGAAGAGCGAGCCTGACGTCTACGCCATCGCGGACCTCGAGCGCGACGGCAGCACCGGCTGGGAGGGCGTGCGCAACTACCAGGCGCGCAACTTCATGCGCGACACGATGCGCCTCGGCGACCTCGTGCTCTTCTACCACTCGAACGCGGAGCCGCCGGGCGTCGCGGGGATCGCGCGCGTCGCGGGCGCGGCCGAGCCGGATCCGACGCAGTTCGATGCGGGCAGCGACTACCACGATCCCAGCAGCGACCCGGCCGACCCGCGCTGGCTGCACGTGCGCGTGGGCTTCGTCGAGCGTTTCGCGGAGGTCGTGCCGCTCGAGGTGCTGCGCGCCGACGCGCACCTCGCGGGGATGCCGCTGCTCGCGCGCGGACAGCGGCTCTCCGTGCAGCCCGTCAGCGCACCGCACTTTGCGCGGGTGCTCGAGCTTGCGCGGTCGCAGCGGGCACCGTAACGCGCGCGAGTCCTGCGACGAGCGCCTCGCACGCGGAGGCATCCCGCGTCTCCGCACACTGGGCCGAGAGCACGCCCGCCCACGGCCCCGAAGAGAGCAGCAGATGCACGCGCCCGCACCGCGCGAGCAGGCGCGTGCTCGGCTCGCGCGGCGTGTGCAACACACAGCCGCGGACCCGCGCAGCCCGTGCGAGCGCCGCGTGCGTCGCAGGCTCGTCCGGGAGCGCGGTGCGAACGAGGGGCGTCGCGGGGGGCCGCCCGGCGGCGATTCCCCCGCAGGCCGCCGACACGCCGACGAGCGCGAGCAAGAGCCAGAGCGAGCGAGACTGCGCGCCCGGTGCGCGGCGCGCAGCGCGCATGACGGCTCCGTCCATGGCGCGCGAGCCTACACGATCGCGTTCGCGCCGACGGGCGGCGCGTCCCATACTCGCGCGCGTGTCGATCGCCACCGAACCCGCGCTCGGCGTCCCGCGCGAGGAGTGCCCGACGTGTCGGCGCCCGCGCGTCGTCTGCTACTGCGCGCACATCGTCCCCATCACGACGCAGACGCGCGTCGTCATGGTGCAGCACCGTCGTGAACGCGACATGCCCATCGGCACGCTGCGCATGGCCGAGCTCGCATTGCCGAACTCCGCGGTGTTCGTGGGCGTCGACGGGCTCGACGACGACGCGCGCCTGCAGGCCGAGCTCGCGCGGCCGAATACCTATCTGCTCTTCCCCGGGCCGGACGCGATCGACGTGAACGAGCTCGCCGCGCAGCGCCGCGACGGCGATGCGCCCATCACGCTGGTCGTCGTGGACGGCACCTGGTGGCAGGCGCGCAGCCTGCTCCGCAAGACGCAGTCCCTCGCGGCGCTGCCGCAACTGCGCTTCACGCCACCGCGCCCGAGCGACTATCGGATTCGCAAGGAGCCCGCGGATCATTGCGTGTCGACGGTCGAGGCGATTGCCTATCTGCTCGGCGCGCTCGAGGGCGGGTTCGCGCGTTTCGAGCCGATGTTGCAGCCCTTCCGCGCGATGGTCGATGCGCAGCTGAAATACGTCGCGGAGCGGCGCGGCGGGCCGTCACGACACGCCGTCTCCCGGGAGAAGCGCGCGGCGCGGCCCACGCTCGACGCCCGGCTGCGCGCGCGGATGGACGACCTCGTGTGCGTCCACGCCGAGGCCAACGCCTGGCCCACGGCCGACGGCAAGGGTCACGACGCCGAGCTCATCCATTGGTGTGCGGTTCGACCGGGCCACGGCGAGCGTTTCGAAGCGGTGCTCGCGCCACGTCGACCGCTCTCGCCCGCGACGCTGCGTCATACCCTGCTCGACGAAGCGTGGTTTGCAGACGGCGAGTCGCTCGATGCCATGAAGGCGCGCTGGCAGGCCTTCCTGCGGCCCACCGACATCCTCGTGACGTGGGGCGGATTCGCCACCGGGCTCGCGAACCAAGATGAGATTCCGCTCCCTGCGGAGCGGCTCGATCTGCGCCACGCGACGACGCGACTCGCGGGCGCGCGCCCCGGTGGTCAGGAGGCCTGGCTCGCAAAGCGCGGTGTCGCGGAGCCACCCGCGATGGGCACAGGGCGCGCCGGAGAGCGCGTGGCGCAGCTCGTGGCGATTGCTCGCGATCTCGCGGATCCGCCCTGAATCACGGCGCCCCGCGCGAATCCCACGCTCGGTGCGTGGGATTGCCTCAAGGCATCTGGCGGCGGAAACGGAAGCGCGGCCAGAGCGTCTGTCCGGGCACGCTGCGCGTCGTGAACTCGATGGTCAGCACATCGCCCTCGATGCCCCAGTCGAACCCCGCGCGGCCGCCCACGGGACACGTCGCGTCGGCTGCGACGGGCGAGCTGCTCGCGTCGAAGGGCACGGCGAACGTATTCTGCGACGGCTCGCCGAAGCGCGTCCCGCTCTCGGAGAGCACGATCGTGTCCTGCGCGAGATCGTAGACGAGCGCGCCGCCACCCGTGACGACCTGCCCGCGCGCGAGCACGTACGTCTCCGCGAGATCGATGTTGCCGATCGGCGTGCCGACGCCGGTCACCGTGAAGTCGAGCGACTCGAGCACCCAACGCCCATCGGGCACCGGGCCCTGCGTGAGCGCGGGCGGCGCGGGGGCAACATTCCACATCCCGCGCACGAGCGGCGTCTCACCCGTCATGCCCGCAGGCAGGCACGCGCCCGGCGAATACGCAACATCCGTAGGCCGGTCGGCGGTGCCCTCGTCGCAGTAGCGCGCCTGGGGCGGCGGCGTCGCGTAGAGGAAGTTGAAACACATCTCGTCTTCGGTGTCCTCGCCGGAGCGCACCGTCGCGTCGCTCTCGTTCTCGAACACGCACGTCGTCTCGATGACGTCGCCCGGCGCGAGGCGCTCGGGCAGCGAGTAGAAGAGCTGCGTCTCGAAGCTCCAGCCCGAGAGCGAGACGAGCGGCGTGCGCGTGCCCGACGCGCGGCGGATCGATTGCGTGAACTCGGACCCGCGCCGGTGCATGTGCGGCATCCCCGCGAAGAGCGTCGTCTCGGCGGGCACCGTGCAGCGGCTCGACGCGGGCGTGCGCTCGCGCGGCGGCAGCGAGAAGTTCGTCGGGCCGATCGCGATCATCCCGTATTCGGGGCCGGTCGTCGGGCCGAGGTAGAGACGCACGCCCGACGAGTCGCGCAGCCCGTCGCGGCGCGCGCCGTTGTTGTAATGGATTTGCACGACGAAGCGCTCGCCCGGCGAGACACGCAGACCGCCCTCGGGGAACTCGAGCGCCGACTGACCGGGCGCCCACGCGTAGAGGTACTGCGAGCCAGGCGGCATGCCGCCGCCGCCATAACAGTCGTAATTGCCCGGCATCGTCTCGCGGTCGGTGTCGCGCAGCAGCACCACGTGGTGCAGCACCGAGGTCTCGTCGAAGAGCATCTCGAAGCGGCGCACGAAGCGGTCCGCGGGCACGTCCGCGTCGAAGACGAAACAGCGGTAGTCGTTGAGCGCGTCCGGCGCGACGACGTACTCGTCCGCGCGGAAGTCGAGCACGTCGAGCCCGGCGGGCGGGTCGTCGGGGGCGAGCAACGGCGGCGCACTCGCCACGAGCCCGGCCATCGGCGGCACATCCACCGTGCCGCACGACGCCCAGGCCGCGATCACATCGGCGTCGGCCTCGGGGATGCGCGGCATACCGACCGGCGGCATCTCACCCGCGAAGAGGCGCTCGCCCATGAGATCGACGATGCGCGTCCCGCCCGGCCCCTGCGCGAGGAGCTCGACGTGTTGCAGCAGCGAGAAGGGCGCGCCGAACGCGGGCGTCGCGCCATGGCACGAGCCGCAGTAGCGCTCGAGGCGCGGGCGCACCTCCGCCTCGTACGTCGCGAGGTCGGGCTGACAGGCCGGCGGCGGCGGCGGATCGTCCGCCGTGCAACCCGCGACGGAGACGAGGAGCGTGGCCGCGAAGGCACGGGACATTGCGCGCTTCATCGCGCGACTCTAACGCCGTCCGCGCCATGGCGTACAGCGTGACGTGGCCGCCTCGTGTGACATCGCCCGACGCCGCGGGACGCGACGGCCCGCAGCGCCGTACCACGGCCCCATCCCGCGGTGCGCTCCACCGGCGCCAGGTCGCACGTCGTGCTGCCGCGACGCGCGCGGGCACGCTAGTCTCCGCCCCATGACCCACGAGCCGCCGCAGTCGTTCGAGGAGTTCTGGCCCTATTACGTCTCGCAGCATCTCCACCCCGTGAGCCGCGCGCTCCACGTGGTCGGCACGAGCATCGGACTCGCGCATCTGCCGGCGGTCGCGGTGTTCCCGCCCGCGCTCGTGCCCGCGCTCGCGTGGGGCTACGGGCTCGCGTGGCTCGGGCACTTCGCCTTCGAGAAGAACCGCCCCGCCTCGTGGAACTCGGCGCAGCATCTCGCGTGGTCCTTCCGCGGCGACATGCGGATGGTCCGCTACACGTTCACCGGGCGCATGAAGGCCGAAGTCGACCGCGTGCACGACCGCCTCGCGGCCGAGGAGATCGAGGCCGCTGCGCCGGGCGCCTCGTCCTCGCCGACCGTCCACGCCTGAGCCGATGAGCGCGCTTCCGCGCGACGCGCTCGGCCTCGCGCTGCGACCACCGCACCACGCCGCGCTCTTCGCGGAACCGCCCCCGCTCGCTTATCTCGAGGTGATCAGCGAGAACTTCCTCGGCACAGCAGCGCTGCCGCGGGAGCGGCTGCTGCGCGCGCGGGAGCGATATCCGATCGTGCTCCACGGCGTGGGCCTCAACCTGCTTGGCCACGCGCCGCTCGACGAGCCTTACCTCGACTCGCTCTGCCGCCTCGCGGACCATGTCGACGCGCCCTTCGTCACCGATCACCTGTGTTGGACGGGCGCGCACGGCCTCTCACACCACGACCTCCTGCCCGGTGCCCTTCGTGCCCGAGCTGATCGAGCTCGCGGCGGAGCGCGCCGCCTACGTGCAACGACGTCTCGGTCGCCCGTTCGGGCTCGAGAATCTCTCGAGCTACGTAGATTTCACGCGCTCGACGATGACGGAGTGGGACTTCGTCTCGGCCGTCGTGCGCGAGGCGGGGTGCGGCCTCCTGCTCGACGTGAACAACGTCTACGTGTCGAGCCGCAATCACGGCTTCGACCCGGACGACTACCTGCGCGCCATCGACTTCTCGCGCGTCTTGCAAGTGCACGTCGCGGGACATTCGTGCGAGCCGGACGGCACGCTCGTCGACACCCACGATCATCCGGTCACGGACGACGTCTGGGCGCTCTACGCGCGCGCTTGGCGGATGGGCGGCCCCTTCCCGACGCTGCTCGAGTGGGATGAGCGGATTCCGCCCCTCGACGAGGCGCTCGCCGTCCTCGCGCATGCCCGCGCCGCGCGCGAGGCCGCCGAGTCCCCGCAGACTGCGCCCGATCCCGCGCATCGCGACGCCTCGAGACTCCCCTTCTCGAATCCAGCGTTCGACGCGAAGAATCCCATGCTCCGATGAGCGGATCCTCGACACCCGATTGGCTCGCCCATTTTCAGGCGGGATTCGGCGCGATACTGCGCGAGCCGCTCGATCGCGAGACGGGCACGCTCACTGCGCGCGTCGACCGCTATGCGCCGGAGACCGTGCGCGAGATTCGCGACGCCGCGAACGCGAGCGCCGCCGCACGCCTCGCCGTCTACAACCGCCAATACTGGTTTCGGCTGTTCAGTGTCTTGCACACGGCCTATCCACTCACGACACGCCTGCTCGGTGCGTGGCGTTTCAACACGCTCGCGCAGGCCTTTCTGAGCGCCCACCCGCCGCGCACGTGGACGCTCGACGATGTCCCCGAGGGCTTCGACGACGCCCTGCCCGCGCTGCTCGGCGACGACCCCCGTCGCGAGGTGCTCTCCGAAGCCGCGCGGCTCGACGCGCACTGGCGCCGCCTTTTTCACGCGCCCGACGTCGCGCCCTTTCGCCCTGGCCCCGCCGACGCCGCGCGCCTGCCCGACGCGCGCCTGATCCCATCACCCCGCGTCGCGTTGTGGCGTGAACGCACGGCACTGCTCGCGCTGCGCCTCCAACTCCCGCCCGGGCTCGACCGTCCGCTCGCGCTCCCGTCTGCGCATCCCGCGAGCGCATGGTTCGCGCTCTGCGCAGAGCCAAATGGCATTCGCGCGCTGCCGCTCGACCCGCGCGAGGGCGCGCTGCTCGCGCTGCTCGCGCGACATCCAGTGCGGGACGCGCTCGCGCTCCTCGAGGCGGAGTGCGCCTGCCGAGCGAGCGCGACTGCCCTCCCCGCGAAGACACAGCGCTGGCTCGCGCAGAGCGTCGCGCGGGGGTTCTGGGCGGGATTCGCGGACGGCGCCGCCCAATCCCACGCTCACGGGATGACGCAGGTATATCCGGTGCAGGTGTTGAGGCCGGCGCCTCGCCTCAGGCCGCGTGCCCGCTCACAGCGCTCGACGGGCAAGATGGCTGAGCGCCGCAGCCGATTGCACCGACGCGCGACCGACATCGCAGGCGATGTTGAGAAGGTTCGAGACAGCGGAACAGAGGACGTAGGCGACGATCCCCGCCGCCATGGCTGGGATGCCAACCAACCATCCGCCTCGTTCTGCGAACAGCAACGACGCCAGCCCGAATCCCACTCCCACGAAGAGATTGACCCATGCAGCCGCCACGAGGAGATTCGCAACGAAGTGGGCGTGGGCATAGGTCGGGACAGAAGGTTCGACGTACTCGGAATCATCACGCGCGGAGGAGAAGGGAGCAGGAACGCGACGCGCTGATTGTCCACCTGTCGCCCGCGTTGATTGCACTCCGCCGAACGCCTGCACATCCGATGAACCGCAGTGGCCGCAGGCAGAGCCTCGATCCGCCAACATCGCCTGACAATTTCCACACACGTACATCCCAAGGTCTCCCTTCACGACGACAATTCCGGTCGCCTGCATAACCACAACTCACATAAAACCAAATCTTAACCACCGACTCGCGCTAGGGTCTATTTCGGGCACTCCACCCGGTTTGATGGGTTCACAACAGGTGCTCATGCGTGACGTGGTGTGAGCACAAGGCCCGAGCAACAAAGGTAGAGCGTCGCGATGAGAGCGGTCGCGGAGTGGAAGCCGAAGGCTCGTTTCGTGATGACTCTGGCCTTCCCGTTGAAGCCCTCGCTGCGCCCGTTCGAGATGCCAGTGCGGATGTACGCGATTATGCCTTCGAGGTGTTTGCGGATCGTCTTGCCGACTCTCACGAAGGGCTTGAGCTGCGAGCGCGTGGCCCAGTCGATCCAGTTCTCGAGCCTGCGTTCGGCATCGTCTACCGTGGCCGTGCTCAAGATCCACGCGAGCATCGTCTTGAGCATGTAGGCGCGGTAGAGCGGCGCATTGGTCACCATCACCGTCGATATCCGTTCGGTGTCCTTCGGCGTGTGGTTCACCTCGTTGCGGTGGAGCGAGTAGCGCGTGTTCTTCACGGCCTTGCCCTCCGGAGTGTTCTTCAGCTCGTGGACGATCTCGCGTCGAACTTCGTCCAGCGCGTCGTGAGCCAGCCGCTGCACATGGAAGCGGTCGAATACGATCACCGCGTTCGGCGCGTTCTTCTTGATCGCCGCCTCGTACGCGGCCGACATGTCGATCGAGACAAACTCGAGCTTCGCGGCGCGAACAGAGCCCAAGTCCCCGAAAAACTGGTCGACCGTTGCACCGCTGCGTCCTTCGCTCGCCCAGACGAGTCGGCCGCGGTCGTGGTCCACGACGACGCTAATGTACTTGTGGCCCTTGCGGTACGAGAGGTCGTCGAGCCCGATCGCGCGCAGCCCGTCGAGCAAGTCGCCGCCGGCGCGGAGCAGACGAGCGACCACGCGCGAGATGATGTTGCCGACGGTGTCCCACGAGATGCGCATGTCCCGTGCGACGCGCGTCCGATCCGCACCTTGCGCCTTGTAGGCCACGAGCTCCTCGAAGTCCGACGTGTGCCAGGCCGCGTGCTCCGCCCACGGCACGCGCTCGGTCGTGGGGCCGCACTGTTGGCAATCGACACGGGCCAGTCGGTAGCGGAGGTACACCCGCGTCTCGCCGAGATCCGTGTGCCGCCATTGTCGCACTCGATGGTCATAACCTCGCCTGCAACGCCGCCCACAGGAGCCGCAGCACGACGTCCGTGTCGTCGGCTTCACGTCAAGCACGAGCGTCTGCCGGTCGGCGCTCAGCTCGAACGCGATCACGACCGTGTGTTGGGGGTGGAGTCGTGATAGCGAACGGAGTAGCGTGGTGGCGCGCATCGGGCCTCGATGTGGTTGGCGTAGAGAACCAAACCGTACCGCGGTCCGTGCGCACCAAGTACGCCGTCATGCTGATGGCCATATCACGCGAATTGCCCTTCTCTCGCCGCATCTTCTCGACCCAGAACCCGCTTTCGGAGCCCACGAAACCCAGTCGGAGAGCCCTATTTCGGTCCCCGCGAGGCGAACAACAGGTGCACGACCACGATCAGTGCGTGTGGTCGCGCTCGTCCGTGGCGCGCTTTGCTCTATCGCCCGGCACGCGCGAAGAATAGTTCAATCACTGTTCCGCTTTGCTCAAACCGCCTCACTTCTCCAGTCGAGTCAGTGCTGATCAGTTGGCCTTGCTCACGAGACGAGATCTCGTAAAGAGCAGCATTGTCCCCGCGACCTCCACCGTCGTGATCGCGAAGATGGATGATCAGTCTCTCGCCGCCGGAAAGCGCGAAGGTCCCGAGGAGGTACGACTCCCCTGCCCAGCCCGCTACCAGACCCGGCCTCGAGATTCGTTCCCCATGACTCGTCTCAATACCTTCCCTGTTACGAAATCCGGCGGTGACCCAGATTTCTGGCGATTCTCCTTCGAACATCCCTTGATCCCAAGGACCGTTTGTCCGACGCGGGGGAAACCGTACGGATCGCACAGCAATCCTGAACTGATCGAGCACTGAACGTTGTACCGCGCAGTCCGGCACTGGCGTGAGTTCGACGGCAACAACCTGAAGCGGTCCATCTTCACGATAGAACGCTTGCACTTGCTCCATAGGAATGGCGTTAGGGGTTTCGACTCCTCTCGGACGAAACCCGCGAGCCTGCAACGTCGATGCCGCTTGACCTGTTGTTCGTGAGCGCGAAACATCACCGCTGAAAGGTCCAATACCCCCCGACAACGACGCCGTGATTTCGACTTCCGTTCCGCAATAGGCTGCATCGAATCGACGCCCGTAGATTAGCTTGGAAACGAAATAGCGAGCCTGCGGCGGAAGGCTGGATTCCGTGAAACGAAGCCTTCCCGTATTCAACTGCTCTAAATGGTCTTCTTGGATGACCGAGACAGTCCGGATACGGACTTCTCGATTCCTGCCAACCTCTGCTTCGAAGTTGAAAGCTCGAGCAGCGGCTCGAAACTCAACTGCTTCGTCGAAGCTGAGCGTTGTACCCACAAAATTGTTTGTTGGTGCACTTTGGACATCATCCGCGCGAACTGGAAGATGCTCCACGGCTCCTTGGAGGGGTTCCAAATCATCGGAGTACAAGCGCCCCAAGGAGCTTGAACCCATACCCCTTGCTAGCGGCAAGGTTTCCCTTGATCGAGTCGTCCTCGTCGCGTTCTCGCCGCACTCACTCGGTGGCCCCGAAACCGCTGCATTGGCTGTCGAAGGGGACGAGAAGTTCCCGCTGCTCGCCGCCGAGGCAACGGCATGATTTGCTGCGGAGGCCACGGCGTTACGGGGCGGGAGCTGGTCGCGTCTGCTCGTGATCGTCAGGCGGGCGGAGATGCTTCGAGCAGATTCGTAGGAAGCTACCCATACCAACCATCCCCCGGAATCCACTCCGTTCAAGTCGACCATCGGGTTGGTGCTCTCGGGGATGCCGTCGTCATTGCAGAACCATCGTCCGCTCGGTGAACGGAGTACGAGGGCCGCATCTCCGGTCCCTGCATCCACGAAGATGCGCATGAAATCCACGCGCCCTTGAACGACGACTCGTAGGCCCGGGGTGGATGCGGAATAGCCAAGGCAACCCTCCCCGAGGTTCATGGTCTGAACATTGATTTCCGGCCCTGCACCGGCCACACCCGCCGCGACGGGAATCTCAAACCCGGCAGCGAGCGTCGAAGCATCCACAATTTGAGTCCCGTGTCGTGCAGCCGTTCCATCGAGCGAGAGATTTTGAGCGCGTGCGTTTGAAGGTGCACTGCTCATCCAGACTCCGACGCCGATCATCAAGAGCAGCAAGACGCGTCGCATGGTGCACCTCGAAACAAGAAGTATTGACTCTGACTCTGTGAAAGAACTCACGGGATGACGCAGGTATATCCCGTGCAGGTGTTGAGGCCGGCGCAGGTGTGCTCGGACCAGACGCCGATGGTCTGGTCGTACGAGAATCCTGCGCAGGAATTGCGGCCACCGCAGGTGCGGGTGGATTTCGACGTAGCCGGACGCCGCGTCACAGAGCGCGGTGAAGTCCTCGAGCGAGATCGGCATCGCGGCGTCGCGCGAAGTCACCACGCGCACGCGGTCCGCGTCGCAGCGCGCATCGAGCAACCCGGCATCGAGCGATTCGCCAGCGTCGATGTCCGTGCCCGCGTCGAAGGACACGGCGGCGTCCATGTCCACGCCCGCATCGGTGTCGGCGCCTGCATCGGTGTCTGCCGCAGCGTCGGTGTCGCTGCCAGCATCGGTGTCGGCGCCCGCGTCCTGCGCGCGACCCGCGTCGGTGTCTTGACCAGCGTCGACCGGCGCGCTCGCGTCACGCCCCGCATCGACCGCCGGCTCGTCGTCGCCGGGGCCGCAGGCGCCCGTGAAGAAGAGCAAACCACCGAGGGCGGCGGACAAGAGCGACGCGCTCGCCGCAGGAGGCGCGGGGCGGGAGATGAGGTCGTCGAGGGGCATGGTGGTCGCGCGAGGATAGCGGATCACGCCGCGAAACGCGCGCTCAGGCGTCGAGCAGGCGCTCCGAGAAGGTGCGGGCGAGCGCCATGATGGTGTGTTGGGGGTTCACGCCGAGGTTCGTGGGGATGACCGACGCATCCGCGACCAGCAGGCCCTCGTAGCCGTGCACGCGGCCGCTCTCGTCCACGACCGAGCGGCGCGGGTCACGGCCCATCGGGCAGCCGCCGAAGAGGTGCGAGAGGATCGCGATGTAGGCGCGCGGGTCGAGCGGCGCCTCGTCGATCAGCGAGAGTTGATCGGCCGTGATCTCGTAGGGCAGGCCGTAGATGCCGGGCACGATGCGCTTGGCGCCCGCGGCGAAGTGCGTGCGCGCGATGATGCCCATGCCCTTGCGCAGACGCAGCATGTCCGCGCGGTCGAATCCGTATTTGACGACGGGCTTGTTGAAGAAGCCGTTGCGCACGGTGCCGACGGACTCGGCGCGGACGGCCAAGACCCACATCGCCATGTGTCGGTATTCGCCGAGGCGCGTCATCAGCTCGTGGCCGACGCCCGAGAGGCGGGAAGCGACCATTTCCGGCGGGATCGAGAGCGTCTCGAGCTTGAGGCCCGGCTCGACGCGGTATTCCGTCGAGGCCCAGCCCTGCGTCGCGCCGACGTTCATGTCGACGACGTCGTCGTAGATCCCGAAGATGCCCGTACCCGGATGTGCGCGGAAACCGCTGCCGAGCGCGGGATTGCGCACACCGCTGCGCTCGAGGATGGGCGCGCTGTGCGTGACGCTCGCGGCGACGATCACGGCCTTGCGCGCACGCACGGTGAAGATGCCGCCCTTCTGGCGCGTCTGCGGGTGGCGGAAGCGGCCGGTGACGGCGGTGGCCCGGCGCCCCTGAAAAAGCACGCGATCGACGGGCGCGCAGGAGACGACGTGGCCGCCCTTGGCGAGCACCTCGGGGATGAACTGCAGATTCAACGACTGTTTGCGCAGCGAGCGACACCCCTGCAGACACTGGCCGGAACCGACGCAGCCCTTCGCGTAGCGGGTCATGACGTGGGAGTCGTAGCCCATCGCCTTCGCGCCCTGCATCGCGAGCTCGCTCGAGCGGCCCGCGGAGGGGCCGGGGACGAGCTCGGCGCAGAGCTCCTTCTCGAGCGTCTCTTGATGGGCCCAGATCGTGTGGCGGAAACTGCCCTGCGCGACGCCGTGCTCGCGCTCCCATTGGTCGAAGATGTCTTCGGGCGTGCGCACGCAAATCGCGCAGTTGATGACGGTGGTGCCGCCCACGCACGAGGCCTGCACGATGGGCCAGAGCGCGCGCCCCTGCGCGACGCCGGCGCCGAAATCGTCGAACAGATCGCGCATCGCGCCGTAGGCGGAGTGCGGATAATGCTCGGGGTCGCGCCAGGGGCCGGCCTCGACGATGGCGACGTGCGCGCCGCCGCGTGCGAGGGAATTGGCGGCCGTCGCGCCGCCCGCACCGGAGCCGACGACGACGTAATCGACATCGAGCGTGAAGGGCTCGTCGCGATAGGCGATGTGACTCACGACTGCCTCCACGTGCCCGGATCCGCGGGCATCGGCGGGAGCCCGAACTTCGCGCGGACGGCCGGGTCCGCGCCCCAGCAGAGCCCCGCGACCATCTTCACGAGGAACACCGCCTGACGCAGCAGGTAGATGCGTGACGAGAGCACGCGGGAGGCGTGTTTCTCGCGGAGTGCCGAGGGCAGCAGAAAGGCCGGCAGCGGCACGAACACCGTGAGAATCGGTGTGAGGTGAAAGAGCAGTGAGCCGCCGATCACGCCGAGCCAGATGAGGAAGGCGGACTCGCGACGGAAGCGCACGAGGAACTCGTCGATTCCGGTATCCGCGAGGCCGGGGAAGGCCGCGGTGCGCGGGTAGAGCGTCAGCATCGCGGAGCGGATGAGCCAGTTCACGGTGGGGCCGAGCGTACACGACGTCACGCGGCTTGCCGTCATGCCGGAGTCACGGCGAGGTCAGGGAGTCGCAGACCTCAGGGAGATGGCGGCGTTTCTGCCGCGGCAGGCTGCTCCACCTCGCCGAACACACCCTCCCACTTCGCGATGACGACCGACGCGAGCGCGTTGCCGAGCACGTTCGTCATCGTGCGCGCCATGTCCATCACCTCGTCGACGGCGAGGATGAGCGCGATGCCCGCTTCGCCCGGCAATCCGAACGTCGCGCACGCGCCCGCGATGATCACGAGCGTCGCGCGCGGCACGGCGGCGACGCCCTTCGAGGTGAGCATGAAGGTGAAGACCATCGCGGCCTGCTGCGCGAGGCTCATCTCGATCTTCGCGGCCTGCGCGATCGTGAGGCTCGCGAGCACGAGATAGAGCGTCGAGCCGTCGAGGTTGAAGCTGTAGCCCGCGGGGATGACGAAGCTCGCGACGCGCCGCGGGACGCCGAGCGCGATCATCTTCTCGAGGAGCTGCGGGAGCACGCTCTCGCTCGACGCCGTCGAGAACGCCGTGAGCGCCGGCTCGCGCACCGCGCGCACGAAGTCGAGGATGCGCACGCCGGTCATCACGAGGATCGGCAGGAACACGAGGCCGATGAGCAACGCGAGCGCGAGGTAGAGCGAGCCCACGAGGCGCGCGTACTGCGCGAGCAGGTGGCCGACGGCGGACCAGCCACGAATCGTCACGCCGCCGACCTCGTGGCCCGCGGCCATGTGGCTCACGTTGTAGGCCATCGCGCCGAACACGCCGACCGGCGTGAGGCGCATGACCATGTCGGTGTATTTGAACATCACCTGCGCGACGCCCTCGAAGAACGAGAGGACGGGCCGCCCGCGCGGGCCGACGCGGATGAGCGCGATGCCGAAGAGCGTCGCGAAGACGACGACCGGGAGCACATCGGCCTCGGCCGCGTGCTTGACGAGGTTCGAGGGAAACGCGTGCAGCGCGATCTCCCAGCCCGTCTTCTCACGCGCGAGCTCGGGGCCCGCGGCGTGCGCGGGGAGCGGGAGTCCGTCGCCGGGACGCAGCACGTTCGCGACGAGCAGGCCGATGCCGAGCGCGAGCGTCGTGACGACCTCGAAGTAGAGCAGCGCCTTGCCGCCCATGCGGCCGACGGCCTTCACATCGCCCGTCTGCGCGATGCCCGTGATCAGGGTCGCGATGAGGATCGGGACGATGATGCTCTTGATGAGCGTGATGAACGCCTTCGAGAGGAAGTGGAAGAACTCGTAGGCGACGGGGAAGCGATCCTGCGGGAGAAATCCGCCGCAGAGCACGCCGAGGACGAGCGCGGCGAACACGATGCCGGTCGCGTGGCGCTGCGCGAACGACTTGGGCTCCGGGGTCGGCGCGGGCGGCGGAGATTGCATGGAGATGCTGGTATCACGAGCGAAGGCGCTCGCGGGGGACGCACGCGCGGGGCGCGACCGTCAGTGCACCGCGCCGACCCGCTCGGCGAGGGCCACGGGCGCACCGCCGCGGCGCGGATCGCTCGCGCCGACGAGCGTGCCGTCGGGCTCGACGAAGATGGCCTGCACATCGCCCTGGAGCGGCTGCGACGCAGACGCGCTCGGTGGCGGTGTGGCCCATGGCCGTCAGGGCTGCGACCACGTTTGGCTCGAGCCCACCGCGCTCGAACTGCAAGGTGTCCGGCAGGTGCTGGTGGTGCAGGCGCGGGGCCGCGAGCGCCTCGCGCGGCGTCATGCCGAAGGTGAGGACGTTCTCGATCGACCTGCGCCACCGAGCTGATGATCGTGGGGCCGCCGGGGCTGCCGAGCACGAGCCGCACACGCCCCGTCACACCATCGCTGACGATGGTGGGGGACATCGACGAGAGCATGCGTTTTCGCGGCGCGATCGCGTTCGCCTCGCCCATCACGAGCCCATATTGGTTGGGCGCGCCGGGGTTCGCGGCGAAGTCGTCCATCTCGTTGTTGAGGAAGAAGCCCGCGCCCTCGACGACGACGCGCGCGCCGTAGAGCGAGTTGATCGTCGTGGTGACGGCGACGGCGTTCCCGTCGCCGTCGACGACCGAGTAGTGCGTGGTGTGCGTGCCCTCGCGCGGGGTCTGCGCGACGGCGGGCACGGGCAGGCCCGCGGGCACGTCACGCGAAGGCGTCGCGCGCGCAGGGTCGATCGTCGCACCGCGCGTGGCGAGATATTCGGACGAGAGCAGCGCTTCCGTCGGTACATCGACGAAGGCCGGGTCGCCGAGCAGCGCGTTGCGGTCGGCGAAGGCGCGGCGCGAGGCCTCCGCGAAGAGGTGCACGTGCTCGCGCGAATGGAAGCCGAAGCGCTCGACGCGGTGCGGCTCGAGCATCGCGAGCAGGGCGCCGAGCGCGACGCCGCCCGACGAGGGCGGACCCATGCTGTCGACGTCGTGACCACGCACGCGGACGCGCACCGGCGCGCGCCACACCGCCTCGTAGGCGGCGAGATCGGCCTCCGTGATCAGGCCATTTCCGCGCGTCATCTCGCGCGCGACGAGCTGCGCGGTGCGCCCGCGGTAGAAGCCATCCGCGCCCTGGTCGCGGATGCGCGCGAGCGTCTGCGCGAGGTCGCGCTGCGCGAGCACGTCACCGACGCGCAGCACGTGCCCCCCCGCGAGGAAGATGCGCGCGGTCTGCGGGAAGCGCGCGAAGAAGGCGTCGCCCATCCGCGCGAAGGAGAACGCGAGGCGGTCGTGCACGACGTGTCGCTCGGCGAGCGCGATCGCGGGCGCGACGAGGTCCCCCCACGGCAGCGCGCCGTGGCGCTGATGCAGCGCCCACATCCCGCGCACGCTGCCCGGCACGCCCGCTGCGCGGTGGCCGATCGCGGCCTCGGGGAGCACGCGCCCGTCGGGTCCGAGGAACATGTCGCGCGTCGCGGCGGCCGGCGCCGTCTCGCGGAAATCGAGCGTCGACGTCTCGCCGGCCTTCGTGCGCGCGACGAGGAAGCCGCCGCCGCCGAGGTTGCCCGCTTCGGGATTCACGACCGCGAGCGCGAAGTGCACGGCCACGACCGCGTCGAAGGCGTTGCCGCCGCGCCGCAGCATCTCGACGCCGACCTCGCTCGCGATGCGATCGGTCGACGCGACCATGCCGGCGCGCCCGCGCGCGACGAGCACGTCGTCGGCCCCGATGCGCCAGCCCGCGGGGATCGCGCGCCGCATGGGCTGCGCGACGTCTTCGCCCTCCTCGGGAGCGCGCGTCGCGGGATTCGCGGCGGGCGCGGCGCAGCGCGACGACGATACCTGCGTCGGCAAGGGCGCGGGATGCGCGGACGGAGCGCTGCCGCACGCGGCCACGAGGGGGAGGACGGCGAGCGCGACGACCTGCGCGACGACCCGCGCCGGAAGCGCGTGAAACCACCGCGGAACACGCGAGATCATGGGCCTGAGTCGAACACGCCCCGCGCGCCGCGTCGAGGCCGCGCACGGCGCGCGCATGCGCGGTACGCTGCCGGCGGTGACCGCGCTCCCGACGGCGATGCTCACGCTCCCCGCGTCCGGCGAGCGCACCGTCGATCGGCTCCTCGAGGGCGTGGCGCAGCACGCGCTGCGCACGTTGCTCACGCGGCCCGCGCACGATCTGCCGCCCACGCTCGCGCGTGCGCTGCCGCCCGTGCAATGGGCGCTCGCCCGCTTCGCGCAGCGCGACCCGGCGCGGCTGCTCGCGGCCGTCGCCGCGCCCGACGTGCTCGCCCCGGCGCTCGCGCTCGCGGGTGGTGCACACCCCGCGGCCGACTGCGTGTCGCGCGCCGTACCCGCGCTGCTCGCGGCGCTCGGCAGCCTGCCCGAGAACACGCGCTGGGACGCGCCGGTCGCGCTGCTCGTCGACGCGACCCGCGAGCGCGTGCTCCGCGTCGAGCCCGCGGCGCGCGCGTTGCGGATCGGGCGCGAAGGGCTCCACGTCGAGGCGACCGGCGGCGGGCTGCGCCTCGACGCATCGGACGACGCGGCGCGCGCGCTGCCGCAGGTGCGGGTGGAGGCCCCGTTCACGCGCGTGCACGACACGCTGCCCGCGCTGCGCCTCGCGACGCTCGACACGAACCCGCTCGCGATGCTCGAGGCGCACCCCGAGAAACAGGGCAACGCCATCGATCTCGCCGGTCGCACGACGGCCGAGTGGGCCCGCGCGCTCCACGAAGGGCTCGAGCTCGTGCGCGTCGCGCTGCCCGCGTGGTGGGAGGAGCTGCCGCGCACGCTCGCGCGGATCGTGCCC
Organism: Polyangiales bacterium; assembly: GCA_964202905.1. Taxonomy (GTDB): domain Bacteria; phylum Myxococcota_A; class Polyangia; order Polyangiales; family JADJQN01; genus CAIUAC01. Next base: position 122,590 of record CAXNJO010000003.1, read on the forward strand.
GTCGGCTGGCACGGCGAGCGGCACTTCTCCGCGAGCTACCGCGAGGCGCCGCGCGTCGCGTACGTGTCGCTGCACCCCGATCCGCTCACGCTCGCCGAGGCGATCGTGCACGAGACGCAGCACGGCAAGCTCAACCTGCTGACCTGGTCCGACGCGGTCCTCGAGAACGGCTACACGGCATGGACGACGTCGCCCGTGCGGCCGGATCTGCGGCCGATCATGGGCGTGCTGCTCGCGGTGCACGCCTTCGTGCCCGTCGCCGCGCTGCACCACGGACTGGCGTCGGCGGGGCACCCGATCGCCGCGACGCCCACCTTCGCGCGGCGGCGCGCCGAAGTGCTCGCCGGCAACGCGCGCGGCCTCGCCATCCTCCACGAGAAGGCCGCTCCAACGACGCGCGGTGCGCGGATCCTCGACGACCTCGCGCGGCTGCACGCGTTCCTCGCGGAGGGCACGGCGACGCTCGCGGACGTGCGCGCAGACACGGCGCTCCCCGGCTGAGCCGGGCGCGACGCTGGATATATCAAGGAGGTTGCGGTGTCGGGTCTCCTGCACCGCGCGCGGGCGGGGCGCCAAAGCGCCGTCGATAGCCGGCACGGCCGTTCTCGTACTCCGGGAAGCGACGCAGGAGTTCTTCGAAGAGCGCGCGGGCCTCATCGCGCGCGCCGGCGTCATCGAGCAGGGACGCGAGGTTGTGGAGCACCTTCGCGTCGGGCGGGCTCTCGCGACGCGCGCGTCGGAGCACCGCGATCGCCTCGTCGCGACGCCCGGTCCGCGCGAGCAGCAGCGCGAGGTTGTTCGCCGCACGACGACCCGACACCGTCGCGAACCCCTCGCGACGCAGCGCCTCTCGGAACCCCGCATCGGCCTCGGCGAATCGACCGCGAGACTCGAGCGCCATCGCCGCCTGGTACGGGCCGAGCGACGAATCCGGGGCGCGCGCGGTGAGGTCCACGAAGCACGCGACCGGGTCCGCGAAGAGCGCCGCGTAAGGCGCCGTGCCCGCCACGCACGCCGCGACGAGCGCCCCACGCAGCGTCGTGCCGATCCACGGACGCGCGCGCGCCGCGAGGGACTCGACCACCGCGGCGACCGCGACACACGGCCCGAGCACCGCGACGAAGAGGTAGCGATCGGCCATGCGGTTCTGGAGCGGCGCGAACACCTGGCTCACGGGCAGGAGCGCGGCGCTGAACCAGAACAGCGCAAACGCCGGCCTCCGCTCGCCCCGACGCCACGCGAGCGCCGCACCGAGCGCGAGCGCCGCGGCCCCGGCGATCGCGAGGAGCGCGACGGGATCCGCGATCGTCCGCGCAGGCACCGGATGCACGAGCGACGGCCGCACGAGCCCGAGCGAGAGCCCGACATATTCCCAGAAGACCGGCGCCATCGTCGCCACGGCGGCGGCCCGCGATCCGCCCGGCAGCGCCGCGAGCATGGACACCGACGCGCCGACCCGCGCGTGCACGAGCGCGGCCAGCAACGCCACCGCGCCGGAGAGCAGCAGCCCGACACGGTCGGTGCGCCGCCGCGCGAGCAGGTCGTGCGCGACGAAGAGCAGCGGCACGACGACGCTCATCGCCTTCGACCCACACGCGAGCGCGACGAGCAGCGGCACGAGCACGCGCCGCAGGGACGCTCGCTCGCCCGCCCAGACGCGCAGCGCCGCGGCCGTGAAGAGCAGCGCGAGCTGGTCCTTGCGCCCCGCGAGCCAGGCGACGGACTCGACGTGCACCGGGTGCAGCGCGAAGAGCCACACCGCGAGCGCCGGGACCTCGGGAACCCGGCCTGCCCAACCAAGCAGCAGCGCGCACGCCGCGGCGTAGAGCAGCACGGATACCGCGCGCATCGGCAGCGGCGCGGGCCCGAACGCGCGCAGCTCGAGCCACACGAAGGCGTCGCGCACCGGCAGGTACTCGGCGCCGAGCGCGAGGCGCGTCGGCACGGAGAAGTCGGTCGCGGCGGTGACGAGCGCGACCGGCGAGGGGTCCGCGAGCACGCGGTTCTCGCGGACGAGCCAGTCGTCGTCGTACTCGAGCCACGCGGGAGCGAGGCTCCCCGCGTACGCCGCGACCACGAACGCCACGAGCAGCGCCGCGCCGATCCACGGCGTACGGAGCGAGGCTGGAGGGGCGGAGGAGGACGTCTCGTGCATCGTCGCGGGCTCCGCACGGGGCGCGGCGCATTCCTGGGCGAAGCGCGCTCACCGGGCCGCGCGTTCACGCAATCGCGCGCTGACTCGACGGCGTGCTGACTCGACGGCGTGCTGACTCGACGGCGTGCTGACTCGACGGCGTGCTGACTCGACGGCGTGCTGACTCGACGGCGTGCTGACTCGACGGCGTGCTGACTCGACGGCGTGCTGACTCGACGGCGTGCTGACTCGACGGCGTGCTGACTCGACGGCGTGCTGACTCGACGGCGTGACGAACAACGCCCTGGTCCCGTGGGGATCAGGGCGTTGGAGGGTGGGTCATCCCGGACTCGAACCGGGAGCCAATGGATTAAGAATCCACTGCTCTACCAATTGAGCTAATGACCCGAACAGAACGAGCGACCGCGATCTCCGACCAACTGGCCCCTTTGCGACGTCCAAGGGACCGCACTGCTGATTGCCTGACCGAGCTGCCTGCCTGCCTAACCGAACTGCCTGCCTAACCGAACTGCCTGCCTAACCGAACTGCCTGCCTGACCTGACGAACTGCAGATCCCAGCGAACCGCTTGCCCGATCCCGCCACCGGGTTGCGCGCCCGGGGTGATTCGAACACCCGACCGCCGGATTCGAAGTCCGATGCTCTATCCAGCTGAGCTACGAGCGCTCTCGCGAGCCAATCTCCGACACGAACCGGAGACCGGCGCGACTTCTATTCGATCCCACACAGATGTCAAGCGAGAGTTCCCGTGTTCCCCGGGTCGCCTCGCGGGAGATCGATGACCGGGGTGTCTGCCTCGCCGAGGGCTGCCCTGTTTGCAGAGGGCTGCCCTGTTTGCCCAGGGCTGCCCTGTTTGCCCAGGGCTGCCCTGTCTGAACGGCGCTCAACACCGCGGCCGGAGGGCACTGGCCCCCAACCTGGCCGGGGACCGAGAGGCACTCCCGAGGCGCCCACGCGGGCCCGACCCTCGGGAGAAGGAACCAAGAGCGGGGTGACTGACGGGGTTTGAACCCGCGACATTCGGAACCACAATCCGACGCTCTACCAGCTGAGCTACAGCCACCAGAAGAGCCGCGATTGTACCGATCACGCGGGCTTGCGCAAGCGCCGTCACCGCGAAGACGCGGGAAGCACGACGCGACCGCCCGCGTAGTAGCGCCGGGCCCACTCGGCCATCGCGATCCCGGCGGCCACCGTGACGGGGTAGCTGTGGTTGATCCCGTACATCGGGATCGCCACGACCTCGTGCGCCGCCCGCACGATGGATTCCGGCACGCCGGTGTCCTCGTTGCCGAATACGAGCACGGCGTCCTCGGGGAGCGCGCAGTCCCAGAGCCCCGCGCGGGCGACGTCTTTCTCGAAGACGACGAGCCTCCAGCCCTCGACGCGCGCCAGCGCGAGGAACGCGTCCTCGTCCGGGACTTCACGCAGGTTCTCGAACCGCTGCATGCCCATCGCGGCGCGCTCGTACCAGGGCTCGACGCCGACGAGCACAATCTCCCGCGCGAGAAAACTGTGCGCTGTGCGCACGATCGCCCCCACATTAAAGCCGTTCTTCGCGCGGAACAGCGCCACGCGGAAGGGGTGCCGCAGCCGGTCGAGCTCAGCGCGGATCTCGTCACGCGGCTGGTCGAGGGGTTGCACTTTCATCGCGCCCCGACTGTTAGCCGTGTAACCTCGGCCTGTCGATGTACGACTCGCGCGATCCGGCCTCGCCCCCCCACGGCGCGGCGCCCCCCAACGGCGCCTCGATGGCCTCCATGTCGCCCGAGCGCGGCCGCACCCCGTCCGCACCGCCCCTGGCCGATCGCTCCCGCAGCTCGTACCCCCCCTCCGCGCCCTCGCGTGAACGCGCCCCGACGGAGGCGCCGCCGCCCGAGCCGGAAGGCGCTGCGGAGGACGCCCCCGACGGCCACTCGCGGCCGACGCAGCGCCCCTCGCGTGCGCCCGTCGTGATGCTCGTCGGCGACGGTGAGCCCATGGCCGAGGCGATCGCCGGCGCGCTCGGGACGCGCGGCGTGCGCGTGCGCACCGCGAGCGTCGAAGGCGCGGCCGGGGCGGTCGAGAGCCGTGCACCGGATCTGCTCGTGCTCATCGGCGACGCGACCCACGGCGATCGCCTGCGGTTGTTGAGTGCGCTCGGCGCGCGGCCCCCGCGCGAGCGGCTTCCCGTCGTGCTTCTCGAGGAGCATGCAGACGACCCGCTCGAACAACGGCTCCGGGCACTCCGCGAGGGGGCCGTCGACGTCGTCGAGCGCCAGGCGAGCGCGGACGCGATGGCCGCGCGGATCGCCGAACTCGCTTGGGATGTCGCACATCACACCCCCCGGCAGGCAGCGGGCGTCGAACTCACGCTGGACGCGCTCACCGGCGCGATCCGCAACGAGCTCGCGCAGCGCGTGCCGGGCGACGCGGAGCAGCTCCTCGCCGCGCCCGGCCGTGAGATCGCCGAGGCAATCCAGGGGTTCGCCGAGCGCGTCCGCGCGCTCGTGAAGCGCGGCGACGTCGAGCGTGCCCGGCCGATGCTCTCGACGCCGCGCGCCGAGGTCCGCCTCGACGCGTCCCTGCTCGCCGACCTCGACGATGGCGCCTCGGAGGCCCTCCGGGGCGCGCGCGTCCTGATCGTCCATGAAGACCCGGGCGAGGCCGACGCGCTGGCCCAGGAGCTCCGCGCCCGCGGCTCGACGGTCGTCGTGAGCGGGGCCACCGCGCCGGGGCTCGCCCGTGCGCGCTCGCTCGACCCAGAGGTCGTGATCGTCGATGCGAAGGCCGCAGCGACCGGCGCAGAAGGCCTGAAAGCCCGGCTCGCGCGCGACCCCCGGCTGCGTTGGGCGCACGTGATCGACGCGCGCTGGGACGACATCTTCGCGTCGGATTCGGGCATTCCGCGACTCGAGGGCCTCGCCGAGCGCATCGCGCCCCTCCGCGCCGTCGAGCGTGCGCTCGCGAGCCGCGCCCTCGACGAGCCGCGCTTCGAGGTCGACCTCGCGGAGATGGGGCCATCGCGCATTCTGCGGGCGCTGGCGAACACACCGCACCCCGTGCGGCTCACGGCGCTCGAAGACCTCGCCGAGGCGCGGGTCGACGTGGTCGACGGGCTCGTCGTGGGCGCGGAGGCCGATGGGATGACGGGCCCCGAGGCCCTGGCATCGCTGCTCGGCCTACAGAGCGGCATGCTGCGCGTAGAGCGACGCCGCGCACCCGGTCAGGCGAACCTCTTCGTGCCCGTGGGCGATGCGCTCGTGGGCGCGGCCCGCGCGACCGTCCCCTCCCCGTCCTCAAAGCCGCCGGCCCCCGCGACGCCCGAAGACGCGCGGCACCGCGGCGCGCCGCTGGACGCGGTCGAGGAGCCCGAGGAACTCGCCGACGGGCTCGCCGCGCTCCTCGAGCCCGAGAGCAGTGCCCCCCCTGCTGCAGACCCCTCGACGCCGCCCGCCCGGCCATCCTCGGGGATCCCCGCCGGCACGCTGCTCGGCCTCGCCCCGCCCGCAACCCCCGCGATCGGAAGCGACGGGGAGTTCGAAGAAGTGACCGTCGTCGACAAGTCGCCACTCGCGACCGCTCGGCTCGTCGCCGCGCTCGCCGCGGAATCGATGGCCCCCGACGCCCTCGCGGAGGTCCGACTCGCCGCCGCGCAACTCGCCGAGGCGGAGCGCGCCTCGCAAGAAGGCACGTCGGACAGCCAGAGCGTCCATCCCTTCGCCGCGACGCATCTCGGTCTCGGCCCGCCCTCGTCACCACCGCCGCTGACCTCTCCCCCGCCGCCCGACGGGGACCCGGCATTCGACGACGGCGGGGCCCGCGTCTCGCGGGAGATCGAAGAAGCGGAGATCGAAGAAGCGGAAATCGAAGAGCATTGGCTCGCGGCCGAGCCGCAGGAGTCCGCGCTGAGCGATGAGCCACGACGGCCCACGGCACGCGCCCGGCGGCTCCAGAGCGTGATGCTCGGCGGAGCGTTCCTGCTGAGCGCCGCGGCCATCGCCGCCACCGGGATCGGCATGTGGCGCATGTTGCACCCCAGGGTGCCGGGCATGCCGCACGGCGCACACGCCAACCACGCCGCACCCGCCGAGCACGCAGCGCAGACCGAGCACGCCGCACACGCCGCACCCGCCGAGCACGCAGCGCAGACCGAACACGCAGCGCAGACCGAACACGCAGCGCAGACCGAACACGCAGCGCAGACCGAGCACGCCGCGCAGACCGAACACGCAGCGCAGACCGAGCACGCCGCACCCGCCGAGCACGCCGCACCCGCCGCACCCACCGAACACGCCGCACCCGCCGAACACGCAGCGCAGACCGAGCACGCCGCACCCGCCGAGCACGCAGAGCACGTCGCACCCGCCGAGCACGCGGAGCCGGCGATGCAGGCGGCGGCAGTCGCCGCGCCAACCGACGCGCCCGCCGAGATCGCCTCCGAAGACCCGACCGCCGCGAGCGAGCGGCTCACCGCGCTCGCACGCACCATCCTCACCGCGGACCCGGAGCGCGCGGCGTCGATCCTCACGCGGGCGGCCGAGCGCGCGCCGACCAACGCGCACCCGGTCGAGGAGCTCGCGCGTCTGCATCTCCGTCGTGGGAACGCGAGTGGCGCGGTGTTCTGGGCGTCGAAGCTCGTCACGCTGCGGCGCCGGCGCGCCTCGGCCCGCGTGCTACTCGGCGACGCCCGGCGGCTCGCCGGGGACACCGATGGCGCGCAGGCGGCCTGGGAAGAAGCGCTCGCGTACGAGCCCGACAACCGCGAAGCCGCGCGGCGCCTCGGACGCTGACCACGCCACGCGCTTGACGGCGCGGGACGTATCGCTAAACTGCGGCCCTCTCCGCGAGCCGGGGACTGCGACGCCGCCTTTGGCGCGGCCGGAAGAAAGACGTCATGCGCGACCTCATCAAGCTCACCTGCGAGACCTGCACCCGGGCGAACTACTACACGTCCAAGAACAAGCGGACCATGACCGAGAAGTTCTCGATCAAGAAGTTCTGCCCGGCCTGCCGCACGCACAAGCTCCACAAGGAAGGCAAGATCAGCAAGGGCTGATCGCGCCCCGCGCCGACGCGCGCCCGTCGTTCCCCTCGGCGAGTGTCGGCTCTTTCTTCGCCCTCGTGGCGCGTCCCGTGTTCGCAGGCTGAACACCCGCGCCACGGCGCCATGCGGGCGCGCCCCACCCCAGGGCGGTCCGTCGAATCGCGCGCTCGCATGCCCACGCCACGCGCGTTCGGGGCGCCGCAGTCGCGCGGCCTCCCACCGCACTCCGTTGAACCATGCGCTCGCCGGCGCCTCGGAGGCCTGTTCGAGCCGACCGCGGCGCGGCCTCACACCGCGAGTCGTTGGATCGCGCGCTCGTAGGCCACGCGCGCAGCGTCGTAGCCACGGTGCACACCGCCCTCGACGAGCCGCTCTCCGCCGACGTACACCTCGCGCACCGCGCGCGGCCCTGCCCCCCAGAGCACCGCCTCGTCGGCGTCGTCCGGCCCCCCCACGAGCGCAGCGTCGCGCGCATCGAGCACGACACGGTCCTGCGGCGCGAGCCCCGCCATGCCGATCGCGGCGTAGCCTCCGGCGCTCGCCGCCTCGAGCAGCAGCCGCGCCTCGCCGACGACGTGACGCGCCTCTGCGCGTACGCGCTCGTCGAGTTCGATGGCACGCACCTCCTCGAACGGATCGCTGCTCGCATAGGAATCGACGCCCGTGCACAGCCGCGCACCCGCACGCACGAGCTCCGACGACTGCCCTGGTCCGTCGCCGAGATCGCGCTCCGTCGATCGGCACACACACGCGAACGCGCGCGCGGCGCCGAGGACGCGCGCTTCCTCGGGCGCGAGGTGCGTCGCGTGCACCGCGACGAAGCGCGCGTCGACCAGCCCGAGCTCGTCCAGCAACGCGAGCGGCCGCAGCCCGTGCTCGGCGAGCGACTCCTGCACCTCGCGCCGCTGCTCGCTCACGTGCGCGTGCACCGGCAGTGCGTGCGCGCGCGCATACCCCGCGATCGCCTCGAGCCACGGCCGAGAGAGCGCGCGGACGCTGTGCGGCGCGAGCCCGATCGTGATGCACGGATCGTCCATGTGGCGCGCACGCAGCGTGTCGACGTCGCGGAGCGCGTCGGCGACGTCGCGATCGACGAAGCGCCGCTGCCCCGGCTCGAGCGCACGCCCGAGCCCCGCACGCTCGTACACGCAGCGCAGAAGCGCGACGCGCAGCCCGGCGTCGCGCGCGGCGCGCACCACCGTGTCGGCGAGCAAGCGTGCGCTCCGCGATAGGGCTCGCCGCCGGACTGGTGATGCACGTAATGGAACTCGCCGACGGCGGTCACGCCCGCCATCGCGAGCTCGACGAAGGCGAAGTGCGAGAGCGCGTAGAGCGTGTCCGGGTCGACGCGCTCGACGAGCGCGTACATCAGCCCGCGCCACGTCCAGAAGCTCCCGGCTGCCCGCGCCCGGCGCTGCGTGCGGCCGCGGAGCGCGCGCTGGAACGCGTGCGAATGCGCCGTCGCGAGGCCCGGCAGCACGAGCGTGTCGCCGTCACGGCGCGCGAGGATCTCCATGCGGGGCCAACGATAGCAGCGCCGCCCACGCGAGCAGCCCCGCGCCTCGAGTGAGCACGCGTCGCCCATCGGCATCGGTGTGCATGGCGCACGCAGCCCCGCCCACGTCGGCCGCAGGAACCGCGCCGAGCGCAGCAGATTCTTCGCGTCACGCGCGCGGAGCCGGGCACGACTCCGCGACGGGTGGCAGAGCCGCCATCGCTTATGGTTCGGACGGCCCGCGAGGCAAGAACCCGGATGAAGCGACCGACCCTGATCGGCGCTCCTCGGCGTTCTCACGATGGACCCGGTGACCGGCTGCGCAGCGGACGTGGTGACGCCGGGCGAGGCGGCCGCGCTCGTCGAGCAGGTCGGCCGCGCCGACTGGGAAGCGCGCGACCTCGACGAGCACCCGACACCGCGCCTGCACCGGGACGCCCCACGCGCGGGAGGCGGGGTCCGTGCCCCGCGCCGAGCCTTCGCCTGAGCGCTCGCGGCGCCGGGGCGCGTGCTACGTGGCCGCGATGATTCGTCCCGCTGCCGTCGCGTTCACGCTGCTGCTCATGGCGTGTGGCGCCGCCCCCGGCCCCGCCGCGTCGACCACGCCCGCGGTCCGCGACGCCGCGCAGCCGCATGCGGCCCGCACGCACCACGCCCACGCGGGCCACCCGCACGATGGCCACGCGCACGGCGACCGCATGCCGCACGACGAGCTCTCCGCCGAGGCCTACGCGGCGCGGCTCGAGCCCGCCGATCGCGACGCGTGGCAGCAGCCGGCTGCGCTCATCGCCGCGCTCGGGATCCGCGAGGGCGCGCACGTCGCGGACGTCGGCGCGGGGTCGGGCTACTTCGTGCCGCACCTCGCGCGGGCGGTGGGCGCCTCGGGGCGCGTCGTCGCCGAAGATCTGCGCGACGATCTGCTCGCGCTCGTGCGTGCACGCGCGACGCGCGAGGGCCTCGCGCAGGTCGAGACGCGCGTCGGCGCCGCCGACGATCCGCGCCTCGAGCCGGGCGCGTACGACCTGATCCTCTTCGTCGACACCTACCACCACGTCGCGGATCGCCCGACGTTTCTCGGACATCTCGCGCGCGCGCTCACGCCCCGCGGCCGGCTCGTGATCGTCGATTTCCGCGAGGGCACGCTGCCCGTCGGGCCGCCGCCGGCCCACAAGATCCCGCGCGCCGTCGTCGAGACGGAGGTGCGCGCCGCGGGCTTCACCGTCGCGCGGACGCACGATTTTCTGCCGCACCAGTGGGTGCTCGAGCTCATCCACGCCGCGTGCCAGAGCGGTACGCCCGGCTGCGACGTGCGCGCCGAGCGCCCGCGCGTCGTGCTCGACGCGTCGCTCACGCCGACCGAGGCGGGCCTCCCCGCGATCTCCGCGGACGGCGTGGAGGTCGCGGTCGCCCTCACCGATCCCGACCCCGAGCGCGCGAGCTCGAGCCTCTCGATACGCTTCCTCGCGACGGCGGACGGCGCGACGCGACGCGAACTCCCGGTGCTCGACGTGCGCGAGGCGCTCGCCCTCGAGGACGACGACCCCGACGCGGCGACGCGGGCCCGCATCGAGCGCCGCGTCGCCGAGCTCGACGAGGCGTTCTCGCGGGGCGGCTTCACGCCGCTTCGCAACGCAGCCATCTCGCGTGATGGTTCCATTCAACCCACGAATCCGGACGAACTCGCGCTCGCCTTCGACACCGCGACGCGCACGCTCACGGCGCGCGGGGCCGAAGGCCGCGAGCGGCTCCGCACGACGCTCGCCCCCGCGACGCGGCGCTGCGGCGGGCGCGAGGTGTCACAACCCGCGACGCCCGTGAGCGCGTGGGCCGAGGCCGCGCGCGGCTTGCTGCTCGTGCGCGTCACCTTCGCGTCGGCGCCACGCTGTGCGGCCGCGGCGCCCGAAGAGCGGGTGTTTCGGCTCGAATGACGAAACGCGTGCATGGGCGCGAAACCCATGCACGCGTTCGTCGTCATCGCGATTCGTTCAGCGGACCCAGACCGTCCACGCGAAGGGGTCGCTCGAGGCCGAGAGATTGCCGAGCATCCCGTGTCCGCGCACGGCCGCGCGCGGCCGATAGTTCTTGGAGAACGACCACGTGTAGAAGCTGCCTCCGGTCTGATCGAGGGTGAGCGTGTCGCAGAACGAGTCCGTGCAGGTGGTGTAGGGCCGGGGAGGATCTCCCGGCCGAGGCAGCGGGGGCGCAGACACCTCCGGATCATGCGAGATGTACCAGGCCGACGCGCTGCGATGGATCTGATAGGTGACACCCGCCTTCAGCCCGGTGACCGGCGTGACCGGAATCTCTCCGGTTGTGTAGACGAAGTTCACGTAGTCGACGAAGGTCGCCACCGTGCCGCGTCCGAAGGCCGTCTGCGTGTGCGTGGGAATCTGCGCGGTGCTGAGCGCGAAGCTGCGCCCCATCGTCAGCGTGGGGTCGTACGTGGGCAACGCACCCCGGTTCCAGTCCACCTCGGGCGCCGCCTCGAACTGCGCGACGATCAGCGTCCAGCCGCCGCCGTTCGAGGTCATGTCGCAGTACATGGGCCGCTCCGGCTGCGGGCCGGGGCCGTCGACGTCGACCGGGTAGAGCATGCTCGGCGGCACCGCGGGCGCCATGAACGAGTCGCGCCAGGCGAGACACGAGGTGGGGTATTCGCGGGCACAGGTCGCGTTGCAGCCATCATCGGCGATGGTGTTCCCGTCGTCGCACGTCTCGCCCGCGCCGAGGATCCCGTCACCGCAGCGCACCGCGCAGACGCCCGCGTCCCGGCAGCTCTGGCCGCTCGCACACGCCGTGACCGTCGTGCCGAGGCCATCCGCGTTGCAGACGCTGCGGCTGTTCATCTCGCACGTGGCGCTGCCCGGCATGCAGATCTGCGGCGCGCACAGGCCCGTCGTCGGGTCACAGCTCGAACCGGCGTCACACGGGGTCGTCGGGCCGAAGCCGAGGCCATCGGCGTTGCAGAGACGCGTCCCGCCCATGCCGTCGCAGCCCGGCGCGCCCGGCGTGCAGATCTGGTCCGTGCAGTTGCCGCTGCCCGTGCAGGTCTGGTCCGCCGAGCAGGAAATCAGGCTGGTGAAGGCGACGCAACTCTGCGCACACACCTCGCGGGCCGTGAGCGAGCCCGCGGCACAACGGCGCGTGAGGCCAGGCGAGCAGATGCACGGAAGGCACACGCCGTCCTGACAGCCCTCGGTGAGGCCACAGGGCCGGGCATCGATGGTGGCGCCGCGCGCATCACACTCGCCGACCACGCGCTCCATGCCCGGAAGGCAGAAGCGGCTCGACGGCGCGCAGGCCTGCCGCGCGCAGGCGCCGTCGCTGCAGTAGAAGCCAGCCTCGCACGCCGTCGCGACGCGCATGCCGGAGGCATCGCAGTTGTACGTCGTGAAGTCGTCGAGACAGTCCGTCTCGCCCGGCGTGCAGGGGCCGCCCGCGTCGACATCACTGCCGGCATCCACACTGCTGCCGGCATCCACGTCGCCCGCATCGGTTCCGGTGGGCCCGCCATCGGTGCCGCCGCCATCGCTGCCCGACGGGCCGGAATCGGTGCCCGTCGGCCCCCCATCGACGCTGCCGAGATCGACGGACGCAGGCGCGTCATCGTCATCGCCGCAGGCCGCGAGCGCGACGACGACCGCCGCAAGCCCCACGAACGATCCGCGCATCCACCCGAATTCTGCCGACTTCCTTGGATTCACAGACACCTCTCCTCAGCGTCGCGCCACCACCTCGGCGCGTCCGAAGGCGCGAAGCATTCGGTGCACGACCCACCGATGCAAGCGACGAGACGGCGTCAAGTCATGCGCGCGAGATCAGAGCCGCAACACCCGCACCGCGCGGCCGTTCGCCGTCGAATGTGCCTCTTCGCGCACGCGCTCCTCGAGCGGTGGCGCGTCGCTGCGCCGGTCGAAGAGCACGAGCACGCCCGCATCGAGCCCGACCCGCGCGAGGTATTCGTCGAGCTGCACGAGCCCCTCGGCGAGCGGGTCTTTGCGCTTGTCGCGCCAGACCTTCATCTCGATCGCTTCGCGCTGGAGCTGCTGTTTGCCGGCGGCGTCGGAATACGGCCATTCGATCAGCAGATCGATGCGGCGGCGGCCGATGCCGTATTCGCGCGACACCACCCCACCGCCGTTTACGACGCGTTGCAGATAGGCCATCAGCACGAGCTGTGCGCCTGATTCCGCGTACGTCGCGCCCTCGGTCATCGACTCGCCCTGCTCGACCCAAAAGGCGGCGAACTCACGCAGCAAAACATCGATGTCGAAGCGCCCATCGGCGCGCACGAAGCGGCGCGGATCGGCGGTGACGCTCTGCTGCGCGGCGCTCGAGAGCACGCGCGCGACGACCTCCTGGTAGATGGGATTCGCCATGCGCAGCGGCCGGCTCTTCACGAGGCCGAGGTCGACGACGTAGGAGACGTCATCATCGAACACGTCGTCGACCGGCGCGATTTCGCCGGCGAGCAGCGGCCCGATCACGCGCCGCACGCGCGGCTCGGCGAGCTTGCTCGCGAGCGAGTCGAGGTGCGTCGCGCGGGCGAGGATCAAGCGCTCCTTCGCCGTCTCGACGTGGGCGCGCTCGATGGCGCCCGTCACGGCCATCTCGCTGACGACCTCGTTGGCGAGCGCGTTCACGAGCCACGGCTGGCCACCGGCGAGCTCGGAGAGACGCGTGAGCGCGTCGTCGGAGAAGACCTGCCCAGTCGCCGCGGTGTGCTGTTCCACGAGCGCACGCACCTCGGCCTCGCTGAACGTGCCGAGCGTGAGCGACTTGAGCTTCACGTTGAACGGGCTCGCGGTGCCGAGCCGATTCGCGTCGCCGCCGCTCGCCATCTTGTAGTCGCGCACATCGCGCAGGCCACACAGCATCACCGACCACGGCGCGCGCGCGGGGCGATCGGGGAAGCCCGCACGCAGCTGCCGCAGCACCGCGATGAGGCTCTGGCCGCGCAGCGCGTCGATCTCGTCGAGAAGCAGCACCACGCGCCGCGGGCAGCGGGCGCACCACGCGGCCAGCACATCGGTGAGGAGCCGAGCCGAGGAAGGGTCCTCCGGCAACGCGTCGGGACGCAGTTCTTCCGGGAGTTGCGCGTCGGCTTCGGTGATGAGCTGGCGGACAAGCAGACGCTGCGCGACGAGGAAGTCGTCCCCCGCCGCCTCCGCCGCCTCGCAGCTCATGTAGAGCGCGGCGTAGTCCTCGCCCGCCGAGAGCGACTTCGCGAAGGCCCGCAGGAACGTCGTCTTCCCCGACTGCCGCGGCGCATGGAGGACGAAGTAGCCCCCCATCGCCACGATCCCCGGCGCCTCGGGCACGCGCGGGAGCGGCGGCACCATGTAGTGCTGATGCTCCTCGCACGGCCCCGTCGTGTTGAAGTACTTCGGAATCGGCGGATAGACGCGCTTCTCGACCATGACCGCGCGCAGCGTATCACCGTGGGAGGCGGGGCGTGTTCGCTCAGAGCCGCAACACCCGCACCGCGCGGCCGTTCGCCGTCGAATGTGCCTCTTCGCGCACACGCTCCTCGAGCGGCGCGGTGCTGCCCATCGACCTCGAGACGACGAGCGTCGTCGTGCTCGCCTTCCCCCCGATGCTGATGCTCTGGAAGGCCGTGCAGGACGACGGTCAGGTGAGCTGGGTCGAGACGGCGGCCATGGTCTGCGTCTTCGGCATCGTCGTGTATCTACTCGCGGCGCATGGGTGAGTGGGTGGCGAGTGGATGGTCGCAGACGGTCATGCTGCGTGCGTCGAATCAATCGTCGGAGTGCGAGTCGTCAGGGAATACAGCGAGATTCGAGAACTCTCAGGCCGGACCCATCGGAATACACGATATCCGCATAGCCATCTGCGTTCACATCCACGATTTGGTTGATCGCACTGCCAGCGAACATTCCAATCAGTGAGAGAGACGGTGTTCCCGAAACATCGCGCGCGAGGTAGACGCGAACCTCCGTTCCCGTGGACAGGGCTACGTCGGTTCGGCCATCGCGATCGATGTCACCGACCGCCAGAGATTCGCCGTTCGTTGCTGGCGAGACCCGTCAGTCGATGCGCAGGAGACGTTGCAAGGGTGCCGAGTGAGTTGAGGTAGATGGCAATTCCTCGGGTGGATGTCCGAGAGAACGCAAACACGTCTTGATCGCCATCCCCATCAATGTCCCCAAAGCGACACTCTTGATCAACGCCGTCGGACGCCCAGACTTGCGACCCAACTCCCGCGCTCGACAGTTGGTAGATTCGGGTGGGTTCGGCACCGCCGCAGCCTCCGCTGCCGCAGGCATCGACGCCGCATGTAAGCAATTCAAGTCTGGCATCGGCATTCACGTTGGCGAAATCCGCGTTTCGTACCGGATGTGACACCGCCCAAACACTCGACGCAGCGATCGTGCCGCCTGACGCTAGGTACATGGAACTGCGTGTTGGTGTAGGAGGCATACCGCCTTGATTGATGATGAACACGTCAGCGTCACCATCGCGATCGAAATCCGCTGCCGCGATGCCGGTGTTCCAAGCCGTCCCTGTTTGCCAGGTGACAGCGGTACTTACCCCTGAGATGGTCTGTTCGTAGAACCGACTACGGCCGCTATATCCGGCAGATGGTCCATCGCAATCGGCGAAAAATACGCCCGGAAGCCCGTCTCCGTTGACATCGCCGAATGAGATACCGGTTGCGCAAGTGTACGCCGTAGGCTCCGACCAGAATTCCGTTAGCGTCGTTCCCGCGCGCCGATAGAGTCGACGTCGTGAAGCCACCCCTGCCAAATCTAGGTCGCCATCTCCGTCGAGGTCGAAGAAGCGAGGGAGTCCAACCGCTGGAAGGGTGAGGCTCGTTGCAGCGAGCGTCACGCTCGCGCACCCCTCGCGCAGGCAGACACTCGAGCACCCATCCCCGTTCACCGATATTCCCGTCATCACATGTCTCGCCGCTGCCCAACGATGCCGTCACCGCAGCGGACGGCGCAGACACCGGTGTTGCAGCTCTGGCCGGTCGCGCAGGGGATGCGCGGAGAAGCCGAGTCCATCAGCGGTGCAGGCCTGGCGGGCGGTGAGGAGGCCCGGGGTGCAGAGCGCGGTTGCGGCGCTGCCGGGCGAGCACTCGCGCGGGGTGCAGGTGCCGGCGCCCGTGCAGGCGTAGCCGTCCGGGTCGCGGCGCCGGTGCAGGCGGCGGACGTGGCGCCGAGGCCGTCGGCGTTGCAGAGCGCGGCGGGTGTTGACGTGCCGTGACAGCGAGTAGGCGCCGGGCGTGCAGGCCCACGGCGCGCAGACGCCCGCGGTGCAGGTCGCGCGCGAGGCACCGCAGGCCGTCGTCGGTGCGGGCGAGTCCATCGACGTTGCAGACGCGGCGGACTCCGTCGCTCAGCGCACGCTCGTGCTGCCGGGCGTGCAAATCCAGGCGCCGCAGAGGCCCGTCGCGGTGTTGCAGCTCATGCCGCTCGGGCAGGTGCTCGTGGCCGAATAGCTCAGTCCATCGGCGCTGCACGTGCGGCTACCCGTCGTGCCGACGCACATCGGCGTGCTGGGCGCGCAGAGGCGCGTCGTGCAGGTGCCCGTGCCCGTGCAGGTCTGCGTGTCGCTGCACGGCGCCGCGGTGTAGCCGAGCCCGTCGGCGTTGCAGACCTCGCGCCCGCTGAGCCCCGCGGTGGCCGCGCAGCGCGCGCTGCCGGGCGTGCAGATGCGCGGCAGACACGTGCCGCCGGAGCAGCTCTCACTGCCCGCGCACGCGACGGTGGAGTAGCCCTGCCCGTCAGCGTCGCAGACTGGTCGCGCCGTCGAACTCACACACGTCCCGTCGCCCGCGCCCGGAAGGCACGTTCGCGCGGTGCACGCGCCGGCGCCGAGACAGGCGTAGCCATTGGGTTCCGGGCCCGTGCAGGGAGCCGCGGAGGAGGCGAGCCCGTCTGCGTTGCAGACCTGGCGCGAGTTCACGTTCGAGCATGACGCGGTGCCGGGCGTGCACGCCCACGGCATGCACGCTCCCGCCGAACAGGTGCTGCTCTCGGCACATGCCATCTCGGAGTAGGTTCGACCATCGGCGTTGCAGACGCGTCGCGTATTTGTTCCGGCGATGCACTCCGCTCTCGCCGGGGTGCACTCCCACTCGGCGCACATGCCTGTCGCGGAGTTGCAGCTCTGGCCGCTCCGGCACGCGGTGGTGCTCGTGTAGTTCAGGCCGTCAAACCGACAGGCGCGTGTGCCTGTTGAGCCAACACACTCGGGAGCGTCGGGGGTGCAGATGCGCGTCGAGCACACTCCCGAACGGCACGACTGCGTGTCAGGGCACGGTGACGGGGCGAAGCTTAGCCCGTCCGCGGCGCAGGTTTCGCGACCCGTGAGCGAACCGGGCACACAACGCGTGCTCCCCGGCGTGCAGACGCGCGGGAGACACGCGCCGCCCGAGCAGGTCTCGGTCGCGGCGCATACGGTCGTCACGTACGACTGCCCGTCGGCGGAGCAGACCTGACGTGCACTGGGACTCGCGCACGTCGCCGCATTCGAGCCGGGGACACACATGCGCTCGGTGCACACGCCATCGCCGAGGCAGACGTAGCCGTTCGGGGCGCTCCCGGTACACGGCGCGCTCGATGCAGAGAGTCCATCCGCATTACAACCCATGCGTGAGTTGATGTTGGTGCAGGTGTAGGTCCCCGGTGAGCACGCCTGAGGAATACAGCGGCCACCCGAGCATGAATCACCGTCGTCGCAGGGCGTATCGTTCCACTGCAGTCCATCCTCTGCGCAGACCTCACGCGCTCCGAGTCCGCCCGTCGTACAGCGGGTCTCGTTGGGAGTGCAGATTCGTGTTCGGCAGAGTCCCTCACTGCACGATTCTTCTGCGGCGCAGGCAGTCTGGATGAAGCGCTCGCCCCGCGCGTCGCATTCTGCGGTCGCGGTCGCCGTGGCGCATCGCACGGCGCCCGGAACGCAGAAGAGCGCGACGCACGCACCGTCTTCGCAAATCTCGTCCGCGCTACACGTAGTACTGCAGGCGCCGCAGTGGCGAGGATCACGAGATGTGTCGGCACAGCGCAGCTCACCACGGCTGCGACATACCGCGGTGCCGGGGGCGCAGCGCACGCCGCAGACGCCGGCGTTGCACGCCTGGCCCTCGGTGCATGCATTGCCACAAGCGCCGCAGTCTTGGGCGTCGCCGAGGACGTCGACGCAACGGGTGCCACACGCAGTGAGGCCCTCGGGACATGAGTCGTCTGCGTAGACGGCACGAATCGCTGGATCGCGCGTGGGGGGCGGAGGCGTGACCCAACCGGCGTCGCTCGTGAAGACGATGTCTTCCGGATCGCATCCCGCGAGCAAAGCGCCGAGGAGCACAAGCACATGAGCGCCGAACGTGGGTTTCCCGTGATGGCGTGTCATCGGTCACACCTCTCCTGGCAGCGGTCGAATTCGGGAAGACATCTGGTGACGATAGCGGCGGGGTCCGACACGGAGCATGCGTCGGCGACGGTCCTGCAACGCGCATGACAGGCGCGTGCGGCTTCGCGTGCCGCCGCAGTCGCACGCTCTGTCTGGACTCGTCTTGCCTCCTCCCCAGCGCGTCGAGCCTCTTCTGCGCGCCGCGCTTCTTCCGCTGCGCGCTCCTCTGCGAGACGTCGGGCTTCCTCTGCACGTCGCGCTTCTTCGGCTGCGCGCTCCTCAGCCTCGCGCTGTACCTGTTCCGCACGGGCATTGTCGGCACGCTCGCGCTGGTAGTCGGTGAGGATGGTCGAATCGGGAATGGCAGCCACGAGCGCGTTGATCGAGCCGCGCCTATTTGGAGGACCTGCACGAAGGAAGGCGACGACGTCGGCGGCGAGACGCTCTCGTGTCGAGGCGGGCTGTGCGCCCAAGGCTGCGATGACGTCCTGTTCGGAGACGGCTCGGGGGAGCGCGTCGCGCTCCATGCGCAGCCAGGCGTCCCGGAGCGGATGCTCGGTCGTGTCCGGTAGTGCCCCGACGAGCGCGGCGTAGCGCGCGCGGATGCTCGCGAGAGGGGCGCCGTGGTTGCACCCCGCGAGCGCCTCGAGGAAGGCCGGGCGCCCCATGGCGGCGGGCGCTCGCTGGATGTGTGAGGTGACGGCGGGCGAGTCCACGCGGTCACAGAGCCAGGGGCCGAGGGTGGCGGCGTCGCCGCGCGTGAGGCGTGCGTCGTCCGCGCGCGTCGCGAGGACACGATCCGCGGGGAACTCCCGTGCGAGCCCAAGAATCTCGGAGACGGGCGTGGCCGGCGCGTTGGCGCGGGCTCGGAGCGCGCGGACCATGGCACCGAGCAATGGCTGCAGCGCGGGTGGAGGCGTGGCGACGAGCGGCCACGTCTCGCCTGTCTCGTCGTCCACGTAGACCGCGGGGCGCCGATGGGCGTCGAGCGCGAGCGGGACGGCGGCGCGGCACGCGGAGAGGTCGCCGCCTTGGCAGGCCGTGGCAAGCGAGGCGAGGCGTTGTTCGGCAGATTCGTCGCCACGCGCCTGCTGTGATGGGGTGATCGCGAGGAGGAGCGCGAGGACCGCAATGAATGCGCTTGGTTTTTGCAACTGGGTTCTCTGTCGCGCGACGGAGTCTTCAAAGGACATGACGCACTCCGATCTGGAGGCTCAGGATGGGCTGATAGCCATCGAGGAACTCCGTGCGGTACACGCGAATCCCTACCTGCTGTTCGAGGCGCCAGTGACCGCCGAGGCGCTCCGAGATCACGAGTGCGGCTTCGCCCGAGGGGATGAGGTAGGCGTCGAGTCGCTGCGCGACGCTGTCCGCGTCGATCGCGGCCTCCGTGCGCACCACGCTCGGTCCTCCGGAAAGCTGCAGCCCGAGGCCCATGATGCGACCGAGACGCAGGGTGAATCGCACCTGAGCTTCGACGCCCAGAAGGGTCGCTGCGCCCAACCCGGCGTCGCTTCCTGGCGTGTGGAAGACGGGTAGAGAGAGCCCGAACGACCACGGGCCGTACGTCACACCGCCGTCGATGCGGGCTTGGAATCCGGCAAAACCGGGATCTTCAGCGGAGACGCCGATGCTCTGCAAACCCAACACATCACCCCCGAATGGGATTGCGTAGCCGCCTGCGATGCCGAGAAACCCGTGCCAGCGCGTGACCGTAATCGCGCGTTCGGCCCCCTCGGTGAGCGGCTGTGTCTCCGCCCACCGGGTCAGACTTGCGAGCGTCGCCGCGTCGATGGCAGCGGTGTCGGCGCTCGTCGCGATGCCGGACTCCGGAGCAGGAGGCCCAGCCGCGTCGACCGGGCCAGCCGGCCGCGGCATCGAGGGCGCGGCTCCGGTGTCGATCGCAAGGGCAGGCGCCGCTCCGGGGTCGGGCTGCGCAGCAGGGGAAGGGGTCGCGACGGCGGCTGCGCGGAGTGAGACCTGGCGCCGGCTCGATCCGCGACGTGGCGGCCCGTCGCCGGGAGGCGCCGCCGTCGATGTCGTCGTGGACTCCCGACCTGGCGCGTACGAGGGAGGCGCCGGCGCGGGTGTCTGCGCAGACGGGATTGGAAGCGATGGCGGGTCCACGGGCTCCGTGGCGCGTCTGCTCGACGCCGGGGCGGGAGTTGGGGGCGCGGGCGGCGGCGCGGCGGCTCGCGCAGGCGCTGCTGCCGCCTCGGCCGGCGGGGACGGCGCGGTCGCAGTAACGGCGGAAGCGGGTGGAGGCGTCGGCGGAGCGGGCACCGCGATCGAGGGCGCGGGCGGCGGTGTGTCGGCGGGCGGCGTCGGCGCGGCGGCTGCGGCGCGCGGGCGGCGGTGTCGCGGCGGGCGGCGTCGATGCGAGTGTTGCGGTCGCGGTCGCGGGCGGCGGAGGCGCTCGAGGCGGTCGCGGACGCCGCGGCAGGCAGCATGGGCGCGGGAGGCGTCGGTGTCGGAGCCTGGGGCGCGCTGCGCGGCGTCGGCGCGGGAGGCGACGGTGTCAGCGCCTGAGGTGCGTTGCGTGGCGCCGTCGTGGGAGGCGTCGCGGCAGGGGCTGACGTCGCGGCTCGCGGTGTCGGCGCGGGAGGCGTCGATGCGGGGGCTGGCGTCGCGGCCCGCGGCGTCGGCACCGGTGCGGGCGCTGCGGGACCGTAGCCGTAGGAGGGAGTTGTCGCGCTGCCGGGAGCGGGGCCGTAGCCATTGGCGGGAGGGGTTGAACGGACCGGCGCGGGGGCCGGTGCCGTCGCGGGCCGTGCACCCTCCTCATCGCGTGCACGCTGGAGGTCGCGCTCCAACTGCGTGGCCCAGTCTACCGACTCGCGCGGCCGGCGTCGCGGCGAACTCTGCGCCCTCGCTCCGTCGGCGAAGCTCGCTCCGAGGAGGATGAACATCAACGTCGCGACTGCGAGCGACCGCACGCGCGAACCGAGTCGCGCGGCGGGATACACCGTATCGTGGGGCATTGGGATCACCTTCCCGACAGGTCGCGCGTCGCGCGTACCGGGGGCTTCACTCGAGGGGAAGCGACACGAAACGCGAGAGCGACCAACTCGGGAGTTCCGGGATGGTCGTCGTCGCGGCCAGCGCCACCGCGCGGAGGATGGCGGGCGACGCGGGCGGCGTCGCGGCGGGCGCGGCCTCCGCGGCGCGCTCGTCACGGCGCCGACGGCGGCTGGAGGAACCCTCGTCCGCGTCGCTGCGCGCCGGAGCCGCCGAGGTCGGCGCATCGTCGCTGAGCGGCGCGTCGAGCGAGGCGGCGAGCGCGTTGCGAACGGCCGTGTCGTTCTCGAGGAAGGCCTCGGGATCGCTGGTGCGCACGTCGATGCCCGCGAGGATCTTCCAAGCGTTGTCGCCGAACGCCGACGCGAGCATGCTCCATTGCAGCAGACGCCGCGCGAGTGGGACGCGCGTTTCGATCTGCTCGACTGATGCCTCCGGCGTCGGCATCGCCATCGTGCGGAGGAGGCTCTCGCATTCGCTGTTCGCATCGCGCTCACCGAGCGCGTGGCAGAGGAGCATGAAGCGGCTCAGCGTGCCCGGGTCGACCCGCACGTTGGTGCGCGGCGCGCCGCACGCAGGCGCGTCGTCGCTGCCCGGACACGGAGCGGGGAACTGCGCGAGCAGTGCGCGACGCGTCGCGGGGTCGATGACGCGGCTCTGCTCGAGGACACGCACGGCCTCCGTGACGCGTGCGACCACCGCGGCGGGATCGGGCGAAGGGGGCCACGCGCTCCGCGCCAGCTTGCGTTCTTCCTCCCAGCGCGCGAGCAGCGCAGTCGCGGGTTGCAGTGCGCTTGCGGCGTCGCGAATCGCGTTCCAGGCCGCGCGTGTCGGCATTCCCTGTCGTTGTCCGAGCGCGGTCGCGGCAGCAAAGAAGGAGACCGGGGCGATGCGGCTCGCGATCTGCGCCAGGGTGATCGGGCTCGACACCGAGAGACCGACATCGATCTTCGCGAAACGACGACCGGGGACACGCACGATCGCCAGCGGCGAACGGGTGTCGAGGGAGGCGCAGACCTCGCGTGATCCGACGCGACCGTCGAGGTCGTCGATGGTGACGAATACGCTGCTTACGGAACCGGGAACCGTGTACGGATTTCCCGAAGGAGCGCCCGTCGAGGCCGTGGTGACGAGTCCGCCGCTTTCGGAGCCTGGGTCCGTCGCGACGTCCGGGCTCGCCAGGCTTCCGAGATCGAAGATCGTCGCGTCGGGCGCATAGGCGAGGGCAACCCCGGTGATGGCCGGGGTGTACTCGACGGGTACCCGTATGCGCACCTGCATCTCGAATCGGTCGTCCGGCCCCAAGGCCGGGCTGTCGTCTCGCTCGCTCGCGCCGGCGACGTCCTCGTCGGGTGCGGTGAAGCCGACCTCGACGATGCCCACGGCAAGCGGCTGGAACCGAAGTTCCATCGTCCCTTCGCTGCGGCCGCGGGAACTCAGCACGCGGAGCGCGAGCGGCTCGGGGCGAGGTCCGGCGCTGCTTGCCACATACAGAGGGCCGAGAGGAACTTCGAATGTCTCTCCGGCGGCCGCTTCAGGTACGACGACTTCTTCGCGCCCGAACACGATGTTCGGTGCCGTGGTGTCCGCGAGGACGATGGATTGGCTGAGCAGCCGCTGTCCGCTCGTGTTTCTGCAGCGCAGGGTGAGTCCGAACACCTCACCCGCCTCGTGGATGCCGTTGTCGGCTCCAGGCCCACTCCGGTCGTACGTTCGAAGGAGGTTGGATTCGCAACTGAACGGCGCACCACTGCTCGAGGCCTGGCCGAAGACGGGTGCGCCCGGGCGTAGCGCCGGAGCCCTGGCTGCCCGCGATGTGAGCGCGCCGCGCGCCGCTCCGACGAGGTCGTTCCGCTTGGTCCAGTATCTGCCGGGCACATCCGCGGGCACGATCGGCGCCGTGAAGAGCGTGGTGAACTGGCTCCGCAGGAACGGGTCCTCGTTCACCATCGTGATCGCGGCCGTCACGAGCGCAGGGACATCGGCATCGGTGACGCAAACCTTCTGCGCGTAGGCCTCCGCGAGCGCCCACATCAGGCCGTCCTCCACGCGCGGGACCGATGGGTTCGCCGGGGCGAGCAGCGCCTCGCTCGCGTCGAAGAGCGCACGGATGGTCGGCTCGGACGCGGTCATCTCGCCTGCGCGGCGCGTGAGGAGCGGATGAAGCGGCAGCAGGAGTGACTGTGCGGCCCGCGCCCGGGCCCGGGCCGCGTTCACGGTCGTACCCGAGCTGCACAGGACCTCCCGATCGCGCGATGTGCCGAGCTGAGCGAGCGTCCGTGACGTGACCTCGCGGAACACGGCCTGCAGGCTCGGGTTTGCCTCCGCGATCGGCCAGAGACTTTCGACGTCGATCGAACTCGGTGCGGAGCCTTGCGGCATCGGCGCGGGCGCTGCGCCCCCCCAGCCTTGCGGCATCGGCGCGGGCGCTGCGCCCCCCGACGCCGGGTCGCCCGAGCGGGCGGTCCCCGTCGCCCAGCGCACGCCGTTGGTGGCACCCGTCGGCAACGAAACACTCGCGCCGCCGCACGCCGCGAGCAGCGTCAGCGCGGCGCCGACGCTGAATACATCTCTTCCGACCGCCCACCCACGCTTCCAACAATTCGCCGTCTCGGTGCGCATCGTCTTTCACTCCGTCGTCGTGCGCCCCGGCGCGCGACGACGGCGAGGAGAGTGTGGGATCTTCCAGGATTGTGTCTACGGTTTTCGGGGTCGGGGTCCCGATGAGCGGGGGGCGGGTCTCGTCGGCGCGCGCGCTTCGGGACTTTTGGCCATCGCGAAGGATGTCGTGCTGCCCGACCGCTGCCGCGCCTCGTGACAGCCAGCCGGCTGGCCGTCTGGGCGCGTCAATCCCAGCGGAAGGCGATGCCGAGGTCGGCCATCGCGAGCATCGCCTCGGCGTTGCCGCGCGCGTCGTCGACGGGATGATGCGTGTGCGGTGTCTGGCGGAGCTTGCGGAAGGTCTGGCGTGGGTCCTTGACGAGTCCCTTGTAGAACGAGCCGAGGTTCGCGGATGACCAGCCGAAGGGGCATGCGCCCGTCGCCACGATCCCCGGCGCCTCGGGCACGCGCGGGAGCGGCGGCACCATGTAGTGCTGATGCTCCTCGCACGGCCCCGTCGTGTTGAAGTACTTCGGAATCGGCGGATAGACGCGCTTCTCGACCATGACCGCGCGCAGCGTATCACCGCGGCGCGCGAGGGTGCCGAGGCGTCCTGCCTACGCGCAGGAACGCTCGGTGCGGCGAGTCAACGCTGGGAGTACAATGACAACTGGCGGGAACGACCAGACCTAGAATCCAAAGACCTCGACCTCCGCAATGCTCAGCGCGTTGGTCCCACGCAGGCGAACCCTGACATATCGACCTGTTGCGGAACTCACGAAAACGGACGGACGACCAGCGAGCTCCCATTTCCATAAGCAGATGCAGACCACATAACACCGTCATTTGAGGTTAGGATATCGAACTTGCTAGCAGCGACAGACGGTCACTCACATCGTTCCGAGCCCAGACATCCACCTTTCCAATGAGACGACTCGACCCCAGATCTACCTGCCACCACGGCTGGGGCTCACTGTTCGTCGCTGCAAGTGCGCATGCGCTCGTCGCCCCTGAACGCCGCCCGTGCAGACTGGCGTGTAAAATCCATCATTCCCGTAGGAGGCAAGAAAGTCTCGCGACCCGTTGTTGTACGTGCTGCTCTGTGTCGCAAGACGCCCGCGTGAAAGGAGAACAAGCGTTTCTGTTGTACACACCGCACTGCACCCATCGCCACTGACCGCATTCCCGTCGTCGCACGTCTCGCCGCTGCCCACGACGCCATCACCGCAGCGCACGGCGCAGATACCGGTGTTGCAGCTCTGGCCGGCTCGCGCACGCGTTCGCGGAGAAGCCGAGTCCGTCGGTGTTGCAGACCTGCCGGGCGGTCGTGCTCGCGCAGACGGTGGCGGCGCTGCCGGGCGTGCAGAGTGCGCTCGGTGCAGGAGCCGGCGCCGGTGCAGGCGTAGCCGAACGTCGCGGCGCCTGTGCAGGCGGCGGCCGTGTAGCCGAGGCCGTCGGCGTTGCAGACGCGGCGCGTGTTCGTGTCGAGACACGAGAAGGCACCGGGCGTGCAGACCCACGGTGCGCAGATGCCCGCGGAGCAGGTGGTGGAGGCACCGCAGGCAGAGTCGGTGTAGCCGAGACCATCGACGTTGCAGACGCGGCGGACTCCGTCGCTCAGGCAGCTCGTGCTGCCGGGCGTGCAAATCCAGGCGCCGCAGAGGCCCGTCGCGGTGTTGCAGCTCATGCCGCTCGGGCAGGTGCTCGTGGCCGAATAGCTCAGTCCATCGGCGCTGCACGTGCGGCTACCCGTCGTGCCGACGCACATCGGCGTGCTGGGCGCGCAGAGGCGCGTCGTGCAGGTGCCCGTGCCCGTGCAGGTCTGCGTGTCGCTGCACGGCGCCGCGGTGTAGCCGAGCCCGTCGGCGTTGCAGACCTCGCGCCCGCTGAGCCCCGCGGTGGCCGCGCAGCGCGCGCTGCCGGGCGTGCAGATGCGCGGCAGACACGTGCCGCCGGAGCAGCTCTCGCTGCCCGCGCACGCGACGGTGGAGTAGCCCTGCCCGTCGGCGTTGCAGACCTGCCGCGCGCTCGCGCTCGCGCAGACGGGGCCGTTGGTGCCGGGGATGCACACGCGCTCGGTGCAGGTGCCCGCGCCGAGGCAGGCGTAGCCGCTCGCGGCGGGGCCGGCGCAGGACGCGGTCGAGTAGCCGAGTCCATCGCTGTTGCAGCGACGACGCGTGTTCACGTCGGCGCAGGAGAACGTGTCCGGCGTGCACGTCCACGGCGCGCAGAGGCCCGCCGAGCACGTGGTCGAGGGGCCGCAGGCCGTCTCGGTGTAGCCGAGGCCGTCCATGTTGCAGACGCGGCGGGTGTTGGCGCCGGGCACGCAGCTCACCGTGCCGGGCGTGCAGACCCAGCCGCTGCACATGCCCGTGCCCGCGTCGCAGCTCGCGCCCGCGCCGCACGCCATCGTCGGCGCGTAGCCGAGGCCGTCGGCGTTGCAGATGCGCGAGCCCGACGTGCCGTCGCAGCCCGGCGCGCCCGGCGTGCAGATGCGCGCGAGGCAGCTCCCCGCGCTGCACGACTCGGTGCCGGCGCACGGCATCGACACGTAGGCGAGGCCCTCGGCGTCGCAGACCTCACGCGCCGTCAGGCCGGCCGACGACGACGCAGCGGCCCGCGCCCGGCGTGCAGATGCGCGGCAGACACGCGCCGTCGCGGCACCCCTCCGTACCCGCGCACGGCATCGCCTCGAAGCCCGCCCCCCGCGCGTCGCACACCTCGCGCGCGCCCATCGCCGAGCAGCGCGTCGCCCCGGGCGTGCACACCTGCGGCATGCACACGCCGACGCCGCAGTACTCGCCCGTCGCGCACGGCGTCTCCGTGCGCACGGTGCCCGTCGCGTCGCAGGAGAAGGCCGTGAAATCGCTCGTACACCCGAGCTCGCCGGCCGTGCACATCACCGCTGCGCACACCGCGGACATGCCATTCACGACGCAGCGTGCATCCGCCGCGCACGACTCCATCGCTTCCATCGTGCCGTCGGCGTTGCAGCGCAGGACGGTGCGGTTGTCGGCGCTGCACGCCTCTTCGCCCGCGTCGCAGACGATCGGGTCGATCGGCACGCACTCGAAGCGCATGCACTCGAAGCCACCGCTGCAATCGCGCGTCGTCTCGCACTCGCGCGCGGCGCACACTCCCGTGTCCATGCGGCAGAACTCGTCGGCGTCGCAGGCCGAATCTTCGCGGCAATAGAAGGTGCAGGCGTTGGCGCTGCACTGCTCGTTGCGGCCGCAGTCGGCGTCGGCGCTGCATTGCACGCAGTAGTCGAGCGTCGCGTCGCAGACGCCGAGCGGCGATTCGCAGTCGCCGTTGCTCGCGCAGGTCGTGCGGCAGAAGCCGTCGCGACACACCTCGCCGCCGCCGCAGTCGCGGTTGCTGGTGCAAGCGGTCAACGAAATCCCCGCGTCGCGGCCCGCGTCGACGGCGCCCGCGTCGGGCGTCATCGCGGGCGCATCGTCACCGCACGCGGTGACGAGCGCGAGGAAGGCAGCAATTACCCCCCCCCCACAAATCGCGAAATTACAACGTTTTTCGGCATCTTGCGCATCTCGGACTCCCATGTTCGGTGACGCGCCGCAGAGCGTGCGCGTGGCATCGAACGGGATGGTGCCGTCATTCGCGATGGCGGTGCAAGGGCGAAGACTGGGACGCGGCGCCAGGAGCGGTGCCGCGTACGGTTCGCCCCTGCGCTCCGCGCAGAGACTCAGCGCGTGTCGACGTGCACCGCATGCGGATGAAACACGAGCTCCGCGAGGCCGCCCGCCGGGACGTGGACGACGGCGTTTTGCTCGTGCGTGACGAGGAGTTCGTCGAGGGTCGCGCGATCGGCGTCGAGGACGGCGAGGCTCGGCTCGGGATCCCACGACGGGTCATTTCCTCGCCCAAGGGCGTTGAGTGACTTCAATCCGCGTGTCGCAAGATCGGATTTCAGCGTGGCATTTCGTGATCGATTGCCAGCATCGGATTGCGGCACCGAAAACGGATTCCACGCCGTGACGACCGACACCGAATGGCCTGCTCCGATTTCCGATTGCAGCGCTTCGGGGAGCGGTTGGCCGATGCGGACGACGGCCGTGAGGCCGCTCGCCCCATGCACTTCGTAGTTCGTCGAGGTGTAGGCTGCGATTTGCTCTCGGGTGATGCGCACGGGCTTCGGGGAATCGTTCGACATGGTGGGCACTCCGTGGGGTGACGCAGCGGGGCGAGGGTGTCCTGCAGAGTGGGGATTTGCACGCCTCCGGTGCGCGCAACGCGCCGTGCGCCGGCATCCGCGCGTTCGTCTATGCTCGGCCCATGAGCGGAGAGGGCAGTTCGTTCGTGCCGTCGTCGTGGGCGCTGCCCGACGCGCTCACGCGGCGCCTCGGGGCGAGCGCGGGGCGGCAGCGGCTCATGGTCGAAGACGGCCATGTGCTGCTCGTGCTGCATCGCGCGCCGACGCCGGACGACGATGCGGTGCGCACGCCTGCGCTCTTCTGGCGCACGCCGGAGGGACACTGGCAGAGCGCGCCGGAGCCGGGCGGGCTCGAGGCGCTCGCGCGGCACGTGCAGGCCTACGCGCAGAGCGCGCACGCGCTCGACGCGCGCGTCGAGGCGGCGACGCACGCCGGCCGACTACTTCGGCGTGATGCGCTGGGTGCACCCGCTGCTGCGCTCGAGCCGGCACATGCAGGCGGTGTTGCAGGGCGCGCGCGACGCGCTGCCGGACGAGCGGCGCCTGCTCGACGCACGCGACGCCACCGTCGAGGTCGAGCGCGCGGTCGATCTCGTCGCGGCCGATGCGCGCGCGGGCATGGATTTCACGCTCGCGCGGAGCAGCCGAGGAACAAGCCCGCTTCGCGCACGAGGCGGCGCTCGAGGCGCGCACTCTGAATCGCTTGGTCGCCTTCTTCTTCCCGCTCGCGACGCTCGTCGCCGTCTTCGGCATGAACCCGCCGGAGAGCGTGCTCGCGCTGCCGACGTTCTGGCCGATCGTCGGTGGCGGTGCGCTCGCGGGGCTCTGCGTGCTCGCGCTCGTCGTCACGTGGCGGCGGCGTCGCTGAGTCGCATTCGCGTACGGACGGGAATCGGTGCGGCGCCTGCGGGCTACGCGCGCAGCGCGTGGAGCGCCGCCATGAAGTCCTCGGGCGGGTCGCTGTCGAGGCGCAGCGGCTCCTCGGTGCGCGGGTGCACGAAACCGAGCGTCGCCGCGTGCAGCATCGGGCGCGGGGCCTCGACGCGGTCGCCGCCGTACTCCCGCACGTAGACGGGCTCACCGACGAGCATGTGCCCGGCCTCGGCGAGGTGGATGCGGATCTGGTGCTGTCGGCCCGTCTCGAGGCGGCACTCGACGAGCGTCGCGCCACGCAGCCGCTCGATGGGCTGGACGTGCGTGACGGCGTGCTGCGCGTCGGGGGGCGGCGTCTTCGCGCCCGGGCGGCGGAAGAAGCCCCACGAGCCGCGCAGGCCGTCGCCGCGGTCGCGGATGAGGTCGCTCTCGAAGGTGCGTCCGCGCGAGAGCACGCCGTGCGCGAGGGCGACGTAGCGGCGCTCGATCGAGTGCGCGCGGAACTGCTGCTGGAGGTGCTTCTTCGCGGCGACGGTGCGCGTGAAGACGATCAGCCCGGTGGTGTCCTTGTCGAGCCGCTGCACGACGCCGAGCTGCGGGTCGTAGCCGCCGCCGCCGCGCCGCAAGGCCGCGCGCGTGCGGTCGACGAGCGTGTCCTTGTCGCCCGGATCGAAGGGCACGGAGATGAGGCCCGCGGGCTTCTCGACGACGACGACGTCGCGGTCGACGAAGACGATCTCGTCGCGCGAGAGGGTCCCGCCGCGGCGACGCGGGGCGCGCTCGTCGACGGTGACGGTCATGCCCTCGGCGACGCGCGCGCCGGGATCCGTCGCGGGGTGGCCCTCGACCGAGACGCGCCCGCTCTCGCAGAGCGCCTTGGCGCGGGTCCACGGCAAGGAGAGCGCCTCGCGCACGACCGCGCTGACGGTGCGCCCGGACTGCGCGGCGCTGACGACGACCTCGGCGGTGGGGTTCGGGGAGGCCACGCTCAATCTCCCTGCATCAGGCCGCGGATGCGTCCATCGGGCTCGATGCGGACGCGCACCGCCGCGGGCTCGCGGGGCAGGCCCGGCATCGTCATCAGCTCGCCCATGAGCGCGACGACGAAGCCCGCGCCGGCGCTCAGGCGCACCTCGCGCACCGTCACGACGAAGCCGCTCGGGCGGTTGATCTTCTTCGGGTCGTCGGAGAGCGAGAGGTGCGTCTTCGCGACGCAGACGGGCAGATCCGCGTAGCCCCACGCGGCGAAGCGCTCGAGATCCTTCTTCGCGCCGGGCGAGAGGATGACGTCGTCGGCGCCGTAGATCGTGCGCGCGATCGCGCGCAGCTTCTCGAGGTAGGGCACGTCGAGCGGGTACGTGAAGCGCGGCTCGGGGGGGCGGGCGTCGGTGCCGTCGACGAGCTCGGCGACCGTTCGCGCCAACTCGAGGGCGCCCTCGCCGCCTTCGGCGAACGCGTGCGAGCGCGCCATGCGGACGCCGCGCGAGGCGCAGTGCCGCGCGAGCAGGCGGAGCTCGTCCTCCGGGTCGTCGGCGAAGACGTTGACCGCGACGACGGGCTCGAGGCCGAAGGAGCGCACGCTCTCGAGGTGCTTGTCGAGCTGCGGGAGGCCCGCCTCGAGCGCGGCGAGGTCGGGCTGCCGACACGAGGCCGCGGGCTTGCCGCCGTGGGATTTGAGCGCGCGCAGCGTCGCGACGAGCACGACGGCGCGCGGCCAGATGCCCGCGCTGCGGCACTTGATGTCGAGGAACTTCTCGGCGCCGAGATCGAAGCCGAAGCCCGCCTCCGTCACGACGTAGTCGCCGTAGTGCATGCCCATGCGCGTCGAGAGGACGCTCGAGCAGCCGTGCGCGATGTTGGCGAAGGGGCCGCCGTGCACGAAGGCGGGGCCGCCCTCGGTCGTCTGCACGAGGTTCGGGCGGAGCGCCTCGCGGAGGAGCGCCGCCATCGCTGCGCCGCCCGCGACCGCGCGCGCGGAGACGGGTGCGTCGGCGCGCGTGGTGCCGACGACGATGCGGTCGAGGCGCGCCTCGAGGTCGGCGAGATCCTTCGCGAGGCAGAGCACGGCCATCACCTCGCTCGCCGCGGTGATGTCGAAGCCGCTCTGGCGCGGGACGCCGCCGGTGCGCCCGCCGAGGCCGACGAGCACCTCGCGCAGGCTGCGATCGTTCATGTCGAGGCAGCGGCGCCAGGAGACGCGGCGCGGGTCGAGGCCGCTCGCGCCCTCGAAGTGAAGGTCGTTGTCCACGAGCGCGGCGAGCAGGTTGTTGGCCGCGGTGATCGCGTGCAGATCGCCCGTGAAATGCAGGTTGATCACGTCGCTCGGGACGACCTGCGCGCGCCCGCCGCCGGTGCCGCCGCCCTTCACGCCGAAGACCGGCCCCAGCGACGGCTCACGGAGGCAGAGCGCGACCTTCTTGCCGAGCTTGCGCAGGCCCATCGCGAGCGCGCAGGAGATGGTCGTCTTGCCTTCACCCGCGGGCGTCGGCGTGATCGCCGAGACGAGGATGAGGCGCCCGGCGCCGGTGCGCGGACGGTCGAGCGCGCCGAGCTCGACCTTCGCCATGTGGCGGCCGTGATGGAAGAGGTCGTCGCCGTGAAGGCCAAGCTCCGCGGCGACGTCGTCGATCGGGCGCAGGGTCGTCATGAGCGCGCACTCTATCAGAGCGCGCCCGCCGTGATCGCGGCGCCGACGTCGCGGGCGCCGTCAGGGGCGCGGCGTGAGGTGATCCGTCGCGAGGCGCGTCGCGAAGCCGAGCACGTCGCGCGCGCCGTCGGAGCCGACGTAGAGCATCTCGACCTCGGCGCGGCGCGTGACGACGGCCGGATCGCGCACCGAGAGGGCGTCGAAGCCGGACGCGTCGCCGGTGAGGATCGTCGGCGCGGGTGCGCGGCGCCAGAGCGAGAGGTCGGAGAGATCCGTCGCCATCAGGCCGATCGCCCAGCGCGCGCCGCTCCGCCCCGCGAAGGCGACCTGCACGCTGCCGTTGTGCCGGTACGCGCTCGGCGCGGCGACCTCGTCGCGATCGAAGGCGCCGAAATCGGGCTGCGTCGTGCGCACCGTGGCGAGATCCCAGTTTTCCGGGGGGATGGGGGCACCACCCGCGTCGAGGACGAGTCGGACGATGCGCGTGCCACCGCCCACCAAGTGCGCGCGTGCGAAGAGGTACGTGAGGCCGCTCGTGCCCTCGGCGGGGCGCAGCACGCTCGGCCCGTCGAGCGCGGTGAGGAGTTCCTCGCCGACGATTGCAGGGTCGGCCCAGCGCTCGGTGGTCACGGAGGGTGTGCCGTCCGTCGCGAGGCGGATCCGATCGATCGCGCCCGTCGTGCGGTTCGCGACGTAGAGGGTGTAGCCGTCGGCAACGCGGTCCGGGCAAGACGATCGAGGTGCAGGTCCGGGTCGCCGTACTCGGTGTCCTCCGCAGCGAGGCCCGGACCGTCCGTGGGGAGCATGACGCCCGGCATGAGGCGCTCTCCGGGCAGCACGCGCAGCGCGATCGCGCCGCCCTCTTCCCACGCGAGGAGCGTCTGCCCGTTTCCGGACGCCACGGTGGGCGCGGACGGCGCGGACGGCGCGGTGGCCGTCGTCGCGAGCTCGGACCGCGCGAGCCAGCGCGAGGGGGCGTCGCAGAGCGACGACGACACCACCACGTCGCGCGCCTCCGAGGTGCTGCCGCCCTCGGAGACGTTCATGCCGCGGCCGTAGATCGCGAGCTGCAATGGATCCGCGCGCGGCGTGATGCGGCCCGTGAGCGTGCCGAGCGGGACGTCGTCCGCCGCGTTGCGCACGTCGAGCTGGACGGCGCCGGTGGGGAGCACGGCCAGGACCACACGCACGTCGCCGACGGTGCCGAGCGGCAAGCGCTGCGCGATCTCCCCCGCGAGCACGAGCGCGACCTCCGCGCGGGCCGCGCTCACGACCACGCCCGCCACGGGGCGCACCGAACCTGTGGGCCCGGGGACGCCGCCCGCCACCAGCCCGAGCCCCACGCTCTCGTAGCAGCCCGCCCCGCAGGCCCCGACCGGGGTCGAGAGCTCCCCGCGGACGACCAGGGCGCGGCCCGCGTCGAGCGGCTTCACGAAGAGGGCGCCGCTGTCGCCGACGGCGTCGCCGAGCGGGCGGATCGCGCCGCGCGACACCTCGGGCAGCGGCGCGCCGAATCCGACGATCTCGCCCGCCGCGGTGCAGTCCGCGAGCGTGCCCGTGCAGCCCGCGGCCCGGAGCGTCGCGACCATCTCCTCCGCGCCGCAGCACCCCAGGGAGGTCGCGCCGACGCAGCACGAAGGGAGTCGCGCGCAGCCGGGGTCCCCGCAGTCGAAGACGCCGTCGAGGTTGTTGTCCTGGCCGTCGTAGCAACTCGCGCGCTCGACATCCGACGCCGCGAGTGCGTCGGCGCGCGTCGCGATCCCCTCACTGCGCAGATCCGGCCCCGAGTCCGTGCTCGCGTCGGGGGGGCAACCGATGCAAGGGGGCGGCCCCCGCCCGCCGGCCTCAGGATTCGCGCCCGCGTCCTCGAACGGCGGGCCGACGACGGGGCCCGCGTCGTCCATGGCCGCACAACCCGAGGCGAGCGCGGCGATCAGCCCGAGGGAGACGGCGAATCCCCCGGCGCTGGCACGGAGTGGCGCAGTCGCGGCGGAGCGCCCGACGTCCATGCCCCGCTTGCTGCCCGTCCCGCTGCCGGCGCTCGCCGCGTCGCCGCGTGTCTCACGGCGTCGATCCGCATGATCTTTCATGGATTTCCCCACCAGCGCGGCTCGAGCGTCTGCCCGAGCGGGACGAACTGCCAATCGGTACCGCCAGCCGGGTCATCCACGCGCCGTGCCAAGAGGAGGACGACCTCGGTCGCGCCGGGGACGCGGCCGACGGCGACGTCCTCGAGCGCGCAGGTGCCGGGGCAGGCGCCCAGCGCGGGCGAGGCGCCGTCGAGCAGCGGGCTCGTGGGGTCGGGCCGGAGGACCGGGAGCGCAGCCTGGGACGCATCCTCAGGCGGAGTGGAACCGAGCGTGCGCTGGCCCTCCGCCAGGCCGAGCGTGCGCCGACCGTCGGCGCCCGTCGCGACGAACCAGAGCCGCACGGCGAGCGTCGGGGCGCCACCGTCCACGCCCAGGCGGATGCGCACGAGGGGCGCCGCGCCGCGCACGCCCTGCGCGGCATAGGCGCCGATCGACGGGCCGAGGACCTCGACGTCGGCGCCCGCGACGCACACTCCGGATACGCCGTCCCATGGACAGCCGCAGCGTTGCACGGCGCGGATCGTGGCGGGCGGCCCGATGGGCGGCTCACACGTGTAGAAGAGCCAGAGTCCAGCGCTCGGATCGAGGTCGGCCTGCGCGAGCGCGGGATCGCGGACGGAGACGCAATCGACATTGGGTGAGACGAGCACGCGCACCGTCGACGGCGTCGGGCCCGGTGACCCGTCGGCCGCGGTCGGGGCGTATCGACGTAGGCGATCTCGAACGCACCGCCGCTGGTCTCGCGCGCGAAGGCGAGGAGGAACACCGTCTCGGCACCGAGGGACCCGCCGCTGAAGTCCGCGCTCGCCGTCGGTTCGCGCACGCTGGCGCGACGTGCAGCCCGTCGCGGTGCAAGACGGCGGCGTCGCACCCAGGTAGGCAGGGGGCGCGCGCGCCCCCGAGAAATCCGCGGCCGCGACATCCAAGGCACCCCGAAGTTCGCGGCATCCGCTGCGCCGATGGCGAAATCGATGGGCGCGACGCGCTCGAGGTCGCGCTCGACGTCCGACGCGTCGTAGAAGAGATATTCGGTGTCGCCGTCGCGGAGCAGCGCCGGCGCGCCGAGGCCGCCGGCGTTCCAGCGCGACTCGCCGGGCAGCACCGCGGCCGTGATCGCGCCGCCCGCAGACGTGAAGACGACGGGGTTCACGCACGCGAGCGGCGACGCCCGGAGGGGCCTGATCGCCACCGCCGCGCCGCGCCCCTCGACCGCGATGCGCAGGCCGCCCACCGTCTCCGCGCTCGCCATGTCGACGAGGCACGAGCGCAGATTCGCCTGCGTGACGAACGCCGCATCCGCGACGACCAGCGTCTCGGCCCGGGCGGAGCCCGTGAGGACGCGCGCCGACAACGCGGGCACACCGTCGCGCGCGCCCGGCGAGACCTCGACGACCACGCGTCCCCCAGCGCCGATGGGCACCGGCGCGGCGATCAGCGACGTCGCGCCGCTCGTGACGCGCAAGAGGCCGTCACCGCCCACAGCCACGCGCAGATCGGCGGCGAGGGCGCGGCCCGACGCGGGCCCCTCGGCCCCGGTGAGCACGACGGCCGCCTCGTCGCCGCACGCGCCGGCGTCGGCATCCACGCAGGGCGTCACGCCGAACGCGACCTCGATGCGCGCCCCGAACACGAGCGGCAGGCAGCGCTCGAGCGCGTCGCTCGGCATGAGCGAGCGGAGCACGCCGTCGGCGCCGAAGACGAGCTCCCCCCCCGCGACGCCCACGCCGCCGAGATCGGTGGGGGTCCGCCAGGCGCTCACCGAACCCCAGTTTTCGTAGAGTCGCGGCGCGGCAGTCCCCACGTCGCAGCACGCCGCGTTGCGGGCGCAGTCGAGATCCGCACAGTCGACGGCCTCATCGCAGTCGTCGTCCGTCGTCGGTCCGTTGAAACAGATCTCCCGCGTGCGGCAGCTCGGCCCGGCGTCGGTGCCGGCGTCGCCGCCCGCGTCGGGGCTGGTCTCATCATCGGCGTCCGCGAGGCCGCCATCGACGGGCGTCGCGGGCAGCGGGTCGGGCGCGTTGAGCAGCGTGCACGCCGGGAGCGCGAGCAGCGCCACCGCGAGCAGAGGCGCGAAATCAGGGCGTCCACGCATCACGGCATCCTCCAGGCGAGCGCACCGCCGACGTAACCGGGCCCCGCGACGGGCGCGATCGTCACCGATCCCGTCGACCCCGCGCCCGCGTCCGCGTCGTCGAACGCGTAGAGGATCGTCGTGAGCAGCCCGAGCGCGGTCGTCGAGATCCACAGCACGTCGGCGAGGCCGTTGAGCGTGAGTACCTGGCGACGCCGCGTGCGCAGCGACACCCAGTCCGCCTGCGTGGAGGAGCCCTCGAGCAGGCCCGTCTCGTACTCGCCGACGTCGCTCCGGTAGTTCGCGTTCGCGCTGAGCGCGGCGAGCGCGGCGACGAGACCGACGGTGAACACGGAGGTCGTGGCGACGAGCGAGACCGTCGGCCACGCGCCGAGGTCGCGCACCGTGGCCGGGTCGACGCCGAGGCTGACCTCGAGGCGCGTGCGCTGGCCAGGCTGCACGGCGACCGTGGAGGCGTACGGGAGATGGCCCTCCGCCTCCACGCGGACGCGGTGCGTGCCCGCGCCGAGCGCGCCCGACACGCGCGTGCCCGTGCCGAAGGACGCCCCATCGACGACGACGCGCGCGGCGACGTCGACGGCGACCTCGAGGCTCCCCACGCCCTCCTCTTGCGCCGATGGGCCGGAGCGCGTGCCGTCCACCTCGACGAGCGCGCCGCCCGGCGCGATCTCCACGCGCTGCTCGCCGGTCGTGCGCCCGCCGCGCGTGATCCGCAGGGTGTGCGTGCCGGCCGCGACGGGGAGGACCGTGTCCAGCGCGATGGGCGCGCCGTCGAGCAAGGCCACGGCGCCCGGCGCGACCCGCACGCGCAGCGCGCCGGGGCGAGGCGTGAGCGCGGCCGTCGCGCGCCGCGTCTCGCCGGCGACGGCCTGCACGACGAGCGCGCGCTCCTCGTGTCCGGCAGCCGTGAGGTAGAGGGTGTGCTCGCCCGCCGCGACGGCGACCTCGAGCGGCGTCGTGCCGAGCACCGCGAGATCGCGGCGATCGAGGCGCACCTCGGCCGAGGGCGTCGCGTCGATCGCGAGCAGCGCGAGTTGCGGACGCATCGCCTCGATGCGCTGCCCGACCTCGGCGCGCTCGGCGTCGCTGAGCCCCGCCATCGCGAGGTACTCGATGAAATAGCCGAAGGCCTCGGCCGCGCGCCCGAGCTCCTGCAGCGTGACGCCGGCGTTGAAGACCGCGTTGCGGCTGCGCACGATGCGGAGGCTCGAGACGTAGCTGCCGAGCGCCTCTTCGAGCCCGCGCATGCGCCGCGCGCCGCGGCGGCCGAGCGCCTCCGCGAGCTGTCGGTTGCCGCGCTCGAAGAAGACACGCGCCTCGGCGTTCGCATCGGCCTTCGCCGTCACGGGCGCGAGCACGGCCGCAGCGGGCGCCACCCCGACCGCGACCAGCATGACCAACACGAGAGATGGCAGACGCACGGAACCGCATCCCCGACAGGAGAATCGAACCATCAGAACTCCTGCTTGATCTGCACCGCGCCGCCGCTGCCCCCGGGAGGCGACGCACGGCGCGCGCGCAGCGCAACGTCGACCGTCGCGCCCTCGGTGGGGACGATCGCGCGGCGCGCATCGAGGTAGCCCGCCAGCGAGAAGCGCAGCGCCACGCTGCTCCCCGCGGCGAGCGGCGTGTCGAGCGGCGTGACGCCGAGCCGCTCCTCGCCGAGCCACACCGTCGCGCCGGGCGGTGTCGAGACGACGCGCACGGTCACCGGCGCGGGCACCGCGTCCGTCGGGACCGCCGGCGGCGCGTCCGTCGGGACCGCCGGCGGCGCGTCCGTCGGGACCACCGGCGGCGCGTCCATCGGGACCACCGGCGGCGCGGCCACCGGGACCACCGGCGGCGCATCGTCACCCGCGCCAGCCACGCCGACCGCGACCGCGACCGCGAGGAAGAGCAGCGCAGCGACGAGCGCGGCGACCAGCGCGCGGCGCTTGCCCGCCGGGGGCGGCGCCTCGTCGAGCGTGTCGCGCAGCGTATCCGCCGCGCGCGAGGGCCGCGCGGAGCCGGGCGGCAGGGTCGCGCCGCTGGCGTGGAGCGACGCGGGCGCGAGGCTCTGCGGACGCGTCGAGAAGCGATGCATGGGCAGCGCTGCCAGCTCCGGGGTCGCGGCGAGGATCGCGGCCTCGAGCTCCTCCATCGACTGGAAGCGCTCGTCGCGCTTCTTCGCGAGGGCGCGCGTCACCACCGCCTCGAGCGCCTCGGGGATGTACATGTTCGGGTTGCGCGCGCGCATCGACGGCGGCGGCTCGTTGCCGTGCTTCCAGAGGAGTTGGAAGTAGTTGTCCCCTTCGAAGGGCGGCGCCCCCGTGAGCATCTCGTAGAGCATCACGCCGAGCGCGTAGACGTCGACGCGCTTGTCGATGTCGGCCTCGCCGCGCGCCTGCTCGGGCGACATGTAGAGCGGCGTGCCGACGAGCTGGCCGGTCTTCGTCATGCGCACCTGCTCGGCGTCGGCGCTCTTCACCTTCGAGATGCCGAAGTCGAGCACCTTCACGAAGTCGAAGTCCCCGCGCTTGACGAGGAAGACGTTCTCGGGCTTGAGGTCGCGGTGGACGATGCCAGCGGCGTGCGCGGCGCCGAGCGCGGCGCAGACCTGCAGCGCGATGGGGATCGCGCGATCGATCGCGAGCGGCCCGCGCCCGAGCAGCGTGGCGAGGTCCTCGCCCCGCAGCATTTCCATGACGATGAAGACGTCGCCCTCTTCCGTGCGGTCGAAGCTCGCGACGCCGACGATGTTCTCGTGCTCGATGCGGCTCGCCGCGACGGCCTCCTGCCGCAGCCGCTCGACGGCCGTCCCGTGCCTGGCGACCTCGGGCAGCAGCACCTTCACCGCGAACTGCTTCTGCAGGTGGATGTGCTCCGCCATGTAGACGGTGCCCATCCCGCCCCGCCCGATGCGGCGCTCGACGCGGTAGAGGCCGCTCAGCGTGCGCCCGATGAACGGGTCGGGGCCCTCGTCGTCGCCCCCGCGCGCGATCGCGGGCGGGTTGATCGGCGTGTCGCGCACGTCACCCGGCCCGAACGCCGTCGTCGCGAAGCCGCGCGCGCGCGGTTCGGGCGCTGCGTCGCTCGCCGCGAGCGTCGCGCCGTCGTGGGGGCACGTCACCTCGTCGGCCTGGAAGACCGAGGCGCACTTCGGACAGATCTTCATGGCGC
Source organism: Polyangiales bacterium (assembly GCA_964202905.1). GTDB lineage: Bacteria > Myxococcota_A > Polyangia > Polyangiales > JADJQN01 > CAIUAC01. The sequence goes on from CAXNJO010000003.1 coordinate 161,297, forward strand.
TCGCGGCCGCATCCTACTCGCTCCCAACCCGCGGCGTCACGGGCGCTGCACCGCCGCGCGCCTCGCGGTCCGGGGCCTGCGACTGCGTGGGCCGCCTGCTAGGGTGACGGCCACGCATGAAGAGCCACGTCGCGAAGCCCGCCCGCAAGCCGCACTTCTCGATGCTCCGGACGTTCGCGCTCGCGGACCTCGTCACGCTCGGCAACGCCGCGTGCGGCACCGGCGCGATCTTCTGCTGCCTGTCCTTCCTCGCGGAGCGGGACCGGACGCTGCTCACGGGCGCGTTCTGGCTCCTGCCCATCGCGCTCGTCTGCGACGTGCTCGATGGCAGCATCGCGCGCTGGCGCCGGAAGCACTCGCCGATCGGCGCCGACCTCGACTCGCTCGCCGACATCATCTCGTTCGGCGTCGCGCCCGCGGTGCTCGCGTTCACGCTCGGCATGCGCGGGCTCTGGGACGCGCTCGTGCTCGTCTACTTCGTCGGCTGCGGCATCTCGCGGCTCGCCCGCTACAACGTCACCGCGGCGCAGCTCTCGGACGCGAGCGGCAAGGTGAAGTACTACGAGGGCACGCCCATCCCGACCTCGCTGCTGCTCGTGCTGGTGCTCGGCGTCGCGTTCGCGCAGGACGCCTTCGGGGACGCGCTCTGGCTCGGCGCCGTCCGGCTCGGGCCGGGCCTGCTGCACCCGCTCGTGCTGATGTACGCCGTCAGCGGGACGCTGATGGCGAGCGCGACGCTCCGCATCCCCAAGCCTTGACGGGCCCGCGCGCGGCTCCCACGAAGTCGGGATGACGACGCTCGACGCCGACGACGTGATCCTCGGGGTGATGCGGCTCGGCTTCCAGTGGCCGACCCTCGACCCGTTCCTCTTCTGCGTGCACCACGACGACGCCTATCCCGCAGGCAACGAGCGGCTCGGGCCCGCGGCCTCGCTCGCGGGGCGCACGCTCGGGCAGGACTTCGAGGCCCGCGACGGCTGGCGCATGTACCACGGCGAGGTGGTGCCGGGCTTCCCGCAGCACCCGCACCGCGGCTTCGAGACGGTGACGCTCGCGCGGCGCGGACTCATCGACCACTCCGACTCCCTCGGCGCGAAGGCGCGCTTCGGTCAGGGCGACGCGCAGTGGCTCACCGCAGGCGGCGGCATCGTGCACGCCGAGATGTTCCCGCTGCTCGCGCGCGACGCGGCCAACCCGGTCGAGCTCTTCCAGCTGTGGTTGAACCTCCCGAGCGCCGACAAGCTCGCCGAGCCGCACTTCTCGATGCTCTGGGCGCCGATGATCCCCGCACACGTCGCGCGCGACGCCGCGGGACGCGAGGCGCGCGTCACGGTGATCGCGGGGCGCTTCGCGGACGCCGTCGCGCCGCCACCGCCGCCGCGCTCCTGGGCCGCGCGCCCCGAGAACGACGTCGCGATCTGGACGCTCGCGCTCGACGCGGGCGCGACGCTCACGCTGCCGCCCGCGCGCCCGGGCATGAACCGCACGCTCTACTTCTTCGCCGGCGAGACGATGGCAATCGCGGGCGAGGACGTGCCTGCCGGCGTGGGTGTCGTGCTCCGCTCGGACGCCGCGGTGACGCTGACGAACGGCACCGCGCGCGCGGAATTGCTGCTGCTGCAAGGGCGCCCCATCGGCGAGCCCGTCGTACAGTACGGCCCCTTCGTGATGAACACGCGCGCGGAGATCGAGCGCGCGGTGAGCGACTACCGGCGCACGCGCTTCGGCGGCTGGCCGTTCACGAGCGACGATCCGGTGCACCCGCGCGAGCAGGGCCGCTTCGCGCAACACCCCGACGGCCGCGTCGAACAGCCCTGACACACGCGTCCGTGTCGAGCCCGCGGGCGACGACGCGCGCCGCCCACCTCGCCCGCGAGCAGGCCGGCGCGCGCCGCCCCGGCCGCGCGCGCGCCGCGCAACCCCGCGGGGCGCGCGGGCGTCGCGGCGCGCCGCACGGCGAGCAGCGCGGGGACGGATGCGAGCGTCCACGCGAGCTGCACGGCGTGGAGCAGCATCGCGACACCGACCGCTTGCGCCTCGGTGCAGCCGATCGCCCTGTGAAAGAAGGCGAACGCGCCGTCCGTCGCGCCGAGCTGGCCAGGAACCAGGTCGCCCGCCGTCGTACCGACGAGCAGCGCGCCGTGCGCGACCAGCGCCGACACGGGCGACACGCGCGCCCCGACCGCGTGCAGCGCGACCGCGACGAGGAGCCATTGCGTCATCCGCGACGCAACGAGCCAACCGAGCCCGCGCATGGGCACGGCAGGCAGATCGCGCATGGCGCGCACGTAGTCCTCGCCGTGCGACGCCGCCCTGCGGAAGCGGCGTACGAGCGCGCAGACGAGCGGGCTGCGCGGCGCGAGCAGGAACAGGAGACCGAGCGCGACGAACGCCAGCGCCTGCGCGAGGAGCGGCCACGCGAGCGAGCGCGCCCCGCCCGCGAGGGCCCCGACCCCGCACGCCGCGGACGCGACCGCCGTCGAGAGGATCACGAGCCCCTGCGCCGCCGTACCCGCCGCGGCCGCACGCGCACCGCCCACCTCGCCCGCGAGCAGGCCGGCGCGCACCGCCTCCGCCGTCGCGCGGCCCGCGGGGGCAAACGTGACGACCCCGTACGTGAGGAGGTGCACGCGAAGCAACGCCTTGAAAGCAGGCGCTTTTCCGGCGGGATAGAGCGCGCGCGACGCGAACACCTCGAGCAACTCGCGCAGCGCCTCGATCACGAGGAGCAGCGGCAGGAGCGGCGCGGCCAGCACGGCGACGTCGCGCAGCGCCGCGAGGCCCGAGCGCGAAACCACCCACGCGACGAGCGCGAGCCCGACGAGCGCGCAGAGAGCTGGTCCGACCACGCGCCCGAAGCGTGCGCGCGCGCCGCTCACGCCGACGCCGCGAGGGAAGGCAGCGTCGGACGACGGCGCTCGCGACTCTGGACCGGACGCGCGGCGGGTCCACACAGCGGCCGCAACCGCTGCTCCGTGGCCTCGTAGACGCGGACGGGCTCGTCGGTGTCGACGACCGCGGGGACGCAGAACACCTGCGCATCCCGACCGCGCCGGACCGCCCGATCGGCGGCCGCGTGCGTGTGACCGTGGAGCACGTGCAGGTGCGCTTGCCGCTCGATCAACCCGCGCAGCGGCTCGGGTCGCTCGAGCCCGTCGAGCCACTGCAACCCTGGCGCGAGGTGACGCATCGGGGGGTGATGCTGCGCGACGACGAGCGCGCGCGTGCGCAGCCACGAATCCCCGGCGAGCACCGCGAGATGGGTGAGTTGCGCGCGATCGACCGCCCCCGCCGAACGCGCGAACGGCTGCGGAATCAGCGTGGACACCGCCACGACGGCGGCACCGTCGTGCACGACGACCGAGCCCGGCGTACTCGTCGCGCGGAACGGCGCGAGCGGCCCGGCGAGGGCCGTCTCGAAGGCGCGCGGATCGTCGTAACCATCGTGGTTCCCCGGGACGAGCGTGGTGCGCTCGGGCGAGACGCCCGCGTCGTGCAGGACCTCGGCGAGGACCGCGAACTGCGCGGGGGTCCCGTCCTCGGTGAGATCCCCGGTGATGCAGAGGTGGTCGGGGCGCGCGGCGAGGGCGAGGCGCAGCGCCTCCCGTGCCCGGGCGACGCGCGCGGCGAAGTCGATCGAGCGACCGAAGGAGAGGTAGCGCAGACGCACGTCGGAGAGTCCGCGGCGCGTGGCGTGCGCGCGCTCGACGAGGTGCAGGTCCGAGATGTGGGCGATGCGGGTCATGCGCGGAGGGATGCACGCCGCGCGTGTCGTCCGGTGCAACACGCGCTCACGAACGCGCAACGATCTGCGCACGCAGGACGTCACGCGCGCACACGGACCGGCCGACGCCGCGGGCGACGCGTGGCCCGCGCGCGCACGGACACGGGCCGCCCGTGCGTGACGGTGGCGAGACGGCCCTGCGATGCGCGCGGCGTGGGTCCGCGCGCCCCTCAGGGCACGACGCCGACCCCATCGCCGCGGCCGGCCACGCCCACGGTGCCCGCTGCTGTCCGTGCATCCGGCGCCGCGCCGCGCCCGGCGCGCCCGTCGCGTCGACCTCGAGCGCGCCGCGCAGCGCCTCGGCGATCGCCGTCGCGTCGCCCCCGGCCGCGACGACGTAGACGCCGTGGCTCGCGCCGCCGCAGCCGCCGCCGCCGCCGCCGCCCGCGCCGCCGCGACCACCGTCGCCGCCGCGACCGCCGCCGCGCGCGCACCAGCGCACGCTGCCGCCGCCGGGCGCGCCCGCGCCGCCGCTGCCGCCCACCGCGCCGTTGCCGCCCGCGCCGCCCGCGCCGCCAGACGCCGTCACGACGCGCACGCCCGTCATCGTCGGGCCGGTGCTCAGCCCCGGTCCGAGGCGCACGGCGATGCCGATCGACGCGCCGCCCCCGGTCCCCGCCTCCGCGCGCGGCGCACCGCAGCCGCCCGAGCCGCCACCGCCGCCCGAGCCGCCGCTCTGGCCAGCAGGCGCTGACCGTGTCGCCGATCACGAGGTAGCCCGCGCCCGCGCTCGCGCCGCCGCCGCCCGCGCCGTCCGCCCCCGCGGCGCCGTCCGCGCCCCGGCCGCCGCTCACGGTGCCGTTGACCGCGTCGAAGGTCGACACGCCCCCGCAGCCGAGGCCCGCAGCGCCGTCCGCGCCGGGCACCCCGTCCGCGCCGTTGGCGCCGAAGCGACCGAGCGAGGGGTTGTCGTCGCAGAAATTGCAGACGCCGCGGTTCGTGGGGGCGTTGTACGTCAACTCCCCCGCGCGGCCACCGCCGACGCCGCGTCCGTCGCCGGGCGCCGGGTTCGCGATTGCGTCGCGCAGCACCGCGTCGATGTCGCAGACACCCGCGACGGTGTAGTCGGTGCAGCCGGCGTTCCCGCAGGGGCTGCCGTTCGCGCACGCCGGATCCTCGCAGGCCGCCGCGCCGCCCGCGCCGCCGCCCACGTCCCCGCCCGGGCAGCGCTTCGCGCCGCCGCGCCCACCGGAGACGGGCATGCACACGGCGCCGGACGGCGTACCGCCGCCGCCGCTGCCGCCCTCGGTGCCGAGCAGCTCGTCGAGCGAGCGCAGTCCGAGCTCCGCGACGTTGTCGCTCGACGCGTCGCCGCGTGCTCCGTCGGCGCCGCGTCCCGCGAGCACGAGCAGCTCGGCGAAGGTCACCGCGCCGTCGCAGCCGTCCGTGACGACGGCGGTGCTGCCCTCCCCCGCGGCCGTCGCGTCCGTCCCGTGTACGACGAACCCCTCGACACGCGTGGGCGTGCGCACCCCGCGGCAGCGCAGCGCGGGAGACCCCGGACGCGACGACGGATCCTCGAGCACGACGGGGTAGAGCGCGAGGTCGCGGTCGGTGAAGTCGGGCGCATAGCCCCCGAAGATCGACACGCCCCCGACGACGTCGAAGCCGGCGTAGGTGCCCGCCGAGACGAGCACGCTCTTGCCTTCGGCGCGGGCCCGCGCGAGCGCCCCGGGGAGCGTGCGGCGCGGCCGCGCGAGGGAACCCGGGTTGGTGTCGCTGCCGGTCGTCGCGACGTACACGAAGTCGGTGGTGTCGTCCGCGACGCCGTCGCAGTCGCCGTCACCGCCGACCGCCGGAGGCGGACCGCCGCCGTCGAAGCGCTCGCACTCGCAGCCGTTCGCGAGGATGCGGTCGACGTCGACGAAGCCGTCCTCGCACGCGACGTCGCAGCGCACGCCGTCCGCGCCGGTCGCGTCGGGCGCGCACGTCGCGCGCATGTTCGGCCCCGGCTCGACGCACGGGACGCCGCAGCGCCCGCACGCGAGGCGTGAGACGTAGAGCCCGCTCTCGTCGCGGAAGTCCTCGTCGACGGCGTCGTCGCAGTCGTCGTCGGTGCCGTTGCATGCCTCGGCGAGCACGGCCTCACAGGCGGAGAACCCCTCCTCCGCGCAGACCTGCGCGCCGGCGCACGCGCGCCCGTCACCCGCGAACACGAGGCAACCGAGCTCCGCGCCGACGGTGTCCGGGCCGCACGCGCACACGCCGCTCGCGGGGACGCACGCGCCCCCGTCGCCGCACGCGAAGCCGGGCGGGCACGCGTCCGCGGACTCGCACGGCGTCGCGCAACGCGCCTGCCCGGTGGCCGTCTCGAGGCAGCGCGCGCCCGGCGTGCGTACGGCGCAGTCGGCGTCGGAGGTGCACGCGAGGCAGAGCGCGGGCACGTCGGGCACGCAGGCGCCCGTCCCCGCCGGGTGCGTGCCGGGTGGGCACGACACGAGCACGCACGCCGCGACGGGCATCGCCGCGTCGGGGTCGACGCGGCACGCCGTCTCGGCGGCGGTCGGGAAGACCTCGCCGCAATCGACGCCGCACGCGCCGCAGTGCGCCGCGAGCGTGTAGAGCCCGGCGTCGTCGCGGAAGTCCTCGTCGACGAGACCGTCGCAGTCGTCGTCGCGGCCGTTGCACGCCTCGGGCGCGCCGCAGAGCCGCGACTCGTAGCAGCCCGCGAGCGCGAACACGGAGATCATGGAGAGCGCGAAGAAGCTGGAATGAACGCGCATCGCTCACCGTCACCACGACGTCAACCGCACCACCTGCGACGCCATCCGCAGCGGCGGCGCCGCCGCCGCCCCCGCGCCCCGCCGCGCCGCCGCGACCGAGCCGCACCGTGTTGCCCGTGCGCCACGCGGCGGGCTCCGCCGCTAGCCGCAGTCGGAGCTGCGCGTACCGCCGATAGGCGCCGCCGCAGCCGCCGCCCCCCGCCGCCGCCCACCGTTGCCGCCGCGCCCGCCGCGCGCCCGCGGCTGCCGCCAGCGAGCCGGCGGCGTCGAGGCGGCGCGCGGGATGTCGCCGCCCTGCCCGCCCGCCGCGCCGCGCGCCCCGTCGCCGCCCGCGCCGCCGCCGCCGCCGCGCCCGCCGTCGCCGCCACGAGCAGCACGCCGCGCAGCGTCGGCAGCGCCGCGGGCGTCCCGAGCGTCGCCTCGATCGACGCCGAGGGGCCGCCGCTCGTGCCCGGCCGACCTCGACCGCCGCCGCAGCCGCCCGCGCCGCCGCCGCCGCCGCCGCCGCCGAGCGCGTCGGGGAAGTCGCAGTCGGGCGGGACGGACTCGTACTCGGAGCCGCCGCCCGCGCCGCCACCGCCACCGCCCGAACCCGCCGTTCCGTCCGTGCCTGCGCCGGCGAGCGCCGCGACCCAGCGCTCGCCCTCGAAGCGCCCGAAGGCGTCGGCGCAGCCGCTGCCCGGCTCGCCCACCTCTCCGTCGCCGCCCGATCCGCCCGACTGCGGCCCGAGGAATCCGTCGTAGACGGTGAAATCCGCGAGACCGCAACACACATCGCGGCTGCACGCGAGGCCGCGGATCGGGCCCTGCGAGTCGCTGCCACCCGCGCCCCCGCCGCGCCCCGCGCGCCGCGCCCCCGCTCGCCGCCCGGCTGCTGCGCCATCGCAATGACGGACGTCGCCGTGCCGCCTGCGCCGCCGCCCACGTCGGCGCCGCTGCGACCGCGCGCCCGCCGGTGCCGATGGCCGATGGCGTTGCCCGCGTCGCGCACGCGCACGCGCCGCGCCCGCTCGTCGCGTCCGGGCTGATTCGCGCTCGATCCCCGCGGCCACCGTGGCCGGCGCGATGCGGAGCGCGAGCGTGCCGGGGCGCCCGCCCCCGCGACCCCCGCGCGCAGCTCGGCCTCGCTGATGCGCAGCGCACCGCCCGGATCGAGCAGGTACGCCCCCCACGTGGCGTCCCCGGCGGCGGTCGCGTCGAGACCGCGCAGGGTGACCCACTCGACGACCGTGTCCGTGACGCCGGCCCCGCGCGCGACGAGCGCCGCGCCGCCCGGCGCCATCGTCGACGCGGGCGCGCGCACCTCGACGCGGAAGCCGCTCGGGTCGAGCGCGCGGAAGTCGCTGCGGTAGCCGCCGTGCAGCTTCACGCCGTCCGGCAAGTCGAGCGTCTCCGCGTAGCTCCCCGACGCCACGTAGACGTGCGGGCGCGCGCCCGGCCGCCCGATCGACGCGCGCGCGCGGCGCAGCCCTTCGCCGATCGTGCGGAGCGGGCGCGTCGGCGAACCGGGGCCCGTGTCGTCGCCGCCCGGCGTCACGTAGAAGCTCTCGAGCACGAGACCGTCGGCACCGTCGCAGTTCGTGTCGAGCAGCTCGCCGCTCGCGCGCACGGGGCCGGGCGCGTCAGCGGGCGACGACACGGTGCACTCGCAGCCCGTCGAGATGTCGAGGTCGCCGTCGACGCGATCGCCGGGGCCGATGCCGTCGATCGTGTCGGGACAGCGCAGCACGCAGCGCGGCGCGAACGGGTCGCCGCCGCAGACGAGGTCGCCCTCGGGGATGGTCGACGCGGTGCAGTCGACGCCGCACTGCCCGCAGTTCCGCACGTCGAGCGCGTACGCGCCGCGCGCGTCGCGGAAGCCGTCGTCCACGAAGCCGTTGCAGTCGTTGTCGACCTCGTCGCAGGTCTCGACGGGCGCGGCGCACGTCGAGAGCACGCCGTCCGCGCACGCCTGCGCGCCGACGCAGCGCGCCCCTTCCGGATCGACGAGCGCGCACGCGACGTCGAAGCGCTCGCCGGGATCGCACGCGCAGCTCCCGCCCATCGGCACGCAGAGCGGCACGAGGCCCGCGTCCGCGTCGCCGCCATCCGCGCTGCCGCCATCCGGCACGCCGCCGTCGGATGCGCCGCCATCCGCGCTGCCGCCATCCGGCAGGCCGCCATCGCCGAGGGGCGCCGGAACGAGGGTCGGCAGACACGCGTAGCCCGCGGGGCAGCCGAGCGCGCAGTCGACGGCGCAGCGGCGCTCGCCGCCGATCTCCGCGCAGCGTCCGCCCGGGAAGTCACCGCAATCCGCGTCGTCCGCGCAGCCGAGGCAGAGCCGCGCGAACGCGGGCACGCAGCGCCCGGTGCTCGACCGCGCGAAGCCCTCCGCGCACGCGGTCGCGACGCAGGTCGGCGCCTCGGCGACGAGCTCGCAGGCGACGCCGAGCGCGTTCGGCAGCGACGGCGGGCAGGCCGCGCCGCACGCACCGCAATGCTCGGGCAGCGCGTAGCGGCCGAGCCCGTCGCGGAAGCCGTCGTCGACGACGCCGTCGAGGTCGTCGTCGAGCCCGTTGCACTGCTCGGGCTGCGGGCGCGGGCCGGCCGAGGCGTCCTCGCGCACGTCGCCGAGGCCGGTGCGCGCGCCGCACGCGACGAGGGGCGCGGCGCACGCAACGAAGAGAAATCCAAGGAAGTTCCGCATGCGGTGACCGACCGTAGCACCCGCGGGGCCACGCCGTCCGACCGCCGCGCCGCGGTCCAGCGCTCAGCGGAGCAGGTCGAACGCGACCTTGCAGGAGAGCGCGCCGACCACCGCGAGCACGCCGAGCCGGATCGCGCGCTCACCGCCCTTCACGGCGAGGTGCGCGCCGAGAAAGCCCCCCGCGAGCTGGCCGACGGCCATCGGCAGCGCGACCTGCCAGAGCACGGTGCCCTTCCACGCGAACAGCGAGACGCTCGCGAGGTTCGAGGCGAAGTTGACGACCTTCGCGTTCGCGGTCGCGTGGGTCATCGGCTCGCGCAGCAGCAGCACGAAGGCGAGCAGCACGAACGTGCCCGTCCCCGGGCCGAAGAAGCCGTCGTAGGCCCCGATCGCGAGCGCGATGCCGAGCGCGAGCACGCGAGCCTTCCCACCGGACGGCGCGGGCCGCGCGTCGGTCTCGCCGGGCGCCGGCGGGCGACGCAGCACGACGACGAGCGCCGCGCACACGAGCAGCACGAGCACGAGCGGCTTGAGCGTCTTGGGGTCGACGAGCAGCACGAGCGCGGCGCCCGCGAACGCGCCGAGCAGCCCCGCGGGGAAGGTCCACCGCGCGCGCCCGACGTCGAGCCGCCCCGCCCGCGCGAACGCGATCGTCGCGGCGAGCGAGCCGAACACCGACTGCCCCTTGTTGGTGCCGAGCGCGTGGTGCGGATCGATCCCGACGGCGAGCAGCGCCGGCAGCGTGAGCAGCCCGCCGCCCCCCGCGATCGCGTCGATCGTCCCCGCCGCGAGGGCGGTCAGCGCGAGCAGCGCGATCTGCAGCGGCGTCGGGTCCGGCACGGCGCGCCTTCTACACCAAAGCGGCCACCGCCGCGCGTGCTGGTCCGCGCGTGGCGAGCCGCGCACGACGCCGCGTCACGCGTTCGCCGGTCCGCGGGGCGCCGCCGCGGCGGACGCTTGCGTGCGGGGCCGCGCGCCGCACACCCTGCGGCGTGCGCGCGCTCCGTACCCTCGCGCGTCGACCGGGCGCACTGCTCGGACTCGGCGCCGCCCTCACCGCTGCGGTGCCCGCCTGCGCGTGCGGGCTCGGCTTCGCGCTCGTGCCGCTGATCGGCGCGGCGCTCCTGCGCACCGCCCTCGACGCCGCGACGCCGCCCGACGCACCGACGCTCGCCTCCCCGCGCGCGCCGCTCCGCGTCGGCCCGGTCGCGCTGTTCTTCGCGCTGCCCGCGCTCGCGAGCGCGACGGCGATCGGCCTCTGCGCCGCCCTCGAAGCCCACGCCGGCGTCCCGCCCGAGGTGCTCGCGGGGAGCCCGCTTCCCCTCGTCGCAGGGCTCGCCGCGATCGCCGTGACGGGCCTCTGTGCCGGGCCGCTTGCGCTCGCCGCCTGCGCGGCCCAGGTCGGCCCCCGCACGCCCGGCGCCGCTCGCGCGCGGGGTGACGCCGCCCTCGCGCGCCGCGTCGCGCCCGCCTGCGCCGCGATCCCCACGCTGCTCGCCGCCCCCCTCGCGACCCTCGCCACGGGTGGGCTCGGCCCGTCGCGCGTCGGCGCCACGCTCGCCGTCGCCGCGCTCGCCGCGGTGGGCGTCCCCCTCGCCTTCTGCGAGCTCGCCGCGTCGTTCGAGCACGCCCGGCTCGCGGGCGCGCGCGACGCCGACGCCCCGCGCCCCGACCTCGTCGACGCACCCGAGCCCGCCGCGCGCGCGCTCGACGCCGCGACCGCGCTCCTCGTCGTCGTCGCGGGCGCGCTCACGCTCGCGGCGCTGCTGAGTCCGTCGCACCTGACCCTGCGCGCGCATGACGCCACGACGCTGCCCGGGCCCCTCCTCGCGCTCGACGCCCACCCCACGGTCCGCGGCACCACGGTGCGCCTCACGCCCGCCGCAGAGGGCGTCGTCGTGTCCGTCGCGGACGGCGGCGGCGCCGGCTGGATCGCCGGTCTCGCGGCGCCGCGCGCCTACCGCACCGCGCCGCGCCCCGCGCTGTGCCCCACCTGCTTCGAGCTCGAGCTGCACGGCCCCGCAGGGAGCGCACGGACGCTCCTCGACGCGGCCGGCGTGCGGCACGACGACGGCCCCGCGGCACGCCTCGCGCGCAACCCGGGTCCGTGGGGCGCTGCGGCCCTCGGCCTCGCGATCGGGGGGACGCTGCTCGGCGCACGACGCGCGCCCCGACGCCGGGCAACCCAGCGCGCGTCCGCGGCAGCATGGCTCGTCGCCGCGCTCACGCTCGCGCGCGGTCTAATCGACTGAACCACCATTCAGCGCGTCGCGCTCGACGCCGCGCACCGCCGCGCTTCCGCGCCACGCGCAGCGGCGCCGCGACGTGCCTCAGCGCAGCGCCGCGCGCAGCCGATCCGTCCTGCCGTCGAGCACGCGCCGCACCGTGGTGACCTGCGCGCAGACCTGCCCGTCGACGCCGAGGACGCGGTGCGCGACGACGAGATCGCCCGCCGCCGTCGTCCCCGCGAGGCGCGACTCCACGCGCACCTCGACGTCGGCCACGACCCCGGCGCGGAAGGTCGCGCTCTCCGCGACGGGGACGATCGCCGCGGGCGAGAGCCCCGCGCCCGCGGCCACGCAGGCGAGCGCCTCGTCCGCGAAGTCGACGTACATCGGGTGGTTCACGTGCGCGAGCGGGTCCATCCACAGATGCCAGCAGCGGAACTGCAGCGCGTGCGTGCGCGGGTCCGCCTCGGGCGCGGCGATCGCGGGCAGCGACACCGAGGGCTCCCCGCCCGCGTGCACGGGGAAGGCGTCGGAGAGCGTGCGCGGCGCCCGCGAGGGCGAGAGATCGGCGGCGACGTGCACCCACTCCTGCGTCGCCGAGCACACCGGCCCGTCCGCGGCCTCGAGGCGCACCTCGCGCGTCGAGAACATCTCGCGGCGCACCCGCCCGATCCAGGTGCGCGCGCGGAGCGGCTCGCCGTACGACGTCTCGCGGTGATGAAGCGCCGTCATGGTGCGGACGATGAACGACGTCCCCTCGTCGCGATAGCGCCCCGGCGGCCAACCGACGCGCGTCGACTCCCACACCGCGACGTCCTGACACGCGCGCCAGAGATCGGCGGCGCGCGCGGCCTCGCGGGGCGAGAACGCGTTGCGCGGCAGCGTGAGCGTGAACTCCCCGAGCGACGACATGGCGCCGACTACAGCACCGATCGCGCGCGCACGCCGAGACTTCGTGCGCGCGGCGCGGTCAGACGCGCGCGAGCAGCGCCTCGAGCTCCGAGAGCGCGTGATCGTCGCCGGCTGCGCGGGCGCGGGCGACGCCCCGCTCGGCGTGCACGCGCGCGGCAGGCGCATCGCCGACCTCGAGCGCGAGCTGCGCGGCCATCAGGTACGTCGGCACGTAGGCGGGGAAGTCGGCCGCGACGCCGTCGAAGGCCGAGCGCGCGTCGGCGACGCGCCCGAGCGAGCGCAACTCCATCGCGCGCGCGTAGTGGTGGAAGGGCTCGCGCGACCCGGACGCGATCACCTTCTCGATCATCTCGAGGCGCTTGCTCATGGCGTGCGCGAATGCTGGTCGCGGACACCGTGGCGCGCAAGCGCGTGCGCGCGTCCGTGCGCCCTGGGGATCACGCGCCCGGCTCGAGCACGCCGAGGTACGGGAGGTTCCGGTAGTGCTCGGCGTAGTCGAGGCCGTAACCGATCACGAAGACGTCGTCGATCGTGAAGCCGAGGTAGTCGATCTTCACCGGGACGCGCGTGCGCGCGGGCTTGTGGAGCAGCGACGCGAGCCGCACCGAGCGCGGCCTGCGCGTCTCGAGGTTCTCGAGGAGGTAGGTCATCGTCAGCCCGGTGTCGACGATGTCCTCGACGACGATGACGTCCTTGCCCTCGATCGAGCGCGAGAGGTCGCTCGTGATCTGCACGACGCCCGACGTCTCCGTGCCGTCGCCGTAGCTGCGGAGCGCGAGGAAGTCGATCGAGAGGGGCAGGTCGATCGCGCGGACGAGGTCCGACGCGAACACGAAGCTGCCCTTGAGCACGCCGATGACGACGACGTCCCCGCCCTGCAGATCGGCGGTGATCTGCGCCCCGAGCTCGCGGGTTCGCCGCTGGATCGTCTCTGCGTCGATGAGTGTGCGGACCGTGGCGTTCTTCATGCTGTTCCCCTCGGGCGACCCGCCCGCGCTGACTGCGAACTCCCTGCGAACCCACCGCGAACTCATGGCTGCGCGGGCACCTCGCGGCCCCCGCAGCGCCCACCCCCGGACGCGGTGAGCGCGACCGCCTGCTCGAACGCGAGCGACACCTCGACGCCGAGCGCCGCGAGCTGCTCGCGCAGGTCCACGAGCGCGAGCGCGAGGCACGGCACGAGCGCGTGCCACGCAGCGGCGCCGCCCTCGTCCTCCGCCCAGAGATCGAGCGCGCGCCCCGAGCCCTCGACGAGCCGATCGGCCTCGCCGAGCGTGCGGCGGAGCGCGGTGAGCCGCGCCGCGCCATCGGGCTGCGCGAGGCGAACGGTGGCCTCTCCGCCGAGGCCGTCCGGGCCCTCCGCGAGGCGCGCGTCGAGGTCGGTCACCGCGCGGGTCGCGCTCGCGAGCGTGGTGCGCGCCGCGCCGAGCGCCGGGTCGCTGCCGCAGCCGATCACCCCGCCGAGGAGCGCCGCGAGGAGCGCCGCGCGCGGGGCCATGCGGCGCGCAGTGCGCGCGAGCGAGGCGAGCATCCCTGCGAAGTTCACTGCATGCATCATGGGACGGCGAGCCTCCCGACGAGCGCGCCCGCCGCGCTCACCGCGGCGCGGAACGCGGCGGGGAGCCGCTCGACCGCGAGCGACAGCGACAAGAGCACCGCGCCGAGCCCGACCGCGGCGCGCAGCGGCATCCCCGCGAAGAACATCGGGATCTGCGGCGCCGCGCGCGCGATCAGCCCGAGCGCGACCTCCACGAGCACGATCGCGAGCGCCGCGGGCGCGGCGAGCGCCGCCGCGAAGGCGAGCGCGTCCCCGACGAGCCGCGCTGCGCCGAGGGCCGCCGCGCGCAGTCCGTCGACGTCCATCGTGCCGCCGACGGGCGCGCGCACGAGCCCCTCGGCGAAGGACGCGAGCGCGAGTCGGTGCCCGCCGAGCGTCACGAAGAGCGCGACGCCGAGCAGCGACGCGAGCGCCCCGAGCGGGCTCGCCCGCTCGCCGTCCGGCAGTCCGACCTCGCCCTGCCCGGCCCCACGCCACGCGTCCACGAGCCCGCCGAACCACCCGAGCGCGTGCAGCGGCAGCGCGGCGACCACCGCGAACACCGCACCCACGAGCGCCTCACGCACGGCCAGCCCCGCGAGGCCGAGCGCGCCGGGCAACGGTGGCGCGACGGACGCCGCGAGCGGCTCGAGCGCGACGACGAGCGCGAGCGCGACGGCCGTGCGCAGCAGCGACGGCGCCGCGCGCACGGCGAAGAACGGCGTGAGCAGCACGAGCGGCAGCACGCGCGCCGCGAGCAGCGCGCCGACCGCGAGGTGGCGCTGCGCCTCCGCCTCGCCGAGCACCGCGAGCAGCGTGTCCATCCGCTACGTCCGTCCCAGCGCGCGGCGCCTCATGGCACCCGGTGGGGGATCGCCCGCCAGAGCCTGTCCGTGAAGCGCACGATTTCGCCGCTCATCCATGTCCCGGTCGCCGAGAGCACGAGCGCGACGGCGACCAGCTTCGGCACGAAGGAGAGCGTCTGCTCCTGCACCTGCGTCACCGCCTGCAACAGCCCGAGCACGAGCCCGACGGCGAGCGCGACGACCAGCGCGGGCGCGGACACCAGCAGCACGAGATAGAGCGCCTCCGAAGCGAGGCGCGTGAGCTCCGCAGGCTCCATCAGCGCGCGACGCTATCACGCACGTCTCTGGCCACAAAGCAGAGTCCGGCGATACTCGCTCGGCATGCGCGTCCTCGTGACCGGCTTCGCGCCCTTCGGCGGACACACCGAGAACCCCTCGACGGCCATCGCGAAGGCGCTCGACGGCCTCACGCACGGCGCCGTGACCTTCGTCGCGCTCGCCCCCGTGCCCGTACGCTACGCGGAGGCCGCGCGCGCGGTGCTCGACGAGGCGCGCGCGACGGGCGCCGACGCGATCGTCGCCTTCGGCCTCGCCGCCAGCACGTCGCACGTCCGCGTCGAGCGGCGCGCGCACAACCACGCGCGCTCCGCCGAGCCCGACGCGGCGGGGCGCGTCTGCGCGGATCAGGAGGCCGAACCCGGCGGCATGCTCGCGCTCACGACGCCCTTCGACACGGAGGCCGTCGTCGCCGCGCTCCGCGACGCGGGGCTCGCCTGCGCGCCGTCGGACGACGCCGGCGGCTACGTCTGCAACGACCTCTACTACCGGCTGCTCGCCGCCGCACGGCGCGGCGAGGGCCCCGCGCACGTGCTCTTCGTGCACGTCCCCTCGGACGCCGACCGCCTCGCACCGCTGCCCGATGCGCTTGCCCGTGCGCTCGCGTCGGCCCTGCGGCGCGACCCGTGATCCGCATCCGAAACCGTTGGAGCTCCAACAATTCGCGCGGGGCCGCGGCTCACCCGCCGGGCGAGAACACGACGGGGAAGGTGGCCTCGCCGCCCGCGGGGAAGTGCCAGCGCCGGACCTGACCCTCGAGGCACGTCGTGAGTTGCGCCGGGGCGCTCGGGCCCGTGACGCTCACGCGCGTGACGACACCGGAGCCGCCCACCGCCACCTCGACGTTCGCCCGCATCGTGTCGCTCGAGCCCGTCTGCCGCGCGGCCATCTCGTAGCAGTGCTGGAGGCCCGGCCGGTTGCGCTGGACGACCGCGCGGAGCTGGTCGGCGCTCAGCTCGGCGCCCTGCGGCCCGCCGCCGCTACCGCCGCTAGGCCGCGTCGGCGCCGCGAGGTTCGGAGCGGCCGCGCCGCCCCCCGTCATGCGGTCGATCTCCGCCTGCTCGGCCGCGCTGAGCGCGTGGGTTCCCGACGCCGAGCCGCTGGCCGCGCGCTTGGTGCCGCCGCGCTGCGCAACGGGCGCCTCAGGGGTCGGGATCGGCGCCTCGGGGAGCGGCGCGACGAGCGCTGCCGGGGGAGGCGTCGCCTCGGGGATCGCGATGGCCTGCTCGGGCGCGACAGGCGCCGCAATGGGGGCCGGCGGCGCGACCGCGGCCACGGCGGGCGCCGGCGGCGGCTGCAGCATGTTCTTCGCGACGAGCACGGCGAGCATCACGCCGAAGGCCATCGCGCCCGCGGCCGCGACCCACACGAACGGCGAGATCGGCGCGCGGCGACGGGGCGCCTCTTCGCGCACCGGTGGGGCGAAGGAAGGCCCCACCGACGCCGCCGGCGCGAGCGACGGCGACTCGAAGACGGGGGACGCCGCTGCCGCAGCGGGCGGCTCCGCGGGTGCGGCAGGCGCCGCGACCAACGCCGCGAGCGCGGCCGACTCGGGCGCGGAGGAGCGCGCCGCTTCGAGCGGGCTGCGCGCGACCATCGTGGCCTCGGTCTCGTCGAACTCCTCGGGCCGTTCGTCGAACGCGGGCGCGGCCGCCGCGCCGAGTCGCCCGCCGATCGGGACGACGTTGGAGCGGGCCGCCACGGCCGGCGCCGCACGGCCGACAGCGGCCGCGCCGCCGAGCGACCGCGGCCGGCGCCACCGAGCGCGCGGCGGCGCCCTGAGCACCCGCCTTCGCGGGGCCGGGCAGCGCACGCCCCGCGGACGGCGCGAGCGGCCGCGCACCCGCGGGCGGCGCCGCCGGACGGCGAAGCAGCGGGGCCAACTCCGCGACGTCTCTCACGGGGCGCCAATCGTCGAAGCCCTCGCGCCAGCACAGCGACTCGCCGTCGATGGCGCCCGCGGCGATCTTCCGGGCGATCTCCTCGCGCCGCATCGGACCGACCGGGACCTCGTTGATCGCGACGTGCCACGCATCGACCGGCGCCGGCGCCGCGGGCTTCGGGGCCTCGGCCGCACCCGCGCTCATCTGTCGACGGAAGTCCGCACCCAGCGCCGAGCCCGCCGCGCGGGGTCCCGCGGTACGGGCCGCCGGCGCCGCCGTCTCCGCCGTGCGAGCCCCGCCTGCGCGCGGCTCAGCGGCTTCTGCCCCCGCCGCATCGACGTCGCCCTTGACCACGATCTCGTGCTCGCAGCGCCGGCACTTCATCCGGAGCGTGCGCCCGTCGATCTTGTCGTCGGCGATCTGGTACTTCGCCTTGCACTGCGGGCAGAGGAACTTCATTCGACCTCGGTCGGCGACTTGGGCTTCCGCACCAGCGCGCGCTGGCCCGGGGGGTGAAGCGTCCCCTCCTTAGAACAGGCTGAGGAGGTGGTCTTGGATTCCGCGTTTCGTCTCGTCGTCGGGCGAGGCACCGAGCGCCCTCTCCCACACGTCCATGGCCTGATGTCTGAAACCGGCCCGCTGATAGAGCACCGCGAGGTTCTTCAGTGCGGGGAAGCTCCGGGGAGCGAGCCGCACGGCAGTCTCGAGCGCTTGGATCGCCTCGAACACCGATGCATCGGACTTACCGTAGAGCAGTCCGAGGTGATAGTGGAGACGAAAAGCGCGGGGGTCGATGGCGACGCCGCGCTCCAATTGCGCGATCGCCCGCGGCAGGTCGCCGGCCTTGAAGGCCTCCATGCCGGCGGCGAGCGCGGCGTGCGCCTCGTGCGAGATCGCGTCCGCGTCGGCGCCGTCCGCGCCCCGCCCGTCGAGGCAGCGCTCGATCGCGGCGAGCACCTCACCGACGGCGAACGGCTTCTCGAGGAAGGCCTGCACACCCCAGGATTCGCGGAGATCCTCGGCGAAGCGCCAGCCGCGATGGACCGCGCTCACCACGAGGATCGGCACCTGCCCGTAGCGCTGGCTGGCCTTGACGCGGCGGCACAGCTCGAGCGCGTGGACGTCGGGCAGCGTCGCGTCGATGATGAGCACGTCCGGCACCGCGGCGCGCAGGGCCGCGATCCCATCGGCGCCGCTCGCCGCTTCCGACGCCGCATACCCGCGCTCGCCGAGCGCCCGCGCGACGACGCGCCGCACCCCCTCGTCCGCGTCGATCATCAGCACGCGCACGTCGGCGCGCACGGACGCGCTCGGGCGTGTCGGCAGCGGCGCGACGCGCGACTCGAAGACGGGATCGAGCGGCGGCGCCGGCTCCGCGTCGTCGTCCATCACGTCGGCGAACGAGAACTCCGCGAGGTCATCGGCCGCGGGCGCCAGGCCCCCCAACGACGGGCCACCCTTCGCCGAATCGCCCGTCGACGCGCCGCCCATCGAGGAACCGCCGGCCGACGGCGCTCGGGGCGTCGGTGACACCCCCGAGACCTCCCCGCGGTCGGGGGCTTCGGTCCGCCCCGCCGTGGCGCCCTCCAGCGGACTCGGCGCGGGCTCGCGGTCCGCGAGGCCCACCTGCTCGAGGTAGTCCCGCGGCACGGCGGCCCCGATGTGGTGCGTCTCGCCGCGCTCGGCAGCGCGGTAGCAGACGTCGATGAGCTCCTGCAGCGCGTCGTGCAGCGCGACGTACGGGGAGATGCGGCGGCCGGTGACGAACTCGATCTCGTCGATCACGCGCCGATCGCTCGGGTCGGACATCGCGAGGAAAATCTGCTCGTCGCGCGCGAGGAACGGCAGGATCCCATGCTGTTTCGCGATCTCGAGGGGGATCAGCGCGAGGTTCTCGAGCGGGACGACGACCTGCGTGACGTCGATGCCGGGCACGCCGTGCTGCTCGGAGAGGGCGCGCAGGAGGTCGACCTCGGCCACGTGCCCCGAGGCCGCCGTGAGCGACGCGAGACGCGTGTCGGGCGACGCGCGCTGGGCCTCGAGCAAACCGTCGAGCATGGACGCGCTCACCAGCCGCTGCTGCAGCAGGATCCGGCCGAGCTGTTTCTTCTCACCCGCGCCGGTCACGTCCGCCTCGGCGCGCATGCTATCCCGAGCAGCTGCACCGGTTCAACGCGAGACGCGCGTTTTCCGCGCGCGGCTACATGCCCGAGAGGATCAGGAACGAGTCACCCACGCGCTCGAGCACGACCCGTTGGTCGGAGAGCCGCCGCGACCAGTGGTGCCCGCCGTCGGACTCGCCCACGCGAAAGTTCCCGGTGTAGGTGACGTCGACGAGCACGTGGTCGTCGTGGAACGTCACCCGGCGGTAGCGGATCTCCAAGCGGACGTCCTCGATCGCGCCTTGGAGCGCCGCGATCTTCGTGCGCAGCGTCGCGAGGTCGATGTCGTCGTCGCCGGTCGTCGTGCCGTTGTGGTCGAGGTAGCGGGGCGAGGCGAGCGCGAGCAGCTTGCGCACGTCGCGGGCCTCCAGCGCGTGGCGGTACGACTCGACGAAGGCGACGACGTCGCGGTTGCGCGCGGTGTCCTCGACGTCGGTGTTCGGGATGAGCATCGCGCCACAGCCCGTCGCGAGCAGGGCGGTCAGGGCGACGAGGGAAAGGCGCAGGCGCGAGGCGGTCTTCGGCATCGGGGGTACTCGACGGTCGACGCACCCGCGGTTATTCCCGCGGCGTCGCCGGGGCGTGATTGTCCACGCCGCCGCACGCTCGGCAACCCGCGACCGCACGCCGCGCGGCGTCGGGGTCAGCCGGCCAGCAGACGCATGCCGAAGACGAACACGTCGTAGAGCGCGTGCGCGTACACGGCGATCGCGAACCCGCGCCCCCGGTAGAGCGCCGCGAGCGCGAGCCCGAAGAGCGCCCGAAACGTGAAACTCGGCAGCGCGAACGGGTCACCGAAGGGGCCCACGTAGTGCGCCGCCGAGAAGATCGTCGCGCTCACGAGGGCGGCGACGACGACGGCCTTCACGCGGCCGACCTTCCCGACGCGCTCGAGCGCCCACGCGCCCCCGGCGAAGAGCCCGACGCGGAAGACCAACTCTTCGTGAAACCCCGCGCCCGCGGAGAGGACGAGCGCTCCGACCGGGCCGATCGGCGGCGGCCCCGCCTGGAGCGGCGCGAGGCAGGACGCGAACACGCGCGCGGTCACCCAGCCGACCGTGACCGCGAGCACGCCCGCCCACAGCGCGCTCTCGACGAGCACCGGCAGGAGCGCGCGCGGGTGCACCGCGCCGCGGCTGCGCAGCCCGAGGCCCGCGAGCACGATGCCCCCGGCGATCGCGGCCGTGAGCCCCAGATACAGCGGCAGGCTCGCCTGCGCGAGCGCGAGCAGCGGCCCCGAGACGAAGTCGACGCCGTTTCGGACGTCCGTGAGCAGCAGCCCGACGTGGTAGACGACGAAGACGGGCGTCGTCAGCGCGAGGCTGGTCAGCGGGTCGTGCCGCTGCGCCAGATACCCGAAAACACCGCCCTTTCGCCCGCGGCCCGCCGGCTTGCCCGCCTGCGCGAGCCGCCCTTCACACGCGCTCATCGGGCGCAGCGTCGCACGCCGACCGCTCCGCTCAAGCGAGCCGGACGAGCAGCGCCGCGCCCTCGACCGCGTCGCCCGCCTTGACGTGGATGCTCTCGACCCGGCCTGCGACGAGCGCGCGCAGCTCGTTCTCCATCTTCATCGCCTCGACGACGACGACCGCCTGCTGCGCGACGACCTCGTCGCCCGCCGCGACGAGCACCTTCACGACGCGGCCCGGCATCGGCGAGCGCACCTCGCGGGAGCCGGCACCGGCGCCCGCCTGCCCGCGCTTCGACGCCGCCGCGCGCGCGCGCTCGCTCTGCACGGCGACCACCGCGCGCTGCGTGCCGGCGACGACCGACAGCGCCTCGGGCGCGCCGCCGATGGCCACGTCGAAGACGCGGTCGCCCCGCCGCAGGCTCACGCCGCCCGGCACCGGCACGGCGTCGAGCGCCTGCGCGACGCCGTCGAGCGACACGGCCGCGATGCGCCCATCGGGCGCGATCTGCACGTCGACTTCGCGCTCTCGGCCGCCCAGCGTGACCCAGTACTTCATGCCCCCGCGCTTCTACCGAATCCCGTCCGCGGGCGCAATCGCGCGCGCCGCGGAGATTGCGGCGCGAGCGCCCGCCCGACTATCGTCGCGCCCCCATGCCCCCCACACGCCCCACCACGCCGCGCCTCGCGCGCGCCCTCCCCGCCCTCGCCCTGCTCGCCGCCTGCGGCCCCTCCGCGGCGCGCGGCACGCTGCCCACGGGCGCCCCCGAGCTCACGCGGCTCCGCTTCAACCAGCTCGCGATGCAGCTCGATCTCCCCTATTTCTGGGAGCGCGACACAAACGGCGACGGCGCCCCCGACGCGGCCGAGCTGCGCGCGCTGCGCTTCCATCCGCGCACCACGGTCGACGCCGCGGGCGCGATCGCGCAGGTCCGCGAGGCGCTGCGTCGCCCGCCCGCCGCGACCGAGCGCGAGCGCCTCGTGCGCGAGGAGCTCGACCGCGCCGCCCCGACGCTCGTGTGGAACGATCTCTCCGCGCTGCCGCCCGCGCACCGCGACTTCGCGGCGCAGATGCTCACGGTCAGCGAGCACCTCGATCGCCTGTATTTCCGGCAGACCGGCGCCGAGGCCATGGCCGCGCGCGTCGCCGACGACACCGCGAGCCGCGCGCTGTTCCGCCGCAACTGGGGCCCGCGCTGCAAGGGCAGCGTCACCGAGTCGCAGGCCGCTTGCTCGGCCGTCGAGGGCGCGCCGCGGCAGCCCGTGGACGTCTACCCCGCGCGCCTGCAAGAGGACGAGAACTTCTGCGCGACGCTCGAGGCGCGCCCCGACGCCGCCGCGCTGCTCTCGCCCTTCACCGTCGTGCGCGAGGAACAGGGCAACCTCGTTGCGGTGTCGTATCCCGTCGCGTACCGCGAGCTCGTGACGCCGATCGTCACCGGGCTGCGCGCCGCCGCCGACGCCATCGCGGCCGACCCCGCGGAGACGGCGCTCATCGCGTACCTGCGCGCCGCGGCGACCGCCTGGGAGACGAACGACTGGGTCCCCGCCGACGAGGCGTGGTCGCGGATGAGCGTGCGCAACTCGCGCTGGTACGTGCGCATCGCGCCCGACGAGACGTATTGGGAGCCCTGCGCGCACAAGGCGGGGTTCCACCTCACCTTCGCGCTCGTCGATCAGGGCTCGCTCGCCTGGCAGGAGCGCCTCACGCCCGTGCAGCGCGACATGGAGGCGGCGCTCGCGGCGCTCGCGAGCGACGTCTACCGCCCGCGCGACGTGTCCTTCCACATGCCGGACTTCATCGACATCGTCGTCAACGCGGGCGACGACCGCGACGCGTTCGGCGCGACGATCGGCCAGAGCCTCCCGAACTGGGGCCCCGTGGCCGACGAGGGCCGCGGCCGCACCGTCGCGATGACCAACCTCTACACCGACGAAGACAGCATGGAGCGCCGCCGCGCGCAGGCCGCGTCGATGCTCAGCCCCGCGTCGATGCAGGCCTACACCGCGGACGAAGAGGCCGGGCTGCTCTCGACCATCCTCCACGAGGCGACCCACAACCTCGGCCCCGCGCACGAGTACCGCGTCAACGGGCAGACCGACGACGAGGCCTTCGGCGGCGGGCTCGCCTCGACGTTCGAGGAGCTCAAGGCGCAGAGCGGCGCGCTCTATTTCGTCGAGTGGCTGCGCGCGCGCGGCATCCTCAGCGACGCGCAGGCGAAGCGCGTCTACGTCGACTCGATCGTCTGGACGTTCGGCCACATCTCGCGCGGCATGTACACGCCCTCCCACCAGCGGAAGGCCTACTCGCAGCTCGCCGCGATCCAGGTCGGCTTCCTGCTCGACGAGGGCGCGCTCAGCTTCGATCCCGACGCGCTCGCCGCCGACGGCACGAGCCGCGGCGCGTTCACGCTGCATTTCGATCGCCTGCCCGCCGCGTGCGAGCGGCTGATGGCGCGCGTGATGCGCATCAAGGCGACGGGCGATCGCGCCGCGGCCGAGGCGCTCGCCGCGCGGCACGTCGACGGCGACCGCGTTCCGCACGCGCTCGTCGTCGAGCGCTACAAGCGCTTCCCGCAGGCGACCTTCGTGTACGGCGTCGCGCCCTGACCACGCGGGCGACGAGCGTCTTTCACCTCCGAAAAGACGCCGCGCGTGAACCATCTTCCAGGATGGTGACGACGGCGCGCGCGGCCGCTTCGCGAACGTCCATCCCGCTCAGGCGACGCCGTAATCCTTGATCTTGTAGAGCAGCGCGCGGTGGCTGATCTCGAGGATCTTGGCCGCCGCCGTGCGGTTGCCGCGCGTCTTGTCGAGCGCGCGCCGGATGAGCGTCTCCTCGATGACGCGCGTCGTCTTCTTGATGCTCAGCTCGCCCGCGTCGAGGGTCGCCTGCACCGCGTCCTTCTGCGCGCGCAGGCGCTCGGGGAGATCGGCCTCGTCGAGGATCTCGACCTCGGCGAGCACCACGCAGCGCTCGACGGTGTTCTCGAGCTCGCGGACGTTGCCCGGCCACGGGTAGTCGAGGAGCAGCTTCTGCGCGCGCGGGGTCACGCCGCGCACCTTCGTGCCGAGCCGCGCGTTGTTCTTCGCGAGGAAGTGCTCGACGAGGAGCGGCACGTCCTCGCGCCGCTCGCGCAGCGGCGGCACGCGCAGCGGCAGCACGTTGATGCGGTAGTAGAGGTCTTCGCGGAAGCGGCCCTCCTTCACCTCGAGGCCGAGATCGCGCACCGTCGCCGCGACGACGCGCACGTCGACCTTCACGTCGCGCGTGTCGCCGAGGCGGCGGATCACGCCCTCCTGCAGCGCGCGCAGGAGCTTCACCTGCAAGGCGAGCGGCAGCTCGCCGATCTCGTCGAGAAAGAGCGTGCCGGCGTCGGCCTCCTCGAAGAGCCCGCGCTTGTCGCTCGTCGCGTCCGTGAAGGCGCCACGCTTGTGGCCGAAGAGCTCGCTCTCGAGGAGCGGGCCCGGGATGGCCCCGCAGTTCACTGCGACGAAGGACCGCGCGGCCCGCGGCGAGCGGTCGTGCAGCGCGCGCGCGACGAGCTCCTTGCCGGTGCCGCTCTCGCCCTCGATGAGCACCGTCGTCTTGTACTCGGCGACCTTCTCGAGCGTGCGGAAGACGGCGCGGATCGTCTCGCTGCGCCCCGTCATCCCGCTGAAGGTGCCGTCCTGCGCGAGGGCCTCGCGGAGCGCCCGGTTCTCGCGGCGAAGGGACTCCCGCTCCTCGGCCTTGCGCAGCACGAGCAGCACCTCGTCCTGCTTGAACGGCTTCGCGAAGTAGTCGTACGCGCCCGCCTTCATCCCCTCGATCGCGAGGTCGACCGAGCCGTACGCGCTCATCAGGATGACGACGGCCGCCGCCCCGCGCGCCCGCAGCGCCGCCGTCAGTTCGAGGCCGCTCATGCCCGGCATGCGCACGTCGGTGACGACGAAATCCGGCGCGAACGCGTCGACCACCGCGAGCGCCGCCTCCGCGCTCGCCGCCGTCTCGACCTCGTAGCCCTGCTTGCGGAGGAAGGTCCGCAGGACGAGCCGCAGGTTCTCCTCGTCGTCGACCACCAGCACACGCGGCATCGCCGGCATCCTATCCCGCTTCGCCGCGCGCAGGCCCGCCGATCGCCCGCCGCGCCCGGCGAGTGACCCACCGCACGGCGACGGTCGGCACCGACGTTGTCTCCGACATGCAACGAAGTTGGCCCCGCGCGCCCCGGGCCGCGCGCCTCCCACCGCGACGAGCCGCGCCACGGCCCTGGATCGCGCGGGATTTCATCACCCGGAGGCGGCCGGCGTGGCGCAGAAGCCGCGGCACGCAGCGTGCTTGAGGCACACCGCGGAAAGCCGCGAAGGCATTGCGGGCGGGCGGTCCGCTCGTGTACCGTCACGGCTCGAAATCACCCCGTCGGCCCACGGCCGTCGGCCCCGGAGGAACGATGAAGCGGAATCTCGGTTCGGTCCTGCAGTCCAGGCCGCGCGCGCAGGGCGGTCCCCTCGCGGCGCTGCGTCACGTCGGCCTCGCGAGCACGGTCATCCTCGCGGCCGGGCTCGCCACGACGGGCTGCCTCGACCGCGAACTGCGGCCCCTCGTCCCCTGCGTCTCGCAGGGCTTCGTCGAGTCGGTCGAGCAG
Organism: Polyangiales bacterium; assembly: GCA_964202905.1. Taxonomy (GTDB): domain Bacteria; phylum Myxococcota_A; class Polyangia; order Polyangiales; family JADJQN01; genus CAIUAC01. The sequence goes on from CAXNJO010000003.1 coordinate 186,390, forward strand.
AACGCCGTCGACAAGGTCGACCTGCTCTTCATGGTCGACAACTCGGGCTCCATGCTCGAGGAGCAGGCCTCGCTCGGCACCGAGCTGCCCCGCCTCGTCCGCGTCTTGACGAGCGGCGACCGCACGGGCGACGGACCCGACGCCGGACGACTTCCAGCCCGTCAAGAACCTCCACGTCGGCGTCGTGACCAGCGACATGGGCGTCGGCGGCTTCAACGTCCCGACCTGCACGCGCGCCGCGATGTTCGGCGACGACGGCCTCCTCCGCACCACCGGCAACACGACGGTGACGGGCTGCATGGCCACCTACCCGCGCTTCCTCGAGTACATCCCCGGCACCTCCCCGCAAACGCCGGACCAGTTCGGCGCGGACTTCCGCTGCGTCGCAGCCGCAGGCACCACGGGTTGCGGCTTCGAGCAGCAGCTCGAGGCGACGCTCAAGGCCGTCACGCCCTCGAGTTCGGGCATCACGTTCTTCGCGGGCTCGCAGGGCCACGGCGACATCGAGAACGCCGGCTTCATCCGCCCGGACTCGGTGCTCGCGCTCATCCTCGTCACCGACGAAGAGGACTGCTCGGTCCGCTCGGGCTTCGAGGACATCTTCAACCAGATGACCCCGACCTACACGGGTGACCTCAACATCCGCTGCTTCCTCTACAAGGAGCCGCAGTACCCGGTGCAGCGCTACATCGACGGCTTCAAGGCGCTCCGCGCCGGCCGCGAGAGCCTCCTCGTCTTCGGCGCGATCACGGGCGTCCCGCTCGACCTCGTCCGCGAGGGCACGCCGAACTACGACGGCATCCTCGCCGACCCGCGCATGGTCGAGGCGGTCGACACCATGTCGGGCACCACGGGCGCGCGCCTCGCGCCGTCCTGCAACGTGCCGGGCCGCGGCGTCGCCTTCCCGCCCCGCCGCATCGTCGAGGTCGCCAAGGGCTTCCGCGAGAACGGCATCGTCCAGTCGATCTGCCAGGACTCCTACACCGCCGCGCTCGACGCCATCATCGAGAAGATCGCCGACGCGCTCGGCAACGTCTGCCTGCCGCGCAAGCTGAACCCGGATGACACGGGCCTCGTCGGCTGCGACGTCATCGAGGTCATCCCGCCCCCCGGCTCCTTCGAGGGCCAGCCCAACAGCTGCGCCGACCTCGCCGGCGTCGAGGCCGAGCCCGTGCGCGTGAACCCGGACGGCTCCACCGAGTGCGCCGTCGTCCAGCTCGCCACGGCGGGCGGGCTTGCACCGACCTCGGGCGAAGGCTGGTACTACGACGACTTCTCGATGACGACGCAGACTTCGTGCGGCGCGTCGGGCCAGCGCATCGCCTTCACGACGGGCGCCATCCCGCCGAACGGCGTGCAGGTCAACCTCGAGTGCCTCCAGCGCATCCAGGGCTCGGGCGGCGGCACGGGCACGACCATCCAGGTCGGCACGTTCTGCAACCCCGAGAGCAGCGACCCGAACGAGAACCCGTGCGGCACGGTGCCGGGCGGCCTCGCCTGCGAGCCGCTCTCCCGGAGCTGCCAGGTCGGCTGCGCGTCGGACGCGAACTGCCCGTCCTCGCTCGTCTGCGACCTCTCGTCGGGCACCGGCTTCTGCCGCAACCCGATCTGCGTCGACTGACGGCAGGCCCTGACCGCTGAGCCCTGCGGCTCGGCCCACCCGCGAGAGGCGCGGTCCCGGAAGGGACTGCGCCTCTCGGCGTTTCAGGACGTCGACGCGCGGCACCTCCACGGCGCCCATCCCGCCGCGACGCGCGCCACACACGGGCGGCGCGACGCGCAGGGCGCCGGCGGGCCGCCGACGGCCGCCCGCCAATCCGCCGTTCTGCGCCCGTAAGTCCACGAGATCATGACGCTCCCGAGCGGCGCAGCGCGTGCTCGAGGACGGCGCATGCTCGCCACCGTCCAGTCCGGCACGCTCGTCGGCACCGAAGCCCAGCCCGTCGTCGTCGAGGTCCACCTGGGGCGCGGACTCCCGGGCTTCGACGTCGTGGGGCTGCCCGAGGCCGCCGTGAAGGAGAGCCGCGTGCGCGTGCGCGCGGCCATCGCCAACCAGGGCTTCGAGTTGCCGCCGCGGCACATCCTGCTGAGCCTCGCGCCGGCGGATCTGCGCAAGAGCGGCGCCTCCTTCGACCTCGCGATCGCCGTCGCCGTGCTCGCGGCCTCGGGCGCGTGCGCGCCGAATCACCTCGACGAGACGCTGCTCGTCGGCGAGCTCTCGCTCTCCGGGGAGGTGCGCCCCGTGCGCGGCGTGCTCGCGCAGCTCCAGAGCGCCCGCGCGCGCGGGCTGCGGAGCGCCATCGTGCCTGCCGGGAACGCGGCGGAGGCCGCCCTCGCCGCCGGAGAGGGCGCGCTCGAGGTGCGCTGCGCGCAGCGGCTCGACGAGGTCATCGCGTACCTCGACGGCCGCGGAGACCTGCCGCCAGCGCGGGCGCTCGCCTTCGACGACACCGATCCAGGGCCGGGCAGCGCAGGTGTCGTCGACTTCGGCGACGTGCGCGGGCAGGAGTCGGCGCGGCGCGCATGCGAGATCGCCGCGGCCGGCGCGCACCACGTGATCTTCGTCGGGCCTCCTGGCGCGGGCAAGACGATGCTCGCGCGGCGCCTCCCGACGCTGCTGCCGGCGGCGACACGCGCGGAGGCGCTCGAGATCGCCGCGATCGCCGGTGTCGCGGGCCTCGCGCTGCCGAGCGCTGCGAGCCTGCGCGCGAGGCCGTTTCGCGCGCCGCACCACACGGCGAGCGAGGTCGCGCTCATCGGCGGCGGCGACCCGGTGCGCCCCGGCGAGGTCACGCTCGCGCACGGCGGCGTGCTCTTCCTCGACGAGCTGCCGGAGTTCCGACGCGGCGCGATCGAGGCGCTCCGCACGACCATGGAGCTCGGCGTCGCCGTCGTCGCGCGGGCGCGGCAGCGCGTGACGATGCCCGCGCAGCCGCTCGTCGTCGCGGCGATGAACCCCTGCCCGTGCGGCTTCGCGGGGGACGCGCGGCGCGTCTGCACGTGCGCGCCCGATCGCGCGGCGGCCTACCGCGCGCGCGTCTCGGGCCCGCTGCTCGATCGCTTCGACCTGCACGTGGAGTTGCCGCCGGTCCGCACCACGGCCCTCCGCGGCGCGGCGCCCGGCGACGCGAGCGCCGTCGTGCGCGCCCGGGTCGAGGCCGCGCGCGCGTTCAGCCGGGAACGCTGCGCAAAGCGCGGCGCAGCGCCCAGCGATCCCCTCGAAGCCCTCGCGCGGGATGTCGCGGGCGAGGCCCTCCGCCTGCTCGATGACGCGACCGAGCGCCTCGGATTCTCCGCGCGGGCATACGGCAAGGTGCTGCGCGTCGCACGGACGATCGCCGACCTCGAGGCGAGCGCGCTCGTCGGCGAGGCCCACGTCGCCGAGGCGCTCGTGTACCGCGTGCTCGACCGCGGCGCGGGGCGCGGGCGCACACCCACGAGTCCCGGGGGCCCGATCGGCCCCCGTGTCGCACCCCCCACCCCCACGAAGGAGACCCGTCCATGAGCATGAAAGACAAGCTGAAGGCCGTGCAGACCGCGATCGCGGCGATCGAGAAGCAGTTCGGCAAGGGCGCGATCATGGCGCTCGGAGAGCGGGAGGCCGAGCAGGTGCCGGTGTTCGGCTCGGGCTCGCCGTCCCTCGACGCGGCGCTCGGATGCGGCGGCTATCCGCGCGGCCGTGTCGTCGAGATCTACGGCCCCGAGTCGAGCGGCAAGACGACGCTCACGCTCCACGCGATCGCCGAGTGCCAGCGCGCGGGCGGCATCGCCGCCTTCGTCGACGCCGAGCACGCGCTCGACGTCAGCTACGCGCAGCGCCTCGGCGTCGACATCGGCAAGCTGCTCGTCAGCCAGCCGGACACGGGCGAGCAGGCGCTCGAGATCGTCGAGACGCTCGTGCGCTCGGGGGCCGTCGATCTCGTCGTCATCGACTCGGTCGCCGCGCTCGTGCCGCAGGCCGAGATCGACGGCGAGATGGGCGATCAGCACATGGGCCTGCAGGCGCGGCTCATGAGCCAGGCGCTCCGCAAGCTCACGGGCATCACGCACCGCACGGGCTGCACGATCGTCTTCATCAACCAGCTCCGCATGAAGATCGGCGTGGTCTTCGGCTCGCCCGAGACGACGACCGGCGGCAACGCGCTCAAGTACTACGCCTCGGTGCGCCTCGACGTGCGCCGCATCGGGCAGGTGAAGAGCGGCGAGGACGTCGTCGGCAACCGCACCAAGGTGAAGGTCGTGAAGAACAAGCTCGCGCCGCCCTTCCAGACGGTCGAGTTCGACATCCGCTACGGGCAGGGCATCGACGCGCTCGGCGATCTGCTCGACCTCGCCGTCGCACGGAAGGTCGTCGAGAAGGCGGGCGCCTACTTCTCGTTCCGCGGCGACAACCTCGGCCAGGGCCGCGAGAAGACGCGCGCCGCGCTCCTCGAGAATGCGGCACTCCGCGAGGCCCTCGCCGCGGCGGTGCGCGCGACGAAGGCTGAGCCGGGCGCCTTGGTCGCCGACGCCGAAGCCGCCTGACGAAGCGGCCCCGTCCTCTCGCGGGGGCGGGGCCTGCGTCGCCGCCAACTCGTGTGCGCCACTCAGGGCGCCGGAGTGCTCGCGGGGCCGAGGTTGATCGTGAACTCGACGTCCGGATCCGCGTTGGCGGGCTCCGGATCGAACGACGGTTCGCCCGGGTCCTCGACCCCATCCCGGTCGAGGTCGACGAACGCGTGGACCGAGTGGAGCGTGTCCGACTGCGCGATGTCGGTGATGACCATCTCCCGACGGTTCGTCGCGAGGACCGGAATCGAATCGAGGCGGTAGAAGCCCACTTCGTCGCCACTCTGATTGCGCACGCGGTAGATGAACGCGTTGCGCCCGACATCGCCGAGTGTACCGAAGGTCACGATCACGTTGCCGCGCTCCGGGTCGTCGAGCGGCTGGATGTCCGCATCGAAGGGCCCCATGTGCGTGAACTCGAAGCAGCCGCCCTCGGGCACCTCTTCGACCCACGCATGGTCGCGTGCCGAGGTCGAAGCCGGGGGCCGTGCCGCTGCATGTCCGCCCAGAAGCGCGTCTCGTAGTCGCCAGGGGCGAGCGCGTCGTCGAGGAAGCCCTCCAGCGTCGTCGGGCGTCCATCGGGAATCGGGTCGTAAACGATGCCAGCGGCAACGCGTCCCGTCATGGCCTCGACGACTTTCATCTCGAAGCGCCGCCCCTGGTGCGGATCGAACGTGCTCAAGCGCCAGCGGAAGTCGCGCGTCATCGTGGCGTTGGCTTCGCAGGTCGGCGGCTCGACCTCGAAGCGGTCGAGGTTCGCGACGGCGAAGCAACCCGGCGCCCCCAACGACGCGAGCAGCCCCGCGGCGAGTGCGCACAACCCGTGTGTTCCCCTCATCAGAACCTCCCCGTGAACGAGGCCATGCATCCCGTCGGTCCACACGACGCCGAGGCGCTCGCGGCGGGCTCGTCCGCATCGGGCGCCCCGATCTGCAGGAGCACCAGCGAGAGCCCCGCAGCCGCGAGCACCGAGCCTCCGATCAGGAGGATGTCTGCGGTGGTGACGAGCGTCTGGGCCGCGTCGTAGGTGTCCCGCGCCGACGACGGGCAGCGGTTGCCGTTGCACATCCCCTCGAGCTCCGAGACCTTCCCGAGCGCGAGCGCGCCGACCGCGAACCCCGCGACCGCCGCCGCTACGCCCACGCCACCGATCACGGCGCCCGGCACCGAGAGCCGGAAGCGACTCTCGCCCTGCGCGACGGCCGCGCGCTCCGCCTCGCGCTGGGCGGCCTCGGCTGCCGCGGCGCGCTCGTGGGCGGCCTCGGTCGCCGCGGCCTGCTGCGCGCTCACTTCCGCCGCGGACTCGCGCTCGGCGAGCGTCGCCGCCATCGTCTGCAGGCGCGCCTCGAGGTTGAGGCGGTTGGGCAGCTCCGCCGGCATGGCCGCGAGGAAGGCGCGGAGCGCGGTGACGGCCTTCTCGAGGGCGTTGTCGTCGCGGTTTGCGACGAAGACGTTGAAGAGCAGCTCGGGGCGCCTCGAGAATTCGTAGGCGGCCTCGAACTCGCGCGCCGCCTCGGCGAAGCGCCCGCCCTCGTACAGCGTCTGGCCGACGCGGAAACGCGCGCGCGCCGTGGAGTCGAGCTGGGCATTCGCGCCGGCCGCGTCCATCTGTTGCGAGGTCACGCCATCGCGGGGCGCAGGCTGGGCCCCACCGCCCGCGGGCGGCGCGGGCTGCTGCGCGGGCGGCGCGGGTTGCTGCGCGCGCGCCGCGGGGACGAGGCCGAGCCACGCGGCGAAGAGGGCCGTGAGCAGCGCGAGCGCGCGGCTTCGGTGGGCATGGTGCGCGCCGCACACAGACGTCGGCGAGGGATCCGAGGCGTGGTTCAAGCGTTCCTCCGGGCGCGCTGGACGCGGACGCCGCGCGCGGGGCGCAAGCTTAGCAGCAGTGCGCAGCCGCTCACAGAAGGCGCTGGGCGACGGCGATGCGCCACGCCATCGGGCGCGAGCCCGTCAGCGCAAACGCCCCGCCTCCGCGCCCTGCGCGTCGCGCCGCGCGGCACAGAGCCCGATCTCTTCGAGCGTCGTCGCGAGGCTCTGCGGCCCGCCCGGAAGCCGCTCGACGCGCGGCCCGAAGAACGCCTGCACGCGCGCCCCGCGCGCTGCGTCGCAGAAATTCCTGCCGTAACCCGCGAGTCGGCCGAGCGTCCACTCGGGCACGCGCCCGGCGAACGCGTCGAACCGCGCCTCGAGCCAATCCCACGCGGCGTCGCGGGTCTCCGGGGCGGCGATCTGCTCGCGCAGCACGAGGCGCACCTCGGTCGCCGCGAGCCGCGGATCGAGCGCTACTTCGCGCGCACGCGCGGCGCGCGTAGAGTCCGTCGCCGCGCCGAGCGCCGCGAGCAGCCGCGAGCGCACCTCGGGGTCCTCGCTCGCGAAGACGTGCCGCTGCGCAGCCTCGAACACCGCGTCGTCCCCGTCGTCCACGGCGACCGCGACCGCGAGCTCCGCGAGATCGGCCGCGACGGCCTCCGGGTGCAGCGCGCCATCGCCGCCGACGCCGAGGTACGCGCGCCCGCCGCGCGCCACGTCGCGTCGGGCCTGCGGATCGCGCCCGAGCCGCGCGAGCGCCGACCACACCTCCGCGCGCAGCAACCGCACCTCGCCGTCCTCGCCGGCACGCGGCGTCCAGCCGAGCGCCCGACCGCGCGCGCCATACAGCCGCCGCACGATGCCCGCGACCCGCGCGCGCGCTGCGGCGTCCGGCGCCGCCTGTCGGAAGAACTCGAGCAGTGAGAGCGGCGCCATCGCCACCGGGCGCGCGGGATCCTGCGCGAAGGGCCCGAGCGCCTCGAGGGCCGCCTCCGGGCCGAGCGCCCCGCTCTCGCTCGCCGCGAGGAGTCCGTCGGCGATCGCCGCCCGCTCCCGCATCGCGAGCCGCGCGAGCCCACGCGCGCGCGTCCCGGCGAGCGTCGCCGCGTCGAGCGAGGCCTGGTAATAGCCCGCCCCGCCTGCGTTCGGGGCGATCCAGTCCGGGCACCCGCCGGACAGCGGCGGGAGCGCGAGCGAGCCCGTCGGCCCCTCGAGCAGCGTGCACGCCTCGCCCGAGGTCTCCCCGCGCCCGTAGCGGACGCACACCGGCACCTGCCAGAGCGCGTCCCCGGTCGCCGTCGAGCCGAGCCGCGTCGCGCGGCGTTGCGCGAGCGCGAGCGTCGTCGCGCCCCCCTCGCAGCGCGCCGTCATCGACACCGCGGGTGCGCCGACCTGATCGAGGAACGTCGCGAACGGTGCGCGCACGTCGCGTCCGGCCGCGCGGGAGAGCGCACCGAGCAGCTCGTCCGCGGTGGCGGTGCCGAACCGGTGCGCGGCGAGATGCGCACGGACACCCTCACGGAAGATGGCGTCGCCGACCCAGCGCTCGAACATGCCGATGACCGCGCCACCCTTCGAATACGTGATTCCGTCGAACGCCGCGTGGATGTCGTGGTGGCTGGTGATGGGCTGCCGGATGCGCCGCGCGCTCGCGCGGGAGTCGACGTGCATGGCCTCGCGCCACTCGTCGAGACGCGCCTCGTCGGCGCCGAGCGTCGGCGCGACCTCGGCCACGATCCGCGACGCCATCCAGGTCGCGAAGGCCTCGTTGAGCCAGAGGTCGTCCCACCAGGCCATCGTCACGAGGTTGCCGAACCACTGGTGCGCGAGCTCGTGCGCGATCGTGTTCTCGGAGTCGCGCCGCTGCGACTCCGGCGCCGACGCCCCGTCGACGAGGAGCAACCGCTCGTGGAAGGTCACGAGCCCCGCGTTCTCCATCGCGCCGGGGAAGTCCTCGATCGCGACGAAGTCGAGCTTCGTGTAGGGATACGCGACGCCGAAATACGACTCGAGCGCCGCGAGGATCGCGGGCACGCGCGACATCGCGTAGCCGACCTTCGCGCCACGGCCGCGCATCGCGAGAACACGGAAGGGCAGCGGCGCGCCGCGCACCGCGTTCGCCGGGATGGACGCGCCCTCGACCACGTCGAGCGGTCCGACCGCGAAGGCGACGAGGTACGCCGGCAGCGGCGGCGTCGGCTCGAAGACGAGCGTGCGCACCCCCGCCGCGGCGCCGGTCTCGGATGCGACGCGCGCGTTCGACGCGGCGACGTCGCCCTGCGCCACCGTGAGGCGCACGGTGTACGGCACCTTGAACGCGGGCTCGTCGAACCCCGGGAACGCCGTGCGCGCGCTGATCGGCTCGAACTGCGAGAACACGTAGGCGTCGCTGCCCTGCGTGACCTTGAAGAGGCCATCCCCCCCGTCGAGGAAGGGCGCCGTCCACGCGAGCGAGAGCGTCACCGCGCCCGGCTGCACGTCGCAGGGGAACGTCACCCGCGCGACGCCCGTCTCGTGCACCTGCTCGTAGCGGCCGCGCTGCCGGCCTCCGGCGGAGACGAGCTCCACGCCGGACACGTCGAGGCCCTTGCCGTGGAGCCAGATCACGCGGCGCGCACGGCGCACCTCGAGCGCGATCGTCGTCTCGCCCGAGAAGCGCGGCGCGCGCGGATCGATCGCGAGCGAGAGCGCGACCTCCGTGGGGGTGACGTCGCGACCGAGCGGCCCGGTAGGCACCGCCTCCGCGAGCGTGGCCACGCCGGGCGCGCCCTCTTCGCAGCCCGCGGGCGCTGCGGCCGCGTCGCCGACCGCGCGCGTGCTCGATGCGGAATGCGCGGCCGATGCCGCACCGCAGCCCGACGCCGACACCACGACGAGCAGCGCGGTGACGACGCGGAGCGGGCCTTGCAGTGCTGCGCGGACCAGGCGGGAGACGGGAGACGACGGGCGGGCGGAGACGCGCGGGCGGGGCGACATGGCGCGGTTGTGGATCGCCGCGCGGCGCGGCGCTCGCGGCGCGTCCGTCAGCGAAAGCGCACCCGCTGCCGCTTCGCCTGCGCGCGCTCGGCCTCCGTACCGGCCTCGTATTTCGCCGAAAAATAGGGCTTTTTCGTGCCACCGAGGCGACCGCCGGGCACCTTGCCGAAGGTCACGCCGCGGAAGGGGCGCACCGCCTTCACCGTGTCGGGCGTGAGGAAGATCTCGTAGGGGCCCGCGAGGTCCTCGCCGAGCTTCGCGGCGAAGTTCACCTCGACGCCGAAGACGTCCTCGTCGCCGAGTTTGAGGATGTCGCCGTAGCCGAGGCCGCAGCCGAGGTAGAGGCGATCGGGCTCGGCCGCGCCGAGGTTGTGCGTGTGGAGCGCGCGCTGCATCGCGACGCACGCCGCGAGCGCCGAGCGCGGATCGCGGAACAGCACGAGCTGCGAGTCGGCGATGTCCTTCAACACGAAGCCCGCGTGTGCCTCGACGATCGGATTCGTGATCTTGCGCAGCTGGTGCATGAGGACGAGGAACGGAACGATCCCCGTGCGCGCGGCGCGCCGCGAGAAGCCGGCCATGTCCGTGAACAGCACGCACCAGCGCTCGCCGAAGAGCTGCCAAACGCGCGCGTCGAGCGCCTCGACGTCCGCGCCGGGCGCGAGCCGCTGCTCGAGCAGCGCCGAGAGTGTCTGTGTCGAGCGTCCCATCGCCTCTGACTCCTCTCCCGCGCGGGGGCTGCGGGTCGCGCGATGCTAGCCGCTGGGGCGGCTCCGCGGCCACCTCGATGCGCGGCGACGAGCCTTCCCTCCGGCGCGCGCCGTGGTGTATGTCCCGAAGCGCGGGGGAGGAGCAGGCCATGAGCACGTCGGCGAACCAGGGCGCGGGGCAAGAGGAGTTCGAGCGGGCGCGGCGGATCGTCGAGTCCGTGCTGCGGGATCTCGGACTCGACCCGGATCGGTCGCACCTCGCGACGACCGACGGCTCGACGGCGTGGACGCTTCAGCGCGGCAGCGCGGAGGTGCTCGTCTTCCTGAACCCGCCGCGCGCGAGGAGCCCGAGCTTCGTGCGCGTCGTCTCGCCCATCTGGCGGCTGCCCACCGAGAATCAGTCCGCGGTGTTCCGTCGCCTGCTCGAGATGAACGCGCTCGATCTCTTCGGCGCCGCGTTCGGCCTGATGGGCGAGGACGCCGTGCTCGTGTCCGAGCGCGCGACGCGCGACCTGGATCGCAGCGAGGTCGAGGAGCTGCTGCAGAACATCGGCGCCGCCGCCGACTACTTCGACGATTGGCTCGTCACGCAGTTCGGCGGGGCCCGCCTCGCGGATCTGCGCGCGGTCTGACGATGCGGGGCCCGCGCCGCGCGGTGTGAAGGCCGCCGGAGAGGCGCTCGACGCCCGGCGCGCTCGGCCGCGGACGTGCACGAGGCGCGCTCAGCGTGGCGCCGCCGCATAGCGCAGCGCCCACACCGGCGGTCCGTCGCCGGGCAGGACGATCCGATTGACCACGCGGAAGCCCGCGCGCTCGTAGAACGCGACGTTCGCGGGCACCGACGTCTCGACGTGCGCGGGGACGCCGTCGGACTCGGCGCGTGCGAGGCCATCCGCGAGCAGCGCAGCGCCCGCCCCCTGCCGCTGCGCGTCGGGATCGACGCCGAGCAGCGCGAGGTGCCAGTGCGGGACGCGCGGCCGGAGCGCCTCCATGCGCTCGGCCCCTTCGCTGACGACCCCGAGCCGCGCCAACCCCACGAAGGACAGCGTCTGCGGAAGCATCGCCACCTGCGCGCTCACCGAGGGCGGCCACGCGCCCGGCGGCACCCACGCCGCGACCCCCGTCGGCGATTGCGTCGCGAACGCGCCGCCGCGGGCCACGCTCACGCGGCGCAGCATCAGGTCGAAGTACGCCGCAGCGCGCATCTCGCGGCCCGGCCCGCCGCGCACCACCCACGCGACGAACGGATCGTCGCGGAAGGCGCGCGCGAGCACCTCGAGCAACGCGGGGATCTGCGCGACCTCCACCGGGCGCACCACGGGATGCATGCTCATCCCGGGCCGGGGCAGCGCCACTCGACGCCGATCCGCTCGACGCGCGGAGCGCCGTCGGTCGCGTCGGTCTCGAGCTGCACGAGCACCTCGAGCACGCCGCCCTCAGGGAACGCGAGCGCCCACGGCGGCGCGGCGTCGCCCGGGACCAAGCCGAGCACGGCGAAGGACGCGGCCTCGAGCGCGCCCGGCTCGGCGGCGTGCCGCACCGACACGCGCACGCGCGACGCGGCGCCGTTGCGCACCACGGCGTGCAGCGCGGTCCAGCGCGTCCCGCCGTCCGGACAGCCCGCGAAGACGCGCCGCGCCTCCCCCTCGGCGACGAAGCCGCCGCGAAGCGTGGCGCCCGTCAGATCGCCCTGCGAATGCGGCGCGAAGCCCACCGCGACCCGCGCATCGGGCTCCCACGCGCTCCCGGACATCGGCTCCGCGGGCAGCCGCGTCGCGACGCCGAGCTCTCCCGGCGCGCCGCCCGTCGCGACCGTCCACACATGACCGAGCGTGTCGAGCGCGACACCGATCGGCTCGCTCGGCGTGAGCCCACCCGACGCGAGCGACACCGTCTCGACGCGCCGCAGCGAATCCCCCGCACGCGTGAAGCGCGAGAGCGTCCCGCCCGTGTGCGTGACCCACGCATTTCCCGCCGGATCGAGCGCGATCCCGCGCGGACTCGGCTCCGTCGCGAGGGTCCGCCAGACCTCGCTCGCTGGGTCGTAGAGCACGATTTGATCGCAGGAAAACCCGGTCATCGCGAGCCGCCCCCACGCGTCCCCGTCGAGCGCGTAGAGCAGATAACAGGGCAGCGGCGCCTCGACGATGGACACGGGCGGCACCACGCCGGGCGCGTCCCCGCTCCGGCGGTCGATCCGCGCGAGTCGCCCCTCGCGCTCGGCCACCCACACCGTGCCCCACGCGTCCACGTGCGCCGCGTAGGGCTGCACCCCGGGTACGGCGACCTCCGTGCGGACCGCGCCTGTGATCCCGTCGAGCTCGATCACGCGCTCGCCGTCGTGCAGCCCCACCCACGCGTCGCCCCCGGAGACGCCGTCGAGCCCTCGATCGCCGTCGATCGCGAGCGCGCGCGGCACCTCTCCGGTCAGCCCCACCGGCACGGTGAAGAGCACGCACTCGTCGGCGCCCGCGTCGAGCACCTCGCCCGGCCCGCCCGAGGTCGTGATCGCGCCGTCGCCATCGCGATCCACGCAGCGCGCGCGCTCTCCCGCGATCTTCGTGACGCTGCCCTGCGCGTCGAACGCGCGGTTCGCGACCCACACGTCGCCCGCGTAGTCGACGGCGACGCGGCTCGGCGAGTCGCCACCCGTCCGATAGCGCGCGACCTCTCGCGCGCTCGCCGCGTCGATCTTCGAGAGCGTGTCGTCCCCCGTGTTCGCTGCCCACAACGTCGCGGAGACCCGCGTCTCCCGCGCGAGCGTGAGCAGGCCCTCGGGCGAGACGTCGAGCCCGCCCCCCGCCTCGAACGGCGCGTCACTCTCGCCCCACACGCCGCCCTCGCAGCTCGGATCGCACCCGCCGCACGGGCTCCGCACACCGTCGTCGACGCGGCCATCGCAGTCCTGATCGGCGCCGTCGCAGGTCTCACCGCGCGGCGCGACCTCGCCACGACACAACCCCCAGGTGCCGTTCACGCACGCGGCGCGCCCGCTGCGGCAAGGCCCGACGCCGATCGTCTCCGCAGGCCCCGCGTAGCACTCGACGAGCGCGCCGCCGAGACACGGGCACCCCGTCGCGAGCGGCGTCGCCCGACAGTCGGGGGGCGGGAAGCGATCGCAGTCCGTGATGCGCGCGGCGTTGCGGTCGTCGCAGTCCGGCCCGCGCGTGCAGCCCGCGCCGAAGGAGTCGCCGTCGAGATCGACGCACGCGGGCGCATCTCCACCGCAGCCCCCGAAGATCCCCGCGAAGAGGACCGCCGCGGCTGCCCACGCCGACGACCTCGCGCGGTGCGCACGCACGGCGGCGACGGTAGCACGCGGCGTCCGCGGGCATGCACGCGCGCGACACGGCGCACCGAGGCGCGCCGCCTGGCGCATCGCCTCGCGCATTGATGGTCGCGCGCCCCTGCGCTACCCCGGCTGGCGTGAAGATCCTCGTCACGGGCGCGAGCGGCTTCGTCGGGGGCGCTGTGGTCGCGCGCCTCGTCGCCGCGGGGGACGAGGTGCACGCGCTCGTGCGACGCGAAGAAGACGCCCGGCGCATCGAGGAGGCGGGCGCACGCCCATTTTTGGGGGGGCTCGGCGACCCGAACGAGATCGCCGCCGCCGCGCGCGGCTGCAAGCTCGCGGTGCACGCCGCGGCCGTCGCGTCGCACCGCGCATCGCCGCACGCGCTGCGCTGGACGAACGTCGCCGGCACCGAAAACCTGCTCCGCGCTGCACGCCACGTCGGCGTCGCGCGCGTCGTCTGCGTGTCGTGCGCGGACGTGACGCTCGGGGGCGAGGATCGCCACGGCTGGAACGAGGACCGCGTCGCACAGCGGCCGCTGCTCGACGAGCACGCGCGCTCGCGGCGCCTCGCCGAGGACCTCGCGCTCTCGTCCGCGGGCCTCGAGGTCTGCGCCCTGCGACCGCCCTTCGTCTGGGGCGCCGGGGACACCGGGACGCTGCCCCACCTCTGCGCCGAGGGACTCGCGACGCGCGGGCTCGCTCTCTTCGGCGACGGCCGCAACGTCGTCGCCTCGCTGCACGTCGAGAACCTCGCCGACGCCGTACTCGCCGCGCTCGAGGCCGGTGACGTCGCGGGGCGCGTGTGGCACGTCGCCGACGCCGAGTTCCTCGACGCAAGCGAGTTCTTCGGGATGTTCTCGCGGGCCTGCGGGCTCCCGCCGCCGCGCCCGGGCCGCGCGCCGCTCGCGCTCTCCTTCGCCGCCGCGCGGGTCCGCGCCGCGCTCGGTGCCCAGGGGCCCTGGCCCACCGACGTCGCGCGCCGCGCCCTCCCCTGTCAGCTCGATGTCTCGCGCGCGACGCGCGATCTCGGCTGGAGCGCGCGCGTCTCCGTCGACGAGGGGATGCGCGCCCTCGCCGCATGGGTCGAGGCGCAGGGCGGTCCCGCCGCGCTCGCCGCCCGCGTGCGCCCCCCCGCGGACGACGCCTCGGTGGCCGCGCAGATCCACGCCGCGCAGATCCCCGCCGCGCGGCCCCCAGCTGCCGGCCCCTGACCGCCCCGCGCGCTGCGCCCTCCGCCGAGCGCGCGTGGCGCGCCCCGCGGCGGCCTCAGCTCTTTTCGAGCAGCCCGCGCAGCGTGGACGGCTCGACCTCGTAGTTCGCCCCGCAGTAGTCGCACCCGATCTCGAGGAGCTCGTCCGCGTCGATGAGCGAGCGCAATTCCCCGGCGCTCAGTGTGCCGAGGCTCGCGACGACCCGCACGTGGCTGCACTGGCACGCGAAGCGCAGCGGGCGCTCCTCGAGCGTCGTGTACGGCATGCCGTAGAGCAACTCCTCGAGCAGCGTGGCGGGCGTCATGGACGCGCGCAGGAGGGGCTCCATCGAGGTGAAGTCGCGCAGCCGCTCCGTCATCACGGCGAGCACGCGCTCGTCGACCTCGGGCAGGAGCTGCACGATGAAGCCGCCGGCGGCCTGCACCTCGCCCGCCTCGATGAGCGTCCCCACCGCGACGATCGAAAAGACCTGCTCGCTGTCGTGCATGTACTGCATGAGCGCGCCGCTGATGCCCGTGTCCGCGGGCACCTCGACGATGCCCGTGTGCAGCGTCCCGTTCGACAGCGTGCGCATCATCTGCAGCAGCGCGCCCTCGCCGAAGCGCACGTCGCTGCGCCCGCTCGGCATCGACACGAGGCCGCGCGTCGCGCCATCCGGGAACGAGTCCGCGACGAAGCGGCCCGAGCCGTCGGCACCCTTCAGCAGCCCCTGCACGCGCAGCCCCGGCGACATCGTCTCGCGCACGATCACCGCGCCGGTGAGCATGTCGGCAAAGCGCGAGGCCACGTCGCCGGCGGTCTTCTGCGCGGCGATCGCGGCACGCACGGTGTCGGTCGTCCGGGCCGTGATCACGCGGAAGGCGCCATCGTCGGTGATCGCGCGGAGGAGGGTGTCGCTCGACATGGCCGCGAGTCTTAGGCCGCGCGCCTTGCGCCCGCCACCTCCTCGGCGCGCCCAACCACCCCGCGGCAGCACCCCGCCCCCGCAGGCAGCCCGCGACGCCGCGGGTCCCGAGACCGCTGACGAAACGGCCCCTCGACGGGGCCACGACCCATGGGCCGATCGACGGCACGACGGGCGTCGAGGCGCCGATCGACGGCACATCGACCGAGGCTCATCCCCCCGATGCGGACGAAGGAAGGCCCCGCCACACGCTGATCACCGCGACCGTTGCTCCCTTCCGGGCCTGGCGGGTTTTGCGGGCCAGCGTTGGCGGGGCCATGGGTACTTCGTCGATTGCAGCCTACGAGATCCGCAGCCTACGGGAACTGCAGCCTACTGGAACTGCAGCCTACGCGAGCAGAGACAGGCTAGTGCCTTTGCGGCGCGGAGGCCAACGATCCTTGCGTTCCCCGGTCGGCATCCGGGGCCGGAACCCGGCGATCAGCCCGGGTTCCACTGGCGGAGAGAGCGGGATTCGAACCCGCGGTACCCTTTCGGATACACACGATTTCCAGTCGTGCACCTTCGGCCACTCGGTCACCTCTCCGGGAGGCCTGCTTCAGCCGTACTGCCCGAACGATCCACGCCGCTGCCGCGCGGACCCGAGTTCACTGCGACGTCCCTGCGGCAGCGACCCGACCTTCGATCCCCCCGACCTTCGGGCCGGCGCTTCCCACACCGGACCGGGGGATCCTGCTGCGCCGCGAACGACCTCTTCGAACCACCTGCCTCGAACCACCTGCCTCGAACCACCTGCCTCGAACCACCCGCCTCGCAGCACCCGCCGCGACCTGCACACCCGCCGCGACCTGCACACCCGGCGCGACCTGCACATCACCGACGACCCACGAACTCGGAGGAGAGCAAGGGATTCGAACCCTTGGTACCCTTGCGGGCACTCTTGATTTCGAATCAAGCGCCTTCGACCACTCGGCCAGCTCTCCGCATGAGCGCGCGACGGTAGCAGAGCGCGCCACGCTGTCAACGGCGTTCCGGGTCCCGCCGCGCCGCCCGAATCGCCGCGAAGAAGGCCGAGAGCTGCGCGCCGCACGCGTCCGCGAGAACGCCCGGTACGGCCTCGAAGACGTGGTTGAGGCGAGCATCCGTGCCGATGCCGTAGAGCGAGCGCACGGCCCCCGCCTTGGGGTCGTCGGCGCCCCACACCACGCGCGCGACGCGGGCGCTGACGAGGGCGCCGGCGCACATCGCGCACGGTTCGAGCGTCACGTAACAGGTGACGCCCTCGAGCCGCCAGGTCCCGAGCCGCGCCGCCGCCGCGCGCACCGCGATGTGTTCGGCGTGCGCCGTCGGGTCCTGCGCGCGCTCGCGCAGGTTGTAACCGCGCCCGACGACCACGCCCTCCCGCACGCACACCGCGCCGACCGGCACCTCGCCGAGCGCCTCAGCCCGCGCAGCCTCCGCGAGCGCGAGGCGCATGAAGTGCTCGTCGTCCATCGTGCCCATGCGTGTCGCTCGGAGCGCGTCTCGGCGCGTAGCTCGGGGGTGGAGGGAACACCGCCCTCATCGTGCAGCACGCGGGCTTACCACGAAGACATCCGGCGGTGACCGCGCCCGGCGGCGAGCGACATCGAGGGATGTCGGCCCCATCGCGTGCGGGTCCGCATCCACCGGACGTGCTCAGCGCTGGTGAGCTTCCCCGCCGACCGTCAGCGCATCGGACTTCGACTCGGGACTTCAACCGCAGGAACTGCTGACCCGGGGTCTGACGATCCGCGCGGGCTGCACTCCTGAGAGACTGCAACCCTTGCAGACTGAGCCCTCGGAAATACTGCAGCCCCCAGAGATACTGCAGCCCCCAGAGATACTGCGGCCCCCAGAGTTCTGCGGCCCCCAGAGATACTGCAACCCGGGGAACTGCGACCGAGACACCTGCAGCGAGGCGGAGCGTAGCGGGCCCAGGAAGATTCGAACTTCCGACACCTGGTTCCGTAGACCAGTGCTCTATCCAGCTGAGCTATGGGCCCTGAGAAGGCGCGTATCGTAGCGGCCGATCCGACAATGTCAACGGCGGAGAGGGCGGGATTCGAACCCGCGGTACCCTTTTGGAGTACGCCCGCTTAGCAAGCGGGTACCTTCGGCCACTCGGTCACCTCTCCAGATGCGAGGGGCGCGATGTGTAGCGAGCCTGCGACGGCCTGTCAATCTCGCGCGTGCACACGCGGCGTGCCACGGTCGCGCGATGCCCTGCCCCGCCCCGCCGCGCCCCCTGCCAACCCGGCCCCCGGCGCCGCGACACGCCGCGATCCGCGGCCTCACGTTCGCCGCCGCCATGCTCGCCGCAGGCACGCTGGCCGCGCCCCGCGCAGCGCACGCGTGCACCTGCGAGCCCACCGATCCGCAGACGCGATACACCACCGCGGACGCGGTGTTCGAGGGGCGCGTCCGCGCGATCGCGCGGCTCGGCGATCCGGAGGTCGGGCCCGCCCGGCTCGCGGTGACCTTCGAGGTCGTGCAGACGTGGAAGGCGGCGGACGCGGAGCAGGTCGTCGTCACGACGCCCTCGGACGAGGCCGCCTGCGGGGTGCGCTTCGAGGTGGGGCGCTCCTGGCTCGTCTACGCGGCCAGCGATGCCACGGGCGCGCTCTCGACCGGCTCGTGCAGCGGCACGCAGACGCGCGAAGAGGCCGACGAGAACGTCGCGGCGCTCGGCGCCGGGGTCACGCCCGTCGAGGTGCAGGACGCGCCCGTGCGCGCGCGGGCCGCGGCGCCGGGTGCGGGCGGCTGCGCGAGCTGCACCGTGGCTGGCGCATCCCCGCTCTCGGGGGCGCCGCTCGCGCTCGGCCTCGTCGCCCTGCTGCGCGCTGCCCGGGGACGATCGCGTCGCCGTCCCCGAGCGCGCGCCGCGCGCGGCGCCGTCAGCCCTTGAGGATCGCGATAGCGTCGCGGAGGAGCTTCGCGCCCTCGGCCTCCGGCCGCTGGAACGCGTTGCGCCCCATGATCGAGCCGTTGCCGCCGCCGTCCTTGATGGCGCGGATCTCGTCGAGCACCGCGTCGGTGCTCTTCGTCGCGCCGCCCGAGAAGATCACGATGCGCTTGCCGTCGAAGCACGCCTGCACGACGTGGCGCACGCGGTCGGCGAGCGTGTCGATCTTCACGGTGGCGTAGGCCTTCTTCGCCTCGGCCTGCTCCACGTGGGCCGTCGGCAACTTCACCTTCACGATGTGCGCGCCGAGCAGGCACGCGATGTGCGCGGAATAGGCGACGACGTCGATGGCGAGCTCGCCGTCCTTCGAGAGCTTGCCGCCGCGCGGGTAGGCCCAGACGATCGTCGGCAAGCCCGCCTTGCGGGCCTCGTTCGTGAGGGCGCGGAGGTCGGCGTACGTCTCGTTCCGGCCGCCGGAGCCCGGGTAAATCGTGTAGCCGATCGCCGAACAGCCGAGGCGCAGCGCGTCGTCGACGGCGGAGGTGATCGCCGACTGCGGCTCAGCGGGGCCGCCCAGCGAGTCGCTGTTGTTCACCTTGAGAATGAGCGGGATGGCGCCCGCGTACTCGCGCGCGATCGCCTCGAGCGATCCGAGGGGTGCGGCGTAGGCGTTGCATCCCGCGTCGACGGCGAGCTGGGGGAAGTAGCGCGGGTCGTAGCCCGCGGGGTTCGCGGAGAAACTCCGCGCGGGGCCGTGCTCGAAGCCCTGATCGACGGGCAGGATGACGAGCTTGCCCGTGCCGGCCAGCGTGCCCGCGCCGAGCATGCGCCGGAGGTTGCCGAGGACGCCGGGGGACTCCGACGCGTAATTCGCAAGGATCCGTTCGACCGCTTCGCTCATGTTCGCCTCCGCCCGACGGGCCGGACAGCGCAGGAGGGCGCGGCCGCCGCGGGCGCGCGAGGATAGCGGGAAGGCGAGCGCACCGCACCCGCGTTCGTCAGAGCCCGCCGGAGCGCTTCTTCTGCTGCTCGAAGGCCTGCGCGATCTGGGCGCGGATCTCGTGGCGCAGCACCACGCCGGAGGGCGGACGCGCGCCTTCGTCGATCCCCGTACGCACGCCAGCCCAGCCGCACGCACAGCGCCAGAGCAAAGTCACGCCGTCATCGCCCTCAAGCCGCTCGACGGCGAGGCCTTCGGCACAACGGGGACAGGTCCTCGACTCGTCTTGGTTCATCGCGCAGCGCCAGCAGTATAGCGAGGATGCATCGAGCGGCTCCGGAAAATTCGTCGGGCGTCGCGCGCGTTCGGGCGGAGGAGAAGGGATTCGAACCCCTGGTGGAGTTACCCCCACGGCGGTTTTCAAAACCGCTGCCTTAGACCACTCGGCCACTCCTCCTGCGGAGGGGGACGCGTATACCACGAAGCACGTCCTGCGCGGTTGGCCTTCGCCGCGCGGCGAGCGCGGGATAGACTGGCCGCGTGTCGCCGCCCCTCCGCGCCCTGCTCGGCCTCGCGCTCGGCCTCGCGTTCACGGGCTGCATACCCGATCGCGCGGGCACCGCGCGCGCGGTCGGGGATGGCGGCGTCCGCGCCCACGACGGAGGCACGCGCGACGCCGCACCGCCGTCGGACGCGACGGCCGGGACGGACGCGGACGCTCCGGGAGACGCGGGGGACGACGACGGAGACGCCGGCGCACCGCCCCTCGACGCGGGGCCGCCGCCGGAGGTCGCGTTCGAGGTCCGCCTCGACGGGACCTCCTGCCCCGCGCTCACGCCCTGCGGCGGCACGCTGGACGAGACGCGCTGGGAGCTGACCGGCGGCTGCGTCGCGTTCCCGCAGGTCAACGAACTCCGGCGTGCGTGCGCAAGCGCGACGGTCTCGGGGACGGGAACCGCCCGCGGACGCGTCACGTTCTCCGGCGGCACGATGCGGCGCGAGCTCTCGGCGACCTGGCGCGGCGCCGTGTCGGTGCCGAGGGGTTGCGCCGCCTTCGTCGGCGGATGCGACGGCGTGGCGAACACGGTCCGCGTCAACGTCCCCGGCGCGACGGTGAGCTGCCCCGCAGACGCTGCCGGTGACTGCGCATGCACCGTGACCGTGTCGCCACCGCTCGACGACACAGCGCCCTACCGCGTCGAGGGCGAGCAGTTCGTCACCGACGCCCCGGCACGCCGCTGGAGCTTCTGCGTCACGGGCGACGCGCTGCGGTACGCGGGGGCGAGCGGCGCCGTCGAGCCGGGAACCTTCGCGTTCCGTCGGCTCTGACGCGCGAGTTGGCAGCGCGCGGAGCCGCATGTTTCAATGACGCGCGTGATCTTCCGCCGGCCGCTCAGCGCCCTCCCCGGCGCCCTCCTCGCGCTCGTGCTCGCAGCCTGTGCGAACGGCGGAACGCCCGACCCCGGCGTCCGCGAGGTCGACTCCGGCGAGGGCCCCGACCTCGGCGACCCGCCCCCCGAGGACGCTGCGGCGCCCGACTGCGTGCCTGCGTGCGCCGTCGGCCAGCTCTGCCGACTCGGCACCTGCATCGACCCGGTGGCCGACGCCGACGGTGACGGCGTGCCCTCCGCGGAGGACTGCGACGACTCCGCGCCGACCATCGGACGGAGCGGCGATCGCTCGTGCACGTCGGTGTGCGGCGTCGGCGTCGAGCGCTGCACGAACGGCGTGTGGGGCGCGTGCTCCGCGCCGAGCCGCTGCGACTGCACCGATGGCGATGCGCCCCGCGACGTCCCCTGCGGCTTCTGCGGCACGCAACAGCAGCTCTGCCTCGGCGGCACGTGGATGAACGCGGGCGGCTGCAGCGCGAGCGGCGAGTGCGCGGCGGACAGCGTCGAATCGGGCGGCGCCTGCGGCCGCTGCGGGACGCGCATGCGCGCCTGCGACACGGCGTGCGCGTGGGGCGCGGAGACGTGCGTCGGCGAGGGCGAGTGCGTGGCGGGGACGACCGAGACCGACACGGAGCCCTGCGGCTGCGGCACGCGCACGCGGACGCGCACCTGTTCGGCGAGCTGCGGCTGGGGCGCGTGGAGCGCGTTCGGCGCCTGCTCGGCCGCGGGCGACTGCGTGCCCGGCGCAACACGTCAAGGTACTTGCGATATGTGCTCGCAAGAGGTCTGCACGAGCAGCTGTACGTGGTCGGGCACCTGCGCGCTGCGTGCGGGCAACGCGTGCGACTACGAGTCGGGCACCAACTTCCGCGCGTGCGCGGGGGGCACCTGCTCGACGTCGCGCTGCTGGCAGTTCTGCGCGACGTCCTGCCAGTACTACAGCTGTCAGAACCGTCCCTGAGCGCGGCAAGCGCGCGTTATCCTCCGCACGCAGCGCCCCGGCTGGGGCGCCGACGCACGAGGAGACCGCGATGCCCGCAGACACCATCCCGCTGCGCCTGATCGAACAGGCGCGCAAACTCGGCGACGCCCCCGCACTCTGCGAGAAGCGCGGCGGCCTCTGGCACGCGCGCTCGTGGCGCGAGTACGGCGAGCTCGTGCGCCAGGCGAGCCGCGCGCTCATCGCGCTCGGCTGCGCGCCGGGGAGCACCGTGTCGATCCTCGGGTTCAACCGGCTCGAATGGGTCGTGATGGACGTCGCCTGCATGAGCATCGGCGGCGCGCCCGCGGGCATCTACACGACGTGTTCGCCGAGCGAGGTGCAGTACATCGTGCACCACGCCGAGTCGCCGGTCGTGCTGGTCGAGAACCTCGAGCAGTGGCGCAAGATCGAGAAGGAGCGCGCGAATCTCCCGCTCCTCCGGCACGTCGTCACGATGCGCGATTGCCCGCCGATCGACGATCCGATCGTGCTCTCGTGGGACGATTTTCTCGCGCGCGGGGACGCCGCGAGCGACGCCGATTACCGCGCACGCGTGCACGCGCTCGAGCCCGGCGCGCTCGCGACGCTCATCTACACCTCGGGCACCACGGGGCCGCCGAAGGGCGTGATGCTCTCGCACCGCAATCTCACCTTCACGGCCGACACCGCGCTCTCGCTCACGGACTCGACGGCACAGGACGTCGCGCTCAGCTACCTGCCGCTCTCGCACATCGCCGAGCAGATGTTCTCCGTGCACGGGCCGATCACCGCCGGCCTGAAACTCTACTTCGCCGAGTCGATCGAGCGCGTGCCCGAGAACCTCAAGGAGGTGCGGCCGACGGTGCTCTTCGCGGTCCCGCGGATCTGGGAGAAGTTCCACGCGGGCATCTCCGGCAAGCTCGCCGAGGCACGCGGCCCGAAGGCGCGCATCGCCGCCTGGGCGCGCTCGGTCGGCACGCGCGTGAGCGCCCGGAAGTCGAAGGGCGAGCCGCTGCCGCGCGCGCTCGCGCTCGAGTACGCGCTCGCCGACAAGCTCGTGTTCGCGAAGCTGAAGGCCGCGCTCGGCCTCGATCGGGCGCGGGTCTGCGTGAGCGGCGCGGCGCCCGTCGCGCGCGAGGTGCTCGAGTTCATGGCGAGCCTCGACATCCTCGTGAGCGAGGTCTACGGGCAGTCGGAGGACACCGGTCCGACGACCTTCAACCGCCCCGGCGCCATCCGCTTCGGCACCGTCGGGACGCGCGTCCCCGGCGTCGAGGTGCGGATCGCGGACGACGGCGAGATCCTCGTGCGCGGGCAAAACGTCTTCCTCGGCTACTACAAGGAGCCCGAAGCGACGGCCGAGACGCTCGTCGATGGCTGGCTGCGCTCGGGCGATCTGGGCGCCTTCGACGCCGATGGCTTTCTCACGATCACCGGCCGCAAGAAGGAGATCCTCATCACCGCGGGCGGCAAGAACATCGCCCCGAAGAACCTCGAGGCCGCGCTCAAGAATCACCCGCTCGTGAGCGAGGCCGTGATCATCGGCGACCGGCGCAAGTACCTGACCGCGCTCGTCACGCTCGATCCGGAGGCGCTCGCGACGCTCTGTGCGGAGCGGGGTCTCGACCCAGCGACCGCGCACGCGGCGCCGAGCGTGCGCGCCGCAATCCAGGGCGCCGTCGACCGCATGAACGAAGAACTCGCGCGCGTCGAGCAGGTGAAGAAGTTCACCGTGCTGCCGCGCAACTTCAGCGTGCAGGACGGCGAGCTGACCCCGACGCTCAAGGTGAAGCGCAAGATCGTGTACGCGCACTTCGCCACCGAGATCGAGGCGATGTACGTCGACTGAGCGGCGCGTCGTCTCGATGTGACTTTGCTCGCGCGGCGCGCAGGATGGCGCGGATAGTCTCTTTCCGCATGCGCACTCTGCCCCGCCCCACGCTGCCCGGACACGCCGCTCTCGGCCTCGCCGCCACCCTCGCCTGCACCGCGTGCGCGGGCGAGGACCCGGCTCCGCCGGGCCCCGGCGTGACGATCAGCGACCGCGCGATCACGGCATCGACGGGCACCTTCCGCGTGCCCGGGGGCGCGGACCTCTTCGAGTGCTTCTACACGAGCACGATCACGGACCGCGAGCTCGCGACGCGCGGCGCGATGGCCGTGCAGGGCGAGGGCGGCCACCACCTCGCGCTCTACTACACGATGGCGCACATGCCGCCGCAGCATCACCCCTGCGACGACGCGGAGATGGCGAACTGGAACATCGTCGCGGTGGCCGGCAGCGAGGCGGGCGGCGGCGACGACCAGACGCTCCCCGAGGGCCTCGCGACGCGCATCCCGCCGGGCGCGCAGCTCGTCATCCAGGCGCACTACATCAACGCGCGAGCCGGAGGAGCTCGCGGTCGCGGACGTGCTCGACGTCGAGGTCGTCGACCCCTCGACCGTCACGGCGTACGCGAACCAGTTCGTGCTGAACCACGAGGGCTTCGACGTCGCCGCGCGCTCACGCGTCGAGGCGACGTACGTGTGCCGCGCGCCGCAGGACCTGCAGATCGCGATGTTCATGGGGCACATGCACCAGAGCGGCGTGCACTTCCGCCTCGAGCGGCTGCCCGAGACGGGCGACGTCGGCGAGGTGATGTACGAGCACGACTGGGAGTCGGCCTACGTCTCGCATCCGCCCGTCGTGAAGTACACGATGGACGCGCCGCTCGCGATCCCCGTCGGGGACGCGCTTCCGCCAGCGCTGCCTCTGGGACAACACCAGCGACACGCCGCTCGCGTTCCCCACCGAGATGTGCATCACCGCGATGTGGTACTTCCCCGACACCGGCAGCGGGCAGATCTTCTGCGAGCGCGAGAGCGCCTCGCAGACGACGCTCTGACCGCCGCGGACGCCCCGCATCGCTCGCCCAAACAAGGCGGCCCGCGCCATCGCTGAATGCTGATTCAGCGCGCGCGTGTCTATCGTCGCCGTCAGGAGTGAAACCGGGCGCGGGGCTCAGCCGGCGTCGTCGCTCACGCTCGCGTCGTCGATCAGGCCCGCGTCGTCGCTCACGCTCGCGTCGTCGATCAGGCCCGCGTCGTCGCTCACGCTCGCGTCGTCGATCAGGCCCGCGTCGTCGCTCACGCCGGCGTCGGGCTCCGGGTCGAGGCAGCGCGTCGGCACACACGACTTGCCGCGCGCGTCACCGAAACAGCGCGCCTCGCTACCGCACTGGTCGTCGCGTTCGCAGAGGCGTGTGCACCACCACTGGTTCTCGGCGGGCGCGGCCGAGGCGAGGCAGAGGCCCGCGAGCGGGAACGCGCGGCACTCGCGGCCGCTCGGCGTGCAGAAGGTGCCGACGCCGTTCTCGTTGCCGACGTCGCCGGGCTGCGCGCACGACTCGGGCGGGACGGCGAGGGGCGCGTCGACGCCGAGATCCACGGCGGGGGCCGCGTCGTCGTCGCCGCAGGCGGCAGAGGGCGGAGAGGGCGTGCAGGAGCAGGCAGGCGAAGCGGTGGCGCATGGCGCCGCGATCTATCACGCAAGCAGCGCCGCACCCCAAGATCGCGGCGCGGCCGCCAGACGTGAGCGCACTCACTGGTTTCGACGCGCGCGCGCGCCTGCACTCATTTTGAACCGCGCTTCATCCGGGCTAACCTGCGCAACGTCGCGCCGTCTGCGGCCCCCTGGAGTCTCCATGCGTCCCTCGCTTCTCCGTACCCTTGCTCTTGCGCTGCCCGTCGTGGCCCTCGCGCTCTCGACCGCCGCCTGCGGGCGCTCGATCCTCGACGTCGATCCGCCCCGCGACGGCGGCGGGAGCGACCTCGGTGACATGGCGCCGCTACCGGACGGCGCGATGCGAATCTGCGGCGACGCCGTGTGCGAGGCCGACATCGGCGAGACGTGCTCGAGCTGCGCGCGCGACTGCGGCCCCTGCGCCGATTGCGGCGACGGCACGTGCGACGACACCGGCGGTGAGTCGTGCCTCAGCTGTCCCTCGGACTGCGGCGCGTGCCCCGGCTGCGGCAACGGCATGTGCGAGGACGCGCGCATGGAAGACTGCGCCGGCTGCCCCGAGGATTGCGGGGCCTGCGCGACGTGCGGCGACGGCGCCTGCAACGGCATGGAATCGTGCTCCTCGTGCGGCCTCGATTGCGGCGCGTGCCCCGGCGGCTGCGGCGATGGCACGTGCGGCACGGGCGAGTCCTGCACCTCCTGCCCCGGCGACTGCGGCGTCTGCGACACCTGCGGAAACGGCACCTGCAACATGGGCGAGACCTGCACCTCCTGCCCCGGCGACTGCGGCATCTGCGACACCTGCGGAAACGGCACGTGCAACGCGGGTGAGACCTGCTTCTCGTGCCCCGGCGACTGCGGCCTCTGCGAGACCTGCGGCGACGGCACCTGCAACGCGACCGAGACGTGCTCCTCGTGCTCGACGGATTGCGGCCTGTGCGAGCGCTGCGGCGACGGCACGTGCAGCACGAGCGAGACGTGCACCTCGTGTTCGGTCGACTGCGGACTCTGCACGACCTGCCCGAACCGCCGCTGCGACGCGACCGAGAGCTGCGGCTCCTGCCCGCAGGACTGCGGGCGCTGCGACACCTGCGGCGACGGCTTCTGTCGCGCGACGGACGGCGAGGACTGCCTCACGTGCGCGCCCGACTGCGACGCGTGCCCGACCTGCGGCGACGGCACCTGCAACGCCGCGACCGAGACGTGCTTCACCTGCCCGGGCGATTGCGGCCGCTGCACGGGCTGCGGCGACGGGCGCTGCGCGGACCGCGAGGACTGCTCGAGCTGCGCGACCGACTGCGGCACCTGCTCGGTCTGCGGGAACATGGTCTGCGAGACGGATCCGGCGCGCGGCTTCGAGACCTGCTCGAACTGCACGAGCGACTGCGGCGCCTGCCCGGAGCGCAACTGCTCGGCCGGCCTGATCTGCGTGTTCGGCTGCTTCGACTTCAGCGGCGGCGGCGGGGGCGGCATCCCCATCCCGATGTTCAGCTGCCTCTCGTCGTGCCTCGCGAGCGTCTGCGCAGACGGCCAGTTCTTCTTGCAGCAGGTCATCGACTGCGCGGTCGGCTCGTTCGTCGGCGGTGAGTGTCGCGACCTCGACTGCGTGCGCGCCGAGTGCGGCAGCGAGGTGATGGCCTGCCTGCGCGACCGCTGCTGACCGAGCGCACGATCTCCTTGTAAAACAAGGAGATCGTGCGGATCAGCCGCTCGACCCGGAGCCCTCGGCGGACACCCCGTCGGGGGCTTCGTCCGTGAGGCGGAGCCACATCGCCGTCTGCGTGCTCTGGTAGACGAGGCGCTCGCCCTGCGTGAACGTGAAAGCGTATTTCGCGAGGATGCGCGTCGTGCCGCGGCGGACCTGGGTCGCGCGACCGACGAGGCGGAGCGGCTCGCCGGGGATGCGGGCGATCTCGTGAAAGCGTGCCGCTTCGATGCGGGCGCCGTAGCCTACCCATCCTTCTTGATGGCGTAGCCCGAGCACGTAGTACGCGTGGACGAAGCCGACGATGCCGCTCGCGTGGACCATGAGCCCGCCGGAGACGTGTCGCGGGTGCCGGACGGGATGCACGACTTGATCGCGCGTGAGCGGGAGCCCTGCGTCGACGGGCATCCGGCAAACGACCTCGTCACGCGCGGCGTCGATGGCGAGGATCTCGTCGATGAGTTGCGCGTCGGGGCCGTAGAAGCAATCGGCGACGAAGTCGGGATCGAGCGGCATGGACCCGTGTGTAGCAGACGCGTCGGTGCCTCCCGCGCACACGCAGCGCCCACGTCAGGGCTCCGCCGGCATCAGACGCCCGTGGCGTCGGCGGGCCAGATGTACTTGTGCATCTGCAGCTGAAAGCGCGCGGGCAGCGCGTCCTCGAGCATCCACGCGACCACGGCGCGCGACGCGGGGCCACCGAACACGCACGAGAGCAGCACCGCGCCGCAGCGGGCGCCGAGCGATTCGCGGCGGATGACGTCGCGCGCCCACTCGTAGTCGGCGCGGCTCGCGAGCACGAACTTCACCTCGTCGCGCGGCGTGAGCAGCGCGAGGTTCTCCCAGCGGTTGCGGTGCGACTCGCCGCTGCCCGGCGCCTTGAGATCGACGATGCGGTGCACGCGCGGATCGACGCGCGCGATGTCGCGCTCACCGCTCGTCTCGACGAGCACGGTGCGCCCCGCGTCGCAGAGCTCGGTGAGCAGCGGGATCGCGCCCGGCTGCAGGAGCGGCTCGCCCCCCGTGAGCTCGACGAGCGGGGCGCCCGACGCGAGGGCCCGCTCGAGCACCTCCGCGCGCGGCAGGCGCGTGCCGCCGTAGAAGGCGTGCGGCGTGTCGCACCACGTGCAGCGCAGGTTGCAGCCGGTGAGGCGAACGAAGGTGCAAGGCTGTCCGGCGAAGGACGACTCCCCTTGGATCGACGTGTAGATCTCGTGGACGACGAGCGTGTCTTCCTTCGCCATGCGCAGTGCGCGCAGCGTAGCAGCGCCGCGGCGCACACCGTCCGTCGGCGCGGCACGCGAGGTGGCACGCGGGGTCGTTGCAGTCACAGTAGGCCCGCGATGACGCGGACCACGACGCCGGCGGACGCCCTCGAGACGCGCCTCGCCGCGCGGTTCGGGCTCTCGTCGTTCCGGCCGTGGCAGCGCGAGGCCGTCGACGCGCTGCTCCACGGCGCGGGGCGCGCGCTGGTCGTGGCGCCGACGGGCGGCGGCAAGTCGCTCACGTACCAGTTCCCGGCGACGGAGCTGCCGGGCACGACGGTCGTCGTCTCACCGCTGATCGCGCTGATGGAGGATCAGGTCCGCGGCCTCGCCGCGCGCGGCATCCCCGCGACGTACCTCGCCTCGAACGTCGAGGCGGACGAACGCCGCCGACGCGAGCGCGCGCTCTTCGCGGGCGAGTACAAGCTCGTCTACGTCGCGCCCGAGCGCCTCGCGATGTCCGGCGTCATCGACGCGCTCGCGCGACTCGCGCCGCCGCTCATCGCGATCGACGAGGCGCACTGCATCTCGCAGTGGGGACACGATTTCCGCCCGGATTACCTGAGGCTCGCGGAGGTGCTCGAGCGCCTCGCGCCGCCGCGCATCCTCGCGTGCACGGCCACCGCGACGCCGGGCGTACGCCGCGAGATCCTCGAGCGTCTCGGCCTCGACGGCCCGGACACGAAGGTCGTGCTGCGCGGTTTCGCGCGGCCCAACTTGCACCTCGCCTCGCTCGAGGTGGACTCCGCGAAGGATCGCCAGCGCGCGATCCTCGGCGCGATCCGCGAGGCGATCGGCGCGCCCTCCGCGCCCACCGGCGGCGTCATCGTCTACGCCGCGACGCGCAAGGCGACCGAGCAGCTCGCCGACGCGATCCGCGGCGCGGGCTACGCCGTCGACGCCTACCACGCGGGACTCGAGCCCGACGTGCGCGCGGGCGTGAGCCGCGTCTTCGCGGAGCGGAAGCTCGCGGTCGTCGTCGCGACCAACGCCTTCGGGATGGGCATCGATCGCGCCGACATCCGCGCGGTCGTCCACGCGAACGCGCCCGGATCGATCGAGGCCTATTACCAGGAGGTCGGCCGCGCGGGCCGCGACGGCGATCCCGCGCACGGGCTGCTGCTCACCGCGTCGAGCGATCTCGGGCTGCGGCGCCGTCTCCTCGAGCGCAGCGCACCCGACGGCACCGCGCCCGAGCCCGCGCAGGTCGAGCGGCAGTGGCGCATGTTCCTCGACCTCATGCGCTACGTCGAGGCGGGCAGCTGCCGCCACGACTTCATCCTCCGCTACTTCGGCGACGAGCAGGAGACGCTCGGCGGATGCGGTCACTGCGATGTGTGCGAGCGACTCGGTGGCGCGAGCGGCGCAGACGCGGAGGCCGGCGCGTCGGACGAGGACGCGCTCATCGTGCGCAAGGCGCTCGCGGGCGTCGCACGGAACCGCGGCCGCTGTGGCCTCAACCTCGTCGCGGACATGCTCTCGGGCGCGACGAGCACACGGCTCACGGAGGTCGGGCTCGACACGCTGAGCACGTTCGGCCTTTTGCGCGATCGCGCGCGCCCTTGGGTGCTCGCGCTGCTTCGGCGGCTCATCACGGCGGGGCTCGTCGACATCACGCCGACCGAATACCCGGTGCCGATCCTCACGCGCGCCGGGCACGAGACGATGATGGGGACGCGCCCCGTGCGCTTGCTGCTGCCCGACCCGGACGCCGGCACCGTCCGCGGTGCGCGCAACAAGCGCACGGGCGCCGCGCGCCGCGTCGAGGCGCCCGTGCCCGCGGGCGTCGACGCCGGGCTCTTCGAGCGGCTCCGCGAGGCGCGGCTCGCGCTCGCGAAGGAACACCGCGTCCCCGCCTACGTCGTCGCGCCGGACCGCACGCTGCTCGAGCTCGCGGCGCTGCGCCCGCGCTCGCGCGGCGAGCTCGCGGGCGTGCACGGCATGGGCCCCGCGCGCATCGACGCGTGGGGCGATGCCCTGATTGCGGTAATCAGCGCTTGAGCTCGCGCTTGAGGATCTTCCCCGTCGGGCCCTTCGGCAGCGACGCGATGATCTCGACGCTGCGCGGGTATTTGTAGGCGGCGACGCGCTCCTTGCACCACGCGACGAGCTCGTCCGGGGTCGCCGCCGCGCCCGGCTTGAGCGCGACGACGGCCTTCACCTCTTCGCCGTGCAGCGGGTCTGGAATACCAATCACCGCAGCCTCCGCGACAGCCGGGTGCGCGTAGAGGATCTCCTCGATCTCGCGCGGATACACGTTGAAGCCGCCGCGGATGATCATGTCCTTCTTGCGGTCGACGATGAAGTAGAAGCCGTCGGCGTCGACGTGCGCGACATCACCCGTCTTGAACCAACCGCCGCGGATCGACTCGGCCGTCGCCTCGGGCTTGCGCCAATAACCCTTCATCACATTGTGGCCCTTGATCTCGATCTCGCCGGGCACGAGCGGCTCGGTGATCAGCACGCCGCGCTCGTCGACGAGGCGGAACTCGACGCCGTCGATCGGCAATCCGATGCTGCCAGGCTTCTTCGGGCGGTCGAGCACGCTGAAGCTCGCGACGGGCGACGTCTCGCTGAGCCCATATCCCTCGAGGATGTTCACACCGTATTTCGCGTCGAAGGCGCCCATCACCTCGACGGGCATCGCCGCGCCGCCGGAGACGCAATAACGCAAGGCGCTCACGTCGTAATTCGCGGCGTCAGCGTAATGCAGCATCGCGAAATACATCGTGGGCACGCCGGCAAACAGCGTGATGCGATGTTTCGCGAGCAGCGTGAAGGCCGATTGCGGGTCGAAGCGCGGAAGGAGCACGAGCGCGCCGCCGCGGCCGAGCAGCGCGTTCTGTACGGCCGTCTGCCCGAAGCTGTGGAAGAGCGGGAGGGTCGCCAGCGCGACGTCGTCGGGGCCGAGCGGCAACAGCTTCGTCGCCATGTACTCGGCGTTGTAGAAGAGGTTGAAGTGCGTGAGCTCCGCGCCCTTCGCGCGTCCCGTCGTGCCCGAGGTGTAGAGAATCACCGCCGTGTCGTCGGGCATCGTGTCGGACAGCTCGAGCACGGGCTCGGCCCCGGCGAGCGCCGCCGCGAAGCTCACCGTGCCCTCGGGTGCCGACGTGTCCTTCGGGTCGGCCTTCACGACGATCAGGTGGCGACAGCCCGCGACGCGGTCGAAGCCCGCGCGCGCCTGCTCGTAGAAGCCCTCCCACACCACGAGCGCCGCGGCCGCGCTGTCCTCGAGGTGGTAGGCAATCTCGTCGGCCATGAGCAGCACGTTGAGCGGCACGACGGGATTGGCGGCGCAGTGCGCGCCAAAATACCCGATCGGGAAATGCGGCACGTTCGGCAACATCAGCGCGACGTGCTCGCCGCGCGCGACGCCGAGCTTGCCGAGCGCGCCGGCGAAGCGTTGCGCCCGCGCGTGCAGCGTGGCGTGGTCGATCGTGACATCCCCCACGTGGATGGCCGGGCGGCCGGGATATTTGCGCGCGCTCGTGCGCACGATCGTCGCGAGATTGAGCGTCATCGTCGTCTCCGTCCTACCAGCGGTGATATGCGGGATGCCCCTCGCCGACCGCGACGAAGGTGCCCCGGCAGGTCGCCGTCACCTTGCCGCCCGCCGTGATCGTGGCCTCGACCAGCGCGCGCGGGCCGCTCGACTCGACGACGTGCGCCGCGAGCGCGAGCGGTTCGCCCATCGGCGTCGGGCGGCGCAGCGTCACGTGGAAATCGGCCGTCACGGTGCAGGGCGGCGCGTCGAGACCGTCGCGATCCATCAGGTGGATGCACGCCGCCCAGTTCGCATGGCAATCGAGCAACGCGCCGCAAATCCCACCATTGAGCACGCCTGGAAAGGCGTGATGGAAAGGCTGCGGCGTGAACGTCGCGACGAGCCCCTCCGCGGGATTCGGCGCGCGAAACGAGCGCAATTGCAGGCCCTGCGCGTTCCCCGGACCGCAGCCGAAACAGATGCTCCGTGCGGCGAAGTGCTCTTGCAAACTGATGTCGTGGACGCCGCTCATGCCGCGCTCACGGGGCGCGCGTGCCGGTGACGGCGACGGTGATCGGCGCGCAACCGCTCAGCGTGCACGAGATACCGTCCGTCTCGACGTACGTGGACGTCCACGTCCCGGTGAAGGTGTTGGCATCGCTGAACATGCCCACGAGTCGGTACGTCTCGGTACAGCCGCCCGTCACCTGATACGACACGTCGAAACTGCCGCCCATCGGGCCCGTCGGGCTCGTCGGCCCGGGCTGCGTGAGCGTGAACGAGCCCGCCATCACCTGGAGGATCCCGCCCACGTACGTGAAGCGCATCGTCGAGATGTTGTAATTCACCATGCCGAACGCGCAGTTCTGCGTCGGCGGCGGCGCGATCGAGAAGGTGCCGTTGTAGTCGATCGGCGCCTCCGGACACATGACGCAGATCGTGTCCGTGTCGTCGCAGGTGAATACGCAGCTGTCGGAGACGGTGTCGCACGTCTCCGTCGTGCACGGATCGCGGTCGTTGCAGTCGCGCGGTGCGGGCGAGGGCTGGCAGCCGAACTCGGGATCGCAGACCTCTTCGCCGTTGCAGAAATTGCCGTCGTCGCAGTCGGCCGCGACGGTGCAGGGCATGGGGGTGAAACAGCCGGTGCGCCCGCAGACTTCGTCCCCCGTGCAGAGCGAGTCGAGCGGGGTATTCATGCACACATTGCCGACCGCGCACATGTCGACGGTGCACGCGATCATGTCGTTGCAATCGGCGTCGGAGGCGCAGCCCGTGCGGCGGCAGCCCATCGCCACATCACACGTCTCGCCCGCGCCCGCGCAGAGCCGATCGAGCGGCATATGGCTGCACACGCCGCCGACACCGCAGGAGTCGAAGGTGCAGTCGATGGTGTCGTCGCAGTCGGCGTTCGCGGTGCACGCGCTGCCCGCGCGGCAGCCGCTCGTCGCGCTGCACGACTGCCCGGTCGGGCAGAGCGCGTCGAGCGCGCTGTGTTCGCAAAGGCCTGCGACGTTGCAGGTGTCGACGGTGCACGCGATGGCGTCGTCGCAGTCGGCCGCCAGCAGGCAGCGCGCGCCGCCGTCCGGTCGCGGACGGTCGTCGCTGCCACCGCACGCCGCGAGGAGAAACACGCCCATCCCGAGCGGCGCGAACACCCACGCTCGCCGCGCGGCGCGCATCTCCGACATGCCCGCTTGTCCCGCCGAGGATCCGATCTTCATGCGCTCTCCCTTCCCATCCACCGGCATCGTCGCCATGCCGCTCATGCCCGCACGCCTCACCGCGATGTCCGTACGCCGACGACGGTCGAGCTCATGCCGGGGCAGAGCCCACAGCTGCCACCGCCGCCTGAGAAATCGGCCGTCCACGTGCCCATGAAGCTGTCGCTGTTGGAGAACGTGCCCTGCAAGCGATACGTGCCGCAGCCGGGCTGCACGTAGCTCGCGTCGAAGCTCGCGCCCGCGGGCACGGGCGACTGCGCGAGCGGGAAGCTGCCCGCCGTCACGGTGAGCGCGCTCGCCCCTGCGCTGAAGCTCACGCTGCTGATCGAATACGTCGCTGCGCCGCAGCCCGAGCTCTGCGCGGGCACGAGGAGAAAGCGGCCGGCGTAGTCTCGCGGCGCCTCGAAAGGCCCTGCCCCCGCATCGCCCCGTGCGACGCCCGCATCGCAGCCCGACGCCGTCTCGCGCACGCAGCGATCGAGGGAGACATCGCAGGTGTCGACCGTGCACGCATTGCCGTCGTCGCAGTCTTCTGGGAGCGGCATCACGCAGGTGCGGCCGACGCAGCGCTCCGTGCCGTTGCAGAAGTTGCCGTCGTCGCAGTCCGCGTCGCCTGTGCACGCGGTGCCGCCGCGCCGGATGCAGCCGGTGCCGACGACGCACGACTCGCCCATCGCGCACATCGCGTCGATGGGCGTGTGCGTGCAAGCGCCCGACACGCCGCAACCGTCGAGCGTGCACGCGAAGCCGTCGTCGCACTGCGCGGCGGAGGTGCAGCGCACCTCGCCGAGATCGGGCGCGCCGAGGTCCGACGAGCCCCCATCACGCGCGGGCCCGGGCCCCGTGCGCGAGTCCTTCGTGCAGGCCGCAGAGAGCAGCGCGAGCGCGGCGAGCAGCCACGCGAGGGACGTGAAAAGGAGGCTCGCTGAGCCTCGCGACGGTACGGCGCGCATGGGGATGCGACGGTAGTCCCCGCGGCGGCGGGGAGTCAACGACACACGATGCGCACGCGGGTCATGGCACCATGCGCGGCCACACACCCGGGGAGACGACACGGCATGAGCGACGAGACGCGGAGCGGAGCAGCAACGGCCACGACGACGGGGGGAGCGAGGCGCACCCTCTATCCGCCGATCGAGCCGTATCGCCGGGGCACGCTGCGCGTCGACGATGTGCACACGTTGTATGTCGAGGAGTCTGGCAACCCGCGCGGCATCCCCGTGGTGTTCGTGCACGGCGGACCGGGCGGCGGCACCGATCCGCGGCAGCGGCGCTTTTTCGATCCTGCGCGCTATCGCATCGTGCTCTTCGATCAGCGCGGCTGCGGCCAGAGCACGCCGCACGCGTCGCTCACCGACAACACCACCTGGCACCTCGTCGCCGACATGGAGCGGCTGCGCGCGCACCTCGGCATCGCGCGCTGGCATGTCTTCGGCGGCTCGTGGGGCTCGACGCTCGCGCTCGCCTACGCGCAGACGCACCCCGACTGCGTCAGCGCGCTCATCCTCCGTGGCATTTTCTTGCTTCGGCGCCGCGAGATCGAGTGGTTCTACCAGGAGGGCGCGAGTCGCCTCTTCCCCGATGCGTGGGAGAGCTATCTCGCGCCGATTCCTGCCGAAGAGCGCGGGGATCTGTTGAGTGCCTATCACCGCCGCCTCACCGGCGACGACGTGGAGGCGCGCCTCGCCGCCGCGCAGGCATGGAGCATCTGGGAGGGCTCGACGAGCACGCTGATCACCGATCTCGATCTCGTGCGACGCACCGGCGACCCGACCTTCGCCCTCGCGTTCGCACGCATCGAATGCCACTACTTCGTGAACCGTGGATTTCTCGAGCGCGACGACCAGCTCCTCGCGCACGTCGACCGCATCCGCCACATCCCGTGCGTGATCGTGCAGGGCCGCTACGACGTCGTGTGCCCCGCCGAGAGCGCCTGGGCCCTGCACCGCGCGTGGCCCGAGTCCGAGTTGCACATCGTGCCCGACGCGGGGCACAGCGCGATGGAGGCGGGCATCGTGAGCGCGCTTATCGCAGCAACCGATCGGCTGGGTGGGTGAGGGACCATCGCGCCGATAGACATCCACGCCATCGCCCACGCCGTTTTGTAAGCCGCGCTCAGAGCCGCAACACCCGCACTGCGCGGCCGTTCGCGGTGGTGTGCGCCTCTTCGCGCACGCGCTCCTCGAGCGGTGGCGCATCGCTGCGCCGGTCGAAGAGCACGAGGACGCCCGCATCGAGGCCGACCCGCGCGAGGTATTCGTCGAGCTGCACGAGCCCCTCGGCGAGCGGGTCTTTGCGCTTGTCGCGCCACACCTTCATCTCGATCGCTTCGCGCTGGAGCTGCTGTTTGCCAGCGGCGTCGGAATACGGCCATTCGATGAGCAGATCGATGCGGCGGCGGCCAATGCCGTATTCGCGCGACACCACCCCACCACCGTTCACGACGCGTTGCAAATACGCCATCAACACGAGTTGCGCGCCGGATTCGGCGTACGTCGCGCCCTCGGTCATCGACTCGCCCTGCTCGAGCCAGAAGGCCGCGAACTCACGCAGCAGAACATCGATGTCGAAGCGCCCATCCGCGCGCACGAAGCGGCGCGGGTCGGCGGTCACGCTGCTCTGCGCCGACGCCGAGAGCACGCGCGCGATCACCTCGCGGTAGATGTCGTTCGCGACGCGCAGCGGGGGATTCTTCACGAGCCCGAGGTCGACGACGTAGGAGACATCGTCGTTGAACACCGGGTCGACCGGCGCGAGCTCGCCGGCGAGCAGCGGCCCGATCACGCGCCGCACGCGCGGCTCGGCGAGTTTGCTCGCGAGCGAGTCGAGGTGCGTCGCGCGGGCGAGGATCAAGCGCTCCTTCGCCGTCTCGACGTGCGCCCGCTCGATGGGGCCGGTGACGCGCATCTTCGACACGATCTCCCAGGCCAGCGCGTTCACGAGCCACGGCTGGCCACCGGCGAGCTCGGAGAGACGCGAGAGCGCATCGTCCGAAAGCTCCTGCCCGGTGGCCTCAGTGTGCTGCGCGACGAGCGCACGGACCTCGGCGTCGCTGAACGTTCCGAGCGTGAGCGACTCGAGCTTCACGTTGAAGGGGCTCGCGGTGCCGAGCCGGTTCGCGTCGCCGCCGCTCGCGAGCTTGTAGTCCCGCACATCGCGCAGGCCGCACAGCATCACGGACCAAGGCGCATGGCCCGGCCGCTTCGGGAAGCCCGCGCGGAGCTGCCGCAGCACCGCGATGAGGCTCTGACCGCGCAGCGCGTCGATCTCGTCGAGCAGCAGCACCACGCGCCGCGGGCAGCGGGCGCACCACGCTGCCAGCACATCGGTGAGCAGCGTCGCCGAGTCGAGCGCGTCGGGGAGCGGACCGGGACGCAGCGACGCGGGCAGCTGCAGCGCCGCCTCCTCGGCGAGGACGCGCACCAGCGTCTCCTGCGCCGCCACGGTGTCGTCCCCCGCGGCCTCCGCCGCCTCACAGCTCATGTAGAGCGCGGCGTAGTCCTCGCCTACGGAGAGCGACTTCGCGAAGGCCCGCAGGAACGTCGTCTTCCCCGACTGCCGCGGCGCATGGAGGACGAAGTAGCCCCCCATGGCCACGATCCCCGGCGCCTCGGGCACGCGCGGGAGCGGCGGCACCATGTAGTGCTGATGCTCCTCGCACGGCCCCGTCGTGTTGAAGTACTTCGGGATCGGCGGATAGACGCGCTTCTCGGCCATGACCGCGCGCAGCGTATCACCGCGGAGCGCGAGGTGCCGAGCGACCGGAGGGAAGGCTTTGCGGCACTGCCAGCGCACACGCCAGTCCGATACGCGCAATGGTCGCACGAGGTGTCGCGCGCCGCTTGCAGGACCACTCCGACATATCGATTCATCGGAGTGGCCCACCCATCATTCAATTCCTAGAGACGTGTCAGTCACCCACATAGAGCCTGAATCCGTAGCCTTCGAGCGTTGGATTGTCGGTGGTCACCGTGCAACTGAAGCGACCGGAACTGAGTTCGTTGTAGCCCGTCAGATAGGGCTTATACGACTGACCTGCGCCGGACATGTGCCACACTCCATCAAATGCGGGGCAGGCGGGCGCATTCTTGTCTGTAATCGTGGACGCGCCTCCAAACAAGAAGTCGTTTTCCAACCCCGGGGACTTGGTGATTGGGAATCCTCCCTCCGAAAAGGTCGTGACCACATACGAAGAAGAGGATCCAGACAACCCAGCCAATCGCCCGAACGTATACGTGAGCGTATCGGACGCATATGCTGTCAGCACGGGATTCCCCGTGGAGTAGCTCGTGAGCGTCAGCGTTCCATCTCGACTCGACCGACACACCGTGTCGTAGCCATCGCGATGCACCCAGCACATCCGCAGATGCCGTTGCCCGGCATCACTGCGGAGCGCTGCGACGAAGGCGAGCCCGACCGCTGAAGAGCCCGTTCCGGTCGCGTCCTGCTGCACGCTCGTCGTCATGCGGGACCATGTGCCACTCCCCGTCTGCTGCCATCCCGTACGCACAAAGTCGGGGTCATTGGGAGCGTCGTCATTCGCGGAGTCGAACACATTCGCTACGAGCGTCCAGCCGCCCCCTGCCGTCGTCATGTCGCAGTACATCGACACCGTCGGCACAGGCCCAGAGCCGTCCGGGTCGATCAAATAGATCCCGCTCGGCGAACCGGGAGACATCGCAAGTTTGTCGCGGCACGAGCGTACAGCTTCACTCACACACACCGCGCTGCACCCATCGCCGCTCATCATATTCCCGTCATCACACGTCTCGCCGCTGCCGATGATGCCGTCGCCGCAGCGCACGGCGCAGACACCGGTGTTGCAGCTCTGGCCACTTGCGCAGGGGATGCTCGTGAAGCCGAGTCCGTCGGCGGTGCAGGCCTGGCGGGCGGTGGCGAGGCCCGGGGTGCAGAGCGCGGTTGCGGCGCCCGGGGAGCACTCGCGCGGGGTGCAGGTGCCGGCGCCCGTGCAGGCGTAGCCGTCCGGGTCGGGGCCGGTGCAGGCGACGGACGAGGCGCCGAGGCCGTCGGCGTTGCAGAGCGCGCGGGTGTTGACGTCCGTGCAGCTGTAGGTGCCCGGCGTGCAGGTCCACGGCGCGCAGACGCCCGCGGTGCAGGTCTCGCGCGAGGCGCAGGCCGTCGCGGTGCGGGCGAGTCCGTCGGCGTTGCAGACGCTGCGCGTCGAGGCGGAGTCGCACGACGCGGTGCCCGGCGTGCAGATCCACGCGCCGCAGCGCCCCGTGCCCGGGCGTGCAGCTCTGGCCCGAGGGGCAGCTCGTCGTCGCGGTGTAGTCGAGGCCCGTCGGCAGGCACTCGCGCGTCGACGACGCGCTCACGCACTGCGCGACGCCGGGCGAGCAGATGCGCAGTCCGCACGCGCCGGTCGACGGATTGCAGCTCTGCGTGTCGGCGCAGGGCGAGGACGTCCACGCGAGGCCGTCCGCGGCGCAGACCTCGCGCGCGGTGAGGCTGCCCATCACGCAGCGGCCCGTGCCCGGCGTGCAGATGCGATCGAGGCAGGCGCCGCCGCTGCACGACTGCGCGGGGCCGCACGGCGTCGCGGTGTAAGCCGCGCCGCGCGCGTCGCACTCCTCGCGCGCGCCCCCGGCCGAGCAGCGCAGGCTGCCCGGGACGCAGGCCTGCGCCATGCACGTGCCCGCCGCGCAGTAGCGCCCGGCGCCGCAGGGCGTCTCGGTGCGCATCGTGCCCGTCGCGTCGCAGGAGAAGGCCACGAAATCACCCGTACAGCCCATCTCGCCGGCCGTGCACACCACCGCTGCACACGATGCCGAAGTGCCACTCACGACGCAGCGTGAATCCGTCGCGCACGACTCCATCGCTTCCATCGTGCCGTCGGCGTTGCAGCGCAGGACGGTGCGGTTGTCGGCGCTGCACGCCTCTTCGCCCGCGTCGCAGACGATCGGGTCGATCGAGACGCACTCGAAGCGCACGCACTCGAATCCACCGCTGCAATCGCTCGTCGTCTCGCACTCGCGCGCGGCGCACGCGCCCGTGTCCATGCGGCAGAACTCGTCGGCGTCGCAGGCGGCGTCTTCGCGGCAATAGAACGCGCATGCGTTCGCCGTGCACTGCTCGTTGCGGCCGCAGTCGGCGTCCGCGCTGCATTGCACGCAGTAGTCGAGCGTCGCGTCGCACACGCCGAGCGGCGCCGTGCAGTCGCCGTCGCTCGCGCAGGTCGTGCGGCAGAAGCTGTCGCGGCACACCTCGCCACCGCCGCAGTCGCGGTTGCTGTCACAACGGTCCATCGAGAGCGCCGCATCGCGGCCGGCGTCGACGACACCCGCGTCGGGCGTCATCGCGGGCGCATCGTCACCGCACGCGGTGACGAGCGCGAGCAGAGCCGCAATTACCCCCCCCCCCAAATCGCGAACTTACAAGGCTTTTTGGCATCGCGCGCATCTCGGACTCCCGCTTTCGTGAACGCGCCGCAGGGCGGGCGCGTGGCATCGGCGCCGATGGTGACGTAGGGCGGCGCGGGGATGCAAGGGGTGCGTTCACCTTGGCGTTCTAAAGGAAACCGTGTTCGTGGCGCGCGCATGGCTGTCGCGGCGGAGCGGGCCGGGCCACTTGGCCATCCCCGCGACCGTTTGCCGTGCGTCATGCCCTGGGGAGCGCTTTCGCGGAACGCGCTACGCCAATGACGTAGCCTCTCTCGTCGTGTTTCGCGTCGGACGAGGCGAAGAGCCGCGCGAACCAGAAGAAGCATGGCCTCTCCTTCGGGGACGCCCGCGCGCTCTTCGAGACCGACGACCATCTCGAGATCTTCGACCGCGATCATTCAGACAGCGAGGACCGCTTCCTCTCCAGCGGCCGCATCCGGGCCGGGATCATCACGGTCGTCTGGACGGAGCGCGACGAAGACGTCATTCGAATCATCGGCGCGCGTCGCGCCACAAAGCGCGAAGCCGCCCCATTTCTGCAGCACATGGAGAAGCGATGAAGGACATCCCCGAGCTCACGGACGAACAACTCGCCTCCGCCATCCCCGCGCGGGTCCGCCGACGCCTCGTCGCCGGTCAGGTCGAGTCGGGCACGGACATCGTCGCGCTCCGCCGCTTCGTGGGGCTCACGCAGACGCAGTTCGCGGCGGCACTCGGCATCTCCGTCGCCACCCTGGGCAACTGGGAACAGGGCCGTCGCCATCCCGAAGGCCCGGCCCTCGCCCTGCTCCGCATCGCGGCGCGTCACCCACGCATCATCCGCGAGAACGCGCGCAACGCGGCGTGAGGGGGATGGGACACGAATGTGGGTCGGCGAGCGCGCGAATGCCGAATACCGAGCTTCGCCTCACCGTCCGCCGCGCTCACGCGGTGCGGGCGGCGCGGCGGTGCGCGGGTCTTCGGGCCAGGACTGGCGCGGATAGCGGCGCATGAGCTCTTTGCGGATGGCGGGATAGTGGCGAATCCAGAAGCCCGCGAGATCGGTGGTGACCTGCACGGCGCGTTGGTTGGGCGCGAGCAGGTGGAGGACGAGCGGGACGCGGCCGTCGAGCAGCTTCGGGCCCTCGCCGAGGCCGAAGAAATCCTGCAAGCGGGACGCGACGTACGGGCGGTTTGCCGGGCTCGTAGTGGATGGCCGTGCGGCGACCGCCGGGGAGCGTCACCTGCGCGGGGGCGAGGCGCTCGAGGCGCGCGCGATCCGCGGACGGTAGTCGCGCAGCGAGCGACGAAAGGAGGTCGGCATCGCGCAGCTCCGCGAAGCTCGTGCGGCCCTCGCACGCCTCGCGCAGCACTGCGATGAGCGCCGCATCGTCGAGCGGCGGGAAGTCGGGGAGGTGCGACGCGACGAAGCCCGCGCGGCCGCGCAGTGCGGCGAGCGCGTCCACATCGACGAAGCGCGCGACGCCCGCGGCGAGCGCCGCCTCCGCGAGACAGCGCGCGACCTCGGGTGTGCGCACGTTGCCGCGGCGCGACTCGTCGAGCGCGATGGCGCCGTAGGCGAGGCCGACGAGGGCTTCGACGCGCTCGTTCTTCGCGTCGAAGCGCGCCTCCGAGAGATCGCGGACGCGCTCGGGGAAGAGCTCGAGCACCCAGTCGGGCTCGACGCGGCTCGCCATGCGCACACGCGTGCGGCCGCGCTGCACATCGGCGTCACACGCGACGAGGAACGCGGCCTCGCGCACGCCGCATGCGTCGTCGATCGTGGCCGAGCCGCCGTCCGCGAAGACGACGTCGGCGGAGGTCGGCGCGACACGGCGCGCGACGCGATCCGGAAACGCCGCGAGCGTCGCGACGAGCAGCGCCTCTTCGTCGTCTTCGAGCGCGCGCGTCGGCTCGCGCGAACAACCGATCAGGCGGGCGAGTTGATCGCGGGCGCGCAGCGCAGCGAGCGCGGGCTGCGCGTCGAGCTCGTGCGCGCGCAGCCGTGACGGCGATGCGCCGAGCGCTTCGACCGCCTCGAGATCCGCGACGCGCGCGAGCAGATCGGAGTCGACCGTCTCGCGCGCTTCCTTGTTTGAATGGGACTTCGGGCCCCCTGCGGGCCCACCGAGCGAGGCGCGCGACGCGAGCCGCACGTCGCGCTCCGAGAGCAGCGCCGCCGCGAGACAGCCGCGTGCGCCCGCCCCGCGCGCGTGCGCCTCGAGCGCGAGCCGCGCCGCGCGTGGATGCACGGGGAGACGCGACATCAGCCGACCGAGAGGCGTGATCACACCATCTTCGGAGATGGCACCAAGTCGTGCGAGCAGCCCGTCGGCCGCGTCGAGCGCGGCCGGCAGCGGCGCTTCGAGCCAGGGAAAATTCGCGAGATCGCGCTCGCCGAGCGCGTGCAGCGAGAGCGCTGTTTCTGCGAGATCGAGGCGACGGATCTCGGGCGCCTCGTGGAGCGGCCGCGCATCGTGATCGGCGCGCGTGTAGAGCCGCACGCACACGCCCGGCCGCAAGCGCCCCGCACGGCCCGCGCGCTGCGCCGCCGCGGCCTGCGCGACCTTGCGCGTCTCGAGGCGCGACACGCCGCTCCACGGGGAGTGCGACGCGACGCGCGCGAGCCCCGCGTCGACGACGGCGACGACGCCTTCGATGGTGACGCTGCTCTCGGCGACGTTCGTCGAGAGGATCACCTTGCGCCGTGGGCCCGGACGCACGGCGCGATCCTGCGCGTCGGGCGGCAGATCGCCATGCAGCGGCACGAGCTCGAGGCCCTGCGCGCCCGCGAACTCCGCGAGCGCGTCGCCCGCGCGGCGGATCTCGGCCGCGCCCGGCAGAAAGACGAGCACATCGCCCATGAGCGCGGGCTCAGACTGCGCGCGCAACACGAGCCGCCGCACGGCCGCTGCGACTTGCTGCTCGAGCGGGCGGTCCTCGGTGCGCTCCGCGTGCTCGAGGGCGACGGGGAACACGCGCCCCTCGACGCGGAGCAGCCGCGCATCGAGGAAGCCCGCGACGCGCTCGGCGTCGAGCGTCGCGCTCATCGCGATGAGCCGCAGATCCGGGCGCTTCCCCGTGCGCTGCAAGCGACGCAGCAGCGCGAGCGCGACGTCCGCGTGCAGGTGCCGCTCGTGCAGCTCGTCGAGCACCACGACGCTGACATCACGCAAGATGGGGTCG
Organism: Polyangiales bacterium; assembly: GCA_964202905.1. Taxonomy (GTDB): domain Bacteria; phylum Myxococcota_A; class Polyangia; order Polyangiales; family JADJQN01; genus CAIUAC01. The sequence continues at coordinate 229,298 of CAXNJO010000003.1, forward strand.
TTGACGAGCCGCCGCGCGAGGATGCCCTCGGTGACGAAGCGCAGCCGCGTGCGCGCGCTCGCGACCTCTTCGAAGCGCACCTGAAAGCCCACGCGCCCGCCCGGCGCCTCACCGAGCTCTTCGGCCACGCGCCGCGCGGCCATGCGCGTCGGCAGGCGGCGCGGCTCGAGCACGACGATCTCACCGCCCTGCGCGAACCCCGCGTCGAGCAGCGCGCGGGGGACGCGCGTCGTCTTCCCCGCGCCGGGCTCGGCGACGAGCACGACGTTGCCCGCGCGCACCGCGGCGACGATCTCCGGGATGCGCGCGTCGATCGGGAGCGGCTGCACGCGCGTCGCCGCCCGCGTCTACTGCCGCGTGAGCTTGCGGTACTTGATGCGGTGCGGCTGGAGCGACTCGGCGCCGAGGCGCCGCTTCTTGTCCTCTTCGTAGGCCGCGAAGTTCCCCTCGAACCACTCGACGTGGCTGTCGCCCTCGAAGGCGAGGATGTGCGTCGCGATCCGGTCGAGGAACCAGCGATCGTGCGTGATGACGATCGCGCAGCCCGCGAAGTCGAGCAGCGCCTCCTCGAGCGAGCGCAGCGTCTCGACGTCGAGGTCGTTCGTGGGCTCGTCGAGCATCAGCGCGTTGCCGCACGTCTTCACGAGCTTCGCGAGGTGCACGCGGTTGCGCTCGCCGCCGGAGAGGTTCTTCACGAGCTTCTGCTGGTCGCCGCCGCGGAAGTTGAACCAGCTCACGTACTGCCGCGTCTGCAGCTCCTGCTTGCCGAGGAGCAATGTGTCGGCGCCGCCGCTGATCTCCTTCCAGACGTTGTTGTCGCCCTGGAGCGAGTCACGCGACTGATCGACGTACGCGAGCCGCACCGTCTCGCCGATGCGCAGCGTGCCGGAGTCGGGCTTCTCCTGGCCGGTGATCATGCGGAACAACGTGGTCTTGCCGGCGCCGTTGGGGCCGACGATGCCGACGATGCCCGTCTTCGGGAGGCGGAAGCTGAGGTTGTCGATCAGCAGCCGATCGCCGAAGCCCTTGCTGAGCCCCTCGGCCTCGATGACCACGTCGCCGAGGCGCGGGCCCGCCGGCAGGAAGAGCTCGTTCGGATCGCGGCGCTTCTTGCCGTCCTCGGCGAGGAGCGTGTCGTACGCCTGCAGGCGCGCCTTGCTCTTCGCCTGCCGCGCGCGCGGCGCGGCGCGGACCCACTCGAGCTCCTGCGTGATCTTGCGCTTGCGTGCGGACTCCTGCTTTTCCTCGAGGGCGAGGCGCTTCTCTTTGGCCTCGAGCCACGCGGTGTAGTTGCCTTTGAAGGGGAAGGCCTCGCCGCGGTCGAGCTCGAGGATCCACTCGGCGACGTTGTCGAGAAAGTAGCGATCGTGCGTGACCGCGACGATCGTGCCCTTGTACTCGGCGAGATGCTGCTCGAGCCACGCGACGCTCTCGGCGTCGAGGTGGTTGGTGGGCTCGTCGAGGAGGAGCAGGTCCGGCTTCTCCAACAGGATCTTACAGAGCGCGACGCGGCGCCGCTCGCCGCCCGAGAGCTTCGACAGATCGGCGTCCGGTGGCGGCAGACGCAGCGCGTCCATCGCGAACTCGAGCTGGTTGTCGAGGTTCCACGCGTCGGCGGCGTCGATCTGATCCTGGAGCTTGCCCTGCTCCGCGAGGACCTTCTCCATCTCGGCGTCGCTCATCGGCTCGCCGAGCTTCATCGAGACCTCTTCGAAGCGCGCGAGCAGCTTGCGGGTCGGCTCGACGGCCTTGTTCACCGCCTCGATGACGGTCTTCGCGTCGCCGAGATCGGGCTCCTGCGCGAGGTAGCCGCGGGTCGCCCCGGGCTTGAGCCAAGCCTCGCCGTTGTACTGGGCATCGACCCCCGCCATGATCCGGAGGATCGTGCTTTTGCCGGAGCCGTTCGCGCCGAGGACGCCGATCTTCGCGCCGGGTAGGAAGGACAAGTAGACGTCGGTGACGATCTTCTTGTCGGGGGGCACGACCTTCGACAGGCCCTGCATCGTGTAGATGTAATCCGCCATGGGCCGAGGCTTCTGCCACAAGCGGCCGCGCGTTTCTAGGGGTGGGGCAAGCGCGCGGGGCCCGTCGGCCGTGGCGGATTGGGGCGTGGCGGCGCGCGGGCCCGTGCATAGATTCGTTGGCGCGGGACTTGAAGCCGCGGCAGGACGCCCTAACCTCGTCGTCGCAATCGAGGGCTGCGTCGAATCGGCGCGATCGCGCTGCGCAGCCCATTGAAGGAGAGAATGTCGATGAATCGCTCTTATCTCAGTGGAATGTCTCTCACGAAGCGGATGATCACCGCCTCGCTCCTCGCAGGCGCGGGCCTCCTCGGCGCCTGCGGCGACGACGACGACACCCCGCCCCCCCCGCCCCCGGTCGACGGCGGCACGGACCTCGGCGGTGACGTCGATGGCGGCGGTGATGTCGATGGCGGCGGCGGCGGCGACACCGCGCAGATCCGCATCGTCCACGCCTCGCCGAACACGCCGGGCGTCGACATCTACGCGGGCGACGCGACGACTCCGGCCGTCGACAACCTCACCTACCAGAACGTCACCGACTACGTGACGCTCCCGGCCGGCACGTACACGTTCAAGATCCGCGCGGATGGTACGGCGCCGACGAGCGATCCGGCGCTCACCGTCGCGGACTTCGTGCTCGCCGCGGGCGACAAGTACACGCTCGTCGCGGCCGGCTCGCTGACCTCGACGGACGCCGCGGACCGCCTCCGCGTCCTCCCGCTCAAGGAGGGCTTCGGCGCGCTCGCCATGGGCCAGGGCCGCGTCCGCATGGTGCACGCCGGCTTCAACGCGCCGACCGTCGGCGTGGACGTCGGCAACGACGGCACCGTCGAGATCGCCGCCATCGAGCGCTTCGCGGACACCGGTGCCGAGGGCGTCGCGCTCCCGGTCGGCGCCGCGCAGGTCGGCGTCGTGACGACGGGCGCTTCGCCCACCACGATCTCCTCGTTCAGCGCGGGCGTCGCGCCGACGGAGATCTTCGTCATCGCGACGGGTGACGCGACCGCGCACCCGAGCAGCGACAAGGCCTTCGGCCTGCTCGCCGTGACCCCCGCTGGCTTCCTCAGCTTCATCAAGCAGAACCCGCGCGTCTACGCGCTCCACGGCGGCCCGGACGCGCCGGCCGTCGACATCTTCGCGGGCGCGGCCGAGCTCGTGGGCGCCATCTCGTACGGCGAGCTCGCGGGCCCGCTCCAGGTGCCGCCCGGCGACTACACGCTCGACTTCTTCGCGGCCGCCCCCGGCACCGCGCGCCCCTCGGGCATGCCCGCCGCGTCGGACACCGTCGCGGGCCTCGCGGCCGGCAACGTGTACCTCGCCATGGCGAACGGCTTCCTCGCGCCGGCGGCCGGTGAGCCCGCCTTCGAAGTCCTCGCGCTCGTGGACGGCTTCGACCGCACCGACAGCGCCAACGTCCGCCTCCGCGTCGTGCACGGCTCGCCCTCGGCCCCGGCCGTGACGGTCGGCGCCGTGACCGGCACCGCAATCACCACGACGCTCGCGTCGAACGTCACCTACGGCGCGTCGACGGACGCCGCGGGCGCCTCGCTGCCGCCTGCGTCCTACACCGTCGGCTTCGCGGCCGGCATGACGACGACGCCCGTGCTCGCGCGCTTCACCGCGCCGCTCACGACGGCGAATACCCGCTTCTTCGCCATCGCGCACGGGAACTTCCCCGCTGCGACCATGACCCGTCAGGGCTTCGGCGTCTGGGCGATCGACGCGTCGAATCCCGGCGCTTGGGCGGCCATCTCGCTCCCGGTTCCTGGTCTGTGAGTAACGCGTCTCCCACACGGGAGGCGTAACCGACACGACGACGCCCGCTGCGGGAGACCGCGGCGGGCGTTTTCGCGTGTCGCGCTCCGGTGCCCGCGCCGCGACGATGACCGACACGACGACGCCCGCTGCGGGAGACCGCGGCGGGCATCTTCGTTTTTGCCAGAAATCGCGGCCGATTCGTAGCTCGAGGACGCGCGGACTGAACCGCGATTCAGTCGCCGCCGCCCGGCGCCGCGCGCCGGGTCGTAGCCGAGCTGTGGCGAGAGCCAGCGCTCGGCCTCTTCGATGCTCATGCCCGCACGACGCGCGTAGTCCTCGACCTGATCGCGGTCGATGCGGCCGACCATGAAATAGCGGGCCTGCGGGTGCGCGAGGTAGAGGCCGCTCACGCTCGCGGCGGGCCACATCGCGAGGCTCTCGGTGAGCGTCACGCCGATCTCGTCAGCGGCGAGCAGCGACCAGAGCGTGCGCTTCGGCGTGTGTTCCGGGCAGGCCGGATAACCGAACGCCGGTCGGATACCGCGGAACTGCTCGGCGAGCAGCGCCTCGGGCGCGAGCGGCGGCTCCTCGCCGTGGCCCCATTCGCGGCGCGCGCGCTCGTGCAGCAGCTCGGCGAAGGCCTCGGCGAGGCGATCGGCGAGCGCCTTCGCGACGAGCGCACCGTAGTCGTCGAGCTGCGCCTCGAGCTCCTTCACGAGCGCGTCGAGCCCGAGCCCGGCGGTCACGACGAAGGCGCCGACGTGATCGGGGAGGCCGCGCTCGCGCGGGGCGACGTAGTCGGCGAGCGAGCGGTGCGGCTCGTCGTCGCTCTTCACCGCCTGCTGCCGCAGCATCGGGAAGCGCGCGAGCTCGCGCGTGCGCGACTCGTCCTCGAAGAGCACGACGTCGTCGCCCTCGGACGCCGCCGGGAACAAGCCCCACACCGCGCGTGGCGTGAGCCGCTTCTCCTGCACGATGCGCGCGAGCATCGCCTGCGCGTTCGCGAGGAGCTCGCGCGCGACGGGCCCCTGCTCCGGGTGCTCGAGGATCGCCGGGTAGCGGCCGACGAGCTGCCACGCGGTGAAGAAGAACGTCCAGTCGATGTAGGGGATGAGCGCCTCGACCGAGACGTCCTCGACGCGGCGCGCGCCGATCGCGGCGGGCGCGGGGAGGTTTTCGGCGCGCCACTCGATGCGCGTGCGGTTCGCGCGGGCGAGCGCGATCGGCACCATCGGCTTCTCGTTCTTGCGGGCGAAGAGCGCGCGGAGCATCGCCTGCTCGTCGCGGTTCTTCGCGTCGAAGTCGGGGCGCTGCCGCGCATCGAGGAGCGCCGACGCGACGCCCGCCGCGCGGCTCGCGTCGAGCACGTGCACGACGGGGTGCGCGTACTCCTGCGCGATGCGAACCGCCGTGTGCTGCCGGCTCGTCGTCGCGCCGCCGATGAGCAGCGGCTGCGTCATGCCGCGGCGCTGCATCTCGCGCGCGACGCCGACCATCTCGTCGAGCGAGGGCGTGATGAGCCCGGACACGCCGACGAGATCGGCGCCGACCTTCTGCGCCTCGTCGAGGATCGTCGCCGTCGGCACCATCACGCCGAGATCGACGATCTCGTAGCCGTTGCAGGCGAGCACGATGCCCACGATGTTCTTGCCGATGTCGTGGACGTCGCCCTTCACCGTCGCGAGCAGCACCTTGCCCTGGCTGCTCGGCCCGGCGCCGCCGGCGGCCTCCTTCTCGGCGGCCATGAACGGCTCGAGGTAGGCGACCGCGCGCTTCATCACGCGCGCGCTCTTCACGACCTGCGGCAGGAACATCTTGCCGGCGCCGAAGAGGTCGCCGACGACCTTCATGCCATCCATGAGCGGCCCCTCGATCACGCGGATCGGGCGGCCGAGTCGCTGCCGCGCCTCTTCGACGTCGGGCTCGATGAAGTCGACGAGCCCGTGCACGAGCGCGTGCGCGAGGCGCGCCTCGACGGGCTGCGCGCGCCACGCGACGTCCTGCTCGCGCTTCGCGCCGCCGCCCTTCACCTTCTCGGCGTGCGCGACGAGGCGCTCGGTCGCGTCGCGGCGGCGGTCGAGCACGACGTCCTCGACGAGCGTCGCGCAGCTCGGGCGCGATCTCGTCGTAGACGACGAGCTGCCCCGCGTTGACGATGCCCATGTCCATCCCCGCGCGGATCGCGTGGAAGAGGAACACCGAGTTCATGGCCTCGCGGACGTGGTCGTTGCCGCGGAAGGCGAAGCTCAGGTTCGAGACGCCGCCCGAGATGCGCGCGCCCGGGCAGCGCTCCTTGATGAGCCACGTCGCCTCGATGAAGTTCAGCGCGTAGGCCGCGTGCTCCTCCATGCCCGTCGCGATCGCGAGGATGTTCGGGTCGAAGATGATGTCGTGCGGGTCGAAGCCGAGGCGCTCGGTGAGCAGCGCATACGCGCGCGCGCAGATGGCGACCTTGCGGGCGACGGTGTCCGCCTGCCCCTGCTCGTCGAAGGCCATCACCACGACGCCCGCGCCGAAACGCTGGACGACCGCTGCCTTCTCGAGGAAGTCGGCCTCGCCCTCCTTGAGCGAGATCGAGTTGACGATCGCCTTGCCCTGCACGCAGCCGAGGCCCGCCTCGAGCACCGACCACTTCGACGAGTCGATCATGATCGGCAGGCGCGCGATCTCGGGCTCCGTCGCGATCAAGTTGAGGAACGTCACCATCGCCTGCTCGGAGTCGAGCAGGCCCTCGTCCATGTTGACGTCGAGGATGTTCGCGCCGCCGCGCACCTGGTCGAGCGCGACCTCGAGCGCCGTCGCGTAATCCCCCTTCTTGATGAGGTTGCGGAAGCGCGCCGAGCCCGTGACGTTGGTGCGCTCGCCGACCATCAGGAAGTTGGTCTCGGGGCGGATCGTCAGCGTCTCGAGGCCGCTGAAGTAGGAGTACGCCTTCGGGCGGCCCGCGGGCACGTGCGGACGCGCGTCGGCGAGCGAGTCCGCGATCGCGCGGATGTGCGCAGGCGTCGTGCCGCAGCAGCCGCCGACGATGTTGACGAGGCCGTCGTCCGCGAAGCCGCGGAGCAGCGCGGCCGTCTCGGCGGGGGTCTCGTCGTACTCGCCCATCGCGTTGGGCAGGCCCGCGTTGGGGTAGCAGCTGACGTACGCGTCCGAGAGCTGCGCGAGCTCCGCGATGTACGGGCGCATCTCCTTCGCGCCGAGCGCGCAGTTCACGCCCACCGACAGCGGCCGCGCGTGCGCGACGCTCGTCCAGAAGGCGTCGACCGTCTGCCCGGAGAGCGTGCGCCCCGAGCGATCGGTGATGGTGACGCTGATCATCACGGGCACGCGAATCCCGCGCTGCGCGAAGATCTCTTCGATCGCGAGCAGCGCCGCCTTCGCGTTGAGCGTGTCGAAGATCGTCTCGACGAGGAGGATGTCGGAGCCGCCGTCGAGCAGGCCGCGCACCTGCTCGGCGTAGGCGTCGCGCACCTCGGCGAAGGTGACGGATCGGAACGACGGGTCATCGACCTTCGGCGACATGGAGAGGGCGCGGTTCATCGGGCCGATCGAGCCGGCGACGAAGCGCGGCTTGTCGGGCGTCGAGAAGCGCGCGCACGCCGCCCGCGCGAGCCGCGCGGCCTCGACGTTCAACTCGTAGGCGATGGGCTCGAGCGCGTAATCGGCCTGCGCGACCGTCGTCGCCGCGAAGGTGTTGGTCTCGATGATGTCCGAACCCGCCGCGAGGTACTGCGCGTGGATGTCGGTGATGATGTCGGGGCGCGTGAGGACGAGCAGGTCGTTGTTGCCCTTCACGTCCTTCGCGTGATCCGCAAAGCGCGCGCCGCGGTAGTCGGGCTCCTCCAACTTCCAGCGCTGGACCATCGTGCCCATCGCGCCGTCGAGGATGAGAATGCGCTCGCGCGCGAGGCGCTCGAGCAGCGCGCGCGCGCGGTCGGTGGTGTTCGTGGGGCTCGTCATCGCGGACCTCGGGTGGCGCGCGGCGGGATGCCGCGTGCGGCCGCGTCCAGGCGACTCGGCCGCAGGCGCGGCTATGTCACTCAGCCGCAGGCGCCGCTAGTGCACATCGTGATGAAGTCGCACGCGGGTCCGGTGCCGCAGGTGCACACGCGGGCGGTGCAGCCGTCCGCTTGAGGCGTGCACTGCGCGCCACACGCGCCGCAGTTCGCGAAGTCGGTGTTCAGATCGACGCAGCCGGTGCCGCAGCACGTCTGGCCGGGGCCGCACGGCTCGAGTCCCGGCGCGGTCGAACAATCACACACGCCCTCGGGCGTGCAGACGTCCGCGCGATCGCGGCTCGCGCCGAGGCTCGCGCAGCCCTCGCAGCAGGCCGCGCTCTCGTCGATGCGACCGTTGCAGTCGTTGTCGCGTCCGTCGCACAACTCCGGCGCACCGGGCAGCGTGCCGAAGACGGGGCGCACATCCGCGCGCGCGTCGTCGCAGTCGCAGCGGGTGAGGTCGTCGCCGGTGCGGCAGGCGTTGATGCCGTCCATGTCCGTGTCGCCGCAGGGCGTCTCGCGACCGTCGCAGTTCTGATCGATGCGGTCGCCGCAGATCTCGATCTGCGGGACGCAGGCCCCGCCGCCGTCGACGCCGAGATCGACGGGCGGCGGCGGCGCGCCATCGGGAAGCGGTCCAAAGTCGGTGGACGGAACACCACCCCCATCACCGCGGATGGTCCCTCCGTCGTCGTCATCCCCACAAGCCGCGAGCGCCCCGACGAGCGCGACGCACGCGAACGCGAGTCGAATCCACGAGGTAGCGAGGACCGAAGAAACCGCGCGCATCAGCGGCTCCCCCGGCGACGCCGCACCACGAGGCCGAGCAGCGCGAGCGCCGCGAGGCCCCAGCCCGCCCCGCCCTGCGTGCGCGCCACGTCACAGCCGCAGCCCGTCGACGCACGCGTCGGCGCGCGACGCGGACGACCGCCCGCGTCCACGTCCATCGGTACGCCCGCGTCCTCGCCGCCCGAGCCCGCATCGACGGGCGGCGGGGGCGGCGGCACGCCCGCATCCACCGCGGGGATCGGCACGCACTCGCCGAGCTCGCACTGCTCGCCGCGCGGACACACGGCGCCCGCGCACGCGTCGAGGCACGCGCCATCCTCGCAGTAAGTGCCCGGATCGCAGATGCGCACATCGCAGCCCGCCGACTCGCACGAACCGTCCGCAAGACACGTCTGGCCGGCCGGGCACGGATTGCAGGGACATTGCGCGACGCAGGCGCCATCCACGCAGACCTCGCCGCTGCCGCAGGTCAGGATGTCGCAGAGATCCGCGCAGCGGCCCGCGATGCACTGCTGATCGTGCGGACACACGATGCCGTCACAGGCGCCCACGCAAGCGCCGCCCGCGCAGCGCTCGTTCGCGGGGCAGGTCACACCGATGCACGCGATCTCCACGCACGATCCGGTGTCGGCGCACATATACCCATCGGCACAACCCCCCTCGAAACAGGGCGGCACACACGCGCCCGAGACACAGACGTCGACGCCGGTGCAGAGGCCGCTGCCGTCGTCGACGAGCCCGTTGCAGTCGTTGTCGATGTTGTCGCAGCGCTCCGCCGAGGGGACGCCGATGGGCGCGCACACGGTGTCGCGACCCACACACTGCGTGATGCCCACGCTGCATGCGCCGACGCCGTCCGCGGCGCACGACTCGCCGGTGCCCGGGCAGACGACGCCGCCGCCACGCACGCTGAAACGCCAGATCCCCGGCTCACCCACGTTCGAGTCGCTGCAGAGCGAGCGCGCGATGCCGGGCGCGCGCGAACCCGGGATTTCCACGAAGTTCACACGATCGCCCGCGTCGAAACCGGCCTGCGCCTCGGTGCCCCCGAAGCCGCGAACACCCATGCTCGCGTCGCCCGTCTCCCACTCGCAGCGGTTGTAACGGAACTCGACGTCGAAATCGCCGAGCCCACAGCCGAGCGCCGCGGTGACGACGAGCTGGAAATCCATCTTCAAGTCGTCGTGGGTGTTGTAATAACCCACGTTGTGCCAGGTGATCTGCATGCGCCCCGGCGCCAGATTCCAGAACACGGTGTTGTTCGTGGGACCGCCGCCACCGCGCGTATCCACATCACCCCAATAGGGCGCGATCATCGGCTGCGAGGCGACCGGAAACGGATTGGGCGTATAGGTCGGGAGCGGACCGCCGAACGTGATGTTGCCATTGTTGTTGACATACATCTGCGAGTAGATGCCCCCGAAGAACCCAAGCCCACCGGGGAAGGAGCCCGTGATCGGGATGGGCGAAGAGGAGCCATCATCGTTCGTCGGCAAGATCCCGTCCCCGGGGCCCGGAACGAGCGGCGGGAGCAGCGGCACGGCGTGCGCGCGGAGACCGGGCGCGAGGGCGAGGATGACGACGGAAGCGGCGAAGGAAAGACGGCGCATCCCGCGAGCGTATCCCCCAGAACGACGCGGGGGAAGCGACACGGTCTTCCCAGAAACCCGGCGTCCGCGACACGCCCCCGCCGCGCGACGACCGCGACCTCCGCCCCGAACCACGCCCATCGGACGAACGGCTATGGGCACGCCCCCCAGAGGCCGGCGCGGTCGTCGCGGGCGGCCTGCTCGTCGGCGGTGAAGAGCGCCTCGTAGGTGGCGTTGTCGCTGAAGATGAACTTCTTCACGAGGCCGCGGCGCAGGAGCTGGCGCTGGAGCATGTCGTTGTCGCCGCCGCCGAGGTGGGCATAGGCGAGCGTGCGGCCAAAACGGTCGAGGCAGCTGCGTCCGTTGCCGAAAGTCAGCCACACGTAGCGGCCGGAGAGGTTCATGCGGATGTAGTCGCGCGACTCGGCGGAATAGCAATCCGCAGGTGTCGGGTCGGGCGGATGCGCGAGCTCGGGCGCGTCGATCCCGATCAAGCGAATGTCGGTATCCGGCGCGCCGTCGAGGCCCGCGACGTGGAAGGTGTCACCGTCGACGCCGCGGATCACCTGCACGAGCGCGGGCGCGTGACACGGTGTGTCGCCCTCGCGCAGCGGCGAAGGGTCGAGCGACATCACGCGCGCGTCGTCGAGCAAGAGCGGGCCGGTGAAGGGCATACCGCGCACGGGATCGTACGGCGCGCCGGCATCGACGGGCAGTCCGCCATCGACACCGGCGTCGAAGTTCGGCGCGCGGGTGTCGATGCAGGCGGTGAGGAGGAGGAGCGCGGCGGCGAAGGAAGCGATACGCACGGCCCCTCGAGGGTAGCCGATGCCCCGCGGGCGCGGGGATCAGAAGCGGAACTGGATCTCGAAACGGGCCGACTGCTCGTTCACCGGCGCGTCGAGGCGATCCGGGTTCGCCTCGATCGTGCGGTTCGTGTAGACGAGCGAGGCGAGGCCGATGTTGCGGTACCAGTAGAGGTGCGCGCCGAGACGCCACTGGAACTCTTGCAGCGGGCGGCGGATGGTGTCCGAGCCGTAATCGCAGGTGTTGGAGCCCGTCGCGCGGTCGACCGTCTCGCAGTCGGGCGCCTGCGGATAGAAGCCACCGACATCGCCAGAGAGCAGGAAGAGCTTGGGGATCACGAGCACGCCGAGCTGCGCGACGAAGGAGGGCGCGAACGCGCCGAGCTCGAACTCCTGCTTTCCGTAATGCTCGACGGAGAAGAGGAAGCGCGAATAGCGGGCGAGGAAATAGGCGTTCCACGCGACGAAGCGCTCGACGGGGCGCTGGTCCCACTTCACGCCGAGCGAGAGCGCGACGGTGAGTGGCGAAGGCGTGTAGAGGAAGGGCGAGTCGAAGCGGCTCGCGCGACCGACGAAGTTGATCGCGACCTGCGCGCCCGCCGTGTAGCTGAAGTTGCGGTCGTTGTTCGTGAAGAAGGAGCCGCCGACGTTGCCCGTCGAGTTGCCCGAGCCGCCCGCCGCGAAGACGCGGTATTGCAGCGTCCCGTCGAGCAGCGGGCCGCCGACCTCGACCGCTGCGCCGTTGCCCTGCTCGAACGCGGAATACACGTAGAACGCCGGATCGAGCAGCAGCTGACGCGCCGCGCTCGTGATCAGCGCCGACGAGAGCGAGCCCGAGCCGCTGTTGATGTTGAGGTAATGCCCGCTCCCGCCGAGCGGGACCTGGAACATCGCGAAGGTGAGCCGCGGCGTGCGCTCCGCCCTCATGTTGATGAGGAAGAAGCTGTTCTGCATGAAGGGGATGGGGCCGAGCGCGCGGAGCTGGATGCGCGAGAAACGCGCGTCCCACACATCCTCGGGCGCGGGAACGCCGGCGGCTTCTGCGTCCGCCGAGAGCGAATCGCGCTGGAACGTCGCGCCGACGCCGACGACCGCCGAGAAGCGCACGCCGGGGCCGCTGTGGCAGACGGTCACCTGCGGGTCGAAGCGGCAGCCGAAGTCGGCGCAATCCATCCGGCCGTCGTTGTCGTTGTCGATGCCGTCCGCGCAGACCTCGTCGGTGCGCTCGCCGTCGGCGTCGCCGCCGGTGCCGATCAGATCTTCGACCGTCATGCCCGCGCCGAGCTCGGGGATGTCCTCGTCGAGACCCGCCTGCGACGCGCCCGCCGCGGGGGCAGCGCCGTTCGCGGAGCCCTGCCACGAGCCGCGACAGCGCGTGACGCCGGGGCCGTTGCAGTCCTCGTCGTCGCAGTCGATCGCGTCGTCGCCGTCGTTGTCGATCCAGTCGCTGCACGCGGCGTTCGTGTTCTCGCCGCCCTGCCCCGACTCACACGCGGCCGCGCTGAAGCAGTCGGCGTCCGCGCAGTCGACGAGGCCGTCGCCGTCCTCGTCGCGGCGGTCGTCGCAGGTCGACTCGCGCTCGGGGCGCGGCGCGGCGGGCACGGACACCGCATCCCCCGCAGGCGGCGGCGCGTCCTGCGCGCGGAGCGGGGCGGCGAACGCGAGCGTGGCGAGGGCGAGCAGCGCGGCCTGGGCAGCGGAGGGGGTCTTCGAGCGAGTCATTCTCTCGGCGTCCTTCGTGGGGGTCGGCGCAGCAGGGCGGAGTGCGTGATCGGTGGAGCAGAGCGGCGCGCGAGCGGCGCGCGCCCGTTCAGGGGCAGACGCGGTCAGGGGCAGACGCGGCGCGCGGTCGCGCACGTCCCGGCTGCGACGACCGCGGGGTGGTAGTAACAGTCCCAGTCGGCGCAGTTCGCGAAGCCGTCGCCGTCGTTGTCGCGCGGGGCGCCGCGGTCGTCGGTGTCGGTGCAGAGTCGGATGACCTCCTCCTTGCCGGCGGCGCTCTCCGGGTCGAGCACGGCGCTCTCGAAGCACACGCGCCGCACGTTGAGGTCGTCGGACTGCGCGCACGAGTAGTCCGCGCAGTCGGTGAAGCCGTTCCCGTCGTCGTCGCGGCCGTTCGAGCACTTCTCGGGGGTCGCCTCGCCGACGCTCAGGCAGAACGTGACCACCGCGGGATCGTCGGAGCGCGCGCAGCTGAAATCCGCGCAGTCGATGAAGCCGTTGCCGTCTTCGTCGAGGCCATTCATGCACTCGGCGAGCGTGTCCTCGGACGGCAGGCTCGCGCAGTACGCGACGGCAGCGGGGTCGTCGGAGCGCGAACAGCTGAAGTCGTCGCAGTCGAGGAAGCCATTGCCATCGTCGTCGAGGCCGTTCATGCACTCGGCGAGGGAGTCTTCGACCGGCAGGCTCGCGCAGTAGGCCGCCACGCCCGGCTCGCTCGAGCGCGAACAGCTGAAGTCGTTGCAGTCGAGGAAGCCGTTCCCGTCGTTGTCGAAGCGGTCCATGCAGCGCGCGAGGGTGTTCTCCGGGCCCATCTCGGGCGGCGGGCCGGTGCGGCAGGCGTCGCTCGCGGCGCAGTCGGAATCGGCACAATCCGCCGCGGAATCTCCGTCGTTGTCGTAGGCATCCGCGCAGTCGGTCTCGGCTGCACACACCGTCACATAGAGGCCATTGCGACAGCCGAAATCCCGGCAATCCGCGAAGCCGTTGCCGTCGTTGTCGCGGCGATCGCTGCACGCTTCGTTGGTGAACTCGTTGGAGCAGCAGTTCTCGGGGATGGCCTGGCAATCCCGATCTCCGCAGTCGAACTGACCGTCGCCATCGTTGTCGATGAAGTCGTTGCAGGTGACGTAGGTATTCTCGGCGTCTTCGGTGGGGACGAGGGGAATCACCTCGCCGCACAGCGTCGAACGCCGGAGGCAGTCGTCGTCGAGACAATCGATCTGTCCGTCACGGTCGTCGTCGATGCCGTTCGAACAGGCGTCGTCGTTGGTCTCGTAGCCGAGCACGACGACCCCGGGCGGGGTCCAGCAGGCGCCGACGAGGACGAGAACCGCGAGCAGTGCGGGTGTGCGGAGAATGGGATTCACGCGGCGCATCAGTGCCTGAGACAGGACGCACGGGAGAGCCCGTAGCGGCGGTTGAAGGCCACGTTGACCATGCAGGAGCCGCGCGCCTCGGTGACGGTGCCGAGCGCGCCGGAGGCTTTCTTCGCGGCGAGCGCGGCGGCGAGCGGCGCGCGCGACGCCTCCGCGACCCACTCGGGGAGTTCGTCGTGGCGCAGATAGAAGGCCGTGGCGTTCGCGAGGTGGAGATTGTCGATGTCCGCGAGCGCAGCGGCGAGCGCGCGGTCTTCGCGGAGCTGGCCGGCGACCGCGTCGACGCGGGCGTAGTCGACGCGCTTCTCCGTGATGCAGACCGTCTGACACTCGCTGTACGTCTCGCGGTGCTTCATCGAGTCGGAGTGACCGTCGCGCGTGGAGATCATGCGGTTGTAGGCGAACTCGCGCTCCGGATCTTCGTCGATCGAGTGGATCGAGGTGACGACGAACTGCGGAATGCCGTGCGCCCACATCCCGCGGCGCTCCGCCTGCGCGAGGCGCTGCGCGCGGATCAGCGCGATGCTGCCGGGGCGATCGTCGATGTTGTAGACGTGCGCGAGGCCCTTGCGGATGTCGTCGAGCGCGAGATCGGGGCAATCCCAGAGCGTGCGGCCGTAGCCGTCGCGGTTCATGTCGCTCGTGCAGTGCCAGACGCCATGGCGACCGTTCAGCGTCGCCATCTTCGCGTTGACGTAGAGCTCCCAGGGGTTCCACGTGCCCCACGAGTGCGCGGGGCCGAAGCTCTCGAGCGTGTTGTACCCGCCGAGGCGCGCCTTGCCGCCGGCGTGCAGGCCGGCGAGGACACGGAAGCTGTCGCCGTCGTTGAAGTACACCGGCGAGGGCACGCCGTTGAGGAAGACGCGTGAGGCCTGCTCCGCGTGGGCGCCGCCCCGCAGCGCGGTGAGCGCGCCAGCGACGAGCACGGCGGCGATCAGGGAGCGCGCAGGCCGCAGGAGCCGGGGCTTCGGAGACATCCGGCCGCATCCAATCCCGCGGCGCACGGGATGTCAACCGCGACGACGTGTCCGGACGGTGCCGGAGGCGTCACGCGACGCGGGGTACGCGCGCGACGCGGGGCACGACCGCGTCAGGGCGCGGGTGGGGTCCACGCGATGAGCTCGCGCATCTTCGACTCGAGGCGCGGCCAGCCCTCGGGCCCGATGCTGTTGGTCTCCTCGTAGTGATCGCCCGGGGCCTGCGTCGTGTAGGGCGAGGGGCCGAGCTGGTAATCGAACTCGGGCACGAAATAGCCCATGAAATCCTCGGCACAGCCGAAGAGCATCACGTACTCGGCGTCGGGCCGCGCGGCGATCGCGCGCTCGCGGAGATAGCCGTCGTCCGGCGCGCGCGAGAGCTCCGGCGGGTTCTCGCGCGTGGTGTCGACGACGGGCACACCGGTGGGCGTGTAGGAGCCGTCCTTGCCGCCGACGAAGAGCATCGGGTCGAGCTCGCCGGGCGCCGTGAGGATGCGCGCGCGGCCGATGTCGAGCACGGCGATCTCGGTCTCGAGCCAAGGCGGATTCGACGAGCTCGCACGGCGGTTCGGGTTGTAGGCGAAGAGCTCGCGCGTGAAGACGCCGAACTCGCCGCCGAGCTGGTAGAGGACGTTCTCGACCTTCAGCTTGAAGACGTAGTTGCGGTAGGCGAGCGCGGCCGTCTCGTCGGTGACGACGCCGCTCGTCGCGGAGAACGCGCGCAGGATCTGCTGCGCGAGGCGGGTGCCGAGCACCTCGGCGGCGCGGAGCGAGCGGTTGGGCAGCGCGGTGGTGCCGTCGAAGTCGCGCGGGCTCGTGCGGGCCGGGCCGATCTGCACGCCGAGCGCGCCCTGATAGAAGACGCAGACGCCGCCGAGGCCCGGCAGATCGGTCTCGGTGGGCGTGGGCGCGGTCACCCCATCTTCGACGCCCTCGCGCAGCCAGTGCACGAAGTCGCTCGAGAGCAGCTGGTTCTCGCTGCCGGTGTATTCGGGGTGCGCGGCGAAGTTCACGAGCGTCGCGATCGTGCGCGTCTCGTCGGTGGCGTCCGCGAAGCGCATGAGGCGCACCTCGTCGTCGACGATGTTGGGGTCGCGCCCGTCGCCGACGTAGCGGTTGACGCCGCCCTCCATGTCGCGGACGCGCGTGAGGGCGTACTGCACGTGCGCGGGGGCGAGCGCGTCGACGGCCTGCTTCGCGGCCGCGGCGATCGCGCGGTTGATGCGATCGTTGTATTCGTCGCTGCGGCCGGTGGCGTTGGGCGCCGGGCCCCAGATGCCGACGGTGTCGCGGCCCTCGTGGTTGTGCGTCGACGAGACGAGCAGGTGATCGAAGTCGACGCCCATCTCACGCGCATACGCGCGGGCGCGCTGGACATCGTCGCGGAAGTAGCCGACGACGTCGATCGATACGAGCACGAGCGTGGTGCCGTTGTGGCGCAGGGCGATGGCGCGGGCCCACTGCGGGTCGCGCACGCCGCTCGCGCCGCGCGGGCTGCCGTAACCGGCGATCCAGACACCCTCGTAGATGCCGTTGCCGTTCTTGTCCATGAACTGATCGCCGTCGCTCGCGTCGAAGCTGCCGTTCCCGTTCACGTCGACGGTCTGGAAGTCGGCGTCGGTCAGATCCGGCGTGATGTCGATCGCCGCGGCGCCCGCGCGGAGCACATCGTCGCCCTCGGCGGGGCAGTCGGGCCCGCCCGGGCAGTACGAGAGCGGCACGGGCTCGTCGACGACGATGCCGTAGTCGGGCCGCATCCCCGCGTCCATCGGCCCCGCATCGACGCCCGCGTCGGGCGTGCCGGCGGGGTCGTCGTCGCCGCACGCGGCGAAGACGAGCGTGAGAGACAAGAGCGCAATCCGCGCGAGGGCGCGACGGGACGCGGCGATGACCGAAAGATGGACGGCGGCACGCATGGCGCGACGTTATCGCGCCACGGTCGGCGTTGTCATGGAAGCGCGGCGCGAGGCCTCAGGGGCGCTGCGACGAGAAGAACGTGCGGAGGCTCGCGCCCTGCGCGTCGAGGCGTGCGCCGCAGAGGCGGATGGCCTCGAGCGAGCCCGCGAGGTTGCGCGGCCCGCCCGGGAGCGCCGTGATGCGCGGGCCGAAGAAGCCCTCGACGCTCGCGGCGTGCTGCGCATCGCAGAAGCGCGTCATGTACCAGGGCAGATCCGCCGCGCGCGTGGTCGCGATGCGCGCGGAGAGCGGCTCGTAGTGCGCCTGCACCCAGGCCCACGTCGCGTCGCGGTGCTCGGGGATCCCCATCTGCCCGCTGAGCGGCGTGAGCACCTCGTTCACGCGCAGTACCGGATCAAGCGAGAGGCGCAGCGCCCGCTCGCCGAGCGCCGCGTCGTGCGCGCCGCCGAGCGCGCCGAGCATCCGGTTGCGCACGTTCGCGTCGGTCGAGGCGCGGAGGCGCTTCTCGATGCGGTCGAAGAGCGCGACGTCGCCGTCTTCCATCGCGACGGCGAGCGCGACGTCGACGAGCTCGGGCGCGACGGCCGAATCGACGAGCGGCGCCTCGTCGGAGCTGCCGAGATAGGCGCGCGCGCGACGCACGGCCTCGGCGCGGACGGCCGGATCGCGCCCCACCATCGCGAGGAAGGTGATCACCGACTTGCGGAGCAGCTTCGTTTCACCATCTTCCGTGATGCCATTGCGTGGCGCCCAGCCGAGGCGGCGAAACGGCGTGGCATAGAGCTTCCGGGCAAAGGCCTCGATGCGCGGGCGCAGCGCGGGGTCGGGCATCTGGTCGCGCGCGAACGACACGAGGCCCATCGGGGAGGTCGCGACGGCGCGCGTCGGATCGGCGGCGAGCGGCGCGAGCGCGGCGAGCACGTCGGCCGCGGGGATGGCGTTGGCTGCGAACGCTGCGACGAGGCTGTCGGAGAGCGCGAGGCGCTCACGGGGCTGGAGCTGCGACGCACCGGCGCCACGGAGCCGCGCGAGATCCGCCGCCGGGAGCGCGAAGCGGTAGTAGCCCGCGCCATCCGCGTTGGGCATGAGCCACTCGGGGCAGAAGCCGCCCTCGAGCGCGATGCGCTGCTCGGGCTCGGTGACGAGCGTGCACTGCTCGCGCGCCTCGCTGCCGCGGCCGAAGCGCACGCAGAGCGGGATCTGCCAGCGCTGCGCGCGGTCGCCCGCCGAGCCGACCGGCAGGTAGCGCGACTGGCGCACGGTGAGCGTCGCGCTCGCGCCCTCGCAGCTGACGCCGGCCTCGACGAGTGGCACGCCCGGCTGCTCGAGGAAGGTGCGGAACGGCGTCCCGACGTCGCTGCCCGCCGCCGTGCCGAGCGCGGCGAGGAGGTCTTCGGCAGTCGCGTTGCCGAAGCGATGCGATTGCATGTAGGCGCGGATGCCCGTGCGGAAGCGCTCGGCGCCGAGATAGCGCTCGAACATCGCGAGGACGCCGCCGCCCTTCGAATAGGTGATGCCGTCGAAGGCGTTGCGGATGTCGTGGTTCGAGTCGATGGGCTGGCGGATCCGGCGCGCGGAGACGAGCGCGTCCTGGCCCATCGCGCCGTGGATGCTCGCGAGCTGCGAGAGGCCGACCTGATACTCGGGGTTGGTGCGCATCACGACGCGGTTGCCCATCCACGTCGCGAAGGCCTCGTTGAGCCAGATGTCGTCCCACCACGGCATCGTGACGAGGTTGCCGAACCATTGGTGCGCGAGCTCGTGCGCCATCACGCCCGCGAAGGAGCGGCGCTGCTCTTCGGGCGCCGACTGCGGATTGAGCAGCAGCAGCCACTCGCGGAAGGTGATCGCGCCCGCGTTCTCCATCGCGCCCGAGGCGAAATCGGGCACCGCGAGGATGTCGAGCTTGTCGTAGGGATACTCGCTGCCGAAGTAGTCCTCGAGCTCGGCGAGGATGCGCGGCGTGTGCGCGAGCGCGTAGGCGAGCTCGGGGCCGCGGCCGCGCGCCGCGATGCCGCGGAAGGGGAGCGCGCGCGTGCGCACCGCGTTCGCGGGGATGGCGGGCGCCTCGACGACGTCGAGCGGTCCGACCGCGAAGGCGAGCAGATACGTGGGCAGCGCCAGCGTGGTCGCGTAGCGGATGCGCTTCAGGCCCTCGCCCGCGTCGACTTCTTCGACGGGCTGCGTGTTGGCGATCGCAGCGTGCTCGCGCTTGACCGTGAGCGTGACGTCGAAGGGCGTCTTGAACGCGGGCTCGTCGAAGCACGGGAACGCGTAGCGCGCGCTGATCGCCTCGAACTGCGTGAAGGCGTAGCTGTCGCCCGCGCTGTCGACGCGGTAGAGGCCCTTCAGCGTGCGGTCGAAGGGCGCGTCGTAGGCGATGCGGATCGTCGCGCGGCCCGCGGGCACGTCGCGCGCGGGGCGGAGCGCGGCGAGGCCGTCGTCGCCGGCGCGCTCGACGGTGAGCGCGATGGGCTCACTACCATCAGGTGTGATGGTGGCCTCCGTGACGTGCATGTCCTGCGCGTGGAGCCAGAGCACGTGTCGCGGGGACGACGAGCGTGACGTCGATGCGCGACTCGCCGGAGAAGCGCTCGTCGCTCGGCACGATGCGCAGCGCGAGCGCGTAGTGCGTGGGGCGCACGTCCGCGGGCAGGCGGCCCGTCGGCGCGGCGTCGTCGAGGGCGCCCTCGATGCGGCCTTCGGGCGCCGGCGCGTCGCCGAGCACGTGCGTCGGCACGACGGTCGGGCGCGAGGCCGGGCCGCATGCGGTGAGCGCGGCGAGGATCGCGAGGGACGAGAGACGGGCGACGAGGCCGGCGCGGGCGTGGAGCATGGCGCGCTTTGTAGCAGCGTTCCGCGCGCGCCGAATGCGCGGAGACGCACGCCCGCGCGGCGAAAGGAGGCCTCGCGTGCGTCAGCGACCGCCGGGCAGCGGCGCATCGCCGCGGGGCGCGATCCGGCCCTCGTCGACGACCTCGCCCTCGGTGTCGATCACCGCGCCCGCGCCCGGACGCGCGCGCGCCGCGCCGCGCGTGCCCGTGCGTGCGGAGGCACCGCGCCCTGCGACCGACGGCCCGCGACGCGTGGCCGACGTGCGCGGCTCCGCGCCGCGCGGCACGCCGAACGGCATCGCGCCGAAGCCCGGGCCCGCGGCGACGGCCGCGCCGACGCGCCGCGCGAGCCAGACGGTGACCGCGCGCCGCACCGGCCCGACGAAGAGCGCGAGGCCGAGGGCGTCGCTGATCGGGCCCGGCAGCGCGAGCAGCAGGCCCCCGACGAGGAGCGCGAGGCCGGCGGCGAGACCCTCGCCGGGCGCCTCACCCCGCGCGAGCGCCTCCCGCGCGCGCGCCATCACGCGGCCGCCCTCGAGGCGCGCGAGCTGGAAGCCGATGACGACGCCCAGCAGCGCATAGCCGAACGCGAACATCCCGCCGAGACGCTGGCCGAGCGCGACCAGCGCGGCGAGGTCGGCGAAGGGGAGCGCGATCGCGGCGAGGATGAGCCAGCGCACGGCGGGATCATGGGCCCCACGCGCGGCCCCGGCCAGCGGCGGCGATCGGGGCGCCGTGGCGCGGCGCGGTCAGGCGCCCGGTGCGACGCGGCGCGGCGGCTCCCGGCGCATCGGCCTGCCGGGCGGCGCCTCGACGAGCGAGCGCTGCAGGTACGGCACGGCCTGCTGGACCACATCGAGCGTCGGATCGAGCTGCTTGCCGAGGCCCTCGGCGACGAGGAGCGCGACGTGCACGACGGTGAACACGGGCTCCACCTTCACGTGGTGCTTGCGCAGGATGTTCATGATCCCGCCGACCGCCTCACTCACCTCGACCTCGCCGAGCCGCTTGCCGTAGAGCTTCGCGAAGTGGGCCTCGACGTCGCGCTCGTAGGCGTCGTAGTCGGCGGTGAAGACGGCCGGCGCGTGCCCGTAGAAGAGCCGCGCGAGCGCGCGCGCGTCCTGCATCGCCATCGCGAGGAAGGTCTCGGCCCACGGGCGCTGCAGCTCGGCGGGGATCTCGGCGACCATGCCGAGGTCGATGAGCACGATGCCGGCGTCCGTGTAGAAGACGTTGCCGGGGTGCATGTCGGCGTGCACGAAGCCGTCGACGAACACCATCTCGAGCACGACCTCGCCGCCGAGACGCGCGAGGCGCGCGCGGTCGCCACCGAGCCGGTGCGCCTCGGTGCCCTTCACGCCGCGCACGAGCTCCATCGCGAGCACGCGCGGCGTGCAGAGCCCGTCGACGAGCCGCGGGAACGACACTCCCTCGAAGCCCTCGAAGTTGCTTGCGAATCGGCGGTTGTTCGCGGCCTCCACGCGAAAATCGAGCTGCGCCCGCAGCGCGTGATCGAAGCGCTCGACCGCGCCGGGGATCGAGAGCATCCGGAGCGGCGGGAGGCGGTCGAGCAGGCGCGCGCACACCCCGAGGATCGCGAGGTCGCGCGCGATCGCGGCGTGCGCGGCGAGGCGCTGCACCTTGAGCGCGACCTCGGTGCCGTCCGCGAGCCGGGCGCGGTGAACCTGCGCGACGGAGGCCGCCGCGAGCGGGACGGGATCGACGTGCGCGAGGCGCGCGCGCGCGGCGGGATCGAGGTCCTCGGCGAGCACGCGCTCGACGTCCGCGAACGGCGCGGGCGGCACGTCGTCGTGCAGCCGCGCGAAGGCCTCGATGTAGCCCGGCGCGAGCAGATCGGGGCGCGTCCCGAGGATCTGCCCGAGCTTCACGAAGGTCGCGCCGAGCCGCTCGAGCAGGCGCGCGAGCACGCGCCCGCGCAGACGCTCGAGCGCCGCGGCGTCCGGGTCGACGACGCCGAAGCGCAGCCACGCATACGCGCCGAGCGCACCGAGCGCGGCGAGCGCGACGCCGAGCGCGCGCGCGATCAACGCGACGCCGCGCGTGGACACGACGCGGCCCGGGGGGAGAGACACAAACGCAGCGGGGGTCATCGGCGGGCCCCCGACTCTACGCCGATGCCGCGCTGCGCGCGCGCGCGGGCCACACAGCGGCGTCGCCCCGGGGCGAGAGGCGGGCGCAGACGCGAGCGGCTCACGCGTCGTACAGGGCCATGACGCGGTGGCCGTGCCGCTTCAGGACGACGCGCCGCTTCAGCTTGAGGCTCGGCGTGAGCATGTCGTTCTCGGGGGTGAAATCCTCGCGGATCAGCGCGAAGCGGCGGATCTTCTCGAACTGCTTGAACTCCCCGCTCGTGCGCGTGAGTTCCTCGTCGAAGAGACGGCGCACCGCGGGCTCCTCGAGGAGCGCGTCGCCGCGCGCAGCGACGCGGTGCTCGGCGGCCCAGGCCTCGAGCGCGGGCATGTTCGCGGCCACGAGCGCGACGTTGAAGGGCTTGTTGTCGCCGTGGACCATCACGTTGGCGATGTAGGGCGAGAGGCGCAGCTGCTCCTCGAGCGGCGCGGGCGAGACGTACTTGCCGGTCTCGAGCTTGTACTGCTCCTTGAGGCGACCGGTGATGTAGAGAAAACCCGCGTCGTCGAGGAAGCCGAGATCACCCGTGCGCAGCCCGTGATCGGGCGTGAAGACGCGCGCGTTCTCCTCGGGCAGCCCGTGGTAGCCCTGCATCACGTTGGGGCCGTGCACGACGACCTCGCCGACCTTGTCGTCGCCCGTCACGGTGTGGTCGATCGCGATGCGGACGCCCGGGATCGGCTTGCCGACGCTGCCGATCTTGCGCGCGCCGGGCCAGTTCGCCGTGGCGATGGGCGAGGTCTCGGTGAGCCCGTAGCCCTCGTAGACGGTGATGCCGAGGCTGTCGATGAACTCCGCGACTTCCCGGCTGATCGCCGCGCCGCCGCAGAACGCGTACTTGAGCCGACCGCCGAAGCGCGCGCGCACGCGCTGGAAGACGAGCCGGTCGTAGAGGGCGTGCTTGAAGTCCGCGACGCCGCTCCGGCGGCCCTGCGTCGCGAGCGTGCGGCGGCGCTCCTCGTTCGCGAGCGCCGCGCCGAAGACGCGTTGCTTGACGCCGCCGGCCGCGGTCATGCGCGCGTGCAGCCCCTCGTGGATGCGGTTGAACACGCGCGGGACACCGACGATCAGCGTGGGCCTGACCTCGCCGAGGTTCTCGACGATCTTCTCGACCGACTCGGCGAGGCCCATCGACGCGCCCATCGAGAAGAGGCCGTGCAGCTCCACGACCTGGCCGAAGCTGTGCGCCCACGGCAGGAACGAGAGCGACCGGTCCTCCTCGGTGATCGGGAACACGGCGTGGATCGCGCTCACGTTGCTCGCCAGGTTGCCGTGCGAGAGGAGGACGCCCTTCGGGTTCCCGGTGGTGCCCGACGTGTAGATGAAGCCTGCGATCTCCGAGGGATCGGCGGGCGGCTGCACGGGCACGCGGTGCGCCCGGCCCCGCGCGAGCAGCTCGGACCACGCGAGCGCGCGGTCCGGCGTGCCGCGGCCGCTCATCACGACGACGTGCGCGAGCGCCGGCAGCGCGGCACGGAGCGGCTCGATCTGCGCGCGGGTCGCCTCGTCCGCGACGAGCAGCACCTTCGCCCCGCAGTCGCCGAGGATGTACTGCCACTCGCGCGGGAGCTGCGCCTCGTACATCGGCACGTAGCTCGCGCGGAGGCCATAGGTCGCGTACGCGCCGACCGCCCACTCGCTGCGGTTGTTGGCGATCACCGCGACCCGGTCGCCCGGGCCGACGCCGAGCGACGCGAGCCCGCCGCGCGCGGCGTCGACGTCCGCACCGAACTCGCCGTACGTCGTCCACCGCCACGCGCCGCCCACCTTCGTGCCGAAGAGCGGCCGCGCCGCGTGGGCGCGCACGCTCTGCACGTAGAGCTGGGTCATGTCGTGGAACTTCGGCTCGCTGAACATGCTGGCGTGGCTCCTCGGGGGCGCAGGGCGCGGCGCACGCTACACCGCGCGCGCCCCGCGCTTCAATCGTCGCGGCGCTGCGTGCGGGCCGCGCGACGCAGCGCGCAGCGCCACGCCCGACGCGGGCCGCGCGGACCCCGACCGTGATAGCTTCGCGCGCGCATGCCGCCGCGCGTCCTCATCGTCACCCCGACCTACAACGAGCGCGAGAACCTCGCGACGTTCGTCACGAGCCTGCACGCCGCTGCGCCCGAGGCCGACGTCCTCGTCGTCGACGACGCCTCGCCCGACGGCACGGGCGCGCTCGCGGACGCGCTCGCGGCGCGTGATCCCCGCGTCCGCGTGCTGCACCGCGCGGGCAAGCTCGGCATCGGCACCGCCTACATCGCGGGCTTCGAGCACGCGCTGCGCGAGGGCTACGACGTCGTGTTCGAGATGGACACCGACCTCTCGCACGACCCGCGCTACGTGCCGCAGTTCCTCGCAGCGATCGCCGATGGCGCCGATGTGGTGATCGGCTCACGCAACATCCCGGGCGGCGGCGTCGAGGGCTGGGGCGTCGGCCGTCACGTCCTCTCGAAGGGCGGCTCGCTCTACTCGCGCACGATCCTCGGGCTGCGCGTGCGCGACCTGACGAGCGGCTACAAGGCCTTCAACCGCCGCGCGCTCGAGGCCATCGACCTGCGCTCGGTGCACAGTTCGGGCTACTCGTTCCAGATCGAGCTCACGTACCGCGCGATCCGCCGCGGCTTCCGCGTCGCGGAGGTGCCGATCGTCTTCGTCGACCGACGCGCGGGGCAGAGCAAGATGTCGCGCCGCATCTTCGCCGAGGCGGTCGGCATGGTGTGGAAGCTGCGCCTCGACGCGCTGCGCGGGCGCCTCTGAGCGGCGCGCGCGCGACGGACTGAATGGCGATTCAGAAGCGGTAGCCGAGCTCCGCCGCGACGTCGAGCGAGACGACCGTGCGCTCGGGCAGCACCCAGAACGTGGGCGCGAGCAGATCGAACGTGAGCTCCCAGCGCTTGTCGATCGGGAAGCCGAGGCCCGCGGCGAGGCGCACGACGGGCCCGTTCTGGGGGAGGTAGCCGAGCGCGAGGCGGAGCGGGACGCGGAGATCCGTGCCGGCGCTCACCCGCACGCGGTCCTCGACCTGCGCGAGCACGAGGAGGTTGCTCGCGCGGCCGTCCTTGCCGCGCAGGTTCGCGTAGCCGAGATACGCGCCGACGCGCACGTCGGGCGTGATGCGGTAGTCGAGGCGCGCGCCGAGCAGCGCGTTGAAGAAGAAGTCGCGCGAGGCGCCGAACGCGAGGTCGGTGCGCGCCGCGAACACCCAGCGGCGCGCGCGGCCGCGCCTGCGGCGGCGGGGCGCAGCGGCGGCGTCGGCGGGCGCCTCGGCCTCGACCGCGGCCACACCCGGGATCGCCCCGCGGCGGGCGGCATGGTGCCGGGCGCGGTGGACACGCCCGGGGGCGGGAGCGCCTCGCGGGTCAGGCGCGCGACCGTCGCGACGAGCCCCGCGGCAGGCGCCGCGCCCCGCGCGAAGAAGGGACCGCCGCCATCCGCGCTCGCGACCGTCAGCTCGACGACGTACTCGCCGCGGTACGCCCACACGCGCGCGAACGCGCCGCGCGCCGCGCCCGCGGCCCAGGTCGCGCGCCAGAGATCGGCGGGAGCGGGCGGGTACGGCATGCGAACGCGCTGCGCGGCCTCGACGCTCTGCGCGGGCGTGAGCACGTCGTAGCCGAGCTCCGCGGCCGTCGCGCGCATGGTCTGCGAGACGTAGCGGCCGACGATGGGATCGACGCCGTACGGCGCCGCGTCGATGACCACGCAGCGCACGGACGGAGCCGCGGGCGCCGCGTCGGGCGCAGGCGCAGCGGAGGGCACCGCCTCGGGCGCGGAGGTCGCGTCGGGCGCGGGCGCAGCGGGCGCCATGGCCTCGGGCGCGGGCATCACGTCGGGCGCGGGCACGGGGCCGAGCGGGGACTGGGCCGCGGCGCGCGGCGGGTGTGCGAGCGCGAGCAGGGCCAGCAGGGCCAGGACGACGAGCGCGGAGACGCGGAGGCGCGGGCGAAGCATCGGCGCGAGGGTAGCGCGGATCCGACCCGGGGCGCGGCCCAGGGGCCCACGCGGCGCGGCGAATCCGTGGTGCGCAGGGCGGGATCAGTGCTCTAGTGGGCGCCCATGGGGATGTCCCTCGGCCGAGCGTTCCGCGCGCGGGCGGACGTCGCGCAGCCCGGCGCGCGCGTGCGCACCGCGGGGCTCGCGCTCGTCGTGGGAATCGCGCTCGCGGCCTGCGACCGTGGGGCGCCGCCGACCGAGCCGCCGCGGGAGGCGCCTGCAGCGCAGGCCCCGCAGCTCGCCGAGGGTGCGGCGCCCGTGGGCCCGACCGAGGCCGAGCGCGCGGCCGCCGAGGGGCCCGCGCCGCCGTCGATCTGGCCCGACGACGTGCGCCCGCTCGCGGCCGACCTCGCGCGACGTGAGAGCCCCGCCGAGTGCGCCGCGCGCATCCGCGGCGCGCTCGTGCCCGAGGTCGCGGAGGCGATCGCGGGCCTCGGCTACGAGCGCTTCGTCGCGGACCTCTGCGGCGGGCTCGCGGCCGTCCGTGCAGGCGACGTCGGCGCGTGCGACGCGCTCTCGGTGTCGTCGGCGCGGGCGGGGTGCCGCAGGCGGCTCGCGCTCGTGCACGCGCGCCCCGAGGCGTGCCCGGAGGACCCGACGCTCGCCGGCCGCGAGCCCGTGTGTCTCGCGTGGGCCGCGCGCGACGCGTGGCTGTGTCGCGGCGCGGCCCCCGGCGAGCGCGAGCGCTGCGAGGCCGTGCTCGCCCGCGACCCGCAGCGTTGCCGCGCCCTGCCGGCAGAGCTGCGCGCGCGCTGCGTCGGCGAGGTCGCGCGGCACGGCCCCGCGCTCGGCGACGCGGCGGCGCCCTCCCCGACGGCGCGCCCGGAGTCGGCGCTCGCGCTCACGCTCACGCGCGAGGACGAGCCACCATCCCCCGCGGACGCCGGCAGCGATGCACTGTTGGCCGAAGCGGGCCGCCCCGACACGCACGCGATCACGCACCCCGCGCTCGATCGCGGCGTCGTCGCCGCCCGCTGCGCGGACGGAATCCGCGTGCGCATCGGCGATCCGCGGCGCCGCGGCGCGCCCCCCCGCCTCGACGCGCCACCCGAGGCGGAGCTGCTGCTGCGCTTCCCCGCGGACGCGCGGCGCGGGCCGCTGCGGCTCGAGGCCGCGACGCTCGACGTGTTGCTGCGCGTGCGCGTACCGCACGAGGGCGGGGGGACGAGCGCCGAGGACCGCGACGGGCACGTGCGGCTCGACGCGCACGACGTGGCGCGCGGCGCGCCGATCGCGGGGCAGGTCGAGCTCACCGTCACCCTCGGCGGCCAACCCGCGCGCGTGCGCGGGAGCTTCCGCACCTTCGTGCGCGACCTCGTGGACGCCGACGCCCCCGAGTGCGCGCGCTGACCGCGGGGCGACGCGCGCTCGTGGCGGATGCCGCGGGGCCCCGCCGTTTGATAGGCTCCGGGGCCATGGCGCTCGACGACCTCTCGAGGACGGAGCAGCCCGCGCCCGTCGGGCTCATCCGCCTGATGCGCGGCAGCGACGGCCATTTCAGCGAGGCGGAGGCGGCGCAGGTGACTCTGCTCGACGCGCGGCTCGCCGGCACGGCGCGACGCGGTCGGCGCGCTGTGGGGCGGATGAGCGCGCCCCGGACCGGTGCCTGACGTGGAGGTGCCCGGCGACGCGCCGCTCCCCCGCCGCGCGAACCTGCTCGGCGTCGGCGTGAGCGTCACGACCTACGCGGGAGTGACGCGGTGCGTCATCGATGCCGCGCGCGCGGGGCGTTCGCTGCTCGTCGCGGCCTCCGACGTCCATCTGCTCATGCAGGCGCGGCGCGACCCCGCGTACGCCGCGGTGCTCGACAGCTTCGACATCGTCACGCCGGACGGGCAGCCCGTCCGCTGGGGCCTCCGGCTGACGCGCGCCGCGCACCTCCGCGAGCGCGTCTACGGGCCGACGCTGATGCTCGAGGTCTGCGCCGAGGCCGCGCGCCGGGGGCTGCCGATCTTCCTCTACGGCAGCCGAGGCGAGGTGCTCGCGCGGCTCCGCGAGCGGCTCGAGGCGCGCTTCGCGGGGCTGCGCGTCGCCGGGACGCGCGCGGGGCGGTTCCGTCCGCTGACGCCCGCGGAGCAGGAAGATGACGCGGCCGCGATCGTCGGGTCCGGGGCGCGCATCGCCTTCGTCGGGATGGGCTGTCCACGGCAGGAGTGGTGGGCCTTCCACATGCGCGCGCGCCTCCCGCTGCCGGTGCTCGCGGTCGGCGCCGCGTTCGACTTCCATGCGGGGCTCGTGCCGCAGGCGCCCGCGTGGATGCAGGCGCGCGGCCTCGAGTGGCTGTATCGCCTGCGCCGCGAGCCGCGTCGGCTCTGGCGGCGCTACGTGCTGCTGACGCCGCGCTACGTACCGCTGCTCGCGGCGCAGGCGTTGGGGTTGCGCCGCTTCCCGCCGACCCGCGACCTGCGGGAGGCGCGCACACGCGCGTGTCCGGGCTGAGCGCGGCGACCGCGGGCGCCACGAAAGGGTACCGACCGATGCGTGTCACGGCCGATGCGCGCCGCTGACGCGCCGGCCCACGCGCGCCTGCGTCAGCGCGCGCGCAGACCCGACATCAGCCAGCGGCGCGAGGTCGAGGCGGCGAGTGCGCTGCAGACCAGGGCGGCGAGCGCAGCGAGCGCGACGACCCCGAACATCGCGACGCGATCGACCACGACCGGCACCGCGACGCGAACGACCGCGGCCCCCGCGAAGGCCGCCGCGGCCGGCCACGCCAGATCCTCGACGTACCAGCGTCGCGACTGGCCGGGCAGCCACGCCGCGTGCACGAACGGGAGGAGAAAGACCACGTAGCCAAGGTTCAGCAGGAGCCACGAGCTCGCCGCGCCGACGAGCCCGAACCGCCCGATCAGGAACGGCATCGACGGGAGGAACACGAGCACCGCGACGAGGTTCGCGCGGAGGCCGAGCCTCAGCTGGCCGAACGCGAGCTGCAGCGCCCAGGGGACGCTCATCATCCCGTTCAGCGCCGTGCCGAGCGCGAGCACCGCGACGACCGCGGCCCCCTGCGCCGCGACGCGCGGGTCGCCCGTCCACGCGTGAACCACCTCGCGCGCGAACAGGACGAGCACTGCCGTCACTGGCCACACCGCGACGGCGATGAGCTGGCTCGCGCGGTGGTAGAGCTGCACGACGCTCGCCGTGTCCCCGCGCGCGACGAGCTGCGAGAGCCGCGGAAACACCGCCACGAACAGGGGCGCCACGAGCTGTTGCCCCCCCATGCCGGCGACGCTCGCGAGCGCGTACAGGCCGAGTTCCGCGGGCGTCGTGAGTCGCGCGACGAAGAACTTGTCGGCTTGGGTGAGCAGCGCCCCGAGCGCGGTGATGGCCCAGGACGTCGAGGCGAACGTGCCGTGGGCGCGCAGCGTCGTCGACGAGAAGCGCCCGACGCCGGGACCGACCGCGCGGCGGACGAGCCAGAGCGGGGCGAGCGTCTGCAGCGCCGCGCCGAGCACCTGCCACGCGAAGAACACCTCGAGCGTCGGGGCGACGATCACGAGCGCGAGGGCCGCGCCCGCCCAACGGACCGTGCCCGTCGCCGCCATGGCGAGGTTGGCCGCGCCGGGGCGCTGCAAGCCGAGCAGCGCTGCGTGGTAGAGCGACAGGGGCAACTGGAGCGCGAGCGTCGCGGTCGCGAGCCGGACCACGGTGTCGGTGACGCGCAGCGCATGGCCGCCCTCGCCGCCGAAGCGCCCCGCGAGCGCGGGCCCGGCCGCCCAGAGCCCCGCCGCGACGACGAACGACAACAGCCAGAGCGCAACCTCGAAGGTCCGCACGAGCTCGCGCATCCGCGCCCGCGTCGCGCCGGGGTCGCTCGCTGACAGCACCGCGAGCTGCCGCTGCAGCGTGCTCGACAACCCGAGATCCACGAGCGCGGCGAGCGCCGCGACGGCCATGAAGAGACCGACGACCCCGTATCCCTCGACCCCGAGGAGGCGCGCGTAGATGGGCGGGAACACCAGGCCGAGCGCGGCCATCCAGACGCGCCCGAGGTAGTTCGCGGCGACGTGTCGCGAGAAGGAGGACATCGGTGGAAGAGCGCGCGAGCTTGGCATGGGTTCGCGCCGCCCCGGGCCGAGCGCGGCTACCGCGCGCCCCGCCCGCGGAGCACGACGGGGATCGTCTTCAGCAGGAGCTGCAGGTCGAGCCAGAGGCTCCACTCGTCGACGTAGCGCAGGTCGAGCAGCATCCACGCCTCGAAGCCGAGATCGCTCCGGCCGCTCACCTGCCAGAGCCCCGTGATGCCGGGCTTCATCGAGAGGCGGCGTCGCTGCCAGCCGCGGATCTGCGCCTGCTCCTGGGTCGGGAGCGGACGCGGCCCGACGAGGCTCATGCTCCCGGCGAGCACGTTGAACAGCTGCGGCAGCTCGTCGAGGCTCGAGCTCCGCAGGAAGCGGCCGAGCGGCGTCACGCGCGGGTCGAGGCGCGCCTTGAAGACCGGGCCACCGACCTCGTTGAGCGCGCGCACCTCGTCCCGGCGCGCTTCGGCGTCGCGGTGCATCGTGCGGAACTTGAACATGCGGAAGGGCCGACCGAAGCGCCCCGCGCGCTCCTGCGTGAAGAGCACGGGCCGCCCCATCGTGAGCCGCACGGCGAGCGCGACCGTGACGAGCACGGGGGCCGCCGCCACGAGGAGGAACGCGGCGGCGAGCGGATCGAGGCCGTGCTTGATCGCGAGCGCCTCCGGGCGCTTCGGCGCGACGTCGTAGCGGATCACGCAGTGGTCGTAGAGGTCGGCGACGCGCGGCGCGGCGCGCGCGAGCTGGCTCAGCTCGACGACGAAACTCGCCGGCACCCCGAGCGCCTCGCACGCCGCGAGCGCCGCGGACGCCGTGTCCGGGCGCGCGTAGGGCGCGAAGAAGACGACCTCGTCGACGGGGTGCGCTTCGAGCAGCGCGGGCAGGGCCTCGAGCGGGCCGAGGCGCGCGGGCAGCGCGGCGCCGTCGTCCGGCGTGTCGGCCTCGTCCGTCGGCGCCGCGACGTAGCCGAGGATCGTCGGCGCGAGCGCGCTCGCGGCCGCGTCCCGCACGAAGTCGCGCATGCGGGCCGAGGGCGCGCCGACGAGCACGAGCCGCGCGCGCGTATCGCCCCGCGCATGCTGGTAGCGCGCCCACGCACCGGTCAGCGCGCGCTGCGCGTAGAGGGCCGCCGTGCTGAACGCGAGAAAGAGCGCGACGAGGCTGCGGTTCACCACGCTCTGCGTGAGGAACTGCACGAGCGCGACGCCGAGCACGCCCGCCGCATCCAGCTTGAGCAGGCGCGCGAGCAGCTCCGAGTGCGGGAGCGGCTCCTCGAACGTGCGGTCGAGGCGCACCACCACCGCGAGCGCGACCCAGAGCGGCCCGACGATGCACGCGACGAGCGCCTGATCCCCGAACGAAGACGGGAGTTTGACCCCGGGGACGAGTCCCACGAGCAGGGGCTGCACCGCGCCCGCCGCGAGCATCGAGAGCAGGACGAGCAGCGCGTCGATGAGCCGCTGTAGCCGACGGAGCCCCGCGACGCGCGACGCGCGCAGCCCGCCGAGCGCAGCGCGCTCAAGCATCGGCCGCTTCCACCGCCGCCTGCGCGACGCGACGCCCCTGCTCCTCCCTCGTCGCGCGGCGGCCCGGCATGCCGCGCGGACCATACCACCCACGCCACAGGCGCCGCGCCCGCGCGTCGCGACCCCGGCGCGGGCTCACCGCACTCCGACTCCTACGCCATCGCCGCGTCGCGCAGCTCGGAGTGGACCTCACTGCGGTTTCGGCCGCTCGACTTGGCCCGGTACATCGCGGCGTCGGCGCGGCGCAGCGCTTGTTGGAAGTCGTCCTCGTCGTGCGCATGCAGGGCGATGCCGATCGACGCGGTGATCGGTGGGGCGCCCGCCGGCCCCACGGGGGCCACGCGCAGCGCGCCGTGGATGCGCTCCGCGATGCGCTCGGCGGCCGTGACGTCGCAGCGAGGCAGGATGATCGCGAACTCCTCGCCGCCCCACCGCACGAGCACGTCGTGCTCCCGCAGGGCATCCGCGCAGCGCCGCGCCATGGCGCGCAGCACGTCGTCCCCGGCGTCGTGACCCCACCGATCGTTGATGCTCTTGAAGTGGTCGATGTCGAGCAGCATCACGCTGATGGGCCAGCCGTTGCGCCGCGCGGAGCCGACCAGCGCCTCGCTCTGCTGGGCGAGCCGGCGCCGGTTGCCGAGGCCCGTGAGCAGGTCGGTGTGCGCGTCGGCGGAGAGGCGATCGTTCGCGTGCACCAGCGCGGCGCGGCTGCGCGCCTCGGCCTCGATGATGAGCCCGACCCCGCCGAAGATCCCGACGAGGTTCACGAGGAGCACGAGCCCCGTCCACCCCTGGAAGACGACGGGGTCCACCGTGCCCGGCGAGAGCAGGTAGGCCACCGCACGCCCCACGTGGACGACGACGGAGAGGACAGCCGCCCAGATCAGATAGCGCCGGCCGATCGGCCAGGGGCGCGGGGTCTCGCGGAGAAGCGCACGGGCCCAGAGGAGCCCGCTGACGAGCATCGGCAGGACGTTCGCGACCACGCGCGGCTTCGCGAGCGCGAGGCTGCCCGCCGAGCCGTCGGCCGCCCACAGCACGGTCACCGCCGCCGTACACGTGGCCGCCAGCGCGTATTCGACGCGCCACGTCGCGCGCGGGATCCCGCACAACCGGTGCATCCCCGTGAGCCAGAGCTGGTGCGCGAGCAGCAGGAGGCCGCTCGCGACCACGATGGTCAGGCCATCGGGCCACACCGTCCGCCTCGCGTAGAGCGCGACGGCCACCAGCGAGATCGGGGCCGCCGCGAGCAGCGGTCCCGCGACCTTCAGGCCTCCGGCCCCCCGCCACGCCGGAAAGCTCACCGCGACCAGCATCACGAGCTGGAACACCGTGGCCTGCATGAGCGTGGGGACGTGCACGCCGCACGGTAACACCGTCCGATTCGTCGCGTCCCGCTGGTGCGCGTGGTGCGCCACGCCGCCCTCGCGCGGTCGGGGGCCGGCGCCGCGGTCTCGCCGCGGAGGGCCGCTCCGCTCGTGCTCGTGGGCCCCGCCGCGGCTTGACCCCGCCCCGACGCGCCGCGACGATGCGCCTCGCATGGCGACCCCACCGCAGCGCCGTCCCCGTCGGCGCGCCCTCTCGCGCCTCACGCGCTTCGCGCAGACTGGCTCCCAGAACGTCCTCGAGGCGGTGCGGTTGTCGCGCCTCGCGGCGAGCGGCGCCTCGCCCTACGAGGTCGTCACGCACGACGCGCTGCACCGCCTGCGCCGCTACGCGCGCAACGAGTCCGCGCATGGCCCGCGCGCGGCGCTGCTGCTCGTGCCGCCGCTCATGCTGACGGCCGAGATCTACGACATCTCCGCAGATCTCTCGGCCATCGCGCCGCTCGCCGCCGCGGGCGTCGACTGCTGGGTCGTCGACTTCGGTTCGCCCGAGCGCGAAGAGGGCGGGATGTCGCGCACCCTCGACGACCACGTGCGCACGGTCGCAGGCGCCGTGCGCACGGTGCGCCGCCTCACCGGGCGCGACGTGCACCTCGCGGGCTACTCGCAAGGCGGGATGTTCGCGTACCAAGCCGCCGCGTACCTGCGCTCCGAAGGCCTCGCCTCGCTCGTCACCTTCGGCAGCCCCGTCGACGTGCACCGCAACGTGCCCTTCGTGCGCGGCGACGGCCTCGCGGCGCTCGTCCTCCGCGGCGCGCGCGGCGTGCTCGACGCGCCGCTCAAGCGCATCGAGGGGCTGCCGGGCGTGCTCACGAGCACCGCGTTCAAGCTGCTCACGCCGCGCAAGGAGATCGAGCAGATGTTCGACCTCGTGCTGCGCCTCTGGGACCGCCAGGAGCTCGAGAAGCGCGCCGCGCGGCGCAAATTCCTCGGCGGCGAGGGCTTCGTCGCGTGGCCCGGTCCGGCGCTCCGCGCCTTCGTCGACGAGCTGATCGTGCAGAACCGCATGATGGCGGGCGGGATCGTCATCGACGGCCGCACGCTGACGCTCGCCGACATCCGCTGCCCGATCCTCACCGTCGTCGGCCTCCGCGACGAGATCGCGCTGCCCGCCTCCGTCCGCGGGATCCGCCGCGCCGCGCCGCACGCGGAGGTGCACGAGATCGACGTCGAGGCCGGGCACTTCGGGCTCGTCGTCGGCTCGCGCGCGCTGCGCGAGACGTGGCCCTCGGTGCGCGAGTGGATGCGCTGGCGCGACGAAGGGGGCCCGGTGCCCGCGCGCCTCGCGGCGCAGGCGGAGGGCGCGACACCGCAGGCCGAGGACTGGGAGCAGGGCTCGGACGCGTGGGACTTCGCCGTGCCGCTCGACCCGGAGCTCGTGCGCGACGCCGTGCGCTCGACGGTGGGCAACGCCGCGGGCCGCGTCGCCGAGCTGATCGAGGACGCGACGCAGAACGCGAGCGCGCTGCGCTGGCAGGTGCCGAAGCTGCGGCGGCTCGGGCGCATCGGGCGCGACACGCGGGTGAGCTTCTCCTTCGAGCTCGCGCGACGCGCCGCGAAGTCGCCCGACGCGACGTTCTTCCTCTGGAGCGGGCGCGCGTTCTCGTTCCGCAGCGCGGACGAGCGCGTCACGCACGTCGCGAAGGGGCTGCTCGCGTGCGACGTCGGGCGCGGGGCGCGCGTGGGCGTCGTGATGCTCGGCCGACCGAGCCTGCTGAGCGGCGTGTGCGCGCTCATCCGCCTCGGCGCCGTGGCCGTGGTCGCGCCGCACGACGCGGGCGACGACGAGCTCGTGCGCGCGCTCTCCGAAGAAGGCGTCGGCGCGGTCCTCACCGACCCCGAGAACGCCGCGCGGATGCGCCGCCTCTTCCCCCGCGTGCTCGTGCTCGGCGGGGCCGGGAGCGCAGGGCGCGCGCTGCCCGAGGGCGTCGTCGACATGGAGGCGATCGACACCGCCAGCCGCGATTTCCCCCCCGGATTCGTGCCCGACGCGGGCCTCGCGCAGGATCTCGCGATGGTGCTGCTGACGCGCTCGGCGCGCGGCGGGCTGCGCGCGTCGCCGGTCACGAACCACCGCTGGGCGTTCTCCGCGCTCGGCGCCGCGGCGGCCTGCACGCTCGCGCCGCACGACACCGTCTACGTGTGTCTGCCGCTGCACCACCCCGCGGGCCTGCTCGTCGCGGTGTCGAGCGCGGTCGCCGCGGGCGCGCGCCTCGCGCTCGGCTCCGACTTCTCGCCCGAGACGTTCTTCCCCGAGGTGCGCCGCTACGGCGCGACCATCGTCTTCTACGCGGGCGACATGCTCCGCGCGCTCATCGCGCAGCCGCCCTCGCCCGCCGACCGCAGCCACCCGCTGCGCCTCGCCGCCGGCAGCGGCATGCGGGCCGACGTCGCGCGCGCGGTGCGCGAGCGCTTCGGCGTCGGCGTGCTCGAGATCTACGCGTCGACCTCGCACCACGTCGTCATGGTCGATGCGGCGGGCGAGAAGCCGGGCGCCGTCGGTCGCCCGCTGCCCGGCACGGCGGAGGTCTTCCTCGCGCGCTGGGACTTCGGGCTCGGTGCGCTCGCGCGCGACCGACGCGGCCGCGCGGTCCCCAGCGAGCCCGGCGAACCCGGGGCCGCGCTCGTGCGCCTCGACGCGCGCCACGGCGACGGCGCGACGCTCGAGCCATCCCGCATCGTCTCCGGCGTGCGCGAAGCAGGCGACCAGTTCTACGTGCTGCGCGACGTGCTCTCGCGCGACGCCGACGGCGACCACTTCTACCTCGGCACGCTCGACGAGGCCGTGCTGCGCGGGGACACGCCCGTATTCCCACGCGCGATCGAGGACGTCCTCTACCGCGTCCCCGGCGTCGAGCGCGCGATCGTGCAGGCGCGCCGCGCGCCCGGCGGCGGCACCACGCTCGTCGCGACGCTGCAGCTCGGCGCGACGCAGCCCGCCGCGCCCGACGGCCTGCCTCCCCTCGACGCGGCCGCGCTCGCGACCATCGTCGACGATGGTCTTGCGCCCGCAGCGCGCCCGGACGTCGTGCGCGTCGCCTCGAAGCTGGAGGTCTCCGCGGGCTTCCGCGTGCTCGCCCCGGCGCTCCCCGACGAGCTGCGCGCCGAGCGCGGCGTGCGCGTCCTCGCGCGGCGCGGCGCGGGCTACGCGTCGGTCTGACGGCGGCGTACGGGAAGCACGCGCGAGACGCGCGGCTGACAGCGCGCGCAGTGCACCGTCGCGCGGCCGGCCTGCGCGATCGTCGCGAGCACGTGCCCGCAACGCGGACACGGCTGCCCGTCGCGCCCGTAGACGAGAAAGCGGTTCACGCCACCGTCGCCGAGATAGGCGAAGTCGGTCCGCGCGACCTCGCGCATCGCGAAGCGCAGCGCGCCGGCGATCCCGCGCGCGAGCCGCCGCAGCGCGTCCGCATCGAGCGCACCCGCGGGCGTCTCCGGGTGCACGCCCGCGCGGAACAACGCCTCGGTCGCGTGGATGTTCCCGAGACCCGCGAGCACCGCCTGATCGAGGAGCGCCGCCTTGATCGGCCGGCGCTGCCCCGCGAGCACCCGCCGCAGCGTCGCGGTGCGCCCGCCATAACGCAGCGCGTCAGGACCGAGCGCGTCGACGCCCGCGAGCGTGCGCACCGCCTCCGGCGGCCCCGCGCTCGCCGTCCCGAAGCGGCGCACGTCGACGAAGGCGAGGCGATGCGCGCTCGAGCCCGAGGGCGTAGCGCGTGTGGGGCGGGAGCGGCGCCTCGCGCGCCGTGACCACGAAGCGCCCCGTCATGCGCAGATGCGTCCACAGCAGCGTCTCGCGCAGCCCCTCATCGCCACATGACGCACCTCGCGACGCACCGTCCGCGAGCGTGACGAAGAGGTGCTTGCCCTCGCGCGTCGCGCCCACGACGACGCGGCCCCGGAGCGCGGCGACGAAGCCCTCGACGTCGACGCCGCGCAGCACGCGCGCGTCGGTGACGACCACCTCCTCGACGCGCGCACCGCGCGCGGCCGCGTCGAGAAGGCGCGCCTCGCGCTCGACCTCGGGCAGCTCCGGCACGCGCGGCTCCCTACGACAGCGCGCGCTCGCGCATGCGCCACACGAGCCGCGTCGCCATCGCCATGATGCCGATCTGCGGGTTCACGCCGAGGCTCGTCGGCACCACGCTGCCGTCCGCGACGTAGAGCTCGCGCGTGCCCCAGACGCGCCCCTCCGGATCGACCACGCCGCTCTCCGGTGTCGCGCTCATGCGGCAGCTCCCGAGCGGATGCTGCGACGAGCACTCGATCTGCGAGGCCCGGATCCGCCCGAGATCGAGGCGCTTCAGGCCGTCCGCATCGACCGGCTCCAGCCCGAGGACCGGCAGGTAGCACTCGCGCGCCCCCGCCTCGAAGAACGCCTCCGCCATGCGGCGCATGAGCACGGGGATCGCGGCGCGGTCCTCGCGCGCCATGCGGTACGTGAGGATCGGCTCGCGCCCCGGGCCGCGCCAGAGGCGGCCGCCGCCCTCGTCGTGGATGAGCCCGCCGAACATCGCGAGATGCGGCAGGTTCCGCGCGCGTTCGACGTGTCGTTTCGCGGCGCCGGGCATCGTCGCCGCCATCACGCCCTGCGGGATGAAGAGCCCGGTGAGCGTGACGCGCTCGGCGTGGAAGGCGTCCGAGAACGAGGCCTGCATCGCGCCCTTCCAGCCGCGCACCGGCTCGTCGAAGCGCGCGATCATGCGGAAGGCCGGGTGCAGCGTGAGGTGCCGGCCGAGGTGCCCGCTGCGCCGCCCGACGCCGCTCCGCGCGAGCAGCACGGGCGAGTGCATGCCGCCGCAGGCGACGACCACGCGGCGCGCGCGGACGCGCAATCGCAACCGCCGCTTCGCGCGCGGGTTGTCGAGGATGAAGCCCTCGACGCCCACCGCGCGATCGCCCTCGAAGCGGATCCGTTCGACGAGCGCGTCCGCGTAGAGCTCGGCGCCCGCCGCGAGCGCGCGCGGCAGGTGGCTCTGATCGACGCTCTTCTTCGCGCCGTGCGGGCAGCCGAAGTTGCAGCGCCCCTCGCCCTCGCAGCCGTGCGTGTTGCGGCGCATCGGGTGCGTGGCGTGCCCGCCGCGCGCCATGCCCTCCGCGAAGAGCACGGCCCCGCGGGAGCGCGCCTCGGGCGGCACCGACTCGACCTGCATCGCGCGCTCGACGGCGTCGTAGCAGGGCTCCATCGCGGCGCGGCCGAGGTCGGAGGGCAAGCCGCGCTCGCGCAGCCACACGTCGTGCACGGACTCCGGCACGCGGAAGCACACACCGCCCGTCAGCGTCGAGGAGCCGCCGACGACGCGGCCCGCGGTGACGTTGATCGCGGGCGTGTCGCCGAGGGGCCACGCGATGGTCATCGCCGCGTCGCGCCAGACGTGCCGGATCGACTCGCTCGGCCGCATCGCGCCGTGCTCGGCGGCCGTCACGTGCGGGCCCTCCTCGAGCACGATGACGTGCTGCCCGGCGAGCGCGAGCTCCGTCGCGACGACCGCGCCGCCCGCGCCGGAGCCGACGACCACCACGTCGCACTGCAGGTCGAGGTCGCGCGTGTGCGACGCGCCGCGGTGGATCGCGCCCGCGGCCCGCGCCGAGCCCGCCCCGCTCAACGCCGCCCCCGCACGAGCGACGACGCCGGCCGCGCGACGCCCGCCGGATGCCCGTCGAAACCGAGCTCGCGCGCGGCGTCCGGGTGCTCGTAGTACATGAGGCAGAGCAGCGCCTTGGCGCCGAAGAACGCGAAGCCGAGCGGGCTCCGCTCGAGGCGCTCGAGCACCGCGATGCGCCCCGCGACGGAGAGGCGCGTCAGCGGCGGCAGCGAGAGCGCCCAGAGCGGCCCGACCCACACGACGACGAACACGCAGAGCCGGAACATCGCGCGCGCGCGCCCCGTCGCGCGGCCGAGGAAGTCCCGCACGTCGCCCTCGAGCCAGGCGACACGCTCTGCGGGCGGCGGCGCGATGCCATCATGGAAGAGGGCTTCCGCGATGCGCCCGCAGGCGCGCACGACGCCCTCCGGGACGCGGCTCGGTTCCCCGGCGAGGCCGGGCGCCGTGGATGGGCTCACGGGCGCGAGGTTGTCACGCGCCGGGCCTCCGATCATGCGCGTCGACCACCGAGGCGCGGCAGCATCCCCGCGAGCGTCGGCACGAGCGCGGCGCCGAGCACGCGGCAGCGCTCGGGCGACCAGCCGCCCGCGGCGTCGGGCGCGTTGGCGTTGTCGATGAAGGGCATCTCGAGCGTGAACGAGAGCGCGTCGAAGAGGTCCGCCGCCCAGTTCGCGGCGATGCGCAGGTTGGCCTTGCCCGGCGCGTCCTTCGGGTAGCCGTGCACCGTCTGCATGTCCGGGCTCGCCCCACCGAGCCCGGCGACGAACGCGGCCTCGAGGACGGCGGCGTGCGGCGTGCGCATCGGCACGCCATCCGTGCCCTGCACGAACACGTAGGGGATCAGTTCGTCGCCGTGCACGTCGAGGAAGAACGCGCAGCCGCGGGCCTGCATCGCGGCGCGCACCGCGGCGACCTCCGGCGCGCGCGCGTCGGGCGCAAGCCACTGCCGGTTCATGTCGAGGCCCGCCAGGTTGGTGCGGTGCGCGCCGATCGCGACGCCGTCCGGGTTGATCCGCGGCACGAGCGCGATCGCGGCGCCCGCGAGGAGCGCGCGCGCGTCCGGCCCGTCGGCGAGCAGCGCGTCGACGAACCCTTCCACCCAGAAGCCCGCCATGTGCTCACCCGGGTGCTGCTGCGCGACGATCCAGCAGACCGGCGCCCCCGCGCGCTCGGTCCCGAACTCGAGGAGCGAGACGTCCCGCCCGCCCGGCGTGCGGACGAGCGCGCGCGTCCGGGCGCCCGCGGCCGCGGCCCGCGTGACCACCGCGTCGATGCGCGCGTTCGCGCAGGGCGGGTAGTAGGCGTAGAGGGCGCGCGGTCCACGGGGCGTGTCGGTGAAGCGGAGCACGCCCTCGGCGTACGTGGTCGGGACGCGGAACCACGCCTCGCCGTCGTGCGACGCGCAGACGCGGTAATCCACGAAGGCGCGCGGCCAGGTGCAGCGCGCCGCGTTCTCGATGGCCATCGCGAGCGGCTCGCCGTCCGCGTCCTCGACGGCGAAGGCGAACCACTGCCGGAAGCGCGGGTGCCCCGGATCGGCCGGGATCGCGAGGCGGATCGCGTCGGCGCTCTCCGCGGCGAGGACCTCGATGCGGGCCCCCTCGAAATCGGTCGCGATGCGCATCGGCCCGTGAAGTTCCACGAAGAATGCGCCGGACGCAAACGCCTTCCGCTATCCTCGCGCGCATGAGTGAGCGTCACACCATCCTCTGCCTCGCGAGCTACGAGAAGGGCCACGACTTCCTCCGCCAGTGCAAAGCGCAGGGTTGGCGCGTCCTCCTGCTCGCCTCCCTCAGCCTGAAGGACGTCGCGAAGTGGCCGAGCGAGGCCGTCGACGAGGTCTTCTGGATGCGCGACGTCGAGAAGAAATGGGACCCGCAGGAGACGCTCCGCGCCGTCAGCTACCTCGCGCGCTCGCACCAGATCGATCGCATCGTGCCGCTCGACGACTTCGACCTCGAGATCGCCGCGCTGCTCCGCGAGCACCTGCGCGTGCCGGGCATGGGCGAGACGACGACGCGCTACTTCCGCGACAAGCTCGCGATGCGCGTCCGCGCCCAGAGCGCGGGGCTGCGCGTGCCGGAGTTCGTCGGCGTGATCAACGACGCGCAGATTCGCGCGTTCACCGCGCGCATCCCCGCGCCGTGGATGCTCAAGCCGCGCTTCATGGCGGGCTCGATCGGCATCCGCAAGATCGAGAACGAGAAGGAGCTCTGGCAGCGCATCGACGAGCTCGGCGACGAGCGCTCGCTCTACGTGCTCGAGCGCTACCTGCCCGGCGACGTCTTCCACGTCGATGCGCTCGTCTTCGAGAACCACGTCCGCTTCGCGATCGCGAGCGCCTACGGCAAGCCGCCGTTCGACGCCTCGCACGGCGGCGACGTCTTCACCACGCGCGTGATGCCGCGCACCGACCCGCTCGCGGTGCGCCTCTCCGCCGACTGCGCGAAGGTGCTCGGCGCGATGCGCCTCGTGCGCGGCGCCTCGCACACCGAGTTCATCCGCGCGCACGCGGACGGGCAGCTCTACTTCCTCGAGACGGCCGCGCGCGTCGGCGGCGCGCACATCGCGGACATGCTCGAGGCCGCGACCGGCCTGAACATGTGGCGCGAGTGGGCGAAGATCGAGCTCGCCGGCGAGGACGGCTCGTACGACGTCCGCGCATCGCGCGAGGAGTACGCCGGCCTGCTCGTCGCGCTCGCCCGCGAGGAGCGCCCGGACACGCGCACCTTCGCCGAGCCGGAGGTCGTCTGGCGCATGGACAAGAAGTTCCACATCGGGCTCGTCGTGCGCTCGCTGAACGCGGCGCGCGTCGAGACGCTCGTCGGCGAGTACCGCGAGCGCATCCGCCGCGACGTGCTCGCCTTCGTGCCGCCGCCCGCGCGCCCGGGCGACTGATCCCGCGGCGCGATCCGCGCGAGCCATCCGAGGCCCGCGCGGATTTCGTATCTGCGACGCAGGATTTCATCCGCGCGATGCGCGCGGCCCGGCGCGAGCGACTCGGCCATCCGAACACCGAGGTTTCCCGCCTCTTCATGCATGGCACGGTTACTGCATCAGGTTTGATGGCAGACGGCAGAGCGCGCGCCCCTCCCCCCAACGCGTGCCGGCCGTCGCCCTCTGTGGTGGCTCGAGCGACCTCCCATCCCCCCCCTTGGGGAGGTCGCTCGGGCTGCCCTCTTCGGTGTCTCCTGCGCTCAGCGGACGGCGAGCGCGGCGACCACCAGCGCGGCCCAGCCCACGAGCAGCAGCACGCCCCCGATCGGCGTGATCGCGCCGAGCCAGCGCGCACCGCTCACCGCGAGCGCGTAGAGCGAGCCCGAGAACACGAGCACCCCGACCGCGAAGGCGAACCCCGCGACGGTCGCGGCCGCGTGCTGCGTCCGACCCGCGAGCAGCGCGGCGAGCCCGATCGCGAGCGCATGCGCGAGGTGGTACTGCGTCGCCGTCTGCCACCACTCGACGCGCTTCGCCGCGTCTGCCGCGCGCTCGAACACGTGCCGCAGCCCGTGCGCGCCGAACGCCCCGAGCGCGACCCCGAAAAAGCCGTAGACCCCCGCGACGACGAGCAGCGTTCGCTCCATGGCGCGGCAGCGTAGCGGCGCATGCCGCACGCGCACCCCGCGCGGCACGCGTTCCACGACATCGTGCCTCGTGTACCCTCGGGCCATGCGCACCACCGTCCGGTCTGCCGTGCTGCTCGCGTGTCTGCTCTTCACCGCCTGCGGAGGCAGCGACACGCCCCCCGATCGCCCCTCGCGTCCCGACGGCGGCACGGTCGCCCGTGACGAAGACGGCGACGGCATCACCGACGCGGACGAGGGACGCGCCGAGGGGCGCGACAGCGACGGCGACGGCACGCCGGACTACCTCGACAACGACTCCGACGACGACGGGCTCCCCGATTCGCTCGAGGCGGGCGACGACCTCGCATCGACGCCGCCCATCGACACCGACGCCGACGGCGCGCCGGACTTCATCGACACGGACACGGACGGCAACGGCGTCCTCGACGCGGTCGAGGGCGACGGCGACCTCGACGGCGACGGCCTCGCGGACTACCGCGACTTCGACGACGACGGCGACCTGATCCGCGACGGGATGGAGCTCGGCGACGCGCCCGAGTCGACCGACAGCGACGGCGACGGCGTCCCGAACTGGCGCGATCCGGACAGCGACGGCGACACCATCCTCGATGGTCATGAGTTCGGCTTCGACACCGACGGGGACGCCCTCCCGGATCAGCGCGACCTCGACTCGGACGGCGACGGAATCCCCGACGCCGCCGAGGCGGGCGACGCCGACATCGCGACCCTGCCCGTCGACACCGACATGGACGGAACGCCCGACTTCCGCGACACCGACGCCGACGACGACGGCCTCTCCGACGCCGACGAGGCCCTCGCGGGAACCTCGCCGACCACGGGCGACACGGACGGCGACGGCGTCTCGGATCTGATCGAGGTCGCCGCCTCCACCGACCCGCGCGACGCCGCCGACAGCCCGCGCGCGCGGGGCAATTTCGTGTTCGTCGTCCCCTACATGCAGCCGCCCGCGCCCCCGCGCGACACGCTCGGCTTCCGCACGAACATCCAGTTCGCGGACATCTACTTCCTCTTCGACATCTCCGGGTCGATGTCCGGCGAGATCGGCGCGCTGCGTGGCGCCGTGTCCACGCTCGTCGACGACTTCACCTGCATGGACAGCGGCATCGCGTGCACGTCCGACGCCGAGTGCGCGAGCCCGCTCGTGTGCAGCCGCCTGAGCGGCACGTGCATCGAGAATCCCGCGACGAGCGCGTGCCTGCTGAGCACGTACAGCGGCGCGGGCTACTACGAGGCCAGCTACCGCAACCTCCTCTCGCTGCAGCCGAGCCCGGCCGCGACGTCGGCGGCCCTCGCCGTCGCGACGTTCGGTGGCACGGAGAGCCTCTACCGCGCGCTCTGGGGCGTCGCGGATCCGCGCGGCGCGCCCGGCTCGCCGGCGGACTGCGCGGCCCCGATGCCGGGCTTCGTCGGCTGCCCGGCGTTCCGCGACGAAGCCGTGAAGATCGTCGTCGCCTTCACCGACGAGGACAGCGACGGAGCCGAGACCTCGCTCT
Organism: Polyangiales bacterium; assembly: GCA_964202905.1. Lineage (GTDB taxonomy): Bacteria > Myxococcota_A > Polyangia > Polyangiales > JADJQN01 > CAIUAC01. Next base: position 272,854 of record CAXNJO010000003.1, read on the forward strand.
CGGCTTCGACCGCGCTGCGCGCCGCGGAGATCAAAGTCATCGGCGTCTGGAGCGGCGCGACGACGAGCACGGCGCGCACGGACCTCGTCGACGTCGTGCGCGACTCGGGCTCGCTCGACCCGGCCGGCATGCCCCTCGTCTACAACGGCGCAGACGCGTCGGTCGTGCCCGCGGTCGCAGGCGCGATCCGCACGATCGTCGAGGGCGTGCCCATCCGCGTCACGATCGAGGCGACGGATCAGCCCGACGACGCGGGCGACGCGCTGCCCTTCATCGAGCGCCTCGAGGTCAACGTGAGCGGCGGCGACTGCACCGCCGTCGCCGAGCTCGAGGACACGAACGGCGACGGCTTCAACGACGCCTTCCCGTCGCTGCGCCCCGGCACGCCCGTCTGCTGGGACGTCGTCGCGCGGGAGAACGCCACCGTGATGCCGACCCGCAGCCCGCAGATCTTCAAGGCGCTGCTCACCGTCCGCGGCAACGGCTCGCCGCTCGACACGCGCGACGTGTACTTCCTCGTCCCGCCCACCATCCCGATGCCCGGCGGTCCCGGCTGATCGCCCACGATCCATCGCGAACGCGCATGCCATCCACGGTGATGGACATTGCCGCGCACGCTGCAGCCGTGCGACGAAGCCGCCCATGCGCATCGCGTGTCGCACGCTCCCATCATTCGCGTTTCTGCTGCTCGTCGCGTGCGGCGCCGCGCCTCCTTCCGGTGCGCCGGGCCTCGCGGAATCCGTCGCGCCGCCCGGCCCCCCGCTGCTTCCCGTGAGCTCGGCCACACCCACCGATCCGCGCCGTGCGCTCGACGACGCCGCCCGAGCCGGCGCCATCACCGAGACGCTGCACGGGCTCGTCGTCGCCGATCCGTACCGCGCCCTCGAGGAAGACACCGCCGCGACGCGCGCGTGGATCGACGCGCAGAGCACGCGCACCGGGTCGGCGCTCGACGCGCTCGCCGTGCCCGCGCGCCAGGAGCGGCTCGCCGCGCTGCTCGCGATCGGCACGATCTCGCGCGTCGTCACCGCCGGCCCGCGCGTCTTCTACCTGAAGCGCGAGGCGGGCGAAGAGCAGCCCTCGCTCTGGGTCGCCGAAGACCGCGGCCGCCGCGACGCCGCCCTGCCCGCGCCAGCCCCGCGGCGCCTCCTCGACCCGACACGCCTGCCCGGCGCCGACCCGGCCGCGCGCGCCGCGCTCGACTGGTTCTATCCGTCCCCGAAGGGCCGCCTCGTCGCGCTCGGCATCTCCACGAACGGCGACGAGCGCAGCACGCTCCACGTCCTCGACGTCGCGACGGGCGCGCTGCTCCCGGAGCGCATCGCGCGCACCAAGTGGTGCAACCTCGCGTGGCTGAACGACGAGCGCGGCTTCTACTACACGCGCTACCCCGCGCCCGGCGAGCCGGACTTCGACGCCGCGCACGAGGACACGTATTTCCCGCGCGTCTTCTTCCACGCGCTCAGCGCGGATGCCGCCGCCGACCCGCGCATCTACGGCGGCGCGCGCGGCACCGATTTCCCAAGCCCCTCCGTCTCCGACGACGACCGCTGGCTCGTCGTCAACGACTTCCGCGGCTGGTCCGCGTCCGACGTGCACCTCGTCGATCGCCGCGCGCCCGCCGACGCCTCCGGCGCGCCCGTCGTGCGCCCCGTCGTCACGGGCCGCGACGCGCTCACGAGCGGCCGCGTGCACGGCGGCAGGCTCTACCTCCTCACCAACCTCGACGCCCCGCGCTACCGCGTCGTCGTCGCCGATCGCCCAGAAAACGCGGCCGATCCGGCGCGCTGGCGCACCGTGATCCCCGAAGGCGACGCGCCCATCGAGGGCTACGAGTTCGTCGCCGATCGCCTCGTCGTGCAGACGATCGACGACGTGCGCGCGCGCGTCCGCGTCTACGGGCTCGACGGCCGCGAGGAGCCCGAGCTCGCGCTGCCGACGCGCGGCTCGATCGACGGGCTCGGCGCCGACCCCAGCTCCGCGCGCCTCGCCTACGCGTTCAGCTCGTACTTCCTCGCGCCGACGCTCTCCACCTGGGATGTCCGCAGCCGCACCGCGACCGTGCTCGATCGCGTCGCGAGCGACGTCGACGCGGGCGCCTTCGAGCTCACGCAGGAGCGCGTGCCCTCCGCGGATGGCACGCCCATCAACGTCTACCTCGTGCACCGGCGCGGACTGCGCCGCGACGGCACGAACCCGGTGCTGCTCACGGGCTACGGCGGCTTCAACGTCTCGCTCTACCCGACCTTCACGCGGCACGCGCTCTACTTCCTCGAGCGCGGCGGCGTCTTCGCGGTCGCGAACCTGCGCGGCGGCGCGGAGTTCGGCGAGGCGTGGCACCGCGCCGGGAACCTGCTGAACAAGAAGCACGTCTTCGAGGACTTCGAGGCCGTGATCCGCTGGCTCGCGTCGAGCGGCGTGTCCTCGCCCGCGCGCATCGCCATCACCGGCGGCTCGAACGGCGGGCTGCTCATGGGCGCGATGATCACGCGCTGCCCCGACGCCTTCCGCGCCGCGGCGACCTACGTCGGCCTCTACGACATGGTCCGCTACGAGCGCTTCCCGCCCGCCGAGCTCTGGACGAGCGAGTACGGCAGCGCCGCCGACCCCGAGCAGCTCCGCTACCTGCACGCCTACTCGCCGTACCACCAGGTGCGCGCCGGCACGCCCTACCCCGCCGTGCTCGTCGAGACGGCCGACCACGACAGCCGCGTGCACTGGGCGCACTCCACGAAGTTCGCCGCCGCGCTGATGGCCGCGACGTCGAGCGAGCGCCCCGTCTGGTTCTACCGCGAGCGCGCCGTCGGCCATGGCGCCGGCACGCGCCTCAGCGATCTCGTCCGCCGCTACGCGCGCATGTACGCCTTCGTGGAACACGAGCTCGGCATGGACGCGCCTGCCACGCCCTGAGCGCGTACGCGCTCGGGAAATGAATGGCGATTCAGCGCGCGGCGGCGAACGTCCGCGCGAAGCTCGGGTGCGCGGCGAGCGTGTCGAGCGACTGCGCGAGCAGCGACTTGCCGGGCTCGAGTTTCGGCCACGACGAGAGCCCGCTCGGGTGCGGCAGCGCGACCCAGTCCACCTCGTGTCCGAAGAACGTCGCGCGGTGCAGCGGACCGACCACCGCGTCGAGCGTGCCAAACGGTCGCTGCGCGAGGCGCTCGATCGCGAGCCTTCCCACGGCGATGACGAGCCGCGGCCGCACGATGCGCACCTCCTCGCGCATCCACGCGGCGCAGCGCTCGATCTCGTCGCGCACGGGCACGCGGTCGCCGCCGCCGCTCTTCGCCTTGCCCGGGAAACAGCGCAGCACCGCGGTCATGTAGACGCGCGCGCGGAAGTCGGCCTCGCTCACGCCGATCGTGCCGAACCAGCGGAAGAGCGTCTTGCCCGCCGTCCACGCGAAGGGCTGCCCGATCGCGCCTTCGTGGATGCCCGGCGCCTGCCCGATGAAGAAGATCTCCGTCTCGACGGCGCGCCCGCTGACGACGGGCGGGATCACGTCCGGGCACTGCCGGCACCCGAGCAGCGCCTCGCGGTGGACGACGAGCGGGTGCCGCGCAGACAGCGCGGGCCGGTGCCCCGCGTCGGCGTGCGCGGTCGGTTCGGGATCGCGCGGAGGGGCGCTCATCGGGCCGAGTATGCCGCAGCCACGCGCGGCGCCGCACCGCGCGTGGCTGCGCCGCAGGTCACCGTCATGCCAGCGCTCGCCCGGAGGCGCATGACGGAATCGTGACCCGTAGCGGATGGGGCCGTGGCGCGCAGGTGGTCTAGTGGCTTCGTCGCGCCCTGCACGCCGCCGCGCGCGGCCCCTCCCGGAGACTCACGCCGTGGCCGCCATCCTCACCTTCTTCGTCGCGCACTGGGTGCTCTCGCTCTTCTCGCAGACGTTCTTCCTGCACCGCTACGCGGCGCACCGGATGTTCACGATGAGCCCGGGCTGGGAGCGTTTCTTCTATCTCTTCCTCTACGCGACGCAGGGCTCCTCGTACCTGATCCCGCGCGCGTACGCGGTGCTGCACCGCGAGCACCACGCCTTCAGCGACACCGAGCGCGATCCGCACTCGCCGCACACCTACCCGAGCGTTCAGCAGATGATGCTCGCCACGAAGGACCGCTACTACGGCTTCGTAAACCGCACGATCGCCCCGGAGAAGCGCTTCGAGGGCGGCGCCCCCGAGTGGCCCGCGCTCGATCGCTTCGGCGACAGCTGGCTCTCGCGCATCGGCGTCGGCGCGCTCTACACGCTGTTCTACGTGGCCTTTGCGCCGCACTGGGCGTTCTACCTGCTGCTCCCCGTGCACTACCTGATGGGCCCCATCCACGGCGCGATCGTGAACTGGTGCGGTCACAAGTACGGCTACCGCAACTTCGCGAGCGACGACCGCTCACGCAACACGCTGCCCTTCGACTTCCTCATGCTCGGCGAGCTCTTCCAGAACAACCACCACGAGTTCGGCATGGCGCCGAACTTCGCGGCGCGCTGGTTCGAGATCGACCCGACCTGGACGGTCATCCGCGCCCTCGACGTCGTCGGCGTCATCCGCCTCTCGCCCCACATCCAGAAGGCCCGTTGGACGCCCGCCGCCCGCGTGTCGAAGCCGCGCGCCAAGGCCCGTCCCGCGCACGAGGCCCCGCTCGCGATGGACCCGGCGGAGTAGTCCACGCCGCGGCCCGCGACGCACGCGGACGCGCACCGCCGCTCCCGCGCGCTGCGTCACGACTTCATCCGACCCGCTCCGCCGCACTGGCCGCCCCCGCGGACGGGGCGTAGACTCGGCGCCCCAAGATGGACCAGGATTTCGGCGTCAATCAGTCGCTCGTCGAAGAGCTCTACCTCCGCTATTGCGAGAACCCGCATTCCGTCGAGGATGCGTGGCGGAAGTACTTCGACGCCTTCCAAGCGGCACAGGAGCGCACGACCGGCGGCTCCCTCGTCGCGCCCGCGCCCGTCGAGGCCCTCCTCGCGCCGCCCCGCGCCCCGCGCATCGAGCCGACGAACGGCCCTGCGCCCCGCGGCAGCGAAGCGCTCGGCGGCAACGGCCACAGCGCCCACGCGCTCGTCGCCATCCTCCCGACGAGCGCCGAGTTCGTGCCGGGCTGGACGGGCGAGCGCATGGCGTCGGTCGCGCCGCCCGCCGGCGTGCGCGACGCGGTCGCGCTGCAGGGCCGCGTCTCCGCCCTCATCAACGCCTACCGCGTACGCGGTCACCTGTTCGCGCAGATCGATCCGCTCGGCCTCCTCGAGCCGCCGCCCTTCGAGCTCGGCCTCGCGAAGTTCGGCCTCGCCGAGATCGACCCCGACACCGTCTTCTCGACGGGCGATCTCGCCGGCCCCGCGGAGCTCCCGCTGCGCGAGATCGTCGCGCGCCTGACGGCCACCTACTGCCGCTCGATCGGCGTCGAGTACACGCACGTCGAGGACCCGGACGAGCGCCTCTGGCTCCAAGAGCGGATGGAGTCCACGCAAAACCACGCGAAGCTCTCCCGCGAAGAGCAGGTGCGCGTCCTCTCGAAGCTCACCGACGCCGAGGTCTTCGAGACCTTCATCCACACGAATTACGTCGGCAAGAAGCGCTTCAGCATCGAGGGCGGCGAGAGCACGATCCCGCTGCTCGATCTGCTCGTGGAATACAGCGGCCGCCTCGGCGTCGAGGAGATCGTCTTCGGCATGGCCCACCGCGGCCGGCTGAACGTCCTCGTCAACGTCCTCGAGAAGGACGCGAAGGAGATCTTCGCGGGCTTCGACGACAAGCACCCCGAGCTGAACCTCGGGCGCGGCGACGTGAAGTACCACCTCGGCTACTCCTCGGACCGCGTCGTCAGCACCGGCGAGAAGGTCCACCTCACGCTCACGTTCAATCCGTCGCACCTCGAGTTCGTCAACGCGATCATCGAGGGCCGCGCCCGCGCCAAGCAGGACCGCGTCGGCGACGTCGACACCCGCCGCAAGGTCCTCGCGCTCCAGATCCACGGCGACGCCGCCTTCATCGGGCAGGGCATCGTGCCCGAGGTGCTGAACCTCTCGCTGCTCACGGGCTACCGCACGGGCGGCACGATCCACCTCGTCATCAACAACCAGATCGGGTTCACGACGGCGACGGAGGACGCGCGCTCGACGCGCTACGCGACCGACATCGTCCGCATGCTGCGCTGCCCGGTCTTCCACGTGAACGGCGAGGATCCGGAGGCCGTCGTGCAGGTCGTGCGTCTCGCGACCGAGTACCGGCACCGCTACGGGCGCGACGTCGTCATCGATCTCCTCTGCTACCGCAAGTACGGCCACAACGAGGCCGACGAGCCGCGCTTCACGAAGCCCGTGATGTACGCGGCCATCGACAAGAAGCCCACGATCCGCAAGCTCTACAGCCAGCGTCTCGTCGAGATGGGAACCATCGACGAGGCCACCGCCGACACCATCGCGCAAGGTCGCAAGCGCTTCTTCGAGGAGGCCCTCCGCGAGGCCCGCGACACGAACCTCGCGCCGAAGGCGAACACCGGCGGCGGCGTGTGGAGGGGCTACCGCGGCGGCTCCGACGCCGAGGTCGACGAGCCCGACACGCGTGTGTCGCGCGAGTCGCTGCTCGCCTTGATCGGCAAGCTCACGACCCTGCCCGAGGACTTCAAGCCGCACCCGAAGGTCATCAGCACGGTGCTCGAGCCGCGCAAGAAGGCCGGCGAGGGGCAGCCCTTCCCGTGGGCCGTCGGCGAGCATCTCGCCTTCGCGTCGCTGCTCGAGGCCGGCACGCCGATCCGCTTCACCGGTCAGGACGCGCGCCGCGGCACGTTCAACACGCGCCACGCCGTGCTCTTCGACAACGACACCGGCAAGACCTTCTGCCCGCTCGCGCACCTGCGCACCGGGCAGGGCCGCGTCGACTTCTGGGACTCCCCGCTCAGCGAGCAGGGCGTGCTCGGCTTCGAGTACGGTTACTCCCTCGACTCGCCCGACGCGCTCGTCGTGTGGGAGGCGCAGTTCGGCGATTTCGCGAACGGCGCACAGGTCATCATCGACCAGTTCATCGTCAGCGGCGAAGACAAGTGGTCGCGCTTGTCGGGCCTCGTGCTGATGCTGCCGCACGGCTTCGAGGGGCAGGGCCCGGAGCATTCGTCGGCGCGCCTCGAGCGCTTCCTGACGCTCGCGGCCGAGGACAACATCCAGGTCCAGAACCTCACGACGAGCGCGCAGCTCTTCCACTCGCTGCGTCGGCAGATGCTGCGGCCGTACCGCAAGCCGCTCGTGCTGATGACCCCGAAGAGCATGCTCCGCCTCCCCGAGGCCATGAGCACGCTCGACGAGCTCGTGAACGGCCGCTTCCAGCGCGTCATCGCCGACACGAGCGGCACCGACGCGAAGAAGGTCCGCCGCGTACTCCTCTGCTCCGGCAAGGTCTATTACGACCTCGACAAGGCGCGGCGCGAGCGCAAGGCCGAGGACATCCACATCGTCCGCCTCGAGCAGCTCTACCCGCTCCGCGCCGAGCACGTCGCCCCGGCCCTCGCGCCCTACGGCAAGAAGACCGAGCTCGTGTGGGTGCAGGAGGAGCCCGCGAACAGCGGGGCCTGGTATCCGCTCTGCGCGCGCGCGGAGGCCCTCTTCGGCTGCCCGCTGCGGCTCGTCTCCCGCACCGAGAGCGCGAGCCCGGCGACGGGCAGCGAGGCGAGCCACAAGCTCGAGCAGGCGCAGCTCATGGACGCGGCGTTCGCGAAGTAGGCGCCGCGACACGCCACTTGAATCCGGACGCGGTGGGGCGCGTCTGAGCCGCGCACGCCGTGCGGGGCGCACGGATACATCGATGACTGGGCGGACGGTCCTTGTGATTCGCGGGCCAGGCGCCCGTGGGTTGGGCGGGCCAGAAGCCCGTGGGTTGGGCGGGCCAGAAGCCCGTGGGATGGGCGGGCCAGAAGCCCGTGGGACTTCCGGGCGCAGGGCCCGTGTGACTGGCGGGCGACGAGCCCGTGTGGAGGCTTCTCATGATGACGATGCGTCGGTCTGTCTGGGGTTCGCTCGCGATGGCGGCGACGGTGCTCGCGGGCTGCGTGGTGACGGTCGAGGTGTGGACGCCCATCGGGTCGGACGCCTCGGCGACGGGCTCGTGGACGGTCAACGGCCAGCCTGCGAGCGCGGGCGTCTGTGACGCGGCGGGCATCAATTCGGTAGCGATCCGCTTCGACAACGGCTTCGACCCCGCCGTGATTCCGCCGCAGTTCGTGTTCGACTGCGCGTCGGGCGGGTTCAACCTGCCGAACGTCCTCGCTGCGGGCACGTACAACGCGACCTGGATCATCGACACCGACACGACGGACGTCGTCTCCCCCGCGGGCGCCTTCACCGTGGGCTTCGGGGACACCGCGAACTTCACGCCGATCGACATCGTGACCACCCCGGCGGGCTTCAACCCGAAGGGCAACGACTTCACGATGGACGGCATGTGGACGCTGAACGGCGGCCCCGCGACCACGGCCACCTGCGCCGCGGCCGGCATCAGCAACGTGCAGCTTGTCATCCAGCAGGCCGGCGAGACGTACACCGAGCCCGGCTTCGTCTTCTCCTGCGCGGGCGGCGCCTTCGACACGCGCACGCTCACCCCGGCGATCCGCTTCACCTACGGCAACTACATGACCTTCTGGCGCGCGCTCGACGCGTCGGGCGCGAACATCGGCATGAGCGCGCCGCTGCCGCTCGTCGTCAACGCGCCCATCACGCACTCCACGCTCGCGACCGCCGACTTCGTCGTCGCCACGCCCGAGTCGCTCACCATCAACCTCACCTACGACACCGTCTCGGGCCCCGGCGTGATGTCGGACACCGACTGCACGGGCGCGGGCGTCGCGACGATCTTCTACACGCTGCGCGACGTGACCGGCGGCGGCACGGGCACCGTGGTCGCGGAGAGCCGGCCGCCGCGGGCATCCCGTGCAGCGGCAGCAGACTCGTGTTCGGCAACGACATTCGTCATGGGCGGCCGCACGTATGTCCTTCTACATCGAGGCCGCGAACGCCGCGGGCCTCAAGCAGTGGATGGCCTTCGACGACACGCTCTCGGTCGCGGCGATGACGCCCGAGTTCTACAACATCGCGCTCGACAAGAACTGAGCGCGGCGCGCGCCTCGACCCGCGCGACCTCCCCGGACGCCCCGCAGGCCACGTGCCCGCGGGGCGTTCGCGTTTCGCGCCGCGAGACGGCGGAGGCGTGGCGCACGCGCTTGCCTCGCGCTGCACGCACGGCGCAGAGACGCCAGTCGTGGCGTGGCCCCCGCTGACACCGCTCACCCTCCGCGTGCTCGTGACGCTCTTCGTGGCGTTCGCAGCCCTCGCGCTCGCCGAGTCCGCGACGTCCCTGCCGCTCGCGGCCGTGCTTGCGCTCGACACGCGGAGCCTCGGCGTGCACACGGCCTGGCAGAGCGCTCGCGTGGCCCTTCGTGGTCCCCTTCCACGGCGGCGCGATCCTCGACCTCGCGCTCGCCCTCTTCTTTGCGTACCTCGTGCTCGCGCCCTTCGACCTGCGCTACGGCGCGCGGCGCGCGCTCGCGCTCATCGCCCTCTGCACCGGCGGCGCGACGCTCGGCGCAATGCTCGGCGACAGCGTCTTCGCGATCGCCTTCCCGGGCCCGACGGCCGCGCTGCAGGGCACCGGGCCGATCGCGTGGGGGCTGCTCGTCGGGGGGCTCTTCGGGGCGCCTGGCGCGCGCATCCTGTTGTTCGGCCGCTTCGAGGCCCGCCGCTGGCAAGTCCTGCTCGGGGTGCTGCTCTTCACGCTGTTCCCGCTGCTGCAGACCCGCGGCGCGCTGAGCGCCGGTTTCTTCGCGACGTGGGGCTCCGTGGGCACCGCCGTGCTCTTCGCGCGCAGGCAGGCGCGGCCGCGCCCACGCCCGCCTGCGCTGCCTCGCACCGCGCCCCTCCGCGTGATCCGCGGCGGCCGCGACGACGACGCCCCCCCGCGCACGCTGCACTGAGCGCGGCGCGCCTGCGCCATCCGAGGGCGCGGTCGAGAGCCCCTCAGCCGGCCTGCACCGCGAGCGCGCGCGCGAGGGCCTCGCCCACCGCTTCGGCCGACGCGGGGTTTTGTCCGGTGATGAGGTGGCCGTCCTCGACGAGAAGGACCTTCCAGTTCGCCCGCTTGCGGTAGATCGCGCCGGCCTCGAGCATCCGCTCCTCGAGCACGAAGGGGACGACGTCGAGGGTCTTCATGGCGACCTCCTCCTCGCGCGTGAAGCCCGTGACCTCGCGGCCCTCGAGGATACTGGCGCCATCGGCGCGCCGCACCCGCGCCAGCGCCGCGGGACCGTGGCAGACGGCCGCGACGGGCGCGCCACGCTCGAAGAGGGCCGCGGTGATCCGATGGCTCTCCGCGTCCTCCGTGAGGTCGAACAACAGGCCATAGCCACCCGGGAAGAACACGCCCGCGTAGTCCGCGGGGTCGATGTCGGCGAGGCGCAGCGTGGACCGCAGCCGCGCGGCGAAGGTCGCGTCGGCGAGCATCGTGCGCGTCAGCGCGTCGGCGTCGGCGCCGTAACCCGGGATCTCGCCGCCCTTCGGTGACGCGAGCTCGTACGCGACGCCGGCGCGATCGAGCGCGTGCAGCGCGTGCGTGAGCTCGGGCAGGTACGTGCCATTCGGCTTGCCGGCGAGCTCACCGTGGTTGCTCGTGATGACCAGGACGCGTGCGGACATGGCGGCTCCTTCGTGCAGGCGGGCATGGCGGGGACGTCCCCCGACACAGCCGCGCTCCGGGAGGGTCAAGCACCTCTCGGAGTCCGCGCCGAGGATCGCCGCGTTGTGAACGTCCCCCAACACCCATTCAAGCGCGCGTGGTCGACGTTCAGCACGGCCGGCCGCGCACGGCACCGCACCGCACCCGCGCGATGCGCCCCCGACGCCCAGAACCCGCCTCGTGGCACGCCTCGTGCTCAGCCACGTCCCCATGAACGCGCTGTGCCGCCCTGTGCCGATCCTACTCACGCTGCTCTCCCTCACGGCCTGCGCGGAGGCGCGCGTCACGCCACCGGCCGACGCGGGCACGCCCCCCTCGGACGCAGCGGCGCCCGATGGATCCGCACGCGACGCCGCGACGCCCGACGCGGACCTCCCCGACACCGGGACGCCTGACGCGGCAGTTCCCGACGCCGGCTTGCTCTGCCCGCTCCTCCGGGCCAACGGCGTCTGCCTCGAGACCACGATCGTCCCTGCGGGGCGCCCGTTCGAGCTGCCCTTCCAGCTCGACACCTGCGGCTGCTGCCCCTCGACCGAGTGCGCGGTCGGCGTCGACCCCGCCACGCGGACGCTGCGCGTGACGACCACCTTCTGCGCGGATCCCTGCGACTGCGCGGCCTGCAACCCCGCCGTCGCGCGCTGCGCCTTCCCCGCGCTCGACGCCGGCACGTGGACGCTCGAGGTGAACGGCGAGCCCGCCTCACGCCTCGCGGTCGGCGCGGAGCCCGGCCTCGTCCCCGCGCCGGCGGCGTGCATCGACTTCGCCGAACTGACCACCTGCGAATCAGCCACACCGCTCGACGGCGCCCCGCAACGCGCGACGGACGTCTGCGTCACCTCCGACCGCGCACAGCGCCACATCGTGAATCTCGTCGACACCTGCGGCGGCTGCACGCTCGAGGGTCCCTGCGTCGTCACCGTCGAGAAGCGCTCAACCGACGATCTCCCGCCCGGCAACGAGATCCGCGTGAGCGCGACCCGCTACGAGAACGCGTGCATGCCCGCCTGTTTGGCCGTGTGCATGGAGACGACGCGCACCTGCATCCTGCCGCCGCTCGTCGAGGGAGAGACGCAGCGCGTCTACGTCGAAGGGCGCCCACCGTTCGTCTTCGTGTCCGGACGCGACGTGCGCGCCTGTTCGGGCGGCTGAGCGTCGCCGTTCACAGACAGCCAGCCGGCTGGCTGTCCGAGCTCGCCGCGCGCGCTCGCGGCGCACGTCGTCGCCATCCACGGCCGCCTCGACGCGCACGACGACGACCGACCGCGCGCGACGCGGCGCTAGAACGTCCAGCCGGCGTGCGCGTGCGCGTGGTAGCCCTGATCGCGGCCGTCGAACGTCCCGTCGACCGTGCGAAAAGCGAGCGCATACGCCCGGTAGCCGCCCTCGACACGCCAGAGCAGGCCCGGCCCGACGACACCGCGCAAGGCGCACCGTGACGTCGAAGCCACGCACGTCGTGGTCTTCGCCGTAGAGCGCCTCGAGGTCGCCGACCGCGAAGGGCAGGCGCACGCCGCCTTCGGCCTCGAGCACGAGTGTGTCGCCGAGGACGCGCGCGGCGGCGAGCGCACCCGGCCGCACGTACGCATACGCGATCGTCGGCACCTGCTCGTTGAAAGGCAGCGCGTAGCGGTCCCAGCCGACGCCCGCGGCGAGCCCGAGCTCGAAGGCGTCGTCGAGGGTCACGCGCGCGCCGAGGTCGACGCTCGCGCTCGCGAACCACGAGTCGAGCGGCGCGCGCCCCGGCTCGGCCGGTCGAGAGCGCAGCCCCGCGGAGCTGGTCGCAGCCCCCCGCACGAAGAGCACGTCGACGAAGCGCGCCTCGGCCCCGAGCGCGAGCTCCACGAAGCCGGGCGCCGCGTAGCCCGCGTCCTCCCCGTTCGGCGCGATCAGCGTCACCGTCCGCGTGCGCACGCCCGCACCGAGCCACGCCGAGAGGGCGACGACCCGACGCGCCGAAGAATCTACACCATCCCGAGAGATGGTCTCTTGATCTCGCACGGCGACGGCGTCCTGCGCCGTGCGTCGCGCCGACTCCGCTTCGGTCGCGTCGGTGTTCGCCGTCTCGGGTGGAGGGACGGACGCGGCGACGACGGGCGGCGGGAGCGCGGCGAGCCGGGCGACGAGCGCATCGACGGCCTCGGCGAGCGCACGCGGCCCGCGCGCCGGACGCCGCACGCGCACCACCTCGCCGCCCGCGGCGTCGCGCGCGAAGAGGTCGAAGCGCCAGCGATCGCCGCGCCGGACGGCCTCGCCGCCGAGCACGGCCGCGACGCCCAGTCGCGCGCAGAGCGCCGCCGCCGCGTCGATCTCGTCGGCGATCGGCGCCGTGTCCTCGACGACGACGAACGCGCCGGCCGAGAGCGCCTCGCGGAGCCGTGTCGCCGCGTCCTCGTGACCGCGTCCGGAGAGCGCCGCGAGCGCGACACGCTGCTGCGCGTGCGCGCCGCCCGCGACGAAGAGCGCGCACGCGAGAGCGAGCACGCAGCCGAGGACGCGCGACGCGCGCACCGCGATCACGTCGCGCCATGCGCGCGCCCGACGCCCCGACGCGCGCATCAGGTGCGGAGCAGCGCCGGGATCGGCGGCACGCGGAGATCGGCGGCGTCGTCGGTGAGGCCCGCGTCGACGAGCAGCGTGCGGAGGATGTGCTCCGGCCGGATCACCGCGCCGCCCGCGTCGACGCGCCCGGTCGCGAGGTCGACGGCCTGCGGCGACATCCCCACATCGCTCGACGCGCCGATCACGGTGTTCCCGCGGATCTTCCCGCCGAGCGCGAAGCAGCTGTTGGTGAGCCAGTGGTCGCGGCCGCCGCGCGCGTTGAGGAGCGGCGTACGCATGAACTCGCTGAAGCCGACGATCGTCGTGCGATCGAGGAACGACTCGCCGGTGTCCTTGTACGGCAGCTCGGCGAGGTGGGTCGCGAGCTTGGCGATCGCGTCGAAGCCGCGCTGCTGCCGTGGGCCGTGTTCCGTTTGCCAGTCGTCGAAGTGCGTGTCGAGCCCGCCCGTCGCCTGCAGCGTGACGACACGGCTCACGCCGCTCGAGATGGCCTGCGCAGCGAGCGCCGCCTGCGCCTCGGGGCTGCGGAGATCGGTGGTGAAGCCATAGCGCGCGCGGAGCGCCTGCATCTCCGGCGTAGACGCGCCGAAGTTGAAGAGGGCCTGCACATCGGCCTCGAGCACCGCGCGCAGGCGCAGGCGCGACGACTCGGCCGCCCGCAGCGTCGGCGAGCCGTAGGCGCGCGCACACGCCGCGTCGTCAGCGAGGCGCATCGCGACGAGCGGATCGAGGGCCGGATCGAGCGTGGGATCCGCGCGGCGCAGCAGCGCGACGAGGTCAGCCGCGTTCGACACGCGCACGGCCGATACCTCGACGGGCAGATCGGGGTTGAACGACTCGACGCCGACGGAGAGATTCGGCATGAGCGCCCCGTCGGGGAACTGCGCCGCGAGCCATGCGGAGCCGGATGCGCCCCGCGCGAGCAGCCCCGACGGCGGCCGACCCGTGAGGAAGCGACGACGCCCGACCTCGTGCGTGAGCGTGTCCATGCTCATGCCGCGGACCACCGCGAGCCGCTCCCAGTGGGCCGCGAGCCCGCCGATGTACGGGCCGAAGACCATCTCCGCGGCCGCATCGGGCGAGGGCCGCACGAGCGCGAGGTCACGCGCGCGCTGCAGCTCGTACCCGGGCTGGATGCGCGTCGCGTCCATGCTGTCGGCGTCGAACACCGCCGGATCACGCGGGTCGAGACCGAGCAACACGTCCCATCCGCCCGAGAAATAGGCGAACACGTAGAAGCGCTCGTCGGCCTCCGGTCGATCCCCCGCGCGCGCGAGCCGCGCGAGCGTGCCGAGCCCACCCGCGCCGAGCGCCGCGGCGCCGCCCGCGAGGAGCATGCGCCCGAGGAATGTCCGCCTCCCCGTCCCTTGTCCGTGCTGGCTCATGACGTCGGCCTCAGTAGGTGTAGAAGTCGGGGTGATCGACGAGGGCGACGCACACGGTCTCCCACGCGCGACGCGGCGGGAGATCGGGGCGATCCGGATCGGCCACGGATGCGGCGACCTCCGCGGACGCCCGCGTGTAGAGCGTGCGCCAGGGCGTGAGCGCCGGGCTCGTCGGCGCGACGCGGCGCCCGTGGAAATTCAGGAGAAGCGCTGCGAGCGCCGCATCGACGTCCGCGGGCGCGGGGCCCTCGGCGTCGACGTCGACGGGCGCGAAGGTCCCGATGGGTGCATCGCCGCCCTCGCGATCGGCGACACGGCGACACACGTTGCGCGCCGCATCGTCGAGGAACTTCAGGAAGATCAACGACACGGCGCGATCCTCGGAGGTGCTGCTGACGTAGTCGGGCACGCCGAGCGAGTCGTCGAAGCGCACGAACTGGTTGGTCGTGCCGATGTCCCAGCCGATCCCGCCCGTCACGCGGCGCAGCGACGCGTCGACCTGCGCGATGTCCATGCGGCGCCGCTCGCGCCACGGCTCGCCGCCGACCTCGACGGGTCGCTCGTCGCCGAAGCCATGCTCTTCGAGCGACACGGGGACGGGCCCCTCCGCGCAGGCGGGCAGGACGAGCACGAAGAGCGCGGCGAGGCCGCAGCGCGCGATGGATCGTGTCGTCATCACAGCGCCCTCCGATACGTCTCGCTGGTCACGATGGCGCGCACGAGCTCCCGATAGCGGAAATCGCTCGCGGAGAAGCGCAGCGCGAGGTCGCGCGTCCAGGCCTCCTCGTCCTCGCGGAGCGGGCGGCCGACGAGCCACTCGGCCGTGCGGCGCGTCGCACACGCGGTGAAGCGCCCGTCGGCGAGACCGTCGCGCACGAGCCCGCGCGGGCCCTCTCCGATGTACGCGCGATGCTCGGGGCGCAGGAACTCGTAGGCGCGCAGCCGACCGAGGTTGGGCTCGTCGGCGGGCGTGAGCGCGCGCGTCACGTAATGCAGTCGGCAGCGCTCGGGGCACGTCGCGGTGTCGAGCCGACACGCCGCGCATTCCGCCTGGAACTCGGGGAAGTCGGCCGGGTCGAGGTAGGCCCCGCCCTGCTGCGTCCAGCGGCCCCAGTGCGCCGCCGCGGGCTCGAGCTGCGCGTGGCAGTAGTTGCAACCGGGTCGCAACTGGACGTCGGGCTGCTGCGCGGCGACGGGGTCGTCGGGTGCGATGCCAGTGTCCGGCGGCTGGAAGGGCTGGCAGAGAAACGCATCGTAGAAGCGCGCCGCGCGCGCGCGGTTCGTCTGGAAACGCAGGAGGTAGGTGGGCGCGGTGAGCACCCCCGCGTGCTCGGCCGGGAGCTCGACCTCCTGCCACGCCGCATCCCCGAAGCCGACGTCCGGGAGGGCCGCGACGTCGATGGACTCGGGGACGAGGGGCACGCTGTCGTAGCTGTTGCGCTGATGCGTCCAGTAGTGCGTGAGCGCGCCGTTGACGAAGGCGCGGCGCGAGGTGAGGAGCGCGTGGTAGGGCTCGTCCTCGAGGATGTTCGCCGCGATGCGCCGCTCGACGTCGCCCCGAAACGACGCGAGCACCGCCTTGCGCACGTCGGAGGTCGGGCACCAAGCGAGATCGGTTCCGCAGCCGCAGCCAGCGTCGCCGATCGCCGCGCGCGAAGCACAGTCGCGGCCCTGCGCCGAAACCGGCGCGCGCTGCGCGTCGAAGGCGCAGACCTTGATAGTGGTCGAGGGATCCCAGTAGGGCCGGACTTCGACCCAGCCCTCGCGCTGCGCGCCGTCGACCTCGCGCGTCTGCGGGCGGCCATCGGCCCCGAACGTCGCGGGCTCGTCGAGGCAGGTCACGCCCGCGCCGCGATAGGTGCGCCGCGTGTCGTTGGCAGACTGATCCCAGATGGCGGTCGTCGAGTCGCGCGAGAGGCCGCGCCGGAAGTGGAAGATCCGATCGACGTTGTCGATGTTTGGCCAGAGCAGCGCCCCGTGGCGGCTCACGACGCGCTCGGCGAACTCGGTCGGCGGGGGCGCGCCCGGGGAGAGGCCGAGCCACGCGTCGACGAAGGTCTCCGGCGCTTTGCCGCCCGCGAGCGCGTCGTACTCCTCGACGGTCGGCACGACGCCGCGCAGATCGAGGCTGAGCGCGCGGAGGTACGCATGATCATCGAGGCGCGGCTCGAGGGCGCGGCAGCTCCCCGGCTCGTCGCACTCCGCCGGGCTCGGCGTGAGCAGCGACGCGCCGAGCGCCGCCGCCGCGATCACGCCCACACCGCCGAGGACCCCGAACGCGACGCGCGCGCGGCGCCCCAGTTTCGCGCGGCCCCGCTCCCGCTCTTCCGGTCTCGTCATCGCGACCTCCCTCATTCCCGGAATCCGCCGTATTCCCACGCCTCGAAGAGCGCGAACTGCCGCTGGGACAGCGGCGCACGACCGAGCGGCATGCGCCCGGTCTCGACGTTCGCGCGGACGTCGGCGATGCGCGCCGCCCAGTCCGCGGGCGATGCGAGGCGCGTCACCGCGGGCCCCGCAGCGCCGTGGCACGGCGCGCAGTGTGTCGACTGGAGCGGCTCGATGTCGGCCGCCCACGACGCCGTCGAGATCAGCTCGAAGGTGCGGCGCGCGCGGAAGGGCAGCGTGCCGTCGTCGAAGGCGACCTCGACCGAGAGCGCGTACACGCCATCGTCGAACCCATCTTCTGAGATGGTGACGCGGAGCGGGTCCTGCGCGACGGGAAGCGACGCGTCGGCGACGCGCGCGACGACGCGTGGATTCGCCGCGCCGAGCACGTCGACCGCGTACGTCGCGCCCATCACGACGACGGCGCCGTCGGCGGGCCCGTCGATCACGACGTCGTGGCGCGGCGCGTAGCGGACGAGCGCGCTCGACCCGCCGGACCCTTCCGCGACGATCGTGTAGAGCGCGCCATCGACGCCGACCCGCGCGCGCGCACCCACGGAGACGTCGCCGCGCACCTCGTGGAGCCGGCCGTCCGCGTGCAGCCACGCCCGCCCCGCGTCCCCCACGAACCACGCCACGTCACTCTCCGCCGACGTCAGCACGCGCGCCACGGAGACACCGTGCTCGACGAGGCGGCGATCCGCGCCGAGCGAGACGAGCCCGCCATCGAGCACGAGCCAGAGCACGCCCGCGGCGTCCGCACCCAACGCGGAGGGCTGCGACGGCAGCACCAGCCGCGCCGTACGGAGCGCGCCCGCCGCATCCGTCCAGAGCTCGAGCACGCGATCCGGCAGCCGCACCCAGAGCGACGCGGTGTCCCCGCGCGCGCCCGCCGCGAGACTCGCCCGCGCGAAGTCGCCCTCGAGCCCGAGCCGCCGCGCGACGCCGTCCCGCACGCGGTAGAGCGACGACGCGGTGCAGATCCACAGCTCGGGTTGCGCCGCGATCGTGCGCGCCGGGAGCACGGCCGCGTCGACGATCGGCCCGTCGAGCGCGTCGCCGAGGGGCGAGGGGAGCCACGCATCGCCGCGGAGCACGAAGGTGCCGGTCGTCGTGAGCGCGACGATCGCGCCGTCGAGCGTCGTCACCGCACGCAGCTCGCCGACGCCATCCGCTGCGCCGAGCGCGACGGCCGCGAGCGTGGGGCGGCGCGGATCGAGCGCGACGAGCACGCCCTCCCGCGCGCCGACGACCCGCCCGTCGGGGAGCGGAACGAGCGCGTCGCCCGCCGCGGCGAGCAGCGTCTGCGCGAGCGGCTGCACCGTCGCGACGTCGTCCGCACAGGCGGCGACGAGGACGACGATCCCCGCGATCGCGAACACGGTGGGCGAGACGCGTGACCTCACAGGCGGGGACGATACCGCACCGAGCGCGCCGCCGTCTCGCCGCGTCGTGTCACATCCGCTCCGTGTATCCTCGGACGCATGAGTCGGTCCGTCGATGGCGATACAGCCCGCCTGCGGCGCTCGGTGCAGCGCGCCGCGCTGCTCGCGTGGCTCCTCGGGCTCCTCGGTTGCGAGGGCGCATTCACGCAGCCGCGCCCGCCCACACCGACGGGAGGCGCGTCGACCCCGTGTGCGGCCCTCGGCGTGCCCGTGCGCCTCGAGCCCGCGCGCGCCGAGACGGTCGCGGCAGGCACGCTCGTGCTGCGACCGACGGGCGGGCTCGGCGGCTATCGCTTCACGCTCGCGACGAACCAGTCCGGCGCGTCGGTCGATCGCGCGTACGGCGTGTACGTCGCGGGCGCGCCGGGCGACACGTACGCGGAGCCCGTCGACGTCGTGATCGTCGAGGCGCGCGGCTGCACGGGCCAGGCGAGCGCCTCGATCCGCGTCCACGACGCGCTCGCGATCGCGCCCGCCGGCGTCATTGCGGTCTCGCCGGGGCAGCGCGTGGATTTCGCGGCCACGGGCGGCACCGGGCGCTACGCGTGGTCGCTGCGCGACGCGCGGAGCGGCGGCACGCTGAGCGACGCCGGCGCCTACGTCGCCGGAAGCACCGAGGGACGCGACGTCGTGCGCCTCACGGACGCGACCCTCGGCGCGACGATCGAGGCGGAGGTCGAGGTGCGCGCGGGCGCAGGGCTCCGCCTCACACCGCAGCGCTTCGTCGTGCCGCTCGGGAGCGTCGTCCCGCTGCCCGTCGCCGGAGGCAGCGGGACGGTCCGCGCGACCTCGAGCGCAGCGGGCATCGTCACGACCGCCGACGTCGGCGCGACCCTCACCGCCGTCGCCGCGGGCGACGCGGACGTGACCGTCACCGACACGTACACCGGCGAGCGCGTCATGGCGCGCGTGACGGTCGTCGCGCCCGGCGAGGCCGCGCGTCGACAGCCGGGCGATCGCTCGGAATCGCACGTCTTCGGGGGCACCGCCGACCTCGACGGAGACGGCCTCACCGACGTCGTGGTTGGCCTCCCCGACTGGAACGCCGACTGGCTGCAATCGGGCCTCGTGCTCGGCTTCCGCGGCACGCCGGACGGGCTCGATCCGACGCCCGCCTTCGCGCTGAGCGGCACGACGCGCAGCCAGGAGTTCGGCCGCTCCGTGGCGCTCGCCGACCTCACCGGCGACGGGCGCATCGACCTCGTCGTCGGCGCACGACGCGACGATCCGACGGGTACGGACGTGGGCACGGTGAGCGTCTACGCGGGCACCGGCGAGGCGACGTGGTTCGCACCGGCGCCGGCGCGCGAGTTCTTCGGGCGCAGCGGCTTCGACCTCTTCGGAAACGCCGTGGCGATCTGCGACTTCGACGCCGACGGGCTGCGGGATCTCGCCGTCGCCGCGCCCTTCGCCGAGCTGAGCAGCGCGGTCCGCGACCACGGGCTCGTCTCGATCTTCCTCGCAGCGTCGCCGCGCTACGAATTCCTCTCGACGCCGAACGTGGTGCTCTCCGGCGCGCTGCCGGGCCCCGATGGCGCGTGGGCGCCCGTGCCGTCGATGCGCTTCGGCGAAGCGCTCGCTGCGGGCGACTTCGACGGCGACGGGGCGTGCGACCTCGCGGTCTCCGCGCTCTCGCCGGGCACCGCGCGCGTCGAGGCGGGCGCCGTCTTCCTGTACCGCGGCCGCGCGAGCCGCCCCGGCGCGCCCGGCGGCCTCGACGCGCGGCCCGCGATCTACTGGGCCGAGCTCGCCGACGTCGACGCACGCGGGCGCTTCGGACACGCGATCTCGCTCGGCGACACGGACGGCGACGGGCGCGCGGATCTCCTCGCGGGTCATTTTCTGCACGACGCGGCGAGCGGCAGCGACGCGGGCGCGCTGCACCTCTTCCTCGGGCGCGCGCTCGACGGCGAGGCCACCGTGCCGACGCCGCTCTCCGACGCCGCGTGGATGCTCGAAGGCGGCAGCGGCGATCGCCTCGGCCAATCGGCGCGCATCCACACCCGCGCCGACGGTCGCGTCGAGTTCGTGAGCGGCGCGCCGCGCGGCGGTGTGCCGATGGGCCTCTCGCGCCCCGGCGTGTTGCGCGTCCACGCGGCCGACGGCGCCGCGACGCCATCGACGCCCGCGCGCGAGATCGAGGGCGCCGCCGCGAACGACTGGCTCGGCATCGGCGCCGGTCCGCTGGGCGATGTCGACGGCGATGGGATCACGGATCTCCTCGCATTTTCGCCCTATCGCGACGGTGCGGAGATCGAACGACGACCGCGGCGGGCTCTTCGCGGCGCTCTCCGACGGCGGCCTCGTCGAGCTCACGCTGCCGTTCCGCGCGTCGGGGCAGCGCATCGCACAGGGGCTCGCGTTCGTCGGCGACCTCGACGGCGACGGCCCGCCGGAACTCGCCGTCGGCGCCCCCAACGCCGACATCGCCGGCCCCGGCGCGAGCGGCTCGAGCCTCGGCCGCAACGTCGGCGTCGTGCGCGTCTACCGCGGCACCGCGAGCACGCCCTTTCAGACGCTCAGCGGCTTCGTCGGACACGGCGACAGCGACGAGTTCGGCTGGGACGTGAGCGCCGCCGGCGATGTCGACGGCGACGGGCTTCCCGACCTCGCCGTGCTCGCGCGCTCCGAGGACATCCCGACGACGCTCGACCCGGCGCTCTACGAGGTCGGCCCGGGCTGCGAGCGCCGCGACAACACGGGCGCCATCTACGTCTTCCGCGGGCGCAGCGATGGCAACTTCGACACGGGGCCCGCCTTCGTCTACTTCGGCCCCGAGGCGAACCAGCGCATCGAGCGCATCCTCGGCGGCCTCGACCTCGACGGCGACGGCCTCTCCGACCTCGTCGCGGGTGCGCGCGAGTGGGACGCCGCGGGCACGAACGCGGGCGGCGTCGCGATCGTCCGCGGCCGCGCGCCCGTGGCCGATCGCATCGTCGCGATCTGCACGCCCGACACGCTCGTCCCCGGCGTCGCAGGCGAGCGGCTCGGCGCAGCGCTCGCACGTGCGGGCGACCTCGACGGCGACGGCTGCGACGATCTCCTCGCGGGCGCCCCGGAGGCCGCACCGACGGGCGCGCCGCGCGTCGCCGGCGCCGTGCGCGTGTTCTTCGGTGCAGGGACCGCCTGCGCCTCGACCGCGGTCCGCAGCGTCACGCTCGTCGGCACGAGCGCCGACGCGCAGGCCGGCAGCGCGCTCTCCGACGCGCTCGACGTGACGGGCGACGGCGTCCCGGATTTCGTCGTCGGCGCGCCGCGCTTTCGCGACGCACGCGGCGGTGTCGGCAGCGCGGTGCTCGTGAGCGGTGCCTACGTGCGCGCTGCGATCGGCGCCGCCGATCCGCGGCCCCTCGTCGAGCCCGGCGCCGCGCAGCGCGTCTGGACGGGCACGGGCGCCGGCGAGCGGCTCGGCACCTCGGTCGCGCTCGTCGCCGGCCCGGATGGCGCGCCGGTCGCGCTCCTCGGTGGCCCGTTCGGCAGCACGGCCGGCCGCGTCGACACGGGCTCGGTCGTCGTCGTAACCATCGCACGTGATGGCTTCGGCTCGAACATCGCGATGCAGATCGCCGGCGAATCCAACGGAATCGGCCAGCTCGGCGAGACGCTCGCTGCCGTCCGCGCCGGCACGCGCACCTTCGTCGCCGTCGGCGCGCCCTTCTCGAGCCTCGTCGCACGCGAGGACGGCGCCTCGTACGCCTTCACGCTGCCCGCGCCCTGAGCGCACACGCGCGCATCGCGCCCGGTTCGACGGGAGCGCGCCCCCCGCGCGCCTCGATTCGACCGCGACACGCCGACGACGGCGTCGCCGCGATCCCCCGCGCCGACTAGGGCCTCGTGCACTTGCGGTGTTGTGATTGCGGGCAAGAGCTTGTCGTCGCGTTCTCGTGCAAGAAGCGCGGCTTTTGTCCGTCGTGCGTCGCGCGGCGCATGTCAGACGCGGCCGCGCACCTCGTCGACGACATGCTCTTCGAGGTGCCGGCGCGACAGTGGGTGTGCTCGCTCCCGTGGCGACTGCGCATCTTGCTCGGCAACGACAGGAGGCGTTGCGCAGCGGTGATGTCGGCGTTCACGGGCGCAGTGTCGCGCTCTCTCCGACACCGGGCGAAGGCGCGGCTCGGCTTGCCGACTATGGAGGACGCACACGTCGGCGCAGTGACCTTCATCCAGCGCTCGGACTCTGCATTGCGCCTCAACGTTCATGCGCACTCGCTGTTTCTCGATGGCGTGTATGTGCGTGACTCCATCGGCGCGCTCGAGTTTCACGCGCTCGGCGCGATCGGCAGCGACTCGAGCACGTGTTGCGCTACATGGCGCGGTCGCCTCTGGCGCTCGACCGGCTGTCGCTGCGCGAACATGGCGCGCAGGAGCGTAGCGACGAGCACCTTGGGACAGGTCGTCGATCGCTTCAAGAAAGCGTGGCGCGACGGGACGCACGCCGTCGTGCTCTCGCCCGCGGACTTCATCGCGCCATCGCGCGGAGAGCGCGCGCAGAGAGAGCGAAGCGAGCCGAGCACGCCGAGCACGTGTGTGTGCGCTCGTGCCACCTCCTCGCTGTCACTGGATGCGCTACCTCGGCGTTCTCGCGGGTCACTCGTTGCTCCGTGCGGAGGTCGTGCCGAAGAGACTGGCCGCGCCGCCAAAGCAACTCTCGCTGTTCGATGAGATGGACGAGCCGACGACGTCAGCGAAGAGCACCACAAAGAAGACAGCCGAGCCGTCGCGACATCCATGGAGTTGGCTCCTGCAGCGGGTGTTCGCGGTCGATAACTTGAAGTGCGAGAAGTGCGGCGGCCGGCTGCGCATCGTCGAGATCGCGAAGAAGCCCGACGACATTGCGCGCGTGCTCAACGAGCGCGGCTATCCGAGAGCGCCGCCCGACGCCGAGCCGCGAGCGTCAGCGTATGGACAGCTGCGGCTCGTGCTCGGTTGAGCGGAGCGGCACGGTGAGCGGAGCGGCACGGTGAGCGGAGCGGCTGCGCACAGCGCGGTCAGGGAGACGTGCGTCCGCCGCACGAACATGCGCTGAAAGTGGGCGCTCGAGGCACGTCGACGAGCCTCCGGCAGAGCAGCATCGACGCCGAGATTGTGCTCCACGGCACGCCCGTATAGCGTTCCTCGAGGATGGAGCGTCATGGAGCACGACCGAAAGGGCGACCGGATGGGCTATACGCGGCGCTATCGCTCCTGATCGCGGCGTGCGGTTCTTCCCAGGGCTCCGCTGATGGTTCGGTCGCTGACGCTCCGGCCCCTCCCGCCGCGACGCTTCGCCTCGGCGAGGGCGCGGCGGCGTTCCGCGCCATCGAGGACGGCGACACGCTGCTCGTCGCGATGGGATGTCAGGGAAGTCAGCACGTGTGGATGTCGCTTCAGAGCGAGGGGCTGGAGCCGCGGCGCATCACCGTCGAACTGTCGCTGTCGCGCGTGAGCGACGGGAGCCTCGTCACGCTCCCTTTCCGCATCGACCTCTCGTTCACGCCCGATGCATCCGGCGCGTTCGCGCAGATCACGGGTGTGACGCTGCAGGTCCCACTTCCCGACGAAGCGCTCGGGCAGGATCTGCTGCTCGTCGGGCGCCTCGCGGATCGAGCGGGTGTGACGGCGACCTCGCAGCGTCGCGTGCGGATCGCGTGGGGGACCGAGATCTGCTCGGTCTGAGCGTCGCGCGTCTCAGCGGAGCGGAAATGCACCCCGATAGTACGTGTCGACCGCCTCGACGATGCCACGCGTGCTGATCAAGTAGTTGGTCGGGTGCGACGCGGCGCGCGGCAACGAGTCGATCTGGAATCGATCCTCGTACACGCGCTCGGAGCCGTTGAACGCGATGACCGCCGGTGGCGCGAGGTACCCGTGGTGGCCCACGTCGGCGGCGCTGAGCGCCCAGCGAGCGACGTAGCCATCTGCCGCTATGTCGGACTCGGTCAGGAGAAATGGTGTTGCGCCGTCGTCAAGCACACCAAGCGCCCCGAGGTACGTCGAGTCCTCGATCACAGGCCACATCGCAGCGCAGTCGCGCGCGAAGAAGATCGCGAGGGAACGCCGCCCCGTGACCGGAATGCTGACGACTCCGCGCGGCGCCACGACCTGTACCTCCGGGAACGGGTCGCCGGCGGCGGGCCGTTCGGTGGGTGGCGTGCTCGACATCGGCCGGAAGGCGACGGGCAGGCTCACGCCCGCGCTACCTCCAGCGCTCGCGAACGTCACGTAGATGGACTCGCCGGGCGTGGCCGCGAGCGGCGCGAGCTCGGCAGGGGTCAGCGTCATCGTCACCGTCTCCATCGCTCCCACTCGCGCGCTGATGGGCGTCGAGCCGAGGTGCGCGGTCACGTCGAACGGCACATCACCTTCGTTGCGAAACGGGATCGTCGCGCCCGCGCCCGCGGGCAGGTAGATGCCTCGCGGCATGTCGATCTCGAGTACATGACCCGTTCGGTCCGTGGCGAAGCGCTCGACGAAGATCCAGTCGCTCGTGATGAAATCCGAGCCCGCGAAGCGCCCGGAGAGCATCACGCCGCCGTCGCGGTCGTCTCGATGTCCCGAGGCCGAATAGCCGACGAGTCTCGGCGGCGTCGCGGAGAGATCGTAGAGGTACGCGCCCGTGAGCGTCGTCAGCGCCAGCAGATCGCCGTTCAGGTCAGCTCCAGTCACGACGGCTTGGGGACTCACGCTCGCGATCACGGACGGCACGCCACTGAGGTCGACGACCACCGCGCCGGCCGAGCCGAGCGCCACCGCGGCGCGGTCTCCGCGAACGGATAGGTCCTGGGGCGTGCCGGCGAGCGCCAACTCGTGCGCGACGGTCACTGCCGCCCCCGCGCCGTCGAGCACGAGGAGTCCACGGTCGGCAGACAACGCCACGAGGTGCTCGGCGTCCGCGGACACGAACCGCACGTTCCCCGTCACGGCGGTGGCCACCGCGGCACGCAGTCCGCCTCTGGGGTCGATCGCAGAAACCCGCAGCCCGGCATCGAACTGCGCGAGGTAGAGGTCGTCCCGCACCACCGCCAAGTCGCGCACGCCTGCCGTGGTCAGCGGGAGTGATGCGGCGGCGCGCCACACGGGGTGCTCCGGGTCCCCGACGTCGTACGCGGTCACGCGGTCGGACTCGTCGGAGCTGCAGTACATCGTCGACGATGCGCCATGGATGGCGAGGGTCGTGCAGCGAGGTCGCGGGGTCTCGTCCGGGCGGACGAGCGTCGCGAAGATGGACCCGTCCGGCTCGAGCGCGAGCGTCGTGAAAGAGTCCCAGCTGTTGGCGACGTACGCGACGCTCCCGTGGATCGTTACCTCGCCGAGGTGCCCACTCGGAATCGGGATCTCGTATTGCTTGCGCAGCGGGAGACCGGAGAGCACAGGCTCGATCATTGATCCATCCGAAGCCGTGCCGCCATCTCCCGCGTCCGTGGAGCCGTCCGCCGGCGAGCCGTCCCCCGTGTTCGCGTCGTCGTCTGCGTCGCTCGCGCCTGCGTCGCCAGAGGCGACCGCCTCGTTCCCATCACACGCCACGAACAGGACCGCGACCAGCGAGAGAACGCTCCAGGAGAGACGACATTCTTGGACCGCGAGCATGGCTGCATACGCTACCACGCAGCCGCTCTCGAGCGGGTGTACTGTCGCCCCGTCTCGAACCCGACTCCCACCGCCGCCGCCGGGCAAAGGCACGTCTCGGCCTGCCGAGCGTCGACGATGCGCATGTTGGCGCAGTGACGTTCATTCAGCGCAGCGACTCCGCATTACGCCTCAACGTGCATGCGCACTCGCTGTTTCTCGATGGCGTCTATGTGCGTGATTCCATCGGCGCGCTCGAGTTTCACGCGCTCGGCGTGCCCACGTTCGAAGAGGTAGAGCAGGTCGCCGAGTGGACGCACGCGCGCATCGTGAAGGTCCTGCTGGCGCACGGCCGTACGCTCGACGGACTCGGCGATGAGCCGGCGGAGCTCACGCACGATCAGCCGGTCCTCGCCTCGTGTTTCGCGGCGTCCGCGGCGGACATACAGCTGCTCGGCGACAACGCCGGTCAAATGACGCTCAAGCTCGTGCAGCCTGTGCGCGCCGTGCGTTCAGAGGCGCGCGCGCTCGCGGACTTCGGCGGCGTGAACGTGCACGCGGAGGTGGCGATAGACGGCCGCGATCGGCAGCGACTCGAGCACGTCCTTCGCTACATGGCGCGCCCTCCGCTGGCGCTCGACCGGCTCTCGCTTCGCGAACATGGCGCGCAGGAGCGTAGCGACGAGCACCTTGGGGCAGGTCTTGTACCGGTTCAAGAAGGCGTGGCGCGACGGGACGCACGCCGTGGTGCTCTCGCCCGAGGACCTCATCGCCAGGTTGTGCGCGCTGGTACCCCCACCGAGGTTCCATTTGATTCGCTACCTCGGTGTGCTGGCGGGGCACTCGTCGCTCCGTGCCGACGTGGTCCGGCTGCGGATCGTCGAGATCGCCAAGAAGCCCGATGATGTGTCACGCGTGCTCGCCGAGCGCGGCTGGTCCCGAGCGCCGCCTCGTGGACCGCCTCGCGCCGAGGTGCCGCTGCTCGCGCACGGGCAGCTGCGCCTCGCCTTCCAGTGAGCTCGACGATTCGAGCGGTTGCGCAGAGCGCGGCCAAGGAGACGTGCGGCCGCCGGGCGAAAATCACCTGAAAGTGAGGGTTCCCGTGTCGCCGAAGACCACACGGCAGAGGCCCATCAGCGCCGAGATTGTGCTTCGGAGCACCCTCGCGGAGGGTTCACCGGTGCATGGAGCGGGGACGAATCACCGATCGGATGTCCTACGCGCCCTGCTCGGCTTCCAGTTCTGAGTCCGTCGGGGGGCCGCTCGGCTGCGTGCCGCC
Organism: Polyangiales bacterium; assembly: GCA_964202905.1. GTDB lineage: Bacteria > Myxococcota_A > Polyangia > Polyangiales > JADJQN01 > CAIUAC01. The sequence goes on from CAXNJO010000003.1 coordinate 300,170, forward strand.
GCGTCCGACGCAAGGCGAGGCGGGAGAGCGGGAGTTGCGGTCCTCACCGCGCATTGGGTGCGTCGCCCGTCACCACGCATACCGGGATAGAAAGCGCGTGGTGCCCGTACGCGGACGACAATCCACCACGCGCTGCGATTCACGACACGAACGTCAGCGAAACCGGTCAGTATCGCAGACTCACTCGCATGGTCACCGTTTCATTCGCGGTGACGGTGAATTTCGACTCATCCCAGGTCGGCGCGGACAGTGCGTACGTGTGATTGTTCGACACGCCATATCCCTCGCTCGGAACGCCGAAGAGGTTCTTGTCGAGGCGCCGATTCGCATTCTCGTCATGCACGACCGCGATGGCGTAGGTGCCGGGCGGAACGCCCTCCCACGCGCAATCGGCCACCGTGCCGCGGATGGTGGCCCGTACCGTCCGCACGCCGTTGCCGTCCGGGAAGGTCTCTGGCTTCGAGAACAGCCTGCATTGCAGCGCTCCGCGGGTGTTGCGAAAAGTCGCGACACGGACCCGAACGCTTCCGCCGTTCTCCTGCGCGGCGACCTGGGGCCACGAGGCGACCAACGGCAGGATCGCCGCGAGGGTGCCGACGAACATGGACAAGGGTTTCCGGTTGATCATGGTGGTGTCTCCTGATGTTCCAAACATTCGGTTCATGGTGTAGGTGGTGGCAGCGCCGGCAGCGTCGCGTCCCCGCGCACGAGCCATGCGGAGAGGCGCGCGGTGAGCGCGCGCGGCGAGAAGCGCGCTCCTTGCGCCATGACCCAGTTCCTCCAACCGACGACGTAGGTCGGTGCGGTGCCGTCGAGTGCGGCGAGCGCTGCCGATACGACCTCTGCGACCGAAGCGGGGCGCTGGAAGATGCGACTCGACCGGAGCTCGGTGCCCGCTGCGTCGATGAACGGTGTTTCGACCGGACCGGGGCACAGCGCGAGCACACGCAGGCCGCGCCCGCGATATTCGGCCCAGAGCGCTTCGGACAACGAGAGCACGAACGCCTTCGTCGCCCCATACGCGCTCATGAACGGCGCGGGCTGAAAGGCGATGGTGGAAGCGACGTTGAGGACGGTGCCGCCGCGCACGAGGAGAGCGGGGGCGAACAAGCGCGTCAGCTCAGTGAGCGCCACGACGTTCACGTAGAGCTGTTCCGACAGATGGGACGTCGGCTCGTCGTGGAAGGCGCCGAAATAGCCGAGGCCGGCGTTGTTCACGAGCACGTCGATCGCGAGTCCCTGGCGCGTCACCTCGTCGAAGACCGTCCGCGCCGCCCCCGGCTTCGAGAGGTCCGACGCGAGCACCGTCGCCTTTCCCCCTGCCGCGCGCACGCGCGCGGCGAGCGCGTCGAGCCGCTCTTGCGTGCGCGCCACGAGTACGACGTGGTCGCCCCGCGCGCCCAACGCGAGCGCGAGCGCCTCTCCGATTCCCGACGATGCACCGGTGATCAAAACGATCTTCCCCATACTGACGACTCCTAGGCACTTCGAGACCGCCGCGGGGACACCCAGCGGCGCGCGTGGTGCGCGATGACGCGAGCGGCCCGCGCGTTGCGACTTGACAGTGTCTACCAGCCGAAGATGACGGTGTCAAGTCCGTGTGGTAGAAGCAGCCGATGGCCGCGGAAACGCTGAAGCAACAGGTGCTCGACGCGAGCATCGCGCTCGTCGCCGAGAGTGGACTGGCGGGGCTCTCCATGCGCGAGGTCGCGCGTCGCGCCGGCGTCAGCCACCAGGCGCCCTATCATCACTTCGCCGACAAGGCGGCGATCGTGGCAGCGCTCGTCGAGCGCGGGTTCGCGATGCTCACGCTCCGACTCGAGGCGGCCCGTGACGCGGGCCCGGCCGAGCGTGCGCTCGAGCGAGCGGGGCGCGCCTACGTCCACTTCGCGCTCGCCGAGCCTGTCTACTTCCGGCTGATGTTCCGACCCGAGCTCTCGGGTACGCACCCCGTTCCCCCAACGGAATCAGCCGGTGCGAAGGCATTTTCGGTCTTGCAGTCCCTCGTCGACGTGCGTCTCGGGCCCCGCGCGCGTCCATCGCGCCGTGAAGCGCTCACGTCCTTGAACTGGGCGGTCGTGCACGGCCTCGCGACGCTGTTGCTCGACGGGCCCCTCGCGCACGTCGAGGACCGGGAGCAGCACGTCGATCAGGTGCTGCGCCTCTTTTCCGAGGCGACCTCGGACTGATCGCCCTGCCCGACCTCGGAGTTCGCCGACTCCGGCTTTTGTCCGTCGTGCGTCGCGCGCCGCATGTCAGACGCGGCCGCGCACCCCGTCGACGACGTGCTCCCCGAGGTGCCGACGCGACAGTGGGTGTGCTCGCTGCCTTGGCGACTGCGCATCTTGCTCGGCTACGACAGGAGGCTTTGCGCAGAGGTGATGTCGGCGTTCACGGGCGCAGTGTCGCGCTCGCTCCGACACAGGGCGAAGGCGCAGCTCGGCCTGCCGAGTGTCGACGATGCGCATGTTGGCGCAGTGACGTTCATTCAGCGCAGCGACTCCGCATTACGCCTCAACGTCCATGCGCACTCGTTGTTTCTCGATGGCGTCTACGTGCGTGATTCCATCGGCGCGCTCGCGTTTCACGCGCTCGGCGTGCCCACGTTCGAAGAGGTAGAGCAGGTCGCGCAGTGGACGCACACGCACATCATAAAAATCCTGCTGGCGCACGGCCGCAAGCTCGACGGACCCGGCGATGAGCCGGCGGAGCTCACGCACGATCAGCCGGTCCTCGCCTCGTGTTTCGCGGCGTCCGCGAGCGGACGTACAGCTGCTCGGCGACAACGCCGGTCAACAGACGCTCAAGCTCGTGCAGCCTGTGCGCGCCGTGCGTTCAGAGGCGCGCGCGCTCGCGGAGTTCGGCGGCGTGAACGTGCACGCGGAGGTCGCGATAGATGGTCGCGATCGGCAGCGACTCGAGCACGTTCTGCGCTACATGGCGCGCCCTCCGCTGGCGCTCGACCGGCTCTCGCTTCGCGAACATGGCGCGCAGGAGCGTAGCGACGAGCACCTTGGGGCAGGTCTTGTACCGGTTCAAGAAGGCGTGGCGCGACGGGACGCACGCCGTCGTGCTCTCGCCCGAGGACTTCATCGCCAGGTTGTGCGCGCTGGTACCCCCACCGAGGTTCCATTGGATGCGCTACCTCGGTGTGCTGGCGGGGCACTCGTCGCTCCGTGCCGACGTGGTCCCGAAGAAGGCTGCCGCACCGCCTGAGTCGCCGAAGCAGCTCCCGCTGTTCGACGAGTCGGCCGAGCCGACGACGTCCGCGAAGGCAGCCGCGACGAAGACGGCCGAGCCGTCGCGGCATCCGTGGTCCTGGGTGCTGCAGCGGGTCTTCGCCGTCGACGTCTTGAAGCGCGAGAAGTGCGGCGGCCGGCTGCGGATCGTGGAGATCGCGAAGAAGCCCGATGATGTGTCACGCGTGCTCGCCGAGCGCGGCTGGTCCCGAGCGCCGCCTCGTGGACCGCCTCGCGCCGAGGTGCCGCTGCTCGCGCACGGGCAGCTGCGCCTCGCCTTCCAGTGAGCTCGACGATTCGAGCGGTTGCGCAGAGCGCGGCCAAGGAGACGTGCGGCCGCCGGGCGAAAATCACCTGAAAGTGAGGGTTCCCGTGTCGCCGAAGACCACACGGCAGAGGCCCATCAGCGCCGAGATTGGGCTTCGGAGCACTCTCGCGGAGGGTTCACCGGTGCATGGAGCGGGGACGAATCACCGATCGGATGTCCTACGCGCGCGCGCTACGAGCGTGTGACGTGCCCTTCGTCGCCCTCGAAATGAACGTCGACAACGTCCGCAAGGGGCGCGCCGAGGGGCATCCCGCGTATTACGGGGACGCGACGAGCGAGGAGGCGCTGCGCCACGCACACGTCGAGCACGCGCGGCGGGTCGTGCTGCTGATGAACGACCCGCAGGCGGCGCTGCGCGTGGTGGATACGCTGCGACGGGTCGCGCCGAACGTGCCGGTGCTGATGCGGACACGCTATCTCGCCGATCGCGCGACGCTGCTGGCGCTCGGCGCGAGGGATGTGGTCGTCGAGGAGGTCGAGGGAGCCGCCGAGGTCGTGTCGACGCTGCTGCGGAGCGTGGACGTGCCGGAGCCGACGATCGACGAGCGCTTGCGCGCGCTGCGGAGCGCGACGGGGGCGAGCGCGTTTGCAACCTGACGCGACGCCGGCCACTGCGGCGCTTGTCTGGATGCGCGGGCTTCGGCATCCTTCACGCCATGCGCTCGGATCGCGGAACGCTCATGCATCGGTCGCCGTGCATCCCCCGCGGGGTTGGGTTCGCCATCGTGCTGCTCGTCGCGGGCTGCGGGCTCACGAAGCGTGAGGCCGTGACGAAACTCGATGCGGCGCTCGGGGCCATCGCACCGGGCGAGGTGCACGGCGCCGCGATGTGGGTAGACGCGCCGCGACACGGCATCCGGCAGGGTTTTGCGCATGGCGTCGCGGATGCGGCACGCGGGACGGCGATGACGGTGGACACACCATTTCTCTCGGCGAGCGTCGGCAAGCTCTTCGTGGCGACGGCCGTGCTCAAGCTCGTGGCGGATGGCCGTCTGTCGCTGACGGATCCGGTCACGCGGCACGTGCCGCGCAGCGAGCTCGCCGGGATCCCGATCGCGGGTGGCGACGCGGCCTTCGACCGCTTGACGGTGGGGATGCTCCTCGCGCACCGGAGCGGGCTGCCGGACTATTTCTCGGATCCGTCGCGCGATGGGGCGCCGCGGCTCTTCGATCGGATCGTGCGGGAGCGTGACCGGGTGTGGACGCGCCGCGCAATGCTCGATTACGCGCGGGCGCACTACGCACCGGTCGGTGCGCCGGGGGCGACATTCCACTATTCCGACACCAACTACGATCTGCTCGGGATGGTGCTCGAGGGCGTCGCGCAGAAACCCTTTCATGCGGCGGTGCGCGAACTGGTGATCGCGCCCGTCGGATTGCGGGCCACCTGGTATCACGCCTTCGAGCAAGCGCCTGCGGAGGCCGCGCCCGTGGCGGATGTGTGGGTGAAGAATGCGAATCTGCGCGGGGCGCCTGCGCTCTCCGTCGATCAGGCGGGAGGCGGGCTCGTGACGACGCTCGCGGACCTGCGCACGTTCATGCGGTCGCTCGTCGCGGGGCGGCCCATCCCGCTCTCGTCTCTCGACACGGATTACACCCTCGATGCGATGCACGACGGCATCGATGTGGGCCGTTGTGCGTGGCGCATTCGCCCGAGCGGCGTGTTTTTCGCGCTCGCGGGGATGCCCGATCTCGTGGGGCACTCTGGCGCGACGGGCGTCTGGGCCTATTACGCGAAGGATTGGGATGCCGTGTTCGTCGGCGCAGTGAGCGATTCGCGTTGGCAGGAGAAGCACATCGAGTTCCTGCTGCGCGAGGTGCTTCCGGTGCTGGCGCGGACACCGATGCAGGACACGGTGCGCTGAGCGGCGACGCCGCCATGGACATGTCGTCGGGCGACTCACGCCCTGCGTCATGCAGACGAGGAGACCCGTGGCCGAGAGACGCCAGATTCCCCCGAGTGCGCGTCTGATGATTCTGTTTCGGGAGACGGGAGTCCCGGCGCTGTGGATCGCCCTGTGGCTGCCCTTTCTGGTGCACTCGTTTGCCGACAGCGCCTACGTGCTCTGGTTTCGCGACACCGTCGATCTCCCTGCGCGTATCGTGTCGGCGGGCTTCACCTCCGAGAGTCGCGGTCGGACCGTGCCGCGGTGGGAGGGATATCGCGTCGAGGCGGAGTTCACGTATCAAGGGCGGTCTTGGCGCACCACCGGGGATCTCACCGGTCTCCCGAGCGACGGCAGGGTGCGCGTACGTGTTCCGCGCACACGACCTGATCTCGCGGTCGCCTTCGACGGAGGGGGGCCGTGGTATCGACAGACGCCTGTGTGGCTCCTGGCTGCTGCAGCGGGTCTTCGCCGTCGACGTCTTGAAGTGCGAGAAGTGCGGCGGCCGGCTGCGGGTCGTCGAGATCGCCAAGAAGCCCGACGACGTGTCGCGCGTGCTCGCCGAGCGCGGCTGGTCCCGAGCGCCGCCTCGTGGACCGCCTCGCGCCGAGGTGCCGCTGCTCGCGCACGGGCAGCTGCGCCTCGCCTTCGAGTGAACTCGACGATTCGAGCGGTTGCGCAGAGCGCGGCCAAGGAGACGTGCGGCCGCCGGGCGAAAATCAACTGAAAGTGAGGGTTCCCGTGTCGCCGAAGACCACACGGCAGAGGCCCATCAGCGCCGAGATTGTGCTTCGGAGCACCCTCGCGGAAGGTTCACCGGTGCATGGAGCGGGGACGAATCACCGATCGGATGTCCTACGCGCCGAGCACGTAGCCAGTGATCACCACCAGCGCCATCTGCAGCGTAAACGGCAGCAGCACCCAGAAGCCCTTGCCCCACAGCTCCACCACCTCGACCGGAGGCGTCGGTGTCGCGAACATCGCCGCGAGAACGACGACGATGGTGCCTATGAGCGCGAACACGAACGCATCCGGCACGAAGCGCTCCGCCGCGTCCGTCAGCCGCGCAGCGACGCGCTCGAACAACGGCGCGCGCGTTCCAACGAGCTTAGCGGTAGACGGAGACGGCGTACGCGGAGGAGCGTCGGCGGACACGCCGGCGACGGAAACACTCGGGCGGCGATGGGGGCGCGCTCGCTACGAACCGGCGAGGGGGTCCTCCACCCACCACGAGCCGGCGTCGAAGACCGGATTCAGCAAGTGCTCGCGACCGTCGGCAAACATGACTCTGATGAACGGCGACTCGTCCCACCCCCACGAACGCTTGAGCGTTGCGATGACGGCGGCCGCCTCCCAGCGCTCGCGTTTGGATTTCGCGCGGCAGGAGATTGTCGCGGCGCCCCGGGTTTCAGAGCGCACCGCGGACACGACGTCGTGCGGGAAGAGCGACTCCAGCGCGGCGTCGTCGCTCTCGAGTACGAACGGCTCGCTCGCCGGAGCGATCACCACGTGCGACCGCGACTCTCCGCGATACGACACGACGGCGCGCACTGCTTGGACCGCTCCGGACAGGCCGGTGGTCTCAGCCGGCCAGTGGCCCAAGTCCTGAGTCGTGATCTCGATTGTGTAGGCTCGCGAAGTCATCGGAACGGCGGTCGGTCTCACGTGCGAGATTCTCACACACCGCGTCGCAATGCCCCGCGCGTGGAGCTGGGCGGGGGAGGTATCTTGAAAACGTGGGTACAGCGCGTCGGACCCGTCCCCTCGCGCAGCTGGCCGACCTCCTGATCGAGTGGCGGCTGCAGCTTGAGCACCACGTCGGCGCCCCACGCGGTGGCGCGATCGACGAGCGCGGCGCCGGCGGCCTCGTACTGGGTGTCGGGGTAGCTGGCGATCTCGCCGGCCCCGCGCTCGAGCTGGACGTCCCAGCCGGCCTTCACCCACCGCGCCACGACCTGTGGCGACGCTGCGACCCGCCGCTCCTCGGGACGTATCTCCTTGACGATACCTAGCTTCATGCGGGGGGCGGAGGTTGCCACCCGCCGCCCCCGCACGGAAGCCTTGACCCTCAACTTGTGCCCCCCCACGTGCGACACTGGCGGCATGTCCGACTCTGCCGACCCAGGGGCGCTCGCGGCGCTGCAGGCCGAGGTCCTGGAGCTGCGCGAGGCCGTCAGCGCGCTGCAGGGAGAGCTGCGGCGGGCTCAGCACCGCGTGGACCTCACCATGCGGGGCCAGCTCCGGTGCAGAGCGTGCGGCTGCCGCCAGATCGCCCACGCCCTGCGCGTGCTCGACCGCGCCGACGGCAACACCCGGGACGCGATGGCCCTGTACCAGCCCAGCTGGTGGAGCACCCGCACCGTCGGCGAGCTCGAGGCCTACATCTGCACCCGCTGCGGCTCGGTGGAGTGGTGGATCACAGGACCCGGGCTCGCTGGTCGAGCACGCCGAGCACCTCGAGATCCTCGATGGCGATCGCGTCGGCGAGGGCCCGTACCGGTGACCGGCGCGGGGACCCGGTACGACGCCGACGCGGCGGGCCGGCTGACCCGGATCACCGACCGCGCTGGCGCGGTCCATGCCGAGCTATCCTGGAACGGCGACGCGCTGATCGCGCTGGTGGTGCCGGGCGCGAGCGTCCACGGCGAGGTCCATGACGATCCCCTGCTCGGGGCGTCCCACGCGATCCAGCACGCGGTCGAGGCGGGGAATCTGCCCATCTCTCGCTTCGCGCGCATGTCCGCGAAGCAGGCAGCAGCGAGCTAGGCAACCTGTCTACTGAACCGGGGCAAGCTCAGTGTCGCGACGAGCACCCCGGAGCCCCTCGAGCGCCCCGGCGTGCTGGTGCGCGCTGCCGACGCGGCCCTGTACCAAGCCAAGGAACGGGGCCGCAATCGCGTGGTCTTGTCCGTAGCCGTCCGGCGACCCCCGTCGTGACAAGCGCGCGGATCGACGTTCAGTTCGCGGCGGCCCAGGCGGCGGGGAGCAAGTCGTCGATGGCGTTCGCGGGGTGATCCTGCACGCGGGCGAGGACGTCGGAGAGGTAGTCGAAGGGGTTGATGCCGCGCGATTCGCAGGTGGCGACGAGCGAGTAGAGGCCGGCGAGGCTTTGGCCGGCGGCGACGTCGCCGACGAAGAGGTAGTTCTTGCGGCCGAGCGCGATCCTACGCAGCGCGCGCTCGGAGGCGTTGTTGTCGAGCGGGACGCGGGCGTCGTCGAGGAAGACGCCGAGCTCGTCCCACTGGCCGAGCGTGTAGCGGATGGCGGCGCCGATCGGGCTCTTCGGCGGTTGCTTTGCGTGCTGCGCGTCGAGCCAGTGCTTGAAGCGTTCGCGGATCGGGCCTGCGCGCTGTTTCCGAAACTCCAATTTGGCGGCGTCAGAAAGTTTGCGTTCCGCGGCCTCGTGTTCGACGCGATAGAGCGCGGTGATCAGGTCGAGCGCCTCCTGCGCGACGGGCGCGGTCTTGATCGACTCGAAGAAGTAGCGGCGCACGTGCGCATGGCAGGCCGCGCGGCGACGACTCGAGACCTTCTCGATGTCGTTGTAGCCGCTGTAGCCATCGACGAGCAGCACGCCTTTCGTGTCTTCGAGAAGCGCCTTCGGCGTCGCGCCGCTCAGGGGACCGGCTCGGCGGTGGCCGCGGCGCGCGCGGAGGCCCTCGCCGTGCCGCCCCCCTCGGAGACTGGCACCGCGATCTCGAAGTCCATGTCGAACCGCATGTCGACGAGCCAACCGTCCGAGAGGCGGACGAAGAAGTCCCCCTCGACGCTCCCCCTCCCTCCACCGCGCTCCGTCTCCGCGACCGGTCGCTCGTCCACCACCGCGAGCGTGCCGGCCAAGCGGATGTGCGCGTGCAGCTCGTCGCCGCGCGGCTCGACCGACACGAGCGTGTAGGCCGCATCGACCGTGTAGCGGTCGGTGCCTCCGTTCGGGTTCCAGCGGAGCGTGCCCTGCCACGCGTCGCCGATCGCGACCGGCGCCTCGGGATACAGCTCGAACACAGGCTGGGTGTTCGTCGCCGTGCCCTCCGCGGTGGAGGCGGGCCGCCCGCGCTCGTCGAGCAGGCGGATCGAGGGCGGTGAACACGGTCCGTCGCTCGGCTCGGGGGCCAGCCTCCGCATCAGCTCGCAGCGCGACTGCACCTCGAGGAGACCCGCATTGCTGACGCCGACGATTCGCTGGACGAAGCTGAACTCCGCCGCGGGGCCCCCTATCCCGTTGATGTTGTAGGCGGTGCGAAGCCGCATTCGCATCGCGGTGCCGAGGCTCGGCTGCAGGCGCAGCCGGTACGTCGCGGACGGGTCACCCGCGAGCCCGTTCGATGCGCTTCGGGCGGTGGCCTCGCCGCCCGCAGCCCCGGCGGCGCCGCAGCCGAGGAGGAGCGCCGCAACGGCCGCGAGCCGGGGTTCGACGCGCGGACGAAGGGATGTTTCGCTGCACCGTGTGTTCATCGGCGGACCGTACTTGCCGCGAAGCTGCCTCGTCCAAGACCCTCGGGTGGGATTCCCGATCTCGGATTCGATGGTGAGATGGCGGACCTCGGATACGCGCGACCGCTGCGCGCGCTGACTCCGGTGACGTATCGACTGCTGCGGAGGCGCGGCTCGACTCTCGCCGGCCTCGGCGCGGTGTTCCGGGTGACGTGGCGGGACGGGGTCGCGGTGCTGCGGGAGCCCATCTCGGGGCCTCCGGAGGCCGCCGAACTCGTGTTCGGAAGCTCGTTTTTTCCCGGCTGCCCGCGGCCGCACGGGCCCGTGCAGGTGAACGATGCGTGGACCGAGGCCGACCCGCTCGAGCCCTCGATGGTGCTGCAGGCGCGCCTCGTCTCGATCGACGCCGAAGTCGGCACGGCGAGCGTGGAGTGCACCTCGCAGGGCGTGCTGCCGCAGGCGGACGGGACAACGATGCACCTCCGCGCACGCGATGAGATCGCGATCGGCACGGGACTCTCGGTGCGCGTCACCTGCGACGTGACGGTCAGCGCCGAGCGCTTTCGGACGACGACCCGAGCGGTCACCGAGCGCGCCCCGCTCTGAGCTGCGCGGAGCCGCCCGCGCCGAACATCGCGACGCAGATCGCCGGCGAATTCAACGGAATCGGCCAGCTCGGCGAGACGCTCGGCGCCGGCCAACCGGCGCAGCGCGGCGCCTCGGCGCGCGCGTCGCTCTTCGTCGGAGTCCATGCGCAGCTGCGTATCGGACGCGTGGTGCGATGGCCAAGGCGCTCCGACCGACCCTGACCAACCTCCGCCACTCTCAGAAGAATACGTGAACACCTCGTCGGCGCTCAGCTCAGCGACACCGTTGACACACAGCGCCACCCCATGAGCAGGATCGCGCTCATGAAGTTGTCCCACTCGCACCGTTTCATCGCATTGGTCTTGCTCGTTACGTTCTCCGCGATCTCGTCGGGCTGCTACAAGAACGTCGCGATTCGCCCAGACCAGATCCCGCAGCTCAGCGGCATGCCGAGCCCCACAGTCGTCGGCCAGTCCGGCAACACCACGATCTACGCAATCCCCGTCGCGACCGTCCTCGCGCCCGACGGGACCAACGTGCAGATTCGCGGCGAGTACAACCTCGTGCTTCGCATGAACGGCGGCCAGGAGTTCACTTTCGACCATCCGGTGCGCGGCACGATCGACCCCGGCGGAGTGCTCGACGTCAACGGCGCCAACCGGCCGGCGACGCGGTTCAACCTTGGCGATATTCGCGAATCGTTCGTCACGCAGTACGACGCCGTCGCGAGCGTCTTCGCCATCATGGGAGCGAGCCTCTTGGCCTTCGCGGTCTCCCTGGGCATCACATTTGCCGCCATCGGGCGCTGACGGGCCTCCCGCATCCGACGCCGCAGCATGTCGAGATTCCCCGGCAACCAAACCTGCGTTGCGGCGCGCGACAGCCCACCGAAACTGTCCGACTCACACGAATGGCGGATATCCACGGGGCGATTCGAGTCTTTGCGCACACGGCACATCGCGCCCGGTTCGACGGGAGCGCGCCCCCCGCGTGCCTCGATTCGACCGCGACACGCCGACGACGGCGTCGCCGCGATCCCCCGCGCCGACTAGGGCCCGACGGCCCCGCGGGGCGCGCCCGCCGCGATCCACGCGCGGAGGTTCGCGAGGACGTCGTCGGTCACGCGGAGCGCGTTGAGCGGCATCGGACGCCCGCACACCGCGGCGTCGTCCGTCGCGGCGAGCTTCCGCAACAACAGCGAGGCGTCGGGGTTCGCCGTGTCGAGCAGCGCGCCTTCCCCACGGCAGTCGTCGCCCGCGCGCACCCCGCGGGGCGGCGCGACGAGCTCCGCGTAGCTCGCCTCGGCGTCGTCGACGAACACCTGAAAGCCCGCGCCCGGGTTCCCGCCGTGGCACAGCCCCGAGGCGCAGCGCGGCACGAGCAGCGCGCCGAACACGCTGTCCCAGCTCGCTTCGACGGGCGCGATGGGCTGCCCCGGCACCACCACGCTCGGCACGCCGTCCGCCCGCGTGACCGTGCGCTCGACGACGGGCCCGTCGCACGCGAGCCAGTTGCGCAGCACCTCCCGCCCCTCGGACGTCTCGAGCCCCGGCAGCGGCTCGCTCTCCCCCGACGCGCGCAAGCGTGCGTAGCGCGGCCCCGCCGCGACGACCCGCTGCGCCTCGGGCGACGCCGGAGGCATCGTCCCGGCCACGACCTCCTCCCAGATCGACGCACGCGCCTGGCGCACGCGAAAGCGCGCGTGCCGCAGCCGCGCGACCTCGTCCGGGACGACACGCGCATCGCTCGACGCGAGCCGCACGTCGAAATCGAAGCCCGCCGGCACGCCGTGCAGCGCCGCCGCGTCGACGCCCGATGCGTGACAGAACTGCCCGCCGCCGCATGAGCCGAGCAGCAGCGCCTGCCCTTCGTACGCCGGCATGCCCGTGCTCGTGTCGTAGACGACGCGCTCGGCGGCGACCGGGTCGCACACACCCAGATCCGCGCTGCATCCCGTGCCCGCGACGAGCGCGGCGACCGCGAGATGCCCCTGCCACGCCACCCGCCGAAGACGCTCGATCACGCGCCGAGCAAACCATGCTTCCCACCACGCGGGAAGCCCCGCGCGCCTTGCCTCGCGGAAACGCCGATGGACTGGGCGTGTCTCGACAGCCAGCCGGCTGGCTGTCCGCGGGCGCCGGCGCGACCCCTCGGCCCAGCGGCGCGCAAGCCGCGCGCCCCACCGCGCGACTCCTGTACCCTTCGCGCCGTGCAGACCCCCGACGACGGCCGCGCGTACCGCCGCAAACTCCTCTTCTTCCTCGGCGTCGCGACCTTCTTCGAGGGCTTCGACGGGATGGCGCTCGCGCAGCTCCTGCCCTCGGTGCAGCGTGATTTCCGCCTGACGGACTGGGCGCTCGGCGGCCTCGTCGCGCTCGTCAACTTCGGCACGGTGATCGCCTATCTGCTCGTGCGGCAGTCCGATCGCGTCGGCCGCAAACCGGTGCTCGACATCACGATCGTGGGATATGCGATCACCTCGTTTCTCTCGGCGTTTGCGCCCGAGGGGATCTCGTTTGCGCTCCTGCAGATGAGCGCGCGCGTCTTCCTGATCGGCGAGTGGGTCGTCTCCACCGTCTACGCCGCCGAGGAGTTCCCCGCCAACGAGCGTGGGTTTGCGATCGGTCTGATCAATGCCTTTGCGAGCCTCGGCGCGGTGGTGTGCGCGGGTGTCGTCCCGCTGCTGCTGCGCCTGCCGTGGGGCTGGCGGAGCGTCTACGTCGTCGGGACGATTCCGCTCCTCGCGCTCGCCTTCGCGCGGCGCGGGATCCGCGAAACCCATCGCTTCTCGCAACTCCCCCTCTCCGAGCGCAAACCCACGGCGCTCTTCCGCGTCTTCGGCACGCCCTATCGCCGCCGCGTCCTGCAACTCGCCCTCATCTGGGGCCTCACCTATCTCTGCACGCAGACGGCCATCACCTTCTTCAAATCCCGTGCAGTCGATGAATTGCACCGCAGCGAGGGGGAGGTCGGCACGATCATCAGCGTCGCCGCCGTGCTCTCGATGCCCGCGGTCTTCCTGATCGGGCGCCTCTTCGACCGCTTCGGCCGCAAGCCCATCGCGAGTTTCGTCTTCCTCGCGACCGCCCTCGGCTGCGTCGGGGCCTACACGGCGACGAGCACGCCGCTGCTCGTCGTCTCGGCCATTCTCGCCGTCTTCGGCTGCGCGGCGGTGCTCCCCGTCCTCAACGCCTTCAACACCGAGCTCTTCCCCACGGATCTGCGCGGCGACGCCTTCGCGTGGTCCAACAACCTCCTCGGTCGCGTCGGCTACGTGCTCTCGCCGCTCGTCGTCGGCGCCGCCGCCGAGCGCTTCGGCTGGGGACCCTCCGTCGCTCTCACCGCGCTCGGCCCGCTCGTCGCCCTCGTCCTCATCCTCCGCTGGCTCCCCGAGACGAGCGGCAAAGAGCTCGAGGAGACGTCACGGCTCTGACGAAAGTGAGATTCTCGCGCCCCCGTATCCGCCGCCGTTTCAGAAGCACAGACGGAATGCAGCGAGGCAAGACGCACTGTCGATTGCGGACAGCCCGCAGGTGACGAGCGCACCGTTTTCGGCAGCACAAGCTGCTACGAAACATTCTGAGCCGAGGTCGCCCTCGCAGTTCTCAGCAGCGCAGCAGGATGCGCTCTGCCACTGTCCGAGACATTCGCCAGAGAACGCGCACACCTCCGAATTCAGCTTGATGCAGTCGTTGCATGCGCTCCCGAACATGAGCGCACACACGGAGAGGCATTGTGAGTCGCGGCAGGTGACGAAACAGTCGGAGGCCGCCGTGGGGCATCTACCCGTTTGATATTCGGGTAGAGCGACGTCACAGGCTGGACCCATGTCGACGTCGCCGAGGTCCATCTCACCGAGATCGACGTCGCCGAGGTCCATCTCACCGAGATCGACCCCGCCGTCCGGCATGATGCCCCCGCCCTCATCGACCGTGAAGCTGTCGAAATCGGAGACGACGGTGCAACCCGCGACCACGAGAAGTGCGGTCAGCCCGCAGCTCCTGATGGAATTTGCACAGAATCGTCGCATCAGAACCTCCCCCCGACGCCGACCGCGCAGCCGCGGCCATCGCAGGCCGCCGTCGCTGTGACGGGCGTTTCGTCGTCACCATCGACGAGCCACCATGCAAGGCCGAAGCCGATGGCGAGCGCGCCACCGACGCCGAAGAGCACGTCGGCCGCGAGCGCCTCGCTGCTCCCGCGATCGACCAACGACTGTGCCTCGCCCGGGCAGAACCGCTCCGCATCGCAGAGCGCATCGAGCTCCCCGCGCGTGCCGCGCGCGAGGACCGCGGGCACGATGCCTGCGGCCGCGACGCCAACACCTACGAAGGTGCCCACGATGGCCCACGTCGGTGCGCCGCCGCCCGAGTCCGTCGCAACCTCGCCCGGCGCGGAACCCGTCTCATTTGCACGCGCGGACGGCGCATCGGCAGAGTTCTCCTGCGCGGGGCCGGAAGTCGGCGCGGCGGGCGCCACGCGGTCGACGGCGGGCATCTCGCGGGGCGGCGGGGTCACGGTCACCGGTGGCGCGACATGTGCCGTCGTCGTCACGCTCGTCGCCGCGGGGGTCATCGACGCAGGGGGCGTCGCGGAAATCGGCGCGGGCGGTGTCGCGGACGTCGACGCGCGGGACGCCGCGGTCGTCGGCGCCGGAGGCGTCGCGGTCGTCGGCGCGGAGGGCGTTGCCACCGCCGCCGGATTCGATGCTGCACTACTCGCCGGAGCGATGGCCGGCGCTGCTGCACCCACACGCGCCGCGGCGATGGCCTCCGCCTGACGGGCCTGCGCAGCGCGGAGTGCACCGATGCGCGTGCGCACCTCCGCAGCATTGGGCGCGTCGGGCATGGCCGCGAGGTAGCGGTCGAAGGCCTCGAGTGCCTCGTCGTCACGACGCAGGCGATCCGCGCACTGACCGATGTTGTAGAGCAACGCAGGCCGCGCACTCAGCGTGTAGGCCTCGCGAAAGCGGGCGAGGGCCGTGTCGTAACGGGCGTCCGCGAAGGCGCGCTTCGCCGCCTCGAAGAGCAGCCGCGCCTCGCCGTCCTGCGCCTCTGACGCCGACCCCTGCGAGCGTGGCTGCGCGAGCACGCGAGTCGGCGCCAACCACGCTGCGCTGGCGAGCGCCAGCACCCCGACGAACGCTGCGCCATGCACGCAGCGCGAATCCCATGCAGCCTGAATGCGTCCCATCCTCGTGCCTTCCCGTCGCGGTGGACCCGACGACCGAATGGTCGTGCGGGCGGAGGATGGCGGGGTTCCCCCACCGTTTCAAGCATGGTGCGCGCGGCGACGCGCCGTGAAGATCGCCTGTTCATCCGCGCGAGCCATGAGAATCGCCGACGTCGTGTCCCGACCCGACTCACCCCATCGGCCGCGGCTCCGCGCCGTCATCGGTCGCGGTGAAGCGATCGAAGGAGCCGAGCACGCGCACCTCGACGGCCGCCTCCGCGAGCCGGGCGAGGGCCCGCGCACAGGGCGCATCCGCGCGATGCCCCGCGAGTTCGGCCACGAAGACCCAGGCCCACGGGCGCTCGGGGCTTGGGTGCGACTCGATGTGCCGCAGGCTCACGCCCTCGTCGTCGAAGGCGCCGAGCGCACGCCGCAGCGCGCCCGGCCCCTCCTCGAGCTCGAAGGCCACGAGGGTGCGGTCGCTCCCCGTCGGCGCCGCGTCCTGCTGCGCGAGCACCACGAAGCGCGTCGCGTTGCGCTCGTCGTCCTGCACATCGCCCACGAGCACGGGCACCCCCTCGAGCTCGCCCGCGAGGCGGCTGCCGATCGCGGCGACGCTCGCATCTTCCGCGGCGAGCCGCACCGCCGCGGCCGTCGAGTCCGTCTGCACGAGTTCGGCACCCGGCACGTTGCGGTGCAGCCACTCGCCGCACTGCCCGAGCGCCTGCGGATGCGAGGCCACGCGGCGGATCTCCGTGAGCGCGCCCGCGCGCGACAGCAGACACTGACGAATCTCGAGCACCAGCTCGCGCTGCACCCGCAGCTCCGAGCGCAGCAGCGCGCGCAGCGTCGTCTGCACCGAGCCCTGCGTCGCGTTCTGCAGCGGCACGACGCCATGCGAGGCCTCGCCGCGCGCGACCGCGTCGAACACGCCCTCGATGGTGACCGCGGGCCGCAGCACCGCGCCGCGCCCGAAGAGCCGGATCGCCGCCGCCTGACTGAACGTGCCCTCGGGGCCGAGATACGCGACCGTGAGCGGCCGCTGCACCGCGAGACACGCGCTCATGATCTCGCGAAACACCGTCTTCACGGCGAGCGGCGGCAGCTTCCCCGCCGCGAGCGCCGCGACGCGCTCGAGCACGCGCTGCTCGCGCACCGGATCGTACGCGAGCGTGCGCCCCTCCTTCGCCTTCTCGCGCGCCGTCTCGACCGCGACGCCCGCCCGCTCGACAAGCAGCGCGACGATCGCCTCGTCGATGGCATCGATGCGCGCGCGCAGGTCGTCGAGGCTCATGAGGGCTCCGTGGTGCGCGGGGCGTACGCCGACGAATCGAAGAAGGGGAGGTTCACCGGGTGCGCCGACGGTATGGCACGGAGGGACGTGCTCGCCGTGCGGGACGGGTAGCACGCGAGAAGGTGACGGCGAGCCAGAAGCACGGTCGGCAGAGAGATCCCGATCGGCGTCTCCCGGGCCGCGACATCCGATCGTTCCCGAGACGAGGCCGCACCGACAACCGCTCTCCGGCGCGTCCAACAACGTCTCAGAATCCCATTCTCGAACTCGACGCAGCGAGTTCGCTGCGCGCGACGTGCCGTCTTGGAGGCCTGCTGAAAGACCGATGTAGGGGTGATCGCGTACTGCACGCCTCGCCTCGATGGCGGATTGGCGATCCCTGCGCTCCGCCTCACGCCACCGTCGGCGCGACGACCACGCGCGTCATGCGCAGCGTCACGCGGCCGCTCCCTTCGCTGCCGAACTCGACCTTCGCGCCGAGCTGGCGGGCGAGGGCGCGAATCAGCTGCATGCCGAGCGAGCCGGAGCGCGCTTTTTCCGGCGGAAATCCCGGGCCGCGGTCGGAGACGGTGAGCACGACGGCCTCGCCGTCGCGGTGCAGCGCGATGCGAATCGCGCAGGTGCCGTCGGGCGAGCGGCCGTGTTTGATGGCGTTCGTGACGAGCTCGTTGAGCACGAGGCCGCAGGGCACCGCGAGGTCGAGTTGCACCTCGATCGGCTCGACGTCGAACGCGATGGTGGCGCGGGGGTCGAGCGAGCCGATCAACGACGTCGAGAGCGCCTGCGCGTAGGCGCCGAAGTCGATGCTGTCGAAGCGGTCGCTCCCGTAGAGCTGCTGGTGCACGAACGACATCGAGCGCACGCGGTGCACCGTCTCGAGGAGCGCGTCGCGCGGGGCGCCCGGGTCCATCCCATCGGCCTGCATCGAGAGCAGACTCGAGACGATCTGGAGGTTGTTCTTCACGCGGTGATGCACCTCCTGAAGGAGCATCTCCTTCTCGCGGAGCGAGCGCGTGAGCGCCGTCTCCACGCGGTCGCGCTCGGTCAGATCGCGCACCGCGATGATCGCGCCGCGCCGGTTCGCGGTGACCACGCGCGAGGCGCTCACCTCGGCCGCGAAGGGCCCCGCCGCGCCCTGCGCGCTGCGGCGGAGCAGCTGGCCCTGCGGGCTCGCGGGGGCGGCGTGGTCGAGCACCTCGGTGACGAGCGCCGCGCCCTCGGCGAGGAGCGCCTCGACGGGCTGCCGCAGCGCCGGGCCGAAGAGCGCCGCGGCGCGCGCGTTCGCGTCGGTGACGACGCCGTCCTCGCCGACGACGAGCAGGCCGTCGGGGCTGCGATCGAAGAGGTCCTGGAAGGCGCGGCGGCTCGCGTCGTGGAGCAGGAAGGCCGCGACCTGCTCGGCCACGCGCTCGAGCAGGTTCGGGAGCAATTCGTGGCCGGGGAAATACGCCGTGCCACCGACCTCGAGCACGGCGAGGATTCCGTCCGGGCCGCGCACCGGCACACCGCAGAACGAGATCACGCCCGCGGCCTTCGCCTCCGCGAGGCGCCGCGAGCCGACGGACTCCATCACCGGCAGCACTGCCGTCGCGCGCGTGCCCCACGCGGTGCCCGGCACGCCCACACCGAGCACGAAGTCGCGCCCCGGCCCGAAGGGCAGCTGCCGCGAGATCTCGAGGAAGGCGTGACCCGGCTCGCCCGCCGACTCTGCGCTCGCGCCCGCGACGTAGCGCAGGTGCGGGCTGCCCGACTCGACGAGCCAGAACTGCGCGGTGCGCACGTCGAGCTCGGCGACCAGCTCGCGCACGAGCCGCGCGCCGGACTCGGCCACCGTGTCGCTGCCGAGCAGCAGCGCCGCGACCCGCTCGGCGAGGCTGTCGCGACGCGCCGCGAGCCGACGCTCGGTGACGTCCGTCTGGACCGCGACGAAGCCCGAGGGCTGCCCCGCCTCGTCGTGCACGACGCGCGCCTCGATGTGCACCCAGTACTGCCGCCCGTTCCGCGCGACGTTGAGCACCTCGCACTCGAAGGGCTCGCGCGCGGCGATCGCCCGCGCCATGCGACGCGCGCGTCTCCGGATGCCGTCTGCGGCGCCTGGAGGAAACTCCCCCGGTCGACGTGCCCTCGACCTCGTCGAGCGCCCAGCCCGGTCAGGCGCGTGAAGGTGTCGTTGACCCACTCGATGCGGCCCTCGAGATCGGTGATGACGACGGGATTGCCGGTGCGGCTCGCGACCTCGGCCAGCCGTTTGCGCTGCAGTTCGTTGGCGCGCTCGGCCGTGATGTCGACGCACCAGCCCGCGCACCCGCCGCGCGACGCCCGCCTCGTCGCGGACACTCGACACGGTCGCGCGCAGCCAGCGCTGGCGGCCATCGGGGAGCTGCACGCGAAACTCGAGCGTCCCCTGTTCGCTGAACAGCACCGCGTCGAGGCGGGCCCGATCGTCGGGGTGGGTGCGCGCCCGCAAGGCCGCGAGCGAGGGCTCGTCGACCCCCGGCCGACATCCGAGCAGGCGCCGCATCTCGCCCGCGCAGGACATCGCATCGGTGGCGAGATCGACCTCGAAGAGCCCGGTGTTCACCGCCGCGAGCGTGTGCTCGAGCGTCCCGGCGAGCGTCTCGCGCTCCCCGCGCGCGCTCGTGAGCTCCGCGAGCGCCGCCTCGCGCAGCGCGACCGTGCGCCGCAGCGCCGCGACGAGCCCGCCGAACTGCTCGTACATCAGCCAGCTGCCCACGACCGCGAGCGACGCAATCTCGACGACCGTGAGGCACAGCCCCGCCCAACCGATCACCGACGTCAACTCGAGGTGCGCGACCGGCCCGAGCGGAAACACTCCCTCCGCGTACCCCCACGCCGCGCCCACGAAGATCGCGATCACCGCGCCGGCGGCGAGCATCGCCGGCCGCCACCCGAGCAGGATGGCCGCCGCCACCACCGAGCCGATGAAGTTCGCGGCGTAGACGCCCGCGGTCGCCCCCGGTGAAGACCCCCGGCACCGCCGCGAGCCACAGATTCACGACGATCCAGCCGACGCGGACGGTGAGCGGCCAGCCCGAACGCCACGCCACGAGCACGCTCGTGCCCACCAGCCCAAGCGCGAGGCCCACGACCCCGTACGCCTCGGCCGCGAGCATCGCGGGGAGGTACAGCGTGACCAGCACGATCCCGCCGACCGCGAGGATCGCGAGCAGCGCCGTCGCCGCGCGCTGCCGAAACGCCTCGACCATCGGGCCGATGGATGCGGCCTCGGCGCCTGCCCCGGATTCCTCGGCAGCCTCGCCCTTCGACGGATCTCGGGTGGCACGAACAGGCGTCGTCACGGCGGCGTCGAGGGTAGTCGCGAGAGCGCACGCGTGTCCAAGCACAACGGCGCCGCCCCGCATCCGGCGCAGGCTCCCGGCACGCGTCGTGCCGGCCCGCGGAATCCGGCGCCGGTGCTTGACCCGCGCAGCCCGTGCACCCAAAGCAGCGCGCGCCCGCAGACGTGAATGTCTGGAGGGACACAGCCTCGCTGACGGACTCGACATGACCGGCGGCGCAGCGCTTCAGACCGTGCGGTGCAGGCTGGTAAAGCGCAGCGCACGGGGGACTCGCCGCCCGCGGGGGCGGTCGATGCGGAAGTCGCACGACGAGGAGGATGAGAGCGTGTACGTCCGGCATCGAAGCCGCGTCGAGTGGGGCATCGGGCATGCCTCGGTCTCGGGGGACTACCTCGAGGTCCGATTTTCCCTGTGCGACGCGAGCCACAAGCGTTTCCTCAAGGACAACCGCCTCCTCAGCAGGGTCATGCTCGAGGACGAGGCGCGGGCGGCGCGCGCCAATCCGGCCCGCCGAGAGTCGCTCATCGCCGCGCTCCGCAAGGGATTCGTGGGCGAGTGGGAGACCGTCCGCGCGCTCCTCCAGATCCTCGACCCCTCGGGCCGCGAGGAGCGCAAGCTCGTGATTGCCGGCTACGTCCCGCTCAAGAAGGAATTCTCCATCCCCGTCGTGCCGCGCGAGGTCGGCAGTCACGACATCTGGGGCAGGCCGCGGACCCCCGGCAGCGCCTTCTCCGGCCGCCGCACCCGCTGACGCCTCGACCCGCACCGAGCGCGCCAACACCGTCGATCGAGGCGCAGATGCCCTGTCTCGTCAGGGCTCGTTGGGGCCAACGGCCGCCGCGGGGCCCCATCCCGCAGCGGCTCTCGTCGAGGGCGAAACCCAGCGAGTCGTGATGGCGCCGCGGCCGGCCCCCTGACCTCTTCGCATCGGCGGCAACGCGCTGCGCCGCGGCAAACCGAGCGCCGCCACCGACGGACACCCCGTCAACGCCGGCAGCCGATGCGCTCTTCTGCGACGACGACATCATCGTAGAGGATGGTCTGCTCGTCCGAGACCGTCAGCCCGCGCATCTCCATGGCTGCGCGGCGGCGCGCGGTGGTGTCGCGCTCGTAATAGGCGTCCATCACGAAGGACTTGAATCCCACGCGCGCGTCGGTGCGGAAATCGAACCCTTCGAAGGACACAGGCGGCGTGCACGCGCTGAACCCACAGCCACCTTCGTGAAAGGTCGCGCGCAGCCACGTGCCCTCGGGCTCGCCGGGCGCGTAGCGACCCACCTCGACGTCGTCGATCCAGTAGGCGAGCCAACCATCGCTCTCCCCCACGGTGTTCGCGTGCGCGCCCATCTCGATGCAGAACCACTCGTCCCGCGGATAGGGAGACTGCCCCGCGGGGCTGAAGACGTTGCCGTAGTAGTACGTGGTCCCCTGATCGCCGGGGCAGCCCGTCACCGCGCTGCCGTCGTTGCAGCGGCCGGAGCGCATGCCGTACCAATACACGTAGAAGTTGAAGAGATCGGTGTCGTCGATGTCGAAGTCGAACCAGAACCCCCGGTCCCCCGGCGGGACCATGTTCGCGCGGCCCGAGCCATCCCAGGTGTCGTCCCCGGCGCTCATGCGCACCCAGTGATGCGGATTGGGCGCGACGTTCGGGAAGCGCGCATAGAAGCGCCAATAGACGGTGTCGACGCGCCGATCGAACGCAAAGCTCGACTGCGACGAGATGTACATGTCACCCGCGAGGTCGGCCTCGGTGACGGTGGAGCGCAGGTAGCGCGTCCCCGCGTGCGCGCGCGCCGCGTCCGACTCCATCGTGAGATAGACCGTGTCGGCGCGGGGCGCGTCCCACCGCCCCCAGCCCCCCTCGAAGTCATCGTGAAACAGCACCGAAGGTGCGCCCGCGATCCCCTCATCACCGGGATAGCGATCGCGCAACAGCGCCCCGGGCGGCCCCCCGGCATCCGCGCCCGGCCCGGCGTCCGCGCTTGGTCCGGCATCCGCGCGCGGCCCGCCCCCATCCCCGCGCGCAGCATCCATCGCGACCGCGCCATCCGCCCCACCCGTGACCGCGCCCTCACAGCCGAGAGCGAGCCCTGCGAGCGAGACGAGCCACGTGATGCGTGCGCCGAGTTGCATGCCCGCACGATAGCGCCGCGCCGCACGCCGGCCGTCATCGTCGGTGACGTCTGCGCCGCTCGAGCGGCCGTGGACATGTGTCGGGGCGAGGTGGGCGAGACTGGCTTCGCGCGTTCGTGGCCGAGCGGTGCGCTCATCCGTTTAATGTCTCGTAGAGCTGCGAGTTGTTGAGCAGGATCTCCATGATCCCGCGCTGCACGACCTCTGAACCCAGCGCCTGCGTGCTCATGGCGGTGTGGGCGTCGAACGCCCCCATGATCGCGTTCATCAACTCCCTGCGGAGATCCGGCGAGCTGGCGAACTGCTCTTTGGTGTTGTTCGCGGCCTGCTCTCGCAGGGTCGCGGACTCCAACAGCTTGCCTTTGATGACGTTGTTCACGTAGACGAGCTTGTCTTGATCGGTCAGCTCGCCCTCGAAGAGGTCATTCACCTTCTCGATGATCTCGATGAGCAGCGCCTTCTCCTTCTCCTGCACGGAGCCGCTGCCTGCTTCGGTCAAGGGGTCGAGCTTCGGTGTCTCGCCCGTGGTCGAGGGAGAGGGTACGCTTGCCGAGATCCTTGAGGTGGTGGTGGGTCAGCACGACCTTCGAGAGGTCGATCTCCTCGCGCTCACGGCCAAACTCCAGCAAAGGCATCCAGCTTCTTGAAGAAGATGGCCCGCTTCTCGATGGCGGTGTTGCCGTAGTCGAAGATCTGCGAGAGGAAGGTGTAGAGGCGCAGGAACGCCCCCATGTCGCCCTTGAAGAGCATGAGCGCGTTGAGCTCGGCATTGGCTGCCGTGATGGCCTCTGGGTCGTTGCTCGCCTTCGCGGCCTTCAAGGCCTCTTGGGCCGCCTTGTACTTCCGCATGATGCGGTCGACGCACGGCTCGAGGCGCAGCGACCAGTTCGCCCTGCTTCGACTTCGGGTTGAGCTCGACGCTCGACGACGCGCTCGACCTCGAAGTCGTCGTAGTGCGCCGGCGGCATCGAGCTTGGCGCGCAGGTTGAAGACGAGGTTCGGGGTCGGTCGTCGCCGGAGAGCTCGGCGGTGGTGTGATAGGTCTTGAAGGCCGCGAGCACCTCCTCGGCGTCGTTGACGAAGTCGAGGACGTAGGTGGTGTCCTTGCCCGGGTGCGCGCGGTTCAGTCGCGAGAGGGTCTGCACCGCCTGGATGCCCGGCGAGGCGCTTGTCGACGTACATGCCGCAGAGCAGGGGTTGGTCGAAGCCGGTCTGGAACTTGTTGGCCACGAGCAGCACCTGGTACTCGTCGCCCTTGAAGGCCTCGCGGATGTCGCGCCCTTGAGGCCGGGGTTCAGCGCCGGGCTGCTGCTCGGTGAACGGGATCGGGGCCGGATTCCTCGTCGAGGATCTCGCCGGAGAAGGCCACCAGCGGTGCCGATCTTGTAGCCGCAGTTCTTGGATGTACTTCTCGATCGCGAGCTGCCAGCGCACCGCCTCGAGGCGGCTCGCGACGACCACCATCGCCTTGGCGCGGCCCATCGAGCAGCGGGGCGACGTACGTCGCGGAAGTGCTCGACGACGATCTGCGACCTTCTGCGCGATGTTGTAGGGGTGCAGCTTCACCCAGCCCATGACCTTCTTGAGCGCCGCGCTGCGCTCGACCTCGCGCTCGTCGAGCTCCTTGCCCTCGTGCGCGAGCTTGAAGCGCCAGGCTGTAGGGCGTGTAGTTCTTGAGCACGTCGAGGATGAAGCTTCTCCTCGATCGCCTGCCGCATCGAGTAGACGTGAAACGGCGTCGGGAGGTTGTCGTCGGCGCGGCTTGCGGGTCGGGTCCGGCCGCGTGCCGAAGAGCTCCATCGTCTTGTTCTTCGGCGTCGCCGTGAAGGCCACGAAGGTGATGCCCGCGTCGTCGGCGCGCGCCGCCATCTGCGCCGCCAGGATGTCCTCGGTGCTGACCTCGCCGCCGTCGCTCGAGCTCTGCGACTCCTCGGCGGTGAGCACGGCCTTGAGCTTCGTCGCGGCCTCCCCGGTCTGGGAGCTGTGGGCCTCGTCGGCGATCACCGCGAAGCGCTTGCCCTCGCGTGGCCGCCAGCTTGCGCACCGCCTCGAGGGCAAGTGGGAAGCGTCTGGATGGTGCAGACGACGATCTTCTTGTCCCCGGAGAGCGCCTCCGCGAGCTGCCGCTCTTGCTGCCGTCGTTGTCCGTGATCGTCGCGACCACGCCGGCGGTGCGCTCGAAGTCGAAGAGCGCCTCCTGCAGCTGCGAGTCGATGACGTTGCGGTCCGAGACCACCAGCACGGTGTCGAAGACCTTCTTGTCGCGCGCGTCGTGCAGCTCCGCGAGGAAGTGCGCCGTCCACGCGATGGAGTTCGTCTTGCCGGAGCCGGCCGAGTGCTGAATCGAGGTACTTGCCGCCCGGGCCCTCCGTCGAGCACGGCGGCCTGGAGCTTGCGCGTGACGTCGAGCTGGTGATAGCGGGGGAAGATCACCCGCGCGATCTGCTTCTTCTTGTCGCGCTGCGCGATGAGGTAGCGCCCGAGGATCTCGAGCCAGCTCTCGCGCTCCCAGACCTGCTCCCACAGGTACGCGGTGCGGTGCCCGCCCACCGGGTTCACCGGGTTGCCCGCGGCCCCGTCGTTGCCCTGATTGAAGGGCAGGAACAGGGTGGCCGGGCCGTCCAGCCGTGGTCACCATGCACACCTCGCTGTTGCTCACGGCGAAGTGGACCAACGCGCCCATCGGGAACGAGAGCAGCAACTCAGGGGCCTGCCCCTTGGGCCGCGGGTTCCGGTCGAAGCGGTATTGATCGACGGCGTCCCCGATGGACTGCGTGAAGTCCGTCTTCAGCTCGACGGTCGCCACGGGCAAGCCGTTGAGGAAGAGCACGAGGTCGATGCTGTTCTCGTTGTGCAGCGAGTACCGCACCTGCCGGACGACGCGGAGGCGGTTCGCCGCGTAGCGGGCGAGGATGTCCGCGTTGATCGCCAGCGCAGGCTTGAACTCGGCCAGCTTGAGCGGCTGCTTCAGCCCGAGCAGCTCGATGCCGTGGCGGAGCACGTCGAGCGTGCCCCGCTGGTCGAGCTGGTCCCGCAGCCGGTCGAGCAGGGTCTCCGCGGCCTGCGCCGCCGTGGTTCTTCGTGCAGCGCTCTCCCACGCCTTCGGCTGCGTCGCCTGCACCCACGCGAGCACGTCCGCCGGGAACAGCGCCCGGGCGCGGTCGTAGCCCGCCGCGTCGCCCTCGGCGTAGAGCCAGCCATGCGCCGCGAGGTGCTCGCAGACCTCGTCCTCGAAGCTGACCTCCTTGTGCAGGCTCACGCTCAGCCTCCGGGCCGATCGCTTGGTCGGTCGAGCGTCGTGCCGTCCTGGCTCTTCCACTCTTCCAGCCGTTGGACGGTGCGGCCGAGCAGCGCGATCGCCGCCATGCTCGGCGAGTTGAACAGGTGGTCCTTTGCGAAGACGACCTTGTCCCCCTTCTCGTGCATCACGCCGGCAGCGACGAGCTTGTCCCGGAAGTGCTCGTTTCGAGTGCCCACGATGGACGGCACGTTGGCTTCGCCGGCCGATCGAGCCCTTCAGGACCACGAAGCCCTCCGGCGTATAGAGGCCGCGCCCGTCGATGCCCGGACGCTTTGCAGTGAAGACGCTCCTCGGCGTTCGAGGCGAGCTGCCGATGCCGACGGGCTCGAACACCGGGTAACCGAGCGTCGCCAGCAGCGTGCGGCCGGTCTCGAAGATCTCGAGGCAATCCGCCTCGAAGCGGGGCCGGGGTGTGCGGCTTGGTGCCGCTGTTGCCGTTCTCGTCGGCGTAGCGCCCTGCCTTCTTCGCAGCCTGGAGGCAGTGCCACTCCAGGAAGAGCGCCGTGGGTCTGCGTGAGGCTGTTGGTGCGCGAGATCAGCACCAGCGCCCGCTGCCAGAAGTCCTTCTTCTGGTTGTGGCTGATGAGCCGGGCGCTGAGATCTCCGGTCTGGCCGACGTACACGCGATGGCTCGCTGCCATCCTCCGCGTCCCCGAACAGGAAGTAGAGCGCGACCTGGTCGCTCTCGTCCATCTTGAGGAAGTCCTGCAGCAAGCTCCGCAGGCCTCGATCACCTGCACGATGCGGGTCGTGATCTCCGCGATGCGGATGCCGCGCGGGTCGCCGCCCGGCAGGAAGATCTGGATGGTCTTCGGCGTCGGCGTTCATGCGGCGGCCCGTTCGGCGACGGGGCGGACGTCGATCTGTCCGGTGACAGCGGCGGAGATCAGCGCGGTGCGGCGCTCTTGCAGGAGGTCGATGGCGCGTTGGGCTTCGGCGGTGAGGGTGTTGAGCGATCGCGTTGCTCGATCCAACTGCGATAAGACTCACGCTGCTCAACGACAGGAGGCGGCAGGCATGACAGCGTCTTCGATCGTGCACTCGTCTGACGTTGAGTTTGAATCATGCGTGTCAAGACGCAGCGTCAAGGTCACTGCGTGCGATTGGCACAAGTAGCTGACCAGTTCAGACCGATAGCACTGCGGACGTCTACAGCCGGCGAAGTCAGGTAGCCAGCCATGAGCCGACTCAGCCCACGGGTTGAGTAGTGCAACACTCGCCCGACGGTGCGCCCCAATTCGCGCGAGAAGAACATCGCCCTCGCTTAGAAGATATCGGCTCCGCAACGTGGACAGGCAGCGACTGAAGGTCTCGTCGGACGAGTCCAGCCACTGTCATCGGTATCGGTCATGCGAACGAATCCGCGCAGATTGCCGCCGTCAGTCCGCGGCTGCCGTTTGCGCCATGACTCTGACCAGGCTCCGTCGACGAGATCTGCTTCAGCTCGCGTCACCTCCCAATGCGTCCGGCACCTGCCCCAAGCCACTCCACGCCGGAGTCCTTCATCGGGGCGTCGGGGTTCAGGCCCTTGGTGACGGCAGTGGGAGATGACGGCCTGGCGCTTCTCCTTCAGCAGTTCCATCAACCGCTGCTGCTCGCGCCACGAGCGCGTCGATCTTGGCGGTCTCGCGGTCGAGGAAGGCGGCGATGGCGTGAGCTTGCTCGATCTCCACTGGCAGGCAATGGCGACGAAAATTGTCTCACACTTGCCTGGCACGACGATGTGTTCGACGGTCGACTGGCGTGCCTTGCAATCCGCTTGATCTGCCTTCAGCGGAATCGGAAGACATGATCCAGACGATCCAGTGAAGTGCGGACCGCCCCGCTGCAGCACAGCACTGCGGTTGATGTCAACAAGCGCCTCCATCAGGCCGTACCACCGACCGACGTTGAAGTCACCGTCCATGCTGTGAGTACGTCGGCCGCCGTGACGGCAACTCGATCGAACGCACCATGTCGTAGTACGATCGCGGCTGTCTTGCTTGTTGAGACCTGCCAATTCTTATGAACGGATAACCTGTCCGCCGGATCGAACAGTTCCGAGTCAGAATGCGTAGCCTTGACGTGTCGCGCCAGCTTTCTAACAGGAAGCGCACACGTCCCAATGTTCTGGCACCTCCCCAAGCCACTCCACTCCGCTGTCCTTGTACTTCGCATACCGCGGGAAGCTCATGTCGTCAGCCCCGCGATCATGGTCAGGATGCGGTCGGTGACGCCCTTCAGCTCGGCGTCGATCTCGCTCAAGCGCGCGCGGCGGCTTGAAGACGTAGAAGTGCCGGTTGAAGGGGATCTCGTAGCCGACCTTTGTCTTCTCGTCATCGATCCAGGCGTCGGCC
Source organism: Polyangiales bacterium (assembly GCA_964202905.1). Lineage (GTDB taxonomy): Bacteria > Myxococcota_A > Polyangia > Polyangiales > JADJQN01 > CAIUAC01. The sequence goes on from CAXNJO010000003.1 coordinate 328,201, forward strand.
GCGTGGGGCAGCACTTCGCGCTCGAAGTACGTCGTCGATGTCCTCGCCGAGCGGCACGTTCTCGGTGTCGCGCAAGTTCGGCGTCGGGCACGGGCTTGCCCTTTCCCTTGCCCTTCGTGCCGAGCACGACCTTGCCCTTGGCAGTCGCGCTCCGGGCGCTCGACGGTGATCGTGCGGTAGCCGAAGTCGCTCGTTCTTGAAGATGCGGCTGATGGGCACGCCATCGCGCGTGACCTTCTTCGAACGCGCCGAAGATGCTTGGTGATGTCGTCGATGTGCGCCGGGCTACAGCTCCTTGCGCTTGCTGCCGAGGCTCTTGCGCATCTTCTGCCAGAAGCCGCTGGCGTCGATGAGCTGCACCTTGCCCTTGCGAGCGGCTCGGCTTGCGGTTGCTCACGATCCAGACGTAGGTGCTGATGCCGGTGTTGTAGAACATGTCGGTGGGCAGCCCGATGATGGCCTCGACGAGGTCGTTCTCGAGCACGTAGTCGACGGATCTCGCTCTCGCCCGAGCCAGCGCCGCCCGTGAAGAGCGGCGAGCCGTTGAGCACGATGCCGAAGCGGCTGCCGCCATCTTCGGCGGGGCGCATCTTCGAGATGAGGTGCAGCAGGAACAGCAGCGAGCCATCGCTGACGCGCGGCAGCCCAGGGCCGAAGCGGCCGTTGAAGCCCTGCTGCTCGGCCTCGCTGCGGACCTCCTTCTCGATCTTCTTCCACTCCACGCCGAACGGCGGATTGGAGAGCATGTAGTCGAAGTGCTTGCCGATGAGTCCATCGGCAGAGAGCGTGTTGCCGAAGATGATGTTGCCGATGTCCTGCCCCTTGATGAGCATGTCCGCCTTGCAGATGGCGTAGGACTCCGGGTTCAGCTCCTGCCCGTACATCACGAGCCGCGCCTTGGGGTTGATGCGCGGTGCAGGTGCTCGTCGGCGACGCTGAGCATGCCGCCCGTTCCGGCGGTGGGGTCGTAGAGCGTGCGCACGACGCCGGGCTTGGTGAGCGCGTCGTCGTCCTCGATGAAGAGGAGGTTGACCATGAGGCGGATGACCTCGCGCGGGGTGAAGTGCTCGCCAGCCGTCTCGTTGGAGAGCTCGGCGAACTTGCGGATCAGCTCCTCGAAGACGAGCCCCATCTGGGCGTTGCTGACACGTCGCGGGTGCAGGTCGATGGTGGCGAACTTCTCGGTGACGAGATAGAGCAGACTGCGCCTTCGGCGAGCCGGTCGATCTGCGCGTGGAAATCGAAGCTCTCGAAGATGTCGCGCACGGCGGGCGAGAAGGCCTGCACGTAGGCGCGCAGGTTCTCGCCGATGTGGTCCTGGTCGCCCATGAGCTTCTTCAGGTCGAGCGGCGACGTGTTGTAGAAGAGCTGGCCCGACTTGCTTCAGCAGGAAGGCTCGGGGTTGAGCCTCGGCCTTCTCGCGCAGCGCCTTCTCGGCGAGCACGGCCGGCCTTCGGTCGGCGCGAGCACGCAGTCGAGCCGGCGAAGCACGCGTGAACGGGAGGATGACCTTCCCGTACTCCGATTGCGTGTAGTCACCGCGGAGCAGATCGGCGACGCTGTCGGCCTCGCCGGATGAAAGGTGAGCCGCCCTGCGAGCGCTCGCGGCGTTGAACAGCGCGTAGACGTCGGACGCGCGGAAGCGACGACGCGCTCGACGCGCGCGGGCTTTCTACGGGCAAGCGCCGAGCGCGCAGCGAGCCGCGCCCGCGGTGATGCTCTGCGAGGCGCCGCGGGGGTCAAGGCGGGAGTGCGCTGCGCGGAGGCGGAGAGGACGTCGGGCGGAGCGATCCTCGCATGTTGGTCACCGGCCCGAGTGACGACCCGCGCGAGATCGACCTACCGATGGGCAACTCAAGCCGCGCTCCCCGCGTGATCGGCGACCGATCGGAGTTCGGCGAGCCGATGCGGCTCGATGGGCCGCACGGCCGGCTCTCCACGGTCACACTTCACCTGCGACATCGTCACGGTCGCATCGCCTGACCGACAGGAACACAGGGGGGCGACTTCTTCGACACCGCCACGGACGCGCGCGACGAGCTTGCTGACCTCAGCGGCCACGCGGCCACCCCGCCTCGCGCCGGAGCCGCGCCAACGCGCGCACCGTCGACTCCGGCAGCGGGTCCTCGTACGACAGGATCTGCTCCGCCCGCCCGCTTGCGTGGATCGCCCACATCGCATCGCGCGAGCAGCGTTTGGCGAGGTCCCAGAGCGCGGCCTGCGATAGCCCGCGCCACTCCGCGACCTCCTGCTTCACGGACGTCACGTCGTCGACCACCCATCCCGGCAGGCGCGTCATGGCAACGAGCCTGTCTGACGCTTCATCGAGCTGCACGTTCGCGCAGCGTCCTGGTTTGCCTCAGCGAACAACGCGTAATCGCGGCGCGTCGTCTTGGTGCTTCAAGCACACACTCCGAGTGCGTTCACGCCAGCGCCACCCGTTGACCATGCGAGAGTCGCTCAAAGTTCGACATCCATGAGCGCAAGCCTCGGAACCAAACGAAGCTATGCGCAAGAACACCATCGACAAAGTAAGTGTTGTTTCCTCTCGTGATGATACTGCCGACCCCAATTGGGTGTGTTTGTCGAAATAGACCTGTTACCGCTTTCCAAGCGATCTGCCCATCCTCACTCCGGATGAGCAGCCTCATACCAGGACGAACATCGCGGATGCGCGTCCAGCCGTCATGCGCGCGCACAGGATGGAGCCGCGTTCCCGACAATGCATGGCCCCCGTCGATCTCGACACGAAACACGTCGACCATTTCGTGCCCCGAGACTTTCGCTACATTCGTAGAGACGATGGACTTCTCGGCGTCGCTCCAGCTCAACACGGAGTCTCCTTCACGTATCGACGACAGCAGACGCGGACCAGAAGGTGTTGCGATACGTGAATCAAGGGCGAAACAGCTGGACGCTTCGCGATCATGGAACCGGACCGTGATGCTTGACACGGCTCTGGCGGCATAGTGCAGAGCCTTCTGTGCATCGGCGAGCACGTCCGCTTCCGGTGCTTCGGCTTGCTCCGCGATATGGCGAGCCTCAATGAGCAAGCGCGCTGCGTGCGCGATATGGGTATCGGCTTCGGACACAAGTAGTCGAAACCGCTCCCGCGGTGACTGAGGATTGCTGTCGTAATCGACACGCCGCCGAGCGTCTTCAGGGTGATCGCGCATGACTGCAGATTCTAATGGAAGCGTATTGATACACGAACAAAGATCAACATCGTTGAGCCTCGTCGCATTCGGCGTATCGATCACGACATGGCCTAGGGCTCCGATACGACCGCGTACCCTTCCCTGCGCTATTCGTTGAAGACGTCGTTTGTATCGACATCTTCACCGAGTACGTATCATTTTGCCACTCCCACTCTCGCCACTGCGGCCGCGAAGCCGGCCGCCTCGCGTATTCCCTCTCCCCTGTTCGACTCCCCTCTCCCACTCGCCCCGAATCCCGCGCATCGCCTCCATTCCCCAAAGCCCCAAAAAAGAAAAAGGCGCCGCACGGGCGCCCTTCTCACCATCCTAGGCCGCGCTTCCATGCGCGGATACTCCGGAAGAACCCCTCCCTCCAGGGAGGGGCAGGGGAGGGCTCAAAACACCATTGCAATCCGCGTCTGCAGCGTCCAGAGCATGTCGTTCTGGAGCTCGGGGGCGAGCGCGCCGCCGGCGTTCATGAGGCCGAACTCGGTGCTCCAGCGGAGGATGTCGTTCTCGCCCCAGGTGACCTTGAGGGCGAGGTCGAGCTCCCAGCCGAGGAAGCAGTCCGGGTCGAAGGCCGAGCACTGGGTGGCGTTCGCGTCGCCGGGGCGGGCGGTCTCGCGCTTGCCGGCCGCGGCCGGGAAGGCCTCGTTGAGCGTGTCCGCCCAGGCGAGCAGGAACGCACCGACGGCCTCGACGCCGTTGATCAGCTGGTAGCGGAACTGCGGGAACCAGTACATCGAGTTCCACACGCCGCCGCGCGACCAGAGCGCGCGCGAGGGGAGCGTGTCGGCCGTCTGGACCGCGAGCGCCACCTGATAGAGCAGGAGGCCGACGTGGTAGTCGGGGTGCAGCGGGCGCTGGTCGAAGCGGCGATCGCTGCGGAAGAAGAGGTTGGCGTCGCCGGTGGAGTAGCCCCACTCGAGCATCGCCTGCCACTTCTTGTCCATCGCGAGGCCGCCCTGCACGACGGCGCCCCACACGTTGGCGTCGACGGGGAGCGCGGTGCGGCCGGTGCTGACGCCGCCCTCCTCGACGAAGTCCTGGCCGATCGCGAGGCCGCTCGAGGTGCCCTGGATGGTCTCGACCTCGCCGTTGAAGACGAGCTGCGGGGCGCGGTTGCCGAAGGGCGAGAGGCGCGCCTTCCAGAAGAGGTCGGGGATGAAGATGTTCGAGTCGGTTTGGTTCTGATAGCGGTAGACGCCGATCGCGCCGATCTGGAGCTCGTCCGTCGTGCGGAGCGGGTTGATCTTCGGGTCGTTCCACGCGAGCACGACGATCGACTGGCCGACGTCGTCCTGGCCGTTGAGCACGTTCTGGAAGGGGAGCGTGCTGCGCGCGAGGGTCCCGGGCGCGGGGGATGCCGTCGTGCCGCCCGTCGGGTCGACGGGCACGTAGGGCGCGCCGGTCTCGAAGCCGATCGGGTCCTCGACGAGCCAGTCGTGGCCGATCGCGAGGATGAGCGGCGTCGGCCGCGAATCACCCTTCGTGAGGGCGTTGAAGATCGTGAGGGGACGGGTCGCGAAGAGGACGCGATCGAACGTCGTGCCGTACTGCGCGTCGCCCCAGTCGTTCTTGAAGCCGTTGCCGTCGTTGAAGAGGATGCCCATGCCGCCCTGCGAGCCCTGGCGGCCGATGCGGAGCTGGCCGATCGGGAGGAGGAACTCGAGCCACGCGCGGCGCAGGCGGAAGGGCTGGACGTCGAAGCCGTCGATGTCCGTCATGCTCGGCGTCTCGCCGAAGAGCGGCGTCGACTGGATGCGGGCGTTGTCGCCGAACATCACGTTGTCGAGCGCGTCGATCTGGAAGCGCGCGGCCGCGATCGGGTTGAGCGGATCGGTGCCGTAGGTGATCGCCGGGTCGAGGCGCAGGCGCATGAAGGCGTACGCGGCCATCTCACCCGGCGCAGGCGTGGTCTCGCCATCGGCGACGGGGACGTCGTGCGTCCACACGAGGCGCGCACGGTAGTAGCCGTGCAGCTCGAAGCGCAGCGGGATGCCCGCGCTCGCGGGCGCTGCGGCCGTCGCCATGGCCGCCGCGGGCGCAGGCATCGGCGCCGTGGTGGACACCGGCGCGACGGTGGTCACCGGTGTGGCCTCGACCGGCTCGGCCTCGGCCGGCTCGGCCTCGGCCGGCGCGGCCTCGACCACCTGGTCTGCCCATGTTGCGCTCGGCGCGACCGCCTCGACGGACGTCGCTGCGGCTCCCGTCGCTGCCACCCCGGCGTCCTGCGCTTCTGCGCTCGACGCGAGGCCCGCGATCCCGAGGACACACGCCCACATTCCCCAACTACCTGCTCGCACGAAGCGCCTCATTGAACCCTCCACCTGTCCACCACGGATGCGATCGATTCCCCCGGATGCGCAAAGAGGAGGCACGTCGTCCGTGCCTCCTCTTCACACCGTCAGCCCGCGAACGGGCGCGTCACTCGGTGCAACCCGTGATGTCCGCGCGCGTGGGCCGGATGTTCACGATGGTCACGCCGTTCGGGAAGACGCGGATGCGCTCGCAGCCCCAGAGCTGCGGGTCCGGCGCGCTCGCGGTGCCGGCGTTGTACCAGGCCTCGACGCGCACGGGCGCATCGACCGGGAGGTTCGCGGCGGCGAAGAGGCCGTCGACGTTCGAGTAGGGCTGGTCGCCCGCGGGGAAGCCGTCGCCGTCGAAGTAGCGGAAGCCGGGGCCCGTGCGCGTGCCCGAGTCGGGGATGAACGTGTCACCCGTCGCGGTGGCGTTGTCGCCGTCTTCCTTGAACATGCGGACGACGAGGCCGCGAACGGGCTCGTCCGCGCAGTCGTAGACGGTGCCGGCGACGATCGCCGTGCCCGACTGGCGCGTGAGGCCGAGGACGGTGGGGATGATGTTGAGCGTCGACTGCGCGACGCTGTTGCCCGTGACCGAGGCGCCGGCGGCCTCGTTGTACTGGGCGGTGTCGACCGGCGTCGAGGCCGGCGTCGGGCCGGTGCGGCCCTTGATGAAGTAGGCGTACCAGGAGCCCCCGGCGTCCATCACCGCCGGCACGACGCCCGTGGCGTCGGACGTGCCCATCTGGCAGGGGAAGGCCGCGTCCGAGCAGGAGAAGGTGCCGCCCATCGGAGGGGGGAGCTGGTTGTCGCGGTAGAACTGCACGACGACGTTGTCGACGGCGGCGTCGGACTCGAAGTCCTTGACCGTCATGGTGACGGCGACTTCCGGGGTCGTCTCGACGGGACGGACGTTGGTCGCCGCACCGGCGCACGCGCTGTTCGCTGCGGTGCCCGAGCCGGGGGCGGAGGCCACGGCCGCGTTGATGTCCGGGGCCGCGAGCTCGGTGCGCGCGCCGGTGTCGGGGTCGAGGTAGAAGATGGTGGCGCGGACGCCGGTGCCCATCATGCCGCCGTCGGGGGACGGGGGCGGCGGGGCGTCGTCGTCGTCACCGCAGCCGACCAGCGCCGCCCCGGAGAGCGCGCCCACGATCATCAGTTTCATCCAGGTCTTCATGTCCGTCCTCTTCTCCGCGCTGCGGCCATCAGGGGGCGAGCAGCGACTTGATGTTCTCTTCGATGGCGGGCCAGCCGCTTGGACCGATCGAGTTGGTCTCTTCGTAGTGGTCGCCCTCGGCCTCGGCGAAATAGGGCGATGCGGGATCGAGCTTGTAGTCGAATGCGGGAATCAGATAGCCGAGGAAGTCGTTGGCGAGACCGAGCGCGAACACGTACTCGACCCCCGGGCGGCTCCCGCGGGCGAGCTCCCGCAGGTAGGGCGCCTCCGGCGCGGCCGTCAGAGCGGGCGGATTAGAATTGGTCGGATCGATGATGTCAACACCGTCGGGCGTGAACGCGCCGTCGTAGCCGCCCACGAAGAGACAGGGGTCGAGCTCGCCGGGGAAGGTCAGCAGCCGCGCGCGCCCGATGTCGAGCACGGCGACCTCGGTGAGCACCTGCGGGCGGTTGCTGCGCGAGACGACGCGGTCGGGGTTCCAGTTGAAGAGCTGGCGATCGAAGATGCCCTGGTTGAAGGCGATGACGAACGCGGCGTTCTCGACGGTCAGGTAGAAATAGCGGTTGGCGAAGGCGATGTCGGCCGTCTCGTCGATGACGCTGGCGCCGCCGGGCGCGAGGGCGTCGAGCACGCCCCACGCGATCTGCGCGCCGACGGTCTGTCCAATCTCGATCGTCTCGTCGTCGATCGGGGTGCGCGCCGTGGGATCCGCGGGGACGCCCGCATCCGCGTCGGCGGGCGTGCCCCAGCGCCGCGCGTCGAGGCCGTTCGGGCCGATCTGCGAGCCGAGCGGGCCCTGGAAGAAGGTCGTGATCCCGCCGACGCCGGGGAGGTCGCGGGAGTCGTCCGCGAAGTCGACGCCGTTGGAGACGCCTTCGCGGAGCGCGTGCGCGAAGTCGCTCGAGAGGAGCGTGTTCGCGTCGCCCGCGTACTCGGGGTGAGAGGCCCAGTTCACGAGGGTCGCGATGGTGTCCGTCGTCGAGCCGGCGCGGAGAAAGCGCAGGACGCGGACCTCGTCGTCGATGATGATCGGGTCGCGGAGATCGCCGTGGTAGGCGCGCATGCCGCCTTCGAGGTCGCGGGTGCGGAAGTTCGCGTATTGCACGTTCGCGGGGGCGAGGGCGGCGACCGCCGCGCGGATCGCGGCCGCGGAGCGCTCACGGAGCGTCGCCATGAACGCGGGGTCGAGGCCGGTCGTGCCCGTCTCGATGCCCCAGAGGCCCGCGGTGTCGCGCGATTCGTGGGAGTGCGTCGCGCTGAAGACGACGTAGTCGACGCCCGCGTCCGCGACGAGCGCGCGGGTGAGGTCCATCTCGCCCTTGAAGTAACCGATGCAGTCGATCGACACGAGCGCGAGGGTCGTGTCGTTCTGGCGGAGGACGATGGCGCTCGTGTACTGCGGGTCGTGCACGCCCGTCGCGCCGCGGCCGTTGCCGAAGCCGGCCATCCACACGCCGTCGAAGCGGCCGTTGCCGTTCGTGTCGCGGAACTCGTCGCCGACGTTGTATTCGCCGTTGCCGTTGCGGTCGTTGGTGAGGATCTCGGTGGTCGCGTCGATCGTCGGCGTGATGTCCTCGCGCGCCGTGCCGACGTAGAGGACGTCGTCGCCGACGCCGGTGCAGCCCGGATCGCCGGGGCAGCGCTGCGCGGGCGGGAGCGGCGTGATCGTCACGCCCCCATCGGCGCCCGCGTCGGCGCCCGCGTCGGGCACGGGCGGTGGGGGCGCGTCGTCGTCGCCACACGCGGGGACGACGAGGAGGCAGGCGAGCGCGGCCACGAGGCGGGCGGACATCGTTCGGTTCATCGGGGCTCTCCGGGCGTCGACGCGGGAGGCGCCGTCGCGGGGGCCGAGGGTAGCAGCGCGCACGGACGCGCCGACACGGACCTTGCTCACAAGGTCGGCGGTGAGCGTCTACCAGCGGAGGCCGACCCGCGCGCGGACGAGCCCGACGTCGGCCATCGGCGCACCGCGGGCGTCGTCGAAGGCGCGCCCCGGGAACAGCACGCCGCCCTCGACGCCGCCCGTGAGCGTCACGCGGTCGCGCAGCTCGGTCGCGACGAGCAGCGCCGCGTCGAGCTCGAGCCCGAGGTCGCGCGGCTCCGCGTCGCCGCCGCGCACGTTGCGGCGCCCGAGCCCGCGCCGCTCGGCGATGGGGTCGACGTTCGCCGCGCTCGTCCGCGCGACGACGGCGCCGAGGCGCAGCTCGAGCCACGCCTTCGGCCGCCACAGGAGCGTCGGGGCGAGGTACATCGCGCCCGCGACGCCGCCGCTCGTCGGCAGCTGCGCGAGGGCGCGCGCGTCGTCCCCCGCGAAGGGCAGCGCCGCAGCGACGGAGCGCGCGCTCAGCCAGTTGAGCACCTCGGGGAAGAGCACCAGCCCGACGCGGTGATCGCCGTCGAGCGCGCCGCGGCGCTGCACGCCATCGGTCGCGCGCGCGTCGCCGCCCGCGTAACCGGCCTCTACGAAGGCGTCGAGGTGATCGGCGCTGCGGCCGACCTGCGCGGCCCAGACGAGCTGCGCGACGCGCTCGGACGCGCGGTCGGGGGCGAGCGAGAGCTCCGTCGTGCCGAGCGTGTACGCGCCCTCGAACGCGGCGAACACGCGGCCGCCGCCCGGCTCGCGCACGTCCCAGCGCGCGTAGAGGTCGAGCGTCGCGAGGTCGAGCCGGGCGCCGCTGCGATCGCGGCCGCTGCGCACCGCGACGAAACGCGCCGAGCGCGCGCTCGCGGCCGAAGACCGTCGCGTGTGTGCCGCCCGCTGCGGCCGTGACGGGCGGGCCCTCGCCCTGCTGCCAGAGCACGCTGAGCACGCCCTGCGCGAGCGTGTCGCCGCGGCGAAGGTCGAACGGCCCCTCGTCGTAGACGAGGTCCGCGGCGACGCCGACCGCGAGCGGGTGCCGCGGGCCGAAGGGGCGCGCGACGAACGAGGCGCGCTCGACGAGATCACCGGACTGCGCGTCGCCGAAATACGGGCGTCGATCGCCGTCGTTCGCGACGACGCCGAGCCCCCAGTGGAAGCCCTGCTGACCCACGCGCAGCACGCCCGCGCGCGTCGTCCACTCCAGGTAGAGCTGCCGCAGCGCGAAGCCCGCGGACTGCCGCTCGCAGCGCGCCTCGCGGGCGCAGCCGTCGTCGCCGTCGAAGCCGATGCGCCGATCGCGCCGCCACGCGCTCGGCGCGATGCCCTGCGCGGTGTCGCCGAAGAGCACGCCGCGGAGGAGATCGGCGTGCAGGACGAGGCGCAGATGGGGTCGCAGACCGAGCTCTCCGCGGAGGCGGAACCAGTGCGTCGTGAAGGCGCGCTGGCCGAGCGAGGTCGTCTCCGGCTGGCCCGGGAGCGGCGGCAGCGGCACGACGGAGAGGGCGTCGAAGCGGAGCTCCCACTCGCCGTGCACGAGGCCGTAGACGACGAGCGCGGGACCGGCCGCGGACGGGCGGGCGGGCACGGCGGGACGCGCGGGCGCGTCGTCGTCCTCGGCGAGCGCGGCCTCTTCGGCGGTCTCCTCCGCGGAGGCCGTGCCCACGACGCCGGACGCCTCCTCGTCGGAGGTTTCGTCGCCGCGCACCGCGTCCGCGGACATCGCGTCGTCGGAGGTGTCGTCGTCGGGTGCCACGGCGACCGGGAGCCCGGCAGGCTCCTGCGCGGCGGCCGGGCGCGGCGGGAGGGCGAGCGCGACGCAGGCACAGGCGCAGGCGAACACCGCGCAGGCGAGCGCGACGCAGGCGGGCCGCCGAGCGGGGCGCGCGGGGGGCGGGGTGGGCGCAGGCGCGGGCGACCGGTCGCGCGGGGAAGAGGGCATCGTGGGTCGGGGCTCCGGTCGGGGGCGCAGCGTAGCCCGGGCGTCGCAGCACCGGGGTGCGCGGGGCGCGTGGGCTCTGCGGGGTGGACGGGGCCTGCTATACGGACGACGTGCGGACCCCGGGCCGGCCCTTTCACCGCGTTTTCTTTGCGCTTTCGGGCGCGCTCCTCGCGGCGCTGCCTTCGTGCGGCGAGTGCGGCGGCTCGCACGCGGTGCCGTTCCGCGCCGACGCGGGCCGCGCCGCGCTCCCGAGCCCGCCCTCCCCGCCCCCGGCGGCCGCGCCGTTCGCGCCGTTCGACGGCCTCGCGCTCCCGCCCGGCACGCGCGCCTTCCCGCTCGACGGACTGCCGCTCGCGGTGGCCGGGCGCCTGCTCGCGGCGGCCGCTGCGCTCGACCTCGACGCGGACGGCGACCGCGACGCGCTCGTGGTCGCCACCGACGACGCTGGCCGGGCGACGCTCGAGGTGGTGCCGCGCGAGACACGCACCTTCGGGGCCGCGCGGTCGCTCGGCCCGCTCGTCCTCGGCGACGGCTGCGCGCTCGAGTCGGCTGCGCTCCGCGTGCTGGCGCCATCGTACGCGCTCGTGACCGTCACGCCGCGCTGCGCGCCCGCCGTCGCGCTCGCGGCGCCGCCGCAGCTCCCCAGCGCGCCGACTCCACCCGCGGCAGCGCCCGCCACGGACGCTGCGCCGCGCCTGTTTCTCGTCGGGCTCGGGCCGACGCCGCGGCTGCGCGAGCGCTTCCGCGTGCTGCCCGAGGCCGGCCGCGAGCCCGGCGTGGTCGCGCTCACGGTGCGCATCGAGGACCGCGACGCGGACGGCAGCGACGACGTCGTGCTCGAGGTCGCGGTGACGCCGCCCGGCGCGGCGGCCCCGGCGCGGCTGACGCTCCCGTGGCTCGAGCGCCCGAGCGGCCTCGCGCGGGACACGCAGGAGCCGGAGACGCAGCTCGCGGAGCGGGCGGCGCGGGCGAAGCGGGCGCTGCGACGCGACGCCGACGGCGCGCTCGCGCTCGCGCGGGAGGTGCTGGCGCTGCACGGCGTGCTGTGCCGCGAGGCGGGGCTGGCGCGCGTCGTGTTCGGGTCGAGCGAGGGGGTGCCTTGCCGCGCGTCGCAGGCCGCCGGCACCGCGGCCGCGCTCGCGGCGCAGGCGCTCGCGCGGAAGGGCGAGGTGCTCGCCGCGCTCGAGGCCTGGGCGTCGCTCGAGCGGCCCGGCGCGACGGTCGCGCGGGCCGAGCGCGCGGCGGCGAAGCGCGCGCTCGAGGCGATGCCCGCGGAGCCCGGCGTCACGTGGCGCGTCGGCCCCGCGCACGTCGCGCGGGGGGCCGGCCGCGCGGCTGTCGAGCCTCGCGTTCACGCCGGGCGGCGAGGCGCTCGTGCTGCGCGGCGGCGCGACGGCGCGCACCTGGAGCCTCGTCGACGGCGCGACGGGCGCGGCGCCCCCCGAGTGGGGTGACGTCCTCGTCCGCGAGCCGGGCGGGACGCTCGCGATCGTCGACGTGCACCGGACCTGCCGCGGACACGTGCTCGGCGTCGTCCCCGCGTCGAGCGTCGTCGAGGGCGTCGTGGTGGGCGGCTACGCGGCCGAGCCGCTCATCGCCCCCGCGGCGCCGCCGCAGGGCGCGCGCTGCGAGGCGGGGAAGGACGCCCTGCCCGAGGCGTCACGGCGGGACGAAGGCGGGTGGCGCCTGCTCGGCTGGGCGCCGCAAGGCGCAGTGGTCGCGCGCGGTGCGGCGTTGCGCGTGGTGTCGCTCGGCGCGGGCGGGACCGCGACCGGAGACGCCACCCTCTTGCAGGATGGTGTCCCCTCCCCCGCGCCGCTGGCGTCCGGCGCGATGAACCCGGACGGCACCGCGCACGCGTGGGCCACGCCGTTCGGCGTCGTCGTGCACGAGCGCGCGCCGCGCGGCCGCGTCGTGCTGTTGCGGCCCGAAGGCTGGGCGACGAGCGGGGCACGCGCCGGCGACGTGGCGGTCTCCTCCGACGCGCGGCACCTCGCCGTCGCGATCGACGGGACCGTGCACCTCCTCGAGCGAGCGGCCCCATGAGCGCAGCCCCGTGAGCCCAGCGGGCGGAGGCGTGCGCGGCCTGCTACGGTCCCGCCGCTGATGAGGATCCCGCGCGCCCCGGGCGGCGCACCTGCACTCGCGCTCGCTGCGCTGAACTGGCTCGCCGCGTGCGGCGGCGCACCGCCCCATGCGACGGCGCCGTGCATGTCCGACACCGAGTGCCGCCTCGACCGCATCTGCCACGAGGGGCGCTGCCGCTTCGTGGACGAAGTCCGCGCGAGCCTCGCGCGCGAGGCCGCCACCATCCCCGCCGCGGACACGCCGCCCGACATCGACGGCGGCGCCGCGAACGCCGCCCGGGACACGACCGACGCGGGCGCGGCCGAGGCGCCCCGACCCGAGCAGGCGCAGCACATGGGCGGCCCGCTCCGCAACGGACGCACGCACCTCGAAGGGCCCGCGGCAGCGCCGACCGAGCGCTGGGCCTACCGAACGAGCGGCCGCATCTCCGCCTCACCGGTGGTCGGGCCGGACGGCACCGTGTACGTCGGCTCGCTCGACCGCTCCTTCTCCGCGATCGCGCCCGACGGCACCCTGCGCTGGCGCTACGTCGCCGCGGATCGCTTCCACGGCAGCGCCGCGATCACCCCCGACGGCACGGTCGTCGTCGGCTGCGACGACGGCGTCGTCCTCGCGCTCGGCCCCGGCGGCCAGCCCGTTTGGCGCAGGCCGCTCGGCGCGCGCGTCGAGGCGGGGCTCGCGCTCGACGCGGACGGCACGATCTACGCCGCGGCCGCCGACGGCCTGCACGCGCTCGACCCGCGCGGGAACGTGCGCTGGCACCTGCCGCTCCCGGGCCCGATCACCGGCGCGCCCGCCGTGCACCCCGCCGGGCTCGTGCTCGTCGGCACGCCCGACGGCCGCCTCGTCGCGGTGCGTCGCGACGGCGCGATCGCGTGGGAACACCCGACCGGCGGCGCGGTCGAGGGCGGCGCATCCGTCACCGACGATGGCGTCATCGTCGTCGGCAACGCACGCGGCGCCGTCGTCGCCGTGAACGCGGACGGCACCGAGCGCTGGCGCTTCGCGACGGGCGCGACGGTGCTCGCGACGCCTGCCATCCGCCGTGATGGTGTGGTCGTCGTGGGCAGCTACGACCAGCGGCTCTACGCGATCGACGCCGCAGGGCGGGAGCTCTGGCACGTCGAGACGCACGGGCGTGTCCGCTCCTCGGCGCGCATCGACGCGGCCGGCCGCATCTACGTCGGCTCGCAGGACGACGGCGTCTACGCCGTCTCCCCCACGGGCCAGCTGCTCTGGCGCCACACGATCGGCCAGGACGTCGACTCCACGGCCGCACTCGGCCCGGGCGGCGTCCTCTACGTCGGCGCGGACGACTACGCGCTCCACGCTCTTCGATGACCCCCACCCGGCGCGCCGCCCCGCCGCGCGCCCCCCGCCGGCACGACCCACGGCACACGCCGCATGGGCCCGGCAAACCGAAGGATTCCCATGGATAGAGAGATCTCGAGAGAACTCGTGCTCGCCGCGCTGCACGAGCGCGGCATCCGCGCCGTGCACGTCGGCGAGCTCGCGCAGAACCTCGACGCGAAGGATCGCCGCGCGGAGATCGAAGCCGTCCTCGCCCTGCTCGCCGAGGATGGACTCGTGAAGGAGCTCCCCGGGCGCCGCTTCCGGCTCGCCGACAAGAAGGCCGCCCGCGCCGCGCGGACCGCGCCCGCGCCGACTGCGCCCCGCCCCGCCGCGCGTCCGACGCGCACCACGCTGCGCCCCGGCGGCGCGGCCTTCGACGCCGAGGAGACGGTCGGCGTGCTCTCGATGACGTCGCGCGGCTTCGGCTTCGTGTCCGTCCCGGGCGGGGCCGGCGACGTCTTCGTCCCGCACACCTCGCTCGGCGGCGCGCTGCACGGCGACCGCGTCCGCGTGCGCACGCGTCCGAGCGCGAAGGGGCGCGAGGGCGAGATCGTCGGGATCGAGGCGCACGGCCTGCAGCGCGTGGTCGGCGTGCTCGAGCGGCGCGGTCGCGCGCTGGTCATCGAGCCCACGGACGCCCGGCTGCGTGGGCCCTTCGTCGTCGAGGGCGCGCTCCCGCCGAACGCCGACGAGGGCCTCGTGGTCGTCGCCGACATCCTGCGCTTCGCCGAGGGTCACGAGCCCACGACGGTGCGCGTGGTGCAGGGGCTCGGTCGCCCCGGCGTCGCGAGCGTGGAGATCGCGGCGATCAAGGCGCGCGACGGCATCGTCGAGGCCTTCCCCGAGGACGTCACACGCGAGGCCGACGCCCTGCCCGCCGAGGTGCCCGAGGCCGACAAGATCGGCCGCGAGGATCTCCGCGGCTTCGACCTCGTCACCATCGACCCCGAGGACGCGCGCGACCACGACGACGCGGTGTGCGCGGAGCGGCTCCCGGATGGCGGCTTCCGCATCCTCGTCGCGATCGCCGACGTCTCCCACTACGTCCGCGAGGGCACCGCGATCGACCGCGAGGCCGCGGCGCGCGGCTGCTCGATCTACCTGCCCGATCGCGCGATCCCGATGCTGCCGCACCAACTCAGCTCGACGCTCGCGTCGCTGCTGCCGAACGTCGATCGGCTCACGCTCGCCGTCGAGGTCGAGATCACGAAGGAAGGCGTCGTCCGCGACTTCCGCTACGTCGAGGGCGTGATGCGCTCGGGCGCGAAGCTGCATTACGGCGCGGTCGCGCGCGCGCTCGGCCTCACCGATCAGGTCGAGAAGCTGCAGGCCGCCGAGGATCGCCGCGACGCGCTGCGCGTGCTCTTCGACGCGTCGAAGGTGCTGCGCGCGCGGCGCCGCCGGCGCGGCTCGCTCGACTTCGATCTCCCCGAGGCGCGCGTGACGCTCGACCCGGCGACGGGCGAGCCGGTGGACGTGTACCGCTCGCGCACCGACCCGGGCGTGCGCGCGGCCTACGCGCTCATCGAGGACATGATGCTCCTCGCGAACGAGGTCGTCGCCGCCGACATGGCCAAGCGCGGGATCGCCACGATCTACCGCATCCACGGGGCGCCCGACGCGAAGAAGATCGGCATCTTCAGCGCGGTCGCCGCGTCGCTCGGCCACGTGCTCGACCCGGACGCCGGCGAGCACCCGCGCAAGCTCCAGCGCTTTCTCGCCGCGATCGAGGGCACCCCGCAGGCGCAGGCGCTCTCGTACCTGCTGCTGCGCGCGATGCAGCAGGCCGTCTACGACACCACGAACATCGGGCACTTCGGGCTCGCCGCGCCGGACTACCTCCACTTCACCTCGCCGATCCGTCGCTATCCGGACCTCGCCGTGCACCGCGTGATCCGCGAGGTCATCCGCGGGCGGCGCGTGGATCCGAAGACGTGGCAGCCGAAGCTCGCGACCTGGGCCTCCGACTCGAGCCGCCTCGAGCGCCGCGCGATGGAAGCGGAGCGCGAGGCGGTCAACGTGTACCGCGCCATCCTCGTGCGCGATCGCCTCGGCGAGGTCTTCGACGCGACGATCACGAGCGTCGGCAACCAGGGCTTCTACGTCGCCTTCGACGCGCCGTTCGTCGAGTCGCTCGTGCCGCTCGAGGCGCTCTCCGGGCCCGTCGGCGGACGCGGGCGCGGCGACGCGTACGAGGTCGACGAGCTCGGCATCGCGCTCGTCGGCGTCGTGAGCGGCAAGCGGTACGCGATGGGCGATCGCCTCCGCGTGCGCCTGACGAGCGTGAACGTGCAGCGGCGCGAGATCCTCTCCGAGCCCGCGGGCGTCGAGGACGGGGACGCGCGCGATGGCGACACGGACGACGGAGCCGACGAAGGCGCCGACGACGCGGCGCCTCGGGCGGATCGCCCCATGATCCGGCCGACCTCGCGGCGCGAGCGCCCGCTGCTCGGCAAGAGCCTGAAGCGCGCCGGCACCAGCACGAGCACGCGCGCGGCCGCGGGCAGTGCGCCCGGCCGCGACGGCAAGCCCGCCCGGAAGGGCGCCGCGGGCGGCAAGGGCACCGGCGGCAAGGGCACGGGCGGCAAGGGCACGGGCGGGAAGGCCGCAGGCGGCCCGAAGAGCACGAAAGGCAAGGGGAAGCGCTGATGTCGCGACCGAAGACCACGCACACGCCGACCGCGAAGCGCGCGCCGCGGAAGGAGCCCGCGGCGAAGCGCGAGGGCACCGCGACGACGCGCCGCGCGGGCGCGAAGGCCGCCGCGAACGCCTTCCCGACCACGCCCGAGCTCATCGCGCGCAAGCGCGACGGCGGCGTGCTCACGGACGCCGAGATCGCGCACCTCATCCGCGGCTTCGTCGCCGGCGACGTGGCCGACTACCAGATGAGCGCGCTCGCGATGGCCGTGTTCCTGCGCGGGATGACGCCCGCCGAGACGACCGCGCTCACGCTCGCGATGCGCGACAGCGGGCGCGTCGTGGACCTCTCGAGCGTGCGTGCGGCGAAGGTCGACAAGCACTCGACCGGCGGCGTCGGAGACAAGGTCTCGCTCTGCCTCGCGCCGCTCGTCGCCGCGTGCGGCGTGCCCGTGCCGATGGTGAGCGGGCGTGGGCTCGGCCACACCGGCGGCACGCTGGACAAGCTCGAGGCCATCCCCGGCTTCTCCGTGTCGATGTCGACCGCGCAGTTCGTGAAGCAAGTGCGCGAGCTCGGCTGCGCGCTCATCGGGCAGACGGCCGACATCGCGCCCGCGGACAAGCGCCTCTACGCGCTCCGCGACGTGACGGCGACGGTCGAGTCCATCCCGCTCATCACCGCGAGCATCCTCTCGAAGAAGCTCGCCGAGGGCATCGACGCGCTCGTGCTCGACGTGAAGGTCGGGCGCGGCGCCTTCATGAAGACGCCCGCGGACGCGCGCGCGCTCGCCGAGTCGATCGTGCGCGTCGGTACGCTCGCGAAGAAGCGCGTGACGGCCTTCCTCACGACGATGGACGAGCCGCTCGGCCTCACCATCGGCAACGCGCTCGAGACGCACGAAGCGATCGAGATCCTGCACGGCCGGGGGCCGGACGACCTGCGCGAGTGCACGCTCGTGCTCGGCGCGGAGATGCTGCGCCTCGGACGCGTCGCGAAGACGGAGGCCGAGGCCCGCCGCAAGCTCGAGGCCGCCATCACCTCCGGCGAGGGTGCGCGCCGCTTCGCCGCGATCGTGGCTGCGCAGGGCGGCGATGCGCGCGTGGTGGACGAGCCGGATCGCCTCCCCCGCGCGCCCCACCGCGTGGAGGTCTACGCGCCACGCGGCGGCTACGTCACGGGCATCGACCCGCTCGCGCTCGGCCTCGCGGGCGTCTCGCTCGGCGCAGGGCGCACTCGCGCCGATCAGGCGGTCGACCCGGCCGTGGGCATCGTGCTCGCGAAGAAGCGCGGCGACGGCGTCAAGGCGGGCGAGCGGCTCGCGACGGTGCACGTCCGGAGCCGCGCCGCAGCCGCGCCCGCGATCGCGCGGATCGAAGCTGCGTTCACGATCGGCCGCACGCGCGTCGCCCCGCAACCGCTCGTGCTCGACGTCGTTCGCTGAAGGCGCCTCCGCGCATCGGCCCCGCGGGGTCGACGTCGAATCTCGCGAGGGAGAATCGGATTCATGCAGCGTGATGAATGGGATTCATCCGCCGCGAGAATCCGATTCTCAATACCCCTCTACCTTCGAGATGATCTCGTTCATGATCTCGCGCGTGCCGCCGCCGATCGGGTAGAGGCGCGCGTCGCGGTAGAGGCGCTCGACGAGCACGCCGCGCGTGTAGCCCGCGCCGCCGTGCAGCTGCACCGCCTGATCGACGACGAACGAGCACATATCCGTCGCGGTGTTCTTCGCCATCGCGGCCTGCGCCGGGTCCTGCTCGCCCCGCACGTAGCGGGCGGCGCATTCGCCGGTGAGCGCGCGCGCCGCGGCGAGGCGGGTCGCCATCTCGGCGAGCTTGTGGCGCGTCACCTGAAAGCCCGTGAGCGGCTTGCCGAAGGCGCTCCGCAGGCGCGCGTACGCCACGGACTCGCGGTAGGCGAGCTCGGCGATCGCGACGCACTGCCCTGCGAGGTAGAGCCGCTCGGCGACGAAGTTCGCCATGATCGCGACGAAGCCCGCGTTCTCGAGGCCGACGAGGTTCTCGACGGGGACGCGGCAGCCCTCGAACGTGAGCTCGGCGGTGTCGCTCGCGCACCAGCCCGTCTTCTCGAGCTTCTTCGAGACGACGTAGCCGGGCGTGTCGCGCGCGATCACGAGCAGCGAGACGCCCCCGTGCCCCGGCCCGCCCGTGCGCACCGCGCAGGTGATCCAGTCGGCGCGCGTGCCCGAGGTGATGAACGTCTTCTGGCCGGTGACGACGTAGTGATCGCCGTCGCGCTCGGCGCGCGTGCGGAGCGACGCGACGTCGGAGCCGCCCCCCGGCTCGGTGATCGCGAGCGCGCTCACCTGCTCGCCGCGCAGCACGGGCGCGACGAAGCGCTGCTGCTGTTCGGGCGTGCCGAACTTCACGATCGGCGGCGCGGCGATGCCGTGCGAGCCGAGCCCGACGACGGCCCCGACGCTGCGGCCCGCGAGGACGAGCTCCTCGCTCGCGACGAGCGTGTGCGTGAGGTCGCCACCCGTGCCGCCGAGGGACTCGGGGTAGCCGATGCCGAGCACGCCCGCGTCGGCCGCGGCGCGGTAGAGGTCGCGGGGGAACTCGCCCTCCTCTTCCCAGCGCGTCGCGTGGGGCGCGATCGCGCGCTCGGCGAAGCGGCGCACCTGCTGGCGGAGCGCGGCGTGCTCGCTCGTCTCGAAGAAGTAGGTCGAAGAGGCCATCGGCGGTTCGTGTACCGCGCCCGCGCTGCGGCGGGAAGCGGCGCGCGCGGACACGGTATGCTCCGCCGCGCATGTCGCCCCCCGCTGCCAGCCTCGTCGTCGTGATCGGGAGGGCGGAGGACTGCGATCTCCGCCTCGACGAGCCGACCATCTCCGGTCACCACGCGCGGCTTTCGTGGTCGGCGCGGCGCATCGTCGTCGAGGATCTCGGCAGCGCGAACGGTGTCTTCGTCGCGGGCCAGCGCGTGCCCCGCGGGCTCGTGCGGCCCGGCGACGACGTGCGCCTCGGCGACGCGCCGCTGCCGTGGAGCGACCCGCGGCTCCGCGCCTTCCTCCGCGGCGGCGCGCGCGGCGACACGATGGTGGGCGTGCGCCGACCGGGTCGCGCGTTCACGTGTGGCGCGTGCGGCGCGGGCGGGATCTTGCCGCCCGGCGCGAGCGGCGCGCTGATCCGCTGCGGCGCGTGCGGCGAGCAGCTCTCGCTCGAGCGCGGCGCGTCGGGCGGGGGGCTCGCGTGGGCGGGCGTCGGCGCGCTGCTCGTCGTGGCGCTGCTCGTGGTCGGCGCAGCCTGGTGGGCCTGGTCGAACCCCGACGCCGCGCGGGAGACGCTCGCCGTCGCCGCCCCCACGGTGCTGCCCATGCGCGAGGCGACGCCCGACGCCGGCCCGCCCGCCGCGAGCCCGCAGGAGGCCGCGATCCGCGCGCAGGTGGCGCAGGACATCGCCCGCGCGATCGACGCCGACTCACCGATCACGCGCAGCCTCGCCGTGCGCATCGCGGCCACGTCGGAGGGGGCGTTCCACGTCGAGCAGGTCGCGCAGCTGTGGACGTACGTGCGCGGCCGCTGGAAGTACGTGAACGACCCGCGCGGCAAGGAGTACTTCGCGCGGGCGAGCGAGACGGTCACCAACGAATTCGCCGGTGATTGCGACGATTTCGCGATCGTACTCGTCGCGCTCGTGAGCGCGATCGGGGGCGAGGCGCGGCTCGTCATGATGGACGGGCCGGAGGGCGGCCACGCGTACGCGGAGGCGTGCGTGCAGCAGTCGCCGGAGACCGTCGCCGCGAAGCTGAAGCGGCACTACGAGCGGAGCTGGGACCGCTACCTCGGGCGGCAGCGCGTGCGCAACATCAGCTTCCGCGCGTCCTCCGGTTGTCCGGTGTGGCTCAACCTCGACTGGAGCGCCGGCGTGCCCGGCGGCCCGTACACGCAGGAGCGCTGGGCCGTCGCCGTGCGGCCCGACGCCTCGACGGAGACGCTCGGCGCCGCGGGCTCACCGAGCGCGAGCGCGCAAGCGGGCGGCTCGCACGTGCAGACCGCCGCGCTGCCGCCACGATGACCCGCGCACGCGACGCGCGGCCGGCGGATGACGCGTTGCGTCAAGCCGACGACGCGCCGCCTGTCATGGGCGATGTGCGCCCCGCCGCGGGCGACGCCGCGACCGCCGCGCCGCTGCTCGTCGTCGGGCTGCGCGGCGAGGTGCGCGTGGTCGCGCTCGCCGACGCCGACCGCGCGACCGCCCTGCGGCGCGGCGTGACCGAGGCCCAGCACGACGCGGCCCCGCACGCGGCACGCGGCACGCTCACGACGCTGCGCGCGGCGGGCGCGGCGTTCGCCACGCTGCGCGCGCCCGACCGTCGGCCGCATCCGGCGTGCGCTCGCGCGCTGCTCGCTCGGATCGATGCGCGCGCACGGGCCACCGGGCTCCGCGTGCTCGTCGGGGCGCCGGAGGGCGGACCGCTGCACGCGCCGCAGGCCTGGTGCGACGCGCGCGCCGCGTCGACGGAGACGGAGTTCGCGCTGCGCCTCGCGCTCTGCGACGACGTGGACGAGCCCGCCGGCGCCGTCGCAGCCACCGGGCCGGTGCGGGACCGGTTCGCCCGCGCCGTGCGCGCTGCGCTGCCCGCGCTCGAGGCCGCGAGCGGCGCCACGCTCGCGCTCGCGCCGTCCGCAGAGGGGGCCCTCGTCGTGCGCGCCGAGAGCCCGGCGCTCGGCCCGCACGCGCTGCTCGCCGCGTTGATCGCCGCGGGCGTCGATCTGCTTTCCGCGCACGGGCTCCGCGATGGGCCGCACGCGCCGACGCTCGCGGCGCTGCTCGGCGACGCCGTCGCGGCGCGGCTCGCGCTCCCGGACGGTGCGCCCTCCACGCCCACGGAGCGCCCGAATCGTTGACACGCCGACCGTCGCCGCTCTAGCGTGCCAACCGTTCTCGTGAAGCCCCTCCCCGGCCCGGACACGTCGCGCGGCACGGATCCGCCGCTCCATCTCGAGCCGACGGAGGCCCTGGCGTTCCAGTGGCGGATGACGCGCGGCATGCTCATCGCGATCAGCGCGCTCGGCGTCGTCGTCACGGGCCTGACGACGAGCGACGCCCTCGGCTGGACGCAGCTCGGGACCGCCGACTCGTTCGCCTACCCTTCGCTCGGCCCGGCGATCGTCGGGGCGACCACGCTCGCGTTCACCGTCCTGGTCGAGTTCCACCGGCGCGGCGCGGAGTGGCCCCTCCGCGCCATCACGCTGGTGCTCGTCCCCATGCTGGTCGCCGGCGCGCGGGGCGCGTCCTTCCATGCTTCGGTGCCACAGGTCGTGTGGATTCCGACGCTGCTCGCGTACGCGCTGACCACGCAGCGCTGGTCGCTGTTCATCGCCGCGGTCAGCGTCGGCACCGCGGTGCTCACGCAGCCCGAGGTGCGCAGGTTGGAGTCCCCGGTGCCGTTGATCGTCTCGGTGCTCATCGTCGCGATCCTCGCGACCTCGCGCGCCATCCACGACAAGCTCCACGGCGACGCACGCGCGCACGTCGCGCACGTCGCGCGGCTCGCGGCGACCGACGACCTCACGGACCTCCCGAACCGCCGCGCCCTCGGCGCCCGCCTCGAGACGCTGCTCGAGCAGGCGCGCCGCCGCGGCGAGGGCGTGGCCGTGCTCTTCGTCGGTCTCGACGGCTTCACGGCCGTCAACGAGACGCTCGGACACGCGAAGGGCGACCGCGTCCTCATCGAGGCGGGCGCGCGGCTCCGCGCCTGCGCGGACGACGGCGACTTCGTCGCGCGCTTCGGCGGCGACGAGTTCGTGGTGCTGCTCACCGGGCTCCGCGACCGCGCGCGCATCGACGAGATGGCGGCGCGGATCCTCGCGTCCCTCGCGCGTCCCTACCTCTTCGGCGAGGAGCAGGCCTTCCTCTCCGGCAGCATCGGCGCCGCACAATCGCCGACCGATGGCGCGCTCGCGACGGACCTCCTCCGCGCGGCGGACCAGGCGCTCGCGGCGGCGAAGGAGTCGGGGCGCAACCGCTTCACGCACTTCAACGCGCGCCTGCAAGAGGACGCGGAGCAGCGCACGCGCCTCGCGCACGACCTCCGCGCCGCCCTCGCGAACGGCGAGATCACCGTGCACTACCAGCCCATCGTCGAGCTCGCGACGGGCGCGATCCACAAGGCCGAGGCGCTCGCGCGCTGGAAGCACCCCACGCGCGGCTGGATCAGCCCGGCGATCTTCATCCCGATCGCCGAGTCCACCGGGCTCATCCACGACCTCGGCGACCAGATCTTCCGGGAGGCGGTCGAGCAGGTCGCGCGTTGGCGCGCCGCGCACTCGCCGCGTTTTCAGATCAGCGTCAACCGCTCGCCCGCGCAGTTCCGCGTCGGCGGCGGCGACCGCATCTTCTGGCCGCGGCACCTCGAGGAGCGCGGGCTCGCGGGCGACAGCATCGTGCTCGAGATCACCGAGGGTCTCCTGCTCGACGACACGCGCGGCGTCCTCGAGCACCTCGAGGCCCTGCGCGACGCGGGCATCGGCGTGTCGCTCGACGACTTCGGCACGGGCTATTCGGCGCTCGCCTACCTGCACAAGTACCCGATCGACTACGTGAAGATCGACCAGTCCTTCGTGCGCGCGCTCGCGCCGGCGTCGAAGCACCTCGCGCTCTGCAAGGCCATCGTCCACATGGCGCACGAGCTCGGCATGAAGGTCGTCGCCGAGGGCGTCGAGACGCCCGAGCAGCGCGCGCTGCTCCACGCGGCGGGCTGCGACTACGCGCAGGGCTACCTCTACGCGCGCCCCCTCCCAGCGGCCGACCTCGAGCCGCTGCTCGCGTCGCCGCCGTCCCACGCCGTCGCCAGCTGACGGGTCCGCGACGCCGGGCCGGGCGTTGTAAGCTCGCGGGCGATGAAGCTCCTGCCGACGAGGTTCCTCCCGGAGCGCCCGCTGCGGCTCCCGCGCCTGCGCCCGTACGTCCCGCAGCCCACGGACCCGCCCATCTTCTGGTTCAACCCGGAGCGCGACGACATCGTGCGCGAGGCCGTGCGCCGCATCGTCGAGCAGAAGGCCGAGAGCGGTCGCGTGGAGCTCGTGCTCAACGACGTCGCCTACCACGAGGCCGAGCGCCTCGAGCGCCAGCGGGACGCCGAGTCGCGTGAATCGCTCGGGTTCTGGCGCGGCGTCTTGCGGCGCGTCGGGCGCATGTCCGACGCCGAGAAGCGCGAGACGCTGCGCTCGATCACCGAGCACATGGTCCGCGACATCGCGGGCAACTTCGATCCGCGCGTCTACGCCTTCGCGACGAAGGCGCTGCCGAAGCTGCTCACCGGCGTGATGAGCCCCTCGCAGCTGCACACCGCGATGTTCGAGGCGCAGCCGCACGCGCTCGACAGCTTGCTGATCACCGAGGGCGCGATCGAGAAGCTCCGGCACCTCGCGACGCGCGGCACGCTCGTCTTCGTGCCGACGCACTCGTCGAACCTCGACTCGATCGTGCTCGGCTACGCGCTCATGCGCGAGGGGCTCCCGCCCGTCAGCTATGGCGCGGGGAAGAACCTCTTCACGAACCCGATCATCTCGTTCTTCATGCACAACCTCGGCGCGTACCGGCTCGACCGACGCATCAAGGCGGGGCTCTACAAGGACGCGCTGAAGTCCTATTCCACCGTGCTGCTCGAGCGCGGCTACCACTCGCTCTTCTTCCCCGGCGGCACGCGCTCGCGCTCGGGGATGATCGAGCAGCACCTCAAGCTCGGCCTCGCGGGCACGGCGATCGAGGCCTTCGCGCGGAACCAGTCGCGCGGCATCGACCGGCCGCTGTGGTTCGTGCCCACGACGATCAACTACGCGCTCGTGCTCGAGGCCGAGACGCTCATCGAGGACCACCTCAAGGAGCAGGGCAAGGCGCGCTACATCATCGAGGACGACGAGTTCTCGTCGGTCGAGCGCTGGGTCGACTTCTTCCGCAAGCTCTCGCTGCTCTCGTCCGCGTGCGTCGTCCGCTTCGGCGAGCCGATGGACCCGTTCGCGAACCCCGTCGACGCCGACGGACGCTCGCTCGCGCCGGACGGGCGCGTGGTCGCCGCGGGCTCGTACGTGCGGCGGCGCGGCGAGCCCGTCGTCGATGCCGCGCGCGACGCGGCCTACACGACGCTGCTCGGCGAGGCGATCGCGGAGCGCTTCCTGCGCGAGACGGTGATCATGAGCACGCAGCTCGTCGCGCACGTGCTCTTCCGCGCGATCGTGAGCGCGACGCCGGGCACCGATCTCTTCGGCCGCATGCGACACCGCGGCGACATCAGCGTGCCCATCGCGAAGCTCTGCGCGGAGGTGGGCGAGGCCCGCGACGCGCTGCTCGCGCTCGAGCGCGAGGGCCTCGTGCACGGCAGCCCCGCGCTGCACGGGGACCCACCGGAGCAGCTCGTCGAGCGTGCGCTGCAGTTCTGGACGGGGTATCACACCGCGCCCGTGGCCACGCACACCGGCGCCGAGGTCGTCTGCGAGGACCCCGCGCTGCTCCACTACTACGGCAACCGGCTCGTGCCCTTCGCGACGCGCATCGCGACGCCCGCGCACGCAGCCGCCGCGCGCGAGATCGCGCTCCTGGGGCAGCGCGCGTGACGCTACGCGTCGGGATCGTGGGCGGCGGGAGCTTCGGGCGCGGCCTGGCGACGGCGGCCGCCCGCGCCGGCAACGACGTCGTGCTCTGGAGCCGCTCCGCACGCGGGGGCGAGACGGCCGGCTTCCGCACGACGGACGCGCTCGGCGAGGTCGCGAGGGCCGAGCTGCTCTTCGTCGCGGTGCCCTCCCCGCACGTCCGCGAGGTCGCGCGCGCGCTCGGCGCGCACCTCGACGGCGCGCACCTGCTCGTCCATGTCTCGCGCGGGCTCATCGGCGACGAGCTGCGCTCGATCACGCGCGTGCTGCGCGAGGAGACGCCGGTCGTGCGGCTCGGCGCGCTCGCGGGCCCGCTCGTCGCGGAGGCGCTCGCCGCCGGCACGCCGAGCGGCGCCGTCGTGGGCACGCTCTTCCCGGAGGTGGGCGCGGCCGTGCGCCAGGCGATCGGCGGCGAGACGCTGCGCATCTACACGACGGACGACGTGGCCGGCGTGGAGGTGGGCTCCGCGCTCGTCGGGATGCTCGCGCTCGCGACGGGCTTCGCGATGGGCATCGGCAGCGGGCCGGCGGCGCTCGCGGTGCTCTGCACGCGCGGCCTCGCGGAGGCGCAGCGCGTCGGGGCGCGGCTCGGCGCGCGCGAGCGGACCTTCTCCGGGCTCGCGGGCTTCGGCGATCTCGTCTCGGCGGTCGCGGGCGACGAGCGCCCCGAGATCCGGCTCGGTCGCGCGCTCGCGCAGGGCGCCTCGCTCGACGAGGCGGCGCGCGCGGCCGGTGCGTACATCGAGGGCGTGAGCATCGCGCGGCGGGTCACGCGGTTCGCCGAGGGGGCGGGCGTCGAGGCGCCCATCGCCGCCGCGACCGCCGCCGTCGTCGACGGCGTGCTCAGCCCGCGCGACGCCATGCGCTCACTCATGGCGCGGCAGGCCACCCCCGAATGACCGTCACCTGGACGTTCCCGACACGCATCCTCTTCGGCGAAGGCGCCGTGGAGGAGCTCGGCCGCGAGGCGACGCACCTCGGCGCGCGACACGCGCTCATCGTCACCGAGCCGGGCGTCGCCGCCGCGGGCATCGCGTCGCTCGTCGGCCGCGCGCTCGACCTCGCCGGCGTCGCGTTCACGGTCTTCGAGGGCGTGGGCACGCGCCCCACCGCCGCGCAGGTCGACCGCGCGAGCGAGGCCTACCGCGGCGCGCACGCGGACCTCGTCGTCGCCGTCGGCGGCGGCGCGGCGATCGACGTCGCGAAGCTCCTGCGCGTCCGCGTGACGCTGGACGTCTCACTGGTCGATCTCGACGGGGACGGCGCCGCGCGCATCACCACGCCGCTGCCCCCGCTGTTCGCCGTCCCGACGACGGCCGGCAGCGGCGCGGAGGTGAGCGCACGCGCGCGCGTCGCGACCGGGCACGAGGCCCCGCACCGGCACGTCGTCGTGACCGCCCCCGCGCTCCTGCCGATGCTCGCCATCCTCGATCCGCGGCTCACGCTCGCGCTGACCCCGGAGCTCACCGCGGCGACGGGCTTCGAGGCTTTGACGCAGTGCGTCGAAGCGGCGTGCTCCCCCGCGTTGCATCCGATGGCCGATGCCATCGCGCTCGAGGGCATCGCGCTCATCGCGCAGCACCTCGAGCGCGCCGTGCGTGAGCCCCGCGATCTCGTGGCGCGCGCGGCGATGCTGCAGGCGTCGATGATGGGCGGCGTCGCGGCGCAGAAGGGGCACGGCGCCGCGCATGCGCTCGCGCACTCCGTCGCGGGCGAGCACGACCTGCACGCCGGCGTCGCGGCAGCGCTGTGTCTGCCGGCGGTGCTCGACTTCAACCGCAGCGCCGCGTTGCTTCAGGTCGCGCACGTCGGCCGCATCCTCGGCGCACGCGGCGACGACCTCGAGACGCTCGCCTTCGAGGCGTCGGGCGCCGTGCGGGCCCTGCGCAAGCGCGTGCACCTCGTCGGCGGGCTCGCCGAGGCGGGCATCGACGAGGACGCGCTGCCCGGCCTCGCGGCGCTCGCGGCCGCCGACCGGGCGCACCTCGGCAACCCGCGCCCCTGCGACGGCGACGACATGCTCGCGCTGCTGCGCGCGTCGGTCTAGACGCGCGGCGCCGGTTCAGCTGGCGGTGGCGTCGTCGATCGTGCGCACGGGACGCCCCTCGGGCGGCGGCGCGAGGCGGCCCGCCTCGTACGCGTCGAGGATCGCGAGGCAGCCCTCGAGGCTGTCGCAGAAGAGCAGGTGCCGGCGCAGCGCGCCTGCGCCAGGCAGGCCGCTGAGATAGCCCGAGAGGTAGCGGCGCGTCGCGCGGACGCCGTGCACCTCACCGCGCTCGGCGGCCGCAGCGCGCAGATGTTCGCGGCAGAGGCCGAGGCGCTCTTCGGGCGTCGGTGGCGCGATCTCCGTGCCCGTGTCGAGCAGCGCGCGCACCTCGCGGAAGATCCACGGATGGTCGATGGCGCGGCGCCCGACCATCACGCCGGCGCAGCCCGTCTCGCGGAGCGCGCGCTCGGCCAGCGGGGCGCTGTTCACGTCGCCGTTCACGATGACCGGCATCGACACGCCTTCGCGGGCGCGCGCGGCCCAGCTCCAGTCGGCCGCGCCCGAGTGGCCCATGTCGGCCGTGCGGCAGTGGATGGTCAGCGCGCGCACGCCGACGTCCTCGAGCCGCCGCGCGAGGTCGAGGATCGGCATGTGCGACTCGGGGCCCCAGCCGACCCGCGTCTTCACCGTCACCGGCAGCGACACCGCGCGCACGACCTCGGCGGCCATCGCGACCATCGCGTCCGGGTCACGGAGCCAGCCGGCGCCCGCGCCGCGTCGCGCGATCTTGGGCACCCAGCAGCCGCAGTTGATGTCGACGTACGAGGGCCCGGACTCCTCCGCGACGCGCGCCGCCTCGACGAGCCGCTCCGGATCGGCGCCGTAGATCTGGATGGCCGTCGGCTGATCGTCGGGCGCGAGATCGATCTTCTTCGCGGCCTTGCGGCAGCCGCGCAGGAGGCCCTCGACGTTGACGAACTCCGTCACGCAGAGGTGCGCGCCGCGCGCGCGGCAGAGCGCGCGGAAGACGTGGTCGGTCACGTCCTCCATCGGCGCGAGGATCACGGGGCGCGACGTGAAGAGGGCGCGGAAGCGCGCCTCGGGCGTGTCGAGGGCGGGTGCGGCGGTGGCGGGCGAGCTCATGGCGTGGGTCGTCGACGCGCGGCGTGGCCGCACGCGAGCAGCGGGTTCTGACGCGGAACCCGCGCAGCGTAAAGGCGACGCGCGCGGCCCGGCGCCCGCGCGGAGTCGCGGTGGGGGGAAGCGGCGGGGCGGAAGCAGTGGGGCGGAAGCGGTGACGCGGAAGCAGTGGAGCGGAAGCGGCGCAGCGGATCGGCGCCGGCCCCGGCTACGCGGGCGATCGCGGCGGCGCGGCGAGGGCGCGCACGAGGGGGAGCGCGAGGCCGCAGGCGTCGGCGTGCGCGATCGTCCGCGCGAGGCGGGCGGGGGCGCTGCGACCCGCGCATGCGTGGCGCGGGTCGGCGGCGCAGGCGCGGTCGAACACGGCGCGCGCGGCCGCGTGATCGACCGGGCGCGGCGCGAACAGCGCGGACTCGAGCGCGAGCAGCTCGCCCGCGAGCGCGTCCACGAGCGCGCCGTGCTCCGAGCGCAGCGTGCCGACGTCTCCGCCGACGCGCAGGCCCGCGAGGTTCATCGCGAGGATGTAGAGGTTCTTCGCGGCGAGCGCGGCGCACGCCTCGTCGGGGGTGACCTGCGCGACGGCGAGGCCGAGGGACGCGAGCGACGCGGCGAGCAGCGGCGCACCCGGCCCGGCGACCTGCGTCGGCAGAAGCACGCGGGCCTCGCCGCCGCGCTTCTTCTCGAACCAGACGATCGCGAGCGTCGGCGCGTCGAGGCCGTGCCGCGCCCAGTCACGCGGCCGGAGCTCGTTCTGCAGCAGCGCGACGCGCGCGCGCCACGGCGCCGGCAGGCGCGCGAGCGCTCCGTCGAGGTCCGCCTCACCGACCGCGACGAGCACGAGCGCCGGCGCAGGCAGACGCGCCGCGAGCGCGGCGACGTCGGTGTCGCGCAGCACCGGGACCACCGTGTGTCCCGTGCGCAGCAGCCCGCGCGCGAAGACGGCGCCGAGCTCGCCCATCCCCCACACGACGACCTCGCTCACGGGGCGCCCCCCGACGCGCCCGGTCCCGCGGCGCGCGCGGCAGCGAGCACGGCGAGGAGCGCGTCACCATCACGCACGATGCGCATCGCGCCGAGCCCGCGCACCGCGTGCAGCGCGCCGAGGTCCGCGGCGTCGCGCTCGGCGAGATCGGCGAGGCAATGGCCGGGCAACACGGCCTGCGCGTCGACGTCGCGCGCCGCCGCGAGCTCCCGGCGCCAGGCCTGCAGCGCCTTCTCACGGGTTCGCTGCGCGGCGCGCTCGGCCGCCGGCATGGGCTCACCGCGCGCGGGCCGCAGCTCCTCGGGGGGCACGTCCCCGGCGGCCTCGCCACGGCGCACCGCCTGGAGGAGCCGCTCGGCGAGCGGTGCGCTCCGCACGACGAAGTCCCCGCCCGCGGCGCGCAGATCCTGGCGCGTCCGCGGACGCCGCCGCGCGACGGCGAGGAGCACCTCGTTGCCGAGCACCTTGAAGGCGGGCACGTCGCGCCGCTCGGCCTCCTCTTCGCGCACGAGGCAGAGCTCGCGCAGCGCCGCGCGGGCGAGCGCGGGGAGCTCGACGCCGCCCTTCACGCGCGTCCAGGGCGGCGGCGCGGGCGGCGGCTCGTCCGCGGCGCGCGTGAGCACGTAGCGGCACTCCTCCTCGATCTCGGCGACGATGCCGCGCGTCTCGGCCGCAGCGAGCAGGCGCTCCGCGAGCGCGTGCAGGTGCAGGACATCGCCCGCGAGGTAGCGCACCGCGCCCTCGTCGAGGGGTCGCACGCCCCAGTCCGCGCGCTGCCGATCCTTGGGGAGCGCGACGCCGAAGTGCTTCTCGACGAGCGCAGCGAGGCCCTGCGCGGGCTCGCCGAGAAAGCGCGCGCACACGGAGGTGTCGAGGACGTTGCCGAGGGGCAGGCCGCGCTCGCGCAGCAGGCGCGCGTCGAAGGCCGCGTCGTGCAGCAGCTTGCACGGGCCGCGCTCGGAGAGGGCCGGCGCGAGGACGCGGAGGTCGTCGAGCACGAGCGTGTCGACGATGGCGAGCGCGTCGGGCGTCGCGACCTGCATCGTGCAGAGGCGCGTGCGGTAGCGGTAGAGGCCGTCGCCCTCGACGTCGAGCGCGATGCGCTCCGCGCGGGCGAGCGTCTCCGCCAGCCACGCCAGCCCGGATGGCGTGTCCACCAACCGCGGCGCCAGGGGTCCCTCCACACCGCGCACTCTACACAGCTTCGCGCGCGGCGCGTGCCCTCGCCGCGCATCCGCGATAGCTTCCGCGCGATGCCGGCCGGCGCGCGTTTCGGGGGAGGGGATGCGCCGGGCCGTCGCGGGCGCGGCGATGGCACGGGCGGTCGGCCGCGCCGCGTGATCCCGCCGGGCGCGACGATCATCGGCAAGGGCAAGCCGCGTGGCGGCGAGCCGGCGGCGCTCGCGGGGCTCGTCTCGCGCGCCTATCCGAGCGCCGAGCCCGACGACATCGCGGCCCTGCGGGCATTCACGTGGTGGGCCCGCGCGGTGCCGCCGCGCGTCGCGAAGAATGCGCGGCCCGTGCGCGTGCACGGCGGCGTCCTCACCGTGCACGCGGCGACGAGCGCGTGGGTGAGCGACCTCAGCTTCCTGCGCGAGCAGATCCTCACCGCGATCCAGCGCTTCGCCCCCGCCGCGCGCAT
Source organism: Polyangiales bacterium (assembly GCA_964202905.1). GTDB lineage: Bacteria > Myxococcota_A > Polyangia > Polyangiales > JADJQN01 > CAIUAC01. The sequence goes on from CAXNJO010000003.1 coordinate 359,126, forward strand.
CCGCGACCTCCGCGTGAAGGTCGGGCCGCTGCCGCCCATCCCGCCTCCGCCCGAGCGCCGCAGCGACTCGTCGCCGCCCCCGGCCCCGCGCGACATCGCGCTGCCCGCGGACATCGCAGGCGCGCTCGCGCAGGTCGGCGACGACCGCCTCCGCGAGGTGCTCGCCGACGCGGCCCGCGCGACCCTCGCGCCCGCCGTGCCACGCCGGCGCCGATAGCCCTGAGCCCCGTCGACCGCACGCGCGCGGCACCCGCTCGCGCATCGACGCGCCTTGCCCGCCGCGTCCGGCCGGGCCAGAGCAAGCCGCGATGACGTCCATCCAGGTGACGGGCATCCGCACCGTGGCGGACGCGGAGCGCGCGATCGCGATCGGCGCCGCGGCCCTCGCGCTGCGCCTCGGCGCGGGCCTGCCGGGGGCCATCGACACCGCGACCGCGCGCGCGATCGTCGACGCGGTCGGCGCCCGTGCGCTCGTCGTGGGCGTCTTCGTGGACACACCCCTCGCGGCGGTCCGCGCGGCGAAGGACGCGGCGCGACTCGGCTGCGTGGAGCTCGCCGGCGACGAGCCGCCCGAGCTCCTCGCGCCGCTCCTGCCGCACGCCTACAAGGTGCTCCGCGCGCGCGACGCCGGGCTCGTCGAGGCGGCGCGTCGCTACGGCGGTCGCTACATGCGGCTCGAGCTCGGAGGCGCCGCCGACCCGGACGCGCTGCAGGGCGCGCTCCAGCGGGCTGCGCACCTCGCGCGGGCGCGCCGCGTCACGCTCGCGGGCGGGCTCGGGCCGGACGACGTCGGCGCCGCGATCGCGCGCGTCGCCCCATTTTGCGTGGACTTCGGGGTCCCTCCCGACGCAGACGGGCTCGACGCCGCGCGGCTCGCTGCGTTCGTCGCGGCGGTGCGGGCCGCGGACGCGCAGATCGTCAGCGCGCGGCCCGGCTGATCGGCGGAGGACGCGGTGACGGCGCCCGGCGCCGTGTGCGTCAGGCGTCAGGCGCCGTGCATGCGGTGTCAGGCCCGCCTGGCGGCGCAGCGCGCGCCGTGCGCGGGCGCCGTGCCGTCAGCGGACGCCGAGCAGCGCGCGGACCGTCGCGACGACCTCGGGCGCCTGCACGGGCTTGGTGAGGTAGGCGTTCGCGCCGAGCGCGAGCGCACGCTGCCGGTCTTCGCTCGCGCCCTCCGTGGTGACGACGACGATCGGGACGTCCTTGTGCAACGGGTCCGCGCGCATGCGCCGGATCAGCTTGAGACCATCCATGATGGGCATGTTGATGTCGGTGATCACGAGGTCGAAGCGCCGCCCGGCGAGCGCGCGCAGGGCGTGCACGCCGTCGTCGGCCTCGCTCACCTCGAGCCCCTTGATCCGCGCGAGCGCGAAGACGAGGAGCTGCCGCATCATCGGCGAGTCTTCGACGATCAGGCAGTGTTGAGGGGTCATCGGGGCCTCTCGCCGGAGGGGTGGATCGGCACTCACGCGCAGAGTTGTTCGCGCAACGCCGCGAGCGCGGCCGCAGGTCCGGGCGCCCGCGCGTGCAGCGCCGCCGCGAGGAGCGCGGGCCCGGCCTGCGCGGCGAGGAGCCGGAAGAGCGCGTCGTCGATCTCGGCCCACCCGCGCTTCTGCGGCAAGAGCGCGACGACGGTGAGGACGCCGACGACCTGGCCGTCCGCGCGGAGCGGGACGACCGCGAGCGGCGCGTCCACCGAGCCACGCGAGGGGGGCCCACCGAGCGGCTCGACCGAGGGCACGCCCGCGACGAAGGCCGCCCCGACCACGCCCTCCCCGACGGCCACCGGCGCGAGGCCCGCTTCGGGCACGCCGTCCGACGCGATCGGGTGCAGCAGCTGCTGCGCCGCGTCGACGACGTAGACGACATACGCCTCGGCGCCGACGAGCTGCGCGAGCACCTCGCGCACGTGGTCGAGCACGCGCGGCGGCGACAGCGACGCGTGGAGCCGGGAGCCCGCCGCGTGCAGCGTGGCGAGGTCGCCGACCTCCCGCTCGAGCGCGGCGTTCTGCGCGCGCTCGTCGCGGAGCGCGGCCTCGAGCGCGGCCACGCGCGCCGGCGCCGGGGCGTCGTCCGCGCCACCCGCGGGATCCCCGCTCGCCCCTTCGCCGCCCATGCTCGCCCGCCGCTCCACCGTGCGGCGACCGTACACCAGCCGAGGCGCCGCGGTCACGTCCGCGCGCGTTGCCCCGCACGCACGCGTCGAGGCGAAAGGTGGCCCCCCGTCGACGCGTCGCCATCGACCTCGCCGCGCGCGCGAGGCCGCACCGCGCTCCCCCCTCGACGCCCGCCGACGCGCACCGCGCGGCCGCGCTCAGGGCAGATAGCGCCGTATCACCATGTTTTCGCTGATTTTTTCAGCGACTCCCGTGGCCGGATCATCCCCCGCGAGCGCGACGCCGCCCATGAGACGCGCGGCGTCGAGCACGAAGACGAGCGCGCCCTCGTGCGCGTAGACCGCGCTCACACCGCGCGACGCGTCCCCGAGCGAGGGCACCTCGCGGCGCGCATCGGGGGCGAGGCCGAAGACGTCGGTGACGGAGTCGACGACGAGCCCCACCGACCGCGTCCCCACACGGAGCACGAGCCACTTCGTCCGGCGGGTCGCCGCGAGGGGCGGGAGCCCGAAGCGGCTGCGCAGGTCGAGCACGGGCACGACCTCGCCGCGGTGATCGGCGACGCCGACGACGCCGGGCGGCGCGTGCGGCAGCGCGATCACCGGCTGCGGATTCACGATCTCGCGGACGCAGCCGATCTCGACCGCGTAGCGCGCGCCCCCGACGACGAAACCGACGAGGCTCTTCGTGCGCTCCGAGCGGCTGCGCGACGACGTGGAAGGCATGCGCTCATCTCCTCAAGAGCGGGCCGGGATCGAGGAGGATCAGCACCTCGACGGCCGCAGCGGGGGGCGCCGACGCGTGCACGGCGCGCGCCTCCAGCGAGCGCGGGGGCCGCGCCGTGGCACGGGCCGGTGCAGGCCGCCCGATGCCGAACACCGCGTCGCCGGGCTCACCGGGACGCCCCGCGCCGACCTCGATCTCCTCCTCGCGGAGGCGGTACACCTGCAGCACCTCGTCGACGAGCAGGCCGAGCACCTCCGCCCCGCCGTCGACCATGAGCACCCGCGCGTGACGCGTCGGCGCGCCCGCCGGCAGGCGCAGCCGCCGACGCAGGTCGAGCACCGTCGTCACGCGACCGCGCACCGACACGACGCCCAGCACGTCCTGCGGCGCGCGCGGGACCTCGGTCAACGGCCCGAGGCGCCCGATCTCGCGCACGCTCGCGAGCGGCAGCGCGTAGGCCTCCGCCCCGAGCCGGAAGGCGAGCAGCTCGCGCACGCCCTGCGCCCCGGCGCGCGGCCGCGCCACCCGCTCGCGCGCCGTCGATCCCGGCAGGGCGGGCGGCCCCGCGATCGCGCGCCCCTCGGCAGCAGCCGACGCAGCGGGTCGGCGGGCCGGAAGCCCGTCACTCACGACGCCGCCCCCAACGCGATCGCCTCGCCCACGAGCACCTCCTCGATGAGCCGCCCGACGTCGAGCACGAGCGCGATCCGCTGATCGCCGAGATCCGTCGCCCCCGCGAAGCCCGGCACCGCGCGCAGGCTGGGCCCGAGCGGCTTGATGACGATGTCCTGCTGCCCGAGCAGTTGATCGACGACGAACCCGACGCGCCGCTGCCCGACCTGCGCGACGACGACGTAACCCCGCGCGCCCTCGTCGTCCGCGGGGTGCTCGAAGTGCCGCGCGAGGCGGCAGAGCGTGAGCGACGCGCCGCGCAGCGTGAACACCTCGCGCCCCTCGACGAGGTGCACCGCGCGCGGGTCGAGGCGCAGCGCCTCCTGCACCGCCGAGAGCGGGATCGCGTACACGCGGCCCGCGACGCGCACGACCAGCGCGCCGACGATCGCGAGGGTGATCGGCAGCGTGATGGTGAACTTCGTCCCGATGCCGTGCGCGCTCACGACGTCGACCGCGCCACCGAGCCGCGAGATGTTGGTCTTCACGACGTCCATGCCGACGCCGCGCCCCGAGAGATCGGTGACCGCGTCGCGCGTGCTGAAGCCGGGCAGGAAGATCAGCCCGAGCGCCTCACCCCGCGAGAGCTCCGCGGCCTGCTCGGCGCCGATGACCCCACGCCGCACCGCCGTCTCGCGCAGGCGATCCGGGTCCATCCCCGCCCCGTCGTCCTCGACCTCGATGATGACGTGGCTGCCCTTCGGGAAGGCGTTGAGCGCGAGCGTCCCCGCACGCGGCTTGCCCGCGCGACCGCGATCGGTGACGGACTCGATGCCGTGGTCGATCGCGTTGCGGATGATGTGCATGAGCGGGTCGCTCAGCTCCTCGACGATGAGCTTGTCGACCTCGGTCTCGGCCCCCGTGACGACGAGGCGGATCTCCTTGCCGTGATCGCGCGCGACCTGCCGGACCACGCGCGCGAGCTTCTCGAACACCTGCCCGAGCGGCACCATGCGGACGTCGAGGATCCCCTCCTGCAGGTGACCGAGATGGCGCTCGAAGCCGCGCTGCACGCGCTGCAACTCCGCCGCGAGCTGCCGCACCTCAGGGCGCCCGCGGAGCTTCTCGGAGACGCGCCCGACGGCCGAGCGCACGAGCGCGAGCTCGGCGACCACGTTCATCAGGTGGTCGAGCTTCCCGATGTCGACGCGCACCGTGTTCGAGACCGAGCGCAGCGTGAGCGCGTCGATCGCCGCGCCCCCGTCTCGCGGCGCAAAGAGGCTGTCGCCCGCGCGGGATCCCGCGGACGCCCTCACCGGCGGCTGGCTCGCGGCGTCGGCGAGCGCCGCGCCCCCCGCACGCAGCGCGTCCCCGGCGATGAGCCCCGTCGTCGGCTCCGCGCGCGCCTCCCCCATCGCCGCGCCCGACGGCTCGAGCCCCCCCTCGGCGGCGCGCGGGCGGCCGAGGGTGGTGAGCGTCGCGCCGCCCGTCGCGAGCACCGCCGCGAGCTCCGCGTACGGACGGCGGCTCGCGAGCAGCACGTCGAGCGCGATCGCGTCGCCGTCGTCCGGCCCCACCGTCGGCAGGTACGTGAGCAGCTCGGCGATGGGCTTCGCGCGCGCCTTGAGCTCCTCGAGCGCGGTGTCGATCGTCGAGAGCGGGAAGGACACCGCGAGGCGATGGAGCGCGCAGCCCTGCGCGACGCTCGTGCGGAGGCGATGCTCCTCGTACTCCGTGAGCACCGAGAGCAGCCCGGGGTCGAGGTCGAAGTCATCGAGGCTCGGCGGTGCGGGCGCGCTCGAGGCGCTGAGCCGCCGCAGGCTCTCGCTGAAGCGCGGCAGGTCCACGTCCGCCGGCGTGCCCGGATTCTTCGCCTCCGCGAGCAGGCGCTGGAAGCTCTCGACGCCCTCGAAGAGCACGTCGAGCACTTCCTGCGAGAGCGCGACGCGTCCGACGCGCAGGTCGTCGAGCAGGTTCTCGAGCGCGTGCGCGAGCCCGGCCAGCTGCGCGTAGCCGAACATCCCTGCGAGGCCCTTGAGCGTGTGGACGCCGCGGAAGACCTCGTTCACGAGGTCCGGATCGGCCGCGCCCTGCTTCTGCCCGTGGTCGAGCAGCAACAGATCGCGCGAGAGCGACTCGATCAGCTCCTGCGTCTCGGAGAGGAACTCGGCGCGGACGCTGTCGCCGCTGTCCCCGGCCCCTCCCACGCCCCTAGCCCTGCGACACGCGGGCGAGCGCGGCGCGGACGGCGGCGCGCAGCGACGGCGCGTCGAAGGGCTTCGAGAGGTAGGCGTCGGCGCCGAGGCTGAGCGCGCGCTCGCGATCACGGGGCGCCGCCTCGGTCGTGATGATGAGCAGGGGCGTGTCGCGGTGCGCCTCGCTGCGCCGCATGAACGCGACCACCTCGAGCCCGTTGATGTCGGGCATGTTGATGTCGGTGATCACGAGGTCGAACGCGTCGCGGGGCAAGATCCGCAGCGCCTCGAGGCCGTTCGCGGCCTCGATCACCGACAGCTCGCCCTCTACCTCCAGCGACGCGCGCACATACGCGCGCATCGCCCGGCTGTCGTCGATGATGAGGATCTTCACGGCCCGCCGACTATATCCGATGCGCCTGTGATTCTGTAACGTGGAGTACGCACTCGGCTTGGAAACGCGCGGCCCGCGTCAGCGCCCGTACGAGCGCTCCTCGAGCGGACGCGCGTCACACGCAGCGCAGGCGCACAGCGCGCGCAGGTAGCGGAACGCATAGATCCCCGTGCCGTGTCCGTCCGCCCACTCGAGTCGGATCGCGTAGTTGCCGACCTCCTCGAGCTCGGCGAGCAGCCGGTCGCCGCCCGGTTGAAAGCGGATCGGGCCCTGGTGTCCCTGGCAGTGCGCGCAGGGGCAGAAGCCCCGCAGGACCTCGTGCGGCAGCACGCCGAGGTGACCGTCCGCCCAGTCGATGTGCATCACGAGCGCGCCGCGCGGCGCCCGGATCTCGCGTGCGGTGAACCGCGCCGCCGTGTCGTCGGTCATCGCGGCGCACTGTGGCGCCGCGCGACGCCGCCGTAAAGCGCGGCGGCGCGTTCTCCATGGGCTCGGCGGGGACGCGCGCCCTCAGGTCCCCCGCGCGAGGTGCGCGGCCACGAGTCCGTTCGCGACGCGCCGCACCTCGTCGTGCTCGGCCTCGGGCCACGGCAGCGCCGCGAGCGCCGCCCAGCCCGGCGTCGCGAGGCCCTCGAGCAGCCGCCGCGTCGCGCCCCCGAGCCGGATCGGCGCACCGCCGCACGCACGACACACGACCACCGAGCGGCGCGGATCGAAGAGCACCGCCTTGCCGGGCGGCGCGTCGAGGCCGCAGCGCGCGCAGCGATCGAGACGCGGCGCGAAGCCGAGCAGCGCGGCGAGGCGCACGGTGAACGCGAGGAGCAGCGTCTCGTACGGCGCGGCGGCCGCCTCGAGCACCTCGAAGAGCTCGACGCAGACCTCGAAGACGCGCGGATCGACCGGCCCGCTCGGCAGCGCGTCCCGCACCCGCTCGAGCGCCCGCCCGCCCGCCCGCATGCGCTCGAGACTCGCGAGAATGCCCGGAAAAGGCCGCACGAGCGTCGCCGAGGCGAGCCGCGAGACCTCTCCGCGCCCGAGCGCGATCTCCGCGGCGAGCACCGCGAACGGCTCGAGCGCACCGGCGAAGCGACGCTGGCTCTTGCGCGCCCCCCGCGCGAGGACCGCGACGCGCCCCAGCTCGGGCGTCAGCAGCGTGAGGATGCGGTCGGCCTCACCGTAGTCGATGCCGCGCAGCACCAACGCGCGGGTCGGCGTGGTGCGCTGCGACCCGCCCATCGGCGCCTCAGCCCGCGCGCGCGGAGACCTCGAGCGCCGGGACGTCACGCCCCGAGAGCTCGATCTGCGTGTCGCGCTGCCGCGGCTTGAGCACGATGGACAGCGCCAGCGTGAAGAGGATGAGCAGGATCACCAGCGCGATCGCGATGCCGAAGCGCCGACCGCGCTCCGGCGGCTGGATCGCGAGGATCGGCGCCGGCGCGACGACCGCGGCGCGGCGGTTCTGCTGGCCATACACCGCGAGGACCTCGTCCGGCTCGACGCCGAGGGCGCGCGCGTAGCACTTGAGAAAACCGCGCGCGAAGATCTCCCCCGGCAGCTTCTCGAAGTCGTCGGCCTCGATGTGCTGGAGCATCTTGAGCGGGATGCGCGTCGTCTGCGCGAGCTCCTCCAGGGAGACCTGGCGCAGCTCCCGCTCTCTCCGCAGATAGCGTCCGATCGACTCCATCGAGCTCCTCCGGGCGGGCGCCGCCGAGCCGGCGACGCCACGCACACTCAGTGGTGGATGGTCTCCAGGTGCTGGCGGCAGGCGCGCCCCGAACCGGTCTCCGGACCGAGTTCGACGCAGCGCTCGAAGTCGGACGCGGCGTCGTCGGGGTGGCCGAGGCCCGCGCGGGACTCGCCGCGCAGCTGCCAGGCTTCCTGGGTGGTGTTGCAGGTGCGGTTGTCGACCTCGACGACGCGCGTGAGCGCCGCCTCGGCCCGGGTGAAGTCGTCCGACGCGAGGTACGCCTTGCCGAGGCGCAGGTACCCGAGACAGAAATCGCGCTGGAGGCGCACCGACTCCTCGAGCGCGGCGATCGCCTGGCGGAAGTCGTCCTTCTCGAAGTGGGCGAGCCCGAGGTTCGCCCACGCGAGATAGGGAGTGGTGTAGAGCAGGTCCGCCGCGGCCGTCCGGAGCTCGGCGACCGCCGCGTCGTACCGCCCCTGGTGGATGAGCATCACGCCGTGGCTGTTGCGGATCTCCGAGCGCAGGCTCGGCCGGACGTCGATCTCCGGATCGTCGGCCAACCGCGCCGCCTCGGCGAGGTGGCGCTCGGCCGCCGGGAAGTCGGCCCGTGCCGTGAACAGCACGCCGAGCACGTGGTGCGCCTCGGCGTTCTCCGGGTCGAGCTGGACGGCGCGCAGCAGATGCTCGAAGGCCTGCGGCAGGCTGGCCTCCCGCATCAGCGACACCCCGAGCTCGAACTCTCGCTGCGACCGCATCGTCTCCTCCGGCGAGCTGCCCCCGCCGCCGCAGCCGACCGCCGACCCGATGGCCAGCGCGACGAGCACGGTCGCGAGCGTGATCCCATGTGTTCTTGCGCGCAGGAGGTCTGATCTACCGATCATGGTCTGGAGCGTCAACCGCAAACTCCCCGGGGTCCGCAGCCCCCGTGCGCGCCGGCGACCCTGGGTCGCGAACGAGGCTTCGGGTGGGGTGTCGGCCGGCCGACAGGGGGCTGGGCCCCGCAGGCGCCGGGATCAGTCACCGCGGACCTCCTCTTTCAGGCCGAGGAGCTGGTAGAGGCGACGCAGGGCGGCGACCTCGGGGACGACGATCCGCTCGTCGACGATCGCGAGGTGCCCGCCGTCGCGGAGCTGCTGGACGACCCGCTTCACGGTGTCGACGTCGAGGCCGACGCGGCTCGAGAGTTCGAGCGGCGAGATGCGGAGCGCGATCCCGGCCGGGCTCGCCTCCCCGGTCGCCGCGAGGCGCAGGAGCGTGTTCACGACGCGCGAGGGGTGGTCCCGGAGCATCGCGTTCTCGAGCTGCTCCTCCGCGTCGCGCAGCCGGCCGACGAGCTGCTCGACGAGCCGCGTCGCGACGGCCGGGTTGCCGGAGAGCAGCAGCCCGAAGGTGCGGCGGTCGAGCGCGAGCGCGGTCACCTCCGTCACCGCCTCGGCCGACGCGCTCCGGACGGCGCCTGCGAGCAGCGCGTCCTCGCCGAAGAGGCCGCCCGCACGGAGCACCGTGAGGCTCCGCTCGGCCGAGCGGATGCGCTTGACGAGCCGCACGCGCCCCTCCTGCACGAGGAAACACAGGTCGGCCGCGTCGCCCTCCGCGTAGATCGCGGCGCCCGCCGCGTACGTGCGCCCAAAGCGCTCGTAGAGGCGCGCCCGCTCGTCGGCCCCAAGCTCGTCCATGCGGGGCGCTACCTACGACGCTTCCCCCCGCGCCGCAACGGCGCGCATCCCCGGACCCCAGCGGCGTGTCGGGACGTCCGCGCAGCACGCGCTCAGCGAATCGCGCGCAGATCCGCGCGGTCCGCGTCTCGCGAAAACACGGGCGGACTGCCGATCGGCGCCTCTGCGGTGACGGTCCGCCCACCGTCGTAGACGGCGCCGGTCCACACGTGGAACCACCTCCCCGGCGGGAGATACACGGACTTGGTGACGGCGCCCTCCTCGACGACCGGTGCGATCAAGAGATCACGGCCGAGCATGAATTGGTCGTGGATCGCTCGGCTCGCGAGGTCGTCGGGGAACTCGTACGCGAGGTGACGGATCATCGGGGCGGAGGTCGTCGCGGCGTCGTCGGCGAGCGCGCGGAACTCCGGGCCGAGCGCCTCGTGGATCCGCGCGAACCGCGCGAAGTGCGCGATCGTCTCCGCGTCGCGGTTCCAATTCCAGTTCGCGGCCGGCATCAAGCCCTCATGCGTCCGCATGATGGGCGAGAACGCGCCGAGCTCCGTCCAGCGCAGATAAAGCTCTTTGCTGCTCGGACCGCCGCTGTATCCAGCGATGTCGTGCGTGACGTACGGGACGCCGGAGACACCGAGGTTGAGCAGCGCGGGGACCACCGTGGGCAGTCCGTCGGTTTCCAGGAAGTCAGCCTCCTGATCACCAATCCACACGATCTGCTGCACCGCGTGGTCGCGCGTCCAACCGCTCCGCGAGAAGACCGCGTAATCGCCGTCGGGGCGCAGCGCGTCCATCACGTCACGCGAGGCTTTGTGCCACGCGGCCGGATACAGGTTGTGCAGGAGCCGCGCGTCGCCCGCGAAGAGCTGCGCGTCGGTCGGGAGCCACTCGCCGAAGTCGGCCATCCAGCCGTCGAAGCCGAGGTCGGTGACCATCGCGCTCAAGAAGCCCTCGACGTAGTCGTACGTCGCGGGGTTCGTGAAGTCTGCGAGAGAGCCCGGCGTGAACGTCGCGGGGAAGACGTACGTCGCGCCGGTGGGGTCACGAATGAGCAGCCCTCGCGCCTCCATCGGCGCGAAATGCTCGAGGTCTTCGATGACGAAGGGGTTGGCGTACGCGAGAAAGCGGACGTCGTGGTCGGTGCGGAGTGTGCGCACGAGCTCGGCGAGATTGGGATAACGCGCTTCGTCCGCGGTCCAGCGATAGTAGATGTCGAACACCGTCGGCGTGATGTTTCGTCCGCCGACCCAGTCCTGGACCCACACCGCCGAGAACGGAACGGCGGCGGCCTCGAGCTGCGCCACCTGCGCGAGCACGACGTCGCGCCCGCCTTGCATGCCAATCCACGGCGAAAAGGCCCAGTCGGGTGGCCGCTGCGCACGGCCGATCTCGTCGCCGAGGGCACGCACGACGTCGCTCGGCCGGGGTCCGTGGAAGACCAGCACATCGAACGGCGCCGCGTCCTCGACCTCGACCCAGGCGACCTGCGGGTTCGATCGGCAGAGATCGACGAGGGTGCGGACGGGTGTGTCGATGAGCACGCCGAATCCGCGCCAATCGAGCCACCATGGCATCGGGAAATAGGTGGTGTGCGCATTGCCACTCAGCAAACTGCGGCCCGAGCGCCCAATCCCCTGCTCCTGCACCCAGAGCGGGAATGCGTCACCACGCTGGTCGGTGTCGTCGTACTGCGCGCCGAAGCCCGCGAAGCTCGCCGCGGCGTCGCAGGCGAATGGCACCGCGATGGAGGAAATCGTGGGCCCCGCGGCGGTGTAGCGGATACGCGTCGACTCGGCGGGCCGGGCGACGCTGACCCGCGCTTCGATGGTGAGTCCGTCGTCGCCGGCGTAGCGCAGCGTCACGCCGTCCGGGCCCTGCTCGCTGCCGAGGAAGCGAGAGGCCGGACGCACGACCTCCTCGCTGCGTGTGAAGCGGAAGAAGCCCGAGGCTCGCGACACCCCCTGCGCGAAGCTGCGCGCCGTCGGCGCGTCCGCGGAGGTGGTCGACGCGAGCGCGCGGCCGTCCGCGGTCTGCACGGCGATCGCCCCGCGGCCATCGATCTCGATGCGCGTTCCGTCCTCGAGGGTGTAGCTCGCCGGCGGGAGAGCCGGCGGGGCGGCAGGTGTGTCGTCCGCGGAGCAGGCCGACGCGCAGAGGAGCAGGGCGAGGGCCAGCGGGCGGGAGAGCGCGGGGCGGGGCATCGGGCGAACCTACAACGCTTTCACGGTCGCGCTGCGGATCGAGGAACGATGGCTCGCCCGCGAGGAGCGAGTGGTTGGTGGGCCCGCTACGGCCAGCGCGGCGGGTGAGCACACCACGCCGCGCCGGTGTCCGCGGGAGCTCAGCGGTTCGCGCGTCGGGTGACCGAGAAGGTCACGCGACGGTTGGCCGCGTGGTCTTCCTCGGCATCGCCCTGCCGCTCGAGCCGGGTGCGTCCATGCGCCGTGGTCTCGAGCCTCGACGCAGCGACGCCGAGCTCGATGACCATCTGCCGTACCCGCGTCGCGCGACGGCGGCTGAGGTCCAGGTTGTACTCGGGATCGCCCATGTCCGAGGCGTGCCCCTCGAGCGTCACGACGAGCCACTCGGGGTGCGCCGTCATGAGGCGCACGATCTCCGCGAGCCCTTCGCGCGACGCGCTGGTCGGCTGCGCGCTGTCGTGCGGGAAGTAGATGCGCGCGGTGAGACCGCGGAGCGCGGCTTCCTCGGCGGACTCGTCGGGACAGCCGTCCTCCTCCTGCCAGCCGTTGACCGTCTCCGGCTCACGCGGGCAGCGGTCCTGCGGGTCGAGGATCCCGTCCGCGTCGTCGTCGGGGTCGGGGCAGCCGTCTTCGTCTTGCCAGCCGTCCGCGTCTTCGGGTTCGTTGACGCACGCGTCGGTCGCATCGAGGATGCGGTCCCGATCGGTGTCGGCGCCATCGGGGTCCGGGCAGCCATCTTCGTCGGCGACGCCGTCCCGATCCTCGGGCTGCCGCGGGCAGGTGTCGGCCGCGTCGAGAACGCCGTCGCCGTCGTCGTCCGGGTCAGGGCAGCCGTCGTCGTCCTGCCAGCCGTCCGCGTCCTCGGGCGCTTCCGGACAGCCGTCCACGGGGTCTCGCAGACCGTCTCCGTCGCGGTCGGCGTCGCGGATCGGCCGCTCCGCGTAGCCCACGGTGAGCACCGCGCGGACATCCGGCGCGCCGACGCCGCGCGTCAAGCCCGTGCCCAGCGCAGCGCCGATCTCGAGGCCGGGAATCGCCTGCACGCGCGCCCCCGCGAGCGCCTCGATGGGCGCACCGACGCGGGCCGCGGGGGTCCCGAGGGCGTCGAACGCCACGCCGCCAAACCCCTCCACGTAGACCGCCAGCAGGTCTGGCACCGCGTCGAAGGTCGTCCCCAGCGCCCAGGTCAACTCCGGGCCAATCGTGAGGTTCGCGACCTCGGCCGCGCCGCTCGTGCGGAAGCGCCCGCCGATGTTGCCCGTCACGCGCAGGCGCGTCATCGGGCGGAGCTCGAGCAACACCGTCGGGGCGACGGTCGCGCCGACCTCTCCCGAGTAACGCTGCGCAGCGTTCGCCGCGCCCGCCGTGGGCAACGTGAGCGTCAGCTGCACGCCGACCGCGAACACCTCGCCGGGCTCACCCCAGAGGCGGCCGCGCGCGCCGAGCCAGACGTCGCCGAGCCCCGCGCCGGCTCCCGCCGGAAGGCCCTCGATCGCCGTGCCCGATTGCACGAGATCCACGGGCAGGTTGGCGAACACGACCAGCCGATCGAAGAGGCCGAGCGAGAGCCCGAGGTGCGCCCGCAGGGCGTGTTCGACCAGCGCGCCGGACTCGCTCGACGCGGTGCCCGCGACGGACTCGACGACCAGCGGCGCGAGGGCGTAGTCGAGGTCGAGCCGGGCGCCCATCTGCAGATGACCGCGGTCGTCGGGGCGCGACACGACGAATCCGTCGTCCACGCTGACCGCCGGCCGGTACTGGTCGAGTTGAAAGGCGTTGGTGATCGTCCTGGGCGGAGGCTGCGCCTGGGCAACGCCAGCGCCCCCTCCCACGAAGACGAGCCCGAGCGCGAGTACGAGCCGCCCCGCCACGCGGAGCACCGCATGCCGGAGCCGCATCACGCGCCCCTCCGACGGCGCAGGACGAGCGCCAGCAGGCCGAGCGCGAACAGCACCGAAGCGCCCCATGACCCGCCCGTCGCCGGGTGCGCGGAACAGCCCGCGCCGCCCGCGACGCCGAACAGGCGCGGACCGGCGTCCGGCTCGCCCGCATCCGGCATACCGGCGTCCGACTCGCCCGCATCGGGCGCGCCGGCGTCCGGCTCGCCCGCATCCGGCGTGCCCGCGTCGGGCATGCCCCCGTCGAGTTCCTCGCGACACGTCGCGGAGCAGCCGTCGCCGGACATCCGTGTTCGCCGTCGTCGCACATCTCGCCGGCCGGGGCGTTCAGCACGCCATCCCCGCACGACACCGCCGTGCAGTCGGCGTCGCAGGCCGCCGTCTCGGTCAGCGTCGTCGCACACCTCGCCGGCCGCCACGTTCACGGTGCCGTCTCCGCACGACACCGCCGTGCAGTTCCCATCACAGAGGGGGGTCTCCGTGCCGTCGTCGCAGGCCTCCCCGGCGTCGATGACGCGGTTGCCGCAGCTCTCGAGCGCGCACGTCGCGGAGCAGCCGTCGCCGGGCACCGTGTTCCCGTCGTCGCAGACCTCGTCCGCGAGAGGGTTCAGCGTCCCGTCGCCGCACATCACGGCCGTGCAGTCCGCGTCGCACACGGGCGAGGCGTCGCCCGCATCGCAGGCCTCACCCGCCGTGGCGTTGGATGTCCCATCGCCGCAACGCGCGAGGGAGCAGTCTGCGTCGCACATCGCGCTCTCGGCCCCGTCGTCGCAGGCCTCCCCCGCGTCGACGACCGCGTTGCCACACGCTTCCACGCGGCAACGGGTCGAGCAGCCGTCGCCGTCCGTCGCGTTCCCGTCGTCGCACTGCTCGGCGGCGAGCGCGTTGAGCGTCCCGTCGCCGCAGACGGCGGTCGAGCAGTCCGCATCGCACATCGCGCTCGCGGCCCCGTCGTCGCAGGCCTCCCCGGCCGCCGCGTTCCGCGTCGCATCGCCGCACGATGCGACCGTGCAGTCCGCATCACACGCCGCGCTCTCGCCGCCGTCGTCGCAGGCTTCGCCCGCGGCCCCGTTCAGCGTCCGGTCACCGCAGAGGGCCGCCGTGCAGTCCGCATCGCACATCGCGCTCGCGGCCCCGTCGTCGCAGGACTCCCCGGCCGCCGCGTTCCGCGTCGCATCGCCGCACGATGCGACCGTGCAGTCCGCATCACACGCCGCGCTCTCGCCGCCGTCGTCGCAGGCTTCGCCCGCGGCCCCGTTCAGCGTCCGGTCACCGCAGAGGGCCGCCGTGCAGTCCACGTCGCACGTCGCGCTCGCCCCCGAGGTGTCGCACTCCTCGAGCACGTCGGTGAATCCGTTGCCGCAGACCTCGCGTCGGCAGGTCGTCGAGCAGCCGTCGCCACCGACGACGTTGCCGTCGTCGCAGGCTTCCCCCGCGGCGCCGTTCAGAGTCCGGTCGCCGCAGAGCGCCGCGGTGCAGTCCGCGTCGCACGTCGCGCTCGCCCCCGAGGTGTCGCACTCCTCGAGCACGTCGGTGAACCCGTTGCCGCAGACCTCGAGTCGGCAGGTCGTCGAGCAGCCGTCGCCACCCACGGCGTTGCCGTCGTCGCAGGCTTCCCCCGCGGCGCCGTTCAAAGTCCGGTCGCCACAGAGGGCCGCGGTGCAGTCCGCGTCGCACGTCGCGCTCGCGGCCCCATCGTCGCAGGCCTCGGCACCGACCCGCAGGCGGTCGCCACAGATCGACGTGCAGACGCTGGGCGAACCCGCGCAGTTCCAGCCGGGCTTCGACACCGCACGCGGCGTCGCACCCGTCGCCGGACCCCGCGTTTCCGTCGTCACAGGACTCCGTGCCTTCGACCACCCCATCGCCGCACACCGAGGGCGTCGTGCAGGAGACGGATTCGGCGACCGAGCCTGGCGAGAGCGCGTACACGAAGGAGAACGAGCTCGACGCGCCCGGGGCCAGCGTCTTGCGGAACGCGATCGAGATCGCGATGTCGCCCGTCACGACCGACCCGGTCGCACACGTCAGACCGGCGCAATTCCAGACGCCATCGACGTCACGGTTCGAGAAACCGCCGTGCGTCACCCGCGCGTCGGGATCCGACGAGCCCAACGCGATGTAGGAGTCCGGGGCGCTCGTGGTCGCGCTGACCAACGCGAGCGAGGTGGGCGTCCCGTCGCCCTGCGCGACGATCGTGTTCGTCGTCCCGTAATTTCTCGTGACCGAGACCATGTTGTCCGGATCGACGTTGCGCATGTAGTAGACGGTCTGCGTCGAAGACGTCCCGTTGGTCAGGGTGACCTGGACGAGGATGAACACACCCTCGTTGAACACCGAGTAGGTCTGGTCGACCCCGATGCCGGCGGCGCTGCCCGACCAATACGTCGAGGCTCCCCCGCGCAGACCGCAGATGCGAGGGCGGCAGTCGGTTCGGGCGCCGGTGAAGTCGCCCACGATGCCGCGCTGGCTCATCAGCCGACTCGTGAAGTAATCAACGCCGCCGACGTTCAGACCAAAGCCCTCTTCGGGCGTGCCGGGCGTGAAGAAATCCCCTTGGAAATTGACCCAGCCGTCGTCGCTCGGGTTGGCGACGAACCCGAACCGGCTGGGGTTGTCGGGATTCCGGGGATGCCAACCGGCGGGCGGGGGTGTCGGGGTCCCGAAAGACCCCCAGTCGGTCGCGCCGACCTCGATCAACCTCGAGCGCAGGAACGACGAAGTCCCGACCGGGTCGTAGAGGACCTCGCAAAAGGCATCGCAGCCCGCCAGGTCCACCGAGCGCCCGCCGCGCGTGCGTGGGCAGATGTCACGGACGTTCGGCACGCCGTCGCCATCACCGTCCTGGGCGAACGCCGTGGCCGGCGCGAGCACGGCGAGGACGAGGCCCAGCCGAAGGAGGCCGAGGCCCTGCAGCCTGCGTCGCACAAGGCCCACATCCTTCGAGCGCGATCGCGACGACACGTTCACGACTGGGGCAGTCTGAGACATCGTGAATCGACTCTCCTGCCGCCCGGGCGGCGCACGAACCTTCCGAACCTGACCCTGGAACCGGACCGCTGCGTGACCGAACGTGAGCGGGGGCTCCCGAACGCCGCTGCGACGACCGCGGCGCGCCTCCCCATCAGCCCTCTTCCGCCTTGTGACACGCGACCTCGTGCCCGGGCGCGACGGCGCGGAGCGGCGGGGGCTTCACGTCGCAGAGGCCGCGCTCGACGATCGGGCAGCGCGGGTGGAAGCTGCAGCCCGTGGGCGGGTCGAGAGGGCTCGGCACATCGCCCTCGAGCAGGATCCGCACGCGCTTCTTCGTCGGGTCGGGGACGGGGATCGCCGAGAGCAGCGCGCGCGTATACGGGTGTTTGGGGACGTCGTAGATCCGCGCGGAGGGCGCGATCTCGACGACGCGCCCGAGATACATGACCGCGACGCGGTGACTCATGTATTCGACGACCTTCAGGTCGTGGGCGATGAACAGATACGAGAGCCCGAGCTCGTCTTGAAGGTCTTTGAGCAGATTGACGATCTGCGCCTGAATCGAGACGTCGAGCGCGCTGATCGGCTCGTCAGCGACGATGAAGCGGGGCTGTACGGCGAGCGCGCGCGCGATGCCGATGCGCTGCCGCTGCCCGCCCGAGAACTCGTGCGGATAACGCGTCATCTGATCGGCGCGCAGGCCGACGCGCACGAGGAGCTGCGCGACCTTGTCCTCTTCGTCCTTGCCCGAAGTGACGAGCCCGTGGATGCGCATCGCCTCGCCCACCGTCTGCCGCACGGTCATGCGCGGATTCAGCGAGCTGTACGGATCCTGGAAGATGATCTGCATCGAGCGGCGCAGCGGGCGGAGCGCGCGCTGCGGCACGTGCGTGATGTCCTGACCATCGAAGCGGATGGTGCCGCTCGTCGGCTCGATGAGCCGCAGCACCACGCGGCCGAGCGTGCTCTTGCCACAGCCCGACTCGCCGACGAGCCCGAGCGTCTCGCCGGGCGCGATCGAGAGCGACACGCCGTCCACGGCGCGCACGGCCCCCTTCGCGCGGCCGAAGAAGCCGCCGCGCACCGCGAAGTGCCGCGTGAGCCCTTCGAGCTCGACGAGCGGCGCCCTCGCGTCGGTCGATGGGGCCTCGTTCGTCTCCGCGCCGCTCACGCCGGGCCTCCCGCAGCATCCGCCGACGCGACGTGGCACGCGACGAGGCGACCGGGGAGCACCTCGCGCAACGAGGGCTCCTCGGACGCGCAGCGCGCGATGGCGTCCGGGCAGCGCTCACGGAAGCGACAACCCGCGGGCAGGCGCATCAGATCCGGCACGACGCCCGGGATCGTGGGCAGGCGCGTGCGGCGCGAATTGTCACCGAAGCTCGGCACGCTCGAGAGCAGCCCGCGCGTGTAGGGGTGCAGCGGCCGCGCGAAGAGCGCCTTCGTCTCGGCGCGCTCGACGACCTTCGCGGCGTACATCACGACGATCTCCTCGACGAACTCCGCGACGACGCCGAGGTCGTGCGTGATGAGGATGATGCTCATGCCGAGCTGCTTCTGCAGGCTCGCGAGCAGGTCGAGGATCTGCGCCTGGATGGTCACGTCGAGCGCGGTCGTCGGCTCGTCGGCGATGAGGAGCTTCGGCTGACACGAGAGCGCCATCGCGATCATCACGCGCTGCCGCATGCCGCCCGAGAGCTGGTGCGGATAGGCGTCGATGCGCTCGTCGGGCGCGGGGATACCCACGAGCCGCAGCATCTCGATGGCCTTCTCGCGCGCGGCCTTGCGATCGAGCTTCTGGTGCAGGCGCACGGCCTCGACGATCTGCTGACCCACCGTGTACACGGGGTTCAGCGAGGTCATCGGCTCCTGGAAGATCATGGAGATCGCGTTGCCGCGGAGCGCGCGCAGCTCCTTCTCGGGGAGCGCGAGCAAGTCGCGGCCCTCGAAGAGGATGCGGCCGCGCTCGTAGCGGCCGGGCGGCGTGGGCACGAGCCGCATGATCGAGAGCGAGGTGACGCTCTTGCCGCAGCCCGACTCGCCGACGATGCCGAGGGTGCCGCCGTCCCGCACGGAAAACGAGACTCCGTCGACCGCGCGCACGACGCCCTCGTCGCTGTGGAACGCCGTCACGAGGTCCTCGACCTCGAGGAGATTCGCTGCCATCGACGCGCGACTCTATCAGCAGGTGGGGCTGGACACGCAGCTTCGTGCGGAGGATCGCGGCGATTCCGCGCGTGGACCGGCGCGCTCACACACGCGCGACGGCGCGCCGCGTGAGCACGACGAAGCGCGCGAGCAGCGCGGCCGCGACCCCCGTGAGGCCCGCGCTCAGGCCCCACCAGAGCCCCGGCGCGCCCCAACCCAGCCCGAACGCCAGCACGAGGCTGGTCGGCAGCCCGATCACGTAGTGCCCGACGAGGTTGGAGAGCAGCGGCCAGCGCACGTCGCCCGCCCCGCGCAAGGCCCCCGACGCGACCGCCTGCACTCCGTCGGAGAGCTGAAAAAACGCGGCGATCGCGACGAGCGGCACCGCCGCGCGCACGACGCGCGCGTCCACCGCGAACACCCGGGCGAGCGGCTCGCCCGCCGCGACGAAGAGCAGCGCGCAGAGCAGCATGAACGCGGCGCCTGCGCCGATCGCGACGAGCCCCGCGCGGCGCGTGCCTTCCGCGTCCCCCCGACCGATCGCCTGACCGACGCGAACCGACGCCGCCGAGCCGATCCCGAGCGGCACCATGAAGGTCGTGCTCGCGAGCTGCAGCGCGACCTGGTGCGCCGCGAGGCTGGTCCGCCCGAGCTGGCCCATGACGACCGAGGCGAGCGCGAAAATCCCGACCTCCGCGAGCATCTGCAGGCCGATCGGCGCGCCGAGGGCGAGCACGTGCCACGCGATCGCGGGCTCGAGCCGCCGCACCGAGCCCGGCCCCGGCGGTGTCGGCATGCGGCGCAGCGCGAGGCCGACCACGAGCAACTGCACGAACGTCGCGACCGAGCTCGCGAGTCCCGCGCCGAGGAGCCCGAGCGCAGGCACGCCGAGCGGCGGCAGCCCGACGCGCACGAGCGCCGCGTCGCCGAACACGAGCAGCGCGCACAGCGGCGCGTTCACGAGGTTCGCGGCGAGCACCGCGAACACCATCGCGCGCGTCGCGCCGCGCCCCTGGAGGTAGCTCCGCAGCGCGGCGAACACGAGGAAAGGCAGGATGCTCGGCAGCCGCCCGAAGAGGAAGGCGCGCGTCGGCGGCAGCGTCTCCGGGTCCTGGCCGGTGAAGCCGAGCAGCGCGGCGCACGCGACCACGAGCGCGACGAGCGGCAGCGTCAGCCCGCATGCGCTCCACACGCCCTGCCACATCAGCGCGCGCGCGCGGCGCTCCTCCCCGGCGCCGATCGCCTGCGCGATGAGCGGATCGAGGCCGAGCATCGCGCCGAGGCCGAGCACCGTGATCGCGAAGAACACGGCGTTTCCGAGGCCGATGGCCGCGAGCGCGGTCTCGCCCGCGCGCCCGACGAGGATGGTGTCGACGACCGAGAGCAGGATGTTCCCGAGGCTCGCGCCGGCGATCGGCAGCCCGAGCCGCAGCAGCGCGGCGAACTCCGCGGCGATGGGGCCGCGGACCGTCACTGCACGGACGTGATGCGCGCGGAGATCATGAAGATGCCGAGCGTCCCGCTCGCATCGTCGCGCAACGTGAGCGTGCCGGCCCGCGTGTCGAGCATGAGCGCTCCGTCGCCGTCGGCGCTCGTCGTCTGGCCGTCGTCGCCGACGACCACGGGCGGCTGCGCGTCGAACGTGCACGGGAAGAAGCCCGACGCACCACCCCCATACACGAGGGTATCGCCGCAGCGCACCGCCGTGCGGCACCAGCGCTCGGACGAGTCCGTCGCGCGCGGCGGGTTCTCGACCACGAGCGTGCAGACCTGCCCCGCGCGCACCGCGAGGCTGCTCCCGAACGCGCTCTCGACGGTCGCCTCGATCGCGACGCGCGGGACCGCGCCCGGGTTGCCGAGGCAGCGCCGCTTGAAGTCCGCGAACGACTCGCCGGGGTTCGGCTGATCGCAGTCGGTCGCCGGGGGACGTTCGCCCGCGGCGGGCTGGCGCGGGCGCACCTCCAGCCGGGCGCGCTCCGCCTGCTCGCGCGCCTGCTGCTCCTGCCTGTAACGGTGCAGGAGCAGCCCGCCGGCGCCGCTCACGCAGCAGCCGAACAGCAGGAAGAGCGCGGCCCCGCCGAGGATCCACGGGACGTTCGAGCGCTGGCCGGCCGTCAAGGGGCGTTGCCCGCGCGCGTCGCGGCGAGCGAGGCGAGCAGCTCCGTGAGCAAGGTCGCCGCGAGGAGCGTCGTGCCGCCGCTCGGGTCGTGCTCGGGCGAGATCTCGACGACGTCGAGGCCCACCATGTCGATCCCGACGAGGCCGCGCACGAGCGTGAGCGCCTCCCAGCTCGTCATGCCGCCGGGGACCGGCGTGCCCGTGCCCGGCGCGTAGGCCGGATCGATCCCGTCGAGGTCGAAGGACACGTAGAACTTCCCGCGGCCGCGCAGCCCCGCGAGCTCCGCGAGCACCGCGTCGAGCGAGCGCTTGATCTCGTCGATCATCACGACGCGGAAGCCGTGTTCCCGAGCAAAATCGAGGTCGTTCGCGGCGGTGAAGGGGCCGCGAATGCCGAGCTGGACGACGTCGCGCGGCCGCAGCAGACCCTCCTCGACCGCCTTGCGAAAGACGGTGCCGTGGTGGAGGTCGATGTCCCACGCGGGGCCGAAGGTGTCGCTGTGCGCATCGAAGTGCACCAGCCCGAGCGGGCCGTGCACCCGGGCGAGGGCGCGCAGCGGCGCGAGCGAGATCGTGTGATCGCCGCCGACGAAGACGGGCACCGCGCCCGCGGCCGCGATCTGCGCGGCGCGCGCCTCGATCGCCGCGAGCGAGCGCTCGACACTCATCGGCACGCACGCGACGTCGCCGCCGTCCGCGCAGCGCAGGTGCGCGAAGAGATCGACGCCCTGCGCGGGGTGGAAGCCGCGCGTCAGGGCGCTCGCCTGCCGCACGCCGCGCGGGCCGAAGCGCGCGCCCGGGCGGTACGTGGTGCCGCCATCGAAGGGCGCGCCGCAGATCAGCACGTCCACGTCGTGCGGGTCGTCGCGCAGCGGCAGCCGCAGGAAGGTGGGGACGCCCGCGAAGCGCGGCACCTCGCGCGTGGAGACGGGCCTCAACTCACTCGTGGACGGCTTCTTCATGGTCCCCCCGAAGCTCCAGATTCTCCAGATTTTTGTCCTGCGCGCGCGCCCTGCGCCCCACCGTCGGCAGCGTCTTCCGCGGCGACGTCCGCAGCGCCGGGCGGCACGAAGTCCTCGTCGCAGCGGGCTTCCCGCACGGCGAGGCCGGGCGCCGGGGTCTGCGCGAACGCGCCTTCGGGGACGCGGACGTTGAGCGCGATCTCTTCGAAGCGCAGGCGCAGGTCCGTGCCGCGCCCCGGGTGCTCGAAGAAGACCTCGTACGGCACCGCGACGCCCTGCGCGCCGATCGGCACGACCCGGTAGTCGTCGTACGTCACGCGCCAACGCGTCGCGCCGCGCGGGTCGAAGACTTCGGTGCGCAGCAGGCGCAGGCGCTGCGCGTCGGGGGCCGCGTCCGCGTCCTCCGCGCGCACGGCGAGGTCGATCTCCTGACGCCCCCCGTCGCGCCCGTGGAGCACGATGCGGTAGCGGCCGTCGTCGGGGTCGACCGCGATCGACGTGCGCACGCTCGCGATGCGCGGCGTCCCGCCGAGCAGGAGCCGCCCGACCTGCTCGCTCGTGAGCGGCATCGCGAGCAGGCGCGCGATGTTCGAGGCGCACGCGCGCCCCGTGAGGAAGGTGCGCTCGCGCAGGTCCGAGAGCGCGAAGCGCGTGCCGTCGCTCGTGAGCACGGCCGCGGGGCCGAACTGCGTCATCACGTCGAAGCGCACGCGGTCGGGCCGCTCGACGAACATCAGCAGCGTCCCGCGCACGCGGCCGTCGCTGCCGCGCTGATCCGCGCGCGCTTCGGCGCGCAACGAGCGCACGCGGGCGCGGAGCGCGTCGTGGGTGTCGAGCGCGCGCTCGGCGTCGACGAAGGCCTGGCTCGGACGCACGACGCGCGGACACCCCGCGAGGCACGGCAGCGTGAGCGTGAGCGCGAGCGCGAGCAGGCTGATCGGCAGGCGCATGCGGTCGCGAGCGTAGCCCCGCGCCCCGGCCGCGCCACCGACACCACGGGGCCACGCGGCCCGCGCGCGCGGGGCTCAGCGGACGATGCCCTCGATGACCTCGATCGCCAGCTCGTAGCGACCGAAGGGCGGCATCACGTAGGCGCCCGCGACGCGGTCCTTCACCGCCGCGAGCATCTCGCGCGCGATGGCCACGCCCTCGCGCCGCCCGGCCGGCCCGCTCCCCGCGGCGCGCATCCGCTCCCGGATGTCGTCGGGGATGCTCATCCCGGGCACCTCGTTGTGAAGGAACTCCGCGTTGCGGTAGCTCGCGAGCGGCAAGATGCCCACGAGCACGGGGATCCCGAAGCCGGCGACGTCGTCGAGGAAGCGCTCGAGCACGCGCGGGTCGTAGACGGGCTGCGTCATCACGAGCTCCGCGCCCGCGTTGCGCTTCTGCTCGAGGCGGCGCAGCTCGCGCTCGTAGTCCTTCGCGGCGGGCTCGGCCCCCGTCGCGCAGAGAAAGCGCGTCGCCCCGCCCATCGGCTTGCCGCCCGGGTCGAAGCCGTGGTTGAGGCCGCGCACGAGGCGCAGGAGGCCGATCGAGTCGAGGTCGTAGACGGCCGTCGCATCGGGGAAATCTCCCATTTTCGGGGGATCACCCGTGATCACGACGAGGTCGTGCACGCCGAGCTCGTGGGCCGCGAGCAGGTGCGCGACGAGGCCGAGCAGGTTGCGGTCGCGCGTCGTGACGTGCATCAGCGCGGGCATCTCGAGCTCGCGCTGGATGCGCGCACAGAGCGCGAGGTTGCCCATGCGCGCGGAGGCGCGGGCGCCGTCCGCGACGTTGATGACGTCGACGCCGCCGGCCTTGAGGAGCCGCGCGCCCTCGAGCGCAGCGTCGAGGGAGAGACCCGGGGGCGGGTTCACCTCGACCGACACGACGAAGCGCCCCGCAGCGAGCCGCGCGCCGACGACGCCCTTGCGTGCGAGCGGCACGACCTCGACGCCCGGCGCGGCCTCGAGCCGCTCCGGGCCCTCGCCGACGTCGTCGTCGCGCATGCCGCCCCCACCCGAGGCGGACGTGATGCCCTCGTCGGCGCCGAGCATCCGCGCGGCCGCGACCACGCGCTTCACGTGCTCCGGCGTCGAGCCGCAGCAGCCGCCGACGCCGCGCACGCCCGCCTTGAAGAGGCGCTTGGCGTAGAGCGCGAAGTACTCGGGCGTCGCCATGTAGGCGAAGCGCCCTTCGACCCGTCGCGGGAGCCCGGCGTTGGGCATCGCCACCATCGGCAGCCCCGGACCGCGCATGCGGACGACCATCTCGTAGACGCCGGCGGGGCCGTCCGCGCAGTTCACGCCGACGGCCGAGGCGCCCCAGGACGCGAGGCGCGTCGCCGTCTCCTCGGGGCCCGTCCCGTCCGCCATCGTGCCGAACGCGTCGAACGACACGAGCGCGACGATCGGCAGGGCGTCGCCCACCGCGGCGCGCGCGCCCTCGAGCGCGAGTCGGATCTCCTCCGGCTGGCGGAAGGTCTCGAGCACCAGCGCGTCGACGCCTGCATCGCGGAGCGCGGCGCACTGCGCCTCGAAGGCGGCGCGGATCGCCTCGTGTTCCTCGGGGCGCACGGTCTTCAACATCAGGCCCGTCGGGCCGACCGAGGCCGCGACGTAGCAGCGCCCGGCCGCGGCCTCGCGCGCGAGCCGCACGCCCGCGGCATTGATCTCCGCGACCTTCGCCTCGAGGCCGTGCGGCCGCAGCCGGTACGCGTTCGCCCCGAACGTGTTGGTCTCGAGGACGTCGCAGCCGGCCGCGACGTAGCTCTCGTGCACCTTCCGCACGAGCTCCGGCCGCGAGAGGTTCGCCTCGTCGAAGCTCTGCGTGTAGAGCATCCCGCGCTCGTAGAGCGCCGTGCCCATCGCGCCGTCGAAGACGAGCGTGTTCTGGCGGAGGGCCTCTGCGAACGGCGGACGGGTGCGGGGGGCCATGGTCGCGGCCGATTGTGGTGCGACGACCGGCCTTGTCGAGGCGGGGCGCGGCCGTCGCGCGCGCGGATCAGCGCGGTGCGCCGTCGGCAATCCAGGCGCGGAACGCCTCGATCGTCGCGGGCGGCAGATACGGACCGCCGAGCGGCATGCGGCTCCCGCAGGCGGCGCCATCCGGCGTGCCGTCGCCCTCGAGCTTCTGGATGAGGAGCGAGCCAGCCGGGTCGCCCGGGACGACGCGCGTGCGGGGCGCGTCCGTGCACGCCGCGCCCATCGCGCCGACGCCGACGAGGGCCGCGTAGGCGGCGTCCGCATCGTCAGGCGGCAGCGACAACATCCCGGTCGGCGGGGTGCCGCCGTGGCAGCCGTCGATCGCGCAGGAGCCGCGGATCACGCCCTCGTACAGCGCGTCGAAGCCCGCGTCGCGCACGCCGCAGAGCGTCGGGTCGAGCGCGTCGCCCGCTGGCGCGCCGGGCAGCGCTGGTGCGTCCGTGGTGCGCTCGGCGACCGGCGCGCCGCAGAGCAGCCACGCGCGCAGGAGCGCCCGCCCCTCGGCCGTGTCGAGCGTCGGCAACTCGGCGCCATCGTCCGCGAACGTGCCTTGCGGCGCGCTCACGGGATCGAAGCCCGGCAGCCCGCGCGGCGGCATCTCTCCGGACGCGACGAGTCCGTAGATGTCGGCGCGCTCATCGACGAGGTCCGCGCGGTGCGCGCGCAGCCGCTCGCGCTCGGCGGGCGTGCTCGCGTGCTCGAGGTCGAAGTCGAGACCCGCCGGCGCGCCGTGGCGGCTGTCGGGATTCGCCGGATCGCTGCCATTGCGTGCGGTGCTCGAGTGGCAGAATGCGCCCGCGCACGTGCCGTTCACGAGTGCCTGCCCCGCGTACTGCGGCACCTGCTCCGGTGTGCACGCGACGCGCGTCGCCAGCGCACGCGCCGCGTCGTCGCACGTTCCCTCGAGCGTCGGCTCACATCCAGCCATCGCGATCACGAACGCGCCCACCGCCCCCAGCGTCGTCTTCCGCATCGCGGCACGATGCCCGCGCCTTCCGCGCAGGTCAACGCTCCGTCGGGCACGAGACCTTCAGCGAGCGCGCAGCGAGACGCGCCGTGAACGCGCGCGTCAGGCGCCCGGCGCGAAGGCCGCGAGCCGCTCGCGAAGCTTCATCCGCGCGCGCTCCTCGATCTGACGCACGCGCTCCTTGCTCACGCCCATCTCCGCGCCGAGCTGCTCGAGCGTGCGGGGATCCTCGGCGATCATGCGTGCCTCGACGATGCGGCGCTCGCGCGGGTTCAGCACCACCAGCGCCGCGTCGAGCGCCTCGCGGACGCCGCGCGTCGTGCGCGCATCGAGGAGCGCGTCTTCCGGCGTGCCCGCGTTGTCACCGAGGCGGTCGATCGCGGGGCCGCGGTCGGTGTAGGTCGCATCGAGCGACATGTCGCCCTGCCGGAGCAGCGGGAGCAGCATCTGCGCGCGCGCCTCGGGCATGCCGCTCTCCTCGGCGAGCTGGGCGACGTCGTCGGCCCCGGTGCGGCGGAACGCGCGCATCGCCCGGCGCTCCGTGCGCGTCGTGCCGAGGCGCACGATGCGGTACGTGCGCACGACGTAGTCGCGGATCTCGGCGCGGATCCAGTAGACCGCGTAGGTAATCAGGCGGCACTGCTTCTCGGGGTCGAACTTCTGCGCCGCCTTGAGCAGCCCGAGGTTGCCCTGCTGGATGAGGTCCTCGAGCGGCGCGCCCCAGCGCCGGTATTCGCGCGCGATGCGGATGACGAAGGGCAGGCTCGCCTCGATGAGTCGCTTGCCGGCGAGCGGGTCGCCCGCGCGCCAGGCCGCCGCCAGCTCGCGCTCGAGGTGCGGATCGAGCGGCGTGAGGCCGTCGAGCGAGGCGCGGTACCGGTCGAGCGAGGTCTTGTGGGACGAGAGGGTCGGCATAGGGCACCGCTTTAGCAGCTTGCGTGCCAGACCCGCATCACCTCCAGACTACTCGGTTTTCCGACGAACGTGGCATCCTGCGGCGGGCTACGCGCACTTCTGCCGCGGCGGACATGCGCATTTCTGCCGCGGCGGCACCCTGCGCCGCGCACGACGGCCGCACCCCTGACGCACCCCGGCTGCGCCGTGCGCCCCGCTCGCGCACCGACCTCAGGCCGCCGTCGGGCCCGGCAGGCGTCCGCGCGCGGTCACGACCACGGCGCGCCGGGACGCCCTGCTCGTTCCAGACTGTCCAGACTGTCCACGCGGTCGGGAGACCGCGCTCCAACGTTTGCGCGCGAGCGCGGGGGCGTTGCGCTCAGTCGAGGTCGAGGACGAGGCCTTCGCGGGCGACCTCGCAGTTCGGGAAGAGGGCCTGCGCGCGCGCCTCCTTCTCCCGCACCATCGCGTCGCTTTGCATCGGATCGTGGTGGTAGAGGATGTAGCGCCCGACGCCCGCGGCCTTCGCGATCGCGATGCCCTCGACGAACGTCGAGTGTCCCCAGCCGACCTTCGAACCGCCGCCGCTCTTGCCCTCGTACTCCTCGGGCGTGTACTGCGAGTCGTAGATGAAGACGTCGGCGCCGCGCGCCAGCTCAACGATCCCCTGATCGAGGCCGTCCGAGTAGTGCTCGGTGTCGGTCGCGTACACGAGCGAGCGCCCCGCGTGGTCGACGCGGTAGGCGAGCACGCCGCCCGGGTGGTTGCCCGCGGCGGTGCGGACGGTGACACCCGGCGTGACCTCACGCTGCTCGCCGGCGTCGAGGTCGTGGAAGTGGAGCTGGCTGCCGAGCTGGCCGAGCTTCACGGGGAAGTTCGGGTTCTCCATCTGGCCCGCGAGCGCGGTCTCCACGGTGCCGACGATGCTCTTGCCGCCGTACATGTGGATGACGTTGCCCGGCACGAACGCGGGCGCGAAGAACGGGAAGCCCTGGATGTGATCCCAGTGCACGTGGCTGAAGAAGAGGTGCACCTTCACGGGCATCTCCTTCAGGAGCTTCTGCCCGAGCATGCGCAGGCCCGTGCCGCCATCGAACACGAGGAGCGTCTCGCCGCAGCGGACCTCGACGCAGCTCGTGTTCCCGCCGATGCCCGCCGTCTCCGGGCCAGGCACCGGAATGCTGCCGCGCACTCCCCAGAACGTTGCCCGGAACATGTCGTGGTCTCCCTCGGGTCCCGGAGCGCCGGCACCACAGCGGGGGGCAGCATAGCGTGAACCCGGTGCCGCTCGTCAATTCCCCGGCCGTGCTACGAAACGCCCCCATGACGGGCGCACCGAGCCGCAGCCCCCGCATCGAGCGACCGCCTGCGGAGAGCGGGCGCACCCGCGCCGTGCGGGCGACCGCGGTCGGCCTCGCGACCTTCGCGCTCGGACTCACCGCGGCCATCGCGAATGCCGACGGCGTGCGTGTCGGCGCGCGCCACGACCCGGCTCCCCCGCGCGTGAGCGATGGACGGCTCCCCGAGTCGAACGAGGGCGCTGCGGACGCCCCCGACGCGCCGGCCAAGACCGCGCCGACCGCCGCGACGCAGACGCCCGACGACGCGCCGCAGCCCGTGCCTGAGCCCGCCTTCGTCGTCGCCGAGGGGGACGCGGGGGCGGCGCCCGCGGAGACCGACGACACGGCGTCCGACGAGGGAGTGCCGACGGCGACCCCGTTCGCCGGGCCGCGGCGCGTCGAGCGCGGGCGCGTCGCCTACCTGCGCTGCGACGGCGTCCCGCTGCGCCCGGGGCCCTACCCGTGTCCGCGCGAGGAGCGACTGGAAGAGGCCGTCTGGGCGGTGCTCGAGACGTTGCCCCGTTGCGCCGAGGCCCCCGCGGGGCTCGGTGAGACCGACGTGCGCCTCGAGCTCGCCCGCGACGCGCCCCCCGAGGTCAAGCTCCGCGCACCGCGCGCGGACGTGCCGCGCCTCGACGGCGCCGCGGTGCTCCGCTGCGTCGCGGGTCCGCTCTCGCACGTCACGACCTCGAGCCGCGCGACGCGGCTCATGCTCGCCTTTCGCGTCACGCTGGTCGACGCGGCGCAGCCGCGCTGAGGGCCGCGTTCACGGCTCGTGCGGGAAGTTCTTTCGGCGACGCGGTCAGCCGAAGAGGTCGCCCGTCTGCGGCTCGACGCGCGGGACGTGACAGCGCCGGCAGCGCGCCTCGTAGCTCTCGAGCGCACCGACCACGACGCGTGCGCCCGACGCGACGAGCCGCTGCGAGCGCCCCGCCGGGGCCCCGCAGCGCGCGCAGATCGCGAGCGCCTTCGTGACGTATTCCGCGACCGAGAGCAGGGCCGGCATCGGCTCGAAGGGCTTGCCCGTGTAGTCCTGATCGAGCCCGGCGACGATCACACGCGCGCCTGCGCTCGCGAGCCGCTCGCAGACGTCCACGATCCCGGCGTCGAAGAACTGCACCTCGTCGATCCCGACGACGCGCGTCTCCGGCAGCACGGCGCGCGCGATCTCTTCACTCGCCCCCGCGATGTCCGCGTCGATCGCGAGCTGCGAGTGCGACACGATGCGGGTCGCGTCGTAGCGGTCGTCGATGCGGGGCTTGAACACCTGAAGCGGCTGGCGCGCGATCTCGGCGCGACGCAGGCGGCGGATCAGCTCTTCGCTCTTGCCGCTGAACATCGGGCCGCAGATGACCTCGATCCAGCCCGTCTCCCCGTGGGTGATGTGCACGCGCGCAGCGTGTGCCAGGTCCGCACTGCGGGGCAATGGGCGCGTGGCGCTCCGCGTCCAAGCCGCGGGCGAGGCCTGGAATCGGCCTATTGCAGCCCGCCCTGCCGTGCTAGCTTCGCGAGGTGGACGTCGTCCTGCGCAAGGTCGGACGCAAGCCGGGGCGGGCCGTGATCGGCCGGCTCCTGCGCGCGCCGCGCAAGGGCAGCGTGGTGGTCATCGAGTTTCCCGACGGTCTCCACGAGTACGTCACGACGCCCGTCAAGCGGGTGCTGCGCGTCGCGGGGCGCGAAGTCTACTACCTCGAGACGGCCAACAGCCGCTACCGCCTCGAGGTCCGCTCGGGCGCCGCCGCGATCCGCGAAGCCGCGCAGTAGCAACGTTCGAGCGCTTGCGTGGCCGCGCCGTCGCGACGTTCGAGCGCTTGCGTGGCCGCGCAGTAGCAGCGTTCGAGCGCGTCCGTTCGGCGGCAGCGGTCAGGCGAGGGAGAGCGCGCCGAGCTTGTCGACCAGCGCGGCGAGCACCACGCGCAAGCGTTCGAAATCACCGGGCTTACGGACGCCCGTGTCCTCATGGACGTAGAGGGCGCGGTTCAGCTCGATCTGCACGACGTGGCACGCCTCGGCGGGGCGCCCGTAGTGCTGCGTCGTGAAGCCGCCGCGGTAGGGCTCGTCGTGGCGCACGCTGAGGCCCGCGGCGCGGAAGTGCGCGTCGACGAGGTCGATGACGCGGGGGTCCGCGCTCGTGCGGCCGCGCGTGCCGGGCACGACGTCGGCGCGGCGCGTGCCGCGGTCGGTGTGGCCGGTGCGCCCGACGCTCGGCATCGAGTGCGCGGCGACGAGGATGACGTGGCCGAAGCGCGCGCGCGTCCCCTCGAGCTCGGCGCGCAGGGCGGCGTGGTAGGGCGTGTGGTACCGGGCGAGTCGCGCGAGGAGCTCGGCGTAGCGGAGCGGGCGGCGCAGCGCGGGACGGCCGTCGGTGGTGAGCCGCCAGACGACGCCGCGCGGCTGCACGGCGCGGGGCCCGGGGTGATCGGGGACGGTCGCGGCGTCGACGTCGTCGGGCGCGCGGTTGAGATCCACGACGTAGCGCGAGATGGTCGTCGTCAGGAGCGACGCGCCGTGGGAAGGCGCGTCGGCGTAGAGCTCATCCACGTAGATGTCGGCGTCGCGGAGCACGCTCGCGCGATCGACGTCCGTCTCGACGCGCACCGCGTCCGGGACGTCGAGCCCGGCGTGGGGCACCTCGACGACGACGGGCGTGCGGCCGCGCTCGGGGACGGTCAGCTCGAACGGCGCCATGCCCGGTGCGTGTAGCACGGCGCTCGGTCAGCGCGCGAGCACGAGCCCGCACGAGATCCCGAGCAGCACCGCGCGGAGGACATCGTCCGCGTCGATCCGAAGCACCTCCGCGCGACCGACGAGCCCCGGCAGCGTGACGTCGCCGCGCACGCCGTCGAGCGCACCCTCCCAGGCCGGCGGCAGACGGTACGCGGACGCCGGGGCGTGCGGCGCAGCGGCGCGCGAGAGCACGCGCTCGCCGACCGGTGCGAGCGCCGCCTGCACGGCGTCGACGTGCATCGCGCCCACGGAGTCGCGGAGCAGCTCGTACGGATCCTTGCCGAGGGGGAACGTCTCTTCGTGGCTCCGCGCGTCGCGCACGTAAACCCACTGACCGCGGCTCCAGCGGAACGCCTCGAGGTAGCGCTCGACGACCTGCGCCGCGATCGCGCGGAAGAGCTGCACGGGCCGCAGCACGCCGAGCCCGACCAGCGCGTCGCCGAGTCGCCCGCCGTAGCGGGGCAGCAGCGCGAGCGCCATCTCGAGCTCCATCCGCAGGACGAAGCCCTCGCGCACGAGGAACTCGCCGAGCAGCTCGCGCCGATCGGTCGAGGCGATGAACTCGGGGCGACCGTCGACAAAATAGATTTTCTTGCGGCGGGCGCCGTCGACGAGTTGCAGCACGCCCGTCTCCCGCCGCGCCACCAGTTGGAACGCGACCGGGAGCAGCGCGCCCGGCGCGACCGCGCCCTTCCAGGTCGGGCGCTCGGTCTCCTGCGGCTGCCACTGCAGGCCCGGCGACGACACGAAGCGCGTCAGCTCGGGGAAGGCGGCGAGCTCGCGAAACTCCTCGTCGCCCTTCGAGACGTGCGCGGTCGTGTCGAGCACGCCCGTCGACAGCAGCTCGACGAGCTTCGGGAAGGAGAGCGGCCCGAGCAGCCCGCCATCGACACGCCGCACGCGCCAGATCGCGGGTGTCGTCGTGCGACCGCCCCCGCGCAGCGTGTCCGGCTCCACGGGCTCGCCGGGCTGCGAGGCGCGCGCGGGAAAGAGCGTCGTGCGCGTGACCGCGTCGGCTTCGTCGGCCGGGCGCAGCGGCTCGATCAAGCCGACACGCGCGAGAAAGCGGGCGACGCGCTCCGGCCCGACATCCTTGCCGCGACGGCGGACGAGCCCCGCGATCGCGTCCGCGAGCGCGACGGCGTCGGGGCGATTGGCAGGGTCGCGCTCGAGGCCGAGCGTGAGCAGGCGGCGGACTTCGCTCGGGATCGGGCGCGTCGAGCGCTGCAGCACGCCGAGGTCGACGTCACGGATGCGGAGGAGGATGTCGAGGTCCGTCCCGGCGACGAAGAGCGGCTCGCCGAGCAGGAGCTCCGCGATGACCGTGACGAGTGTGAAGACGTCGCTCCGCCCATCGAGCGGCTGACCCATCACCTGCTCGGGCGACATGTAACCGAGCTTGCCGCGGAGGCGACCATCGTCGGTGCGCGGGTCGGCCCCGGCCGCGCGCGCGATGCCGAAGTCCGAAAGTTTCACGTGCCCGGTGCGCGTCAGCAGGATGTTCGCGGGGCTGACGTCGCGGTGCACGAGCCCGAGCGGACCCCCGTCCTCGCCGCGCACGGCGTGGGCGTACGCGAGCGCGCGCGCCGTGTCCCACGCGACCGAGAGCGCGACGTCGACCGGCGCCCCCTCGCCCCGCTCGGAGACCGCGCGCAGCACGCGGTTGACGTTCGAGCCGGCCACGAGCTCCATCGCGAGAAAGAGCGCGCCCTGCTGCTCGCCGAAATCGAAGATCTGCACGATGTTCGGGTGATCGAGCTGCGCGGCGAGGCGCGCCTCGTCGATGAACATCGCGACGAAGTCGGGGTCGCGCGCGTACTGCGGGAGGATCCGCTTCAACGCGACACGCTTCGTGAAGCCGTGCGGGCCGACGCGCCGTGCGACGAAGACCTCCGCCATGCCGCCCGAAGCGAGCCGACTCTCGAGGAGGTAGGGTCCGATGGGTTGTGGCTCCACGGCTCCTCCTCGCGTCCCGCTCCAGCGCCCCCGCGCCGGGCCGACGCGGGGTGCGACGTCGTGGCCGCGTTGAATCGTACGGCCCGAGCGGTGCCCGTTTCAAGGGCGCGGGCACACGGCGAACCGACGTCCCCGAAATCGACTCTTCTGCGGAACGAGCGTAGTAGGATGGAGGCCCGAACCGGAGACGACGCCCAGATGACCACGACAGCCGCGACCACCGCGACAGCCGCTCGACGCCCGAAAGACGAGCTCCTCGGTAAGGTGATCGCCGGACGCTACCGCCTCGAGGCACGCCTCGGCGAAGGCGGCATGGGCGTCGTCTACCGCGCCCGACACGTGCTCATCGAGCGCATCGTCGCGCTCAAGCTCATCCGCCCCGATCTGCGCGGGGAGACGCACCTGCGCGCGTGGATGCTGCGCGAGGCGCGCGCCGCGAACCGCGTCGATCACGCGCACATCGTCGAGATCCACGACGTCGGCGAGACCGAGGAGGGAGAGCTCTACCTCGTCATGGAGCTGCTCTCGGGCTCGGCGCTTTCGGCCGAGATCGCGAAGGGGCAGATGCCCATCGCGCGCGGCGTCGACGTCATCGAGCAGATGTGCGCCGCGCTCGCCCGCGCGCACGACCTCGGCGTCATCCACCGCGACCTGAAGAGCGACAACATCATGCTCACGGTGCGCGGCGGTCGCCGCGATTTCGTGAAGATCCTCGACTTCGGGCTCGCCGCGCTCGCGCGCGATCCGCGCCTCGCGCCGAAGGGGGCCGTCTTCGGCACGCCCGAGTACATGTCGCCCGAACAGGCGCGCGGCGACGACGCCATGCCCGTGAGCGACCTCTACGCGCTCGGCGTTCTCTTCTACGAGATGATGACGGGGCAGCTCCCCTTCCGTTCGAGCGACCGCGAGACGCTCCTCGAGATGCAGCGCAGCGCGCCGCCGCCGCGCCCGCGCTCGCTGCGCCCCGATCTGCCCACGCAGGCCGAGGCGATCATCCTCCGCCTCCTCGAGAAGGATCCGCGTCGGCGCTTCCGCGACGGCCACCACCTCCAGGAGGAGTTGAAGGCGTTCCAGCGCTCGCTGCCGTCGACGCAGTGGGATGTGCAGCAGGGCGAGGCGCCGGTGATGGCGCCGCCCCCGCCCCCGCCGCCGTCGACGCCGGGCGTCGTGGAGTGGGGCGCGCGCGCCACGCAGTTCGCTCGGATGGTGGCCCGTGCCTACCCGAACGGGGCGCCCCCGCCCGACGTGCAGCAAGCCTCCGACACCGCGTGGGAACTCGCCGCGAAGGCGTCGCGCCTCGAGGGCGAGCTCGCGTCGCTGTCGCGCAAGCTCGAGGCGATCGAGCGTCGCGGACGCGCGCTCCGCGCCGAGATCGGCCGCAAGGTCGAGGAGCTCGCGCACGAGGAGTCCCGCGCGCTGCGCGCCGCGTCCGACGAGCGCGAGCGCGCCTCGCGCGTGATCGAGCGCATCACCGAGGCCGAGACGCGCCACCGGACCGCGGCGGAGCGCGCGGCGTCCGTCGAGCGCGCGGGCACGTCGCCGCTCGTCGTCGCGCGCGCGGTGTTCGAGGAGGTCGGCGCAGCCCGCGCGACGGTCGAAGCGCTGCGCAGCGTGTCCGCCGATCACGAGGCGCGCGCGCAGACGCGGGAGACTGTCGCCCGCGACCTGCGGCGCCAGATCGACGAACTCAAGGCGCAGCTCCAGCGCTACGGCGACGCGCTCGAGACCGATCTCGCCTCGGGCCGCGAGCGGATCGCCAAGCGCGTCCACGAAGCGCTCGGCTTCGAGAAGGCCTTCGCCGACGCCTCGACCCTCCTCACCGCGCACCTGCGCGGCAAGCCCGAGTGCCGCGATCTGCTCGACGAGCTGACGCGCCGCGAGTCACTCGCCGCCGAGAGCGGCCAGAACCCGCGCCTGTCGAACGCCGGCACGACGCCAGGCGCTCCCACGCTCTGAGTCACCCTCCGACGCGGCTCGCAGCGCTGTGGATGCGAGCCGCGGGCTGCTCCGCCCGGCCGCGCCGTGGCGCAGGCGGGGCCCCGCAGCGTCGTGACGCACGCGCCGTCGGGTCCCCAGGCGCTCAGCGCGGGCGAAGCCGCACGCGGCCGCCCTCGGCCTCGAGCGCGCAGCGGAGTTCCGATGCGCGCGCACCCAGCGTATCGACTGCGACCTGCGCATCCCTCGCGAGCGGAACGGCGGGCTCGAAGACGAGCCCTGCGCGCAAGTCCTCGCGAACGACGACGACCGCCTCGCCCGCGCCGAGCGCGTCGGCGAGGGCCACGACGAGCTCGGTGAGCGCGCCGGCCTCAGCGTCCGCGCGCGCGGGCCGGAGCAGCGCATCGACCGCGAGGTTGCGCTGTCGCACGCGGGCGCAGAGCGCCGCCGCGCGCAGATCGAAGGGACGCAAGGCGCGGCCATCGCCGGCGAGTCCTCGGAGCGCCTCGCTGACGAGTCCCGAGAGCGACGCGAGCTCCGCGAGGGGCTCGGCGAGGTCCTCGCCCGCGGCGTGCGCATGCCCGAGATCGACGGCCGCCGCGTGCACGACCCCGACGAGGTTCTTCAGGTCGTGGAGCAGCGCGAGATCGACGCCCTCGTCTCTGCGCGCGGGCTTCGCCATGGCTGCCAGTATTTCCCGATTTTCCTCGGAGTTGCGAGCGTTTTTTCCGCGGCGGCCCACGCGTGGACGCCTATAGTCGCGCCGCTTGCCGCGCTTCGCCGCCATCGACGTGGGCTCGAACGCCTCCCGCCTGCGCATCGTCGAGGCGGACGCGCCCGGCGTGCTCCGCGAGATCACCGCGCTGCGCGTGCCGGTGCGACTCGGACACGCCGTGTTCCTCACGGGCAAGCTCGATCCGCGCACGATCGATCAGGCGGTCGCAGCGCTCCGCAAGTTCGCCGAGGCGATGGAGGACGCGGAGGTCGAGCGGCACCGCGCGGTCGTGACGGCCTCGGCGCGCGAGGCCGACAACGCGGAGGTCCTCCTCACGCGGGTGCGATCGGAGACGGGCCTCACGCTCGAGGCGATCGACGGCGGCGAGGAGGCGCGCCTCGTCAAGCTCGCCGTGTCGCGCGCGATGGACCTCCACGATCGCCGCGCGCTGCTGATGGACCTCGGCGGCGGGAGCCTCGAGATCAGCGAGGTGGACAGCGGCGAGACGCTCTTCTCGACCTCGCTCGAGATCGGGACGGTGCGGCTGCTCGAGTCGTTCCTCTTGCCGGGCAAGCCCGTCAAGACGCCGCAGGAGCGCGTCCTCGTCGAGTACCTCGACCGCATGCTCGCGCCGCTCGCGCCGGGGCTGGCGCGCCGCAAGTTCGACGTCGTCGCGGGGACGGGCGGCAACTTCGAGGCGATCGCGCAGCTCGCGGCACGCCCCGGCGAGCCAGGCATCATCGACGTCGCGCGGGCGCGCGCGCTGCTCACGCGGGCCGCGGCGCTCACCCCGCGGCAGCGCTGCGAGCAACTCGCGGTGCGCGCCGATCGCGCGGACGTGCTCGTGCCCGCGCTCTACGTGCTGCTCGCCGTCGCGGACGCGGCCCGCGCGAAGGAGATCGTCGCGCCCGGCGTGGGCCTGAAGGACGGCATCGTCTTCGAGCTCGTCGACAAGTACTTCCGCGTCTGGGACTACCGCGGCGAAGACGACGCGGCCGCGAGCGCCGCGGTCCAGCTCGGCCGCCGCTACCACTTCGACGAGGCGCACGCGCTGCAGGTCGACCGCCTCGCGGTGCGCCTCTTCGACGACCTTCAGGCGCTGCACAAGCTCGGCCCGCGCGAGCGGCGCTACCTGCGCCTCGCCGCGATCCTCCACGACGTGGGCGACTTCGTGCACTTCGCGGCGCACCACAAGCACACGCAGTACCTGATCGAGCACTCGGAGCTGAT
The DNA here is from genome assembly GCA_964202905.1 of Polyangiales bacterium. Lineage (GTDB taxonomy): Bacteria > Myxococcota_A > Polyangia > Polyangiales > JADJQN01 > CAIUAC01. The sequence continues at coordinate 395,560 of CAXNJO010000003.1, forward strand.
GGGCGTGTCGCCGGCCGAGCGCCTCCTCGTCGGCTGCATCGCGCGCTACCACCGCCGCGCCCTCCCCTCGACGCGGCACGCGAGCTACCGCGCGCTCGACACGCAGCAGCGGGCGACGGTGCGCAAGCTCGGCGGGCTCCTGCGCCTCGCGGACGCGCTCGACCGCGAGCACCTCGGCAAGGTGAAATCCGTCGAGGCGCGCGCGGCGCGCGACGCGGTGACGCTGCGCGTGCGCGGCGAGGGCGACATCGCGCTCGAGGTGTGGACCGTCGAACGCAAGGCGTCGCTCTTCGAGAAGAGCCTGCGACGCAAGGTCGTCGTCGACGTCGTCGGGCGCTGACGCGCACGGGATGGGTAGCCGAGGTCGGGCTCGAACCGACACTCCCTTGCGGGAACGGGATTTTGAGTCCCGCGCGTCTGCCTATTTCGCCACTCGGCCGAGCGGTAAGGGGCGAGGTGTAACAGCGATGCCCGCGCATTGCACGCGCGTTTCGCGCGCGACGCTTGTCCCCCGGGCGCGCGTTCGCTAGTCTCCGCCGCCCGCTCCGGACGCGGGCGCGCGACGCGTGCCGCCGCGCCGGAGCCCACCTGCTCCCCGCAGGGGAAACACAGACGGAACACGACGATGAGCAAGCTCTCCGATTTCCTGAAGACGAAGAAGATCGACGCCCGCCGCCTCATCGCGGCCTCGAAGGACCTCGAGCAGCTCCGCCCCGAGGACCGCGCGCTCAAGCTCCTGAAGAGCCAGGCGAAGGCCGGCAACGAGGCCGCGAAGGGCAAGGTCGACCCGAAGGCGAAGCCGCGCTCGGGCCGCGCCGTGTCGCAGCCGACGATGGACGCCGCGCTCGCGGGCGAGGCCGTCAACGGCCCCGCGAAGACGCGCATCCTGCGCGCCGTGAACAGCGTTCTCAAGACGAAGAAGGCGCCCGAGGCGGCGCTCAAAGAACTCTTCTGAGCCGACCATGAGCCCGGACCTGCTGGGCGACGCCGCCGTCGACGAGGCACTCCGCGCGCTGCCGCTCTGGCGGCGCGTCGGGGAACGCCTCGAGCGCGAGGTGGTGTGCCCGAGCTTCCGGGCGGCCGTGGCCCTCGTGAACCGGATCGCCGACGTCGCCGACGAGGACGACCACCATCCGGACCTCGCGCTGTCGTACACGCGCCTGCGCATCACGACGACGACGCACGACGCGGGCGGCCTGACGGGGCGCGATCTGCGGCTCGCGGCGCGGATCGACGCATGCGTCGCGGGCGTCGTCGCGCGCGCAGGGCACGATGGCTGACGCACCGCGCAGCACCCCGCCCCCGACGGGCACCTGGCAGGACCGGGTCGCCGTCGTCGTGAACGGCAACGCGAAGCGCGTCACCGACGAGCTGGTCGAGACGCTCGATCAGATCGTGCAGAGCGGCGACCTCTTCGTCTCGCGCTCGCTCGAAGAGGGACGCGAGATCGCGCGTACCATCGCAGAGCGTGGTTATCCGACCGTCCTCACCGGAGGCGGTGACGGCACGTTCGTGCAGGTCGTGACGTGGGTCACGCAGTCGTGCGACGCGCTCGGGAGGCGCTGGCCGCGCTTCGGTTTTCTGAGGCTCGGCACCGGCAACGCGATCGCGTGGGTGCTCGGCGCGCAGGACGACAAGGGCAAGGGCGTCGTCGCCGACCTCGGGCGATTGCGGCGCACGGGTGGCTCGCGGCGGCTGCGGCTGCTCGACGTCGAGGGGACGCTGACGCCGTTCGCGGGGCTCGGCATCGACTCCATCGCGCTCGACCACTACGCGCAGACGCGCGACCTCTTCGCGCGCACGCCGGTGCTGCGGCGCTTCGCGGGGGGCGGTGCGACGTACATCACCTCCGTGGTCACGCGCTCGCTGCCGGAGTTCCTCTTCCGCCCGCACCCGCGCGTCCGCATCGTGAACGAGGGCGAGGACGCCCTCGTGATGGGCCGCGACGGGCGGCCGATCGGCCCCGCGATCCCGCGCGGCGGCGTGCTCTACGACGGCCCCTCGCGCCTCGTCGCATTCGCCACGATCCCCTACTGGGGATTCGGCGCGCGCATCTTCCCTTACGCGGACGAGCGCGAAGACCGCTTCTCCCTGCGCGTGATCGACATCACGAGCGCGCAGGTCGCGCTGCACATCCGGCGCATCTGGGACGGCACGTACCGCAGCGACACGATCCACGACTTCCTCTGCGAGCGGATCTCGGTGCACTTCGAGGAGCCGATGCCGCTGCAGATCGGCGGCGATCTGTGCGGCGCGCGCCGCGTCGTGCACGTCGCGCTCTCGGCGCGCCCGATCGACGTCGTCGACCACTACGCGCCGCCCGCGGTGTAGCGGCCGTCGGCGCGACCGACGGCGACGTCAGGGCGCGAACGCGACGTCGACCGCGTGCGGGATGACGCCCGCCGCGTGTCCGCGCGCGAGCAGATCGACGATCGCGCGGCGGCCGAGCGTGCCGTAGTCGAGCGTGTCCGCGTTGGCGTACATCGCGAGGTAGCGGTCGACGAGCGCCGGGTCGCGCGGGACGCCCTCGCGCGTCTCGCCCGCGACCAGCCACGCGATGACCTCGTCGCGGTGCGCGAGCGCGCAGGCGATGCTCTCGCGCAGCACGTCCGAGACGAGGGCGATCGTCTCGGCGCCGAGGTCGCGGCGGATCACGTTCCCGCCGAGCGGGAGCGGCAGCCCCGTGAGCCCCTGCCAGGCCTCACCGAGATCGAGCGCGCGGTGCAGCCCCTCGCGCTCGTAGAGCAGGCGCCCCTCGTGGATGAGGAGCGCAGCCTCGACCTCGCCGCCGCGCACCGCGTCGAAAGCCTTGCGAAATGGGGAGATCGGCACGATCACGGGCGTGAAGGCGTCGCCGAGCAGCAGACGCAACGCGAGATACGCCGTGGTGCGCAGCCCCGGCACGCCGAGCCGCGCGTGCGCGAGCGCGTCGAGGTCGCGCGGGGTCGCCGAGACGAGCACGGGGCCGTAGCCGACGCCCACCGAGCCGCCGTGCGGCAGCAGCAGCCAGCGGTCGGCGAGGTACGCGTACTGGTGGATCGAGACCGCGGAGACGTCCGGCGCGTCCGGGTCTTCGGCGGCGCGGTTGAGCGACTCGGTGTCCGCGCGGACGTGCGTGAAGCGCAGGCCGCGCGTGTCGATGCGCCCCTCGCGGATCGCCCAGAACATGAACGCGTCGTCGGCGTCGGGGCTGTACGCGAGGCGGATCGTGCGGGGCGCGGCGTCGGGCACGGGGCGAACGTAGGCGGCGCGGCCGAGCGCGGCAACGCGGCGACGCGGCGCGCTCAGAAACGGAGGTCCCGCGCCGAGCCCCAGCGAGAGGAAACCCGCGCCGTTGCGGGTGTCGGACGACGCCTCGCCGTTGAAGGCGATCGGCGAGCCGGTGAGCGCCAACTCGAGGGGGACGTCCCAGCGCCCGAACCGGAAATGCAGGCCGATCAGCAGGCCGAGGCCCGTCATCGCGATGGCGTTCTGGCCGTCGGTGTCGACGATCGCCGCGCCGAGGCGGGGACCGAACACGAGCTGGTGCGGGCCGAGGTCGAACCCGGTGAGCCACGCCACCGCGAGGTTGGGGCACCAGTAGCCCGCGCCGCCGAGGCGGATCTCGTGGTAGCCGACCGACGTGACGAGCGCGCCGTTCCAACGGCCGACGTCGAGCGCCTGCCACTTGAGGTCGAACGCAGCACCCCACGACCAGAAGCCCGGTACGCCCGTGAGGTGCGCGCGCCCCCCGAGCTCGAGGTGCGGCGCGATCCCACGGTGATAGCTGCCCACGAGCCGCGCGTAGGGCAGCTGCAGCGGATCGCCGCTGGAGATGCGCGGCGAGATCAGGGTGGCGTCGGCCATGAGCGCCACGCGCGAGGTGTTCGGCGCGAGCACGTCCGCGCGGCCGAGGCCGATCTGCGGGGCGCAGCCCGCGGCGAGCGTCGCGAGCACCACGAGCCCCGCGAGCGCGGCGCGCGGCGTCGTTCGGGTTCGGGCGCTCACTCGAGCGCCACGAAGCTCAGGAAGGCCGCGCACATGTCCTGGTTCGCGTCGCCCCACCCGATGTCGCGCGGCGTCGTGCCGGGCACGGGCTGATTGGCGGCCGTGTTGTCGAAGTGACACTCGACGTAGAGCTCGTCGTCCGGCTCGAGCACGACGGGCGCCTCGAACCAGAACGGCTGCTCCCACCCGAAGTCCCAGCGCCCGATCTCGGTGAGGCACTCGACCTCGCCGCCCGCGCGGATCACGCGCAGGGCGAAGCGCGTGCCGAACTGGTGCATGTGCGGCGACGCGCTCACGAGCTGCACGCGCCGCCCACCCGTGAGCACCGTCGGCCGGGAGCGAAACCAGTAGACCGCGTCCGGGTCGCCGGCCTCGACGACCATCGCGCCCGAGACCAGCCACAGCGGATTGAGGAACGCCATCGTCTCGAGCGGGCGGGCCTCAGGGTCGAGGCGCAGCGCGACGCGCGTGAGGTCGGGCTCGGGCGGCGGGCCGAACTCCGGCACCGCGTAGTGGATGTTGAGCACGATCTTCGACCCCGGCGCGACCTCGCGACCGACGCCATCGGGGAAGTCCGAGCCGAGGAGACTGCCGCCGAGGAGGTGATAACCGCCGAGGCTGCCGAACGCCCCGGCGCAATCGAAACCGGGCCCCGGATCGGCGCGGTCCGCGGCCTCGTAGCGCGGGACGGCCGCAGGCTCGACGGCGGCGACGATGAGGTGGTGCACGATCCCGCGGTTGCTCGGCATCGGATCGAAACCGGTGACGAACGCGCGCTCGTCGCGTGGCCAGTCGAGCAGAAAGCAGCGGACGTCGTCGGTCTGCCCGGGCGGAGGCGCGGGCGTGTAGGCCTCGGGCATCTCGAGCACGAGGTCGGTGCGCGAGAGCCCACCCTCCGGCGGCACCGGCGCAGGCGTCATCGGCGGCCCCTCGGGCGAGCCCGCGGCGATCCACGCGACGACCAGCGCGATCTCCGCGTCGGTCAGCGACGGGTCGAAGCGATACGGGCGGCAGCAATCGTCCGCGAGAAAGGGCGGCATCGTGTGGCGGACGACCGCGTCGCGTACCTCGTCGAGCTGCGTCCGCACGTCGGCGTACGTCGTGAGCGGGAAGGGCGCGAGGCCGTCGGTGACGTGGCAGCGCGCGCATTTCCGCGCGAGGAGCGGCGCGACGTGCTCGGTGTACGTCGGCTCGGCGACGGGAGACGCGACGTCCGGCGGCGGCGCGAGGCTGCACCACGGCGCGTCGAGGGGGCCCTCCTCGCAGGCCGTCACGGCGACGAGCCCCGCGACCGCGAGGGACGCCCCGAGCACGCGCGCGCCGAACATCCTCCGCCTCATCGCCCCCCTGCCCGTCGAGGTGGGGACCACAGTCGCGTCCGCACATCAACGCGCCGCCCCACACCCCGAGGCGCGGCGCGCACGCACGCTTGCGCGTTGACCGGGGAACGGGGCGCCGCGTACGATGCCGCCCCGTCGACGAAGTCGCCACCAACCAAGGGTTTTCGATGATCGACCCGTTTCACCGGTCGCGCCCGCGGGGCGCGTCGCGATCCGTCATCCCCTCCGCCCTCGTCGTCGCCGGCGCCGTCGCGGCGATCGGCGCCGCGGCGCTGCCCTCCCCGGCCGCGCTCGCGGGTGATGTGAAGGGCCTGCTGCGCGCGCCCGAGGGCTACGTCCCGACGCCCGGCGCCGACGAGCGCAAACCCTTCTACTGGGAGGAGTGGAACGGCTTCCTCGACCCGCGGCCACGCCGGGTCGACATGCGCCGCGACGTCGCCGTCGTGCTGCTCGGGCCGCCGCAGGTCGGCGCGGAGAGCCACGCCGCGGTCACGCTCACCGGCGGCTCGCTCTCCCCGGCGACCATCGTCGTGCGCCCGGACACGATCGTCCGCATCGAGAACCGCGACGATTTCGCGCACGAGCTCTTCGCGGTGGGGCTGGACGGCTTCTCGGCGGAGGCGACCTCCTCCGGTCAGGCGCGCACCGTGCGCGTCACACAGCCCGGGAACTGGCTGATCCGCGACCGGCAGGTGGCGCACGTGCGCGGGCACCTGCACGTCATCGCGGACCTCAGCGCCGTCGCGACGGTAGAGGCGAGCGGCGAGTACAAGTTCACGAACGTCGCGCCCGGTCAGTACACGGTGAAGGTGCTGCACGGCCCGAACGAAGTCGCGAGCGCGACGGCGCAGGTCGTCGACACGCGCGAACTGGTGATCGATCCCCTCGTGCTTACTGCACCCGCACGCGCCGCCGCGACCGCACCGCGCTGAAGGGACAACGGACGCATGGTGCTCTCTCGCTTCTGGGTCTTCGCGCTCTCGATCGTCGCCGCGGCCGCCGTCGCCGCGGCTCTCCTCGCGCAGGGCATGGTCAACCGGCAATCGCTCGCCGACCTCGAGGACGGCCTGCGCCGCGATCGGCTCGAGGTCGAGCAGACGCTCAAGCTCGACGCGCGCGCGCGCCTCGACGCGATCGCGCCGCTCGCCGCGCACCCCGACGTCCGCAGCGCGCTCAAGTCCGCGACGGACCGGCGCAGCGACGACGAACTGCGCGCGCTCAACACCTCGCTCAAGCCGCGCTTGCAGGAGCTCAACCGTCAGCTCCTCGGCATGAGCGCCGACCTGCTCTTCGCGGTCGACGCGGGCGGCGTCGTGGTCGCGCAGCTCGGGCCGAGCGAGGCGCGTTTCGGCGCGGGGATCGGGACGTTCCCGCTCGTCGACCGCGCGCTCGCGGGCTTCGTGCGAGACGACATCTGGGTGTACGACGGCGCGGTGTACCGCATGGCCGCGCGCCCGGTGATCGACGCGGGCGGCTACGTCGGCGCGCTCGTGCACGGCAAGAAGCTCGACGAGGGCCTCGCGACGCTGCTCTCGCGGCGCGTCGGCGGCGCGACGGTGGGCTTCTTCCGCAGGGACGCGATGGTCGGCTGTTTCACACCGCTCGACGTCGCGGGTGCCCCGACGCAGGCCGAGGTCGGCGCGCTGCTCGCGACCGCGCTCACGAACTCCGAGCTCGCGGTCGGCAACGTGACGCCGCCCGTCGACGTCGCGGGCCGTGGCCGCGCCGTGTTCTCGCTCGTGACGGGCAGCGCCGCCGACGCACAGGTCGGCTACGTCATCGCACGTCCGCTGACGCTGCTCGCGTCGCCGATGGCGCTGTTCGACCAGGCGACGACCGAGGACTTCGCCCGGCTCCCGAAGGGGCCGCTCGGCGGCGCCGCGTTCGCGCTCTTCGTGCTCGGCATGACGTTCTTCTGGCTCGAGAAGGACCGCCCCTTCGGCCGGCTCCGGAAGCGCGCGCAGGAGCTCGGGGCGCGCAAGATCGAGCGGCTCCCGGTCGCGGACTTCGGGGGTGGCTACCGCCGCATCGCCGAGGACGTGAACGCCGCCATCGACAAGGCGATCGAGCACGCGAGCGAGCACGCCCCGCGCAAGAAGGCGAACCTCGACGAGCTGCTCGGTCCGATGTCGGGTGCGCAGGCGCCCGCGTTCTTCGGGTTCGCAGGGGGCGCGCAGGACGCGGACATCCCCGCCGCGCCGCCCCCGGCCCGGCCTGCACCCGGCGCCGCGCCCGCGCGCCGCGCAGGCCCCGCTGTCCCGCCGCGCCCCGCCGGCCCCGCCGCCGCGCCCCCGCCCCCCGGTGCGTGCGCCGCGGTCACCCGTCGCGCCGCCCGCGCCGCCGACGGCCGCTGCGCCCGCGGCCGCCGCGCGGCCCGCGCCACCCGAGCCCACCGCGCCGCCGCAGGGCAGCCCTTACATGACCGTCGCACCGCCCGCGGCGAGCGCCTTCGACGACGACGGTCCAGAAGAGGGCGCGACGATGGTCGCGCGCATCCCGGAATCGCTGCTCAGCGCGTCGGCGACGGGCCAACTCTGGGCGATCACGCAGGGCGCGGCCGAGGACGAGCTCCACTTCCGGCAGGTCTTCGAGGAGTTTGTCGCGACCAAGCAGCAATGCGGCGAGCCCACGGCGGGCTTCACGTACGAGAAGTTCGTGCAGACGCTCCGCAAGAACCGCGAGCAGATCGTCGCGCGACACGGCGCAAAGGGCGTGCGGTTCACCGTGTACATGAAGGACGGCAAGGCCGCCCTGAAGGCCGCACCCGTCAAGGAGTGAGGCCTTCCCCCGTCGAGGCGTGACGCGCGCTGCGCGTCGGCGGTCACGCGGCCGTGAGCCCGTCCACGTCGCGGGGGCGCGGGTCGTGTCACCGCGCTGGCGCCCCGATTTTCCAGTCTCGACAGGGTGTGGCGAATCGCGCAACCTCGCGCCTCCAACTCCGGGAGTATGAGACCATGCGTAAGATTTCCTTCCTGTGCGCGCTCGCCGCGCTGACCTTCGTCACGGCCGCCTGTGGCGACGACGACGACACCCCGCCGCCCATGCCGATGGTCGACCTCGGTCCCGCGGACGCTGGCCCGGCCGACCTCGGCCGCGACATGAACGTGCCGCCCCCCGTCGACATGGGCGCCGTCGACGTGTGCGCGGCCGCGGACGCCGAGGAGGCGCTCGCGACCTTCGACTGCAACGGCGATCCCGTTGGCCCCGGCGCCGCGGACGCGCTCTTCGGTAGCTGCACGCCCGATGCCGATCCGGAGATGAATCGCGCCGGCTCGTGCACCGGCGCGGGCAGCGTCTGCTTCGGAGAGCCAGGCGAGGCGTTCTGCATGACGCCGTGTGAGGGCGCGACGGACGGCCTCTACGCCCAGACCGGTGACTGTGCCGCGGGCTCGCGCTGCATCACGGCCTTCTCGGAGGACGGCGCGACGGGCCTCTGTGCGCCGAGCTGCGCGAGCGACGCGGACTGCGCCTCGGGCTACTGCGACCCGACGGACGGCTCCTGCTACTTGAACCCGGATCCGCCTCTCGTCCCCGACGCCGGCACGCCGGACGCCGGCACCATGGACACCGACGCGGGCACGATGGACGTCGACGCGGGCATGGGCGACAGCGACGCGGGTGCGGCCGGCGCCGACGCGGGCCCGCCCTCCTGATCCGCGACGAGGTCGGGCATCGCATCCGCGAAGTCCGGCCTCCTCGTTCTCGACGAGACGCCGCGGGGGGCCTCCCTCCGCGGCGTTTTCGCGTGGGGCGCCCGGGGGCGGCAGCCCCGCACAGCCGACGCGATGCGACCCTTGACCCCGCGCAAGCGGGTCCCCACGATGGGACGGTCCCTCTGTCGGGAACCGAGCGGCGCAGTCACTGAATCTCTGACGCCTCGAACATCGGGAACGCATCTCCACCGTGGTGTGCCGGCCCGGCAACCTTCACCGGGTAGCCTGAAGCGGTGGATCCGCGTGCCCACCTGGTTGGACAGCCAGGGGTTCACCCTGCGCGAGACGGCCACGATGGTACGGACACCCGGAGAGCCGGCTCGCGAGAGTCGGCTCTTCGACTTTCCGTCGATGGCCGCGACGCACGCCGTCGCGCGCGGGTGCGCATGCAGCGCGCCCTCATCGGGCAGCGCAGCACGGCCTGCGACGCTCCGCATCGGCGGCGCACGCGCTCACGGCGCATCGCGAAAGCGCCCGAATCGACGGGGAAATCGGTGCGATCAGGCGTTCTTCCCGCGGCCGACCCACGGCACGTCGGGGATGCCGGCGCGGCGGTTGGCGAGGCGGGCGAGGACGAAGAAGAAGTCGCTGAGGCGGTTCACGTACTGCAGCAGAACCGGGCGCACGGACTCGAGCGCGTCGAGGGCGACGATGGCGCGCTCGGCGCGGCGGCACGCGGTGCGCGCGAGGTGCAGGTACGCGGCGGGCTGCGTGCCACCCGGGAGTACGAAGGCGCGCAGCGGCTCGAGCTCGCTCTCGGCGGCGTCGATGGCGCGCTCGATGCCCTCGACGTCGGCGTCGGCGACGAGCGGGATGCCGAGGTCGCGGTCGTACTCGGGCGAGGTCGCGAGCTCCGCGCCGACGTCGAAGAGGCGGCTCTGGATCTCGCGCAGGCGCGCGTCGACCGCCGCGTCGGGCGTGCCGTCCGCGGCGGGGAGCGGCGCGGTGCGGCAGAGCCCGAGCACGCTGTTGAGCTCGTCGAGCTCGCCGTAGGCCGCGACACGCGCGCACGCCTTCGAGACGGTGCCGCCGCCGAAGAGCCCCGTCTCGCCGCCATCACCCTGCTTCGTGTAGATCTTCATGGTCCTTGGCTCCCCTCGCGACGCGCGCCGAGCACGTCACCGCACGCGAGGGGACGCCCCGCGAGATAATCCGCCGCGCTCATGCGCCGCTTGCCCTCGGGCTGCACCTCGACGAGCGCCGCAGCGCCGGACCCGCACGCAACGACGAGCCCGCCCGCGCGGTCCGCGGAGAGCACCGTGCCCGGCACCGCGGCGGCGCCCTCACCCATCATCCCCGGCAGCGCGACGACGCGCGTCGCGTGGACCTTCAGCGACCCGCCCGCGGGCGTGCGGGTGAAGGCACCCGGCCAGGGCGACATGCCGCGCACGAGGTCGTGCACCGCCTGCGCGCGCTGCGCCCAGTCGATCGCGCCGTGCGCCTTCTCGAGAATCGGCGCGAGCGTGTGCCGCACGTCGTCCTGCGGCACCGGCACGAGCGCGCCCGCGAGGTGGCGCGGCAGCGCCTCGCGCAACAGCTCCGCGCCGAGCGCGGCGAGACGCGGGGCGAGCTCGCCGGCCGTCTCGTCCGGGCCGATCGGCGTCGCGCGGCGCGCGAGCACGGGCCCGGTGTCGAGGCCCTCGTCCATCTGCATGAGGCAGACGCCCGTCTCCGCGTCGCCGCGCGCGATCGCCCACTGGATGGGCGCGGCGCCCCGCCAGCGCGGGAGCAGCGAGGCGTGCACGTTCACGCAGCCGAGCCGCGGCGCCTCGAGCACCGCGCGCGGCAGGATGCGGCCGTACGCGACGACCACCGCCACGTCCGCGTCGAGCGCGCGCAGCGACGCGGCGAACTCGGGCGTGCGCACCTTGACCGGCTGGATGACGGGCACGCCGAGCGCTTCCGCGCGCACCTTCACCGGGGGCGGCGCGAGCTCGAGGCCACGGCCACGCGGGCGGTCGGGCTGCGTCACCACCGTGACGACGTCCATGATCGCGGCGAGCGCGTCGAGGCAGGGCACCGCGAAGTCGGGCGTGCCGAAGAAGAGGGCGCGCGGACGGGTCACGCGCGCCGTTGTAGCAGCGGGCCTCCCCGCAGCCACCGCCGCCACCCGGTCGCGGCTCTATTGACCGATGTTCAACGCGGGGCTACATCACGCCGCATGGAGGCGACGATGCACGCACACACCCCGCCCGCAGCCGCGATCCCCGCCGATGGCGCCCTGCCCGGTCTCGTCCCCGCGCCCGGCGGATCGCACGCGGCGCACGGTTCGGGGGTCCACGCCGCGCGCCCCGCGCGGACGATCACGCCGCGCTCGCCGGACCTCGGCTTCGACGCGGTGCCGCGCTACTGGATGGCCCGGAGCGCGCTCGCGACGCAGGTCTCGAACGGCGTGAACCTGCTCTTCCCCGCGGGCGAGCGCTTCTTCGTGCGCTCGGTGCGGCACTACCTCGACCAGCTCGACGACGACGCGCTCCGCGCGCAGGTGAAGGGCTTCTTCGGGCAGGAGGGCCGGCACGCGCGGGCGCACGAGCGGCAGTTCGAGGCGCTCCGCGCGCAAGGCTACGACGTCGACGGCTTCCTCGCGTTCTACGAGCCGCTGCTCGCGCGCATCGAGGCGATGGCGCCGGCCGAGCTGAGGCTGTCGGTGACCGTCGCGCTCGAGCACTACACGGCCATCATGGCGCACGGCGCGCTCACCGATCCGCAGCTCGCCGCAGCGATGCACCCCGCGATGGCGCGCCTGCTGAAGTGGCACGCCGCCGAGGAGATCGAGCACAAATCCGTCGCCTTCGACGTGCTCGCAGCGGTGAACCCGAGTTACCGCCTGCGCCTCGCCGGGATGGGCGTCGCGACGCTCGGGCTCGCGGCGTTCTGGATCGGCTCGACCTCCTACCTCCTGCTGCAGGACCAGCGCGCCGGGCGCAGCCTCCGGGGCCACGACGTCGCGGTGATGCAGACGCGTGAACGCAGCATCGTGCGCGACGTGTTCGCGGCGGGGCTGCGCGCGTACCTGCGCCGCGATTTCCACCCGAACGAGGTCGACGACTACGCGCTCGCCGCGCAATTCCTCGCCGAATCGGGCATCGACGAGCCCGCCGCGGCCTGATGCGCGCGCCGCGGCGGCGCGCCTCAGGCGTGGGCTTCGGCCGCGCGCCTCAGGCGTGGGCTTCGGCCGCGCGCTTGCGCATCGCGCGGTCGATCATGCGGCGCTTCAACATGCCGACGCGGTCGACCATGAGTTTGCCGTCGAGGTGGTCGTTCTCGTGCTGGATCGCGATGGCGAGGAGGCCGTCGGCCTCGAGCTCGAAGGGGTTGCCGTGGCGATCGAGCGCGGTGACCTTCACGCGCTCGGCGCGGTCGATCTCCTCGGTGACGCCCGGGAAGGAGAGGCAGCCCTCGTCCCAGCAGACCTCGCCGACGGCCTCGACGATCTCCGGGTTCACGAAGACGCGGAGGTCGCTCGGGTCGTCCGCGCCGGCGATGTCGATCACGAAGAGCCGCTGCGCGACGCCGATCTGCGTGGCGGCGAGGCCGACGCCGGGGGCCGCGTACATCGTCTCCGCCATGTCGTCGACGAGCGCCTGAAACGCGGCGCCGAAATCGGTGACGGGCGCGCCGGGGACGCGGAGGCGCTTGTCGGGGTAGTGGAGGATCGTGCGGATCGCCATGACGGGTACAGCCTCTCGATGACGCTTGCAGTCGGGCCATTCTGCGGATGACGCTCCGGCGGCGCAAGGGCGGCGCTGGGCCGCGCGAGGAGGCGACGATGCGGGTCGAGACGTTCGGCGGGCTCGAGTGCGTGGTGACGGGCGGCAGCGATCGGAAGGGCAGCGGAGACGGGCCGGTCGTCGTGCTGCTGCATGGCTTCGGCGCGCCGGGGACGGATCTCGTCGGGCTCTGGCGCGCGCTCGACGTGCCGCAGGGGACGCGCTTCGTGTTCCCGGCGGCGCCGCTGCGCCTGCCGCCGATGTTCGGCGAAGGGCGCGCGTGGTGGATGATCGACATGGCCGCGCTCGACCGCGCGATGGCGCGCGGCGAGTTCCGGCAGCTCACGCAGGAAGATCCGGCGGAGCTGCCCGCAGCCCGGGCGCGCGTGTCCGCGCTGCTCGACGAGGTGGACGCGCGGCTCGCGCCGGCCCGCGAGGCCGTGTACCTCGGCGGGTTCTCGCAGGGCGCGATGCTCGCGTGCGACGTCGCGCTGAGCGAGCCGGAGCGGCCACTCGCGGGGCTGGTGCTGCTCTCGGGGACGCTGCTCGCCGAGCCGCGCTGGCGGCGGCTCTTCGCGGGCCGGGCGGGGCTGCGCGTGCTGCAGAGCCACGGGCAGCACGACCCGATCCTGCCCTTCGGCGTGGCCGAGCGGCTCCGCGACGCGCTCGTCGAGGGCGGCGCGTCCATGGAGTTCGTCGCGTTCCGGGGGGGGCACGAGATCCCGATGCCCGTACTCGCGCGGCTCGGCGCCTTCGTGTCGGCGTAGCGCGCCCGCCGCGACGGCGCGCACGTTCGTGGGCTGCGGCAGGGCGCGGCGACGCGAACCATGACGCACCGATCAAGAATCCGCCCCGATCACTGACTCGCCGGTCCGGAGACGGGCCGGCGCGCTGCGGAGCGCGCGACGCGGCGGCCGTTCGCGGCGCGCGTGGGGAGGCCGCTCTCCGTGACGGACGCGCTCAGGCCTCGAGCGCGCGCGCGTAGCGGACGCGGAGGCGCGCATCGGCGAGGACGTCGAGCGCGTCGTCGAGGGCCGCGAGCACCGCCTCCCGTGCGGGCTCGAGCGAGGCGAGGCCGAGCGCCTCGAGCGGGAGACCACGGACGGCGCGGACGCGCTCCTCGTGCGCGGCGTGCAGCTCGCGCTCGCGCGCGTCGCGGGCGACGCCGAGGACCGCGAAGTAGTCGGCGTCCTCGGCGAGCAGCGCCAGGGCGGCGAGCTCGGCGCGCGCGACCGCCGCGGCCTCGTGGCTCACCGGGGGCGCGGCGGGGGCGGCTTCGACGCGGAGCGCGCCGGCCCGCACGAGGGCGAACACCGCGCCGGCGACGCCCTCCTCCGGTGGCGCCGCGGCGGTGAGCGCGTCGAGCGTCGCACCGGCTGCGTCACAGACGAGCGCGGCGAGCTCGGGCGCGAGGCCCGCCTCGGCGACACGCGCGGCGCAATCGGCCGTCGGCAGGAGGCGCACCGGGCCGGGACCGAGCAGCGACGCGACGCGCGCGGGCTCGAGGCGGCGGCGCGCGCCCTCGACGACGAGCGCGAGCAGGGAACGCGAGAACGGGCGCGGCACGTGGGGCAGCGCGTCGCGACGGGTGGGCTCGAGGGGCGCCAGCTCGTAGTGCGCGCGACGCGAGGCGAGCACGGCGTAGAGGGCCTCTTCGCGGGCTCGTGCGAGGCGTCGCTCGAGCTCGAAGCGAGAGAGCAGCCCGGCGGCGACGCGGCGCTCGAGGAGTTGCTGCGCGGCCGGCTCGTCGGCCGGCTCGTCGACGATCCGGCGCTCGCGGCGCAGCTGCGCGACGACGCGCGTCGCGGCGTCGGCGGCGAACACGCGCGCCTCGCCATCGAGCAGCGTGACGCACACCTCGCCGACCGCGGGCTCGAGGTCGCGGAGGCGGAGCTCGCCCTCGGCGCCCGAGAGCGCGAGCCGCGCGAAGAGGTCCACGAGCCCCGCGTCGCCGAGTCGTGCCCGCGCGCGCGACGGCCTCGACGGGTCGGGCGTCGGCCGCCTGCGTCGCCGGTCCGCGCCGCCGCGCTAGGGGGGGGCGCGTGTCGGCGGCGCTCGAGCCACCCGGCGTCGCCGGTGACGCGCGGTTCGGCGACCGCGCGGACACCGCGGGCTGCGCGGGCGCTGCTGGTCGTGGGCGCGCGCCCGGCCCCTTCGTCGCCCGCGCCGGTGCCGGTGCCCGTCCTCACACCGACGCCGCCCTGCGCGCCGCCGACCCGCTGCGCGCCCGTGTGTTCGCCTGGCTCCGAGCCCGCGGAGGTGCCGCCCGCCCGGTCGAAGCGGCTCGCGCGCGGCGTGAAGGGGCTCGGCGTGCGCGACGAGCCGATGCCGCTGCCGGGCGTGCGCAGCGGTGCGGGCGTGCCGCTCTGCGGGACGACGGGGCCGATCTGCGTGAAGGACTCGAGCGGGTCTTCGTCGGGCGCGTCGGGGCTCACGGCGACGTCCTCGAGGAGCTCGTCGGGGACGAGGCGATCGGGCGGCTCGTGCCCGGCGGCGAACCGCAGATCGAGCGGCTCGGCCCCGGGGAAGACGCGGCGATCGGCGGCGACGAGGATGTCCTGCAGGCGCGGGGAGATGTCGCTGGCCGGCTCGGACGGGTGCGACGCAGGTGCCGCCGCGGACGCGTCCGGCGGTGCCGACAGCGGCGCAGGCTGCGAGGACGACGCGGGCGACGACGACGCGGGCGACGACGGCGACGGCTGCGAGGACGACGCGGGCGAGGACGACGCGGGCGAGGACGACGACCCGACGGGCTCCGAGGCCCCCACATGCGCCGGCGAAAACACCCCGGAGAGCGCGAGGGGCACCCCGTCTGCGTCGAGGCGCAGCGTGCGCTCGGGGCCCGAATCGCGGCCGACCCGATGCACGACGCTCGCATCGGCAGACTCCGAGTCCGGGCGGAGCGCGTCACCGCGGTCACGCTCGCCGCGGGCGGCGTACGCGACGCGCGGATCGCCCGCCTCGTGCACGCCGCTGCGCTCGGCGACGAGGTGCGACTCCGCGCGCTGCGCGAGGGCCGCGGCATCGACCGGTCGGGCGAGCCACGCGATCGACCCCGCCGCGGGCTCGCCGTGCGGAGGCGCACCGACGAGCAGCGCAACCGGGCCGCCCCGCGCCCGCAGCGACGCGAGCGCCGCGAGACCGCCCGGCGCATCGAGCGCGAGCACCACGAGGGCCGCCTCGCTGCCCTGCGCAAGCTCGTCGGCGCCGCGCTTGACGACCACGAAGCCGCGCGCGCGGAGGGCCGCGCGGATGGCGTCCCCCTCGATCGGATCGGCGACTTCGATGCGGAAAATCGGCACGGACACGGAGCACTCTATCAGGAGACGCGGGGCCCCGACGCGCCCTTCGCGACCGGCGCCGGTGCCTCCCTCGCCGCGCAGCGCCGCGCAGCGCCGAAGGCCGAACCGACGCGCCGGAGGCCGAGCCGCCGCGCCGCGCCGAAGGCTGCTGGGACGGGGGCGTCTTCACCCGCTGCGCGGGTGCGCGAGGAGCCAGTCGAGCACACGCGCCGTCGCGCCGGGCGCCGGGCTCGGGATGTGCGCCGCGCCCTCCATGCGCCAGAGCTCGACGCCGACGCCCTCGGGGCAACCATCATGCATGAAGGGGATGGTCTCCGGCCCCGCGACCGTGCCGTCCCAATCGAAGGACGCGCCGGTCGTGCGCGTGTCCGCGCACCCGCTGCGTCGCGCCCAGTGCAGGGCCATCTCCTCCGCGGAGACGTACGGCCCGACGAGACGGAACTCGCCACCCTCGTAGAGGATGGTGTCGTCTGCCGTGCCATGAAAATGCAGGGCGCTCACGGGCAGCGGGAGCGTCTCGCAGACGGGCATCGCGTCCTCGGTGCCGGCGAGCGCGGCGAGCGCCGCGATGCGCGCGGGATACGCGCACGCGAAGCGGTACGCCATGAACGCGCCGTTCGAGTGTCCGAGCAGCGAGACGCGCGCGGGGTCGACGGGCACGGTCGCGCTCGCCTCGTCGAGCAGCGCGGCGAGGTACGCGACGTCGTCGACGCCGAGGCCCTCGAGCGAGCGCGTCGCGGCCCAGAAGCGGTCACCGCCCGCGTCGGGCGTGCCGTTCGGGAGCAGCACGTAGACGCCGCGCTCGCGCGCCGCGCGGCTGAGGCCGAGGTAGCTGTCCTCGATCGCGGCGGACGCGCCGTAGCCGTGGAGGAGCACCACGAGGGGCAGCGGCGTCACGCCGTCGTGCGCGGGCGGCAGGCCGAGCGTCGCGCGTCGTGCGGGCGGCCCGAGGCGCAGCGCCGTCGGCGGGCCCGCGTCGGGCGCGGCGTCGGTCGACGCGCCGGCATCGCGCGGCGGTGCGTCATCGGGCGAGTCGCAGGACGTGGCGGCGAGGCCGAGCGCGACGGGGATCGTGGCGGCGCGCGCGAGGGCGCGGAGACGGGCGACGCGGGGCGCGACGGGGAGGCTCACGTCGCGACGGTACCACCGCGCGCGACCGATCACGGCACCGAGAGCGGCACGGCGAGGCTCTCGCGCCCGCCGCGCGCGATCGCGCTCGCGGCCCACGCGCCGGTGGTGAGCGTGAAGCCGTCGACGTCGGCGTCGTAGACGCGCGCGAGCTCGTACGCGCCGCCCGCCTCGCGGTAGACGGCGAGGAAGCGCGCGTCCGGGCCGGGCGCGCCGACGACCACCGCGCCGCCCTCCGACCGCGATCGATCGGTGCGCGCAGGCCGCGGAGAGGACGCGAGGCGCGGGATCACGGGCGCGAGCGCGGGTGTCGCGTAGAGGCCACCCGCGAGGGCCGTGCGCACGCCGAGCAGATCGGCGTCGAGGTTCTCGTAGCGGAAATGCACGCTGCCCATCACGCGGCCCGCCCGGCGCGAGGTCGCGGACGGCCTGGACCTGCGCGAGCAGCTCGTCACGCGTCCACGAGGCGGTCGAGCCGAGCCGGTAGAGCGCGTGCCCCGCGAAGACGTGCTCGCCCGCGTCGGCCTGCTCGCCCCACCACGTGAGCAGCGGCACGAAGGCCTGCGCCGCCTGCGTCGTCGGCCAATAAAGCTGGGGCGCGACGTAGTCGACCCAGTCCGCGTCCATCCAACGTTTGGCATCACAATAGATGGTGGCGTAGGCGTCGAGACCGCGGATCCCCTCCGGCATGCCCGGCCGGTAGATGCCGAAGGGCGAGATGCCGAAGCGCATCGCGGGGCGCTCGGCGAGGAGCGCCGCGCGCACCTCGCGCACGAGCGCGTTCACGTTCTCGCGGCGCCAGTCACCGAGGGAGAGCGCGCCGCCGCCATCGCGGTAGGCCGTGTACGTCGCGTCGTCCGGAAACGGCGTGCCCGAAGCGTCGGGGTACGGGTAGAAGTAGTCGTCGAAGTGCACGCCATCGACGTCGTAGCGGCGCGCGAGATCCGCGACGACCGCGACGACGTGCGCGCGGACGGCGGGCGCGCCCGGATCCATGACGACGCCGCTGCCGTAGCGGATCGCGTGCGCGGAGAGCGTGCGCGTGACGTGGTTCGGCGCGGCCGAGGCGCTCGCGCTGACGAGGCCGCGGTAGGGGTTGAGCCACGCGTGCACCTCGACGCCGCGCGCGTGCGCGAGCGTGAGGAGTTCGGTGAGTGGGTCGTAGCCGGGGTCTCCGCCCTGCGTGCCCGTGAGCACGCGGCTCCATGGCTCGAGCGACGAGGAGTAGAGCGCGTCGGACTCGGGGCGCACCTGGAACACGATGGCGTTGAGCCCGGCCGACGCGGTGCGCTCGACGATGGCGGCAAGCTCCGCGCGCGCCGCAGACGCGGAGAGCCCGCTGCGGCTCGGGAAGTCGAGGTTCGACACGCTCGCGACCCACACCGCGCGGAACTCGCGCGGCGCCGAGACCTCGATGAGCGGGATGGGATCGCCCGCATCGAGCGCGTCCGCATCGGCCACGTAAGCGTCGACCGAGGCACCATCTTCGGGGGTGGCATCACGCGGCGCACCGTCGACCGGCGCGGCGTCGGGCGCGACGCGCGTTCCGGCATCGGGCGCGCCCTTGACGCCGCTGCATGCGGCGAGCGAGAGCGCGAGCAAAGCAAGCGCGAGCGTGCACGCAGCGCGGCGGGAGCAGAGGTCGGACATGCGCGCGACGATAGCCGACGTGATGCAATGCCGCGCGAGCGCGTGTAGGTTGGCGCCCATGGCGCAGGCAGGAATCGGGTTCAACGCCACTCGGCACGTCGCGCGCGCCGCACGACGCGGCACCGCAGCGTTCGCCATCGCGTGGCTCGGCGCGGCCTTCCTCGCCGCGAATCACGCGTCCGCCCAGCCGCTCCTCGTGATCGACGCCGGGCACGGCGGCGCGGATCCGGGCGCGGTCGGCTGCTCCCTCGAAGAGGAGGACATCGTGCTCGACGTCGCGCTGCGGCTGCGCACGCTGCTCGAGGCGGGCGGGCTCCGCGTGGCCCTCACGCGCGACATGGACGAGAGCGTGGGGCTGAGCGCGCGGGCTTCGTTCGCGAACGCGATGAGCGCCGACGGCTTCGTGAGCATCCACTCGAATGCGAACGGTGGCACCCCCGCGAGCGGCACCGAGACCTTCATCTCGAATGCCGCAGGCGCCCGATCGCTGTCCCTCGCCACGCTGCTCCAGCGCGAGATGATCGCCGAGTGGGGGCTGCCCGATCGCGGCGTGAAACGCGCGGATTTCGTGGTCGTGCGCGACACGGCGATGCCCGCGGCGCTCACGGAGCTCGCCTTCACCAACCGCTGCGATCCGGACGCGATGCTGCTCGGCAATCCCGACGAGCGTCAGGCGATGGCGGGCGCGAAGGCGCGCGCGGTCTTCGAGTGGCTCGGGGTCGCGCCCACGATGGGCGGGACGATGCGCGGCGTGGTCTTCGAAGATCAGGGGGTCGGCACGATGGATCTCTCGGTGAGGCTGCCGGGCGCGACGGTGCGCGTGATCGAGACGGGCGCGACGGCCACCGCTGCAGCGGGCGACGGTGCGTGGTCTTTCACGCTCCCGCCCGGCACGTACACGGTCGAAGCGAGCGCCGCGGGCCACGTCACCGCGTCGCGCACTTGCGACGTGACGGGCGGCGGCACGACCTGGTGCTCGGTGGGGCTCTTCCCGAGCGGCGCGACCGCCGATGCGGGTGTCGCGGACGACGCGGGACAGGCCGCAGACGCCGCGATTCCCGGTGATGCGGCGACACCGGGACCGACGGCGCTCGAGCCTTCGGGCTGCGGCTGCACCGTCGCGCGCGGACGCGACGGACGCGGCGTGCTCGCGCTCTTCGCTTCGCTCGCGCTCTGGGGGCTCGGTCGACGCCGTCGCGGCGCGGCCGCACGCACGCGAGGCGCCGCCGTCGTGATCGCGATGGGCACGGGGCTCGTCGTGCTTGTGACCGGCTGCGGCGGCTCCGGCCCCGCCGGCGATCCCGTCTCCGCGACGCGCGCAGCCGCGGAATCCGAGGCGGTCGTGCACGCCACGCCCGGCGCCCCCGTCCGCGTCCTCCACGAGCGCGAGCTGCTGCTCGTCGTCGACGAAGGCGCGGGCCCGCTCCCGCTCACCGTGCCGTATCTCGCGCCCGATGGCGCAGCGCTCGTCGCCGCGCCGGCCGATGTGCACGCGCTCTACGCCGTCTCGCTGGCCACGCCCGCCGACGCGGCGCACGGCACCCCCGCGCGCCCTCGCCTCCTCTGCGCGACAGCGCACTGCGGCTACGAGCCGCGCTTCCTCGACGCGCGGCACGTCGCGACGCGCACGCCGGAGCAGAGCGCGAGCGCGCTCCCCGGTGACGCCTTCGCGCTCGATGGGACGCCGTCACAGGCGCGGCTCGGGCAGCGCCGCGGGCTCGCGTGGGTCGAGGGCGAGCACACCGTGCGCGTGCGCCTCGCGGGCACGACACGCACGCTCCCCTCCCGCGGCGATCGCCTCGTGCGCGCGGAGCTCTCTCCCGACGCGCGCTTCGTCGTCGTCGAGTCGCTGACTTCGGACCTCACGCTGCACCGCCTCGCGGACGGCGTGCGCATCTCCCTCGGCCCGGGCCACGCAGCGCATTTCGACGCCGACGGCCGCGCGCTCGTCTTCGACCGCACGCGAGGATGACGGCCACGCGCTCGTCGAGAGCGACGTCTACCTCGTCGACCTCGACGCGCCGACGCGCGTGCGCCCGCTCGCCACGAGCGCGCGCCTCGAGCGCAACCCGAGCCTCGCGCGCTTCGACGCGCAGGGCCGCGGGCTAGCGCCGCGTGGGAGCGCGAGGGCGCGATCGTCGTCGCGGAGATCGCGCTGCGCTGAGCCTCACCGCCCCGCCAGCCCGCGTGACGCGGCGCGCCGCACTACGCGCGCCTGCTCCCGCAGCGCGTCGCGATCGGCACCGCGCGGCTCGGTCTGCGCGGCGACGAGGGTGAGCGCCGCGTCGCCGCGCACCGCTTCCGCAGCGGCTTCGTGCACACCTTCGACGATGTGCGCCGCGCGCATCCCGGCGGCATCGCGCCCGAGGCCGCCGTCTGGCTCTGGAAACGCACGCTCGATCTGCTCGGCTGGATCCACCGCAGCGGCTACGTCCACGGCGCCGTGCTGCCCGCACACCTGCTCGCGCACGCCCGCGATCATGGCGTGGTGCTCGTCGGTTTCTCCCGCGCGGTGCCACCGGGCACGCCGCTCCCCGCGTTCAGCGCCACGCATGAATCTCATTATCCCGACGACATCTGGCAGGGCGGCCCCGCGCGCCCCGCGACGGACATCGCGATGAGCGCCCGCGCGATTCTGATGCTGCTCGGCGGCGACGTCCGACGCGCCCCGTCGTCCGTGCCCGCTGCGCTCGCCACGCTGCTCGAGGCGCAGGCGGCGAATTCGGCCTCCGACGACGCCTGCGCCGTGCGCGACGCGCTCGATGCGGCGGCTCGCGAGGCGTTCGGCGCGCCAAAATTCACCCATTTCCCCCATGAATGATCGGTTAAAGCGCGCGCCTTCGAGAAAGCTTGTTCTTCGCGCGGGCGGGGGCCTTCCAGCCGCGGAGTTGATCGAGAATCGATGGCTTGCTCCTCCAGTTCGGGTCCTTTCCCACGTGCACGATCACGGCGGCGAGGTGTTCCCACTCACGGGCGGCGGCTTCGCCCTCGAGGTGGAACGCACACGCGATGCGGTAGGCACATTGCGCGACCATGAGCGCAACGAGCCGGTGGTGCAGCGGTGCCTCGTTCCGCGGACCTGCGGCGGGCCGATGCGCCAGGTTGTGTCGGTGGACGATCGAGCCGATCAGGACCGACGCGATCATGGAGGCGTGCAGCAGCGCGTTCACGGCCGCAGGGCGCTGCGCGTCGATCTCGTCGAGTCGCAGATTCGACTTGTCGAGTTTGTTGCTGCTCTCGACCTCCCAGCGCACGCGGTAGAGGTCGGCCACCGAGTGCGGGCCGACCGAGCGCGGCAGGTTCGTCAGGTAGAAGCGATGACCTTTGGTAGGCGCGAGCACGCCGACGAGTCGCATCGGGAGCGCGTCGCCCCCGAGGGTGACGTCGACGTCGATGACGTTGCCGACTTCGAGGAAGACGTCATCGAGGAAGAGGTCGAGATCGGTCCCTGGCACGAAGGTCTTCTTGAGGTCGGCGCGGGCGACTCTGGTGACCTTCGGCTTCCAGTTGTGCTTGAGCCGAACAACCACTTTCACGCCGAACTCCTGGCACCGTCGCAGGCGCTCGAAGCTTGCGTAGCCGAGGTCGACCAGGAGCCCCATCCCGCGCCAGCTCTCGTCGATCGTGAGATGGGTCGAGTCGTGTTCGCGCGCGGGACTGAAGTGGTAGTCGACGACCGTGCCGCAGCCGACCGAGACCGTCTTGTGAACCTTCACCGCGGCGTAGTCACCCGCGCCGGGATACACGGCCTGCAGCGCGGGATGGAGCTTCACCGTCGTGCTGTCGACGATGCGCCAGTCACGCACGCCGCCGAGCACACCGGGGAGATCCACCTCCTGGGCTCGCGCGAACGAGAGCGCGATCTGCGCGAGCTCCGCGGTCGCCTTCTCGAGCGGTGGCCCGAACCAGTCGTAGAACGAGCCGCGAGCGATCCTCGGCGCGCCCGCCTCGAAGTACTGCCGCATCATGTCGGCCTGGCGTCCGCCCGAGGGGCTCGACGCCGACACCAGCATCGTGCGCAGAAACGTCAGCGCGTCGCGCTTCCGGTCGCGCTGGTGGAAGCCCGTCGCGGTCGCGACCTCCAGCAGCACCTCGTCCGGAAGCAGGGTCCGCAGCAAATCCTGAAGTTCGGCTCCGTCCATGGTGGCGGAGAAGATCAGGTCCCCGCGCGACCCGCAACCTGGTTCGGCAGCGAGGACGCAACCGATCGAACTCGTTCAGTTTTTTGTTAACCGGCCATCTATGGACCTCCGCGAGTCGCGCGCACACGCCGCATAGCCGATGAGGGGGCGCGCGGCGGGGATGCGATGCAGCTCACCGTCGCGATGGCGCACCTCGACGGGCGTGAGCGCGGGGAGCGCGCGGCGCACGGCGTCTCGTCCGCCGAGCAGCGCGACGCACTCACGGCGCATCGGGCCGGGGCCCACGTCGACGCCCGGATGCGCGGCGAGGTCTTCGTCGGAGAAGGACCAGCACGGCATGCCGATCCAGACGCGACACGTCGCGAGATCCGTGGGATTCGAGAATACGATTCTCGGGCGTGATGAAAGCAGGTATTCCGGGTAATCGGAGAGCACTTGGTCGCTCAGGCGATAGGGCGGGATTCGGACGGTCCGCAAGCCTTGCGGGGCGGCGCGCGCGACGGCCCACTGCGTCGCGGTCGCGTCGGGGCGGCCGGCGTCGACGAGGCCCGAGAACGACGTGCCGACGAGGAGCAGCGACGCGACGGCGCCGAGCACGACGCGATGCGCGCGACGCCGCGCGAACAGCACGACGGCGCCCGCGAGGACGAAGTGCGCGAGGTGCGCGCCCGCGGCGTAGCGGATGACGTCGCGGCGCGCCGCGGCGACGAGCGCCGCCGTGACGAGCGTCACCGCGCCGAAGAGCGCGAGGGCGACGAGCGCGCGCGGACGGCGTCGCCAGACGACGGCCGCGGCACCGAGCGCCGCGAGCGGCACGAGCGCAGGCGCGGCGAGCGACGGATCGAAGAGCCCCGAGCGCCGCCCGAGCACCGCATGAAACGGCAGCTCGCCCCGCGCGAAATCCCACGACGACGCCGCCGAGGAGAGCCCCGCGAGCGAGCGCGCGTGCAACGCCGCCGCGAGCGCGCACCACGCGACCACGCACGACACGTGCACGCCGAGCCCGCGCAGCGACGCGGGCCGTGCGAGCGCCATCGCGACGAGCGCGACCCCGAGCGCGAAGGACGGCGCCGTCCAGCCGAGCTCGAGCGAGGCCGCCGTCGCGAGCCCTGCCACCCAGACGGCACGCACGCGCGAGGCGCGGCTGCGCGCCACCTCGAGGGCGTGGACGACGCCCGTGAGCCCGAGCAGGGCGAGCAGCGCGGCGAGCACGAGCATCGTCTCCGAGCCCGACGCGCGCACGTGCGAGGGATGGAGCGCGAGGCCGAGCCCCGCGACGACGCCCGCCGCGAGCGAGCCGAGGAGCGCGCGCGTGAAGACGACCAGGAGCGCCGACGTCGTGGCGCCGGCGAGCGCCGCGAGCGCGAAGGGCGCGCGCCAGTCGCCCCCGGCGAGGGCCGCCATCGGGCGCACGAGCTGCGCATACGCGACCCCGTAGCGCGTGGACTCGTCGGGCCCGATCGCCCCCGGCGTCACGAGCCCGCGCACCGTCGCCGTGCCGTGATCGTTCGAGTGCAGCGGCGCCCACGGCGTGACGACGACGCGCAGCGCGAGCGCGAGCGCGAAGACGCCGAGCGTCGCGGTGAGGGCCGGCGCCGCGTGCCTCCGCGCGCGCGGGCTGCGACGGATGCGACGGGTTGAACGCACGGCGAGCGCGCCGAGCAGCGCCAGCAGCGCGGCCCAGCCTGCAACGCGCCGCGCATCGTCGGGCCAACCGAGCGGCGTCGCGTTCACGCGCGGGCCAGCGTCCTGCCGCGGTTCCAGTCCGCGCGCCCAGAAACGTCCGTCGTCGCGCGCCCGGACACGCGACGCGAGCGCCGCAGCGACGGATTCGCTGCGCGTCTCGCCGACCAGGTCGAAGCTCGGTGTCTGCACGCGCGTCGAGGCGCCGCCCGCATCTCGCGGGACGAGCGAGAGCGCGTGTTCCGCGCCGGCGGCGTCGCGCAGCGCCACCTCGATCGAACGCTCTCGGATCTGCACGCCGAGGATGCGCGTGCCATCGGACAGCGGCCCGCCCGCGATGACGAGCGCCGAGACGGCCACCTCGCTGCCCGGTCCGAGCACCTGCGCGTGCCCGATCGACGACACCGCGAGCGCGGCGAACGCCGCGAACACGGCGGGCAGCAGCGCGGGCCACGTCGCCACCCGGGCGCGCGCGACGTCGGAGGCGGACGCGGACCACGGAAGCGGGCGCGCGCATCGGGTTCACGGGGCGACGCTCACGGAGCCGAGCGCGGAAGTCAACGACGGCGCGGCCCGTGTGCCCGCGCGGCGCACACGGCATCGCGGCGACGCGACGCCCGAGCGGACAGGCGCGCTTCCACCCTAGGGCACGCCCAACATCCGCAGCAGCTCGAGCGGGCTCGTGCCCGACGCGAACAGACCGACACCGCCGCCGAGCAGGAGCGCGAGCACGACGATGAGCAGCGAGGTCCGCGCCGGCGGCGCGGCGCGCTCGGCGAGGCGAACGGGGTTCTTGCGCAGGAGTCGGCGCGCGAGCACGCGGGCCATCGGGCTCTCTTCGGCGACGCCGAGCACCGCGGCCATGCAGCGGATCGCGACGCGGGCGGCCGCGGGGTCGCCCTCCTTCGCGACCTCGGAGGCCGCGAGCGCGGCGACGAGGCCGAGGTTCGGCGGGAGCGCGCCGACCGCGTCGGCGGCCCCCAGCTCCGCGTAGATGCGGCGCCAGTCGTTCTTGTCGAGCAGGGCCTCGAGCGGCTCGAGCCGCGGATCGGGGCTGGTCACGCGGCGGACGGATCGCTCGCCCCCGGCGGCGGGAGAGGCCTGCGGCTGCGCGCCCTCGACGGGGGCGAGCGGCAGCCGCGCATCCGGCGAGACGTGGTCCACGGTGAGGTCCTGCCCCGAGGGGTCGTCCGAGGCGGGCTCCACCCGCGGGTCGTGCTTCATGGCGCCGCTACGCTCGCACGCGGCGCGCGCGATCGACCACGCCGCCCGCTCGCGAATGTCTCCGGCCAGCGCGCGCCCCCGCGGGCCGTCGGCCTCACCACACGAACGACGCCGACACCATCGCGCCGCCCGCGAGCGGCGCCGCGCCGAACGACGTCAGGCCCCCGTCCGCAGCCCGCGCGCGGCGGCCGTGAAGGAGGAGCGGCACGGCAACGCCGACGGCCGCGCCCAGCACCGCGCCGGTGAGCACATCGCTCAGGTAGTGCTTGTCGGCGGCGATGCGGAGGTAGCCGCTCACGGACGCGAGCGCGAGGCCGCTCGCCCAGATCGCGGGCGCGAGGCGGTATCCGCGCTGCGTGGCGACGGTCCCCGCGGCGACGGCCAGCGCGAACGGAAACGCGGTGTGCCCCGAGTAAAACGAGAGGTCGTTGTCCGCCGGGACGGCCGTGGCGCGCTTCTCGGACTCCGGGAGCGCGTGCACGAACGGCCGCTCCCGCCCGACGAGGAACTTCACGCTCTGGTTGAGCGCCATCGCGAGCGCCGTCGCCTCGGCGACGACGAGCGCGTCCACCCAGAAGCCGCCGAGCGCGCCCGCGTCGTGCGCCGCGAGCGCGTCGAGCCCGAAGACGAGCACCGGCGCGAGCCCGAGCGCCGTCACGTAGCTGAGCGTGTCGGCGAGGCCGCGACCGTCGCGCCAGCGGAGCGCGTCGCGGGCCGCCGCGTCGAAGCCCGGCGGCTCGCACCAGCGGCAGCCCTCGGGCGCGAGCGCGCCCTTGAGGAGTTCGGTCGCGACCCACAGCGCGGCGGCGCCCCCGGTGATCGCGAGGTCGCGCGGCAGGTCGTACGAGAGCGCGTGCGGCGCAGCGGGGTCCTGGGCGCGGACGCGCGCCGGCGACCCGCCCACGATCACGAACAGAGCGAGCGCGAGGACGGCGGGCAGCGGGGCGAGGCAGCGGGGCGGGGTCACCGCGCGACGCTGCCGAAGGTGCGCGTCGGGGTC
The DNA here is from genome assembly GCA_964202905.1 of Polyangiales bacterium. Classification (GTDB taxonomy): domain Bacteria; phylum Myxococcota_A; class Polyangia; order Polyangiales; family JADJQN01; genus CAIUAC01. Next base: position 422,439 of record CAXNJO010000003.1, read on the forward strand.
AACTCCGCGCGCTCCTCCGGTCGCCGAATCCGGCCCGCCCGTCGGCGTCCCCGCGCCGGACGAATCCACCTGCCCCGCCACGAACGCCCCCCCGCCGAGGCTCTTCCCAACGACGAACCCACTTCGAGAATGGCACTCTCTCATCCATCGATCGCCGCGAAGAATCTGATTCTCGACAACCCCTGACTCCAGGCGCGGCGATCCCGCGCGCCTCGTGCTCATGAACCGCGACGCTCGGCGGCGTCGAGGTCGAAGCGCTGCGTGAACACGCTCGCGAAGCAGAAGGCGGCGACCTGCCAGAACCACACGCTCGCCCAGAGAAAGCCGATGCCGAACGCGAGCAGACCGACGCAGGACGCGAGCATCGTCGGGAGCACGATGGCCCATGCGTGGAGGTAGGGGCGGCCGCCCTGCACGACGCGGCGAAGCGCGCGCGAGGGATCGAAGATCTCGCGCGGGTCGAATTCGCGGCAGTAGTGGGACATGTATCCGGGGATCGCGATCACCGCGAGCAGGGTGAGCAGAAGTCCCAGGGCGACGACGGGCCGCGCGAGCGAGACTGGGAGGACGCGGGACACGGCGAGCAGGAGCACGCCCGGCGCGCCGTAGCAAGCCATCCCGAGAAAGGTGATGAGGCCGTGTCGCAGCAGCTCGCCCGGCGCATCCCACGCCGGCCACGGCGCCTCGCCGCGGTGCAGGCGGTGCACGACGCGGATGCGATGCCCCATGTTCATCAGCCAACCCACCACGGGCACCAGCAGCCACAGGCCGCCAATCCAGAGATCACGCCGCGACGCCGGCGATTGCAGAGGGAACCGCCAAGCGCGCGCGAGCGTGAGCGGGCCACGGAGGTCGGTGCGCATGCGCCGCCGAGCTTGCCAGCGCACGTTGCGGCGCGACAAGGGCGCGGGCCCCGGCACACGACCGCGCGGCCCGCGCTGCGTCGCGGACCTGCATCGCCCCGCCCGGGCTCACGGATCGCGCGCCGCCGGGTTGTGCGCGCGGGGGCTGGACCGGCAGGCACGCGCGGGGCCCGGACTCGGAACATTCCGGCCCGAGGGGGAAGCACGCCCCACGCGGGGAACGCCAACGAATCCGCGCGGTGCAGCGCAGCTCAGAAGGCCCACGCCGGGTCGGCGAGCGTCGCGGCGGCGACCTCGCGCAGGGCCGCGGCCACGCCGGGGGCGAGCCCGAGCGCGTCGGGCAGTGCGCGCGGGTCGAGTCCCGCCACGGTGCCCGCGATCACGCAGCCCGCGAGGTAGGAGCCCCGCGCGGAGGGGTGCGAGCCGTCGTCCGCGTAGAGCGCGAGGAAATCGCTGCCCGCCGCGAGCGGGTCGAGCCCCGACGCGAGGACGGCAGCGTGCACCCGCGCGAAGGCGGCGCCGACGGGCGCGATGCGCACGCGGGCTCCGGTGCCGGCGGCCGCGGCCGCGAGCGCGCGATAGCCCTCTTCGAGGCGCGCCTCCATCGTCACGAAGTCGGGATACAGCGCGGGATTCATCGCGTCGCCGCGTGCGCGGCCCCACGTCGCGTAGAGCACGACCGCGGCGCCCCGCGCGAGGGCGAGCCGCGCGAGGGCGGTGGCGCCCTCCTCGGAGGCGAGGCGTGGCGCGGAACCCTCGGGGAAACCGGGCGTCTGGCTCTGCTCCTGCAACACGACGACGTCCCACGAGGTGGCCTCGGGCGCGCCGGTACGAAAATGGCCCGCGAGCGCGGTGCCGTCGGTCGCCGCGTCGCGCGCATGCTGCGCGAGCGTGTACCCGCCCGCGGTCACCGACTCGATGCGCACCGGGCGCGGCGGCCGCGCGTCCGCGAAGGAACGGTAAAGCGCAGGCAGATCGTTCACGTAGGTGTAGCTGTTGCCGACGAAGAGAAGCGCATGCCCATCCGCGAGCAGCGATCCCGCGCCCGCGTCGTCGGCCGCTCCGGCCTCGGACGCCGCACCCGCATCGCCCGTCGCGCCCGCATCCGCGGCCGCGCCTGCCTCGCCCGCTGCGCCCGCATCCCCTGCCGCGCCCGCGTCGGATTCCGCGGCAGGGGCCGCGTCGCGCGGGGCTGCCGCGTCCATCGCCGTCCCGGCATCGCGGGGTGGCACGGCGTCCGCGCCGCAGCCGCCGAGGAGCGCGAGGGAGAGGACGGCGAGCGCGAGGGCCGGGTGCAGCGCGCGCGGGGCGCCGGGGTTCGTGGCTCACGCGGGCGAGTCTAACCCACATCGATCGTGGAGTGAGCGACGGATTCGAGAATGGGATTCTCGATACCTATTTTCGGAGTCTGCGCATTGGTGGCAAATCCACGTCGGCGACGCGCGACGTACGCGGCGTCCGCGCACATGCCTCCGCCGAGCGTCTCGCAGACCGTCACCCCGACCGTGCGATGCCGTGCACCGCGTCCGCGAGTGCGGCGCGCAGGAGGTGCATCTGCACGTGGCCGAAGCCCTGCCCCACGAAGGACGCGCCGTAAACGAGGCCCGCGACGAGGGCCGCGCCGGGGACGACGACGAGCGCCGTGGGCGACTGACCGAGGCTGAGCTGCACGCCGCCGAAGAGGAGCGCGACGAAGGCGACGGCGGTGAGCAACCCGAGGCCGAGCACGTAGAACGGCCACACGTACGGGTCGGGCCCGAAGCGCGCGTGGAGCACGCAGCACGCCCCCGGCGTGCGCCTCGACCTTCACGACGAGCTGAGGCGAATCGAAATGGTTGTCGGCGGCAGCGATCGCGATTTCGAGCCGGTGCTCGAAGGCGATCCCGCGCAGGTGCGGGTTGCCGTGTAAGAGCGCCTGGACGACGTCGCGCACCTCGGTGGGCGCGAGGGTTGTCGCGAGCTGGAAGCGAGGCCTCGGTCGCGGTCGTGCCGACATGGTCCCTCCCCGCGGGCGACGGCCCGCTGTGGGATCCATTCGTCCGGGTGGAGGCGCGGGCAAGCCCCCGCTGCCGCGCACCGGCTGCGCGGGACGAGGCCCTGCGGCGCGCGATCGCGGCGCAGGAGGGCTCGAACGAGCGCGCGCGCATCCCGCGGCGGCTCTCGACGCGGACCCCGCGCCCTCAGAAATAGGTCTCGAAGAACCGCGCCTCGTCGGCGGAGAGCGGTCGCTGCGCGAGGCCTGTTGCCATCGCCAACGATGGCAAATGGTGCTGGTTCGCGTCCGGCACGCGCGCGAAGCCGACGCGCTCGTAGACGGCGGGGTCCACCTCGGAGAAGAGCAGAAAACGCGTCGACGCGTCCTGCTCGCGCAGCAGCGCGAGCACCCCGGAGAGCAGGTGCGTGGCATGCCCCTGGCGTCGGCGCGCGGCCGCGGTCGCGACCGACGCGATGCCGACGAGCCCGCGCCGGAACCGCAGCGTGTTGAGACCGGCGAACGCGACCCCCTCGAGCGACTCGAGCACGTAGCGCGTGCCGCGCAGGTGATCGCGCGAGGTCGCGTAGCTGGCGACGAAGTCCTCGAGCGATCGGCCCGCTCCCCACGCGTCGTGGCCGAACGGGAGCACGGTGGCTTCGTCCTCGGGCATCACGACGCGGATCGTCGCGCGCGGCGCGAAGCGGGCGCGACCGGAGGCATCCTCCTCGTGGAACATCGCCGCGGGCCGCACCCAGGCGGCGCCGCGGGGCGCGTCGTAGAGGCAGAGATAGCGCTCGAGGAGCTCCTCGGTCTCGCTGTGCCGCGCGGGCCCGAGCCCGAGGTAGAGACCGCCTTTGCTGTGCTCGTAGATCGTCCACATCGCGAAGGGCTCCGGTGCGATCGGCCTCGGTCGGCCGCGGGTCGACACGCGCGGACACGGACGGGTCGCACGCCCGCTGCCCTGCGCGTCGGGGAGCGTCGCGGATCTCGCGGCGCGAGGGAACCACGAAGCACGCGGTGTCGCCCCCGGGGGCCTCGCACGACGCGCCGCGCGCGGCAGGCCGACGTCGCCGGTTGACGCGGCCGCCCGCGGCGTGACACGCAGGAGGCGGCGTGACGGGCGCGACGGATACGGCGGAGGCGGCGCTCGCGCGGGCGGCGGAGCTCTTCACGCTCGGGCGGCTCGACGAGGCCGTCGAGGCGTGCCGGCAAGGCCTCGCGATCGCACCAACGCGGAGCGCGCTCCACAACAACCTCGCGCTCGCGCTGCGGCGGCTCGGGCGGACGACGGCGGCGATCGAGGCCCTCGAGGCGGCGCTCGCGCACGACGCGCGGAACGTCGAGGCGATGAGCAACCTCGCCGACACGCTGCGCGGCGTCGGGCGCATGGACGAGGCGCTCGCGCTCTACCGTCGCGCGCTCGCGCTCGCGCCCGGTCACGCGGACGTCCGCGCGAACTTCCTGATGACCCTGCAATACGCGACCGACGTCGCGCCGCACGGGGTCACCGACGCGCACCGTCGCTGGGGCGCGCTCGTCGCGGACGTGCCGCGCTTCGAGCACGCGGATCACCCGCGCGGCGAGACGCGGCGCCTGCGGGTCGGCTACCTCTCGCCCGACTTCCGCGCGCACTCGGTCGCGTGGTTCCTCGACCCGATCGTCGCCTCCCACGACGCGCGCGAGGTCGAGGTGTTCGGTTATGCGGACGTCGCGCGGCCCGACGCGACGACCGCGCGCTTCGCGGCGCAGGTGCACGTCTGGCGGCCCGTGCACGGCCTCGACGACGCGGCCGTCGCGGCGCTGATCGCGCGCGATCGCATCGACGTGCTCGTCGAGCTCGCGGGGCACACGGAGCGCTCGCGGCTCGGCGTGATGGCGCGTCGCCCGGCGCCCGTGCAGGTCACGTACCTCGGCTATCCGTGCACGACGGGGCTCGCGGCGATCGACTATCGGATCGTCGACGCGCACACCGATCCGCCGGGCAGCGAGGCGCTGAGCACCGAGACGCTGGTGCGCCCGGCGCCCGCATTTCTCGTGTATGCGCCGCCCTACGACGCGCCCGGGGTCACGCCGCTGCCCGCGCTCCGGGCGGGGTACGTCACGTTCGGCTCGTTCAACGCGACGTCGAAGCTCAACGACGACGTGCTCGCGACGTGGGCCGCGCTGCTCGCGCGGGTGCCCGACGCGCGCCTGCTGCTGAAGGGGCTGCCCTTCGCGGATGCGGCGGTGTGCGCGCGCTTTCGCAACTCATTTGCAACAAGGGGCGTCGCGCCGGAGCGCGTGCTGCTGCGGCCGTTCGCGCAGGGGCGCGAGGCGCACCTCGCGACGTACGGCGAGGTCGACGTCGCGCTCGACACCTTCCCCTACAACGGGACGACGACGACGTGCGAGGCGCTCTGGATGGGCGTGCCCGTCGTCACGCTCGCGGGAGACGCGCACGCGGGGCGCGTGGGGGTGAGCCTGCTCTCGCGGCTCGGTCGCCCGGCGTGGATCGCCGGCACGCGCGAGGCCTACGTGGAGACCGCCGTCGCGCTGGCGAGCGATCTCGCGCGGCTCGCCGACGAGCGCGCGACGCTGCGCGACGCGGTGCGCGCGAGCGGGCTCACGGACGGGCCCGCCTTCACACGCGCGCTCGAGCGCTTCTACCGCGAGGCGTGGCGCGGCTTCTGTCGCGGCGAGTCGCCCGCGACGGTCGCCGCGCGGCTCGACGGCGACACGCACGCCCCCGCATCGGCGCTCGCGCCGGCGGGCTCCCCGACGATCGCCGAGCGCGCGCTGCTCGCGGAGACGCTCGGCGGGATGCGGCGGCGGCGCGCCGCGGCCGGTCACGCGCGGCGCGCGTGGGAGGCGCTGCGGCGCGGCGAGTCCGCGGCGGACGTCCCGCAGGAGCTGCTCCTCGCGCGGGAAGCGCCGAGCGTCGAGGGGCTGCTCATCCGGCAATGCCTCGCGTTCTCGGGCGACTCGATGTTCTTCGAGCGCGAGACGCCGCGCGAGCTGCTGCTGCGCTGGGCGGAGCTCGAGCCAGGCTGCGCCGAGGCGTACTTCCGCTTCGGGCTCTTCTTCGCGCTCGAGGCGCGCACCGCGGGCAGGCCCGCGCCGCAGGCCGCGCTCGCCGCGCTCGAGGGCGCGCGCGCGCTCGCACCCGGCCCCCGCGTCACCGCCGCGATCGCGCTCGCGACGCGCGACGCGCCGCAGGTCTCGCTGCCTTGTCGGGGTGGCGTGCTCGCGGTGCCGGGCACGCTCACCCACGCGGCGACGTTCACGCTGCTCGAGCACGGGGACTGGTACGACCCGGACCTCGCCGTGCTCTGCGCGCTGCTCGACGAAGACGACCGCGTGCTCGATCTCGCCGCGGGCGTGGGCGCCGTCGCGGTCGCGGTCGCGGGCTGTCTCGGCCCCGAAGGCGCCGTGCACGCGGTCGCCGAGCCCGCCGACGAGGCCGCGCTCCTCGCCGCCAACGCCGCGCACGCCCCGCGGCTGCGCGTCGTGCCCGCAGGCGCCCCGCTCGCCCCGCTCCTCGCTGGGGCGAGCGTCGTGCGGCTCGCGCCGCGCGGCGACGCGGAGGCCCTCGCGCACGCGCTGCCGGGCAGCCCCGCGACGCTCTTCGCCGTGCCGCTCGGCCCCGACGCGGCGCCCGCAGCGGCCCTCGGCGTGCTCGCGCGCGCAGGGCTCGCGGCGTTCACCTACGACCCCGGCCGCCACGCCTTCGTGCCGTACCAGCCCGGCGCGATCGACGGCCACGGGCTCGTCTTTTGCGCGCGCCCCGCCGGCCTCGAGCGCCTCCGCCGCGTCGCCCCGGTGCGCGGCGCGCTGCAGGCGCCTTGAACATGCCGCGCAGCCGGGCGGCCACACGCCCTGCCCGCGCCGGTGCCGCCCGACGCCCGCTCGCGGGACGGCGCGCGACGCGCGTTCTCAGCGCGGGTCCATCCCGGCGTATCGGCCCGTGTACATCCCGTCCCGCATGACGCCGTGGTGCACGAGCGCCCTCACCAGCGCCGCGAAATCGGTCAGCTCTTCGTGGAGGAGACACTCACCGGACGCCGTCACCAACACCGCTTCCGCGAGGACGCCGCGGGGACGAAACGTGCGCACGTTCTGGACGGCGCTCCACGGGACGGGATGCTCGGGTGACGGGACGGTTCGCCGCGGTGACCGCGCTGGGGTGGGTGAAGCGTGCGGGCCTGAAGGCGGCGGAGCGATCCGCGCTTCCGGGTCGCGGTCGCCCCCACGGGCCTGACCCGCCACGCCACGCGCGCCTCCGGCTTATCCCCCGACGATGTGTCGGGAGTAAGTGTTCTGCAGCTCGTCCTGCACGACGGTCGCCTCGCCCGGCGTGCTCACCACGAGCGGTGACGCGAGCGTGCGCACCCGGTACTGCCAACCGGCCGGGAGCATGAGGCGGGCGCCGAGGCCGGGCAGGTCGCTCTCGGTCAGGCTCGCGTCGACGATCTGCGCGTAGGACTGCATCACGTAGACCGAGCCGTTCGGCGCGACGAGCTCGTAGATCTCCGCGCCGGCGCGATACTCGAACTCCGAGTCGCGGCGGACCGTGCGCTCGACGTACGGCATCGCCGACATCGTCCCCGGCGCGAGCATGAGCGTCGCGAGCTGTCGCATCTCGAGCATGCCGAAGAGGCGTGGCGAGCCCGGTGGGAGTTCGGCCGCGGCACGGTCGGTGAGCCAGCGCCGCGGGCCGTTCAGCACCACGGCCGTCGCCCCGAACTCGGTGCGGATGACCATCGGATCGACCGACGCCCACGCCGCCTCGGGGCAGTCGTTCAGACCTTGCGTGCCCCAGACCTGGGCCTCGATCGCACCGGCTTCGAAGAAGGCGAGGAGCACTTCGCAGTAGCGGTTGCCGCGCAGGCTCTCGGAGGTCGCGGCGTCCGCGGCGACCGCGGCGTCCGCGCTGACCGCGGCATCGGGGCTCGCCTCGGCGGTGCTCCCGCACCCGGCGCCGAACGTTGAAAGCCCGATGATCAAGGGGGCTGCACACAGGCGAGAGACGGCGCGGGCGATGGGCATCGAGAGTCCTTCGTGGAGACGTCGGGGACACTCGCCCGACCGGCCGAATCTCGCTGGCGTGTTCGTCCATGTCAACCGACATATTCAACATCGCCTGCCGCCGGCGGGTGCTAGGACTCGCCGCACGCCGTGCCGAAGCCCCCCGCCACTCCGCGCCGCCGAGCGCGCCGCGCTGGCCGTCCCTCCGCCGACGAGGGGCCGGCCGCGAGCCGGGCGTCGCTGCTCGCGATCGCGGCCCGACAGATCGGGGTGCATGGCTTTGCCCGCACGACGTTTCGAGGCATCGCCGCGGAAGCGGGCGTCTCGTACGGCAGCGTGCAGCACCACTTCCCCACCAAGGCGCGGCTGTGGAGCGCGCTCGTCGAGGAGGTGCTCCTGCCGGCGCATCGGGCGTCGCATGCGGTCTCGGGCGAGCCCGACATCCGCCGCGTGCTGACGGAGAAAGTCCGCGCGCGCGTCGAGGCGGCGGTGCTGCGGCCCGGCCTCTCGGCGGCGATCCTGATGGACACTTCGGCGGGCGCGGAGGCCCGACTCGTCGAGCTCGCGTCCGCGCTTCACGCGGACCGCGTGGCCGAGCGCGAGATGCTCCGCACCTTGATCGCGGCGGGCAAGCTGCGCGCGGTGGACGAGGTCGCCGTCATGGCGGTCTTCGGCGTGGCGCTGACCACGCTGTCGTCCGCGAAGCCCGCGATGGCCGCCCTGCTCGGGCTGGACATGGACGACGCGGCGGCGCGTGAGCACCTCGCCGGAGGGATCGCGGATCTCCTGCTCCACGGGCTCCTGCCGCGCTGACGGCGCCACGGCCTCGGCGCGCCCGCGGCACGCCGCTGCGGTGACCATTTGCGTCACCCCACAAAAAACGGTGACGAAATTCGTCACCCCCGCTGCGCTGCCCGCCCGCCCATCCCCCGCGACGCCGGGCGGATCACCCGCGAAACACCGCGCGTCAGCCCGCGGCCGGCACGCCATGAAATCTGGACGCCGGCGCGCGGTCGATGGCACAAGACGTGCTGCGGGGAGCCCGCGTAGCAGCGCAGACCGTCGGCACAAGGAGCGCAATCTCATGATGACCAAGCTGATCCAGAAGAAGAAGGCGGGCTTCACGCTCATCGAGCTCATGATCGTCGTTGCCATCATCGGCATCCTCGCCGCGATCGCGATCCCGGCCTTCATCGGCTACGTCAAGCGCGCGAAAACCTCCGAGGCGACCGGCAACCTCAACTCGATCTTCAAGTCCGCCACCAGCTACTACAACGTCGAGCGCACGGGTCAGGGCATCACCGCCAGCACCCAGAACGCCTGCACGGTCGCCACCGCGGCGCTGAAGCCCGCGACGCCCGGCGCCGCGAAGCAGCAGTACAACTTCGCGACCGCGACGGACCCCCAGTTCAACGCGATCGGCTTCTCGGTGTCGGATTACATCTACTACGGCTACGGCATCACCAGCGCCGGTGGCGCGTGCGCGAACACCGCGAGCGACACGACGATCTACACCATCTACGCGCAGGGCAACCTCGACGGCGACGCCGTGAACTCGACCTTCGAGCTCTCGGTCGGCACGGACGCGAACAACGAGCTGTTCCACGCCCGCGGCTACTACATCGTCAACGAGATCGAGTGAGCCTTTCGCCTCGGCCTCATCGCCTCCGTGCGCGATGAGGCACGGGGCCCGTTGGTGGTTGAGCAGTGTAGTCTCGGCGGATGTCCTTCCGCTTCGCGCGCCGGCCCGACGCCCTCTTGTCCTCGATCCGCAGCGCGCTCTGCGCCGGCTTGGTCGTCCTCGCGCTCGGCGCGATGGGCTGTGACTGCGGCGGTGGCGCGGCGCCGATCGGCGGCACGTGCGTGACGAGGGCGGATTGTGGCGACGGGATCTGCCGCGATGGCCTGTGCGTCGCGCTCGGCGATCTCGGCGTCGGCCCCGACGAGGAGCCTCCGCGACCTCGGCGGCGCGGACTGCGATTCCGACATCGTTGTGCGAGGGCGTGTGCTGCGGCGCAGGCCAGCGCTGCGCATACCGGATGTGCGTCGTCGACCTCGGCCCGTGCGCGACGAACGACGACTGCGCCGGGGACAGCTACTGCGACGCGGGGCGTTGCACGCCCTACGGCACGCCGCCGGGCGTGGTGCGGGACGAGACCTGCGAGCGGACCATCGCGGTCGGCGACTTCGTGCCCGATGAACAGTGTCGCTGGGCCGGTGCGCCTGCGGGCGGTGTGCGCCCGGACCTCAGCGCCGTCTACAGCGCGCCGATGGTCGCGGACTTCAACCTCGACGACGACCCGGCCGTCCTCACGCCGTCGATCGTCATCACGACCTACGGGACCCCCACGAGCGCTGGCGGCATCCTGCGCCTGCTCGATGGACGCGACTGCGAAGAGCAGCTGTCGGCGCCGAGCGAGACGCTCGTTTATGCGTCGAACAACGCGATCGGCGACATCGACGGCGCGGCCGACGGACGCCCGGAGATCGTCGCGGTCTCGCTCGCCGCCGCGTCGATCGCCGGCGGGCTGGTCGCGTTCGGGATCGAGCCGACGACGCGCACCTTGCGTCGCCTCTGGTACGGGCGCGACTGCAGCCGTCCCGGCGAGCCGCGCCACATGCCGAACGAGTCCACGAACAACAACGGCCCTTCGATCCACGATCTCGACGACGACGGGGTGCCGGAGATCCTGTTCGACCAATTCGTCTACGACGCGCGCGGCTGCCTGCTGAATCCGGGGCGTACGTACACGAACTACCTGCGCCTCGGGCTCTTCCCCGTCGTCGCGGACGTCGATCTCGACGGGCTCCCGGAGCTGGTGACGCCGAGCGGCGTCTACGCGTGGGACGTGGCGATGCGCGACTGGGTCCTCGAGACGTATTGGGCCCCACCCGCGGGCGAGGCGGCCGAGGCGGCCCTCGTCGGTCACGTCGCCGTCGCGGATCTCGGCGAGTTCCCCGGCGCCGTCGGGGATGCCCCCGGGCGCGCGGAGATCGTGGTCGCGTCGGCGCCGAGCGCGAGCGCGTCGGCGACCGCGACCGGGCGCGTGCGCGTGATGACCATCGGGGGCGACATCGTGTTCGGCCCCTTCGATCTGCCGGCCGAAGGCGGCGGCGTCGCGGGGCGCGGCGGGGCACCGACCGTCGGCGACTTCGACGGAGACGGGCGGCGCGAGTTCGCCGTCGCCGGCGGCAGCCGTTACACGGTGTTCGACCTCGACTGCGACGTCGCGGACGCCACCGCCGCAGGCTGCGCGCGCGTTTCGGCGCTGCCGCGCGGTGTGCTGTGGAGTCGCCCCTCGCAGGACCTCAGCTCGAACGTGACCGGCTCGTCGGTGTTCGATTTCGACGCCGATGGCGTCGCCGAGGTCGTCTACGGCGACGAGTGCTTCGTCCGCATCTACCGCGGCACCGATGGTGAGGTGTTGTTCTCGCGCTCCGCGTCGAGCGGCACGGGCTACGAATATCCCGTCATCGCGGACGTCGACGGCGACTACAACAGCGAGATCGTCGTCGCCATGACGAGCGGCGTGAGTTGTCCGGCGACCGATCCGATCTACACGCGCGGTGTGGCGACGTTCGCCAACGCGACCGGCATCGTCGTCTACCGCGACGCGATGGACAGCTGGGCGGCGTCGCGACCGATCTGGAACCAGCACGCCTATTCGGTCAGCAACGTGAACGACGACGGCTCGATCCCGCGCACCAGCGCGTGGATGCGCAACTTCTCCGACCCCACGCTCAACAACTTTCGCATGAACGCGCAGGGCAGCCTCGAGCGGCGCGGCGCCGCGGATCTCACCGTCGCGCTCGCGCGGGCCGCCGACCTCTGCGACGTCGCGACGGGCGAGGTCTCGCTCGCCGCCAACGTGTGCAACCGCGGCACGAACCCCGTGCCGGATGGGGCGCGCGTCGTGTTCTACGCGGGCGACCCCGACGCCGGTGCGCCCGTCGCCTGCGAGACGACGCTGCCGCGCCTGCTCGCGCCCGCGGCGTGCACGGAAGTGACCTGCACCTGGGCGGTCCCCGCGGGCACGCCCGGCCTGACCGCGCGGAACGTCACCGTGATCGTCGACCCGGATGGCGAGGTGTTCGAGTGCCGCGATGGCAACAACCGCGGCGTGATTCCGGACATCTACTGCGGTGGTCTGCTCTGATCGCGCATACCGGCTGCCATCTCGCGGTCGCCGGTCGGGCGCGGCGCACGGCGGGAACGCGGCGCGCGACGGCGTGTCGACGGTGCGCGCCTGGCCGACGCGGGCTCGCGTCGAGCGCCGCGTCGCTGCTGGGGCGCCCGGACGCGTCGCGCTCGTGCCCCTTGCCGCGGGCCCGTCGATCGGCGGATCCTACCGGCTGAATGCGCGCCTCCCTCCCCGCGGCCCTCGTGGCCCTCGCGCTCGCCGGCTGCTCCCTCACGCGCCCCGACGTCGACGATTGCCGCTCCACCGCGGAGTGCCGCGCCGCGTTCGGCTTCGGTTTCGTCTGCGGCGGTGACGGACTCTGCGCGGGGGCCCCCGCGGAGCCGCGCTGCGCGGCGACCTGGCCCGTCAATCTGTTCGCGAACCCCGCGGAGGGCGGGAGGCTCGTGATCGCGACGGTCGTCGACACCTCGCTCGAGACGCACGTCGCGCGCGCGAACGCGGTGCAGCTCGCGGTGCAGGACGCGAGCGCGGACAGCGCGGGCGTCGAGGGCGGGATCGACGGCCGCAAGTTCGGGCTCGTGACGTGCACGATCGCCGAGGACACGACGCTCGACACGCTCAGCCGCGCCGAAGCGACCTTGCGGGTGACGCGCTACATCGAGGGCGCGCTCGACGTGCCGGTCGTCGTCGGGCCGCCCGGCTCCGGCGAGGCGAGCGCCGCCTTCGAGGCCACCACGCGCACGCTCTTCATCTCACCGTCCGCGACGAGCCCGGCGCTCACCGCGCTCGAGCCGGTCCCCGCGAGCGACGCAGCGCCCGGGCGCCTCTGGCGCACCGCGCCGACGGACGTCGAGCAGGCGGACCGCATCGCGTCCGATCTCTCGAGCCGGGGCGTGCGCGACGTCGCGCTCCTCGCGCAGCAAGGCACGTACGGGGACGGACTCGTCGCGCTGCTCACCGAGCGGATCGCGGGCTTGCAGATCGAGCGCTTCGAGACGCAGGGGCAGCTGAGCGCGGCGGTCGGGGTGATCGCGGACGGCGGCGCGAGCGAGGTGATCTTCGCCTCCTCGGCGACGGCGGACGCGGTCAGCTTCCTCACGGCGGCCGCCGCCGACGCGGCCTTCACCGGGCGACGCTTCTTCCTCACGGACGCCGCGGCCAACGAAGACCTGCTCGCGGGGCTCCCGATGGACGCGGGCTTCCGCGGTCGCGTGCGCGGCACGCGCGCCGCGCTCGACCCGGTGCGCGCCGCGTCGTTCGCGGCCCGTTACCGCGTGGCCTACGGCGCGAGCGACGTCGACGCGCTCAGCTTCACCGCGCATGCCTACGACGCGGGCTGGCTCGCGCTCTACGCGCTCGGTTGGGCCACGCTGCAGGAGGACCGCGTCGACGCCGTGGCGCTCGGCCGCGGCTTGCGCCAGCTGAGCAGCGGCGTCGCCGTGGACGTCGGCGAGCTCTCGTGGCCCGTCGTGCTCGACGCCTTCCGCGCGGGGCGCAGCGTCGATCTCCGCGGCGCGAGCGGCGCGCTCGACTACGACCCGGACACCGAAGAGCGCAGCGAGGACGGGCAGAGCTTCGAGGTCTGGCGCGTGAGCAGCGACGGCACCGCCTTCTGCCGCGTCGGCGACATGGGTTGCAGCTGACGCGTCGTCGCTGACGCGTTGCAGCGGACGCGTCGCACCGGACGCGCTGCTGCGCACGCGCAGCCAATGACACGCTGAGGATGACGCGCCCGGGTCAGTCGCGACCGAGCAACCAATCCATGAAGCGCCCGAACCAGCCCTTGCGCTGCGCAGGCACCCCGGCGCCCCCCCCGGCGCCCGCAGCGGGTGCGAAGCCGGACACCTTGGCCGGTGGCATCGAGGAGCTGCCGCCGTAGCGCTCGGGCCGCAGCGACTCGCCGTCGTCCGCATTCCGCGGCGGCGCGAGCCCGCTCGGCACCGCGTGCCCGTTGGCGGTGAGCGCGTCGGCGCAGATGCGGCGCAGATCCATCTCGCCGAGCCCGGCGAGGTCGAGCCGCTGCACGTAGCCGAGGAGTTCGGCGACGAGCTTCGAGCTCTTGCCGCCGCGGCTCGCGCGGAGCAGAGACGGCGCCGCGAGCCGCGAGAAGATCGTGACGCGCTGCAGGTGCGAGAGGGAGTGGATCGGCGCGACGATCGAGCCCGAGACCGCCTCGACGACCTCTTGTGGGAGTTGGTTGCGCCGGAGCATCCGCGCGCCGATGATCTCGGCGGGCGCGCCGTAGCGCTTGCGCTCGCGCGCGATGCGCGCGGCCGGGTCGCCGATCGTCGAGCGCCAGAGCTTCGTGTAGCGCTCGGTGTCGGCGGCCGCGCACGCCATCGCGCCGATCTCGCAGAGGAGCCCGGCGAGGTAGCCGAGGGACTGCTTCGGGTTGCCGAAGTGCTTGCTCAGATAGCGCGCGATCTCGGCCGAGACGGTGGACGCCTCCTGCAGCTCGACGGAGAGCGCGCCCTCGGCCGCGAACGCCGCGAGCATCGCCATCGCGCCCGCCATGACGTTGAGCTCGGCCATGCCGATGAGGGTCACGGCGCGCTTGAGATCGGAGACCTTCTCGGCCTGCGCGTACAGCGGGCTGTTCGCGATGCGCAGCACCTCGGCCGCCATCGCCGGATCCTCCGCGAGCGCCTGCACGACGGGCGTGAACCCCGACCGCTCGTTGCGCGTCAGCTCGAGCAACCGCGCCGCGGCGGCGGGCACGGCCGCGACCTCGTTGATGCGCGCGAGCACCTGACCGAGGCGCTCCTGATCGACGGCGTCGGTGTCCGAGCTGAGCTCGAGATCCGTCCACTCCCCGCGGCCGCTCATCGCGCCCCCCCGGCGAGGGCTGCGGCGTGGACGCAGGAGGGGCGGAGGAGGTCGGTCATGGTGGACGGGTCGCGCGCGTCGCATGCCGCGTCGGCTCGAGCGCAGCGAGGGCGAGGACGAGACCCTATCACACCGCCGCGGGCTGCGGCCGGCCGATGCACCCCGCCGCGGCGAGGGCGGGGACCCACGGCGCCACCGCGCCGCGTCGCGGTCATGACGCCACCGCGCGGAGGCGACCGGCGAGCGCGTCACCGACCACTTGCAACAGCGCGCGCTGGCCGAACGGCTTCGCGAGGAAGCCGAAGTCCTCGCTCAGGATGCCCGCGCGCACGACCTCGTCGTCCGTGTAGCCCGACATGAACACGACGCGGAGCCCGGGACGCTCCTCGGCGATCACGCGCGCGAGCTCGCCACCACCCATCTCGGGCATCACGACGTCGCTGAGCAGCAGGTCGATGGGGCCCTCGTGCGCGCGGGCCTTCGCGAGCGCATCGACGCCGTTGCGCGCGGCGAGGACACGGTGGCCACCCCCGACGAGGATGCGCTCCGCGAGCTGCCGCAGCGCGAGCTCGTCCTCGGCGAGCAGGATGGTCGCGCCGGTCGGGCCCGCGGGCTGCCTCGGCGCGCGCTCCGCGGGGGCAGGGGCTGCGAGCGCGGGCGGCTCGCTGAGCGGCAGGTAGAGATCGAAGATCGTGCCTTCGCCGGGATAGCTGCGCACGTCGATGTGTCCGCCGCTGCTCCGCACGAACGAGTAGACCATCGCGAGACCGAGGCCGGCGCCGCGCCCCGTCGCGCGCGTCGTGAAGAAGGGCTCGAAGACGCGCGGCCGCGCGGACTCGTCGATCCCGGTGCCCGTGTCCTCGACCGAGATGCGCACGTACGGCCCGGGCTCGAGCCGCAGCTCGCGCGCATCGACCTCGTCCAGCGTGATCGGCTGCGTGGACAGCGTCACCTTGCCGCCACCGGACATCGCGTCGCGCGCGTTGGTGACGAGCTCGATCAGCGCGCGCTCGAGCTGCGGGGCGTCGGCGCGCAGCAGCATCGGGGCCTCGCCGAGCTCCGTCCGCACCTCGACCTGCACGCCGGCCGCGCTGCGCAGGGCCGGCAGCACCCCGCTGACGAACACGTTGACGTCGAAGAGCGCGCTCTGCTGGATCGAGCGCCGCCCGAAGGCGAGGAGGCGCGCCGTGAGGTCCCGGGCGCGGCCGGCCGCCTCGAGCGCGCTCACGACCCACTCCTGGTTGGACTCCGGGACGATCGCGTCGTCCACCAGGATCTCGAGATTGCCGGTGATGACCGTCAGCAAATTGTTGAAATCATGAGCGATTCCACCGGCGAGCCGCCCGAGCGCCTCCATCTTCTGGGCCTGGAGGAGTTGCGCCTCGAGCACCTTGCGCTCGGTGAGGTCCGTCGCGACCCCCACGATGCCGACGACCTCGCCGCGCGGGTTGCGGAGCGGCGCCTTGCGCACGAGCAGCTCGCGGCGCGGCTCCGCGCCGAAGGAGCGCTCCGTCGTCGAGGGGCGCCCCGTCTCGCGCACGCGTGCGTCTTCGGCGCGCGAGAGCTCGCCCTGCTCGGGCCCGAGGAGCGCGGCGTCGGTGGCGCCGAGGATCTCGGACTCGGGTCGACCGAAGAGATCGGTGCCGGCGGGGTTGATCATCACGTAGCGGCCCTCGAGATCGAGGGCGAAGACGGGGTTCCCCGAGGCGCGCGTGACGCCGCCGAGCAGCTCCGCGTTTTCGTGGAGGGCGCGCCCGGTGCGCAGGTGCTGCACGACGGCCGAGGCCTGCTGGGCGAGCGCCGACGCGAGTTCGGGCGTGAGCCCGAGTTGGGCATCGGGCGGAGAGGCGAGGAGCAGCTGCTTCGGGCGGAGCGACGCGCCGCGGATGGCGATGGCGCCCACCTCGCGGGCCCCGCTGCGGATGGCGAGCGAGTGCGCGGCGTCGTCGAGGCTCGCCGCGCGACCGGCCTCGGGCGGCAGATCCCCGCTCGGCCAGCGCATCGCGCAGCGCCAGCCCGACGCGTCCTCGCGCCACAGCTCGGCCATCGCAGCGCCCACGGCCGGCACGATCAACGACGCCAGCTCCGCGAGCGCGGCGTCCGGGTCGGCGGGCGTGAGCGCCAGCGCGGAGATCGCGCTGAGCAGCGTCAACTCCGCGCTGCGGCGGCGCTCCGCCTCGAGGGCGCGCTCCTGGTCCTTCTGCGCTTCGAGGCGACGGTGGCGCTCGAGGAGCTCGTCGCTGACCGTCTGCAACGAGTGCTCGAGGAGCGCGCGGTCCGTGTCGTGCTGCGCGTACGTCTCCGCGATCGTCTCGAAGAGCGGGCGCAGCGACTCGGGCACGACGAAGTCCGCGCCGAGCGCCCGCCGCAGCTGACGTCGCAGCAGGTGGTGCATCCGCGCTCAGACCTCGGCGAAGGTGCTGATGGTCATCGTCTGATTGTGGAGTTCGCAGCGGGCGCCCTGCGTGCGCGGGGAGATCTCGCCGTAGGAGTAGAAACCCGCGAGCGCGCAGCCGGGGCCGACGACCTCGCGCACGCCTTCGAGTTCCTCGTCGGTGCGCACGCCGAGCACGAGCTTGCGACCGACGCAGCTGACGAGCAGGGCGAGCGAGGCGGGCGTCCCGCCCATGAGCGCGTGCGAGGCGCTGGCCGCGCCGCTCGCGCCGTCGATGAGCCGATCGAGGTTCGCGCGCATGAGCCGCGCGAAGCTCCCCTGCGGCACGTCCCCCGCGAAGATCAGGCTGCCCGCGGCCTCGTCGATGCCGAGGATGGTGCGCACGACGCCCGATGCGCGGCCCGGGTCGAGGACCATCAGCGGGAAGAGCAGACCGCTCGCGGGGAGGCGCTCCGCGTGCGGGCCGAGGTAGCGGCGGTAGAGCGCGAGCGCGGACTCGCCGTCGAGCTCGTAGAGGACGTTGCCGACGGCGCGGGTCACGACGCGGTCGGGACCGAACGGGATCCCAACCGCCGAGCGAGCCGTGGCCCGTGACGAGCCGCTCCCCGTAGAGCCCGAGCGCGACGACCTCGCCCGCGCGCGCCTCGCCCCCGACGACGACGCACGTCTCCGCGAACGCCGCGCCGTCGCCGGCGAGCCCGCCCGTGACCGGCACGCCGTCGACGGCCTCGGTGAGCCCGCGCGCGAGGTCGCTGCCGTTGACGCGCAGCCCCTCCGAGAACACGAGCACGTGCCGGAGCCCCGGCCCCGCGAGCTCGACGCCGAGGGCGCGGCCCGTCTCGAAGCTGGCGTCCGCCGCGGGCAGCGCGCGGGCCGCGCAGCGCACCGACGCGTGCTCGAGGGTGACCGCCGTGGCGACCACGGTGTCGTCGAGCACACGATCATCGAGCACACGGTCGTCGGTGGGCTTCTCGCCCGATGGGCCACCCGCGAGGGCGCGGCCATCCACGATCTCACCCGAGGTGCTCGCGCCGATCACGGGGACGCCGGGCCACGCGGCGCGCAGGTCGGCGAGCGCGGACGTCTCGTGCAGGGCCTGCCGCGCACCGAAGACCAGCACGAACGAAGGCGTGTCACCCCCGAGCGGTGCGCTCCAACCCGTCCCGGCCTTGTGGATCCGCTGAGCGACGCGCATGGGGTCTCCTAGGACGTCGCGTGGCGGCGCCCGCGCGCGGATCAACGGCCCGCTGGAGCCACCCTTGAGGGGCCCCGCGACGAATGGGCCACGCGCGCCCCGCGTGCCCGAGCCACGTCTCGAAACGCGACGGCGGCGCGTGGGCCTGGCGCCGCGGTCAGAGCATGTTCACCGGGTCCACATCGACCGACGCGCGCGCCGGCGCGAGCCCGGCGTCGATGCGGTCGGCGACGGCCGTCGCGACGGCGCGGAGCGCGCCCCGATCGGCGCCGCGCAGCATCAGCCGCCAGCGGAAGCGGGCGCGGAGACGCGTGATGGGTGCGGGGGCCGGCCCGAGGACGCGCACGAGCCCGCGCACGACGGCCGGGTGCGCCCGCGCGACGCGCGCCAGTTCCTCCGTGGCGGCCTGCGCCTGCCCCTCGTCGCCCGCGTCGACACGCACCGCGACGAGCCGCGAAAAGGGCGCGTAGCCGAGCTCGCGCCGCGCCTCGAGCTCGGTCGCGTGGAAGCTGAAGTAGTCGTGCCGACTCGCGTGGATGATCGCGGGGTTTTCGGGCTGCCAGGTCTGGAGCAGCACGCGCCCCTCGCCGTCGCCGCGGCCCGCGCGCCCCGCGACCTGCGCGAGGAGCTGGAAGGTGCGCTCGGCCGCGCGGAAATCCGGGAAGGCGAGGGACTGATCGGCGACGATCACGCCGACGAGCGTCACGCCGGGCAGATCGTGGCCCTTCGTGACCATCTGCGTGCCGACGAGCAGGTCGATCTCGCGCCGCCGCATCCGCTCGAGCACCGCCTCGACGCCATCCACGCCGCGCGCCGTGTCGCGATCGAGCCGCGCGACGCGCGCCGGCGCGAAGACCTGCGCGAGCGCGTCCTCGAGGCGCTCCGTCCCGAGGCCGATCGGCTCGAGGGCCTCCTTCTGGCAACGAAGACAGGTGCGCGAGGCGGGCGCGGCGAAGTCGCAGTAATGACAGCGCAGCGCGCGCGCGCTGCGGTGCTCGGTGAGCGCGACGCTGCAGGCCGGGCACTCCATGATCTCCTCGCACGCCCCGCAGCGCAGGGTCGGCGAGAAGCCCCGGCGGTTGAGGAAGAGGATCGCCTGCCCCTGCTGCGCGAGGCACTGCTCGATCGCGCGGTGCAGCGGCGTCGTGATGAGCGGGTGGCCGCTCGGCGTGCCGCGGTAGCGCGCGAGATCGACGATCTCGACGCGGGGGAGCGGGCGCGGCGTCGCGCGCTCGGGCATCGAGAGCCGCGTGAGGCGCCGCTGTTCGGAGAGGTGGTAGCTCTCGACGCTCGGCGTCGCGCTGCCGAGCACGCAGAGGGCGCCGGCGCGGTGCGCGCGCAGCAGCGCGAGGTCGCGCGCGTGGTAGCGGAAGCCCTCCTCCTGCTTGAACGACGGGTCGTGCTCTTCGTCGACGACGATGACGCCGAGGCGCGCGACGGGCGCGAAGATCGCCGAGCGCGCGCCGATCGCGAGCGTCACCGCGCCGCTCCGCAGGGCCCGCCACGCGTCGTTGCGCTCGCGGTCCTTGAGGCCGCTGTGCAGCACCGCGAGCCCGTCGCCGAAGCGCGCGCGGAAGCGGCCGACGAGCTGCGGCGTCAGCGCGATCTCGGGCACGAGGAGGATCGCGCCGCGCCCCTGTGCACGCACCGCGTCGATCGTGCGGAGGTAGACCTCCGTCTTGCCGGAGCCCGTCACGCCGTGGAGCAGGAAGCCGCGGTATCCGCCCGCCTCCGCCGCGGCGACGAGCGCGTCGATCGCGGCCTGTTGCGCGGGGTTGGGCACGGGCGGCACGTCGCGCGGGACGCTCGTCGCGAAGTACGGATCGGCGACGACGTCGCGCTCCTCGGTCGCGACGAGGCCGCGCCGCGCGAGCGCCCGGAGCACGGTGCGCGGCTCCTCGACGTGCTGCCGCAACTCCGCGAGGGACACCTCGCCGCGCGCCTCGAGCAGCGCGAGCACCTCCCGCTGTCGCTCGCCGAGGCGCTCCTCCCCGCGCGGCGCGTCGGTGCGCCTCACGAAGAGCGCGCGTCGCGTCGCGATCGCGGCGCCGGGCAGCGCCTCCTCCGCGTCGAGGAAGCCCTCGTCCCGCAGGCGCGCGTGCACCTCGTCCGGCAGCGCGGGCGTGGCCGCGCGCAGCACCTCGCCGAGCGGATGCAGGTAGTAGTCGGCGGCCTCGACGAGCAGCGCGAGCAGCTCCGCGGTGAACACGGGCGTCGCGTCGATGAGACCCGCGATGCTGCGGACGCGGCTGCCCGGCGGCGGCACGGGCGCGGGGCCGAGCACGATCGCCGGGAGTTTGCGCGGGCCGAAGGGGACCGCGACGCGCACGCCGGGGACGACCTGCGCGACGAGCCGCGCGGGCACGCGGTAGGTGAAGCGGCGGCGCAGCGGCACGGGCACCGCGACCTCGACGAGCGCGTCGCCGGGCTCGCGGGCGTCGGACGCGCGCGGGGCGCGCTCCCGGCGCGCGGGTGGGCGCGGCGCGCCGGTGTCGAAGAGCGTGCCGGTCAAGGGCGCGGCTCCGCGTCGCCGTCGTCCGCGCGGGCGCGCTGCTCCCACGCGACGTGCAGCACGGCGGCCACGGCCTCGAACAGCGACTCCGGGATCGGCGCGCCGTGCTCGAGCGCGAAGAGCGCCCGCGCGAGCGGCACGTCGCGCAGCACGGGCACGCCGGCCTCCTCGGCCGCGCGGATCATGCGCTGCGCGAGCTCGTCGGCGCCGCGCGCGAGGACCTCGGGCGCGTCCTGCTCGCCGTCTTCGTCGTACTGCAGCGCGACGGCGAGGTGCGTCGGGTTCACGACGAGCACGTCCGCGCCGCGCACGCGCTCGAGGACGCCGTGCTCGAGGATCTCGCGGCGCAAGCGCTCCCGCTCGCCCTTGGTGTGCGGATCGCCGTCGCTCTCCTTGTGCTCACGCTTCACCTCGTCCTTCGACATGCGCTGATCGACGAGGAACTGCCAGCGCTGGTAGAGCAGGTCGAGCGCCCCGAGGGCGGCCATCGCGCCGCCGACGCGCAGCAGCAGCGCGGAGACCAGCGCGCCCGCGCCGCGCAGCGCCGCCCCGGCGTCACGGCCGGTCAGCGCGAGCACGCCGCGGGCGCCGTCGCGCAGCGTCACCCAGGCCGTCGCGCCGACCACCACCATCACGATCGCGGCCTTCACGAGCTCCACGAGGCGCTTGCGTTGCAGGAGGTTGCGCACGCCGGCGAGGGGGTCGAGCCGCGAGAGGCGGGGCTCGACGCTCTCGAGCGCGAGGAGCGGGCCGACTTGCAGGAAGCCCGCGAGCGTCCCGGCGACGAGCGCGGCGCCGAGCGTCGGCGCGACCGCGCGCAGCCCGGTGCCGAGCGCCGCCTCGAGCGCCGCGCCCGGCGCGACGGGGCGCGTGCCGTCGACGGCGCCGAGCGAGAGGGAGAACACCCCACGCAGCGCGTCGAGCACCGACTCGCCCGTGAACGCGAGCGCGCCCGCCGTCGCGAGCACGACCGCGGCCGTGCCCGCGTCGCGGCTCCGCGCGACCCGCCCCTCGCGGCGTGCGTCGCGGAGCTTCTTCTCGGTGGGCTGCTCGGTCTTCTCGGAGGACACGGGCCCGCGAGCCTAACGCCGCAGGGCCCCGCACGGAACGGCGATTCCATACGGCAAATAACACAACGAATCCAAGCACATACAGACTGCGTCAGTGACGCAGCGCCGCGTCCGCCTCCGCCGCGCCGACGCCGCGCCCCGCGCGCGCCGCGAGCAGCACGCCCCGCGCGCCCGAGGCGAGCAGCCCCGCGGCCGCGAGTCGCCGCTTGCGCTCGTCGGCGCCCTGCAGATCGCGCGACAGGCCGCGGCGCAGCGCACGCGCCGAGAGCCCGCCGGGGTGCCGCGAGCCCTCCGTGAGCGCGCGGGCGAAGGCGTCCCAGAACGCGCCGATGCCCATGTCCCTCAGGCGAAGGAGGCGCTCGAGGCGGGCGTGCAGCCGGCCGGTCTCGAGGTCACGCGCGTCGAAGAGCGGCTTGAACGACGCGACGCGCGCGCGCACGAGCTCGTCGAGCGCGCGGTCGGTGCGCATGCGCTGCGCGAGGGCGCGGAGCCCCGCGTCGCCCCCGCCGAGCGCGATGGCGTACGCGGCGTTGGGGCGCGCGCGCGCGTCCTCGAGGAGCGTCGCGAGCTCGGCCTCGAGGCCCGGATCGCCCGCTGCGCCGACGACGCCGACGATCGCGAGCGTGCGGTCGTCGTCGGCCCCGCTCCGCAGGTAGCCCATCAGCCGGGGGAGCACGCCGGACGGCACGCGGTGCACGAGCGCGCGTGTGAGCGCGGCGCGCTGATCCTCGGGCGTGCCGGGATCGACGAGGCGGTTCACGACCCGTTCGAGCGTCGCGTCGTCGCCCACGATGCCGAGGGCGTCCGCGGCCGCGAGCCGGATCCGCGGGTCGACAGCGGGGGCCTCGAGCCAGCCGTAGAGCGGCCCGGACGCCTCGCGCAGCCCGAGCCGCGCGACCGCGTCGAACGCCGCGAACGCGAGCGTCCCGTCGTCGCGCACGGGCCGCGCGAGCACGCGGAGGGCCGTCGTCCCCGCGGCCGCGTCGCCGCAGCGCGCCAGCATCCCGAGCGCCCACGCCTGCGTGGCCGACGACCCGAGCAGCGCGCGCGCGTCGGCGAGCGAGTCCGCCGAGCACGCGCCCGCCTCGCCCATCGCGACGAGGACCGCGCCCGAGAGGTCGCGGCGCGTCCGGAGCAGCCTGGCGAGGACGGGCTCGACGGCCGCGGGCTCGCCGATCGCGCCGAGAATATCGAGGATCTGGCGCGCGACCGCGTCGTCGGCGTCCGCGAGCAGCGGCTCGACGACGGCGACGGCGCGCGCGTCGCCCACCTCGGCGAGCGCGCGGGCGATGGCGATCCGCCCCGCCGGGTCGGGCGTGCGCTCGAGCTCGGCGACGAACGCGTCGCCGGCGCGCGGGTCGTAGATCTCGGCGATGAGGCGCCCGAGCAGCGCGCGCGTCGAGCGCTCGTCCGTGGTCTGCAGGAGCAGCGAGAGGCCGGGCGCGCCCACCTCGTGGCTGAACGCCTGACCGAGCGGCTCGCGGAGCGCGGGCTTGCTGGCGAGCGCGGCCGCGACCGCGCCGAGCGCCGCCCCCGTGCCGCAGCGTCCGAGGCTCACGCACGCGGCGACGGCGACCTCCTGCGCGGGATCGCGCGTCGCCGCGGCGAGCGCGTTGGCCGCGGGTTCGTCGCAGATCGGGCCGAGCCAGGTCGCCGAGAACTGACGCACGACGGGGTGCGCGTCGCCGAGGCGCGCGATCATCCCGTCGCGCCCGAGCACCGCGGCGAGCTTCGAGGCGTCGTAGCTCGGCGTCTGCTGGAGCGTGCCCTCGGCGAGCGCGCGCATGGCGTCCTCGAGGCCGCGCGGATCACCGAGCGCCGTGAGCGCCCAGGCGCCGATGAACTTCTCGCCCGGGTCGCTGCTCGTCAGCATGGCGGCGAGCCCGTCGCGCGCGGGGAGCGCGGCCGGCGCGCCGATGCGGGCGAGGGCCTCGGCGGCCGCCTTGCGCTCTTCGCCGCTGCGACCGAGGGCCTCGACGAGCAGCGGGACGCCCGGCGCGTGCTGCGCCTCGCCGAGGTAACGGAACGCGCCCGCGCGCGACGTCGAGTGCAGCCCCGCCTCGAGGAGGGATTGCACGCGCGGCGCGCCCACCTCGTGCGGGGTGCCGAGCGCGCTCGCGAGCTCTTCGGCGGAGCGGCTGCGCTCGCGCGTGTCGACGTACGCCCAGCCGCCGACGCCGGCGACCGCGAGCGCGAGCAGCGCGACGAGCAGCTTCGTGCGCAGCGGGACCTTCCGCTGCATCTCGGCGACGAACATCGCCGTCCCCATCACGGTGGAGGCGAACTTGTTGTTGAACTTCGCGCCGCTCTTGCGCTGCGTGAGCCCCTTGGGGACAAACGGATCGTCGCTCATGGCGACGGTTCTACACCACGCGCCCGGTGACCGGCTGCGTTCTTCGCGGGGGGCGGCTCCGTCAGGGCTGCAAGGGCGCGAGCGGCGCCGCCGTCCCCGCGTCGCAGCGCGACACCGCGAGCGCGCCGCCGAGGATCCCCACGATCACGGCGAGGGCGGCCGCGAGCGCCCAGCGCCCGGCGCGGCGCGGCGCGTCCTTCGCGATCGGCGTCGGCGGCACCTCGAAGCCGGCGGCCCGGGCCTCGCGCCGCACGCGGATGTCCTCGAGGTTCGCGACGCGCGTCGGGGCGGCCTCGAGGTCGTCGACCGAGCGCACGCCGCTCGGGAACGCGGACGGCTTGCTCGCCGGGCCGTACTTCGGCTTGCCGTCGGGCGTCTTCAGCAGCCACACGAGCAGCGCCGAGAGGTCCGCGCGGCTGTAGCCGCTGCCGTGCTGCACGAGGAAGGCGTCGAGGTCGGCGGCGAAGGCCTGCGCGGTCGGGTAGCGCTGGTCGGCGTCGCGCTCGAGCGCGCGAGTGAGGATCGCGAGCAGCGGCTTCGGCACGTCGCTGCGGAAGCGGCGCATCGGCGGCACCTTCGCGCGGCGCGTCTGATCGAGCAGATCCGCGATCTGATCGCCCGGGTAGAGGGGCTCGCCCGCGAGCAGCTCGAAGAGGACGATCCCCGCCGAGAAGATGTCCGTGCGGTGGTCGAGCGCGCCGCCGCGCGCCTGCTCGGGCGAGAGATAGTTGTACTTCCCCTTGATCACGCCGGCCTGCGTCGCGGTCTCGCGCAGGGACGCGCGCGCGACGCCGAAGTCGATGATCTTCACGTCGCCGTCGAGGGAGACGAGCACGTTGTGCGGGGAGATGTCGCGGTGGATGATCCCGAGCGAGCGGCCCTCGGAGTCGGCCTGGCCGTGCGCGGCGGCGAGCCCGCTCGCGAGCTCACGCACGATGAGCGCGGCGGCGAGCACGGGGACGTGGATGCCGCGCTCGACCGCGGCCTGGAGGATCGCGAAGGCGTCGACGCCCTCGATGTACTCCATCGCGATGTAGTAGCGATCGTCGACGCAGCCGAGGTCGAACACCTGCGCGACGTTGGGATGCACGATGTGGGAGACGATCTTCGCCTCCTCGACGAGCAGGCGGATGAAGTCCTTGTCGGCGGCGCGCTCCTTGCGGATGCACTTCACGCAGAGGAGGCGGTTGAAGCCGCCGAGGCCGCGCGCCTCCGCGAGAAAGACGTCGGCCATGCCGCCCGAGCCGAGGGGCTTGAGGAGCTGGTAGGGGCCGAAGGGGATCGGGACGCCGTACGTGGACAAGCCGGGCCGACCATAGTGCACGGCCCCGGCCGCGTACAGGCGCCGCGCACGGCCCGGTCCGCGCGGCCGGCGAGCGTCCGGCCGACCTGCGCGATCGGGGCCGGTCAGTGCCCGCCGACGCTCGCCACCCCGGGGATGCCGCGCAGCTCGACGTCCACGCCCCGCAGCCGCGCGACGATCTGGAAATCGTGGAGCGCCTCGCACACGTCGTGCTCGACGAAGTCGGCCGCGCCGCGATCCACGACGAGGCGCGTGCCGGCCGGCGTCGCGTGGAGCGCCTCGAAGAGCGACGCCTTGTGGAAGAAGTAGACGTCCTTCTCGAAGCGGATGTGGACGGTGCCCTCCGGCCCGCGCACCGTCGAAAACGAGCCCTTCATGCTCGTCCGGAGCGTGAACGCGAGGCCGACGACGATGCCGATCGCGATGCCGACGAGCAGGTCGGTGAGCAGGATGGCGCCCACCGTCGCGACGAACGGGACGAACTGTGAGGGCCCGAGGCGGAACATCGCGCGGAAGAGCCGTGGGGACGCGAGCTTCCACCCCGTGATGACCAAGATGGTCGCGAGCGCGGCGAGCGGGATCCGGTTGAGCCACGCCCCCGCGAAGAGCACCGCGGCGAGGAGCAGCGCGCCGTGCGCGAACGCGGCCGCCTGCGTGCGCCCGCCCGCGTTGACGTTGGCGCTGCTGCGCACGATCACGCTGGTGATCGGCAAGCCCCCGACGAGTCCGGAGAGCACGTTCGCGAGCCCTTGTGCGACGAGCTCGCGGTTGGGCGGAGAGCGGCGCTTGAAGGGATCCAGCCGGTCGACGGCGTCGAGCGAGAGCAGGGACTCGAGGCTCGCGACGACCGCGAGCGTCGCCGCGAGCGTCCAGACGCGCACATCCCCGAGGGCCGCGAAGTCCGGGAGGCGCAGCTCGCCGAGCAGCGCGGACGGTCCGCCCTCCGCGGGCACCGAGACGAGGTGCCGCCGCGCGAGCCCAAGCATCGGCTCGAAGGCTTGGAACGCCGCATTGAGCAGCGTGCCCGTGACGACGACGACCAGTGCGCCCGGCAGCCACTTGAGCCGCTTGAGCGCGGCGCTGCGCTCGAACACGAGCAAGATCGCGAGCGAGGCGAGGCTGATCAACACGGCGCCCCACTCGAGCCGGGCGAGCGCGTGGCCGAGGAGCGAGAACGTGTTGCCCTCGCCCTCGACCATGAAGGACTCGCTCGCGAAGTTCTCCGCGTCGTAGCCGATCGCGTGCGGCGTCTGCTTGAGGATGAGCAGGAGACCGATCGCGCTCAGCATCCCGCGGATCACGGCCGACGGGATGAACGACACGATCACGCCTGCGCGGAGCGCCCCGAGGGCGAGCTGCATGACGCCGCCGAGGACGACCGCGAGGCAGAAACGCTGGAAACCGCCGACCTGGACGACGCCCGCCGCCACGATCGCGGCGAGCCCCGCCGCGGGCCCGCTCACGCTGAGGGGCGACCGGCTCACGAGCGGGACGACCATCCCGCCGATCACCCCGGCGAGCAGCCCGGCGACGAGCGGCGCACCCGACGCGAGCGCGACGCCGAGGCAGAGCGGCAGCGCGACGAGGAAGGTCACGAGCCCCGCCGGCAGATCGAAGGCGACGTTGCGCAGCGGCGAGAGGTCCGTGACCGGGGCGGCGGCGGGCGGGGCGTGAGCGGGTTCTGCGGCGGACGGCGGCGTGTCGTTCATCGGGGCGTGGTATCCGGAGTCGGCCCCCGGGGGCGGGGCGGTGGAGAAAGAGTTCGACGGCACCGGTCGCGCCGCGGGAGGCCGAGCGCGGGTCGCGCCCTACTCGGCCGCGGCGGCGGCGTCGTCGGGCGCGTCCGGCGCGGCGCGGTGGACCTCGCCGAGGCGCACGAAGTCGCCGTGCGCGGGGTCGTGCTCGAAGAGCTCCGCGCGGCCGAGGTCACAGTACCACGCGTGCAGGCGCCCTCCGCCGCGCTCGACGCGCTCGCGCACGGGCGCGTCGGTGCCCAGGTGCGCGAGTTGCGGCGGCGCGGCGCGACGCACCGACCGGTCGACCGTCGTGGCGAGCGAGGGCAGCGTGACCGGCAGCACGAGGGCGATGCGCGAGGGGACGACGAGACCCGTGGGCGAGCGCCGGGCGAGCGCCGGGCGAAGGGCACGACGAGCGCGGTGATGAGCGCCGCCGCCGCACCGATCGCGAGCGGCGCGGTCGCTGCGAGCAGCGGCGAACGTAGCCCCGCGGCGAAGCCGCAAGCACGGTGGCGCAGCGGAGACACGCGTCGGCAAAGTATCCGCGCCGCCACGGTGCGGCAAGCAGATCGTCCGCGCCGTGCGGCCCGCCGCGCCGCCGCGCGATTGCGCGCCCGCTCCCCCCGCCGCACCGTCGCGCGGGTGCCCCCGCTGCGTCTCTCCGCGCGCTCCGCCCACGACGCCTCGCCCAACGCCCTCGCGCGTGCGCTCGCCGCGCGGCGCGCCGCGGGGCGCCCGCTGCTCGACCTCACCCTCTCGAACCCCACGCGCGCGGGCCTCCCGTACGACGGCGCGGCGATCCTCGCGGCGCTCGCGCAGCCCTCCGTGCTCACGCACGCGCCCGCGCCGCTCGGCCCCGCGCCGGCACGCGAGGCCGTCGCCGCCGACCTGCGGGCCGCGGGCGTCGTCGACGCGCAGGCGGCGCGGATCGTCCTCACCGCGAGCACGAGCGAGGCGTACGCGTGGCTCTTCAAGGTGCTCTGCGATCCCGGCGACGACGTCCTCGCCCCCGAGCCGAGCTATCCGCTCCTCGCGCACCTCGCCGCGCTCGAGGGCGTTCGGCTCCGGCCGTATCCGCTCCGCCACGAGGGCGGGTGGCACCTCGATCTCGACGCGCTCGCCCGCGCCCGCGGCCCGCGTACGCGCGCCGTGGTGATCGTGCACCCCAACCACCCCACGGGCTCGTACACCACCCGCGCAGAGCTGCGCGCCCTCGCCACGCTCGGCCTGCCCATCGTCTCGGACGAGGTGTTCGCGCGCTATCCGCTCCGCGACGATCCGGCGCGCGTGCTCTCCGCGGCGATCGACGCGGAGGTGCTCACCTTCGCGATGTCGGGCCTCTCGAAGCTCGCCGGCCTGCCCCAGCTCAAGCTCGCGTTCACGCACGTCGCGGGCCCCGCCGCGGACGTCGAGGCCGCGCTCGAGCGCCTCGAGCTGGTGGGCGACACCTTCCTCCCCGTGGGCGCGCCCGTGCTCGCGGGCCTGCCCGCGCTGCTCGCCGCGCGCGGCCCCACGGAGCGCGCGATCGCGGCGCGCGTGCGGCGCAACCACGACGCGCTCATGGCCCTGGCCGCCACGGGCTCACCGCTCACGCCGCTCCCGGCGGAGGGAGGCTGGTCCGCGTGCGTGCGGCTGCCGCGCGTGCTCGACGAGGAGACGTGGGCGCTGCGGCTCCTCGAGCGCGACGGCGTGCTCGTGCAGCCCGGCTATTTCTACGATTTCGCCGACGAGGCCTGGGCCGTGCTCTCGCTGCTCACGCCGGAGGCCGTGTTCGACGAGGGGCTGGCGCGGCTGAACGCCCGCGCCGTCGCGGAGTGCGGGGGGTGAGACGGCGGCGCCGCGCGTCCGCGCGCACGCGCCAGACTGGTTGGACCAGTCGTCCCCTGCCCAGACGGATAACATCGAGATTCTCGCTGCGCAGCCCATCGGTGGCGCGGGACTGGTCGGACCAGCTGACGCGGCGTCAGGCCGTGCGGCGCGCGAGGTAATCGATGAGGTCGATCTTCGTCACGACGCCCGCGATGCCGCCGTCGTCGCCGAGCACGATCGCCATGCGCACGTCGCCGAGCAGGCCCTGTACGCGCTCGACGGCCGTCTCCGCGGTCACCGTCGCGTAGTCGCGCTCCGCGAGCACGCCGACGGGGCTGTCGAGCGAGTGCTCGCCGCTCACGAGGTAGCGCAGCAGGTCGACCTCGGCGACGGCGCCGATCAGCCGCCCGCCCTCGAGCACGGGGAGCTGCGAGATGCCGTGCGCCTTCATGCGGCTGATCACGTCGCGCACGCGGTCGTGCGCGCGCGCCGCGATGACCTCGCCGCTCTTGTCCCGCAGCACGTCCGCGACGACGCCGAGCCCCGGCTGCGCCTCGAGGAAGCCGCGCGCCCGCAGCCACGCGTCGTCGAAGATCGGCGAGAGCGCCTCGCCCGCCGCGTCGGGCAGCAGGACGACGATGTTCTCCGCGCGCCCGGCCCGCCGCGCGTACGCGAGCGCGCCCGCGACGGCCGCGCCCGAGGCCCCGCCGACGGCGAGTCCCTCGCGGCGCAGGAGCTCACGCGCCGTCAGGAAGCTCGCCTTGTCGTCGACGCGCACGACCTCGTCGATGAGCGCAGGCTCGAGCGTGCTCGGCACGAAGTCGCCGCCGATCCCCTCGACCTCGCGCGCGAAGCCCCGCGTGACGCGGCCAGAGTGCAGGTAGTCGTGGTAGAGCGAGCCGAGCGGATCGACGCCGACGAGCCGCACCCCGGGCTTGCGCTCGCGCAGCGCGCGGCCGACGCCCGCGATGGTGCCGCCGGTGGCCAACCCCACGACGAGCACGTCGATCGCGCCGTCCGTCTGCGCCCACAGCTCGGGGCCCGTGAACCGCGCGTGCGCGGCCGCGTTGTCGGGGCTGCCGGCCGGGTCGACGAGGAAGGCGCGGGGCGTCTCCCCCGCGAGGCGCCGCGCGACGGCGCGCGCAGAGCGCGCATCGTCGGGCTCGAGATCCGTCGGGCAGACGACGACGCGCGCCCCACGCGCCCGCAGCGCGACGAGGCGCTCGGCGGGGGCGCGGTCCGGCACGACGCAGACGCAGGCGTAGCCGCGCACGGCGGCGATGGTCGTGAGCGCGGCGCCCGCGTCGTCGAACACCGCGGCGACCAACGTCCCACCGGGGACGAGCGCGCCGCGGCGCTCGGCCTCGTCCACGAGGTGCCGCAGCATCGGGGTGCGGCCGGACCCGCCCGGGCGCAGGTACTCGCACTTCACGTACACCTCCGCGGCGAGGCCGGAGGCCACGCGCTGGAGCTTCACGAGCGGCGTCGGGTCGGCCGCGTGCAGGATGGTGGGGAGCGCACCGCGTATCATCGAGGACCTCCGCCGGACGCCCGCGACGGCGGGCGACGCCGGACGGGCGCGACTGTAGCAGGCGACGCACGGCGGCCCGCACGGCCACGGCCTGCGCGCGGCGCACGGGATGCGCGCGGCCGCGGCATGCCCACGGCCGCGGGCGCGCGCCTGCGCCGTCAGAGCGGGAAGTCGAGCTCGAAGACGGCGCCGCCCTCGGAGCGCGTCGTGAGGCGGCCGCGGAGCTGTCGCGTCAGCGTCGTCACGAGCTGCAGCCCGAGGCTCCCGGTGGTCCGGGGGTCGAAGTCTTCGGGGAGCCCCGGCCCACCGTCGCGCACGCTGAGCACCGCGCGCCGCCCATCGACGTGGAGGCGCACCGCGACCTCCGGGCCGAGCGGCGCCCGCGGGCCCTCGCCCGGCGGCGTCGAGGCGCGCTGCGCCCCGTATTTGAAGGCGTTGGTGAGCAGCTCGTTGAGGATCAGGCAGACGGGCGCCGCGCGATCGACCGCGATCTCCACGGGGGCGACGTCCACGCTCACGCGCGCCGAGGGCGCGAGCGCGTGGCGCAGCGTCTCGACGAGGTCGCGTGCGTACGCGCCGAGATCGATGCGCTCGAGGGAGGCCGAGCCGTAGAGGTGCTGGTGGATCAGCGCCATCGAGCGCACGCGCCGCACGCTCTCGAGCAGCAGCGCGCGCCCGCGCTCGTCGGGCATCTGATCGAGCTGCAGCGTCAGGAGGCTCGAGACCATCTGGAGGTTGTTCTTGACGCGGTGGTGGATCTCCTTGAGCAGCGTCTCCTTCTCGAGGAGCGAGCCCTTGAGCGCCTCTTCCATGCGCTGCTGCTCGGTGAGCGCCGCGCTCCCCGAGCGCACACGCTGCGCGAGGTCGTCGCGCTCACGGAGCAGCGTCGCCTCGCGCGCGGCGGCCACCGTCACGTCGCGCACGAGCAGCACGAGCCGGCCGGGGCCGTTCCAGTCCATGCCGAGCAGGTGCAGCTCCACGCTGCGCTCGGCGCCGTCTCGGCGCACGAACGCGGCCTCCTCGGCGGCGAGCCGCGCGGTCCGTGCGCCGGCCTGCTGCGCGGCCGCGAACCAGCGCGCGCACTGCTCGTCGGTGAAGGTCGGGCACACGACGCGCAGGGACGCGCCGACGAGCGCGTCGAACGCGTAGCCGAGCGCGTCGAGCGCGGCCACGTTCGCGTCCACGATCCGGCCGCGATCGTCGAGGACGAGCAGCGGACCGACGACCTGCTCGAGCACCACGCGCAAACGCTGCTCGCTCGCCTGCAGCTCGGCCTCCACGCGCACGCGCGCCCCGATGTCGCCGAGGCGCGCGTCGAGGATCGCGTCGAACGCGTCGAGCTGCGCGAGCAGCGGCTCGACCACGTCCCCGGCCGGCCTCGCCTCGCCGGCGACCTGGGCCGCGAGACGCCGCGCCCGCTCGAGCGGCCCGCCGAGCTCCCGGCGCACCTCGGCGACGACGCCGGACTGCGCGTTGAGGCGGCGCTCGAGCGAGATGTCGCGGATCACGCAGACCACCTGCGAGCCGCTGTCCGCGAGGAACGAGACGCTCACGCCGCCGTTCACCAACGCGCCGTTCAACCGCTCGAAGCGGAGCTCGCGGCGCGTCGGGCTCTCGTGGTGCGTGAACGCGTGCCCCACCATGGCGCGCAGCACGCCGCGGTCCACCGGCACGACGAACGACGCGAGCGGCATGCCGAGCATCGCGGCCGGGGGCCGCCCGACCATGCGCCCGAACGCGCCGTTGATGCGGACCGCGCGCTCCGACGCGTCGAGCACGACCATCGCGAGCGGCGAGTCTTCCCAGACGCGCTGCAGGGTGACCGTCTCCAGGTAGTGCTCGACGAGCGCCGCGAGCCGCGCGAGCTGCGTCTCCTCGGCGCGGGTCCAGCGGCGCGGCTGGTGATCGATCGCGCAGAGCGTCCCGATCGCGCTCTGCCCGGGCCCGGCGAAGAGCGGCACGCCGAGGTACGCGCGCACGTGCGGCGGCCCCGCGACGAGCGGCCCGCCCGCGAAGCGCGGATCCATGTCCGAGTCCTCGACGACGAGCGGCTGCTGCGACGCGACACAGTGACCGCAGAAGCTCTCCGCGCGACCGGTGCTCGTCGCGTCGAGGCCGTGGCGCGACAGAAAGAACTGCCGCTCCGGCTCGACCAGCGTGACGAGCGCGATGGGCGCGCCGAGCAGGGCGCCCGCGAGCGCGGTGAGGTGGTCGAGGACCTCGTGGCGCTGCCCCTCCGCGACGCCGAGCCCGGCCAGCCGACGCAGGCGCTCGGGCTCGTCGTGGAGGGCCGGGGCCGGGACCCACGAGTTCATGCGCGCGCGCTCCCCGGGACTAGCCGACCTGGGTGTGCCGCGTCGAACGCGGCGCGAGCGCTGGGGCCGTCACACATCGCGCTGAAGGTTGCGCCCCGCTCGCCCCGGCGCAACGTCTTCCTGAGGCCCGCGCGTCGGCGTCCGGCGCCGGGTTCAGCGGCCGCCGCGCAGCGAGAGCGTCAACGCGACGCGCGCGTCGGGCGCGCCCACCACGCGCAGGAAGCCGAGCCCGTTGGGCGTGCGGACCGCCTCGCCCGGCGCGAGGGGCGCCTCCCACGCGACGACCGCGAGATCGTCGAGCCCGACGAGACCCTCGCCGCGCGCGGGGGCGCGGTGCTCGAGGAAGAAGCGCAGCGCCCGCGGGTTCACGGTCGGGTCGGCGGCGGTGGTGAGATCGGGCGGCACCGTCAGGTCCCCCGTGAACATCGTCCAGTCGTACGTGCCGCCCGCGAGCGCCGCGACCTGCTCGTCCCCGAACTCCGCCTCGCCCTCGCTCGCGCAGTAGCCGACACGCACCGCGAGCGGCCCCGCGCCCTCCCCCCGCGCCCAGCCCACGAACGTGAGGTCGCGGTTCGGCGTGTTCGTCGCGTCCCCGGGCACGCGCACGCGGTTGCGGAACGCGACGACCGCGGGCGCGAGGCTGCCCTCGCCCCGCACCATGCTCAGCCCCTGCAACCCGCGGTGCGCGAGGCGCACACACGGCTCGCTGTAGACGGACGTCACGTCGTAGCGGGCGGCCTCGCCGTGGTCCTCGTCGACGTCCTCGTCCTCGAAGGTCCCGTACACGAGCACGTCGCTGCCCCAGCGCACGCCCGTCGTGCCGGGCGCGTCCTCGAGCCGCGCGACGCTCTCGCCGGGGCCGAGAACGCCGCGCAGATCGACGACGCCGACGCCATCGGGGCCGAGCTGCGCCTCGACCGTCACGCGCCGCTCGGCCGGCGCCCACGGCGCCTCGCCCGCGCGCGCGACGAGCAGCCGGCCCGCCTCGAGCGCGAGCGTCACGGTGGGGTCCGAGCGCTGCGCGATCCGGCGGAGCACGGCCTCCGCGGCCGGCCCCACCGCGAGGCGCGGCCGGTAATCCTCGAGATAGACGGGGTACACGGCGACGTGGCGCTCGCGCTCCGCGTCGAGATCCGCGAGCACGACGAGGCCCAGCATCGTCTCGTGCCGATCCTGGTCGAAGGCAAAGTTGCCAAGCGAATACACCTGCAATACGTTTGCATGAACGCCGAAGCCCTGCGCGACGTGCGGGTGGTGCCCGACGACGAGGAGCGCGCCGGACTCGGCCGCGAGATCGAGCCGCGTGCGCGTGTAGGCGCTCGGCGCCACCGAGTACTCGACGCCCGTGTGCAGCTGCGCGATCGGCAACCGCCCGAGCGCGCGCTCCCCGGCGATCGTCGCGGCGACCCGCGCGGAGTCGTTGAGGTCGGCCGCCCCGCCCTGCGTGTCGGAGGCGTTGTAGCGGATCGCGTGCTCGGCCCCGCTCACCGAGCTCGCGCCCACGAAGGAGAAGGGCAGCCCGCCGATCGCACCGCGCCACGGCACGAAGGCCTCCTCCGGCGTGCGCCCCGCCCCCGAGTACGCGACGCCCGCGGCGTCGAGGGCCGCGCGCGTGTCCGCGAGCCCGCGCTCGAGGTAGTCGTAGATGTGGTTGTTGCCGACCGAGACGAAGGCGACGCCCAGCCGGTCGAGCGCCGCGAGCGAGCCGGGCAGCGTGAAGTAGCAATAGGGTTTCGTCGGGTGCGGCGTCGCGGGCTCGAGCGTCAGCACGCTCTCGAGGTTCAGCACCGGGAAGTCGCTCGCCTCGAAGAGCGGCGCGATGCGCGACACCGCGTCGATGCTCCCCGCCACCGGGTCACGCACGCTCACGAGCGCGCTCGGGTCATCCGGCGGGAAGGTGTAGCGATCGGTGCGCTCGAGCGGGTCGAGGAAGCGCCGCGCGAAGCTCGTGTCCCCCGCGAAGGCGAAGCGCACGCCGCGGTCCGCCGGCGCCACGGTCACGTCGCCGAGCGCGACCTCCGTGACGGCCGCCGGCTGCGCGAGCCAAGCGCCGAGCAGGGTCGTGCGCAAGCCCGCACCGCGCACCGTGAGCCACGTATTGCGCCGGGGCGCCTCGAGCCGGAAGCGCCCGCCCGCGTCCGTACGCACATGCGCGTCACCGAGCACGACCTCCGCCCCGGAGACGGGAGTCCCCTCCGGGAGCATGACCCGAGACGGCGACCGCCGTGCCCGCGAGCGCCTCGCGGGCGAGCGCGTCGTCCACGAGCACCGCGGGCACCGCCGGCGGCGCGTCCTCGAGGGGCACCCCGAGGCAGCCGCCGAGCAGCAGGACCAGGGCCGCGACGTACCCGCGCAGGCGCCCAAGATACGCCCTCGAGGGCGCGCGGCCCACGGTCGCCGCAGGCGTCCCGCGTGACCCCGCGCACGCGCGCCGTGTCGTGCTTCGCGCGGGCGCGCTATGGTCGTCGCGTGGAACGAGGGGACGCCGTTGCAGCGCGACTCGCCGCCGCCGCCGCCGCCCGCGCCGGGCTCGCCGAGGCGGGCCTCGCGCGCGCCGCCGACGCGTCGCCCGAGGACACCGCCTACTTCCTCGCCGCCGAGCTCGCCGCGGTCCTCGAGCAGCGCCGCGGCCTGATCCTCGACCCGGCCACGCTGGACGCCGCCGCGCTCGACGCCCTCCGCGCGCGCGAGCCCGCGGCGCTCACCGACCTCGAGCCGCGCCCGCGCCCCGGCGCGCTCGTCCTGCTCGAGGCGGGCGAGCGCATCGGCACGGTGTGCTTCGACGACTTCGAAGGCATGTCGCCCTACGCCCAGATCTCCAGCCTCTACGTCGCCCCACGCTGGCGCGCGCGCGGCGTCGCCTCGCACCTGCTCGACGGAGTCGCGGCGCTGCTCTCTCCCGCCTACGCGGGCCTCTCGCTCACGACGTACTGGTCGTGGCAGCGCGCGGTGCGCTTCTATCTCCGCCACGGCTGCGTCGTGAGGCAATGGAAGCACGGCCTCGTCTTCCTCTGGCGCGTCGCCGGCGTGCGCTGGGACGTCGCGTTCGCGGGGGATGTCGCGAGCTTCACGTGGACGCGCGCCGGGGCGCCCGCCCGCACGTGGACCGCGCGTCGCCAGGACGGCTGGCTCCACTGGGACGAGCCCAGCCCGTACGACATCGACTGGTCCGACGGCACCATGACCTTCGGCCTGCTCCTCGCGATGGCGGGCTGGCCCCTCGACCGCAGCCCCGCGACGCGCGCGGAGGCCTGGCGCTGGCTCGACTGCGGCTACTCAGAGGGTCTCGCCGCCCGCATCGAGCGCTGGGAGGCCCTCGACCGCAGCCGCGGCTTCGTCGTGGACACGCCGCGCATCCCCGGCATCGCCTACCGCAGCCGGGCCGAGCTCGGCGACGAGTAGGCGGGCGCGGCACGCGGTCACCGCTCGACGGACAGCAGGCTGGCCGTCAGCGGCTGGCCGTCAGCGGCGGGCGCGGAGGCTGGCCTGCGCGGCGGCGATGCGCGCGATGGGGACGCGGAAGGGCGAGCAGCTCACGTAGGCGAGGCCGACCTCCTCGAAGAAGGCGATCGAGGCGGGGTCCCCGCCGTGCTCGCCGCAGACGCCGAGCTTGATCTCCGGGCGCGCGCCGCGGCCGCGCTCGCAGGCCATGCGCACGAGCGCGCCGACGCCCTCGACGTCGATGCTGGCGAACGGGTCGCGCGTCAGCACGCGCAGGCCCTCGCCGAGGTAGTCCGGCAGGAAGTGGCCCGCGTCGTCGCGGCTCACGCCGAGCGTCGTCTGCGTGAGGTCGTTCGTGCCGAAGGAGAAGAACTCCGCGCTCGCGGCGATGCGGTCGGCGACGACGCACGCGCGCGGCAGCTCGATCATCGTGCCGAAGAGGTAGGGCACGCGGCGCCCCCGCGCGACGAACACCGATTCGGCCGCGTCGCGCACCGTGCGTTCGATGCGCGCGAGCTCCTCGGCGAGCATGACGACGGGGATCATGATCTCGGGCTGCACGTCGACGCCCTCTTCGGCGACGAGGCACGCCGCGTCGAGGATCGCGCGCGCCTGCGTCGCGTAGACGTCCGGGTGCGTGAGGCCGAGGCGCGCCCCGCGGTGGCCGAGCATCGGGTTGATCTCGTGCAACTGCTCGGCGCGGCGCGCGACGACGTCGACGGGCTCCTTCAGCTCCGCGGCGATCTGCGCGAGCTCGGCCGCCTCGCGCGGCATGAACTCGTGGAGCGGCCAGTCGAGGAGGCGAATGGTGACGGGCAGCCCGGCCATCGCGCGGAAGATCTCGACGAAGTCCTGGCGCTGCATCGGCTCGATGCGGGCGAGCCAGCGCGCGCGCTCCTCGGGCGTGCCCGCGAGCACCACGCAGCGCACCGCCGAGAGCCGATCGGCCGCGAAGAACATGTGCTCGGTGCGGCAGAGCCCGATGCCCTCGGCGCCGAACGCGCGCGCGTCGCGGGCGCCCTTCGGCGTGTCGGCGTTCGCGCGGACGCGCATGCGGCGCGCCGCATCCACCCAGCCCATCAGGCGATCGAAGCCCGCGACGGCCGCCGCGGGCTCGACGGGCACCTCGCCCGCGTAGACCTTGCCGGCCGTGCCGTCGAGCGTGAGCACGTCACCGCGCACGAACACGCGCTCGGCGCTCCCGCCGTGCGCGCGCACGACGAGCTTGCCCGCGCGCACGTCGACGTGCAGATCGCTCACGCCCGCGACGCAGCACTTGCCCATGCCGCGCGCGACGACGGCGGCGTGCGAGGTCATGCCGCCCATCGCGGTCAGGATGCCCTGCGCGGCCTTCATCCCGTGGATGTCCTCGGGGCTGGTCTCGCCGCGCACGAGCAGCACCTTCGTGCCGTCCTTCGCCGTGCGCACGGCGTCGTCGGCGTCGAAGACGATGATGCCCGTCGCGGCGCCGGGGCTCGCGGGGAGGCCCGACGCGAGCGGGAAGATGCCGTCCTTCGCGAGGCGCTCGGGCGGCGGCACACGCGGGTGCAGGAGCTGCTCGACGCGCGCCGGGATCGACGCGGAGCACGGCCTCGTCGGGGGTGATCAGGCCCTCGTCGACCATCTCGACGGCGATGCGCACCGCGGCGCGCCCGGTGCGCTTGCCGTTGCGCGTCTGCAGCAGCCAGAGCTTGCCGCGCTGGATCGTGAACTCGATGTCCTGCACGTCGCGGAAGTGCTGCTCGAGGCGCGCCGCGACCTCGACGAACTGCGCGTAGACGCCGGGCAGCGCGCGCTCGAGCGACTCGTGCTCACGCCCGCGCGGCGAGGCCGCGGCGGCGACCGGGCGCGGCGTGCGGATGCCCGCGACGACGTCCTCGCCCTGCGCGTTGAGCAGGTACTCGCCGTAGAGCAGGCGCTCGCCCGTCGAGGGATTGCGCGTGAACGCGACGCCGGTGCCGCAGTCGTCGCCCATGTTGCCGAAGACCATGGACTGCACGTTCACCGCCGTGCCCCAGTCGTCCGGGTAGTTGTACATGCGGCGGTAGGTCAACGCGCGCTTGCTGTTCCAGCTCTCGAAGACGGCGGCGACGGCGCCCCAGAGCTGCGCGTGCGGGTCCTCCGGGAAGGGCTTGCCCGTCTCGGCGAGCACGAGCGCCTTGAGCCGACCGACGAGCGTCTCGAGCGCCTCGGCGGGCACCTCGGGATCGGGCATCGAGGGGTTGCCGAGCTCGCGCTTGAGCGCCGAGAGGTGCTCCTCGAAGTGGTGCCGATCGATGCCGAGCACGACGCCGCCGTACATCGTGAGAAAGCGCCGGTACGCGTCGAAGGCGAAGCGCCGATCGCCCGTGTTCGCGGCGAGCGCCTCCACCGTCGCGTCGTTGAGACCCACGTTCAGGATGGTGTCCATCATGCCGGGCATCGACACCCGCGCGCCCGAGCGGACCGAGAGCAGCAGCGGCTGCGCCGTGTCGCCGAAGCGCGCGCCGAGCGACCTGTTCGACCGTCGCGAGCGCGGCGAGGACCTCGGGGCGCAGCGAATCGGGCCACGCGCCCGCCGCCGCGGTCACGGCGCGGCACGCCTCCGTCGTGATCGTGAGACCCGGCGGTACGGGGATGCCGAGCCGCGTCATCTCGGCGAGCCCGGCGCCCTTGCCGCCGAGCAGCTCCTTCGCCTGCGAGGCCGGGGGATCCGCGAAGAGGTGGACGTAACGCGTCATGGCCGCGGAACGCTACCAGAGGCGACGGGCACCGCCAACGCGCGCCACGTCCAACGCGCTCAGGTGCGGAACGAGGGGTCGAGGCGATCGAGCTTGCGGAGCAGCGCCGGCCACACGAGCGCCTCGCTCGCGGCGGCGAGGCCCATCTTGCCGATCATCTCGTTCTTCGCGAGGACGCCGGGCTCGGTGGGGTACGGGTCGCGCGTCGCCGAGAGCGTGCGCACCTGCATCGCGCACGCGCGCTCGAGGAAGTACATGCGCGTGAAGGCCGCCGAGACCGTCTGCCCGACGGTGAGCGTGCCGTGGTTGCGCAGCAGCATCACCGAGTGCGCGCCGAGATCCTTCTGGAGGCGCGGGCGCTCGGCGTGGTCGAAGGCGACGCCCTCGTAGTCGTGGTAGGCGAGGTCGCCGATGACGAGCTGCGCCGTCTGGTTGAGGGGCAACAGGCCCTCGCGCGAGCACGCGACCGCGGTGCCGTCGAGCGTGTGCAGGTGCAGCACACAGCCGGCGTCCGCGCGCGCCTCGTGGATGGCCGAGTGGATCGTGAAACCCGCGGGATTCACGGGATATCCCGTGTCGAGCAGGATCTTCGCGTCGAGGTCGATCTTCACGAGGCTCGAGGCCGTGATCTCCTCGAAGAGCATCCCGTACGGGTTGATGAGGAAGTGGTGCGCGCCGCCCGGCACACGCGCGGAGATGTGCGTGAACACGAGGTCGTCCCAGCCGAACAGCGCCACGAGGCGGTAGGCGGCGGCGAGGTCGACGCGGACCGCCCACTCTGCCTCGCCGACCTGCTCACGAATCGAGGGTGTCGTCATGGCGCGAGCGTGCCACGACGCGCCGCGTGTCTCGCACGCAAAAACACCCGCGGCGCCGAGGCCGCACGAGGGCCCCGACGCCGCAGAGAGGGAGCGAGACTCGAACGCGCTCAGCCCGGGCCGATCGGGACCTCGATGCGGGGCGGCACGAGGAAGAAGATCGCGCGGTCGTCGAGCGGCGTGAAGCCGTCGCCGAGCACGCGCAGGTTCGCGCGGAACACCTGCGGCGAGATCGTCGGCATGACGGTGTCGTTCTGCTTCACGACGATGTCGAAGCAGACGGGCGTGCCGGGGCGCACGCCACGAAACGTGTCGGGGAAGCCGTCGCCGTTCGTGTCCTCGGCGGGCAGGGCCTCGCAGCGGCCGGGCACGCCCGCGGTGTTCGCCTCGAGGTGATCGACGAAGGCCGCGAAGGCGTCGACGGAGTCCGCCGGATCGTCGACGAACTGCACGGAGATGTCGATCGGCGTCTGATTCGCGAGCGTCTGGATCTGGCGCACGACGTCGTCGCCGATGGAGCCCGACCACGTCGTGACGAGGGGCGTGCCCGCCCCGTCGACGGCGCCGGTGTCACGCGCGATCGCCTCGAGATCGGAGCGCCCGCCGCCGTTCACCGCGACGCCGATCACGCGGATGCGCGAGGCGGTCGAGGCGCCGACGACCTCGGCGTACGTCGGGCCGCCGAACGAATACGCATCCTCGCCCATCGGCCCGTTGTGCGAGTCGATGTCGGTGATCATGACGACGATCGGCACCGCGGAGTTGCGGAAGCAGGGCCACCCGACCGTGCGATCCGCGGGGCAGGCCGCGAAGCCGCCCGCGCCCGACGCGCGCGACGCGGACCAGCCGCTCGGCCCGGCGAGCCCGTTGCCCGAGGCGACCGCGTAGAGCGCGGGGAAGCCCGACTCGGGGCCGTCGCCGCCGTAGTGCGTCGTGAGCCGGTTGACCGACGCCTGCGCGGTCGCGGTGTCCGCCGTGAGATCTTGCAGGTGGTAGAAGGCGCGGTCGCCCGAGCTGGCGTAGCCGTAGGGGGCCTGCTGGTAGTCGTCGTAACCGCCGACGCCGAACCACACATCGGGGATGACGGCGCGCACGCGGTCGATGAGGCCCGAACCCGGCGTCGAGAGGCCGCTCTTCAGCGAGGCGATCGCGCCGCCCATCGAGCCCGTCGTGTCCATGAGGAAGTAGACGTCGGCGATGCGCAGATCGGTCGCGAACGAGAGCGTGTCGCGCACGGGATCCGGCGCCTCCAGGTACGGCTCGAAGAAGACGAAGTCACCGCGCGTGCGCGGGCTCGAGGTCGGGTCGGTCGCGTCGCCGGAGCAGGTCGCGTCGCCCGCGGGGCACGCGCCGATCTCCACGAGATCGGTGACGCCGTCGCCGTCCGAGTCGGCGAGGAGCGGGTCGGTGCCCGCGAGCGCTTCGTCGGCGTCGGAGAGGCCGTCGTTGTCGGAGTCCGGATCGCGGTAATCCGGGATGAGGTCCATGTCCGTGTCGCGCGCGGGCGTCAGCAGATCCGCGTCGCCCGCCTCCATCGCGTCGGTGAGGCCGTCGTTGTCGGCGTCGAGGTCGAGGCGATCGGGGACGCCGTCGCTGTCCGTGTCGTCGGGGACGAACGATTCCTCGAGGTCGCGGACGGTGTCGCCGTCGCTGTCGGTGTCGAGGTAGTCGGGCGTGCCGTCGCCGTCCGAGTCGGCGGGGGCCGCGGGGTCGGCGCCGATCTCCACCGAGTCGCGCGCGCCGTCGCCGTCGTTGTCGAGGTCGCGCGAGTTGGGCTGCGTGTCGTTGTCGAGATCCTCGGCGCCCTCGACGAAGTCGGGGATGCCGTTGCCGTCGCTGTCGAGGTCGCGGAAGTCGTACGTGCCGTCGCCATCGGTGTCGGCGGGGACGCCGCCGAGCACGCCGCCCTCGTCCGCGTCCGGCACGCCGTCGTCGTCGCTGTCCGCGTCGCGGTAGTCGGGGGTGCCGTCACCGTCCGTGTCGACGTCGTCCGCGCGGCCTTCGAAGGAATCCGAGATCCCGTCGCCGTCCTCGTCGGGCGCGGTCGGGTCCGAGCCCCCGTCGCGCATCGCCACGGGGCGGCGGCGCGGGTCGGCCCCGGGATCGGAACAACCCGCCGAGACCGTGGCGAGCGCGAGCGCACAGAGAACGACAGCGGCGAGACGCATGCAGAGCCTCCGGGTGACGGACTGAACCGTCGTTCATGGTACCGGCGTCGCGCCGCGCGCGATAGCGCGAATCAGCGCGCGTCGTCGTCCGAATCGCCGCCCGCGTCGAGCCCCGCGAGCCGCCGCGCGAGCGCCATGCGCGCGTCCCAGTCGTAGCGGCGCTCGATCACGACGCGCTGCGCCTGCGGGGAGCCTGCGCCGTGCATGCACTCGAGACGCAGCGGCACGCTGAGCGCGCCGTACGCCATCGCCTCGACGAGGCGCAGCGTCTTCACGCGCTCGTCGCTGCCGACGACGCCGCGCAGGCGCGCGCCGAGCTCCGGATGTTCGAGATCCGCGAGCGAGGGGAGCGTACCCATGAGCCCGCCCGCGAGATCCTCCGCGAGACGCACGACCTCGTACGGGATCTTCGTCACGTTCTGCTTGCAGACGTTCGCGAGGAGCGCGTCCACCTGCCACACGCCCGCGTCGTGCCGCGTGCTCTTCGTGCTCGCGGCGAGGCCGACGCCGTGCAGCGTCTCGGTGAGGTGCGCCATCTCGACGAGCTTGTCGCGCACGTGCGCGACCTCGCGCACGCCGTGCGCCTTCGCGAGCACGGCCGCCGCGCCGATCAGCACGTCGAGGTTGCCGGGTTTGC
This sequence comes from Polyangiales bacterium, assembly GCA_964202905.1. Taxonomy (GTDB): domain Bacteria; phylum Myxococcota_A; class Polyangia; order Polyangiales; family JADJQN01; genus CAIUAC01. Next base: position 465,252 of record CAXNJO010000003.1, read on the forward strand.
AGCCGCCGTAGCTCGCGCGGTGATAGCCCGCGAAGGCCTCGACCAGCGTGCCGACGGCGCCGAGGTCTCCGTCGAGGAAGACGCGCTCGCGCGGCACGAAGACGTCGTCGAAAAACACGATGCATTCCTGCCCGCCGTAGCGCGCGTTGCCCGCGTCGGGGCCGCCGCGCCGCTCGTCGGAGGGTTGCCGCCCGATCACCATCGACACGCCCTCGGCATCGACCGGGAGCGCGCACGCGATGGCGAAGTCCTCCTCGCCGGGGCGCAGCGCCTGCCCCGGCATCACGAGGATCTGGTGGGAATTCGCGGCCCCCGTCTGGTGCAGCTTCGCGCCGCGGATCACGACGCCCTCGGGCGTGCGCGACACGACGCGCAGGAACTGATCGGGCTGCGCCGCGGGACGCAGACGCCGATCGCCCTTCGCGTCGGTCATCGCGCCGTTCACGACGTCGTCGCGGCGCTGCACCTCCGCGAGCCAGCGCACGAAGCGCGCGTGCGACTCGGGGCCCGCCTCCCACGTCGCGAGAAAGAGCGCGTTGAGCCCGTCCATGCCGACGCAGCGCTGGAAGCACGTGCCCGTCACGCGTCCGAGCACGCGCTGCAACTCGACCTTGCGCACGAGGTCGGCCGGCTCACGGAAGAGGTGCGTGAAGCGGTTGACGGGCGCGTCGATCACATCGCTGTGCGCGACGGCGAGCGCGCGGTGCTCGGGGTCGTGCGCCAGCGCGTAGGTCGCGCCGATCGCGTGGATCGAAGGGCGCACGCGCGGGTGATCGACGGGGTCGCGCAGGCGCTCGCCGTCGAGGTAGACGACGAGGCGACGCGCACGCAGGCTCTCGAGGTAGTCGGCTTCGGTTCTCACGGAAGGGCCTCCGCGCACGACGATAGCCCGACGCAGCGCCCCTTCGCGACGCGGGATGCGGGCGACGCGCGCGACGCCGAAGAGACGCCGCGATCAGCGCACGGGGCGGTGGCCGTAGACGCCGGTGAGCTTGGTGGTGTCGACGCGCAGCGCGAGCAGCAGCGTGAAGAGGCGGCGGTACGTCTCGTGGTCGGCGCCGAGCTCGGGGAGCGCGCGCGCGAGCGTGCGCGCGGCGTCGTCGTGCACGACCTTCTTGCCCATGTCGAGCGCCTCGAGCTGCGCGGGGTGCAGCGAGCCGTCGTCCTGCGCCATGCGGCGCACGACGTCGACGTACTCCTTCACGTGGCGGCCGAGCACCTCGCGCGGGAGACGGAGCGCGAGCAGCGAGGCGCCCTCCTCGCTGCGCGCCTCGAGGTGCACGGCCTGCTCGCTTGGCGCGAGCCGGAGCCGCCACGCGTCGGCGACGCCGGAGAACACGAACACGTTGCGGCGCACGAGCTCCGCGATGGCGAGCCGCCACTCGGCGCGGCGCGTCTCGGGCGTCGCGCTCCACGTGTCCTCGGCGATCTCGATGGTGATGAGCGGCATGGGCTCTCCTCGTGCGCGCGCCCGGGCTCAGGCCTCGCGCACCTTCGCGACGCGGCCGCGCACGACGCCCGGGCTGCGCGGGTAGACGGTCAGCGTCGCGTCGTCGCGCAGCCCCGCCGCGAGCCGCTGCGCACCCGCGTACGCGATCATCGCGGCGTTGTCGGTGCACGACGCGGGCGACGGCAGCGAGAGCGTCACGCCACGCGCGGCGCAGAGCGCGGTGGTGCGCGCGCGGAGGCCGCGGTTGGCTGCGACGCCACCGGCGAGCACGAGCCTCGGCACGCCGCGCGTCTCGCAGGCGAGCAGGCTCTTCTGCACGAGCGCCTCGACGATCACCGCCTGAAAGGACGCGCAGAGATCGGCGAGCGCGTCGGGTGTCGCGGGCGCCCCTTGGCGCGCGACGTGCTGCGCGACGGCCGTCTTCAGGCCGCTGAAGCTGAACTCGAGCGAGCCGCGTCCGCCGACGTTGGGGCGCGGGAGCGCGACCGCGCGCGGATCGCCCGACGCCGCGAGCGCGTCGATGCGCGGGCCGCCCGGGTAGCCGAGCCCGAGCAGCTTCGCGACCTTGTCGAAGGCCTCGCCCGCCGCGTCGTCGCGCGTCTGCCCGAGCAAGATCTGCTCGGTGGGGGAGCGCACCTCGTAGAGCGCCGTGTGACCACCGCTCGCGAGCAGCGCGACGAAGGGATACGCCGCACCCCCCGGCGCTTCGCCGTCGCGGCGGAGCTGCACGGCGAGCAGGTGACCGACGAGGTGGTCGACGCCCACGATCGGCAGCCCGCGCGCGAACGCAAGCGCCTTCGCGAACTGCACGCCGACGAGCAGCGCGCCGACGAGCCCGGGCCCGTTCGTCACGGCGACCGCGTCGAGGCCCGCGAGCCCGCCAGGCAAGGCCGCGAGCGCCGACTCGACGACGCCCGCGATCACCTGCAGGTGCGCGCGGGACGCGACCTCCGGCACGATGCCCCCGTAGGGCGCGTGCAGGCGCACCTGGCTCGCGACGACGTCGGAGACGACGTGGCCGTCTTGCAACACGACTGCAGCAGCAGTTTCGTCGCAAGAACTCTCGATGCCGAGCACGCAGCGCGGCCCGCCTTCCGCCGCGCTCATGGGCTGCACGCCAGGCGGAACACGCCGAAGAGGTCGCGTCCGGCGCTGTGCGCGGGCACGTCGCCGCCGCAGCGCTCGCCGGTGCTCGAGCTGCCGGCGCCCGCGAGGATGCGCGCCTCGAGCCCGCCCGACTCGAGGAACGAGACGTACAGCGTCGCGTCCTGACCGCATGGGGCTTCGGTGTCGAAGCGCTCCGGCGCGTCCTCGGCGCAGACGCGCACGGAGCCGTCCTCGGGGCCGCGCGTGCGGCGCACCGCGTAGAGCTTGTTCGCGAGGCGGCGCTCGCCGGGGAAGTCGAAGCGGCCGAGCAGATCGTGCTCGAGGGGCCCGACGATCCGCACGGGCGCGCAGTCGAACGCGCCGTCGCTCGTGGTGAGCAGCGCCTCGCTCGTCGCATCGCCGAGCGCGAGTCCGCGGCAGCGCTCGGGTACGAAGGGCCGGAAGGCGAGCTCGAGCGTCACGCTCTCGCAGAAGCCGCGCCGGATGAAGGCCGCGTCGCTCGTGCCGACGACGGCGCCGCGGCACACGCGGCCCGAGCCGGGCCCGACGGCCTCGAGGCTGGTGCAGCCGCCGAGCAGCGCGCACGAGCGCGGCGGCGAGGGCGGGGGTCGGTCGCGGCACGGGCGCGAGCATAGCCGCAGCGCGCGCGGCGGGGCGGAGCGCGCGGCGCCCGACGAGCGGCGGAGCGCGCGCGGCGCCCGACGACGCGGCGAGGGCGGGCGCGCGGCGCCCGACGACGCGGCGGGGCGGTGCTGCCGCGTGCGCTCGACGACGCGGCGCCCGGCGCGCGGCGCGAGCGAGCGCGCGGCGCCCGACGGCGCGGCGCGGGCGGAGCGCGCGGCGCCCGACGACGCGGCCGCGGCGCGGCACGCGCGCGGCCGCTGCGTGCAGTGAGGGCGCGCGCTCAGCGCCGGCGGCGGCGCCGGACGGCGAGCAGCGCGAGGACCGCGACGGCAGAGAGCACGGGGGCCGCCCCGCCGCGACCACCCGCCGGGATGCGGCAGCCGCAGCCATCGTCGTCGGCCGGGGGCGCACCGCCCGCGGCGGCCGGCGTGAGGCAGATGCCCGCGGTGCCATCGCCGAAGCGCACGCACGCGTCACCCGCGCCGCAGGGGCTGTCGAGATCGCAGAAGCGCGTGCACAGGCCGTTGCCGAGCTCGCACAGGCCGGAGACGCACGCTTCGTTCGCGGTGCAGGGCTCGCCGAGCAGCCCGAGCGCGGGCGCGCAGACGCTGAGGTCGGGCCCGACCGGGTCGCACGTGAAGCCCGTCGGGCACTCGCCCGCGGCCGCGCACGTCACCGTGCACCAGCGCTCCGTGCCGCGCTGCGCGCAGACGGCGGGCGCCGCGCAGTCCTCGTTCGAGAGGCAGGGCCCGCCCGCGGGCTCGGCGGCCCCGCGGTGACAGAGCCCGTCCGCGAGGCAGCGGAAACCCGTGCCGCAGGCGGCGTCGTCGGCGCAGCCGCGCGAGCAGTGCGAGAGCGTGCCGACCGTGAGGCAGCGCGCGGAGAGACACTCGGCGTCGGACGCACAGGGCTCGCCGAGGCCGCGGGTGCTCGCGACGATCGCGGCCGGCACGCACGCGCCGCACGCGCCGGCGGCGGCCGCGCACGCCTCGCCGGTGACGCAGCCGCCCGTGTCTCCGCGGCAGGGCGCGAGACAGCGGCGGCGCCCGTCGCCCGGGTCGACGCAGGCGAGCGTGCCGCAGTCGGTGTCGGCGGTGCAGGGCGCGTCGTAGGGCGTCGTGCCCGCGGTCCCGGGCACGCAGCGCCCGTCGCAGCCCGCGGCGCCCGAGCAGTAGAGCCCCGGCGGGCAGCCGAGGTACGGCGTCACAGGGTCGCACGCCTGCGTGCAGATCTGGCCCGCGCTCGTCGCGTCGCAGAGGCCACCCACACACGTCTCGCTCGCGGTGCAGGCGCTGCCGATCGGGGTGCAGCCCTCGTCGACGTCGCCGTCGCAATCGTTGTCGTCGCCGTCGCAGACCTCGTCGCCCGTCGGCACGCAGGAGCCGCTGTCGGTGATCGCCTGATCGATGAGGTCGAGGTACGGGTAGATCGCCGCGTACGCGCCCGGCGCGGTGCCGCAGCGGGGCGCGGTGCGGCCGTCCGGGCTGTAGATGAACGACGCGACGCCGTGCACCAGCCCGGCCGAGTCGAGGAGCGGGCCGCCCGAGTCGCCCGAGCACACGGACGGATCGACGAAGATGAAGTTGCCCATCACGTACTCGACCGTGGTCGAGACGCGGTACTTCGTGCCGCTCGAGCCGTCGGGCAGCTCGCCGTAGCCGATGGCGGTGATCGTCTGGCCCGTCAGCCGGAAGGGACGCTCGCGCGAGTAGGCGATGGGCGCCTCACGCGCCGGCGTCGAGAGGATGAGGAGCGCGACGTCCGAGCCGTCCTCGATGTCCCACGAGCCGGGCGCGACGCGCACCTCCGACACGTTGTACATCGAGGAAAACGCGCGTGTGGAGCTGCCGACGTACACCTGGAAGCGCGACGCGGGCGAGGCCGAGTTCGTGTTCCCGTTGCGGACGCAGTGTTTGGCGGTGAGCACGACGCGCGGCGCGACGATCGACGCGGTGCACGCAGAGCCGCTGGTGTTGTAGAGAAACACGACGCTCGGATAGCCGGCCTCGCGCACGCCGGCCGCAATCGGCGCACGCGACGCGGAGAACCCCTCGCCCGCACCGTCGAACGCGCAGCCCGCGAGGGCCGCGGCCGCGAGAGACACGGCGGCGAGCATCATGGCCGCACGGAGGCACGCCCCGGGGGAACCCGCTGCGTGCATGCCGGGGGCGCGCGGACGGGGCGTGCGCGACGACGCGGCGCGCGAGGGCTGCGGCGCGCAGCGGAGGCGCAGGACGCTCACCGCGCGCTCCGGCGGCGACGCTGGGACGCGAGCGCGCAGAGGCCGACGAGCGCGGCGAAGGCGAGCCCGCCGCGCGAGGAAGGAAGGCCGGGCGCGGCGCTGCAACCGCCGTCGGCCTCCGGGCTGGGCGCGGCGGTGGGGCGCTCGCAGAACGCGCCCGCTCCGTCCGGCGTGCGGCGGCACTCGACGCCGACGCCGCAGGGCGTGTCCACGCTGCACGTGCGCGTGCACTCGCCCGCGCGGCACAGCCCGCTGAGGCACTCGGCGTCCGCGGCGCACGACTCGCCGAGCAGGCGCACCATCGGGCGGCAGAGCGTCGCGTCGCCCACGGGGACGCAGTCGAAGCCGGCCGGGCAGGCGTTCATCGGGTCCGCGCAGTTCAGCTGCGTGCACCAGCTGCGCCCCGCTTCCGACGCGCAGACCATGCCCTCGCGGCAATCGTCGTTGGCGGCCGGCGCGCACGTCGTGCCCGTGCCCTCGCGCTCGCCGCGCACGCACGCGTCCGCGCGGCAGTGGTAGGCGGAGGGGCAGTCCGCGTCGCTCGCGCAGGTGCGCGTGCAGTAGCGGGCTCCGAGGTCGTCGAAGCAGCGGCCCGAAGCGCACGCGGCGGCGCCCGTGCAGCCCTCGCCGAGCCCGCGCGGGATGACCAGCTGGCGCTGATCCACGCACGCCGCGCAGCCGCCGGCGGCCGCGGCGCAGGCCTCGCCCGCGGGGCACATCCCGTCGTCGGCGCGGCACGGATCGAGGCAGCGACGGTTGCCGTCGCCGGGGTCGCTGCAGAGCAGCGAGGCGCACTCGGTGTTGGTCGTGCATGTCGCGCCGTTCGACTTCGCGACCTCGGGCGCGGGCCCGACGCCGGGCACGCAGAAGCCCTCGCAGCCGCCCGTCGGGTCCGCCGAGCAGTACATCCCCGAGGGACAGCCCGCGTAGGGGCGCAGCGGATCGCAGGTCTGCGTGCAGACCCGCCCGATCACCGTGGCCGCGCAGTTCGTGCCCTGGCACTGGTCGCTCGCGACGCACACGGCGCCGAGGGGCAGACAGCCCTCGTCGATCATGCCGTTGCAGTCGTTGTCGGCGCCGTCGCAGACCTCGAGGCCGTCGTTGCGGCAGGTGCCCGCCTCGTCGAGCGCCGCGTCGATGAGCGCGAGCGACATCGGGAACGAGATGGTGTTGTGGCCGTTGTAGCCGCTGCCGCACGCGCCCGTCCCGAAGGACGCGACACCGAAGACGCGCCCCATGGCGTCGATCATCGGGCCGCCGGAGTCACCCTGGCAGATCGCCGAGGCCGAGTAGATGACGTCGCCCGCGAGCCCGGTGACCGTGGTCATGCCGCGGTACTTCGTGCCCGCATCGCCCGAGGGCAGCTGCCCGAAGCCGACGACCGTGACGCGGTCGCCGCCCGCGTCGGACGGGCGCTCGCGCCGGATCGGCAGCGGCTCGACGCCCGCCACCGCGCGCTCGAGGGTCAGCACCGCGACGTCGCTGCCGGTGAGGCCGCGGAGGCCCTCGCTGTAACTCCCTGGCGGCGTGCGCACCGTGATGACGCGGTAGGAGGCCATCGGGCGCAGCGCGGAGGGCCCGATGCCGACCGAGAACGCCGACGGCGGGGACGCCGCAGCGGCCCCTTCCTCCTGCACGCAATGCTTCGCGGTGAGGACGACGCGCGGCGCGATGAGCGACCCCGTGCACAGCCCGCCGAGCGTGCGGTTGAGCACCGAGACGACGGCGTCGTAGCCCGGCTCGTACGCGCCGCCCGCGATGGCCCCGCCGCTGCCAGCGACCGGCTCGCCGAGCTCCGCGGCGCAGGCACCGAGCGAGAGCACGAACAGCAGCGAAAAGAAAAGGGAAGATGGACGAACGGTCAAGCGCGACACGACGACGCCTCCAGCGGGGCGCCGGAGGTCGGCGCCGGGAGACGCTACACCCGCGCAGAGAAGCGCCGCAAGCTGGCGAATGGCCGCGGCGCGGGTGCCGCGCGTGCGTCGAAAGGCCGCGGCAGCCCGGCAGCGGGCCCCCCGCAGTCCACGCCCCGTGCCATGACATCACGGGCACGACGCCTCGGCCACGGCGCCACGGCCACGACCTCGCGGTGCGGGCACAGGACGCCGCGCGGGCGCAGAGACGCCGCGCGCTACGCCGAGGCGAGGACGCCGCTGCGCCGACGTTCCATCGCCGCGCGCTCCCAACGCTCGCGGGCCTCGGCGTCGCCGGCGCGCGCCGCGAGCGAGGCGGCCTCGCGGTAGCGCGACGCGGCCTGCGCGGTGCGGCCCGAGAGTTCGTCGACCGAGGCGAGCGTGCCCAGCGCCGACGCGACGACCGCAGGCGCGTCGGCCTCGACGCCGAGCCGCGCGGCGCGCTCGAGGTGGGCGTTGGCGTGCTCGAGCTCGCCGAGGTCGAGGAGCACCTCTGCGAGCTCCACGAGCGCCGAGGCCTGCCGCGCGAGGGGCGCGTTCGCCTGGGCGAGCAGCTCCACCGCGCGACGGTGCGCCCCTGCCGCGCCGCGCTCGTCGCCCTCCTCGCGCCGGACGCGGCCGAGCGCGGCCTGCACCTCCGCGGCGACGCGCAGATCCGCGTGCCGCGTGGCGAGATCGAGCGCCTCGCCGAGGAGCCGCACCGCGTCGCGATGGCGCTGCCGCCGCGCCGCGACGCGACCGAGGACGAGCAGCATCCGAGCGCGCTCGAGGCCGTCGCGCGGCGTGAGATCGAGGGCCTCGCGCACGACGCCGTCCGCGCCCGCGCTGTCGCCGCTGAGGTCGAGCGCGTCGCCGAGTTTGCGGCTGAACGTCGCGATCGCGCGGTCGAGCGTGGTGTCGCCCGTCTCGAGCAGCGTGCGCCGCGCGAGGTCGAGGCCGCGGCGCAGCGCGAGCACGGCCGTCGCGGCATCGCCGCGGGCGAGCGCGCGATCGCCCATGCGCTCGAGCAGGACGAGCGCGCCGACCAGCTCCCCGGCGCGGTAGGCGTGCTCGGCCCGCACCTCGAGCGGCGCCTCGGCCTCGATCGCGAGCTCGAGCGCCCGCTCGTGGAGCCGCCGCCGCGCCTCCGCGGGGACGGACATCGCGACGAGGTCGCGGACGAAGAGGCTGCAGATCCCGAGGGAGTCGCCCTCGAGCCGCACGAGGCCGCTCGTACAAAGCGCCTCGAGGCCGACCCGATCGCGCTCGTCGACCATCGCGCGGACCATCGCGACCGGAGCGCGCTCGCCGAGCACCGCGGCGGCCTGCAGCATCCGGCGCGCGGGCAGCGTGAGCCGCTCGAGGCGCAACAACACGGCGTCAGCGAGCCGCATCGGGAGGCGCACCGCATCGGTCTCGAGCGTGAGACCGAGCGCGCGCAACTGCTCGAGGTAGAGCGGCAGATACCGGATGTCGCTGGCGTCCGCGGCCGCGGGGACCGGGGTCACGGCGCCGCCTCCGAGGAGCCGCGCCGCGTCGGAGGGGCCGAGTCCCGCGAGGGCGATCGACGTCGCCCCACGCGCGAGGGCGGGCGGAGCCGGTCGCTGCGAGGCGGTGACGAGGAGCAGCGCGGCGTCACCGACGAGCCGCGGGAGCTCGGCCAGCACCTCGCGCGAGAGTTCGTCGCACGCGGCGAGGTCGTCGACGAGCAGGACGACGCGCCCCGTTCGCGAGCGGCCCGCGGCCACGCGCACCGCCGTCGCGAGCATCGCCGCCACCGCCGTGGGCCGCGCCTTGCCGTTTGTTCCCGCGAGCCCCGTGGGCGCGAGCAGCTCCGCGAGGCCGGCCCGCGTCAGGGCATCGACGAACACCCCGGCGTCACGGCCGACGAGCTGCTGCAGGCGCTCCGGCGCGGCGTCGAGGAGGGTCTCCACGAGCGTGCGGATGGGGGCGTAGGGCACGAGCGCACCGCTCGGGTGCGGCCGTCCGAGCGCGACCTGATCGCCCTCCCCCGCAGCGAGCGACGCGACCCACGAGAGCAGGCGCGTCTTGCCCACGCCCGCGTCGCCCTGCACGTGCGCCCACACGACCGCGCCGCTGGCTTGCGCCCTCAGCGCCTCGAGCAAGGCGATCTCCTCCGTGCGCCCGATCGGGACGCCGCATCGGGCCGAGGCCTCGCTGCGGGTCGCGGGCAGCGGCGTGTGCTGCGCGGACACGAAGACGACCGTGAGTCGGGCGCCGCACTCCGCGCAGAAGCGGCTCATGACGGGGCTCGGCTGGCCGCAGGTGGAACACGGAGCCTCGAGCCCCGGCGCCAGCGCGCGCTGGGAGCCGAGCGCGCGCTGGAGCGCTTCGGCCATCGCCTCGGCGCTCTGGAAACGCTCGTCCGGAACCTTCGCCATCGCCCGCATGCACACCGACGCGAGCGCCGCCGGGATGTCGCGCGAGGGCGCGACGGCGCGCGGATCCGGCACCGGATCCGTCATGTGCCTGAGCACGACTTTCGTGGGCGTGTCGTCCACGTACGGGAGGCGGTCGGCCAACAGTTCGAAGAGCAGCACGCCGACCGAATAAAGGTCACCGCGGCCGTCGGTCTCCTCGCCACGTCCCTGCTCGGGGGACATGTAGTCCGGCGTCCCGCACACGAGGCCCGGCGAGGTGATCGACGAGCTGCGCGAGTTGCCCATGAGCTTCGCGAGGCCGAAGTCCACGACCTTGACGGAATCCGCACCCTTGCGCCCCGGCTCGAGGAGCACGTTCTCCGGCTTGAGGTCGCGGTGGACGACGTCGAGCGAGTGCGCCTCCCCGAGCGCCGCGAGCACGCCGCAGAGGATGTCGACGATCCGCGGGAAGGGGAGCGGCCCCTCCTCGTGCATGACGCGGGCGAGGTCCTTGCCGCGCAGGTACTCCATCACGAGGTAGAGGACGCCGTCTTCCGTCCGCCCGAAGTCGATGACCCCGACGGAGTTCGGATGGTTGAGACGGCTCGCGGTGCGGGCCTCGGAGTAGAAGCGTGCCACCGACTGCTCGTCACCGAGCAGGTGCGGGTGCACGACCTTGATGGCCACCGTGCGGCCGAGCATGCTCTGCTCCGCGCGGTAGACGCGCCCCATGCCGCCGACGCCGACCAGCTCGAGGACGACGTACGCGCCACCGATCGTCCGCCCGATCAGCGCGTCCTGGGGGGTAGCGCCGCCAACCGGGTACGCGCTGCCGCACCGAGCGCAGAAGCGATCGGCGTCACCCATGCCCTCCCCGCACCGTTGGCACGCACGCACGCGTCCGTCCATACGGCCCCCAGCCGGAGAACTTGAGGCTCCCCGCGAGAGGTCGCCGCAGGTCGGCCGTGCGCAAGCGGGGCGGCGGTGAGCGCAGCGGACACGAAGCGGCCCGCACGCCTCGCGGACGCCGGCAACGGAATGCCCCCGGATGGGGACACGACCCGCCGCGACGTGACACGGATCGCGCTGCTCGGACTCAACGCGTGGGCGGTCGCGCTCGCGATCCCCGTCCTGCACGCGGCGGGCGGATCGACGGCGGCGCGGGTCGCCGCGCTCCTCGGCCCCCTCGTCGCGCTGGCGCTCGGGGTGCTCGCGCTCCGCGGTGGCCACCGCGCGGCGCCGAGCGCGCTGCTCGTCGGCTTCCCGACCGCGCTCGCGCTCGCGCTCGGCACCCGCGCGGAGCTGCACGGCGCGGACGGCCACACCCCGCTCACGCTCGTCGCGGCGACGCTGAGCTTCGTCGCGTGGGGCGCCGCGGCCGCGCGCGCGGTGGGACGGCCGCCCCGCACGCGCGTCGCGACCCGCGAGCCGCTCGGACCGCGCGCCGAAGCGGTCCCAGGGAGTGGACGTCGGACGGCCGCTCGCCGGGCGCTCCTCGGGATCACGGCGCTCGGTGCGCTCGCGATCGTGTCCGTCGCCCCGACCCTGACCGGTGGCGGGGACGCCGAGCGTGCCTGGGGCGACGCCGCGGCCGAGGGCGCGCTGCTCGCCACGGTGACGGGGGGCGCCCTCGCGACGCTCGTGCTCGCGCTCTTCGTCGGGCCGGCCCTGCGCGCGCCGCGTGGACCGCGCGGCACCCGACCCTCGCTGCTCCGCGCCGGGCTCGCGGTCGTCGCCTTCGCGACGGGGATCGCGGCGTGGGTCGTCTACGCGCGGTTGCGCTGACGCCGCGTCCCGGGGCGCGCCACGGCGGGAAGCGCCGGCCGCCCGCCTCGGGGGAGCGCGCGCCCGAAAAGCCCGTGGAGCACGGGGGCTGCTAGCGCGCTTCGTCGAGGCGCCGGAGCCCCTCGAGGAGGAGGGTCTCCGCGGAGGCGTGGATCGTGCGGGCCGTCGGCTTCACGTCGGGGTCGAGCGCGAACTCGCCGCCCGTCAGCGACAGCATCTTGTAGAAGGCCTCGTCGCCGCGATCCTGCCCGAACATCGCGTGGTGGATCTGCCCCTCGAGGAACTGCACCTCCCCCGACTGCCCCTTCGCGCTGACGCGCAACTGGCCGGATTTGCGGCCGTACGCGAGGATCTGCACGACGTCGGGCAGCGACATCTCGGTGAGGCTGCCGCTGACGCCCCGGCTGGTGCTCGGCTTGGACGCGCCCTTCGCGGCGGCGGCCTCGAGGATCTGGCGCGCCTTGGCGACGATCACGTCGGCGCTCGTCGGCTTCACGAGGTAGTCGGCCGACCCGAGCGCGAAGCCGCGCTGGATGCTCTCGCGATCCGACCGGCGGGTGAGGAAGACCACCGGCACGGCGGACGTCTTCTGGAAGCTGCGCATCTGCTCGAGCAGCGTGAAACCATCATAGGGGGTGAGGTCGACCTCCGAGAGGACGAGGTCGACGTCCTGCGCCTCGAGGAGCTTGCGCGCGTCGGCGGCGTTCCGCGCGATCAGCGTGTCGTAGCCCTGCTCGATGAGCCGCAGCTCGAGGACGGTGGTGTCCTCCGGGTCGGCGTCCACGATGAGGACGCGGCCATGCCCCTCGAGACGGCGGCGCAGGTCGTCGCCGAGCACGACCGAGGCGAAGAGGTCGACGAGGTTCGGATCGAAGATCGTGCCGCGCTTCTGGGCGAGCGCGTCGCAGCCCTCCTTGGCCGAGAGCTTGCGTCGGTAGGGGTTGCGCGCGCTCTGGACGAGGTCGGCGTACGTCTCGACGATCGCGAGCAGGCGCGCGCCGATCGGGATCTCCTTCCCGGAGAGGCGGTCGGGGAAGCCGGCTCCGTCGAAGCGCTCGTAGAGGCTCGTCAGCGTGCGCGTGCAGGACTCCGGCAGCGCGGTCGCCTCGAAGAGCTTGAGCGGCGCGGTGTGGGTCTTCTGCGCCTGCACGCGGTGGCCGTCGTACTCGGCGACGTTGAGCGCCGTGAGGTGGAAGCTCGACGCCTTGCCGACGTCGTGGATGTACGCCGCCGCGAGGATGCCGGTCACGTCGCGCTCGGGCAGGCCGATGCGCTCGCAGAGGCGGCGCATCATCCGCGCGACCTGCGCAGAGTGACCGCGGAGGTCCGTGCGCCCGTTCTCGAGGAGCGCGACGAGCACGTTCAGCGTCTCGAGCCAGTCCTTCGCTTGCACCCCCGCGTCGAGGCTGCCGGTGCGCCCGGTGCCCGCGTCGACGCCGGTGGCGCTGGTGACCTTCTGGAGGTTGCGCCGCTCGCCCTCCGGGTCGAGCCGGAGGACGATGTTCGGGCTGCGCGACGTGGCGACCGCCGGCGTGTAGCCGGGCGTCACCGGCACGACCTCCGCGCGGCCCGGCGTGAGGGTCAGATCGAGCCGCGCGAGCTCCCCGCCGAGCGGATCGTCGTCGAGACGCGCCGGGCCGGACGGGTACTCGATGGTGCCGCGCTCGAGCCGCGCGAAGGCGTGCGGGTCGCCGTCGTAGAACTTGTGGATGGCCGCGCGGATGGCCCCCGGGCGGCCGGCGTAGAGCTTGATCTCGCGCGCCCCGGTCGCGACCTGCACCTGCCGGACGAGGTCGTCGTCGTCGAGGTCCGCGGCGACGACGCTGAGCGACTGCGTCCGCCTGTCGAAGAGGATCGGGAAGACGAGGAGCTTCTCCGCGACCCGGCGCGGCAGCCACTCGAGCGTGGTGCGGTCGATGTCCGCCCGGGAGAGCTTCTTCGTCGAGACGAAGCGCGTCTTGTAGGTGGCGGCCGCCCACTCGAGGAAGGCCTCTTCCCCCATGATGCCCGTCTCGATCAACGCCTCGTCCGCGCGGTCGCCGGAGCGGTGCGCGGCCGTGACGACGCTGTCACGCTGACCAGGCGTGATGCGTCGATCCTGCACCAGGCGGTCGAGGACACGCTGGCCTTGCGGGGGTGGGCGGGCCACTGGACGCGCGAGCATAGCAGGGCGCACGGGCGGGCGACGGGGTGTTCCGCGACGGCGCGCTCACCGCCCGCGGTTGCCTCGCGCCGGGGCGCTGTCTACCCTTCGCGCGCTTTGCGTCCCCGCACCCGCGCCCGCCGGGGCCTCGTCGCCCTCGCCTGCCTCGTCCCCGCGCTCGCCGGGTGCGGCGGCGCCACGTACGCCGGCGGCGAGTACCGCGACGGGCCGGTCGCCTTCCGCGTCGCCGAGCTGCCCGCCCCCTGGGCGCGCGTCGCGGTGGGCACGCACAACGACCTCGCGTGGTCGCACGCGGGGCTCGCGGCCGTCGTGCAGGTCAACGCCGTCTGCGATCAGCCCGATCAGGACGTGCCCCTGCACGCGCTCACGCGGCACCTGCTCAACGGGTTCACCGGCTACACCTACCCGCCGACCGAGCCAGCGGATCTGCAGCTCGTCCCCCTCGACGGCCGCGAGGCCCAGCGCACGCACGTCGTCGCGCGGCTCGACGGCGTCCCGCGTGAGCTGCTGCTCGTCGTGCTCAAGAAGGACGACTGCGTCTACGACCTCGCGCTCGTCGCGCCGCCCGGCGCGCGGTACGAGGCGGCGCGCCCCGCCTTCGAGGCGCTGGTCGCGGGCTTCCACGCGACGCCCCGCGACGCATCCCGGGGGGAGCGGTGAGCGGCGCGGCGGGCACGCGCCGACCGGGTCAGCGGCTCGCCACGTTCTTCGAGACGTTCGGCGCGGTGACGGTGCTCACGGGGCGCGCGGTCCGCTCGCTCTTCACGACGCGACTCGAGTTCCGCGCGCTCGTCTACCAGATCGAGCAGGTCGGCGTGCGGTCGCTCGGGATCGGCGCGGCGACGGCGATCTTCGTCGGCATCGTGATGGCCATCCAGTTCGCGTTTTCGCTCGAGAAATACGGCGCGAAGGACACGATCGGCCGCATCGTCGCCCTCTCCGAGGTGCGCGAGCTCGCGCCTTCGCTGACGGCCCTCGTCGTCGGCTGCCGCGTCGGCGCCGGCATGGCCGCGGAGCTCGGCTCGATGGCCGTCACCGAGCAGATCGACGCGATCCGCGCGCTCGGTGCGGACCCGATCCGCAAACTGGTCGTGCCGCGCGTGCTCGCGGGCATCGTGGTGACGCCGCTCATCACCTGCTTCGCGCTCGTGCTCGGCGTGGGCGCCGCGCTCGTCGTCTCGGCGACGTCGTTCCAGATCCCGCCCGCGTTCTTCCTCTCCTCGGCGCTCGACGCCATCACCCTGCGCGACTTCTGGGCGGGCATCGGCAAGACGCCGGTCTTCGGCTACCTGATGACGATGATCGGCTGCTACTACGGGATGCACACCACCGGTGGCACCGAGGGCGTCGGCCGCAGCACGACGACCGCCGTGGTCGTCGTCGCGATCGCGATCCTGATCGCCGACGCGCTGCTCACGCAGGTCTTCGTCAGCCTATGAGCCCGCCGGCGCGCGCCCCGCGGCTCGGCGCAGCGGCGATCGCGGTCGGCGCGGCGCTTGCGGCGGGCCTCGCCGCGATGCTGATCCACGCGCGCGCAGGGCGGGCCGAGGCCGATCGACCGGCGGCACGGCAGGCCCGGGCGGCGATCGTCGGGCTGACGGGGAGCCCCGATCTCGCGCTCTCCTCGGCCTCGCGCTGGCTGCGGCACCCCTCGCTCAGCGAGCCGGGCGCCGCGTTCGCGGACGCCCCCGCGATGCCCGACACCGATCCGGCGGGCGCCGCGATCGCCGCCCCGCGCGCGCTGTTCCACGGCGCCGCGCGCGAGCGCCTCACGGTGCGCCGCGCACACGGGGCGCCGCGATGAAGCGACACCGCGCGCTCCTCGCGCACGCGCTCGGCGCGCTCGTGCGGCGGCGCGGGCGCAACGCGGCGGTCGCGGTGGGCCTCGCGCTCGTGGTCGCGCTCTTCACGGCGGTGCTCTTCCTCGGGGACGCGCTCCGCGCCGAGGTCGAGGCCGGCGCGCGGCACGTGCCGGACCTCGCCGTGCAGCGCCTGGTCGCCGGGCGCCCCGCGCTCGTCCCGACGGACGCGGCCCGCGCGGTGGCGGCGATCCCCGGCGTGCGCACCGTGACGCCGCGCGTCTGGGGCTACCTCTACGCGCCGCCGATCTCCGCCAACGTGACCGTGCTCGGCGCGACGGGCCGCGAGGCGCTCCCGCCCGCGGTCGTGGCGGGGCGCGCGCTGCGGCCGGGGGAGCGCGGCGCGTGCGTGCTCGGCGCGGCGCTCGCCGACGCGCTCGGCGTGCGCGTGGGCGACGAGATCGCGCTCGCCGGGAACGCGGGCGCCGACGCGGTGCGCGTGCTGCGCGTGGTCGGCACGTTCCACGACGCGAGCGCGCTCCGCACCGCGGATCTGCTCGTGACGAGCGACACCGACGCGCGCGCCCTGCTCGGCGTCGCCGAGGGCTTCGTCACCGACCTCGCCGTCGCGCTCAGCACGCCCGACGAGGCGCGCGTCGCGACGGACAAGATCGCGCGCCTGATCCCGGGCGCGCGCGTCGTCGACAAACAGCGGCTGCGGCGTGCGTACGCGCTCACGCTCGACGGCCGCAGCGGGCTGCTCACGGCCGCGCTCCTGCCCGCGCTCGCCGCGCTGCTCCTGCTCGCGTGGGACCGCCTCACCGGGCTCTCGGAGGCCGAGCGCCGCGAGCTCGGGGTGCTGAAGGCCGTGGGCTGGGAGGTGCGCGACGTGCTCACCGCACGGCTCTGGGAGTCGGCGCTCGTGGCCTTCGCCGGGGCGACGGTCGGCGTGCTCGTCGCGTACGTCTACGTGTTCGTCGCGCAGGCCCCGGGGCTCGCGGGGGCCCTCTTCGGGTGGAGCGCGCTCCATCCGCCGCTCCGCCTCACGCCGCAGGTCGACGCCGCGCAGACGCTCGCGCTCGTCGCGGGCGTCGCCGTGCCCTTCATCGCGGTCGGCCTCGTGCCCGCCTGGCGCGCGGCGACGCTCGATCCGGATCGCGCGCTGCGGGGGCAGGCGTGACGCGCGCCCCGTCCGATGCAGCGGCGCGGCCGGCGATCGACGCGCGCGCGCTCTGCAAGCGCTACGACGACGGGGTGCGCCGCCGCGAGGTCGTGAGCGACGTGACGCTCGCAGTCGCGCCGGGGACCCTCTCCGTGCTCCGCGGCCCGAGCGGCTCCGGCAAGACGACGCTGCTCGGCCTGCTCGGCGGGATGATCGCCCCGACGAGCGGCGAAGTGAGCGTCTGCGGCGAGCCGCTCTCGCGCCTGCGCGATCACCACCGCGCGCGCGCGCGTCGGCGGCTCGTCGGCTTCGTCTTCCAGGATCTCGCGCTGCTGCCGGGCATGAGCCTCACGGAGAACGTGCTGCTGCCGCTCGTCCCGGACGGGGGCGCGACACCCGCGCAGCGCGCGTACGCCGAGGCGCTGCTCGCGCGCTTCGAGCTCGGGGCGCTCGCCGACGCGCGCGTCGAGCGGCTCTCGGGCGGCGAGCGGCAGCGGGGCGCCCTCGCGCGGGCGCTCGTCTGCGCGCCCGCCGTGCTGCTGCTCGACGAGCCGACCGCGCACCTCGACGGTGCCCGTGTGCGCGACGTCATCGCGCTCCTCGCGGCGCTCCGCGACGAGGGCCGCACCATCGTCGCGACCACGCACGACCCGCGCCTCGCGGACGACCCGCGCATCGACCGCGTGCTCGACCTCGCCGATGGGCGGCTCGTCGGCGACGCCCCCCGCGGCCCCGCAACCCCCGATTGAACCGCGACGTCGCGACGCGAACCGCCGTGGCGCCCGCGCGCGGCGACGGCGATCAGCCGCGCAGGGACGCGACGACGCGGAGGACGTTGCCGCCGAGGATCTTGCGGATGCGCTCGGGTCCGTAGCCGCGCTCGAGCATGAGCGCGACGAGGCGCGGCAGCTCGAGACAGGTCGGCATGTCGCGCGGCGTGACGATCGCGCCGTCCCAGTCGCTGCCGAGCGAGACGTGATCGTCGGAGGTCAAACGAATCACGTGGTCGAGGTGATCGACGATGCGCGCCGCGCGCCGACCCTCGCTCCCGCGCCCGAGGAAGCTCGCCTGGTACATGATGCCGATGGTCCCGCCGCGGTCGGCGATCGCGCGGACCTGATCGTCGTCGAGGTTGCGCCAGTGCGGGTGCACGCCCGCGATCCCGGTGTGCGTGACGATCGGCGCGATCGTGCGGTCGTGCACCGCGAGCGCGTCCCAGAAGCCCCTCTTGCTGATGTGCGCGAGGTCGACGAAGACCTTCCGCGCGTTCAGGGCCTCGACGAGGGCACGCCCCGCGTCGGTGAGCCCGGTGTCGCCGGGGCCACGCAGCGGCGAGCTGGTCGCGCCGAGCCCCGAGTTCGAGAGATGCACGAGCGTCACGCGCAGGATGGCGCCCGGCGGGAGGCGATCGAGCGCGCCGACGTCCCCGTCGAGCGCGTTGCCGCCCTGGATGCCGAGGAAGGCGCCGTGCTTGCCGGCGGCGCGCGCCGCGCGGTACTCGCGCACGTTCGTCACGAGCGCGAGGTCCTCGGGTGCGCGCGCGACGAGCGCGCTCAGCGCGCGCACGTTCTCGACGAGCGCGTGGGGGCGGCTGCCCGTCGGGCGGAGCGGGTTGGTCGTGACGACCCAGACCGCGCCGCCGATCGCCGCCTCGCGGATCCGCGGGAAGTCGACCTGCCCGAGGATGCGCGCCCCGAAGGGCCCCGTCCCGTGGCGACGCGTCAGGTCGTAGCCGAAGACGCGATGCCAGATGAACGTGTCGACGTGGAGGTCGATCACCTCGCTCGCGAGGTAGAGCTCGACGGCCTCCCGCGGGATGCCGAGCGCGCGCGCCCAGGCCCCCGGATCGACGTGGTGATCGGTGAAGGCGAGTCGCACCGCGGGGCGCCTCAGCCGAGGATCGGCGTGCAGAGGCCCGCGACGTCGACGCTGAACACGCGCGGCGCGCTGCGCCGATCGTCGGTGCTCAAACGGATCTCGACCTGCAGGAACCGTCGCTCGGGGATGGGGCCGGGTGCCTCGGTGAGATCGACGGGCGAGCCGGCGAAGGGGCCGATCCACGTCTCGAGCTCGAGGCCCGCGAGGCTGTCGGCGGCGCGCACCCAGATCTCGACGCGCGTGCCCGGCGGCGTCTCGGCGCGGAAGCGCGCGCCGAGCCAGCGGTTGCGGCCGCCGGCGCAGCCCTCCTCGACGAAGCGGTAGCGGCCGCGCGGCTCCGCGAAGGTGTTGAGGCCGAAGCCGATGAAGTCGCTGTACGTGTACGGCGTGAGCCCGACGGGATGCTCGATCCACGTCCCCGCGGCCGGATCGAAGCGCGCCGCCGAGTTCGTGCCCTGACAGATCGCCCACACCGAGCCGTCGAAGGAGACGCCGACGCCCACCGGCCCCGTGCCCGTCGGCATCGTGTGCGTCGCGACGAAGCCCATCGTCGCGAGGTCGTACTGCACGATGCGGTTGGAGAGCCCGCCGCCGAAGCCCGCCGTGTTGTGGCTGAGCCCCACCCAGAGGCTCGTCTCGTCGGCCGCGACGCCGCGCGTCGTGCCGCCGCCGGGCACCGTGTACTGCTCCCAGGTGTCGGTCGCGATGTCGTAGCGGAGCAGGTTCGGCTCGGAATCGCTGTTCGCTACGATCACGTGGCCACGACCATCGACGGTGATGCCATACGTACCGACCGGCTGCCCACCCGGCAGCGGCGAGGCCATGCGCCAGGCGCCGCTCGCGTCGAGGTAGCCGAGCAGGTCGCGCACGCTCGAGCGATCGCCCATCCAGATGCGGCCGTCGGCGTCCGCGGAGGCGCCGTACGGACGAAACGGCCGCCCCGCCGAAGAGAGCGGCGTGCACGCCACCGTCGCGCCCGTGCGCGGGTTGAGGCGACACGCCTGCGCCGCGTTGTAGAGCCCGACCCAGACGTCGCCGATGACGTCGTCCGCGGGCGCGAGGCCGATCGTGAGCGCGCGCGGCACGCCGTCGTTGCCGCCGACGGGCACCGTCCAGAGGATGCACTCGTCGTCGTGGCCGATGTACTCGCCGGGCGCGCTCAGCGAGATCGCGCCGTCGCCGTCGAGGTCGCGGCTCGTGTCGATCACGCCGTTCGCGTTGCGGTCGACGCAGTCGCTCTCGCGGTTCGCGTACTTGGTGACGCTGCCCTGGTTGCCGAAGGCGCGGTTCGCGACGTACGCGTCGAAGTTCTGATCGACCGCGGTGCGCGAGGGGCAGTTGCCGATCTCCGGCAGGCCCAGCGCGGCGTTCGCGCCGAAGCTGCACCGCTCGCCCCAGGGCCGCGCGCGGTTCGTCGCGTCGGGGCGCGCGCTCGGGTAGCGCGCGAGCTCCGTGTTCGTGCGCGAGTCGAGCTTCGACACGGTGGACTCGTCCTGATTGGCGACCCACACCGCGAAGGAGCGCGACTCCGTGCGGCCGAGCGTGAGGGCGCCCTCGGCGTCCACGATCACGCCCTCCGCGTTCTCCGGCGTCGGCATCCAGCCCGCCATGCCGGGCGTCGCGGAGACGGTGCAGCCCGGCTCGCAGAGCGTGCAGACGTCGGCGAAGCCCTCATCCGTCTCGCCGTCGCAGTCGTTGTCGACGGTGTCGCAGACCTCGTCCCCGCCGCGCTGCGCGCTCGTGTCGTCGCAGTCCGGGCCCGCGGCGCAGCCCTCGCCGCGACCGTCGCCGTCGCCGTCGCTGCAGCCGTCGCCGAGGTCCTGTCCGCCGAGATCGGGGGCGCCGGCGTCGGGCCGCGCGACACAGCGCCGATCGCGGCAGGTCTCGCTCGCGGGGCAGTCCGCGCTCGACACGCACGCCCCCGGCGCCGGGGGCGTCGGAGAGCCTCCGCAGTCGCACGCGCCAAGCCCGAGCACCCCGAACAGGAAGACGAGCACGCGGGCGGAGCGGGAGCGGCTTGGCATCATCGCGCTCAGACTAGCGGAGAGGCGCGGCGGCGCGAAGTGGACGGCGGCACGCAGGACCCGCGCGGTGCGGCGGCGCGCGCGGGGGCGCGTGGTAGATCCCCGGTGTCGTGGCGACGAACGTCCTGCACCCGCTGCTGCTGCTCCGGCTCGTGGCCGCGGTCGTGGTGGCCGCGCTCGTGATCGCCGGGACGCGGGTCGGCTGGCAGGTGCTCGCGCGCTGGCACGTCGCGCAGGCGAGCGAGGGGCAGTTGATCCTCGAGCGGCGCGCGGAGCTCGTCGCGACGCTCGTGCAGGGCGCGCTCGGCGCGACGGTCGCGGGGCTCGTGCTCACGGTGCTCACCGCCGATCGGCTCGCGCCGTCGATCCGCGGCGCGATGTGCGCGTACGGCGTGTTCGGCTCGACGGCGACGGGCTTCGTCGCGCTCGCGACGAGCGCCGCCTCCGCCGCGGCGTGCGCGCTCTGGGTCGTGCTGCACCGGCTCGACCTGCGCCTCGCGACGCCGGCGCTCACGCGCCGGAAGTTCACCGCGCTGCTGCTGCTCGCGCCGCTCGTGCTCGCGGACCTCGTCGCGCAGCTGCGCTTCGTGCTCGAGCTCGACTTCACCGTGGTCGCGTCGTGCTGTTCGACCTCGCTCGACGGCGCCGCCGCCGTCGTCGAACGCGCCGCACCCGCGGGCGCGCGCTCCCTCGCGACGGGCGTCGCGCTCACGGCGGCCCTCGGCGCGGCGGGCGCGGCCCTCCTCACGCGCAGGGCCCCCAGGGCGGGCGCGGCGTGGGCGGGCGGCGCGCTCTCGCTCCTCGCTGCGGCGGCCGCGGTGCCCGCCGTGCTCTGGGTCGTCGCGCCCTACGCGTACGAGTCGCCGCACCACCTCTGCCCGTTCTGTCTGCTCCGCGCCGAGGCCGCGGGGCTCGGCTGGCCGCTCTTCGCCGCGCTCTTCGCGGGCACGGTGCTCGGCAGCGCGCTCGCGCTCGTCGAGTCACAGAAGCGCGCACCCGGCGCGGCCGTCGAGGGCGCGGCCCTGCAACGCGGGCTCGCGGGCTGGGCGGCCGGGGCCTGGCTGCTCGCCGTCGCGCTCGCGGCGACACCGGTCGTGCGCTACCTGCTGCGCACGGGCGGTGCCTCGCTCTTCGGAGACCACGGATGACGAACGCCCTCCCGCGCCGCAGCCTGATTTTCGCTTTTTTTTCAGGCGTTTTCGCCCTCTTCGTCGCGGGCGCGTGCAACCGCGAGGAGCGCCCACGCTGCGAGCGCTGCGGGATGTTCGTCGACGCGCAGCCGCGCTGGCGGGCGGGCGCCGTCGCCGCGGGCGGGCGGGCGGTGCACTTCGACGCGCCGCGCTGCCTCTTCGCGTGGCTGCGCTCGGACGCCGCGCGCGGCAGCGAGGCGCCCTGGGTCACGGAGTACTACGCGCAGCGCCGGCGCCCCGCCGCCTTCCTCTGGTACGTCGCGGGCAGCGACGTGACGGGCCCGATGGGCCCCGACCTCATCCCCCTCGACGACGAGGCGGCCGCGCAGCGCTTCCGCGAGGAGCACCGCGGCACGCGGGTCCTGCGCTTCGACGCGATCGACGCCGCGACGCTCGACGCGCTCGACGCGCGCTGAGGAGCCCGCGTGCGCCGACGACACCTCGCCCTCGTGCTCGTTCTCGCGCTCGGCCCGCCGACGGCGCCGCGGCACGCGCGGGCCGGGGACTTCTGGGAGCAGGTCCGCTCGCCCGGCGTGCGGGCCTATCGACGGCGGGTCGAGGAGGGTCGCGCCGCGCTCCGTGAAGGCCGCGCCGAGGATGCGCTCGCCGCCGCAGACGCCGCGATCGCCCTGCGTCCGGACGCGGCCCCGGCGCACGCGCTGCGGGCGCTCGCGTCCATCGGCACGGGGGGACCGGGCGACCCGCGCGCGCTTGACGCCGTGCGACGGGCCGCCGCCGCCGATCCCGCCGCGTTCGACGCGCCCGACGAAGCCGAGGCCGCCGCCCGCGCCGCCGCGCTCGGAGGCGAACCCGCGCTCGGCGCGACGCTGCTCGCGCGCGCCGTCGCGCGGCTCGCCGGCGCACGCTCCGCACCGCGCGCGCCTCTACGTGCTGCTCGGCGATCTGCGGCTCGCCGCGGGCCCTGGCGTCGAGGCGGCCACGGCGACGGACGCGCTGCGCACGGCGATCCGCGCCTTCCGCGAGGGCCTCTCGCACCCCGCCACGCAGACGCGCGCGCGCCTCGGGCTCGCGCTCGCCCTGCGCCGCGCGGGACAGCTCGAGGAGGCGCGTGTCGTCGCGCGGGAAGTCCTCGTGCAGGGCGGGTTGGTGGAGCAGGTCTTCGGGGCCGATCGCCCCCTGCTGCCGCCGACGGAGCTCACCGCGCGCGCGGCGGTCGCGCTCGAAGCGCTCGGCGACCGCGAAGGGGCCCGCGAGCGCTGGCGACGCGCGGCGGAGGACGGCCCCTGGCAGGCCCACGCCCTCGCGGAGGCCGACGCCCCCGCCATGCCGACGCCGACACGCCCGCCGCGCAGGCCCGCACGCCGCGGAACGACGCCGTGAGCCCGCCGCGGCGGCGCGCTCCCCGCGTCACGCGGCCCCCCGCGCACCGCGCCGACACGCGGCGATCCGCAGAGACGCCGCCTGCACCGCCGCCGCGCGACATCCACGGGCGCCGCACGGCGCGCGGACGCCGCGCATGGGCGCGGTGTGCACGCGCGCGGCGCGCGTCCGCGGGGCACGCCGCAGGACTGCGACCGGCCACGCTGCGACCGGCCGACGCTGCGACCGGCCGCACTCCTCGCGGCCGCGCTGTTCGCGCAGGCGCTCGGGCTCGACGCGCCGCGACGCGCTCAGGCCGACGACGGCGTCCGCCGGCCCCGCGCGACGGCCCCGTTCTGGGCCCGCGTGACCGAGCCGGGCGCCGCGCGGGCGGCGACGCTCCTAGCCTCGGCGCGCGGCTGGCTCGACCTCGCGACGGGGGTGCCCGGCGGCTGGGCCACGCTCTGCCCGGCGCTCGACGCGGCCTCCGCGCGGCTCACGCGTGAGCGGCTCGTCAAACAGTCCGTCGCGGCCGACAACGCGATCGCGCGGCTCACGCTGGCGCGCGCGGACGCCCCGCGGGACCCCGCGATCGTCTACGCGCTCGCGCTCGCGACGAGCCTCTGGGAGCGCCCGGATCGCGGCTGCGCCGTGCGGCGCCGCGACGCCGACGCGCGCGCGCTGTGGCAAGCGCTGCGCGACCTCGATCCGGGCTTCGAGTCGGAGACGGTCGGCGCCGAGCTCGCGCTGGCGCATACGCGGCTCGGCGACGTCGACGCGGCGATCGCGGCGTACGCGCAGCTCGTCCAGCAGACCGAGCACGCCCCGCGCAAGGCGCTCCTCGCGCACGGCAACCTCGCGGAACTGCTCATGTTGCGGGGCGACCTGCGCGCCGCCGTGGCGCACTACGAGCGGGCCGCGGCGCTCGCCCGCGAGGCCGATGACCCCGACGCGCTCGCGCTCGCGGAGCTGGGGCTCGCCTGCGCGCTCGATCGGCTGGGCGAGCACGCGCAGGCGCTCACGGTCGCGCGCGCCGCCGTCGATCGCAGCGGCGACTCGCTGCGCGTGCTGCGGAGCGGCGGCGTGTTCTTCGTGCCCGCGTGGGAGGTGCACGTCTACGAAGCGCTCGGGCACGAGGCGCGGGCCGATGGCACCCGCGCGCCGCTGCCTGCCGCACGGGCCCGCAGCACCCGCGCGGAGGGCCTCGCCCGCGCGCTCGACGCGCTGCTCGCCCGCCCCCTCTCGCGCGAGGCGCTCGACACCGTCGCGCGGGGCACCGCGGCGTGGCTCGCCGCCTCCGGCGCCGGTGTGTCCGAGCCCTTCGCCCGCGAGGAATCCGCGGCCGCGCGCAGCCTCGGTGAGACGCTCGCGCGGGTCGGCGCCGCGCACGAGGCGCAACGCCGACGGGAGCGCGAGGTCGCACGATCGGCCTCGCTCCGCACCCTCGCCGACGACGCAGCGCCTTCCGCGGTCGCGACGGCCGAAACCCGCGACCGCCTCACGCTCGGCGGCCTCGCCGCCGCGGCGCGCAGCTGGCGGCGTTACCTCGACGAAGGCGGCGCCGACGGGCCCTCCGCCGCACACGCCGGCGCGCACCTCACCCGGCTCGCCGCACGCATCGCGACCCTCGCGGCGCGCCCCGCAGCCCAGGGGGCCCGCCGTGACAGGCTCCACATCCCGTGACCGGCGACGCCCCCGGTGAATGGCGACGCGCCATGCGCCCGGTAAACGGCGACGCGCTCAGCCCTCGAGCGGGAACGCGACGAGCACGACGACGTTCCACACGAGGTGCGCGACGAGCGGGGGCACGAGGCTCCCCGACCCCTCACGCAGCAACCCCCACGCGAGCCCGCACGCGAGCGCCACGAGCGCCAGCGTGGGCGCGCCGAGCGGCAGCAGCACCAGCCCGTACACGAGCGCGCACGCGCCGAGCCCCACCACGCGCCCGAAGCGCCGCACGAGCGCGGCATGCACCACCCCGCGCCACACGAGCTCTTCGCCGACGATCACGGGCAGGACCGCCAGCGCCGCGGTCGCGGGCGAAGGCCCACGGAAGGCCGCGTACAGCGCCGCCGTGTCATGCGCGACGAAGGGCGCGAAGCGCGCGATCGTCGGGTAGAGCAGGTGGGTCGCGCAGGCCATCGCGACGCCCACCCCCGCCCCGAGGAGCACGAGCGGGCCGCTCGGCCGCGCGACGGCGCGCATCGCGGGACCCTCGATCGCGAACGCCGCCGCGCCGAGCACGAGCGCCGCGCTGCCGACGGCGAGCCACATGCCGATGGGCCGCGCCGCCGCGACCGCCACCAGCCAGACGAGCACGGACGCGCCCGCGAGCGCTTCGTCACGCCGTACGCGGGGGTCGCGCGCGGCCACCCCCTCGCTCATGCGCCCCCCGAGACGCGGCCGCGGGCCCGCTCGACCGCGCCCCAGGCGCCGCCGACCGGCCCACGCGCAGCCTCCGCGCCGAGCGCGCGCCGCGCCGCCTGCGTGAAGCTGAGCCGGGTCGGATGCCCGATCAGCGTCCAGAAGCGCGCGTCCTCCGCGAGCAGGTCCTCGGTGAGCCCGACGACCACCTCACGCGCGACCGACCACTCGGCGCGCGTCACGAAGCGCACCCACAGCGACGAGAGCCGCGGCGTCAGCAGCGGCACCGCGATCATCCGCGGACTCACGAGGCCCATCACGCGCGACGTCGCCTCGAGGATCTCGCGCCCCGAGAGAATGTCGGGACCGGGCAGGTCGTACACGCCATCGGCGCCCGGCGGCAGATCGAGCGCCCGCACGAGCGCGACGACGATGTCGTCGATCGCCACCGGCTCCGTCCGCGAGCGGAGCCAGCGCGGCAGCACCATCACCGGGAGCCGCGCCGCGAGGTCGCGCACGATGAGCCAGCTGAGGCTCCCATCGCCGACGATCATGCTCGCCCGCAGCTCCACGACGGGCACCGCGCCGGCGCGCAGCACCTCACCCACGTCGCGCCGGCTGCGGAGATGCGCAGAGCCCTCGCCCTGGGGCGCGACGCCGCCGAGGTAGACGATCCGCGCGACGCCGGCCGCGCGCGCGGCCGCCGCGAACGTCTCGGCGGCCTCGACCTCGCGCCGGTGGTAGTCGTGGCCCTCGCCCATCCCGTGCACCAGGTAGAGCGCCGCGCCGCATCCCTCGAGCGCACGCGCGCACGCGTCGCGGTCGCCGACGTCACCTTGCACCCAGTCGCGCCCCGGCATCCGCTGCCGCGCCCGCTCGGCGTCGCGCGTGAGCGACCGGACCGTCCAGCCCGCCTCGACGAGCGCAGGCCAAACGGCGCGGCCGACGAAGCCCGTCGCACCGGTGAGCAGGAGCGTTCTTGGTGGCATGCAGCTCCCCGGAGGTTGATGGAAGGCGATCGCGGCCCCAGGTTCGCCCGCGGAGGGCAGAGCACCATGGCCACACGCGTTTTGGGTCCGGCGGGGGCGCACGTCCACCACGAGTTCGAGGTCTTCTTCGACGGGGATTGCCCGCTCTGCGTGCGCGAGATCCGCCTGCTCGAGCGCCTCGACCGGAAGCACCGCATCCTCTTCACGGACATCGCCGCGTCCGACTTCGACCCGTCGGGCACCGGGCGCTCGTGGCAGGCGCTCATGGACCACATCCACGGGCGTTTGCCCGATGGCACGCTGGTCGAGGGCGTCGAGGTCTTCCGGCGGCTCTACACGGCCGTCGGCTTCGGCCCGCTCGTCGCGCTCACGCGGCTTCCCGTCGTCGCGCCGCTGCTCGACCTCGGCTACCGCGTCTTCGCGAAGAACCGGCTGCGCCTCACGGGCCGCTGCGCGGACGGCACCTGCCGCGTCGCGCCCCGCGCCGCGACCGACCCCGCTTCTCCGACCTGCGCGTCGTCGACCGCACCGTCGTCGACCGCACCGTCGGCCGCCTGACCCGCGCGGACCTGAGCCGCGCGGACCTGGACCACGTAGCGCGTCTCGTGACGGGCGCTCTCAGCGCGAACACGCCACGCGGTCAGCGCACACGCACGGTGCCGCGGCGCGGCGGCACCGACCTGCACGCCCCCGCGTGCCGGCGGCGGTCGGACGCCCACGCTCGCCGTGCGGCCGCGGACGCCATCGACCCGGCTCCCAGCGCCAGCCACGCGCCTGCGGGACCCAGCGTGGCTGCACGAAGAACTGCCCCGGGCGCGGCGCCGTCCAGTGGCCGTCGAACCACGCCCAAGTCGAGCCGCTCCAGCCCCAGTAGCCGTCCACCCAGACTTGGCCGAGGCCCGGCGCGACCGGCCGCGCCATGACGCGGGGCGCCGGCGGCGCGTCGTACACGACGACGGCGCCGCCGTACCCAGCGCGCGCATAGCACCCCGAGAGGGCGAGCACGAAGCCCAGTCCCGCGGCGAGTCCCAACCGGCGTCCGCGTGCGCTCGCGTCCATCGAGGCCTCCATGACGGCGTCCGCGTGCATCCGACGCGGGGCGGCGGTCGCGTTCGAACTACGCCCGCCACGCGCCGCTGCACGTCCGCGCGCGCGTTCCATGCGATGCTCGCGCCGATGACGACCCCCGCTGACCTCGAGGCGGCCGTGCGCCGCGTGAACGCGCTCTCGCAGGCCCCGAGCACCGGCGACATGCTCGCGCTCTACGGCCTCTACAAGCAGGCCACGGCGGGGGACGCGGGCAGCACGCGCCCCGGCATGTTCGACCTGAAGGGCCGCGCCAAGTACGACGCCTGGGCGACGCACCGCGGGCTCGACGCCGAAGCCGCCCGCGCGGCCTACGTCGCCCTCGTCGATCGCCTCGCGGGGCGCTGACGCCGCGCTGGCCCGCACCGCCCGGCGTCGGCGCGCGCCACCTCCGCGCGCCCACTCCGCGCGCTCAGCCGCGCGCTCAGCCGCCCTGCAGGAACAGCGCGACGCAGCAGCCGATCCCGCCCGTCCAGAGCGCGGTGCGGAGCAGCGCGGCGTCCGCGAGGTACGCGACGAGGTAGCCCACACGCAGCCCGACGAACGCGAGCGCGAGCGCGTCGACGCGGCCCATCGGCGCGTGCGTCTGGTGCGCGACGAGCACCGCGGCCGCGAACAACGGGAACGCCTCGAAGCCGTTCGCCTGCGCGGCGTTCGCGCGGCGGCGCCAGCCCTCCTGGCGCGCGAGCCAATCACGCGGGTTGCTGTTGTCGAAGCGCGAGCCCGCCTTGGCGATGCCCGTCGCGATGTAGGGCAGAAGTCCTGCAACCAGGATGCACCAGTAACCGATCGTCATCACGCCTCCGCGCTCCGCAGCGCGCGGAGCGCCGCGACCCTGCCACGGAAACCGCCCCGGCGACGCCGAGAAGCGCCACGCACGACGCCGAGTCAGCGTGAAAGACCCAGCACTCGCGCCGGGATGTCGCGCTGAATCAAGGAGGCGCCCGCAGCCGGGCTCGGGGCCCGGCGAGGACGCACGACGCCGAGTCAGCGTGAAAGACCCAGCACTCGCGCCGGGATGTCGCGCTGAATCAAGGAGGCGCCCGCAGCCGGGCTCGGGGCCCGGCGAGGACGCACGACGCCGAGTCAGCGTGAAAGACCCAGCGAGCGCGTCAGCCGTCGCTGACCATGTCGCCGAGTTCTTCCCCACTTTGCACGAAGAAGGCCTGCCCGTACGAGTCGAGCAGCTCGAGCGCCATGTCCATGTCCTCGCGCGTGTGGCCGCGCGTGACGTTCACGCGGAGGCGCTCTTCGCCCTTCTTCACGCCGGGATACGTGATCGGCACCATCATCACGCCGCTCTCGAGGAGCGCGATGTGCATGAAGAGCGCCTTGCGCTCGTCGCGGCACATCACGGGCATGATGTGCGTGTCGCTCATGCCGAGGTGGAAGCCGAGCTCGCCGAGGCGACGCCGCATGTAGCCGGCCTTCTCGTGCAACTCCGCGACGAGCGCCGGGCCCTCTTCTTCGAGCATCGTCAGGATCGTCGACGCCGCCGCGACGATCGGCACGGGCAGCGACGCCGAGAAGAGGAACGAGCGCGCGTAGTGCTTCACGTGGTCGACGACCTCGCGCGAGCCGAGCAGCACGCCGCCGATGCCGCCGAAGGTCTTCGAGAAGGTCGTGACGACGACCGGCACGCGCCCCTCGAGCCCGAGGTGCTCGGCGAGCCCGCGTCCGTGCGTGCCGAGCGTCCCCGAGCCGTGCGCGTCGTCGCACACGACGACCGCGTCGTAGCGGTCGCACACCTCGAGGATCTCGGCGAGCTTCGCCATGTCGCCGTCGAGCGAGTAGATGCCCTCGATCATGACGAGCGCGTTCTTGCGCTCCTTCGTCTTGAGGATGCGCTCGAGCGACTTCACCGAGTTGTGGTTGAAGAAGCGGACCTCCGGCTGCCGCGTGGGCGTGCCTGCCGCGAGGAAGGTCCCGTCGAGGATGCAGGCGTGCGAGAGGTTGTCGAGGACGATGGTCGTGTCCTGATCGGCGAGCGCCATGATGGTGCCGACCATCGCTTGGTAGCCGGTCGTGAAGATCAGCGCCTCTTCGAAGCCGAAGTACTGCGCGAGCCGCTCTTCGAGCTCGACGTGGGCGGTCGTCGTGGCCTGCACGCGCGACGACGAGAGGCCCGTCGAGAAGCGGTCGATGGCGGCCTTCGCGGCCTCCTTCACCTTCGGGTGGTTGGTGAGCCCGAGGTAATCGTTGGAGCTGAAATTGACGATGGGTTTGCCGCCGATCGTCGTGTGCAGCCCGCCCGTCTCGAAGGGACGGAAGTACGGGTAGACCTGCTTCTCGCGCGCCTCGCGGATGCGGGCGAGTTCCTGGTGGGCCTTGTCGTCGATCCAGCTCATGGGTGTCTCTCAGCAGTGGAGGCGCGTCCCAGCACGACGGCCGAGACGTTGCCGTAGAAGCCAACCGTCGTGACGACGACGTGCTCGAGTCGCGCGCGCGGGCGGCCGCAGAGCACGGGCTCGACGGGCGCGCCGTCGAGCCACGCGAGCGCCGTGGCGAGGCCGAAGGCGCCTGCCGCGCCGAAGGTCTCGCCGCAGTAGGCCTTGGGCGCGGCGCAGAGCACGTCCGGGTGCAGCGCACGCCCGATCCCGACGAGCTCCGCGGCGTCGAAGCGCTCGAGACCGCTCGCGGCACACACGACCGCGTCGATGTCGCCGGCGCCGAGCCCCGCGTCACGCACGGCCGCGCGGATCGCCCGCGCGACACCATCGACGGAGGGGTGCACGATGAGCGCCTCGCTCTCGGGCGCGGTGAAGGCCGTGCCGTAGCCGAGGAGCCTCCCGCGGATGCGGGCCCCGCGCGCGCGCGCGTCCGCCGGTCGCTCGACGACGACGTACGCCGCGCCTTCGCCGACCCGCATGCCGTGGCCGTGCGACTCGCCCGGCGCCCACGGCCCGTCGCCTTCGGAGACGAGCTCGAGCTTGCGGAGCGCGCGGTAGAGCGGCTCGCTCACGACCTCGCCGCCGCCGACGAGGAAGACGTCCGCGCGCTCGTGCGCGAGGTGCGTCTCGGCCGTCAGCACCGCGTCGAGCGCGCCGCAGTTCCCATCGACGATCGTGACGTTGGGCGCCCGCAGGTCCTCCCAGATCGACACGTAGCCCGCGGCCGCGTTGACGACGGTGTTCGGGAAGCGCGCGGGGTTGATGTAGCGGGGGTCCTCGCGCTCGGCGACGAGGTTCAGCTCGGTGATCGCGTCGAGCGAACCGTACGCGGTCGCCGAGATGATCCCGACCTCCTCGGGCCGACGCGCGATCCACGCGCCGTCGCGCTTGAGCCCCGCGTCCTCGAGCGCCTGCTTCGCCGCGACGATCAGGAACTTCGTGAGCCGGTCGAAGTTGCGAAGCCCCTTGTCGCCGAGATAACGCGCCGCGTCAAAGCCACGCACCTCCGCGATGCGCGCCTGCGGGAGCTCGGCGGCGGGCAGCGCCGTGACGGGCCCGTCGAACGCGCGCGCCGCCGCGAGGCTCGGATCCGCGAGCGCCTCGCGGTGCGCCGCGGCTCCGACGGCGAAGGGCGCGACGACGCCGAGGCCGGTGATGGCGAGCTCCATCAGCGCCTCCCCACGGTGTCGGGGAGCACGCCCTCGCGCGCGAGCAGGAGCACCGCGTCGTAGCCGCCGAAAGCGAGCGCGTTGTTGAGCACGACGTCGACCTTCGCCGTGCGCGCCGCGCCGACGACGAGGTCGAGCGCGCAGTCGGGATCGGGCGTCTCGTAGCCGAGCGTCGGCGGGAGGATCCCCGTCGCGATCGACTCCACGCACGACACCGCCTCGAGCGCGCTCGCCGCGCCCATGCAGTGGCCGATCATGCTCTTCATCGAGCTGATCGGGACGCTGCGCGCGCGGTCGCCGAAGACCTTGTGCATCACGAGCGCCTCGACCTTGTCGTTGGCGTCGGTGCCGGTGCCGTGCGCGTTGACGAAGTCGACGTCCTCGGCGCGCAGGCCGCTCGCCTCGATCGCGCGGCGCATCGCCTGCACGGAGCCCTCGCCCTCCGGGTGCGGCCGCGTGATGTGG
Organism: Polyangiales bacterium; assembly: GCA_964202905.1. Classification (GTDB taxonomy): domain Bacteria; phylum Myxococcota_A; class Polyangia; order Polyangiales; family JADJQN01; genus CAIUAC01. Next base: position 496,733 of record CAXNJO010000003.1, read on the forward strand.
TGCGCGTCGCAGGCGAGGCCGTAGCCGCCGATCTCCGCGAGGATCCGCGCGCCGCGGGCGCGGGCGTGGTCCTCAGACTCGATCACCATCATGCCGGCGCCCTCGCCGACGAGCAGCCCCTTGCGGTTCAGGTCGAAGGGCTGGCAGCGCTCGGGCGCGATCGCGCCGAGCCGCGCGAACCCCGCGAACTGCAGCTTCTCGATGATCTCGCTCGCGCCCGTGATCGCGACGTCGGCGCGGCCCGCGCGGATCTGATCGGCCGCGAAGCCGATCGCGTAGTTGCCCGCGGCGCACGCGGCCGGCAGCGTCTGCGTCATGCCGTGCGCGCCAAACGCGCGCGCGACGTGGATCGGCAGCAGCGTGGTGCCGTAGCGGTTGATCGTGCGGCTCTTCACGGCCTCTTCGCCGCGGTGGATCCACGCCGACTCGAGCTCGCTGATGACGTCGGCCTCGCCCATCGTGGTGCCGATGATGACGGCCGTGCGCTCGGTCGCGAGGAGCCGCGCGGGGATGCCGGCGTCCTCGACGGCCATGCGCGCGGCGGCGACCGCGAACTGCGAGCAACGCCCCATGCGCCGCGCCTCGGCCGCGGTCATCCAGTCCCGCGCGCGGAAACCCTTGACCTCGCAGGCGATCGAGCGGCCGATGGTGCCGGTGTCGAAGCCCTCCACGGGGGACGCGCCGCTCCGACCTGCGGCGAGCGACTCCCAGAAGGCCCGACGCCCGAGGCCGATGGAACTCACGGCCCCGAGCCCCGTCACGAAGACACGGCGGCTCATGAATGAGCCGCGCGTTGTACCCCGCGCGCGCGCAGCAGCGCAAGGCGACGCCCAGCGTCATCGGGCGCGGCGCACACCCCGTCCGCGCGCGCGCCGCACCGCCCGCGGACCACGCCCGACGCACGGCCCCCGCGACGCGCACCCCCGCGACGCGCTACCCTCGACGCCGTGACGCGACGCACCGGCCGCTCCTTCGCGCTGCTCTCCGTCTGCGTTCTGCTCGCGGGCGGCTGTGCCGTCGCCCGCGGAGGGCTGTTCGGCGCGGCGGCGCCCGACGCAGGCCAGCGCGACGCCGGCGACGCCACCGACCTCGGCACCGAAGACGCCGGCGACGCGACCGACCTCGGCAACGCAGACGCCGGCGACGCCACCGACCTCGGCAACGCAGACGCCGGCGACGCGACCGACCTCGGAACACCCGACCTCGGAACACCGCTCTGCGACCCCGAGCTCTGCCCCGGGCGCGTCTGCGTCGCGGGCGCATGCGGCTTCGCGACGAGCTGCGCCGCGCTGCTCGCGGCCGTCCCGCGGCTGCCGGACGGCGCCTACACCCTCGACGGAGATGGTCCCGGCGAACTACTCCCCGCAGACGCCTGGTGCGACATGAGCACCAACGGCGGCGGCTGGACGCTCGTGCTGAAGGCCGATGGCGCCCTCGCGACGTTCTCGTACGACGCGGCCGCGTGGACGGACGACACCGAGTTCGGTGACGCCGCGATCGACGGCATCGAAGCGAAGCTCCGCAGCTACCGGACGGTCGCCTTCACCGCGCTGCGTCTCGTGCTCGTGACGGGCGCGGAGCGACGCGCCGTCGAGCCGATCGTCGACGGCGCCAGTGCGCGCGCGCTCTTCGCGGGCCCCACGCGCGACACGGGCCTCTCGCGCGACACATGGCTCAGCCTCGTGCCCGGCAGCGCGCTGCAGGACGACTGCAACGACGAGGGCATCAACGTCGTTCCCGCCGCCGGCTTCGCCCGTGTGCGGATCGGCATCGTCGCGAACAACGAGCGCAACTGCTACACGCCCGACTCGCGGGTCGGCCTCGGCGGCGCGGGCGGCGCCGACCCGCTCACCGTCGGCAACGTGAACCCCGACGTCGGGTGGACGTGGGGCGACGAATCGCGCCGCAGCGCGTCGTTCGCCTACCTGTTCGTGCGCTGACGCCGCGCGGAACGGGCCGTGATGTTCCGCGCCGCGGCACCTTGACACCCCCGACGCGCCCCGTACAAAGCGCGCCGCATGGCCCCCTCCGACGCGCCGCTCACGCTCGTCTCCGCGATGTCGAGGCTCCGCCGCGGGCCGGGTCGCGGCTTCCGCTTCGTCACGACGAAGGGCGAGGAGCGCTTCTACGCGTACGAGGCGCTCGAGGCCGAGGCGCACCGCCGCGCCGCGCACCTCGCGTCGCTCGGCCTCGCGAAGGGCGACCGACTCGCGATCGTCGTCGCCGAGGGCGACGAGTTCGTGCTCTCGTTCCTCGGCGCCTGCGTCGCGGGCGTCGTGCCCGTCCCCATCTATCCGCGCGCGACCTTCAAGGGCATCGAGGGCTACGCCGACACGGTCGCGCACATCGCGCGCGCCTCGGGCGCCCGCGTCCTGCTCACGATGGAGGCGACGCGGCCCTACGTGGAGCCGGCGCTCGCGAAGGACTGCGGGCTCGAGCGCGTCGTGCTCACCGAGCAGGTCTTCGCGGGTGAGGCGCCGGCCTTCACGCCGCCCGCGATCACACCGGAAGACCTCTGCTTCCTCCAGTTCACCTCGGGCTCGACCAGCCAGCCCAAGGGCGTGGTCGTCACGCACGCGAACCTCGTCGCGAACGCCACGGCCTTCCTCGGGCCCGCGGGACTCGACCGCAACGACGACGACCTCGGCGTCTCGTGGCTGCCGCTCTTCCACGACATGGGGCTCATCGGCTTCGTGCTCGGCACGCTCGTCTGCGACATCCCCGTCGTGTTGCTGCCGACCTCGACCTTCGCCCGCGGTCCGCGCATCTGGCTCGAGACCATCCACAAGCACCGCGGCACCATCACCTACGCCCCGAACTTCGCGTACGCGCTCGCGGTCAAGCGGCTCAAGGACCGCGACCTCAAGGACCTCGACCTCTCGTGCCTGCGCATCGCGGGCTGCGGCGCCGAGCCGATCCACGCGCAGACCATGCGGGACTTCGCCGAGCGCCTCGCGCCCGCGGGCTTCGACGCGCGCGCCCTGCTGCCGAGCTACGGCATGGCCGAGGCGACGCTCGCGATCACCTTCCATCCGCGCGGCACGCCGCTCCTCACCGACACCGTCGATCCCGAGGCGATGAAGCGCGGCGAGGCGCGCCCCGTCCCGCCCGGCACGCCCGGCGCGCTCGAGCTCGTCGCGTGCGGCGTGCCCTTCCCCGAGCACGGTCTGCGCATCGTCGACACCGAGACGGGCGAGCCCCTCGGCGAGCGCCGCGTGGGCCAGATCGTCAACATCGGACCGTCGGTCACGGGCGCCTATTTCCAGAACCCCGAGGCCACCGCGCTCGGCTGGAAGGACGGCTGGCTCCAGACGGGCGACCTCGGCTACGTCGCCGACGGCGCGCTCTACATCTGCGGTCGCCTCAAGGACCTCATCATCATCCACGGCGCGAACTACTACCCACAGGACATCGAGTGGGCCGTGCAGGACATCGAGGGCGTGCGCCGCGGGAACGTCGTCGCCTTCAGCGTGCTGCGCGACGGCGTCGAGCAGCTCGTCGTCGCGGCGGAGGCCAACTCGGGCGACCTGGAGCGCCTGAAAAAAGCCATCCCCGAGCGCGTCTACGAAGCCGCCGGCCTCGCGACCTCGCACGTCGCGATCGTCGGTGTCGGTACGCTGCCGAAGACCTCGAGCGGCAAGGCGCAGCGCCTGAAGACGAAGCGCCTCTACGAGGACGGCCTGCTCGCCGAGCACGGCAGCGGGCGTGTGGCCGAGGGCGGCGAGGCCGACTGATCGGGCGGGCCGCGCGCCGCGGTCCGGGCGTGCTTTCAAGCGGCGGGCGGTTATGCTCGGCCGCGCTGCGCGACCACCCGGACGCGCGGAGATGTCCGCGAAAATCAGGGAGACGAGAAGATGGACCGCCCCGAGCTACTCAAGACGTTCCAGCGCATGGCGACCGAGATCGCCGAGAAGGACTTCGGCCACGTCACCGAAGAGCACGTGATCGCGGACCTCGGCATCGACTCCCTCGGCATGCTCGAGCTCGTCGGCTCGATGGAGCGCGAGCTGAAGATCGCGGTCCCCGACGAGCAGCTCGTCGGCATCCAGACCGTCCGTCAGCTCCTCGACCTCGTCGAGAAGCGCACGCGCGCATCGGCCTGAGCACTGCAGCGAGGGGGTCCCATGGCGTCCGACCAGTTCCACGAGAAGCTCTACAAGAACTTCACGACCTTCTTCGACAAGGCGGAGCAGGAGCGCCGCTGGAACCCGTACCGCGACGTCCCCTGGGATCGCATCAACCCCGAGACGCCCGCCTTCGTCGCCACCTGCGCGGAGACCTTCCTCGGCGTCGAGAGCTTCCTGCCCGACTACATCCGCAAGGGCCTCGAGGTCGTGCGGGCGTCGTCGTGGGCGCAGCGCTCGTTCGCGGCGAACTGGGGCTACGAGGAGCTCAAGCACTCGGTCGCGCTGATGGAGTACCTCCTCCGCTCGGGCAAGCGCACGCAAGAGCAGATGTTCGACTTCCAGGCGAAGCTGATGACCGAAGAGTGGCGCCGCCCCTTCGACACCGCGCGCCAGATGACCATCTACGGCAGCTTCCAGGAGATGGCGACCTTCGTCATCTACCTGCGCCACGAGGCGCTCGCCAAGCAGTACAACGACGACGCGCTCGCGGCTGTGTACCGCTTCAACGCGCGTGACGAGATCGCCCACGCGCGCTTCTACGAGGACATCGTGAAGGTCTATCTCGAGGAGGACCGCGAGGGCACGCTCCGCGACATCGCGCACGTCGCGAAGAACTTCGAGATGCCCGGCATCGGCATCGTCCCGGACTACGACGCCCGCATCGAGCTGATGCGCGAGCACGGCCACGTCGACCGCGACATCTTCCTTCAAAAGGTCTATTTCCCCGTCCTCAAGTACCTCGGCGTGACCCGCCAGGAGCTCGTCGAGGTCGCGCGCCGCGAGCGCGACGAGCGCCGCGCGTCCGCCGCGCAGTGATCCCCCCGATCGGAGCACGAGCATGAGCGCCGAATTGAAAGAGAGCCTCCGCCGCATCGTCGCCGACGTGAGCGAGGTCGACGAGATCCCCGACGACACCGACTTCCGCGAGCTCGGCATCGACTCGATGATGGGCATCGAGATCGTCGCGGAGATCGAGCGTACGTACAAGATCTCCGTCCCGGAGAGCGAGCTGAAGAACATGACCTCGCTCACCCGCGTGTACGAGCTCGTGCAGACGCACCTCGCGGCCGCGGCGGGCTGAGCCCGCGGTGCTCGGCACGCGCGACGGTCGCCCGGCGTACACGCACGCGGTCCGCGTCGCCTACGTCGACACCGACGCCGCCGGCGTGGTGCACCACTCGCAGTACTTCCGCTATCTCGAGCAGGGCCGCGTCGAGCTGATGCGCGCGGTGGGCGTCGATTACCTCACGTTCGAGCGCACGCGCGGCCTCGCGTTGCCCGTCGTCGAGGCCCGCCTCCGCTACCGCGCGCCCGCGCGCTTCGACGATCTGCTCGCGCTCGAGACCTGGCTCACCGAGGGCTCCCGCGCGAAGCTCGTGTTCGCGAGCGTGCTGCGCCGTGCAGCCGACGACGCCGTGCTCCACGAGGCGAGCGTCACCCTCGCGTGCGTGACGATGCCGGCCGGCACGATCTGCAGCGTGCCGACGGACCTGCGCGAGCGGCTCGGCGCCTGAATCTCGCGCAGGCATTCGCGGTACGGTCGCGCGCATGCATCCCCCCTCGACCCCCGACGCGCCGCAACCCGCGCCGACGCAGCAGCCCCCCACCCGGACGAACCGCAAGCTCTGGATCGTCGTCGGCGCCCTCGCGGTGTGTGGGATCCTGGTGATCCCGTGCCTTGGGATCACCGCGGCGGTCGCGATCCCGGCCTTCGTCGGGTACGGGCGGCGGAGCAAGACCGCCGAGGCCCACGCGAACCTCGCCGCGCTCGCGTCGGCCGAGCGCGCGTACTGCGAGGAGCACGGCGCCTACCTCGCCCCCGCCGGCCCCGTCCCGCCGAGCCCCGGCGCGCTCCGCGTTCTCGGTGACTTCGCCGGCGATCCGACCTTCGCCGAGCTCGGGTTCTCGCCGCCCGAGCCCGTCTACTTCCGCTACGCGATCGAGCGCGATGCGCGCGATCCGCAGGCGATCCGGCTGGTCGCGCAAGGCGACCTCGACGGTGACGGCAACCTCAGCACCTTCGCCCGGCGCTGCGGCCCCGCCTGCACATGCGCGGAAGCCGCCGAGGTCAGCGACGAAACCGAGTGATCGCGCCGCGCGCGCCTGCGGCCGTGCCCGACGGCGCCCACGGCGACGCCACGGATCAGAGGCAGTCGACGACGGTCGAGCTGATGTGGTCGGCGGCGATGCGCACGTCCGTCGTCTCCGCGGCGCTCCCCGCCCAGGCAAAACCGGTCGCCGCGCAGGTGAGCGTCGGGTGCGCGAAGCCCACGACGTAATCGCCGGGCGCGACGTTCGCGAACACCGCGGCCCCCGAGGTCGTCGTCGACGAGAGCCCCATCGAGGGCACGCCCGTGGCGCTCGCGTAGAACGGCCCGGAGCCGCTCGTCGGCGTGAGCGTGACGACGACGCCCGCGGTCGCGCCCGTCTGCACGAAGATCTGGCCCTTCGTCGCGTCGATCGTCTGGCCGATCGCGAAGCCGAGCAGCGACACCGTGGAGCGCTTGGCGAGCAGGTAGTTGAACGAGACGTTCGTCGTGCCGCTCGTGACCGTCGCGAGCGCCGGCGTGTACATCGGGGCCGTGATCTCGACGAGCATGCGCGTGTTCTCCGGGATGCCCGTCGCGGTGAACGAGCCGTCCGCGGCGCTCGGGACGCATGGGCCGCCCGCGGGCTCGATCACGCAGATCGTCGCGCCCGCGACGAGCTCGCCCATGCCGCTCACCGGCTGCTCACGGAGGACGCCGGTGATCGTGAGGCTGCCCGCCGGGAAGGCCGCATCGACCGCAGGCCCGGCGTCGGAGGCCGCGCCGAGATCCTCGGGCGCCGGGCCGAGATCGGCCTCGACGCCGCCGTCCGCATCGCCGCCGAGATCGGGCGCGCCGAGGTCCCCGCCGCCGAGATCCCCCGTCACGCCGAGATCGACCGCGGGCGCATCGTCGTCGTCGCCGCAGCCGACCAGCGCGAACGCGCCGGCGACGAGCAAAATCGGGAGGAGACGGGAGCGGGGCGTGGCGGGCGCGGAAACGAGAAGCGTCATGGCGGTGATTTGCTCTTGAAAAAGAGGGCCGACGGTAGCGGCTCGGCGCGCGCGCGTCCACCGGGGGACGGCAGCGTGCGCCCCGTCGCGGAGACCGGACCGCGGCGATCAGCGCGGCTCGACGTGGACCTCGGTCTTCACGCTCGACGCGATGAAGCAGCCGCGGTGCGCGGACTCGTGGAGCACCTGCGCCTCGGCGACGTCGGGGCGACGGTCGCCCCCGAACGTCACGCGTGGCCGCAGCACAACGCGCGTGACGGCGTGGCGCCCGTCGCCTCCCTTCTCGAGATGGCCGATGGCCTCGTCGTCGTAGGCGTCGACGACGAAGCCCTTGCGGGCCGCGACCGCCAGGAAGGTGAGCATGTGGCAGCTCGCGAGGGCCGCGACGAGCAAGTCCTCGGGGTTGGGGAGCGCCGCGTCGCCGTGATACTGGGGTGCGGCCGAGGCCGCGAGCGGCGTGCGCGCCGGCCCGAGGGTGAGCGCGTGCGCGCGCACATACGTGGGGTAGGCGAAATCCGGCGTCGTTCGGGACCAGGAGACGCTGGCGGTGTGCTCGCTCATGTCGGGGGCTCCAGAGAATGAATGGCGGTTCAGTGGCCCTCCGCGCACGAGGCGTCAACCGGAACGCGCGCTCGTACGTCGGAGGCTCCACGCCCTCGCCCCTGCGCCGCTCCGCCGTGCGACGACGCCCCGCCACGTTCTCCGCGAGGCCGAGGCGCTCGCCCCGCTTTCCCTCGATTTTTCCGGTCACGAACCCGGCCGACCCGGCCACATGGGAGATGATGATGGCCCTCGAAGCGACCCCCACCCCCCTCGCGCCGCCCGACCCGATCGGTGCGCTCGTGCGCGCCGGCGCCTACCGCGAGGCCGTCTCGCTCTGCGCGCGCGAGCACGGCCCCGCGCTCGGCCGCCTCTGCCTCGCGATGCTCGGCTCGCAGGCCGAGGCCGACGAGACCGTGCAGGAGTCGCTCATCGCCGCGCACGACGCGATGGCCGGGTGGCGCGGCGAGGCGAGCGTGCGCGCTTGGCTCTTCGGCATCGCGCGGCGGATGTGCGCGCGGCGCCTCGAGCTGCGCGGCCGGCAGGAGCGGCGGCTGCGGCTCGTCCACGACGCGGGCGCCGAGACGCACCTGCCCGACGAGCTCGTCGCGACGCGGCGGCGCGCTGCGCGGGTGCGTGAGGCGCTCGAGGCGCTCCGGCCGACGGAGCGCGACGCGGTGCTGCTCCGCTACGAAGCGGGGCTGAGTTTCCGGGAGATCGCCGCGGTGTGCGGCATCGACGAGGCCGCGGCGCGCAAGCGCGCGAGCCGGGCGCTCGAGAGTCTGCGGTCGCTCCTTGCCGACGAGGGATCACGATGACGACGAACCCGCAATGTGAAGCCGTCCGCGACGACCTCGCGGCCCTCGTCGATGGAGACGCGGACGCCCTGCGCCGACACGCCGAGCACCTCGCCGACTGCGACGCGTGCCGCGACGCGCGGCACGAGGCCAGGCGCCTCGCGGAGCACGTCGCCGACGCGGGGCACGACTACGCGCCGCCCGCGGATCTGGAGGCGCGCGTGCTCACCGCGCTCGCCGCGCGCGGGCCCGGCGTCGGCGCGCCCGCACCGCAGGCGGCGTTCACGCCGCCTCCCGCAGCCACGCCCGCCACGCCCCCTGCCACAGCCACGCCCGACGCCACGCGCGAGGCCGAGGACGGCGCGTCGTCCCCTGCGAAGACGGCGGGCGCTGGCCCGACCCGCACCGCGTCGCGCGGCCCGCTCGTGTGGCTCGTCGGGCTCGCGGCCGCGGCAGCGCTCGTGCTCGCCGTCGTCGCGCGGCGCGATGTCCCGAGGCCCCCGAGCGCAGGCGGCAGCGCCGGCGGTACGGGCGTCGCCGCCACGGGCGGTGGCCGCCTCGCCCGCATCGCGCGCGCCGCGAGTGACCGCGCGACGGGCGTCTCGCTGCGCGCCCCCGGCGCGACCGGGTTCGTGGAAGTCGGCCCCGGCGCCGCCCTCGTGCCCGGTGCGACGCTGCGCACCGACGCGAGCACGCGCGCGCGCCTCGAGCTGGTCGACGGCACGATCCTCGTCCTCAACCACCGTTCGGAGCTGACGCTCGACGCGACGGCCCCGCGCACCTTCACGCTGCCGCGCGGCGAGCTGCTCGCGGACGTCGCGCACCTCGGCGACGCCGCGCCGCACGCGCTCTTCCGCACACAGACGGGCGAGGTGGAAGTGCTCGGCACGAAGTTCCTCCTCGCGTCGGACGACACGACCTCGAGCGTCCGCGTGACGCGCGGCGCGGTGCGCGTCCGCAGCGCGGGCGGGCAGGCGGCCGACGTGAAGGCCGGCCAGGAGGGCCTCTTCACGAAGTCCGGCGCACCGAGCGTCGCATCCACGCTCGACCTCGCGGGCGCGATCAGCTGGTCCGAGCTCGAGCCGCCGCAGCTCGGCGGCGCGACGGGCGACGCGCCCATCGCCGGCCTCGGCGAGCTCCGCGCGAAGCGTCCCGGCGATCGCGGTGAGGATCGCCCGCTCGCGCTCGCGAGCCACAAGGTCACGGTGCGGATCGTCGGGAACGTCGCGCGGACCGAGATCGAAGAGGTCTTCCGCAACGACGGGGGCGACGAGCTCGAGGGCATCTACCGCTTCCCGCTCCCGCCGGACGCGCACATCTCGCGTCTCGCGCTCGACGTCGACGGACGCCTCGAGGAGGGCGCGTTCGTCGAGAAGGACCGCGCCTCGAAGATCTGGCGCGGCGTCATCCGCAACGCGACGCGGCCCACGCAGCGACTCGCGCAGGAGGAGTACATCTGGGTCCCCGGCCCGTGGCGCGATCCCGCGCTGCTCGAGTGGCAGCAGGGCGGCCGCTTCGAGCTGCGCATCTTTCCGATCCCCGCGCGCGGCGAGCGCCGCATCGTGATCGGCTACACGCAGACGATCGCGCCGCACGGCGAGGGTCGTCGCTACGTCTATCCGCTCCCCTTCGGCAGCGACCCCTCGCTGCGCGTCGGGCGCTTCGAGGTCGACGCGCGCATCACCGGCGCCTCGCGCGTCGTGCCCCGCGGCTACGAAACACAAACCATCACGGAAGATGGTGCCATTCGCGTCACCTACGGCGCGCAAGGCTTTCTCCCGACAGGCGATCTCGTGCTCGACTACGCGACACCGGAGGGCGCCGCGGAGCTCCGCGCCTTCACGTACGAAGGGAGCGTCGCGGTGCCCTCGGGCGACACCGACGCGTGCACCGGCGCGATGCGCTCCGACGCACAGCGCGCGGCGTGCACCCGCGCGACGGCGCAGAACGCGCTCGCGGCGGACACCCGCCCCTACGTCGCCTTCACGCTGCGCCCCGAGCTGCCCGCCTTCGCGGCGAGCACGGCGAGCGACTTCGTCGTCGTCGTCGACGCCTCGCAGTCGATGGTGGGTGAGCGCTTCACGCGCGCGCAGCGGCTCGTCACGGCGATGGTCTCGGAGATGGACCGCCGCGACCGCTTCGTCGTCCTCGCGTGCGATTCGACGTGCCGCGCCGAGAGCGCGGAGCCGCGCGTGCCCTCCGCGCAGAGCGCGACCGCGCTCAGCGCCTGGCTCGCCGCGATCCGCCCCGCGGGTGCGTCCGACGTCGTCGGCGGGCTGCGCGCCGGTGCGCACGCGCTCGACGGCCACCGCGTCGCCGACCGCACGCTGCGCGTCCTCTACGTCGGCGACGGGCTCGCGTCGGTGGGCACGCGCCGCGTCGCGTCCATCGCCGCCGAGGCCGCTGCGCTCGCGCGGGATCCCGCAGTGCGGATCGGCACCGTGGGGATCGGCGGCGACGCGGACACGCAGATCCTCGCGGCGATCGCGCGCGCGGGCGGCGGACACTACGTGCCGTACGTGCCCGGCGAGCGCGCTACGGCGGCCGCCCTCTCGGTGCTCGAGACGACGTACGGCGCCTCGCTCGAGGACGCGGTGATCGAGCTGCCCGAGGGCGTCGTCGACGTCGCGCCGGCACGCCTGCCGACGATCCGCGCCGGGCAGGAGATCGTCGTAACCGCGCGACTGACGCGCCCGGAGGTGACGGGCGAGGTCGTGCTGCGCGGGAAGGTCGGCGGCGAGGCCTACCTCGATCGCTATCCGGTCACGCTCCGCGCCTCGACCGCGGCCGGCAACCTCTTCGTCCCGCGCCTCTGGGCCACGGGCGAGATCGAGAAGCTCGAACTCTCGGGCGTCGCGGGCGACCGCGATCGCATCATCGCGCTCTCGAAGGGCTTCGGCGTGATGTCGCGCGAGACCTCGCTGCTCGTGCTCGAGAGCGACGCGATGCTGCGCGCCTTCGGTGTCGATCGCGAGCAGCAGGTCGCGCAGTGGAGCGGCGAAGAAGACGTCGACGGCACCGTGTCGACCGGCACCGAAGAGCAGGCTGGCGCATCGCTGCTCGGCGCGTTGGGCGACGCGGGCGGCGGCAGCGGCGGGCTCGGCGTGCTCGGGGCCGCGAGCGGCGCGGGCGCACAGCGCGCGATGGGCCCGCGCGCGGAGGCGTCGATGGACGCGCTCGCGGACAGCGCGCCGAGCGGAGGCCAAGCGCCACCCGCCGCGAGACCGCGCGCGGCGGGGGGGAGAGCCGCGAGCAGCGCCATGGACGAGGAGGCCGAGCGCGTGATGGCGGCCCCCGCGCCATCGTCTCCCGCCATGGTCGCGCCCCTCCCCGACACGCGCGTCATGCGCCGCGTGCCGCCGCCCCCGCCCAACCGCGGGCAGTGGATGCGCCGCGTCTGGTTCAAGGTGGGTGAGGTCACGCCCGGCGGCGACGCGCAGGCCCGCGAGCGCGCCGCGGTCGCTGCGGCCGAGACGGCGCTCCGCCTCGCGCCCGACAGCCGTGATCGCCACCGAGAGCTCGTGCGCGCGCTCGCCCGGGCGGGCGCTCTCCCGCGCGCAGCCGAAATCGCGGAAAAATGGCTCGGCCGTGACGCGCTCGACGCCGAAGCGCTCACCTACCTCGCGGACGTCGTCGGCCGTCAGGGTCGCCGTGACGACGCACTGCGTCTCCTCAGCGGCGTCGTGGACCTGCGCCCCGACGACGCCACGCTCCAGGAGCGCCTGGCGTGGGCCTTCGAGCGCGCGGGCATGTCCGAACGCGCATGCGCCCACCGCGTCGCGCTCGCCGAGCTCGGCGGTGCAAGCGCCGAGACGCTCGGCACCGCCGTCCGCTGCGAGCGCAACCTCGGCCGCGCCGACGCCGCGCAGCGTCTCCTTGACGCGGCCGACGACCCCTCGCTCCGCGCGCGCGCAGAGACGGTCGCGCTCAACGGGGGACTCGTCGAGCGCGGGGGCGGCGACGTCATCCTCGACGCGACTTGGTCGGGCGGCGCCGACCTCGACATCGCGCTCATCACGCCGCAGGGCACGCGCCTCTCGTGGATGGGCGGCCGCAAGAGCGTGCATGGGAGCGACGCGACGAGCCTGAGCCACGAGCGCCTCGGCCTGCGGAGCGCGACGGTCGGCGACTACGTCGTCGAGGTCAGCCGCACGCGCCCGGGCGACGCGACCCCGTCGAGCGGCACCGTGCAGATCACCGCCTTCGGCACGCGGCGCGCGATCCCGTTCACGTTGCTGCGCGAGCGCGCGGCGATCGGGCGCGTGCAGGTGCGACGCGAGTCTCGGCTCGAGACCGTGTTCGGCCCGCGCTGACGCATCGGGCGCCCCGTCGACGAGCGCGCGGCGAATCGGGCCCGCCGCGCGCAACCGCCCGCGATCGCCCGCGATAAGGCGCGCGCTTTTCACGGAGCGTGCCCATGTCGGATCCCGTCTCGTCGTATCGCAACACCTGTCGCAACGCCCCTCTCATGCTCGGCGGCGACCCCGCCCGCGTCCGCGGCGAGGCCGCCGTGCAGCTCGCCCGCAGCGCGCTCGACGGCGTGCGCCAACACCGGCTCGACGCGACCACCGGGCGCGCCGCCTACGCGGAGGGGAACGCCGCGATGCGACATCTCCCTCCCGATCTGCAAGCGCAGCTCGCCCCACTGCTCTCCCAACTCGACACGCAGGTCTCCGATCTCGAGCGCGCCGGCCGCGTCCACCAAGACCACGGCGCCCCCGCGGCGCGACAGACCGCGCACGCCCCCCGCCACGCCGCGCCCGCCGCGGCGACCATCGCCGCGGGCCTCTCCCCGAGCCTCGCGTCACACCGCGGCAGCGAGCTCCACGCGACGATCCAGCAGACCCTGTTCACCGACGGACCGCAGACGACGCGCACGCTCCGCGCGCTCGCGTCTCTCTCCCCCGCGGCGCTCCGCGAGACGGTCACTGCGCGCGTCGGTGCGCACGCGGCGGATGCGGTGCTCGACGCCATCTCTGGCGGCGCGCGCATGCAGTTCCGCGTCCGCGTCTCCGAGCGCGCCCACGACGCAATCACGCGCACCGCGCAGCGCCTCGAAGACCGCAGCACCGGCGCAGGCCTCGACACGACGCTCGCCGCGCTGCGCGGCCCGGGCCGCGGTCCCGTGATCGCCCAGCTCGCCGCGCTCGGGGTCTCGCCCGCTCGCGTCCACGCGCTCGTCGCAGAGGACGCGTCTCCGGAGGCGCGTCACGCGCTGCGCACGCTCGTCGCGGACGCGACGCGCGACGGCGCCGAGACACTCCGCGCCTTCGCCCAGCGGTACGACGCCGCGCACAACGTCCTCGACGCGACCGGCCAGCTCTACACGCTGCTCGAGGACTCGGTGCGCCAGACCCGCGCGCAACTCGGCGTCCCCGTCGACCCGGCGCGGAGCGCACTCGGCCGCTTCATCGAGGCGGACATCGCTGAAGCCCGAGCCAACCAGCGGGTGAACGACGTGTCCGCATTCGTCGCCGGTGTGGTGGCGACGGTCGCACTCGCCGTGTCGGGCGTGGGCGTGGCCGCCGACGCGGTCGCCATCGCCACACGCGGCACGGCGAGCTCGTTCGGCGCGGCCGACCACGCCGATGACGTCGGCCTCGCGGCCCTGGCAGGCGAAACGACGCGCGAAGCGGCCGACGACGCGCGCGCGCACGCGCGCATCGAGACGGCGATCACGGTGGGCGCCGGCATCGTCGGCCTCGGCGCGGGAGTTCTCCAACAACACCGCGCGGCGGCCGCCCTCCGCAACGCGTACTTCCCCACAACGGCGCTGCGCGAGGCCGCCCATCACGCCGCGCACGTCCAGGCCAGCCTGACCGGCGGGGCCGTCGAGACAGCCATCCACGGTGCCGCCCTCGCCCACCGCCACGCCTCGCACGGCGAGACGCCCTGAGGGAGCGCGACGATGAACGACGATTCATTTCCCTGCGCGCCGCTCGAGACGCACGACGCCGTGTCCCTTTGCGAGCGCGCCGACGTCGCGCTCGACCCGGAGGTCGTCTCCTACGCGCGCGTCCAGGCCGTCCACCACCGCGTCCTCCTGCTCGAGATCGACGACGACGAGGCCACGGAGAGCGGCTATCGGGGCCTCCCCGCGACGCGACGCGTGCTCGTCGGCACCCTCGACGTGCTCCGCGCTCGCTACGACGTGAACGAATCCCTCGACGCCGTGCGCTGGCTGGAGGGGCCCACCCCCGAGTGGCTCTCCGAACGCGTCCGCGCGACGTTCGCCGCAGCCGCGCTCGCCCCGCGCGCGGTGACGCGCTGGGCTGAAGAGGACGTCGCCGAGATCCGCGCGACGCCACAATACACATGCTCGAGCATCTTCGTCGGGACGAGCCCGCCACGCCCCCTCGCGCCGTGGCACGACGCGTCGCCCGCGCTCGGCGCGCTCGACAGCGTGGTCCAGTTCGTCACGGGCTCTGCGCTGGCGGCGCTCATGTTCGTGGCGATGGAGGTCGCACGGGATCACGACAGGATCATCGCCGTGGTGGCTCCCCCCCTGATGTTCCTGGCCGCGCGCGGGATCGCGTGGCTCTACCGGAGCCTCAGCGAACGGCACTCACCGCGCGGCCGACGCTTCGCGGGCGCCGCCGCCCGTACGGCGTGAGCTGGCCCCGCGCCCGCTGCGCTCGCGCGCGTCGACCCGTCACGCCGCCTGATCCGTCGCGGCTGCGGGCGACGCCTCACGCCGAGTCGACGCCTGCCCCCGGCCCCGCCGCGGTCCCGCCGCCCGGCGCGGCCGCGCGGCCCAAGACGCCCTCGCGCACGAACAAGAACAACGGGAACGCGCTCGCGAACGCGACGAACATCCCGAGCGCGACATACGCCCAGACCCAGCGCATCCCGAGGCGGCGCCCCTCGGCGATCATCCACACGCTGCCCGCGCCCGCCGCCACGAGGATGTCCGCCGAGAGCGAGCCCCCGGCCGGCGTCGAGAAGGCCTCCGAGACGAACACCCCCGGGTCGAACGCGCCGCCGTGGGCGACGGCGAAGGCCGCGTTGTACCACCACGGCCACACGGCCCCGATGAGCGCGAGGACGAGGTAAACGACCCGCAGCGGGCTCACGCGACGCTCAGTGCGCCGGGTGCACGACGGGCCCGGGGGCGCCCGCGTGCGCATGGGCGTGCGCGTGGGTGTGCCCGTCCTCGCGAAGCGAGGTCTCGCTCGGCTCGAGCGGCGTGAGCCCCGCGTCGCGGAGGAGGCGCTGGTCGGCCTCGACGTCGGGGTTGCCCGTCGTGAGCAGCTTGTCGCCGTAGAAGATGCTGTTCGCCCCCGCGAGGAAGCACAACAGCTGCGACTCGCGCGACAGCGCCTCGCGCCCAGCGCTGAGGCGCACCATCGCGCGCGGCATGACGATGCGCGCGGTCGCGATCATGCGGACGAGCTCGATCGGGTCGATGCGGGGCTGCGAGGCGAGCGGCGTGCCCTCGACCGGGACGAGCGCGTTCACCGGGACGCTCGAAGGGTGCGGGGTCATCCGCGCGAGCGTGACGAGCATGCGGCAGCGGTCCGTGATGCTCTCGCCCATCCCGATGATGCCGCCGCAGCACACACCGATCCCCGCGGACGTCACGCGCTCGAGGGTCGCGAGCCGCTCGTCGTAGGAGCGCGTCGTGATGATCGAACCGTAGTATTCGCGGCTCGTGTCGAGGTTGTGGTTGTAGGCCGTGAGCCCGGCCTCCGCGAGCGCGCGGGCCTGGGCGTCGTCGAGCATGCCGAGCGTCGCGCACGCCTCCATGCCTAGCTCGCGGACGCCGCGCACCATCGAGAGCACCTGGTCGAACTGCTTGCCCTGCTTCGCGTCGCGCCAGGCCGCGCCCATGCAGAATCGCGAGGCGCCGTTCTCCCTCGCGCGGCGCGCCGAGGCGAGCACCTCCTCGACGCCGAGCAGCTTCTCCGGCTCCACGCTGCTCGCGTGGCGGGCGCTCTGCGGGCAATACGCGCAGTCTTCCGGGCAGCCGCCGGTCTTCACCGAGAGCAGCGTGCAGAGTTGCACCTTGTCCGGCGCGTGGTGGGCGCGGTGGACCGTCTGTGCGCGGTGCACGAGGTCGGTGAGCGGGAGGTCGTGGATCGCGCGGACCTCGGCGACGGTCCAGTCGTGGCGGGGCTCCATGGGTCGGGAGGCGTAGCCCCGAACGGTGCCCGCGCGCAAGGCGCACCGCGGCAATCCACGTCCGGCGCACCGGCGCGCGGCTCGTTGCAACCGCCCACGGCGACGCGTACCGTGCCGCGGGTCTCGTGACCGACGAACGCCCCCCCGAGCCGGACGCGACGTCGGCGCCCGCCCGCGACGAGACCCGCACCTCGCCTTCGGCCCTTCCCGGGGCAGCGCGGCCGTTCACGCACGCGCCGTTGCTCGCCGCGCTCGCGGCCGTCGCAGCCCTCGCCGACACGCTCATCAGTCGACTCGTGGCCCCCACGCTCGCGCCGCGCGCGCCCCTGGCGGTCACGCGCGCGATCTTCGCGGCGGGCGACGTCGCGATGAACCTCGCCGCGGTCGCGGGGCTCGTGGCGCTCGGCAGCGTCGTGCTCGAAGCGCTTCGCCGCGGGCGGTTCGGCTCGCTGTTCCACCGCCTCACCGTCGCGGGCTTCGCAGGGGTGTTCCTGCCCAGCATCGCGCTGGCAGCGGTCCTGCCGCGCGCGCGCACCTCCCCGCAACTCGTGATCTTCGCGACGGGCGCAGCCTTCGTCCTTGCGTTGCTGTTCGGCGTGAGCGCGCTGCAGCGGCGGAGCGCGGCTCCCCTGCGGCTCGCGGTCGGACTCGTCACCGCGAGCGCCTGCGCGGGACTGCTCGGGATGCTCTGCCTCTACGCACCCTGGCTGGGGCGGCACGCGGGCGGCGAAGTCACGGCCGCGCTGCTCGGCCACGTGGCCGAGGTCGCGTGGCTCACGACGCCGCTCTGCGCGGCTGTCGCGCTGCGCCCTGAACTCGCCTCGCGCCGCGGGCGTGCGGCGCTCGTGGTCGCGCTCCTCCTCGGGACCGCCCTCTCCATCGGCTTCCGCACCCTGCGCGCCCTCGCCCGCGGACAGCTCGGCGACGTCCTTTACTACGCGTTCCGTGTGCAGCTCCTGCTCGAGACGGCGCCGCTCGCGTACACCGTCGGCATCACGCTCGTCGTGATGCTGGGCATCGTCGCGCTCCTCGCGCGCGAGTCGTGGCGCCGCCAAATTGGCACGGCCGTGCTCTTGCTGGTGGCCGCCGGGGTCACGCCGCGCATGCCCGGCACGCTGCTCATGTTCGTGCTCGGCGCCACCATGCTCGGCCGCCTCGCGCTCGCTGACGCGCAGGCGGGCGCGAGCGACGACCAGACCGGGGACGCCCCGCCGTCGGCCTGAGCCGCGAGGCCCCGCGTTGCCGGCGGGGGTGCCCTCCGCGAGCGCGCCCCCGCGCCCGGCTCAGCGGAGCGCGGCGATGGCCTCACCGATGCGGCGGACGCCCTCGCGGATCAACTCCACGGAGGTGGCGTACGAGAGCCGCACATAACCCGGCGCGCCGAAGGGCGTGCCCGGCACCACCGCGACGCGCGCCTCCTCGAGGAGCCACTGCGCGACGCCGATGTCGTCCGTAAGCACACCCGTGGCCGTCCGCTTGCCGTAGAGCCCGACGATGCTCGGGAAGGCGTAGAACGCGCCCTCCGGCATACGGCAGTGGATCCCCGGCAGCGCGGCCAGCCCACCGACCATGGCCTGACGGCGCTCGTCGAACGTGCGGTGCATCGCCTCGAAGGCCTCCTCGGGCCCCTCGAGCGCGGCGATCGCCGCGAACTGCGCGGCGGCCGTCGGGTTCGTCGTGCTCTGGCCCTGCACCATGTCGACGGCCTCGCAGAGCGCCTTCGGCGCGAGGATCCAGCCGATGCGCCAGCCCGTCATCGCGTAGGTCTTCGAGACACCATCGACGACGATGGTGCGGTCCTTCAGGTCGGGCGCCACCTCGAGGATCGAGCGCTGCTCGAAGCCGCCGTACACGAGGCGCGCGTAGATCTCGTCGGTGATGATCCAGAAGTCGTGCTTGCGCGCGACCGCCGCGATCGCCTCGAGCTGCGCGGGCGAGTACGCCGAGCCCGTCGGGTTCGACGGGGTGCACAGCACGAGCGCCTTCGTGCGCGGCGTGATAGCGGCCTCGAGCGCCGCGGCCGAGAGCACGAACCCCTCGTCCTCGCGCGTCTCGACGACGACCGGCGTCGCGCCGAGCATGCGCACCTGCTCGGGGTAGCTCACCCAGTACGGCGCGGGGATGATGACCTCGTCACCCTCCTCGTAGAGCGCGAGCGCGAGGTTGAAGAGCGAGTGCTTCGCGCCGACCGAGACGACGACCTCTTCGGGCGCGTGCGCGACGCCACCGCGCCGACGCTTGGAGTCGGCGCAGATCGCTTCGCGCAGCTTCGGCAGGCCGCGGACCGCGGTGTAGTGGCTCGCGCCCTCGTCGATCGCGCGCTTCGCGGCCTCGCGGATGTGCCCCGGCGTTTGGAAATCGGGCTCGCCGACGCCGAAGGAGATGACGTCGATGCCCTTCTTGCGGAGCTCGGTGGCCCGCTGCGAGATGGCGAGCGTGGCGGAGGGTTGGACACTCTGCAGGCGCGTGGCGAGGCGGCGGGTCAAGGCAGGCTCCTGGGCTTCACGGGGCGTCGCGCCTCAGCCCGGCGCGGCAGACGGGTTCTTCACGACCATCACGGTGCAATGCGCACCGCGAACGACGTTCTCAGCGACGCTCCCGAGGAGCATCCGCTCGAGCCCCTGCCGACCGCTCGTCCCGACGACGATCCCGTCGACGGCGTGCTCGGCGGCGACGCGCAGGATCTCGGTGTCAGGCCGCCCGTGGACCGCGCGGTAGCGAAGCGCGATGGCGCCGGTGAGCGGCGTCCCGTCCGCGGCCACCAACTCACGCTCAGCGACCAAACGCATGCGCCCCACCGCCTGCTCGATGTCGAGGAGCACGGCGTCCGCGGCGGACGGCGGCTCGGCGCCGAGCACGTGCAGGAAGTAGATCTCCCCGGCCGACAGCCCGAGCGCGTACTGCGCCGCGAAGCGACACGCCGGGCGCGAGACCTCGGTGAAGTCCATCGCGACGAGGAGCTTGATCACGCGGCGCCTTGTACCACGAAAGAAGCGCCCACTCGACGCACAGCGTCAAGACGGGCGCTTCGGGTGGCCTCGCGGTGCCGGACCGGGGTCAGCCGGTCGCGGCGCGCGGGAAGGCGGTCAAATCAGGATCACGCCGCCCTCGGGCGGCACGACGATGTAGACGTTGCGGAAGTCGAGGTCGGCGACGCCGTTGCCGACGACGATGATGCGCGCCTGGTGGATCTCGGTGCGCAGCGGCGTCGGGCGCACGTCGTTCCAGAAGTCGATCGCGAACTCGACCTGCGTCCCCGGGATGACCTGGTAGAAGGTCGTGTCGTCCTTCGAGTTGTACGTGACGCCCGGGATCGGGCCGATCTCACCGCCCGGCCCGAAGCCCTCGACGGGGATGATGGCCTTGATGAACAGCCGCGCGTCGAACTCGTCCGGGTTGCCCGGGACGTTCTCGGTGCGCGTGCTGACGTCCTGCGGCGTGCCGCCGACGAGCGAGGTGATGCCGTCGATGATCTGGTCGGAGGTGGTCGACGCCGGCCCCGTGAAGACGAGCGGCGTGCCGTCGGAGCGCACGCTGCCCGTGCGGCGGGCCATCTCCTCCATGTCCGGCCCCGACCCCGCGAAGCCGACGTTCGCCCCGATGAAGCGCGCGCCGATCGCGTTCATCGCGTCGACCGCCATGCTGAACGACACGGGCCCCCTGATCCCGGCGTAGTCGTTGAACGGGTCAACACCGTTGTGCCAGGGCGCGTCCGAGACGAGCACGACGATCGGAAGGGAACCCGGGCGGAAGCACGGATAGCCGCGGCGCACGCCCATCTCGTCCGGGATGCTCGGGCAGGAGCGCGGCGGAATCGTCCCGACGCCGCGGGTGTCGTCGTCATACGTCATCCCGGCGCCCGAGGCGGTGAGGTACACGGCGGCCGTGTTCGACTCGGGCGTGTCGTTGCCGCTGTTGGCCGTGAGCGAGAGCGCGCCGTTCACGCGTCCGAGGTCAGCGGTGATGTCCTCCAGGTGCGCGTAGGGAACGTCACCCGAGAAGGCATCGCCGTAGAACCCTGTCGGGAAGTCGTCGAAGCGCCCCACGCCGAACTGCGCATCGCGCACGAGCCCCGAGACCGCTGATGCGATCGAACGCAACGACGAGTTCACGTCATCGATCGCCGACTGCATCGACCCCGTGGTGTCGATCAGGAAGTAGACGTCGGCCTTCGAGATGTTCGTGCCGAAACGAAGCGGGCGCATCACGCGCTCGCCGTTGTAGGGCAGCACGACGAAGTAGTCGGTCGGCGGGACGACGCTCGACGGGTCCGTGGGGCTGGTGCCCGCGGTGCGCTCGACGAGGTCCGTGAAGCCGTCGCTGTCGGTGTCCGGGTTCGTCGGGTCGGTGCCGCCCGCGACCTCGTCGCCGTCGAGCACGCCATCGTTGTCGGAGTCGACGTCCTGGAAATCGGGGATGAAATCGCCGTCGGAGTCGCGCGGCGAGCACTCGCCGGCGCTTCCGGCCTCCGCCGAGTCGGGTACGCCGTCGGCGTCGTCGTCCGGGTTGCCGACGCCAGCCCCCTCGAGCGAGTCGGCGATGCCGTTGCCGTCGCTGTCGCCCGGGGTGCACGGGCGCGTCGACCCGTCGCGCGGCGGGACGACGCCTCCGTCGCGCGTGCCGCGCACACCGCGACCGCGCTCGTCGCCGCAACCCGTGGCGACGAGGCCGAGCGCGAGCGACAACGTGAGGATTCGAAAGCGGATTCGCATGAGACGCGCTCCTCCCGCGGCGATGCCGCGGGCCTGTCGACGAAGAAAAGGGGGAAAGGCGGCGGGAGGCGCCCGCCTCAGATCAGGATCGGGCCGCCCTCGGGCGGCACGACGATGTACACGTTGCGGAAGTCGAGGTCGGCGACGCCGTTGCCGACGACGATGATGCGCGCCTGGTGGATCTCGGTGCGCGCCGGCGTCGGGCGCACGTCGTTCCAGAAGTCGATCGCGAACTCGACCTGCGTGCCCGGGATGACCTGATAGAAGGTCGTTTCGTCCTTCGAGGTGTAGGTGATACCGGGGATGGGGCCGATCTCGCCGCCCGAGCCGAAGCCCTCGACCGGCACGATCGTCTTGATGAACAGGGTCGCGTCGAACTCGTCCGGGTTGCCGGGGACGTTCTGCGTGCGCGTGCTGACGTCCTGCGGCGTGCCGCCGACGAGCTGGCCGACCGCATCGACGACGGCGGTGCCGAGCCCGCTGCCGTTCGACGCGATGTCGAAGACGAGCGGCATGCCGCCGACCGTCACGGCGCCGGTGTCCCGCGCGGTCTGCTCGTAGTCGCTGCGCAGGCTGGAGCCCGTGCCGCCCGAGAACACGCCGATCACGCGCCCACCGATCCCGTTCAGCGCGGCGACCGTCTCGGCGTAGCTCGGCGAGGGGAAGGAGTAGGGCTCCGTGCCGCCCGGCCCGTTGTGGAAGTTGAAGTCGCCGAACAGCAGGATGATCGGCAGCGCCCCGGGTCGGAAGCAGGGGTAGCCCCGGCGCACGCCCAACTCGTCCGGGACCGACGCGCACGCGGGGGCCCCAGGAATGGACCCGCCCGGCCAGCTCAGCCCCATCCCCGTCGCGGTCGCGTAGAGCGCCGGGACGTATGACTCAGGACCGTCCGAGCCGCCGTGACATGGCAGTCCCTCGACCGCATCGAGGATGTCCCAGCGCCCGTTCGGGCCGCCGCTGATGCGGCCGATGTCGCTCGTTCCTGCGCTCCGCGGGCAGGTCGTCGGCCCCGCGGGGATGGACCAGCCGCCGATGTCCTCGTCCGCCGGTCCGATGCTGCGGAGCAGGTAGAACGGGAGGTCGGGCGCGGAACCGAAGGAGGCGTAGGGGTAGTCGTCGAAACCGCCCGCGCCGAACTGGACGTTCGGGATGGCCGCGGCGATGCCCGGGATGATCGTGTCGACGAGGCCGCGGATGAGGTTCGTGCGCTCGCCGCCCATCGAGCCCGTCATGTCGACGAGGAAGAAGACGTCGGCCTTCGAGATGTTCGTGCCGAAACGAAGCGGGCGCATCACGCGCTCGCCGTTGTAGGGCAGCACGACGAAGTAGTCGGTCGCCGGGACGGTGCTCGAAGGGTCGGTCGGGCTCGTGCCCGCGGCGCGCTCGACGAGATCCGTGTACCCGTCGCCGTCGGTGTCTGGATTCGTCGGGTCGGTCCCCGCGGCGACCTCGTCGCCATCGGGGATGCCGTCGTTGTCGGAGTCGGTGTCCTGGTAATCGGGTCTCCCGTCGCCGTCCGTGTCGCGCGGCGAGCACGGGCCGCCGGTCCCCGCTTCGGCGGCGTCCGGGACGCCGTCGGCGTCGTCGTCCGGGTTGCCGACGCCCGTGCCCTCGAGCACGTCGGCGATGCCGTTGCCGTCGGAGTCTGCCGGATCGCAGGGCCGCACGGCGCCATCGGTGCCGCCGCCGGAACCCGCGTCGCGGGCGCCTCGTCGGCCCCCGACGCGGCTGTCCTCACAGCCGAACAGGGCCAAGCAGACGAGCGCGAGACCGACCCCGAGACCGAAGCGACGACGTACCATGGGACCTCCCGGCGCCGCTCGGCGGCGCGAACCGCGATTGTCTCAGATCACAGGCTCGTGCGACAGGGGGCAGCGATTCCGGTGCCCCCTGCGACGCTCAGCCGAACGGAACCGGGTTCGCCGGCACGACGATGTAGACCTCGCGCGTGTCGAGGATCGCCGAGCCGCCCCCGCGCACGTCGATGTAGGCGACGAACAGCTCCGCGCGATCCGTCCCGCGAAAGAAGTCGTTCTGGAATGTGATCTGGAAGGTCACGCGCGTTCCCGGGATCACCCCGAAGAAGGTCGACGTGTCGATGAACGCGACCGCCTGATCCGACAACACGCCGGCCGGCGCCTCGAAGCACGGCGTGATCGCGGGCGTCGCTCGGCAGCCGGGCGTGCGGCGCTTCACGAACATCGCCGCGTTCGCGAGCAGGCTCGGCTCGCCGCGCAGGCCCGTGTCGACGTCGAGCGGGACGCGCGTCGCGACCGTCTCGACGGCCTGCACGACGGTGTCCGCGAAGACGGTCGTCGAGGCGGTGTTCGGCAGGTCGTAGACGAGCGGGTTGCTGTCGAGGTCGACGGAGCCCGTCTCCTCGGCGGTGCGCTTCAGGAAGTAGCAGGGGCTGAAGCCGTCCGGCGCCGTCGGCCCGGCGCACGAGCTCCCGGAGGACGCGTTCACGCCGATGAACTTCGCACCGCGGACGTTCATCGCGGCGATGGCCTCCTCCCAGGTGGGCAGGACAGGCGTGACCATCGAGTAAGGCTCGCAGCTCGAGTCCTCGCCCGGCGGGCCGTTGTGCGAGCAGATGTCGGTGAAGAGGATGACGATCGGCAGCGCCGCTTCACGGAAACAGGGCGCGCCCCAGCCGCCATCGAGGCACATGCCGACGTAGTTCGGCATGGTGTAGGTCGCCGCGCCACCGAAGCCGCCGCCGTACATCCACGTGCCGCCGGCGCCCGTGACGATCTGGTGGAGGGCGATCGTCTGCGACTCGGGGCCGTCTGAGCCGCCGTGCATCATGATGCCGTTGAAAGCGCTCTGCACGGCGCTCGCCATGTCGGGCGGCGTCATGCGGATCGCGAGGATGAACGGCTCGTCCGGCGACGAGCCCCAGCTCGAGAACGGCACGTCATCGTGCTGACCGCCGCCGAACCACGCGTCGGGGATCGTCGTGCCGATGCGGTCGATGAGTCCGGTGCCCGGCGTCGTGACGGTCGCCTTCACGTTGTCGACCGTGCCGCCCATCGAACCGGTGGTGTCGGTGATGAAGAAGATGTCCGCGACGCGGATGCTCGTGCTGAAGTCGAGGACGCGCGTCTGCGGCGCACCGCCGTACGGGAGCACGAGGTAGAAGTCCTCGCTGCGGATCGTGCAGGACGCACGCGCGCCGCACTGGCAGATGGTCGGATCGACGCCCGCGGCCGGCACGCCGCCGGGGCAGTTGCGCTCGGCGTACGCGCCCTCGAAAAGGTCATCGACGCCGTCGTCGTCCGTGTCGAACCGGCAGGGGTCGCTGCCGACCGCGATCTCCTGGCCGTCGGAGAGTCCGTCGTTGTCGCTGTCGGTGTCGATGAAGTTCGAGTAGCCGTCACCCGGGTACGCCGAGCCGTCCTCGTTGAGCGGCGTGCGCGTGATCGGGCTGACCTCTTCGCCGCACACTTGGGGCGGCGTGGTCACGTCGCCGTCGCCGGCCTCGAGCGAGTCGTTCACGCCGTCGCCGTCCGCGTCGAGGTCGCGGAAGTTCGCCGCGCCGTCCCCGTCGAGGTCCATGCCGCCCTCGAACTGATCCGGGATGGTGTCCCCATCCGAGTCGAGGTCCTGGAGGTCGGGGGTGCCGTCCGCGTCGGTGTCGGCGGCCATCGGCCCGGGGCCGAACTCGAGGGTGTTCGAGATGCCGTCGCCGTCGAGGTCGTTCTCGCGCCAGTCGGGCACACCGTCGCCGTCCGTGTCGCCGGTCTGCGTCGCGTCGTCGAGGCCATCGGCGTTCGCGTCGCGATCGAGGAAATCAGGCGTCCCGTCGGCGTCGGAGTCGCTCGGGACCGTGCCGCAGCTGCTGTCGCCGGCCTCGAGGCGGTCCAGGATTCCGTCTCCGTCGGAGTCCGTGTCGGCCGCGTTCGGCGTCCCGTCGCCGTCGACGTCGCCGCTTCCCTCATCCATCGCGCTGATGAGGTCCATGTCGGCGTCGTCCTCGGGGCTGCAGCGCACCATCGGACCGCCGCTGTCGAGGGCACCGGCATCGACGCGGGGCCCCGGCGGTGTCGGGGTGTCGTCGTCGTCGCCGCAGCCGACGAAACCGAGAGACGCAGCAAGCACGAGGATGAGCGACCAGGAACGCGGGCGGAGGGACATCGAAATAACTCCCGTGGAGACGTGCCGGGGGCGTGGCCACGGGCGCAGGCCCATGGACAAGCGCGTACTATGCAATCGGGGTGCCCTCACCACAAGCGCCCCGTGAGGCGGGTTTCGCTCCGCAGCGGCGTGCCAGCGTGTGCCAGTCGCACCGCCCCGCCACTCGACCGCGACGGCGCGCCCGACATGGCGCGGTTTGACAACGCGTCCATCTGCCACTACGCGGGGCGCGACGCGTGGAATCGCCACGCACGGAGACACGACGACGATGACGAAGACGGCGACCCTCTCGGGTCTGATGTTGACGGCGATGATGACCCTGGGCCTCGTGGCGGGGTGTGGCCCCAACTACCCGCTTTGCGGCGAAGACAGCGACTGTCACTCCGGCGAGTACTGCGTGAACGGGCGCTGCCAGATCTGCCGCAGCGACGCCGATTGCGGCGCGGGAGAATCCTGCGCGTCCGGGCGCTGCGAGGCGACACCCGGCTATTGCGCGAGCAGCGACCAGTGCGCGAGCGGCGAAGAATGCCGCGCGAACCGCTGCGTGCGCGCGGCCTCGATCCAGTCGGAGCTGCCGACGCCCCCCGGAAACGAGCCCACGCCGCCGGCGCTCTCGTGCGACGTGCCGGCCGTGTACTTCGAGTTCGAGTCCAACGAGCTCTCGTCCTCCACGCGCGACCAACTCCAGACCGTCGCCCGCTGCGCGCGCGAGCGCAATTACGGACGCCTGCACCTGACGGGCGGCTGCGATCCCCGCGGCACCGAGGAGTACAACCTCGCGCTCGGCGACCGCCGTGCGCGCGCGGTGCGCGAATTCCTCCGCTCGCTCGGCATCGAGGCCAACAAGCTGAGCGTCTCCTCGAATGGTGAAGAGTACGCGCGCGGCGAGGACGAGAGCGGCTGGGCGCGCGACCGGAACGTGACGATCGAGGTCCGGTGAGCGGCGCGGGGCCGGGGCGCGTCGCCGCCTCGCTGGTGGCCGTCTCGGCCCTCGCTTCGCTGTCCCTCGCGGCGGGCTGTCTCTGGACGAGCCACGGCGAGGGCCGAAAACTCCACGCGCTCACGATCGAGCACGGGCAGCGGCTGACGAAGCTCGAATCCGGCGTGCGCAACGAGCGCGAGACGCTCCACGCCGCCGTGAGCAGCGCGCAGACGAAAGTGCAGCAGCTCGAGGAGGTCCTCGAACGCGCGACCGCCGTCGTCACGCGCAACAGCGCGGACACGGGCGCGCTCGTGCAGGAACTGCAAGCGCAGCTCGGCTCCCTCGAAGGCCAGATCGCCGAGCTTCGCAACACGCAGGAGCAGCTCACGCGCCAGCTCTCCACGCAGCGCTCCGAGATGGACGAACGGATCACGCAGGTCGCGCGCAAGGCCGGCATCGACATGCCGCTGCCGCCCGCCGAGATCCCCGCTGAAAAAGTCGACCACTTCGCCGCCGCGACGCGCGCCTACCAGGCCAGCGATTACTCGCGCGCCCGCGCGCTTTTCCGCGAGTACCTCGCGCGCTACGCCGGCGACGCCGAGAGCGACGACGCGCAGTACTGGATCGGCGCGAGCTACCTCCAAGAGGGGAAACCCGCGACCGCATTGGGTGAACTCCGCAAGGTCCTCTCCGACCACGGCGGCGGCGACGCCGTCGACAACGCGCTGCTCGACATGGGCGACGCGTTCTTCCGCCTGCACGCGTGCACGGACGCGCGCACGACGCTCGAGGCGCTCATCCGCACCCAACCCACGTCGCCGCTGCTCGCCCGTGCACGCGAGAAGCTGCGAGAAATTCAGCGCGCGCCGCGCGGTTCCTGCTCCTCGTGATCGCGGGGGCCGCCGGTGGGCCGCGACGGACGTACCGCGTCGCCCTCGACCGCGCGGCTCAGCGCGCGAGTTCCCGGGCGTCGCGTTCGAGTCCCGCCAACGACGCCGTGTCGAGGGCGTAGAGACCGCGCGCCCGTCCTTCGGCATCGACGAGCAGCAAGCGGCCCGTGTGGACGATGTCCCAGGCACCGTCCGCGCGCGGCTCGCGTCCGCCGACCGGCTGCAGCAGCCCGCCCTCGATGACGCCGCGTACCGTCGCCGGGTCGCCCCCGAGAAACGACCAGCGCGAGAAGTCCGCGCGGTGCCGCTCACCGAAGGCGCGCAGCACGGGTGGGGTGTCGTGCTCGGGGTCGACGGTGAACGACACGAAGCGCATCGCGGGGACGTCCGCGAGGCGCCGCGCGACGTTGCCCTGCTGCGCCGTGATCATCGGACAGATCGTCTTGCAGGTCGTGAAGACGAACGCGCCGATCCAGGGGTGACCGCGCAACGCACTCGAGGTGAAGGTGCGCCCGTCCTGATCGACGAGCGAGAACGGTCGCACCGCGAAGAGCACCGGCGGCCCATCCGCCCCGCCGTACGCGCGGCCCCCGGCGAACACGGCGAGCGCGAGCGCGGCGACCGCACTCAAACTCCACACCGCGATCCGCAGCCTCGACATCGCGGACGCCGGGGCGCGCTCAGACGGCATCCGCGACCATCGCGGCGAAGAGCAGCGTGAGGTACACGAGCGAGACCCCGAAGACGCGGCGCGCCCAGCCGGTATCCGGCCCCTTCGCGCGCAGCCCCACCACGCACACGCCCACGAACACGAGCCCGAGCAGGACTGCGCTCGCGAGGTAGAGGCTCCCCGTCACGCCGAGCGGCGTGAGAACGAGCGACGCCGGTACGAGCGCGACGCACCACGCGACCATGTGGGCCTTCGCCGTCGGCACGCCGAGGACCGCCGGTAACACACGGATCCCCGCGCGCTCGTACTCAGCCTGACGGAACACGGCGATCGCTATGAAATGGGGGATCTGCCAGAGGAAGAGCACCGCGAAGAGCGCCAACCCGGGCAGTTCGACCGCGCCCGTCGCCGCCGTCCACCCCATGAGCGGCGGCATCGCGCCCGGCACCGCGCCGACGAGCAGCGCGAGCCAGGTCCGCTGCTTCAGCGGCGTGTACATCCACACGTACGAGACGAGCGCGACCGCCCCGAGCACGCCGGTGACCGGATTGACGAGCAGCGCGAGCACCGGCACCGAGACCGCCCCGAGCGTCAGACCGAACCCGAGCGCGAGGCGCGGATCGAGGCGCCCGGCGGGAAGCGGCCGCGTGCGCGTCCGCGTCATCTCCCGGTCACTGACGCGCTCCATCCAGCAGTTGAGCGCGTTCGCGCTCATCACCACCGCGGCGATCGCGAGGACCGCGACGAGCGCACCCACCGGAGCGGGCGTCCCGGGCGCGAGCCACAGCCCTCCGGCCGAGGTCGCGATCACGAGGAACGTGATGCGCGGCTTCGTCAAGGCGACGAGGTCTCGCAGCGTCCCGGCGAGCGATCCGTGGGCGTGCAGCGTGGTCATGGGATGTGTGCGGCGACGCGGACCGATGACGAAACTCGGTCTCCGCCCGGACAGCGCGGGGGGCGGCGCGCGGCGGTATTTAGATGCGCGCTCGCGCGACGGTCAAGGCGTCACTTGAGCAGCAGCGCGGCGACGAGCGCCATGCCACCGGCCATCGCGAGGAGCGCGGCGAGCACGAGCACGACGTACGGCGCACGCGAGGCGGGAAGGTGCACCGGCTCGTCGAGGTCGCGGGCGCTCGCAGGCGCCCCCGCGGGGCCGGGGCTGCGACGCGCCTGCGCCTCCTGCGGCGGCAGCGGTCCGCGGAGCTGCCCGCGCCGCTGCATCTGCTCGGCCTCACGCCGCGCCGCATCGACGGGCAGCGCGCGCAGCGCCCCGGTCATGACCTTGCCCTGCATGACCTCCTTGAGCATCAGGGCGAAGTCGCCCGCACTCACGGGACGGTCCTCGGGGCGCTTCGCGAGGCAGTGCTGGAGGACCTCGTCGAGCCCCGGCGGAAACTCGCGCGACGGCGCGCGGTCGCCGAGGCGCATCGGCGCCGTCTGGATGTGATGCGTGATGTAGTCCATCGGCTGCTTCGCCTCGAAGGGCAGCTTGCCGGTGAGCATCTCGAAGAGGATGCAGGCGAGCGAATAGATGTCGCTCCGCGCGTCGAGCGTCTTCCCCTGCGCCTGCTCGGGCGACATGAACTCGGGCGTCCCGAAGACCATGCCCTCCTGCGTGAGGATGAGCGAACCCGGCCGCATCTCACGCTCGCTGACCTTCGCGAGCCCGAAATCGAGCACCTTGGGGAAGTCCAGGATGCCGCCCTGCGTGCAGAGAAAGACGTTCTCGGGCTTCAGGTCCCGGTGGACGATCCCCGCGCGGTGCGCCTCCTCGAGCGCGCCGCAGACCTGGATCATGATGTTGATCGCCCGCGCCGTCTCGAAGGGCCCGTGCGCCTTCACGTGCTGCGCGAGGTTCATCCCCGAGAGATGCTCCATCACGATGTAGCAAGCGTTGTCCTCGAGCTGCCCGTAGAGAAACACCCGCGCGGTGTTCGGGTGCGAGAGGTGGCTCATCGCCCGCGCCTCGCGGCGGAACCGCGCGACCAGGTCGGGGCGCGAGACGTACTTCGGATGCAGGATCTTGATCGCGACGAAGCGATTCATGTCCGGCTGCTCGGCCCGATAGACCGAGCCCATCCCGCCTGCGCCGATGCGATCGACGATGCGGAACTGTCCGGCAATGTCCTGGCCGATGTACGGATCCCTCGGGCGCACGCGCGTCGTTCTCCCTGGCCGCCCGGCGGAGGCGCGCCCCGCAGGGTCTATCCCGGCCACCCTGACAGCGGGCGAGCATACCACCGCCCGGCAACCGCGAGGGACGCCGTTCGACAAGCGTCCCCATGTCGACCACGACGCACACACGCAACGCGCCCCCGACGCCGTCCCCCCGCCCCCCACCCACCACGCCAACCCTCCGCCGCGGCGCGCTCGCACCGAACGGACCGCGGCAGTTCGAGCGGAGCGCGCGCTTCGCGGAGCACCTCGCGCAGGCGGGGCGCGCCGCGGAGGCGGCCCATCCGCGCGCGACGTCCGGCACCACCCCTGGCGGCGCGGCGACCGGGCCGGCGCGACGCGACCCCCCCCCGCACGGGTCCGGCGACACGCACGGTTCACCGGCCAAGCCCCGCCTGCGCGCAGGCGCGAGCGACATCGAGCGGGCCGATCCCACGCTGCTCGCGCCGTTCCTCCCGCCACCGTCCGTGCTCGCGCTTCCCGTGACGGCCGCAGGCGCCGGCACCCCGGCAGCCCCGCGTCGCGCGCCGACGCACGAGTTGTCCGCGCTCGCCGAGCGCCTGCTGCATTCGATGCGAGTCGGGCAGATCGGCCGCGACGGCCACGAGGTGAGGCTCCGCCTCGGCGTCGGAGCGCGCGAGGACATCGAGGTCCGACTGCGCCGCGTCGATGGTGCGCTCGCGGCCATGGTCTTCGGTGAGCGCGTCGATCGTGCCGAGGTCGAACGCCTCGCCGACGCGCTCCGCGCAGAGCTCGCGGCGCGCGGCGTCGCCTGCGAATCGGTCTCGGTCGAACTCGCCTGACCGCCGTGACATCGCGTCCCGCCGACCCCTGCGGCGCATTGCACGGCCCGCACGAGGCCAATGCGCGCGCGGGTCGCCAACCCGCAGCCGCGACGACGCCCTTCGCACTGCGCGAAAGAACGCGCCGCGGCACGTTCGCCCGTTGATCGAGCGCCCCGCGATCGTGTAGATCGCACACGTCTTGGAAATCTCGGATTTCCCATTCTCGCGGCTGCCGGCGCTGTCCCGGAGCGCTTGCGCCGAGCTGCGGCGGGCAGCACGTCGCCTCCCGCTCGACGCGCCCGAGGCCGCGATCGCCCAGCTCACCTCGCTGCTCGGCGCGCCGCTCGTCTTCGAGCCCGCACCTCTCGAGGTCTGCCCACCGGGGGCCCTCGCGGCGTGCGTCTCCGATCCACTCGTCGCCGTGATCCTCGAGACGGGTGTCGATTTGCGCGCGCCGCGCCTCGCGGTCGAGATCGACGCACGGCTCGCCGCGTGTCTCGTCGACCGCGCCCTCGGCGGCGAGGCCGGCCCCTCGATCGTCCCTCCGCACCATCCCCTCTCCGACGTCGCCTGCGGTGTCCTCGGCTACGTCGCCGCGCGGGCCCTCGGCGCCTGCGCCCCGGCCGGCGCGCTCCGGGTGCGCGCGGTGATCACGTCACCCGCCGCGCTCGGGCAGGCCGTGGGGGACGCAGGGAGCCTCGTGTGGCCTGCACGCGTGACGCTCGGCGAGGACGTCGGCGTCGTGCGCGCCTGGATCCCGGACGCCTCGCTCGTGCCTCCGTTGAACGAACATCGACGCGTGGCGAGCACAAGGCTCGCGTCGCTCTGCGTGACGCTCGCGCTCGAAGCCGGCGACGCGTCTCTTCGTCCCGACGAACTCGCCTCGCTCGGGCACGGCGACGTCGTCGTGTTCGAGCGCACGCGGCTCCGGCTGGAGAACGGCGCGCCTGCGGGCACCGCAGACGTGCGCGCCGTCGGTGCAGCCCGACCGCAATGGGAAGCCGCGTTGGCGAATGGTGACGCGCGGCTCGCCGGCCGCGCGCAGCAAGGAGATGCACGAATGACACGCGACATGACGAACTCGGTTCCCCTGCACGCTGCGCTCGACCTCGTCGGCGATGCACCGATCGAGCTGCGCGTGGAGCTCGCGCGCGTCGCGCTCACGCTCTCGGAGTTGGCGGAGATGCGGCCGGGCGAGGTGCTCGTCACCGGGCGGCCGCTCGGCACGGAGGTCGTGTTGCGCGCCGGCGATCGCGCCGTCGCGACGGGCGAGTTGGTCGACGTCGAGGGCGAGCTCGGTGTGCGCGTGCTGCGACTCGGCACCTGACGCGCTCACCGCGTCGGGCGCCGCGCCTCAGTAATAGAGCGTCGCGCCGAGGAAGGGCGAGAGCAGAAGCTGCCCCCCCTCCAGGATGCCTTCTCCAAACGAGTTCTTGCCAACGGTCGAGAAGTCCGCGCGCACCCCCGCCTCGACCGCGAGATCCGCGCTGAGCTCGTACGCGACACCCGCCACGCCGCTCAGGCCGAGCGCGAGGTAATCGTTGTTCATCGTGATGAACGTGCCGTCGAGCGCGCGGTCGGAGCCCCAGAAATTGAGCTGCAGCCCCACACCGACGAACGGCACGAGCGCGCTCGCGTTGAGGAAGCTGTAGCGCACGCCCGCCCCCGCGAAGAAATTCGCGAAGGTGACGGGATCCGAACCGAGCACGCCGCCGTTCGCGTGGCCGCCCACCATCAGCTCCGCCGTGAACCCGCCCCCGAACTCCCAGCCGATCCGACCGACCAAGCCGAGCCCCGGGTCGATGCTGTCGAGGTTTTCGCGCGGCGTCGACAGGAAGATGGGCACCATGAGGTACGCGCCGTACTCGACGCCGCGGCCCTGCTGGGACTCTGCGTTTCCAGCGGATTCCGGGGTCGGCTGCGGTTGCGGCTGCGCGTACTGCGCGTTCGGATCCCCGATGACTTGCGGCTGGCCGCTCGGGTCGACGTAACCGGGCTGACCGGGCTGCGGGCCCTCGGCGCGGACGACGGGCGCGGGAAGAATCACGAGAGCGACCACGATCCCGAGCACGTTCTGGATACGCATGTTGGGTTCTCCGTGGGCGCCACCCGGGCGCCCCCAAGTCAATCGACGATCGCGAAGCGCGCCTCGCGCCGTTCACCAGCGCGCAGGTACTCGATGGCGAGGGTGCTGGCGACCCGCAACCCCTCCCAGACTGCGAGCGCCTGCTCGGGCCGCTCGATGGCCTGACCGTTGACGCGCACGACGACGTCACCGGGGCGCACCCCGAGGCCTTCCGTGTCGGGCACGGTCAGCGCATCCTCGATCGACACGACGCGAAAGCCGACGAACGCGCCGCCTTCGCGCGCAGGCTCAGTCGCGACGCGCCCGAGGAAACGCCCGAGCCCCGCGTCGAGCACAGGAACGAGCGCGCTCCGCGCGAGGGTCAGACGCCCCGTGGCCTCCGTCGCGTCCGGCGCCGGGTCCGACGCTGCCGCAACAGTCGGGGCGCGTGGCCCGGGCGCCGCACCACCGCATCCCGCGAGGGCGAGAAGCGACACGATCGCGAAGGGCGAAATGGGGGGCATTCGGCGCATCGTCGCTCCAGGCGCGCGCTTGGACGGGCGCGGCGCGCGATGATTTACATGCCACCGCGCAGCCAGCGTCAATTTTGCGCACAGCGCGGTCCGCGTCGGGTGGGCGCCATCGCACCGCGAGGTTCGAGCCACGGGCGGCGCGCCGCCCGCGACCGTCACGCCGCGCGGACGTCCAGCGCGAGCGCGAGGATCTCGGCCGCGACGACGTCGGCGTCACGGTGCGCGTCGACGTGAACGATGCGCTCGCCCGGGAAATACCCCTCGATCGTCGCGTAGAACGCGACGAGGCGCGCCTGGAGCGCGTCCTCCTCGTAGAGTTCGTCCTGCGTGCCGCGGGCGCGGCGCCGTGCGCGCGTCACGTCTACGGGAACGTCGAGGACGATCGTGAGGTCGGGCCGCCGCGCTTGCCCGTTGATGGCCCGAATCCACGCGCGCGTCGCGTCGTCGCCGCCCGCCGAGAGCGACTGGTACGCGAGCGACGAATGCACGTAGCGGTCGCTCAGGACGACCATGCCATCCCGCACGTTCGGGTCGATCTCCGCCTCGAGGTGGTCGAGTCGATCGGCGGCGAACAGCAGCGCGAGCGTGCCCCACGAGGGTGGCCGCGGCCCGCTAATGCCCGGCACGACGAGACGTCCCGAGAGCATCTGCCGGATCATCACGCCGATCGGTCCGTCGCTCGGCTCCCGCGTCGCGCGCACCGCGCGGCCGCGCGCGCGGAGCGCCTCGGTGAGCAGGCGCGTGTGGGTCGTCGTCCCGGCGCCGTCGACGCCCTCGAGCACGATGAAACAGCCATCATTCATGAGCGCAGCGTCTCCGGGGCAGGGTGGGCGACGACGCGCCGTTCAGAACTTGTAGGTCACGCCGAGACGCACGTAGAGCTCGGGATCCGCGGTGAACGGCCCCCAGTCGCCGAACATCCGGCGGCCGAGCGAGCGCGGAACGCTGCCGCTGCGGTCGACGCCGTTGCCATCCGCGAGGATGCCATCAAGCTGGCCAAACGCGTTCCAGTTGCGACCGAGCACGAACTCCATCGCGCCGCCGAGTCGGAAGCGCGCGGCCGCGTTGCGTCCGGGGAGGTCGCTGCCCGAGGCGACGGGGAGCGTCGCGTCGCTGTCGCGCTCCGCGTAGCCGTACTGGTCGGTGTAGTAGTCGAGCGCGCCCCAGAGCGTGACGCTCGCGCCCGCCCCGAAATACAGCGAAAACAGCGCCTCGAGCGAGAAGCCAAAGGTGTTGATCGGGTAGCCGAGGCGCGTCGCGCACGTCGCCGCGGCATCCGGGCAGGCGCCCTCGTACGTCGGACCGATGCCGCCACCGAGCCGCGCCGCGACGCCGGCCGCGATCTGCGGGGTGAAGCGCCGGCTCAGCTCGACGCGCCCCTCGAACTCGGTCGCGCGCCCGAACATCGAGCGCACCGTGAAGCCCGCCTCGAGGTAGTCCGTGAGGCCGACCCCGAGCCGCATCTCCGCGAGGTGTGGCCACCCGAGCGACAGCCCGATCACGAAGAGTTCCGGCGGGAGCGGCCCCGCGGCGGTGATCATCGCGGTACGGCGCTCGAGCAGGCGCCGCTGCGCGCGCTCGGCCCGGGTCTGGTCCTGCTCTTCGTCCGCCACGTTCCGCAGCGTCGCCGTGATCGCGCGGCGTTCGGCGCTCGCGACGAGGTCGATCTGCGCGACGTACGGCGCATGCCCCTCCGCCCGCACCTCGATCTGATGCTGCCCCACCGGCAAGTTCCCCTCGTAAGGCGTGGGGCCGCGGGGCCGTCCATCGACGACGAGCTCGGCGCCCTCGACGTTCGCCGTGACGAGCACAGGCGTCCCGATCGGCTCGAGGCGCGCGTCGATCGTGCAGTTCTGACCAGCCCGGATCTCGCACGTCGTGCGGAAGTCCTCGTAGCCCTGCGCGACGACCACGACCGCGTGTGCGCCCCCGGGCGCGTTCTCCACGACCACGGGCGCCTGGCCCCGGTCCTCCCCGTCGATGGTCACGTGGGCGGTGCCGACGTTCGCGCTGACGACGATGCGCCCCGGCGGGAGCGACTGCGCGCGCAGTTCGAGCGAGACCACGCGCTGCGCGCCGGCCTCGATCGTGACGGTCTGCATCAGCCGCTCGTATCCGTCCGCCACGGCTTCCACGATGTGCTCGCCCGGCGCGAGGTTCGCACGCGTCGCCGGGGCCTCGCCGAGCGCCTCACCGTCGACGCTCACCCGCGCACCCGCCGCATTCGCGAGGACGCGCAGCGTCCCACCCTGCGGCGCGGCCGGACGCAGCGTGACGTTCAGCGTCGCGCGCTGGCCAGTCTGGATGGTGACGGTCTCGGTGCGCGCCGGCAGCCCCGGCGCACGGAGCTCGACGGCGTGCGCACCGGGCGAGAGGTTCTCGATGAAGGTGGGCGTGGTCCCGCGGACCTGCGCGTCGCCGTCGATACGCACTTCGGCGCCGGAGACGTCGGACGCGACGAGCAGCGAGCCCGTCTGCGGCGCCTCGCGCTCGAGCACTACCGGGAGTTGCAGCCCCTGGGCCGGAGCGAGGTCCACCCACTGACTGAAGGTCACGAACCCCTCGCGGCCCACCTGCACGAGGTGGCGGCCGGGCGACAAACTCGCCGAATACGGCACGTTCCCGACTGGAACCCCATCGACGCGCACCGCTGCGCCGATGGTCGCTTCGCTGCCGCCGCTGATCGCGATCGTCGAAAGCGGACTCAGCGTCGCGCGGAAGGTCTCCCGCCGCGTGCGGATCGTGACCTGCGCTTGCGCGTCGGCATGCCGCTCGAGCCGGAAATGCAGGGTGTGCGCGCCACCGGGAACCCGCACGGCGCGGCACGGCGTCGTGCAAAGCGCAGCGCCACCCGGCGCGTCGACGAACACCTGTGCGCCGGCCGGCGTCGACTCGATGTTGACCGGAACGAGCGCTTGCGCCGACGCACGCGAGGCGATGGCCGAGAGCCCGAGCACGAAGATGCCCAACCACCGAGCGACACGATCACACCGACGCATGAGACCTCCCGGGGGGACGAGGGCGACTTCTAATCGCGGATGTTCCTTTGTTCAAGGCTCGCACTCGGGCAAGGCCGCGACAACGGAGGTCACGGCGGGACGCACCGCGCGTCATGCAGTGTCGCGAGCGTCGAACGGTTCCTCAGGGAGCGGCGAACGCTGACTCGACGCGCTCGGGCGTGGTTCCAAATGCATGCGCAACCCGCCGATAGACCCAGGGGACGAGTCTTCCGCCGGGCGGCACGAGGATGGCGGCGAGATCCGCATCGTCGACTCCGAGGCCGACAGACTCCGGCCACGCGAGGCCCTGCTCACGCGCGCGCACGAAGTCGCGGGCACCTCCCGCGACGGCCTTCGCGCGAAGTGCGACGCGGAGCCATGCGTGGACGGCGCTCTGCAAACGGGCCCATTCCGGCAGAGGCGCATCGCCGCGCGCCGCGCGGTCGAGTTCAGCGAGACGTGCTTCGATCACTGCCATCGGCAACAGGTCGAGTTCGCGCAACGCGGACGGGAACTGCGCAGCCAGCGCGCGCAAGGCGGGGCGCGGGTCTACCGGATCGCCCGCAGCATGCAGCGCGCGGAGCCGCTGAATCGCCTCGTATTTGAGCGCGAGCGCGGCAGCGTCGGCCCGTTCTGCCAGTGCCTCCACGCGTCACTCGCCGTCGGACGACCAGCTGGCCGCCCCATCGTCTTGCCACGCCGCTTCCGGCTCGGCGCCGTCGTCACCTGTCACGTCCGACCAGCCAGCAGCGGACACCTCGGGCAGCCCGAACGGCAAGGGTTCGGTGCTCCCGACCAGCACGCGCGGCGGCGGCGGCTCGGCGCCCTCACGGTGAAAAGCGAGCACATCGATCTCGGCGAGCCCGGCCGCGAGCGCGACCTCGTCGATCCGTCCCCGCGACGCCAGACGCCGCAGGAACCCTCGCAGTCGGTCGCGCAGCCGCGGCGACGGTTCGCCGTCCTCGTACGCCTGATGGAACAGCTTCGGGCTCGGCAGAATCATCGCGAGAAAGGCGCTCTCGCCGACGGACAGTTCGCGCGGTTCACGGCCGAAGTAATGCGACGCCGCGCTGCGAACGCCATAGATCGCCGGGCCGTACTCGATCACGTTGAGATACAGCTCGAGAATCTTCTCCTTGTCGAGGACACGCTCGATCCACCAGGTGAGCAGCACCTCCTGCACCTTGCGGGCGAGCGTCTTTTCTCGATGCAGAAACACGTTCTTCACGAGTTGCATCGTGATCGTGCTCGCCCCTTGTACGTAACGGCCGGCGCGCAGGTTCCGCACGAGCGCGACCTGGATCTCCGAAGGCGCAAAGCCGTGATGCCGGAGAAACCCTCCATCCTCGTGGGCCATCACCGCATGCGGGAGAAACGGGCTGATCTCCGAGATCGGTGTCCACGCCGCGGAACCCGGTCCCGTCTCGAACACGAACTCCGTGTCGTCCGGCTCAACGACCCGGTGCTCGAACGGCCGAGTGAAACGGCGGAGATCGGCCAGCATCGGGACAGCCTCGAACTCGCAGTCGTCGTCGACGTGGACCTCCACCTTCGTCGCCTCGAGGTCTGCTGCGTCGACATGGACCCGGAGGCGTCCGGCCAACGTCCCGGCGAGCCGGAAGCCCGCCAAGTCGGCCAGCAGATCCGCAGGGATCGCGCCCACAGCGACACCGCACGGCGTCGTCGGAAGCGTCGCGTTCACGTCGACGAGGTATCCGCTGGAGCCCCACTCGAGCGCACCGTCGAGCGCCACCGCGACGGAACCTCCGGAGGCTGGACCTGCCCCGTCCAGCGAAAGTCGCGCCCCATGGACTTCGAGCCGACGGCGCGACGGCACGAACGACGCGCGTCCCGATATGCCGACCGCGAGTCCACGCACGGGAGCCGGCGCGATCCGCGACGACTCGAGCACAGCACCGCTCACGTCGACGTTGCCCGCCAGTGAGAGGCGGTCGAGGCCCTCCGCGCGGACGGCGACGTCCGCATCGACACGTGCCGCGCCCGCGTGGAGGGACGTCAACGTGGGGAAAAAAGGGAGGAACATCGCAAGCGGGAGGCGGACCATCCGCACGGCGCCCTCACCCCGCAATTCCGACGGTCGGACCTCGAGGTCCCAATGAAGCATTCCGGAGGGCACGCCCGTGCCGGTCCCCCAGGTGCGGAACACGTTCCCGGGCTCTCGAACGATGGCTCCGTGGAGTCGACGAACCACGTCCGATTCGCCCATCGGCCCGCGGTTCGCGACGACGACGTCACCGACCCAAAACCTGGCCCGGTCGGCCACGTGCGCGAGCCATCTGCCCGCCGCGCTCTCGTCCGCCGGCATCGAGTGCGCTGCGGTCGCGCTTGCTCGGGGGACTGCCGCGAGAACGCCCCGTCCGAATGCAATCCGAAGACGCTCGCGAGTCGAGGCAGCGGATGACCCGGTCGGTGGGGCCCCATCCTCGGATGCGCCCGCTACCACACGTCCAGAGCGCACGGAAACCATCCCCAGTTGCCACAGCCCCGCTTCCCGTGAGAGCGCCACGTCGAGCCCAGCGCACGTCCAGCGCTCGCTGTCTTCTCCGCCAACATCCAAGCGCGACACGCTCATCGCGAGCGTCGATGCATTCGACACGATCCGCGCGCCATCGAACGACACCAACAGACCGGACTCGTCGCGAACCTGCCCGGCAAGCCGCTCCACGCGAACGGAGCGCGAAACGTTACGCCGCCCGGCGTCCGCGCGATTGCGCTCACGCAGACCTTCCATCCAGCGCTGGAACCCCGGCGCGGACACGTTCACGTCCGCATCGACACCTTCGACCCGCGCGGAGCGACAGGCGGAGCCCCCCTGCCAAAGCCAGGTCACGGGCGAACAATCCATAGCCACGCGCTCGACACGCAAGCGCACTCCCTCGTTCTCTCCCGCAACAACGAGCCCCTCGAGCTCCACGCGGCCAAGCGCCACATGCGCGAGCGACACTGAAGCGCCCACGTGAAGCCGCTTCACCAGTGCACGTTCGGCGTACCGTCGCACGACCTCAGGCAGCGCGAAACGCCACAGCGCCCCGACCAGCACCGACACGGCGACGACGGCGAACAGAACACGCTTGGCACGCTCGGACCGCACGACCCGTCGGGATGTAGCACGACGGGATTCTCGCGCCGCGATGCAAACGCCCAAACACGACTCCGATGAGCTCGGCATGGGTCTTTGGGGAATCGTGAGGCCGACCTACGTTTTTACGGGTTGACGGCAACCGTCTCGTGGGGCCGCGCACTGTCGCGCCCCCCGCGTCACGCCGCGGCGACCAAAGCACGCGCGCGGAACGCAGACCAATGCGGAGGGCCAGCGACGCGGACCGTCCGCAGATTCCGCGGACGGAATAAGTGAACCCCGCCTCCAGTAAAGGAGACGGGGTTCGAAGAAAACCCGGCAGCGTCCTACTCTCCCACACACTTACGCGTGCAGTACCATCGGCTCTGGAGGGCTTGACTTCCGAGTTCGAGATGGGATCGGGTATGGCCCCTCCGACATTGCCGCCGGAAGAAGTGGAAGTGTCCGCTCGCTCCGCGTGCGTCGCACGACGGAATTGACAGCGCCGAATTTGTGTTTCCGGGGCTGGGCGGCGAGCGCTCGGCACCCTGAGGTGTCCGCGCGACGCTCTTACTCCCAACCCTGGACTCGAGTTCGATGTTTGCCTTAGAGGTAGTCAAGCCTCACGGCCGATTAGTACAGGTCAGCTGAACGCATTGACTGCGCTTACACACCCTGCCTATTACCTCGTGGTCTACAAGGGGCCTTCAGGGACCTTGCGGTCCGGGATACCTTGTCTTGAGGCCGGCTTCCCGCTTAGATGCTTTCAGCGGTTATCCGTTCCGCACATAGCTACCCGGCTATGCCGCTAGCGCGACAACCGGAACACCAGAGGTGCGTCCATCCAGGTCCTCTCGTACTATGGATAGCTCCTCTCAAGTATCCTACGCCCACAGCAGATAGGGACCGAACTGTCTCACGACGTTCTAAACCCAGCTCGCGTACCGCTTTAATTGGCGAACAGCCAAACCCTTGGGACCTGCTCCAGCCCCAGGATGCGATGAGCCGACATCGAGGTGCCAAACCGCGCCGCCGATATGAACTCTCAGGCGCGATCAGCCTGTTATCCCCAGAGTACCTTTTGTCCGATGAGCGATGGCCTTTCCACACAGAGCCACCGGATCACTAAGGCCTGCTTTCGCATCTGTTCGACCTGTCGGTCTCACAGTTAAGCTCCCTTATGCCTTTACACTCTACGGCTGGTTTCCAATCAGCCTGAGGGAACCTTCGCGCGCCTCCGTTACATTTTAGGAGGCGACCGCCCCAGTCAAACTGCCCACCAGGCAGTGTCCCCGACCCCGATAAGGGGCCTAGGTTAGAAGTCCAGAACAATCAGGGTGGTATTTCAACGGCGGCTCCATCGAGGCCAGAACCCCGACTTCAAAGCCTCCCACCTATCCTACGCAGATTGTCCCGAACTTCACTGCCAAGTTGCAGTAAAGGTTCATGGGGTCTTTCCGTCTTGCTGCGGGTAGAGGGTATCTTCACCCCCAATACAATTTCGCCGAGTCGCTGGCCGAGACAGTGGGGATGTCGTTATGCCATTCGTGCAGGTCGGAACTTACCCGACAAGGAATTTCGCTACCTTAGGACCGTTATAGTTACGGCCGCCGTTTACTGGGGCTTCGGTTCGAAGCTTCGCTTGCGCTGACCTCTCCCCTTAACCTTCCAGCACCGGGCAGGCATCAGACCCTATACGTCCTCTTACGAGTTCGCAGAGTCCTGTGTTTTTAGTAAACAGTCGCAACCCCCGTTTCTCTGCGACCCACCGGAGCTCCCCATGTGCGATGGCTTCACCCTAGTGGGCACACCTTCTCCCGAAGTTACGGTGTCATTTTGCCGAGTTCCTTAGCCAGCGTTCTCTCGCGCGCCTTGGGATATTCACCCCGCCCACCTGAGTCGGTTTGCGGTACGGTCACCTGAGTGGCTCACATGCGCAGCTTTTCTTGGAAGCATGGGATCACCAAGTTGCGGGCCCGAAGGCCCAACCTCATCACCTCTCGGCGTTATGAGCCTCGCGTTTGTCGTCTATCGACTCCTACGAGGCTCGGCCTACCGGCTTGAACCGCCATCTGACAGGCGGCTTGGCATACCCTTCTCCGTCCCTGCTCATTTCGACGCCATCTCAGATGGTGCAGGAATATTAACCTGCTTGCCATCACCTACGCCTTTCGGCCTCGGCTTAGGAACCGACTAACCCATGGGAGGATTATCCTTCCCCAGGAAACCTTGGGCTTACGGCGACCAGGTTTCTCACCTGGTTTATCGCTACTCATGCCTGCATAAGCTCTTCTCAAGGCCGCTAGTGCTCCTTATCGGTACACCGTGTATCTCCTTGAGAATACTCCCCTACCGCTCTGACAGTCGAAACTGCCTAGAACCCGAAGCTTCGGTACCAGACTTAGCCCCGTTATATTTTCGGCGCGGGCTCGCTTGACCAGTGAGCTATTACGCTTTCTTTAAAGGATGGCTGCTTCTAAGCCAACCTCCTGGTTGTCTGCGCGTCTCCCACATCCTTTGACACTTAGCGCTGGATTTTGGGACCTTAGCTGTCGATCTGGGCTCTTTCCCTCTCGGCTACGGAACTTATCTCCCGCAGCCTGTCTCCCGGATACTTCTCTACTGGCATTCGGAGTTTGGTTGGGTTTGGTAATCTGGTAAGACCCCTAGCCCATCCAGTGCTCTACCTCCAGAGGAATACGTCCGAGGCTATACCTCAATATATTTCGGGGAGAACCAGCTATCTCCGAGTTTGATTAGCCTTTCACTCCCATCCTCAGCTCATCCCCCTAATTTTCAACTTAGGTGAGTTCGGACCTCCACGCGGTTTTACCCGCGTTTCATCCTGGCCAAGGATAGATCACCCGGTTTCGGGTCAACGCCATGCCACTGATCGCCCTGTGAGGACTCGGTTTCCCTTCGGCTACACCTAACGGCTTAACCTTGCGACATAGCGTTACTCGCAGGCCCATTATGCAAAAGGTACGCGGTCGAGCATTCCCTTGCGGGCATAGCTCTTCCACTGCTTGTAGACGCACGGTTTCAGGTACTATTTCACTCCCCTCGCCGGGGTTCTTTTCACCTTTCCCTCACGGTACTTGTGCACTATCGGTCGTCGAGTAGTATTTAGCCTTGGAAGATGGTCCTCCCAGATTCCCGCCGGATTTCACGTGTCCTGCGGTACTCGGGTGCCACTCCGGAGAGTTCGCGTTTTCGTTTACAGGGCTTTCACCTTCTATGGCCGGCCGTTCCATGCCGTTCGACTAACGCAAACTTTTGTAACTCCGTACCAGTTTCGCAGAACTGATCGAGTGGTCCCACGACCCCCATCCAGCAACGCCTGCGGGCTTACACTGAATAGGTTTGGGCTGTTCCCCGTTCGCTCGCCACTACTAGGAGAATCGCTACTTGCTTTCTGTTCCTCAGGGTACTTAGATGTTTCAGTTCCCCTGGTTGGCCGCGCCGGAACTATGTATTCATTCCGGAGCTAGCAGGTAAACCTGCTCGGTTGCCCGATTCGGGAATCTCCGGATCAAAGCCTGTTAGCGGCTCCCCGGAGCTTTTCGCAGCTGTCCACGCCCTTCATCGCCTCTCGACACCTAGGCATCCACCACGCGCCCTTTAGAGCTTGACATACCCCTAAGGCACGCATCGATGACTCGAATCCAGGGTTCGTCGCAAGAGCAGAAGCCTTGCCAAACCCGGACCGACATCATCGGCGCAATTCGTCTACGAGAAAAAAACACTTCCACGTATTAAATTTTCAGTAGGCACACTGGACAGAGTCCAGGCTTGGAGGCCGGTCGCCTCGTTCGGTACCTCGAGCGCTGCTCGAGACATCGAACCAAGAGACCGACTGGCCGGCAGCGAACCTGCGGGCATGCGGTGGAGCTGATCGGGATCGAACCGATGACCCCCGGCTTGCAAAGCCGGTGCTCTCCCAGCTGAGCTACAGCCCCTCGTGAGCTCGAACTCAGCGACACCTGCAGGGAGGCCGCTACCCAGCGAA
This sequence comes from Polyangiales bacterium, assembly GCA_964202905.1. Lineage (GTDB taxonomy): Bacteria > Myxococcota_A > Polyangia > Polyangiales > JADJQN01 > CAIUAC01. The sequence goes on from CAXNJO010000003.1 coordinate 540,334, forward strand.
GCCGGGTCCGGTGGGCCACGCTAGACTTGAACTAGCGACCTCACGCTTATCAAGCGTGCGCTCTAACCAGCTGAGCTAGTGGCCCGTTATACGACAGGGCTCGCTCTGCTATTTGTGCCGTAGATTCTCAGAGAGCACCGCTTGCGGGCGGCACGACTCCTCAAAACTGAGCCGGAGTTCCATTGGATGAGCGGGTATGACCGAGCTCCCTGTACCGAGGTACGGGGAATGCTCCTTAGAAAGGAGGTGATCCAGCCGCAGGTTCCCCTACGGCTACCTTGTTACGACTTCACCCCAGTTACCGACCACTCCTTGGGGACCTGCCTCCCTTGCGGGTTAGCTCAGCCACTTCTGGAGCAATCGACTCCCATGGTGTGACGGGCGGTGTGTACAAGGCCCGGGAACGTATTCACCGCTGCCTGCTGATCAGCGATTACTAGCGATTCCGACTTCATGCAGTCGAGTTGCAGACTGCAATCCGTACTGAGGTCGGCTTTTCCCGATTCGCTCCCCCTCGCGGGTTAGCAGCGTTCTGTACCGACCATTGTAGCACGTGTGTAGCCCTGGACATAGGGGCCATGAGGACTTGACGTCATCCCCACCTTCCTCCGGCTTGACGCCGGCAGTCTCCTTAGAGTGCCCAGCCGAACTGATGGCAACTAAGGACAGGGGTTGCGCTCGTTGCGGGACTTAACCCAACATCTCACGACACGAGCTGACGACAGCCATGCAGCACCTGTCTACCGATTCTCTTGCGAGCACCCCTCTGTTTCTAGAAGGTTCCGGTAGTGTTCCAGCCCAGGTAAGGTTCTGCGCGTTGCGTCGAATTAAACCACATGCTCCACCGCTTGTGCGGGCCCCCGTCAATTCCTTTGAGTTTTAGTCTTGCGACCGTACTTCCCAGGCGGAGTGCTTAATGCGTTAGCTTCGGCACCGCGGGGGTCAATACCCGCGACACCTAGCACTCATCGTTTACGGCGTGGACTACCAGGGTATCTAATCCTGTTTGCTCCCCACGCTTTCGCGTCTCAGCGTCAGTAACCGTCCAGGTGGCCGCCTTCGCCACCGGTGTTCCTCCTGATATCTACGAATTTCACCTCTACACCAGGAATTCCGCCACCCTCTCCGGTACTCAAGGCCGACAGTTTCAAGTGCAGTTCCCGGGTTGAGCCCGGGGATTTCACACCTGACACATCGGTCCGCCTACACGCGCTTTACGCCCAGTAATTCCGAGCAACGTTTGCACCCTCTGTCTTACCGCGGCTGCTGGCACAGAGTTAGCCGGTGCTTGCTAAGGAGATACCGTCAAGGCCGGGAGCTATTAGCGCCCGACGTTTTCGTCTCTCCCCACAGAGCTTTACAACCCGAAGGCCTTCATCACTCACGCGGCGTCGCTGGTTCAGGCTTGCGCCCATTGACCAAGATTCCCCACTGCTGCCTCCCGTAGGAGTCTGGCCCGTGTTTCAGTGCCAGTGTGGCTGATCATCCTCTCAGACCAGCTACCCGTCTTTGCCTTGGTAGGCCATTACCCTACCAACTAGCTGATGGGCCGCAGGATCATCATCAGGCGATTGCTTTCATGAAGAGGCAACCTTTGACCTCATCCAGCGTACTGGACGTGGTCTTACGCGGTATTAGCGTTCCTTTCGGAACGTTATCCCCCACCCGAAGGTAGATTTCCTACGTGTTACGCACCCGTGCGCCACTTTACCGGGGCCGAAGCCCTTTCTCGTGCGACTTGCATGTGTTAGGCGCGCCGCTAACGTTCGCTCTGAGCCAGGATCAAACTCTCCAGTTGAAAACTGTGAGCGTCCTTTGTGGCGACCGGCTAAGAATCGCCACTCGGCTCTCGGATATTACCCAAACTCGTCAAGGCCGAGACCTTGACGAAGGGACCCGTTCATCCTGCACATTGCTGTGCATTGGATGGAACTCCGATTCAGTTTTCAGGAGTCGAACTTGCTCGCGGCATCCGGATAGACCGGCGTACCTGGCTAGCTGACTTGCGAAGCATCCGACTCTGCAGCGGCTCCGCTTTCGCGGCGACCCTCGTCTGCAGGGGAGGCGGATACTGACAGCGTTTTGTTTTCGTGCAAGCTTTTTTTCGACTCGGAAGCTTTTTCTTCCGGCGCCCCGTTTTACCGGGGGAGCTGCTCACCGCCCACCCAAGGAGGGGCGGTCCCACCAGCGCGACCTGCATCGGTCGCCGAACCTGGCAGAGGGCTTTCTTTCAGCTGATAGCCGGAGGTGCCGCCGTAGCGATACCACGCGACCTTCAAACTCTCGAAGAATCCGTCCTTGCAGCGGCCCCGCTTTCGCGGCGACTCTCGCTTCCAAGGGAGGCGGATACTGCCAGTGTTTCGTTTTCGTGCAAGCTCTTTTTTCGACTCGGAAGCTTTTCTTCCGTCGCTCCGCTTTGCGGAGGGAACTGCTTCACCCGCCGAAGCGGGCGACTTCTGCCAGCGCGGCCTGCGACGGCCGCCGAACCTGGCAGAGAGCCTTCTTCGTTCGGCTGCTGATGCTGCCGCCCGCCGAAGGGGACGCGGATACTAGCGAAGAGCCTCGCCGCGTCAAGACTTTTTTGAGTTTTCTTTTTCCGGCTGGCGTCGTCGCCATGAGACCGGTGGGAGGCCGGATGCCTCCCGGGAGCGGCCGGCTTGCGCAGCAGTCTGCGAAGCCTTTTGGAGCGGGCCGTTTTGGGCGACGCACTCAGGGAGACTGCCCGAAGGCTCGTCACCCACCCCTACGCACTCGGAAGCGGTAGGGAGGCCGTCTCTATCATGGCGGTGAATGCTGTCAACCGTGATCCGTCGATCGGTTGCGGTTATCTTCGCGCGTCTGTCCGGCACTGCGAGAGCGCGGTGTCCAGCTATAGGGAGATCCTGGATGAAACGTTTCGCAATCGCGGTCTGTGTGTCGTCGCTCGTGGCGTGCGTGGCGGTGTCGTTCGCCGATCTCGGGGGCGCACCCGGGCTTGGTCCTGAGCGCGTCGAGGCTCAGGCTCGCACGAAGCGCCCGCCGCGGACGAAGCGGGGCGGTCGGGCACCCGTGGCCGCGCCGAACGCGCCGGCGGTCGTCGCGTGCGGCGAAGCCGGACAGCCGAAGTGTCCGCTCGACGCGTGGATGGAGGAGAACGTCGAGCCGGCCGCGGAGCGCGGGGACCTCCCTCGCCTGGCCGAGCTCTACACGAAGATGGCAGCGTTTGCGCCGGACCCGTCGTGGAACACGGGCGCGACGTCCTGGCGGGCCATCTCGGAGGCCGCGGCCGAGAAGGCGCGCGCCGGCGACATGCGTGGCGCGCGTAGCGCGTGCAAGTCCTGTCATCAGGCGTGGCGCAGCCGCTACCGCGCCGAGTTCCGCGGTCGCACTCTGCCGAACTGACGGCGGCGGCGCAGGTTGGCGGCGGTATGGACGGTGCTCGCCCCCGGGGTGCGCGCCGTTCACCGTACGCGGCGGGGTCAATCGAGCGAAAGGACCCAGGCTTCGTCGCCCGGCTCGAGTGCGAGTTGGGCGGCCGTCTCGGGGGGGACGATGAGGGGCATGGCGGAGCGGTCGTCCGTGGGGAGAACGACCGGCGAGGCCACCGCGACGAAGAAGGGGGGGCCATCCTGTTCGCGGGCGACGAGGGCGCGCTGCGCGCCGGTGACCGGCGCCACGTCGATCTCGAGCGGTCGGGCTCGGCGTACGAGCGACACCTCGTCCGTAGGGGCCACGAAGTGCGGGCCACCGTCGAAGGGATCGACGCGCTCCGCGTAGCGGAATCCGATGCGCCGCAGGAGTTTCTCGACCCCGCGGGTCTGCGGACCGACCTTGCCGATGACGTCCTGGGCCTGCGGCGAGAGCAGCGACGCGTAGATGTCGCCCTCGGGCCAGAGGCCACGGATGAACTCCTTGTTCTTCTTCGAGAGGCGATCCGCCTCGCGGTAGGAGAGGCCCGTGAAGTGCCGGCCGACCGCCTCCCAGAGGTGCGAGGTGCCATCGGGTTCGAGGGGCGGCAGGAGCTCCGCGAGCAGTTCGGCCTGCATGTCTTCGCGGTGCATCCGGATCCAGAGGAACCGGACGTAGCTGATGAGCATGCCGAGGCGCTCGGGGGCGCGACGGCAGGCCGGGTGCATCACGAGTCCGCCGATTTCCGTGGGGCCGTTGAACGAGTAACCGATCGACAGGACCTTGTGGATGAAGTGCTTGTCGAGGGTCGCGCTGTACTTCTCCTCGGTCATCACGTCGACGTAGATGTACGGGGCCTCGCGTCGGCCGAGCTGGCCGATGATCATCGAGGTGCCGATGGCGCGCTGCTCGACGAGGTCGCGCAGGACGAAGACGTACTCGCGACGGCGCGGGTCACCGATGTTCCCGGAGAACGAGCGCTCGGACACGTCGAGGAGTTCGTCGATCGCGACAGGGTCGTGCGGGAGATTGACGGAGTCGAGGAAGCGGGCGAGCTCGAGGAGGTCGTCGTGGTCGCGGCGCGTCGCGGCGCGGATCTCGTAGCGGTTCATGGTTCCTCGAAGCGGCGCGCGACGTGCGGGCCCGGTTTGACGGAGCAACTCAGAAGCGTTTCCGCGTGTCGACGAGCAGGGTGACGGGCCCGTCGACGTCGGCACGGACGCGCATCATTGCGCGGAAACGGCCCGTCGCGACGGGGAGACCCGTGTCGCGGAGTCGCGCGCAGGTGTCCTCGTAGAGCGCGCGCGCGGGCTCGGGCGCGGCGGCACCGACGAAGGACGGTCGACGACCGGCGCGGACGTCACCGAAGAGCGTGAATTGCGAGACGACGAGGACGGCGCCGCCGATGTCCTGAACGCTGCGGGACATCTTGCCGGCCTCGTCCTCGAAGAGGCGGAGGTGGGAGACCTTCGCCGCCATCGTCGCCGCGTCTTCGGCGGTGTCGTCCGCGCCCACGCCGAGATACACGAGCAGACCGCGCGCGATTGCGCCGACCGTCTCGTCCTCGACGGTGACGCTGGCGGATGCGACCCGCTGCACGACTGCCCGCACCGCACCGCGCTAGCACGAGCGGATGGACCGCGGCAACGAGGCGGCTCGCCGACTGCTCAGACGGTCCTTTGCAAGTGAAGTGCATGCGAACGGGCCATCTCGGGGCTCGGGAAGCCGCGCTGATCGAAGAGGGCGAGACGTGCGGGGGCCTCCGGATCGGGAACGGCGGGCGCCCGGAGTCGCTCGAGTTGCTCGAGGACCGCGGCGAGGGCCCAATCCGCGAGGCGTCCACCGGTGTCGACGGCATCGAAGCGGGGCGCGGGCGGGAGAAACGGCTCGTCGAGGCGCGCGCCGGGGCGCGACGCGAGCGCGAGCGCGGTGCGGAGGGTCTCGACGGCGAGCCCGCGTTGTCCGGAGGCCCATGCGATGCGCGCGAGCGTGAGGAGCCTCGCGAGGTCGGTGAGGTTTTCGATCGCGCCGAGGGCCCGCTCGAGGGCGCGACGCAGCGCGGCGGCACGCACCGCAGGGGGCTGCCGCGCGTCGGACGCAAGCGCGAAGTGGGCGAGCGCCTCGCGGTAGGCGGACTTGCCGGGGGTGTCCAAGTCGAGGGCGGCGCGGAGGGCGGGATGACGCGCGAGAAGCGTCCGGGGGAGCGCCGTTTCCCACGATGGGAGCGCGGGGAGCGGCGATGCGGCCGTCGTCGCGAGGAGCCCGCGTTGCTCGAGGGCGCGCGCGCACGCGGCGTTGGCCGCGAAGAGCGTGTGCAGAAAGGCGTCGTTCTCGGTGCCCGGGGGATGCGGCTGCAGCAGCCCGAGACCGGGGACGAGGCGGTAGACGTCGTGGCCGCGGGCGCGGAGCGGCGCGAGCGGGTCGGGCGCCGCAGGGTCCGTGGAGCCGGGGGCCGCGAGCGTGACGACCCAGAGCGGATCGCCCTCAACGGGCAGGGGGAGGTGTTGGAAGGCCGCTTCGAGGGAGACGACGCCGGTGTCCACGCGCACCACTGCGATCGGGCCCGGACCGAATTTGGCGAGGGTCTCGCCAGGGGCGGACACGTCGGCTGCGCGCGGCATCGCGACGTCGACGTCGGGGCGCGGCTCCGCGACGGGGGCGCCCGATGGGCTGGGCGGCCGCGGCGCGTCGCCGACGATCAGGTGGCCGAATCGGTTCGCTGCGGCGCTCGCGCGCAGCCTCGCGGCGGGGACCGTGCGGGACTCGAGGGCGAGCACGCGGCCGGTGGGCCCGACCGCGCGCGCGAACGACAGCGCGTGCACGCCGGGCGCGGCGCCCACATCGACGGCGCGTCCGCCCTCTTGGAGCACGCCGCAGAGGAAATGCAGCGCGTCGTCGCTCGCCTCGCGGTCCAGCGCGAGCCCCGACGCGCACGGATCGTCGCGATCGGCCGGCGCCGCGATCCGAAGACCCGGGCCGACGACGCGCCACGCCGCGTCGGGGTCGGGAAGCGCGACCTCGACGGGCCCAGCCTGCCAGGCGCTCGGACCCCTCGTCACATCCGCCACGTCGACGTCGGCGCGGGTTTGCGCGGCGCGGCACAGCGCGTCCTCGAGCGCGCGCGTCATGCGGGGCGCGTCGGTGAGGCCGCCCGCGTGCAAACGGGCGCGGGCCTCGGCACGAAACGCGACGCGACGCGGCACATCGCGGAGCAGGTCGCGCGCGATGCGCACGTAAGCCTCCGCGGTTGCAGCGACGAGGTCGTCGAGGCCTGCACGCCGCAAGAGGCTCACACCCACGCGCGCGACGTGTGTCGCGCCCGCGAGCGTGACGACCGGCACGCCCATGAAGAGCGCGTCGCAGGTCGTCGTCGTGCCGTGGTAGGGCGACGTGTCGAGCGCGACGTCGACCTGGCGGTAAGCCTCGAGATGCGCGTTCAGGTCGGCGTCGAAGCCGACGAGGTCGACGCGCTCGAGCGGCAGACCGTGCGCGCGCAGGCGGTCCGCGAAGCGCGCACGGCTCTGTGGGTGCGAGAGATAGCCGTGCTTGAGGAGCAGCCGCGCCTCGGGGGTCTCGCGCAGGAGCGTGGCCCACAGAGAGAGCGTCGAGGCGGAGACCTTGGCGAGCGCGTTGAACGAGCCGAAGGTGGGCGAGCGTCCGGTCGTCGAGGGCGTCGGCGCGACGTCGGGGGCCCCAGGGGGCGCGCCGTAGCAGAGGAAACCCGGCTCCATGCGGAGCAGCTGTTCGGTGTGCAACGCCTCGGTGAGCCCTGCGGGATCGCAGTCTGCGTCGGTGAGGCGGACATCGATCGACGCGAGGCCGGTGGTGTCGGGATAGCCGAGCCAGGTCACCTGCATGGGCGCCGGCTTGCGGGCGAAGACGCCGAGGCGGTTGCCGTTCGTGTGGCCGGAGAGGTCGACGAGCACGTCGATCTCGTCGGCGCGGATGAGCGCGGCGGCCTCGTCGTCGCCGAGCGGCGTGAGGTCGCGCCATGCGTCGACGCGCGACACGAGGCGGCGGCTGACCTCGTCGAGCTGGCGCGTCTGGCTGTAGAGCGTCACCGCGAAGCGCGCGCGGTCGTGGTGGGCGAGCAGTGGCTCGAGGAAGAACGCGACCGAGTGCCGGCGGAGGTCCGCGGAGACGTAGCCGATGCGCAGGCGTCTGCCGTGACCGATGGGAATCGTACGCGGCGGGAGCCGCGAGACGGCTCGCTCGACACGCTCCCCGAAGCGGCGGTGGAGATCCGCGATCGCGGCCGCATCGAGCGTGTCCGCGTAGTGCGCGACGAGGAGCAGCGTGTCGTGGTGGGAGAGGTTCTCGGGCGCGCGAGCGACGGCCTCGCGCAGATGCGGGATCGCGAGGTCGGAGTCACCCCGCGCCGAGAGCGCCGCGCCGAGATGGGCGCGCGTCTCGGGGTCGTCGGGGACCTGCGCGTGCGCACGCTCGAGCGCGTCGATCGCCTCCTCGAGGCGCGGACCGGTGCGCAGCAGCGCACCATGGTTGCGGAGCGCGAGCGGGTGCGTCGGACGGAGCGCGAGGGCGGCGGCGTACTGCGCGATGGCCTCGTCCGTCGCGCCCCGGCGCGCAAGCAGCACACCGAGCTGCACGTGCGCCTCGAACGGCGCCCCGGGGAGCGCGACCGCCTTGCGATAGAGCTGTTCCGCGGCGATCCGGTCGCCGCGATCGCGCGCGAGATCGCCGAAGAGGCACCACGCGTCGGGCTCGCGAGGGTGCGCGGCGAGGCGCGCGCGGATCGCGGCCTCGGCACGCCCGGGCTCGCCGCGCCGACACAGCCGGACGATCTCGGCGAGCGGGAGCACCGCAGGCGGCTTCGGCATCGCGGCAGCGTGCGCCTCGGGTCGAGCTTTGTCAGCGGGACACACCGCGGCTCGCGTGCAGCGTGGGTCGAAGTCGTCTCCCGCGGGACACCGGTCCGTCACGGACACTTGCGAAGGTGCTCCGCGATGAACGAGCGCATTCTCGTCGCGGACGACGACGCGACCTCGCGCGAGCCGCTCGTCGCGCACCTCGCCGAGTGCGGCTGGATGGTGGGTGCGGTGCCCGACGGCCACGCGGCGCTCGCGGACGTGCGCGCGCAGCGCCCCGGTCTCGTCGTGCTCGAGCTGGCGCTTCCGGGGGTATCCGGGCTCGACGTGTGCCGCCGCATCCGGCGCGACGCAGACACCGCGACGCTACCGCTCATCGCGGTGAGCCGACGCGCCGACGAGGTCGAGCGTGTGGTCGCCTTCGAGGTCGGCGTCGACGACTTCGTGGCGAAGCCATTCAGCGTACGCGAGCTGGCGCTGCGCGTGCGGGCCGTGCTGCGACGCGCGAGTCCCGCACCGACGCAGAGTGCACCACGGCTCGCGATCGGGGCGCTGGTGGTCGACCGCGCGCGGCACCGCGTGCTCGTCGGCGGGCGGGAGATCGCCCTGACCGCGCTCGAGTTGAAGCTGCTCGATCACCTCGCGACACACCGCGACCGCGTGCAGTCGCGCGAGGTGCTGCTCGAGCGCGTGTGGGGACTCGACCCGGACATGGAGACGCGCACCGTGGACACGCACGTGAAGCGGCTCCGCGCGAAGCTCGGCGAGGCCGGCACGCTGATCGAGACGCTCCGCGGCGTCGGCTACCGCATCCGCGACAGCGCCACGCGCAAGCGGTAGTCGCGCGCCGCGCGGCGGACGAGCACGCGTCGCGAGGCGCGCACGGACTGCTGGGTCAGCGGAGGCCGCACCCCGAGACATGCCTGGGCGGCGTGTGCGGCGGCGCGACGACGGGGTGCGGCACGCGCGGCGAGTCGGCGCACGCGATGCGCCGAAAGACGACGGGGATATCGCGAAATGATTGTCCGTCGTTGAGCACGGACACGAACTCCATCCGCGCGAAGTCGATCCGACCGCTGAACGTGTCGAGCGCGTAGCCGCCGCCCCACCCGCAATACGTGCGCTCGCCGACGTAGGAGGTCGCGGCGAAACGGATGGCGCCATCGGTGGCGACCGTGCCGACCGCAGGCTCGCGGACCTCGGCGCGCACGGTTCCGGGGCCGCAGGCGGGCGGCTCGACGGCGCGCTCGTCGCCCGTCCAGAAGTGCACGCGCATCTGACCCACGAGGCGGTCGGGCGCGGCGCCCTCGCGGCGCACGTCGAGGTGCACGACGTACCACTGCGCCACGTGCGGGTACCACGCATGCGACATCCACGTCCCCGTGATCGGATCGCTGCAATCCGTCGCGGCGGGCGGCAGACGCGCGCGCTGCTCTTGCACGTTCGCCGGCGCGACCGAGGGCCACGCGGTGCAGGCGAGCAGCGTGACGCCGACCGCCAGCGCGAGACGACGGCGTCGATGGCGTCGAGCGTGGGGCGCGCGGGGCGAAAGCGCGGGGTTCATCGGGGTTCGCGGCAGAGAGTACCGCGCCGTGCGGCCGCGGGGCGCACGAAGGCGCGGCGCACGACGGTGGGGCGACCGGGGGCGCCCCCGCCGCTGCGCTCAGCTGCGGAGCAGACCGGCGCCGTGCAGGGCCGCTTCGCGTGCGTGCGCGAGGAGGCGGTCCGCGCCGCGCGCGAGGAGCGTCGCGGCGAGCTCGTGGCCCGCGTCGATCGCGGCGCGGAGCCTCGCGTCAGCGGGGGTCGCAGGGAGCCAGATCTCCGTGCCGGCGCGCAGGAGTTCGTCGCCGTCGACCGAGCCGACGAGCGCGTCGAGGTGCAAGCGCGCGCCGTCGGACGCGAGGCGGGCGTGCGCCGCGAGCGGGGCCTGACACCCGCCCTCGAGGCGCCCGAGGAAGGCGCGCTCGGCCTCGACGCACAGGCGCGTCGCAGGGTCCTCGAGGGGAGCGAGCAGCGCGCGCGTGCGGGCGTCGGCGGCGCGCGCCTCGAGCGCGAGGACGCCCTGCCCCACCGCGGGGACGCAGACGTCGGGCGGGATCGGCCAGAGCGCGCGGTCGGCGAGGCCGAGGCGCCGCAGCCCCGCGAGCGCGAGGACGATCGCGTCGTAACGGCCCTCGTCGAGCTTGCGGAGGCGCGTGTCGACGTTGCCGCGGAGCACGGTGTACGCGAGGTCGTTGCGTGCCGCGCGGAGCTGGCAGCTGCGGCGCAGCGAGCTCGTACCGACGCGCGCACCGGCGACGAGGGCGTCGAGCTCGAGGCCCTCGCGGGTCACGAGGACGTCGCGCGGGTCTTCGCGAGGGGGCACGCACACGAGCGAGAGGCCGGGCGCGAGGACCGCGGGGACGTCCTTCATCGAGTGCACCGCGAAGTCGGCCCGGCCATCGACGAGCGCCGCCTCGACCTCGCTCACGAAGAGGCCCTTGCCACCGAACTTCGAGAGCAGATCCGTCTGGTTGCGGTCGCCCTCTGTGACGATCTGCACCTCTTCGACGACGAGGCCGGGCCAGCGCGCGCAGAGATCCGCGGCCACGGCGCGCGTCTGCGTGAGGGCGAGCAGGCTCTTGCGCGTCGCGACCCGGAGGAGCCCGCTCATCGCTTGCCCTCGGCGATCGCGGGCGCCGCAGCCTCGACCTCTGCGGGCGCGTCCGCAGCGGAGCGATCGGCCGGCTCGGCGGGCTGCAGCGCGAAGAGCTGCTGCGCCGCGTCGAGCAGCTGCGCGCTGCCCTCGCTCTCGGCGTCCTTCTTCAGTGCGGTGAGCGGCTGGTGCAGGAGTTTGTTCACGATCGCGTCGGCCATCCTGTCGAGGGTCTTCCGGTCCTCGTCGCCGAGTCCCTGCAAGCGCGGCACCGTGCGCGCGAGCTCGGCGACGACGATCTCTCGGAACCGCGCGCGCAGCGCGACGATCGTCGGAGTGAGCGCGAGGCTCTTGCGCCAGAGTTCGAACTCGGCGACCTCCTCGTGGACGATCCGCTCCGCGGACTCGGCCTCGCGGCGCCGCGCGTCGGCCGCGCCGCGCGAGACGCTCTCGAGGTGGTCGACGTCGTAGAGGAAGACGTTCTCGAGATCGCCGACGCGTGGGTCGATGTCGCGCGGGACGGCGATGTCCACGAGCAGCATGAGACGGTGCCGGCGCGCCTTCACGACCGCCTGCATCGCCTCGCGCGTGATCACGAAGCCGGGGCTCGCCGTGGAGCTGATGACGACGTCCGCGAGGATCAACTCCGCTTGGAGTTGATCGAGCGTCCGCGCCTCGCCGCCGTGCTCGCGCGCGAGGGCCTCCGCGCGCTCGAGGCTGCGGTTGGCGACGACGATGCGGGCGCCGGCGCCGTGCAGGTGTCGCGCGGCGGCCTCGGCCATCTCGCCCGCGCCGACGAGCAGCACGCGTCGCCCCTCGAGCCGGCCGAAGACCTTGGCCGCGAGCTCGCACGCCACGCTGCTCACGCTCACCGCGCCGGCCGCGATCGCGGTCTCGCTGCGCACGCGCTTGGCGACCGCGAACGCGCGCTGGAAACAGCGCGAGAGCAGCGTGCCCGTCGTGCCCGCGGCCTCGGCGGCGCCGAAGGCTTCCTTCACCTGCCCGAGAATCTGCGGCTCGCCGACCACCATCGAGTCGAGGCTCGAAGCGACGCGGAAGGCATGCTGCACCGCGTCACCACCTGCGCGCTCGTAGAGGTGCCCCTCGAGCGACGTCGCGACTGCGCGGGAGGCAAGCCAGGCGCGCGCGGCGCCCGCACCGGCGCGGGCGTCACGGGCGGCGAGGTAGACCTCGACGCGGTTGCACGTCGAGATGACGACGGTCTCGTCGAGCGCGCCGGTCGCGAGCAGGCCGCGCAGATCCGCGCCGAGCTCCGCCGCGGGCACGGCGAGGCGCTCCCGCAACGCGAGCGGCGCGGTGCGGTGCGAGAGTCCGATGACGACGATGTCGCGGCTGCTCACGAGGCCTCCGCGCGGAGCACGTAGCCGACGAGCACGAGCACGGCGCACGCGAAGCCGAGCATCGTGCCGATCGCGGCACGGCGCCCCCGGAAGCCCGCGAGCGCGCGCAGGCCGAGCACCGCGCCGAAGCACGCCCACGCGAGCATCGCCGTCAGGCGCGACGGCGTGAGCCCGACCTCGCCGACGCCGAGCCGCGCCGCGACCACGGCCCCGGTGACGATCCCGACGGTGAGCAGCGGAAAACCGATCGTCACCAACCGAAGCCCGAGCGAGTCGAGCTCGTCGAGCGGCGGCAGGCGCTGGAAGAGGCCGCCCAGCTGCTTGCGTCGGAGCAGGCGCTCCTGGATGACGTAGGCGAGCGCGACGGCGAACGCGAGCGCGAACGCCACCACGCCGAGGATGTTGACGCCGATGTGCACCGGCAGGAGCGCGGAGCGCACGGGCTCGGGGACGCGCGCGACGTCACGGTGGAAGCCGGCGCCGAGCAGGAGCAGCAACGTGACCGGCGTGATGAACGCCCCGAGCACGGCGAGTCGGTGGCGACGCAGCGCCGCGAGGTACCCGATCGCGACGAGCAGCGAGGTCGTCGCGAGCATCTGCCGGATGTCGTCCGTCGGGTGGTGTCCGCCCGTGGCGTAGTCGAGCGCGACGAAGGCCACGTGCGCGGCCACCGCGACGCCGAGGCAGCGCGTGGCCCAGCGGGCGACGCGCTCCGCGCCGCGGGCCGCGAAGACGAGGTACAGCGCGCCCGCGACCGCGTAGAGGGCCGAGGCCGAGAGGAACGTCGCTGAGACGAGCACGCCGCGCCGCCCTGTCTCAGCGCGATCCCAGGAAGACCCGCGCGAGCAGCGCGACCTCTTCGCCGCCCGCGTGTGCGTCTCGCGCGTCGGGGCGCGCGTCCTCGACGGGGGTTCCGAGGAGACCCTCGATGACCTCGTAGGCGTCGGGGTCGATCACGACGGAGCCGGAGGAGTAGTCGCCGCCGAGCGCGCGGACCTGCCCGAGGTCCTTCACGCGGCCGACCAGGCGGTGCATGTCGCCGCCGCCCGCGACCTCGGCGACGAAGCGCACCCCCGTCTGCAGCCGGAACCGCTGGGTGCCGGAAGCCAGCGTGAGGTGTTCGCCCTCGATCGCGACGCGGCCCTCCGAGAGCCAGACGTCGAGCGCCTCCTGCGGAATGAACACGCGGTGTGGGGACATGGGCGGAGGCGCGGCGCCGGACCGAGCGCGCCGTGCGTTCCTAACACGGCGCCCGCGCCCCGGGTAGCGGACGCGCGGTCGCGCACGGAGCACGACGTCGCTGCGCGCGATCGGGGGCGGGCGGTCCCGGGGAACGGCAGCGGCGCACGGGTCCCGCGCCGGGGCGATTGACAGCGTGCCCCGCGGCGCCCCATGTTGCCGCCCGAGGTGAGACCCATGGCAGGCAAGAACGTCCTCTCTGTGAACGAGCTCAACTTCGAAGCGGAGGTCCTGAAGAGCGACGTCCCCGTGCTCGTCGATTTCACGGCGACGTGGTGCGGCCCGTGCCGCCAGATCGCGCCGCTCGTCGATCAGGTCGCGGACGAATACGTCGGCCGCGCGAAGGTCGCCAAGCTCGACATCGACGACTCACCCGGGATCGCCCAGAAGTACGGCATCCGCGGCGTGCCGACGCTGTACGTGTTCAAGGGCGGTCAGGTGGTCGCGCAGCAGGTCGGCGCCGTGCCGAAGACCGCGCTCACCTCGCTCGTCGAGCGCGCGCTCTGATCGCGGGCTGACGGCGGCGGGGCGCGGAGGCGCGCGCCGCGAATCGCGTCCGGATGGGGCGCAGCCTCGCCAGACCCGCAGCCTCTCTGCGCGCCACTTTGCAGCGCGCGCAGCCTCGCCGGATGCGGCGGCGGTCCCCGAAGGCGGGCCCCACGCCGCAGAGGAAGACACCACCAAGCGTCGATGTGAACGGCCCCGCGAGGGGCCGTTTGCGCGTGGGCGTCGCCGCCGCGGAAGTGCCCCGATTCGGTGTGGTGCCGCAGGGGGGCGGGCTTCCGCGCAGGCGCACGCGCGCCCACGCCTGGCAAGGGCTGCACGCCGCGATCGACCGCGCTTCGCTGGCGCCGCGCTCTGCCCGCGGGCGCGGGTCAAGGCCTGCGCCGACGGCTACCGGCGTTGTCGTTGGACTTGCTCGTAACGGTCCTGAAGGAGTCGCTCGCGCTCCTCGGTCGCCGCGGCCTGACGGCGCCACGCGATGAGCGCGCCCATGGCGACGATGAGCAGCGCGATGGCGAGCGACAGGCCGATGATGCCGCTGCCGCCCGGCCCACGAGCCGATGGAGGCGCGAGGTCCTCGGCCCGTGCGACCGGGCCGCGCTGACGCGGCCGCGACGCCGCAGACACAGACGCCGACGACGCAGACGAGCCCCCGCGCGACGCGATCGGGAGCGCGCCCGGCAGCTCGGACGCAGGGGGGCGCGACGCGAGGGGGATCGTGCCCGGCGGTGCAGCGGGCGACCCGAGCGAGGCCGGCGCCGCGCGCGCGACCTGCACGGGCACGGGCGCAGACTGGACCGCAGGGGACGCGGGACCGCTCCGAAAGGGACGCGGCGACGACGACGAAGCGCGCTCGGGCGCGCCGGACGGGCTCGGGGACGCGGAAGGCGCGCGCGGCGCCGAGACCGCGGCCGCGGCAGGCGCGGGCGGCAGCGCGGCCGGGGACGCTCGCTCGCTGGCACGCGGGGCGCGGGCGGCAACGCACCCGGGGGACGCACGCTCGTCGGCGCGGGAGGGAGTCGGTTCGGCACGCCGGGCGCCCCGGCCGCGAGGAGGAAAGGCGCAGCCGACGGACGCGGCGCCTCGTGATCCGCTACAGCGCCATCTTGTGTGATGGCCTCGCTTCGCGGGCTGCGAGCGCCCGTGGGGAGCGGCAGCGTGCCCGCGATGGGCCCGTCCGACGGGCGGCGGAGGGCCGGGAGCCGTGACCGCGCGGGGGCGTCCGGCGCCCGGCGCACCTCGAAATGCGGGACGCCCGCGACGGCCGCGGCGGGGCGCGCGGACGCTGCGGCCTGTGCGTCGTCGCGCATCTCCGCGAGATCGGCGGCGCTGAGTTGCTGCGTCTCCGCGCCACGGCGGGCGGGGCGCCGCGCCGACGCGACGGCGCGCGGGGCGGGCGGGCCGCCCTGCTCCGCCGTCTCCGGGGCCCGCGGGACGGGTCCGGCGGCGAGCGCGGCGCGGACGAGACGCGGGTCGAGGCCCTCCGGCTCGGGCGGCTTCTGCGCAGGGCGCGTCTCGAAGATTTCGTCCATCGAGATCTCCTGCGTCCCCCCGGCCGCTGCGCCGGCGATAGGCTGCCGACGCGGCGCCGCGAGCGGCCCTGATGCGGCATCCCCGGAGATCGGCGGCGTGGCGCGAACCGGGAGCCCGAGGGCCGGGCGACGCGACACCGACGCGAGCACCGCGGGCGCGAGGGCCTCGGGCAGCGCGACGACGCGGCGCGTGTCGCGGGCGCGCTCCGGCAGGGTCTGCCCCTCGTCGAGCCGGTAGGCGGATGGCAGCGCGTCGGGCAGGAGCGGGAGCGGAGCGCGGGGAGAGTCGGAGGACTTGGAGACGGAGGAGGAGGTCGCACCGCTCGAGGACAACGCGGGGATGGACGCGGGCTGCGTCTCGGCGTCGGTCGGGAACGGGAACGCCCCGACCCGCGCCAAAACCTCCAATTCCTCTAGGGTTTCCGATACTTCGAGTGCGACCGGGGGCGCGACGGGGCGCCCCTCGGCGTCGAGCGCGGCCGTGCGCAGCGTGGCGTCGGACCGCGCCGTGGGCGGCGCCGTCGCGGCCGACGCCTCACCGAGCGCCCCCGGCGACGCGGACGGGGCGGCCGTCCCCAACAAGCTCGTCCGCGGCGCACCGGCGCGTCGGACACGGCGGAACGGACCCGGGTCGAGATCGGGCACGGGGAGGCGCGCGCACGCCGCGAGCGCCTCGATCAGCCCAGCGAGGGAGCCCGGGCGAGCGGCCGGTTCCGGGGCGAGCAGCGCGCGCAGCGCCTCCTCGACGGGCTCGAGCCCACGCCGGAGCGTCGGGAAGGCGGCCCCCGGCGGCGCCCCCGCGAGCGCCTCGAGCGCGATCCCCGCGACTCCGTAGCGGTCCGCCGCGTCCCCCGCCGTCCCGCGGAGCACCTCCGGCGCGAGCGCCCGCCGCCAGGCCGCGTCTCCCGCGACCGCGCGGACGAGCGCGGCGCCCGAGAGCACCGACAGCAGAAACGGCGAGATGAGCCGCAACCCCTCGCGGCCGACGACGACGCGCTCTGCCCGCACGTCACCGTGCCGATGCGGCGGCGGCAGCCCGGCGAGCGCCGCCGCGAGCTGCGCGACCACCGGGAGCACCTCGCTCACCTGCATCGTCTCGCCGCGCGCGCGCCGGGCGTCGAGCACGCTCCGCAGGGACGTCCCCTGGACGAGCGGCTCGACCACGAAGAGCAGCGCGCGCTCGCGGTCGACGTCGAGCAGCCCCGGCAGATAGCGGTTGCCGACCCCGACGCTCGCCGCGAGGCGCTCGCGCACGGCCTCGCGCTCCGCGGCGCCCGGCCACATTTCACGGGCGAACACGGTGACGACGACGCGCGCGTCGCTCTCCTGATCGATCGCGCGGTAGCGGGCGAACGGGCCGTCGAGGCCGAGGCGCTCTTCGAGTTCCCAGCGCTCCGCGAGCACCTCACCGAGGCGGAGCAGCGTGCCTGGGTCGAGCCAGCGTGGCCCCGCGACGGTCGCCCCGTCGTCGTCGGGGTAGACCTCCGCCCCGCACGCCGCGCAGGTCGACGAGTCCGCGCCGACCGGGGTCTGGCACACCGCGCATTCCATCCGGGCGGGGGACGCTACCACGTCGGCCCCGCGCCCCGCGAGCGGCGCCGACGCGGCGCGCGCGCGCGGGCGGCCCTATAGTCCCGCCGCCATGCCGCCCCGCGATCCGCCGCCGACCCCCGACGCGACCGGTTCCGCCGCGCACCCCGACGCCGCCGCGCACCCCGACGCCGAGGGCTGGACGCCGACGAGCTGGGCGGCGAAAGAAGCGCGGCACCTGCCCAGCTACCCGGACGCGGCCGCCGTGACGCGCGCCGTGTCCACGCTGCGCGCGCTGCCGCCGCTGGTCACGTCGTGGGAGGTCGAGCGCCTCAAGCGCCAGCTCGCGGACGCGCAGCGCGGTCGGCGCTTCGTGCTCCAGGGCGGCGATTGCGCGGAGACGCTCGCGGACTGCAAGCCGCAGGTGATCACCGACAAGCTCAAGATCCTGCTGCAAATGTCGCTCGTGCTCGTGCACGGGGGCAAGCTGCCGGTCGTCCGCATCGGCCGCATGGCGGGCCAGTACGCCAAGCCGCGCTCGGCCGCGACCGAGACGCGCGGCGGGCTCACGCTGCCGCCCTACCTCGGCGACCTCGTCAACCATCCCGAGTTCGACGCCGTCGCGCGCACGCCCGACCCCGCGCAGATGCTCGCCGGCTACCACCACGCCGCGCTCACGCTGAACTTCGTGCGGGCGCTGACCGAGGGCGGCTTCGCCGATCTGCACCACCCCGAGTATTGGGATCTCTCCTTCCTCGGGCGTCGCGGCATGAACGACGAGCTGCGCGCCGAGTACCAGCGCACGAGCGCGTCGCTCGCGGAGGCGTTGCACTTCATGGAGGCGATGGGCGAGACGACGATCGACGAGCTCAGCCGCGTCGAGTTCTACACCTCTCACGAGGGGCTGAACCTGCACTACGAGAGCGCGCAGACGCGCACGGTGCCGCGGCGTCCCGGCCACTACGATCTCACGACGCACCTGCCGTGGATCGGCGAGCGCACGCGCGGCCTCGACGGCGCGCACGTCGAGTTCTTCCGCGGCATCCGCAACCCGATCGGCGTCAAGCTCGGTCCCGCCGCGCGCCCCGAGGAGCTCGAGCCGCTGCTCGAGGCGCTCAACCCCGGGGACGAAGCGGGCAAGATCGTGCTCATCGCGCGACTCGGCGCCCACCGCGTCGAGGACGCGCTCCCGCGGCTCGTGGACGCCGTGCGCCGCGCGGGGCGCACGGTCCTCTGGCTGAGCGACCCGATGCACGGCAACACGATCACCACCGCCTCGGGCCGCAAGACGCGCGACTTCGCGGACATCGTGCGGGAGCTCGAGGCCTCGTTCGACGCGCACGCGTCCGAGGGCTCACGGCTGGGCGGCGTGCACTTCGAGCTGACGGGCGACGACGTCACCGAGTGCATCGGCGGCGGTCTCACCGAGTCCGACCTCGACGCGCGCTACGCGAGCCTGTGCGACCCCCGGCTCAACTACGGGCAGGCGCTCGAGATGGCGTTCGTCCTCGCGCGGCGCATGGCGCGGAGCCCACGCCCCGCCACGCTGCCCCCACCCGGCCGCTGACGGCGACCGGCGAGCGCGCGACGCGACACGTCGAGGACGTTGCGGTGTCCGCGACGCGACACGTCAAGGACGTTGCGGTGTCCGCGACGCGACACGTCAAGGACGTTGCGGTGTCCGCGACGCGACACGTCAAGGACGTTGCGGTGTCCGCGATGCGCCCCCTCGCGGGCTTGGCGACAGGCGCTCGCGGCTCAGCGGGACACGCCGCCGACGCCGCCCGTGCTGCCGAAGCCGCCCTCGCCTCGCGCCGTCCCGCCGAGCGCCGCCGCGTCTTCGACCAGGACGACGCGCGCACGCGCGACGGGCGCGACGACGAGCTGCGCGATGCGGTCCCCCGGGTGCACGGTGAAGTCGTGCGGGCCGAGGTTGACGAGGAGGACCTTCACCTCGCCGCGGTAGTCCTCGTCGATCGTCCCCGGCGCGTTGAGCACGGTGACGCCGTGCCGCGCGGCGAGCCCGGAGCGCGGGCGCACCTGCCCCTCGTGGCCCGGCGGCAACGCGATCGCGAGCCCCGTGGGCACGGCCTCCCAGCCGCCGCGGGGCAGGCAGAGCGGCGCCTCGAGCGCCGCGGAGAGGTCGAGGCCCGCGGCCCCCTCGGTCGCATACGCCGGAAGCGAAGCGAGCCCGGGCTTCAGGATGCACACCTGGAGCGCCGGGCCCGTCTCGCCCCCGCGCGACTTCGCGCGAGAGTCATCCATGTCGGAGCGGGGTCCGCGTCTCAGCGGCGCGGGCCGCGGTCGCGTCCGCCGCCGCCGCCGCCGCGATCGTCGCGACGCGGGCCACGGTCACGTCCGCCGCCGCGATCACCGCGGTCGCCACGGTCCTCGCGGGGCGGCGGCTCGATGTAGCCCTCGGGCTTCGGCAGAAGCTCCTTGCGGCTGAGGCGGATGCGCCCCTCGCGGTCGATGTTGGTGACCTTCACCTCGACGACGTCGCCGAGCTTCATCACCTCTTCGACCGAGTCGATGCGCGCCCAGTCGATGTCGGAGATGTGCAGCAGGCCGTCGTTGCCCGGCATGACCTCGAGGAAGGCGCCGTAGGGCTCCACGCGCCGCACGGTGCCCTTGTAGGTCATGCCGATCTCCGGCTCCTGCGTGATCCCGCGGATGATGTCGATCGCGCGCTGCGCGGCGACGCTGTCCGAGCTCGCGATGGCGACGGTGCCGTCGTCCTGCACGTCGATCTGGACGCCCGTCTGGTCGACGATCGCCTTGATCATCTTGCCGCCGGGCCCGATCACGAGGCGGATCTGGTCGGGCTTGACCTTGATCGTGACGATGCGCGGCGCGTACTTGGACATGTCGGCGCGCGCGGCCGGGAGCGCCTCGTTCATCTTGCCGAGGATGTGGAGGCGGCCGTCCTTCGCCTGCGCGAGGGCGCGCGAGACGACGTCCCGCGCGAGACCGCTGATCTTGATGTCCATCTGGATGGCGGTGATGCCCTTCGAGGTGCCGCACACCTTGAAGTCCATGTCACCGAGCGCGTCCTCGTCGCCGAGGATGTCGGTGAGCACGGCGAACTTGCCGTTCTCCGAGATGAGGCCCATCGCGACGCCGGCGACGGGCGCCTTCACGGGGACGCCCGCGTCCATCAGCGAGAGCGAGCCGCCGCAGACGGTCGCCATCGAGGAGGAGCCGTTCGACTCGGTGATCTCCGAGACGATGCGGATCGTGTAGGGGAAGTCCGCCTTGTTCGGCAGGACCTTGCTGATCGCGCGCTCGGCGAGCTTGCCGTGGCCGACCTCGCGGCGGCCGGGGCCGCGCATCATCTTCGCCTCACCGACCGAGTACGGCGGGAAGTTGTAGTGCAGCATGAACGGCTTGAACGAGCCGCCGATCAGCGCGTCGATGCGCTGCTCGTCCTGGCCCGTGCCGAGGGTCACCGTGACGATGCCCTGCGTCTCGCCGCGCGTGAAGAGCGACGAACCGTGGACGCGCGGGAGGAGGCCCGCCTCGATGGCGATCGGGCGCACCGTCGTGAGGTCGCGGCCGTCGACGCGGCGCCCCTCCTCGACGATCTGCAAGCGCATCGTGACGTAGCGGAGGTCTTCGAAGGCCGTCTTCGCGTGGGCCTCGGCCTCGGCGCCGAGCTCGGCGACGACCTTCGCGACGACCGCCTTCTTGGCGGCCTTGAACGCGCCGTAGCGCTCGTGCTTGACGCGGACGTTGCACGCCTCGCGGACGAGGGCGAGGCCGTGCGCCTTGACGCTCGCCGTGATGTGCTCGGGCGTCGCGGGCGGCGAGAAGGTCATCTTCGCCTTGCCGACGGCCTCGCGCATACGCTCGATGAGGCCGATCGCCTCCTGCACGGCCTGCTGGCCGAAGAACATCGCGTCGACGAGGTCCGACTCCTGGGCCTCGTTCGCCTCGCCCTCGACCATCATGATCGCGTCCTTCGAGGCAGCGACGACGATCTCGAGGTCGGCGCGCTCGATCTCCGCGAAGGTCGGGTTGGCGACGAGGCGGCCGTCGATGCGCGCGACGCGCACGCCGCCGATCGGGCCGTCCCACGGGATGTTCGAGATGTGCAGCGCCGCCGAGGCGCCGAGCATCGCGAGCATGTCCGAGGGGTTCTCCTTGTCGTAGGAGAGGACGGTCGCGATGATCTGGACCTCGTTCTTGTAGCCCTCGGGGAAGAGCGGGCGGCAGGGGCGGTCGATGAGGCGCGAGATGAGCACCTCCTCGTCACGCAGGCGCCCCTCGCGCTTGAAGAAGCCGCCGGGGATCTTGCCGGCGGCGTACGTCTTCTCGACGTAGTCGACGCTCAGCGGGAAGAAGTCGATGCCGGGGCGCGGGGAGTCCGTGCCGACGACCGTGACGAGCACGATGGTCTCGCCGCAGGTGACGAGCACGGAGCTCGCCTGCTTGGCGATGCGGCCGGTCTCGAGCGTGATGAGCCGATCGCCGATCTTGACGTTTTCGCGGATGAACATGGGACGAACCTCGAACCTGCGCGCGCCCCGCGGGCGCAGGTGATGGGCCCTCGATCGGGCGTCCGGGGAGGCTCGGTCCTCGGTTCCAGGGTTCGACGGGGCCGCAGGGGCGGGCGTCGACGACTCGAAACGAAGTCCGAACAGCGTCCGAGGGCGCTCGGGCTCGGGCGGGGGGTGTCAGAGCGACGCGCGGGGCCGCGGAGCGACCGCGCGCATCGAACGAGAAGGGCCAGCGACACCATGTCGCCGGCCCTTCGTGTTCAGCCAATCACTTGCGGATGCCGAGTGACTGGATGAGGTTGCGGTAGCGCTCGACGCTCCGGCTGCGGAGGTAATCGAGGAGGCTGCGGCGCTGGCTGACCAGCTGGAGGAGGCCGCGGCGCGAGTGGTGGTCCTTCGCGTGGGTCTTGAAGTGCTCGGTGAGGTACTGGATGCGCTCCGTGAGGATGGCGATCTGGACCTCCGGCGAGCCGGTGTCGCCCTCGTGGCGGGCGTACTTCGCGATGATCTCGGTCTTCTTCTCGGCTTGCAGCATGCGTATCTCCGTGGCGCGGAGCCGGAGCCCCGACGCCCGTTTCTCGAAAGGGGCGCAATTCTAGCGGCCCGGGGTGGCGGGTCAAGCGCCGCGGCGAGGGCGCGGGGCGCGGCTCAGATCAGCGTGATCGGCGCGCAGATCGAGACGCCCGCGCCGACGATGATGCGGCCGGTGTCGTTCACGACCTTCGTGACCGAGCCATCGCCCTCGGGCGGCAGGTTGAAGCGCCAGACCTCGGAGTTCGTCGCGCCGGTCGCGCGGATGAAGACGTAGAAGCGGCCGCCCCAGAACGCGAAGGCGTACTGCGACTCGAAGTCGCCGCCCATCGCCGCGAGCTCGAAGGCGCGCGTCTCGGCGCCGGTGTTGCGGTCGAGTTCGACGATGCGGCCCGGCGTCACGCGCGAGAACACCGTGTCGGGCTTGTAGAAGGCGTAGAGGCCACCGGCGGCGTTGCCCGAGAGCTCGGGCCAGCCGGCGAGGTCGCCGATCGGCGTCGCCGCGCGCGTCGAGGGCACGACTCGGCCGAGCTTCGCCGGCCGCAGTGAACTCATCTCGAGCAGGTCGATGAAGGTGCCGCCCGAGACGAAGAGCAGCTCGGAGCTGCCGTCCGCGGAGAAGCCCATGCCGAAACGCTCGAAGGGCGCGGCGAGCGGAAAGGCGTCCGCGCCGCAGCTCGCGTCGAGCGTGCTGACGAGGCGGATGTTCCCGTCGTTGAAGAGCACCCAGGCGTTGGCGCTCTGGTCGACGGACATCGAGAAGGGCCGGTTGCCCGCGGCGCAGGGGATGACGCCGACGTTCGTGAACGTGAGCGTCGCCGGGTCGAAGCGCGCGAGCGTGTTCGCGCGGTCGATGACGTAGACGTACTCGGCGCGCTCGTCGCAGGCGGGGGGCGTCGGGCCGAGGTCGGGGGGCGGGCCGAAGTCCGGTCGGGGCCCGGCGTCGATCGGGCCGCCGAGGTCGGTGCCGCCACCAGAGCCGCCGTCGCGGCCGCGGGTCGGGACGCGGTCGTCGGAGCCACACGCGACGCCGGCGAGCGCGAGCATGGAAAACAAGGAAGTAAGGAGGACGCGAGAGAGACGCATGGCACGCACCCTACCCCGCACGATCGGGCCCGACCATCCCGAAATCGTTGACGCGGTGCGCGACTCGCAGCGCGTCAGGCCGTCGACGGAGGCAGCGAGAGCCCGCGCTCGACACGGTCGCGGCCGGTCTGCTTGGCGGTGTAGAGCGCCGCGTCCGCACGGCGGAAGAACGACTCCCAGTCTTCCGGGCGCGCCGGGTCGAAGGCCGCGACGCCGAAACTCGCCGTGACGCGCAGCGACGGGCCGCGCGTGACGACGGGAGCGCCGACGAGCGCCTCGCGGAGACGGCCCGCGAGGGTCGCGGCTCCCTCGATGTCCGAGTCGCGCATGAGCACGCAGAACTCCTCGCCGCCGTAGCGCGCGACGGTGTCCGAGCCGCGCGCGCCGCGGCGCAGCACCCCGCCGAGGTGGCGGATGACGTCGTCGCCGATGGCGTGTCCGTGCGTGTCGTTGACCGACTTGAAGCGGTCGATGTCCGCCACGATCAGCGCGAGCGGCTTCTTCGTGCGCGCGGCGTACTCGAGCTCGGCGCGGACGCGCTCCTCGAGGGCGCGGCGGTTCGCGCAGCCAGTCATCGGATCCATGAGGGCGAGCTCGCGCGAGCGGGCGTCGCTGCGCTCGCGGTGCATGACGAGGAAGCCGAGCCCGGTGCCGAGCGCGTAGAGTATCTCCGGGAAGAACGCGATCGAGCGCTCGAGGGAGGGGCCGAGGAAGCGCTCGTCGATGTGGTCGGAACTCCAGAGGATGCCGATGCGCACGGCCATGCAGGCGCTCGTGAGCGCGCCGAGCCCGATGCCGATCACGCGCGAGCGCTCCTTGCGGATGCCGCCGCCGCGCGCGAATTCCCACGATCCGGCGGCGGTGAGCGCGCCGATGACCATGGAGGAGAACGTCGACCGCAAGACGTAACTCGCGCCGGCTCCCCACAGGATCGCGAAGACGGGCACCATGGCGACCGTCGCCGAGAGCAGCCGACGCGGCGAGGCGTCCGGGTCGTTGAAGCGGCGGTACGCGTTCCAGTGCAGCGCGATCGCGATCCAGATGAGGCCATTCCCGAAGAGAATCGGGATGAACGCCGGCGCATGCCCACGCGTGAGTTGCGCGGTGAAGGCGACCGCGAGCACCCACGAGCCCAGCGTCGCCTCGCGGAAGCCGGGGACGGTGCGCGCGTCGCGCGCCGACGGCAGGATGAGCCCGACGAGCAGCGACGAGGCGATGACCATCACCATGATCGTCGGGACGTCGAGTTGCACGGCGGCGCACCGTAGGCGCTGCGCTGCGCGGCGCGTCAACCGGACCGCGGCGGCGCGCCGCGACGCGCGATCAGCCGGTGAACGGGATGCGCTCGCGGAGCAGGCGCGCCCGCTCGCGGGCGAGCGGCACGCGCGGCGTGTCGGGGTGATCGAGCACCAGCTCGAAGGTGCCGGCGCCCGCGGGCTCGATGGCGGCGATGCGGTCGAGCCGCACGAGCACGCCGCGGTGCGAGCGGAAGAAATCACGCTCGTCGACGGCCTGCTCGACGGCGGCCAGCGTGAGGTCGAGGGCGAAGCGGTCGGAGGCCGTGACCGCCCAGACGAGCTCGTCCTTCATCTCGAAGTAGACGACGTCCGCGATGTCGAGCACGACGTAGACGCCGCGCCGACGCACCGCGAGCCGCGCGAGCGGCGCCTCGCCCGGCTTGCGCAACGCGGCGGGCGCCGGCGCGCCACCGGCGACGGGCGCAGCCTCGCGGACCCGCTCGAGCGTCTTCTGCAGCCGCGCGAGGCGCACGGGCTTGAGGAGATAGTCGAGCACGCGCGCTTCGAAGGCGCGCAGCGCGCCCTCGTCGTGCGCCGACACGACGACGACGGCGAGCTCGGGCCGCCGCGCGAGCAGCGCCTCCGCGAGCGCGACGCCATCGGGCCCCGGCATGCGCAGGTCCACGAAGGCGACGTCCGGCGTCTCCCGCTCGGCGAGCGTGAGCGCCTCGGCCGCGTGGCGCGCGGTGCCGACGACCTCGACGCCGCCCGCCTCTGCGAGCAGGAACACGAGCTCGTCGCGCGCGAGCGGCTCGTCGTCGACCACGATGGCGCGGAGCGTCGTCACGCGGCGTCCCGCGCGTCGCTGACACCGGGGCCGGGCGACGCCGCGGACGCGGCGCGCGAGACGAGCAGACCGGCACGCCCGGCGGGCAGCGCGACGCGCGCGATGGTGCCGCGGGCCGTGGGCTCGAGCGCGATCGACGCGCGCGGTCCGAAGCGCTTCGCGAGGCGCTCTCGCAGCGTCGCGAGCGCGATCCCCGCGCCGAGCTCCGCGTGGGCGACGTGCGCCGCTTCGGGCACCGCGTCCGCGGCGTCCTCGACCTCGAGCACGAGCAGATCCCCCTCGAGCCGCGCGCGGACCTCGATCTCGCCCGCGCCCTCACGCGGCGCGATCCCGTGTTTCACCGCGTTCTCGACGAGGGGCTGCAGGAGCAGCGCCGGCACCAGGATCCCAGCGGCCTCGGGCGCGATGCGCTGCCGCACGGTGAGGCGCTCGTCGCCGAGGCGCGCGCGCTCGATCGCGAGGTAGGCGCAGGCGTGCGCGACCTCGTCGCGGACGCTCGCTTCGTCGGGGTGCGAGAGCAGGTAGCGGTAGAGGTCGGCGAGATCGGAGACGAGCTCGCGCGCGCGCGGCGGATCGCGGCGGATCGTCGCGCGGAGCGCGTTCAGCGCGTTGAACAGGAAGTGCGGCTCGAGCTTGCGGCGCAGCGCCTCGAGCGCGGCAGCGTCCGCGGCGGCGCGGGCCTCGACCAGCGCGACGGCCGCCTCCTCGCGCGCGACGACGAGCCGTGCGACGACGACGAAGAGCGTGACGCCCGAGGCATTGACGACGAGCTTGATGAGGTGCGCCGGCCACGCGGGCAGGTAGCGCGCGGCGTGCCCGATCAGCAGGAGCGCGACACCCACGACGACGAGGTGGATCGCCTGGATCGCGAGGGAGCTCGCGAAGGCGCGCCACCCCTGAAACAGACGGGGCGCGCGCTTGGCGACGACGCCCGCGAGCAGGCCGTCGAGCACCGACGCGAGCACGACGAAGGGCGCCGCCTGCGCGTCCGCGCGGGCCGCGGAGAAGAGCCCCCCGACGAGCCCCGCGAGCGCCCCCGCTTTGCGCCCGCCGAGCACCGCCGCGATGATCACGCCGATCGCGCGGACGTTGATGTGCTCGCCCTCGATCTCGATGCCGAGCATCGAGCCCCAGATCGCGAGCGCCATCCCGAGCAGCATGCCCGCGGCCTTGTCGACGCGGCGCCCGACGCCGAGCACGCGGTTGCGGAGCGGCGGGAAGAGCACCGCGACGAGCGCCGCGGCCGCGAGCAGGCCCATCTTCTCGGCGAGCTCGATCAGCAGCGTCCCCGGCGTCACTGGGAGCACGCTAGCACGCAGCCGGGCGCCGCCGCGGGAGGCAGTCAGGGCCCGGAGAGCCCGCGCACGTCCTCGAGGCGCACGGCGTCACCGAAGGCACCATCGACGCCGCTCGCCGCCGCGTCCCCGAGCTCGAGGATCGGCGGGGGAGGCGCGGCCTCCGTGTAGACGGGGTAGCGCACGATCACAGTGCCCTCGAAGCGCGGGACCTCGAGGGCGTCAAGGGCGCCGAGCAGACAGGCGCGCAGCGCGGGCGCGAGATCGCCGCCGAGCTCCGTGGAGACGAGCTCCCGGTCCGCGAGCGCGAACGCGATCGAGGCGCGCACGGCGTAGTCGGCGCGACCGGCCCGATCCGCCCGGAAACAGGCCCTCGCCGCCGGCACGACGCGCGCGCGGAGCATCGCGAGGAGGGTCTCGGCAGGCACCCCGCGGCCCTCCCGCGGGTTGCGCGACCGCGTCGTCGGGAGCTCCCCGGGCTCGCGCGGACGGAGCGGCGCAGGCGGGGCGGAGCGGCACGTCCGCGGCTCGACGAGCGCGACCGGCGCGGCGTCGCTGCTCACGCCGGACGCATGCGTCGCAGGGCCATGCGGCGTGCACGACGCGGCACGCTCCGCGACCGCGCTGGCGGGCACGGGCAGGCGCACGGCCGAAAGCGACGCGCCCTCCCCGGCCGCGCTGAGCCCCGCGGCGAGCCCCACCGCGAGCGCCCCGGACGCCGCACGCGCGCCGACACTGAGTCGCGGATATTCCTGTTTGATTTGATGCACTTCCGTAGAACTACCGGCGCGCATGCCCGCGAAGGAGAGCCGCGCGACGCCCGGCGCGTGGGGCGCCTGCCAGACGCGCTCCTCGCCCGCGCGGAGCGGCGGCAGGCGGTGCACCACGCCCCCGACGCGGACCGAGATTCCGTCGGCCACGACGGGCGCGAACAGCGCGGCGAGCCGCTCCTCGAGGCGCGCCGCGCCCGGATCACGGGGCGACGCATGCACGACGACACCGCCCGTCGCCGACGCGGCCTCCGCAAGCCGGGCCGCGGGCGGTCGCTCGCCGAGGTCGATGACCGAGAAACGCGCGCGCCCCGCACGCCACGTCGCGAACGCCGCGTCCAGCTCCGGGCTCGCGGTGAGGCCCCCGTCGCCCACGAGCACGACGTGCACGGGGAGCGGCGCGGCCGGGGCCTCCAACCACGGCGCGATCGCGCGGAGCGCGACGTCGAGGCGCGTGGCCGAACCGAGCTCCGTCTGCGCGGCCTGCGCGAGATCGCCGAGGGGCGCCTGCGCGGCGGCGACCGGCGCCGAGAGGACCGTCTCGGCGCGCGCGCCGAACGCGACCGCGCGCACCTGCGAACCGGACGGCGCCGCGCCGAGCAGGGCCGCGAGCGCGGGCTCGACGCGACCGCGCGCCGGGCCGAGCGTCGAAGGCGACGCGTCGAGGAGCAGCACGATCGACACAGGCCCGCCTTGCCGCGCCCCCGACGCGACGCGAAACCGCGTGCACGCGCGCTTCCCGCAGCGGGCGCGCCACCCGCTCAGCGTCAGCGGCGCGCCGCGCGGCAGCGTGGCCGCCAGCTCGACGGGGAACCACGGCTCCACGGTGGCCGCGACCTCGTCCGTCGGCAGACCATCGGCGGTCGCGGCGAGCATCGCCGGCGCGCGCACCGTGAGACGTGCCGCCGCCGCCCGCGGGTCCTCCCCACGCGCGGGGATCACGACGCGCGCGACGCCGCCCACGACCGGCGCCGACGCGATCCAGCGCACGCGCACGCGCAGCGGATGCCCCGGCCGCACCGGCGCCGCGCGCACGATCACGGCGTCTCCGCGCGCGTCGGTCACGCGCCGCGCATGGGCGACGGGGGCCGGTGCGTCGGTCGCCTCGGCGGGCCGCGCACGCACCGCGTCGTCGTAGGCCGCGTCGCCCTCCGGCCCGGCCGTGAGCCCCTCGCGGCAGCGCGTGTCCTC
Source organism: Polyangiales bacterium (assembly GCA_964202905.1). Classification (GTDB taxonomy): domain Bacteria; phylum Myxococcota_A; class Polyangia; order Polyangiales; family JADJQN01; genus CAIUAC01. Next base: position 568,805 of record CAXNJO010000003.1, read on the forward strand.
GCAGACCTCGAGCCCGGCGAGCCACGCGCCGACGGGCACCGCGAGTCGGTAACGGAGCTCGACCGGTCCACGCGACGTCGTCACGACGTCGAGCGTGTGCGCCACGCTCGCGAGCCCGTCGTCGAGGACCGCCTCGATGGCGTGCGCGGTCTCGCGTACGCCGCTCGGCGCCGTGAGCACCTCACCCTCGCGCACGGGCAGTTCCGGCGGCACCGGCCCGCGCGACGCGCGCTCCCGGCGGGCGCGCGCTTCGGCCTCGGCGAGCGCGTCGAGGTCCCCGTCCGCGAGCGGATCCGCGTCGCCCGCGGATGCCGTCGGCAGCCCGTCCCCCATCGATACGCCCTGCCCTCTCACGCGCGGCGGGTCCGCATGCACGCGCCCGCGGCCCGCGGGACCGAGCGCGCAGGCGAGCGCACAGGCGAGCAGAGCGACGCGACGCATCGGTCGGGAGCCTGTCACGCACGTCCCGACGCCGCCCGGGGCGGGAGGTTCCACGAGGCCATCTTCCCGACGCACATCTCGACCCGCACGCTGCTATGCTCGCGCCCACGTGTGCCGCGTCGGCGCGCCAAGGAGAGACGAGCGAGATGGGGATCGTCGATTTCATCCGCAGCGGCGTTCAGGAGATCGCGATCGCGCGGCCCGCCGACAAGAAGGACCTCCTCGTCTTCAAGTGGCCGGACCCGACCGTGCCGATGTTCAGCCAACTCACCGTCGATGCCGACGAGGCGGCGGTCTTCTTCCGCGACGGTTCGATCGTCGGCACGCTGCGCACGGCCGGCGCGGGCCAGCGGCACACGCTCTCGACGCAGAACATCCCGTTCCTCTCGAACTTCGTCGACTCCTTCACGGGCGGCCGCGTCTTCAAGACGGATCTCTTCTTCGTCACGACGCGCCCCGTCTACGACCTCACCTTCGGGGGCGAGCTCGGGCCGGTGAGCGATCCGATGCTCGGCGAGCTCGTGGTGCCGAAGATCTACGGATCGGCCGCCTTCCAGGTCGTCGATCCGGAGGCCTTTCTCCTGAAGTACACGGGCATGCGGCAGTCGGGCGCCGACGATCTCAAGTGGATCAAGGGCCTGCTGATGAACAGCATCCGCACGGTCGTCGGCGAGGTGCTCGTCAGCGAGCAGAAGTCGATGCTCGAGCTGCTGCCGATGCAGTCGATGCTCGCTGAGCGCTTCCTCGCGCGGGCGCCCGATCTCAACGCGATCGGCGTGCGGCTGCTCGGGATGGGCGAGTTCCGCCTGAACCTCGGCGACGCCGACATGGAGAAGCTCTCGGAGGCGCAGTCCGAGCTCGGCAAGGCGCAGCGCAGCGCGCGCATCGCGAACATCGGGATCGCCGAGGCCGAGGCGAAGGCGAAGCAGCGCCAGTTCGAGCTCGACCAGTCGTTCCAGAACGAGGCGCGCTACGTCCAGCAGCTCGCCGGCGGCGACGTCGGCACGTACGCGGCGAGCCGCGCGATGATCGGCGCCGGCGCCGGGATGGCCAAGGGCGGTGAGGGCGGCGCGGGCAGCCCGATGATGGCGGGCGCGGGCCTCGGTGTCGGCATGGGGATGGCCGGGATGCTTCAGCAGGGATTGCAGGCGCGCCCGCAGGCTGCCCCGCCCGTGGCTGCCCCGGCGGCCGCCGGGGGCGCCGCGAGCGTGACGTGCGGCGCGTGCAATGCGACCGTCCCGCCCGGCAAGTTCTGCCAGGAGTGCGGCGCGAGCCTCACGCCGCGCCCGAAGTTCTGCCCCTCGTGCGGGACGCAGGGCGCCGCGGGCGCGAAGTTCTGCGCCAACTGCGGCACGAATTTCGGCACCTGAGCGGCGCTGGGACGGGCGCCGCACGCGCTTGCGTGCGCGCCTCGACCCTCGTTAGACTCGTCGTCCCCGATGCGCTTCTGTCCCCGCTGCGGCACCCGCTTCCTCGCGGCCGAGCCATTCTGCCCGCACGACGGCTCGGCGACCCAGGACCTCCCCGACGAGGTCCAGGTCGACACGCTGCTCGGCACGGTCGTCGACGGGCGCTACCGCATCGAGAAGCGCATCGGCGAGGGCGGCATGGGCATCGTGTACGCGGCGACGCACACGATGCTCGGCAAGCGCCTCGCGCTGAAGGCCCTGCGCGGCGAGGTCGCGCGCGATCCGGACGTCGTGCAGCGCTTCATCACCGAAGCGCAGGCCGCGACGTCGATCGGCCACGAGAACATCATCGACATCTCGGACTTCGGCCGGTTCCCCGACCGCACCGTGTACTTCGTCATGGAGTACCTCGACGGCGAGGCGCTGACGAGGCTCATCCGGCGCGGCGGGTCCATCCCCGTCCGCGAAGCGGTGCACATCATCCGGCAGATCGCCAGCGCGCTCGGCGCGGCGCACACGCGCGGGATCGTCCACCGCGACCTCAAGCCGGACAACATCTATCTGATCAAGCGCGGCGGGGGAACGACCGCCAACTTCGTGAAGGTGCTCGACTTCGGCATCGCGAAGGTCGGCGGCGCCTCCAGCAAACTCACGAAGACGGGCATGGTCTTCGGCACGCCGCACTACATGTCCCCCGAGCAGGCCGCCGGGCAGACCGTCGATCAGCGCACGGACATTTATGCGCTCGGCGTGATCATGTACGAAATGTTCGTCGGCAAGGTGCCCTTCGACGCCGACACGTTCATGGGCATCCTGACGAAGCACATGTTCGAGCCGCCCGTGCCGCCGTCGCAGACGTCGTCGGGCGCGGGCAACCGGCTCGGTGCCCTCGAAGACATCACGCTGAAGGCCCTGCAGAAGAGGCCCGAGCACCGGCACCAGTCGATGGGCGAGCTGCTCGCGGACCTGGACCGCGTCGCAGGCGGGGGCCAGATGGTCCTGGGCGCTGCGGCGGGGATCACGCCCCCCGACAACCTCGCCGACGCGCTCGAGCCCCCCTCGCGCACCGAGTTGCGGCTCTCGACCCCGTCGCCGCCCTTCGACATGCGGGGCGCCGGTGGCGGGGGATCCGTCGAGCCCGCTGCCAGACCGCGGCGCGGACTCCCGCTCGTCGTCGTGGGGAGCGTGCTGCTCGCGCTGGTCGGCGTCGTCGTCGGAGGCTTTGCGTTCTTGTTGACCCGCGCCGGGGTCGCGGATGGGCTCGCGATGCGCGCGGCGGCCGAGCCCGCGGTGATCGACGCGCAGGCTGCGGCGGCGAGGGTCCCCGAGGACGCCACGCCGCAGGTCCCAGTCCCCGTGGTGCCCGCCCCCGTCGCGGCCATGGCGCCGATGGGCGCCACGCCGCTGGCGCCGCCCGCCGCGCCGCAGGCCCCGGTCGCCGCCCTCGAGCCGCTCTGGATCGACTCCAACCCCTCGGGTGCGGAGGTCTACCAGGGCGAGGCGCTCATCGGGAACACGCCCGTGCAGCTGCCGCGGCCGAGCGGCGCCGCGCAGTTGGCGCTGCAGGTCCGCGCCTCCGGGCACCGTCCGCAGGACGTCCTCGTCAGCGCGATGACCCCAGCGCGCCTGAACGTGCAGCTCTCGCCGACGGTCGGCACCTCGTCACCGCGCCCCGCGCGTCCGACCGGCACGGTCGCGGCGAGCCCCCCGCGGCCACGGCGGCTGACCCCCAGCGCCAGCGACCTCACGGACCCGTGGGGGCCGTGACGTCGGCGCCCCGTGCGTCGACGCGCCCCACGCGACGCCGCAGCCAGACCGTGCTCGCCATGTTTCGCGGCGGGCCCTTCCGCACGGCGCGCCTCGCCCTCACCTGCCTGGCGCTCGTTGGGGCCGGGCTCGCGGGATGCGGCGGGAGCGCGACGCCCGTTCGATTCGGCGGCGACGCCATCACGGAAGATTCCATCACTGCGCCGGCCGCGGGCGCCGAGCGCTACGCGTCGTCCCCGACGCAGGCTGAGGCGGTGGTCGGCGGCGGCGACACGCGCGCGGTCGAGGCGGGCGTACGCCGCGCAGCGGGCGAGCGCGGCCTGACGATCGCGCCGGACGCGCGGCTCGGCCTGCTCGCGGCCTGGACGGCCGAGCGGCTCGGTGACGCGGGCGAGCCGCCTGCGCACGAGGTCGTCGAGTTCTTCACGCGGCACCTCGGGCTCGTCGAGGCCGTGCCGCACCTGCTCGTGCTCGGCCACGGTGATCCGGCGGCGATCGAGGAGAGCGTGCGCGCCTCGGTCGCGCAGTTCCTCGCGCGCCAGCCCTACGACTATTACGGCGCGGCGGTCGTCCCACGCACGGGCCTCACGCTCGTGGTGGTGACGCTCTCGTCGCGCCCGGTGGAGCTCGCGCCGATCGCGCGGCGGCAGCCGGTGGGCGCGCGCGCCGTGTTGCGGGGACGCCTGCTCGGTGCGCTCCGCAGGCCCGCGTTCGCGGTCACGCAACCGAGCGGCGAGGTGCTGCGCGTGCCGGGTGGCGAGGGCCCGTCGTTCGACGTCGCGATCCCGCTCGAGGGCGCGGGCGTGCACCGCGTCGAGCTGCTCGCGCAGGGCGCGCGGGGCGACACGGTGGTCGCGAATTTCCCGCTTTTCGTCGGGGTCGAGCCGCCCGCGTCGGTCACGCTCGCGGCAGGCGGCGACGCGGCCAGCGAGGGCAGCACGGCCGAGGTCGAGGCGCGGCTCTTCGAGCTGCTCAACGCGTCGCGACGCGCGCAAGGGCGCGCACCGCTGACGCGCGACGCGGCGATCGATCGCGTCGCCGCCGCGCACAGCCGGGACATGGTCGCGAGCGGCTTCATCGGGCACGCCTCGCCGACGACGGGAAGCCCTGCCGAGCGCGTCGAGCGCGCGGGCTTGCGGAGCGGCCTCGTGCTCGAAAACATCGGGCGGGCCTACGGCGCGCGCGCGCTGCACGACGGACTGCTCGAGAGCCCTGGGCACCGCGCGACGCTGCTGAATCCCGACGTCACGCACGTCGGCCTCGGCGTCGTCGCGGACGCGGAGGGCGGGCGCACGGCCTGGGTCGCGACGGAGGTCTTCCTGCGCATGGCCCGCGAGATCGACCTCGCGGCCGCGCCCGGCGAGCTGCTGGCGCTGCTCAACCGCGCCCGCACCGCGCGCGGGAGCGCCCCGCTCGAGAGCGAGCCCAACCTCACGCGGGCCGCGGGCGAGGCCGCCGCGCAGTTCTTCGCCGACCCGCGCAGCACGCAGCAGGACGTCGTCGACGACGCGAGCGCCAGCCTCCGCCGCTTCGCCATCCAGTTCCGACGGATCGGCGGCTTGATGGCCGTCGTCACCGATCTGTCCGAGGCCGGCAGCCTCGAGCCGGCGCTCGACGGCGAGGTCCGCTACGTCGGCGTCGGCGTCGCGCAGGGGACACGCGCGGACTCGGGGGCGAACGCGATCGCGGTCGTCATCCTGCTCGGCTGGAGCCGCTGAGCCGCGCGTCCACGTTGTAGCGCGCACGACGGGATGACCCCGCGGTGCACGCAAATCAGAGAGAAGAAAGACCATGAAGATCGGTGTCGTCGGATCGGGCGACGTCGGGCAGACCCTCGCCGCGGGGCTCGCGAAGCTGGGGCACGAGGTACGGATCGGCAGCCGCGAGGGCCATCGCCTCGCGGCGTTCTCGGCGTCGTCGGGCGTGCCCGAGGGCCGCTTCGCCGACGTCGCGCGCGAGGCGGAGGTCGTCATCCTCGCCGTGAAGGGCGAGGTCGCGGAGGGCCTCGTGCGGGACCTCGCGGACGCGCTCGCGGGCAAGCCGGTGCTCGACACGACGAACCCCATCGGCGGTCCGCCGAAGGACGGCATTCTCCCCTACTTCACCGCCGCGAACGAGTCGCTCCTCGAGCGCCTGCAGGCCGCCGTGCCCGCCGCGAAGTTCGTGAAGTTCTTCAACAGCGTGGGCACCGGACTCATGGTCCACCCGAAGCTGCCGGGCGGGACGCCGTCGATGTTCGTCTGCGGCAACGACGCCGACGCGAAGGCGACCGCCGCCGCCCTCGCGCGCGCGCTCGGCTGGAACGTCGAAGACCTCGGGACCGCGGCCGCCGGCCACGTCCTGGAGGCCCTTTGCCAGCTGTGGTGCGCCCCCGGCTTCCTGCGCAACGACTGGGCGCACGCCTTCGCCGTCCTGCGCCCCTGACCCCGGCGCGCCGGGGCTCGCGCTACGCGGCGGCGAGCCCCGGTGGCACACCGCGCGGGCGAACGCTGCCACGCGATTGACCCTTGGCCGCCGGGGCCCCCTCCAGTACGGTCTCCCCATGGTCGCGGCTTCACACGTGCTGAGTGCGATCCACGTCCTGCGCTCGCTTCGTGTCCCTGCAGGGGCCCTCGCCGCGTCGCTGCTCCTCGCGGCGTGCAGCGATGCGGGGCCTGCGGCGTGGCGCGTGCGGTTCGCCGAAGGGAGCGCCCCCCGCGGGACCGTCCTCGTGCACGGCGAGGTTCGCGAAGGCGGGTGCGACGGCCGTGTGCGCTTCGCGACCGACGTGCGCAGCGGGGGGCCCGACGGGATGTCGCCGGGCGCGCTTCCCGCCGGACGGTACGGCTTCCACGCAGAGGCACGCACAGCGAATTGTGAAGTGATCGCGGAGGGTTGCGCCGAGGTGACGCTGCCCACCGACGGCGCGATCGTCGTCGTGCTCGATGGGAGCGCGCGGCGCGCAGCGTGCACGGCGGATTCTTGCCGCGACGGCGTCTGCGCCACGGCCGACATGGGCACCGACGCAGCCGCCGGCGACGCGGGGCAGGACGACGCGGGGCAGGACGACGCGGGACCGCGCGACGCCGCGGTCGATGCAGCGACCACCGATGCGGGGGAGCGCGACGCCGCGGTCGACGCCGCGACCACCGACGCGGGCCCGCCCGACACGCGCGTCGTCCGCGCGCTCGCCGCCGGCGCGCTGCACACCTGCGCCCTGATGGGTGACGGGACCGTGCAGTGCTGGGGCTACGCGGCGATGCTGGGCCGCCGCTACACCGAGTACGAGTTGGCAACCCTCACGGACGGCCTCGCAGCGATCGTCGCGGTGCCGGGTCTGCCCCCTGTGCAGGCGATCTCGGCAGGTACGTTTCACACCTGCGCGATCACCGTCGCGGAGGGTGCCGTGTGGTGTTGGGGATCGGACAACAACGAACGCCAGCTGGGAGATCCCGACCTCGGGCCCGAGACGTTCTGCACCTGCAGCGAAGCCTGCGACTGCACCGGTTCCGTCATCCGCGCGGCCATCCCACCGAGCGAGCTGCCCGCGGTGTCGATCGCAGCCGGGCGTTCTCACTCTTGCGCCATCGTGAATGATGGCTCCGTGTGGTGCTGGGGCCGCGACGATGCGCGGCTCGGTACCCGCGCCGACCCGCCGGCAGACGCCGGCGCGCCATCGGTCGGAGGCCCGGGTCGCGTCGTGGGTGTGGCGGACGCCGTCGCGGTCGCCGCGAGCGAGGATGCCACCTGCGCGGCCCTCCGCGATGGGCGTGTGCTCTGCTGGGGTCTCGCGACACATGGCCAGCTCGGCGACGGCACGACAGGAGGCGCACGCGCGGTACCCGTGCCCGCCACGCTCCCCGCCGACTTCGTCGCGATCGACATCGCCGGCGGCTCCCAACACTTCTGCGCACGCGCAGCCGATCGACGGGCGTATTGCTGGGGAAGAACCACCGATGGGGAGGTCGGCGACGGAAGTCGCAACGCCAACGGCGCGATCTGTACGAACAGCACCGTGGAATCGACTCCCGTCTCGTGCATGTTGGCGGCCGTCGATCCCGTGCGCGCGCTCTCCGCGGGCGGCGTCGCGGGCCTCACCGCGCCATCGTGCAGCGACGGGCACACGTGCGCGCTGGTCGAGCAAGCCGCGGACGGTGGAGTGACGACGCGCCTGCGCTGCTGGGGGTCCAACCAGATCGGGCAGTGCGGCGCTCGCAGCATGCTCGTCAACGCACTTTTTGACGGCACGAACGTCCCGCTGGAGACACCGGTCCGCGCCGTGGAGGCCGGCGGACAGCACACGTGCGCGGTCACCGGCGAAACCTGGGACCGCGTGTGGTGCTGGGGCCGCTCGTCGACCTTCTCCTACTTGCTGACCGGACCGGCAGCGGCGATCGGCGAGCCCGTTCTCATCCCCGTCCCGGGCACGCGCTGAACGCCCGATCCGGCGCATCGATGCGCCGACGCCGCACAGCCAGCCGGCTGGCTGTCACGGCCAGCCGGCTGGCTGTTCACCCCCACCTCGCAGGCGCCCTTCGCACGGCGCCGCGGTCTTCGTCGCAGCGGCGCGCTCAGGCGCCGATCACCTGCAAGCTGCGCTCGGGGCGGCGACCGGCTTCACGCGCCCCATTTTGCAGCGTCGTGATGGGCGCGGACTCGGCGCGCGCGATCGAGGCGCGATCCTCGGCATCGGGCCAGAGACGGTCTCGCACGAGGCGACCCCACGCCGTCTTCGCGCCGGGTACGACGTAATCGCGCGCTTCGGCCGCGACCCACTGCCCAAGCGCGGGCAGGTACGGGCCCATGCTCTGCGCGGTGCGGAGCGCCCAGCGGCCCTCCTTCTTCGCGGTGCGGCGCACCCCCTCGATCCGGGCCTCCACGTGGAGCCGCGCGCGCGCGATGCGACCCGCCTTCACGAAAGGCGCGACCGCGTGCACGAGGTCCGCGCCCGAGCCCGCGACGCGGTGCGGCGGCCGGACGAGCCCGTCCGCGTAGCGCGTCCCCGCGACGTACGCGGCGATCTCCTCGCGCGTGACGCCGTGCTGCGCGAGCGCGGCGTCGAACTCCTCCGTCGCGCGGAGGCGCGCCTTGAAGAGATACATCTGCACGCGCGAGTAGAAGTTCACGGCGCCGTCGCCGTTCGTCTCGACGGGGCAGAAGATCGCGTCGGGATAGCGCTCTGTGATCACCGACTGCACACCGTCCGAGACGCCCGAGCTCGGCATGCAGCCGAAGGGCTTCACGCTGAGCGTCATGTGCGCCTTCTGGTGCGCGACGTTGAGGATCAGCTTGGCGACCTCGAGATGCCCCTCGCCGCCGCGCAGGTTCACGTTGTAGTGGCTGTGCCCGGCCTCGGCGATCGCCTCCATGTCGGGGAGCTGGTAGCCGCGCAGCCCCACCATCGCCGCGAAGGTGTGGAAGATGCCACGCAGCGCGAGCTCGCCCATCCAGAGGCCCGCCATCTTCAGCGCGACGTCCGAGTCACGCAGACCGAAGGGCCCGCCGTCCGTGTCGCGCAGCGTCGCGCGCAGCTCGGTGTCGTGGCGGATCTCCCAGAGGTTGTAGAGCAAGAGCGACGCGAGGATCTGGATGTCGCACTCCGCGCCCTCCTGCTCGAGGAAGCGCTGGAGGTGGTAGTTGCCATCCCCCTCAGTGGTCATGGCCCAGAACTCGCCGAGGATCGCGACCTTGGGTTTGCCCTGCAGCCGATCGACGGGCACCGCCTGGAGCAGCTTGCCCGCGCGGCGCAGCGCGAGCAGCACGTTGGTGTCGTCGCGGAGCGCGTCGTGCACGATGCGCTTGGCCTCGGTGACCGCGGCGTCCGTTGCACCCGGCGTGCGCTCGTACGGCCGCAGGCGATAGGCCGCGAGATTGAGCACATCGCCCGAGAAGAGCGCCTTCGCGATCGCGATGAAGAAGGGCGGCGAGAGGTCGAGCCCCGCCTCCTCGCCCGTCGCCTGCTTCAGCCCGCCCGTCTGCTGGAAGAGCATGACGCGGAAGCCGTCGAAGCCCGCGTCGCGCAGCGCCTTGCGGTACTCGGTCACGTACATCCCGAAGCGGCACGGACCGCACGCGCCCGCCGTCAGGAAGACGTATTTGCGAATCACCTCGTCGCTCGAGAGGCCCTCTTCGTCGCGGAGGCGACAGAGCTCCTTCACGAGGTTGCCGACGGTGAAATACGTCGGATTGCACTGGCTCTTGTTGCCGAACTCCTTGCCGAAGCGGAGCGAGTCGTTGTCCGGGCAATCGAGCGCGCGCACGTCGTAGCCGCGGCCGCGCAGCGCGCCGGCGACGAGATAATCGTGCGCCATCGTCAGACCACCACAGAGGATGGTGACGTGCGCCCGCTCGCTCTTCTTGAACTGCGGGTCGATCATCCGGTCGGTCCAGTGCGTCGGGCCGCCGTCGAGCCCGAGGCGCGCGCGCTCAGCCGCCTCGAAGCGCGCGAGCTCCGCGTCGATGTCGAGCCCCGCGTCCGCCCCGCCCCGCCCCGTCATCGCTGAATCGTCATTCATCGTCGTGCCCTCCCGCTTCGCGCTCACAGCCGCACCACCTGACCATCCGACGTCTTCTTCCCGAGCTTCACGAGGCCCTTCGGCGCCTCGGCCGCGGGCGCCGCGCGCTGCGACTCCCAGGCACGCAGCTTCGCCGAGAGTTCGGCGATCTGCGCGCGCAGCGTGTCGTCGCTGATGCGGCGCGCCGCGAGCTGCGTGGCCTTCTCTTCGAGCAGCGCGAGGCGGCGCTCGTCGAGGCGGTACGCGAGCTCGCTCTTCCTCGCGCTCACGTCGCGCAGGCGCTCCTCGTGGAGCTTCAGCGAGTGCACCCACGTCTTCACGCGGATCTTGATCGAGCCGCCCGGTTTGTTCGCGTCGAGGTCGTGCAGGCCGACGTGCGGCGTCGCGCTCTCGCGCACGATGCCCTCGATGATGCCGTAGGTGGGCGCGTCGTGGCCGCACTTGAAGCTCGAGAGATCGAGCATGACGACGTTGGGGTGACGCGCGGCGAACTTCGCGGCCCACACCTTCTGCGCGCTGTTCGCGGAGTAGTTCTCGGGCCAGACGTCGCCGATCTCGAGCACGTCGCGGATGCGCCCGGCGCGGAGATCGTCACCGAAGAAGCGCTCGAGATACGCGCGATCCTTGGGAATCGAGCGGACGCTCAAGATGGGATAGCCGAGCACCTGGAACTCGTCGGGAATGCCGTGGTGCAGGCCCGGATCCGAGTGATACGGGCGGCCGAGCACGAGAATCGCGACTCCGTCGCGCTCCTCGACCTCTTCGAGGATCGCGCGGCCACGGCGCTCGAGATCCGCGTCGAAGGCGGCGAGCGCCTTCCACGCCTCAGCCGCTGCGAAATCACTCTCATCCTCCGTCATGCCCAACAGCGCACCGAACGATTCGAAGAGGCGGCGGCGCAGCAGCGTGGGCTCGGTGAAGGAGAAGGCCGGGTCGAGGTACTGAATCCCGCGCGTCGCGAAGAAGTCCTGCTCCTTCGTGAAGGCGGCCTTCATCACATCGGGCGTGCCCGCGACGATGGGGCACGAGGCGTGGTCGACCGCGTGCGAGGTGAAGGAGGGGACGTGCGTGAGGATCGGGAAGAAGATGGCGTCGAGCGGGCGCTCGACGTGCTTCTCGAAGAAGAGCTGGTGGAAGTGCGCCTGCACGACCTTCGAGGGGAAACAGGGGTCGATCGAGCCGTACTTGCCGCCCGCGGACCACATCTCCTCGGTCGTCTCGTCGCTCCACACGATGTTGCGCGGGTCGAGGCCGAGCGCCTTGAAATAGGTCGTCCAGAAGGGGCCCGTCGAATACATGTTGAGCACGCGCGGCATGCCGATGCGGACGCGGCGGCGGCGCTCGGCCGCGTCCGCGCTCGAGCGCCGGAATCCGCGTGTGTGCCTCGCGCGGGTGATGCGCCCGAAGAAGCCGCGCTCGACGCGGACGTCCTCGACGGGCGAGCCCGCCTCGGGCAGCGGCTCGCAGGCATAGAAGGGCTGGAAGGCGCGGCGCGCCTCGTAGGTGACGAGGTTCGGGAACTCCTTCGCGAGCGCCTGCCGCTCACGCACGAGCTCGAGCATCGCGTCCTTCGACTCGACCATGCCCTTCTCACACGAGAATCCGCTGATGTAGCGGGCCGTCGTGCCATCCGGGCGGTACGCATCGACGAAGGTGCGCGAGCACTCGTTCGGGCAGAAGTGGCAGGTCGTGCTCTCGTCGTTGCGCGTGACGTACTCGAGCGCGATCGCGGCCTCGAGGCCGATGAAGGTCGAGCTGCCCTTGCGCTGGACGACGCGCAGCGTCTCCATCGCGGCGCCGATCGCGCCGGCCTCGCCCGTGTGCGGGTGCACGAAGACCTCCGCGTCGGGCACGCGCTCCTTGATGTAATCGACCTGCGCTTTGACCGCTGCGAGGTTGTATTGCGTGCCACCCTGCAGCACGAAGCGGCGCCCGAGCGAGGCGAGGCGCGGAATGCCGACGACGTACTGCCACACATTCTTCGGCAGCACCTGCGCGAGGCCCGCGAGCAGCTCCTCCTTCGCGAATCCCTCCTTCTGAAAGTTCACGCGATCGGTGTCGAGGAAGACCGCGCAGCCGTAGCTGAACTTCGGCGCGAGCTCGGCCTTGAAGGCGTTGTCGGCGTACTCGGTGACCGGCAATCCGAACTGATCGGCCATCGCCTGCAACAACATGCCATTGCCGGCCGAGCATTGATTGGAGAGCTTGAAGTTCTTGATGTCGCCGTTCTGGAGAAACAGAACCTTGATGTCCTGACCGCCGATGTCGCAGATGACGTCGACGTCGCCGAAGAAGTGCGTCGCGCTCGTCATGTGCGCGATCGTCTCGACGATGTTCACGTCGGCGCGCAGGCACTCTTCGAGGATGTCGGCCGCATAGCCCGTCGCGCCGAAGCCGAGGATCTCGAGCGTCGCGCCGTCGGCGGCGACTCCGTCGCGCAGGTCGCGGAGCAGCTCGCGCATGTCCTTGATCGGGTTGCCCTTCGAGAGCGTGTAGACCTTGCGGAGCAGCGTGCCGTCCTCGCCGACGAGCACGGCCTTGCTGCTGGTGCTGCCGCCGTCGAGGCCGATGACCGCGCGCACGCGCTGCCCGCGCTCGAAGCGCACGGGCTGAAAGCGAGGGATTCGGTAAAGGTCGCGGAAGCGCGTGAGTTCGTCGTCGTCGCGCACGAGCGGCGGGCCGGCCGTCGCCCCGAGTCGGGATTTGCGTCCATCCGTCGCATACGCGCGCAGCCCGTCGCGCCCCGCATAGCGGCCCACCTCGGCGGACTCGAAGAGTCCATACATGACCGCGCCGAACGCGGCATAGAGCTGCGCGTTGTCGGGGACGACGATCAGCTCTTCGAGCGGGACATCCTTGGGATAGGCATACCCGCGCTCGTCCCAGGTCTCCGGGATGCGCTTGCGCCAACACTGCTGGAGGAACGGGAGATAGGTATTCGGCCCGCCGAGCAGCAGCACCTTGTGGCGCAGCGTGCTGCCGCGCGTGAGCACGCTGAGGTTCTGCATCACGATGGCGTCGGCCAGCGAACACATGATCTCCTCGGACGGGATGCCCGTCTTCACGAGGTTCACGATATCCGTCTCGGCGAAGACACCGCACTTGGCCGCGACGTGATGCAATTTGCTCGCATCGAACTCGAGCTTCGCGAGGATGTCGGCGGGCAATCCCACCTTGATCATGCACTTGTCGATCGTCGCGCCCGTGCCCGAGGCGCATTTGTCGTTCATCGAGGTCGAGGCCGTCTTGCCGCCCGCCTCGGTCTCCTTGAAGACGATGATCTTCGCGTCCTGACCGCCGAGCTCGACGACGCTGCCGACGTCGGGGTGCAGCGTCTCGACCGCGAGCGTGACGGCGTTGACCTCCTGCACGAAGCGGGCGCCGAGCGGCACCGCGAGCGGCCCGGCGCCCGAGCCCGTCACGAAGCAGCGGAACTGCGCGTCCGGCATGTCGGGGAAGGCCTCGCCGATGGCCTCCAGCAGCGTGAGCACCGTCTCGGGCTGCTTGGTGTGGTGGCGGCGGTAGTCGCTCCAGAGGATGGCGCGCGACGCCGGGTCGACGACCACGGCCTTCACCGTCGTCGAGCCGACGTCCATCCCGATCACGAACTCACGCATGCCGCCTCCCCCTCCGTCACGCAGCGCCGACTCTGGCACTGACGTCAGTGTCAGCGGCGGAGATTACCTCTCGAGGTAGGCACGGACACCGCGGACGTGATGGCGGCGGCAGAATTTTCCGGCGCGCGCGCGCCCACGCGCGCGCGGCGCGCCGCCGCGCATGGTAGCTTCGACGCGTGTCGTCGCCCCGCACCGCTGCACGGCGCGCACGGTCGAGCGCGGCCGGTGCTGGCGCGCAGCCCGGCGACGACGCGTCCTCCACCGCGCCGCGCGGCGATGCCCGGCGCGCGGAGCGCCGCGTCGCGCTGCTCGCCGCCGCGCGCGACGTGTTCGCCGAGCGCGGCTACGGGGCGGCGACGGTCGACGACGTGGTCGCTCGGGCGGGCGTCGCGCGGGGCACGTTCTACTTGTATTTCAAGGACAAACGCGATGTCTTCCGCGCGCTCGTCGACGACTTCTTCGCGCGCGTCGCGGCGAGCATCCGGCCGATCGACGTCGCACATCCGACGGAGCCGCCCGCCGCGCAGCTCCGCGCGAACCTCGCGCGCATCGTGGCGCTCGCGCTCTCGGAGCCCGCGCTGATGACGCTCGTGCTGCGCGACGCCGCGGGCCATGCGCCGGAGGTCGGAGGCGCCCTCGAGGCCTTCTACGAGGGCCTGCACGGGCTGCTCGACGAGAGCTTCGCGCTCGGACAGCGGATCGGGCTGGTGCGCGGGGGCGACCGCCGCGTGATGGTGGCGATCGGCCTCGGCGGGCTGAAGGAGCTCGTCTACGACGCCGTGCGCGGGGCGATGCCGCGGAGCGCGGACGTGCTCGTCGAGGAGATGATGCGCTTCCTCGGGGGGGCCTGCTCGCGCCGGCCCCCCCGGGAAACGATGCGCCGCTCAGCCGCCCGCGGACGCGCTGACCGAGGCCGAGACCTCGATGCTCACCGAGACCGAGACGGTCGCGGGCGCGAGCGACGCCGCGGCCGAGCTGATGCACGAGGCCGCCGAGAGGCCGAGCGTGCCGACCGCGCCCGGGAGCTGACGGGCCGTGCGGCCCATCGCCTCCGCCGAGGCCGCGAGACGGCGGAGCTTGAGTTCCGTGACGCGCACGTTCGCGAGGCCGATGCGCAGCGCCGCCTTGAGGTGGTTGACGCGCTCCTCGAGGTTCGAGGAGACGTTGCCCGTGATGGTGACGTCGACGGAGCCCGGCGTGCACTCGGCCTGCGCGTTGAGACGCGCGTCGCACGACGCCTGACACTCGGCCTCGATGCGCGGCGGCGTCACGGTTCCGGTGCAGCGCGGTGCGGTCATCTCGACCGAGCAGCCCCCGCGGCACTCACCCTGGCAGCTCGCCTGCGCCTGCACGACACACTGGCCTTGGCACGAGCCCGTGCAGCCCGCCGAGCAGGTGCCGCGGCAGGTGCCCTGGCACGCGCCGTTGCAGGAGCCGTCCGCGGCGCGCGTGCGGCAGGTGCCTTCACAGGTGCCCTGGCAGACGCCGGTGCAGCCCGCCGAGCAGGTGCCCTCGCAGGAGCCGCTGCACGTGCCGCTCGCCTCGACCGCGCAGCTGCCGGTGCACTGCGCCGAGCACCCGCCGCGGATCTCGCCGCCCTCGCACTGGATCTGCGCGCTGCCCGGCGTGTACGAGGCGTCGCAGCCCGCGGCGCACTGGGCGTACGCGTCGACGCTCACTTCGCAGACGGGGGGCGTCGAGACGACCTGGATCTGCAGGCGCGCCGAGGCGCGCAGATCGCTCATCTCTGCGCGGAGCTTCTGGGCGACGGCGTCGCACGCGACCTTGACTGCGGGCGTGTTGCCGCTCGCCGTCATCTGGCTCTCGGGGATGCCGAGCTCGGCGCCCATCTGGAGGCAGGTGTCCTTGAGGGACGACTCGAGCTCCGCGGCCGTGCCGGTGAAGGTCGAGGTGGCCTGCAGGAAGGCCTCGAGCTTGCCGGCCGCCGCGCTCGCGCCGAAGTCGCGGTCACAGCGCGCCTCGCCGCCACCCATGCCGCCCCCGGAGAGGCCGCCTGTACCGCCGAGCGTCCCGAACCCGCTGCCGCAGGCCGTCGCCAGGACGGCCGCCGCACACAACATCACACCCGACTTGAGTCGATTCATCACGCTGTCTCTCCCGATGACGTGAGGCGGCGCGCCGTCGCGGGGACGCGCAGGCGCGTCAGGCGCCGCCCCCCGGGACAGGCGCGACGCGCTCAGTAGTTCTGCTTTTTGGCGCTGTTCGGGCCTGTCTGCTCGCCGAGGCCTTCGACGACGCTGCCGCCCATGTCCTCGTACTTGAACGCCTTCGAGATCCGCCAGGCCGGGCCGTTGTCGGCGCGGATCGTGATGTCGACGGGGCCCGGGGCATCCACCTGCGGCGACACCGCGAGGAGCGTCTCCGGGTTGAGGATCGTGACGTTTCCGGCGCGCTTGCTACCGAAGTAGACCGTGTAGCCGATGTCGTTGCGGAAGTGCTGACCGAGGATTTTGATCGGCTGATCGCCGATCGTCGCGCCGGCGCGCGGGTCGACGTTGAGGATGACCGTGTCGCCCTCGCTCGCGCCGCAGCCCGCCGTGCTGGCGGCGACGGCGCCGCCGGCGATGGCCAGCGACGCGACGAGGCCGGAGACCGATGCAGTGAGCGCGCGGTGACGGTGCGTCATGGTTCCTCCAGGAGGCGACCCGGGTGGGCCGCAGGGCGCGCGTGGGCGCCCGGTCGAGCGGCGCGGACGATACGTCGCGGGCGCTTCGCGGGTCAAGCCACGCTTGACACCCGGCGGCCACGATCCGCAGACTTCGACGGCCTGAGCGCAGGCGGCGCGCGTGCAACCGCTGACAGTGTCCGTGCGTGGACCGCTGGAATCTCCGCCCGCCGTGCCGGGTTGTGCCAGCGCTGGAGTGACCCGATATCCCGGATCCAAGGGCTTTTCGGCCGACGAGGTCGGAGGCACGAAGCCTGCACCAGGTCGGAACGAAGCCCGCGCGGGGGCACGCGGACCGGGGCGACACCGTCAGACAGGGAGACCACGGCATGGCGAAGAAGGGCAAGCGCAAGAAGAGCGGCGAAGTGGGTCAGGCCGGCGTCTCCGTTCGCCCCGAGGCGGCTGCCGCCGAGAGCAGCAACGTCATCCAGTTCCCCGCGAAGGGCGCGCGGCTCGCCGGGGCGACGACGCAGATCGCGATCGGGTCCGGCACGGTCGTCGCGCACGACGCGGACGACGGCGAGTCCGAGGACGAAGGCGCACGCGCCTCGGTCCCGCCGGCCGCCGAACCGGCGGCGAAGGAGGCGGCGCTGGCCCGCGACGCAACCGACGCCCCCGCGCCACAGCGGCGCCGCCACAGCACCCCGACGCCGTCGCGCGGCCTCGCCGCCGTGCGGGCGGATGGCACCGTCGCCTCGACGACCGGCGAGCACGCCGCGGTCAGCGACGATTTCTTCGGGGCGGAGCTCTACCCGACGCAGGACACGGGAGAGCCCGAAAACTGGGACGACCTGAAGATCGCCGAGCCGATCTCGGCGAGCACGCGGCGCGCCATGGTCGCGACGGCCGCGATCCTCGGCGGTTTCCTGCTGCTCGGCGGCGCCTACCTCTTCGTGCAGAAGGTGGTGATGCCGCAGCCCGAGCAGTTGGGCGGCCCGCCGCCCGTCGCGACGCTCCCGACGCCCATCGCTGCGCCCGAGCCTGCCGAAGCGCCCTTCGCGGCGCCGCCGGCACCAGTGGCGCCCCCCGACCCCGCGCTGGCCGACCCCGCGCTGGCCGACCCCGCGCTGGCCGCGGCCCCCGTCGAGGGCGAGGCGATCCCCGAGGGCGTGGCGCCGCCGACGGACGACCCGACGGCGCCAACCGAGGCGCCCGCTGCAGCGCCGGCCGCCGTCGCCGCCGTCGTGCCCCCTGCCGCTGCGCCGCCTGTCGCCGCACCGGCTGTCGCCGCACCGGCTGTCGCCGCACCGGCCGCTGCAACGGGCGACGTCGCCTCGCTGCTCGAAGCCGCCAAGCAGCTCCGCGGCGCGCGCAAGCTCGCTGCCCTCAACGATCTCGCCGCGGCGAACCCGAGCAACGCCGAGGTCCTCGCGGTGCTCGGCTTCGAGTACCTCCAGCGCTCGGACAACCGCCGCGCCCTCGAGTTCGCCGCGCGCGCCGTCGCGATCGATCCGACGAGCTCGCAGGGCTGGATCACCGTGGGCTCCGCCCAGGGTGGACTCGGCAACAGAGCGGCCTCGCAGGCCGCGTACCGCAGCTGTGCCGAGCGCGGGCAGGGGCGCTTCGTCCGCGATTGTCGCGCGATGCGCTGAAGCGCGCGGTGGAGGGAACCGCGCAGCACCGCTGACGCAGGCCGCGGAGCGCCGTTGAAGCGGGCCGCGCGGCTCCGCCATACTGCGCCGCCATGACCTCCCCCCACGCCGCGCGCGGCGATCACGACGCCCTCCTCCTCGACGCCGTCCGCACGCCCATCGGCCGGCACCGAGGCGCCCTCGCCCGCGTGCGCGCGGACGACCTCGCCGCCGACCTCATCACGGCGCTGCTCGGGCGCACGGGAGGCGCGCGCGAAGCCGTGTCGGAGGTCGTCCTCGGCGCGACCAACCAGGCGGGCGAGGACAACCGCAACGTCGCGCGCATGGCCGCGCTGCTCGCGGGGCTGCCGGACGCGGTCACCGGCGTGACCGTGAACCGGCTCTGCGCGTCGGGGCTCGAGGCCATCGTGCAGGCGGCCCGCGCCGTGCGGCTCGGCGAGGCGGATGTCCTCGTCGCGGGCGGCGTCGAGTCGATGACGCGCGCCCCTTGGTCGATGCCGAAGCCCGACGAGCCCTTCGCGCGGACGCCGCCGCCCGTCTACGACACGAGCCTCGGCTGGCGCTACCCGAACCCGCGCCTCGCGGCCCGTTTTCCCCTGATTTCCATGGGCGAGACGGCCGAGAACGTCGCAGAAACATACGGTATTTCGCGCGCGGACCAGGACGCGTTCGCCGTCGAGTCCCACCGGCGCGCGCACGCGGCCTGGGAGGCGGGGGACTTCGCGGCCGAGGTCGTGCCCGTGACGGTTCCGGCCGCCGAGAAGAAGGCCGCGCCCGCGGTCGTGTCGCGCGACGAGTGCGTCCGCGCGGACGCGAGCGTGGAGAAGCTCGCGACCCTCGCGGCGGTGTTCCGCAAGGGCGGGAGCGTCACCGCGGGCAACTCCTCGCCGCTGAACGACGGCGCGAGCGCTGTGCTCGTCGCGTCGCGCGCGTGGGCGAAGGCGCATGGCGCGCGGCCGCTCGCGCGGATCGTCGCGACCGGCGTCGCGGGCGTCGACCCGAACCTGATGGGGATCGGCCCCGTGCCGGCGACGCGGATCGCGCTCGCGCGCGCCGGGATCGGCGTCGCGGACCTCGATCTCGTCGAGCTGAACGAGGCGTTCGCCGCGCAGTCCCTCGCGTGCATCCGAGAGCTGGGCCTCGACCCGGCGAAGGTGAACGTGCAAGGCGGCGGCATCGCGCTCGGGCACCCCATCGGCTCGAGCGGCGCGCGCATCGTCGGCACGCTCGCGCACGCGATGCGGCGGCGCGGCGCGCGCTACGGCCTCGCGACGCTGTGCGTCGGCGTCGGCCAGGGGCTCAGCGTCGTGCTCGAACGCGAAGACTGACGACGACGCGCGCTCGATTCAGCGCCGATCGCCGCGGCGCGGCGTGGTGCCTGGCGGCGACGCGCCCGCAGTTCAGCGCGACGCGCGGGCCGCGAGGAGCGCGTCGACGACCTCGACGACGGACGCGACCCGGGGCGCACCCGTGTAGTCCGCGTAGTGCCCGAGGGGGTCGACGAGCACCGCGCGGAGGCCCGCGCCGCGCGCGCCGTCGATGTCGACCGAGGGGAGATCGCCCACGTAAAGGGCCCGCGACGCCGCGACGCCGAGCCGCGCGAGGGCGCGCCGGAAGATCTCCGGGTCGGGCTTGCGAACGCCCTCGAGCGCCGAGTCGACGACGCAGGCGAACGCGCCCTCGAGGCCGACGTGCGCGAAGAGCGCGTCGAGCCGACCCTCGGAGTTGGACACCACGCCGAGCCGGAGGCCCCCTGCGCGGGCCCGTGCGAGGGCCTCGGGCACACCGGGCGGCACGCGGCGCCAGAGGTTCAGCGTGTCGTGCGCGCGGCGCAGGACCGGCACGACGGCGCGCGCATCGGACTCGGCGATCCCGAGCGCGCCGAAGAGCGCGACGAAGAAGAGCGTCCACCCGTCCTCGTGCGCGCCGCCCGCTGCGAGCAGGGCCTCGTAGCGACGCTTCGCCACGGCCTCGGCGACGCGCAGCGCAACGCCCGTGATCGCGCCACCGTCCGGCGCCCGGAGCGTGTCGCGGACGAGCGTGGCGACCGCGTCGTGATCGAGGAAGACGAGCGTGTTTCCGGCGTCGAGCAGGACCGCGTCGACGGTCGTCCATTCCGCGGCCTCGAGCGCACGCGGGGAGTTCACCTCAGAGCAGGTCGAGCAGGCGCTTCGCGCGCGCCTCGGCCGCCTCGAGCAGCTCCTTCGCCTCGTCCGGCGGGACGCGCAGCCGCGCGACGAGGTCCGCGAGGATCTGCTTCTCCTGCTCCGACTGGTGCCCGTCGATGTAGGTGACGATGAGCGCGTGCTGCAGGAGGATGCGGCGGTCCTCGGCGCCGAGCTCCGTGAGCGGCACATCTTCGAGCGTGCGGGGCGTGCGCGCATACGCGCGGAGCGCGTCGGCGTCCGCGCCGTGCACGTCGAACGCCGAGAGCAGCGCCTCGATGACCTCGTGCTCTTCGCCGTCCATGCGCCCGTCGGCCCACGCGACCGCGACGAGCGACTTGAGCATGGCTTCCTGATGTTCCTGCATGCGCGCTGCCCTCCGTGACGGCGGACGGTAGCAGAGCAGCGCGCGCCGCGGGAAGCGGCCCCCGCACGTCGGCGCGGCGGTGCCCCCCTACTCTTCCACGCTCGACCAGAAGGCGTCGGCGCGGCGGCGGCACTCGCGGCGCGCTTCGCGGAACGCGTCGTCCGCGCGAAGCGGCCCGAGCGAGGGGCAGCGGTCGAGCCACTCGACGTCCGCGAGCCCCGCCTCGACCGCGCGCCCGAGGTAGCGCACCGCGTCCGGCACGCGCCCGAGCCCCGCGAAGATCTCGGCGCCGCTCTGCAGCGCGAGCCGGAGAAAGCGCGGGCTGACGACCGCGGGGATGAGCGCGCCGAAGATCGCCTCGCCCTCCGCGGCGCCGATGTCTCCGAGCGCGAGGCGCAGGTAGAGCGCCGAGAAACGCGCGACGGGGTCGTCGCTCTCGTCGAGCGTCGGCAGCAGCGCCCGCTGCCCCTCGACGTCGCGGTACCACACGGCGATGCGGGCCTGCAGCGCGAGGAGTTGCGCACCGCCGCCCGCGTCGTGCACCGCGAGCACCCGCCGGCTGGCCTCGCGATCGCCCGCGAGCGCGAGCGTGCGTGCGAGGTCGCGCGCGGCGACGATTAACGTCGGGTCGAGCTCGAGCGCGGCCCGGAGATGGCGCACGCCGCGCTCGAGACGCCCCGTCTCCACCGCCATGGCGCCGAAGGCCTGGTGCGCGGCCGCGAAGGTGGGCGCGATCGCGACGGCGCGAGAGAGCGAGCGCCCGGCGCCCGCGTAATCCGAGACGTGCACCGCGTAGAGGCCCGCCGCGAGCTGCGTCTCGGCGACGTCGGGCGCGTGCAGCCGGGCGCGCTCGACGCTGCGCGCGACCGCGTCCGCGAAGCCCACCGGATCGACGGAGGACGGCGCGAACCACGCGCGCAGCGAGGCGAGCGCATGTCCAGCGAGGGCCGGCGTGAAGGAGGGCGCGCGCGCGAGCGCCTCGTCGAAGAGCGCGACCGCGCCCCCCGGCCCGTCGAGCCGCGTGAGCGCGAGCGCGCGCCGCCCGCGCATGTAGGAATCCACCGCTTCGGCCGACGCCGCGCCGCGACGCGCGCCGACGTCGAGCGACACGCGGAGCGCCTCCGCGACGCGCCGGCTCACGCGCTCCTGCACCTCGAAGACATCCTCGAGCTGCGCGTCGAAGCGATCGCTCCACAGCTGCGTGCCGGACGCGACGTCGACGAGCCGCACGCTCAGGCGGAGCGCGTCCGCGGTGCTCTGCACGGTGCCGTCCACGACCGCGTCGACGCCGAGCGCGAGCCCGACGCGCTTCGGGTCGCGATCGTCCCGGAATCGCGCGGTCGCGGCGCTCCCTGCGAGGCGCAGCCCGCGCGTACGCGAGAGCACATCCGTCAGTTCCTCGGCGAGCCCGTCCCCCAGGTACGCGAGCTCGGCGGGGCCCCGGTATCGGAACGGCAAAACCGCGAGCGCGCGCACCGGCGCGACCGGCGGCACGCCCGACTGCGCATCCGAGGGCGCGCGCGATTCGTCGCCGGGCGTCCGCGTCGAGGCCACGCCGAGGAGCCCGCTCTCATACAGCTCCGTCCGCGCCTGCGCCTCGCCCGACGCCTCTGCGACGCCGGCCTCGCCGTCCTGCGGCGTCTCTTGCGCGCCGACCGAGAGTCCGTGAGCGCGCAGCCAGACACGCAGAGCCGCCGCGACCGCGCGGCCGTCCGCGGGGCGTCCCTCGGGCTCGCGCGAGAGGCAGGCGAGCACCAGCTCTGCGAGCGCGTCGTCGATCGCGACGGCTGCGCGCGGATCGGGCGGCGGCTGCTGGAGCCGGGCGAGCGCGGTCGCGATCGGCGTGTCGCCCCGGAAGGCGTGCGTACCGACCACCATCTCGTAGAGGAGCAAGCCGAGCGCGTAGACGTCGGTGCGCGCGTCGACGGGCAGGGCCTGCACCTGCTCGGGCGCCATGTAGAGCGGGGTGCCCACCGGGCCGAGCGTCCGGTGCAGCGAGGCCTCGTCGGCGAGGCCGCGCGCGATGCCGAAATCCGTGAGCACGACGCGGCCGGTCGCGTCGAGGAGCACGTTCGCGGGCTTGAGATCGCGGTGCACGACGCCGGCCGCGTGCGCCGCGCCGAGCCCATCGGCGACGGCGATCGCGAGGCGGACGGCGCGCTCGGGGGCGAGCTGTTTGTCGCGCTCGAGCAGCGCGTCGAGGTCGCCGCCCTCGACGTATTCCATCGTCAGGAAGTGCACGCCGGCGTGCTCGCCGAGGTCGTGGACGCGCGCGACGCACGGGTGCGAGACGCGGCGCGCGAGGCGGACCTCGCGCTTGAAGCGCTCGATGGACGCGGGGGATGGTGCCCGCGGGAAGCCGAGCTCGAGGGTCTTCAGCGCGACGCGGTCGCCGAGCAGCTCGTCGACGGCGAGGTAGACCGCGCCCATGCCGCCGCGCCCGAGCAGCCGCTCGACGCGGTAGCGCCCCGCGAACACCGCGCCCTCGCGCGGGCCGCCCGGCTGCGGCGCTTCGGGGCCCGCGGCCGCGGCGTGCTCGGCGGCGAGCGCGTCGCTGGTCGGCGGGAGTCGGGGGTCGGCGGATGGTCGCAAGGCGCACCCACCTTACGGCCTCACGCAGGCGGCGACCATCGTCGCCGCGCGCGGCGCGCGCTGGTCAGCGCCGATCGCGGGGTTTACATTGCCGCCCACATGACGACGCTCTCCTCGCGGTACAAGGCCCCCTTCGCGCCGGGCGGGTCGGCGCCCGTCGACGCGGAGCTCGCGCGCCGGTTGCTCACGCTCGCCCTCTCACGCGGCGGCGACTACGCCGACCTCTTCTACGAATACGGCGTCTCCGGCAGCTACTCCTTCGACGAAGGCATCCTCAAGGCCGCGGGCCGCGCGGTGACGATGGGCCTCGGCGTGCGCGTCATGAAGGGCGACGCGACCGGCTACGCCTACGTCGAAGAGCTCACCCCCGAGGCGATGGACCACGCGGCGCGCACCGCGGCGCAGATCGCGGACGGCGGCGGCGCCCCCGCGCCGATCGGCGTCACGCCCCGCACGGTCGCGCGCCGCTACGAGCTCCCGCACCCGACGCTCGACGTCGCCGGCACGGAGAAGCGCGAGCTGCTCGCGCGGGCCGACCGCGTCGCGCGCGCCGAGGACCCGCGCGTCGTGCGCGTCGACGCGTCGTTCAGCGAGGAAATCCGCGAGATCCTCATCGCCTCCTCGGACGGCAAGCTCGTGCACGACGTGCAACCGCTCATGCGCTTCGGCGTGCGCGTGATCGTCGAGCACGAGGGCAAGCGGCAGTCGGGCTCGTCGGGCGGTGGCGGACGCTTCGGCATGGCCTACTTCGAGGGCCGCAGCCCCGAGTGGCACGCGAAGGAGGCCGTGCGCCAGGCCGTCGCGATGCTCGACGCGCGCGAGGCCCCCGCGGGCGAGCTGCCCGTCGTGCTCGCCCCGGGCGACAGCGGCATCCTGCTCCACGAGGCGGTCGGGCACGGGCTCGAGGCCGACTTCAACCGCAAGAAGACGAGCAACTACTCCGACGCCGTCGGCACCAAGGTCGCGAGCGAGCTCTGCACGGTGGTCGACGACGCGACGCTCGCCTTCTCGCGCGGGACGATCAACGTCGACGACGAGGGCAACGAGCCGACGAAGGCGACGCTCATCGAGGGCGGCATCCTCCGCGGCTACATGCAGGACCGGCACTCGGCGGGCTTCTTCCACACGGCGCCGACGGGCAACGGGCGCCGCGAGTCCTTCCGCTCGCACCCGCTCCCGCGCATGACGAACACGCTGCTGCTCGCGGGCAAGGACGACCCGGCCGACATCATCCGCTCGGTCGAGCGCGGCATCTACGCGTGCAAGTTCGGCGGCGGACAGGTGGAGATCTCGAACGGCGACTTCGTGTTCTCGCTGACCGAGAGCTACCTGATCGAGAACGGGCGCATCACCGCCCCGCTCAAGGATGTGAACCTCATCGGCAACGGCCCCGACGTCATGCGCAAGGTCGTGATGCTCGGACACGACGTCGAGGTCTCCGACGGCATCTGGACCTGCGGCAAGGACGGGCAGTCGGTGCCCGTCGGCGTCGGCTGTCCCACCATCAAGATCTCCGCCGTGACCGTCGGCGGCTCACAGATCGGCTGACGCGCATGTCCATGAAATCCAACGGAAAAGTGGATGCGCTCCTCGGCCTCGGGGACCGCATCGTGTCGATGGCGCGCGCGGCCGGCGCCGACGTCGCCGAGTGCAGCGTGCGCGAGGGCGATCACCTCAGCGTGAAGGTCCGCATGGGCGCGCCCGAGCTCGTCGAGGAGGCGGGCTCGCGCGCCGTGGGGCTCCGCGTGATGCTCGGGCAGCAGGTCGCGGTGACGTACACGAGCGACCTCACCGACGCGGGCCTGCAGCGCTTCGTCGAGGACGCGCTCGAGCTCGCGAAGCTCTCGCAGCCCGACCCGTTCGCGGGGCCGCCGGATCCGTCGCTCCTCTCGTCGCGCGCGGACCACGCGGACCTCGACCTCTTCGACCCCGAGATGCGCGCCCTCGACGCGGCCGAGGCGCTGCGGCGCGCCAAGGCCGGCGAGGCCGCGGCCTTCGCCGTCGACCCGCGCATCACGAACAGCGAGGGCGGCTCGTTCACGCGGGCAGCGGGCGCGAGCGCGCTCGTCACCTCGGGCGGTTTCCGCGGCGGCGGCGAGGGCACGTACGCCTCGATCGTCGTCTCGCCCATCGCCGAGGACGAGGGTGGCAAGAAGCGCAGCGGCCACCACTGGGCGGCGCGCCGCAAGCTCGCCGGGCTCGAGGACGCCGGCGACGTCGGCCGCGAAGCCGCACGCCGCACCCTCGCGCGGCTCGGCGCACGCAAGGTCGAGACGCAGGAGGTCGCGGTCATCTTCGATCAGGACGCCGCGCGCGCGATGCTCGGCCTGCTCGCGGGCGCCGTGAACGGCAGCGCGGTCTGGCGGAAGTCGAGCTACCTCGCCGACCGCGAGGGCACGCGCGTCGCCTCCGAGCACGTGACGGTCATCGACGATCCGCTCCTCGTCGGCGGTCCCGGCTCGCGCCCCTTCGACGGCGAGGGCCTGCTCTCGCGCCGCAACGTCGTGGTCGAGAACGGCATCCTCCGCACCTTCCTGCTCGACACCTACAGCGCGCGGAAGCTCGGCAAGCAGAGCACCGCGAGCGCCTCGCGCGGCTCCTCGGGCGGCGTCGGCCCGGGCAGCACGAACTTCATCCTGCAGCCGGGGCCGCTCAGCGCCGACGCGCTGCTCCGCGCGACGCCGCGCGCGCTCTACGTCACCGACATGATGGGCTTCGGCTTCAACGCGGTGACGGGCGACTTCTCGCGCGGCGCGAGCGGCTTCTGGGTCGAACATGGAGAAAAGGTCTTTCCGGTGAGCGAGGTCACCATCTCGCTCAACGTCGACCAGATCTTCCAGCGCATCGACGCCGTCGCGAACGACCTCGACCTGCGGACCTCGGTCGCATCGCCGACGTTCCGCGTGAGCGCGATGACGCTCGCGGGCAAGTGACGGCGCAGGGAGCCGACGCGCGCGACGACAAGCGCCTCCTGCGGCTGTTGCCCGTCGAGCGCTGGCCCACGGCGGCGGAGGCGGCCGCGGCGCGCTGGTTCCAGCCGCTCGCGCTCGGGCGCGGCGGCGCGCTGCCGGTGCGGACGCGCACGTGGGTCCCCGCGATGGTGCCCTGGCGCGCGACGCCCGAGGGCTTCGCGAGCGACGACGTCGTCGCCTGGTATCGGCGCTTCGCGGAGGGTCGGCCGGGCGTGCTCGTCGTCGAGGCGACGGGCGTGCGCGACGTGCCGAGCGGCCCGCTCCTGCGCATCGGCGACGACCGCTTCGTGCCCGGGCTGCGGCGCCTCGCGGACGCGGTGCGCGAGGCGAGCGGCGGCGAGACGCGGCTGTTCATCCAGCTGATCGATTTTCTCGCGATCAAGCGCCGTCCCGAGCGCACGCGCTTTCTGCAGCGGTTTCTGCCGCTCACCGCGGCGCTGCGCGCGCGCTTCGCGGAGGCGACGGGCACGCCCGCGCCGGCCAACGACGACGCGCTGCGGGACGCCCTCGTCGCCCTCGACGACGCGCGGCTCGCACGCGCGCTGCCGCCGCGCGACCTCGAGGCGCTCGAGCGCGGACACCGCGAGCGCGTCACCGACGTGCACCTGCCGCACATCGCCGCGCTGCCCGAGACGCTGCCCCCGCTCTTCGCGGACGCGGCGCGGCGCGCGCGCGAGGCGGGCTTCGACGGCGTGGAGCTCCACTACGCGCACGCCTACACGATGGCGAGCTTCCTCTCGCGGCTGAACACGCGCGAGGACGGGTGGGGCGGCTCGCCCGAGGGCCGCGTGCGCCTGCCGCTCGAGGTCTTGCGCGCGGTGCGCGGAGCCGTCGGCGGGGACTACGTCGTCGGCTGCCGCTTCCTCGGCGACGAGGTCGTCGAGGGCGGCTCGCGGCTCGAGGACGCGCGCTTCGTCGGGGTCGCGCTCGCCCGGGCGGGGATGGATTTCCTGAGCGTCTCGAAGGGCGGGAAGTTCGAGGACGCGCGCGCGCCGAAGGTGGGCGAGGCGGTGTACCCGTACACCGGGGAGAGCGGCCACGAGTGCATGCCGACGGTGCGCATCGGCGCGCCCGGCGCCTTCGGCCGCAACGTGCCGCTCGCCGCCGCGGTGCGGGCCGCGGTGCGCGGGGCGGGGCTCGAGACGCCGGTCGTCGCGGCGGGCGGGATCAGCACCTTCGCGCAGGCCGAGCAGATCCTCGCGGACGGACACGCCGACTTCGTCGCCGCCGCGCGGCAGTCGCTCGCCGACCCGGACTGGTTCGCGAAGATCCGCGCCGGCCGGGGCGACGAGGTGCGTCGCTGCTTCTTCACGAACTACTGCGAGGCGCTCGATCAGGCCCACAAGGAGGTCACCTGCCAGCGCTGGGACCACGCGCCCGACGTGCCCGGCGAGCCCGCGCCCGCGCGCAGCCGGGACGGTCGGCGCCGCCTCGTCGCGCCGCCCTGGCCCAGCGGCGGCTGAACGCGCGCCGCCGCGTGCAGCCGGCGTGCGTCGCCACCCAGCGCGCGCGCCCGGGTCCGCGGGGCGCGGGCACCATGGGAATGCGCGCGCTTCTGTGATACGCGGGGGACCGTGGGCGTGGTCGTAGGACTGACGGGTGGGATCGCGTCGGGCAAGAGCACCGTGGCGCGTCTCTTCGGCGCGCTCGGCGTGCCCATCGTGGACGCGGACGCCGTGGCGCGGGACGTCGTCGCGCCGGGCAGCGACGCGCTCCGCGAGATCGTCGCGGCCTTCGGCGAGGGCGTGCTCGCGGGCGGCGCGCTCGACCGCGCGTCGCTCGGCGCGCGCGTGTTCGCGGACACGGCGTCGCGCCGCCGACTCGAGGCGATCACGCACCCGCGCATCGCCGCCGAGAGCGCACGGCGGCTCGCGGCCGCACTCGCGGGCGGCGCGCCCTATGCGCTCTACGAGGCCGCCCTGCTCGTCGAGAACGGCGCGTACCGCATGTTCCCCGCGCTCGTCGTCGTCACCGCGCCCGAGGACGTGCAGCGCGCGCGCATCGCCGCGCGGGACGAGCTCGACGCGGCGCAGGCCCAGGCGCGCATCGCGGCGCAGGCGCCCGTCGACGCGAAGGTCGCCGTCGCCGACTGGGTCATCGAGAACGCCGGCGACCTCGCCGCGCTCGAGGCGCGCGTGCGCGCGGTGCACGGCGCGATCCTCGCGCGCTTCGCGGCGGAGGCCGTGCCCGGAGCGGCGCAGGGCGGGGTCGGGGCGGACACGCACGGAGGCGCACGATGAGCCGCGGACGCACGCTGGTGACGGGCTTCCCCTCGAGTTTCCTCGCGCGGCGCGTGGTGCAGAAGCTCCTCGCCGCCGAGCCCACGACGCGGCTCACCTGCGTGGTGCAGGCGAAGTTCCGCGCCCGCGCGGAGGAGGCGCTCCGCGGGCTCGGCGACGCCGAGCGGCGCCGCGTCGAGCTCGTCGAGGGCGACATCGCCGCGATGGACCTCGGGCTCTCCGGGCGCGAGTTCCGCGAGCTCGCGCGCGAGGTCGAGGTCATCCACCACTGCGCGGCGGTCACGTACCTAGGCGCCGATCGCCGCGCCGCCGAGCGCGTGAACGTCGGCGGCACGCGCGAGGTGGTCGAGTTGGCCGAGGCCGCGACGAACCTCTCGCGCCTCGTGCACTGGTCGACCGCGCTCGTGTCCGGCGCACGCCGCGGCTACGTGCTCGAGGGCGAGCTGCTCGCGCCGTCGGGGTTCCGCAACGCGGTCGAGGAGACGCGCTTCCGCGCCGAGCGCATCGTGCTCGAGGCGGGCGCGCGGGTGCCGACGACGGTGCTGCGCCCTGCGACGATCGTGGGCGACTCGCACACCGGCGAGATCGACCGCTTCGAGGGCCCGTACCTGCTCGTGCAGCTGCTCCTCAGCGCGCCGAGCGATCTGCGCCTGCCGCTCCCCGGCCGCGGCGACATCCCGCTGAACCTCGTGCCCATCGACTACGCCGTCGACGCAGGCTGCGCGATCGCCCGCGACCCGCGCTCGGTCGGGCGCACCTTTCACCTCGTCGATCCACACCCGCTCACGACGCGCGCGGTGTTCGAGCGGCTCGCGCACGAGGCGGGGCGCCCCTCGCCGCGCGGCTCCGTCCCGACGCGCGTCGCGGCCGCGCTCCTGCGCGCGCCCGGCCTCGATCGGCTCGCGCAGGCGCCGCGCGCCTTCCTCGAGCAGCTCGGCACCGAGGTCGTGTACGACGCGCGCAACACCGAGGAGTTGCTCGCGCACACCGGCATCGCGTGCCCGCCCTTCGATCGCTATGTGGGCACGCTCGTCGACGCCGTGCGCCGCCAGCAGGCCGCGCGGCGCGCGCAGGTCGCGACCGAGCTCGAGGCCGTGCCCGAGCACGACGACCCGCTCGCGGATTGAGCCTCACGCACGCTCGACGAGCCTCTTCGCGCCGGCGCGAAGCGACGTGGTTTCAACCACTTGTGGCCGAATGCCACGCTCGTGCGCGGGAGTCCGAATCCGGCATCGTCGCGATGTTTGGGAGTTTGTTCGACGTCGCAGAACTTCGCGTGACCCCACGCGTCGGAGGCTCCACGGCGCGCAGAGACGCGCGCGAAGGAGCCCGCGGTGGACGTCACGCTCGTACTCACGCACGACTGCAACCTCGGCTGCGCCTACTGCTACGCGGGCGCGAAGTTCCAGAAGCGCATGAGCCCGGAGACGGCGTCGCGCGCGATCGCGCTCGCCTTCACCGACGGCGCGCCCCGCGTGCAAATCTCGTTCTTCGGCGGGGAGCCGCTGCTCGCGTGGGACGAGCTCGTGCGCTCGGCCGAAGAGGCGCGCGCGCTGGCCGAAGCGCGCGGCGTCGCGCTCGTGATGTCGGTGACGACGAACGGCACGCTGCTCGACGCCGACCGCGCCGCGACCCTCGACGCGCTCGGCGTCTACGTCGCGCTCTCGATCGACGGCGTCCGCGAGGCGCACGACGCGGGGCGCCCGCGCGCAGGCGGCGGCTCGAGCTTCGATCAGGTCGCGCGCGGCCTCGAGGTGCTGCTGCGGCGCGGGACGCCCTTCGAGACGATCTCCGTCGTCACGCCGCAGAACGCACACCTCGTCGGCGCATCCGTCGAATGGCTCTTCGCGCAGGGCGTGCCGCGCGTGGGGCTCAACCCCTGCTACGAGGCGGCCTTCGACGACGCAGCGCTCGCGGCGTGGGAGCGCGGGCTCGAGCACGCGGCCGAGGTCGTCGCGGGTCATTTCCGCAGCGGGCGCGTCGTCTCGCTGACGACCTTCGACAACAAGATCCTCGCGGCCGTGAAGGGCGGGCTCTCGGCGGGCGATCGCTGCTCGCTCGGCACGCGCAGCGTGGCCGTCGCGCCGGGCGGGAACCTCTACGCCTGCGAGCGGCTCGTCGGCGAGGACGACGACGCCTCGCTCGTGATCGGCCACGTCGACGACTGGGCGGGCCCCGCGGGCGAGGCGTGCGCGCGCGGCCCGGTGAACCCGGCGTGCGAGCCCTGCGGCGAGCGCTGGCGTTGCAGCAGCCACTGCGCCTGCGCGAACCGCGCGGAGACGGGGCGCACCGACGTCGCGGGCGGCACGCAGTGCTGGCACGAGCGCACGACGGCGCGCATCGCCGATGGCCTCGCCGAGACGCTCTGGGCCGAGCAGAACCCGGCGTTTCTCGCGTGGTTCTACGGGCGCTCGCTGCCCGCCGGGACGACCGCCAACGGCGCCCACGAAGCGCACGCGTCGGCACACGCGAGCACCCCCATGCGCACGCCGCACGAGCCGCGACGAAGCGTCGGACGCATCGATCGGCGGGCGCCCGTGACCGCACGAAAGCGCCTCGTGGTGGTGCGCTGAGCCGCCTCGCCCGACTTCCATCTTTTCCAGAATCACGTCCTCCATCGCTCGATCACGGAGCCGCCATGACCGCGCCACGCCCTGTCCGCCGCAAGCCCGTCGCCGCACCGCTGGCCTCCTCGCGCACGCTCGCGCGCCCGCTCGCACCGCACGCCGTCACGGACGCGCCGCGCGGCTATCCGACGGCCGCCGCGCTCTTCGCCTCGGGCGGGCTCACGACGCAGCTCGGCGCCTCGCTGCGCGCGCTGCTCGGCCCCGCGGCGCTGATGGGCGCCGTGGGCGTCGCCGGCTGCGGGCCGCTCGACGCGCCGCCGAAGGCGGATCCCGCCGCAGACGTCTCGCCGGGCGACGCGAAGACGCCGCCCGACAAACCGGACGATGCCGCATCACCGCCGGACGACGCGCCGGTCTCGGGGACGCCCTCCATCGTGCTCACGCCGCTGCCGCCTCAGCCGCCTCCGATCCGGCCGCCCGTGCCGCAGGACGTCGACACCGGCCGCCCGCCACCCCGTCCGTGGACGCCGCCGGTCGTCTCCGGTCCGCTGCCGCCTCTGGTGCGCCCCCCGATCGCGCGCGGCGTCATGCAGCACGTCGAGCCCGAGCCCCCGAGGCCGGAGCCCATGCCCCCGCGGCCCGAGCCGATCCTCCCGCGTCGGGACCCGATCCCGCTCGCGGGCGCGCCGATGCCCGTGCATCCGCCCCCGCTGCCGCCGCCTCCGATCCATCCTGCCCCCCACGCCCCGCAGGCGCCGGGGCGCATCATGGTGCGCCCGGACGTCGAATGACCGCGTCGTGCGGCGCCTGCCTCTGACCGCGCCGATCGCCGTGCGAAACAGGCCGATCACGCCGTGCGACGCGGCGCGGAGCGCGTGCTAGCGTCGCCCCGGCCATGACCCTCTCGGACGTGCTCGCGGGCCATCGTGTCGTGGTGTGCGTGGGCTCTGGCGGCGTCGGCAAGACGACCAGCGCCGCCGCCCTCGCGCTGCACGCCGCGTGCGGAGGCAAGCGGGTGCTCTGCCTCACGATCGACCCCGCGCGGCGCCTCGCGAACAGCCTCGGCCTGCGCGAGATGACGACCGACGAGCAGCAGATACCGGCGGGCGTGTTCGCGGAGCAGGGCATCTCGTGCGCGGGCTCGCTCTCGGCGATGATGCTCGACACCAAGCGGACCTTCGACGACATCGTCGTCCGCTTCGCGCCGACGCCCGAGCGCGCGCAGCGCATCCTCGCGAACAAACTCTACCAGTACGTGTCGACCTCGCTCGCGGGGACGCAGGAATACATGGCGATGGAGAAGCTCCACGCCGTGCGCCGCGACCCGCGCTACGACCTCATCGTCCTCGACACGCCGCCGACCTCGAACGCGCTCGACTTCCTCGACGCCCCCGAGAAGCTCACGAGCACGATCGACTCGCCCGCGATGCGCTGGTTCGCGACGGCCTTCGAGACGAGCGGCAAGCTCTCGCTCAGCCTGCTCGGCAAGGGCGCGTCGTTCCTCATCCGCGGCCTCTCGAGCTTCACGGGCGCCGAGTTCCTCGATGAGGTCGCACACTTCATCGTCGAGTTGAACGCGCTCTTCGGCGGCTTTCGCGAGCGCGCGCGTGAGGTGTCCGACGCGCTCCGCAGCCCGGAGGTCGCCTTCGTCGTCGTCACGAGCCCGAAGCCCCTCGCCATCGACGAGAGCCTCTTCCTCGGCGAGCGCCTGCGCACCTCGGGGATGGGCTGCGCGGCCTACATCGTGAACCAGATCCACCCGCTCCGCCCCGAGCCGCAGGCCGACGTCGCCGCGCTCGAGCGCGCCGCGCGGGAGGCGCTCCCCGCGTCGATCGCGCCGGCGTCTGCGGTCGCGCGCATGCGCCAGGCCCTCGACGACGAGCGCCTGCTCGCGATCGCCGACCGCCTCGAGACGGAGCGCCTGAAGGCGCGCGGCGGCAAGGCCGCGCTCTACGTCGAGGTGCCGGCCTTCGAGGAGGACGTGCACGACCTGCAGGCGCTCGCGCGCGTCGCGGGGTTCCTGGTCGGCGCGGAGCGCGCGCCGGTCGTCGAAGGAGGATGACGGATGCGGAGGGGATTCGTGGCGGTCGTGCTCGCGGCCGGGCAAGGCACGCGCATGAAGAGCGCGCTGCCGAAGGTGCTGCACCCGCTCTGCGGGCGCGCGCTCGTCGCGTGGCCGGTACTCGCCGCGCTCGAGGCGGGGGCGGCGCGCGTGGTGGTCGTCGTCGGGCACGGACGCGACGCGGTCGAAGCCGCGCTCGCCACGCGCTTCCCGGAGCACACGCGCGACGGGCGCGTGACGACCGCCGTGCAGCAGCGGCAGCTCGGCACGGGCGACGCGGTGCGCTCGGCGCTCCCCGCGCTCGCCGACGTGGCCGATCGCGACTACGTCGTCGTCCTCTGCGGTGACACCCCGCTGCTGCGGCACGAGGCGCTCGAGGCGCTCCTCGACACCACCGCGCAGGCCGGTGCGCGCTGCGGGATGCTCACGGGCACCGTCGACGACCCGACCGGCTACGGCCGCATCGTGCGTGACGCGGGCGGCCGCGTCGTCGCCATCCGCGAGCACCGCGACGCGACCCCGGAAGAGCGCGCGATCCGCGAGATGAACCCCGGCGTCTACGCCGTCGAGAAGTCCTTCCTCACGCACGCGATCGCCGCGCTCGACACGAAGAACGCGCAGGGCGAGCTCTACCTGACCGACGTCGTCGCGCGCGCCGCCACCGAAGACGCCGCGGGCGTCGCCGCGCAGCCGTGGACGATGGAGGACCTGCACGGCGTCAACGATCGCTTCGACCTCGCGCGCGCCGAGTCGCTCTTGCGCGCGCGCATCCTGCGCGACCTCGGGCGGAGCGGCGTGACGGTGCGCGACCTCGCGGCGACCTACGTCGACGCGGAGGTCGTCGTCGAGCCCGACGTCACGCTCGAGCCCGGCGTGGTGCTGCGCGGCCGCACGCGCGTCGGCGCGGGCGCACGCCTCGACGTCGGCTGCGTGCTCGAGGACGTCGTCGTCGCGCCCGGTGCGCGCCTGCGTCCGTACACCATCGCGACCGACAGCACGATCGGCGAGCGCGCCCAGGTCGGCCCCTTCTCGCACCTGCGCCCGCGCTCCGCGCTCGGCCCCGACGCGCACGTCGGGAACTTCGTCGAGACCAAGGCGACGACGCTCGGCGCGCGCAGCAAGGCGAACCACCTCGCCTACCTCGGAGATGGTGTCGTCGGCGAGGACGTGAACATCGGCGCGGGCACGATCTTCTGCAACTACGACGGCTTTCAAAAGCACGTGACGCGCCTGGAGGACGGCGCGTTCATCGGCTCGGACTCCCAGCTCGTCGCCCCCGTGACGGTGGGTCGCGGCGCCTACGTCGCGACGGGCACGACCGTCACGCGCGACGTGCCCGCGGACGCGCTCGCGATCGGCCGCACGAAGCAGGAGAACAAGGCCGGCTACGCCTCACGCCTGCGCGCGACCATGAAGGCGAAGAAGGACGCCGCGGCCCGCGGCGCAGTGAACCCGAGCGCCGTGAACCCCGACGCGGGCCCCGTGGCCGCCCCGAAGAAGGACGAGACCCCATGACGAGCGGCTGGCTGGAGCACCCCTGGAAGAGCGTGCGCGTCGCGCGCCGCGACCCCGGCATCGTGACCGTCACGCTCTGCGGGCCCGGCCGCGGCAACGCGCTCGGGCCGGATTTCTGGCGCGACATGCCCGCGCTCTTC
The DNA here is from genome assembly GCA_964202905.1 of Polyangiales bacterium. Classification (GTDB taxonomy): domain Bacteria; phylum Myxococcota_A; class Polyangia; order Polyangiales; family JADJQN01; genus CAIUAC01. The sequence goes on from CAXNJO010000003.1 coordinate 603,431, forward strand.
GCCGATCTCGATCGTGACGAGGGCGTGCGCGTGATCGTGATCCGCGGGAGCGGCGATCACTTCTCGTACGGACTCGATCTCCTCGGCATGATGCCCGAGCTCGGCCCGCTGCTCGCCGGTGCGCCCCTCGCGGCCGGCCGCACGAAGCTGCTGCGCCTCATCGAGGACATGCAGCAGGCCTGCGACCGCGTCGCGCGCTGCCGGCGGCCGGTGATCGCGGCGATCCACGGTTGGTGCATCGGCGGCGGGCTCGATCTCGCGGCGGCGTGCGACGTGCGGCTCGCCTCGCGCGAGGCGAAGATCTCGCTCCGCGAGGTGCGCCTCGCCATGGTCGCGGACATCGGCTCGCTGCAGCGTCTGCCGCGCATCGTCGGCGCGGGCCACGTGCGCGAGCTCGCCTACACGGGCAAGGACATCGACGCCGCGCGCGCCGAGCGCATCGGGCTCGTCAACGAGGTCTTCGACACGCCGGACGCGCTCTTCGCCGCGGCCGACGGGCTCGCGGACGAGATCGCGACGCAGTCACCGCTCGTCACGAGCGGCATCAAGCAGGTCCTCGACTACTGCGAGGACAAGAGCACCGGCGACGGCCTCCGCTACGTGGCCGCCTGGAACGCCGCGTTCCTGCAGTCGAACGACCTCGCCGAGGCGCTGCAGGCCTTCATGGCGAAGCGCCCGCCGCAGTTCAAGGGAGACTGAACCAGCGCCGGATTCCCCTGCAAGTCCGAGGGGATGGCGCGTTCACTCCTCGACGGGGCGCGTGACGCGCGCGGTGCCGCCCGCCGTCACCACGGCGCTCACCGCGACCGCGGGGGGCTGACCGAAGGGGCGCAGCGAGAGCGCGTGCGTCCCAGCCGGGAGCTGCACGCGCAGCGGCGTCTGCCCGAGCAGGCGACCGGCGCGGTCGAAGACGTTGGCCCAGCCACCCGGCGTCGTGACGATGAGCGTGCCCGCCGCGGCAGGCGCGGACGCCTCGTCGGCACGCGGCGCCGCCCCGGGCCGACGCGGGGACGGTGCACGCCGCGATGCGCCCGCGCTTTGCGGCGCGGGTGCGACCGCGGGCGCCGGAAGAACGGGCGCGACGGGCGCCGGCACGACAGCCGACGGCACGACAGCCGACGGCACGACAGCCGCTTGCGGCAGCGGGGACGCCATCGGCGCGGACGACGCGGCCGGGGACGCCTCGATCGCCCCACGCTGCCCGAACGAGACCCCCACCGCGAGCGCGACGCCGATGACGATCGCGAGCAGCGCGACGGCGCCGACCACCGCGAGCGGCCGCAAGCCGGGTGCGGGCTGGGCGGCGAAGCTGCCCGTGGGCTGCGCCGGCTGGGCGCTGAAGGTGCCCGTGGCCTGCGCAGCGTCGGACGGCAGCGGACGCGCCAGCGACGGGATGGTGGACGTCCGGCGTGGCGGCGGCGGCGTGATGCGCGGGGACAGGCCCAACGCCGGGAGCGCGACAGGGCCGCCCGACGATCCAGGCACCCCGTGCACGGACGGCCCGCCCGGCGGCGGAGCGCCGATCGAGAAGTTCGCGAGCGTCGCGAGGTCTTCGTCCATGTCCGAGATGCGCGCGTGCGCGCTCGACGGCTCGGCGGGCACCTCGATCAGCTCCTCGACGGGCGCCTCGGACACATCGCGCGCGTCCACCGCGACGATGTCGGAGCCGCTCACCTCGCCCGCGGGCGCGAGCGACGTGCGCTGCGGGTCGCCCTGCAGCGCGCCCTCGATCTGGCGGCGGCTGAGCTCGCGCGCGCCGGGCGCGAGCGCATCGAGCCAGTCGGCGAGATCGACCGCGCCGAGGACCTCGCCAGCCTTGCCGATCGCGCGCGCGAGGTCGCGGCCGAGCTCGCGGGCCGTCGGGTAGCGGTCGTCGGGGTTCCGCGCGAGCGCCTTCATCGTGATGGCGTCGAGGTCGGGCGGAAGCCCCGGGCGCTGCGACGAGGGTGTCGGGATCGGGTCGTTGATCAGCGCGAGGAGCGTCTCGGCAGGCGTGTCCCGCCGGAAGAGGCGCTTCAGCGCGAGCAGCTCCCAGAGGACGATCCCGAGCGCGAACACGTCCGCGCGGCGGTCGAGCTTCGCGCCGCGTGTGCCGCGCGCCTGCTCGGGCGCCATGTAGCTGAACTTGCCCTTCACCTCGCTGCCCTGCGTGTGGTGGAGGCGATCGCCGGCGCTCGCGATGCCGAAGTCGACGACCTTCACCACGCCGCCGTACGTGACGAAGAGGTTCTGCGGGCTGATGTCGCGATGCACGACGTTGAGCAGCTCGCCATCGCGTCCGCGGAGCTCGTGCGCGGCGTGCAGGCCCTCGCAGGCGTCGGCGACGAGCCGCGCGAGGATGTAGGGCCGCTGCGGGCTCTTGAGTTGCTCGGTCGAGCGCGCCATGTGCTTCGCGATCTGCGAGAGCGGCTCACCCGCGAGGAACTCCATCGCGATGTAATAGGTGCCGTCTGCCTCGCCGAAGTCGAAGACGCTGCAGACGTTCGCGTGGTCGATGCGCGAGGCGATGCGCGCCTCGTCGAGGAACATGTCGACGAAGCTCTTCTCGCCGGCGAGATGCGGGTGGATCCGCTTGAGCGCGATGACCTTCTCGAAGCCCGCGGCGCCCGCGGCCCGCGCGAGATAGACGCTCGCCATGCCGCCCGAGGCCAGCTTCTGCAAGAGCTGGTAGCGGCCGAGGCGACCCGTCTCGGTGGTCGCCGCGGACTCGGCCGCACCGGACTTCGGGGAGGGACCCATCAGAAGGTCACCATCGGACCCGACACCGGCTGATCTCCCTGGGTCCCCGGGACGAGGAGCACGATCACGATCGCGGCCGCGACGAGCGCAACCCCGCCCCCGATCACCCAAGGCCACGGCGACATGCCGCCGCCCTCGTCGCTCGGCGCGCCACCCGCCGGCGCCTGCGCGGCCGCACCGCCCGTCGCCGCATCGCCCGCGCCCTCGGCGCGCGTCTCGACCGTCACCGCCGCGACGGCCGAGGCGATCGTCATGCGGAGCGGCGCGGCGTCGGTGCCCGCCGTCGCGAGCACGGCGCCGCCCGGCCCGACAGCCTCCGCGACGAACTCCACCGTGGCGCCCGCTGCCGCGGGGAACTCGAGCGACGCCCGCTCCGAGCGTCGCCACACGCCGCCGGCGGTGCGAGCACGCACGCGCAACGCCTGCACGAGGCCGGCGTTGTCGTCGGTCACGCGGGCGACGAGGCGCGTGCCGCCGGGCATCACGGCCGCCTCGACGTCGACGCGCAGGAGCGCCGTGACCCGTGCGACCGCCTGCTCGTAGGCCCGACGCACCGGGGGCGGCGCCGAGCGGGGCAGGCGCACCTCGCGGTCGAGGTTGGCGAGGCGGAACGCGTCCGCCTCGAGGTCCTCGGGGTGCCGCATCGCGTGGTGCACCATCGCGCGGCGCGTGTAGAGCTGAACGATGTCGTCGCGGGTCAGGTCCGTCGCCTGCTCGGCGCGCGCGAACGCGTCGAGGGCGCCCTGGAAATCAGCCTCTTCGTACTTGCGCTTGCCTTCTTCGATGAGGGGGTGTGCGAGCGCGACCGCGGGCGCGAGCACGACGAGCACGAGCGCCCACAGCGCGGCGAACGCACGCACCGCGCCGACGCCGAGCGCCCACGGAGCGACCGTCCGCTTGTGCGTCGCGCGCCCGGAGGCGCCTGCATCCCGGATTGGCATCGCGCGGAGATACTAGATCACCTGCACCGCCCCGCGCCATCGATCCGCACAACCCGCGAGATGCGGGCGCGCAGCGCGGCTGCGAGTGGTTCGCGGATCCATCCCGGGCGCGACCATGGTAGCGTCGCCGGCCGATGAGTCGTCCAGCCGCCTCCCGCTCCGGGCGACGCCCCTCCCGGGGCGCGCTCGTCCCCCTCACCCTCCTCCCGGCGGCGCTGCTCCTCGCCGTCGCGTGCTCCGGCAGCGGGCGCGACGCCCCGGAAGCGCCGGCCGCGCCGCGCGCCAACGCCGAGTCGCCGACCCCGGCGCCCGCGCCCGCGCCCAGCCCCGCGCCGACGCCGAACCCCGCACAGCCCGCGGAGATCGCCGCGGTCGAGAGCTGGGACGCCGCGGGCATCGCGGTCGAGCGCCTCCTCGACGGCTCGATCCGCCTGCGCGGCGTGGATCGCTGGGGCGTCCGCGTCGACACGGTCTACGCCGACGCGACGTACTTCGCGAACGCCGTCCCGGTGTTTTCACGCGGTCTCACCGACGAGCAAGCCCGCGCGGTCACCGCGCTCGTCCCCCGTGTGCGCACGGCCGCAGGTACGCCCCCCGCACCGGCGCCGTGAGCCTCCGGCGCGCACGCGCCAGGCTGGCCCTCGCCGCGTTCGCCACACTCTTCGCGGCGGCCGTCACCGTCCCGGCGCGCGCGCAGCAGGGCCCCGCGCCGACCCTCGGGGTGAACCCGCAGCGCGTCGGAGCCGTCGCGCCGGAGCACGGCATCCATCACGCGGGGATGGCGCCTGCGCTCGAGGATCGCTCGAACGTCGCCGACGAGATCGAGTGGGTCGAGGAGCGCAGGGAGTGGTTCCGTGGGCCGGACCTCGAGCTCTTCGGGACGCAGGGCGTCGACCGCGCGCTGCGCGGGGTGCTCGGCACGGGCTTCGGCTCCGCGGCCCACGTCGAGCTGATGCTCACGCACTGGCTCGGCGTGCACGCGGGCCTGACGTGGCTGGAGCTGCCGGGGCGCGGCGACCTCGAGGGCGCATTCTACTGGGGCGCGCGCCTCGGCCTGCGCCTCCACTGGACCGGCCTCGCCGGGCTGCGCGGACACGACGGCTGGATCGATCTCCACGACGCCTTCGGGCGCTCGGGCGTCGCGACGCGGCACGGCCTCGACGTCGGCACCGGCTACGACTTCCGCGTCGCAGACCTGCTCGCCGTCGGCCCCTTCGCGCGGCTGCTCTGGGCGAGCGACCCGCAGGGCTTCGACCCGCTCATCCTGACCTTCGGTGTCTCCGTGCAGGTCGACCCGCCGACGCGCCGCTTCAAGCCGCGCCCGCGCATCGATCCGGAGACCGAGACGCACATCGCCGAGCACGTGGCGGACTCCCCGTTCCTGCGTCGGCTCGGGGACGCGCCGCCCCTCGACGACCTCCGCGATCACGAGCCGATCGTGGCCGACGCGGAGGCGCACCTCGTCCGCAGCGTGGACGCGTTCGGCGCGCGCGAGCTCGGCTGGGGCGGCGGCGCCGCGCTGCACGTCGAGGTGGTCATCTCGCGCCTCGTGGGCCTGCACCTCGGCGGCGTCGTCCACGCGATGCCCCCGGCGCAGGCCGGCGCCTTCGGCACCTCCGTCTACCTCGGCTCGCGCGCCGGTGTGCGCGTGCACTGGACGCAGGCGCTCGGCTGGGACGCGCTCGACGGCTGGGTGGACGTGCACCACGCGTTCGCGACGTCCGGCGGCGTCGCGCGGCACGGCTTCGACGCGGGCACCGGGCTCGCGGTGCACCTCGCGCCCGAGGTGAGCGTCGGCCCCTTCGTGCGGCTCACCTACGGCAGCGACCCGAACGGCGACGACCCGCTGCTCCTCACGGTCGGCGCGACCGTCGCGCTGCTCGCCGGCGTGCGGCACGGGCGCTCGGTGGCGGACGGCGATCGCGACGGCGTCGCCGATGCGCACGACCTCTGTCCTGGCGAGCACGCGACGACCTCGCGTCCGAGCGACACGCGCCGCGGCTGTCCCACCGCCGACACCGATCACGACGGCTGGCACGACGACGTCGACGCATGCACGACGGATCCCGCCGGCGCGAACCCCGACGCAGCACACCCTGGCTGTCCGCTCCCCGACCGCGACGCCGACGGAATCGCCGACGCAGAGGACGTGTGCCCCACCGAGCCGGGCGGATTCGAGGACGCACTGCGCCACGGCTGCCCCTGAAGGCTTGCGCGGGCGAGCGTCCGTTCGACCGGTCGAGCCGCCCCAAAACACGCACCGGCGGAGCGCGACCCGGACGGGAGCGACCCGTTCAGCGCAAGATGACGGCGACCGTCGGCGCGAGCAGATCCATCGCGACGCCGCCGTCGGGCGTCAGGTCGACACTTGTACCCGTGCGCCCGTCGGTCACGCGGCCCCAGCAGTACCACGCCCTCGCCGGATCGGCGGCCGTGCTCGAGCGCCCGCACGAGTGATCGGCCGCCACCGCGACGGCGTCGAAGTCGGCGAGGATCCGCGTCGGCACGTAGGTGAAGTCCGCCGTCCCGGTGCCCGTCTGCCCGCGCGCGCTGACGCCCCAGCAGTAGAGGTCGCCGTCCACCGCGACGGCGTCGAAGCCGATGGCGCAGGTGTGGAAGTTGCCCGCGGCGATCTGCGTCCAGACCGCGACCGGCGTAGTCACCCGCTGGGGCGTGAGCACGTCCATGCCCGGGCCCGGGTCGGAGATCCCGAGCCCGAGGCGGCCCCAGTTCGTCTGCTCACCCCAGCACCAGAGCGAACCATCTTGCTGGATGGCACAGGTGTGGGCCGTGCCCGACGAGACCTCACGCCAGTCGAAGCCGACGCCGACCCGCGTCGGCTCGCTGCGGTCGAGCGTGTCCCCGACGCCGAGCTGACCACTCGTCATGCCCGCGCTGGCGTTCGAGCCCCAGCACCAGAGGGAGCCGTCCTCCTGCACGCCGCAGGTGTGACGCTCGCCCGCCGAGACGCGGCTCCAGCGCGCCGTGCCGACGGGCGTCGGCGCGCTGGCGAACCCCGCTGTCGCCATTTCGCCGAGGCGACCATCGCTGCGCTGCCCCCAACAGAACAGCTGCCCGTCCGCGCGGATGGCGCAGACGTGCTCGTTGCCGCCGTCGATGGCGCGCCACGCACTGGTCCCCACGCGTGTCGGCATCGGCTGCGCGGTCGTCAGCGCGGACGAGCCTGCGCCGAGGAGGCCGAACGAGTTGGTGCCCCACGCGTAGAGCGCGCCGTCGACGGTGAGCCCGTAGGCCGTGAATTGCGTCGCGGCGACGGCGACGAAGCGCAGCGACCCGCTGTAGGACTCGAAGGGGTCGCCCGTCACGCTCGGCGAGCGCGGCGCGCCGCGCTGCGAGAAGCTGTCGTCGCCCGCCGAAGCGAGGCGATCGGCCTCCGGGGTCCACAGAATGAAGGAGTTGCGCGCCGACAGCGCGACGGGCACGCGCACGACGGCGGTCGGCGGGCCGGCGTCCGGCAGCGGACCGAGGTCGATGGGCGGTCCGAGGTCGATGGGCGGCCCGAGATCCGCGGGTGGCCCGAGATCCACGGGCGGGCCGAGGTCCGCGGGCGGCATCGCGTCGGGTCCGAGATCGCGGGGCCCTGCGTCCATGCCCGCGTCCGGCACATCCCCCGCGCACACCCCTGCCGTGCACTCGGAGGCCGCGCAGGCCGACGCGCCGCGACCCGACGACGTCGGCAGCACGACGGCGATCGCGCCGTCCACGGGCAGGACCCGCTCGACGCAGGCCTGCGTGAGCACCGCGCAATTCGCGTCGCGGGCCTCCGCGAAAAAGCCCCAGGTGCCCGCCGGGAGCGCGCCGGGCGACATCCCCATCGCCGCGCCGCTCGCGACGTCGGCGGCAAAGCGCGCGCTGCCCGCGCACCCGCCCGTGCGGACCTCGGCGTGCACGAGCACCGTCCCGATGGGCGCGGAGCCGCCCGCGAAGGTGATGCGCCAGTCGGCCGGCGACGGCTCCGAGCCGCACGCGCCGAGCGCAAGCAGCAGCGAGGCCGCGACGAAGCCGGTCGCGGGTCGGGAGGCGCGCGGGGTCACGGCGCCGGATGATACCCGGCGTCCCCGCAGGCGGCCAGCGACGTGCGCGGAGGGCGTGGCTCAAGCGCCCCCCACGCGCGTCGCGCGCGCAGCGAACGGCCCCGTCCGCCGGGCGCGGGATCAGCAGACGGCGCCGGCGGGAAGACACACCCAAACGACGTCCGTCGCGGTCGGGCACGCATGGCAGCGTGAGGTCCCCGGGCAGCCGAGCGTCCGACAATCCGCGGGACTCGCGCACGGGCCCGGGTACGCGATGTCCGTGCCCCCGCCCTGCGCGAAACACGCGTCGTCGTAGGTGCCCCCATCGCAGCCGCAGACGGGCGCCTCGTCCTCTGGGCACACGTCGGGCCGCGGGAGACAGAGCCCGAACGAGCCCTGATGACCGCACGGGTCCCCTTGCGGGGAGGAGCACACCGCGTCGCCCGCGCAGCCCTCGCGCAGGTCGCAGGGCGTCAGCCCGTGGACCTCGGCGAGGCAGCCGCCGAGGAGGAGCGAGCACGCGGCCGCGAGCCCGGTCGATGTCCTGCGCATCGTGGCCCCCCGCGGACGCGTCGGGGGCGCCCCCGGAGACGTGCGCCCGCCCCGCCGCGCGTCGATCCCGCGACGGCGGGGCGATGCGCGCGCCCCTCGCCGGGCCCGGCCTCACGGCGAAGCGGCTGCTCTCGTACGACGCGACGTGTCCGACGTGCGCCGCGCGCTTCGGGCGCAACGCGTCCGTACTCTTCGCGCAGGTCGCCTGACGCTCGGCTGCGACGAGGCGCGACGCCAGACGGCCAGCCGACTGTCCGTCTGCGCGACGCGTGACGGCCAGCCGGCTGACTGTCTGCGAGACGATCAGCCGCGCCAGCGCTGCGCGATGGGCACGCGGCGCCCGGGACCGAAGGCCTTGCGCGAGACGAGGAGGCCCGGCGCGAGCTGGCGTCGCTTGTGCTCGCTCAGGTGGATCAGGCGCACGACGCGCTCGACGAGGGCGCGATCGAGGCCCTCGGCGACGAGCTCCTCGACGCCGCGCGCGCGCTCGACGTAGCCCTCGATCACCGCGTCGAGCTCCTCGTAGGGCGGGAGCGAGTCCTGATCCGTCTGATCCGGGCGCAGCTCCGCGCTCGGCGCGCGCGTGAGCGTGCTCTCCGGGATGATCTCACGCCCCGCGCGGCGGTTCACCTCGCGCGCAACCTTGTAAACGAAGGTCTTCGGCAGGTCCGCGATCACCGCGAGCGCGCCGGCCATGTCGCCGTAGAGCGTGCAGTAGCCGACGGCGATCTCGCTCTTGTTGCCGGTCGTCAGCAGCAGGCGCCCCGTGCGATTGGCCGCGCCCATCAGCACCGCGCAGCGGATGCGCGACTGCACGTTCTCCCACGTGACGTCGCCGGGCCCGGGCGGCGCGAGCGCGTCGAGGTGCGGCGTGAGCCCGTCGAGATAGGCCTGGAAGAAGCCGTCGATCGGGATCTCGCGCAGCCCGATGCCGAGCGCCACAGCGAGCGCGTCCGCGTCGAGAAAGCTCTGCCGCGACGAGTAGCGGGTCGGCAGCGCGAGGCCGAGCACGTTCTCCGCACCGAGCGCCTCGGCCGCGATCGCCGCGACGAGCGCGCTGTCGATGCCGCCCGAGACGCCGAGCAGCGCGCGCGAAAAACCGCATTTGCGCGCGTAATCGCGCACGCCGAGCACGAGCGCGTCGAGCACCGCGCCCTCGTCCGTGTCGGGGTGCGGCGCGATCGGCCCGCCCGCCGCGAGGTCCGCGACCACCACGTCCGCACCGAACGCGCGCGCCCGCGCGAGGAGCGCGCCATCGGGCCCGAAGAGCGCGGAGCTGCCGTCGAAGACGAGGTCGTCGTGCGCGCCCACCTCGTTCACGAAGGCGACGGGCACGCCGTGCTTTCGCGCGACCGCCGCGAGCAGGCGCGGGCGGCCTTCGCGCTTGTCGCGCGTGAAGGGCGAGGCCGCGACGTTCACGAGCAGGCGCGCCCCCGCGGCGACGAGATCACCCACCGGATTCACGGGATACGCGCGCGACGCGAGCGGGTCGGGGACGTCGTTCCAGATGTCCTCGCAGATCGTGAAGCCCACGGGCACGCCCGCGACCTCCACGAGCGCAGGCGCCGCGCGGCCCGGCTCGAACCAGCGGTCCTCGTCGAAGACGTCGTACGTCGGCAGCAGGCGCTTGTGCACCGCGCCGAGGACGACACCATCCCGCACGATGGCGACGGCGTTGCAGAGCCCGCGCGACGCCCCCTCGGGCGCGCGGTCGACGAAGCCGATCGCTGCGGTGAGCCCGGCGGGCAGCGTGGGCACGAGCGCGTCGAGCGTCGCGCGCTGGGCCGCGATGAAGGAGGGCCGGTCGAGCAAATCCCGGGGCGGATAGCCGGTGATCGCGAGCTCCGGGAACACGGCGAGGTCCGCGCCCGCGGCGCGCGCTTCCCGGGCCGCGTCGCGGATCCGCGCGGCGTTCCCCTCGAGATCACCGACCGTCGCGTCGAGCTGGCAGAGGGCGAGCCGCATCGTGCGCGCGACGGTACGCCGACCGCGCCCAGTCCGCCACGGCGCGCGTCGTCCCCGCGCAAGTCTGGCCGCGCCGCGCGCGCACGGGTTAAGCTCGCGCGATGCTGCAACGCCCCGCGTCCTCGCTCGTGCTCTCCGCGCTGCTCCTCGGCCTCGCCGGCTGTGGCGACGCCCCGTCCACGCCTTCGACCCCCGACGCAGGCGCGGACTTCGGCCCGCCCGACCTCGGCGTCGACGCGGGGCCGCCGCCGCCGCCGGACGTCTGCGATGCGCTCGGGCTCACGCGCACGCCCTTCCGCACGGCCGGCGCAGGCGTCGGCATGGGCGACGTCGCGGGCGACTTCACGGCAGAGACGCTCGCAGGGACGTACACGCTCTCCGAGCGCTGGAGCGGCTGCGAGAGCCACGTGTTCTTCGTGCACATGCCGCGCGTCTCGGACGACGTGATCCGCACGCCGGTCGACCGCCTGCTCAGCGAGGGGCGCCGCAACGTGCAGTACTTCTTCCTCTCGACCTCGCCGGACGCGGCCGCGCGTCGCGCGCTCATGGAGGAGCTGTCCGCCGGCCTCGACGAGACGTTCGCCTTCCAGGGCACGACGGTCGAGGAGCAGGCCTTCTGGCGCGAGCGCTTCCACTACGTCACCGACGAGGCGGGCGCCGTCTCGGGCAGCGTCGGCGCGTACGTGACCGACTACCTCACCTTCGCGCGGACCCCGGCCGGCACCGTCGACCTCGGCGATCGCGGCCGCGCCGGCATGCCGCCGCCCACGGTGTTCGGCATCGACCGCGCGCAGACGTGGGATCCGGGCGACAGCCTCAGCCCCGCCGTCGGCGCGCCCGCGGATCTGCTCGGGATGGCCGCATTTCTCAGCCACTTCTACGAGTACCGCGGCGCCCTCGACGCGCGCCTCGCCGCCGAGACGGACACCACCGTCGTCACGCTCCTCGACGAGACGACCACCGGCCGCGTCTTCACGCGCGAGGTGACGCTCCCCGACGCGGCGGCGATGGCCGCCTTCGACACGCTCGAGATCGACATCGAGATCACGTGCAACCAGCGCAACCCCTTCGGCTGCTCCGAGTGGGATCGCATCGCCGACATCCAGCTCTGCGCGGACGGCGCGGCCTGCACGGATCGCCGCGAGATCGCGCGCTGGATCACGCCCTACTGGCGCCGCGGCCGGCAGCACTACCTCATCGAGGCCTCGCCCTTCCTCGGCGCGCTGCGCGACGGCGGCACGAAGCACTTCTTCGTCGAGCTCGGACCCGAGTGGGAGCGCGCGACCGAGTGGGACGCGAAGGTCGCGCTCCGCATGCGCGCCCGCGGCACCGAGCCCCGCGCGACGGGCGCAGAGCGGGCCTTCACCGGCGGCGGCTTCGGCCCGACCTACAACGACCGCGCGCCCGTCACCTTCACGCCGCCCGCGGACGCGACGCGCGTCGAGCTCGTCACGATCGTCACCGGACACGGCCAGGCGGCGAGCAACGGCTGCGCGGAGTGGTGCGATCACCGCCACGCCTTCACGGTCAACGGCACCGCGCTCCCCATCCTCCGCCACGAGGGCGAGTCGATCGGCAGCGACCGCGGCTGCGCGGCCCGCGCCGACGAGGGCGTGATCCCCGGCCAGTGGGGCAACTGGGCGCAGGCCCGCGCCTATTGGTGCCCGGGCATGGCGGTGCAGCCCATCCGCACGGACATCACCGCGCTCGTGACGCCGGGCAGCGCCAACACGATCGACTACGAGGGCGCCTTCCGCGCCGGCGCGCCCTCCGGCGGCGACATCGCACTGAGCGCGTGGGTCGTCTGGTACCGCAACCCCTGAATCGCGGCGCAGGCGGCGCGGGCCGCTCGCGTCCTGTTGCTGTTGTATCCGTGATGCTCCTGCAACCCGATCACATCGAGTCGTCGCGGTCGCGCGGCGCCCCCGGAGACGCCATGCGCCGCACGCCCCTGCTCGCCGCCCTCGCCCTGCTCTCCGTGCTCGCGGCCACCCGCGCGGGCGCGCAGATCCGCCAGCCGACGGGCGCGATCGTGCCCACGGATCCCGGCTGCAACGGCGGGCGCCCCACGGGGCTGCTCTCCGTGTTCGCGTGCGCCTGCGACGTGCCCGGCGTCTGCAACATCGGCGCGCCCTGCGCGAGCGAGACGAGCTGCGACGACGGCCGCAACGCGACGTGCGAGGCGCGCATGTTCCACGCGTTCAACGACAACACGTGCATCCCCTCGCTGCGCGACGGGCTCGACCCGCGCGCCGACGCACGCGCGACGCCCGAGCGCTTCTCGCCCGTCTGCGGGCTCACCTTCGAGCTCGAGAGCCGCGGCACCGCGCTCTTCCGCAACGCCTTCGGCTGGTACAACGCGACGGGCACCGCGCCCGCGCCCGAGGACCTCCACGTGATGCTCCCGGGCACGGCCGTCCCCGGCGATCGCGTGACGCTCTCGGTGCGCAGCGACCCCGACTACGCGGGCGGCGAGGTCGGCTTCTTCCTGCTCACGCCCGAGTCACGCACGAGCCCGGGCACCTGCGCGGGCGGTGACTGCAACGCGAGCGTCGAGCGCTACGCGCGCGGCGAGGGCTGGGCCTATTTCTCCGAGCCCGCGCTCAACCCCGATCGCCGCGGCGCGGACTCGTTCATCCACCTGCTCGTCTACGACAGCGTCGTGACCGAGCGGAAGTTCTACTTCGCCTGGGAAGACACCTTCAACGCCGCGAACAACGACTTCACCGACCTCGTCACGAGCGTCGAGGGCGTCGAGTGCACGGGCGGCGGCACGCCCTGCGAGACGGGCATGCCCGGCGCCTGCGCGCGCGGCGTCTCGCGCTGCGAGGCGGGCGCGGTGTCGTGCATCCCCACCTTCCGCGGCGCGGACGAGCGCTGCGACGGGCTCGACAACGACTGCGACGGCGCGATCGACGACGCGGCGACCTGCGACGATCCGGCGCGGATCTGCCACCTCGGCGCGTGCGTCCCGCGCTGCTCGCTCGGCAGCGAGTTCGAGTGCCCGCTCGTGCAGGAGCGCTGCGACGAGACGAGCGGCCTCTGCGTCGAGCCGGCGTGCATGGGCGTCACGTGCCCGCCCGGGAGCGTCTGCCGCGGCGGCAGCTGCGCGCGCGAGTGTGAAGGCGTCGTCTGCCCGCACGCCCTCGTGTGCCTGCTCGACGCCTGCCTCGACCCCTGCGAGGGCGTGACCTGCGCGCTCGGCGAGTCGTGTCTGCTCGGCGTCTGCGTGCCCGGCTGCAACCAGTGCAACGGCCTCGTGTGCAACGGCGGCGCGAACTGCGACGAGACCACCGGCGCCTGCCGCGACACCTCGTGCGCGACGCCCTGCCCCGCGGGGACGTGGTGCGATCGCGGCACCTGTCGCGACGCCTGCGAGGGCGCCGTCTGCCCGCGTGGCGCGCTCTGCCGCGAGGGCCGCTGCGTCGGCAACGCCCCCGGCGCGGACGGCGGCGTCGGCGACGGCGGCTCCCGCTTCGACGGCGGCCGCCCCCGCACCGCGCCCGACGCGGAAGGCTCGGGCTGCGCGTGCCGCGCCGTCACGGGCGGCCACACGCGCTCACGCGGCGCGCTCGTCGGCGCGCTCGGCGCGCTGCTCGTCGCGGCGCTGCGCGGCCGGCGGCGGCCGCGTGGCACGCCTCGACACGAAGCACACTGAGCGCGGGCCCGCGCGGCCCTCCCCCGACACGACTCGTCAGGAGGCCGAGACCCGCGCGGCCATCGGATTGGCTCGTACACAAACGGCGCGACGGCGGACACTTGCCGCCGCCCGCGCCCCCGCTTTCTGCACCCCCGCCGTCACGCGGGCCCGCGCCGGGCGGACCTGCGGCGTCACGCGTGGCTCATGTACGGCGACACGAGCCTGCGCATCCCCAACACCCGCAGACGACGTCGCGTTCGCTGCCTCAAGGCCCGACGATCGCCCGCACCCGCGCGACGATCGCATCGCACGCAGTTCCGATGGCCGTCGGCGTCGCGGCGATGTGATGATCCGTGAGCGGCTGGCCGAGATCGGTGAGCATCGCGTCGAACTGCGCCGGCGCGGGGCTCGCGGAGGCCGAGTCGAAGACGATCAGCGTCGTACCGCTCGCGCGGAGCGCATCGCGCACGGCAGGCCACTGCGCCGGCGCGGGCGTGATCCCGGTGTAGGGGCTGTAGAGGCCCGCGCCCGTGGGGTTCGGGCCGTTGTGAATCGGGCTGTCGGTATGCATCACGACGACCCGCGCGGCGCTCGAGCGCCAGCAGCCGCCGGGCACGCGCCCAGCCGAACAGCTGAGGCCGGACGCCGACGAGGGCAGCACGCCGCCCGCCAGGACGGAGAGCGCCTCGACGGTGGCTTCCGGCGCATCGCTGCCGCCAAAGGACGGGCGCGTCGTGACCTCCGCCGCGATCGCCGACGCGGAGGCGACCGGCTCGATCCCGCCCTCGAAAGGCCGATCACCAGCTGCACCGTAAAATTCGACGGGGAAATCCGCGAAATACGACACGCCCACCTGCACGCCGCTGAGCGCGAGCAGCGGCACGATGCAGCGCGATGTGATCGTGGGCAGGTCCGTCGTCACCGCAGGGCTGTTCGAGGTCGCCTGCTCGAACAGGAGCGTCACGTCGACGGGACGCATGCTCGAGCACGGCGAAACCTCCTCCGTGTAGCCGCAGGCGGCATCACAGCGGAGCAGGCGCGTCTGACCCGAGGGGCAGCCCGCCCCCGTGCGCGTCGTCGCGCCGGGCATGCAGCTGCCCTCTGCCGTGCACGCGCCGAAGGTCGTCCACGTGCAGGTGTCGGTGCAGCGCGTCGTCTGCGTCCCGCACATCCCGCACGACTCGCTGCCGGTCGTCCCCGGCATGCACACGCCCTCGCCGGTGCAGGTGCCGTACTCCCACACACGCGACGCGTTGCAGAATCGGTCGCGCGTCCCGCACCTCCCGCACGACTCTTGCTCGAGCGCGCCCGGCGTCGGGCACGCATCCGCCATGCACGCGGAGACCGGCTCGAAGCTGCACGTGTCGCTGCACAGAAGTTCGCGCGTCTCGCCCGCGCCGCAGCCCGCGCCCGAGCGGGTGCGCGTGCCCGGCGCGCAGCTCCCCTCGCCGCCGCAATCGCCCGCCGACTCCCACGTGCACGCCGCGGTGCAGCGCGTCGGGCGCGATCCGCACATCCCGCACGACTCGCTCGCCGTCGTCCCCGGCATGCACACGCCCGACTCGCCCTCGCAGGCGCCGTACGCCCACACCAGCTCGGCCGTACAGAAGCGCTGCGACCGTGCCGCACATCCCGCAGGGCACGCTCTCGATCGCGCCCGCCGTCGTGCACGGGTCGGTCGCTCCCGCGTCCTCGACGCTTCCCCCGCCTCCGTCAGCACCCGGGCCACCATCGACGTCGCCGGCACCATCTCTCTCGACGGCGCCGTCGACCGTCGATGCACCGCTCGGCTTCTCGCTCCCGCAGGCCGACACCACACCGACGAGCGCCCCGACGAGCGCGACCCGACCGATCATCCTGAGATTCATTTCCTGCTCCTTCGGAGGCCAAGCGACCGCGTCGACGGCGCGGGGCCAAATCATGCCACAAGCCCCCCCCCCAGCCATGGGGATTCTGGGAGCCGACGTCCCCGCAGACGACGGTCGGAAGTACACGGCACGCGTCGCTGAATCCGTCGATGGCGCGACAACGCACGTGTCGTTCGCCGGCCATGCGACGCCGGGGACCGTCCGATTCCCTTGCTCGATGGGATGACTCGTTCGCAGCGGAGCCCGCCGCTGTGTCCGTCACCCATCCTCGGGCGAATGAGTCGGAGAATCTCCACGCGTTGGGCGTAGACCGTGGTGTGGTCGTCAGCGTCGACATCCGTTCAATCGACCGCAGCGACGACGTCGGGCGTCGTACCGACGACGTGCCGGACCAAGGGAAGGATGAGTTCCTCGAGCCTCTCCCCCCGTCGCGCAGCAGCCGATCGAGCGACCGGATCCCGCTCTTGCCCTGAATCCTGCGCAACGCCGCCATGCTGCGACCCACCGCGGCGATCGACCCCTGGCTCGCGTTCAAGACGCCCGCCACGCCGCTCGCGAAAGAGCACACCCGCGCGAGGTGCCGGTCCGCGCCGAACACATCCTCGAGCAACTCGGTCATGTGCGCCATTCCGGTCTGCGTTCTCGGCGACACACACCGGGGGCGGCCACCACGTCGCGACCATCGGAAAGCACGAGGCGCGCTCCATGCGCAGGCAACACGGGCCGTCGCAGACGGGATCCCCGAGACGCATCGACGATGCCCGGCCGCTCGCGGCACGTCCCTTCCGCCGTTCGCCGGGCACCGGTCGGCGGCCCCAACTCGAGGGCCCCTCAGCTTCATCCTGGGAGCCGCACTCGGCCTTCAACGCCCTGGAAAACACCCGAACTTCCACCCCCAGCGCTCGGCCTGCAAGACACGGATGCGCGCGACGTGCTGTCCTCACCGCCTCACGGCGCCGCGGCCGCGGCGCGCAGCTCGGGGCGATCCGCATCCTTCGCGTAAAGCGGCGGTGAGCCGATCGGCGCCATCGCCTCGATCGTGCGGCCGCCCTCGACGCGCGTGCCCGTCCAGACGTCGAACCACGTGCCCGGCGGCAAGTAGACGCTGCGCGAGGTCGCTCCCTCTTCGATCACCGGCGCGGCGAGCAGCGCGTCACCGAGCAGGAACTCGTCGTCGATCCCGCGGCTGCCCGGGTCGTCGGGGTAGACGAGACAGAGCGGCCGCATCATCGGCGCCGAGCTCGCCTCGGCCTCGGCGGCGAGCCGCGCGAAGTCGGGTTTGAGCGCCTCGTGGAGCAACGACATCCGGCGCGTGTGCGCGATCGTCTCGGCGTCCGAGTTCCAGTCCCAGTTGACCGTGCGCTGCAAACCCTCGTGCGTGCGGAAGATCGGCGTGAGCGCGCCGAGCTCGGCCCAGCGGAGCCACAGTTCCTTCGTGCTCGGCCCACCGCTGAAACCCGCGACGTCGTGCGTCACGTAGGGCAAACCGCTCACGCCGAGCGAGAGCAGCGCGGGCATCACGGTCGGCAGACCGTCCGTCTCCTCGTAATCCGCTTCTTGATCGCCAATCCACACGATCTGCGCGACGCCGTGCTCGCGCGTCCAGCCCGAGCGCGTGAACACCGCCCAATCGCCGTCCGGGCGCGCGCGGTCCATCACCGCACGCGAGGCGCGATGCCAATCGGTCGGATAGAGGTTGTGCACGAGCCGCGCGGGGCGGCCGTCCGCGAGCGTCGCGTCCATCGGGAGCCACTCGCCGAAGTCCGCCATCCAACCATCCATACCGAGATCCTCGACCATCGCGCCGAGGAAGCCCTCCACGTACGCGTAGGTTTCCGGCTTCGTGAAATCGGGCATCGAGCCGCGCAGCTCGAGGATCGGCATGTCGTACGTGGCCGAATCCGTCGGATCGCGGAGCAGCAATCCCGCGGACTCCATCGGATCGAAATGATCCAGCCCGCGCGGGACGAAGGGATTCGCGTAGCCCAGAAACCGTACGTCGCGAGAATGCAATTCTGAGATCATCCCCGCGAGATCGGGATACCGCATCTCGTCCGCGACCCAGCGATAGAGCACGCCGAAGCGCTCCGGCGTGATCTCGCGCTGCCCCGTCCAGTCCTGCGCCCACAACGCCGAGAACGGCACGCGCGCGTCGCGGAGCGCCTGCTCCTCGGCGAGCACCGCGTCGCGGCCGCCCTGCACGCCGATCCACAGCGAGAATGCCCACTCGGGCGGGCGCGCAGGGCGCCCCACCGCCGCGCCGAGCTGTTCGACGACCTCGAGCGGACGCGGCCCGTGAAACACGAGCATCTCGAGCGGCGCGTCGTCCTCGACTTCGACCGTCGCGCGCGCGGGGTCGGCCGCGCAGAGATCGACGAGCGTCCGCGCGGGGGTATCGACGAGCACGCCGAAGCCGCGCAGATCGAGCCAGTACGGCATCGGGAAATAGGTGCGATGGCGGTCGCGCGGGCTGATGCGGCCAATCCCCTGCTCCTCGATGAAGAGCGGGAACGCCTCGCCGCGGTGGTCGAGCTGGTCGTACTGCGCGCCGAAGCCGAGGAACGTCGCCTCCGCGTCGCACGCGAACGGCAGGCCGATGGCATCGAACGCTGCGCCGTCCGTGTGATTCACCGCGAGCACGAGCCGTGTGCTGCGCTCCGCCTCGCCCACGCCGACGCGCAGCGTGGCGCGTGTCCCGTCGGTGCCCTCGAAGTCGAGCAGCACCTCGCCGCCCTCCTCGCGCGCCCCGACGTAGCGGCCCACGGCGAAGTCGCGGACGTCGCCGCGCGTGAAGCGCCACGTGCCGAGCAGGCTCGACGAGCCGGGCGAAAAACGCCGCGCGAAGGGCCCGCCGGGCGCGAGCGCGGCGAGGGCGCGGTCGCCGTCGAAGAGCCGCACACCGCCGCGCGGGTCGACTTCGACGCGCGTTCCGTCCGGAAGCGTGTGCATCGACGCGGGCGCGAGCGGCGGCGCGTCGTTGTCGCCACAGGCGCTCAGCGCGGAGACGGCGACCAGAGCGGCCATGATGGGCGAGGCGGCGAGGGTTCGCGAAAATCGCATGCGCCGATGGATAACACGCCGCGCGGCCCCCCCGATGCGGCAGCGCTGCATGCCACCGCGCACGCGATTCGCGCAGCGGGCCGCGCGCGCGGCTGTGTATGCTCGCGCCGCCGTGCGCGACGCCGACCCCCTCCCCCACCTCGATTACGCCGCCTTCGCCGCCGAGCTCGACGCCCTCGGGCGCGCGCTGCGCGCCTCGCTCGGGCCCGCCGACTTCGCGCACCACCGCCGCCTCGCGCGCATCGGCCGCACGCTCGAGGCGCTCGGCTACGCGACGGCGTGGCTCGCGCCCAACCCGCTCTCCGCGGGCCTGCTCGCGACGGGCAGCATGGCGCGCTGGGCGATCGTCGCGCACCACGTCTCGCACCGCGGACTCGACCGTATTCCCGGAGTCCCCGAGCGCTGGACGAGCCGGGGATTTGCGAGGGGCTGGCGGCGCTACGTGGATTGGCTCGACTGGATCTCTCCCGAAGCGTGGGATGTCGAACACAACAAGCTGCATCACTACCACACGGGTGAGCGCCTCGACCCGGACCTCGTCGAGGAGAACATGGCCGGCGTGCGCGACGCGGACTGGCCGCGCAGCGCCAAGCTCGCCCTCGCCGCGCTCATCGCCTCGTCCTGGAAGCTCTCGTACTACGCGCCGAGCACGTTCCAGGTGCTCCGCCGCGGCGAGCGGCTCCGCGCCGCGGGCCAGCCCATCGACGCCGACGCGATGCGCTCGGACGAGCCCTACGCGGCGGCCTTCGATCCGCGCACCGAGGAGGGCCGCCGCTTCTGGCGCACGTGCGTGCTCCCCTACGGGATCGCGCGCTTCGTCGTCGGGCCCGCGCTCTTCGCGCCGCTCGGCCCGCTCGCGTCGCTGCACGTGTTGCTCAACTCGCTCGGCGCCGAGGTGCTCACGAACCTCTACACCTTCGCGATCATCGTGCCGAACCACACCGGCGAGGATCTCTACCGCTTCGAGGGTCCCAACTCCGATCGCCCCGAGTTCTACGTGCGGCAGATCCTCGCCTCGACGAACTTCACGAGCGGCGGCCCGGTGCGGGACTTCCTGCACGGCTATCTCAACTACCAGATCGAGCACCACCTCTGGCCCGATCTGCCGCCCGCCGCCTACGCGCGCGCCGCCCCGAGGGTGCGTGAGATCTGCGCGCGCCACGGCGTCCCGTACGTGGAGGAGAGCGTCTGGGAGCGCACCCGCAAGGCCCTCGCGGTGATGGTCGGCGACGCGAGCCTGCGCCGCGGTCGCCCCCGCACGCGCCGCGAGCGGGAGGCCGAGCCACTCGCCGCCGAGTGAGGCGTCGCGAGGGTGCGGTGCGCGCCACCCCCAGCGAAGAATCCGAATCTCCAATGCCGAGAATGCGATTCACCTTCAACCGTGAATACGATTCCTCGCCCGCCTTGAATCCAATTCTTGACCTAGTGAGAATCTGATTCTCGGTGGGGTGCGCAGGGGACTCGACCGGGTTCAGCGCGCGGCAGCGGGCGCGTGGCGCGCGTCGCCCGGTGCGACCACGAGGAGCCGGTAGTCGCCGACCGGCATCGCGGGCGGCACGCCGAAATTGCCGCGAAAATCGCCGCTTTCGCGGCTGACGGTGACGCCGAGCAGGAGCGCCCGGTCACCGCGCGCCGTGCGGAGCGAGACCTCGACGCGCTGCCCCGCGACGCCGACGCCCGCCATGTCCGTGACGCGCCCCGTGACGAGCAGCTCGCGGCCGCGGAACACCTCGCGGTAGAAGGACTGCACCTCGAGCGAGAGCGCGACACGCTGCGGCGGGCCCGGCGTCCACGCGGCCTCGGACGTGCTTTCCGCAGCGGCCGTGTCGGTGCGCGGTTCCGCGCCCGCGGCGCTCGGCGTGGGTGGCGCGACCTGCGCGCCCTCCGTCGGCGCGGCGGACGGGGACGCCTCGGTCGGAGCCGCCGTGCCCCGCTCGTCCCGCCGCTCGCGAGCGCGCTGCCCGCCCCCGGGAGCGTGAGCGGGTCGTCGGCGCGCAGGCCGGGAGCGCTCCGCTGCTGCGAGTAGCTGCGCTCGAAGGCCTCGGGGCGCGGCAGCAGATCCGGCGTCTGTGGGCGGTAGACGGGCGCGTCGCGCGCGCCGTGCGCCTCGAGCCCGTCGGCCGCGCCGCCGAGGTCGATGCGCAGCCAGCCGGCGGCGTCGGGCTGCTTCACCTCGACCCAGGCGTGCGCCTCGTTCTGCACGAAGCGCGCGGGGATCCCGAGCGCGTGCGCCACGATCACGAAGGCATACGCGCGGTGACGACACACGCCCTTCATGCCCCGCGCGAGGTCGAGGAAGATGTCCCCGCTGTCCGCGGGTGGCGTGGCCGACTCCTCGAACGCGCGGAAGTGCGCGACGAGCCCACCGACCGCCTCGGCGAAGGGCATGCCGCGGCGCAGGCCGTGCTCGGCGGCGAAGAGCACCGCGCGCCGCTGCACGCCCGCCGGCAGCGGGAAGACCTCGGCCGCGCGCGCGTCGACGGGCTGGCGCGAGAGCGGCATCGAGAAGTAGCCGCGCGGCGCGTCCATGAGGAAGGTGAGCCGCACCTCGCCGCGGATCGGCGCCGCGGCGACGACGTAGAAGTTGTCCGCCGAGTCGCGCTCGACGCGCAGCAGCGCCTCGGGCTCGCTGCGCAGCGTGAGCACGCGCGAGTCGGGCGCGACGCTCGGCAGCGGCAGCGTCGTGCCGCCGTCGAACTCGAGCACCACGGTGCCCCAGAACTTGTCGCGCGGGCGCGCGTCGGGCGCGGGCGCGCTCGCTCCCTCGACGGGCACCGCGACGCGCGGCTGCGGGCGCGCGATACCGAGCACGGGCGTCACACCATCTTGGGAGAGGGTGACGACGTCGAGCGCCGTCACGCGCTTATAGGGCGCGATCGCGGGCGAGAAGACCTCGAAGTAGTGCAGCGTGCTCTCGAGGTCCGTGATCCGATCGGGGCGGAAGCTCGAGGAGCGGCGCCCGGGTTGCTCCTCCCTCGCGCCGTCGCCCGGCTGCGCACGCATCGGCCGCTCGTCCGCGGAGAGCGCGCCCGCCTCGGGGGGCGGGACGACCTCGCCCCTGACCACGATCGCCGCGGGTTCGGCGCCCTCCTGCGCGACGAGCAGCGTCCCCTCGTCCTCGCTCGGGCTCGGCACGAACTCGTGCAGGACGCGGTCGTCGGCCCGCACGAGCAGCACGGCCGCGAGCCCGCCGAGCAGCGCGGCGCCCCCTGCGAGGACACGGCGCGGCGCGGCTCCGTTCGGCGGACGGCGTGACACCCGGCCGAGCGTAGCAGCGCGGGCGCGCCGCGCGCCGCCGGGCGCAACCCCGCGCGATGCCCCGCCGCATGCGCCCGCCGCGCTCCGGTGTCATCCTCGGCGGCGGAGCCCCGACGCTACGCATGTCGCAGATCCCCTACTACCTCGCGGGCGTGCTCGGCCTCTCGCTGCTCGTGATCATCCACGAGTGCGGCCACTACTTCGTCGCGCGCGCGTTCGGCATGCGCGTGCTGCGCTTCAGCATCGGGCTCGGCCCGGCCATCGTGCGTTACACGCCGAAGGGCAGCCCCACCACGTTCCAGCTCTGTGCGATTCCGCTGCTCGCCTACGTGCAGATCGCGGGCATGAACCCCGCCGAGGACGTCGATCGCGAGGACCCGGAGCTCTTCCCGAACAAGAGCGTCTTCGCGCGGATCGCAACCATCGCAGCAGGCTCGCTCGCCAACTATCTCTCGGCGTCGGTGCTCTTCTTCGGGCTCGCGCTGGTCGGCCTGCCCGAGGCGGGGCCGCCCGTCTCGCCGATGCGCGTCGAAGAGGTCGCGCCCGACTCCGCCGCCAAGGCCGCGGGCATCCGCGCGGGCGACCTCGTGCGCGAGGCCGATGGCCAGCCCGTGCGCGACGTCCGCGACGTGCAGCGCATCACCAAGCAGCGAGGCGCGCGGCCCACCGCCTTCGTGATCGAGCACGACGGGCGCCGCCGCACGCTGACCCTCACGCCGAAACTCGACGCAGGCGGCACGCCACGCATCGGCGTCGTCTCCGCGGTGTCGGTGTCCTACGTGTCCAAGCCCGTCGGCGAGGCGCTGAAGCTCGCGGCGCTCTATCCCTTCCTGTTCTCGGCCGCGCAGGCGCGGGGCATCTACGACATGATCCGCCGGCTCTCGGGCGATGGCCTCATCAGCCCGCGCGGCATGACGGAAGAAGCCGCCAAGGCCGCGAAGCGCGGGCCGAGCTCCTTCGTGCTGCTGCTCATCCACCTCTCGATCGCCATCGGCTTCTCGAACCTGTTGCCCTTCCCCGCGCTCGACGGCGGTCGCCTCGTCTTCCTCGCGTACGAGCTGGTGACACGGCGCCGCCCCAACGAGCGCTTCGAGGCGGTCGTGCACCTCGTCGGCATGGTCTTTCTGCTCACGGTCGTCGTCGCCGTGATGATCAGCGGGCGCTGAGCCCGGCCACGCCCGCACGATGACCGCGCCGCGCTTCTCCGAGTCGTTCGTCACCGCCAACGGCCTCTCGCACCACACCCTCACCTGGGATGGTCGTGCCCCCGGCGACACGCGCCCCACCGTCCTGCTGCTGCACGGCTGGCTCGACCTCGCGTGGAGCTTCGCGTCGCTCGGCGAGGCCCTCGCCGCAGCCGGGCGGCGCGCGGTCGCGCTCGATCTGCGTGGACACGGCGAGACGCAGTGGACGCCGCCGGGCAGCTATTACCACTTCCCCGACTACGTCCTCGACGTCGACTCGCTCGCGCCGCTGCTCGCGCCCGCCGAGGCGCAGCTCGACCTCTTCGCGCACAGCATGGGCGGCACGGTCGCGATGCTCTACGCGGGGGCGCGCCCCGACCGCGTGCGGCGCCTCGTGCTCGCCGAGGGGCTCGGCCCGCCGGACATGTCGCCCGAGATCCTCGTCGATCGCACGGTGTCCTTCCTCGATGGCGTCGCGCGCACGCGGCAGACGCCGCAGCGCCCGATCGCCTCGCTCGCCGAAGCGCTGACGCGGATGCGCGTGCAGAACCCGGAGTTGCCCGACTCGCTCGGCCTCTTCCTCGCGGAGAAGAGCACCGTCGTCACGCCAGCGGGCCGCATGTGGCGCTTCGATCCGCTGCACCGCACGCGCTCGCCGTCGGTGTTCCGGGTCGATCAGCTGCGCCCCTTCCTGGCGCATATCACCGCGCCGGTGCTCGCCATCGCCGGCGAGCGCGGCTTCCGCCTCGCGGACGAAGCCGCGCGCCTCGCGTTGCTCCGCGACGCACGCCTCGTCGAGATCGCAGGCGCGGGCCACATGATGCACTGGACGCACCCCGCGGAGTTGGCGTCCGCCGTCGTCGACTTCCTCGCGTAGACCGCGCAGCGACGTGCGGTCGCAGGCCCGGGTCGCACGGAGGACACGCCTGCAAGAGGTGCTCGACCAGTTCGGTCCGGCACTTCAGCGACTCGCGCGCAGCTACGAGGAACACCCACCGCTCCGGGCCGACCTCGTCCAGGAGATCTACGTCGCGCCGGCCGCCACGCACGTCACGACGAAACTGTCGCGCATCCGCGCGGCGCTCACACGCCGCATGGGAGGTAACTCGTGAACGAAGAGCAGGACCTGCGGGATCTCTGGCAGTCGCAGGACGTGCCGAGAGCAGAGATCGACGTGCACGCCTTGTCCGCGAGGGCTGGCCAATTCCAGACGTCCATTCGAACGCGGAACTTCGTCGAAGTCCTCGCAGCGCTGCTCGTCGCGCCGGTCTTCATCCGGACGGCCCTCGGTACGGCACCGCTGATGGCGCGAATCGGCGCGGCGCTGCTCGTCGCGGCGGTCGGGGTGATCGTCACGCACATCCACCGGCACGGTCGAAGCGCCGCCGAGAAGCCGCCGCTCGACGGGCCGACGCAGCGTCTCGTGGATTGGCATCGCGCGGAGCTCGAACGGCAGCGACGGCGCGTGCGCGCCGTCCCCCGATGGTACGTCGGGCCGATGGTCCCCGGGATGCTGCTGTTCGTGGGCGGTTTCGCGGGCGAGCACCCCCATCCGTGGCTCTTCGTCGCCTTCGTGTACGGCGTCTGCGCAGGCGTCCTGCTCGCCGTGCTCTGGGCGAATCGGGTCACCGCGCGGCACCTCGAACGTCAACTCGCCGAACTCGACGGCTGAGCCCGCACGGCCCTCGCAGAAAGTCGCGTGCGCCGGCGTTGCGACGTCGGCCCGCAGTTCGGCCAAACTCGCCGCGATGCCTGTTCATCGCGAGTTCCATCGGGCCCATCTCGGCGGCTGGCTGCGCGCGGCCGTGCTCGGCGCGAACGACGGGATCGTCTCGATCGCGAGCCTCGTGCTCGGCGTCGCAGCCGCGGAGAGCGAGAGCGGCTTCGCGCTCACCGCGGGCGTGGCGGGTCTGGTCGGCGGCGCCCTGTCGATGGCGGCCGGCGAGTACGTCTCGGTGAGCTCACAGCGCGACGTCGAGCTCGCCGATCTCGCGAAGGAGACGCGCGAGCTGGCCGAGACGCCGGAGCTCGAGCGCAAGGAACTGATCGGCATCTATGTGAAGAAGGGGCTCCCGGTCGAGCTCGCGATCCGCGTGGCCGACGCGATGCTGGCCTCCGAGGATCCCCTCCGCGTCCACGCTCGCGAGGAGTTGCGGCTCGACCCCGACGACCTCGCGCGACCGCTGCAGGCCGCGATCGTCTCGGCGATCTCCTTCGCCCTCGGCGCCGCGCTCCCGCTCGCGGTGATCACCCTCTCGCCCGCGAGCGTCCGGGGCCCGCTCACGCTCGTCGCGGCCCTCTGCACGCTGACGGCCCTCGGCGCCTGGAGCGCACGCCTCGGCAGCGCACCGGTGCTGCGCGCCGCGCTCCGCGTCGTCGTCGGTGGCGGGGCCGCGATGGGCCTCACCTACGCGCTCGGCGCGTGGCTCGGCGCCGCGATCTGAGCCTCGGCGCGCTCGCGACGCCGCGGCGACGGGAAGGCGCGGTCTTGCGCCGTGTCTGTTAGCATCCAGCGCGAAAGGTGTTTCGCCATGCTTCGACCCTCCCTTCGTGCCCGCTTGTCACCGGTCTCCGCCGCCCTCG
This sequence comes from Polyangiales bacterium, assembly GCA_964202905.1. Taxonomy (GTDB): domain Bacteria; phylum Myxococcota_A; class Polyangia; order Polyangiales; family JADJQN01; genus CAIUAC01. Next base: position 629,255 of record CAXNJO010000003.1, read on the forward strand.
CCCTCACCGCCCTCGCCCTCGCCGCGCCGTCGGCCACGCACGCGCAGGACACGGGCGGCGGCGCCTCGACCTCTGCCTCCGATTCGGTGACGACCCCGACCGAGGGAAGCGGCGGCACCGGCGATCCCTCGCTCACCGACGAGCAGGCGCTCGCCAACGAAGGCAGCGGCGGCGCGACGCCCCCGCGCGACAGCACCGACCCCTTCGAAGATCCGCACGAGGGCTACTACTTCGTCGGCCTGATGTACCGGCAGACGGTCGTCCCGCAGTTCATGCAGGGCCTGTTCGTGGACGGCGGCGCGGTCGTCTCGAACCCGGGCTTCGGCGGGCAGTTCGAGTACCGCAAGAACAATTTCAGCATCCTCGGCAACCTTTGGTGGCAGGACTTCGCGTTCAACGGGCCCTACCGCGAGGCGGGCGACCCGGCGACGAACACCGAGATCCTCGACTCGGGCTGGTCGATCCTCTTCGCGTCGGCCGCGTTCCTGTGGTCGACCCCGTTCAACGACGTGGTCGCGCTCGAGTACGGCATCGACGTCGGCCTCGGCGTCGTGCTCGGCAACGGCGTGCGCACCGAGGGCTTCTCGACGGACGGCAACCGCACGTTCACCGCGTGCAACGGCGCCCGCGACCCGCGCGACACGGGCGGCGGCTACTGCACCGCGCCGATCGGCGGCGGCGCGACCGACCCCGACGGCCAGGACGGCGAGCACTACGGCGTCGTCTCCCGTAAGTGGTCCGACGGCGGCAGCGTCCCGAACGTGATCCCGTGGCTCGGCCTCCCGCACATCGCGCTGCGCATCAAGCCCATCCACCAGGTGCAGATCCGCATCGACGGCGGCTTCTTCGGCGGCTTCTGGTTCGGCGCGTCGCTCAGCTACGGCATCTGACCGTCGTCAGAGCATCCCGGCCGCGGCGAGCAGATCGATCAGCGCGAGCTGCCGCTCGACCGCGCGCAGCAGCAGCGTCGATTCCGTCTGCGCTAGCTGCCGTCCCGCCTCGTCGAGCTCCACGCCCGTCGCCGCGCCTGCGGCGTACGCGAGCCCCGCGCGCTCGAGGTTCTGCCGGGCGAGCGCGACGCCCTGCTCGGCGAGCGTGATGGCGCGCGCGGCCGTCTCCGCGCGTCGGTACGCGTCGCGCACCTGCACGCGCACGCTCCGCCGGATCTGCGCGGCGCGCTCCTCGGCGTCGGTGAGCTGCGCGCGCGCGTCGTCCATCGCGCCGTAGCGCGCGCCGCCGTCGAAGAGCGGCACGACGAGCGAGGCGAGCGCCGTCCATTGCGTCGTCGTCGGGTTGAAGATCGTCGTCGGCCCACGGTAGACCCCGACCCACGAGAGGTTCAGCGAGGGCACGTAGCGCATCCACGCGTCGTCGATCTGCAATCGCGCGGTGTCGCGCGTCGCCTCGAGCACGCGCAGATCTGGGCGCGTCGCGAGCGCACGGTCGAGATAACGACCGAGCGGCTCCTCCGGCGCGGGCGGCGGCGCGTCCTCGGCGTCGACGGGCTCGTCCTGCCCGAGCGCCTGCCCGAGCAGATCCCACTGCTGCGCGAGCTGCGCGTCGGCCGCCTCCGCCCGCTGCCGCGCCTCGAGCGCCCCGAGCTCGGCGCGCGTGCGATCGAGCGGCACCGCCGCGCCCGCCGCGATCCGCGCGGCGACCGTCTCCGATTGCCGCATCGCCGTCGCGAGCTGCGTGCGCGCGAGCAGCGCGCTCTGCCGCGCCGCGAGAACGGCGAAATACACGCGGGCGACCGCGGCGCGCACGAGCCGTGACGTCTCTTCGACGCGGAGCCGCGCGGCGCGCGTGTTCGCGGCGGCGACGCGCGTCGCGTTCCAGCTGCGCAGCGAGAGCGACTCCTGCACCTGCAGGTCGAGGTCGTAGCCGTAGCGGGGCCGGATCACGCCCGCGATGTTGCGCACCTCGCGGTCGAAGACGTTGAGGTTCACGACGCCGTTCACGGTGGGCAGCAGCGTCGCAAGCGCCGTACGCTCGGCCGCCTGCGCGCGCCGCACGGCGACCTCCGCGAGCCGCGCATCGCCCGCCTCGCGCGAGGCCGCGCGCATCGCCTCGACGAGCCCGATGCGCCGCGCGGGCGGCGTCGGCAGCGCAGGCACATCGATGGCCGCGAGCGGACCGCCGAGCGCGGCCTGCGCTGTCGCAGCGGCCGGAGGCGCCGTCACAGCGGGCCTCGCATCGCGGTCCTGCGCCCGCGCGCACGGTGCCGCGAGCGCCGCCCCACAGAGCGCGGCGGCAGCGACGAGATGACTCGCGCGGCGTCCCTTCATACGGCGCGACGATGGCACGCGCGCCGCGCCTGTCCACGTCGCTCCGCACTCGCACTGCGCAGGGGTGGCGGCACCGCGCCTGACGCCTATGCTCGCGCCCGCGCGACACGCCGCGCAGCGCGCATGATCTCCCGTCGCCCCACCACGCGCTTCGCGCGCCTCGCCCTCGCGGCGCTCCTCGCGCTCTCGTGCGCGTGCGGCGGGAAATCCGGCGCTCCCGGCGGCGGCGGGCCCGGCGCACCGGGCGGCGGGGCGAAGCGCGCACGCGGGCCGCGCGTCGTGGTAGCCGCACACCCGACGGCGACCCAGTGGCCCCGCACGGTGCTGCTGCACGGCACGCTCGAGGCGTCAGAGTCCGTCGAGCTCGCCGCGCGCGTCGAGGGCCCGCTCGACGAGGTGCGCGCGGATCTCGGCGACGTCGTCGCACCGGGCGCGGTGCTCGCCCGCGTCGCGACGGCCGACTTCGCCACGCGCGATGCGCGCGCCGCCGCCGAGCTCGCGCAGTCGGAGTCCGAGCTCGCACGCACCGAACAGCTCGCGGCCTCCCAACTCGCACCCGCACAAGCCATCGAGCAGGCACGCACCCGCGTCGCCGTCGCCCGCGCCGAACGCGCCCTCACCGCGCAGAAGCTCGCCGACACCGCCGTCCGCGCGCCCTTTCGCGGGGCGATCGCGCGGCGCTTCGTCTCGCGCGGGGCCTTCGTGCGCGTCGGCACGCCGCTCTTCGCGCTCGTCGCCGTCGACACGCTGCGCCTCGTGCTCGAGGTGCCCGAGCGCTACGCGCGCGACGTCCACGCGGGCGACGCCGTGCGTGTACGCGACGACGCCGCCCCCGCGAGCGCCGACGTCACGGCCACGCTCACGCGCCTCTCGCCCATCGTCGATCCCGCGCGACGCACCTTCCGCGCCGAGGCCACCGTTCCGGGCGACGCGGGGCTGCGCCCCGGCATGTTCGTCACCGCGTCGCTCGCTCTCGGCGCGCCGCTCGACGCCGTGCGCGTGCCGCGGAGCGCCGTGTTCACCGTGCTCGGGCAGGAGCGCGTCGTGCGCGTCACGGGCGATCGCGCCACGCCCGCCGACATCACGCTGATCGGCGAAGACGGCGCAGATGCCATCGTCCAAGGTGTCAGCGCCTCCGACCTCGTCGTGACGCGCAGCGCAGCAGGCCTCGCGCCGGGCACCGCCGTGCGCATCGAGGTCGAGGGCGCACGCGCCGCGCCGACCGCAGCGCCGCGCGGAGAGGGCGCGGAGCCCGCGCGCCGATGACGCTCTCCGAGATCTGCGTCCGCCGCCCCGTCTTCGCGACGATGCTCGTGTCGGCCTGCGTCGCGCTCGGCGCGATGTCCTTCGGCTCGCTCGGCGTCGACCGCACACCCGACGTCGATCTGCCCATCGTCACGGTGCGCACCGTGCTGCGCGGCGCGAGCCCCGAAGAGGTCGAGACGCAGATCACCAAGCGCATCGAGGACGCCGTGAGCACCGCGGCCGGCATCGACGAGCTGCGCTCGACCTCCGTCGAGGGCGTGTCGTCGGTGACGGTCAACTTCGTCCTCGATCGCGACGCGCAGGAGGCCGTGCAGGATGTCCGCGACAAGGTCGCGGCCGTGCTCGGCGAGCTGCCCGTCGGCACCGAGCCGCCCGTCATCACGCGCTTCGACACGACGGCCGCACCCATCCTCACGCTCGTCGTGAGCGGCGATCGGCCACTGCGCGAGCTCACCGAGCTCGCCGACGAGCGCCTACTCGAGCCGCTGCAGGGCCTCTCCGGCGTCGGCGATGTGCAGCGCGTCGGCGGTCGTACGCGCGCCTTCGACGTCTCGCTCGATGCCGATGCGCTCGTCGCCGCGGGGCTCTCCATCGCCGAGGTCCGCGCCGCGATCCAGGCGCAAAACGTCGAGGTCCCGGGCGGGCGCCTCGAGAGCGCGGGGCGCGAAGAGGTCGTGCGCACCGTCGCGCGCGTCGCCGACGCCGCCGAGCTGCGCGCGCTCGTCGTCGCGTCCCCGCAGGGCGCCCCCGTGCGCCTCGGCGATCTCGGCACGGTGCGCGACGCCGAAGAAAAGCCGCGCTCGCTCTCGCGCCTCGACGGCGTGAACGCCGTCGCCCTCGTCGTGCAGAAGCAGGCGGGCACCAACACCGTCGAGGTCGTCGACACCGTGCTCGCGCGCGTGAAGACGCTCGAAGGCGAGCTCCCCGAAGACCTGCGCGTCGAGGTCGTGCGCGACGAGAGCCTCTTCATCCGCCGCTCGATCCACGAGGTCGAGGTGCACCTCGTGCTCGGCGCGCTCCTCGCCAGCCTCGCGGTGCTGCTCTTCATGGGCTCGCTGCGCTCGACGGTGATCGCGGCGCTCGCCATCCCGAGCTCGATCATCACCACCTTCGCCGTCCTGCGCGCGCTCGACTACACGCTCAACAACTTCACGCTCCTCGCGCTCACGCTCGCCGTCGGCATCGTCATCGACGACGCGATCGTCGTCCTCGAGAACGTGCACCGCCGCGTCGAGAGGCGGTGAACCGCCATTCAGCGCCGCCATCGAGGGCACGAAGGAGATCACGCTCGCGGTCGTCGCGACCACCGCCTCGCTCATCGTCATCTTCCTGCCGACGGCCTTCATGGAGGGGCGCGTCGGCCGCTTCTGGCAGAGCTTCGGCGTCACGACGGCCTTCGCGATCGGCATCTCGCTGCTCATCTCGCTGACGCTCACACCGATGCTCTGCGCGTACTGGCTGCGCGCGAAGAAGCCCGCCACCGAGGGTGCGCGCCCCGGCCTCGTCGCGCGCTTCAACGGCGTGCTCGATCGCGGCTACGGCGGACTCGTCGCGTGGTCGCTGCGCTGGCGCTGGCTCGTCGTGCTCGTGTCGGTCGCGGTGGTCGCCGCGACCGTCCCGCTCTCGGAGGAGGTCGGCAAGGACTTCATCCCGCAGGACGACACGAGCGAGCTCAGCGTCGCGCTCACGATGCCCGAGGGCTCCGACCTCGACGCGGCGAGCGCGGTCGCGGCCGAAGTCGAACAGAAGCTCCGCGGCCTGCGCGGCGTCGAGCGCCTCTGGACGCGCATCGGCGCGCAGGGCGGCGGCGACGACGTCACGCAGGTCGAGATCTACGTCACCCTCCTCGACCTCGAAAAGCGCAGCTTCTCGCAGTTCGACGTGATGGCCGACGCGCGCGCGCTCCTCGCGCCCTACGCGGATCTGCGCCCCAGCGTCTCCGGCGTCGGCAACGTCGGCGGCGGCCGCTCGCAGCTCTCCTTCTCGCTGCGCGGCCCCGACCTCGACCGCCTCAACGGCTACGCCGACACGCTCATGGAGCGCATGCGCGCCACCACCGGCTTCGTCGACGTCGACTCCGGCGCCGCGATGCGCCGCCCCGAGGTGCGCGTCCGCGTCGACCGCCAGCGCGCAGCGGATCTCGGCGTCCGCGCCGGCGACGTCGCCACCGCGCTCCGCACCATGGTGGGCGGCGAGCCCGTCTCGAAGCTGCGCATCGGCGACGAGCAATACGACGTCTGGCTGCGCCTCGACCCCGCCGATCGCGACTCCATCGCCGCGCTCGCCAAACTCCCGCTCCGCGGCCGCGACGGCCTCGTGCGCCTCGAGTCCATCGGACGCTTCGAGCGCGACCGCAGCCCCGCCCAGATCACGCGCCTCAACCGCGTCCGGCAGATCGACGTCGGCGCGAACCTCGCCGGCATCCCCCTCGGCGCCGGCGTCGACCGCGTCAAGGCCATGGTCGCCACGCTCGATCTGCCCCCCGGCTACGAAGTCGTCTTCGGCGGTCGCGCCAAGCTCTTCGACGAGACCATGCGCAACCTCCTCGGCGCGCTGCTGCTCTCGCTCGTCTTCATGTACATGGTCCTCGCCGCGCAGTTCGAGAGCTTCCTTCACCCCATCACGATTCTCCTGTCAATCCCGCTCTCGCTGCCCTTCGCGCTGCTCTCACTCATCCTCCTCGACGACACGCTCAACATCTATTCCGCCTTCGGCGTCTTCATGCTCTTCGGCATCGTGAAGAAGAATGGGATTCTCCAGGTCGATTTCACGAATCAGTTGATCCGCAGCGGTATCCCCCGCAACGAGGCCATCGTCCGCGCCAACGTCACGCGCCTGCGCCCGATCCTGATGACCACGCTCACGCTCATCGCGGGCATGATCCCCATCGCCCTCGGACGCGGCCCCGGCGCCGCCCCCCGAGCCTCCATGGCCCACGTCATCATCGGCGGACAAGCACTCTCGCTGCTCATCACCCTGCTGATCGTGCCTGTCGCGTATTCACTGTTCGACGATGCGGGGCGATGGCTCCAGCGACTGCGCGCGCAGCCGACCCCTTCGGCGGACGCGGCGAAGTGACCACCACGGGCCGGTCGGCTCAGCGGCGTGCGGACCGACTCCTGCTCTCGGCCAACCAGCGAGCCAGGCTCTCGGCGAGCCTCTCGTCGGGCGCGGCGCCTGCAAGTCGCTCCGAGAGCGCGCGGGCGCGGGGCGATCGTCGACCGCGACCGCCCGCGAGGACTCGCCCAGCACGGACGCAAACGCGGATTCGGGGAAGGTCCAGAGACGCAACGTCCTCGACATCGAGTGCACGACCTGAATGCCATTGCGCACCACGAGGCATCGCCGCGGCGCCGTCCGTGAGGTCGTCGAATCCGTACTGCGTCCGAAACTCCCGGGGGAGCAGCACGGGCATCGGCTCGTGGAAGGCTGGCGCGCCGCGATGCGGGTGGCGCAGCACCGTGGACAGCCACGTGCTCCCAGCGTGGCCTGTGCTGAATACCTAGTACCACATGGCTGGTCGTCCTGGGCGGAGAGGGAGGCCCCACCCTTGGGCACCCATTCCCCATCCACGACACGCGGTCATCGATCCCCGCCGTCTCCATCGCGGTGCGGAAGGTGGTGTCCATCGCGTCCCGCACGGCGTCGCGCGCGCGCCCCCATCGCCGCGGACTCGTCGGGCAACACGATCACGTCGATGGGCAGGCGCACCGTGGTGCCCATCGCCTCGACGCCGGTGCAGACGAGAGCAGCGGGTTGCCTGGCGCGGGCGCAGGCTGCGGCCTGCGCGCCGGTCTGTCTGGCGACGGAGTCAGAGGAGTCGTCGTCGTGGGATCTTCCGAGCCCGCGGCGCAGCGCTGGCCCTGCTGGGTTGGCCGGGCGCATCCCGTGACGAACAGGAGACCGGCGGGGATGGAGGCGATCTTGGTGAGCGCATGCTTCGTGGGAGCGTCCGTCTTCGAAGGCGAGACAGGCGGACGCGACCGCTCGTTACAGCGCCCGCGCTCCAGCGACCGGACCCGGATAACATCGCGCGCTCACACGCGAAGAGACCAAGGAGCCAGGCGATGCGACAGTCGTTGAAGTGTCCGAAATGCCAAGGGCAGCAGTTCCACCGGATTGGCGCGTGCACCGTTACAGCCCACGACAGCAACGGTACGGAGCCATTATCCGTCGCGGCGGCGTACCTGCCGACAGGGGAGCGAGGGTTTCTCGGGGGAGAGGACCACGCGAGGTTCGTGGCACAGCTTCAGGCGGTCACGTGCTCGAGCTGTGGATTCACGGAATTCTACGTGGGAGAACTCGAGGTGCTCGCGTACATGGTGCAGCACACGGCGGGAGGGGTCAGGTTCATCGATGGATCGGTGGGGACCGGTGGCGCGTCCCGATAGGCACGCGGGGCGAAGAAGTCAGTGCGCGCCCGACTCGGGGAGGCCGCAATCGGCGGCGTCGTCGCATGTCGCGGCGTCGCCAGCGGGCACGGTGGTGTCGAAGTCGAAGTCCTCGACCTCCAGGCCGGCGCCTCCTGCGACTGGGTTGGACGTGAAGGTCTTGCCTGCGCAGTCGATCTCGACTTCGATCAACCTTCCGTTTTGGATGGAGCCTTTGACCTCGCCGGTGGCTGGGGAGAAGTGGATGGTCGAGGTCAGCTCACCGGACTCTTGGAAGTAGTACTTGGCGGCCTCCCCGTCGGGGCCGAGATCTCTCCCTGGCCGCGCCGTGCGCAGCCCCTCGGCCCACGGTGCTCTCCGCTCAACCCACCACGAGCCGCAGCTGTCCATGCGCGGACGCTTGCAGCTCGGCGTCGGGCGGCGCTCTTGCGTATCCGCGCTCGTCGAACAACGGCAGCTGCGGCTGTGGGGGCGGTTTCACTGGAAGCGCGGCGAATCCAGCGCATCGGCGTGAATCCCACCCTCAATACAACGACGGATCACACCCCGAGAGCACGCTGAGCGTCGCGTCGGCGTCGGCGGTCACGCGGGTGCAGGCGGACGGGCAGAGCGTGACGCGGTCGCCGTCGAGGAGGAAGCGGGTGTCGCTGCACTCGGCCGCGGACGCCGCGCGGAACAACACCTCCTCACCGCCGCTGCCCGTGCGATAGCGGACGGCGACGGTGCTCTCGTCGATGGTCATGCCGCCCATGGGCGGCGGCAAGACGAGCTCACAGGGCACCGCGGCGCGCGCGATGGCCGACTCGGCGATGCGCTGGAAGACACCATTGAAGAGGTCGAAGCGGCAGAGCGGGAATCGCAATCCCCCCGTGCGCTGCGCGATTTGCTGCAAGGTGGGTGGGTTGTCGAAGCCGCCTGAGCACGAGCCCGACACGAGCGGATCCGCAGGCAGATAGGGCATCTCGGGCGGGGAATTGACCGTGAGTCCGGCGAAGGTGTTGTACGAGAACCGCGGCGCGCCCGCGGTGCCCCACAAGCCTGCATCCCGGGCGAAGAGCACCTGATCGAAGGTGCCCGCATATCCCGAGATCGACGCGCCCGTGCCCGAGGTCGCGTCGGTGAAGTGGACGAAGACTTTGATCGCGTCGGTGCGCAGCGTCGGGGCCCACGAATCGTAGATGTCGAGCACGGGTTTGAACATCGCCCCATCGCCGCTGCCGAGCGACACCGCCGGATAGTTCGTGATCCGCCCGGCGGCCATCAGCGAGGGCAGCGTCGTGCGGCCCATCCACAACACGCGGTAATCGATCCCTGCCGTCTCCATCGCGGTGCGGAAGGTGGTGTCCATCGCGTCCCGCACGGCGTCGCGCGCGGGGCCCATCGAGGCGGACTCGTCGGGCAACACGATGACGTCGATCGGCAGGCGCACCGTGGTGCCCATCGCCTCGACGCCCGTGCACACGAGATCCGGCGGCGCCGCGTCGAAGCCCGCGAGGTCCGGGCCGCCGCCCCCGCCGCCCGCATCGCCCCGGTCGACCTCGCCGCCGGCGTCCATCCCACCGGCGTCCATCGGTGCGACGCAGCGACCATCCACACAGGTGCTCGCGCCGCTGCAATCGCGCGTCGTCGTGCAGCGGCCGCGCACGGGCGCCGGCGCATCCTCCGAGCAGGCGCCGAGCAGCAGCGCCAGCAGGAGGGCCGCAGTGGTTGAACCAGTCGCACCGAACGTTGCGCGAGACTGATGGCAATCGTGCATGGCGAGAGAGGACCGCGCCCCGGCGCACTTGTCCATCCCCACCCTTGCGGACCGCGCGATGGCACCCTCATGCTCCCACGATGCCTCCGCTCGACGCCCCGCACACCGATCTCGCCGCCATCCCCGCGCTCGTCGTGGACGTACGCCGCTTCTTCGACACGGGCGGCACGCGCCCGATCGCGTGGCGCCGCAAGCAGCTCGAGCGGCTGCTCGCCCTCGTCACCGAGCGCGAAACGGAGTTGTGCGAGGCCGTCGCGGCCGACTTCGGCAAACCTCGCTTCGAGGCGTGGGCGACGGAGACGGGCTTCGTCGCCTCGGACGTGAAACACACGCTCGCGAAGCTCGCGCGCTGGATGCGCCCCGAGCGCGCGCCTACGAACCTCACCGCGATGCCGGGCAGCAGCCGCATCGTGCGCGAGCCGCTCGGCTGCGTGCTCATCATCGCGCCCTGGAACTACCCCATTCAGCTCGTGCTCTCGCCGCTCGCGGCCGCGCTCGCCGCCGGCAACTGCGCGGTGCTCAAGCCCTCCGAGCTCACCCCGCACGTGAGCGCCGTGCTCGCGAAGCTCGTCCCCGAATACCTCGATCGCGAGGCCGTGCGCGTCGTCGGCGGCGCGGTCGAGGAGACGACGGCCCTGCTCCGCGAGCGCTGGGATCACATCTTCTTCACGGGCGGCGGCACGGTCGGCCGCGTCGTGATGGAAGCGGCCGCCAAGCACCTCACGCCCGTCACGCTCGAGCTCGGCGGCAAGAGCCCGTGCATCGTCGACGACGACGTCGACATGGAGACGGCCGCGCGCCGCATCGTCTGGGGCAAGTTCGTCAATGCAGGCCAGACCTGCGTCGCCCCCGACTACGTGCTCGTCCACCGCAAGGTCGAGGGCGCGCTGCTCGACGCGATGAAGAAGGTCCTCACCGAGTTCTACGGCGCGGACCCGCAACAGAGCCCCGACCTCACGCGCATCGTCAGCGCGCGGCACCACGCGCGCCTGGTCGCGCTGCTCGGCGATGGCGAGGTCGTCACGGGCGGCACGCACGACGCGGCGACGCGCTACCTCGCGCCCACGATCCTCACGAAGGTGAAGCTCGACGGCGCCCTCATGCGCGACGAGATCTTCGGCCCGATTCTGCCCGTGATCCCCGTCGACGGCGTCGACGAGGCGATTCGCTTCGTCCGCGCCCGCGAGAAGCCGCTCGCGCTCTACGTGTACTCACGCCGCCGCGCGACGGTCGACGATGTGCTCGCGCAGACGAGCTCCGGCGGCGTCTGCATCAACGACTGCCTCATACACCTCGGCGTGCACGAGTTGCCCTTCGGCGGCGTCGGCCCGAGCGGCATGGGCGCCTACCACGGCAAGGCGGGATTCGAGTGTTTCAGCCACCGCAAAGCGGTGCTCGATCGCCCGACCTTCGTCGATCCGGTGCTGCGCTACCCGCCCTACAGCGCCGACCGCGAGCGCTGGGCGCGCCGCGTGCTCTGACGCGCGAATCCGCTCACTCGACGATCAGCGTCGCGAGCGAGGAGGCGTCGAATCCCGTGCGCGCGGAGGTGCCGGCCACGCACTCAAATTCCCAGGTCTCCGCGGGATTGATGATGTAGACGCCGCGCGCGGAAGGCGCCGTGAACGACGTGCTTCTGTCGAAGGTGGCATCGCTGGTGGTCGAGCCGAGACAGAGCGTGAAGACCCCGTTCATCCGCGCATAGAACTGCGTGATGCACGTGGGGCAGTTCGTGTTCGTATCCGTCCAGGACCCCGCGACGCGCAGGCTCACCACGGCCCCCGGCGCGACCGTCGCGACGGTGCGGCCGGTGCCGTTCAAATCAACGAGATCGAAGCGCGCATTGCGCCCGCGCGCGCTGTACGTGATTGGCGTCGCGGGCACGCACGCAACCGCAGCGCCCGTATCCGGCGCGCAGACGGCGCTCGTCCCCGCACACGACTCCGCCACATCGCACGCCCCGACCGCGCTGCGACACACCGCTCCCGCAGCGACGAACGCATCCGGCGGACATTCGCGGCTCGCCCCATCGCACGACTCCGCGACGTCGCATTCCCCCACCCCCGCACGGCACGGCGTCGCGGCGGGCGCGGGCACTTCGATGCAACGCCCCGCATCGCAGCGTGACATCCCACAAGGGCCGGGGGCGTTAGGGCAATCCGCGTCGAGCACGCACTCGGGGGGCGGTCCCGCATCGCGCCCGGCATCCGGCGAATCCCCCGCATCCCGCGCATCGCCTGCGTCCCGCCCCGCATCACGCGGCTCGCCCGCGTCGCGACCTCCGTCGACGCGCGGTGTCCCGCCGTCGACCATCGGAGCGACCTCGTTCTGCATCAGCCCCGCGCGTTCGAGCGAGCAGGCAGCGAACACCAGCAGCCACGCATACCGTAGACGCATGCCCGCGAGGCTACCGGATTTTCGCGGGAAAGAGGCGGGGTTTCTGCGCGAACCCCACCTGCACGCGGACCGCATCAGAGCGAGAGATACGTCTGATCCTTCAAGCCGCGCTCGTAGTCGGCGAGCAGGCGCATGCCCTCGGTGGGCTTGAGGCGGTCCTGCTTGATCGCCTGATCGACCTGCGCCTTCACCCGCGCCGCGAGGTCGCGCGCGTCGTACTGCGTCATCTGGAGCACGTCACCGACGGTGTTCCCCGCGATCGTCTCTTCGATGTAATAGCCACACTCCTCGTCGTCATCGAGGAAGACGTGAACTTCGTTCACGCGGCCGAAGAGGTTGTGCAGGTCGCCCATGATGTCCTGATAGGCGCCCGTCAGGAAGATGCCGAGATAATAGGGCTGCCCCTCGACGACCTGGTGCAGCTGCAGGGTGTCGCGTGTGTCGTTGAGATCGATGAACTTCGACACCTTGCCGTCCGAGTCGCAGGTGATGTCCACGAGCGTCGAGGCCTGCGTGGGGCGCTCGTTCAGGCGGTGAATCGGCACGATCGGGAACATCGCGCCGAGCGCCCAGTGATCGAGCAGCGACTGGAAGACGGAGAAGTTGCAGATGTATTGATCGGCGAGCTGCTTCTTCAGATCGTCGAAGCCATCGGGCACCTCGGAGGGCTCGAGCCGGCTCGCCATGTCGAAGATGCGCTCGGCGATCTCCCAGAAGAGCTCTTCGACGCGCGCCTTCACCGGCAGCTCGAGAATCCCGAACTCGAAAGAGGTCTGCGACTGCTCCTTCGCCTCGAGGATGTCGTGCCAGCTCTCGCCGAGGTTGGTCGGCGAGAGATGCTCGAGCGTGTAGGTCATCGACTTGACGAGCTTGTGATCGTCGGCGCCGAGCTCGTACTTCGTGTCGGGCGTCTTCTCGATGGCGCCGAAGGCCTCGACGACGAGCACGCTGTGGTGCGCGACGATCGCGCGGCCGGACTCGCTGAGGATGTGCGGGTGCGGGATGCGCTCTTCATCGCAGACGTCGGCGATGTTGTGCACGACGTCGCGCGCGTACTCCTCGACGCTGTAGTTCATCGAGGAGTGGTAGGTGCTGCGCGAGCCGTCGTAGTCGATCGCGAGGCCGCCGCCGACGTCGAGGTACTCGACCGGGTAGCCTGCGCGGCGGAGCTTTGCGTAGTGGCGCGCGGCCTCGCGCACGGCGCGCTTGAGGATGAGGATGTCGGGGACCTGAGAGCCGATGTGGAAGTGGATGAGCTTGAAGGAGGCGAGCATGCCCGCCTCCTTCATGATCTCGGCGGCCTGCAGGATCTCCGTCGTCGAGAGGCCGAACTTCGCGCTCTCGCCGCCGGACTCGGCCCACTTGCCCGCGCCGCGCGTCATGAGGCGAACGCGGAGGCCGATCATCGGCTCGACGTTCATCTCCTTGCCGAGGCGGCAGATCGCGCGGACCTCGCTGAGCTTCTCCGCGATGAGCACGACCTTCTTGCCGAGCTTGCGGCCGAGGAGCGCGGTGCGGATGTACGCGTCGTCCTTGTAGCCGTTGCAGACGATCAACGACTCGTTGTCGGTGTGCACGGCGAGCGCCGCGAAGATCTCGGGCTTGCTGCCAACCTCGACGCCGTAATGGAACTTGAGGCCCGCATCGAGGATCTCCTCGACGACCTCGCGCAGCTGGTTGACCTTGATTGGGAAGACGCCGCGGTACGTGCCGCGGTAGCGCTCCTCCGCGATCGCTGCGTTGAACGCGTCGTTCAGCGTGCGCACGCGATGATGGAGGATGTCCTGGAAGCGCAGGAGCATCGGGGTGCGGAGACCCTCTTCCTTGATGGCGGCCTGCACGACGTCGTAGATCGAGATCTTGCGGCCGCGCTCCTTGAGCGGTGCCACCTGCATCGCGCCGTCCGCGCCGGCCAAGAAGTAGCCGGAGCCCCAGCGGTCGATCAGGTAGAGCTCGTTCGCGTCGTCGATCGTCCACGGCTCGACGGGCGCAGCGGACGCAGAGGTGGGAGCGGAGGTGGCGTCGGGAGACACGGCTCCGGCGGCGGCTTGATTCGGCACGATCTGGCTCGGTGCTTCCACGACGGTCTCCGGGACGCTGCGCGTACGTGCGCGGGTCGGCGCGATTATGCGGGAAGCGCCGCGGCGTTCAACGGCGATCCACGCCCGAGAAACGCGCGGGGCAAAGTGTCACGAGCTGCACGAGAGCATCGAGCAACCCACGCGGTGCCGCGCCCACTCGGGGCGCTTCGCGGCGAAGCGCTCGCAGCCGGGCTGGTCGTCGTAGGGGCGGCGCAGCACCTCGAGCAGCGCGTGCAATTCCGTCGCATCGCCGCGCTCGGCGCCGTCGATCGCGCCCTGCGCGAGCCAGTTCCGCAGCACGTAGCGGGGGTTCACGGCGTTCATGCGCGCGCGGCGCACGGCGTCCGGCGTGCCGTCGCGCGCGACCCGCGCGGCATACGTGCGGAGCCAGCCGGCGAGCCGTGCGCGGTACGCCTCATCGAGCTCGGCGGGCGCGTACCAGGCCTCGGCGAGCGGCGCGCAGAGGGCGGCATCGTCGAGCGCCGCCGCCTGCGTGACCGGCACGTCCGCGAGCCCGCGGAAGAAGATCGTCATGTCCGTCTCGGTCGCGCCGAGGAGCGCGAAGAGCGACTCGACGAGCGCGACGTCGCCGCTCGCCGGATCCGTGTCGAACGCCGCGAGGCCGAGCTTCGACGCCAGCATCGCGGGCTCTTGCTGCGCGAGCGTGTCGCGGAACGCGCCGAGCGCGCGCTCGACCGGGGCCGTGTCCGCGAAGAGCGGTATGAGCGCCTGCGCGAGCTGCACGAGGTTCCACCACGCGATCTGCGGCTGATGCCCGTAGCGGTAGCGACGGCCCGAGGCGTCGGTGGTGTTCGGCGTCCAGTCGGGGTCGTAGCCCTCGAGCCAGCCGTAGGGGCCGTAATCGATCGTGAGCCCGAGGATCGACATGTTGTCGGTGTTCATCACGCCGTGGACGAAGCCCACGCGCATCCAATGAACCACGAGGTGCGCGGTGCGCCGCGCGATCTCGGCGAGCCACGCCTCGCGCACCTCCGCATCGATGCCCTTCGGGCCGATCAGCGCCGGGAAATGCTGGCGAATCGTGTAATCGACGAAGACCCCGAGCAGCGCGTGATCGCGCCGCGACGCGGGCAGCTGGAAGTGCCCGAAGCGCAGGAAGCTCGGCGCGACGCGGCACACGATCGCGCCCGGCTCGGGCCGCGCGTCGCCGCTGTAGAGCACGTCGCGCACGACCGCGTCGCCCGTCGCGACGAGCGAGAGCGCGCGCGTGGTGGGCACGCCGAGGTGCGCCATCGCCTCGCTGCACAGGAACTCGCGCACCGAGCTGCGCATCACCGCGCGGCCATCCGCGCCGCGCGAGTAGGGCGTGGGCCCTGCGCCCTTCAGTTGCAACTCGTATGCGACACCATCGGGCGCGACGAGCTCGCCGAGCGTGATCGCGCGGCCGTCGCCGAGCTGGCCCGCCCAGTTGCCGAACTGGTGTCCGCCGTAAGCCGTCGCGTACGGCACCATCCCGGGCAGCAAACCGTTGCCGGACAGCGCGGCCACCCACTCGGGGCGGCCGAGCGACGCGGGGTCGAGGCCGAGCATCGCGGCGACCTCCGGGCTCGCGGCGAGCAGGGTCGGGGCCGAGACGGGCGTCGGGGTCACGCGCGTGTAGGCGGCGCCGAGCACCTGACGCCGGCGATTCGAGGTGTCGGGATCCGCGGGGAGGGAATCGACGAGGGTCTGGGCGAAGCGCGGTGACGTCATGGCCCGCGGGACATGGGGCGCGACCCGCGCGCCGTCGAGCGGGGCGCGCGCGGAGCCGGCGGCACGCGAGGCAGCGGCGGCGCGGGTGATCGGTGGCATCCTCCGCAGCGAGGAGCACGAGCGAGCGTGACCGAACACTTCGACGTCCTGATCATCGGCGCGGGCCTCTCCGGCATCGGCGCGGCCGTCCACCTGAAGCGCGGAGTCCCCCACAAAACGCTTGGCGATCCTCGAGGCGCGCGAGGCGATCGGGGGCACGTGGGACCTCTTCCGCTACCCGGGCATCCGCTCGGACTCCGACATGTTCACGCTCGGCTACGCGTTCAAACCGTGGGAGGAACAGAAGGCGATCGCCGATGGCGCGTCGATCCTCACGTACATCCGCGACACGGCGCGCGAGCACGGCATCGAGCGGCACATCCGTTTCGGGCACCGCGTGAAGAGCGCCTCGTGGTCGAGCGCCGACGCCCGCTGGACGGTCGAGATCGAGCGCACGGGTACGGGCGAGACACAGCAACTCACTTGCGGTTTCCTCTACGGCTGCACCGGCTACTACGACTACGACGCCGGTTATACGCCCGATTTCCCGGGCATTTCCCGCTATCGCGGCCGGCTCGTGCACCCGCAGAAGTGGACGCCCGACGTCGACTACACCGACAAGCGCGTCGTCGTGATCGGCAGCGGCGCGACGGCCGTGACGCTCGTCCCCGAGCTCGCCAAGAAGGCCGCGCACGTGACGATGTTGCAGCGCTCGCCGACCTACATCCTCTCGCGCCCGGCCGAGGATCCCATCGCGAACGCGCTCCGCAAGCGGCTCCCCGCGCAGGTCGCGTATGGGATCACGCGCTGGAAGAACGTCGCGATGTCGGCGTTCCTCTACGAGTTCGCGCAGCGCCGGCCGGCGCGGGCGAAGGGCTGGCTGCTCGAGCAGGTGCAGAAGGCGCTCGGCCCCGACTACGACATCAGCCGTCACTTCACGCCGCGCTACGACCCGTGGGATCAGCGCCTCTGTCTCGTGCCCGATGCGGACCTCTTCGAGGCGCTGCGCACGGGCGCGGCGTCGGTCGTCACCGACACCATCGACACCTTCACGGAAGAGGGTATCCGCCTCACGTCGGGCGAGGAATTGAAGGCGGATCTGGTCGTCACCGCGACGGGCCTCGTGCTCAAGTTCGCGGGCGGCATGACGCTGAACGTCGATGGCCGCGCGATCGCCTCGCAGGACCTCATCAACTACAAGGGCGCGATGTTCGCGGATGTGCCGAACTTCGCGAGCGCCTTCGGCTACACGAACGCCTCGTGGACGCTCAAGGCCGACCTCACGAGCGCGTACGTGGTGCGCCTGCTCCGCCGCATGGACGAGGTCGGCGCGCGCAAGTGCACGCCGCGCCTGAACGACCCCGAGGTGCAGCCGAGCGAGTTCATCGGCCTCGCCTCGGGCTACATCGAACGCGCGCGCTCGTTTCTGCCGAAGCAGGGCTCGAAGCGCCCTTGGCGGCTCTACCAGAGCTACCCGCTCGACATCTTCCTGCTGCGCCTGAGCAAGCTGGAGGACGGCTCGCTCGAACTGGTCTGACGAGCCGGTCTGAGCGCGGCGCGATTGCCCACGTTCGCGCACGGACTGTTCGCAGACACACAGCGCGCGCTCGCACCGCGGCACGCCGCGCAGTAGCGTCGCGGCCATGCACGTCGACTTTCATTTCGATTACTCCTGCCCCTACGCGTATCTCGCCGCGACGCGCATCGAAGCCATCGCGAAGGAGGCGGACGCGACCCTCGCGTGGAAGCCGATGCTGCTCGGCGGCGTCTTCGCGGCCGTCGGCACGCCGCAGCGCCTCTTCGCGACGCACTCCCCCGCGAAGGCACGGCACGGCGCCGACGATCTACGCCGCTGGGCGGAGCGCTTCGAGGTGCCGCTGCGCATGCCCTCGGAGCACCCGTTCCGCACCGTCGAGGCGCTGCGGGCGACGCTGCTCGCGGGCTGTGATCCGCGCGTGATCCACGGCTTTTTCCGCGCGTACTGGGTCGACAACGCGGCGATCTCCTCGGAGCTGGTGCTGCGCCGCGTGCTCACCGACGCGGGCCACGACGCCGACGCGATCCTCGCGCGGCTCGGCGACGCTGACGTGAAGCAGGATCTGCGCGACCGCACCGACGCCGCGATCGCGCTCGGCATCTTTGGCGCGCCCGCGATGATCGTCGACGGGGAGCTCGAGTGGGGGCAGGACCGCCTCGACGTCGTCGCACGGCGGCTCTCGGGTGCCCCGCTCACGCCGGGCTGGGGCGTGCGCGACGCGACACCCAGCACCATCACGAAAGAGGGTGACGAACGGCGCACGCTCGAGGTGTGGTTCGATTTCTCTTCGCCGTGGGCGTACCTCGGCACGACCCAGATCGACGCGCTCGCGGCGCGCACCGGCGCGCGCGTGGTCTGGCGCCCGCTGCTGCTCGGCGGGCTCTTCAAGTCGCTCGGCCAGAGCGACGCGCCGCTGCTGGCGATGAGCCCCGTCAAGCAGCGCTGGATGCACACGGAGCTCGCGCGCTGGGCGACGCGCTGGGGCGTGCCGTACCGCTTCCCGTCGCGCTTCCCCCTGCGCACGGTCGAGCTGCTCCGCGTGTGGTTCGCGCTGCCCGAGGCGCGCCGCCGCGACTTCGTCGCGCGCGCGATGACGGCCGTGTGGGGCGACGACGCCGACATCGCCGACCCGGCCGTGCTCGCCGCGCTGATCGGTGACGATCACGCGGCGATCCGCGCGCGCGCCGCGAGCGACGAGGTGAAGGCGCAGCTGCGCGAGGCGACGGAGGCCGCGCAGGCCGCGGGCGTGTTCGGCGTGCCGACCTTCGTCGTCGACGGCGACGAACTCTTCTGGGGGCAGGACCGCCTGGATCGGGTCGAGGACGCGCTGCTGCGCCGACGCTGATTCGCAGGCGCGTTACAACTGCAACACGGGATACAGTTGCAACGGATTTACGATGATCTCAGCGCAGCGACGCGTTCGCAAAGCGCGCGGCGAAGGCGCGATGCGGCGCGAGCTTCGCGTCCGTGTGCTTGCCGCCGTGCAGCTGCGAGGGCCGGTACCCGCTCGCGATGCGCTCGACGATCGCCGCGCGGCCCTCGACGCGGAAGCGCACGCGCCAATCGTGCACGCTGAGCAGGCGGGCGCCATCCGGGAGCTCGCGGATGCGTCGGTAGGCGTGCGGGCGCGGGCCGAGCGCGAGCTGCTTGTCGACGCTCGGCGCGAGCACGACGCCTTGTTCCTCGGCGAGCCACACGGCCTGGGAGGCGGCGAGCGGCTCCCAGCGCACCTCCCACGCCGGGTCCGGATCGACGCCGATCCAGCCCGTCGTCGCGCCCTGCACGACATCCGCGAAGGGCACGTAGGGCTTCACGTCGAGCACGGGCGTCCCGTCGACGACGTCGACACCGCGCACGTGCAGCACGCGCCCCTCGACGCGCTCGAGCAGGAGCGGCGAGAGGCCGATCGGGTTCGGCCGATGCGGCGAGCGCGTGGCAAAAACCCCGCGTTTCTCGTCGGAGCGCGGCGGCAGCACCTTGGGCCGCCAGCCGTCGTTGAGGTGGAACCAATAGAGCACCCAGACGTGCGACCAGCGCTCGAGGTCCGCGACGGCGTCCTCGAAACCGCGCCCCGCGAAGAGCTCGATCGTGCCAGGCGCGTCGCCCGCGACGTAGGGCTGACGCGGCGCGCTCACCCGGTCGCCGAACGGCGAGCGCAGCACGCCGATCGGGCGCACCACGAAGGACGCGTCCTCGGGCGACGCGGGGGTCGCGAGGGCGCGCGCCTCCCCGCGGGGAGAAGGCGCGCGCTCGTCGTCGTCACTCACCGATCTGAATGCCGAGCTTGTGTCGGAGCGCGAGGTACGACTCGCTCACCGCGTAGAGGTGCAGCTCCTTCACGCGGTCCTTCTGCGAGACGGCGGCGCTGTCCTCGGGGCTCGCCTGGATCACCGCGAGCGAGAGCTCGAGGTCGTTCGCGAGCACGAAGCCGACGCGATCCGCGGTGAGGTCGACGGCCGCGACCCAGCGCTTGAGGTTCAGCTCGGGCGCCGCCGCGAGGAGCTTCACGACGAGGCTCTTCAGGTGCTCCTGCTGCGGGGGCGTGAGGTGCTGCTTAAAGGCCGCGAGGTGCTCGGCGACCTGCGGCGCGAGATCGGGCGGGATCGGGAACTGCGGCGTCGCCGTCTTGATCGCGGCGAGCAGCCACGCGCGCAGGCCGCCGCCCGTGGGCACGAGGTGCCGCAGGTAGTGGCCGCCGCGGAAGAAGCTGAGGTGCCGCCCCGCGACGAACGCGAGCGCCTGCTGCGGTCCGCCTGCGAGCGCGCCCTTGCCGAGGCCGATCGAGGGTGGCTGCGCGAAGAGGAACGAGAGGCCGCCGGCGTCCTGCTCGCGGTAGTAGACGTCCGGCAGCGCGACGTCGATGACGCCCGACGCGTAGTGGAGCATCTGCGCCATCACGGCCGGATCCGTCGCGGGCGCGCGCTTCTTGCCGGCATCGACGCCGAGATTCTGGAGCGGCTGCGAGCGGGACGCGACCGCCGCGGGCGCGATCGTCGCGAAGATGCCCGTGAGCAGGACGTCCTGATCGCCGTGCAGCAGGTGCTTGAGCCAGGTCTCGTCGTCGAAGCGCTCCTGCGCGACGGCCGGCTGGCGCGAGCGGTGCTTCTTGAAGAAGGCCTCCTCGTCGGGCTCCGCCTGCTTGAGCACGCGCAGCGCCTGACAAACGCACCACGACTCATCGGCCTTCTTGAGGTCGGTGTAGAGCTTGCGGAGCGCCTGGTAGCTCTCGACGCGGTACGGCGACGCCTCGAGCAGGAGCGCGTGCTGACGCACCGCCTTCGCGGAGAAGCGCTTGGGATCGCCCGCGTAGATCTCGCTGAGGAGCTCGCCGCGGCGGCGGTTCTCCGGGTCGAGTTTCTGCGCCTCTTCGTAGGACTCGACGGCCTGCGCCACGCTGTCGAGGCGATCGCGGAGGACGGTCGCGAGCGCGTCGTGGAGCGCCGCTTTCTGCTCGGCGGTCGCGGTCTCTTCCACGCGCCGCAGCTGCGCGCGGTACGCCTCCGCGAGTCGGCTCCAGGCCTCGGTCGCGGTGAGCGCGGCGACGAGTCCGTCGAACGGCCGCGTCATCGCCGGGTCGTTCTCGAGGGCCTGCTCGTAGTAGTCCGCGGCCTCCTCGAAGCGCTTGAGCTCGCTCGCCGAGATCGCCGCCGCGGTCGCGTAGTACTTCGCGAGTTGGCGCTTGTCGGTGACGAGCTCGGCGATGCGGAGGACGACCTCGACGAGGCGGCCCCAGTCCTTCGACTCGCTGTAGAGACCCATCAGCTTGGTGAGCAGGTTGCGGTCGTCGGCCCGGAGCTCGAGCGCCGCGACGTAGCTCTTCTGCGCCTTCGCCTTGTCGCCCTGCTTCTCGAGCAGGACGTCGCCGACGCGCACGAGGATCGCGAAGCGCTCGTCGTCGCCCGCGTGCTCCATGCGGCGGCGCAGCGTGCGCACGAGGTCGTCCCACTTCGACTGCGCCTCGTAGACCTTCGCGAGCGACTCGAGCGGGAGCGCGTCGCCGGGGAGCAGGTCGGCCGCCTCGAGGAGGGTCTTCGTCGCCTCGTCGAGCTCGTCGGAGCGGCGCTGCGCCTCGCCGATGCGGAAGATGATGCGGCCCTTGTCGCCGCCGCCGAGCTCCGCGGCGAAGCGCTCGAGGATGTCGCGGTAGAGCTCCGCGGCCTCGTCCGCCGCGCCCGACTCGAACGTCACCTCCGCGACGCGCTCGAGCACCTCGCGATCGCCGGCCGCGAAGGCCTTGGCGTTGAGATACGCGCGCTGCGCCTTGTCGAAGATCGACTGGTTCCGGAAGGCGTCGCCGCACATCACGCTGACGTCGCGCGCCGAGCGGGCGTCCATCTCGCTCGTGCGGGCGAGCAGCGGCTCGAGGTGCTTGGTCGCCGCCGCCCAGCTCTGCTCCGCGAAGGCCATCTCGCCGAGGCCGCGGGCCGCGGGCGTCGAGGTCGCGTCGAGCTCGAGCGACTTGAGGAAGGCGTCGCGCGCGCGGGACTTGTCCCCGAGGCGGTCGCGCGCCATCTGACCGAGCTCGGCCCAGAGCCGCGCCTTGGCCGTCGGTCCATCCGTCGCGGCGAGCTCGCGCTCGAGCAGGTCGACCGCGCCGTGTGCGTCACCGCGGTCGGCGTAGATCGCGCGGAGCGCGCCGAACGCCGCCACCGAGCGCGGGTCGGCGTCGAGCGCCGACTTGTAGCGCGCGATCGCGCGGTCCTTGTCGCCCGAGTCCTCGAGGATGCGGCCCGCGCGGAGCAGCAACTCCGACTTCTTCTGCGGGTCGCGCTCGCTCTCCGCGAGCTTCTCGACGGAGGCGAGGGCCGCCGTCGCGTCGCCAGTCTGCGCCTGCAGCCGCGCGACGAGTTCGAGCGTCGCGGCGTGCCCCGCGTCGACGGCGAGGATGCGCTCGCACGTCGCGAGCGCGCGGTCCGGCGCGCCGACATCGACCATCAGGACCTTCACGGCCTGCGCGAGCAGCTCGACCTTGCGCTTGTCGTCGTCGGTGCTCTTCGCGTGTCGATCGAGCGTCGTGGCGAGGTCGTCGAAGCGGTGCAGCTGCCGGTAGAGCCGCGCGAGGGCCGCGTTCGCGCCGTCGTGGCCCGGGTCGATCGCGACCACCTCCTCGAAGGTGGCAGCCGCCTTCTCGTGGTCGACGAACTCCTCCTCCTGGATGCCGCCGATGCGCTCGAGCAGGCCGATGCGCTGCCGCGGGGTCGCCGCCAGTTCGATCTGCACCCGGAGATTCTGCAATAGTTCCTGATACTTACCGACGCGGGCGTACAGCCGATCGAGGCCCTTGAGCGCGCCGAGGTGCCGCGCCTCGACGGCGAGCGCCTCCTCGAAGCGGAGTTGCGCCTTGCCCGCGTCCGCGAGGCGGTCCTCGTAGAGCTCGGCGAGGTGGCAGAGCGTCTCGACCTTCTCCTCGCCGCGCTGGTTGCGCGCCTTCTCGTCGAGCAGCGCGACGAGCTCGGGCCAGCTCTGCTGGCGGGAGAGCAGGTCTTCGAGGGCCGCGCTCGCCTTCGCGTGGACGGGGTCGTCGGCGAGGACGAGGCGGTAGATCTCCGCGGCGCGGGTCGCGTCGTTGAGGCGGACGCCGATGATCTCGGCGGCCTCGACGCGCGCGTCACGGGCCTTCAGAGGGCTCGAGGCCGCGTCGGCGCGGCGCAGCAGGATGCCGACGAGATCCGTCCAGGCCTGCGCCTTGCGGTAGAGCGCGCTGGTGCCCTCGAGCGCGGCCTCGTTGGCCGGATCGAGCGCGAGCGCCTGCGAATAGCAGGGCAGCGCGAAGTCGGGGCGCTGGAGCTTGTCGGCGTACCAGCCGCCCATGAGCGTGTAGAGGCGCGTCGTGTCCGCGGGCTCGCCGCCCGCCTGCACGGCCTCGTTGAGCGTGCCCATCGCCTCGTTCCAGCGGTCGGCGTTGGTGCCGGCGAGACGCTCGATCTCACGCGCGGTCTTCTCGTCGGACGGCACCTCGGTGAGCGCCTGGACCCACGCGAAGAACGCGCTCTCGGGTTGCGAGAGCTTCTCCTCGTAGAGCGAGGCGATCTCGTGCAGCACCGTCGCGCGGTCGCGGCTCGACTCGACCCGGCCCACCTTGTCGAGCAGGAGTTCGACGAGCCCCTCGACGTTGCCGCTCTGGCGGCGCAGCTCCTCGACGCCGATCTGCGCGATCTCGTCGGCAGGGTCGACCTCGAGGATCCGCGAGTAGGCCTGCTCCGCGAGGAACGCGTCCTCGCGCTCGTGCTCGGCGATGCGCGCGACGCGGAAGAGCAGCGACTTCTTCGCTTCGACGTCGTCCGTGTTGTTGGCGGCCTCGTCGAGCGCGGCGAGCGCCTTCTCCCACTCGTGCGCGGGGCCCGCGATGCGCTCGAGCGCGACGGCGAGCTCCTCGTTGCCGGGCTCGGAGAGCAGCAGCTCGCGCGCGGCCTCGAACTCCTTCGCGTCGAAGCTGCTCTTCTCGGCGGGAGGCCGCATCGACTGGCGCGCGAGCGAGTCCATCGCCTCGCGGATCGCCGCCGCGGTCGCGTAGCGCTCGGCCGGATCCTTCGCGAGCGCGCGCAGCACGATCTCGTCGAGCTCGCGCGGCACCCACCCGCGCGGGGCGACGCTGCTCGGCGCGGGCGGCGCCTCGGAGACGTGCTGGAGCACGATGTCGATCGCGCTCCGCCCCTGGAAGGGCGTCTTGCCCGAGAGCACCTCGAAGAGCAGCGCCCCGAAGGCGTAGAGATCGCTGCGCCCGTCGAGCGCCTGCCCGCGCGCCTGCTCGGGCGACATGGCCTTCGCCGTGCCGAAGAGCGGCAGCACGCCCGTCTTGTCGACCGCGCCCTGCACACGCGCGAGGAGGCGATCGGTGCCACCGTCGACGAGCACGCCCTGGAGCTCGGCCTTCGCGCCGTCGGCCGCCGCGGGGCGCACGACGAACACGTTCTCGGCCTTCACGTCGCCGTGGACGAGGCCGCGCGCGTGGAGCGCCTCGAGCGCGTCGAGCACGCCGCGGAGCACGGGCCGCGCTTCGTTGAAGTGCATCGGCCCCACGCGCCCGACGCGCGCCGAGAGCGTCTGCCCCTCGACGTACTGCGTCGCGACCCACGGGCGGCCGTCCTCGAGCTGGCCGACCGCCAGCACGGGCGCGAGCGTGCCCGACTTCACGGTGCGCAGGACGCGCGACACCGTGAGGAAGCGCTGCACCGCGGCGCGGTCGCGCGCGTACTCGCCGCGCACGATCTTCACGGCGGCCCGCGTCGTCTGCTCGCCGTCCTTGCGCTCGCCGAGGTACACGACGCCGAGGCCGCCCTCGCCGAGCTTCTTCACGATGCGGAAGCCCGCGACGTTCGCGCCGGGGACGAGCTCGTCGCCGAGCGCGCCCGCATACACCTGCTGGACCCGCGCATCCACGCCCTTCGCGGAGAGCAGCAGCGCGTCGACGAGCGCCTCGAGCGCGTCCTCGCGCGCGGCCTTCTCGACGAGCGCGCGGGCGAAGGCGCCCTTGGCCGAGGTGCTGCCGACAGCCTCCGGATCGAAGCCGAGCAGCTCGTCGCTCAGTCGCTTGAGGCCATCGAGGTCGAAGTGCTTCTCCAGCTCGCCGCGCAGGAGGTCCGTGGTCGCAGTCATCGTGGGTGCTCGGTTCTCGTCGGGGGTCGCGGGGGTGGCGCGCAGGCGCGCGCACGTCGCCGGAAGTCCCCCTAAGAGGGGGGCCGGACGCACGGGCGGCGGATGTTACATGGTCGCGTCGGGCGGGCCAAGGACGTGACGGGCCCCGCGAGCGGCTGCCGGGATGGTCGGGCGACCGCAGCGTGCGCCGCGCCGGGGACGCACCGCGGTTGACTTCGCCGCCCGCGCACGGCACACACGCGCGCCATGCCGCGCGTCCGCTTCGAGCCCGCCAACGTGGAGATCGACATCAGCACCGGTCGCCGCCTCGTCGACGTGACCGACGAGCACCCCGAGGCGGCCGTCCCGTACTCGTGTCGATCCGCCAGCTGCGGCACCTGCCGCGTGCGCGTGTCGGTCGGGATGGACGCCTTCCCGCCGCCGGAGGACGAGGAGCTCTCGGTCCTCGACATCTTCGGCGACGGCGCGGACACCCGCCTCTGCTGCCAGCTGCGCGTCGTCAAGGACGTGCCGCGCGTGACGATCCGTGTCGTCGATCCCTGATTTTCTTGATGACCCCTGAGAGTCCGATTCAGACGCCGTTCGCCATCCCCACGGAGCGGAGCGCGGCCCGCCCCATCACCCGCACCGCGAGCATCACGGGGCGGCGCGAGGCCAACGAAGACGCGGTGCTCGCGGACGACGCGCTGCGCCTCTACGCCGTGGCCGACGGCCTCGGCGGTCGGCCGGGTGGCGCGACGGCGAGCCGCGTCGCGCTCGGCGCGCTGTGGCGCGCGGTGAGCGCGTTCGCGACGGGCGACGTACCGAACGCCGAGCGGTTGCAACGCGACCTCGGCCGACGCGGCCTGTACGAAGGTCTGCTCGAGCACGCCTCGCGCTGCGCGCACCGCGCGGTGCGCCGCGGCCAGCAGGGCCCGCTCGCCGAGATGGCGACGACCGTCGCCGCGGTCTTCTTCGCGGAGGGCGCGGCGATCGTCGCGCACGTCGGAGACAGCCGCGTCTACCGTCTGCGTCAGGGTAGCCTCACGGCGCTCACCGCCGATCACTCCCTCGTCACGGAACTCACCGCGCTCGGCACCCCGATCAGCGCTGCGCAGCGGCAGGCCTACGCCCACGTCGTCACGCGCGCGCTCGGCGTGCGCGGGGAGGCGGAGCCGGAGGTGCGCCGCGTCGACGTCGCGCCGGGGGACCTCTTCCTGCTCTGCACGGATGGCCTGCACGGCGCGCTCGCGGACGACCGGATCGCGGCCCTGCTCGGCGGCACGACGCACGAGCTCGTCGCCGACCAGATCGTGTGGGCCGCGTTCGCCGCGGGCTCCGAGGACAACGTGAGCGCCGTGGTCCTGCGCGCCCCCGCCTGACGCGCACCGCCGAGCGAGTGGCCCCCCGTTCGGCCGTTTACACGGGCCCATATTCCGCGATAACGTCCCGCCGATGACCAAGCGGATCGGCCTCCTCGTCGGCTGGGAGAACACGTTTCCTCCCGCCTTCCTCGACAAGCTCAACGGCCACGCGGGCGTCCACGCCGAGCTCGCGAAGATCGGCGGCACGAACGAGACGTTCACGAGGAAGTACGACGTCCTGATCGACCGCATCAGCCAGGAGGTGCAGCACTACCGCCTGCACCTGAAGGCCGCGCAGCTCGCGGGCACCTACGTCATCAACGACCCGCTCTGGTGGTCGGCGGACGACAAGTTCTTCGGCTTCTCCCTCGCGGCGAAGCTCGGCTGCGCCATCCCGAAGACGGTGCTGCTCCCCCAGCGCGACTACATCCCCTCGATCGACAAGTCGCGCTCGCTGCGCAACCTCGAGTTCCCCCTCGATTGGAAGGCGATCACCGACTACATCGGCTTCCCCGCCTTCCTCAAGCCGGCCGAGGGCGGAGGCTGGAAGAACGTCACGAAGGTGAACAACGAGGCCGAGTTGCTCGCGGCGTACAACGCCTCCGGCACGCTCGTGATGACGCTCCAAGAGTTCATCGACTTCGACGACTACGTGCGCTGCATCTGCATCGGCCGCGACACGATCCTGCCGATCCGCTACGACCCGCACCGTCGCTGCTACCTCGTCGAGTCGGGCTATCTGCCGCCGCGGCTCGGCCAGCGCGTCGTCGACGACGCGTGGAAGATCTGCAACGCGCTCGGCTACGACATGAACAGCGTCGAGTTCGCGATCAAGGACGGCGTGCCGTACGCGATCGACTTCACGAACCCGGCGCCCGACATGGACTACTACTCCATCACGCCGCACTACTTCGACATCGTCGTCGACGAGATGGTGAAGCTCGCGCTCCGCGTCGCGAGCGAGGGCCGCACGCCGCGCGTCCCGTACAACTTCGGCGATTTTCTGCCGGGTGGCGCCCGCGTGAACGAACAGGGCCCGATCGCGCGGATTCTCGGGGCCGGTGGTCAGCCCGGGGACGCAGCGGGCGGCGGCGTGGTCGCGCGCTGAACGCATGGACCACGACGGCCACTCGCACACCCCGCACGGCGTCCCGAGCCCGGCCACGGGTCCGCGCGCCTTCAAGTCCGCGCCGCCGATCGAAGGTGTCGACGAGCTGAAGCGCTACCGCGACCTCCAGCACGTCCTCGAGGAGCGCTGGGCCCTCCTGCGCGACATCGACGCCGGTCCGCGGGACGTCGTCGTCATCCCGTCGCTCTCGCTCGACGGCTTCGCGGCGTCGTCGATCCCGGGCTTCCACCTCTACGAAGAGCGGATGCTCTTCACGATGATGTTGCTGCGCCACCCGCGCACGCACCTCGTCTACGTCACGTCGCAGCCCATCCACCCGGCCGCGCTCGACTACCAGATCTCCCTGCTCACGGGGATCCCCACCGCGCACGCCCGCGAGCGGCTCACCCTGCTCGCCTGCCACGACTCGTCGGCGCGCCCCCTCACCGAGAAGATCCTCGAGCGGCCGCGCTTGATCGAGCGCATCCGCCGCGCAATCGATCCCTCGCGCGCGCACATGACCTGCTTCGCCGTCACGCACCGCGAGCGCAGCCTCGCCGTGCGGCTCGGGCTCCCGCTCTACGGCGTCGACCCGGACCTCGCGCACCTCGGCAGCAAGAGCGGCTCCCGCAAGGTCTTCCGCCAGGCGGGCGTGGCGATGGCGCCGGGCATCGAGGACGTGCGCGGCGAGGCGGAGGTCGCGTCTGCGGTCGCGGATCTCTGGGAGGCCGACCCCGCCTTGCTCCGCGTGTGCGTGAAGCACAACGAGGGCTTCAGCGGCGAGGGCAACGCCTTGCTGGATCTCGCGCCGATCGCGGCTGTCGCGCCCGGCGCCGCCTCGCGCGCGGGCCGCATCGAGGCGGTGCACGGGCACCTCGGGACGCTCCGCTGCGTGGCCGCGCACGAGACGTCGCGCGGGTTCCTGCAAGGGATGGAGCGGATGGGCGGCGTCGTCGAGGCGTGGGTCGAGGGCGCCGTGAAGCGCTCGCCGAGCGCGCAACTCCGCGTGAACCCGCGCCTCGAGCTCGAGGCGCTCTCGACGCACGACCAGATCCTCGCCGCCGATGGCCAGACCTACCTCGGCTGCACCTTCCCCGCGGACGAGCACTACCGCCTCGCGATCCAGGACGACGCGATCAAGGTGGGCCATGTGCTGCGGGACGCGGGCGCGCTCGGCCGCTTCTCGGTCGACTTCCTCACCGTCGAGCGCGAGCCCGGCGTGTGGGACCGCCTCGCCGTCGAGATCAACCTGCGGATGAGCGGCACGACGCATCCGCTGATGACGCTGCAGATGCTCTCGCACGGGCACTACGACGTCGCGAGCGGGCAGTACCTCACCGCGCGCGGCGAGCCGCGCTGCTACGTCGCGACCGACGCGCTCGCGCACCCCAACTACCGCGGCCTGCTCGTCGAGGACCTCCTCGACGTCGCCGCCGTGCATGGCCTGCACTACCGCCCCTGGACGGACCAGGGCGTCGTCTTCCATCTCGCTGGCGCGCTCTCGCAGTACGGGAAGGTCGGCGTCCTCGCGATCGGCGGCTCCCCGGACGAAGCGAACGCGTGGTTCGATGCCACGCGCACCGCGCTCGACACCGAGACGGGCGCGAGGGGGCCGGTCACCGTGCACCGCGGTCGCGTGACCTGGCCCGCCGGCTGAATCGCCATTCAGTCAGTCAGTCGCGCGGCGCCCGCAGCCGCCGCGGCAAGAAGAGTCCCCACGCGCCGTCGTATGGGTGCACGCGCTGCGCAGGCGCGACGCCGCGGTACATGGGCCTCCCCTCGCGCGCCCAGCGGAAGAGCCCACCCTCGAGGTTGCGCGCGTCGCGGTGGCCCGCCGCACGGAGCCGCGCGACGAGCGCCGCGCTCCGCAGGCCGACGGCGCAGTACACGACGACGGGGCGCGCGGCGGGCAGCGCGAGCGCGGCGGTCGACGCGCCTTCCGCATCCACGCGACGCGCCCCGCGCAGGTGGCTCACCGCGAACTCGGCAGCGCTCCGCACGTCGAGGAGTACGGGGCGCGCCGGCTCGGGCCTAGCGAGCGCTGCGGCGAGCGCGGCGGGCGCGACGCTGGGCGCGTCCGGATATCGCGCAGCGACGGGCACGCGCAGCAGGGCGAGCGGGAGCGCGCCCCCGAGCGGACCGAGCCACGCGGACGCGGCGAGCACGCCCACGACGACGAGCAGGAGCGCACGCCAGACCCCGCGCGAAGCGGGCCGCGCGTTCACTGCCAGGGCACGGGCGCGGCGATCGCGTCGGGCACCGCGAGCCGCCCGAGCACACCGGACGAGGCGACGTAGAGGTCGTGGCAGTCGAGCGGCCCGACGCCGAACGCGAGGTTCGCGGCCGCGCCGATCGTGCCATCCGCGGCGAGCTCGGTCGCGCCCGTCCCATCGGCCTCGAGGCGCAGCACGCGCCCGCCGCCGTTGTCGCTGACGTAGAAGCGCCCCGCCGCGTCGAGCGTCACGCCGTCGGGGTTGCCGAGCGCGCGGGCGACGGTGCGGCGCGCCGTCTCGACGTGCGCGGCGTCGAGCGTGAGCGCGAGCAGCGTGCCCCGCGAATAGCTGAGCGCGTAGAGCGTCGTCGGATCACCGGGCGCGAACGCGAGGCCGTTGGCGCGCTCGATCGCCGACGTGGTGACCGTCGACGCCACGCCCGTCGCGGCGTCGACGCGGAAGACCGTGCCCGTCTCGAAGTCGCTCGCGTAGAGCGCGCCGTCCGGGCCGAGGGTGAGTCCGTTTGGCGCGCCGAGTCCGGTCGCGAGCGGCGAGGCCGCGGGGGACGCGACGTCGGTCGCGTAGAGCGTGCCGTTCTCGGGGGACGCGACGAACAACCGCGCGTTCGCCGCGTCGAGCGCGAGCCCCCAGATCGTCGAGACGCCGGCGATACGCAGCCAGCGCGGCTCGTTGGTGCCATCGGGCGCGAGGCGGCCCACGCCCCCGGCCTGTGAGTAGAAGATCGTCCCGTCGCGTGCGATCACGAGGCCCTCGGTGCCGCGCACCCCCGTGACCGCGGGACGCGTGTTGCCGCAGGAAGACGCCCCGAGGTCCGCAGCGCCCGCGTCGTCCTCGCCGAGGTCCGCAGCGCCGAGGTCGACGACCCCGAGATCGGGCGCGCCGGCATCGATCGCAGGCCGCGGCGCGTCGCCCCCACAGCCCGCACCGAACAAGGCGAAGGCGACGACGACGAGCGACCGACGGCGGGTGGAGCGGACGCGCATGGAGCACCTCGAGGCGGGGGCCGCGCGGGGGGGCGGCAGGGGCGCTCGAGCCTTGCGCGCAGGGCGTCCGTCGTCAACACCGGGCCGTGTGCGCGAGGACGACGAGCCGCCGCAGCGGCACCCGAACTACATCACGCCCGCCGGCCTCGAGCGCCTCACGAAGGAACTCGCCGCGCTCGGCGAAGAGCGCGCGCGCGTCGTGCAGGAGGTGACCGACGCCGCCGCGCAAGGCGATCGCTCGGAGAACGCGGAGTACCTCTACGGCAAGCGCCGACTCCGCCAGATCGACGGGCGCATGCGCTTTCTGCGCAAGCGGATCGAGATCGCCGTACCCATCGATCCGGGCCTCCCCCGCGGAGCCCGCGTGTTCTTCGGCGCGACGCTCGAGCTCGAAGACGACGACGGGCGCCGCAGCCGCTACCAACTCGTCGGCGAGGATGAGGTCGACACCGAGCGCGCCATGATCTCCTGGCGCGCGCCGGTCGGTCGCGCGCTGCTCGGGCGCGCGCTCGACGACGAGGTGCGCATCGAGACGCCGGGCGGGGTGCGGCGGCTCACGATCGTCGGCATCGACTACGTGCGCTGACCAGCACCCTCGAGAGCGCGGCGATTCCGTGCACGAAACTCTTCCCATCGGCGCGGCTTTGGATAAACTCACGCGCTGTTCGTCGTCGGAGAGCGGACGACAGCGCAACGCCGGGGCCGAACCACCCCGGAGGCACCAAGGAGATCATCGATGAAGAACCTCAAGATTCTGCTGGCGATCGTGGCTTTCTCGGCGGCGGGCGTGATCGGCTGCGGCGGCGACGACGCGGCGGCTGAAGAGACGACGGCCACCGAGACGGCGACCGAGGCCACCGAGGGCGGCGAGGCCGCACCGGCCGAGGGTGAGGCTGCTCCCGCCGAGGGCGAGGCCGCACCGGCCGAGGGCGAGTCCGCGGAGTGAGCCCCACGCGCGCCGGGTCCGCCCGGCGTGCATGATCGCTCCGGCGGTCGGACCTCGAGCGCAGCGTGATCTCTCCGGAGATCGCCTGCGCTCGAAGTTTTTCCGTCCGTTTTTTTCGAGCGCCGCGTCAGCCGCCGAAGCGCGGCCAGTCGGTGTGCACCGCGACGCCCGGCGCGTCGCTGCGCTCGTAGGTGTGGCTGCCGAAGTAATCGCGCTGCGCCTGGATCACGGCCGCGCTGCCGCGCGCGGTGACGAGCGTGTCGTACCAGGCGAGCGAGGCCGCGAGGCCCGGCACGGGGATGCCCGCCGCGAGCGCCGCGCCCACGACGCGCCGCCACGCGGGGAGCCTGCGGCCGAGGTCCTCGACGAACTCCGGCGCGAGCGCGAGCAGCTCGGGCGCGGGCGTCCGCGCGAAGGCCGCGCGCACCCGATCGAGGAAGCGCGCGCGGATGATGCAGCCCGCCGTCCAGATCCGCGCGACCTCGCCGAGATCCGTGCCGTAGCCGCGCTCCTCGCTCGCGCGCGCGAGCATCTGGAAGCCCTGCGTGTAGCTCGCGATCTTCGACGCGTAGAGCGCGTCGCGCAGGTCATCGACGCTCACGCCCGCGAGCGGCCCGCGCCTCGCGCCGAACGCCTGCTCCGCGCGGACGCGCAGCTCCTTCTGCGCGCTCAGCACGCGCGCATCGACGGCCGCCGCGATCGTCGGCACCGCGACGCCCATCTCGAGCGCGGCCATGACCGTCCACTTGCCCGTGCCCTTCTGCCCGGCCTTGTCGAGGATCGCGTCGACGAGCAGCGCGCCCGGCCGCTGCGGGTCCTCGGTGCGGAAGATGTCGGCCGTGATCTCCACGAGGAAGCTCGCGAGATCCCCGCGATTCCACTCTGAAAACGTGTCGGCGACGGCCAGCGGCGCGAGGCCGAGCCCGTCGCGCAGCAGCGTCGCCGTCTCCGAGATGAGTTGCATGTCGCCGTACTCGATGCCGTTGTGCACCATCTTCACGAAGTGCCCCGCGGAGCCGCGGCCGCAGTACGTGACGCAGGTGCCGCTCTCGCTCTTCGCCGCGACGGCCTCGAGCAGCGGACGCATGCGCTCCCACGCCTCGACGTCACCGCCCGGCATGATCGAGGGGCCGAGCAGCGCGCCATCCGAGCCGCCGGAGATCCCCATCCCGACGAAGCGCCACGGCCTCCCCGCGGCCCGCGCGTTGCGGCGATCCGTGTCTGAAAAGAGGCTGTTTCCCGCGTCGACGACGATGTCGTCCTGCTCGAGCAGCGGATCGAGCGCGTCGAGCACGTCGTCGATCGGCTTGCCCGCGACGACGAGCACGACGATGCGCCGCGGCCGCTCGAGGCTCGCGACGAGCGTCGCCCAATCCTCCGCGATCGCGAGCTTCGCGTCCGGATGCGCGCGGGCAAGCTCCCGCGCCTTGTCGACCGAGCGGTCGTAGCCCGCGACGCGGTAACCGCGGCTCGCGAAGTTCCGCGCGAAGTTCGCGCCCATCACGCCGAGCCCCACCACCGCGATGTCGTTCAGGTCGCTCATCGGTCCTCCTCACACGGTCCCATCGGACAGGTCCACATCGGTCACGATCGCGAGCCCATCGAGCCCCACGGCGGGCAGCCGCGGGTCCTCGAGGATCAGCCGCTCGAGCGCCTCCCGCTTGCCCTCACCCGCCGCGAGCAGCACGTGCACGCGCGCCGTCGCGAGCAGCGCGCGCGAGAGCGTGATGCGCGACGCGGGCGGCTTCGGCGAGTCGGGCACGTGCCGCGCGAGCGCGCCCGCAGGCTCCTCGAACGGCGCATCCCCCGGGAAAAGCGAGGCGATGTGACCGTCCGGCCCCATGCCGAGCAGCGTCACGTCGAGCCCCACCGAGCCCCCGTCCGCGAACGATGCACGCAGCCCCGCCTCCACGCGCGCGACGGCCGCGTCAAAAGCCTCACCATCTTCCACGATGGCGAGCTCGAGCGCGGGAGGGCACGCCGCGTCGAGCGCGCCGCTGCGGTGCGCCTCGCCACGGTTCGAGTCGGGGCTCGCGAACGGCACGCAGCGCTCGTCGACCCACGTGAGCCGCACGCGCGCCCACACCGCCGGGGGCAACGCCTCGCGCGCGGCACGCAGCGCGCGCAGCGCCGATCCGCCCGCGACCGCGAGCCGCGCGGCCCCGTGACGCGCGTCCGCCGCCGCGATCGCAGCCGCGAGCAGCCGCGCGGCCTGCGGCTCCGGAGACGCCGTGAGGTAGACGTCGACCCCCTCCGACGGCGTCGTCCGATCACCCACGCGACCAACCGCCCTCGCACCCCTCGAAGAGCTCGTTGGCTTCCTCGGGGCCCCACGACCCCGCCTCGTACGCGCGCATCGGCGGCGCCTCCGCCCCGCGCCACGCGTCGGCGAAGGCATCGGCGAAACGCCAGCTCGCCTCGATCTCGTCGCCGCGCAAAAAGAGCGTCGCGTCGCCCACGAGCGCGTCGAGCAGGAGCCGCTCGTAGGCGGGCGCCGTCGTCGCGCCGAACGCGTCTTTGTAGTCGAACGAGAGCTTCGCGGGCGCCATCGTCATCTGGTTGCCCGGGTGCTTCACGCCGAAGGAGAGCGTGATCGCCTCGCGCGGCTGGATGCTCAACGTGAGCACGTTCGGGCGGATCTGACAGAGCAGCCCCTGCCGCACCGCGCGCCGGAACTCCTCGTCCGTCATGCCCTCGGGCCGGTTGAAGAGCTGCAGGGGCGGCGTCTTGAACTGCACCTGCACCTCGGTGAACTTGCGCGGCATCCGCTTGCCGTGACGCAACAGGATGGGCACGCCGGCCCAGCGCCACGTCGCGAGCTCGGCGCGGATCGCGACGTACGTCTCGGTCTGCGAGGCCTCGGCGACGCCCTCCTCGTCGAGGTAGCCGGGGACGTCGCGCTCGCCGATCTTCCCGGCCGTGTACCGCGCCCGCACGCTCGTCTCCCGCACCTCACGGGCGCTCGGCACCACGAGGCTCTTCAGCACCGCGACCTTCTGCGCACGCACCGCCTCCGCATCGAGCGACGAGGGCGGCTCCATCACGGCGAGCGCGAGCACCTGCAACATGTGGTTCTGCACCATGTCGCGGAGCGCGCCGGTGGTGTCGTAGTAGCCGCCGCGTCCGCTCTCCATCCCGAGATCCTCGGCGACGGTGATCTGCACGAGCTCGACGTGATCGCGGTTCCACACTGGCTCGAAGATCGCGTTGTGGAAGCGGAAGCCGAGCAGGTTCTGCACGGTCTCCTTCCCGAGATAGTGGTCGATCCGATAGATCTGCGACTCGCGCAGGCACTCGTGCAGATCGGCGTTGAGCGCGCGCGCGCTCGCGAGGTCGTGGCCGAAGGGCTTCTCGACGATCACGCGCCGCCAGGCGACCTGCTCGTCCTCGCGCATGTGCACGAGGCCCGCCGCGTGGAGGTTCCGCACCGCCTGCGCGAAGAGTTCGGGCTTCAGCGACAGGTAATAGAGGCGCCCCGCCGCGCTCCCGCCCGCCATCGCGTCGAGGCGCTCGGCGAGGCGCCGCGTGTCGGCCTCGTCCCCGACGTCGCCCTGCAGATAGTGGATGCGCGGCGCGAGCTCGTCGAACGCGCCGAGCAGCTCCGGGGGCATCACCGCGCGCAGCTCGTCGCGCCACTGCGCGTCGCTCTTCGCGCGGCGCGCGACGCCGAGCACGGAGAAGCCCTCGCGCGGGCGCTCCTTCTTCGCGAGGCTCGCGAGCGCGGGGATGAGTTTGCGCGCCGTGAGGTCGCCGCTCGCCCCGAAGATCACCACCTGGGAGGGCACGATCGTCATGGCGCGCGAGCATACACCCGGGCGCGATCGGCCGGGCCCGACCAGCCCGCTCCGGACACGGCGTGGGCCTTCAACTCATCGGTGATCGACCCCATGCAGCTGTGGTAGCGTGCGGCGCGCTTCATCCACGCGCCTGGTCGCCGACCCCAGCCGGAACGAGCCAAGGAGAGCCCGATCGATGTCCAAGGACACCCTGACGATCACCGACAACCGCACCGGCAAGGCCTACGAGGTGCCCGTCGAGAACGGCACCATCAAGGCCATCGACCTGCGGAAGATCAAGACGAGCGACGATGACTTCGGCCTGATGACGTACGATCCGGCATTCACGAATACCGCTTCGTGCATCAGCCGCATCACGTACATCGACGGTGATCTCGGCATCCTCCGCTACCGCGGCTACCCCATCGAGCAGCTCGCCGAGAAGGCGTCCTTCCTCGAGGTCGCTCACCTGCTCCTGCACGGAGAGCTGCCGAGCCACAGCCAGCTCAACGCGTTCACGCACAACGTCACGTATCACACGATGGTGCACGAGAACGTGCGCGAGCTGATGGACGGCTTCCGCTACGACGCGCACCCGATGGGCATGCTCACGAGCACCGTCGCCGCGCTCTCGACCTTCTACCCCGAGGCGAAGAACGTCGAAGACGCCGAGACGCGGATGCTGCAGGTCTACCGGATCATCGCGAAGATGCCGACGCTCGCGGCCTTCGCGTTCCGGCACCGCCGCGGCCTGCCCTACGTCTATCCGGACAACGACCTGAGCTTCGCCGGCAACTTCCTCGCGATGCTCTTCCGCATGACGGAGCGCGCCTACAAGCCGAACGCGGCCATCGAGCACGCGCTCGACGTGCTCTTCACGCTGCACGCGGACCACGAGCAGAACTGCTCGACGAGCGCGATGCGCGGCGTCGGCTCCTCGCAGGTCGACCCGTACAGCGCGACGGCGGCGGCCTGCGCGGCGCTCTACGGCCCGCTCCACGGCGGCGCCAACGAGGCCGCGATCCGCATGCTGAACGAGATCGGCAGCGTCAAGAACATCCCCGACTTCATCAAGAAGGTGAAGGCGGGCGAGGGGCGGCTGATGGGCTTCGGCCACCGCGTCTACAAGAACTACGACCCGCGCGCGAAGGTCATCAAGCGCCTCGCGTACGAGGTCTTCGACAGCGTCGGCAAGAACCCGCTCATCGACATCGCGCTCGAGCTCGAGCGGATCGCGCTCGAGGACGAGTACTTCATCAAGCGCAAGCTCTACCCGAACGTCGACTTCTACTCGGGCATCATCTACCAGGCGATGGGCCTGCCGATGGACATGTTCCCGGTCCTCTTCGCGATCGGCCGTTCGCCGGGCTGGCTCGCGCAGTGGCTCGAGATGGTGCAGGACCCGGAGCAGAAGATCGCGCGCCCGCGCCAGATCTACCTCGGCCACGATCAGCGCGATTTCGTGCCGATCAGCGAGCGCGCCGGCGCCCCCTCGGTGCTGCCGCCACCGCCGCTCGGCAAGTGAGCCGCCGGGCCGCGGTTCGACACGCGGCCTGACACGACGATGGACGAACGGGGCTGCGCCGACCCACGGCGCGGCCCCGTCGCCGTTTTCAGCGCCCTCACCGCGCTGCGAGGGCGAGAGGCCAGCGCGTCAGGCGGGCTCGAGCAGCGCGAGCACGCCCGCGAGGCTCTGCGCGAGGCCGCCCTCCGCTGCGCGCGCGGCCGCTTCGGGGACCGGCTTGCGCGCGACGGGCGCCGGGCTCGGTGCGCCGCCCGACTCGAGCGTGCGCCGGATCTGCGCGCGCGCCTCGTGCACGCGCCACGCGATCGTGCCCTCCGTCGTCTCGAGGACGACGGCCGCCTCCTTGTGCGAGAGGCCCTGCAGCGTCGTGAGCACGACCGTCGTGCGCAGCACGGGCGAGAGCCGATCGAAGGCGGTGACGAGCTGCTGATACACCTCGCGCAGCTCCATCGCGCGCCGCGGATCGCCGCCCGAGTCGAGCTGCGCGGCGATCTCGACGCGCGCATCCTCGAAGTCGACCGTGGGCCGCCGCTTCCGGTCGCGCTTCACGTTGAGCGCGCGGTGCAACGCGATGCGATAGAGCCACGTGAAGAACTCGCTGCGCCCCTCGAAGGAGCCGAGGTTGCGATACGCCCGCAGGAACGCGTCCTGCGTGATGTCGTCCGCGTCGCTGCGCGAGCCCGTGAGGTGCAGCGCGAGCGCGAAGATGCGCGGCCGATAGCGGCGCACGAGCTGCGAGAATGCGCGGGCATCGCCCGTCTTCGCCGCCTCGACGAGCACATTCGCCTCGCGCGCGCGCTGCTCGGCCTCCGAGTCACGCACCGCGCCCGGGCGGGCAGCGGCGAGCGCAGTGTCGGCGCGGGACGACGTCATGGCGACTTGGAATCATGCCGACCGCGCGTCCTTGGGTAAAGCGCCGTGAGGCGGGCACACCCTCGGCCGGCGCGGCCGCATCCGACGCGCGCGGCTCAGCCCTTCTGCCAGGCCGACTTCGCGCGGTAGGCGGAGAGCGCGGCGCGCACCACCTCGAGGGCGCGGCGCGCGTCGTAGAGGCCGTCGACGACGCTCAGCTTGTTCTCGAGGGCCTTGTAATCCTCGAAGAAACGGCCGATCTCGAGCGAGACGTGGGGCGGGATCTCGGCGACGTCGCGGTAATGCGAGAAGGCCGGATCGTCGACGGCGACGGCGATGATCTTGTCGTCGACGCCCTTGTCGTCGCGCATCGCGAAGCCGCCCACCGCGCGCACGCGGACGATCGTGAGCGGCGTGACGGGCTCCTGCATGAGCACGAGCACGTCGAGCGGATCGCCGTCGTCGGCGTGCGATTGGGGCAAAAAGCCGTAGTTCGCGGGGTAATGAACCGACGAGTAGAGGACGCGATCGAGCATCAACATGCCCGTGCGCTTGTCGATCTCGTACTTGAGCTTGCTGCCCTTCGGGATCTCGACGACGGCCGGGAAGAACTCGTCGATCGCCTCGGGGACGAGGATGTCGTGGAGTGGGTGCATCGGTCGGGCACCATGCGCGCGCCTACGCACCGCGTCAAAGACCTGCGCCGCGCTATACCGCGGCGATGACGTCGATCCGCCCGCTCTACGTCGCCGGCCGCCCCGAGCACACCGCGCAATCCCTCGAGGTGCTCGACAAATACGACGGCTCCGTCGTCGCGCGCGTCGCCCTCGCCGACGAGGCCACCGTCGACCGCGCGATCGCCGCCGCGCACGCCGCACGTGGGCCGATGCGCCGCCTGCCCGCGCACGCGCGCCGCGACGTGCTGCTCCACTGCGTCGCGCGCTTCGAGGCCCGCCGCGAC
The DNA here is from genome assembly GCA_964202905.1 of Polyangiales bacterium. GTDB lineage: Bacteria > Myxococcota_A > Polyangia > Polyangiales > JADJQN01 > CAIUAC01. Next base: position 668,044 of record CAXNJO010000003.1, read on the forward strand.
GAGCTCGCGACGCTGCTCTGCGCGGAGGCGGGCAAGCCGATCCGCGACGCGCGCGGCGAGGTCACGCGCCTGCTCGACACCTTCCGCATCGGCGCCGAGGAGGCGACGCGCATCGGCGGCGAGGTGCTGCCGATGGACATCACGCCGCGCGCGGAGGGCTATCTCGGCTTCGTGAGACGCGTGCCCGTCGGGGCCTGCGGGCTGATCACGCCGTTCAACTTCCCGCTCAACCTCGTCGCGCACAAGGTCGCGCCCGCCATCGCCGCGGGCTGCCCCTTTGTGCTCAAGCCCGCGAGCGCGACGCCGCTCGGCGCGCTCGTCATCGCGGAGGTGCTCGCCGAGACGGCGCTGCCGCCGGGCGCGTTCAGCGTGCTGCCCGCGACGCGCGCGGCGGCCGACCGGCTCGTCACCGATCCGCGCCTCGCGAAGCTCTCGTTCACCGGCTCGGCCGACGTCGGCTGGGACATGAAGGCGCGCGCCGGCAAGAAGCACGTCACGCTCGAGCTCGGCGGCAACGCGGCCGTGATCGTCGACGCCGACGCCGCGCCCGACGCGGCGAGCCTCGACGACCTCGTCGAGCGCCTCACGTTCGGCGCGTTCTACCAATCGGGGCAGTCCTGCATCAGCGTGCAGCGCATCCTCGTCCACGCGCGCCTCTACGACACGGTGCGCGCCCGCCTCGTCGCCCGCGCGGAGGCGCTCGTCGCAGGCGACCCGCGCGACGAGCGCACCGCCCTCGGCCCCGTCATCCACGCGCGCGAGGCCGCGCGGATCCGCGCCTGGGTGGCCGACGCCGTCGCCCGAGGCGGGCGCGTGCTCTGCGGCGAGCGTCCCGACACGCCCGTCGCGAGCGCGAACGTGCTCGCCGCGACGCTGCTCGAAGACGTCCCGCGTGACGGCGACCTCGTGCGCCGCGAGGTCTTCGGGCCCGTCGCGGTGCTCTCGCGCTTCGAGGACTTCGAGGCCGCGCTCGCCGAGGTGAACGACTCGGACTTCGGGCTGCAAGCGGGCGTGTTCACGCGCGACCTGCACCGCGCGATGCGCGCGTGGGACGCGCTCGAGGTCGGCGGCGTGCTCGTGGGCGACGTGCCCTCGTTCCGGGTCGATCACATGCCGTACGGCGGCGTGAAGGGCAGCGGCCTCGGCCGCGAGGGCGTCCGCTACGCGATCGAAGCGATGACCGAGCCGCGCCTGCTGGCGATCCGCCCCGCACCCACACTCGGCTGAGGACGCCGCGGCCGCGGGCAGCGAGGCGATGGAAACGACGGCTCAGCCGGCGTCGTCGTCGCGGAGCGGGGGCGCGTCGCGCAGCCCGCGCAGCACGTCGCGGGAGGCCCGCAGCGAGCGCTCGGTGCGCGCGCATCCGGGACACACCCGCAGGTGCAATCGGATCCACGCGCGTCGCCACCAGGGGAGCGCGCCGTCGAGGGCGTCGCTCAGCGACTCATGCGCTCGCCTGCAGTCCAGCATCTTCGAGGGCCTTGCGTAGCTTGTGGCGACCGCGGTGGAGAAGGACGCGGAGGTGGGTCGGCTGGACGCCCATCGCGTTACCGGCTTCGTCGCGTTCGAGCTGCTCGACGTCGACGAGGAGCACGGCCATGCGCTCGAGCTCCGTGAGTGTGCCGAGCGTGCGCTCGACGACCCGCATCGCCAGCGCGGGGTCGAGGCGGGCATCGGGCGCGCGCTCCGGCGTCGGGGCGAGCGTGGCGAGCGGGTCCGGCTCGGGCGTGAGGTCCATGAGGACCTCGCGGCGTGTGCGCCGGTAGAAATCGATGATCTTCCGGGAGAGGATGCCGACCATCCAAGTCCGCAGCGTCGAGCGCCCCGCGAACGACGCCTTCGCCTCGAGGGCCGCGATGTACGTCTCCTGCACGAGGTCGCGAGCGACGTCCTCGCGCCGCACCGCGCGGTAGGCGAAGCCCATCAGCACGGGCTCGATCTGCCGGATCGCCGCGTCGTCGATGACCGCGCCCTGCGGCGCCGACGCGGGGGCGCCGACCGGCATCGGCAGCGAGGCAGTAGGCATCATCACGTCGGCGGTTGTGTGGCCCCACGACGCCGCACGTCAAGACGCCAAGAGCGCGACGGCGTTGCCCTGCGGCCCCGCGCGCGCGCATCCCGCCGCCCGCCCGCAGGCCGGAGTGCGCCTTGATCGCCCCGAGTCGATCTGTTAGATCGAGCGGTTGCTGTACGCGAGTGCGGCCAGATTCCGCGTAAATTCATGGGGTTAGGGCACAGGTCGCGCGGGCTCCGCCCCGTCGGCCGCAAAGGCAGCACCATCCGATGATTTTCGACTGGCTCTACGGCCTCTTCTCGAACGATCTCGCGATCGACCTCGGGACCGCCACCACCCTCATCTACGTGAAGGGCAAGGGCATCGTCTCCTGCGAGCCGAGCGTCGTCGCCGTCCAGCGCGACGACCGCGGCGGGAAGAAGGTCCTCGCCGTCGGCAAAGAAGCCAAGGAAATGCTCGGGCGCACCCCCGGAAACATCCAGGCGGTGCGACCGCTCCGCGACGGCGTCATCGCCGACTTCGAGATCACGGAGGCGATGCTCAGCTACTTCATCGCGCGCGCGCACAACCGCCGCACGTTCGTGAAACCGCGCATCATCATCTGCGTCCCCTTCGGCATCACCGAGGTCGAGAAGCGCGCCGTGAAGGAGTCCGCCGAGTCCGCCGGCGCGCGCGAGGTCTTCCTCATCGAGGAGCCGATGGCCGCCGCGATCGGCGCGGGGCTGCCCATCACCGAGCCCTCGGGCAACATGGTCGTCGACATCGGCGGCGGCACCACCGAGGTCGCGGTCATCTCGCTCGCCGGCATCGTCTACTCGCAGTCGGTGCGGGTCGGCGGCGACAAGATGGACGACGCGATCATCGCGTACATGAAGCGCAAGTACAATTTGCTCATCGGCGAGCAGTCGGCCGAGCGCGTGAAGTGCAGCATCGGCAACGCGTACCCGGGCGAGCAGGTCGACACGATGGAGGTCAAAGGCCGTGACCTCGTCGCCGGCATCCCGAAGACGGTCGTCGTGAACTCCGACGAGATCCGCGACGCGCTCAGCGAGCCGATCAACGCCATCGTCGAGGCCGTGATGCTCGCGCTCGAGCACACGCCCCCCGAGCTCTCGGCGGACATCGTCGACAAGGGCATCGTGCTCACGGGCGGGGGCGCCCTGCTCCGCAACCTCGACGTGCTCCTCCGCGAGGAGACGGGCCTCCCGGTCATGGTCTGCGACGACCCGATCTCGGCCGTCGTGCTCGGCAGCGGCAAGACCCTCGAGCACCTCGACCTGTTGAAGGAAGTGACGATCAACTGACGCGCGTCGGCTTCCCCACGGGGACGCCGGACGCGCGGCGGGGGCTCGGGCTGAGGCCGCACCGTGAACTTCTTCCGCAGATTCCGAGACGCGGTCCTCGTCGCGGCCCTGCTGGCGATCCCGTTCTTCTTCCTCAACGCGAACCTCAAGGACCCCGCGAAGACGAACGCGGTCGACCGCGTGGTGCTGCAGATGAGCGCGCCGCTGCAGTGGGTCGCGACGCAGGCCGCGCGCGGCGTGTCGGCGGTGATCGAGGAGTACGTCTACCTCGTGGACGTCGGGCGCGAAAACGAGCGACTGCGCTACGAGAACGCGCGCCTCTCGCAGGAGAGCCGCCGCTTCCGCAGCGAGGGGCAGGAGAACCGCCGCCTGCGCGACCTCTTGCAGCTCCGCGAGCAGCTCGGCGGTGAGCAGATCTCCGCGCAGATCATCGGCAAAGAGGTCAGCGCGAACTTCCGCGTGGTACGCGTGCGCCTCGACCGCGGCGAGCGCGACCGTGTGAAGCCCGGCATGCCCGTGGTGGCCCCGGAGGGCCTCGTCGGTCAGGTGCGGCGCACCTGGGGCCGCTACTCGGACGTGCTGCTCACGGTCGATCGCACGAGCGCCATCGACGTCGTGCTCGAGCGCAACGGCGCGCGCGGCATGCTGCGCGGCACGGGCGAGAGCGACCGCTACCTCTGCCGCATCCAGTATCTGCTGCGCGCCGACGAGGTGCGCGTCGGCGACGAGGTCTTCACCTCGGGGCTCGGGCACCGCTTCCCGGCCAACATCCTCGTGGGGCGCGTGACGAACGTGGTGCGCCGCGATTTCGGCCTCTACCAGGAGGCGGAGGTCACGCCCGCGGCCAATTTCTCGGGCCTCGAGGCGGTCTCGATCCTCACGATGGGCGCGCGCGAGGCGGGCACGCAGGACGGCGCCGGGGTGCGCGGCGACCTCGCCGATCCGACGCCGGAGCCCTGAAATACCATGCAGAACGCCGCCCTCCTGCTGCTCGGCTTCGCGCTGCTCGTCGTGCAGACCTCCGCGACGGCGCTCGTCAGCGTGCACCCGTTCTCGCCGAACCTGCTGCTGCCGATGGTCATCTACCTCGGCGTCTCTCACGACGTCGGGATCGTGCGCGGCGGCATGCTCGCCTTCGTGCTCGGCTACCTGCTCGACTCGTTCACGGGCAGCCCGATGGGGCTGCACACGTTCGTGCTCGTCGCGACGTACATGCTCGCGCGGGGCGCGGGGCTCTCGCTCGTGCTGCGCGGGCCGCTCTTCCAGTTCGGGCTCACCTTCGCCGTGAGCGTGATCGCGGGCGGGACGATCCTCGCGCTGCGGGCGATCTTCGAGCGTCCGGCGGCGTTCGAAGCGGGGACGGTGGGCGACACGGTGCTCACGCTCGTCGCGCCCGCGCTCACGACGGCGGCGCTCGCGCCGGCCGTGTTCTTCGCGGTGCGCAGCTTCGAGCAGCTCGCGGCGCGCCGCGCGACTCGCGCGCACGCAGGGCCCGGTGAGGGGCCGGGCGCGCCGTGAACCTGCTCTCCCCGCGCCGCGAGGTCGGCGAGTTCAAGAAGCGCTACAAGTGGATGGCGCTCGCCGCCGCGATCGCCTTCTTCGCGCTCTTCCTGCGCGCGGCGCAGATGGAAGTGGTCGACTACGACCACTGGCAGAAGATCGCGACCGAGAACATCACCAAGACGATCACGCTGCCCGCGACGCGCGGCCTGCTGCGCGATCGCGCGGGCCGGATCATCGCGACCAACCGCCCCGCGTACAACGTCTACGTCACGCCGCAGCGCCTCGACCCGCAGCACGACGTGCCCCGCCTCGTCGCGCTGATGGGGCTCGACCCGCATGGCCGCGCCGACCTCGAGGCGCGGCTCGCGCGCATCCCGCTGCACCGCCGCACGCATCAGGTCGAGATGTTCCGCGACATCACGCGCGACCAGCTCGCGGCGCTCGAGCAGCACGAGGCGGAGCTCGCGGGCGTCGACGTGGTCGCGGTGCCCGTGCGCACGTACCCCTTCGGTGCGCTCGCGGCGCACGCCATCGGCTACCTCAACGAGGTCAACGCCGAAGACCTCGAGCGCGCGCCGGATCAGGGCTATCGCGCGGGCGACACGGTCGGGCGGAGCGGCCTCGAGCGCGCGTGGGAGAGCTACGTGCGCGGGCGACGCGGCGTGCGGCGCGTGGTGGTCGACGCGCGCGGGCAGCGCTCGGACGAGGAGCGCAGCGAGCGGCCCCGGGAGACGCGGCGCGAGCCCGTGCCGGGGCGCGACCTGACGCTCACGCTCGACATGGAGCTGATGCGCATCACGGAGCGCGCGTTCCGCGGGCACCCCTCGGGCGGCGCGGTGGTGGTCGACGTGCGCACCGGGCGTGTGCGCGCGCTCTTCTCGAAGCCGAGCTACGACCTCAACGAGCTCGCGGGGCGGCTGTCGCAGGAGCGCGCGCGGGAGATCATCGACAATCCGCTGCGTCCGCTCATCGACAAGACGATTTACGAATCGTATTTCCCGGGCTCGACGTTCAAGCCCATCAGCGCGCTCGCCGCGCTCGGCGACGGCATCCTCTCGGCGAACAGCCACGTCGAGTGCCCGGGCTACTACGAGTACGGCGGCCGTCGCTTCCGCTGCCTGCAACAGCACGGCGACGTCGACATGCGGCAGTCGCTGATCCGCTCGTGCAACACGTTCTTCTACGATCTCGCGCGGCAGACGGGCATGGACCGCCTCGCCCGCTACGCGCGCGACTTCGGCCTCGGCGAGCGCTCGGGCATCGGCATCAACACCGAGACGAGCGGCTTCATCCCGACGGTGAGCTGGTATCAGGAGCACTATCCGAACGGCTTCCGCGGCGGTTTCACGCTCAACGAGGCGATCGGACAGGGCAACACGAAGGTGACGCTCATGCAGCTCGCGATGGCCTACGCCGCGATCGCGAACGGAGGGACATTGTATGTCCCGCAGCTCGTCGAGCGCGTGAGCGCGCCGGACGGCACGGTCATCGAGGAGTTCGCGCCACGCGTGCGGCGGCGCGTGAACGTCTCGCGCGAGCACCTCGCGTACGTCGTCGACGGGCTCTACGGCGTCGTCAACGACCGCACCGGCACCGCGTTCGAGGCGCACGTCGAGGGGGGCGTGCCGATCGCGGGCAAGACGGGCACCGCGCAGGTCTCGGGACGCTCGGCCCGCGACGACGAGGACCCGCGTCAGACCTGGTATTACAACCGCTCGCACGCCTGGTTCGCGGGGTTCGCGCCGGCAGGCGACCCGGAGCTCGTCGTCATCGTGCTCGTCGAGCACGGCGGCGGCGGCGGCAAGAACGCAGCGCCGATCGGCGTGCAGATCCTCGAGGAACACCTCGGGCCGCGCTACGCGGCGCAGCGCGAGGCGACCGCGGCGGCGACGCCCGCGCCTGCGCCCGCCGTGACGCGCACCCGCGCAGGAGGCCGCTGATGGCGACGCTGAACAAGGGGCTGCGCGCGCACTTCGACTGGCCGCTCTTCGTGACGGTCGCGGCCATCGCGGTGGTCGGCGTCACGAACCTCTACAGCGCGACGAGCGCCGCCGGCGCGCGCGCCGACATGTACATCCAGCAGATCTACTGGCTCACGCTCGGCTCGGCGGTCGCCGCGCTCCTCGTCGCGATCGACACGCGGCACTTCGAGCGGCAGGGCTGGACGCTCTACGGGATCGGCGTCGTGCTGCTGCTGCTCGTGTTCCTGCTCGCGCGCACGATCCGCGGGAGCCAACGCTGGATCCCCATAGGCTCGTTCTCGCTGCAACCGAGCGAGCTGATGAAGATCTTCCTGATCGTCGCGCTCGCGAAATACCTTCACAACGACCCGAAAACCGAGGGCCGGACGCTGAAGGATCTCGTGATCCCCGCGGCGATCCTCGCGCTGCCGATGGGCCTCGTGCTCAAGCAGCCCGACCTCGGCACCGGGATGATCCTCGCGTTCATCTTCGCGACGATCATGTTCCTCACGCACCTCAAGCTGCGCTCGCTCGTGACGCTCGTGGCCGTGTTCGTCGCGAGCGCGCCGCTCACGTGGACGTATCTGCTCAAGGACTACCAGCGCGAGCGCTTCGAGTCGTTCTGGCAGCAGCTGAGCGGGCAGGCCTCGAAGGAGCACATCCTCGACGCGGGCTGGCACGCGCACCAGTCGCAGGTGGCGATCGGCTCGGGCGGCTTCCTCGGCAAGGGCTTCATGCAGGGGACGCAGAATCAGCATCGCTTCCTGCCGGACCAGCACTCCGACTTCCCGTTCGCGGTGTGGGCCGAAGAGCAGGGCTTTCTCGGCGTCACGCTGCTGCTCGGGCTCTATCTCTTCCTCGTGATCTGGGGGCTGAAGATCGCGTCGCAGGCGAAGGACCGCTTCAGCGCGGTGATCGCGGTCGGCGTGAGCGCGATGTTCTTCTGGCAGTCCGCGATCAACGTCGCGATGGTCATGGGGCTCCTGCCCGTCGTCGGCGTGACGCTCCCGCTCTTCAGCTACGGCGGCTCGAGCGTGCTCACCGTGATGATGGGCGTCGGGCTGCTGATGAACGTGAGCGTGCGGCGCTTCAGCTTCTAGCGTGGTGCCGCGCGGCCGCGCGACGAGGCGTCACGGGTCGGGCAGGTCGGACGCCGCGTCGACGAGGGCGCGCAGCGCGGCGCGGCGCGCGTCGAAGTCGGTGTCGCCCGCGCGCTCGACGAGCGTGAGATGCCCGAGTTTGCGCCAGGGCGCGGGGCTCTTGCCGTAGAGGTGCAGGTGCGCGCCGGGCACCGCGAGGAGCGCCGCGGAGGGCGGGACGTCGCCGAGCAGGTTGAACGAGACCGCGCGCCCGAGCGCGCCCGTCGCGCCGAGCGGCAGGCCGCAGACCGCGCGCACGTGGTTCTCGAACTGGCTCGTCTCGGCGCCCTCGATCGTCCAGTGGCCGCTGTTGTGGACGCGGGGCGCGAACTCGTTGGCGAGCAGCGTGCCGCCCACGTCGAAGAGCTCGAGCGCGAGCGTGCCGACGTAGCCGAGGTGCGACGCGAGCCGCGCCGCGTGGTCGCGCGCGTGCGCCGCGAGCGCGGGGCTCACGTCGGACGCGGGCGCGAGCGTCTCGCGCAGGATGCCGCGATCATGGAAACTCTGGACCAGCGGATAGAATCGCACATCGCCCGCCGCGTCCCGCACGACGAGCTGGCTGAGCTCGCGCTCGAAGGGCACGAAGCGTTCGAGGATGCACGGCACGCGGCCCGCGCCGACGAGCGCCCACGCGCGGTCGAGCGCGGCGTCGTCGCCCGCGCGGAGCACGGACTGCCCCTTGCCGTCGTAGCCGAAGCGCCGCGTCTTCAGCACGCAGGGGACGCCGAGCGTGTCGACGGCCGCGCGCAGGGCGGCGCGATCGTCGACCGCGCGAAACGGGGGCGTGGGCACGCCGAGCGAGGCGAGCGCCTCCTTCTCGACGAGGCGATCCTGCGAGACGCGGAGCGCCTCGGGTGGCGGCAGGAGCAGCACCGCGCCGGCGAGCGCGCGCGCCGCCGCGTCGGGGACGTTCTCGAACTCGTAGGTCGCGACGTCCACGCGCTCCGCCATCGCGAGGAGCGCGGCGCGGTCGTCGTAGGCCGCGGTGAGCGCGGCGCCGACGGCGCGCGCGGGCGCGTGCGGCGAGGGATCGACGAAGACCGTCTCGATGCCGAGCGGATGCGCGGCCATCGCCAGCATGCGCGCGAGCTGGCCGCCGCCGAGGATGCCGAGCTTCATGGGTGGGGCGGCGCGACGTCGCTCCGCGGATCGGGCACGGCGAGCACGGCGTCCGTCTGCGCGGTGCGCCAGGCCTCGAGCGCGGCGCGGATCGCGGGGTACTTGTTGCCGAGGAAGGCGGCCGCGAGGAGCGCCGCGTTCGTCGCACCCGCGCGGCCGATCGCGAGCGTGCCGACGGGGATGCCCGCAGGCATCTGCACCATGGAGAGGAGCGAGTCGACGCCGCGCAGCACGCGTGACTCGACGGGCACGCCGAGCACGGGGACGACCGTCTTCGCCGCGATCATGCCGGGCAGGTGCGCGGCGCCGCCCGCGCCCGCGATGACGACCTCGAGGCCGCGCGCCGCGGCGCTCCCGGCGTACTCGAAGAGCAGGTCCGGCGTGCGGTGCGCGGAGACGACGCGCACCTCGTGCGGCACGCCGAGCGACGCGAGCGTCTGCACCGCGTGCTGCATCGTGTCCCAGTCCGAGCGCGAGCCCATCACGACCCCGACGAGCGGGGTGGCGGAGTCGGAGGCGGCGGCCGGATCGTGCGCGTCGGTGGGGTCGGACACGCGCGCGCTTATACCACGGCGCTTCGTGCTACCCCCCCGCGATGCCTGCCCCGCGCGCGACGAAGGCCGCCGTGCTCCAGCTCAACTCCGGGCCCGATCTGGAGGCCAATCTCCGCGCCGTCGCGCGGCTCGTGCGCGAGGCTGCGGCCGATCGCGCCACGCTCATCGTGCTGCCCGAGTGCTTCGCGCTGCTCGGCCCCGAGGACGCGAAGCTCGGCGTCGCGGAGCCGCTCCCCCAGGGCGGCCCCGTGCTCGCCCGCTGCGCGGCGCTCGCGCGCGAGACGGGCGCGGAGCTCGTGCTCGGCGGGTTCTGGGAGACGGCGAGCGACGCGACCCGCGTGCGCAACAGCTGCGTGCACCTCGGCGCGGACGGCGCAGTGCGCGCGATCTACCGCAAGATCCACCTCTTCGACGTCGACCTGCCCGATGGCACGAAGCTCACCGAGAGCGCGAGCGTCGAGCCGGGCGAGGAGCTCGTCGTCACGGACACGGCGCTCGGACCGCTCGGGCTGAGCGTCTGTTACGACGTGCGCTTCCCCGAGCTGTATCGGGGGCTCGTGGACCGCGGCGCCGTCGCGCTGGCGGTGCCCGCGGCCTTCACGATGACGACCGGCAAGGACCACTGGCACGTGTTGCTGCGGGCGCGCGCGATCGAGTCGCAGGCCTACGTGCTCGCCGCCGCGCAGACGGGCCGTCACTTCGGGACGCGCGTCAGCTACGGCCACGCGCTCATCGCCGATCCGTGGGGCACCGTGCTCGCCGAGTGCGGCGAGGGTGAGGGCTACGCGGCCGCGTGGCTCGACCCGGAGGTCGTGCGCCGCGTGCGCGCGAGCCTGCCGGCGCTCGCGCATCGGCGGCTCGCGGTGCGCTGATCCGTGCGAACGATCAGCGCACGAGCGCGAGGGCGGGCGCGGGCGCGAACGCGCGGAGATGACCGCTCTCTTCGGCGACGTAGAGCCAGCCGCGCTCGTCGACGCGGAAGACGTCGGGGATGAGATCGCAGTCGACGGCGGGTCCGAGGCTCGCGCCGTCCGCGGGCTTGAGCGCGTGCACCTGGGCCGCGGGCACGAACAACCCACCATTTCGCAGGACCGGCTCGAGACGACGCGGCACGTCGTCGGTCGCGGCGTTCGCGAGCTCGCGCGTCCAGCGCACGGTGCCGTCGGCGAGGTCGAGCGCGGTGACACGACCGCCCGGCGCGTTGACGACGAGCGCGCGATCGACGGCGAGCGCGGCGCCCCCGCGACCGAGCCCCGGCTCCGGTACCACCCAACGCGGCGTCCCATCCCGCGGATCGAGCGCGACGAGCGTGGCGCTCGCGGCCGTGCGCGTCGGCCCCGCGACCGGGACGCAGACGAGCCCCTCGAGGCCGAGCGGCGCGGCGAGCGGCGCGCCCCCGAGATCGCGGCGCCAGAGCTCGCGGCCCGAGTAGAGATCGAGCCCGTGCAGCGTGCCGCCGGCCGCGGCCGGATCGCCGCTCACCGCGAGGGCGACGTCGCGCGAGACCGCGGGCGCGAGCGAAAAGCGCGCGGATGCGCTGAATCGCCAGACCGGCTCGCCAGACGCTACGTCGAGCGCGTGCACGGCGCCGTCGCCGCACGCCGCGAGCAGGATGCGCCCCACCCGCCGCAGCCGGAACGCGCCCGAACGCGCGCGGTAGCGCCAGCGCAGCTCGCCCGTGCGCAGGTCGACGGCGACGAGACGCGTCTGCCCTTCCGCGAGGATCGCCATCGGCGGCAGCTCGCCGCCGCCGGCGTACGTGCACACCGGGACCCCGCCCGCGCGCGGCGCGACCCGTGCCCGGGCGACCACCTCACCCTCGCCGACGTCCCAGATCTCGACCGCCCCCTCGGGCGTCTGCCGCAGGAGCGAGGTGCCGACCATCAGGGACGCAGAGCGCGGCGCGCGGCGCGCCCAGACGACCTCACCACCATCTCGCGAGATGGCGACGATGCGACGCGGCGTCGACACCACGACGCGGTCGCCGCAGAGGAAGGTCGTGGACGCGTCGAGCCCCTCGATCTCCGTGCGCCAGCGCTCCGCGTAGCGCAGACGCCCTGTTCCGGCGGCATTGGGGGCCCCCGGGGCACGCACCGGAGAGGCCGACTCGACCGACTCGGGGCCGGGCGGGCTCGAGAGGCGCAGGCGCTCCGGATCGCGGTTCACGAAGCCGTCGCGCCGCGTGCGCGCGCGCAACACCTTGCGCAGCGCGCGGACCTCGTCGCGCAGCGCGGTCACGCGGAGGTTGCGCAGCTGCGCGCGATCCGCGCCGCCGAGGGCGCGGAGCAGATCGGTGGCGAGCCGCAGCACGGGCTCGGCCGCGCCGGGCACGTCGAGCGCCGGCACGGTGAGCGTCGCGTCGCCGGCCTCGCCGAGCGTGAGCGCGACCTCGCCGTCCTTCGCGAGGCGCATGCCCACGACGAAGGCGCCGGTGCGCAGCCGCACGTGCACGCCGCGATCGGCCTCCCACGCGTCGATCAACGCCCGCACGGCCGCGACGAGCCGCTGCGCGACGAGGAAGATCGGCCCCCGCGCGAGTCCGATCCTGCGGCCGCGCGAGTAGGCCCACAGCCGCCCCTCGAACAGCGTCGCGTGCACGTCGGCGCGCGCCGAACCGCCGGGCAGCGCGTCGGTCGCGGGCTCGATCTGCGCCGAAAAGCCGAAGGCGAGACCGACGTTCTCGGCCGGAGGCTCCTGGTGACCGCCGACCACCTCGAGCGACGCGTTGCGTGGACGTGCGTCAGGCACCATCGCGGCCGCCGCGACCTCGGCGCGCGTCGCGAGGCGCAGGTACGAGGCCGCGGACGCCGCGTGGCCGTCACGCGCCGCGAGCGCCCGCGCCGCCGCCCCGCAGGCGGCGAGCAGCGGGCGCAGCGGCACCGGGCGGTCGCGCACGACGATCTCGGGCACACCGCCCGTCTCGTAGTGACTGACGAGCGCGTGCTCTCCGCGCCGCACGAGCGCGTACTCCGCGGGGCGCGCCCCGAGCGGAAGGATCACCTTCGCGCGCTCGCCCTCGGCGAGGTCCGCGACGGCCGCGATCAGGTCCGCGAGCGGCGGCAGCTCCGCGGGATCCCGTGTGCCGAGGAGCGCGAGCACCAGGGCCGCGCGCGGGTCGACGCCGTCCTGCGGAGAGGGAGCGGAGCGCTCGGCGAGGGCCCGCGCAGGGAGGGGTCGTAGTTCGATCATCGCGTTGTTCGGGGGCGCTCCTGAAGCGCGAGTGAAATGGTAGGGGGGCGGCGTGCGTGATCCGAAATAAACGGATCAACGGCGCGGTCGTCACCGCCGACGACGCGCGCGCCCGGGGCGTCGCCGCACCTGCCGGAGGCGGCGGACTGCTACGCTCGCGTCCGTGGCGACGGCGCAGGGCAATCGCGTGCTGCAGCACCTCGCAGCGCTCTTCGTCGTGTTCGCGGGGCTGCGCCTCGCTGCGGGGCTTGTCGAACCGCTGCTGCTCGCGCTCTTCCTCGCCGTCGTCTCGTATCCGATCGTGCGCGTTCTCGTGGCGGGGCGCGTGCCCCGCGGCCTCGCGGTGCTCCTCGTGCTCGTGCTCGACGTGGCCGTCGTGGTCGGGGTCGGCGTGCTCGTCGCCGACGTGCTCGCCGAGTTCCAGGAGCGGCTGCCCGCCTACGAAGGGCGCATCCGCGCGATCGTCGACGAAGCGCTCGCGTGGCTCCACGCGCGCGGCGCGCGGGTCGACGCGCGGAGGATCGTCGCGCTCGTCGAGCCGGGGCACGTGATGTCGCTCGCGGGCGTCGTGTTGCAGAGCGTGATGAACGTGGTCGGGCGGCTGTTTTTGGTGCTGCTGGTCGCGGCCTTCGTGCTGCTCGAGGCGTCGGTGTTCGGCGACAAGTTGCGCGTGATCCTCCCGGACGCCGACGAGGAGCTGCCGCGCATCGAGCGCGCTGCATACGAGATACAGAAGTATCTCGGTGTCAAGACGCTCTCGAACCTGCTCACTGCGCTGCTCGTCGGGCTGATCTCCGCCCTCTTCGCGCTCGACTTCCCGCTGCTCTGGGCGGCGCTCGCGTTCACGCTGAACTTCATCCCGAGCCTCGGCAGCGTCCTCGCGTCGGTGCCGCCGATCGTGCTCGCGCTCGTGCTGCACGGGCCGGGCGAGGCGGCCGCCTACGCGGCGGTCTACACGGCGCTCAACCTGCTCGTCGGCAACGTGCTCGAGCCGCGCATCCTGGGGCGCGCGCTCGGCCTCTCCCCGCTCGTGGTGCTGCTCTCGATGATCTTCTGGGGTTGGCTCTGGGGGCCCGTGGGCGCGCTGCTCTCGGTGCCGCTCACGATGAGCGCGAAGATCGCGCTCGCGCACACGACGGACCTGGCCTGGCTCGACACGTTGCTCGGGCCCGCGCCGACGCCGCGCGCCGCGAGCCGCTCCGCACCGTCGAAGGAGAACGCATGACGCTCCCGGAGGGCGCCCACGTCGTCGCCGTGACCGCGCTCATCTTCCGCGGGGGGCGCGTGCTCGCGATGCGGCGCAGCGCATTCAGGGACGCGGGCGCAGGGCTCTGGGAGACGCCCTCGGGACGCGTCCAGGAAGGCGAGGATCCGCTCGCCGCGGTGCGCCGCGAGATCGCTGAGGAGTGCGGGCTCGACGTCGAGGTCGAGCCGCGCCCGCTCGAGGCGTATCCAGCGCGGCGCGGCCCGCTGCCGATGGTGGTGATCGTCTACCGCGCGCGCTGGGTCGCGGGCGAGGTCACGCGCTCGGACGAGCACGACGCGCACGCGTGGTGGACACCCGCAGAACTGCGCGCGGGCTCGACGCTCACGCGACTCGTCGAGGCGGTGGAGCGGGCCGCTGAAGGGAGCGCGACATGAGCGAGGGGTGGAGCGCGGCGTCCGTCGTGGGACGTTCACGGCGGAGCATCGCGGCACAGACACGCCGCGCGGTGTGTGTTTGCGTCGCAGCCCTGGTCGCGACGGGAGTCCTGGCGGCAGGCCTGCTCACAGGATGCGGGGATGCACGCCCCCCGACGCCGCCGACACTCCGCGACGCAGGACGAGATGCCGATTCGGATGGCGGGCCGCGCGAGGAAGCAGGAATTGTCGACGCATCCCCAGCCGACGCCGCGCTCGACGACGCGGGGTCCGTCGTCGACGACGCCGGGAGCACGGAGCCCGACGCCGCCGTGGACACCGACGGTGGCTCGGTGGACCGCGGCCGCGTCGACGCCGTGGTCTGGTTCGAGGAGGTCGCGGAATTGAGCGGCCTCGCCTTCGAACGCGAAGCGCGGGAGGGCCTCTTGAGCCTCGCAGATCGCATGAGCGGCGGCGTGTGCGTGATCGACGTCGATGGCGTGCCTCCGCGCGATCTGTTCTTCGCGGCGCGGCCCGCCCCCTCGGGGGGATCGCGTCTCTTCGTCGCGCGCGGGCCGCTCGACTACGTCGAGCGCACCGTCGAGCTCGGCCTCGAGGAGGTCGGCGACGCGCTCGGCTGCCTCGCCTTCGACGCAGAGGGCGATGGGGACGACGACCTGCTCGTGACCGGGCGCGGCAGCCTGCGCCTCTTCGAGAACGCAGGCGGGCGCTTCGTCGACAAGAGCGCGCGCCTCCCGCCCGTCGCCGACGCGCACCTGTACACGTCGGCGGCCGCGGGCGACGTGGACGGCGACGGCGACGCGGACCTGTTCGTCGCCGGCTTCATCCTCGACGACCGCACGAGGCTCCCTGCGGAGTGCGGCCCCTTCCCCTGCCCCTCGGACCTCGGCCGCTTCGAGGGGATCCCGAACCTCCTCCTACTCCGCACGCCGAGCGGCGACTATCTGGACGACGCGGCGCGCCTCGCGCCCGCGGCCGCGCTGCCAGAGATGACGCTCGTCGTGGGCATCGCGCGGCTGGAGGGAATCAACCGGGTCGACCTCTGGGTCGGCAACGACTTCGGCTCGCGCTTCAACGACCGACCGCTCCGCTTCGACCCTGCGATGGCTCGCTACGAGGACGTCGCAGACACCCTCGGGCTCGCGACCAACCAGCGTGGGTACGGCACCGACACGATGGGCTGGTCGACCGGCGATGTGAACGGCGACGGGGAACTCGACCACGTGACGTCGAGCTACGTCTTCGACTCGACAGCCGTCTACCTGTGCAGCGCCGGCTTCTGCGAAGACCGTGCGCGGAGCGCGGGGATGGACGCGACCTCGAGCACGTTCCGCTGGGGCGAGGCGCTCGGTGATTTCGACCTCGACGGTGATCTCGATCTGCTGGAGGCGACCGGCCACGTCTACCTGTCCGCCGAGCTCGCGCGGTTCGGCGTGACCATGATCGACGACCAACCGCCGAATCTGCTCGAGAACACCGACAGCGGATTTTTCACCCCACGCGGATTCGCGGAGGGTCCGGCCTTCACGCGCACGGGCCAGCACCGCGGCGTCGCGCTCGTCGATCTCGACGAGGACGGACGCCTCGACGCGGTGATGGCGCCGCGGACGGGCGCGCCGATCGTGCTCCACAACGTGCGTCCGCCACGCGGGCACTGGCTGCGCATCGCGCTCCGGGGGCGCGGCGCGAACCGTGACGCCGCCGGCGCCCTCGTCACCGTGCGACACGCGGGCGGCGCAATCGTGCGCGCGCACGTCGTCGGCGAGGGCTACCTGGGGAACTTCGACCCGCGCGTGCACGTCGGCCTGCCCGGGGACGCGCCGGTCGAGGTCGAGGTCCGCTGGCCGGACGGCACGGTCACGCGCCGACCGGGGGTCACGGTCGATGCCGACATCCTCGTGACGCAGCCCTGACGGCGCGCAGCCGCGCGCCTCGCAGGCGCCGTGCGACAGCGCGATGACCGCACGATGACACTTCGGACATGCCGGAAATGCCCTGAATCAGGCGTTTCTGACAGGACCGGACGCCCGCGCGGAGGGCGGCGGAGCGTCAGGCGCCGGTGACGCGATAGCCCGCTCCGACGACCGCCTCCGTCAGCGCGTCACGGCGCGTGGTCTCGGCGACCTCCACGCGCGCACGCCCGACCTCGACCTCGATGCGGCCGACACCGGCGACGCCGCCGAGCGCCTCGCGCACGGCGCGGACGCAGTGCTGGCACGACATCCCCTCGACCTGAAGCTCTTCGTTCCGCATTGGCGAGCCATGGGCCGCGGCGAGGCCCGCCGTCAAGCGCGGGGCACGAGGCCACGTCGCGTCGCCCCCAGCGTCTCGAGGAAGCGCGGGACGGAGTGCGCCTGCGCGATCCAGGTGCGCCCGCGCGCGCTGCGCGCCACGGCGTCGTGCGGCGCCTCGAGGGCCGCGATCAGCGCCGCCGCGAGGGCGCCCGGGTCGTCGTCCGCGCACACCGCCACAACGCCGTCGAGCGCGAGTCCCGCCGTCGCGCGGCGCTGGGCCACGACCGGGAGCCCCCGGGCGAGCGCGTCGAGAAGCTTGATCGGCACACCGCCCTCGGCGCCACGCGGCACCAGCGCGACATCGGCTGCGGCGTGCACGGCGCGACGCGACGCTTCGTCCCCGAGCGACACGCAGCGCGCCCGCGCCCCGAGCCCCGCGGCGCCGAGCGCGGCGCGGAGCGCATGGGGCACGGAGGCGGTCGCGACCAGCACGCGCAACGTGGGCCGGCAGGCCGCGGCGCGGGCGAGCGCGGCGAGCGCGCACGGCAGCCCCTGGTACGCGTCGAGGTTGCCGGCGTAGAGCACGACCTCGTCACCGGGCGCGAGCCCGAAGGACACGCGGGCTGCGGTGCGCTCGGCGAGGTCGATCGGCGCGGGCACCGCCCATGGCAGCGCGAGGCCGTGCACCGCCACGCCACTCACCGCCGCGAGCCGCCGCGCGAGGGCGGGTGCAACCGCCGCGACGGCGTCCGCGCGACGCGCGAGCGCGACGTCGAGCGCGTCGCCGGCGCGGGCGCAGAGCGGCGCGCCGAGCGGGCGCAGCGCGGCGGGCAGATAGGTCGGCAGCTCTGGGGCGAGCGCGGTGTGCGCGACGAAGACGAGCGGCCGCGCCCCCGCGAGGAGCGCCGCGGCGCAGGCCTCGACGTGGTGCGCGTACACGACGTCGGGGCGCAGCACCGCGTGGAGGCGGCGCAGCGTCCGCACGAGCGCGACGTCCTCCAAGAGTTTGGCGAGCGACGGCCCCGAGCGCAGCGCGGCCGCGGGCACGTCGATGCGCGCGCGTTCGCCGAGGAACTCGGTGCGGTGCAGCGCGAAGCGCGGCGCCTCGAGCGCGCCCGCGCCGCCCGCGTACACGAGCAGGTGCGTCTCGCCCTCGGCCGCGCAGGCGTCGGCCATCGCGCGCACGGCAGCCTGTGTGCCCTGCGGCGAGGGGAAGGGCATCGCGGCCACGTGCAGCGCGCGCACAGGCGTGGGTAGCACGCCCACCGCGGCGCCGCGCCGCGCACCGCGAATGCAGCCCCGCCGAGCGCCCCCCGCTATGCTGCGCAGCCGAGGTCCACGATGTCGACGTCACTTTCTTTCTTGCCGCGCGGGCGCCTCCCGATCGCGCTCGCCCTGCTCACCCTCACCGCCGGCTGCGGCGTGCGCACCGCGCTGCGCATCGACGACGACGGCGCCGTACCGCGCGACGCCTCCGGCGACGGCGCCGCGGACTTCGGGTTCCCCGATGGCGGCGCGGATCTCGGCCTCGACGCGATGGTCCGCTGCACCTCGGACGCCGAGTGCGACGACGGACTCGTGTGCAACGGCGTCGACATCTGCGGCGCGGACGGTTTCTGCGTGACCACCGTGATGCCGGTGTTCTGCGACGACGGCGTCGACTGCACCGTGGACGCCTGCATGGAGGGATTCCTCGGGGAGTGCGTGTTCACGCCCGACCCCTCGCGCTGCCTCGGCCGGATGTGCGACCCCGTCAGCGGTTGCCTCACCGTCGGCTGCGCGCGTGATGCGGACTGCGACAACACCCTCTTCTGCGATGGTGACGAGACGTGCGGACCCGATGGGATCTGCCTCGCGGGCACGGCGCCCTGCGCGTCCGACGCCTGCGGCGCGACGTGTGACGAGGGGACGCGCGCCTGCGTCGGACCGGGCGCGCCGATCGACCTCGACGGCGACGGCTTCGGCTCCGCGTTCTGCGGCGGCACCGACTGCAACGACCGCGACGCGCGCATCTTCCCGGGCGCGGCGGAGTCTTGCGACAACGACGTCGACGACGACTGCAGCGGCACGCGCGACTGTCGCGATGCGGCCTGCGCGATGGACCCGATCTGCCTCGCCTGCGCGCCGCGCGAGACGGTGTGCAGCGGTCGCGCCGACGAGGACTGCGACGACCTCATCGACTGCCTCGATCCTGACTGCGACGGCACCGACGCCTGCGCCGGCTCGTGCACGACCATCGACGTCTGCGGCAACGGCCGCGACGACGATTGCGACGGCGCGCTCGACTGCGCGGACTCGGATTGCGCGCGCGATCCCTCGTGCACATGCGGCCCCGGACCGCGCCCCGCCAGCGAGCTCGCGTGTGCAGACGCGGTGGACGACGACTGCGACGGACGCACGGACTGCCTCGACACCGACTGTGCGCGCTCGCTCGAGTGCGACACGACGTGCGGCCGCGACATCGGGAGCGCGATCGGCAGCACCGTCGCGCGCGGTTCGAACGCGCGCGGCACGCTCGAGCTCGAGGGGAGCTGCTCGCCCTCGACGCGCGGCGGTCGCGAGGTGCGCCTCGTGTGGACGGCGCCGGCCACGGGGGACTACGTGCTCGACACCTTCGCGTCGGGCTTCGACACCGTGCTTTACGTGCTCGCGAGCTGCGCGGGACCGGAGCTGCCGGGCGCCTGCGACGACGACGGCGGCACCGCGCAGACCTCGCAGCTGCGCATCAGCGCGGAGGCCGGCGCGCGGCTCGTGATCGTCATCGACGCCTTCGCGGGCGTGGTCGGCGACTACGTCCTCAACATCGTGCCCGTCTCGACGTCGAGCGAGCGCGGGCGCTGCCGCGACGGCACCGACAACGACCGCGACGGTCGCGCCGATTGCCGCGACACGGACTGCGCCTCGGACGCCGCCTGCTGCGCGTTCAGCGTCGAGCAGTGCGGCAACGGCGTCGACGACGACTGCGACGGCTTCGCGGACTGCGAAGACACGGGGAGTTGCGGCATGACCCCCGCGTGCCTTCCCGATGGCGGCGTCCCCGACGCAGGACCCCGCGATGCGGGCATCGACGCAGGGACCCGCGATGCGGGCATCGACGCAGGCGCCCGTGATGCGGGCACCGACGCAGGCGCCCGTGATGCGGGCACCGACGCAGGCGCCCGTGATGCGGGCACCGACGCAGGCGCCCGTGATGCGGGCTTCGACGCAGGGCCCCGCGACGCGGGCTTCGACGCAGGGCCCCGCGACGCGGGCTTCGACGCAGGGCCCCGCGACGCGGGCTTCGACGCAGGGCCCCGCGACGCGGGCTTCGATGCCGGCACAGACGCGGGCCGCGCCGATCTCGGCATGTGCACCGCGCGCGAGATCGGCGTCGCCGCCTGCACCGATGGCCGCGACGGCGACTGCGACACGCGCACGGATTGCGCGGACCCGGACTGCCGCCCGCTCGGTGCGATGAGCGAGTGTTGCAACGGGCTCGACGACGACGGCGACGGGACCGTCGATCTCTTCACCTGCCGCTGCTTCTCCAACGCGGACTGCGCCGGCGTCGGCGACTTCGAGCAGGTCTGCTGGCTGGGGTCGTTCCAGGTGTGCGCGCCGCGCTGCAATTTCGTGGGCGGGACGACGTGGTGCCGCACGACGCTCGGCGCGACCTGGTCGTGCAACAGCACCACCGGCGAGTGCATCGACAGCGCGCCCTGAGCGCCCGACACACACCGCCCCGACTTCCGTTTTTTCCAGATTCTCAGTCGACGTAGCCGAGCGCGCGCAAGCGCGCCTCGACGATCGCCTCGTCGCTCTCGGGTGCGCTCTCGGCACGCGCAGGCTCCGGCAGCGCGCGGCGTTCGTCGGTCCCGCGCAAGGTCTCGCTGAGCACACGCCCCGCGGCGTCGGGCGTCGGCGCGAGCCCGAGGCGCGCGAGCAGCGTCGCCGTCGCATCGGCCATGCGCGGCGCGCACGCGACGCCTGCCGCCACCCGCGGCCCCGCGGCGACGTACACACCGTGCGCACGGTGGCTCCCCGGCAGCGAGCGGCCCTTGCGCCCGAGATATTCGCCCGGCGCGAGGCGTCGAAACGCGCCCGTGCCCGTGAGCGCGGCGCGCGGCGGGGCGGAGCCCGTCGGCAGCACGTTGTAGGAATACCCGCCCGGCAGCGCGAGCTCGAGCACGAGATCCGGCGCACGGCCGACGTGCGGTCCTGCGTAGATGTCTTCGCGCGCGTGCACCGCGTGCACCACCGCGGATCCGTCCCACGGATCGCGGAGCGCGAGCAGCGCCTCCGTCACGCGTGCGCGGACACGCGGCACGTCCACCGAATCGACGGTGCCGTGCGGCTCGCGGCCCCGGACGTTGAGCCACACCGAGGGGAAGTAGTTGAGCTCTTCGGAGAACGCCTGCGTCCGCGCGAAATCGATCGCGCCGAAGCGCGCGCGCGACTCGAGCCAGCCGGGCAGCGCACTCCCCGCCGCGCGGAACACGGCCTCCCTCGCGCGCGGCGGCAGGCGCACGAGCGCCGCCTCCTTGATCGCACGCACGGCCGCGCCCGCGATGCCGCCCTCGCGCAGCGCGCAGAGCCCCGCGTCCGCGAGCGCGCGGTTCAGGTAGAGCGCGCGATCGCCGGTGCCGCCCGCGCCGTGATCGCTCACGATCGTCACCTCGACTTCGTCCCCGCCCGCGCGCGCGACGAGCGCGCCGACCGCCGCGTCGAGCGCCTCGTACACGCGCCCGAGGCCGCGCGCATCGGCGTCCGAGACGTGCGCGGGGCGGCGCGGCGACGCGGGATCGTGCAGCGACCAGAGGTAATGCGCGGCCGTGTCGCTCTCGCCGAAGTACAGCGCGAAGACGTCCCACGCGCGCTCGTCGAGCAGCCACGCGCCGAGCTCCTGCTTGCGCGCGACCCGCGCGACGAGCGCATCCGGCAACGCGGTGTGCCAGCCGGGCGCGTCGGCCGCGAGCTCGTCGACGTCGTCGAAGCGCACGCCGCCGAAACGCGCGCGCATCGTGTCGTGCAGCGAAGGCGGCCACACGAAGCTGCGATCGGCCTCGAACGCGACGGGCGAATCCCAGCCGCTCACGAACACGCCGTGCGCGAGCCGCTCGGGCGGCCACGTCGCCGGGAAGCCCACGCACGCACACGCGAGGCCCGCCGCGTCGAGACGCGCGAAGATGGTCGGTACCGCGCGCACCGTCCCGCCGGTGAAGCGCACGCGATCGCCGACGCGCGTCGTGAAGTCGAACACGCCGTGCACGCCCGGGTCACAACCCGTCAAGAAGGTGGACCAATTGGGCAGCGTGGCCGCGGGCAGCACGCTCTCGAGCGGCGCAAAGACACCACGTTCTGCGATGGCATGCAGATTCGGCAACCGCGAGGGTCCGAGCGCACGCACGAGATCGGGATCGAGCCCATCGAGGCCGAGCACGAGCGCACGCGCCGTCATGTGCGCTCCGCGCCGTGCGGTGCGACCGCCTGCGCCACGTCGCGGCCGAGCAGCCCTCCGGGCACCGGCACGCCGAGCCGCGCGAGCACCGTCGGCGTCACGTCGTAGAGCGAGAGCCCATCGACGCGGCCGTGCGCGGGCACGCCCCGGCCCGCCATCGCGAAGATGCCGTCCCAATCGTGGTTCGCGGCGTCGGCGCCCGTGTCGTTGCCGGCGTGGAAGAGCGGCGCGCGCCCACCCGGGTCGAGCTCGTCGACGCCGGCGATCGTGCCGAGCGCGCGAAAATCGAGATCGCCGAAGAACACCAGCAGCTCGGGCGGATTTCCGCGCGTCGCGCGGTACGCCTCCTCGGGCACGACGACGCGATTGCCAAGCGGCGTGCCATCGTCGGCGCGCATCGCGCCGAGCGCATCGACGAGCTCCGCGCGCAGGTGCGGTACGTCCTCCGGCGCGACGACGCCCTGCGGCTCCCGCCCGCGCACGTTGAGGAACACGCGCCCGTGGTAGCCGCCCTCGCCCCACGCGCGCGTGCGCGACCAGTCGACGCGTGCCTTCGCGAGCGGCGATCTTTGCGCGGGTCGCTCGGCGAGCACGAGGTCGCCGCGCGCGATCAGCCACTCGTTGATCGCGACCCCGCCGCGCAGCGTGCGCGCGCCGTGATCGCTCACGACGAGCACCGTCGTGTCCGCGTCGCAGCGCGCGAGCAGCGCGCCGAGCCCCGCGTCGATCGCCGCGTAGTAGTCGCGCCCTGCCTGCGCGAGCGGGTGTCCTGGTTCGTGGCGGGGATGCGTCGGATCGAGGTGCTCCCAGAGCGCGTGGTGAAAGCGGTCCGGCCCGATCGTCACCGCGAAGAGCAGGTCCGGCGCATGCGCCTCCCACACGTGCAGCGCCATCGCGAGGTGCTGCTCCGTCATCGCGCGGATCTCGCGCGCGAGCCGCGCGGGCTCGCCGCCGCGGAAGCCCTCGACGTCGAGTTGGTACGGCCCGAAGTGCGCGGTGAGTTCGTCCTTCAGCGCAGGCGGATCGCTCCACGCGTGCCCGGCGCTCGGCGTGAGAAAACAGCCCGCGACCTCCCCGCCCTGCGGCGCGCGCGGCGGCCACGAGGGCGGCACGAAGAGCGCCGACGTGCGCAGCCCCGCGCCCGCGGCGAGATCCCACACGCGCGGCGCCTCGAGCCTGCGCGCGTCGACCAGCGCGAGGTCGTACGTGCCGGGCACACGGTCGCGAAACCCGTACATCCCCAGCTCGCCCGGGTCGCGCCCCGTCGTCATGCACGCCCATGCGGGCACCGTCACCGGCGGCACCACGCTGCGCAGCGGGCCCCAGATCCCGCGCGCGCGGAGCGCGCTCAAGTTCGGCATCACGTCGGCGAAGCGCGCGAACGCGAGCGACGGCGGCGCGCAGTCGAGGCCGAGGACGAGCACGCGCGGCCGGGACACGTCGCCGTCTCTAGCACGCCTTCCCGGGCGCCCGCTGCCCGTGGTAGCCATCGCCGCATGACGCTCCAACTCCGCAAGGTCGCCGTGCTCGGCGCGGGCACGATGGGTCACGGGATCGCGCAGGTCTGCGCGCAGGCGGGCTGCAACGTCGCGCTGCGCGACGTCTCGCAGCAGGCCCTCGACAAGGGCCTCGCGGGCGTCCGCAAGTCCCTCGACCGCCTCGTCGAGAAGGGCAAGCTCGACGACGCGGGGCGCACGCGCGTGCTCGGCGCGATCACGCCGACGACCTCGCTCGAGGACGCGGTACGCGACGCGGACGCCGTCATCGAAGCCATCCCCGAGCGCATGGAGTGGAAGCTCGAGACCTTCCGCGCGGTCGACGCGCACGCCCCCGCGCACGCGCTGCTCGGCACGAACACGTCGTCGCTCAGCGTCACCGAGATCGCCGGCGCCGTGCGCGACGCCTCACGCGTCGTGGGCCTGCACTTCTTCAACCCGGTGCCCGTGATGGAGCTCGTCGAGATCGTGCGCGGGTTGCGCACGAGCGACGAGGCCATCGCGCACGCGCGCGCGCTCACGGAGCTGCTCGGCAAGAAGCCCATCGTCGTCAAGGATTTCCCGGGGTTCGCGACCTCGCGGCTCGGCGTCGCGATCGGCGCGGAGGCCATCCGCATGCTCGAGCAGGGCGTCGCGAGCGCGGAGGACATCGACACCGCGATGAAGCTCGGCTACCGGCATCCGATGGGCCCACTCGAGCTCACGGATCTCGTCGGCCTCGACGTGCGCCTCGCGATCCTCGAGCACCTGCACCGCGAGCTCGGCGAGCAGTTCCGCCCGCCCGCGCTGCTGCGTCAGCTCGTGCGCGCCGGCAAGCTCGGCCGCAAGAGCGGCGAGGGCTTCTACACCTACCCGAAGTGATCGCGGCGCAGGCCTCAAGCCCCTGAAAAAACGCGGCGGCCGGGGCCGGACTCACGTCCACGCCACCGACCGCCGCATCCTTCACGCACGCTGCGTCACGCCCCGCGGGTCACGCGGGACGCGCGTCGTTCAGCGGCCGCCCGCGCCCGTCGTGCGGATCGCGCCGCACTGCGCGCTGCGCCCCTGCGACGCCACCGAGACGAGGCCGCCCGACGAGTCGTTCGGGATCTGCACCGTCGCCTGCGTCGCCGTGCTGCGGATCACCGGCGCGAACTGCCCGCCGATCTCCACGCGCACGTCCGAGCCGAAGCCGCTGCCCTGCACGATGAGTTGCGCGCCGCGCGGCATGGTCCCGCCGGACACGCTGCACTGCAGGGACGCCGCCGCGACACCCGTGTTCGCGACGCCGGGACGAACGCCCGCCTGCACGCCCACCCCGACGCCTGGCCGCAACCCCGGCTGCATGACGCCCGCGTTCACCCCGCCCGGGCGCACGCCCGCGCCCGGCTGCGGAGCCACGGGTTGAAACACGCCGGGGTTCACGGTGCCGGGGCGCACGCCCGCGCCGACCTGCACGCCCGGCTGCGGAGCCACGGGTTGAAACACGCCGGGGTTCACGGTGCCGGGGCGCACGCCCGCGCCGACCTGCACGCCCGGCTGCGGAGCCACGGGTTGAAACACGCCGGGGTTCACGGTGCCGGGGCGCACGCCCGCGCCGACCTGCACGCCCGGCTGCGGAGCCACGGGTTGAAACACGCCGGGGTTCACGGTGCCGGGGCGCACGCCGAGCCCGCCCTGCACGCCCATGCCGACGCCGACACCGACACCGACCTGCACGCCAGGGCGCAGCGGGGGAGGCGGAGGCGGCGGGGCCGGAGGCTGCACCACGACGGTCGTCCCGGGCCGCGGCGGGGACGGCGGCTGGACCACCACCGTCGTCGTCCCGGGGCGCGGCGGCGGAGGCGGCTGCACGACCGCGACCGGAGGCGGCGGCGGAGGCGGCGCGGGCGGGCGCACGACCACCGTCGTCGTGCCGGGGCGCGGCGGGGCGGCGGCTGCACGACCGCGACCGGAGGCGGCGGAGGCGCGGGCGGGCGCACGAACACCGTCGTCGTCCCCGGCTGCGGCGGCGCGTTCACCTGCACCGTGCCCTGCCCGGCAAAGCCCTGCGCGCGGCCGCCCTCGCCGACGATCACGCCCTGTCCCAGCCCGCCGGTGACGATCACGCCCTCGCCGCCCGTGTACACGGCGGGCGGCGGCGCGGAGGCCGGACGCCAGAAGCCCGCGTGATAGCGATAGCCGCCATTCACGTTCACGACGACGGGCGCCGTCCAGGCGAAGCCCGCGCGCGGCATCTCCCAGTGCCCCGCGAGCCAGACCCAGCGCCCCTGCCACGCCCAGTGGCCATCGACCCAAAACGCGCTCGGCGCGGGCTGCACGGTGTGCACCTCGGCGACGGCTTGCGGCGGCGGCGGCGCGGCCGTCACGACGACGGGCTGCGGCTGCACGTACGCCTCCTCGTAGTACATGGTCCCGCGCCCGCGGCCACCGTAGACCACCGTGCAACCCGGAGCCGCGATCGACAGGAGCACCGCTGCGAACAGAGCCTTGCGCATCTTCCATTCCCCTTGCTGGTTCGGCCTTGGGCGCGCCGGCGAAACGCGGGCGCACTGCGATCGCGGCTGGTACGGGCCAGCGCGGGCCGATATTCACACGCCAGACGGACGCGCGCATCCGGGGACGCGCATCACAGCGCATCCCGCGCACCCTGCGAGGCGCCCGTCTCCCCCGCCCTCCGCCTCCGCGTGAACACGCGCGGGCCCGCCTTGTCGTGGGCCCCGTGCACAATTCCACCCCGCGTCCGCCCGCGTCCACGACATCCGCGTGGCGTCGTGTCGCCGTCTCGCGCTACACGACGCGGATCGACGCGCAAGGGCGCGCTGCTACCCTCGCGCCCCGCGCCGTGGGCAACATCTTCCTCGTCCTGCTCTGCCTCGTCGTCGGCGCGCTCGCGCGGCGCAGCGGTCGCTTCCCCGACGCGACGCCCGCCGTGCTCGCCCGCGTCGTGGTCGATGTCGCGCTCCCCGCGATGACGCTCCTCTTCGTGCCGCGGATCACCGTCGACGGCGCGGCCGGCCTGCGCCTCATCGTGGCCGCCGCCGCGACGCCGTGGGTCGTCTTCGGGCTCGCGTACGGCGTGCTCTCGCTCGTCGGCCGCGCGCGCGGCTGGTCGCGCGGCACGCTCGGCGCGCTCGTGCTCACCGCAGGCCTCGGAAACACCGCGTTTCTGGGCTTCCCGCTGGTCGAGGCGCTCTACGGCGCAGAGGGCCTGCGCACCGCGGTGATCGTCGATCAGGCGGGCTCCTTCCTCGTCTTCGCGACGGTCGGTGTGGCCTTCGCAGCGGCCTCTGCCGGCCGCGCGCGCCCGACGCCGCTCGCCTTCGCGAAGCGCCTCGCGACCTTCCCGCCCTTCATCGCGTTCGTGCTCGCGTTGCTCCTCCGCGGCGTGACCTTCCCCGCGCCGATCATCGTCGTCCTCGAGAAGCTCGCCGCCCTCATCGTGCCGCTCGCCGTGCTCTCAGTGGGCTTCCAGCTCCGCTTCGACCGTGCGGCCCTCGCCCGCGACGGATCGCGCGCCGCCGTCGCGCTCGCCGTGAAGCTCGGCCTCACGCCGCTCGTCGTGCTCGCCCTGCTCCGCACCGCCGGCATCGACGGCCTCCCCGCCGACGTCATCGTCGCCGAGGCCGCGATGGGCCCGATGATCACCGCCGCGATGCTGGCCGTCGAAGAAGACCTCGACCCGCCTCTCGCGACGCTCATGGTCGGCCTCGGCGTCCCCGCCTCGCTCCTCACCGTCGGCGCGTGGTCGCTGCTGCTGCGACTCCTCTGAACGATCCGCGCCGCAGAGATCCATCGTCTCGCGATGGCAGCATGCCTTTTCGGAATGCCACGCTGAATCCCTCGCTCAGCCGCGCAAGACCGCCTTCAGAAACCCATCCTCACCGGCAGGAAGCGCGCGTACGACCCCCTGCCAGAGTTGACCCACGGTGCGACCGCGCAGCGCCGCGACGGTGTCGGCGAGCTCGTGCGTGCGCGGATCGGCGCACGAAAAGTAGCGGAGATCCCAGCCCGCGGCCGACGCCGCAAGCCACTGGAGCAGCGCCTTCAGACGCGGGTCGCCACCGAAGGCGCCGCAGCCCCAGTTGCCCGTCGCCAACGTCGCCGGCTCGCCACTCAGACCCGCGCGGACCTTGTTCAGCTCCCGCACGCACGACGCCTGCCCGAACTGCACGGGCGCCCCGCGACGTCCAAAATGCAGCGCATCGATGGCCAGCACGCCGACATCAGGTGCATCGCCCGCCGGGTCGTGCGGCCCCGCGTAGCGCAGCGAGTACCCATATCCGCTCGACGCCGCGAGCCGCGCCGCGCCGCGCAGGAGGATGGCCTCGTGGTCGCGCATCCGGGGTGAGACCAGCAAGCCGAGGCACAGCTCGGGGCATACGGAGAAGCGGATCTCCTCCTGCACGCAGCCGCCGTGAAACACTCCGCCGCCGAGCAACGCATTCGCGAAATCCGCCTGGACGCAGCCGTTCGCGTCGTCGATCACGCCGTCCTCGCGCACCTCGAAGGAGCGCAGTGGCGTCGTGTCCGCGGCCCACTCCGTAGCGCTCCGTGGCGCCGCGACACGCCGCTCGATCACCACCGTGCCCGTCCAATCGACGTCCGGGCGAAAAGCCTCGAGCAGACATTGCAGCTTCGCCTGCTCCTGCCGATCGGTGGATTCGAGCAGACGCGCTGCATCGACGTGGGGCGCGTCCTCGTGCTCTTGCACGAGCGCCCCGAGCAGCATGCAAGCGAGCCAGCCCGCCGACTCGCGCCGCGGAATCTCGACCGTCGACGCGACCCCGGCCGCACACAGGCCCGGCGCCTCCGCACCGCTCTCGAGGACCTCCGCCGCGGAGGCGAGGAGCCCCGGCAGCAACTCACGCGCATACCGCTCCGCCCACGCTCGCTCGCGCTTCAGCAACCGCGTCAGGCCGAGCGTGTCGTCGCTCGCCCCGCAGAGCACGCGCGCCTGCGACAGCGCCTTCACCGGGTCACCTGCACGCAACCCGCGCAGAGCCGCTGCCATCCTCCGCCGTTCCGACGACGAGCTGCGAAAACGCGCCATGTCTGGACCGTACATCAGGTCCGTGAATTCGCCGAAAACAGCCCCCCCACACGCGCCTTGCACCCCGCCCGCGCTCCGTGGTCGGATGCGCGCGTGACTGACACTGCTCTCGCGCCGCGCTCGCCGCGGCTCTCGCACACGGAGATGACCGAGCTGGTGCTGCCGCAGCACGCGAACGCGCTCGGGACGGTGTTCGGCGGCACGGTGATGGCGTGGATCGACATCTGCGCGGCGATTGCGGCGCAGCGGCACACGGGGCGCATCGTGGTGACGGCCGCCGTCGACGATCTCGTATTTCGCGACGCGATTCGCGTGGGCGATGTGGTGTGTCTGACGGGCCGCGTGAATGGCGCGTTCCGCACCTCGGTCGAGGTCGAGGTGCGCGTCGAGCGCGAGGACACGCGCACGCGCGTTCGCACCCCCTGTGTCGAGGCGCTGCTCACCTTCGTCGCGCTCGACGAGGCGCGCGTGCCGGCGCCCGTGCCGCCCGTCGCGCTCGACGACGACGAGGCCCGGCAGCGTCAGGCCGAGGCGACGGAGCGACGCGCGGCGCGGCTCGCCCGCAGCCGCCGCGACAAGGACGAGGCGCGGTGATGCACGGCGGCCGGATCGTGGCCCGGGCCCGAGTGGCCGAGCGCGCGATCAGCGTATAAAGCAAATCCCACGCTCCGTGGGGAGCGTGGGATTCGTGCCGGCGTGAAACGCAGTCTGGACGCCGCGTGAAACGCGGTATTCGCCGCGCTGTGGAAGACCGACTCAGCGCCGCGGACGCGCAGGCGGGGTCGCGGGGCCGAGCTCGCGCAGGGCGGCCTCGACGCGGGCGCGGTCGGAGTTGTCGCCGCGGGCGCGCAGCGATCGCTCGTAATAGGTGCGTGCGGCGGCGCGGTCGGCGCGGGCACGCATCACGTCGCCGTAGAGCGCGAGGCCCTCGGGCAGCTCCGGGTGCGCCTCGAGCAGGCGGTCGAGGAAGCCGGCCGCGAGCACGTCGCGGTTCGCGGTGAGCGCGAGGCGCGCGGCGAGCACCAGCGCGCTCGGGTTGCGCGGGTCGAGGTCGGCCGCGTGCCGGTACTGCTCGAACGCGCCCTCGTAGTCCTGCCGCTGCGCGAGCACCTCGGCGAGCGCGCGCGCGCCGTCCGGCGAGTTCGGCACGAGCTCGAGCGCCTCGCGGAGCTCGCCCTCGGCGCCCTCGAGGTCGCCGCGCGCGGCCTTCGCGCGGCCGAGCCCGGTGTGCGCCGCGCCGAGCCGCGCATTGAGCCGCAGCGCCTGCGCGAACGCCGCCTCCGCGGACGGCGCGTCGCCGCTCGCGAGGAAGGACTCACCGAGCGCGACCTGCGCCTCGGCCCAGGCCGGGCCGGCCCAGCCGCCGCACGCTGGAGGAGCTGGTGTGCCTCGTCCGTGCCGCCGAGCAGGCGCCCGAGCTCGTACTGGGCCTCCGGATCGGTGGCGTCCGCCTGCGCAGCCCGGCGGAGCGAGGCCTCCGCGTCGCTGCGCCGCCCCGCCGCCGCATAGAGCCGACCGAGCCCGAGCATCGCCTCGGCGCGCGCAGGGTCCGCCGCGAGCGCGCGCTGAAACGCGGCCTCCGACTCGGCGACGGCGGCGCGGAGTCGGTGCGCCTCGCCGAGCGCGATCAACAGATCGGGCTGGTTCGGCGCGGCCGCGAGCCCCGCCTCGAGCTCCTCGAAGGCGCGCGAGCTGCGGTTCCACACGAGGAAGGCGCGCGCGTTGCAAAGCCGGCCCCACGTGCCCGGTACGGCGCCCCGCGCCCCCGCGAGCGGCCTGCACGCAGCCTGCGCGCGGCGGTAGTCGCCCTGCGCGAAGGCCACGGTCGCGACGGCATAGAGCGCCTCGGGCGCATTGCGCGCGAGCCGCGCGGCGCGGCGCAGCTCGGCCTCGGCCTCGCGGAAGCGCCCCGCGCGGAGCAGCCCGCGACCGAGCGCGCCCGCCGCGGCGGCGTCGTTGCGCGCGGCCTTCGTCGCGGCGCGCAGGCCCTCGACCGCGGGCTCCTGCGCGCGCGTGGTCGCGGGCAAGGCGAGCGGGGCGAGCACGGCGAGGCAGACGAAGAGCGAGGCGATGACGCGGACGGACATGGAAAGCTCCTTGATAGGTCGGCCAAGCGATACCACGCGCGGCACGGGGACGCCTCAGACGAGCACTTCCGGGTGCACGCGCGGCCCGTCCGCGCGGTTGCCGCGCCGGGGATGCTCGGATACGTTGCGCGCCCGATGCGCCCCGCCCCCGTCGCCGCCACGCCTGCGCGCGCGCTCCGCCCCGCCGGGCTGCGCATCGCCCCGGGCCTCGTCGCGGCCTTCGCGATCGCGCTCGCGGCCTGCGGCGGCGCGCGGACGGGGCGCAACCTGAGTTACGGCGACAGCGCGCGCGAGCTCTACGAGCTCGGCCTCGCGGACTACACCGACGAGAACTGCCAGGAAGCCGAGCCCATCCTGCGGCGCGTGCGGCGCGAGTACTCGTACAGCCGCTTCGCCGCGCTCGCCGAGCTGCGCCTCGCCGACTGCCTCATGCAGCAGGACAAGTACGTCGAGGCCATCGCCGCGTACCGCGCCTTCGTCCGCTATCGCCCCGCGCACCCCGAGGTCGCGTACGCGCGCTTCCGCACGGCCGAGGCGTACTTCGAGCAGATGCCGAGCGACTTCATCCTCTCGCCGCCGGCCGAGGAGCGCGACCAGTCGCCGACCCGTGACGCGCTCCGGCAGCTGCGCCGCTTCGTCCTCGATTTCCCGGAGGATTCCCGCGTCCCGCGCGCCACCGAGATGGCGACCGAGGCGCTCACGCTCCTCGCGAAGCACGAGCTCTACGTCGCCGACTACTACCTCGATCGCGACCAGCCGCGCGCGGCGATCGGCCGCCTCGAGACGCTGCTGCGCGCCTACCGCGGCAGCCGCATCGAGCCCGAGGCGCTGCTCCTGCTCGGGCGCACCTACCTTCAGATGCGCGACGCGACCGAGGCGCGCGCCGCCTTCGACGAGCTGATCCGGCGCTTCCCCCGGTCCGGCTACGCGGCGCAGGCGCGCGGCTTCCTCGAAGAGGCCGTCCCCGCGGCGGCCCCGCCCCCCGCGACGGGCGGGTGAATCGCGGTTCAGCGCCGGCGCTCCGGGCACGCTGTGCGGCCTTCATTGCTCCCGCGGGCAACTGCGAGCTAGGCTGCGACGCCCATGGACGATAGGACACGTCAGCTCCTCGCGCTCGGGCGTGAGCACTACGAGAAGCGGGAGTTCGAGCGCGCCGAGCACTACCTCTCGCAGGTACGCGAGCGCGCCGGCGAGTTCGCCGACGTGCACAACATGCTCGGCGTGATTCACCACGATCGCGCGCGCTTCGAGGACGCGCAGGCCTCCTTCGAGGAGGCGCTGCGCATCAACCCCAATTACACCGAGGCCGCGCTCAGCCTCGCGGTCACCTACAACGACCTCGGCCGCTACGACGAGGCCAAGCGCATCTACCGCGCGGCCCTCGAGCGCGGCGAGGCGTCTCCTGGCCACGTCGACCCCTTCGTGAAGGGCAAGATCGCGAACCTGCACGGCGAGGTCGCGCGCGCGTACGTCGAGGCGGGGCTCTTCCCGGAGGCGATGCACGAATACCGCAAGGCGCTGCTCCTCTGCCCGGAGTTCGCGGATCTGCGCGTGCGCCTCGCGAGCCTCTATCGGCAGCAGGGCGACACCGACGCGGCGCGCTTCGAGCTCGAGGAGGCCGTGCGCGTGCGGCCGCAGTACGTCCCGGCGCGCATCGCGCTCGGCGTGGTGCTGCTCTCTCTCGGCGACGAACAGAGCGCGCTCGCGCAGTGGGACGCGGCCGTCGGCGTCGACCCCGAGAACAAGACCGCGCACATGTACCTGCGCATGACGCGCAACAGCCCCGCGCCGGTCGCGGGCGGCTCGGTGCTGCCCGCCGCGCCGGTCGACGAGTCCCTCTCGCTCGACGACGAACCGGCGCCGCCCCGCGATCCGGCCGCGCGCTGAAGCCCCGCCACCGCATGGACACGAGCGCGCGCGAGCCCTTCAACCTGCGATTCGACGAGGCCCTCTTCGCGACGCTCGCCGCGCGGCTCGGGGCCCGCGTCGGCTCGGTGCCGTTCCGCCTCGCGGAGACGCCGCTCTTTCTCGACGCACCGATCCGCGCCGCGCTCTGCGAGGCCGCCGACTCGCTCACGACGCAGCTGCTCGTCCCCGCGACGCACACGGCGCTGTGCGGCAGCGTGCCCGCGCGCTACGACGTCCCCGCGACGACGCCGCTCCCCGACTGCGTGCAGGTCGACTTTGCCCTCGCAGAAGATGGCCATGGCGGCATCGTCCCGCGCCTCGTCGAATTGCAGGCGTTTCCCTCGCTCTACGCGTTCGAGTCGGTGCTCGCGGAGGTGTGGGCCGAGCTGATCTCCGAGGCGCCTGGGCTCGCAGGGCCATGGACGTGCTTCTTCGAGGGCGACGGGGCGCGCGCGCTCGACCGCGTGCGCCGCGCGATCCTCGGCGGCGAAGACCCGGAGCACGTGGTCCTCGTCGATTACGCGCCCATGCAGCAGAAGACGCTGCCCGACTTCGTCGCGACGCGCGCGCTCTTCGGCATCGACGCGGTGTGCGTGACGGCGCTCGAGGTCGAGGGGCGGCGCCTCTTCCGGCAGAAGGACGGCCGCCGCGTGCCGGTGCGCCGCATCTACAACCGCATGGTCTTCGACGAGCTCGAGGCCAAGCGCGTGCAGGTGCCCTTCGACTGGCGCGAGCCGCTCGACGTCTCGTGGTGCTCGCACCCGAACTGGTATTGGATCTGGTCCAAATACGCGCTTCCGTTCCTCGATCACCCGACGGTGCCGCGCGCGCGGCTGCTCTCGGACGTCGACACGCGCGGCCTCGATCTCGCGCGCTACGTGCTCAAACCGCTCTACTCGTTCGCGGGCACGGGCGTCGTCGTCGACGTGACGCCCGAGGCGATCGCCGCCGTGCCCGAGCCCGAGCGCGGCGGCTGGCTCCTGCAGGAGAAGATCACGTACGCCGAGGCGATCCGCGCGCCCGCGTCGGAGGGCGGCTTCGGCGTGAAGGCCGAGGTGCGCGTGATGATGATCCGCGACCCCGGCGAAGACCGCCTGCGCACCGTGCTGCCGCTCGTGCGCCTCTCGCGCGGCAAGCTGCTCGGCGTCGACCACAACCGCGATCTGCGCTGGGTCGGCGCGAGCGTCGGACTCTGGCGCGACGGCTGATCCCCCGAGCGCGCGGGCCCGCAGTCCGCGCCGTTTTCCCTGCGATCGCGGGCCTCCGGCCCGCCGCACCCACCCCCGAACGGAGCCCACCCCCGAATGCAGTACGTCGATCCCAGCCTGCCGCGCGAGATGTTCGGCTGGCACAGCCCCCACCTCAACACGTACATGCCGATCGTCCGCTACGGCACCTTCGGCAAGCCGCTCCTGCTCTACCCGACCGCGCAGAGCGATCTCCTCGACGCGGAGCGCTTCTTCCTCATCAAGTCGATCGAGCCGCTCATCCTCGCCGGCCGCGTCACCGTCTTCTCGATCGAGTCGATCAACGCGCGCGCGTGGATGAACAAGAACGTGTCGGTGCCCATGAAGGCGCACCTGCAAACGCTCTACAGCGGTTACGTCGAGGACGAGGTCGTGCCGCACATCCGCCGCGCGGTGCGCGACGAGCACGCGCGCATCGCCGTGACGGGCGCGAGTTTCGGGGCGTTCCACGCGGCGAATCAGTTCTTCCGCCGGCCGGATCTCTTCGACACGCTCGTCGCGATGAGCGGTTTCTACGACCTCGAGGGCAGTTATCTCGATGGTCACTCCAATGAAGACATCTACTTCAACAACCCGATGTGGTTCTTGCGCGACTACCACGGTCGCTCCCTCGATCTGGTGAAGAACCACGCCCAGGTCCACCTGCTCTGCGGGACCGGGCCGTGGGAGCTGCCGGCCGCGACGAAGCGCTTCTCGCAGCTGCTCTGGGACAAGGGCATCTGGCACAACGCGGATTTCTGGGGCCCCGACATGGGCCATGACTGGCCCACCTGGCGCGCGATGCTCCCGCACTACCTCGAGCAGCGGGTCGGCTGGTGACGAGCACGCGGCCACCGCGCGCGTCGACGTACACGGGGACCGGCGAGGTGCCGGTCGTGCGCTCGATCGTGCCCGCGTCGGTGGCCGCGCCCTACGCGCACGGCGACGTGTGCACCCTCGTCGTCTTCGGCGCCGCGGGCGATCTCGCGCGGAAAAAGCTCCTCCCCGCCATCTACGTGCTCGCCGCGCAGGGCCTGCTCGCGAAGGAGACGCGCGTCGTCGGCGTCGGCATCGAGCCGCTCGACGACGACGGCTTCCACGCGCTCTTCGGCGCGGCGCTCGGGGCCGCGCGCGAGGTCGGCCACGTCGACCCGACGATCTGGTCGGATCTGCGCGGACGTTGCTCGTGGGTGAGCGGCGATCTCACCGACGAGAGCGTTTACACGGAGCTGCGCCTGCACCTCGAGACGCTCGAGGCCGCGCGCCCCGCGTCCGAGGGGCATCGGCTCTTCTACCTCGCGGTGCCGCCCGTGATCTTCGCGCCGATCGCGACGCATCTCGCCGGCAGCGGCGTGTGTCCGCGCACCGCTGCCGACGCCTCGTCCCCGTGGCGCCGCCTCATCCTCGAGAAGCCCTTCGGCCACGATCTCGAGAGCGCCCGCGCGCTCAACGCGCTCGTCCTCGCGCTCTTCGGCGAACACCAGTGCTTCCGCATCGACCACTACCTCGGCAAGGAGACGGTGCAGAACCTGCTCGTCGCCCGCAGCGCAAACGCGCTCCTCGAGGCCGTGTGGAGCCGCCAGCACATCGCGCACGTGCAGATCACCGCGGCGGAGACCGTCGGCCTCGAGGGCCGCGCGGGCTACTACGAGCGGGCCGGCGTGGTGCGCGACATGTTCCAGAATCACCTGCTCCAGCTGCTCGCCCTCGTCGCGATGGAGCCGCCCGAGAAGCCCGGCGCGGACGCGATCCGCGACGAGAAGGTGCGCGCGCTCCGCGCGATCGAGCCCCTCGTCGTCGACGGCCACACGAGCGCCGTGCGCGCGCAATACCGCACGGGGCAGCTCGGCGACACAGGCGTCGTCGGCTACCGCGAGGAGCCCGGCGCGTCGCCCGCGAGCACCACGCCGACCTACGCGGCGCTGCGGCTCTTCGTCGACACCGAGCGCTGGCGCGGCGTGCCGTTTTACCTGCGCAGCGGCAAGCGCATGGCGAAGCGCGCGACCGAGATCGCGCTCGTCTTCCGCCCGCCGCAGCGCCTGATGTACGAGCGCTGCGAGGGCGAGCAGCCCGAGCCCAACGCGCTGGTGTTCCGCATCCAGCCCGACGACGGCATGTCGCTGCGCATCTCGGTGAAGGTCCCCGGCGCCGCGCTCGCGCTCACGCCCGGCCTCGAGATCACGCCCGTCGAGCTCGACTTCGCCTTCGCGGACGCGTTCGGCGAGGGGATGCACAGCGCCTACGCGACGCTCTTGCTCGACGCGATGCGCGGCGACGCGACGCTCTTCACGCGCTCGGACGAGGTCGAGGCGGGCTGGGCCCTCACGGACCCGCTGCTGCATCTCTGGGAGCAGAGCGGGGACACGCAGGTGCCGACCTACGCGGCGGGCTCGTGGGGCCCGCACGAGGCCGACGAGCTGCTCGCCGCCGACGGCTTCGCGTGGCGAAAGCCCTGAGCGGGCACAGCGCACACGAACGCAGCGCGCGACGGTGCGTTGCAGCTTGACGAACGCGTGCGGTTGACGGTGTATTGCCGCCCATCGCCATGCCCTACGCGTACATCTCCGGAACCGGGTTCTTCGCTCCGCCGCGGGTCGTCACCAACGACGCTCTCGTGAAGGAGTTCGGCATCGACACCACGCACGACTGGATCGTGCAGCGCACCGGCATCGAGGAGCGCCGCTTCGCGGACGACGGCGTCGGCTCGGCGGACCTCGGCGCCGAGGCCGCGCGCATGGCCCTGAAGAACGCCGGCATCGAGGCGCACGACCTCGACATGATCATCTTCGCGACGCTCTCGCCGGAACACTGCTTCCCCGGCTCGGGCGTCTACCTCCAGCAGAAGCTCGGCCTCTGCGACGGCCCGAAGGCGAAGTTCGTCCCCGCGCTCGACGTCCGCAACCAGTGCTCGGGCTTCCTCTACGGGCTCAGCACGGCGACCTCGATGGTGAAGTCGGGCGCATGCCGCCACGTGCTCGTCGTCGGCGGCGAGGTGCACTCGCACGCGCTCGACCTCTCCACGCGCGGCCGCACCGTCGCCTGCCTCTTCGGCGACGCGGCGGGCGCCGTCGTCGTGAGCGCCACCGACGAGGACCGCGGCGTGCGCGCCTGGAAGCTCGGCGCCGACGGCCGCTACGCGGACAAGCTCTCGCAGAAGGTCTGGGACATCCGCAAGATGCCCTTCATCCCCCTCGACGCCGAGGGCGTCGGGCAGGTCGCGCCCGAGGCGATGTGGGCGCAGATGGACGGCAAGCTCGTCTTCCGCCACGCGGTCGAGCGCATGGTCACCGTGTTGATGGAGACCTGCATCGAGGCCGGCGTGACGGGCAACGAGATCGACCTCTTCGTCTTCCACCAGGCGAACCTGCGCATCAATCAATACATTCAGAATGAGATTCTGAAACTCCCCGACAGCAAGTTCATCCACAACATCCAGCGCTATGGGAACACCACCGCTGCGACGATCCCGAGTCTGCTGCACGAAGCGGTCGAGACGGGGCGTTTGCAGCGCGGAATGAAGGTCGCGTGTGTGGCGTTTGGCAGTGGGTTCACTTGGGGGGCGGCGGTGATTGATTGGTAGGGAGACTGCCCTCCCACTCCCAACCCTCGCCCTCCCTCGGGAGGGCGAGGGCTTTGGAGGGGCGGCGCGTCAGGTGGCCGCCTGGACGCGAGGGCCGGGGGCAGGTGGGGATTCCTTGGAGGCAGTTTTGGGAGGGATTCCCATCAGAAATGGAGGCGATGCCAGGTAGAGATTCGTTGAGATGGGACGTTGGGGGCTGGTAGCCTGGTGGGATGTCCACGTTTCGCCGGGCGGAGGGGCTTCCGGAAGGGGTTTACGACGAGATCGTGTCGGAGGCGCTGGCGCGGCGGCTGTCGGAGTTGGCGCCGGCGCAGGTCGATGTGCGGGAGCTTCGGGACGACGCGGAGATGGATGCGCAGCTCGTGGTGCGCGTGCGGGACGCCGTGCGCATCGCGCTCGGGGCGCGTCGGCACCGCGACGACAAGCTGGCGCTCGCGCGCGGCCTGCTCGAGCTGCTCTCCCGCGAGCCCGCCTTCGCGCCGGGCGAGCTCTCGTTGCAGCCCCGCCTGCTGCGACGGATCGACCCGCTCGTGCACGGCGAGGCGGCTGAGTCCGGAGGGACCCCGCGCGGCTCGCTGCTCTGCTCCGGGCTCATCACCAACGCCCAGGGCGAGAGCGTCCTCGATCACCTGACGAGCGAGTTCGCGAGCGCCGATCGCATCGATCTCCTCTGTTCGTTCATCAAGCTGAGCGGGCTCGATCGCATCCGTCGGCTCATCGAGCGCCACCGCGCGCGCGGGCGTGCGCTGCGCGTGCTCACGACGACGTACATGCGCGCGACCGATCGCAAGGCGATCGAGCTGCTTCACCACCTCGGCGCCGAAGTGCGCATCTCCTACGACGACAGCCACACGCGTCTTCACGCGAAGGCGTGGATCTTCCACCGCGAGAGCGCCTATTCCACGGCCTACGTGGGCTCGTCGAATCTCTCGCACGCCGCGCAGACGGACGGCCTCGAATGGAACGTCCGCATCGCGCAGGCCGACCAGCCCGCGCTCGTCGAGGAGATGGCCGGCGTGTTCGAGTCCTATTGGTCGGACGCGGACAAATTCGAGCCTTTCGACGGCAGCGACGCCTCGCGACGACGCCTCGCGCGCGCGCTGACACCCCCCGACACGCGGGATGCGCTGAGTGCCTACGATCTCGAGCCGCGCGAATGGCAGAAACCCATTCTGCGCGAGCTCGTCGAAGCCCGGCGCGCCGGACGCCACAAGAACCTGGTCGTCGCCGCCACCGGCACCGGGAAAACGCTGATCGCCGCCTTCGACTTCGAGAGGCTCTTTGGCGATGCGACACGCGCAGACGCTGCTCTTCGTCGCGCACCGCAAGGAGATCCTCGAGCAGGCCCGGAAAGCCTTCCGCGACGTCCTGCGCCTGCCGAACTTCGGGGAGCTCTGGGTCGATGGCCAGCGCCCCGTGGACTTTCGGCACGTCTTCGCGTCGATTCAGTCGCTCGACCGTTCCGCAATCGAGGGGGCCGCGCTCGATCCCGCGCACTTCCACCACGTCGTCGTCGACGAGGTCCACCACGCGGCCGCGCGCACGTACGACACGCTTCTCAGGCACCTCGCGCCGCGCGAGCTCGTCGGGCTCACGGCGACCCCGGAGCGCGCCGACGGCCGCACGTACGACGCCCATTTCCCGCCGCCGTTCATCGGCAATCTCCGCGTCTGGTCGGCCATCCCGGACGTGCTCGTCCCCTTCCGCTACTTCGTCCTCGACGTCGACGGCGTCGACCTGACCGACGCGAAGTGGAACGGCGGCTACGTCGACGCCGATCTCTCGCAGCGCCTCATCACCGCCGCCGAGCTCTGGATTCGCACCGTCCTGCGCGCGCTCCGCGATCACGTCGCGCGCCCGGAGCGTGTCCGCGCGCTCGCCTTCTGCGTCGACAAGGCGCACGCCGCCGTCGTCGCCGAGCGGCTCTCGCGCGACGCCGGGCTCACCGCGCGCGTGCTGACGGACGACACGCCCCGCGAAGAGCGCAGCCGCGCGAAGGAGGACCTACGGACGGGGCGCGTGCAGGTGCTCTGCGTCGTCGACCTCTTCAACGAGGGCGTCGACATCCCGGACGTGAATACCCTCTTTCTCTTTCGCCCCACCGAGAGCGCGACGGTCTTCTTGCAGCAGCTCGGCCGCGGTCTCCGGCGCACGCGCGACAAAGACCTCCTCACCGTCTTCGATCTGACGGGCCGCCAACACCCACGCTTCCGCTTCGACCGCAACCTGCGCGCGCTCCTGGGGCACACACCCCGTGAGCTGCGCAGCTTCGTCGAGAAGGGCCTCGGACGCCTGCCATCGGGGTGCGTCGTCGCCTTCGAAGAGCGCGCGCAGCAGGATCTGCTCGAGCACCTCCGGCGCGCCATTCCCTCGAACGTTCGCGGCATGCGCGAGCTGCTGAGCGCGCACCGCGACGAGGGTTGGACGCTCGCGCGCTTCCTCGAAGAGACGGATGTCGACGTCTTCGACCTCTATCGCGACGGCCGCACCTGGCACTCGCTGCGCGCCGACGTCGGGCTCACCACGATGCCCGCCGACGCCGCCGAGCGCGCCGCGCTCTCCAACGTGCAGAAGCTCCTCGAGGTCGACGACCCGATCCGAATCGACGCCTGGCACCGCTTCGCCCGGGGCGAGTCACCACGCGACGCGCGCGAGCGTCGCCTCGCCGCGATGCTCTTCGTCACGCTCTATGGCCGCTTCGCGCAGGCACGCCTCGACGAGCGTTTCACGGCGTGGCGCGCCCACGCGTCGCTGCGCGCGGAGGTCGAGGCGCTCCTCCCCGTGCTCGCGCAGCGCACGGAGTGCCTGCCGCGCGGATTCGCGCTCGACGACGACATCCCTCTGATGCTCCACGCGCGGTATCTCGATCTCGAGCTCTCCGCAGCCTTTGGCGTCGTCTCGGGAAACAAGGGCGAATTTCGCAACTTCTACACCGGCGTCGAGCCGGTCTGTGGCGGCCGCTACGATCTCTTGCTCGTCACGCTCGAGAAGAGCGACAGCACCGACGAGCACCTCCGCTACAAAGACTATCCCCTGCAAGAGGCGCTCTTTCATTGGCAGTCGCAGTCGGACACGCGCCAGTCCGATACCCGCGGTCGCCGCCACGTCCAGCCCGCTTCACAAGGCGTGACGCCGCTGCTCTTCGTCCGCGAACGCAAGAAGGACGCGCGCGGCGTCACCTGCGCGTTCCGCTTCCTCGGAGCGGTGACGCCCGAGCGCGTCGAGGGCGAGCGGCCCATTTCGATCACCTGGCGCCTCGGCACACCGCTCCGCGCGGAGTGGGTGCGACGCTGGGGTCAGGTCGGCTGACGACGCGTGCGCGCAACGCGACGAAGGCCGATGTGACGAATCCCCCTGTCACGCCGGCGCGCATCACGTGGGGGGTTGTTTGGACGGATATCGCTCAGGGGGTTGGCCGCACCCGCCGGAGCGTCCATGGCGCGGGATCGATCACGGGCTCGCGGTCGTCGAGCCGCGCGCGCACGAAACGGCGGCAATCCCCGGGGCCGCGAGCCTTGTTCAGCTCGCTGAGCACGCCACCTTCGACGCCCACGTTCGCGACGCCCTGCGTGTGGCCAGCGCAGTCCGGTCGAACCCAGGGCGAAACACGCCCTCGACGCCCGGCGGATGGAGATCGCCATTCTCGCCGTCGAGGTCCGCGAGCGCGATTCGTCCGCCGGGGGCGAGGTGGCGCGGTTCATCGGGCCGGAACGCGGCGCGCGCGCGGCCCCGATGTTCGCGTGCGACGGTCACCCGTGAAGACGGGCGTCCACGCGGCGCCTCTCTGGCGTAGGATGATGGACCGAATTCCCGGAACGCTCGATTTCGCCTCCCGATGCACCTCGATTTCACGACGCTGCTCACGCTGCAGGTTCTCTCGTCGCTCACGTCCGCCATCGTCCTCGCCTCCGCCATGGGGCCTACCGAGCCCGCCGGCCTCCGCGATGCGATGCGCTCGCTGCTCTGCCTTGCGGGCGCAAACGGGTTTCTCTTGCTGCGCGACGTCGAGCCGCAGGCGCTGTCGATCCTCGGCGGCAATCCCCTCTACTGGCTCAGCAGCGCGTTCATGTACCGCGCCCTCGGCGCCTTCAACGGACGCGCGCGCCCCGCACGCTGGCCCTTCGCGCTCGTGTTCGCCGCGATGCTCGTCTTTGGAGCGGTCGTGGGCTTTGCCGGTCCGTACGGCGTCCGCGCCATCCTCAGCTCGTGGGTCGTGCTCGTGATGCTCTGTGGCGCGCTCTACGAGCTCGCGCGCGACCGTGGGCTCACCCGCGAGCCGACGCGCAAGATCACGTTCACGCTGCTCGCGGTCGCGGCCACGGGGCTGCTCGTGCGCGGGCTGCTCCTTCTACCGCGCTGGGCAGAGCCGAGACGTCCTCCGGTGACCGATCTGCAGATCGCGCTCGCTCATCTCCCCGGCCTGCTCGTGGCATCGGGCTTCGGCCTCGGCTTTCTGGTCATGCACCATCAGCGCGTCGCCGCACACGCCGCACAAGCGGCCGCCACCGACGCGCTGACGGGATGTGCCAATCGCCGCGCGCTCGAGGCCCAGGTGCGCGTCGAGCTCGCGCACGCTGCGCGCAAGGGGCGCGCGTGCGCGCTCGTGGTGGGTGACCTCGACCACTTCAAGACCGTGAATGACCGCTACGGACACGCTGCAGGCGACGCCGTGCTCGTCGAGGTCGCGCGTGTGTTCCGCGCCACGGTGCGTCCGGGTGACATGGTCGCGCGCTACGGCGGCGAGGAGTTCTGCGTGCTGTTGCGCGAGGCGGGCCCGGAGGAGGCGACGGTCGCGGCAGAGCGTCTGTGTCAGGCGCTGCGCGGCATCACCGTCCACGCGTCTGGCGCCTCGATCACGGTTCGAGGCAGCTTTGGTGTCGCCGCTTCACAGAAGGGTGATCCCGCAACATGGGAGTCGCTCTTCCGCCGGGCGGATACCGCGCTCTACCGCGCCAAGGCACAAGGCCGCGATCAGGTCGTGCTCGACGCGGCGCAGGGCTGATCACGCCGACACGCACATCGTCCTTGGCGGCCCCCGGCGAGACGGCGCGCCACGATTTCGCCAGCGCAGGGTGCGACGCAGATCGACGTGCCGTCGAGCGCATGCCAGCCCTCGCGCTCCGTCGGGTCGAGGCGGGACTCGTCGGGAGCTGCCCGGTCTATACCCTCCTGGGCATCTCCACCTGCCCCCGGAGAACCGTCACCGGGTCGTGAGCAACCCGTGCCAACACCTCACGGGACCCGCCCGCGCGCAAGGAACGCCTGCGTTCGGTCGCGGACGCGCGCTGGCAGGTCGGGCTTCTCATCGGCGCTGGGCTGGATGACGAAGCGGCGTGATCGACCCGTATTCTGATTCACGACGACGAGGGTGAGCGCGCCATCCCCGGCGGCCGCGACGCGAGCGCAGGAACCGCGCCCACGGGGACCACCGACGACACGAAAGCGGCATACCCGCCGGGACACGAATCTCCCGACGGGCATGCCGCCCCGATTCCAAACCAACCTCCACGGCGGACGCACGTCCTCCGCGCGCTTCACCGCGGCTCTGCAACGCTTCGACACGGCCGCAGTGTGTCGATTCCGCGACGACGAGAATCGATGTTCACTGCACCGGCAACAACAGGCCATCGACAGACACAACGAGGGACAACGTCTCAGGGCATCCACGACAACAGACAACGAATCAACCAGTCATTCGATCCGCGCCGCATCGAACCCACAACGAAGCAACGAATCCACGTGATGCGGAGCGAGTGCGCTGCACGGTTCAGCGCGCAACACCCACGGAGGCCGTCGAGACCGCCGCGTCGTCCTGCGCGGCGAGGTACGTCTCCGCGCACGCCAACAAGGTGTTGTCGTGGATCTCGAGCACCGCCGGGATGCTGCCGTCGGGCTTCGTCTGATAGCCGCCAGCGAGATTCCAGACGACGGGGATGCCCCTCGCGGCGAGCGTGCGGAAGACGACGGCGTCGCGCTTGCGGAGCTGCGCGGTGGTGAGGAAGCCGCCGAGCGGGTCCTTCACGTGCGGGTCGGCGCCCGCCTGATAGAGGACGACATCGCAGCCCGTCATCGCCTCGAGCGACTCGGGGAGCCACGACGCGAAGAACTCGGAGGCCTGGCGCGGCGCGTGGAATGCGGCGCCGGCGGTGCAGTGCTCGACCCACTGGCTCGCACCGAGCTTGCGAACGATGTCGGTGGTGCCGTCGCCGTAGTGGAAGTCGCAGTCGAGGATGCCGACGCGCTTCGCGAGGCCCTCGGCATGGAGCGCCGCGGCGGTCACCATCAGCCCGTTGAACGTGCAGAAGCCGCCGCCGTCGTCGTGGCCGGCGTGGTGGAAGCCCGAGCACGGGGCCAGCGCGACGGGCGCGCCGCTCCGGAGCACGTGCCGCGCCGCGGAGAGCATCGCGCCGCTCGTCCACGGCAGCGAGGCGGCGACGCGCGCGTCGCGGTTGCCGAAGCCGTTCGCAATGCGGTGGGAGAGGACGCCCTCCACGTAGTCGCGGTCATGCGCGAGGCCGAGCTCGTCGACGGTGACGGGCGTCACGGGGTGATCGACGAGCGGGATTCCGCGCGCGCGCCACGACTCGACGACCTGCGTCGGCTTCGCGGAGCTCGGCGAATACGAGGTGCGCGGCGCGACCATGCGCGGGTCGTAGAAGAGCGGCAGCGCCGCGAGCGGCGTGAACGCCGAGGTGTCGGCGACGCGGGAGAGGCCCCGGGGGGCGGTGCGGGTGGAGCGGGCGGAGCGGGCGTTGGGGTTCGTCATGGGGTTGAAGATGGCCTTTCAATGGCATGACTATCGAGAGCGTGAATGGGGCAGTCTTCGTGACTGAGATCGTCATGTTTGGAAAAAGGGGAGGGGCCTCCGGCGGGCCCTCCCACTCCCCAACCCCCGCCCTCCCTCGGGAGGG
The DNA here is from genome assembly GCA_964202905.1 of Polyangiales bacterium. Lineage (GTDB taxonomy): Bacteria > Myxococcota_A > Polyangia > Polyangiales > JADJQN01 > CAIUAC01. The sequence goes on from CAXNJO010000003.1 coordinate 712,379, forward strand.
TGGGGGCTTGTTCGGAGGGGGCGCGGCAGGCGAGGGCCGGTGAAGAGGCGCGGCTGCCCGTGGGGCGACTTCGCGGGCGCCGCGGGCGCTGCGGACGAGGAACGTTCAAACGAACGGCGGAGCGGGAAGGACGTTCAACGTCGACGAATGGGGCTGGAATCAGGGGTCTTCGTCGATCCAGACGAGGTCGGGGTCGGCGGGGCCGGAGTGGAAGGCGAAGGCGGAGGAGGCGGAGCGCAGGGTGCGCTCGCCGGCGTCGGGGGAGAGGTCGAGGGCGGCGTAGAGGAGCTCGCCGGTGTCGTCGACGAGGCGTGCGGCGTGGAGGCCGGAGGCGGGGTCGGCGACGAAGAGCAGGTGGATGCCCATGCCGCTCTCGGAGATCGCGTCGCGGTCGATGACGCGCACGCGCGGCAGCGAGCGTTTCTCCGTGAGCGGGAGGTGGCGCGCCTCGAGCCGCAGGAGCGCGGGCGGCGCGACGCGGAGGGCGTAGACGGTCGGCGCGGTGGAGGGCTCGACGCCGTCTTCGAGCGCGTATTGCCAACCATCCTCGCGCGCGTCGAGCCAGGAGAGGATGTCGTCGGGGGAATCCTGCGTGTCGTCGCTCATGGGTTTGTCCTTGGAGAATCAGGCCTTCGGCAGATGCACCTCTGCGCAGGCGCGCAGGGTGTTGTCGTGAATCTCGAGCACGCGCGGGATGCTGCCGTCGGGCTCCTGCTGGTAGCCGCCCGCGAGGTCCCACACGACGGGGATGCCCATCGCCGCGAGGGTGCGGAAGACGATCGCGTCGCGCTCGCGCAGCTGCTCGGTGCGGAGGAAGCCGCCGAGCGGATCGTCGACGTGCGGGTCGGCGCCCGCCTGATAGAGGACGACGTCGCAGTCCTTCATGGACGCGATCCCCTCAGGCAGCCCGTGCATGAGGAAGTCGCTCGCCTGACGTCGCTCGCCGTAGGTCGCGCCCGCCGTCCAGTGGCGCACCCAGTCGTGCGCGCCGAGCGTGGTGAGGATGTCCTCGGTGCCGTCGCCGTAGTGGAAGTCGCAGTCGAGGATGCCGACGCGCTGCGCGAGCCCCTCGGCCCGCAGCGCGGTGGCCGCGACCATCAGGCCGTTGAAGGTGCAGAAGCCCGAGACGCGCTCGTGGCGTGCATGGTGAAAGCCCGAGCACGGCGCGATGGCCACGGGCGCGCTCGCCGTGAGCACATGCCGCGCGGCCGAGAGCAACGCGCCGCTCGTGAAGGGCAGCGAGTCGGCGACCGACCGCAGCGTGTTGCCGAAGCCGTTGGGCTTGCGGCACGCGAGCACGTTCTCGACGAAGCGCCGCTCGTGCGCGCGGGCGAAATCATCGACGGTGACGGGCGTGACGGCGCGCTCGTCGAGCGGCACGCCGAGCTTGCGCCACGACGCGACGACCTGCGCCGGCTTCTGTGCGCTCGGCGAGAAGGAGTTGTTCTCCGCGACCATGCGCGGGTCGTAGAACAGCGGCAGCGCCGCGAGGGGGGAGGTGACCGTGAGGTCGGTGGCGGAGGGCTTGGGGGAGCGGCGCGGCGGGTTGGACATGCCCCGAACATGACGTTTCGAGACCTGACGAACGAGAGTTCATTCCGGACGCTCTCATGACGATCGCGTCATGAATGCGTTCGGAGACGGATCGCGCGCCGGGCCGTCGTCGTATCCTCGAGATCGCATGTCGATCTCGCCGCCGCGCCCGCGTTTCCCCGCGCGACTCCACGTACTCCTCGCGACGAGCGCGCCGTTGGGCGTGGTCATCCGTCGCGGTCCCGCGGGCAAGGTGGCCACGCTGCTGTGGCACCGCGAGCGCGACACCTTCGAACTCGGTCAATGGCTCAAAGGCCGCATCTACGAGCGACGATGCGACCTCTCACCCGACGGCAAGCACCTGATCTATTTCGCGATGAGCGGGCACTGGGAGTCCGAGGCCCGTGGTGCCTGGACGGCGATCAGCCGAGCGCCGTACCTGAAGGCTCTCGCGCTCTTCGCCAAGGGCGATTGCTGGCACGGCGGGGGCCTCTTCACGGACGAGACACACTACTGGCTCAACGACGGCTACGGGCACCAGGTCATCCGCGACACCCGAGCCGTGACGCGCGATCGCGACCACCGCCCCTCGCCGAGTTTCGGCGGTGAGTGTCCGGGCGTGTACGTCCATCGGCTGAGGCGTGACGGCTGGACGTTCGTCGAGCACATGCGCTCCGTCGATGTGTTCGAGCGCCCGCTCGACCATGGCTGGCGCCTGCGCAAGCTCGCGCATGCGGAGGTCCGCCGGGAGCCCGGCAAGGGCTGCTACTGGGACGAGCACGCGCTGCTCGCACCGAACGGGGACGTCACCTCACTCCCCGACTGGGAGTGGGCCGATCTCGATCGTGGGCGCGTGGTGTGGGCCCGGGGCGGCAAACTCTGGAGCGCGCGGATCGAGCGCAGCGGGCTCGTGCGCGAGAAGCAGCTCTTCGACTTCGACGGTATGCGCTTTCAAGCGGTCCCCGCGCCCTACTGAGAGCTCAGGATTCACCGCATTGGATGGTTCCTGCTTGGGCGATGGGGTCGCGTCGTCGGATGCAGGTTCGAACACCGCCGTGACGGCCGCAGCACGACGGACTCACACCGACTCAGACGAACGGATCGAGAAGGCGGACGCCGGTTCCCCGGAAGTCTCGAATGTTCCGGGTCACGAGCGTGTGGTCGCCGGACAGCGCACACGCGGCCACCAGCGCGTCGGGCTGGGAGAGTGCCTGTCCGTGATTCGCGGCGTCCGCGCGGAGTTGGCCCGCGACGCGTGCCACGCGCACGTCGATCGCGACGATGGTCGGACGAGAAGCGAGCAGCGCTTCGAGCCACGCAACGAGGCGCGCACGCGAAGTCGGTGGGGCGCGCATCACGACGAAGCTGAGTTCGTCCACCGTGATCGCGCTCAGGGTCAGGCCCGTTTGAGCCTCGTGCCATGCGAGCGCGCCGGGGTTCGGGCGACGCTTCGTCAGCTCGGAAACGACGTTCGTATCGACCAGGAAGGTCATCGCCCGCCAAGCCTCGGGGCCGGGCGTCCGCGGCGCTTGGGCAGGGGCAGCGAAGCGCCTCCTTCCTCCCGAAGGCGGGCCGACGCTGCGAGAAAATTCCGCCAAGCCTCCGGGGGACGACCCTCTGCCTGACACATCCGCTCGAATCGCTCGCTGTCGACGATGACAGCCACCACACGGCCCCGGTTTGCGATGGGCTGTGCCTCACCGGTCTCCCGCGCAGCCGCGACCATCTCGGAAAGGTGCGCCTTCGCCTCGACGATGCTCCGGGGTTCCACGGCTCGCTTCATGGACCAGTTCCTGACGGAATCTGGACCAACTCGCAACGCCCGCCTGGCCATCCCCCCACCCACCGCGCCCATTACCGACCAACCAACGTCACGCATCTCACCGGCTGAAGCCGTCGCTGACCTGCCCGCCTCGCCATCCCCCCACCCACCGCGCCCATCACCCACCAACGCCACGCAGCTCACCGGCTGAAGCCGTCGCTGACCTGCCCGCCTCGCCATTCCCCCAACCCACCGCGCCCATCACCCACCAACGCCACGCAGCACACCGGCTGAAGCCGCCGATGACCTGACGCCCTCGCCGAAGCGCCATCGCCTGTCGCGCCCCCTCCGAAAACTCCCCTCCCCTCCCGAAGGGAGGGAGGGGCCGGGGGTGGGAGGGAAAAAGCTTTAGCACCGCGGCGTCCCCGTCCCCGGCGGCCGCGTGGCGCGGGCGAGGGGCTCGGGGATCGCGTTCCAGCCACGGACGGGGGCGAGGCGGTTGACGTGGCGACGCAGGAAGCCGGGGATGACCTCCTTGTGCGCGCGGTCGATGCGCTCGGGGTGCTCGATGGTGCGCATCATGCGCTCGTGCGTGAGGTGGCCGTACGTCTCTTTGAAGGCCGCCTCCGACTCGGGCTTGTCGATCCACACGCGGATGCCGGCGCGGTCGGCCTCGGGGTGGAAGAGCGTGGTCTCGATGCCGGGGCCGATGTGGAGGGAGGTGATGCTCTCGCCCTTGTCGTTCGCGCCGGGGCGGCTCTCGGCCGCGAGGACGGCGCCGGAGAGGGCGGCGAGCTTCGCGGCGTCGGGCTCGAGCGCGTCCCAGTTGCGGTGTTCGAAGGCGAAGATGCGGTCCTTGAACATCGCGAGGAGCGGGTGCGCCTGGCCCGCGGCCGTCGTGTACTGGGGCTGCACGCCGAACTTCTTCTCGGCGCGGTGCGCGAGGCGCGCGACGCCGAAGTGCAGGACGATCAGCTCGAAGGAGTAGCAGATGGGCATCAGGCCCGGCGCGTCCTCACGGCGGCGGTCGTGGGCCTCGTAGAGCGAATCGAGGAAGGTGCCGTACGCGGCCCCCCACGGGGTGCCCAGCGAGTCGAGCGGCGAGCCGGGGCCGCCCGACGAGAGGTAGACGTCGTGGCCCTCGGGGATCGCGTCGCCCTTGTCGCGCGGGGACACCGCCGTGAGGTCGACCGCGACGCCGGGGTTCGCGTAGCGGAGCTGGCGCTCGAAGATCGCGAGCGTCGCGTGCAGACAGCGGATCGCCTCGTTCTTGACGCCGGCGTTCATGTCGATGAGGCAGACACGGACGGGCGGGGGTGCAGCAGGCATCGGGCGCGCGACCGTACTGCATCCGGGCGTCGATCGCGAGAACGACGCGCGGCGCGCAGGCGTCGGACGTGGCGCGGGTGCAGGACGCGCGGCGTGCGTGCGTGACGATCGCGTGGCATGGCCGCGGCGTTTCAGAGCTCCAGCAACGGCGAGGTACGGCATGAAGCGGTTCGGGACGAGTGGGTGTGTGATCCTCCTGGCGCTCGCGGGCGCGGTCGGTTGTGGCGGCCGCGAGCGCGGCGTGGTGCTGCCCGACAGCGGGTTCCCAGGCCTCGACGCGGCGGTCGACAGTGGTGCGACCGATAGCGGCGCGACCGATGGCAGTGCAGCGGACGGCGGCGCGAGCGATGGCGGCCCGGCGGACGGCGGTACAAGCGGATGGCGGCCCGGTCGACAGCGGTGCAAGCGATGGCGGCGCGGCGCGATGGCGGCGCGCGCGATGGCGGCGCGCGCGATGGCGGCGCGGCGGACGCGGGCCTGGTCGACGCGGGACCCATCGAGGTCGTGTTGCGCATCGACACGCTGGGCAGGACCGGTTGCACGACGGTCGATCACGACGCGGTCACGGGCGACGATCACGGCGGGGTCGCCGTGTCGGGGCGCAGCGTGTTCGTCGTCGGCGATGACGCGACGGGCATCTACGACCTCGACCTCGCGTCGGGGGTACCCATCGCCTCGGACCCGCCCGCGCTCGTCGACAACGCGCGCGACGTGATGGTGAGCGACGTCGGCAGCGGCGGCGCCTTCTTGCTCGCGGATGACACGGGGCCGATCGGGCCGATCGACCGCTTTTTGGGGCTGACGCCGACGTTGACGCGCCTGCTCCCGATGGGTGCGGACGGCGGGCCAGCGACGGGCGAGGTCGTGCTCTCGACGCCCATCGCGCTCGACGCCTCGCTCGACGTCGGGCTCTTCGCGGGGCGCGGCGAGATCGGCATCCACGACGGCTCACTCTTCTTTATAATCAACACCGCGACGGGCACCGTCACGGAGCTCGGCCTCGTGACGCTGCCGCGGCCCTCGACCTGCGAGAACTGGGCGTACTGGGGCCTGCTCGAGCGCGTCGGCGCGACGCGCAGCGTGGTCTTCGTGCAGAGCGGCGGCCTCGATCCGAACGAGCTCGTGCGTGTCGACGTCCCGAGCGGCGCGGTCTCGCCGCTGCCCAGCCTCGGCGGCCTCGACGACATGTGCTCGATCGCGGCGGACACGATGCGCGGGCGCTGGTACTTCCACCACGAGGGCAGCTCGGATCTCGTGACGACGGGCAGCGAGATCCTCGGCTACTGCGACGCGACGTACGCGCTCAGCGGCAGCGATTTCGCCGTGACGGAGCTCGCCGGGACGGGCTGCATGGGCATCGACGGGATCGATACCCTCATCGGCGACGACCGGGGCGGCATCGCGCTGCGCAACGGCGACGTCTTCCTCGCGGGGGACACGGGGCTCGGCCGCTGGGACGGAGCGCTCGGCATGCCTGCGACTTCGGCAAGCAATGCCATCGTCTACGAGGGCATCTTCTCGAACATCGCGACGGGCGAGGTGTGGTCACTCGCCGACGCGGGCGGCGCGCTCGTTTCGTCGTCGTCGACGACGGTGACGCGCCTCGTGAAGCTCGACCCGGACACGGCGCTCGCGACGCGCGAAGAGATCGCGTTGTCGCGGCCGATCGACGTGTTCACCGGCGACCTCGGGGTCTTCGCAGGCTGGGACGAGGTGCTGTTGCACGACGGAGCGCGTGTGTGGCGCGTCGCGCTGCCGAGCGGCGCGGTGACCGATCTGGGCGCGCTGACGCTGACGCCGCGGAGTTTCTGTGAGTCGAACACCTTCTGGGGCGTCGCGGAGAACTTCGGCGGCAAGTCCTACCTGACGCTCGTCGACGGCAACGACGTGGTGCGCGTCGAGGTGCCGGGCGGGCGGCGCACGACCGTCGCCACCTTCGGCGACCTCTCGGACATGTGCTCGTTCACGCTGTCGGCCGCGCTCAACCGCTGGTACTTCCACCACGAGGGCGGGTCGGACCTCACGACGGGCTCGCCTGAAGAGACGCTCGGCTACTGCCCGGCGACGCTCACGCACCGCTGAGCGAGCGGATCGACCGCGCGGGGCGCGAGCGGGGCGCCCGGCTACGGATATTCTGTGCACGCGCGGCGCGGCGCGCTGTACAAGGATCGCACCCCGATGCCGTCCGACAGCAAGCACCCCGCGCGCCCGGTCGCGACGCGCCTCGACGCCGACGACCGCTACACCGGCCGCGGCGTCACGATCGCCTTTCTCGACTCGGGTTTCTACGCGCACCCGGACCTGACCGCGACGCGGCACCGCATCAAGGCGCACCACGACGTCACGACGGGCGTGACGCTCAAGCGCGCGGTGCCGAAGCCGGACGTCTCCTCGTGGCACGGCATGATGACCTCGGTCGTCTGCGCGGGGGATGGCTCGCTCTCGGGCGGCAAGTACCGCGGCCTCGCCTCGCAGGCCGACCTCGTCCTCGTGAAGGTCGGCACCTCGGCGCGCATCCGCCACGAGGACATCCAAAAGGGTTTCGAGTGGATCCGCGCGAACCGCGAGGCCTTCGGCATCCAGATCATCAACGTGTCGTGCGGCGGCGACTGGGAAGCCAGCTACCTCACGGATCCGCTCTCGCGCATCGCGGAAGAGTGCGTGCGTGAGGGGCTCGTCGTCGTCGCAGCCGCAGGAAACTCGGGCGATCAGCGCGGGCACCGCGTGCTGCCGCCAGCCAACTCCCCCGCCGTGATCACGGTGGGCGGCCTCGACGACGCCAAGCACGGGCAGCTCGATCGGCGCGGGCTCTACCACTCGTCGCACGGGCCCACGAGCGACGGCTTGCAGAAGCCCGAGATCATCGCGCCCGCGATCTGGGTCGCCGCGCCGATCCTGCCGGGCACGCCCACCGCCGAGCAGGCGAAACTCATCGCGGACCTCTCGCGCACCGAGGACGACGACACGCTGCGCGCGATCCTGCACGCGAGCGGCGGGGTCGACGCCGAGCTCGACGCGCTGCGCGAGGCGCCCGGGCCGACGCTGCGCAGCCTCGTCGAGCTGAAGCGACGCGATCAGAAGGTCATCAACGAGCACTACAAGCACGTCGACGGCACGAGCTTCGCCGCCCCGATCGTGACGTCGGCGGTGGCGCAGTTGCTCGAGGCGCGCCCCTCGCTGACGCCCATGGAGATCAAGCGCGTGCTGATCGACACCGCGGCGCGCATCGAGGACGTGAGCCCGGACAAGCAGGGCTGGGGCATCGTACAGCCAGCCTCCGCGCTGCAGCGCGTGCTCGGGCGCTGACCGCCCCTACCGCACTTTTTCCAAGGTTTTTTGGCCTTTTCGGCGCGGTTCACGGCGGCGCTGGGCCCGCGACGTCGGGTGCGCTCGCCGGGTCGGGGGTCGTCGCCGCGACGAGGGCCGCGACGAGCAGCAGCGCGCCGCCAGCGCCGAGCTGCCAGCGCCACACGTCACGCGCGAAGAGCAGCGAGAGGCCCGCGGCGACCGCGGGCTCGAGCGTGTAGAGGACGCTCGCCTCGACGGGCGCGACGACCGTCTGCGCGCGCGTCATCACGGTGAAGGTGAGCGCGGTGCAGACGACGCCGAGGTAGGCGACGGCGAGCAGCGTGGGCGCGGCGAACGCGAAGCGCGGCGTCTCGAAGACGAGCGCGCACGGCACCGCGAGCGCGGCGATGCCGAGCGACTGCGCGAGCACGAGCGCGACGGCGTCGAAGCGCGGCGCGGCGCGCGCGACGGCGGAGACGTAGTAGCCGAAGGTGACGGCCGAGAGCAGCGTGAGCGTGTCGCCGAGCCGCCACTCGAGGCCGACGGGGTGAAAGAGCGCGAACACGCCGAGCGAGGCGAGCAGCACCGCGCCGAGCACGCGTGGGGACGGGGCGCGGCGCGTGTAGAGCACCTCGAAACCGGGCACGAAGACGACCATCAACGACGTGAGGAAGGCCGAGCGCGCGGGCGTCGTCGTCTGCAGGCCTGCCGTCTGCAGGCCGAAGCTGAGCAGCATCGTGAGCGTGAGCGGCAGCGCGGGGACGGTGGCGCGGAGCGCGGGCACGAGCGCGCGCGGGCGGAAGGCGACGAGGGCCGCGGCCGCGATCGCGAAGCGCACGGCGATGAGCGCGAAGGGGCTCGCCCCGCCGAGGCCGGCCTCGATGACGACGAAGGTCGAGCCCCAGAGGACCGTGAGCAGCACGAGCGCGATGCGCGCGCGGGCGAGCGTCGGCGCGCCTGCCGCGGGGCGCGCAGGGAGCGACGCGACGGGCGCGCTCAAGAACGCTCGCCCCGGTGCAGCGCGAGGACCTCGGCGTACACCGCGAGGAAGCGCTCGAACACCGGGTCCCAACCGTGGCGCGCGGCGATGACCGCGTGGCGGCGGGCGCGCTCGGCGGCGTCCGCGGGGCGCGCCTCGCGGATCGCGCGCACGAGACCGTCGATCGACTCGCCCTGCATGGGCGCGAGGCCGACGAGGCGCGCGAGCTCCGGGGCTGCGCCGCGATCGCGTGTGACGACCGTCGTGCCGGTCGCGAGGGCCTCCGCGGTGAGCAGTCCGAAGGTCTCGCCGCCGCTCAACGAGAGCACGACGTCGGCGCTCGCGAGGAGCGCGGCGACGCGCAGCGGGTCGGGCTCGTACGGCAGGCGGATGACCTCGGGGAACGCGCGCACGAGCGCGTCGACGCGGCCCGCGAGCGGGCCATGACCACCGATCGCGAGGCGGAAGCGCGATGGATCACGGAGCGCGGGATACGCGGCGAGCACGTGGTGCAGGCCCTTCTCGGGGACGAGCCGCGCGAGGAAGAGCACGAGCGTCACGCCGGGCGGCACACCGAGCTGCGCGCGGAGCGATTCGTCGCGGCGGGCGGGGTGGAAGCGCGCGAGATCGACGCCGAGCGGTGTGAGAAACGTGTGCCGTGACGCCGCCCGCGCGGAGCCGCGCGAGCGAGTGCTCGGACGCGCCGAGGGCGGCCGTGAAGCCGCGGTACTGGAAGCCCACGTGGCGCTCGGCGAGGCGCTCGGCGCGCGCGGCGAGGCGCGCGCCCACGTAGGCGAGCGGCTGGCGCGCGAAGAGCTCGGGATAGTCGGTGTGGAAGAAGCCCACCGACGCCGCGCCGACGCGCGCGAGCGCGGGCCGTAGGAGGTGCGGGAGCAGGTACGGGCTGCCGACCTCGACGAGCTCGGGGCGGAAGCCCTCGATCGCGCGCGCGAGCGCCCGCGGCGAGAGCATCGCGCGGTAGCCCGCGCCGACGGGCACGCCGCGCAGGCGGATGAGGTGCGCGCGCGGCCCGTGCGACTCGACCTCGTCGCGCGCGCCCGGAATGACGAGCGCGTAATCGTGCTCGGCGCGGGACGCGAAGAAGGCGAGCTTGCGGTCGTGGTAGGTACGGATGCCGCCGCCCGTCGGCGAATAGCCGTTGTCGACGTCGAGAATCCGCATGGCGCGGCGGGTGTAGCACGCGGCGCGGGGCAGCCGCGGGGCGCGGGCGTCACCGCAGGATCGTTGCGGCTCCGAGCGTTCGGCGCGCGTCGAGGAGGCGCGCGACACAGGCGAGCGCGACCTCGTCCACGGGCGGCAGCGCGGACGCGAGGTCGACGCACGCGAAGCCGCCCTCGCCGGCGCGACGCGCGAAGCTGCGCACGACCTCGGCGTCGAGCGCGTCGAGGCGCGACGCGACACCGACGCCCGCCTGCGCGACGAGCGCGGCGTTGAGCGCCTGCTCGTGATGGCGTCCCGTGTGCAGCGCCAGCATCGGGCGACGCGCGAGCACGCACTCGGCGAGCACGTTGCTGCCCGCCGTCGCGACGACGCCCGCAGCGCGCGCGAGGTGCGCCGCGAAGCGCGCACGCGACACCGGCTCGACGCGCACGCGGCCGCGCGGCGCGAGGCCTTCGCCGAACACCACGACGTCGACGTCGGCCGCAGCGAGACGATCGAGCGTCGCACCGCGATCCCCGTCCGACAGATAAGCCAATAGATACGGGCATGTAGGCGCCTCGATGCCGCTCGTCTCGACACGCTCCGGGGGGCGCGGGCGCGCAACGAGCGTACCCGGTCGTGCGGGCGCGATCGGGAGGAAGTGCACGGCGATGCGCGCATCGCTGAGGCGCGTCGGGACGAGTGAATTCGCGCGCTCACGGGCGAGGCTCAGGGCGGGCAGGCCGGGGGGCAGCGCGCACGCGGAGAAGACGAGGTCGTGTCCGATCGCGAGCGAGCGCACCCCCGCCATGCGCGCAGCGAGCAGCAGCGCCTGGTCGCCGTCGCTGATCACGAGCGCGGGGCGCGCCTTCCGCAGCCGCCGGAAGTCGGCCTGTGCGCGCCCGAGCAGCGTAGGGATGGCGTCCGGCCCGGGGAGGATCGGCGTGCGCGGTGTGAGCGTGACGGCGTCGCGCGAGGCGTCGACGAGCTCGGTGAGCAGCGAGAGTCCATCGCCGCCGGCGAACAGCGCAACGCGATGCCCCGCCCCGACGAGCCGCGCGACGACCGCGCGCGCACGGCTCGCGTGGCCGCGCCCGTGGCCGTGCACGGCGTAGACGATCGACGCCACCGCAGGGCCGCTCAGGGCAGGCCCCAGCGCGCGTCGTTCTTGCGCAGCTGGTACTTCGTCAGGTGAAAGCGCGCGTCGTTGAGGAACTTCAGGAACGGCCGCTGCGTGCGCATCGTCGGATGCCACTGGTGCAGCATGCTCGTGCGCTCCTCGATCCAGATCGGCTGCAAGCCGTAGCGCAGGGAGCGGCGCGTCATGTCGCCGTCCTCGGCGCCCCAGAAGACGAACTTCTCGTCGTAGCCGCGGACCTCGTGGAAGAAGCTGCGGCGCGCCATCTGGCACGCGCCCGTGCCGAGCCGCGGGCGGAACGCCGCGCGCGCGAGGAGCTGCGGATAATCCGCGAGCTCCCAGCGCTGCTCGGGCACGTCCTCGGGGAGATCACGGCACTTGCAGAGCACCATCGCGCGGCCGCCTGCGTCGGTCTGCGCCGCGAGGAGCGTGGAGACGAAGTTCGCCGCGAAGATCATGTCGGCGTCGGTGCAGAACACGTATTCGCCGCGCGCCGCGCGGATGCCGAGGTTGAGCGCGCGCGAGCGGTTCCAGATCGCGCGCGTGGGCGTGTGCACGACGCGGGCGTCGACCTCGGCGGCGAGCGCGCGCAGCGCCTCGAGGGGCTGCGGATCGCTGCCGAAATCGCTCAGCATGACCTCGAAGCTGCCGGGCGGCGCGTCCTGCCGGCGCAGCGAGCGCAGGCAGTTGCCGACGCGATCGCCGCCGCGATTGCGAATGGGGATGACGACGCTGATCGTGGGCTCGGACATCGCGGCGCGGCGCAACCATGGCGTGCGCGCGCGGGGGCGGCAACGGCGTCGGCGCGGACGCGCGGACACCCTCGACGCGGCGCAGGGCGCGGGCCACGGTAGCGACCTCTGGAGGGCCGCGTGGCATCGTTTCTCCCCTACGGACGCCAGCTCATCGAGGACGACGACGTCGCGGCGGTCGCAGCCGCGCTGCGCTCGGATTTCCTCACGACGGGCCCCGCGATCGACGCCTTCGAACAGAAGCTCTGCGAGGCGGTCGGCGCGACGTACGCCGTCGCCGTCGCGAACGGCACCGCGGCCCTGCACGCCGCGTGCTTCGCAGCCGGGCTCGGCGACGGCGACGAGGCGCTGGTGCCTGCCGTCACCTTCCTCGCGACGGCGAACGCCGTGCGCTACTGCGGCGCGGAGCCCCGCTTCGTCGACGTCGACCCGCGCTGCGGGCTCTCCCGCCCCGCGCACTTCGAGGCCGCGCTCACGCCGCGCACGCGCGCGCTGCTGCCGGTGCACCTCACCGGTCGTCCCGTGGAGTTGCGGGCGATCCGCGCGCTCGCCCGCACGCGCGACCTCGTCGTCATCGAGGACGCCGCGCACGCGCTCGGCGCGCGCTACGAGGGCGCGCCGATCGGGGCGGGCGTGCACTCGGACATGGCGATCTTCTCGTTCCACCCCGTCAAGCACATCACGACGGCCGAGGGCGGCGCGATCACGACGAACGACGCGACGCTCGCGAAGAAGCTGCGCAGCTTCCGCTCGCACGGGATGGTGCGCGAGGCCGCCGACCTCGTGAACACGAAGGACGGCCCCTGGTACTACGAGCAGCAGGAGCTCGGCTTCAACTACCGCCTCACCGACGTGCAGGCCGCGCTCGGTTCGAGCCAGCTCGGCAAGCTCGGCCGCTTCGTCGAGAGACGCCGCGCGATCGCCGCGCGCTACGACGCGGGGCTCGCCGGCGCGCGCAACGTGCGGCCCATCGGCGCGGGCAGCCCCGGCGCGGAGAGCGCGTATCACCTCTACGCCGTGCTCTTCGACTTCGACGCGATCGGGCAGACGCGCGCCGAGCTCGTCGCGGCGCTCCACGCGCGCGGCGTCGGCACGCAGGTGCACTACATCCCCGTGCCGCAGCAGCCGTATTACGCGGCGCGCGGCCATCGGGTGAGCGACTTCCCCGGGGCGCAGCGCTACTACGCGCAGACGCTGTCGTTGCCGATGTATCCCGCGCTCACCGACGACGACGTCGACCGCGTGATCGCGGCGGTGCGCGAGCTCGCCGATCCCCGATGAGCGACGCCGCGCCCGTCCGCGCCCGCCTCGCGTGGGAGCACACGCACCGCGAGCTCCTGCCCTCGCTGCTCACGCTCCGCGCGCTCGAGGCGCGCGGTGTTCCCTGGCAGCTCCAGCACGTGCGCAAGCTCGATCGGCAGCCGGGCCGCGAGGTGCTGCTCCTGCCCTTCTACTACGACCCGAGCGACGTCGATCGCTACCTCTTCCGCACGGGCGTCGCGGGGAAGGTGCTGCTCAACATGCTCTACGAGCAGATGCACTTCGCGTGTGCGCGGCGCTACCTGCTGCCCGATGGCGCGCTCGCGCACGCGCACATGACGCACTGCGCGTGGGGCCCTCGCTTCGTCGAGCTGCTCGTCGCGCACGGCGTCGCGCCCGAGCGCATCCGCATCACCGGGCACCCGCGCTTCGACGTGTACGCGCACCCGGAGCTGTTGCTGTCGCGCGAGACGATGGCCGCGACGTACGGCCTCGACGCGGGCAAGCCGTGGATCCTCGTGCCCTACAACTTCAACCTCGCGTACATCCGCGACGATCTGCGGTCCTCGCTCATCGCGCGCGGCTACGCGCTCACGCAGCCCTTCATCGACGGCGTGCGGGACGCGCGCGACGCTTTCACCGCGATGGTGCGCACGCTCGCCGCCGCGGTGCCCGGCGCGGAGCTGATCCTGCGCGTGCACCCCGCGGGCTACGAGGCCGCGTCGCTCTACGCGGGTGACGCCAAGCGCTTCGAGAACCTGCACGTGATCGCGCAGTACGACATCGCGAACTGGATCCGGCAGAGCGCGCTCACGATCGTGTGGAACAGCACCTCCGCGATGGAGTGCATGGTCGCGGGCACGCCCGTGATCGGCTTCGAGCCGGAGCCCTTCGGCGAGCGCTTCGACTACGACGTGAACCGCATTTTGCCCACGTATCGCACCGTCGACGAGGTCATCGACCTCGCGCGGCGCGCGCCGGACATCACGCTCCGCTACGACTGGGCGCTCTTCGAGCGGTGGTACGCGCACCGCGACGGACGCAACGCCGAGCGGCTCGCGGACGTCGTGACCGAGCTCGCCGCGCAGTACGACGCGCACGCCGCCCCCACGGGTTTCGAGCCGCCGCTGCGGGGCCGTGTGCGCGCGGCGCTCGAGCGCACGCCGGTGGCCGAGAGGCTCGTTCGTTCCAAGCGCCACGTCCCGCCGCAGCCCGGCCCGGAGGCGGTCCGCGAGGCCGTCCGGCGTGGCTCCACGGAGCCGCTGCTGGGCTGGCTGAAGTGAGCGCCGCAGCGCCGCGCTTCCCGGCGCTCCGCGCCCTGCGCGACAAGCTGCGCGGCGATCGCTCGTCCTTCTGGGTCTACCTGCTCGCGCAGATCGTGCCGGCGCTCGCGAGCGTCTACACGATCCGCGTGCTCGTCGCGCTCATGACGCGCGAGGAGTACGGCGAGTGGGGCTATCTCGGCACCGTCGCGCGGATGATCGTGCCCGTCGCGAGCCTCTCGCTGCCGGCCGCGATGATGCGCACGTACTTCGATCACCCGCGCGACGACCACCGCGCGCACGCGTCGCTCGCGACCACGGTGCTGCTCCTCGTCGCGGGCGGGGCGGCGCTCGTCGCGCTCGGGGCGGGGGCCGCGTGGCTCGTCGGGATCTCGACGGCGAGCGCCGCGCTCTACCTCGGGACGATGGGCCCGGGGCTCATGCTCGCCGGCTTCTTCGAGTACCTCGCGCGCGCCCGCAACGACTACGCCCTCTACCTGCTCGGCCGCCTCGCGAACAGCCTCGGATTCCTCGCGGTCGCGGCCGTGCTCGAGCGCACGCTCTCTGGTCTCCCGGCGCCGGAGCGCGGCGCGCTCGTGAACGCGACGGTCGCCGCCGCGGGGTGCGCGTGGGTCGCGGTCGTCGTGAGCGCCTCGTTCTACGTGCGACGCCGGCTGCTCACCCGCACGGTGCCACGCCTCGACGGCGCCGCCGTGCGTGCGCTCGTGCGCTTCTCCGCGCCCATCTCGGGGACATTCTTCCTCGGCTGGGTGCTCACGTCGTTCGCCGTGTGGGCGCTGCGCCACCGCAGCACGCCGGCCGAGGTCGCGGACTTCGTGTTCGCGCTCGGGATCGTCGGCGTCGTCTCGCTCGTGACGCAGTCCGCGCTCACCGACTGGCCGCGCTTCTACTACGCGGAGATGCGCGACGCGCGCCCCGACCGCGACGCACGCATCGCCCGAAAGATGCGTGCTTTCTTATGGATGCACGTCGGCGCGTTGGTCGTGCTGCGCCTCGTCGCGCGCTTCGGCTACGAGCTGCTCGGGGCCGAGGCGTACGCAGGCGGCCTCGCGTACGTGCCGTGGCTCGCGCTCGGCAACTTCTTCTTCCTCGCGGGGAACATGCTCGCCGCGGGCCTCGGGCAGGCCAAGCGCACGGGCCTCGCCGCGCTCACCTTCGCGGTCCCGTCGGCCATCACCGTCGCCCTGCAGCTCGCGCTCGTGCCGCGCTTCGGCGCCCGCGCGGCCGCGCTCGTGAGCGTCGGGGGCTATGCGATGTTCGCGCTCTCCTCGTACCTGCTCGGGCGCCGCTTCTACGCCTTCGCGGAGCTGCGCCGCGCGCTCGTGCCGATGTCGGTCGCCTGCGCGGTGACGCTCGCGCCGCTCGGCTGACGCCGCCGGGCGCCCCGCGCAGCCCGGACGCGCCCTCCCCGCACGCTGGCCCGCCCGCGCGGCCCGTGGCAGAACCGCGGCGCGCCATGACGCTCACGAACTCAAGCCGCTCTTCGACGCCCCGCCCGACCTCGACGGCAAGGTCATCCTCGTCACCGGCGGGACGGGCTCGTTCGGGCAGGCGTTCGTACGGCGGCTGCTCTCGGCGCACAAGCCCGCGAAGGTCATCGTCTTCTCGCGCGACGAGCAGAAGCACGTCGTGATGGAGCAGAAGCTGCGCGACCCGCGCGTGCGCTACTTCGTGGGCGATGTGCGCGACCGCGAGCGCCTGATGCGCGCCTTCGACGGCGTCGACATCGTCGTGCACGCGGCGGCGATGAAGCACGTGCACGTCGCCGAGTACAACCCGATCGAGGCGATCCGCACGAACGTCGACGGCGCGGCGAACGTCATCGACGCCGCGCTCGAGCGGCGCGTGTCGCGCGTGATCGCGCTCTCGACGGACAAGGCCGCGTCGCCCGTGAACCTCTACGGCGCGACCAAGCTCTGCATGGAGAAGCTCTTCGTCGCGGCGAACTCGTACGCGGGCGGGCGCAAGACGCGCTTCGATCTCGTGCGCTACGGCAACGTCGTCGGCAGCAACGGCAGCGTGGTCCCGCTCTTCCTCGAGCAGCGCAAGACGGGGAAGCTGACGATCACCGACGCGTCGATGACGCGCTTCTGGATCGGGATGGACCGCGCGGTCGACCTCGTGCTCCTCGCGCTGAAGGAGGGGCTCGGCGGCGAGACCTTCATCCCGCGCATTCCGGCGTGCACGGTCGAGGTGCTCGCCGAGGCGCTCGCGCCGGGCAAGCCGCGCGAGATCATCGGCATCCGCCCCGGCGAGAAGCTGCACGAGACGCTCATCACGCCGGACGAGTCGCGCTCCGTCGTCGAGTACGACCAGTACTACGTGATCAAGCCGAGCTTCCCCTCCTGGGGCGGACCGGTGCGCACGCACGGGGCGCCCGTCACGCCGGGCTTCTCCTTCTCGAGCGGCGGCGCCTACGCCCTCAGCGTCGACGAGACGCGCGCGCTGCTCGAGCAGCTCGGCTTCGCGATCGGCTGAGTCGCACGCGGCCAGCGCGAAGAGCGCGAAACCCTTGTTTCGTCGGGAGACGCGCCTCTTGACGCAGCGCGTCAAAGCGCATCCCTTCGACGCCTGATTCAGAGCGCGCGCTCGAAATGCAGCGCGGGGGCGCCCTCGATCGTGGCCTCCGCGACGCGCGCGTAGCCCGTCGCGACGAAGGCCCTCGCGCTCGCGACGTTGGTCGCCTTCACGAACGCGCGCAGCTGCGTGAAGCCGTGTGCGCGCGCCTCGTCTGCGAGCGCCTCGAGCAGCGCGCGACCGACGCCGCGACCGCGCGCTTCGGGGGCGATGTTCAGGCTGACGACGGCGACGCGCGCATCCTCCGCGTCGCGATCGAGCCGCGCGGTGCCGACGGCCGAGCCGCCCTGCTGGGCGACGTAGAGGCGGCGGCGCGGATCGGCCAGCGCGGTCGGTGAGCCAGGCGATGTGCGTCTCCCACGCGATCGGCGCGTTTCGGAAGGAGACGGCGCGCGCGACGGGGTCGTTGGCCCACGCGAACAAGCGCTCGGCGTCGTCGAGATGCGCGGGTCGGAGCACGACCGACACGCTCACGCGAGGCCTTCGACGTCTTCGACCGCGAGCAGCGCCTCGGCCTCGAGATCACGCGCCGCGGGTTTGCCGAGCACGTCGTCGAGGCGCTCGGGGGGCAGGCCATCGCCGCGCTTGCCGCGCCGGAGCACGTCGAGGTTCTCGCGCGTGAGCGGCTCGCCCTTCTTCACGGGGCGCGTCGTGAAGAGCGCGCGCCGCGCGAACTGGCGCAGCTCGTCCTCGACGGGTTGCACGATCTTCTCGCCGGTGCCGAGGGACTGCTCGATCGCGCGCACGCCGCGCACGAGCTCGGCGAGCCCGGCGGGCTCGATCGCGAAGGCGTGATCGGGGCCCGGCAGGCGACGGCTGAGCGTGTAGTGCTTCTCGATGACGGAGGCGCCGAGCGCGGCCGCGGCCATCGGCGCGATCGCGGGCTCGCTCGAGTGGTCGGAGAGCCCCGTCGGCACGCCGAGCGCGTCGCGGATGGTCACGAGCGCGCGCACGTTGATGGACGCGAGCGGCGAAGGGTACGAGGCCGTGCACTGCAGGACGACGAGCGAGCGGCAGCCCGCGTCGCGCACGGCGGCGACGGCGCGCTCGACCTCAGCGAGCGTCGAGGCGCCCGTCGACATGATCACGGGCTTGCCGGTGCGCGCGACCTCGCGCAGCAGCGGGACGTGCGTCATCTCGTAGGAGGCGATCTTGAAGGCGTCGACGTAGGGATCGAGGAGCGCGACGGCCTCCTCGTGGAAGGGGCTCGAGAGAAACGCGAGGCCGAGCCGGTGCGCGCGCTCGGAGAGCCCCGGCCACCACTCGCTGGGCGTCTCGAGGGACGCGATGATGTCGTAGATCGAGCGCGCGTCGCCGAGGTAGTCGCTCGTGCCCGCGGAGCGCGGGTAGAGGCGCTTGGCGCTGAAGGTCTGGAACTTCACCGCGCAGGCGCCGGCCTCGGCCGCCGCATCGATGAGCGCGTGCGCCTGCTCGAGGCTGCCGTTGTGGTTGGAGCCGGCCTCCGCGATGAGGAAGCAGGGCGCCCCCGCGCCGACGGGCTTGCCGAAGATCTCGAATCGCTGGTTCATCCGCCGTCCTCCGCTGCGTGCTTCTGCCCCTGCGCGCGCCGCGCGATCGCGTCGGCGAGCGCGTCGATCACGCGTAGCACGCCACGCCCGTCGACGAGCCCGCGCGCGGTCCTCGCCATGGCGGCGAGGCGCGGCGCGTCGTCCCAGAGCGCGAGCGCCTGCGCGACGAGCGCGGCGGGCGTGGTGTCCGCGGCATCGCCTGCATCGACGCCCGCGCCCGACGACGCGAGCCCCGCGCACACGACGCGCTGGTTCGGCGCGACGGACACGCACACGCTCGGCACGCCCGAGCGCGCGAGCTCCCACACCGTGCTCCCCGCGGCGACGAGCGCGAGGCGCGCACGCAGGAAGAGCGGCACCACATCGCGCACATCCTCGTGCACGCGCAGCGGCGCGCCGCCCGCGGCGAGCGCATGCAGCGCAGCGACCGCAGCGCGCGGCACGCCCGCGCCACACAGCACGTCCACCTCGGGCGACTCGGCGTTCGCACCGCGCCCGGCGAGCGCGGCGAGGAGCGCCTCCGCGACGGGCAGCGTGAGCCCCGCGGGATCGCTGCCGCCGAACGACAGCAGCAGCGACGGACGCGGCCCCTCGGGCAGCGCCGCGCGCAGCTCCGCGCGCAAAACGACGAAGGGCGCGCCGACGAGCAGCCGCGTGCCGGGCGCGACGTCCGTATAGCGCGACGCGTCGAAGCCCACGTTCTGGTTGAGCACCAGGTCCGCGCGCTGCGCCTGCGCGGCCTCGTCGTCGAGCGCGAGGAGCGGCGCGAGCGCGCGGAGCCGCGCGTGATCGACCGGGCCGAGCGCGTAATCGTCGACGACGAGGGCCGCGGCGCCCGCCGTGCGCGCCGTCTCCTCGAGCACGTCGAGCGCGCCGGGCTCCGCCGCGACGAACGCGATGTTTGCCGCCGCGAGTCGCTCGGCGGCGGCGCCCGTCACACCGCTGCCGACGAGCCGCGCGCGGCCGCCGAGCTCCGTCCACGCCGCGAGGATCGCGCCGACCCGCGCCACGTGCCCCGCCCCGAGCTGCGGCGTCGCGTGCGCCCAGCCGACGAGCAGCGTCCCGCGCACACGGCCGGCGCGCCGGGCGTGCTCATCGTCGATGCCCTTCTGCACGACGCCCGCGTTTTTCGCGGCGATCTCGGGGTGCGCGTCGAGAAAATCCGCGACGGCGTCGGTCGTCGCGTCGTCCCCGAGCGCGCGGAACACCGCGTCGACGACCTCGAGATCGTCCGGGGTGTCCACGGTCAGGCGCAGGTGATCGCGCGCAGGGCCCTCGGGATCCGTGACGCGCGTGCGCAGCCGCCCCGGTACGCGATAGAGCCACGGCGTGACGTGCTCGCGATCGCCGGGCTCGGTCGCCTCCGCCTGCGCGCGCACGAGCGCCGCCCGCGAGAAGACCTCGACGTCGAGGCCGCGCGGGATGCGCCGCACGAGGCCCGCCTGGTTCGTCACGTAGTCGAGCGGCGCGCCCGCGGCGGCGGCGTCGCGGAACACGGCGACGACGCGCTCGAGCTCGCCCGGATCGAGCAGCGGGCAATCGGCGGTGACGCGCACGAGCACGTCGCTCTCGAGCTGCGCGAGCGCGCCCGCGAAGCGCGCGAGCACGTCGTCGACGGGCCCGCGGTGCACGCGCGCACCGAGCCGCGCGGCCTCGTCGGCGAGCGCGTCGTCGGAGGGCTCGACCGTCGTCGCGACGAGCACCTCACGCACCGAAGGCGCACGCCGCACACGCCGCAGCACGTGCGCGAGGACGCTCGTGCCCGCACGGCCCGCGACGCGCAGCACCTTCCCCGGGAGCCGCGACGAGCCCATCCGGGCCTGCACGATGACCGCGACCCCGGGCTCGCTCGGCGTGCTCGACACGCGCGCAGGGGTAGCACGCGCGCGCCGGAATCTTCGCCCCCGCGGACGCGTGGCGTAGGTTCGCGGGAAGTGGGCGCAGGTGTGAATCCTGCGCACACCCCCCGGCCTCTCACCGTATCCGGACTGCCACAGTTCGCCGTGCCGCGGCCCCGGCGGGCGCGACGCGTGGACCTGCGCCCACGCCGCGCTGCGTCGAGAGCGCGCGCACGAAGACCTTTTTCTTCAACAAAATCAGTCACTTCTGCGTCCTGATAGCGCGCCCCTCCCTCGCACCGCGCGGCCCTCCCCCGCCGCTGGCACTCCCTGTGCTCCCGAGGCCCCCGACATGCCGTCCATGCGCCCCGACGACCTCCCCTCCGCCCCGCCCGGCAACGCCCTCCCCGGGCCCGCGCGCGCCTTCCCGAAGCGCATCGGCATCCTCAACGACTACGTCCGCATCCCCTACGCGAACGGCTCGTCCTTCGCGTCGCAGTTCTTCTACCGGGAGTTCACGCAGCGCGGCCACGAGGTGACGATCGTCGGCCCGCACGACCCGGTCGCCGAGGCGCACGAGATGCCGCGTCGCTACGTCGAGCTGCCGAGCGTCCCATTCAAGAACCACCCGGGCGTGCGCCTCACGCTGCCGTCGAGCGCATCCTTCGAGGCGCTCGCGGCCGCGCGCTTCGACGTCGCGCTCGGCCAGTCGAACACGCACCTGCTCCAGGCGGGCGTGTGGCTGCGGCACACGCACGACGTGCCCTTCCTGCCCGTGCACACGGTGCACCTGCCGAGCGTCTACAACGTCGTCCTTCCGGACGCGCTGATGAAGAATCCGGTCGCGAACAAGGTCTTCTCGGACGGCCTGATCCCGATGCTCGAGCGCCAGAGCGCGTCCGTCTACAACCACTCGGACGGCCTCATCGTCCTCGCGGGCGGGCTCAAGCGCTATTGGGAGCAGCGCGGCGTCACGGTGCCGATCCACGTGATCCCGCGGCCGATCGAGCCGAAGATCTTCGACGTCGCGCAGCCCGAGGACCCGTATCCGGCGCACTTCGCGCGCGGCGGTCGTCTCATCGTCGTATGTCGGCACACCCGCGAGAAGAACGTGTCTCGCGGCTCCTCGAGATCTTCGCGCGGCACGTCGCGCGCACGGTGCCCGAAGCGACGCTCACGCTCGTCGGCGACGGGCCCGATCACGATCACTTCCGCGCCGAGGCCGAGACGCTCGGCATCGCGGCGCGCTGCCACTTCCCCGGCGAGATCGCGCTCCGCGACGTGCCCGCCTGGTACGCGCACGGCGACGTGTTCGTCTACACGTCGCTCTCCGAGACGTACGGGCAGGTCGTGAGCGAGGCGCTCTGGTGCGGGCTGCCCGCGGTCGCGCTCTCGGACGGCATGGGCGTCGACCAGCAGGTCGTCGACGGCGAGAACGGCTGGCTCGTGCCGCAGGGCGACGACCCGCTGCGCGCCGACGCGCAGTTCGGACGCGACGTCGTCGGCCTGCTGCAGAACGCCGACAAGCGCCGCGCGATGGGGCGCCGCGCCGCCGAGATCGCGCGGGATCGCTCGGATCCGTCGCGCTGCATCGATCGCTTCTACGACGCGTTCGCGGCGTCGCGGCGGCACCTCGAGGCGACGCGCGCCGAGCGCGCGCGCGCGGGCTACCGGCGCCGCCTCGCGCTCGTGAACTGGACGGGCATCCACCTCGCCGCCGCTGCGCTCGGCCTCGTGCGGCAGCCCGCGAAGGTCAACCGCCACGGCCGCAAGCCGCCGACCTGGGACGAGCTGCTCCACGCGGCGGCGCCGGCGACGCAGGTCGCAGCCACGCCCGCGGCGACGCCGGCCGATGCGGGCGGCGAGTCGATCGCGCGGGGCGTCGCCTTCGCGCAGAAGATCGCGGCGCGCGAGGTGCGCCTGCGCGCACGGGCCGCGAGCGCGGCGCGGGCGTCGCTCGCCGGCGAGGCGCGGCGGCGCGCGGCGGCCGCGGAGTAGACGCGACGCAGTGGCTGGGCACCACGCGCAAAGACTTGCAAAACAAGGCTTTGCGCGATGGGTCAGCGACCGCGTGGCGGTCGGAAGCCGGCGCGGCGCGCTTCGGCTTCCGTGCAGAACCAGCGCTCGCCGTGCGCCTCGTCCACCCGCGTCGCCGCATACGGGCGCGTGCCGGGCAGGTGGTAGATGCGCTCTCCGCGCGCGCTGACGTTGCCCTTGATGAGGCAGTCGGGGCGCGGCGGCGTGCTCGCGCGGGGCGGCCCGTCGGCGCGCGTCTCGCCCGCGCGGCGGGCGCGGCGCCACTCCCACGGCGGCTGGCACTGGCCTGGCCCAGAGCCCGCGGCGTGCGCGGCGCGCGTCGTCTTCGGCGGCGACGTGGTCGAGTCCGTAGCTGCGGTACGCGAAGGCGAGGCCGGAGCGCACGAGCCACGCGCCGAGGTCTTCGCGGCCCATCGCGCACGACGCGACGGTGCGACCGTGCACGTCGTTGCCGCCCACCGTGCAGCGCAGTTCCTGCCCGGCGATCTTCGCGTCGAGCGCGAGGCGCGCGGCTTCGCCCGCGAGGTGCGGCTGGCCGCGGGCGTCGGTGCACGCCTGCGAGCGCTCGGGCGCGTCGACGGCCCGGAGGCGGATCCGCGCGCCGCCGACGTCGAGCGTGTCGCCGTCGATGACGCGCGCGACGCCGCGGATCACGCCGGGCTCGGCGGGCTGCGCGGACGCGGTGCACGCCGCGCACGGCGCGAGGCCCGCCGCGACGAGGGCCGCCACGAGGGCACGGACACCGCGCTGCCGCGGCCGCGCGTGACGCGCGACGCCCTCCGACCCAACACGCCGAGACGCCTGCATCGGCCCATGGTCCCAGACGCGCGGCGACTTGCCCAGCGCCGTCCCCGCAGCCCCGCACGCCGCGCGATCTTTTGAGCACCAACGGGCACGCGCGACGTGATTGAATCTCCAGCGCGAATGAACGCCATCGTCCGAGAGCGCACACACCGGGACGCAGGGCGCGGCCGTTCGCGCGTCACCCCCACGGCCCACGCGCGGCCCGCGGCGCCGCCCCGCCGGGGCATCGCGGCCCTCTGCGGCATAGCCCTCTGCGCGGCCCTCCTCGGCGGCCCGCAGCGGGCGGCCGCGAGCCCGCCGGACCTCTTCGGCTTCGGCTCGCGCAGCCCCGCGATGGCGGGCACCGGCGTGTCCTTCGCCGACGACTACGAGTCGACCTTCGTGAACCCGGCGGGCCTCGCGCGGGCCCGGCAGCGCGGGCTGACGTTCGGCCTCCAGGGCGGCGCCTACCGCTACGAGCTCGACGGAGAGCGGCTCCCGCTCGCGCCGGTGAAGGCCAACGTCATCGGCGGCACCATCCCGCTGCCTTTCGGCGGCGTGATGGAGGACCGCCTCACGCTCGGGCTCGGCTTCTACACGCCGCTCGACATCGTGCTCGTCGGCGACATCGGCTACGCCGACGTGCCGCGCGCCATCGTGCTCGACCGCGCGCAGTCGCTCGCGATCCAGTTCGGGCTCGGCCTCGACCTGCACGGCGTGGTCGACGGACTGCGCGTCGGCGCCGGCGTCACCGCGCTCGGCTCGTTCGCGGGCTCGATCCTCGCGGGCATCGACGCGACGGGGAAGTTCGGCTCCGTCGTCGAGACACAGGTGATCGCGACGTTCGCGCCGATCGTCGGTGCCAGCTACGACGTCGGCGAGTTCTCCTTCGGCGCGGCGTGGCATGGCGAGATCCGTTCGGAGTTCGTCTTCCGCATCACGACGCGGGACCTGCCGCTGACGGTGCCCGTGCTGAACATCGGCGGGATCGCGCAGTACGACCCGCAGACCTTCGTGCTCGAGGCGTCGTGGCGCGCGACGCCCGCGCTGCGCGTCGTCGCCGGCGCGTCCTACGCGCTGTGGAGCGACTACCCGGGGCCGCTCATCTCGACGAGCCGCGGCTCGCCGGCGCCGCCCGCGATGAACTTCGCGAACACGCTCACGCCGCGCGTCGCCGCGGAGTACACGCTCCGCACCGGGCGCACCGCGATCCACCTGCGCGCGGGCTACGCCTACGTGCCGACCCCCGCGCCCCCGGCCCGCGCCGAGGCGCGCTACCTCGACAACGACAGGCATCTCGTCACGGGCGGCGCCGGCCTCGATCTGACGCTCGGCGACGACGGCGCGCGGCTGCTCGTCGACGCCTACCTGAGCACGAGCCTGCTGGCGTCGCGCACGCACGATGCGCCGGCCGAGGGGCGGACGACGAACATGGAATCGAGCGGCTTCGTCGTCGTCGGCGGCGGGTCGGTGGGGGTCGCATGGTGACGCGCACATCGGGTCGCACGGCCACGCGCAGCACGACGGCGCGCATCGTCTTCGGTCTCGGGACGCTCGGCGCCGCGCTCGCGCTCGCAGCCCTCGCGCCCATCCCGACCGCGCGCGCGAATCCGCCCGACACCTTCGGCCTCGGCGCACGCAGCGCCGCGATGGGCGGCGCCGTCACGGCCGACGTCTCGGATTTCTCCGCGAGCTACTACAACCCCGCGGGCCTCGCCGAGACGGGTGATCTGCGCCTCGAGGTCGGCTACTACCGCGCGCACCCCGAGCTGCGCATGGCAGGGCGCGACAACGAGCTCGACGACATCCGCGCCGTCGTCGGCGGGCTCGTCGTGCCGGGCCGCATCGCGGGCACGACGTTCGCGTTCGGCCTCGCGCTGCAGCTCCCCGACGAGCGCATCTCGCGCACCCGCTCGCTGCCGCTCACGCAGGCGCGCTGGGAGCTCTACGACAACCGCCCGCACCGGCTCTTCCTCGGCGTGAACCTCGCGTGGAAGCCGCTCGATTGGCTCTCCTTCGGCGGCGGCATCTCGTTCATGTCCACGAGCGAGACGCGCCTCGAGGTGACGGGCGAGATCCCCGCGATCGGCGCCGCGACGCGCTCGCGCCTCGAGCACGCGCTGCGCACCGATCTGCTGAGCGTCCGCTACCCGCAGGCGGGCGTGCAGGTGAAGGCGAGCGACTCGCTCAGTTTCGGCCTGAGCTACCGCGGCGAGTTCCAGCTCGGCCTCGCGCTCGACGCGAACGTGACGGCCGACATCACGCTCGGCGCCGACGCCATCCCCGTCTACTTCCAGATCCTCACGGCGAGCATCAACGCCTTCCTCCCGCAGCAGCTCACGCTCGGCGCCGCGTGGCACCCGCTGCCCTCGCTGCGCATCGGCCTCGATCTCACCTGGGTCGACTGGTCCGCGTACCGCGCGCCCGTCGGCAAGACGGACGTCGTGCTCGACCTGACCGTGCCGCCGGCCTTCTCGATGTTCGTGACGCAGCCCGGGCCGATCAGCGGCTCCCGGCCCGTGCCCGCGAACTTCACCGACCGCATCGTCCCGCGGCTCGGCGTCGAGTGGCTCGCGGCCGAGACGCGCTACGTCGACGTGCGCGTGCGCGGCGGCTACTTCTACGAACTCTCGCCGGTGCCCGTGCAGAGCGGGCTCAGCAACTTCGTCGACACCGACCGGCACGCGTTCTCGACGGGCTTCGGCGTCGCGCTGCACGACCTCGGCGCGGGGCTGCCCGGCACGCTGCTCTTCGACGCCTATTTCCAGGGCAGCTACATGGTCCCGCGCACCATGACGAAGGCCTCGCTCCTCGATCCCACAGGCAGCTACGTCGCGGAGGGCGCGATCTGGGCGGCCGGCGCGACGACGGGAGTGACCTTCGAATGACGCGCCGCGTTACACCTCCGCGACCCCTCGTTTTCGGCATGTTCTCGCGACCGGCGACGCTCGCCCGCGTGGCACTGACGGCCGCGCTCGCGCTCGCGCCGTCCGCGTGCGGCACGGGCGGCGAGGAGAGCCGCGGCGGCATGTCGGGGCTGCCCGGCGCGGGGCTCGGGCCGTATCGGCGCCTCGACACCGACGAGGTCTCCGGCCGCCTCGCGCTGCGCCGCATGGCCCTCGTCGAGAGCGGGATGGTGCTCCGCGGCGCGGGCCCGCAGCCCGCGCTGTTCTACACGGCGGCCGACCTGCCGCCCGCTCCGCTGCCGCCGCTTCCCGACGCGGGCATGGCCGTCGATGCGGGCGCCGACGTCGATGGCGGCGTCGATCTCGACGCGGGCATGGCCGCCGATGCGGGCGCCGACGTGGATGGCGGCGTCGATCTCGACGCGGGCATGGCCGTCGATGCGGGCGCCGACGTGGATGGCGGCGTCGCCGATCCGCTCGCGGGCTTCGCGCCGCGCCGCATCCTGCGCAGCAACCCCGGTGATGGCCCCGCCTTCAGCGGCGGCGAGCCGGTGCTCGAGGCGCGCGAGGCGTGGGAGGGCGACGCCGTGTTCGATCCGTGGGCGGTCGCGCTCGCGGACGGGCGCGTGCGGCTCTATTACGCGGCCGCGGGCGGGCTCGGCGTCGCCGAGGCGGCCAGCGTCGCCGGGCCCTTCACGCGCGTCGGCGCGGGCCCGATCCTCGCCGGGCTGCGGCGCCCGACCGTCACCGCGCGCCCCGACGGCGCGCCCGGCTTCCTGCTCTACGCCGAGGACGCAGGCACGATCGTCGTCGCCACGTCCGCGGACGGACTCGCCTTCACCGCGCCCGAGGCCGTCGATCTCGGCTTCCCGCCGGGCGACGCGGGCGTGCCGCAGGTCGCGGTCGGCAGCCCCGGCGCGGGCCTCCAGATCCCGACGCTCGATCCGCCCCGCGTGGTGCTCTTCTTCGAGTCGCGCCGCGCCGACGGCTCGCAGACGCTCGGCATCGCCGCCTCCCGCGACGGGCGCACCTTCGAGCGCGCGACGTTGCCATCCTTCGGGATGGGGTTGGCCGAAGGCTTCCCGGCGCCGGACTTCGTCGATGCGCAGACGACGCTGCTCTACTTCACGGTCGCGGCCGTCACGGACGACCGTCCCTCGCGCGCGCTCACCGTCGCGGTGAGCCCGGGCACGCTGCGCTTCGACTGAGCCGCGTCGCGCGCCCACAGGAGCCCCATGGAGAACGACCTCGACCGCGCCACGCGGCTCACCGCGCTCGGCGGCGGCACCTTCGCCGCGCAGATCCCGGACGGCTGGCAACAAGGGCGCGGCGCCTACGGCGGCCTCGTCGTCGCGGCGCTGCTGCGCGCCGTCGAGCACGCGGAGTCGGAGCCCGAGCGCACGCTGCGCGCGATCTCCGCGGAGATCTGCGCGCCGGTGGGCGTCGGCGACGCGACGATCCGCGTGGAGCCGCTGCGCCGCGGGGCGGCGGTCGGCTACTACGACGCGCGGCTCGTGCAGCAGGGCGAGGTGCAGGCCCGCGCGAGCGTCGTGCTCGGCGCAGCGCGGCCCGTCGACTCGGCGGTGCCGGCCCCGACGCCGCCCTCCCCGCCCGCGTGGCGCGGGCTCCCGGTCATCGCGGTCGCGCCGCCGCTCGGCCCGCAGTTCGCGCAGCACTTCGAGTACCGCCCGACGGGCGTGCCGCCGTTCAGCGGCAGCCCGGAGGCGAGCGCCTCCGGCTTTCTGCGCGAGCGCTCCCCGCGCACGCGCTTCGACGCCCCCGCCGTGCTCGCGCACCTCGACGCGTGGTGGCCCGCGCTCTTCGCCGTCGAGCGCGCGCCGCGCCCCTGCGCGACGGTGTGCTTCACCGCGCAGCTGCTCGTCGATCCCGCGACGCTGCCCGCAGGTGAGCCGCTCTTCCACCGGGCCCGCGTCGAGGCGCTGCGCGAGGGCTATTTCGTCGAGTTTCGCGAGCTCTGGAGCGGCCCGACGCTCGTCGCGCTGAACCAGCAGACCTTCGCCGTGCTGCGATGAGCGGGGCCCCGCGCCCGCCCGGCACGCCGACGCCCCGCGCATCGACGCCCGGCAACGCACGCGCCCTTGGCGCCCGGTGTCGAGGCGGCCGAGGTCGAGGCGGCCGAGCGCGCCGTCGCGCGGCTGCCCCGCTTGCGCGCGGGTTGGGTCGGGCGCGCCCTCTTCCTCGGGCTCTTCCTCGCCACGCCGATGATCGCGATGCGCTTCCCGGCGTTCCGCGCGCAGCTCGCGTCCCTCGCGTACGGGCTGCGCGACGGCGGGGTCGGGGCGCTCGCGATCTACTGGGTGGTCTGCGCGTTGAGCGGCGTGCTCGCGACGCCGGTCGTGCTGTTCGCGGGCGTCGCCGGCTTCGCGTTCGGGCCGGTCGGCGGCGTGGGCGCGGCGCTGCCGGGCATCACGCTGCACGCGTGCAGCGCGTTCCTCGTCGGGCGTACGTTCCTGCGCGCGCGCGTCGCGCGGCGCCTCGCGGGCAACGCGCGCTGGTCCGCGATCGAGGGCGCGCTCCGGGCCGAGGGCTTCCGCATCGCGCTGTTGCTGCGCCTCACGCCGTTCATGCCGCAGAACCTGCTCAGCTACGCGTTCAGCGCGAGCCCGCTCCCCTTCGCACGGTTCGCGCTCGCGACGACGCTCGGCCTCGCGCCGATCGTCGCCGTGCAGGCCACGCTCGGCAGCCTCGTGCAGGACGCCGCGCAGCTGCTCGACAGCGACGGGGACGCGTCCAGCCAGCTCGCGCTGCTCGTCGGCAGCGCGGTCGTGTCGCTGGTCGCGCTCTACGCCGTCACGCGCGTCGCCTCGCGCGCGCTCGGCCGCGCGATGGCGCGGCACGACACGCCCCCGCCACCCGGTCCATGACCGCAAGGTCCTTGCGGTGTTCGGTCGAGCACCCCTGATTTTCTGGGCACATCGCAGGCTCGCGCGCTGGAGGTCCCCGCAGGCGTCAGCGCCTCACGCCGAGCCAGACGTGCTCGTGGAACGTGGTCACGCCGCGCTCGCGGTAGCGTGGGCTCTCCGGGAGGATGTCGTGCCGGCCGAGCAGCGTGAGCGCGAACGAGGCGTCGAAGAGCGCGCGCACCTCGTCGTCCGGGACGCTGTGCGGCGGTCCGACGGGCGGGCCATCGAAGACGAAGGTCACGAGCAGGAGCCGCCCCGCGGGCCGCACGAACGACGCGAGGTGCGGCGCGTAGCGGCTGCGCAGCGCGGGCGGCAGGGCGACGAGCGCCGCGCGATCCCAGACCGCGTCGAACGTCCCGAGCCCCGCGGCGTCCTGCGCGAAGAAGTCGCCGACGACGATCGTGATGCCCCGCGCCGCGTAGCGCGCGACGCCGTCCGCGCGCGTCACCGCCGGCGTGAGCCCGCGCTCCGCGAAGAAGGCCGAGGCCGCGTCCTCGACGAGCTCGACGCCGACGACCTCCGCGCCCTGCGCGGCGAGGAACTCGAGGTCGACGCTCTTGCCGCAGAGCGGGACGAGCACGCGCCGCGGATCGGGCCCGGCTCCGAGCAGCGCGTCGAGGTGCGCGCGCAGGAAGGGGTTCACATCCCCGCGGTGAAAACCGATCTGCCCGCTCCGCCAACGCTCCCGCCAGAACTCCGGTTCCATGCGCGCGAGCATGGCACCGCGCAGGTCCGCTCAGCCAGCCGGCACCCGCACGAGCAGCGCGTCGAAGCGCTCGCACAGCGTCGCGAGGCTGCGCTGGTCGTTGAGGCGATGGCCCGCATCGACCAGCGTGAGCTCCACGCGATGCGCGTCCGCGAAGCGCAGCACGTTCGCCGACGGCACGACGTCGTCGCCCCAGCCGTGCACGACGGACACGTCCGCGGGCAGCCCTAGAAACGTCTTCACCTCAAGCCCCGGCTTGTCGAGGTAGACGGCGGGCGCCATCAGAAAGAGCGCCGCCGGCCGGACGTGTTCGCACGCGACGAGGGACACGTAGGCGCCGAGGCTCGATCCGACGAGCACGACGGGACGCGGCAGGCGCGTCGCGTGGGCGACCAGGCGCTCGACGCGATCCGCGGGCGAGCGATCCGCGCGGTAGTTGAGCGCGTCGACGTGCGCGCCGCGACGCCGCGCGACCTCGGAGAGCGCATCGATCTTGGAGCCGGTGGGACCGGACTCGAGCCCGTGCGAGAAGACGACGTTCAGCGCCATCGGGCGGCGATAGCACGAACCGCGACCCACGCGGGGCGGGTCGGCCCGGGCCGCACGAGCGCCCCCGACGCGCGCAGGCGCGCCGCTGCTATCGTCGCCCGATGACGCGCGGCTGGCTGCGACGCACGTACGACCGCGAGGTGCTCGGGCGGCTGCTCGACGCGGGCATGCGCGGCGTCGCGCCCGTGCGCGCCGAGCTGCTCGCGCCGCTCCGCGGCCGCGTCGTGGAGCTTGGGTTCGGCACCGGCGCGAACCTCCCGCATTACCCCGCGGCGGTGACCGAGCTCGTCGCGGTCGAGCCGAGCGAGGGACTCGCCGCGCTCGCCCGCGCGCGCCTCGCGGCCGGGCCGCTCGCGCACCGCGTGGTGGTCGGCAGCGCGTCACGCCCGCTGCCCCTCGACGCGGGCTCCTTCGACGCCGCCGTCGTGACCTTCGTCCTCTGCAGCGCGCGTGACGTGGCCGCGCTGCTCGCCGAAGCACGCCGACTGCTCGCGCCGGGCGCCCCGCTCCATGTCGCCGAGCACGTCGCGGCGCCGGGGCCCGCGCTCGCGATGACGCAGCGCGTCATCCGACCTGCATGGCGCGCGGTGCTCGGCGGCTGCGACCCGGCGCGGGACAGTCGCGCCGCGCTCGAGGCCGCGGGCTTCGACACCACGGGGCTCCGCGACGTGCGCCTCGCGCTGCCTTTCCCCGTCGGGACGGGGCTCGTCGGGCGCGCAATCCCGCGCGTCGGGGCGCCCCCCCGGGACGGGCCCCAGGGCGGGTGATCGCGCCCGTCAGGCGTGCTTCTTCGCCTTGAGCGCGGCCGTCTTCGCGCGCGCCGCCTCGCTCTTCTCCCGCGGGCGGAAGGGCTTGATGACGACGCCGGGGTCGCGCGGGTCGATCTGCTTCACCGCGTCCCCGAACCCCGCGGCGACCTCCTCGGCGACCTCGATGACGGTCGAGGAGCGCGCGATGCGGATGCCGCCCACGTCGCGGCTCTCGATGTTGCCGCGGCGGCAGACCATGGCGAGCAGGCGCCGCGCGTCGGCCCCGTGCGCCTCGCCCCAATTGACAGTGAAGTCGACCCAGCGGCGCTCGCCGGGCACAGCGGCCGCGACGCTGCGGCGCGAGGGCGCAGGGGCACGCTTGGAGGGGGCCACCGGCTCCGCGGGGACGGGCGGGGGCGGCGCGACTTCCACGGCGCGCGCGCGCGAGGGACGCACCGCGACATCGGTCGGCGACGCGGCACGTACGGGGCGCGGCGCCTCGGCGGGCGGGGGCGCGTGCTTCTTCGCGACCTCGCGGCGCGGCGCGGACGCGGCCTCACGCACCGATCGCAACTCGATCGGCGCGCCCACCATGCGGGCCGGGCCCGGGACCCGCGGACGCGGCGGCGGCGGCAGATCGAGACGACGCACGTCCCGCGGCTCCGGCTCACGCACCTGCGGCCCGCGCGACAACAGCCGCGCGAGCGTCCGCTCCGGCGCGCCGGCGGCGAGCAGCATCCGCGCGAGCGCGAGCGCCCGCGGCGTGACCGGCCCGTCCTCCGGCCCATCTTCGCCCGTGAGCGCGGCGACGAGGCGCTCGTCCTGCGCGCGCCGGATCTGGTCGGCGTCGGGCACCGACTCGAAACGGAAGTCCACGCCCGCGCGCTCGAGCACGCGCCGCGCCGAGCCCACCTCGCGCGGCGTCACGAGGACCGCGCTCGTGCCCTTGCGGCCCGCGCGGCCCGTGCGCCCGCTGCGGTGCGTGTACGAATCCGGGTCGGTCGGCGGCTCCGCGTGGATGACGAAGCTCACCTCTTGCACGTCGATGCCGCGGGCCGCGACGTCCGTCGCGATGAGCACGCGCATCGTCCCCCGCTTGAAAGCCGCGAGCGCGCGCGTGCGCTCCGCCTGCTCCATCTCGCCCGAGAGCGACCCCGCGGCGAAGCCCGCCTCCGCGAGCGAGGCCGTGACGTGGCCGACGTCCGCGCGCGTCCGCGCGAAGACGATCGTGCGCGCCTCGGGATCGGCGAGCAGCAGGTTGACGATGGCCGCGAGCCGCTCGCGCGGCTCGATGAGCACGAGCACGTGGTCGATGTCGACGTTCGCCGCGCCGAGCCGGGTGCCCTCGATGTGCACGGGCTCGCGCTGCACGCTGTCGGCGAGCCGCCGCACGTCGGGCGGGAACGTGGCCGACACGAGGTGCGTCGTGTGCGCCTCGGGGACGCGCCCGAGGATCGACTCGAGCGCCTCGCGGAAGCCGAGGTCGAGCATGCGGTCGGCCTCGTCGAGCACGACCACCTGCACCGCCGACGCGTCGATCGCGCCGCGATCGAGGTGATCGAGCAGCCGCCCCGGGGTGCCGACGACGACGCCGGGACCAGCCGCGAGCGCGCGGTGCTCTTCGCGGTAGCTCGCGCCGCCCGTCACGCCGGCGAGCCGCACGCCCAGCCCCGCGTAGAGCCAGCTGAGCTCGGTCTCGACCTGCCGCGCGAGTTCGCGCGTCGGGACGACCACGAGCGCGCGCGGCCGCGCGATGCGGTCGCGCTGCAATTCCCCCGCGAGCCCGGGCACGTCGCGCAACACGAAGCCGATCGCGAGCGTCTTGCCCGAGCCGGTCTGCGAGGTGATGCGAAGGTCGCGGCCGCCGATGCCGGGGTCGAGCACCGCCTGCTGCACCGGCGTGAGCGCGGTGAAGCCCTTCTGCGCGATCGCGGCGGAGAGCGCGGGGCCGAGGAGCTCGGGAAAAATCGTGGCTTCGGCGCTGCCGTCCTGGTTCATCGCGGCGGCCTCTAGCAGCAAGCGTCGCGCGGCGCGACCCGCAAGTCTTGCGCGCGACGCGGGAGGCGCGCGTCAGCGGGCGCGGTGCGGAGGCCGCGCGGTCACGACCGGCTCGGGCGTCGGGGGCCGCGCCGGGAGCGCGGCGCCGGGCGGCGCGGCGGGCGATGCGCCGGGGGGCGCCGGGTGATCCGCGAGCATCGCGCGCGCGCGGCCCGCGTTCTTCGCTGCGTAGAGCGCGCGATCCGCGCGCGAAAGCCAGGACTCCACGCTCTCGCCGGGGATCACGGCCGCGACGCCGACGGAGACGGTGGGCCGCACGACCTGCCGGTCGGTGATCGTGACCGCGAGCCCGCGCACCGCGGTGAGCAGGCGCTCGGCGAGGTTCATCGCGTCGGCCTGGTGCGCGCCGCGGATGACGACGGCGAACTCCTCGCCGCCGTAGCGGGCGACGAAGTCGTCACGCCGAAGGAAGGCGCGCGTGAGGCACGTCGCGAGGCCCTTGATCACCGCGTCGCCGGCGGGGTGCCCGAGCGTGTCGTTCACCCGCTTGAAGTGGTCGATGTCGAGGAGCAGGAGCACCGAGCTGCGCCCGAAGATCGAGGCCAGCGTCATCGCGCGGTCGAGCTGCGCGTCGAGGGCGCCGCGGTTCGGCAGGCCGGTGAGGGGATCGGACTCGCTGCGCCTGCGCGCCTCGTCGAGCGCCTCGCCGAGCTCGTCGATCCGCTCGCCGAGCGAGTTCAGCTCATCGCGGTTGCGGATGCGCCGCGCCTGGATCGCGGACGCGAGGTCCTGCACCGTGGAGAGG
Source organism: Polyangiales bacterium (assembly GCA_964202905.1). Classification (GTDB taxonomy): domain Bacteria; phylum Myxococcota_A; class Polyangia; order Polyangiales; family JADJQN01; genus CAIUAC01. The sequence continues at coordinate 746,265 of CAXNJO010000003.1, forward strand.
GCCTCGCGACGCAGGTCGTCGGCGCTGCCGGTGTTGGCGATCTCGCGCAGGTTGTCGAGCCGCGTGAGCGCCGTCGCGTCGGTGGCGCCGTCGGTGGCCGCGATCCGCTTGAGCCCCGAGACGAACTCGGTGATGACCGCGCGCAGCCCGCCGAGCGAGGTCTCGACGAAGTGCGTCTCTTCGCGCCGCTGCCGCTCGAAGAAGCGACGCAAGCCGATGGGACCCGGCTCGCTGCCCTCGGGCGGCTCGGAGCCGTCGAGCAAATGCGCGGCCCAGCGGTCGCACATCGCGGCGAGCGCGCGCGCCGAACGGTCGTCGGTGTCGAAGGCGTTCGCGCCGTAGAGGCGGATCAGCGCCGCGGTGAGACGGACTCCCCCACTGCCGCTGCCCGCCCCCCCGTCGTCCGACGGGGCGCCCTTGTCGGACTCCGAACCGCTTCCAGACCGCTTGAAGAACCCGAACATCGCACCTCACGCCCCGCGAACGGCGGGACCTCTGCTGCCTGAACCCGTGCGGGAGCTTACCGAGCCGCGCGCGTGTCGTCTTGCGTTTCCTGCTTGGACCGATGGCGCCCGTCGTGCAGAGTCCCGACGCGCGCGTCGAGCGCGCCGCGGGAAGAAAATGCCCGATGACCGGCGGTGTACGGCACACCGCGCGGGAGACGCGCATGGGCGCCCGGCGCGGCAGACCGAGATGAGACAATCCCCTCAAGAGTTCGCCCGATCCTGCCGATGGCGACCGGGAGGCACGACACACCCATGATGGTCCTGGTCGGAGTAGTCGTCGTGATCGTCGCCGTCCTCGGCGGGTTCACCATTGCAGGCGGACACATCCCCGTCCTGTTTCACATTTCCGAGTTCGTCACGATCGGTGGCGTCGCGCTCGGCGGCATCCTCATCTCTACGCCCGTCAAGGTCATCAAGGCGACGATCGCCAAGATGAAGCACCTGCTCCGCAAGGACCCGTTCGACCGCGCCCTCTACCTCGACGCGCTCAAGCTGCTGTACGAGTTCTTCCAGATCGCCCGCAAGGACGGCCTCGTCGGCGTCGAAGGCCACATCGAAAACCCCGACAAGAGCGCCATCTTCGCGAAGTACGCGAAGGTCATGGAGCACCACCACGCCGTCGAGTTCTTCTGCGACTCGATGCGTCTCGTGATCGCCGGCAGCGTGCCGCCGCACGACCTCGAGGCGATGATGGACGAGGAAATCGACGTGCATCACCACGCCGAGGCCGCGACCGTCGGCGCCGTCCAGAAGGTCGGCGACGCGCTCCCGGGCATCGGGATCGTCGCCGCGGTGCTCGGCATCGTCGTGACGATGAGCGCGATCTCCGGCCCCGTCGAAGTCATCGGCGAGAAGGTCGGCGCGGCGCTCACCGGGACGTTCCTCGGCGTGCTCGCGGCGTACGGGTTCCTGAACCCGATGGCGACGGGCATGGAACACCTCAACGACGCGGAGTCGCGCTTCTACTACTTCTTCAAGTCGGCGGTCGTCGCGAGCGCGAAGGGCTTCCCGCCCATCGTCGCCGTCGAGTTCGCGCGGCGCGCGATCAGCGCGGACGTGCGCCCCACGTTCGCGGAGATGGAGACCGCCTGCACCGGCAAGGCGAAGGACTGACATGGCGCGTCCTTCCCGCGACACCCCGATCATCATTCGCAAAAAGAAGGTCGCGGGTCACGGCCACCATGGCGGCGCGTGGAAGGTCGCGTTCGCGGACTTCATGACCGCGATGTTCGCGCTCTTTCTGGTGCTCTGGCTCGTCAACCAGAGCGCGGACGTCAAGAACGCCATCGCCAACTATTTCCGCGATCCGATCGGCTTCGAGCAGGGCGGCAACATGCAGCTCGCGATCGGCGGCGCGGACTCCCCGCAGGCCGAGCGACAGATCGTCGATGCCGTCACCGCGCGGCGCCGCGCCCAGCTGAGCGCCGCGGGCGACCGGATCCGGCGCGCCCTCTCGCAGAGCCCCGCGCTCGCCGCGGTCGCCCGGAACGTCGCCATCGAGATGACGCCCGAGGGGCTCCGCATCTCGATGGCCGAGGACGAGGGCGCCACGTTCTTCGAGTCGGGCAGCCCGCGCCTCGAGCCGCACGCCGTCGAGGTGCTCGGCGTCGTCGCACACGAGCTGGGCGAGTTGGGCAATCCGTTGCTCGTCGAGGGCCACACCGACGCCCGTCCGCTGCACCGCGGCGACGGCTACTCGAACTGGGAGCTCTCGACGGACCGCGCGCATCAGGCGCGGCGTCTCCTCGCGGAGGCCGGGATCGCGGAGGACCGCATCCAGCAGGTGCGCGGCTTCGCGGATCGCGACCTGCTCGTGCCGGACGACCCGCTCTCACCGCGGAACCGCCGCATCACGATCACCGCGCTCGACGCGCCGTCGCCGGGCAACGCCAACCTCGATGTCAACGTCCAGCTCGACGACGACGACGGCGGCGGCGCCGAAGCCGCGGGCGACGCGGGCGTCGCGCCCACGGGCGAGCGGGACGCCGCCACGCTCGCCGAGCCGGCGGCCGACGCCGGCAGCCGCGCAGCGGCACCCGCGCACGGCGCAGCCCACGACGGACACGCCGCGCCTGTGGACGGCGCCATGGCCCACGACGACCCCGCAGCGCCCGCACGCGGCGCTGCTGCGCACGACGAACACGCGGGCCAGGGCCCCGCGGGCGCCGGCCATGGAGCCACACGATGAGTCGCACAGAACCTGTTGTACTCGTGGTCGACGACGATCCGGACCAGCTCCGGATGACGTCGACGTTGTTGCGGCTCACGGGCGGTTGCCGCGTCGAGTTGGCCGAAGACGGGCAACGCGCACTCGAGGTCGCGCGCACGCTCGGCCGCGCGCTCGACGTGGTGCTCTGCGACTACTCGATGCCCATCCTCGATGGTCTCGAGACGTGCCGGATCATGCGGGCGGAGCCCGCCCTCGAAGGCGTGATCTTCGTGATGCTCACGGCGCACGCGGAGACGCAGCTCAAGATCCGCGCGCTCGACGCGGGCGTCGACGACTTCCTCGCGAAACCGGTCGGGCAGGCCGAGTTGCTCGCGAAGACGCGCTCCGCCCTGCGCACGAAGGGCCTCTTCGACCGCGTCCGTGAGGAGAAGGCGAGCGCCGAGGCGCAGCAGGTCGCGACCTCGCACAGCTTCACGCAACTCGTGGACATCCTCGGCCACCTCGTCGAGCTGCGCACACCCGGCGCCGCCGACCGCGGCGCCCGCCTCTCGCGTGCGGCGGAGGGGATGGCCGAGCGCCTGCAACTCCCCGTGGAGCAGGCACGCGCGCTCAAGACCGCGGCGCGGCTCTTCGAGGTCGGCAAGCTCATCGAGGTCGAGGCCACGGGCGGCGAGCGCGGCGCCATGCTGAGCGTGCAGCGGCGCGGTACGCTCGCGGCCGCGGTGCTCGAGCGCGTCGTCGCGCTCCGCCCGGCCGCGGAGGTACTCACCTCGGTCGGCGAGACCTGGGACGGGACGGGCGGCCCGGAGCGCCTGCGGCAGAGCGTCATCCCGCTGCCGAGCCGCATCCTGAGGCCGCTCGTCGATTTCTTCTCCGAGCAGGACCGCACGAACGTCGCCAAGGCCATGGACGTCGTCTCGACGCGCGCCGGAACGACGTACGACCCACTCGTCGTCGGGCACCTCCTGCAGCTCGCGCGCGCGCCCGAGGCCCGCGCGTGGCGCGCCCACGGCGATCGCGTCCCCGTTCATGCGCTCATCGAGGGCATGACGCTCGAAGAGGATCTGCTCACCGCGTCCGGCCTCAAACTCGCGGCTTCAGGCACGCTTTTGACGCGCAGCGTCATCGACATCATCCGTCGCCGCCACGAGAACGAGCCGTTCCTGCACGGCGCGCTCGTGAGGCGCAACGTCTGACGCCGCGCCCGTGAAGCGCGGAGTCTGACGGCGCGGGCGGACCGCGCGCGATCCAGCGATCTTCGTGGGCCCCGCGCGCTCAGCCCTTCGTCATGAGCCCCGCGCGCTCAAACTCTTTCACGCCGCGGGCCAGCCACTCCGCGGCGAGGCCCCCGTCGATGCCGATCGCCGCGAGCGCCGCCTCGGGCGAGCGCGCATCCGGGGTCCCGTCTGCGGCGTGGACCAGGATGTCCGCGGCCGCGACGATCGAGGGGAGTTTGCGGTCGCCAGGCTCGTGGTGATGCAGGCATACCTCGGCGATCTCGTCCGGGAGCTGCCACTTCACGACCAGCGCGTGCCCCGCCGCCGCGTGCAGCGCATCGACGACGGCGAGCGCCTCGGCGTCGTCGCCGCCCGACGTCGGGAGCCGCTTCGCGACGAGGCTCCAGCAGCGCGCGCGCCCGAGGTCGTGGAGCAGCCCCGCGAGGAAGGCGTCATCGGGGTCGGCCGGCGCGACACGCGCGAGGGCGCGGGCGAGCGCAGCCGTCGCGACGCTGTGCACGAAGTCGGCGGCGACCGCCTTCGCGAAACGCGGCACGTCGACGATCATCGAGGCGTACGCCGTCTGATAGAGCACCTCGCGCAGCGCCGCGCCGCCGATGTGCGCGATCGCGCGGCGGGGTGACACATGCCGAGCACCGCGCGCGTAAAGCGCCGAGTTCGCCACCGCGAGCACGCGCGCCGCGAGCGGCGGATCGTTCTCCGCAAGCGTCGCCGCGGCGTCCACGTCGAAGTCGGCCACGCTCGCGAGGCGCAGCGCCTCGGCCGCCCCCTTCGCGAGCTGCGGCAGATCGCTCGTGCCCCGCTGCAGATCGCGCTCGACCAGTTCCAGGAGCCCCGCGCCCGCGTTCTCGCTGACGGTCATTCTTCGCCTCCCTCTGCCGCGTTGGTCGAGGCGGCAGGATACCGACTCCCTCGCGCGAGCACGACACGGTCGCGGCCGCCGCGCTTCGCGTCGTAGAGCGCGCTGTCCGCGGCCTCGAGGAGCACCGCGCGCGTCAGGCGCGCCCCGGGCGGCCCGTCGCAGAACGACACGCCCACGCTCGCCGTCACGCGGGAGACGCCCGCCTCGGGCGGCAGCGTCAAGTCGCGGATCGCGCTCCAATAACGCTCGCCGATCGCGACCGCCGCCTCCGGCCGCGCGCCGCGCGCGATCACGACGAACTCTTCGCCGCCGTAGCGCGCCGCGATGTCGCCGCTGCGGGCGCGCGCGCCGAGCCGCGCGGCGACTTGCTTCAACACGCTGTCGCCCGCGGCGTGGCCGTGCGTGTCGTTGACCGACTTGAAGAAGTCGAGGTCGAGCATCACGACGACGACCGGCTCGCCGCTCTGCAGCGAGGAGTCGAGCGCCTCGTCCGCCGCGCGGCGGTTCGCGAGCCCGGTGAGCGGATCGCGGAGCGCTGCGGCGAGCAGCGACGCGCCGCGGCTGCGCACCCAGGCGAGCAGCTCGCGCTCGCGGCGGTTGCGCAGCTGCACGTGGACGCGCGCGCGGAGCTCGGCGATCCGCGAGGGCGTGACGATGTAGTCGTCGGCGCCGCACATCAGCCCGCTCACGACGCTCTCCTCATCGCCGACGCCGCACGTCACGAGGATGATCGGCGTCAACATCATCTCGTCCATCATCCGCAGATCGGCGCAGATCGCGAGCCCCGACGCGCCGGGGAGCAGCACGTCGAGCAGCACGAGATCGGGCGGGCGCGCCTTCACGAGCTCGAAGAGCCCCTCGCCGTCCGGCAGCAGATCGACCTCGTACCCCTCGGACTCGAGCACGCGCGCGAAGAGATACCGACGCGCTTCGTCGTCGTCGACGACGAGCACCCGGCGCGGCCGATCGGGCGGGGGTGGGAGACTCAGCGCGGTCGGGGGGATGGTGGCCACGAGACCTCCGCGGGGGGCTGGGGGATGCGCGAGCCCGGGGCCCGCTGCGCGGCCGGGGAGGTAGCACGCCCGTGGGCATGGACGATGGGACTTCGGGTTCGCATCCGGAGTCGTTGGGGGCTGGGAGGAGAATCGACGGGTCGACCGAGTTTCTTGAGCGGTTCCCCTCCTCGCCGCCGGCAGTGTGCCGGGACCGACCCGCGAACGCGACGGGAAAGAAGGTTCGATTTTCTGCTCAAGGCCGGATCGCCCCCGACCGAAGAGATGTCTGCGGCGGAGATGTCGCCCGGACGTCAAGACGACGACCGGTTACCTCAAGGAAGAGAGAACACCATGGCCATCAGCATCAAGACGAACGTCGAGTCCCTCGGCGCACAGCGCAACCTGAACCAGACGCAGAAGGCCCTCGCGGCGAACTTCGGGCGTCTGTCGAGCGGCTTGCGTATCAACACGGCAGCGGACGACGCCGCCGGCCTCGCGATCAGCGAGCGACTGAAGTCGCAGATCCGCTCGATGACGCAGGCCGAGCGCAACGCGAACGACGGCATCAGCCTCCTGCAGACCGCCGAAGGCGCGATGAACGAGAACAGCGGCCTGCTCATCCGCATGCGTGAGCTTGCGATGCAGTCCTCGACGGACACCGTCGGCACGGCGGAGAAGGCCCTGCTCCAGACGGAGTTCAACGAGCTGACGGAGGAGATCGGCCGCATCGCGTCGGTCACGCAGTTCAACGGCGTGACCCTCCTCGACGGCACGACCACCGCCTTCAATTTCCAGGTCGGCATCGGCACCACGGCGTCGGACACCATCACCGCCGACATGGAGTCGCTCACCAGCACGTCCTACGGCGCGAGCGGCAGCGACCTCACCACGCTCGACATCTCGACGACCACGGGCGCGCAGGCGGCGCTCACCATGCTCGACACCGCGATCTCCGACACCTCGCAGTCCCGCTCGACCCTCGGGTCGGTGCAGAACCGCCTCCAGGTGACGACCGCGAACCTCATGAGCACGCGCGAGAACCTCAGCGCCGCGAACTCGCGTATCCGCGACGTCGACGTGGCGGAGGAGAGCTCCGCGATGACCCGCAACAACATCCTGATGCAGGCCGGCGTCTCGGTGCTGTCGCAGGCGAACCAGGCTCCGCAGACGGCTCTCTCGCTGCTCCGCTGATCCCGCGTCGCAGGGAGGCCGGGCGCGCTCACTCGGTGCATCGGCACCGGGCTGAGGCGTCGGGCCTCCCCTCGGCCCGTTCTGCGTCCCGCGCGTCTTCCCCGGCCTCTGCGAAGGGAGTTCCACCGTGCCTGTTGCCTCATTCAGCGGACTCGCCTCGGGCATCGACTCGACCGCCCTCATCAGCGGCCTCGTGGGGATCGCGCGCCAGCCGATCACGCGGCTCCAGAAGGAGCAGTCGACCCTCAGCCAGCAGGCCGCGCGCGTCGACGATCTGCGCTCGAAACTCTCCACGTTTCGCACCGCCGCGCAGGCCCTGAACTCCACGCAGGAGGTGCTCGCGACGAAGGCGAGCTCCGCGGACGCCACGATCGTCAAGGTCACCGCCGGCGCGGACGCCACGACGAGCGCGTACGACATCCACGTCACCTCGCTCGCGACCTCCACGCGCGCCTACGCGAATCCCGTCGCGGCGAAGGACCAGACCGGCCTCTTCGGCACGGGCACGCTCTCCCTCACGATCGGCACGACCACGACCGACATCACGGTCGACGCGAGCGACACGCTCGCCTCGGTCGCCGGCAAGATCAACGACGCCGACATCGGCGCGGTCGCCGGCCTCTTCTTCGACGGCACGAACTGGCGGCTCTCCGTGAACGGCACGGCCACCGGCGCGGCCAACGCCGTGGGCTTCGCCGAGGCGGGCGGCCTCACGCTGGGTCTCTCCGGTCCGGCGAACCTCGTGCAGCCCGCGCTCGACGCGGTCTTCGAGGTCGATGGCTTCGGGGTGACGAGCGCGTCGAACACGGTGAGCACCGCGATCGAGGGCGTGACCCTCGAGCTCGTGAATGCGTCGCCCACGACCGCCTCGACCGGCGTGAAGATCGACCGCGACCCCGCTGCGCTCGAGACGAAGGTCAACGACTTCGCCAAAGCCTACAACGACGTGATGGCCGCGATCGACGCGGAGACGCCGAGGAACGGCGTCCCGCGCGCGGGCGCGCTCAGCGGCGACGCGACGCTGCGCAGCATCCAGGCGCGCCTCCGAAACGTCGTCGGGCAGGACGTCGCCGGGCTCACCGGCAACTACAAGACGCTCGCGTCGGTGGGTATCTCGCTCGGCCGCACCGGCACGATGTCCGTCAACGCCACGAAGCTCACTGCGGCCGCGGCCGCCGACCCGATGGGCGTCGCCTCGCTCTTCGCGGCCGAGGGCACCTCGACCGGCCTGATGCGGACGATCGACACGACGCTCGAGGGCTACGTCAAGACCAGCACGGGCGTTCTCTCGACCAAATCGAAGGGCCTCCGCGACCGGGCGAACACCCTCAACGACCGCATCGACGGGATGGAGCGCCGCGTCTCGAAGTACGAGGACACCCTGAAGCGGCAGTTCGTCTCGCTCGAGCAGCTCGTCTCCGGGCTCAACGCGCAGAGCAACCAGCTCGCCAGCATCACCCGGAATCTCTGATCCGCATGCCGAACCCCCTTCCCATCCCGCCCCCCAACCACCCACAATCGACACCCACGAGGTGAGGCGATGTCGTTCGCAGTCGCTCAATATCAAGCCAGTCGCATCGAGACATCCTCACCGGTGCAGATCGTCGTCACCCTCTACGACGGGGCGCTCCGCTTCCTGCGCACGGGCATCAACGCCCTTCAGGTGGGCGACATCGCGGGCAAGGGCATCGCCCTGACCAAAGCCCACGCGATCATCACCGAGCTCCTCGTGACGCTGAACCACGAGGCCGCCCCGGAGATCTCCGGGCAGCTCGAGGCGATCTACTCCTTCGTCCTCGACCGCATCCTCCGCGCGAACGCGGAGTGCGACGAGAAGCTGATCGACGAGGCCATCCGCGCGCTGCTCCCGCTGCGCGACGCCTGGGCGCAGCTCGCGCGCACGGGCCACCCATGACCCAAGGCGGCGCCGCCGACGCGCAGTTCCTCGCGCTCGTGACCGAGCTCGAAGCGCTGACGTTCGATCCGGCGGGCGCCGACCTCGAGCCCCTCGTCGAAGACTTGACGCGGCGTCAACGGATCCTCGACGCCCTCGCGGAGACCGACACCACGCAGCTCGCCGCCGAGACCCGGCGCACGGCGCGCGCGCGGATGGAGGCCGTGCAGCGCCGGGATGCCGCGGCCCTCGCCGCCCTCGCGTCGCGACGCGCGGAAATCCTCGAATCCCTTGAGGATTCGGGCCGTGCTCGGGAGGCCGCGCGGGGCTATCGCGCGGCCGCCGCGGACGAGCGCACGCCGAGCCGCGGAGCCCTCTAGCGGCGCAGATTTCGGGCAGGCACGGCAGTTGCTTTGATGCCCTGCATGCCCACGATGCTCCGCCACTTTCCGACGCATCCCTTCTACGACACCGACACGTTCGCGGCCTCCGAGCGGGACCCGCACTTCCGCATCACGCGCGCCCTCGAGCGCTCGCGGACGGAGCTGGAGACGGTCCTCATCGAGGTGAAGCGGACGACCTCCGCGACCCGACGCCTCGAGCTCGTCGACCGCGCGCTGCGCCTGCACTTCCTCGGCTCGCGGCTCGGGCGCCGCCTCTCGCTCCTCGGCGACGGCGGGCTGCTGACGCTCTCGGCGATCCGCGAGGCCGACGTCGCGAGCGTCATCCGCGAGTGCGCGTTCGAGATCGCGCCGGAGTGCCGCCGGCGCCACATCGTCCTCGAGCTGCGCCTCGACCCGAGGCTGCCCTCGACGTGGATCGACACCGAGCAGTTCGCCGAGGCGATGCGCTGCATCCTCGACGACGCGATGGCCGCGTTGCCCGAGCAGGGCACGCTCTTCGTCGAGGCGCGCAGCGACGGCTACGGAATCGCCCTGATGGTGCACGACGACCGCCCGCGCGACGGGGGCCTCAGTCTCGACGCCGGCGAGCTCTACGTCGCGGCGCGGTTCGCGGACGCGCTCGACGGCGACCTCGAGCGGCGCGTCATCGGTTCCGGCGCGTCGGCGCTCACCGAGACGATCCTCCGCATCCCCGAGGTGCGCGCGGTCGGGCTCACGGCCGAGACCGCGCCGCCGTCCGCCGGCTCGTCGAAGGCGGCATGAGCCGCGCGCTCCCGCCGCTCGCGCTCGCAGCCTTCCTCGCGACGTTCGCGCTCCCCGCCGGCGTCGATGCGCAGACGCGCTCGTACGCCGCGTCGCTCACGGGCGGCAGCGGGCTCTCCATCGGCAACGGCGCGCAGACCGCCGTCCTCGCGCGGACGCCCGTCTTCGTCGACGTCGCGCTGCGCACGACGCGCAGCGACGAGCCCACCTTCGCGTGGGGTGGCGCGTTGCGCGTCGAGGTCGACGGCCGCGTGGGCATCGGCGGCGTCGCGCGCGCCGAGCTGGTGCACCCCCTCGGGCCGGTCGCGCTGCGCGCCGGGATCGGCGTGCCGTTCTTCTTCGCGCCGTACGTCTTGCTCGGCGTCGAGGGCTCGCTCACGCTGCGGTGGCCCGCGACAGCCCCCATCGCCGCGACCGCGTCGATCCTGCTCGATGCCTTCTTCGCCGGCAGCGACCTCCCGCGCAACAGCGCGCTCTTCATGGCCAACGGAGCCCTCGGTGTCGACTTCCTCTTCTAGCGTGCCTGTCGACCCGCGGGTCACGGTGGGCTTCGCGTGTGCCCCACGCTCGCCACACCGCCGCCCGCTGCGTCGTGCGTTCAGCGCCGCCGCGTGGCTCGTCGCGGCCGCCGTGTGCGCCATGCTCGGTGCGTGCACCCCCGACGCGTGCCTCCGCGAGAGCGACTGCGCCGCCGGCTTCACGTGCACGGCCGGCGCCTGCACCGAGGACCCGGTCGACGCCGGCCGCGCCGATGCCGGCACGCTCGACGCAGGCCCCCGCGACGCCTCGGCCGCCGACGCCGGCCCGCGCGACGCCGGCCCCACGGACGGCGCGACGACCGAGGTCGACGCAGGCACGGACGCCGGCAGCGACGCAGGCGCCTGACCCCCCGCCGCGCTCAGCCCCGCGGTGGCGCGCGCCAACCGCCGCGCAGCCCGGGCAGCACGGCCAGGCGCCCGCGACGTTCGGTTTCGCGGAACGTCGCAACGAGGTTGCGACATCGCGGAACGTCGCAACGGGGTTGCGACATCACGGGGTTGCGGTGTCGTCGCGCGTGGCGACGAGGGCGCTACATCGACGCGAGCAGCGCCTTGTCGGCGACTTCGTCGAGCGGGGCTTGCGGCGACAAGCCGGAGGTGTCGAGCACCACCTGCACGCCGAAGCGCTCGGTCATCGAGATGACGACGGGCGCGAGCAGGTTCGCGCTCGGCGGGCCGCCATCGCCCGGGATGACGAGCACGACCGCCACGACCGCGGACTCGAGCGGGATGCCCGACGCGGCGCACGCGGCCTCGAGCGGATAATCGGGGAACCACGTCGCCGCGTCCGCGACGACGAAGCGGATGGCCGGGTCGTCCTCGGCGACGAGCAGTCGCAGCGAGGGCGCGCCGGGCACCTCGCAAGGGAAGAAACGCGTGTAGACGCGGAGGCCGAGGAAGCCGCCGCGAATCTCGAGCACTTCTTCGCCGGACGGCACGGACAGGGCCAGGGATTGCAGCGCGCGGCGGTTCTCCGCTTCGATGCGCTCCACCACCTCGCCGCGATGGATCGAGACCGTGCGCGGCGCCGTGACGCCGACGCGCACACGCCCGCCCCCGACGTCGAGGATGGTGACCTCGATGTCACCGCCGATCACGATGCGCTCGCCTGCGCGGCGCGTGAAGGTGAGCATCAGCGACCGCCGCCGACGAGCCCCGGGAAGGGCAGGCGCGACGCCACGGCGACCGCCGCCTCGAGCGCGCGCTCGGCGTTCAACAGCTCGGAGTATGCGCGGTACGGGTCAACCTCGACCTGCTCCGCGCGCGACGCGGCGCTGCGATCCTTCACGAGCTCCGCCGTCGACAGGGTCACCTCGAAGCCGCGGATCTGCCCGCCGAGCTCGACGCGCGAGCCGTTGACCTGCTGGGCCGACGCGTCGAGGCCGGCGATGGTCGCGCGCACGGCGTCCGGGTCGTTGGCGTCGAGCGCCGTCGCGAGCTGCTCGAGCGTCGCGAGGACGTCCGTCCCGGTGCCGGCGCCGAACGTCGTCGCGCCGGACACGCTCATGCTCAGCCGGAGGTAGGGCGCGACCTCGGCCTCCTTCACCTGACCGTCGCCGCTGTAGGCACCCGTCACCGCGTCGAAGGGCGGCGCGCCGTCGCGGTAACCACCGAACACATACGTCCCATCGACCTCGCGGTTCGCGGCGTTGACGATCTCGAGACGCAGCTCCCGCGCAGCCGCAGCCGCGAAGGTGCGCTCGTTCGCCGTGTACGTGCCGTTCGCCATCTGCACGGCGAGCTCGCGGGCGCGGGCGAGCGCCTCGCCGGTCTCGGCGAGGGCCTGGTCGGCACCGATGGCGACCGACATCGCGTATTCCGAGGTGCGCGCGCTGGCGGTCGCCGTGGCCTCGCGCGCCGTGTCGCGGCGGCCGAGGGCGAACGCGACCGGGTCGTCCGAGGGTTTCTGGACACGCAGCCCGCTCGACGCGATGGACGTCGCGGCGGACGAGCGCTCGCGCGCGTTCGCGATCGCGCGCTGCCCCAGCTCGTGGACCATACCGTCGGATACACGCACGGCTACCTCCTGAGGGCGAGTAGGCTGCTGAGCATCTCATCCGCGACGCGGACGACCTCGAGCGATCCTTGGTAAGCGCGCTGGTAGCGGGTCAGGTTCATCATCTCTTCGTCGAGCGTCACACCGGAGATCGAGGACCGCAGCGCTTCGATCTGGACCTTCGCGTCGTCAGTGTACGCGCGATCGCGGATGGCTGTCCGCACCAAAGTTCCCACCTCCGCGCCCGCGTCGGAGAAGGCGTCGTTCGCGGTGCGCGTTCCGCCCGAGGCGAACGCGGTCGACGCGAGGGCCTGCAGCGCGAGGGCGTTGCGGTTGTCACCGGGCAGCGAGGTGACGTCCGTCGCGGCCGCGAGGCGCCGCGGCTGGCCGGCGATGCTGGCCGAGAGCGTGATGTTCCCGGCCGCGCCTGCGGATGTGGCGGGCACGTCGAAGAGGTCGTTGCCGGTGCCGCCGTCGAGGTCGAAGCCCGTGGACTGCACGGCGTTGTAGGCGGTCGCGACGTCGAAGGCGAGCTGGTCGAGGCGCTGGGCCGCCGTGGTGATCGCGCCGTCGCGGGCGGCGACGAGGCCGGCGATGGTGCCGCCTTCCGCGTAGCTCGTGACGTCGACGGGCGCGCCGGCCTGGATGGCCGTGACGCGCATGTCCCCCGAGCCGGGGGCCAGCGAGGCCGTGAGCAGGTGCGCCTGACCGTCGCGCGAGACGAGTTCCGTCCGGCCGCCGAGCAGCACCGTGAGCTGGCCGTCGTCCTGCGCGATCGTGGTGATCGTGATCTGGGAGGCGACCTCGCGGACGAACTGATCGCGGCGGTCACGCAGGTCGCCCGCCTCGCGGCCGTCGACCTCGGCCTTCGAGATCTCGGTGCCGAGCTGCGCGATCTGAATCAACCGCTCGTTGATCGTGCCGACCTCGTCGGCGAGCTTGCCGTTCGCGTCCGCGCGGGCCTCGGAGACGCGCGCGGAGGCCTCGTTGAAAGCGCGGGCGAGCCCATCGGCCGTCGAGAGCGCCGCCACGCGGGGGGCGTACTCGCCGGGCCGCGACGCGACCTCGGCGATCGCGGCCTGGAACGCGTCGAGCTGGACGCCGAGCCCGGAGTCGCCGAACACCTCGTCGACCGTCGTGAGCGCCTGGGCGCGGGCCGCCGCCTCGCCCGCGCTCGCGCGGACCCCGAGGAGGCGCTTCTCGACGAACGCGTCGACCACACGGTGATAGCCGACAGCGCGCGCGCCGTTGCCACCCGCTGGCGCCGGGCCGAGCGGCGTGAGCATCGCGATGCGGCGGGTGTAGCCCTCCGTCGCGACGTTGGACGCCCCCTGCGACGCGACGTTGGCGCCGAACGTGCCGGCCGCCATCCCGTTGGCGCCGACGTTCAGGAGGCTCATGACAGTCACAGCGCCCCCCGCCTCCGCGGCGCGATCGACGGAGCACGGCGGCCCGCGGGGCTGTACATCGGCTCTTCGTCACCCACCAGCGAGCGGAGGCAAGAGACCAGGTGGCGGAGCAACATCAGGTTCTCCCGCGCGACATCCGCGAGTCGCCCGGCATTCGGGGGAAACACGCCAGCATGCTCGCCGAGCACCGCGTCCACCGCGCGCTGCTTTTCCGCTTGGATCGCGAGGAGCCGGTCGACGTCGGCCGAGAGGGCCGCGGCGCGCTCGGCGTCGAGCAACTCGGCGAGGCGCGCGACGGCATCCGGCGGCTCCACGGCGGCGAGCGGTGCTGTCCCGAAATCGATGGCGGCGGCGAGCATGGTCAGGTCTCCTCTCGCAACATCGCGTCGGCGATGCGGTCCAGGTCGATCTTGAAGGTGCCCTTCTCGAAGGACTCCCGGAGGCGCGCGACCTTCTGGGAGTCGACGGACTCAGGAGCCCGCGCATCCGCGAGCGCTTGGGCCTGACCGGAGATGCGGACCCGCTCCGCCGACGTCGTCGTGCGGGCGTCCTCGCTCTTGAGCGTGCCCCGGGGCTCGTAGGTGGCGGTGGTGCGTGACGGGCCGTTGACCTTCATGGCGTCTCCTGATGGGTAACTTCGGACGTTGGTGATCGAAACTTGAGCGGTTTTTTTGGTTTTGTGTCAACGGTGATCCTGCACGCTCGGGCGTGCATGCCGGCTGGTCGGCGTCTCGGGGCCCTCGCCCTCGGTCGGGCGCCTCAACTCGAGGACCTCGATCTGGGACAGCCCGTTCCGCGCTCCCCGCTCGGCGTGGCCCGCGCGGGTCCAGACACGGCCCTCGAGGCGCTGCGCGCCACGTGCGCGCGCCTCCCAGCCATCGAACACGACGCGCTCGACCTGGCCTTCCGCGTCGTAATCGACCGCGTGGATGCGCTCGACGACCGCCATGTGCCCGGCGTGACCCGCCGAGCCGCTGCCCGCGAGCACGAAGGCGCGCTGCCCCCGCTCCCCCGCGGCGACGAGCGGCGACTCGCCCTCGCCCGTCACGATGCGCGCCCAGTCCTGCTGCATGCGCCCGTCGGATGCATCACGAACGACACCATCCGGGTTCGGATAGCCCCAGCCGTGCTGGCGGGCCTGGAGGGGGACGGCGTACCCCGCGCGCCGCGCCGCCTCGAGCGCGAAGAGGTTGCACTTGTAGTGGCCCTCGAAGCCGTTCGCGTCCTCGACGTTGAAGGCCGCGACGCCACCATCCGGCGTCGGCGTGGCGAAGTCGCTCGCGAGATCCGCCCGGGTCAGCGCGCCATCGCGCGCCCAGTGCTGCGCGGCCTCGCCCGCGCTCATGCGCGCCGCGGCGCCGGCCAGCGCGCCGGCGGCCCCCGGGATACCGGGGTGCGCGGCGCCCGAGGCGTGGAGGGCGGCGAGCCGCCCGGCCAACGGGTCCTGCGCGAGGGGCGCGAGGCCTCCGCCGCGGCCGGGCGTGACGAGCGGCTCGCCCCCGAGTTGCGCGGGGTCGGCGCCGAGCGACGGCCCGATGACGCGCGCGAGACCGATGCCGCCCCCGTCCGCGAGGCGCTCGGCGAGCACCTCGTCGAACATCGAGAGGTACTGCTGCGACGCGCCGGACACCTCGGCGCCGCCGGACTGCGCGGTCTTGCGCAGGACCTGGATCATCTGCTGGAGCAGCACGCTCTCGAAGCGGCGCGCGGCCTTGGCCGCCTGATCGGGGCCACCGGGGCCGGTGCGCGCCCGCTGCGCCGCGAGCTCGGCGGCGCGCGTCGGACCATCGATCGTGGCGTCCTGACCGGTGCGCGGGATCACGGCGACCATGGGCGGAGTCCTCCTCGTCCGGCGGGGCGGCCGGGCATGCGGACCGACAACGTCACTGGGACTCGATGCGGGCGCGGAGCGCGCCCGCCGTGTGGAGGGCTTGCAGGATCGGCACGAGGTCGCGGGGCCGCGCGCCGAGGGCGTTGAGCGCGGCGACGACCTCGCGCAGCGACGCCGCGTTCGGCACGAGGGCGACGGCGCCGCCCTCCGACCGCGCCGTGACCTGCGACTGCTCGACCGTGGTGGTCGTCCCCGCGGCGAGCGGCGCTGGCTGCGAGACGGTCTGCTGCTCGACGATCTCGACGGTGAGGTTGCCGTGGGCGACGGCCGCCTCCGTGATCCGCACCCCCGCGCCGAGCACCACCGTGCCCGTCCGCTCGTCGACCACGACGCGCGCGACCGAATCTGCCTCGACCTCGAGCAGCGAGAGCTGCGCGACGAGCGCCACCGGGCGCGTGCGGAACGCCTCGGGCACCGTGACCTTCACGAGCGCGTGGTCGACCGCCTCCGCGCTCCCCTCTCCGAGCGAGGCGACGATCGCCTGCGCGATGCGCTCGGCCGTGACGAACGAGGGCTCGCGGAGCTGCAGAAAGATGCCGTTTGCGCCGAGCGCGGGCGACTCGACCGGGCGCTCGACGATGGCGCCGTCGGGCACGCGGCCCGAGGTCGGGTGGTTCTGCTGGACGCGGGAGCCGCTGTTCCCCGAGGCCGCGAACCCGCCGACGAGCACGGGCCCCTGCGCGACGGCGTAGACGCGGCGGTCCGCGCCGTAGAGCGGCGTTTGCAGGAGCACGCCGCCGAGCAGGCTCTTCGCGTTGCCGAGCGACGCGACCGTGACGTCGACCCGCACGCCGGCGCTCGCGGACGACGGGATCGTCGCCGTCACCATCACGGCAGCGGCGTTGCGCATCTGGATGTTCTGGATGGTCTCGATGTCGACCGTCGCGCCGAGGCGGCGGAGCATCGCGGCGGTGCTCTGCACGGTGAAGCGATCCGGACCACGGTCGCCGCTCTGGTTCAGGCCGACGACGAGGCCGTAGCCGACGAGCTGGTTGGGACGCACGCCGCCGACGTCGCAGAGGTCCTCGATGCGGGTCGCGCGGGCGCGGGGGACCGGGCCGAGCGACGCGAGCGCGAGGAACGCGAGCGTGGGAACGAGGCGGAGGACGGCCGTGCGTGTGCGTGACATGGGCGGTTCCTCAGAAGGGGTTGATCGCGTCGAGCAGCTTCACGAGCCAGCCGCGGTCCTGGTTGTCGGTGAGCGCGCCGCGCCCCGTCAGCTCGATCTCCGCGTCGGCCACCAAGCTCGAGCGCACGGAGTTGTCCGGCTCGATGTCCTCGGGGCGGATCACGCCGGAGATGTAGATGTGGAGCTCCTCGTCGTTGACGAGCACGACCTTGGTTCCCTCGACGAAGAGGTCGCCATTCGGCAGGCCCTGCTTCACGCGGACGGCGATGGCGGCGCGCACGCGGCTCTCGCGCGTGGTCTCGCCGCGCCCGTCGAAGTTGCGCTGGCTCATCAGCGAGACGAGCTCGTCGGGGTTGATGTCGGGGTAGGCGCGCTGGAGCGCGGTGCCGAGGCCGAGCATGTCGCCGCCGAACGTCATCGAGGAGTCGCGCTCGAGGCGCGTGCTCGCGTCGCCGCTCGCGTTCGCCGTCTCGTCGATCCGGATGGTGACGATGTCGCCGACGCGGTTCGCGCGGAAGTCCGCGAAGAGCCCGCGCCCCGAGTCCGGCCAGAGCGAGCCGCGGCTCGTCGCGCGCGGCGCGGTCGCGTACGCGTCGGCGTCGTAGACGCGCGTGCGCGGGACGCGCGGCGCGACGTGGCGGACGCCGCCGCACGAGGCGAGCAGCGGCGGGAGCAGGAGCGCAGCGGCGATCGCGTGCGCGCGGCGGCCCGCGGAACGGGGCGCGGTCATGGGCTCACCTCGACGGTGTGGGCATCGACGACGCGCCCGCGGAGCTGCGAGCGTGTGTCGAGGTTGGTGACGCGGACCTCGTCGCCCGGTCGTCCAGGTTGGCCGACGATCCCGGGCGCCGACGCGCGCACCGCGCCGATCGCGACGACGATGCGCACGCGCGCCCCCGCCGTGACGACGGGCGCCGGACACGCGACGCGCGCGCTCGCGAGCACACGCTGTTCGCGACCCGCGACGCGCACGAGCAGGGGCGCTGCGACGCGGCCACTCGCCCGCGGCGCCTCGGCCTCCACGGAGACCGTCGGCGTGCCGGCGGGCAGCACGAGCGATGCAGGCAGCTCGAGCGCCTCGACGTCACATGGCGCGAGCGCGGACTCGACGGCGGGGCGCAACAGGCGCTCGACCTCCGCGCGATCGAGCCGCCGCGCATCGCGGCGCACGCGTGTCGCGCGCGGGATGTCGAGCCCGCGGGCATCGCGGCCCGCGGCGCGGATCGCGCGGCGCACGTCGGAGGCGCGGACCACGCGCACCTCGCCGGGCGAAGGCGCAGCGCCGAGGTCGAGGGCGCCGAGCGCCGAGCCCGCGAGCGCCGGGAGCACCTCGGCGAGCGTCACGCGGTCCGGGGCGTCTTGGGCGGCCGCGCGGGACGCGGCGCCGACGCCCGCCGCGATCAGGGCCGCGGCGAGGAGCGGGGCGACGCGCGCCGCACGTGCGGCGGCGCGGAGCGCGACCGGCGGGGCAGCGCCGCGGGAGAGCGCCGGGGTGACTTCGTGGGCCATCTCCCCGTGATGAGCATGCGCCGTGCCAGATCCACATCCTCGAAATCACTGGGTTTTTCAGGCATCCCCCGCGCGCCTCCGTCGGAGCCCCGACACGAGCGGCGGAAGCCTGACACCCGTCCGCTCAGCGCTCGGTCGCCTTGCGGAGCATCTCGTCCGCCGCGCTGATGACGCGCTGGTTGATCTCGTAGGCGCGCTGGCTCGCGATGAGGTCGATCATCTCGGTCACGACCTCGACGTTCGAGCCCTCGATGAAGCCCTGCGCGAGGGTGCCTGTCCCCTCCTCGCCCGGGGCAGCGACGATCGGGTTGCCGCTCGCCGCGGTCTCGAGGAAGAGCGAACGCCCGGCCTGCAACAGGCCCGCGGGGTTCGCGAAGGTGGCGAGCTGCAGCTGACCGACCTCGGTCGTCTGTGCGCTCCCGGGCTGCGTGACCGACACGACGCCGTCTGGTGCGACGGTGATGCTCGTCGCATCGACGGGGATCTGGATCGACGGCTCGACCGGCAAGCCATCGACGGTGACGAGGCGCCCCTCGGCGTCGGCCTTGAGGTTGCCAGCGCGCGTGTAGGCGAGCGTCCCGTCCGGGCGCTGCACCTGGAAGAAGCCCTTGCCCTCGATGGCGAGGTCGAGCGGGTTCCCGCTCTGCGCCATCGTGCCCTGCTCGAAGATCGTCGTGGTCGCGACCGTGCGCGTTCCCTGCCCGATCTGCAGGCCCGTCGGGAGCGTGCCGCCCGCGGCCGTCTGGCCGCCCGGCTGCCGCATCGTCTGGTAGAGCAGGTCCTGGAACTCGGCGCGGCTGCGCCGGAAGCCGTTGGTGTTGACGTTCGCGACGTTGTTCGCGACGACGTCGATGTGGAGCTGCTGAGCGGCCATTCCCGTAGCTGCGGTGTTGAGCGCTCGGAGCATGGGTGTCCTCGTGGGGGCTGGGGGTTACTGCAAGGGGAGAGGAGGAGCCCGCCGATCAGCCGCTGCGGCTGCCGACGTCACGCGCGGTGCGGTTGTCGAGCTCCGAGAACGTGTGGATGACGCGCTGAAAGGCGTCGAAGAGCCGCGTGACCGAGATGAGTTCGTTGAGACCCGCGACGGCGTTGACGTTCGACTGCTCGAGCGCGCCCTGCACGACGGTGGTGTTCGCAGGCGGGGCGATCGGCGGGGCGACGGCGCTGAAGCGCGACTCACCCTCCTTGCCGACGGTGGCGGGATCCGCGAAGGAGACGACGCGGATGCGGCCCACGTCGGCGCCATCCGCGAGGACGGCACCATCACTGCCGATGGTCACGTCACGCACGCCCTCCGGGATGCGGATGCGCTCGTTCGGGCCGCCCTCGGCGATGAGTTCGAGTCCGTCCGGCGTGCGGAGGATCCCGTCCGCGCCGGGGATGAACGAACCGGTGCGCGTGTAGCGCTCGCCCTGCGGGGTCGCGAGCGCGAAGAAGCCGTCGCCGCCGAGCGCGAGATCGTAGGGGTTTCCCGTGATCCGATGGGCGCCGGCGGAGGTGTCGATGACGACGCGCTCGGCGACGGCGTAGCGCAGCGACGGCGGCTGCGCGGTGCGCGCGCCCGCGGTCGCGAGCGCCTCGTCGAAGGCCACGCGGTCCGCGCGGAAGCCGATGGTGTTCGCGTTTGCGACGTTGTTCGCCGTGACGTCGAGCGCCCGCTGCTGGGCGACCGCGCCGCTCGTCGCGCTGTAGATACCGTGGGACATCAGGCCTCCATGAACGCGCGCAGGCGCACCGTGGCATCACCGAGGATCTGGCAGACGCGGCTCTCGGTCACACCGAGGATCCGACCGATCTCCGACTGGGTGCATTCCTCCTGGTAGTAGAGCGCGAGGACCTGCTGCTGCCGCTCGGGCAGGCGGCCGAGCGCCTTGACGAGGCGGCCGCGGAGCTCGGCACCGAGGAGCGCCTCGGGCGGGCCGGCGGAGGCGCTCGGGAGGGCGTCGGGGTCTTCGCCGACGCGACCGAGCGCGGGGCCGCGGTTCAGGTCCTCGGAGAGTTTCTGGTAGGCCTCGAGCGTGAGGCCGAGTTCCTTCGCGATCTCCTCTTCCTCGGGGGCGCGACCGAGCCGCTGCTCGAGCGCGCGCACCGCGTGCGCGGTCTCGGTGAGGCGACGCCGGCCGTGGCGCGTCATGACGTCGGAGGCGCGGAGCTCGTCGAGGATCGCGCCCCGGATCCGCGCGTCGAGGTAGGCCTCGAAGGAGGGAGCGCGCGTCGCGTCCCAGGCGTCGATCGCCTTCAGCATGCCCTCGCTGCCGGCGCCGATGAGGTCGCCGACATCGACGTTCGGCGGGAGGCGGCGCGCGAGGCGGAAGGCGACACGGCGCACGATCGGCAGTCCGACCGCCATGAGCTCCGCGCGCGTCGGCCGCGGCACCGCGGCGAGCGTCGGCTCCGCCGAGGCGCCGCCCGAGCCCTCCGCCTCGTACGCCGCCGCTCTCAGCACGGCCCCGCCTCTTTGGGTGCGGGCGCGAGCCGCCGCGCGACCTCGCGGATGGCGCGCGACGGCTGGCTCTCCGGCGCGCCGATCACGAAGGGAAGCCCTGCGCCGACCGCACGACGCACCGCGTCATCACGGCGGATGCAGCCCAGGTAGTCGACCTTCAACGCGAGGAAGCGCTCGACGATCCCAGCGAGGCGCGCGTGCACCTCGCGGCCCTCGAGGTCGCTGCCGACCTGGTTCGCGAGCACCCCGATGCGCTCGAGCCCGCCACGCCGGTGGAGCACCTTGGCCATCGCGTAGGCGTCGCGGAGCGAGGTCGGGTCCGGCGTCGCGACGAGCACGACCTCGTCGGCGAGCGTGGCGAAGGCGACCGAGTTGGTGCCGATGCCCGCGCCCGTGTCGATGACGAGCACGTCGAAGTCGCGGGCGATGTTGTCGACCGCCGCGACGAGCCGGTCGCGCTCGGCGCCGCCGAGGTTCGCCATCTCGTAGCGTCCGGGGCACGCGGGCAGGAGCATCACGCCCGCCGGGCCCTCGACGAGCACCTCGGCCGACGTCGCGCCGCGCTCGAGCAGCGCGAGGAGGTCGGCGTGCGGCCTCACGCCGAGGACGAGGTCCTGGCTCGCGAGGCCCAGATCCGCGTCGAGTACGAGGACACTGTGGCCGAGCCGCGCGAGCGAGACGGCGAGGTTCGCGGAGACCTGCGTCTTACCGACGCCGCCCTTCCCGCTGGTCACGGCGATGGAGCGCCGCGAGGCGAACGTGACGCGGCGCTCAGGGGCGCCCGACGTCTCCGAGCGCTCCATCTGTCCGCGGAGCGCGAGCGCGCGCAGCCCATCTGCTTGATTGCCGCTGGTCATCATGCCTCCACCCCTTCGCAGCAGAGCAGGCCGGCCAGCCGTTCCGCAGAAGCGACCTCGATATCCTCGGGGACACGCTGCCCCGTCGTCAGCCAGGCGAGCGGCAGGCCGCTCACGACGTGCGCGGCCACGATGCCGCCGGCATCGACGGCCTCGTCGACCTTCGTCACCGTCAGGCGCACCGGCGAGAGCGGCGCGAGACGCCCGATGGCCCGCGCGAGCTCGGCCTCGCGCATCGCCGCAGCGAGGCAGAGGTGCACGAAGATGGGCTCACCCGCGCTCTCGAAGCACCCGGCGAGGCGCGCGATCGCGACCTTGTCGCTGGGGGAGCGCCCCTCGGTGTCGATGAGCACGAGGTCCGCCCAGGCGAGCTCGGCGAGCGCGTTCGCGAGGCTCTGCGCATCCCAGGCGTGGCGGACGGGGACGCCGATGAGCTCCGCGTAGCGCTCCAGCTGCTCGACGGCGCCGACGCGGTAGTGGTCCATGCCGACGAGCGCGACGCGGCGCCCCTCGACGAGCGCAGCGTGCGCCGCGAGCTTCGCGACGGTGGTCGTCTTGCCCACGCCGGTCGGACCGGCGAGCGCGACGACACGCGCCTCGCGCAGCCCCGAGGGCGCGAAGACCATCCGCTCGCGCAGCACGGGCGCGAGCGCGCCGGCCGCCTCGAGCAGGTCCCCCGGCTCCCGCCCGAGCCGCCCGCGGACGCGCATGGAGAGCTCGCTCGAGGCGGCGGCCGGCACGCCCGCGCGCAGCAGCCGCTGCTCGAGGCCGCTCGCCACGCGCACCTCCGGCGCCCGCGCGGGCTGCGGCTCCGCGACGGAGCAGGAAGACGCCCCCGCGCTCTGCCCGCGGGCCTGCGACCCGGGGACGTCGCCCGCGGCGATCGCGAGGAGCTCGACGGTGGCGGGCGTGCCCGCGCGGCCGCCGAGTTCCCGTGTCCCGACGATCATGGCGTCGGGACCGAGCTCGCGTTTGGCGAGGGCGAGGGCTTCCTCGAAGCGGGGCGCACGGTAGGTACGAGGTAGCGTCATCGGCTCGGCTCCTTCAGGCGGTGACCACACCGACGGTGCGGACGGTGGTCTTGGCGTCGATCTCGCGGAACGAGATCACGGAGAGGCCCGGCACACGCCGGGAGAAGAACTCGGACACGACCTTGCGGACGTCCGGCGCGCAGACGAGGACGGGTGGCGTCGAGACCCCCGCGAAGTTGCGGGCGGCACCGTCGAGAGACGAAAGCAAACGCTGGGCCGAAGTCCCATCCGGCCCGCCCTGACGGAAGGTCTCCTCCGCGCGCGGGTCGAGGACGAGCGCGACGACCTTCCCCTCGGGCCCACGGAAGCGCCCCGAGATGTGCCGCGCGAGCCGCTGGCGAACGAGCTCGACGAGGATGTTGGCGTCCTTCGTCTCGCGGCCATGATCCGCGAGGGCCTCGAAAATCGTGCGGAGATCGCGCACCGGGACCTGCTCGCGCAGCAGCCCGCGGAGCACCTTGATGACCTCGCCGAGCTGCAGCACGGAGGGGATGAGCTCGTCGACGAGCTTCGGCTCGCGCTTCGCGAAGAGGTCGACCAGCTCCTGCGCCTCGGCGCGTCCGACGAGGTCCGGGGCGTTCGCGCGGAAGAGCTCCGTCAAGTGAGTGGCGATGACCGTCGGGACGTCGACGACCGTGTAGCCGATCATCTCCGCGCGCTCGCGCTCCGACAGCGCGATCCAGCGCGCCGGCAGACCGAAGGCGGGCTCCTTCACGAGCTCGCCGCCGACGGGGCTGAGCGAACCCGTCGGATCCATCGCCAGGAGGCGGCCGATGCGCAGCTCGCCCGTGCCGACCTCGTTGCCCGAGACGAGCAGCCGATACGCGCCGGGACGAAGGCGCAGGTTGTCGCGGATGTGGACCGCCGGGACGATGATCCCGAGCTCGGTCGCGAGGTTGCGGCGCACGGCCGCGATGCGCTCGACGAGCTCTCCGCCACGCGACGCGTCGACGAGGGGCACGAGATCGAAGCCCACTTCGAGCTCGAGCAGATCGACCGGGAGCGCCTCCTCGAGCCGATCGCGCTCGGCCTCGTGCGGCGTGCGCGTGGGGGACGCCGCGGCGGCCTCCGTCTCGCTGCGGAGCTTCGGCGTCTTGCCGGCCGCGCGGGCGGCGAACGCGATGGCGCCGCCGAGCAGGGCGAAGGGCGCGAGCGGCATGCCCGGCACGAGGCCGATGGCCCCGACGATGCCCGCGGTGCCGTAGAGCGCGCCTTGCCGATTTCCGAGCTGCGCGACGAGCGTGGGGCCGATGGCCGCGCCTGCCGAGGCCCGCGTGACGACGACACCGGCGGCCGTCGAGACGAGCAGCGCGGGGATCTGCGAGGCGAGCCCGTCACCTACTGACAAGATGGTGTAGGTCGCGGCCGCCTCGGAGGCGGTCATGTCGTGCTGCACCATGCCGACGATGAAGCCGACGATGATGTTGATCGCCGTGACGATGAGCGCGGCGATGGCGTCGCCACGGACGAACTTCGATGAGCCGTCCATCGCGCCGAAGAAGTCGCTCTCCTGCTCGACCTCGCGGCGACGCGCGCGCGCGACGTCCTGCGTGATCGCGCCGGTGGCGAGGTCGGCGTCGATCGCCATCTGCTTGCCCGGCATCGCGTCGAGCGTGAAGCGCGCGGCGACCTCGGCGACGCGCCCGGCGCCCTTCGTGATGACGACGAAGTTGATGACGACGAGCAGCAGGAAGACCGTCGCGCCGACGACGTAGTTGCCGCCGATCAGGAACTCGCCGAAGCCGCGGATGACCTCACCGGCCGCCGCCGTCCCCTCGTTGCCGTGCAGCAGGATGAGGCGCGTGGACGCGACGTTGAGCGCGAGGCGGAGCAGCGTCGAGAAGAGCAGGATCGCGGGGAAGCTCGAGAGCTCGAGCGGCTTCTCGAGGTGGATCGCGACGAGCAGCAGCGCGACCGCGATGCCGATGGACACCGCGAGCAGCAGGTCGATGAGGATGGCCGGCAGCGGCACGACCATCATCAGCACGATGCCGACGAGCGCGATGGGCAGGATCGCCATGGCCCGGTGCGGCGCCTTGACGATCGGGGCGGCGACGGCGCTCACGAGCTACCTCCGGGCAGCGGTCCGCCACCGATGCGAAGGACCTCGGCGATGACGGCGGCGACCGCGCGGTAGAGGTCGAGCGGGATGGGCTTGCCGGGCTTGCCCGTCGCGTGGAGCGCGCGGGCGAGCGGGCGGTTCTCGACGATGGGCACGCGCAGCTTGCGGGCCTCGGTGCGCATCTGGAGGGCCTTCTCGTCGATGGCCTTCGCGATGACCATCGGCGCGGCGTCCTGATCGGGCACGTACTTGAGCGCGACCGCGAAGTGCGTCGGGTTCACGACGAGCACCGTGGCCTGCGCCAGCCCGGGCTCGGAGCGGCGCTTCGCGGCCTCGCGCATGCGCTGCCGGATGCGGCGCTTGACGTGCGGATCGCCGTCGTCCTGCTTCATCTCGTCGCGGACGTCCTGCCGCGACATCTTCGACTCGTCGTTGAACTTGCGCCACGCGAGGAACCAATCGAGCCCGGCGACCGCGATGAACGCGACGATCGCCGTGATCACGAGCTTGCCCGCGACCGTCGCGACCTCGCTCGCCGCCGTGAGCGGCGAGACGTTCGAGAGCAGCGCGAAGCGCGGCATCGCCGCCGCGACCACGCGCCACACGACGACGCCGAGCACGACGAGCTTGAGCAGCGACTTGCCGATCTCGATCGCGGAGTCCTTCGAGGGCAGGACGTTCATGATGTTGGTGGTCGGGTCGAGTCGCTCGAGCTTCGGCGCGACGAGGTCGAGCTGGAAGAGGCCGCGGGTCTGCGCGACGCCGACCGCGATCACCCCGAGCACCACCGACGCGAACAGCGGCAGCACCGCCCCCGCGAGCACGGGCAGCGTCGCGCCGAGGAGCGCGAACGGCTCGCCGCGATCGACGAGGCGCAGCGCGCGGTGCGCGAGCCCGGCGACGCCGATGGCCGCGTCGGCGCCGGTGAGCGCGAGGGCGCTCGCCGCGGTCGCGAGCACGACGGCCGAGGAGGCGTCGGCGCTCTTGATGACCTTGCCTTCCTTGCGGAGGTCTTCCTCGCGCTTCGGTGTCGCTTGTTCTGTTTTGTCGTCCTTGTCGTCGCTCATGGGCGGCCCCCGAGCGCGGTGACGAGCTGGGTGGGCATCGCAGCCATCGTCTCGCCGATCGACGAGAGGATCGTCGGGCCCGCCGCGCTGAGGGAGAGCAGGCCGACGCTCGTCGCGACCGCGAAGGTGAGCGAGAAGACCTGCACACGCGGCGCCGAACGCGCCACGAGCGCGGCCCCGAGCTGGACGATGAACATCGTGGCGATCACTGGGGCCGCAATACGCAAGCCTTGTGCCACGATGTCCGTGCCGACACGCAACACGCCGTCGTGCGCCAGCACCGCGAGCGCGGCGCCCGGCGGCGCGACGTCGAGCGACGCGCCGAGCGCGGCGAAGACTGCGTGATGTCCTTGAATCGAAAAGAAAACCAGCCCGGCGAGGGCGCCGAGCAGCCGCGTCGTCGGGAGCACCTCTTCGCCCCGCAGCGGGTCGACGGAGGTCGCGAAGCTGAGGCCCATCGCCGTCCCCGCGAGGCTCCCGGCCGTCTCGACCGCCGCGAGGGTGGCGCGAACCGTCAAACCGATGACAAGGCCCACCGCGACCTCGCCGAGCGCCCCGCGGACGAGCGTCATGGTCTCGAGGTCGAGCTCCGGCCCGTGTCCGGCGCGGGAGACCGAGATCGCGAGCGCGATCAGCAGGCTGAGCGCGACGCGCACCTGCGCGGGTGCGAGGTCGCTGAACGGCGCGGGGAAGGACACGAGGGCGACCCCCACGCGCAGCGAGACGAGCATGACGGTCGGCAACAGCGCGAGACCGAGGGTGCTCAGCGCCTCCATCTCGGCCTCACGGGTGGATGGAGCCCATCGCGCGCAGCGCAGCGCCCGTGAACTCCACCAGCTCCGAGAGCATCCACGGGCCCGCGACGACGAGCGCGATCCCGCTCGCGACGGCCTTCGGCACGAAGGCGAGCGCGGAGTCGTTCACCTGCGTCGCGGCCTGCAACACGGCGACGACCAGGCCGACGATGAGGCCGGTGAGGATGACGGGCGCGGACACCAACGTGGCCGTCCACATCAGCATGCGGAACCAGTCGAGGCCGGCGGCGATCGTCATGAGAACGACGCCACGATCGAGCGGGTGAGCAGCGCCCAGCCGTCGACGGAGACGAACAACAGCAGCTTCAGCGGCGTCGACAGCATCGTCGGCGGCAGCATCACCATGCCCATCGACGTGAGGATCGAGGCGACGATGATGTCGATCATCACGAAGGGCAGGAACAGCAAAAAGCCCATCTCGAAGCCGGTCCGCAGCTCCGAGATGAGGAACGCGGGCACGAGCAGGTGCAGCGCGACCTGCTGTGGGCTGGCGGGCGGCGCGACCCGCGCGAGCTCGTGGAAGAGCCGCAGATCGGACTCGCGCGTCTGCCGGAGCATGAACTCCGACACGACGAGCCGCGCGGCCTCGAAGGCGGTCGCCTCGTCGATCTGCTCGGCCGCGTAGGGCGAGAGCGCCTGCTCGTCGACGCGCTTGGCGATCGGCGCCATGACGACGAAGGTCAGCAGCAGCGAGAGCGCGACGACGACCTGCGAGGGCGGCGCGTTCTGCGTGCCGAGCGCCTGCTTCACGAAGGAGAGCACGACGATCGTGCGCGTGAAGGAGGTCATCGAGACGAGGACCGCGGGGGCGAGCGAGAGGAGCGTGAGCCCGAGGAGGATCTTCAGCGCGGGGACGACCTGCTTCGGCCCCTCGACGCCGCCGAGCGTGAGCGTCATCTGCGGGGTCGGGCCACTCGCCGTCGCCACGAGGGGCGCGTCCTGCGCGGCCGCGAGCGCCGGCAGCCCGAGGGCGGCCGGCACGAGCAGCGCAGCGACGAGCCCGAACGCGGCGAGGCGCCTGTTCATCGCGCGACCTTCGACTCGCGGAGGCGGACGAGCCCGGAGACGGAATCGCTCACGGCCGGTCGGCTCTGCGTCGCGCCCGGCGCCATGGCGCGGACCATGCGCGCGAGCTCGTCGCTGAAGGGGAGCGAGCCCGCGGCCTTCGCGGGCTCCGCCGTCGGCGCGGGCCGGTCGAAGCTGGGTGCGGCGGCGGGGACCATCGCGAGGAGACGACCCACCGCGGCGCCGCGGTGCTCGACCGGCGTCTCGCCGTCGCCCATCGGGGCGAGTTCCGTCGGCTCGCCGGCGCGGCGCGAGGCGATGCGGCGCGTCTCGTTGCCGTTCACCGAGAGCAGGATCTCCTGGTCGAACGCCCGAACGACGATGAGTTGGTGCTTCGAGCCGAGGCGGTGCGACGCGAGGACGCGGATGGCCGCCTCGGGCTGGCTCGCGCGACGCTGCCTGAGCCACCGACCGAAGAGCGCGAGCCCGCCGAGCAGCGCGACGATCAGCCCGATCGTGCGGAGTCCCGCGCCCTTCGCGTCGGGGATCGTGCCGGCGAAGGCGCCCGCGCCGGGCGGGAGCGGCGCCGTGTCGGCGCCTCGTGGTGAGCCGGGCGTGCTCGCGGCCGCCCCAGCGGCAGGCGCGGGGGTCGCCGCCGAGGGTGCAGCGGCCACAGCGGCTGCAGGCGCAGCGGACGCGGCGGCTGCAGGCCCAGCAGGCGCGGCACCCGCGGCGGGCGCGGACGCGGCCACGGCGGGCGCAGACGCGGCCACGACGGGCGCGGACACGGCGGGCACGGCAGCCGTCGACGCAGCTGCAGCGCCGTGGCGGCGGGCGCGACGGCGGCGGGCGTCGCGGTGGCGGGCGCGACGGCGGCGGGGCCCGGCGCAGCCGGGGCCGCGGCGGGAACGCCCTGCGGGAGCAGCGCGCGCGCGATCCGCAAGGTCGCGGTGTGCCCCTCGACGGTGACGCGGACGTCGCGGGCGGAGAGCTTCCGGCGGTCGCCCAGCCGGAGCACCACGAGGGCCGTGTCCGCCTCGCCCGGGCGCACGCTCGCGCGCCGGACGACCTGACCGTCGCCGGGCTGATCGAGGAAGCGGGTCTGCGCGAGGCCCGCGAACCAGAGGCGGACCGTCCCACGCTCGGTGTGTACGCGTGGCGTACGGAGATTGGTATCCGACTCGATACGCATCGACGCGTCCTGCGCGTCGAGCGCGAGACCGAGGCCGGTCACGTCGTCCGCGTGCGCGAGCGACGCCTGACAGGCGAGCGCGAGGCCGAGCCCGGCGGCGACGAGGGCGCGCATCACTCGGACCCGAGCCCGCCGAGGCGCTTCACGCGCTCGCGCGGGGAGACGATGTCGGTGATGCGGATGCCGTAGCGCTCCCCGATGACGACGGCCTCGCCACGCGCGACCAGCGTCTGGTTCGCGTAGACGGCGAGCGGCGAGCCGGCCGTCACGCCGAGGTCGATGACGCTGCCGACGCCGAGCCCGAGGAGTTCGGAGATCCGCATGCGCCGGCGACCGAGCTCGACGTGGACCTCGAGCGGGATCTCCATGATGCGATCGAGATCGCTGGATTCGGGCGGGAGCGATTCATTGCCTGCCATGGGCGTCTCCTCCAGAAAATTCAGAGCGTCTCGACGACGCGGACGGCGAGATTCCCGTGCTCGACGACGGGCATGCCGCGCATCTTGGTGATGCCGCCGACCCGCACGTCGATCGGGTTTTCCGGCACGTGCTCGAGGCGGATGACGTCGCCGACCGCGAGCGCGAGCACCGCGCGCACCGTCGACGGCACGGAGCCGAGGTAGGCGATGACGTCGACCTCGGCCTGGGTGAGGCGGGTCGCGATCCGCTGCCGGTGGTCGCTCGTCGGCACCACGACGACGACCTGGCGCTCGGTGGGCAGCGTGTCGCGCACGGCGCCCGAGCTGAGCGCGAAGAGCACGTCGCTCTCGAGCGACTTGCCGAGCGTGATGTAGGCACGCGTCCGCAGGACGGACTCGAAGCGCGAGCCGAGGTCGTCGGCGTCGAGCACGCCCACGAGGTCGCGCACCCTGAACGCGTCTTCCTGCCCGCACCACGCGAGCCCGAAGGCGCGCACGGCGGACTCGATGAAGGAGCGCAGCACGGCGCGGTCGAGCGGGCTGAGCGCGCCGCGCGAGCCCGCGTCGTCGACGTCGAGGGGCGCGCCGAGGCGCCGGTCGATGATCGTCAGCGCGAGCGCCGGGGAGATCACGAGCAGCGCGAGGCTGCCCTCGCGGGTCTCCAAGACGGCGAGCCCGGCGCCGAGCGGGACCGTGCCGGCCACCTCGTCGAGCGTCGCGATGTCGGCCGGGACGCGGCGCACCTGCGGAACCGCGCCGCTCACGCGCCGGAGCATCTTCTTCAGCTCGATGTGGAAGCCCGGCTCGACGCGCTCCGCGTGGGCCTGCGCGGCCGCCATGCGGCGATCCTGGGAGGCGAGGTCGATGCCTTGCGCCTCGACGGGCTCGACCGGCCCCGCCTCGCGCACGACGGCGAGGAGCGCGAGCGTCTCCTCGTCCGAAAGCAGCGGCTCCTGGGGCTCGAAGCTCACTGGACGACGAACTCCGTGAAGTACACCCGCTTCACGCGGCGGGCGCCGAGCTCGCGGTTGATCATCGTGCGGAGCTCTTCCTGCAGGGCGCGCTTCTTGTCCGCCCCCCGCGTCTCGGCGACGGTGAGCGAGGAGAGGCGCACGAGGACGAGATCCTGGATGGCGACGAGGGCCTCCTCGATCTTCACCTTCGCGGCCTCGTTCTTCGCCTCGAGCTGGACGGTGACCTTGAGGAAGAAGGTCTCGTCCGAGTCGACGAAGTTCGTGATCTGGGACTCGAGCGAGAGGATCGGTCCGCGCTGGCGCGACCCGGAGCCCTCGTCGCCGTCCTCCTCGTCGTGCTCCGCCTCCTCTTCGTCTTCTTTCTCCGCTTCCGCGTGCGCGGCCGGCGGGTGCGCGCCCCCGGCCGCCGGGGCGGGCGCAGCGGGGTGTCGCGACTGGTACACGAGGTAGCCGCCGACTCCCGCGACCGCGAGCAGGTTGAAGACGACGAGAGCGAGGACGAGCTTGTTCGACTTGCCGCCCTTGGGGGCATCGGTCTTGGCAGCGCTCACGGCGGGGGCCTGGGACATGCGCCGGGCATAAGCACGCAGCGTGCCGCACGGCTGGTTGGTCCACTTTAGTTGGATTCCCAGCGTTTCTCGACGGCTCGAGGAGCCGGCCGGGCGATGGGGAGTCGGGGTTTTGACGCTCGCGGGCGGGGAGAGCGCGGTCCGAGCGACGGAAGCACGACGGGCCGCACACCCGGAGGCGTGCGGCCCGTCGCGGCGAGCGACCCGGGGTCGGGGCTCAGCGCTTGATGTTCACGAGCTCTTGGTACATCTCGTCCGCGGTCGTGATGATCTTCGAGTTGGCCTGGAAGCCGCGCTGGAAGGCGATGAGGTCGACGAACTCACGGCCGATGTCGACGTTGGCCTGCTCGAGCGTGCCGGAGAGGACCGCGCCACGGCCACCCGTGCCCGCCGCGCCGACCAGCGCCTCGCCGGACTCGCGCGACTCGACCCAGAGGCCCTCACCCGCGCGGAGGAGTCCGTCCACGTTGGTGAAGTCCGCGATCGCCACCTGACCGAGGGTGCGGCGCTGACCGTTCGTGAACGAGCCGGACACGACGCCGTCCTGCGAGATGTTGATGGACGCCACGGAGCCCGAGGCGAAGCCGTCCTGCAACAGGGCGGTGGTGTTCGAGGCCGACGCGAACTGCGTGCTGCCGTCGAGCCCGAGGCCGCCGTCCGTCGTGATGCTGGTGCCGAAGTCGAAGCCGATGACCTGCGCCGGCGTCGCGCCGACGAAGTCGAAGCTCGAGACCGCGGTGACCTCGGTGTCGAGCTCGCCTTCCGTCGTGAAGGTCAGGCTGCCGTTCGCGCCCTCGAAGGGGACGCCCGCCGTGCCGCCCGTGATCTCGCCGCCGTCGACCATCGCGTGCCAGTCCCACGCGCCGGGCACCGCGGTCTTGACGAAGTAGACGGTCGTCGAGTGCGCCGCGCCGAGCGAGTCGTACGTCGTCAGCGAGGTGGAGAAGTTCGAGGTCGCCGCCGGGTTGAGCGGGTCGAAGGTGAGCGCCGTCGAGTCGGAGTCGAGGTTCGCGCCGACCGTGATCTGGGTCGTCGCCGTCGCCGGGATGGTACCGGGGTTGATACGGAGATCGCCGATCGTGCCGAGCACGTTGAAGTCGTCGTCGACGCCGTAGCCCTGCAGTTTGAGTCCGGCCGGGTTCTGCATGAAGCCCTCGTTGTCGAGGGTGAACTGACCGGCGCGCGTGTAGAAGTTGCCTTCGGCGCCGTTCGAGTTGCCGCGGGCGATGAAGAAGCCGTCGCCCGAGAGCGCGAGGTCCGTCGGCGCGTCCGTCGTGAGGAGCGCGCCCTGCGCCCACA
Organism: Polyangiales bacterium; assembly: GCA_964202905.1. Classification (GTDB taxonomy): domain Bacteria; phylum Myxococcota_A; class Polyangia; order Polyangiales; family JADJQN01; genus CAIUAC01. The sequence continues at coordinate 778,496 of CAXNJO010000003.1, forward strand.
TCTGCTGGATGTTGCCGAGCTTCGAGCCGGCGCCCGCCGTCGGGAGCGACTGCCCGCCGGCGATCGAGCGGCCGAGCAGATCCTGGAAGTTCGCGCGCGACCGCTTGAAGCCCACGGTGTTGACGTTGGCGATGTTGTCGCCGACGACGTCGATGGCCTCGGAGTGCGAGCGGAGACCCGTGGCGCCGGTGTTCAAGGAGCGGAGGATGGACATGGTGGTTCTCGTCTTTCTGGTGTTCTGAAGGGTTGATGGACTCTCAAACTCGGACGGACCCGTGGGCGGACCGCCTCACATCCCGATGCTGGTGACGTCACCGAGCATCACGCGCGCCTCCCCGATCACGACCTCGGGGTAGCCGTTCGCGTAGCTGATCTCGCGGACCTCCCCGCGGATGCGGGTGCTCGCGTCGACGGGGCGGTTGGCCGCGTCCGTCGCGGAGACCTCGACGGTGTAGCGCCCCGGGGGCACGCGCTCTCCGTCCGGTCCGATGCCGTTCCAGGAGACCGAGCGCGTCCCCGGGAACGTGTCGCTGAGCTCGACCTTGCCGACGACCTCGCCATCCGCGTTGCGGAAGGTCGCCGTCACCTTCGCCGCGCGGGCGCCGAGGGTGATCGGCACCGACGCGCTGCCCGCGTCGTCGAGGTAGACGCTCTTGGTCTCCGCCTCGACGGTCTTGCCGACGAGGCCGCTGACCTGCGTGTTCGCGAGGCTCGCCATGCCGACCTCGAGCGAGGCGAGCCGGTCGCTCATCGTCACCAGCTGCTCGACGCTCGTGAGCTGCGAGAGCTGCGTGATGAAATCCTTCGAGTCGACGGGCGACTCCGGGTCCTGGTTGCGGAGCTGCGCGACCAGCAGCTTCATGAAGGCGTCGCGCCCCATGCCGTTGAGGTCGCCCTGCTTCTGGGCGGTCATCCCGCCGAGGTTCGATGACGAAACGTTCGACACAGCCATGATCAGGCCTCCTCTTCGAGATCGGCTACGGCGCCGGGGCGCCCGGGAAACGGTGGTGCGGGAGTCGCTCGCGACGTCCACGCGCAGGGCGCGGAGGGCGACGCCGCGAGTCGCGAGCGCCTTCGCGACCGAGGGCTCGAGCGCGCGGAGCAGCGCGGCGGTGGCGCTGTTCGGGGTGAGCGCGCGCAGCGAGACGGCGCCGCCGGCGAAGGAGAGCTCGAGCCGGATCGGGCCGAGCTCCGGGTGCACGATCTCGATGACCGCGTCGGCGCCGCCCGCGCCGAACTCGACGGCCGAGGCGTGCGCGGAGACGAGGGCCGCCATGACGGGGGTTGCGGGCGAGGCGGGGCGCGGGGGAGCGCCGGCGGGTGGCATGTCCGCGACGAGCGATGCGGACGTCGGGGCGGGCTGGATCGGGGTGGCGACCGCGCGGGAGGCCGCGGCACGGACGAGGGCCTCGACGTCGCTCGGTGACGGACCGCGGACCGCGGGGCCTGCGTCGGGCGCGTCGTTCGCCGCATTCGTGACGTGGGCCCGCGCCGAGACGTGGGCGTGCTGCGCCGCGTGCAGGGCGAGGTCGTCGGAGCGGCCCGGCCCCTGCCCTTCGGGCGTGGTGCGGAGGGACACCCGCGCCGGCGCCGGCGCGGCGAGCGTGAGGCCGTAAAGGAGGGCGTTCACGGCGTCCGAGAGTTGGGGAGAGACATCGACGCCGAGCTCACGGACCGGGAGCTCGTACGCGCTTCCGAGCGCACTCGCCTTCATGACTGCCTCCTCGACCGCGTCGCGGCCGTCTCATCGGTGATACTCTGCTCCTGGCGCGCCTCGGCGCGCCGCGCGACCGTCACGACCCGGCGCTCGAGCTCCTCGAGCACGCGGACGTCCCGCTTGGCCTCGACCGCGCGGACCGCCGACGCTTCCCGCTCCGCGGCGCGCTCGACGACGGCCTGCTCCGCACGGCGCTGGCTCTCGACCGCGGCGCGCACCATCGTCGCCCGCAGCGCGAGCTCGTCGGGGAGCACCTCGCCCACGCCCCGGAGCGCCTCGACCGTCGCGTCGAGATGCGCGGCGACGCGCACGGCCTCCGCCTCGGCCTGGGTGAGCGCCGCGGCGGACTCCGCCAGCTCGCCCTGACGCACCGCGAGCAGCCGCTCGCGCACGACGATGAGCCGCCCGAGGCGCTTCGCGTCCTTCACGGCGCCTCCTTGTAGAGCGTGGTGAGCGCGGCGAGGGTGGTCTTGGCGGCGCACGGCTCGTCGACGCGCTGCCGCAGGAACTTCTCGACCTTCGGCATCCGCGCGAGGGCGTCGTCGAGGCGGGGCACCGCGCCGTGCCGGTACGCGCCGACCGCGACGAGGTCCTCGGCCTCGCGGTAGGAGGCGAGCGTCTCGCGGAGCTGCTGGGCGAGCGCGACGTGCTCGCGGCTCGCGACGTGGGACATCACGCGCGATACGCTGCGCGGGACGTCGATGGCCGGGAAGCGACCCCGCTCGGCGAGCTCGCGCGAGAGCACGATGTGTCCGTCGAGGATGGCGCGGGCGGCGTCGGCGATCGGGTCCGAGAGGTCGTCGCCCTCGACGAGGACCGTGTAGATCCCGGTGATCGAGCCGGGCCCGGTGCTCGTGCCGGCGCGCTCGAGCAGGCGGGGCAGCGAGGCGAAGACCGAGGGCGTGTAGCCCTTGGTCGTCGGCGGCTCGCCGACGGCGAGGCCGATCTCGCGCATCGCCATCGCGTAGCGGGTGACGCTGTCCATCACGAGCAGGACGTCGCGGCCCTCCTCGCGGAAGTGCTCGGCGACCGCCGTCGCGTAGAGGGCGCCGCGCACGCGGACGAGCGGCGGATCGGCGCTCGTCGCCGCGATGACGACGCTCTTCGCGAGGCCCGCCTCGCCGAGCGTGCGGTGCACGAACTCCTCGACCTCGCGGCCGCGCTCGCCGACCAGCGCGATGACCGCGACGTCGGCGACGCTCTCGCGCACCATCATGCCGAGCAGCGTGCTCTTGCCGACGCCGCCGCCCGCGAAAATCCCGATGCGCTGCCCCTTCGCGAGGGTCAGGGCCGCGTCGATGGCGCGGACGCCGACCCACACGGGCTCCTCGACCGCGCGGCGCCGCAGGGGGTTGATCATGACGCCGTGCAGCGGGCGCTCCGCGTCGAGGCGCGGCGGCGGCAGCCCGTCGATGGGGCGGCCGAGCCCGTCGAGCACGCGGCCGAGCAAGCCGTCGCCGACGCGCGCTCGCGCCGAGCGGCCCACGCGCCGCAGCGGCGCCCCAGCCACCACGCCGAAGGTCGGCGCGAGCGGCATGAGCAGGGTGCGGTCGCCGCGGAGCCCGACGACCTCCGCCTCCACCGGCGCGACCCCCGGCACGAGCACCTCGAAGACGTCGCCGATCGCGGCGTTGCAGCCGCGGGCCTCGAGCACGAGGCCGAGCGCGTCGCTGAGGCGCCCCTCGATCGCGGGCTGCGCCGCGCTGCGGCCGATGGCCGCGTAGCCGCTCAGGTCGATCACGACGTCACCTCCGCCTCGCGACGACGGCGCTCGTCCTGCATCGCGCGGAGCGCCGAGCGCAGGCGCTCGCCCACCCGGCCGTCCACGCGCGAGTCCGGCCCCTCGACGACGACGCCGACACCCTCGAGCTTTGTATCAAGAACGACACGAACCGGCACGCCCTCGAACTCGATGTGCGGGTCACCAAAAGTATCGACGATGGCACTGTACGAAGCGCGCGACGCCCGCACGCTGGTCGGCTCGATCCCCTCGAGCGAGGCGAGCGCGGACCGCGCGAGCGTCCCGAGGAGCTCCGGTTCCCGCGTGATCTCGCGCTCGACGAGGACCTCGGCCAGTTGTACGGCGAGCTCGAGCAGCTGCGCCTCGACGGCGGCGAGCGCGCGGCGACCGGCCGTCGCGTGCTCGACCACGGCGCGCGCGAAGGCTTCTGCGTGCGGGTCGCGCTGGGGCGCAGGGGTCGACTCGACGCGCGGAGGCGCCGAGCCCGGGCGGGCGAGCGCGGCGTCGGCGCGGGGCGCCTCGGGCGCAGCGGGCGGCACGGACGAGACGCGCGGGGCCGGCGGCTCGATCGACGGGGGCGCGCCGACGGGGGGCGCGGGCGGGGCGACCGCGATGCGGCGCGCGCGCTCCTCGGTGGCGGCGGCGGCGGCGGCGTAGAGCTGCTCTTCCTCGGGGGAAAGTCCGGCCTCGAACTCGCCCTCGTCCGCGCCCCCGAAGAGCGGCCGGATGCTCATCCGGCCGGCATCGACGAGCCAGGGCGCAGGCTTCAGCGACGTGTCGCTCACGGCGAAGCTCACCGGCTTCACCGCGAGGCCACGGTGCGACTTCTCCGAACGGGTGGCGCGCGGCTCAGACAAAGTCGGCCTCCCCCTCGCGACGGATCTGGATCGTGCCGTCCGCCTCGAGCTCGAGCGCGGCGTCGACGATCGCGGCCTGGGCGTTCTCGACATCGGTGATGCGCACGGCGCCGAGCAGCTCCAGCTCCTCGCGCAGCATGCCGGCCGCGCGCGTCGAGAGACTCCCGAGGATCTTCTCGCGCAGCTCGGCGCTCGCCGTCTTCAGCGCGATGACGAGCTGGTCGGTCGCGACCGACTTGAGCAGCGCCTGCATGCCGCGCGCGTCGATGCCGCGGAGATCCTCGAACGTGAAGAGCGCCTTCTTGATCTTGTCGGCGGTGTGCGCGTCGGTCTCGGCGAGACCGGAGAGCAGGACCTGCGTGTCCTCGCGGCCGAGCCGCTTGACGAGCGCGGCGGCGACCTCGAGGCCGTCGACGGTGGCGGGGCGGGCCGCGCCGTCCGCGGGGATCTCCGCGGCGAGCTGCGCCTCGATGGCCTGGATCACGTCGTCGGGCACGGCCTCGAGCCGCGCGAGGCGCTGCACGATGGCGACGCGGCGCTCGGGGCTCGTCCGCGCGACGACCTCCGCGGCGCGGGCCGCCGACACGCGCGAGAGCACGACCGCAGCCGTCTGCGCGGACTCCTCCTCGAGGATCGCCGCGAGGGTATCGGTGTCGAGACGTCCGACGATCGCGCCGGCCGGCTCCTTCTGCTCGTCCGCGAACACGGCCGAGGCGGGTCCATCACCCAGCGCGCGCGTCGTGAGCTTGCGGAGGTAGGCCGTCGAGCCCTCGAGCGTGGGCGTGATACCGAGCTTCGCGCGCTCCGCGAACTCGCGGTGAACGAAGTGCACGGCCGAGGGCGAGACCCGCTTGGTCTTCTCGCTCGCCGCGCGCAGCGCGCGGAGCTCGGTCTCGCTGAGGAGCTTGATGATCGAGGCGGCCACCGCCTCGTCGAGGCTGAGCAGGAAGAGCAGCGCCTTCTGCGGACCGCTCATCGAGAGCGTCTCGCGGGCGACGGCGGTGTTCGGGGCCGGGACGATGCTGACGGGACCAGCGCCGTTCGGCGGAGTGTCGTCGCTCATGCGGCCTCCGAGAGCCAGCCGCGCACGATGTGGGCGGCGAGGTTGGGATCCTCACGGACGATGTCCGACGCGAGCATCGGGGCCCGCACGCCGCTCGCGGGCGTCGGCGTCGGGCGGCCGTCGAGGGGCTGGGCGTCCACGGACACCGAGACGGGCCCGCCGAGGGCCTCGGCCACGGCGCCGGACTCCCCGGTCGCGAGCACCAGCCCGGCGGACGGCGCGAGCGCCGCCTGGTTCTTCTTGCTGCGACGACGCAGGACGAAGAGCACGACCGCGAGGGCGAGCAGGGCCGCGAGGCCGATCCCCGCATAGAGGCCGTACTGCTTGGCCAGAACCTGGATGGCGTCGGCCGCGGGCTCGCCCGCCACAGCGGGGACCGCCGCGAACTGGACGTTCTCGACCGTCACGCGGTCGCCGCGGTCTGCCTGGGAGCCGATCGCGCTCTCGACGATCGTGCGGATGCGCGTGATCTCCTCCGCCGGGCGCGCACGGTAGCGACGCTGCGCGCCGGCGCCCGTCCACGTGCCGTCGACGACGACCGCGACGTCGAGGCGCGTGACGCGTCCAACCGGCTCGATGGCGCGCGTCGTGACCTTGCTGACCTCGTAGTTGCGGGTCTCGCTGCGGCGCGAGAGACCATCATCGCCGGTGGTACCCGTCGTCGGCGTCTCGCCGCCGGGGAGGTTCGACGGCGTGCCCGGCACGCCCTCGGCGGTCGGGCCCGCCGCGCCGTTGCGCTCTTCGGTGATCTGGAAGCTGCGGGTCGCGATGGTCGAGGGATCGAAGCGCTCCTCGGTGCGCTCTTCCCGCGCGAAGGTCATGTCGGCCGCGACGCGGACGACGGCGACGCCGGGCCCGAGCGTCGCGTCGAGCAGCTGCTGCACCGCGCGCTCCTTGCTGTGCTCGTACGAGCGCCGGACCTCGAGCGAGCGGGTCGCGAGCTCATCCTCCGCCTGCTCGCCGCCCGCGAGGGGACGCCCGTCGCCGTCGACGACGGTGACGCTCTCGGGCGCGAGGCCACGCACCGACGAAGCCACCAGGTGCACGACGCCGCGCACGCGCTCGTCGGCGAGGCGCGCGCCGGGGCGCAGCTTGACGACGACCGAGGCGGTGGCCTGCGACTCGTCCGCCGCGAACAGGTTGCGCTGCGGCAGCACGAGGTGGACGCGCGCGCTCTCGACGCCGGCGAGGTGGCCGATCGTGCGGGAGAGCTCGCCCTCGAGGGCGCGGTGGTACTTCACCTGCTCGGCGAACTCGCTCTCGCCGAAGCGCTGCTCGTCGAAGATCTCGAAGCCCACGCCGCCGCCGCGCGGCAGCCCCTCGGCCGCGAGCGCGAGGCGCGTCTCGTGGACGCTCGCCTCGGGCACCCACACCTGCGTGCCTGAGCGCTCGAGCTTGAACGGCACCTGCTTCTCGCGAAGCCGCTCGACGACCGCACCCGCATCCGCCTCCTCGAGGTTCGCGTAGAGCAGCGCGTAGGCCGGCTCGGCGTCGCGGAGCAGCGAGAACGCCGCGACCGCGATCGTGACGAGCACGCCTGCGAGGATGCCCCAGCGCGCGCGCCCCGGGAGCGCGTCGAAGCGCTCGCGTGCGGCCGAGAAGCGGGTGCGGAACTCTTCCATGATGCGCCTCAGGCCCCCATCCGCATGACTTCGCGATAGGCCTCGAGGCAGCGGTTACGCACGCTGGCGAGGAGCCGGATGGAGATGTCGGCCTGCGCGCCGGCGATCATCGTGCCGTGCAGGTCGTTCTGCCGACCCGCGGCGTACTCGTTGGCGAGCACCTCCGCGGCGCGGCTGCGCTCGTCCGCGCTCGCCGCGATGTCGCGCACCTGCTGGCCGAAGGACGTGCCGCCGACGCCCGGGGTCTCCGGGCGCTCGATGCGCGGCAACTCCAACGGGAGCGCGCGACCGCCGACTGCCGTGAGGTTGGCCGCCATGACGATCAGCCCGCGATCGACAGCGCGGAGCGCGCCATCCCCTTGATGGACTGCATGGCGGTGACGCCCGCCTCGTAGGCGCGCGAGGCGGTGATCATGTTGACCATCTCCTCGACGACGTTGATGTTCGGCAGCGCCACGTAGCCGCGCGCGTCCGCGTCCGGGTGCGTGGGGTCGTAGACGAGCTGCGGCGGGGCCTGGTCCTGACGGATCTGGCTGACCTCGACGGTCGAGGCCGACTGCGCCGCGCTGTCGCCGACGAGCTCGCCGAAGCGCGTGCCGACGGGCACGGCCTGAAACACGGCGTCGAGACGCTGGTAAGGGCCGCCCGCCGCGGTGCGCGTGGTGCGCGCGTTCGCGAGGTTGGACGCGAGGACGTTCATCCGCGTCCGCTGCGCGTCGAGACCGGACGCGGTGATGGTCATGGCCGTGAAGAAGTTCATCGCTGAGTCCTCCTGCGTGTGAAAACCGATGGAGATCAGCCGCCCGTGCCGTCGTTCGCGGCGTAGCGGAGCATCGCGAGTTTGCCGATGACGATCTTCACCGCGCCGTCGTAGCGGAGGTCGTTGGCCGCGAGCTTCGACATCTCGCGCTCGAGAGAGACCGAGTTCCCGTCGAGGCCGCCGGACACGGTCGTGTCCTCCGAGGCCTCGACGACGAGGCCGGAGAGCTCGCCGCCCGACATCCGGAAGTGCGCGCCATCGGTCGCCGCGAGCGCACGCGGCGCGCCGTCGCCGCCGTCGTCCGAGCGCAGCAGCTCCTGCGGACGGAACCCGGGCGTGTCGACGTTGGCGACGTTCGATGAGATCACGCTGTGGCGCTGGAGGTGGTAGTCCAGCGCGCGGTGCATCAGGCCCACGGAGCGGAAGAGGTCGGTCACGATGACCCCTCCAAGCATCCCGCGTGCCATCCGTGATCCGCCGGAGAATCAGTCCTTTTTCGGCGATCTTCCCGCGATCGAGCGCTGGGCCTGCCAAGGGCCTGACGATTCCCCGACGGGGACCGACGGAACGCCGACGGGGGCCGCGAGCTGCCTCGTGACCCCCGTTCGGTCGGCGCCGAGGCGCCCTCCCCCGCTGCCGCTCAGGCGACGTTCGAGTCGGGCGTGCCGGGCGTCTCGTCGCGCCCGCCGGTTCCGAAGTCGCGCTTCTTGAGCTTCTCGACGAGCGTCGTGCGGTTCATCTGCAGGATCGCCGCCGCGCGGTTCTTGTTCCAGCCGGAGCGCTCGAGCGCCTGCCGGATGAGCGCGTTCTCGAAGCGCTCGACCGCGTCGCGCAGGTCGATGCCCTCGGTCGGGAGCATCGGCTCCGACATGATGTCGCGCTCGAGCTCGAGCACGGGGGCGGAGTTGCGGATGCGCTCGGGCACGTCGTCGAGGTCGAGCTGCCCGCCCGCCGAGAGCAGCACCATGCGCTCGATCGTGTTCTCGATCTGGCGGATGTTGCCGGGCCAGTTGTAGGCGAGCAGCAGCTCGAGCGCGCGCCCGGTGATGCCGGTGATGCTGCGGTTCCGTCGCTCGTTGGTGCGCTCGATGAAGTGGCGCACGAGCTTGGGGATGTCGGTGCGCCGCTCGCGGATCGGCGGGAGGTGGATGGGGATGACGTCGAGCCGGTAGAGCAGATCCTCGCGGAAACGGCCCTCCGCGACCATCTTCTCGAGGTCGCGGTTGGTGGCCGTGACCACGCGCGCGTCGAAGCGCTGCGCGCGCCCTTCGCCGACGGGCGTGACCTCGCGCTCCTGCAGGACGCGCAACAGCTTTGCCTGCACCGCCAGCGGGAGCTCGCCCACCTCGTCGAGAAAGAGCGTGCCGCCGCTCGCCTGCATGAAGCGACCGACGCGCGCGCCGACGGCGCCCGTGAACGACCCGCGCGCGTGGCCGAAGAGCTCGCTCTCGACGAGATTCTCGGGGATCGCCGCGCAATTGACGGGCACGAAGGGCCGGTGCCGGCGCCCGCTCGCCGCGTGCAGCGCGCGCGCGACGAGCTCCTTGCCGGTGCCGCTCTCGCCCGTCACGAGCACGGTGCAGTCGGTGTCGGCGACGCGCTCGAGGACGCTGAAGACGCGGCGCAGCTTCGGGTCCTCGCCCACCATCGAGCCCGCGTACGCCGAGTGCCAGTCCTTCGGCGCGGCGCGCCCGGGCCCGCGCTCGGTGGGCCGCTGCTGCTGCTCGCGGCGGGTGGCCGCGCGCTCGAGCGACTCGTCGAGCGCGTCGAGGGAGAAGGGCTTGAGGAGGAAGTCCGCGGCCCCGCAGCGCAGCGCGCGCACGGGCAGGTCCGCGGCGTCGTTGCCGGTCATCACCACGAGCGAGGCGCCACGCAGGGGCTCCTCGAGCGCGAGCGCGAGCGCGAAGGCGTCGCCGTCCGGGAGCATCACGTCGCACAGGACCACGTCGGGGATGCCGTCCGCCTCGACCACGTCGAGCGCTTCGGCCGCCGTGCCCGCCTCCGCCACGTCCCAGCCGCGCGCGTCGAGATGACGGCGCAGCGACCCCCGAAACGACGTCTCGTCTTCGACGATCAGGATTCGCGGCATGGTCGACCTCCCGGAACAGCGAAACTTCTCTGCAGAGCGGACAGCCGTGCGCAGAAGCGTCCAACACGGACGGTAACGGACAAGACTCGAGGGGGGCCAACTTTTTTCCCAACGGAACATGCGACATGTACGTTCCCGCGGGCCTCGCCCCGCACGCCGCGCGGGCCCATGGTGCCCGCATGCGCCGCGTCCCTCTGCTGCTGCTGCCCCTCGCGCTCGTCGTCCCCCAGCCAGCGTGCGGCGGCCCCACCCACGCCGATCCGTCGCGCGCGCCCCTCGCCTCCACCGCGCCCGGCCCGTCGCCCACCGCGACCGCGCCCACCGCGTCCGCGCCCACCGAGCGAGCCGCATTGCCCCGCGCGGGTGGGCGCGCATGGCCGCCGGTCGGCGAGCGCGTCACGCACACCGACGCGGCGTGGCGGCGCCTGCTGACGCCCGCGCAATACGAGATCCTCCGCGAGCACGGCACCGAGCCCGCCGGCTCCGGCGAATACGCCCACCACCACGCGGCGGGCGTCTACGCCTGCGCGGGCTGCGGCGCGCCGCTCTTCCGCGCCGCGGACAAGTTCGAGTCCGGCACCGGCTGGCCGAGCTTCACGCGCCCCTTCGAACCCGGCCGCGTCACGGTCCGCACCGACACGAGCTATGGCATGATCCGCCGCGCGCTCGCGTGCGCGCGCTGCGACGGGCACCTCGGCCACGTCTTCGACGACGGCCCGCCCCCGACGGGCCAGCGCCACTGCATCGACTCGCTCTCGCTCGCGTTCGTGCCCGACTGAATCAGGCCCGAGTGACTGAATCGGGCCCGACGGCTCGGCGCGCGCGGGCCCGAGAGCTCGGCGCGCGCGGAGCTGCGCGAGGCGCCGAGACGGCCCGCCGACCCCCGGGAATCAGGCGCTTTCGGGGTCGCGGTGCGCGAGATCGGGCGCGAAGGCCGGCAGGCACACCGCGAAATACTCGCTCTCCTCGGCGTACGGGTTCGCGTAGCGCACGCGCACGCCGGGCTCGAGCCAGATCGCCTGCCCCGCGCGCACCTCGACGACCTCCGCGCCCTCGTCGCCGAGCTCGACGCGCATCGCGCCGCGCACCATCACCGTCAGCTCCGCGAACGCGGGCGTCTGCGGGGGCTCGCCCCAGCCGGGCGGCGCGACCATGTGCGCGACGCTCACGGCCGCGTTCCCCGTGCGCACGCGCCCGACGTACTCCTCGATCAGCTTGCCGCCCGGGACGGGGATGCGCGTCGGCGCGTCGATCAGCATGTAGCGATGCGTCATGCACGCCTTGTAGCGGCGCTCGGCGCGCGTGTCACCGCGCGGCGTCGTGGGGCGCGCGCACGCGGACGTGCACGCGGTCGTCAGCGTCCTCGCCGAGCGAGAAACTCTCGTGCTCCGTCACGCGCGCGAAGCGCACACGACGCTGCCCCACGTAGACGCCGTTCGTCGAAGCGAGGTCGAAGACCTCGATGCCGCCTTCGCAGCGCATGAGCCCGAGGTGCATGCGCGACACGCCGTCCGAGAACACCTCGCCGCGCACGTGGCAGCGGTCGTAGCGGCCGAGGACGACGAACCCCTCGAGCTGCGCCGCGGAGAGGTGCAGCACGTCGCGCCCACGCGGCCCGCGCAGCGCGAGGGTGACGACCGAATCGTCCGGCACGGCGGACTCGAGCGCCTCGATCACTGCGAGGGATCTTCCAAGAGCATCGCGACTTCGGGCCAATGCTGATCGACGACTAAACCTCGATGTCGCGCCTGTCGACCTTCGAGGTATCGTGAGCCGGTCCGCGACATACTGAGTCGTCGCATCGAAGCATGAGAGTGTTGAAATTGCATGTGTCGAGCACACTTCCCCCTCTCCCCCCCCCACGGTCCGTGGCAGGCCCTGCAACGCAGCGGTGGAGGACCTCACTCACGCCGACCGCCGATCGCGTAGAGCGCTGTGCCGGGCATGACGAGAATGGATGTCCGTCGGCCTGAGCGCGCGAGAATGCCAGCGACGCAGAGGAAGGCGCGGCGTACCCAGTCCGCATGCCACACGACGACCTGCGGCGCGACCGCGCGCACGAAGCGACGAAGAAGGTTGAAGGCCAGCATCTTGAGCAGCAGCGTCGCGTGATTCGCGTTGAAGTGCCAACTCGGAGTCTCGGCGATTCCCCACTGGTTCTTCCACTCGGCGATCATCGTCTCGATTCCTGCACGACCGTCGTAGCGGGCGGCGACCGCCTCTGGCGCCTCGTCGGAGTTCGTGACGTACATTCGCACGGCCCACTCTTCGCCTTCCCAGAGCGTGAGCTGCTTGCCACAGCGGTCTTCGTTCGTGCGCACGGCGACGACCCGTGGCTTGATGCCCGCGGCATGCCACGAGCCCCGCGTGAAGGGCACCTCCGCTACCTGCGTGACCGGCTTGCCGTCCGCGTCCCACTCGGTCGTGCACCACGTGATGGTTTCGCGAGCGACCCGGCAGACGAGGTCGTCGGTGGCGCGAGCCTTGACGACGTAGACCGCGCCTGCCTCCGCGATCGCGGCCAGAATCTGCGCGCAGTCCGCCGCACTGTCGATTCGCACGAAGAGCTTCTGACGGCGCGTGAGCGTGGCCTTCACGCGCTCGACGATCTGCTTCACGGCGGGTGCGTCGTCGGCGCCGAATGTGGTGTCACCGGGCCGGAGAATCGCGGCGACGCACGTGTCGACCTCCGCGATGCGGGCGACGATCGGGTGGTAGCTCTCGCGACCGTGTGCCCTCGGGTTGTAGCCGACAGCTGCGCCCTCGCGGCTCCCGTAAACGACCTCGACAGTCGAGTCGATGTCGAGATGCACCTCTCGATGCGACTCAAGCGCATGGCCAGTGACACCATGCGTGAACATCAGCGCGTCGAGCGCACGCAGTGCGTCGACATCGAAACGCGCGAGGTCGCGATAGACGGTGTCGATGCTCGGTATGTAGCCGCCGTTGAGCAGGACGAAGAGCGGGTCCGCCGACAACGCTTCGATGTCGAACACGCGCGTTGCCCCGACGGCCTGCGCGTCGATGAGCAAGCGCAGCTGTCCGGCCATCGGATAGACGACCCGCGGACCGTCCTTGAGCCGGTTCGCGATGTGCGCGAGATCCCGGCCGAGCCCGAGTTCGTCGACGAAGCCCGCGAACGTCGCGAGCCCAGCCATGTTGGTCAGCTTCGCAGACGTCGCACCCAGGCCCAGCCTGCGAGCCTCCCGCCGCTTCACCTGTCGGCTCTGGGCTTGCAGCGCGTGCCCTGCACCTCGCTGTCCGCCCATCGCATCGCGCCTCACCTTGCAGGTGCCCAAAAGCTTCGCTGTGCTCGTCATCATGCGCGCTACAACGCCCGAGGCGATCGACGGATTCCCTTGCAGAACAACGTTTCTCACGATTCTTTCTCAGCTCGCACGGCAAATGGTAGCCGCGACGGAGCGAAAGCT
>CAXNJO010000004.1:0-593272 GCA_964202905.1 Polyangiales bacterium
GCGGCGCGTTTCGCGGACGCCGCGGACCCCGCGGGCTGGCTCGAGGAGGCCTCGGGTCCGAGCCACTCCTACGCCGGCATGCAGCACTGGCACATGGGCCGCTACCTCGCGCTCACCGCCGCCGATCCCGAGGGCGAGGACGTGCGCCTCCGCGATGCGCTCGCTGCAAGCTACGCCTTCTTCGGCGCGACGGCCGTGCGCGAGCCGGATGGACAGCGCACGACGGGCTTCGACTTCGCGCACCGCATCGGCACCGGCTTCGAGCTCGAGCAGTACCGCGGCGCGCGCGGCCTCGCCGAGTCGATCCCGTCCGTCGCCGTGTGGTCCGACTGGCTGTATCCGTCGGAGGGGCCCGGACTCGAAGCCGGTCGCGCGGCGTTGCGCGGGCACGCGGGCGCCTTCGGCGGTGCGCTCGACACGGTCCCGCAGTACTCGCTGCACGGCCACGCATCGCGCCTCGACACGCTCGACGTCGCGCGGCGTCCGGCCGGGCTGCGCCTGCCCGCCGACGAGGTGGGAAGCTTCGTGCGGGTCTTTGGGGCGCCGTCGTCGCCGCGCCTCGTCACCGTGCGTCGTGAGCGCGCGTCCGGGGACGCCTGGTACGCAGCCGCGTACGTCGCGCCGACCGCGCCCGAGTCGATCGTGCGGGCGCATTGGGGCGCCACGCGCGCGGTGCCGCTGCGCGTCCGGGGCGTCGTGCGCGAGGACTGGCCCGCCTCGCTCGACGCGCCCGTCGGCGCGACCACGGAACACGCCATCGACCTGTACGAGATCACGCCGATGCTGAGCGGTGGCCTCTCGCTGTTCGGCACCTCCGCCTTCGGAAGCGCGGTCGTCGGTACCAACTGGTCGCCGCTCACGCACCACGGCCTCGTCGCCGAACACGACGCGCCCGACGGCCGTGTCCGCTCGACGGAACGCTACGCGTCCGTGACGATCGACCCCGCGGCCTCGGGCGAGGAGTTCGCCTGCGCGCGCGCCTTCGCGGATCTCACGCCGACCTCGCTCGACGCCTCACCGCCCGCGCTCACGACCTTCGCCGCGCTCGAAGAAGACCGCGGTCTCTGCGTCGCGCGTCGGCTCCTGTTCGGCGACGACGGCGTCCAGGTCGAGGTGCGACTGCGTCGCATCGCGCCACCCGGCGCGACCCCGCTCGCGCGGCTCGACGAGAACGTGCCGCTGCCCACGTGCACGCGCCCCCCGTGCGGAGGGCCGGCCGACCCCGCGCGCGGCGTCCTCCGCAACCGCAAGGCGGATGGCGCGACCCTGACGCAGACGGCCACCGGCTTCGCGCTCCGCGATGCGTCGGGCCGCGGGCTCGACGTCGTGCTCGAGACCCCGGTCCCTGCGACGGCGCACCCCGAGGGGTTGCGGAGCTCTTATTACGGCGACGAGTTGCAGATCGGGCGCGTCATGCTCGAGGTCCCGATCCCCGCGGCGGTCGGCGACGAGGCGACGCTCCGCTACCGGCTCCTCCCCGTCGTCCCCTGACCGCTCGCCGATTCCACGGCCAGCCGGCTGTCCGTCGCAGCCAGCCGGCTGTCCGTCGCAGCCAGCCGGCTGTCCATCGCAGCCGATCGTGCGTCGCGGAAGTCGTGCCGGGCGATGTGGATCAGGTCGCTCTCGGGGCGTTTCGCGCTCCGGTGCGCACGCTCAGGGGCGCACGCTGCGGAAGCGCGCGTCGTTCTCGAGCCAGCCGGCGAGCCAGTCGAGGAGCAGCGTTCCGTCGGCCGCACGCAGCACGAAGGCCGCGCCGAAGATCACGTGCGCGTCGGAATCGACGATGAAGTAGCGGGTCGTCGGGTTGTCCGCGAGGTGATCGTCGACGAGCGTCGTGAGCGAGTGGGCGCAGGGTCCGGCGGTCTGCCAGAAGGTCGCGAGCACGGAGTCGCGCGTGGTCGCGAGCAGGCCGAGCCGCGAGTCCGGGTAGCGCGCGTCGAAGTGGTCGTCGTAGGCCGCGAGCGTCGTCGCGCAGGCCGCGCAGTCCGTGGGCGTCTGCATCGCCCAGTTCGCGCGCCAGGTCGCGTAGAGCGCCGATGGCGGCTGCATGAGGGGGGCGCAGTCGGCGAGCAGCGCGAGATCGGCCGCGGGCCAGGCCTCCGCGTAGCGGCCCCAGTTGAGCTGCGCGCCGTAGCCGCCCGCGCTGAAGCCGATCACGCGTACCGCCGCGAGGTCCGGCCATGCCGCGCGGGCCGCGTCGATGAAGCCCTGCGTCGCGACCGCGCCCCGGTGGTGCACGCGCGCCCCGCCGGGCGCTCCCGGATACGCCTGCGCCGCGTCCCCAGCGTGCAGGTCGCCCGTGCAGTAGGGGACGAACACGAGGTGCGCCTCGCGGAACGGGTTGGTCAGCGCGGCGCGATCGTCCCACCCGACCCTCGAGACCAGCGCGCGCTCGCCGTCGAACGTGGCGCGCGTGTAGTCCTCGGCGATGTGCGTGGCAGCCCTGCGCGTGAAGCACGTGTTCGCGTCCCAGCACGCGCCGCCGCCCATGACAATGAAGAGGACTTCCCGTGCGCCCGGCTTCGGGTTCACGCCCACGGAATAGGGGCTCCCGTTGCCGCAGACGGCGCCGGGGACCGGCACGAAGGACCAGGTGTTTCCAGGCAGCGTCTCCCACGCGGGTGGCGGCCCAGCGTCGCGGGGCGCGGCGGCGTCGGGGCTGGGGTCGGGCGTGGCGCAGGCGCAGGCGCCGCTCGCGGCGATGAGGACGGCGGTCACAAACGGTACGCTCAGCGGACGCATCCGCCGAGGATGCCACGCGTGCCCGCGCGGAGGCGCTGCTCGTGTTGGTCGCGCGCCGAAGGTCGCGCATCGTCGAGGACTTCGACGACATCAGGGTCGCGTTCCGCGAGCTTCGCATCGACGGATAGCCAGCCGGCTGGCTGTCCGCCGCGCCCCGCGGCTCCCGACGCGTGTCCACTCGTCGCGCGAAATCTAGAACGTTCCGACGAGCCGCAGCGCCGCGCTTCGCAGCGTCACGCGCGTCGTGACGCCCATCGCCCCGCGGCCCCGCCGCGCGCGGAGCGGCAGGCGCGCCTGCACGTCGTCGTCGGTGTCGGGAAACTCCCAGGGGCGCGGCGGCAGCGCGACGAGCCCACCCGCCTCGTCCTCATCGGCCGGGGCCTCGTCACCCTCGAGCACCAGCACGGCCTGCCCCGCGATGGAGCCGAGGCCGAGCGCGCGCAGCAGCCGCGTTCCCGCTCCGCGCAGCGCCGCGCCCGGCGCGCCCGTCCTCTGCGGCACGACACCGCCCCAGCGCGCGGCGCCAGGCGCCTCGCAGCCATCATGCGCCCGCAGGGCCCCGGTGGGGTGCCCGCAACCCGCGGCCTCTGCGACGGCGCGCGCGAGGGGCACGCCTCCGACATCCACGCGCGGCCGCCCGTCGAGTCGCGGCAGCGTGGGCAGCACCTCCAACACGGACGCGAGCTCCCACCAGGCGCGCTGCACGTCGAAGCGCAGACGCCCCACCGCCGCAGGGCTCCAACCGCGCCCCGCGTTGCGCACGAATCCGGGTGCCTCGAGGCCGGGCAGGGCGGAAAGGGCCTGGCCGTGCGCGGCGCCCGCGGCCTTCGACGCCCGCGCTGCGCGATGTCCGGCGCGTGGCCCGTCCGCGTATGCGCGGCTCGCCGTGGTCCCCGCCATCGCGAGCGCGACCACCGCGACGAGCAACCCATCGACCGCCCCGCGGCGGACGCTGAGACGCGTCGCGATGCGGCGCTCTGGGAGGCGGCCAGGCATGGCTCAGAGCGACATGGTGACGAGGTCGGGGCCGGCGTGCAGCGCGGGCTCCGTCTTCGCCTGCACGTCTTTCGCGCTCACGCCGGGCGCGAGCTCGCGCAGCACGAGCCCGTCCGGGGTGACGTCGATGACCGCGAGGTCGCTGATGATCCGGTGCACGACGCCCTTGCCCGTGAGCGGGAGGTTGCACGCGCGGAGGATCTTCGGCGCGCCGTCCTTCGACGTGTGCTCCATGATGACCACGACCCGCTTGGCGCCGTGCACGAGGTCCATCGCGCCGCCCATCCCCTTGACCATCTTTCCGGGGATCATCCAGTTCGCGAGATCGCCGTTCTCCGCGACTTCCATCGCGCCGAGGATGGCGAGGTCGATGTGCCCGCCGCGGATCATCGCGAACGACATCGCGCTGTCGAAGGTCGACGATCCGGGCATCGTCGTGATCGTTTCCTTGCCCGCGTTGATGACGTCCGCGTCCTCGAGGCCGGCCTCCGGGTAGGGCCCGATCCCGAGCAGCCCGTTCTCGCTCTGCAGCACCACCTCGATGCCGGGCGGCACGTGGTTGGCGACGAGCGTCGGGATGCCGATGCCGAGGTTCACATAGTACCCGTCGCGCAGCTCCTGCGCGGCGCGGATGGCGATCTGCTCACGCGTCAGCATCAGTGGCCTCCCTTCGCCGGCGCGGCGCCGGGCTTGCGCACCGTGCGCCGCTCGATGCGCTTCTCGTGCTGTCCGACGATCACCCGCTGCACGAAGACGCCCGGCAGGTGCACGGCGTCCGGGTCGATCGAGCCGACCTCGACGAGCTCCTCGACCTCCGCGATCGTGATGCGTCCGGCCATCCCGCACAGCGGATTGAAGTTACGCGCGGTGCGCCGGAAGACGAGGTTGCCGAGGCGGTCGCCCTTCCAGGCCTTGATGATCGCGAAGTCGCCGGTGATGCCGCGCTCCATCACGTACATGCGCCCGTCGAACTCGCGCGTCTCCTTGCCCTCGGCGACCTTCGTGCCGAAGCCGGCCGGCGTGAAGAACGCGGGGATCCCCGCGCCGCCCGCGCGCAGGCGCTCGGCGAGCGTGCCCTGTGGCACCAACTCCACCTCGAGCTCGCCCGAGAGGAACTGCCGCTCGAACTCCTTGTTCTCGCCGACGTAGCTCGAGACCATCCGCTGGATCTGCTTGCTTTGCAGGAGGATCCCGAGGCCGAAGTCGTCGACCCCGCAGTTGTTCGAGACGAACGTGAGCTGCCTCGATCCCTTTTCGCGGAGGGCGGCGATGCAGAGCTCGGGGATCCCGCAGAGCCCGAAGCCCCCGGCGAGCACCGTGGCCCCGTCACCGATGTCCGCGACCGCCTCCGCTGCGCTTGCGACGACCTTGTCCATAGGCGCCCGCGTATAGCAGAGCGCCGCGTTCCTGAACAACGACGAGCCACCCGACGCCGCCACGCGCGGCGTCCGCGGGACCGCTCAGCGCAGGAACTCGAGCAGCAGCGCGTTGACCTGCTCGGGCGCGTCCTGCGCGACCCAGTGGCTCGCGTCCGGGATGCGCGCGATGCGCAGACGCGCGACGTGCGCGTCGAGTCCGACGAGCAACCCCGGCCCGAGCGCGCGGTCGTCCATGCCCCAGATGACCAGCGTGTTCGCGTCGATCCGCGGGACGGGGCCGGGCAGAAAGCGCAGCGCCGCGCGGTAATACGCGATCATCGCGCGCGCCGCGCCCGGCACGCGCACCGCCTCGACGTAGCGGTCGATCGTCGCGTCGTCGAAGTGCTCGCGGCGCCGCGACCAGCCGCGGAAGGTGCGCACCAGCGTCTCGCGCTCCCGCAGCCGAATCTCGGGGAAGCCGGGCAGCTGGAAGGCGAACATGTACCAACTCTTCTTGAGCTGCTCGAGGCGCCCGAGCTCGCGCCGGAAGATCGCGGGGTGCGGCGCGTTGAGGATGACGAGGCGGTCGACGACCTCGGGGCGCGTCGCCGCGACGTGCCACGCGATGGCGCCGCCCCAATCGTGCGCGACCAAGTGAGCGCGCGCGTAGCCGAGCGCGCGGACCAGCCCCGCGACGTCGGCGACGAGGTTCTCCATGCGGTAGGCGCGGATCTCGGGAGGCCGGTCGGAGTCCGCGTAGCCGCGCAGGTCGGGCGCGATCACGCGGAAGCCCGCGTCCGCGAGCGGCCGGATCTGGTAGCGCCACGACCACCAGAACTCGGGGAATCCATGGAGCAGAAGGACGGGCGTCCCGTCGCGCGGGCCCGCGAGCGCGACGTGCAGGTGGAGGCGGCGCCCGTCGGCGTCCGGGCCGACGTCGACGCGGCGGTGTTCGACCTCGCCGTCCGTGATCGCGTGCATCTGCGCGGGTCCCGCGTGCCTCGTCAGCGCGCGGCCTCGATGGCGTGCGTGAAGCGTGCGAAGAGGTAGCGCGCGTCGTGCGGGCCGGCGCTCGACTCGGGGTGATACTGCACGCTGAAGGCACCGGTCTCGCGGTGCACGAGGCCCTCGACGGTGCCGTCGTTGAGGTGCACGTGCGTCGTCTCGCAGCGGCCCGCGAGGCTGTCCATGTCCACGCAGAAACCGTGGTTCTGCGTGGTGATCTCGATGCGGCCGGTGGCGAGGTCCTTCACCGGCTGATTCAGGCCGCGGTGCCCGAACTTGAGCTTGTAGGTGCTCCCGCCGAGCGCGAGCGCGAGGATCTGGTGGCCGAGGCAGATGCCGAAGATCGGCTTCTTGCCGAGGAGCGCGCGCGTGGTCTCGATGGCGCCGGTGACCGCCGCCGGGTCGCCGGGGCCGTTCGAGAGGAAGACTCCGTCGGGCGCGAGCGCGAGGATCTGCGCGGCGGTGGCGGTCGAGGGGACGACCGTGACCGCGCAGCCTGCATCGACGAGGCAGCGGAGGATGTTGTGCTTCACGCCGAAGTCGACCGCGACGACGTGGTGCCGCGCCGCGGCGGGGGCGGGCCGCGACCGCTCGAGCCACGCGCCCGAGCCGCGCGTCCACGCGTAGTTTTCGCGCGTGGAGACCTCTCCGGTGAGGTCGCGCCCGCTCATCGGGGGCGCCGCCTTCGCGCGGTCGTGCAGCGTCTGCGGGGACTCGGTACCGATGGCCGCCATCTGCGCGCCGCCGTCGCGCAGGTGCCGCGTGAGGCTGCGCGTGTCGATGCCCTCGATGCCGACCACGCCGTGCCGACGGAGGTAGGCGTCGAGGGACTCCGTCGCGCGCCAGTTGCTCGTGACGCGGCTCAACTCGTGGACGATGAAGCCCGCGAGCTGGGGGCGCGTGGCCTCCTCGTCCTCGGTATTGACGCCCGTGTTGCCCATCTCGGGCGCGGTCATCGTGACGAGCTGGCCGCAATAGGAAGGGTCCGTGAGGACCTCCTGGTAGCCCGTCATGCCGGTGGTGAAGACGGCCTCGCCGACGGTGACGCCGGTCGCGCCGATCGCCTTGCCGGTGAAGACCGTGCCATCTGCGAGCACGAGGTGCGCGGTGGTCGTCATGGGTTCTCGTAGGCCGTCTTGCCGTCGACGAGCGTGAGCCGAACGCGGCCCTGCACCTCGCGGCCGAGCATCGGTGTGTTGTGCGATTTCGACCGTAGCGTGTCCCTCGACACCGTCCAGCGTGCGTCGGGGTCGATGACCGTGAGGTCCGCGCGCGCGCCGACGGCCAGCGTGCCGCCTTCGAGCCTCGCGATCTTGGCGGGCGCGGGGGAGAGCGACTCCACGAGCCGGCGCGGCGTGAGCGCGCCGCGGCGCACCAAATCGAGCATCGCCGGCAGCACCGTCTCCACGCCAATCATACCGGGTGAGGCGGCCGCGAACTCGCAGTCCTTCTCGAGCGACGAGTGCGGCGCGTGGTCGGTCGCGATGCAGTCGATGGTGCCGTCACGCAGCGCCTCGCGCAGCGCCTCGACGTCCTCGTCTTCGCGGAGCGGCGGGTTGACCTTGCAGACCGTGTCGTACCCGAGCACCGACTCGTGCGTCATCGTGAGGTGGTGCGGCGTGACCTCGGCCGTCACGAGAATCCCGCGCGATTTGGCCTCGCGGAGCAGGCGCACGGCGACCTTCGAGCTGATGTGCGCGACGTGGTAGCGGGCCCCCGTCAGCTCCGCGAGCAGCAGGTCGCGGGCGACGATGACGTCCTCGGCGACGCGCGGCCAGCCGCGCAGCCCCAGCCTCGTCGCGACGGCGCCTTCGTGCATCAGCGCGCCTGCCGTGAGGTCGTGGTCCTCGCAGTGCTGCGACACGACGAGGTCGAACGTGCGGGCGTATTCGAGCGCGCGGCGCATCACGGCGGCGTTCATCACGCACTTGCCGTCGTCGCTGACACCGACGGCGCCGGCCTCGCGGAGGTCGGCCATCTCGGTCAGCTCCTTGCCGCCGAGACCTTTCGTGATGGCGGCGATCGGGTGCAGGCGCGTCGCGCCCGCGTCGCCGCTGGCCGCCTCCCGCGCCCGGGCGACCATCGCCTCGGTGATCGCCCGCGTGTCGTTCACGGGCGTGGTGTTCGGCATCGCGCAGACCTGCGTGAAGCCGCCGGCCGCTGCCGCGCGCAGCCCGGAGCGGATGTCTTCCTTGTACTCCTGCCCCGGTTCGCGGAAATGCACGTGCAGGTCCACGAGGCCGGGCACGACCCAGCAGCCACGCACGTCGCGCACCGTCACGCGCTCGCCCGTCAGACCCAGGCCGGCGTCGCGTCCGACGCGCACGATGCGTCCCGCTTCGATGACGACGTCGGCTTCTTCGTCGAGACCCCGGCTCGGGTCGATGACCCGGCCACCGCGCAGGACCAGCATGGGGGCGCCGATTACGTGAGCGCGCGGCCGCTGTCAACGACGATGCGGCGAGACGCGCGGGGACCACCGGAGCGCGACGGGCCCGAGGGCGCGCGGTCGCGGCGATCGCGCGCCTCGGGGGCGATCGTCAGCCGACCTGCTGAATCGATTCGTCGCCGGCAGTGGCGGGCGACTCGATGAGGCCGACCGAGCTCTTCTCCGGCGCGGGACGGGCGCGCTGCTCGTTCACCTTGTTCCGCATCGCCATCACCTTGCGGCAGAGCGAAGCGAACTCCTTGTGACGCGTCGCCATCGTGGGGGAGCCGCCGCGCAGGAGCGTCTGCACGATGAACTCCATGACCTGGATCTCGCCCTCGGAGAAGCTGTTGCTGATGCGCATGAGCCGCGATCTACCACGCGATCGCCCGCGCGACAACGCCTGACGTGCGATGTAGGGCCACTGAATGTCACTGCATTGCGCAGATCGTGTTTCAAGTCTTTGAAATCATGAGGCGATCGCGCTGTGTCACGCACGATCCGATCTGTCGCGGTGCCCCCGGGCAGCGCGCGGCAGACCGCTGTAGAGTCGCGCATCCGCCATGTCCTTCCGCGTCCCGGCCCCGCGCTCGCGGTGCCGGGTCTCTGCACGCTCCTCGCCGTCGCGCTGTTGGCGGCGGCGACCGTCGTCGCGCGCGCCGAGGCCGCCGAGCAGGACGTCGAGTCGGCGCTCGACGCGGCGGCGCCTGCGACGGGCCCGATCGCCGTGGAAGGCGGCGCGCACGTCCTCGTCGAGGTCTGCGTGTCGCCGGCGCCCCGGGGCGCGGAGGCGCTGGCCTTGCTCGTCGAGGCCCCGGTCCCTTCGTCGCCGAGCGCCGTCGTCGCGGTGCGGACGCTGAGCGAGGCGACGCTCGGCGCGGCGCGACGCGGGCCGGACGGGGCGTGCTGGACCGCGCACGAGGGCGTGTCCCAGCGCCGCGGTGTCGTGCAGGTGCGGCTCGCGGACGGCGAGGACCTCGCGGCGCGCGCGGTGGTCGCGCGGGTGCACCTGCGCGGCGCGCCGAGCGCGTGGGAGCCGCTCGTGAGGCTCGCCGTGGCGCTCGCGGCGCTCGCGCTCGCGTTGGCGGTCGCGCGGCGGGTTCGCACGCCCGAGGTCGCCCCGCCCTCGACGCGCGGGCGGGCGGGCGCGCTCGTGGTCCTCGCGCTCGGCGTGGCGTGCGCAGCAGCCGCCTCGCACGCGGTCCGCTACGTGGGGGACGTCGGCGCGAGCGGGGGATTCGCCCGCGGCTTGAGCCTCGCAGTCACTGAGGTCGCGCTGGCCTTCGCGCTCGCGGCCGCTCTCGCGCGCCACGGCCACGCGCCGACCGCGGGCCTCCTCGGGCTGCACGGTCCGCGCGGCGGAGGCGTCGCGCTCGGCGGCATCGGTCGCGACCGGCGCGGTCTGCGCCGTGGCGGCGACAGCGCTGCTGCGGTTCGTCCCGGGCAGCCCGATCGATGCGCCGATCGAGGTCTTCGTCGCGCGGCCGAGCGGTGCGCTGGCCTTCGGGGCGATGGCGCTCGCGGTGCCGCTCGCCGAGGAAGTCTTCTTTCGTGGATTCGTCCATGGCTCCGCGGCGCGCGCGCTCGGTGCCCCCGCGGCGGTCGTCGCCTCGAGCACGCTCTTCGTGCTCGCGCATGCGCCGCAGGCGTGGGGCGCGTGGGGCGGGCTCGGGGCGGTCGCGCTGCTCGGGACGACGCTGGCGCTGTTGCGGGCGGTCACCGGCAGCTGCGCGACGACGATGCTCGCGCACCTCGCGTACAACGTCGTGTTGACGGCGCCCGGTTGGTTCCCGGCTGCCGAATGACCCGCGCCGGTCGGCGCTCACGCGCACCGACCGGCTCGATCGGTCCGCGACGGCCTCCGCGTCAGCGGTCGGCCGCGGTGACGCGCGTGACCTCTTCGAGGGTCGTCACGCCTGCGAGCACCTTGCCGAGCCCCGACATGCGCAGCGTCTGGATGCCATCACGGATCATGGTGGTCTTCAGTTCGGCGGTGTTCGCGCCTTGCAGGACCATCTCCTTGAGGGCCGGCGTGAACGGCATGACCTCGTAGAGCGCGACGCGGCCGCGGTAGCCCGAGTCGTTGCACTCGCGACAGCCCGCGCCCTTGTAGACGGTCGCGCCGGTGATCTGCTCGGGCGTCATGCCGATGTCGACGAGCGCCTGACGGTCGACCTGGATCGGCCCCTTGCAGACCTGACAGATCCGGCGCGCGAGGCGCTGCGCGACGATGAGGTTGACCGACGCGGTCACGAGGAAGGGCTCGACGCCCATGTTCAGCAGGCGTGAGATGGTGCTCGGGGCGTCGTTCGTGTGGAGCGTCGAGAGCACGAGGTGGCCCGTGAGCGCGGCTTTCACGGCGATCTCCGCCGTCTCGAAGTCGCGGATCTCGCCGACCATGATGATGTCCGGATCCTGACGCAGGAACGCGCGGAGCGCGGCGGCGAAGTTCAGGCCGATGTCGTCGTGCATCTGGCACTGGTTGATGCCGAGGAGGTTGTACTCCACGGGATCTTCCGCGGTGCTGATGTTCGTGTCCGGCTGGTTCAGCTCGGAGAGCGCGGAGTAGAGCGTGGTCGTCTTGCCGGAGCCCGTCGGGCCCGTGACGAGCACCATGCCGTAGGGCTGGCTGATGGCCCACTTGAAGTCCGCCTGCGCCTTCGGATCGAAGCCGAGCTTCGCCATGTCGAGCTGCAGGTTCGACTTGTCGAGGAGCCGCATGACGAGCTTCTCGCCCCACAGCGTCGGCAGCACGGAGACGCGGAAGTCCATCTCGCGTCCCTGGCCGAGCTTCAGCTTGATGCGCCCGTCCTGGGGGAGGCGCCGCTCGGCGATGTCGAGGTTCGACATGATCTTGAGGCGCGAGGAGATCGCGTTCTTCAGCTTGATGGGCGGCGCCATCTCCTCGTGCAGCACGCCGTCGATGCGGTAGCGGACGCGCAGTGAGCGCTCGTACGGCTCGATGTGGATGTCCGACGCGCGCTTCTTGATGGCGTTGAGGAGGATCGCGTTGCAGAGCCGGACGACGGGGGCGTCCTCGGCGGCGCGCGTGAGATCGAGGGAGTTCGGGTCCTCCTCGGCGTCGGCGACCTCGATCTCCTTCTCGTCGAAGCCCTCCATGATGTCGTCGTACGAGATGTCGGGCGCCCTGAAATAGCGCTCGATGGCCTTCAGAATCGCGCCCTCGGATGCGACGACCGGCTCGACGTTGTAGCCGGTGAGGAACTTGACGTCGTCGATGGCGTGGAGGTTCGAGGGGTCGGCCATCGCGAGGATGAGTGAGGCCCCGGTGCGCGAGACCGGCAGCACGCGGTGGCGCTCGCAGACGTCCTTCGAGACGAGCTTGATGATCTCGGGCTCGATCTCGTACTCGGCGAGGTCGATGGCCTGCACGCGGTACTGCTGGCTCAGGAAGTCGGTGATCGACGTGTCCGAGATGAAGCCCATCTTCGCGAGCGCGGAGCCGAGCGAGGTGTTCCCGCGCTTCTGCTCCTCCTGGGCCGTGCGCAGTTGCTGGAGGCTGATGAGCTTCTCGCGGACGAGCAGCTCGCCGAGGCGGTTGCCGGTCGACATCGTGGCGGGGTCCGTTCTGTGAGGGCGGGGCAGGGATGCAGCGCCGGGCTCACCCGGCGGCTGCGGGAAGGCGAGTGGCGCTACAGTCGGGGGGCGCGCGCCGGCTTGTCAAGCGCGGGCGCGCATCGCGCGGGCTCTGATAAGGTGCTGCCCGGTGAGAGAGCTGCGCAGACTCTTCTCGCGCGGGCTGCGGCTCGCCCGGGCCGCGGAGGCCGAGGGGCGCTACCGCGACGCCGCGCGGCTCCACGCCGAGTCGGGCGCGCTCGACGCGGCGGCCGAGGCGCTGCTGTTTCTCGCGGCGCGTGCGCCCACGCTACGCGAGCGCGCCGACGCCTACGAGGATGCGCTGCGCTTCCTGCCCGAGGACGCGCCGCGCCGGGCCGAGGTCGAGGTGCAGCTCGGCCTGACGCGCCTCGAGGACGCACGTCTCCGTGGTCCGGGGCACGCCGAGGAGCGCCGGGTGCTCGCGGAAGCGGCGGCGCGGCTCGAGGCGCGCGGGCGACACGCGGACGCAGCGGGGGCGTGGGAGCTGCTCGGCCGCGCGGAGGACCTCGCGCGCTGCCTCACAGCGGCCGGTGACATCGAGCGCCTCGAGGTGCTCCTCGAGGGCGAGCGGCGCGCGCTGTCGCGCGAGCGCGTCGTGCGTGCGGCCGTCTCGGAGTACGAACTCGGCGTGTCGCTGGGGCAGCGGCTCGAGGCGCGGGCGGCCCTCGCGGGCGCGCTCGCCGACGTGCCGGACGACGCGGCGCTGATCGCGCTCCTGCGCGGCCTCGAGGCGCGTCTCGTCGGGGGCGGGGCCGTCACGCTGTGCGTGGGCGAGCGAACGATCGGGTTCGTCGGCACGCTGCCCGCCGGGCTCGGGCGTGACACGGAGGTGCGCGTGCGCGGCGCGTCGGTCTCGCGTCGGCACGCGGAAATCGCGCTCGCCGACGACGGGACGCTCGTCGTGCGCGACGCGGGGAGCCGCAACGGGACGCTGGTCGCGGGGCTGCCGCTCGGCGCACCGCTCGCGCTCGACGCGCCGCGCACGATCGGGCTCGGCGACGACGTCGCGGTGCGGCTCGCGCCTGCGGGCGGCGCAATCGCGGTGGAGGTCGAGCGGGGCCCCGATCGCGGGGCGCGCTACGTCGTGGGCGCGGGCGCGCTCCCGATCCCCGGCGTGCGCGCAAGTGTCGATTTTTGCGAAGGTTTCGCGCGGGTCGTCGCAGACGAGGCTGCCGCGCTGCAGCTCGGTGAGCGCGCGTGTCGCGGCCCGGTCGTGCTGCTGCGCGGGGACGTGCTCCGCGTCGACGACGTCACCTTCGCGGTGCCCGAGTGAGCCGCTGGTCGCGCTGGAAGAAGCGGCTCTTCGGCGAGGGGGACGCGTCGGAGGGCGTCGGGCCTGCGCCCGAGGCGCGCCTCGCCGCCGACGGAGTGGTCGTCCCCGCACAGTTGCCTCCCGCGGCGCCGGACACGGCCGCGCGCGTGCTCGAGGACGCGACGCGCGGGGATGCGGCGGCGGACGCAGGGGCGCTCGTCGCAGCCGTCGACGCGCTCGCCCGACGCGGACGTGAACTCGAGGCGCTGCGCCTCGGGCGGCGCGCGCTCCTCGTGCATCCGCAGGCCGACGTGCTCGCCGTGCGGCTCGCCGAAATCGCCGCGGGGCGGGGCGACGACGCGCTCGCTGCGGCGTTGCTCGAGCCGCTGCTCCAGGGTCCCGCGTCACCGCTCGCGGCGCTCGTGCTCGCGGGCGAGCTCGCGGAGCGGCGTGGTGACCCGCGAGAGGCCCTCGCGGCGTACGAGCGCGCGCTCGCGCGGGACATCGATCTGCCGCGCGCGAGAGAGCGCGCCGCCCGGCTGCGCGAAGGGCAGAGTGGGGCGCGCACGCGCGAGGGCGCCACGTTGCTCGCCGACGGGGCGCTCGCGCGGGGCCGCTATCGCGTGCTGCGCGAGCTGGGGCGGGGCGGCGCAGGGACGGTGTTCGCGGTGCGCGACACCCACACGGAGCGCGTGATCGCGCTGAAGCTCTATCTCGGTCGCGGCCCGCTCGAGCGCGCGCGGCTGCGCGGGGAGGCATGCTTCGCCGCCTCGCTCGCGCACCCGGGCGTCGTGCGCATCTTCGATCTCGACGAGTCGCTCCTCGCGATCGCGATGGAGCACGTCGCGGAGGGCAGCGTGCGCGATGCGCTCCGTCGCGGGTCCATCCCCTTTCAGCGAGCGCACCGATGGCTCTCGAGTGCGGCCGATGCGCTCTCGTTCGTGCACGCGGCGGGCGTCGTGCACCGGGACCTCAAGCCCTCGAACTGGCTCGTTCGCGCGGATGACTCGGTCGTGCTCACCGACTTCGGCCTCGCGCGGCGGATCGGAGAAAAGCCCGTCGCCGCGGAGGGGGCGCCACAGCAAGGGGAGGGCACGCTCGCCTACATGCCGCCCGAGCAGCACGCCGGCCTCGCCGTGGCGCCCTCGGCCGATGTGCATGCGCTCGGCGCGACGATGCGCGAGCTGCTCGCGGCCACGGACGGGGCGGTGCCCGCGGAGCTCCGCGCGCTCGCCGAGGCGTGCACCTCGCCCGCGCCGGACGCGCGCCCCTCCCTCGACGCGGTGCGCGCGGCGCTCCGCGTGGCGGCCCGATGAGCGTCGCGTCGCGGCCCGTCGTCGGTGCCGCGCGCCGCGTCGTCGCGCTCGACGTGCTGCGGCTCGTCGCGTCGTTCCAGATGATCCAGGGCCACACGCTCGGTGGCCTCGCCGCGCCCGCGGCGCTCGCAGGGCCGCTCTTCGGCGCGTGGACGTACGCGCGCGGGCTGACGTCGGTCGCGTTCCTCTTCGCGGCGGGGCTCTCGTTCCAACTGACGACGCTCGTCGATCTGCCCCGTCACCTCGCGAATCGCGCCGCGTCGCGCCAGCGGCTCACCCGCGCGGGGCTCCTCCTGGTGCTTGGCTACGCGCTGCATGCGCCGTTCGGGACGCCGCTCGCGAAAGCGCTCATCGTCGATGTGTTGCAGTGCATCGGCGCGTCGCTCGCGCTCGCCGAGTTGCTCGTGCTCGCGCTGCGGCGCGCTCGGTCGGTGGTGCTCGCGGCGGGCGCGCTCGGTGTGCTCGCTCTGAGCCTCGCGCCGCACACGGCTGCCATCTCGGCTGATGGTGTGTTCTCCGTGTTCGCGAACTACGTGACGCGCACGGGAGGCTCGCTCTTCCCGCTCACGCCCTATGCGGGCTTCTTCTTCGCGGGCGTCGTCGCGGGCGCGCTCGCCTTCCCGCAGGGCGCCGCGACGCCCCGCGGTCGAAGCCTCATTCGCCTCGTGCTCGTCGCGGCGCTGCTTTGCCTGACGGCTGCGTGGATCGCGCGTGTCGAAGTGTCCGTCGACCCGCAGGTCGATCTCGCCTTCGCGCTGCGCAAACTCGCGCTCGTCGTCGCCGTGCTCGCGTTGCTGGTGCTGGTGTCGTGGAAGCTCGCGCGTCTCCCGCGCGTGCTCGAGCGCCTCAGCGGCGAGACGCTCGTGCTCTACGTCGTGCATCTTCAGTTGCTCTACCCGCCGACCGTCGGCCTCGTGCACTGGGTGGGGCCCGTGCTCTCTCTGCCAGCGGCGATGGCGGTCGCCTTTGTGCTCATGCTCGTCTCGGCGGCGGCGGCGCTTCTGTGGACTGGGCGGAAGCGTCGACGCGGGCGCAGTGCAGGCGTATCCAGCGCCCGGCCAGCGGCGGCGGGAGACGCGCCGCGGCGTTGACGCGGATGCGCCGTCGACGCACCTTCCGCAGGTCGTCGACGGAGGCCCCATGCGTGTCGCGTCCTACGCCGTGTGTACGTTCATGTTCGGCGTGTCGCTGTTCGTGTCGCGCTCGTCGCCGCCCTCGTCGGGGGCCCCGCGCGCGCCTGAGACGACGATGCCGGTCTCGGCGGCGTCGCGCGCGGCTGCGCCCGCGGGGGAGCCGCGGCTCTGCGTCGCGGAGCCGGTGTTCGGCTGCGGTGAGGTGCGCTGCACGCGCGACGCGGATTGCCCGAGCACTTGCGGGGGCTGCATCGCGTGGTCGGGCACCTGCGCGCTCTTCCGGCCGCAGTGAGGCGCTGACGCGAGCGCGGCGCGCGCAGGCCGGCCCGCGCGCAACGCCCGACGATTGATCGGCGTGGCAAACGGGTCTACACACCCGCTCCGCACGAGGGAGCAAGCGTGGCGAAGCCCAAGAAGATTCCGGTCCCGGGCCAGTCGGCCGCGGCGCCCGTCCAACTCGAGAAGCCGGGCCTCAAGTGGAAGGTCATCGCCCAGATCGTGGGCGCGTTCGTGATCCTGTGGGTCACGGCGGCGATGACGATCCCGTACATCAGCTACTGGGGCGTCGGCGTCGTGGCCGTCCTCACGCTCGCGGCCATCGGCTTCGGCATCTACATCTGGCGCCTGACGCGCCGCACCTCGGCGATCGCCGACATCTTGCAAGGCGCGCGTAACGCCGAGGGGCGCAAGGCCGCCCTCGAGAAGCTCGCGGGTGGGGACGCGAAGGACGCGCTGAACGCGCTCGCGACCGCGCAGCTTCAGGCACAGGAAGACCCGAACAAGGCGATCGAGACGCTCGTCGCCGTCGACATCGAGAAGGCGCCGATCACGGTTCAGGACGAGCTGCGTTCGATGCTCGCGCTGCTCTACCTCGCGGTGAACAAGCCGCGCGACGCGCGGCCCGTCGCCGACAAGATCCGCCTCGATCGTCAGGGCAACGCCAAGGCGAAGGCGATGGCCGCGGCGGTCATCGCCGAGACCTTCGCGCGCACGGGCAACCCCGAGCAGGCGCGCGTGCTCCTCGAGACCTACAAGGCCGACGACGAGAGCCTCGCCGAGCTGCGCCCCGTGTTGCTGCGGGCGCAGGTGTGGACCTTCTTCGCGCTCACCAAGCGCGGCCTCGCGCGCAAGGCGATGGACGGGCTCGTCGCGCTCGATCCGAACCAGGTCGCGCCCTTCCTCGACCCGAAGGCGAGCCCGGATCTCCAGAAGATCGCGCTCGCCGCGCTCGAGGGCGCGGGGTACCAGGCCAGACCCAAGACGAAGATGCGGGTCGCGAGGTAGCGCGTGCCGAAGGACGCCGCGCGCGCGTCGTCCGCCGCTCCCGCCTCCCAGCGCGCGACCACTGCCGCCGTGGTCGCGCTCGCGGGGCCGGCCATCGGTCACTCGCTGCTCGAGACGCTCGTGTTCCTCGTCGATCGCGCGATGTTGGGGCGCCACGGCGCCGCGTCCCTCGCGTCGATGCAGATCAGCGGGCCGCTGACGTGGTCGGTGCTGAGCGTGATGGGGGCGTTCTCGGTGGGCGTCGTGGCGCTCGTCGGACGCGCCGCGGGCGCGGGGGAACGGGCGCTCGCGGGGGCCGCCGTTCGCGCGGGGCTCGGCCTCGCGGTGGTCGTCGGCGGCCTCGCCGGTGCGCTCGTGGTCGCGGGCATGCCGTGGATTCTCGCGGCCTTCCCCGCGGCATCGCCGCCCGTTCAGGACGCGGCGCGCGGCTACCTCACCACGCTCGCGCCCGGCATGCCGCTGCTGCTCGTCGTGGGCGTCGCGGCCGCGTCGCTCCAGGCCGCGGGCGACACGCGCACGCCCTTCCTCGTCGCGCTGGTGGGCAACCTCGTCAACGTCGCGCTCAACACCGTCCTGATCTTCGGCGCACTCGGCGTCCCTGCGCTCGGCGCGCGCGGCGCGGCCGCAGGTTCCGTCGCCGCGATGGCGGTGCAGGCGGCGCTGCTCGTCGCCGCGCTCGCGCGTCGCGACGGCCGCGTGAGCTTGCGGGGGCGCGGCGGGGAGCGCGCGGCGGCGCTGCGCTTTCTGCGCGTGTCGGGGCCTTCGTTCGCGGAGAAGGCCGTGCAACACGTCGGTTTCTTCGTGTTCGTGACGATGATCGGCGCGCTCGGCGCGACCGCGATGGCCGCCAACCAGACGATCGTCAGCCTCGAGTCGATCTGTTTCCTCAGCGCGGACGGCTTCGGCATCGCCGCGGCGTCCATCGTCGCGCAGCGGCTCGGCGCGCGGCTCCCCGACCAGGCGGCGCATGCGGCGCGCGTCGCGACGGGCCTCGCGGTGGTTGCGCTCGGCACGGTGGGGCTGCTCTTCGCGGTCTTGCCGAACGTGCTCCTGCGGCTGTTCAGCAGTGACGCCGACATCCTCGCGGCGGCCGCGCCCGTGATGATCGTCGCCGCCATCTCGCAGCCGTTCATGGCGACCGGCGTGGTGCTCTCGCAGGCCGTCCGCGGTGCAGGCGACACGCGCGCGGCGCTCGGCGTGACGCTGCTCGGCGGGCTCGTCGTGCGGCTCGCTGCGACCGCGTATTTCACGCGGGTCGCGGGGCTCGGGCTCTACGGTGTCTGGCTCGGCTCGACGTGCGACTGGGTCGTGCGCTCGCTGCTGCTCGGCGTGATCTGGGCGCGCGGCGGCTGGAAGCGCGCCGTCGTGTGAGCCGCGCACGGCGGCGCGCCCACGCGTCGTGCGCCGCATTTTCGAAATCGCAACGACGGCCTGCTGCGGCTCGGTACCGTGGCGGCACGTCGCGCCGCCGCCCGTTGCTCGCCCCGCTGCTCGCCGTTGGCGTCCCGGCGGGCGTGCAGCGCGCGTGGAGGGCCCACGATCTCCACATCGGTTCCGCGCCGCTCACGACCGACGTCGCCGCCACGCTGGAGGTGTTCTCGCAAGCCGGGGTCGAGGCCTCCGCGAAACAGGCTCTGGGAGAACGTCGTCGTTCCACCGCTCATCGTCTGGAACGAGCGATGGGACGGCTTGTTCATCGATTGTCCGGACGCGCGCCGCGGGATCAACGAGTGCAATCCGGAGTCGCAGGTCGGTGAGTCGTTTGGATGCGCTGCGCGGGAACGTCGGAGGCCGCGACCGGCCCTGAGCCGCCCTGATCAGCGCGGGCGACGGACGCGGCGGGGGCGATAGGGGTTGAGCGCGGGGGCTTCGTCGCGCTCGGGCGGCGAGGCAGCGGGTTGGCTGCGGTACGGATTCGGCGCGACGCGATAGGGGTTGGGCGTGACCCGCGCAGGGGGGCGGGGCGTGCGTGTCGGCGCGGCGCGTCGCGTGTCGCGCGGGGTCGGAGCGTCGGTGTCGACGCCCGCATCCACCGCGCCTGGTGCGACGCGCGTCGCAGAGCGCGTCTCGCGCGGGGGCGTGTGCGGTCGCGCATCGGGTGGATTCGAATCGGTGCTCCGCGTGTCGGCCGACGATGGAGAGTGGGATTCTGCGTCGTGTGGAGAGGCGGTTTCAGAATCGTATTCCGATAGGCCTTCTCGTGGCGTGGGAGAGGCCGTGTCGATCGCCCAGCGCAGGCCGATGCCGAAGGTGTCGACCTCCATCGCGTAGTCGCCGTTGCCGACGTAGACGGGATCCGCGGGCGTCGGGCGAATCGGGTTCGGCTGCGGCACGGCGCTGTTTCGCACGACCCGGTCACGCAGGAAGAAGTGCTGGTAGCTCGCGTCGAGGAAGAGTCCGCGCGCGACCTCGACGCTGAGCCCGAGCGCGAGCGTGACCTTGTCGGAGTCGAGCGTGAGCGGGGTCAGCGTCGCGTCGTCGAAGGCACCGTTCTCGTAGGCGAGCCCCGCGCGGACACCGACCGGTCCGCGCGTGT
Organism: Polyangiales bacterium; assembly: GCA_964202905.1. GTDB lineage: Bacteria > Myxococcota_A > Polyangia > Polyangiales > JADJQN01 > CAIUAC01. Next base: position 19,669 of record CAXNJO010000004.1, read on the forward strand.
ACTCGCCGCCGAGCCGCACGCTGAGCGTGTCGCGCATCTGCCGTGGGATCGTGACCGTCCCGATCTCGTAGTCGCCGAGCGCGAGCACGTCGCGCAGCCAGATGTCCTGCGGCGTGATCGTCAGCGCCTGCTGGCGCGACCAGAACTCGCCGACCACCGCTGCCTCGACGCGCAGCCCGGGGAGTGGCCGCAGCTCCGCGCCCGCCCGGAGAATCCAGGGGAAATCGAGCGACGTCGCGGCGCGGTCCCCATCGACCCGCGCGCCGTCGAAGGCCGCCGCGCTCGGCAGCCGCACGCGCAGCGTCGCGGTCCCCTCGAGCGAATACGGCGTCAGCACGGACGCGCCGAGCCGCACGAGGCCGGCGTCGTAGATCACGCCGCCGCCGAAGGTCGCGCCGACGAGCGGGGCGAGCGAAAGCTCGGTGACGCCGTCGTAGTCGGGGTTCTCGGGCTGCGTGCAGATGGCGCGGTCGCACGCGCTCAACGTCGTGCGCACGCGGAACGCGCCCGTCACGAGCTGCGCCGTGACGCCGATCGAGAGGCGCGGCGTGGGGCGCCAGGCCGCGCCCGCCGCGACGTGCGCGAGCGCCGTGCCCGCCATCGAGAGAAGCGAATACCGCTGCGGCGCGGCGTCCGTGTTTCCGTCGATCACGACGGCGTCCGGCCACTCCGTGAGCAGGGCCGTGGGGGCGAAGACGCCGACCCCGAACGTCCAGTCGTGCAGGCCGAAGTCGTCCGAGTAGAAGGCGCCCGGGATGGGGACCGGGATGCCGCTGCCCTCGACCGCCGGCTGCGTCTCGCCGCCGCCGTCGATCCGCGCGAACGAGAGGCTCGGCGCGACGAGCGTCGCGTCGAGCTGGAGTTGTCGCCCGGCGCCGGCGAGGCCGGCGGGGTTGTACCAGAGCGCGTCCGGCGAGTCGGCGCCGGCGACGAGCGCGCCCGCACGGCCCGTCGCGCGCACGCCGCGATCGCCGAGGTAGAAGCCGCCCGCCCGCGCGTGCGGGGCCTGCGGCGCGAGCACCGCGACGAGCGCGAGGCACGCGCCGAGCGCCGCGCGGAGCGGGACGCCGCGCCTCAACGTCCGAGCTCCCGCTCCTGCACCACGCGGTAGAGCCGCTCCAGCCCGCGGTCCTCGTCGCGGAGGAAGTCGCGCGTGGTCTCGAGGATGCGGCGGTGATCGGCGGCGTCGAGCGGACCGCCCGCGCCCGGTGAATGGCGATTCACTTCCGCGATCACGTCGACGAGCGTCTCGAGGGGCGTCTCGGCCTCGCCGTCGTCGGGGAGCGACACGACGTTCGCGAGCACCGCGAGCAGCGCGCGCCGGTCGTCGAGCGCATCGACGCGGCGGATCAACGTGAGCGTGTCGTCGGTCGTCGAGCCGGACGTGTCGAGCGCCGCGCCGTCGTCGACCGCGGCGCGCGCGTTCGGAGCGAGCGCCGCCGCGAGCGCGCGCAGCAGCGGCGTGAGGTTGGCGTCGTCCTCGAGCACCTGGAGGAGGTCCGCGAGCGCGAGCAGCGTCGTGTCGAAGGCGTCGTTCGCGGAGCCCGCGTCGACGAGGTACGCGACGAGCCCGGCGATCGCGTCGCGGGCCTCGGGGTCGGCCTCGACGGCGCGCAGAAACGCGAGCGCGGCGCTGGTGGCGGCCGAGCCGAGCGAGGCCTCGGCGCGTGCGGTGAGCCCATCGGCCCAGGCGCCGAGATCACCCGCGGCGCGGTGCTCGGCGAGGCGCGCCCGCACGAACGGCACGAGCACGCGCAGGGCCGCGTGCGTGCGCCGGTTCGCGAGGCGCAGCGTCGCGCCCGTCGTCGGCCGCAGGAGCTGCTCGGCGAGCGCGGTGCGCCCGGTGCGCCAGCGCGTGAGCCGCGCCGGATCGCGCTCGAGCGCGCGGTCCATCGCGGCGAGCCCGTCGACGAGGAGATACAGCGGCGACAGGTAGCGGCGCGGCCGCCCGCCCGCGCCGTCGAAGCAGATCCCCGACGAGGTGCAGGGGTGGTCGCGCCCGCTGCGGGTGCGCAGCCCGCTGCCCGCCGCGCACGAGCCGCTGCACGAGCGCGTCGGGTCGACGAGGACGTTCGTCGCCGCGACGAGCGCATCGACGCCATCCGTGCCGGGTCGCAGCTCGGTCGTGTCGAGCACGCGGACCAGCGCGCCGAGCCGCGCCATCAGCGCCCCGCGCTCGAAGAGGTCGGCGACGACCGGCTCGTAGCTGCGCACGTCGTCCTGCTGCGAGAACATGTCTGCGCGCGCGGCCGTTCGCTGTGAGGCTGCGTTCGTGCGCGTCGGCCAGTGCAGGAAGAGGTCGCGCATCAGCTCGCCGAAGTAGAAGCGGCCGCCCGGCGCGTCGTGATCGTCGAAGGCGCGCAGCAGCGGCGTGAGCGCGCCGAGGAAGCTCGCCTCGTGCCCGTTCACGAGGAAGGGTTTCTCCCAGCTCGCGACGACGCCCGCGTGGCGCGCGGCGATGGGCACGGTCTCGTCGTCCGCGTAGAGGCCGTCGCCGTTGCGGTCCCGCTTGAACGACGACGCGTCGAGGAGGCCCTCGATGAAGGGGTTCGCGGGGGCGAACACGAGGCGGCCGAGCGCCTGCGGCGTCGGGGACTCCGTGAGTCCGTCGATGCCCGACTGCCCCTCGAGCAGACCGTCGAGCGTGAGGATGCCGAGGCTCTGCGCGAGGCGCAGCAGGCCGTCGAGCGTGCGGTCCTTCAGCACGATGCGCGCGCGCCCGAGCACGGACTTCACGTACGTCTCGGCGACGTTGTCGATCTGGATGAGCTCGCACTCGCCGTAGCTGCCGAGGAGCGGCCAGCGGAGCAGCACGCCGCCCGAGGCGTTGTAGACGCGCAACACCGCGCCCGCCTTGTTGCAGACGCGCACGCCGTCGAGGTCCTGGATGACGGCGATCGAGCGCTGGAAGAGGCTCTCGTTGTCAACGGCGTCGGCGCGGGTCCAGTCGGTGCGGCGCGCGAGGGGGCCTGCGGGGAGCGGCGGCCCGTTCACGTCCGCCGGGTCGAACTCGACGCGATCGGCATACCGCAAGAAGGTTGCGGTGATCGGTCCGAGGTCCGCGCTCGCCGGCTCGGCGAACGAGCGCATGAGGGCCTCGAGCAGGCCCGGCGTCAGCGCCATGCCCTCCGTCGTCGCGAGCAGATCGTCCCAGAGGTCCGAGCGCGCATCGACGCGCGCGCGCGGGTTCGCGTCGCCGCTCTCCTGCGCGACCCAGATGGCGTCGATCAGCGCGGCGACCTCGGGCTCGTGATCGCGCAGCAGGCCGTCGACGAGGCCGAGCGCGTCGTCGAGCTCCGGGCGATCGAGCACCGTGCTGCCGGCGTGCAGCACGTCGAAGAGCGCGCCCTCCCGCGTGTCCGGTCCGCGGAAGTCGAGGCGCGCCGCGCCGTACGTCTCGCTGCGATCGGTCTCGGGGCCGAGCAGCAGCGGCAGGCCGACCGCGAGATCGAGCGCGATGGGCGCCTCCGGCGCGAACCAGGGCGCGGCCTCGCGCGTGAGCCCGGCGAGCAGCGTGCGGCTCGCGTCGAAGGTGCGGAAGAGCGGCGCCCCATCGTCGCGCAGCGCGCGCCCCGCCGCGTCGCGCGTCGTCGTCGCCTCGCCGCGCACCGCGAAGGGCGTCGGCAGCGAGAGGAGCGCGCCGTCCGACGCGAGAAAGCGGCCGAGCCCATCGACGTCGGCGAGGCCGTCTCCGTCTGCGTCGCCGAAGGGCGCGGGCACGCCGCTGCCCGTCGACGCCGGCTGCGCGAAACCGCGTCCGTCGCGCGCGACGAGGTAGCGCGCGGGGCCTGCGCCGAACGCCGCGGCCTCGGCGAAGAGCAGATCGCGCGTGATCGCGAGGGTGCCGCGCGTGCCGGATGCAGGCGGCGCATCGACGTGCGCGCTCGCCATCTCGAGCGCGACGACGCGCAGCAGCTGGTCCCACTCGCTGCCCGCGGCGCCGCCCGCGTCGATGGTCGCGAGCGCCTGACGCGCGAGCGCGTCGAAGCGCGGATACGCGAGCAGCGGCCGCGCGACGCCGAGCGCGAGCCGCAGGGGGCGATAGCCGCGCCGCTGACCGAGCCGCGCGAGCGCCTCGAGCGCCGCGTCGTCGGCCGCGATCGTCGTGAGCAGATCCGCGACCGCGCGCGTCTGCGCGGGCAGCACGTCGTCCGGCGGATCGTAGAGGGGCAGGATCTGCAGCAGGAAGCGCGAGAGATCGTCCTCGAGCGGCTCGGGGAGCGTGCGGTCGAGCGCATCGACGAGCCGCGGCCGCTGCGCGTCGAGCGCCGCGAGGCGGGGTGGCGTCGCGGCGTCCGCAGGCACGCGACCTTCGCAGAGCGGGCGCGAGCGGCGCGCGCTCACGTCCGTCGGGTCCTCGGTCGCCGCGATGCGGAGACAGACGACCTCGTAGATCTCTTCGCCGAGCGAGCCGCGCGCGGTGTCCGTGCGCGTGAGGTCGAGGTCCTCGGCGCAGCCCGACGTGAGCGCGCAGAGCGCGGCGAGCGTGAGCGCGTGGCAGGCGCGGAGGGCGTGCGAGCGGCCGCGGAGGGAGTGCGCCACGGCTTGCGACGTTACGCGCCCGAGACGCTCCGCCTCAAGCACCGAGCGGTCCATCGTCGTGACGCGACGCGTCATGCGCGCCGCGCGCGATCGCGCTCGGACGCCGACGCGACGGGGCGCGTTGCGCGCCGGACAACTGATAACGTCGCGCGCGTGACTCCCGCCGAGCGCGGCCGCGATCGGGGCATCGACGTGGCCCGCGGGCTCGCGGTGCTGCTGATGTTCCAGACGCACGCGTACGACGCGTACGTCGCCACGGCCGCGCGCGGCACCACCGGCTTCCGCGTGACGCGGGAGCTCGGCGCTGCCCCCGCGCCGTCGTTCTTGCTGCTCGCGGGCATCGGCGTGGCGCTCGGCGAGCTCGCGATGGCGCGGGCGGGCGCGAGCGCGGCGGCCATCCGCGCGCGCTTCGTGCGGCGCGGCCTCGAGGTCGCCGCGACGGGCTACCTGGTGAGCGCGGTCTACGCGGCGATCGATCGCAGCGCGGCCCCGGAGACGCTGCTGCGCGCCGACATCCTGCACGCGATCGGGCTCGGCATCGCGCTCGTCGCGGCGCTGTTGGTCGGGCGCTCGGGGCGCGTCGGCGTGGCGCTCGCTCTCGCGCTCGTCGTCGGCACGCTCGCGGTGCCCATCGCGCTCGGCGACGTCGTCCAGCGCACGCTTCCCGCCGGCGCGGGGTGGGCCGGCGCGCCGCTGCGGGCGCCGCTCGCGCTCTTCGTCGACGTGCCGGGCTACACGCGTTTCCCGCTGCTGCCGCTCGTCGGCTTCACCGCGCTCGGCGTGCTCGTCGGCCGCGGGCTCGCAGCGCTCGCGGCGCCCGTCCGTGCGGGGCCGGCCCTCGTCGCCCTCGCGCTCTGTGTTGCGGGTGCGGGCCTCGCAGCCGTCGCGACGCGCGCCCTCGTCGACGCGCTCGCGATGGGTCCGCTCAGCCGCGCACACCCCGCGGTGGTGCTCAACGTCGTGGACGGGACGCTGCGCGCCGGCGCCGTGCTCGCGCTCGGGACGCTCCTCGCCGCCCTCGCGCCGGCCGCGTGGCTCGCGCCATTCGAGCGCCTCGGGCGCGGCTCGCTGCTCGCGTACGCGCTGCACATCCCGGGCTGTTATGGGGCCCTCGCGCGCCCGCTCGCGCGACGCTTCGACCTCGGCATGGCGACGCTCGTGCTCGCCGCGCTGGCCTGCGCGACGTACCTCGCGGTCTGGGGGCGCGACGCGGCGCGCGCGTGGTGGCGTGCGCGGCGTGCCCCGAGGGCGCGTGCTAAGGGCGCCGCGTGACCGAGGTCGACAGCGCCACCTGGACGGTGCGCCGCATCGTCGCGTGGATGGCGCAGGACTTCGCCGCGCGCGGGGTCGAGACGGCGCGTCTCGACGCGGACCTGCTCGTCGCGCACGCGCTCGGCCTCGATCGCGTCGGTCTCTTCCTCGGGCTCGATCGCGAGCTCGAGCCCGCGGAGCTCGCGCAGATCCGCGCGCTCGTCACGCGTCGCCGCGCCAGCGAGCCCGTCGCGTACATCCTCGGCCGCAAGGAGTTCTACGGCCGCACTTACGCCGTCTCGCCCGCGGTGCTCGTGCCGCGCCCCGACACCGAGACGCTCGTCGAGCGCGCGCTCGCGCTGCTGCCTGCGTCCGCCGACGCGCACGTGCTCGACCTCTGCACGGGCTCGGGCGCCATCGCCGTCGCGCTCGCGGCCGAGCGCCCCGCGTTCCGCGTGGACGCGACGGATCTCTCCGCGGAGGCGCTCGCGGTCGCGCGGCGCAACGTCGCTGCGCACGGCCTCGAGGCGCGCGTCGCGCTCTGGGAGGGCGACCTCTTCGGCGCGCTGCCGGAGCCGCGTCGCTACGCGCTCGTGTGCGCGAACCCGCCCTACATCCCCACGGGCGACGCGCGCAGCCTCCCGCGGGACGTCGTCGCGCACGAGCCGCACCTCGCGCTCTTCGGTGGGGCCGACGGCCTCGACGTCGTGCGGCGCCTCGTCGCGGAGGCGCCGGCGTGGCTCGCGCCGGGCGGGACGCTGCTCGTCGAGCTCGGTGCGGGGCAGGGCGAGCACGCGCTCGCGCTCGTGCGGGCCGATGCGCGCTACGCGGCGGCGCGGACGCTGCCGGATCTCGCGGGCATCGCGCGCGTGCTCGAGGCGCGCAGCGCGGGCGGTGCGGCCAGGCGTCCCGCTTCGGAGGGGCGCGTCGTCGTGCTCGACGTCTCGCCGCTCGTCGACGTGGACGCGGTGGTCGGCGAGCGCGTCGTCGTGGCCGAGCCGGAGCCGTCGCGCGTCGAGGACGAGCCCGACGCGCCTCGCTGAGCGGTCTCGGCGTTCCTGACGCGCGCGTCAGCGCGATGCCGATCGCCCTGATCGCGCGGTCACGAGTCCGTGCGCGCCGTGGAGCCTCTCCGACCGATGGCGCGGGGCGCTGCGACGACGGCTGCGCTGGGGCTGGCGGGGAGGTCGGCGAGGCCGTCGACGCCGGGGTCTACGCGGCGGCCTGCGCGGGCGGGCGCGCCCCGCGGAAGCGCAGGGCGCCTTCGGCGAGCGCGAGCAGGCCGACCAGCAGGAACAGCCACGGCGCCAGCGGGCGACGCGTGCGCGCCGAGGCCGCTTTGCGGGTGTCGCGCGGCATGCCACCCGTCGCGCCCGGCCCGGGGCGGAGGTCGCTCTCGTCCGCGGGGGACGCGACGACGAACGCGAGGCGCGGCGCGTCGCGCAGGACGCCGCCCTCGTCGGCGACCTCCACGCGGTAGGCGCCCGGCAGCGTCGTGCTCCGGAGCGGCGCGGCGCGGCCCTCGCGGAAGGTCTCGCGCTCGCCCGACGGATCGGTCACGACCAGCCGCGTCGCGCCGGGCGGGAGCGGCAGCGTGATCGGGTCGCCGGGTGAGACGACCTGCGCCGGCGCACGCGTGACGGGGCCGACGCCGCGGGCGAGCCGTGCCACGAGCGGGAGAAAACCCGGGTGCAGCGGCAGGTCCGACCAGCTCTCGTCGAGCGGCACCGCGAGCAGCGCCACGCGCCCCGAGCCTGCGGTGCCGACGACGAGCGCCGGCGCACCGTCCGCGAAGCGCAGCGCCGCGACCGCGTCGCGCCGTGGCGTCTCGAGCAGCAGGCGCCGCGTGACGCGGACGTCGGCGAGTCCGGTCGCGTCGCGCAACGGCGCGGCGGGCGCCGTGTCCGGCAGGGAGTCGCCGGGGCGCAAGCCCGGCGGGAGCGCGGTGCCCGAGGCCTCGCTCGCGCGCGCCGGGAGCACGGGGCCGAGCGCTGCGTCGAGCGCCCGCGCGTCGAGTGGGTCGCCGGCGGCGAGGACGAGCCCGCCGCCGCGCTCGACGAAGCGGCGCAGCGCGGCCGCGAGCTCCGCGCCCGGCGCGGGCATCCCCGCGAGCAGCACGGTGTCGAAGGCGCTGAGCGCCACGGTCGGCAGCGTGTCCGCGTCGACGCGCCGCACGGCGATGGCGCCCTCGCGCTCCGGCACGAGCGCGAGCGCCTGCGCGGCTGCGCGCGTCGCGTCGTCGTCGCCCGCCAGCAGCACGCGGAGCGCACCCGGGGGACGCAGCAGCACGCCGCGCGCGTCGTCTCCCGCGAGCGCGTCGCGCCCCTCGATCACGACGCGCGCCGTGGGGTCGTCCTGCGGGCCGGCGAGCGGCCCTTCGAGGCTCACGCTCGCGGTGTCGCCTTGGAAACGCGCCTCCCCGCGCGCGACCACGCGCCCGCGCTGCTCGAGGCGCACGGCGACCGGCGCCGTCGGCGCACCGCCGCTCGCGCGCAAGGTGACGAGCACCGTGGCGCGCCCCGCGGCAGTCGCCTCGGGGACGACGACCGTCTCCGCGACGCTGCGATTCACGGGTGCGCGCGCGTCGGGCGCCGGCCCGAAGCGCTCGATCTCGAGGGACATCCCCGGCGGGGCCTCGAGCTGTTCGGCCCGCGCGTGCGCCGCACCGTCGCTCAGCACGAGGATGCGTCGCGCCTCGAGCGGGCTCCCCGCGAGCTCGCGGAGGGCGAGGGCGACCGCGGCGGATAGCGCGGTGCCGCGCGTCGGCGCGGCGGCTGCGAGCGCGTCGAGGCGCGGCCCGAGCGCGGCGGGATCCCCCGAGCGCGGCGCGATCACGCGCGGCGCCGCGCCGCCGGCGATGAGACATGCCTCCGATCCGGCGGGCAGTGCGCGGACGACCTCGCGTGCGCGGGCGAGGGCGCGCGCGAAGGGCGTCGCGCCGCCGCCGGGATCACGCGCCATCGAGAGCGAATCGTCGAGGATGATCGCGACGCTCGCGCGTGTTCCGTCGCCCCAGGCGAGCTTCACCTCGCGGTACGGCCCCGCGAGCCCGAGCGCGAGCGCGAGGATCATCGCGACGCGCGCGACGAGCAGCAGCACATCCACCAGGCGCGTACGACGACGGCTCGCCACCTGGGCGCGCCGGAGCAGCGCGATCGTGGGCAGCGCGACGCGCGGCAGGTCGTGTCGCCGCGCGAGGTGCGCGACGACCGGCGCCGCCGCGAGCAGCGCGCCGAGCAGCGCCCAGGGGGCCTCTAGGCCCATCCCCGTCGTCCCCGCGCGGTGAGCAACTCAGCGAGCGTGCGCTCCGGCGGCACGTCGGTGCGTGCGAGCACGTAGCGCGCCCCCGCCGCGGTGCAGCGTGCGCGGCATTCCTCGAGAAATTGCCTGATTTCGAGGGTGTACGCCCCGCGCAGCGCAGCGGGATCCGTCTCGAGCGTGGCCTCTCCCTCGAGCCCTTCGAAGCGCGTCGGCTCGTCGAAGGGCAGCGAGAGTTCGTCGGGGTGGAGCACGTGGAAGACCACCACGTCGTGGCCCCGCGCGACGAGCTGCGCGAGGGGGGCGAGCGCGCCTTCGCGCAGATCGAGCAGGTCGCTCGCGACGGCGACGAAGCCGCGTCGGCCTGCGCGCTCGGCGACGGATCCGAGGGCACCCGCGAGGTCCGTGGTCGCGCCCTCGGCGGGGGGCTCGGCGAGTGCGGTCGCGATCGCCTCGACCTGTGCGGGCCTGCCGCGCGCGGGCAACGGGGGCGCGAGCACATCGGCGAACGTCGCGGCGCCCGCGAGGTCGCCCTGCCGCACGAGCACGTAGCCGAGTGCCGCGAGCAGCGTCGCGGCGTGTCGCGCCTTCGTGTGCGCGCCGGGGATCGTCGGGTAGGCCATCGAGCCGCTGCGGTCGAGCACGAGCGTGCCGCGCAGCTGCGTCTCCTGCTCGAAGCGCTTGATCATGTGGCGATCGGTGCGGGCGTAGGCGCGCCAATCGAGCAGCCGCAGATCGTCGCCGGGCCGGTACTCGCGGTGCTCGACGAACACCACGCTCGCGCCGCGGTGCGGGCTCTTGTGCAGGCCGCTCGCGAGGCCTTCGGCGGCGCGTCGCGCAGCGAGCAGGAGCGTCGAGACGCGGCGCGCGACCTCGGGGTCGAGCGCGCCGCGGGCCGCGCTCCGGTCGCCCGCGTCCTGACTCACGGGCGGATCTCGCGCAGCACCGCGTCGACGACGGCCGGCGCACGCACCCCCTCCGCCTCGGCGCGGAAGCTCGGCACGAGCCGGTGCCGGAGCACGTACGGCGCGAGCGCGCGCACGTCCTCGACCTCCGCCGCGAAGCGCCCGTCGAGCACCGCCCGCGCCTTGGCGCCGAGCACGAGCGCCTGGCTCGCGCGCGGGCCGGCGCCGAAGCCGACGTACTGGCGCACGAGCTCGGGGGCGCTGGGTTCCGCGGGGCGCGTGGCGCGCGCGAGCGCGACCGCGTGGGCCAGCACGTGCGGCGCGACGGGCACACGCGGGACGAGCTCCTGCATCGCGAGGATCTCTGCGCGCGCGAGGACGGGCGCGGGGGTGTCGAGGCTCGGCGCGGTGGTGCGGCGCACGATCTCGATCTCGTCTGCCTCGCTCGGGTAGTCGACGTCGATCTGCAAGAGGAAGCGATCGAGCTGCGCCTCGGGGAGCGGGTAGGTGCCCTCCTGCTCGATGGGGTTCTGCGTTGCGAAGACGAGGAAGGGCGCCTCGAGCGGGTAGGTGCGACGCGCGCGGTCGATGCGGCTTCGCCCATCGCCTGCAGCAGCGCGGCCTGCGTCTTCGGTGGCGTCCGGTTGATCTCGTCCGCGAGCAGCACGTGCGCGAACACCGGCCCGGGCGAGAAGCGGAAGCTCCGCTGGCCGCTCGCCGGATCCTCCTCGAGCACGTCGGTGCCCGTGATGTCCGCGGGCATCAGATCCGGCGTGAACTGGATGCGATTCGAGCGAAGCGAGAGCGCCTCGCCGAGCGTCGTGATGAGCAGCGTCTTGGCGAGACCCGGGACGCCGACGAAGAGCCCGTGCCCGCGCGCGAAGAGCGAGACGAGCAGCAGATCGACGACGTCCTCCTGCCCGATGACGCGCTTGCGGACCTCCGCGAGGATCCGCGCCCGCGCGAGGCCGAGGGCCGAGACGCGCTCGACGTCGCTCATGGGCGGCGCGCCATTCACGCCGTCTGCAAGGGAGGGAGAGGCGGACTCGGGGTCGACGGGGCTCGTCATCGCGGGAGACTGCGAGACTAGCGCCATTCCCATGCGGGTGCGCGGGGTTCGCCGTGCGTGGCTGCGACTCGGCTCAGGGGGGCGTCGGGCTGAGCGTGCGGCACGCCGCGGTCTCGCGCGCGCGCTCGGACTCGGAGTCCGTCGCGCGGGCGAGATCGCAGTGCGGCGACGGGTCGAAGGGGTTGAGGTTCAGCGCCTCGCGGAGTGACGCGCGCGCGGCCGGGAGCTCGTCGAGCGCGAGCCGCGCGGCGCCGAGCACCGCGTGCGTCGGCGCGTGTTCCGGGTAGCGCTCGGCCATCGTCGCGAGCACGTCCGCGGCGCGTCGCGCGTCGCCCCCGGCGAGGGCCGCGCGCGCGAGCCGCGAGGCGATGATCGGGTCGTCGCCCGCGCTCTCCCGGGCCTTCGCGTACTCCGCGGCCGCGGCGCGTGGGCGCTGCCGCTCCCAGAGCAGATCCCCGAGGCGGACGTGCCGCCGCGCGGTCTCCGTCGCGACGTCGGCGGACTCGTCCGCCGCGCTCTCACCACGCCGGAAGCGCAGCGCGAGCAGGCTCGGGGCGCGCTCTGGCGGCGTCGGGCGCGCGCGCACATCCGTCTTCCAGTCGGCCTCGAGCGCCTCGAACGGGCGCCCCGCTGCGGCCGCGAGGGCGGCGCGCGCGTCGGTGCCCGCGGCCACGCGCGCGATGCCGTCGCGGAGCTTCGCCTCGCCGTGGCGTCGCACGAACGACTCGATGAACGTGGCGACCTGCGCGAACGCGAGCGCCGCCTGCTCCTGTGACGGGAGGCGGGCGATCGACGGGTGGAGGCGCTCGAAGGGCAGCAGCGTCCCCGCGCGCGCGGCCTTCGCGAGCAGCGCGGCCGACGCGGGGTCGAGCATCAGGCTGCTCGCCGCGTTGCCGCGCCAGCGCGTCTCGAGGTAACGCGCGATGCCCTCCTGCAGCCACACTGGGGCCTCGTCGCGCGAGGCCCGAGCGAGCAGCAGATGCACGTACTCGTGGCCGATCGTGTTCATCCACGGGTAGCCGCGCACGAGCGCCCGCGGCGTCGTGATCATCAGCCGATCCCACTTGCAGATCGCGACGGTGCCCGTGCGCTCGATCTCCGCCACCGTGAGCGACGTGACCTGCGCGAGCGCGGCGGGCGTCGGGTAGATCTCGAGGCGCACCGGGCCCGGTACGCGCGCGCCGAGCACCGCCGAGAGCACCCGATCGGCCCCCGCGAGCGCCTCGAACGCGTAGGGCACGAGGAGGGCGTCCGGGCCCGGCGCGTGCCGCACGACGAAGCGTCCGTCGCGTGAGCGCGTCTCGACGAACGAGGCCGTCGCGTCGCGCGTCGACACGAGGATCGCGCGCAGCGCGCGCCGCTCCGCGAGGTCCGGCGCGTCCGGGCCGCGCACGATGGCCGCGTCGATGGCCTCCACCGCGGTCGCGTACTCGCCGCGGTGCAGGCGCAACACGGCGAGCTCGAAGAGCACGTCCGCGTCCTCCGCATGACGCGCAGCGAGCGGTCCGAGCAGCCGCGCGGCCTCCTCGACCTGCAGCGCACCGAGCGCGCTCGCGGCCCGCAGCAGCACGCGTCCGTCCTCGCCCGGGGGCAGCGCGCGCGCCGACTTCGCGGGGCCCGCGAGCAGGGCGACGGCGCACACCGCCGCGAGCCCGGCGACCCCAGGCGTGACGCGGCGCGAGACACGAGACTTGGCGCACGTCATCGCAGGATGGCCTCGTAGTAGCGGCGCACCGCGTCCTCCCAGCCCGTCGGGGCGTCGTCGCCCATCGCGTCCAGCACGCGGCGGCGACGCTCCGCGGGCCCCACGAAGTCGGTGCCGTCCGGGATGCGCACCGCGTCGCGCGCCCAACTCTCGTCGCCGTTCGTGCCGCCGCCCGGCGTCCCGCCGCTGCCCGCCTCTTCGCCCGCGCCGCCGCCACCCGCGCGGCTCCGTCGCGAGCGCTGCTCCTGCACGTTCTCGAGCAATTGCTCGAGGTGGCGGAGCGCCTCGTCCTGACCGCTCGACGCGCGCACGGGGTCCGCGTCCGAGAGCATCTCGACCGCGTCCCACATGGCGCGCGCCGCCGACCGGAGCGCGTCGGCGGCCTCGGCCGAGAGCGGCGCCCCACTCGGTCCGACCGCGAAGCGCTGCGCGAGCGCGTCCGTCCCCTGCCGCAGACGCGTCTGCGGCGGGAGACCATCGCGCATCGCCTGGCGGTCGGCGTCGTCCGCGAAATCGGCGACGCGCGGCATCGACCCGTCGATGGTCTGCCACAGCCCGTTCATCCGCTCTGCCGCTTGCCGCGCGGCGTCCGCGCGGGCCGTGGCGCGCGCGTCGGAGCGCCCGGCCATCTGCGCCTCGAGCGAGAGCGTCCCGCGCAGTTGCGCGAGCTGGCTCGTGGCCCGCTCCGCCGCCTGGGTCGCCTCCGTGATCTCTCCGGCACGGAGCGCGTCCTCGAGGTCGCGCGCGGCCTCCCGCGCGGTGTCGAGCGCCTCCTGCGCGTTGCCCTCGAGCGCCTCCCGCTCGATGCCCGCGAGCATGCGGCGGACCGCGTGCGCCTCTCTCGTCTGCGCCAAACGGGTTTCGCGCGGAACGGCCGCGGCGGCCTCCGCGGCGCGCGCCGCCATCCGGCTCCGCGTGGACTGCGTGCCCTCGAGCAGGGAGCGCTGCGCGTCGGTGATCCGCCGGAGCTCCGCGACGGCCTCCTCGACCGCGCGGTCGTCCTCACTGAACCGCGATTCAGCGAACTCCGACTCGCCCTCGGCGAGCGCGCCTGCCATCCGCTCGATGTCCCGTCCGAGCTCCGCGAGGCGCTGCGCCGCGGCCTCGAGATCGCCGCGTTCGAGGGCCTCCCGCAGCGAAGCCAGGGCATCCTCCGAGCGCTCGACGGCCGCCGCGTCGCCGTTCGCGAACTCGCCGGGCACGTCGGTTCCCATCTGCGCGAGCCGCGCGCTCAGCTCGCGCATGCGCGCCTCCGCCCGCGCGAGCTCGGCGAGGAGCGCGCCGCGCGTGGCCTCGTCCGGTCGACGCCGCAGCTCCGCGAGCAGCGACGTCATGCGCTGCCGCAGCTGGTGCAGCTCGCGCGCGATCGTCGCGGCGTCCTCGAGGCGCGCGCGGGCGAGCAGATCGGCGAGCACGAGCGTGTCGCGCTCGATCCAGGCGACGGTGCGCGCGTCATCTGCGCTGCGCTCCGCGTGGGAATGCACCTCGTCGAGGTGGAATGCCCAGCGCTCGCCGACGGACCCGGCGGTGCGCGCGTGGATGAGCCCCACCGTGGCGGCGTCCGCACGCACGACGCGTGGATCCGCACGCATGGTCGCCGCGAGCGCTTCGAGGACGTCTGCGACGTCCGCGAAGCGCGGTGCGAGCGCCTCGAAGCGCGTGCGTGACGCCGCCGGGGACTCTGGGACCGGCTGCTCGAGGTGATCCGCGAGGAGTCCGAGCATCGCGTCGAGCGCCCCGCGCATGGCCTCGAAGGTCGCGGTATGCCGATCCGCGTCGCTCGCGACGGTCAGCGTGCGGTCGAGCGAACGACCGACGTTCGGGCCCGACACGTCGTCTGCGTCGCGCGCCTCGACGCGGATCACGAGGCGGTCGCCCGGTTGGGCGCCGAGCGCCGAGGCGACGATCGTCGCCGTCCCCGAAGCGGTTGGGCCGCGTCGCGCACCCGTGTACGTACCGAGGCGCCTGCGCCCTTCACGGCCTGCGGCATCGACGATGACGAGGTCGACCTCCGTGATCGCGCCGTCGTCCTTCGCCGTCCAAGCGATCGGCACTTCCGCGTCGGGCTCGATCGTCCGGTCGCTCGCGGGATCGTCGAGCGACACGCGCGGCGCCGGGTCGCGGAGCGCGCGCACCGTGCGTGCGCGGGCGTCGTGCAGCCATCGCTCCCCAGATTGAATGGCGAACGCGAGGGGCCCCGAGGTCCGCACCACGAAGCGCCCGGTGAGCGCGCCGCCACGGGCCGGGCCGAGCGTCGCCGAGCGGCCGCCGACTTCGACGGAACCTGCGCGCGCGGGCACGCGCGTCTGCACGGTGAGCTCGACCGTCGTGCCGATCGGCGCCTCGAGGTCGGTGAAGTCCGCGACGGACACCGCCGCGCGCCCGAGGTACGCGGGAAATACGAGCCGCGCGTCGCAGCGCGCGACGATCGACGCGAGCGGCAGGCGCGCAGCGCCTTCGCGCGACGGGTGCGTGAGGGCCCAGGCGCCCACCCACGCGCCCGGGTGGAGCAGCCAGACGCCCGCGCACGCGAGCAGCGCGAGCGCGGCGCCGGCGACCGAGGGCGAGCGCAGCGCGCGCCACGGGAGCACGGAGGAGGGTGGCAGGGCCGCGAGCGCGTGCTCGACGCGGAGCGCGTGCGCGGCGATCAGGTCCGGGGAGATCGACGTGGATTCGGGGTCGTGCGCGAGCTCCGCGGCCGAGCGCGCGGCGGAGGCGAGGCCCCCTGGGGTCCCGGCGAGCAGCCGCGCGGCGCCAGGGCCAGCGAGCCGCCGCACGCCGCGCAGCGCCCACGCGGTCGCGCCGAACCCCGCGGCGCCGACACACGTCCAGGCGAGCGCCGCGACCGACCACGAGCTGATCGGTCCGGCGAGGAGTACGGCGCCCGTCAGCGCGAGCGTGGTCGCGGCGAGGCCGAGTACGAGCGCGCGTGTCCCCGCCTGCGCCGCTGCGCGCCTCCGGAGACGCGCGAGGTAGCGCTCGACGGGCGTTCGTCGCGATGCGGCCCATGACGCCCGCGGACCGGGGGCGCGCGGCGCGTCGGCGTGCGAGCGGCGAAACACGCGCCGAGCTTAGCAGCGGCGCGCACGCGGAGACACGGCGGGCGGCGGGCCGGGGCATGATCGCGTTGACCGTGTTCTGCGGCGGCAGCTACATTGCGCCCACTCCGCGCCCCTTTGCGCGCGCCAGTAAAGGTTCATTCCCATGCCTCCGTCCGAAGCGACTCGCGGGCTCGACGACCTCGCGCTGTCCGTTTACCTCGACCGTCTGTTCCGCGGTCGTCGCGTGCTCTGGCTCGGTGACGCGGCCTCGGGTGGGCCGGACCGCGCGGCCCGCGTCGCTGCGAGCATCCTCGCGGCTGACCCGCACGCCATCGCCGACCGCGTCGAGCGTCACAATCTCCGCGTCGTCCGCCTCTCGCAGGGCGCCGCGCTCCCCGCCGGGCCGTACGACGTGATCGTCGTCGCGGACCTCGCTGGAATCGGCCTCGCCACCCCGGACCGTGTCCGTCAACTCGCGGCCGCGCTCGCGCCCGGTGGCGTGCTCGTCGCAGCGTCCGCGAACCCCGACGCAGGCGTGCGGCTCGGCCGCCCCAGCGACGCGACGCCGCCCGCGTACGAGGCGCTCTACGACCTGCTCGCGCAGCGCTTTCCCGCGGTGCGCATGCTCGGTCAGGCGCCGTTCGTCGGCTACACGGTCGTCGATTTCTCCACGTCGGGCGAGCCCTCCGTGGTCTTCGACGGGGCGCTTCTCGGCGACGCGAGCGAGGCCCCGGAGCGCTTTGTCGCGCTGTGCGGCGAGACAGAGACCGTGCTCGACGGTTATGCCGTCGTCCAACTCCCGGCGCGCGCGGCGCTTGGCGCGGTGGTCGTCGCCCCGCCCACGTCGCCCTCGGAGGAGACGGCCCAGCGTGAGCTCGGTGTCGCGCGTGACGAGATCCGCGCGGCTCGGGAGCGCGGCGCGCATCTCTCGCGCGAGCTGGACGACCTGCGCGCGCAGCAGCGGAGCACGCGTGCAGCGAGTGCCCCGCGCGTCGGAACGCTCGAAGCCGAGTTGCGCGCCGCGCGTGAGCAGATCGACGCCGCCAACGTCCACGCCGAGGAGCTCGAGACGACGCTCGCGCAGCGGACGGCGGCGCTCGCGGAGCTCGACGGTGAGGTCGAGCGATCGCGCATGGAGCTCGGTTCCGTGCGCGACGAGTCCGAGACGCGCGTCGCCGCACTCCGCATCGCGCGCGACGAACTCGAGAAGCTCCGTGCGACGCCGGTCGTGCCGCCCGGCGATCATGCCCGGCTCGAGGAACTGCTCCGTGAGCGGGGGCGTGAACTCCTCGCGCGCGACGCCGAACTCGCCCGACGCGCCACGCTCTTCCGCGATCTCGTCGAGGAACTCCGCGCCCTGCGTGAGGGCCGCCTGATCGACGAGACCTCCGCGGCGGCCGATGTCGAGCGGCGCGTGGGCGAGTCGATGCAGCGCGTCACCGCGCTCGAGGCGCAACTGCTCGGCGTGCGTGCGGAGCGCGAGGCCGCGGTGCAGCGCGCGCTCCGGGCCGAGGCCGAGCGCACCGAGGCCGTGTTTCGCGCGGACGAGACGCTTGGGCGGCTCGCGGAGGCCACCGAGCGCTCCGAGCGCGTCGACGAGGATCGGGCGCGGCGGGAGGCGGAGCTGTCGGGCTTCGTGCGCGGGCTGCGAGCGCGGGCCGCGGAACTCGAGGAGTTGCGCGGTCAGGCCGAGGCTCGGTTCGCCATGCAGCGCCTCGATCTCGATGAGTCCGCGCGACGTCTGCTCGACGTCGAGCGCGCCCGCGAAGAGCTGCGCGATCAACTGGAGCTGCAAATCGTGCGAGCCTCGGGCGTAGGGCAGGCCTCCCCCATGGACGCTGGTCCGGAGGCACTCGACTTGCTGCGCGCCGAGCGCGACGGCTTGCGCGCGCGCCTCGACGATCGAGAGGCGGCGCTCGCGTCGCGCATCGCCGCCCCTGAACCCGGTCTCGCCGCGCGTCTCGAGGAGGCCGGCGCCCGCGCGGCCGTGCTGGTCGAGCGCCTCGGCGCCGCCGAGGTCGCCGCGGAAGCCGAGCGCCAGCGCGTCGTCGAGCTATCCGCCCGCGTCGCGCAGCGCGAAGCTGCGCTCCGTGGTCTCGAGGCGGACGTCGAGGTCCGCGACGTCGAGTTCCGCGCAGCGACGAGCCGCGTCGCTGCGCTCGAGTCGGAGGCGCGTCGCCTCGGCGCTGCGCTCGGTGAGGCGAGGGCGAGTCTCAGCGCGCTCGGCGCGGGCCTGGAGGCGGGCGCCGGAACCGGATCACGCCCCTCGCTCGCGGGCGGGCTTGACGCCACGGGCGAGCCCGCGGAGCCGTCCGAACTTCCCGCGCTCCGCCACCAACTCGATGGTCTGCAGCACGAACTCCGCGACCGCGAACTACTGCTCCGTTCGCTGACCGCGCAACTCCAGGAGCGCGGCGAGCGTCTCCGCGCGCTCGAGCAGCGCGCCACCGCCGAGCCCACAGCCATGGCGTCCGTTCCATCCGAGGTGCGCCGTCTCGAAGAGCAACTGCGTGCCCGCGAGGCCGAACTCGCCCTCGTCCAAGGGCGGGTGCGGAGCACGGACCGTGAACTCGTCACGGCGCGCGACACCGTCGCGGAGTCCCGCGCGGGCCTCGAAGAACTGCTCGCGTCCGCGACGACGCGCGGCGACGCCGCGGCCGCCGACCGCATCAGCGGGCTGATCCGCGCCCTCTCGCGCGTCTAGCACTCGCACGGGTCGCGACGCCTCCGGGCGGCGCTGCTCGACGCGCGTGGCCGCCGCCCAGACGGCGCCGACGCAGCGTTCGAGGAGCGGACGGCGCCCGTGGCATCCGCCGCGCGGAAGCCCTCGAAGCGGTCCTCGCGCGGCGGCGAAGCGCGCCTGCGCGGCGACCGTGGGCGGACCGTGGACTCTTTCGACGGCGGACGCGCGAAACACAAACGAGAAGGCCCGCCCAGTTTCCCGGGCGGGCCTCGTCTCATCGAGTCAATCGTGACGGGGAGACAATCGTATCGGACGTTGGCAGCGCCGCTCGCGCAGCGCCGCCTCGCCCGTGTGGCTCAGAAGTCCATGCCGCCGGGCGCGCCGTGGCCGTGGCCACCGCCGCCGCCGCCGCCCGACTCGGCCTTCGGCCGCTCGGCGATGAGCGCCTCCGTCGTGAGCATCAGGCCCGCGATCGAGGCGGCGTTCTGAAGCGCGGTGCGGACGACCTTCGCCGGGTCGATGACGCCGGCCGCAAGGAGATCCTCGTACGTGTCCGTCGCCGCGTTGTAGCCGTTGCTGCCCTTGGCCTTGCGGACTTCGTTCACGACGATCGAGCCTTCGAGGCCCGCGTTCCCCGCGATCTGACGGAGGGGCTCCTCGATCGCGCGGCGGATGATGTTGATGCCGAAGCGCTGCTCGTCGCTGACCTCGAGTTTCTCGAGGCCCGCTTGGCAGCGGATGAGCGCGACGCCGCCGCCGGGGACGATGCCCTCCTCGACCGCCGCGCGCGTGGCGTGGAGCGCGTCTTCGACGCGCGCCTTCTTCTCCTTCATCTCCATCTCGGTGGCTGCGCCGACCTTGACGACGGCGACGCCGCCGACGAGTTTCGCGAGGCGCTCCTGAAGCTTCTCGCGGTCGTAGTCGCTCGTCGTCTCCGCGATCTGCTTGCGGATCGTCTCGATGCGGCCCTGGATCTCGGCCTTCTTGCCTGCGCCGTCGACGATCGTGGTGTTCTCCTTGTCGATCGTGACGCGCTTCGCGCGGCCGAGGTCGGTGAGCGTGACGCCCTCGAGCTTGATGCCGAGGTCCTCGCTGACGACCGAGCCGCCCGTGAGCTTCGCGATGTCCTGGAGCATCTCCTTGCGGCGGTCGCCGAAGCCCGGGGCCTTGACGGCCGCGACGGCGAGCGTGCCGCGGAGCTTGTTGACGACGAGCGTCGCGAGCGCCTCGCCCTCGATGTCCTCGGCGATGATGATGAGCGGCTTCTGCTGCCGCGCGATCGCCTCGAGGAGCGGGAGCAGGTCCTTCATGTTCGAGACCTTCTTCTCGGAGATGAGGATGTACGCATCTTCGAGCACGACCTGCATGCGCTCAGGGTCGGTGACGAAGTACGGCGAGAGATAGCCGCGGTCGAACTGCATGCCCTCGACCACCTCGAGCGTCGTCTCGAGGCCCTTCGCCTCTTCGACGGTGATGACGCCTTCCTTGCCGACCTTGAGCATCGCGTCCGACAGGATCTGGCCGATGGCGGTGTCGCCGTTGGCCGAGATCGTGCCGACCTGGGCGATCTCCTTCGGGTCCTTCGTGGGCTTCGCGAGCTTCTTCAGGCGGCTGATGATGTCCTCGACCGCGATGTCGATGCCGCGCTTGAGCTCCATCGGGTTGTGACCCGCGGCGACGAGCTTGCTGCCCTCGCGGAAGATCGCCTGGGCGAGGACCGTCGCCGTCGTGGTTCCGTCGCCCGCGACGTCCGAGGTCTTGCTGGCGACCTCACGGACCATCTGCGCGCCCATGTTCTCGAACTTGTCCGAGAGCTCGATCTCCTTGGCGACGGTGACGCCGTCCTTGGTGACCGTCGGGGCGCCGAAACTCTTCTCGATGACCACGTTCCGGCCCTTGGGGCCGAGGGTCACCTTGACCGCGTTGGCGAGGGCGTCGACGCCGGCGAGGATGCGCGCGCGGGCCGCGGTGTCGTACAGGATCTCTTTGGCTGCCATGTTCGTGTTCTCCTAGTTCCTACGCCGATTCACTTGTCGAAGACCGCGAGGATGTCGTCTTCGCGGAGGATCAGGTGCTCTTCGCCGTCGACCTTGACTTCGGTGCCGTTGTATTTGCCGAAGAGCACCTTGTCGCCGATCTTGACGTCGAGCTTGCGGACCTCGCCCTTGTCGTTCACGCGGCCGTTGCCCACCGCGATGACCTTGCCCTCGATGGGCTTCTCCTTGGCGGTGTCCGGGATGATGATGCCGCCCTTCGTCTTCTCCTCTTCCTTGACGCGGCGGACCAGAACGCGATCGTGCAGCGGACGAATGCCCATGACGCTATCTCCCTCGTGAACGCCGGACCGGACCGAGAGGCCAGAGAGCCCCCCGGCCGGGCGGCAGAGCGGTTTGTCAGCACTCGCCAAGGGGGAGTGCTAACAACGGGCAGGAAGGTAATGCCTGCCTCCCCGGGGTCAAGGTGTGCGTCCGCGACGGCGGTGACTTTTCTGTAAACCGCTGGGATGACGGCGTTTTGGGTGACTTTTCTCGGGTCGCGCGGGTCGCGGGAGGGCGCGCTGGCGCTCGCCTGCGGTGGCTGCCAGCGCAGGGAAGGGCGCCGCGGGGTGGGTCGGGCGCGCGCTGACGCCTTCTTTCGCTCCGGCCCCGCGCGACCGTATAGGAGGAGAAGCCGAACGCAGCGCGGCAGGCGCCCGCGCAAGGAGCCTCCGATGATCGAACCCCATGCAGACGTGCGCGCGTATTTTCGTGAGCGGCTCGTGGACGCCCTCGAGCGGCATCGGCTGCGCGTCGACGCCGGGACGGAGTTCTACCTCGTCAACCTCCTCGCCGGCTTCGCCGTCGCGCCCCCGCTCGACGCGCTCGATCGGCCGCTCGCCGAGCAGCTCGCGGAGGCGCTCGAGACGAGCGGGCAAGAGCGGCTCCGGCGCTTTCGCGGCCTCGGCGATGCGGCGCTCTACGTGAGCGGCTTCTTCGCGGACCACCTCGCGCGCCGCGGCGTCACCCCCGACTACGCGGGCGCGATGGGCGGCCGTGCCTATCGCAGCGCGTCCGCCATCGTTCGGCTCGCGCCGCCGCGCGAGGCCGCCTTTGCGCCGGTGTACGAGGAGCTCGCGGCACGTTTCCCGATGTATGTCGACGTGCTCGCCGACGTGCGCGAGGCCGCGACGCCGCGCACGCCGCAGGAGATCGTGCGCCTCTACGAGCGCTGGAAGACGACGCAGTCGCCCGCCGTCGCCGACCGGCTGCGGCGCATCGGCCTCTTCCCCGCGCTCGACGCGGCGTCGCGCCGCGGGGGGACGCTGCATTGACGCGCGGTCGCGCGACCTCGGCGACGTCGGCCCAACGACGCACATCGCGCCTCCCGAGGATGCGCCTCCCACGGGGGGCCCGGACGCTCGGGCACATCCAGCGTCGCCTCGAGCGCCTCTACGACGTCGCGCTGGACCATGCGGTGGAGGACTTCGTCGTGGACGAAGCGGAAGCGCGTGACGCGCTCGGGGCAGCGGCCGTGGCGCGCGGCGAGGTGCTGCTCGTGCGCGAGGATTCGGATGGCGTCGCGGTCGGCCTCTACGTCGACGCCGCGGCCGTGCGCGCCATCTCCGGTCGGCGCGGAGACGCATGGAGCGACGAGCGCTTCGAGGCCGTCTGCCTCGCGACCGAGGGCGTGAGTCACTTCGTCTACCTGCTTTTCCGTGCTGGGAGCGAGGGCGATGTGTCGGTCCTCGAGCTCGAGCTGCAGGCCGAGGTCGACAAGTACGCGACGGCGCTGCTCGCCGGGCTCGGCGTCGGCGTCATCGCCTCGCGGGAGGCCGCGCACGCGCCCGGCGCCCTGCTCGCGCGGAGCCGCGCGCTGCGACGCCGGCTCTTCGACGACGCCGAACTCCGTGATCCGCCAGGCACGGAGGAGGGCGATCGCTACCGCGCGGCCATCGGCTTCGCGGCGCGCTTCGTCGCGCATCTCGAGCGCGCCTACGTCGCGAAGGGCGATCTCGCGTCGCTTTCGACGGCGCTGCGTCGCTTCTACCGCCTCGGCGGGCAGGCCAAGATCGCCGCGAGCGGCCGAGGCTTGTAGCCGGGCCGCTCGCAGGGTGAACAGGGGTTTGCCGCGCTCAGGTGGACTTCTGCATGTCGAGGAGGCGCTGCTCCGCGATGAACTCCACCACGGCGTCGCGCACAGGGACGGCCGTAGTAGACCTTCTTCGCTGCGATCTCCCGGAGCGCGGTGATCGCCGCGCGGTTCTTGCTTTGCACGAGGGCCGGCGCGCCCTTCATCAGCTGGCGCGTGCGCTGCGAAGCGAGGATGCAGAGGGCGAAGCGGTTCTCCTCGTGCTCGAGGCAGTCTTCGACGGTGACGCGGGCCATGATGAAGCGCTCCTTGGAACTCGGCCGGGCGCGGGCCCGGCGGGAATCGACGCGGCACGAAGGGAGCCGGCGGGGGCCGTCTCGCCCCTCCACGCGGGGAGGCCGAACCTAGCAGCGGCCCCTCGCTCCTGCAACGGAGAAGGACTCTCGGGCGCGCCTTCCCACCGCGGCGCGCGCGTTCTGCGGGCTTTACTTCGACGCCGCGGGTCGTCTAGATTGTCCCTCCACCGAGGCCATCCATGCCGGCGCGCATCACCATCATCGGACCCGAGGGGCGGCACGAAGCCGAACTCAAGCCGCACAACACCCTCGGGCGGCATCCCAACAACACGATCCAACTCCTCGACCGAATCGTGTCGAAGGAGCACCTCCACATCAGCCTGATCAACGGCGCGTGGGTCGTGAAGGACCTCGGCTCGCTCAACGGCACCTGCGTGAACGGCGAGCGCATGACCGTCGACCGGCCGCTCAACAACGCCGACGAGATCACCCTCGGGTCGACGCGCATCATCTTTCAGAGCGACACGACAGCGGTCCCCGGCGGGCACCAAGGCGAGAGCGCGAAATCGATGTCGCGCGTGACCATGACGCCCGGGATGGTCGAGTCGCACATCCGCACGAAGCTCGCGCCGCTGCAGGACATCAGCTTCATGCCCGAGCGGCTCGTCACGGACGTCGAGGCGCTGCGCCGCGACTACGAGAAGCTGCGCGTGAGTTACGAGCTGCAGCGCGCGATCGGCGTCGAGCTCGACGTCGACAAGCTGCTCGCGAAGATCCTCGACACCGCATTCCAGTTGCTCGCCGCCGATCGCGGCGTCGTCTTGCTCGTCGAGGACGACGGCTCGCTCCGGCCGCGCTGCGTCCGCACCAAGCGTGCCGGGGCGGCGACGAGCGAGGAGGTCGTCCTCTCGACGACGATCCTCGAGTCGGTGCGCCGCGACAAGGCGGCGGTGCTCTCGTCGGACGCGTCGATGGACTCTCGCTTCTCGGGGGCGCACTCGATCATCATGCAGGGCATCCGGTCGACGATGGCCGTGCCGTTGTTGCAGTCGGGAGAGCTCTTCGGGATCATGGTGCTCGACTCGCAGATCGCGACGAACGCCTTCACGGAGAAGGACCTCCAGCTCTTCCAGAACGTCGCGAATCAGGCCGCGATCGCCATCCAGAACGGCCTCTTCGCGAAGAAGCTCGAGAAGGAAGCCGTCACGCGCGAGCGCTTCCAGCGTCTGCTTTCGCCCGCCATCGCCGACCAGGTGTTGAGCGGCCGCGTCGAGATCGCGAAGGGCGGCGAGCTTCGCGACACGACGGTGCTGTTCACCGACATCCGTGGCTTCACCAGCATGAGCGAGTCCGCGCGCCCGCAGGACATCGTCAACATGCTCAACGAGTACTTCGAGCAGATGGTCGAGATCGTCTTCAAATACGAAGGCACGCTCGACAAGTTCGTCGGCGACGAAATCATGGCGCTCTACGGCTCGCCGGTCGCCCACGCCGACGACGCGTACCGGGCCGTGAAGACGGCGCTGGAGATGTTGCGCGTGCTCGCCGAGTGGAACCGCAAGCGCGTGTCCGAGGGTGAGATCCCCATCCACATCGGCGTCGGCATCAATTGCGGTGAGGTCGTCGCGGGCTACCTCGGCAGCAGCCGCGCGCTCGAGTACACGGTCATCGGCGATGTCGTGAACACCGGGGCGCGCCTCTGCTCGGTGGCGAAGGCGGGTGAGATCGTCGTGAGCGAGTTCGTGTACGCCCGCGTGAAGGACCACTTTGAGGCGATCGAGCTCCCCGCCGCGCAGGTGAAGGGCAAGTCCGCCGCGCTCAAGATCTACAAGGTCGTCGGCGAGAGGCACTCGGGCTCCTACGCGCACGAGCACACGCGTCCGGCCTGAGGCATACCCCGCGCGCATGGCCCACCTCGAGTTCGAGAGACCGCTCGTGGAGCTCGAGCAGCGTATCCGCGCGCTGCGTCAGGCAGCGGAGGCGCGCGCGGACGGCTCCGAAGGCGTGTCCGAGGCCGAGTTGAAGCGCCTCGAGGAGCGCGCGGAGAAGCTCAGCACGGAAATCTACGGCGACCTCGACACCTGGCAGAAGGTGTTGCTCTCGAGGCACCCGGATCGCCCTTATTTCCTCGACTATCTCGAGCGGATTTTCGAGGATTTCGTCGAACTGCATGGCGACCGTGGCTTCGCGGACGACGCGGCGATCGTGGCGGGTTTCGCGCGCTTCGAGGGGCGAAGCGTGGCGGTGATCGGCCAGCAGAAGGGCCGCACGACGAAGGAGAAGGTCCGGCGAAACTTCGGCATGCCCAACCCTGAGGGCTACCGGAAGGCGATGCGCGTGATGGCGCTCGCGGACCGCTTCCGGCGGCCAGTGCTGACGTTCATCGACACACCCGGCGCGTATCCGGGCGTCGGCGCGGAGGAGCGCGGGCAGAGCGAGGCGATCGGGCAATCCTTGCTCACGATGTCGCGGCTGCGCGTCCCGGTGATCGCGACGGTGCTCGGCGAGGGCGGGTCGGGCGGCGCCCTCGCGCTCGGCGTCGCGAACCGTGTGTTCATGATGCAATACGCGACGTACTCGGTGATCACGCCCGAGGGCTGCGCATCGATCTTGTGGCGGGACGGGGCCCGTGCGCCCGAGGCCGCGCGCGCGCTCCGCATGCTCGCGACGGACGCGCAGCTCCTCGGTGCGGTCGATGGCGTGATCCCGGAGCCGCGGGGCGGCGCGCACCGCGATCCGGAGGCCGCCGCGCGTGGCTTGCGCGACATGTTGAGGCGGTCGCTCGCGGCGCTCGAAGGGCTCTCGCCCGCGGGACTCGTGGACGCGCGCTACGCCAAGTTCCGCGGGCTCGGTGTGCTCGGCTGAGGTGGCGCGCCGTGCCCCGTGTGCCGGCGATTTGTTGACCCGCCGCGAGCAGGATTCGTACGATCTCGATGTGCGCAGGTCCCTTCTCCACGTCGCCGTGCTGCTCGCGCTCGCCGGTGCTCCGCTGGTCATCGGTTGCGGGGCGGCCGCACGTCCGCTGGCTCCCGCGTCGTCCGCGTCGTCCGCGCGTGTGGAAGGCCCGAGCGTCCGCGAGCGTGAGTTGGAGGGGCGCCTCGCCCTCGCGGAGGCGGAGGTGCTTGAGCTGCGGGATCGGCAGCGTCTCGCGGACGCGGAGTCGCGCCGCAGGACGGTGCGCATCGGGCGGGCGCGGACGGGACTCGCGGAGGAGGCCACCGGTGCGCCCAGCGCGGACGTCGTGCTTCCCGAGGAAGACGGCGGCGCGGCGACACCGACCGAGGGACCTCGTCCGGTGCTCGAGCTCGTCGGCCAGCCGCAGGTCCGCGCCGTGACGCTTCCCGCGGCTGAGCCCCTTGCGTTGCCGCCGCCGCCGCCCGGCGTCGAGGACCGCCTCCCCATTCTTCCGATCGAGGGGGCGGATGCGCCCGGGCGCTATGCGCGCCAACTCGCCGCGCGCGTCGCTGCGACGCCCTCCTCGCGCTTGCCGGCCGTGCCCGTCGAAGGGCTCCCTGCCGGCGCGCCGACTGCACCCGCGTCTGCGCGGACGGAGGACGTGGCCGTGGCCGAGTATCGCGAGGCGCTCGAGCTCGTGCACGCGCGACAGCTCGAGCGCGCGCTCGCCGCGCTCAGCGTCTTCATCGCGCGGCACCCGGGGCACTCGCACGCGCACGGGGCGCGCTACTGGCGCGCCGAGGTGCGGTATGCCCAGCGCGAATACGCGCTCGCGCTCGCTGGGTTCGAGGAGCTGCTCCGCCTCTCGCCCGCCCACGCGCGCGCCGCGGATGCCCTGCTCAAGATCGGTCTCTGTCATCAGCGCATGGGCGACCTCGCGCGGGCCCATCTCGTATTCCAGCGCGTTCAGCGCCAGTTCCCAGACACCGCAGCCGCGCGCTCAGCGTCGCGTCAGGACGCGTCATGAAAGTCTCTCGCACACTCCTCGCCGTCATCCTCGGGCTCGCGGGCGCGCCGCTCTTCACCGCCATCTCACCGCCGGTGCATGCGCAGGACGAAGGCTTCGAAGGCAGCTCCTTCGACGGGTCCAACGTCGCAGACGACGAGGACGCCACGGCGCGCCCGTCCGGTCCGCGCGGCGAGGTCCCCGCGCGCTACGTCGTGCGTCGGGGCGACACCTTGTGGGACGTCACGGGGCGCTTCTTCGGCGACCCGTTCCTCTGGCCGCGCGTCTGGTCTTACAACCCGGAGATCACGAACCCCCACTGGATCTACCCGGAAGGCGCGTTGCGCCTGCTGCCGGCCGCGGGCACCCCGCAGGCCGCGGCCGCCGCGGCGGCGATGCCCCGACGTTCGCCGCATGTGCGGATCGGACGCGCGTCGCAGGGCGGTGTGTTCCTCCGCGAGGAGGGCTTTCTCGACCGCGAGGCGCTCAGCGAGTCGGGGGAGATCGTCGGTTCGCCGGCCGATCACATGCTGCTCAGCACGTACGACGAGGCCTACGTACAATTCGACGCCGATCAGGACGAGCGCGTCGCGCCGGGCCAAGAGTGGACCATCTTCACCGAGGCATCCGGCGCGGATGCCCCCGATGAGGCCGCCGGCACGCTCGTGCGCATCTACGGCGCGGTCCGCGTCGAGACCTACGACCGCGAGCGGCACACGGCGCGCGCGACGATCATCGAGGCGCTCGAGCCGATCGAGCGCGGCCACCGCATCGCGGCGATGCCGCGTCGCTTCGACGACGTGCCTGCGCGCCGGAACGAGCGGGACTTGCGGGCACGGATCATCGCCTCGATGCGCCCGCGCACGCTCCTCGGCGAGCAGCAGGTGATCTTCCTCGACGTTGGTTCCGAGCAGGGTGTGCGCGAGGGAAACCGACTCTTCGTCGTCCGGCAGGGCGACACGTGGCGCGAGGACATCGGGAGCGGTGCGCTCGAGCCGGGCTCGACGGCCGAGGTGCGGCGCACGCCTGGCGAGTACCCTGAGGAAATCGTGGCCGAGGTGCGGATCGTCCACGTTCGCCCCAAGACCTGCACGGCCATCGTGACCGCATCGACGCGCGAACTGGCGATCGGCGATCGCGCCGAAATGCGCCGCGGCTACTGACGCACGTCGCGTGCGCGCCGTTGCCCGCCTCGCGCCGAGCGTGCGAGAGTGGGCGCGATGTCCGGATCGGAGCCGCTGACCGTCGAGGGCGAGGCCGCGCTGCGGGCCGAGCTGGCGCGTGAGCACGCGAAACTGCGTGCCTTGCAGGAGATCGGCACGGCTCTGAGCACGACGTTCGACCTGAGCCAGTTGCTCACGATGGTGCTCGGCAAAGTCTCCGAGGTCATGGACGCGGAGCGCTCGACCCTCTACCTCCTCGACGAGGACACGGGCGAGCTCTGGTCGAAGGTCGCCCAGGGGACGATCGAGACGGAGATCCGGCTGAAGGTCGGCGAAGGGCTCACCGGTTGGGTCGCGCGCGCGGGGCGGCCGCTGAACATCAAGGACGCGTACCTCGATCCGCGTTTCGACGGCGACTGGGATCGGCGCACCGGCTACCGCACGCGCTCGACGCTGTGCGTGCCGATGAAGAACCACCACGGACGCACGATCGGTGTCGTGCAGGTCCTCAACAAGCGCGACGGCGGCTATTTCAGCGTCGAGGACGAGGCGCTCCTGCTCTCGCTCGCCTCGCAGGCCGCCGTCTCGATCGAGAACAGCAAGCTCTTCCTCTCCTATTACGCGAAGAACGTGGAACTCGCGGAGGCGAAATCGCAACTCGAGCGCAAGGTGCGCGAGCTCGACGTCGTCTTCGAAATTGCGCAGGTCGCCGCGAGCGCGATGCGCCTCGAAGACCTGCTCGAGGGCGTGCTCGCGCGGACGATCCGCGCGATCGGCGCCGAGGCCGGCAGCATTCTGATCGCGGATGAACAGAGCGGCGACCTCCGCTTCCGTGCAGCCATCGGCGGCGAGCCCGACGCGGTCAAGCGCCTGAAGATCAAGGCGGGGCAGGGGATCAGCGGTTGGGTCGCGCGTCACGGCGAGCCGCAGATCGTGAACGACGTCGACGAAGACGGACGGCACTCCGTCGAGATCGCCGACCGCGTTGGCTATCACCCGCGTTCCGTGCTGTGCGTGCCGCTCCGCTGGAAGGACGGCGTCGGCGCGCTCGAGCTGCTCAACAAGGGCAACGGGCGCCTCGCCTTCGACGACGACGACGTGAAGTTTGCGAGCGTCATCGCGGGGCACGTCTCGAACGCGATCGCCTTCGCGCGATTTCGTGAGCTGCGTGAGCGCGAGGAGCGGCTCTCCACGATCGGCCAGCTCCTCTCGAGCGTGCTCCACGACCTGAAGACGCCGATGACCGTCGTGCAGGGCTACGCGCAGCTCCTCGTGAGCGAGCGCGACCAGGAGGTGCGGCAGAGCTACGGCGACGCGGTGCTGCGTCAGGTGCGCTTCGTGAACGCGATGACGCGCGAAATCCTCGCGTTCGCGCGCGGGGAGCGCACGGTGCTCGTCGGCAAGGTGTACCTGCACAAGTTCTTCGGCGAGGTGCAGGAGCAACTCGATCGCGAGTTCCGCGATCGCGGCGTGAACGTTCGGCTCGAGTTGAACGACCGCGGTGTCGCGCACTTCGACCAGCAGAAGATCGAGCGCGCGCTGCACAACCTCGCCCGCAACGCAGCCGAGGCGCTCGGCCAGGCGGGGGGCAACGTCGTCATCGGCGTCGATCGGCGCTCGGCGTCGGAGGCCGGTGGAGAGGCGATCCTCGTCACCGTCATGGACGATGGTCCCGGGATCTCCGACGAGATCCGCGAGCGCCTCTTCGAGAGTTTCACGACACACGGCAAAAAAGGAGGCACGGGCCTCGGTCTCGCCATCGTGCGCAAGGTCGTCGAGGACCACGGCGGGCGCGTCACCGTCGAGAGCGAACCCGGCCGCACGGTCTTCACGCTCGAACTACCCGAGCCGCGCGTCGACACGCTCTCGCAGCCGGCCGCACGGAAGTCGACGCCCCCCGCGGCGCTCTCCGCACGTGCACGACAGTCTACGCCGCCCCCATCCTCGGCGCGGCGGACCCTGCCGCCGCCTGCCCTGCCGCCGCCTACGCTCGCCCCGCCTGCGCTGCCGCCGCCTACGCTGGCTTCGCCTACGCTGGCCCCGCGCGGAACCGAGGCCGCCTCGACCGGCGCCCCGGAGGCCGATGCCGCCACGGCGGCGCCGCGGCGCCCCTGAGCGGCCCGCGGGTTCAGCCGAAGTCGCGCTCCTGACGCTCCTGATCCTCTTTGCAGCGGATGCAGAGCGTGGTCTCTGGGCGCGCCTCGAGGCGCTTGACGGAGATCTCCTCGTCGCAGGACTCACAAGTCCCGAAGGAGTCGTCCTCGATCTTCTTGAGGGCGCGATCGATCTTGTCGAGGAACGTCTTCTCGCGGCCGCGGAGGCGGAATGTGAACGACTGGATGTACTCGCTCGAGGCGAGGTCCATCTCGTCGGGGAGATCGTTCGAGTCGAGGGTCATGTCCTCGGCGATCGTCTGCTGCGCGTTCTTGATCAACGCGTCGCGCTTCTCTTCGAGGAGCTTCTTGAACCGCTTGAGTTCGGCTTTTTTCATCCCTCAACCCCTTGGCGTAAAGAGCGTAGGAGAATAGTTCCCGGCTCGTGGCCGTCAAGACCCGCCACGCGCGCGGGCTGCGCGACGGGCGACATGGCGGGAGAATCTCACGCGCCGCGCGAGCAGGTCGAGCACGAAGAGCGCGAGCGCGGTGTAGAGCAGCGGGGGCCAGGCGGGCTCGTGATGGCGCACGGTCTCGCCGCGGGGCGCGAAGAGGCGTGCCGGCGTCGGCTCCCGGTCGCCCCCCGTGAGCGCCGCGATGCGTTGTAGGAGCGCGTCGCTCGGCTCGACGGTCGCGTACTCGCGCGGGTACGGGTTCGCGAGTTGCGCGCGGCTCTCCGCGATGGGCCGGCCGTCGCGCGCGTGCACGGCCTCGAGCACGAACGCGCCGTACCGATCGAGCGGGAATCGCGCCTCGTAGCGGCCGGGCGCCGTCTGGCGGAGCGGGTGTGTCTCGGTGCGGCGGGCCTCGTCGTCGTCCGCTGGCTCGACGCCCGCGTCGTGTCGAGCGCTCGGAGCTCGGCGCGTCGATGCGCCGAGCGGGCCGGTCATCGTCACGCGGCTCTCGAGCCCGTCGAGGAAGCGATCGTCCTGGCCGATCGCGTCGACCTCGACGCGCACCACGCCGTCCTCGATCGAGGCGTGCATGTCGAGCGTCTCGCGTCGACGCTCGCGCATGTGCTCGCGCACGAGCTGCGACCAGAAGGGCTGGAAGCCCGGCCAGCGCAGCCAGTCGACGGCCCAGCGGTTCTTGATGTCGCTCGTCCACGCGAGGGACCAGCCGAGCCCGACGCGCCAGCGGGCGAGGAGCGGCTCGCCGAGCTCGGAGCGCAGCACGACCTGCGCGGGCGCGGGCTTCGCTTGCGTCGCGACGTAGCCGTGGAGGAACGGCGCGCTCGCGAGGTCGACGGAACGCAGGAAATCGGCCGAGGCGGCGATCGTCGGCTGGAAGTACTCCTCGACGGCGCTCGAGCGCGCGACGGTGGTCGTCTCGCGCGTGAAGATGCGCGGCACGTTGTGCGGGTCGACGGTGAAGTACGCGCGCCCGCCGCCGAGGTTCGCCATGCTCTGCAGGAGCGCGCGGTTCACGTCGCCGCCGAGGCCCACGACGCTCACCGTGATGCTCTCGGCGCGCATCGCCTGCACGATCGTGTCGATGCCGCTCTCCTGCGTCTGGCCGTCGGTCAGCAGGATGACGTGCTTGATGCGCGCGCGCGTGACGGCGAGGTCTTGGTACGCCATGTCGAGCGCGGGGAAGATCGCGGTGCCGCCGGACGGCGCGAGGCGGCCGATGTCGGTGAGGATCCGCAAGCGGTTCGAGGCGCTCTGCATCCGCACGATGCGGACGGGTTGCGAATCGAAGCCGACGACCTCGAGGTAGTCCTCCGCGGACAGCAGCTCCGCCGTCGCGCGGGCCGCGTCCTTCGCGAGCTCCATCTTGAGACCCGTCATGGAGCCGCTCTTGTCGATGACGAGCGCGAGCGCGAGCGATGGTTGATCGCGGCGGCGCTCGGCGTCCATGCGCACCGGCAGCAGCTGCTCGATGCGCGTCCCGCCCCAGCCACCGAGGCCGAAGCCCTGCTCGCCGCCCGCCATCAGGAAGCCGCCGCCGAGGTCGCGCACGTAGCGCTCGAGGGCGTCCATCTGGCCGAGCGAGACGGCGTCGGCGGGCACGTCGGAGAGCACGACGAAGTCGAAGCGCTCGAGTTCGCGGACGCTCGTCGGCAGCTCGCGGGGGCCGCGCACGTCGAGCTCGTAGTCACCCGCCGCGAGCGCGCGGGCGAGCCAGGTTGCGCGCCCCGGATCCGACTCGACGATCATCACCGTCGGGCGCCCGGGGACGATCGCGCTCGTCACGAAGCGGTTGTTCGCGCGGAAGCGATCGGGACCGAGCGGCTCGACCTCCACCGTGTAGGTGACGGGGCCCGGCACCCGCACGACGCTGCGGAACTCGAGCTCCGTCTCGCCCCGTGGGAGCGACACCTCGCGCTGCGGATCGAGCGCGTTCGGCCCGTCGTCCTGCCGCACGCGGACGCGCACGCGCGTCGGCTGCGTCGCGAAGAGGCGGGCGCGCACGAAGAACGTCGCCCCGACCTCGAGGCGATCCGGGAGGGACGCGCTGCGGATCGCGACCTCCGGCGGCGCGCCGCGGCGCGACGGGTGGTAGGAGACGCGCACCCCGAAGCGGCGGGCCCGGCTCGCCTCCCCGAGCGCGTCGCCCTCCGTCTGCACGCCGTCCGAGAGGAGCACCGCGCGGCGCAGATGCCCCGGCGGGAAGAGCCCGTACGCGAGCTGGAGCGCGGCCTCGAGATCGGTGCCCGCGCCGGGATCCATCGCGCCTGCGGCGTGCGCGGCAGGCCGCGTGATCGGCGGGATCGAGGCGGCTTCTGCGTCGAGCGGCACGACGCGCGGGTGCCGCGCGAAGGCGACGAGTTGCACGTCGTGATCGCCGCGCGCGCGCCACGCTGCATCGACGATCGCGCGTGCGTCCGCGAGCGCGGCGTCGGTGACGGACTCGGAGACGTCGACCAGGAAGACGGTGCTGACCTTCGCGCTCTCGGTGGTGCGCGCAGGTCGCGCGAGCGCGAGCGCGAGGGCCGCGACGAGCGCGGCGCGCAGCGCGAACGACAGCGCGCGCTGTGCCGGCGCGAGGTCGGCGAGCGAGCGACGGAGCGCGAGCGCGAGCAGCGGCACCACCGCGAGCGCGTAGAGCGCGGCCGGCGTGCCGAGCGTGTAGCGGTCCGCGCCGTGCACCCACGCCCGCGGACCTGCCGCGAGAAACCACGCGACGAGCCCGGCGACGCCCGCGGAGAGCGCGCATGCGGCGAGCGCCTCGAGCGCGACGCGGCGCCTCATACCGTCAGCCTCCGATGGTAGGTGAACCACTCGAGGCAGAGCAGGACGAGCGCGGCGACGACGAGCGTCACCCAAAGCTCCGCGCGCAGGCCGGCGCGTGCCGGTCGCGCGCGTTGCGCCGTCGTCGCACCGACGCGCAGACGTGACACGGGGGCGATGTCGAGCTCGGCGTCGTCGGCGAGGTTCGCGGCGAACGTTTGCTCGGACTCCACGCCCGCAGCGTCGCGCGCCCGGAGCGTGTAGAAACCCGCGCGGAGGCCCGCGACGACCGCGCGTCCATCGGCGATCGGTACCTCGCGCAGCTCACCGTCGGGCGCTTGGAGCCGCGCACCGACCGAGCCCGGCGGCACGGGGACGCGCCACGTCTCGCCCGTGCGGTAACTCGAGAGGTACGCGGCGTCCTCCTCGAGGAAGCCGTCGATCGCGTTGAGCAGCAACAGCGGCCAGGCGACGCGCAGCGGCAGGTCGCTGCGCCGCACGTCGAAGGTCAGCGCGACGAAGCGTTGGCCCTGCCGCGTGCCGGCCACGATGAGCGGTCCGCGCGCGTCTCCGGCGACGCGCACGTCGCCGGGCGCGAGCGTCACGGCGAGGGCCTCGGCGACGTTCACGTCGCGCATGGCCGTGAAACGCAGCAGCGGGTGTCGCCGATCGAGCTGATCGAACGTGGGCCGCGCGAGCACGCCGGTGACGGCAAATGGCCCCTCCCGACCGGGAGCAGGGCGCGGGTGCAGGTAGATCGCGGGGCTCGTCGGAGGCGTCGCGGGGACGAAGTCGTCGAAGATCACGGCGTCGAAGCGGCCGGCGGGCGGGTAGGCCTCGGGGGGGATCTCCGTGACGTCGAGGTACTCGTCGAGCAGCAGCGCCGCCTGCAGGTAGAGGTTGCCGCGCGTGACGCAGAGCACGCGCGCGCGGCGCCGATCGGGGAGTCGCGCATAGGCGCGGTCGTCGGCGGGGAGGTCGTCATGCGCACCGCCCGTGAGCGTGAGGCGCGCCTCGAGCGTGCGGTCCGCACCCGCGAGGTCCTGAAAAATACGAGCGATCCGCGCGCCCGCGGCGATCTCGATCGTCTGCACGTCGAGCGGCCTGCCGTCGCCCAGCAGGGTCAGCTCGACGGACTCGTCGCGCGGGCCCGCGTTGCGCAGCTCGACGAGGACCTCGCTGCGGCTCTTGTCGAGCGGGTAGCGACGCACGCTGAACGCGGTGATCCCGACGTTGCGGCGCCCCCGGCCGATCGGCACGTGGCTCAGCCGCACGGCGCCGAGCGTGACCTCGCCCTCCGCGTCGCGCGCGTCCCCGAGGTGTCCGTCGGAGAGCACGACGATCTCCGGGCGCGGCTGGTCGCGGAGCACGTCGAGCGCGAAGCGCAGCCCGCCCGGGAGCGACGCGGCGACCTCCGTCGGCGCGACGGCGTCGATGGCCTCGCGCAGCAGGGCCGGGTCGTTCGTCATCGGCGAGACGGGCGTCGTGCGCGCCTCCATGCGCGCGACGAGGGCGCGGTCGTTGGGGCCGAGTCCCTCGACGAGGCGTCGCGCCTCCTGCTTCGCGCGCGCGAGCCGCGTCGGGGCCACGTCGGTCGCCTGCATGGACGCGCTCGCGTCGAGCAGGAGCACCAGCGTGCGCCCACCGTCGCGCGCGCCCTTCCAGCGCGGGTCACCGAGGGCGAGGGCGATCAAGCCCACGAGGAGCAGCGCGAGCAGCAGCGAGAGGAGCCGCTTGAGCTGCGAGAAGAGGCGCGTCGTGCGCTCGTCGGCGAGCACGCGGTCCCAGAGGCGCACGAAGGGCACCACGACCACGCGCCGGCGCAGCTTGAGCAGGTACAGCCCGACGACCGCGCCGCCCACGACGGCGAAGACGGTGAGCACCTGCGCGAGCGTCAGACCGGCGAGTTCGATCATGCGCTCACCCGAGCATCCCGCCGCGCCGCAGGATGCGGAGGATGGCCTCGTCGAAGGGCGTGCTCGTCTCGACCGCGTGGAAGGAGACCTGCTTCTCGGCGCAGAAGCGCTCGATGCCGGCGCGGTACTCAGCGTGTGCGCGCGCGAAACGCTCGAGCACGCGCGGCGTCACCGTCACCTCGCGCGCCTCGCCCGTCTCCTCGTCGACGAGCCGCACGTCGCCGTGCAGCGGCGGTCTCACCTCGCTGGGGTCGACGATCTGGATCACGTGCGTCTCGAACTTCTGGTAGCGGAGGACGTTGAGCCCCTCCTCGAAGCCGCGCGGGTCGTAGAGATCGCTGAGCAGGATCGCGACGCCGCGGCGCTTGTTCTGCGCGACGAAGCTGCGCATCGCGTCGCCGAGCCCCGTGGGACCGTCGGCCTCCTGTGCGCGCAGGAACTCGAGCACCGCGAAGATGCGGTTCTTGCCGCGGGTCGGCGCAAGTCGGCCGCGGAGCGCGTCGTCGAACGAGACGATCGAGACGCGATCGAGGCCCGCGAGCGCGATGTAGGCGAGCGCGGCGGCGAGGCGACGCGCGTAGTCGATCTTCGGCGTCGCGCCGAACGCCATCGAACGCGAGCGGTCGAGGAGGACGTAGACGGCGAGGTCCTCCTCCTCTTCGAAGAGCCGCAGCAGGAGGCGCCCGGAGCGCCCGTAGACGTTCCAGTCGAGGTAGCGGAAGTCGTCGCCTGCCGTGTATGCGCGGTGGTCGGCGAACTCGATGCCGCTGCCCGTCTTCTTCGATCGTCGCTCGGCGCGCGTGCGGCCCTGATGGAGACGACGCGCGGCGAGCGCGAGCATCTCGAGCTTCGCCTGGAATGACTCGTCGAAGAGCGGCTCCGCCCCACGCGTGGGCGCGGCGGCGGCCCCGCGCTCGCTCCCTCCACGGCGCAGCCAGTCGAACACGCGCGCCTTCAGCCCCGCGCCGACTTGCCGGACGGGGCTGCCTCCGGGACGGTCGCGAGGAGCTCGTCGAGGACGCGATCGGTGCGCACGCCCTCGGCCTCGCCCTCGAAGTTGAGGATCAGGCGGTGCCGGAGCGCCGGCCTCGCCACAGCGCGCACGTCATCGACGGACGCGCTGAACCTGCCCGCGAAGAGCGCCTGGATCTTCGCCGCCACGAGGACGGCCTGCGCGCCGCGCGGGCTCGCGCCGAAGCGGACGTACTTCTGCACGAGCTCCGGTGCGCGCCCCGCATCGCCGCGCGCCGCGCCCGCCGGATGCGTCGCTTCGACGAGGCGGACCGCGTAGTCCTGCACGTGCCGCGCGACCGCGACGTCGCGCACGAGCCGCATCATCGCGAGCACGCGCGCCTTGTCGAGCACGGGCTCGACGCGCGGCGCCGTGGTGCCCGTCGTGCGGTCGAGGATCGCGTGGAGCTCGTCGCGTGAGGGGAAGGTGACGTGCAGTTTGAAGAGGAAGCGGTCGAGCTGCGCCTCCGGCAACGGGTACGTGCCCTCCATCTCGAGCGGGTTCTGCGTCGCGAGCACGAAGAACGGCGCGTCGAGCGTGTGCGTGGCGCGCGCGACGGTGACCGAGTGCTCCTGCATCACCTCGAGCAGCGCGCTCTGCGTCTTCGGCGTTGCGCGGTTGACCTCGTCGGCGAGGACGATGTTCGCGAAGATGGGGCCGGGGCGGAACTCGAAGGACTTGCGGCCCGCCTCGTCCTCCTCGATCACCGTCGTGCCGAGGATGTCCGCGGGCATCAGGTCGGGCGTGAACTGCACGCGCGAGAAGCGCAGATCGAGCGCCTCGCTCAGCGTGCGGACGAGCATCGTCTTGCCGAGACCCGGCACGCCCTCGAGCAGCGCGTGCCCGCCAGCGAGCAGGCACGTCAGCACCCCATCGACGATCGGCCCCTGTCCGACGATGCGCTTGCCGATCTCGGCGCGCAGGGTGGCGACGTCCCGCCCGAAGGCGGCCACTGCGGCGCTCGTGTCTTTCGTGTCGCTCATGGCTGCGGCTCCCTCGGTCGGATGAGCTGGAAATAGCGGCGGACGTAGAAGCGATAACCGCCCGGAATCTGGTCCTGCTCGAGGACCTCCGTCGCGTGGGACTCGTAGTCGGCGTACACGCGCCGGTAGTCGCGCGCTGCGAAGCCGCGCTCGGCGGCGCCGAGGATCACCTCGCTCCGCGTCGGCCCGCGCTCGGACGCCTCGCCTTGCACGCGCGTCGCCTGCCGTGTGCCATCGAGGCGCGTGGGTGCGTCGAGGCCCGTGGTGTCATGGCCAGCGCCGGCGCCCGGACCCTGGCCCATGCCGCCGGGCATGTTTCCTTGCGCGCTGCCCTGCGACGCGCCCGGCATCTCGAGGACGGCGCTGCCGCCCTGACCGGGCACCCCGACGTGACCAGCGGTCTGTCCCGAACTTCCCGCTTCTCCCGGTTGTCCCGATTGTCCGGTTTGGCCGGGGCGCCCCGCGCGGCCCATCGCGCCGGCGCCTCCGCGCGCCTGCGCCACGAACCGATCCATCCGCGACGCGCCCTGCTGACCTTGCTGACCCTGCTGACCCTGCTGACCTTGCTGACCTTGCTGACCTTGCTGACCCTGCTGACCTTGCTGACCTTGCTGACCTTGCTGACCCTGCTGGCCCTGCTGACCTTGCTGACCTTGCTGACCTTGCTGGCCCTGTTGACCCTGCTGACCTTGCTGACCTTGCTGGCCGGATGCGTCGGCTTGTGCCTGTTGTTCGCGCTGGCGGCGGACGAGCTCGCGCAACTCGGAGAGACGCTCGGCGAGGGCGCGGCGCTGCTGCTCGCTCTGCTGCGTGCGCGCCATGCGGTTCAACTCTTCCGCGCTCCGCGCGAGCGACTGCGCGGCCTGCTCGCGGTCCTGCTGCGAGAGGCGTTCTCCGGCGTGCCCGAGCTCGCGCTGCAGGCGCTCGAGGCGTCGCTCCTGCGCCTGCGCGCCTGCCTGCTCGCGCTCGAGCCGCTGGAGCTCGCGGCGCCGTCGCTCGAGGAGGCGCCGCTCGGGCTCGGGCTGCGCCTGCTGCGCGGCCTGCTGGTCGCGCTGCCGCTGCAGGAGCCGCTCGACCTCCGCGCGGCGCTGCGCGAGCGACTCGGACGAGGGGGCCGGTGGACGCGTGGCCGCGGCGCGGGCGAGCGCCTCGCGCAGGCGGTCGAGCTCGCGGCGGCTCGGGGGGCTCTGGCGCAGGGCCTCCGACAAACGCTGCATGTCGTCTGCCGCGCGACGCGCGTCCGCGTCGCGGAGAGCGCGGGCAGCGGGCTCGGTCTGCGGCGACCGCGCGAGTTCCGTCGCGACCTGCGAGAGGGTTTCGCGGAGGTTGTCTGCGTCGGCGCGCCGCGCATCCTCGAGCGCGTCCTGGACCTGCTGGAGCGCGCGCAGCGCGTCCGTGCGTGCGAGGCGCTGCGCGGCGAGGTCACCGACGAGTCCGTCGAAGCGCGTCGCGGCGTCGCGCACCTCGCGCTCGAGCGCTGGATCGGCGAGCGCCTCGCGCACGTCGTTGCGGAAGGCCTCGAGGTCGTCCGCGTGCAGGACGAGCGCGGCGGGCGGCTGCGTCGGGGCCGGCCGCACGATCACGTCGGGCACCTCGAGCAGCGCGAGCCCCGCGACGGCCAACGCGAGCCCGAGCGCGGCGACCGTATCGCGCGGGGCGCGGAGCGGGAACGCGCGCGCCGGGACGAGCCCCGCCGCGTGAGCGCACGCGTCGTCGATGGCTGCTTCCATGAATGCCGTGCGCGCATCCGCGGGGAGTGCCGCGAACGAGAGGGCGCTCGCGGTGCGATCGTGGAGCGCGTGCGCGCGATCGAGGCGCTGGGCCGCGACGAGCATCGAGACGCGCCGCGCCGCGCCGAGGAGCGCGCCGAGGGCGGGCAGGGCCGCGGCGCCGACGAGCCACGGCAACGCATCGTCCGGACCGACCGCGCGTGTCTTGACGGCAGCGACGAGCGCGGCCGCGAGGCCGAGCGACGCGACCGAGAGCGTCGCCGCGGCGTCGAGCGCGCGCTGCAGGCGCAGGCGCCGCGCGACGGCGAGAACGGGGCGGCGGAGTGGGACGGGGACGCTCATCGGAGGGGAGGCATGCCGGGGGACGCGGACGCTCCCGGGCAGACGCGCGACGCGGTCGGAATGTTCCCCCCGTGCGCGTGGACGTCGACCACGGCCGAGCATACGCGCTCGCCGGTCGCGTGCTACGCAGGGCGCGATGTCTGACGAGGGTCGCGGCGCTCCGGCGCGCTACTTTCCGGTGAACGAAGCGCCGCTCCGCATGCAGGCAGGCCTGCTGCGCTTCGGTGTCGAATTCGGCAACGGCGCGGCGGACGCGCGCCACTTCCAGGTCGACGTCCGACTCGACGAGACGCTCGCCGCCAAGCGCGCTGCGCCTCCGGAGCGGCACGCATGGCTCAATCCGCGCGACGAGGCCGCCGTGCGCGCGACCGACGCCGCGCTCGCGTGGATGCGCCGCACGCTCGCGGTGGAGCATCCGGATCGACTCCGCGCGGCGGACGCCGACGCCGCGGCGCGCAACCCCTTCGACGCGCTCGGGCGCGCGGTGCAGGAGGACTTCGCCGTCCTCGATCGCGGCGCAGACGGGCGCGGGCGCCTCGTGCTGCTGCACGTGTGTTTCCCGAGCGGGTGGCGCCCCGAGCGCCTCGCGGGGGCCGATTTTGCAGGGATCCACGGCCCCGTGCCCTCGTTCGCCAAGCCCGACGCGGCGGCGCGCAGCATGGTGAGCGCGATGATCGACCGCGGCCCGTACGTCCGCTTCGTCTGGACGTTGAGCGCGGATCCGCACCTCGACCACCACCCCGATGCGGGCGCGCGCGCGCCGTGGCCACGCACGCCGCTCGCCGCGGGGACGCCCTGCTATCTGCGCGTCGAGCGGCAGATCACCGTGCCGCTGCCGGAGGCGGACGCGAGCGTCTTCCTCATCCGAACCTACGTGTACCCCGTGAGCTCGCTCGATCCTGCGCAGCGCGCCGTGCTCGTCGCCGCCCTCGCGGCGATGCCGGACGACGTGCGCCGCTACAAGGGGCTGCCGGAGCGCGAGGTCGTCGCGCGCGTGCTCACGGGGTAGGCCCGGCGCGGCCGCCACGGGCGCGTTTCTGGCGGTCGCAGCGAGCCGACCGCTACGATGGGGGCGATGGCGTCTCGCGTGGCCGCACCGCTCGTGATCGTCGCGCTCCTCGCGCTCCTCGCGCCGACGTTCGCGCGCGCGCAGGTGCCACCCACCGCGCCGACGACCGCGTCGGGCGCGGCCACTCCGGCGGCGCCGTCGATGGCGGGCGTCTCGGGCGACGAGTCGGAGGAGCTGCGGGCGCTGCGCCTCGCCGAGCAGGCGCTCGAGGGCGAGCCGGGCGAGGGCGTGCAACCGCTCGTCTCGGGCGAGATGCCCGAGGCGCTCACGTCCGACGTCATCCCAGCGACGCCGCCCCGCGCGCTCGGCGAGCGTGACCTCAGCGCGTTGCAGGGGCTCGTGCTGCCGGACCTGCCCGTGCGCTGGGACGCGCGCGTCGTCGAATACCTGCGCTTCTTCAAGGACGACGCGCGGGGCCGGGCGCTGATGGCGGGCTGGCTGCGCCGTGTGCCTCGGCACGAGCGCGGGATCCGCGAGGCGCTGCGTGCGGCCGCCGTGCCCGAAGACCTGCTCTACGTCGCGATGGTGGAGAGCGGCTTCGACCCGGTCGCACGCTCGGGCGTGGGGGCCGTCGGGATGTGGCAGTTCGTGCAAGGCACGGGCGAGGAGTACGGCCTGCGGCGTGACCACTGGGTCGATGCGCGGATGAGCCCCGAGGCCGCGACCGCCGCCGCGGCCCGCTATCTGGGGGACTTGCACCGCCGCTTCGGGTCCTGGGAGCTTGCGCTCGCCGCGTACAACATGGGGTACGGCGCGCTCCTGCGCGCGATCCGCAAATACAACACCAACGACTTCTGGACGCTCGCGTCGGTCGAGGCGGGACTGCCGTTCGAGACGACGCTCTACGTCGCGAAGATCATGGCCTGTGCCGTCGTCGGCCGGAACCCCGCGCGCTTCGGCTTCGGCGCCGTCCCCGTGGAGAGTGACCGGCCCCTCACGACGGTCGAGGTGCCGGGTGGGATGCTGGTCTCCGTGCTCGCGCGCGCCGCCGACCTCGGCGCGACCGACCTGGCGCGGATGAACCCGGAGCTGCGGCGCGGCCGCACGCCGCCCGGGGACGCGGCGTTCCGCTTGCGTGTGCCGGCCGACCGCGCCGACGCGTTCGTACGGCAGCTCCCCCGGGTGCGGGGCGCGCGGCCCACGGAGCGTCCGTACGTCGTCCGCTTCGGCGAGACCCTCGACGATGTCGCGGCCCGTTTCCGCACGACGACGAGCGCGCTCGTGCGCACGAACGAGCTCGAGGACGCGCGCGTCCGCGTCGGCTTCACCCTGATGGTCCCCGACGTCGCGCCGCGTGAGCCCGCGGCCGCCGAGCCGCCCGTCGTCACTGTCCCCGACCAGCGCTTCAGCTACGCGGGCCGTCGGCGCGTGTTCTACCGCGTCGCCGAGGGCGATGAGACCGCTGAGATCGCCCGCTTTTTCGGTGTCACGCTCGACGACCTCCGTCGCTGGAACGGCGTCGAGCCCACCGCGACCCTGCAGCGCGGGATGTTCCTGCAGCTGTTCGTCCCGGCGTCGCGCGATCTCTCGCGCGCCCTCGTGCTCGCCGAGGGCGACGCGCGTGTGCTCGTCGTCGGCTCCGACGAGTTCTTCGACTACCACGAGGCGCAGCGCGGGCGTGTCCGCATCCGCTACCGCGTGCGTTCCGGCGACACCGTCGCGAGCGTCGCCCGAGGCTTCGATCTCAGCCCCGGCTCGCTCGCGCGGATCAACCGCTTCGATCGCAGCGCGACGCTTCGCGTCGATCAGGAGATCGTCGTCTACGCGCCGCGTACGGCGGATTCGTCCGCACCGACGACCGACGCCCCCACGCCCCCCGTCGCCGGTGCAGACGCCGCAGCGGCAGCGACGACACCCGCGCCGGCCGTTGCCGCGCCCACGGTCGGCGGTCTCCCCGTGCCCCCCGCGAACGCCGCGCCTGCGCCGCCCGCATCACCTGCGCCGCCCTCACCGCCTGCGCAGAGCGCACCGCCTGCGGCAGGCGGGTCAGGCTCCCCCGCCCCCTGCGCCCGACGCCCCGCTGGGCTCAGAAATCGCGGCGGATCCGCAGTAGCTCACGGAAATCGTGCGCCGCGCGGAGCTGTTCGAAGCTCGGGTCGAGCAGCAAGTCCTCGTCGCGCACCTGCCCGTTCGCGTATGCCTGCCGGGTCGCGGCCCACCACTGCGCGACGTTCGGGACCGCGGGCATGACGCTCACGCGCGACGGGCGCGTCTCGGGCAGCCCCGTGTGGTTCACGAGGGAGTGACGCACGGAGGCGACCTGCTCCTTGTCCTCGGTCTCGACCGACTGGGCAGCGAGCTGGTCGAGGAGGCGCGTGCAGGTCGCGAGTTGGCTCGCGCCCACGGGCAACTTGCCGAGCACGTCTGCGACGCGTCCCGGCGTCGTCTCGCGCTGCGCCCAGCGCTCGGCCGGCGCGCGCGCGGCGAGGCGCGTCGCGGCCTCGAGCGCGGCGTCGCGATCCCCGAGCAGCGCCGCGATCTTCAGGGCCTCCCAGTCGCACCACGGGAGCGACGGCACGCAGCGCGCCGCGCGCAGGTAGCTCCGCAGGGCGTCCTCGGGGCGACCGGCCCGCTTGAGCGCATGGGCGACGGTCGCGTGCGCGCTCGCGACGTCGGACTCGATGCCCGCGTGCCGCTCGCCCGCATGGAGGTACTTGTCGAGCGTGAACGCATCGAAGAAGTCCGGGGACGTCCACTCGGCCACCATCGTCCGGCACCAGCCGTCGAAGGTGCGGTACACGAGTCGCACCTCCCCCGTCTCCGCGAAGAAATCGACGATCGGCCACGTGTCGGCCACGGGACCGGCGCTCCGGTCGAACGCGAGCAGCGCGCCCTCGTCGTTGCGGTGGAAGGGCAGCGGCAGCTCGGGGTCGAGGAAGGACCGGCCCAGGTGCTCGGCGAGGTCCTTCAGCGCGGACTCCGAGGTGTCGCCCACGGGCGCGCCGACGCCGAGCAGCGTGCCGATCGGCAGCTTCGCGCCGTTGAACTTGGAGAGCGCGAGGCGGAAGTCCGCGGGGAGCGGGCTGCCGATTTGGTGCTCGAGTTGGGAGAGCGTTGCGGCCGGGCACGCGGCGTTCGGCTGAATGCCGAGCGCCTCGCCCTGCGTGAGCACCACCCGCATGAAGTCCTGGACGCCGCGATGCATGACGCGCGCAGACTAACAACAAACGCGGCGCGCGTGGAGGCCCGAGGCATCGCGCGTCCGGTGTCGGTCGAGTCCGCGGGGAAGGGCGGACGTTGCGCCACTCAGGACGACGCCACGAGCGCGTGATCCGCACAGACCTTCCCGCGGGTGCGGTGCCCTGCGCCCCGGCGAGCGCGTCGCTCAGAAGCAGACGCGGTTGCGGCCCGAGCGCTTGGCTTCGTAGAGCTTTTCGTCGGCGGACTTGAGAAAGGCGAGGACGTCCCACCGCTCTTCCAGCTGCGCGATGCCGATGGAGACCGTGACGGGGATGCTCTCGCCCTCGAACACGAATCGACGCTTCTCCACGAGTTCGCGCAGATCTTCGGAGATGCGCACCGCCCCGTCGCGCGGGGTCTCGGGGAGGGCGATGCTGAATTCCTCGCCGCCGTAGCGCGCGAGGATGTCGTCCGGGCGCAGGCGTGTGCGCACGAGGTTCGCGAGCTCCTTGAGGACGTAGTCGCCCGCGAGGTGGCCGAACGAGTCGTTCACGGTCTTGAAGTAGTCGATGTCGAGCATCGCGAGGGAGAGCGGTCGCTGGTGGCGGCGGGCCCGCGGGATCTCGCGCTCGAGCGACTCAAGCAGGAAACGCTTGTTGTTGGCGCCGGTGAGACCATCGATGATGGTCATCTTGTAGATGGTCTCGTGGTACTGCGCCTCGACGTCGGAGCCGCTCAGGAACTTGAGGATCGTGTCGCCGACCTTGACCTGATCGCCCCGCCGGAGCTGGTACTCCTTGACCTGCTCGTCGTTGACGTAGGTGCCGTTGGTCGAGTCGTTGTCGAGGACGACCCAGCTGCGCACCTTCCGCTCGATGCGGCAGTGCCGACGCGACACGGAGTCGTTCTCGAGGACGACGGTGTTCTCGCTGCCACGGCCGAGGCTGAGGCCCGCGCTGTTGAGGACGTGGCGCTTGCCGAACTGGCGCGCGTCGGACGTGTAGATCACCACGAGGCAGTCCTCGCCCTTGTCGGACTTGTCTGCCCTGAGATCCTCGAGCGGCGTGATCCGCGTCTTGATGTCCGAA
The DNA here is from genome assembly GCA_964202905.1 of Polyangiales bacterium. Taxonomy (GTDB): domain Bacteria; phylum Myxococcota_A; class Polyangia; order Polyangiales; family JADJQN01; genus CAIUAC01. The sequence continues at coordinate 64,137 of CAXNJO010000004.1, forward strand.
TCGGAGTCCAAACTCACCTTCGGCGGCGTGCGCCTTGAGAGCCGTCGCAGGGCGAAGGTAGCAAGCCGTTGGGAGAACCTCAAGAGGGGCGCCGAATGCCAAAAAACGCGCGCCGCTGTTGCCCTCGGAGGGGCGGGCGTGTCACTCCCCTGCGGTGTCCGCGCAACATCCGTTCCTCGCGGTCGCAGGCAGCATCGGTTCCGGCAAGACGACGCTCACGCGGCGCCTCGCGGATCGCCTCGAGGTCCGCGGCCTCTACGAGTCGACCGACGCGAACCCGTACCTCGCGGATTTTTACGCCGACATGCGGCGTTACGCGTTGCCGTTGCAGATGCGCTTCCTCGCGCTGCGCGTCGCCGAGACGCTCGTGACACAGCGCCTCGGCGTGAGCGCCGTGCAGGACCGGACCTGCTACGAGGACGCTGAGATCTTCGCCGCGAACCTGCACGCCCGGGGCGACATGGACGACCGGGACTGGGAGACGTACGGCATCGTCGCCGGCCCGCTCCTCGCCGGGCTCGAGCCGCCTGACCTGCTCGTGTACCTCGCGCGCTCGCCGGAGGGGTGCCGCGCGCAGATCCGCAAGCGGGGCCGCGAGTACGAGCAGCGGCTCCCCGCCGACTACCTCGAGGACCTCGGCGCCCGCTACGACGCGTGGTTCGAGGCGTACGACCGCGGCCCGAAGCTGCTCGTGCGCGGCGAGGAGCACGACTTCGTCGACGACCCGCGCGACCTCGAGCGTCTCGTCGGCCGCATCCTCGAGGCGCTTCCACAGACGCGACTCCCGTTCGCGAGTGAGCGCTGAGCGATGCGTTCTCCGCTGCGCATGGTCGGCTTCGCGCTCGCCGTCGCGCTCGCGTCGAGCGCGTGCGGTGCGTCCGCCGCCGGGAGGCCGACGCGCTCGGTGCCGACGGCGTCGCGTGACGCCGAGCTGCTCGCGGGGGAGGTCCGCTTCGAGGCCCGCAGCGCGACGCCGCGCGGCCTCTCGCAGGCCGTGGAGGTGCGTCCTGCGCGCTTCGTCGAGGTCGTCGCGCGGGACGCGCGCGGGGTGGATCTCGAGCGCACGCTCACCGACGCGGACGGACGCTTCCGGCTGCCGCGGCGCCCCGAGGCCGTGGCGCTCGTCGTGCGGGCGCGCGCGACGTCCGGCGCACACGACGCGTCCGTCACGACGGACGCGTTCGGTCGCTCACCCCACGAGCTCGCGACGCCGCTCGCGGGCGCCACGCCGGGCGCGCTCGTGATCGTGGCGCGCGACGACGATGCGCACGGATCGGGCGGCGCGTTCCACATCGTCGACACGCTGCTGCGCGGGCTCGACGCCGTGACGCGCTGGACGGGCCGCTCGTTGCCGCCGTTCTTCGTCTATTGGGCGCGCGGCGTCACGAACGAATGGAGCTTCTACCGCGGCGAGCGCCCGCTGGGCTCGGGGCGCTACGCGCTCGAGCTGATGGGCGGCGACCCGGGGCGCTACCGCGAGACGGACACCGACGACCACGACGAGGCCATCATCCTCCACGAGCTCGGCCACTTCGTCTTCGATCGGCTGACGACCGACTCGTCGATCGGCGGGTTGCACCCGGAGGGCACGCTCGTGGATCCGGGCGTGGCGTGGGAGGAGGGGCGCGCCTCGTGGTTCGCCGCCGCCGTGCTCGGTGCGCCGTTTTACCGTGACGCGATCGGGCGCGAGCCGGGCGGTTCGCTGCGGGTCGATCAGGACCTCGAGCACGTCCCGGGCGGGCCGGTCGGCGCGGGCTCCGAGCGCGCGGTGGCCTCGGTGTTGTGGGACCTCGGCGATGGTGTCCCCGGTCTGCCGGACGCGGACTCGGACGGCGTCGCGCTCGGACCCGAGGCGTTGCTCGGCGCGATGATCGCGCTCGCTGCGGAGCCCGGCGCGATGCCGGATCTGTCCGGGTTCCTGCGCCACCTGGTGCGCACGGATGTCCTCGCGGCGCCTGCGCTCGAGGGCCTCCTCGTGCGCGCGCAGCAGCCGCGCGCGCTCCTGCCCGCGGACGACGCGCCCCGCTGGCCGCGTCCGCTCGCGGTGCCCGGCCGCGCGACGGGCAAGATCGACGGACTCACGAGCCCGGCACCGAGCGGCGGCCCTGCGCGCCCCGAGAACGGCTTCGACGCGGTGCATGCGTACCGTGTCCACCTCGAGCGCGCCGGCTTCTTCACGGCCGCGCTGGCGGTTCATGGGACGCGCGAGGGGCGGCGTGACCGCCTCACGCTCGAGCTGCGCACGATCCGCGGCAACCTCCTCGCCTCGTCGCGCGAGGGGGACGTGGCCGAGCGCGTCGCGCGTGTGCTCGAAGCCGGCTGGTACACGGTGTTCGTGCGGGACCGCGGCGACGGGAACCGCGCGGGCTACACGCTCCAGGTCGCGCTCGAGTAGCGCGCGACGCAGGGTTTGAGACGGCGCGGTAGAACGAGGCCGCGCGCGGCGCAGCGCCCTCGCGCACGCCGCGTTCAGCGGCCTGCGCGGACGCGGGTGCCGCTCAGACGAGGCGGCGCGGAGGCATCGGCCGCGCGGCCCGCGAGGGAGGCGTCTGCCATGCCGGCGGCCGGATCGTACGCGTCGATGAAGTGCAAGTTCTCGTAATTGATGAGGAAATGGGCGATGACGGCGCCGTGCAGATAGCCCGTCAGCGCGACGAGCCCCCCGAACACGAGCCCCATCGCCGCGGCCCACAGCGGCCACACGCGGAAGCCCCGCGACGGCCCCAGGTGTACGGCGCCGAACACGGCCGAGGTCAGCACGAGCCCGAGGGCGGGCTGCATCGCGCCGCGGAAGAAGAGCTCTTCAGCGACGCTCGAGAGCAGCGCGTACGCGGCGATCTCGATCCCGTCGAGCGGCCCGAGCACCGCGCGGAGCTCGCCGTGCAGCGCGCGCGCCCAGCGAGTGCGGCGCACGAGCGCACGCGTCGCGACGACGGTGCAGGCCGCGACGACCAGCCCGCCGAGCACGGAGGCGAGCGCGCGCACCCCCGGGGAAAGCGGCAACAGCGCGGATTCCGACGCCCAGGGCGACCATTCCCCGCGCAGCGCGCACCACGCGAAGCCCACGAGGGCGAGGAGACCGTACGCGGCGCTGGCAGCGAGCAGACGTCGGCGTTTCAAGACGCAGCCTCGGCGAGCGTTTACCAGAGCGCGCGGGGCCCGGCAACGCTTCGCGCCGTCCTGCGTCGTGTCGCGCGGCGCACTGCAACCGCAGCGCCGGACCCGCGTGGTTCACAAGGCGCCGCGGTGTGCGCGGCCACGGGCGTCATACACGCACGCCCATTGACTCACCGCCCCGTGCCGGACTACTCCTCCCCGCTCGGTCCACACGATGTCCAGCCAACCATTCCCAGGCGCGGCCGACGACACGCTCGAGCGTGGCCACGGCTCCGACGTCGAGTCTGCCGCGCTCGATGACTCGCCCCGCATCCTCGTCGTCGACGATGAGCGGATGATCCGCGAGATCCTCGCGGATTTTCTGTCGATGGAAGGCTTCTGGGTCCGCACCGCCGAGGACGGCAGCGCCGCGCTCGTCGAGCTCTCGCGAACCCGCTACGACCTCGTCCTCACCGATCTGAAGATGCCCAACATGGGCGGCCTCGAGCTGCTCGCGGCGATCGGGCGCCACACGCCGAACGTGGTCACCGTCATCATGACGGGCTTCGGGACGGTCGAGACGGCGATCGATGCCATGAAGCGCGGCGCCTACGACTACATCCTCAAGCCCTTCAAGGTCGAGGAGGTCGTGCACACGATCCGCCGCGGCCTCGAGAAGCAGAAACTCCACGCCGAGAACCTGCGGCTGCGCGAGGCCCTCTCGCTCTACAAGGTGAGCGAGGCCATCAGCGCGTCGCTCTCGCTCGACGAGGTCATCCGGACGGTGCTCGACGCCGCGATCCACGAAGTCGACGCCGACGCCGTGCTCGTGCTGCTCGACGACGGCGCGGGCGGCTTCTTCGAGCGCGCGCGCGTGCTCTCGCCGACGTGGGCGGAGGAGGTGAAGGACCGCGCGACGAACACGCCGATCGACCCCGAGTCGCTCGGCGCGCTCGATGTCGAGGCGCTGGGCGAGTACTTCGCGGAGGACAAGCCCTTGCGCGTCCTCGGTGCGCGGGGGCTGCGCTATTTCTCCCGCGAACCGATCGGCTTGAAGCTCTCGTCGATGGTCGTCACGACGCTGCGCGTGCGCGGTCGGACGGTCGGCTTCCTCGCGAGCCTGAGCTTCACGCTCGGCAAGTCGTTCGACGAGGGGCAGCGCAAACTCCTCAGCATCGTGAGCGGCCGCGCGGCGGCAGCGATCGAGAACGCCAAGCTCTACGAAGACCTCCAGCTCACGTTCCGGCAGACGATCCGCGGACTCGCGAGCGCCATCGACAAGATGGACCGCTACACCTCCGGGCACAGCGAGCGCGTGGCGGCGTACGCGCAGATCCTCGCGATCAAGCTCGGGCTCGACGAGCGGCAGATCGAAATCGTGCGGCAGTCCGCGCTCATGCACGACGTCGGCAAGATCGGCTGCGTCCTCAACCTCAACAAGCCCGGCAAACTCTCTCAGGACGACTACGAGATGTTCAAGAAGCACCCGGGCTTCGGCAAGGACATCCTCGAACCGATCACGTTCCTGAATCCGCTCATCCCCGGCGTGCACCTGCACCACGAGCGCTGGGACGGCGGCGGCTACCCGCTTGGCATGAAGGGGCAGGAGATCCCCATCATCGCGCGCATCATCAGCGTCGCCGACACCTACGACGCGATGACGAGCGACCGCGCATACCGTCGCGCCCTGCCGCATGAAGTCGCGGCGAACGAGGTCGAACGCTGCGCGGGGTCGCAGTTCGACCCGGACGTCGCGCACGAGTTCAACGAGGCCATCGCCGCCTGGCGCGCCGAGCGCGAGGCCCGCGGCGAGGTCATCCCCGAGTGAACGCCGCCCGACGGTGTCACCCGTGGTGACGCCAGCGGGGCATGCGCTCGGGAGCCGTGGTCGTCAGCCAGCCTCGCCCCGCGCGAGAGCGCGGGCCGCGCTCACGACGAGGGTCTCGAACTCGCGCCAAAAAGAGGTCGTCGCGGGCGTCTGCCGGCGGAGCGTCGTCGCGTGTGCGTGGAGCCACTCGGCACGCGGGGGCGCGATCCGGAGGCGCAGCCGAAGCTGCTCGAGGAGTTTGCGCTCGCTGCGGACCTCGTCGAGGTCGGCGAGCGCCATCCACGCCGCGCAGAGATAGGCCAGCTCGCCGTCGCGCGCCGTGAGCGATTCGAGCGGCAGGATGTCGAGGGATCGCGTCCCCTGCCGCACGGCCTCGTCGAGCGCGCCGCCCGTCTCGGGCAGACCGAGCGACATCGCCACGGCGTGCACGGCCGCCCGCTCGTCGGCATCGACCTTGTGGTCCGCCCACGCCATGCAAACGAGGACTTCGAAGACGGTGCGCTTGGCGGGTTCGCCGATGGCGTCGATGGCACTCATGCGGGCCGCAACGTAGCGCGGAACCGACGCGGGGTGCACCCCACGCGGCCCCCCCGGCAGCGGCGCGCCCGGACGAGCCCGGGACGCGCGCTCGGTCAGGTCGACGCGGCTGCGCGCCCGCGATCCGCGATCAGTAGTTGCAGCAGCGGAAGCCCGTGTTCTGGAAGCGGAACGAGCTCGAGCCGACCGTGAAGTCGAACTGGCATGTGCGCCCGATCTCGACGTTGTTGTAGCTGCCGCCGCGGATGGCGAAGACGCCCGTCGACGGGGAGGTGTTCGTCCATTCCTTCACGTTGCCGCTCAGGTCACGAACGACGCCGCCCGACCAGGTCGTGCCGCACATCGGGAACGTGGTGGAGCCCGTCGTGAAGAGCGCGTCTTGATCGCCCGCGAGCGTGGCGTTCGAGTCGTACTCGTCGCCGTTGCAGGTGAGCGTCGAGCTCGCGCGGCAGACGGTCGCCGCGCCCGCGTACGAGTAGAAACACGGGGTCGCGGCGACGGGGCCTTCGCAGGCCTCCCGCCAGTCGAGCGCGTCGCAGAGGCGCCAGCCCGTCGCGCCGCAGGTGCCCGAGGGGTTGAGCGCGCAGCACGCGGCGGCCGCCTCGGCCTGCGTCACGTTCGTCCACGGCTGCACGTTCGCGCGGGAGCACGCCACGGTTCTCGCGGCGCCCGCGCCGGTGCTGGTCGCGTCGGGGCGGGACGCCTCGTACTGCATGATTTGCATGGTGCCGCCGGCCGCCTTGTTGACGGTGACGGTGGCGATGTTTGCGAGCGGGATGCTCTCGTCGGTCGCACCGTCGCAGTCGTCGTCGAGGTTGTTGCAGGACTCGGTGGCGGCGGGGGGCCCGGCGACGACCGGACAAATGACGCCGTTCTGGGTCGCGTTGCAGCTCCAGGTGCTCGTGCGGCGGCACGCCCCGACGCCGACGGCGCACGCCGTCCCGCGCGTCGGGTAGAGCTCGTCGACCGCGCCGTCGCAGTCGTTGTCGAGGTTGTCGCAGCTCGACTCGATGGCCTGGAAGGTGGCCGGGTACGTGCAGCGCCAGCCCACCGCGCCGCCGCAACTGGCTGCGGTGCCGGCGCAGACGCCGTTCGCGTTGCAGAAGTTGGTCGGTGCGGTGAGCCCTTCGTCCGTCATGCCGTCGCAATCGTCGTCGCGGCCGTTGCACGCCTCGGCGCCGCTCACCGTGCACGCGTACTCGCACCCATCGGCTGGGTTGCCGTTGAGGTTCACGAAGCCGGGGGCGCAGCCGCTGAGCCCGCAGACGCCCGCCGTGCAGGCCGCGACGCCGTTGGGGTAGCTGCAGCGGTTCCCGCAGGTTCCGCAGTTGTCGATGCTGGTCGACTTGTTGAAGCCGTTGTCGATGACGCCGTTGCAGTCGTCGTCGCGCTCGTTGCACGACTCGAAGGTCGCGACGACGCCGCCCGTGCAGACGAGGACGCCGCCCGTGCAGGTCTGGGTGCCGCGTGCGCATTCGCCGGTGTCGGTGCCGCAGGCCGCACCGCCGTCGGGGTTGCCTTCGTCCACGGACCCGTCGCAGTCGTCGTCGCGGCCGTTGCAGGACTCCGTGCCGGGGCCGACCGAACCGGTGCAGGCGAGCGCGCCGCCGGTGCAGACGTTGACGCCCGCGCTGCACTCGCCCGTGTCGCTGCCGCAGCTGGTGCCGCCGCCGGGGTTGCCCTCGTCCACGGACCCGTCGCAGTCGTCGTCGCGGCCGTTGCAGGTCTCCGTCGTGGAGCCGACCCCGCCGGCGCAGGCGAGGACGCCCGCCGAGCAGGTGATCGTCCCCGCGCTGCACTCGCCCGTGTCGCTGCCGCAGCTTGCGCCGCCGCCGGGGTTGCCCTCGTCGGTGGAACCGTCGCAGTCGTTGTCGCGGAGGTCGCAGACCTCCGTCTGCGCACCGCGCCCGCCGACGCACGCAAACGCGCCGGCGACGCAGAGTTGAGACCCCTGGCGGCACTCGCCGATGGCCGAGCCGCAGGCGCCGGGGCTGGGGATGCTCTCGTCGGTGCTGCCGTCGCAGTCGTCGTCGATCGCGTTGCAGCTCTCCGGTGTCGGATCGACGCCGCCGACGCACTCGAACGCGCCGCTGGTGCAGGTGAGCACGCCCGTCTCGCACGCGCCGGTCGCGGTGCCGCAGGCCGCGCCGCCGCCGGGATTGCCCTCGTCGATGCTGCCGTCGCAGTCGTTGTCGAGCCCGTCGCAGAGCTCGAGTGAGGCATCGACGTTGCCGGAGCATTGCAGGCTGCCCGACACGCAGACCTCGGTGCCGGTCGCGCACTCGCCGACGGCCGAGCCGCAGAGTCCGCCGCCGCCGGGGTTGCCTTCGTCGACGGTGCCGTCGCAGTCGTCGTCGACGCCGTTGCAGGTCTCGACGCCGGGTCCGACGCCGCCCGTGCAGACGAGCGCGCCGCCCGTGCAAACGCGCGAGCCGGCTACGCACGCGCCGATGTCCGAGCCGCACGCGCCGCCGCCCCCGGGGTTGCCCTCGTCGGTGCTGCCGTCGCAGTCGTCATCGACGCCGTTGCATGACTCCGTGCCGGGGCGGACTGCCCCTTCGCAGAGGAGCGCGCCCGCGCGGCACCGGAACACGCCCGTGGAACAGGCGCCCGTGTCGTCGCCGCACGTGCCGCCGCCATCGGGGTCACCCTCGTCGACGGAGCCGTCGCAGTCGTCGTCGAGCGCGTTGCAGGACTCGGCCGCCGCCCCTGTCGCGCCCAGGCAGACGATCGCGCCTGCGGTGCACACCGTGGTTCCCGGACTGCACTCGCCGACGTCCGTGCCGCACAGGTCGCCGCCGCCCGGGTTGCCGTCGTCGACGGATCCGTCGCAGTCGTCGTCCACCGCATTGCACGTCTCGTCGGTCGCGCCGACGGCGCCCTCGCAGACGACGACGCCGCCGCGACACGCGAGCGTTCCCGCGACGCACGCGCCCTCGTCACTGCCGCAGCTCCCGCCGCCGTCGGGGTTGCCGTCGTCGATGGCGCCGTCGCAGTCGTCGTCGAGGCCGTTGCAGACCTCGGTCACCGGGCCGACCGCGTCCGTGCAGACGAGCGCGCCGTCGGTGCAGACCTCGCGGCCCTGCGTGCAGGCGCCGGTGCCGGGGCCGCAGAGGCGCCCGCCCTCCGGGTTGGCCTGGTCGACGTCGCCGTCACAGTCGTCGTCGACGCCGTTGCAGCTCTCCGTCGACGGCGAGACGCCGCCCGTGCACACGATCGTGCCCGCGACGCACGCCTCGATGCCGCGCGCGCACGCGCCCACGTCGGAGCCGCACGCGCCGCCACCGCCGGGGTCGCCCTCGTCGATGAGTCGGTCGCAGTCATCGTCACGGCCGTTGCACTCCTCGACCCCGGAGGCGCTCGGCACGCACGCGTACTCGCAGCCGTTCGTCGTCGAGCCGTCGAGGTCGTAGAAGCCGGGCTCGCAGGGGCCGAGCGCGCACACGCCCGACTCGCACGCGGCCGTCGCGCGCGAGAAGCGGCAGACCCGCCCGCACATCCCGCAGTTGAGCGCTTCGGTGCCGAGGTTCACGTCCTCGTCCGTCGTGCCGTCGCAGTCGTTGTCGCGCAGGTCGCAGAGCGTGTCGTCGGTGGCCGACTCGCTGCACCGGTACTCGCAGCCGTCCGCCGGGGCGCCGTTGAGGTCGTGCCAGCCGACGTCGCAGGTCGCGATGCCGCAGGCGCTGTCGCTGCACGTCCCGAAGGCATGCGGCGGCGCGCACACGGCGCCGCACGCGCCGCAGTTGAACGGGTCGCGCATGGTGTCGACGCCCTCGTCGATCTCGCCGTCGCAGTCGTCGTCGAAGCGGTTGCAGAGTTCGGGCGCACCGGGGGCGCAGCCGTCGGGCAGGCCGAGGTCCGGCGGGCCGAGGTCCGGCGGGCCGAGGTCGCGGCCCGCGTCGCGCGCGCCGAGGTCCGGCGAACCGAGGTCGGCGCCGGCGTCGACTTCGTCGGTCTCACAATCGATACAATACGGATCGACGTCGCAACCGCCGGTCGAGAAGGCGAGCGCCGCCGCGCCGAGGGTGGTCAACGCGGCGCGGGCCGTCCCGCGCGCTCCAACGGGCGCCTTGCGACGGCGACGGCCGAACGCGAGCGCCGCGATCGCGAGCGTCGCGAGCCAGGCGCCCGATGCGGAGCCGCCCACGCCGCGGGTGCCGCCGGGCACGTCGCAGACGCAACCGCCGCCGCCTGAGGCGAGGACGCGGGTGGCTGTGCGGCCGAGATCGGGGCGGCCCAGGTCGACGGTGGAGCCCCCATCGGGCACGCCGGCGTCGGGCATCGTCGGGGTGTCGAGGATGCACTCGCCGTCGGCGCAGACCTGCCCACCGGGGCAGCGCACGCGGGCGCACGGTTCCTCGTTGCAGAGCCCCGTGATCGGGTCGCATTCGGTACCCGACGGACAGCGCACTGCGCCGGAGACGCAGAGGTCGCCCGTGCACGTGCCGTCCGCGGGGTTGCAGACGCTCCCCGCGGCGCAGGTCACGTCGGCGCAGCGGTCGGTGACGCAGGTGCCCGCGCGGCAGATTTCACCGCTATCGCACGACGCCGTGGCGCAGCTCGGCTCGCACGTGCCGTCGCGGCAGGCCTCGCTCGCGTCGCAGGCGGCGGCGATGCAGGGATCCGCGATGCAGTCTCCAGTCGTCCGGTCGCAGACCTGACCTGCGCCGCAGCCGAGGCCGCGGCAGGTCGGGTCGACGCAGCGCCCGACGGGGTCGGTGGGATCGCACACGGTGCCGTCCGGGCAGACGACGCCCTCGCACGGGAAGGTGCACGTGTTGTTCTTGCAGATGCACGAGGGGAGCCCCGAGGTCCCCGGCGCACAGGCCGTCTCGCCGGTGGACGGATTGTCGTGGGACTCGGTCGCGCACGTCGTCGCGTCGCAGGCTTCGGCCACGCAGAAGCAGGCGTCGCCGCGCATGACGGCCGTGCGGCCCGTGGGGCACTGAGGGCCGAACTCGGTGATCACGCAGGGCAGGGCGCACTGGCAATCGACGCAGGTCGCGCCCGCGGGGCAGAGCGAGCCGTCGTCGCGCGGCTCGTCGACGGTGCCGTCGCAGTCGTTGTCGTCGCAGTCGCAGATCTCCGGGGAGGATGGGACCTCGCCGACGCACACCTCGCGGCCCGCGATGCACTGCTCGGTTCCGGCCATGCACGCGCCCTCGTCCGAGCCGCACGCGATGCCGAGCGCGATGTCGTCGTCGACCGCGCCGTCGCAGTCGTTGTCGAGGGTGTCGCAGATCTCGGGCTCGGGCCCGATCGCGCCCTCGCACTCGAGCGTCCCGCCGCGGCACAAGAAGACGCCCGGCGAGCACTCGCCGACGTCGGATCCACAGGGCGCGCCGACCGCGAGGCCCTCGTCCGCCACGCCGTCGCAGTCGTCGTCGAGGCCGTTGCAGACCTCGGGCGTCGGGCCCGTTCCGCCGCCGCACACCAGGGCGCCGCCGATGCACTCCGTCGTGCCCGGCGAGCACTCGCCGGTGTCGTCGCCGCAGGCCACGCCGCCCTCCGGGTTGCCGTCGTCGACGACGCCGTTGCAGTCGTCGTCGAGGCCGTTGCAGCGCTCGGCCACGGGGCCGGTTTCGCCTCGGCAGACGAGCGCGCCACCCGAGCACGCGACCGCGCCGAGCTCGCACTCGCCGACGTCGGTCGTGCCGCAGCTCCCTCCGCCGCCGGGGTTGCCCTCGTCGACGAGGCCGTCGCAGTCGTCGTCGACGCCGTTGCAGATCTCGGTGCCCGGCGCGACGCCGCCCGTGCACTCGAGGACGCCCGCGATGCAGGCGCTCACCCCCGGCGCGCACTCGCCCGTCGACACGCCGCAGACTGCGCCGCCGCCGGGGTTGCCCTCGTCGGTGTCGCCGTCGCAGTCGTTGTCGCGGCCGTCGCAGCGCTCGGTCACGGGGCCTGTGTCGCCGGTGCACACGAAGCTGCCGCCGACGCACCGCCGCACGCCGAGCTCGCACTCGCCCGTCGCGATGCCGCACGAGCCCGGGCTCGGGATGGCGTCGTCGACGGTGCCGTTGCAGTCGTCGTCGACGCCGTTGCACGTCTCGGTGGCCGGCAGCGTGCCGCCCGCGCAGACCAGCGCGCCGCCGGTGCAGGCGAGCGTGCCGGTGCGGCAGGCCCCAATCGCCGAGCCGCACGACGCACCGCCGCCGGGGTTGCCCTCGTCGGTCGCGGCGTCGCAGTCGTTGTCGAGGCCGTCACAGATCTCCGCGCGCGGCCCGACATCGCCGCTGCACGCCAGGGCGCCCGCCGTGCACGTGAGCGTGCCGGCTGCGCACTCGCCGGTGTCGCTGCCGCACGACGCGCCGCCGCCCGGGTTCTCCTCGTCGACGAGGCCGTCGCAGTCGTCGTCGAGGGCGTTGCACGTCTCGGTCGCGGGGCCGGTCCCGCCGGCGCAGGCGAGGGCGCCCGCGGTGCACGTGAGCGTACCGCGGCGACACTCGCCGACGGCCGAGCCGCACGTCGAGCCGCCGCCGGGGTTGCCCTCGTCGGTCGCCCCGTCGCAGTCGTCGTCGACGCCGTTGCACGTTTCGGTCGCGGGACCGACGCTGCCGGTGCAGACGAGCGTGCCGCCCGTGCAGGCGAGCGCGCCGACGGAGCACGCGCCCGTGTCCGTGCCGCAGGACGCGCCGCCGCCGGGGTTGCCCTCGTCGGTGAGGCCGTCGCAGTCGTCGTCGAGGCCGTTGCAGACCTCGGCGACGGCGCCGACGCTGCCCGTGCAGACGAGCGCGCCCGCGGTGCAGGCCTGTGTGCCCGCGACGCACTCGCCCGTGTTCGTCCCGCAGGACGCGCCGCCGCCGGGGTTGCCCTCGTCGGTGAGGCCGTCGCAGTCGTCGTCGATCGCGTTGCAGACCTCGGTCGAGGGGCCCGTCGCGCCCACGCAGACGAGCTCGCCGGCCGTGCAGGTGAACGCGCCGGCCGCGCACGCGCCGGTGTCGTCGCCGCACGTCGCGCCTGCGCCCGGGTTGCCTTCGTCGGCGGTGCCGTCGCAGTCGTCATCGAGACCGTTGCAGGCCTCCGTCCCCGGGAGGCGCGCGCCGATGCACGTGTAGGCGCCGCTCGAGCACGTGAGGACGCCGGGGTCGCACTCGCCCACGCTGCTGCCGCAGGCGCCCATCGTCGGCACGCCCTCGTCGGTGCTGCCGTCGCAGTCGTCGTCGAGGCCGTTGCACGTCTCGGTGCCGGGGCTCGTCCCGCCGGAGCAGGTCAGCGCGCCGCCGAGGCACACGAGCGTGCCCGCGTCGCACTCGCCCGTGGAGGTGCCGCACATGCCGCCGCCGCCGGGGTTGCCCTCGTCGGTGGTGCCATCGCAGTCGTTGTCGCGGCCGTCGCAGACCTCGGCGCCCGGGCCCGTCGCGCCCGTGCACGTGCCGAACGCGCCCGCCGTGCAGATCTGGATGCCGGGCAGACACGTGCCGACGCTCGAGCCGCACGAGCGGCTGATCCCGTCGACGACGCCGTCGCAGTCGTCGTCGAGGCCGTTGCAGGTCTCGGTCGCCGGCCCCGTGCCGGTGCAAGTGCTCCACGCGCCCGCGCTGCACGTCTGCGTGCCCGCGACGCACTCGCCGAGATCGCTGCCGCAGCCGCGGCTGAGGGACTCGTCGGTGGCGCCGTCGCAGTCGTTGTCGAGGCCGTCGCAGATCTCGACGCTCGGGACGCACGTGCCGCAGACGCCGCCTTCGTCGATCACGCCGTCGCAGTCGTTGTCGAGGCCGTCGCACACCTCAGTCGGTGTGGCGCCGCAGGTGCCACAGGCGTTGCGCAGGCCTTCGTCGACGCTGCCGTTGCAGTTGTTGTCGAAGCCGTCGCAGGCCGTCTCGGTGGGCGGGGCGCAGAGCGTGCAGAGCGGGCGATCGGCGGAGGTGTTGCTGCAGTCGGGCGGGGACGTCCCGGCGCTGGTGTTGCAGTACTTCGGGAGGCCTTCGTCGCGGAGGACGTTGCAGTTGTCGTCGCTGTTGTTGCAAGTCTCGGTGAGGATGCTCGAGGCGATGATGTCGCTGAAGGCGGCCGAGAGCGTCGCCTCGTCGGTCGCGTAGAAGCCGCGGTTGGTGCCCGGTGCGTCGGTGCCGCCGGCGGTCGCGATGGCCTCGATCTGGGCGTTGCCGGCCGCGATGCCGAAGCCGATGACGAACGTCCTGATGTCGTAGTTGACGCTGCCGACCGCCGTGGCACGCAGCGCGGTCGCCGCGGCCGACACCTGCGTGCTGCTGGCGCAGGACTCCCCGCCATCGGTGAGCAGGATCACGTAGTAGGGGCGGCAGCCGCGGAACGCGTCGCCCGCGATCGGGCTCGTCGGGAAGGCGGGCTCGGTGCCCTGGTAGTAACGGAGCGTGTTGCGGAGCGAGCCGGCGATGGGTGTGCCTGTCTCCGCCGTCAACTCAGGGTTCGTGCCCGCGGCCACGCCGCACGAGCCCGCCGTGAAATTGACCCACTCGAGCAGGTTGGCCGTGTTGCCCTCCTGAATGGGTACGAGGACTTGGCCGTAGTTGGCGTTGTCGAGCGGGGTGCTGCAGGTGAACGAGCCCGGCGCGCATCCGCAGCGGGTCACGCACGCGGTGGAGGTCGGTGATCCCGCCGCCCCGACGCGGAAGCGCTCGAGGCCGAACACCGCGTCGCCGGAGCTTGCGAGCACGCGCTGCAACACGCATTTCGCGTCGCTCATGCGCGTGCGGGCCTGACCGCACGAGTTCGTGCCGGTCCCGGTGCTCGTGGTCATCGACCCGGAGTTGTCGACGATCACCATGAAATACGGCTTCACCTGCTCGGCCTGCGCCAAGGCGGCCGAGGCGGGGCCGAGCGTGCAGGCGAGCGCAATGACGAGGGGGAGCGCGGAGGAGAAGCGGAGGCGAGGCATCGGGGCTCCTGGCCGTTGGGGCGGCAAGCGTCGGACTCCATCACGAACGCGGATCCGACTTCAAGTGCGCACGACCCGCGGCCGCGCATGAGCGGGCGATCAGCGCGCGGGGACCGTGACGGCCACGCGCGGCGGCGCGCCCGTCGCGAACAGGGCGACGAAGGGCCGCGCTGCGCCCGGCGCTGCCCAGCGGTGACGCTCGACGCCGCCCTCCGAGGTGAGCGTGGTCTCGAGGAGGACCCGCCGCGGGAGGATCGCGCCGGGCGGCTCGACCTCGACGACGACGAGCGTGACGAACGGCGCGGTGAGTGGCTCGACCGCGTGCGGGCGGTCCGCGACCCGGGCGAGCAACTCACCGACCCGGGCGACGGGGACCGTGTCGGAGCGCGTCACGAGCCGCAGCGCGCCGTGCTGCGTCGAGGCCTGCGGTGTCCGGGAGACCCGGGGGGGGTTGCCGAGCGCGTCGCACGCGAGGAGGGCGAGAAGCGGGAGCGCGAGGGCGAGTCGAGCGGCCCTCACCGCCGCGGGCTCGGGTCAGCAGCCTGGGCCATGCTCGCTCGGCGGCGCGGGCGCGTGTTCCGGCTCGGGCGCGGCGGTCCCGTCGAGGCCGGCCGCGCTGCGCCCGCGGGCGACGTCCGCCTCGGTCGCGACGCCCGGCACGGGGAGCTGCGCCTCGCCGCGCGCCTGCCGCTCCTGCCATGGGTAGCGCACGCGGCCGTGGTGCACGCTCACGAGCGTGTCGACGACGCGCGTCGAGAGCACGCGCAGATCCTCGAGGGTCAGCCCGCTCTCGTCGAGCTGGCCCTGCCGCAGCTTCACGAAGACGATGCGCTGCACGAGCTCCTCGAACTTCGCGCGCTCGGGGGGGCTCACGGTGCGCGCGCCGGCCTCGATCGCGTCGATCAGCATGAGGATGGCCGTCTCTTTGTTGCGCGGCCGCATGCCCGGGTAGCGGAAGAAGGCCTCCGTGAGGTTCTTCGGGTTCCCGCGCTCGAGGCATTTGTGCCAGAAGAACTCGATCACGCTCGTGCCGTGGTGCGTGTACGCGAACTCGACGACGGACTCGGGGATGCCGCCCTCGCGGAGGATCCGCACGCCCTCGACGACGTGCGCCATGATCGCGTCCGCGCTCACGTCGGGCTCGAGCTCGACGTGCGGGGTCGGCTCGCCGTGCAGCAGGTTCTCGACGAAGTATCGCGGTTGACACGTCTTGCCGAGGTCGTGGTAGTAGGCGCCGACACGCGTGAGCAGCGCATCGGCGCCGATGGCGGCGGCGGCGGCCTCGGCGAGGTTCGCCATCGCGCGGGAGTGCTCCCACGAGCCGGGCGCCTCGCGCGCCATCTTCTGCAGGAGCGGCTGCTCGAGATCGGTGAGGTCGAGCAGCCTCGCGCGCGTCGCGACGCCGAGGACGGTCACGGCGATCGGCTCGAGCAGGAAGGCGACCGCGCCCGAGAGCGAGCCGCCGACGAAGGTCGCGAGCAGCTCCGAGTGCCCGAGGCTGCGCAGGTCGCCGGCGACGTCGATGCCGCCCTCGAAGAGCATCTTCGCGGCGACGAGGACGAGCGCGGCGGCGAGGCCCGCGGCGAGGCCGGCGGGCACGAGCGCGCGGCTGTGCTTGCGATCGCGGAAGGCGAACACGGCGGCGACGCCGCTCGCCATGAACACGGTGACGGCCGTCAGGCTGAACCCGACGAACGACGCCGTGAGGAAGGCGAGGGTCGTGCTGACGATGAACGACGTGCGCCGGTCGAGGTGCAGCGCGGCCCAGAGCGGGAGCGCGGCGACGGGGATCAGCGTCACCGGGAGCGGCGTGAGGAGCAGGTAGATCTTCGCGAGCAGCAGCAGGATCGTCGCGAGGCCGAGCAGCCCCGCCTGCGTCCGCAGGAGCGCGCCGCGGCTCGGGATGAAGGTGCGCAGGTAGCTCGTGAGCAGGACGGCGAGCAGCAGGTAGAACGACCAGAGGCCGAGGAGCGCGCCGACGCGCGGCGGGCGCCGACCCTGCTCGAAGACGCGGGCGAGCGTCGCGATGCGCGCGTCGGGCGCGACCTCGCCCCGCGCGATGAGGGGCTGGATGGTGCGGAGCGCGACGGCGCCGTGCTCATCCGTCTCGCGGATCGTCACGGGCGGAAGGCGAAGGGTGACCGGCGCGGGGCGCGTCGGATCGACGCGCAGCGGCGCGAGCAGCGTCTCCGAGGCGGCGATGCCGACCGTCAGCGTCGCGAACGCGACGGAGAGCACGAGCCCGGCGACCGGGCCGGCGATGAGTCGGGTTCGGAGCATGGACGGCGGGCTGCGGGCCGCGCCCGTGCGCAGCGGCCGTCACGGTAGACCCCGGCGCGCACGGATTCAACCGCGTCGCGGGGGCGGTCGGCTGCGGTGCCGTGATATCCGTGCGCGGGTGGGCCGCTTCCTCCGACCGCGCGTGTTCGTCGCGCTCGCGGCGCTCGCTGTGCTCTGCGTCGGCGCTCTGGCGTGGGCCTTCACCGTCGACGACGCGTTCGTGACCGCGCGCTACGCGTCGCGGCTCGCGGCCGGTCGTGGGCTCTCCTTCGTCGACGGGCCGCCGAGCGACGGCGTGACGGGGCCGCTCTGGCTGCTGCCCGGAGTGATCGCGGTGTGGCTCGGCGAGAGCGCCATCACTGCGCAGAAGATCATAGGACTCTGCATGATGGTCATGTCCGCGGCGCTCGTCGTGGGTCGAGCGGCGCGTCGTGCGTGCGGTGCGCTGGCGGCACCGATCGTGGCTGCGCTCTGCGTGGCAGGGCCGACGCTCGGGGTGTGGGGCGGCGCGGGGCTCGAGACGGGTGCGGCGACGCTCGCGCTGACGGGCGCGCTGCTCGCCGCCGTGGCGCGTCCCCGGCCACGCGCGCTCGTCGTGGGGCTCTGCGTCGGCGCGCTCGCGTGGCTGCGCCCGGAGGCGTGCGCGGCGGGCGGCGTGGCGCTGCTCGCCATGCTCGTGCGGGGGAATCGCCGCGCGGCGACGACGGCACTCGGCGTCGCGGGCGCGCTTGGGCTCGGCGTCCTCGCGTGTCGAGTCGCGCTCTTCGGCCATGCGCTGCCGCTCGCGCTCGCCGCGAAGCCGGGCGAGCTCGCGTGGGGGCTGCGCTACGCGGCGCTCGGCGCGCTCGTCACGACGGGCGGCGCAGGGCTCGCGCTCGCGGCCTTCGCGGGCGGTCGTGCGCGCGGCGGCGAGCGCTGGCTGCTCGCGACCGTCGTGGTGCACGTCTGCGCCGTCGCGCTCGCGGGCGGCGATTGGATGCCGGGCTTCCGTCTGCTCGCGCCGATCCTCCCGGTCGTGGCGCTGCTCGCCGGCACGCGGGCCGCACGCGGCTTCACGCTCGCGCGCACCGCCGCGCGGAAGGGCGCGCTCGCGCTCGCCGTGCTCGTCGCGCTCGCCGTGCCCGCGCTCGACCTCGCCGTGCAGCTCCCCGAGGTGCGCGCTGCCGGCGAGACGCGCGAGCGCGTCGGGCGTCCGTTCGCCCGCTACCTCGCCGCGCACGCGCGCCGCGTCGCGCTTGTCGACGTGGGCTTCCTCGCGTGGGTCGGCGGCTTCGACGTCGTCGATCTCGGCGGCATCACGGACGAAGTCGTCGCGCGGCTGCCCGGCCCGCACCTCGGCAAGCGCGTCGACGAGGCGTGGCTCCTCGCGCGCGCACCCGACGCGCTCGTGCTGCACGCCACGGTGCCGCCCGAGGTCGACGCCGATGGCACGTTGCGGACGCTCGCCGGGTATCCCGTCGAGCGACGCGTCGCGGCGATGCCCGGGATTCGCGCGCGTTTCCGCGTCGCGCGCGTCGTCGACTACGCGCCGGGCTACGTGTACGTCGTATTGCTGCCGCGCCCCGCGCCGTGACGGCGCTCTGGGGCGAGCAGGCATTCCTCAGGAGTCGTCGTCCGGGACGCGCGTGTCACCGTCGACCTCGGGGCGTCGAGCGCATCGGTGCCGTCGTCGTCGGTGCTCGTGAAGGAGGGGGGGCGACACGTCGTGTACACGCAGGTCGCTCCACGTCGCTTCGCGCGGCGGGACGTGGAGGTCGGACACCCGGTCGACGGGCGCGTGCCGGTGTTCGCGGGAATCGAGCGAGGCGTGAAGGTCGTGACGCGCGGTGCGCTGCTGCTCGACGGCCACGCAGAGATGGTGCGGTGACGTCGTGCGGGCCCTCCTCCGCTTCTGCGTCGATCGGCGCCTCGTCGTCCTCGCCCTGACGACCATCGCCGCGCTTTACGGCGTACGCGCGTACCGAAACACGCCGATCGAGGCGTTCCCCGACATCACGAACCTGCAGGTCGTCGTGATCGCGCAGTATCCGGGCTTCGCCCCGCAGGAAGTGGAGCGTCACGTCACGATCCCGCTCGAGCGCGTGCTCAACGGCGTGCCCGGCGCGATCAACCTGCGCAGCGAGAGCCTCTTCGGGCTCGCGCTCATCTTCCTCACGTTCGAGGACCACGCGGACGTCTTCCGGTCACGCGCGCTCGTCAACGAGCGCCTCACGATGGCGGAAGTCCCCGACGGCGCGGTCGTGCGTCTGGGCGCCGACGCGACGCCACTCGGCGAGGTGTTCCGCTATCGGCTCGCGAGCGACCGCCACGACTTGCACCAGCTCCGGGCGACGCAGCAGTACCTCGTCTCGCGGGTGATTCGGCAGGTGCCCGGCATCGCGGACGTCGTGAGCTGTGGGGGCTTTCTCGAGGAACTGCACGTGGAGGTCGACCCGCTTCGGATGGAGTCCTACGGCGTGACGCGCGACGAGGTCCGTGATGCGCTCGCGCGTTCGAGCGTGAACACGGGCGGTGGTTTCCTCGTGTCGGGCGGATCCTCGTCGTGGTCTGGGTGTTCCTGCGGACGCTGCGGGGTGCGCTCGTCGTCGCGGTCGTGATCCCGCTCGCGCTCCTGTGCGCGTTCAGCGGCCTTCACGCGCTCGGCATGCCTGCGAACCTCATCTCGATGGGTGCCATCGATTTCGGCATCCTCGTCGACGCCGCCGTCGTGCTCGTCGAAAACGTCTTCCATGCGCTCGGGAAGGAACGTCCGACGACGCGACCGAAGCTCCTCGAGGTGCTCCAGGCCTTCGAGACGAGCCTCGCGGCGCGTACCCGGCGCATCGATGCCGCTTCGACAGCGGCTTCCGCCTGGATCGATTGGCTTGAGACCATCGGCGCGCTGCGCGCCGCGCGCCCCGCACCGTGACGGCGCTTGGACGGCCTTGCGACGTCGTGCGCGGCGGCTCGCACGCGGCCGGACTTTCGTGCAAGGCTCGGCCGCATGGAGACGCGCCTCGCGCCGGGCTTCCTCGCCGCCACGCCACCGCTCCGCGACTCGAACTTCCAGCGCGCGCTCGTGCTGCTCGTCGAGCATGGGGAGCAGGGCGCGCTCGGCTTCATCGTGAACCAGCCCGGCGAGACGATGCTCGCCTCGGTGCTCGAGGAGCTCGAGCTGCCCGTGCCGTCCGCCCTCGCGGAGCGCATCGCGTTCATCGGCGGGCCCGTGTCGCCGGACATCGGCTGGATCGTCTACGACCCGGCCACGATGCCCGGCGAAGAGGAGTCGTCGGCCATCGCGGTGAGCGAGCACCTCGCGGTGAGCGCATCGCGCGACCTGCTCGAGGCCATCGCGCACGGCCGCGGCCCGGAGCGCGCGCTCTGCCTCTTCGGCTACGCGGGGTGGGGCCCCGGGCAGCTCGAGGGCGAGCTCGAGCAGGGCGCGTGGATCCCGCTGCCGCTCGACACACTCGACCTTTTCCGCGTGCCCGCCGACGCGCAATGGGCGCAGGCGCTCGGCTCCATCGGTATCGATCCGGCGCGCTACATGGCCGCGCTGCCCAAGGCTTGACGCGCTGCATTATCCGGCGCGCAGCGGCTCCAAAGTCAACAAATTCAAGGTGATCCGCCGGCGCGCGGACCGCACTCAGCGACGCGGAGGACCGTTCGCGGGGAGCGCGGCGGGGAAGGCCGTCTTGCCGAGGCGCGCGCGGAGCTGCGCGGCGATGGCGGGGTTGACCTGCACCGGGCCCGTCGGCGCAGCGGCCTGCGCGGCGGGCTGCGCGGGTGCGGCTTCGGGGGGCGGCGCGGTAGCCGCCGTCGGCGCGCTCGGATCGACGAAGACGACGCGGCCGAAGCGGTCGAGCGCGTGGAAGTCGCCGACGCGCGGCGCCGACCAGCCCGCGGCGCGCTGCCCGCTCTCGCGCGCGTCGAGGACGAAGAGGTTCATCGCCCAGACGTCGCCCGATGCGGGCTTCGCGGCCGGCGGGTTGCCCGCGGCGAAGGCCGCCCAGGGCACCGCCATCTCGACGGTGTATCCCGTGTCGTCTTCGTCATCGTTGAGCGTGCCGCGGCGCTCGACCTGCGCGCGCACCTGCGAGCTCCACGCGACGTCGCCGAAGGGCTGCGGCTGTCGGCGCGTGTCGTAGCGCGTCTCGAAACTCTGCCCGCTCGGCGCGACCTGGATCTCGAAGTAATTCCGGCGGTCGCCGCCCGGATCGAACATCACCTCGACGCAGTCCTGCTCCCAGAGGTGCTCGTCGTGGCGCGTGTGCGTCGCCTTGAGGAAGTCGTCCTCGACCTCCCAGCCGAGGTAGACGTTGGTGTCGTCCCACGTCATGCGCGCCGTGGACGCGAACTCGACGGGCGCGCCGGTCATGGTGTCGACGAGGCGTGCGGTGCGCGTCGCCGTCTGCCACGCGGCGTCGTCGAGCTTGCCGTCGATGCGGATCGGGCTGCTCGCCTTCGTCACGCGCAGCGTGGGCACGGGCGGCGCGGCCGGCGCGGCCGGGGCGGCGCTGGGCTCGGCGGCGGCGCGCGAGGCGGGCGTGACGTCGATCTGCAAGGCGCGCGCGCGGTTGTCGCCGTCGCTCGCGCCGCTCGTGATGTGCAGACGGTTCGGGCCGTTCCACATGCCGAGGTAGATGGTCATCGAGGGCGAGGCCCAGTCGGCGGGGAGCGTCATCGGCTGCACGTCGCGGATCGTCTCGCCGCGCTTCCACTGGCCGGGCGGGTAGTGCTCGCGCACGAAGCCGACGCCGTCCTGGTTGAGCACGTTCTGGTCGGCGGCGTTCGCGACGTGCGTGAAGATCCGCCAGCCGTCCTCGAGCGGGCGAACGACCTTCCAGTGCCAGGTCACGGTGAAGGGCTGCCCCGCCTTGACCTCCGCGGGCTCGAGGTCGTAGCCGACGAGCTTGATCTTCCCCTCGAAGTCGATGTCGAGCGGGTGCGCGGGGCGCGTCGCGGTGGTCGAGACGAGCTGCGAGAGCTGATCGCGCTCCGCGGCGCTGAGGGAGTTGGACTTCTCCACGCAGCCACCGAGCGCGAGGGCGCAGCAGAGTGACACGGCGCAGTACGTGTGCTTCTTCATGTTTTCCTCGGAAAGAAAGTTGTTTCGGGCCGCGGTGCCTACTTGCGGGACTTCTTGCGCGCCTTCTTCTGGAGCTTGCGCGCGGCCTTCTTCTTGGCGTTGTCGCCCGCGGACTTCGGAGGGGGCACGGAGCCCCGCCCCGCCATGCCGGGCATCCCGCCCATGCCGGGCATCCCGCCCATGCCGGGCATCCCGCCCATGCCGGGCATCCCGCCCATGCTCTGGAGCTGCTGCATCAGGCCAGGCGGAAGCGACGGCATCCCCTTGCCGCCCTTGCCCTCGCCCGCGACGACCGCCTCGAGCAGCTGGTCGGCGAGGTTCGACATCATCGGGTTGCCCTCGAGGCCGCCCGTCCGCACCGCGTTGCGGAGCTGCCGCCCCATCGCGAGCTGTTTCATGCCCGGGATCTTCTGGAGGAAGCCCGCCTGCTGGCCGATGTCGCCCATCATCTGCCGCATGAACGTGAACTTCTGCAGGAGTTCGACGACCTCTTCCGGTTTGCGACCGGAGCCGTTCGCGACGCGCCGGATGCGCGTGGGCTGCTTCTGGAAGAGCTCGGGCTGACGGCGCTCCTCGCGCGTCATCGAGGAGACCATCGCCTCGACCTTCTTGAGCTCGCCGTCGTCGAGGTTGACGCCCTCGGGCATCGCCTCGCCGAAGAAGGGCAGCTTCTCGAAGACGTCCTTGAGCGGGCCCATCTTCTGGATGGTCTTGATCTGCGCGAGGAAGTCCTCGAGCGAGAAGCGGCCCTCGAGCATCCGCTGCGCGTCGACCTCGGCCTTCTCGGCGTCGACGACCTGCTCGAAGTCCTTCATCAGGCCGACGACGTCGCCGAAGCCGAGGATGCGCGAGGCCATGCCCTCGGCGCGGAACGCCTCGAGCTTGTCCATGCCCTCGCCCATGCCGGCGAACTTGATCGGCGCGCCGGTGACCTCCTTGATCGAGAGGGCCGCGCCGCCGCGCGCGTCGCCGTCGAGCTTCGTGAGCGCGACGCCCGTGAGGCCGAGCCGGTCGTGGAAGGCCTTCGCCGTCTTGACCGAGTCCTGACCGATCATGGCGTCGACGACGAGGAAGACGTTCTGCGGGCGTGTGCTCGCCTTGATGTCGGCGAGCTCCTGCATGAGCGCTTCGTCGACGGCGAGGCGGCCCGCGGTGTCGAAGATCACCGTGTCGCGCTTGAGCTTGCGCGCGTGCTCGAGGCCCTTGATGCAGATGTCGAGCGGGTTCCCGCCGGGGATCGCGAAGACGGGGATCTCGAGGCGCTCGCCGAGCACCTGGAGCTGCTCGATCGCGCCGGGGCGCTGCACATCGGCGGCGACGAGCAGCACCTTCCGCTTCTTGTCGCGCTCGAGCCAGCGCGCGAGCTTCGCGCTGGTGGTCGTCTTACCGCTGCCTTGGAGGCCAACCATCATGATGGATGTCAAAGCCGGACGCGGCTCGAACTCCACCGCGTGCCCCTCGAACGCCATCATCTGCTGGAGCTCGTCCTGGCAGATCTTGATGAAGATCTCGCCGGGGCCGATGCGGACGCGCTGGCCCTTCACCTCGGCGGACGACTTCATCGTCTCGCCGATCGCTTTCTCCTTGACGGTGGCGAGGAAGCGCTTGACGACGCTGAGCTCGACGTCGGCCTCGAGGAGCGAGAGGCGCACGTCGCGGAGCGCGGGCTCGATGTTGTCGGCGTCGAGCTCCGTGACGCCCTGGAAGCGGTTGCGGGCGGCTCGGAAGCCCTTGGTCAGCGTCTCGAACACTTGGCTACGTCTCCGGAGTTTCGGTGGGCCCGACGTCGCTGCGCGGCCGGGCTCGCCGGGACGCGCAGGCGCGGTGCGGGGTTCAGGGGCAGGTCAATGCGGGGACATCGCCCGCGCCGCTGTACGACGCGGCGCCGCCTCCGTCGGTGTTGGGGAGGCGCGACAGCTTCGTGCCCGTGATGGCGCCGGCGCAGGCGCCCGACCAGTCGCCGTCCGTCTCCGCGACGCTCTTGCGGCTCGGCGTGTGCCCCGTGCCCCAGCACACGAAGTCGATCTGCGCGGTTGCGCTGCCGAACGAGCCCGAGGTGTAGAGTGCGATCTCCCCGCCGGCGTTGGTGTCCGAGAAGCTGCCGGGCCAGGGGATCGAGAGCGAGCCGCGCGCCGGGACCGTGCCCGTGATCGACACGTAGGCGGGCATCGCGCAGAGCTGATAACCCGCGAGGCTGATGTCGGCCCCCGTGGGATTGAAGAGCGTGATCGTCGCGCCGGGGTCGATCTCCGCGATGAAGACCGTCGAGCCCGTGCAATGCAGCGCAGCGGCCGGGCCCGCGTCGACGTCACCGCCCGCGTCCACATCCGCGCCTGCGTCGACGTCGCTGCCCGCGTCCACGTCAGCCCCGGCGTCGACGTCACCGCCTGCATCCACGTCGCTTCCGGCGTCCGTGTCGCCACCGAGGTCGGTGCCGCCGAGGTCGGCGGGGGGCGTGCCGGAGTCGACGGGCGCGTCGTCGTCGTCGCCGCAGGCGGCGAGGGAGGCAGCGAGGAGGATCAGCGAGGCGAGGGTGCGAGAGGTGAGAAGCATGAGGGCCGAAGGTAGCAGAACGGGCGCGCGCGCAACGCGGTCAGCGGGGGACCGCCACAGGGTCGAGGCTCGTGACCCCTTCGCCCGTGCCGAGCTGCCCGGCCGCGTCGTCACCCCAGCAGAAGGTTTGACCTCCAACGACCGCGCAGCCGTGCGTGAAGCCGACGGCGACCGACGTCGCCGCGCCGGGCACGTCGACGGGCACGGGCAGGGGGCCGCGCGCCATCGGGCCCGAGAGCTGCCCCGCGTCGTTCTTGCCGAGGCAATGCACGGCGCCGTCCATCGTCACGACGCAGGCGTGATCGAAGCCGCCGCCGCTCGTCCGGGCGACGTCGAGCGCGCCGAGCACCGCGCCCTCGTCGGGCAGGCGCTCACGCGTGCCGCCCGGTCGCAGGCCGAAGCAGCGCAGGCCCTCGTCCCGCGCGAAGCAAGACCAGTCGGCAGTGAGCACGAGCGCGCGCACGCCTTCCAGCGGGGCCTGCGGCAGCGTGGCCGTGTCGCCCGCGCAGGTGGCCACGCGGCGCGTGTCGACGACGCACGTCGAGGCGGCGCCCGCCATCAGCGACGTGATCTCGACGTCGGCGAAGACGCGCGTCGGCGCCTCCAGCGAACGCGGACCATCTTCTGTGATGGTGCCGGTCCCGTTGAAGCCCCAGCAGGATGCGCCGCCGTCGACGTCGAGCGCGCAGGTGTGTGCGTAGCCGAGGCTCACGTGTCGCACGGGTGGCAGGCCCTCGACGCGGCGGCGGGGTCGCGACGTTCGCGAGCGTTCCGTCGCCGAGCTGCCCGTGGTGGTTTTGGCCCCAGCACCAGAGCACGCCCGCGCGCGTGACGGCGCACGTCGTGTCGCCGCCCGCCGCGAGCGCGACGACGTCCGACGATGCCGGCGACGCGCTGCGGCGTCGGCGCGGAGCGCGAACGTGCCCGCGCCGAGCTGCCCGCGCGTGCCGTCGCCCCAGCAGCGCACCGTGCCGTCCGTCGCGAGGTCGCAGGTGTGGCTCGTGCCGCACGCGACCGTGCGCGTGTCGGCAGCGGGCGGGGAGGGCGCGTTCCCGTCCGGGGCGCAGCCCGTCGCGAGCAAGCCGCAGAGCGAGAGCGCGACGGCGACGACCGCGACGAGCCGTGAGGCGCCGAGCGGCGGCGGCGCGGGGCGCGGCCAGTCGGGCGTGACGCCGGCTTCGACGAGGCGGTCGTAGAGGTGCGGGTGGGCGCGGGCGCGGCCGGGCATCACGGCGGGCGCGGCGTTCGCCTCGTAGAGCTGCGCGAGGGCGCGCGCATAGGCGCCGGGATCGACCTCGGCGCCGTGGCCCGCGCGATCGGCCCGCTCTTCCATGCGCCGCGCGACGGCGCGTGACACGCGCAGCGCGGCGATCATCGCGAGAAAGAGCGCGAGCGCCGTGAGCGGGTGGCCGCCCGCGAGGAGCGGCCGCAGCAGCGTGAGCGGCGTCAGCGCGAGTGGCGCGAGGGTGCGGATCAGCGCGACCGGGCGAGGCTCCGAGAGGTGCGCGAGCTCGTGCGCGAGCACCGTCGCGAGGGCTTCGTCGTCGAGCGCGTCGAGCGCGCGCTGCGTCACGCCGACCGCCTGCGCGACCGGCCACGCGAAGGCGTTGGCAGCGTTCAGCGCGAGCGTGTGAACCCGCGGCGCGGGCCGGCCCGTGCGCGCCGCCGCCTGCGCGACGAGCCCGGCGAGCCGCGGACCGGGCGGCGCCGCCAGACCGAGGGCGCCCGCAAGCCGGAGCGTCAGGCCGAGCACCGCGGCGATGGCCCCCGCTGCACCGAGCGCGAGCCCGACGGCGCTCCACATGCCGAGCGCGCGCGGCGTGACGAGCGCGATCGCGAGCACCAGCAGCAGGTGCGGCCACAGCACGATCAGCTGGCACGCGCGGCCGCGCAGCCACGCGCCGAGCCGCGGCGGATCGGGGAGCCACGCACGCTCGACGGCGAACGCGGCAGGCAGGCCCGCGAGCCCGCACGCGGAGGCTGCCGCAAGCGCGTGGAGCCCGCTCTCGCGGCGCGCGGCGAGCACCGTCGCGAACGTCGTGGCGGCCAGGAGCGACGCGGTGCCCACGGCCTGCCGCGCCGCCGCCGCATACCGCGCGCGCTCGACCCAATGCGCGTCACGTCGCGCGCGGCGCGGGCCGAGCGTGAGCCACGCCGCCAGGGCCGTGGACAGCGCCGTCGCGAGCGCGGCGAGGGCCGCGTCGACGAGGATCCCGAGCAGCCAGTCTCCCGCTCCGAGCGCTGGCACGCGCGGAGCCTAACACCCGTGGACATGGCGCGCGCCGGGGTCCGCGACGCCGCAACGACCCGCGTCGTCTGCCGACGATGCGGCCTCGCTCACAGCCAGCCGGCTGTCCGTCGGCGCACCGCCCTCCGAACGCGAACCGGGCGCGCGCCCGGCGCGGTGTCGCTCGACGCCCCGCGCACGTCGCCGTCTCCGCAGAGCGAACGGCCAAGCAGGGGTGCTCGCGGACTCTCCGGGGCCCCGTCGCGTGCGGCGACGCTGCTCGCGCCCGTCAGGGCGCCGTGTTAGTCCGGCCGGCATGACAGCGCTTCCGCCGGCAGGCGACGATCGCACGCTCTACGTCGTCGATCTCAGCGGCTACGTCTTCCGCGCGTTTCACGCGATCCCGTCGCTCACGACCTCGCGCGGCGAGCCGACGAACGCGATCTACGGCGTCGTCGCGATGCTGCTCAAGCTCGTGAAGCAGCAACAGCCGCGCTTGCTCGCCGTCGCGCTCGACGGGCGCGGTCCGACGACGCGCCACGGCATGTACGCGGCGTACAAGGCGACGCGCCCGCCCGCGCCGCCCGAGCTCGTTGCGCAGATGGCGCGGCTCAAGGACGTCATCGACGCGTACGCGATCCCGCTCTACGCGCAGCAGGGCATCGAGGCCGACGACCTCATCGCGACGGTCGTGCGGCGCGCGCGCGCCGAGGGGCTGCGCGTGGTCGTCGTGAGCGCCGACAAGGACCTCCTGCAGCTCGTCGACGGGGAGGACGTGCTCGTGTGGGACACCATGCGCGACAAGGTCTTCGGTGAGCCCGAGACGGCCGAGAAGATGGGCGTGCCGCCGCGTCAGGTGCGCGATCTGCTCGCGCTGATGGGCGACACCTCGGACAACATCCCCGGCGTGCCCTCGGTCGGTCCGAAGACGGCCGCGCAGCTCCTGCACGAGCACGGCGACCTCGACGCGCTGTACGCGCATCTCGACCGCGTCGCGAAGAAGGGGCTCCGGGAGAAGCTCGAGGCGCACCGCGCGGACGCGATGCTCTCGCGCGACCTCGTGCGGCTCGTCGACGACCTCGCCATCGACTTCGATCCGGCGAAGCTCCACTACGGCGGCGCGGACGTCGCCAAGCTGCGTGCGCTCTTCACCGAGTTCGAGTTCACGCGGCTCGTCGCGCAGCTCCCGAACGGGGAGGGTGAGGCGACGCCCGCGACGGTGGGCGCTGCGTCGACGGAGGCGACGGGAGGCCCGAATCCCAGGGGAAATGAGGGCGCTCCACCGCGCACGGCCCCTGCGCACAAGCACGCGGAGGTCGCGGTGCGCGTGATTCGCGAGGCGGGCGAGTTGCCGGCGCTCGTCGCGGCGCTCGAGGCGGCCGAGGTCTGTCGCCGTGTTCCCCGCGCTCGACGCGGACGCCACCGCGCGCGCGAGCGCGCTCGTGGGCGTCGCGCTCGCGTACGCGCCGGGCGAGGCGGTGTATCTGCCCTTCGATCACCGCTACCTGGGCGCGCCCGCGCAGCTCGATCGGGCGGAGACCGTCGCGCTCCTGCGGCCGCTGCTCGAGCGCGCGTCGCTCGCGAAGCTCTCGGCGGATGCGAAGCGCGATGCGCTCGCGTGGCACGCGCAGGGCGTCGCCGTCGCAGGGATCACCTTCGACACGATGCTCGCGAGCTACCTCGTCGACCCGGAGCAGCACGGTCACACGCTGCCCGAGGTCGCGCAGGCCGAGCTTGGCGTCGCGCTCACGGCGTGGGACGTGCTCACCGAGAAGCAGCGCGGCTCGCAGCGCACGCTGCCGGAGGTCGCGCTCGAGAAGGTGGCCGACTGGGCGGGGCGCAGCGCGGCCGCGATTCGCGAGGCGACCGAGACGCTCGGAGCGAAGCTGCGCGTGCACGCGCTGATGCCCCTCTTCACCGGGCTCGAGCTGCCGCTCGCGGGCTGGCTCGCGGTGATCGAGCGCGAGGGCGTGCTGCTCGATCTCGCGACGCTGGCCGAGCTCTCGAAGCAGGCGGGCGAAGAACTCGCCGTGCTCGAGGCCCGCTGCCGCGAGCTCGCGGGCGGCAAGACGTGGAACCTCGCCTCGCCGCGCCAGCTCGAGACGGTGCTCTTCGACGAGCTCGGCCTGCGCGTCGTCAAGCGCACCAAGACGGGGCGCTCGACGGATCACGACGTGCTCGAAGAGCTCGCCGCCGAGCACCCGCTCCCCGCGCTCGTGCTCGAGCACCGCGCGCTCGCGAAGCTGAAGGGCACGTACCTCGACGCCTTCCCGCGGCTCGTCGACGCGGGCGGCCGCATCCACACCCGCTACAACCAGGCCGTCGCGGCGACGGGCCGGCTCTCGTCGAGCGAGCCGAACTTGCAGAACATCCCCGTGAAGACCGCCTTCGGGCGCCGCATCCGCGAGGCCTTCGTCGCGCCGCTGGGCGCGCTCATCCTCGCGGCCGACTACTCGCAGATCGAGCTGCGCGTGCTCGCGCACCTGAGCCGCGACGCCGAGCTGCTCGACGCCTTCCGCACGGGCGACGACGTGCACGTGCGGACGGCGAAGGCGCTCTTCGACGTCGAGGCGGCGGAGGTCACGCGCGAGCAGCGCGGCCGCGCGAAAACCGTGAACTTCGCGGTGATCTACGGGCAGACGGAGACGGCGCTCGCGCGGAACCTGAAGATCGAGCGCGCCGAGGCCGCGCGCTACATCGAGGCCTTCTTCACGCGCTACGCGGGCGTGCGGCGCTTCCTCGACGAGGTGGTGCGCGAGGCACGCGAGACGGGCGAGGTGCGCACGCTGCTCGGGCGGCGCCGCCTCGTGCCGGACCTCGCCAGCTCGAACCGCACCGTGCGCTTCGCGGCCGAGCGCGTCGCGCGCAACACGCCCATCCAGGGCACGAGCGCCGACATCCTCAAGCGCGCGATGGTCACGATCTGCGAGCGCATGCGCGAGGCGCGCGTCGAGAGCCGGATGCTGCTCACCGTGCACGACGAACTCATCTTCGAGGTCCCGCGCGACGAGCAAGAGCCGATGACGAAGCTCGTGCGCACCGCGATGGAGGGCGCCATCGCCCTCGAGGTGCCGCTGCTGGTCGACGTCGGCTGCGGCCCGAACTGGGGCGCCGCGCACTGATCGCGGTCAGCGGTTCATCCGAGACAATTCGTCGTAGAGGTGCACCGCCGCGCGCGTGCCCTTGCGCCAGTCGTCGAGGTTGAGCGACTCGTTCTCGCCGTGCGCGTTGCAGATGGGGTCCTCGACGCCCATGAGCAGCGCGGGGGCGCCGCCGAGGTGCCGCGCGAAGGGCTCGACGAAGGGGATGGAGCCGCCGCAGCCGATGTGCACGGCATCGCGCTCGTAGCCCTTCGCGAGGGCGGTGCGCGCGTGCGCGAACGCGGCGTGCGTGGGCTCGGTCACCCACCACTTCGCGGCGCTCTCGCGCGTCACGGTGACGGAGAGCCCCCACGGCACGCGCGTCTCGAAGTGCTTCACGAGCGCGTCCTGCACCGCGCGCGGGTCCTGGTCGGCCACGATGCGGACGCTGATGCGGCAGCGCGCGCTCTCGATCAGCTGGTTCGTCGAGCCCGCGACGGCGCGCGCCTCGAGCGCGATCACGGTGACGTTGGGCTGGTGCCAGATGCGGCCGAAGACGGGCATCTCCGGGTCGCCCGTGAGCGTCGCGCCCGGCACGATGCCGACCTCGTCGCGAAAGGTCGCCTCGTCGTACGGCAGGGCCGCGAGCGCGGCGCGCTCGGCGTCGGCGAGCGGGCGCACGCCCTCGCGGAGGAAAGGCGCGGGCCGGCCGTGTTCGTCCGTGAGCTCCGCGATGGCGCGGCAGAGGGCCATCACCGCGTCGGGCGCGGGGCCGCCGTGCATGCCGCTGTGGATGGGGTGATCGAGGCCGCGCGCTTCGACCTGCACGCCCACGAGCCCGCGCAGCGAGACGGTCAGCGAGGGCAGCCCGGCCTCGTGGTTCGCCGTGTCGGTGAGGACGATGACGTCGCCCTGCAGCTTCTCGGCGTACTGCGCGAGGAAGGCGTCGAGGCTCTGCGAGCCCGCCTCCTCTTCGCCCTCGACGATGAGCTTCACGTTGACCGGGAGGCGGCCCGCGCTCTTCAGATACGAGGCGACGGCCGCGACGTGCACCATCACGCCGGCCTTGTCGTCGACGGCGCCGCGCCCGTAGAGACGACCATCTTCGCGGATGGTGGGCTCGAAGGCCGGCGTCACCCACTTCTCCGGGCGGCCGGGCGGCATCACGTCGTGGTGCCCGTAGAGCAGCACCGTCGGCGCGCCCTCGGCGTGGAGCCAGTCGGCGTAGACGTACGGGTGCCCGCCGGGGAAGTCGATCACCTCGCAGTGCTGGAAGCCCGCGGCCTCGACGAGGTCGCGCAGGGCCTCGGCGCTCCGGCGGACGGGCTCGCTCGGCGGCGGCTCCGCGCTCACGCCCGGGATGCGGATGAGCGCCTTGAGCTGCTCGAGGTAGACGTCCCAGTGGGACTCGAGGTGGGCGAGGGCGGCGGTGACGGCGTCGGTCGGGCGCGGGTCGGACATCGCGGCGACGTATAGCAAACACGCGCCCGGGGCACGGCCGGTTTTCCGCGCGCGGGCGCGAGGCGGTGCTGTCAGCGCTCGGGCTGCGTCGAGGGCGCGGGGCGCGCCGCGCCGCGGGCGGGTAGCGGCGAGAGGCGGCTCATCTTGCCGACACGCAAGCGCACGCCGCGCCACTCGACGGTGCGCGCGACGGCGGCGTACGGCCAAACCGCGGCCATCATCAGATCCTTCAGCGGCGCGAGCGCGAGGTGCCGCGCGTGCATGCCGTGGCCGCGCGTCCGCCGCATCAGGAAGATGTCGAGCGCGACCTTCATGGCCACGATCCCCGCGAAGACGGCGAGGGGTAGCGGCCGGAAGCCCGCGAGCGCGACACCGACGAGCCCCACAGCGACGGGATTGCCGAACAGATCCCCGCAGAACGCGGGGACGTGGATGACGGCGCGCATCTGGAGCCAGCGCGCGTGCCGCGAGAGGAAGCGGTCGACCGACGCGCGCACGTTCACGTTCTCGACGGTCGTCGTCGAGAGGATCACGCGGCGCCCGGCCTGCGCATACGCCTGGCCGATCAGGTAGTCCTCGGTGAGGTGATCCTTGAAGGCGGCGAGCCCGCCCACCGTCGCGAGCTCGCTCTTGCGGAGCAGCATCGACTTGCCGATGACGCACGTGACGCCCGCGACGTGGAGCGCGAAGCACGTCGCGGGGGCGATCCACGCGGAGAGCTGGAGGTTCTCGAGGGCGGCGCCGACGCTCTCTTCGCCCGCGCCGACGACCATCGAGGAGAGCAGCGCGCCGTCCTCCGCGAGCAGCTCGCCGACGATGCGCCGCAGGTAGTCGGGGCGCACGCGCACGTTCGCGTCGGACTGCAGGACGAGGTCGTGCGCGGAGGCGTCGAGCGCGGCGGCGAGGTTCGAAAGCTTCGGGTTCAGACCGTAGTTCGGGTCGGAAAGCACGAAGCGCACACGCCGCTCGGGGTACTGCTGCGCGAGCTCTTGGGCGGCGGCGAGGCCGGGGTCGTCGGCGTCCGCCGTCGCGAAGACGATCTCGAGTTCGCCCGGATAGTCCTGCGCGAAGAACGAGCGCAGGTTCGCGCGCAGGTCTTCTTCGTCGCCCTTGATCGGCTTGAGCAGCGAGAGGGCGGGCCAGGGGCCGTCCCACGCGCGCGGCGAGCGCGCGGTGTGCCGCAGCGTCGCCCACACGCCGACCGCGAAGAAGATCAGCGCCGCGAAGGAGGCGCAGAGCAGCGACCACGCGGCGACGTCAAGCACGGCGCGCGGACGATGTCACGGCGCACCGCAGCGACGCAACGGCGCGCCTGGCCGCGTCAGCCGACGTCGTCGAGCGCGAGAGAGGCGAGCGCGAGCGCACGCGCCTCCACGAGCTCGGACTCCGACTCGGGGACGCGCGCGTACGCGGCTTCGTATTCAGCGATGCGCGCATCGCGCGAACGGGAAGTGGGCTGTGCGTGTACCTCAGGCGCGGCTGCGACACCGCGGCGCGACGAAGCGTGGTTTCGGGGAGCGCGGGGCTTCACGGACACGCGTTCCTGCACGCGCGATGCTCAGCGTCGCAGGCGGCGCGGCAGGGGGGCGGGTCGGCGTCGTCGCAGCGCGCGGCGCACGAGGCGAAGCGCGGGCCGCACACGGCGGCACAGCCCGTCGCGCCTTCGTCGCGCGGTGCGGCGGGCGTCGCGGTATCGGTCGTCGATGCCTCGGGCGAGCCTTCTGCGTCGGAGGTGGGCGCGTCTGTGGCGAAGAGCGGCTCGGCGGGCGCGCCGTCCGCACGCAGGCGGGCGCGGGCGTACTGCACGCGTTCGGGGGGCTGACCTTGCGTGTAATGCGCGAGCCACGCGTCCCAGCAGGCGCGGCGCTCCGCGGGGACGACGCGCGCGTCGAAGTCGGCGGCGTAGCAACGCTCGAAATACGCGCGGCTCCGGTGCACCATGCGCAGGCTCGGGGCGCACCCCGCGAGGCCTGCCATGAGCAGCCCCGCCGCGAGCATCCCGGACCCCCACCGCGCGAGGCGAACCATGCGACGCGACGATAGCACCGACGACGCGCCCCTCGACGCGCCGCGCGTCCTCGGTCGCAGTGCGCTCCGCGTCGCGGGGCTCGGCACGATCGTCGTCGCGTGGAGCGCGCGCGGCGTGACGACGCTCGATCTCGTCGACGATGCGGACGCGGCCGGCGCGGCCGACGCGCTGCCTGCGCAGCTTCGCGCGGTGCTCGAGGCGTACGTCGTCGGGGCGCCCGTCGATCCGGCGCGCGAGCTCGCGGTCGACCTCGTCGGCACGCCGTTTCAGCGCGCGGTGTGGCGCGCGCTCCGCACGATCCCGCGCGGGACGGTCCGCACCTACGCGTCGATCGCGCAGGACGTGGGCTCGCCGCGGGGCATGCGCGCCGTGGGCCTCGCGGCGGGTGCGAACCCCGTCGCCATCCTCGTGCCGTGCCACCGCGTCGTCGCGCACGGGCTCGAGCTCGGCGGCTTCCGCGCGGGGCTTGGGCGCAAGATCTGGCTGCTCGAGCGCGAGGGCGCGAGGGTGAGCGGCGGTCGCGTCGCGCCGGGGCAGCTCGGCCTGCTCTGAGGGCTGCCGTGCGCGAATCATCCTGAAAATCAAGGACGCGCGGCCATCACGGTGCGCGCGCCCGAGTCGAGTGAATGGCGGTTCAGCCGAGCCGCTGCTGCGAGCGCACGAGCTGCTCGCGCTGCTCCGAGAGCTCCGCCCGGCGTGCCCGCTCCTTCGCGACGACGTCGGCGGGGGCGCGCGCGACGAAGCCCTCGTTGTCGAGCTTCTTCGCGATGGCGGCGAGCTCCTTGTCGAGCTTGCCGATCTCGCGGTCGAGGCGCGCGCGCTCCTTCGCGAGATCGACGACGCCGTGCACGAGCACGCGGCAGCCGGCGGCGACCGCGACGGCGGTGTCGACGGCCGCGTCGCGCGGCGCGCCCGGCGGGGTGACGGTGAGATCACCGTTCGTCACCGCACCGGCGAGCGCGCCGAGCCCGGCGGCCCACGTGGCGTGCACCGCGGCGTCGGGCGGCTCGAGCGTCAGCGCGACGCGGCGCGCGGGCGAGACGTCGTTCTCCGCGCGCACCTGACGCACCGCGACGATGACCTGCTGCAGCGCCGTGAGCGCCTCTTCGGCGGCCTCGTCGCGCAGGCCCTCGCGCCCCGCGACGGGGTAGGGCGCGACGATGCACGCCGCGGCGTGCCCGGGCGCCTTCGGCAGGCGCGCCCAGAGCTCTTCGGTGACGAAGGGCATCATCGGGTGCAGCGCGCGCACCGAGCTCTCGAGCACGTGCACGAGCACCGCGCGCGTCTCCGCGACGAGGGCCGCGTCGTCCGACTGCAGCAGCGGCTTGCTCAGCTCGAGATACCAGTCGCAGAGCTCGTCCCAGACGAAGTGGTAGAGCGCGCCGGAGGCGTCGTCGAAGCGGTAGTCGGCGAGCCCCTGTTCGGCCGCCGCGAGGGCTGCGTCGAGGCGCGAGAGCACCCAGCGGTTCGGCAGCGCGGTCGCCGCGGGGCGCGTCCCGGTCGCGACGGCGCCGCTCCCCGCGAGGCGGCCGAGCGCGTAGCGCGTCGCGTTCCAGAGCTTGTTCGCGAAGTTGCGGTAGCCCTCGATGCGCTTGATCGAGAGCGCGATCTTGCGCTGGGCGGGCGCGTAGCTGAGCAGCGTCATGCGGAGCGCGTCGGCGCCGTAGGCCGCGAAGCCCTCGGGATACGTCTTCCGCAGATAGTCGAGCCCGGCGGGCTTCGCGCCGCCCGCGGCGGCCTTCTCGAGGAGCGCGTCGAGCGTCGCGCCGCCGAGTACGTCGATCGGGTCGACGACGTTGCCCTTCACCTTCGACATCTTTTCGCCGCGCTCGTCGGTGACGAGCCCCGCGAGCAGCACGCGACGGAAGGGCACGTCCCCCATCACCTTCAGGCCCATCACGATCATCCGCGCGACCCAGAAGAAGAGGATGTCGAAGCCCGTCTCGAGGTCCGACGTCGGGTAGTAGCGGGCGAGATCGGGTGTCTGCTCGGGCCAGCCGAGCGTCGCGAACGGCCAGAGCGCGCTCGAGAACCACGTGTCGAGCACGTCCGGGTCCTGCGTCAGCGCGGTGCCGCCGCACTTCGCGCACGCCGTGGGCGCCTCGCGCGCGACGTTCACGTGCTGGCATGCGTCGCAGTACCAGGCCGGGATGTCGTGGCCCCACCAGAGCTGCCGCGAGACGCACCAGTCCTGGATGTTCCGCATCCAGTGGAAGTACGTCTTCGTCCACTCCTCGGGCAGGATCTGCACGCGGCCCTGCTCGACGGCCTCGATCGCGGGGCCCGCGAGCGGCTCCATCTTCACGAACCACTGCGTCGAGATCATCGGCTCGACGACGGTGCCCGAGCGCTGCGAGCGCGGCAGCGTCATCACGTGCGGCTTGCTGCCCCGCGCGAGGCCGACCTCGTCGAGGCGTGCCTTGACCTGCTTGCGCGCCGCGAAGCGATCGAGGCCCGTGAACTCGCCGCACACGTCGGTCATCTTCCCGTCGAGGCCGATCACGCCGAGCTCCTCGAGCCCGTGGCGCTTGCCCGTCGCGAAGTCGCGCGGATCGTGGGCCGGCGTGACCTTCACGACCCCGGTGCCGAAGGCCATGTCAACGAGCTCGCCATCGCAGATGATGGGGATGCGCCGGGTGACGAACGGGTGCGTGACGAAGCGGCCGTGCAGGTGTGCGTAGCGGGCATCGTCCGGGTGGATCGCGACGGCGGTGTCGCCGAGCATCGTCTCCGGGCGCGTGGTCGCGACGACGACCTCGCCGCCGCCCTCGACCTCGTACGCGAACTCGAAGAGCTCGCCCTGCACGTTCTCCTCGGTCTCGACCTCGAGATCCGAGAGCACCGTGCGCGTCTCGACGTCCCAGTTCACGAGGCGCGTCGCGCGGTACATGAGCCCCTCTTCGTAGAGGCGCACGAAGACCTCGCGGACGGCGCGCGAGTAGCCCTCGTCCATCGTGAAGCGCGTGCGCTCCCAGTCGCACGAGGCGCCGAGCTTGCGCTGCTGCAGCAGGATGCGGTCGCCCGACTGCTGCTTCCACTGCCAGACGCGCTCGAGGAAGCGCGCGCGGCCGAGGTCGTGGCGCGTCTTGCCCTCGGCCTTGAGCAGGCGCTCGACGACCACCTGCGTGGCGATGCCCGCGTGATCGATGCCGGGGATCCACAGCGTGTCGAAGCCGGACATGCGCTTGTGGCGGATGAGCACGTCCTCGAAGGTCACGCGGCACGCGTGGCCCATGTGCAGCGAGCCCGTGACGTTGGGCGGCGGGATCGCGACGACGTACGTGGGGCGCGGGTCGCCGGGCTTGCCCGTCGCGCGGAAGAGGCCGCTCTGCTCCCAGACGTCGTACCAGCGCGGCTCGGTCTCGCGCGGGTCGTAGGCCTTCGGCATCTCGCCGGAGGTGTCGTCGGAAATAGGCTGGTTCGAGGTATCCGTCGTGCTCATGGGGGGCGCAGATGTAGCATGCGCCCGCGCTCGAACGACACCGCGCGGCGCCCCGCTGCGCGCGCTGCGGAGGGCTTCAGCCCGCGGCCGTGAGCCGCTTGATCTCTTCGCGGATGATCGTCTCCGCGAGCTCCGGGACGACCTCCCAGACCACGCGCTCGACGACCTCGCGCGACAGCGCGAGCACGGCCTCGGCCTGCTGCGCCGTCAGCCCGAGCGCCGCCAGCTTGCCCGACATCGCTGCCGCAACGGCCGCCGAGGCGGGGCTCTCCTGCGGCGCGGGGGCTGCGGTGGCCGGGGGCGCTGCGTCCATCGGCGCTGCGACCATCGGCGCAGCGGCAGTCGGCGCAGCGGGCGCCGAGACGACGAGGGCCACCGGCGCGGGCACAGCGACGGAGCCCGACGTGACGGTCTCGGTTGCCGGGGGCTGCGCGATGGCCGCGGGCACGGGTACGCGCGGCGCGGCCGGGGTCGACGGCGGCGTGATCGGCGGCGAGCCGAACGCGACCGTCGTGCGCGGCACGCCCGCGCGCGGCGCGACGACGCCGGGGGGCGAAGGCGGGGTGAAGGGAGCGGCCTGCGTGAGGGGCACAGCCGCAGATGGCGCGACCGGCCGCGGACCGACGGACGACGCGTCGCGGTAGGGGTGCGGCGGCGCGACGCCGCTGACCGTGCTCGCCGCCGTGCTGCGCGGGGCGCCCGCGAGGCGGTGAATGCGGTCGATCACGCCCTGCGTGTCGAAGGGCTTCACGATGTGGTCGTCGACGCCGGCCTCGCGGCCCTTCGCCTCGTCGTACGGCGTGTGCTGGCTCGCCATCACGACGACCGCGGTGCCCGCGAGCCCCGACTTGATCGCGCGGGCGACCTCGTAGCCGTCCATCTCCATGGAGAGGTCCGCGATGACCACGTCGGGGCGTAGATCGAGCGCCTTCTCGAGGGCCGCTGCGCCGCCGTCGACCGTGACGACGCGCGCGTCCTCGCCGGCGAAGGTCATCTCCAGGATGCTGCGCATGGTCGCGCTGTCGTCGGCGACCAGGATCGTGACCGGCACTCGAGGCCTCCTTGGTGGGGCGGGCGCGCCCCGGACGTGGATACGTGAGCGCGCCGCGAGGGTCAAGAATTTCAGCGCGTCGCGGCCGTGGCGGGGCACGCCCCCGGCGTGCTATCCGCGTCGGCCTGATGTCGCCCGACACTCCGCCCGCGCGCACAACCCCTCCACCGATCCGCTACCAGGACATGGCCCCCGCGTTTCCCGAGGGGGAGATCGACCTGGGCGCGCTGCTGCCGGGCGACGGCCCGCTGGAGCTGGAGATCGGCTTCGGGCGCGGGGCCTTCCTCCTCGGGCGCGCGGTCGCGGCCCCGGGGTCGCGCGTCCTTGGCGTCGAGATCAAGAGCAAATGGGCGTATCTCGTGGAGCAGCGCCGCATCCGGCTCGGCCTCGGGAATGCGCGCGCGTTCGGTGCCGACATCCGCGAGGTGCTCCCGCGCCTCCGGCCTGACGCCTCGCTCGCGCGCGTCTTCGTGCACTTCCCGGACCCTTGGTGGAAGAAGCGCCACGCCAAGCGCCGCGTGCTCGAGGACACGCTGTTGACCGAGTGCGCGCGGCTCCTCGCGCCCGGTACCGGCGAGCTGTTCGTCCAGACCGACGTCGAGGACCGCGCCGCCGAGCTCGTCGCGCTGATCCGTGAGACGCCGTCGTTCCGGCTCGCAGGCGACGCGCAGGGGCTCGTCGCGGCGAATCCCTACGGCGCCCGGAGCAACCGCGAGGCGCGCGCCGCGCTCGACGGGCTGCCGGTATACCGGGTGCTCGCGGTGCGCGTGTAGCGCGGGCCCCGTGGCGCGCCTCCGCGCGCGCCGTGCGTCGTCACGCGCGCCGCGTCAGCCGAGGTGGATCGGCGTCAGCGAGCTCGGCGCCGGTCGGCCCTGCAGCTCCGCGAGGGCCTCGGCCGGGAGCGGAAACCAGCGGAGTCGCTCGAGGTCCGGCGCGAGCGGCGGCACCGGGACGGCGGGCGGCGCGGCCTGGAAGTCGCGCACGGCGGCGTCGAGCACACGGCGCGCCTCCTCGAGGTAGCCCGCGAGCGCCCACTCGGGTTCGGTCACGTGGCGGGCGCGGTAGGTCATGCGGCCGCCGCGGTAGTGCACGTCGCCGAGGCTGAGCGCGGGGACGCTGCGTCGCGTCGCGTGCCGCCAGGTGCCCGTCGCGACGTCGAAGACGTAGTGCGGCAGCAGCTTCCAACCTTCGTTGGCGACGAGGTGCACGGCGGCGAGGAGGTACTCGAAGACCGCCTCGCTGATGAAGTAGTTGAAGTTCACGCGCACCCAGCCGGGCTTGATCCCCTCCGAGCCCTCGACGATCGCGCACTCGAAGCTCTCCGACGTCGTGAGATCGATCCCGAGGAGACGATGCCCGTAGGGGCCCGCGCAGCTGCAGCCGCCGCGCGCCTGGATCCCGAAGAGATCGTTGAGCAGCGCGACGACGAAGTTGTGGTGCAGCACGCCGTCGCCGTGCCGCACGACGAACGAGAGGATCGACAGGCGCCAGGCGTCCTGGTTGCCGAGGATGCGGAGGTTGGGGTTCGTGCGCCACGACGCGATCGCGCGCCGGATGAACGACTCCTCGCGGGCGCGGATGGTCTCGTGGCCCACGGCCTCCTTCAGCTGGAAGACGAGCCCCGCGCGGATCGACTCGAGGATCGCGGGGGTTCCGCCTTCCTCGCGGTGCGTGGGGTCCTCGAGGTAGCGGTGGTGGCGTGGTCCGACGTAGTGCACGGTGCCGCCGCCGGGCATCGTCGGCACCCGGTTGGCGAAGAGGCGACGCTTGGCGACGAGCACGCCGGGCGTGCCGGGGCCGCCGATGAACTTGTGCGGCGAGAGAAACACCGCGTCGAGCGCGAGGTCTGGCTCCCCCGGGGGGGTCACCTCGATCTTCACGTACGGTCCGGCCGCGGCGTAGTCCCAGAAGGCGAGCGCGCCGTGCGCGTGCAGGAGCCGTGTGACCGCGCGGATGTCGGAGCCGATGCCCGTGACGTTCGAGGCCGCCGAGAAACTGCCGATGCGGAGCGGGCGGTGCGCGTACGCGACCAGTTCGCGCTCGAGGAGCGCGAGGTCGATCATGCCGTCGGCATCTTCGTCGATGGTCACGACGTCGGCGATGGATTCGCGCCACGGGAGCTCGTTGGAGTGGTGCTCGTACGGGCCGATGAACACCACCGGCCGCTCGTCCGCCGGGATCTGCGCGCGCAGGTCATAGCGGGCGTCGAGGTCCGCCGGGAGGCTCAGGTTGAGGACGTCGACGAGCTTGTGGATCGCGCTCGTCGCGCCCGAGCCCGTGAAGATCACGCAGTCCTCGTCGGTGCCGCCGACCGCGCCGCGGATCGTCGCGCGCGCCTCCTCGCGGAAGCGGCTCGTCTGCATGCCGGTGCCGCTCGTCTCGGTGTGCGTGTTCGCGTAGAGCGGCATCACCTCGCCGCGGATGAAGTCCTCGATGAACGAGAGCGAGCGTCCGGACGCCGTGTAGTCCGCGTACGTCACGCGACGCGGGCCGTAGGGCCCGTCGATGACGCGGTCGTCGCCGATGATCGACGCGCGGATCTCGTCGACGAGGCGCTGCGAGGTCGCGTCGTCGTCGCGGGTCGCGGCAGTCGGGGGCGTGTAGGGCGTCGGGGTGTTCATGGGCTCAACCGAGGTCCGCGAGGGTGCGCTCGACGCGTTCGGCGTCCGCCGTGAGCCCGATGCGCCGGAGGATCACGCGGGCTTCTCCGAGCCGGTCGCGGGCGCCCTCGAGGTCCGCGCGTTCGATGAGGTGGAAGCCGAGCTCCGCCATCGAGCGGGCCGACTCCTTCTCGCTGCCGATCTCGCGGAAGATGTCGATGGACGAGAGGAACGCCTCTTCGGCGCGCCGATCGATCTGGCCCGACGCGTCGAAGAGCGTGCTCGCGCGCAGCTCGCCGAGCGCGCGGTACGCCATGCCGATGGCCTCGCGGCTGCCGTATTGCTCGGCGAGCGCGAGTGCGTGGGTGACCTGCGCCTCGGCGCCATCGTCGTTGCGACGCAGCAGGAGCACGCCGAGGTTGCGCTCGATCGCGGCGCGGGCGCGCAGATCCTCGAGTGTGGCGCAGAGCTCGCGGGCGGTCGTCAGCGGCTCGAGTGCCTCGTCGAGGCGCTTCTCCGAGAGCAGGGCCTCGCCGAGGTTGTTCAGCAGGAACACCTGCGTTCGCACGTCGCCGATCTCGCGCGCCTGCGAGAGCCCGTCGCGCCAACACGTGAGGGCAACCTCTGCGTGGCCGCGCTCGAAGGCGAGGATGCCGAGCGCGTTGAGGGACTGGACGATGCCTTCGAGGTCCCCGATCTGTTTGCGAATCTCGAGGGCCTGCCGGAAACAGCCTTCGGCGACCTCGAGCTGGCCGAGGGCGAGCTCGATGGCCCCGTACGTCGTCAGCGAGAGCGCCTCACCGCGCGCGTCGGCGTGCGCGCGGCGGATCTCGAGCGCCTCGGCGGCCGCCGTGCGCGCGGGGACCAACTCG
Organism: Polyangiales bacterium; assembly: GCA_964202905.1. GTDB lineage: Bacteria > Myxococcota_A > Polyangia > Polyangiales > JADJQN01 > CAIUAC01. The sequence continues at coordinate 105,121 of CAXNJO010000004.1, forward strand.
CCGAGCAGCCGCATCACCTGCGCGAGATCGTCGAGCGTGCTCGCGACGCCGCGGACGTCGCCGGCGCTGCGGAACAGGCCGAGCGCGCGCTCGAGGAGCACCCGGGCGTTCGCGTCCGCGCCGCGCTGCCGCTCGATGCGCGCGAGCCGGTTGAGCGCGGCGCCGCCCTTGTTCGGGGCGCCGATCTGCCAGGCGAGCCGCAGCATCTCCGAGAAGGAGCGCTTGGCGTCGTCGTAGCGGCCGAGCGTCGTCAGCAGCGAGCCGTGCTGGAGCAGCGCCTCGACGCGCTTGGCGACGTCCTCCGTGTCGAGCAGCGGCAGCGCGCGCTCGACGCAGCGGAGCGCCGCGGCGGTGCGCAGCTTCTGCCGCTCGAAGATGGCCGACTCGAGGTACGCGCGGCCTGCGCGCGCCCCCATCCCGGCGCGCTCGAGGTGAGGCGCGATCATCGCGGCGACGCCCTCGCGCGACACCTCCGCCCGCAGCGTCAGAAAGCGCGCGACCGCCGCGTGCCGGGCGACGCGCGTCGCCTCGGGGAGTTCGCCGTAGAGGAGCGCGCGGGTGCCGGCATGCACGAACACGAACTCGCGCGACCCGGGCAGGTCGCTCGTCGGTGTGAGTTCGATGAAGCCCAGGTATTCGAGACGCGCGATGTCGGCGTCGAGAGCGCGCTCGTCTCCGTCCTCGGGCCAGAGCGACGCGACATCGCCGAGGGTGCCCGGGGCCTCCCGCTCCGCGCGCATCTGCGCGAGCACCGCGCCGGACCAGAACACCTCGCCCACCACCGCCGCGCGGTCGAGCGTCGCGCGCACGGAGGCGTCGACACGCGAGAGCCGCGCCCGAATCGCGTCCTCGGCCGTCACCGGCGAGCCCGGCTCGTCGAGCCGCGCGAGGTCGACCACCAGCCCGTCCTCCGTGGGTTGGAACAGCCCCGCGTCGGAGAGCGCGAGGACCAGCTCGCGGAGCGCGCTCGGGTTTCCCCGTGATCGATGCGTGATCGCCGCGACGAGCGGCTCCGGCGCCGCGCTCAGCGTCGGCAGCAGCGTGAGCAGCACGGTCGCGACGTCACCTTCGGTGAAGGGCGCGATCGCCGTCGCCGTCGTCCCGCCCGCGGCCTCGATCGCACGCGCGCGCTCGAGCACCGGCGCGTCGCCCGCGACCACCACCGCGAGGTGCGCGTCCGCGTGGAGGACCGCGTCGAGCAGATCCCACACCTCCGCCGCGGCCTCGTGCATGTTGTCGAGCAGCAGCAAGACGGGGCGCTTCTGGGCCTCCCCCTCGAGGAAGCGCGTGACCGCGAGGCGCGCGCGGCGGCGCAACTCCTCGGGCTGGCGCTTGAGCGGCGTGAGGAAGGGGCTGTCGGGGAAGGGCACCCCGGCGACGTGCCCGAGCAGGTGCGTCGTCTCCGCGACACGGATGGCGTCGCTCGCGCCGATCACCTCGCCGACGATCATGGCCATCTGCCCGCGCACGACCGCGGGGAATGTCGAGGGGGTCACGCGGAAGCGCTCGAGCAGGAGCCGCGAGAAGGGCGCGTACGCGCCGTCGCCGCCCTCGCGACACGCGGCGTAGAGCACCAACACCTCGGGCTCGATGCGCGCCGCGAACTCGCTCGCGTAGACGAGCAAACGCGTCTTGCCCGAGCCGCGTCCGCCCTCGAGCGCCACGAGCGTCGGCATCCCGACGGTGAACGCGCGCTCGACGCTGGTCCGTATGGCCTCCGAGGCCTCGGCCTGCCCGATGAACGGCGCCTCCTGCTCGCCTGTGAGTTCGACCCCCGCGTCCGCGGCGGCCTCCTCGTCGGTCGCGTCGCCCGGCGTGCCCTCGTCCGGCTCGCGCGCCGCGACCGCGAGGCTCCCGGTGAACGTCGCGCGGCGTGTCCCTGCGGATCCGAGCGGCGCGCCGCAGCGGGCGCAGGCGCGCCAGATCTTCGGGTTCGAGAAGCTGCACGAGGCACAGGCCGAGAGCGCGGGATCCATGGCGCCGGTTGTCGCAGATGGTCGGGCCGTTGTCACCGCCCGCCCGGTCGCCGACACCACGCGCGGCACGATCAGCGCGCGGCGTCGCTCCGGCAGCGTGTGCGCGCGCTCTCGCGGAGCCGCGCCTGCCTCTCCGCGAGCACCTCGGGCGGCAGCACCGCGGGCGGTGCCACCTCGCCGACATCGGCGCTGCCCCGCGGAACGTAGAACAGTGACACGTCGTCGACCACGTCGAAGAGCTCGTCGCCCGCCGCGAGCAGCGCGCAGTTCCGCGCCATCAGATCGTCGTGGATCAGCGTGAACGCCTCGACGCTCCACGCGTGCGTGTCGTGCAGCAGGATGATCCCGCCGCGCTCCCCCTCGTCGCGCTCGCGCCGTTCGAACACGCGGCGCCAGGTCTCGAGCACGTCCGCGGCGGAGCGGACCTGGAAGTCTCCGGTGCCCAGGTTCCACATCACGATCGTGTACCCGCGCCCGGCGACGAACTCGTCGTTGCGCCGCGCGTGCATGCCGAAGGGAGGCCGGAAGAGCCACGGCCTCGCGCCGAAGACCTCCTCGAAGATCCGCTCATTTTCCTCGATCTGGAAGCGCAGCGACTCCGAGCCGAGGGTCGGCAACGGGAGGTGGTCGACGGTGTGGCTCGCGACGACGTGCCCGCGGCGCACGACGTCCCGAGCGATCTCCTGCTGCTCACGCTGTCGCCGGTTCTCGCCGCGGATGCGATGCCCCGCCATGAAGAACACCGCGCGCGCGCCCGCCGCATCGAGTCGGTCGAGGAGTTTCGGGGTCGTCGAGCGCTCGGGGCCGTCGTCGAAGGTGAAGAGGATCAGGCGGTGCGGTGTCGCGCCCCCGATGGTGAGGCCCGCAGCCGTACGCTCGCCAAGCGGGTCGCCGGCGCGTGCGGCGTCGCGGGTGCGGCCGCCTTCGTGGAGCGGGTCGGGCGGAAACGCGGCGACGACCTCGATGGGGGCCGCCCGAGGCAGCGCCGCCGCGGCAGGAGCCGTTGCGCGGACCTGCGCGACCCGCTGCGGAACGCGGGCCTGGCCCGGGATTGTGCGCGTCGCGTGCGCCATCGCCGCACCGCCCGCGAGCGCGGCCGCACAGAGCACCCACCGGCTCAGCCAGCCAGCGCGCGGGGTCGTGGGCGGTCGCATGCGTCGACAGGGTAGGCAGCGCGTGCACGGCACCGCCAGAAAACGTGTACCCCCGCACCGCCCCGCGACGGGCACGGCGCGCCGCGCACGTTCGCGCCTCACCGTCCTCGAGGGGCAGGTCGAGAGGGTCAGGGTGTGACGGGCAGCCCGTGCCCGTCAGTTCGTGACCGTCAATTCGTGACCGTGAGGACCGTGCCGGCGCTGGAAATGTCGATGCCGCCGGTGTTCGAGAACAGCGCGTTGTGGTTGCAGTCCTCGAGCTTCACGTCCCAGACGCCGGTGCCGACCGTCCACATGTAGTTCGAGCCCGGCTGGATCACGTTGCTGCCGAGCTGGTCCGGGCCCCAGTTCGGGTCGCTGTGGGCCGAGATCATCGCGTAGCAGATGACCGTCGATGACTGGTTGTTGATCATGAACACGCCCGCGTTCGGGGCAGCGCCCATCGGGGCATTGCCGCCCGTGTTGGTGCCGCCGGCGGCGACGATGCCGGGGCCGCAGGCGGTGAGGGACGCGAACGCGAGCACCATGGTGAGAGCGCGGAGAGAGAAGGTCATGGCGGCTGACGCTAGACGAAGCGTGCCGCATCCTGCAAGCCCCCTCAGACCGCCTCAATCGCTCGCGAAATCGAGCGGGACATCGAGGGCCAGTGACTCCACACCGCCGGGGGGCGGGAAGCTCCAGCGGCGCGCTTGGTTCTCCACGCAGGTCGAGAGCCACGGCAGCGGCGTCGTCGCCGAGAGGGTCGCGCGCGTGACCCGGCCGCTCGGCGCGACCCAGGCGCGCAGCGTCATCTGGCCGGTGAGGTCCGGCCGTCGCAGGAGGGCGGTGCGGTAGCAACGCTGGAGTCCGTCCATCCCGCGGGCGACGACGGCGCGCACCGCCGACGGCGCGAGCACGCCGTGCGAGGGGGCTGCGTCGGGCTCGGGCGCGCCGGCGAGGGTCGGGTCGAGCGAGCTGCCCTCGGGCGACACCTCGAACTCGAAGCGCGTCGGTGCGCCGGACAGCGCGAACGACACACCCCGGTGTGTGCCGGGTGACGCGCGCATGGCGATCGTGCCGGCGATGGGCAGCGCGAGCCCGTCGATCTCGAGGCCGCGGAGGCCCTCGAGGCGGGGCACACGCAGCGCGGGCCAGTCGCGCGCCTTCGCGTCGAGGCCGACCGGCGCGACGAGCACCGAGGGATGCACGGCGACGGTGTCGGGCGACGAGTTCCAACGCCCGGGCCCCGTGACGCTCGTGACGGTGCCCTCGGCGTCGCGCACGTCGACCGTGCCGTCGGCGACGCTGAGCGTCACGACACCCCCCGCCAGATGCGCGACGGCGAAGCGCGTCCCCCGCACGGTGAAGACCCAATCGCCGGCGCGCACCTCGTAGCGGGCTCCCGCATCGAGGGGAGCGACGCGGCTCGTCACGCGCCCCTGCTCGAGCGTGAGTTGCGTCGCTCGCTCGCGGCTGCGGGCGAGCGTGACGCGCGTCTCGTCGCCGAGGAGGAACCCAGTCCCGTCTGCGAGCCGGAGGTGCACCGTGCTCCGTGGGAACGTGGCGACCAGCGCGCCCTCGCGTACGGTCGCGTCGAGCGTCAGCGGGCGCTCGTCGGCCGTCGCGTGCCCGGCGACGAGCATGACCCGGGCCTCGCGCGGCGCACCCTCGCGTGCCGCCGCGAGCGCCGCGGCGTCCGGGCGCTCCGTCGGCGCCGCTTCCGCGGGCCAGAGCGCCCCGCCGGTGACGAGCGCGAGCACCGCCGCGGCCGCTGCGAACCCGCCCCACAGCGCGTGCCGTGCGCCGGCGCGCTCACGCCGGACGGCGCCCGCGACCTCGCGAGCCTCGCGTCGGAGCCGCGCCTCCATCGCCGCCCAGTCGGGCTCTCGCCACCGCTGCGCGGACGCCTCTCGGCGGAGCGTCTCGTAGGCGCGGATCGCGGCGAGCTCCGCGCGGCAAGCCTCGCAACCGGCGAGGTGCCGTGCGATTCGCGCGGCGCCGGCCGGCGAGAGCAGGTCCGCGTCGTAGGCGAGGAGCGCCGCCGTCTTCGGTGAATGGCGGTTCATCGCTCGCCTCCCGGCGGACGCTTCGCCGCCGCCGCAGGGGCCGGGCCGTCGGGCACGGCCGCGCCGAGCGCCGGGCGCCCGTGGACGTCGGGGCCGAGCTCGGAGAGCAGCGCCTTCAGCCGGGGCTCGCCGGCGATCGCCGCGTAGAGCTCTTTGCGTGCGTAGAAAAGCCGCGTTCGCACCGTGAGGACCGGCGCTCCGACGAGCTCGCCGATCTCCTTCGCAGGGCGCCCCTCGAGGTCGTGGAGGACGAGCACCGTGCGCTTCTTCTCGCCGATCCCCTCGAGCAACCGGTACAGCACCGCGAGCCGCTCGGAGCACTCCGCGCGCGCCTCGGGTGAGTCGCTCGGCGCGTCGGCCGTCGGGGCCTCGGGCACTTCGACGTCCGCAATCTGCGGACGCGAACGACCACGGCGCAAGTGCATGCGCGTGACGTTCACGGCGAGGCGGTACAGCCAGGTCGTGAACTTCGAGTCGCCGCGGAAGGTCGGGAGCGAGCGGAAGACGTGGATGAAGACATCCTGCACGACGTCGTCGACGTCGGGCGAGGGCCCCATCACGCGCTGCACCGTCCGCGTGACGTCACTCCGGTGACGCACGAAGAGCGCGTGAAAGGCTGCCTCGTCGCCTCCCTGCGCGCTGCGGATGAGTGGATCGGGCGCGTCCATCGTGGGCGTGGGCCTCGCGAGCGCGGCGGGAGCCGCGTGAAGCGTCGTGGAAGCGAGGTGAACCGCGAGGGCGGAGCTGGGGGAGGAGGCTACCATGGGGAGGGTCCGTTCGCGTCGGATCTCCGTTGCCCCGCGACCTGCGCTGCGTTCAACCGCGTGCGCCGTATCGCTCCCACCGAGCCTGGGGAATGAATCAGCGCAGCTTGCGGTTGGCGAGGCGGAAGACGTCGTCTGCGAGCAGGAGCCCGATGACCGTGGCGACGAAGAAGACCATGGGCCGTGTTTCGCCGAACGCGCGATCCCGGTCAAAAAAGCGTCACGGCGCGCGCCGCGACGTCGAGCGCGACCCGCACCCCGCGCGCGGCCGCGCTTGCGACGGGCACCCCGTTCGACTAGGACCGCCGCCGTGATCCACGTAGAACGACTGACCAAGCGCTACGGCGACCGGATCGCGGTCCGCGACCTCTCCTTCTCCGTCAAGAAGGGTGAGGTCGTCGGCTTCCTCGGTCCCAACGGCGCCGGCAAGAGCACCACGCTGCGTATGCTCACGGGCTTCCTCGAGCCGAGCGCCGGGTCGATCCGCATCGGCGACGTGGACGCCCTCGCGCGGCCGATCGAGGCCCGTCGCCAGATCGGCTACATGCCCGAGGCCGTCCCGCTCTATCCGGAGATGCGCATCGACGAATACCTCGCGTACCGCGCGCGGCTGAAGGGCGTGCCGCGCCGCGACGTGAAGCGGAAGGTCGATGCGGCCCTCGAGAAGGCGCGCGTGACCGACGTGCGCACGCGGATCATCGGGCAGCTCTCGAAGGGCTACAAGCAGCGCGTCGGCCTCGCGGACGCGCTCGTCGCGGACCCGCCACTGCTCGTGCTCGACGAGCCCACCGCCGGCCTCGATCCCAACCAGATCCGGCAAGTGCGCGATCTCGTGCGCAGCCTCGCGGGCGAACACACCGTGCTGCTCTCGACGCACATCCTCCCCGAGGTCGAGGCGGCGTGCGGGCGGGTGCTCATCCTGCACAAGGGCGAGCTCAAGCTCGAGGGCGACACCTCGACCATCCGCCTCACGATGGGCGGGAACACCGCGCTGCTGCTCTCGCTCGTCGGGCGCGGCGAGCGTGCCGCGTTCGAGGCGGCGCTCGCGGGGACCCCGGGCGTGCGGCGCGTCACCGACGCGCACGACCTCGACGGCGGCCTCGTCCGCCTCCGGATCGAGGCCGATGGGCGACCCGAGATCGCCGAGGAGGTCTTCCGCGCGGTCGCGGCCGCGGGGCTCGTGCTGCGCGAGCTGCGGTCGGAGGCCATCTCGCTCGAGGACGTCTTCACGCAGATCACGACGCACGACGCCGACGAGGGAACGCCAGAGTCCGAACCGCCCGCGCCCGCCGAGGCGGCAGGGGCCACCGACGAGGACCGCGGGGCCGCGGGGCCGGGAGGCGCGTCGTGAGCGCGTCCCTCATCATCGCGCGGCGCGAGATCTTCTCGTTCTTCGTGTCGCCGATCGCCTACGTGGTCCTCACCGCGTGGCTCCTCTGGTCAGGCGGCGTTTTCTGGGTGCTGATGAGCTTCGTCGCGGGGCAGGGCGTCGCCCAGTCCGCGTCGCAGAACCCCATCAGCCTCATCTTCGGGGGCACGACGCTCTTCTACATCCCGCTCCTCGTGTTCGTGCCGATCATGACCATGCGGCTCGTCGCCGAGGAGCGCCGGACCGGGACGCTCGAGCTCCTGTTGACGGCGCCGGTGCGCGACGCGGAGGTCGTCGCCGGCAAGTACCTCGCGGCGCTCGTGTTCTGGCTCGCGATGTGGGTGCCGACGCTCATGTACGTGTGGCTCGTGAGCCGCTACGGTGACGTCGACCCGGGCGCCGTCGGCGCGAGCTACCTCGGCATCTTCGGCATCGGCGTCTACTACATGGCCGTCGGCGTGCTGATGAGCTCGCTCTCGCGGAACCAGATCGTCGCGGCGGTCCTCACCTTCCTGACGCTCGGCGGCCTCTTCATGCTCGGTGTCCTCGAGTTCGTGTTCCAGGACTCCGAGTACAAAGACCTCTTCTCGTATGCGTCCATCTGGGGGCACATGGAGGCCTTCTCGAAGGGCCTCGTGGACACGCGCTTCCTCGTGTTCGACGTGAGCATCGCGGCCATCGCGCTCTTCTTCGCCGTGCGGGCGGTCGCCTCGCGCCGGGGTGCCCAGTGAGCGCCGCGCGCGAGCCGGACACCAGGGCTGCGGCACCGGAGAAGCCGGAGGGCGGCAAGCCCTCGTCGTCGGGCGGGCCCGAGACCGGGGGCGCGCGTGCGGGCGCCACGGTGAACGCCGTGGTGGTCTCGGTCCTCGTGCTGCTGCTCGCGGGCTTCGCGAACTACCTCGCGTTCCGCCACTACGAGCGCTTCGACTGGACGAGCCAGGGCGTCTACACGCTCTCGGAGCGCTCCCGCGTCGTGCTGCGCGGCCTCCGCGCAGACCTCGACGTCTACGTCTTCATGTCGCGCGGAGAGCCCGCGCGTGCGGACCTCGACGAGCTGCTCGAGCGCTACGGCGCGCTCACGCAACACCTCACGGTGCACTACGTCGACCCCGAGACGCAGCGCACGGAGTTCCAGGTGCTCGCCCAGCGTTTTGGCGTCGGCGGCCTGCAGAACGTCGAGACGGGCGAGCTCTCGTCGGACGTCGACATCGTCGTCGCGGCCGGCGAAAAACACTGGAAGATCACGCGTGAAGACCTCGTCGAGCTCGACCTCTCGGGCCTCGGCGACGAGGACGACGGCGCCGACGTCGCGACGCAGGTGAAGAGCGAGCAGGCCCTCACGGGCGCCATCCTGCAGGTCACCACGGGCCGCGACACGAAAGTCTGCGTGACGACGGGTCACGGCGAGTGGGCTGCCGAGGGGCCCGGCGAGCGCTCGCTCGCCTCGCTCCAGCACGAACTCGAGCGGTCGAACGTGGTGCTCGAGTCCTACGCGACGCTCGGGCAGTCCACGATCGCGCGGGGTTGCGACGCCGTCTTCGTGATCGGCCCGCAGACGGGCTTTCAAGCCGCGGAGGCCGCGGCGCTCGCGGCCTACGTGCGCGCCGGCGGGAACCTGCTCGTCACGCTCGATCCGCTCGTCGAGCGCGACGCCTTCCGCGCGACGGGGCTCGAGCCGATGCTGCGCGACCTCGGCGTGGCGCTCGACGACGACATCGTCATCGAGCGCGACCGCACGCTCCTCGCCGCGGGCGCGGGCGATCTCTTCTTCGTGAACGCCTACGGCGATCACCCGACGACCAGCGTGCTCAGGCGCCTGCGGCCGACGACCGCGCTCCGCCTCGCGCGGAGCGTGCGCCCGCTCGACGTCGGGAGCCGCGCGGTGAAGTTGCTCGAGACGAGCGCCGAGGGCTATGGCGAGACGAGCCTCGGCGAGCTCGGCGGCGAGGTGCCCCCCGCGAAGAACGGCGCCGATCTCGCCGGTCCGCTCTCGCTCGCCGTCGCGGTCGACACGCGCGCCCGCCGAACGGGCCCGGACGACGAGCCAGCACCCGCTGCGCCGGAGTCCCGTACCGGGGGACGCGTCATCGTCGTCGGGACGAGCTCGTGGCTCGAGCCCGCCTTCGTCGACCGGCCCGAGGTCGCGAACTTCGACCTCACGAGCGCGTGGACGGGCTGGCTCACGCAGCGCGAAGCCCTGATCGCGATCGCGCCGAAGCGCGTGCAGGCGCGGGCCGTCGTGATGGCGGAGGAGGACCTGAGCGCGCTCGCGTTCCGCGTGCTCTTCCTGATGCCCATGGCGGTGCTGCTGCTCGGCGTGGCCGTCTGGTGGACCCGCAGGCAGTGAGGGGCCCGCGCATGACCGCCCTCAAGCTCGTCCTCCGCCGCTACCGCACGACGCTCCTGCTCGGCGCGCTCTGCGCGCTCGCGGGCGCGTTCATCTGGTTCTACGAGCGGCAGACGCTGAGCACGGGCGAGCTCGAGGAGCGCCGCGGGCGGCTGCTCGAGCGCTTCGTGCGGGCCCGCTGCGAGAAGGTCGAGATCCAGCGCGGCGGCGCCGCGATCACGCTCGTTCGGGAGCGCGCGGACGGCGAGGAGGGCGAGCTCGGGGTCTGGCGCCTGCATGCCCCCGTCTCGGCCGCGGCGGACGACGATGCCGTGAGCGCGCTGCTCGGCGCGCTCGAGTGGATGGACGACCGCCGCGAGTTCCGCGGCATCACGGCGGCCGACCGCGCGCGGATGGGCCTCGACCGGCCCCGGCTTCGCGCGTGGCTCACGGTCGCCAACGAGCGGACGCCGCTCGTGTTCGGCGGCGAGGACGCGCGCAGCGAGGGCGTGTACGCGCAACTCGGTGACGCGGGCGTCGCGTGGGTGGTCGGCAAGGACGTCTTCGAGGCGCTCGACCACGACGCAGCGCACTTCCGCGACAAGGCGCTGTTCGTCGGCGAGACGTCGCCGCGTGTCGCCGACCGCCTGACGCTGCGCGTCGCCGGGCCCGCTGCGAGCGCCGGCGAGACGCGGCTCGAACGCGACGGGGCGCGGTGGTCCTTGCGCGCACCCGTGCTCGGCTTTGCCTCGCGGAGCGCGCTCGACGAGCTTCTCGCGGCCGTGGACGACCTGCGCGCGGAGCGCTTCGTCGACGAGCGCCCGACCGATCTCGCCCGCTACGGGCTCGCGTCGCCCGTTCTCGAGGTCGTCGCCGAGGCGCCGCCCCCGGCGGGTGCGGACGGCGGCGTACGCTCCGGGTTCCGGCTGCGCATCGGGACCGCGTGCGCGGGTCACACGGACGAGGTCCACGCGCTCGCGGGCGACGTCGGTCCAGTCGTGTGCGTGCGCGAGGCGGCGACGCAGGCCCTCGCGCGCGGCGCGGAGGAACTGCGCGAACGGCGCGTGCTGGCGGGCGAGGACGAGGTCGTCGAGTCGGTCACGCTGACCGCGCGCGGCAACGGATCGGGCCCAGAAGCCCGGCTCTCGGTCGCGCGGACCGAGGGCGGTTGGCGTCGCACGGATGGCGGTGGCGGCGCGGACGCCGACGCGGGCGCTGGGGCGACCGTCGACGCGGACTCCGTCGCGCGCTGGCTCGCGGCCCTCCGCGGGCTCGCACCGAGCGCGTTCGACACGCTCGTCGACGCGGGGGGGCACGACGATCCGGCGCGGCTGCGCGCGCACGGGCTCGACCGCCCGCGTGCGACGCTGGTCGTCGCGCTCGGGTCCGACCTCGAGGCGGAGACGCTCGCGCTCGGCGCCGTCGACGGGACGGGCGTATGGCTTCGCCGGGGCGCCGAGCCGGTGGCGCTCCGCGTCGACGCCTCGGCGACGGGCTGGTTCGAGGTGTCGCCGCTCCGCTTGCGCCCGCTCCGCGCGGTGGCGTTCGACGACGCCGCGGTGACGGCGCTGACCCTGGCGCGGGGGACCGGCGAGGAGCGCGTCGCCCGCGACGGACAAACCTGGCAGGTCACCGCGCCACTCCCAGTGCCTGCCGAGCGCGCACGGGTCCTCGGTTTGCTCCGCGCGCTCGCGACGCTGCGCGCCGACCGCTGGGTGTCGGAGCAGGTCCAGGCGGGGACGGGCCTCGAGGTGCCACGCGTGGTGGTGACGCTCGCGCTCGGCACCGGAGGTGCGCCGCACACGCTCCGTATCGGGAATGAGACGCCCGGTGGCGCCTACGCGCGCTTCGACGACGGCACGGTCTTCGTCGCGCCCGAGGCCGCCCTGCGCGAGATCGCCGCGCCGCTCGCCGCGCACGATCTGCTCGCGGTGCCGGTCGATGACGTCGCCGCGCTCACGATCACGCGCGGCACCACGCGCCGTGCGCTGCGCCGCGAGGGGAACGTCTGGCGGGAGGGCGCGCGCGCGCTCGACGCCGCCGAGGTCGACGCGTTCGTGCGTCCGGTGCTCGACGCGCTCGCTGCGCTCCGCGCCGAGCCGATTCGATACGGCGTGCCTGGGGTCGCCTCCCCGCGTGCGCGTCTCGAGGTCGAGCGCCGTGGCGGCGAGCCGGCGCGCATCGTGCTGCTCGTCGGGGCCGCGATGCCGGGGGACGCATCCGCGGGCGTCGAGATCGCGCGCGAGGGGCTGGCCGCGACGTTCCGCGCCGACGCGGCGCTCGTCGCGCCGCTGCTCGGCGAGGCGCCGCCCCCGCTGCCGGTGGAGCCCGACACGCTCGGCCCCGCGCCCGACGACGACGCACGCCCGACGGAGTGACGCGCAGCGCTCCTTCGTGCGCCCGGGCGTGACGCGACGGTTGTGGTCGCTTTCGCGCGCGTGGTAGGGTCTCGCCGCCGCGCCCGGACGGGCCGGTCTCACGTACGGGGAGAGACATGGATCGAGGCTCTCGGCATCTCTGGACACACGCGGTCGCGGGGCTCCTGCTCGCTCTCACCGGGGCGACGCTCGGAGGCGCGATGATGGGCTGCTCGGAGGCGAAGCCCGCCGCCGACATCACGGTCGAGCGGCTGCCGGACGTGAACCCGAACCTGCCCGCCGTCCCGACGCTGCCGCCCCCGCCGCATCCCGTCCAGTACCCCGACCAGACCTACTCGGTCTACGGCGTGCGTCGGCGCATCCACCAAACGATGGACACCGAAGTGTCGATCACCGGCTACGTCGTCGCGATGTACACGCCGCCCGAGTGCCCCGCGGACCGCATCTGCCCGCCGGCCCGCGTCCCGCACCTCTTCCTCGCCGACGCGAAGGACGAGGCCGACGCAACCAAGCGCCTGACGCTCGTGCAGTACGCCGAGAACCAGACGCAGCTCGACGAGGCCGTCGAAGCCTTCCGGCGCGGTCGACCGCTGACCCGCGAGGAGGGCGACGATCGCCCGCCGATCCCGGGCGATTTCGGCGTCGGCGCCAAGATCAAGGTGCGCGGACGTTTCACGCGCCAGTCGGGGACGGGGTTTTCGCAGGCGGACGGCGTGCTCGACTACGCGGGGCACGAGACGCTCGAGCCCGCGCCCGTCACCGAGCCCGCGCCGCGTCGCTGAGCCGCGCCCCGCAGTGTCGCGACGCCCCGGGCGGGAGCGCGGATGCTGCGCCTGATCCTGCGCCGGCTGCTCGTCGTCGTGCCCACGCTCGTGGGCGTGACGCTCGTGAGTTTCGCGCTGCTCGTCCTCGCGCCGCCTCCCGGGGGCGGGCTCGCGTCGGAGGCGTCACGCTCGCTCTTCCTCGACTTGCCCACCTTCGTCAGCGCGGACCCGCGCGACCTCGCGCGTGACGTCGACGCGGCGCTGGGGGCGACCGCGCGCGGGCTGCCGGCTCCGGACCTCGGTGTGCGCGGCGCGGTCCTCGTCCCGCTGCTCGCCCCGCGGCTCGCGGCGCTTCCCGCGCCCGCACAGCGCTGGGCCCTCAAGCAGCTCGGCCCGTCGGCGGGCAGACTGGCGACGGAGGCCGAGCTGGTCGGCGCGGGGGACGATCTCGAGTTCTGGGTGGAACTCTACGAGTCGCGACGGCTCGACTTCCGACCGAGCCACGTGCGACGCCTCGTTCGGCGGCTCCGCGCCGGGCGCAGCCGGCACGCCGCAGAGCAACTCCGCGTGCTCGGCACGTACGCGTTGCCGGAGCTCGTCGCTGCGCTCGACGAGGAAGATGGCGCCGACGCGCGGCAGCGGGTTCTGACGGTGCTCACGGACCTGAGCCCGGACGCGCCGCCCGCGCGGCTCGGCGTGCTCGACGCGCGCGCGCCGGAGGCCTGGCGCGAGTGGTGGTTCGTGCATCGCCCGGATTTCGTGGTCTTCGGGCCCATCGAGCGTTCCCTCTCCGCGGTGACCGAGACCCGCTACGGCAAGTGGATCGCCCGCCTGCTGACGCTGCGCCTCGGCACGTCGGCCGTCGACGGGGAGGCGGTCGCCGGCAAACTCGTGTCCCGCGGCGCCGTCACGGTCGCGCTCGCGACGCTCGCTGCCGCGCTCGCCTTCGTGCTTGCCGTACCGCTCGGGACGCTCACCGCCGTGCGCCGCGACGGCTTCGCGGATCGGCTCGTCGGGGCGCTCGGCTTCGTCCTGTACTCACTGCCGGTCGTGTGGGTCGGCACGCTCCTGCTGCGCGCGGTGTGCGGTGCCCCCGGCCTCGCGCTCTTCCCGGCGGGGGGGCTCTTCGACCCCGCGCTCGCGTCGGCGTCGCTGCCGACCCGTCTCGTCGACCTCGCGTGGCACCTCGCCATGCCCGTGTTGTCGCTCGCGTATCCGTCGCTGATCGTGCTGAGCCGCCACCAGCGCAGCGCGGTGCTCAACGTCATCCGCAGCGACTACGTGCGGACCGCCCGCGCGAAGGGCGTGCCGGAGCACCGCGTGCTGCGGGAGCACGTGCTGCGCAACGCACTCCCGCCCGTGGTCACACTGGCGGGGCTCGAGGTGCCTCTGCTCGTCGGCACCTCGGTGCTCGTCGAGGAGCTCTTCGCGATCCCCGGGCTCGGCCGCGAGACCGTCGCGGCAGTGGCGGCGCGCGATGTCGCCTGGCTCGTCGCGGTGACGGCGGCCGCCGCGATCGTGGGGGTGATCGGGCTCCTCTTCGGCGACCTGTTCGTCGCGCTCGTCGATCCTCGCACCCGCCGCGCCGGGGGAGGGCGGCGATGAGGCTCTCGGAGCGGCCGAGCCAGATCGCGGGCTTCGTTCGCGCCCGCATTCGGCAGCGCGCGGGCACGCTGCGCGTGCTCTGGCGTACGCGCCGCGCGCGCGTCGGGATCGCCGGGCTCGGGGTGCTGCTCGTGCTTGCGCTGCTCGCGGACGTCCTCGCCTCCCCCGCGCCGAGCTTGCGCGTGCTCGAGGCGCCGTCTCTCGCGCATTGGCTTGGGACCGACGGCCGCGGTCGCGACGTGCTCGCGTGTCTCGTCCACGGCACGCGCGCAGGGCTCTCCGTGGGGTTGGTCTCCGCGGCGCTCGTCGTGGGCGCGGGCGTGGCCCTCGGGGCCGTCTCCGGCTTCTACGGAGGGCGACTCGACACCTTCCTCACGCGCACCATCGAGGTCTTGCTGAGTGTCCCCACGATCCTCGCGGTCCTCGCGCTCCGCGGCATCACGGGGCAGAGCGGGCTCCTCGACGTCGCCGTCGTCTTCGGTGTGTTGCGCTGGACGGACGTCGCGCGGATGACGCGGGCTGAGGTGTTGCGCGCCCGCAACAGCGACTTCGCGCTCGCCGCGCACGCGCTCGGGCTCACGCCCCGACAGGTCCTCTGGCGACACGTGCTCCCCGACGCGGTGTCGCCGGCGGTCGTCGCGGCGCCGATCGCGATGGGCGCCGCGATCGTCGTCGATGCGTCCCTCGCGATGCTCGGCGCGCCCGAACCGGCGGGCGTCGTCACGTGGGGGGCGCTGCTCGCGGGGGCGCGTCTGCACAAAGATGCCTGGTGGCTTGCCGTCTTTCCGGGGTTCGCGCTGTTCGCGTCGGTCGCGAGCTTCAACCTCGTCAGCGAGTCGCTGCGCGACGCGCTCGATCCTCACTTGCGGGCGATGGCCGTGCCCGGCACGGAGACACCGCGCTCCCGCGGCGTCGCCGGGCCGACGACGCGCAGCCAGGACCGCGTCGGCCGCTGAGCGCGCTCACGGCGCGGCAGCGCCCGGGGCCGCAGGGGGCGTCTCGCCGCAGGTGCGCGTCGGGCGTTCCCGGAGGCGTCGTGCCGCAGCGCGGAGGGCCTCCGAGGACGCGCTGCGCTCGGCCATCTGCCGCGCTTCGTCGCCGAGTGCCCCGCCGACCGTGACCGCCGTCTCGAGAGCGAGCGCCGCGAGCTCCGCGTCGGGCGCCCACGCGTCGTCGCGGAGGCCCCTTCGGAGGACCGCAATGACGGCCTCCCGCGCGTCCTGCGCGCAGCGCTCCCGCGCGAGGGCCAGGCCCGATTCGATCACGACCGGCCACTCGTCGTCGTCCTGCAGGCGGGCGGCCACCAGCGGCCAGGCCCCCCGATCGCCGGCCTGTGTGACCGCGCCGACGGCCGCGGCGCGCACGCTCTCCCGCGGGTCCGAGAGGGCCGCGCGGATCGCGGGCCGCGCCTCCGGGTGCTGCGCGAGCTGCCGAACGGCCTCGGCGCGAACGAGCGGCCACGCGTCATCGCGTGCCACGCGAGCGATGGCCTCGACGTCGACGCGTGACGCGCCGAGCGCGCGCACCGCGGCGACGCGCACGCGCGGGTAGGCGTCGGCGAGGGCGACACGCGCCAACGGCGCGAGGCGCGTCGATCCGCGCGCATGCAGCGCGCCGATCGCGGCCGCGCGCAGCATCCACTCGTCCGCGCCGCGCGCCGTCGCGTCGAGCCACGCGTCGGTGTCGGGCTCGGCGGGGAGTCGCGCGGACGCGAGCGTGAGCCGGTAGCGCTCCGGGAACGGCGCGCCCGGAGCGGGCGACGCCGCAGCGAGTCGCATCGCCGTGGGTACGCCCTCCGGGGCTGCCGCGAGGCCGAGCGCCAGGGCGGCGCGCACGCCGGGAGGGCGCGTCTCGGCGGCAAGCCAACCTTCGACGGCGTCCCGCGCAGCGGCTCCTCCGACGCGGAGCGCGCGCGCGAGCGCGTCACGCAGCGCGGGGCGCTCCGTCCCGCCCGGTGCGCCCACGGCGGCGAGGATCGCGCCCACCGCGACGGTGCCGCCCTCCGCCAGACGGCGCGCCGCCACGTCGAGCCCGGCCCCGCCCGCGGCCGTGACCTGCGCCAACCCCGAAACGCCTGCATCGCCTGCCTGCGCGAGCGCTCCGAGCGCGGCCTCGCGCACTTCGGTGTCGGTGTCGCCGGCCGCGACGACGAGCGCCGCGACCGCAGCGTCGCGCGCGGGCAGCGGACCGGCGTCACGCGTCGCCGCGCGGGCGGACGTCGCCAACACGCGGACCGCGCGCTTCCGTCCCGCAGGGCTCATCCTCGGCCAGGCTTCGACGGTCGGCGCGACGGACGCGGCCCCCACGCGCGCGAGCGCATCCGCCGCCTGCCCGGCGTCCGGACCATCCCCCACGAGCACGCGCACGAGGCGCTCGAGCCCTCCCGGAAAGTCGAGGTCGGTGTACGCCTCGAGGCCGGCCAGCGCTGTGCGGGTCTCCGCGTCCGTCGTCCCCGCGGGGAGGTGCGCGTCATCGAGCACCACCGACAGACATCCCCACGTCAGGGGCTCGCGCGGCACGATCCAATAGCGCCGACCCGGGTGCAGCGCAGCGTCCTCGGGGAGCGTGACGTGGAACCGCGCCCCCCCGTCCCCGACGACCCACAGCGTTCGCGGGCGTCCGAGCCGCGCGGCGATCGGCGCCTCGGGGGAGGGCGTGATCGCCAGCGCGCGCACCGCAAGCCCCGCACGCTCGAGGCGGGCGCTCACGAACTCCCCGCGCCCCGACCCGCCGCGTCCCTCTGCCCAATAGCCCGCGCCCGGGCGCTCGAGCACGCGCGGGGCGGCGAGCGCGCTCGGATCGTCCCCGTGTCCTTCGTGGCTCGACGCGCCGCCGACGCGCAGGAGTCCGAGGATCGGCGCCCCTTCGGGCCCCGGTGAGTCGATGGTGGCGACGATCTCCTCCGCGGCGCTGTTCCCCGAGAACCGCGCGATCGTCACCGGACGAAGCGTCTGCGTGCGTGGATCGAACGCCCGCGCGCCGAGGATCGTGCGCTCTGCGCCGCAGATGCGCGCCGCCTCCGCGATCGTGCCGACGACGATGTCCGCGATCCCGTCTCCGGTGCGGTCCGCGACTTCGATCCACCCAGCGGACCGCTCCCCCGGATCGCCGTGGAGATCCGTCCGCCCGCTCCACAGCAGTTCCGGGCGACCAGCTGGCCGCGCGATCAGCGCCGCGACGCGCCGTGGCCCGTCGCTGATGCGTAGGACCGCCAGCACGCCACCTCCGGCCAGGTCGAGCTCCTCCACGGTCGCGTCGCTCGCCGTCGCGAGAGGGAGCGGCGCGTCGAGGGGGCCCACACGCAGTCGCACGACCCCGGCGAGCGCCTCGACCCGCAACGGCAGGGCGCGCGCAGGGCGTCCGAGGCGCACGCTCCGCGTCAACGGGAGGGACTCCGCCCGTGCGCTCGGCGCGACCGTGACCACGAGCAAGAGCAGGATCGCGCAGGACAGCGTTCGCATGCGGGCGGGAGCCTCGCACGCCCCCGCGCGCGCGACCACGGCACTTGGGCGTTGCCGACGGGCAGGCCCCCCATCGACGCCGCCGGGCGGTGTCGCCTCCCACGCAATCGACTGCGAGGTTGGATTTCTGGACAGCGCGCCGCGACGATGTGACAGGTGCGCCGCCGTCCGGCTCGAAGGGGTTGACAATCCACGGGCATCGGCCGATACCGCTCCCCCCTGTCGAGAACGGTCCAAGAACCCCATCATCAGGCCATGCATGTGCCGAAGGTCATCCGGGCGGCTGCCGCGAAGTCCAAGAAACCGAGCCCGCGCATGGTCGGTGCCGCGCCCGCCCCGCGCCATGCGACCAGCGGCACGCGTCGTGCTGACGCGACCACCGTGAAGAAGCCCCCAGCACGTCCGGCCGCCGGACGTACTTCCGCAGAGTCACCCCCGATGCCCCCCGCCAACCCGAAGCCTGCGGCCCCCGGATCGAAGAACGCTCCTCGCGCGTCGCAGGGGCGGCCGCCTGCGGCCAGCACCGCGCCGGGGAAGGCCGCGCCGGGCAGCCCCGCGCCCGCGGCGAAACCAGCGCCCGCGGCGAAGACCGCGGCGGCTGCGAAGCCCCCCGCAAGCGCGGTGTCCGCGGCGGCCGCGAAGCACTCGCCCGCCGCGAAGCACTCGCCCGCTGCGAAGACCGCGCCCGTCGCCCCGGCCGCCCCCGCTCCGCCCTCTTTCGCCCGGAAGAGTTCGGGTCCCGCGCGCGCCCCGTCCCAGCGGCCGATCGTCGGGACGCGGAAGTCGCGCCCCGTCCGTCCGGTGACCGAGCCCGCGTCGACGGTCGCTGCGTCCCTCCGCGCCGGTGAAGCCATGAGCAAAAGCCCCGCCGCCGCCAAGGCGCTCGCCCCCCGACGTGCCGCCAAGCCCGAGACCGAGGAAAAAGAGGAGCGCGACGAGGACGCCGAGGATGGCTCCAACGAGAACGAGCCTTCGAAGGAAGACCTCGCCGAGGCGCAGGCCGAGGCCGAAAAGGCCCTCAAGGAGATGGAACGGCAGGGCGGTGGCGACTCCACCCTGAGCCGTTACTTCCGCGAGATGGCCGGGCACCGCGTGCTTCAACCGCACGAGGAGGTCGAGGCCGCGAAGGAGGTCGAGCGCCTGGAGATCGGCTACTGGGAGGCGCTTCTCTCCTACCCGCTCGCCCTCGAGACGGTCGCGCAGGTCCTCGACGAGCACCTCGAGGCCCCCATCGCGGACATCGCCACGCTGCGCAAACTCGCCAAGCAGTTCAAGACCGCGGGCCCGAAGCCGCCGAAGGCGCTTCAGGAGCGCTGGGACGCCACCGTCAAGGTCGTGTCCACCCAGCTTCGGGTCGTCGATTCCGACCGCATCTTCGTCAACCAGAGCGACAAGGCCGTCCATCGGCTCGCCGGGCAGCGCTCCGAAGAGCGCGACATCCTCGGCGAGGAGGTCCGCATGGTGCCGGCCTTCCGCAAGTTCCTCACCGAGGTCGAGAAGGCGCGCTTCGCCCAGCAGAAGTCCAAGAACCGCTTCGTCGCCGCGAACCTCCGCCTCGTCGTCAGCATCGCGCGCCGGTACAACCGCGGTCGCCTCCCGCTGATCGACCTCATCCAAGAAGGCAACATCGGCCTGATGAAGGCGGTCGAGCGCTTCGACCACAACCGCGGCTACCGGTTCTCGACGTACGCGTCCTGGTGGATCCGCCACGCGATCAGCCGCGCCCTCGCGGACAAGGGGCGCGCGGTCCGCATCCCCGTCCACATGCTCGACACGTACAACCGCGTCGCGCGCGCGACCCAGGCGATCGCCACGCGCACCGGCGCGGAGCCGTCTCCGGAGGAACTCGAGAAGGAGACCGGCATCGCCGCCGAGAAACTCGAGAAGATCAAGGGCTACTGGGCCGAGACCCCATTCTCCCTCGATCGCCCGGTCAACGACGAAGACGGCCGCAAGTTCATCGACTTCCTCGAGCAGGAGGGCGTGCCGACGCCCTACGAGAACCTCGTCTCGCAGACTTGGAACGACGAAGTCCGCAGGCTCCTCGAGACCTTGTCCCCGATGGAGGCGCGCATCCTCCGGTGGCGTTTCGGCCTCGACGACGAGGACGAGCTCACGCTCAAGGAGATCGGCGACAAGTACAACCTCTCCCGCGAGCGCATCCGCCAGCTCCAAGAGCAGGCCCTCGCGAAGATCCGCCGTCAGATCAAGGAGTAGCGGCGCCGGTCGGCGGCGTGCGTCGGCGGCGTTCGTGGGACGCGAGCGTCGCCGTCAGTCCTCGCCCGCCTCGTCGTCCGCGGTGCCCGGCGGCCGATAGCCTGGATGGAGGTGGGCGACGAGCGCGCGAACGGTGTCATCGCAGAGCGCGCGCGCGGGCCCGTGGCGTCCACGCACACCGTTCGTGAGCACGCTGAACGCGAGCGCCTCGTCGCCCGGACCGAGCACGTAGCCGGAGAGCGCGATCGCGTCACCGAGTGTGCCCGTCTTCGCCCGGACGACGCCGCGCGGCACGTCCCCCAAGCGTCGGGCGAGCGTGCCGTCGACGCCTGCGATCGCGAGATGCGCCAGATATTCGCTGCGCACCGCGGGGTCGCGGTAGACGTGCGCGAGGAGCTTCGTGAAGTGCGACGCAGCGACGAGGTTTCCGTCGAAGAGCCCGGAACCGTTCACGACGGTCGCGGCGCCGTGTGGGACGCCGGCCTGCTCGAGCAGCGCGCGTGCGGCGGCGGCACCCTCGGCGGTGCGGCCGGGTCGGGTCCGCTCGGCGCCGACGACCTTCAGGACCATCTCCGCGACGAAGTTGTCGGAGTCCTTCCCGAGGGCGGCGAGGATCTGCGCGAGCGGCGGGGAGCGTCGGGCGGTGAGGAGCGGCACGTCGCCGGGGGTGGGCGCGACGCGCACACGCACCGGGGCCCGGATCCCCAAGCGGCGCAGCGCCTCGACGAAGGCGTGCCCCGCGAAGGGCACGGGGTTCTCGACGCGGCGCCGGTAGGAGACGCCGCGCACGCCGAGCGGCACCGTGCCGCGCACCCGGAGCACGAGCCGTTCGCCGCTGCCGCGCTGGTCGGCCAGCACGCGCGGCTCGCCGCCCGCCGAGGTGGTGATCTCGTTGGTGACGTCGAAGTAGCCGCTCGCGTCGAGCCGCACCACCGCGGGCGCGCCCACCGTCGGACCGGGCAAGACCCTCAGTTCGTAAGCGTTTCCATCCACGGCGAGCGCGGAGACAGGCGCGCGGAAGGCGGCGACCTCGCCGGGCTGCTGCTCGAAGGCAGGCGGGAGGAAGCGGTCGTCGAAGTACGTGCCGTCGACGACGACCTCGTCGACGCGCCGCACGCCGCGGTCCACCAGCGCCTCGCCGAGCTCGACGAGGTCCGCGATGCGGAGGGTCGGGTCCCCGCCCCCCTTGAGGAACAGCCCACCGACCACGGCGTCGCCCTCGATGCGGCCGTAAACACCCGTGAGCATTCGGAAATCGCCGCCGAGCGTCCTGAGCGCCGTCGCCGCGGTGACGAGCTTCTCGTTGGAAGCCGGGTTCAGCGGGACGTCGGCCTGGTGCGCGAAGAGCACGCGGCCGGTTCGGGCATCGCTGACGGAGACGCCGGTGCGCTCGCCGAGGTCGGCCCGCGCGACGAGTCCGGCGAGCGTGCGCGCGAGTGCGCCCGTGTCGGGCCCCCCACCGGGCGCGTCCTGCGCCGAGGACATCGAGGAGAGCGCGACCGCGACCATGCCGAGGGCGGTGAGCAGGAGGGCGGCGCGGCGGTGCGGGGCTCGGTGCGGAAAGGACGTCATCGCGGGCCTGACGCTATCACGCGGCTGCGGGGCGCCATCGGGCTGCTCGGGGCGCTCCTCTCCGCCGCGCTCGCCGCGCCCGGATGCGCGCGGGGGGAGGGGGACGCGCAGGCGGCGGATGACGGGGCCCTGGTCGTCGTGCTTCCGCAGGACGTCGAGCAGCTCGACCCGCGCAAGGTCGGTGACGCCTACGGGCTCAAGGTCTCCCGCCTCGTGTTCGCGTCGCTCGTGACGGTCGATCCGCGGACGCTCGAGGTCGTGCCCGACCTCGCCGACCGCGTCGAGGTCGAGTCACCGCTCCGCTACCGCGTCACGCTGCGCGCGGGGCTGCGCTTCTCCGATGGGAGCGTGCTCGACGCCGAGGACGTGCGCGCGACCTTCCGCAGCATCGTCGATCCGGCGCTCGGCAGCCGCTTTGCGCGCAGCTACCGGCGCATCGTGCGTCTCGAGGTGCCCGACGCGCGCACGGTCATCTTCGAACTCGAGGCGCCGCATGCGACGTTCCTGACGGACCTCGAGATCCCGATCCTGCGCGCCGAGGACGCGGGCCACGTCGTCGGCGTTCTGGGCGGCGCCGAGCCGATCGGCGCGGGGCCGTTCCGCCTCGTCCGGCGCAGCCCCGGGCACCTCGAACTCGCCGCCAACCCGCGCTGGCACCGCGGCGCGCCTCGATTCCCGCGCGTGCGGATGGTCGTGGTGCGCGACGACAACACGCGCGCCCTGCGCCTGCTCGCGGGCCGTGCCGACCTCGCGCTCAACGCGGTGCCGCCGTTGCTCGTGCCGATGTTCGAGGGCGACGGCCGTTTCCGTGTGCGGACGGCCCCGGGCGTCGGAACCACCTACCTCGGCACGAACCTCGAGGCACCTGCGCTTCGCGACGTGCGCGTGCGTCGTGCCCTCGCCCTCGCGATTGACCGTGCGCGCATCGTCCGCGCCAAACTGGGCGGGCGCGCGCGGCTCGCGAGCGGCTTCGTGCCGCCGGGCCACTGGGCGTCCGTGCCGGGGCTGCCGTCGTGGGATTTCGACCCGGTCCGCGCCCGCGCGCTGCTCGACGAAGCCGGGCTCCGCGACCCCGACGGGAGCGGCCCCGCGCCCCGGCTGCGCCTCACGCTGCGCACGAGCACGGACCGGTTCCGCCAGTCGATCGCGCGGGCAATCGCCGCGATGCTCGGTGACGTGGGCGTCGAGGTCGAGGTGCGACCGAGCGAGCTCGCGACGCTGCTCGCCGACCTCGACGCGGGGCGCTTCGAGCTCGCGACCTTGCAGGTGCCGGAGGTCTTCGAGCCCCACGTCCTCACGTGGTTCTTCGGCAGCGAGCACGTGCCCGGCGGCGGGCGCGAGGGGGCCAACCGCTGGCGCATGCGGGACGCGGCGCTCGATGCTGCGCTCGAGCGCGGACGCGCGACGCCGGACCGCGCCGCGCGCATCGCCGCGTACGGGGACGCCCAGCGCGTCCTCGCGGCGCAACTCCCGGTGATCCCGCTCTGGCATGAGGACGTGGTCGCCGTCACGGGCGCGCGCGCGGCCGCGTTCGACGTGCCGCGCGACGGGCGTTTCGCGACGCTGGCGGACTGATCGCCGCGCACCGGGCGCCGCGCGCGGCTCTCGTCGTGCCGCGCTCCGGGCGACGGACGCGAAGGAGGCGCCGCGACGACATCGGGCGCCTCCGGAAGTGCGCGGGCCTGTCTGTACTCAGACGCGCGACGAGACGACGTCCCAGTCGACGTTCGCGAAGAAATCGTCGAGGTACTTCGCGCGCTCGGTGGGCTTGAGGTAGACGCTCCAGGCGTGCTCCCAGAGGTCGAGCACGAGCACCGGGCGCCCGCCCGCGGGGTGTCCCACGTCGTGGCGATCGATCCAGTAGTTGTCGAACTGCTGCCGCGACGCGTCGAAGTACGTGATGGCCCAGCCCACGCCCGGCGCCTTGGCCGTGCCGAGCAGGTCCGCCTTCCACGTGTCGAAGTCACCGAACTGCCGGCTCACGGCCTCTGCGAACTTCGACTCCTTGCCGACGCCGCGGCCACCGGGCGCGAGGTTATCGAAGTACAACTCGTGCAGCAGCACGCCGTTGTGCTCCCAGCCGGCCCGACGCTTCAACTCCTGGTACTCGGCCGTGCCGGACTTGCCATCGGCGAGCATCGCCGCGACCGTCTCATTGAGCTTGTTCGAGCGGTTCACGTAGCCGTTGTAGAGGGTGAGATGCACCGACATCTGGTCGTCGGTGATCGCCTGAAGGCCCTTCAACGCCGAGTAGTCCTTCGCCACGTACTTCGTCGGGGTCCACGTCATCTTCTTCGTCCTCCGCTGCTGCGCTGCTGGGGTCGCGAAGCTAGCACGGGAAGTCCCCGGGCAGCCCCGCGCGCGGGCTGCTACGGTCCGCCGCGATGATCCTCCGGGACCCCGTGCACGGGCTCGTTGCCTTCGAGGGGCTCGCCGAGCCCATCGTCACCGCGCTGCTCGACACGCGCGAGGTGCAGCGTTTGCGCCGCGTCCGCCAGCTCGGGCTCACCTCGGTCGTCTTTCCGGGGGCCGAGCACTCGCGTTTCGCGCACGCCGTCGGCGCCGCGCACGTGATGGTGCGGCTCCTCGCGCGGCTCGCCGAGGTCGCGCACGACCTCCCCGCCGACGAGCGGATCGACGACGAGGCCGCCCGCGACGCGCTCGCCGCTGCGCTGCTGCACGACCTCGGCCACGGCCCGTTCTCGCACCTCTTCGAAGAGGTCATGCCGGGGGCGCGGCACCACGAGGCGTGGACGGTCGACGTCGTGCGCGATTCTGCGACCGACGTGCACCGCGCCCTCGCCGGGTTCGATCCCGCGATGCCCGAGCGCGTCGCCGGGCTCCTCGAGGGCCACTACCGCCTCGGTTATCTCGCGCGCGCCGTCAGCGGCACGCTCGACGTCGACCGCTGCGACTACCTGCTGCGCGACAGCCACATGACCGGCGTCCGCTACGGCATCTACGACCTCGACTGGCTGCTCCGCGCGTTGGCCTTCGGTACGGCGCCGTGCGGCGAGCGCGTGATCGCGATCGAGGGGCGCAAGGGCCTGCCGCCGATCGAGGGGTTCTTCCTTGCGCGGCATTTCATGTTTCAGCAGGTCTATCACCACAAGGCCACGCGCGGCGCCGAGGCGCTCATCCGCGGATTGTTTCTCCGGCTGGGCGAGCTCGTCCGCGACGGCGCTGCACCCGAGGGCACCCCGCTCGCGATGGCGTGCGCCGCACGCGGCGAGCCGATGTCGCTCGGCGACTACCTCGCGCTCGACGACTCGGTCCTGCTGCACGGGTTCTCTTGTTGGGCCGAGTCCGACGACCCGACGCTGCGTGAGCTCGCGCGCGCGGTGGTGGTTCGCCGCCTCCCGAAGACGCTCCCTCTCCCCGAGGACGAGGGCGCAGCGCCCCGCTGGGCCGAGGCGCTCGAGCGGGCCCGCGGGATTGCGCGTCGACACGGCCTCCGCCCGGAGTTGAGCGTCTTCCTCGACGTCCCGCGCGACACGCCTTACGAGGAGCCGAGCGACGACTCCGCCGATGGGCTCTGGGTGTTGCTCCGGCACCAACCGATCCGCAGGCTCGGCGACGTATCCTTCCTTCTTGGGCAACTGCGCAACGCGCACGCGATCCGGCCCCGTCTCGTCTTCCCCGCGGCGCTCCGTGACGAGGTCGTGGCGGCCGTCGGCGAGGTACTGGTATGAGCCCACTCGCACGCAGCGCGCTCTTTGCCGGCCTCGCGGCGACGGCGGCCGCGCTCATCGCCCCGGCAGTGGCCCGCGCCCAGCGGCGTCCGCGCGGCATGCCGCTCGAGGCGACGCCGGGTGTCGTCGCGGCGTTGACCCCGTGGACCCCCGCGGATCCGCCGGGCGATCCGCGCTACCTTCGCGTCCTGACGCTGCGCACGACCACCTGGACGGACGCGGAGGTCGTGGCCGACCGTCGGCTGCTCCGATTCGATGTGAGCGACCCGGCGTCCCCGCGCGCGAGACCGCTTCCCTGCGTGCACCCGGCCGCGCCGCGCTTTCGGCCCGATTCGCCGCGCGTGCGTGCGCTCGGCGGTGCGGCCTCCTACCGCGAGTGGATCGATCTCCGCATGTATTGCAGCGGTCGAGCCCTCGACCGCCTCGAGCGCGGTGGCCGCGCCGTGGCGCGTTACGGCCATGCGCGCGGGCCGCGTCGCGCGTGGGTCGCGCGGCCGCGCGGCGGTGCGGCCGATGTGGCGGTCGCGACCTTGGCCGCGGGCGAGATCGTCTTGTCGGCGCGGACCGCGCCCACGAACGCGGCGCCCGCACCCGAGGCGCGCGTGACGCTCGCGTCCGTCACCCGCGCGACCGGAGACGTGCTCGCGCTCGAGGTCGGCGTGCGTGCGACGTCGGGCGCGCGCGTCGTCTACCTCCGCCACGACTTCGCGCGGTTCCGCGTACGCGGGCCGCTCGGCGCGCTCGAGTGCGGTCTCGAGCCGACGCCTCTTGCGCCGATCGTCGATCTCTTCCGCCCGGTCTCGGCGCGTGCGGCCGCGACGATTCGCGTCGATGCGCGACAGGCGTGCCGCGGCGCCTTCCCGATCGCGGGCATTTACGAAGTCACCCCCGTCGTCGCGCTCCCGTGGGCGTTTCCGGGGGATGCCGCGCGCGCGATCACCGGGGAGTACGTGGGCGAGCCCGCCGTCGTCCGCATCACCGAGGGGGACCGCGGCTACGTCGAGCACATCCCCGACGGAGCGTCCGCGCCATGAACGATCGCGTCGCACGTCTGCTCGCGGGGGCGGCTCTCGCCGTCGCCCTGGTCGCGCTGGTCGTGGCGTCGTACGCGGTGTCGATCGCCTCGCAGGGGCGCGAGGATGTGCGTCGCCTCGGGGAGTCCTTGTCACGCGCGCTCGAGATCGGTGCGCCCGGTCGCTCCGCGCTCGAACTCCCGCTGCGTGCGCCGCGCCCACAGCTCGATCCCGACGATCGCTGACCGCCGCGTTCGCCGCCCATCACCCGCTGAACCCCAAGGAAAATGGCACGAATCCTCGTCGTCGACGATCAACGCAACATGAGGACCACGCTCGCCATGATGTTGCGAGGCGCGGGCCACGAGGTGGAGGAGGCGGCCGACGGAGACGCCGCGATCGCGCGCCTCGGCGCGGAGGTCATCGACCTCGTCCTCACGGACCTCAAGATGGGCGCGCGGGACGGCATGGACGTCCTCCGCCACGCGCGCGACGTCGCGCCGCTCACCGAGGTCATCGTGATGACGGCGTACGGCACGATCGAGAGCGCCGTCGAGGCGATGCGCATCGGCGCGTACGACTACATCCAGAAGCCGTTCACCGAGGAGGAACTCCTCGTGAAGGTCCAGCGGGCCGTCGAGAAGCGGAACCTCGCGGGGCAGGTGAGCGCGATGGCGACCGAGTTCCGCGAGCGCTTCCGCTTCGAGAACATCATCGGCCGCAGCAGCGCGGTGCGCGACGTGCTCGGGCGCATCGTGCGCATCGCGCCCACCGACGCGACCGTCCTCATCACGGGCGAGAGCGGCACGGGCAAGGAACTCATCGCGCGTGCCGTGCACGCCAATTCTGCGCGCGCCGATCGCCCCTTCATCACCGTCAACTGCGCGGCGATCACCGAGACGCTCCTCGAGAGCGAGCTCTTCGGCCACGCGCGCGGCGCGTTCACCGGCGCCGTCGCCGCGCGCAAAGGCCTCTTCGAAGAGGCCAACGGCGGCACGTTCTTCTTCGACGAGGTCGGCGAGACGACCATCTCCTTTCAGGCGAAGCTGCTCCGCGCGATCCAGGAGGGCGAGATCCGCAGGCTCGGTGAGAACAAGCCGGTCCGTGTCGACGTGCGGATCATCGCCGCCACCAACCAGGATCTACAGGCGGCGATCAGCGAGAAGCGTTTCCGCCAGGACCTCTATTACCGAATCAACGTCGCGCGCTTCATCCTGCCGCCGCTGCGCGAGCGCCGCGAAGACCTCCCACTCCTCGTCGACTACTTCCTCGAGAAATACGGGCGCAAGATGAGGCGTACCGTGCGGATGGGGGAGGGCGTCCTCGACTACCTCCTGCAGTACGACTACCCCGGCAACATCCGCGAACTCGAGAACATGATCGAGCAGGGCGTCGCGCTCACGGTCGACGGCGTGATGCGTCGCGACGACATCATCCCGCCCGACCTCGTCGCGCCGCGCACGACCGGCGCGATGGCCGACACGGGGCGCTCGCTGCAAGACGCCGTCGACCGCGCTGAGCGCGCGGCGATCGAGGCGGTCCTGCATGACGTCGAGGGCAACAAAGAGCGCGCGGCCGAGCTGCTGGGCCTCAGCGCCACGACGCTCTGGCGAAAGATGAAGCGCCTGAACGTCGTCTGGCCCTGACCGCATCGAGCGGCTGCCGCGTTCGTGCGGCGCGGGACCGTCCGCGCCCGGCGCCCGCGACGTCGTGCTGGCGCCGCGGCGTCACTCCCTCTGGATGCCGAACGCGCGCATCTTCTTGTGCAGGTTCGTGCGCTCGACGCCGAGCACCAGCGCAGACCGAGAGATGTTCCAGTCGCAGGCGACGAGCGTCGCGAGGATGTAGTCGCGCTCGGTGCGGTCGCGGTGTTCGCGGAGCGTCGGCGGCCGGCCGATCGGTTCGAGCGTCGGGTCGACGTGGGTCACGTCGTCCTCGTCGTCCAAGGCGCGCGCCCCGCGAGTCGTCCCGTCGCCGATGCGACCGTCCTCGGGCAGGTCGTCGAGCGTGAGCGGATCGCCACCGAGGATGACCATGCGCTCGATCACGTTGCGCAGCTCGCGCACGTTGCCGGGCCACGCGCGCTCCGCGAGGGCCTCGAGCACGAACGGCTCGAAGGACTTCTCCCGGAGCCCGTTTTCGCTGCAGAAATCGCGCAGGAACGCCTGGGCAAGCCCTGGGACGTCCTCGCGGCGCTCGCGCAGGGGAGGCGTCCGCAGCGGTACGACGTTCAGGCGGAAGTAGAGATCCTCGCGGAACTCCCCGCGCGTGACCGCGCCCTCGAGGTCCTTGTTCGTCGCGGCGACGACGCGGACGTCCACGGCCACGGCCTGTTCGCCGCCGACGCGGGTGATCTCGCCGCTCTGCAGCGCGCGGAGCACCTTCGCCTGCGCCGGCAGGCTCATGTCGCCGATCTCGTCGAGGAACAGCGTCCCCTTGTCGGCGGCCTCGAAGAGCCCCTTCTTGCGCGCTTGCGCGCCGGTGAAGGCCCCGCGCTCGTAGCCGAAGAGCTCGCTCTCGATGAGTTCCGCGGGGATGGCCGCGCAATTCACTTTCACGAAGGCCGCGTCGCGCCGCGGCGAGAGCCGATGCAGTGCGCGCGCGACGAGCTCCTTCCCGGTGCCGCTCTCGCCCGTGATGAGCACGCGGCCGCGCGTCGGCGCGACCTTCTCCAGCTCGGCGTACAGGCGTCGCATCGCGGGGCCTTCGCCGAGCATCTCGTAGCGCTCTCCCGCGTCCTCGCGCAGGCGCTCGACCTCGCGCAGCAGCTGCCAGGTGCGGAGCGCGTTGCGAACGCTCAAGAGGACGCGATCACGATCGAGCGGCTTCTCGAAGAAGTCCGTCGCCCCGTGCTGCACCGCATCGACGGCCTCCGGGACGGAGGCGTGTCCCGAGATCATCAGCACCGGCAGCCGCGCGGTCGCAGGCGCCTGACGAATGCGGTGCAGCACCTCGATGCCGCTCATGCCGGGCAGCCGCACGTCGAGGATGACGAGGTCCACGTCAGCCGCCGCGAGTGCGCGGAGCGCGTCCTCGCCATTGGCTGCCTCGCGGGTCTCGAAGCCCGCTCCGTGAAGCACCATCTGGAGCGTGCGACGGATGTTCTTCTCGTCGTCGACGAGCAGCACCGTCGCGCTCATGGCTCGGCCTGCTTCATGGTTGGGTCACGCGGGCGGCCCCGGGGGCGCGCGGCGCGAGGGGCACTCGGAATTCGCCGCGCACCGTGACGGGCACGCCATCCCGTATTGTCGTCTGCGTGAACGTCCCCGAGATCGCGCCGGCGCCGACATCCGGCGGCGAGAAGGCTGTGACGCGCACCTCGCCGCGTCCGCCGCTCAGTACGGTGCCGTCCGCGAGGCGCGTCTCGACTTGCGCGCCGGGGCACCGCGTCGCGTCGAGGGAGAGCGTGCCCGCTTCACGCACGGCGAGCGTCAGCGCGACCTCGCGAACGGCCCCCCGCGTCTGGCGCGCGGTCGCCCGGACGCGGAGCGCGCGCGAACAGTCGCCGCGGAGCGCGTCGCCGCCGTCGAGCAGCGCGACGTCGCGGGAAGAGATCGGCAGGAACGCCCGCCCTGAAAGGCCCCCCTGCGCCTCGATCGCCGTGTATTCGACGCGTACACCGCTGCGCGCGCTCTGCGCATGAACGCCCCAGTCGTGCGCGAGGAAGAGGGCGACGACGAGCATGGAGACGAGCGCGCGGAGCGCGGACTGACGCGAGGCCGCGGCGTCGACGAGTCCGCTCACGCGCGCCCCCCGGGAGAGGTGACGAGCGCCGCGTGCAGGGCGCGCACCGTGTCGTCGGCCTCCTGCTCGGCGACCAGGAAGGCGATCCGCCACGGCGTCGTCACGGTGCGCTGCGCCGCGACGCGGGCGTCCGAGAGCGCAGCGCACGCGCGCCTGAGCGCGTCGGCGTTCCGGCCCACCGCGTCGCCCACCACCGACACCATCGCAAATCCCTCGTCGATGCGCGCCCCAGTTCCGCAGGCCTGCGCGATCGCGTGACGTCCTGCGCTCCAGTCGGGCGTCGCGCCGATCTGCACCAGGAATTGGGCGCCTTCCGTGGCCGCCTCCACATCGCGCGGGTCGACCTGTGAGCCGATGCAGGCCGAGAGCGCGCGGTCCAGCGCCCCCGCGCTCCCGTCGATCGATACGCGCGCGAGCCCCCTCTGCGCGGTGATCGTGCGGGACGCGGAGTGGTCCGCCGTGACGATGCTCTCCCGCCCCACATCGAAGGTCGAGCGCGCGTGGATGGCGATCTTCGCGCGCCTCGCGAACTCGACGGCCGTCGCGTTGAGCACCTTCGCCCCCGCCTCGGCCATCTCCTGCATCTCCTCGTAGGACAGCCGCGCGAGGTGCTGCGCGTCGGGCACCACGCGCGGGTCGGCCGTGTAAATGCCGTCCACATCGCTGTAGATCTCCGCGCGCTCGGCGCCGAGCGCTGCTGCCAGCGCGATCGCCGTCGTGTCGCTGCCGCCCCGGCCGAGCGTCGTGATCTCGCGCCGGTAGCTCATGCCCTGATAGCCCGCGACGATCACGACCCGGCCCCGCGCAAGCTCATCCTCGATGCGGTGCGGGCGCACCTCGAGGATGCGCGCGTCGAAGTGCCGGTCGTTCGTGATGATCCCGCTCTGCGAGCCTGTGAACGAGATCGCGGGCGCGCCGCGCTTCTGGATGGCCATCGAGAGGAGCGCCATCGACACGCGCTCGCCGGTGCTGAGAAGCATGTCGAGCTCTCGACGCGGAGGGCTCTCGTCGACCTGCTTCGCCAGTGCGAGGAGTTGATCCGTCGACTTCCCCATCGCGGAGACCACGACGACCACGTCGTCCCCCGCGCTTCGCGCTGCGACGACCTTGTCCGCGACGCGCCCGAGTTTCTCGACGTCGGCGACGGAACTACCTCCGTACTTCTGCACCACGATGGCCATGTCCCGAGCCTCCCACCGATGCGGGCCATCCCGGCCCTCGCCTCTGCGTCAGCGCTCACCGGACGCGCGCCCTCATCCAACTCACTCGGCTGCGCTGGAAGCCGCCGCCGCAGGTGCCGCGCTGCGGGCCGGAGCCTGCTCGTCCAATTGTGTGCGTGCTAGTCGCGCGCGCGCCGCGTACGTGGGCGAGCGTTCGGCTCGCGCCAGCCAGGAGCGCGCCCGCGTGGGATCCCCAACCCGTCGGTAGAGTTCGGCAAGCTCGAGCATCGCCTCCGGGGCTCGGTCGTACGAGGGGTGCCCCGACAACAGGGCCTCGTAGCCCGCGATGGCCGGCCGAATCGCGCCCGCGCGAGATTGACCTCGCGCTGCTGCGTGGAGCGCCGCCGGCGTCGTCGTGGACGGTGCAGGCGCTGCGGCCGGAACGGGCGCCGACGGGCTTGCCGATGTCGCGCTCGGCATCGCGCCGACGCCAGAGGGCGCAAGACGCGCCGGCGACACCGCGCGCCGCGAGGCCACCTCGGTGTCGAGCCGGGCCATCGGTGCCGCCGCCTCGCGGTCGAGGGCGGGCGTGGTCTGAGCGACGGGAGACGGGGCCGGGATGCCCGCCGAAGCGGAGTCGCTTGCCCGCGTGCGTACACCGCCGACCCCTTCGGTCGCGTCGGCGCGCTCCTCAGCCGCCGCGAGCGCCCCGGCGCCCCCCCCGCCGAGGGCGTCGGGGAGGGAGGGCTCCGCGCGCAGCGAGACCACAGAACGTGAGGCCTCCTGCGCGAGCGCGGCGGTCAGCTCGTCGTTGGCGTCCGGCGGGGGCAGGGCCGGAGCCGCCGTCACCGCGCCCGGGATGAGTGCCACCGCCGGTGGAGCCGCCGGGAGCAGCGCGGCGAGCGTATCTTCGACGGCCATTGCGCCGGTCGAAGCGGGCCGCGCCGGCGTTCTCTCCGGCATGACCTCGGCGGCGGGCTGGAGCCGATTCGTCCGGGCATCGATCCGCAAATCAAGCGGTGCCGCGGGCTCGAGCGCCGCTGACGGTCCTGCCTCATCCCCCGGATCCGCGTTCACGATCGCCCCGCCCGGCACCTGCGGGGACTGTCGAATCCCCGGCAGATAATAGAGGCCCACCCCGACCATCAACATCAGCACCATGGCCATGGCCACCTGTGGCCCGAGCACGAAGCCGGAGAGCCAGGCCATGAAGCGCGAGAACCCGTTCGACGCCTCGGCCCCCGGCGCCTGCGTGCCACCCACCGCGCCGACCTGCCGCGCCGCAGGCGCTCGGCCCGCGCGGACCCGAGCCATCACCGCGTCATGCACGTGTCGAGGCACCGCCTCGACGGGCAACGCCTTTGCGAGCCGCATCCCGCCACTGATCCGCGCTGCCTGGGCGCGGCACGCTGCGCAGCCATCGACGTGCGCGCGCAGCGGGGCCGCGGCGTCCGCTTGCAGCGAACCACCGACCAGATCGAGGAGCTGGGACTGGACGATCTCGCAGTTCATGACGACTTCTCACGGCCTGCGGCGGAAAGGCTGCCGCGACGCCATCGACCTCTATTCTTCCAGCTCAGCGACATAGTCCGCGTACTCGGCGAGCGCCTCCTGGAGACGCTCGAGCGCATACCGCATGCGACTCTTCACGGTGTTCTCCGGCACGCCCACGATCACGGCGATCTCCTTGAAGGGCATATGCTGCAACTCCCGCAGCAGGAACACCTCCCGCTGCTCGTCGGGCAAGGCCTCGACCGCCGCCGCGATGCGCGGTCGCAACTCCAGCGCGATCGTCGACCGGTCGGCCCCCGCGACGTGCCCCTCGGTGCGCTCGACCAGAGACGGGCCCTCGCCGTCCTCCCCGACCGTCGTCGCGTCGAGCGATTTGTGCCGTCGGAAGACCATCTTGCGGCTCTCGTCGATGCAGAGATTCCGCGCGATGGTGTAGAGCCAGGTCGAGAACTTCGACTCTCCCTTGAACTCCCCGGCCCGCTCGACGACACGCAGGAAGGCATCCTGCAGCAACTCCTCCGACCGTGTCCGCTCGCCCACCTGACGCAGGATGAAGTTGAAAAGAGGCCGCTCGTAGCGGCTGAGCAACATCTCGAAGGCCTCCGCGTCCCCGGAACCGAACTGCCGCAGAAGCGTCTCGTCGGGCAGGTCGGATGCGCCCCGAGCCACGTTCACGCCTCCCGGTAGCGCGGAACGCAATGTCCGACGCGAGGCAGAGAACCGATGCGGCGAGGTGCACGGGCGGTTCGACGCGCGACGGGGGACGTCGATCTGATGCGCTGCCTCCTCGGACGCATGGACCGCGCGAGTCTACCGGAACCGGTGTCGACTGTCCCCGATTCCGATGGGACGCGCAGCGTCTCGTTCCCGCACCCCGGACGGCATGCGTTGACCGTCGCGGAGCGCCTTGCTATACCCGGCGGCGATTCCAGTCGGGCGTGGGTCGGGCCCGCAGTCGCGGCCCTCGTCCATCAGGGGCCTCCCTGCCGGACACCCAGCCCTCAGCAGCCAAATCGTTCGGAAGGGGAGACTCCATGCGCAGGGTGATGGCGCTGTCGTTGACGGTCGCGCTCATGACAGTCGCCGCGGGCAGTGCCGCGGCGCAGGATTTAAGGCCCGACACGACCACCGGTCCGGTCACTGGAACGACGGAGACCTCCCCCCCCGCACCGGGTTCGTCCCCCGCGGCGGAGGCCGCGGCGACTCCGATGGACGCCGGGACGTACGCCGTCCGACTGCGTGATCTCGAGCAGCGAATCAACGAGTTGAAGGAGCAGATCTTCCGCTCGAAAGCTCGCTTGTCGTTGCTCGCCGAGACGGTGCTCAGCGGCACGATCGCCGGCGCTCAAGCGACCCTCGTCCACGAGAACCGCATGTCGTCGTCGTACAAGCTCGTGAAGGCGGTGTACGCCCTCGACGGCGCGCCAATCTTCAACAAGGCCGACGAAAACGGCGAGCTTGGCGAGCGCGAGACCTTCGACATCTACAACGGTGCGATCGTCCCCGGCGAGCACACGCTCACCGTGAACCTCGAGTACCGCGGCCACGGCTACGGAATCTTCTCGTATCTTCAAGGCTACCGTTTCAAGGTCCGCTCCAACTACAGCTTCACGGCCCCTGAGGGGCGCGGCGTCACGATTCGCGTGGTCGGGTACGAGAAGGGTGGCCCCACGGCTCCCCTCGAGGAGCGTCCCGCCATTCGCTACATCGAGCGCGTCGTGAACCGGGGTGCAGCGGCAGACAGCGAGGGGGCCGCCTCTCCGAGCACGCCTCCCGCGAGCGGCGGGGGCAACCCGTGATTCGGCCGCAGCAGCCACGCAAGCGGCTGCTCTCGACTGGGCTCACCGCGCTCCTCGCCACCCACACCGCTCTCGCGGGCGCGGTGTCGGGCGCAAGCCCGGCGCGAGCGCAGGACCTGGCAGCGATCACCCGCCAGGTCACCCAGCTCGAAGCAGACGCACGCAATCTCTCCGCGATGCCCGTGCGGCGTAGCAGCCTGCGCGGGCCGACCTACGTCGAGGAGCGCCTCACCGACGGTGAGCTTTTCTACCGGCTCCACGACTACACGCGCGCCGCCATCATCTTCACCGACATCGTCGACAGCCACCCGCGACATCGGGCCTTTCCCGATGCGCTGTTCCTGCTCGCCGACTCGCTCTTTCGCGCCGGGGACGTCCTCGGCGCGAGGACGCGCTTCCGTCAGATCATCGACCGCGCTGACCAGCAGCCATTTCGTCCGTACGTCCAGCGAGCGCTCGGTCGCCTCATCGAAGTCGCCATCCAGACCCGGGACTTCGAGGGTGTGGAAGAACTCTTCCAGCGGATGAGTCGACTGCCCCCCTCGGAAATCGAGGCGGCGACGCAGTACTTCCGGGCCAAGTACCTCTACAACCGAGCCGTCCCCACGGACGAGGTGATGCGCGATGTGGCGGGCGCGACGAGCGTGCCGCAGGTCGATCAATCCGTTTTGGACGAAGCCCGGCAGGCCTTCGAGGCCGTTCAGGAGCGCAGCCCCTACTACCTTCAGGCGCGTTACTTCGTCGGCGTCATCTACACGCTCAAGGGTGAGTACCCTCAAGCGATTGACGCCTTCCGGAGGGTCCTTCGCGGCGCCGCGACGACACCCGAGCAGGAGGAGATCGTCGTCCTCACGCACGTCGCGCTCGGGCGACTCTTCTACGAAACCGATCGACTCGAGCAAGCCGTCGAGTCCTATCAGCAGGTTCCCCGCTCCTCGCCCCATTTCGACGTCGCGCTCTACGAGATCGCGTGGGTGCACATCCGGCAGGGCGATTCGACGCAAGCCGAACGCGCGCTCGAGGTCCTCACCGTCGCGGCCCCTGACAGCCGCTTCATCCCTGACGGGAAGATCCTCCGGGGAAACCTCTTGCTTCGCAACGGACGCTTTGCCGACGCCAATACGGTGTTCCGCGAGGTCGCCCAGCAGTTTGGTCCCGTCCGACGTGAACTCGACGCGATGATCGCCACGCACGACGACCCGCGTGAACATTTCCGCGACCTCGTTCGCCGGAACATGGACAACTTCGACGCCAACGCGTTCCTTCCGCCCCTCGCCATCCGCTGGGCGCGGACCGAGGGCGACATGGACCGCGCGCTGGCGGTGCTC
This sequence comes from Polyangiales bacterium, assembly GCA_964202905.1. Taxonomy (GTDB): domain Bacteria; phylum Myxococcota_A; class Polyangia; order Polyangiales; family JADJQN01; genus CAIUAC01. Next base: position 141,000 of record CAXNJO010000004.1, read on the forward strand.
TCCGACCTCGGCGAGTGCCGCGCGCTCGTGCGCGATACGACCGCCCTGATCGGGCGACTGAACGCCGTGCTCAATTCGCCGAACCGCATCAGCGCGTTCGCCGACTTGACCGAGCAGCGACAATTGTCGATCTCCCAGCGCAACAAGGTCGCGCGCATTCGCCGTCAACTCATCGCGGCCGATGCGGTCGGCTCGGCCTCCGGGGAACTTGCCGAGGTGCGCGCCGAACGTCGGCGCGTCGAGGCACTCCTCGAGAACCTGCCGACGTCGGGCGAGGATTTCGAAGCCCGAAGCGAGCGCCTACTCAATCGCTACCGCGATCTCGACCGCGAGGCGCGCAACCTCGAGGTCGAACTCATGGGCATGGAAGCGCGGATTACCGCCACGATGCGCTATACGGCGGACACCGCGTCGGCCCGCGGTGACGCTGCGGGCGCGCAGGCTCTCGCGACTGAGCTACGCACGCAGCAGGAGGCGGTGACGGCGTATCGGGCCCAACTCGGTGAGGTGCACACGTTGATCGAGCGCGCGCGCCTCCAGGTCGGCATCGGGGACGAGCGGTACGCCCGCGATGGTCGCACCCGCGACGACTACGCCCGCCTTGTCGCCCGCGAGCGTGAGTTGCTGCGCCAGTCGGGAGCGGGAAACCGCGTGGCTCAAACCGAAGGGGTGTTTGCGAGGCTTGCGCGCATCGACGAAGTGCTCGACGGGAAGGACCGCGTGATCGATGACGTGGTCGACGAGCGCACCGCGGAGATCCGCGCCGTGATCGACGAGGAAACCCTCAAGGTCGACGGCTACCGGAACCAGATGGCGGCCCTCGAGGGCGAGACCGTGGATGTGGTCGGCGAAGTGACGCTGGCCAACTTCACGCAGGTTCGGCAGCGGTTCTACGACCTGGTCCTGCGAGCGGACGTGGGACGCGTCGACATTGCCTGGGCGCAGCGTGAAGAGCACCGCGCTCGGATCGAGATGCTGACGCGTGAGCGCACGCGTGACATGCAAGCGCTCGACGACGAGTTCCGCGACATCATGGACGAGGGGGGCACGTCCGCCGACGATGCTGCTCCGGCAGGGGGAGCACAGTGAACGTGCTTGGAACGCGAGCATCGCGGTCTGTCGCGCTGGGCGCGTGCGTCTGGCTTCTGGCCTCCGCGGCGCGTCCAGTACTCGCTCAAGACGTCGCGGACGCCGGTCCGGCAACGGTTCCAACCGCCTCGCAAGACTCCGCGGGCCTCGACGCTTCGACCGGCACAGACGGCGACGGTGCGGTGGAGGACGGCGGTCAGGTTCCTTGGGCCGCAGCATCGGACGTACCCGGCGCGCTTCCGGAGTTCCTGAACACGACCGACCGTCGCATTCAAGACGACCGGCCGGCACCCACTGCGGAGCAGGTCAACGCTCTCCGCGAGATGGAAGCCGAGGTTGGCCGTTTCGGCCTCGCCGGAACCGCTTACCGCGACGCCGTGGTCTCGATCGTTCGGCGTGAATACCTGCGGCAGCGTCGCGCTCGCGACGACGGCTACGCGCGCCAGATCCGGGAAGAGGAGCGACTCCAAAACGAGGCCCGCGACCGCGCGATCCGCCTGTTCGAGCGGTTCATCGCCAACTACCCCGACGACCCGACCTACACGCCGGACGCCATGTTCCGGCTCGGCGAGCTCTACTACGAGCGCAGTGCGCTTCAGTTCCAGGCGGCGGTCGAAGCCGCCAACGCGCAGCGGGATGCTGCGCAGGCCTCCGGAGCCTCAGGGGACGAGATACCCGACCCCTCCAAGGATTTCAGCCCCACGATCGACCTCTATCGTCGTTTGGCGTCCAATTTCCCCGTCTACCGACGTATTGACGGCGTCTACTACCTGATTGGCTACTGCTTGGGCGAGATGAACCAGCCTGAGGAAGCGCGCCGCGCCTTCCTCGCGCTGGCCTGCTCGAATCACTTCTCCTTCTCTGGAGCGCCCTCGAGCCATGGGGCATCCGTGGAGGAGGAGGTCGATGGCGGCGCGCGTCATCCCTCCGAGACGCTCGATCGGGTCCCCGAACCCGCTGCCGACGAGGGGCCCTACGTCGATCCGTACGCCGGCTGCACGCCCATCTCCCCCCAGACGGAATTCCTCGGCGAAGTGTGGCTCCGCGTCGGGGAATATCACTTCGACAACGACTTCGGGCAGCACGGCCTCGATCGCGCAATCAGCGCGTATTCGTACGTGCTCCGGTTGCCGGAAGACCGGAATTACAACCTCGCGCTCTACAAGATGGCGTGGTCGTTTTACCGGGCGAGCCGCTACCCTGAAGCGCTCAAGAACTTCGCCGACCTCGTGCAGTGGTCGGACGATGAGCAAGCCCGGACCGGGCGCGCGGGAACCGAGCTCCGCGGAGAGGCGATCCAGTACATCGCGATCACGTTTGCGTATGACGACTGGAACGAGAACCAGACGCCCGACCCCACGGAGGGCCAGCCTACGGGCTTCATGCGCGTCCAGGATCCGCAACTCCTCCCGCAAGACCGGCCCTGGACTGAAGATGTGTTCTTCCAGCTCGGTCAGGTTTACTTCGACGAGGCCAAGTATCTGCAGGCCATCGAAGTTTGGAAGCATCTGCTCCTGAAGTGGCCGCGCAGCGCACGGGCTCCCGAGGTCACCAACCTGATCGCGCGCGCCTACGCGCGGAACAATGACCAAGAGCGCGAGCGTGAAATGCTTCGCCAGCTCGTCAACTACGGCGTAGGTACCGACTGGTACAACAGCAACACCGAGCACCCCGCGGAGCAGCGCCAGGCGGAGCAATTGGCCGAGTTCGCCGTCATTCGCGCGGCGCTGCAGGACCACGCTGAAGCGCAGCGGCTTCGTTCGCAGTGCGTGACGAACCGTGATCCGGCGTTGTGTCGCGCCGCGCAAGAGAAGTACAGACTCGCGGCGGCAGGCTACCGTGCCTACATCGAGCGATACCCGAACAATCCGCAGGCCTACGAGCTCAATTACAACCTCGCGGACACCCTCTATTGGTCGGAGGACTACGAGAGCGCTGCGCGTGAGTACGCGACGGTCCGGGATTCGAACCTCGACGACACGCATTTGTCGGAGGCCGCGCGCCGCGTCGTCGAATCGCTCAAGCGGCTCCTCGATGCTGCCGAAGCCAACCGGCAGGTCGAATTGCGGACCGAGCCTCCCGCACCTGCGGGTGCCCCGCCGGTGGTAACTCCCACCGCGATGCCTCCCCTCGTTCAGCGGCTCGCGCAAGCCCGCGAGATCTATCTTGCGCGAATCGACCCCCGCGCTGATCGCGAGCAGGTCCGCGACTCGTACGACTACAACAACACACTCTTGTTGTATGCCTACGGGTACTGGCCGCAGGCCCGCGAGCGGTTCACGCGCATCTTCGAAGAGCGCTGCGCCGGCCCCAACGCGAACGAGACCGGGCGCGTGTCGTGGATCAACCTCCGCAATATGGCCGTTGCACTTCAACAACCCGAGGAAGCGGAGCGGTTGTCCCAACTCCTGCTTGAGCGGCGCTGTACGTTCGCGTCGGACGGGACAGCCCCGGCCGCCAATGCCAACCTCGATTGCGCCCAGGCAGAGAACCGCGACGACCCGGTGTGCATCGCGCAGGGTACCCTGCAGGCTGGGCAGTACCGCGTCGCCGTCAGCACCTTCAACCAGGCGCAGGGGGCCGCGGCCGGGGCTGAGCAGACGGCGCTGTACGAACGCGCGGCGTCTCTCTTCGTCCGCGCGGTGAACAATGCGCCGAATGACCCGCAAGCCCCCATCGCGCTGGAGCAGGCCGCCATCGCCCTCCAGCGGACGAACCGCTTTGAGAGCGCGGGGCGCATCTACCAGCGGATCATCGACGAGGTCGCAGCGCGACGCGGCGAGACCCCAGACGAGCAGGCTCGACTCGACCGAATCGTCTCCAATGCGTATTTCCAACTCGCGTACAGCGCGGGCCGGAACTTCGACTACGACCGCGCCATCACGAACTACCGTGTGCTCGCCGACTCCCCACGCTTCGCCGCCAACACCGAGGCGAGCATGGTCGAGCGGCGTGAGAGCGCGTTGGTCAACGTCGCGAACATCCTCGAGTTCCAGCAGCAGTACTCGCAGGCCGCGGCTTACTGGCGACGGGTCGCGGACACGTCGCGGGACCCGCAGACCCAGCTCAATGCGGCGTACCGCGTCGCGGAGATGAGCTACAAGCAGCGGAACTGGGCCAACACGACCCGTGACATGCGCGCGTTCATGGACCGCTTCCGGTCGAATAGCGCTGCGGGCGAGCTCAACGTCCAAGCAGCATGGCGCATCGTCGAAGCGCGGCGCGCGCAGAATAACGCTCGCGAGGTCCGCTCGGCGCTCGAGGTGGTGGTCGACACGTTTGCGCGGTCGGGGCAACAACCGGGTTCGCTCGCCGCGGAGTACGCGGCTCAGGCGAAGTTCGAGCTGGTCGACGGGGGTATTGCCTCCTTCGAGTCGTTCGCGATCGTTCCGGGCCGTCCGGCCACGCTCGCCGCCTACGTCAGCAGTCTCGTCGAACAGATTGCCGTGGGTTCCCGTCAGGCGACCAGCCTTGCGGCCGGCTACAACCCGGTGCCGGGCTACGGCCGCCCCGTGTGGACCATCGCGGCCCAGGTTCGCCAGGGCCGCCTCTATGAACTCCTTGCGCGCGCGGTTCAGGCCGCGGCGACGAACTTCGTTACCCCTGACGATCTTCAACGTCAGACGCGGGGGATGTCGGAAGAGCAGCGCGACAGCGTCCGCGCGACGGTGTCCGACCGGATTCGGCAAACCCTCGACGCGCAGACTCTGCCCATCGAATGCCTTGCCGTGCAGCGTTACGCGCTGGCCGCGCGCGCGGCACGGCTATCCAACACGGACAACGACTTCACGAGGCTCGCCATCGATCGACTGAACGCGTACGGCGACGAACGCATCGTGGAGTGCGTCGCGCAGGAGAACGCGACTGATCCGAGCTTCGCGCTCGCCACCCCGAACGAGTTCGCGCGTGCGCCACGCGGACAAAATCTCGATGTCCGTCCGGACATCGCCCCGCCCTCGCTCGCTCCGGAGGACCAGTGACCATGCGCTCGCGCTCCGCCGCCATCCTCGGGATGCTCGGCTGCATCCTGGCGTTGCTTGGCGTGCCGGTCTTCGTGGGCGCCGGGCTCGCGGGTTGTGGCGAGGACGCCACGGCTGAAGGGGAGGGGACGACGCAGGTTTCGGGGGAGTCGACCGCCGGAGGTGAATCGGCTGACGGGGTCGTTGGTACGGGCGGAAGCCCGTCAGGCGGCGGCGCGGGAGCGACCGGTCCATCCGCTCCGCCCCCGGGTGATCTCGAGGACGACGATGGCGCGCCACCGCCGTCGGGCGGCGCCACCGCACAATCGGCCGTCGACGGCGGAGTCGCCGCCACACCGGCGAACGACGACCCGGGCTGGGGGTCGCCCGATGCTGACACGGGAACTCCGCTCCCCGCGCGTCGCGCCATGGGGACTGCTGCACGTGCGGCCTACCGGAATGGCTTGGCCGCTTCAGCGTCCGGCAACGACGCGGCCGCCCGTCAGGCGTTCGAGGCGGCGCTGAGCGCCGACCCGGGTGCGTTCAAGGCGGCGTACAACCTGGGTGTCATCGCGGACCGCGCCGGGAACGAGAACCGCGCACTCGAGTACTATCGGCAATCTCTTCGGCTGCAGGCGGATTACGAGCGCGCGGCAGAGGGAATCATGGCGATCTACGTCCGGCGCGGTGCCGTTCCCGACGCATTGGCGTTCATCGAACCGCTGGCGCGGCAGTGGGGCCGCAACATCGCGTTGCAGGCCCTCTACGCCGAGATTCTCGTGGCCTCCGAGCGGCACGATGACGCCATCACCGCGGCGCGGGCGGCGCTTCGACGCGACGAGCGGTTCGTGCCGGCCATGATCGCCATCGTCAAAGCAAGCCTCAAGCGTCAACCGCCGCGGACGGAGCTCGCAGAGAGCGTGCTCGATCAAGCGCTCGCCATCGATGACAACAATGCCGAAGTCCACTTCCTGAAGGGGCGCATGCTCCAGACGGCGAGTCGGCTGGGTGAAGCCCTCTCGGAGTATCGTCGAGCCGTGGATCTGCGTCCCGATTTCGCGGAGGCGCGGGTCGCGTTGGGGCTCCAGTTCATCGCCTCGGGCAATTACGCCGAGGCGGAGCTAGCGTTCGAGGTCGCGTCGCGCTTGCTTCCGGGCAGCGTCGAGGTCGCTCTGAATCTCGCCGACTCGTACCGCGCGAGCAAGCAGTGGACGAAGGCGAAGTCGGCCTTCGACAGGGCGCTCGGGATGCGGGAGCGCTTGCCTCAGGCTCACTTCAACCTGGGCCTCATGTACATGGCTGCGGGTGATCAATATCCCGGCATGGACAAACTCACGGCTTTGCAGCGCGCAACCCAAGAGATGAACTTGTATCGGGACCAAATGGGCCCGAGCATGCCCCGCACCGATCCCTCGGGGGATGTCCTCGCGGACCTTGCGAAGCAGATCGAGCGCGAGCAGAAGCGGCTCGAGCGTGAGAAGGTGCGGCTCGAGCGTGAGGCGGCGAAGAAGGCGCGTGATGCTGCCCGCGCCGCGTCGTCGGGCGCTCCCGACGCCGGCGCTTCCGCAGCGCCTGTCCCGGCACCGTCCACCCCCTGACCGCCTTGAGGTCGATGCCATGAAACTCTTCGCATTCTTTCCGGCCGCTCTCGTGTTCACGCTTGCTTGGGTCGGCCAAGCGCCCGCGGCGGCAGCTCAGGCGAGGCCCGCCCGACGTGGTCCGCGTGTGATCCAACTCGAGGAGATTCGGATCGAGGGCCGCGTGCAGAAGCCCAACGCCTTCTACATCCTCAACCGCTCGAACCTCGGATACGAGGTCCTCGACCTGCGGACCAGTTTTCTCCGTGAGGTTGTTCGTACCGTTCAACGCGAACCCTTCTGAGAAGCGGGGCGCCCGACTTGTTTCTTGCCGCGCAGATTGCGGTCGCCGTCGCCGCATCTGCGGTCGTGGTGAAGCACGTCAGGGTGTTGTTTTTCGTTGCACCGCTCGAGGCGGTCCCCTTCTTACGAGCGCTCCAGCGCTGCCTCGACGTCGGTGACCTCCGCGGCGCGCGGGCGCTCGCCGAGGCTGGCGGGCCCGGTTGGATTGCACACGCGGCCGCCGCCAGCCTGGCCGCGTGGCCCGATCCAGGTGCAGTGGGGCAGCGCCTCGAAGAGGTCCTCGCCGATCGGCGTGACGACGCGCGCGCTGCAACTCGTCCGTTGCGGGCGGTTGCAAGCCTTTCATCGAGCCTTGGGATGTTGTTCGCGATCTTGAGTTTGAACGGGGTCGGTGGGGCTTCCGGTGGGCTGCTCGCGCTCGAGGCCGGGCTCGAGCAGTCGCTCGCGGTCGGGCGTGCGGTCGCGTGTGTCGCGACGGGCGGCGCCACTTCACTCATCGTGCTCGCGGCAACGGGCGCGCTTCGGCGGCAATCGCGACGACTCCTTGAGGACCTGTCCCGTTTGTCGTCGGCGCTTTCAGTGCATGTCTCGGGCCTCTCCTCCTACCCTCCTGTGATCGCGCGAGCGCAGTCCGCCTCGCAATCTTCCGGGTGAGCGTCTAGACCGGTGCCGCGCGAGGGTGCTAGTGTCCCGCCGCCTCGCGATGCTGAACGCTCGGGGGGAACTTTTCACGGAACGGGGCGTCTCTGGTGAGGTTGGTGCTGACGAGCGACGCACCGACTCCAACCCGGATGGCTCCCACCCACACGACGAAGAGGTAGACGACCGATGACCACGGGCAATCAGCCTCCGCAGCAGGGACAAGGGCAGCCGCAGCGCGGACGTCCTGGGGCGATGACGATGGCCATGCAGGCCGTCAACGTGCCGACATCCGGCCCGAAGGTCCTGCGGATCGGTGTCATCCAGGGCGGGAAGATCGTCGAGGAGCGGATCATCCGCCGCCGCGAGACGGTGTCCGTCGGCAGCTCCGAGCGGAACCACTTCATCGTCCAGACAGAGAAGCTCCCGGCACGCTTCGAGCTCTTCCAGTTGGTCGGCTCCGACTACATCCTCAATTTCACTGAGGATATGCGCGGTCGCGTCGGCCTTCCCGCTGGCGTGCAGGACCTCGGCCAGCTCCGCGCGTCGGGCGCGGCGCGCAACGCCGGTGCGTATTGGCAGGTCAAGCTCAACGACAATTCGCGCGGCAAGGTCACGCTCGGCGACACGACGCTGCTCTTCCAGTTTGTGAGTCCTCCCCCCGTCCAGCCCCGTCCACAACTACCGGCCGCCGCGCGTGGTGGGTTCGTGAAGGGGATCGACTGGGTCTTCACGGCGTTCATCACGTTCTCCTTCATGATGCACTTCGGGTTCATCATCTATTTGGAGAACGCCGACTGGCCTCTCGAGTCTGGGATCGGCGAGTTGCCGCCGGAGTTGGCCCGCATGATTCTGGACGAGCCTCCTCCCCCGCCCGTCGAGGAGACGCCGACCGAGGAGGTCACGGACGCCCCGGTGGAGGAGGCCGTCGCCGAGACCCCGCAGCCGACGCGCGCGCCGGCCCAAAACCAAGCTTCGAATGCGAACGCGCAAAACTCCGGGGCGGACCAAGCCAGTGCCGCCGAGGCCACTGCGCGCGTGGCGGAAGAAGCCGCCGCGGCTGCCGAGATGCTCCTCGTGGGTGCTCTTGGCGAAGGCGCAGACAGCGCGTTTCGTGACGTCCTGGCAGGCGGCGCCGTCACGGGCAACGCCAGCGATGTCCTCGCGCAGGCGAATGGCGTGGGCGTAGCCTCCGGCGCCGCCGGCGGCGCTTTGCGCACGCGCACTGGCGGCGGCAACGGTTCGGGTGAGGGCGGCGATCTTGGCGGTCTCGCGGCTGCGGGCGGAGCGGGCGCGACGGTGCAACAGGCCGAGGGGCAACAGGTGGTCGAGGTGCGTGTGCGCGGGAACCTCCGTCTCGACGATGGCGAGGCCATCGGGGGCGACGGTGATTTCGATGCGCGGCAGGTCGTCTCCCTCATCCGTCAGCGCCTGTCGGCCATCCGCGCCTGCTACGAGCGGGAGCTTCGACGCAACCCGCAGCTCTCGGGCAAGGTGACCGTCGACTTCACCATCCAGACGACCGGCTCTGTATCGAACGTGCGAGCCTCGGAGAACACGACGGGAGACGATGCGGTCGCCTCGTGCGTGACCGGTGTCGTGCAGCGCTTCCGCTGGAACCCGGGTCCGGAGGGCGGCTCAGTCACGTTCTCCTATCCGTTCGTGTTCGCCCCGCAGAACTAGGCACGGCGAGGACACGGTCTCCCGCACGACGACGGCGCCCCTCGGGGCGCCGTTTTCGTTGGTGCCGCGCTTGCGTCGCAAGGACACTCAGTCCAACGTTCCGCCGCCATGATCGAAGGAAAGCGCATTTTCGTCACCGGTGGCGCCGGGTTCATCGGCTCCACGCTCATCGGTCGGCTCATCGCGCGCAACGAGATCGTCGCCTTCGACAACCTCGCACGCAATACGCTTCAGCATCAGGCGTTCGCCGCGCACCCGAATTTGCGGCTCGTCGAAGGGGACGTCCTCGACACGCGCGCCCTCGCCGAAGCGATGGGTGACGCGCAGATCGTGGTGCATTGCGCAGCGATCGCGGGCATCGACACGGTGATCAAGAGCCCGGTCATGACCATGCGGGTCAACATGGTCGGCTCCGCCAACGTCCTCGAGGCCGCGTCGCGCCTCTCGGCATGCGAGCGAGTGGTCTGTTTTTCCACCAGCGAGGTTTTCGGCTCGCATGCCTTCCGGTCGAGCGAGACGGACAAACCTGTCATGGGAGTCGTCGGCGAGGCGAGATGGACGTATGCCGTTTCGAAGCTCGCGGAGGAGCATCTCGCGATGGCGTACTGGAGCGAGCGGAGCTTGCCCTGCGCCGTCGTTCGCCCCTTCAACGTCTACGGACCGGGCCAAGTGGGAGAAGGCGCGCTGCGCACGTTCGTCCAGCGGGCGCTCCGTGACGAACCGATCGAGATTCACGGGGACGGGACGCAGATTCGCGCCTGGTGCTACGTCGACGACATGGTCGATGCCACGATGCTGGCGATGGAGCACCCCGCGGCGATCGGTCAGTCGTTCAACGTCGGCAATCAGCGCGCCGTGGTCACCATCTACGGCCTTGCAAACGCGGTCGTGCGTGTTCTCGGGAGCAAGTCGGAGATCCGCTTCATCCGCAAGGATTACGCGGACGTCGAATTGCGTGTACCCCACGTCGCAAAAGCTCGCGATCTCCTGGGTTTCGAGGCGAAGGTCGACCTCGAGGAGGGGCTGCGACGTACGGCGGACTACTACCGCCTCCATCTTTCACGCTGAAGCTGCCGCTCTCCGGGAGGCCCGTCGCATGTCCGCTGCCGCGTCCGGCGAACGCAACTCCGGGCAAGACCCGAGCGTGACGGTCCACCCGACCGCCGTCATCGACGCCGACGTCGCGATCGGCCAGGGAACGCGCGTGTGGCACTTTGTCCACGTGTCTTCGGGCGCGCGAATCGGCGCGCGGTGCTCGCTTGGGCAGAACGTGTTTGTCGCCCGCGGTGTCCCGATCGGCGACGGCGTGAAGATCCAGAACAACGTGAGTTTGTTCGAAGGGGTCGAGATCTCGGACGACGTCTTTCTCGGTCCGAGCTGCGTCTTCACGAACGTGAACAACCCGCGTGCCTTCGTGGAGCGCAAGAGCGAGTTTCGCAGGACGCTCGTCGAGCGGGGCGCCAGCATCGGCGCCAACGCGGTGATCGTGTGCGGTCACACCATCGGCGCCTACGCCTTCGTCGGTGCTGGGGCCGTCGTGACGCGTGACGTACCGGCGTATGCGGTGGTGGTGGGCAACCCGGCCCGTCGAATTGGTTGGATGTGTCGCTGCGGGCAGCGACTCCCTGCGCGTGACACATCGCGGTGCGACGCGTGCGGGCTCGCCTACGTCGTCTCCGAAGGTCAGTGTCGCGAGAGCGAGGACGGTGCCTCGTGACCCGCGCCGTGCCGATCCCCTTGCTCGATCTCGCTGCGCAGAATCACCCTCTGCTTCCTGCGTTCCGCGAGGCGTTCGACCGCGTAGCAACTCGGGGGCAGTTCATCCTCGGACCCGAGGTCGAGGCATTCGAGCAAGCCATCGCGGCTTATCTCGGCGTCAAACACGCGGTCGGGGTCTCCAGCGGCACCGACGCGGTCCTCGTCGCCCTGATGGCGCTCGGGATTGGGCCCGGCGACGAGGTGATCACGACGCCGTTCAGCTTCTTCGCGACCGCTGGGTGTGTGGCCCGGGTCGGTGCGGTGCCGGTCTTTGTCGATGTCGACCCTGACACCTTCAACCTCGATGTGTCACGCGTTGCGCAGGCGATCACCGTCCGTACCCGCGCGATCATGCCGGTGCACCTCTTCGGGCAACCGTGCGCGATGGCCCGCTTGCAGGCGGTGGCCTGTGAGCACGGTCTGCCGATCATCGAGGATGCGGCACAGGCGATCGGGGCGCGGACGGCGATCGGACCGGTGGGCGGTCTGGGGGCGCTCGGCGCGTTCAGCTTCTTCCCTTCGAAGAACCTGGGCGCGTTCGGCGATGCGGGGCTGGTCACTTCGAACGACGAGGCGCTCGCGGCGCGTGTTCGTCTGCTCCGCTCGCACGGCGCGGAACCGAAGTACTACAACAGCGCGATCGGCGGCAATTTCCGCCTCGATGCTCTTCAGGCGGCGATCCTCGCCGTAAAACTGCCGCATCTCGAAGTCTGGGCGAAGGGGAGAGCGGAGAACGCCGCGCGCTACACCGAGGCGTTCTCGGCTGCGGGACTGAGAGCGGAGCAGCTGACGCTGCCTCGTGCGGTCGAGCCCGGCCACGTCTGGAACCAATACACGATCCGCTCGTCCCGTCGCGATGCCCTGCGTGCGCATCTCACGTCCGCTGGGATCGGCCACGAGATCTACTACCCCGTGCCACTCCACCGGCAGACCTGCTTTCGCACGCTCGGTATCGACGAGGGCCGCTTCCCTGAAGCGGAGCGCTGCGCACGCGAGGCCCTGTCGCTCCCGCTCTTCCCCGAACTCGGGGATGTGCGGCGCGCGCGCGTCGTCGCAGAAGTTCTGGCAGGTCTCGCGGGCTGACCGCGACGTCGAACGAGCAGCGGACCTTCGCGCAACAGACCCACACACCGTTCACCCGTGTCCGGGGCCGTCGTTGACACCCCGTACCCGATCGATATACTCCGACCGCCTCACGGGAGGGTCCATGTTCGCTTCGCGCTTTCAGACGGTGGTCCGCCAACTCGGCGGTACCCGATACGCGGTCACTCTCGCGCTCGCTGCGCTTCTTGCGGGTGGTGGGATTGCGCTCGCGCAGGACCGCAGCGGGTCTTCGCCAGAGGACGATGCGTCCGCGGACGTGGAGCGCCGCGCCAACCTCACCGGTCCCGAGCAGCTCGCCGAAGCCGAGCGGATCGAAACGCGCGCCAACCAGATCAGCCGACGCGTTCAGCAGATGCTCGACGAGGCGCGACGCGAGCGAGATATCCTACGCGTGACCTGCCTCAACGACAAACTCACCCAAATCAACGCCAACGCGCGCACGACGAGCACGCGCGGCGATGCCCTCCGCGAGGCCGTTCAGATGAATGACGACGCGCGGCGGGATCACGAGTTCACCGTGCTCACGGTGCTCGGCCAGAAGTTCCGGACCCTCGAGCAGGAAGCCAACCAGTGTGTGGGCCAGGACATCTTTGAGACGGGGACCACCCGGGTCGAGACGAGCATCGATCCGGCGACCCCGGACGAGGATACCTCCGCGGTGCTTTCTTACCCGGAGGTTCCCGTACCCTTCATTCCTCCGCCTGCCAGCGTGTCGATGTAGCCGTTCACTACTCTCATCGTCATTGAAAGCAGCGTTCAGGATGGGGCGAAGTCGGGTCCCCAACACTTCGGAGATCCCCGGGACATGCGCTTGAGCAACGTTCGCGTGCTGGCTGGACTGGCCGCCGCCATCACCAGCCTGACGGTCGTCCAGTCCGTAACCGCCCAAGATTGGCTCGCTGACCGGAAGCGGTCGGAGGGGGCCGGAATCCGCGTGGGTGATTTCGAACTTCATCCCGGGGTCGGGGTGGAGGTGGGTTACGACTCCAACGTCTTTTTCTCGGACGGGAGTGCGACGAGCGCGGTGCCGGTGGCGTCTCCAATCTTGCGTGTGACCCCACACTTGAGTTTCTCGACGCTTTCCGCCACCCGCGAGGCCGAGGGCGAGGCGCGAGAAGGGGCTGGTGCGGGTGCGCCCACAGTGCAGTTCCGAGGCGGAATCTCTGCGTCGTACTACGCGTTTTTCGCGGACGAGGCACGGAACAACGTCGGGCTCGACGGCGACCTCAATCTCGTGATTCTCCCGGATCGGCCTTTTTCCATCACGCTTCACGAGCGCTTCACGCGCGTCGTCCGGCCCTTCACGGAGCAGCGCAGCATCGGCGGTTCCGATAGGCGCCTCGATTTCGGCCGAAATGAGAACGATGCGGGCGTGGACTTTTCCTTCGGAACGCCGGGCCGTGTGCTCGCTGGAACAGCGGGTTACTCCCTCGCGGTCGGCTTCTTCGACGGGGAAGACTTCCAGTTCGCGAATAGCGTGACTCACAACTTCCGCGCCGGTGCCAGCTTCCGATTCCTCCCGCAAACCGCCCTCGTGTACGACTTCGAGGGCCAGTACCGGGTCTACCCGTCCTTCGCGCCCGGGACATCGCCGACGCTCTTGTCGAACGGGTTCAACCTTCGGACGCGCGTCGGAATCAACGGTGCCATCACGACCCGCCTTTCGCTCAGCGCGATGGTCGGTTACGGCGCTGGTTGGTTCGATGCTCGGGACGACTTTGACTCGGTGGTCGGTCAGGCGGAGCTCCGCTGGCAAGCGACTTCGAATTTCCGCCTCTCTCTGGGCTACGACCGCAACTTCCGGCCGTCCTACGTGGGGAATTTCATGCGTGCCGACCGCGCCTACGCCAGCGCCCAACTTCTGCTTGCCGGCTCGTTCATGCTGGGCGCGGAGGCCTCCCTCTCCCTCCTCGACTTCGGTGTGCCCGTGCTTGGGAGCGACGTGCGTACCGCGCTGGGTTCGAATCCCGATGGTTCCGTGTCGCGGTCCGATGTCCGGCTCTCCGGGTCGATTTTTGCGGAGTATCGGTTCACGAACTGGCTTGGCGTCAACGCGACCCTCCGCTACACCGGCGACTACACAGACTATCGCTACATCATCACGGACGCCGCTGGAACCGTGCTCGACCCGGCCGGATACAGCAAGTTCGAGGGCTGGTTGGGCGTGCGGGCATTCTACTGACCGAACGCGTTCGTTGGTTCGCGCATCCCATGGCCATGCGAGAATGCGCGTTCTCTAACGCCCCGCGACGCGGGTTCCCGGGCCCGAGGCGTCTCCCTCGCGCCGTCCATGTCGGCGCTCCGCGGATCGTGGTCGCGGTGTATGCGTTGGTGTGGTTAGTGGTGCTGGTGGGCTGCGCCGGTAGCGCGAGGCCACTCCGGCCGCCTCCCAACAACGGCAACGACACCTCTCTCGGCTCGGGGGACGTGTTCGACGTTCGGATTTTCGGGGAGCAGGAGCTCTCCGCGAGTTACCGGGTCGCTGAGGACGGGACCATCGACTTCCCGCTCATCGGTCGCATCGAGGTCGTGGGCCTCGAGCCGCCGGCGACCGCGGACCTCTTGCGCGACCGGCTGCGCGATGGGCGTTTTATGCTCGATCCGCAGGTCTCGGTTTTCGTCCGCGAGTACAACTCGAAGCGAGTGAGCGTGATGGGCGCGGTCTCGCGACCGGGGACGTTCCCCATGTCGAGTGGTTTGACTGTGGTGCAGGCGATCAGTCTGGCGGGCGGGTTCACGCCACTGGCGATGCGCAGCGGGCCGACGATCACACGCCAGGAGAATGGGCATGCGCGCAGCTTCCGCGTGCCGGTCGACGAGATCGTGCAGGGGCGGGCTGAAGACGTACTCCTTCAGGCCGGCGACATCGTCTACGTTCCGGAGCGGGTGTTCTGAGGATGGTGGGGGCGCTTTCGAATGCAGATCGGGTTTATGTCGCGGGGCACACCGGGCTGGTGGGGTCGGCGATCGTTCGTGCGCTGCGCGCGCGCGGGCACACGGACCTCGTGCTCCGTACCAGCCGAGAGGCCGACCTCCGGGAGCGCGCAGCCGTAGACGGCCTCTTCGCCGCCGAACGACCCACGGTCGTGATCGTCGCAGCGGCGAAGGTGGGCGGGATCCTCGCGAACACCGAGCGGCCCGCGGAGTTTCTCTACGACAACCTCCTGATCGCGAGCCACGTGATCGACGCGGCGTACCGTGCCGGCGTGCGTCGGTTGTTGTTTCTCGGCAGCTCGTGCATCTATCCGAAGTTTGCCGAGCAGCCGATCCGCGAAGAAGCGCTGCTCGAAGGAGCGCTGGAGCCGACGAACGAGTGGTATGCGATCGCGAAGATCGCCGGGCTCAAGCTGTGCGCGGCGTACCGTCGTCAGTACGGTTTCGACGCCATCTCGGCAATGCCCACGAACCTCTACGGTCAAGGCGACAACTTCGACCTCCACAACTCGCACGTCCTGCCTGCGCTCATCCGAAAGTTCCACGAGGCGAAGCGCGACGGCCGGAGGCATGTCGAGGTTTGGGGGACGGGAGCCCCGCGGCGCGAGTTCCTGCACGCGGATGACCTGGCGGATGCGTGTCTGTTCCTGCTCGACCGCTACGACGGGGAGCTCCCGATCAACGTGGGCACCGGTCGCGACCTGACGATCGGCGAGCTCGCCGCGCTGGTCGCGCGCGTGGTGGGATTTGCCGGGGAGGTCGTGTTCGACCGGAGCAAACCGGACGGGACCCCCCGCAAGCTCTTGGATGTGTCGCGGCTGCATGCCCTCGGTTGGGAGAGTCGGGTCACGCTCGAAGAGGGGATTCGCGCCACGTACCGCTGGTATTGCGACCAACTCGCGGAGTCCGGGCAGGCCTGAACGCGCCCGTTGGCTTTGCACACGTGGTGACTTTGGCGCGCGTGATTCCGTCGATCAGGGCTACCCCGTGCCTGCGCGGTTCCATTGCAGCACGACTGTCGCCGTTCAGGTCGACGTCTGCGCGTTGCGCTCGCGCTTGAGGTCGTGCTTGGCTGCCACGATCATCTGCTGATACGTGGAGCGCATCGCGCAGAACGTGAGCCCATCCTGTCCGTCGAGAAACCCTCGACGCCAAACGTAGGCATACCCGAAGTACAACAGTGACCGCCCCGGTGCGCGCGTCGCGAAACGCTTCAGGGCCGCGCGCCGCACGAGCGGATCCTCGCTCACGAGCTCGCGTGGGGCGATCCCGAGCGCCTCTTGCTTCAGTTCGTATTCGGCTTCCTTCCGCGCGTAGCGAGCCTGTCGTTCGAACCAGTCCTGAAGTCCTTTGTGGTTCTCGTCGATGAGATCGTGCGCGAGCGCACCGAGCTCCCCCTCGAGATGCTGCGTCTCGGCGTGTCCGCGGTTTTCGTAGCGGAGCCTCCCGACCCGGAACAGGCGCACGACCCAGGTCGGGTACAAGGAGCTGTGTTGCAGCCACCGTCCCCACATGTAGAAGCGACGCTTCAGGCGGAAGGCCGCGAATCGCTCGTCCGCGCCGGGTAGACGCTGCGCGAACTCGGCGGCGAGTTCAGGCGGTACCCGCTCGTCGGCGTCGAGGACGAGCACCCACGGATGCCGCGGCGCCGTGTGGTCGAGTGCCCAGTTGCGCTGAGAGCCAAATCCCTCGAACGCGTGCTGGAAGAATCGGGCTCCCGCCACGCGAGCGAGGGATTCCGTGCCGTCGGTGCTGAAGGAGTCGATGACGATGATGTCATCGCACCACCCGAGTGATGCGAGGCAGCCCGGGAGATTGGCCTCTTCGTTGAGCGTAAACACCATCACGGATACGGGCGGAGTCACGAGACACGGTCCTTTCCGGAATCACGGCTTCGAACAGGTGGCTTCACGAAGCCAGCGCCGGGACACGCCTTCCCAAGAAAAATTGCGTTCCATCCAGCTTCGCCCACGCGCGCCCATCGCGGCTCGGGGGAGCGTGCGCATGCGGGTGAGGGCGTCATGCAGGGACTGCGGGTCGTCGTGGACCCAGAGCCCGCACGTGTGGGTTTCCACGGCCGCCCATGGCGTGCCCCGGGACGCGATCACGGGGACTCCGGCGGCGAGGGCTTCGGCGATCGATTGTCCGAAATTCTCGCTGGTCGACGCACATACGTACACGTCTGCCGTCGAGAGCAGACGGTCGCATTCCTCGCGCGTGAGATGTCCTGCGAAGGTGATTCGGTCCATGAGCCCCAGAGAGCGGACCAGCGCGCGCAGCGTGTCGGCGTAGGGGAGGGGCCCGTCGCCGGCGATCGTGCAACGCCATGGGCCCGCGAGCATGGCGAGCGCCCGAATCAGGCGGTCGATCCCCTTGATGGGATGGAGTCGGCTGATGCTCACGACGTGCAACTCTGCGGAATCCACGTGTGTGGCGCTGCACTCGGGCAGTCTGACTCCGTTCGGCACGACGAAGGTCGGCAGTGCCGGAAACCACGCATCGAGCGCGTTGGCTTCTTCCTGCGAGGTGCAGTGCGCGATGGTGTTGTGCGGGAGCAGCGCCCGCATCGTGCGCAGCCAGAGCGTCTTTTTCGGAGGTGGCACCGCACCGAGCGCGAGCACGGCGCCACGAGGTGCCCAGACGAGACGCTTGCCGAGGCGTCGCGCAGCGCCGATGGTGGGGAACGTGGTGAAGTTGAACGTCGCGTTGAGGACGATCACGTCCGCATCCCGGCCGCAGCGCGCCAAATCCAGAAGCAGGGACGGCGCAGTCGCTTCTCGCATCCAGCGTCTTCGGTAGATGACCTCCGAGTGCCGACCGAGCGGCACACGGTCGGGAACATTCAAGGTCGCCGCCCCGTTGGCGTTCGTCGTGAGGACCTGCACCCGGCATCCAATGGCATCGAGACCACGGGCAAAACCCCAAGCCGATTCGGTGGTGCCGCCGTACACCATCGCCGGGTAGAACCCCGGTGTCACGTAGAGAACGTTCACGGAGTCGAGCGAGCGACGACGATCATCGATTTCCACAAATACGGGAGGCGACCGGCTCCGCGGATGTCATCGACGCGAAATCCCGCGTCGACGACGAGCGGCGCGAGCGTGGATGGGGAGAAGAACTTGATGTGCGCGCCATCGCTGCTCGAGGTGAAGTGACGGTCCCACTTGCCGGTGAGCGAGAGGGCCAGGTTCTTCAGATACCCATGGTAGGGAGTCGAGAGGATGAGTGCGCCGCCCGGCTTGAGCACCTTGTGCGCGAGGGTGAGGAGTTTGCGCGGATGGTAGAGGTGCTCGATCACTTCGCAGGAAATCACCGTGTCGGCGCGCGGGAGTTCCAGGTCGTCGTAGACCGAGCCGAGGACGAAACGTGCCGCCGGGTGAGCGCGACGGGCTTGCTCGATTCCGTCGATCGCGGCGTCGGTCCCCGTCACGTCGTACCCGAGTCGAGCCAGTCGACCGGCGAGATAACCGTTGCCACAGCCCAGGTCGACGACCACGCCCGCGCGAGGCGTGAGGCGGTTGACGAGTCCGAGGACCGGGGCCTCGAGGTAGTCGTTCGCGCAGGTCGGGGCGTCGCTCGTCCAGCCGTATCGCGTCTCAGTCGAGTCAGTCATGGTGTTTGCCGCTTCGAGGGATGGAGTCGCCGTGCGGGCCGGATGAGGTCTGCATGACGGTGGCGATGCCAGCGCGGTGCGGGGGGCAAACGCCGTGGGCCTCCCGGGCTTCACGGCGCGCGCTCAGCCGACGACGGGCAGCCGGAGCCGCGTGCCGGTGGCGCCGTCGGCCCAGGCGCCGCGCCAACGGGGACGCTCCGCGACGGGGCCCGAGGGGGCGTCGCCGCGCCAGTGAGGCTTGCCGAAGTGCGCGAGGCAGCCGTTGCAGGGGAACGCGTCCCACGCATCGCCTGGGCCGGCCGCGATCGCAGCGAGTCGGGCCGCCTGCGTGTCGTGGATGATCGTGAGCAGGCGCCCGTGCGCGGCCGGGAGCGACATCGTCGTGAGATCGCCCGCGATGTCCGAGCGGGTTCCCGACGCCGGGGTCCCCGCGTGCTGGCAGCAGAGGTTGAGTCGGCCCTCGACGTCGACGTGGAGCGTGTCGCTGCGGAACGGGTCGCACACGTGGAAGCGCGCCGCCTTTGGAAAGCCCTCGGGCATCGAGACGGGGACGGTGAGGACCGCGCTCAGCCGCTCGATGCGGTCGACGATGGCTGTCCACTCGTGCGCTGGGATGAAGAGCGCCGCGTCGAGCTTCGTGCCCGTCGCCTGCAACCAGGCGAAGGAGACGCGCGCCGCGCCGAGCTGCGCGGCCTGGAACGCGAAGGCCTCGATCTCATGTCGGTTCTTCGCGTGGACGACCATCTGCAGCACGAACGGGATGCCGAGGCCCTCGCACGCCGCGATGGCCGACATGACCTCGCGAAAGCTGCCGGCGCCGCGGATCTCGTCGTGCACGCCCTCGGTCGCGCCGTCGAGGGAGAAGTCGAGCATCGTCAACGCGGCACGTCGCGCGGGGGCCGCGGCGAGGCCGGCGATCACGAAGGGCATCTGCGAGCCGTTCGTCACCATGTGCCACGACATGCCGTGTGCCGCGATGGCGTCGAGGACATGGAGGAACTGCGGATGGAGGGTGGGCTCGCCGCCCGTCAGTGCGACGTGCTCGACCGCATACACGGTGCGCGCTTCGCCGAGGACGCGCTCGAGCACGGGCAAGGCCAGATCCCGCGGCTGCAGGCCGGGGTCGCGCAGGCAATGTTGGCAGTTGAGATTGCAGCGATCCGTGAGGTGGAATGCGACCTGTCGCGATGTCATGGCCGCTTCTCTCGGACTGCTGCGAGCGCCCCGTGGCTCAGCCGCTCGACGTCAGGCCGGTCGCCGAGACGCCGCCGCCGCTGAAGAGCGTGGCCCGTTGCACGGAGCGCCGACGAAGGACCTTCGGGGCCTCGTAGGGACGGCGCGTGTCGGACGACGTCGTGGGCACGGGGGTCTCGCTCGGCGGTAGGGTGCGGTCGTTCGTGGTCATACGCTCCTCGGGCCCGGAGTCCGTTGCGCGCGGACGGCGGCAGATTCAGCGCGCAGTTACCACGATACCGGGCCGGTGTCATCCCCACCCCCCGAGGCGGGTGCGGCGCACGAGCTCGCGCAGGGCGTGGACGCGCCGGCCGCGGGTGGCCACGCCCGCCGCGACGCGCTCGGCGAGGCGCTCGAGGCGCGTGCGGCCGAGCGCGAGCTGCCAAGCCGGTGACCAAGGCGCGTCGGGGGTGATCGCGTAGCCGAGAGCGGCGAAGCTCGGATCGCCGACGAAGGCGGCCGTGACACGGTGTCGGGCCTCGGCCGAGAGTTCGCGCCGCCACGCGTCGGCGCGGCTCGCATCGGGCGCGCGTCCAATCGCCGCCGCGCTGTACCAGGCGCCATCGGCGGCGAGGGCGGCGTCGTGCGCGCGGCGCTCGGGCGCGAGCGCGGCCTCGTCGAAGGGGACTTCGAGAAACGCGCAGACGCCCTCGGCCACGGTGCGCGGGGTGGTCGCGAGCTCTTCGAAGCGGACGAGCAGGGTGCGCCCGGGATGTGCGCGCCGCGCGGCGACCACGGCGTCGGTGCACTTCTTCACGGTGAAGATCGCTGACGCGAGGTCATGGGTCATCCACGGTGTGGGGCGTTGGAGGTGGCGCGCGCGGCGGCCGACCTCGAGCAGCGAGTGCACCGTCGCGCGGGGGTCGCGGACGCAGAGGACCATCCGCGCGTCGGGCAGCATGTCGAGGAGCGCGGGGGCTTCGAGGACATTCCACGGCGTCTTGTCGAGGAGCAGGCGGGCACTGCGCCGCGCGCCGTAGCCGTCGAGCAGGGCGCGGAGGTACTCGCCGCTCGCGCGGTCGATCGTGGCGCGGTCGAAATACACCGCGTGTCGTCCGGCTTCGACGCGCGCGAGGAGCGCGCCGCGGAGTCGGACCAGATCCGGGACGACGTCGAGTTCGGGCCCGCTCGCGACGCCGGGAAGGCCATCGAGCATCGTCTGCAAGAGCGTCGAGCCGGTTCGAGGGGCGCCGGCAATGAAGGCGAAACGGAGCGCGTCGCTCATGGGACGCCTCCCGAGGCTGCGTCGATGCGCCGCCAGACGGCATGCGGATCGTCGAAGAAATCAGGGCCGGGGACGAGCGTGACCGTGGACGCTTGCGCCGCGAGAACGCCCAAGAGCGCGAAATGCGCCTGCCGCCATGGCAACCCCTCGGCAGCGAGCAGCGCGGACGACTCGAGGAGACCCGAGAACCCTTCGGCCGGCGCGACGCGCTCGACGTGCGTGCGCGGTGCGCGATCTGCGGAGATCAGGAGGATGCGGTCGACGTGCCGCGGCGACGACGGTGCAGGGGCGCGGCGGGCCTCGAGCCGTGCGGGCGCGATCTCGTCCCAGCCGAGGGCGCTGAGCCCCGGCAGGCGCGGCAGGGCCTCCGCAGACAGATGGAAAGGGCGCGGGAGCGGGGCGGCGATCGCGTGCCGATCGCCCTCGGAAAGCAGACAGGCGTCGTCGCTGAGCATGCTCAGCCCCGCCTCACCGAGCAGCGCGGTCGTGGTGCTCTTGCCCGCGCCGCTCGGTCCGACGAGGAGGAGCGTTTGCCCGTCGCGGGTCGCGCAGAGGCCGGCATGTACGTGGAAGCGCGCGTGCCAACGGAGCGCGAGCACGAGCGCGATGTTCAGTGTCGTGCGGGCGAAGATGCCCCGCGGATCGAGCGCGGGCTCGGTGAGTGCGGCGTGGATGGCGCGGCCCCCGGGGTCGACGCGCACGCACGCCGAACCGTCTTCGACATGCAGTGCGCCGTCGTCGTCGGCGTGGACCTGCACGCGCCCGTGGAAGAACGACGCGACGGCGCTCGGCGCGCGCGGCGGGAGCGCCTCGACGAGCGCGAGGGATACGTGCGCGTGCGCCGGCTTGGCGCCGGGCATCGCGGGGGCAAGCGGGCCGAGGGGCGCGAACGCGGACTTCGGGATGCGCGCGTCGCGCGTGATGCGGAAGGTGATGTCCCCGAGGCGGAGGATGGGCAGATCGTGGGTCATCGCCCGAGGAGCCGTCGGGCGTACGCGCTCGCCAGCGAGGTGGACGACGTGCCGGGCCGCGATGCACGCACGTAGCGCGGGTGGGGAAAGATCAGCCAGGGGAGTTGGGAGCGCTCGTGTCGGGCGATCTGCAACGCGCGCCGCAGGGAGCGCTCGGCGTGTCGCCACACCGACCCGCGCCGATCATCGGCGAGCGTTCGGGCGAGCGCGTCGGCGTCGCCGGCGTGCGCGGCCCGGGTGAGCGCCTCGAGGGTCGCGACGCCGCGTGCGGCGTGGGGATCGCGGACGATCGTGCGCCAGGTCGCGGCCGAGACGTGCACGCGGACCGCACGCAGATCGAGCGCGTGGCGGAGCACGCCGCGGCGCGTGTCGTGATGGTGTCGTTCGACGTGTCGGCAGAGACCGACGGCGATCGCGACGTTCGAGGGGATGCGGACCTCGCCGTGCGGCGTCGTGCACCGCTGCGTCTCGGCGAGCGGGCGTGCGACCACGTGGAGATCGACCGTCGCGCCGCCGGGCGCTTGCCAGACGCCGCCCGGCCACTCGTGGCCCGAGCGCACGTGCCCATCGTGTCGCAGCGTAGGGAGCAGGCGATGGCCCGTCGCCGCGAGCGCGCGCGTCGCGGCGGGGGCGTCTTCCCGCGTGACGAGCACGTCGACGTCCGACGCGTAGCGCGCGCCGGGCGCGAGCACGCCTGCGGCGAGGAGCGCGGCGCCCTTGACGACGACGGCCTGCGGGCACGCCGCGCAGATGGACGCGGCGCTTCGCAGCGAGAGGGCCGCGTGGACCGCGGCGTCTGCGCGTGCGTCGTCGAGCGCGTCGCGGACGTCGTCGGGGGCCTCGGGGAGAGCGTCAGCCAGGGAGGCGCGCAGCCCCTCGAGCACCGCGACACGTGCGGCCTCGGCGAGCACGGTCCGCCATCCCGCGTGCGTCGCCGGCGCAACGCCGAGAAGCAGCGCGCGGACCAGCGCGAGGCGCGCCTCCGGCGTCTCAGCCATGCGACACGACGACGAGCGCGTCCGCGATGAGGTCGTCGAGCAGCGCTGCGACGTCTCGCTCGGCGTCGGCTTCGGTGCACGCGAACTGCGCCACGAGCGTTGCCGTGAGCGTCGCGCGCGGTGCCTTGCCGGCCTGCAACACGCGAAACACGCGCGCTGCCGTCGTGTTCAGCGTGTAATAGAACTTCGTGTCGAGGTGCAGGAGCACCGCGGTGCCGTCCGGGAGATCCGTGGCGACGACGCGGTCGCTCGCCTGAAATTGAGGTGTGTCGCTCATGGTGTCGTTGGGCACGGGGGGACGCGGAGCAGGGGAGAGTACCCGGTTGTCTCGCGGTCGAGGACCGGGGTGCCATCGACCTCGGCCCATGCGTGGCACGGCCCGTCGAGGTCGTTCAGCGGGGCGCCGAGCACGAGCGCCGCGTCCCAGCCCAGGCGCCGCAAGAGCACGGTGCGGCCGACGGCCCGATCGAGGCAGTTCGGCGTGTGGCGCCCGGCCGTGAGCCCCGCGAGCGCGTCGGCGAGCCGCACCGCGGTGACCGCCTCCGGCCAGGGCCAGCGTGCGCTGCGCCGCACCCCGCGTGGATCGAGACGGGCGACGAGCGCATCGACGGGCGTACGTGCGAGGAGCGGTCGAATCCGCCGCCGCGCGAGGACGTTGCCGACGACGACGCGCACGCCCGCGACGCCGTGCCGCCCCAGCCAGCCGAGGACCTCGTGGCGCAGCCGCGTCACGGGGAGAGCGTCGAGCCTGGGTGTGCGCGGGTCAAGGATCGACCGCACGGAGGCACTCCACTGGATGACGTGGCGTGGTCGCGAGCGTGAGCCAGAGCGCGCCCTCGCCCGTCTGCACGAGGACGTGCGGCCCGCTTTGCGCGAGGACGCAGCCAGGGGCGGGGGCGTCCGCGGGCGCCGTGTGGTCGACGATGCGGGCCGCGAGCGCGCGTACGCGCCGCCCACGCGCGTCGCGGAAGTGTCCGCCGTTCGCTGCTTGGATCCGCCGGGCGACGTCCTGCGCCGCCCGGGTCAGATCAGGCTGGAGTTCGGCGCTGCGGGGCCGGGGCTCGAGCGCTCCGGTCGGCTGCGGGCGGGCTCTCTCGGGTGTGTCGCGGATCGCGGCGAGGATGCCGGGCAGCGCCGCCGCCGCGAGCCCGAGCAAGCGCTGCGTCAGGAGATCGCACGAGTCGCCCGGCAGGATGGGCGTCTCCTCGGCCCAGAGGATCGGGCCGGCGTCGAGCTCGGGCGTCATGCGATGCACGCTCACGCCCGTGGAGGCGTCGCCCGCGAGCAATGCGCGCTCGACGGGGCGTGGGCCGCGGTGGGCCGGGAGCAGCGACGGATGCACGTTCCAGCCGCCAAGTGGCAGACGCGACAGCACGGAGTCGGGGATTCTCACGGGGAAACCGGCGCAAATCAGGAGATCCGCCTGCGCCCGGAGCACCCGAGCCCAGTCCGCCTCGCCGCGGACGCGCACGACGGGCACCCCGATGCTGCGCGCGAGGCGTACGACGGCGGGGCGGCGTTGCGGGCGCAGCGCGTCGCGGGCGTCGCGCGCGACCTGACGCCATGGGCTCACCCCCGGCAGCACGCACGCGACCAGATCGTGCCCAGCGAGGCGCACCGCGTGTGCGACGACCACCGCGTGCCCCACGAACACGGCACGCAGGGCTCGGCGGAGGGGTGGGGTCACCGTCCGCGAGTTTGACCCATCGGGACGTGGCGGCCATGCGCCTCCGCGCCGGGGCGGCGACGCCGCGATCGGGACGCGCGCGCCAACCGTCGAACGTGCACAGCTCCGTTGTGCCCGCGCCGAGTCCGGGATTAGAGTCGCGCCATGGGCTTCCGAAGCTTGTTGCAAACGTCTTGCAGGGCGGGGCTCCTCGCGGCCTGCGTTGGGTCAGCAGGTTGCGCCAGCGAGCTGGTGCCACGCGTCGAGGCGATCTGCGACGGGGCGAGCGACTGCCTCGACGCCGATGTCGAAGCGCTCCTCGATGCGTCGGTCGACGCGGCGATCGGCGACGACGCCGGTGCCTCCCCCGATGGCGGGGAACGCGGCGACGCCGGCAACGAGACCGCCGATGCGGCCGTGGTGGACGCGGAGTTGGGCGATGCGGCGCTCGCCGACGCCTCCGACGCAGCGGCCCCCGACGGAGGTTCTTCGGACGCGGGGCCCCCAGACGCCGGCCCTCCGGCGTGCACCTGGTCCCCGTACGGGGAGGGCATCACCGGCGGGCAGGTGAACTGGGCCGCGTTCGACCCTGCCGAGCCGGGACGCATCTGGGCGACGACCCCGACACAAGTCCTTCGCACGACAGCGGGCGCGACGTGGGCCGAGACCGGGCGTCCCGGGAGCTCGGTCACCAGCCTCGCGCTCCCTCGCGATGGGCTCCCCCTGATCGGCGCTTCGTCGGATGGTCTGCGTCGCTCCGACGATGACGGCGTCACCTGGCGCGCGGGCGCGCTGGGCGGGCTGTCCATCACGAGCGTCGTGCGCAGCCCCGCGGACCCCCGCGTGCTGTTCGCGACCACCAGCGGAGGCGGCTTCTTCATCTCGTCGGACGGTGGGACGGGCTGGCGCTCAGCCGGCTTCGGGCTCTCGCCGTCTGCGGTGCTGGCCGTGGCGCCCGACCCCCGGGGCGGGCGCGACGTGGTCGCCGGCGGCCCCTACCTCAACGCGACCGGGGGCTGGTCAGACACGGGCTTCCTCGCGCGCTCGTCGGACGGCGGTGTCACATACGCTGTCGTCTTCACCGAGACTGGACGCACCCAGGCGCTCGCACGCTGCCCCGGCGATCCGGACGTGCTCGTCTCCGCGCACGTCTACGGCATGGCGCGCAGCCGCGACGGCGGTCGCACGTTCACGCGCATCGCGCCGACGGTCTTCGGCAACACGGGAGCTGTCGCGCTTGCGGGCGCTGCGTGCGAGACCGTCTACGCGACGCGCATCGGACAGGGCGTGATGCGCTCGCGCGATGGCGGGGACACGTGGGAGGGGCCGTTGCGAGAGGGCATGACGCTCGTCCCGGGTCAGACTCCCCGGGGCCTCAGCGTCGACCCCGCGGATCCGCGGCACGTCGTCGCGTCGTCGAGCGGCGGTCTGTTCGAGACCTTCGACGGCGGCGATCGTTGGACCCCTGTGCCCGGCATCGGCATCCCGGTGCTCCGTGCGGTGCGCGCGAGCGAAGCGGAGCCCGCGACGCTGTGGCTCGCGACTTGGGGGCTCGGCGTGTGGATGCGACCGCCGGGCGATGTCTGGCGCTTCGTCTCCGGCGTCCCGCGCGATCTCGTGAACTCCGTGCGCGAGGACGCCGAAGGCCGCGTCTTTTCCATGGGATATCGGTCGCCCGACCGCGTGGCGTTCACGAACCCCGGGCCGATGGGCAACGTGTTCGACGTCGCCACCGATCCGGGTGCGCCGGACGTCGTGTGGGCGGTCACGCAGACACTCGGCATCTGGCGCTCCTCGAACGGCGGCGTGACCTTCACGCAGGCGAACGGCGGCCTCGCGCCGTGGGTGACGCCCGTGGGCACGTTCGTCGACGCGCGGTCCGTCCTGGTGACCGCGGGCGCCGTGCTCGTCGGCACGCAGGGGCGTGGTGTGGCGAGAAGCACCGACGACGGCGCGTCGTTCGCCCTCGACCCGTCCGGGGACGGGCGACGGATCAGCTGCCTCGAGTCGCTCGGCGACGCGGGCGTCGTCGCCTGTGTGAGCGCGGCCGACCCCGGCTTCCTGCTCTCGCGCGACGCAGGGCTCACGTGGAGCCCATGGAACGATGGGCTCGCGTCGCTCGACGTCGCAGGCATCGTGCGTGACCCCCGGACGGGGTCGGTCTACGCGACGACCTCGGAAGGCGTCTACGTGCGGGGCGTGGACCGATGGGAGCCCGTCGAGCCGGGCTGTCTCCAGCCCGGTCTTGGCGCACCGACGGTCCAGCGCGACGGCGACGGACGCTCGTACCTCGTCGTCCCGGCGCCGGAAGCCCTGCTCGTGCGCCGCCCGATCTGACGTGACAGGGTCGGCCCTCCGGAGGGCAGATGGCGGACTTCGCACTCGTCGGCGCGGCAGGATTCGTGGCGTCGCGGCACATGCGCGCGATCGCGGAGACGGGTCACCAGCTCGTGGCCGCGCTCGATCCCAAGGACAGCGTCGGCATCCTCGATTCCTACTTCCCGGATGCCCACTTCTTCGTGGAGTTCGAGCGCTTCGATCGGCACATCGACAAACTCCGACGCCGTGGGACGCCCGTGTCCTACGTGAGCATTTGCTCACCCAACTACTTGCACGATTCGCACATCCGCTTCGGTCTCCGCAGCGACGCGCACGTCATCTGCGAGAAGCCGCTCGTCCTCAATCCGTGGAACGTCGACGGCCTCGAGGAGCTCGAGCGCGAGAGCGGGCGCCACGTCTACAACGTGCTGCAGCTTCGGCTCCATCCGGCCATCCGCGCGCTTCGCGACGCCTACGCCGCGCGCATCGCGGCGGATCCTTCCACGTGCGCCGACATCGAACTGACCTACGTCACGAGCCGCGGTCGCTGGTACCATGCGTCCTGGAAGGGCGACGAGGAGAAGTCGGGCGGCATCGCCACCAACATCGGCGTGCATTTCTTCGACATGCTCCAGTGGATCTTCGGGCCCGTGAAAGAGAGCGCCCTGCACCTCGCGACGGGCGAGACGGCGGCCGGGCATCTCGAACTCGCGCACGCCCGCGTCCGCTGGCTGCTCAGCATCGACGCCCGTGTCCTGCCTGAGACGGCGCGCGCGGGCGGCAAGCGTACCCACCGTTCGGTCCGCGTCGACGGCGACGAGTTCGAGTTCAGCGACGGCTTCACCGATCTCCACACGGCGACCTACCGGGACATCCTCGCGGGCGGCGGCTTTCGCGTGGGCGAGGCCCGTCAGGCCATCCAGATGGTCCACGACATCCGCCACGCGCGCGTAGATCGCGATCGCGGCGCGCTCCATTCCCTGCTGGCTCACCGCGATGCCATCCGCACCGCGTGAATACGGCGTCGCCGGGCCCGTCGTGACGCGGGGCACCGAGCCGACCCCGGCGCGAAATCCTGAGACGATCGCCCCCGGATCGTGGCCGCGCACGGCGCATGGCGAGGGCAGGTCCGGGACGTCGTCCGCCTGCGCTGGCCGGCCGTCTTTCAGACTCGGCGGGCGCTCGCGCGCCATCGTGACGCTCGCCTGGGGCGCATGAAACTGCTCGGTGCGCTCACCTCGTCGGCCGTCTTCCACGTCGCGAGCATGGTCAACGGGCTCGCGACCGTGCCGCTCTTCTTGAGCGCATTCGGGCGCGAGAACTACGGATTCTGGGCGGCGCTGCTCGGCACGACTGCCTACCTGTCACTGCTCAACTTCGGCGTGGCGCAGACCGTCTCGAGCGGCGCATCGAGAGCCGCGCGTGACGACGCGGCGGCGGTACCGCGTCTGATCGGATTCGGCTTTCGGTTCTACCTTCGGGTAGGCGTCGTCGCGCTGCCGACGGCGATCGTCGTGGGACTCGCGTGCCCGTGGGCGGCCTGGTTCGGACTCGATGCGAGCCGGGACGTCGAGAGCCGACTGACCGCCGCCGCCGTGTTTGGCAGCTTCATCGTGGAACTCCCCTTCTCCGTGCTGAGGGCCGCCCTGTACGGTGCGGGAGAGGTCACCCAGGAGCGGTTGCTCGGGGTCGGTGCGATCGTGCTGCGGGTGGCTGCCGCCGCGGTCTTCGCGGTGACACAACCGGCCCTCTGGCTGGGCG
Source organism: Polyangiales bacterium (assembly GCA_964202905.1). Classification (GTDB taxonomy): domain Bacteria; phylum Myxococcota_A; class Polyangia; order Polyangiales; family JADJQN01; genus CAIUAC01. The sequence continues at coordinate 169,832 of CAXNJO010000004.1, forward strand.
TTCTGGTGTTGTCCGCCATCAACCTCACGAGCGCGGTCGCGGCGTTCGCGCTCCTTCAGCGTCGATTTCCGGCGCTCTGGTCATCGTTGCGGGCACCTCGGAGCGCCGAGCAGGTCGTCGAGGCAGCCGCGATGCGACCGCAGAGCGTCAACTACTTCGTCCTGCAAATCGCCGGGGCCATCGTCTGGTCCACCGATGCGCTCCTCACGGGGTTCATGCTCGGCGCGGGGGCAGCGGCGGAGGTGTCCGCGGCGTGGCGCGTCATCAGCATCGTGTTGTCGCTCGGGGGGGTCGTCGTTCCTGCGGTCGCGCCCACGCTCGCGCGCGTGTGGGCGGAGGGCGACACGGCGCGTTCGGTGGCGCTCGCCACGGACACCGCGCAGGTCGTGTTCGCGTTGCTCCTCGCCGGGACGCTCGGCGCCGCTGCGGCTGGCGAGGCAATCTTCGCGTTGTGGCTGGGCCCGGACATGTTTGCGGGGCGAGGCGCGTGGCTCGCCTACTGCCTCATCGTCGTCGTGCAGGCGATGCTCGTCGTGCCCGAAGCGTTCGTAACGCAGACGGGGCGCCATTCCGCCTACGCGCGGGCGACCCTCGTCGAAGCCGCGATCAAGCTGGCCCTCAGCCTCGCGCTGATGCGCGCGTTCGGCCTGATCGGGTTGCCGCTCGGGACGCTCATCGGACGTTGCACGACGACGTTCTGGATCGTCTTGCGCTCCTTCGGCGAGGCCACGGGCCAATCGTGGGGACGCTGGCTCGCGCGGGTGATTCGGCCATCCGTGATTCCGGCCGTGGGGTTCGTGGTCGTCTTCGGCTGCGGACGCTGGGTCATCGGCGAAGGCAGCGCCTCGACGGTGTTCGCGCTGGGGACCGCGAGCGGAGTGGTCTACGTTGTCCTGTATGCCTTGACGGGACTGCCGGACGCGGTCCGCGCCAGGCTGATGAGGAGCCGAACATGACCTCGATTCCCATGCTCGCGCCGCTCGATCCGCGGGTTCCGCGGTGGGACGCCAACGCCCTCGAACCCCGCCGCTGCCCGCTCTGCTCCGGGGCGGGAACACCCCGGTTCCGTCGCCCCGACGCCCTCGTCGTCCGCTCGTGCGTGTGTGGAACGTGGTTCGTCTCTCCGGCGCCGAGCCCCGCGGCGCTCGACGCGTTCTACCGCACGTACACCGCTGTTCACCGCGCCGGCTCGGTGGAGCGCCAGCGCGAGGCCATCCGGGCACACCGTCCTGAGGATTCGCTGCTCCTGACCGAGCTCGGGAGCGTCGGTCCGCTGGCGGGCAAGCGCGTCCTCGACGTCGGCTGTGGACTCGGCGTGTTCCTTCACCTCCTCGACCGCGTCGGTGCGGAGCCCTACGGCGTCGACCTCGATCCGGGAAGCGTCGCCTTCGCGACGACGCACCTCGGCCTGTCTCGGGTGCAACTCGGGACGATCGTCGACGTCGGGGCGCGGGCGTTCGACATCCTCACGATGCTCGACTTCATCGAACATCCCCTCGACGTCGGGACGACCCTCGAGCGCGCCCACGCGCTGCTCGCGCCGGGCGGGATCCTCGCCCTTTGGACGCCCAACGCGACGGGATTCGATCGTGATCCCAACCCCGTCGCGCTCCGCATGGACCTCGAACACATGCAGTACTTCTCGTGCGCGAGCATCGCCGAGATCGGACGGCGGTTCGACTTCACGACAGTTCACCTCGAGACCCTCGGGAGCGCGGCGCCCGTCGCCGGGCGCTCAGTCGGCCACGCACCACTCGTCCAACGCACGCTCGAGAGCGCGAAGCGGACCGCCCGCGCCCTGGAGCGACGCGCCGGCCTGGCCGGATTGCGGGGCAGGTGGATGAAGAAGGCGGAGCGCTGGACGGAGCGGCGTGGCGATTACCACTTGATGGCGCTTCTCCAGAAACGCTGAACAACGCGCGTCCGCGCGCCCATCGTCCGCCGGGGCGCACTGCACGACGGAAACGACGCGGGCGCTGCCGCGCTCCGAGGAGCGAAGCAGCGCCCGACGAACGATCGAGCCTCAGTTTCGAACGAAGTAGACGTCGGTGTTCCCGGTGTCGAAGGCAGTCGTGCCATCGATGCTGAGCACCGAGGAGGTCGTCTCGAAGGTGGTCCACTCGCCATTGCGGCTGATGGAAACGACCGGTGAGAGTGGCGTCACGGACGTGATGCCCACGGCCGACGCGCCCTCGCCATTGCGCGACATGAGTCGGGTCGTCCCCGTGCAGCGGTCCCGCATGTAGCTGGCCTCGCCGACGGTCGTACCGTCGAACGCGCCGTTCGACCGGAACACGGTACGACAGCCGTTCGACGACACCCTCGCGACCGTGCTCAGCGAACCCCCCGTCTGCGCGCCCGCGGAGTTCACGGAGAGGATCGACATGGTCCCGGGCGTCGACAGGCCACCGACGATGGCGCCCGAGGGAACGAACTGGAACACGTCGGTCGACGCGTTCGTGTCCGCGATGCCCTGCGAGCAGGTCGAGTGGAACACGACCGTCGTTCCGTCGCCGGAGATCGACGGGCTGAGAGGCTCCAAGCAATTCGTCGTGATGCGGGTCGTCGTGCTGGCGGACACCACACGGAGGAACACGTCGCGCGATCCGGGGGGTGTCCCCGCTCGCGAGGTTGACCGTGTTGGAGTCGAACACGACGCGGTTTCCATCGTCGCTGATGGACGCGCGCAGGGAGACGTTCCGATTGCTGCTCTCGGGGGGAGCCACTCCGGCTCCACCCATCAGCGTGCTGCCCGTCGCGCCGTTCGCCACCGAGATGCTCGTGGTGGTCCCGGCAGACCGGTCCTTGCGGTACACCTGCGCGCGGCCGTTGATGCAACCCGCCGTGATGTTCGCCGCGCTCGGTGCGGTTGTGCTCTGACCGCACAGGCGCGCGCACGTCGAGTCGAAGGCGACGAAGCGGCCGTTCGCGCTGATCGAGGGGCGGAATGCACCGACCCCCTGGAGCGGGGCCGCGGTCGGCGAAGTGGGCGCGCAGAATGCCGGGATGGTGCCCGAGGTCGTGGTGCTCACGCCGGTCGTCGTCCCCGCCGTGATGTCGCGCGCGAAGATGTCGGACGCTGCGTTCGCGTCCGACGGGACCATGTCGGTCGCCGTGGACGCGAAGACCACGATGTTCCCGTCGCTGCTGAGGCAGGGGGTCGTCGCGTCGCCGGTCGTCGTGATGGCACCGGTGCTGCGGAAGCTGACGAGGACGAGGCCGCCGGTGGTCGTGTCGTACCGGTAGACGTCGCTTCGGCTGTTCGTATCCGTCGAGACGAGCGGAAGGGAGGTCGAGAACACCGAGAAGCGTCCGTCATCCGTGATGCAGCCAACGCGCGCGTCGCCCGCCTGCTTGCGCCCCTGCTCGTCGAGCGACGCGATGGACGGCGCGTTCGGGCCGCCCGCCGTCTGGACCGTCGCGAAGACCTTACCCTTGAACGTGAAGCTCGTCGACGTCGGCTGGCGGAAGCGCCAGCGGCGCTGCGTCACGAAGCGGGTGAAGCCAGCGGCGTTCGGCTCGAGGGTCCCGTACCGCCAGAGGCCGCGCGTCGCGTCGAGCCCGAGCGTCGTGCTCGTGGCGCCTCCGTAGCCCTCGAACCCTGCGGTGATTTCCGTGATCTGCGAGTAGGCGTTGCTCAGGTGCCGGGTCGCGAAGAAGTGGCGCAGGTCCACGTCTCCGAAGAAGCAGTTGGGTGCCCCACCGGGGATGGCGCCGCACTCGGCGCTGCCCGCAGCGCGCGTGCCGGAGGCGACGGTGATCAGCTCCGCGGTGTCCGCGGGGCCGCTGCCGGTCATGCCGTCCTTGACCACCGTCACCTCGGTCAGCGGATCGCGCGCGCCGGCGATCTCACTCGCGCCGCGGAGGGCGCCGTCGTCCAAGAAGCGCAGCGTCATCGTCCCGGACGCGACGTCCACGGTGCCCTCGAAGTCGAGGACGACCGTGTCCGGGTCCGCCTCGAGGCTCCACGTGGACTCCGGTCCCCCTTCGCTCGCGCAACCCGAGGCGGCGCAGGTCAGCGCGGCGACAACAGCGAAAATGGACGATATTCGACGCATGATCACGAACCTCCAGGGCGACGCTCGGCGAGGAGCGCGCGTAAGTTTCAGGAGTATACGGGCCGGTCTCGCGTTCACCAAGGGGGTCGGTTGCAAATTCGCGGCGCACCGTTCATCGGATGTGTCGTTGCCGCGTCGTGGAGGAGCGCAGCCGGCGTGCTAGCGTCCCGCAGACATGGTTCCCCCCGCACGGCGCCTCGTCTACCTCGCGCCGGGGCTCTTCGACTTCGGCGGCATCGCGCGCTACGGCCGCTACCAGCTGCGAGCCCTTCGAAGCGTCGGCGGCGACCGCGTGCGTGCCGCGTCGCTGCTCGGACCGAGCGCGGACGCCTCGTTCGCGGAAGCCGTCGAGGTCGATTACATCGCCGGAGGGAACGGCCGTCGTCATAAGGCCGCGTTCACGGCGCGCGCAGCCGCCTGGGCCCGGCCGGGCGCGCTCGTGTGGTGCGGGCACCTGCACTTCGCCCCGCTCGGACTCGGTCTGGCCGCCGCGGTCGGCGGCACGTGCGTCGTCAACGTGTACGGACTCGAAGTGTGGTCCGCCCGTCGCCGAGCCGCCCTCGCGGCCCTCGGGCATGTCGAGGTCGTGTCCGATTGCCACGCCACGGCCGACCACCTCGTCTCGAACGGGATCGTCCGCCCGGACCGCATCCGCGTCATCTGGGACCCGGTTGACGTCCGCTTTTCCCCCGGCTCCGTCGACCCCGCGATCGAGGCCCGCTACGGCCTCACCCCGACGTCCTTCCGCGTCATGTTCCTCGGGCGCCTCTCGGCCGGAGCGGCGCACAAGAGCCCGGATGCGTTGATCCGGGCGTTCGCGGCCGCAAGGCTCCCAGCGGACGCCCAGCTGGTGATCGCCGGGGCAGGGGATCGGCGACCGGCACTCGAGGCGCTCGCGGCGGAGCGGGGATGCGCGGGTCGGGTCGTCTTTGCCGGACGCGTCGCGGACGAGGACCTGCCGGGTCTTTACCGATCGGCGTCGTTGTTCGTGCTCGTCAGCCGGAAATACGATGGAGGCGGGGAGGGCCTGCCGCTCACCCCGATCGAGGCCGCGGCGTGCGGCGTGCCGATCGTCGTGGGCGACGAGGATGGCTCGCGCGAAGCCGTGCGGGACGGCGAGACCGGTTTCCTCGTGCGTTCCCGCGAGGACGCCGCGCTCGTGCGGGTGCTGGAAGACGCGGCCGCCGATCCGAACAGACTTCGCGGCCTCGGGGCCGCCGCTGCGCGCGACGCACACGAGCGTTTCTCCTACGCGCGCTTCGAGCGTCAGCACCGCGCGCTGATCGAGGCGATTGACGCCGGGAATGTCGGGCGATGACGCGTGGCTTCGTCCTCGCGAAGAGCCGGGCCCGAGGTTGGTTCTCCAACCAGGCCGGCTTCCGGCTGCTCGACGCCCGTCACGACGACGCGTTCTTGGTCTCGTACCCGCGCTCCGGTAGCACCTGGCTGCGCACGGTGCTGAGCAACCTCCTCGTCCCGTGGGGCCGCGCGAACCCGGACGTCTTCAACGCGCTCATCCCCGGCGTCACCCTGCGTGGCGCCCTCCGTGCGCGCGCCCTGCAATCCCCGCGCATCATCTCGTCGCATGCGCCCCACCAACCGGGACTTCCGCGGGCGGTGTACCTGGTCAGAGATGGACGAGATGCGCTGGTCTCCTACCACCTCTACCAGAAGAGCCGCGGCGGTCCGGGTGGGACCGTCCCGTTCGCGACGTTCCTCGACGAGCACCTCGAGGGACTGCACGGCCCACCCTGGCATGCGCACGTGGAGAGTTGGCTTCGGGCAGGACGGGCCGAGTTGGGAGACCGTCTCTGCGTCATCCGCTACGAGGATCTGCTGACCGATCCGCTCCGCGGGATGCGTGGCGTGGTCGAGTTTCTGGGGCTCTCTGCGACGGACGAAGGGCTCGCTGCGGCGATCGAGGGGGCGTCGCTCGAGACGATGAGGGCCGTGGAGGCGCGGCGGTTGGGCGGGGTCGTCTCCGGCGACAGGTCCTTCTACCGGAGCGGCGAGGCGTTGCTCGGGGCCGGATGGTTCGACGACGCGATGTACGATCGCTTCGCCGAGGTCGGAGGCGTGGCCCTGAGCCTCTGCGGGTACCCGCTCCGCCCCGAACATCGACCGTGAATGCGCGCGCCACGCGTGGTAACGAATGCGCGATGCCGGTGCCGCTCCGCTACCCCGTGCTCGAGCCCGATCTCGGTCCGCTCGAGGAACGTTACGTCACCGAGGCGATTCGCTCCGGCTGGGTGTCTTCGATCGGGCCCTTCGTCGAGCGGTTCGAGGCGCAGTTCGCCGAGCGCTGCGGCGTCGCGCACTGCATCGGCGTCGCCAATGGCACCGTGGCGCTCCATCTGGCGCTCGTCGCGCGCGGGATCGGCCCCGGCGATGAGGTCATCGTCCCCGATCTGACTTTCGCCGCCACCGCCGCGGCGGTGGTGCACGCGGGCGCGACGCCGGTGCTCGTCGATGCTGCGCGGGATGAGTGGAACCTCGACGTCGACCTGCTCGAGCGTGCGCGCAGCCCGCGCACCAAGGCGATCATCCCAGTCCACCTCTATGGATGCCCCGTCGACGTGTTGCGTGTCCGGGAGATCCTCGGGCCGGATGTCTTCGTGCTGGAGGACGCCGCCGAAGCCCACGGAGCGAGGGTCCGCGGGACGACGGTGGGCGGGATCGGCGACGCGGCGTGCTTCAGCTTTTATGGCAACAAGCTTGTCACGATGGGTGAGGGGGGCTGCATCACGACGAACGACACGGCCTTCGCCCAGCGCGCCCGCTTCCTGAAGGACCACGCGATGAGCCCGGTGCGGCGTTATTTCCACACCGATGCCGGCTTCAACTACCGATTGACCAACCTCCAAGCAGCGCTCGGGTGCGCACAGCTCGAGCGTCTCGAAGAGACCCTCGAGCGACGCGCCACCTTGCTCGGCTGGTATCGCGAAGAGCTCTCGGACACGTCGATCACGCTGAACCCGTCACCGCCGGATACCGACCCCGTGTGCTGGGTCGTGGCCGCGCTCTTGCCGCCGGGCACGGACGGCGACGAACGCGACCGGGTCGCCTCGGCGCTGCGCGCGCGCGGGATCGACTCGAGGCCGTTCTTCGTTCCCATGCATGCGCTGCCGCCGTACGCGGGTTGCCGCCTCGTCACACGGGACTCGGGTATGTCGGTCGCCGAGGAGCTTGGCGGTCGGGGGCTCGGCCTCCCGACGTCGGCGCGGCTCTCTCGGTCCGACGTCGCCGAGATCTGCGCCGCCCTCCGCGCGGTGGTCTGAGCACCGTGTCCGGCCTCGCGCTGCCGCACGCTCCCATCCCGCGGCCACCGTCCGGCAACACGCGGACCGCGGACGCCCAGCAGCAGCTTGCCCGGCAACATGCGGTCGCGGGGCGCGTGATCCGCATCGGCGTCTTCGCGCTCGGGTCGATCGGGTTCCTGCTCATGCACGTGATCTTCGGGCACGAGGACTTCGACCTGCAGGCGCGGATCTGGGCGGCGGTCGCCGGGATCGTCGCGCTCGGAACCGTCCTGAACGCACGCCGACGCACGCTCCCTTTCGGTGCCTACGCGACCACCCTGCTCTACGTCGCGTTTGGTCTCGGCACGTTCAACGACTCCGACTTCCACGGTGCGCTCGGGTCGATTCCGCTTCGACAGGAGAGCTTCACGCTGGCGGCGTTCGCGGCTGCCCTGATGAGCGTCACGGTGCTCGCAGGCATCCCTCTGGGGCGCCGACTCGGTCGCCGGGTCGCACCGGTGGTCGGCGCGATCTCGCCCGACGCGACCGGTCCCGGCTTCGTCACGGCGGCCTATCTCACCGCCTCGCTCGTGCTGCTCATCAACGCGACCCTCAGCCTCCGCTCAGGGTTCATCCCCGCGGCGCTCGCATTTCCGGCTCACATCGCGTCACGCCCGGCGCTCGCACAAGGGATCTTGCTCGTCGCGGCCCTCCGCTCCGGGGATCCCCGTCCGCGCGCATTCGCGCTGGCCGGAACCGTCATCATCTCGCTGATTGGAATCTCGACGGGAAGCCTGACGCCGGGCCTCATCCCCTGGATCAGCTTCGCCGTGCTGGCATGGGTCGTGGACGGCAAGCTTCCGTGGCGGGGGAGCCTCGTGGTGCTTGGACTCTTGCTCGTCCTCAATCCCGCGAAGGCCGCCTTTCGAGAGGTCGTTTGGTTCGGCAGTGGTTCGAGCGACATCGGGCTGCTGGGCCGCGTGCAGGTCTGGCAGGACGCCGTCGTCCGGACCTGGACGGGCAACAACGTAGAGGCGTCGAAGAACCTCGATGCCACGGCCGATCGCGTCAGTCTCCTCGCCTATGCCGCGCAGAGCATGGAGTGGGTTCCGACCCCGGTTGCCGAGTCTGGTTTCGAGCGCTGGCTCGCGATCCCGAGCGCCTTCGTTCCGCGCCTCCTCTGGTCGGACAAGCCAGACCTGACCCTCGAGAACAACGTCGCCTATACCCGCGCGTTCGGTCTGCAGACGACGGAGGGGGCCCGGCAGACCACCATCGCGTTTCCCATCATCGCCGATGGTTACTGGGCCGCTCGCTTCCCCGGGGTCGTCCTCGCTGGATTCTTCCTTGGGCTCTTCTACGGGTTCGTCGAAGGGGCGCTTCGCAGGGAACGATGGGCGACGATGGTCGTCGGCGTGACACTGCTTGCCTCGATCACGCCGACCACTCACCTCGGTTCCAGCCTGACGGGATTTCCGCAGGCACTCCTCGGCTCCCTCAGCGTCATGTGGTTTGCGGCGCTCGTGTCGCGATTCCTCGGTGCGCGCGCGCCCGGTACCCGGTCCGGGCGAGGCGCACAGGCTTGAGTCTGGCGATCGGGGAGGCCGTGCGCTGCGATGGGGCACGAACCGACGCGCCAAGAACGGAACACCGCCCGCCATGCTAGAAGGACGCCCGATGACCGCGCTCGCCACCTCGCCCAAGAAGGCCCTCATCACCGGGATCACCGGGCAGGACGGGAGCTACCTGACGGAGCTCCTCCTCGAGAAGGGCTATGAAGTTCACGGGATCGTGCGGCGCTCGTCGAGCTTCAACACCGACCGAATCGAACACCTCTACCGGGATCCGCACGACGCGGGGGCGCGGCTCTTTCTTCACTACGGCGACCTGAGCGACGCCTCGTCGCTCAACCGCATCATCGAGAAGGTCGCACCCGACGAGGTCTACAACCTCGGTGCGCAAAGCCACGTTCGGGTGAGCTTCGATGTGCCCGAGTACACGAGCGACGTCACGGGGTTGGGCACCGTGCGCCTCCTCGAGGCGATCCGCGAAGTGGGGATCAAACCGCGTTTCTATCAGGCCTCGTCGTCGGAACTGTACGGCAAGGTGGTCGAGACTCCGCAGCGCGAGTCGACGCCGTTTCACCCGCGCAGTCCGTACGCGGCCGCCAAAGCGTACGCGTTCTACATCACGCAGAACTACCGAGAGGCCTATGGCCTCTTCGCGTGCAACGGCATCCTCTTCAACCACGAGAGTCCGCGGCGCGGCGAGACCTTCGTGACCCGCAAGATCACGCGCGCGCTCGGTCGTATCAAGTACGGTTTGCAGGAGAAGCTGTATCTCGGGAACCTCGACGCGAAGCGCGACTGGGGGTTCGCGGGCGACTACGTCGAGGCGATGTGGCGCATGTTGCAGGCGTCGCGTGCCGACGACTACGTCGTCGCGACGAACGAGACGCACTCGGTGCGCGAGTTCCTCGAGCTCGCCGCGCAGCACCTCGGCGTCGATCTCGACGGGCGCATCGAGGTGGATCCGCGCTATTTCCGGCCTGCCGAGGTCGACTTGCTGCTCGGCGACGCGAGCAAAGCGCGCACCGAGTTGGGTTGGAGCCCCCGCGTGAGTTTCGAGGAACTCGTGCGGATGATGGCCGACGCCGACGCCGAACTCGCGCGCCGCGAGCTGCGCGCGCGGGGCTAGCGCGCACGTGGGTGAGGGCGGCCGCCGCGCGACGCGCCTCGACCGGATCGCCCTCGGCGCTCTCGGGCTGGTCGTGGTGGGCGCGCCGCTGCCCCTCGGCGCGACGCCCGGCTGGGCGGTCGTCGGGGTCACGGTGCTCGCGGGGGTTGCACTGCTCGCCTCGGCCGCAGTCGCGCGGACGCGCGCCACCGGAGTCGCGGTTCCCGCGACGATGCTGCTCGCTTGCGGCCTGGCGGTGTGGACGGGCCTTCAGGCGCTGCCGCTTCCTTGCGCCGTCGCGGCGTGGGTGCACCCGGCGGCCGCCGAGGCCGCGACGTCGGCTGCGTCGCTGACGGGGGCTGCCCCTTGGTGCGCGGCGAGTCTCGACCCGGGCGCGACACGCGAGCGATTTCTCGTGGCATGGGGGCTCGCGAGCGTCTTCGGGAGCGCCCTTCTGCTCGCTTCGACGGTGGGAAGACGGCCAGTCGTGATGCTGGTCGGCATCAGCGCCGTGCTCGGGGCGGTCGTCGGAGGCGTGCACTGGATCGCCGGAGCGACCGAGTTGTTCGGGGTGTTGTCGCCGGTATCCGCTGTGCCGCGTCTCGTCGGCCCGTTCGTCAACCCGAATGTCGCCGGGGGCATGCACGCCCTCGGCGCTCTCGTGTGCATGACCCTCGCCGCCGACGCCGATGCGAGAAGCGAGACGTTGGCGTGGGGCACGCTCGCATTTCTTTGCGCTGCGATGTGCATCGCGACCCTGTCGCGCGGGGCTGTCGCAGCGCTCGTGGCCGGAATGGTCCTCATGGCCCTCGCGCTCGGCCGTCGGAGACGGGGGCGGCACGCTAGCCTTCCGCGGCTGGGGTCGCGTGGACTTCTCGTGATGCCCGCCGTGGTCGCTGCGTGGATCGTCGCCACCGACGCGAGCCGGGGTGTGTTGGGCGATGAGTTGGGCAGCAGCGACCTGAGCAAACTCGGTTTGATTGGCCGTGCCGCGCAGTTCGCGCTCAGCGCTCCTTGGACGGGCGTCGGCCGAGGCGCGTTCGGGGTCGCGTTCGCGCGCGAGGTCGGGACGCTGCAGCGCTTCGAGCATGCGGAGAGTTTCCCCGTCGAGTGGGTGGTCGACTGGGGAATTCCGGTCGCGGTGCTGGCCCTCGTCGTGATCGGGCGCGACGTGCTCGACGCTCTCCGCCGCAGCAAGAAGACCGTGACGCGCGGCGCGATCGTCGCGCTCTTCGCGTACGGCTGTCACAACCTCGTCGACCTCGGAACGGAGATCTACGGCAGCGTCGCTCGTCGCGGCGGCGCTCGCCGGCGCGGGCTTCGCGCGTCACGCGGACTCGGCGGCGACTCCGCGCGTCTGGACCGCACGCCGCATCACGATCGCCAGCAGCGCTGTCGGCCTGGTCACGATCCTCGTCGCGCTCGCTTCGGGCATGCCCGTCGTGACGAGCCAGACGGCGGTGGCGCGCGCGCAGCTCGAGCGGAGCCTCCGGGAGCGCGATCATGCATCGTTTCAAAACACGCTGCGTGAGGCGCTCCGAGCGCACCCGAGTGAGCCGGCGCTCGCCTTGCTGGCTGCCGCGGAGTCCGTCCAACGCGACGCCCCCGACGCCGTGCGCTGGATCACCCGCGCGATGCAGTTGGCACCGCGTTGGCCTGCGCCGCACGAGCTGGCGGCCCGTTGGCTTTTCGCCCACGGTCGCCACGATCAGGCGGTGCTGGAACTCCGCGAGATCGCGCGGCTCGACGAGGGCTCGGCCGTGACGGTGCTGTGCCGTCTCCCGGTCGCGCAGCGACGTGCGGACACGATCCTCTTCGTCGCGCGGGCGTCGCGGCGCGGGCTCGCGATGGCCGAGCGCGTCGCGGGCTGCCTCGACGCTCGGGGCAACGAACTGTCCCGCCTCGACGAATCGCTCCTCGGCGTGCGTCCACGCCTGCGCGGTCCACAGTTTCGTGACGCCCGCCGGGCCATCGAGCGCGGGGGCGAGGCGAACGGAGTCGCGCGCGCGCGCGCCCTCGTGGCCGCGCTGCCGGACGACCCCGACGCGGAGGTCCTCCTCGCGGAGGCCCTGGTGAGGGCGCGGAAGGGCGCGGACGCCCTCGCCGTGCTGCAACGCGCGGAGCAGCGGGGCAGTCTCCCGCGGGCCGCGCTGCCCTGGAAGGCGCGCGCGCTCGCGATGGAAGGCGACTTCGACGCGATGCGCCTCGTGTTCGAGGAGATGCGCGGATTGTCCGGCGGCGAGGGGCGCCTCATCGCGGAGGTCGACCTGCAGCTCGGCACGCTCGAAGAGTCCGCGCGTCACCATGGGCAAGCGCTCCGCGCCTACGAGCAGGCCTCGCGCATCGCGCCGAACGCAGCGGCGCTGCGCGGCATCATCCGGTGCGCCGAGCGATTGGCGTTGCCGGACCGCGTCCGGTCAGCCCGTCAGGAACTGTGCGAACTCGTCGCCGACGAGCCCGGCTGCCCGGCGCGCTGAATGTCGGCTGTCCGGGCCGCAACCGACCCCCAATCCACCGTGATCGTGCGGCCAGGAGGGGCCCCGCGAGGCTTGACGATGGGCACTTCGGCCGATAAGGAGCGGGCGTGGCGGAGCAACCAGAGGGGCTAGCAGAGCCGGTCGCCGAGGCTCGCCGCGCGCGGAGCGGAGGCGCCGAGTCCTTCGACCCTCGGGTGCAACTCCGCATCATCTACGCGTACAAGTGGCTCGTGTTGGCGGCCCTCGTGCTCGTGGGCGGTGGCGTCGCGCTCTGGACGCTGCGCCAACCTCGCATTTACGAGGCCACCTGCACGATTGAGTACGATCCCAACCCGCCCAGACCGCTTGGCCAGCAGGTCGAGGACGTCGCCCAGCCCATGGGCAACTTCTGGCAGACCCGCGAGTTCTTCGAGACGCAAAACCGAATCATCGCGAGTCGCGCCGTCGCCGAGCGCGTCGTCCGCCGCCTCGGCCTCCACCACGACGCGGCGTTCGCGGGCGTGCCCCCCGAGCAGCGAGCCGGTTGGCGCGGCGTCGACATCACGACGGCGTCGGAGATGTTGCGGCGCCGCGTGCAGGTCGAGCAGGTCCGCGACACGCGCCTCGTTCACGTCCGCGTGCAGGACGCCGAGCCCGCCAAGGCGCAGCTGCTGGCCAACGCCGTGGCCGACGCGTACGTCGACAAGACGATGGAGGACCGCATGGGCTCCACGTCGCGCGCGCTCGAGTGGCTCGGTCAACAGGTGGACACGCTGCGCGGCCGTCTCGACGCGTCGGAGACCTCGCTCCACGAGTTCAAGCGTGAACACGGCGTCCTCTCGGTGTCCGTCGAGGACCGCCAGAGCCTCGTCGCGAGCGAGATCCAGAAGCTCAGCGAGGCGCTCACCGAGAGCAGCATCCGCCGCATCGCGCTGCAATCGCGCGTCGCCGAGCTGCGCAGCGCGGCCCAGCGCGATCCGCTCGAATGGAGCCCCGTGGAGTCGCTGCCCACGGTGCAGACCTTGCGCGAGAGCCTGCGCGCGAAGATGGTCGAGCGCGACGCGGCAGCGCAGCGCTACGGCGACGCCCACCCGAAGATGCAGGCCCTCGACTCCGAAATCCGCGCCCTGCGCGTCGATCTGACGGAGGAGGTCGGTGCGGCGGTCGCGGGCGCGGAGAGCGAGCTGGGGCAGGTCCGGCGAACCGAGACGGGCATCCGCGCGGCGCTCGCCGACGCGAACGAACGTGGCTTGGAGCTGAATCTCTGGGAGATCGAGTACGGTCGCCTGAACCGAGAGCGTGAGAGCGGCTCGAAGGTCTACGACCTCGTCCTCAAGCGAACCGCGGAGACGGACCTCACGCGCATGCTGCGCGTGACGCACGTCCGGATCGTGGACCGCGCGCTCGTCCCGACGACCTCGGTGAGCCCGAAGGTCCGCTTCAACATCTCGCTCGGGCTCTTCGGCGGCCTCTTGCTCGGCGTCGTACTCGCGCTCGGCATCGAGCGGATGGACCGCCGCATCCGCAGCGTGGAGGACATCGAGCAGCTCGACGTCGCCGTGCTCGGCCTCGTACCGCGGATGGAGGACGACCCGTCCCCGCGCACGCGCCGCAGGGCGCGTGGCGGGAACAAAATCGTGGGTTCGCGCGACCTCCTCGCACACGAGCAACCGATGTCGACGGTCGCCGAAAGCCTCCGTTCCGTCCGCACGAACCTGGCATTCATGGGTATGCGCGGTGGATTGCGCTCGTTCGCGGTGACGAGCGCCGCGCCGCGCGAAGGCAAATCCACGGTCGTCACGAACCTCGCGACGAGCATCGCGCAGAGCGGCAAGAGGGTGTTGCTCATCGACACCGACCTGCGGCGCCCTCGCTTGCACCGCACGTTCTCGGTCGCGCCTGGCGTCGGGATCACCAGCGTGCTGATCGGGGACGCGCAGTTCGACGAGGCGGTGAAGTCGACGCCCGTGGCCGGGCTCGACCTGATGCCCTGTGGGCCGATCCCGCCGAACCCCTCGGAGCTGCTTCACACCGCGCAGTTCCGGCAACTCCTCGCGACCGCGCTCTCGAAATACGACCACGTCATCTTCGACAGCCCGCCCCTCGGCGCCGTCACCGACGCCGCGATCATCGCCCCTCAACTCGATGGCGTCATCCTCATCGTGAAGGCGCAGTCGACGACGCGGGAGTCCGTGCGTGGCGCGCTCCGCCAGCTTCGCGACGTCAACGCCAACATCCTCGGCGCAGTCCTCAACGACGTCGACCTGAACTCCGGCCGCTACGGGGAGTCCTACTACTACTACCGCTCCGGCTATTACACGGCCGACTCGCCCAACGACGCCAAGCGCGGCGGGGGCGGCGACGCCAGCCCGCCGAAACTCCGCGAGAGCCCCGAATGACCGCACCCAACTACATCCTTGGCATCAACGCGTTTCACGCCGACGCGGCCGCCGTGCTGCTGCGCGACGGCGAGGTGGTCTGCGCCATCGCCGAAGAGCGCATCAACCGCGTCAAGCATTTCGCAGGTTTCCCGGCGCTCGCGATCCGGCGCTGCCTCGAGGTCGCGGGCATCGACGTCACCCGCGTCGACCACGTCGCCGTGGGCCGCGACGGCAGCGCGAACCTCATGCAGAAGCTCGCGTTCGCTGCACGAAACCTCCCGAACATCGGGCAGCTCGCGAAGCAGCGTCTCGAGAACCGGGCCAAGGTCCGCGATACGCTGGCGCTGCTGGCGGACGCGTGTGGGGTCGAGCGGGGCGCGGTGCGCGCGACGTTCCACGGGGTCGAACACCACCTCTGCCACGCTGCGAGCGCGTTCTTCGCGTCGGATTTCGACGAGTCGGCCATCCTCTCGATCGACGGATTCGGCGACTTCGCTTCCACGATGGTCGCGCACGGTCGGCACGACACGATCGAGGTGCTCGATCGCGTGTATTTCCCGCACTCGCTCGGCATCCTCTACACGGCCGTCTGCCAGTACATCGGTTACGGCGGCTACGGCGACGAGGGCAAGGTCATGGGACTCGCGCCCTACGGCGAGCCGCGATTCATGGACGTGATGCGTGACCTCGCGCGCGAGCGCGAGCGCGGGAAGTTCGAGCTCGGACTCGACTACTTCGTGCATCACACGGAGGGCGTCGACTACAGCTTCGACGACCAGGGAAACCCGACCGTCGCGCCCCTCTTCTCGAAGGCGCTGGTCGAGCGCCTCGGCCCCGCGCGCAAGAAGGGTGAGCCGCTCGAGCAGCGGCACATGGACCTCGCGCGCTCGCTGCAAGGGCGCCTCGAAGAGCTGTATTTCCACGTGTTGCGGGATCTCCACCACCGCGTCGGCTGCGACGCCGTGTCCATCGCGGGCGGCGTGGGACTGAACTCGGTGGCGAACGGGAAACTCTTCGCGAACACGCCGTTCCGGCGGCTCGCGACGCATCCGGCCTCGACCGACGACGGCACGGCGTACGGTGCCGCGTTGTACGTGCACACGGTCACGCTCGGGTGCGGCCGCCCGGAGCCTCTGCGCACGGCCTACCTCGGAGACGCGTATTCCGACGACGAGATCCGTGTGGCGCTCGCGCAAGCCGGGATCGACGACGCGCGGCACGTGTCCGATGACGAGTTGTACGCGCTGACGGCGAAGCGCATCGCGGCCGGCCAGGTGGTCGGCTGGTTTCAAGGGCGAATGGAATGGGGGCCCCGCGCGCTCGGGGCGCGCTCCATCCTCGCGCACCCCGGCCACCCGGACATGAAGGACATCCTCAACTCGCGCATCAAGCACCGCGAGTGGTTCCGGCCGTTCGCGCCCTCGATCCTCGAGGAGCGTACGGGCGACTACTTCACGGAGACCTGGCCGTCACCGCACATGATGCAGGTCTACGACACGCGCCCCGAGGGCAGGGCGCACCTCGTCGCGGTCGATCACGTCGATCACACGGGGCGCCTGCAGACGGTGAGCGAGCGCGAAGCGCCCCGGTATTACCGCCTGATTCAGGCGTTCGAGCGCGAGACGGGGATTCCCGTCGTGCTGAACACCTCGTTCAACGAGAACGAGCCCATCGTGCATACCCCGGCGGAGGCGATCGACTGCTACGCGCGGACGCGGATGGACGTGTTGGTCATCGGCAACTGGGTCGCCGAGAAGGTTCCGCCCTCGCCGTGATGGCGGCCGGCGACACGCGCGAGGCCGACCCGACGCCGCGGTCGGTCGCGGCCGATTTCGCGCGCGCGCACGCCGCCCTCGAGGCCGAGATCGCACGCGCGGAACCGCACGATCCGCTCGTCTTCTATCGCTTGCGCGACGTCGCACTCGCCGCGCGCGCCTTCGCGGAGCTGCTCTTCGAGGGGGCCGGTGTACGGATCGCGCCGCACGGCGAACTGGCCACCGCGCTCGCGGCGCTCGCGCCGCTCGCCAACAGCCACGTGCTGGCGTTCCTGCACGCGCCGCCCACGCGCGTCGTGGAGCAGGGGCGGGCCGCCGCAGCGCTGGTGTCGTCCCTCCTCGATGCCATCGTGGGGGATGGTTTCGTCGCGCGGGGCGCGCCATGAAGATCGCGCTCCTGCACCAACACTATTGGCCGGAGGTCGCGGCCACCGCGCAGCTGCTCGCAGATTTGTGTGAGGATCTCGCCAGCGCGGGTCACGAGGTGGCCGTCTATTGCGGTCAACCCTCCTACCGCGAGGTGACGCGCCGCTCGCTTCCGGCGCACGAGCGCCATGCGGGCGTCGACATACACCGGGTGTGGTCGTATCGCCCTGAGCAGCGGACGATCCCGGGCCGCATGGCTCAATACGCGTCGTATTTCGCGGCGTCGCTCGGTGCCATCGCGGCGCGACGCGAGCGCCCGGACATCGTATTCGTCATGTCCACGCCACCACTCCTGCTCGGGGTGAGCGGCGTGGCGCTGCGGACGCTGCGCGGCATTCCGTTCGTCTACTCAGTGCAGGACCTCTACCCGGACGTCGCCGTCGATCTCGGCGTGCTACCGCGCGGCCCGCTCGCGTCGTCGATCGATCGCGTCGCCACGTCGCTCTACCGCTCGGCCGCGCGGCTCGTCGCGGTGTCGGAGTCGATGGCCGTTCGCCTCGTGCGCAAGGGCGTGCCGCCGGACCGGATCGACGTCATCCACAACTGGGCCGACACCGACGCGGTGGTGCCGCTGCCGCGCGACAACGACTTCGCGCGGGCGCACGACCTCGCGGCGCAATTCGTCGTGCAATACGCGGGGAACGTCGGGCGCAGCCAGGGGCTCGAGCACCTGCCCGCGGCGGCCGCAGCCCTGCGCGACCTGCCGATCACGTTCGCGATCGTGGGTGATGGGGACGCGCGCCCCGCCCTCGAACGCGAGGTCGCGCGCATGCATCTGACGAACGTGCGGTTCCTTCCACCCCAGCCCCGCGCGTCGCTCGCGGGGATGCTCGCGTCGAGCGACCTCGGGTTCGTGCCGATGCGTCGTGGCATCGGGGGAGACCTCATGCCGAGCAAGCTCTATGGGATCATGGCCGCCGCGCGGCCGGTTCTCGCGGCCGTGGAGGACGACACGGAGGTCGCGACGGTGGTGCGTCACAACGCGTGCGGCATCGTGGTGCCCGCCGAGGACCCGCGCGCGCTGGCGGACGCGATTCGCGCGGCCTGGGTCGATCGCGGCGCGCTCCCCGAGGCTGGGGCCCGGGGCCGCAGCGCGTGCATCCGGCTCTTCAGTCGCGGCGCCGCGACGCGCCGCTATGCCGAAGTGCTCGAGCGCGCGGTCGTGACGCGGCCGGGGGCACATTGAAGTCCGCGCTCGCCGCGTTCCTGATCGCGTCCGCCGCCGCTGCGGCGCTCACGCCGATCGTGCGTTTGTTCGCGTCGCATCTCGGGGTCGTCGATCAGCCGGGAGGGCGTCGTGTGCACACGCGCGTGATCCCGCGGCTCGGCGGAGTCGCCGTGGTCATCGCCTTCTTCTCTTCGCTTCTGGTGTTGTTCGCGCTCGAGACGTCGCTGGCCCAGTCGTTCTTCCGCGACCCGCAGCGCGTCGTTGGGCTCACGGCCGGCGGACTCCTCGTCTCGGGCCTCGGGATGATCGACGACGTCGTGGGCGTCCGGGCCTGGAAGAAGCTCGGCGTGCAGAGCGTCGCGGCCCTGATCGCGTGGGCGGCGGGCTTCCGCATGGAGGCGATCGGGCTGCCGCTGCTCGGCAACGTGGAGCTCGGGTGGCTCGGCGCGCCGTTCACGATGCTGTGGATCGTCGGGGTCATCAACGCGCTCAACCTCATCGACGGGCTCGATGGGCTCGCGGCGGGCATCGCGTTCTTCGCGTGCGTGACGAACTTCGTCGTCGGTGCGATCAACGGGTTACCGCTCGTGATGCTCCTCTCGGCCGCCCTCGGCGGGGCGGTCCTCGGCTTCCTCCTCTACAACTTCAATCCCGCGACGATCTTCATGGGCGACTCGGGGAGCATGTTCCTCGGGTTCACGCTCGCGACGACGTCGATGATGGGCTCGTCGATCCAGGGATCGACGACCGTGGCCATCCTCGTCCCGGTGCTCTCGCTCGGCGTGCCCGTGGTGGACACGCTCTTCGCGATGGTTCGTCGGTTCCTCGAACGCCGCCCGATCTTCTCACCCGATCGCGGGCACATCCACCATCGTCTCCTCGATCTCGGGATCACCCATCGGCGCGCGGTGCTCATCCTCTACGGGATGTCGGTGGTCCTCACTGGGGGGGCGATCACCGTGGCGCTCGGGCGCAACTGGGAGGTCGGCGCTGCGCTGCTCCTCGTGAGCATCGCGATGGTCGGCCTCGTGCGTTTCGTCGGCTACTTCGAATACGTGCAGATCCGGCGACGTCAGCGTGAGCGCATCAGCTCCGCCGACGTCGTGAAGCTCCGCGACGGCGTACCGGCCGTGATCACGCGGCTGCAGGGCACCGCCGACGTCGAGTCGGTGATGCGTGAGCTCGGCACGTTCGCGGTCTCGACGGCGATGCACTCGGCCGTGCTCACGGCGCCGGCGGGCGCGCGGGTGGCTCCGGTGTCCTTCATCCCCGTGCAACCCGGTGAGGAGGGCACGGCGCCCTTGGTGGGGCACGTGCGGGCGAGTTTCCCCCTGCGCTCGCTCGGGGCAGGGGTCGTGCTCAAGTTCGCGTGGCGGTCTGAGGACGCGGAGGTCTCGCCGCAAGCCGACATCCTGCTCCAACTCGTCGCGGACACCGCGGAGAAGCGCCTCGCGGAGCTGACGTCGAGCGACCGCCACAGCGGTTCGCCCATCGCCGATCTCAACGATCACCGGGACAAGGTCCGCCGCCGCCACGAAGCGGGCTGATGCGGCGTGCGGGGGGCCGTCGGGCGCGCGGCAGCTCGCGCGCTCAGAGCACCCAGTAGGTCCGCAAGGCGGGCACATCGCCCGCGTCGAAGAACGACTTCACGTCGCCGACCACACCGCCGGGTTTCACGACCCGGGCCAGCGGCTCACCCGCCAGCGCGCGGTACTCGCGGTGGGCGACGGCGAGGACGAGACCGTCGAGGTCGACGAAGCGCTCCATCCCCACGAGTTCGAGTCCGTACTCGTGCATCGCCTCGGCCGCGTCCGCGCGCGGGTCGTGGACGAGCGGCTCGACGCCGAAACTGCGCAGCTCCGCGACGATGTCGGGCACGCGGCTGCTGCGCAGATCGGGCACGTTCTCCTTGAAGGTGAGGCCGAGAATGCCGACCTTCGCGCCCTTCACGACGGCGCCCGCGGCGATCATCTCGCGCACCATCCGGCGCGCGACGTAGGCGCCCATGCCGTCGTTCACGCGGCGACCGGCGAGGATGATGGCCGGGTGGTAGCCGAGGTTCTCGGCCTTCGAGGTGAGGTAGTAGGGGTCTACGCCGATGCAGTGGCCGCCGACGAGTCCGGGCGAGAAGCGCAGGAAGTTCCACTTGGTGCCCGCGGCGTCGAGGACGTCGCGCGTGCGAATCCCCATGCGATCGAAGATCATCGCGAGCTCGTTCATCAGCGCGATGTTCAGGTCGCGCTGCGTGTTCTCGATGACCTTCGCGGCCTCCGCGACCTTGATGCTCGGGGCTCGGTGCACGCCGGGCTTGACGATGCTCTCGTAGACGCGCGCGACGCGCTCGAGGGTCTCGTCGTCCTCGCCGGCGACGATCTTCACCGTCGTCTCGAGGGTGTGCTCGCGGTCCCCGGGGTTGATGCGCTCGGGCGAATAGCCGAGGCGGAACTGCGCGCGGGAGAGCCCTGAGGCTTTCTCGAGGAGCGGCGCACAGACGTCCTCCGTCACCCCCGGGTACACCGTCGACTCGTAGACCACGACCGCGCCGGGCTGCAGCAGCTTCGCCACGGTCTCCGTGCCGCGCAGGATCGGGCCGAGATCGGGCTGCCGGTTGGCGTCGATCGGCGTCGGGACGGTCACGATGAAGAACGTCCCGGGCCCCACCTCCGCGAGGTCCGACGTGAGCCGCAACGGCGTGGTGCGCAACTCCGCGGGATCCGTCTCGTTCGTCCGGTCGAGCCCCTCGCGCAGCTCCTCGACGCGGCGCGCAGAGATGTCGAAACCGACGACGTGCGCATGGTGGCGGGCGAGCGCCACGGCGAGCGGGAGGCCCACATACCCGAGGCCGATGACGACGATCTTCTCTTCCTGGTTCATGTCGGGGACCTGTCGCTGCCCGCGTCGCGGACGTTCGCTGTGTGGGCTGCGAAGTAGGCGAGGGTGCGCGCGAGGCCCTCGCGGAGGGGGACGCGCGGGGCGAAGCCGAGCCCCTCGCGGGCGCGTGCGATGTCGGGACGGCGCTGCCGCGGATCGTCCTGCGGCAGGGGTTTATGCACGACGTCGACCGGGCGCCCGAGCACCTCGCCGATCAGCGTGGCGAGCTCGAGCATCGTGAACTCGACCGGATTGCCAAGGTTCACGGGGCCGATCTCGGTGGGGTTCTCCATGAGCCGTACGAAGCCTTCGACGAGGTCGTCGACGAAGCAGAAGCTCCGCGTTTGCTTGCCATCTCCGTAGAGGGTGAGCGGTTCACCGCGCAGCGCCTGGACGATGAAGTTCGAGACGACGCGGCCGTCGCCCTCCTGCATGCGGGGGCCGTAGGTGTTGAAGATGCGCGCGACGCGGACCTCGACCCGATGCTGGCGATGGAAATCGAAACACAGGGTCTCGGCGGCACGCTTGCCCTCGTCGTAGCAGGCACGCGGACCGATCGGGTTCACGTGCCCCCAGTAGGACTCGGGTTGCGGATGCACGTCGGGGTCGCCGTAGACCTCGCTCGTGGACGCTTGGAAGAAGCGGGCACCGACCTCCTGCGCGAGGCGCAGTCCGTGCAGCGTGCCGAGCACGCTGGTGAGCATCGTGTGGACGGGGTCGCGCTGGTAGTGGACCGGGCTCGCAGGGCAGGCGAGGTTGTAGATCCGGTCGACGAGGTAGTGGTACGGCTGCGTGACGTCGTGGTGGACGAGCCGGAAGCGCGGGTGCGCCTCGAGGTGCGCGACGTTCTCGCGGGCGCCGGTGTAGAGGTTGTCGAGGGCGACCACCTCGTGCCCGTCCGCGAGCAGCCTGTCGCAGAGGTGCGACCCGACGAAGCCGGCCCCACCGGTGACGAGCGCGCGCATCACGACCCCCTGACGCCGATCCCGTCGTACGTGAAGCCCAGCGCGCGGAGCCCGTAGCCGGACCAGATGTTGCGACCGTCGATGAGGAGGGGACGACGCAGCGCTGCCTTGAGCTGAGCGAAATCGGGGTTTTGGTACTGGCGCCACTCGGTGACGAGCACGAGCGCATCGGCCCCTTGGGCAGCGGCGTAGTGGTCGTCCGCGAGCTCGATGCGGTCACCGTACCGCTCGCGCGCCGGGCCCGCGGCCTCCGGATCGTGCGCGGAGACGGTCGCGCCCGCCTCGAGGAGGGCGTCGATCAGCGCGAGGCTCGGCGACTCGCGGATGTCGTCCGTGCGCGGCTTGAACGCGATGCCCCACACGGCGACGCGCTGGCCGCGGAGGTCGCCGAGATGCGCCCGCAGTTTCTGGAAGAGCACGGTCTTCTGCCGCCGGTTCACCTTGTCGGTGACGTCGGCGAGTTCGAGCTCCACGCCATGCTCGCGCGCCGTGTGCACCAGCGCAGTCACGTCCTTCGGGAAGCAGGAGCCCCCGTAGCCGGGGCCGCTGTAGAGGAACTTGCCGCCGATCCGCGCGTCGCTGCCGACGCCGATGCGCACGCTGTGCACGTCCGCGCCGACCTTGTCGCAGAGACCCGCGATCTCGTTCATGAACGAGATGCGCATCGCGAGCATCGTGTTCGCGACGTACTTCGTGAGTTCGGCGCTCGTGGGGTCCATCCACACGAGGCGATCGCGGTCGAGGCAGAGCGGATGGTAGAGGCGCGCCATGATGTCGCGCGCGAAGGTGTCGTCGGCGTCGACGCCGACCACGATGCGGTCCGGCCGGAGGAAGTCGTTGACCGCGTCGCCCTCCTTGAGGAACTCGGGGTTGGAGACGACGTGCACCTTGTGCCGCGCCCCGGCGACGATCGCCTTGAGCCGGGCGTTGGTGCCGACGGGGACGGTGCTCTTCGCGACGAGGACGACCTCGCGCTCCGCGCGCTCCGCGACGAGCCGCGCGACGGCCTCGACCGCGCTGAGGTCGGCGCCGCCATCCGGGCGCGGCGGGGTGCCCACGCCGATGAAGATGACGTGC
The DNA here is from genome assembly GCA_964202905.1 of Polyangiales bacterium. Taxonomy (GTDB): domain Bacteria; phylum Myxococcota_A; class Polyangia; order Polyangiales; family JADJQN01; genus CAIUAC01. The sequence continues at coordinate 192,924 of CAXNJO010000004.1, forward strand.
GCGGAGGCGATCGCGGCGCCGACGTCCGAGGAGAACGTGAGCCGCTTTCCCTTCACGTTCCGCGCGACGAGGTCCTCGAGACCGGGCTCGAAGATCGGGATCTCCCCGGCCCGGAGCCGCTCGATCTTGTTCGCGTCGATGTCGGCGCAGACGACCTCGTTGCCCGTCTCGGCGAAGCCCGGACCCGATACGAGCCCGACGTAGCCAGACCCCACCATGCAGATGCGCATCGACGTTCCCTCGTTGCTCGACGCCCGCGACCCGGCGCGCGGCCGGAGGCGTAGCGATGTTTGACGCTCGCGGCAACGGATGCGCGCCACCCGCCGACCCACGTCGCGCATCCCGCCTCGGACGCGTCGACCCCCGCGTCGGCGCCTGCGGCGCCGCTCAGTTCAGCCCGCGCCCACCCATTTGCACATGACGACGGTGACGTTGTCAGGTCCGCCGTTCGCGTTCGCGCGCTCGATGAGCCGGCTGCATGCGGCCCGGAGCTCAGGGGTCGTGCGGAGGACTTCGGCGATCTCCTCGTCGGAGACCGGACCGCTCAGCCCATCTGAACAAAGCATGTAGATGTCGCCGGGCCTCGGCGGGTCGACGATGGTGTCGACCTTCACCGAGTCCTTCATCCCGAGGGCCCGAACGATCACGTTCTTGTGCGGGAAGTTGGCGATCTCCTCTTCGGAGAGGCGCTTCATCTTGATGTAGTCGTTGAGCAGCGAGTGATCCTCGGTCAGCTGCTCGAGCTTGCCGTCACGCCAGCGGTACACGCGGCTGTCGCCGACGTGGCCGACGAGCACGCCGTCGTCGACGACGAGCATCGCCACGAGCGTGGTGCCCATCCCGCGCTGCTTGGCGTCGCGCTGGGCGCTCTCGAAGATGCGCAGGTTCGCGAGTTTGACGCCCGTGATCAGGCGGTTTTCCTCGTAGCCTCGCGCTTTGTCCATCTTGTAGGGCCAGGTGCCCTCCGGATCGGCGCTCGTCGCTCGGAAGAAGTCGCGCAGGGTGTCGATCGCCATCTGGCTCGCCACCTCGCCGGACGCATGTCCGCCCATCCCGTCGGCCACGACGTACAGCTTCTCATCCTCGAGGACGGCGAAGTTGTCCTCGTTGTGGTTACGCTTCATGCCGACGTTGGTTTCGCCGGCTGCGAGGACACGCGCGTTCGAGCTCACGGCCGAAAAACCTCCAGAATCACGGGGCCCTCAAGCTACCCCGGCGCACGGGCGTTCGTCAAACGCCGCGAGCGGGGACGTCGATCACGCGCACGCGGGGACCGACGCGCAGGCGCAGCGGGCCGTTCACCTCGATGAGGTCGCCGTCCACCATCGCGCGGACGGCCGCGCCGGGCTGCGTCGGCCTGATCGTCGCGTCCCGCACGAGCGCGTCGGCCGCAAGACCTGCGGGCAACGGTCGCCCTCGGTGGATCCGGGGAAGCATCCGGAGCGCCTGCGTCGCGCTCGCCCCGAGCGCGAGCAGGTGAAAGGCGTCGGCGCGCTCGAACGCTCGGCAAAAAGGGCGAAAACCGAGTCCCACCTGATCGACGGTGCCGGCCGCGACGGTGAGGTAGGGGCCGCTCCCCCAGGGCGTACCGTCCACGTCGAGCTCGAGCGACTCCCGCGCGACGAGGCGCGCGGCGAGCGGGCCGCGCACGACGATCGACCCCGCGATGCGCGCGAGCGTTCGGGCAGCGGTCCCCGGTGAGGGGTCGGGGCCGGCGGCGTAGTACTCGTCGAGGAAGCTGCGAAACACGCCCGTCCCGAACAGGAAGCCGAGGCGGCCGGCGACGTCGATCGTGGCGCGCTCGTGGAACGAGAGCGCCTCACCGTCGCGGGCAGCACGGACGAGGCGGCGGAGCAGCACGTCCGGGGCGAGACGCGGCACGCCGAGCGCATCGGCCACGGTGTTCATGGTCCCGGCGCGCAAGAGCGCGAGCGCCGGAAGCGCCTGCTCGCCGTAGGCCCGCGCGAAGCCGGTGAGCGTCACGGTGTTGCTCCCGTCGCCGCCCGCCACGGCCAGCACCGCGATGCGGGCTTCGCGGAATTCGAGGGCGATATCGTTGAGTTCCGCGAGGTCGCGGGCCTCGCGCACGAGCGCGTGCGTGCCCGCGGCCGCCCGCAGGCGCGCGAGGACCTGCGGATCGCGCCGCAGCGAGCGGGCCCGGGGGTTCACGACGACGCCGAGGGTCGGGCGCGTGGGGTCGAGCGTGATCGACGCGGCGTCGGGCATCGGCAGGCGGCGGACCCTATCACCGGCGCGCCGAAGTGTTGACCCTCCCCGCAGGGACGCGTAGCCATGCTCCATGCGCGCGATGCTGTTCGCGGCGGGGCTGGGGACCCGACTGCGCCCGCTCACCGACGAGCGACCGAAGCCGACGGTACCCGTCGCCAACCGGCCGCTCGCCGCGCTCGCGCTCGCGCACCTCGCGCACGCCGGCGTGCGGCGCGTCGTCGTCAACACCCACCACCTCGGTGCGGAACTTCCCGGCCTGCTCGCGCCGCACACGCCGCCGGGGCTCGACGTCCGATACGTCCACGAGGCACGCCTGCTCGGGACGGGCGGCGGACTGCGGCACGCGGCACGGGCGCTCCTCGTGGGCGCCGACGACGACGAACTCGTCGTGGTGATGAACGGGGACGTCGTGTTCGCGCCCGATCTGGCGCGCGCCATCGCGCACCACCGCGCGATCGACGCGATCGCGACGATGATCGTGCGCGCGACGCCGGGCAGCGACGGACATGGCGCCGTCGAGATCGACGTGCGCAGCGGACGCGTCGGGCGTCTCCACCAGCGACCGGTGGCGGCGCCGCCCGGCCTCGTGCCGGTGACCTTCACCGGGGTGCACGTGTTGTCGCGGCGGGCGTTCGCGGATCTGCCGGAAGAGGGCTGCATCGCGCGCGCCGCGTACCGCCGCTGGATCGACACGGGCGAGCGCGTGGGCGCGGTGCTCGACGAGTCCCCGTGGCGTGATCTCGGCACGCTGCGGGAGTACCTGGACGGCAATCTCGACCTCGCGTCGGGCGCCCTGCGCTCCCCCTATGTGGGGGTGGGGGCGGCGGGCTCCCTCATCGCCGCGGGGGTGCGCATCCACGCGAGCGCGTCCCTCCAGCGCTGCGTCGTCGGCGCGGGGGCCGTCGTCGGACCAGGCGTCCGGCTCGAGGGCGTGGTCGTCTGGGACGGAGCCTGCGTGATGCGCGACGCGCGGGACGCCGTCGTCACGCCGCGCGGCGTCGTGGACCTCGCGGACGCCGGGCTTGCGGCGGCGGCCTCGAGCGGCTAGCGAACCGGGATGTCCGACGACACGGAGGCGCTGCGGCGCGCGCTGGTCGCCTACGCCGAGTGGGAGACCTTGATCGGTGGAGATGGCTGGCCCGCCGTCGACCCGGCGTCGCGCACGCTCCGCTCGGCGGCACGGCTCGGGGCACCGGACGCCGAAGTGCCCGCGGACCGGCGCAAGACGCTCCTCGCGCTCGCGGAACAAGCGGCCTCCTGCACACGTTGCGCGCTTCACGCGGGCCGCGGATCGAGCGTGTTCGCGCGCGGCGACGAGGGCGCACGGGTCGTGTTCGTCGGGCCCGCGCCCGGCCGCGCCGAGGAGGCGAGCGGCGCGCCGATCGCCGGCGAAGCCGGCGCGCTGCTCGATCGGATGATCACGGCGATGGGCCTCACGCCCGAGTCCGTGTACATCTGCAGCGTCGTGAAGTGCGCGCTGCCCGATCCGCATGCGCTCGTCGCGGAGGCCCGCGAGGCGTGCGCTCCGTTTCTCGCGGCGCAGCTCGAGGCCGTCGGACCCGAGGTGATCGTGGCCCTCGGCGAGGACGCGGCCCAAGCGCTCGGGGACGCGAGCGCCGGACCGGGCGCGTGGCGCGGTGCGTGGACGGAATGGCGCGGGATCCCCGTCATGGCGACGCACGCGCCAAGCGAGGTCATCGAGACGCCCGCGTTGCGGCGCCCTGTCTGGGACGACCTGCAGGCGGTCATGGCGCACCTCGGCCTGCGTCGGTAGCCAAATCGCGGACGCGGACGCACAGTCCCCGCGATGCCGCGCGCGACCGACGACGACGACCTGCTGCCCGGACTTCCGCCTCCCGATGGCGACGACGAAGAGAGCGCACCCCTCGCCGGTCTCGACGAGCCGGACGAGCCGGACGGCGACGAATCCGTGGGCCTCGACACGACGGTCGGCGTCGACGCGGACGACGACGGACTCGACGTGGATCCCGACGAGTCTGCGACCTGGACGGCGGACGGTGACGACACGCCGGAACTCGACGATGGCGGTGAGGACTTCGGCGAGGAGGAGAGCGGCTGGACGGACGACGCGGGCACGGCCGTCGACGACGACGACGCGCTCTCCGGGGACGACGAGCCCGAGTTGGCCCCCTTGTCGGCAGACCGCGGCGAGGAGGGCGTGGATGAGCCGCCCGCCCGCAACGCGGACGACGACGACGACGCGGGCGACGACCTGCCGCCGAACGATCGGCGCGACGCGGCCGAGGACGACGCCGACGATCTCGACCTCGCCGAGGAGGGGGAAGCCGGGCTCGACGAAGGCGTCGCGCCCGAGCACGGCGACCCGCTCCCGTCGCCGGGCTTCGACCCCGAGTCGGGGGACGTGCGCGTCACCCTCCATCACCTCGGTCCCGCGGATGACGCGCTGACGTGCGTCGTCGTGCGCGGCGAAGAGGTGCTGGCGGGGGGAACCGCGGGTTTGTATCACGCACGACTCGGCACCTCGCTGGCGTTGCGAATCGTCGATCCGGACGGAGAAGGGGTGACCTCACTCGCTCTCGAACAGGACGGTGCGGGGCGTATCGCAGTCGGTACACGGCTCGCGGGGGTGCGGATCTCGCGAGATGGCGGAATCACTTTTGAGCCCGCCAACGGTTGGCAGCGGCGATCGGGGGATGTCGAGGTCGCGCTTTACGTGGCCGGCGAAGCGCACCCCGACGGCACCCGCCTCTGGGCGCGGACGCGCTCGGGGGCGCTCTATCGGAGCGAGGCTTTCGGGGACGACTGGGTGGGGCCGCTCCTGCTCGGCGGGGCCCGCGGTATCGCTGTCGATACAGGCGGGGGAGGGGTGCTCGCGCTCACCACGGCCCGCGGTACAGCGCAGCTCGCGCGCTCCACGGATGGCGGCGCGCGCTGGATCATGCGTGATGCGCCCCCGGATCCGGCAGGCGCCGGTGGCGTCGGGGAGACGCCTTCACTGGCCGTGCTCGGGACGGCGATCACCCTCGCGTACCCCGGGGACCCTGAGGGGCCGCGCCTCTCGATGGACGGCGGCGTGACCTGGTCGAGCCTGCCCGAGCTCCGCGGCGCAGGCCCGCTCGCGCTCGCGCAGGAGGACGGCGAGGTCGTTCTCTACGCGGGCGTGTTCTTCGCGGGCGCCGATCGCGGCGTCGTCGTGCGGCGCGGCGCCGATGGACGCACGACGTTGCTGCTCGAGGTCGCCGCCGAGCGTCGGGCGCGCGTGATCGAGGCGCTCGGCGATCCGGAGGGCGACAACCGCGTGCTCGCGCTCGACGTGCGCGTGGATGCGTCGGTGACGCGGGTGTTCGCGGCAACGGGCGCGGGTTTGTTTCGGCTGACGCGCGTCCGGCCGGGACGCTGAGGCGCGCGGCACGATGGGGGCACCCGCGAACGAGTGGCTCGACGCGCTCCGCGCAGGCACGGGGGCGGGCGACGTGCCGCTGCTCCGCCGCGGCCTCGGGCTGGCGGAGGATGCCGGAGACCTCGAGCTCGCCCGCGCGCTCGTCGCGGCCGCGTCGAATGCGGCGCTCGCGGGGATCGCCTCCGACGGACCGGCGACCGGCAACGTGGCGACGCGCGCGGAGGTCGTGTCGCCGCTCGCGGACGCGTCCTTCCTCGGTCGCCTCGGGGCGCTCGCGGGCGACCACGAGCGGCACACCGGCGTGCAGGCGATCGCAGACGTCCGCACCTTGGTCGCGGTGATGCACGCGGGCTCACTGCGCGTGCGCCGCGCGGCCGTGCGACGCCTCGTGCAGCTCGTCGGCGACCACGCGAAAGAGCGGCACGCGGACGAGCGCCGCTTCGTCATCGAGGCGCTCGGGGCGAGTCGCGACGTCGAGATCGTCTACGAGGTCTCCGAGGCGCTCGCGGCGCTTCCCGGTGCGGCCGGGCGAGCGGAGCGCGCGGCGCGCGAGGCGTTCGGCGCCGCGGTGGCGTCAGCGGAGCGCATCACGGCGCGTTTCTGGGAAGGCGAGACGCCGGACGACGCGTTCGGGGACCTCACGGGCGACGAGCGTGCGCTGCTCCTGATGCGCGTGCGCGACCTGCCCGATCCGCTCGTGGACCACTTGTGCGCCGTGATCGAAGGGGCCGACGGGGTCACGTCGATCGAGGCGCGCCGCGCCCTCGTCGCGGCCCTGCGGCACGCGGGCGATCCGCGCCTCGTTCCATCCCTCGGCGCCGCGCTGGCCGGCACGGACGCGTCGCTCGCGGTCGAGGCGGCGCGCGCGCTCCGACGCATCGACGACGCACGCGGCCTGCCGCTGCTGCGCATGGCCTTCGAGCGCAGCGTGGCGGAGACGTCGCGCGTCGTGCTCGCGGGCGCCCTCGGAGAGCACGGAGAGGCGCTCGGCGCGCCCTGGGTGCGCGGCCTCGTCGCCGTCCCGGACGAAGCGAGCCTGCCGGGCGTGCTCGAAGCCCTCGAGACGCTGGGGCGCCCGGAGGACGTCGAGCGCGTGGTCGTCTGGCTCGGGCACGCCGACGCACGCCTCGTCGCCTCCGCCGTGCGCACCCTCGGCTGTATCGGCGACGCGCGCGCGCTCTTGGCGCTCGAGTCGCTCCGCACGCAGCCCGCGCACCTCGCGCTGCGCGCCGAGGTCGATACCGCCCTCGCGGCCGTGCGCGCGCGAATGGAGCTTCGCGGCGAAGAGGCGCCCCGCGCGGAGGTCTCGCGCGATGCGGCGGAGGCCGCCGCCGCGGCGGCGCGCTCGGCAGCGTCGAGCGACCCAGCCGTGGTGCGGATGCGGGCCGGCTGGGATGTGTTCGTCGGACACCTTCTCCTCGCGGCGCGGGCGACCGTGCGTGCCGTCGCGCGCTTCGAGGGGGCGGCCGCACGTCGACCGGGGTGGGCGGTGCCGCTGCTCGCGATCGGCACGACCTACGCAGGCTGCGGGGAGATCGCGCAGGCGATCGCCGCATTCCGCAGGGCGATCGCCGCCGATAGGGCCGCGATCGAGCGGCGCCCGCTCGCGGTCCGATCGCTCGCGCGCTGCTTCCTGGCACGCGCGGACGAGCTCGAGCGCGATGGCCGCACCGACATCGCCCGCGGTCTGCTCGCCGAACTCGGCGCCCTCGATCTGCGGCTCGCGGAGTCTTCCATGCGCTTCGAGGTGGGGCGTCGGCACGAGGCCCTCCGCAGGGAGGCGCCGTGAGCGCGGACGCGGGACGACCCGCGGTTCGTCGCGTGCTCGTCGAGGCAGGCGAGGGCGTCCGACGCGCGACGCTCGATGTCGTCACCGGCGCCGATGACGCTGCGCTCGTCTCGGTCGCCGCTGGCGGCGCGCGCGTCCGCGTCGTGTGCAGCTGCGGGGGCGCGCCGACGTGCGCGCACGCGCGCTTCGCGCTCGACTGGCTCGATGCGGACGCCGCGCGCGGACCGTTGGATGCCGCGAACCGGCCTCCCGTCGCGGGCACGGGGGCCGTCGAGACGGGGGGCATCCGCGGCCCGGAGACGCAGCGACCTCCCGGGAAGGAGACGCTGCGCCCCCCCGCGGGGCATGCGCGCGCCACCGGTCTCGCCACCGCCCTCGACGATCTGGTGACCACCGTCGTGCGCGCAGGCGTCGATGCGGCCGCAGGGACGCCTAGCCTCGACGAGGCGATCCGGCGCGTCGTCGCTGCAGCCCCGGCACCTCTGCCGGCGTCCGTCGGTCGCGTGACGGGGCGGCTCGTCGAGGCCCTCGTGGCCCGTGACGCGGGGTGCGTCGCACGACTTTGTCACGGCCTCGCAGGCTTCGCCGACGCGCTCCGACGGGGCGACGCTGCGGCCGCCTACGCGTGGCTCGGTGCAGCGGGTGCGGCGGCCCTCGATCCGGCGCTGCGGAGTGCGCCGGACGCCGAGCCCCACGTTCCGGGAAGCGCGCGCCTCGTCGACGTGCGCCTCGTCGAGGTTGCGCGAGAGTGGGTCTCGACGCTCGACCGTGCGGGCCTCGAGCGGCGCTACCTCGCGGCACCTTCCACGGGGATGGTGTACCGCGAGGAGCGCGTGCGCGGACAGGCGGCGCCGTCTCTGGGGCCGTGTCCCCGTGTCCTCGACGTCGCGCTCGCCGAGGTCGAACCAGGGCCGGCACCGCAGCGCGTGCACCTCCTCCAGTACGAGGTCGCGCTGACGGGAGCCCCGGAGACCTTCACCCATGTCGTGGAAGAGGGGCTCCGCGGGTTCGCCGGCCTCCGTTCGGCGTTCCGCGCGGCGGTCGCGGCGTCCCCCGCGCTCGCGGAGCCCTTCGTCGGCGTCCAACCGCGCACCGTCGAGCGCGCCGACGGGCGCGTGTTCCTCGTCGATGGCGACGGCGTGCGGCTCCCGCTCGCCGCCGAGCCTCCTGCGGCTGCCGATGCGCTGCTTGCCCTCGACGCGGGAGCGCCGCCACGACTCGTCTACGGCCGCCTTCTCACGGAGCGGGGCAGCCTCGCGCTCGCGCCGCTCAGCGCCATCGTCGGGCCGCGCGAGCACATGCGGCTGCGCCGGCTCGCGTAGCGCGCGCTTCTTGACCCCCGCGGGCCGGTTGGCCACTCTGCGCGAATGTCCGATCGGAAGGTACGCATTCTCGTCGCGAAGCCGGGCCTCGACGGCCACGACCGAGGGGCCAAGGTCGTCGCGCGTGCGCTCCGCGACGCGGGCTTCGAGGTCATCTACACGGGCTTGCACCAGACCCCGGAGATGATCGCCGCCGCCGCCGTCCAGGAGGACGTCGACGCGGTCGGCCTGTCGATCATGTCGGGCGCGCACAACACGCTTTTCCCGGCGGTCGTCGATGCGCTCCGCGCGCGCGGGGCCAACGACGTCGTCGTCTTCGGCGGCGGGATCATCCCGGACGAGGACTTCCCCCGCCTCGAGCAGGCCGGTGTCACCGGGATCTTCACGCCCGGTACGCCGCTCGCGGACATCGTGCGCTGGGTCGGTGAGCGCGTGCCGACGCGGGCGATCTGACCCCCGGGCCCCGGCGCCTCGCGCGACCTGAGACGCGCGGACGCAGGTCGGTCGCGTGAGCGAGCACCGCGGCGCCGCGAACCGCTTGACGGACGGCCGCGCGGCTGAGAAACCCCGCGGATGCACTTCGAGCTATCCGAGACGCACCGCAGCATCCGCGACACCGCCCGAGATTTCGCCACCCGGGAGGTCGCCCCCCACGCCGCGCGCTGGGACAAGGAAGAGCGCTTCCCCGCGGAGATCATGCCCGCCCTCGGCGCGCTCGGCTTCCTCGGCATCCGCATCCCGGAGGACTACGGCGGCTCCGGGCTCGACACGCTGGCCTACGCCATCATCGTCGAGGAGATCGCGCGCGCAGACGGCTCGCTGGCGCTGACGGTCGCGTCCCACAACGGGCTCGGCTCGTCGCATCTCTTCACGTTTGGCTCCGAAACCCTGAAGCGGAAGTACGTGCCGCGCCTCGCATCGGGAGAGATCCTCGGCGCCTGGGCCCTCACCGAGCCCGGCTCGGGGTCCGATGCGGCCGCGCTCGCGACGCGCGCGGTGCGCAGCGGCGACGGCTGGATCATCAACGGCACCAAGATGTTCATCACGCAGGGCTCGGTCGGCGGCCTGTGCGTGGTGCTCGCGGCGACGTCCCCGGAGAAGAAGCAGCGGGGCATCACCGCCTTCGCCGTCGAGATGGGCACGCCCGGCTTCCGCGCCTCGAAACACCTCGAAAAGATGGGCATGCGCTCGTCCGACACGGTCGAACTCTCGCTCGAGGACGTGTACGTCCCCGACACGATGCGCATCGGCGAGGTCGACGGCGGCTTCATCGACACCCTCCAGATCCTCGACCGGGGACGCGTGTCGATCGCGGCGCTCGCGCTCGGACTCGGGGAAGGCGCGCTCGCCGCGGCCCTGAAGTACGCCAAGGACCGCACCGCGTTCGGCCAACCGATCGCGAACTTTCAGGCGATCCAGTGGATGATCGCGGACGCGCGCACGGAGCTCGACGCGGCGCGCCTGCTCACGTACCGCGCGGCGGTGCTCGCGGACGGCGGCCAGCGCTACTCCACCGAGGCGTCGATGGCGAAGCTCTACGCGAGCGAGGCCGCGTCCCGCGCCTGCAACAGCGCCCTGCAGATCCACGGCGGCTACGGGTACACGCGCGAGTTCCCCGTCGAGCGCCACCTGCGCGACGCCAAGCTCTGCGAGATCGGCGAGGGCACCAGCGAGGTGCAGCGGATGATCATCGCGCGCAACGTCCTCGGCGCCTAGCGCCGGCTGCGGCCAACGCCTCGCGCGGCGACGCGGACGCCTCCCCTAGGGTCTCCCGCGGCCTCGGCGGCGCGGGCGCCCGCTTGGCCCGTTGCCGCGCACCAACACCTCGACGCGCACGTCCACCACACCGCGCGCGAGGGCGCCGAGTCGCGTCGCCGCGGCGCGCGACAGATCGACGATGCGCGCCGCATCGCCGAAGGGCCCGCGGTCGTTCACGCGCACCACCACGCTCCGCGCGTCGTCCCCCGGGCGCACGACCCGCAGCACCGTGCCGAAGGGGAGGGTGCGGTGCGCGCAGGTGTAGGCCTGCGGATCGTAGGGTTCGCCCGTGGCCGTCGGGCGCCCCGCGAGGCCGTCGTGGTAGTAGCTCGCGCGCCCTGTGAGGACCTCGAGCACGGGCGTGCCACGGTGCGCGGCGTCGAGCGGGTTGTCGCGCAACCCCGCCACGCTCGTGCCCGCGACGGGGAGCGTCCCTGCGCGGACGAGGGCGGCGTCCGCGGCGGAGAGCGCCGGAGGCGGTGGCTCCGGGGCCTCCTCGAGGCGGTCCGGCGGCGCCGTCCCGGCACGCACGAGCATGCGCGCGCGCTCGTCGGCGGATCCCCCCCCGCGCACCCCGGTCCCCGCGCACCCCGCGAGCGCCGCGGCACGACGAGGAGGAGCAACCGCGCAGCACGCAAACTCACTGGCCATGCCCGGGCGCGATCAACATGCGCCGGTACGTCGGGTAGTGGAACTGGTCGCTGTGCTCGTGGTTGTGGCACTGCACGCAGACCGTCTCGGGGACGTCGACGCGCGCGACCGGCACGCCCCCGTCCGCCGCGTGCGCGCTGCCGGGCCCGTGACACGTCTCGCAGCCGACGTCGACGAGTCCCTCGTGGTGCGTCACGGTCGACCCGCCGGGCTGGTTGTAGCCGGTGACGTGGCAACCGACGCAGCTCAGGTTGTACTCCTTGTGCAGGCCCGTGAGCGTCGCGTAGGCGCGCCCGTGCGGGGTCGTTCGCCACCACGTGTACTCCGCGGCGTGGCAACTTCGGCACGTCTCGGCGCCCACGTAGTGCGGCTGTCCCGGTGCGGGGGGGCGCGGCAGCAGGCCGGCGAACGCGACCTTGTTGTGCGTGTTCACGCGCTCGTCGTAGCGGTCGACGAGGCGCGCGATCTGCGGCTCGCCGCGCACTTCGGGCCCCAGCTCGACGAAGCGCGCGGCGAAGGCGTTTCCGGTCGTCGTCGGCCGCGTCCGGAGCGACTCCCGCTCGCGCTCCATCGTGTCGAGGCGCGCGCGCTGCGCGTCGAGATCCGCTTGCGGGTGGCCGCTGCGCGCCCACTCCGTCAGGCGCGCCCGCAGCGCGGCGATCGACTCCGCGAGACGCGCACGCTCGCGCGTCCGTGTCCACGCGCCGATGTCCGAATAAGGCCCTGCGCCGCGACGGAACACGTCGACCACGAGGAGCCCGTGCCCCTGGCGCGCGGCGTTCAGCGTGATGGTGTCTCCGGCGCGGGACGGGACCACTGGCTCGCCCTCCGCGAGCCCGCCCTCGACGAGGAAGTCGAGGCCCGGCGTCCCCGTCGCGACGGTGCGCGCGCTCCGCCGCGAGGCGCGCGCGAGCCCGATCACCACGTCGGCCCCCGCGGCCCGCAGCCGCGCAGCCTCGGTCTGCGCGGCCGCCCGCAAATCCCCGTTCGCCGCGATCCCTTCGGGAATGGCGCCGTTCGGCGCCTCGGGCTCGCTCACCCCGAACACACCGACCTTGAGCGGGCCGAGCGCAAGGAGCACCGGCTCCGCGTGCAGCGGCGCCCCGTCGAACTGAAGATTTGCGGCGAGGAGCGGGAAGCGCGCAGCCCCCGCGAGGCGACGGAGCGTCGGGACGCCCTGCCGGGCATCGAGCGGCCCCGCGGTGGCGGCGGCGAGGCCGAGGCGCGAGAGGACTTCGACGAGGGTCTCTGCCTTCCAGCCTTCCTGTGCGCTCGCGTCCGCGCCGCGCACGCTGTGCTCGAGGCCGTCGAACAGGAGATCGCCCGCGTGGACGAAGAGCGTGGGCGTCCCATCCGCGCGCGCCTCCGCGAGCGCGGTGGCCAGCTTGTCGATCCCGCCGAGCGGGCGCCGCTGGCAGCCACACGGCTCGAGATAGCCCTCGAGATCGGTCGCAACCACGAGGCGGAAGGTCGGCCGCGGAAGCCCCTGATCCGTGGGTTCAGGCGGTTCGCCGCCTCCCGTGGAGCCCGACCCGCCGCTGCACGCGACGAGACAAGCGAGCACGAGCGCGAAGGTGCGCATGCGGAACATCGACGCTGTTGTAGCATCGCGCGCGGCGCGCCCACTCCGTCCCCGACGCCCCCGCATCCGCCCTCGCGCTTGACGAGCCCGCCCGGCGCGGATACCTTCCGCCACCCTCCGCACGGGCACCGTCCGCGCGGGCTCCGATTGGCAGTCGCGGTGTCGCCTCCCGGCACCGCCCGCAGACAGAGGCACTCTCGATGGTCAAGGTCCGCCTGGCGCGCTTCGGTGCGAAGAAGCACCCCTACTACCACATCGTCGTCACCGACTCGGACAACCGCCGGGACGGCCGTTTCCTCGAGGAAATCGGCAAGTACGACCCCTCGAAGCCGCCGACGGCCGCCACCCTCGACGAGACGCGCCTCGCGTACTGGGTCGGCAAGGGCGCCCAGGTGTCCGTCACCGTGTCGCGCGTCGTCCGCCTGAAGAAGGCCGCGACCGCCGCGGCCGCGGGCTGAGGCTCTCCGCGATGGAGCAGATGAAAGACCTCGTCTCGTATCTGGCGCGCTCCCTCGTGGACGAGCCGGAGGCGGTCGAGGTCGTCGCCATCGAGGGCGACCACTCCATCGTCATCGAGCTCACGGTCGCGCCGGACGATCTAGGCAAGGTCATCGGCAAGGAGGGCCGCACCGCGCGCGCCATCCGCACCTTGCTCGCCGCGACCTCCGCCAAGCAGCGCAAGCGCGCCGTCCTCGACATCCTCGAGTAGACGGCGCCCGCGCCCGCAGGCCCGGCATTCATGGACAAGAATCCCCCGTCGAAGGCGGAGGTCCCGCCCGCGTCCGAGGCGCTGGTCACGGTGGGCGTCATCGCGCGCGCGCACGGCCTACGCGGCGAGGTGCGCTGTCACCCGTTGAACCCCGGGTCCACGCTGCTCGCGGCGCAGCGTTCGCTCGTGTTGCGTGCCGCCGGCGGCGGCCCCGTGCGCACCCTGCGGGTGATTCGCTCCCGGCCTGAGCGGGGTGCGGTGCTGGCGCTCCTCGAGGGCATCGACACCCGGGAGGCCGCCGAGGCGCTCCGCGGCCTCGAGGTCTGCGTGCCACGCAGCGCCTTCCCCGAGCCCCGCGCCGACGAGTGGTACGTCGTCGACCTCATCGGACTCGCTGCGCGCACGCCCGAGGGCACGCCGCTCGGCGACGTCGTCGATGTCGTGCAGTACCCGACGATCGACTGCCTCCGCGTCCGCAGCGCCGACGGAATACGCGAAGTCCCGATGATCGAGCCGTATTTCCTCGCGGCAGACGTCGCCGGCGGGCACGTCACGCTCGGGACGCTCGAGGAGCTCGAGGTCGAGGCGCCGCGCGCGCCCCGCGCGAAATCTTCTGGAGCCAGCAAACCCGCCGCGCGGCCTGCGGTGGACGACGACGGCCCGCGGGAGTAGCAGCGTGCGCTTCGACGTCGTCACGCTGTTCCCCGAGCTTTTCGGGCCCTTCCTCGAGCTTGCACTGGTCGGCAAGGCCGCACGGGCCGGGACGATCCGCGTGCGCTTCCAGTCGCCGCGCGACTTCGGCGTCGACAAGCACGGCAGCACCGACGACACCCCGTACGGAGGCGGGCACGGGATGGTCATGCGCCCGGGGCCGATCGTCGACGCCCTCGAGACGCTCGACGCGTCACGCGCTCCCGACGAAGCGCGTGCGCATCGCGTGCTCTTGAGCCCTCAGGGGGCGCCGTTCACGCAGGCGACCGCCCGCCGGTTCGCCCGGCTCTGCTCCGGCGATGACGGCGGCGCAGGCGTGGGGAAGGGCGCGCTCGCCCTCGTGTGTGGCCGCTACGAGGGCTTCGACGAGCGCGTCCGCGCCTTCGTCGATGAGGAGATCTCCGTGGGAGACTTCGTGATGACCGGCGGCGAGGTCGCCGCGATGTGCGTCATCGAGGCGACGGCGCGCCTCGTCCCCGGGGTCCTCGGGAACCTCGCGTCGACGGACGACGAGTCGCACGCCGACGGGTTGCTCGAGTACCCGCAGTACACGCGGCCGCCCGAGTTCCGTGGGATGCCCGTGCCGGCCATCCTGCTCTCCGGCGACCACGCCAAGATCGCCCGCTGGCGCCGCGACGAGTCGCTGCGGCGCACGCACACGCGTCGTCCCGACCTGTGGCGCGCGGCCGCTGCGACGGAGGACGAGCGCGCGCGGATCGAGGGACGCGAGCCCCCGCCGCCCCCACCTGGCCGACGTCGCGCGCGGAGGTCCCCGTGAGCGCCCCGGCCGTCTACAGCGCGCTCGTTCACTTCCCGGTTCGCGATCGCGCCGGGGACGCGGTCGCGAGCGCCGTGACCAACATCGACGTCCACGATCTCGCCCGCTCGGCGCGGACGTACGGGCTCCGCGGCTTCTACGTCGTCACGCCGATCACCGCACAACGGGCGATCGTCGCGCGCATCCTCGAACATTGGGAGAGCCCGGGCGGCGTCCGTCGCATGCCGGAGCGCGGGCAGGCGCTCTCCATCTGCGAATCCGCCGCCTCGGTCGACGAGGTCCTCGCGCGGATCGCCGAGCGCGAGGGCGCGCCTCCGCGCATCGTCACCACGAGCGCCCGGCGGGACGAGGGCAGGCCCGTGCACTCCTACGAGGAAGAGCGTGCTGCGATGTCGGCGGCGGGGCGCCCGACCCTCATCCTCTTCGGGACCGGGCACGGGCTTCACCCGGCGCTCGTCGCGCGTTCGGAGGCCCTCCTCGCGCCGATCCGCCCGGGCTCCTACAACCACCTGAGCGTGCGGGCCGCCGCCGCGATCACGCTCGACCGTCTGTTCGGCGACTAGGCGGGTCGTCGGCTAGACGGCCGCCCCCGCGATCGCCGACAAGGCCTTCTGCACGTCGGCGACGTGCCGACCGATCAACAGCTCGTGGTGAAACACGCCGCGAACGAGGCCGTCCGGCGCGATGACGTAGGTGACGCGCCGCACGCCGAGGCCGAACGCCCGCGTCGCCTGGAAACGTTTCGCCAGCGCGCCAGCCGGATCCGCGATGAGCGTGAAGGGCAGGCCGTGCTTGTCCGCGAAGCGCTTGTGCGAGGCCTCGTCGTCGACGCTGACACCCACGATCGTCGCGCCCCGCGCGTCGAGGTCCGCGAAGGCGTCGCGGAAGTTGCACGCCTCGATCGTGCAACCGGGCGTGAAGTCGCGCGGGTAGAAGTAGAGGACCACGGGGCCCCTCGCCAGGAGCGCATGGGAGTCGACCTCTCGCCCGTCCTGGTCACGACCGCTGAATTCGGGGGCTTTCTCGCCGACCTGGAGCATGGGACGGAGTTGGGTCCGGCCACGACGCTGCGCAAGGCGTGCCCCGGCAAGCCCCGCGCGGGGCATCCGCGAGCGCGCAATCGAAGCCCGCGCGTTGACGCCTCGGGAGGTGCGTGATAATTCTCCGCCCCTTCCCGCGAGAGGCTGTCAGTCCCTCTCCCGCTTCCGGAGTGAGAACGTCATGGGTAGCAGCGTCCCCCAGATCGAAGCCATCGAGCGTGCGCAGTTCCGCCAGCTCCCCGAGTTCCGCGTCGGTGACACCATCAAGGTGCACTACCGCATCCGCGAGGGAGAGAAGGAGCGCATCCAGATCTTCCAGGGGCTGGTGATCCGCAAGTCGCGCGGCGGCGTCGGCACCACCTTCTGCGTCCGCAAGGTGAGCTACAGCGTCGGGGTCGAGCGCGTCTTCCCGCTCCACTCGCCCCGCATCGAGACGATCGAGGTCACCAGCCGCGGCCGCGTCCGTCGCTCGCGCCTCTACTATCTTCGCGACCTCGAGGGCAAGAAGGCCCGCCTCAAGGAGCGCGCCGCCCCGACGGCACAGGCTGTCGCCGCCGCGACCTGAGCGACAGGTCGGCCCGATGGAATGCGAGGCGGGTCCCCCCGGGGGCTCGCCTCGTTTCGTTGGTATGCCGCCAAGTCGCGGCGAAGGAGCGCCACAGCGTCTGCCCGCTGCGGCGCGAAACCCGGCGAGAACGACACCCACGAGCGACGCTCTCCGGCCGCCGTGCAGCGCTGACGCCGCACCGCACATCCGGCTGGCGCGCCGCGTCCTAGCCGAGCACGCGCAGCAATTCGTTGAGCGAGCCGGTGCGGTAGCCCGCGAGGTCGAGCGTGACGAACGTGTACCCGACGCGCTTCCCGACCGCGACGATGGCGTCGCGCTGCATGAAGGCGCTCTCGAGCTCGGCACGCGAGACCTCGATGCGCGCCAGCTCGCCGTGGTGCCGGACGCGCACCTGACGCAGACCGAGATCTTTGAGAGCGTCCTCGAGCGCGCCGATCTGTGCGAGACGTTCGCGCGTGACGGGCGTGCCGTAGGGGATGCGCGAGCTCAGGCATGCCGAGGCCGGCTTGTCCCAGACGTCCATGCCGAGCGAGCGCGCGAGCTCGCGCACCTCGGCCTTGCTCAACCCCGCCTCGACGAGCGGGCTGCGCACCCCGGCCTCACGCGCCGCCTCGAGACCGGGGCGGTAGTCACCGAGGTCGTCCGTGTTCGTGCCGTTGACGACCACCGCGAGGCCGAGCGTCTCGCGCTGGCGGGCCGTCGTCCGGTAGAGCTCGGACTTGCAGAAAAAGCAGCGATTCTGAGGGTTTGCCGCGTAGTTTGGGTCGCTCAGCTCGTCGGTGGCGACGACGACGTGCCGCGCGCCGAGCGCCTGCGCGATCCGCTCGGCGTCGAGGCGTTCGCGTTCGGGCAGCGAGGGGCTCACGGCGGTGAGGCCGACGGCCCGCTCGCCGAGCACGTCCGTCGCCACCTTCAGCACGAAGGCGCTGTCGAGACCGCCGCTGTACGCGACGAGGACCGAGCCCATCTCGGAGACGATCTGTCGGAGTTGCGCGAGCTTGTCGGACATGGGCCGCGCTTCTAGCGCCCGGCCTCCGGCGCGACAAGCCAGCCTGCTCGGACTGCGCGCACGCGTTCAGAGCGAGGGGATGAACGGTGCCTTGCCGGTCGAGGGGGTCTCGTAGGTCTTCTCGCTGCCATCTCGCAGGCGGATCTTCCAGAGCGTCTTGTGCTTCATCGCGCGGCCCTTGAGTTTCACGCCGCGCACCACGACGCTCGCCGGGAGCTGCATGTGAATGGCCTGCGTGGGGCAGACCTTGACGCACGCCGCGCAGTCCCAGCACTCGCGGTTGTCGCGGATCGCGGCCTTGCCGTTGGCCTTCAGGATCATGAGATCGCCGGGGCAATCGCGGACGCACATGGGCTCTTCCGCCGTCCCGCAGCCGTTGCACGCGCGCTCGTCGACGAAGATTCCCATCAGCCTTCTCCTCGCTGCACCACGCCCACGCCATCCGTCAGCGAGGGCAGCACGACCGCGAGCGGCGTCCGCACGACGGGGCGCTCGAGGACCTCGATGCGGCCATCGCGGGCACGCCGCGTGTTCACGAAGACCGTCCAGCGCGCGTCGTCGCGCTCCGGGTAGTCGAGGCGCTCCTGGTAGCAGTGCCAGCGCGTCTCGCGGCGGTGGAGCATGTGTTCGACGAGCACGCGCGCGACGGTCACGCGCTCAATCACCTCGTGACAGAGCATGAGCGCGTGCGGCTCGTCGGCGCGGAGGGCGGAGACCTCCTGTTCGAGCCGCTCGAGGTGCAGGCGCGCGATCTTCAGCTCGCCCTCGCTCGTGCCGTAGCCGACCCCGATGCCGCCGGCGTACTCGTCCATGATCTTCTGGAGGCGCTCTTCGAGGTCGGTGCACGAGAGGCCCTCGCTGTCCTCGAGGGGCGCGAAGACGCGGTCGCGCTCGGCGAGCACATCTTCTTCGTCGAGCTCGGGCGCCGCCGTCTGCGAACGCGCGTGCGCGATCATGTCGCGCACCGCGAGCACGGCCTCGGCCCACGCGCCGGAGGCATACTTCTTCGGCACGCCGCCCGCGACGTCGCCCGCGGCCCAGAGACCTTCGAGCGTGGTGCGGCGGCGCTCGTCGACCCAGTAGCCGCTGAGCCCGTGGCCGCCGACGACGAGCGGCTCGCCGCCCGTGATCTCGACGGGCGCCATCTCGCCACCGTGCTTCGCGTAGTAGGCCTCGTCGCTCATGATCATCGCGGCGGGCGGGGCCATCGAGAGATAGCTGCGGATGGTGCCCTCGAGCCGACGCGGGTTGACGCCGCCGAGGTCGAGATAGCAGGGCCCGCGGCCCGCGCGGCGCTCGAGCAGCGTCGCGTAGAGGCGGTCCTGCGTCGTCATGCGCTTTCCGCCGAGGTGCGCGTAGTACTTCTCGAGGTACTTCTCGCCGCGCGCGTTGATCTGATCGGCCTCGAGCCACTGCGCGATCTCGCCCGTCGGCGCGATGGCGTCCTTGATGCGCAGCGGGATGAAGCGGTACTCGAACGACGTGAGCTCCGCGCCCGCGCGGAAGCCCATCGCGAGCCCGGCGCCCGTGTTGTAGGGCGAATACCACATGCGGTGCGCGGCCATGCCCGGGTTGGAGGGGCGGTAGAGGCCGGCGGCGCCGCCCGTGCAGACGAGCACGGCCTTCGCCGCGACCGCCACGAAGCGACCGGTGCGCACGTGGAAGGCGTAGGCGCCGACGACGCGCCCGCGCCGCGTCGCGAGGCCCGTCACGTTCATGCGATTCAACACGCGCACGCCCGAGGCCTCGACGCGCTTCGCGAGGATCGGCTTGATGCGCTCGCCGAAGATCTTCACCGACGCGCGCCCGCGCTTCACGGCGCGGCCGTGCTCGTCGCGCGCGATGGGCAGGCCCCACGCCTCGACGCGGTGCGACTGCTCGTTGAGCTCACGCGCCATCGAGAGCACGAGATCGTCGCGCACGACGCCGAAGGTGTCGCGCTGCACGTAGCGCAGGAACGACTCGGGCGTCTCGCCCTCGGTGAGATAGGCGTTGAGCGCGCTGATGCCCGCGGCGAGGCAGCCCGAGCGCTGGATGTGCGCTTTCTCGAGCAGCACGACGTCGAGGCCCGGGTCGCGCTCCTTCGCCTCGACGGCCGCGACGCAGCCGGCCGCGCCACCGCCGATCACGAGCAGATCGCACTGGAGGGACTCGATGTCGATCACGCGTGCTCCTCGTTCACTCGACGCGCAGCGCGCCCTCGCGGAAGTCGTTCGTGCCCGGCACGTGCACCCAGAGCTTGCGGTCGACGGCGCGCCCCTCGATGACGCTCACGACGAGGAACGCGCACGGCCACATCAGGGTGCCGTCGCTCGCGAAGGTGGCCGCGTCCTCCTTCGAGAAATAGGCGCCCGCGTCGCAGTGCGAGTGATAGATGACCTTGATCGGGCGGCCGCTCGCCTCGCCCGCCTCGAAGGCGCGCGCAGCCCGCAACTCGTTGATCTTGAAGTACATCCGGCTCGTCCGCGGGAAGCGTTCCGGGTCGAGCGCGTGGTAGCGGTCGGCCTCGTTGCGCTCGCGCACGCCCGCGTCGAGGCGCCCGGGATCGCCCGCAGGCCCGGAGAGGAAACCGCACGCCTCGCTCGGGTACTCGGCGACGGCGTGGGCCTCGACGTCCGCGAGGACCGTGGCGTCGATGGCGAGGTCACCGCGGATCCAGGCGCGCTCGCCCGTCTGCTCACCACTCATGGTGTTTCTCCCAGCGCCGCGGCGCGAAGTAGCGGTCCCCGCGATCGCACGCGATCGCCACGATGCAGCCCGTCTCGCCGCGCGCCGCGAGGCGCCTCGCGAGCACGAGCGCGCCGTACGCATTCGCGCCCGTCGAGTGGCCGACGTGCAGGCCCTCATCGGCCGCGATGCGCTCGGCCATGTCCCAGCCGTCCTCGGTGCCGACGCGCAGGATCTCGTCGGGCACGCTCGCGTCGTAGATCGCCGGCACGATCGACGAGGCCATGTGCTTGAGCCCCTCGAGTCCGTGGAGCGCCTCCGCGGGCTCGACGGCCACGCACATGATCGGACGCGTGTGCTCCTTCAGGCGGCGCGTCGTGCCCATGATCGTGCCCGTCGTGCCGATCCCCGCGACGAAGTGCGTGACCTCGTCGCCGACCTGCTCGAGGATCTCGCGGCCCGTGCCGAGGTAGTGCGCGAGCGGGTTCGACGGGTTGGAGTACTGGTCGGGGTAGAAGTACTTGTCCGGGTCGCGCGCGACGATCTCGCGGCAGTGGCGGATGGCGCCGTCCGAGCCCTCCATCGGGTCGGAGAAGATGAGCTCCGTGCCGTAGGCGCGCGTGATGTTCTTCCGCGCCTGGGAGACGTTCGCGGGCATCACGAGCGCGATGCGGTAACCGAGGGCCGCGCCGAAGAGCGAGTACGCGACGCCGGTGTTGCCGCTCGTCGAGTCGATGAGGGTGCGGTCCCGCGTGAGGCGCCCCTCGGCGATGGCATCCTGCATCATGCGCAGCGCAGGGCGGTCCTTCACGGAGCCGCCCGGGTTCATGTACTCGAGCTTCAGGTAGAGCTTCACGCCGGGCGCCTCGCGCCCCACGTGGCGCAGCCGCACGAGGGGCGTGTTGCCCACGGCCTCCACGACGGAGTCCAGCCGGCGATCGAAGCGCTGGGTCACGGCCGCGGCCTCACCCTTCCTCGACGTCGAGGCGCAGCCCCGCCGGCCAGCGGCCCAGGCTGCCGACGCCGCTCAGCGCCTTGATCGTCTCGACCGCCGCGAACGCGCCGAGGAGCGCCGCGGCGGCCTCGCGCAGCCGCGGGTCCGCGACGAGGTCCGCCGGTGTCGCGCCCGGTTCGGAGATCGCTGGCCCCGCTGCATCGAAGGTGGTCCCGGCCCGCGCGAGGTAGCTGCGCGCGGTCTCGTCGGACGGCGCGCATGGCCGCGCGTCGCAGAGAGCGCGCTGCGCGGACTCGCCGAGCACCTGCACCTGCCGGACGAAGCGCCGCGGATCGCCCACGTCAGCCCCCGGCGATCGCGGGGACGATGGAGAGCGACTCGCTATCCTTGAGGATGGTGTCGAGGTTGTCGAGGAAGCGGATGTCCTCGTCGTTCGCATAGAGGTTGACGAAGCGGCGCACGCCTTTTTCGTCGCAGAGGCGGTCCTTGAGGCCCGGGTGCGCGGCGCTCGAGCGCGTCGATGATCGCGCGCACGGTGCCGGCGGCGACCTCGACCTCGTCCTTACCCTGCGTGAGCGTGCGGAGCGGCGTGGGGATGCGAACGATCACGGACATCGGGTTTCTCCTGGGAATGCGGGGTCGAAAGGGGGGAGGCTGCGCGGGTTCAGGCGCAGTCGGGCACGCGGTAGTCGTCAAGCGAGAGCGCAGGGACGCGGCCCGCGCAGAGGGGGCAATCGGCGCGGCGGCGCAGGCGGGTCCGACGCACCGCGCCGCGCAGGCCGTCATAGCGCCAGAGCACGCCCGCGGCGTGTGTGTCGCCAGCCGCGAGGCGGAGGGCGAGGACGGCCTCGAGCGCGCCGAGCACGCCGACGACCGGGCCGATGACGCCGGCCTCCGCGCACGTCTCGGGGGGCGCGGCCTGGCCTCCCTGCGCGGCGAGGCGGGCAGGGAGGTCCTCGAAGACGCAGCGGAGACACGCGCTCACGCCGGGCACGCTGGCGAGCGCCCAGCCCGCCCAGCGCACGCACCCCGCCTGCACGGCAGCGACGCGCGCGCGGGCGCAGGCGTCGGCGACGAGGAACTTCGTCGCGAAGTTGTCCGCGCCCTCGACGACGAGATCGACATCGGCGAGCAGCGCGAGCGCACGATCGGGCGTGAAGCGCGCCTCGACGCCCTGCACCGCGACGCCCGAGGCCGCCGCCTCCGCGAGGGCGCGCAGCCGCGCCACGGCCCGCGCGACCTTCGGCGCGCCGACGTCGGCTTCGTCGAACAGCGTTTGCCGGTGGAGGTTCGAGCGCTCGACGACGTCGTCGTCAACGACCGTCAGCGCCGCGATGCCCGGCGCGCACGCGAGCAGGTGAAGCGCGGGTGCGCCGAGGCCCCCCGCGCCGACCACCAGCACGCGCGCGCCGCGGGCGCTCACGCCGGGGGGCTCCGGAAGTAGGTGTCGAGGCTGAAGTAGCGCTCCCCCGTGTCGCAGAGCACGCAGACGACGTTCTTGCCGGGGCCGAGCTCCCGCGCGAGCGCCAGGGCGACGACGACGTTCGCGCCCGCGCTGATGCCGACGAGCAACCCTTCCTCGCGGGCGAGACGCTCCTTCATCGCGTAGGCCTCGCGATCGCCGACCGTGCGGATCTCGTCGACGACGCCCCGATCGAAGTTGTCGGGTACGAAGCCGGCGCCGATGCCCTGGATTTTCGTGGGCCCGGGCTCGCCGCCGCTCAGCACGGGGCTCTGCGCGGGCTCGACGGCGACGATGCGCGTGCCGGGGCGCTCGGCCCGCAGCACGCGCCCGACGCCGCTGATGGTGCCGCCCGTTCCGACGGCCGCGACGAAGGCGTCGAGGGAGTCGTCGGCGAAGCGCTCGAGCAGCTCGCGCGCCGTCGTCTCGGCGTGGCGCGCCGGGTTCGCGGGGTTCGAGAACTGCATCGGCATGAACGCGCCCCGCTGCGCGACGAGCTCTTCGGCCGCCTCGATCGCGCCCTCCATCACGCGCTCGGCCGGCGTGAGGATGATCTCGGCGCCGTACGCCTCGAGCAGCGCGCGCCGCTCGAGCGACATGCTCTCCGGCATCGCGAGCGCGAGTTTGTAACCCTTGACCGCGCAGGCGAGGGCGAGTCCGATGCCGGTGTTGCCGCTCGTCGGCTCGACGACCAGTTGCCCGGGTCGGAGCGTCCCCGCGCGCTCGGCGGCCTCGATCATCGCGAGCCCGACGCGGTCCTTGACGGAGCCGCCCGGGTTGAACTGCTCGGCCTTGCCCCACACCGTCGCGCAGCCTTCTTCGACGACGCGACGCAGCCGGATCACGGGCGTGGCACCCACGAGATCCAGCACGCTCTCGACGACTTGTGCGCTCCCCATGCGGCCTCCGCAGCGTCAGATGACGTACACGTATTGGCCCGCGCCCCGCCGCCGCAGGCCGAGCGCCTCGCCGCGCTCGACGAGCTGGGCGAACGTGACCGCGTCGAGCGCCGCGTCGATGCGCTCGCCGACCTCGCGGAACGCCTGCTCGGTCACGCCGAGGCTCGTCGGATCGACGGCGTCGCCGATCTCTCCGGACTCCGGGGAGGCGAGGTCGATGGGCCCCTCGAGCGCACGGACGACATCACCGAGCGTGAGCGCCTCCGGCTCGCGCGCGAGCTGGTAGCCCCCGCGGGGACCGCGCTTCGAGGTCACGATCCCCGCACGCTTGAGGTCTTGGAAGATCTGCTCGAGGAAGCGGGCCGGGATGTCCTGGCGCTCGGCGATGTCCTTGATCTGCGTGGCCTTTCCGTCGTTGTGGAAGGCGACGTCGAACACCGCGCGGACCCCGTATCGACCCTTGCTCGAGAGCTTCACGCCACCCCATCGCGCTGCGATGTGCAGCGCGGTGAAGAATGTGCACTTACCCTATCGGGTTTGTCAACAACGAACTCGATGACCCGCGTGCGGGTGTCAGAGCCCGATCGAGCCCTCGATCATCACCGTCCCGAAGAGCCCCTGCTGCGTGATCGTGGTGTCGTCGCGCGGCCCCGTTTCGCGGCCGTCGTTCGACGCGGAGGTGAAGGCCCAGCCCCACTCGGTGCCGATGGCGAGCCCTTCCACGATCTGGCCACGGATGCCGACGGCGAGGTTCACGCCGAACGCGCTCGTTTCGTCGGTCTCCACGATGGTCGTCATCGCACGGCGGCGAATTTCGACGGTCGCCGCGCTGATCGGCGCAAAGCTGAACCAGCCGCCCGCGTAGAGCGACGCGGGGCCGGCCCGGAGCACGTCGAAGAAGACCATCGGCGAGAGCGTGAAGTAGCTCTGCGACACGGAGTCGAAGTCGTCGCAGGTGTCTTCGCAGGTGGTCACGTCCACGCTCCCGAAGCCGAGACCGAGGCCGACGAAGAGCCTCCCGTCGAGGAGGCGCACGCCCGGCGTGGCGTACGGCGTGATGCTGCGCAGCTGGCCCAGGACGTCCGTCGGCACCGTATACGCCATGGCGTCGAGGCGGCCCTGGAGGGCCAGCTGGACCCCGCTCCGGCGCGGAGCCGGCGGCGCAGCGGCGTCCTGGGCAGAGACCGTCGCCGAAAAGAGTAGGGCCGTGAGCAGCGTGGCCGCGAGCGTGGACAGGAGACGCATGATCGGATCCTCCAAGCTGCGCACCATAACAGCAGATGCTTTCCACGCGAGCGGGAGCGGAGTAGGGTCCGGCCGCGGAAGGGAGCGCCGGGATGCGCGTGTGCGAGTCGTGTCGGTCGCGCTTCAAGGACGGCGCGACGGTGTGCCCGCTCGACGGCGGGCGCCTGCTCGAGCTCCCCGATCCGCTGATCGGGCGGACGATCTCCGGGCGCTACACCGTGCTCGAGAAGCTCGGCGCAGGCGGTATGGGCACCGTCTACCGCGGGCGGCACGACGTCTTCGAGCGCGACCTCGCGCTGAAGTTCCTCGCGCCCGAGCTCGCGCACGACGCGGTCAGCCGCGCGCGCTTCCTGCGGGAGGCGCGCGCCGCCAACCGCATCCAGCACGAGCACATCATCGAGGTCACGGACTTCGGCGAGACCGACGACGGCCTCGTCTACCTCGTGATGGAGTACCTCGACGGATGCCCGCTCTCGCGCGCCATCGCCGAGGGGCCCATGCCGGTCTCGCGCGTCCTGCCGATCACGATCCAGCTCGCCTCGGCGATCGCGCGCGCGCACGAGTTCGACGTCATCCACCGCGACATCAAGCCGGACAACGTCTACCTCGTCGATCGGGACAACGACCCCGACTTCGTGAAGGTCCTCGATTTCGGCATCGCCCACATGAAGGGCGATCTCCGGCTCACGGCGACGGGCACGGTGTTCGGAACGCCCGAGTACATCGCGCCGGAGCAGGCGCGCGGCGCGCCGCTGACGCACGCCGTCGACCTCTACGCCGTCGGCTGCGTCTTCTTCGAGATGGTGACCGGGCGGCTGCCGTTCCGCGGGAGCACGCCCGAACTGATCGTCAAACACATCCGCGAGGCCCCGCCCCGCCCCTCCTCGCTCGTCGCGGAACTCCCGCCCCTCGTCGATGAGATCGCGCTGCGTCTCCTCGCGAAGGACCCCGCCGCGCGCCACCGCGACGGCTACCACCTCCTCGACGATCTACGGCGCCTGCAGCGCGCCTTGGCGCCGGCATCGAGCCGTGTGCCCGCCACGCCTCCGCGCCGTGCCTACGCGGGGATCATGCCCGCGGTGTCCATCGATGCGGCGTCGATGCGGCCCGCTGCGGCACAGCTGCCCACGACGCGCGCGCACCTGACGCTCGACGCGGCGCACTGGTGGTCCGAGCGCGCGACGTTGCTGCGCACGCTGGTCCAGCAGGCGCACCCGCGCGGCGACATGCCCGAGTGGCTCGGTCGTGCCGTCGCGGAGGTCGAGGCGGACGCGGCGACGCTCGCGCATCACCGAAGGAACCTCGCTCACCTCGCGCAGCGGAGCGCGGAGACGGAGCAGCGAGCCCGCGAGACGCGGCTGCGCATCGGGCGTGCGCTCGACGAACTCGTGAGCGACGAATCGCGCGCCGCCCGCGCGCTCCGGGAGTTCGAGAGCCGCGCAGAGGGCACACACAGCCGGCTGTCGGACGTCGAGCGTCCACTCGCGGAATCCTGGGAGTCCCTGCGCCGCGCGCAGGCGGGCAACGCCGCGATCTCGGTCGAGCTCGCGAATGCCCTCCGCGAGACGGGCGCGCTCGCGTCAGCGTGGCTCGAACTCGCCCGCGCCGATCACGCGGTCGCCCGTGAGCTCGCCGAGCGGCGCCGAGAGCGCGAAGACCTCGGGTTCCAGGTCGCGCAACTCAAGGGCCGCCTCGGCGCGATCCAGGCGGAGGCCGAGCACGAGCTCGGGACGTTGCGCGCCGAGAGCGCACGCCTCGACTCGGCGTCCACGGCGTTGGGCGATGCGCTCGCCCGCCAAGCGACGCCCATCGTCCAGCACCTCGTCCAGTGGCCCGCGCTGCGCGCGGCGCTCTCGTTCGGCGGCACGCAGCCTGGCAGGACCGCCGCCGCGCGTTGATCGCGCGCGACGACTCTGGTAACTCGTGCTGGTCCCGATGTACGCACCCTACCGGCTGCGCCCACTGGTGCTGGCTGCCTCGCTGGTCGGCGCTCTCGCGGCCTGCGAGGCAGCGCCCGCGCGGGGGCGCTCGGCCATGCGTGAGGCGCCGCGCGCGGCGGAGCTCCGTTCGACCGTCGTGCAGGAGGCGCTGCGCACCGCGGGGCAGGTGTTGCGGACGCGCGGTTTCGCGCCGGTCGGAGACGAGCAGCGCGGCTTCGTCGTGACGCGTGGCGCGCTCGTGCAGGCGCAGCCGATGCGGAGCGGCAGCTGCTACGTCGCGATCGGGGCGGGGTCGGCCGCGCTGACGTCGATCGACCTGACGTTGCACGACAGCGACGGAGCGCCCGTCGCCGAGGCCGCGCGACCGAGCGGCGCACGCCCGGCGCTGCGCTTCTGCCCTCCGCAGTCAGGCACGTTCTACCTCGCGGCCCGGGCGGTCAACGGGAGCGGGATCGTCGCGCTCCGCTCCTTCGAGGGGCCCGGCGGGCTCGAGGTGCGGGTCGACGACGTGTTCGGCGCGCCCGCGCAGGTCGGCGACGCGCAGTGAGCGTGACCCGCTCCGCGCGCGGCGTGTGGCAAAGCGCACCGCTCGCGGGGCTAGCCGTCGCGACCCTCCTCGGCTGCGGGCCCGAAGCGCCGACCGACCGGACGCCCGCGCCGCGCTCGTCGCTGCCCGCCGCGCCGGGGCCGATCGACGCGCTTACC
Source organism: Polyangiales bacterium (assembly GCA_964202905.1). Taxonomy (GTDB): domain Bacteria; phylum Myxococcota_A; class Polyangia; order Polyangiales; family JADJQN01; genus CAIUAC01. The sequence goes on from CAXNJO010000004.1 coordinate 220,325, forward strand.
CGACGTTTCTCGCGCCTGCGGCAGCGCCTCGCCGAGCGCGGGGAGGCACCTGCGTCCGGGCCTGCGCGCTGGTTCGTGCTCGAGGGCGAGGGGATCGAGGCGCCGCTGGACCTGCCGACGGATCGTTGCAGCACCCTCGTCGCGCTCGGGGGGGGCGGCCTGCGCGACCTGCGGCTCGCGCTCTACGACGGCGAGGGGCGCGAGATCGCCGTCGATGCGATCCCGGGGGAGGGCGCGCTCGTGCACGTGTGCCCGAGCAGCGACGCCGCGGCCCCGGCGTCGGACCACGCGCCGTATCACCTCGTCGCGACGAGTGAATCCGGTGCAGGTGCGCTCCTCGTCGCCGGATTCACGATCGACGCCGGGACGAGGCCGCGTTTCGACGGCGTCTTCGACGGACTCCTCGCGCCGCGGGTAGAGCGGGTCGTCGTCGAGGCGCGGCTGGCGCGCGCGCGGGAGCCGCTCGTCGCGCGGGGGCTCGTGCCGGAGTCGGCGCCCACGCTGGGGACGCTCGTCGAGGGCGGCACGCTCCGTCGCACCGAGGAGCTCTCGCCGGACCATTGCTACACGGTGGTCGCAGCCGCGACGGACGACCTCGTCGATGCCGACCTCTTCGTGTACGACCCGCAAGGTGCTGAGATCGCGCGCGAAATCGGCCGCGACGCGGCGCCCGCGCTCCAATTCTGCCCGCTCGAAGCGGGGCTCCACACGATCGAGGCCCGCGCCTTCGCCGGCTCGGGCGGGGTCGGACTCGAGCTGCTCCGAGGCCCGGCGCAGGTCGCCGCCTCCACCCCGGTGACCGACGCGTCGGACGAGCCCCCGGATGCCCGCAGCGCAGGGCTCGAGGACGCGGACATCGCCCCGGCGGCGGCGCTCGAACCCGTGCTCGCCTCGCTCACCGCGCGCGGCTACGGGCGGGCGACCCGCGTCGAAGGAGACGGCGCGATCGCCCCCGGCGACGAACGCACGCATGCCCTCGTCGCGCCCGCCGGCTGCGTCGTCGTGCTCGGCGCAGGCTCCGGGCGCGGTGCCGACCTCGACCTCACGCTCACCGATGCGCGGGGCGCGCCGCTGGCGCGCGACACCAGCGTCCAGACGGTCGCGCGGGCCGCGTTTTGTCAGCCAGGAGCGGGAACGGTCCACGCTACGGTGAAGGCCTACGGCCGGGCGGGGCAGTACGCGCTCGCGATGGTGTCCGCGCCGCGCGGCATCGGGACGCCCCAGGCCCTCCGTCTCGATGAGGCCCGCGCCTCGTTCGTCGGCCGCGGCTACCGCAGCGCGTCGACCAGCGCGATCACGCTGGCGCAGGGAGACCGACGCGCACTGCCGTTCAGCGTCCGCGGCGGGACGTGCGCGGCGCTCGCCGTCGCCGGCGAGCCCGGCCTCACCGACATCGACCTCTTCCTCCGTGACGCCGACGGGCGCCTGCTCGTCCGCGACTCGGGTCCGGCGCCGTTCGCGAGCGTGTCCCGATGCGCCGCCGGCGACGAGACGCTGCACGTCGAGGTCGTCGCGTACCGCGGCAGCGGGAGCGTCGCCGTCGAACGCCTCGAGGCAGAGCCATGAGCCCGCAGGCGCGTCGACTCGCCGCGCTCGCCCTCTCGCTGATCGCGGGCGGCATCGCGTCGCGCGGCCGCGCCGACACCCTGACCACCGCGACCGACCCGCTCGGCGCCTGCATCGACGGCGCGCTCGCCGGCCTCGTCGCGCGCCCCGTCGCGGGCGTGTTCCTCGACGCGCCGGCGTCGAGGTCGCTCCCGATTCATCTCGAAGCAACCGGATGTATTGGGTTTCTCGGCATCGGCCCCGAGCGCGTCCGGGGACTCGATCTCGGTCTGTACACCCCGTCGGGAACCCTGCTGGTGGCCGACGCGCCGCGCGACGGTCATCCCTACCTGCGCTTCTGCGGGGCAGCGGGGGTCGACCTGATCCTCGTCGTGCACGTCCGGACGGGGCGGGGCGAGGTCCGCGTGATGCGCATCGAGGACGCCCCTCCGGCGTTGGTCGATCTCGAGACGCGCCTCGATGCCTGCGCGATGCCGATCAGCGGCCTCCCGAGCACGCCCCCCGAACTCAGCCCCCCGCTTCCGGAGCGGCCGCTGACCGAGCAGCTCGGCGAAGCCGGCGCGCCCGACCGCGCCCTCGGCCGCGAGCCACTCGGCCCGCCCCTCACCGCGACGCTCGCAGAACATGCGTCCGTGCGACGGCCGCTCGAGCTCGGCGCCGCGGGTTGCTATGTCGTCGTCGGCCTCGGTGAAGGCGCGATCCATGCGCTCGGGCTCGGCCTCGACGACCCGGCGGGTCGAGGTGTCGCGGCGACGCTGGTGCGCGAACGCGCGGCGCGCCTCGAATTCTGCGTGCCCGCGCCGGGCCGGTGCGCGCTCCGGGTCCACGCAACGTCGGGACACGGCGAAGTCGGCGCGCAGCTCTTTCGCGTCCGGGAGCCTGAGGTGGAGCGCCCCGCGGGGCTCGAAGGCGGGGCCCGCGTGCGGTACGCGGAGGTCGCCGCGGTCTTGGCCAGGCGGGATCTGCCGGCCCGCCCGCTCGGCTGGGTGCAACTCGAGCCGGGCGAGGAGTTGCGGGTCCCCGTGCGCGTCGGGGGCGGCGCGTGTGTCGGCATCGCGGTGGTGCTGGCGGACTCGCCATCGACCGGCGGCGTCGAACTCGCGGTCGAGGGCGCGGACCAGCGCGTGCTCGCGTTCGGCACCGGGCAGGCGCCGGCGGGGTTCCTCTACGTCTGCGCCGAGCGGGACGAGCGCCTCCGCGTCCTCGCGCGGGCGTCCGGGACGGGGACGACGCGGGCCCTGCTCGTCGTGGGGGGGGGGGCGCCGTGAGGCCGCATGCGGCGACGCTCGCGTTACTTCTCGCCGCGTGCGGTGCCCCCGCCCGCGCGCCGGTCGTCGCGCCCGCGGTGCAAAGCCCCCCCGCCCGCGTGCCGGACACGCTCGACGCGCGCAGCGAGGCGCTCGTGCAACGGCTCCGGGAAGCGGGCGGCTCGGGTCCGGTCGACAGGGCGCGTGGCTTTCTCGCTGAGCGCGAGCGCGCCACGCACGACGTGACGGTGCCCGCGGGTCAGTGCGCCACACTCACCGTGCTCGCCTCGCCGGGGCTGCGCGACATCGACGCCGCGCTCTTCACGCGCGAGGGCGACCCACTCGCCACGGACACCGCGCAGGACCCGCACCCGACCGTGCAGGTCTGCGCCGCGCGCGCCGCGCCGCGCCGCGCCGCGCTCGTCCTGGTGGCGTACGCCGGCGCGGGCGCCTACACGCTCTCGAGTTTCACGAGTCCCCGCGCGGCGCTCCCCGCCCTCGCGCTCGCGGTCGGCGGCACCCCCGGCCGCGCGCCCGACCCGGACGACACGCACGGGGGCGATGCGCGGCTGCGCGAGCTCACGTCCGGCGCGTTGCGTCGTGGCTTCGCGCCGCGCGGCCCAGTCCGCGACGTCTCCCTCGTCGCCGGGCAGCGCGTGTGGCTGCCAGTCCCGCTGGAGGCGGGCGCATGTGTTCTCGTGGCCGCCCTCTCCGGGGACGCGTCGTTCGACGTCGATGCCGCGCTCCTCGACGCAGACGGTGCGGAGCTCGCGCGCGACGTCGGCACCGGGCGGGACGCGCGTCTTCAGCTTTGCGCGGCGCAGACCGCCGACCTGACGCTGGTGCTCACCGCGGCGCATGGCGACGGCACCGCGCAGACCGCGGTGTTCGTCGGGCCGGCGAGCCGCGTCGGCGGCGAGGGGGCGCTCTGGCTCGGTCGCTCGGCCACGCGACACGCACCGACGAATTCTCTCGTCGATCCGGACGGATGCGACGCGCCCACGCGCCTCTCGCTGGCCCGCGCGGCGGGGGACGGATTCGCGGCGCAGGCGACCCCACGCTGTGCGCCTCTCGCGCGGGGCGAGGCGCGCCGCGTGGCGGTCCACGTCGAGGGCGGCGTGTGTGCTCGGTTCGAGGCAGTGGCGTCTCCCGGCATCGCGCGCGCCCACGTCGCGCTGACCCGCGACGGCGCGCCACTCGTCGAGCACACCGGCCGCGGCCTCGCCGACCCCGCGATCGTCCACGTCTGCAGCGCAGCGCCGCTCGACCTCGAGGCGTCCGTCGTCGCGCGGGCCGGAAGCGGCGCGATCGGCTTGCTGGTCGCGACGCGCCGGCGTGCCAGCGAGACCGCGCTCTCGCCCGACGCGGAGGCCTCGCTGCTGGACGAGCGCGCCCGCGTCGAGGCCGGCGGCGCCACACTGGGCGGGACGCGCGAGGGCCGCTGCGCACCCGCGGCGCCCCTCGCGATCGACATCGCCGCGGGCACTTGCACGCGCGCCGCGTTCGTCGCCGCGGAGGGCGCACCCGTCGAACTCCGCGCGATACGGGGCGGCGACGTCGTCGGCCGCGACGTCGGGCCCGCCCCCCACGTCGGGCATTGCGCCCCGCCGGGCGCGCCGCGGCGCGTCGAGGTGCGTTGCACCCCCGTCGAGGGCAGCGGCGCCCCCGGCCACTGGGCCCTGTCCACGCGAACCCCCGGCCACTGAGCGGATCTCGCGGCAGCCGCGGCGACGCCGCGAACGCCGGGCCACCCGCTACGGACCGCCCTGGCCGCGCACGTACGCGACGAAATCCGCGACGTCGCGCCCGAGGCGCCCCTCGGCGTGATGAGCGCTGCGGCGCCCGTCCTGCGCGTCCGCGACGCCCGGATAGAAGCGATAGGCCCGCTCGTCGAGGAGCAGCACCTGCGCCCGCGTGTCCTCGCCGGCCCCAGGGAGGATCTGCAACTCGAGCGTCGTCGGCGCGGGGGGGAGCTCGGCGACGTCCTCGCGGTCCTGACGCGTCACGTACTCGACCCCGAACGTGCCGCCGCCGAGGCGGACGTCGACGCGCATCCGCTCGGCGCCACCGACATCGACCTCCCAGCCCGGGCCCGCCGCGATCCCCTCGTGCTGGAGGGTCTCGGCGATGACCTCGAGCGCGCGCGCCTCGCCGAGGTCGTGCGGACGCGCGGGCGGCACGTGACCGGGCGGGGCGCCCCCGCAACCCACAGCGACCACCGACAGCAGCAGCAGGAGCCGGCGAGCCAGAAGAGATGCGCGGCGAAGGCGGGCGAGGTCGGTCATTCGAGGGTGATGGGGTAGCTGGCGGTGAGGGTGGGGCCGTCGAACGAGGGGAACGTGACGCCCCGCGCCGCGGCCCGGAGGCACTCCCCGGACTCCCCACCGACGACGGCGCGCGGCCCCGAGAGGTTCACCGCAGACACACGACCCGTGCCGGCGATCTGCAGGCCGAGCGAGAGCCGGCCCGTCACAGGCGAGTCCCCGGCGACGAGGAGCAGGCACCGGCGGATTCGCGGCATCGCCCCCTCGAAGGCGCGCTCGATCTGCGCGCCGGTGAGTTGCGCCTCGCCCCCGGATGCGCCGACGTCGAGGGTCCGAGTGCCGGGCTCCGCGAGCTCGTCGCCCGTGAGAATCTCCTCGTCACCGCCCGCCGCTGCGGGCGCCGCGTGTTCGCCCTCCGCGCCGCCGCGCCGCCCGCCCCGGCGACGTCGCGTCCCGCCGGCCGGCAGACCGGCATCCGGGGCGGTGTCAGCGGCGACCACCTCCACGGGCACCGGCGGCGCTTCGGCGGGCGCGAAGTCACCGAAGACATAGAGCGCCGCCGCGCCCCCCCAGAGCAGCGAAGCGGTCGCGAAGCCGGCGAGGAACTTCTCCACGGGTGCGCCATATACCACGCCCGCACCGCCCCCCCGGGCCGCGCGGCACGTCTTGACCGCCCCGTGCCACTCCTTTACCGTCCATGCCCCGTGAGACTTTTCCCTCGCTCCTTCTCGTCGGCGCTCCTGCGGCTCGTGGCGCTGGCGCTCCTCGCGTCGCCTGCTGCCCTCGCTGCGCCCGGCGTCGCCGCGGCCCAACTCGACGACGAGCGCCCCCCGGGCGTCGGCGAAGGCGAGGACGACGCCCGCGAGGACGAAGGTCCGGCCCCCGTCACCATGCCGCTGCGCATCCTCGTGAGCGCAGGCGCGGGCTCGACGCTCCGGATCATCAACGACCTGTCGCTCTCTCAGGAGCGACTCGGGCCGTCGTTCCTCGACGTGGCGGGCTCGGTCGTGTTCCCCGGCGCCGGGCTCCTGCGGCACGGCGTGACGCTGGCCATCTCGACGAACCTCAACGGCGAGGGCCCCCCGCCGCCCGACGACAACGGCATCGACCCGATCACGCAGTGGACGCTCACGCCCTCTTACCTCGCGTACCTGCGCTTCGGCGACGACGTCGTCCTCAGCGGTCGCGCGGGCGTCAACCTCACGGTCGCCACGTACTTCGTGCCTGGCCTCGAACTCTCGGCGGGCGCCACCTACCTCTTCACCGCGGGGCTGGGTGCCTACGCGGAGCTCTCCGCGAACCTCGCCTTCGGTGTCGCGAGCGAGCCGTCCCCGACCGCGAGCGTGGAAGTCGGCCTGATGATCGATTACGAGGTGCTCCCTTGACCCCGACGACCCTCCGCCGCGCACTCGCGGGTGCGCTCCTCCTCCTCGGCCTCGGCGGTCCGTCGCCGGGCGCGGTCGGCTCCTGCGGCGGCGAACTCAGCACCGTCGACGCGGTGCAATTCTGCGCGAACCGACGCGTCGCCGAGTGCAACCGCGGCCGCGCCCGCGGCGACGCGCAGGCCGCCCCGCCGACGCCCTGCGCCGATGACCCCGCGACGCCCGAAAACGAGGCCGACCCCACCATCTGCAACTGGCGCTACTGCCTCGAGCAGGTCCCCAGCCGCTGCAGCATGGCGAGTTGGGCGGGTTGCAACCCGCCCCCGAGCCAGGCCGTCGCTGAAGCCTGCCTGCTCGCGCTGACGAGTTTCGACCGTCTCGCGCAGCCCACGGCCGAGCTCGCCGAGTGCAACATCGAGGTCATCTGTCCGAGCGGTGCCGGCCTCTCGGAGGCGCTCGTCGAGGACGACGCGTCCTCCAACGCCCCCGACGCGGGCGACCTCGAGACGTCCGATTCCCTCGAGGTGCCCTGATGTTCCGCAGCTCCTCTTCCGTTCGCCAGCGCGCGCTCTCCCTCGTCCTCGGAGGCTCCCTCCTCGCGGCCAGCGGCTGCGCGGTACTGGCGGGCAAGTCCGAGTACGCCGCGTACAGGGCCGTACGCACCGCGGGCGACGACCAGTCCCGCCTCCTCGCCGAGCAGGCATACATGGAGGCGAACCCCAATGGCCAATGGTCGAAGCAGGTCCAGGCGCACCGCGTCGAGGCCGAACCCGGGGTCTGGGAGGCGGGGAAGGGGACGCGCGACGGCCTCGAGTTCTACCTCGCGGCCTTCCCGGACGGCCCGCACGTCACGCAGGCGCGCCCACGGCTCGCGGCGCTGATGACCGTCCACGGCCGCCGCGAAGACGAAGACGCACGGCGCCGCGCGATCGAGGCCCAGCGACGGGTCCAGCAAGAAGAGCAGCGCCGCACGTGGACCACACGCGCCGTCTCCTATTGGACGCGGACGCTCATCGGCCTGCAGGGTTGGGGCTCTCCCATCTCGGAGGTCGCGCAGGCCAACCCCTCGTTTTCGCGCGCGTTCGGCGAAAACCCGCCTCCGCGCTGCAACGCCGACGAGTGCGTGAAATTCTACCGGAACACGTACGCCATCCCGGTGCCCGGAGCGACGCGCATCGACCGCGCCATCGAGTTCGTCCTTCGCTTGAAGATGCCCGGCGGCAACGTGGACCGCGTCGAACTTCTCCTGCCGAACAAGGGTTTCTCGCGCTGGTTCGAGATGGAGAACCGCACGATTGTCACCGACGAGGACCCGACCCAGCGCCAACAGGCCATCGACTGGGTCCTCGAGCGCCTCGCGCCCGTTCTCGGCGAGGCCGGCGCGGCCCAGCCCACAGAGGGCATCAGCGTCGATACGCTTGCGCCGCTCGGGTTCTCCTCGACGGGCGAGGCGACTGGCACCGGCACCCCTGGCTCCGGCGGTGCCGACGCGGCTGACGAGCCCGCCGCGACTCCGGCCGCGACGCAGGAGGCGGCCTCCGCCGCCCCCGCCCCCGCGCCCGCAGCGCCCCAAGAGTCGGCCCCCACGCCCGGCACGGACGCCCCCCCCCTGGCGGGGGCTTCGGTGGACGATCTTCTCGCGCGTCATGGCGGCACCAACGCTGCGCCTCCCGCAGCCTCGGCGGCGCCCGCCGAACCTGCCGCTCCCGCTGCGGTCGAAGCGCCCGTCGCCCCGCGTGCGGTGCGCATCTTCACGACGTCGAGTTTGCGCGTCGTGGTGTTCGCGGCCGCCGATGACGACTACGGCACCGCTTGGGACGGTGTGTTCATCGAACGCAACCGCCCCGCGCCGCCCCCCGCGGTCGCCCCCACCGCGCCGCGCCGCCCGGGCGCGTCCCCGGGTGTCCGGTCCGGACCGCGTCCGGCCGGTCGCCCCAACCCGACCCCCTGACGTCGCGCCGAGGCTGTCGGCCCTTCCGCGCACCGGTGCGCGCCCGCGCGCGTCGGCAGCCCGCCGCGACCGTTGCTCCCTCCCGACCCACCAGCCCCGGCGCCCAGCGCCGGTCCGAGGCTCCATTGCGACCGCCCTCGACCCGCACGCTCGTCCGGATCTCCATCGCGGCCGCACTCCAACTGCTCGCGTGCGGTGGCGACGACGACCGGCCGCCCCCCGGCGTGCCCGATCTCGGGCCCCCGCCGCCGCCGGCCGCGTTCGCGAGCCCGAACGTCGCCTACGAGGGGCAGCAGCGGTTCCTGACGACGATCACCGCCCCGGGGCTCGACCTCACCGACGCCATCGTGAGCGCGGTCGATCCGATGGGGCCACTCGAAGTGATCGAGGCCCGCTGCACCGCCGCGCGCTGTGGCGTTCACCTCCGCGTGCGTGACACGCGGAGCAACGCCGAGGTCCCCGACCCCGTTCCAGCGCCAATCAGCAACCGCAATGAATTCGTTGAGTTGCGCATCGAATCGCAGATCCGACGAGCGGTCGTGACGGTCTGGCCCACGCAGCAATTGAACGGCGCGGGGATGGCCTCGCTTCGGGACTCGCTTCTCGCGTCGGGCGGTACCGTCGACGCGACCGGGTCGTACGTCGGGGCGCCCATCGGCGGGCCCATCCGCTGGTTCTCGATGGGCCCGCTGCGTTTCGCGGGCACGCTCGACGTGTCCGGGCCCGGCGCGCTCGCGCGGGTCGGCGGCGGCGCGGGCGGCGCGCCCGGATCGGCAGGCGCTGGACCCGGCGGGGGCGCCCCCGGCGTCGGTGGCGCAGGCGGCGGTGGAGGCGGCCATGCCAGCGCGGGCATCGCGGGCACGGGCGCGGACGGTACCCCGGCGGGTGGCGGCGCAGGCGGGGCCGCCTACGGCGCAGCGAGTGCCGCGTGCCTCGAAGACGTGCGCACGACCGTGTGCGGCGGGTCCGGCGGAGGGGGCGCGACGGGCGAGGGGGGCGCCGGGGGAGGGAGTTTCCTGATCGTGTCCCTCGAGGCGCTCGACCTCAGCGGCGCGACGCTCCTGTCGCGGGGCGGCGCCGGCTCGGGCGGCGGCGGCGGCGGAAGCGGCGGCAACCTCCTGGTCGCCGCACCGTCGTGGACGCCTCCCGCGATGCTCGACGCGTCGGGTGGTTTGGGAGACGGGCCGGGCGGTGCCGGAGCCTCCGGCAACGTCCGCATCGATGTCGGGACAGGCGAAGGCTGGCCCGGTGCGTTCGCCGGTCCGCGCCTCGACCCGGCGAGCGCACCGCTTTTCGGCGGCGCGACCGTCACGCTCCGTGGCGTGGCGGGCGCCGGCCACACCGTCCACGTTGAGCGACACGACGACGGCCGCCGCGTGAGCGCGACCGCTGGGAGCGACGGTGTGTTCTCGCTCGATGTCCCGCTTGCCGAGGGCGGCAATCGCCTGCGTATCATCGAGGACACGGACGCCGGCCCCGTGCGCGGCTGGATTGGGAACGCCTTCGAATTCGGCACCGGCGCGCGCTGCGTGACCGCATCGGTCTGCGTGCCCATCGGCGCATTCGTCGACATCCTTCGCGTCGAGTAGCACTGCCAGATTACGTTGGAGTCTCGTGGCCTTGCGCCGCGAACGGAAGACGCGCTCGCTCCTCGTACGTGGGGCGCGGGGGGTGGTCCGCACACCGCGCTTGACGACCCGGAAGTGCGCCCGCATAACTTCAAATAGTTTTGAACGAACGATCGTGGCCAGGCGATCGCGAAAGGCTCTTTCATGACGCCCGCCGTGCAACTGGAGGCGCTAGAGCGCGCCGCGACCGCCGATCCGAGCACGGGCACCGCGACACGCGCGAACCTCGCTGAGGTGAGCGCCATTCTCGGCGAGGCGCTCCCGGCGCTCGAGGCCGCGATCGCCCTTGCGACGCGCGGTTCGGCGCCGCTCGATCTCGCCGCGCGCAACCTGGTGACAGCGGGCGGCAAACGCGTCCGACCCATGACCACGCTCCTCGCGGCGGCGGCCTGTGGTGGCGACCCGGTCCGCGCGTTGCCATTCGCGACGGCGGCCGAGTTGGTGCATTCGGCGACGCTGCTCCACGACGACGTCATCGACGAGGGCGAGGAGCGCCGCGGTCGTCCGGCGTCGCGCGTCGTGTTCGGGAATCTCGTCTCCGTCCTCGCGGGCGACCTGCTGCTGACGCGCGCCATCGAGCTGGTCGACGCGGCGGCCGTCCCGGATGTCATGCGTGACCTGCTCGCGACGCTGCATGCCCTCATCGCAGGCGAGGTCGCGCAGATGCAGGCCCGGCACCGCGAGGATCTGGGCATCGACGGCTACCTGCAGATCGTCCAAGGCAAGACGGCATCGCTCTTCGGCTTCGCTTGCCGGGCGGGTGCGCGGTCCGCGGGGATCAGCGGAGATCGCGTCGCGGGACTCGGCCGCTTCGGCGAGAACGTCGGGATCGCGTTTCAGGTGATCGACGACGTGCTTGACCTCGACGGGGATCCGGAGCGCGTCGGCAAGCGCCTCGGCGCAGACCTCGCGGAGGGCAAGACGACGCTGCCGCTCGCGTTCGCGCTGATGGAGGATCCCTCACGGCTGCGCGTCTTGTTGCCGGCCGCGCGCGCGGGCGACCGGGACGCGGCGCGCGCGGTGGCGATGCTGCCCGGGGTCCGCCGGGGCTGCCAGCGGGCGCGCGAGTACGCTGGCGGCCGCACAGCCAGCGCGCTCGCTGAGATTTCCCACCTGCCGCCGACGCGTGCGCGAGGGCTGCTCGAGGCGCTCGTGCACGAGCTCGTCGGGCGCCGGGCCTGAGGAGCGCGGCCCGTGACGCCGGAACCGCCCGACCCATCCGAGCACTCGAGAGCGCTGGCCGCGAACAGCGCGCTCTCCGCGGTGCCCGACGCGCTCCGCGCGAGCGAGGCCGCCGTCAGCGACGCCATCGGGCGACTCATGCAGTTCTGGGGCTTCAAACGCAACATGGGGCGCGTCTGGGCGGTGCTCTACATGAGCGAGCGGCCGCTCACGGCCCAGGATCTGCGAGAGCGCCTCCAACTCTCGACCGGCGCCGTGTCCATGACCGTCGCCGAGTTGCTGCGCTGGGGCGTGGTGAAGAAGCTCTGGGTCCAAGGAGAGCGACGCGAGCACTTCGCGGCCGAGGGGAACCTCTGGAAGATGATCTCCCGGGTTTTGAGGGAGCGAGAGCAGGCGGAGATCCTCGAGACCATCGCCGCCATGGAGGACGCGCTCCGCGCGATCGATGCGCACACGCGGTCGAGCGATCCCACGGTGCGGGCGCGTGCGCTCGTGCAGCGGGAGCGCATCGGCCAGTTGCTCGACCTCGCACGGCTCGGCCGACAGTTGCTCGACGCGCTCGTCTCGACGGCACGTCTCGACGCGAGCGCGCTCACGAGGTTTCTGCTCGGCGGCAGCCGCTGACACACGCCCCGCGCCGTCCGCTCGGTTCGCGAGTTGACATAATCTATCTTATGCGAAGTGAACCATCGAGCCGCGGGGGGGGTGGTGAAACCCGCACCGCGGCCTGAGGCTCGCCACAAGATCCGGGAAGAATTCGGTTTCCAGTGTGCGCGTGGTTCGCGCGGCGCGGGGACGCCGTCAGTCGAGCGCGAACGCGAACAGGCTGCCGCCGTTGCTCACGACGAAGCCGAGATTCCCGGAGATCGCGCACTCGGCCGTGAAGCCATGGCCGGACTCGATGCGCGACAGTTCGGCGCCCGTCTCGAGGGACAACGCTAGGAAGCCGCCGAGATTCTCGCCGACGAGCACCACGCCACGCTCGACCCGCGCCGTCCCGGGCGCCCCGCGGTGGATCTTGCGGCGCCACCGCGCGTGGCGCTCCCGCATGTCGAACCGTACGACGCCGGCGTCGGCCGACGACAAGATCAGCGTGTCGTCTCCCGCCGCCACGATGGACACGACCCCGGTTTGCTCGGCTTCCTTCGCGAGGACGCTCCCGCTCCCCAATGCGAGTTCGTAGAGCCCCCCCGAGAACGACGCGATCCACAGCCGATCGCCGACGACGACGGGCGTCGTGTCGACGTCCACGAAGCGTGTCGCGGTCTCCTCCGACTCCTCGAGGTCGAGGGCCGTGTCACGTTCCCAAGTGACCTGGCCACTCGCCGCGTCGAGCGCCACGACGACGCCGTCCGTGAATCCGGCGAAGATCCGCCCCTCGTGCAGGACGAGCCCAGAGTGTCCCGTCAGCGAGAACCCCGACGGCGCGTCGCGTTGGTAGCGCCAGAGTTCCTCGCCACGCGCGCGCGACAGCGCAACGATCGCGTCGCTCGCCGTGATCACGAACACCGCGTCGGTCGAGAGCGCCGGCGTCGACCGGACCGGTCCCCCCACCGAACGCTGCCAACGTTCGGCCCCGTCCGCGCTCTGGAGCGCCGTGAGTACGCCCTCGGCGTTGCCGACGTAGAGTTCGCCGGCGGCGCCATCGATGGCGGGCTGGCTCTCGATCGCGCCGCCGCACTCGTGGCGCCAGAGCTTGCGGCCCGCGGGCGTGAGCGCCCAGAGGCTGCCGGCCGACGAGCCCACGTAGACGCGTCCGCGCAGGGGATCCAGCCCTGCGACCGCACGTTCGACGGGCTGGTACGAGCCGCCGAAGTCCGCCGTCAGGCGCTCGGTCCAGCGCACGTGCACCGGGCCCGGCTGGACGCGCACGCGCGGCGTACCACCGATCCAGTCGGCCTCGCCCACACCGAGACCAGCCCCGCAGCCGCTCGCCACGCCGAGCCCGAGGGCGGCCGCGAAGGCCGCGGCCGTGCGGGCGCGCTTCACTCCGCCGCGCCCGAAGGCGCCGCGCCGCCCCGGCTTTTCTGCAGGTTCCGCAGGATCTCTTGGATCTGCTCGGGAGTCACGTTCGAGGGGCCGCCCTCGCCGCCGAGTTGGATCCCGCCGGGACCGAACATCGTGCCGCCGTTGAGCCCCTCGGTGGGACGCTGCACGAGCGAAGAATCGAGCTCGGCGAGACGGAGTTCAGCCTGGGTGAGCACGTACGGCGACAGGTCCTCCGGGTCGCCGTCGTCGTTGGCGCGGAGCCGCTGGACGAGTTCCTTGAGGAGATCCTTGGCGCGGCTATCGTCACCCGTGCGGAGGTGCATCCGCGCGAGGTGGTAGTCGGCGAGGTCCTTGTGGCCCCCCTCGCCCGTGCGCGCCAGGGACTGGAACTTCTCGATGGCCTTCCGCGGTTCGTTCTCGGCTTCGAAGCTGAACGCGATGCCCTCGAAGGCCCGGGCGGAGACGGACGCGTTGCCGCTCCCCTCGCGGATCGCCTTCTCGTAGGCCGCGCGCGCCTCACCGGGCTTGCCGAGGTCTAGGAGCGCCCTCGCCTCGCCGAGCCGCGCCCACACCGCGGCGTCGGTACCCGCGTGTGCACTCGTCACCTTGCGGAAGAGGGACAGCGCCTTCTCCGCGCGGGCGGTGGTCGTCGGGAAGGTCTCCCGATCGGGCGCGTTCTCCGGGGGCGCCGGCGCGTCGGCGGCACGGATCTCGGCGTTCGCGGCGTCGAGCGCTTCGCCGAGCGCCAGCGACGCCTGCTCGGCCGAGCGGTGGCCCCACGTGGACCAGCCGATGAATCCGGCGATCACGACGACCACGGCGGCGAGGACGCCGTACGCGATCTTGCGGTTTTCTTCGAACCAAGTCGCCATGGTCGCGGCGCGGGCCTCGGCCTGCTGTTCGACCTCGTCCGCCTTCGTCTTCCCGCGCTTCGCGGCCTTGGCCGCCGCTTTGGCCGCCCGCTGCGCGGCGAGGCGGGCGCCGGGACTGGGCACGTTGGCGCCCTTGCCCGCATCCGGCGCGGACTCTTCCGGCGCAGCGTCGCGCACCGTCGGCGCCTCGTCGGCGTTGGCCGGGCCCGAGGCCTCGTTCGCTGCGTCGTCCCGGTTCTCTTCGTCGTTCGACAAGGCGGAATCTCCTGCACTTCTGGACACTTGCCAGCGAAATGCGCGACGCCGAGCGCGCAAGGCGCCGCGCGGGGCGACCGACTATACCCGCGCCCCCTCGCGAGTCAACGCATGCGCGGCGCGGGCCGTGGTATGCCCGCCGACAATGGTCCGTCGCGCCCCCGCGTCCTCACCGAGCCCGTCTCGCCTCGCCGCGCGCTTCGCCGGCGCGGTCGGTGGAGCGTGCGCCCTCGCCGTCGCCGTCCCCGCCGCTGCCTACGAAGACCAGCTGACGATCGAGGGCGGCGTGGGTTACGCGCACGCCTTCCGCTCCGACGTGCCATCCGGAGCCTCGTTCGGGCTTGCAGCATCGGTCGGCCTCGATGATGTGTGGACGATCAAGGCGTCCTTTGCGTACGGGGTTCACCCCGCAGGTCCGGCGCAGCACGTATTCGTCGGCGGAGCAGAGCTGATCTACGTCGTGGACGTGCTCGAGATCGTGCCGTACTTCGGGGCGGGGCTCGACGCGCTCGGCGCGGTGCGCGGCGCCGACCGCAGCCTCGACCTCGCCGCGCACCTGGTGTTCGGCGCCGACTACTTGTTGTCGCGCAGCGTCTTCGTCGGTGTGGAAGTCCGCCCGCACCTGCTGGTGACACAGCTCGCCGCAAACGACGAGCGCGCCCCGTTGTACGTCACAGCCCTCGCGCGTGTCGGACTCGTTTTCGACCTCTGACGCGATCGCCGCGACAAGCTCGCTCGCGCACCCAGCACACGCGCCGCGAGGCTGCAACGCGGAGACGCCGCGCGCAGGGCCGACTCGAGCGCCAGCGCGCGCGGCGTGTCCCGGGTGGGTGACACGTTCAGGGGCAGGTCAGTCCGCCGACGTCCGCCTCGTCGCGCAGGCGCAGCGTCCACCGCCCGAAATTCGGCACCAGCACGCCCGTCAGCGTGGGCACGGTCGTCGAGCCCATCGCGAGGCTCGTGAAGTGGTCGCGCACGCAGCGCGTCGTGGGGAAGTTCGAGACGAGCACGTCGAGCTCGACGGTCGGCGCGGCCGCGAGGAAGGCCGAGTAGCGCGAGAACATCCCGTCCGCCGTCGCGCGGATCTGGACGTTCTCGACGGTGAGAAGTGCACCCTCGAGGGCGACCGAACGGGCGCCGGGGGCGCCACCCGCTGCCGCGACGTCGCCGAGCGCGACGACGGTGCCCGCGGGCGCGGTGCCAGGAGCTCCGCGCACGATCGTCGCGGTGCCGCCGAGGAAAATGTTGGACTGCTCGAAGTCCGTGCAGGCGCCGGGGGGCGCGCCCGCGGGGCCGGCGCAAAACTCGTTGTACGTCGCGTTGTCGATCGACGTGACGACGTCGCCGGGCTCGAACGCGTCACTGATCTTGCCCACGGGCAGGTCGAAGCAGCTCATGCCCGCAGGCAGCGTGATCAGTTCCTGCACCTGGATGGCCGTGAAGTCGCCGCTCACCGCGGCGCCCACCCAGATCGCGAACCGGCACGACCCCGAGGACGGCATCGCCGAGCCCACGAGCACGCGCGAGGAGAGCGCGACCATCCCCGACTGGTCAACGGAGACGCGCGTGCCCGGGGCCGGGTGCATCGCGTCGGCCCGATTCTGCAACTGCGCGATCGTGGACGTCGTGGCGGGCATGACGTAGCAGGCCGTGCCCATCGGGCAGTCGGAGCGGAAATCGCAGCAGGCGAAGTCGTTGCAATCGAAGAAGCGATTGCCGTCGTTGTCGCAGCCGTCGCTGCACTGCGCGAGCGAGGTCTCTGGGCTCATGGTCGCGCACGGCGTGACCGGGCCGGCGTCCGGGCGCGGCGTACCGCAAGCGGTGCCGGCGGGGCAGTCCGAGCGGACGCTGCAACACGCAAAGTCGTCACAATCGACGAAGGCGTTGCCGTTGTTGTCGCAGCCATCGCTGCAGAGCGCGACGGTGTCCTCCGTCGGCGTCGTGGTGCACATCGTGCCGAAGTCGACCCGCGCGGCGTCCGTGGGGACGACGCCCGCGTCGGTGAAGCGAGGCTCGTCGCGGACACAGGCACCGAGCGTGAGCGCCGCGAAGAGCGCGATACGGAAAGACGAAGGAACTGACGACATGGAAGTTCTCCCCGGGCCGCGGGCCCGCCGGCCGGGAATAGCCGTGGCGCGTCGGGCACGCAAGCAGCGCCGGGGCCACGTTAGCGTGACGGGGGGCCGGGAGGGTCAACGCGCGGGGGGCACGACGGCACGGACGTACGGGGCGATCCGCGCGAGCGTGCGCGGGCCGATTCCCCGGACTCGGGCGAGCTCGGCCACCGAACGGAAAGGACCGCTCACCGCGCGCTCGGCGACGATGCGAGCCGCGAGCGCCGGACCGATCCACGGCAGCAGTTCCAACTCGGCCGCGGACGCCGCGTTCAACTCGAGGCGCTCCCCGCGCCGCAGCGCTGCGGCCCCTGCACTCTCGTGGATGACCTCCACCGGGGCGCGCACCACGTCGGGCGTTGGGCCCACGCGTGTCGCAAGCCCCACGAGCGCGAGCATCGCGCCCATCGCGCCCGCGGCCGCGCGCGGCGCCGACCTCCGCCCTGCCCTGGCGTCCCGCAGCACGCGCCCGTCATCGCGCGGCAGCCAGCGGGGTTTCCGCCATCCCGCGCGGGCGTCCCCCGAGGGCGCGCGCGATCAGGGCGTGGAAGGCGCCGCAGCACCGAGGCCGAAGCCGTCGTGCAGCACGCGCACCGCGAGCTCGTGGTACTTCGCGGCGATGAGGCAGGAGACCTTGATCTCGCTCGTCGAGATCGCCTCGATGTTGATGCCCTCGCTCGCGAGCAGACGGAACATCCGTGACGCCACGCCCGCGTGGCTGCGCATGCCGAGCCCGACGATGCTGACCTTCGCGATCTGATCGTCGGAGATCACCTCGCGCGCGCCGATGTCCTGCGCGATGCGCGCGGCGATCTCGCACGCCTTCAGCGCGTCCGTCTTCGTCACCGTGAAGGTGAGGTCCGTCGTGCGCTCGGCCGAGACGTTCTGGATGATCATGTCGACGCTGATGTTCGCGTCGGCGAGCGGCTCGAACACGCGCGCGACGACACCGGGGACGTCCGGGACGTGTCGGATCGTGACCTTCGTCTCGTTGCGGTCGCTCGTCACGCCCGCGACGACGACGGCTTCGAAGGACTTGTCCTCGCCGACGACCCACGTCCCCGGCAGATCGTTGAAACTCGAGCGCACGTGCACCGGGACCCCGTACTTCATCGCGACCTCCACACTGCGGATCTGCAAGACCTTGGCGCCGAGCGACGCGAGTTCGAGCATCTCCTCGTAGCTGATGCGGTCGACTTTGCGGGCGCTCGGACAGACGTTCGGGTCCGCAGTGTAGACCCCATCGACGTCCGTGTAGATCTCGCACGCGTCGGCCTTGATCGCGGCGGCGATCGCGACCGCCGTCGTGTCGGACCCGCCGCGCCCGAGCGTCGTGATGCTGCCATCGTCGTCGATGCCCTGAAAACCGGCGATCACTGCGACCTGCCCCTGCTCGAGCGTCTTGGTCAGCGTGCTCGCGTCAATGGCCTTGATGCGTGCCTTCGTGAACGCGCTGTCGGTGAGGATGCGGACCTGATGGCCGAGCAGCGATCGCGCCGGAACACCCAGGTCGGAGAGCGCGATCGCGAGCAGCGCGCTCGTGACCTGCTCGCCCGTCGCCGCGAGCGCGTCGAGTTCGCGCTCGATCGGACGCGCAGCCATCTCCCGCCCGAGGCCGAGCAGACGGTTGGTCTCCCCGCTCATCGCGGAGACGACGACGGCGACGGAGTGGCCCGCGGCGCGCGCGGCGGCGACCCGGCGCGCGACGGTGCGGAGTCGTTCGGGGTTCGCGACGCTCGTGCCGCCGAACTTCTGGACGATGAGGCTCATGGCGTGCGGGGTTTGGGGGACGGGAGGGGCCGAATCAAGAGAGAAGCGCGTCAGGGGCGCTCGGTGCGCTCGCGCGGCGCAGGATCTGCCGGTGCCTCGGCATCCGTGTCCGGCGACGACGGCTCCGGGGCCGCGGGCGAGCGGTTCACGGGGCGTCGCTCGCTCGGGAGCACCGAGGGCGGGGCCGGCGTCGGTTCGCCGAAGTCGTCGACGAGTTTGCGCGCGAGACGGTCGAGAATCATTCGCTCGACGTAGCTCGGCATCGCGGGGATCTGGACGACCACTTTGACTCCGTCGCGCCCTTCAACGCGCGTCGGAACGAGCTCGACCGAGCCTGGGTGCCGGCGCGTGCCGTCGACGTACTCGAACGTGAAGTAACCGACCTCGGCGTCGCGATCACCGAGCGGGCACCCGAGATCGATTCGAACGAGCCGGAGGCTCGTGTTCCAGACCTTGTCGCGCGGATACGCGTATTCGTTGGTCGTTCGCGCCGCGGCCGTGTCGACCGGGACGAGGAGCGAGAGCGCGACCAGGAGCGTCGCAGAGACCAGACGGAGCCGCATGTTTCCGAAGCTAGTCGAGTGCCCGGCGACGGACCAAGTTCCTGCGCGACGCTCGACACCGCGTCTCAGCGCGTCGACATCAGGTCGCCAAAGCGGATCTTCATCGCGTAGAGCGGAACGATGCCCGCGACGCAGATGAACACGGCCTGGATGCCGTAGAGCAAGAAGATGTAGACAGCCCCGTGCGTCGCGACGACGTCCTCCGGGAAGTAGAGTTTGAGGGCCGCGACCACGGCGAGTTGGAAATTGCCGAAGAGTCCGGGGCCCGCCGGGAGGAGGATCCCGATGGCGAGGATGCCCATGATTGCGACGGCGTGTCCGAAGCCCATCGGCAGTCCGCATCCCCACGCGAGCAGCCACATCCCGAGCGCGTTCAGGGACCAGTAGACGAGCGTCTCGCCGAGGAACGCAGCGCCGAGGCGCGCGTCGCCGATCGAGCGGATCCCCTCGGCGACACCGTCGAGTTTCGCCGCGAGCACCGACGCGAAGCGCTTCGAGACGAGGCCGACCGTCCGGGCGACGAGAGCCGTCGCGAGCTTGCGCTGCCAGAGGAAACACGCGAGCCCGACGAGCGCGCCCGTGAAGACCGTGAGCGCGAGCATCCCGTATGCGGGCACGTGCCGCGCGAGCTCGTCGCGGGTGTCGAGGTGCGGCAGCGCGAACACGGCGTAGGCGACGCACAAGCTGGTCACGAGCCCGTCGAGCACGCGCTCCACCGCGATCGTGCCGAAGCCGACGCTGATCGGGATTCCCTCGCGCATCTTGCTGAGCGCCGGCCGAGCGAGCTCGCCGAGCCGTAGCGGCATCACGAAGATCGCGAAGAAACCGATCCAGTTGAGGCCGATCACCTCGCGGAGCGGGACGGGCTTGATCGGGGCGACGAGGAAACGCCACCGGCTCGCGCGCACCCACGTGGTCGCGAAGAGCACGACGACGTAGGCGGGGACCGTCCACCAGACCACGCCCGCGAAGGCCGAGGCAGGCGGAACGAGCGGGACGCCCCCGCGCGCGACGAGCCAAGCGAAGAGTGCGCCGAGCACGAGCGAGACGAGGAGTTTCGGCAGCACACGCCGCGCAAGCGACGGCCCGGGGGGCGGGCCTTCGGACGTGGTGGCGTCGATCACGCGTCGATGCTCCCGGCGAGGATGCTGGCGGGGCCGTCGACCAGCAGTTCGCGCGCCTCGTCCTCGCCGACGATCCGCTCGAGACGCGCGATCGCGTCGGCCACGAGCGCGACGTCCTGCGGCTTGTGCGAGTCGCTGCAGGCCGCGTAGTAGGCGCCCTCGTCGAGCATCCGCTCAGCCGCACGCTTGGGGGCGCTCCCGTAGCGGCCGGTCAGCGACATGAGGTCGAGCAGCGCGATCGCGCCCATGTCGAGCAGGCGCTCGATGGGCTGGGTGCGGGCGAAGAGCGGCGCGTAGCGCTCGGGGTGCGCGATGACCGGCGTGACGCCCTTGCGCTGCATGGCGAAGAAGCGATCCTCGACGCGCGGGAGATGCTCCGGCGGGAACTCGATGAGCGCCGCGAAACCGCCCGGGTACGGCAGAATCTCACCCGCGACGAAGAGCCCCCAGAACACGTCGTCGCACCAATGCTCGGCGGCGAGCCCGGTGCGGGGAAGCGTGCCCGCTGCCGCGCGGAACTCGGGCGACGCGAGCAAGGTGTCGTAGGCGCCTCGGAGCCCCGGCGCGCGGTTCTCGAACATGGCTGTCCGGATGTGGGGCGTCGCGACGACGTGATCGAAGCCGACGCGGTGCAGCCCGGCGAGCAGCGCGATCCCGTCGGCGACGGTACGGACACCGTCGTCGATCGCCGGCAGGTAGTGGCAGTGCAAGTCGATGTAGCCCTTCACGCGCCACCCTTCCCAGCGCCGTCGCGGGCCTTGCCCTGCTCTCCCGGGCCGATCTCGTCGATCAACGCGAGGAGCGCGTCGTGGTCGTTGAGCGTGGGCTCCTCGAGCACGCGCTCGAGGATCTGCTCGAGCACCTCGCCGACGCGCCGGCTCGGGCGGATCGCGAGGCGTGCCATCACGTCCGCGCCGCTGACGGCGAGGTCGCGCGTCGAGAGGGCGCTCCCCGACGCGACGACGGCCTCGATTCGCCGCTGCAACTCCACCAATCCCTCGAGCTCGGCCTCGACCGACCGGCCCTTGCCGAGGGCATCCGCCCGCGCGAGACGAATCAGGTCCCCGACGCGATCCGGGCCGACGCGCTTCAGGAACCGGCGCACGGCGGCGTCGCTCCACGCGTCCGAATAGCAGACGAGATGGTGTCGGATCAGGTGCACGACGCGGTCGCGCTCGTCGTTGCTGAAGCGGAACGCGCGGAGCCAGGCGTCGGCCATGTCTGCGCCGACGGTCTCGTGGTTGTAGAAGGTGTAGTCCTGCGTCTTCTCGCCGAGCGCGCGCGTCCGCGGCTTGCCGACGTCGTGCAGCAGGCCGGCGAGGCGGAGCACGGGGTCGCCGTCGAGCGCGTCGAGCGTCTCGAGGGAGTGGCCCCAGACGTCGAACGCGTGCCACTTGTTCTGCACGCAGCCGATCTGCGCGGCGAGCTCCGGGTACGTGACCCCGAGGATCCCCGTCGACGCCATCACGCGGAAGGCACGCGAGGGCCGCCGCGCCTTCATCGTCTTCAGCCACTCGTCGCGGACGCGCTCCGGAGAGACCTTACGGAAGGTGTCGAGCGTCGCGGGGATCGCCGCCGCCGTCTCCTCGTCGAGTTCGAACTCGAGCGTCGCGACGAAGCGCGCGGCGCGCAGCACGCGGAGTCCGTCCTCCGCGAAACGCTCGCGCGCGCTGCCCACGGCGCGCAGCACCCGGCGGCCCATGTCCTCGCGCCCGCCGAAGGGATCGACGAGGCGATCGTCGAGCGGATCGTAGGCGATCGCGTTCACGGTGAAGTCGCGGCGCGCGAGGTCCTGCTCGATGTCGTCGACGAAGTGGACGGAGTCGGGGCGGCGGCCGTCGGTGTACGCCCCCTCCCCGCGCAGCGTCGTCACCTCGTAGTGCGCGCCGTCGAGCAGCACCGTGACCGTGCCGTGCTCGATGCCGGTGGGGATGACGCGCTTGAACGTGCGCTGCACCTGCTCGGGCAGGGCCGACGTGCACACGTCCCAATCGCTCACGTTGCGGCCCGCGAGGAGGTCACGCAGGCAACCTCCGACGATCCATGCGCGGTGTCCCGCGTCACGGAGGCGGCGGCAGAGCGCGATCACGGGCTGCGGGATGCGCCCCGCGGGAATGTCGACGTGCGTCACGGGGATCACCGTCAGCGGGAGGGAGGGCGCGATGGGGTACTACGAGCGCCGCGCGCAGGCCAGCGGGCGCGCCCGCTGCGCGTTCACGGCGCCAGGGGCGGCGCGGTGCCCGGGTCGGTCTTCTCGCCCGGCAGCGGCGTCGCGATGAGCCCATCCGCGCTCTTCAAGCGCTCGTCGATGGCGGCGGCCCGCGCGTCGAGCGCGTCGGCGGCGGCATGCCCCTCTTGTGAATCCCCGCTCCCCTGCCGCAGCAAAGCCGCGTACGCGCGGCAACCATGCGCGAGCTCGAGGTCGTTGCCGAGCTCCTCGAAGAGCGCGATCGAGCGCTCGAACGCGGCGCGCGCCTGCTGGTGCTCCTCGCCTCCCCAGCCTGCGGCCGCGCCGATCTCGCCGAGCGTGCGGAGCGCGACGCCGAGGAAGGGCTTGCTGCGCGCCTGCTCGAAGAGCGCGATGCTGCGCCCGATGTAGTCGCGCGCCGCCGAGAGCTCGTGGGAGAGCATGTGCGCCTTGGCGAGGCCGCGCAGGATCTCGCCCTCGAGAATCCGGTCCCCGAGCGTCGCGGAGATCTCCTCCGCCTGCTGCAGCCCCCGGATCGCGTCCTCCGGGCGGCCGAGCCTGTAATGTGCCTGCCCGAGGTTCGTGAGGATCACCGCCTGCCGCATGCGGTCGCCGACCTCGCGCGCGAGCTCGAGCGCCTCCGTCCACAGCGCGAGGGCGAGCTCGTGCTCGCCGTTCTGCTCGCGGATGTCGCCGAGGTTGTTCAGGGTCTGCGAGATACCTGGGCGATCGCCGATCTCGCGGCGGAGGATGAGCGCCTCGTTGTAGGCCTCGAGGGCCTCGCTGAAGCGGCCGCTGTCCTGGTAGACGAGGCCGAGGTTGTTGAGCGAGAGCGCGAGCGAGCGCGCGTCACCGAGCTCGCGGCGAAGCTCGAGGCCCTGTCGCATGAACCGCTCGGCGACCTCGTAGGCGCCGCGCATCCAGTGCACCTTGCCGACGTCGTCGACGGTGGACGCGACGCCGCGCTTGTCGCCCGCCGCGTCGAAGAGCGCGTGCGCCGTCCCGAGGTGGCGCATCGCCTCTTCGAGCTGACCGATCGCGCGGTAGAGACGGCCGATGCGGTTGTGGGCGGCGCCACCCTTGCTCTTCAGATCGAGGCGGTACGCGATCACCAGCATCTGACGGAAGCTCGCGAGCGCGTCGTCGTTGCGGCCGGCGAGCTGGAGCACGTCCCCGTGGTGATGCAGCGCGTCGAGGCGCTGCGGGACATCCTCCTCACCGATCAGCGCAAGTCCCTTGCCATAATATTCGGCGGCCTTCGCGTTCGCGTAGCGCGACCGCGCGCGGTCGGCCGCCATGAGGAAGTAGTGACCAGCCTTGCGCCGCGCGCCGCCCGCCTCGAAGTGCCCGGCGAGCACCTCGCACTGCTCCTCCGCGCTCTCGGCGAGGCGGAACTCGAGCCACTCGGCGACGACCATGTGATAGCGGCGGATCTGCGCTCGGCTCGTGAGGCGATGCAGCGTCTCGCGCTCGAGGTTGTGCTTGAAGGCGAACTCCGTGTCGCCGGGCACCGACGAGTCGGGGAGTTCGAGCACGTATTCGCGGTCCTCGAGGCCGCTCAGGAGATCGCGGAAGTGGAGCGCGACGTCCTCCGCGCCGCCCCACAGCGAGGGCGTGGGCCTGTCGATCCGCGCGAGCGCGACGAGCGCGCCGAGCCAGAAGACGCCGCCCATCGTCGCGGCCATCTCGAGCACCTGGCGCTCCGACGCCTCGAGCGCGGCGATGCGCGCGCTGATGGCGTCCTCGACGGTGAGCGGGAGCTGCGCATCGTCGAGCTTCGAGAGATCGACCGCCCAGGTGCCATCGCCGCGCGGCACGACGGTGCCGCTCGAGAGGAACGTGCGCACCATCTGCTCGAGTAGGTACGGGCTGCCCCCGGCCATCTCCACGCCCGCGTCGATGAGCTCTTGCGGAGGCTCGCCCGTCGGGGCGAGCAGGCGGTGCATGAGCCCCGCGGCGTCGTCGGGGCCGAGCGGACCGAGGTCGAGCTTCACGTGCGCGGCGCCCCCGGCACCGAGCCACTCGGGCTGCCGCGCGAGGAGCTCGGGCCGCGCGACGTGCACGAGGAGAATCGGGGCGGCCGTCATGGCGGTCGTCAGGTAGGAGACGAGCTCGAGCGTGTCGTCCGTCGCCCAGTGCAGGTCCTCGAAGGTGAGGATCAGCGGGTGGTTCTCGGCGTCGACCTCGAAGAAGCGTCGCAGCACGGCCCGCGAGATCTTGCTGAACTGCTCCGGGTCGTCCTCGACCGCCCGGATGAATGGCGATTCAGGGAACCGCAGGTCGAGGAACGCGCCGAGGAAATGGAGGAACTCCGTGACGCGGCGATCGCTGAGCGTCTCGCTCACCTTCTGGCGGAATTGCTCGCGCGTGGTCTCTGGATCGCCGCCCTCGATGACGCCGAAGCGACCTTTCAGGATGCGCTGCACGACGCTGAACGGCGGGCCGTTCTCACGGCACGTCCCACGGAAGGCGCGGACGTGCCGGTCGCGGTCGCGCACGCGAGCGAGGAACTCGTGCACGAGGCGCGTCTTGCCGATGCCCGCGCTGCCGAGGATCGTGACGACCTGGGGCGTCTTGGTGGCGAGCGCGCGCGCGAGGGCCTCGTCGAGCTCGCGGAGCTCGAGGCCGCGGCCGACGAGCGGCGCACGCAGCGTGGTGGAGGACGGGGAGGCGGGCGAACGCAGCAGACCGGATTGCGAGGAGGGCATGCGGGTGCGCCAAGTTATCCGACAGGCGCGCACATCACAACTCCGCGCGCCCGTCGCGCCCGTCTCTCGGCGCAGGAGGCGGCGCTCCCTTGCGTCGTCAGGCGCTCTCGGGGGAACATGCCGCGCGATGCGCCGCACGCGCCAGCTTGGCCGCTACCACATCACCGAGCGCATCGCCTTCGGTGGCATGGCCGAGCTGTTCCGCGGCTTCACGTTCGAGGCCGACGGCTACCGTCGCGACGTCGCGATCAAGAAGGTCCTCCCGCACTTCACGGAGGATCGGCAGTTCATCGACATGCTCACCGACGAGTACCGGCTCGTCAGCTACCTCCGGCATCCGAACATCGCCGAGGTCTACGAGCTCGCGAAGGTCGACGACACGATCCTCATCTCGATGGAGTTCGTGGACGGCAAGGACCTCCGCACCGTCGTCGAGAAGGACAAGGCGCGCGGCGGCGGCGTGCTCGAGGCGGACGACTGCGCGTACGTCATCGCGCGCGCGCTCGACGGGCTGCACCACGCGCACGCGGCGGTCGACGTCGAGGGGCACCCGCTGCGTCTCGTCCACCGCGACTTCAGTCCGTCGAACATCCTCGTCGCCTACGACGGACACGTGAAGATCTGCGACTTCGGCATCGCCAAGGCCACGCACAACAAGGTCCAGACGAAGACGGGGATCATCAAGGGCAAGGTCAAGTACATGTCCCCCGAGCAGGCGTTTGGCCGCAAGCTCGACGGACGCAGCGACGTGTTCAGCGCCGGGAGCGTCCTCTACGAGCTGCTCTGCGGGCAGGCGCCGTTCACCGCGCCCACCGAAGTCGACCTCATCTTCACCGTGCGCGACGCGGCCCCGCGTCCCCTCCGCGACGTCGAGCCGCGCATCCCGCAGCGGCTCGCGGCGATCGTCGAGCGCGCGATGGTGCGCTCGCGCAGCGGCCGCTTCCAGACGGCGCTCGAGTTCCGGGACGCGCTCCTCGATTGGCTGCTCGCGGCGGCGCCGCAGTACCGCCGGACGAAGCTCGCGCGCGTCATGAAGCGCTTGTTCGCCCAGGAGATCGAGGCCGAACTGCGGGCGATGGAGGACTACGTCCTCGACCTCGACGCGCCGACGGATCTCGGCAGGAACCTCATCGCCGACGTACTCGGTCCGGACGCGCCCTTCTCGCGCTTCAGCCCGAGTCCGTCGCGGATCGTCGAGCCCGTCGCGCCCCCCCCCGCCGCGGACGACGAGGACGAATCTTCGCTGCCGCCTCCGCCGGACGAGGACCCGCTGCACCTCGCGCGCACCGAGATCCTCGATGTCTCGTCGCCTGGTGAGCCGCGCCGCAAGCGCGCTGCGCGGGGCCCGCTCGGGTCGGCCAACGGGACGCGCCCCCTCGCGCGGGCGCCGGACCCGATCCACGACGAGAAGACCAACGTCGGACCGAAACCTCCGCGCCTGCGGTGAGCCCCGCGCTCAGTTCTCGCGGACGATGCGCCGCGGCTGGTTCGCGGGGGCTGTGCGGCGACTGGTGACGAGGAAGCGGACGCGCGTCGTCACGGCCTCCGTCGCAGGGGAGAGATGCCAGTGCGCGGCGACTGCGCCGTCGTCGGCTTGATACCACTTCAGGAAGAGGACGAAGTCGGCCGAGAGAAGGCGCGTCTGGTTGCGATCGACGCTGCTGTAGCCGCCGTCGCTCTCCATGCTGACGAGGTCGATGTCGGTGACGGCGCCGAAGAGGGCCCCGCCCGCCTCGATGTCGAGCCGATACGAGGGCCCGACGTCCGGGATGCGTGTGGCTTGCGCGGAGTTCACCCGGACCAGGACGATGGCGTCGGCGCTGCCGACCCGTGCCTGGAGCTCATCCGCCCACGTGCGGCGCCATTGACCCGCGAGGATCTCCGGGTCGTCGACGAAGTCCACGCCATGGTCGAAGACACGGACATCGGCAGCGGTCATGGGCGACGTCACGCGAATGGGCGCTGCGGACGCGCCGCAAGCCATGAGCGCGAGTCCGAAGAGCGCGAGCAGCAGCGTGAACCGGCGGAAGCGAAGCATCAGCGCGGCAGGATACCCGCTCGCCCCGCGCGGGCAATGGCCTCGCCAGCCGGTCCCCGCCCGCGAAGGGGAGACGACGGCGCTCAGCCCGGCGCGCAAAGACCGCGCCACAACGCCACGAGATCCGGCGCGAGCGGCGCCTCGAACGCGATCGGGAGACCCGTCCGCGGGTGGTCGAAGCCGAGCCGATGCGCGTGGAGCGCATGGCGTTCGTGCCCGAGGCGCGCGAGCAACTCCGGGGTCATCCCCGTCTCGATGTGCTCATAGAACACGGCCTCGCGCTCGGGGCCGTACAGTTTGTCCCCCACGATCGGGTGGCCGATGGCGGAGAGGTGCACGCGAAGCTGGTGCTGGCGCCCCGTGCGGGGGTGCAGCGCCACGAGCGTGTGCGCCGGCCCGCGCGCGACGACCTCGTAGCCCGTCTCGGCCCGCGCGCCTTCGCTGCCGTCGTCGCGGATCTCCATCAGCAGGTGCAGGCCCTCGCGGACGGGGGAGATCGGCAGCGTGATGTCGCCGCGCTCGGCGGCGAGCGCGCCGCGGACGATCGCGAGGTAGCTCTTGCGAACCCGACGCCCCTCGAAGGCGTTCTTCAGCACGCGCTCGTCGTCGATCGTCTTCGCGCACGCGAGCACGCCGCTCGTCTCGCGGTCGAGGCGGTGCGCGATCCGCGGCGTGCGATCGCCATACCGTGCGCGGAGGACGTACGTGAGCGTGTTGCGGTGGTACGTCGCCGTCGGGTGGACGGGCAGGCCGGCGGGCTTGTCGAGCACGAAGAGGGCGTCGTCCTCGTACAACAAGCCGTATTCCGTTGGGGCGTCCGGCTCCGTGAACCCGGCACGGACGAGCAGGACGGTCTCGCCTTCGCGCACGATGTCGCTCGGACGCCGCCGCGTCCCATCGGCGCGGCGCCCGGCCTCGCGTACGATCGCCTGCGCGCGCGTGCGAGAGAGCCGCGGGATGCGCGTCTGGATGAAGCGATCGAGACGGAGGCCCGCGTGCTCCCGCGGGACCGGGAAGCTGAGGAGAATCGCGTCCGGCGGCGAACCGGGCGGGAGGCGCAGCTGCGGCCCGGTTCGCGCCGAGGTCGGCGGGGCCACCGCGACGGCCGGAGGCAGGGCCGCTGCGGGAGTGGGCATGCCGGGTGCGACAATATCGGCGGAGACAGTATCGACGGCGATACCCGCGGCGCCGTGCCCGACAGGAAGCTCGACGGAAGCACGACCACCCGCGAAGCGTGACGCGTCACGCTCGGCGGGTGGGGGGGATGAACTCATCGCGAAGGCGACGAGGCCGTCGGGGGGACGCGGGCGGCACCCCCCTGACGGACCAGGCTCAGGCTGCCTTGACGACGGCGCCGGAGCGGATGCACCGGGTGCACGCGCGGAGCTTCTGCGCCCGACCGTCCTTGAGGACACGCACGGACTGCAGGTTGGGCTGCTGCCACTTGCGGGTCTTGATGTTGGAGTGGCTGACCTTGTGGGCCTTGAGCCGGATCTTGCTGCAGTAATCGCACGCGAATGCCATGACGTCCCTCGGGATGAAGGGCGCCGTTTAGCAGAGCCTCTCGGCGGCCGCAAGCGCGGTGGCGACGCGGCGGGGCCCTTCGACGCGTCGCGCCGCACGCCGTCGACGCTTCCGCTGCTACGCTCGGCTGGCGAAACACGGAGACTCTCCCCTGCGCGACACCCACCCGCCCCACCCCGCGCCCCCGCACGCGACGACCGCTGGACGCGTGGTCGTGGTCGGGCTCGTCGCGATCGTGCTCGGCCTCGGCTTGCTCGCCACGCAGCTCGGTCGGCGCTCGCCCGAGCGTGTCCGCGACGCGACGACGGCGCGGCACGACGCCGGGTTGGCCGCGCCTTCGCCGGGGGGCGCGCTCACGATCAGGGTGACCGCACGGCCGAGGACGGACGCCACGGACGGCGACGGCGCGGACGCCGCCCAGCCCGACGCGGACGGGCGCACAGGCGGCGGTCGCGCGGACGGCGATGCCGCCGGGGCGCCCATCGGGGACGCGGAGGTCCTCGCCCTCGACGGCGCGGGCCGCACCGTCGCCGTCGCGCGGACGGATGCGTCCGGGCGCGCCCGCCTCGCGCCGCTCCCGGACGGAACGTTCACGCTCGTCGTCGCACGGGCGTCCTTCGCCCGCGCCGTGCGCGTCGCGCGGGTCGCGGGCGGCGTCGGCGAGGCGCGGGTGACGCTGGGACCGGGCGCGACGTTGTCGGGGCAGGTCGTCGACGAGGAGGGCGCGGCCGTGGCGGAGGCGCGCCTCTCGTCGTGGCCCGACGACGCCTCGCTCGACGCGCCGGAGACGCAGGCCCCCGCGACGCGGCCCTGGACGGTGCGAGCGGACCGGGCAGGCGGTTTCACCTTCGATACGCTCGCGCCGGGCGGTGCGGTGCGCGTGGAGGCCTCCGCGCCCGGCTTCGAGACGGCGACGCGACGCGCGGTGCTGCTCCGCGCGGGCGCCCCTGCGCTGCGCCTCGTGTTGCGGCGGACCGGGCGCATCGCCGGCCGGGTGCGCGGCCCCGATGGGGCCAACGTGCAGTCGACCATCGTGCTCGCGGGGAGCGGCGTCTGGCCGCCGCGATCCGTGGAGACGGACGCCTCGGGCGCGTACCAGATCGACGGCGTGCCGGGCGGCGTCTACGAGGTGCGCGCGCGGCATGGCGGGCTCGTCGCGACGCCGCGGGAGGGGCTCCTGCTCGCGCCGGGCGGTGCGCTCGTCGCCGATCTCGAGCTGGCCGTCGGCGCGACGCTCCGGGTGGAGGTGCGCGACGCCGATGCCGAGGCGCCCCTCGAGGGGGCCGAGATCGTC
Source organism: Polyangiales bacterium (assembly GCA_964202905.1). Lineage (GTDB taxonomy): Bacteria > Myxococcota_A > Polyangia > Polyangiales > JADJQN01 > CAIUAC01. Next base: position 249,984 of record CAXNJO010000004.1, read on the forward strand.
GTGACGGAGGACGCGCTCGCCTTCGCACCGCGGGCGGCGCGGTCCGGGCGCGATGGGACGCTCGCGGTGGAGGGGCTCCGCGCGATCGCGCACCGCTGTGCCGTTCAGGCGGCGGGCTACGTATCGCTCGTCGCCGAGGCGTGCGCGCCGGGGGATGCGCCGGTCCGCTTCGCGCTGCGGCGCGCGGCCGAGATCCGCGGCGTCGTCGTGGACGCGCTGGGCGCGCCGATCCGCGGCGCACAGGTCGAGGTCGGCGGCACGACGGACTCGGGCGCGTCCGTCGCCATGTCCTCGAGATCGCTCGCGTTCCGGGCGGCGCTGTTCGAGGCCCAGCGCGCAGGGCCTCCCCCGCTCCGCCCCGCCGGGGAGCTCGGCGTCACGCTCGGCGGCGTGCCGCCCATCCCGATCGTCGCGACGGTCCTCGGTACGCACGGGCCGGATGCGCGGACGACGGGGAGCGGCACGTCGGGCGGGGACGGTGGCGTCGAGGCCGCAGACGACGCGGTCACGATGGGCTTCGGCACCGACGCGGAGGGACGTTTCCGCATCGCGGGCGTGCCCCCGGGGCGCATCACGCTGGTCGCCCGGCACCTCGCGTACGCGCCGGGCTTCACGCCGCCGCGCGTCGTCGTCGCCGGCGCGCGCATCGAGGACGTCCGCATCGTGCTCCCGGAGGGCGGCACCGTGGACGGGCGCGTGACCGACGCGCGCGGCTTCCCGATCGAGGCGATCCGCGTCGAGTTGATGGTGCCCGGGGAGCCCGCGCCGCGCGGGTTGCTCGCGGGCGCGGACGGGCGCTTCGAGTTCCGCGGCGTGGTCGGGGAGGTCGTCCTGACGGCGTTTCCGCCGGGCGCGCCGCCCGTCCGGACGAGCGTGCGCGTGTTCTCCGGGGCGGTCGCGCCCGTCACCCTCGCGCTCGAGGGCGAGCTTCGCGCGCTGCGCGGGCGGGTCGTCGATGCCCGCGGCTTCCCCATCGCCGGCGCCCGCGTCCGGGTGCGCTCGCTCCGCTCGCGGACGCCGTTCGCGCAGACGACCGAGAGCGGCGACGACGGCACCTGGTCGATCGAGGGGATGCCGCTGCCGCCCTGGTCGCTCGAGGCGGATCACACGGATTACGCGCTCACGCGGCTGGCCGAGGTGGACGACGCGGCGCGCGAGCTGCGCGTGATGCTCGCGCCGTGCGCTGCGGTGCGCGGCGTGGTCACGGACTCCCTCTCCGGTGCGGGGTTGCGCGGCGCACGGGTGCGCCTGCGCGGTGCGGCGGGCTCCTTCGAGGCGGACACGCAGACCGACGGCGCGTGGGATGTCCTGCGCGTCCCCGCCGGTGCGTACGGCGTGCAGGCCGATCACGCCTCCTACGTGACGGGCACAGCCGAGATCGTCGTCGCGGAGCGCGGCCGCACGCTCGCCGACGTCGAAGGCGTCGCGCTCGCGCTGGTGCCCGGGGGCGCGCTCCGCGGCGAGGTCGTCGATGCGCTCGGCGCGCCGGTCTCGGGCGCGGAGGTCACCGCGGGACCGGCGGGCGTGCCGCCCGACTGGACCCGCGCGGCGCGCACGGATCCGCGCGGCGGCTTCGTGCTCCGCGGCGTCCCGGCCGGCGACGCATGGCCGTGCGCGCGGCACCCCGCAGCCGGCGAAACACTGGCGCGGTACCCCGCGCGCGTGCGGGTCGGCGAGGAGACGCCCGGCCTCGTGCTGCGGCTCCCGGAGCGCTTCGACAAGGCGCGGGGCGACGCCCGCCTCGCCGCGGATCCGGCCGGCACGCGCTGAACGGCGCGCGGCGCTATCATGCGGCCGATGCGCGGCCCGATGGGGAAGGTCTACCTGCTCGGCGCCGGTCCCGGGGACCCCGAGCTCATCACGGCGCGCGCGCTGCGACGCCTCGGCGAGTGCGACGTCGTGCTCTACGACGCCCTCGTGCACCCCGACCTCCTCGCGCACGCGCGTCCGGGCGCCGAGCTCGTCTTCGTCGGCAAGCGCGCGGGCGCGCCGAGCGAGCGGCAGGCGAACATCCACGCGCGGATGGTACGCGAGGCCCGGGCCGGCCGGATCGTCGGCCGGCTGAAGGGCGGCGACCCGTTCATGTTCGGGCGCGGCTCCGAGGAGGCCGAGCACCTCGCCGACGCGGGCATCCCCTTCGAGGTCGTGCCGGGCGTGACGTCACCGCTCGCCGTCTGCGCCTACGCGGGTATTTCGCTCACGCACCGCGAGGCCTCGAGCAGCGTCGCCTTCCTCACGGCGACCGAGCACCCCGACAAGCCCGAGAGCGCCCACGACTGGTCGAAGCTCGCGACCGCCACGCAGACGCTCGTGATCTTCATGGGCATGCGGCACCTCGAGCGCACGATGGCGCGCCTCGTCGCGCACGGCCGCGACCCGGACGAGCCCGCGGCCGTGTTCGAGTGGGCGTCGCTGCCGCGCCAACGCAGCCTGGTCGGCACCGTGGGCACGATCGCGCAGATCGCGCGCGAGGCAGGGGCTGGGCTGCCGGCGCTCACCGTCGTCGGCGAGGTCGTGCGGCTGCGCGAGCGGCTGCGCTGGTACGACGTGCAGCCGCTCTTCGGCAAGCGCGTGCTCGTGACGCGCCCCGCCGGGCAGGAGCGCGGCTTCGCGCAGCGCCTCCGCGACGCGGGGGCTGAGCCGGTCGCGCTGCCGACGATCCGCATCGAGCCTCCCGAGGACGCGGCCGCGCTCCGGCGCGCGGTGCACGAGGCCGCGCGCTACGACGCGCTGGTCTTCACGAGCGCGAACGGCGTCACCCGCTTCTTCGAGGCGCTCGCGGCGGAGGGCGGCGACGCCCGGTGGCTGGGGCGCGGTCTCGTCGCGGCGATCGGCCCCGCGACGGCCGAGGCGCTCGCGGTTTACGGCGTGCGTGCCGACGTCGTGCCTGCCGAATACCGCGGCGAGGCAGCGGCCGACAGCCTGATCGCCGCGCTCGGCGAACGTGTGCGGGGCGCACACATCCTCGTGCCGCGCGCAGCCGTCGCGCGCGAAGTGCTCCCCGAGCGTCTCGCCGCGGCGGGCGCGCAGGTCGACGTCGTCGCGGCCTACCGCACCATCGGCCCCCGCGACGAGGACGCCCATGCGATCCGCGAAGCGCTCGCCGCCGGCACGCTCGACGTCGTGGCGTTCACGTCGTCCTCGACCGTCGAGCAGCTGCTCGCCGCGCTCGGCCCCGAGGCGCAGGCGCGACTCGCCCATGTGACGCTGGCGTCGATCGGGCCAATCACGACCCGCACCGCCGAAGCGCACGGATTGCGTGTCGCGGTGACCGCGAGCGAGTACACCACTGCCGGGCTCGTCGACGCGCTCGAGGCGCACTTCGCCGCCGCCCGCTCCGACGCCGCCTCACGAGACGCCAACCGCTCCGATGCGCCGTCACACGACGCCTTCCCGCACGACGCCGACTGACCCGGAGGACTGATGCCCTTCCCCGCCGAACGCCCGCGCCGCCTGCGCCGCACGCCCACGCTCCGCGAGATGGTCCGCGAGACGCGCCTCACGCCGAGCCAGCTCGTGCTGCCGCTCTTCGTCCGCAGCGGCGTCGGCGAGAAACGCCCGATCGCGACGATGCCCGGCGTCTTCCAGTCGAGCGTCGACGTGATCGTCGCGCAAGCGCGGGAGGCCTGGTCGCTCGGCGTCCCGAGCGTGCTGCTCTTCGGACTCCCCGACGCGAAGGACGCGATCGGCTCGAGCGGCTGGGACGCGGACGGGCCCGTGCCGCGGGCGGTCGCCACGCTGAAGGACGCGCTCCCCGACCTCGTCGTCATCACCGACGTCTGCATGTGCGAGTACACCGATCACGGGCACTGCGGTCCGCTCCACACGCGGCGCGGGCGCACCGACGTTGACAACGACGCGACGCTCGAGCTGCTCGCGAAAGAGGCGCTCTGCCACGCGCTCGCGGGCGCGGACGTCGTCGCGCCGAGCGACATGATGGATGGCCGCATCGGCGTGATCCGCGCTGCGCTCGACGAGGAGGGCTTCGGCGACGTCGCGATCCTCTCCTACGCGGCGAAGTTCGCGAGCGCGTTCTACGGGCCCTTCCGCGACGCGGCCGAGAGCGCGCCCAAAGAGGGCGATCGACGCGGCTACCAGATGGACCCGTGCCAACCGCCGCGAGGCGCTGCGGGAGGTGCGGCTCGACCTCGAGGAGGGCGCGGACATGGTGATGGTCAAGCCCGCCCTGCCCTACCTCGACGTGCTGCGCGAGGTGCGCGACGCGGTCGACGTCCCCGTCGCCGCCTACAACGTGAGCGGCGAGTACGCGATGGTGAAGGCCGCGGCCGCCGCAGGCCTGCTCGACGAGACGCGCGCGATGATGGAGGTGCTGCTCTCCATCCGCCGCGCCGGCGCGGACCTCATCCTCACCTACCACGCGATCGACGCGGCGAAGGTGCTCGGATGAACCGCCATTCAGTCGCGCGGTTTGCGCGCGTGCTCACGCTCGTTGCGCTCCCGCTCGGCGCAAGCGCGTGCGGCACGGCCGTCGCCGAGAGCTTCGACGAGGTCACCGCGGCCGAGCTGCCCGCCTCGCAGCGCCTACGCGACGGGCGTTGGCAGAGCTCCGATTTTCCGCCGCTCGCCGCGGGCGACGCCTGGCTCGCGTTCCCCGGCCGCGTGCACCTGAAGGTGCATCACCCGCTTCCCGAGAAGCCCACCGCGCTCCTCGTCTACATCGCCTTCGATGCGAGCGGCGTCGGCGGCACCCTCGCGTCGGGCAACGTCGCGCGGATCGAGGCCGTCGGCGACGACGGCACGGTGACCATCCACAACGCCACCGACGAGGATTTCTACGTCCGCCTCGCCCTCGAGTGAGCCGCCCGCGCCGCCGCCCGGGCCGCCCGAGATCGTGCTGCGCCTCGACGTCCGCGCCGAGCGCGCCGATGCGTCTCTGCGCCTCGCGGGGGCCGTCGTCTGCGGGCTCGGCGCGCTCACGATCGCGGCGCTCGAACCGACGCTCGTGGGCTGGGTCGTGGTGCTCGTCGCGAGCCTCGCGTCGGTCGGGTGGGCTGCGTCGTACGCGGGCGCGCGGCGCCGCACGTCGGTGCCCATCCGGTACACGCTGACGCTCGGCGCAGACGCGCTCGCGCTCTGCGAGGCGGGGCGTGTGGAGACGCTGCGATGGGAGGCCGTGCGCGCGGTCGACGTGGACGAGGACCGCCTCGTCGTGCGCGTGCACCGGCGGGAGGGCGGCGCGCCGCTCGTGCTCGAGCCGCGCTACGAGGGCGTCAGCGTCTACGCGCTCGCCGAGCTCGTCGGCGCCCGTGTTTGCCCCGCGGCTTCCCAAACGGGGCCCGCGCCCTAGAATGCCCCCCTTCGCGGAGAACACGATGGCGACTCGCTGGGAGAACGACTCGGGGATCGTCACCGAGAAGAAGACGGGCACCCGGACGCGGCGCCCGCCGCTCTACAAGGTGCTGATGCACAACGACCACTACACGACGCGCGAGTTCGTGGTCGACGTGCTGCACACCGTCTTCCACAAGTCCGAGGCGGAGGCCGTGCAGGTCATGATGCACGTCCACCTGCATGGCGTCGGGCTCGCGGGCATCTACCCGTTCGAGGTCGCGGAGACCAAGATCAAGACCGTCGAGCGCTTGTCGCGGGAATACGAGTTCCCGCTGCAACTGACGATGGAACCGGAGGACTGATCCGTGCCGAGCCCGATCCTCGCCAAAGAGCTGCAAGCCGCCCTCCGCACCGCCTTCGACGAGGCGACGCGGCTGCGGCACGAGTACGTGACGCTCGAGCACCTGCTGCTCGCGCTGCTCCGCGACCCGCGCGCGGGCAAGGCGATCCGCGCGTGCGGCGCGAACGTGCCGCGCCTCCGCAAGGAGCTCGAGGCCTTCCTCACCGAGAGCCTCCCTCCCGTTCCGGAGGGCGTGGACGTCTCCCCGCAGACGACGGTCTCCGTCGAGCGCGTCCTGCAGCGTGCGGCCATCCACGTCATGTCGTCCGACCAGCAGCTGATCGACGGCGGCAGCGTGCTCGTGCAGATGTTCAAAGAGGAGCAGTCGCACGCGGTGTTCCTGCTGAAGAACGAGGGCCTCACGTCGTTCGAACTGAAGCAGTACCTCTCGCACGGCACGGTCCCCGACGACGACGACGACGACGACGACGAGGAAGACGGCCCGGGCGAGCTCGGCATGGAGGCTGACGACGACGAGGATGACGACGACGAGGAAGGCGAGGAGGCGGAGGCCCGCGACCCGCTCAAGGCCTACACCGTCGACCTCCACGCCGAGGCCGAGGCCGGGCGCATCGATCCGCTGATCGGCCGCGACCGACGAGCTCGAGCGCACGGTGCCAGATCCTGCGCGCGGCGTCGCAAGAACAACCCTGTTTTCGTGGGCGAGTCCGGCGTCGGCAAGACGGCCATCGCCGAGGGGCTCGCGCTGGCGCATCCTGCAGGGCAAGGTCCCCGAGATGCTCAAGGACGCGCGGCGTCTACGCCGCTCGACATGGGCGCGCTTGCTCGCTGGCACCAAGTTCCGCGGGCAGTTCGAGCAGCGCCTCAAGGGCGTGATGAAGCAGCTCAAGGAGCAGCCCAGCGCGATCCTCTTCATCGACGAGATCCACACGATCGTCGGCGCCGGGCGCAGCTGCAGGGCGGCTCGATGGACGCCTCGCAACCTGCTCAAGCCGGCGCCTCGCGCAGCGGCGCAGATCACGCTGCATCGGGTCGACCACGCTTCGCCGAGTACAAGGGCAGCTTCGATCGGGACCGCGCGCTCGTCGCGGCGCTTCCAGAAGATCGACGTGGACGAGCCCTCCGAGTCCGCAGACCGTGCAGATCCTCGAGGGCCTGAAGCAGCCGCTACGAGGAACACCACGGCGTCGTGTACGACGCGGGCGCGCTTCGAGGCCGCCGCGCGAGCTGTCGGCGCATGTACATCAACGACCGGCTCGCTGCCCGGACAAGGCCATCGACGTCATCGACGAGGCCGGTGCGCGCAGCGGATCCTGCCTGCGAACAGGCGGAGAAAGACGGTCGCGGTCGCAACGACATCGAGGACGATCGTCGCGAAGATCGCGCGCATCCCGGAGAAGACCGGCTCGGCGCGTCGACGACCGCGACAAACTCCGCAGAGCTCGACGGACGATCTGCAAGCCGCGTGATCTTCGGGCAGGACGACGGCGATCGACGCAGATCAGCGCGAGTATCAAGCTGTCGCGCGCCGGGCTGCGCAGCCCCGACAAGCCGATCGGCAGCGTTCCTGTTCGCGGGGCCGACGGGCGTGGGCAAGACCGAGCTCGCCAAGCAGCTCGCGGCGATGCTGGGCGTTGAGTTCCTCCGCTTCGACATGAGCGAGTACATGCGAGCGCCACACGGTCATCACGGCTCATCGGCGCGCCGCCCGGCTACGTCGGCTTCGACCAGGGCGGCCTGCTCACCGACGCCATCACGCAAGCACCCGCACTCGGTGCGTGCGTGCTCGACGAGATCGAGAAGGCGCACCCGGATGATCTTCAACATCCTGCTCCAGGTGATGGACCACGGCGACGCTGACGGACAACAACGGCCGCAAGGCCGATTTCCGCAACGTCGTGCTCATCATGACGACGAACGCGGGCGCCCGCGATCTCGACGATCAAGCACCATCGGCTTCGGCGCCAACGCGGGCGTCGACGAATCGCGCGCGCGGAGCGCCATCAAGACGCTTGTTCACGCCCGAGTTCCGCAACCGGCTCGACGCGACGGATCAGCTTCAACAGCGCTCGACCCGAGTCGATCATCCTGCGCGTGGTCGACAAGGAGGTCTTGCCGCAGCTCCAGGCGCCAGCTCGAGCGAGAAGAAGGTCGACGTCTCCCTCACGCCCGAGGCGCGCACCTGGCTCGCAGAGCACGGCTACGACCCGGCGATGGGCGCGCGCCCGATGGCGCGGCTCGTCGAGCAGCAGGTCAAGAAGGCGCTCGCCGAGGCGCTGCTCTTCGGCGGCTTGCGCGATGGCGGATCGGCCGTCTTCGGCGTCGCGAAGGATGGCCTGTCCCTCGCGCTCGAGAGCACAGCGGCACCGAACTGAGCACGGCTGCGACGTCGCGTGGGGCGGCCGGCACCAAGCACCAAGCACCAACAACGACGAAGGCCGACGTCGCGTGAGCGAGTCGGCCTTCTCGTTCGAAGAGGTCAGCGGGCGGCCGTTGCGGCACACCGCGCCATCAGCGTTTCACGCTGCGTCGGGAGCCGCGGTCCCCGCGTCGACGGTCGACGTGCCGGCGTCGGCCGCGGGCGTGCCGGCGTCCATCGCGGGCGCAGTCGGCGCGAAGCAGTCGGCGGGGTAGCCCATCGACGCGTCGAAGCAATCGGCCACGCCGCCCGCGCAGGTGCGCACGGCCCCGAGCTCGGCCGAACAGGCCGGACAGGAGGTCGGGTTGGTGCAGCCGTTCGCATCGAGACAGCAGAAGAAGGCGTCGAACTGCGCGTCGCAGCCGCCCTCGTAGAAGCACGCGAGCTGCTGGAGGTTGAAACAACCATCGCAGTCGAGCGGGCCGCCCATGGTCATCAGCGCGGGCGTGGTGTCCGCGGCGAGCGCGTTCCCGATGCAGGTCGCGGCGGTCATGGACATGGGGAGGCCGCACGCGACGACGGCGGCCTGCGTCTCGGCGGTGCAGCGCGGGAGCGCCTCGGCCGGGAGCGGCATGACCGGGTCGGGCATGCAAACGGGGCCCATGTCGACGGGCGAGGGCGGGCCCATGTCGACGGGCGCGGCGCCGAGGTCGGCACCGGCGTCGATCATGATGACCGGACCGACGCCCGTGTCATCGTCGTCGCCGCAGGCGGCGAGGGACGAAGCGACGAGGACGAGCGCGGCGGTGCGCAGAATGGCGGGGCGGGGGAGGCGGAGCATCGTGTAGTCTCTCTTCGTTGGCGCGGCCCGGACCTCGGGCGCAAGGCGCGCAAAGGGAGCACGCACACCGCGGGCACGCAACAACCGAGCGATTTTCGAGGACACGGACGCGCCGCATGCCCCCGCGCTGGCTCACCGACGAATTGATCTTCCCGCCCCCCGAGAGCGCGACCCGCGATGGACTCGTCGCGATCGGCGGCGATGCGCGGCCCGAGCGTCTCGTGCTCGCCTACGCGCAGGGCATCTTCCCTTGGCCGTCCCCGGGCGCGCCGCTGCTCTGGTTCTCGCCGAACCCGCGCTTCGTCCTGCGACCGCGGGAGGCGCACCTCGGGCGCTCGCTGCGCAAACGCGTGCGCCGGGGCGACCTCGAAGTGCGCTTCGACACGGCCTTCCGCGCCGTGATGGAGGCGTGCGCGGAGACGCCCCGCCCCGGGCAGGACGGGACGTGGATCACGCCCGAGTTGCTCGACGGCTACACGGCGCTCCACGCGCGCGGGCTCGCGCACAGCATCGAAGCATGGCGCGGCGGGCGGCTGGTCGGCGGCTTGTACGGCGTGTCGCTCGGGCGCGCGTTCTTCGGCGAGTCGATGTTCGCCCGCGAGGCCGACGCGTCGAAGGTCGCCTTCAGCGTCCTGCTCGCACACCTCGTACGCTGGGACTTCTCGCTCGTCGACTGCCAGGTGCACACCGAGCACCTCGAGCGGTTCGGCGCGACGGACTGGCCGCGCGCGCGTTTCCTCGCGGCGCTGCGCGTCGCCCTCTCTTCCCCGACGCGGCCGGGGCCATGGTCGGTGGCGTTCGACGGCGCCGATGCGCTCGACGCGCTCGCGCCACCACCGGACGAGCCGGCCACCTAGACCGACGCGGGCGCAGCCCGGGCGAGCGACGCCATTGCAACGCGGTTGCGACACCGTTGCGACGCCGGGAGCGTTCCCCTACCCTCACCCGATGCCGCCCAGCGCGCTCGTCCGTCTCGCACTTCCCTTCACGATCGCCCTCGCGCTCGCCGCGTGCACGCGCGGGCGCGACACCGGCTCGGGCGTGTGTGCGCCCGGGCTCTGCGATCCCGACCTCGGCGGGCGCGATCTCGGGTCGGTCGACGCCGGTCCGCCCGGTCTCGACGGCGGGCCGATTCTTGCCCCCGATCTCGGGCCGCCCGACCTCGGCCGCGACTACCGCGACGCCGCGCCCGTCGTGCCTTGCACCGTCGCGTGCGGCGACACCGAGCTTTGCGGCGACACGGGCGACGGCAACGGCTTCGACGACGACTGCGACGGCGCCGTCGACGAGGACTGCACGTGCACGATCGGCACGACGCGCGCGTGCTTCCTCGGGCCGCCCGATCGCCGCGGGATCGGCGTCTGCGCCGACGGCCTGATGGCGTGCACGGAATTCTTGCAGTGGGGGCCCTGCTCGGGCGGGCAGTTCCCGGGCGACGAGCTCTGCGATGGCGCGGACAACGACTGCAACGGCCTCGCGGACGACGGCATCGCCGGCTGCGCGACGGCGCTCTTCTGCCCCGGCTCGGAGGCGGCGATCCCCCTCTCGACGCACGCCCTCCGGGGAAGCCGCATCTACACGGGGAGCGCGACGTCCTGGCAGTGGACGATCAGCTGCCCGTCGACCGTCGCGACCTGTCCGCTGCCGATGGCGCCGACCTCGGCCGACACGGACATCTACTTCGCGCAGAGCGGCAGCTACCGCGCGCGCCTCGAGGTGACGACGGAGTCCGGCGAGACGCTGTCGTGCGAGTGGGTGATCTTCGTGCAGGGCGCGGGGCTCCGCGTCGAGCTCGCGTGGGACACGCAGGGCCCGTACGACACGGGCACGGACGTCGACCTGCACCTGCACCGCCGCACCGTGCCGGACGGCGCGCTCGTCGCGGACACCGACTTCTTCACCGACGACGACTGCTACTACGCGAACTGCAAGGCCTCGACGTATGGCGGGATCTGGGGCGGCGGCGGGGTCCGCGACATCTGGGGCCTCCCCGACACGCCCGACGTCACGGCCTGCTCCGGGGCGCCCAACGGCGAGGGCGCCGCGTGGGCCGCGCTCGGCGCCTGCTACAACCCGCGCCTCGACGTCGACATCATCTCGTGCGACCCGGCGATCACCGACCCGATGGACCCGGGCGGCAACTTCTGCGCGCCCGAGAACATCAACGTCGACAACCCGCCGAACGGCTCGACCTACCGCATCATGGTCGACTACTTCTCGTCGCGCGGCCTCCCGGGCGCGACGCACCCGACGGTCAACGTCTACTGTGGCGGGGACCTGCGCGGCTCCTTCGGCTCGGATCCGTTCGTCGAGCTGACCGACGACTCCCAGCGCTGGCTCGTCGCCGACGTGAAGTTCTTCACCGACGCGTGCGGTGCGGTGACGTGCTCCATCGAGCCGCTCGGCTCGCTCATCCGCACGGACCAAGCGTTCGGCCCGCCCTGGAGCTTCTGAGCACGGCGCGCGACGACGCGCCCTGCGCGGGGTGTGCCCCCGCGCGAGGCGCTCGGGCGTGTCTTCAGGGCGTGACGGTGACGTCGAGTTGGAAGCGCCCGGGCGCGGCCGCGAACGAGTCGACGACGATGAAATAGAGCCCCGCCGGCACATCCGTCAGCTCGAGGCGCGCGAGCTCCGGGCGGGGTTCGCCGAAGAGATCGTCCGCGCACCACGCGACCACCGGCGTCCCCGAGCAGCCCGTGAACGCGTAGAGCGTCGTGTCGAAATTCGTGTACGCGTTGTAGGTCGAGAACGACACGCGCGACGCAGGCGCCGCCAGTTCGAACCGGACGAGCGCCTCCGGCCGACCGCGCGGATCGCCGCTCGAACAACCCGTCGGTGCGTCCCACAGCGAGGGCACGCTCACCTCGCCGCGCACGCTCCCCGTGCCACCGCTGGTCTCGAGCGCGAGCGCCCCCATGCACGCCGCCGCGCGCGCCTCGGACACGCCGACACAGCGGTTCGTCGCGCCGAGCATGCCGGGCGAGCACACGCCCGCGCCGCAGGAGTCGAAGCCGCGCGGATCGCAGGACTGCCCGACCATGCGGAGCGGCGGCGCGCCGAGGTCCGCGGTCGCAGGTGCGCTCGGGCGATCGCCGCGATCCCGCGCGACGAGGCTCACGCGCGGCACGTTCTCCGCGAAGAACGTCGAGGCCGAGAAGCGGAAGAAGAACACGCCCCCCATCGACGCGTCCCGCGCGTCCGCGGCGAAGCTCGTCGACTCGGGCGAGCCGTCGCCGTCGAGGTCGAGCGCGACGGGCATGCCGGCCGCGTCGAGGAACGCGATGTCGATCTGCGAGACGTCGTCGTCGAGGTCGGTCCCCTCGATGAGGATGTCGGCGCCCCCGAGCACGGTCACGTACGCCGCGCGCGTGATCGCCGGGGCGACGCCCTCGGTGCAGACGGACGGCGTCCCCATGCGGCAGCCGAGCCCATCGGCGCAGCGATTCGCGCGGAAGCCCGGGTCGCAGATCGCGTCCAACGCGAGCACGGGCTGCTCGGCGACCGGCGCCTCGACCGGCGCGGAGCGTGTGTCGCGCGCATCGACGAGCACGACCCGCACGCGCGCGATCTCCGGGTGAAGGCCCCGCAAGCGCGGGAACGTCCCCGACGCCGGGCCCTCGGCGGTGCCGGTGATCGGGGCGTCGAGGGGCACGACGGTGTTGCCCGAGTCGACCATCCCGTCGGCATCCGAGTCGTAGAGCGGAACCTCAGCCCCCGCCCCGTCGAGGAAGGTCACGTCGAGCGTGCTCGCGTCACCGTCCGCGTCGCTGCCGACGAGATCGATGCGCAGATCGTCACCGAAACGCCCGACCTGCCGGGCCGTCGCGCTCGCGAGGACGGGCGGCATCGGCGGCGGGCCGTTCATGTCGAGTGGTTCAACCATTCCATCCGGCGGGTCCACCATCCCGCCGTCGACCTCCCCTGCGTCGACGTCCCCCGCGTCCGGCGCCGGAGGCGTTCCGCCGTCGTCGTCTCCACAGGCCGAGAGACCGGCGAGCCCACCGACCAACGCCCCCCACACGAGCCACCGACGCACGCAGTCCACCGACGAGACAGGAGTCATGGCGGCCGATACGGTGCCTGTTGCAAGGAACTTGAGGGCCACGGCATGCCCTGCGCCGACGGGATGCGCAGTCCAACGACGGAAAAGAGAAAGGCCGCCGCGAGCCTGAGCCCGCGACGGCCTCCGTCGTGCGTCAGCGACTCGCGATCAGAGCTCGCAGTCCGCCGCCGCGTTCAACCCCGGGGAGAAGTTGATCGCGATGTCGTCGCCCGCGCCGCAGGTCACCGTCGCGCCGCCCGCGCCGCCGTCGATGGTGTCGTCGCCCGCGCCGCTGTCGATGACGTCGAGACCGATGCCGCCCGAGATCTCGTTCGCGAGCGTGTTGCCCGTGATCGTGTCGACCGCGGTCCCGCCATTGAGGTTCTCGATGTCCGCCTTGACGTTGTCCGCCTCAAGCGCGAGACCGTCATCGGCCGCGACGCCGTCCATCGTGACGATGAGCGCCGCGACGCGCGCGCCGTAGTCGACGAGATCGATGCCCGCGCCGCCGTTGAAGACGTCGCCGCCGTTGGTCGCCGCGCCCTCGCTGAACGTGTCGTTTCCGTCGCCGCCGTTGAGCGTGTCGTTGCCGGCGCCGCCCGTGAGCGCGTCGTTGCCAGCCTCGCCGTTGAGCGTGTCGATGCCGGTCCCGCCCGTGAGCGTGTCGTTGCCGGCGCCGCCGGACACGGTGTTGGTGCCGTTCCCGGCGGTGATCACGTTGTCGAGCGTGTTGCCCGTGATCGTGTCGTCCACGGTTCCGCCAGAGAGGTTCTCGACGTCGACCTTGATGTTGTCCGCCTCGCCCGTCTCGCCGTCGTTCGCGGCGACGCCGTCCATCGTCACCGTGAGGTTCGCGGTGCGCGCGCTGTAGTTCACGGTGTCGGTGCCCGTGCCGCCGTTGATGACGTCACCGCCGCTGGTCGCCGCCTCCTCGTCGAAGGTGTCGTTGCCCGCGTCGCCGTTGAGCGTGTCGTTGCCGAGGCCGCCGATGAGCGTGTCGTCGCCGGCACCGCCGTTGAAGGTGTTCGCGCCCGCGTCGCCCGTGAGGCTGTCGGCCGCGCTGCCGGCCGTGACGATCTCGACCTCGATGTTGATGTCGTCGGTCTCGGCAGCCTCACCATCGTTGGCGGCCAGGCCCACGGTGACCGTGAGCGGATTCGTGCGCGCGCCGTAGTTCACGGTGTCGGTGCCCGTGCCGCCGGCGATCGTGTCGTTGCCCGTGCCCGTGAACGTCATCGCATCGACGCTCGCGCCCTCGTTGAACAAGTCGTTGCCCGCGCCGCCGGCGAGGATGTCGTTCCCCAGGCCGCCGGTGATCGTGTCGTTGCCGTCGTCACCGTTGGTCGTGTCGACGCCGAGGCCACCGTTGAGGATGTCGTCGCCCAGACCGCCGTTCAGGAGATCGACGCCGTCAGAGCCGGAGAGGGTGTCGTTGCCGTCACCGCCGAAGACCGTCACACCCGCCGTCACACCCGCCGGAACGGCACCGCCGGTCACGGCGAAGACGTCGTTGCCGCTCGCGAGGCTGAACTGGAGGGACTCGACGTTCGTGATGTCGATGTCGCGGTTCGCGCCGGCGTCCGTGAACACGCCCGCCGACGTGACCTGCATGTTGTCGATGGCCGACGAGCCGCGGATGCGGAGCGAGTCGATGCCGCCGAGGCCGTCGAACGTGATGCCGCGCGCCGTCGCCGTGCCGGTGGCGAACACGCCGTTGAGGAAGTCGAGGATGACCGTCTCGGCGCCGCCCGCGGTGCCCACGACGTCGAGGCGCTTCAGCGTCGTCGACGTGACGAGCGTGCCGCCGCAGAGGCCACCGTTGATGAGGATGGCGGAGTCGACGGCGCGCTTGCTGACGATGATCGTCTCCGCGGCGGCCGTCGTCACGGCCATCACGCCCGAGCTCGGCGTGAACGCGCAGACCCCCGCGAACGGCGTCAGCGACGCGTACGCGCCCCCCGCCTCCGGGTAGAGGTTGTCGTCGCCCCAGTCCCCGACGACCGAGGCGGCCGGCGCCTCCCCCATGCAGCCCGCGAGCGTTGCGAGAATGGAGAGGCCCGTAACGAGCCTCCCGCGCTGATTCCGATTGCGATTCATCGATTCGCCTCCCTGCAGATGTTCAACCACAACGCGCGCAGCACGTTCGTCAGGGAAGGAACGTCTCACACCGCGCAGGCCTTGAGGCGCAGGGAGCCCTTTTTTCTGGGGCAACACGTCGATTGGTGTGCGCGGGCACACATCGACGGGCCATCAGATGGGATCCGAGCGCACCAGCACGACCCCGACGTCCTCACCGAGCGATGGGAGCGGCAACACCGCGAACGCATACCAGCGGCCGTACTGCTCGCGCTCGAGGGTGAAGCCGCCCGGACTGCGCGCGAGCCCCGCGCGCCGAGACGCACCATCCGGTGCGATGGTGTCGAGATCGGGGTGCGCGCCGCGCGACGCGATGAGCGCGTCGCCGCGGTAGACGTAGGACCAGAGCACCACGCCCGCCTCGCTCGCGTGGTCGAGCTGCAACTGGCGGCTGATGCGTTGCTCGAGCCGCCAGAGCGGGATGCCGAGCGCAGCGCCGCCGACGACGCGGCCATCGTCGCGCGCGAGCGACGCGGCCGCGAACACGATCGACGGCGACGGGTCGCCCGTGTCGGTGCGCGGGAACTCGCCGAGCGCGAACGCGGGGCGGCGCTCCGTCAGCGCGCGCGTGACGGAGGGGAAGAGCGGGCCGAGCGCGAGCCCCTTCATCGCGTCCGGGGTCGCGTCGCGCGCGAAGACCCGACCGTCCGGGTGCAACGCCGCGAGGAAGGTCATCGGCGACGCGATGAGCTGCGGGACGCCGCGCGGCGGCTCGTGCAACTTGCGGAGGGCGACGCGCATCTGACGCTCGCGCGTGGCCTCGTCGGGGAGTGGGGCCGTGAAGCCGGGCGCGAGCCGCTCGGCCGCGCGTGCGACGCCGCCGAGATGCCGCGAGAGGTCCTCGCGCAGCATGCGCTTGACCTCCGGGACATGAACCTCGCGGAGTTTGCGCCGCGCGTTGGCGGCGCCGCTCTCCCCACACGCGAGGAGCGCGAGCGTGCAGAGCGCCGCGGCCAGGGAGGACAACGCAGTTCGGAGGCGCGGCGCGGTTCGAGGATGGGCCATGGGTGTCGAAGATAGCCGACACCCGCCCGGCGCGGAGGTTCCCGCGGCCGGGCCGAACGTGTGCGGCTCAGCCCCCGCCGACGCCGCAGAAGAAGTCGTAGTCGACGTACTCGGTGATGGTCGGGTGATCGCCGCAGACCGGGCAGCGCGGATCGCGGCGCAGCTTGAGCGAGCCGAACTTCATCTTGAGCGAGTCGTAGGTGAGAAGACGACCGAC
Organism: Polyangiales bacterium; assembly: GCA_964202905.1. Classification (GTDB taxonomy): domain Bacteria; phylum Myxococcota_A; class Polyangia; order Polyangiales; family JADJQN01; genus CAIUAC01. The sequence goes on from CAXNJO010000004.1 coordinate 266,237, forward strand.
GAGCGGCTCGCCGATGCCGAGGAGGATCTTCACCGCCTCGGTCGCCTGGATCACGCCGATGATGCCGGGCAGCACGCCGAGCACGCCCGCTTCGGAGCAGGAAGGGGCGAGCTCTGGCGGCGGCGGCTCCGGGTAGAGGCAGCGGTAGCACGGCCCCTTGCCCGGCCAGAAGGTCGTGACCTGCCCATCGAAGCGGAAGATCGAGCCGTGAACGACGGGGATCTTCTTCCAGACGCTGGCGTCGTTGACGAGGTAGCGCGTCGAGAAGTTGTCGAGGCCGTCGACGATCACGTCCCAGCCCTGATCGAAGACGCGGTCCGCGTTGTCGCGGACGAGGCGCTCGTCGAAGGTGACGACGTTCACGTCCGGGTTCAGGTTGGAGAGCGTCTTCTTCGCGCTCTCGACCTTCGACATGCCGACGCGGTCGGTGCCGTGCAGGATCTGCCGCTGCAGGTTCGAGGCGTCGACGGTGTCGGCGTCGATGATGCCGAGCGTCCCGACGCCCGCGGCCGCGAGGTAGAGCGCGCTCGGCGAGCCGAGCCCGCCCGCGCCGAGGCAGAGCACGCGCGACTTGAGCAACTTCGCCTGCCCCTTCTCGCCGACCTCGGGGAGCATCGTGTGACGCGCGTAGCGGGCGAGCTGCGCGGGCGTCAGCTCGGCCGGCGTCTCGACGGGGTAGCCGACGTCCTTCCACCGCACGAAACCGGGGTTCGCGCTCTCGACGTCGGTGTAGCCGAGCTCGCCGAGCGCCTTCGCCGCGAACGCGCTGCGGATGCCGCCCGCGCAATAGACGACGATCTTCGCGGATTTGTCGGGGAGGCGCTGCTCGGCCTGCATCTCGAGGAAGCCGCGCGGGATCGAAACGGCGCCGGGGATGAAGCCCGCGCGCACCTCGTCCTTCTCGCGGACATCGACGAGCGTGAAGCGCTCGCGCGCCTCGAGGCGCCGCTTGAGCTCCTCGAGCGTGAGGGTCCTGATGCTCGACTTCACGTCCTGAAGCAGATCCGAGTAGGTCTTCGCCATGGGTCCTCGCGGCCGGGTGTATAGCGTCGCGCGCTCAGGCCGCCAGCCCGTCGCCGTCCACATTCCGCCCCGTCAGGAGCACGACGAGGTCGCCGTCGAAGTGCCGTGCCCGGGCACGGGCGAAGGCCACGCCGACGGCGGCGCTCCCCTCGATGACGAGGCCGAGCGCATCGCGCGCGAAGCGCATCGCGGCCGCGATCTCCGCCTCGCCGACGGTCACGAGCGTCGCCGCGCGGAGCGCCGCGACGTGCGCGAAGGTCGTGCGGGCGACGCCGCCCTCGAGCCCCTCGGCGAGCGTCGGCTCCTCGGGCTCGAAGCGCTCGATCGCGGCGCCGCGCGCCAACGAGAGCAGCATCACCGGGCTGACGTCGCTCTGCACGCCGACGAGCCGCACCGCGCTCCCCCGCGCACGCCGCGCCGCGTCGAGCCCGAGGAGCAGCCCTCCCCCGCCGACCGGCGTCACGATCGTCGCGCAGTCCGGCAGCGCATCGAGCACCTCGAGTCCGAGCGTGCCGCCGTTGCCGCAAGCCACGTCGGGGTCGTCGTAGGGCGAGACGAAACGTGCGCCGGTCGCGGCGGCGTCGCGGAGCGCGGCGTCCTCCGCGGCGTCGTAACCGCCGTGCGCGACCTCGCGGACATCGGCGCCGAGCGCACGGATCCCATCGACCTTCACGCGGGGCGCGCTCGCGGGGACGAAGATCCGCGCGCGCAGGCCGAGCGCCCGCGCGGCCCACGCCATGCCGAGCCCGTGGTTGCCCGCGGACGCCGCGACCGCGCCGCAGCGCGCGATCTCCGGAGCACGCGCGGAGAGCGCCGCGAGCGCGCCGCGCACCTTGAACGAGCCTGTGTGCTGCTCGGTTTCGCGCTTGATCCAGACGCGTTCGCCGAGCTGCGGGGCGCGCTCGAGCGGGGTGCGCGGGAGGTGCGCGGCGACGGCCGCGAGGGCGGCCGGCAGGTGCCGATTCAGGTCGATGGTCCAGGTCGCCGTCATGCCGGTCGCGAGCGTACACAACCCCGCGTCAGGCGGCTGCGCTCGCCGCGTAGCCAGCCTCGCGTGCGTACGCCGTGAGCGCGTGCTGCAAGGCGCGACGCGCGCGATGCAAGCGCGACATCACCGTCCCGATCGGGCAGCCGAGCGCGTCGGCGGCCTCGCGGTAGCTCTGGTCGAGCAGGTCGACGCGCACGAGCACCGCGCGAAAATCCGCCGGCAGCGCCGCGAGCGCCGCGCTCACTTCGTCGCCGAGCGCGGCGCCGTCCGCCGCCTCCACACAGCACGGGCGCGTGGGCTCCGCGCCGACCTGCGCATGCACCTCGCGCTCGCGACGCTGCCGACGCCAGCCGTGGATGAACGTGTTGACGAGGATTCGGTGCAGCCATGCGCGCGCGCTCGAATCGGGCGCGAATTGCGCGCGGAACCGCCATGCGCGGAGCCCCGTCTCCTGAAGCAGATCGTCGGCCGACGCAGGGCTTCGCGTGAGGCGCAGCGCCGTCCCGCGGAGCTCTTCGAGCCGCGCGAGCACGGTGCGCGCGAAGTCGGCGTCCGCCCGCGCTCCCTCGTGCGCGACCGCCGCGCGCATCGGCGCGAGGGCGGGCGCGCAGCGGGGCCGCTTCGTGGTGCCGCGTCGCCTCTCGATGGCCGATTTCGTCGTGGTCGCCCGCGTCGTCATGGTGTGCCTCCGTCGCTCGACGACGCGGCGAATCGCAACGCCCGTGCCAGCGCCGACACGACGCCCGATCGCCGCAAACGCAAGCGAAACACCCCCTCTTCGCGGGCGCTGCGCGTCCGGCAGCGGTGTCAGGGTGTCCGGGCGACCGGGCCGAGACGCGTCATCTTGTCAGCGTCCGCGTGTCCACGTCGCCGCGCCGACGCTCAGGACGACGCTGCGCGCGCGACGCGGAGGGCGTCCGGCAGCGCGTCGGCGACCTCGTGCGCGAGCAGCCCGCGATCGGCCCGCGCGGCGAGCGTCCCGGCGAGCGCGTGCAACACGACGGCCGCCGCGACGGCGTCGATGAGCGAGACGTCCGCCCGCGTGGCGAGCTGCGCCGCGATCACCCCGGCGAGCACGTCGCCCGTCCCACCGACGCCGAGCGCGGGGGTCCCCTCGGCGCACACGCGCAGCGCGCCCCCCGGCGCCGCGACCACGGTGCGCGCGCCCTTGAGCACCACGACGTGTCCGCTCTCGGCGACGAGCGCTCCGGCCGCGCCGTAGCGGTCGCCCTGCACCGCCGCCACGCTCGTGCCGAGCAGCCGCGCGGCCTCGGCGGGGTGCGGCGTGAGCACGCGTGGCGCCGCAACGTCCCTGAGTGCGGAGAGCCTGCCCTCGAGCGCCGTTAACGCGTCGGCGTCGAGCACGCAGGGCAGCGGAAGCGAAAGCGCGAGCCGACGCGCGAGGCCGTCCCCGGCGCCGAATCCGGGGCCGACGACGGCGGCCCGCTTCCCCGTGCAAAGGGCGAGCGCGGCCACGAACGCCGCCTCCGCCTCGGCGGGGAGCGCGACGCTCATCAACTCGAGAATCTTCGCGTCGATCGCGGCGCGCGCCTCCGGCCGGGGCGCGAGGGTCACGAGCCCGGCGCCACCCCGGATCGCCCCGAGCCCGGCGAGCACCGCGGCGCCCGTGTGCCCCGAGGAGCCTGCGAAGAGCACGACGTGCCCCGCCGTCCCCTTGTGCGCGTCGGCGGCGCGCACGGGCACGAGCGACGCGACGTCGCGACGATCGACGCATTGCGCAGGGACGTCGACGGGCACCGGCGCGCCGATCGGCGCGACGAACACCTCGCCGGCGCAGTCGACGCCGGGGTGCTGATGCAAGCCCAGCTTGTGCGCCGCAAACGTGACGGTGAGCGCGGCGCGCACCGCGACACCGAGCACTGCGCCCGAGTCCGCGTCGATGCCCGAGGGCAGATCGAGCGCGACGGTGGGCGCAGCGGCGGCGTTGAGGCGCGCGACGACCTCGGCGGGCAAGCCAGCGACGGGTCGATCGAGCCCCGTGCCGTAGAGCCCGTCGACGCAGAGCGTCGCGTCCCGCAGGGCCGCGTCGAGGGCCGGCAGCGCCGCCTCGCTCGCGATGAACGTCACCGGCACGCCGAGCGCGCACAGCGCGTCGAGGTTCGTGCGTGCGTCGCCGCGCACCTTTTCTGCAGTCGCGATGCAGAAGCAACTCGGATGCAATCCTCGCAGGAACAGGTGTCGCGCGACGACCCACGCGTCGCCGCCGTTCTGCCCCGGCCCACCGACGACGCACACGCGTGCGAGGCGCTCCGGGAACCGCGCGACGAGCGCGGCGGTGGCCCCCGCGCCGGCGTTCTCCATGAGCACCGCGCTGCTCAGACCGAGAGACGCGATGGCGTGTCGATCGAGGCTGCGGGCGGCCTCGCGCGTGTAGAGCGGCGTCACGCGGCGCCCGCGCTCAACGACGGACTCCGGCCCGCGCGGCGACGCCCTCGGCCATCGCGGCGAGGAAGCGCACGACGGCGCGCTCGAGGCCGACGAGCACCGCGTCCGACACGATCGCGTGCCCGACGTTCAGCTCCGCGACGTGCGGTGCGGCCGCGACGAGCGCCGCGACGTTGCGCAACGACAACCCGTGCCCGGCCGCGACGCGCAGCGCAGGCGCCTCGCGCGCCGCGAGCTCCGAAGCATCGATGAGGCGGCGCAGCTCGGAGGCCGTCTTGACCTCGCCGCGCGCGTCGGCGTAGTCGCCGGTGTGGAGCTCGATCGCGGACGCGCCGGTGGCGACGCTCGCGCGGATCTGCTCGGCATCCGGGTCGATGAAGAGGCTCGTCGGGACACCAGCCGCGGCGAGCCGCGCGACGGCATCTCGGATCGCGGCGGCGTTTCCCGCGACGTCGAGGCCGCCCTCGGTGGTGCGCTCGGCGCGCTTTTCGGGGACGAGCGTCACGAGGTCGGGCCGGAGCCGCTCGGCGAGGGCGAGCATCGCGTCGGTGGCCGCCATCTCGAGGTTGAGCAGCGTCTTGACGGTGCGACGGAGGACCTCGACGTCGCGGTCCTGAATGTGCCGCCGGTCCTCGCGCAGGTGGACCGTGATGCCGTGCGCGCCCGCAAGCTCGCAGAGCACGGCGGCGTCGATGGGGTCGGGATACGCCGTACCCCGGGCCTGCCGAAGCGTCGCGACGTGGTCGACGTTGACGTGGAGTCGGGGGGCGCTCGCCATGGGGCGCCCAACGTACACCCGCCCCGCGCGACGGGCACGTTCGCGCGCGCTGCCGATGGCGCGATCGCCCTGCGGCTAGACCGCGAGCTCGTCGCCGTCTTCCGCGAGGTGCAGCCACCCCCCGTAGCCGGCGGCGCGGACCTCGCGCTCGCGGTCGACCGCGTCGCACTGGGGATAGAAATGCGTGAGCGCGAGGCGCGCGACGCCGGCTGCGCACGCGACCTCCGCGGCGGTGCGCGTCGTCAGGTGTCCGGTCGAGGCGCGGGAGGCGGGGTAGCTGCACTCGAGGAGCGCGAGGTCCGCGCCGCGGCACAAGTCGACGAGCGCCTCGCAGGGGCCGCTGTCGCCGCTGAACGCGAGGGTGCGTCCGTCGACCTGAACGCGGAAGCCGAGCGCCCCTTCGACGTGGCGCACCGTGCGCGCCTCGACGCGGAAGGGACCGATCTCGAGGGTCGCGCCGTCGGCGAGCTCGAGGCCGCGCACCGCGCCGTGCCGGTCCATCACGGCCGGTCCGTGGAGCGCGGCGAGCGCCGCGAGGTGGGCGAGGTGCCCCACGGGCCCGCCGAGCACGAGCGGGGTGGTCACCGGGGGCTCCGGGACGTTTCGGGCGAACAACACGGCCGCGAGATCGCACACGTGGTCCACGTGGTGGTGCGACACGAGCACGGCGCGCGCCGTCTCGAGCGTGATCCCGTGCCGTGGCCAGCGGCGCGTCGAGCCCGGCCCGCACTCGAGCAGGAGCGCGGTGCCGTCCGGGGCGAGGCATGCGTAGCCGCTCGCGCCGCGCGTGAGCGTCGGCAGCGCCGTGCCGGAGCCGAGCACCGCGAGCTTCACGCGGCGCGACGCTCAGTCGACGGGCAGCGCGAGCGCGAGCGTGCGCTGGTCGGGCATGCAGTTTTCATCGGTGCACACCGCAAAATCGACCTGAAGCTCGACGTTGCGCTCACCGGCGGCCGCCGGCGTGAAGGGAACCTCGAAGCGTGCGCGCGTGGCGCCGAACTCGACGGCGTCCGCGCGCTGGAGCAGCGACTTCGGGAGCGTCACGCCCTCGGGGGCCCGGACCGTGACGCGGATCGGGTATTCCTCGTTCACGTGGTAGCCGCCGGACGGCGTGAGGGCGACGCCGAAGTACCCGACCTGCCCGGCCTTGTAGCGGCCCGACACGGCCGCCCGGAGTTCGAACCCCGTGTCGGTGACCACGGGCCCGGCGGGCGCGGCGGTACCACCGCCCGTCGGGGGCGGCGTCGGCGGCGTCGGCGTCGCAGCGGGCGTCGGCGCGGCGGGCGGCGGCGGCGTGGCGGGGGTCTCACCGGAGCTGCAGGCCGCGACGAGCGCCGCGGCGGCGAAGAGCGTGGGGAGGAGCGTGCGCGACGTCGTCTTCGTCATGGTGCGGCTGGTTTTAGCACAAGCTGCTAGCGTCCAAACCGTGCGTCGCGCTCGTCGATTCGCCGGCCACGCCCCGGCCGTGCTCGCCTGGGCGTCCCTGGCGGGCGCGTGCGGCGCCGGCCCTGCGCCTTGCGGAGACGAAGCCGACTGCCCGACCGGCACGGTGTGCCAGCCCTCCGGACGCTGTGAGCCGCTCGCCCTCGATCCCGTGTTGCGCGCGGCGCGGGCCATGCGCTTGCTGCCGGTCGCGGCACGCGCGGTGCCGTCGCAGGCGGATGCCGGCGAGGCGTACCGGCTCGGCGGCCCGACCCATGCCGTCGTCCTCCTCTCGTTCACTGCGCTGCCACCCGGCGCGCACGAAGCGACCGCCGAGCTCGTGCTCACCCCGGACCCCGCGTCGGCGGCGCCGGGCCAGGACCGGCTGCTCGTCGTCGATCGGGTGCGCCCCCCAGGCCGCACCGGAGACCCCGCTGTCTTCATGGCCCGCGTCGCCGAGCGCGTCATCGGTCCCGACTCGCGCGGCCGGTATCGCGTGGACATGACGGCCTTGGTCCGCGCGTGCGCCCGAGCTGGCGCGCTCACCCTCGACGTCGCGCTGCGCGTCGAGGGCGATGGCGCGCTGCGGGTCCTCTCGGCCACAGCACCCGAACATGCGGACCGACCGCGCCTCGAGGTCTACGTCCCTTGAGCCGCGCGCGCCGGGCTACTCGATCGTGCAGATGGCGCGGGCGCGTTTGATCCGCAGCACGAGGCACTCGTAGACGCGGAAGGGGAAGTCCTGATCGCGCTCGCCGAGGTAGGCGACGGTGAGGTCCTCAGTCACGGCGATGTCGAAGTTCTGATCGCCCGTGGAGAGCAGCACCGAGCGGCCCTCGGGGATCGCGGGTGAGGTGTACACGCCGTCGTCGCAGAGTCGGAGGATCGCGTCGAGTTCCGGCGCGAACTGCCCTTCCCGCTGCTGGACGAGGCGCGCGTAGTCCTTCGCCGACACGGCGAGCGCGAAGGGCCGGTGGTGGTTGTGCTCGAGCAGGGTCTCGGTCGCTTTCACGACGTCGCGGTAGGCGGTACCGTAGTCGGACCAATCCCCACGCTTGACGACGTTGCGGCCGGGCGCGTCGAGCAGGCCGTGGATGCCGAAGCGCGGTTCACCTTGGAAGATCAGCTGATCTTCGCGGTCCGCGACGAAGTGCGCGGCGCGCACCGCACGCGAGGCGTCGATCGGCGCGCCGAGCTTTCGCGAGAGCTCGACGTCCCGCCAATGCAGGACGAAATCCTTGTAGAGGATGGGGACCCGCACGTACTTCTCGCGCTCGGCCACGATCGGCTCTGGGTCGTGCTTGCCCGTGAGCTCGATCTCCGCCTCGCGATCCGGGCCGTACTCCTCGAGCGCGATCGACTCGATCCCCGCACCGAGCGGGCCGTAGAGCCCGAGGAAGCGGCGACCGACGAGCGTGCGACGCGCCTCGCGCACGCACTCGTCGACGATCAGGGAGAGCTGCGATTCGTTGAGCGGGTTCGCGTTCGTCATCGGTCTCCGGAGCGTGAAAGCGGGACTAGCGGCTGCGCAACGAGCCGACGGTGCGGCGCGCAGCGGAGGCCTCGGCAGAGGGGGCGGCGATGCCGGGCGCATCGCGCAGCGAGCCCACCGTGAGTCGCGCCGGGTGCGCGCCGCGGCCCGCCGGGGGAGCGCTCGCGCCCCGAGCCGGACCACGCACCCGGACCCCGGCCTCGGCGGCGATCGCGGCGAGTTTCTCGTCCTCTTCCTCGAGGAGATGGGCGATCAGGGTCGCGCGCGTCTCGGGCGACATGCCCGGGTCTCGCGCGATCTGCGCGAGGATCGGTGCGTGCTCGGCCTTCAGCGCCTGCATCCCCGAGATGGCGCCCTCGAGACCGCTCGCACCCGGCTCCGTTCTCATGCGGCGGCAGTGTCGTCGGGCCGTCGATCGCCGTCAACTGCACGGCGCTCCACCGCTTGCGGCGCAGACACGTGCAGCCCATGTTCGTCGGCGGTGAGCGCCCGCGAGACCACGCCCCGAAGCCGGACCGCTGCGAGCCACGACCACGCACTCCACGGCCACGCGGGTCACGGCCACGCGCATCACGACCACGAGGGCCACGCGCACCACGACCACGCGGGTCACGCGCATGTCGGCCCGGGAACGCCTCGGCGCGCGCTCGCCATCGCGCTCGGGCTCACGGCCTCGTTCATGGGCGTAGAGGTCGCCGTCGGCGTGTGGTCGGGGAGTCTCTCGCTCCTCGCGGACGCCGGCCACATGCTCAGCGACGCGACGGCGCTCGTCGCCTCTCTCGTCGTCGCGCACATCGCCGCGAGACCGCGGTCGCCGCGCAACACCTACGGCTACCGCAGGGCCGAGGTGATCGCGGCGCTGCTGAACGCGGCCCTGCTCGCCGTCGCGGCAATCGCGATCGTGCGGGAGGCCGCCGAGCGGATCGCGGCCCCGCCGCTCGTGCATGGGCAGGGGATGATGGCCACGGCCGCGGGCGGGCTCGTCGTCAATCTCCTCGCGGCCTGGGTGCTCCACCACCAGGGCGGGGGCGGTCTCAACGTGCGGAGCGCGCTCTTCCACGTGCTCGGCGACGCGCTCGGCTCCGTGGCCGCGATGGCCGCGGGCGCGGTCGTGCTCACGACGGGTTGGCGCCTCGCGGATCCGCTCGCGTCGCTCGGCATCGCGGTGTTGCTCATCGGGGGCGTGTGGCACCTCGTGCGCGAGGCGACCGGCGTGATCATGGAGGCGGCGCCTCCGCACCTCGACACGCTCGCCCTCGAGGGCGCGATCCGCGGCACAGCGGGCGTCGAGAGCGTGCACGACCTGCACGTGTGGTCGCTGACGGCGGGCGCGCCGGTGCTCACGGCGCACGTCGTCCTCACGCACGGCGCGCACGGGACGGACGTGGCGCGCGCGGTCGGCGAGATGCTCCGCGAGCGCTTCGCGATCGCCCACGCCACCATCCAGCCTGAGGCGCCGGAGGCCGCGCTCGTGTCCCTCCGGCGCAAACCCCCGCGCGAGGGCTCGACGGCCGCGTGAACACGCGGCTTCCGTTCGGGCCACAACACCCCGAAAACACAAACGTTCTGCCGCACTAGAGCAGGCCGCCGAGCGGTCCCCAGCTCACGCCCGCGTCGATGCTCTCGAGCGCGCGCAGGTCGCTCCCCTCGCGCGTGACGAGCACGAATCGGCCGCTGCGGGCCGCCAGCGTGGGCGCGCCGCAAAGCCCCGTGTCGTCGTCCCAGCACGGGGCGGGGACGCTCGGCGCGGACATCCGTGAACCGTCGCGCTCGACCCGCACGACGCGCACGCGACTCGCCGCGACCGCCCACGCGAGGACCCCTAGCCCCCCGTCTCGCGCGCTCGCGACGCGCGCGCGCCGTGGCACATCGGGCAGCCACAGCGCGTGGCACGGCCCGTCGGACGAACACGAGACGACGCGCGCTCCCCCGACGCGCAGCGGCAGCACCAGCAGCGCCCCCTCCGCATCGCACGCGAGGCGCGCCCGCTCGCCATCGATCGCGCCGTCGTCGTCCGGCCCGTCGACGATCGCGGGGTTCGACGGCGCCTCCCCGCGCGGGGCGCGCGTGAGCCGGACGCGCGTGCCGCCGCCGTACGCGATCCACGCGTCGCCTTCGGCGGCACACGTCTCGAGGAGCCCGTCGCCGTTCGCGGGCACGACGCCGAGCGCGCGCGCGGGGCCTGCTTCGAGCGCGAACACGCGCGCATCGAAGCCGTCCGCTTCGGCAGTGAGCACCACCGGACGCCCGTCTGGCAGCAGCTTCGCCGCGCGCACGAGCGGCGCGTCGAGACCGAGCGCGCGCTCCATGATCGGGGCGAGCGCTGGCGCGGGGGCAGGCGCGTCGTCCGCGCGCGCCGCTGCAGTGGGGGCAGAACTGGATGCGACGGTGGGTGCGGCGCTCGCACCGGCATCGAGCCGAAACACGCGCAGGACAGGCCCCGCATCGGGGCTCCGCGCGAGCACGACGAGACGCGGCGCGGCGCCGCCCGCGTCGGCCGGGAGCACACGCACGGCCTCCCCCTCGGGGCCGCCCCACGGGTGCGCCCCCACGACGAACGGTGGCGGCGCACGCGTCGCCGCGACCCCGATCGGCGAGACCGCCATCGTGCGCCGCGCGCACCGCTGCGGGTCGTCGTCGCAGCGCCGCTCGGACGTCGTGGACACCACCCAAGGCACCTGGCCCGCCGCAGCGGCACCTTGCGCCGCACCAAGTACGGCCCCCCAAATCGCGCCCGACGCGCCGCGCGGACGCGCGATCCGGCGCGCCGCCACGCGCCCGGCCGCGAGGTGCACGCTGCCCAGCCCGCGGGCGTCGAGCGCGAACGCGACGAGGCCATCCGCGCGCGCCTCGAGGCGCAGCGGCGCATCGCCAGAGGCGTTCAGCGGGAGCCGCGACGCCTCGCGCAGCCCGCCTCCCGACACGAAGCGGACCGCGTCGTCCTCGAGCCCATCGTAGAACCCCGACGCGACGACCATCGCCGCGAGTTTTCCGCGGAGCACGGCGACAGCACGGAGCGGACGCGTGTTCACCCGGGCGGCGTCCCCGCGCGTCTCGGCGAACGCGTCCAACTCGCGGCGCACCAGATCGACCGCCCGGCGCACCTCGTCCTCCGCGACGGCCGCGCTCGGCAAGAGAAAGCGCGCGTACGGCGGCGCGACGTCGAGCAGGTCCTTTCGACATCGCACCGGCCAGTCGGGCGGCCCCGAGAGCGCGCGGGCCGCAAAATGGGCCGTGTCCCCCGAGGGCAATCCGAGGCCCGGCGCGGCGACAGCCTGCCCGCCGTAGAGACACGCCGCGAAGTCCGCGAAGTGCGCGCGCGCCTCGAGCGCGCGGCCGCGCTCCCGCCACCATGGAACGCCGAGAAACACGACCGCGAGCGCGACGTTGGCGACGACGGCGACGAGCAACGCGCTCCGCCCGGGTCGGAAGCGCCCCGCCACCTCGACCTCGTCGCGGCTCGCCTCCGGCACCGGGCGCGATGCTAGCAGGCGGCGCGTCGCCGGAGCGATCGGCGCATTCCCCGGGGCGCTCTGGCCGCAGCCCCCCCCGGTCCCTATACTCGCGGCCGTTGCCGCACTCGCTCGGCACGCCTCCACGGAGCCTCATGCGCTACCTCTCGCGGCTATGGATGCCCTTCGCCGCCTTCCTGGCCGTGGCGATGGCGCTCGGCATCACGTTCGTCTGGCCCCGCCGCAACGGCCTCGACTTCGACATCGACGGCTCCCCGCGGGCCCAGGCGGCGCACGGCGCGCAGCCTTACGACCTCACCGAGCTTCGCGTGCTCAACGCGGTCCTCATCCACGTGAAGGACCACTACGTCGAGCCCGAGCGCATCAATCCGCGACGGATGCTGCTCTCGGGTCTGAACGCGATCCAGCGCTCGGTCGGCCCCGTGATGATCGATTACACGGACGGCGCCTCGTCGCTGACGGTGCGTGTGAACAACCAGCGCCGCGACTTCCGCGTCGACGACGTCCGCGCCCCCTGGGATCTGAGCACGCACTTCCGGCAGATCTTCGCGTTCCTGCAGCAGAATCTCGCGGGCACCGAGGTCGACCTCCACGACATCGAGTACGCCGCCGTCAACGGCATGCTGCGCACGCTCGATCCGCACTCCGTGCTGCTGACGCCGGAGATCTACGCGGACATGCGCATGACCACGCGCGGCGAGTTCGGCGGGCTCGGCATCGTCATCAGCGTCCGCGACGGGCAACTCACGATCATCCGGCCGATGCCCGGGACGCCCGCCTCCGGTGCGGGGCTCGCGCGCGGCGATCGGGTCGTGAAAATCAACGAGGAAGCGACGCTCAACATGCCGCTCAACGAGGCGGTGAGCCGCCTCCGCGGGGCGCCCGGCTCGCGCGTCGCTGTTTACGTCGTGCGTGAAGGCGCGGGCGGCTGGACCACGCCGCGGCGCTTCGACCTCGTGCGCGCCGTCATCCACATCGAATCGGTCGAGTCCCGCATGCTCGAGGGCGGCGTCGGCTACCTCAAGATCAAGAGCTTCCAGGGCAACACCTTCGAGGACATGCAGCGCGCGCTCGCGCAGCTCCACCGGCAGGGCCAGCTCCGCGGCCTCGTCCTCGATCTGCGCGACAACCCGGGCGGCCTGCTCGATCAGGCCGTGCGCATCTCCGACGCGTTCCTCACGCGCGGCGTCATCGTCACGACCTCGTCGAACGACCGCTCGCAGCGCGAGGTGAAGGAGGCCGAGCCAGCCGGCACGGAGCCCAACTACCCGATGGTCGTCCTCATCAACGGGGGCTCGGCCTCGGCTTCGGAGGTCGTGGCCGGCGCGCTCAAGGCGCACGACCGCGCGCTCATCGTCGGGCAGCGCAGCTTCGGCAAGGGGTCCGTGCAGGTCCTCTACGACTACGAGGAAGACGGCGCCGCGCTGAAGCTCACGATCGCGCAGTATCTGACGCCCGGCGACGTCTCGATCCAGGGCGTCGGCATCACGCCCGACATCGCGATCGACCCGATGACGGTCGACGCGGAGGACATGGACCTCACCGTCGATCAGGGCTACCTGCGCGAGTCCGATCTCCGCTCGCACCTCACGAATGAGTCCTCGCAGCGCGCGGCGGCGCAGCGAAGCGCGGTCGTGCTCCGCTACTACCTGCCGAAGGAGCAGCGCGAGCAGCTCCGCGAGGCAGGCCCGGACGACGCCGAGGAGAACCTGCGCGAGGGCGAGTTCCTCACGCGCTTCTCCCGCGATCTGCTCGCGCAGGCGCGTCGGCCGAGCCGCCCGGAGCTGCTCGCCGACGCGGAGGCGGTGCTCGCCCGCGCGCGGCAGGCCGAGCTCGACAAAGCCATCGCCGAGCTCCAGCGCCTCAGCGTCGACTGGTCCACCGGCCCCGACCAGGGCGCGTCCCCCATCGAGGTCGTCGTGTCGACGAGCACCCCGGACAACGTCGGCACCGCCGGCCAGCCCTTCGAGTTGCGCGTCCGCGTGACCAACCGCGGACAGGCGCCGCTCTATCAGCTCCGCGCGACGACCAAGAGCGACAACCGCCTCTTCGCCGAGCGCGAACTCGTGTTCGGCAAGCTCGCCCCCGGCCAGTCGCGCGAGTGGTCGACGACGCTCGGCATCTGTGAGACCAAGGACGACCGGCGTCAGTGTCGCCTCCCGTTCGACATCCCGGATCGCGCCGACGCGATCCGCGTCGAATTCGCAGAGGCCCACGAGCACGCCCCGGTCCCCGCCGAGGTGCGCACGACCGTACGCGCACTCCCGCGGCCGCTCTTCGCCTACGGTCTCCAGATCGCCGACAACCTGCGCGGAAACGGCGATGGGCGCGTGCAACGCGGCGAGTCCATGACGATGTACTTGCACGTCAAGAACGTCGGTCAGGGACCGAGCGTCGAAGGACAAGCGAACCTCGGGAACCTGAGCGGCGCGGGGATCCTCCTCCGCGACGGGCGCTTCACCCTCCCCGCGCTCGCGCCCGGCGCGACGCACGACGTGGCCTTCACCTTCGAGGTCCTGCCAGACTTCGAGGCGGACGAAGCCAAGGTCGAGGTCAGCCTCGCGGACGTCGCGCTCCGCGAGGGCGTCTCGGAGAAGGTCCTTGTCCCCATCGCGGCGGCGCCCGCGGCGGCGCAAGGCCCCCAGCCACGCCCAGGTCGTGTCCGCGTGCGCGACGGCGCCCCGCTCCGGGCAACGCCGGCCACCGACGCCTCCCTCCTCGGAGCCGTCCGAGGCGGAGCGCTCGAGCTCGGCGCGCAGGCCGTGCTCGGGGCCTTCACCCGCGTCGATCTCGGCGGCGGGCGCCCCGCGTGGGTTGCCAGCGCGGACCTCGTCGACGCCGGGAGCGGCGGCCGTTTCATCGAAGACTACGAGCACACGCCCCCGACGGTGCGCGTCGATCACGGAAGCCAGCTCGTGACCCGCGCGACCGAACTCTCGCTGCGCGGCGGCGCGTCGCACCCCGCGCGCATCCGGGACATGTACGTGTTCGTCGGCTCGCGGAAGGTCTTCTTCCTCTCCCATGAAGGCGCGGCGAACCCCCGCGAGATCGCGTTCGACGCGCGCGTCCCGCTCCACGGCGGCGCGAACGTCATCACGGTCGTCGTCCGACACGACGACGACGTGATTGGCCGGCGGACCTTCGTCGTACGCCGCGACGGCCCGAACGGCGAGACCCTCGAGGCCCCGCGCTTCGAGTACGACGAGCTCGGGGACGACGACGGGCTCGAGATGGAGTGAGCCCTGCTCGGGGTGGATGGCGCGCCACGCTTTACACTCCGTGTCAAGAGTGGTATGCGCTGCCTGCTTCCGGGACGGCCCCGGAATGACGTGGGAGGCAAGTGGCCACCAGCAAGCACAAACATCCCGCAAGCCAGGCGGCGCGGTCGCCCGCGCCGCCGACGTCGGCGACCCAGTCCGCGCCCTCGGCGGCCCAGAAGACGGCCCATAAATTGTCCCCGAAAGCCTCCCCCAAGAACGGTTCTCCCGCGAAGCCGGCCGCCAAGGCCACCGCGACCCTCGACCTCGGCAAGTCCGCAGGGAAGTCTGCGACCTCCGCGAAGGCGGCGACTGCGACGTCTGTTGACAAGCCGTCCAAGCCCTTCGGCGCGAAGACCACCGCGGAGAAGCCCGCCGCAACGAAGTCCACGATCGCCAAACCCGCGACGGGGAAGCCAGCCCCGGACGCGAAGCCGACTCCGGCGGCAGCGCCTGTCGGGAAGCCGGCAACCGCCAAGCCGCAGGGCAAGGCGTCGTCCGCGGCGAAGCCCTCCCCCCCCGCGTCGTCCAAGCCCGCCGAGAAGTCCGCAACGCCAGCCGCGCCCCGTGCCGCGGAGGCCGCGCCGGGGAAAACCGCACCCGTCCGCGGGACACCGGGGCAGATCGTCGCCACGCCGTCGCGCACCCCGGCGCGGAGCCCAGTCGGCGCGGAGGAGCTGAAGCTCAAGTTCGGCGCGCTCTCTTCCGCGACCAGCCAGATCAAGGGGTTGAAGCGCTCGCTCAACAAGTCCTTCTTCGAGGTCGGTCGGATCCTCGCCGACATCCAAGAGAAGAAGCTCTACGAGGTCAAGGGCTACGGCTCTTTCGAATCCTTCGTCGAGCGCGAGATCGACCTCGGCAAGACGGTCAGCCTCCGCCTCGTGCGCATCACGCAGACGTTCGTTCGCGAGGCCGCGCTCGCGGCGGGTCTGGAGCGGACCACCGCGGCCCTCGCGGCCCTCGACGGCGAGAGCGACATGCTCTCCACCTCAACGTCCGTCTCGGCACCGAGCGCGTCGGCAGCCGCCCGGACGATGCTCCCGCCGCACAAGGTCTGAGCCGGCGACCTCCGCGCGGCCGCCGTGATTCCGCTCCTCCTCGCGCTCCTCTGCGTCGCGGCGAACGCCTTCTTCGTCGCGGCGGAGTTCGCGCTCGCCAAGGTCCGCCCGACCTCGCTGGACGCCATGGCGCGCGCCGGCGACAAGCGCGCGCGACGCGCCCTCGAGGTCACGCGGCGCCTCGACGCCTACCTCACCGCGACCCAGATCGGCATCACGCTCGCCTCGCTCGGGCTCGGTTGGCTCGGTGAGCCTGCGCTCGCGCACTTCATCGAGCCCGCGTTGCGCGCGCTCGGCGCGACGGAGGCCGTCGTGCACGGCGTGGGCCTGGCGCTCGCGTTCGCGGTGATCACGACGCTGCACATCGTCGTCGGCGAATTGATCCCGAAATCGTTCGCCATCCAGCAGCCCGAGACCGTCGCGCGCCACACCGCCGCGTGGATGGTCGGCTTTTACTGGCTGATCTTCCCCGCGCTGATCATCCTCAATTCCATCTCCAACTTCGCGCTGCGCCTCGCGGGCCTCCCACCCACGGAGCACGCCGAGGGCAAACTCTCGCTCGAGGAGTTGCGCCTCGTGGTGCGCGCATCGCTGGGCGAGGAAGGCGAGAAGAAGCGCGAGCTCCTCGAGCGCGTACTGCGCGGCACCGACCGCCCCCTGCGCGCCGTGATGGTGCCACGCGTCGACATGGCGACCCTCTCGCTCGACGACGACTTCCAATCGGTCCTCGCACAAGTGCGACGGCACGGCTTCAGCCGCTACCCGATCGCCGAACACGGCGACCCGGACAAGGTGCTCGGCTACGTCTACGTGAAGGACGTGCTCATGGCGCGCACCCCGCCACGCGACGGGCTGCGCGGACTCAAGCGCGACGTGCTCTTCTGCCCGGAATCCCTGACGGTGGGCGAGGTGCTCGGGCAGTTTCAGCGCTCGAAGATCCCCATCGCGATCGTGGTCGACGAATACGGCGGCACGAGCGGCCTCGTGACGCTCGAGGACGTCGTCGAGGAGATCGTCGGTGAGCTGCAGGACGAGCACGATTTCGAAGCGCCGCGGGTGACGCGCCTCGCGAACGGCTCGCTCGTGGTCGATGGCTCGCTCCCCGTTGACGAACTCGTGAACGAGGGGTTGGAACTCCCGTCGCGCGACGGCGCCGAGAGCGGCGAGACGGTCGGCGGCTACCTCGTCGCGGCGCTCGGGCGCCTCGCGCACCCCGGCGACCGCGTGCACCTCGGTGGTTGGGACGCCGTCGTCGAGGACGTGCGACGCCGCCGCGTGAGCCGCGTGTCGTTCATCCCGGCCACACCGACGACGCCGGCGACCGAGACGGACGACGACGGCTGATCCCCGCTCCCCCCGCGCGGGTCGCCGCGAACCACGCGGCGCTCACTCGAGCGGCGAGGCGATCGCGAAGAGATCGGCGAAGCGCTCCACGCCGGGCGGCAGCGCGCCGTTCCCGCGGCGGTGCGTCCACAACACGGGGGCGAGCAGGTCGATGGCGTAGCGCATCGGCATCTCTTCGAAGCGCAGGTCGACGGGCAGGCGCGAGAGGTTCGCCGACGCCGCAGAGTCGTCGACGAGCGGCTCGAACACGGCGTGGGTGAGACCGTCGCCGCGCCGCCACGCGAGACCGAGCACCTCGACGAACGTGCCGTGCAGCGGCCGCACGAGGAGCACGCCACCGCGGAGTTCATCGCCGGCGACGAGCGCGCGTGCGCCCACGGTCGACTCGAGCCCGAGCCCCCCCTCGGCGTCGATGGCCGCGGCGATGGCCCGCGCGTTCTCGGCATCGTCCTCGACGGCGAGGAGCGGCGCGAGCACGACCGACGCCGAGATCCCCTCGGCGCGCGCGTCCGCGACCACGGCCTCGACGATGCGCCCGCGCCCGACGACGTCGAGCGAACCGTAAGCGAGCGCGAGCCCGCGCGCCGCGGCAGGATCCCGTGCTGCCGCCGCAAGCAGCGCACCGAATGGGCCAGACCGCCCGCGCGCGGGCGTCGCGAGCGTCGGACGCGGGCTGCGTGGTCCGGGAGTCGACACGACGCCCTTGTACCCGAGCCTCGCGGCCCGCGAAAGGCTTGACGCCCGCGCCCCGGGCCGTGTAAGCCGCTCGGTCAGGATGGGTGACGCGAACGCAACGCTCGTTGCCGAGTACCAAGGGCTCGTCCGCACGATCGCCTCGAAGGTGCGAGCGCAACTCGATCTGCGTTGCGAGCTGGAGGACCTCGTCGCCTTCGGCAACCAAGGCCTCATCGAAGCTGTGCAGCGCTTCGACCCGTCGCGCGGCGTGCAACTCAGCACGTTCGCCTACTACCGCATCCGCGGCGCGGTCGTCGATGGCGTGCGGCGCATGGCCTACATGCCGCCGCGCATCCACCGCAAGCTCCGCGAGGCGGAGGCGATGGACGCCGTGCTCGAGCCGCTCGGCGAGGCGCGGGCCACCTCCCCCGAGGCCCGCGCCGATCTCGAGGCCACGGCTCAGGCCCTCGAGAACTCGCTCGCGCGCGTCACGGCGACCTTCCTCATGTCCGCCGTCGGACAAGGCGAGGAGGACCAGCCCGACACCCCCGAGGACGAGCTCTTCTCCGCGGAAACCCGCGCCCGCGTCGCAGCGGCGATGGCGACGCTGCCCGAACGCGAACGCGCGCTCGTGCAGGGTTTCTACTTCGAGGGGCGGCAGTTCGACGAGGTCGCCGCGGAGCTGGGCATCTCGAAGAGTTGGGCGAGCCGCCTCCACACGAAGGCGCTCGACCTGATGCGTCGCGCGCTCGTCGACCCCTGACAATCTGCTGCGCCCGCGTCGCGCCCCGGACGCTGCGCCCGTTCACCCGCGCCGACCGGCGACCTCCACGGGCGTCGCGAACGGGAAACCGCGACACATCGGCACCTGCAGGGCGCCCCCGACATCCCTGACGCGGGAATCAGGGTCACGCCCCTCTGTATGTCGCCCCGATCAGGATTGCGCGGCGACGCCCGGGCGGTCCTCGCGCGCCCCGTGTGACGCGACGCGCAACCCCTCCGCCTCACGGACGAGCACCGACGCGGCCCCAATCCCCTGCCCTGAGGTGCTCCGTGTCCGACCCGATCTCGCGTCCGCTTGCCGGTTCCAGTCCATCCGCGCCCGCGGCGCTTTCCGCTTCCGGGTCGGCCCGACGGCCCGACCCCTCACGCTTCGCGGACGCGCTCCGATCGGTGCGGCAGTCGCACGAGAACGCCCCCCGCGAGTCCGAGGCCCCTGCCATCGGCGAGCTCGCGATCCGGGGCGCGGTCGCGTCCATCGCGCGGGGCGAGCAACTGGTTCAGGGGGTCGTCCGGGCCGCGCAGCGGGGAGCGACCTTCACGAACGAGCAGCTCATCGCGATCCAGGCCGGCGTCTACCGTTACACGCAGGAGCTCGAGCTCGCGAGCAAGCTGGTCGACAAGGCGACCGGCGCCGTCCGTCAGACATTGCAAAGCCAGCAATAGACTCCGCTGCCCCCGCGGCGCGCACCGCGGCGGCGTGCACCCCGCCAAGGCCCGCATCGGGGGCTCGGCCTCGACACCCGGCTGACCCCGCCCTCTCGGCCACTACGCGCGCAGGCCTGGGGCGTTCGCCCGCTGCTAGGCTCCCACGTCTGCTGAGCGCCTCACGCCACCGCCGCACGCCTCGCACCGCACCGCACCACGCGTTGCGCGTCGCCGTGTACGTCCTCGGCCTCGCCGCTGCGGCCTCCGCGTCGTCCGGTGGCCCGTCGCGACTGAACGACTCGCCACCCCGGAACGCTGCGGGCGGCGCGCTCGCACATCTCCTCGGCCCCGCCCGTGTCCACGCGCAGGCGGCCGATCCCGCCGGCCGCAGCGACCGCGCGCGACGTCTGCGCCTGCTCGGGGAGTCCTGGGCGCGCAGCGGCGATCCCGGCAGTGCCATCGGCTATCTGCGTGAGGCCCTCGCCATCGACCCGGGCGACGCGCGTGCGTTCGAGAGCCTCGCGCGTCTCTACCTCGCACGCGGCGCGCTGCGCGACGCCGCGGACACCGTGCGCGCCGGGCTCGAGCGGCGCCCCGACGACGCTGCGCTCTGGGCAGTGCAGGCCGAGGTGCTCGACGCGTTCGGGGACGCCGACGGCGTCACGGTCGCGCTGCGGGAGCGCCTCGCGCGCGCCCCCGACGACCCTGACGCCCTCGCCGCGCACGCCGCGCAGGCCGGCCGACGCGGCGCGTGGGCGGAGGCGCTCGCGAGCCATCGCCGCCTCCTCGATCTCGCCGCGCGGGGCGTCGATGTCGGCAGCGGACGTGCCGAAGCCTCGCGTGCGCTCGCAGCCGCGCTCGTCGTGCTCGCCGGGGGGACGGATCCCGTGCGCGGAGGTGCCCCGCGCTGCCCCGCCGACTCCCCGGTGCGAAGCGCCCTCGCCGAGTGCCCGCCCCCGCCCGAGCGCCCGCCAGCCGCGACCCCGACCGCGCCGCCCACCGCGCCGCCCGCGCCCGTCCGCTCCCCGCGACGCCGCTGAGCGCGTCCCGCCGCACCTGCTGCGTCGCCGTGGATCCCCGCTACACTGCGCGCCGCTACGGCGCCCGCGCGCCCATTTCCCCGAGGCGCCCCGTGCGATTCGCTCCGTTCATCGCCTTCTTCCTGTCCGGCGCGAGCAGCCTGATCTTCCAGTCGATCTGGACCCGCTACCTGCACCACGTCTTCGGCTCGACCACCATCGCGATGAGCACCGTGCTCAGCGTGTTCATGGCCGGGCTCGGGCTCGGCGCGTGGTTGTTCGGCAAGGTCTCGGCGCGGATCAAGCATCCGCTGATGACCTACGCGGCGGCTGAACTTCTCGTCGCCCTCTGCGCTGTCGCGATCCCGTGGCTCGTCGCGCCCGACGGCTGGCTCGGCCAATTGAATGGCGCCATGCGCAACGCGTTCGGCGACGGCTCGGCGGCGTTCGCGATCGGGCGCTTCGTGGCCGTCGTCCCGTTGCTGATCGTGCCAACGACCTTGATGGGCTCGACGCTTCCGCTGCTGTCGCAGCACTTCGTCGAGGCAGAGCAGCGCGCCGGCGCGACCAGCTCGCGGGTCGGCGTGCTCTACGCGGTCAACACGTTCGGCGCGGTCGCCGGGACGTTCCTCTCGGGCTTCGTGTTGCTGCCCGGGATCGGGCTCTCCGCGACGAACCTCACCGCCGCGGGCCTCAACTTCGCCCTCGCCGCGGGGATCTTCGCCCTGCACAAGCCGCTCCTCGGGAGCGCGCTCGCGCCGGGGGAGCACATCAGCATCTTCCCGGGACGCACAGCCGTCGTGCGCCCTGCGGCCCCCGCCGCGAAGTCCCCCTCTACCGTCGAGGCCGCGCGCATCGACGAGCCCATTTCCCCGATCGCCCGCAAGCTCGCGCTCGTCGCGTTCGGCGTCTCGGGCGCCGCCGCCCTCTGCTACGAGGTCGTCTGGACACGCGCGCTCGCGCAGACGATCGGCTCCTCGATCTACACGTTCACGATCGTCCTGATGACGTTCCTCATCGGCATCGCGGGCGGCAGCGCGATGATCTCCGGGCTGCTCGGGACGTCGCGGCGCCCGCTGCTCTCGGTCGGCCTCGTCTCGGGCGCGCTCTGCCTGCTCGCGAACGCGCCCCTGGGCGTCGGCGCGTCGTTCGACGCGTACGTCGTGGCCGTCGCCGCCACGTGGGCGGTGCTCACCCTCATCGCGGCCCTCGCCCGCGCACGCGCCCAAAAGAGCCGCGCTCTCGGCGGCGCCCCGAGCGACGGTGAGACCACCGTGTGGGGTCTCGCGCTCATCGCGGTGCCGCTGCTGAGCGCGCTCGCGCACCTCCACTACGCGGGGCATCTCTCGGGGATCGTCGCGAGCGTCACCGGCGTCTTCTGCGCCTACCTCGCCGTGTCGCTCGCGCTCCGCCGCACCTTCGTGCTGCTCGTCGCGCTGATCCAGCTGCTCATCGCGGCGGCGACCTTCGTGAACTACCTCTGGGCCGACGAGATCCCCCTCACCTTCGCGAGTCTCGTCGCCCCGCTCGGCGAGCACCTCGCCGACAACGTCGGCCTCGTCCGCTTCTTCATGTTCCTGACCGCCGGGCTCTGCACGCTCCCCGCGACGTTCGGGATGGGCGCGATGTTCCCGCTCACGCTGCGCATCTGGTCGAGCGGCGGGCGCAGCGTCGGCGCAGACGTCGCGGTCGTCTACACGTCCAACACGATCGGCTCGATCCTCGGCGCGTGGCTCCCCGGCTTCGTGCTCTTCGCCCTCATCGGGGCCGAGAGCACGCTCCACCTCGGCGTCGCGCTGAACCTCGTGCTCGCGCTGATGATGCTGCTCGCGACCGCCGCGGACGTCCCCGAGACCTCCGCGAAGGCCGCGGCTGCAGGCGACGCGGGCGCTGACGACGCAGCCCCCGCCACCGCGACGGGCACAGGCGCGAAGAAGGGCCGCGACCTCCCCGCCTGGCAGGCGGGCGTCGTGTACGTCCTCGCCCCGCTCATCCCCGCGCTGCTCGCCCTCGGCTGGCTCGTCACCGCGAACCCGTCGTCGCGCTGGTCGATCCGCTGGGACCAGTCGAAGATGACGCTCGGCGTCTTCCGCGTCTCGCTCGCGGCCGACGTGCTCGACCCGGAGCGCTGGGGTCAGCCGGACATCGTCTACTTCCGTGACGGCCTCTCGACGACCGTCACCGTCGAGCGCTGGGGCCGCCACCTCGCGATGAAGAACAACGGCAAGGTCGACGCCAGCAACGGCGACGACATGCCGACGCAGATCATGGTCGGCGCGTACCCGCTGCTGATGCACGCGAAGGGCCCACGCGACCTCGACGTCGCCGTCATCGGCTTCGGATCCGGCGTCACCG
Source organism: Polyangiales bacterium (assembly GCA_964202905.1). GTDB lineage: Bacteria > Myxococcota_A > Polyangia > Polyangiales > JADJQN01 > CAIUAC01. Next base: position 288,955 of record CAXNJO010000004.1, read on the forward strand.
TGGGTTCGGCGCTTCGCTTCCCGGTGAAGAGCGTCGACGTCGTCGAGCTCGAGCGCTCGATCCCTGAGGCCTCGAAGTGGTTCGCCGACGTCAACCACCTCGAATATCCGCTCTCGGAGTTTCCGTACGTACAGATGGACCGCCTGCGCGTCGTCAACGACGACGGTCGCAACTACCTCGCGAGCACCGCGCGGAGGTACGACGTGATCATGTCCGAGCCCTCGAACCCCTGGATCACGGGCGTCTCGGACCTCTTCACCACCGACCACTTCCGCATCGCGAAGCGCGCGCTCAAGCCCGACGGCATCTACTGCCAATGGGTGCAGCTCTACGAGCTCAGCCCCGAGAACATCAAGACCATCTACCGGACCTTCGCCTCGCAGTTCCGCTACGTCGTGGTGTTCGCCGCGGAGAACCTCTCGAGCGACACGGTCGTGCTCGGCTCGGACTCGCCGCTGCCGCTCGACCTCACGCGGGTGCGCCGCGCGTACGACCTGCCCGGCGCGGCCGCCATGCTCGAGGAGGCGCGCATCTCGTCGCCCTACGACATCTTCTCGCGCGTCATCCTCGCCTCGCGCGACGAGGTGATGCGCTACACGCGCATCCGGCAGCAGCGCGAGGGCGCGGCGTGGGTCTCGGACGTGATGACCTCGAACGGCCCCGACGAGGTGTGTGCCGAGCCCGATTGCCGCCTCGTCCCTGCCGTTCTCAACACCGACGACAACGCCCGCATCGAGTTCGCGGCGCCGGACGATCTCATCGGCTTCCAGCGCTACGAGGGCTACCTCGGCAACATCTACTCGGAGCAATGGCCGTACGGTCACCTCGTCGATGCCGTGCGCGGCTTCGGTCGCGGCGACCAGGCCGCGCGGCACTACGCAGAGCAAGCGATGTCGCTCGTGATGAGCGGCCGCAAGGCCGAGGCCGCCCTCTTCATCGACCGCTCGCAGCGCGCGGGCCGCGTCCGGGAGACCGCGGTCGCACTCGAGACGCTCGCGCTGCTCATGAGCGACGAGCGCGAGCCGCGCGTGCAGATCGAGCCGCCGGTCCCCGGACCTCAGATGGACCGACGCACCGCCGAGCGCCTCACGACGGGCTTCGACGCGGTGAAATCGTCGGTCGATCGCAGCGCCTGGGCCGCCGCGCTCGCGGCGATGGAGGAGATCCCCGCGCCGCTGCGCCTGCACAGCGGACCGGGCATGCGCTTCCTCTACGGATACCTGCTCTACAAGGGCGCCGCGGGCGTCGCAGCGCAGCACCGCGCCGCCATCGACGTGCTCGAAGAGCTCGTCCGCGAGGACGAGGACTACGTCGCCGCGCACCCAGAGATCTACTACTTCCTCGCGCGCGCCCACGACGGCGAGCTCAACTACGCGCAAGGCCTCCGCAACATGCGGCTCTTCGTCGAGGCGCGCGTGGTTCCGTCGGTCGCGCCCGCGGCGGCGCCCACCACGCCCGCGTCCCCCGAAGCCACACCGTCCGCGCCTGCGGTACCCGCGCCCGCGACGCCGTCGCCGGCAGCCCAGCGCTCCCGCTGAGCGGCCTCCCTGCATAGCCGCCTACGCACCCCGCGCGGTTCTGGGTGCGTAGGAGGGTACGCACCCACGCCGCGGCGCCCGTCAGATTTCTGAAAAAACTGTTTTATTTCAGGCTCTTGCAAGCACGTTGCCTGGTGGCTGCGGCGACTGGCACGCGAGGTGCTCCTGCGGAACATCATGACGACCCCGAGCTCCGCTCAGCAGCGCGCCCTCAAGATCCTCGCGAAGTCGGTGTACCGGGAGCTCAAGTCGAGCGGCTACGCCCGCACGGACATGGTCGCGTTCACGACCGAGCTGCTCGATCTCGTCACCAGCGAGATGAAGCAGGACTCGGCGGGCGCATCGACCGCCGTCAACCCCTGACCCCGTCTCCGGGACCGCAGTCCGCGCGGCCCCATGACGGGCCACGTCGCGCGGAGCCGTGCGGGCCCGTCTTGCTTGCGCCGCACAGGCCGGATCCCCCGACGAAACAAGGGTTTCCATGCTTGACCGCTCCGGGCGGCGTCGGTAGAGTGCGCCGCCCTCGCGCCCGGGTCGGCGCTCGTGCGGGCACCTCTCACACGACCCTTTCGGAGCCGGGATGACCACGAAGATCGCGATCAACGGGTTCGGCCGCATCGGCCGCTGCGTCGCCCGTATCCTCTTCTCGCAGACGAACCACGACCTCGAGCTCGTCGCCATCAACGACCTGACGAGCCCGGACGTCCTCGCACATCTGCTCCAGTTCGACTCGGTGCACCGGACGTTCGGGCACGAGGTGGCCTCCGACGAGCACGGCCTGCGCATCGGCGGCCGCAGCGTCCCGGTCTTCGCCAAGAAGGACCCGGCGGAGCTCCCGTGGAAGGCGCTCGGCGTCGACATCGTCCTCGAGTGCACGGGCCTCTTCCGCGACCGCGCGGGCGCAGGCAAACACCTCGCGGCCGGCGCGAAGCGCGTGATCATCAGCGCGCCCGGCGAGAAGGACATCGACGGCACGTTCTGCGTCGGGATCAACACCGACACCTACGATCCGACGAAGCACTTCATCGTCTCGAACGCGTCGTGCACGACGAACTGCCTCGCGCCCGTCGCCAAGGTCATCCACGAGCGTTTCGGCCTCCTGAAGGGCCACATGGTCACGGTGCACTCGTACACGAACGACCAGCGCATCCTCGATCTGCCTCACAAGGACCTGCGCCGCGCGCGCGCCGCAGCGCTCTCGATGATCCCCTCGACGACCGGCGCCGCGAAGGCCATTGGCCTCGTGCTTCCCGAGCTGAAGGGCAAGCTCGACGGCACCTCGATCCGCGTGCCGACGCCGGATGTCTCGCTCACCTGCCTTACCGCGCACGTCGCGAGGGCGACGACCCGCGACGAGGTGAACGCAGCGCTCGCCGAGTACGCCGCCGGACCGCTCGCGGGCATCCTCGGGTTCGAGACACGCGAGCTCGTCTCCTCGGACTTCATCGGCGACGGCCGCTCGTCGATCGTCGATGCGGCGCAAACGTCCGTCATCGGCGGCGATCTCGTCGAGGTGCAGGCTTGGTACGACAACGAGTGGGGCTTCTCCCGCCGGATGGTCGACCTCTCCTCCCTTCTTGCATCGAAGGGCTGACGCGTCATGGCGCTCGCCGACGGGATCCGCTCCATCCGTGACCTCGAGCTCGCCGGTCGACGCGTGTTCATCCGCGTCGACTTCAATGTCCCGCTGAGCGGTCGGACGGTCACCGACGACACGCGGATCCGGGCCGCGCTCCCGACCATCCAGTACGCGCTCGATCAGGGCGCGCGCGTCGTGCTCGCGTCGCACCTCGGGCGTCCGAAGAGCGGCCGCGACGCAAAACTCTCGCTCGAACCCGCGGGCAGCGCGCTCGCGGGGCTCCTCGGCCTCGACGTCGTCCTCGCTGACGACTGCATCGGCGACGGCCCGCGCAAGGTCGTCCAGGACCTCCGCGACGGTCAGGTCGCGATGCTCGAGAACCTTCGCTTTCACGCCGAAGAGGAGGCCGACGACGAGGCCTTCGCGCGTGAACTCGCGAAGCTCTGCGACGTCTACGTGAACGACGCGTTCGGGGCCGCGCACCGCGCGCACGCCTCGGTCCACGCGCTGCCGCGCCTCGTCACCGAGCGCGGCGCGGGCCTGCTCATGGAGCGCGAGGTCGCGTCGCTCGGTCAGCTCCTCGGCGACGTCGAGAAGCCCTACGTGCTCGTGCTCGGCGGGGCGAAAGTCTCGGACAAGATGGGCGTCTTCGAGCAGATGCTCGGCAAGGTCTCCGCGATCCTCGTCGGCGGCGCGATGGCCAACACCTTCCTCGCGGCGCAGGGCCTTGGCGTCGGGCGCAGCAAGATCGAGGAAGACAAACTCCCGCTCGCGCGTTCCGTGGTGCTGAAGGCCCGTGAACGCGGGGTCGCGCTGCTGTTGCCGGAGGACGTCGTCGTCGCGGGATCGCTCGACGCGGCGAGCGGCAGCGTCGTCGGCAGCGACGCGATCCCTGCGGACACGATGGCGCTCGACATCGGGCCGCGCACCGTGGCGGCCTTCCGAGAGAAGCTCAAGCGCGCGCAAACGGTGCTCTGGAACGGGCCGATGGGCCTCTTCGAGAAGGCCCCCTTCGCGTCGGGGACGCGCGGGGTCGCGCAGGCCATCGTCGACTCCGGCGCGTTCAGCGTGGTCGGGGGCGGCGACAGCGTGGCGGCGGTCCAAGCGGCCGGCCTCGCCGACCGCTTCGGCCACGTGTCGACGGGGGGCGGCGCATCCCTCGAACTCCTCGAGGGGCGCAAGCTCCCGGGCGTGGAAGCACTGCGCGCATGAGCGCGGGCGCAGCGGCTGGACAGACCGAGCTCGGCGCCGTCGGCCACGGCGGGCGGCGTCCGCTCGTCATCGGCAATTGGAAGATGCACAAGACGGTCGCGGAGTCCGTCGCGTTCGCGCACGCGCTGCGCGAAGCCGGCGCCAGAGACCACGCGGCAGAGGTCGTCATCGCTCCCTCCTTCCTCGCGCTGCATGCCACGCACGGGGTCACGTACGACGCCGGGATCGGGCTCGCCGCGCAGGACGTGCACTGGGAGACCCACGGTGCGTACACGGGTGAGGTGAGCGCGGCGCAGCTGCATCACGTGGGCTGCGCGTATTGCATCGTCGGGCACTCGGAGCGGCGACACCTCTTCGGCGAGCGTGACGAGGACGTCCGCAAGAAGGTCGCATCCCTGATCGCGCATGGGGTCCGCCCGATCGTCTGCGTCGGCGAGACGCTGCTCGAGCGCGACCGCGGGGAGACGATCTCCGTGGTCCTGCGCGAGGTGCGCGAGGCGTTTCTCGGACTCGACCCGGGCGTCCTCGAGCGCGGCGTGATCGCGTACGAGCCGCTCTGGGCAATCGGCACCGGACGCACCGCGACGCCGGCAGACGCGCAACACGTGCACGCGGCGGTCCGCGCGTTGCTCGTCGAACTCGCGGGCGCCGAGGGCGCGTCGCGCATCCGCATCCTCTACGGCGGCAGCGTCAAGCCCGACAACGCGGCCGCGCTGCTCGCCGAACCCGACGTCGACGGCGCGCTCGTCGGAGGCGCCGCGCTCGAAGTGAAGTCGTTCGTGGCGATCGTCGCCGCCGCGCGGTAGACTGCCCCCCCCAAGCCCCCGCCTTCAGCAGGTCCCTCATGTTCGCCTTCGTCTCCGTCATCTACGTCATCGTCTGCGTGTTCCTCATCCTCGTCGTGCTGCTGCAGGCGGGCAAGGGAGGCGGCATGGGCGCAGCCTTCGGCGGCAGCGGCGGCAGCCAGACGGTCTTCGGCGGCGCGGGCGCGGGCAACTTCCTCACCCGGCTGACCTGGGTGAGCGCGGTGCTGTTCATGCTCCTCTCGGGCGTCCTCGCGTTCATGTCGTCATCGAGCGACAAGAGCCTCGAGGAGGCCGCCCGGGTCGCGCGCGAGCGCGAGGCCGCCCGCGACGTCAGCAACGCCCCGACGAAGGCGCCCGCGGCTGCCGGGATGTCGACGGAGAACGCGGACGCCGGCGCCGCTGCTCCGCCGGCCGCGCCCGCAGCACCGGCCGAGGCGCCGGCCGAGCCCGAGGCGCCGGCCGAGCCCGAGGCGCCCGAGGCCGATGCGCCGGCCGCAGCCGACGTGCCTGCCGCCGCGGAGTGAGCGCCTTCGCCGCTCGCGGCGTCCGGCTCGCAGCCGCGTCGATGCGCTGACGCGTCGGAGCCTTCGTCGGCATAGCCGCCATGTCGCGGTTGCGTATCGTCGCGACGCCCCGCACTCGCCTCACGGGGTCGCGGCGCCGCAGCCTGCAACTGTTGGTGCGCGCGTGCGGCCCCTCGCGCGGTCGCCCGTCCGCCGCACACCCGACGTCGCGCGGTGCTGCCGCGACACTCAGCCCGCGAGCGGGATGGGCTCACCACGATCGAGCGCCGCGAGGGCCTGCTGGGCGTCCTGCACGTAGCGCACGTGGCCGTTTTCCGCGGCCGTCCGCAACACCTCCGACAGCCAGCGGCGGGCATCTTCGGGGCGCTGCCCCTGCTGATCGATGATCGCCAGCATGTACTTGCCCTGCAGCTGGTCCCAGACGTAGGCGTTGGCCTGCGCGTAGTCGATGGCTTCGAGCACGCGCTGCCGTCCATCCTCGGAGCCGAAGCGCTGCGCGTCGATGAAGCCGAGTACGAGCAAGTTGTTCATCTGCAGCTTCACGAAACCGGCGGCGCGCGCGACCTCGAACGAGAAATGCAGGGACGCGAACGCACGCTTCGCGTCGCCCACCCGCAGGTACGCCTCGCCGAGGTTGTGGGCGTTGACGGCCGTCTCGTACTCGAAGCCGTACTCCTTCGCGAGTTCGAGCGCGCGCTGCGCCTTGTCGATCGTGGCGGCGAAGTCACGGGCGTAGAAGCAGACGAGCGACTCCATCTTGAGCAGCTCGCACTCGAGGAAGCGATCCGGCGTCTCCCCGGCGAGGCGGCGCGCCTCGGCGAGAGCCGCCATGCCGGCCTCCTGCTCGCCCATCGCAGCGTGGGCAAGCGCCTTCGGGATGAGGCAGCGCAGCTGCGCGAGCACGTCTTCGGTCTCTCGGGAGAGCGCCAGAGCCTCCTCGAGGGCCGCGATCGCGAGGTGTTGCTCGCCGTTCTTCGAGGCAGCCTCGGCCTCGGCGAGCGCCGCGTCGCGGAGCACGTCGCGCTCTCCGAGGCGCCGCGCGACCTCGCGCCCGCGCTCGAGCCAGCGCCGCCCCTCGTCGAAGCGCATCGCGTGCGCGAGCAGACGGCCGCGCATGACGCAAAAGCGCGCGATGTACGCCTCGCGGCCGAGCCCTTCGGCGAGTTCGATCGCCGCGGCCATGTGGTGCGCGCCCTCGTCGAGCTTGCGGCCGCGGAAGGCGAGATCCCCGAGGCGCCGGTAGAGCGCGAGCAGGCGATCGCGGTCGGGCGACGCGATCTGCGAGAGAAGTTGGATCGCCCGCGCGATGTGGGCGATCGCGCCGTCGAACGTGTGCTCCTTCTCGAGGCGGTCGGCGGCACGGACCAAGTAGTCGACCGATTTCGCGCGGTCGCCGGCATCCCGCCAGTGCTCCGAGAGTCGCTCCGCCATCTCGTCGAGGCGCGTCGGATGGAGCGCCTCGATGGACGCGGCGACGTGCGCGCTGAGGGTGCGACGCGCTTCGAGTGTGAGGCTGTCCTGCAGGACGTCGCGCATCAACTCGTGGACGAACGCGTACTCGCTCGCCCCCTGATGCCCAACGATGCCCCGGCGCTCGAGGAGTTGCAGCGCGCCGCCGACGTCCGCGAGGCGCTCGTCGGCCACGCGCGCGACGAGCTCGGCCGTGAAGCGTGCACCCACGATCGCAGCGATCTGCAGCGTGTAGCGCTGCGCCGGCCCGAGGCGCGCGACCCGCGCCGCCATCAGCCCGCGCAGGGACTTCGGCACCTCGACTTCGGCGATGTCGCGCTTGTACGCGACGCGCCCCTCGGACACCTCGACAGCCCCCGCGTCGAGGAGCGCCTTGAGGTACTCCTCCACGTAAAGCGGGCTGCCGCCGCTCTTCGCGGAGACGTCTCGGAGCAACTCGAAGGGCACCTCTTCGGCGCCGAGCCGCGTACCGACGAGGCGTGCGACGTCGTCGTCGCTGAGCGCCCCGAGCGCGAGCGACTGCGCGCCGGCGAGGTCTCCCCACGGGTGGGCGAACCCCGGACGATGGGCGAGGACGAGCGCGATGCGGGACTCGGCGCCGACACGAAGCACCGCGTCGATCAGCGCCTGCGATTCTTCATCGAGCGACTCGGCGGCGTCCCACGCGAACACGGTCAGGCGGTCGGCCGCGAGCCGGGTGGCGATCTTCACGAAGGCCTTGCGCAGCGGCCGCTCGCCGCCGCGAAGCTCGCCCTGCTCGACGCCAAACAGGCTGGCGACCGCCTCCAACTCCGCCGGCGAAAGACCGAGCTCGCGAAGCCGCGCGATCTTCTCGCGCAGCACGGCGTGGGCGTCGAGCTCGTTGACGCCGAGGACCGTTTGGAGCATCTCCTGGATGCCCGCGAGCGGGACCTGACGACCGTGCGGTGTGCAGGTCGCGAGGTGCACGCCGACGTCGTGCTGCCCGAGTTTCAGGCGTCGCAGCGTTTCGTGGAGCAGCCGCGATTTCCCCGACCCAGCCTCGCCGGTGAGCGTCAGGAATCGCAACCGCCCGCGGTTCGCGAGCGCGAGCACTTCGCCGATGCGACGAAGTTCGTCGCGACGGCCCACGAATTTTCCAGAAATCTCTGCAAATCCGCGCTCCGCGACGAGGACGAACGCGTCGTCGCCGGACACGCGACCTGGGTCGAGCGCGAAGCGGCCACGCAGCAGCCGCTCGCTCGCGGTGCTCACGCGCACCCTCCCCGGTTCGCCCTTCTCGGCGAGCGACCGCGCCGTGCCGACCAGCTCCTCGAAGCGGTCCTCGCGCACGGGGTCCCCCTCCGCGGTCACGAGGATCCGACCGGCAGCAAGCCCGACGCGGGTGCCGCTCGGCCGACCGGCTTCGAGCGCGGCGCCGGCGACCCCACGCGCGAGACGCAGCGCGCAGCGCGCGGCGATGTCGGTGTCCCGACCGTCCGGGTCGCGCACGCCGAAGAGCGCGACGAGCGTTCGGCCCCGCGTGTCGCCACCGGCAGCCGCCTCGAGGCAGAGCCCCCCGAAACGCTCGATGATCCGGGTCGCCGCGTCGAGAGCGAAGACGTCTCCGGGCGGCGCATGGACGAGGAGCACGGTGGCGTCGCGGCGCTCGGTGGCCGGGCGTGTCGGCGTGCCGCTGCCCTGCTGCCGACCGAGCCCCGTGGTCAGCGCCCGACGGACGCTCGCGCGCCCGGCCGGATTCTGCGCGGGTGTCGCGGCGGGCGCCTGCGTCTCGGCTTGCTCGAAGGCCGCGAGGATCCGGTCGCCCTCCGACCGCGACGTGCGGCGCTCGTCGGCCGCGCGCAAATCCGCGAGGTGCTCGCTGAGGTCGTGCGCGCCGACCCGACGACCGCTCGCGTAAAGGAACTGGATCAGGTCTTCGTAGAGGCGCCCGGCGTTGGCGTGGCGGTCTTCCGGCGCGTACGACATCGCCCGACGCACGATCGCAGCGAGCTCCTCGGGGACGCCCGGCGCGACCGCCTCGAGCGGACGCACGCGCCCCGCGCGCACGCTCAGGAGGGTGTCGTACGGCGAGTCCGCGACGAACGGACTCACGCCGCTGAGCGCCTCGTAGAGCACGATGCCCGCCGAGAAGATGTCCGGTGCGACCGTCGACCTCGCTGCCATGCGCCTGCTCAGGCGACATGTATTCGTACTTGCCCTTGAGGACGCCCGATTCGGTCTCGTCCCCGACGGTGGTGCGGGCCTTGGCGATGCCGAAGTCGGTGAGCTTGACCTCGCCCTCCCAGGAGAGGAGCACGTTTTGCGGTGAGACGTCGCGGTGCACGATGTGCAGCGGACGCATCGCGGCGTCGCGGCGGCGATGTGCGTAGTCGAGCGCCTTCGCGAGCTCACTCACGACGTAGACGGCGAGCTCCTGCGGGAGCGGCTTGCCGAGGCGACGGCCGCGACGCAGGAGCGTCGCGAGGTCCATGCCCGCGACGTACTCCATCGCGATGAAGTAGGCGTCGTCCGCGCGACCGAGATCGAAGACCTGGACGATGTTCGCGTGCGAGAGCGTGACCGCGATCTTCGCCTCGTTGATGAACATCTCGATGAACTGAGGGTTCACCCCGAGTTCAGGGAGGATCCGCTTGATGACGAGGATCTTTTCGAAACCCTCGACACCGTGCGACTTCGCCTTGAACACCTCCGCCATGCCGCCGCGCGCGAGCAGTTCGAGCAGCTGGTACTTGCCGTAGACGACGGCCGGCGCAGATGTGGACGTGGTCATCGCGGGAAACTCGATCGGGGGAAACACGCGTCGACTGCCGCGCGCCGCCCCCTGCAGCGCACCGGTGGGACACGCATCCAACCGCAAGCGCCTCCCCTAGCACGCGCGTCGGAGCGAGGCCACGCGCGCGTCGACGCCGGGCCGCGCGCGTCAGAAGCAGACGTTCTCGCGGTCGACGCGTAGCGGGATGACTCCCGAAATGGCGCTCGTTCCGAGCGCAGTGGTGACGCGAACGAATGCATTGCTCCCGCCCGTCGCCGCCGTGACACCAAGCTCGAACGGATAGCCGGGCTCCAGATGCCTCCCAAACGCAGCGGGTGTTGCACACGTCCCGACGCAGCGCGTGCTCGTGGTGGCGCCCCCGAGCGACGTGGGCATCTCGTACGCCACGACAGGACTCGGGTCCGTGGTGTTGAAGCGCAACTCGAAGCGGTCGTCTCGGTAGAGCGTTCGCGGGTCGTCGGGGGTGTAGGTGATGATCAGCGTCTGATTGATGCTGCCCGACGTGGTCGAGTTCAGATGGACCGCGGTTGGAGGCACAACCGTCCCTAGCGTCGTGCGAGCACCACTCGCGTCCGTGACGACCACCGACACCTGATCCGCCTCGGTCGCGAGAGCACCGGTGAAGAAACGCCACTCGACGGAGAGTGAATTGGGGCGGGACCGTGGCGTGCCGACGCTGCCCGTGTAGCCGGTGTCACGGTCGCCCGTTCCCGTCCGCGCCAGCACGACGGACCAGCCATCTGCGGGATACGTCGTGGTGCCGCGTGCAACCTGAGCCTGCACGAGGAACGTCAACGGTCCCCAACCGACGTAGGGCCGCGACTGCGTCAGCGTGGCGCTCCGGGTCCAGAGCGCACGCCGACCGGCTGAACAACGGTGCGACCGTCGTGCCGGCGCTCACCAGCCGAACCCCAATGTCACTGACTGGAGTACCGAAGTTTCCGCACGTCGGGCCCCCGGAGACCGGGCCCCCGGAGACCGGGCCCCCGGAGACCGTGAGTTCGTTGCAGGCGAACGAGTCACTCACGATGGCGGTCGCGATACTCGCGTCCGTCGTCGTCACCGGATCTCCGTCGTCCTCGCAGTAGTTGCAGACTTCGGACGCCGTCCAGCAGGAGGAATCGAGATACGCGCAGTTGGTGTCGCAGCGGCGGCGACCGTTGGTCACCGTTCCACAAACGATGGGATAGGTGTTCGAGACGACCGGCGCAGTCGCGGTGAGCGAACACGCGGTGATGCTGTTCTGCGCGCACGCGAAGCCCTCGTCGACGAGGCCGTCGCCGTCGTCGTCGGCGGCGTTGCACGTCGGAGGATTTGCGGGCCCCTCGTCGGCCGTGCGGCAGGTGTCCCAACCACGGCAATCGCCGCGACAGACCTGAGTCGCGCCTGCGACGCCGGAGGGCGTCGTGCACGAACGCGTCTGCCCCTGAAAACACGGGTCCATCCCGTCCGCGTCGAAGCCCTCGTCGAGCGATCCGTCGCGGTCGTCGTCGCAGCCATTGCACGTCTCGACGGCCGCGGCGCACGTGGTCGACGACGACGGCACTCCGCACGCGGCCGTGCAGGCGTACGTGCCGGGTGTGCCGCAGGCCGTGACGCAGGCGTTGCCGGTGCTGCTCCGCACGCAAGCGTAGCCATCATCCAAGATGCCATCGCAGTCGTCGTCGGCGCCGTTGCACGTCTCCGTCGGCAGGCTCGGCGAGAACGTCTCGCTGGTGCAGGTCGGGCCGCAGACGTACGTGCCGGAGACGCTGCCCGCCGTCGTGCACGCTCCGAAGGTGCCCATGCCCGCGCGCGCGGTGCCGAAGACGCACAGAAAGCCATCGTCGGCGATGCCATCGCAGTCGTCGTCGAGGCCGTTGCACAGCTCGGCGCGCATCGGCGTCCGCGACGAGTCCGAGTCGTTGCAGTCACCGGCGACGTTCGCGTAGCCGCTCGGGCAGAAACCGGCGGCCATGCGCGATGCGTCGCGACAGATCGTCGTGATCGCCGTGCCGCTGCCAAATCCATCGCTGTCGGCGTCGAGGTAGCAGCTCGCGGCGAGCAGCGTCTCGTCGGTCATCCCGTCGCAGTCGTCGTCGAGGCCGTTGCACGTCTCGGTGAGCGTGCCCGGATCGATGTTGCCGCTGCACGAAGCCCACGCGCCCGCGATGCAGAGCTGCGTGCCCGCGCGGCAGACGCCGCGGATCGGCGAGCCGCCGCCGCACGCGCGCGACGATCCGTCGATGCAGGCGCAGCCTTCGTTCGCCGTGCTGTCGCAGTCCTCGTCGCGCATCGTCGCGTCGCAGACCTCGACGCCGACGGGCGAGCTGCTCGCGCGCGCGTCGTCGCAATCGCCACTGGCCGCCACGAAGCCCGTGGGCGCCGTGCAGCCCGTCGCCGTCGTCGCGAGCGCGCCGAAGCCGTCGCCGTCGGCGTCACGGTAGTAGGTACGCGTGACGCCCTCGTCGATCGTCCCGTCACAGTCGTCGTCGACGCCGTTGCACGTCTCCGTGCCGCCCGGGCGCACCACGCCGTTCGCGTCGTTGCAATCGGTGTTCGCCGCGGTGCCGCCCGCATTCGTGTAGCCGCTCGGGCAGCTCCCGACGGCCGAGCGCGAAGGGTCCGCGCAGAGCGTCGTGATCACGGCGCCGCTGCCGAATCCATCGCTGTCGGCGTCGAGGTAGCAGCTCGCGGCGAGGAGCGTCTCGTCAGTCATCCCGTCGCAGTCGTCGTCGAGGCCGTTGCAGGTCTCGGTGAGCGTGCCCGGATCGATGTTGCCGCTGCACCCGGCCCACGCGCCCGCGATGCAGCGCTGCACGCCTGCGCGGCACGCCCCGCGGACCGGCGCACCGCCGCCGCAGGCCCGCGTCGCCCCATCCGTGCACGCGCAGCCCTCGTTCGCCGCGCCGTCGCAGTCCTCGTCGAGCGGCATCGCCGCCGCGTCGCACGCCTCGGTACCGACCGGCGAGACGAACGGGCGCGTGTCGTCGCAGTCACCCGCGGCCGCGACGTAGCCGGCCGGCGCTCCGCAGACGCTCAGCTGCATCGTCATCACGCCGAAGCCGTCGCCGTCCGCGTCGCGGTAGTAGGTCACCGGCGGCGCGCCCTCGTCGTCCGTGCCGTCGCAGTCGTCGTCGATGAGGTTGCAGATGTCCGCGGCGCCGGGGAAACGCGCGGGGTTCGTGTCGTCGCAGTCGTTCGCGCCGGCCGCGAAGCCCGGCGGCGGGCTGCACTGATCGTCGACGAAGACGGCCGTCTGACCGAAGCTGTCGCCGTCGTCGTCGCGGTAGAAACGCGGGAGCACACCATCGTCGACGATGCCATCGCAGTCGTCGTCGCGAACGTTGCAGAACTCGTCCGCGGGCAGGACGTCCTCGAGGCACTCCGAGCCGAGCACGCCACCCGCGCAGATCGAGATTCCGTCCGCACAAATGCCGATGCCGCGCGTGCCCGCGGGGCCGCCGTAGCAGGGGCGACGCTCACCGTCGCTGCACGGGCAGCCGACGTCCGGTACGCCGTCGCAGTCGTCGTCGGCGCCGTTGCAGTTCATCGCGGGGCCGTCCGCGACGCCGGGGCGCACGAGCGCGTTCGCGTCGTCGCAGTCGGTCCCGCAGGTCGTGCCGTTGCAGCACGCGGCCGACCCGGCGCCGTCCATGTCCGCGTCGACGAAGCCGAAGGTCGCGTCGTTGCAGTCTTCATCGTTGCCGTCGCAGACTTCCGTCGCGCCCGGGTAGCGCGTCGCGTCGGTGTCGTCGCAATCGTCGCCGCCGCACGCGACCGAGTCGACGCCGTCGCCGTCGAGGTCCTCGCAGATCGTACGGCAGTCGTTCGCCGACTCGTCGCAGGTCTCGGTCGCTGCGCACGGCGCGTCGCCCGGCACGCAGCCGCGCACGTCGGCCATCGCCGACGCGGGCGCGCACATCTCACGACCGTTGCAGAACAAACCATCGTTGCAGTCGACGTCGCCCGTGCAGGTCACGCGTGCGTCGACGTCGCCGAGATCGATGGTCGCGCCGTCGAACGACGCGTCGAGGCCGGGGGTCACGGCGCCGTCGCCACAGGCGACGAGCAGGGCCACGCCCGCGGCGACGACGAAGCGCGCGAGCGGGGCGCGGCGGGCCGAACCGAAACGGATAGCCATGTGTCCCCTCAATCGGTGCAGGTCGCGGCCCCTACCCAGGCCGCACACCCGCGAAAGGGCGCAGCGTATCGCCGTGGTCGCCGTCCCGTCAACGCTCCCTTGACCGGGGCCGCAGCGGGCGTGTTCAGCCGTCCGCGGCCGCAAATTGGAGGCTGTGCAGGCGCGCGTAGACACCGCCCATCGCGAGCAGCGCGTCGTGGGTGCCCTGCTCGACGATCTCCCCGCGGTGAAAGACCAGGATCCGATCAGCCTTGCGGATGGTCGAGAGGCGGTGCGCGATGACGATGGCGGTCCGCCCCGCGAGGACTTCGTCGACGGCCGCTTGGAGACGCGCCTCCGTCTCGCTGTCGACGTTGGCGGTCGCCTCGTCGAGCACGAGCAGCTCCGCGTCGCGGTAGAGCGCCCGCGCGAACGCGAGGAGTTGCCGCTCTCCGGCGCTGAAGTTCGAGCCGCGCTCCTGGCAGCGCGACGTCAGGCCGCCCTCGCGCGCCTCGACCAGCGCGGCGGCGCCGACCCGCTCGAGCGCGCGGCGGGCGCGCGCGGCGTCGGGGTGCGGGTCCCCGAGCGCGATGTTCTCGAGGATGGTGCCCGCGAAGAGGAAGACATCCTGCGGGACGACGGCGAAGCGCTCGCGCAGGGCCGTCCGCTCGAGGGTCCGCACGTCCTCGCCGCCGACGATCACCGCGCCGCCGCTCACCTCGTAGAGCCGCAGGATCAGCCCGGTGACGGTGGTCTTGCCGGCGCCGGTCGCGCCGACGATCGCGATCTTCTCGCCGCGCACGACGTCGAAGCTCACGCCGCGGAGCACGGGCGCGCCCGGGCGATACGCGAAGTGCACGTCGTCGAAACGCACGAGCACGTCGTCCGGCACGGGCGCCCGCAGCGGCGGGACCTGCTCGTCGCGCGGGGCGTCGGGTTCGTCGACGTCGAGCAGCGCGAAGATGCGCTCGGCCGAGGCGAGCGATTGCTGCACCACGGTGTACTTCGTCGAGAGATCCCGGATCGGCACGAAGAAGCGCTGGATGTAGTCGTAGAAGGCGACCACCGTGCCGACGTACGCGAGCGACGCCGCGCCGTCTGCGAGCGCACCAGCGCGGACCCCGGCGTACCAGAGCACCAGCGCGACGCACGCGGCCGCGACCGACTCGACCGTGGAGTAGAGCAGCGCGTCGAACTTGATCGAGCGGCGGTTCGCGTCCCGGTAGGCGCGGTTGATGACGTCGTAGTCCGCCGCGCAGGACGCCTCGCGGCCGAAGGCCTGCACGATGGCAATCCCCTGCACCTGCTCGCTGAGATAGGCGTTCAGCTGGGCGGTGCGCGCGCGGATGGCGCGGAACGCGGCGCGCGCGTAGCGGCGGAAGATCTCGACCGCGACCGCGAGCGGCGGCAGCGCTGCGAAGGCGACGAGCGAGAGCCGCCAGTCGAGCGCGAGCATGAATCCCACGATGCCGAGCAACATCAGCACGTCGCCGACCGCGGTGACGGCGCCCGACGCGAAGAGCTCGGTCATCGTGTCGATGTCGTTGGTGACGCGCGTGACGATCCGGCCGATCGGCGTGCGGTCGAAGTAGCCCACGCGCAGCCCCTGCACGTGCGCGAACACCGCGCGGCGCAAGCCGGCCATCGCGCGCTGCCCCGCGAGTTGCATCGCGTAGACCTGCCCGAAACGCGCGACGAACTCGACCGCGACGGCCACGAGAAACAGGCTGCTGATCTGCGCGAGCACGGTGCTCGGCTCTTGCGCGACGGCGGCGTCGATCGCGCGCTTGACCAACAACGGGAGAAAGAGCGACGCGACCGCCGCGACCGGCATCAGCGCGAGCGCCGTGACGAAGAGCGCCGCGTGCGGACGCGCGAAGGGGATCAACCGCGAGAGCAGCTCCCGATCGAGTTTCGGCGCGGGCTGCGTCTCCTCGTGGAAGGCCGCGAGCAGCCGGGCCGCGCGCGCGCCGGGGGCATCGGCCTCGGGCTTGGGAGGGCGCGCGGTCTCTGCGCCCGTCGGCGGCGCGGGCTCACAGGCCGAGCTCCCGCTCGAGGCGCTGCCGCGCCGCGAGCTTCGCGTAGAGGCCGTCGCGCGCGACGAGTTCGTCGTGTGTGCCGCGCTCGGTGATGCGCCCCCCGTCGAGCACGACGATGTGATCGGCGCGCGACGAGGCTGCGACGCGGTGCGTCACGAGCACGAGTGTCCGCCCCTCCCCCGCGCGATCGAGCGCCTGGAGGATTTGTGCCTCGGTGCGCGCGTCGACGGCGCTCAGCGGATCGTCGAGCACCAGGACCGCGGGCTCGGCGAGCAGCGCGCGCGCGAGGGCGATGCGCTGCTTCTGCCCGCCGGAGAGCTGCACGCCGCGCTCGCCGACGACGGTGTCGAAGGCATCGGGCATCGCCTCGATCTCCTCGAGGATCGCGGCCTCGCGCGCCGCCTCGCGGATCCGCCCGCGCGCGTCGGGGGCGTCCGGGTCCGCGAGCGAGAAGCCGATGTTGCGCGCGATCGTGGTCGAGAAGAGGAAGGGCTCCTGCTGTGCATAGCCGACCGCCTGGCGCAACGTGCGCGCGCGCAGCTGCGTGACATCGTCCCCATCGAGAAACACGCTGCCCGGAGGCGTCGGCAGGAGGCGCGGGAGCAACGCCGCGAGCGTGCTCTTGCCGCTCCCCGTCGGACCGACGACCGCGAGCGAGCCGCCCGCGGGCACGGCGAGCGAGACGTCGTCGAGGACCGGCGGCGCGCCCTCGCGGAAGGCGTAGCTGAGGTGCTCGACGCGGAGCGCGCCTTCGGTCTGCGCGGGCCGCGCGTCCGGCGCATCGACGACGTCCGGCGTGGCGTCGAGCAGCTCGCGCACGCGGGCGTAGGACGCGCGGCCGCGCTGCACGACCGAGAGGATGTAGCCGAAGGCCAGCGTGGGCCACACCAGCTGGGCGAGGTACGCGCTGAACTTCGCGAACTCGCCGACGGTGAGCTCGCCCGTGAAGAGCATCTCCCCGCCGACCTGAATGACGATCAGCGTCCCGGCGGAGCTGACGAGCATGAGCACCGGCCACATCACGCCCCGCAGCACGACGAGGGCCATGTTCTTCGCGAGGGCGGCCTCGTTCGCTTCGTCGAAGCGCCGCCGCTCGTACGACTCGACGGCGAAGGCGCGCACCACGCGCACGCCCGCGAGCTGCTCCTGCACGCGCTCGGAGAGCTTCCCCGCGGCCGACTGCGCCTCGGTCGAGCGCTTGTACATCGCGCGGGAGAACCAGCGTGCGAGCACGACGAAGAGCGGGTACGGCAGCAGCGCGAGCAGCGTGAGACGCGGCGAGGTCGCGAGCATCAGGGCGATCGCGCTCACCCACGCGATTACGCTGTTGACCACGTTGAGCACGCCGAAGCCGAGCAGCAGCCGCACCTGGCCGAGGTCGTTGATCGCGCGCGAGAGGATGTCGCCCGTTGGCATCCGCCGGAAGAACGAGGGGCCGAGCGCGTGCAGGCGGTCGAGGAGCTCGCCGCGCAGCGTGTATTCGGCGTCGCGGGCGGCGTCGAAGACCTCGATGCGCGAGAGCGTGCGGACGACGCCCATGATCACGGCCGCGGCGACGACCGCGAGCGCGAAGTCGCGGACGACGGTCCATCGCCCCGCGCGCAGGCCGTCGATCGCGTGCTGCAAGAGCCACGGGATCGCCTTGTCGAGCGCGTTGGTGACGAGCACCCAGAAGAGGCCCACGAACACCGCGCGGCGGTGCGGGCGCAGGTAGCTCCACATGCTGCGCGGCGGCGACGCGGGGCGCGCGGCGTCGGATGCGGGCGCCGCGAGGCCGGGGCGAGGAGCGCTCGGGTTCGGTCGGGTCACGCGATGCCGCGCAGTCTGGGTCGGACGCCGGCGGGGGCAACCCCACAGAACGAGGACGCGCCCGCGCCCCGCCACGAGGGCGGAGCGGGGCGCGCGAGGGTCACGGCAGACACGCCGCGGGGGGCGACGACGGCAGGTTCAGCGGCGCGCGCGGGCGCGGCGACGGGCGCCGACACCGAGCGCGCAGAGCGCGAGCAGCGCGGCCCAGCCGCCCCGCGTCGTGTCGCCGCCGGGCACCGCACATCCGCATCCGTCGTCGTTGCGGAGGCCGGCGCGCGGCGCCGCGGGGCTACAGATCCGCGTCGCGCCGTCGGCCGTCGTCGTGCACGAGAAGCCCGTCGGGCACGGCACACCGTCGGTGCAGAGGCGGGTGCAGTACGCCGAGTCGCCGTCGCGCGCGCAGATGTCGCTCAGGCAGTCGGTGTTGGACGCGCAATCCTCGCCGAGGCCGCCGGCGTCACCCACGCACACCGAGACGGCGCCCGCCGAGGTGCACGTGTAGCGCGCGGGGCACGGGTTGGCCGTGTCGCAGATGTCCGTGCAGAAGCGGCGGTCGCCGAGCGTCGCGCAGATGCCGGAGGTGCAGTCGTCGTTCGACTCGCAGAGGTCACCGAGCGCCCCGCTCGTCTTGCACGCGCCGCAGGTGGGCGTGGCGCCGACCTGACAGGCGTAGCCCGCGGGGCACGTCGCCGCGCCGCCCGGTACGCATGGCTGGGCGCAGACGCCCGCGCTGCAGAACAGCGAGGCGCACTGCGTGTCCTCGGAGCACGACGAGCCGAGCGCGCCGCCGCCGGCCGCGCCCGCGCGACACACGCCGTCGTTGCACGTGCCGACGAAGTCACCGTCGCAGTAGAAGCCCGCGGGGCACGACGTGGTGTTGAGCCAGTCGCAGGTCTGCGAGCATGCGCCACCGACGCAGAGACCGGAGGCGCACTCGCCCGCGGCGGCACAAGGCGCACCGAGCGCAGCGCCTGCCGGACGCGGCTCGCACGCGCGGGTGGTCGTGTTGCAGCGCTCGGTCGCGGCGCAGTCGCTGTCACGCGCGCAGCCCGAGGGCGTGCTGCTGCCGGAGCAGTCCGGCTGGCCTCCGACGAGGCGGACGCACTGGCCCACGCCGCCGAGATCGGCGCAGATGTCGCCCGCCGCCGCGTCGCAGTCCGCGCCCGAGCGGCAGTTGCGACCGCAGAAATAGCCCCCCGACGGGTAGCCGAGGCAGTACGAGCCCGAGCCCGCGCAGTCGCTGCCGCTGCTGCACGGCGAGCAGACGCTGCCATCACCCGTCATGGTCATGCACATCCCGGCCGTGCACACCTGGCCGGCGGGACAGCCCGTCGTGGTGCAGTCCGGCGGCGTCGCTCCGCCCGGGTAGAGCGCGCAGATGCCCGTCGCGTCGTCCCCGTTGAGCGTCGCGACGCCCCCCGAGTACGCGTAGTACATCGTGGCGCTGGCGTCGCTCGAGTGGCCGAGGCCGAAGTAATGGCCCGCCTCGTGCGCGACGATCGAGTACGTGTTGACGTTCGAGCCGCGCCCCGCGCCCTCGATCCACGTGTAATTCTGGCCGTTCATCTCCATGTCGGCTTCGCCGATGCGCCGCGACCACTTCGGGCCGGTCACGCCGATCGCGCCCGAGCCGTGACGCCAACCCGACTCGACCCAGCTGACGATGGACAGGCCGTCGGAGCCGCTCACGCTGGCGCGGGCCGAGGTCCGCCCGCCGTACGCCACCGTCAGCGAGGTGCCGCAAGCGACGCGCGTCCAGTCCTCGAAGCCGCGCTGGACGATGGGCTCGAGCGTTGCGATGGGGAGGTCGCCGCTGCCCGCGCTGTTGAGCGCGTACGGCACCGGCGGCGCCCACACGGGGCGGCTGCCGTCGATGGGCGTCCAGGCGCGTGCTGCGGGAACCACGACGCCGAGCGCGAGAACGAGCGCAGCGCCGAGCGCGAGAGAGCGCGTACGATCGGTGCGGCTCATGGCGCCACCCCCGGGAAGGCGGCCATGCGACGCACGAGGGCTGCGAAGGCGCCGTATTCCATCGCGCGCTCACCTTCGACGTGACCGACCGTCATCTGACCGTCGGCCCAGCGCGCGAAGCTCACGCTCGACAGGTCGCGCGCGACCGTCGTCGGCATTCCCGGCACGCCGCGGCGCACCACGAACTTGCCCTGCACGAAGCCGAGCGTGCGCAGATGGCCCTCGACATCGCGCTTGAGGATCACGACGACCTCCTCGTTCGGTCGGTAGCGGGGCGTCCCGTCGATCCAGGTTCCGCCGCCGTTCCACACGCCGCCGAGCTCCTCGACCTCGACGACGGTCGCCGTGGGCGCGCGGCTCGTGGACTTCAGCCACGCGCTCGCGCGGATGCGCGTGACCGTCCACGGCTCGAGCTCGCCAGTGCGGAGATCCATCCGCACCGCGCTGCGCTCGACGACACCGCGCACGATCGCGTCGGCGTCACGGACCATGTCCTCGAGCGCGAGCTCGACCATGACCGTGGCTCGAGCGGGGCGGGCGGTGGCGAGCAGCGCCACCAGCGCCGCGAGCGCCGCGAAGAACGGGAGATGCTTGCGTGACATGCGAAGCCCTTTCGATGCAGACGATGCCCGGAAACCGTACACGACCCGGCGCGCGGGCGTCACGCGGGTGACGTCGCACGCGGACGAACCGCCGGGAGGTGGGGCCGACGCGGGGGAAGACCATGCGTGGCAAATTGCCGCACATGACGCGATCATCGCGCGGCGCGACCGCCGGGTGCCCGTCACTGCACCGGGCTGCGCTGCGCTGAATCGCGCTTCATCCCGGTGCGCTCGAGGCCGCTCCACGCCTTGTGCGCCTTGCCCGCCGCGGCCGCGTCGCCGAGCGCCTCGTGCACGCCCGGCACCACGAGGAACACGCCTGGGTGCGCCTTCGCGCTCGCGTCGAGCGCGTCGCGGAGCGCGCGCAGATCGTCGGCCGCGGGCACGACGAGCTTGCCGGTGACGAGGCGGTGCTCGTCGGGCGGTTGGTGCTCGTGCCGCGTCAGCACCTCGCCGGCGGCGCAGCGGGGGCACACGTGCTCGATGCGCTCCTCCTGCACGACCATGACCACGCCCCCCGGGAGCGACGCGCCGAGGCGCTCGACCTCGCCCGCAGTCTGCTGCAGGCCGAGGAAACGGAAGCGGCGCTCGCTCCCGGCGCGGAGCTTCTCGAGCAATGGAAAACAGGCGACGCGCTGCCCGGAGGCGTCGCGGCGGACCGAGACGGGCGCGGCGTCCCAGAGGATGACGTCCCCGTAATCGACGGGCGCCTCGCGAAAAGTCGGCGTTTCGACGACCCCGTGACAGGGGCTCAGCGGCGCGACGCGGACGACCTCGAAGCCGAGCGCGCGGTCGGGGACCGCCCCTGCGCTGTGGCCGGAGCCGCGCGTCGGCACGCGCACCTCGACGGGCGGCAGGCCCTCGACCTGCGGGAGCCCACCACGCGAGACGGTCGCCGGGATCCCCAACGCCGTCAGCGCCTCGACCGCCAGAGCCCCCTCGCCCCGCGCCGTGGCGCAAATCGCGAGGTTGAACAGGATCGGGCGCGCCGTGCGCTCGGGTGAATCGGGCGCGAGGCGGGCACGCGCCTCCCGGGTCGCCACGAGCGCCTCGGCCCAACGACCGCGCCACTTGTGGCAAACGCCGAGGTCGAACCACCAGCCGGCGCGCGAGGGATCGAGCGCGAGCGCGGCTTCGAAAGCGGCCACGGCCTCGGCGTCGCGCTCCGGGCCGAGCAGCCGCAACGCACCGCCGAGATTGATCCACAGATAGCCCGCGCAGGCCGGGTCCCGGCGCGACTCCGGCGGGAGCGCGTCGAGGCACGCCTGTGCGGCGCGGGCCGCGAGCGCGGCCGGTCCCTCCCGCAGCGGCGGCTCGTCGGGCGCGCGAAGCTCCGCCCGGGCGAGGAGGGCGGCGACCGCCGCGACCACGACTGCCGGGTCGTGCGCGTACCGCGCGAGGACGGCGGCGACGTCGGCCTCGAGCGCGGCGTGGGAGGGCGCCCGGCGCAGGGCCTCGAGCCAGAGCGCGGCGAGCGCGCGGTCCGCCGGGAGCACAGGACGCAGCGGGGCGAGGGCCACGAGCGCGGCCTCCGGATCCCCCGCGGCCAGGGACGACTGCGCGCGACCAATCGCTGCGGCCGCAGCGGCCTCGAGGGGGTCGTTCATCGGCGCGACCCTAGCAGCACACCCGCGACCTGGCAGCGCGCGCGAGCGCCGCGCACGACCTCAGGGCCCGGTGCGCCGGCCGCGCACGCGGGGACGGACGCCCCCCGGCGCGGCGCGGTACTCGCGCGGGGTCGCGGCGAGCTTGACGACCGTCTCGCCGCTGAGGACGCCCGGCCCAACGGTCACGCTCACCACGGCGCGGGCGCCGGCGCTCCGCGTCCCGAGCGCAGCCGTCAGCTCGGCCATGCTGCGGATGGGCTGGCCGTCCATGCCGAGGATGACGTGCCCCGTCCACGGAATCCCGAGTTGTCTCACGTAGATCGGCGCAGGGTCAGCGGCACCGAGGATCCCGGCTGCCTGCGCAGGGCTGCCCGGGAGCACGCGTTGCACGCGCACGCCGGCGAAGCCCGCCGCCTGAAAGTCCTCACCGACGATGCCCAGCCACACCGAATTGCGCAGCGTCGCGACGCCCGATTGCGCGCCCGCCGCCTCCTGCGGAGAGGCGCCTACGTTCCCGGCCCCGCGCGCGCCTCTCGCCCCGGCGCGCACGTTCGCGAGCAACTCCACGACGTACGAAACGGGCACGGCGAAGCCGATCCCCTGGCTCCCGCCGCTCCGCGAAAGGATCGCCGTGTTGACGCCGATCACCACGCCTTGCGCGTTGACGAGCGGACCGCCGGAGTTGCCCGGGTTGATGGTCGCGTCCGTCTGGATGAGGCCGCGCACCTGGCCGCCCATCGCGGGCAGATCGCGCCGCGCGCTGACGATTCCCTGCGTGAGCGTGCCGTCGAGCCCGAAGGGACTGCCGAACGCGAGCACGGTCTGGCCGACCTGCACGGCGTCCGAATCGCCGAGCTCGAGCGGTCGCGCGGAGACGCTCCCCTCGACCTGGAGCACCGCGAGATCGTGGGCGGGATCGAACGAGAGCACGCGGGCCTGCGACCGCGTCCCCGACGAAAACCGCACGACGAGGCCGCCGCCCCAGCGCCCGCCCTCGGCCACGTGCGCGTTGGTGAGGACCCAGCGCTCGGGGCCGACGACGAAACCAGAGCCCGTCGCGGAGCCCGCGGCGATGGAGACGGTCGACTCCTGCAGACGGCGCGCGACCTCGATGCGACGCGTCTCGTTCAAGTCCTGCGCGTGCGCGCGCGGGACTGCAGCGCCGGACGCGACGACGGCGAACGCGAGCAGGAGCGGGGCCACGAAGAGTTGCCGACTCGGAACGGGATGGTGCATGGCTGGGCCTTAGAATGGTACCGACGCCCGGCGATTCAACGGCCGGGCGCGGCATTTGTTCCGCGCGAGGTCCATGCGAGTCGCGCGGGTGCGACCGCATGCTTGCGCAGAGGGAGGCCACGGCCTTAGAACACGCCCTCGTTCGGGTTCGGGGGAGGGGCCGCGGATGCTTCGCAGGGTCAGCAGCGGATTGAGCGACATTGGTCGTCGGCGGATGGCGAACGAGGACGCGCTGTTCGCGGACGACACACTCGGCCTCTACGCCGTCGCCGACGGCATGGGCGGGCACAACGCGGGCGAGGTCGCGAGCCAGGAGGCGCTCGACACGCTGCACGGCATGGTCGCGCGCGGCGCCGCCGACATCCGCGCGCTCGAGGGCGACGCGCCCACGCCCGAGGACCTTCGCAAGGCGCAACGCCTGCTCGAGAGCGCGGTGCAGGCCGCGACGTACATGGTGTTCGGCATCGCGCAGCACGATCCGGAGCAGCACGGCATGGGCACGACGCTCTCCGCCCTGCTCGTGTCGGGCCGCGTCGCGGTCACCGCGCAGGTGGGCGACAGCCGCATCTACCTCGTCCGGGATGGCCGCGCGTCGCAGCTCACCGAAGATCACACCCTCGTCGGCTGGCAGGTCAAGCAGGGGATCCTCTCCCCGGAGGACGCCGCGCGCTCCCCACATCGCAACGTGATCACGCGCGCGATCGGCAGCCGCGAGTACGTGCAGGTCGACGTCCACACGCTCCAGGTCCTCGAGGGCGATGTGTTCGTGCTCTGCTCGGACGGCCTCCACACCTACCTCA
Source organism: Polyangiales bacterium (assembly GCA_964202905.1). GTDB lineage: Bacteria > Myxococcota_A > Polyangia > Polyangiales > JADJQN01 > CAIUAC01. Next base: position 313,005 of record CAXNJO010000004.1, read on the forward strand.
AGGACCTCCGCGAGCTGCCGCCCATCACCGATCTCGGCGCGACGGTCGCGGCACGACGCCTCATCGACCTCGCGAACGAGCGCGGCGGCAAGGACAACGTCACCGCGATCGTGGTGGAGGTCTCGTAGCGACGCGGAGCCCGCACGCCGACATCGTGGCGGGAGCACGGCGGCTGCGCGGGGTCGCGTGCCTGCTAGCCTCGCCGGACACTTCGCTTTTCACGGAGGCTCCGATGATCGCTCACCGCCCCGCGCCTTCTGCGGCCCCCGCGTTTCGCCTCGCGCTGACCGGCGCGCTTCTCGTGTTGCTCACCGCGGCGCCCGGTTGCGGATCGAAGTCGGACGTCTCCGGTCGCGTTCCACGCGCGCCCCGCAGCGACGCCGGACCGCTCGACCTCGGCGCCGACGCCGACGCCCCCGACCTCGGCCCCGGCTACCTCGATGTCGACTGCGGACGACGCGAGCGCTTCACCTCCCCGCGACGCCCGCTCGCGCTTACGGCGGTCGTCGACGCCTCGGCGCCGATCGCGGCGCGCGGCTGGTCCCTCCTCGACGCGCCGCCCGGCAGCAGTCCGCGCGTGACCACGGCGGACGACTCCGTCGGCGTCGAGCCCGACGTCGAGGGCGATCTGACGCTCCGCTACGAGGTCCGCGACGTCGAGGGGCGCGAGGCGTCGTGCGAGGTCGTCGTCCGCGCGATCGTCGGACCGCCCGCCGCCATCTGCCCGGACGAGCCCGTCCGCACGGCGCCCGGCGTGCCCGTTGCCATCGTGGGAGATGGCTACGACGACGTGCGCGTCGTCTCCTACGCATGGGCGGTCGCCACCTCGCCGATGGGCGCAGCCGCGCGCCTCGATCCGCGCGACCGCCCGACCACGATCTTCGTCGCCGATCTCTCCGGCGACTACGACGTCGAGCTCACCGTCACCGACGCCGACGGCGGCACTGGGAGTTGCCTCGCGCGCGTGCGCGTGGGCGGCGGCCCCGTCGTCGTGTGCCCCTCCTCGCCCATCACCGCGCCGACGCGCCAGCCGCTCGCGCTCAGCGCGACGGCGACCGACGACGGCGGCGGCGCCGTCACCGGACGCTGGGAACTCGTGCGCCGGCCGGCCCCGAGCGCCGCAGTGAACGCGCCCACCACGGGTCTCACCACGAACCTCACGCCGGACAAGGTCGGCGCGTATCTGCTGCGATTCACGGCGACCGACCTCGACGGGCTCGAGGCGAGTTGCGAGGTCACGGTGGACGCGACGCCGACGCCGCCCGATGCGCTCTGCCCGCCCGTGATCGAGACGACACCGCTCTCGACGGTCGCAATCGCCGGGAGCGGCATCGACGACGGTGCGGTCGTCTCGTACCGCTGGGCGACGCGCGCGCTCCCGGCCGGCTCGTCGTCGACACCGCCCTCCCCCGCGGACGCCGCAGCGACGCGCTTCACCCCGGACGTCGCGGGCGACTACACGCTCCAGTTGACCGTCACCGACGACGACGGCGAGACCGGCGTGTGCGAGACGATCGTGCGCGCGCTCGTCGCGGAGGGCCTGCGCGTCGAGCTCTATTGGAACCCGCCCGATCGCTCGTGCCACACGAGCCCCGGCACGGCCGGCTGCGACTCGAGCGACGTCGACTTCCACCTGCTGCACCCGATGGCGACGCGCTGGTTCGACGACAGCCTCGACTGCCACTACAGCAACTGCTCGGGCGCGGGGCTTGCCTGGTTCGAGGCAGGGCGCGACGACGATCCGCGCCTCGACCTCGATCAGACGGACGGCTTCGGCCCCGAGAACATCAACATCGACGTCCCCGCCGCGGCGACGTACCGCGTGGGCGCCCACTTCTTCTCCGACGACGGGATGGGCCCCGCCGAGGTCTACGTGAACATCTATTGCGGCGTCGGCAGCGCCGCGCCGATCGCCTCGTTCGGCCCGGTGACGCTGCGGAACGACCAGTTCTGGAAGGTGGCGGACGTCGCGGTCGGCGGCGGCGGCTGCCGCGTCACCGACCTCGCGACGCCTCGCGGCCCCAGCATCGTCACGCAGGAGCAGGCGCGCGCCGCCCGGTGAGCGCGCTCACGGGGGCGTCACGATCGCACCGATAACGTCGGCCACTCCGGAGGTTCCGATGACGCCCAACCGTCGCTCGCTCGCCCTCGTGCTGCTCGCCTCATCCCTCACCGCGGGGGGCTGCTCGCGTGACGAGCGCACCGTGCCGCCCGGGGGCCGCGACATGGGCACCGATCCCGTCGCCTGCACGAACACCGCCGACGCCGACGGCGACGGGCTCTACGACGAGTTCGAGACGGGCGACACCGACGGCGACGGCACCCCCGACGCCTTCGACACGGACAGCGACGACGACGGCATCACCGACGCGGAAGAGTCCGGCGGCACGGGCGGCTGCCGCGCCCGCAACAGCGATGACGACGGTCTCGCGGACTTCCGCGACAATGACTCGGACAACGATGGGCTCGGCGACCGCGAGGAGCGCGAGCGCTACGGAACCAACCCCTACGATGCCGACGGCGACGGCGACGGGTTCACCGACGCCGCCGAGGTCGCGACCGGCCACGACCCGGCGGACCCGGCGGACGGCGTCCCCCCCGACGACTACTACGTCGTCCTCCCCTTTGGCGGCGCCGAGGAGATCCGCGACCTACGCTTCGGCACGAACCTCCGCAAGGCCGACGTCTTCTTCATGATGGACCGGACCGGCTCGATGACCGGCGAGGTCGACGAACTGCGGCGCAGCCTCGGCGACGTGGTCGCGCGCATGACGGCGAGCGTCGCGGACATCGGCGTCGGCGTCGGCGGCTTCGCGGGTTTCGGCGGCCCCGCGGGCGGCCCGTGCATGACGTTCTTCGGGATCGAGTCCTGCCCGGACGGTCCATCGGGCGACGTGCCCTTCAACCTGTACGGTGTGATCACGACGGACGCTGCGCAGATGCAGCGCGACGTCGACATGCTCCGCGCCGATCAGGGCGGCGCGACGTGGGCATCGAGCACCGAGGCGCTCCATCAAGCAGCGACGGGCGCCGGCGTCGCGCCGTGGCTTGCGCCGCAGAGCTGCCCCTCGGTGCCCGACGAGGTCGGGAGTCGCTACGGCTACCCGTGTTTCCGCCCCGGATCGCTGCCGATCATGGTCGTGCTGACGGACACCTCGTCGAAGAACGGACCGCTCACCTCGGGCAGCGGCACCTACGATGCGCGCGGCTTCACGATGGGAACGCCCGCGACGTACGACGCGACCCTCGCGGCGCTCCGTGGCATCGGTGCCCGCGTGATCGGCGTGCTGAGCGGCTCGGAGGTCGACTCGCCCACGCCGCAGCAGCAGTTCGAGGCGTGGGCGCGCGAGACGGGCACGGTCGACGCGGGCGGGCGCCCGATCGTCTTCAACATCTCGGGCAGCGGGACGGGCCTCGGCACGAGCCTCGTCGACGCGGTCCGCACGCTCGCCGAGGAGACGCCGCAGGACATCTCGACGACCGTGCGCGACGGCGCCGACTTCCCCGAAGGGATCCCGCCCGTCGACGCCGGGAGCTTCATCAAGGCCATCACGCCCTTCGAGGCCTACGACGGCGCCGCGCTCGTCGGAAGCGACGACATCCCTCGCGACGATGCCCAGTTCTACGGCGTCACGCCGGGCGTGCAGGTGGTGTTCAAGGTCCGCTTTCTGAACGACGTCGTGGCCCCGACGCGCAGCTCGCAGATCTTCCGCGCCACCATCCTGGTGATTGGCAATGGGATCGCGGAGCTCGACGCGCGCGAGGTCGTCATCGTCGTCCCGGCGGGCTCGGCCATCCTCATCTGACGCCTGCGCCGCCGGCGTGACGCAGGCCCGACCTCCACGCGCCCCGTCGAGGCGTGGCGTGGGTTGCCGTGCGCCGCGACGAAGCGGGGCGCTAGGACGCGCCCGGTGCCGCGCCCGACGACACGGCGGCGGGGGCATCGTCGCCGAGCGCCACGCCACGGAAGTGCAGGAAGAGGCTCTGCACGATGCTCAGCGCGGGCACCGCGAGCAGTGCGCCGAGGAAGCCGAACGTGTGCTCCCCGGCGAGGAGCGCGAAGATGACGAGCACGGGGTGGACCTTCGCGGCATCCCCCATGATCTTCGGGTTCAGGAGGTTCGCCTCGATCTGGTGGATGCCGACGATCCACGCGAGCACGAAGACGGCGACCCCCACGCCCTGCTGCAGCGCGATGGCGACAGCCGGCACGGAGCTGAGGAAGGCCCCGAAGATCGGGATGATCGAGAGCACCGTCGCGATGAGCGCGAGCACCGGCCAGTAGGCGAGCCCCGCGATGTAGAAGCCCACACCCGAGAGCACGCCGTTCACGACGCAGATGAGCAGCTGGCCGCGCACCACGCCGCCGAGTCCGAGGTCGATCCGCGCGCGGAGCGCGTCGAAATGCCCGCGCCGCTCGGACCGCACGAGCCCACGAAAAAAGCCGACGATCGCGTCGCTCGTGATGAGCAGGTAGGCGGAGATCATCAGCGTCATCGACGCGACGAAGATGCCGCGCGCCACGCCTCGTACGAGCGCCTGCGCCGTGGCGAACAGCGCACCGGCGTGCGCCCCGCCCTCGCTCACCGCGCGATCGAGGAGCGCGCGGAGCTGCGCCATCACATCCCCCGCAACCCCCTCCGCGAGCGCACCAGCGGGACGCACGCGGTAGGCGCCCTCGCCGCTCGGCTCGACGTCGATGCCGCTCGCCGGGAGAAACACCTCGTACCCGCCTCCGGCGACGGGCACGACGCGGATCGCCGCGCCCCGTTCTTCGCGGTCGGGCGCCTCAGGCGACCGCGGCGCCGGCATGTAGGACGCCGTCGCGCTCCGGATCGTCGCCTCGAGACGCGGCAGGAGGTCGAGGCGTGCGCGCTCCGCGAGGCGAGGCGCCTCGTCGGCGAGTCGGGTCAGCTCGGTCGCGAGCCTCGGCGCGGCAATGGCGATCGTCCCTGCGAGGGCCCCAAGCAGGGCGAGGTAGACGAGCACCACCGCGATCCAGCGCGGAACCGGGCGCCCGCGCACGCGTGTCCGCTCGACCCGCGCCACCACCGGCGCGAGGAGGTACGCGAGCAGCACCGCCAACACGAACGGCACCAGCACAGCGTGGAAGAGCGCGACGAGAGTGACGAGACAGGCGACGCACACCGCGAGGAACACCATGCGGCGGCGGGGAGAGCCGGGCCCTTCAGCGGGAGCGGTGTCGGTGTTGCGCGCGGTGCCGTTCAAGAGTTCGCCCTCGGGAAGCCGTCGCATCGCGCGGCGGCGCGTCGCCGGTCGCAGCGTGGCATGCGCCGCGGTGCGGCGCCGAGTATGCGGCGCGACGGACCGCACGCCATGCCGCGGGCGCATCCAGCTCCGCGGTCGTCACACCACGCCATGCGGTGGGGACATCCGAGCGCACGCGCCGTACGGCGCGCCACGCGGAACGCGCGTCCAAACGCGAAAAAGGCCGACCCCCTCGCGGGGATCGGCCTCTCTCATGGGTCCCGGCGCGGGGCCGGGGTGCGGCTCACTCCTTGGGAATGTCCGCGATCTTGGTCGCGCCGAGCTTCTCCTTGAGCACGTCGCCCAGGGTGGCTCCGCCGCGCCCGGCCGCGCCCGAGGGCCCGACGGTGCGCGTCGTTTCCGCCTTCTTCTCGGCGACGAACTTAATCGCTTCGGCGGTCTCGAGCTTCTGGTCGATGTTCTTCAGGGAGAGCGCGATGCGGCGCTCCGACGGGTCGAGCGAGAGGATCTCCGCCTTGACGATGTCCCCCTCCTTGACCACCGCATTCGCGTCGTCGACGCGGTCGTGGGAGAGCTCGCTCAGGTGGATGAGCCCCTCGACGCCGCGCTCGAGCTCCACGAAGACGCCGAAATCGGCGATGGAGATGACGCGGACCTCGAGGACGGTGCCCGACGGGTACTGGTCGGGGATGCGGCTCCACGGATCCTCGTAGAGCTGCTTGATGCCGAGCGAGACCTTCTTCTCCTCGTGGTTGACCGAGAGGATGATGGCCTCGACCTCGTCGCCCTTGTGGTAGACGTCGGCCGGGTTGTTGATGCGCTGCGTCCAGCTGAGGTCCGACTTGTGGACCATGCCGTCGACCCCGTCCTCGATGCCGATGAAGACACCGTAGTCGGTCACGCTGCGGACCTTGCCGCGGATGATGTCACCCGGGTTGTACTTCTGCGTGAAGGCCGTCCACGGATCCGCCTCGAGCTGCTTGAGGCCGAGCGAGATGCGCTTGGCCTTGGCGTCGACGTCGAGGACGACGCACTCGACCTCCTGGCCGACCTCGAGGATCTTGCTCGGGTGCTTGGGCTTCTTCCACGACATCTCGCTGACGTGGATGAGACCCTCGACGCCCTGCTCCATCTCGACGAACGCGCCGTAGTCGGTGATCGAGACCACCTTGCCGCGGACCTTCTTGCCGGCGGGATACGACTCCTCGGCGTGGTTCCACGGGTCTTCCATGGTCTGCTTGAGACCCAGGGAAACGCGCTCGGTCTCGGGGTTGTACTTGAGGACCTTGACGGTGACCTCATCGCCGACGTTGAACACCTCCGACGGGTGGTTCACGCGGCCCCAGCTCATGTCGGTGATGTGAAGGAGGCCATCGATGCCGCCGAGATCCACGAACGCACCGTACTCGGTGATGTTCTTGATCACGCCGGTGACGACCTGGCCCTCCTCAAGCTTGCCGAGGGTGAGGGCCTTGAGCTCGTCGCGCTCCTTCTCGAGGAGCACGCGGCGCGAGAGCACGATGTTGCCGCGCTTCTTGTTGAACTTGATGACCTTGTACGCGAAGGTCTGCCCGATGAGTTTGTCGAGGTTGCGGATGGGCCTGAGGTCCACCTGCGAGCCCGGGAGGAAGGCCTTGACCCCGCCCTTGATGGTGACCGAGAGGCCACCCTTTACGCGTGCGGTGATCGTCCCCTCGATCAACTCGTCGCGCTCACACGCGGCGCTGATCTCATCCCAGACCTTGAGCTTGTCGGCCTTCTCCTTCGAGAGGAGGACGAGACCATCGTCGTTCTCCTTGATCTCGACGAGGACGTCGACCTTGTCACCGACGGCGACGCGCACTTCGCCCGAGGGCGTCGCGAACTCGCTGACCGGGATGACTCCCTCGGACTTGTAGCCGATGTCGACGATGACGGTGTCTTTGCCGACCTTGATGACCGTACCGCTGACGATCTCGCCTTCCTTGAGGGAGTCTGCCTGCGCGGCGAAGGCTGCTTCGAACAAGGAAGCAAACGTTTCGCCTCCGGATGCCTTCGTCGTAGTCGTATCTTCTGCGCTCATCCGCTCGTACCCTTTTTCTCTCTGTCGAGAGTCCCTTCCGCGCCACGGGATCGGGCCCCGTCGACGCATCGCTTGCTCCCCCTTCGTCCCCCCGCGAGGGCGCTTCGTGTGGCGCCGGCGCGGAACGGAACGAGGCGCCGCAGTGCGCGTGGTGCTTCGGCACACACGTCGCCCCCGGTCGCCACGAGGGAGCCGACGGGGTAGCAGGGCCGTCCGACAGTGTCAACGACCTCAGGCCGTTTGTCGCACGCCGCGCGCCCCATCACGCCGTGGCTCAGCGCCCGTCCCGCACGCGGACCACGAGCCCGGCGACCACCGCCTCGAGCGGCAACGTGCTCGTGTCGACGAGCACTGCGTCGGGCGCCGGACGCAGCGGCGCGACCGCGCGGCTCGCGTCGACCGTGTCGCGCTCGGCGATCTCGCGCACGATCCGCGCGAGGTCGGGGGTCTCGCCGCGCGCGCACAGCTCCTCGAAGCGGCGCCGCCCGCGCACATCCACGCTCGCCGTGAGGAAGATCTTCACCTCGGCGTCGGGGAAGACGACCGTCCCGATGTCGCGCCCCTCGAGCACGACGCCGCCCTCCGCGCCGAGCCGCCGCTGCAGACCGAGCAGGGCCTCGCGGACCTCCGGGTGCTGGCTCACGCGACTCGCGCCGCGCGCGATCTCCTGGGTGCGGATGTCGCCCGAACGGTCCACGCCGTCGATGAGCAATCGCGGCGCACCGTCCGGGCCGGACTCGAAGCGCAGGTCGAGATCGCGCGTCAGCGCGCCGAGCCCCGGACCATCCGCCGGATCGACCCCGCGCTCGCGCGCGACGAGCGCGACGCCCCGGTAGAGCGCGCCCGTGTCGACCAGTACGAAGCCGAGCGCCTGCGCGAGCCGCAGCGCACAGCTGCTCTTGCCCGCGCCCGCCGGGCCATCGATGGCCACCACCGGCCGCGCGCGCGTCATGGGCGTACCCCTCCCCCGCCGGAGACGCCCGAGGAGGGCAGATCGTCGCTCGTCTCCTCGACGAGGTCGCCACCGAGCGCGCGCAGGCGCGCCGCGAAACCGGGGAAGCTCGTGTCGACACACGCGACGTCGTCGATGATGGACTCGCCGTCGGCGCGGAGCGCGAGCACGGCCGCGGACATCGCGATGCGGTGATCGCCGCCGCTCGCGACGTGGGCGGCGCGGAGTGGGGCGCCGCCCTCGATGGTCAGGCCGTCGTCGAGCTCCGCGCAGGTCACGCCGAACGCCCGCAGCACCGTGACCATCGTCGCGATGCGGTCGCTCTCCTTGACGCGGAGTTCCTCGGCGTCGCGGATCTCCGTGCGCCCGCGCGCCGCGGCAGCGAGCGCGGCGAGCGCGGGCACCTCGTCGATCATGCGGGTCACGAGCTCACCGCCGACGCGCGCGCCGAACACGGGGCCGACGCGCTCGACCAGCACGTCGGCGATCGGCTCGTCGCCCGCACCCGCACCCTGCGGCTGAAGACGCGCGGCCGAGCCCATCGCGCGGAGCACGTCGAAGAAGCCGGTGCGGGTCGGGTTCACGCAGACCCCGCGCACGACGAGCTCGCTGCGCGGCACGAGGTGCGCCGCCGCGACGAAGAACGCGGCGCTCGATGGGTCGCCGGGCACCTCCCATTCGAAGGGATCCCAGCCTCCGCGCCAATCGCTCGGGTCGAGCACGACCATCGGCCCGAGCCGCTCGATGGGCACGCCGAGCGCGCCGAGCATCCGCTCGGTGTGATCGCGTGAGAGCACCGGCTCGCGGATCGCGGTGAGGCCGCGCGCGTAGAGCCCGGAGAGCAGCAGCGCGCTCTTCACCTGCGCGCTCGCGACGCCCATCTCGTGCTCGAGTCCGACGAGGGATTCGTCCTCGAGCAGCGGCGCGACGGAGAGCGGCGGGTAGAGGTCCTGGCTCTCGAGGCGCATCGTCCCCGCGATGTGCGCGCCGCGGGCGCGGAGCGGTTCGACCAGGCGCTTCATCGGACGCCGCGAGAGGGACGCATCCCCCACGAGGCGGGTGCCGAAGCGCTGTGCGGCGAGGAGCCCCGCGAGCAGTCGCATCGTGGTTCCGCTGTTGCCGCAGTCGAGGTGGCCGCGCGGGATGCGCAGGCCGCGCAACCCGACGCCTTCGACGCGCGCGACGTCACCATCGCGTGTGATGGTGACGCCCATCTCGGCGAGGGCGGCGCTGGTGGCGCGGTTGTCGAGGCCGTCGGAGAGACCGCGCACGGTGCACGGCCCCTCCGCGAGCGCGGCGAAGATCAGCGCGCGATGCCCGATGGACTTGTCCCCGGGCACGCGCAGCTCCCCGCGCAGCGGCCGTGTCGCGGTGCGTACGCGCCAGCGCTTCACGGCGCCACCGCGACGTGCACGAGGGCACCGTGGCCGGTGGCCGGATCGCGCGCGACGAGCGCGGCGCCGACGAGCGGTCCGAAGCGCTCGAGGATCATGCGGGTCTCGTCGTCGGTCAGCGACGCCCGCGCCTCGACGCGCGTGGACGCCACGCGGACCTCGACGCGGCCCAAAATCTCGGCGAAGCCCATCATCGCGACCATCGGGTTGCTCGCGTAGCCGCTCACCACGCCGCTCAGCGTGTCGCTCGCGCGGGCCGCGACGTCCGGGTCCGCGAACTCGGCGCTGACATCCACGACGATGCCGCGCGACGGATCGACACGCAGGCTCATCCGCTCCGCGTCGAAGAGGGCCGAGAGCCCCGCCCTCCCCGCGCCCACTGAGCGGCGAAGACCCGGCGACACGCGCGCCACCACCGCGATGGGCGCGGCGGCCCAGCCGATGCGTGCTGCGAGCGCGTCGAGCCCGGCCCCCGCGAGGGGACCGGCGGACTCGGTGGCGCGGGCCCGCGCGAGGATGTCCTCGACCTCTCCGCCGAGCGCAGCGGCCCAGGTGTTCGCGTCGAAGCGCAGCGCGCGCAGCGTGTCGGGGCCGGACGTTGCCTCCCACGTGGTCACGCCATCACGCTCGATGGCGGGAGCCTGCCCGAGCCAGGCCGCGATGGATGCGCGCGCCGCGGACTCGAGATTCGCGCCGCGCGCCACGAACACGATCTGCTCAGCACGCGACCCGCGCTCCGGCTCGCGCAGCGCGATCCAGCCCTCGTCGAGCGCCGACGCGATCGCCACGAGACGCGCGCCGTCCGTGGGCGACACCTCGCGCGCGATCTGCACGACCGGCTCGAACCATGGCGACGCGCGCAGCTGCGCTCCGTCGACGTGCACGAGCACGATGGCGTCCTGCGGGAGGAGCGTCACGGGCGAGCGCTCCCACACCGGTCGGGCGGCCTCGGTTGCCACCGGCTCCGGCGTGGTGTGCGCCACGGCCGCGCCACCGCAGCCCGCTGCCAACGCGAGGAGGCCTGCCCCGACCAGCGCGCCGCGCGTCGGGATGCGCGAAGAGACTCGCTGCATGGCGCGCCCCTAGCGAAGCTCGCCGACCGCGGCGAGAAGCCGATCGTTCTCGGCGGGGAGCCCGATCGTGATGCGGAGCCAGCTCGTGAGCGGCGCAGGCATCGGCCGCACGATCACCCCCTTGCGGAGGAGTTTCTCGTAGACCTCGCGCCCCGGCGCGCCGAAGTCGACGAGGAGGAAGTTCGCCTGGCTCGGCGCGACGTGCAGCCCAAGGGCCCCGAGCGCGTCCGCGACGCGCGCGCGCTCTGTGCGGTTGAGCGACACGTAACGCGCGACGTGGTCCGGGTCGGAGAGCGCGGCGCGGGCCGCGACCTGCCCGAGCGAGTTCGTGTTGAACGGCGCGCGCACGCGGTTGAGGAAGTCGATGAGCGCGGGCGTGCCGACGCCGTAGCCCACGCGCAGCGCCGCGAGCCCGTACGCCTTCGAGAAGGTCCGCAGCACCAGCAGCCGCTCGTGGAGTTCGCGCATCGTCAGCGCGCTCGCGAAGTCCGGCGCATCGGCGAACTCGACGTAGGCCTCGTCGAGGATCGCGACGACGCGCTCCGGCAACCCGCGGAGCAGCCGCGCGAGATCGGTCGCGGAGACGTGCGCTCCGGTGGGGTTGTTGGGGTTCGCCAGGAAGAGCAGGCGCGTCGCGGGCGTCACCGCCGCGAGCATGGCGTCGACGTCCCACGCGACGTGGCCGACGAGGGGCACCTCGGTGAAGTCGACGTTGGCGGCGAGCAGCCCGAGCCGATAGCAGACAAACGACGGATTCCCGATGACCGCGTGATCGCCGGGCGCCGCGAAGGTCCGGCACGCGAGGTCGATGAGCTCGTTCGAGCCGTTGCCGACGACGATCTCGTCCATCGACACGCCGTGGTGCGCGGCGAGCGCTTCGCGCAGCGAGTGCGTGGCGGCGTCCGGGTAGCGACCGAACGCCGCGGCCGCTCCCACGAGCGCCTCGGCGACCCGCGGCGAGGCGCCGAGCGGGTTCTCGTTGGAGGCGAGCTTCACCGCGTTCTGGATGCCGAGCTCGCGCTCGAGCTCTTCGACGGGCTTCCCGGGGACGTAGGGGACGAGGCGTTCGATGTAGGCAGGGACGAGGCGATCCATGGTTCTCCGGGGGCTCACGCGGGGCGCGGGAAGCTTCCGAGCATCTTCAGCCAGCGGCTCGCGCCGCGCAGTTCCTCGGTCGCCGAGAGGACGGACCGATCGGACGCGTGTCCGTCGAGTTCGATGAAGAACACGTAGCGCCACGGCTCACCGAGCGCGGGGCGCGTATCGAGGCGCGTGAGGTTGACGCCGCGCTCGGCGTACGGCTTGAGCGCCTGGTAGAGCGCGCCGGGCGAGTCGTGCAACGCCACGGCCAGCAAGGTGCGGTCCGCACCGGTGCGCGCGGGCGGCTCGCCGCCGACGATCGCGAAGCGCACCTCGACGCCTCGCGTGTCCTCGATGTGCTCGCGGACGAACTGCAGCCCGCACGCCTCCGCGAGCATCGGGGTGGTGATGGCCGCGGCGCCGTGATCCTCCGAGGCGAACTGCGCCGCGACGAGCAGCGACGGCACGTCGATGATCGCCACGAGCGGGAAGCTCGCGTGCAGCCAGCGCTCGCACTGCCGATGCGCGATCGCCGTGCCGTAGATCTTGTCGAAATCCGCGGCGTTCCCCGTGCGCGACGCGAGGTGGAAGCTCACTGGCACCACGAGTTCGGCGGTCACGGACACGTCGGCGGCCGCGAGCGCGTCGAGCGTCGCGGACACGGCGCCATCGACGGACGTCTCGAGGGGCACGACGCCGAAGCGCGCCTCGCCGCGCGCGACGCGATCCACCGTCGCGGCCACGTCCTCGACCGCGACGAGCTCCGCCGCCGCGCCGAAATGGCGCCGCGCGGCCTCGTGCGCGAGCCCGCCCTCCGCGCCCGCGTAGCCGACGCGCAGGGGCCGCACGAGCGCGTCGCACGCGGAGAGCACCTCGCGCAGCACCGGCTCGACCGACGCGCTCGGAAACTCCCGCACGCGCTCACGCACGCGCCCGAAGACGTCCGGACCACGCGCGAGCGCATAGAAGCCCCCCGGGTCGCGCTCGCGGAGTTCGACGAACGACCGCACCGCCCGCGCACGCGCATCGAGCGCTGCGGCGAGGGCGTCGTCGGCGTGCTCGACCGCTGCGCGGATGCGCGCGAGCTCGTCGTGGTCGCTCATCGTGCGCGCGACTCTAACAGCTACGCCCGACGTGGGCACCCGTGATTCCGGGCGCCCGCGCCGCCTCTCAGGGGAGCTTCCGGCGGAGCGCGGCGAGCGCGACGAGCGCATCGAGCGGCGTCATCCGCTCGACCTCGAGCGCACGCACCGCGCGCGTGAGCTCGCCCTCGAGCGCTTCCTGCGCGCTCGGCTCCGCGACCGGCGCGGCGCCGAAGAGGTCGAGTTGCGCCCTCCCCGCCTCGTCACGCGGCCGCACGCTCGCGCGTCCGCCCGAGGGCAACGCCGCACCACGTTCGAGCGCCGCGAGGATCGCGTGCGCCCGCGCGAGGACGGTCTCCGGCACGCCCGCGAGGCGCGCGACCGCGACGCCGTAGCTGCGACTCGCCGCGCCGCGGACGAGCTCGTGCAGGAACACGACCTCGCCCCCGTACTCACGCGCCGCGACGTTGAAGTTGACGACGCCGTCACGCGTCTCGGCGAGCTCGCACAGCTCGTGGTAGTGCGTGGCGAACATCGCGCGACACCCGACGACGTCGTGGAGTTGTTCGGCCACCGCCCAGGCGATCGCGAGGCCGTCGTAGGTGCTCGTGCCGCGGCCGATCTCGTCGAGAACGACGAGCGAGCGCCGCGTCGCGCCGCGCAGGATCGCGGCCGTCTCCGTCATCTCGACCATGAACGTGCTCTGTCCGCTCGCGAGGTTGTCGCTCGCGCCGACGCGCGTGTAGACCCGATCGACGAGCCCGATTTGCGCGCTTCGCGCGGGGACGAAGGCGCCCGCCTGCGCGAGGATCACGGCGAGCGCCGTCTGCCGCATGACCGTCGACTTGCCGGCCATGTTGGGGCCCGTGACGATCATCATGCGCGCGCCAGCCGCATCGAGGCGCACGTCGTTCGGCACGAACGCGCCCGCCGCAGCGAGCCGCTCGACGACCGGATGCCGCAACTCCTCGAAAGCGAGCGCCGTGCCCTCGTCCAGCATGGGCCGCACATAACCGTTGCGGTGCGCGACCTCCGCGAGCGCGGCATGCACATCCAGATCCGCGAGCCGCGCGGAGAGCCCGTGCAGCCTGTGCGCGTGCTCCGCGACGCGCTCCCGCAGCTCCTCGAAGAGGGCAGCCTCGATGGCCTGCAGACGCTCGTCCGCATTGAGGATTTTCGCCTGCAAGTCGTCGAGTTCGTCGGTCGTGAAGCGCTCGGCGCCCGCGACCGTCTGCTTGCGCCGGTAGTCGGCCGGGACCTGGGGCAGGTGACGCTTGGTGACCTCGAGGTAGTAGCCGAAGACGCGCGTGAAGCGGATCTTCAGCGACCCGATGCCCGTGCGCTGGCGCTCGCGCTCCTCGAGCGCGAGCAGGACATCCTTGCCGGACGACGACAGCGAACGCAGCTCGTCGATGCGCGCGTCGATGCGATCGCGAAACACGCCGCCCTCGCGCGCGGCGATCGGCGGCGTGTCGACGAGCGCCGTCGCGAGCTCCGACGCCACGTCCTCGCAGAGGTCGGCCGGCACAGAGGGCCCGAGCCCGTCCACGAGGGCGCGCGCGCGCGCTTGCAGCCGCGCGGCGACCGCGGCCGCGGCGATGAGGCCGTCGCGGAGCGCCCCGAGATCGCGCGGCGTCGCGACGCCGAGCGCGGCGCGCGTCGCGAGGCGCTCGAGGTCGCCCGTCCCCGCCAGCGCCTCCCGCACGCCCTCTCGGAGCGCAGGGTCGAGGACGAACGCCTCGACCGCGTCATGCCGGCGGCGGATCGACGCCAGCTCGGTGAGCGGCGAGAGCAGGCGCCGCCGCAGGAGCCGCGCGCCCATCGCGGTGCGCGTCTCGTCGAGCAGGTGCAGGAGCGAGCCGCGCCGCTCCCCGCCGAGCGTCCGCACGAGCTCGAGATTCCGCACCGCGGCTTCGTCGAGCACGAGCTGCGCGCTCGGGTCCCACGCGGCGACGTCGCGCACGCCGAGCGCGACGCCGTGCTGCGCCTCGAGCGCGTACGCGAGCGCCCCCGCGGCCGCGGTCGCCGCCGCCGGTGCGAGGCGGGCGGCAACGGCGCGGGCCCCGTCCGCACCGAGCGCGGCCACGAGCACGGGGGCCGCGTCGACGGGCGGCTGTTCCCGCACCGCCGCCCGCGGCAGCACGCGCGCGAGCGCGTCGAGGAGCGGGCCATCGCCCGCAGGGACGAGGACCTCGCGCGGATCGAGCCGCGCCAGCTCGGCGAGCAGGAGCGCGACGTCCGCGACCACGCACGCGCGCGCCTCGGAGGTCGTCAGCTCGAGCGTGGCGAGGCCGAGCGCTGCGCCCGTCCCTCGCGCGACGCAGGCGAGGTAGTTGTGCGCGCGCGCGTCGAGCGCGTCCGGATCGAGGACGAGCCCCGGCGTGATCACGCGCACCACTTCGCGCGGCACGATGCCCTTCACCTTCGAAGGGTCGGCCATCTGCTCGCAGATCGCGACGCGCTGGCCCTTCTCGAGCAGGCGCGCGATGTAGCCCGCGGCCGCGTGGTGCGGGACGCCCGCCATCGGGATCGCCTCGCCGACGGGGCCTTTGCTGCGTGAAGTCAGCGTCAGATCGAGGAGTTGCGACGCGACGACGGCGTCCTCGTAGAAGAGCTCGTAGAAGTCCCCCATCCGGAAGAAGAGCAGCGCGTCCGGGTGCTGTTCCTTCGCGCGGAAGAACTGCACCATCACGGGCGAGTGCCGCCCCGATGCGCTCGATGCCGCGGCCGGGGCGCCCTGCTCCGAGGGGCGCTTCGCGTACGGCGGCATGGGCTACTGGAAGAGGCGCTCGGTGACGACGTTCTCGACGGCGATCCGCGTCAATGCCGCGCGGCCGGCATCGACCGCGTAGAGCTTGTTCTCGAAGGGCGAGAAGAAGACGTCGACGGGGATGCTGCCGGAGGTCGCACCGGGCGTCAGATCGATGCCGAGCTTCTGCGGGACACCGACGATGCCGAAGCTGAGCGAGAGCGCCGGCGAAGCGGGGACGGCGGGATCTTCGGCGATCCGGAACGCGACGGTCCGCCCGACGAACGGCACGTCCGACCAGGCCCGGAATCCCAGCCCGGCGTTCTCCGGCGTCGATGCAGGCACGCGGCAGCGCCCCGCGTCCGTCGCCGTCGCGCGGACGAGGCCCGAGAGCGCCCCGCGCACGACCCAGCTCGCGCGCGTCCGGACCTCGAACGTGACCAACTCCGGGAAGCACGCGGCGACGCGCTCGAGCGGGACCTCCGAGCCGAGCGTGCGGGGCCCAATCGTCAGGGCCCCCATGTCGTCCGCGTCGACGATCTCGAACGCGAGGACCGCGCGCGCGCCAGTCCCCGGATCCGTGGCGACGAGGGCCTGGCAGTCCGGAACGCCTTGCGCCCCAGGCGGGAGCTCGCCCGTGATGACGAGCTGGTCTCCGACGGCCCCCGAGACTGGCAGCGCCGGCGCGCCCGCGGTGCCGAGGACGCCCGCGCGGCAGAAGTCCGTCTCGCCTGCGCGGAACGCGTCACCGTCGAAGCGCCCCGCGACGCCGCTCAACACCGCGCCCTCGTACGTCGCAGCCCAGACCTCTCGGACGCCCGCCCATGGGTCTCCGAGCGCGCAGACGAGCGGGCCGCCCGCGTCCACCGCAGGGAAGGCCTGCGCGAACGACGGGGAGGCGCAATCGACGGGGGCGAGCCCCGGAACGGCGCTCGACGCTGCGCGCCCCGTTTCGTCGACCGGAAACGACACGCCGCGGAGGTTGAAGGTCGGCGCTTGCAGCACGGCAATCTCGCTGGCGACGAGGCTCCCGATGCGCGGACGGTGACGGCGCACGTACACGATCGCGTCACTCGCCGTGGAGGTCGCCGTGCCCGCGCACGAACCCGCGCTGCCGCGGCACATCGCGTCGCGGTCGTAGAGATCGACGAAGCGCACGCTGCCGTCCGTGAGCGTGACGGCGAGGAACACGCCGTGGAGCCGCGCCGGGCCCGTCGCCCCGGGCGCCGTCCCGCCCTCGACGCAGAACGGCGCGGGCGCCGCCGCGTCGTAGTCGCGCGTCGCGACGACCGTGAGCGCGGTCGCGGGGGAGTCGAAGGAGATGCGGTCCTGCGCGCGGGTCGCCGCGATCTCGACGGCGATGGGTTGCCCGTACGTCGCGCCGGACGGGTCGCTCAGGTCGAGGACGGCGACAGAGCCCGTGTCGTCGAGCGCGTAGAGGTAGCGGCGGTCACCCGGCGTCGTCTGCGTCGGCTCGGCCGGCACGAAGGGGGAGAGCGCGAGTTCGCGCACCGGCGTCCCCGTCGCGAAGGGCGCGAGCTCCGCGTCAAGCCCCGCCGTCGCGTCCAGCGAGAGGCGATGCACCACCGGGAGCGCGGCGTCGGCGACGAGCAGCTCTCCGGTCTCCTCGTCGAGGAGGAGCGCGACGGGGTACGGCTCGACCCCCGCGCTACGCGGCGCTCGAACGGGCGCGACGGACGGCGTGACGAGCGCGACGTCCGTGCACTCACGACGATAGAGGGGCAGCTCCGGGGCCGCTGCAGAGGGCTCGGGAGCCTCTGCCGCAAGCGCGAGCTCCCGGGCACCGGACGCGTCGAGCAGACCATCTCCGAGGATGGGGTATTGGCGCACACGACCGAGAGACGGGAGCGCGACGACGAGGAAGCGCTCATCGGGCGTGAGCAGGACGGACGCGGGGGCTGCGCCGAGCGGGACGCGCTGCGTATCGACCGAGGCGGTCGTCGCAGGCGCGCGGAAGCCGCTCGACGGGTACACCCAGAGGTCTTCGCTGCCGGCGTTCGCGACGTAGGTGGTGATCGGCCGATCCGCGACGACGCCCCGCGTCGAGACGACGTCCACGGGCAGCGCGCCCGCCTCGATGAACGTGTACCCGGGGATGGTCGCGTTGGTGTCGAGGATCGCGTTGGTGCGCAGATCGACGACGGCGAGCTCTCCCCGGCGCGATTGCAACACGATCGCGTGCAGGTCGTGGCCGGAAGGGAGGGTCCCGGTGGACGGGTCCATGGGCGCGCAGCGCGCGAGCGGCACGGCCGTCGGAGGCGTGGTGCGGACGTCGAAGCACACCAGCGAGGCGCGTCCCGGGCGATCGAAGCTGCGCGGCGTCGTGAGGATCGGGGTCTGGCTGCACGCGCCGAGCAGCGCGACGCACGAGAGGGCGAACCCGGCACGCATCAGTTGAGCTCCGAGGGCGCGCGGGGCACGCCGAGGGTGGCGACGATCCGCAGCGGCTCGTTCGTCCGCGCGGCGAGGGGCGCGAGGTCAACGATGCGCACCACGGAGCTGCGAAAGTCGGTGACGAACGCGCGCTCGCGGACCTCGTCGACGGCAATCTCGAAAGGACCGGAGAAGCCGCGCACGACGTCCTCGACGGCGCCCGTCTCCGCGTCGATCGCGAAGAGCGTGCGACCGTCGTAGCAGGTCACGAGCAGGTAACGCCGCCCGCCGAGTGTCGTCACCACGAGGCGGGACGCGCCGAAGTCCACGCCCACGACGCGCTCGATGGGCAGCTCGACCGAGGACTCCGCCGCGCGCGCGAGGTCGATGATCACGACGGCCTGCGGGCGCCGCGAGAGGACGTACAGCTTGTCGCCGTCGAAGACGAGGTCGCGCACGTCGAGGCCGTCGTCGAGGCCCGAAAGCCGCACGTCTCCGGCGCGGAACAGATACGACCGCTCGGCCGAGGCGCGCGCATCGATCGCGACGCCGAGCTTCGCGAGGCGTGCCGTCGGGCTCGTGTTCGCCGAGGACACCCACGCCGTGCCGGTGCCCTCGTCGTACGTGAGGCCCACGGCGCTCGCCGGGAGTCCGTCGACCACGTCGACGAGTTTCGGCGCCTCGTTCGCGCCGGCCCCGGCGCGGTCGAAGAAGAGGCTCGCCTGCCCGCTTCGGTCGAGCACGACGAGCAGGTCCCCCTCGTCCGGATTCGGCAGGGGACGCAACAACAGGCGTGAGGGGTCGCCCGGCATCGACTCGCCACGCTGGCTCGCGATGGACTCGTCGCCGCGGCGATGGAAGTCGTCGCAACGCCCGCCCGTGGCGCCCCCCGCACGGCAGGAGAGCGCCCCCGCGTCCGGGTCGATGTCGATGAAGGTCAACGACCCGTCGCTGCGGAACGGCGCGTACAACCTCGTCCCATCCGTCGAGAGCGCGGCCCCGCCCGGGAACGAACCGGTGACGACCTCGCCTCCCGGGGGAACGAACGCGCCCAGATCGTCGAGCACGCATGGCCCGCCTGCGCAGGCGTCGATCGCGGCCTCGACGCGCGCGAGGTCGAGGGCGAGCACCGTGCCTCCATTGTATCGAAGGTCGAAGTTCGAATTGAGCACGTAGACGAACGCCGGCGCTTCCCCCGTCGCGCGCGGCGGCGCCATCACGATCGAAGTCGGGAAGTTCAGACCGCCGGCCACGGGATCGACCCCGGCCGTATCGAGAAAGCAACCCGAGAGCGCCACCGCGAGGACACAGGAGGCCGTCGACGCGAGCGCGGGGGAGTGCGCGGGGTTGCGCCGGGCCTTCGTCATGGCGGCCGGACCGTAGTCGGGATGCCCGCCAGGGGCAACCGGCGTCGACGGTTTGGAGATTGCCGCAGAGGCGGCGTCAATCCCAGGGGTTGAGCACCTCGGAGCCGCCGCCGGCCGGACGCGTCGGCGTTGAGGCCGGGGTCGCTGCGGACTCTCCGCCCCCGCCCGGCGGGCGACGCGAACCACTGCTCGAACGCCGCGCACGCTCGAGCGGGATGCGCACGCTCGACTGGGTGAGCGCCGAGAGAGTCACCGACTGGTCGAGGTGCTCCGGGAGTCGGAGGGTCAACGAGATGGTCGCGTCGCCGATCGGGCGGTCCACCTCGAACGGCGTGTTGCCGAGGAGCGCGTCGTCCCGGTACACGGCGGCGCCCTCGGGCGTGCTCGCGATCGTGACGCGGACAGCAGCGGGCGCCGTCGGCGCGGTGCCGCCCGCGGCCGCTGGATTCTGGGGGGAATCGGGCGGAGCGGCGGCGGGGACCGTCGTCGGGACGGGCACGACCGCCGGCGGCGCGACGGGTGTCGGAACCGTCGGTCGGATGTCCCCCGTCGGAGCCTCGGCCCCCCCGCGGAACACCATCGCTGCGACACCACCGCCCGCGAGCACGAGCACGAGCGCGAGACCGAGCAGGAGCGGCACGGTCTTCGAGCGCTTCGGCGCCTCCTCCTCCTCCGTCCCGACGCCCATCCCCGTCGGGCCTGCGGTCCGCTGCGCGTAGGAGAACGCGTCCGTGCTCCTTGCGCCCGCGGCGGCGCGCGCGCCTGCGTCGGTCACGGCGGTCGGCGTGAGGCCCTGCTCGATGCGCTCGAGGTCCTCGCGCATCTCCTGCATCGACTGGTAGCGCTGCTCCCGATTCTTCTCGAGCGCCTTCATGATCACCGACTCGAGCGCCGGCGAGATGTCCGACGCCGGAAGCACGTCCCTCGGGGGAAGCGGCTTCTCGTAGAGGTGCTTCGTCAGGATCCCCATGAGGTTGTCCGCGTCGAACGGCACACGGCCCGAGGCCATCTCGTAGAGGATGATGCCGAGGGCGTAGATGTCCGTGCGCTGGTCGACTTCGGTTCCCGCGCATTGCTCGGGCGACATGTAGTGAGGCGTCCCGAACACCGCGCCGGCCCGCGTCAGTTTGCTCGTCGCGCCGCCCACCTTCGCGATGCCGAAGTCGAGCACCTTCACGAAGTCGTTGTCGCTGCTGCGCTTGACCAGGTAGATGTTGTCCGGCTTCAGGTCGCGGTGGACGATGCCATTCGCGTGCGCAGCGCCGAGCGCCGTGCAGATCTGCTTGGCGATCCGCACCGTCCGCGCGGCCGCGATCGGTCGCTCGAGTTCGAGCGCCTTCGTGATGGCGATCCCGTCGAGGAACTCCATGACGAAATACGTCGATCCGTCCGGCAAAGCGCCGAAATCGGAGATGTCGATGATGTGCTCGTTGCCGATCCCGCTCGCGCTCTGGGCTTCCTGGCGGAAGCGCGCCACGATCTCCTGGTCTTTGGAGACCTCCGCGCGCAGCACCTTGACCGCGAGCGGCTTCCCGAGCGCGGTGTGCTTGGCGCGGTACACGACGCCCATGCCGCCCTCGCCCAGCATCTTCTCGATGAGGTAGCGGCCATCGAGCGTGCGACCGATGAGGGGGTCGGGAGGCGGCGCCTCCGGGGCGAGGGGCTCGTCGACGAGGCGAAGGTTCGGAGTGTTCATCGGCGTCCTGGGGGCGGAGCGGTGTGTCCGGGTCGAGGGGGAGCCGTCGCGGGGGCGTCGGACACGGACACGCGCGAACGGCCCTTGCGTGAACGACGGCGTGCCCCCGGAGACGTTCAGACTTCCGCGTACGGTACGCCCGCCTCGACCCGCGCGCACCGCTCCACCTTGGGAAACCGCGGTGGGCCGGATGTTCATCCATGCTCCGCTGCGCGTCAACCTCGGGGCATGCGACGTGAATCCAGCCCCGCGATGGGGCTCTTCAGCGCGCTCAGCCGGGCGTGACGAGCAGGTGGAAGTGCGCGACGCGGTTCACGGTGCGCGCGATGCCGCCGAGCAGCCGGAGGCGGTTCTGCTTGAGTTCTTCGCGCTCGACCATCACGAAGACCGTCTCGAAGAAGCTGTCGATCGGGCCGCGCAGCTCGCTGGCGACGAGCCCGAGGGCCTGCGCGTAGTGACCGGCTTCGATGGCGGCGTCGAGCGTGGGGCGCAGCCCAGCGAAGCGCTCCGCGAGTGCCCGCTCCGCCGGCTCTTCGAGGAGCGCGGCATCGACCGGCGCGTCGACCACGTCCTTCGCGATGTTCCAGGCGCGCTTGAACGCGACGGAGAGCGCGCCGAACTGCGGGAGGAGCCGCACCTCGGCGACCGCCCGCATGCGCGCGTCGAGGTCGCGCACAGAGCCCCCGTCCCACGCGGCGAGGACGGCGGCGACGAGGTCCGGCGCGTGGCGCTCTCCGTAGAAAGCCTCGAGGCGGGCGCGGAAGAAGGCGTCGAGCTTCGCGAGCGTCTCCGCAGCGGGCGCGAGGCGCTTCTCCTGCCGCGCGTACCCCGCGGCGGCGTGCGCGAGGGCCGCGCGGAGATCGACGTCCATCGGCCCCTCGAGCGCGATGCGGACCACGCCGAGCGCGGCACGGCGAAGCGCGAAGGGATCGGCGCTGCCGCTCGGAACGAGCCCGATGCCGAAACACCCCACGAGCGTGTCGAGCCGATCCGCGACCGCGACGAGCGCCGCGACGTGCTCACCGGGCACCTCGTCCCCCGCGCCCTTCGGCAGATAATGGTCGCGGATCGCGTCCGCCACGACGGGGTCCACGCCCTCGGCCAGCGCGTAGTAGCGCCCCATCAACCCCTGCAATTCAGGGAATTCCCCGACGATCAACGAGACGAGGTCGGACTTCGCGAGCTGGGCGGCCAGCGCGACCGATGCGCGCGGGACGGACGCGGGCGCGAGGGATTCGGCGAGCGCGCCGACGCGCTGGACCTTCTCCGCGACGGTGCCGAGCTTGTTCTGGAAGACGACGCCGGCGAGCCGCAGCGCCCGCTCGGAGAGGGCCGTCTTGCGGTCGTCGTCGACGAAAAAGCGCGCATCGGCGAGCCGGGCGCGGAGCACGCGGTCGTTGCCGCGCGCGATGCGGACGGGATCGTTCGCCGTGTTCGCGACCGTGAGGTAGCGGGGCAGGAGCGCCTTGGTTTGCGCGTCGCGCACGGCGAAGTAGCGCTGGTGACCGCGCATCACCGCGACGATGACCTCTTCGGGCAGCGTGAGGTACGCCTCCTCGAAGCGGCCCGCGACGACGTGCGGCTCCTCGACGAGCGAGAGGCATTCATCGAGCAGGAAGGTGTCCTCGATGAGCTCGCCGCCGGTCGCGCGGGCGCGCTCGAGCAGCGCCTCGTGCATGCGCGCGCGACGCTCGTCCGGGTCAGCGAGGACGTGCGCTGCACGCAGCACGTCGAGCCACGCGTCGGCCGACTCCACACGGAGGGGCGCGGGCGCGAGGAAGCGGTGTCCGAGCGTCTCCCGGCCCGAGGCGACGCCTGCGAACTCGAGCGGGATGAGCGTCTCCCCGTGCAACGCGACGATCCACTGCACCGGACGCCCGAAGGCGACCTCCCCCGCGCCCCAGCGCATGCTCTTCTGAAACGGCACCTGCGCGCAGAGCCGCGCGAGGACGTCGGGCAACACCTCGGCGGACGGGCGCCCCTTCTCGTCGCGGCGGACGGCGACGTACGGGCCCTTGGGCGGTCGACGATCTCGACGTCGCTCAGGCGCCTTGCCGAGCTTCTTCGCGAAGGCCTCACCCGCCTTCGTCAGGGCGCCCGCGGCGTCGAAGGCGACGCTCTTCGGCGGGCCCATGACGAGCTCGTCGACGTCGGCCTGCGCGTCGGCCACGTCCGCGACGTGAAGCGCGAGGCGCCGCGGCGTCCCGAGCGCCCGCATCGGCCCGTGCGCGATGCGCGCGCCGGCGAGCCCCTTCGCGCAGAGTTCGGGCATCGCCTCGAGGGCGCGGGCGACGAAGGATGCCGGGAGTTCTTCGGTGCCGATCTCGAGGAGGAGGGTTCTTCCCATGGGGGCGCGGACTCTATCGACGCGCGTCCCCGCGCGCAACGAATGCGGCGTCGTCGACGTCCAGCGCCCCCGTCGTCGTCACTCCGCGGCCGCGGCCGGGCGCGCGAGCAGCGGGAAGCCGAGCGCCTCACGCTGCGCGAGGTACGACTCCGCACAGGCACGCGCGATGTGGCGCACGCGCCCGATGAAACGCTGGCGCTCGGTCACGCTGATCGCGCCGCGCGCGTCGAGCACGTTGAACGCGTGGCTGCTCTTGACGACGCAGTCGTAGGCCGGGAGCACGAGCCGCGCGAGCGGGTCCGCCTTCTCGAAGACGAGCGCCGTGCCGCCGCCCTTCCCCGCCGGCGCCTTCTCGTCGCTCAGACCGAGCAACGCCTTGCACTGCGACTCCATCGCGTCGAACTGGTGGAAGTGCAGCGCGACGTCCGCGCGCTCGAAGTTGTAGGTGCTCCACTCGCGCTCGGCGCGCTGGAAGACGTCCCCGTACCGCACGCCCGCGCCGTACTCGACGTCGTAGACGGAGTCGACGTCCTGCAGGTAGGAGGCGATGCGCTCGAGGCCGTATGTCAGCTCGCCGCTGATGGGCTTGCAATCGACGCCACCGCACTGCTGGAAGTACGTGAACTGCGAGATCTCGAGGCCATCCAGCCAGACCTGCCAGCCGAGCCCCCAGGCGCCGAGCGTCGGGGATTCCCAGTCGTCCTCGATGAAGCGCAGGTCGTGCTGGCTCGGGTCGGTGCCGAGGGCGCGGAGGGAGTCGAGATACAACTCCTGGATGTCGCGCGGGGACGGCTTGAGGATGACTTGAAACTGATGGAACTGCTGGAGACGATTCGGATTTTCGCCGTAGCGCCCATCCGTCGGGCGACGCGAGGGCTCGACGTACGCGACGTTCCAGGGCTCCGGGCCGAGCGCGCGGAGGAACGAGTGCGGGTTGAAGGTCCCGGCGCCGACCTCGGAGTTGTAGGGCTGCACGATCAGGCACCCACGGTCGGCCCAGAACTTCTGAAGCGTGAGGATGATCTCCTGGAACGTCATGGCGGAGCGCCTTACCGCGGACGACGGGGCCCGGTCAATCAAGCGTCGTCGTCGTCCTCATCCTCCTCGTCGTCCTCATCCTCATCCTCATCCTCATCGTCGTCGTCCTCATCGTCGTCGTCGCCTTCGTCGTCGTCCTCATCCTCGTCGTCGGTGGCGGCGTCGGGCGCGGCGTCGGGCTCCTCGCCGCCTTCATGCCCGGCGTCGCGGGGCGTGATGTCACCGTCTGCGGCCGCTTCGTCGCCGCCTTCCGCGCCGCCCACGTCGGGCGGGGCGTCGCCGCGCGCCGCGTCCACGTCGGTGGGCACGTCGTCCGCCTCGCCCTCACCGACGACCTCGCCGTGCGGGTCGCGGTCGACCTCCGCGACGGCGTCCGAGGCCTCGCGATCCGCCGCCTCGCGGACGCCATGCGTCTCGCCGGCGATCTCCTCGCGCGACACGCCGATGTCGCCGAGCGGCTCGCCGCTGCGCCGCTCGAAGAGCGCCCTGCTCTCGTCGCTGAGCTCGCTGAACTCGCGCAGCGTCGGCAAGTCCCGCAGCGACGCGAGGCTGAAGAACTCGAGGAACTGCGCGGTCGTGCCGTAGATGAGCGGGCGGCCCGCCTCTTCCTTCTTGCCGAGGATCTTGAGCAGGCCGCGGTCGAGCAGCACCTTCAGCGCCGAGCCCGAGTCCACGCCGCGGATGTCGTCGATCTCGGGGCGCGTCACGGGTTGCCGGTACGCGACGATGGAGAGCGTCTCGACCTGTGCGCGGGAGAGGCGCACCGGCTTCGCGGCGACGTAATCGCGGACGAAGGGCGCCGCGACCGCGCTCGTGCGGAACTGGAAGCCGCCCGACACCTCGACGAGCTCGACGCCGCGGCCGCGGTACTCCTCGACCAGGTCGGAGATCAGCGGCTTCAACTCGGGGGCGCGGGCGTTTGCGGCACGGGCGAGCTCGCCGACCGTCACGGGCTTGTCGGACGCGAAGATGAGCGCCTCGACGACGGACTTCAGGTGCGAGGCACCGACGACGACGGGCGGCGCCTTCTCGAGGCCGGGGCCGAGGTCGTCGTCGTCGAGAGGGAGGCGTTCGCCGGCGGCTTCGCCGCTCGAGAGGATGTCCTCGGGCAGCACGACCGGGAGCGGAGGATCCGACGCGTCTTCCGTCACCGGCGCCTGAAGCTCGACGGCGGTGTGCCAGGGCGCATCGTCCTGCGGCGACGGCACGCCCTCCGCGCGCGCCACGTCGTCCGCCGCACTCGGCGAGTCACCGTCCGTCCCGGCCGAATGCGCGACCTCGTCGCCCGCGGATGGGGCGACCGGGTCGGGCGCGTCCGCGTCGCCGCGCGGTGGCTCGACCGACGCCGCCCCAGCGCCGTCGCCCGGTACGGCGGGATCGGCCGATGTCTTCGGCGGCTGGCGCTTGCGGGTCATGGCGTCTCGTCGTCCGTCGCGGGCGTCGAGGGATGCCCGCTCGCGTCGCCGAGATCAAGAATCTGGGGATCCACGGCTTCCTCGCGCTCCCCTTCGACACCGACGACGGGCGACGCCGGCGGTTCGGCTTCGGGCTCGAACACCGAGTCCGCCTCGAGCGAGCCCGGTGGTTCGGCTTCAGGCTCGAAGATCGGCTCCGACTCGAACGCAAGGCCCGGTTCGGGCTCCGGGCTGCGGTAGGCGAACGAGTCCTCGCCGTCGCTGCGCACTGCCCTCGCCTCGTCGTGCTCGCCGAGGATGGCGCTCTCGAGGTAGAGCGGCGAGTACGCGTCGGCTTGGTAGACGCGGACGAGGCGCATCTTCGCCATCTCGAGCAGCGCGAGGAACGTCACCACGAGCTCGTACGAGCTCCGGAAGGCGTCGAAGAGCTCGTCGAAGGACGCGCGCTCCACCCGCGAGAGCCGCTCGGTGATCTCGGCCATGCGCGCTTGAATCGTGATCTGCTCGGCGTCGATCTCGCGCGAGAGTTCGACCTTCGAGCGCTTCACGACGCGTTGGAAGGCATCGAGCAGTTTGTAGAGACCGACCTCGGCGAGCGGCGCGGGCCCCTGCGCCTCGACGGCCGGCGTGCCGCGGAGGAAGACGTCGCGCCCCGCGATCCCGCGGGCGCTGAGCGCCTCGGCCGCGGCTTTGTACTTCTGGTACTCGAGGAGCCGAAGGATCAGCTCCGCCCGCGGGTCGGCGACCTCCTCGTCGCTGTCGGGCTCGTCGGCCTGCGCGTCGGGGTCGGGCGGAAGCAGCATCTTCGACTTGATGAACGCGAGCGTCGCCGCCATCAGCAGGTACTCGGCGGCGATGTCGAGGTTCAGGTGCTCCAGCAGGCCGAGGTACGCGAGGTACTTGTCGGTCACGAACGCGATCGGCAGGTCGAGGATCGGGAGTTCGTGCTGCTGGATGAGGTGCAGCAACAGGTCGAGCGGCCCCTGGAACGAGGGCAACTCGATGACGAAGTCCGGGTCGAGGGGGCGCTTGAGCCCGTCGCTCACGCCACGCCCCCGAGCGCCATGAGCCAGCGCGTCGTGCCGTCGATGAGCGGTCCGATCACGAGCCAGCCGAGCGGCCGCGCCATCCCGGGGAGCCGCACGAAGAACACCGCGATGAACAGGAAGAACGCGTAGCGCTGGACGAATTCCTTCACGTCGGACCACGCGCGCGGCCAGAGGTGCGAGCCGTCGAGCGGCGGCACGGGCACGAGGTTGAAGAACGCGAGCATCACGTTCAGCGAGATCATCAGCTCGATCGCGTCCCAGAGCAGCGAACGGCCGGCGAGCAGATGCGGCGCGAAGAGCACGGCGAGGCGCAGCGCGAGCGCGCTCAGCAAGGCGAGCAGGAGGTTGGAGCCGGGTCCGGCGAGCGCGCACAGCGCCGTGCCCTGCCAGAGGCTCACGCGTCGCGTGAAGTTCGCTGGGACGAACTCGACAGGCTTCGCCCAGCCGAAGAACGGCGCGGGGACCCCGAGCGCGTTCAGCACGAGCGCGATGCCCGGGAACACGACCGACCCGAAGGGGTCCAGGTGCGCGAGCGGCGAGAGCGTGAGCCGCCCCTGACGCCGCGGCGTCGCGTCGCCGAGGCGCGTCGCGACCCACGCGTGCGCGAGCTCGTGGAAGGAGAGCGAGAAGAGCAGCGCCGGAACGGCGAGGACGATCAGCTTCAGATCCAAGGTCGCGCGCCTCCAGCCGGGCGGACGGGCTACACTCCCGCGGCCGTGCTGTCAACGCAGTGGCCCGACGCGTCCCCAGCCCGCAGACGCCCTCTGCGCCCCCGATCGGGCCCGGGCCGCGCGGCCCTGCGCGGTCTGGCGTGCGCGCTCGCGCTCGCCACGACGTCCTGCGCGCGGACCGCGCCCGTCCGCGATGCCGAGGCGGAGCGCGACGTCACGTGCGGCTCGGGCGGCGTGGAGGCGGGCGGGAGCGCTGGGCGTTTTCTTCCGCTGCCGCGGAGCGGGGGCGAGCTGCCCATCGTGCGCGGCGCGCAAGGCGGCATCCACGTCCTCGTCGGGTTCCGCGTCCTCGCGGTGCCGCTCACGCTCACCGCGACATACCGGCTGCGCGACCCGGGCACGGGCGAGACGGTCGGCGCGCCGACCGTGCGTGCGCTCGGGCCAGGCCTCTATCGCGTCGACAGGGTGGGGACCGCGCGCGTCGACGACCTGCTCGTGCTCGATCCGGACACGCCGCGCGTCGAGGACTTCGCCGGCCGCGTGGTCGCGCTCGAGCTCGAGGTCGTGACCGCCGCGGGGGCGTGCGCGCGGGACACGCGGACCGTCACCCTGCAGTGACGCCGTGTCCCGACGCGCGCGGACACCATGGAAACGCGGGCAAGATCAACGAAGCTTGCTATCGTCGCGCCGATGTCATCTGAGTATCCGAGGGGGGGAGGACGGGGAACCTCTGCCCCGCCGAGCGCCGCGCCGCGGCTCGACCGGTCGCGTCTGCGGTTTCTCGACCCCGGAGAGGCCGACATGTCCATCGCGTTCGAGACCTCGCTCCTGGGGTTCGCCGACACCAGCACGTCCATCGACCTCGACGAAGAGGCCGGCGCGTACCGGGCGCGCGGGCGCGTCGCGGAGATCACGCCGGGGCGGCTCGTGCTCGCGAACAACTACGGAGACCTGCTCCAGATCCGCGTCCGATTGCCGGCCGCACTCGACCTGTCGCCGCTGCTCGGCAGCACGGTCGGCGTCCAGCTCTCGCACAAGCCCGGACCGGACCGCACCACCATCGACGCGGTGATCCGTGACGCGCGCGGCGCGCTGATCCTGTGGGCCCGCGACGGTGCCTTCCCCGGCGGTCGCGGCGCGATGGGCGTCCACGTCCGGCTCGGGCGCGATGGCGGTCTCGCAGCGCTGCAGGTCGTTGGCAGCGGCGGCTCGCTGCTCCTGCGGCCGGGCCTCACCGGCGAGACCACCGTCGGCCGAGTGCCCCTCACGTTCGCGGCGCTCCGGGTCGGCGACGCGGACGGCTCGTTCTTCGCCGTCCGGCTCTGAGCGCGTCGGGCTTCCGCGCGGCGTCGCCCGCGCCGGTCACCGCGCTGCCTCCAGACGTCGCGCCCCCACACTACCGCGGGGCGCGCCTCGCACGGCGCACTCCGCGCCGCTCAGATCGCGGGCGTCATCGACGCATCGAGCTCCGCCGCGTCGGGCACGTCGGCATCGCCGACCGGCGCGCCGCCGTCGACATCCATCACGCCGGCGTCCACGGCGGGCGTGCCACCATCCACGCGGGGCGAGCACATGCCGACGGTGCCGGGGAAGGCCTCCGGCCCGCAGCACACGCCGCCCCCGAAAAAGCTCGGCCCGCAGATGTCCTCGCCGGAACAGGTCACGCCGCACCCGCCGCAGTTGCTCGCGTCGGCCGCGACGCAGGCGTCCGCGCAGCAGAGTTGCCCCGCGGCGCAGACCGCGCCGCCGCACGTCGCGACGCACATGCCGCCCGCGCAGGCGGTGTCGGCCGCGCAGGTGTTGCCGCAACGCCCGCAGTTGAAGGCGTCGAGGTCGGTGTTGATGCACATCGCCGCGTCGTCCGCGCCGCAGCACGTCGCGCCCGCGGGGCACGGCCCGCCGAGGAGGCCGCAGTTCGCCTGACACGTGAAGCCGCTGCCCGTGTTCCGGCAGATCTGCCCCGCGGCGCAGGCGCGGCCGAGCGTGCCGCACGTGCACGCCGTGCCCGAGCACGCGCTGGCGGTCATCGGGTCACACGCGTTCCCGCACGACCCGCAGTTCATGAAGCTCCGGTCGGAGCGCCCGTCCGTGCCCGAGGCGACGCTGCGGTTCACGCACGACGTCCCGCAACAGCGTTGCGTCGAGGGGCACGAGGGCGAACACGCGCCAGGCGGGCCGAGGTCGACGCCCGGCACGGAGCCGTCATTCATCGGCATGCCGCTCACGCACGTCCCGACCCGGCAGAGCTGCCCTGCGGCGCAACGCACGCCGCAGCCGCCGCAGTTGTTCGCGTCCGTCGTGACGGGCACGCACACGCCGTCGCACGAGCGCTCGAACGACGACGCGCACGGAGGCGTCACCATCCGGTCATCGGTGCACCCCGCGAGGCCGAGCGCGGCGGACGCGAACACGAGGACGAAGGCGAGGAAGGACGCGGGGAGGCGGACGCTGGCGGGGCTGGTCATCGGGCGCGTGTCTCCGGAGCGCGCCGAGGGGGCGCGACAGGCAAGCGACGGAAACGCTACAGGTCGGGCGCGCGCGGTGTCAATCGCGCCCGCCCCTCCGCGCCGCTCAGGCGCCGAGGTCGGCGAGGACCTGCGCGGCGTGGCCGTCGGCCTTCACCTTCGGGTAGTGCTTGCGCACCTTGCCGTCCGGCCCGACCACGACGGTGCTCCGGAGGATGCCCATCGACTTCTTGCCGTAGAGCACCTTCTCGCCCCACGCGCCGTAGGCCTCGATCATCGCGCCCTCCGGATCGCTGAGCAGCGCGAATCCGAGCGCGTGCTTGTCGCGGAACTTGCAGTGCGAGGCGACCGAGTCCTTCGACACGCCGAGCACGAGGGCGCCGCGCTTCTCGAACTCGCCGCGCAGGTCGCGGAACTGCTGGGCCTCGAGCGTGCAGCCGGGGGTCGCGTCCTTCGGGTAGAAGTAGAGGACGACGGTGTGACCTTCGAGGCTTGCGAGCGAAATCTGCCCGCCTTCGGACGACTCGAGAGAGAACGCGGGAGCCTTCTTGCCGACGGTGATCATGGGCGCGGAGCCTACGCCCCGCGCGCGGACGGGATCAACGCCCGTCGTCGATCACGAAGAGCGCGTCGCCGTCGTGTTCGAGCGGCACCGCGTCGAGGGATGCGCCCTTGCACGGGCCGTGGACGCAGAGGCCGTCCTCGCGGCGGAACCGCGCCCCGTGCGTGGCGCAGAGCAGCTCCGCGCCGTCCGGCGTGAGGTAGCGACGGCTCCCGGCGTCGAGGAGGATCGGCAGGTGCTTGCACACGTTGCGAAACGCGCGCGGCGTGCCCGCGGCGTCGCGCAGCACGAGCGCCTCGCGCCGCATCCCGCCCGCGCTCGGCGCAAAGCGGACCGCGCGCACCTCGCCGGGCGACGAGGGTGGCCAGCGAGCCCGCGGGGATGTCGGACGGGGGGCCCGCGCGCTCACGCGCCCTCGGCGCGGCGCGATCTCGGTGTAGACGCGGCGCGCGCGCACGGAAACGAGCTTCCGCTCGGGCAGGATGGCGGCCGTCAGCTCGCGCCCGTAGACGCAGCCCGTGTCGAGGCCGAGCGCGA
This sequence comes from Polyangiales bacterium, assembly GCA_964202905.1. Lineage (GTDB taxonomy): Bacteria > Myxococcota_A > Polyangia > Polyangiales > JADJQN01 > CAIUAC01. Next base: position 344,167 of record CAXNJO010000004.1, read on the forward strand.
AGTCCGTGCGCTGCAGCCCGCGCACCGCGTCGTGGCCGAAGAGCACGAAGGGCGGCCCCTTCCACCGGCGCGCCCAGGGCACACCCTCGCCCGCGCGCGTCGAGAGCTTGCCGCCGGGCAGCACGCTGCGGAGGTTGAGCATCACGTCGGGATCCTGCTTGTCGAGCTTCACGCCGGGCGCGAGCCCCCCGTGCACGACGAGGGTGTCGGCTTCGAGCGCGAGCGTGTACGGCAGCGTCGCGAGCCACGCGAGGTGCGCGTCCGTCGAGCTGCGAGAGCGCCTGCTGCGCGCTGCGACCGAGGCGCGGCGGCTCCTTCTTGCGATCGACCGCCTGCTTCCAGCGGATGAGCGCCTCGTCGTGGTTGCCGCGCACCGCGAGCATGCCCGGCGTCGCGCGCGTACTCCACCACGAGGCGGCTCTCGGGCCCCTTGCGCGACGAGGTCGCCGACGAGCACGACGCGGTCGTCCTCGCCGGGCTTGCAAGCGCGCACGAGCGCCTCGAGCTCGGCGATGCAGCCGTGGACGTCGCCGATCACGATGGTGCGCGGACCCACGCGCGCAGTCGTGAAAGCAACGGGCGCCTCGCGTCAAGCCGCGTAGGCGCCCGTCACCGAGATTCCTTCGAGATTCACGCCCGCGTCGCGCGAGCGATGCGCGCTCGGGGCCGCCGGGCGCGATCTGCGCGGACGCGAACTCAGAAACAGGAGGTGTAGTCGTTCGAGCAGGTCGCCGTCGGGAGCACGCGATTCGCGCAGTCGCCGAAGGCCGTGCGCTGCGTCGAACAGAAGCTCGTTCCGCAGTTCATGTCCATGCTGGTGGCGCAGTTGGCCTGGAAGCAGCAGTCGAACGCGTTCCACTGCGCGAGGCAGCCGTTCGTCGTTGGCGCAGGCGATGACGTTGATGTTCGCGCAAGCCGAACAATCACCGCTCGGGTCGGCGTCGAGGCAGTCGCCGACGCACGTGCCCGTCGTGCAACCGTCGATGCACGACTGGGTCGCCGCGCCGCAGTAGGGCCCCGCCACGTAGTCGATCGGCTCGTTCACGCAGGCGCTGCCCATGTCGCGCCCACCGAGATCGACCATCGGCCCCGTGCCCATGTCGCGCACGCCGAGGTCGGTGCCGCCCCCTCCGCCGAGGTCGGTCGCCTCCTCCTCCGTCGACCATCACGACCGGGCCGCTGCCCCCGCGTCGTCGCCCGCCGTCGGAGCACGCGCTGGCCGCGACGAGAAGGGCGCCCATTCCACACATGAATACGAAGGTCTGTCGGTTCATCACGGTACGCTCCTGTGTCCGCGCCGATCCCGCGCGGCGAGGCGCCGACTCTGAAACAGGACCTCCGGCGCGGCAAGCGACGGCCGGCGTCGCGGCTGCGTCAAGGCGCGGCTCGTCAGGTCGCGGCGGGCTCGGCGCGGCGCGCGGCGTGGGCGGCCGCCGTCGTGAGCGGGCCGATCGCGGACCAGGGCTTGTCCTCGCTGTGGCGCAGCACCCCGCGCCGCGAGGTCAGCACCTCGCAGCCGGTGCGCGTGACGAGCAGCGTGTGCTCGAACTGCGCGCTGAGGGAGCGGTCCTTGGTGACGACCGTCCACCCGTCCGCGAGCTCCTCGGTGTGCCAGTCGCCGAGGTTGATCATCGGCTCGATCGTGAAGACCCACCCGGCCTTCATCCGCTTGTTCTGCCGCGGATCGAAGAAGTGCGGGACCTGCGGCGCGGTGTGGAACTCGCGGCCGATGCCGTGACCGACGTAGTCGCGGACGACGGAACAGCCCTGTTTCTCGGCGAATTCCTGGATCGCGGCGCCGACGTCGCCGATGCGCGCGCCGTCCTTCACGACCGAGACGCCGAGCTCGAGCGCGTGGCGGGCGACCTCGGTGACCTTCTTCGCCGCCCCGCTCGGCTCACCGATGTAGAAGGTCGCGCTCGTGTCGCCGTGCCAGCCGTGCTTCGCAGGGAGGTACGAGGTGACGTCCACGTTGACGATGTCGCCATCCGCGAGGACCCGCTTGCTCGGGATGCCGTGGCAGACGACCTCGTTGGGGCTCGTGCACACGCTCTTCGGGAAGCCCTTGTAGTTGAGCGGCGAGGGATACGCGCCGTGCGCGAGCGTGTAGTCGTGGACGAGGACGTCGATGTCGTTCGTCGTCATGCCGGCGCGCAGATTCTCTCCCACCATCAGGAGCGTGTCCGCCGCGAGCTGGCAGGCGGCCCGCATCTTGTCGATCATCGCGGGCGTGAGGATCTCGGGGTTCGACATCGGCGGGCGCGCTCCTCCAGGATGGCCCGGCGTTCATGGGACGGGGCGGTCGCTCGCGCAAGATGCTGCGTCCCCCGCGGACGGCGAGGCGGAGGCCGCGGGCGCCTCCCCGAGGAAGCGTCCGCGCAGGTAATACGCGGCATACGCGAGCGCCGAGACGACGTTGCCGAGGGCGATCGCGTTCCACAGCCACGGTCGCGCGAGGCCGAGAGGGCCCGTCACGAGCCACGCGAGCGGGATCGTCAGACCAAGCAACACGACGACGTCGAGCAGGAGGCTCGGCAGCGTCGCGCCCGCGCCCGACATCGCCTGCGAGAGCACGACCCCGACGCCGAGCACCGCGTACGTCACGCCGACGCGCCACAGGTACTCTTCGCCGGCGACGAGCACGGCCGGCGACGCATCGAAGAACGCCATGATCGGCCCGGAAAATGCGAGGTAGAGCGCGCTCAGCGCGACCATCGAAGGACGCGTTGAACAACGCCGCCCAGAGCCCGGCGCGCCGCGCGCGTTCGCGCAGAGCCCGCGCCGAGGTTGACGCCGACGTAGGTGGAGGCCGCCGCGCCCCAGCCCATGCCGACGAAGAGCGCCATCGTCTCGAGGCGCAGGCAGATGCTGTAGGCCGTGAGCGCCGAGGCATCCTCGCGCGCTCGTGTGGTGCGCGGTGAGCAGCGCGATGAACACGAGGATCGACGAGACGCGGAGCACGAACTGCGCGCTCGAGGGCCAGCCGATGCGCACGAGCCGGCGCAGCTCGGCGCGATCGGGCACCAGCCGCGCGAGCCGGAACGGCGGCGCATCGCGATCCACGAGCAGCATCGCGGCCCCGACGAGCACCGGCGCCGTGCGCCCGGCCAGCGTCGCCCACGCCGCACCGAGCACGCCGAGCCGCGGCGCCCCGATCGCCTCCGCGAGCGGCGCACAGAACGCGAGCGCGGCGGGGTACTCGCCGGAGCCGTAGATGAGGAAGGGGTTGAGCGCGACGTTGAGCACATTGCCCGCGACGAGGAGCGCCGCGGCCGCGGTGCCACGGCCGCGCGCCCGCAGAATCGCGGTGATTTGCAGGAGAAAGAAGATCGAGAAGCAGCCGCCGAGCAACACCTGCAGATACGACGAGGCGAGGTCCGCGACCTCGCCCTGCGCGCGCATGACGCCGCGCACGACGACATCGTGCCCGACGAGCCCGAGCACGCCGAACGCGAGCGAGAGCGCGCCGACGAGCAGCAGCGACTGCCAGGTCGCGCGCGCGACGCCCGCTGTGTCGCCCGCCCCGAGGCGCCGCGCGATGAGCGCGACGGTGGCCGTCGAGACGCCGTTGGAGAGGATGGTCGCGACCGCCGCGATCATGTCGCAGATGCCGAGCGCCGCGAGCCCGGCGCCGCCGTTCGGCAGCTGCCCGATCATGAACATGTCGACGAGGTTGAACGTGGTGTGCAGCGCCATCCCGACGACGAGCGGGAACCCGAAGCGCGCGACCCCCGCCGCCAGCGGACCGTTCACGATGCGCGCGAGCGCCGCGTCGCCGGCCGTGCAAGCGGGCGCGTCGTCGACGTCGTGGGACGCGGTTTGCGGTGCATTCACGGCACTGTGATCACAACGCAGCACGCGGGGCTGCGCAAGGAATGCGCGGAGAGGGTCACGCCAAGCCGACCCGCCGAGCCGGACGAGACCATCGTGGAGCGCCTGGACGCTCGGACCACCTCCGTGTTACCCAGACCATCTTGCAAGATCGTTTTACATCCTGGACCCACCATGACGTCGCCTCCGGCGCACTGAGCGGGACGCCGCGGCCCGCGCGGAGCGATGCGCCGCCCCGACGCATCAGCTCCTCGCCGCCCGGAGGGTGCCTCGCAGAAGCGGTCGCCGACGAAGTCACCGCGCGCCATTCCGCACCCGCATCTCGGGTGCATCCGGAAGCAGGCCGAACGACCATCGCTCTCCACTCGCCGTCTCTGCATCAGGGGAATCCACGCGCATGAGCAACTCGAATCAGTGGGCCGAACAGATGGCCGCCATGTTCGCGGCTGCCAACGTCGAGGCGGCCAAGAACGCGCTCCAGGCGCGGGCGACGACGACCGAACTCGAAGAGGCGCGCGAAGAGCTCCGCGCCGCCGAGGCGAAACACGCAGCGAATCTCGAAGAGTACAAAGAGGTCATCGAACGTTTCGATACCCTGGCCGCGGCGGGATGGCCCGGGAGCGTCAAAGGGTGTTTCGGGGGCGCTGGGATTCTGGCTTTCGGCTTTTTCATTTCTCTCTGCGCAGGCGGCCATCCAGTCCTGACGGTGTTGCTATTGTTGATCGGAGGCCTTCTTGGCCTCTTCGGATTTAGCGACCTCGAGAACTGGAAACGCCTCGCCGGCGCCCTTGCTCGCGAGCGTGATGAAGTTCGCGCGCGCGTGAAACACAGCGCAGAAACGGGCATAGCGATCACGACTCGCGGTCAGCAAATCGCAACCACGCTCGCCAACCTGGACTTAAAATCTCGGGTCATGACCTTGGGGCAAGTCTGGTTACCACTTCGAGTCGTCCAGGTTGGCGGCTATTCCGCGCTCGTCGACGAGTCTGGATGCGTCCCGGCGACCACGATCGCGCTTCCCGAGTTGCAGGCGAGCGACGATGTCCTCGGAAACGTCGAACGAGCGGTGAAGGCTGCCGAGCGTCGTCCGGTGTTGCTATCGGCCTCGGTCGACAACGGTCGCCCAACAACCCCCGGAATCCTTCACGGCGAGGAGCTCCAACTCGCCGATGCGATGCGCGAGTTCAGCCGGATGGTCGACGGCGCACAGGTGCACCAATCGGAGGTTCGTCTCGTGGCGCGCGAGGATGCGGTCGCCACGATGGCGCGTAAGGTCGGCGCGACTGAGAACCGTAAGGGCCCGATCCTCCGCGCCGGCGGTGACGCGAAATCCGCGGCCGCCAACATCTCGGCCGTCCTCGGTCGGTCTCGCGCAGCCGGCACCAACACCCGCGATCGGCTCGCGCGCGCGGCATCCGACCTTCAGCGCGCGACCAACTCGCTGGGTGCGCTCCGCACACGGGCGGTGCAATCCGTACACGCCGCGGTCGCGGCCGTCGTCGAGCGCTCTCACTACGTCCACACTGTCGTCTACTGTCCCAAATGCAATCAGGTTCCGGCCTACCTCTTCCACCGTGTCGGGCTCGAAGAATCCACCGTGCATGAGCTCTCGCCCGTCGAGATTCTCGACCGCATCGACCGCGACCCCGAATCGAGCGCACGCGTCGAGCGCGAGCCGGAGCTCCTCGACGAACTCGCGCAGGTCATCCTCAAGCTTCAGGAATTGCGGGCCATCGCGACGTCGACCGAGAGAATCTTCGAGGAGAAGCGGCAATCAGGGACCGTCGTGATCACGGAACTGCGCGCCCTCGAGGCCACCCTCCGCGCGCAGCGTTCGGAATGCGACAAACACGCACTTCAACTTCGTGGTTGCGTTCGTCGGATCGTCACCGGATCGATTCGGCCGCTGACCGAACTCTCCCGGCAGGCGTCGCTCATGCTGAACCCCGACACCCATCACTGGTCATGCGCCTCGTGCGCAACGACCTTCGAAGACCCGGCCATCGTACGGATGGGAGAGGTGCTTCGCATCCGCGACGAACTCATGAGTCCAATGTGGAACCATCTCTGGACGGAAAAGGCGGATTTCTGTCGCAGCGAGCTCTTCCGCTCGAATGAGCAAGTCGCGAACCTGATCGAGCGCGAGACGGGCGCGATGCGCGACGTCGCGGAGCAGTACCGCGCCGACATGCGCCCCGTCCGCGAAAACCTGATTCTCTCGGTGACGAATGCCCTCGCTGGTCGGGAGCGACTGCATGCCACGCAGCAGAGCCTCGTCGCGCTGGGCGTCAGCAGCCGTGAAGCCGTCGAGAAGAACATGGAGGCCGTCGACGAGATGTTCGGCGGCGACCTCAACGCCATGCGCGCCCGCGTGGAGGCCAAGGAGACCATCCTCGTCCAGCTTCCGGCGACGCTCATCGGAACACGCCCCACGCTGCGTGACCCGATCGAGCAGCACAAGGACGCTACGGAGATCTTCCATCGGCGGTTGACGGTCGAGACGCCGCGGCTCGCGAGCGACACGGCGGGAGAAGGCTGATGGCCGAGGGCGGAATCAGCGCGGGACAAGCGGAGAGCATCGCCCGCAGCGTCGCGCATCAGGTGGTTGCGCCGGTCCAGCGGGAAGTCAATGAACTGCAATCACGCATTCGCGAATTGGAGGCGGAGATGGCTCGTGTCGAGGGCGCGATCAGGGACATGCATTCGAGCCTGAGGGATGGGTTGAGTGCTCTGAGGGAGACGAATTCCGACATCCTCAAAGCGCAGATCGCCACGACGGCCGCGACGACGGTTGGCCTCACGGCCGTGCAGCAGACGAACAGCAGTGGATTCTCCAAGGTCTCCACCGATCTGAATGTCGTCGATAGCAGCTTGAAGCAGATGAGTCAGGCGCTCGTGCAGATGGAGGTCATCCGCCAGATGCATGAAGTGAAGACGCCCGCGGAGCAGGTGGAGCGCTTCCAAGAAGAGATTGAGCAGCGATTTTCGAAGGCCGTGGAAAACGTCAACGAGGTGCGACGACAGTACGACGCGATGCAACTCCGCGTCGCCGACGATCTCGACAAGAAACTGCGTCATATCGGCTCTCACATATACCGCGTATTCGAGGAAGATTTCGAGGAGTTTGCGGAAGGCCCGCTCTCCGCGCCGTTCGACGCGACTATCGCGCTCGCACTCGAAGTGGACCTCGACGCCATCGAGCGCCGCGCCGAGGCCCTCGAGTCGACCCTCGCAAGTTTCGACGAAGGCCGTTTGCAGCCCCTGCTCTCCGCGCAATCCGAGCTCGAACACCTGTTCGCGTCGAAATACACCGTCGAAGGCATCACGGAAGAGACCTGCTACGTTCCCGTTTCGATATGTGAGCTTCAAGAGGGCGACCGCCCCTTAGTCCGCGTCTTGATAGACGAAACGCCGGTAGCGACCTCTGGCGAAGTTCTGACCATGTCTCTCAAGATGTCAGCCACCGGCCGCGCAATCGCCCAGCGGGTCGACCCGCTCGTCCGCGACCGCTTCAATCGGTTTCCCAAACGCCCGATTCGCCCCGATGAGCGAAGCAGGCTGAGCGCAGCACTATGGCGACTGGCCGAAGCAGGTCAGATTCCTGCGGAGTTGCTCGACGGCTACATTCTCGTGCTGGAGCAGGCCGAGCTACAACTCCTCGACGACGGAGAGGTGAAGTGAGATGCCCGAGCGAATCGATGCGGACCGCGTCATCGTCACCGGTCGCAGCGCGGGCAATCAGTTCCCGCGAACGCAGGCGACCATCCAGTATCGCTTCGAGGCCGACGGAACCGGACCGGACGGCCCGTTCGACATCGATGGATCGGTCTACGGGCGCGACATCCGCTTTCGCGGGCCAGGGACCGTGGGAGGTCCGGTGCTCGGCCGTGGCGACATCACGCTGAGCAACGAAGAAACGAGTCCGCAACGGTTCTTCGGCGGGCTGCACGCGAATGGCAACCTCGGGTGCGACGGACCGCGACGCCCGCCGATAAATTCACCCATCGATGACGTGCGCAAATCCCTCTACGTGGTTCGCGGGGACGTCGTGGCCCGCAACGTGGTTCTGCGGAATGCCGTCGTCTTCGGAAGCATCCGCGCGACGAACATCACCCTCGAGCACTGCATCGTATTCGGCCAGCTCGTCGCCAAGGAGCGCTGCACGGTCGCTTGTTCAACCATCATGGCTTATCAGGCACCGAAGGTGGAGTTGCGTGGTCCATGCGCCTTCTTCTTCGCATCGGGGGAGAGCCACTCTGCACCGGAATGGCTGGACTACACGGACAGCGTCGGCCGCAAATGGCCATGGAGCGCAAAATTCTATCCACTCACGCGCCGTTCAGCGGACTTCCCGATCGGCAATCGTCCCTGGCGTGACGGGGACGCTTCGCCCGACACGCTCCTCGTCCACGCGGACTGGGTCCGTACCGAGGTGGTCGAGGTTCATCAAAAGGCAGGCTCTGCGGAGGCACTGGAGACCCACAAGGAGCGCTACGTCCTCTCGATCGGCCCGCGCGCGCTGGACTTCGCGTCCATCGAAGCCTCCGTGCTGACCACGGCCTGGCTCTTCGGCTCTGCGCTCGAATGGGGCCACTATGCCGAGCCCACGCGGGAAGAGGTGCGACGCCGAGTCACCGCGCGGTGCTCGCCCCAGGAAGCGCACGCCTTCGACATCGCGACCGTTCGCGAGCCCCTCCACGTAGAACGAATCCCCACGGACGGCACGCCGTCCACTCAATCCGTGCCAGGCGTGACAGCGGCTTCAATGCGCGCTCCTACAGGGGCTGGGATATCGAGTCCGGTAGTCGGAGTGTCGAAACCCGTCGTTGTCGGGAGGCCCGCAGCGCCGACCTCCTGGAATTCTGGGTTGCCGACCCAATCTGCGGATCAGCCAGCCTCACCGCCACTGGCAGCGAAAGCCGATATCTCTCAGGCCGGGCCGGCGGCTGATCCCATGGTGTCGCCCACAGAAACACCCGCGACCGGCGGAGCGTACACAAACGCGCCGTCGTCCCCGTCCAGAGTGCCGGTCAAGCCGCCATCAACGGGTTCGCAAGTCATCAAGTCCGCGGAGGATGACCCAACCCAGAAGTCAGCGCATCGGCCGACCGAGGCGCCCGCGCCCCTCCCAGCACCAGCGGTGTCCCACATGGAAGATACGGCGGTACGCGTCCCTTCTACGCGCGCCTCCATGCCAACGCTGATGCACTTCTCGCGTCCGCCAGCGACTTCGACGGAAGCGACCTCGACGAACAGTCCGGCGCCTCCGATTCCGCGGCGCGTCTCAACGCCGACGCTCCTGCAAATCGCACCTCCATCGATCCCACCGACGGAAGATTCCCGCCCCTCAGCGGGGCCCGATTTGCCCGAGCCTCCCGCCGGAACGCAGGCCGCACCGACCCAGTCCATCAACGAACCGAGTTCCGAGGACATTCTCGCGCTCTTCGGAGCATTCAAGTCGACGATGCAATCCATCGGACTAGACGGCAACAACCTGAAGTTCCTCGAATTCTCGGAAAACGCTCGCCGAGCGTGGGCACGCGCCGCGGAGCAGCTACCCGGACGGTCGATTCGCCTGGTGCCATTTCCCAAGGACGGTCGAGTGAGTCTACGGGTCGAAGTCGTACATTGACCGAACATCAAGTTTGAACGAGCAGGAAACCATCATGGGCATCCTCGATTTCCTCACGAAACCGGTTCGCGATCAGTTCATCGCGCGGCACCCGTCGGCGATGGATGCGTTGGTGTTCCGGCATCCGGACCAGAGCCTTCCGTGGGGCGCGAAGGTGACGGTGCGCGCGGACGAACAGGCACTCTTCTTCCGTGAGGGGCGACTGTTCAGCGCACTCGGGCCGGGGACGCACACCCTCGAGACACGGCACCTGCCGTTTCTCGGCGATCTCCTGGTCAGCCCGCTGACGGGTGATCAGCACTTCATCACCGAGCTGTTCTTCGTCCGCACGAGCGAGCAGGCCCTCGCGCTCGGGCCGATGTCGGTGGGCATGCACCGGGATCTCGGCTCGGGGCATCTCGTATCGATTCTCGCGAGAGCGCGCGTGAACGTGCGCGTGGCCGACGCCGCGCGGCTCATCGTGGGGCTCGGGGGCCTTCGCGAGGATTCCGGGGCTCGTGTCGAGGAGGCCATTCGAGATCGGATGTCGTCCCTGCTCTCCGCGTGCGTGGGTGAGCTGGCGAGTTCGGCGTCGGTGGTCGAACTCGTCTCCAACCGCTTCTCGGAAGAGATGGGACAGCGCGCGATGCAATTGGCCGAGGAGAGCCTCCTCGACACGGGCGTACGGCTCGTCCGGATGATGGCGTTGCAGCTCTCGCTCGACGCCGAGTCCGAACGGACGCTGCGCGACTTCGGCGCAGCGCAGGCGCGCCTGAACATCGAGCGTCAGGGCGCGGACGTGGCGACGACGCCGGGATTCGCGGCCTACCACGCGGCCCACGGGCAGCGCGCGCTCCTCGAGGGGATGGGCACAGGCGCGGCGAAACACGGCGCGCCGGCGATGCTGATGCCGCTCGCGATGGGCGGCGTGCCGGGCACGTCGGTGCCCTCCTTCGGGACTTCGGCGATTCCCGCTTCGCCCTGGGGCGGCATCACGACGCGACTTTCGCGGCCCCCGGAAGAAGCCCGCTACGAGCTGCGCACTTCGCGCGGCATCGACGGCCCGTTCGTCGAGCGGCAGGTCGCGTTGCGGCTGCGCGTGGCCGGCTTCGATGCCGCCCAGACCTACATCCGTCGCGTCGGCGAGACAGGCTGGACACCCCTCGAGGAACATCCCGTCGCGCGTACTCTGATCCAGCAGTCGAAGGCGCTCCCGCTCCGCGCTGGCGTCGGCCCGAACAAGACGGAGCGCTTCGACCAGGCGCTCGAGCTGGCGGCGGCCGACGGTGTCCTCGCCGCGGCCGAGTTGACGCTCCTCGCCCGGATTGCGCACGAATCTGGCCTCGCCGCAGACCTCGACGCCGCGCGCGACTACGTGCTCGTGCGCGCCCGAGCGCTCGGTCTCACCCTGCCCTGACGGCCCTCCGCCGCGCGGGCGCGAAGCACCTCGAGGCGGCGCTCGACGAAGCCCGCCGCGCGCAGCGACATGGCCATGATGGTGAGTTGCGGGTTGACGCCGAGCGCGCCCGGGAGGGCCGACCCGTCGCAGACGAAGAGGTTGTGCACGTCGTGCGCCTCGTGCGTCGCGTCGACGACCGAGCGCCAGGGATCGCGCCCCATACGGCACGTGCCGAGCGGGTGGTACGCGGAGATGTCCATGTGCCGCGCGGCGAGGTCGGCGCGCTCGAGCGCCTCGACGTCCGCGAGGCTCGCGAGGCGTTCGTGCCCGGCGATGGGCGGGTGCACGGTCTGCGCGCCCGCCGCGAAGAAGACCCGCGCGAGGATCGCGTAGCCGCGCTGCATGCGCGCGCGGTCGTGGCGGCCGAGCCAGTAGGCGAGCCGCGGCGCGCCGTCGTCGCCGAGCGTCACGCGCCCGCGCGATCGGTCCTTGATCAGGAAGCCGAAGCCCACCGAGCGGCGGTACTGCTCCATCAGCGCGGTAAACGGCGGGCCGTACGTCGTGAGCGTCGCGGCCGTCACGTCGAGCGGCGCGTGCGCCCCCTCGAAGAGCAGGCCCTCGTCGCGGAACTCGTCGATCGCATAGCCCTGCGGGACGCTGCGCCAGCCCTCGAGATCCTCGCCGAACACGCCGATCGCCGACGACGCGGGGTGGATCGAGAGGTTGCGCCCGACCTCGCCGGACGCGTTGGCAGCGCCTCCGCGCAAGAGCAGCGCGGGCGTGTGGAGCGCCCCACACGCGAGCACCACGACGCGCGCACGCACGCTCACGCGCACGGTGCCCGTCGGTCCGCGCGCCGTGCCCGTGACGCCGACGGCCGTCTCGCCCTCGTCCTCGGTGAGCACGCGATCGACCGCGAATCCCGTGAGCATTTGCGCGCCCGCGGCGAGCGCAGCGGGCACCCAGGAGACGTTCGCCGAGCGCTTGGCGTCCGTCGGGCAGCCGAAACAGCAAAGGCCTTGACCATCACAGCCGGGGGCATTGCGTGGGAGCGCGTGGTGCGCGTAGCCGAGCGCGTCGCAGCCCCGGGCGATCACGTCGGCGGGCTTGCCGAGCGCCGACGCGGACGAGGGCGCGACGCCGAGGAAGGACTCGACCGCCTCGTAGTGCGGCGCGAGATCGGCGGGACCGAGGCCCGTGATCCCCTGCGAATCGCGCCATTCCGCGAGGGTTTGCGCGGGCGCGCGCAGGCAGGTGCCGGAGTTGATGAGCGTCGAGCCACCGACGGCCATCCCGACGGGGATGGGGATCGCCGTGTTCCCGAGCGCGACGGTGAACCCGCCCGCGCGATAGGCCTTCTTCATCATCGAGAGCGGGCGCCCGTCGAAGTCGAGCCGCGTCAGGTGCGGGCCCTCCTCGACCATGAGCACCGCGTGGCCGCGCTCGGCGAGGGCCTTCGCGAGGGGCGCCCCGCCCGCGCCCGTCCCGACCACGACCACGTCGCACTCGAGCGTCTCCCCGTCCGCGAGCGCGCCTGCGTCCGTGATCTGCCGGCGCCAGCGCGCGGGCTCGAGCGCGGCGGGCCGCTCGACGCCGTAGCGGCAGCCGATCGCCGCATAGACCTGCGGGTCGTCGAAGTGCGCGAGCTTGATCGGCGCGAGCAGCCCGCGGAGCGGCACGCGCAGCAGCTCCGAGCGGCTCCACGCGTCGAGGGCCGCGAGGCGCCCCGCGCCCGACTGCGCCGAGAAGCGCGTGCCCGTCCGCGCGAGCGTCTGCATCTCCAGCGACCAGAGCAGCGCGCGGTAGCCCCGCGCCACGGACGGCGCAGCGCCCGCGAAGAAGCGCTCCACGCGCCGGTACGTCCCCTCGCCGGGCGCGGCGAGCAGCGCCCCCGCAGGCAGCGCGACCTCGCCGAGCGCACGCAGAATGGCCCGCTCGCGCGCGTCGAACACGTCCGTCGCGCCCCCGCGCGTCGCGGCCATCTCAGCCGCCCCGCAGCGCTTCGCGCGCGACCGCACGACGCCGCACGTCGAGCACGCGCTGCTGCACCCGCGCGACGGGCAGCCACGACGCGAGAAAGCGCGGCAGCGTGCGCAGCGCGAAGCCGAGCTCGCCCTCCGCGCGCACCACGCCCTCCGCGTCGCGCAGCGTCACGGGCATGCGCGTCATCGATCGCAGCGGCGCGCGCAGCGAGACACGCTTCTGCGCGTCGAGCGTGAGCGCGTCCCCGCCGGGCAGCGCGAGCCGCAGCGCGTAGGTGATCGTGCGGGCGCGCGCGTCGATCGCGAGCGTGCCGTGTGCGGGCACCTCGGCCCCCCACGGCAGCGCCCACGCGAGCCCGCGCAGCGCGAAACGCCCGCCCGCGCCGCCGTGCGCGCTCACCTCGAAGCGCAGCGGCGTCCGGACGCCCGCGCGGTCCCGGACCGTGCCCTCCATCGTCTCGACGAACGAAAGCTGCATCGCCCCCTCCCCTCCCCCGCGCGCCCCGCTCAGACCACGGGTACGCCCGGCTCGGCCTCGCGCCGCAGCAGCTCGAGCGCGCCGCCGTGCGCCGACCGGCGACTGAATGGCGGTTCACCCTTTGGGCGAACCTCGAGCAGCACCTCGGCGAGCTTGCTGTTGAAGCAGTACGCCATCGCGTGATCCGGGCTCTCGTAGCCGAGGCACGCGAACGGCTGCGACGTCGCGTCCATGCGCAGGCGCAGCTCGCCCGCGGGCCCCGCGAGCCGCAGCGTCCAGCGCGTCGTCGAGAGCTGCGCCTCCTGCCGCCAGACGTCGAAGACGCGGTCGAAGCGGTACTCGCGCGCGCCGCGCCGCACGACCGCCGCCGAGAGCCGCGGCGAGGTGTGGCCGCCCACGCGCACGCGCCCCGAGAAGCCCTCGACCATCGCCTCCGGCTCGCCCGCCTCGGCCGGGAAGAGGCACTGCCCCCACGCGTACTCGAAGGCGTGCTCGCGCCCCCAGTTGTGCCCGCCCATGCCCGTCCAGCCGTCGAGCGAGACCGACTCCGAGGTCCCCGGCGCGCCCCCGAGCGCAGGCACCGTGGCGTGCCCGGCGAGCACGATCGACGGGCTCGGCGTGAGCAGTTTCGACCGCGGGAACGGCCCCTCGCGCAGGAATCGCCACGGGTAGATCGAGAGCGGCTCGGCCACGGGCGACGGCGCCGCCGACCAGCGCAGCGCGAACGAGGCGTGCGCGTCGCCGCGCTGCACGCGCCCCTCGGCCGCGCCCGCCGACGCGACGCGCAGCGACCAATCGCCGATCGCGACGGCGGCGCCCTCGGGCGTCGCGCGGAACATCCCCGGCGCGAGCGGATGCGTGTGCTTGCCCGCGAAGGTGCGGCCCGCCTCGCCGTCGAACCAGATCAGCCAGGTCTCGGCGACCGCGGGCGCATCGAGCGGCGCGAGGATCGTCGCCTTGATCCAGAGCGCGCGGGGGCGGTGCGGATCGTTCGCGCGGAGGAAGTAGCTCTCGACGTGGCCGGGCGTGCCGGCGTAGCGCGGCGCGTTCGGCGGGAGCTCGGCGCTGTGCCTCATCGGCGGCTCCGCGTGCGCTTGCGGGGCTCGGGCCCGGCCGCGGTCGTCGGCGGGACGGCGCGCAGGGCCGTCTCGGCGTGGGCGCGCATCGCGGCCCCCGCGGCGGTGACGTCGCGGCGGCGCATCGCCTCGACCGCGCGCCGGTGGTGCGAGGCGTCGAAGACCTCGTCGCCGTAGAGGTGCGCGAAGCGCTCGCGGCCCGTGTCGTAGAGGCGCCGCACGAAGCCCGCGAAGAGCTGCAGGAGGCGGTTGCCGCCGATCGCGACGAGCGCCTCGAAGAAGTCGTAGTCGAGGTCCTGCCGCGCGGCCGCGGCGCGCGTCTGTTCGAGGCGCCGCGCGAGCGCGTCGAGGCGCGCGAGCGAGGCGGGATCGGCCTGCAGCGTGGCGCGCTCGGCGGCCCAGCCGAGCAGCATCGCGCGCAGCTCGTGGAGGTCACGGAGGATGCCGGGATCGACCTCGGCCCCCTCCTCGAAGAAGTGCGGTACGAGCTCGAGACCGGCGGAGAGGAAGATGTCCGCGACGCGCGTCGCGCTGCCCTGCCGCACGTGCACGAGCCCCCACGACTCGAGGCGGCGCACGGCCTCGCGGATCGACGCGCGGTTCACGTCCCACGTGTCGGCGAGCGTGCGCTCCGAGGGCAGCGCGTCCCCCGGACGCAGCTCGCCGGCGACGATGGCGCGGCGCAGCGCACCGGCGATGCGGTCGGCGACTTTGGCGGGCGAGGCAGGCGTGTCCACTGGTCGGACCAGTATCACGCGACACGAGCCACATACAACTGATTTCACATATTTCGTTCTATTTTATCGCGACAACTGGTCAACCAGCGCCACGGACTCACCCGACGAGACACGCCGCGCCGCCTCTCGTAGACTCGGCGCCGCGTGTCGCTCCTCGACGTCGATCCCGCGTGCCTCGCGGCTGCCGAGCACCCCGCGGGGAGCGTGCCCGCGCAGGCCGGCGCGCCGCGTCGCGTGCCGCTCTTCCGGCACCCGGCCGTCGATCGACTGCTCACGCGGACCCCGCCGTGGCTGCCCTTCGTCGTCTACGCGCCGGCCGTCGCGGGGCTGCTGGCGTCGCACCGGGAAGCGGGCGCCGCGCGGCTCGCGGGGGCGTCGCTCGCGGGCGTGCTGCTCTGGACGCTGATCGAGTACCTGCTGCACCGCTTCGGCCTGCACCTGCCGCAGCGCACGCGCGCGTGGCGCGTCGCCTACTTCGTGGTGCACGGGCACCACCACGCGGCCCCGCGCGACGCGGAGCGCCTGGTCGCCACGATCCCGCAGAGCGCGCTGCTGCTCGCGCTCGTGCACGGGGTCGCGACGCTCGTCCTCGGCGCGTCGGAGGCCACGCACGGCCCGGCGCTCGCCGCGGGGATCCTCGCGGGCACCACCCTCGGCTACCTGCTCTACGAGGCCGCGCACTGGGGCATCCACCACGCGCGCCGCCCCGGCCCGTGGTTGCGCGCCCTCGCGCGGCACCACCTCGCGCACCACGGCGAACCGACGAGCCGCTATGGGATCAGCAGCCCGCTCTGGGATCACGTGCTGCGCACGCTGCCGACGCCGCGCGCCCGTGCACGATCCGGCGGCTGAGGGCGTGCGCGGTCAGCCGCGGCGCGACCGCCAGAAGGCCGCGAGCCGCGTCCGCGCCGCCAGCATCGTGGGCAGCACGACGACGGCCGCGAGCGTGCACGACACCTCGCCGGACATCGCGATGCGCCCGAAGGAGCGCAGCGCGAGGTTGTCCGCGAAGAGCAGCGACGCATAGCCGAGGATCGTCGTGAGCGAGCACAGCGCGACGACGCCCCCGACCGAGCGAACACCCTCCGCGACGTCCTCCGCCGCGAGCTCGGGGCCGTCGGGCACGCGCGCGCGCCGATCGTGCGCCGCGTGCTGGATGCGCTCGTAGACGTTGATCGAGTACTCGACGCCGAGCCCGAAGGTGAGCGGCAGCGCGACGAAGTTGAGGAAGTTGAGCCGCACGTCGAGCCACGCGGCGCCGCCGATCATGAGGGTCACGCCGCTGCAGAGCGCGACGAGGATCGACGCGACCGTCGTCAGCCGCCGCGCGACGACGAACGTGACCGCGATGACGACGAGGAAGGCGAGGAGCGTCACGCGCGGGCTGTCGCGCTCCATCGAGCGCACCATCTCCGCGAAGATCGTCGCGCGGCTCGCGTTGGGCGCGGGCTGTCCGTCCGCGCCGCGCACGCCCTCGAGGATGTCGCTGATGCGGAGCAGGTTCTGGCCGCGGCTCTGCGAGATGCGCCGATCGAGCGTGACGAACACCGCCGTCCCGTCGCGGCCGTCGCGCTCGCGGAAGCGGGTGCGCACGAGGGCGGGGAGGTCCTCGGGCGCGAGCCGACGCAGGTACTCGGGCGGCCGCCACCGCTGCGCGGCCTCGCGCTCGGCGCCCTCGAGCCGCGGCAGCACACGGTCGAGGTGCGCGCGGATCTCGGCGAGCAGGCGCAGCTTCTCGTCGACCTGCGCGGGCGTGCCGCCGAGCACGTCGAAGATGGTCTCGACGCGCTCGACGAAGGTGCCGCGCGTCACGCGCCGGTCGCTCGCGACCACCGCGCGCGCGAGGCCCTCGACCTCGGACATGTCGCTCGCGAGCAGGAGCTGCGGCGAGCCGCGCACCCCGAGCACCGCGTTCGCGCGGAGGCTGAAGCGCCCCGCACCGCGCCGCGTGCTCGACTCCGAGCGGAGCTTCGCGAAGTCGTACTCCCACGGGTCGCGCAGGTAGCGCGCGAGGGGCCACGCCGCGGCGCCGACGAGGAGCACGACGGCGAGCGCGACCTTGCCGGTGTGCTGCGTCGCGAGGCGACCGACGAGCGCGGCGACGGGCGCGCGCACGGGCGCGGCGGTCTGCGCTCGACCGCCGCGGCCACGGGCGAAGCGGGCGGTGAGCCGCTCGACAGCCGTGATCGACGCGGGCATCACGGCGAAGCTCGCGACCCACGACGCGAGCATCCCGACGCCCCCGATGAGGCCGAACTCGCTGAACCCGCGGAACGACGTCGCGAGCAGCGCGGCGTACGCGCCGCTCGCCGCGAGCGAGGCGAGCCACGTGCCGGAGCGCGAGGTCTCCGCGGCCTCGAGCAGCGCCGCCTCGAGGTCGTCCCCGGCCGCGCGCCGCTCGCGGTAGCGCGCGAGGTAGACCATGCCGTAGTTGATGCCGTTGCCCGCGATCAGCGAGCCGAGGAAGCTCGTCGCCGCGTTGAGGTGCCCGTACGCGCCCATCGCGACGGCGAAGGCCACGCCGCTGCCGATCGTCGCGACCGCGCCGAGGTGCGCGAGCACGAAGGGCGAGCGGAAGAAGGTGACGAGCACGAGCACGATGAGCGCGAAGGCCGCGATCGACACGACCACGATGTCCGCGACGAGCCCGGCGCGCTCGGCGATGGCGTTGGGGATGTCGCCCGCGTACCCGAGCTCGACGCCCGGAAAACGGGCCAGTTCTTCTGCGCCGATGCGCGTGACGGCCGCGTGCAGCCGATCGCCGCGCGCGTCGCCGAAGCCGCCGCTCGGCGACCGCACGACGAGCACGAACGTGCGCCCGTCCTCCGACTGGAAGTAGCCCGTCGGGAATCGATCGAGCCGCGCGAGCTCCGCCCGGGCGCGCCGATCGAAGGTCACGATCGCCGACTCGCCGGGGAGCGCTGCGGGCGGGGCGGGCGCGACGTCGGCGCCCGGCACGGCACGCGCGACGGCCGCCGCGCGCTCGCGGTCCCGCGCTTCACGCGCGTCGCGCAGATCCGCGCACGGATCGTCGAGCTCGAAGTAGCCCGGCATCGCGCGCGCCCGCGCCCGCTCGAGCTCGCACGAGACGAGCTCGAGATCGACCGGGTCCGCGAAGAGCCAGCGCCAGCGCTCGTAGAAACGCCGCGTCTCGGTGGGCCCATGCTCGACGAGGGACACGAGCTCGGTGGGGAGCCGCTTCACGCGGGCCTCGACCGCGTCGATCAACGCCTTGTTTTTCCTCGCGTCGGGCGACTCGACCACGACGATGAGCGTCGAGGACGCGCCGCCCCGCCGATCGACGGTGCTGCGGAAACGCCGCGCCGCGGGGCTCTCCGTCGGCAGCAACTCGATGAAGTCGCCGCGGATCGCGAGCCCGCTCGCGTACGTCCAGCACGAGGCCGCGAACGCGAGCGCGAGGCCGAGCACCCACGCGGGGCGCGCGACCGCGAAGCGCGTGACGGCGGCGACGACCTGCGCGAATCGCCCAGTATTCATGGGCGGAGCGCGTCCTCGAGGTCCGCGACGAGCTCGCCCGCGTCCTCCGTGCCGACCGAGAGCCGCAGCATGTCCGCGGGCACGGGGGACTCCGGCCCCTCGACCGACGCGCGGTGCTCGACGAGACTCTCGGTGCCGCCGAGGCTCGTCGCGCGCTTCCAGAGCCGCAGGCGACCGAGCGCCGCGAGCGCCGCCTCCGCGCCTCCGGCGACGCGCAGCGAGAGCATGCTGCCGAAACCGCCCCGCATCTGTCGCGACGCGACCTCGTGCCCCGGGAAGCCGGGCAGGCCCGGGTAGAGCACCTCGACGACCCGCGCATGCCCGCAGAAATGCTCGGCGATCCGCTGCGCGGAGGCGCTCGCGACGCGCGCGCGGAGCGGCAGCGTGCGCATCCCGCGCAAGAGCAGCCAGGCCTCGAACGGCCCGATCACGGCGCCCTCGAGGGCGCGCACCTCGAGCACCCGCGCGAAGAGCGCGTCGTCCTCGCGCGCCGCGGTGACGCTGCCCGCGAGCACGTCGCTGTGCCCGTTGAGCGCCTTGGTCGCCGCGTGCACGACGAGGTCCGCGCCGAGCGCGAGAGGCTGCGTGAAGATCGGCGTCGCGACCGTCGAGTCGACGACGAGCCGCGCGCCCGCCTCGTGCGCGAGCGCGGCGGAGCGCGCGATGTCGGTGACCGTCCAGACCGGGTTCGCGGGCGTCTCGATCCACACGAGCCGCGTCTGCCCGGGCCGGAGCGCTGCCGCGAGCGCGGCCGGGTCGTGCGCGTCGGCGAGCGTCACGTCGAGCCCCCAGCGCGCGCCGGGCCCCGTGAGCCAGCGCCGCAGCGCCCAATACATCAGCCGCGGCGCGACGACGTGATCGCCCGGTGAGAGCGCGCGGAACACCGCCGTGCACGCGGCCATCCCCGAGGCGAAGAGCGCCGTGCGCGCCCCCCCCTCGAGCGCGGTGATGAGCCGCTCCGCGGGCTCGAACGCGGGGCTCTGATCGCGCGCATACACGCGCCCCGGCGCGACGAGCGCGTTCGCTTCGTCCCGCGCGAACGTGGTCGAGGGGTGGATCGCGGGGACGAGCGCCCCCGTCTGCGGATCGATGTCTCCGAGGGCCTGCGCGCAGAGCGTGTCGACGGAGCGGAGCGGGCGGTCGGGCGGCATGCGCGGCGACGCTAGCGCGAACCCCCGCGGGACGCGACGGCCACGGGCCACGCCGCGCGCACCTCAGCGCGGACGCGCGGCGAGCGTCGCGGGCACGCGCGGCAGGCCGAGTTTCTTCATGCGGCTCTGCAGGGTCGAGGGCGGCAGCCCGAGCACCTCGGCCGCGCCGCCCGGCCCGTAGATGCGGCCCTCCGTCGCAGCGAGCACGCGGCGGATGTGCGCGCGCTGCGCATCGTCGAGCGAGCCGAGCGCCACGGACGCGCCCGGCGTCGCGGTGGGCCCTTCGATCGGCGCGTCGCGCGCGGGGAGGTCGATCGTCGCGGCCCCGAGCTCGCGCTCGCGCGTGAGGATCGTCGCGCGCTCGAGCACGTTCGCGAGCTCACGCAGGTTGCCCGGCCAGTCGTGTCCCGCGAGCTTCTCGAGCGCGTCCTCGCCCACGCGCGTCGGCGCCCTCCCCGTGCGCTTGCCGATCTGCAGGAGCAACGACGCGCAGAGCTCCGGCAGATCCTCGAGCCGCTCGCGCAGCGGCGGCAGCGCGAGAGGGAACACGTGGAGCCGGTAGTACAGGTCCTCGCGGAAGCGGCCCGCGCCGATGGCGCGGCGCAGATCCACGTGCGTCGCCGCGAGGATGCGCACGTCGACCTTCACCGTTCGGTCCGCGCCCACGGGCTCGAACGAGCCCTCCTGCAAGACGCGCAGCAGCTTCGCCTGCAGCTCGAACGGGAGCTCGCCGATCTCGTCGAGCAGCAGCGTGCCGCCGTTCGCCATCGCGAAGCGGCCCGCGCGATCGCGCGTCGCGCCGGTGAACGAGCCCTTCGTGTGGCCGAAGAGCTCGCTCTCGAGCAGCCCGGGCGGGATGGCCGCGCAGTTGATCGTGACGAAGGGCTGCTCGGCGCGCGGGCTCCACGTGTGCAGCGCGCGCGCGAGCCGCTCCTTGCCCGTGCCCGTCTCGCCGAGGATGAGCACCGGCGTGCTGGTGGCCGCGACCTGCCGCGCGCGCCGCGCGATCTCGCGGACCGCCGCGCTGCGGCTCGTCTCGAGGACGCCCTCGTCGTCGCCGCTCAGCGCCGCCTCGAGCAGTTGCGCGCGCTCGTGGTCGCGCCGGTGCAGCCGCGCGAGCAGGGCACGCTGCTCGGCGTTGGCGATCGCGAGCGCGAGGATCTGCGCATAGACCTCGGCGAGGTCGACGACGCCCTGCGGGTACGACTCGCAGCGCGTGCGATCGAGCGCGAGCACCCCGAACGCGCGCTCCCCCGCGACGAGGGGCACGACCATGCACGAGTGCCCGGGCGGCAGATCGAGCACCCCGTCGAACGGGTCACCGTCCCCGTGCGCGTGGTCCTGCTCGGTGAACGCGCGCGCGCGCCGCGTCTCGAGCGCCTCGCGGATCGTCGGAAACCGGTCGAGCGCGAGCGTGTGCCCGCGCAGACGCGGCCCGGCGAGAGAGCCGCGCGCCATCCGCACGACGAGCGTGTCGCCCTCGAGCGCGAAGATCGTCGCGAGATCGTAGGGCGCGAGGCGCCCGAGCCAGTCGAGCCCGCGCCGCAGCAGATCGTCGAGCCCGTCGTCGACCCCGGCGATGCGCGCGAGGTCTCGCAGGTCGCGGGTCAGGTCCATCGGAGCGCGCAACGCGTTCGGCATCCGCGGGTTCTAGGGCACCGACATCTCACTGCCAAGACACCGGCATGTCGGTGACCACCGGAATATCGGTGAGGCTGGGGGCAGAGGATCGCAGAAAATCCGCGTCAACCACGACGGGCCGTTGCCTGGCACGCCATCTGCTCTTACACAGCGCGGCGCCGCGACCCGCACAGCGGCCACCCCCCAGAGGAGAACACCCATGCTCACCGTCGGCTACAAGCTCCCCGCCTTCACCGTCACGGCCACCGTCAGCACCGAGAAGGGCAAGGAGTTCAAGGACATCTCGAACACCGACTACGCGGGGAAGTGGCTCATCCTCTACTTCTATCCGAAGGACTTCACCTTCATCTGCCCGACCGAGATCGTCGATTTCGACAAGGCGCAGAAGGACTTCGCCGAGCGCGACGCGGTCGTCGTCGGCGGCAGCACGGACAACCCCTTCTCGCACCTCGCCTGGCGCAACAGCCACGCGGATCTGAAGAACATCACGCACCCGCTCATCCACCTCACGCCGAAGCTCGGCGCCGAGCTCGGCGTCATCCACCCGGACGAGGGCGTCGCGCTCCGCACGACGTTCATCATCGACCCGAACGGCGTGATCCGCTCGGCCGTCGCGTACGATCTGAACGTCGGCCGCAGCGTCAAGGAGACCCTGCGCACGCTCGACGCGCTGCAGACGGACGAGCTCTGCCCCTGCAACTGGCAGAAGGGCGAGAATACGCTCGGCAAGTGATCGCACGGCGCGCCCCTCCCACGGGGAGGGGCCGCGCACGCTTCGGCTTCGTCTCCCTTCACGCCCCCCGCTCACGCCCCGCCACGAGAGGAGTCCCCATGACCCAGGCCATCGACGCGCTCCGCGACGCCCTGCCCGACGCTGCCCGCGACCTGAAGATCAACCTCGGGACCATGCTCGCCCTCGAGTCGCTGACGCCCGCGCAGCGCTGGGGTTCGGCCCTCGCCTGCGCGATCACCGCGGGGCACGCGGGGCTCCGCGACGCCCTCGCCGCCGACGCGCGCGCCGCGGGCGTGTCCGAGGAGGTGCTCGACGACGCCCGCGCAGCGGCCGCGATCATGGCGATGAACAACGTCGTCTACCGCGCGCGCCACATGCTCGGCGGCGCGTACGAGGCGCGCCCGATCCGGCTCCGCATGCAGCGCATCGGCGCCGTGAAGACGAACAAACTCGACTTCGAGTTGATGTGCCTCGCCGCGAGCGCCATCGGCGGCTGCGAGGTCTGCCTCCAGGCCCACGAGAAGGTCGTGCGCGAGGGCGGACTCTCCGAAGACGTCGTGTTCGACGCCGTGCGCATCGCGGCCGTCGTGAAGGGCGTCGCCGTCGGGCTTGCGCTCGGCGCTTGACGCGCGCGCGCCCGCATGGGACCAACGCCCGCACGAGCGAGGAGCCTGCCGTGAGCGAGACCTACGTCAACGTCGAGATCGATGCCGAAGGCGAGAAGCGCATCCAGGCCGAGGAGCAGACCTGGACGGGCGGGAAGCTGATCCTGCTCGGGGTCATCACGCTGCCCATCTGCCTCGCGATCCTCTTCGCCCTCGCGAACGCCACGACCTGGATGGGCACGCACCAGCCCTGATCGCCCCGCGCGGCCGCCCCCAGCCGGGAGGCCGCGCGCGATCGGCACTCCCCGCAGCGCGCCTGCCTCGCAGCACGCCTGCCTCGCAGCACGCTTGCCTCCGCAGTGCGCCTGCCCCGCAGAACGCCTGCCCCGGAGCGGCGGGCGATCCACCTTGGGGGAGGCGTTCGTTCCGCTCGGGTGAACGGAGCGGCGCCGACCGTTCGGTCTTTGTGAACGAGCCGCGTGCCTCCGCGACGTGGAGGCCGAGGGCCCGCCGCGTTCAGGCCTTCGGCGCGTCGCGCAGCCAGGCCGCGAGGTGCTTCATGCCCTCGTCGATCGAGACGCGCGGCGTCCAGCCGAAATCCCGCGCGCAAGGCGTGATGTCGAACCAGTGCGCGGTCGCGAGCTGCTCGGCGACGAAGCGGGTCATGAGCGGCTCCCCCTCGCGGCGCAGCACGCGGTACACGAACTCGCTCACGGCGCCGGCCGCATACGCGACGCGGAACGGGACGTGGCGCGTGACCGGCGGGAGCCCCGCGGCCGCGACGATGCGGTTGATCAGCGCGCCGATGGGCAGCGGCTCGCCGTTCGAGACGAAGTAGGCATTGCCGCCGAGCGGCCCTTGCACGGTGAGCGCCCCGGCCGCGGCGAGGTGCGCGTCGACCACGTTGTCGATGTACGTGCTGTCGACGAGGGCGCGGCCATCGCCGACGATGCGGAGCCGTCCGGTCTGCGCGCGCGCCACGATGCGCGGCACGAGGTGGTTGTCCCCGGGGCCCCACACGAGGTGCGGGCGCAGAGACACCGTCGCGAGCCGCCCCCCCGCCCGCGCGAGCGCACGGCCGTTCGCGGTGCGGACGCGCTTCTCCGCGATCGCTTTGGTGCGTGGGTACTCGGCGGCGTACGCGGCCTCGGGCGGGTACGGGTGGGACGCGTCCACGCCCTCGAGATCCCCGCCCGCGTGCGCGACGGAGGGCGAGCTCGTGAACACGAGCTTCGGCACGTTCGCCGCGACGCAGGCCGTGATGACGTGCTCGGTTCCCTGCACGTTCGTGCGCTCGAACTCCTCGCGGCGCCCCCACACGCCCGCCTTCGCCGCGACGTGGAAGACGACGTCGCAGCCCTCGGCCGCGCGCAGCACGGCGCCCGCGTCCGCGAGATCGCCGCGCAACACCGTGCACCCGAGCGTCGCGAGCGCCGGATACGCGCCGCGCGCGAGCGTGCGCACCTCGTCACCGCGCGCGCGGAGCGCCGCGACGATCGCCTGGCCGATGAAGCCGCCGCCCCCCGTGACGAGCGCCCTCACCGCCCGCTCCCCTGCGCCGCCGACATGCGCTGCGAGCGGGCCCAGACCGCGAGTTTCTCACGGAAAATCTTGGAGTTGTGCCGGATGTCCACGGGAAACGAGGGGTGCACGAGGAAGGTCCCGATCGCGCGGGTGTGCGCGTGCGCCTGCGCGATCGCCGCGAGCTCGCGCCGCAGCGAGCCGAGATCGCGCCGCTTCGCGCGCGGTTCGAGCTCGACGCAGAGCACGGGCACCGTCTCGTCGCCGCGCGGGACGCCGACGAGCGCCGCGCGGCGCACGTCGGGGTGCTCGTTGAAGGGCGCCTCGCACGGGTCCGTGAAGAGCGTGCCCGCCCGGGTCACGACGCGGTGGCTCTTTCTCCCGCAGAACCAGAGCCGCCCCTCCGCGTCGCGCCACGCGAGGTCCCCCATGCGGTGCAGCGTCTCGCCGTCCGCGCCGCGGATCTTGGCGAGGCGCGTCGCCTCGGGGCGGCCGTAGTACGACTCCGTCACCTGCGGGCCGCCCACGACCAGCTCGCCGATCGCCTCCCCCTCGACGCGAAGCGCGTCGCTCCACGTCGCGATCGGCGCGTCGCGGATGGCGATGATCTCCACGCGCACCCCCGCGACGGGGCGCCCGACGCAGACGCCAGCACCCGCGGCCGTGCGCGCCGCCGTCTCCCGCAGGATCTCGTCGTGCGCGATGACCGCGACGGGCAGCGACTCGGTCGCCCCGTAGGGCGTCACGATGCGCGCCTCGGGCACGAGGAGCGAGGCGAAGCGCTCGATCACGGACGTCGGCACCGGCGCGCCCGCGGACATCACGCGCCGCAGCGAAGGCAGCCGCTCGCCGCGCGGGGCGGCGTAGCGCCCGACGCGATCGAGGAGCGCGGGCGACCCGAACATCGTGCGCACGCCGAAGAGGCGGATGGGCTCGAGGATCTCGCGCGGGTCGACCTGCGCGGGCCGCGTGAAGTCCATCGCGGGCAGCACGGTCGTCATGCCGAGCGCCGGATCGAAGAGCGCAAACAGCGGAAAAGTGGGCAGATCGAGCTCTCCCGGCTCGATCTGCAGCGCCTCGCGGATCATGCGCACCTGCGCCGCGAAGTTGCCGTGCGTGTACGCCACGCCCTTCGGGATCCCCGTGCTGCCGCTCGTGAACACGATCGCCGCGAGGTCCTCCGGCGCGACCGACGGCGCGCGCCAGTCGCGGGCTGCGTCGCCCGCACGCCGCACGGCCTCGAGCGTGTGCCCGCCCCACCCGAGGCGCGGGCCAACGGTCACCGTCGTCGCGATCGTGCCCCGCCCCCAGCCGAGCACGAGCCGCGCGGCGTGCGCCGCCGGAATGCCGATGAACGCCTCGGGCCGCGCCTCCGCGAGGCACGCGCCGAGACTGCGCGCGCCGATGCCTGGGTCGACGATGATCGGCACGACGCCCGCGTGGAACAAGCCGAACGCGAGCGCGAAGAAATCCGGGCTCGGCTTCACCATCAGGGCGCAGCGCGTGCCACGTCCGATCCCGATCGACGCGAGCCCCGCCGCGATCCGCCGCGCGTCCGCCGCGAGCCCGCGGTAGGTGAGCACGTCGTAGCGCGCGCGCCCGGCCGAGCGCGGCCCGCGCGGGTAGTGGATGGCCGTCGCGTCGGGCCGCTGCGCCGCCATGCGGAAGAGCGCGCCGGCGATGTTCGGGTCCTCGACCGCGCCCTCCCCCGCCTCGCCCGGCCGGACCGGCGTGCTCACGGGTTCGCCGCGAGGAAACGCTGCACGCGCGGCACGATGCGGTCCGCCGCGTCCTCGAGCACGTAGTGCCCGGCGTCCCTGTAGTACTCGACCTCGGCGCGCGGGTAGATCCGCCGCCACTCCGTGAGGAAATGGTCGTCGAAGACGAAGTCCTGCGCGCCCCAGCAGACGAGGATGGGCTTCTCTGCGAGCGTCCCGAGTTTCGCGGCCGTCTCGCTCACCGTCGCGTGGGCGCGGTCGGCAGGCACGAGCGGGATGTCCTGCACGAAGCGCAGCGTCGCGATGCGGTTGGCGGGGGTGTCGTACGGCGCGGTGAGCGCGCGGGCGACCTCGGGCGCGAGCGGACGCGCGACGCCGAAATACGCGGCCCCGCGGCTGAAGGCGTTGAAGCGCTCGACGAGCAGGGACCCGAGCGACGTGTCGCGCGCCAGGCGCAGACGACCGGGCAGCGCCTTGCTCTTCGGCAGGTGGAAGGCGGCGGTGTTGAGCAGGACGATCCGCGCGATGCGCTCCGGGCGGCGCACCGCGGCCCCGAGGCCGATCATCCCGCCCCAGTCGTGCACGACGAGCGTGACGCCCTGCGTCGCGCCGACCGCGTCGAGCCAGCCCTCGAGGTCGTCGATCCGCGTACGCAGCGTGTACGCGTAGCGGTCGTCGCCCGGCTTGTCGGAGAAACCGCACCCGATGTGGTCGGGCACGAGCACGCGGTTCGTCTCGCGCAGCGCACGCGCGAGCGCCCGGTAGTAGAATGACCAGCTCGGGTTTCCGTGCACCATCACGACGGGTGGCGCGTCGCGCGGCCCCTCGTCGAGGTAGTGCATCGCGATTCCGTCGCCGCGGTCGTGCCAATGCGACGCGAACGGATAGAGCGACGCCGGGACGTTCGCGGCGCTGGCGGGACGAGAGCGCTCGCTCGGGCGCGCGGCGGTCACCACACCACCTCCATCATCGCGCAGTTGAGCCCGCTCCCGATGCCCATGAGCGCGACGCGCTGCCCCGCGTGCAGCCGCCCCGCGTCGGCGCTCTTCTTCAGGACCGTGGGCACGCCTGCGGGCCCGATGTTCCCGTAGGTCGGGTAAATCTTGTAGAAACGCTCGAGATCCGCGCCGAACGACTCCGCGAGTTGCGCCGTGTGCACCGCGCTCACCTGGTGCACGACGTACTCGCCGATCGTCGCATTCGACCAGCCGAGATGCGCCTGCGCGCGCTGCCACGTCGACCACGCGAGCTCGAGGCCGGCCATCAGCAGCGTGCTGCCGTCGGTGCGCATCTCCTCGTTGCTGCCGATGCAGAGTTGGTTGTGCTCGGAGGCCGCGAGCGAGACCCCGCCGACGACGCGGTGCGACTGGGTACGCGCTTTGCGCGTGTGGCCGAGCACCATCGCGACGCCGCCCGAGCCGAGGGTGAGCGTCGCGTATTGCTCGCGGTAGCGGTCCTTCGTGATCGAGGGGTGCTTGAGGCGCTCGAGCGTCGCCTCGATCGGCGTGCGGCTCTGCTCGCCATCCACGATCAACGCGTAATCGACCTGCCCAAGCTCGATCATGTTGCCGGCGACCTGCATCGCGTTGACGAAGCCGAGACACGCATTGCGCAGGTCGAAGCTCAGGCAGGTCGAGGGCAGCCGCAGGTTCCCGTGCACGATCGCGGCCGTCGACGGCTCGAGGAAGTCCATGCAGACGGACGTGTTGATGAGCACGCCGACGCTGCCGCGGTCGATGCCGGCGTCGGCGAGCGCGAGCTCGGCCGCCATCGTCGCGGCCGTCGACGGCGCGGTGCCGCGGGGCCAGAAGCGACGCTCGAGGATCCCGGTGAGCAGGGAGAGCATCTTCGGGTTGATGGCGAGGCGCTCAGCGACGGGTCGGAGTTCGTCCTCGATGGACGCGGAGGTGACGACGTCGGGCGCATCGACCACGCCGAGCCCCTGGATGCTCACGTTCTCGAACTTCATGGCCGCGCGACCATGGCGGCAAAGCCCCCCCCACGCAAAGCCCCGCCCCGGCGTGCCGACGGAAAGAAGCGAGCCCGACGGGAGGGCGATCCCGTCGGGCTCCGTGCCTGGGCGGTCGTGCCAGGCGCACGCCCCACGCGCCGCCGGGCGAGGCGGTCTGCGGGGAGCACGCCGGCCCCGGGGAGGAGCGTGGCAGGCGTGCAAAGTGGGAGGCGCGCGTCCGGGGGCGGCCGGGCGGCCGCATCGCGCGCGGACGCGGCGGGCTCAGCCGAAGTCGAGCTCTTCGGGCTCCTTGTCGAACGTGTAGTCGTGCTCGGCCTCGAACTTCGCCTCTTGCATGAGGTCGTCGAGGGACCAGCCGAGCTTCTCGCCGGGGCGGATCTCTTCGCGCTGGAACTCTTCGAGGGAACCGTAGTGCTTCGGGCCATTGCGCATCGAGGAGACTCCTTCAGTCCGTGTCGTGTCGCTGCTTACTAGCGACTACGTTGTCCTACATCTGGAGACACCATACGACCTAGACTCACTTCCTCCAAAAATGCGGCGACGATTTCACGCGCGCCCGCCGCGCACGCGCGCCGCGGTCCCGCGCGGCCGCGCGGCCGTGCTAAGAACGGCGCGCCATGAGCACCGTGATCGCGATCGCCAACCAGAAGGGCGGCGTCGGCAAGACGACGACGGCGGTCAACCTGAGCGCGAGCCTCGCGGTCGCCGAGCAGCGCGTCCTGCTCGTCGACATGGACCCGCAGGGCAACGCGTCGACCGGCGTCGGCCGCCCCGGACGCGACACGCAGAGCGGCACCTACCAGGTGCTGCTCGGGACCGTGCCCCCCGGCGCGGCCCTGCGCCCGACGGACCTGCCGCACCTCCACGTGCTCTCGGCCACGCCGGACCTCGCGGGCGCCGAGATCGAGCTGGTCGGCGAGGAAGACCGCGCCGTGCGTCTCCGCGACGCGCTCGCCGAGATCCGCGACTCCTACGACTACGTCATCGTCGACTGCCCGCCCTCGCTCGGGCTGCTCACGCTGAACGCGCTCGTCGCCGCCGACGGTGTCCTCGTGCCGATGCAGTGCGAGTATTTCGCGCTGCAAGGCCTCGCGCAGCTCACCGACACGATCGAGCGCGTGCGCGAGTCGCTCAACCCCGGCCTCGCCATCCGCGGGGTGCTGCTCACGATGTTCGACCCGCGAAACAACCTCGCGAACGAGGTCGCCGCGGAGGTGCGCCGGCACTTCCACGTCTACGACACGGTCATCCCGCGCAACATCCGGCTCGCTGAGGCGCCCTCGCATGGCAAGCCGGTCGTCCTGTACGACGCGGGCAGCAAGGGCGCGCACGGTTATTTGAGCCTCGCCCGCGAGCTCCTCGAGGGCTCCGAGGCCGCGTGAAGACGGTGAACCCTTGACCCAGCCTCCGAAGAAGCCGCGCCTCGGGGGCGGCCTCGACGCCCTCATCCCTGCGAAGCCCCGCGCGACGACGTCGTCGATGGGCTTCAACGCGCCCATCGAGGAAGTTCACGCGAACCGCGGGCAGCCGCGCACCCGCTTCGACGAGGCCGCGCTCGACGAGCTCGCGCAAAGCATCCGCGAGTTCGGCGTCCTCGAGCCCATCCTCGTCCGCAAACGCGCCGCGGGCGGCTACGAGATCATCGCGGGCGAGCGCCGCTGGCGCGCCGCGCAGCGCGCGGGTTTGCGCGAGGTGCCCGTCTTCCTCCGCGAGCTCGGCAACGCGGAGGCCTTCGAGGCCGCGCTCGTCGAGAACCTCCAGCGCGAGGACCTCAACCCGCTCGAGACGGCGCGCGCCTTCCAGCGGCTCATCGACGAGCACGGCCACACCCAGGAGACCGTCGCCAAGCGCGTCGGCAAGGACCGCAGCAGCGTCGCGAACGTGCTGCGCCTCCTGAAGCTCCCCGAGAGCGTCCTCGACCGCATCGGGGCCGGCCTCCTCAGCGAGGGTCATGGTCGCGCGCTGCTCGTCGCGGGCCATGCCAAGGCGATTGAGAAGCTCGCCGAGGCCGCGGTCGCGCGGCAGTGGAGCGTCCGCGAGACCGAGCGCCGCGCCCGCGAGGCCGCGGACGCCAAGCCGCAGGGCCCCGCCGCCCCGAAGAAGAGCGCGAACCTCCGTGACCTCGAGGAGCGCCTCTCTCGCGCGCTCGGGACGCGCACCCGCGTCGACGACGACGGCAACGGCCGGGGCTCGATCACGGTGCCCTACTCCTCGCTCGACGAACTCGATCGCCTCATCGAGCGCTTCCTCGGCTGAGCGGCCCGCACCGCACCTCCCGCCCGTCCCGCCCGCACCACGCGCCGGCCGCGACTGAATCGCGATTCAGCGCGTTGCGCGCCCGAGCAGGCTGCGACTCAGCGGGCCGCGCGCGAGAAGGCCGCGTCGACGGTGTTGCGCAGGAGCATCGCGATGGTCATCGCGCCGACGCCGCCCGGCACGGGCGTGAGCCAGCCGGCCTTCTCGCGCACGGCGTCGAAGTCGACGTCGCCGCAGAGCTTGCCGTCCGCGCCGCGGTTGATGCCGACGTCGATGACGACGGCCCCCTCCTTCACCCAGTCGGCCCGGACGAGGCGCGGCTGCCCAACTGCCGCGATGAGCACGTCCGCGCGCGCGCACTCCGCCGCGAGATCCACGGTGCGCGAGTGCGCGACCGTGACGGTCGCGTGCGCCTCGAGGAGCATGAGCGCGACGGGCTTGCCGACGAGGTTCGACCGGCCGAGCACCAGCGCGCGCTTGCCGCGCAGATCGACGCCCGCCTCCTGCAGCATCCGCATGCAGCCGCTCGGCGTGCAGGGACGGAGGCCGCGCCCGCCCGTCGCGAGGAGCCCCGCGTTCACGGGGTGCAGGCCATCGACGTCCTTGCTCGGGTCGATCGCGTCGACCACCGCGGCAGCATCGAGCCCGGCAGGCAGCGGGAGCTGCACGAGGATCCCGTCGACGTCCGCGTCCGCGGAGAGGCCGCGCACGCAGTCGAGCAGCGCCGCTTGGGTCGTGTCCGCGGGGAGGCGGAGCACGCTGCCGCGCAGGCCGGCCTCGTGCGCCGCCTTTTCTTTGTTGCGGACGTAGACCTGGCTGGCCGGGTCCTCGCCGACGAGCACGACCTCGAGGCGCGGCGTGCGCCCGTGCACAACGGCGAAGGCCTCGGCGTCGCGCTTCACCTCTGCGCGGACGTGCGCGGCGATCTCCTTACCGTCGAGGATGCGGGCGGTCATCGTCGCGTTCTCCGTGGGTGCGGGGTGCGTGTCTCAGGGTCGAACAAGAGCGGCTCAGGCGGACGCAGCGGGCGGCGCCGCGAGGCGATCACGCGCGTGGCGCGCGAGACGCACGTAGAGCACGCCGGTCCCGAGGACGACGGCCGCGCTGATGAGCTGCGAGGTCGAGAGGCCGAGCCACGCGCCGCGGTCGTCGGCGCGGAGGTACTCGAGCGAGAAGCGCAGCAGCGAGTAACCCGCGAGGAACGCACAGAACACCTGCCCGTCGAAGCGCTTGCGCGGGTGAAGGACGAGCATGAGCGTCGCGGCGAGCGCGAGGCAGCCGAGCGCCTCGTAGAGCTGCGTGGGGTGCACGGGGAGCGAAGGCAGGCCGGCGCTCGCGAGCTGGTGGAGCCGGAACTGCGCGTCGCTCGCAGGCGACCACGCGGGGAACGAGAGGCCGAGCGGCCCGTCCGTCGGCAGGCCGAAGCAACAGCCCCCGAGGAAGCACCCCATGCGCCCGAAGAAGAGCCCGAGCGCGATCCCCATCGCCGCGCCGTCCGTGCCCTTCAGCACCGGGAACCCCTCGCGCCGGAGGAAATGCACGCCGTACGCCGCCGCCGCGATGAGCCCGCCGTAGTAGGTGAGGCCGCCGCGCCAGAACGCCGCCCAGGCGAGGCAGCCGTCGAGGGTGAAGGCGCCGTGCGCCGGGCGGCACACCCCGGCGGCAGCGTCCCAGACGCCCTCGATGGCGCGGCACTCCGCGGTGTCCACGCGCCACGCGACGAGGCGCGGGTCGGTGCAGAGGTGCACGTAGTCGAGGAGGTAGCCGTCCGCGAGCACGTGCAGCACACGCGCGCCCGCGACACCCGCGATGAGCGAGAACAGCCCGAGGTCGAGCATGACCTCGTGATCCTGACGGCCCCGCTTCGCCCAGCGCACCGCGAGCCACGTCGCGAGGCCGAAGCCCGTGATCAACATCGCAAAGTACGACGGGACGGGCTGGCCGAAGACGCTGAACAGCGGCGTGTGCACGGCGCCCTACGCGTCGCCCGACGCGTCGCCCGACACAGACGACGCGCGCCCGTCAGCGGGCGCCGACGCCGGCTCGACGGCCTTCGCGGAGGCATCCGCAGACGCGCCGGGAGCCTGCGGCTCGGCGAGGCCGTGCGGCTTCTTGTCAGTGGGCGTGAACATCCCCTCGATGAGCAGGAGCGCCACGCCCACGCTGATGGCGGCGTCGGCCACGTTGAAGGTCGGATATTCCCAGGTGCCGTGGAAGGCGCGGATGAAGTCCACGACGTAGCCGTGCCGGATTCGGTCGTGGATGTTGCCGACGGCGCCCGAGACGACGAGCGGCACGCACCACGCGAAGAGCGCCCCGCCGCGCCCTTGCAGGAACATCCGCCCGAGCACGACGATCGCGACGAGCGCCGCGCCGAAGAAGATCGCGAAGCGGGTCTTGTGCCCGAGCGTGTTGCCGAGCCCGAAGGCGGCGCCGCAGTTCTCGGCGTAGCGGAGCTCGAGCCACTCGGGGACGATCACGACGACGTCCTTGCGGAGCCGCTGGTCCTGCTTGTAGCCGTGTTCGTCGAACACGCAGAGCGGAGCGGGCGTCTGCCGCGCCATGGAGAGGTGATCGAGCGCCCACTCCTTCGACGCGAGGTCCGCGGCGAGCGAGAGCGCGAACACGAAGAGCGCGACGCCGATGGCGCCGCCGTGGCGGCCGGTCTTCACGCGCCACCCCCGCCGGCCACGCGCGCCCCGACGACGTCCGCACAGCGTGCGCAGAGCGCCGGATGCGCGGCCCGCGCCCCGAGGTCACGGCGGTGGCGCCAGCAACGCGGGCACGCCGGCGCGTCGGTCTTCGCGACCGACGCCGCGAGGGCCTCGCCGGCGACGACCTCCACCTCGGACACCGTGAGCAACTCGGCGAGCTCGGCCGCGAACGGGCCGAGCGCCTCCCGCAGCGCGGGCGGGACCGTCAGCGTCGCGCGCACCTCGCGGCGATGGCCGAGCACCTTGCCCTTGACCTGCGGTTCGAGCGCCGCGTTGAGCGCCACGCGCACCGTCGCGAGCGCGTCGGCCGCCGCGAGCAGCGGCGCATCACCGGGCTCAGCCGTCGCGCCCTCGATGCGCGCGCCGAGAAAGACGCTCCGACCGGCCTCGCCGGGCAGGTAGCGCCACGCTTCATCCGCCGTGAAGCAGAGCACCGGCGCGAGCGCGGCGATGGTCGCGCGCGCGATGCGGTCGATGGTGGCCTGCGCGCTGCGGCGACGCGGCGAGTCGTCGGCGTCGCAGTAGAGGCGGTCCTTCAGGACGTCGAGGTAGAAGGTCGACCACTCGCCCGTGCAGAGCTCGACGGTTCGGTGGTAGACGGTGCGGAAGTCGAAGGCCTCGTACGCCGCGTGCACGTCGGCGACGTATTTCCGGAGCCGCGCCCGCGCCCAAGCGTCGAGCACGTCGAGCGAGCCGGGCTCAGGCAGCGATGGGTCCCAGCCGTCGAGATTGCCGAGCAGAAAGCGCAATGTATTCCGCACCTTGCGGTACGCGTCGCTCACCTGCGCCAGGTGCGCCTTCGAGTAGCGGACATCCGATCGGTAGTCCTCGTAGGCGGCCCAGAGCCGCAGGATCTCGGCGCCCTCGGCGCGGATGATCTGCTGCGGGTCGAGGTACTCGACCTTCTCTCCCGCCTCCTGGCGGCGGCGGATGTCGCTCTTCGAGTACGGGCGCCCTTGCTCGTCGCAGACGAAGCCGTGCGTGAGGACGCGCTTGTACGGCGCGCGGCCGAGCACCGCGCAGCCGATGAGGAGCGAGCTGTGGAACCAGCCGCGATGCTGGTCGGAGCCCTCGAGGTAGAGGTCCACGGGCAGCTGCGTCGTGTTCGCGTAGGCGCCCGGGCGCATCACGCTCCAGAACGACGCCCCCGACTCGAACCAGACGTCGAGGATGTTCGGGTCCTTGTCGTGGTCGCGGCCGCCGCACTTCGCACAGGCGTACTCGGGGGGGACCAGCTCCGCGGCCTCGCGCGTGTACCAGACGTCCGCGCCCTCGCGGCCGAACACGCCCGCGACGTGGGCGAGCGTGGGCTCGCTGAGGTCGACGTGACCGCAGGATTTGCAGTGGAACGCGGGGATCGGCACGCCCCACGCGCGCTGACGCGAGATGCACCAGTCGGGCCGGTCCTTGATCATCCCGTGGATGCGGTCACGGCCCCACGCGGGGATCCAGCCGCTCTCGCCGGGGCCCACGTCGCGACCCGCAGCCATCGCGTCGATCTCCTCGAGCGCGACGGCGCGCAGCGACTTCGCGTCGGCGCGCGCGGTCATCGGCGCGTCGAGCGAGATGAACCACTGCGTCGTGGCCCGGAAGATCACCGGCTTCTTGCAGCGCCAGCAGTGCGGGTAGCTGTGCGCGAGCGTCTCGCCCTCGCGGTTCGCGAGGCGGCCCGTCTCGGCGAGCAGGCGCACGATGATCGGGTTCACCTCGTAGACGTGCTTGCCCTGCCACTCGGCGCGCACCTCGCCCGTGAAGCGCGCGGCGTCGTCGAGCGGCGCAAACGTCTCGAGGCCGTGGCGCATGCCGAGGACGTAGTCGTCCGCGCCATGACCGGGCGCGGTGTGCACGAGCCCGGTGCCGGCCTCGAGCGTGACGTGATCGCCAGTGAAAATGGGCGATCCGCGGTCTTCGAACGGGTGACGCGCGGCGACGCCGGCCTGCTCGATCGCCTCGCCGTCGAAGGCTGCGCCGACCACCGCGCCCTCGCGCCGCGTCGCGGCGAGCACGCGCTCGACCATGTCCCGCGCGAGGAGCCAGCGCTCCGTCGCGCCGTCGACCTGCACCTCGACCAGCGTGTACGCGTGCTTCGGGTTCACGGCGATCGCGAGGTTCGCGGGGAGCGTCCAGGGCGTGGTCGTCCAGATGACGGCGAAGGTCGGCGTCGCCGCTGCCTCCACGCCTGCGAGCGCGTGCACGCGCTCCGCGTCGGCGCCCACGAGCGGAAACTTCACGTAGATGCTCGGGCTCGTGTGCGGCGCGTACTCGACCTCGGCCTCCGCGAGCGCCGTGCGGTCGTTCCCGCACCAGTAGACGGGCTTCTTGCCGCGGTAGACGAGGCCGTTCTTCACGAAGGCCGCGAGCGCCTCGACGATGCCCTGCTCGTAGACGGGCTGCATCGTGAGGTACGGCTCGCTCCACGTGCCGAAGACGCCGAGGCGCTGGAACTCGGCGCGCTGCGCGTCGATCCACGTCTCGGCCTCGACGCGGCAGGCCGCCCGGAGCGCGGGGCGCGTGCTGCCGCGGTGCGCCTTCTCGACGTTCAACTCGATCGGGAGGCCGTGGCAGTCCCAACCCGGCACGAAGCGCGCCGCGCGGCCGGCGAGCAACTGGTACTTCGTGACGATGTCCTTGAGGACCTTGTTGAGGATGTGCCCGTAGTGGATGTGCCCGTTCGCGTAGGGCGGGCCGTCGTGGAAAACGAACGCGGGCGCCGCGGCGCGGGCCTCGAGGGCGCGCTCGTACAGATGCTCCTCGGCCCAGCGGGCGAGGGTCTCCGGCTCCCGCTGGGCCAGGTTGGCCTTCATCGGGAAGTCGGTCTTCGGGAGGCGGATCGTGGCTTTGTAGTCGGGCGTCTCGGGGGTCGAATCGGTCACGGCGGCCTCGGTGTCCGGCTGAGCCTCACGGCTTCCGGGCAAGCATCACGGTGACCGGGCGAGCATCACGCGCCGCGCGGTCAGGGCGGTGGGTCAGGGGGCGGCGACGCCGCGGCGTGCGGCGATGCGCTCAGTCGAGGATGCGCAGGAGCTCGATGTCGAACACGAGCGTCCCGCCCGGACGTCCGCCGCCGGGGTTCTCGCCGTACGCGAGGTCGGCCGGGATCCAGAAGCGGCGCTTCTCGCCCTCGACCATGAGCTGCACGCCCTCGGTCCAGCCGCGGATCACGCCGTTGAGCGGGAAGGTCGCAGGCGCCCCGCGCTGCACGGACGAGTCGAACATCGAGCCGTCGGTCTTCCAACCGGTGTAGTGCACCTCGACGCGCGAGGTCGCCGCGGGATGGCGCGTGCCGCGGCCCGGGGTCACGACCTTCGACGCGAGACCGCTCGCGGTGCGCTGAGCGTTCGCGGGCGCTGCGCAGAGTGGTGCCGCGCGGCGAGCGCACCGGGCGCGGGGGCGGCGGGGCGCGGCGGCGGCGGCGGCGGCGGCGGCGGCGGCGGCGGCGGCGGCGGCGCGGCCGGGCGCGGCGTTTGGCGGGGCGGGCTCCGCCGCCGGATCAGGCTGGAAGGAGGGCTCGTCACCCGCCGTGAAGGCAGGGCAGCCGGTGAGCACGAGCAGGCACACAGGGAGGGCGAAGAGGGGGGTCCGCATAGGCGGCGCGATGCTAGCAGCGCCGCGTGGCCGCGTCGACCGCCCGCCCACGCCGACCGGGCCGGCGTCACGGGGCCGCCCGACGGCGGCGCGTGACACGCGCGACGACGGACCGTGACACACAAAATGTCGCCGGAAGCTTGACGTGAGTCACGCCGTGATACACAAATCGACCCGTGACACACGACGACACCCTGCACGCCACCACCCCGGACAGCACGGCGGCGCCCGCCTCTTCCGCCCCCCCTTCGCCGTCCCAGCCATCCGCGGGCGAGCCCGCCGGGAGCCCTCTCGAAGGCCATCGTGCTCCCGACGCTGCCCACGCCGCCGACGCGCCCGACGCGGGCGACGAAGGCCGCGGGCGCAAGGAGCGTGTGCTCCACACGCGCGTTCCGGGCGTGCTCGAGGACGAGTTGAAGCGCCTCGCGACGTCGCTCCGCGTGCCGGTCTCCAACGTCGTGCGCGCGATCCTCGAGGACGCGGTCGAGGCGGCCGATCGCGTCTCGCGCCGCACCGAGGGCGGGCTGCGCGGCTGGACGGATCGGCTCGCGGAGGAGCGCGTGCGGCTCCGCGAGCGCGTGGTGCCGCCCCGCCCCCGCGAGACCGCACCCGCTACGCCGGACGGCAGCCCGGCCCCACTCGCGCCCGCCCCGGGCACGTCCGGAGCCCGCACGCCGGACGCGCCGGCCCCGCTCGCGGGCGTGCTCGGCTTCCAGGCCCTGCTCCTCGCGACGGTCGCACACTGCACCCTATGCGGCCGCGAGCTGGGCGCGGGCGAGGAGGCCTTCCTCGGCATCCGCGAGGCCACGGGACCGCGCGTGCTCCTCGGTCGCGAGTGCCTGCCCGGCCGCATGTCGGCGGGCTGATCCCCCATTCATCCAAAACGTGAACGCCGTTCACGTTTCTTCCCCACGTCCCCCTCGCACAACCACGCACGCACCACGGAGAAGCCATGCACACCACCGATACGACCCCCGAGACGACCGCGCACGCAGACCGCCACACCGCCGGCGTGCAGCCCGAGACCGACTACGTCCTCACCGATGCGCTCGGCGCGCTCGCGCGGGTCGGTCTGCTCTGGGCCCGCCACGGCGTCGGCATGGGGCGCTCTGCCCTCGACGCGAGCGCGGCGACGCTCCGCGCGACGTCGGACGTCCTGCGTGCCGTCGGCGAGCGGCTCGAGGTCGATGCGCCGACCGAGACGCCGCGCCCCCCGCGCTGACGCTCACGCGGGTGTCTCTCGCACCGGAGGCGGCGCGCCGAAGCCGCCGCCGCCCGGCGTCTCGATGCGCAACACCGCACCTGCGGGCGCGTCGACGCTCACCTTCGCGGGGAGCGGCGCCCCGTCGAGCGTGTCGACGCCTGACCGCCCCGCACCGCCGCCCTCGAGTCCCCACGGCGCGCGCGCGCGTCGCTCGGCGAGCAGCGACACGCGGAGCGGACGGAGCAGCACGAGCTCGCGGACGAGCCCGTCGCCGCCGGGCTGCGCGCCCTGCCCGCCCGAGCCGCGCCGCACCGCGAGCGTCCGCACGCGCACGGGGTGACGCGCCTCGAGCACCTCGGCGTCCGTGAGGCGTGTGTTGGTCATGTGCGTGTGCACCGCGCTCGCGCCGGGATGCGCGCGCGTCGCGCCCGCGCCGCCGCCGAGCGTCTCGTAGTAGCCGAACGTCGCGTCGCCGAACGTCAGGTTGTTCATCGTCCCCTGGCTCGCGGCGGCGAGGCCGAGCGCGCCGAGCAGGACATCGACCACGCGCTGCGCGGTCTCGACGTTGCCGGCCGCCACGGCGCGCTCGGGCCCCGGGTCGAGCACCGAGCGCGGCGGAACGCGCAGCGTGACCGGACGCAGGCAGCCTCCGTTCAGCGGGATGGGCGCGCCGACGAGACAGCGCAGCACGTAGAGCACGGCGGCCACCGTGACGGCCCGCGGCGCGTTGAGGTTGCCCTCGTGCTCGGCGCCCGTGCCTGCGAAGTCGACGTGTAGCGTGCCGTCCCCACGCGCCTCGATCGTGACCGCGATCGGCGTGCCGTCGTCGAGGGCATCGACGCAACGTCGCACCCCGCGCGGCAGTCCGCGGATCGCGTCCGCGACGCGCCGGGCGGCGTCGTCCTGGACGTGCGCCATGTACGCCGAGACGCGCGGCTCGCCGTGCCGCGCGCAGGCCTCGAGGAGGAGGCGCGCGCCCGTGCGATTCGCGGCGATCTGCGCTTCGAGGTCGGCGAGGTTCTCCTCGGGACGACGTGCCGGGTATGGCCCCTCGGCGAGTACCGCGAGCACGCGCGCGCGGTCGAGCAGGCCGCCCCGGACGACGCGCAGTGCGCGGAACACGACGCCCTCCTCGGCGAGCGTGCGCGCGTCGGGCGGCATCGAGCCCGGCGTGGTGCCGCCGACGTCCGCGTGGTGCCCGCGACTCGCGACGAAGAAGCGCAGCGCGCCTCCCGCGTCGTGCACGGGCGACACGACGGTGATGTCCGGCAGGTGCGAGCCGCCCCCCGCAGGGTCGTTGGTCACGTAGACGTCGCCGGACTCGGGATGCGGATGCGCGGCGTGCACGGCGCGCACGGACTCGCTCATGGCGCCGAGGTGCACGGGGATGTGCGGCGCGTTGACGACGAGGCCACCCGCGGCGTCGAAGACCGCGCACGAGTAGTCGCGCCGCTCGCGGATGTTGGTCGAGCTGGCCGTGCGCCCGAGCACGACGCCCATCTGCTCGGCGATCGACGTGTAGAGGTTCGAGAACACCGCGAGGTCGACCGGATCGGGCTGCGCCGGGTCGTCGCGTCGATCCGCGAGAATCGGGAGATCTCGGAGAGCCAGGACATCCGCGACATCCGGGAAATAGCCGTCGGCCTGTTCCTCGGAGCTCGGCGCGTCGTCGTCGAGCAGGAGCAGGCCGTGCGGATCGACGCGGAGCGTGAAGCCGGGGTCGAGGCAGAGCGTCGAGGTCGCCTCGAGCACGAGCGCGGGGCCCCGCAGCACGACGCCCGCGCCGAGCGACTCGCGGGGGTACACGGGCACGTCGTCGTGGAAGCGGCCCGCCGCGTACAGACGCGTGACGCGTACGGGGCGCGGCGTGCCTTGCTGCGGGGCGAGCGCGGGGAGCGGCACCTCGGCGGCCTCCGCGCGGACGTCGACGCGCAGGGATACGATTTCCACGGCGTGCCCGGGGCGCGCGTGGCCGAGCTCGCCGAGATGCGCGGCGTCGAAGGCGGCGCGGAGCTGCGCGGCGTCGGTCTCCCCGACGTCGTCGGGAAGCGGCAGCGTCAGCGCGGCCTCTGTACCCGCATAGCGCAGCGCGACGTGCGCCTCCGTGCGCACGCGCGCGGCCTCGGCGCCCTCGGCGAGCAGCGCGGCGCGGCCCTCCGCCGCGAGCGCCGCGCGGCGTGGCGCGAGCCGGGCGAGCGCGTCGGCGCCGATCGGCGCGCGGCCGACGTCCTCGTGCCCGTGCCAGGCGAGGGGCGCGACGCCCATGCCGAGCGCCGAGAGCACGCCGCCGAGCGGGTGCGCCACGATGCGCCGCATCCCGAGCAGGCGCGCGACCTCGCACGCGTGCTGGCCGCCCGCGCCGCCGAAGACGACGAGCGCGTGCCCACGAACATCGTGTCCGCGCGCGATCGACACGCGCCGGATGGCCTCCGCCATGCTCTCGTTCGCGATGCGAAAGAAGCC
Organism: Polyangiales bacterium; assembly: GCA_964202905.1. Taxonomy (GTDB): domain Bacteria; phylum Myxococcota_A; class Polyangia; order Polyangiales; family JADJQN01; genus CAIUAC01. The sequence continues at coordinate 384,342 of CAXNJO010000004.1, forward strand.
CGCCGCGAGCGATTCGGCGGGGATTCCGCTGCGCGCCGCGAGCCCGGAGAGGTGCGCGTCGACGCGCGCGGCCTCGAGCGGGAACGGGAAGCGATCGCCCGCGAGCCGCCCGAGCGCGAGATCGACGTCCGTGACGGTCAGCGCGTTCGCGCCCTCGTGCCCGTAGCAGAGCGGCCCCGGACGTGCGCCTGCGCTCTCCGGGCCGACGCTGAGCCGCGCGGCCTTGCCCGCCCCGACGACCGCGCACAGCGAGCCCCCGCCGGCCGCGACCGTGTGGATCGCCATGACCGGCACGCGCAGCGGGACGCCCGCGACTTCGGCCTCGAAGCGCCGCTCGGGCGCGCCTTCGAAGCGCGAGACATCCGTCGAGGTGCCGCCCATGTCGAAGCCGATCGCGCGCTCCATGCCCGCGGCGCGCGCGACGTGACCGAGCGCGACGACGCCGCCCGCCGGCCCCGAGAGGACCGCGTCGCGCCCCCGAAAACGCGAGACGTCCGCGAGGCCGCCCCCCGACTGCATCAGCCGCAGCGAGCTTCCCGGGAGCGCCTCGCGGAGACGCACGAGGTACGCGCGCAGCAGCGGGGTCAGGTATGCGTCGGCGACGGTGGTCTGGCCGCGCGCGACGAGGCCGATCTCCGGATCGACCTCGTGCGAGCAGGTCACGTCCGTGAATCCGACCGACGCGGCGACGCGCGCGATGTCCCGCTCGAACGCGGCGCCCGGCTCTCGGTAGGCATGGAGCACGAGGATCGCGAGGCTCTCGACGCCGCGCGCGCGGAGCGCGGCGAGGTCACGGGGCAGCGCGTCGACGTCCGGCGCGGTGCCCGCGGTGCCGTCGAACGTGCCGCGCGCGTCGGTCTCGACCACGTCGTCGCAGAGCGGCGGCGGCCGCACGACGTCGAGCGAGAACAGCTCCGGTCGGGTCTGATCGCCGATGCGAAGCGCGTCCGCGAAGCCGCGCGTGACGAGCAGTCCGACGCGCGCGCCGCGGCGCTCGAGGAGCGCGTTCGTCGCGATCGTCGTGCCCATGCGCACGTCGCAGGGCGGGATCGGCGCGTCAGCCGGAAGCCCGAGCAACGCGCGGATCGCGACGAGCGGGGCGTCGTCGGACGAAGGCACCTTCGCGACGCGGAGCGCGCCCGTCCCCGGCTCGCGCGCGATGCAGTCGGTGAACGTCCCGCCGCGATCGATCCAGAACTGCCAGCGATCCACGGCGCGCTCAGAAGGTGAGCAGCGGCTCTCCGCGGACCTTGCGCAGCACGTTCGTGAACTGGTCGGCGTTCCAGGCGGCGACGTTGGTGGAGTCGACGCGCACGCCGTCGAGCCGCTGCACCCAGCCGATGCGCGTGACGCCCGGCGCGACCTCGAGCAACTCGATGGTGCCCGCCATCCGCCGCACGAGGCTCGATCCCCACGTCTTCTGGTAGGCGGCGATCACACGCCGCGGGGCCGCGAGCGTCCCCTCGACGACGCTCTGCCGCCACGTGAGTTCGAAGCTCACCGTGATCAAATCTTCGATGAAATAGCGGGTGGCGAAGCTGACGTCGTACTCGGGCTCGACGTCCCAGCGCGCTTCGTAATAGGTGATGGCCCTGCGATCCGCGACGACTTCCGTGTCCTGAAACGCGTCCCACACCTGCGCGACGGGCGCCTTCACGTACGCGTAGCCGTGCAGCCAGCCCCCGCCGTCGTCGTCACCCGTGACGAACGAACGCACCTCGGGGAAGGCGTCCGTCGGCGTCGCGGCGGGCGGCGTCGCGGTGTTCTCCTCGATGGGGATCAGGCCTTCCGGGAACTGCGTGACCACGTCCTCCTGACAGCCGCACACCCAGGCGGCCACGAGGAGCGCGGACACGGGGAGGACGAACACGCTTCGCAGGCAGGGTCGGCGCATCGGTCAGCAACATACAACGAGCCCGCGCATCCTGGCGAGGACGCGACGTGCGGGCGCGCGTGACGCGACGCGTCTTCAGCGAGTCCGTGCACGACCCGTGCGGCGCGCCATGCTGCGCGCGTGTTCTTCGCGTGGATCGGCACCCGCATGGCTGGACGCGTGCTCGAGACGGGGGACTCGCACGTCGAGACCCGCTGCGCGCACGTGATGGGTCTGCCGATCGTGCCTCTCCAGAGCTACCTCGTCATCGACGAGTCGACGGGCGCGTCGGTGGAGCTCGCCGACGTGCACGGTGCGTCGCTCTTCGCGGCGTTCGGGCGCAGCTGGGGCGCGGCGCTGACGGGCGCGAGCATCTTCGCGCTGTGGCTCGGCGTCGGCTCGCTCGGCCTGAACGCGGCGCTCGCCGTCGTCGGCCTCGCCGGGCTCTTCCTCGGCTGGCGCACCGGACGGCTCGACGCCGAGGACCTCCGTCGCTACGCGCGCTACGCGCCGCACACGGGCCACGCGCTCGACCCCGTGCTCCTCCCGGAGCGCGCACGGATCGACCTGCGCGACGCGCTCTCCGAGGCGGTCATCGACGCCGCGGTCGTCTATGCAGGCGCCGGGTACCGCGAGGCGGGCTCGAGCCCCCACGACGCGTGGGAGCAGATCGCCCTTCGACCGGAGGTGCGCGACACCGCGTTCCTCGAGCGCGCGCTTGCGCTCGCCCGGCTCGAGGCCTCGCTCGCCGACGACGAGGCGACCCGCCGCCGCTTCGACGACGCGCACGAGGCGTTGTGGCGCAAACTCGACGACGTGTCGGAATCGTCGGCGAGCGGCGACGACGCCACCGCGCCCCACGTGCGCCCGACGCAGCCCACGCGCCGCCGCTGACACGGCGCGGGGTCGCGGAGGCGGCGGGTCAGGCGACGTAGGCGCGCGCGCGACGGCGATCGCGCTCGAACACGGGCTCCATCGCCCGCTGCGCATCACCTTCTTCGACGAGGGTGACGTCGTCGTGGTCCGGGTGCTGCGCGGCGACCTCGAGGAAGACCTCCATCGCCTCCACGAGGGCCGACGAGCCCGAGCACGCGCCCCGGCAGCACGAGCACGCTGCCCCGGACCCGTGCGCGGGTCAGCGTCCCGAGCATGTGCGAAGTCGCCGAGCGCAGCACGTCCGCGTCGAAGCGTGCACGTGGGCCGAGCCCAAACAGGAACAGCTTCTCGAAAGAGAGGCGCGGACGTGCGGGAATGAGCACGCACTCGCCGCTGCGCCCGGTCACCCGTCCACGCAAGATCAGGCGCGAGACGAAGCCCGAGAGGCGCCAGTCGACGAGCCCGAGAGCCCCCGCGAGCGGCCTCTCGTCCTCGAAGAACGGGATCGACAGCGCCTCGCTGCGGAGCGCGTCGAGGCGGCGCAGATCCGGCGGGACGAAGTGGACGTCCACGCGCGCTAGGCCTTGCCGACGTCGGCCGCGATGCGATCGAGGACGCCGTTCACGAAGCCCGCGCTGGTGTCGTTGCCGAAACGCTTCGCGAGCTCGACGGCCTCGTTGATGGTCACGCGGCGCGGTACGTCGGGCGCCGCGATGAGCTCGTACGTCCCGAGGCGCAGGATGTTGCGATCGACCCGCGCCATCCGCTCGATACGCCAGTGCTGGCTCACGCGCCGGATGATCTCGTCGATGCGCTCGGCCTCACGCCCGCACCCGAGGACGATCCCGTTGGCGAAGTCCTCGCCTTCGCGGGTCCCGCCGAGGTGCGTCCAATAGAGCTCGACGGCGTGGCTCGCCGCGATGCCCGTCGTGTCGATCTGGTAGAGCATCTGGAGCGCGGCTTCGCGCCCCTTGCGCCGGGTGCCCATCGTCGCGGCTCAGAACCCGTCGGCCGCGAACGCGGCCGAGAGGCTCGCCATCTCGATCGCGGACAGCGCGGCCTCCCAGCCCTTGTTGCCGGCCTTCGTACCCGCGCGCTCGATCGCCTGCTCGATCGTGTCGGTCGTGAGCACGCCGAAGATCACGGGTACGCCCGTCTCGAGCATCACGTGCGCGCACCCCTTCGTGACCTCACCCGCGACCGCCTCGAAGTGGGGCGTCGCCCCACGGATGACCGCGCCGAGCGCGATGACCGCCGCGAATCGGCCGCTCTTCGCGAGACGCTGCACCGCGAGCGGGATCTCGTATGCGCCGGGCGCGCGCGCGAGCGTGATCCGCGCATCCTCGACGCCGTGACGCCGGAGGCCGTCGAGGGCGCCCTCAACGAGCCGATCGGTGATGAAGTGGTTGAACCGCCCGACCACGACCGCGAACTGCGCGCGCTCCGGCGCGCTGAAATTGCCCTCGAAAGTACGCATCCGCCGACTCTCCTCTGTGCCTCGAAATTGGCTGTGGTTTCGAATTGGCTGTGCCTCGGAACTGGCTGTGTCCGGGCTCTGGCTGTGCGTGGGAACTGGCGCGCGACTCGCTGAACCGCGCTTCAGTGCGTGATGGCGTTCTCGGCGGCCGCGTGTTCCGCGCCCGCACCGAGGAGCACCTGCTCGACGATCTCGAGGCCATACGCGTCGACGCCGGCGACACGGCGCGGACGGTTCGTCAGCAGCCGGATGCGGCGCAGCCCGAGGTCCGCGAGGACCTGCGCGCCGATGCCGAACTCGCGGAGCACGAGGCCGTGCTCCTCCGCAGGCGGGACGGGCAGCTCCTGCCCGGTGTGGAAGGCGAGATCGCGCGCGAGATCGACGCGCCCGGGCACGAAGAGGAGCACGCCGGCCCCCTCCGCCTCGATGCGCGCGACCGCGTCGCCCGCGACGAGACGCTGCCCGCCCCGTGCACCGAAGACGTCGCCGAGCACGCTCCCGGTGTGCACGCGCACGAGGGTCGGGCGCTGCTCGTCAACCGCGCCGAGCTGGAGTGCGAGGAACTGCCGGCTCTCGACGGCCGACTCGTACGCGTACGCTTTCCAGGTCCGGCCGCTCGGCATCGCGACCTCGCCCGCGAGCACGCGCGTCACCAGGCGCTCCGTCTGCAGACGGTATTGGATCAACTCGGCGATCGAGAGGATGCGCAGGCCATGCTGCTCTGCGAACTGCTGGCACTCGGGCATGCGCGCCATCGTGCCGTCGTCGTTCATGATTTCGCAGATCACGCCCGAGGCATCGAGACCGGCGAGGCGCGCGAGATCCACGGACCCTTCGGTGTGCCCGGTCCGCTGCAGCACGCCGCCCGGTCGCGCACGCAGCGGGAAGATGTGCCCGGGGCTCACGAGATCGGCGGGCCGTGCGTCCCGCGCGACGGCGGTGCGGACGGTGTGCGCGCGGTCGGCGGCGCTGATGCCCGTCGAGACGCCGTGCCGCGCCTCGATGCTGACGGTGAACGCCGTGCCGCGGGAGGAGCGGTTCTCGTCGACCATCATGGGCAGGTCGAGCTGCCGGACCTTGTCCTCGCTCAGGGTGAGGCAGATGAGCCCGCGCGCGTGCTTGGCCATGAAGTTCACGGCCTCGGGCGTGACCTTCTCGGCGGCCATGCAGAGGTCGCCCTCGTTCTCGCGGTCCTCGTCGTCGACGAGAATGACCATCCGGCCGGCGCGGATGTCCTCGAGCGCCCGGTGTACACGTTCGATCGACTCTGCGCGCATCGCCTTGTCAGCCTTCCCGTGAGGGGGCGGGGGCCGACTGCCCCCGCGCTCTGCGTCTCCGTGTCGGCGCGTCCCGAGGGGCGCGCTGGGCGGCTTACAGATAGCCGCTGCGCGTGAGTAGGTCCAGCATTGCGCCGTCGCCAGCGCCCGCTGCCACGTGCTTGATCCCATCCACGCCGGGGAGTCCGGAGAGCCGCGCCACGTACTTCGCGAGGACGTCCACCTCGAGGTTCACCGCGCGGCCGCTCGGACCACGGTCGAGGTGCGTCCCGGCGCGCGTGTATTGGACGAGCACGACGTCGAAACGGTCGCCCGCGGCGCCGTTCACCGTGAGCGAGACGCCGTCGACGGTGATGCTGCCCTTCGGCGCGAGGAACGCCGCGAGGCGCGCCGGGACCTCGAACTCGACCTTCAACGCCTCGCCGAGCGGCGTCATCGAGACGAGGCGGCCGACGCCGTCGACGTGGCCGGACACGAGGTGGCCGCCGAGGCGATCGCCGACGCGGAGCGCGCGCTCGAGGTGCACGGGCTGGCCGACGCGCGTATCCCCGAGCGTCGTCCGCGCGAGCGTCTCGGCGGACGCGTCGCACCGGAACCCGCCCGAGAGGATCTGGGTGACGGTGAGACAAACGCCGTCGGTCGCGATCGACTCGCCGAGCTCGAGCGGCGCGAACGTGCAGGCGATCTCGAAGCGGGCGCCGAGGGCACCCCGCTCCACGCGCCGGATCGAACCGACCTCCGCCACGAGTCCCGTGAACATGGCGCGGGTTGTAGCGCCGCAGCCGCGCGGCGGCGAGGGCGGCGGCCTCCGAAGCGCGTTCGGCGCGGTCACTCGTCGCGCGGAACGAAGCCCTCGATCAGCGTGTCGACCCCAAGCCGCGTGACGCGGACGTCGCGGAGCCGGAGCGCATCGGACAGCCTCGCGACGCCACGACCGCGCGCGAGCGGCACGGCCGCCTCGTCGCCGATCAGCACCGGCGCGACGAAGACGGAGACCTCGTCGACGAGACCCGCGTCGAGCAGCGCGCCATGCACGCCCGCGCCCCCTTCGACGAGCACGCGTGCGCCACCGAGGCGCGCCACCTCGCGGAGCGCGGCCCGGAGGTCGAGCCGCCCGTCCCCGGCGGTCGGCACCTCGACGAGCGCGACGCCCGGCAGTGACGAGAGCGACGTGCGCGCGTGTGCAGGCGCTTGCGAACCGTGGAGTATCACTGTCGACACGCACGAAGACAGATGCAACAGGCGCGATGTCGGTTGGATTCGCAGGCCTGTATCAAGAACGAAACGAACCGGGTCGCGCCCCCGAACATGGCGGACGTCGAGGGCCGGGTTGTCGGCGAGGACGGTCCCGACGCCCACGAGCACCGCGTCGCTCTCGGCCCGGAGCCGGTGCGCGCGGCGCCTGGCGGGCTCACCGGTGATCCAGCGGGAGTCCCCGGTGCGCGTCGCGATGCGTCCGTCGAGCGTGACGGCCGCCTTCAGGTGCACCCAGGGGAGCCCGGTCTCCGCGAGCCGCGCGGCTGCACGACGCCGCGCGTCCGGGTCGCGCAGCGCGCGGCCGCTCACCCGCTCCCCCCCTCGTCCGGCGCAGGCTGCTCCCCAGAGCGGGGCTGGGACGCAGCCGCGGCGAATGCGACGGGGCGGGACGAGGCGGCGGTCGACGGAACAGGCCCCGAGGGGGCAGGCCTCGACGCCACGCGGGTGGAGATCTCGGCGGGGGGCGCAGCGTGCGGCGCCATCGTGGCCCCGGCGCCCGTCGACGACTTCAGCAGTGTCGACAGCGCCTCCATGAACTCGTGGATGTCCTTGAACTCGCGGTACACGCTCGCGAAGCGCACGTAGGCCACCTGGTCGAGCTCGCGGAGGTGCGTCATGACGCGCTCGCCGATGGCCGAAGAGGCGACTTCCTTCTCGCCCGTCTCGACGAGCTCGCGCTCGATCGCATCGACGAAGCGCTCGAGATCTTCCGAGGAGACGGGGCGCTTCTCGACCGCGCGTCGCAGGCCGGCGAGCACCTTCATGCGGTCGAAGGCCTCGCGCCGGTCGTCCTTCTTGATCACGAGCGGCAGGACCTGCTCGACCCGCTCGTAGGTCGTGTAGCGGCGGCCGCAGGACTCGCACTCACGCCGTCGGCGCGTGACCTCACCGCCCGCCGACAGCCGCGAGTCGATGACCTTGTTCTCGAGGGTGGCGCAGAACGGGCACTTCATGCGCCGCCGACGCTACGATCGGCGCTCCGGCACCGCAATCGCAATCACCGCGGCGCCGCGCGGACCAGCCGCACGACCGACTCGACGTGGGCCGTCTGCGGGAACATGTCGAGCGCGACGGCCTCGTCCGGCGCGTAGCCGAGGGCGCGGAACCGCGCGAGGTCGCGCCCGAGCGTCGCCGTGTCGCACGACACGTACACGATGCGCTGCGGGCGGCGGCGCGCGATCGCCTCGAGCGCGTCGCGGGCGCCGGCGCGCGGCGGATCGAGCACGACCACGTCGGCCGGCCCACCGTCGAAGGCGCCCGCGTCGGCGGCGACCACCCGCACGGCGGTGAGCCCGCGGCGCGCGAGGTTTTCGCGGCAAGCCGCGACGGCCGCCGCGTCGGACTCCACCGCGACGAGCGCCGCCGCGCCGGGCGCGAGCGCGACGGTCAGGTTGCCGTGCCCGGCATAGAGTTCGAGCACCCGCTGACCCGCCGCGCCGGCGAGCCGCACGACGTGCGCCACCAGCGCCGCGTTGACGCCCGCATGCGCCTGCGAGAAGCCGGCCACCGCGCCGATGAGCGGCAGCCCGTCGGCGCCGACGGTGTGCTCGCGCGGGTCTCCCCAGAGCGCGGGGGCGACGGCCCCGCCCGCGCGCAGGGCGACCCCGGCGATCCCCGGCACGGTCGCCAGCGCCGCGCACGCCTCGAACACCGCCGTGCCTTGCGCCGCCTCGCTCGATACGACGACGACGGCCTCTCTCGCGGGTCCGCGCTGCGAGAGCGCGAGGTGCACCTCGCCCTCTCCGGCGAGGCGGGGCAGAAGCGACCGACGCACGGCGCCGAGCGCCGCCTCCAACTCGGGGGCGAGCACCGCGCAGTCATCTGTATCAACGACGACACTCGATCGGCGACCGCGGTAACCGAGACACGCGCCGCGACCGCCGCGGAACACCATCCTCGCCCGGCGTCGGTAGCCGAGCGGTGCGCCGACCCCTTCAATCGCGACCGGGACGGCCAGCGGCCCGACCGCATCCGCGACGAAGCGCAGTTTCCAGCGACGCTGCGCGTCGAGCGACGCGATCATCCACGGGCAGCCGCCGCAGCGCTCGACCCGCGGACACGCGGGCGCGACGCGCTCCGGCGACGCCAGCAGGATCGCGTCGATGTCGCCCGCGCAGCGCGCCGCCCTCGCGGCGGACCTCGCGCAGGCGGACACGCTCACCCGGGAGCGCCCCCGCGGCGAACACGACGCCACGTGGCGTGTCGAGCACGGCCTCGCCGCCGCGCGCGACGTCCCGAGCGTCGCCCTCGAGCGACGGCGTCGACGGCGGGTCGTTGGCAGGTGCCATGCGTCCTCAGGGGAAGCGCTGCGCCGGGCGCCCGCGGTTGTAGAGGAAGTCGAACGAGCCGGAGAGCGTCGCGCGGCGCGCCTCCGGTGCGGCGGGGTCGACGAGCGTCACGTCGTCGAGCGTGCCGACGATCGCGGGCGAGCCCCCGGCCGCGGGGTCGTAGACCTCCGCGAAGGTGACGGTGCCGCCGACACCCTCGAGGAGCACCGGCGCCTCGTGCCGGAGCGCGGGACAAGTCGCGTTGAGGTAGAGCGAGACCTTCAGCGCGTCGTCCCTCGACCCGGTCGCGACGGGGATCGGCGTCCCGCGGCCGGCCTCGAGGATGCCCCGGCTCGAGAGCACGTCGATCCAGAGGCCGTCGCTGCGCAGCGGCAGATCGCTCCCGCGCTGGATCCGGAGGTGGAGCCCGTCGCGAAGCCCCTCGGCGACGAAGAAATCGGGCTCGAGCGCCCAGGGCGCGTCAACCAGCCCGCAGTCTCGCACGGTCACGACCCCGCCGACCTCGCCCTCGCCCGCCCCCGGGTTGCACGACACGCCGGCGACCAGGGCGACCGCGAGCGCAGCGCGAACGAGCGTGGCGCGCGCGGCGCATCGACGTCGATCAGACGATGTAGCCACCGGCGACGACCTCCTCCCCACGGTAGACGACGGCGGCTTGGCCAGGCGTGAGCGCCCGCTGCGGCACGTGGAAGGTCGCCTCGAACCCGCCCGGCGTCGGCGTGACGAGCGCCGCGGCAGGCGTGTGACGGTGACGCACGCGCACCAGCGCCTCGAAGGGTGTTGAGGGAGCCGCTGCGCTCCACGCGACGTCGCGTGCCCGCAGCGACGAGGACGCGAGCGCGTCGTCCGCGCCGACGATCACATCGCCGGTATCTGAAACGATACGAAGCACGTAACGAGGCGGCGCGCCGCCCGCGAGTCCGAGCCCACGGCGCTGCCCGACCGTGAAGCGATGGACCCCGCCGTGCTGCCCCAGCGCGACGCCTGACTCATCGATGATACGACCCGATTGGGGCGACGCGCCCTGCCCCTCCACGAAGCCACCGACGTCGCCGTCGGGCACGAAGCAGAGCTCTTGCGAATCCGGCTTGTCCGCGTTGGGGACGCCCAGCCTGCGCCCTTCGGCGCGGGTCTCGTCCTTCGTGAGATCGCCGAGCGGGAAGAGAAGCCGGCCGAGCACGGACGCGGGCGCGCCGAACAGGAAGTAACTCTGGTCCTTGTCCGCGTCGTGGCCGCGCAACAGACGCGGCTGGTCGTCGGCATCGTATTCGATACGCGCGTAGTGGCCGGTCGCGACGTGCGTGGCGCCAAAGGCGTCGGCGAGCGCCACGAGGCGGGTCAGCTTCACGTGTTGGTTGCAGGCGACGCACGGCGCCGGGGTCGTCCCGGAGGCGTAGGCCGCGACGAACGGGTCGACGACGCGCTCGCGGAAGAGCGCGCGCTCGTCGACCACGTAGTGGGGGATGCCGAGGTGGTCGCAGACGCGGCGCGCGTCCTCGCGGTCCTCGGGCGCGCAGCATCGACCGACCTTCGCCGCGCCGGAGGCGTCCCAGAGGTGCAGCGTCGCCCCCACGACCTCGAGGCCGCGCGCGTGCAGCAACGCGGCCGCCACGGACGAGTCGGCCCCCCCGCTCATCGCGACGACGACGCGGCCGATACGGGGGCCGGAGGCGGGGCGCTGGGGCGGCGCGGAGGGATCGTTCACGACGCGGATATAGCGCCTCGGCCGAGGCGTGCGAGCACCCTGTCGAGCGCGGAGAGCGCCGCGTCGACGTCCGCGTCGCAGGACTCGGGGCCGAGCGAGAGGCGGAGCGCCCCCTCGGCGCGCCAGGGGGCGTCGGGGTGGAGCGCGCGCACGCCGGGGGATGGCGCGGGGAGCCCCGACGCGCACGCGGCGCCGCTCGACACGCACACGCCTTCGAGGTCGAGCGCCGCGACGAGCACATCGCCGCGGAGCCCCTCGAACGCGACGTTCGTGACGGTCGCGACGCGCTCGACGCCGGGGGCAAAGCCGTTGACGACCGCCCCCCGCACGAGGAGCCCGGCCTCGAGGCGGGCGCGGAGCGTGGCGATCCGGGGCATCGCGTCGAGGCGCGCCGCGACGCCGCGCGCCGCCGCACCGAAGCCCACCGCGGCCCGCACCTCGGGCGTCCCGGGACGTCGACCGCGCTCCTGACCGCCACCCGCGAGCACCGGCCAGATCGTGCGGTCCCGGGCGATCCAGACGGCGCCCGCGCCGTGCGGACCGCCGAGCTTCGACGCCGCGAACGCGACGGCAGAGGCCCCGAGCGTGCCGACCGCGACGGGCACTTTGCCGACGGCTTGCGAGGCATCGACGACGAGCGGGACGCCGCGCGCGCGACACACGGCCGCGTACGACGCGACCGGAAAGACCAGCCCGGTCTCGTGGTTCACCCATTGGAGCGCGACCAGCCGCGTGTCTGGACGGATCGCGGCGTCGAGGGATGCGGGGTCGGGCGGGGCTCTGCCCGGAACCGGGAGGGTCGTCACCGCTGCGCCGCGGGCCACGAGCCGCGCGACGGACTCGGTGACGGCGGGGTGCTCGATCGCCGTCGTCACGACGTGCGCAGGCACGTCGCCGGGTGCGAAAGCGCCGAGCACCGCGGTCGCGACGGCCTCGGTGCCACCGCTCGTGAAGACGAGGTCGGCCGCGTCGGCGCCGACGGCCGCGGCCACTGCACGCCGCGCGTCCTCGAGGAGCGCACGCGCACGTCGCCCGGCCGCGTGCACGCTGGCCGGGTTGGCCCAGGCGTCTGCCTCGCTCTCGCGCATCGCGCGCAGCGCCGCGGCGGCGAGCGGCGTCGCGGCGTGGTGGTCGAGGTAGATCGGCGGCGCCAAGCCCACGCGGGGCAGCCTATCAGGGCCCCCGCCCTTGACGCGACGTTCGTCGCGGCGTTACGTCCTCCAAACCGGATGGCGCAAGACCTCGGACCGCGATTGATCCGGGCGGGCCTCCTGACGCGGGGGGAGCTGGCCCAAGCCTTGGCCGGCGGGCCCGTGAGGGGCGGCGCCCTCATCGCGGCGCTCGTCGATGGCGGGCTGCCGGAGGAGTCCCTCGTCGGCTTCTTCGTCGCCGAAGGCGCAGCCCCCCAGGCCTCTGCGGAGGCCCTCGGCGCGCCCGACCCGGCGCTCGTACGGCTCGTGCCCCGCGCGCTCGCCGAGGCACTTTGTGCGCTCCCGCTGCGCCACGCCGCGGACGGCGTCGTCGCAGCCTTCGCCGACCCGACGGACGGCCACGCGCGGGCCGAACTCGCGCGGGCCCTCGGCGTGAGCGTGAGCCCAGAGACCGCGCGGCTCTCGACGCTGCGCGACGCGATCCGCGAGGCATTCGCGCGGCTCGACGAGGACGCCGCGTCCATCGACGTGGTGGTGGATCTCGAGGGATTCTTCGACGATGAACCGCCGGTCGCGCTCGTCCGTCGGCGCACGTCCTTCCCCGCGCCCGCAGCATCGTTCCCGCCGACGCCGAGCATCGACGACGACCTCCACGTGCCGCTCGTACGCACGAAGTCCATCGCCGTCCCCCCCGCCGTCGCCATGCCATTCGTCGGCGGCGCACCCTCCGGCAGCGCGCCGTGCAAGGACGCCCCCCGCCCGCGCATCCAGACGCGCGGCCTGGAGCGCCCCGGGAGCGAGGTGCCCCGGACCGCGGTGACCGTGGGCGATGCGCGCGCGCCCATCGCCACCGTCCCTCTCATCCCCCTCGGACCCGTCACCTCCGGGACCGCTGCCGTCCCGGCCGCGTCCTCCGCCGGCCGCGCCGACGATCTCTGGAGCACGCTGCCGCCCGCGACAACACGCGCGAGTCGGCCCCCGGCGACGTCGGACGGCACCGCGTCACAGTCCGAGACCGCCACGCTCCCCGGGCACCCCGCGCCGGTCGCGCCCGACGCGCTGGCCGACGACCTGGGCGACGCGCTCCCCGACGTCGCACCGCTGCTCGCCGCGCTGCGCAGCGCCCCGACGCGCGACGAGGCAGTCCGACTGGCCTGCGAGGCCGCCCTTCCCGCCTGTCGTTGCGTCGTCTTCCTCGCGCTGAAGCGGGACGTGCTGCAAGGGCGCGACGTGCGCGGCGGCGGCGTCTCGCGCGAGGCGGTGTTCAACCTCTGGATCCCGGTGAAGAGCGCCTCCGTGTTCCGCGAGGCGATCGCGAGGGGGGTGCCCCACCTCGGCCCGTACGGCAGCTCGTCCGCGGACGCCATCTACAAGGTCGCCGTCGGCAGCGACGGCGGCGATGCGCTCGTGCAACCCGTGCTCGTCGCAGGTAAGGCCATCGCGGTGCTCTGCGGGGACGGAATGCGCCACGGGGCGCGCGGCGTTCGGCGCGTCGAGGCCCTCGCGGGCGCGCTCGGCGATGCCTTCGAGCGGCTCATCCTCCACAAGAAAGCCTGACCATGACGGACGAACACGAACGCGCTCCCACCGCTCCCGCGCACGCGTCCCCGACGCGCGATGACCTCGAGCGCGCGCACGCGCGCTGGCACGGTGACGTCCTCGGGCGCTTCGAGCAGAAGTCACCGCCGCGGGAGCGCGCCGCACTGCTCGCGCAAGGCGGCGACGCCGCGCCGCTCTACACGCCGCTCGACACGGCGGAGGCCGCCTACCTCGAGCGAATCGGCTTCCCCGGTGAACCGCCATTCACCCGCGGCATCCAGCCGAACATGTACCGCGGGCGGCACTGGACGATGCGGCAGTACGCCGGCTTCGGCACCGCGGCCGAGTCGAACGAGCGCTACCACTACCTCCTGAAGAACGGTCAAACGGGCCTCAGCGTCGCCTTCGATCTGCCCACGCAGATGGGGCGCGACAGCGATCACACCCTCGCGCGCGGCGAGGTGGGCAAGGTCGGCGTCGCGATCGACTCGCTCGACGACATGGAGACGTTGCTGCGCGGCATCCCGCTCGACCGCGTGTCGACGTCGATGACGATCAACTCGACGGCCTCGATCCTCCTCGCGCTCTACGTCGTCGTCGCAGAGAAACAGGGCATTCCCAGCACGGCGCTCCGCGGCACCATTCAGAACGACATCCTCAAGGAGTACGTCGCGCGCGGCACGTACATCTACCCGCCGCGGCCCTCGCTGCGGATCATCAACGACATCTTCGCGTGGTCGGCCACGCACGCGCCGAAGTGGAACACGATCTCGATCAGCGGCTACCACATGCGGGAGGCCGGCTGCGACGCGATCCAAGAGGTCGCGTTCACGCTCGCGGACGGCATCGCGTACGTCGAGACGGCCATCGCCGCGGGCCTCGACGTCGACACCTTCGGCAAGCAGCTGTCGTTCTTCTTCAACGGTCACAACAACGTGATCGAGGAAGTCGCGAAGTTCCGCGCGGCGCGGCGGCTCTGGGGCTCGATCATGCGCGAGCGTTTCGGCGCGCGCTCACGCGAGGCCTGTGCGCTCAAGTTCCACGTGCAGACGGCCGGCTCGACGCTGCAGGCACAACAGCCGATGGTGAACGCGATCCGCACGACGCTGCAGGCCCTCGCGGCCGTGCTCGGCGGTGCGCAGTCGCTGCACACGAACAGCTTCGACGAGGCGCTCTCGCTGCCGACGGAAGAGAGCGCCACGCTCGCGCTGCGCACGCAGCAGGTGATCGCGTACGAGAGCGGCGTCGCGGACATCGTCGACGCGCTCGGCGGCGCGTACGCGATCGAGGCCATGACGGATCGGATCGAGGCCGGCGCCCGCGAGTACCTCGCGAAGATCGACCGCCTCGGCGGCATGGTCCCCGCGATCGAGCAGGGCTATCCGCAGCGCGAGATTCAGGACTCCGCGTACCGCTACCAGCTGCAGATCGAGCGCGGAGAGCGCGTGATCGTCGGCGTGAACCGCTTCCAGGGGAAGTCGGCGAGCGTGCCCATCCTGCGCGTCGATCCGCAACTCGAGCGCGAGCAGGTCGCGCGCCTGCAAGCCGTCCGCGCCCGGCGCGACGAGGCCGCGGCCCGCGCCGCGTGCGCCCGCGTCGAGCAGGTCGCACGCGACGGCGGCAACCTCATGCCACCGGTCCTCGACGCCGTCCGCGCGCTCGCGACCGTCGGCGAGATCTCGGACGCGATGCGCGGGGTGTTCGGCGAGCACACGGAGACGCTCACGATCTGACCGCGGCGCGCCCGCACGACCGCCGTCCTGCGAGCCCGGCATGCGCGAGCGTGGACTCGCTTTGACGCGCAGCCCGCGGACGTGCACCCTCGCGCGCCCCGATCGGCACCGTGCTCGCCACGTGAAAGGACCCACCATGAAGATCGCTCAAGACGCCGTCGTCGCCTTCGATTACACGCTCAAGGACGAGGAAGGGACGGTCCTCGACGAGAGCGGGGGCGAGCCGCTCGTCTACCTGCACGGACACGGCATGATCGTCCCGGGACTCGAGGGCGCGCTCACCGGTCGCGGCGTCGGCGAGAACGTGAAGGCGGTCGTCGCCCCGGCCGATGGCTACGGGGAGCGCACCGAGGATGGCGCGATGCGCGTCGAGCGCGCGAGGCTTCCGCGCGACTTCGACGCCGAGCCGGGGATGCCGATCGAGGCCGCCGCGCCGGACGGCACGTCGATCACGTTGTGGGTCGTCGATGCGGACGCGGAGGCGATCTTCGTAAGCCCCGACCACCCGCTCGCGGGCGTCACGCTGCACTTCGACGTCACGATCCGCGACGTGCGCGCGGCGACGGCCGACGAGCTCGCGCACGGCCACGTGCACGGCCCCGGCGGCGCGCACTGACGCAACCCGCCAACACGTTGCGCTCCCCTCGCTGACGCACACGCGCCGCCCCGCACCCGCTGAACGGGCGGCGCGGCGGCGCATGTCAGGGGAGTTCAGGCGTCCGCGTCGTCCTCGGCGTCTTCGTCGTCGGCGATGTCCGAGTCGTCTTCGGCGTCCTCATCGCTGGACGCGTCGCCCACCGCGTCGTCCTCGGCGTCCTCGTCCTCGGCCGTCCTCGTCGTCGTCCGCGTCGTCGCTCGACTCGTGGTCGTGCTCGTGCACGGCCTCGCCGTCATCGTCCCCGGAAGAAGGCGGCAGGAGCGGCTCGTCGTCGTCCTCGTCGCTGGTCTCCGGGGGCGCACCCACGCGCGGCACGGACGGGCTCGACGCAGCGCCAGCCTCCTCGGTGGTCTCTGGCAGCCGACGCGTCTCGTCCTCGCCTGCGGCGGAGCCCGCCTCGGCCGTTGCCGGCTCTCCCTGCGCGAGCTCACGGGCCTCGCGCTCCTCGCGGCGCCCGTGCCGTTCACGGCGCCCGCCTTCGCGCGGCTCGCGGCCCCCTTCGCGGGGGCCTGTCTCCCGCGCGCCGCCCGCGTCACGGGCGTCTCGGCGGTCGTCACGCGGACGCTCGTCGGGACGCGACGGCGGCGCGCTGCCCTGCAGGTTGTCGAGCAGGTCGAGGTCGAGGGTCGTCAGCGGGACGACGTGGCGTCGCAGGCCGACGCCGACGCGCTCCATCGCCCGTGCGAGACCGACGCCGTCGAAGCAGGCCACGGGCGCCGTCCCCGGGACTGCAGCCTCCTCGCGGGCGCCCGACAGGACCTGCCCCGTCGTGATGAGCCAGCCCGCGCTCGCGCTGCCGTAGTGGTGCAGGGAGCCACGCACTTCGATGACGCGCTCGCGGCCGATCTCGCGGCCGTCACGGCGCGCCACGATGGCGAGACGCGTCTCGTCGTGCCCGCGCTTGAGCGTGCCGGCGAGGTGCAACTCGCCGGGCTGCGCGCCTGGCCGCCGCACCGCACGCAACGCGACGACGCCTTCGACGTTGAGCCACGTCGCGAGCAGCTCGGCGAAGCCCGCCCCCGGCAGCTCGCGCACGCGCCGCAGGAATGCCTGACGCACCTGCTCGCGCTGACGATCCGCGGAGCGGACTGCATCCTGTTCGTAGCGAACGGCCTCGCCCGGGAGCGACCAGTCCGTGAGCGCGACGCGCCCGAGCACCACGCGGAAACGGGGCCGCACGGTCTCGGCCTCACGCCGCGCGATGTCCGCCCGGACTGCGGCGGCGATCGTCGGCACGAGCATGACGGGGTCGCCCGCGAGCCGGCCGCGACGTACGAGCTGCTCGGCCACACGCGCGAGCGGCTGCGGCTGGCGCTCGAGCGCCGCCATGACGGTGAACACGGCGTCGGCGAGGTCCTTGCCGACGAGCTCGCCGTCGACGTGCTCGCGGTTCGGATCGCCGCGCAACGGCTCCTCGCGGAGGCGCTCCTCACGGCCACGGTCCTCGCGGAGCCGGTCCTCGCGGCCCCGATCCTCGCGCAGCGCGCGCTCCTCACGCGGCGCGCGCTCCTCACGCGCGACGCTCCTCACGCGGACGCTCCTCGCGGGGCCCACGCTCGGGGCGCTCGAGCCGGGCGGGACGCTCGACGCTCGACTCCGACCGCGGCGCCTCCGGGCCGGTCTCGGCCCCCTCGGGCCCGCCGCGACGACGACGACGACGACGACGACGGCCGCCGTCACCCGCGGCGCCCTTGTCACCCGCCTGCGCCTGCTTCTCGTCCTTGTCGAGGCCCCCGAGGATCGGCTCGTCGTCGTCCTCTTCCTCCGGGAACACATCGGAGCCGGGGAGCGGCTTCGACGCCTTCTTGGCGGGCTTCTCGACGACGGCTGCCTCGGCGGCCTCCGTCGGCTCGGGGGACTCGGCGGCCTCCTCGCCCGACTCGGCGACCTCGACGGCCTCGTGCGAGGCCTCCTCGGCGGCGGCGTTGGGGTCGTCCGGAAGTTCGGCCGCAGCGGCCTCGATCACCTCGCGACCGAAGTCGCGCAGCCCGAAGACGCCGGGCTTGACCTTGATGATGAGCGAGTCGGCGGCTTCCTTCTTCACGAGGGTCGCGAGACGCGACGACATCGTGACTTCGGGCGTCTTGCCCACGTGCGAGAGGAGATTCTTCTGAATCGCCAGCTCGGTGATCTTCTTGTAGTGCAGAGGCTTACCGGTGAGACGGAGTACCTCGATCGCGGCTTCCGTGAACGTCATTGGAGCGAGTCTCGGGGATGGAGATGGAACCGAAGCCGGGACGGCCGTCGCAAGACGGCACCGGGAGCGGCGGCGCGCCGTGACCCTTCACACGGGACGCGCAAGCGATGCCCCCGACGGGAGCGCTCTGCCCGGGACGCGGTGCGACGCGCGCAGGGGCGCACGTCACGAGAGTCTCCAGGTTGCGAGCGACATCCACACCGGCGGCCGGACCCTATCACCCCCCCCCAGCGACCGCCAGCACCGCAAGGCGCGCGGTCACGCGCTATCCTCCCCGCGCATGTGCGAGCTGCTCGGAATGGACTGCAACGTCGCGACCGACATCGTCTTTTCGTTTCGCGGGTTCGCGCGGCGCGGCGGTGGCACCGGCCCCCACACTCACGGCTGGGGCCTCTGCCTCTACGAGGGCAGCGCGGTGCGCAGCTTCCGGGAGGCCGACCCCGCGGCGGACAGCAAGCTCGTCGCTTTCCTCCACGCGAACGCGATCCCCACGAAGATCGCCGTCGCGCACATCCGGCAGAAGACGCACGGCGCCGTCTCGCTCGCCAACGTCCACCCCTTCACGCGCGAGCTCTGGGGGCGCACGTTCGCGTTCGCCCACAACGGCAAGGTCCCCGGCGTGCGTGCGCTTCCACTCAGCGGGCGCTTCACGCCGCTCGGCACGACCGACAGCGAGCACGCGTTCTGCTGGCTCCTCGAGCAGGTCGCCGCGCGCTTCGACCGTTATCCGACCGAGCCGCGCGCGCTCTGGCAGCTCGTCGCCGACCTCGGCAGCACGCTCGCGACGCACGGCACGTTCAACTTCCTGCTGAGCGACGCGACCTATCTCTACGCGCGCTGCGACACCTCGCTCTGCCACATCGTCCGCCAACACCCCTTCTCGCGCGCCACGCTCGCGGACGACGACGTGTGCGTCGATTTCGCGGCCGTCACCTCGCCGCGCGATCGGGTCGCGGTCATCGCGACGCGTCCGCTGACGCGCGACGAGACCTGGACGATCGGGACGCCCGGGACCCTCTGGGTCTTCTCCGCCGGACGTCGGCGTGCCACGTTGCGCAGCCCGCAGCCGGCCCGCGCCGGCGCGCAGCCCACGGGAGTCTCGCCATGGCCACCATCGACATCCAACGGACCCACAGCCTCGGCAAGGACAAGGCGCGCGCAGCCGCCGAGCTCGTCGCCGAACGGCTCAAGGAAAAGATCGACGCGACCTACCGCTGGGACGGCGACGACCTCCGCTTCGAGCGCTCGGGCGCGAAGGGGCGGATCCACGTGACCGACTCGACGGTCCGCCTCGAGATCGACCTCAGCCTCGTGCTCCGCCCCCTCAAGGGGAAGATCGAGGAGAAAGCGCACAAGTACCTCGACGAGTACCTCCGGGCGTGAGGCCCCGCGTCGGCCCGCGGAGCGCCGGCGCATTTCTTGACCCGCCCGGGAGCGGCTGATATCCGGGGTGTCACTCGGGCATCGGCCGCGCGTCTGCGGTGACACGAGCCGCAGCGCGGATCCCCCTCGATCCCCTGCCAACATGGGCTGGCGCGGTTAACGCACACGCCCCCTCCACCGGCAGACGCCTCACCTGTACACGAAGGAGTCGACGATGAAGAGCAAGCGCATCGGGGTGCTCATGGGCGGCCTCAGCTCGGAGCGCGAGGTCTCGATCAAGACCGGCGACGCCGTGCACGAGGCGCTCGTCGCGCGCGGCTACGACGCGGTGAAGATCTACGTCGACCGCGACATCGATCGCGTCCTGAGGCAGACCCCGATCGACGTGGCGTTTCTCGCGCTGCACGGGACGTACGGCGAGGACGGCTGCATCCAGGGCCTGCTCGAGTTGCTCGGCATCCCGTACACCGGCTCCGACGTCCTCGCGAGCGCGCTCGCGATGGACAAGCTGAAGGCGAAGGAGCTCTTCCGCCTGCACAACGTGCCCACGCCGCCGTACTACGACGTGCACGCATCGCAGCTCGACGATCTCGAGGAGATCCACGGTTCGTTCGGCTTTCCCGCGTTCGTGAAGCCGCGTCGGCAGGGCTCGAGCGTCGGCGCCGGCAAGGCCGGCAACTTCGCCGAGCTGGCCGCGCTCGCGGAGCAAGCCGCGCGCTTCGACAAGAACGTGCTCGTCGAGCGCTTCGTCGCGGGACGCGAGATCACCGTGGCGGTGCTCGACGGCCGTGCGCTCGGCGCACTCGAGATCGTGCCGAAGTCCGGCGTCTACGACTACAAGTCGAAGTACACGAAGGGCGCGAGCGACTACCTCTTCCCCGCGCGCCTCTCGCCCACCCGCTGCAAGGGCGTGATGAACCTCGCCGAGCGCGCGAGCCGCTGCCTCGGCTGCTCGGGCGCGACGCGCGTCGACATGCTCGTGACCGAGGGCGAGAACGAGTACGTGCTCGAGGTGAACACGCTCCCCGGCATGACGCCGACCTCGCTGCTCCCGAAGATCGC
The DNA here is from genome assembly GCA_964202905.1 of Polyangiales bacterium. Classification (GTDB taxonomy): domain Bacteria; phylum Myxococcota_A; class Polyangia; order Polyangiales; family JADJQN01; genus CAIUAC01. The sequence continues at coordinate 404,818 of CAXNJO010000004.1, forward strand.
CGCCGGCGCGGGCTACGACTTCGGCGCGCTCTGCGAAGCGATCCTGCGCTCGGCGGACACGGCTTCGACGCTCCCTGCGCGCTCGTTCGGCGCAACTGCCCAGCGCGCCGCGCAGGACGTGGGCCTCAGCGCCGAGTAGCCGCGCTCGCCGAAGCGACGACTGCGTCGCTCCTTCGGCCCGTCACCGCCCGCGGTAGACGGGCCGACGCTTCTCGGCGAAGGCCGCGAGCGCCTCCAGGCGGTCCTCGGACTCGAGCGTCCGCTCGTAGCAGAGACGCTCACGCGAGAGGCCCTGCTCGAGCGGGACATCCGCGGCCGCGTCGATCGCCTCGAGGGCCGCGGCGATCGCGATCGGCGCCGCCGCCGTGAGTGGCGCGAGGAGGGCGCGCGCGCAGTCGACCGCGGACTCGCCCGCCGCGGCGACCCGCGTGGCGAGGCCATAGGCGAGCGCGGTGGGCGCGTCGAGGCGCTGCGCGAGGAGGATCATCTCCTTGGCGCGCGCCTCGCCGACGATGCGGGGCAGCCGCTGCGTGCCACCCGCGCCCGGGATGATGGCGAGCGAGGTCTCGGTAAGCCCCACCTGCGAGCCCGCCGTCATCACGCGGAAGTCGCACGCGAGCGCGAGCTCGAGCCCGCCCCCGAACGCGACGCCGTCGATGGCCGCGACCACGGGCACCGGCAGCGCGTCGATCGCCCCGAAAGATGCGCGGTAGAGCCCGAGGAAATCGCGCACGTCCTCGAGGCTCATCGACTGGCGCTCCTTGAGGTCCGCGCCCGCGCAGAACGCCTTCCCGCCGGCGCCCGTGAGGATCACGCCGCGGAGCGAGCGGTCCTGCGCCGCCTCCCGCGCGAGTCGTCCGAGTTCGCGCACGACGGCGCGCGACAGCGCATTCATCCGCTCCGGGCGATCGAGGGTCCAGACGGCGATCGCGTCGTCCCGGGTGACGCGCACGCCCGCGGCCACGGCCGCCGGAGATTCCTGGGTGCTCATGGCGCGCGACTCTACCAGCGCTGCGCGCCGCAGCGCCGCCGAAGTCGCGGACCGCGCCTCAGAAGGAGGTCGGGAGCCGCACGCAGCCCCCCGCCTGACCGCAGTACTCGGCGAGCTGCGAGGGCTGCTCGGAGGTGAACACGATCACCAGCGCGATGCCTACGGCGACCGCGATCGCGCCGCCCCCGATCCCGACCCAGGTCCAGGGCTTCTCGTACCAATCGTCGGGCTCGGCGCGTACGCGCGTGGGGTCCTCGTCGGGCGGGAGAGGCTCGAGCGTGAGCGCGAGTTCCGCGCGCTCGCCGGGTGCCCCCGTTATCTGCCGGATGACCTCGTGGTAGCCCGCGAGCCGCGTGCGGATCGAGCGCGGGCCGTCCGCGAGGTCGAAGTCGCCGGGGGTCGTCCCCACGAAGCGGCCATCGACGAAGACCTGCGCCCCCGGCGGCGTGCTCTCGACGTGCAGGACGGCGGAGATCGCGATGAGCTCGGCCTCGACCGTCGCCTCGGCGCCCGCCGTGATGCGCACGACATCGTTGAAGTCCGTGTAGCCAGGCCGCGTCACGCGGAGCGTGTGATCGCCCGGCGTGAGCGCCTGCGGCTCGATCGGCAGCGTCCCGACGCTCTGCTCGTCGATGAAGACCTCGGCCCCCTGCTGCTGCGAGAGCACGACGAGGCGCCCACGGCGCGCGCCGCGTCCGCGTTGGGCGGACGCCTCCGCGGGGACCGTCGCCGCGGCGAGCGCAGTGACCATGACGACGAGCGTGACGACGAGCCAGCGAAGATCGCTCACGGGCAAGAGACTACGGACGGACGCGCCGTGCCGTCAACGACCGCGGCGTGTCCGCGTCGGTTGGTCTACCCGCGCTGCGGACGGCGTGCGAGGCTCGCGCGATGGCACGCATCCTCGTCGTTGACGACGAGCCGGGGCTCCGCGAGATGCTCGGCGTCCTTCTGCGGCGCGCGCGACACGAGCCCGTCTGCGTCCCCGGCGTCGTGACGGCGCTCGCGCGGATCGCGGACGACGACCCGTACGACCTCGTGATCACCGATCTCTCGATGCTCGACGGCACCGGGATGACCGTCCTCGAGGCCGCCCGCACGCGCGACGCGACGACCGAGGTCGTGATGATCACGGCCTTCGCGACCACCGAGGCCGCCGTCGAGGCGATGCGCCGCGGGGCCTACGACTACGTCCAGAAGCCCTTCAAGAACCCCGAGTTGCTCGCGACGATCGACAAGGCGCTCGAGAAGCGCGCGATTCACCGCGAGAACGAGTCGCTCCGCGCGAGCGCGCTCGGCACCTTCCGCCTCGGCAACCTCATCGGCAAGAGCGAGCCGATGAAGCGCGTGATGGCGCTCATCGAGCGCATCGCGAGCGCACGCACGAGCGTGCTCGTCACCGGCGAGAGCGGCACCGGCAAGGAGGTGGTCGCGCGGGCGCTCCACGACCGCGGCGATCGCCGCGAGGCGCCATTCGTCGTGGTGAACTGCGGCGCGCTCCCGGAGACGCTGATGGAGAGCGAGCTCTTCGGCCACGAGCGGGGCGCGTTCACCGGCGCGGCCACGCGCAAGGACGGCATCTTCCGCGCGGCCGACAAGGGCACGCTGTTCCTCGACGAGGTGGGCGAGTTGACGCCTGCCTTGCAGGTGAAACTCCTCCGTGTGCTGCAAGAGCGCAAAGTGCGGCCGATCGGCGGCGAGAAGGAGTTCGAGGTCGATGTTCGCCTCGTCGCCGCGACGAACCGCGACGTGGAGCTCGAGGTTCGAGAGGGACGTTTCCGTCAGGATCTCTTCTATCGGCTCAACGTGATCCGGCTCGTGATGCCGCCGCTGCGGGACCGCCCCGAGGACATCCCGCTCCTCGCGGAGCACTTCCTCGTCAAGCACGGAGCGCTGGCGGGGCGCCGGCTGCTCTTCTCGCCCGAGGTGCTGCGCTGGATCGCGCAGCAGCGCTATCCAGGGAACGTGCGGGAGCTCGAAAACGTGGTCGAGCGGGCCGTCACGCTCGCGGCGGGCCCACGCATCACGCTCGCGGACCTGCCGGACACCCTCGCGACGAATGGGGCCGCGACCCCGCGCCCAATCGGGCTGCCGCCCGAGGGCATGGATCTCGACGCCTTCCTCGCGGACACCGAGCAGCGGCTGCTCCTCGAGGCCCTCGAGCGCACGGGCGGCGTGCGCAAGCGCGCGGCGAAGCTCGTCGGGATGTCCTTCCGCTCGTTCCGGTATCGCCTGGCGAAATACGGACTGGGCGACGGCGACGACGAGCCCGAGAGCGGCGCGGACGGGGACGAGTGAGCGCCGCGGTCGCAGCGCGCAGGACGCGTGGCTGTCGTCTGGCGGTCGCCCCCCGCTTCGGTGTACGCTCCGGCTTCGTTCGCCGCCGCGCCGAAAGCGCGAGGAGGTCCGTGATGAAGCAGACGCCGACCGCACGGCTTCGCGCCCCGAGGAGCCCCGCGGCGCGCAGCGCAAAGGGCTTCTCTCTGATCGAGCTGATGATCGTCGTCGCGATCGTGGGCATCCTCGCCGCCATCGCGATCCCGTCGTTCCGCACGTACATCCAAAAATCGAAGACGACCGAAGCGACGACCTTCCTCGGCGAAATTCGCCAACGCGAAGAAGCTTACCGTGCCGAGTTCGGGACTTACTGCGCCGCGCCCGTGGCGCCCCGCGCGACCCCGACGAGCGCGTCCGTCGCGTGGAGCGTCGCCGCCGGCTCCCCCTGGAACCAGCTCGGCGCGACCCCGGACTCGGCCGTGCGCTTCACGTACCTCGCCCTCGCGGGTACCCCGGGGACGGCCGGTCCCGCCGGATCCGCCCTCACGGGCAACGACTTCTGGTACGTGGCCCGCGCGACGGGTGACCTCGACGGCGACGGTACCTTCGTCCTCTTCGAGACGTACTCGGCGAGCTCAGGGGTGTGGGTCGGCAACCCCACGACGGGCCTCACGAACCCCGCCGGCTGGGAATGACACCCCACCCCGGGTGCGGCGAATGCGGCGAGCACGACGTCGCGCGTCGACCACCACGCATCCCGCGCCCCCGATGAGGCCATGACGCGCGAGCGCCGCAGCGTCCTCACCCTGCTGCTCATGCTCCTGTCGGCGACGGCCGGCGCGCTGCTCGTGCGCCCGAGCGCGATGCGCGCGTGCCTCGCCGGGGAGACGTACGAGGACGTCTACTACCTGCCCCCCTCGCGCTGGCTGCGGATCTTCTCCCTCGGCCACGAGGAGGCGCTCGCGGATCTCGTGTGGATGCGCGCGCTCGTCTATTACGGCGACGAGCTCGCGCACCGCGGCGACGTCTCGCACGTGTTCGACTACGGGGACGCGGTCGTGACGCTGGACCCTTACTTCCCGGCGGCCTACCGCTGGGCTGGAGCGAGCGCGCTCTACCGGACGGGCGCGATCACCTGGCGTGACGCCGAGCGGGCGGCGGCCTTCCTCGCCCGCGGCGTGAGGCGCTACCCGGACGACCCCGAGCTGCTCTGGCAACTCGGCGCGACGCTCTCCTACGAGCTCCCCCCGCTCCTCCCCGACCGCGCCGCGAAGGACGACGCCCGCCGACGCGGCTTGCCCTACCTGCAAGCGGCAGCGCGGCGCGGCGGCGGTCCAAAGTGGCTCGCCCTGACCAACGTGTCCCAGCTTCAGCGTCTCGGCCGCACCGAGCAGGCCATCCGGCATCTCGAGGAGATGTACGCGACGGTGCGCGACGAAGACTTGCGGGCACACCTCGCCGAGACGCTCGGCCGCCTCCGCTCGGCCGCGTACGCCGAGGCGTTTGCCGCCGCGCAGCGCGACCTCGAGGAGCGACGACGCCACGACGCTCCCTATCTTTCCCCGACCCTCTACCTGCTCGTCGAACCCTGGCCCCGGTCCGACGCGCGCGCGCGCGCCCTGCGCGACTGGTTCCTCGAAGCGCCGCTCGACCCTGAGTCGGACGAGCCTGACGCCCCGGAGAACGCCCCGTGATGCGCCGCCGGGTTTGACCCTCGACGCCCCTCGGCGCATGGTCGCTCCCGTGCGTCGGAGCGTCGGCATGAGCCTCATCGAGGCCTGCGCGGTGACCTGTGTGGGTGGCGTGCTCCTCGCCGTGGCCGTGCCGACCTTCATGCGGCACGTGCGGACCAGCAAAACGTCGGAGGCCTCCGAGCAGCTCGCCACGCTGCACCGCCTGAGCGCCGCGTACTATGCGCGGCGCCACACGGGTCCGGACGGTCGTCGCCGGCAGCACTGCCTCCCGGACGCTGCGGGCCCGGCTCCGGCCGCGCCCACGATCAGCCCGCAGACGGTGGACTTCACAGCCGCCGCGACCCCGGGCGCATCGACGTGGCGCGCGCTCGGCTTCGCGCCGCAGGACCCAACGCGCTACCGCTACGCGCTCGAGCCTGTCGAAGCGGGGTGCGACCTCGCGCTCGCCGAACGCCCGTATCTGCTGTCAATTCGCGCCGAAGGCGACCTCGACGGCGACGGCGTGCTCTCTCGTTTCGAGCGCCGCGCCACGGTGCGCGAGGGCGAACTCGTCCCCTTCGGCGTGCTCGTCATCGACCAGCATGTGGAGTGAGCGGCCCCGGCGCGGACCGCCCCCCTCCGACGGACGCCCCCGACGCCGGGCGTCGTGGGAGCGCCCCCCGCTGCGGCAGCGCTCAGCCCGGATTGAGGGTGAGGACCTTCGTCTCCGTCGCGCCCGCCGCGATGTTCACGGTGATCGTCTCACGGATGTTGAACTCGGTGTTCACGAGCGTGACGCGGTGTGAGCCTGCGCGGAGGGGGATGTTCATCTGCGGCGTGTTGCCGATGAGCGTCCCGTCCACGTAGACCTGCGACCAGGGCCGCGTGTTGATGCGCAGTGTCCCCGTGCCCCCAGCAGCGACCGGCGCGGGCGGGCGCGACACGGTCTCCGGGCCGCCGGACGGCTCCGCCGCAACAGGCGTCGGACGCGCCGGGCGCGGCGACGCCCCTCCCCCGCTGGGACGCGCGGCGACCCGCGCGCGCTCGACGAGCGTCACGTCGACCGTCGCGGTCGGCATCCCGGGGGACATCGAGAGGGGCTGTGTGGCCGTGTCGTAGCCCTCGCGCGACACTTCGACGGACCAGGGCCCGCCCGCCAACTCGACGTCGCTGCGCGTCGGCGTCACGCCGAGCGCACGGCGCTCGCCCCCGCGCACCAACGTCACCTGCGCGCCCTCCGGCACGGAGCGGAACTCGACGCTGACCGCGCGCAGCGTGAGCATGGCTGCCGGGAGCGCGAGCGTCTGCCCAGCCGACAGCTGGATCTGCGTCTGCCAGGCGTCGTACTGGGCGCCGGCCTCGACGCGGATCGCATGCGAACCCGGCGTGAGGTCGGCGACGGTCACCGGCGTCCGCTGCGGAAGTTCGCGGCCATCGACGAAGACCCGCGCGCCACTCGGCTGGGTGTCGAGCGAGAAGCCCGTCGCCGCCGCAGGCGCCGCCCCCCCCGCGCCTGCGATGGACGGCACGGCCCCCGCGCCGCCTCCGGCCGGCACGAGGACCACGGGACCGACGGAGAGTGACTGCCCGGGCTGCACGCGGACCTGCTGCGACCAGGTCTGAAAGCCCGTCTTGCTCACCTCGATGAGATGCATGTCCCCGGGGCTGACCTCGGCGATCACGAACGGGCTGGAGGTCGCTTGTACCGGCCGCGTGTCGAACAGAACGACAGGGTCGCCCGGCGACGTCGTGAGTTGGATCGTGCCCGGCTGGTTCCCGCGGAACGCCCACCAGCCCACGGCGCCCGCCAGCGCGACGAGCAGAAGCCCAGCGACCGCCAGGATCGGCTGGAGATTCCCCCGCTTCTTCGCGGCCTCGGGCTCCCGCGGACGCGCCGTGACGGCAGTCGGCTCGCGGCGATCGGGCCCCAGGTCCGCGGTCGACGGCGTCGGCGCATACTCCGGCGCGGGCATGTCGAAAGGCGAAGGCGCCCCCGCCTGCGCTGGTGGGCGAGAAGCGATCGGCGGCGCGGTACGGGGCGGCCCCGCGGTCGGCGGCGCCATCGGGACGGGCTGCGAGAGCGGCGGCAGCGGCGCGGGGCCCGATGGCGCGAGCTTGTAGTCCTCGGGCTTGTCGTAGATCTGGGTGGAGAGCTCCTCTTCGTCCCAGTCCATCTCCATCGCAGGCGGCGCCGCGACCGGGGAAGGACCGACGGTCGCCGGAGGGGCAGGCGGCGGCTCCGCCGGCGCCGCCGAGACACGCGGTGGCGGAGGCGGCGGCGCGGCCGGCTTCGAGACACGCGGTGCGGGCGGAGGCGGCGGCGCCATCGCCACGCCCATCAACGTCGCCTTGCGCTGCGGCGGCTTCGGCGGGGCGGTCATTTTGACACCACCGCCCTGCGCGGACGGCAGATCGTCGAACGCGTCGAGCCCGCTCCCGCTCGGGGCCGTGATCTTCGCGAACTCCTCGTCCTTCGCGCTCTCCTTCGCGATCTCTTCCGCGAAGGTCTTGCGCATGTAGGCCGCGAGGTCCTTCCGCGCGAAGAAGTTACCGCTCGTGTACATGAACGACTGCAGGTCGTCGTGCAGGTCCATCGCCGTCTGGTAGCGGTCGTCGACGTCCTTGCTCAGCGCCTTGAGCACGATCTGCTCGAGCTCGTCGGGGATGCGCCGGTTGTACGTGCTCGGCGGCATGATCTCGACGTTCCGCACCTTCTCCAGCGTGGAGAAGTCGGTCTCGCCGACGAAGAGCCGCTCACCAGTGAGCAGCTCGTAGAGCACGATGCCGACGGCGAACACGTCCGAGCGGCGGTCGAGCGGCAGCCCGCGCACCTGCTCCGGCGACATGTAGCCGAACTTGCCCTTGAGGATCCCCGCCTGCGTCTTGCTCGCCTTGCCGGCGGCCTTCGCGATCCCGAAGTCGATGAGCTTCACCTCACCGTCGTACGAGATGAGGACGTTCTGCGGGCTGACGTCGCGGTGCACGAGGTGGAGGTCGCGGCCGGCGGCGTCCTTCTTGTCGTGCGCGTAAGCGAGGCCCTCGCACACCTTCATGATGTTGAAGCAGGCCATCGGCACGGGCAGCGGCTCGCCGCGCTTGCGCGCGCGATCGAAGATGGTGCGCAGATCCTTGCCGTGGATGTACTCGAGCGCGATGAAGTAGCTCTCGGCGACGCGGCCGAGGTCGAAGATCTGCGCGATGTTCGCGTGCGTGAGTTGCACGGCGATCTTCGCCTCATCGATGAGCATCTCGATGAACTCGGCGTCCTCCGCGATGCTCGGGAGGATGCGCTTTACGGCGACGAGACGCTCGAAGCCCTCGACCCCGAAGGCTTTGGCCTTGAAGACCTCCGCCATGCCTCCCACGTTCACGCGGTCCAGCAGGAGGTATTTCCCGAACGGGATCGGCTTCTTCACCGGGTTCCTCTCGACGTCGTGCCAGAGCGCACGGGGATCTTCGCCCGGACACGTCGCCCGCGCGCAGGGGCGGTGAGCGTGTGATCGGACGGGGTTAAATACGCGAAATCTTCAAGGGCGGTCAACACCGATGGCGAGGCGTCGCAGACGGGCGCGCGCGGCCCGGCGGCGTAGCACGGTGCGGACATGGCCAACCGACCCGTGACCCCGGACCATTCTTGGGTAGGGGCCGAGGCTGCAGCGCGACGCACTCCGCACGCTAACGCGTGCCGGAGGGCCTCACGAAGCGCGGGCTGCGCGCCGTGTCGGGGAAGTAGCGGACGCGCGCGCCCTGCAGACGCCCCCACCGCGTGTAGGGCAGCGGTTGTGTATCCGGAAACAGCGCGTCGGCCGCGGGGCGCTCGTCGGCGACCCACACGAGCGCGTCGGCGATCTCGACGCTCCGCTCGCGCGCGCCATCGACGGCGACTGTCCGATCGCCCGCGCGGAAGGCGAGCCGTGCGCCCTCCGGCAGCGCGACCGCGTGCGCGACCCCGGCCGCGCGGAGCAGCGCGCCGAGCGGTACATCGCTGCCGTCTCGCTCGACGTAGACGACGAACCCGTGCTCGTCGACGCCGAGCGCCGCGCCCGCGGCCTCGGTCGTCATGGCGTCGGGCCCGGACACGAGCGTGCGCGCGCCCGCCGGCGGCGTGCCGACCGCGTAGGACACGCCGAGCGCGCCAGGAGACGACGCGCGCACCGCATAGAGCGCGTACGCCGCACCGTCCCGCGCGAGGGCCCTGCCGCGGGTCAAATAGGCGAGCGGTCGGCTCGCGCCCGGCGGTGCGAGCGCCGTGGGCGGGGCGCGCGTCGCGTCGATCCGCAGGACCCACGCGCGCTCGGTCGCGTCGCCGAGCGCCGCGCGGGCGAAGGGATGCGGCCACCCCGCATGCGGGAGCCCCTGCGTCGAGAGACGGGCGGGCCCCTGCCCTGCGAGGCCGGGGAGATCCGGGCCCGGCAGCATGGCGCGCAACGTCAGGAAGAAGAAGTCCCGCGGATCGCGGCGGATGTACCTGGGGAAACGCATCGGATCCATGGAGCGGACGGCCTTGCGCGCGCGCACCGTCCACGCGCCGGTCGCGCCCTCCGGGTTCGGGAGCGGGCCCTCCCACGCGTCGTCGGACGGCGGCTCCGCGAGGGGCGGCAGCGCGCCCGCGTCCCGCGCGAGACGGTAGAATTCGAGCCCGGTGTGCTTCGAGTTCATGTCGAGATGCATCCCGCGGACGCAGCGCACCGCGTTCATCGCGGCCCCGAGCGACTCCGGACCGAGACTCCCACCCCAGAAGAACGCGAGGAACCCCTCGCGCGTCACGCAGAGCCCGGAGCGGTGCGTGAACGTCTGCTCCGTCGCGGCCTCGGGCGCCGCGCCCCACCACCACCGCTCCCAGGGGTTGTAGCGGCCGTCCTCGACGACCGTCGTGAGGTTCTGCCGCATCGCCACCATGCCTTGCGGGATCTGCGCGGTCGCGGCGCGCTCGTCGTACGCGGCATTCGACGCGGGCGCAGGCCACGAACCGAGCCCAACGTGACCATCTTCAAAGATGGCGACCGTGGCGGCCCAGGGCTTGGGAGGCAGGTACACGCGCCCGTCGGCCATCATGCCGAACTCGCCGTGCAAGGCTTGAAACCCACCGTTGAAGCCCGCGACGAGCCGCGAGAGCGTTCGTTCGTCGCGAGGGATGAGCCCCGTCCCGGTCTCACCCGTCGCGCTCTCGGGCTCACGCGTGCCCATGGCGATGTGGAGCTGGACCTGCCGGGCATCCCACATCGTCACGAACACGCGCGCATAGCGGCGCTCGGCATCGGGTCGAAGGAAGGTCTGGAAAAAAGGCGGCGGCGCGTGCGGCCAGCGCTGCACGAACGCCGGGTCGTCGACCGCGACCCATTCGCCCTCCCCGCGCAGCGGGTCGTCGAGGAGCGCAGGCACGGGAGCGGGTGGCCACCCGGCCTCCGCGTCCGCTTCCTCGAGCAGCGCGCGCGGGCTGCCGGGGTCCTCGCGCCCGCCGGTGCGTGGGCCGCCGAACTCTGCGGCGGCGTCATCCGCCTCCGAGTTCGCGTCGCCCGCGACCGCGTAGCGGAGGCGCTCGAAGCGATCCTTGAGACCGAACACCGTGTGCTCGAGCCACTCGATCGGCGCGGCGCCGATGAACGACACGTTGCGCACGGTGTCGACGAGCCACGTGATCGTCCCCGGGACCGACTTCTCGGTCGGACGCGACTCGACGAGCGCCGCCCCCTCCACCGGCGCCTCGCGCGCCGGGTCGAGCACGATCCGCGCGCCGTCGGCGCGCAGGACGAAACGGCCCCCCTCCCGTGCGACGACGAGGCGCGCCGCAGGGGTGATCAATCCGTAGCGCCGCCTGCCGAACCCGGACGCCCGCCCTGTCTCCTGCACATTGGTGATCGCGTTCTGCAGGCGCGCCCGCGCGGGCCAGCCATCGGTCAGCACGGCCGGCTCGCCCCGCACGTCGAGCACGGTCACCGCATCGAAGCGATCTCCGACCCGCGAGGCGTAGAGCACCGCGCTGCCGAGGCGCACCGGCGCCTGCTCCGCCGCGCTCGACGTGCGCGTGAGATTCGTCGTCGCGCGGACGTCGAGCACGCCGCCATCCCGCGTGCAGCGCGCTTCGGCGTAATAGAGATCATCCAGCTCGCCGCGCGCGCTCGCGAGCAGGAGCGCAGCCCTCCCCCGCAGGGCCGTGCCCTCCTCGCCGAGCCAGACGACCGTGCTCGGGTCGACGCGCAACCCGTCACGCGCGAGCGCCGCAGCGAGGGAGCGCGCGTGGTCCCCAGCGTGGGCGCCCGTCGCGAACGCGCGGACGGTGAGCAACGCGGCAAGCGCAGCGCACGTGGCCAGGAGCCAGCGCGCACGGCGCGTGATGAACGCCCGAATCCGACTCACGGTGCGCCAGATAGCACGCGCCGCCGCGCGCGTGGGGCCGGACGGACACCGGAGCGCGCTGTGTGCGCGCCCCGCCCCCGACCGGATGGCCCCGTGTCAGCCGATGTTGATCTGGATCCCGAGCGCCTCGCGCAAGCGGAAGTACTGCTCGCTCACGGAGAAGAGCACGAGCTCCTTGATCTTGTCCTTCGGAGGCAGGTCCTGCGGGCCTGCCGAGGGGAGCGCCGCGATCATGCGCCCGGCGACCTCGAGGTCGTTGCACACGAGGAAGCCCGCGCGACACGCCGTCAGCTCGACCGCCTGCATCCAGCGCTTGACGTCACCGCGCCCGCCCGCCTCGATGAAGCGCTTGGCCACGATGCGAAGCGACTCGGTGCTCGTCGGCGAGAGACGCGATTGCATCATCTGCGCCCACTGGTCGACCGCCGGATCCGCCGCACCGAGCCCGACGAGGCGCAAGCCGGACATGAGCGCGAGCTTGAGCTCGGGCTGAGTCGGCAGCAGCCGCATCAGGTAGTGCTCGCCCCGGTAGAACGACAGATGGTGCGCGACGACGAACGTGAGGTCCTGCGGGCTGAAGCCGCTCAACAGCGTGGACCCGCACACCGAGGCGATCGGCTCGCCCGGGACGTGCACGAGACCGCCCGGCGAGGTGGGCTTGAGGAAGAGGCGCGGCACCGGGAGCGACAGCACCTGCCCGATGAAGCCGAACGTCTTCGCGAAGGTGACGGTGCTGGTCGCGGGATCGACCTGCTCCTTCTTCACGAGGCCGAGCAGCTTGTCGTTCTGCGCCTTCACCGCGAGCACCGCCGGCAACACCGCCTCGAACATCTTGCCGATGTAGAGGTCCTCGTCCGGGTGGAAGAGGTCCTTGACGAAGCGCTCGTTGTCGAGCCGGGACGTCGGACGGATCATCCCGCGGTTGCGGTACTGCTCGAAGAACTGCTGCTGCTCAGCGTCCGCCTTCTTCAGGAAGACGAGGGCGCTCGCGAGGCACCAGGCCTTGTCGTAGGCGCGCGCATCGAAGTAGAGCTTGTACAGCGCGCGGTACGAATCGACGCGATACGGATCCTTCCGAAGCAGGTATTGGTGTTCGTCGATCGCGTCCTGGAGTCGCGAGGGGACGAGCGCGTACAACTCGGCGAGGATCTGGTGACCAGCGAGGTCGTCGGGGCGCAGGTTCGTCGCCATCTTGAACGCCTCGGCCGCGGTCTCGTGCTTCTGCATACGGTCACGGTAGATGACGCCGAGGTTGTGCCAGAGGTTCCACTCGAGTTCGGTGTTCCCCTTGCCGACGACGCGCTTGATCATCTTCCGGAAGGCGCGCTCGAGCTGCCGCCAGTCCTTCTGCGTCGTCCAGATCTTGTTGATCGCCTCGAAGGGCTTGAGCTGCGTCGGATCGAGGTCGAGGGCCTCGTCGAACTTCGCGACGGCCTTCTCGGCGTCCTTCAACTCGTCGCGGATGATGACGCCGACCGTGTAGGCGTACTTCGCCTTCGCGAGCGGGCGCTCGTCGAGGTCCGAGATGCGCTGGATGATCTCCACCGCGCGATCCCACATCTTCTGCTCCTGGTACAGCGCCAGGAGTTTGTGCATGACGACGTGGTTCTTCGGCTGGAGGGCCGAGGCGTCCACGTAGCTCTGCATCGCCTTCTGCGGGTTCTTGAGCTTGTCCTTCCAGAGGTCGCCGATCTGGTCGAGCAGCGTGAACTGCTCGGGCTCCGTCCCGACCTCGAGGATCTGCTTCTTGAAGTGGATGACCTGCTCCCACTCGTTGCCCTCGGCGTAGAGGGCGACGACGGCCTCGAGCGTCGGCCGGTGGTGGGCATCCTCTTCGAGCGCCTTGTCGAACATGTTGAGCGCCTTGCGACGCTCGCCCTGCTCGCGCTTGATGACGCCGAGGCGGTGGAAGGTGTCGCTCACCTCGTCACGCGTGAGCGTGTCTCGGTGGTGCACGAGCACCATCTGATAGAACTTGAAGGCCTTCTCCCAGTCCTTCAGGCGGTAGTTCACCGCCGCGAGACCCTGGAGCGAGGCGAGGTGCTGCGGGTCGAGCTGGTTGGCGTGGCTGAACGCCTTCAGCGCGCGCTCGTCGTCGCCGAGTTCGGTCGCGGTACGACCGAGCGCGAACCACAACCCGTGCTGCTCGTTGGCCGGACGGCGATTCGCACGCTTGACGAGCATGTCGAGCAGCGGCGCGGCCTTGCTCCACTCCCCCGCCCTCACGTACTCGTCGACGAGCGGCATGGCCGCGTCTTCGTTGTCCGCGTCCTGCTTGTAGGCCGCCTCGAAGCACTCGATCGCGCGCTCGTGCTCGTCGAGCCGCTGCTCGTTGATCTGGCCGAGCTCGACGAAGAGCCGCGCGAGCTGGCGCGGCGCCTGCGTGTACTGCGTCTCCTGCTCGAGCACGCGCGCGGCCGAGAGCCAATCGGCGTTGTCGACGTGGATCTTGCGCATCGCTTCGAGCGACGGGAGGTGCCCCGGCTCGACGTCGAGCGCGCTCTGGTACTTGTCGACGGCGCTCGCGCGGTCGCCGAGGCGCTCGTCGTAGAGACGACCCATGCGATGCCGGAGGTCGACGAGCTGCTGGGGGTCGCTGAGGCGACGGCTCAGCTGCTCCATCATGTCGAGCGAGCTCGCGTGGTCGCCGCGTTTGTCATAGAGCCGCGCGAGGGCGTCGAGCGCCGGGATGTGGTTCTCGTCGACGCCGATGACGTTGAGGTACGCGTCGATCGCGCGGTCGACATCGGGCTTGTCCGTCGCGTAGACGCCGCCAATCTGCTGGAAGAGTTCGGTCTTCTCGCGTCGATCCGGGGTCGCCGACACATGCCGCTCGTACGTGTGGACGAGGTCGTCCCAGCGCTGGAGCTGCCGATACGTACGCGCGAGTGCGCGCAGCGAGGGCTCGTGGTTCGGGTCGATGTCGAGCACCTGCTCGAGGCGCTCCGCGGACTTCTCCGGCTTGACGAACAACTCCTCCCACATGCCGGCAAGGCGCGTCAGGATCGCGATGCGCTCCTTCTCGGTGCGCACCACCTCGAGTTGCGCCTCGAGCGTGGCGACGAGATCCGGCCAGCGCTCGCGCAGCGTGTAGAGCCGATCGAGGCCCTTGAGCGCGGCGAGGCTCTGATTGTCCGCCTCGAGCGCCTGCCGGTACACGGCGATCGCCCCGTCCGGATCCTCGAGGCGATCCTCGAGGAGCTCGGCGACCTTCACGCGCTCCTCGGCCTGCTCGACAGGGTCCGCGATGGCCGCGACCTTGCGCTGCAGGACCTGCTGCAGGTCGGCCCACTGCTCGCGCTTCCTGAAGATGCGCTCGAGCGCCTCGAGGGCGCCGACGTTGCCATGGTCGAGTTCGAGGGCCTTCTGGTAGAGGCCCATCGCCTGCTCAGGCATGCCGCGATGCGTCTCGGCGAGGTCGCCGAGTTGCACGTAGACGGCCATCTTCTCCGCAGGGTCGGTCGTCGTCTCGGCGAGGCGCGTGAGCACCTGCGCGAGCGTCGGCCACTGCTGGGTCTGCCGATAGAGGTCCGACATCTGCCGCATGGCGGGCAGGTTCGCGGGGTCGAGCGCGAGGATCTGCTGGTAGTAGGGGATCGCGTATTCGGGGTGCTTGAGCTCGGTTCCGTACCACTTTGCGCAGCGCAGACAGATGGCGATCTTGAGCGCCGGGTCCTCGACCTGCGGCAGCGCCTCGTTCGCGCTCTGGAGCAGCTCCGCCCACCGCTGGGTGAGTCCGGCGACCCGCTCGAGTTCCGCCGCCGTCACCGCGTCCGTGTAGTCGGAAGACCAGGCGATCTGCAGCGTCTCGAAGGCGCTGTTCCGGTCACCGAGCTCCTTCTCGTAGACATCGGCGACCTTGCGCAGCAGCGCGACGCGCTCCTGCTCGTCGTCGACGGCCTCGACGCGCGAGACGTAGAGCGTGATCAGGTCTTCCCAGCGCGCGGCCTCGCGGTGCAACGACGAGAGCTGCGTGAAGGCGACCTCGTGGAGCGGCGACAACTCGAGGATGCGCTGGTAGGCGCTCGTGCCGCGGTCCCGATCGCCCACGTGGGCGTCCCAGGCGCTCGCGATCGCGAGAAGCTCGGCGATCTTGGCCGTGTCATCCTCGAGCGCGTCGTGGCGGCGCTCCTTGATGGCAATGGCGTCTTCCCAGTTCCCCTGCTCGACGTGGATCCGCTCGAGCGCCTCGAGCGTCCCGAAGTGACCGGCGTTGAGGGCAAGCGCCTTCTCGTAGGCGTCGACCGCGTCCGCGGGTTGGCCGAGCGCCGTCTCGAAGAGGAGGCCGAGTTCGCGGTAAACGCCCTCGAGGGCAGCGTCGTCGAGGGTCGCCGCGCCGACGTCGATCGTGCGCTGCAAGGCATCGACGAGTTCCGCCGTCTGACCTGCGTTGCGGTGGATGGTCGCGATCGACGAGAGCGCGAACGTGCTGCCGGGGTCGAGATCGAGGACGCGCTCCCAGGCCTCCAGCGCGCTGCGGTCCTTCTGGAGCCGCTCGTACCAGTTGCGCCCGAGGTCCGCGTAGATCGCGATGCGTGTCTCGTCGTCGTCGACGACGTTGACCTCGCGCTCGAGGATGTCGACGAGGTCGCGCCAGCGCTCCTGCCCGGCGTAGAGATCACCGACCGCGTTGAGCGCTTCGACGTCCTCCCCGCGGAGGTCGAGGACCTTTTGCCACAGGCCGACGGCCTGCTCCTTGTGGCCGAGGTGGTCGGACGCGAGGCGCGCCATCTTCGCGTAGACGTCGCTGCGGGCGCTGTCGCCAGCCACGACCTCGAGCTCACGCTCGAAGGTCTGGTAGAGCGCGGGCCAGTCCCCGAGTCGGGTGTAGACGTTCGCCAGCGCGAGGATGGACTCGGCGTGCTGCGGGTCGAGCTCGTCGAGCACCTTGCGGTACGCGGCGACCGACTCGCTTGGACGCTGGAGGTCATTCTCGTAGACCTGGCCGAGTCGGTATCCAAACTCGACGAGCTCGGGGCTGCCGCCCCGTCCGACCGTGGTGTGCGCCGCAATCTGCCGACGCAGAACCTCGGCGAGGGCCTCGTGCGCGCCGTTCTCGAGGTAGATCCGATCGAGGGCGGCGAGCGCCTCGCGATCCTGGGGGTCCGCTGACAGGACGTAGCGGTAGGCTTCCTCGGCGCGGGTCGTGTCCCCGAGTTGTGCCTCGAACACGGCCGCGAGCCGTCGAGCGACGGCGACGGCCGTCTCGCGCGCGCCGGGCTGCCCGGCGGCCACCGCGGCCCGCATCGCCTCGAGGATGTCGGCGAGCGTTTGCGCGACCAGCGCCCACTGATCCTGGATTTGCGCGAGGCGATCGACCTCGCCGCTTGCGTGCTCGTCACCGGGGGCCTCGAGCAGCGCGCGGAGTTCCCACTCGAGGGCCGTCTGGTGGTCGTTCGCCCGCTCCTCTGCGATTTCCGCCATTTTGTGCATCATCGCGAGGCGCTCGCCTGGGTCGGCGAGGTGCGAGAGCTGCACGGTGTGGACGCCGATGAGGCGATCGTAAGCCTCGGACATGCGGTAGAGCGGCTCGAGGATCTCGCCGATGACGAGCGAGCGCACGCCCTCGGCGAAGAGCCCCTCGAGCGCTTCAAGCGCGGGGCCATGCTCCGGGGCGGCGCCGAGGATCTCGCGGAACTGCTCGATCGCGGCGTCTGTGTCCCCGAGACGCGCCTGACAGAGTTCGCCGAGGCGGAACTGGAAGGTGAGGATGTCGTCGGGGCTGTCGGCCGTTTGCGCCTCGCGGCGCAAGATCCCAGCGAGGTCGGCCCAGCGCTCGGTGGCCTCGTACAGCCGATCGAGCGCCTCGATGGCGGCCCGGTTGAGGTCATCCGTCGCGAGGGCGGTCGCGTAGCGCGCGATCGCCGCGTCGACGTCGCCGACCTGGACCTCGTAGATTTGCGCCACGCGCAGCGCGGCCTCCACGAGCCGCTCGCCGTCGTTCGCCTCGCGCAACTTCCCGAGTTCGAGATCGTAGAGCCGCGTGACCTCCGACCAACGAGCGAGCGGCTCGGCGAGGCGCTCGAGCGAATTGAGCGTGTGCTCGTTCGCCGGCTCGATCGGCAGCGCCCGCGCGTAGGCGCCGAACGCGCTCGACGCGTCGTCGAGCGCCGTCTCGTAGAGTTCGGCCACCGCGTGGAGCAGCTCGGTCTGCCGGACCGGGTCCGGCTCGTGCGCGAGCTGCACCTCGTGCACCGCGATGAGGCGCGCCCACTCGGCCGCCGCGCGGTACACAGGCTCGAGCACGCCCGCGGCTGCCACGGGCTCAGCGCCCGCGCGGATCATCTCCTCGAGGGCCGCGATCGTGGGCTCGTGGTCGGGTACGACCTCGAGAAGCTCGCGGTAGCCTTCCACCGCGCGCCCCGCGTCGCCGAGTCGGCGTTGCCAGAGTTCGGCGATGCGGAATCGGTAGGCGAGGACCTCGGTGGGATCACCCGCGAGTTCCGCCTGATGCTCGAGGATCGAGAGCAGTTCCTTCCAGTTGCCGCTCGCCTGGTAGAGCACGTCCAGTCGACCGAGCGCCGTGAGGTCGTCGGGATCGAGCTCCAGCACGCGCTCGTACGCGTCGATCGCCTTCGGCGTGTCGCCGAGCTCGCGCTCATGGATCGCGCCGAGTTCGACGAGCAGTGCCTTCTTCTCGAGCGGGTCACTGACGATCTCGGCCTTGCGCGCATACACGCCGAGGAGCGGCTCCCACTGAGAGAGCTTCAGATGCAGCTCGATGAGTTTGTCGAGGGCGCGCAGGTCTTCGGCATCGTGCTCGAGCACCCGCTGATAGACCGCGATGGCATCGCTGGGGCGCTCGAGGATCTCCTCGTAGATCGACGCCGCTCGGAAGAGGTGCTCCTTCTGCTCTTCGGGCGATTCGAGCATCGTCGCCTTGAGCAGGAACGTCTTCGCGAGGTCTTCGTAGCTCTCGCCCGCCGCGAAGAGACGTTCGAGCGCGCTCGCGGCCTCGAGGTTCGTCGCGTCGAGCCCGAGTACGCGCTGGTAGAGCGCGATCGCAGCCGGCGCGGCCCCGAGCTGCTCCTCCTGAATCGCTGCGCCCCTCGTGAGGAGAGCGGCAGCGAGCGCGACATCGGGCTCGGTGCCCGCGGCCTGCGCATCGGCGAGCGAACGGTCGGCCTGTCCCTCGTACACAGCAGCGAGCCCGGCGAAATCACCGGTCACGGCCGCGAGCCGATCGAGGTTCTCTTGCGTCGTCGTGTTCGACGCGTCTTCCGCGAGTGCGCGCGCGAAACTCGCGAATGCCCCCGGCATATCGTCGAGCGCGACCTCGTGAAGCTCGGCGACCGCGTGGAGCAGGCCGATGCGCTGATCCGGGGAGACCGCGTGCAGCAGCTGGATCTCGTGGACGCCGATCAGCTTCTGGAAGTCGTTCTGCTCGCGGTAGATCGGCTCGAGGATCTCGGCGATGACGACCTGATGCTCGGCGACCTGCACGAGTCGCTCGAGGGCCCCGAGCGCGACCGGGTTGCCCGGGTCGGCCTCGAGCACGTGTCGGTGGATCTCGATCGCCGCGTCGACGGCGCCCATGCGCGTCTCACGGAGCTCGGCAAGACGCAGTTGCAGCGCGATCGTCTGGGCCGGATCGTCGGCGAGCGCGAGCTGCCGACCGACGTTGTCCGCGAGTTCACTCCACTGCTCGAGCCGCGCGTAGAGCGTGTCGAGGGCAGTGAGCGCGCGCTGACTCGTCGGCTCGAGCTCGAGCACCTCCTGGAAGATCGACGCCGCGAGCGCCGGCTCCGAGAGGGGCTCGTCGTGGATGCGTGCCATCTGCTCGAGGAGGTCTTCTTGCGAGGACGGGTCCGCAGACAGCTCGACCTTGCGACGAAGCACGCCGAGGAGATCACGCCACCGCTCCGTGCGGCGGTAGAGCGTGTCGAGCGCCTCGAGCACCACGAGGTCGCCAGGGTCCTGCGCGAGAACCTTGCCGTACGCGGCCACGGCGGCGTCGACGTCACCGCCCTCGGCCTCGTTGAGTTGCGCAGCCTTGATCCAGAGCGCGCGGGAGAGCGTCAGATCGCTGGCGGCCACCTCGCCCGCCAGTTCGGACACGAGCGCGACGAGGCGCGCGTGACGCTCCGGCGTGGTCGCGAGCCCCTCGAGGCTGTCGAGCGTCTCGACGCTCGCCGGAGAGCCCCGCAAGGCCCGGGCGAAGGCGTCGAACGCGCGATCACCGTCGCCGACCTGGGACTGCAGGACGACGCCCGCCTTCGTGAGCAACTCGAGCTTGCGGGCCGCGTCGTCGGACGCCGCGTGCAGGACCTCCAGCGCCTTGATCAGGCTCTCCGCGTCACCGCGGAGCTCGTAGATGGGCTCGAGGATCTCCGCGGCGCTCGCACCGAGCGTCGGGTCCGGGAGCATCGCCTCGAGTGCCTCGCGCGCGCCGTCGTGCTCGGGCAGGAGCGACAGGATCTCGCGATAGAGGTCGACCGCACGGGGTTTGTCGTCGAGGTGGAGCTCGAGCGCGCGCGCGAGCCGGAACTTGAGCGCAGCGAGCTCCTGCTCGTCGGCCGGGTTGAGGTCGATCCGGCGCTCGAGGGCCGCCGCGAAATCGGCCCAGCGCGCCTGCGACTCGTAGAGGCGGTCGAGCGCCACATAGGCGGCCGACTCGTCGTCGCCGTGATCCGCGAGGATGCTGCGGTACGCCTCGATGGCCTCCGCGGGGCTTTGCAACTCCTGCTCGTAGAGCGCGGCCATGTCGTACGCGAGCTTCTTGCGCGCGTCGGGGTCGCTCTCGAGCTCGGCGCGGCGCGTGTAAACGCCATGAAGCTCGCGGAAGCGCGAGGTCGCGCGGTACAGCGTCTCGAGCGCCGCCATGGCACCGAGGTGCTCGCTCTCGGCCGTCCACACCTCGGTGTACTGCGCGATGGCATCGTCCGTGCGGCCGATCGCCGCGAGCACGCGGCCGAGGTTCATCCGGAGTTCGAGCGCGTCCGCGCCGCTCTCGGCCCTCGCGATCGCCGCCTCGTAGTGCGCCACGACGCGCTCCCAGCCATCGACGGCGGCCGCGACGCGCTCGACGTCCTCGCGAATCACCTCGGTGAGCGGGCTGAGCGAGAACGCCTCGAGGAAGCGCTCGAAGGCGGTGTCGGGATCCTTCAGGCGCTCTTCACAGAGAAGCCCCGCCTCGCGCAGCAGCATCACGCGCTCGCCGGGATCGGTCAGGTGCCCGAGGCGCACCTCGTAGACACCGGCGAGTTTCTTCGCGTCGTTCGCGGCCTCGTAGATCGGTGAAAGCGCGACGGCGGCGTCGTGGTTCTTCGGGTCCAGTTCGAGGACCCTCTCGAGCGCCTTCGCGGCCCGATCCGTCTTCTCCTTCTTCTCGGCCCAGAGGCGCGCGACGCGGAAGTAGAGGTCGATCTTCTCGGCGGCCGGCGCGTCCTTGTTCTCCGTCTCGCGCTCGAAGGTGCGGATCAGTTCATCCCACTTGTCCTGGGTCGCGTAGAAATCCTCGAGTTCGCCCCAGGCCTTCAGCGACACAAAGCGCTTCTTCAGCTGCTCCTGCGCGCGCCGATCGTTCGGGTCGAGCAGGAGCAATCGCTTGAACGCGCCGACCGCGCCGGCGTCGTCGCTGAGTTTGTCCGCGTAAATCATGCCGAGCTTGTTGAGCGCGGCGATGAGTTCCTTTTCATCGGAGATGCGGGTGCTCTGCGCCTCGAGGACCTCCGCAAGCGGCCCCCACTCGCGCGCCTTCTCGTGGAGCCCAGCGAGGTTGCCGAGGGCGTCGGCGTTCTCCGGCTCGAGGCGGAGGACGGACTTCCACAGATCGATGCAGATCTCGGGCTTGCGGAGCTTCTCCGTGGCGAGCTGCGCCATCTCGACGTAGCGCAGGCTGCGGTCGCTCGGGTCCATGAGCTCGGTCTCGAGCTTCATGACGGAAACGAGTTTCTCCCAGTCGCGGCGCTTCTCGTACATCTCCTTGAGGCGCGTGATCGCCTCGACGTTGGAGGGCGCGATCTGGAGGACGGCCTCGTAAGCCTTGATGGCCTCCGCTTGGTTGGAGGACTTCTCGAGGAACAGCGAGCCCGCGAGAGAGAGCAGCTCGACCTTCTGTTCGGGGTCGCGGTGGATCTCCGCCTTCGCGAGGACCCCCTTGATGACGTCCGACCAGCGCTTCTGCCCTTCGAAGCGGGCGATCTGCTCGTCGAGCTCCGCGAGCTTCGCGCGCTCTGCGTCGGTGAGCGGACGCGCCGCCGCGCCATCGCTCACCGCCGCAGGCGTCGCGTCGGTCGCGCCCGCTTCACTCAAGGGAGACGGGGATTCGCCCACGGACGAATCCGACTCGCCCTGCTGCGCCGCCATCGCCTCGAAACCGTCCGAGCCGCCGACATCATTCTCCGACACGCATGCCTCCATCGAACGCCGCTCTAGGACCGCGGGAGAGAGATCGTTTGGTGGCGGGCGCGACGGGAGGCCGCGCCGCCCCGGTCAGTGACCTTCGGAGAGTTCGCTGAAGCGGTCGCGTGCCGCCTTGACGATGTCGGCGCGCTCGTTCGCCCCCGCCACGTCGACGTACTTCTTGAGGAAGCGGATCGCCTCCGCCTTGTTGCCTTGCTGCGAGTACGTCCAGCCGAGCGAGAAGAGCGCGTCGGGCATACCCGGCACGACGTCGAGCGCGGCGCGGAACTCACGGATCGCGTCGTCCGTCTTGCCCTGCTGCTGGTAGACGCTACCGAGGCGGGCGTGCGTTCCGGCGCTCTCTTCGGTTCCCTCGAGGCCCGCCTGCTGGGCGGCCTGCAGAACCTGCACGGACTGGTCGAGATAGCCGAGGTCGGCGTAGAGCCGGCCGAGTGCGTTGTACGCCTCGATGAAACGGGGGCCCTTTTGTGCAGCCTCCGTGTAGCGACGCAGGGCCGCTTGGATGTTCTCGTTACCGTCGTCCGCGATCGCGAGGTGCTCGTGGATCTGGCCGAGCGCGAAGTAGGCCTTGAAGAGCGTCGCGTCGAATTGCACGGCCTTCTCGAGGGCCTGCTTCGCGCCGTTCCAGTCCTCGAGCTTCACGAGGACCTCGCCGAGCTTGAACTGGTAGCCGGCCGACTCCGGCGCGAGGGCGATGGCCTTCTGGAGGTCGTCCCGCGCAGGCTCGTACTTCTGCATCTCCATGTGGACGATCGCGAGGCTCCAGAAGGCCTCGTGGTTGCCCGGGTCGATCGCGCTCGCGCGCTCGAGCTTCTCGACGGCAGCCATGAACTGCTTCTGCTGCGCGAGGATCACGCCCTCGTTCATGTGGTTCAACGACTCAACGCGCTCGCGCGAGCAGGAACCGCCCGTGAGCACGAAGAACATGAGCGTGGCGACGCCGAGCACCCGAAGCCCGCGGTTGCCCAGCTTTTGCTTCGCCTGATTCATCTTTCCGTTCTCCCTCCGGACCTTGGAGCGTTCCGGCCGCCGGATAGTACGTGAGCCCGCCCCGCCGCCTCAACCACGAACTGCGCGAAATGGCGGTCGACCGCGCCGCCCCGCGCGCGCCCGCTCGCCCGCTCAAGGTGCCGGTTGCGGCTGGAATCGATTCGCTGATACTTACGGACCCCGATTTCGCACCCACCACGCCACGAGACTTTTTCGCGGCGGCGACCGTGCATCGCCGAGGACCTCCATGCCCCGCGCCACCGTGCTCATCGTGCTCGCCTTCCTCGCCGTCCCGCCGGCCACTGCGATCGCCCAATCCCGGCCAGGACGGCCCGCGCGCCCGGGACGACCTGGCGCGGACGCCGAACCGATGGCCCCCGCGCCCACCCTCGCGGACCTCGCGGAGATCGTTCCGAAGCTCGAGAGCACGCAGGGCGACGAAGTCCGCGAGGCGATCGACCTCCTCACCGTGATCGATCGCCCGGAGGTGGTTGCGCCCCTGAGCGCGCTGCTCCGCGCTGGTCAGCCCGACGCGATCACCGATCGCGCGCTCGAGGCCCTCGGAGCGCTCGGTCAAGCGGGCGCCGTCGACGTGCTGGTCGAGTTCACACACCACCGCCGCGAGCCTGCGCGGCGCCGGGCCTATCAGGCGCTCGCGGCGATCCAGGACCCGCGCATCCCGCGCCTTCTCGAACAGGGGCTCCGCGACAGCGACCGCAACGTCCGTGGCGCCGCGGCGCTCGCGCTCGGGCAGATCGGCGCGCGCGGCAGCGTCGACACGCTCTTCATCGCGTTCGATCGCGGCGTGATCGAGGCCGCCATCGCGATCGGAAAACTCGGCGATCGCGCCGCCGTCCAGAAGTTCTCCGAGTCGGTCGGGCGACGTCCCCTCTCGGTGATGCTCTCGGGCTTCGAGCAATTCGTGCGGCGCCGGGACCTGCCGGACGAGGTCAAACTCGAGATCGTCCAGCGTCTCGGCGAGGTGTCGGGCCCCCTCGTGAAGACTTTCCTTCGCGAGTACCTCGGTACGTTCAGCGAGCGCGACCGAAGCGCGCTCAAGCGCGCGATCGAAGAGACGATCCGCCGTATCCCCGACGGCCCCGCGCCAGCTGCGGCGCCCGCGGCAACCGCCGGAGGTGCGCTGTGATCCCCGTCCGCGTTTCCCGCCTCGCGGTCCTCGCACCGCTCGCCGCCCTCGCCGGCTGCGCGTCGGTGGGCCACACCAACGCGTTCAGCGCGCGCTTCGCCGACAACCAGGCGCTCCCGACCGAAGCCGTCGTCGCTCGGCTGCCGCAGCCCGTCGCTGCGACGCGGCCCGACAACGCGAGCGGGGCCCCGCTCGTCCTCGTGACGACGCACGGCGGCGAGCGCCGCGTGATCGCCTGGGACGTCGCGACCGGCCGAGAGCGCTGGTCCGCCGCGTTCGACGCGATGACCCGGCCCGAGGCGATCGGCGACCTCGTCGTGTTCAGCGCGCGCATCGGCACCGGCGCCGACTCGCACGACGAGGTGCTTGCACTGGACCTCGCGGATGGCCGCGTGCGCTGGCGCGAGACGCACGAGATGGGTTACGTCGGCGCGGCCCGCGAAGGCGACACGATCGTGCTCGTCAACGGCGTCGGCGCGCAGGGCGGCGCGCGGCGTGTGAGCCACGTGCGGGCGGTCGAACCGCGCGGCGGGGCCGTGATCTGGGAGTACGAGATCCAGGGCGTGCTCGGCCACCCCGCGATCGCGGGCGGTCAGGTCTTCATCCCGTGGGACCGCCAGAACATCGCGGTCCTCGATGCGCGTACGGGCATGGAGCAGGCGCGCCTCCGCTCGACCGACGACATCATCGATTGGGTCGACGCACGCCCCGAGGGCGTGTTTTACGGGAGCAAGGCCGTCTATCGCCTCGACGCGCGGGCAACGAGCGGCACGCGTGCGGGCTCGACCTACCTCGCGCCTCTCCTACCTGCCGCACCCGGCGATCCGCTCATCCACCCGGACGGCTTCGTGCCGTCACCCGGAACGCGCACGGCGCGCGGACGCATCCGGCTTCACGCATCGCTCCAGCCGACGCCTCCGGGCGAGGCGATCGCCCTCGCGGACGACGTCGTCTACTACGTCTATTTCCGTTACGTTTTCGCGTTTTCCGCGGACGGAACCGCGCGCTGGGTCCGTATCCTCGACGAGGATGTGATCGGCGCCGAACCGAGCCCTGCGGGATTGTTCACCGTCGGTGAAAAGGGCGCTCTGCGCCTGCTCGACGAGACGACGGGCAACGACCGCTGGTCCGCGTCGCTCGGCGCAGAGGTCGCGTCGGCGACGCTCGACGTCGCGGGCTTCGCGCCGACGGGTGAACCGGGCGCCGCCCGCGACCTGAAGACGTCGCTCACGGAGGTCGCGCTCGACGGGGACAACCGCCTCGTACCGGCGCGCGCATTTGCCTTGCAGATGCTCGCGGCCGACCCGGACCCGGCGGTCACGCGCGAGCTGCTCGACATGTACGCACAGCGCGGCATGCCCTCGTCGCTCCGGGAGGCGATCGGTACGGCTCTCCGCGCGCGGCGCACGGGCACGGAGTTCCTCGTCGGGGCGCTGCAGCGCCACTACGACTTCCTCGAGGGGACGGAGGCGCCGCCGCTGCAGGTGATCGTGCCGTCGCTCGTCGCGGCCGCGGAGCGGCGCTCGGTCGACGCGCTCGTCGCCCAGTTGATGGACCACGAGACCCCGGCCGCCGTGTTGCCCACGGTCGTCCAAGCGATCGTCCAGCTCGGCGATGCGGGCGTCGTACCAGCGCTCCGTGCCTTCCTGGTCCTCTATCACGCGGACAGCGCGTTCCTCGCGCCCCCGGATGCCGCCTGCACGCCGGCGACACCGAACGCTTGCGCGATGCAGGCGCTCGGACTCGCCGCAGACGGCATCTTCAAGCTCGGCGGCAACGAGGGACGCGAGATGCTGACGCGCCTCGCCGCCGAGGGCCGCACGCACGCGCCGCTCGCCGCGACGGTTCGGGGCTTCTTCGAGGGCGAGCAACGCGCCGCCGAGGAGGCAGCCCGCGCTGAGGCCACGGCCCGGGAGCGGGCCGCCGCGGAGGCCGCTCAGGAAGTCGAGGCGGCCCTGCCGATCCGCCTCTCCCAGGAGTTGGTGAACGCGGCGTTCGCCGAACACACCGAGGCGCTGCGCGCGTGCGTCGCGGAGGAGCTCGCGCGCAACCCCCGGCTCGCTCAGGTGCGCGTCGTCTTCATCATGAACAACGACGGCACGGGGCGGGACTTCACCTTCGCGCCGAACACCCCGGAGTTCGTGGCGTGCCTGACGCCGAAGGTCGCGGCAGTCACGTTCCCGCGGTTCCGCCAGATCCGGCAGCGCGGCTCCTTCGTGATCTCCGTGCGCGGCGGACAGCCCCAGACGGAGACCCCGGCGGAGGGCGCGAGCCCCGGCGCGGAGGTCCTCGCGGCCGACGCGCCCTGGTGGCAGCGCGCGCGCGTGCGAGCGGGCGTCCCGCTCAACGCTGCGGTCACGACGGCGTTGCCGTGGTGGGTGCGCCACGCGGCCCCCGTCACAATCGTCGCGCCCCCCGCGCAGCCGTCGCAGCCCACGCAACCCGAAACGCCGACGTCGCCGGCCGCTCCTCCGGCGGGCGGCGAGCGCCGTGGTGGCTTCAGGGCGCGCGCGGCGGCCGCGCAGCCCGCGCCCGCGCAGCCCGCGCCCGCGCAGCCAGCGCCCGCGCAGCCCGCGCCCGCGCAGCCCGCCGCCGGCAGCACAGCGGCCGGCTCCGCCCGCGCAGCCGCCAGCCGCGGCCGCTCGTGCCCGACGACGCCGCCCGCGCAGCGCCCGGCGCAGCCTGCACAGCCGCCCGCCGGGGCGCCGCCAGCCCCAGCCCCCGCGCCACCGGCGCAGCCGTGGTGGCTGCCGCAGCAGTAGCGCCTCCCCGCGCACGGGCTCCATTCTCCGGGGTCCGTCAGCGCGGGCCCGTCAGCGCGGCAGTGCAGCCCGTCCCGCCACAGCCTGCGTGAGCGCCACGACGACCTCGCTGGTCGCCTGCCGCAACGCGAGGGGTGCGTCGGGGCCCAGCCGGTCGGGGTGGAGCGTCGCCGCGAAGCGTCGGAGCGAGCGGCGCGCCGCCGCGTCGTCCGCGCCATGCTCCAACTCGAGGAGGGTCGCGACGTCGCGCGTGCGCCGCAGCTCGCGGGTTTTGCGGAGCAGCAACGAGTAGGTGTCGCCACCCGCCGAGGGGGGAGCGGCGGCGCGCACGTAGCGCAGCGCCGCGAGGAAGCGGAGCGCCCGGTGACTCCCGCGCGCGATGCCCAGAAGCGCGTCCACCGGCGCGCCGGCGCGGAGTGCCGGCACCAGCGCGGCCTCGTCGGGCCAGAGCGCGGACTTCCCCAAGAGCGTCTCGCCGAGCGGCGTCAGCACGACGAGGCCGCTCCCGACGAAGCGGCGCACGGAGAGCAGCGGCTCGTGTTCGAGAGATTCTCGAAGCGCTGCGAGGACGAGGTCGGCGGCGCGCACCGACTCGGTAACGTGGGGCATCCCAACCGCGGCGTCCCCGGCCGAGAAGCGGAACTCGACCCCATCCCAGCGCAGCAGACCACGTACGCGATCGCGCAGCTGCGCACGGAGCGCATGCGCCACCGCCTCCGGCCGCGCGGCCCCCGTCTCGACCAGCCAGCGCCCCACGGGCAGCGCGGATGCGGCGCGACGCAGGCTCGCCAAGCGCGCGCGCGGGTCGAGGTCACCGCTGCGCGCAAGGCGTGCGCCGAGGGAGTCGCTCGGCGGGTTCTTCCCCGCGAGCGCGCGCGGCACACCCTCGACGAGCGCGAGGCGCGCCTCCCTCGACCCGGACCGGACATGAAGTACGCCCGTCGCCTGCGCCCGTTCGAGGGCGAGCAGCGCCGTGGCCATCGAGGTCGCCGCTGGCAGCCGGTCCATCTGCGCGGACGTAGCGGAGACTGGCGTTCGGGGCCCAGTTTCCGGCGTGGCACCGTCACGCAGCCACGCGGCGAGGCGACGCATCGGCGGTGTCGAACGCGGCGAGCGCCGCCTCAGCGGACGTAGCGCGGGTCGGCGTGATGGAGGGCGAGGACGTCGAGGAGGAGGCTGTAGCGCTGGCCAAGCGCGGTCGCGCTCACTTCGTAGCGACGCGCGATCGCGGACTGCGTCACGCCTCGCTCGGACTGCAGCGCCCGCAACGCGTACTCGACGGCCGCCGCGTGGACGCCCGGCTTGCCCACGCGCGGCTGGTAGATGGCATAGAAGTCCCGCCACATCGTGCGGGCGAGCATGCGCTGCCGGGCGGGACACCCGGACTCGCTCATCTTGCGCTCGAGCAATGCGTCGACGGTGTGCCACGAGATGCGGTCCCCAACCTGGGGCGGCCCCACCTCCGGGACATCGGGCGCGACACCGACGAAGCGCGGATGCGAGGAGAGCGCCCCGGGCGGCGCCGCGGCGGGTGCGCCCGCCGACCCCTGCGCGGCTCCCGGTGTCGCCGAGCGGGAGCGGCCAGTCCCCGCGGGACGACGCGGGCTTTGGGGCGACGGAGCCGAGGACGACGCGTGCGCCCGCGTCGACCGGGGCGTCGGGGTGCGGGTCGACCCGGGACGCGCCCGTGCAGGGTCGAGCGACGCGGGGTCGAGTGACGCGGGTTCCACCTCGCCGAGGTCGACGAAGCGGCTCCGCTTGGACGGCAGCGAGGGTGACCGACGCTGGACTGCGGGGGCCGGGGTGGCGTGAGGCCCCTCTCCGACGGGCGCGCCGCGCTCGACCCATGAGAGCAGGGCGCGGTGCTCTCGGTTGCGCGGGGCCGCGCGCACGGCGTCCGCGGCAAGCCCGCGGGCCTCGGCGAGGGTGCCCATCCCCGCCAGACAATGCGCGAGGGAGGCGGTGATCTCGTCCTCGAGCGGCTCGAGACGATGCGCGCTCCGCAGGTGGGGCAGCGCCTGCGCCGGGGTCGCGAGCGCGACGTCGAGGAGGTGACCGACGTTGTGGTGGTACCAGGGGTTGCGCGGCGACGAGGAGAGCGCACGGCGGTAGTGACCGACCGCGACGCGGAAGTTGCCGAGCAGCGCGTGGCAGAGGCCCATCAGCGCGTGTACGACGTCGTCGTCCCGGCGCTCGCGGACGATCCGCCGGAGGTGCAGCAACGCGCGCCAGGGGTTCTCCTCCACCCAGAACTCGGCGAGGTGCCGGTGCGCGAAGAGCGCGTGGTCGCTGCCCTCCGGCGCAACGGCAACAAGCCGCTCGAGCACCGGGAACAACTCCACGCGCGGCCGGGCGCGCCGAAGCAGGCCTTCGGCCTCCCTCCGCAGTTCGTCGACGCGCGTGTCCCCTCTCCGCGACATCCGCGCGGCTATATACCGCGGCAAAATCCATGGCAAGCAGCCACAGGGCGCCCACTCACAACGCCCTGCGCGCACGCCCGTCGACGGCGTACACCCGGCGGCTGAGTGACTTGCCGGCATCGCGCCCCCGCGGGCCTCGCGCGCCCTCGGTCACGCTCCAAGGCGATGCCGTACGGCACTTCGCGCGGACGGGCACACACGGCCCGGCGCCGTCAGGCCTCGCGGCGTGCGATGGCGACGACGAAACCACCGAGCCAGCGCAGCGGTGAGGTCGCGGCGAGTTTCTCGGCCCATGCGAGCCCAGGGCCGACCAGCGGCACCTTGTGGACGAACGCTGCGGGCGTGAGCACGCGGATGCCCCGAAGTTCGACGAGGCGCATCCCCGGCGGGAGGATCTTCGGGACGACCGTCGGCGGATCCCAGCGCGTGTAGACGTCCGCCTCGGTGCGGCCCTCGGAGATGGGCTGCGGTCCGGCGAGCCGCTTGGCGACGTAGCGCAGGCTCCAAGGGTTGTAGAGCTCGATCGCGACGTGTCCGCCGACACGCGTGACCCGCGCCATCTCGGCGACCGCCCGCCCGAGGTCGGGGATGTGCGCGAGCACTTTGAAGCTGCACGTGAGGTCGAAGGACTGATCCGCGAAGGGAATGGCCGTCGCGCTCCCGAGCACGACCTCCAGCCCGCGCTCCTTCGCGACGCGCACCATCCCGGGGCTGACGTCGAGCCCGCGCGCGCTCCGTGCCGATTCCCGGAGTCGCGAGAGCACGAGCCCCGTGCCGCAGCCAACCTCGAGGACGTGCTTGTGCCGGGCGTACGCGGCGATGGCGTCGAGTTCGAGGTCGTCGAGCATCGCGTGGTAGCCGCGGCCGCGCTCGCGCTCGTACCAGCCGCTGAAGTCGTCGTAATAGGCGCGGTTGCGCGTGTCGTCCGTCTTCGCCATGGGTGGCGCGGACTACCCTCGCGCGCGCCCGGACGCAAGCGGATCGGGGCCCGCCAGCCGGAGACGGCGGCTGCGGCCCCGCGTCGATCAGCGGGCGAGCAGCGCGTCGTAGAGAGACTCGTAGGCCGCCGCCATCGGTGCGGGCGCGTGCCGGGCCTCGACCGCCGCGCGCGCACGGACGCCGAGCGCAGCGCATTGCGCGGCATCGTCGAGGAGCCGATCGAGCGCCGCAGCGAGCGCGTCCGGCGACGCATCGACCGCGACGGCCGCCTCGTCGTCTGCGAGCTCCGCCGCGGGCGTGTCGCGAGCGACGACGACGGGCCGCGCGAGACTCATGGCCTCGAGCAGGACGAGCGGGTGGTCCATCTTCGCGTAGAGATCCGTCGACGGGAGCGCGACGACGTCGGCGGCGGCGAGCAGCGCGTGGATCGCGCGGGTCTCGCCCGGCCCACCGGGTGCGGGCCTCGAGGCCCGCCGCACGCACGCGCGCCCGCACACGCACCTCGGCGTCACGGGCCGCTGGCGTCTTCGCCCGACACGCGAGCACCAGCCACACGTCGCGCCGGGCGAGCGCCGCGACCGCGTCCACGATGCGGTCCGCGCCCTCCCCCACCTCGAGATCACCGGGATACAGCACGACGGGCACATCGAGCGGCCAGCCATGCTCGCGCCGGGTCGCGCGGCGCGCATCGTCGCTCGCGGGCGCGAGCGGCGCGATGGCCGGGGCGATGCGCGACGATGCGCGCGCGGGGCACGCCCTCCGCGAGAAAGCGCGCCTCCGTGTGCCGCGAGAGCACGACGCTCACGTCCGCGAAGAGCACCTCGCGCAGGTCCACGCCGAGGCGTGGGCGCGCTCGCGATCGTGTGCACCGTGGGCACGCGGCGGGCGCGCGATGCGAGCCGGCCGACGCGCGAAGAGCGTGGGTTCGGAGCGAAGAAGAAGTGCCAGAGATCCGCGCGATCGCCCGCGAAGAGTCGGAGCGCGACGCGCGCGTTGTCGACGAGCGCGGGCGAGAAGCCGCCCGACCCGCGCGCGTAGGGCGTCTCGACGCGGGCTCTGGGCACGCCGGGGTCGGCCCCGGGGCGCGTGAGCAGCGTGGGCGTGTAGCGCACGAGCGCCCCCGCGAGGTCGCGCACGAGGTTCTTGCCGCTGTCGTTCCACGGCGGCGCGACGGGCTTCGAGACGAGGAGGACGGTGCGCATCGGCGCGACGAGCGTGGCAACCCGGTGACCACGAGCGCGGCGACGTTCTCGCGCATCCACGCAGGGTCGTCGCGGCGCCCGACTTTGACAGGTCAGCGCGACTGCGTGCCGCATCCTCTTGGGCCCTTGAGTCTGCCGCGTGACGGCGCATCATCCGACGAGAGGAACCTGTCCATGCCCGCCGCGCCCCGCTCCCCCCACTACCTCCGTGTCGCCCGCGCCCTGGCGCTTGCTCACCGGGCTCGCCGGCTTCGCCGGCGTGCGGCGGGGATGACGAGCACAACGCCGCCCGTCGATTCGGGCGTGGACTCCGGAGCCCTCGCCGACGCCGGACGCGGGCGACCGATGCGAGCATGGGCGACGACGCAGGAGCGGACGCCGACGCCAGAGCCCGGACGGCGATGCGGGCGGGGACGGCGATGCGAGCGGCGAGGCAACGACGCAGGCGCGGACTGGCCGATGCGGGCGGCGGGCAACGACGCAGGCGTGTTGGCGGACGCCGGCGTGCCGAGTGCGACGCCGGCGGCGACCGCTGCGCGACGTGCGCCTGCGATTTCATGGCCCCCGGGGCCGATGGCGGCGCGGCGTCGTGCGAGGCGCTCGGCTTCTTCGAATGCTGCCCGGCCGTCGGGCCGCTCTTCCCGCCCGACTCTGCCCGCCTGACGCGCGCCGTGAGCGACGCTCCGCACCACGCTCTCGGGGACGGCGCTCGAGGCCGAGTCGCGGACCGTCGAGCAGGGGCTCGCGCGCACGCGCCCCGACCCTTCGCTGCGCTTCGACCCCGCGCCGTGGGATGCCCGCCTCGTCGCGCACGTCGCCGGGCAGTGGCAGGCGCGCATGATCTTCGAGCACCGCTCGAGCACGGTCTTCTCGCAGCTCGCGGGGCAGCTGTTCGAGGCCGGCGCGACGCTCGACGCGAAGATCGTGATGTTGCGCATGGCGCAGGACGAGTTGCGACACGCCGTGACGTGCGCGGAGGTCGTGCGCGCGCTCGGCGGCGACGCGGAGCCGAAGGTCGATCTGCGCGTGGAGCCCCTCGCGACCCACGCCGGCGTCAGCCCCGAAGAGCGCGCCTTGCGCAACGTGATCTTCACGACCTCGTGCTCCGAGCTCGTCGCGTGCGCGCGCTTCGTCGAAACGCTCGAGCACGTCGAGGACGTCTACCTTCGGCAGGCCTTCCGCACGCTCCTCGCCGACGAGATCCTCCACGCCCAGTTCGGCTTCCACTACCTCGAGGCGTGGCGTCCGTGGCTCGACGCGCACCCGGACGCGCGCGCATCGCTCGAGCGCTTCCTCACCGTCGCCTTCGCGGCGCTCGAGCGCGAGCTCGCGCCGCGTCCGCCCTGGCCGCGACTCCCCGCGCAGCTCGCCGCGCAGTACCGCGCGCTCGGCGGCGACGACCCGGAGCGCGCCCACGCCGTCTTCCACGGAACAATCGAAGGGGCCGTGCTCCCGGGTCTCACCCGCTTCGGCATCGACGCCGAACGCTGCTGGCGCGAACGTGCGCGCGTCGCCTGACCGCGCCCCGTTTGACTTCGTGACGCAGGGCGTTACGAAACGCGGGGCGCCCTCCCCGACGCGCCAGCCGGAGCCCCCATGACCCGCGACCGCGCTTCCGACGACGACCTCGACCGCGGCTCCCAGCCGCCCGCCTCGGGCACCGAAGAGCGCCCCTCGCAGCCCCCGCCGGCGAGCGAGTCGCGGCGCAAGCGCTTCGAGCACATCCTGCCGGAGTTGATCAAGCGCGGCATCGAGAAGGGTTTCGAGGCCGGCATGGGGACGCTCTCGCGCACCGACGAGGCGCTCCGCGGCGTCGTCGCCGAGGGAAAACTCCCACGAGAGGTCGCGAGCTACGTCTTCTCGGCCATCGACGACACCAAGAACGGCATGCTCCGCGTGGTCGGCCGCGAGGTGCGCGACTTCCTGCAAGCGACCGACCTCTCGAAGGAATTGCAGAAGGCACTCACGAGCCTCTCCTTCGAGATCAAGACCGAGATCCGCTTCATCCCCAACGACGCGGGCACGGGCGTGAAGCCCGAGGTCAAGGCAGGGACGACGTCCGTGAAGCGTCGCAGCGCGCCCCCCGCGGCGCCGGACGACGACGACGCGAGCGCGCCGGAGCCGGCCTCCGCCGTCGGCGACGACTCGTCGGAGCGCCCCTCCATGCTGCCGCATCGACGCGCACGCCCCCGTCGCACCGAGGGCTGACGGCCCCCTCCGCGGCAACGCGCGCGCAGCCCAACCGCGGGGCGCCCACACGGCAGCCGTCGGCGGCGTCATCCCCCAGGACGGGCCGCGCCGCCTTCCTCGCCCGACGTCGTCGACGCGGAAGCCTACGCGCCGCGCCCGGGCAGCGCCCACGTCACGCTCGGACCGGGACGAGCGGCTGCGCTCAGTGGCCGTGCGGGTCGCGCGGCCGCTGCGGTGGGGGCGCGACCGGGCCACCGGGGAGACTGCCGGGCGGCGGGCTCGCACCGCGCGGCTGTCCCGCGCCCGCCGGCGCGATCGGACGCGTCGGCGCGGCCTGGGCGGCCCCCCCGCGCACGCGACGCACGACGACGCGCGTGATGCGGACCGGCGTCCGCGGGCGGTTCTCTTCACCGCCGAGCTGCGGGACGCGGGCGATGCGCCCGATGACGTCGGGCTGCAGACAACGGCCGAAGACCGTGTACGTGTTCATCGCGTCGAGCTGGGGGGCGGCGCCATCGAGCAGGAAGAACTGCGCGCCGTTCTGGTTGGGCGCGGTGTTCGCCATGCAGAGGAGCCCCGCGCGGTCGTGCTTGAGGTCGGCGCGGAGCTCGTCTGGGATCGTGTACCCGACCGTGCCCGTGCCATCGCCGAGGTAGTCGCCGCCCTGGATCATGTAACCCGGGATGACCCGATGCAAGATGGTGTCGCGGTACATCGGCCGCGTGACCCAGGCCCCCGCGCGCGCGTCCCACCAGGGGCGCATGCCCCGCGCGAGGCCGATGAAGTTGGCGACCGTGTTCGGGGTCTTGTCGGCGAAGAGGTCGCACTGCATCGTGCCGAGATCCGTGCCGATCTCCGCGACGAGCGTGCCGTCCGTGCCGAGGCCGGCGACGGACTCCTCCAGCGTGAACGAGCCCGCCTCCGGGTCCGGCGAGGTGGGCGTGCGGACGAGGTTCGCGAGCGCGCGGGCCCGCGCGGTGTCGCCCGTCTTGCTGGGGGTCGGGCCACCGCGCTTCGTCGGCTCGGCGAGGATGACACGGTAGCCGTCGACGACGATTTCCGTCTCGCCGCCCGCCTTCTTCACCGCGGCGGCGCCGCCTGCGCCTCCGCCCGGAGAGACGCCCGGCGTGGCCCCGCAGCCGCTCGTGTCGCAGCCCCCCGCGAGCGCAGCGACAAGCGCCAGCGTGGCGACGTTGCGCCGCGCGCGGCGTAGCGACCGCGTGTCCGAAACTGAATGGCTATTCACTGCGACTCCCTCCCCGCGGCTCGGCCTCGCGCGGGACACCGACGAAGCGAACGAACACTCCGGGACCGATGCCGTGACGCCGGGCGGTGCCCGCGTTCAACTCGAGAACGTAATGCGAATCACCCTCGACCTCGCGCGGGTCATCCGTCTGCGGCTCGGCGTTCTCGACGACGCCGAGTACGCGCATCGCCGACGTGATGAACACCATGTCGAGCGGCAGATAGGTGTTGTGCATCCAGAAAGACAGATGCTCCTGCGCGTCGAAGAGGAAGAGCATCCCGGCGTTCTCCGCCATCTGACGCCGGAACATCAGGCCGCGCTGGCGTGTGCGGTCTTCGTTGGCGACCTCGACCTCGAAGGTCACCGGCTCGCGCCCCGGCGGCTCGAGCACGACCTGCCCGCGCGGCAGCGAAGGCGGCGCCGGGCGGGACGACGCGGGACGCGGTGCGTCGACGTCGGGCTCCGCAGCGGGCACGGTGGAGCCGCCGCCCGAGCACGCGGCGCCGGAGAGCGAGAGCGCGAGGGTGAGCACGGCGAGGGGCTTCAGCGGGCGCATCGGAGATCACGCATGAGAGTCGGGCGGCCTATCACAACCCGCGGGGCGGCTCAAACCTTCCACCGCTTCAGAAATCCGCCGAGCAACGCGCCGACCGCGCGGAACTTCGCGCCGATCGCGGCTGCGCTGCGCAACGTCGTGAGCGCGCGCGCCACCGTCGCGAGGGCAGGCGTGTACGGATGCCACCAGAGCTCGCGCTTCGCGCGCGACGCATCGACGAGGATCGCGCGTGGCCGCGTCAACAGGTCGAGCGCGTGCGCGCTGTTGGTGACGCCGTAGCCGCTCTCGCCGACACCCGTCCACGGGAGCGACGGGATCGCGCCCGAAAATGAATGGTTGTTCACCATCGCGACGCCCGTTCGGAGCTGCCGCGCGAGGTGCTCGCCGCGCTCGAGGTCGCGCGTCCACACGCTGCCGGTGAGGCCGAACGGCGAGGCATTGGCCGCCGCGAGTGCGGCCTCGGCGTCGTCGACGCGCACGAGCGGCAGCACGGGACCGAACGTCTCGGCCGTGAGCACCTCGGCGTCGAGGGGCACGTCGACGAGCACGGTCGGCGGATACCAGAGCCCCGGACGCGGGTCGCGCGCCCCGCCCGTGAGCGCGCGCGCCCCCGCGGCAACGGCCGCATCAACGTGTCGCTCGACCAGCGCGAGCTGCGCGGGCGTCGTCATCGGGCCGACGTCGCGCCCGAGCACGAGCGCCTGCGTGAGCGCCACCACGCGCGCCTCGAGCCGCGCCGCGATGCCGGGCGTCACGTAGACGCGCTCGATCGCCGCGCAGTTCTGGCCCGCGTTCGCGAAGGCGCCCCACACGAGGCCCGCCGCGGTGCGCTCGAGGTCCGCATCGTCGAGCACGATGGCCGCGTCCTTGCCGCCGAGCTCCAGCGAGACGGGCACGAGCGCGTCGGCCGCCGCGTGCGCCACCTTGCGCCCCGTCGGCACCGAGCCCGTGAAGACGACGGCATCGACCCCCGCCGCGACGAGCGCCGCGCCGACGTCACCGCCGCCCTGCACGAGCGCGACGAGATCATCGCCGTAGACCTCGCGCGCGGCCTCCGCGATCAGCGCACCCGAACGCGGCGCGTACTCACTCGGCTTGAGGACGACGCCGTCGCCCGCGAGCAGCGCCGGGAAGATCGTGCGCAGCGGGATCGCGACGGGGAAGTTCCACGGCGTGATCAGCGCGACCACACCGCGCGGCGCACGCTCGACGGTGGCGCGCTTGCCCGGGTAGGAGATCGCGTCGAGCTCCGGCTCGTGCGGGGCGAGCAGCGCGGGGCCCTCTTCGCACCAGAACGCCGCGAGATCGGCCGTCGGCAGCACCTCGACGAGCCGCGCTTCGGCCTCGAGCTTCCCGCACTCGTGTTGCAAGACCGCGACGGTCTCCTCGCCGCGCCGGAGCAGCGCCTCCGCGAACCGCCGCAGGAGCGCCGCGCGCGTCTCGACGCTGCGCGCCGCGTGCACCCGCTGCGCCTCGCGGCAGCGCGCGACGGTTGGGCGCACCTCGGCGACAGGCGTGACGGCGACGGGCGTGAGCGGCGAGCCGTCCGCGGGGCTCGTCCCGCGGATCTCGCCGTCGGCGATGAGCGGGGCCGCAGCGTCGAGCGAGGCGCGCGAAGCGGCGGTGTCGGCAGCGAGCGACGGGGACGCGTCGATGTGCATGGGCCGCCATTCAGGGCCGTGCGCCCGGGCGCGTCAAGAGGCGGGAGCGACACGCCGCGCATCGCCCCCAGCCCGATCGGATACACGTACACCGCGCCCGCGCTGACGCTGCCGTTGTCGGTGTCGTCGACGCCGACCCCGCGCGCGACGGAGCGCTCGCCCAGAGCGCCGACGGCGAGCGTCCGGCCATCGCTGGAGAGCGCGACGGAGTCACCGAAGGTGTCGCCCTCGTCGGTGTTCGAGGCCTTCACGTAGGCCTCCTCAGACCAGACGCCGGTCGCGCTCCGTCGATAGGAGTAGACGGCACCCGCGAGCGGGGCCTCGTCGTTGCGAGGGTCGCCATCGATTCCCGTGGCGGCCGAGCCCTCGTTCGGTGCGCCGACCGCGAGCGTGGCGCCATCGTCCGACAGCGCGATGGAGTGCCCGAAGTTGTCGCCCGATGCGGCGTTCGGCGCCTTGATGAACACCGTCTGCGACCAGACCCCCAGCGTGGTCCGCGAGAACAGGTATGCCGCGCCGGCCCCGTAGGCCGTGCCCGGCGTCTGCGCAGCGCCGAGCCCCGACGTCGACGAGGACTCGCCGGCCTCCGGCGTCGTGTCGCAGTCGTCGAGCCGCCCCCGGCACTCGTCGACGTCGACACAGGTGATCGCCGGAGCGCTCACGGCGCGGAAGCCCGCCGGGCAGGCGCAGAGATACGAGCCGGCGTTGTCGCGACAGGTGCCCGGGCCACACGGGTTGGTGGCGGCCGCGCGCTCGTCGACGTCCACGCAGGCGCCCGTCGAGGAGCATCGGGTCGAGCGGAGCGACGGCGCATGAAAGGCCCTCCATGACATGACAAGGACGTTGATATTTCAGCCGCCCACGACGCCCTCGCAGGACCGCGGCGCGGAAGGGCTCTGGAGGACGGTCCGGCGTGAACGGCCCGGAAACGGCCGGCCGGCTGGCTGTCGGCGATGTCGCGTTCGCGCCGCATCAGAAGAGGCAAACCGCACCCGCCGTGGAGAGCGAGCGGTCGGTCTCGTCGCCGCCGAGGCCCGTCGCGGCGGAGCGCTCGTAGGAGGCCCCGGCGACGAGCGTCTCCGCGTCTGCGGAGAGCGCGACCGCGCCGCCGAACCCCGCGCGACCATCGCTGGTGTTGGAGCCCTTCACGTAGGCCTGCTGCGACCAGCCGGCCGCGTCACGCCGGAACACGTACGCCGCGCCGGCGCCGTTTGCGCTGTTGTTCGTTTGCAGCCCGCCGATCCCGGTGGCGTTGGACGCTTCGCGGTGCGCGCCGACGACGAGCGTCGTGCCGTCGCCGGAGAGCGCCACGGCGCTGCCGAATCGGTCGTACGCAGCTGTATTCGAAGCCTTCGCAGGCCTGCTGCGTCCACGCGCCACCGCCGTGATGGAACACGTACACGGCGCCGGCGAGCGTCGCCGCGTTGCTCGCGTCATCGCCGCCGACGCCGATCGCCGCCGAATTTTCGAACGGAGCGCCGACGGCGAGCGTCTCACCGTCCGACGACAGGTCGAGCGCCGCGCCGAAGCGGTCGCCGTCCTCGACCTGATTGGCCTGGAATCGGGCCTCGTGCGCCCAGCCCGTGACGCCGCGCCGGAACACGTGGACGGCGCCCGCGCCGGACGGCGAGAGGAGTGGATCGGTCGTGGGCGCATCCTCCCCGAACGCACCGACCGCGAGCGTCGAACCATCGGCGGAGAGCGCGATCACCTCGCCGAAGCGGTCGTCCGTGCCGGTGGTCGAGGCCTTCACGCAGAGGTTGCTGCGCCGCACCGCTCTCGGCCGTGACGACGACGGACACGACGCGGGGCGCGAAGCCCGTGATGGCCACGGTCGCGGGCGAGCCCGACGCAACCGCGACACCATCGACTGCGATGGCGGTACGCACGGGCGACGCGACGCGCGGCGTGAGGGTGACCGGCGCTGCGCCGGGCGGGACGGCGAGCGTGTAGGTCGTCGTCCCCGGCGCGAAGGCCGGGCCGAACGACGTGCCCGCGCTCGCCGTGAGCGCGCTCAGCGAGGCGTCGTCGGAGCGGCAACCCGCAGGGCCGCGCCCGCTCCCCGTGAAGCCCGTGGGGCACGTCCACGCAAAGGTGCCGACCGCGTTGCGGCAGGCCGCCGGATCGGCGTCGCAGTCGTCGGTGTCGCGCGCGCACTCGTCGATGCCGACGCAGGTGATCGTGGGCGCGCTCACGAGCCGGAAGCCGAGCGGACACGCGCAGAGGTAGGAACCGGCGTTGTCCGTGCAGACGCCCGGGCCACACGGATTGGCCTCGACCGCACACTCGTCGACGTTCGCGCAGAGCCCGCCCTCGGCGCTCGCGGGCACGAACCCGGGCGCGCACGCGCACGCGAAGCTGCCCGGGAGGTTGATGCAGCCGGCGGAGCCCGTCCCGCAGAAACCCGGCATCGCGCACTCGTCCACGTCCACGCAGCTCCCGTCGAAGCCCGCGTAGCCCGCGCCGCAGGGGACGCACGCTCCGTCGTCGGCATCGGCGAGCCCGTCGCAGTCGTCGTCGCGACCCGCGTTGCAGACCTCGGTCGCGCCGGGGTTCACGTCGCGGCGCGTGTCGTCGCAGTCTTCGTCGTCGCAGATCTCCGCAGCGCCGGGGTGACGCGCGGCGTTCGCATCGTCGCAATCCGTGCCGCCGCACGCCGTGCTCGCGAAGCCGTCTCCGTCGTCGTCCGCGCACGCGCTCATGTCGACCATGGCCGCGTCGCGCCCCGCATCGTCGACGCCCGCATCGCGCGACGCATCGAGGCTCCCGGCGTCGATGGACGCGGGCGGCGGCACGTCGGCGTCCCCGCAGGCCGCGAGCGCTGCGAACAGGAGCGCGACGCACGCCGCGCGCCGGAGCGAACGCGAGCTCGATTTCGTGGGGACTTCTCCGTGATGCATCAAGGACCTTGCGGTGTCGTCGGGGCGACGGCTGCATGCGCCGTGGGTGTCGTCCGTGCGTGCGCCCCGCTCGCGAGCGGTTTTGAGACAGCCAGCCGGTTGGCCGTCTGCGCGATCGGCTGCGTACCGCATCAGAAGAGATGGACCGCGCCGGCGCGGAGCTCCGAATCGTCGGTCTCGTCGCCGCCGACGTCGGTCGCGGACGGCGAGTCGCCGGGCGCACCGACGGCGAGCGGGCTCCCGTCCGCCGAGAGCGCGAGCGCGTGGCCGAGACCGTCGAGGAACGAGGCGTCGAGCGTCTTCACGTACGCCTCCTGGGACCAGCCCATCGCGCCGCGCCGGAAGACGTAGACGGCCCCCGATCGGGAGGCGGCGTTGCTCGCTTCGTCGCCGCCGACGCCCGTGGCCGACGAGTCCTCGACGTAGGCCCCCACGGCGGGCTGCGATCCGTCCGCCGAGAGCGAGACGGAGACGCCGAAATTGTCGTTGCGCTCCGTGTTGGACGCCCTCACGAAGGCCTCCTGCGCCCACGCGCCGCCGGTGCGAATCGGAACACGTACGACGGCTCCCGTGCTGAAGGTCTCGAAGTACGCGCCGACCGCGAGCGCCGAACCATCCGCGGACAGCGCGACGGTGGCCCCGAAGCGGTCCCCCTGACCCGCATTGGACGCCTTCACGTAGGCCTCCTGCGCCCACGACCCCGACGCACTCCGGCGGAAGACGTAGACGGCGCCCGCCTCGAGCGCCGCGTCGCTGTTCTGGTTGCCACCCACCCCCGTCGCCTCGGAGGCCTCGCCGATGGCGCCGACCGCGAGCACGTTGCCGTCCGCGGAGAGCGCGACGGAGTACCCGAAGGCGTCGCGGAAACCGGTATTCGAGGCCTTCGCGTAGAGGCTCGTGCGACGCGCAGCGAGCGCGTACGTGCGCGTCGCGCCCGTCTCCGTCGTCACGACGACCGGCACGACGCGCGGTGCGAAACCGTCGAGCGTGACGACGGCCGGTGCACCGGACGGGACGACGACACCATCGACCGAGATGGTGGCGCGATCGGGATAGGCGACGCGCGGCACGAGCGTGACCGACGCCCTACCCCGCGGCAGCGCGAGGGTGTAGGCCGTCGTCCCCGCTGCGAACACCGGGCCGAGTGTCGCGTCGAGGCCCGCCTCGAGCCCGCTGAGCGCCGGGTCGTCGAGCCGACAACCGCCGACGCCGCGGCCGGGCCCGACGAAGCCCGCGGGGCACGTGCACGCGAAGCCGCCGACCGTGTTGCGGCAGCTCGCGAGCGCGGCGCCGCAGTCGTCCGTGCCAAGCGCGCACTCGTCGACGTCGGCGCAGCCGGACGCCCCGCGCCCGTCTCCCTCGTAACCTGCAGGGCACGCTCACGTGAAAACGACGTAGCGGCGCGACGAGCCGCCGCACGGCGAGGGTCACGGAACGGCGCGCGTCCCCCCCGTGGAATTCAGCGCGCAGGCCTACCGCGCCAGCCGGCCTCGACTCGCTCTGCGTGCCCCTCCCGCGCGAGCTTCACGAGGTGCGCCTCCGCGGAGAGCACGGCGAGCGGCCACACGGACTGCGGTGCGTCGGCGTACGCCTCCGGCACGAGCCCCTCGACCGTCGACACGGACCGCGCGCGCGCAGGGCCGCAAGCACCTTCGCCTCGCGCGCGAGGCGGTGCGCGACGTAGCCGGTCAGCTTCGCGTGCGCATCCGCAATCGGGCCGCCGTGCGCGGGCAGCAGCACGCTCGCGCCGAGCGCATCGAGGCGACCGAGCGAGTCGAGGTACTGCGCCATGTCGCCGTCCGTCGTCTCGACGAGGATCGTGCCCTCGCTCGCGACCATGTCGCCGGCGAGCAGCGCGCGCGAGTCTTCGTCGAGAAAGCACAGATGCCCGGGCGCGTGGCCGGGCGTGTGCACGGCGCGCAGGCGCAGCGGCGGATCGCCGTCGAGCACGAGCAGGTCGCCATCGTCGAGGTGCCGCGCG
Organism: Polyangiales bacterium; assembly: GCA_964202905.1. GTDB lineage: Bacteria > Myxococcota_A > Polyangia > Polyangiales > JADJQN01 > CAIUAC01. Next base: position 446,475 of record CAXNJO010000004.1, read on the forward strand.
AACGACACGCGCCCCGCGAGCCGCTCGGCCGTCGCCGCGTGCGCCCAGAGCGGCGCGCCGAGCCGCTCGGCGAGCGCCGTCGCGCCGCCGATGTGATCGGGGTGGTGGTGCGTGGCGAGGATCGCACGCAGACGCTCGCCGCGTGCGAGCCGCGCCTCGACCCACGCGACCGCGCGCGCGAGCTCGTCCTCGTAGGGGGAAGCCGGCTCGACGAGCACGAACTCCCCGCGACCGACGAGATACGCCTGCGTGTGCGTCGCTGGCGGCAGCGTCGGCGTGCGCAGCGGCAGCGCCTCGATGCCCGGCGCGACGACCACGCGCTGCGTACGCGTCGGTCACGGCGTCAGGGCGCGCACTCGGACGCGAGCGGCAGCAGATCGCTGCGCCCGTAGCCCGAGAGCAGCGTGAGCAGCTGCATGCGCACGTCGTCGAGCGTCTCGCTCGTGCGGTTCACGGTGCCCGTCTGCGTCGCGGGGACGTTCTGCACGCAGAGGAACTTCGAATTGCCGCACGCGTCGAAGTCCTCGCAGCTCGTGTTGACGGCCGTCGCGGCCTCGAGGGCGACGTCGCCGTAGTACGCCTTGCCGTCGATCATCGTGAGGCGCACGTCGCGCGCATCCGCGTCGATCACGGCGTCGTACGGATCGCCGCCGGTGCGCCCGATCACGGTGATGTCGGCGCGCGCGCCGACCGCGAGCCGACCGATCGTCGGCTCGAGCCCGACGACGTCGGCGCCGTCGAGCGTCGCCATCTCCCAGAGGCGCTGCGACGTGACCGCGGCCACCCCGACGGTGCGCGCGTAGTCGCGGGCGAAGCGCAGTTCGCCGAGCATGTCGTCCTCGCCGGAGAGCGTCCAATCCGGGCCGAGGCCGACCGTGAGGCCGAGCGCGAGCCACGTCGCCGATGTCCGCCGGTGCCGCCGTAGAGCACCATGTTCGACGATGGGGACCACACCATCTTCGACTGCGTGTCGGCGGCCTCCATGAGCTGCGCCATCGAGAGCGGCACCGAGTGGATGAGCACCGCCGTGCCGACGTAGCCAGTGCCCGAGAGCAGCGACGTGCCGTTGTGCCGGTTCGTGCGCGGGTCGCGCCCCGCGAACGAGTCGAACTCGCTCGCGAGCGTCGGATCGGTGCCTTCGGCCATGTGCACCGCGAGGCGCGAGAGCGGCGAGGTCGCCGTGAAGCGGCTGACGTACGTCGCGGCCTGCGCGTCGGTGATGTCGCCCGGGTCTGCGATGTTGGTCGCGAGCTGCTCGTTGCCAATGCCATCGTAGTGGTCGGGGTTGCGTACGAAGGCGTTGACGCAGCCTTGCTGCGCCGAGCCGCCGAGTACGGTCGTCGTGCCGTGCACGATCGCGCGCAGCTCGCCCCACTTCGCGCACGGGCAGTAGACGGCGCCCGCGCTGCGCATGTCGGCGTAGGGGCGGATGAAGTCTTCGTAGCTCGGGTCGTTCGCCCACGTGTAGCGATCGATGTAGGGCATCGGCGGGATCCACTCGCCGAGGAAGTCGTAGGCGAGGTGGTTGTGCGAATCGATGAGGCCCGGCGAGAGGATGCCGTGCGTGTCGATCACCGTCGCCGCCGCGGCGCCCGGCGTCGCGCTGCAATCGGCCGCAACGCACGTGATCGCGTTGCCGACGACGAGCACCTCGCCCGGGTCGAGCACGCCCGTCGGCGTCAGCACGATCCCGCGGAGGAGGAGTCCCGCGGTGCCCGTACGCACGACCTCAGCGGGCGGCGACGCGACGGACCCGCCGGCGCCGCCATCGGGCGCCCCCGCATCGATGCCCGCGTCGACCGCGCCGGCGTCGATGCCCGCATCGAGCGGCGGCACGTTGCCGTCGACGTCTCCCGCATCGAGCGGCGGCGTCACGTTGCCGTCGATGTCGCCCGCGTCGTCCGGCCCCGCGTCGAGCGGGCCCGCGTCGGACAGACCGCCACGCGGTCCGGGGCTGCCGCCACACGCGCCGAAGAGCGCGGCCGCGAGGATGAGGACGGTGGCATCGACGATCCGCATCGAAACGCGAGGGATGGTGGGCATGGTGTGCCTGCGAGGAGAGCACGTCCGCGCGCGCGCTGTCGATAACGCGCGCCCGAGGAGGCCCACCGATGAATCACCGTTCACCCACGACACGTCCGCGTCACGCTCGCTCGTTGCGCTTCATCTCCCTGCTCGCGTTGTTCGCTTCGGGCTGCGACCCCGAGATCATCGGCCTCTTCCGGGGCCCCGCCGCGGCGCAACGCATCCCCCGCGCGGATGCGGCCCAGGCCGCGCGCGCGCCGACGGCGGGCGACCCGTGCAGCGCGCCGGACGACTGCGGGTCGATCCCCGGCGCGACCTGCCTGCCGTGGCCCGGGGGCTATTGCAGCGGCCCCTGCGAGCCGGATGGCGCGTGCCTCGAGGGCATCTGCGCCGACCCCGACCATCCCGCGCATCCCGGCCCGCGCTGTCTGCGCGAGTGCGCCGACGACGGCGAGTGTCGCGCGGGCTACGCGTGCCGCGCGACCGTCGACGGACTCGTCTGCGTGCCCGCGTCCTGATCACCGCGCCGCGGAATGCCGCGGCCGCGATCACTCGTCGTCGCGGGGGGGCGAGCCGGGATCCTCCGAAAAGCTCGGCACGCGCGAGGGGCGCGGGACGAGCATGGGGGGCGGCGACGCACCGGGAGACGGCTCGCGCGACGCGCCGGGCGGTGCGCCGCCAGGGAACATGGAGGCACGTCGCCCGGGCAGCACCGACGGGGAGCGCCCCTCCTGCAGCTCCGTCGGATCACCGATCAGCGCGAGGCAGCTCTTCACGATGGCCTTGAGCGTCTCGAAGACGCCGATCCCCGCGACGGCCTGCGCCTCGAACTCGGGCACGTCGGTCTCGACGGCGAGCAGCGCGCGGAGCTCGCTCGTCGCCATCGCCCCGGGCAGATCGCGCTTGTTGTATTGGACGACGAGGGGAAGCAGGTCGGGGTCGTCGCCCTGCATCATCAGGTTCGTCTCGAGGTTGCGGATGCTCTCGAGGTTGGCGTCGAGGCGGGCCTCCTGGCTGTCGACGACGAACACGATCCCGTCGACGTGACGCAGCACGAGACGGCGCGTGCGGTCGTAGGCGATCTGCCCCGGCACCGTGCACAGGTGCAGGCGCAGGTCGTAGCCCCGGTACTTGCCGAGCTCGACGGGGAGCAGATCGAAGAAGAGCGTGCGCTCGGCCTCGTTGTTGAGCGAGATGAGGCGCCCGCGTTGCTCGGGGCGAGTCCGCGCGTGGATCTGCTCGAGGTTGGTGGTCTTGCCGCCGAGCCCGGGACCGTAATAGACGATCTTCAGGTGGATCTCGCGTCGGGCGTGCTGCACGAGCGGCATACAGCCCCTAGCGGTACCGAACGGGAGGCTTTTTGTCGATCCCAAACCGCCGCCGTGGCACATCCAGCCCCGTGAACGGCCGTTCCCCCCATGTTTTCGCTGTCTTTTTCGCGTCGGCCGCCGCGCTCGTCGGCGCGTCGTGCGGGGGCACGAGCGCCCTCCCACCGCCCGCGGTGCACGCGGACCTCCGCGCGCTCCAGTCCGCCGAGGCCAGGCTCGCCCGGGGCGCGGCGCGCGCCGCGGACCCCGGCGCAGGCTGTTCGTCGCGCTGCGAGGCCGCGGAAGAGGCACGTTTCGGCGCCGACAACGCGTGCCGCGTCGCGGAGAGCACCGACGACGCCGACATCGACACGCGCTGCGACCGCGCGCAGTCCCGTGCGACACAGACGCGCGCGCAGGTCGAGGCGGCGTGCGCGTGCGGGGCGCGGCGATGAGCGCGGAATCACGCGGAGGCGCGCCGGCGCCCGGCGAGCACTGGATCGTGGCGGCCGAGGCCGTGCTCGCAGGGCGCGCAGCCCCCGGCGAGGACGTCGACGTACTCCGCGGCGAGAGCCCGCCGCTCGTCGACGCAGCGCTGCTCGGCGCGCTCGGTCAGGCGATGCTCGCCGCCAGCATCTGGGCCGCGACGGTGTTCCGCGAGCAGGTCACCGAGGCCGCGATCGACCCGCTCCTGCTGCTGCTGCGCCTGCTCGCGCTCGGGCTCAGCGTGCGCACCGCCCTGCTCTTCGTGGGGCTCTTCCGGCGCGTGCGGCTGCTGCTCGACGCGCGGCGCCACGCCCTCGTGATCGCCCCCGAGGGGCTCCTGCTCCGCACGCGGAGCGGGGATGTGCCGCTGCCGAAGGCGTGGATCGTCGGCGTGGTCGAGCGCGGCGACTGGCGCGCGCGGGCCGGGCGGCGGACGAGCGAGGTCTACGTCGTGACGGCGCCGGAGTCGGGGCGCACGCACGTGGCGCTGCCGCCGATCTTCGACGCGACGCCGGGCGTGCTCGCCGAGCGGCTGATGCGCTGGCGGGGCGCGGTGCCCGGCTCCGATGCCGACCGACCGGAGCCCGTGCGGCTCGCGAGCAAGCTCTACGACGAGGTCGCAGCGGGCGCGCGGCCGGAGGGTGTGGCGGTGATCCGGCACGGGCGCGGCTGGCTCGTGCGCGGGCCGTACGCCTCGGTGTTGCTCGGCGTCGCGGTGCTCGTCGGCTTCGCGCGGCTGCCGGCGGGCACGCTCGCGCTCATCGGCCCACTGGCGCCCGTCGCCATCGGCGCGTGTCTCGCGCTGGTCCCCGCGCTCTGGATGTGGCTGGTGCGACGCGAGATCCGGCCGCGCCGCGGGCTGGCGCTCGTGCTCACGCCGGCCGAGGCGCTCATGCGGACGCGTGCCGGCGTCGTGCGCGTCGCCTGGCGCGCGGTCGCGCGGCTCTCCGTGGAGACGAAGAGCGCCTGGTCGCTGCTCCAGGGGCACCACGGGGCGCGCCACCTGCTGCTCGCGCGGCGCAACGAGCCCGAGGTCCGCTACGACGAGGCCTACCTCGGCGTGCCCGCGGAGGTCGCGCTCGCGCTCTGCGAGGCCTATCGGCGGGGCGCGCTGCCCCTCCCCGAGACCCTGGCGGCGATGCCCGACGCCGCGCCCGCGGGCAGCGAGACGACCGCCGCCCCGTCGCGCGACGCGTAGCCCCTTGTCGCGAGCGCTGCTGGGGACCCGCACGAGCGCGGTGCCACGCGATCAAGGCGCCGACGCGCGCGGCACCACGGCGATCGCGACCACACGGACCTCGCCGTCGACGCGCACCGCGAGCGGCGACGGGAGACCGGTCTCAGGCAGCTCGAACGCCAGCTCCTGCGGGCCGGGCGCGAGCGGCCGCGCGGGGTCGAGACCGTCGATCGCGAGCGCGGGCGCGTCGCCCTGCCCCGTCGCGACGACGCGGACCACGAGGCGCGACGGGCTCGGTGGCGCACCGCCCGACGGGAGCGCGAGCCGCGCCCCGTCGCCGGGCACGCAACCGGCCTCCGCGGGCCCCGCCGGAGACGCCTCTCCGCCTGCGCACCGCCAGCGCGCCGAGACGCACGCCGGCCGCGCGACGCAGGTCGGCGCCCCGCCTGCTCGCGCGGCGCAGCGCGCCCGACTCGACGAGCAGCCCGACGCCGCCCGGGAGCGGCTCTGCGGCGCCGAGCGCCGCGACGAGGAGCGCCGGCGCGCGTCGGTCGCGGAGGCGCATGAGCGCGCGTGCCTCGGCGACACGCGCCCCCGGGTAGCGCTCGACGCGGAGCGCTGCGACGAGCGCGTCCCCGGCGGCGCGCTCCCCGAGCAGACCGAGCGCGTCGGCCGCGTCCGTCCGCAGCACGAGATCGGCGAGCAGCGCCTCGAGCGCGCCCCGCGCCGTGCGCACGCCGAGCCGTCCGAGCGCACGCACGGCGGCGCCCCGGGCATCGCTCGGCGCTGCAGCGTCGCGCGCGAGCGCCTCGAGCACCGACGCGCCCGCCGCGTCCCCCGCCACCGCGAGCGCGAGCGCAGCGCGCCGCGCCCGCTCGACGCCCGCCGCGCCGCACGCTGCGCCTCCCTGCGCGCACGCGTCCGCGACGATCGACACGAGCGCAGCGCGCGCGTCCGGCTCGCCGAGCAGGAACGCCGCGAGCGACGCCTCGGCGCGCACCGACGCATCAGGATCCGCAGCGCGCAGACGGCGAAGCGTCGGCAACGCGGGCGCAGCGCGGAGCGCGCCGAGCGCGGCGGCGGCCTCGGCGCGAAGCCCGGCGTCGTCCGCGCCGAGCAGCGCGAGCAGGGCCGGCGCTGCGCTGCGATCGCCGAGCCGCGCGCGGGCGAGCGGCGCACGCACGTCGTCCATCGCCTCGACGCGCGGGATCGACGCGAGCAGCCCGCCGAGCGCGTCGCGCAGCGCCGTGAGTTCCGCGTCGCGCGCGCCCGCCACGTCGCGCCGCTCGCCCGGATCGGTCGCGAGATCGTAAAGGCGACACGCGTCCTCTTGCTCTGCGCAGATCGCCTTGAGCCGCCCGTCGGTGACCATCCACTCCTCGCCTAGCGAGGCGAAGGCGAAGCGCGGCGCAGCCGACGCGGCGCCGAGGAGCAGCGCGCCGAGGTCGTCCCCGCGCATGCGGACATCGGGCGGAACCCCCAACGCGGCGAGGATCGTGGGCGCGAGATCGACGAGCTCGACCGGCGCATCGACGACCGCGGGTCGCACGGCGCCGGGTGACGACCAGAGCAGCGGCACGCGCGCCTGCTCGTCGTAGAGGCTCGTCCCGTGGAAGCGCGCGCCGTGCTCGCCGAACTCCTCGCCGTGATCGGCCGTGACGATGACCGTGCCGCGCGGCCGCCGTGCCCGGAACGCCCGCACCAGCGCGCCGACCCCCGCGTCCGCGGCGGCCACCTCGCCCTCGTATCGCGCGCGCTCCGACTCACCGCGCGCGAAGGCCGGCGGCGGCTCGTACGGCTCGTGCGGCTCGAAGAGGTGCGCCCACACGAAGAGCGGCGCGTCGTCCGGGGTGCCCGCGAGCCACGCCTCGACCTGCTGCGCGCGCGCCTCGGCGCTCGCCCACCCGACCTCGCGCTGCGCGAACCCGAAGCCCGACGCGCGCAGCGGCGCGAGCGGCTCGGCGTCCACGAAGAAGACGGCCGGCGGGAAGAACGCGGCCGTGCGCACGCCGGCGGCGCCCAGCAAGGAGGCGATCGTCGGGCGCGCAGCGCCGTCCGGCCGCAGCGCGAGCACCGCGCGCAGGTATGTGCCCGTGAAGAGGCTCCCGAGCGCGTGCGAGGTGTGCGGCGTCGGCGTGTACGCGCGGCGGAACACGACACTCTCCCGCGCGAGGGCGTCGAGCGCCGGCGTGCGCCCGGCACCGCCGTACGCGGCGAGCGCGTCCGCGCGGAGCGCATCGACGGTGATGAGCAGCACGCTCCGGTCACCGAGCGCGAGCGCATGCGCGGCGGCGGGGCCCTGCGATCCCGCCGCGACGGGCGGCGGCGTCGGGCCCCGCGACGAACGCGCGGGGAGCGGTCGGGGCGTCGCGCGACGGAGCGCGGCGACGGCCTTGCCCGTCAGCGGCGCGAACTGCTCGGCCGCGTAGCGCGCACTCGCGTCGAGGCGGAGCGCCCAGAGCGCAGGCGCCGCGCAGAGCACCCCGAGCACGACGACGCCGAACGCCGCCCGCGCCCAGCGGTTCGACGGGCGCGACGCGAGCGGCACGAGGTCGGCCGCGACGGTCGCCGCGACCACCGCGACCACCGCGAGAGCGACGTGGAACGCCTCGTAACTCCTCGGGAATACGCGCTGATCCGCCAGCGCGGAGGCCAACGCGACGCCGAGCAGCGCGAGCGTCGCAACGCCCCGCGCCCCCCGCGACGCTGCCCGGCGCGCGCGCACCCAGCGCACAGCGAGCGCGGCCACGACGCCCGCGACGAGCGCGGCGACGAGCGCGACGAGCGCCGCGCGCCCGGGCAGCGCGTGCACGCGGCGGCCGCTCGTCAGCCGCCAGAAGAGGACGTCGAGCGCGGGCGCCGCCGTGACGAAGACGACGGCCGCGAGCCGCCGCCGGCGCTTCCATCAGCGCGGCGGCCCGCGCGCGACCGCGCGCAGCGCGAGGTCCGATCGCGCTGCAGAGCGTCGCGACTGGCGCCGACTCCCGACCGCCGCCGAGGCCAGCCGCGCCGCGTGCGCCGGATCGCGCTCGGCTGCACGCAGCGCCGCGAGCCCCACCTCGCCGAGCGCGAGCGCGGCCGCCGCGAGCCCCGACCGCGCGACCGCACGGCTGAACGCGGGGCCACACGGCGCGCAGTCGACGCGCGGCGCGTCGCTCACCCGGCCTCTTCGCGCACCACCGACCGCGGCGACGCGGCGAGCCGCGCGAGCGCACGGCGCGCCCCTTCGTTCGCGGGATCCGTGAGCGCCGGGTCCGCCGCGAGCATCTGCCGCGCGGACGTGCGTGCCCGCTCGAGCAGCGCGAGATCGCGGCGCAGATCGCCGAATCGGAAGCCCGGCAGCCCCGACTGCTTGCGCCCGAACAGCTCGCCCGGGCCGCGGATGCGCAGGTCTTCCTCGGCGATGCGGAATCCGTCGTTCGTTTCGCAGAGCACACGCAGCCGCGCGACGGCGTCGTCCCCGCTCGCCCGGTGCACGAGCAGGCACGCGCTCGCCTGCCCGCCCCGACCGACGCGCCCGCGGAGCTGGTGCAGCTGCGCAAGCCCGAAGCGCTCCGCGTGCTCGATGAGGATCACGTTCGCGCGCGGCACGTCGACGCCGACCTCCACGACGGTCGTCGACACGAGCACGCGCACCTCGCCGCGGGCGAAGCGCTCCATCGCGCGCTGCTTCTGCTCGGCGGGGAGCCGCCCGTGGAGGAGCTCGACGCCCTGCGCCGCGAAGCGCACGCGGAGCTCTTCGTATGTGCCGGTCGCGTCGCGGAGGTCGACCTCCTCGGACTCCTCGACGAGCGGACAGACGACGAAGGCCTGCCCGCCCGCGTCGAGGGCGCGCGTGAGCTGCACGTACGCGTCCTCGCGACGCGCCTCGGGGTAGGCGCGCGTGACGGACGGGCGGCGCCCGGGGGGCAGCGCGTCGATCGCGCTGACGTCGAGGTCGCCGTAGAGCGCGAGCGCGAGCGTGCGCGGGATGGGGGTCGCCGTCATGACGAGCAGGTGCGGGAGCACCGGGCGGGCCTGCGCGCCGCCGCTCTTCTCGACGAGGCGGAGGCGCTGCGAGACGCCGAAGCGGTGTTGCTCGTCGACGACGACGAGCCGCAGACGGCGGAAGACCACGCCCTCGACGAGCAGGGCGTGCGTGCCGACCGCGACGTCGATGGTCCCCTCCGCGAGGGCCTTGCGCACGCTGCGCTTGTGGGACGCCCGCGCCCCGCCGACGACGAGCGCCATCCGCAGCCCGAGCGCCCGCGCGAGCGGCTCGAGCGAGCGGAAGTGCTGCTCGGCGAGGACTTCCGTCGGCGCCATCATCACGGCCTGCGCGCCCGACGCGACCGCGTGCGCGCACGCGAGCATCGCGACGGCGGTCTTGCCGCAGCCGACGTCGCCCTGCAGCAGGCGGCGCATCGGCGCGTCGCGACCGAGGTCGGCGCCGATCTCGGCGAGGGCGCGCTCCTGCGCGTCGGTGAGCGTGAACGGCAGCGCGGCGCGCGCGCGCGCGAGCGGCGCCGCCGCGGGGACGAGCGCCTCGGCGTGCAGGCCGGCCTCCTCCGCGCGACGTGTGTGCAGCGCCAGCTCGAGCAAGAAGAACTCCTCGTAGGCGAGGCGTGCGTGAAAGCGGGTGCGGCCCTCGTTCCACGCGGCGAGCGCGGCGTCGTCGAGATCGGCGGGCGGATCGTGGAGCGCGCGCAAGGCACCGACGAGCGACGGCAACCCCTCGGCGTCGCGCACCGCCGCGGGCACCGCCTCCGGGTACGTCCCCTCGAGCCGCTCCACCGCGGCACGCGCCGACCGCGCCACGAGGCGCGCCGGGACGCCCGGCAGCTCCGGGTAGCGCGGTGCCACGCCGACGGCGGCGTCCTGCTCGCCATCGAGGCGCGCGGCGTCCGGATGCGACATCGAGAGCACGCCGCGGAACTCGTCCACCAGCCCCGCGAGCCGGAAGCGTGCCCCGCGCGGAAAGCGCTGCGCGAGCCCGAAGCCCGCCTGGAACCAGATGCAGCGCAGCATGCCCACGCGGCCGCCGCGCTCCTCCTCCGTGGGCTCGAACGTGACCTCGACGAAGCGACGCCGCCCGCCCCCCGACCGCGCCGCGGCGACGAGCCCGACGACGACCTGCCGCGTCCCGGGCGCGAGCTCGCCGAAGGGCGTCGTGCGCCGCTCGTCGTCGTAGCGGCGCGGCAGGAGCAGCGCGAGCTCCCCCACGGTGTCGATCCCACGCCGCCGCAGCGCGTCCCCCGCACGCGGTCCGATCCCGGGCACCGACTCGACTGGCCGGTCGAGCGCCTCGAGCCTGCCCGCCTCGTCGTCCGCCAGTGCCTGGGCCTGACGCCGTTGACGCGCCGCGTCACGACGTGTGTCGTGCGAGGACCGCGCGCGCCGTTGGCCCGGCCCGGCGCCCTCGTCGCGCGGCGTGGCCCCACCGGGCGACGTCGCCAGCGCCGGCGTGCCCTCCGGCGCAGCGCGCGAGCCGCCCCGCGCCTCACGCCCCGCGTACGCTTGCGACACGCCGCGCTGCGCGGCGGCGGCCGCGACGCGCAGCGCGTCGGCCGTGCGCGCCTTCGCCAGCCGCTCGGCCGCGGCGACCAACCCCGCGTCGTCCCCGGCGATCGCGAGGATCCCGCGGACGCACGCGTCCAGCTCACCACTCGGCACGCTCGCGGGATCGACCACGATCCGCCCGAGCGTCCGCACGATCTCGGCGGGATCCGCGCTCATGGAGCTCCCCGACCCCGCGCCGTCGCGGTCAGGACCAGCGGACCTCGAGCACCTCGTAGACCTTCACGCCACCGGGCGCGCGGACCTGCACCTCGTCGCCGACCTCGCGGCCGATCATCGCGCGCGCCATCGGCGACGTCACCGAGATCGATCCCTGCTCGAGGTTCGCCTCCTCCGGGCCGACGATGCGGTACTCGATCAGCTTGCCGCTCGACGCCTCCTCGAGCTTCACGAAGGCCCCGAACTTGACCTTGGTGCCGCCCAGCGTCGACACGTCGATGACCTCGGCCCGCGCGAGTTTGTCCTCGATGTCGTTGATCCGCGCCTCGATGAGGCCCTGCTTGTCCTTCGCGGCGTGGTACTCGGCGTTCTCGCGGAGGTCGCCGTGCTCGCGCGCGACGCCGATCTCGGCCGACACCTTCGGGCGCTCGACGTCCTTGAGGTGACGCAACTCTTCTTTCAGCTGCGCGTGGCCTTTCGGCGTCATCGGCACTTTGTCCATGGTCCCGCTTGGTACACCTCACCGCGATCCCGGGCAAGGCTGTCGCGCGTCAACGCGGAGGCGCGGGCCCCACGGGCTCCGCGGCAAGCGCGGCGTCGTGGAAGAGCAACATCTCGAGCGCGCCCGGCCCTCGGTTGAACGCGTAGCCGTGCGTGCCCGACGCGACGAGCAACTCGTGTGCGGCGCGACGCTCGCGCAGCGCCGCCGAGAAGGCGCGCGCGGCGGCGAGTCCCGTGTCCCCGTCGCTGCTCACGACGCGGAGCCGCTGCGGGAGCGACGCAGGTCGCGCGGCCGCCGCGTCCACGAGCGCCGTGAGCACGAGCTCGTCGATCGCGGGTTGCAGCGCACCGACGGCACCGAACGCCTCGGGGTGCGCGAGCCCGGCCTCGAGCGCGAGCCGACCGCCGAGCGACACGCCGTCGATGCCGGCTCCCTCGCGCCCACGCGCCGCGGGGAACGCCGCACGCACGGCCTCGAGGAGCGGCCCCGCGAGCCACGCCCCCCACGCGCGCGCCTGCTCCGAGCCGACGCCGCGGAGCGGCGGCGTGTACGGCGTGACGACGAAGAGCCCGTGAAAGGGGCGCTCCCGCAGCGCCGCGTTCACGACGCCGAGGCGCGACGGCGTGACGAGCCCACCGAAATTCGCGGTCGTGAGCGCCCCGCGCCTGAGCGCGCCAATCGCCGCGTCGAGCCCGTAGTCGACGCTCCACGCGAGGCAGCCGCGGCTCGGAGGCAGCGCGGCCTCCCGCGCGCCGTGCAACGCCACGAGGATCGGCCAGCGCTCCCGCGTCGGCAGCGCCCCGCCCGCCCGGCGCGGCCAGGTCACGAGGACACGCTGCGAGGGCCCGCCCGCGGGGGCCGGCACGTAGAGCACGCGCTGGTGCGTGGACGCGCTACGCGGCTGCGTCGAGGCGCGCCGCGTCCCCGCGGCGAACGACGCGAGCGCTGCGCCGAGCACGAGCGCGACGCGGGCGGCGGCTCCGGGGGACCACCGGCCGCGACGCGCACGGGGCACCGGGTTCGGGCCGCCCGCGCACCGGGCAACGAACGTCCCGCGCACCGCGCTCATCCGCTCGCTCCCCACGCTCGACGCGGCGCTAGCGCCGCGCGCCCGGCTGCTGGCTGAGCACGGCGCTGTGGTACTCCTGCAGCGAGAGCAGCTCGAGCGGGCTCTCGCGGCGGGACTCGATCGCGCCGACCGCCGCGGCCGCCGCCGCGATCGTCGTGAAGTAGGGCACGCCCGAGACCAGCGTCTGACGGCGCAGCGAGAAGCTGTCGCGGATCGACTGCGCGCCGGAGGACGAGTTCACGACCATCGCGACCTCACCGTTGCGGATGCGGTCGACGATGTTCGGCCGCCCCTCGGTGACCTTGAGCGCGACCTCGACGACGACGCCCGCGCGCCGCAGCGCCGCGGCCGTCCCGCTCGTGGCGCAGATCGCGAAGCCAAGCTCCGTGAGGCGCAGCGCGATCTCGCACGCCGCGGACTTGTCGTCGTCGCGCACGCTCACGAACACGAGGCCCGCGTCGGGGAGACGCGCGCCGCCGGCGAGCTGCGCCTTCAAGAACGCCTGCTGGAAGCCCGACGCGATGCCCATCACCTCGCCCGTCGAGCGCATCTCGGGGCCGAGGATCGTGTCGACGCCGGGGAACTTCGCGAAGGGGAACACCGACTCCTTCACCGCGACGTGCCGCGTGAGGATCTCGCGCGTGAAGCCCTGTTCGACCAGCGAGCGGCCGGCCATCGCCTTCGCGGCGACCTTCGCGAGCGGAACGCCGATGGCCTTCGACACGAAGGGCACCGTCCGTGACGCGCGCGGGTTCACCTCGATCACGTACACCGCGCTGCCGCGCACCGCGTACTGCACGTTCATCAGGCCGATGACGCCGAGCTCGAGCGCGAGCGCGCGCGTCGCGGCGCGGATCGAGCCCTGCACCTCGGGCGGGAGCGCATGCGCCGGCAGCACGCTCGACGAGTCGCCGCTGTGGATGCCGGCCTCTTCGATGTGCTGCATCACGCCGCCGATGACGACCGTCTTGCCGTCGGCGACGCAATCGACGTCGACCTCGATCGCGTCGCGCAGAAACTCATCGACGAGGATGGTGCGCGACTCCGCGTCTTCCACGGCCTCGAACGCCTGCGTCATGTAGCGCGCGAGATCCGTGCGCGAGTGCACGACCTCCATCGCGCGACCGCCGAGCACGTAGCTCGGCCGCACGACCACCGGGTAGCCGATGCGCTCGGCGATCTCGAAGGCCTCACCGACACCGCGCGCGATCGCCGCCGCGCGGCCGACGCAGCCCGAGCGTCTGCAGGCAGCGCGTCGAACTTCTCGCGGTCCTCCGCGCGGTCGATCGCCTCTGCGCTCGTGCCGAGGATGGGCACACCCGCCCGGGCGAGGGCCATCGCGAGCTTCAGCGGGGTCTGCCCGCCGAACTGCACGATGACGCCCATCGGCTTCTCGACCTCGACGATCGCCATCACGTCCTCGAACGTGAGCGGCTCGAAGTAGAGGCGATCCGAGGTGTCGTAGTCGGTCGACACGGTCTCGGGGTTGCAGTTCACCATCACGGTCTCGAGCCCGAGCTCGCGGAGCGCGAACGCGGCGTGCACGCAGCAGTAGTCGAACTCGATGCCCTGCCCGATGCGGTTCGGTCCGCCGCCGAGGATCATCACCTTCTGGCGATCGGAGGGCTGCGCCTCGCAGCGATCGCCCCAGGTCGAGTAGAGGTACGGCGTCTTGGCCTCGAACTCCGCGGCGCAGGAGTCGACGCGCGCGAAGGTCGGGCGGATGCCGGCCGCGAGGCGCTCGGCGCGGACGTCGGCTACCTCGCGCCCCGTCGCGCCGGCGATGCGCGCGTCCGAGAGCCCGAGCGTCTTCGCGCGACGCAGGCTCTCCGGACGGTTCGCGCCGTGCTCCGCGACCTCGGCCGCGAGCGCGCGCTCCTCCTCGACGAGTTGACGGAGTTGCTCGAGGAACCACGGGTCGATGTGGGTCGCGGCGTGCAGCTGCGCGACGGTGAGCCCGACGCGCAGGCCGTCGACGATGTGCCACATCCGGTCGGCGATCGGCGTCTGCACGACCTCGAGGATCGCCTCCCGCAGCTCCGCGTCGTCCGCGGGCGGCACGCCGTCCGCGAGACGAGGGATCCGCGTGAACGGCGCGCCACCGTCGCGCAGCGCGCGCAGCTGGGCGGCGAGCGCGCGGTAGTCGACCTTCTCGCGCAGCGTGACGAGCCCCTCGCGCCCGATCTCGAGGCTGCGCGCGGCCTTCTCGACGGCCTCCTTGAACGTGCGTCCGATCGACATCGCCTCGCCGACCGACTTCATCTGCGTCGTGAGGCGCGGGTCGGCGCCCTCGAACTTCTCGAAGGTGAAGCGCGGCCACTTGACGACGACGTAGTCGATGCTCGGCTCGAAGGCCGCGCTCGTCCCCGTGATGTCGTTGCGCAGCTCGTCGAGCCGTGTAACCGACGGCGAGCTTCGCGGCGATCTTCGCGATCGGATAGCCCGTCGCCTTCGACGCGAGCGCCGACGAGCGCGAGACGCGCGGGTTCATCTCGATCACGAAGATGCGACCGTCGTTCGGGTTCACCGCGAACTGGATGTTCGAGCCGCCCGTCTCGACGCCGATCTCGCGTGATGACCGTCGCGCGCCGCGTCACGGAGGCGCTGGTACTCGCTTGTCGGTGAGCGTCATCGCAGGCGCGACGGTGATGGAGTCGCCCGTGTGCACGCCCATCGGATCGAAGTTCTCGATCGTGCAGATGACGCTGAAATTGTCGGCTCGGTCGCGGATGACCTCGAGCTCGAACTCCTTCCAGCCGATGACGCTCTCTTCGATCAGGCACTCGTGCGTGGGGCTCTGCTGGAAGGCCCAGCGGATCGCGACGTCGAACTCCTGCTTGTTGTAGGCGACGCCGCCCCCCGAGCCGCCGAGCGTGAAGGACGGCCGCAGGATCACGGGGAAGCCGACCTCGGCGGCCGCGGCGTCCGCCTCCTCGAACGTCCGCGCGACGCGCGCCTTCGCGCACGAGAGCCCGATCTTCTCCATCGCGGCCTTGAAGAGCTCGCGGTCCTCGGCCTTGCGGATGGCCTCGACGCTCGCGCCGAGGAGCTCGACGCCGTGCCGCTCGAGCGCGCCGCTCTTCGCGAGGGCGAGCGCGAGGTTGAGCGCCGTTTGACCGCCGAGGGTGGGGAGGAGCGCGTCGGGCTTCTCGCGCGCGATGATCGCCTCGATGACCTCGGGGACGAGCGGCTCGATGTAGGTGCGGTCCGCGAACTCCGGGTCCGTCATGATCGGTCGCCGGGTTGGAGTTCACGAGGACGACCTCGTAGCCCTCCTCCTTCAGCGCCTTGGCGCCCTGCGTGCCCGAGTAGTCGAACTCCGCGGCCTGTCCGATGACGATCGGGCCCGAGCCAAGGATGAGGATCTTCCGGAGGTCGTCGCGGCGCGGCATGGCGACGGCGGCGTTACCAGAGCGCAGGCGGCACCGCAAGCACCGTGGCGCTCACGTCACACGTGCCGGCGCACGCCACGCGGGGGATGCGTCGCCGCCGTGACCGTGACCGCGCCCGCGAGCGCCTCGATGAGCGCCGCCCCGCGCGGACCAATCGGCGCGATCGTCGCGCGCCGCCCCGCGAGCGCGTCGACCTCGAGGCGCACGAGGAGTCCATCCCGCCCGAGGCTCGGGAGGAAGCGCTCGCCCCACTCGATCAACACGACGGCATCGTGCCCGACCCGCTCGACGAGCCCCAACTCCACGAGCTCGTCCGCCGAGACGAGCCGGTAGAGGTCCGAATGCACCAGCGGCACGCGCGCCGGCAGCTCGTGAACGAGCGCGAAGGTCGGCGACGTGACCGGGACCTCGGCGGGGACGCCGAGCGCCCTCGCGACGGCGCGCACGAGGAAGGTCTTGCCCGCGCCGAGCCCGCCTTCGAGCACGACGAGATCCCCCGGCGCGAGCGCGGCGCCGAGCGCGGCGCCGAGTCGGCGCGTCGCGCGGCGCGTCGGCAGGGCGATCTCGAGCGGAGCCATCGAAGCCGGCATCGCTCGGGATTCTACGCGGGTGCGCGGAGCGCGCGTGGCAAGATGCGCGCGTGCGTCGTCCGTCCCCGCGCCGATGGTCGGCCCCGCTGCTGGTCGCCGCGATGTCCGCGCTCACCGCAGGCCCCGCGGCACATGCGCAGGAGGCGCGCAGCCACGACGCGGTCGTCGTCGCGCCGCCCTCACCTTGCCCGACCCGCTACGCGATCGAGGCCACCCTCGATCCCGGCGCGCACGCCGTGGACGGCACGCTCCGCCTCCACTGGGTGAACGAGTCGGCCACCCCCGCCTCCGACCTCTGGTTCCACCTTTATCTCAACGCGTTCGCGAGCGACGACACCGTGTTCATGCGCGAGTCGCGCGGACAACTCCGTGGCGTGCGCAGCCCTGGACGCGGCGGGATCGACATCCACTCGCTCCGCACGAGCGGCGGCGTCGACCTCCTCGGCGGCGCCCAGCGCGCGCTCGTCCGCGGCGACGCCACGCAGCTGCGTGTGCCGCTCCCCGCGCCCATCGCCCCCGGAGACGCGCTCGACCTGCTCGTCACCTTCCGCGCGCGCCTCCCGCCCGTCTTCGCGCGCACGGGCCACGCCCGCGATTTCCACATGATCGCGCAGTGGTTTCCCAAGCTCGCGCGCCACGAGCCCGACGGTCGCTGGGCGAGCTTCCCCTACCACGGGATGGGCGAGTTCTACGCCGACTTCGCGACCTACGACCTCACGCTCCGCACACCGCGCGGCTGGGTCGTCGGCGCGACCGGCGCGAAAACGTCAGAGATATCCAAAGGTTCGCTGACCGAGCGCCGCTTCCACGCCGATCGCGTGCACGACGTCGCGTGGGTCGCCTGGCCGCACTTCGTCGAGCACACGCTGCGGCACGAGGGCGTCACGGTGCGCTTCCTCCACCCGCCGGGCCACGAGGCCGTCCTCCCGCGCCACGCTCGGATCGTGCGCGAGGGGCTGACGCGCTTCGGGCGAGCGTTTGGCCCCTACCCGTACCCGACGCTCACCGTCGTGCTGCCGCCGCGCGGCGCCGAGGGCGCAGCCGGGATGGAGTACCCGACCCTCATCGTGTCCGGCGGGCCCTGGTTCGACGTGCCGGGCGTGCGCACGCCCTTCCCCGAGGACGTCACCGCGCACGAGCTCGCCCACGAATGGTTCTACGGCCTCGTCGCCTCGCACGAGGTCCAATGGCCGATGCTCGACGAGGGCCTCACCCAGTGGGCGACGACGCGCCTGCTCACGGATGTCTTCGGAGCTGGGCGATCGGCCGTCGCGCTCCCCGGGCTCACGCTCGACGCGTTCGAGTTGCAGCGGTTGCTCGCGTTGCGCGGCCGCCCCACGCCGGCGCCGGGCCAGCCCGCCTACGCCTTCGACGACGAAACCTACGGCCGCTCGGTCTACCTGCGGACCGCGCTCGTGCTCGAGACGACGCGTCGTACCTTCGGCGCTGCCCGCTTCGACCGCGCGATCGGCCACTACGCGCGCGCGCAGCGCTTCCGCCATCCGACGCCCGCAGACCTCTTCGCGAGTTTCGACGGCGTGTTCGGCGCCGGCTTCTCGGCCCGCATCCTCGAGCCAGCGCTCCTGCGCGGCGAGACCGCGGAGGCCCACCTCGTCCGGCTCGACAGCCGCGCGGACGGCCCGGGCAAGTACGTCACAGAGGTACTCGCCGAGCGCGGCGGTGCCCTCGCGCTGCCGTTGACGATCGCGCTGCGCGCCGCGAGCGGCCGCACGCGGCGCATCGCGTGGCCGCCCGGCGCCCCCCGCCTCCGCGCCAGCTTCACCGCGAGCGAGCCCTACACGGCCGCCCAGCTCGATCCCGACCGGCACAACCTCCTCGACGGCGACGCCCTCGACGGCGCGCTCTCAATCCAGTCCCGCGCGCGCACCGGCCTCTTCGCGCGCGTCCTCGCCGCGCTTCAACTTCTCGTCACGGCGGTCGGCGCGTGATTCGCCCGCGCGAGCGACTGCGCGGCGCGGCGTCGGCGACGTTCGCCGTCTACCTCGTGCAAGCGCTGCTCGCCATCGCGCCGGCGTGGCCCCTCGCACGCGCCGTCGAACGCGCCGTGCGCGGCCTCCCCGCGGGGACGTCAGCCCTCGCCGCGCCCGGCGGCCTCTGGCGCATGGAGGCGCTCGCGGCACTTGGGTCGAGTGGACGCGTGTTCCTCGATGTCGCGTTCGCCGCGCTGCTGCTTGCGCTCGCCCTCGGACCGCTGCTCCAGATGACCTGGCTCGCCGCGCTGCTCCGGCGCCGGCCGCTCCGCGACGCCCTCGCACAGGGCGCGCGCCACTACCTGCCGGCCTTCGCGATCACCCTCGCGCTCTCACCGCTGCTCCTGCTCGCACTCCTCGCCCTCGTCGCGGGACCGGCGCTCGCGGGGCACCTGGTCGATGCAACGCCCAGCGACCGATCCCACGATCTCGCCATGCTCGCCGGATGCACCCCCGCGCTGCTCCTCGCGGGGCTGTGGGCGCTCTGGCATGACCTCGCGCGGGCCTCGCTCGCGCGCGGCGGGCACCCCTTGCCGGCCCTCCTCCGCGGCGCGGTCGCCTGCCTCCAACGCGACGCGCTCGGCGCCTACGTGCTCTGGCTCGCGCTCGGCAGCGGCCTTGGGATCGCCGCCCAAACGCTTGGCGGGCTGCTCGACACGGGCGGCTCGCTGCCGAGTCTCGCGGTGTTGCTGCTGACGCAGTCCCTCACCCTCGCGCGGACCGCCGTGCGCGGCCGTTGGCTCGCCGCCGCGCTCGACCGCGTCCGCTGAAGCGCCGGGCCGTCGACGCCACGGACGATGGCCGGGCAAACGAGGAGCAAGCGGGTGTCCCGGCCCCACAGCCCCCACCGTCGACTGCAACACCACTTTCGCCATCGCCATTCCAGCACCACGTGCGGCGCGCCTGCCCGCCAAGCCAGCAGAGCGCTCCTGCGATCGGCGGGTCCCTGCACCGACGCGCCCCAGCCGACGGCGGCAACGCCCGCGCGGACGACGCCTGCGCCGACCCGTGCATCGCTGTCGGGACAACCCTCGGAATCATCGGCATAGGGGCCCGAGGCGATCCCTCAGGACCCCTGCCACACCACCGGACAAGCGGGTCCGAATCCGGCGGTTCGAGGCATCGAGGTTACGCGGCGAGCCGAGGGATGCCCAGCCCGTCGAAGTAGCGGATGGGGAAGGCGACATGGATCCGCATGGCGGAGTTCTTCCCCCGTCGGCGCGTGTTCGCGAGCCCGCCCGTCAGCACGTCGTGGTTCACGCGGTCGAAGAACTTCACCAAGTCCACGTCCACCACGATGCGCCGACCCTCGTTCACGTACCGCTGCGCTTGCACGACCGCGTCGTGGGCGCTGCATCCGGGCCGAAAGCCGTAGCTGTGCTGCGAGAAGCTCGCGTCGAATCGGGGACCCAACACCTGCAGGATCGCTTGCTGAATGAACCGATCGACGACGGTCGGAATACCAAGCTCGCGCAGCCCACCGCCGCTCTTCGGGATCGAATGCCGTCTCACCATCGACGGCTGGTACGTGCCCGTGAGCAGTTGCTCACGAAGCCCGAGCCAGTGCGTCTTCAGGTGCTCCGGCAGTTCATCCACCGTCATCCCGTCGATGCCGGCGCTGCCCTTGTTCTTCCTCACTCGCTTCAACGCCGCCAAGAGGTTCTGGCGTTCGCATACCAGCTCCATCAAGCCGCTCGTTCCCGAGCGTTCGTCTTCATGCGTCGCCGTCGGCGCTTCCGCGCTCCGCTCAGCTCTCGGGGCTTCACCCCAACCCCGCAGCGGGAGCTCGAGTTGCCTCGACATCGGCGGCTCTTTGCCTCCGAGACGCACGCTCGTTTCGCTCTCCTCTCCGCTCGGTCCTTCGCAAGCGTCGCCGCCGACTACTACGGCCTCGGCTGACTCCTCGCTCCGCGCCTCGCTGCGCGTCGCCCTTTCAGGCACGAGGGGAGATCTCCCCGGGTAAGAACACGACCCTTCCCCGCACGGCCGCCCGATTTACGCCGCCTGAGTCTTGGTCATCGGAGCTTCGCGGTTGCTTGCCCGCTCGCCCCACTCGGCGTCGCCTCACATCGGGTTCTTGCTCATCGGCCCGCGGCTCCGCTCCTCGCTTCCTTCCCGCGGTCGATCGCTCTTCCGCAGTTGCGATTCGCTTCGACTGCGATGACCTGCTTTCGAGAGGACTTTCACCTCCGAGGTCGCGCCCATGCGCACCAAACGAAACGGGCGCCCCGTGTTCGGGACGCCCGCTCCACCTTCTCAGCCTGCTCGTTCGACCGACGCGCGGACCGACCGCCTCACGCGAACCGAGCCTGCATCACGTAGAGTCCCCATGGACCTCGTGACGAAGCCCCGCCTGGGACGGTCAGCCTCCCTCGCCCCCCGTCGCCTGGAGAACGAACGGGTAGTTGACGACGACGATGCCACCGCCCTCGGGAGCCGGGAACGACCAGCGCTGGACGGCACCGGCGATGCACGTCTCGACCGGCGGCGAGCCCATGTCCGACTGCGACACCGCAGCCATCTGAACGGCGCCGGTCGGCGAGATGACGAACTGCACGCTCACGCGGCCCTCGAGGTCGGGACGCTGGTTGAGTTGCTGCTCGTAACAGAAGCGCACCTCGTTGATGTGGCGCTGGATGACGCGGCGGATGACTTCCTTGGAGAGCGACCCGCGCACGTCCGCGTTGCCGGTACGGATGCGAGGCACCCGCGCACTGCGGCCCGAGAAGCCACCGGCGCCGCGGCCATAACCATTGCCCTCGCCGCCGCCGCCGCCGTGACCAATCGTGCCTAGGTTGCCGAGGCCGATGGTGCCTTCGCCCGTGCCGCCACCGCCGCGACCCGTACCACGGAGACCCAGGCCACCGAAGCCAAAGTTCTCGCCGATCTGGTCACCCATGAGCGCCCCAAGCGCGCTCATGGCGTCGTTGCCGAGCGCAGAATCACGGCCGAACGGAGAGGTCGGCGAGTTCCACGCACCGGTCGACGCGCGAAGCACACCGAGAATACCGGCGGTGCGGGCCTGCTCACGAGCGGCCTCGCGCGCCATGTGCGGGTCTTGGTTGTCCGCGGGCCCCTCGATGCCGTAACGATTCTTCGTTTTCTTGGCGTCGTTCTTGCCCATCTGGCCCTCGTCACCCTTGTGACGCTTGCCCTTGCCGCCCTCGTCCTGGTTCTTGTTCTCCTCTTGCAGCCACTCCGGCTGCTCCTCTTCCTGCGTCTCAGGCGGCTCGATCAGATACTTGGCGTACCGAGAATCGGCCGTGAGCAGTTCGAGGCTGAGCGACGAGCTGCTCGGCGGCATGAAGTACATCAGCAGCAGGAAAGCACCGTGCACGGCGACCGACAGACCCGTCCAGATGTAGGACTTCCAGTCGATCCCAGAGCCGCTCTTCCCGACGACCTTGCCCGCCTGAACCGGCTTCACGAGGAACGTCAGGCCCTTGTACTGGACCTTCGCCGTCGCACCCGCAGGCAGCGCGTACTGCTGGGCGCCCGCGAGCCGCCCGCACGGCTGGAGACGACCCTGCGCCGCCATGTCCGCGAACGACATGCTCTGGCCGCCGACGGTCACGTCGCCCGTCGCGCCGGCCGGGATGACGACAGCGACCCCGCCCCCCGACTGCACCACGACCGGAAGTCGCGCGGTCCCGAGGAGTTCGCTCCCGATGAGGTAATCGGTGTCTGGCGACCCCTTCCCCTCCGCCTGCTCGCCAACGACGAAATCACGCGGCGGCGACAGGTGCGCGACGTGCAGGACGCTCGAGTCGCCCCACATCACGACGACCTCGACCGCCTGCGCGTCGGTCTCGACATCGCCCGACGCGACCGCCGGACCGCTCGCTGCGATGCCGTACCGAATCTCACCCGACGCCGCTGCCACGGCCGCGACGGGCACCGGGGCAGCCGGGGCCGCGAACGGATTGGAGAGGCCAGACGGCGGCGCAGCAAACGGATTCGCGAGCGGAGCAGCGGCCGGCGCAGCAAACGGGTTGGCGAGCGGCGCGGCTGCCAGCTTCTCTGGAGCTGAACCCGCCGCCTCACTCGACTCCACCGCGGCTTCGATTTCCACGATGACGCGGGTCCCGCCGAGCGTGACCTCGTCGCCCGTCTGGAGGCGCGTCTTGTTGACCTTCTTCCCGTTGACGAGCGTTCCTGACGACGAGCCGAGATCGATGATGAAGATCTCGTCGGCGCCGGTCACCTCGATCACGGCGTGCATGCGCGACACGTTTTCGTCGTCGATGCGCAGGTGGCTGGAAGGCAGCTTCCCAACCTTGATGATGTCCTGCACCAATCGCTCGGTGCGGATCAGATCTTCGCCCTGGAAGATCTTGAAGGTCATCGGAATCTTCGTGGTCACCGTCTGCCTCCGTCGGGGATACCCGAGCACGCCTCGCGCGCTCCGCTCCACCGGCTTGCACCCTCGATCACGATCCGAACATCATCCCCCCGGCGCCCGGTGCGAGGTACGTTCGGCGTGGCAGGAGCCCGCTTACCGGACCGCCTCCTGCGCACTCTCTGACATCCTACTCCCACGGGAGTTCCCGGGGAACGCACGAATTCAAGTCGACCCCGACGAGCGAGCGACTTCCCTACAGATTCTCCACCGACTTGAGCATCTCCGGAATGAAGTGCTCCCGGATGCGGATGAGCGAGTTGCGCTGGCCGCGGCGACGCACGTTGAGGAGTTCACCGTCGGGACGCACGAGGTCACCGGTGACGAGGTCGTCCTCGAAGTCGTAGGTCGTTTCGCCGCCACCGCCGCCTGCCGGCGCATCCTGAGCGCTCGCGCCTGCGGTGGTGAGGAGGGTCAGGGCTGCCAGAACCGAGAACAGCGTGAACTTCTTCATGACGGGGGCCTCCTGCGTTCGGCTCTGCCGAGCCTGCGGACTCTAACCGTGCCGCACGCCGCCGGTCAACCGGGGCGCGCAGCTGGCATCAGGGCGTGGCGGGCGCAGCGGGAGCCGGCGGCGCTCCTTCCGGCGCGGGTGCGGGCGACGCACCGGCCGCGCCCTGCTGCGCCGCCATGCGCTGCTGCATCTCCTGCTGAACCCTTTGCAGTTCCGCCATCTCCGCGCGCGTGCTAGCGACGATCTCGATCTGCTGAAGGAAACCAGGGCGGCACTGCGAGGTCGAACGACGGCGACCACGGCGCGCGCGCTCGAGGTTGCAGCGCCGTGTGACATCGGTGACGGCCTCAGCAAAGCGCGTGTTGCTCCCCGCCTTGGCGACGAAGGCCTCGTACTGCGTCTTGGCCTCGTTGAGGACCTCCTCCGAACCGCCGCGGTAGTTGTGGCTGATCAACGCGAGGTTGAAGAACGCCTCAGGGCGCGTCCCGTCGACCTCTTTCGCCTTGTTGTACTCAGCCACGGACGCGTCGAACTGGTTGAGGCCGCGCAGCGCTGCCCCGAGCCCGAGGTGCGCGTCATAGCTGCGCGGGTCCAGCTCGACGGCCCGCTCGAAGGCGCGCTTGGCGTCCTCGTAGCCGCGGAAACCGATGACCATCGTTCCGAAGTTCATCCAGGCCTCGAAGTTGCGGGCGTCGAGGTTGGCGGCGCGCTCGAACATCCGCACCGCTTCGATGATGTTGTTCTTCTTGACGTAGATGAGGCCCCACGTGTTGTAGATCGGTCCGTAATCGCGGTTGATCTGCTGGGCCTGACGGCAGACGACGGCGGCGAGATCGAGACGCTGCGCGGCCTCGCTCGGGTTGCGGTCGGACTCCTGGATGTAGAGGAGCGCCATCTCGTTGAACGCGGGCAGGTACTGCGCGTCGATCGCGAGCGCACGACGCAGGTTGTTGAGCGCGTCACGCACCAGCGCAGGCTGTCCGCTCGAGCGTTGCAGCGCCGCGAGGTTGACGTACCCCTCGGTGCATTGCGCGTCATCCGCGATGGCGCGGGCGAACGTCTGCATCGCCGCCGCGTCCTGGTTTTGCGAGGTCTGATCGAGGCCAATCATCACGCGCGCTTTGCAGAACTTGTTGTTCACCGCGAGCGCGCGGTTGTACAGCTCGAGTGCCTTCGTCCGGTCATTGCACTTCGCGTGCGTGAGTCCGGACATATAGAGGGCCTCGGGGAAGCGTCCGCCCTGCGCCTCGGCAGCGTCGTCGAAGCGCTCGGCGACCGCCGCACAAGCATCCTCGTTCCAGCCACTGCCCTCGTGCTGAGCGAAGGCCGCGAGGCCATCACGCCAGTAGTTCTGGGCTTCTGCACTCACTGCCTCGCCAGTGGAGGTGCGCGGTGCATCCGGAGGCGCTGCGGTCGAACCGCCTCCTGACGTCGATGACACCGCGGCGCCGCCGCAGCCCGTGAGGGCGGCGACGATGGCGGACAACCCGAGGAAGCGTGCGCTGCCGATGTTCATCATCGAAGACCTCGCGAGTGCCTTGCCCATCAGTTCCCCCCGTCGCCCGTCGCACTGCCGCCCGCGGCACCCGATGCTGCTGCGCCGCCCGTCGCCTCCGAATCGCCCGCCTCGGCCTCCTCGGCCGTCTGACCGAGCTCGACGACGCCCGGCCGCGCGACCGCACGGTGGACATAGCCGGGCTCGCCGCGGAGTTCCGCGGCCATCGGATACTGCGTCGGGTTGAGCCGGTTCAACTCCTCCTCGCAGGTGTGCGAGTACTGATTGAACCACCGCACGCGCGTCGCGGTGATGATGCAGTACTCGAACTTCGGCAGCGCGAGGTTGTAGAACACCGTCCGCTGCTCATTGAGAGCACCGACGTAGATGTCGTACAGCTCGGGATCGTTCTCGATCTCGGTCGGGACCGGCGCGTCGTCGAACGCGTCGACGAAGGCCGTGTACATCTGGCCGATGCGCGATGCCGCGCCGATGAGCCACTGGGGCACGTCGAGAGCCACAAGCTTGTTGTACGCGGCCTCAGCCGCTTCCAGTGCAGCCTTCTTGCGCTCGAGCCAGCGCTTGAAATCGCCGGTCGCCCAGCGGGTGACCGCATCGAGGTTGCCCTGACCGGAGTACTCCGGGAAGCGGATCCGATTGTAGGCGACGTACAGAGACTCAGCCTGGTAGAAGAGCGCCTCGCTGACGCCCGTCTTCGCCTCGAGGAGAGCGGCGGCCTTCCCGCCGTCGTCCATCTCGAGACGCGCGATCGCCTCGGGCGCGCCACGCTCCCAGAGGCGCACGGCATCCGCGAGAAACGGCACCCCCAGCGTCTCGTTGCTCATCTCGCGGTAGGCGCGCGCGATGTGGATGTTGGCCTGGATGCTGAGTTGCGGGGGCGCCGCGCGCTCGTAGGTCCGGAGCCAAGTGCGGTAGTGGTCGACGGCCTTCGCCCAGTTGCGCTGGTTCTCGAAGACGGTGCCGATCGAAAACATGACCTGTGCGACCTCACGCGGACGCGCGGAGCGACCGGTTCGGTAATTCCGCGCGAAGAGGTTCGCGTCCTCAATCGCCTTCTCCGTCTCGCCGAGGCCAAGCCTGAAGAACACGGCGTTTTGCAGAGCCTCCACCGCGTTGGCACACGTGCCTTGTGCGCGGTCGGCGTCGGTGCAGCGAGAGCCGTCCTCGCCAGGGAAGGCCTTGGCGAATTGCTCGTAATAATCCGCGGCGCTCGAGTAGATGGCGAGTGCGTGATAGTTCGCGCCGAGCAGGTAGAGCGCGCGCTTGCCGAGTTCCGTCGTCGGGTGACGCTCGACGAGCAGCTTGCGGACCTTGATGGCGCGACCGACGAGGCGTGCCGCCTCGTAGTTGATCGCCGCGTTGTAGAGCACCTCGGGGAGACGCTCGTTCGTCGCCGCGTCCGCCTGACACTGGCGGTAGATGTCGACGTAGGCGCGCGCCGCGTCCTTGAACTGACGGTTCGCCTGGAGCGCCTCGGCCTTCTTGCGCTTGATGTCGCAGCGGAGGCTGCCGACGACGCGACAGAGGTCCCCATACTGCTCGCGGCGCTCCTGCGTGTCGCAGTACATGCCCTTGAGCGCCTCGACGTCAGTCTCGAGCGTGTCGAAGCACGCCGGACGGGCGGGGACGCTGTTCGTCCCGAGCACGTTCAAGGAGTCGAGGTAGAGGTTCGCGGCGTACTCCGCGAGCTCGGTGCTGCGGTGATTCCAAGCGATGTCCCTGAAGAGAACGGACGCCTCCTCGTAGTGGTTCGCCTCGTAGAAGATGCGCGCGAGCCGGTACTTGACCGTAGGGAGCTCTTCGCTGTCCGTGACAAAGCAGATGAAGCGCTTGAACGCGTTCGTCATCCCCTGCTCTTGCGAGGAGAACTCGCGCGGGCGGTACTGCGCGGCCGGGTCGGGCTCTGGCTCTTCCGCTTGCGCCCCGCGCCGACCACGCCGAGGTGCTGCGCCCGCTCGCGCGCCCGCAGCGCTGCGTGTCGTGCGCTCGCTCGCCTGATACTGCGTCTGGTACAGATTGTTGTAACAGAGCACCGCGGCGTAGGCGGCATCGGAGGTGAACTCACCGCCCGGGTTCAGTTCGACGACGCGGTCGAACGCAGGCCCGCAGTTCGGCCAATCCTCCATCTTCCAGAGCAGCTCGGCGTAGAAGTAGGAGACCCGGTAGTTCGTCGGCCAGTCGCGCCGATCGATCTCGGGGAACTGCATGCTCTCCATGTCGGGGAACTTGTCGATGACGAGCTTGTAGAGCTGCGACGCGAGGCCCATCGTCGATCGGTCGTTCGTGCCGGGCTGCGTGTCCGTACCAATCGCCTCGCGGTGCCAGGCCGTGGAGAGCTCGACGAGGATCGACGCCGTCGTCTGCTTACACGCCGTGAGCGACTCGGGAGAGTGGGAATTGCCGCGCGCCGTGAAGGTGTCGTAGAGGTCGACCATGCGCTGGATCTCGCGCGTCTGCTCGGGCTTCGGCTTCGACGAGATGATTGCGTTGCTGACGCGGCCCTGCCAGTAGCAGAGCTTGTCGCTCGCCGGGGTTGTGGCCATCAGGTCGTGGAAGACGCTGATCGCGTTCACCCACTTGCCGGTGTCGAAATACAAATCTCCGAGCTGCTCGAACATCTGCTGCGCCTGCTCTTCGTCCTTCGCGTAGCGGCGGAAGAACTCGAGCGCGCGCTCCGGATTGCCGACCTGCGCATACGGAAGGATCAACTCGCGTCGCGCCTGCCGGGCGAGGTTTTCAACGTCCCGCGCGTCCGGGTTAGCGACGGCGAACTCGATCGTCTCGACGAACTTCTGCAGCGCAGCGCGGAAGTCTTCCTTGTTGTAATAAGCCCACGCCTGCTTGTACACGGCGTAGCCGAAGACGGGATTCCGCTCGGCAGGGATCTCGGTAACCTTCTGGTAGAACTGGAGGGCGTTGTCCATCTCGCCCTCGCCGAAGAAGTACTCGGCGAAGGACAGATACGCGTTGGGGATGAACTTCGACTGCGGGAAGCCCTTGATCAGGCGGAAGTAGACCTGACGTGCGCGGTCGAACTGCCGCATCTCCTCCAGCGCGAAGCCGAGCGAGAACAAGACCTCATCCATGCGGCGGTAGTTCGGATGATCCTGCACGAGCGTGGCGTAGGTGCGGATCGCGTCCTCGCGCGCGCCCTTGAGGGACTCCTCGGCGGCCGTCTGCGCCTGGCGCTGCTGGCGGCAGTTGTTCGCGTTCTTCTGGCGGTCGCATGCTTGGAAGATCGGGTCATCGAAGCTGCGGACCTGCGCGGTCAACGTCTGCTGCAGTTCGAAGTACGACTCGGCGAGACGCAAGAGGATGTCGGGCCGACGGGGATCGTTCGTGCGCGTGTTGCGCACGAGCCGCTCAGTGAGCTGGATCTCGCGACGCAGGAGCTGCTCGCCCCGCTGCCGAATCTCTGCAGCGCGTCCGGTCGCCGTCGAGGCGTCAATCTCGAAGCTTGGGCCTGTAGGACCCTGCTTCTTCTCCTCGACGCGGCGCTTGCTCGTCGTGAGGTGCGAGCTTGGCGCCGACCCCGCGGACTTCGTCGCGCGCGGGGCGTTGCTCGGGCATGCGGTGAGCCGGGGAGCGATGTCCGGCCCGATGCAGAAGCTCGGCGAGGCCGCCGCAGGCGTTGCCGCCGCGGCTCCCCCGCCGTCCTGGGCTCCGACGAGCACCGGGACGGTGGCGGCGAGCATCGAGAGAACAACCAGCCCCACGAGGCGCATACGAGACATGGAAAACCCTCCGACTGCGGTCAGCCGAGTGAGAAGATCAGCGATGTGCGGGACTCAACGGCCGCACTGCGAAGTAACCTGCTGGCGGTAGAAGCCAAGCTCGTCGCGCCAGAATTCGCCGTCGAACGGCCACATCTGGTGCTCCTCGTCGACCTCGACGTTGCCGCCGCCCGAGCGGGCAGCTTCCGTCATCTGCTGCTGCGCGTCCTGCTCGAGGCCACCGCGGGTGTACGTGTTGATCTCGAGTTCGATCGTGTCGGCCTGGTTCTGCAGGTCTTGGAGTTCTTCGATCAGGCGGTTGTAGCGGCCGCGCGCGAGGTCGCCCGTCTGATCGATCGCGAAGGCTTTGGCGATGGCGATGTCCTGACGGATACGGATGCCGAGCGACGAACCCGAGAAGGCCTGCGGCGCGCGGGTCAGACGCTGGTCCTCCTCGTCGAGGAGTCGGACGTATTCGAGATTCCGGAGAACGGTGCGGTCTGAGAGGGCGGACGAGACGATGCCGCGGATACGCGGGCTGAGGTTCGCCTGACCACCGCGGACGCGCTGGAGGAACTCGTAGAACGCGTTGTTGTCTTGGAACTGAGCAAGCGTGGTCTCGAGCTCGCTCTTGACCGGATCGAAGCGCTCGTGGAACTGGCCGATCATCGCCTCGGCGTTCGGCATCTGGCAGTTCGAGAAGAACACGACGGCCTTGAGCACGAGCGCCTCGGGGTAGTAGGCGCGGTCGAAATACGGCGAGTAGAGCGTGTGGACGTTGCCGAGCGCGCGGGCGTACTCGTCGGCCAGGAAGAACGCCCACGATTCCTCGAAGAGCGCGTCGAGCCAGTACTCGGAGCCCTGGGGGACGCGGTTCCACGCTTCGACCGCGTTGCCGAGGAGCCGCCCGTCGACCTGCCGCTCACCCGTTTCCGCGTTCACGCGGTTGGCAGCCGTGTAGTAGACGCGCGCAAGCGACAGCCACGCGAGGTCCTCGAGGCGGTCCTCATCCTCGACGCCCTCCACGGCGCCCTCTTCGACGGCCTCGATGATGCCGCGGAAGGAGCGGATCGCCGGCTGAGCGCGGCGCATGCGGACGTGCGTGATGCCCTCGAAGAAGCGGGCCGGGACGAGGAAACGCGAGCGGCTGTCGACCTTCTGGAAGAGCGTCACGGCCTCGTCGAACTCGCCCTGCGAGTACTTGAAGCGACCCATCAGATAGAGGAGTTGGTTGTACAGTTCGGCGCTCTCGGCGTTGTTGAACTGCTCGAGTTGGTCGACGCCGTAACGGCCGACCTTCTCGACGATGCCCGCGGGCTCGGGAAGCTGCGAAGCGAGTTGGGCAAGCCACTGCAGCGTCTGCCCGAAGAAGTTGTGCGCCTGGCCTTGCTGGCCGATCTCGTCGAAAACGGCGAGCGCGCTCTGGTAGTAGCGCAGGTGGTAAAGGCACTTGCCCAGGAAGAACTGCGCCTTCTGGACGTTGGCCGGTGCGTCCTGCGTCTCCCCCTCGACCACGCGCTGGAACTGCACGGCGCCTTCGAGGTACTTCTCCTGCTGATACAGGCGAAGTGCGTTCGCGAGCGCCTCGGACGGCGGCCCCTCCGCCGGCGGCGCAGGCGGTTGCCCCGTCTCATCGACGCTGAACGTCATGTCCTGCGCGCTCGCGTGCGACGCGGTGCCGACGGCCGAGAGCACGACGAACGATGCGGCCGCGACGAGTCCGCGCCCGCGCGGCGCGCGCGATGCGAGGGCGCGGAGGCCAGTTCCCCGGGGATCGATGTCCTGCGACGCGGTCGCGGTGCGGGGGGCGTTCACATTTCCGGCGATCGGACTCATCGGCAATCCTCCACTGAGGGGGAACGTGCTGCTGGCCACCAGCGCCCGGGGATGGTCCGAGCGCCAGAAAAACGAAAAGATTCAGGACGTTAGGAACAGGGCGGGCCGGATGATAAAGAGGCTCATCGCGCGATGTCAAGGGAAAACGGGTCGATGCTTTCGACTCGGTAGACCCGTCGCGGGAGCGCTTGCCGGCGTCGCGGCGCACGGCGCATCCACGCTTGACACCCGCCCCGCCGGCGACGTAGCTTGCGGCCGATCGTGATGTGCCTCCGGCCGCGACCAACCGCCCACGAGACGACCGTTCCACTCATGGAGATGACGACGATGAACCGCTCCCTCGCGCAGATCCTGACGGTGCTCGCCGTCGCCCTCGCGGCCTTGTCCGCGACCGGCTGTCAGGTCGAGGCCGTCGGCGACCCCTGCGTCCCGGAGAACGTGCCCCCGGGAGGTTTCCTCAGCGGCGAGGCCTACCTGGAGACGAGTTCCGTCCAATGTCGGACCCGCGTCTGCATTGTCAACGACCTCCAGGGTGATCCGACCCGCGTCGGCTGCACCGAAGAAGGTTGCGTTTCTCAGCCGGAAGTCGACGACAGCGTCTACTGTACCTGCCGCTGCGACGGCCCTGCCGGCGCCGCCGACTTCTGCGAGTGCCCCGAGGGCTTCGAGTGCAAGCAGGTGCTCTCGAGCGGAGGCGTCGGAATCGTCGGCAGCTACTGCGTCAAGCCCAAGCTCTGAACGCCTCGCCAGGGTCGCCGCTGTTGGAACGCTCCGCGCCGAAGTCGGGTCGCTCATCCCGCCCCAAGGCGGAGTTCGCTTCGAAAGCCTCGGATACCCCCGAAGCGCCGGTCTCCCGGACCCGTGCGAAGTCCTCTCCCGTCGACGCCCGAGCCCCGTCTCCGGGCGTCGACGCACGCCAAACCCTCGGGCGGCGCGCGGAGGCCTTCGTGGCGGACAAGCTCGTCGCCGACGGCTTCACGATCCTCGCCCGCAACGCACGCGTGGGTCGCCTCGAACTCGATTTGGTCGCGCGCCGCGGCTCGCTGATCGTGTTCTGCGAGGTCCGCGCGCGGCGGCGCGACGACTTCATGGCCCCGGCGGAGTCGCTCGATCGTCGCAAGCGCGAGCGTGTACGGCGCGCCGCAACGATGTGGTTGGCGAGCTCCGGGCTGCGGGGCGTGGATGCGCGTCTCGACGTCGCAGCCCTCGTCGCGCGAGACGGCGAGTTCGCGCTCGAGTACTACGAAGACGCGTTCTGAAGCGAGCGGCTAAGGCGATCGCGGCGCACGCGGGGTGCGCCTAGACGGTCACTCGAGCTCGGCGCGCATCCGATCGTGGAGCTCGGTGAGATCGCGGATGACGTCTTCCGGCGCACCGGCGGCCCGCGCCCGCGTGATCGTGGTCGCGAGTGAGGCAATCTCCTCTGCCTGGCGGCGCCGAAGTTCCTCGACCATCCCCTCGAACGCCAAGAACACGTCCTGCAATTCGTCGCCCTTGCGGAGCTTGCCCACCACTTTGAGATGACCGTCGCGGACCTGACCGAGCAGCAACTTCAGCTTGTGCGCGGGCCCGACGAGTTTGTGCGTGACGAGGATGCCGGTGACGACCGAGCGTCACGGCTGATGAGACGCGATGCCGCCAATGATGGAAAAAAGAACCTTACTGGTCTTCGTCTCGTGCCCAACGCACCGAAGTCGTTGCGCACCGACGGGATCGAGATCGGGCTCGTATTTCATCGTGATGGTAGAGCGACTCGGTCTGACCCCGGGAATAGTCGTAGGCGAAGTAACCGAGGACGCTCGCGATCGACGAGCGGTGACACGCGACGACCATGCCCGTGTACTTGAGCTGGAAGCGCGGCTGCAGGAGGTAGTTGCGCAGGTGGCGCTTCGGGGGGCCGCCCGGATTGGGAAGGGATTGCGTCTCTGACGACATCGGCGTCTCCGCGAGGGCTGTCGAACGAGCGGACGGGATTGTCCAAGACCGGGACCGGGATGACAAGATTTGCGCCGCTCGTTGCGGCATCTCGGACACTAGGGCACAGCGCGGGCCGTCGCTGCGCTCGCCTCGAGCGCCTGCGGGAGGCGGCGCAGGGCGCCGGTGAGCGCCGCCTCGATGGCCTGTTGGCGCGCCGCGTCGCCGCTGCCGGCGCCGGAGACGGTGGCTGCACCCTGCAGGATCGAGCGCATGTCGCGCCCCGGGTAGGTGTTGACGATGACGGACACCGCGGCGCGGAGCGCGCCGCCCGGGCGCTCCTCGAGGGACGTCACCGACACGTCGAGGAAGTAACCGACGAGACGATCGCGCTGGATCACCCGGCGCGCAGCGGTGTTCGTCTCTTCGGACGGCGCGACGCGCACGCCCGGGACCTGAGCCAAGCTGTCCACGATGAACGTCCGCGCCGAGGCGAGCGCGGTCGCGCCGATCGCGACTGTCGATGCGGGCGTCGAGACGCCGACGTAGAAGCGCGCGGGTCCGCTTGGCGCCGGAGTGACCACCGCCGTGCTCGCGGGCGGTGACACGGGGCGTGCGCCGCCGTTCGTGCGGGCCACGCGCTCGAGGGCCGTTGCGGCCCGGCGCGCAGCGGCTTTCACGCCCGGGTCGGCGTCGCGCGTCGCGAGTGTGCGGAGGGTGTCCAACGCGGTGACCTCGGCCCTTGCTGCAATCGAGGACACGATCGCGGTGCGCACCGCAGGGTGCTCGTCTCCGAGCGCGCGCACGAGGGCCCCGCCCACCCCGGGGTCGTCGGTGCCGGTGCGCGCGAGCGCCAGCGCGGCCTGCGCGCGCACGCGGAATTGATCGGACGTGGTCATCAACCGCACGAGGTAGTCCGCCCGCGCATCGGCCGACGCGCGCAGCGGAAGCGCAGCGGTCATCAGCAGGGCAAACGCTCCGAGCAGCACGCGCAAACGCCGTGTGCGCTCGAGGGGGACGAGCGCTGCATCCTTCGAGCGGCCTGCCGACATGGGCGTGTCCTCTCTCTGCGCGGGCGGGGCCGGCGTCCCCGCCGGGCCCGGGCGACGTCCGGCGCCACGCGGGCCTTTCGACGCGGGCACGACAGCCGTGTTCACGCGCTCAGGCACGGCTGAGTATTTCCCCACCTCGGCCGACCGCGCAATGCGCCCCCGGGCGATCTCGAGGTTCCGACGCGCGACGAGGCGCGCGCGAACCGCTGTTGCGCGAGGAGTCACGAGATCGCAGCCTCGACGCGTGCGCCGGCTCGTCATGTCTGCCGTGTTCGCAGGGCTCGTCGTGCTTGCGCGCACGAGCGAAGCCGGTGCGCAGCCCGTCGTGCAGGTGCGCGCGGAGAGCCGCATCGAGCTCCGCGCTGGCTGGGGCCACGGGGCGCTTCGGGTCGATGGTGTCTTGCGGGACGACCTCGCGACGCCGCTCCCGGGCGCGACGATCGAACTGCGCGTGCAGCCCGTGTCGGGCGGAGCCACGCGACGTCGCACGGTGCGAACCGATGAGGCGGCGCGCTCGGCGCGGACTTCGAGGTCGCGCCGGGGCCGCTGCGACTCGCCGCATCCTACGGGGGCGACGCGCACCACGAGCGGGTGGAGGTCGAGCGTGTCGTCGATGCCTCGCGCGCGGAAGTGCGCCTGCGGGTCGCCGTGCCGGACGAGGGGCGCTTGCGGCTCGATGCGCCAGACCACGCGATCGAGGTGCGGGTCGACAGCGACGCGCCGACGCGTGGCCTTCGCGTCCGGCTTACGGATGAGCTGGGGCGGGGATTGGCAACATCGGACGCGGATGCGCAGGGCGTCGCGCGGTTCCGTGTGCCGTCGTCGCGGCTCGGAGCCCCCTCGGCCGGCCGCCTCGTCGCACGCACCGATTCCGACCCGTTGCGCGCGGAAGCGCAGACCGAGGTCCCGATCGTACGCGTCGCGCCCACCCGCGTGTCGCTCGCGGTGAGCCACTCCCGCCCCGTGCGCGGCGACGCGATCCGCGCGCGCGGGCGCCTCGTCGACTTCGCCGGACGCCCGCTCCCTCGAGAGGCGATCGGGCTCTTCGCGGGCCGTGCGCGCGTCACGACGACGCTGACGGACGCCGATGGCTCGTTCGATGCGCGTCTCGCGCCGCCCCGCGAGGGCCCGTCCACGTTGGTCGCGCGCTTCGAGAGCGACGCCCCGTGGCGCGAGCCGAGCGCGTCACCGGGCGTGGCGATCGTGGTGCTCGCGCCGAACCGGACGCCGGTCGGGTGGGTGATCGCGACGCTGGTGGCGACCGCCACGATCCTCGCAGCGGTCGGCGTTGGAGGTCGACGCCGCGTCCCCCCCGCTCCCCTCGGATCGCAGCACCCGCCCGCGCCCGGCGTCGAGGCTGGCGCCCGCCGTTTCCGAGCAGATCGCGACGGAATCGGCGGCGTCGTGGTGTCCCTGCGCGGCGGAGACCCCGTGGCGGAGGCGCACGTACGCCTGCGCGGCTCCGCCGATGCCGCCGACCTGCTCACGGTTCCGTGTGACCCACTCGGGCACTTCGCGCTCGCAGGCGTGGCGCCCGGCGACTACGCGCTCGAGATCGTTGCACCGGGCCATGAGGCCGTCGTGCAAGCCATCCGCGTCCCGCACCGGGGGGAGTGGAGCGCGACGCGAGTGCGTCTCGAGCGGTCGCGCGACCGGGCGCTCGACGCGCTCACACCGGTCGCGGCTGCGCTCTTCCCGGGACGGCACTGGGGAACGACGACGCCCGGCGAGGTGCGCGCACGCGCGGAGGACCGAAGACTGCCGCGCGAACCGGTCGCAACCCTCGCCGAAGGCGCCGAGCGCGCGGGTTTCGCCGCCAAGCCGCCCAGCGCCGAGGAGCTCCGCGCGACGGAAGCGGCGCGCGACGCGGTCCTCGACGCCTTGCACTTCGACACGAGCCGCTCCGACACGCGGCGTTGACGAGGGCCGCCCTGCCCTGCGTATAGTGCGCCGTCGGGCGCGTGTCGCGGCGGGGCAGCCCCGCGGCGAGCTTCACCGCGCCTCACGAAGGGAACGGGTCACCGCTCACGATGCTCACGATCATCGTCATCGCCGTTATTTCCGTCGCCCTCGGCGCTTTCTTCCTCCTGCGCCGCAAGGGACCGGATGCCCTCCCAGAGGAGCTCGACGAAGCCCCGCGGATCGAGGTGGTCCCGGCGCCGCGACCGGTGAAGGCCGCTCCTGTCAAGGCACCGACCGCGGTCGAGCCCACGGTCGTCGCCCCGGCACGCGTCGAGGTCTCCGCGTCGCCCGGGAAGACGGACGCTTTCCCACAGGCGGCCGCGCTGCCGGCCGAGGAGCCCTCGAAGCCCGCGGCAACGCAGACGGCAGAGGCGCCCCCAACGGTCGAGCCGGCCGGGGTCACGCCGACCGCCGCGGCGCCGGCCGGCCCCGCGCCCGTCGAGCCAACCGCGTCCGTCGAGCCAACCGCGCCCCTCGCCGTGCCGCGCGTCCCCACGAAGGCGGATCCCGTCGAGACGGGCCCGCTCCGCGCGACGACGCGCCCCCCCGCCGGCGTGGATGACGTCGCCGCCCTCAAGAAGGGCCTCGCGTCGACGCGTGGCGGTTTCATCGCGCGTCTGGCGAAGATGCTCTCGCGGAAGAAGACGATCGATCCTGCGTTGCTCGAACAGATCGAGGAAGTGTTGCTCGGCGCCGACCTCGGCCCGCGCACCTCGCAGAAGGTGCTCGACCGGCTCCGCGACCGCATGTCGCGCAACGAGCTCGCCGACGAGGACCGCGTCTGGGAGGCCCTGCGCGACGAAGCGCGCACGATCCTCGGCAGCGGCGGCGGCGCGATCCCGCTGCGACATAAGCCGACCGTCATCCTCGTGGTCGGCGTGAACGGCGTCGGCAAGACGACGACGATCGGCAAACTGGCGAGCCGCTACACGCAAAGCGGGAAGAAGGTCGTGCTCGCGGCGGGGGACACCTTCCGGGCGGCCGCGGTGCTGCAACTCGAGGTGTGGGGACGCCGCGTCGGGTGCCCCGTCGTGAAGGGCAAGGAGAACGCCGACCCCGGCTCCGTGATCTTCGACGCGATCAAACGCGCGCAGGCCGAGGGCGCCGACATCGTCCTCGCCGACACCGCGGGGCGCCTCCACACGAAGCTGCCGCTCATGGATGAGCTGAAGAAAGTGGGACGGACCGTCGAGAAGGCGCTGGAGCGTCCGGCCGACGAGGTGCTGCTCGTCCTCGATTCGACCAACGGCCAGAACGCGATTCAACAGGCGCAGATCTTCAAGGAGGCGATGTCCGTGAGCGGGATCGCCCTGACGAAGCTCGACGGCACCGCGAAGGGCGGCGTGGTCCTCGGGATCGCCGACGAGCACGGGATCCCGGTGCGCTACGTGGGAATCGGGGAGCGCGTGGAGGACCTCCGCGAGTTCGACGCGGCGAGTTTCATCGAGGCGCTCTTCGAAAAGCCGGAAGAAGATGCCGCCGATGCATGACAGGACCGTTGATTCTGTCGAAAGCCGCGTGATATAGTCGGCCCCGATTTCGGGAAAGACGCGCTTTTAGCTGCAATTTCATGCAGTTAGATCCCGCGATGGAGTTTGAGCCAGTAGCCGGTGCCGCGACGGCGGCGTCGAGTGAAGGGGTGACGATGACGAGGGCTTCGATCGCGCTGCTCGCGGGGTTCGCCACGGTGGGTCTCTCGCAGACCCTGTTCGTGGGCACCATCGCCGCGCAGGACATGACGTTCTCCGCCGACGAGGTCGATTCGCCGCCGCCCGCTGAGGGCGAAGCCGCCCCCGCCGATGGTGACGGGGCGCAGGACGGCGATTCACTGCTTGGAGATCTACGCCAAGCAGGGACGCAGCAGACCGACGCGCGCGACGCAGCGCCGCGTCGCACGGAGGCCTCCGAGGAGATCTTCGCGATCCAGCAGATCTACGCGCTCCGCAACGGCCGCGTGGAGCTGTCGCCCTCGTGGTCCTTCTCCGTGAACGACCAGTACGTCAGCCACCCGGCGGCGGGCGTCGCGCTGAACTACTGGTTCACGAACGTCCTCGCCGTGGGCGTGAACTTCCTCTGGTACGGCGGCCTCGAGAACGAGTCCGACCTCAACTTCAACGTGCGGCGCACGACGCGGCTCGCGGTGCCCATCACCGAGTACCAGCTCGGCACGCACCTGAACTTCACGTACGTGCCGCTCTACGGCAAGTTCGCGATGTTCAACGAGTACATCTTCCAGTGGGACGCCTACCTCGTCGGCGGCGTCGGACTGATGCGCACGCGGCCCGGTGCCGGTCATCGACCCGGAGATCCGGCAGTTCGACTTCGGTATGCGCGTCGCGTTCAACGTCGGCCTCGGCATCCGCGTCTTCCTCTCTCGCTGGCTCGCCGTGTACGCCGAGCTTCGCGACTACATGTACCTCGAGAAGCTCGAGGCGTTGACCGTCCCGCTCGAGGGTCGGACGGATCCCGCGACGTGGTTCGCGGACAGCCCGTCCTTCACGAACAACGTGACCGCGCACCTCGGGTTCACCCTCTTCTTCCCACCCTCGTTCGAGTACAAGCTGCCGCGCTGATGGCCCCGAGGAGCGAACGAACGATGACTACGCGCAACCCGATCTGGACTGCCCTCCTCGCTGCCACGCTGCTGCTCGGCGCCCTCGGCCTCGCGCCGCGCGCGTCCGCGCAGGAGGTGCAGATCACCGGCCCGCTCGCGGGCGCCCCGGCCGTACGCCGGCTCCGCATCTACCGCGAGGGCCGCTTCGAGATCACGCCGCAGGCGGCCTTCACCCTGACCGACGAGTACTCCCGCACGATCGGGCTCGGCGCGTCTGGCACCTACCACTTCAACGATTGGCTCGGCGCGGGTGTCTGGGGTTTCTTCGCCCCCATCCACATCGACACGGGCCTCACCGAGCAGGTCGCCGAGCTCGGCCAGACGGCGGCCTCCAACCGTCTCAGCCTGCCGACGAACACGGGCTTCCCCGACCAGATCGCGACGCTGAACTGGGGCGCTGCGCTGCAGGCGGTGTTCATCCCGCTCCGCGGAAAGCTCTCGCTCTTCCAGAAGCTGTTCGTCGATGCCGACTTCTTCGTGACCGCCGGCGTCGCGTTTGTCGGCGTCGAGGAGCGCGCGGATACAGTGGAGGGTATCTGCCCGGCGATGCCGGTCGGCACGCCTGACACGGACCCATGCATCGCAAGTCAGTCGGCGCGCGCGTCGCGTGTCGCGGTCACTGGCACCTTCAGCGCCGGTCTCCGCCTCCATGTGAACGAGTGGATGGCTCTCAACCTCGAGTGGCGCGCGCTGCCGTTCTCGTGGAATACGGGCGGCGTCGACGTCGACGGCGCGACGAACCTGAACGGCGACGGCGGGTTCTCGGATGGTCTCGTCAACGCCGACGACCGCGCGTTCCAGTTCAACCACATGTTCACCGTGGGTTGGACCTTCTACCTCCCGACCGCGGCGCGCATCAGCGAGTGATCGCGGTGCGCCGCACCCCGCCGCGACGGCGGGGATGACGCCCAGAAGGCGTACACAATCAACGCCGCTCTCCTGCACGGAGAGCGGCGTTTTGCATGGGGGGAGTGGAACGCTCGCTTCGCGCCGGCGCTTCCACATCGCGGTGCAAGGCTGCCCCGATCGCAGCGCGGACGACACACGCGACGTAGCGAGCGCCCGGCACCCGTCGCGTGCCCACCCCGGCGCGCACGGCCCAGCATGCGCACCGTCCAGCACGCGCACCGCCCACCGCGACGAACGGCCTCTGCACGGCCGCGCTGTGCGGCGTGCCGCACAGTGGAGGCGGACGCGCTGTCAGCGCTTTTGGACCACGCCCTGCACGTCGAGCGAGAAGCCAGCCGAAAGCGCGCGCGCGATGCGCTCACGCTCGGGTCCCACATCCCAGCGACGGGCCGCGAAGCCCTCGAGGATGCGGGTGCGCATCCGGGCGCTGTCTTCCTTCACGAGAGTCGCGAGGAGCGCGCCGCGCGCAGGCGCAGGCTGTTCCTGGGCAAAGATGGCCCCCGCGGCGTAGAAACGCGCGGTCTCATTCACGTCGTCGAGGAAGCGGACCACAGCCTCGACGATGCGCGGATCACGGCGCTCCTCAAGCGTCGACAGCAGCGACAGTTTGCGCTCGGGGTCGCGCTCGTACTCGAGGTGCATCGGCGCAAGCGCCGCGAGGAGCTCGGCGATGACGTCGTCCGGCGAGAGCAACCGGTCCAGCATCTTCAGCGGCCAAGCGATGGTCTCCGCCGTGCGCAGAAAGCGCTTGACAGGCTCGATGGCCGTCTCGCCGAGTTCGACGACGGCCTCGAACGCAGCGTCCTTCTCTTCCTGGTCGGTGATGCTCGGATCGGTCTGGAAGGAGAAGCGTGGCAGCAGCGCCTCCGCGGCCTCCGCGGTGCCCATCTGGGCGAGGGCTTGGATCGAATCCCAGCGGTCCGGGGCCTGGGCGCGCTTGTTCGCCACGCGCAACGCGTGCTTGCGCAGCGTCGCCTCCGACACCGCGCCGCGCCCACCCGACGAACTGCCTTTGAGAAAATCGAAGAAACCCATGGGCTGCGTGCCTTTGCCCGGTCTGCCGCGACGGACCGTCTCGCGGCCCGCACGCGGCGGGCTCAATCCCGGATGAGGACGGGGCGGAGGATGACCTCGGAACCGCGCGTCTGAACGTCGAAGCGCACCGTACGGCAGGCGTGCTTCTTCGCCAGCGCCTCGCCGTTGCCCTTGAGCCGCTGAGAGAACTTGTCCTGCGGGATGGCGAAGCTCTCGCCGGCCGCCTGCTTTGCCGCGCTGTACTCCGCGAACACGCGCGCGAAGTAAGCGTCCTCCGGCTCTGCGGCGAGTCGCGCTGCGATCGCGGGATCATCCACTGGGTCGGCCGCACCGCTGCCACCACCCGCGGCGCCACCACCGCCCGTGGCGCCCTCGGCGAATGCCTGGTCTTTCCAATCGCCCTGTTCGGGCACTGACGAGACGCGACCGCTCTCGTCCTCGGAGGTCTCCTGGACGCCCGTGAAGACGTTGAGGATTTGGTTGATCCTGTAGGCGAGCCCACCGAGTTCGGCGCTCTGCACGTCGAGGCGGAGGTCCGTCCGGCCGTTGACGATGGCGAGAAGACCCTCTTCGATCTGCTCAATCGGCCGCAAGAAGAGCGTGCCGATGGCGGCGCCGTACCCGAGGACGATGAGGACGCACACCACCATCAGGATGAGGATGATGTTCGTGCTGGACGCGAGCGCGGACGCGCTCGTGCGGTTGCCAAGCACCACGAAGGCGATCGGCGCAGAATCCGTGTGCGGCAGACGACCGAGAGAGCCGATGTAGTCGTCGCCGGCGAGCGCCGTCCGGAACGGATTCGGGTCGGCGCCACCGCCAAGGGCCTGCGTGGTCGCTCCGCGCTGGACGTCGGAGAAGAGGAACGCCTTGAGCGCCTCGGCGCGTTCCGTTGGGAGCGACGAGCTGTAGACCCGCTGGTCGCTGACGAAGGCGACGTCCCGCCCGAGGAGTTGCGCCTCACCGGCCGCGAAGCCGTTGGAGACGTCGTACGCGACGACGAGCGCGCCGATCACGCCGCCGGCGTCGCTGCGGATGGCCGCTGCTGCGACCTGCATGAGCTTGCCCTCGTCGTCCTTGCGCCAGACATCGTTCAGCGTGGTGCCGCGCTCGAGCACGGCACGGAGCGCGGGGACCTGGGTCGGGAGGCTCATCCCGTACATCCGATTCCGATCGGCGTTGCGCGCGAGGACCTTGCCCGTCTCGTCGGTGAAGAGAACGATGTCGGGACTCACGCCGCGGCGCGACGGGTCGCCGAACCACGCGCCGAGTCGCTCGGCCGCCTCGTAACCACGCGTGCGCCGCTGGTCCTCGTCGAGCGCGCCGAACACGTCACGCGCCTCGCGCGTCGCTGCACGCTCCGCGACGAGAGACGTGAACTCGATGCCTGAGAGCCTCCACGCCCGCACGAGCGCTTGGGCGTCGTTGGAGATCGTGGAGTCGACCTGCGACTCGAGCCCCGTGGTGATCTGGGACCGGACGACGAAGAAGGAGATGAGCCCCAAGAGGAGCACAGCCACCAGGTTGCCCGCGATGATCTTGAGCCGCATGTAACGATCGCTCCTCGCTGGGAGAGTCACCGTGCTGGAAGGCCGCGCCAGCGGGGCAGACAGCCCGCCCGCTGGCATTGCCCCACAATGCGTCCTGCGACAGCTCCCCGCGAATCCCGGAGGGATCCGCAGGGTTCGTTCTGTAACATCGCCGCGCGCAGCCGGTCAATAGGTGACGAGGTCCGCCGCAGCCGCGCGTCGGGGCCGCCTGAACCGCGCACGGGCTGCTATGGTGCGGCCCGTGCGAGCGTGGTCCGGTGGCCCCCCGCTGCGGGTGATGTGGGACGAGCGCTTCGCGCTGCACGCGCCCCGCGGCTACCATCCCGAGCGTCCGGAGCGCCTCGATGCGGCGCGCGAGGGCCTCGCGATCGCGCTCGCGCGGCTCGGGCGCGCAGGCTCCGTGGAGTCCGTCGCGTCCGTCCCAGCGAGCCGCGACTCGCTGCAGCGCGTGCACGACCCCCGCTACCTCCGCGTCCTCGAGGCCCGCCTCGCCGATGGCGACGGGCAGCTCGACCCGGACACGTACCACCGCGCCGCATCTCGCGAGGTCGCATGGCTCGCGGCAGGAGGCACGGCGGCCCTCGCGCGCGCGCTGCTGAGCGACCGAGGGGGGCGGGGGCTCGCGCTCGTGAGACCACCGGGGCACCACGCGACGCCGGAGCGAAGCATGGGCTTCTGCCTCCTCAACAACGTCGCGGTCGCTGCAGCGGAAGCCCTCGCGCACGGTGCGCGCAAGGTCGCGATCGTCGACTGGGACGTGCACCACGGCAACGGCACGCAACGTGTTTTCGAGAGCGACCCGCGGGTGCTCTTCGTCTCGCTCCACCAACGCGACCTTTTTCCGGTCGGCTCGGGGTCAGCCGCCGAGGTGGGCCTCGGCGCGGGCGCGGGCTTCACGGCGAACCTCGCGCTGCCCGCCGGAAGCGGGCCGGAGGTCTACGGCGAGGCCTTCCGCCGGGTGGTCATCCCGCTGCTCGACCGCTTTGGCGCCGACATCACGCTCGTCTCCGCGGGGTTCGACGCGCACAGCCGCGACCCGCTCGGTGGGATGGCGCTCGATGCCCAGACGTACGGCGCGCTCACGACCGCGCTCGTCGCGCAGGCGGAGCGCGCGGGCCACGGACGCGTCGGGCTCGTGCTCGAGGGGGGGTACGATCTCGTGGCACTCGAAGCGAGCGTGACCGCCGTCGTGAGCGCCGTGCTCGGTCAGGCCGTCGCGCTCCCCGAAGGGCGCACCGACGCGGAGGCGCGCGCGGCGATCGGCGCCACGGAGGCCGCCCTGGGCCGCTACTGGCCGGGCGCCTTCCGCTGACCGAACGTGGTCGGGCGACTTCCGCTGGTTGCGCGCGCGTGAGACGGTCGAGCGACCGGCGCGTTCACCAGAAAGAACGGGCCGGCGCGCGCGCCGACACAGCGGCGGACTCGACCTGAGCCCCGGCCGGCGTGGGCTCGACGGGCGGCGGTGTCGGGCCGCGCCCGGCGGTGGTCCGCTCCGTGCCC
Organism: Polyangiales bacterium; assembly: GCA_964202905.1. Lineage (GTDB taxonomy): Bacteria > Myxococcota_A > Polyangia > Polyangiales > JADJQN01 > CAIUAC01. The sequence goes on from CAXNJO010000004.1 coordinate 489,183, forward strand.
ACCGAGCGCCCCTCGAGGACGTAGAGGAGCGTCGCGCCGAGCGCGAGCGCGAGGCCACTGCCGAGAAACACATCGCTCGCGAGCGCGCTCCGACGCGCTCCGGCGAGGTCGCCGTCGCCCTGCTGGCCGCTCGCGACGATGCCGAAGCCCAAGCTCGTCGCGAGAGACGCGACCCCGACGCCACCGACGACCCAGGCCCAGACGGGCGTGCCGCGCAACGCCCGATACGCAGTGGCGCGCTGCAGGTCGGCGTACGCCGAGGTCGTCACACCCGCCTCCACGCGGACCTCCGAACGAAATGGGAGGTACCCGGCGCGTCGAATCAGCAGGCGATGCGCGCCCGGCGCGAGTGCGAGCGGCTCGAGCACCGGCGTGCGGCCGACACTGCGCGTGTCGACCTCGACCTCCGCGCCGGGGATGCTCGCGTCGATGCGCAGCGTGCCCGTCGTGGGTCGGCTGCGGCGCGCGGCGCGCTCGGACTCGGCGCGCTCCTCAAGCAGGGCGATGCGCCGCTCGACCGAGTCCCGGTCGGGCGGGTCGACGCGGTCACGCAGATAGCGCCGGTAGAAGTCGGTCGCGCGCGAGGGCTCGCCGAGCTGCTCATGCGCCCGCGCGACGTTGAACCAGAGGTCGGCGCTCGGGACGCGCTCCGCTGCGAGTTCGAAGGCGTGGATCGCCTCGCGGAATCGGCGCGCCTGGTAGTGCGCCATGCCTTCGGTGAAGTAGCGGCGAGCCTCCTGCGCGGCCTGCGCGTTCTCGGGCGTCGATGCAGCCGGGGGCGACTGCGGCGCGGCGGGCGCATCCGCTGTGGGGGGCGCCTGCGCGTCCACGCGAGACGCGACGCCGAGCGCTGTGCAGACGAACGCGGTGCAGACGAACGCGCTGTGGACGAACGAGGCGCAGACGAGCGCGCGGGACGGGAGGCGGACCACGGTGTTCCGAGGCTAACACGCGGCCTCCTGGGTGCGGCGGATGCCGCGGGGACGGATATGCCACGAAGTTCGTCACACCCGCGCGCTTCGCTACCATCCGCGTGGCACGCCCCCCTCCGCGGCGCGCCCGGAGTCCGCCCCGATGCGCCCACGCCGTCTCGTCGTCGCCGCCCCCGGCTTCATCGTCCTCGCCCTCGGCTCCGCAGCCCCACCGGCGCCGCTCACGGCCACGCCGCGTCCATGGCCGGGCCTCGACGAGGCATACGAAGGCATCGCCGAGGTCGACGTTCACGAGGCAAGCTACGCCTCGATGCCCCGCACGCAGCGGACCCGCCACGCGTGACCGAAGCGCGCTTCACGCTGGCGAGCGAGAGCGCAGAACTCGCCGTCGAGGCCGCGCACGCCTGCCGGGAGCTCGCGCTCGACGTGGATCCGCAGGTCGTGGCGGATCCGGTCGCGACGGCTGTCTCGCTCCTCGCCGCCGGACAGCGCGCCGCGGTGATCGTGCAGGCCGCGCCCGCGCCGGCGACCCTCGTGCGCCTCGCGTCCGCCGCACGCGCCGCAGGGATGCCCTGCCCGCTCGCCCTCGTCGGCGCGGGGGAGGACGGTGTCCTGACGCTCGCCCTCGCAGGCGACCTCGGGCTCGTCGCCGTCGCCGAGGTGCGCCCCCTCGCCTCCGCCCTCGCGTTGCTCGCCACCGGGGCTCGCCGTCCCTGGTCCGCCTCGACGCGCGGCCTCGCCGTGACGGATCGCGCGCGCTTGCGGCCCGGCGTCGCGGGCGGGGAGCGCGCCGGGGGGCGCCTGGTGCGACGCGACGACGGAATGCTCGGCTATTCGCACGGGGCGACGGATACGAGCGTCCCGGCGGGCGAACCGCGCGACCTCGCGGCCGCGCTCTCCGCGCTCGCGGCGTCCGAGCCGGACGAGGCCGCACCCTTTCCCCCGCTCGAAGGCGGCGCGCGTCAGGCCGTCCTCGACGTCATCTTCGGGCCGCCACGCGCGCTCTCGGACCCGGCGAGCAAGGCGGCCCTGCGCAGCCACGGGCTGCCCTTCCCCGTCGAGGAGCTGTGCGCGAGTCCGTCGCGTGCGGCGTCAGAGGCGACGCGACTCGGTTATCCGGTGCGCATCACGCTCGCGTCCCCGGATCTGCGCGTGTGGGATCATCCGGATCTCGCCGTGGACGGCGTGGACAACGCGGCCCGCGTCCGCGACGTGTACCGGCAGCTCGTCACGCAGGGCGAGGCGCGCGCGGAGGGCAGCCGACTGCTCGGCGTGACGGTCACCGCGACGCGGGCGGCCCAGGCGCTGCTGCGCGTGGAGGTCGAGCCGCTGCCGGACGGCTGGATCGGCGTGCGGCTCGGGTTCGCCGACGCGCACGGTCTCGCCTCGCGCGACGAGACGCTGACGGTGCTCCCCGCGTCCCCGGCGCGCCTCGAGCGGGCGCTTGCGCGACTGCGCGGCAACGCGCTGATCTTCGCCGGGTCCCCCGCGGTGCGGCGCGCCGCGACGAGCGCGATCGGCGACGTGCTCGTCCGACTCGCCCGCTTCGTGGACGCGCACCGCGGCGAGGTCGAGCGGGTCCGACTCCAGCCGCTCGCCCTGTTGTTCGGCGGCAGCGTCGAGGCGCGGGAGGTTTGCGTCGTCGTCGGAGACGCGTTCCGGCGGTCACTCGACACGCCCGGCGACCCGCGCGGTTGAGCCCGCCGGCGGCCCGCGCGTCCACACGCGCAAGCGGTCTCCCCGACGCAACGAAGCGCGATGCGGACATCTCCGCACCGCGCTTCGCGCACCGTTACCTGCGGACAACGCTGGTCGACGACGCGACTCAGCCCGCCGCGTCGACGCTCACTGAGCGGTGAGGCCCCGGGTCGGCGCGACCTCGGTGTTCATGAACGGAGGGAAGCCCGCGAAGAACGCGATGCCGAGATAGAGGAAACCGAGCACACCGACGACGACTACGCCCTTGGTAACAGGGCTCGCATCGGACCAGAACGAAGACATGGGGCCTCCTTGGGCAGGGGACAGCGTTGAGGGTCGAGGCTATCCGCGAGCGCGCGCCGGAGTCAAGGAATTCGCCCACGCGAGGACCGGTGCCGCCCGCCGCGCCGCACCCGCGCCGCCGTGTACACTCGCTCGCCGGAGGTCGGACGATGCTTCGCGACGAGGTCTACGCGGCGATCCGTCGCGCCGTGGTGGTGGGGCGCGGCGCGGTCCACACGGGGATGGCGTTCCGCATGGGTGCCGCGGGCGCGCGCGCGCTCCTCGCGCAGCAACTCGCCGGGCCGGTCGGCCCCTCGGCGCTCTTCCGCATCCACGCGGCGAACACGCCTGTTCAGCTGGCGATCGTCACGTACGAAGACGCCGACGCCGCGCCGCAAGGCCCCCTCATGGAGCCGCGGCGCAGCACCTACGCGGAGACGAACGCGCGCATCGATCGGCTCGCGGCCGGGCTGCGCGCGCGCGGACTCGGCCGCGGAGACGCCGCCGTCGTCCAGCTCCACAACCGCGCGGCCTTCCTCGAGGTCCAGGCGGCGATGGCGCGGCTCGGCGGGAGCGCGGTGTCGGTGAGCTGGCGCTCGACGGCCGCGGAGCTCGAGTACCTCGTCAACCACTCGGGCGCCCGCGCGATCTTCGCGGACCTCGCGTGCACGGACGCGCTGCTCGCGGCGCGGCCCAGTCTCCCGAACGTGCGCGACGCATGCCTCTTCGTGGTCGGCGGCGCGCGCGCCCCGCTGCATCCCTACGAGAGCGCGTTCGCCGCGGCCCCCGACGCCAACGCGCGCGCCGACGCCTCCGAGCAGAGCGCCGTCGTCATCTACACGAGCGGCACGACGGGCAAGCCGAAGGGCGCGGTGCGCCGCTTCCCGAAGGAGATGGGCGCCGCGGTCATGCGCTTTCTCCTCGAGACGCCCATCCACACCGGCGACCGGCACCTCGCCGTGTGCCCGATGTACCACTCGACCGCGTTCGGCTTCATCGGCTTCAACCTCGTCGTCGGGGGCACGACGGTGATCGCGCCGCGTTTCGATCCGGAGCAGTTCCTCGCGCTGGTCGAGCGCGAGCGCATCACGACGACGGCGCTCGTGCCGACGATGCTGCACCGCATCCTGCAGCTGCCCGAGCGCACGCTCGACCGCTACGACACGAGCACGCTGCGCGCCGTGTTCTCGGGCGGTGCGCCGCTGTCCGGCGCGCTCGCGCGTCGCTTCATCGCGCGTTTCGGTCCCGTGCTCTTCAATTTCTACGGCGCGACCGAGACGGGGGTGAACACGCTCGCGACGAGCGAGGAGCTGCTGCGCGCCCCCGGCACCATCGGGCACGCCGTCCCCGGCAACGAGCTGCGCATCCTCGACGACGCGGGGCGCCCCGTCCCGCGCGGCGCGACGGGCGAGTTGTGGGTGAAGAACGACATGCTGGTCGCCGGCTATCACCGCGACGACGCGGCGACGAACGACGCGATGCGCGAGGGCTTCTTCTCGGTGGGCGACCTCGCGCACGAGGACGCGCACGGGCTCTTCCACATCGACGGCCGCAAACGCGACATGGTCATCACCGGCGGTGTGAACGTGTACCCCGCGGAGATCGAAGAGGTGCTGCACGCGCACCCCGCCGTCGGCGAGGCGGCGGTCGTCGGCGTCCCCGACGAAGAGTGGGGCGAACGGGTCCGCGCGTTCGTCGCGCTGCGCGCCGGGGCGCTCGCGTCGCCGAATGAGCTCGTCGCACATTGCCGCACGGCGCTCAGCAGCGCGAAGGTGCCGCGCGAGGTCGTGCTGCTCGACGAGCTGCCGAAAAACCCGACGGGCAAGGTGCTCAAACGCGAGTTGCGGGACTGGCGCCCCGCCTAGCGCGACACGTCGGCGCGGGCGTCAGGCGAGCGGCACGCGCGCGAGCTCGCGGGCGAGGAAGCGCCCGGTGTGCGATCCCACGACGCGGGCCAGTTCCTCGGGCGTCCCCTCCCCGACGATCCGGCCTCCCCCGCTCCCGCCCTCGGGCCCGAGGTCGATCACGCGATCGGCGACCTTGACGACGTCGAGGTTGTGCTCGATGACGACGACGGTGTTGCCCTGATCCACCAGCTCCTGGAGGACGCCCACGAGCAGCCTGCGACGTCCTCGAAGTGCAGGCCCGGTGGTCGGCTCATCGAGCACGTAGAGCGTGCGGCCGGTGGCCTTGCGTGCGAGCTCGCGCGAGAGTTTCACGCGCTGCGCCTCGCCGCCCGAGAGCGTCGTCGCGCTCTGGCCGAGCTCGAGATAGCCGAGCCCCACGCGCGAGAGCGCGCCGAGCGTCTGCCGCAATTTCGGCACCGCGCCGAGCAGCTCGAGCGCGTCGTCGATCGGGCGCGTCGAGGAGCGTCCGCGATGCTGTGACCGCGTGTACTGCACCTCGAGCGTCTCGCGGTTGTAGCGCTTGCCGCCGCAGACCTCGCACGGGCACGTAGACGTCGGGCAGGAAGTGCATCTCGATGCTGGAGCACGCCGTCGCCCTGACAGGCCTCGCAGCGACCGCCCTTCACGTTGAAACTGAAGCGCCCGGGCTCGTAGCCGCGCGCGCGCGCCTCGGGGAGTTGCGCGAAGAGCTCGCGGAGCGGCCCGAAGACGCCCGTGTAGGTCGCCGGGTTGGAGCGGGGCGTGCGACCGATCGGCGACTGGTCGATGTTGATGACCTTGTCGATGGCCTCGAGCCCGCGGACGGTCGCGGCGACGGGCGCCTCGCGCGCGCCGTTCGCGTGCTGACGCGCGGCCGCTGTAGCAGGGTGTCGATGACGAGCGTCGACTTGCCCGAGCCGCTCACGCCCGTGACCGCGCGTGAGCACGCCGAGCGGGCACCCGCACGGACACGTCGCGCAGGTTGTGGGCGGTCGCGTGCGCGATCTCGACGTGGGCGGTCGCGCGGCGGCGGCGCTTCGGGACGGGGATCGCGCGCGCGCCAGAGAGGTAGCGGCCCGTGAGCGAGCGCGGATCGGCGAGGATCTCGCGCGGGCGTGCCCTGCGCGACGATCGTGCCGCCGTGCTTCCCCGCGCCGGGGCCGACGTCGACCACGTGATCGGCCGCGAGGATCGTGTCGGCGTCGTGCTCGACGACGAGCACCGTGTTGCCGAGATCGCGCAGCGCCTTGAGCGTCGCGATGAGGCGCTCGTTGTCGCGCGGGTGCAGGCCGATCGACGGCTCGTCGAGCACGTAGAGCACGCCCGTCAGCGCGGCGCCGATCTGCGTCGCGAGGCGGATGCGCTCGGCCTCGCCGCCCGAGAGCGTCGCGGCGCCGCGATCGAGCGCCAGATAATCGAGGCCGACGTTCACGAGGAAGCCGAGGCGCGACGTGATCTCGCGCACGATCCGCCGCGCGATCGCGGCCTCACGCGGAGGAAGCGCGAGTTCCGCGAAGAACGCGCTCGCCTCCTTGATCGAGAGCGCCGTGACCTCGCGGATGTTGCGCCCCGCGACGCGCACAGCGAGCGCCTCGGGCCGCAGGCGCGCACCGCCGCAGGCCTTGCACGCGTCGGTGCGGGCGAAGCGGTGGAACTGCTCCTCGAGGAACTCGAAGGTGCCGTCCTCGTCCTGCCCCTCTTCTCGCTTGCGGCGCTCGTAGTCGCGGCTGCGGCGCTCGAGCCCCGGGATGACGCCCTCCCAGACTCCGTCGCCCTCCTTGCCGTCGCCGCGCAGGATGAGCGCGCGCGTCTTCTCGGCGAGCTTCTTCCACGGGACGTTGCGCTTGACGCCGGTCTTGTCGACGAGCGCCTCGAGCATGTAGCGCTGGTAGATTCCGCCCGCTTTGCCCCACGGCGCGATGGCCCCGTCGTCGAGCGAGAGGGCGGTGTCGGGCACGACGAGCTCCGGGTCGAACCAGCGCACCTCACCGAGCCCGCTGCACGCCGTGCACGCGCCCGCGGGGTTGTTGAACGAAAAGATCCGCGGCGAGATCTCGGGGAGCGAGACGCCGTCCTCGATGCACGCGAAGCGCTCGCTCAGCAGGAAGTCGCCCTGCCCCGGGACGTCGATGCGGACGAGCCCTTCGCCGAGCTTGAGCGCGAGCTCGATCGACTCGGTGAGCCGCTGCCGCACGTCCGGCTTCACGGCGAGCCGGTCGACGTGCACGTCGATCGTGTGCGGCTTGTTCTTGTCGAGCGTGAGCTCGTCGGCGAGGTCCCGCACGACGCCGTCGATCGTCGCGCGCACGAAGCCGTCGCGGCGCAACGCATCAAGCTCCTTGCGGTATTCGCCTTTCTTGCCGCGGGCGAGCGGCGCGAGCACGGCAAAGCGAGCGCCCTCACCGAGCATGAGCACGCGGTCCACCATCTGCTGCACGGTCTGCGCGCTGATCGCGCGGCCGCACGTCGGGCAGTGCGGCGTGCCCGCGCGCGCATAAAGCAGACGCAGATAGTCGTAGATCTCGGTGACGGTGCCGACCGTCGAGCGCGGGTTCCGCGACGTGGTCTGCTGCTCGATGCTGATGGCCGGCGAGAGTCCCTCGATCGTGTCGACGTCGGGCTTCGGCATCTGGTCGAGGAACTGGCGCGCGTAGGCGCTCAGCGACTCCACGTAGCGGCGCTGCCCCTCCGCGTAGATGGTGTCGAACGCGAGCGACGATTTGCCGGAGCCGCTCGGCCCGGTGATGACGACGAGCCGGTCGCGCGGGAGCGTGACGTCGACGTCCTTCAGGTTGTGCTGGCGCGCACCGCGGACGACGATTTCCTTCACCGGGGGCTCCTTCGAAGGCCGCGTTCAGGTGCAGCGGGCGGCGAGCGCGACCGCCGCGATCATGCCGTCCGCATCGCCGCGACCCGCGGCCGCCGCATCGTACGCGACGCCGTGATCGACGCTCGTGCGCAGGAAGGGTAGCCCCCAGGTCACGTTCACCGCCTTGCCCCAGTCGAGCAGCTTGGACGGGATGGTGGCCTGGTCGTGCATCATGCAGACGACGCCGTCGATCCGGCCCCACGCGGCCTCGCGCAGGGCGGCCTCGGCCGGGCGCACGCCGAGCAGGCGCACGCGACCGTCGGCGTAGGGCGGCCGCGCGCCCGCGAGCGCGGCCCCCGGCTCGACGACGCGCGGGTCTTCGTCACCGAAGAGCCCGTGCTCGCCCGCGTGCGGGTTGAGCGCAGCGACCACGACCGTCGGCACGCCGGACGCCCCCCCGCGGAGCCGGAGCAGCGCCTCGCCGAGGTGCGTGACCGCGCGGGCGACGCGCGCGGGGGTGATCTCCGTCGCGACGCGCGAGACGGCCACGTGCGTCGTGACGAGCGCGAGGCGGAGCGTCGGGCCGAAAAACATCATCGTCACGGCGTCGTCCGGCAGGCCGCAGCGACGCGCGAGATGCTCCGTCTGACCCGTGAAGGGCGTGCCGCTCGCGACGATGGCTTCCTTGCTCGTCGGGCCCGTGACGAGGGCGCGCGCATGCCCCGCAGCGACGACGGACGCCGCGGCGTCGAGCGCGCGGAGCTGCGCGGCGCCGCCCTCCGCCGTGGGCGCGTGCGCCGCGACGCAGGCGTCGGAGACCGCACCGACGTCCGCGAGGCCGAGCGCGCCCGCGGGGAGCGCGAAGGGGCCTTCGGTCGCGACGCTCACGCACGGGGTCGCCGGTGCGGCGGACGCGACGAGCGCCGCGAGTCGACGCGCATCCCCGAACAGCACGAGCGACTCGCCGCGCGCTGCCGCATCGAGGGCGGCGGTCACCGACACCCGGGGTCCGACGCCCGCCGGGTCACCCACACTCACGGCCAACGGGAGCCTCGCCGTCATGGTGCCCTCATCTTGTAGCCGGCGCCGCGCACGGTCTCGAGCGGTCGCGCGCCGGCGCCGAGCTTCATGCGCAGCCGGCGGACGTGGATGTCGACCGTCCGGCTGCCCCCGTAGTAATCGACGCCCCAGACCCGCGCGAGCAGCTGCTCGCGGCTGAAGACGCGCCCGCGGTGCTGGGCGAGAAACTTCAGCAGCGCGAACTCCTGATGCGTCAGCGGCACCGCGCGACCGTCCACGGTGACCTCGTGCGCGGCGAGGTCCACGCAGAGGGCCCCGAGCTTCATCCGCTCGCCCGCCTCGAACTCGCTGCGGCGCCACTCGATCCGGCGCACCCGCACGTAGAGCTCAGCGGGCACGTACGGCACGAGCACGAAGTCGTCGAAGCCGTCCTGCGGGTCGAGCCGCTGCAGCGCGTTGACCGTGACCGCGGCGATGGTCGGCACCTCCGCGAGCGGGGAGACGGCCCGGAGACGCGCGAGGGCGGCCCGCCCCGCGTCGACCTGATCGAGCGCTTCGACGAGGATCGCCGTGGGCGGCTGCTCGGCGAGCGCGGCCTCGTCGAGCGCGTCCCACAGATCGAGCGCGCGCACGCGACAGCCGAGGTCCCGGAGCGTGGCGACGCCACCCTCCGGGCGCTCGAGCTGATCACTCCGACCGACCACGAGGATCCACATGCCGTGTCCTTCCGAGGCGCGGAGGCGCGGAGGCGCCGTTACGCCGCATCGCGTCAATCGCCGGGCGCGCATGCTATCCGGGAGGCCGCGGGCACGCAATTCGACGCCGCCGAGACTTGACCGAGGCGCCTGCGGGGGGCTACGTTCGGCGCCGCTCCGAGGTCTCTGGAGCGTGCCCGTGTCCGGGCGCCCCATCCGCCTCGCCCCCACCCAGGCAGGTCCTTCAGCGATGCAGTCCCGATGGCGATGAGGACGTGGCGGCTGGTCGTGACGGCGCTCGGTCAGGGGGCGTCGTCTCCGGGCGGGGCGGACTCGGGCGGCGCGGGTGAAGCCGCGGCGGGGAGCGGCGCGTCCAGGGACGCAGGCGGCCCCCTGCACGAGGTCACCGTCGAAGCAGAGAACTGGATGACCGCGCTCCGCCATGCGCGCGCCGCGATCGGCGAGAGCGGCGGCGTGCCGACGGGTGCGAGTTGTGCGATCGCGCCCGACGGGCGCGTCACGATTCTCGATCCGGTGACGCGACGTTCGTACGTGGTCGCCCCGGGGACGAGCCACTCGTTCCGACCCACCGCAGCCACTTCGGGGCCCCGAGTGCCCGGCGACGAGGTGCCCCGCGCGATCACGCCGACGGCACAGGTCGCCACGGCACAGGTCGCCACGGCACAGGTCGCGGCAGCGCAGGCTGCGGCCGCACCCGTTGCAGCAGCGCCCACCGTCGAGACGTCCAGGCCCGTCACGGCGGCGGCCACGACGACCGCGCGCGCGAAGTCCATGACGATGGCGTACATGCCGACGCCGAGCGGCGTCCGTCCCGAGCCGATCGCCATCGGCGTCCCCGCCTCGCCTGCGGCCACGACACCGGCCGATGTCGCACCCCGGGAGCCCATCGCGACGCCGGCCGAAGCTGCGCCCGCGCAAGCGGCCGCGCCAGCCCCGGCGCCTGCCGACGCGCCCGCTCCGGCGCCTGCGGCCGCACCCGCCCCTCCGCAAGCCGCCGTGACGCCGCAGCCAGCCCCAGCGGCTGCCGGAGTCGCGCCCACCGCGGCGGCACCCGTCTCGGCCTACCTGTTGTCGCAGCGCGACGAAGAGCCCTCCGAACGCAGCCCGCTCGTCTACCGCGAGCGCACGTGGGTGGTGCCGCCCGGCACGACGGAGGACGCCTCCGCGCTCGCGCTGCGTGGCGAGCTCTACGGCCTGCAGCAGCAGCTCGCCGGGCGACCGGACGGCAAGTTCGTGAACCTCGCGGTGTTCGACCACGCGTGGACCGACCGCCCCCTCCGTGCGCCGCTCGTGACGCTCCAGTGGAAGGACTGGCGCGGCGAGCCTGACGTCGCCTTCCCGGCCCGGGCGCGCGCCGCGAGAGCCAGCGAAGCCCCCCGGGCCTCGGCGACGACGGCGGTGGCAGCGCCGACAGCCTCCCCGGTTCCTGCGGCCCCGGTCACCGCAGTGCCGGTCACCGCAGTGCCGGTCACCGCAGTGCCGGTCACCGCCGCGCCGACAGCGGCCTCGGTGTCGTCGCCGCCCCCGGCAGCTCCGGCGTCGCAGCCACCGGCGTCGCAACCACCGGCGTCGCAGCCACCGGTGGCGCGAGCCGCACCGATCTCGCAGCCGCCCACGGCGCAGAGCGCGGCGAGAGCCCCCGCGGAGTCTCCGGACGATCGCCTCGCCCACGCGTTCGAGGCCTGCCAGGACCTCTTCTTCCTCGCGTCCGCCTCGGACGGGCTCGACTTCGTGGTGCGGCTGCTCGCCGAGATCGTGCCTTGCGAGGCGATCACCGCCTCGCTCTACGACATCAACACCGACGAGCTCCGCTTCGTGGCGCTCACGGGCCCCGGCGCCGAGGCACGCAAGGGCAGCGCCGTCCAGGCGAGCCGCGGTCTCGTCGCGGAGGCGAGCCGCCGCCCGGCGCCGATCCTCGTCGACGACGTCGCCCGCGACCCACGCTTCGTCGCGGAGTTCGACGGTCGTCCGGGCCTCGAAGCGCAGACGATGCTCCTGCACGGCGTGCTGCACGAGGGCCGGCTGCTCGGCGTCCTACAGCTCACGAACCGCTCCGTGCAGCCGCAGTTCGGGCGCGCCGACGGAAACGTCGTGACGTACGTCGCCAAGCAGCTCGGAGCGTTCCTCCACACCCAGCGGACGGCCGACAAGCGCGCGCCGGCCGGTACCACCGTCGGGCGTCCACGCCGGTGAGCCGCCCCATCGTCGTCGAGCCGTGCAGCGGCTGCGGGAAGCCGCCGCTCCTCTGCGTGTGCGACCGTGTCGTCGTTCACGAGGAGGTCCGCACGCGCGTGCTCATCCTGCAGCACCCGCAGGAGCCGGACGTGACGCTCGGGACGGTGCCGCTACTGCAGGCCTCGTTGCCGGCGCGTGTGACCGTGGAGGTCGGGCTGTCCTGGGCCTCCCTCGCCGATGCGCTCGGCGCGCCGGCCGAGGCTGCCCGTTGGGGTGTGCTCTACCCGATGTCGCTGAAGAAGCCGCTCGAGCCTGCGGACGCGGCGCGCCCGTTCCTGGTGCTCGATCGGCACGGCGACCCGCGGCCGGTCGGCGCAGAACCGCTGGTCGGGATCGTCGCGCTCGACGGGACGTGGAGCCAGGGGAAGACGCTCTGGTGGCGCAACCCATGGCTGCTCAAGCTTCCGCGCGTAGTGCTCCATCCCAGCGAACCGGGCATCTACGGACGCCTGCGGCAGGAGCCGCGGCGCGAGCACGTCTCGACGCTCGAGGCCGTCGCCGACGCGCTGGTCGGCATCGGCGAGCCGCCCGCCGTGCGCGACGACCTCCGCCGCCTGATGCGCACGATGGTGCAGCGGGCGCGCGATGCGAAGGCGCGGCGCGCACAGCGCCGACGGCGAAACGACGACTGACGGCCCGGCGACGCAGCCCCCCCGCCAAAGGGGCGGCGCCGGGCATCGAACCGCGCAGCACTGCGGCGGGCAGACGCGCCAGGCGCCCGCTGCGTCAGCGCTGGCGCAGGAGCGCCTGAACCTCGCGCTCGAGCGACTCGGCGTCTCCCGCGCGAAATCCGGCGTGGTAATGCCGAACGACGCCGCGTCGGTCGATCACGTACGACGAGGGCATCGCGGTGCCGCCATAACGCGCCGCCGCGGCCTTGCGCGGGTCGTGCGCGATCAAGAACCCCGCTGGCGTCCGCCGCAAGAACGAGCGGACATTCGCGACGTCGTTGTCGACGCTCACGCCGACGATGGCGAGGCCTTGCGACGCGTAGGTGCGGTGCAGACGCTCGAGGACCGGGAACTCCTGCCGACACGGCGCGCACCAGGACGCCCAGAAATCGACGATGACCACCTTCCCGCGCAGCGAGGCGATGCGGACGGGGTTGCCGGCGAGGTCGTTCACCCCGATCTCCGGGGCGCGCGCCCCGACGTCGACGGCGGACGCGCTCGCGGCAAGCGCGAGCAGGAGGAGCGGCACGAGCACGAGGGGGAGACGACGCATGGCGCGGTGGACGGAGCGGCGCGGCGGGGATTCACGCATGGCTCAGAGCTCCAACTCCTGCCGGAGGTAGTTCGAGAGCTGCGTCGGCGGCTCCGAGAAGTGACGGCCGTTGACGAAGATCGTCGGCGTTCCCTCGACGTGGACGCGCCGCCCCTCGGCCTTGTCCGCGTCGACCCGCGCCTGCGTGTCGGCCGAGGCCATGTCGGACTTGAAGCGCTCGAGCTCCAGGCCGAGCTGCACGGCGTAGCGCTCGAGGTCCTCGTCTTCGAGGGCGTCCTGGTGCGCGAACATCAGGTCGTGCATCTCCCAGAACTTCCCCTGCTTGCCGGCGGCGACGCCCGCACGCGCAGCCGGCAGCGCCCGCGGGTGTTGGTCGAGGGGGTAGTTCTTGAAGACGAGCTTCACGCGCCCCTCGAACTCGCGCAGCGTGCGCTCGAGCATCGGCGCGGCGGCGCCGCAATACGGGCACTCGAAGTCGCTGAACTCGACGATCTGCACCGAGGCCATCGGCGCGCCGCGCACGGGCAGGCCCTCGACGCGGAGCTCGTACTTCGTGTCGCGGCCGTACCGCGCGGTGAAGTGCGCCTCGATCTCGGCGCGCTCGTAGCCCTCGGTCACGAGGTGGGCGAGGTATCGGGCGGCAGGCACGCAGCGGTTGCAGCGGCTCGCCGCGTCGGTGGCGCAGCGCGCGACGCTGACGGGCTCGCCACACGGTGAGAGCAGATCGTTCGTGAGGTCGGCGAACACGCGCTTCTCGGGCGCGGTGAGGTCGCTGAGGTCGACCTGCGGGATCGCCTCGACGCGGGCCTGGGGGGCTGGCGCGGGCTGGCCCGCAGGCGGATCGACCTTGCCGCCGCAGCTCGCGCCGAGGGAGAAGATCGCCAGGAAGGCCACGGGGACCCAGAGGGGGCGGCGCGCGCTGTCCATGTCGGCGCGGATGCTAGCAGGGGCACGCGACCGTGCGGCGATCATTTCACGCCCGACCGACCGCAGCGCGCGGCGCGACTCAAGGGAGCGGCGCCCCCGCCTGGATCCACGCGACGAGGGTCTCCTTCTCGGCGTCGGTGAGCCCGGCGGCGGGGTCGTCGCGGAGCGCCGGCGGCATCGGGACGCCCGGCACCGCGGGGTCTCCAAGCACCGCGTAGACGAGATAACTCGTCTCCGGCCGCCCGCGGCCCGCGATGACCTCGACGATGGGCAGCCCGGCGAGCACGGGCGCACCGGCCCCGCCCTCCGCGCCGAGCGCCCCGGACGCGATCGTGCGTGCAGGGCGGTTCAGCGCCGTCTCGCGGATCCCCGCGGGCGACGAGAGGTCGAGCCCGAGCGCCGTTGGCCCAGGCCCGTGGCAGCCGCTGCCCGTGCACCGCGCCGCGAAGATCGGCGCGACCTCGGCGTAGCCGGCTGCGGGGGGTGGCGACGGGTCGGGACCGGGGTCCGAGCCGGTGCGGAAGGGCACGGTGTGCGGCGCGCGCATGGGCTGGCCGTCGAGGTCTCGCACCCCGTCGAGCACGAGACGCCAGCCGACGTCCGCTGCGATCGGCGCGTCGTCGAGGGGTACGGCAACGACGGTCCGCGTGAGCACGTCGTACCGCACCGACAGCAGCGCGCGCACCGCGCCGGATTCGAGACGCACGGTGCCGCGCGACACCGTACGCGGCAGAAGCAGCCGATCGAAGCGCGCCACGAACGGACCGCGACGCAGCACGTCGAGCGCGCCCTCCTCCGGGGTGGTGTCGAGGACGGATGGCCCGGGGGCGTCCAACGACGGCGGCGCGAGGTCGCAGCCTGCGGCGCACAGGGAGCTCCCCGCGAAGGGCAACAACATGGCGGAGAGGACCGTGGCGCCGACGCCGGGGTGACCGCGCGCACGCAACCGCGATGCGGCTCGGCGATCGAAGTTCCCTCCCTGCGCGGGGCCCGTCCGTGTCGGGGGTGGAAGCGCCGCGGAAGCCGGGGAGCGCCGGTGGGCCAGTTCCGCGCGAAACGCATCGCTGCCCCGCCGGCGCACCCGCCGGGCCCTCAACTCTCGCTGTAGACGCCGAGTTGCTCGCGGAGGGTATCCTCGGTGATCCCGACGCGGATGTACTCGTTGAGGCAATCGGCGACGGTCACGAGCATGTCGTCGACGCCCTTGTCCTCGATGAGCTTCGACAGCAGGGCGCGGGCCTCGCGGCTGTCGTCCTCACGCAGGTACTGCCGGACCTTGTCGATCGTGATGTCGTCGCCCTGGAAGTCGATGACTGCGTGCTCTAGGAGAAAGCGAACAAGCTCGCGCACGTAGAGCCTCCGTCGAAGCAGGTGATGGGTCCGGGGGCGCTTCCCCCACAGCCCGGCGGCCGGACCGGGACACGTTGTAGTCCCCCCCCCTCCGGGCGCGCAAGCGGGAAGTTTTTGTGCGCTCCCCCCGGTCGCACGCTGGTACGGTCGGCGTCGATGAGCGAAGCCCCCCTCCGCGTGCTCTGCGTGGCCTTTGCCGTCGTCCCGGGTTCGAGCGCGCACTCGCCGGCGATGATGGGGCTCGCGGCCGCGCTGCACGCGGAGATGGACTTCGTCACGATCAAGGCCGACGCGCTCCCGCACCTCGAGCGCTTCGGGCCGGCACAGATGCTGCGCGTCCCCGTCGGCGGCGGCTCCGAGAACGCGCAGCGCAGCGCGTTTTCCCGCGCGGTGCGGCGCCAGATCGAGTCCGAGACCTACGACGTCGTGCACGTGCGCGGGCCGGTCGAGGGCTTGGTCGCGCTCGAGCTGCGCGAGGCCCACGGGCTGAAGGTCGTCTACGAAATGGGCTCGTATCCCGACGAGTCCGACGGACTCGCGGCCGAGCAGGGCTGGTCCGCCGCGCATCTCCGCTGCCTCGAGGGCGCGGACCGCGTCATCGTGCCGAGCGAGGCCGCGACGCGCTCGAGCGCGGTACGCGCGCGGGAAAACAAGCTGCACGTCGTGCCGCCCGGCGTCGACGTCGACGCGTACGACTGGCGGCCCACCGGCCGGATCGCGGACCCGACGGGCGCGACGCGACTGCTCTATCTGGGTTCGTTCGCTGCGGATCGCGACCTCGGCACGCTGCTCGGCGCGGCGCGCGAGGTGGCGCGGCGCACGCCGATCCGCGTGCTGCTCGCGGGCGAGCCCGACCCTGCGCGGCGGCGGCGCGTGCGGCGCCTCGTGACCGACTTCGGGCTCGAGGGCTTCGTCGAGGTGCGCGGCGAGCCCCCCCCGCTGCGCGTCCCGAACCTCATCGCCGCCGCGGACGTCTGCCTCGCCCCCGCCGCCGCGACGCCGCGCTTCCAGGAGCACGGGGATGTCCCGCAGCCGCTGCTCGAGTATTTCGCGGGGCAGCGCGCGGTCATCGCGGCCGGGGTGCCGGCCGTCGGCGAGGTGCTCCGCGACGAGCGCGAGGGGCTGCTCTATTCGCCGAGCGACGAAGACGCGCTCAGCGAGGCCATCCACGCGCTGATCGAGGACCGCGCGCTCCGCGAGCGCCTCGCGGTCGGCGGGTACGAGCGCGTACGGAACCAGCTGAGTGCGGGGGCGCGGCGTCGGCGGCTCGTCGAGGTGTACGAGGTCCTCGTGCCGGGCTCGCAACAACGCGATCCGTGGATGACGGGCTTCGACGCGGAGGGCACAGGGCAATGGGAGCTCCCGCAACTCACCTCGGAGGCGACCGGCCCGCTGCCCGAGCGGACGCGGTCCGGCGCCGAGCCTGCGGGCGGCGGCGAGCGGGACGCGCAGGAAACGCACGTGCTCCTGGTGCTCGGGTCGCCTGAGTCCTCGCTGCCACCGAGCCTGCTCCCGATGGCCCCGGAACCGGACGACGGCGGCCGCTTCGACACGAGCCCCGGCGCCGAGGCGCCCGATCTCCCCGGCGCACCCACGATCATCCGCCCGGGCTTCACGGCGGACGAGGCCCCGGCTCCCCCGCTTGCCCCGCCACCGCCCCCGGGCGCTGCGCGCCCCTTGCCGCCGCCCCCGCCCGCGCCGAAGCCGCGCAGCCGCGCTTGACACGACGCCCCACGTCGGGCGAAAGCAGCGGGGCCATGACGATCTCCTCGGCCATCTCGCTCGTCGAGGCCGCGATCCGCGGCCTCGGGCTCGACCCGGCGCGCGCCCGCCTCCCTCAAGAGGGCGAAGGCGCCCGCTTCGCCCTGCACCGCGGCAGCGCGGAGGTGTTCGTCGTGCTCGCGCCGCCGAGCGACGCCGACCCGGCCGGCACGCTGCGGATCGTCGCGCCGGTCATCGCCCTGCCGACCGCCGAGCGGCGCCCCGCGCTCTACGAGCGCCTCCTGCGCCTCAACGCGGCCGAGGCCCGCGGCTGCGCGTTCGCGCTGTCCGGTGAGTCGGTCGTCGTCGTCCACGAGCGCAGCGTGCGCGACCTCGACGCGTCGGAGGTCGATGCAGCGCTGCGCATGGTGGGCGCCGTCGCCGACCACTTCGACGACGGGCTCGCGCGCGAGTTCGGCGCGGCCCGAGCGCGCGGCTGAGCGATGCGGCGTACGGCGCGCGGCCTCGGGCGCGCCAGCGTCGGGTTCGCGCTCGCGCTCGCGCTGCTGACGGTGGGCGGCGCGGCGCGCGCGGACGACGTGCGGGTCGAGTCCGACTCGTCGTTCCAGGCGTACGAGGTCCGCTCGCCGGGAACGACCGTCTTCCAGACACGGCGCCGCCTCGTCACGACGGCCGGGTTCGGCTGGGCGCGCGCGATCACGGAGACGCCCGCTGACGACGGGCGCACGCCACGCCTCACGGCGACCGTGCGCCTTCGCCTGACGCAGGAGTTCGGCGACACCTGCCTCGTCGCGCGGGCGTTGTGCGTGCGCGCCACGGACCCCGAGGATCTCGCGGCCTTCCAGCCGCTCGCGCGGGACACGTGGATCGACGTCCCGACGGCCTGGGCGGAGGCCTCGGGGCTGCCCCTCGGGCTCACGGTGCGCCTCGGGCGCCAGCTCCACCACGACGTGATGGGCCTGCTCCGCGCAGACGCCCTGCGTGTGCGGGCCGAGCCGTGGGACTCCGTCGCGCTCGAGGCGCTCGCCGGGCTGATGGTGCGCGACACGAGCCTCGGCGGCTCGCCGGCGTTCGAGCCCATCGGGGCGCCGCGCCTCGACGTCGCCGTCGACCCGTCGCGCACGCCCTGGGTCGCGCCCGCGCTCACGACGCCGGTCCTGCACGTCGCGCTCGAGCTCGGCCGCACGCCCGTGGTGCGCGCCCGCCTCGCCTTCCGCGAGGCCCGGGAGCTCGCCGGGACGGACGCCCTCGGCGCGCCGGTGGCAGGCGGCGTCCTCGCGCGCCGCGCGGCGCTCTCGCTCGCCTCGCAGCCGCTCGACGCGCTGCGCCTCGAGGCCGACGGCGTGCTCGATCTGCTCGACACGGGCCCCCTCGCGCAGCGCCTCCTCGCCGCGCGCGCCGGCGTCGCGGTGCAGGCGAGCACGTCCTGGCGCCTCGCCGCGCGCGTGGAGCGGCAGGTGCCGCGCTTCGATCCGGGGTCGATCTGGGCGTATTTCGTCGTCGCGCCCGTCGCCGAGGCACAACTCGACGCGGCGTGGCAGCGCGGCGATCGGCTCACGCTCGGAACGACGCTGCGCGGTCGGCGCGCGGAGCTCGGCGGAAACGACGGCGAGGACGTCGATGTCGGGGCCGAGTGGCGGGCGCGCGCGCGGCTCGGGACGCTGCAGCTCGGCGGCTCCGCCTTCGTGTGGAGCGGGAATCTCGGGCCGATGGCGGGCGTGCTCGTCGACGGCGCCCTGCGCCTGAGCCGCGCGCTGCGCCTCGAGGGCCGCGTCTCGGTGTGGCACTTCGACGACGCGAACCGCCCGGAGTTGTACGGCGCGATGGTGAGCGAGGTGCTCGGCGCGCACTGGCAGGTCGGCGACGCGACGACCGCGCTCGTGGAGCTCGAGCACGCGGCGAGCCGCGTCGTGGGGCACCGCTTCCGCGCGGTGCTCGCCTTGCGCATCGAGGCGTGGCGATGACGCCCCCGCGCCCCACGCCTGCACCGCTCCGCCTCCCCGCGTCGCCGCGCGCGCACGGGGCGCTCCTCGTGCTGGGGCTCGCACTTGCCGCCGCGCTCGGCCTCACGCCGCCGGCGAACGGCCAGCCGCGCCCGCGCCGCGCGAGCGCCGACCACGCCGGTCGGAGCGCGATCGTCTATCCGCCCCAGCGCATCGCGCTGCGCATGGACCACGCGCATCCCGCGCACCGCGAGCTGCCGTGCGTGCGTTGCCACGCGAGCGCCCCGACGAGCCGCGACGCGCACGATCGCCTCATCCCGGTCGAGTCGAGCTGCAACCCCTGCCACGCCGCACAGACCGAGCGCAGCGCGCCGGACGCCGCGCGCTGCGGCACGTGCCACGTCGGCTACGGCGCGGATGGGACGCGCGTCGTGCCGGCGTCGTCGTTCCCGTCGCCGCGGCTGCGCTTCTCGCACGCGACGCACGCGCGCCTCGGCACCACGTGCGAATCCTGCCACGCGGGCGTGCGCGACGCGCGGCTCGCGACCCGCGATCATCTGCCCGGCATGCGGCAGTGCCTCACGTGCCACGGCGGCGCCCGCAGCGATGGCACGCGCGCGCCCGGCGCCACGCCCACGCGCACCGCGCCCGACGCGTGCGAAACCTGCCACCTCACCGAGCCCGACGGCGTGCTCCGGACGCGCTTCCCTGAGGGGACGCTCACGCCGCCCGACTGGCTGCTCGGCATGGGCCACGACGCGGACTGGATCGTGCGTCACCGCTGGGTCGGCGCCGATCAGGGCGCCGCGTGCGCCTCGTGCCACCGCGAGTCCGAGTGCGCGGACTGCCACGACGGTCGCGTGCGACCGCGCGCGATTCACCCCAACGATTACCTCACGATCCACCCGCAGGAGGCGCGGCGCGAGCCCACCCGCTGCGCGTCGTGCCACACCACGCAGCGCTTCTGCACCGAGTGCCACGCGCGCCTCGGCCTCGCTTCGATCGCAGCGCCCGCCGTGCGCGAGACGGGGCGCTACCACCCGCCCCCCGCGGCCTGGGAGCGCGCGCACGGCCTCGAGGCCAAGCGCTCGCTGAACGCCTGCGTGAGCTGCCACGCCGAGCGCGACTGCGTCGGCTGCCACGGCGCGATCGGGGTCGGCGGGGGCCTCTCGCCCCACCCGCCCGGCTTCGCGGCGCGATGCGCGTCCCTGCTCGCGGCGAACCCGCGCGCCTGCGTGACGTGCCATGGCGACGTCGGCGCCCTCGAACCGCGCTGCCGCTGAGCCCGCGACGCGATCCGCGCGACGCGTCGGTTCCCGGGTCGGCTACGAACGGCCGCGCAGGGACACCACGCCGCGGCGCTCCCCGCGCAGGAGCGCACCGAGCGCCACCTCGAGCCCCTCGGGCGCCCCCTCGACGACGCGCCCCACCTCGACGCCGCCGCGCCGCACGATGAAGGTCGGCACGTAGCGCACGGAGAGCCCGTCGAGCGCGCCCCCCGGCGCCTCCTTCGCGCGGTCGACCGCGACGAACCGCACCGCGAACGGCACCTCCCCCGCGACCTCGAGCGCCCGCCACAGCCGCGGCACCTCGCGCCGGCTGTCGCCGCACCAGGTGCCGAGGACGACGACGACCTCCGCGCCGGGCGGCACGCGCGCGAGCGCCGCCGCAGCCGTCGCGTCCACCTGCGCCCCGGCACGCTCGGCGGCCCAAGCCGGCACCGCCGCCTCGATCGCCGCGCGGGTCGTCGGCCCGACGAGCACGCCTGGCGAGGCGCTCGCGACGTCCGACGACGGCGCGGGCGACGACGGCGCGGGCGACGACGACACGGGCGACGACGGCGCGGGCGACGACGACGGCGTCGACGCAGACCGCGACGCACCACCGCACGCGGGGAGAAGCAGCGCAACGAGGACGATCGGGGCAGCGCGCATGGGCCGCCAGTATCGCTGCGCCGCGCGGCCAAGGGGAGCGTTTGTCCGCGCCGGGTCGCTCTCCGTCGCGTCGTGGCCAGCGCGCGCCGCCTGCAGCCCCGCGCCCGTTGCGCCCGGCGCGCGGCTTCGGCATCGTCCGCGTGTCATGCGCCTCCCCAGCATCCTCGCCCGCTCCGCAATCTCCGCGTTCTCCGCCCTTTCCCTCTTCTCCACGATCCCCGCGTGCGGCGGCGCGACCGCCGGCGTCGCGGACGCCCGCGGCGCACGCGGTCACTGGGAAGACGAAGCCCAGCGCCTGCTCGCCTTCTACAACCCCGTCTACGTCTCCCTCTCCACCGAGACATCCCGCGCAGCGTGGCTCTCGAGCACCGACGTCAGCGAGGCGCACACCGGCCAGCGCACGGGCGCGGCGACGGCGTTCAGCGCCTTCGCGGGGAACGCGCTCTTCATCGAGCGGGCGCGCGCGCTACTCACGCACGAGTCCGAGCTCGCTGACCTCACGAAGCGCCAGCTCCGCCAGATGCTCGTGCTCGCCGCCGACGCCCCGCAGACGAACCCGGACCTCGCGCGGCGTCGCGTCGCGGCCGAGGCGCAGCAGTCCGAGATCCTCGACGGCTTCCAGTTCTGCCTCGCGCGGAGCGGCACGACGTGCACGCAGCCGGTCATCACGAACGACCTCGATCGCGTCCTCGAGGACTCGCGCGTCCTCGCCGATCGCGAGCGCGCGTGGAACGCGTCCAAGGAGGTCGGCGTCCCGCTGCGGAGCGGACTCGTCACCCTCCAGGGCCTCCGCAACGGGGTCGCGCGTGAGATGGGCTACGACGACTTCTTCCAGTTCCAGGTCTCGAACTACGGCATGTCCACGGCCGAGATGATGGAGACGCTCGATCGCCTCGTGCGCGAGACGCGCCCGCTCTACGAGCAGCTCCACTGCTACGCGCGCCACGAGCTCGCGCAGCGTTACGGCGTCGCCGAGCCGCCCGCGCTCATCCCCGCGCACTGGATCGGCAACCGCTGGGGCCAGGAGTGGCCCGGCCTCGTCGAGGGCGTCGACATGGACGCGCTCGTCGCGGGCAAGTCGCCCGAGTGGATCGTCCAGCAGGCCGAGCGCTTCTACGTGAGCCTCGGCTATCCGTCCCTGCCCGCGTCGTTCTGGTCGGAGAGCGACCTCTATCCGGTGCCGGCGGGCAACCCGCGCCGCAAGAACGCCCACGCGAGCGCGTGGCACGTCGACCTGCAGCACGACGTGCGCTCGCTGATGAGCGTCGAGGCGGACTGGCGCTGGTTCACGACCACGCACCACGAGCTCGGGCACATCTACTACTACCTGAGCTACGCGAACGACGACGTCCCGCCGCTGCTCCGCGAGGGCGCGAACCGCAGCTACCACGAGGGCATGGGCGATCTCGTCGCGCTCGCGGCGTCACAGGAGCCGTATCTCCGCGCGATCGGGCTGCTCGCCGAAGGACAGGTCCTCGACCAGCAGCGCGCGCTCCTCGACTCGGCGCTCACCGGGCCCATCGTCTTCCTGCCCTGGGCCGCGGGCACGATGAGCCAGTTCGAGAAGGCGCTCTACGCCGACGAGCTCCCCGCTGCCGAGCTCAACACCAAGTGGTGGGAGCTGGTCGCGCGCTATCAGGGCATCGCGCCGCCCGGCCCGCGCCCCGCGGACGCGTGCGACGGCTGCACCAAGACGCACATCAACGACGACCCCGCGCAGTACTACGACTACGCGCTCGCGAACGTGCTCGTGTACCAGCTCCACGACCACATCTGCCGCGAGCTGCTCCACCAGGATCCGCGCAGCTGCAACTACGCCGGTCACCCCGAGGTCGGCGAGTTCCTCCGCGCGATCGAGCGCCCCGGCATGTCACGCGACTGGCGCACCGTGCTGCGCGAGACGACCGGCAGCGACCTCAGCGCCGAGCCGATGCTCCGCTACTACGCGCCGCTGATGGAGACGCTGCGCGCGCAGAACGCGGGGCGGAGCTGCGCGCTGCCGGCGCTCTGAACGCAGCGACGCGCGCGGGGCCGACCGGCGCGCGCACCAAAGCGCACGGCCCCGCTGTCGCCAGCGAGGCCGTGTGGTCGGAGGGCCCATAAGCCGAGTTCTGTTCCCGCAGCCATCGCTGGCGTGCGGGCGGTGGTCATTCCTCTGGGACACGCGTCACCGCGTGCCTCGAGCGACGTTACCCGGGAGCTCGGGCGGGCCGCCCTCCGACCGCCGTGTCGCCACGGCGGCTGCGCTCCCCTATTTCGTCTTGCACCGGGTGGGGTTTGCCGTGCGACCGACGTTGCCGTCGGCCCGGTGGGCTCTTACCCCGCCTTTTCACCCTTACCGCGTGGCGCTCGCGCGCGACGCGGCGGTTCAGTCTCTGTGGCACTTTCCTCGGGGTCGCCCCCACGAGCCGTTAGCTCGCACCCTGCCCTCTGGAGCTCGGACTTTCCTCCCGTCCGCGAACGGACGCGCGATCACCCGGGCCGCTCCGACGCCGCGCTCATACGGTTCGGCGCCCCCGCGCGCAAGACGACGCCGGAAACTTGCCCTCCGGATCAGGAGGCATAGCGTCGCCCCCGTCCCCATGTCCGGATTCCCCGCATCGCGCGCGTCCCTGCGCGTCGCCCTCGTCGCCCTGGCGCTCGCAGGCTGCTCCCCCGGGGGCGGCACGCGCGGTGGTCCCGCCAGGCGCGACGCAGGCACGGATGCGGGGAGCGCGCCCGCCGCGACGACACGCCACGCGGTCACGCAGGCGTCGAGCGAGAGCGCGACGGAACGTCCGACGCCCGCCACCGCGGCCCCGCCGCGCGTCGGCGAGGTCGTCCCCATCCCCGCAGGTCCGATGCGCGCTGGGAGCCGTCCCGGCGCGCCAGGCCGGGTGCCCGGCACGGAGGCCGACCTCCTGCCCGCGGCGCTGCCCGCCTTCACGATCGATCGCCTCCCGTATCCGAACGATCCCGCCCTGCCCCCGCGCGCCGCGGTCTCGCGCGCCGAGGCCGCCGCGCTCTGCGGCGAGGCGGGCAAGCGCCTGTGCACCGATCTCGAGTGGGAGCGGGCGTGCGAGGGACCGACGAACGACGCCGCGCCGCTCGGCGCGACCTTCCCCGGCGGAGCGACCTTCGACGCCGAGACCTGCGGGATCGACCCGCTCGCCTGCGCCTCCCCCGAAGGCGTGCTCTCGCTCGGCGCGACCCTCGGCGAGTGGACGGCGAGCGCTGCGCCCCCCGAATTCGGCGCGGCCGGGCTCGACGCCATCGTGCGCGGCGGCGCGGCGCTCTCGCCGATCGCCGTCCACCGCTGCGCCTCCCGGCGCCCCTTCCCCTCCGGCACGAAGGTCGAAGGCCTCGGCTTCCGCTGCTGCGGCGGCGCAGACGCGGAGGTCCCCTATCCACGCGTCGCGCGCGCCCGCACCATGTTCGAGGACCGCCCCGCGAACACGGCCGCATTGCGCCGCGTGCTCGCCGGGGTGCCCGAAGTGGCGCGCTTCGCCGAGCGCTTCGCGCCCTTCGACGCCGACGACGTCGACCGCGCGCTCGGCCGCGGCGGGCAGACGCGCGAGTCACTCGGCGGCTGGGGCGTGATGGCCGGCGTGCTCGTCTGGTCGCCGGCCGACGGCGAGACGGTGTGGATCGTCGCGGGCACGAGCGGGCCGGACTCGCTCGTCGCCGCGCTCCATCCGATGCCGGACGGCACCTTCCTGCACGCAGCGAGCTTCATCCTCGAGAACGAGGCGACCCCCATCGCGGTCGCGTACGGCGTGACCTCGCAGCGCGAGTTGCTCTGGTCGACCTGCTGGGGCTGTGGCGGAGAGGGCGGCGCGATCACGTTCCGCGACGACGCCACGATCGTGATCACGCAGCGCTGAGCCCGGATCGCCTCCCGATGAGGTAGAACCGCGGGCATGCGCTTCGTGCGAATCCTCCGCGAGGGCCGCCCCGCCTACGCCCGCCTGCTCGACGACGCGCGCGCCCAGCTCTGGACGGGCGCGCCCTGGGACGGCGGCGCCGAGACGGGCACGGTCATCGCGCTCGGTGAGGCGGCCTGGCTCGCGCCGGTGACGCCGTCGAAGATCGTGTGCGTCGGACGCAACTACCGCGCGCACGCCGCGGAGCTCGGCCACGACGTCCCCGCTGAGCCCCTGCTCTTCCTGAAGCCGCCGACGGCGCTCGTCGGCCCGGGCGCGGTCATCCCGCTCCCCGCCGCGAGCGCGCGCGTCGAGCACGAGGGCGAGCTCGCCGTCGTCGTCGGCCGCACGCTCCGCGACGCCACCCCGGCGCAGGCGCTCGCGGGCGTGTTCGGCTATGCATGCGCGAACGACGTCACCGCGCGCGACCTGCAGCGCAAGGACGTGCAGTTCACCCGCGCCAAGGGCTTCGACGGCTTCTGCCCCTGCGGTCCGTTCATCGAGACGGACCTCTCCCCCGCCGACCTGCGCCTCGCCGTGCGCGTGAACGGCGCGCTCCGGCAGGACGGGCGCACGCGCGACATGGTCTTCCCGGTCGACGCGCTGCTCGCGTACATCTCGGGCGTCATGACGCTGCTCCCGGGCGATCTCGTCCTGACCGGGACGCCTTCGGGCGTCGGGCCGCTCGTCGCGGGAGACGTGGTCGAGGTCGCCATCGAGGGCCTCGGCGCGCTCGTGAACCCCGTGGCCGACCGTGCGTCGCATGGCGTCGCTGCGTTACAGGGCTGACGACGCGCGCACGCGTCCTGCCGCCGAGTCGCGATTCGGACTGCAAATGCTCGTTTTCCATCGACAAACAGAGGACGTGGACGTGGCACGAAACATGACTTCCGGCGCGCGCCCCCCCATGCGTCCCCGCCTCCTCGTCCCCGCGCTCCTCCTCGCCGTGGCCGCCAACGCCGGCTGCTACCTCAGCTTCCGCCGCGCGGCCCCCGACGACGCCGGCCCCGACGCGCACGTCGATGGCGCGACGGACGCGGCCGCAGACGGCGCGCTCGACGCCAGCGAGGACGCCGCGACCGACCTCGGCCCCGACGCTGCGCTCGACCTCGGGACGGATCTCGGCCTCGACGGCGGCGTCGTCGGCGTCGACGCGGAGCCGCCCCTCGGGCCGCCCCCCGATCCCACGTCGTGCCGCACCACGCCGGCGATCCTCCCCTTCGAGGACCCCGTCCTCGAGCGCAGCTGGCCCGACGGGACCGTGGTGCACTCGGACGCGCTCAACGTCTGCATGACGCCGCTCGTCATCGACGTCGACCCCGATGGCACGACGGTCGAGCCCGAGCTCGTCTTCGTCTCGTACCCGACCATCCGGCGCGACGAGCCGCCCGGCATCCTCCGCATCTGGAACCCGAAGACCCGCGATACGCGCAGCTACCCGCCGACGGATCTCGAGCAGGGGGTCTTCGAGGCCACGGGCAACCTCGCAGCGGGCGACCTCGACGGCGACGGACGCCCCGAGATCGTCGGACTCGGCTCGTACTCGGCCACGTACGCCTTGCGCGGGGACGGCACCCTCTTCTGGGAGTCGCCCTACCCGGTCGCGTCCGAGCGCGGCCCGCGCCTCAGCCCGTCGATCGGCGGCGGCCCCGCGCTCGCGGACCTCGAGGGCGACGGCACCGTCGAGGTCATCGTCGGCCGCACGGTCCTCGAGGGACTCACGGGCGAGCGGCGCTTCACCGGCCCCGTGGACGCAGGCCGCGGGCACAACAACACCTTCCTCGGGCCTCTCTCCTGCGTCGCCGACCTCGACGAGGACGGCGTGCAGGAGGTCATCGCGGGCAAGACGGCCTACCGCGCGAACGGCGACGTGTTCTGGACGACCGACCACCCCGACGGCTTCTGCGCGATCGCGGACGTGCTCCCGGGCGACCCGGGGGTCGAGGTCGTGCTCGTCAGCAGCGGCTACCTTCGCCTCCTCGACAACCTGACGGGCCGAGAGCTCTGGGTGCGCGACCTCGTCGGGCGCGTGCGCGACAGCATCGGCGGCGCGCCCACCGTCGCGGACTTCGACGGCGACGGACGCCCCGAGATCGGCGTTGCGCACGGCAACGCCTACGGCGTCTACGACATCGACTGCACGGCCGTCGGCGCCGGCTGCGCCGATGCCGGGCTGCGCTGGCAGAGTCCGACCAACGACGATTCCTCCGCGGGCACCGGCTCGAGCGTCTTCGACTTCAACGGCGACGGCGCGGCCGAGGTCGTCTACAACGATCAGCAGTACTTCCGCGTGTACGACGGCACGACGGGCCGCGAGCTCTTCCGCCGCAACAGCAGCTCGCGCACGCGCACCGAGAACCCGACGATCGCCGACGTCGACAACGACGGCGACGCCGAGATCGTCTTCGGCTCGAACAACGAGGCCTTCTTCATCCGCGATTGGTGGACGGACGCGGGCCTCTTCATCTGGGGCGATCGCCGCGGCGCGTGGGTCGGCGCGCGGCGGATCTGGAACCAGCACAGCTACCACGTCGGCAACGTCGCGGAGGACGGCACCATCCCGCTCCGGGAGGAGCCCTCCTGGCGCGCGACGAACAGCTACCGCCAGAACCTGCGCGAGGGCGCCGACGTGCTCGTGACGCCGGATCTCTGGGGCGGTCGCGGGAGTTACGTCTGCGGCGACGGCGGGCGCGCGATCACCCTCCGCGTGAACGTGCAGAACTACGGCCTCGAGCGCATCGGAGAGGGGGTCGTCGTGTCGTTCTGGCGCGGCGCACCGGGCCGCGGTGGCGAGCGCCTCGGCGAGGTCGCGACGACGACGCGCCTCGAGCCCGGCGGCGCCGAGGGCGTCGCGCTGACGGTCCCGTGGGCGGCCCCGGTCGTCGACTACTACGCGGTGCTCGACGATCCGACGGAGCCGGCGAGCGGCAACGTCTCGGAGTGCCGCGAGAACAACAACGAAGTGCTCTTCTGGCGCCCCGACTGCCGCTGACCCACGCGCCTCTGGCCCCGCCGCCCGCGCGGGGCCACGATGCGCGGATGCGCGACCCCGACGCCCCGTCCGACACGCCCCCGCCCGCTGCCGCATCCCCCGCGAGCGAGCCTCCCGCCCCTGCGGCGACCCGCGCCAAAGACGAGCTTTTCGAGGCCGTCGAGCACGTCCGCAACGCCGCGTCGATCCTCCTCGACCGCGCCGCGCGCGACCCGTCGCTCCGCGGCGCGACGCAAGAGGCCGAGCGCGTCCTCCACAAGGTGGGCGCGACGGCCGAACCGCTCGCGCGCTCGCTCTTCGGCGAGCTGTCGAAGATCACGCGGCAGGTCGCCGAGGCGGTCGAGGGCCCCCGCAAGACGGAGTCGGTCCCGCCTCCCCACGACGACGCGGATGACTCGACCCCCCGTGGCGGACGCGCCCCGCGCTGACCCCGCGACGGTCGCGCGCCGCGTCCCTCGGCAGACAGGCCCTGCGGCCGACGCCACCCTCACCCTCGACGTGCCGGCGGCACGCCGCGCACGCACCGCGGTCGCAGCGCGCCGCGGTTTGCGTGAGCGGGTCCCCCCGGCAGCACGCACGGGGCGGTCACACGCTTCGTCGGAGCCCTCGGCTCAGTAGATGTAGTCCTTGAGGCGCGCGACGTCGTCCATCGCCTGCAGGCGCGCGAGGCCCGCCGTCTCGACCTGCCGCACGCGCTCGCGCGTGAGGTTCATGATCTCGCCGACCTCTTCGAGCGTGATCCCACCGCGATCCGCGATGTCGAGCGCGCAGGTCTCGGTCATCTCCCAGACCTCGACGTCGGGGAAGTTCACCTTGATCGAGCCGCGCACCGGGTGGACGTCGATGTAGAGGTGGTACTTGCACGACACGAACGGGCACGGGCGCTCCATGTCCGCGCACTCGGCGCGGCTCGACGGCCGCCAGTAGTCGACCTCCGGGTAGAGCGCCTTGCCGCGGTTCAGCTCCGTCTTGCTCAGGCGGCGGATCGAGATCGTGCGCGCGCGGGCCCGCGAGCGGCGCTTGCGGCGGCGCCCGCCGGGCTCCCCGCCGTCCGCGTCGTCGAGGTCGTCGCCGAGCGCGAGCGCGAGCGCCCCCTCGACGAGCGGTCCGCCCCCCGCCGCGTGCGTCCCTGCGTTCGTCGTCATCTCTCCGGATTCCATCTCGATGTCGGTCACGTCAGCCATCACGCCCGCCTCCTCTTCCGATCGCCGCGCTCATTCGGCGATCGCGCCCTCAGCCGCCCACCACCGACCGTGCGCCGCGCCTCGCCCGCGCGACCCCGGCCACCGCTCACACCGCCGCGTGCGCCATGCGCGCGCGGATCGACAACCGACGCTCGACGGCCTCGAGCCGCCGCATCAGCTCCGCCGCCAGCCCCCGGACCTCGGTCAACTCGCGCGCGCCGGGCTCGTCCGGCGGCCCGCCCTGCGCCCGCTCTTCGCGCGCCTTCTCGAGACCCGCGAGCACCCGCTCGATCTGGCGCTCGAGAGCCTCGATGTCACCGCGGACGAAGAGGAACTCCCGCTGGATCTCCTCGATCGTGAACCCCGAGGCCATGAGCCGCCGGAGCTGGTCGATCTGCCGCACCACCGCCGCGGGATAGAAGCCCTGCGACCCGCGGTGCTTGCCCTTCATGCCGACGCGGTGGCTCCGCGGCAGCAGGCCGACCTGCACGTACTTGCGGAAGGTCGCCTCGGTGAGCCGCTCGCCGTGCTGCGCGAAGAGCTCGACGATCTGCTGGACGCTCAGCCCGTCCGGGTGAGCCCGCTCCACCGCCTGGAGCTTGTCGTCCGACCAGCCGTCCACCGCTGCCCCCGCCGCGCCGAAAAATCGTCGATAACTTCGCGCGTGGAGAGACCATCTCTCGACGCCGCGCGAATGTATTCTTTTGAAGAGAATCGCGTCAATAAAAACGTGCGCGAAAAGTTGACCCGCCCTTCCCAACTTTTTGTCACACCACCGAAAACGACATGTTTTCAGGGGCATACACGGCGTCGTGCGCGACGGCGGGGCGATCGAAAATTTTGATTTGCGATCGGAGGGGCCTCGGGAGCACGCTGCGGACGTGCGTCGCGCCCCCTCCGCCCCCCCCTCCCGTGCCGCCCGCTGCGCGCCCGCCGCGCTCCTCGCGGGCGGGCTCGGCGCTGTCGGGCTGTGGGCGCTCGCGACGGCCGGGTGCGGCGGACGCGGCGACGTGCGCTTCGGGAAGCCCTGCCGCGCCGACTCCGATTGTCAGCGGGGGTTGTGCGTCGCGGGGGTCGCCGGCGACGCGCCCGTCTGCACGACGAGCTGCGGTGGGCGCAACGACTGCCCCGGCGGCTGGTCGTGCAACGGCGTGACGCAGGCGAACATCGTCGTGTGCTCGAAGGGGGCGGCGACGCCGTTCGGCGAGGCCGAGCGTTGACGCGGGGCGCCCCGAACAGGTAATCCGGCGAAGACCCAAACGAGGGAGGACGACGCTTGACCGAACCGATCCGCTTCCAAGACGTCCTCCTGCGCGGCGTGCGCGTGCGCTACGGCGAGGTGGGCGAGGGACCGCCGCTCGTGCTCGTCCACGGCTTCCTCGTCAGCCACAAGGAGTGGCTGCCGATGGTGCCCTTCCTGGCCGAGCACTTCCGGCTGATCCTCCCGGATCTGCCGGGCTTCGGCGCGAGCGAGAAGCGCGGCGCGGAGGGCTATCCGTACACGCGCGAGGCATTCGCCGAGACGATCGCGGATCTGATGAGCGCGCTCGGGCTCTCTCGCGCGCACATCTGCGGACACTCGATGGGCGGCGGGATCTCGCTCACGCTCGCGGCCGACCGACCCGAGCTCGTCGATCGCCTCTGCGTGATCGATTCGATGAGCTACGAGTTCGAGGCGCCGCTCAAGGGTCGGCTGCCGCAGCTGCCGGTCGTCGGGCCACTGATCTTCAAGCGGCTCTACGGGCGCTCACTCCTGCGCGACTATTTCCGCAACGACGTCTGGAGCGGGCACCCCGGCATCGACCTCGGGCGGGTGGACGCCTACTTCGACGACTTCGATCCGCGCGAGGCCCGCGACGCGGCGTACACCTGCCTCCTGCGGACGGTCGACGTGAAGTCGCTCGTCCCCAAGATCCCGCGCGTCCGCGCGAAGACGCTCGTCGTCTGGGCCGACGACGATCGGATCATCCCGCTCGCCCTCGGGCAGCGGCTCGCACGCGAGATCCCAGGCGCGCGGCTCCGCATCGTGCCGCACAGCGGCCACGCGCCGAACGAGGAGCACCCGCGCACGACGGCGGAGCTCGTCATCGCGCACCTGCTCGACACGGCGGAGTAGCGCGGTGGACCCCCGCGCCTTTCGGCGGTTCCGCAAGAACCGGGGCGCGCTCGTCGGCGCGGTCCTCGTCGCCTTCGTCCTCGTGACGGCGCTGTTCGGACCGGTGCTCGCGCCGCACGCCCCCGACGCGCAGTTCCCCGACGCGCTCGACCGCGTCACGGGCCTGCCCGTCGGCGCGGGCGGGCACTACCTGCTTGGGGCGGATCAACTCGGGCGCGACGTGCTCTCGCGCCTCCTGCACGGCGGACAGACCTCGCTGTTCGTCGCGCTCGGCGCCACGGCGCTCGCGCTCACGAGCGGGCTGAGCGTCGGGCTGCTCGCGGGCTACCTCGGGGGCCCGGTCGACACCCTCTCGATGCGCAGCATCGACGTGCTGCTCTCGCTGCCCTTCCTGCTCGTCGCGATCGTCGTCAACCGCGTCGTCGACAGCCCCTCCCTGCTCGTGCTCTGCGGGCTGCTCGGGGGCCTCTCGTGGATGACGCTCGCGCGCATCACGCGGGCGAAGACGATGCAGGTCCGAGAGCTCGAGTTCGTGCAGGCCGCGCGCGCGCTCGGGATGTCCCAGACGCGCATCGTCGCGCGACACGTGCTGCCCAACGTGGTGCAGCCCGCGATCATCCTCGGCACGACGCTCGTCGCGCAGATGATCGTCGCCGAGTCGGCGATGTCGTTCCTCGGGCTCGGCGTGCGCCCGCCCGCCGCGACGTGGGGCACGATGCTCTCGGACGGCGTGTCGATGCTCTCGTACAAGCCGCTCCTGATGTACCTGCCGAGCGGGATGATCGCGCTCACGGTCTTCGGCTTCAACCTGCTCGGCGAAGGGCTGCGCGATGCGCTCGATCCGAAGGTCTGAGGCGCGCGCGACCCTTTGCGTCCTCGCGACGCTCGGCGCGCTCGCGGCGTGCGACGATCCGCGCTCGGGGCCGCGCTTCGCCGGGGCCCGCGGGGACGACGCGGCGCCGCGGCGCGGCGGGACGTTCGTGTTCCACCACGAGAGCGACGTGCGCGGCTTCGATCCGCACGTGGCGTTCGACGAGCTGTCGAACATGGGCATCAAGCTGCTCTTCGACGGCCTGCTCGACTACGACCACGAGTTGCGGCTCATCCCGCGGCTCGCCACGGCGCTGCCGGAGGTGAGCGCAGACGGGCGCGCGTTCACGTTCCACCTGCGGCACGACGTGCGCTTTCACCACGGTCGCGAGCTCGAGGCGGAGGACGTCCGCTGGAGCCTCGAGCGCATGCTGCACCCCTCGACGGCGTCGCCAGGCGTCGCGTATTTCGCGCAGCTCGAAGGGCTCGACGACTACACCGCGGGGCGCGCGCCGCATGTGCGCGGCATCGAGGTGCTCGACCGCTACACCGTCCGCTTCTCGCTGCGCGAGCCCGACCAGACCTTCCTCAACGCGGTCGCGATGCCGTTCGCGGCGCCCGTCCCGCGCGAGCGCTATGGGCCGGACGCGGTCGAGGTCGCGCGCCATCCCGTCGGGACGGGGCCGTACATCCTCGAGGAGTGGGAGCCGGGGATCCGCGTGACCTTCCGGCGCAACCCGCGCTACTGGCAGCCCGGCAAGCCCTACGCGGATCGGCTCATCTACGAGTTGAACCTGCAGCGCGAGACGGCGTTCATGCGCTTTCTCTCGGGCGATCTCGACCACGTGCACCGGATGACGCCCGCCGATCGGCTCTTCCTCGGGCAGAACGCGGCGTGGGCGCCGTACCGCGAGCGCAAGGCCGACGCGGATCTCTGGGGACTCGAGATGAACACCGAGCTCCCGCCCTTCGACGACGTGCACGTGCGCCGCGCGGTCGCGTTCGTGATCGATCGCGAGCGCTGGTCGCTCGCGCGGAACCGCGCCCTCGCGCCCCTCGGCCAGGCGCTGCCCGTCGGCTTCGCGGGGCACGACCCGCAGCTGCCGGAGACGCAGGTCCGCGATCTCGCCCGCGCGAAGGCGGAGATGCGCCTCGCGGGCCACGCGGACGGCCTCCCCGAGCCCGTGACGCTCTGGATCGGTGAGGGCCCGACCGGCAAGGCCTACGGCGAGCTCGCCCAAGCGAACCTCGCGGAGATCGGCATCCGCGTGGAGCTCAAGCCCGTCTCCTTCCCGATCTACCTGCGCGAAACGGGGCGTCCGCGCACCGCGCAGATGATCTTCGGCGGCTGGTCGCAGGACTTCCCCGACCCCGCGACGTTCTTCGATCCGCTCTTCCACTCGCGCGCAGCGACGCCGACGGACTCGACGAACCGCTCGTTCTACAAGAACCCCACGCTCGACGCCCTGCTCGACCGCGCGCGCTCCGAGCGTGACGCGAGCCGCCGCACGGCGATGTACCGCGAGGCCAACGCGCTCGTGACGCGCGAGGCGCCCTGGGCCTTCGCGTTCAGCAACATCCGCCTCGAGGCCTGGCAGCCGTACGTCCACGGCTACCGCATCCACCTCGTCTGGTCGAACTGCTTCCGCGACGTGTGGCTCGATCTGCCGCGGCGCCGGCTCGCGCAGCGCTTCGCCCCGCGCGCGGGCGTCCCCGCGGCGCTGCTGCCCTTCGGAGGGGCCCGATGATCCAGCTCGTCATCAAACGCGCCGCGTGGGCCGCGGTCGTACTTTTTCTGGTCGTCACGGGCGTGTTCCTGATCGCGAACGCCGTGGGTGACCCGGCCGCCGCGAACCTCGGCCCGCGCGCGAGCGCCGAGCAGCTGCGCGTGTATCGACGTGCGCACGGCCTCGATCGGCCGCTTTCCGAGCGCTACGTGCGCTACCTCGGCGCGCTCGCGCAGGGCGACCTCGGCCGCTCGCTCCGCGACGATCAGCCGGTCACGGCGGTGATTCGCCAGCGCCTCCCGCGCACGGCCTTGCTCGGGAGCCTCGCGCTCTTCTTCGAGCTGTGCATCGGGCTCGGCTTCGGGATCTTCGCGGCCGTGCGGCGCAACACATGGGTCGACACGGGCGTGATGTCCGCGGCGTTCGTGGGGGTGTGCCTGCCCTCGTTCGTGACGGGCCCGTTCTTCCTGCGGGAGGTGGCCTTCCGTCTCGGCTGGTTCCCCGTCGGCGGCTACGGTCGCGACGCGCTCGATCACGTCTACCACGCGGTGCTGCCCGCGCTGACGCTCGCCATCCTCGGCGCCGCGACCTACGCGCGGATGATGCGAAGCGAGATGATCGAGATGCTGCGCGCCGACTTCGTCCGCACCGCGCGCGCGAAGGGCGCGAGCCCCGTCGCCGTCGTGCTGCGGCATGCGGCGCGCAACGCGCTCCTGCCCATCGTGACGATGCTCGGGCTGAGCCTGCCGCTGATCGTCACGGGCGCGATCATCACCGAGAAGATCTACGACTGGCCGGGCATCGGTCGGCTCGCGATCGAGTCCATCGACGCGCTCGACGTGCCCATGATCCTCGGCATCGTGCTGCTCGCGTCGACGACCGTTCAGATCGGCAATTTCTTCGCGGACCTGGCCGTCGCCGCGCTCGATCCGCGCATCCGCGCGGGCGCGTCGCGCTGAGCGGCGCCAGGATCAGCGGCGCCAGGATCAGCGGCGCCAGGATCAGCGGCGCCAGGATCAGCGGCGATGGCGGAGGAGCCAGTCGGCGACGAGGGTCGGCCACGCGTCGTTGAAGACCGGGATGTGCGAGCCGTCCGCGATCGTCCAGAGCTCCGCGTCGAGCCCCGCCGCGCAGCCCGAGCGCCACTGTTCGACCGAGGTCTCCTCGCCCGCGAGCGCGTCGACGAGGTCGAGGGGCGCGGCCACCGCCGAACCGGCGACGTCACAGCCGTTGCGACCGGCCCAGCGCACGACGGCGTCGCGCGCCGACGGGTACCCCGGCGTGCCGGCGACGTCCACCGAGGCGTCGAGCGTGCCGTGCACCTGCAGCACGGAGACGCCCTGCGAGGGGACGCAGTCCATGTCCGTACGGAAATCGGCGCCCGCGAGGCTGACGATCGCCGTGATGCGCTCGGGGATCTCGCAGGCCATGCGGTAGCTCATGAAGCCGCCGTTCGAATGGCCGTAGAAGTACACGCGCGAGGTGTCGACGGGCACGAGCGACTCGGCCTCGTCGAGCAGCGACGTGAGGTACGCGACGTCGTCGACGGGGCTGCCTCCGAAGTTGCAGCACGCCGGCGTCGCGTTCCAAAAGCGGTTGCCCTCGGCGTCGATCGTGCCGTCCGGGAGGATGAGGTAATAGCCGCGCGCGCGCGCCGTCGCGGTCGCGCGGAAGTAGAGGTCCTGCGCGCCCGCGGTCGCTGAATAGCCGTGCAGCAGCACGACGAGCGGCAACGGGGTGACACCATCGTGCGCGGGGGGCACCACGAACTCGGCGCGTCGCTCCGGCGGGCCGAGCCTCCGCGGCACGACCGGGCCGGCGTCGAGCTCGGGGCCCGCGTCGGTGCCCGCGTCCGGAGCGGGCCCCGCATCGGGCGATGCTGGCGCGTCGTCGCCGCACGCGGCGAGCAGGACGAGGAGCGAGACGAACAGCGGGAGCGGGCGGAGGGCGTGGCGCACGGCGCATCGTGCGCAAGTCCCGCGCGGATTTCCAGCGCGGCGCGCGCCCGCGCGGTCAGTCGACGAGCGCGACGAGCTCGATCTCGACCCGCGCGTCACGCGGGAGCCGCGCGACCTGCACCGTCGAGCGCGCGGGCGGCGCGGTGACGAAGTACGTCGCGTACACCGCGTTGACGGCCGCGAAATCGTTCAGATCCGCGAGGAACATCGTCGTCTTGACGACGCGCTCGAACGAACTGCCGCCCGCCGCGAGCACGGCGCGCAGGTTCTCGAGCACGCGCGTCGCCTGCGCGGCGACGTCGCCCGCGATCATCTCGCCCGTCGCGGGGTCGAGCGGGATCTGGCCCGCGGTGAAGAGGAAGCCGTTCGCGCGGATGGCCTGCGCGTAGGGGCCGATGGCCGCGGGGGCCTCCTTGGTGTCGATGACCGTGCGCGACATGTCGTTCTCCCGATGGCGAAGGGCGGCCGAAAATAGCACCATCGCGCGCATGTCGATTACCGTCGTGACCTGGAACGTCAACTCGATCCGCGCACGGCTCGATCGCCTGCTCGCGTTCCTCGCGCGGCACTCGCCCGACGCGGTGTGCCTCCAGGAGTTGAAGATCGACGACGCGCAGTTCCCCTTCGTCGAGCTGCGCGCGGCCGGCTACCACGCGGTCATCGCGGGGCAGAAAACGTACAACGGCGTCGCGATCCTCGCGAAGGAGGAGCCCACCGACGTGCTGCGCGGGCTCGACGACGGCGAGGACGACCCGCAGGCGCGCCTCATCGCCGCGACCGTGCGCGGGGTGCGGATCGCGAGCGCCTACTTCCCGAACGGCGGCGAGCCGACCTCGCCTAAATACCCCTACAAACTCGCGTGGATGCGGCGCTTGCGGCGCTGGCTCGATCGGCACGTCGACCCCGCCGCACCGTTCGTGCTCGGCGGCGACTACAACGTCGCGCCCGAGGACCTCGACATCAAGAACCCCGAGCACTGGCGCGACACCGTCCTCGCGAACGACGACGTGCGGGCCGCGCTCGCGGCGATCCGCGCGTTCGGGCTCGAGGACGTGTTCCGCAAGCACCACCCGGGCGAGGCCATCTACTCGTGGTGGGACTACCGCATGCTCGGCTTCCCGAAGAACGACGGACTGCGCATCGATCATCTCTACGCGACGCCCGCCCTCGCCGCGCGCTCGGAGCAGGCCTTCGTCGATCGCGAGGAGCGCAAGGGCAAGCAGGCGAGCGACCACGCGCCCGTGTTCGCGGTCTTCTCGGAGTGAACGACGCCCGGCGCGGCGCGCACGACGGGCACGCGACGGCCACGACCCCAACCACGACGCGTTCGCGGCGCACACGGTGGGTCGGCGCCGCGGTCGGGGCCGCGCTGCTCGTCGGCGTCGCCTTCGGCGTCGACCGCGCGACGGCCTTCGACGCGGACGACGCCGTGCGTGTCAGCGAGGACCGCGTGCGCTGGCGCCGCTGGATCGCGCCGCGCGACGCGCCCGCCCTGCTCGCCGCGGCCTGGCACGCGCGCCGCGCAGGCGACCTCGACGCGGCGTGGCGTGGATTGCGCTGGGCGGAGGCGCGGGGCATCTCGAAGGCCCCCGCGGAGGAGCTGCGCGCCGAGCTCGCGGCCGAGCAAGGCGACTGCGCCGCCGCACGCGCCGCGTTCGATCGGGCGCTGCGCGCGCGCGCCCTGCTCGCCCTCGACGCGCCGACCGAGCGCCTCGCGCTCGGCGGCTACCGCCTCCCGCCCACGTTGCTGCGTCGCTGCGCGCTCGACGACCCGTGAGCGCCGGCCCGGCGTCGCGACTTGGGCACGGCCCCCACCGTCACTCGCCGCGGAAC
Organism: Polyangiales bacterium; assembly: GCA_964202905.1. Lineage (GTDB taxonomy): Bacteria > Myxococcota_A > Polyangia > Polyangiales > JADJQN01 > CAIUAC01. Next base: position 526,383 of record CAXNJO010000004.1, read on the forward strand.
ACCGCGGGCCGGCGCGCGAGGAAGGCCGCCATGCCCTCCTTCTGGTCGGCCGTGTGGAAGCAGTGCGCGAACGCCTCGATCTCGAGGTCGTTCGCCTGCGCGAGCGGCAGCATCTCGCCCTCGCGGATCACGCGCTTGGCGGCCGCGACGGCGAGCGGCCCCATCTCAGCGATCGTGCGGGCGGCCTCGTACGTCTTCGGGAGCAGCTCGTCGTGCGGCAGGACGCGGTTCACGAGCCCGATGCGGAGCGCCTCGTGCGCGTCGATCATCGCCCCCGTGAAGACGAGCTCGCGCGCCATCGCGACGCCCACGCGGCGCAACAACCGCTGCGTGCCGCCAAAGCCCGGGATGACGCCGAGCTTCACCTCGGGCTGACCGAGCTTCGCGCGGTCGCTCGCGTAGATGAAGTCGCAGGCAAGCGCGAGCTCGCAGCCGCCCCCGAGCGCGAAGCCGTTGACCGCCGCGATCACCGGCAACGGCAGGGCCTCGAGCGCGCCGCCGAGCAGGTGCCCGAGGCTCGCGAAGTCGGCGGCCTCACCCGTGCCCATGTGCTCCATCGCGGCGATGTCGGCGCCGGCGACGAAGGCCTTTCCCTCGCCCGTGAGGACGAGGCAGCGGAACTCGTCGGCGCGACGCGCGATCTCGGCGACGGCGTCGCTGAGCTCGGCGATGACCTCGGGCGAGAGCGCGTTGAGGCGATCGGGGCGCGCGATCGTGATCGTGGCGACCGCGCCGTCGTGCGTGAGCCGGACGAACGCGCGCGTCACGCCTTCTTCTCCGCGTAGTCGTAGAAGCCGCGGCCCGACTTGCGACCGAGCCAACCCGCGGCGACGTAGTTCCGCAGGATCGTGGGCGGGCGGTACTTGTCGTCGCCGAACTCGCGGTGCAGCACCTCGGCGATCGAGAGCACGGTGTCGAGGCCGATGAGGTCGGCGAGCTCGCAGGGTCCCATCGGATGGTTGAGCCCGAGCTTCGCGCCGTTGTCGATGTCCTCCGCGGTGCCGAGGCCTTCCTGCAGGGCGAAGCACGCCTCGTTCAGGAAGGGGATGAGCATCCGGTTGACGATGAAGCCGGGGACGTCCTTCGCGGTGATGAGCGTCTTGCCCATGCGCAGCGCGAGCTCGCGCGTCGTCTCGTACGTCGCGTCGCTCGTCTGCAACGCGCGCACGATCTCGACGAGCTTCATGACCGGCACGGGGTTCATGAAGTGCATGCCGATCACGTTCGCCGGGCGCTTCACCGCGCCGGCGAGCTTCGTGAGAGAGATCGAGGAGGTGTTGCTCGCGAGGATCGCGTGCGGCGCGAGGACCGCGTCCGCCTGCTGGAAGATCTTCAGCTTCAGCTCGGTGACCTCCGTCGCCGCCTCGACGACGTAGTCGCACGCCGACAAATCGGCGTAGTCGCCGACCGGGGTGAGCCGCGCGAGGATGCGGTCGCGCTCGGCGCCCTCGAGCTTGCCGCGCTCGACCTGCCGCGCGAGATCCTTGCCGATCCGCGCGACGCCCTGCTCCGCCTGCGCGAGCGTAGCGTCGAGCAACCGGACGTCGAAGCCCGACTGCGCCGCGACCTGCGCGACTCCGCGTCCCATCTGGCCCGCGCCGATCACGCCGAACACATGAATCTCCGCCATCGGTTCACCTCGAATGGCGACGGGGTTAGCGCGGGGACCGAGCGCGTCAAGGCGCGGTGCGTCAGCGCCAGCGGCCTCCGTGGCCGCGCAGAGTCCGCCCGTCGACGTCAGGTCGTGACGCGCGCGCGCAGGCGCCGCGGGGCTTCATAACGGGCCCAGCGCTGGTCGTCCTCGCGGCGGAGGCGGACGCGCGCCGCGTAGGCGCCCGGCTCGCCCTCGAGCGCCTGCTCGAGCTCCTCGACGTCCATGTAGAGCGCGTCCTCCGGCGTCTCGAGGACGCCCGCGTCGCAGAGCCGTTCCCCCGCGACGACCGCCGCCTCGCGCAAGCGCAGCAGCCCGAGCGCGAGGGCTTCGGCGACCTCTCCCTTCGCGTCGGCGAGCCCCGAGAGCACGAGGGCGACCGCACGCACGACGGCCTCGCGGCTCCGCCCGAACGCGCGGCCCCGCGCGGTGTCGCCGAGCCTGCGTACGGCGGCGCGGCGCGCTTCCTCGCGCGCGTCGTGATCGCCGTGCGGCTCACCCGATGCGCGCGCCGCGAGCGTCGCCGCGAGCGTCGCGTCGGACTCGCCCCAGGCGCGCGGCGTGATGTCGAGGCCGAGCGCGCGGACGCCGGCGACGGCGCGGCGCGTCTCGTCCCACTGACGCCGCAGGCTTGGCGGCAGGGCCGTCACCGGGGTGCTTGACGCGATCGAGGCGTCGCGCAGCGCGGCGGCGAGGCGGTCGAGGCGCTCGTCGGCGCGACGGCGGTCCCGCGTCGCGCGGGGCGCGGCAAGCGCGATGTATGCGTCGCGCGGGAGCTCGCCCGCTGCGGCCTCGACCGCGGGCAGCGCGGCGAGCGTCGCGACGCGCGCGCGGTCGAGCAGCACGAGCGCGTCGACGACGAGTTGCTGCCGCTCGCGGATCTGCGTGACGAGGCCCGGATCGCTGAGGCGGCGGAGGTCGATGGCGTCCGCCCGCGCGAGGCGCGCGGCGAGCTCACGGGCGAAGCGGCGCGCGGCGGCGAGCGGGGAGGCGACGTCCCCGGCGACCCGCGCTGCGTCGCGGCCGGCGCGCGCGAGCGGCGAGCCGGGGAGCGTCGCGAGCGCCGCACCGACGCCGGGGAGGCCGTCGATGCGCTTGTAGGGGCGCGCATACACACGCCGCACGCGCGGCTCGTCGGTAGCCGCGTCGTCGCGCCCGAGGGCCTTGTCGATCGCGTCGACGGCGAGCGGGGCGACGGTGCCCTCGTCCTCGGCCATGAGCGCCACGCGACGGTAGGCCGCCCCCGTGAAGCGAGGCACGAGCGGGAGCTCGCGCGCCGACGCCACGTACATGCGCCCGTCGGCCACGACCCAGCGCACCTCGACGGGGCGACCGAGCGCGAGTTGCGCGCGATCGACGAGATCGGCCGCGCGCGCAGCACGATCGTCGTCGAGGGGCGCGTCGCCTTCGAGCGTGAGGCGCATCGTGCGGCGGTCGACGATCCATGGCCGCGCACCGTCCGTCCAGACGGCGACCATGTCCGGATCGCCGTCGCCCGGGTCCGCGCTCGCGGCCGTCCCGGACGTCGCGACCCCTTCGCGCTCCGCGCCCACGAGCGACACGCGCGCGAACACGCCGTCGAGGACGCCGGCACGGGAGGCGCCGTGGCCGAGCGAGCGCGTGAGCGCGCGTGCGATCGCCTCCGAGACGGCGTCCGCGGAGGCGTCGTCGGTCACCTCCGGAAGTCGCGGGAAATCTCGGCCGAAGCGCGACTGCGCGTCACGCGACGCGAACCACGCGCCCACCGTCACGCGACCGCTGCCCCCATGCCCGCGGGACCACGCGAGCGCGGTGCGCAGAACCGCCGCCAGCGCGTCCGTCCCGGGCGCCGCCCCACCTTCGTCCGCACACGGGACGACCCAGCCGCCGGCGAGAGGAATCCCCGCCTCGGCGAGCCGCGCGAGCCACTCGGCCTCGTCGCCGAGCGCCGACCCGTCGCTGGCGCGCAGGGCGGGGAGCCAACGCACCCCGCGTGGGAGGTTCCCCGGAGGTGCCTCGAGCGAGGGCCGTGACATCCGCGCGGACCGTAGCGCGGAACCGCGACGATCCGCCAGCGTCACCGCGGGCCCGGCGCAGCCGCCGGGCCGAGGTGCGTGCTCAGCCGATGCGCTCGACGAGCACCGCGACGGCCTCGCCGCCGCCGATGCAGAGCGTCGCGAGGCCGCGCTTCGCGGCGCGGTCCTCGAGGGCGTGCAGCAGCGTGACGAGCACGCGCGCGCCGCTCGCCCCGATCGGGTGGCCAAGCGCCACGGCGCCGCCGCGGACGTTCACCTTCGCCGCGTCGAGGCCGACCTTCTCGATCGCGGCCATCGCGACGACGGCGAAGGCCTCGTTGACCTCGTAGAGGTCGACGTCGCCGGCCTGCAATCCGGCGCGCGCGAGCGTCACCTGGATCGCGCCAACCGGCGCGGTCGTGAACCACTCGGGCGCCTGCGCGTGGCCGCCGTAAGCGGTGATCTTCGCGATCGGCTTGAGGCCGTGGCGCGCGACCGCCTCGCCCGAGGCGAGGACCAGCGCGGCGGCGCCGTCGTTGATCTTCGAGGCGTTCGCCGCCGTGACGGTGCCATCCTTGGAGAAGGCAGGGCGCAGGCCGGCCATCTTGTCGGCGTTGCCGCGCTTCGGCTCCTCGTCCTCGGCGACGACGACGTCACCCTTGCGGCTGCTCACGGTGACGGGCGCGATCTCGCGGGCGAAGGCGCCCTCGGCCTGCGCGGCGAGCGCGCGGCGGTAGCTCTCCCGCGCGAACGCGTCCTGCGCCTCGCGCGTGAACCCGAGCTCGCGGGCGCAGAGGTCGCCGGCGTTGCCCATCGGGAAGTTGCCGTACGGGTCCCACAGGCCGTCGGCCATCATCGAGTCCACGACCTCGCCGTGCCCCATGCGGAAGCCGCCACGCGCCTTCGGCAGGAGATAAGGGGCGTTCGTCATCGACTCCATACCGCCCGCCACGACGATGTCGGCGTCGCCGAGCAGGATGGACTTCGCGCCGAAGATCACAGCCTGCAGACCGGAGCCGCACACCTTGCCGACGGTCGTCGCCGGGGTCTTGTCGGGGATACCCGCGTACTTCGCGGCCTGCCGCGCGGGGGCCTGGCCGACACCGCCGGTCAGCACGTTGCCCATGAACGTTTCGTCGACGTGCTCCGCGGCGACGCCAGCGCGCTCGAGCGCGGCCTTGATCGCCACGGCGCCGAGGCGCGGGGCGCTCAGTTCCGCGAACGCTCCCTGAAACGAGGCGATGGGCGTACGGGCCGAGCCGACGATGAACACTTCACGAACCATGGTGAGCCTCCTCTGGACACGGCGCGCTCCCGACGCGGGCCGCGGGTCGGCGCGTCTTTGGCGTGCGCGCGGCAGGCTGTCAACCGCGGGGCTTGCAGCCCACGGCGACGGTCAGGGAGGTCGAACGAGGCATCGCGTCGGGATCCCGGAGCGAGCCACGCACGGCCTCCCAGGAACGGCGAGGACGCACATCGGCGAGCGCGAGCAAGGAGGCCCCCGCCCATCGTTCGCGTCCGACGCCGTCAGGGTCCGGCGTCGGGGGCTCCGGCGTCGATGTCGGCAACCGCAGCGTCCGCCGCGCCGGCGTCGCGGCGCCCCGCGTCGCCCGCACCCGCGTCGCGCACGACGAGCGGCTCGTCGACGCACTCGAGCGCGGCCGCGGGACGAGGCCCGAAGGGGAGCACCTCGGCGAAGGAGACGGCCCGCACGCGGCGCGCGTCCATCGCGTCATCGAAGCGCTCGAAGCCACCCGTCACGAGCAGGCGCTCGCCCGGCAGCAGCGTCGCGGCGTGCCCCCAGCGCCCCGTCGCCAGGCTCGGCAGCGCGTTGAACGTGTAGACGCCGCCCGCGTCGCGCGCGACGACACCTGCCTGCCGCAACCCCTCGAGGCGCTTGCCCGCCACGACGCCGGCCCCGCCCACGAGCACGACGCCGCGCGCGGTCGCGGTCGCGCTGTGGAAGATGGACGCCTGGTAGCCCGCGGGCAGCGGGACGCCGGTCGCCGTCGGTGCTCCCGAATCGGAGAACACCACGACCGAGAGCGGGCGTGCCGTCGGATAGAGCGTGGTGATGCCGCGACCGACGCAGTCCTCGCCGTTCACGAGGAGCCCGCCCGCGATCAACACCGCCCGCGGCGCGATCGGGGTCGCCGTGTGGAACGCCGTCGGCTCCGGCAGCGCGTCGCCCACCGGGTCGGGCAGCGTCACCGGACAGTCGAGGTCGGTGCCGCCGCCGATCACGCGCGTCGGCGAACCGGCGGCGATGAGCTCGCCGGCGAGCGCACGGGCCTGCCGGTCGTCCATCTCCGCCACCGAGCCGCCCCAGACGAACACGTTCGCATCGCCGAGCGCGGTCGCCGTCGCGCCGAGCCGCGCGGTCGCGAGCGTGCTCGCGCCGAGGCTCGTCGGGACGGCGCCCGTCGGCCCCACCCAGAATGCGCGCGGGGGCGCCGCGAACGCAGGCGTGCGCGCGCCCCCCGTGAAGGCGCCCGCGCCGAGCACGAGCAGTGCTGGCCCACCAGGTTCGAGGTCCCCGCTGACGGCGACGAAGCCCGTGCCGACGGCATCCGGATTCCCCAATGAAAGCGGGGAGATCGACACGGATCGCGCCCTCGGATCGTACGTGAGCCGGAGGGCCGGACCGGGCGCGGCGTCCTCGGCCGGCACGAGCGGCGAGCCGACCGCGTTCTCGCTCTGCGCCTCGTCGAGGAAGAGCACCGCGCGGCCGCTCGCCTCGTAGCCCCCGTAGAGCGCGATCGTGTACGGACCCGCGGCGGGACCGGGCAACAGCCGTGACGCGAAGAGCACGCGACCGCGCCACTCGTAGGCGCCGCCGACGCGGATCGGCACCAGCCGCTGCCCGACCGCGTCGTACGCCTCGATGCCGGGCTGGAGCGTCGCGCCCTTGGTGCCGCTCGGCGAGATGGTCGGGTCGATGTCGCTGCCGAAGACGCCCCCATAAAGGAGCACCTCGCCGTTCGGCAGCAGGGTGGCCGCGTGCAGCGCGCGGGGCAGCGCCGCGCCCGAGGCCGAGCCGGGCGCGCAGCTCCACGCCGGGTCGACGCCACGCCGCTCGAGGCGCACGCGCACGGGCGCCCCCACCTGGAAGCCGCGCGCGGTCGCGCTGGCGAACACGTCGCCGTCGGCGTCGTAGCCCGTCACCGTCAACTCGAAGGCCCCCCCGCTCGCCTCGGTGTCGAACGACACGACGGCCGAGCGCGGGAAGCGCAGCACGCGGGCCCCGGCCGCGTCGTGGTCCCCCCCCGTCCGCACGAGCCCGACGGGCTCGCAGCCCTCATCCGTGCGGCGGCAGAGCTCGAACGCGAGGCAGACGACCTCGCTCGGAAGCGCCTCCTCGCGCTCTGCGGCGCAGGAGTTCTCCCCCGTGTCGGTCGCCACAGACGACAACGCGGCGAGTTCGACGGTGAGCGTCGCGAATTCCGAGTCGTCCCCGCAACCCGCGACGGCCAACAGGCCGACCGCCAACCCGACGAGAACGACCCGGCCGGGGGCGTGTGCGCGCCGGGCAGCCGGCGCCTGAGATGAAAGAAAACGAGCGCTCACGAGGGGCCTCCAGCGAGCAGCACGTGCACGAGCTGCTCGGACACGGTGTACGGGTCGTCCTCGCGCGCGAGGAGACGCGCGAGCGCAGCCTCCTGCGCTGCGCCGACCCGCTGCGCGGCCACGACAAGGAGCGTGTCGCGGAAGATCATGGCCAGCTCCTCCCGCACGCGCTCGACGTGTTTGCGCGCGCCGTCCTCGGTCGTGTCGAGGTGGGCGCGGTGCGCGTCGCACGCGGCGACGAGCGCGGAGACGTTGTCGTTGCGCGATGCGATCGTCTTCACGACCGGCGGCTCCCAAGGGCCGCCGGTCGTGCGCTGCTCGCGCGCGACGCGGTGCACGTGGGCGGCCGAGTGGCTCGAGGCGCTCGCCGCCGCGACGGCCGTCTCGCGGGTCAGCGCGATCATCTGCTCGAGGTCGCGCACGGTCGCGTCGGCGCCCTCCCTGTCGGCCTTGTTCACGGCGAACACGTCCGCGATCTCGAGGATGCCCGCCTTGATCGCCTGGATGTCGTCGCCCATCCCGGGCGCCATCACGACGACGGTCGTGTGCGCGAGGCGCGTCACCTCGAGTTCGTCCTGACCGACGCCGACGGTCTCCACGAAGATGGTGTCGCAGCCGTACGCGTCGAGGACGCGAATGACATCGCCCGCCGAGCGGGAGAGCCCGCCGAGGTGCCCACGCGTCGCGAGTGAGCGGATGAAGACATCGGGGTCGAGGAAGTGCCGCTGCATGCGGATCCGATCGCCGAGGATCGCGCCGCCCGTGTACGGGCTGGTAGGGTCGACCGCGACGACGCCGACCTTTCGCCCGCGCTTGCGCTCGTGCTCGATGAGGCGATCCGTGAGCGTGCTCTTGCCAGCGCCCGGCGTCCCGGTGATCCCGACGATCCACGCGCGACCGGTGCGCGGATAGAGTTCCTTCAGCAGGTCGAGGTAGCCGCTGTTGCGGTCGTCGACGAGACGCATCGCGCGGGCGGCGGCGCGCATCTCGCCCGCAAGCACGCGGGCAGCGAGGTCGCTCCGGCTCCCGCCGGCGGGCGCTGGGTCAGCGTGGGTCACGGCGCGACGCTAGCACGCCGACGCTCACGGATGACCGGTCACGCACGCGTCGGCGCGCACGCGGACGACGAGAGGCCACGCGCCGCGGGCGCAGGCGGGCGCAACGCGGCGCGCGCGACGAGCACTCGGCCAGGCGCATCGCAGCGACGGCATCGAGGCCCCGGCTGAGTGTCTCGCCGTGACGGCCACGGGGCGGCCGAGACGCGCATCGCATCGCCACCGACGAACGCCACGACGCTGGACCACGAAGCACGACCGCGGGGTGCGAACGCGACGGCATCGGCGAACGCGACGGCGTCCACGGATCGGTACCAACGAAAACGCCGCCGAGCGGGGGCTCGACGGCGGCTTCGTGGGGCGCGGTGGGGGTCACCGGCGCCGGTGGGCAATGCTGGATTTGAACCAGCGACTTCCTCCGTGTGAAGAAGGCACTCTACCCCTGAGTTAATCGCCCTGGCTGCGGGAGGCGGTTCTTAGCAAGGCCCTCCTCGGGGCGCAAGCTCCGACCCGCACCCGCCTACGCGACGACGCGTCAGCCCTTCTCGCCGAGCCGCGCGCGCAGCAGGTCACCGAACGTGCCGAGCCCCTGCTTGCTCGCCTCGCGACGGTAGTCCTGCACGGCGCGCTTCTCCTCGTCGTGGAGCAGCGCCTTGCGGGAGAGCTTGAGGCCGCCTTCCCGGTCCGTCCCGATGATCTTGGCGTCGAGCTTCGTGCCGACCGGGAACTTGCGACGGTGATCCGTCCCGCGCTCGGTCGCCATCTCGGCGTTCGGGATGTAACCGCGGCCCTTGCGACCGAGGACGCCCTCGAGCTGCACGAACACCCCGTGCTGCTCGACGCGATCGACGATGACCTTGAGCGACGCGCCCGCCTTCGGTGCACGCGCCTTGAAGGCGTCAGCCGTGAGCTCGCCCGACTCCATCGCCGCGGCGTTCGCTGCCGAGAGCTTGGAGAGCGAGAGACGGCGCGCCTTCTTGTCCGCGCGCTCGATGAGCACCCAGACCTCCTCGCCCTCCTTCGCCGCGTCGCGCGCGTGTTGAAGGTTCGTCCCGAGCTCGCTGACGTGGAGGAGCCCCTCGACGCCCGGCGCGACCTCGACGAACGCTCCGAACTCCGCGACGCGCGTGATGCGCCCCTTGAAGACGCGGCCCTCTGCGACCGCGTCGCCGTGCGCATCCCACGGATCGGCCGCAACGGACTTCAGCGAGAGGCCGATTCGCTCGTGCCGCTCCTTCTTATCCTTGCGGTCCGGCAGACGGATGATCTGTGCCTCGAGCACGTCGCCGACCCGCGCGACGTCCGCCGGCGCGAGGCTGCGGTCCCACGACATCTCGCTGACGTGGACCATTCCCTCGAGGCCGCCACCGATGTCGATGAACAGCCCGAAGTCGCGAACCTGCGTGACGACGCCACGCACGCGCTCGCCGACCTGCAGCGTCTTGACGCGCTCGCGCGCCTGCTTGCGGGACTCACGCTCGAGGATCGCCCGGCGCGAGACCACGAGCCCGTGCGTGCCTGCCTTGGCGGGGGGCACGGAGAACTCGAGTTTGCGCCCAACGAACTCGGCGGGGTCGTCCACCGGCGCGAGCGACATGCCGCTCGCCGGACAGAACGCGCGGAGGCCGTCGACGAGCACGTCGAAACCGCCACGGTTGAAACCGTAGACGAGGCCGACCACGCGCGTGCGATCCTCGCGCGCCTGATCGACGCGCTTGCGGGCCGCCTTGAGGTCGCGGAGGCGGTTGACGATCGCGAGGTGGCCGCTCTCGGCGACCGCGCCGACGCGACCGCGGAAGATCTCGCCGATGGCAGGGAGCGGCGGGGGCGGCTCTTCCGGCGTGATGGGGGCCGCGAGCGTTCCCGCGTCTTCGTGATCGCCGCCGCCGTCCTCGTGGTCGACCTCGGCGGCTGCCTCCGCGGCCGCGGCCTCGGGAGCCGCGGGGGCTTCCGTGCCCGGGGCGGCGCTCACCTCGGCGACCGGGGCAGCGGCCTCGAGCTCGGTGGCGTCGGTCGCAGCGGCGCTCTCGCCCGCTTCCCCGGCGCCAGCCTCGGCTGCGCCCGCATCCGCCGCGCCAGCCTCGGCAGCACCAACACCGGCCACGCCCGCTTCGCCGGCGGGCTTCTCGGCGGCCGGGGGCGGGAGCTGCACCTCGCGCGGCTCGAGTTCGTCGACGACGGCGATCGCCTTGCCGAACAGGTCGACGAGGATCGTGCCGTGCTCGGTCCGCGTGACGCGACCCGCGACGACTTCACCGATCGAGAACGCGTTGCGACGGGTGCCGGGCGCGCCCTCGAAGAAGCGACCAAACGGCACCTGCGACGGATCCTTGCGCGGCGCCTGCGGCTTGCGCGGCTGCTGGGCGCGCGCTGCGGCGGCGGCCTCGTCCCCGGCCTCGCCCGGTGCCCCCTCGGTCCCCGCGGACGTCCCGCCCGCACCCTTCTTCTTGCGGCGGCGACGCTTGCGCTTCTTCGGGCCGCCCTCGCCGCCCGATGCATCGGTTCCCGACGCTTCCGCGCCGCCGTCCTCGTCTCCGTCGTCCCCGTCCTCGCTCTCGGCCCCGGGCGCATCGCCCGCCGGGGCGGCGTGCGCCGGCGACGCGGCCCCTCCGCCGGACGCGGGGGTCGAGGATTCGGAGACTGCGGGAGGAGCGCCGGAATCGCCGGCGGGCTCGTGCGGCGTCGCCTCGGACGGGGACGCTGCGAGCGTGTCGTTGTCAGCCATGGGGAGGGCGCCTCGGATCGATGGTCGATCGTGTGGGCCCGAACCGCCTCCGCAGTCGCACTGCGCGGCGCGTTTCGGGCGCGAAAACCCCGCGCGAGCGGGGCCGCCAGACTAGGTCGCAGGTCTGTGCGAGTCAAGCGACTCCTCGGCGCGCAGCTGTGCTGCGAGCGCGGCGAGGCCTCCGCGCTGCGCATGCTGCTGCGCCCGCGCTGCGCTGCGGCGCGCGGCCTCGTCGCGCCCGACCGCGCGCTCGCCGAGGGCGCGCAGCCGGAGCGCGGAGGCCGCCTCGAAATCGCTCCCGGATGCGACGACGACATCCACGTGCGCCGCGAGCTCATCACAGGCCATGGGGTCGGGTTCACGGAGGATGCCCGTGGCGAGCGAGACGACCACGCCGAGGCGCGCCAGCGATTCCCGCTTCGTCTTGTGCGCGAGCGCCGACGCGGCCGAGGCATCACGCGCGGCCGCCTCGAGGTCGCGGCTCGCGAGCGCCGCGAGGGCCGCGCGGACCATCATGCGCGCTTCTTCCGCGCCGAGGCCCTGCGCCGCCGCGACCTCGGCGGCATCGCGGAAACGCGTCGCCGCCGAAAGGATCTCGCCCTGCGCCTCCGCCACCTCGGCCATCGCCGCGAGCGAGCCGAACCGCAGCGCACCGTCCCCGAGCCGCGCGGCCACCGTGAGCGCTCGGGCGACGGCGTGCTGCGCCTCGTCGACGAGCGCCGCGCGCGCGAGCGCCTCCGCGAGGACGCAGAGCGCGCGCCCGTGCAACGCCGCGGCGTTGGCCGAAAGCGCGAGCGTGTCGACCGCAGCGCGCAGCCGGACGAGCGACTCGCGTGCGCGCCCTTCCCCGGCCAGCCCCTCGGCGAGCTCGAGTTCGGCGGCGCCGCGCAAGGCGAGATCGTGCACGTCAGCGAGCTCGCGGGCGACGGCGTCGAGGGCCGCGACCCGCCGCGCCGAGTCGCCACGCGCGGCCGCGCTCTGGGCGCGCAGCAGCGCGACGCGCACGCGATGCGTCGGGCAGTCGAGGCCGTGCAACGGCGCTTCGAGCAGCGAGAGCGCCTCGTCGACGAGCGCGACGGCCCCGGTGTCCGCGGCGAGTTCCGCGCCCCGGAAGGCGAGGTCCACCGCGCGTTCCGCGGACTCGATCGGATCATCCTCGCGAAGCAGACGCGCGGCCTCGATGTAGCGCGCCGCAGCGAGCGGAACCGCGCGTCGCTCGAGCGCGGCGTGACCCGCCTCGACGAGGTAGTCGGGCGCGCGGCGACGGTCGGCCGCCCGCGCCGCGTGGTGCGCGAGATCCTCGACGCAGGCGTCGCGACCGAGCCGCTCGAGCGCGGCGAGCGCGCGCGCATGGAACTGCGCCCGATCCTTCCGCGGCATCGCCTCGAGCAGCGCGCGGCGCAGGAGCCCGCAAGCCACGCGCAGACGCGGCGGCAGCGGCGGCGCGTCCGTCCCACCGCCCCACAGCGGGCGGGCGGCGCGCTGCATGACGGTGCCGGTCTCGGGCACGAGCAGGCGGCGTGTGAGCAACCGGCGCAGGGCCATCTCGGCGCCGGCGAGCGGGACGCCGTGCACCGCGCACAGCGCGGCGACGTCGAGCGCCCCCTCGAAAGTCGCCGCGATCCGCAGCAGATCGAGCTCGGCCGCCCGCAACGCCGCGAGGCCCGCCGAGACAATCGTGCGCACGTGCTCGGGCACGCCAAGCCGCGCGGGGTCCGCGAGGCGCGCCTCACCCTCGAGCACGCGCAGGCCTTCCGACTCGCGGAGCGCGACCGCGAGTTCCTCGACCCACGCAGGGTTGCCCGCCGTCTCGTCGAGGATGCGCCGCGCAAACCCGCCCTCCACGGTGCGGGCGCCCGCGACCGACGCGAACAACCGTAGCGCCGAGGCGTCGTCGAGCGGCTGCAACTCGAGGACGCGGGGCTCGCCGTCGAGCTGCGGGATGGCCGTTCCCGGCCGCGCCGTGACGACCGCGAGCACACGCGCGCGCACCAACTCGCGGAGCAGCAGCGGCAAGATTTGACGCGTTGCGTCATCAAACCAATGCACGTCCTCGACCGACAGGACCACGACCCGCTCCCGGGCGAGCGCCACGAGCGCCTTGCGCGCCGCGAGGGCCAACGCCATGCCGCGCGGCCGACCGACGCGCTCCTGGCGCGCGACGGGGTACGCGAGTCCGAGCAGCTCGCCGACGAGCCGCACTTCGCGGGGCGCGAGGCCAAGCACGCGCAGTCGCTCGACGCGGCCGAAGCGCTCGGCGGGCGTGTCCTCCTCCTCGACGCCGCACAGGTCCTTGAAGAGATCCGCGAGGGCACCGAAGCTGCGTTCGCGCTCGCCCTCCTGCCCGCGCGCGCCTGCGAACACGACCCCCTGCGCGGTCGTCGCGGCGCGAAGCTCCGCGATCAGGCGCGACTTGCCGGCACCAGGCTCGCCGAGCAGCAGCACCGCCTCGCCACGACCGCTCTCGGCGACGAACAGGAGCGCCTCCGTCAGCGCGCGGGCCTCGCGCTGCCGCCCGACGAGCGGCGCGCGCCGCCGCATCCGCAGCGCGTCGCGCTCGCGCCGGGCCCTGTATCCCTCGAGCGTGGGCAGCGCGGTGTCCGGCGCACGCCCGACAGCGGAAGGTGCGCGCGAGTTCGTCGGAGAGCGCGGGGTCGATGACGACCTCGCCCGCCGCGGCGCGGAGAACGAGGTCGCGGGCCCGCGCCGCGAGCGGGTCGTCGGGCACCGCGCTCGCGCCGTCGAAGACCCGCGCATCGCCGAGCGCGACCGCGAGCGGCGGCACCGGATCGGCCCGCAGCGGACCTTCGATCGCGGCACGGCGCCGCAACTCGAGCGCGGCTCGCCCCGCATGCTCGGCCGCGCGCTCGCCTCCCCCGGCGCCGAAGACCGCGACGCACTCGTCGGGTGCGCCAGGCAGGACCTGCCCGCCATACGCCTCGACGGCGCGGGCGAACGAGGCCCGGTCGTCTTCGTCGCGGGCGCGCGCCGCGAGCAGCGCCACGCGCCGCACCTGCACCGACACGCGGCGTGAGACCGGGAGCGCGGGCGCCGTGTGCTCACGGACCTCCGGGGCCGCCGTGTCCGGCACGTCGACGGCCCCCGTCCCCGACATCCCGGTGGCGTCCTGCTGGGCGCGCAGGAGCAGATCGACCCGCAGCTTGTTCGGGGCGTGCGTGTCCATGCGCGGGAACATCCGCGCGAGCGCGGCGGCGAGTTCCGTCGCGCCCACGTTCTCCCCGAGCCGAAACAGGATCTGCGAGAGGTCCTGGTACATCTCGCCCGCCGAGGCGTAACGGCCGTCCAAGTCCGGGCAGAGCGCCCGGGCGAGCACGCCGCGGAGTTCCGCGGGCCAGCCGCGCTCCTCGAAGGGGAAGTCGGGCACCGCGGCCCGGCGCACGAGTTCGAGCGTGTTCTGGGGGCTCGTGCCCTTGAAGAGCCGCCGGTGCGTGGCCAGCTCCCACAGCACGACGCCGAGCGCGAAGAGGTCACTCCGGCGGTCGAGCGGCTCCCCGCGCGCCTGCTCTGGCGACATGTACGCGAACTTGCCGCGCAGCATCTTCGGGTCTTCGCCGCGCCCGAGGTCCTGCTGATCGGCGCGCGCGATGCCGAAATCCGCGACCTTCACCTCGCCCTCGTAGCCGACGAGGATGTTCTGCGGGCTCACGTCGCGGTGCACGATCGACAGGGCGCGCCCGTCGTCGCCGCGCCGCCGGTGCGCGTAGTCGAGGGCCTTCGCCGTCTCGGCGATGATCCAGAGCTTCAGCGGCGCGCTGAGCCCCGTGCGCCCCGGGGACGCCGCGGCGCGGGCCTCCCAGGCCATGACCGCCCCGAGATCCTTGCCGTCGACGTACTCCATCGCGATGAAGTAGGCGCCGGCCTCCTCGCCGAGATCGAAGATCTGCACGATGTTCGCGTGCGAGAGGCGCGACGCGATCTTCGCCTCCCGCACGAGCAGGTCGGCGAACCCCGGGTTCGCCATCAGCGCGGGCAGCACGCGCTTGATGACGACCGTCTTCTCGAAGCCCGCCGCCCCGCGGGAGCGGGCCCGCCAGACCTCCGCCATGCCACCTTCCGCGATGCGGTCGAGCAGCTCGTAATTCTGGAAGAGGACGGCGTCCTTCACGGCGTGCGTGAGGGTATCAGATGGCCCGCTGCGGCGGCACGGCGAGGGTCGCGACGAGCGTCC
Source organism: Polyangiales bacterium (assembly GCA_964202905.1). Lineage (GTDB taxonomy): Bacteria > Myxococcota_A > Polyangia > Polyangiales > JADJQN01 > CAIUAC01. The sequence goes on from CAXNJO010000004.1 coordinate 541,564, forward strand.
CGGAGGCGATCGACACCGCGACGAGCACCATCCGGAAGAGCACGTCGATGGCGCCGCTCGCGTCCGCGCCGAGCAACGACGAGAAGCCGAGGAAACCGAGGCTCCCCGGCACGAGCAACAGCGTCCCGGGCACGAGCGTCAGCGCCACGGGCCGGTCGCGCCAGCGCGCGTACGCGTGGCTCAGCACCCCGAGCACGAGCGCGCCGAGGAAGCCGCCGAGCCCCGTCCCGAGCGCCTGCGCGCCGACCCACGCCCCCGCTGCCGCGACGTAGCAGGCGACGAGCACGAGCGGCACGTCGCGCGGCCGCGCGCGGAGCAGCAGCGCGAACGACAGACCGGCCGCCCCCGGCGCAAGGAGCGCGGCCGCGCGCGGCAGCGCTTCACCCGCGCCGGACGCGAGGGCGCCGACGACGAGGTCCGGGTCCACGCGCTGCCCGAGCGCGACGCCGAAGGCCATCAGCAGAAACGTCATCCCTGCGCCGGCGAGCCGCGCCGTCCCGGACACGAGGTTGCCCGTCGCGAGCTCCATGATGCCCATCGTCGTCGCGAGCCCCGGCAGCAGCACGACGACGCCCGCGAGCGTGAGCAGCAGCGGGCGCACGGGCTCCCCTTGATGGCCGAGCGTGAACGACGCCGTCGACGCCAGGAGCGTGCACGCCGCCGGCAGCAGCTGCTGGAGCCCGCGGAACGGCTCGGCCACCGTCACGGCGGCGCCGACCAGCACGCCAATCGGGGCCGCCCAGAGCGCCTCGACGCTGGTCGCGCCGAGCAACGCCGCGGCCGCCGACGACGACAGTCCATGGCACAGCGTGGTCGCGATGGCGCCGTAGCGCGCGCGGCTTCCGGTGATCGCCGCGATGCGCCGCGTGGCGTCGACGGCCGAGAGTTCGTGCCGCTCGATCCGACCGACCAGCTCGTGAAGCGCGGAGAGTTTTTCGAGGTCGCTGCGGCCGGGCTGAACGCGGACGACCTGCGTGCGCTGCTGGCCCCCGTGCTCGATCGTCAGCATGAACGAGGTCAGCTGCGAGACGAGTTGAACGCGCAGCTGAAGCGCCGCCGTCACGCGCTCGAGCGCCTGCTCGACGCGGTGCGCGGGCAGGCCGTAGGCGTGCAGCGCGCTCGTGAGCGTGTTCAACAGCTCGAGCTGCGCGTCGATGGCCGTCGGCGCGTCGAGGTCACCCGGCGACGAGCGGCGCACGAGGCGATCGAGCGAGGAGTCCGCGGAGAGCTCGCGCTCCAGATCGGCCCATGCGCGCAGCGCGCGCTCCCCGAGCTTGTCGCGCGGCCCGTCGCTCATGGCGCGCGCGATGCACGGCCGCGCCGCGTTCCGTCAACCCGCCGGGCGCCCCGCGCTACAGCTGAAACGGAAACGACACGCTGGCCGTCGGCTGCTCGAAGGGCGGGACGGACGCCGCGCGGACCGCGCGAGCGATGCACGACCCCTCGCTCGATCCGGCGAACGCGCCCTCGACGACGGCCGTCGTCACGCGGCCGCTCGCCCCCGCGAACGTCACGCGCACGGTCGCGACCCCGCCCCGCCCGCCGGCACAGGCCGCGACGGCGGGGCGCACCGAGCCGAGCGCGGCGAGCACCGCGGCGCGATCCGGCGTCGCCGGGGCGGCCCCGACGGGGCGAGCGATCGTGACGCCATCGGGCGCGCGGGGGCCGGCGCGGCCGAGCGCGCGGCGGCCGGCGTCGCCTCGGCGGACGGGCTCCCGCCACCGGCACCGCCGCAGCAATCAGCGGCCGGGCGCGAACGCCGGGACGTGGTGCCCGCGCGTTCGGCGCGCGCTCCGGCGGCGAGCGCGCACGCCGCGAGCGCAGCGGCAGCCGGGGCCGACGGGCTCACTGCTGCGGCGGGCGGCACAGCCGGAGCGGGCGATCCGACCTCGGCCGACGGCGCAGAGGCTTCCGCCGCGGCGCTCGGGAGGGCCGCGACGGGCGCAGGCGCGGCAGCGGGCATGGCCGTGGCGGCCGCGGAGGCCGGCGCGTCCCCTGCCCCGCCCCGCGCGTCACGAGCACGCCGACGACCACCGCCGCCGCCGCCGCGAGCGCGAGGCCGCCGGCGACCTCGCCCACGACGGTACGACCCCGGCGCCTGCGTCTCCTCGAGGTGGAGCGGGCGGAGTGGCTGGAGCGGCATCGGCGGCGGCCGGAAGCTGGGCAGCGACGCGCGCCCCCCCCCGGACGGCGACGCCGCGCGACGTTCCGGCCGCGGCGCAGCGGGCGGCGCCCCAGGGGGCGCGAGCGGGGCGCGACCGGGGCGCGGCGTCGTCCCTCACACGGGCAACCGCTTCACCCGCCCTACGAGCGCCTGTCGCAGTGCCGGTGGGCGGCGCAGGTGCGACCGCACGCATCGCGGCCTCCACCACGGGTGGTGGGTCGACCACCACGGGTCGTGGTGCATCCATCGCGGGCGACTCCACCGCCCGCGCCGCCGACGCGGCCGCCGAGGGCGGCGCTGCGACGCTCGGCGGAACCACAGCGGCCGTCGCCACGGACATCGACGGCGCCGCGCGCCCTGTCGCCCGCGGGGCCGGGTCACCGAGCTGGCTGAGTTGCTCCAGCGAGAACTCGGCGCGCTTGGCCTCGAGGTCGAGACGTTTCGCGTCCACGCCTCCGCCGACCGGCGTCGTACGCCGCGCGACGCGCGCGTCCTCGTCGTCGAAGTAGGGCGGCGACGTGAGATCCGGCCCCGCGCCGCCCCGCGCCCCCGCGACGCGCTGCTCCACGCGCGCGGCCAACCCCTCCCAAAACGCCTCGGTCCGCGCGGGCGCGGGCCAACCCCGCAGCAGCGCGTCGAGCCGCACGACGTCCGCGGCCCACGCCGCGGCGTCCGCATCGTGCGCGAGCTCCTCGCGGAGCGCGGCGTGCGCGGGCGCGTCGATTCCCCCCGGCGTGTCGAGCGCCTCCGACACCCTCTTGCGCAGATCCTCACCGCTCACGTCGGCCTCCTCCGGCTCGCCGCGGCGACCTCCGCGATCTCCGCGGCGAGTTCTTCCCCGAGCAGAGCGCGCAGGCGCCCGCGCGCCTCGTGGATGCGCCACGCGATCGTCCCCTCGGGGCAACCGAGCGCCTCAGCGGCGTCCTTCTGCGAGACGCCCTCGATGCACACGAGGATGAGCGTCGTCCGCAGGGAGGGCGAGAGCGCGTCGATGGCGGCCGCGAGGCGTCCGTAGAGGCGGGTGGCCTCCGCCGCGCGTCGCGGGTCGGTGTCGCCCTGCGTCGGGTCTGCGACCGGCTCGGGCAGCCGCGGATCCGCGAGATCCGACGCGGCGGTGCGCTTGCGCTTCCGCAGGATGTTGAGCGACACGTTCATGCAGATCCGATAGAGCCACGTCGAGAGCTCGGAGCGCCCGTCGAACTTCGCGAGCGCCCGGTGCGCGCGGAGGAAGGTCTCCTGCACGGCGTCCTCCGCCTCGGCCGCATCCCCGAGGACGTGAAGCGCACACGCGAAGACGCGCCGCTGGTGCACGCGCACGAGGCGACCGAAGGCCGCCGCGTCTCCGGCCTGCGCGCGCGAGAGGAGGCCGGCTTCCTCGCTGCGCTCTGCGCCGCGGTCATTCCTCGAGTCGGCGGACATGCGATGGGCGGCGGAGGGTACGGCGGCACGCGCGCTTGGACAACCCCGACCTCGGCGGCTTGGCCCCCGCCGTCATCCCGCGCGGCGGGGCGTCTCGACGCGGGGCCTCGGCGGCCTATATGGTTCCGCATGCCGTCCACGACGCCGTCCGCCGCGATCGACCCCGCGCTCGACCTCGAAGACGAGATCCGCCGCCTCAAGCGCGAGCGCAACGCCGTCATCCTCGCTCACTACTATCAGGACTCCGAGATCCAGGACCTCGCCGACTTCATCGGCGACTCGCTGCAGCTCGCGCAGGCCGCGAAGAAGACCGACGCCGAGGTGATCGCCTTTTGCGGCGTGCATTTCATGGCCGAGACCGCGAAGATCCTGAATCCGGGCCGCATCGTGGTGCTGCCCGATCTCGAGGCGGGCTGCTCGCTCGCGTCGGGCTGCCCGGGCGATCGCTTCACCCGCTGGCGCGCGAAGTATCCGGACGCCGTCGCGGTCAGCTACATCAACTGCACCGCCGAGGTGAAGGCCGCGAGCGACATCATCTGCACCTCGTCGAACGCGGTGAAGATCGTCGCGTCGATCCCCGCGGACAAGCAGATCCTCTTCGCGCCGGACAAGAACCTCGGCCGCTACGTGATGAAGCAGACGGGCCGCGAGATGACGCTCTGGCCGGGCAGCTGCATCGTCCACGAGACCTTCAGCGAGCGTCGCCTCATCGAGCTCGAGACGCGCCACCCCGACGCCGAGGTCATCGCGCACCCCGAGTGCGAGGAGCCGCTGCTCCGACACGCGGCCTTCATCGGCTCCACGGCCGCGCTGCTCAAGCACACGACCACGAGCCCGAAGCGCGCGTTCATCGTGCTCACCGAGGCGGGCATCCTGCACCAGATGCAGAAGGCCTCGCCCGACAAGGTCTTCTACGCCGCGCCGCCCAACGACGAAACGTGCAGCTGCAACGAGTGCCCGTTCATGCGGCTCAACACGCTCGAGAAGCTCTACCTCGCGCTCCGCGACCTGACGCCGCGGATCGAGATGCCCGAGGAGCTACGCGTCAGGGCGCTCGCCCCCATCGAGCGCATGCTCGCGCTGAGCTGAAAGTCCCGTCGCCCCGCGCTTGCGGGCGGGCGCATCGGCGCTGGCCGCGCGACCTCCGCGCTGCGCCTCCGCGCACCAGGACCGCGACGTCATGGGACGGAGCGCGGCGCGCGCGCCCGGGGCTGATCCCCGCTCAGCGGACGACGACGACGCCGCGCGCCGGGGCCGGACGGCGCCCACGGTTCCCGACGACGACGACGCCGCCCCGGTTGTTGTTCTGGTAGCCGCGGTTGTACCCGCGGTTGTAGCCGCGGCCGTAGCCCGGCCCGGTCTGGACGAAGCAGCCCGAGGCGAGCAGGAGCCCGCCGAGCAACGTGAGCGCGCTGAGCGCAGGGACGAACGAGCGCTGGATGCCGTGGAACGCCATCTCGAATGGAAAGCACGCCTGACGCCGTCGCGCCAGCACCGTCCGCGCGATCCCGCGCGCGTCAGCCGAGCGCCGGCGCGCCGAGATCCGCCTCGAGGTGCCGCTGCAGGGACTCGACGTCGAAGTGCGCGAGGTTGCGGGTCACCTCGCGGACCTCGATCCCAGGCAGCGAGTCCTTGAGCGCGGCACGCATCCGCCCCATGAAACGCGGGCCCGAGACGAGCACGACCCACTCGAAGGCGTGCGCGAGGCGGCCATGCTCGATGTGACGCGCGACCTCGGCGGCGAACACCTCGGCGACATGCTCGCTCGCGCTGACCTCCTTCGACGCGGCGCTGCCGCCGCCGTGCGGGACGGAATCGAACTTCGCGCCCGGCCCGTCGCTGTCGATCTCGCTGTCCTTGAGGCGCCCCTCAGGATGCCGCAACACCTCGCGCAGCACGAGCGGCACGTGATGCGACGCCCACTCGTACACGCGAGCACCATCCCGCTGCGCGACCACGATCCACGTCTTCATCGGTGCGGCCCTCCGGCCGAGGAGGTACGCGCCGCGGCTGCGGAATCCAAGCGCGGTCCGAGCGCTCAGCGCGTCTCGATCACGAGCCGGTAGTTGCCGCACATCCCGAGGCCCGTCGTCGCGACGCGAACGATCAGGCGGCCGCTCTCGTCGGTGGTGCTGCACTCGGTGTCGATCGCGACCGTCTCGGTGGACGTGCCCGAGAGCGTCGAGCCGCACCCGGGGCCACCCGGTCCGTCGTAGCCCGTGCCCGTCGTGCAGGTGTGCGCGTCGCCGCCCGCCGTGCAGCGATACCAGGCGACGAGGTCGAGGTTGGTGCCGCCGGGCATCCCGTCGAGCGTCACGGTCAGCGCCGGGTTCCCACCGTCGAAGCCGTCCGTCACGTCGAGCGCGTAGAAGTCGAGGTCGAGCGCGTCGTCCGCGTTGAAGTCGGTGCGCGTGATCGTCGGCCCGTTGTCCGCGTCGTTCGTCGCGCCGAGCGTGATCGCGCGTGCCTCGGCGTCGTTGGGCTCGCCCGCGTCGGGCGTGCAGGCGCAGCGCCCCGACGTGCACATCGCGGAAGGCCCGCACCCGCCGCACGAGAGCGTGCCCCCGCAGCCGTCGTCGGGCGTCCCGCACATCGCGCCGAGCTCGTCGCAGGTGCGCGGCGTGCACGCGCAGCCCTCCCCCGCGCGCACGTACGGCGCGACACAGTCGAAGTCGCAGGTGCCCGCCGCGCTGCACGTCGCCGCGCCGCCCACGGGCGCGGGGCACGGCGCGCTCCCGCAGCCGAGCCGGCAGCCCATGGCCGGATCGTCGCCGCGGTCCCGCTCGCAGCCGCCCGGACACATGTGCTCGCCGCTGGCGCAACCGACCCGCGCATCGACGAGCGCGGCATCGGGCGGACCCGCATCGCCGCGCCCCGCATCGCCCGCCGCGGCGTCCACCATCGAGTCCCCGCTGCCGCCCGCCGCGCAGGCCGTGAGGGCGAGGAGCGCAGCGACCCAGAACGCACCAAGGGGAGCGAGGCGTGTCGTGCGCGGCATGAGCGGAGACGATGCCACGCACGGCCCGCCCCGGGGAGCCCTCGCGTCATCGGGGCGCGCCGCGCCTCACACGCCGCACCATTGACACGCAGGCGCGCGCACGGTAGGTGCCGCCCCCATGTCGACGACCACCAGCGAGAGCCGCGATTCGCTCGCGAACTTCGCTCAGCGCCTTGATGCGCTGGGGAGGTACCTTTGACGTCGACGACCTGCGGCGGCGCCTCCGCGAGCTGAACGAGCGCACCACGGCCGAGGGCTTCTGGGAAGACCCGGACCGCGCGCAGACCATGCTGCGCGAGCGCGCCGCGATGGAAGAGCAGATCGGCACCTTCGACAAGCTCCGCGCGGGCACGAAGGACCTCGCCGAGCTGCTCGAGATGGCTGTGTCCGAGGGCGACGAAGGCATGATCGCCGACGTCGCGGGGCAACTCCCGGAGTTCGAGCGCGGCATCCGCGGGATGGAAGTCGCGCGGATGTTGTCCGGCTCCGAGGACCGCTCCGACTGCATCGTCACCATCCACCCGGGCACGGGCGGTCTCGACGCGCAAGACTGGGCGTCGATCCTCATGCGGATGTACCTGCGCTGGTGCGAGCGCAAGGGTTTCAAGATCGAGATCCTCGATCAGCAGGACGACGAGGCAGGCATCAAGGAGGTGTCCTTCCTCGTGCGCGGCGCCTACGCGTACGGCTTCCTCCGCGCGGAGGGCGGCGTGCACCGCCTCATCCGCATCTCGCCCTTCGACGCGAACGCGCGGCGTCAGACGGCCTTCGCCGCCGTCTTCGTCGTGCCCGATCTCGACGAGGCGAAGACGGACATCGTCATCAAGCCCGAGGAGATCGAGGTCGACACCTTCCGCTCGGGCGGCAAGGGCGGTCAGCACGTCAACAAGACGGAGTCCGCGATCCGCATCACCCACTTGTCCACGGGCATCATCGTGAAGTGCCAGGCCGAGCGCTCGCAGCACAAGAACCGCGCGAGCGCCATGAAGATGCTGCTCGGTCTTCTCTACGAGCGTCGCCGCCAGGAGCGCGAGGCCGAGTTCGAGAAGACGTACGCCTCGGACAAGATGGAGATCGGCTTCGGTTCGCAAATCCGTACGTACACCATGGCGCCCTATCGCCTCGTGAAGGATGAGCGGACGGAACTGAAGGTCAGCAACATCGACGCCGTGCTCGACGGGGATCTCGACGACTTCATCGAGTCGTACCTGCTCTGGTCGGCCAACCGGAAAGCGCAGCGCCAGTCGGGCGGCGCGGGAACGAACGCCAACCCCTAGTGGTTCGGCAGATCCGGGGGCCACGGCCGGCCCCGCGGAGGAGCGGGGACCCACGTGGCGAGTGAAGACGAGCTGAGAGCCGCGCGACAGGCGCACGCGGCGAGCACCGAGGCCGCGGGGACGCGGCCGTTTCCCAACGATTTTCGCGCCGATCCGGCCACGGAGGCGCGGCGACTCGCGCTCGTGACGCTCGCGGAGGGGCCGCCCGAGGCGCGCGAGGCGCTCCCCGGCGAGGACGCCATCCCCGCCGACGCGGAGCACGTTCCGCTCTACGGGCGCGTCATCGCGCGGCGCGGGCCGTTCGTCGTGTTCCAGACGCCCTACGGCAAGGCGCAGGCGCTCGTACGCCCCGAAGCGCTCCCCGACGACGACGCGCGCGTCTTCGCGGCGCTCGACCTCGCCGACCATGCGTACGTCTCCGGCCCGCTGCTCCGCACGCGCACGGGCGCACTCGCGCTGCGCGCCGCGCGCTTCCGCCACCTCGGCAAGGCGATGCTCCCGCCGCCGGACAAGTGGCACGGGCTCACCGACATCGAGAAGCGCTACCGCGAGCGCTACGTCGACCTCTTCGCGAACCCCGACGTCGCCAGCGTCTTCCGCGCGCGCTCGCTGATCGTGCGCGAGATCCGCGCGTTCCTCGATGAGCGCGCCTTCCTCGAGGTCGAGACGCCGCTGCTGCACCCCTTGCGCGGCGGCGCGACGGCGCGCCCCTTCCACACGCACCACAACGCGCTCGACCTGCCGCTCTACCTGCGCATCGCGCCGGAGCTCTACTTGAAGCGCCTCCTCGTCGGTGGCTTCGACCGCGTCTACGAGCTCGGCCGCTGCTTCCGCAACGAGGGCGTGAGCGCGCGCCACAACCCCGAGTTCACGATGCTCGAGGCCTACCTCGCGTGGGCCACCGTCGACGACTGGCTCGATCTGCTCGAGGCGATGCTGAAGCACGTCGATGCGCGCGTGCGCGAGATGTTTCCGCAGCTCGCGGGTGAGCGCGCCTTCTCCTTCGACGAGCCGTGGAAGCGCGTCCGCATGCGCGACGCGCTCGTCGAGCGCGCGGCGCACCCGGGCAGCGCGGACCTGCCCGTGTCGCCGTTCGCGGGGCACCTCACGCGCGAGGTCGTCGACGACGAGGCCCGCCTCCGCGCCGCGTGCGAGGCCGTCGAGCCCGCCCTCGACGAGCACGCCCGCAAGCTGCTCCGCAAGGCCGGCACGCACGGCGACCGCCTCTTCCTGCTCTACGAGCTCGTCGTCGAGCCGGACCTCACGATGCTCTACCGGACGCGCGACGGCGCGCGCTCCTTGCCCGTCTTCATCACCGACTACCCGTTCGAGGTCTCGCCGCTCGCGCGGCGCAGCGACGCCGACCCGGCCTTCACGGATCGCTTCGAGCTCTTCGTCGATGGACGCGAGATCGCGAATGCATTCAGTGAGTTGAACGACCCCGACGATCAGTCCGACCGCTTCCGCCGCCAGCTCGACAACCGCGCGAGCGGCGACGAAGAGGCGATGGACTACGACGCCGACTACATCCGCGCGCTCTCGCACGGGATGCCCCCCGCGGCGGGCATGGGGCTCGGCGTCGACCGCCTGACGATGCTGCTCTGCGGTCAGGCGTCGATCCGCGACGTGCTGCTCTTCCCGCTCCTGCGCGGGCCGGCGTGACGTGAGCCGCGCGCTCCGGGCCGGGCCCGTCACGGTCGCCTATGCGCTCTGGGTGCCCTTCTACCTGGTGGTCCTCGTCGGGGCCGCGGCCCTGCCCCTCGCCACGCTCGCGCGCGCGCCGTTGCAAGGGTCGGACGCCCTCGCGCCGCTCACGCCGCTCTACGCGTGGGGGCTGCCCGCGGTGCTCGCCGCGCAGTGCGGACTCGCGATCGCCGCGGCCATCGACCTGCGCCGCCTCGGCCGCGGCACGCGCGGTCGCGGACGCCTCCGCGTGCTCGCGTGGGCGGGGATCGTTCAGCCGCTGGTGCTCGCGGCGCACGCCGTGCTGCTCCGCGAGGGGCGCGCGGACGCGCTGCTCGCGCACGGCGCCGGGGTCCGCGCCCTCACGGAGGTGCACCTCGAATTGACGCCGCCGCTCGGCGCGATCTACCTCGCGGTGTTCGCCGTCGCGGTCGCGCACCTGATCGCGCTGCTCGGCGCGTCGCTCGCCTCGTGGTTCCTCGTGCCGGCGCGCACGCGGGCGACGGCGTGGGTCGTCGCCGACACCGCGATCGCCATCGCGTTCGTGCTCGCGACGCTCGCGTACCCGCTCCGCCCGAGCGCGCTCGCGCCCGACCTCGTCCAGCCCGCGACGCGACTCGGGCTGACGACGCTCTTCGCGATCCGCGCGATCACGCGGCTGCTCGCGCCGCTGCTCGACGTCGTCGAGCGCACGGGCTTCAACGCGCTCATCGCCGCGCGCATGCTCCGCGCGGGCAAGAGCGGCTTCCTCACGGCGATCGGCACGCTGTCGATCCTCGCGGTGACGGTCTCCTCCTGCGCGCTCACCACGACGCTGAGCGTGATGGGCGGCTTTCGTCAGGACTTGAAGCGCAAGATCCTCGGCAACAGCGCACACGTCGTGATCGACCGCGAGCACGGCACGTTCGAGGGCTGGGGGCCGGTGCTCGAGCGCGCCCGCGCGGGCGGCGACGTGATCGGCGCCTCCCCGTACGTGAGCGGCGAGGTCATGGTCTCGAGCGCGTCGAACCTCTCGGGTGCCGTGCTCCGGGGGATCGATCCCGACACCGTCTCCGAGGTCACCGACCTCGAGCGCAACCTCAAGCGCGGGCGGATGGCGTACCTGCGCCACCCCGAGCAGCTCGTCGACCTCCCGCCCGAGCAGATCGACGGCGCGCTCATCCCGCTCGAGCAGCCGCTCTTCGCGCAGCCCGACGCAGGCGCGCCTTCCCCGGACGACGCGCTCCACGGCGGAAGCGGGCCGCTCGGAGACCTCGACGCGATCCTCGCGGACGCCCGCGACGGAGGGGTGCCGACGGCCGCGCCGACGCGGCCTGCGACGGGTGACCCGCGCGACGACGCCCCGGCGGATCCGCGCGATGACGGCCTGCGCGGCGACGGTCTGCGGCTCGATGATTTCCTTCTCTCCGAGGACGAGGCGGGCAGGCGCAAGGAGGTGTTGCCCGGCATGGTCGTCGGGCAGGAGCTCGCGCGGACGCTGCGTCTCTTCGTGGGCGATGAGGTGAACGTCGTGTCCCCGCTCGGCGGGCTCGGCCCCTCGGGCCCGGTGCCGAAGTCCCGCGCGTTCCGCGTCGCGGGGATCTTCTACAGCGGCATGTACGAGTACGACATGAAGTACGTGTACGTGACGCTCCCCGTCGCGCAGGCTTTCCTCTCGACCGGCGACGCGATCAGCGGCGTCGAGATCAAGGTGCGCGACGTCGAGCGCGCACCCGACGCCGCCGTCGCCCTGCGGCGGACGCTCGGTCGCAGCGACCTGCGCGTGCGCGACTGGCAGGAGACGAACCGCAACCTCTTCGGCGCGCTCGCCCTCGAGAAACTCGCGATGTTCATCGCGCTCGGAATCGCGATCCTCGTCGCCGGTTTCTGCGTCTTCGGCACGCTCACCCTCATGGTGCAGGAGAAGGCGCGCGAGGTCGGCGTGCTGAAGGCGATGGGCACGACGCCCGGCGGGATCGTCGCCGCCTTCCTGCTCGAGGGCGTGCTCATCGGCCTCTTCGGCTCCGCCATCGGACTCGGCGCGGGCTACGTCGCCTGCTTCGCCGCCGAGCACTTCGGCGTCCGCATGAACCCCGAGGTCTATTACATCGACAAGCTGCCGGTCGCCGTCGATGGGTCGGAGTTCGGCCTCGTCTTCCTGGCATCGGTCGCCGTGTGCACCCTCGCGACCGTCTTCCCCGCAGTGCTCGCGAGCCGCCTCCGCCCGGTCGACGCGCTGCGCTTCGACTGATCCCCCGCGCCCCAGCAAGGACACCCGTGGCCAAGCCCCTCGTGACGGTCGAGAAGCTCGAGAAGAAGTTCCTCCACGAGGGGCGCGAGGTCGCCGTGCTGAACGGCCTCGACCTCCGCATCGACGAGGGCGAGATGCTCTGCGTGGTCGGGCAGTCGGGCGCCGGCAAGAGCACGCTGCTGCACCTGCTCGGCACGCTCGATCTGCCGAGCGCGGGGCGCATCGTCTACGACAGCGTCGACGTGACCAAGATGTCGAGCGCGCGGCTCGCGGAGTTCCGCAACGAGCGGCTCGGCTTCGTCTTCCAGTTCCACCACCTTCTGCCCGAGTTCACCGCCCTCGAGAACGCGATGATGCCGGGCCTCATCCGCGGACAGCGGCGGGCCGACGTCGCGAAGCGAGCCGAGGCGCTGCTCACCGAGGTCGGACTCGGGCACCGCCTCACGCACCGGCCCGGCGAGCTCTCGGGCGGAGAACAGCAGCGCGTCGCCCTCGCGCGCGCGCTCGTCATGAACCCGCGGCTCGTGCTCGCGGACGAGCCGACGGGCAACCTCGACAGCAAGACGAGCGAGGCCATCCACGCGCTTTTCTTCGAGTTGAACCGCACGCGCGGGATCACCTTCCTGATCGTCACGCACTCGCGCGAGCTCGCCGACATGATGCCGCGCAAGGTCACGATGCGGGACGGCCTCATCGAGAAGGACGAGCAGCAGCCCGGCGCGGGCCCCCCCCGCCCAACCGTCGAGGACGCTGCCCACCCTGGCCCCCCCGCGCCCGAGGGGGCCGCCTGACTCGGCGGGCGAGCTTGACCCCCCTCCCCCCCACGGCTACACCCGGCCCGCTCGTGCGGACCTGCACCCACGCCACGCTCCTCGCCGCTGCGCTGGCGCTCTGTGTCGGGGCGCCCGTGCGCGCCCGCGCGCAGGACGCAGGCGTGCCCGCGGGCACAGAGACACCGACCCAGCCCGGGGCCGACGACGACGGCGACGAAGACGAAGCCGCGGGCGTCGAGGACGAGGAGGCCGGCGACGCGTACGTCGAGGGCGAGCCGCGCATCGCCGTCCCCGAGACGCTCTGCGAAGGCCGCATGATCCGTCGCCTGCGGGTCGCGGGGACCCAGCGCGTCGCGGAGGACGACGTGCTCGGCACGCTCCGCCTGCGACGCGGTGTTCCCTGCACGGACGCCGAGGTCACGCGGGATGCGCGCGCTCTCTGGGATCTCGGCTACTTCGACGACATCGTGTTCGAGGCCGTGCCCGCGGGCACCTCCATCGACCTCGTGGTCACCGTGCACGAGCGCCCGGCGATCGGACGCGTCCGCTACGAGGGCAACGACGCCATCGGGAACTCGGATCTCGAGGAGAAGGTCACCCTCCGCGAGGGGTCGATCCTCTCGGTGCCCGACGTGCGTGAGAACGTCACGAAGATCCGCGATTTGTACGCGGAAAAGGGCTATTTTCTCGCCCGCGTCGACTTCCGCCTGCGCACGCTCCCGTCGAACGAGGTCGAGGTCGTCTTCGACATCCGCGAGGGCGCGCAGGTCACCGTGCGCAACGTCCGCTTCGTGGGCAATCGCGCGATCCCCGACTCCGAAATCAGCGCCGTCATGCAGACGAGCGAGACGGGGTTCTTCTCGTTCATCTCGTCGTCGAACACCTTCCGCAAGGAGTTCTTCGAGGAGGACATCAACCGCCTTCAGGCGCTCTACTACGACCGAGGCTTCCTCAACGTCCAGGTCGGCACGCCGCGCATCGAGCTGACGCCCGATCGCGAGCACATCGATCTCACGATCCCGATCGAGGAGGGCCCCCGCTTCCGCGTCGGGCGCGTGCGCATCGTCGAGCTCGACGCGGACGGCGCGGAGGTCGAGCCGCTCGGCGGGCGTCGGCAGCTCCGCGAACAGATCAGCATTCAGTCCGGCGACTGGTTCAGCCGCACGACGATCGCGCGCGATCTGCTCGCCGTCACGCGCAGCTACCGCGACCGCGGCTACGCCAAGGTGGAGATCCAGCCGCAGACGGATCTCGACATGGCACGCAAGACCGTCGCCGTCGTCATCCAGATCCAGCGCGGCCCCCTCGTCCGCATCGACCGCATCCAGGTGCGAGGCAACGCGAAGACGCGCGACCTCGTCATCCGCCGCGAGGTCGTCATCGTCGAGGGCGACCTCTACAACCAGACCCTCGTCGAGACCTCCAAGGCCCGCATCCAGGCGCTCGGGTTCTTCGAGTCGGTCGAGGTGAGCGAGGAAGAGGGCGCGACCCCCGACTCGGTCGTGCTGAACTTCGAGGTCGCCGAGAAGGCCACGGGCACCTTCCAGGTGGGCGCCGGCTTCTCGTCGATCGAGTCGTTCATCTTCACGGCGCAGGTCCAGCAGAACAACCTCTTCGGACTCGGGCAGTCGCTCACTCTGCAGCTGCAACTCTCGGGCATCCGCCAGCTCGTGCAGGTGCGCCTCGTCGAGCCGTACCTCTGGGGAACGCAGTGGAGCGCCGCCGTCGAGGCCTTCCGCACGATCCGCCAGTTCCAGAGTTTCAACCGCGACTCGACGGGCGGCTCGCTCACCCTCGGTCATGCCGTCTTCACGGACTACCTCCGCCTCTTCGTCCAGTACACCGCGGAGTACGTCGACATCAGCGAGCGCACGGGCGGCGGACTCGGCACCGGCAACCAGAACATCAACGCCGGTCTGCGTCTCCCGATCGCGAACCTCTTCCGCTCCGGTCTCACCAGCTCGGTGCGCCTCTCCCTGTCGTGGGACTCGCGCGACAACCGCCTGTTCCCGACCCGCGGCATCTTCGCGTCGCTCTCGAGCGAGCTCGCGGACTCCGTGCTCGGCTCGCAGAACACGTTCCTACGGCATCGCCTCTTCTTCCGCTGGTACTACCCGTTGTTCGGCGGCGTGGTGCTGAAGATGAACACCGAGGCTGGCCTCATCACCTCGCGCCAGCCCGCCGGCGTGCCCGTGTTCGAGCGCTTCTTCCTCGGCGGCATCCTCGATGTGCGCGGCTTTCCGCTGCGCACGCTCGGTCCGCGCACGGGGCTGCCGCTCGCCGTCGACCCGAACGCGGCCGGCACGACGTACGGCGAGCCGTTCGGCGGCAACGTCCAGTTCTTCTACAACCTCGAACTCGAGTTCCCGATCCTCGAGTCGGTCGGCGTGCGCGGCGTGCTCTTCACCGACGCCGGCAACGCCTGGAACCTCGAGCAGAACCTCTGTCAGGCCCCGTCCGCGACGTTCCGCGACGAGCAGGCCGACCCGTGCAGCTTCGACCCGCTCGGGCTGCGCTTCAGCGCCGGCTTCGGGATCCGCTGGTTCTCGCCGCTCGGGCCGCTGCGCTTCGAGTGGGGCATGCCGATGTCGCCGCGCGTGCCCTTCGAGGCGGGGAGCTTCCCCGGACGCTTCGAGTTCACGATCGGCAACTTCTTCTGACGGTCCGGCGCTGAATGTCCACGCGATGCGTGACGTCCGTGCCAGCAGCCTGCGCTTGACGCCTCCCCGCCGCGCGTGTAGCAACGCGCGTCCCGCCTCCGAAAGGTCCGCGCTCCGATGAAGCTCTCCCGCCACGTCATCACGCTCGTCGCCGCCCTCCTCGTCGCCACGATGGCGCCGAAGCTGCACGCGCAGGTCCGCGTCGCGGTCGTCGATTTGCAGCGCGCCCTCAACGAGACGGAGGACGGACGCCGCGCCAAGACGCAGCTCAAGCGTCTCTTCAAGTCGCGCCAGAAGGCGCTCGACGACAAGCAGAACGAGCTGAAGAAGATGAAGGAGGACATCGAGAAGCAGAAGAACGTGCTCTCGCAGCCCGCCCTCCAGAAGAAACTCGAGCAGTACCAGCAGGCCTTCGTGGAGCTGCAGACCGTCTACGTCGATTACCAGCGTGAGCTGGCCTCGAAGGAGGCCGAGCTGACGAAGGTCATCATCCAGCGCATGGAGTCGATCCTGCGCCGCCTCGGCCAGGCCGAGGGCTACTCGCTCATCCTCGAACGCGGCGAGGCCGGCGTGATGTGGGTGCCCACCAACCTCGACGTCACCGACTCCGTCATCCAGCGCTACAACGCCGGCGAGGGCCGCGAGGGCGAGGCCGGTGGCGGTGGCGGTGGCGGCGGCGCAGCGACCGGCGGGACCAAGCGCCCCCCGACGAAGCGCCGCTGAGCGGTCGGGCCCGGAGGAGGAAACGCGCGTGTCCGAACAACGCGATCACGCGCGCTACCTCACCTATCGGGAGACGCATCCGTACTTCCGCCGCGCCGATCTGCCGCTGCTCGGGTGGGAGCCCTGGCGCGCACTCGACGCGGAATACAAGGCTCTCGTCGCGCTCGCGAAAGAGACGACCACCGAGCAGCGCGCGCGTCTGAAGGCCGTGCGCGCGCTCTTGTTGCGCGACTGAGCGAGGCGCGGGAGCGACCGGCCGCCGTGCCGTGGGAGGCGTACGCAGGCGGCTGCTGCCGGGCGGCGCTTGCGCTACAACGCGCGCTGTGCGCCGCCCCCTCGCCGCTCTGATCGTCGCGTCCACGCTCGTCTCGGCCACCGCGGTCGCGGTCGCAGACGAGGGGCCCGACGCCGAGGCCGCGGGCGTGACCGACGGTGCCACGGACGCCGTCAGCCCGCGCCTGAACCTCGCGACCCTCCTCGCGCGCGCTGAGCAGCGCTGGCCGGGCGTCTCGGCGGCGCAGCACAAGATCGCAGCCGCGGAGGCGCGCCTCGAGGAGGCGTGGGTCTCCCCGTTCTTCCAACTCAACGCGACCGGGACGTTCGCGATGACGCCCGGCGCGCGTGGAACGCCCGTGTTCTCGCCGGACTCGCAGCTCCCGCTCGACAACCCGTGGGGGCCTTCGCTCGGCGTGCGCGTCGAGGGCGCGATCCCCCTCTACACGTTCGGCAAGCTGGGCGCCGCGCGTGACGCGGCCCGCGCCGGGATCCGCGCCGCCGAGGAAGAGCGCGAGAAGACCCGCGCGCAGCTCCGGCTCGACGTGCGGCGCGCCTACTTCGCGCTCGGCCTCGCGCTCGACGCGCAGCAGATGATGGGCGAGGGACGCAGCAAGCTCGACCGCGCGGTGCGGCGTCTCGACGAACGGATCGCGGCCGACGACCCGGACGTGAACGAGATGGACCGCTGGCGCCTCGCCGCGACGCTCGCGGAGATCGAGGGCCGCGCGTCGGAGGCGGAGCGCCTCGGCCGTGTCTCGCGCGAGGCCCTCGAGGTGCTGAGCGGCGAGGAGGGCTTCGACGTGCCCGACTGCGCGATGGCGCCGGTCGAGATCCCGGCGCGTCCGCTCTCTTGGTACCAGCAGGCCGCGCGGCTCCATCGCCCCGAACTCGGCCTGCTGCACGCCGGCCTCGCCGCCCGTGACGCCGCCGCGACGGCCGCGCGCGCGCAGTACTTCCCCGATCTCGCGCTCGCGCTCTCGGCGGGCCTGACCTGGACACCGGGGATCACGAACCAGAGCAACCCCTTCATCCCCGACCCGGCCAACGCGCCCTCGCTCGGCGCGGGGCTCGTCGCGCGCTGGTCCCTCGATCTCTACGGGACGAGCCGCCGCGTCGCGCGGGCCGAGCAGGAGCGGCTCGAGGTGCACGATCGCCTCGACGAGGCGGGCGCCGGCGTGGACATCGAGGTCGCGAACGTCTTCGAGGAGCTCGCCGACGCGCGGCGGCGCGAGGCGGCCTGGGGACGCGGACACCGCGAGACGCGCGCGTGGTTCGTGGCCGCGGCGCAGGCCTATCAGGTCGGGACGATCGAGCCGCGCGACCTCGTCGATGCCGTGCGCGCCTATTTCAGCGCGCGCTTCGCGCACGGGCAGGCGATCCACGACGTGAACGTCGCGAGCGCGAAGCTCGAGCGCGCGGTCGGCGTGGCGCTGCTCGCAGCCGAGGCGTGGGAGCCGGCGTGCCCCGCCGCGGACGGCGCGCCGTGACGCCCGGTGAATGGCGGGCCGCGCGGCCACGTCCGAGCCGCCGAAGTCCAGGAGTCCCTCGATGCGCCACCTCTTCGCCTTGACCCTCGGCCTCGCGCTTTCCCTCTCGCTCGCGACGACGCACACCGCGCGCGCGCAGGAGCCCGCCTCCGCGGAGACCTTCCTCCGCGGTCGCCACGACGCCGTGCAGCAGCTCATGCGCCGCCCAGCGCGCGGCGACGCCGCAACCGCGCAGCGCAGGGCGCAACTCACCGAGGCCCTCGGTGCCTTGCTCGACTACGCCGAGCTCTCGCGGCGCGCCCTCGGCGAGCACGAGGCGCGCGCGACCGCGGCCCAGCGCGCAGAGTTCGGCGGTCTCCTCCGGCAGCTCGTCGAGCGCAGCTACCAGAAGAACCTCGAGAGCACGATCAGCTACGAGATCCGCTACGTGGGCACGAGCGCGGCTGGCCCCGTGGTCACCGTCCGCACGATGGCGAAATCGCGCACGAACGGGCGGGAGCCCGAGGTCAGCATCGACTACTCGCTGCACCAGGTCGCGGGCGCGTGGCGCGTCTTCGACGTCGCGACGGACGGCGTCAGCCTCGTGCGCAACTACCGCTCCCAGTTCCACCGCCTCGTCACGCGCGACGGCTTCGACGCACTGCTCGCGAAGATGCGCGAGCGCCTCGCCCACGAGGGCGACCTCTGAGCGCACGCCGCGCTGCGCCTTCTCAGCCGGTTCGAATCGTCTGGACCGTCACCGCGAGACCATCTCCGCAGATGGCATCGCCTCCGGGAGCGTCCGGCACTTTCCGTGCGCCGCGGCTGCCCGCAGCGCGCTCGCCTCGCGGCGTGGACAAGTCAGCGGACGAGCGCGCGCACGGCGTCGACGTCGGTGAGCACGAGGCGACGGTGGTCGACGAGGAGCAGCTCACGGCGCTTCAGATCGCCGAGCGTCACCGTGACCGTCTCGCGGGTCGCGCCGATGTAGCTCGCGACCTCTTGGTGCGTGAACTTCACGCCAACGAGGACGCCGCGCGACTCGGGGATGCCGTAATGCGTCGCCGCGTCGAGGAGAAACTCTGCGAGGCGCGACTCGACCGAGCGCGTGAGCAGCGCCTGCAAGCGCGCCTCGATCTCGCGACGGCGCTCGCCCATCACCGCGAGCAGGCGACGGCAAAACCCGGTGTGCGCGTCGAGCAGGCGTGCCACGAGGCGCGCAGGAATCATCACGGCCTCGACGGTGTCCTGCGCGAGCGCGGAGTCCTCGTGCGTGTCTGCGCCGGCCACGCACGACTCTCCGAGGAGCTCGCCCGGACCGCGGTAGGCGAGGGTCACGACGCGGTTCACGCCGCCGTACCGCACGACGCGCGTCCGGCCGCTCGCGACGACGAAGATCGCCTGCCCCGGCTCGTCGGCCTCGTAGAGCGCCCGCCGCCGCGCGAAACGCACGAGGGCGCTCTTGCGCACGACCTCCGCCATCGCCTCGACGGAGAGGGCCGCAAACACAGCGTTGCGCAGCAGCACCTGGCGCTTGCGCACCTCTTGCTCGCTCCCACCGCCCCCCGCCCGTCCCTGTCCCTCGGTCCTCTTGGACGTGGGTGGTCGCTCCATCCCCTTACCCTCCAGCGGACCGCAACAGGGGGGCAGGGTGCGCGTCCTTCGCGCAGCGGTCAAGTACGGCATTGCCGCGCATATCGATGGGCGTGTCCGTCGTTGACTCACGGACGCACGGGCGAATAGATTGCCGGACCGCTCGGAGTGCGGTCCCCATGCGCCTTTACATCGGCAAAGTGCCCGCCATGTCCGAAGAGATCCTCCGCGTCCTCATGGCGGACGAAGACCTCGAGGTCGAGAACGCCGAGGCCGCGCGCCTCGACATCGAGGCCGTGCTCCGCGAGCACGTGCGCCGCGATCGCGACGTCGGCGAAGAGGCCCGCAACCGCATGGAGTCGCGCGGGCTCGGCCACTCGCAGCTCGGCAAGGTGAAGTCGCAGATCGCGCGCGAGAAGGGCGTGCAGACGGGCGAGGACGCCCTGCCCTACCTCCTCGAGCAGATCCTGGAGATGCTCTTCCACTCGCAGAACATCGTGGAGATCTTCGCCGACGACACCACGCTCCGGAAGAAGATCACGCCGATCCTCCGCAAGCACATGGACGTCGAGGGCGAGCTCGACACCGAGGTCCGCGGCCGCATCAAGAACCTCGAGGAGGGGACGGCCGCCTTCGACATCGAGTACGCGAAGGTCCTCGACCAGATGCGCCGCAAGAAGGGCCTGACCTGACGCGCCCGCGGCGTGCTGCCCGACGCGCGCCGTGATTGAGACCACCGGACGAAGCCCGTAAGCTCGCGCGCGATGGACGACCTGCTGCTGCTGATCGTGTGCTCGCCTTCAGGCGCCGGGAAGACGACGCTCACGCGGCGCCTCCTCGCGGAGTTGCCGGGGCTGACGTTCTCGGTGTCGCACACGACGCGACGGCCGCGCGCGACTGAAGTGCACGGCAAGGACTACCACTTCGTCGCCCGTGAGGAGTTCGAGGCGATGGTCGCGCGCGGCGAGTTCGCCGAGTGGGCCGAGGTGCACGGCAACCTCTACGGCACGAGCAGCGCCGAGATCGCGCGCGCGCGGCGCGAGGGGAGACGCGGCGTCGTGTTCGACGTCGACTACCAGGGCGCGCGGCAGATCAAGGCGAAGCACAAGGAGGCCGTCGGCGTGTTCATCTTGCCGCCGTCCCTCGCGGAGCTCGAGCGACGCCTGCGCGGGCGCGCGTCCGAGGACGAGGCGACGATCCGGCGCCGCTTCGCGAAGGCGCTCGTCGAGATCGAGCACTACCCGTTGCTCGACTACCTCATCGTGAACGATGACCTCCACCGTGCCGGCGGTGATCTGCTCGGAGTCGTGCGCGCCGAGCTCTGCAAGCGCTGGCGCGTCGCGCCGGTCGCAGAGCAGCTGCTCCGCGAGAACCGCTGATCATGGGACGCTCGCAGCGCCGCGCGCGCGGCTGATCACGAGCCTCGCGCGCGCAGGTCCTCGAGCACCCCACGCGCGACCTTCGCCGCGAACGCGTAAATGCCGATCTGCGGCGGCCCGCCGATCGACGTCGGGAAGAGCGAGCCGTCGACGACGTAGACCGCGCGCGAGAAGTGGTGACGACCACGCTCGTCGACGACGCTCTGCGCGGGGTCGCGGCCCATGCGCAGCGTGCCCATCGGGTGTACGGCGGTGAGGCGGGCGTCGTGGGGCGCGAAGCGCTCCGGCGTGATCCGCACGAGGTCGCGCTCGGCGCGGATCGTGATGGCGGGCATCGCGGGGACGAGCACCTCGCGCGCGCCAGCCGCGAGCAGGATCCGCGCGGCGCCACGCGCGCCGAGGGCGAGCTGCGCGCGATCGGCGTCGGAGGGGACGTAGGCGATGCGCACGCGGTCCCCCTCGAGCGAGACGCGCCCTTCCGTCTCGTCGTGCACCATCGCCGCGAGGGCGACGAGGTGCCCGTACCGCCGCAGCTGGCGGAAGAGCGACGGCCCAAAGCCGGGTATCTGCGCCGCCGTGCCGATCGGGTGCGCGAACGAAGGCACGAGCCACACGCGCCGCTCCGATCCGGGGCTGAGGTCGAGGAACTCCGTGCACTCGACGCTCTGCGGGATGCCGCGCCAGGCCTCGACGCGCTCGTCGAAGACGCCTGCGACCGCTGCGCCGGGGTGCACGCGCAGGGAGCGCCCGATGCGGCCATGCGGGTCGTGCAGTTCGCTGCGGAGCGCGAGCGCCGCCGACCCGATCGCGCTCCCCGCGAGGCACACCGCCCGGGCGCGCACCGTGAGCGTGCCGCGCGGGCGCCCCTCGGCGTCGAGCGTCGTCGCGCGGACGTGCCGGAGCACGCCGCGCTCGATGCGGATGCGATCGACGCGCGCGTCGGCGTACACGCGCGCCCCCGCGGCGACGGCCTGCGGGATCAGCACGCGCCGGGCGTTGAGTTTGGCGTCGTACGCGCAGCCGAGTTCGCAGAAGCCGCTGCCGATGCACCGCTCGTCGCGGTTGTGCGAGAGGCGTCCGCCCCGGAAGCCGAGCGACTCGATACCACGCTGAAAGAGGGTGTTGGCACGGTTGACGTGCGGCACAGGGATCTCGCGCACGGACAACGCGCGCTCGACCTCGGCGAAGAGCGGCGCGAGCGTCTCCTCGCTCAACCCCGACAGGCCATGCTCGTCCCGCCACCGCGCGAGGATCTCGGGAGCGATGCGCTTGCAGAGGTTCGTGTTGTGCACGGTCGAGCCACCGAGACCGCGCCCGGAGAGCAGAAGCACCGCGAGGTCCTCGGTGCGGCGCCCCCCGAGCTCCGCGAAGAGCTCGGGGATCATCTCGTCCTCCCGCTGCGTGAAGTCCGAGGGCGCCTGGTCGCCGCCCTCCTCGAGCAACACCACCTCGAGCCCGCCGCGCGCGAGCTCGCGCGCCGCCATCGAGCCGCCCGCCCCCCCGCCGCAGACCACCACGTCGCACGACTCGGTGCGATCACCGGGGCCGAGCGCGCGGCCGCGCACGAGCCGCCCGGTCACCGCGACCTCTCGCGCACACGCGGCGCGAGCCGTTCTGCGCCGACCCAGCCGCCGACCGGACGCCCGACGAGCGGGCCGTCGTAGCCGAGCCCCACCCAGCTCCGCGCGTCGCGGAAGTACCCCATCACGCAGAGGCTCTTCAACGCCTCGAACGCCCCCCGCAGGAGCGGCACGCGGCTCGTCATCATCGCCGTGAGGACGACATCCTGCGCCGGCCCCGGCAGGCGCGTGAAGCGCGACGCGTAGCCGCTCCCGAGCGGCAGCACGTGCTCGACGACATGCAACAAACGGAGGAGATCCGTGCGGTTGGCCGCGTCGAGCCGTGCGACGAGCCCGTCGACGAAGGGCGCGACGCCGACCTCGTCGGGGCTCGGCATGTCGGGCGCATCCGGCCGCACGATCCGCGCGGCGATCGCCTGCACGACGAGGAACTCCTTCGGCCCGAGCGCGCGGAGGGTGCGCGCGGTCTCCGCCGGTACCTCGTAGCCCGACACGTTCCACGCAAGCACGCCGCCCACGGCGAGCGCCGCGCCGCCCGCGAGCCCGACGCGAAGGAAGCGCCGACGCCCGCGCGTTCGGTCGGGCGGAAGCTGGCTCGGTGCGCTCACGTCGCTACCCCTATCGCGGGCCTCGGGCCGACGCCAGATGCTACCGTCGGCGACATGGGGCAGCGCGCCGTCGTCGCCGGCACCGCGACCGCGTGGCACGCGGGTGTCGTCCGGGGAGCTGCGCTCGCGACGCTGGTGCTCGGCGCGGCGACCTTCCTCGCGTTCCCGCCCTCCGGGGCGCTCACCGCCACGCCACGCGCCCGGGCGCAGCGCGCGCCAGCGCTCCGCTTCCTCGACGCGGCGAACGCGCCCGCCGGCGCGCTCTTCGTCTCACGCGCGATCACGAACGACGCGACCCTCCCGCGCCGCCCCGCGTGGGATGGGACGAGTGCCCGAGACGCCGACAATTTCCGCGTGGAGCTCGACGCCCCCGCAGACGCCGGACTGCGCGTGTCGGTGCGCCTCGAATCCATCGACCCCGCCACGGGTGTCGTGCGCGCGCGCCTCGCGACGCTCGCGCTCACCCGGCCGACGCCGGACCTGCCGCTGCGGTCGACCTTCCTGCGGCTCGTCGCGGACGCGATCGACGCCGAGGCGCCCGGCGTCTCCGACCGCGTGCTGCGCGTGGCGCTCGGCGACGACGTGCGGGCCTCGTGGGGCGAGGCGGGCGGCGCTGGGGCGAGCGCGACGCTGCAGGTCGGACGCACGGGCCCGGCGGGCACACCGCGCGGCACGCTCCGCGGCACCCTGCGCGTGCGCGTCTTGCGGTACACGTCGGGTGGCGAGCCCGCGATCCACCGCCGCATCGACCAAGCGATCGCGCTCGGACGCGCGCAGATCGCCATCGCGAACGAGGTCTGGGCACAGTGCGGGATCGGCTTCGGCGATCCGGAGGCCGCCGACGTCGCCGTGGTCGATCCCCCGCCGCCCTCGCTGCTCGCGTTCGGGGATGGCGACGGGCTCCCTGCCTCGGGGGGCGGTGCGATCCGGCTGTTCGTCGCGGGGCGCGCGCTTCCGGCCGTATTCACGCGTCCCGGCGAGCGTCCGGTCGGCACCGCGCTCCGCGTCGCGGCTGCGCTCCGCGCCGCAGGGTACGAGGCGCGCGTCTTCGAAAACCCGAGATCCGAGTCCGGCACCGGGCGCAGCGCGGACGTCGTCGTGCGGACCACCGACGGACGCCCGGCGTCACTCTCCGGCCCACCCGACGGGCCGCTTGCGACCGATCGTCGGCAGAGCGTCCTGCTCGGACGCGTGGACCTCACCGACGGCCTGACCGAGTTCGAGAACGCCACGTCGGCCGCCGGCACGCTCGAGGAACGCACCCTCATCCGCCTCGTCGCCGACGACGATCCCCGCACGATCGACGTCCTGATCGTGCCGCGCTTCAGCGGCGGCACACGTCAGGGGGAGGCGTTCATCGAGGGCGAGGACGGCGCGATCACGAACGTCACGATCCTCGATCGCAACGGCCTGCTCCAGCAGCGCGCGAGCTGGTCCCAGGCCCACGAGCTGGGCCACGTCCTCCTCGATCAGGGGCTGCATCCGGACAACGTCGGCGAGGATCGCCCCTGGCTGCTGATGGACGCCGACGCGAGCCTCGGTCTCGTCACCGGCCCCAAGCGACTCACCGAGGAGGAGTGCCTGCGCGCGCGCGTCGAGAGCGGCCCCGACGCCGCCCCCGCGCTGCTCACGCCGGTCCCGTGATCACGCGTCGAGCGCCGCGCGGAGCGCCTCGGCAAGCGACGCGACCGACACGATCTCGAGCCCCGCACGCTCCTCGCGCGTGAGCCGCTGCGCGTTTCCTGCGGGCACGATCGCGCGCTGGAATCCCATGTTCTTCGACTCTGCGAGGCGAGGCGCGGCGCGCGGCACGGCGCGCACCTCCCCCGCGAGACCCACCTCGCCGAAGACCACCAACTCCGGGCCGACCGCGCGCTCCCGCAGGCTCGACACGACGGCGATCGCGAGCGCGAGGTCGAGCGCCGGCTCCTCGACGCGCGCGCCGCCGGCGACGCTCGCGAACACGTCGCGGTCGAGCACGTGCACCTCCGCCTTGCGCTCGAGCACCGCGAGCAAAATCGCAAGGCGATTGCCATCGAGCCCCGTCGCGACGCGCCGTGCCGCCCCGTAGACCGCCGGCGCGACGAGCGCCTGGACCTCGACGAGCAGCGGCCGAGACCCCTCCGCCGTCGGGACGACGAGCGAACCGGCCGCCGCACGCGGACGCTCGGCGAGGAAGAGCTTGCTCGGGTCCGGGACCTCGCGCAGGCCCTCGCGGACCATCTCGAACACGGCGACCTCCTGCGCGGGGCCGAAGCGGTTCTTCGCGGAGCGCACCAGGCGGAAGGCGTGCGTGCGATCGCCCTCGAAGTTGAGCACCGTGTCGACGAGGTGCTCGAGCAGCTTCGGACCGGCGATGGCGCCATCCTTCGTGACGTGCCCGATGAGGAAGAGCGCGACCCCGCTCCGCTTCGCGAGGTCCACGAGGCGGGCGGTCACCTCCCGCAACTGTCCAACGCTCCCGGCCGCCGACTCGAGCGCGCCGGCGCGGATCGTCTGGATCGAATCGATGACCGCGACCTGCGGATGTTCGCGAGCGATCGCCGCCTCGACGTCCTCGAGCTCGGTAGTGGCCTGCACGATCACGTCGCCGACCCCCGGGGTCTCGAGGCGCCGCGCGCGCAACGCGATCTGCGACGCGGACTCCTCGCCCGTCACGTAGAGCGTGCGGGCGCCCCGCGCCGCGAGGCCCGCGAGGGCCTGCATGAGCAGCGTCGACTTGCCGATCCCCGGGTCGCCCCCGACGAGCACGACGCTCCCCCCGACCACGCCGCCACCCAACACGCGATCGAGCTCGCCGAGGCCCGTCGGCAGTCGACGCGCATCCTCCCCGCGCACCTCCGACAGCTTGATCGGTGCGCGATGCGCCTCGTCGCCCGTCCGCCCCGCCCCCGCTCGCCCTGCAACGCCCGGCCCCGCGCGCGCCCGCTCTTCGGCGAGCGTGCCCCACGCCTGACACTGTGGGCAGCGACCGAGCCAGCGGGGCGACGAGGCCCCGCAAGCCGTACAGACGTGGATCGACGCGGTCTTCTTGGTCATGGGGCGCTGTTCGTTCGGGATCGCGCCGGGTTGCGACCCGCGCGGGCGCCCCGCGCGCTCAGAACTGCACGCCGAGGATGAGGCGCAGGGTCTGCGCGTTCTTCAACGCGGGATTGCCCGTCGCGACCTCGGAACCCGACGCGTTCGAGAGATAGCCGAGGCCCTGCATCGGGAAGAGCAGGCCGTACTGCGCCATCGCGTAGAAGCCGTCGAGGATCTCGGGGCCGTCCTCGCTGCGGTAGTAAATCGACGCATCGACCTCGACGCCGAGGTTCGCGTCGTTGCCCCAGGTCTGCACCGTCGAGGCAGCGCGGCTGTACACGAGGTCCACGCGCCCACCGAGCAGCTGGCCGAACTCACTCCGGAGGAAGTCGTAACTCACGCCCGGGCGGAAGTAGTAGGCGCCGCTCACCTGCCGGAGGATCGAGCGCCAGAGGATGAGGTCGACGCGGTAGTTCGGGTGGAAACGGAAGGTCGAGATCGCGCCGTCGCGTCCCGGAGCGCGCGCGCTCGAATCGACGAACGCGCCGAGCCCGTCGTTGGCCGCTTCCGAGTCGCCGCTCGCGAAGCCCGAGTTGAAGTGGAAGCCGAGTTTGTCGTCGAGCATCCGGTACTCGGCGTCGAGCGTGGCACCCCACTGCGCGAGGCGGAGGTTCGAGCCCGTGTACGCGGCGGCGCCGACGCCGTCGTTGATGTTCCCGATGCTGCCGAGCACCGCGGCGCCCTCGAGCTCCACGCGGAGCTTGCCGACCAGCAGCTGCGCCCAGACGTCGGGGATCCACTGCTCGGCGCGGCGCCGCACGAGGTAGGGATCGCTGCCGGTGCTGCCCGAAGGGGCCTCGCCCGTGGCCGAGACCCGGCGGTCGCTCGAGAGAAGCTGGTAGCGGTAGAGCAGGAACGCGCCCGTGTTGAGCACGAGGTCGCCGCGCGCGAGGGCCGCGCTCTGCTCCTCGGCCGTCGAGCGGCGCGCCACGGCGAACATGTACTGCGTGGCATCGTCCCGCTGCGCCGGATCGTACGGGAGCGCGTAATCGACGACGCGCCCGGCCTCGTCGGCGCGGAGACGGCCGATGACGCCGGAACTCGTGAAGTCGTAGGCCGCCATCAGATAGAGCCCGGCGAGCCGCGTGACGGCCATCAGTCGGTCGACGTCCGTGGAGTAGTCGCCGTCGAGGTTGTCCCCGGCGTTCGCGACCATGCCGAGACCCCAGTGCCAGCCCATGCGACCGAAGCGCAACTCGCCGAGCGTCCGGTTGCGCACCTCGGCCCACGCGCGGCGCGCGACCACGGTGTCGGTGAGCGCGCTCCCCCAGGAGGACGACGGCACCGCGGTCGTTCCTGGCCCGCCGGCCCCCGAGAAGATCGAGCGGCTGCCGTCGCCGCCGAGGATGGAGTCCGGGCTCGAGCCGAGGATCACGTTGTCGAAGACGTCGATCCACATCTTCACGCGGACGTCGTCGCTCAAGTTGAGCTGCGGCATGAGCCGGAGGCGCATGTTCGCGCTCGCGAGCGCCTCGGTGTCGCACTCGCTCGACGCACACCCGCCTGCCACGGCCGCGCGACGCTCGACAGGGACCCAGTTGTCGAAGGGCGTGAGCGCACCGCCCGGCGCCGGCGCGGACCAGGGCCGTCCGAGATCGAACGTGTCCTGGAGGTCGCCGCGACCACGGAAGTAGCCATGCAGCGTGAAGACCGACTGGGGAGCCGTCCACGCGTCCGGCGCGCTCGCGTCGCTTTGCGCGTCCGACGAACCTCCCGAGAGCCGCGCCTCGTCGGCCTCCGGCGAGAGAAGCGTCTCGTCGCCCGGCTCGGTCGTCGCGGGGGCCCCGTCGCCCGTCGGCTCGGCCTCGTCGTCGCCCGCCGGTTCCGCGTCATCGTCGCCGGACGGCGTGACCCCGCTGAGATCGGGCGCTTCGAGCATCGGCGCGCGAAGCTGGGTCGGCTCGTCGCTCCCGGCGTCCTCCTCCTCGTCGTCCTCGGACTCGTCCGCATCCGCGGCGGGCGCCTCGGGAGCGGGTGCGGCGGGGCGCGCGTCGCGGGCGGGACGCGGGCGGGGCTGGGCGGCGGCGGGCAAGGCCAGCAGGGCCAGCCCGATCACGCAATTCGCGAGGAGGAATCGACGCATCGAGGGTTCTCCGCTCCGGATGCCGGGGGCCCCGGTCGCGGGGCACGGTGGCACCCCCCGCGGGGCTCGCCGGGCGGGCGGGTCTTACACGCCGTGATCGCGTGGGTCAACGTGAGTATTCGCGCGCTCGCGGCCACCCCGGGACGCAAATCCGCGACCACCACCTTGACGTACACCGCCTCTCCCGATTACCACGGAGTCCAAATCGTGTCTTCCGCATTACGCCTCGTGCCCCTCGGCGGGCTTGGCGAGATTGGGATGAACTGCATGGCGGTCGAGACCGACGACTCGATCGTCGTGCTCGACTGTGGCGTCATGTTCCCTGACCGGGGACTCGGCGTCGACGTCATCCACCCCGACTTCTCCTACCTGCTCGAACGCCGCCGCCTCGTCCGCGCCATCGTGCTCACGCACGGCCACGAGGACCACATCGGCGCCGTCCCGTACCTGTTGCGGCACCTCGACGTGCCCGTCTACGGTCCGCCGTACGCCCTCGCGCTCGTGCGCGAGCGGCTGCGCGAACACGGTCTCCTCGAGGGCGCGGAACTGATCGCCACACGTCCGCGCGCTCGCTATGCAGCGGGCTCGATCGACTTCGAGCCCGTCCGCGTGACGCACTCGATCGCCGACGCGACGGCCCTCGCGCTCCGCACCCCCGCGGGCCTCTTCGTCCACACCGGCGACTTCAAGATCGACGAGAGCATGCGCGGCGACGAGGCGTTCGACGCCGAGCGCTTCGAGCAGCTCGGCGACGAGGGCGTACGCGCCCTGCTGAGCGACTCGACGAACGTGGACGTCCCGGGCACGTCGGGCAGCGAAGCAGGCGTCGACGCGGTGCTCACCGACCTCATCGCCAGCGCCCCGGCGCGCGTCGTCATCGCGATGTTCGCCTCGAACGCCCAGCGCATGCGCGGGATCATCGTGGCGACCCGCGCGGCCGGACGGCAACTCTGCTTCCTCGGGCGCTCCGTCCAGTTGCACGCGCGCGTGGCCGTCGAAGAGCGCGTCCTCGAAGACCCGGGCGCGCTCCTCGTCCCGCAGGACCGCGTGCAGTCGGTTCCGCGCAACCACCTCGTCGCCATCGCGACGGGCACGCAGGGCGAGCCCGCGGCCGCGCTCGCCCGCCTCGCCGCCGAGACGCACCCCACCCTGCGCCTCGAGCCGGGCGACCTGGTCGTCCTCTCCTCGCGCGTCATCCCCGGCCACGAGCGCACCGTCGCTGGAATCATCAATGATCTCGAGCGCCGCGGCGTCGTCGTCCGCTCACCCCTCACGGATCCGGGCGTCCACGTCAGCGGCCACGCGCAGCGCGAAGAGCAGCGCCGCATGATCGAGCTCACGCGCCCGGACGGCTTCCTGCCCGTCCACGGCTCGTACCACCACCTCCGGCGCCACGCCGAGCTCGCCCACGAGGCGGGCGTCGGCGAGCACCTCGTCGTCGAGAACGGCGCCATCGTCGAAGTCGACCGCGCGGCGATGCGGGTCGTCGGCCACGCGCCCGTCGGCCGTATCAGCGTCGATGCGGGCGAGGAGATCCCCGACGCGGTCCTCCGCGACCGCGCGCTGCTCGCGGAGAACGGCGTCGTCACGGCCGTGCTGGTCGTCGACGCCAGCGGCAAACGGCTCGTGCAGGAGCCGGACGTCGTGACCCGCGGAGTCCTCCTCGAGGAGGCCTCGGCGGGGCTCCTCGCCGACGCCCGCGCCGACCTCGCCGACGCCGTGTACGCGCTGCGCTCGCCGCTCGACCGTGTCGACGACGAGAGCCTCCGCGAGCTCGCGCGCCGCACGCTGAAACGCTTCTTCTGGCGCGAACTCCGCCGCAAACCGCTGACCTACGCGATCGTGGTGCGGGTCCCGCGGTGATCCCGCGGTTCGGGTGGTGTCTCGCCCTGGCCTGTCTCGGGGCATGCGGTGCGCCGTCCCGCCGGACGGCTTTGGCGCCCCCGACGACGACGACCGCCGCGGTACCGGTCGCGGTCGCGGTGCCGGCTCCGATCCCGGAGCCTGAGGACCCGATTCGCGGCAGTCGCCCACCGACCCCCGCGGAAGCCCGCACGCTGGCCCGCCTGGTCAGGTACGCCGCCCGGATTCGCGGGTTGCAGTTCACGGGGCCCGTGACCATCCGCATCGCAGACAGCGCCGCTGTGACGCAGAACCTCGACGAACGCCTCGACGAGGAAGACTTCGCCGAGAAGCGCGCGCTCTACACCGCGCTCGGCCTGCTCGCGCCGGACCTCGACCTGCGCGAGACGCTCAGCGGCGTGATGAACGAGCAGGTGGTTGGCTACTACGACTCGGGCCACGCCCGGCTCGTCCTTCGCGACGACGCTGTCCCTGCGTCGGCGCAGGGGGGATCCGGGGCCGCGGGCGACGGTGCCGCCCCCGAGAACGGCCGGATGGTGGTCGTGCACGAGCTTGTGCATGCGCTCCAGGATCAAGTGCTTGGGCTGCGCGCGCTCCACCGCGCGCCGCGCTCGATCGACGAATCGAACGCCGTTGAGGCCTTGGTCGAGGGAGACGCGACGCTCGCCATGGTGCGCGGCGAATTCCCCGCCGGGACCGACGCCGAAGTCGAGGCGCGAGCGCTCGAACACGTGCGCGAAAGCATCCCCGGCATCCTTCAGCGGAGCACGCGCGGCGACACACGGCTGAGCGGGGCGCCGCCGATCCTGCGCGAGCCCTTGCTCTCCGCCTACGGCGACGGGTTCGCATTTTGCGCGAAACTCTACATCCGACGCGGCTGGGAGGGCGTGAACCGCGCCTACACGGAGCTGCCGACCTCGAGCGAAGAGATCCTCCACCCGGAGCTCTACCTGCGCGGCGCGCGCACGGTCCCGCTCGAGCTGCCCACATTCCCCGACCTCAAGGCCGCAGGCCTCACGCTCGGCACCGAGGAGACCCTCGGCGAGCTCGAATCGGGCATCTACTTCGCGATGGCGCTGCCGCGGCCCAAGGCGCAGCAGGCAGCGGCCGGGTGGGACGGCGATCGCGTCCGCGTCGTGTTCCGCCCGGATGGGACGCCGGGCGCGGTCTGGCTCACGCGATGGGACACCGACGGGGACGCGGTGGAGGCCACGAACGCAGCACGCGCCGTGATGCGGGCCCTCCCCCCGCAGGAGCGCGCGGACGCGGCGGTCGTCCGGCTCGACAGGCACGTGTTCATGCTCCGCGGGGTGCCGGCTGCGCTCCATGCGGGGCTGACGGAGGCGATCCGGCAGGGCATCGCCTCATCGGCCGTCACGCGCGCGGCGCCCGAGACAACGACCCGCGGCGCTCCCCTTCCCGGCGCGCCCCCGCCGTGATAGCGA
Source organism: Polyangiales bacterium (assembly GCA_964202905.1). Taxonomy (GTDB): domain Bacteria; phylum Myxococcota_A; class Polyangia; order Polyangiales; family JADJQN01; genus CAIUAC01. The sequence goes on from CAXNJO010000004.1 coordinate 572,865, forward strand.
GCGTCCCGCATGGGGGAGCACGGCGCGCGCGTCAGCTGGGACGAGTACTTCATGAACATCGCCCGTGAGGTCGCGACGCGGTCGACGTGCTCGCGCAAGCACGTGGGCGCCGTCATCGTCCGCGACCGGACGATCCTCTCGACGGGCTACAACGGCTCGGTGCGCGGCCTCCCCCACTGCGACGAGGTCGGCCACATGATGGAGGACGGCCACTGCGTCCGCACGATCCACGCCGAGGCCAACGCGATCATCCAGGCCGCAAAGAACGGCACCCGTATCGACGGCGCGGGGATCTACGTCACCGCCTCGCCGTGCTGGACCTGCTTCAAGACCATCGCGAACGCCGGACTCACGCGGATCGTCTTCGGTGAGTTCTACCGGGACCCACGCATCTTCGAGATGTCGTTCCTCATCGGCATCGAGCTCGTCGACTTGACGCGCACACCGGTGGGCGGCTCCCCAAGCGCGGTCTGACACCCGCCATCACGGATGATACAGACGGTCCGCGACTCGAACGCAGCGGAAAACGTGGCCTTTTCACCCTCCCCCATCGCTTGACGCGTCCGTGGCCGGGCGTTAGACCACCGCCCCTTTCGCGCCCCTTTCGCGCCCCCTTCACGCCCCCTTCACGCCCCCCTTCACGCCCCCCCTTCACCACGCCCGCCCCGGAGGCACGTTCATGCAGTCCGAAGTCACGGAAATCAGCCCGGTTCTCGTCGAAGTGAAGGTCGAGGTCCCCTGGGACGAGGTGCGCAAGGACATGGACGCAGCCTACGCGCGCACGCAGCAGACCGCGCGCATCAAGGGCTTCCGCCCGGGCAAGGTGCCCCGCAGCGTCGTGAAGCAGCTCTTCGGCGCGCAGGTGAAGCACGAGGCGCTCTCCTCCCTCGTCGAGAAGGGCCTGCTCGCCGCCATGGCGCAACACAATCTCGAGCCCGTCGCCTCGCCCGAGGTGCTCCCCTCCCCGCTCACCGAGGGGCAGCCCATGTCCTTCACCGCGAAGCTCGAGATCCGTCCCCGCATCGCCGAACTCGAGACGGCGGGGCTCGAGGTCGCGCGTCCGTCCGCGGAGGTCCCTGATGCCGACGTGGACCGTGAGATCGAGCGTCTCCGCCTCGAGAACGCGACGGTCGCCGCTCCGGAGCCTGCACGCCCCGCGCAGAAGGGCGACCTGCTCGTCATCGACTACGTGGTCTCCCTCGACGGCGCGAAGCGCGAGGACATGGGCGCCACGGAGCGCCCGGTCGAGCTCGACGGCGAGCGCCTGCTCCCGGAGTTCGAGGCCGGGCTGATCGGCGCGAACGTCGGCGACGAGCGCACCATCGACGTGAAGTTCCAGGACGACCACGGCAACGAGGCGCTTCGCGGCCAGACCGCCCAATTCCACGTGACCATCAAGGAACTCAAGGAGCGCATCCTCCCCGCGATCGACGACGAATTCGCGAAGGACTGCGGCGACTTCCAGACGCTCCTCGAGTTGCGGCTCGACGTTCGCAAGCGCCTTGAAGAGTCCGCCCGCCGTCGCGCCGAAGGTGCGCTCCGCGACCTCGTCGTCGAGCGCCTCGTCGACAAAAATCCGATCATCGTGCCGCCCTCCATGGTCAAGGAGGAGCAGAAGCAGATGGTGCACGAGTTCGCGCAATTCCTCTCCATGACAGGCCAGACCTCGACGCCGCTCAGCGAGGAGATGCACGCGTCGATGAGCTCGCGGGCCGAGCGCAAGGTCCGCGCGGCGCTCCTCCTCGGCGAGCTCGCGCGCCGCGAGTCGCTCTCCGTGACGCCCGACGAGCTCGAGAAGCGCCTCGCCGAGATCGCGGCACGCACCGGCAAGCACATCGCCAAGGTGCGCGTGGACTACGCGGGCGAGCGGCGCGAACAGCTCTCTGCGCAGATCCTGCAGGACAAGCTCCTCGACTATCTCCTCTCGAAGGCTACGATCGTCGACGCTCCGGCCGAGGCGGCCGGTGCCGCTGTTTCCGAGGGGGCCGGATGACATTCGACCACGCGCCGCGCGCATACATTCCGTTCCCGCAGGTGGTCGAGACGACCCACCGCGGCGAGCGCAGCTGGGACATCTACAGCCGCCTGCTGAAAGACCGCATCGTCTTCCTCGGCACCGAGATCAACGACGACGTCGCCAACATCATCATCGCGCAGATGTTGTTCCTCGAGAGCGAGGACCCCGACAAGGACATCACGCTCTACATCAACAGCCCCGGCGGCGTGATCACGAGCGGCCTCGCGATCTACGACACCATGCAGTACGTCCGGTGTCCGGTCTCCACGGTCTGCCTGGGGCAGGCCGCGTCGATGGCCGCGGTCATTCTTGCCGCCGGCGCCAAAGGCCGGCGCAAGTGCCTGCCCAACTCGCGCGTGATGATCCATCAGCCGCATGGCGGCGCGCGCGGTCAGGCCTCCGACATCGAGATCCAGGCCAAGGAGATCCTCTTCCTCCGCCAGCGGATCAACGAGATCCTCGCGCGCCATACCGGACAGCTCGAGTCGAAGATCAAGGAAGACACCGAGCGCGACCGCTTCCTCGCTGCCCCCGACGCGCGCGAATACGGGATCGTCGACGACGTGATCATCCCGAGGAAGTAGCCCGCTCCGGCCTGGCCGGTTGCTTGCCCCCCGGGATCCCGAGAACTAGACTCTCTGCCCGGGTGACAAGGCTCGCCCCGAAGTCGATAGTCGGACGGTTCGTCCTGTCGGTTGCTCGTTTCAGAAGAGGCACACAGTGGATCGACGGCGCGACGACGGGCACGGCAACCTCCAGTGTTCCTTCTGCGGCAAGTCCCAGAAGGAAGTGAAGAAGCTCATCGCGGGCCCGACGGTCTACATCTGCGATGAGTGCATCGGGCTCTGCAACGACATCATCGCCGAGGAGGTCGACCGCGAGGACAACTTCTCCTCGGGGACACCCCTGCCGAAGCCCGTCGAGATCAAGAACGTCCTCGACGAGTACGTGATTGGTCAAGACCGCGCGAAGAAGACGCTCGCGGTCGCGGTGCACAACCACTACAAGCGGATCGACTCCCGCATCGGCCAAGAAGACGTCGAACTTCAAAAGTCGAACATCCTGCTGCTCGGCCCGACGGGCTCCGGCAAGACCCTGCTCGCCCAGACGCTGGCCCGCGTCCTCAACGTCCCCTTCGCCATCGCGGACGCCACGACGCTGACCGAAGCGGGCTACGTCGGCGAGGACGTCGAGAACATCATCGTCCAGCTCCTGCAGAACGCCGACCACGACATCGAGCGCGCGCAGCGCGGCATCGTGTACGTCGACGAGATCGACAAGATCGCGCGCAAGGCGGACAACCCGTCCATCACGCGCGATGTCAGCGGCGAGGGCGTACAGCAGGCGCTGCTCAAGATCATCGAGGGCACGATCGCGAACGTCCCGCCGAAGGGCGGCCGCAAGCACCCTCAGCAGGACTTCTTGCAGGTCGACACGACCAACATCTTGTTCATCTGCGGCGGCGCGTTCGTCGGACTCGAGCAGATCATCGAACGGCGCCTCGGCGAGAAGACGCTGGGTTTCGGGGCCGACATCCCAAGCAAGCGTGACAAGCGAGTCGGTGAATTGCTCGAGCAGGTGCAACCCGAGGACCTGCTCAAGGGTGGCCTCATCCCTGAGTTCATCGGACGCCTCCCCATCGTCGCGACCCTCCACGAATTGAACGAGGAGGCGCTCATCGACATCCTCACGAAGCCGAAGAACGCGCTCGTGAAGCAGTACGCCAAGCTGCTCGAGATGGACGGAGTGAAGCTCAAGTTCACGAAGGGGGCGCTCAGCGCGATCGCGCGCGAGGCCCTCAAGCGCAACTCCGGCGCGCGAGGCCTGCGCGCCATCCTCGAAAACGCGATGCTCGACATCATGTACGACGTGCCCTCGCACGGCGGCATCAAGGAGGTCGTCGTCAACGAGGATTGCATCACGAAGGCGGAGAAGCCGCTCATCGTGTACGAGAAGGAGGCAGCCGGAGAGACGGCCTGAGGCCCTCCCCCGCTGCGACTCCCGGCCGCCCATCCATGTTCTTCCAGAAGAACGACGACCCGAAGAATCCCGGTGCGCCTGCGAAGGCGCACGTCCTGCCACTCCTGCCGCTGCGCGACATCATCGTGTTTCCACACATGGTGGTGCCGCTCTTCGTCGGGCGTGAAAAATCCATCAACGCGCTCGAAGAGGCGATGAGCCGCGACAAGGAGATTCTCCTTTCGGCCCAGCGGCACGCGAAGACCAACGACCCGACCGCCGAGGACATCTTCGCGATGGGGACGGTCGGCACGATCATCCAGTTGCTGCGACTTCCCGATGGGACGGTGAAGGTGCTCGTCGAGGGCAAGCGTCGCGCGAGCATCCAGCGCTTCGTGCCGAACGAGCCCTTCTTCCTGTGCGAGGTAGCGGCCGTCGAGGAGTCCTCCGTCGCGAGCGTGGAGATCGAGGCGCTCGTCCGCTCCGTGCAGACGACGTTCGAACTCTACGTAAAACTCAACAAGCGAATCCCCCCGGAAACGCTGGTGACGGTGCAGACGATCGATGACGCGGCCCAACTCGCGGACACCATCGTCGTCCACCTCTCGTCCATCAAACTGAATGACCGTCAGGAACTCCTCGAGACCACGAATCCCGCCCGTCGGCTCGAGCGGCTCTTCGAGCTGATGAATGCCGAGCTCGAGATCCTGCAGGTCGAGCGCAAGATCCGCTCCCGCGTCAAGAAGCAGATGGAGAAGACGCAGAAGGAGTACTACCTGAATGAGCAGATGCAGGCCATTCAGAAGGAACTCGGAGAGCGGGACGAGTTCAAGAGCGAGATTCAGGAGCTCGAAGAGAAGATCAAGTCGAAGAAGCTCTCCGCGGAGGGCGCGGTGCGCGTCAAGAAGGAGCTCAAGAAGCTCAAGATGATGCAGCCGATGAGCGCGGAGGCGACGGTCGTCCGCAACTACATCGACTGGGTCCTCGGGCTGCCCTGGTACGACGTCAGCGACGAGAACTACGATCTCGAGGCGGCCGAACGCATCCTCGATGAGGATCATTACGGTCTCAAGAAGGTCAAGGAGCGCATCCTCGAGTACCTCGCGGTGCAGGCGCTCGTCCGCAAGCTGCGCGGGCCGGTGTTGTGTCTCGTGGGGCCGCCTGGTGTCGGCAAGACCTCCCTCGCGCGGTCGATCGCGCGCGCCACGGGCCGCAAGTTCGTGCGCCTCTCGCTCGGTGGCGTTCGGGACGAGGCGGAGATCCGCGGTCACCGTCGCACGTACATCGGCGCGCTCCCTGGCCGCATCGTGCAATCGCTGCGGAAGGTCGGCGCGAACAACCCGGTCTTCTTGCTCGACGAGATCGACAAGATGTCCTCGGACTTCCGCGGCGATCCCGCCGCGGCGCTCCTCGAGGTCCTCGATCCCGAGCAGAACTCGGCGTTCAACGACCATTATCTCGACCTCGACTACGATCTTTCGGACGTCATGTTCATCACGACGGCGAACTCGCTGTCGGGCATCCCGCTTCCGCTCCAGGACCGGATGGAGATCATCCAACTCAGCGGGTACACGGAGTTCGAGAAACTCAACATCGCCGTCAAGTTCCTCGTCACCCGTCAGAAGGACGAGACGGGTCTGAAAGACGTCGACGTGGAGATCACGGAGAACGCGCTCCGGACGATCATCCACCACTACACGAAGGAATCGGGCGTCCGCTCGCTCGAGCGCGAGATCGGTTCGGTGTGCCGCAAGGTCGCCCGCGAGGTCGTCAAGAACGGCAAGGACAAGCCCTACCGCATCGCGGCCAAGGCCATCCCGAAGTATCTCGGCGTTCCGAAATACCGATCCTCGCTGATCGGTGAAAAGGATGAGATCGGCCTCACGAACGGCCTCGCCTACACGACGTACGGCGGCACCACCCTCGAGTGCGAGGTCACGGTCGTCCCCGGCAAGGGGAAGATCGTGATCACCGGCCTGCTCGAGAAGGGCATGCAGGAGAGCGCCCAGGCGGCGATGAGCTACATCCGGTCGCGCCAGAAGCTGCTCGGCCTCGAAGAAGACTTCCTTCAGAAGGTCGACGTGCACGTGCACTTCCCGGAGTTCGTGCCGAAGGATGGGCCGAGCGCGGGCGTCACGATGGCCACCAGCATCGCGAGCGCGCTGATGAAGGTGCCCGTGCGCCGCACCGTCGCCATGACGGGCGAGATCACGCTGCGCGGCCGGGTGATGCCCATCGGCGGGCTCAAGGAGAAGATGCTCGCGGCGCACCGGGCGGGGATCACGACCGTGATCATTCCTCGCGAAAACCGCAAAGATCTCCGCGAGATCCCACGGCGCGTGCTGCAAGCGCTGCGCGTGGTGCTCGTCGAGCACGCCGACGAGGTCCTGCGCGAGGCGCTCTGCTTCAGTGACCCGGACGCGATCTTCGGGCGCCGCACGCCGCCGATCGAATACCGCGGTGGGCAGCTACTCTCGCCGCCCACAAGCGCCACTGAGAACGATGCGGTTGTCCCCGGCGCGAGCGTCGCCGTGCCGACGCCGACGGTCGAGGGCCCTGGCGTCCAGCAGTAGCCGTGCGCGTCGAGGTCACCCCGCTTCGCCGCTCTGCCCGCGATCCGGGATGCACTTTCCTGCACATGTTCGCGAAGTTCGCGCTTGCGGCGCTCTTCGCGATGGCCGGCGAGAGCGGCGGCGTGTCGACCGCCCGCGCGCAGCCACGGGCGCCTCGAGACCGCGCGAGGCCGAGCGACGCGACGGGGCTTCAACCGGGTTGTGAACCGTACACACAGATGTTCCCCGTCGACATCCCGTCTTCGCAACGCGCCGTGTGCGGCGACGGGCGCGCGCGGCGGGGCAAGCGTTCTTGCTGGCGCGAGTGCGCGAGCGGTTGCCCGGGCGTGTCGGGTTGCGAAGACGTCGAGTGCCTGGAAGGCCGCGAACTCTGCGACGGTCGCGACCTCGCGGGCGCGACGTGCGCGAGCCAGGGCTTCGCAGGCGGGACACTGCGGTGCTCCGCGGACTGTGGCGGGTTCGACGTGTCGGGGTGCCGCGCGTGCGTGCCGGGGCCGAATGTCCGCTGCGGCTCGCTCCCGCTCGGCGTCGGGATCGGCGCGCCCATCCTCGCGGAGAACGGCACCGACGTCGCCGTCGGTTGGACGAGCGGCAGCGCCGGCGGACAAACCCTCCACTTCGCGCGGATCGAGGAGAGCGGCCGGGCCGTGCCCGCGCTGTTGCCGCTCGCGGACGCGCACGGGGAGATCGCGCTTGCGGGCGGCAGTGGTGGGTTCTTGTTCGCGTTCGCGTCGTCGGAGGGGACCTTCGTGGCGCGCTTGGACCGCGACGGCGCGCTGATGGCGACGCCGCGGCGCGTCGCGGACGAGGCCGACGCGCTCGAGCTCGTGCGGCTCGAGGCCCTCGCCGACGGTGCGGGGATCGCCGCGCTCTTTCTCGGCCACGGACCGGAGCCACGCGCGCTCTACCTCGACGCAGACGGCACGCCCCTCGATGCCCCCCCACGCGGCCTCGTGTTTCACGGCGTCGGAGCGCGGACGCGCGTGTTCATCGTGCCCTTCCCCCACATCGCGGCCGCGACGCGCGTCTCCGGCGACGTCTACGAGACGGAGGCGGCGAGCGGCGACACCGTGATCGCGCGTGTGCTCCGCGGGCGCGCCATCGTGCAGGTGTTGCGGGCGGGACAGCCGTTCGGCGGTCGCATCGCGAGCGGCGCCGAGGTCGACGTCACGCTCGGACGTGACGGGACGGGGCACCTCGTGATGCGCGAGGCCGACGGGATGTTTCAAGACACCTTCACTCCCCCAAGCGGCGCGACGCTCTCCCGGAGCGGGGCGCGCATGGATGCGGCCGTCCCCAACCGGGCGTTGGCGCGGCACGCGTCGATTCGGTCCTGGACCACGCTGGAATACGCGCCCGGCAGCCACGTCGAGGCGGCCTTGCTCGGCACGCCCGGGGCGGCTGAGTCACTCGCCGTCGCACGCGTCCGAACGTCCGCCCGCGCACGGCGGACGCGACGAGGCGCACGCTGAATCGGCAGCGCAAGGGCTGCGCGTGTCGCAGTGCGGCGGTCCGTGCCGAGGGCGCATGCTAGGCTGCCCGCGCTTCCCGGGCGGGTAGCTCAGCGGCAGAGCAGCTGCTTTACACGCAGCGGGTCGCAGGTTCGATCCCTGTCCCGCCCACCGATTTTACAAGGGAAAACGGCACGTTTTCGCGCGCTGTCCCACGGATTGTCCCAGTCGGGAGCGCGAACACCGTCCCGGAGAGGCGCTCGACGCGCAGCTTCGCGACCTCCGCGCAGCGGACGCATCGACACGGTCTCCAACCTCGCCGGGCCGGGACGCCCCCTGTTTCGCTCGACGAACCGGCCGGTTGCGAAGACAACGACGCAGCGGACCCCCGGAGTTCGCGCCAAGGATTTTGAAATCGATTCGTGTAACTCGGAGTTCACGCAGACGGCTTCCAAAATCGATTCGTGTAACTCGGAGTTCACGCAGACGGCTTCCAAAATCGATTCGGTGTAACTCGGAGTTCACGCAGACGGCTTTGAAAATCGATTTGGAGAACTCGGAGTTCTCCTGGGGGCCTTTCGGGGTCGATTTCGGGAACTCGGAGTTCTCCCCGGCGCTCGTCCGGGGCCGCGACAGCTCGCGCGCGTTCGGATACACACGGCGAGAAGGCGCACGGTGCGCGACGCGAACCGTGCGTGGCGCTGGTACACTTGCCCCCCATGTCGCGACACCCCCGTGCCCTGCTCATGCTCTGTGCGCTCCCGCTGCTGCCGCTCGTCGGCTGCGGAGACGACGACGACACCCCGCCGCCTGCCGATGCCGGAGCGGCCGACGCAGGGCCCGTGGATGCGGGGCCGCCGCCCTACCGCGACGAGTGCGAGAACCTGAACCCGCTCGGCTGCATGCTGCCCTGGCCCTCGAGCCGTTACCTCGTCGATGACGCGACGACGGCGACCGGCCGGCGCGTCGCCATCCCCGCAGCAGCGATGCCGGCGAACGCCGCCGACACGCCGGTGCCCGTCGACCCGGCGGACCTGAACCGCTCGGACGGCTTCACCGGGCAGACGTCGTTCATGACGCTCTACGCCGGCCGCATCGACGACTCGCGCCTCGCGGACTGGCTGCACGTGGAGCGCAGCGTGGCGGCGGATTCCGAGACGATCCTGCTCGACGCGACGACGATGGAGCGCCTGCCGCACTGGGCGGAGTTGGACATGCACGTCGGCATCTCCGCAGAGCTCCGGCCCTTCTACATCCGGCCCGCGCGCCGCATGCCGGAGAACCACCACATCATCGTCGCGACGCGCAATCTGCGCCTCGAGAGCGGCGCTCCCGTCGAGCCGCACGAGGGCTTCAAGGCGCTGCGCGACAACACGCCGACCACCGTGCCCGGGATCGAGGCGCGGCGCGCCGACTTCGAGGCCAACGTCTTCGCGCCGCTGACCGCGGCAGGCATCGATCGCGCCTCGCTCGTCGAGGCCTGGGACGTCTGGACGGGCACCGACGAGTCCGCATGGAGCGATGCGGTGACGATGCGCGACGACGCGCTCATGCGTGTCGGGCCGGGCGGCCTCGGTTGCGCGATCACGGACATGCAGGACGAGGTCAACGACGAGATCTTCCGCAAGGTCGAGGGCACCGTGACGGTGCCGCTCTACCAGATGGAGGACGTGTCGGGCTCTCCCCTGCGCCGCGACTCGTCGGGCGCGCCGCTCGCGATGGGGACGTTCGAGTACCCGTTCACCGTGCTGATCCCGCGCTCCGTGAAGGCGCGCGTCGAGGCGGGCGGCGGACCGGTGCGCGTGATGCAGTACGGCCATGGGCTCTTCGGCGGTCGCGGCGAGGCCGAGGGCGGCTACGTGCGCACCTTCGCGAACGACTACCCGACGGTCGTCGTCGCCGGCGACTGGAGCGGCATGGCGGGCCCGGACGACGTCGAGTTCGCGACGCGCGCCCTCGCCGACCTCTCGCTCTTCCCGAGGTTCGTCGACCGTCAGGTGCAGGGCTTCATCAGCCTGCTCGTGATGGTGCGGACGCTGAAGGGCGTCTGCGCCGACAACGCGGCGTTCCAGATCGGCGGACAACCCACGTTCGATCCGACGCAGGTCTACTACCACGGCAACTCGCAGGGCGGGATCTTCGGCGCCTCGCTCGCCGGGCTCTCGACCGACATCACGCACTTCGCGCTCGGCGTCGGCGCCGTGTCGTACGCGCTGTTCATGCCCCGCTCGACGGACTGGAAGGCCTACGAGCTCATCCTCAAGCAGTGGTATCCGAGCCGGATCGATCGCGCGCTCCTGCTCGCACAGCTCGCGCAGACGTGGGAGCGCTCGGACCCGTCCGTGTTCTCCGCGCACACGCTCGCGGACGTGCTGCCCGGCTCGCCGACGAACAAGCGCATCCTCTACCAGACGGGCCGCTGGGACGCGCAGGTCGCGAACGCCGGTGCGGACCTCGCGGCGCGCAATTACGCCATCCCCGTGCACAGCCCGTCCATCTACCCGGTGTTCGGGCTCGACACGTTCACCGACACGGCCGAGAGCGGCTACGTCGTCTACGAGACGGGCGCCTCGCCGGTCCCCGACGACTTCCGCTACGCCGCGGAAGAGCCGGAAGATTCGACCACCGGAAGCACCGTGCACGAGACGGTGCGCCGCGATCCGCGCGCGCAGATGCAGCTGGACGCGTTCATGCGGCCGGACGGCGTCGTGCAGAACTTCTGCGACGGCGCCTGCGACAGCATGTGATCGCCCGCTGACACCCTTGCGAACGAAGAAAGGCGCCCGATCGGGGCGCCTTTCTCGTTGTGCGGAGCGGCCCCGACTGCGTCAGGCCGGCCGCCGCGCGACGACGACCTTCGACAGGAAAGCGCGCTCCACCGCGCACACCTCGAAGCCGGTCTCGCGCAGCGCCTCCGCGAGGTCGTCACGCAGGTAGTCCGCGTAAAACGGCTCGTGGAAGTCGACTGGGAAGCTCGCGAGCAGCGGCGCGAGCTCCGGGCTCTCCGCGTTCTGGGCGGAGTCCTCGATCGCGACGAGGCCCCCGGGCCGCACCACCCGGAACATCTCGCGCAGGACCTGTCGGCGCACGGCGCGCGGCAGCTCGTGGAAGAGGTAGACGCTCGTCAGCACGTCGAAGAGCCCGTCGCGCCAGGGCATCTTCTCGGCGCCGTCCGCGACGAGCGTCACCTCGGCGACCGGGGCCAGCAGCGCACGCGCCGCCTCGACGTAGGCGGGGCTCAGATCGAGCCCGGAAAGGCGCGCGCCGGGTAGCGCTGCCGCGAGCTGCTTCAGGAACCGCCCCGTTCCGCAGGCGACGTCGAGCACACGCAGCCCACCCGCGCCGTGCCCGCCCTCCGCGCGCGCGAAGCGCACGACGTGCGGGATGAGCTGGCGCCGCATGATGTCGGCGGTGCCCATGAACAGCAGCTCGACGCCGACGTCGTAGAGGCGCGCGGAGCGTGCGCTGAGGTAGCCGTCCGTCTGCCAGTGGAACGTGCGCCGGAAGTAGGCTGGAAAACGCTCGCGATCCACGCCTTCGGGCAGCTCGCGCCAGCCGCCCCGACGCGCCCGCGCCGCGCTCCGCGGCACGTCGCGCGCAAGCTCGGGGAGCCGACGCACGTAGTCGGCGACGGGGATCTGAAAGAGCAGCGAGCGCGGGTACGCGCCCGCATCGACGTGCGCGAGGTCCTGGGCGAGCAGCGCCTCGTACCGGGCGCGCAGCACCGCGAGCGCCTCTGGATCCGGCACCGGCGGTGTCTCCCCGCGCGCCGACCGGATCAGGCGCTGCGCAGCGAGACAATGGAGCAGGAGCGAGGTTTGCTGGACGCGGTACGCCGCGCGATCGACGCGTGAAAGCGGACGGGCGTGGGGCGCAGCGGCGGGACTTGTCGCAATCGGCACGGAGAAGGCGGCCACGGGTTCACCTCCGAAGCGGGGAGCCGGACCGGGGGCGTGGACCCGGCGGGCGTCCCCCGCGCATCACATCTCAGAGCTCTGCGCCGACAGCGGCGGTGGCCGCCGAACCGTCCCGCACAGCGGCCTTCGATGTGGGGCCCGCGAGTCGCGCTGGGTAGAGCAGCACCACACCGAGGTTGAGCAGCGAGAGCGCCGCCGTGCCCCAGAAGATCGGGGCGAGGCCCTCGGCGAGCGCCGCCGGCATCTGCGCGCCCCCCGCGACGGCCCCGCGACGCGTCGGATCGAGCAGGCCGCGCACCGCGTCCGCCGGCAGCAGCGCGCCGAGCCGCGCGGCGAGCAGGCTGCCGAACGCGCCGACGCCGAGCGCGCCGCCGATCGAGCGGGAGAACATCGTCGTCGCGGTCGCGACGCCGCGCTGCTCCCACCCGACGCTCGCCTGCACCGCGATGAGCAGCGTCGTGTTCACGAAGCCCATGCCCAGCCCGTAGACGAACATCACGACTTGCAGCGATCCCACGTGCGCGTCGGGCGCGAGCAGCACCGCGAAGGCGGTCAGGGCGATGGCGCAGAGCCCGGATCCGAGCCAGACGGGCGCGCGGAAACCGACGCGCACCAGCGCGCGGCTCGTCAGCGTCGCCGCGATGGGCCAGCCGACGAGCATCGGCGCGGCGGTCGCCCCCGCCTCGGCCGGGCTGCCACCGAGCACGCCCTGCACGTACAGCGGCACGAACATCAGCACGCCCATCATCGTCGCCCCGAGCAGCAGCGACGAGAGCGCGGCGACGGCGATCGGGCGGCGCACGACGAGCGCGAGCGGCAGCACCGGATCGGGCGCGGTGCGCCCGCGCCACGCGACGCCCGCGAGCAACGCGAGGGCGAGCGGTGCGCTCAGGGCGGGATGCTCGCCGGCCGCGCCGAGCAGCAGCGCGAGCGAGGCGAGCGTGAGCAGCGCAGCACCCGGCCAATCGAGCGGCAGCGTGCGCGCGGGGCGCTGGGCCTCGCGGAAGGAGAGCGCGAGCAGACCTGCGGACGCGAGTCCGAAGGGCACGTTCACCCAGAACACCCAGCGCCACGACAACGCCTGCACGATCGCGCCGCCGAGGAGCGGCCCTGCGACGCCCGCGATCCCCCACACCGCGCCGAAGAGCCCCTGCACGCGACCGCGCTCCTCGACGGTGAAGAGGTCCCCGACCACCGTCACGGCGATGGGTTGCATCGCGCCGGCGCCGAGGCCCTGCACCGCGCGTGCGGCGATGAGCGGGACGATCGCGCCCGCGGCGCCGCTCGCGAGCGAGCCCAGCAGGAAGAGCGCAATCCCGAACAACATCAAAGGTTTGCGGCCGTACAAATCGGCCAGCTTCCCGTACACGGGCACCGAGACCGTGGACGCGAGGAGGTAGGCCGAGCCGACCCAGCCGTAGAGCGCGATGCCGCCGAGGTCCGCGATGACGGTGGGCATCGCCGTGCCGACGACGGTCGCCTCCATCGCGGCCATGAACATCGAGAGCAGCAGGGCGGTGACGGTGAGCCGCCTGCGGGTGGGAGACATCGCGGCGCAGGTATGGACCCGTTCGTGGCTCGATACGAGTTGCAACGCGCGACGGCCCGGGGGCGAGGCGCGCCGCGCTCAGGCGTCCGCGACGAAGCCCTTCCAGTTGCGCATGTAGGCGACGAACTTGTCGGAGAGCGCACGCTCGGCGAGCTCCGCCGGGCTGAGCGGCGGGCGGCGCGGCTCGATGTTTGCCTCGAGGAGCGCGGGCCAGTCGGGGTTCGCGATGCCCGCGCGCCCCACGGCGACGGCGTCCGCCCCGAGCGCGAGCACCGCCTCCGCCTCCTCGCGCGTCCAGATCTTGCCGGCCGCGACGAGCGGGAGATCCGCCGGGATCACGGCGCGCAGCTGCGGGAGCACGTGGACCTCGGGCCGCTTCGCGGAGTTGCGCGTCACGTCCCACAGGGACGCGTGGAGGAAGTCGATGCCGTCGTCCGCGAGCCAGCGCGCCACCGTGAGCGACTCGTCGAGGTCGAGGCCGCGCGCGTTGCCGAAGTCCTCCGGCGAGAGGCGCACGCCCACCACGAACGACGCGGGCACGACGTCGCGCACCGCGCGCACGCACGCCCGCAGCAGCCGCGCGCGCCCCTCGATCGGGCCGCCCCACGCGTCGTCCCGCGTGTTCATCGTGCGGCTCAGGAACTGCGAGAGCAGATAACCGTGCGCGCCATGGAGCTCGACGCCCGCGAAGCCCGCCGCGTGCGCGCGGAAGGCCGCGTCGCGGAAGCGCTCGATCACGGCCTCGATCTCGGCCCCCGTCGCGGCGCGCGGCACCTCGAAGTTCGGCGTCGACTCCTCCCACGACGACGCGCTCCACGGCTGCGAGCCCGACACCGCCGAGGGCGAGCGCACGCCGCCGTGGAAGAGCTGCACGATCCCGAGCGCGCCGTGCGCCTCGAGCGCCCCCGCGAGGCGCGTCAGGCCTGGAAGGTGCGCGTCGACGGCGATGCCGAGCTCGCCCGCCCAGCCCTTGCCATCCTGCGCGACGAAGGCCGCGCACGTCTCGACGACGCCGAAGCCGCCCGCGGCGCGCGCCTCGAGCCAGCGCAGCTCGTCGTCGGACAGCGTGCCGTCCGCGTGCGACTGCAGGTTGGTGAGCGGGGCGAGCCAGGCGCGGTTGCGCGCGCGCACGCCGTTGCGGAACACGAGCGGGTCGAAGAGCGAGGTCGGCATCCGCGGGGTGTAGGACGGCACCGACGCCGCGCAAGAGGCGCCGCCCGACGCGCGCCCCAAAAACGCACGAAACCCCTTTGAATCAGGGCATGTCGTGCGATCGCGGAGGAGCAGCGATCACGTCTCCTCCACGCGGAAGACCATCCCGGCCGCGCGCAGACGCTCGAGCAGCAGCGGTCCCATCGTGGACGCCGGCGTGCGGATGCCGCCCGGCGCATCCAGCTGCGCGCCGTCGAGCGCGAGGCAAAGCGCCGACTCGCCGAGCATGCGCGCCGTCGAGGCGTAGCCCGGATCGCCCTTCCCCTCGACGCGCCCGCGCAGCACGACCTTCGCGCCGTCACCCGCGCGGCCCTCGCCCACGAGCCGCACCACGAAGAAGCCCTTCTCGCGGGCCTCCGCGCTCGGCCCCTCGCCGGGCGCGGGGAGCACGTGCTTCGCAAGGAGGCTGCGCAGCGGCGCGATCTGCAGCGCACCGAGCGCGGCGCCGAGCCCTGCGGTCATGGCCGCCGCGCGGAAGAGACCCGCGGGGCCCTTCCCCGTGCTCATCGCCTCCGTGTAGTGGAAGCCCTCGCCGTACGCGTAGCCGAGCAGCGCGTTGGTGCGCCGCACGATGCGCGTGTTGATCGCGGCCATCACGAAGGGCCCCGTCCACATGCCGAGCGCGGCGTCGTGGCGGACCCCACGCTGGTCCGAGCCATCCGGCCCGCGCGTCGCCGCGTCGGGCACGAGCGCATACGGGTCGCCCACGATCCGTCGCACCGCGCGGTCGCGCTTGGCCTCCTCGAGCAGCGTCAGCATGCTCGCGATGGTGCCGCCGCTCACGCCGCCGCGGCTCTCCCCTGCGAAGAAGTGCACCGCGTCGAGGGGCGCACCGTGCCGCGCGCGCATCGCCTCCTGCAGCATGAAGGTGCCGAGATCCGAGGGGATCGAGTCGAACCCACAGCAGTGCACGATCCGCGCGCCCGTGCGTTCGGCCTCCTCCTGGTGCGCGTCGATCATCCGGCGGATGAACTGCACCTCGCCCGTGAGGTCGCAGTAGTCGGTGCCGTGCGCGACGCAGGCCCCGACGAGCTGCGCGCCGTAGCGCGCGTAGGGACCGACGGTGGTGCACACCACGCTCGCCTGCGCTGCGAGCGCATCGAGCGAGGCGCGATCGGCGCTGTCGGCGCGGAGCAGCGGGAGGGACGCTGCGCGCGGATCGATCGCCGCGAGCCCCGCGCGCACGCCCTCGAGCTTGCCGAGATCGCGCCCGGCGAGCGCGAGCCGCAGCGCGCCCTCGTCGAGGTGCCGCACGAGGTACTCGGCGACGAGCTTGCCGGTGAAGCCCGTCGCGCCGAAAAGCACGATGTCGTAGGCGCGCGAGCGGTCGCGCACGCGCGGGTTCGTCGCCGGGCCGCTCACGACGTCCACTCCTCGCTGCGGGTCCAGAGCGTGCGCGCGAGCGCCTCGTCCTTGCCGAGCGGGTTCATGCGCGCCTCGCGCGACTCCTTGTAATAACGGCCGCTCACCGTCGCGAGCGCGGGATCCGTCGCGCAGTGGAGGCTCGTGAGCGCGCCTTCTTCGTTGCTGATCATGAACATCTTCATGAGATTGACGAAGGGCCACGGGACGCGCCGCCACACATCCGAGGCGACGACGCCGGGGTGCAGCGAGTACGCGGTCACCGCGCTCTGCCCCGCCTCGCGCCGCGCGAGCTCGGCCGCGTGCAGCACGTTCGCGAGCTTCGAGATGCCGTATTCCTCGAGGCCCGTCGTCGTCCACGTCGGCTGCCGCAGGCGCTCGAAGGGGATGCCCGAGGCGCGCAGGTGCGCGCGGCTCGCGACGTTGACGATGCGGCCCTGCGACGCGCGGCGCAGCGCGGGCAGGAGGATCTGCGTGTAGAGGAAGGGGCCGAGGTGATTCGTGCCGAAGGCGAGCTCGAAGCCGTCCTTCGTCTGCCCGCGCGTGCCCGCGAGCCCCGCGTTGTTGAGGAGCACGTCGATGCGCGGGTGCTCCGCGACGAGCGACTCCGCGCTGCGGCGCACATCCGCGAGGTCGCCGAGGTCGAGCCGCGAAAAGGTGATCGCCGCGTTGCCGCTCGCCGCCTTGAGCGCGTCGACGACGGGCAGCGTCTTCTCGGCCGAGCGCCCCGCGAGCACGAGCGTCGCACCGCGCACGGCGAGCGCGGCCGCCGTCGCGCGGCCGATGCCGGTGTTCGCGCCGGTGACGACGATGGTCTTTCCTTCAAGGTCGCGCGTGGTCATGGGCGGACGAAATAGGCTCCCACGCGGGCGGGATCAAGCGCTCACCGCGCTTTCGTCGCCGTGCTTTCGTCGGGGCGCCCCCGCGGCTACCTTCGCGGGCGTGACGACACCGCGCCTCCTGACGATCGACTGCGAATACGTGGCGCCCGGCCTCGCGGCCGCCTACCTGCGCGTGCAGGGCGACGAGGCCGCCTTCATCGAGACGAACACCACGCACGCCGTGCCGCGCCTGCTCGCCGCGCTCGCGCAGGCCGGGCTCTCGCCCGCGCAGGTGCGCTACGTCGTCGTGACGCACGTGCACCTCGATCACGCGGGCGGCGCCTCCGCGCTCATGGCCGCGTGCCCGAACGCGACGCTCCTCGCGCACCCGCGCGCCGCGCGGCACCTCATCGATCCGAGCAAGCTCGTCGCGAGCGCCCGCGGCGTCTACGGCGACGCCCGCTTCGACGCGCTCTACGGCGCGATCACGCCCATCGACGCGGCGCGCGTGCAGTCGCTCGACGACGGCGCGACCGTCGCGCTCGGCGACGCGACGCTGCGCTTCTGGCACGCGCGCGGCCACGCGAACCACCACTTCGTCGTGCACGACGAGGCGCGCGACACCGTGTTCACGGGCGACGCCTTCGGGCTCGCCTACCCACGCCTGCAGCGCGCGGGGCGCTTCGCCTATCCGTCCACGAGCCCGACGGACTTCGACGCCGAGGCCGCGCTCGCGAGCGTCGATCGCGTGCTCGCGCTCGGCACGCGCAGCGCGTGTCTCACCCACTTCGGCGAAGTCGACGACCTCGCCGTCGTCGCAACCCAGTTGCGGGAGTGGCTGAACCTCTCGGACGCGCTCGTGAAGGAGCACGCGGGCCGCACCGACGCCGAAGCGCACCTCCGCGCGCGCCTCGAGGCCGAGTTCCAGCGCCGCGCCGATGCGATCGGCCTCACGCTCGACGCCGAGGACCGCGCGCTCATCGAGTTCGATCTCGCGCTCAACGCGCAGGGCCTCGCGGTCGCGGCGGCGAAGATCGTGTGAGCACCCGCGCCCACGGCACGCGCGGCGGCTGAACCGACGATTCAGCGCCGCAGCTCCGACGTGCGCGCGCGATCCCGCGACGCGCAACGCCGCATCGCGACGCGCAGCAGCGCCAGGACACCGAGGAGCGCCGGCACAGCCCCCGACGCCCTGCGCCCCGCGACGACGCGACACCCGCAGCCCTCATCCGACGCGCCCTTCGCGCTCGCACCCGCGTCCGCAGCGCTCCCCGCATCGGTGCCGGCGTCGGGCCGCTCGGTCACGCCACGCAGGAACACGTGGCTCGTCACCACGCGCGGGCGCCCGCCGACGAGGAGCTCCGCGCGGATGAAATCCTCGCCCGTGCCCGTCGCCTCGAGCGTCGTCTCCCACTCGAAGGGGTCGCTCGTCACGGGCACCGCGGGCAGCCCCGCGCCGTCGCGCACGAGCCGCAGCGCGCTCCCCATCCCGGCGCCCGTCACGCGCACGCGCAGCAACATGGAATCTGCCAAGATGGTGTCGGTATCCGGGCCGAGCTGCGGCGAGTCGAGCGCCACGAGCGGATCCTCGGGCCCCTCGAGCTTCACCGCGGTGCGCCCGCGCCGGATGCCCGCGAGGAGCGCGGCGACGCTGAGCTCGTCGGCCTCGACCATCGTCGTCGGGCTGCCGATGGGGCTGTCGAACATCCCCGTGCCGCGTCCCGCGCGGTGATCGTCGCTGCCGCCGAGCGCGACCACGTGCGCGCCGCCCGCGACGAGATCCTCCCAGAAACGCTCGCTCCGCGCGTAGAACACGCCCGTCACGCTGAGCGCGCCCGTCTGCAATTCGATACCGTCGATGGCGTCGCGCGCGAGCGTGCTCGTCCACGCGCAGCCGATGCACGCGTCGCCGAGATCGAGCACTGGATGATTCAACGTGAAGAGCGCGCCCTGCGCGTGCACCTCGCCCGCGATGGCCTCGACGGTGCGCCCCGCGAAGCCGAGCCGGTGGTCGACCCACTGCGTCCCGCCGAGCGCCATCGCGTGGCCCTCGTAGGTCGTGACCTCGATGCCGGGCACGAGCAGCAGCGTGGGATGCGCGGCCTGCACGGACGCGATGTAGGCGAGCTGCGAGGTGGTGTTGTGGTCGCTCAGCATCACGAAATCGAGGCCGCGCGACTCGGCGAACGCCGCGACCTCCTCGAGCGAGGGCGCAGCGTCCCCGCTCTCGCGCGTGTGCACGTGGAAGTCGCCCGCGTACCAGCGGCGCCCGACCTCGAGCGGCGCGGCGGGCACGTACGCCGCGCGCTCGGGCTGCGGCGCGAGCGTCGGCGCGTCGCGCAGCACGACCTCGACGCGGTAGCGCGCGGGCAGCTCCGAGACCTTTGCCTTGCCCACGTAAACGCGCCACGTGCCCGCCTCGATCGCGCCCGGCAAATAGCTGCGCGAGGCCGCCGCCGCGCCGAGCACCGCGGGCTCCTCGTTGCCGCCGCCATAGCCGCGGAAGCCGCTCGGTCCGAGCAGCCCCCAGTCGAGGATGTTCACGGCCGAGAGGTCGTCGTGACGCACCTCGAGCTCGGCGACGCCCGCCGGCACCTCGAAGGGGATCTCGAAGTAGGCGCCCTCCGCGGGCACCTCGCCCTCGAAGGTGAGCACGGTGTCGGCAGCGCGGGCGCGCGGCGCGGGGGCGGACGCGACGACGAGCGCGAGCACGACCAGGAACGCGAGCGGGCGGAGCGTCGGCATGGCCCGCGAGCGTACAACGCTCCCCGGCGATGCCGGCGCCCGGCCGGGGTGGGACGGACTATGTCCCTCGCTTCCGCCCGAAGCCGCAGCGCGCAGGAGGGACGGATTATGTCCCTGCCCTGCCGCGCCGCTCAGGTGCCGTCGCGTCAGCCCTGCTCGCCGCGCTCCCGCACGAGCCGCCCCGCGCGGTAGTCGTCGAAGGCCTCGCGCAGCTCGGCTTCGGTGTTCATCACGAAGGGGCCGCGGCGCGCGACGGGCTCGCCGAGCGGCTGCCCCGCGAACAGCAGGAAGCGCCCACCCGTCGCGCTCGTCGCCCGGACGAGCTCGGCGCCCGGCGCGAGCACCGCGAGCTGCCCGCGCTCGAGCAGCGGGCCGTCCGCGCCGAAGCGCGCGACGCCCTCGACGACGTAGGCGAAGGCGTTGTGCGACGTGGGCAGCGCGTGGTCGAAACGC
Organism: Polyangiales bacterium; assembly: GCA_964202905.1. GTDB lineage: Bacteria > Myxococcota_A > Polyangia > Polyangiales > JADJQN01 > CAIUAC01. Next base: position 592,924 of record CAXNJO010000004.1, read on the forward strand.
CCGTTTCGCGCGAGCGTGACGTCGATCATCGTCGGCGCGGTGGCGATGCCCGCGACGGGCCCGACCTCGCCGGCGACCTCCCCCGCGACGACGCGCACGCGCGCGTCCATGTGCTCGATCTCGCGGAAGCGCTCGGGCCCGAGGTCCTGGTAGCGCGGGCGCGTCCACTTCTGCGCGCGCGGCAGGTTCACCCAGAGCTGGAAGCCGTGCATCAGGCCGCTCACCTGCTTCGGCATCTCCGAGTGGATGATGCCGCTGCCCGCCGTCATCCACTGCGTGCTGCCCGCGATGAGGCGCCCCTCGTTGCCCATGCTGTCGCGGTGCTCCATCGCGCCCGCGAGCATGTACG
>CAXNJO010000005.1:0-405608 GCA_964202905.1 Polyangiales bacterium
GCCGGCCGGAGCATGCCGTGCGGCGTCACGAGCGTCGGCGCCGCGCGCGCGTCCCCCACGACGACCACGGCGTCCGCGAAGGCCACCGCGGGCACCTCCCCTTCCCGCACTGCGCGCGCGCGCAGGACGGTGGTTCCGTCGCCCGCGGCGGCGTAGCGCACGAGCGCCCCCGGCGCGCAGCGCAGCCCCAGTGCGGCGAGCCCCTCGCGCAGGCTCCCTTCGCAGCGGACGCGCTCCGCCCGGCTCCCTCCCCCATCGAGCCCCAGCGGGGCGGGCGGATCCCCGAGGGTCGGCAGGGACACGACGGCCCGCGGCCGCCCGGCGCGGATCGCGCGCAGCGTCGCGTCGCGCGCCACGAGGTCGGCGACGCCGTCGAGCGACACGACCACGGCGCCGACGTCGCCGCCGTGCAGCGCGAGCGGAAAGAGCGCCGCGCGGAACCCGGCGTCGAAGGCCTCCGTGATCCCGGCGAGCTGCGCGGACGCGACGACCCCCAGCGCGAGCAGGTACGCCAGGCCCCGCGCCCGCAGCGCCGGCGCAGACCATCCGGCGCGGAGTGCGTCGGCGGTCCGATAGCGCGCCGCGATGAGTCGGCGCGCGATCGCCGTGGAACGGTGGGGCATGGAGCCGTGTGGAGGTGGTCCCCGGACGCGCGGACGCAAAGACGAGACGCTCGGCCGCGCTCGGTGCCACACCGGCACGCCGACGCGCGGCGCCACAACTTGCACGCAGCGGGCGGGCGCCGACGCACCGCGGCGCCCTTGCCGCACCGCGGGGCCGGCATCAGGACTGGACGCGGTCGGGCGGCCTCCCGGAGGATGGAGCGCCTCCCCCGACACCACGAGGAGAGACCATGAAGAAGATGCGCAGGACGAGTCGGGCAGTCTGGACGGGCACGGGCGCCGAGGGCTCGGGGAAGGTAACGACGGGGAGCGGCGCGCTCGACGCCCTGCCGTATTCCGTCGTCACCCGCTTCGTCTCCGAGGACGGCAAGGCCGGCACGAACCCCGAGGAGCTCATCGCCGCCGCGCACGCGAGCTGCTTCGCGATGGCCCTCTCCTTCGGGCTCACGGGCGCCGGTCACCCGCCCGAGCAGCTCGACGTCACCGCGCACCTGACGATGGAGAGCCCCGACGTCCACTGGTCGATCACCGGCGTGACGCTCGTGCTCGCGGCGAAGGTCCCGGGCATCACCGAGGCGCGTTTCCTCGAGATCGCCGAGGGGGCGAAGGCCAACTGCCCGATCTCGAAGGTGCTGCGCTGCGACATCACGCTCGAGGCGTCGCTCGCCTGACCGCCCGCGGGGCGGGTGCGCTGTCAGTCCCCGCCCCGCCTGCGCGTCTCTCCCTTCCCCGCGGTCCATCGTCCCGCGGGGGTGGGGATGTCATGCGCGTCGAGAAGGTCCAGCCGTTGTTCACGTCCTACTGCGCGACGGTCGTCACCGAGGGACACGCCAGCCAGCTGACGAAGCTGGCCCAGGCCGAAGTGCTCGCCGGTGACGAGTTCCGCACCTACACGGATGGCACCGGGCGCGCCGCCGAGGTGATCCTCGCGCACCGCATCCACGAGGGCGCCGTGCGCTTCGACGCCACCGACGACTTTCTCTGGGGCGCGCTGCTCGTCGCTGGCCCCTACGAGTACCTCATCGGCGATGGCAATCCGTACATCGTGGTCAACCTGAGCGACCTCGGCCTCTGCAAGCGCCCGCTCGAGTGATCGCGGCCGGGCGGGGCGCGCGTGGCGGGCGGGGCGCGCGTGGCGGGCAAACAATCAGGGCGCCGGGCGCCCGCGGCGGATGCGGCCGAGCTCGCGGTAGCGCTCGAAGAGCTGCGTCTGCCGCGAGCGCAGCGGCAGCGCGCGCCCGCGCACGACGAGGTGCGCGAGGCGCGTGCGCAACTCGAAGGGGTCGCCCGTCCACGCGGCGAGGTTCGCGACGCGGCCGGGCGCGAGCGTGCCGACCTCCGCGCCGAGCCCGAAGACGCGCGCCGGCTCGCTCGTGAGCGCGCGCAGCGCGATGGCGGGGTCGAGCCCGTCGGCGACGGCGTTGCCCGCCTCCTGACGCAGGTTGCGCAGGCCGTGCGGGCCATCGGTCGTGAGGATCAGCCGCACGCCCGCGCGCGCGAGCAGCGCCGCGTTGTCGTAGCGCGTGCCGAGCCGCGCGAAGCGCTCCGGTAGATTCGCGAGCGGCTGCACGATGCACGGCACGCCCGCTGTGGCGATGGCGTCGGCGACCTTCCAGCCCTCCTCGACGCCGCTCAGCACGAGGCGCAGCCGGTAGGCGCGCGCGAGGGCGAGCACGCGCAGGACGTCGTCCGCCCGCGCGACGCGCACCACGACGGGCACGCGCCCCGAGAGCGCCTCGGCGAGCCGCTCGAGATCCGCGCGCGAGACGCTCAGCTCGCGGACCCCGCGGCGCTCGTAGGCCGCGCGCTGCGCGGCGTAGAGGCGCGCATCGTCGAGCGCGTCGCGGAAGCGTCCGAGCATCGCCGGGCGCGCCCCGCCGCCCGCCTCGACGCCGCCATCGTCGAGGTCGACGTGCAGCGCGACGACCGGCGCGACGAGCGCGTCGTCGGGCCGCGCGCCCGCGAGATCGACCCACGCGCTCGTCCCCGCGACGAGCCCGCCCTGCGGCGTCGAGAGCGCGCTCGTCACGCCGCCGAGCCGCGCGACGGGCACGAGCACCGAGCTCGGGTTGTAGCCATCCGCCGCGGAGAACGACGCGCGGATCGGGTCCGCCCCGCCCTCGGGCGCGTCGTCCACCGTCGAGGGCTCGAGCTCGATCTCGACGAGGCCGAGCGCGTGCCCGACGCCTACGAAGCCGGGCGTGATCGTGAGGCCCGTCGCGTCGATCACGGGCGCGTCCGCCGTGGCCGCGGGCGCAACTCCCTCCGCCGTGACGCTGACGATGCGTCCGTCGCGCACGACGAGCGTCGCGTCGTCGACGCGCGTCCCGTCGCCGACGAGCACGCGCGCGTGGACGAGCGTGAGCGCACCGCCGAACACCGCGCCGCGCGGGCGACGCGCATACGGCTCCGCGAGCGTCGCGGCGGGCACGGCCGCGGGCGCAGGCGCGGCCACCGGCACGGCGGGCGGCAGCGAGGCCGACGCCTCGGGCAACGTCAGGCCCACCTCGAAGTCCGTGCCCGCGAAGGGGTCGGGCGCGCCGCGCTCGAAGGCGAGCCGCCCGTCGACGTACACGCGCTCGGCGCGCGCGTAGATGCTGAAGGGCGACGCGCTCCACACGACGACGTCCGCCATCTTCCCGGGCTCGAGCGTGCCCGTCATGCGGTCGACGCCGAGCGCCCACGCGGGGTTCGCGGTGACCCAGCGCAGCGCCCGATCGTCCGAGACGGGCGGCAGGCCGACGTCCTCGGCCGCGCGCACGCCCTTCGCGGCCTCCTGCGCGAGGCGCTGCACGAGCATCGCGCTGTCCGAGTGCATGATCGCGCGCACGCCCGCGTGCTCGAGGAGCGCGAGGTTCTGCTCGACGGAGTCGAAGGCCTCGAGCTTGAACCCCCACCAGTCGGCCCAGGTGCTCACGCTCACGTCCTCGGCCGCGAGCACGTCGCGGATCTTGTAGGCCTCGACCGCGTGGTGGAACGAGCGGATGCGGAAGCCGAACTCGCGCCCGATGGCGAGCATCGTCAGCATCTCGTCCGCGCGGTAGCAGTGGTTCTGCACGAGCGTGCGGCCCTCGAGCACGCCGACGAGCGCTTCGAGCCCGCGGTCACGCGCGGGCGGCGACGGCTCCGGCCCCGGGTCTTCCGGCGCGGCCGGCACCGCCGCGTCGCTCGCGCCCGTGTTCGCCGCCGCGACACCCGCATCGCCCACCTCGGCAGCGGCGCGCACGGCCGCGTCGTACGCGTCCTTCTTCACGCGCCACTGCCGCTGTCCGTGCTGCCAGTTGCGCCACGCCCGCGCGTACTCGACGGCCTGCTGGAAGGCGCGGCGATAGCCCGCGACGTTGCCCATGCGCGTCGAGGGGTTGCTGTGCCGCTCGCCGTAGATGCGCTTCGGGTTCTCGCCGCAGGCGATCTTCAGCGTGTCGGGCGCCTCGGGGAAGCGCATCTCCGCGGCGCTGCGGCCGAGGTGCAGCTTCATCACCACGCCGCGCCCGCCGATCAGGTTCGCGCTGCCGGGCAGCACCTGGATCGTCGTCACGCCCGCCGCGAGCGCGCGCCCGAGCGCCGGATCCTGCGGCCAGAACGAGTCCTCCGCGCGCACCTCCGCCGTCACGGGGGACGTCGCCTCGTTGCCGTCCGAGGTCGCGTTCACGCCAGGCGCCGCGTAGACGCCCATGTGCGAGTGCGAGTCGATGATCCCCGGCGTGACGAAGCGCCCCGTCGTATCGACGACGGTCGCGCCCGCGGGGATGGTCACCTCGCTCTCGCTGCCGACGGCGCGCACGACGCCGTCCTCGAGCACGACCACACCGCGCTCGATCGTGCGCCCCGCGGCCGTCATCACGGTGCCGCCGCGCAGCACCACGGCCGGTGTCTCGGGCGGCATCCAGCGCGGCGACCGCTCGGCGAGCCAAGGCAGCGGCGCAAGCTCGACCTCTGCGCGCGGCGCACGCGGCGCGGGCGCAGGCGTCGTCGCCGCAGGCGGCGAACCGCACGCGCAGAGCGCGAGGATCAGGGCGACAGCGAGCGGACGGCGGGGCGCGGGGGCGATCATGGCGCGCACGATCGCGCGCGGGCACCGTGCGCGGCAAGCGTGGACGCCTCGTCACCCCCGAAATCGCTGGTTCAGGGGCCCGGGGCGCAGCCCGAGCTCGAGCGTGCGCGTCTCGGCCGTGTTCACGCTCGGGGCGATCTGGCCCCCGATGACGATCACCTCGGTCCCGGTGTAGACGGCGCACGCCGAGGCGCTCGGCGGACCGGGCGGGATCGCGCGCCAGGCGTCCATGACCGGATCGTACGCGCCGCCCGTGGCGGTGAAGGTCGAGCTCCCGCGGAAGAAGCCTCCCTGCACGACCAGCTCCGTGCCCGCCCAGAGCAAGATCCCGCGCTCGCGCGCCGCGGGCGCGCCAAAGCTCGTGAGGGCACGCCAGGTGCCGGTGGTCGGCTCGTAGCGCCCCCCGCCCGAGAGCGCGAGGCGCTCTTTGTCGTGCTCTCGGCCATCGTCGTGAAGTTCTCCCGGCAGCGCGCCGACACCGCCGTCGAGAAGGTCGAGCGGCGCATTCGCAAGCGGCCGCCGACGGAGTTCTTCGTGCGCAAGGGCCAAGAGCTCGCCGATCGCTGGGCCCTGCTCGACGCGGCGTGTCCCGATGTCTCGCCGGAGCCTCGCTTGTTCCAGGGCGACGCGCGCGATCTCCGCAACGTGCTCGGCCCCGGGCTCGCCGCGGACTTCATGCTCACCTCGCCGCCCTACGGCGGAACGTACGATTACGTCGATCACCACGCGCGTCGCTACGCGTGGCTCGGCATCGACCCGCGCCCGATGAAGACGCGCGAAATTGGCGCGCGCCGTAACGTGTCCGAAGAAGAGGGCGGCAAAGAGCGCTGGGACAACGAGCTCGGTCATGCCCTCTCGAGCATCGTCGAAGTGAACCGCCCGGGTTCGCTCCTCGTGCTGTTGATGGGCGACGGTGAGTCGAAGGGCGAGCGCATCGACGCCGACGCGCAGATCGAGCGGCTCGCGCCTGACGCCGGCCTCGAGCCGGTCGCCATCGCCTCGTCGCCGCGCCCCGGTGATCGTGGCGAGCACTTAATGGCGCTCGGGGTGAACGCCCCGCCTGCGCCGGCTCAACCGGCAGGACGGCGCTCGAAGAACAGCCACTTGTAGTCGGAGAGCGGCGCAAGCGACGGGCTGAGCGCGAGCAACGCCTCCCCGGCGCGAAACAGCGGCGCGACGAGCGCGCGCGGCAGTTCCCGGAAGGCGAGCGCGTAGCGGACGGGCACGAAGAGCAGTTGGCCTCGATCGACGAGCCGCAGGCCGGTCGCCTCCACGCGGCGAGTCCACTCGCGAACGCTCATCTGCAGGATGCGCCGCAAGATCCGCGACTCGTGAATCGGCTCGACGAACAGCAGCCGTCCGCCCGGCCGCAACATCGAGTGCAGATGTTGAATGGCTCGGTCGAACACCGCGGGACTCGAGCACGCGAGGGTCAGGCAGCCGAGCGAGAGCACGACATCGTAGCGGCCGAGGTGCTGGGGCTCCGGTGGGCTGAGCACACTCGCCACCTCGAACTGCGCCGCCACGCCCTCGTCGCGTGCGGACTCTCGCGCAGCCTCTACGGCATTCTCCGCGAAATCGAAGCCTCGCACGCTTGCCCCGCGCCGCGCGAGGTGCACGCTCGCGCGGCCCGTGCCGCAGCCGATGTCGGCGATCTCGAGGCCGCGTACCTCGCCGAGCACCTGGTCGAGCAAGGCCATTTGCAGCGCATGGAGCTCGGCATTGTAGGAATTGCTCGGCCAGTTGCTGCGGGCGAGCCCGCGATAGCTCGTCGCCTTCATGTCCCAATAGCGCGGGCTGTCGTAGAGACCTTGCTTCTTCTGGCGATCGAGCAGGAGCTGCTTGAGTGTACGACCGCTCACGAAGAAGCCTCCGTGACGATGTGAATGGCCGCCATGGCAGCCGCGGCGCTCCGCTCGGCGTCCGCGCGATCCGTGCCTGTCGCGAGCACATGACCCACACGCTTCGAGCCATCGACGAGCGGATGTACGGTGTCGCCAGGCGTCACGAATACTTGTGCATCGACGATGTGCGGAGTCGCGCGCGCAGCGTCGAGGCCGTCGATCTGCTTGACGCGTCCCGGGGTACCGACGAGGAAGCGCCCGACCGCACCGCCGTGAAGCGCCCCCTCGGGGCCGGCGGACTCCCACGCTGGCCGTCCGAGCGCCACGCCGACGATGCGTCGATAGAGGGACACGCCACTCGCGAGCAGCGTGACGTCCGGGTCGAGGCCGCCGCCGAGCCGATGTGCCGTCTCGACGAGAAAGGCACCCTCCGCGCCGAGCCGGAGCTGCGTATACGAGGGCCCACGCACCACGCCGAGCCCGCGCAGGCCTGCGGTGCTCGCGTCGACGAGCATGGCCTCTTCCGCGGGAGTGATCGCTGCGGGATAGGCCTCCGCGTAGGTGATCCCGGGCGGATCAGGGTAGTGCGTGATGATGCGCTCGGTGACACACAGCACCTCGGTCGTGCCGTCACGGGTATAGGCGTTCACAGAGAACTCGCGGCCCGAGATGAAGGCCTCGACGACGGCGACGCGATGACCCGTCGCACGCTCGGCGGCCTCGAGCGCCTCGCGGACGGCGAACGCGAGCTCCGCTTCCTTCATGACCACGCGCACGCCCCTCTGCCCCCAGCCGCGCGTCGGCTTCACGACCACTGGTAGGTCGTGATGTGCGACGAACTCCACGGCTCCCGAGAGCGCGCGAATCACCTCGAAGGCCGGTGAGGGCGCGCGGCCGGCGAGGTAGCGCTCGCGCATCACGTCCTTGTGCTGGCAGCCGCGGACGACCTCGGGAGTCGCGTAAAAAGGCAGCCCGAGCGCCTGTGCCGCCTGCGCGACTGGGAGCACGGCGTGGTCTGCGCCGCAGGTGGTCAGTCCATCGACTCGGTGGGTACGCGCGGCGCGCGCGATGCCATCGACGTCTTGGGTGCTGCAGACCTCGAATGCGTCGCAGAGGGCTGCCCCCGCCGAGCTCGGGTTGGCGTCCGCGCCGACGACGAAGAGCCCCTCCGACTTGCAGAAGCGCAGCAGTCCGAGCTGCGGATAGCCCGTCGCCACCACGAGGAGCCTTGCGCTCATGGCTCTCGCGGCGGCGTCGCGGAGTCCGCCGCGCCGAGCTCCTCCGCAATGCGATAGAGCGGTCGATCTTGCGTCTGCTCGAAGATTCGACCGACATATTCGCCGATCACGCTGAGCGCGATGAGCTGGAGTCCGCCGATGATCACGATGGCGGCGAATAGGCTCGTATATCCGCCAGTGATGTCGACGCCGATGAGCTTCTGGCCAATCCGGTAGAGCGCGAGCGCGATCCCCGCGACCGCGAACAGCGCGCCGACCGCCCCGATGATGCGGAGAGGGCGCATGCTGAAGCCGACCATCAGGTCGAAGCTGTGATTGATGAGCTTCCACAGATCGTATTTGCTGTGGCCGGCGCGCCGGGTGTCGTGCGCTACGGGAATCGAGACGCCCTTGGCGCCGCTCCACTCGGTGAGCGCGCTGAAGAACTTGCGCTTCTCTGGGAGGCCCGCGATGAAGCGCGCGACCTCGCCATCGAGAAGCCGAAAGGTCGTGACGTCCTGCGGGAGCTGAATGTCGAGCACATGCCGCATCAGCCACACCATCAGCTTCGACGCGAGCACTCGGTGAGGCGGATCGCGCCGCGCCATGCGGGCGCCGTACACGATGTCGAAGCCCTCGCGGCCCTTCGCGAGCAGCTTGGGAATCTCTTCGGGGGGATTCTGCAGGTCGCCGTCGAGCTGTAGGACTTTACGACCTCGCGTGCGCAACATCCCCGCTTGCACCGCAGCCTCTTGCCCAAACGTGCGGGTGAGGCGCAGCACGCGGAGCCGCGGATCGGTACGGCTCAGCTCGCGCAGGTGCAGGAAGGTCGCATCGCGACTGCCATCGTCGACGAACAAGACCTCGAAAGACTGCCCTTCTCCCTCGAGCACCTCGACGAGTCGCGCGAAGAGCTCACGGACGTTCCCCTCCTCGTTGAGCACGGGAATCACCACGCTGATCTCCGGCGCTGCGCTCATCGCGAGTCCGTCGCGCTCGAGCGACTGGCCCGCGCATCGGCGAGGGCCTCGACGAGGCCGCTGACGACTACGCTCACGTCGTCGAGCGGGAGGTCCGGCCAGAGCGGCAGTGTGACGGTGCGCTCTCCGAACAGCGCCGCGTGCGGAAAGGCGTCTCGCGCATGGCCGAAGCGCTCGCGGTAGTAGCTGAGGGTGTGCACGCTGCGATAGTTCACCGCGCAACCGATGGCGCGCTCGCCGAGCCCAGCGAGCACGGCGTCTCGAAGATCTGCCGGGACCAGCGTCGTGAAGAGGTGATGCGCGCTCCGGCCGGAGCGCCCGACGAGCTCTACCTCCGCGACCGATGCGAGCTCGCGCTCGTAGCGCTCGACCAGCGCGGCCCGCCGCTCGCGCTGCGCGTCGATGCGGTCGAACTGAGGCAAGAGCAGCGCCGCGTCGAGGTCGGTCATCGCCGCCTTGTAGCCGAGCTCCACCATGTCCCAGTGCGCGTAGCGCACTCCGTAGCGGCTCGCGGCGTCCTTGGTGACGCCGTGATTGCGCAGCCGCCGGAGCTCAGCCGAAAAGCGCCCATCGCGGACCGCGAGCGCCCCGCCGTCGCCGCAGGTGAGGTTCTTCGTCGCGTAAAAGCTCATGGCGGTGAGGTCCGCGAGCTGCCCAGTCCGCGCGCCGTCGCGCATGGCCTCGAGGGAGTGGGCGGCGTCATCGATCAGCGCGAGTCCGTGCCGATCGGCGATCGCGCGCAGCGCAGGCAAGTCAGCGAGCTGGCCATACAGCCCCACGGCGATGATGGCGCGGGTCCGGGGCGTGATGGCGGCCTCGACGCGCGCCGGATCGATGAGTCCAGTCCGCGGGTCGATGTCCGCGAAGACGGGAGTGGCACCGACGTGCAGCGGCGCGTTCGGGGTCGATACGAAGGTCATCGGCGTGGTGATGACCTCGTGCCCGGGGCCAATCCCGAGCACCCGCAGCGCAAGGATGAGGGCCTGCGAGCAGTTCGTGACTCCGATCACGTGCTCGACGCCGAGATACTCTGCGAGCCTGCGCTCGAACTCCCCCACGCGGGGCCCGAGCGTTAGAAAGACCGACTCGATCGTCTGACGCACACTCGCGAGCTCGGCTTCACCGAGAGTGTGCCGGAAGAACTCGACGGGACGACGCACGGGAGACCTCGCGAGGTGGGGGAGTCATGGTGGGATTCGGCCGCGTGCTCAGGAGAGAATCTTGCCGTCGAGGGCGAGTCGCTCGTAGGTGCGCTCGATCTCGCTGAGAAACAGATATTGCTGCCGCGTGTAGCCACGGCGATCATCCGGGTCGATCTTGCCCTCGCGGAGCGCGAGGAGCACCTCTGCGATGCCGTCGTCGATGCTCCTCTCCGGAAGATAGCCGAGCTCGCTGCGGATGCGGGCGAAGGATACGTTGTAGTCGCGTAGCTCCGGGTCGGTCGGCGCCATGACGATCTCGGTGCCTGGCACCTGGTCGCGGACGCGATAGGCGAGCTGCTGAATGCGCACGTTGTTGTCGTCGCCACCGGTGTTGAACACACGCCCCGTGACCTGCGCGATGGGGCGCTCGAGCACGAGCGCGAACGCGCGCGCAGCGTCGTTCACGTGCAGAAATGGGCGCCACTGCCTGCCGCCGCCCTCGACCGTGATGCGTCGACTCACATAGGCATTCTTGGTCATCACGTTCACCGCGAGATCGAAGCGCGTCCGGCCGGACACGCCGAACAGGGTCGCCAGGCGGAGCGTGGTGATGCTCATCGGTGTTCTTGCCGCGAGCTCCCCCAGGCTCGACTCAGACGCCGCTTTGCACTTCGAGTAGAGCGAGACCGGCCGGAGCGCGGAGGTCTCGGTCAGGGCCTCTTCTTGCCCATGCCCGTAGACACTGCAGGAAGACGCGAAGACGAAGCGCGCGACCCCAGCCTCTGCGGCCTTCGCTGCGACGCGCGCGCAGCCCTCGAGGTTGATGCCGCGGGTCAGCTCGGGAGCGATCTCGCAGGTCGGATCGTTGGAGATCCCGGCGAGATCCACCACCGCATCGAACCCGTCGAAGTCCGCCGTGCTGACTCCGCGCACGTCCGCCCGCTGCAGGGTCAGCTGGTCGGAGTGTTCGCGCAGCGGTCCGGCGAGCGGCTCCTTCCCGAAGTAGAAGCGGTCGAGCGCCGTCACGCGATGACCTGCTGCGAGGAGCAGCGGGATCAGGCTGGAGCCGAGGTAGCCGCCGCCGCCAGTGACGAGGACATTCATCGGAGCTGATTAGCACTTCGAGACCGTACTCGGATAGTCGTTCGTCCGCGTGTCACGGCAGGTGCTCGAGGCCGGGCTGCCTGCCGGCGCGTGGATCGTGCAGGCGATACACCGGGCGTCCGGGGAAGCGGCGGCGGACCGACGCGAGCGCGTCGGGGGTGTCACGCAGGATCAAGATCTCGTCGCCGAAGTCCGGCTCGGGACGCCGCCACTCGAATACCCAAGTGCCACGCTCCGCGTACTGCGGATAAGCGGACCACACCACGAAGAACTGCGCGGCGAGCACGACCGCCGGGCGCTCGCGCGCGGGAATCCCGTCCTCGAGCGACGCATAGAGCGAGCGCTGTGGCTCGGCCTGGGCAAACAGCGCGACGCTCTGCGCGACGTCGAAGCCTACTTGTACAAGCAGCCAGGTGCTGAGTGCGGCCGCGGTCCAGCCGCCCGTCGGGAGACGGAGCGCGCGGAGGCGATCGAGGGAGTGCGCGAGGCCCGAGACCGCCAAGATCGTGAGCGGGACTACGCACTCCGAGTGATGAATGGGGCCCACGGAGTGGATGCCGTAGTTGACATGCGCGAGCCCGAGCAGCAGCGCGGCGAGCACGCCGAGCGCGAGCGCGGCGTTGAGTCGATCACGCGGTGCGCCGAGCACCACGAGCAAGACGCCGAGCGGACCTGCGAACCACACGCCGAGTCGCAGCGCATTGAAGGCCACGTTGGAGCCGAAGCGCTCCCACCACGATGGATGAATGGTGACGGTGGCATACGCGCCCTCGCTGAAGCGCGCCGGGACCCAGCTCCCGGTGACCGCGTACGAGTGCGCGACGAATACCAGCCCCGCGACGAGCAGCGCAGCGAGCGCGGCGAGGAAGGCTGCGCGCCGTGCGCCGCCTCCGCGCAGTGCGGCGTGGCCCTCGAGCGCTGCGAGCGGGCCGAGCAACATCGCCGACTCGAAGGGACGACAGAGCATCGCCAAGCCGACGCTCGCGCCGAGCAGCGCGCCGCGCAGCCGACTCGAGCGCTCGAGGTTCGACACGTGGAGCGCGAGGGAGAGCGCGATGAGGGCGCGCGAGTGAAGGTGACCGTGGGTGGTCATCGAGAGCACGAAGGCCATCGGGGAGGTCAGAGCGACCAATGCGCCGAGCGCGCCCCAGGCCACGGAGAGCCGCTTCGAGAGCACGTAGGCGATGCACGGCACCGGCAGCGCGGCCGACACGGCGAACAGCCAGTTGCCCGAGTGCGTGAGCTCTGCGAGGCACCACGCGAGCTGCGTCCCGAGCCAGTCCATGCTGGTGATCGAGTGCCCTCGCACGTACATGAAGAGCGGCGGGAACGCATCGAGGCTGAACGGGACCTCGACGAGCACGCGGCCCTGCGCGAGGGCTTGGCCGCCGAAGCGCGCGGCCCACTCGTCGTCGGTCACCGGATAGCCGCTCAGGATGAGCGCGTTCGAGAGCCGCGCGATGACCGCGCTCATCACGCCGAGAAACACCAGCAGCGCCCGCTTCTCCACGTTCGTCAGCGCAGCGGCGCGCGCCTGCATCGACACGAGCAAGCGGCCGATCGGTGCGCGATAGCCGTAGCCGAGCAGCGCGCCCCCTGGAGTCAGCAGAAACGCAAGCGCCAGCCAGAGGTTCGCCTCGCCCTCGCTGATGCGCGTGAAGGGCGGCTTGAACACGACGAAGAAGCCGCGTCCGACCGCAGAGATGGCGGCAAAACAGAGGACCGCGAGCCAGCCGCTCAAGCGCGCGACCAGGTCGGGGTGTACGCGCATGCCGGGTCGGCTCGCGACACTGCCGGTGGGTACGCGTGAAGTCAACGAACGCGGCTCGGCGAGCTGTCCGCTCGCGGTGTGTAGCCCATCCGATCGCCCCTTTGGTCGTGCTCCATGACGCTGCGTCCTCGCGGAACGCTACGCGAGCGTGCCGCAGAGCACAATCTCGACATCGATGCTGCTCTGCCGGAGGCTCGTCGACGTGGCTCGAACTCCCACTTTCAGCGCATGTTCGCGCGGCGGACGCATGTCTCCCTGGCCGCGCTGTGCGCAGCCTGTCGGCTCACGGTGCTCTCCGCTCAACTGAACACGAGTCGCAGCTGTCCATACGCGGACGCTCGTGGCTCGGCTTCGGGCGGCGCTCTCGGCGGCGCTCTGGCGTAGCCGCGCTCACCGAGCACGCGTGAGACATCGTCGGGTTTCTTCGCAACCTCCACGATCCGCAGCTGTCCACCGCACTTCTCGCACTTCAAGATGTCGACCGCGAACTCCCGCTGCAGTAGCCAGCTCCACGGGTGTCGCGATGGCTCGGCCGTCTTCTTCGTGGCGCTCTTCGCTGACGTCGTCGGCTCGTCCGCCTCGTCGAACAGGGGGAGCTGCTTCGGCGGCGCGGCCACCTTCCTCGGCACGACCTCCGCACGGAGCGACGAGTGCCCAGCGAGGACACCCAGATACCTCAGCAAGTGAAAGCGCGGCGGCGGCACGAGCACACACACACGTGCTCGGCGTGCTCGGCTCGCTTCGCGCGCTCTGCGCGCGCTCTCCGCGCGATGGCCTGATGAAGTCTGCCGGCGAGAGCACGACGGCGTGCGTCCCGTCGCGTCAGGCCTTCTTGAAGCGGCATACGACCTGTCCGTCATCGGGCAGCGACAGTCGATCGAGCGCGAGCGGAGGCCGCGCCATGTAGCGCAACACGTGCTCCAGGCGCTGCCGATCGCGACCGTCGATCGCCACCTCCGCGTGCACGTTCACGCCGCCGAACTCCGCGAGCGCGCGCACCTCTGAACGCACGGCGCGTACAGGCTGCACGAGCTTGAGCGTCTTTTGACCCGCGCGCTCACCGAGCAGCTGTACGTCGCCCGCGGACGCCGCGTAACACGAGGCGAGGACCGGCTGATCGTGCGTGAGCTCCGCCGGCTCATCGCCGAGTCCGTCGAGCATGCGGCCGTGCGCGAGCAGGACCTTCACGATGCGCGCGTGCGTCCACTCTGCGACCTGCTCCACCTCGTCGAAACTCGGCGCGCCGAGCGTGTGGAACGCGAGCGCGCCGCTCGGTGCGCGCGCGTAAACGCCATCGAGAAATAGCGAGTGCGCATGCACGTTGAGGCGCAGTACGGAGTCGCTGCGCTGAATGAAGGTCAGTGCGCCAACGTGCGCCTCGTCGACGCTCGGCAGGCCGAGACACGCCTTCGCTCGGCGTCGGAGAGAGCTCGAGACCGCGCCCGTGAACGCCGACATCACCTCTGCCCAAAGTCTCCTGTCGTAGCCGAGCAAGCTGCGTAGTCGCCACGGGAGCGAGTACACCCACTGTCGCGCCGGCACCTCGGGGAGCACATCATCAACAAGGTGCGCGGCCGTGTCTGACATGCGGCGCGCGACGCACGACGGACAAAAGCCGCGCTTCTTGCACGAGAACGCGACGACTAGCTCTTCGCCGCAGTCGCAACACCGCAAGTGCACGAGGCCATGCTCGAGCAGCCCGCACTCGAGATACGCCTCGAGCTCGCGCACCACGAACCGCGGCAGCCCGCCGGCCTCCTCGGCGCGCTCGAGGAATGCTGGCCAGTGCGCGCGCACCACGCGGTGAAGCACAGTGTCCTCCGGACGCCGCCGCGCATAGCCATCCGCGCGAGGTGCAGGAGCAAGAGCCGAGCAAGCAGCGACAACGGCAGACACCGCCGCTCATCGGCGCATCACCTGGCCCAGTGCTTGACATGCTCGGATGAATCCGCCGAGCGGGTCGCGCTCTCAACCGGTCGGAGCGAAGAAGGCGTGCTCGTCGACTTCGACGTCGCTGACTGGGTCCTCGGCGCAGCCTTCGGCCCCAGGGACGGCGAAGTATCCACCGAGGAACTCCGCACCATCGCAGCGTCGATGGTTCACGTTCAGCTCTATGGAACCGTCGTTCGAGCGGGTCGCACCGAGCTTCACCTTGCCGTGTGCCCCGTAGGCGACGTCGACAGCGATGCCGACTCCGTAGCGCTGGACCTCTCGTCTCCTTCGACGTGACGAGCCGAGTCCCCGCGCGCGGGGCAGCGGAGCCGCGCGCAACTCGCCGCGTGGAAGGCAGCGAAGGCCGGCTGGTACAAGCCTGAGCTCGAAGCGCAGCTCGAGGCGTTGGCGGCGCTCGAGCTCGTCGAGCCGACGCCTGTCGCGGCATCGCGCAGAGGTCGAGCGAAGCCGCCGGGCGCGGCGCGCGGCCGAACGCGGAAGTGAGCCGCAGGCGACGTGAGCACTGCGCGGCGGGCGCTTTGGCGCAGGCGCCGCTACGTCCGCGTCGGCCTCGGGCACGTCGTCCACGGCGCGCGGAGCGTCCCTATCGCCGCGGCGCCGCGCGACCAGCAGCTCGCGGGCGACGCCGCGCGCGGCGCACGCGACGCCGGCTCCGGGGTCTACACGCCGCCGATGCACACCATGGCGTTGCCGCCGCCGTCGCCCTGCAGCGATTCGTCGCGACACTGCCAGCCGTCGCCGCGCTCGGCCTCGCAGGCGGACGTCGCCGTGCAGTCGCGCAAGCACAGCCCGGCGCTGCGCGAGATGCAGCTGAACCCGGTCGGACAATCGGCGTTGTTGGCGCGGGACGGCGTGCAGACAACGTCCGCGGGAGCCCCGCTGGCCGTGCACGGCGAGCGCCGCCGGCGCCCTACGCGCGCACCGCCGCGCAGACGAGGTTCGCGCCCGGATCCGTGCCTCCGCCCCCGGCCACCCGCGGCCTCGCGGAGGGCGGCGTCAGGGAGGAGGCGGGGGCACCGTGAGCCCGAGCTCGAGCGTGCGCGTCTTGGCCGTGTTCAACTCCGGGGCGATCTGGCCCCCGATGACGATCACCTCGGTCCCGGTGTAGACGGCGCACGCCGAGGCGCCCGGCGGACCGGGTGGGATCGCGCGCCAGGCGTTCATGGCCGGATCGTACACGCCGCCCGTGGCGGTGAAGGTCGAGCTCCCGCGGAAGAAGCCTCCCTGCACGACCAGCTCCGTGCCCGCCCAGAGCAAGATCCCGCGCTCGCGCGCCGCGGGCGCGCCAAAGCTCGTGAGGGCACGCCAGGTGCCGGTGGTCGGCTCGTAGCGCCCCCCGCCCGAGAGCGCGCTCACGTCGTCACTGCCGCCGCCCCAGACGATCAGCTCGCTCCCCGACCACACGCCGAGGGAACCGGGTGCGATCGCGCCACGCGCGGGGGGCGCGCCGAACCCCGGGAGCGTGGACCAGGTGTTCGTCGCCGGGTCGTAGCGCGCGCCGTCCCCGAGCGCGGTCACGGTCTCGCTATCGATGGTCTTCTGGAGGCCGCCCCACACGACGACCTCGCTGCCGGTCCACGCGACGGCGGCCCCGTAGCGGTGCGGCGGCGCGCCCGTCGTCGCGATGGGGCTCCACGTGTTCGTCCCCGGATCGTAGAGGGCGCCATCCCCGAGGGAGAACGACTGGAACGAGCTCGAGAAGCGCCCGCCCCAGACGAAGACCTTCGACCCCGTCCAGACGACCATCGGCCGCTCGCGCACGGACGGAGCGCCGCTCATCTCGGTGTTGTAGGAACATGTTGAAGGCGGGGTCGTAAAGAAACCCATCCTGCAAGGAGGTCATCGCGACGCCGATCCCACCGACACCGCCCCAGACGAAGAACCGGCTCCCCGTCCACACGGTCCCCATCCCGACGCGGCCGCCGATCGGCGCCGCAATCGCGCTCTCCGACCACGTGTCCCCAACGGGGTCGTAGGCGAGCACGGTCGACGGCGCGTAGTTCGACGGCATCGAGCCGAAGCCACCCCACACGAGCACTCGCGGGTTGGTCGCGTCGGCCATCCACGCGCAGGCGTGCGCAGCGCGGGGCGAGGGCATCGGGGCCCGCGCCGAGACCGCGCCGCCCCCGTCCGGCGAGACGGAGCCGCCGTCGAACGGCGCACCACCGTCGAATCCGAGATCGGGAATCCCACCATCGAATCCGAGATCGGGAATCCCACCATCGAATCCGAGATCAGGAATCCCACCATCGAATCCGAGATCGGGAATCCCACCGTCGAATCCCGCGTCCGGAATCCCAGCATCCGGATCCAAGGAACAGCCCATGCCGGGGTAGACACTGATGTTCCCGTCGTTGCAATCCCCCGGAAATGCCACCCAGCCGGGAATTTCCTCGCACCTCGTGACCGCATCCTCGGTGAGGCCGTATCCATCCCCGTCGAAGTCGAGGTAACGCACGAACGTGGCCAAGTCCTCGTCGCGCGCGCCGTCGCAGTCGTCGTCGCGCCCGTTGCAGACCTCCGGGACACTCCGCACCTCGCCGTCACAGGCGATCACGCCGCCCACGCACAGGGTGGTGCCCCGGACACACTCGCCAGTGTCTCGACCGCAGCGAAAGCCCGCGCCGATCACGTCACCGTCGTCGACGAAGCCGTTGCAGTCGTCGTCGAGTCCGTTGCAGTTCTCGGGCTCGGGGCTGCTGCCGCCCGTGCACACGGGGGCCCCGCCCACGCACAGGCTGACCCCCGCCACGCACTCTCCGACGCTGGTGCCACAGGGCCCGAACGCCCCCTCGTCGAAGCGTCCGTCGCAGTCGTCGTCGATCCCGTTGCAGGCCTCCGGGAGCGGGGTGCACACGTCGACTCCCCCGTCTCGGCCGCCCGCATCGACGCCACCGTCGTCGCGCGGGAGGCACCGGGCCTCGACGTTCACCGAAGGATCGGCGTCGTCGCAGTCGCGGCCCTCGAGGACCCACACCGCGCGGTCACAGGTGCTGGGAGTCTCGAGCGGGCGCTCGCAGACCTCGCGCGTCGTGGCGTCGTCGCCGAACCCGTCGGCGTCGCAGTCCGCGAAGAAGGTCGTGAGCACGCCCTCGTCGATGCGTCCATCGCAGTCGTTGTCCAGGCCGTCGCACGTCTCCGTGACCGGGCCGGTCGCCCCGCCGCAGCCCGCCTCCCACAGCCCGGGCGTCCCGAGGCAGCGCTGCGTGCCCGGGCGGCACTCGCCCGTCGTCGAGCCGCAGGCGCGCGCCTCCCCCGTGCCGCACTCGCAGGCTTCGTCGACCGCGAGGTTGCAGTTGTCGTCGACGCCGTTGCAGAGCTCGGTCGCGCCGACGAAGCGCTGTGGGTTCGCGTCGTCGCAGTCGTTGCAGGTCGTCGTCGCGCCGAGGGGAATCCGACAACCCTGTTCCGTGATGGTCAACGGCCCGCGCCCGTCGCCGTCCGTGTCCGCGCACGAGATGGCCGCGACCTCCTCGTCGACGCGCCCATCGCAGTCGTCGTCGAAGCCGTTGCAGGACTCGATGCCCCCCGCGTTGATCGCGCGGCGCGTGTCGTCGCAGTCCGAGCCACAGCGCATCGGGCCGTTGCAGCAGCCGAAATACGGCTCGCCGTCGCCGTCGGCGTCCGGGCCGACCGTCGCGTCGTCGCAGTCCTCGTCGTCCGCATCGCAGACCTCGATCGCCCCGGGGAACCGCGACGGGTCTAGGTCGTCGCAGTCCGAGCCGCCGCACGCGGCGCTCGGGACGCCGTCGCCGTCGTCGTCGGGGCAGACGAACCGATCCGGCCCGAAGTCGGGGGGTCCCTCGTCGACGCCGAGATCGGCTGCGCCGTCGACGCTCGCGTCGACGCCGAGGTCGCCGCCGTCGTCCGGCACCCGACCCCCCACGCCGCCGCACGCGGACAGCAGCGCGCCCACCCCGAGGAGCAGGGCCAGGACGGAGGGGCGGAGTCTCAGTCGGACGCGCCGTACCCGAAGCGGAAGATGCATCTGGACCTCCTCCTCCAGGACGTCGGCGAGGGTCCGCCGCGCTTGGGGGCGCGATCGTACGCGTACGCGCCACCTTTGACCACCGCGCCGCGAGGGCCGCACGCGCCCGCGACCGACGCGTACGACCTCGAGAGCCCGCCGGCCGGCCGGCCTCGGCGCGCGCTCGGCGACCTCGAGGACCAAGGGGCCAGCGGGGGCCTGACGGGGATCCGCGACGAGCAGGGCAGGCGAGGCGCGAGGCGGGCCGCGCATGCGGTATCGTCGGGCGCCCGCGATGCGACACGTCACGCCGCCACGGCCTCGGCGCCGCAGCCTCGCGCGCGACACACGCGGCGTCGTCTACGTCGAGTTCCTCCTCGCCTTCGTGCCGATCTTCACGCTCTTCCTCGGGATCGCGCAGCTCGTGCTGCTCTGGGGCGGGCGCCTCGTCGTCGGCCACGCGGCGACGCGCGCGGCGCGGGCAGCGGCCGTCGTGCTCGACGACGACCCGCGCTACTACGACCGCGAGCCGCGCAACGCCGTGAGCGGCCGCGCGCTCGAGGCGTCCGACCTGTTCGCGGCGTTCGCCCGCCTCGGCCTCGGCGGCGCCGCGCCGTCCGCGCCGACGGCCGCCGTGCTCTCGCGGCGCGCGACGATCGAGCTCGCCGCGGCGCTCACCGTCGCGCCGCTCGTGACGCGCGGCGGGCCGCGCAGCCTCCGCGACAACCTCGTGCGCGACCCGCTCACCGAGGTCGCCACGCGCGTCCGGGCCGACCTCGACGTCGCGATCGACGGCGTCGTGAACGAGCCGCGCACCGCGCGGGACGACGTCGCCGAGCCCGTGACCGTCACCGTGCGCTACCGCTACGGCTGCGGCGTGCCCGTCGCGCGGATGCTCGTCTGCCCGGGCGGCGTGAAGGCGCTCGTGGCGCACGCGACGCTCCCCAACCACCGCGCCGCGCTCGACTACGCGACCGCCGGCTGGGCCGAATAGCGCCCGGCCCGCCGCCGCGGGGGGCCACCCGTGACGCGGCCCGCGCGGCGCCCCCGATCGCCGATACGGTCAACAGCGTGACGCCCCGCATCGTCCATCCACATCGATACATCGGCGATCGCGGAGCGCGATGCGCGCAGAACGGTCAATACGAGCGCATCGCCCCGCAGTCGAGGTCCGCGCCCGGATCCGTGCCGAGCAGCGCGGTGAAGCGCTCGAAGTAGCCGATGCGGTCGGCGACGCGCGCGTCGGGCCCGCGCCCGCACTCGAGGCCGCCGTTGATGATGTTCGCGGTGAGCCCGAAGCCGGCGACACGGCCCGCCTCGAGGTCCGCGGCGCTCGGGACGTAGCGGCCCGTCATCACGTCGTGGCACGCGGGCTTGGGCGCCTGCGGGGTCATCCAGAACCAGAGGGCGGTGCGGAAGGCGACGGTCGGTTCGCGCGCGACGAGGCCCGGGTCCGCGAGCAGCGGCAGCCCGAGCGCGGCGCCGCACTGCCCGTAGTTGTAGTTCCACGAGAGCTGGATCGGCCCGCGCCCGAAGTACTTCTCGCCCGGCGCGCACGGCCACGCGGCGCTCGGCGCGCAGTAGTCCGGCAGCGCGGCGGCCTCGACCGTCGCGCCCTCGGTGATCCAACAGAGCCCCCACGCGTACGGGCCATCGGGCGCCGTCGGCCAGCCGCCCGTCGTCTCGTGCCCGACGTTCGCGAGGAAGGCCGCGACCTCACGGCGTCGCGTCGCGTCGTCGCCCTCGGCCGCGAAGGCGGGGAACGTCGCCGCCGCCTCGAGGAAGGCCGTCGTACGTGTAGAACGCGCCGCGGCAGGGCGCGGTGCCCCGGTGCACGAACATCGCGTCGAAGAGCGCGCGCGGCACGAGCGCCGCCAGCGACGACGCGCCCGCCGCGCCGTCGACCGCGAGCGACGCATCGGGCACCGACGCATCGGGCACCGACGCATCGGGCACCGACGCATCGGGCACCGACGCATCGGGCACCGACGCATCGGAGGCAGACGCGTCCGGCAGCGACGCGTCCGGCAGCGCGGCAGCGGGCGCGCACCCCAGCGCGGGCGAGAGGGCGACGAGGAGCAGCGACGCAGGTAGGAGGGCGGCGGGGCGCGGGGTGGAGGTCTTCGCGTGCACGCGCGCAGCGTACCGTGCGCGCGCGGCGTCAGGGCAGCGCGTCGAAGAGCACGACGTCGACCGCGCCCGGCTCGCCCCGGTAGACGGCGCTCAGGGCGCGCGCGCCGCGGCGGAGGCGGACGACCTCGGCGCCGTCGCGGGCGCGTGCGGCGGCGACCTCGACGAAGCCCGCCCGCCCGAGCGCGGTCCGGTGCGCGCGCACGACGTCTGCGCGCGACCCCGCGGCGACGACGTAGGACGCGTAGCGATCGAAGCCGTCGTCGCTCTCGACCGAGAGCGTGCGCCGCGCGCCTGCGGGGGCCGGGATGCCGGGCAGATCGCGGCCGCCCTCGTCGCGATCGCTCGCGAGGCGGGCCGGGCGGAACGGGCCCTGCGTCCACACGGCGGCCCACGCGGTGTCCGTGCCCTCGGCGCGCGCGTAGAGGTAGCGGAAGCCGCCGAGCGCCGCGAGATCGCCCGTGCGCGCGTAGCGCTCGACGCGCGCGGCCACCTCGCCTGCGGGCTGCGCCGCGAGCCCCGCGAGGCACGCGACGTAGCCGTGCTGCGCGTCGCGCGCGCCGAGCACCGCCGCGCTCGCGGGGAGCGCGCCGCCGGGGCGCGGGGCGGGTTGCGGTGAGCGCTGCGCCGAGGGGAGCGCGTCGCGCGCGGCCTCCGCCGACGGGCAGCGCCGCGCGAAGGCGTCGAGCACCGCGTCCCGCGCGCCCGACGCGCGCCCCGTCGCGACGACCACGCGCTCGCCGCCGATCGAAAAGCCCCGCGGACCGCGGCGCGCCGGCCCGCCACGCGGGGAGCGCGCGAGCGGCTCGCCGAGCGAGAGCAGCGCGAGGTCGACCCGCGCGCGCGTCGCGCGCACCTGCACGACACCGAGCGCAGCCGTGACGAGCGCGACGTACGCGGCGAGCCGCGCGACGCGTGGGAGCAGGCGCCGGACCGTGCCGCGGGGCGTGTCCACCGGGGCGGAGGATACGCTACCCTGCGGCCGTGAAGGTCCGCGGCGCGCGTACGGCGGGGCGGTTCGTGCGCGACGACGACGGCGCCGTGATGGTCGTCGGCGCGTTCATGGCGATCCTCGCAACCGGCCTGCTCTACCACCTCGCGGGCGTCGGCGAGACGGTGCTCTACCAGGAGCGCCTGCAAGACGCGGCCGACACGGGCGCGTTCGCGGCGGCGGTCGGGC
The DNA here is from genome assembly GCA_964202905.1 of Polyangiales bacterium. GTDB lineage: Bacteria > Myxococcota_A > Polyangia > Polyangiales > JADJQN01 > CAIUAC01. Next base: position 21,966 of record CAXNJO010000005.1, read on the forward strand.
ACGCGCGCACCCTGAACGCGCTCGCCGTCGTCAACGCGACGATGGCCGTCGTGATGGCCTCGCTCTCGGCGCTGAACCTCTCGGTGATCGCCGCGCAGCTCTGCGTCGACTTCCAGATCATCCGTTTTCCCCGCAATTTCTGCCCCGATTTGCTCGCGCGGTACACGGCGATCCACGACGACACCTCGCCCGCGCTGCTCGCCAAGCTGCGGCAGGGCACGGCCGCGGGCGACGCGCTCGTCGAGACGACCCCGGCCCTCGCCGCGGACGAGGTGGAGCGCCTCGTCACGGCGCGCGCCGGCGGCGCCGTGCGGCGCGCGCTGCTCGTCCCGGCGCCGCTCGCGGTCGCGCGGACGACGACCGAGCCGCTCTGCGCGCTCGCGAACCTGCACGTCTTCCGCCTCACGCAGGTCGCGATGGGCATCGACCTGCTCGACCGCATCATCCCGGCGAGCGAGCCGCGCGTCGGGCGCGAGCTGCCGCACTGCGAGCAGCCCGCGGGCGTCGGCGCGTTCACCACGCGGCCTGCGACGCGGCCCGTCGGCTCGGACGCGTTCCAGGTGCGCGTCGTGGTCGTCGGCGACACCGCCAAGCTGCGCGGGCTCATGCGCGGCGTGCGCATGCCGGCGCGCGTGATCGCGCGGCGCGGCACGGACACGCGCGGGTTCGCGCGGGCGGTGGCGCCCGATCCGCTCGCCACGCTCGTCGTCGCGCAGGCCGAGTACTACTCGAGCTGGGAGCACGCCAACCTCGCGGAAGACACCGACACGCACTCGGTCGAGGAGGACGCGTTCCACATGGACTGGCGCGCGCGCCTGCGCCGCTTCCGCGTGCGCACGGGCGAGAGCGCGGGCCACACGGACACGCGCGACGACTACCGGCGCTGGGTGCGGGACGTGCTGCTCCCGGCGTGCGGCGCCCCGTGCGCCGAGACGGGCACAGCGCTCGAGATCGCGGGCGATGCGCTGCACTGAGCCCGGCGCGCGCGCGGGGCTCCGCGCCGACGAGCGCGGCGGGGCGAGCGCGGAGGGCGCGATCGTCGCGAGCTTCCTCGTGATGATCTTCGCGGCGTGCCTCTTCGTCGCGCAGTCGCTCACGCGCGGCGCGGCCGCGATCGCGACGTCGCGAACCGCCGTGTGGTCGCGCGCCCTCGACCGCTGCCCGCGCGGCCCCGAGGACGTGCACGTCCAGCGCGCGCTCGGCGGCTACCGGCGCGGCGCGGAGGCGATCTCGCCCGTGTACGCCGCGCACTTCGACGACGTGCGCGCAGCGCTCGTGACCGCGTCGACGACGCGGAGCGGCACCGCGCCCGAGGCCGCAGGCGGGCGCACGGTGACCTTCACCGAGACGTCGGAGACGGCGTGCAACCCGCTCGAGACGCCCTGGGACACCGACCCGCGCGCGGCCGCGCTCGACTACTTCTGCCGGCAGCACCCCGAGCCGCTCTGGCCCGAGGGCTGCGACCCCGCCGTGACCACGCGCGGGCGGCCCTGACGCCCGCATCCGCCGCGCCAGGCCACAGCGACCCACGCGCCCGAAGCGCCCGTTTCCTCGAGGAGAACCGCACCGTGCACGCCGCCCTCCCCCACCCCGCCCCCGCGCCGCGCGCAACCCCGGACACGACGCGCGCGCCGTCGCCCCCGCGCCGCGGACCCGCCACCACCGCGCGCTTGGCCGCGCTCCTGACCGCGCTGGTCGCCGCCCTCGCCGCGTGCGCATCCGACGCGCGGCGTCCGGGCGGCGGAGGAGGGCCCGATGGCGGCGCGTTCGACGCAGCAGGCTTCGACGGGGGCGCCTTCGACGCAGGCGCCTTCGACGGGGGCGACGTCGACGGGGGCGGTGCCGATCTCGGACCCGGGGTCGACGCGGGACCGGCGACCGACGCGGGGCGCGACGCGGGCCCGGTGCCCATCCCGTCGTGCCAGCGCACCTGCGTCGTCGCGAGCGACTGCGGCAGCGGCACGCCCGCGACCGACACGGACAACTTCGCCTGCAGCGGGGGGCTGTGCAGCTACCTCGGCTGCCGCAGCGACGACGAATGCGTCGCGACGTTCGGCGCGGGCGGCGACGACTGGCGCTGCGTCGCGCCCGCGGGCGGCGGCGTCCCGACGTGCACGCGGGGCTGCGTCGCGCCCGGCGACTGCGCGAGCCCGTCGCCCGCGGTCGACGCCGACAACTACGCCTGCGAGGCGGGGGCGTGCCGCTACCTCGGCTGCCTGAACGACGCCGAGTGCACGGCCACCTTCGGCACCGCGGGCGGCACGTGGCGCTGCCGCGACGTCGTGGCCGGGCTGCCCCCGTCGTGCGTGGAGGCCTGCACGGCCCCGGCGGACTGCGCGAGCCCGTCACCCGCGGTCGACGCCGACAACCACGCGTGCGAGGCGGGCCTCTGCCGCTACCTCGGCTGCCTCAGCGACGCCGAGTGCGACGCGACGTTCGGCGCACGCAGCGGCGACTACACCTGTCGCTGACGGGGCGACCTCAACGCCACGCGAGCGCCGGACCGAGCGCGACGAGCGCCCCCGCGAGCACGTAGGGCGCGAAGCGCACGCGGTGGCGCAGCGCCTCGGGCAGCGCGCGCCCCTGCGCCGCCCCGTACGCAGCGCGCAGCACCGTCGACGTGAGCTCCCCGCGCCACACGAGGCGACCGACGGCGACGAGCGCGACCGCGGTGAACGCGACGAGCTGCAGCTCGAGGCCGAGCCGCGCGCCGACGAGCCCGCCGAGGGCCGCGGCGAGTTTCACGTCCCCGCCCCCGATCGCGCCACGCAGCCAGAGCACGAGCGGCACGAGCGCGCACGCGAGCATGGAGACGAGCGCGTACGCGAGCGGCGCGCCGCCCCCTGCGATCCCCCAGCCGAGCGGGCCGAGCGCGAGCGCGGGCCACGTCAGCCAGCCCGGTACGCGGCCGGTGCGCGCATCGACGAGCGCCGCGGCCGCCGCGAGGACGAGCGCACCGAGCGACGCCGCGAGCGCCGCGCTCACGGCACCGGCGAGGTGAGCTGATCGGTGATCCCGCGGTGGTATTCGAGCAGCGGCCAGCTCAGCGCGCCCACGGCGACCGCCGCGAGCAGCGCGACGAGCACGAGCACCACGGTGTACTCCGTCTGCACTGCGCCGCGCTCGTCGCCGAGGAGCGCGGCGTCGCGCGCACGCCGCGCGGGACGGGCGCCGCTCACCGCCGACTCGTCGTGAGCGAGAGCCGCCGCGGCATGCGGACGAGGCCGCGGGTCGAGCCGGGGCGCGCGGGCCGGACACGCGACGGCGGCGCAGGCGATGCGGGGCGCGGCGGCGCGTCGAAGAAGAGAACGTCCGCGCCCGCCGGCATCGTGAAGGTCGCGCGCGCCGCGCCGTCGCCGACCGGGGCGCCGACCTCGAGCTCGAAGCGCGTCCGCGGCGCCATCGCGACGAGCACGTGCGCGAGGCCCTCGGCGTCGAGGCGCGCGACCTCGCGTCCATCGACGCGCACCGGCTCGGCGGCGCGCCCGCTCCCGCGCACGAGGAGCACGGCCTGCGCGACGTCACGCGCGCACTCGAGCGCGATCCGACGCGGCGCCGCGGGCTGCGCGCCCGCCGGCCCGAGCACGAAGGGCGCCGCCGGCTGCGCGAGGTGATGCCCCGCGGGGCACGTGACCTCGACGCGCACCGCCGTGCCCGCCACCCCGACGGCCGCGGTCCGCACGAGCCCGTCCCCGCCGCTCACCCCCGCGCCTCCGCCCGCCGGTGCGCCGACGCGCGTCTCGGACCAGACGCGCACGGTCGCGCCCGGCAGCGCGAGCCCGTCCGCGCGCACGCTCACGACGAGGGGCAGCACCGTCGCCTCCGGCGCGGCGCGGCCGCAGCCCGCGAGCAGCGCGACCCCGAGCCCGCAGGCCGCGAGACAGCGACGGACTGAATCGCGGTTCACCGCGCCGCGCAGCCCTCCGCAGGGGCCCTGGCCCATCGCTGAACCGCCATTCATCGCGCCGCTCCGCCCACGCGCGCACGCAGCACCCGCGCGACGACCGCGAGCTCCGCGCGCCCCGGCTCCGCTTGCGCGAGCGCCTCGTACGCGAGCGCCGCCTCCGCGTACCGACGCGCCGCGACGAGCGCCACGGCCTGCGCGAGCGCCGAGGGCGCCGCCTCCGCGGACGGCGGCACGGAGTCCGTCGCTGCCGCGGCCACGGGCACCGCGGGCGGCCCGGACACCGACGGCAGCCCGGACACCGACGGCAGCGCAGGCACCGCGGGCAGCGCCGGACACCGACGGCCGCGCGGATACCCGAGGGCAGCGCGGGCACCGAGGGCAACTCGGCCGCGGACGGCAGCGCGGCCGCACGCGACGCGTCGTCACGCGCGAGCAGCGGCGATGGCTCACGCGAGAGCGCGCCCCACGCGGCCGCAGCGAGCGCGCCGACCACGAGGAGCGCGGCCACCGCGGCGGCGACGCCGCGCGGCGACGTCAGGCGCGCGCGCAGGGACGCGATGGGGCCCACCGCAGGTGAGCCCGGTGCCGACGACGACGACGACGTCAACGACGGGGTGGCGTACGGGCCCGCGCTCCCCGTCCACGCGCCCGGCGCCGCCACGCCGAGCGGCGTGCCCGCGGCCTGCGTCGAGGCGTCGCGCGCGATCGCGGGCGCCGTGTCCTCGCCCGCGGCGCTGGAGGGCGCGTGCCACGGGGACGCGGGCGGCGGCGTGCCTGCCCGGAGCGCACGCGCGGCGCCCGGTCCGAGCGGAGAGGCGCGACCGGGCGCGCGCTGCGGGACGAGCGTGTCGTCCTCGGAGAGCGGGGTCCACGGCGCGTGCAGCGCGGTCAACGTCGCCGCGGCGTCACCCGGCTCCGACACCGCGCCCGCCTCGACGCGCGGCGGCGCGGCCACCTCGACGCGCGTCGCCCCGCCCTCGAGCGCGCCGTCGATGCCGGGCAGCGACGCCTCCTGCGTGAGGCTCGCGTCCTCGGCATGGTCAGAATCCGCGGCCGCGCCGGACCGCGCGCGCAGCGCCGCCGACGAGGAGAGCGCCTCGACGCGGAGCGCGACCTCGCCGAGCGCGACCTCGCCGCCGTCGCGCAACGCCGCCCACTCCGCGCCGATCGGCGCGCCGTCGACGCGCACGGGCGCGCCCGGGTCGAGCGCCGCGATCCAGAGGCTCGCGCCGTCGTAGGCGAGCCGCGCGTGCCGTGGCGCGACGCCCGCGCCGACGAGCGGCCAGTCGCAGTCCGACGAAGACCCGAGTACGAGCCCCTCGGCCGCGTGCCCCGCCACGAACGACCACGCGCCGCGCGCAGACCGGCCCGCGGAGAGCACCACGCACGCGCCCGCCGCGTCCCCACGGCCCGCCGCGCTCATGGCGCCTGCTTCGCCGGGCGGCGCAGGCGCAGCGCCAGCGCGTGCTCCAGCCGCTCGAGCCAATCGACGTACGGCGCGGCCGTGCGCGCGCCGAGCATCGCGCGGAGCGTCCGCGCCTCGAGCAGCGCGCTGCGCACCTCGTCCGCCTCGAGCGCGCGCTGGAGGCGGAACGCGCGCGTGCGGTAGTCGCCCTCGACGCGACGCTGCGCCGCGTCCCCGAGGGCGCGCAGGCGCTCGGCCCCCGCGGCGTCGCCCGAGTCGCGGTAGCACGCGTGCGCGCGGCGAAAGCGCGCGACCGCCTCCACGCCGTCCTCGGGCGCGAAGGGGTAGCGATCGAGGCCCGCGAGGGCGACCCGCTCGTCCTCCTCCGCGCGCTGGTGCGCGGTGCCGGGCCCGTCGTGCGGGCACGCGACCGCACCCGCGAAGAGCGGCGGCGCCGCGGCCGGCGGCGCGAGCGACGCGTCGTCGTCGTCCCCCGCGAAGAGCGACCAGAGCAGAACGCCCACGATGACGGGCACGCCCGCGAGCACGAGCGGTGACGGGCCCGGACGCGGCGCGCGCGCCTCCTCCGCGGGGGGCGCGGCGGCGTGTGCGTCGAGCGCGGACGTCGGCTCCGTCGGGCCCATCGCTCAGAAGCCTCCCTCGGCGCCGCGGATCACGAACGGCCCCATCAGGACGAGGAGAATCGCACAGAGGATGAGCAGCAGGGGCACCATCATCAGGACGGCCGCGCGCGCGGCGGCCTCCTCGCCGCGGACGCTGCGGCGCGTGCGCAGCGTGACCGCCTGCACCTGGAGCGCCTCGGCGAGCGGCGTGCCCTTCTCCTCGGACTGCACGATCGCGCGGACGAAGGTGCGCACGCCGTCCGTCGGCACGCGCTCGGCGAAGAGCGCGAGCGCGCGCTGCCGCGTCATGCCGAGCTGGAGCTGGCTGAGGATGACCTCGAGCTCCTCGCGCAGCGGGTCGTCCTCGCGGCCCGACTTCGACACGAGCTGCCGCAGCGTCGCCATGAAGTCGAGGCCCGCGCCCATGCAGAGCGCGGCAAGGTCGATCGCGGGCGGCAGCGCGCGCTCGACCTGCTTCTGCCGCGCGGACGCGACACCCGTGACCTGCAGGTACGGCACGAGCACGCCGGCGGCCGCGAACACCACGAGCAGCACGGGCGCGAGCTCGAGCGCGGCGAGCCCCACCAACCCGGCGAGCAGGCCGCCCGCGCCGCCGAGCAGCGAGAGCACGACGAACTCGTTGGCCGTCACGCCGAGCCAGTCCCCGGCGAGCCGCAGCAGCCGATCGAGGCGCGGCCGCAGCCCGCCGAGCGGGAGCGCCGCCGCGAACGGCGCCAGCCAGCGCAGCGCCGGCTCGAGCGCCGCGAAGAGCCCGCTCTCCGCGCGCGCACGCCGTCGACGCAGCCCGCGCAGGCCGAAGCGCTCCGGCTCCGGCAGCGACTCGAGGCCGAGCGCGAAGCCCACGAAGAAGAGCCCCGCGGCGAGCCCGAGCACCGCGCCGACCGAGAGCAGCCGCGTCACAGGTCCACCGCGAGCACGGCGCGCGCGAAGAGCACCGCGCCGACCCAGAGCGCCGTGGCCCCCGCGACGACGGCATAGCCGAGCGTCGTGCTGCCGAGCGGCTCGAGCCAGCCGGGGTCGACCGCGTAGATCGCGCCGACGACGACGAAGGGGATCGCGAGCATCACGTAGGCCTGCGCGCGCGCCTCGGCCGTCTTCGCGCGGAGCACGCCCTCGAGGCGCTGCAACTCGCGGAGCGAGGAGGCCGTCTCCGCGAGCACGGGCCCGAGCTCGCCGCCCGTCTGCCGCGCGATCACCAGCGCGGCGACGGCGCCCGAGACGAGGTGGCTGTCGAGACGCCGCGCGAAGGCGAGCAGCGCCTCGTCGAGCGAGGTGCCGAGGCGCGTCTCCTTCACGACGATGTCGAGCTCCTCGCCGAGCGACCCGCCGACGAGTTCCGCGCTCGAGGCGATCCCCTCGCCGAGCGAAGGCGTCGCGTGGATCGCGTTGCCGAGCATCACGAGCCAGCCGGAGAGCTGCTCCTCGCAGCGCGCGACGCGCTTGCGCCACGCATCCTCGAGCGCGAGCAGCGGCACCCCGACGACGAACGGCGCGACCAGCGCGAGCGCGCCCGCGTCGAACACCACCGCGCCGACGAGCAGCGCCCCGACGGCCGTGGCCTCGAGCCGCGCGAGCGTGGCCCCCGTCGTGCGCGCGCGCACCGCGCGGAGCCCGCGGTCGAGGTGCGCTGCGTAGCGCGCCAACAGCCGCCGCGGCCAGCCCTGCTCGTCCGCCGCGCCCGCGCCGGCCGCGACGCCGAGCCCGCCGAGCAGCAGCACGACGCCGGCCCATCGGAGCACGAGGGTCGCCGCGCCCACCTCAGCGCGCTCCCTCGACGGGCGCTCCCGGCGCGGATCCCGACGGGCCCGGGGCGGCCGCGGGCGTCGGCCTGCGCAGCACGTCGCTCGTGGTGCGGGCGGGCAGGCCTTCGACGAGCGTGATGTCGCCCGGGTGCCGCAGCACCAGCGTCAGCGTGCCCTCGGCGTCCGCGGTCGCGAGCGTCTGTCCCTGGTCGAGCGTCACGCCGAGCGTCACCTGGCTCGCGCGCAGCTCCGCCTCCTCGCGCCGCCCGCCGCCCGTGTCGCGCCCCGTCGCGAGCACGAGCACGTTCTGCAGGATGGTCGTCGTGACCTGCTGGTCCCCGCGCTCGGCGGTGAGCAGCACGTCCACGCGGTCACCCGGCCGCAGCAGCCCGCCGAACGTGGAGCGCGGGTCGGCGGGGATCGTCACCGCGCGCATCCCGGGCCGCACGAGCGACGAGAGATCGCGGCGCTGCTCGCTGTTCGCGAGGTCGGTCCAGAGCACGGACTCTCCGGCGTGGATCTCGCTCGTGACCGGGATGCCGAGAATCCTTTGCAAATCGCGGGCTTGCACGTGCCGCCCCTCGACGTAGCGCTCCGGCACCTCGCGCACGACGAGCATCGCCTCGGTGAGCTCGGTGCCGAGCGGGAGCTCCTGCCGCGCGGCGACGAGCGGGATCAGCGCGCCGCCCGACGCCTCGCGCTCGAAGCGCTGCATGTAGAGAAGCAGGCAGACGGCGCCGACGAGCATGCTGCCGAGACCGGCGAAGAGGGCGGTGCGCTGCTGCACGCTGAGAGGCTTCCTGCGGGGCCCGCGCCGCGCGCACGGGCCGCTGCGTTCACGGGGCGGGGATCGTCATGCAGGCCGAGCAGTCCGCCCAGCCCGACGCGGTGCACGTGCAGTTCTGCACGTAGATGCTGCCGGCGGGCGCGGGCCCGGCGCAGAACTGCCAGCCGCGCTCGCCTTCGCAGACGCTCGCCGCGAAGACCATGTCGTCGCAGCGCGGCGAGGTCGCCGTGCAAGAGACGGGCGTCGCGCCGCAGGCCGCGAGGCGACCGCCTGCGCTCGCGAGCTCCGCGCTCACGATCGTGATCGGGTCGAGCGACGTGCCGCTCCAGACCTCGCCGATCAGCGGCAGCGAGACGGGGCTGACGCCGAACTCCGCCTGCAGATCGCCGGTGAGGGTCGCCTCCCAGTTGCACATCACATCGGCGCTGAAGCTGCCCTGGAGGCCCGCGGTGAGGGCGGCGTACGGGCCGCCAAGGCCGTAGAGCGAGGTGGTGATCCGCGCGCCGACGCGGACCTCCGCGTCCGCCTGGACGCCGCCCGCGCGCGTCGTGGTGAGGGAGACCTCGCCGTCGGCCGTCGGCTCGAAGCCGGTGTCCCAGCGCCCGTCCTCGTACATCACGCGCGCCGTCGCGCCGAGCGTCACGCCCGCGTTCGCGGTGACCTCGCCCGCGTCGAGCGCCACGCTCACCGCGCCGGTCGCGATGGGCGTCGCGAGGATGTCGATCCACACCGGCACCGGCCCGACCGAGAACGTGACCCGCGCGAGTTTGTACTCGGGCGCTTCGCCGCCCCCGAGCGCCGCCGCGATGTCGACGTCGCACGAGCCCTCGGCCGCCGCGCTCGCGCGCAGCTGCACGCCCGCGGAGAGCTCGCCCGAGGCCTCGATGCCCGCGCGCTCGATGCCCGTCGGGAAGCCGAATCTCGTGCGCACCTTGACCGGGAAGTCGATGTCGAAGCGCGTGTCGACGTACGGCTCGAGCGAGACGCCGCCCGTCACGGACCCCGAGCACGAGCCCGCGCCCCCGAAGAGCTCCACCGAGCCGGACGCGATCTCGCAGGGGGACGCGTCCTCGCAGCTCGAGAGCGCCGCGCTCGCGCCCGCGACGGCGTCGCTCAGCGTGGTGCGCGCGCCCATCGGCCCGCTCATCACGGGGCGGTAGTGCACGACGATGTCGAGGTCACCGAAGAGGTCACCGAGCTCGCCCTGCTCGGTGAGCAGCTCGAGGCGCCCGTCCGGGAGCGTCGACGAGGACACGACGCGCCGGAGATAGCCGCCGCGCCCCTCGCCCCCCGCGACGCCCGTGCCCGCGGGGATCGGCTTCGACAGCGGTCCGCTCAGCGTGAGGAGGAGCCGGTCCGGACGCACCTCGACCGCGGTGATCGACGGCTCGCCGGCGACGACGAGCGCGCGGGGCTCGAACTCGGCCGTGCGCACCTCGACCCACGAGCCACGCGGCTCTTCGGCGGGCGGCTCCGCCGCGCAGCCCACGAGGGCGGTGATGGCGACCAGTGTCCCCACGCGCATCCAAGGATTCGTTCGCATCGTCGTCTCCCGTCGCCCCGCGCTGGAGCCTCCGCGCCGAGGCTATCCCGAGGCGGGCGCGACGAACAGCGCCTTTCGTGCCAGCGCGCGCGACGGGCGCGTGACGGCCCGGTGGCGCCGCCGCGGGGCGCCGTGATAGGCCTCCCGCCGATGTTCGAGGGCGCACGCGTCGCGGTCGTGGTGCCGGCGTACAACGAGGCGCGTCTCATCGCCCGCACGCTCGGGCGCGTCCCGGGGTTCGTCGACGTCGTCGTCGTGGTCGACGACGGCAGCCGCGACGACACCGCCGCGCAGGCCTTCGGCGTCGGCGATCCGCGCGTCGTCGTGGTCGCGCACCCGGCGAACCGCGGCGTCGGCGCGGCCATCGCGAGCGGCTATCGCGCCGCCTTCCGCGCGGGCGCCGAGGTCGCCGTCGTGATGGCGGGCGACGCGCAGATGGACCCGGCCGACCTCCCCGCGCTGCTCGCGCCGGTGCTGCGCGGCGAGGCCGACTACGCGAAGGGCGATCGCCTCTCGCACCCGCGCGCGCACGCCGCGATGCCGCTCGCGCGCTTCGTCGGCAACCACGCGCTGAGCGCGCTCACGCGGCTCGCGACGGGGTTGCCCGTCCGCGATGCGCAGTGCGGCTACACGGCGCTCTCGCGCGACGCCGCCGATCGCCTCGCGCTCGGCGCGCTCTGGCCGCGCTACGGCTATCCCAACGACCTGCTCGGGCGCGCCGCCGCCGCGGGCCTGCGCGTGCGCGACGTGACGGTGCGGCCCGTCTACGCCGACGAGACGAGCGGCATCGGCCTGCGGCACGCGCTCTTCGTCGTGCCGTTCGTGCTCGCGCGCGTCGTCGCGCGGCGCCTGCGCCCGCTCCTCCGATCGGGCCGCGGCGCGGCGACCTTCTCGACCGAGCGCCGCGTCGGCGAGGGCGCGCCGCTCGCGCCGCTCCCGCCGCGCGAGCACCGCGGCTAGGGCGCGGCGGCGTGCGCATCGGCCTGCTGACGACGAGCTTTCCGCGCACGCGCGACGACATCGCAGGCGCGTTCGTGCTCGGCTCCGCGCGCGCGCTCGTCGCGTGCGGCCACACGGTCGAGGTGCTCGCGCCGGAGCCCGCTGAGCCCGGCCCGGGCGCGGACGCAGCGCCCCCGGACTGGCCCGGCGTCACGGTGCGTTGGGTGCCCTACCTGCGGCCGCGCGCGCTCGAGCAGACCTTCTACGGCGCGGGCGTCCCGGACAACCTGCAGCGCGACCCGCGCGCGTGGCTCGGCCTCGCGCCCTTCACCTTCGCCCTGCTCCGCGCGGCCACCCTCGCCGCGCCGCGCTGGGACGCGCTCGTCAGCCACTGGGCGCTGCCGTGCGCGCTCGTCGCCGGCGCCGTGCGCGGAGGCCGCGGCCACCTCGCGGTGCTGCACTCGGCCGACGTGCACCTCCTCGCGCGCCTGCCGCTCCGCGACCGGCTCGCGCAGCGCATCGCCGAGGGCGCGCACGCGCTGCTCTTCGCCTCCCCCGCCCTGCGCGACACGTTCCTCGGGCTGCTCGCGCCGGTCCCGCGCGCCGCCGCGGCGACGCGCTGTCACGTCTCGCCGATGGGCATCGACCCGCCCGCGCGCCCCGCGACGCCGCGCCGCGCGCTGCGCCGCGCGCTCGACCTCGACCGCTTCACCGCGCTCTCGCTCGGCCGCCTCGTCCCCGTGAAGGGCGTCGACGACGCGATCCGCGCCACGTCCATGCTCGCCGACACGACGCTCCTCGTCGCGGGCGACGGCCCCGAGCGCGAGGCACTCGCGCGGCTCGCAGGGCGGCGCGGCGGCGACGTGCGCCTGCTCGGGCTGGTCACGGGAGACGCGCGGGACGCGCTCTACGCCGCGAGCGACGCGTTCGTGCTCGCCTCGCGCGTGCTCGGCTCCGGCCGCACGGAGGGTACGCCCACCGCGCTCATCGAGGCGATGGCCGCGGGGCTGCCCGTCGTCGCGACCGAGGTCGGCGGCGTCGGGGCGCTCGTCAACCACGCGCGCAACGGCCTGCTCGTCCCGGCCGGCGATCCGACCGCCCTCGCCGCCGCGCTCGCCCGCCTGCGCGACGACCCGCCGCTGCGCCGCCGCCTCGCGCGCGCGGGTCGGAAGACCGCCGCGCAGCTCACGTGGAGCGCGCTCGCCCCGCACCTCGACGCGCTCGTGCGGGACACCTGATCGCGCGCGGCGCCGCCTCAGCGCCCCGGGTTCACGCGGCGCGTCCCCGCGGGCGGACGCCAGTTGAAGTCAGCATCCGGCGCGTTCACGCCACTCACCGCGATCTGGCTGAAATCAAAGCGATTTCGGTTGCCGTCGTGGCCGATGATGAGCACGCGGACGACCATGCTCCCGTTCGTCACGTAGAGCAGCAGGCGCTCGTAGTTGGGGTTCACGCGGCGCGGGCGCAGCTCGAGCACCTGCCCGCCCGGGACGGCGAAGCCCTGCGTCCGCGGGTCGACGAGGCGGAAGGCATACTGCGCCTCGAGGCGTCCGCGTCCGGTCAGGAAGGAGAGCGCCTGCGGGAGCTCGCTGTCGGCGACCGCCGTCTCGACCACCTGCCCGCTCTCGCCCTCCGCGCCCGGCTCGTAGAGCTGGATGCGCGTGCCGTCCGAGGCGAGGATCTTCCGGTTCGGCGCGTCGTAGCGCCAGAGCATCTTGCCGGGCTTCTTGAAGGTGACGAGCCCGCTCGAGCGCTCGTAGCGCTGGTGCAGCTTCACGTAATAGGTCTGGAAGAAGCGCATCCGGACGACGGGCACCTGATCGTAGAAGCGCTGCACGCGGGCCGCGACCTGCGCGGCCGTGGGCGCCTGCTGCGCCTCGCCCCGCAACGCGACCGCCACGCACGTCACGGCCGCGAGCGCGGCGAAGGCGACGAGACGGGCCGCGAGCCCGCGCACCGCGGAGCGGGACATGGGGCGGGGGCGGACGAGCGCGCGGACCGACGAGCGGGCGTTCATGGTCTCTCCTTGTCGAAACGGACGGCCGCTCGGACACGAGCCGCGCGGGTTCTATTCTCGCGGACGCGCGGGGCGCGGCGCAGCGGACGCATGCGCACCCGACGGCCGCGCGCGGCCTCAGGGCGTGACGTCGGGGCGCGGCTCGCCGCCGCTCGTCGCCTCGCGCTCGTGGGACGCCTCGCCGCCGGCGCCTTCGGGCGCGAGGTCGGCGAGCGCGCGCGTCATCGCGATCGCCCACTCGGGACGAAGCCCCATGTTGCGCGGTCCGCTCACCTCGCGCGCGAGGGCGAGGTAGTGCAACGCGTCCGCCCGGTGGCCGAGGCGGTAGGCCGTCATCCCGCGCAGGTAGAAGAACCGCCCGCGCTGCTCGACGTCCATGTCGGTCGCGTGCGCCTCGAGGTCGCGCAGCCAGACGTCGGACTCGTCGTAGCGGGCCGCGTCGAACGCCGTCTCCGCGTGCCCGAGGTCATCGCGCAGCGAGGCACATCCCCCGAGCAGGGCCACGGCGAGCAGGACCGCGGCGGGCAAGGACGAGAGACCGAGCGGGGCGCGCAGCGCGAGGCGGGACATGGGCGCGAGGATACATCGCGCAGGCCACGCGCGAGCAAGCGAAGAAGCGCGCGCGCGGCCGCAGCAGCGCCACCGCGGGGCCCGCGGAACCGCCGCCGACGCGACGGAGAAGCGTCGTCCCGACCTCGCAGGTGCGGGGCCGGGACGACGGAGCAGGCCGAGCGGGCGCGAACGGCGCGGGCGAAGACCCGCGATGCGCGCGACCGGGAGCGGGCGGAGGCGAAGCGCGCGGTGCTCCGACGCGAGAGGCGAGCGATGCGCCGACGAGCGATGCAAACGAGCCCAGCGAAGCCAACGACGAGCAAGCCCAGCGAAGCGGTGCGCGAGGCCGGGCGGAGGGGCGCGACACGAAGCGAGCGCAGAGCGAACCATCCCGGTGGGCGACGTCGACGCGTCAGGCCAGCGGAGCAGAGGGAGCAGAAGCAGAGCGAAGGAAGAAAAAGGGAAGCGAGGCCAAGCAAGCAAGCGAAGTCGCGCGGCATCGATCCGCGCACCGCCGTACTTAGCAACCTCGGTGCCACGCCCCGCGCACGCCCCGCGCGCGGCCGCCAGAGATGACGAAATGCCCCATTTCACAGGGCGAAGGGCGCGTCCTGGTCCGCGCGCGCGGCGCGCCCGCGCGTCGATGGTGGCGCCTCCGGCCCTGACATCTCTGTCGCGCCCGCGCGGGCGGGCGACGTCAGATGAGGATCAGGTCGCTCTCGTCGAGGTCGACGTCCATCTCCGAGCGGCTCGACTCGAGCACGATGCGCGTGTCCATCATGCGCTCTTCGCTGAGCGACTCGATGTAGGCGCGGATCTCGGGGACGACCTCGAGCAGACGCTGGAAGATCTCGCTCCCGAGAAAGAGCACCGTCGACGCGCGCGCCGCCGTGACGGTCGCGGTGGTCGGGCTGTCGTTCAGCAGGCTGATCTCGCCGAAGACCTCGCCGGGATGCAGGGTCGCGAGGAGCACGCGGTCGCCGCCATCGAGCTTCGAGACGTCGAGCTCCCCGGAGAGCAGCGCGAACAGGCCGCGCCCCGGCTGGCCCTCGCGGATGAGCTCCACGCCCTGCTCGACGTCGTGCGCGGTGAAGCGGCGGACGAGGTCGAGGCGCTGCTTGCGGTCGAGCGGCCGGAAGAGCGCCGAGGTCGCGAGGAGGTTGTTGAGGAGCCGCTCCCGCGTGAACTTGTCGAGCGCCCGCGCGATCGTCCCCGCTTCGCGCGCGACCCCCGCGAGCGCCTCGCGGTCGAACTCGAGCAGGTCGCAGTCGGTCTCGGCGGTGACCGTGGCCGAGCGCGGCGACGCGCTGACGAGCGCCATCTCGCCGAAGATCGCGCCGTCGTGCAGCGTCGCGAGCGGCACGGTCCCGCCGGCGATGTCCTTCTTCGTGACGCGCACGGTGCCGCGCGCCAGCACGTAGAACGACTGCCCCGGCTCGCCCTCCGCGAGCACCGTGTCGCCCGGCCGCGTCCGCACGAGCTTGAGGGCCGCGAGCACGGCGGCGAAGGCGTCGGCCGGCAGCTCGCTGAAGAGCGGGATCGCCGGGAGGAACTCGGGGTAGGCGCCGATCGGCTCGAGGTTCGCGGCGATCTTCTCCGCGTACGCGACGAGCGCCGGCAGCGGCGGCACGTCGGTGAGCGAGAGCGTCGGCGGCAGCGGCGCGTCGGGGTCGCCGGGCGAGAGCCGCACCGCACGACCGAGGCGCGGCGAGCCGAGCGCGTAGAGCTGCGCGACGGGGCCGAGCAGCGCACCGAGTTGCGGCTCGAGCGCGACGAGCACCCGCAGCGCGACGAGCGCGCGGAGCGGGTAGCCGCCGTTCGCCGCGTGCCGCGCGAGGGCGGTGTAGACGACGGCGGCGCGCTGCGCCTCGCCGAGCGCGAGCAGCGTGTCGGCCACGCGGAGGCGGGCGTCGAGGTCCTGCGGCTGCAAGGCGACGAGCGCCGCGTAGCCGTGCAGCGCCCCCGGGTAGTCGGCCGCAAAGAGTCGCTGGTCGGCGAGCGCGCGCAGCTCGCGGCAGGTGTGCATCGTGCGCCGGGATGTTAGACGGGCGCCGCCGCGCGAGGCAAGCACCCACGATCCCACACACCGCGCTACCAATCGACGTCGGGGCAGCACGCGACGGCGGCGCCGGGGCTATGCTCGCGGCCCCTACGCTGCGAGGCCACGGGGAAGCACCGACCGATGCAGCGCTGCGAACGATGTGCGCGGGTGGTCCCCGAGGACGAGCCGTGCTGCCCCGAGTGCGGTCCCCCGTCGACGCGTCCGGGCGCCCTCCGCGCCGCGCACCCCGTGCGTGCGAGCGACCCGCCGCGCGCAGTGCTCGGCCGCCCCATGCACGGCCGCCCCGCGCATGGCCAGACAGCCCTCGCGGCGGACGCGCCCGGACAAGCGCGCGCGCTCCGCGCCGTCGCGGACTACGCCGAGATCGCGGGGCCGCACGGCGCGGGCGACGACGCGCGGGGACACGACGCGCCTGTCGCCCCCGCCCAGGCGCTCGCGGTCGCCACGGCGCTCGAGCCGAAGTCGGCCCCCTTCGCGCAGGAGCGCACGGGTGCGCAGCGGCGTGAGAGCGTCGAATGGGCGCGCGGCGGCGGCGAGGGCGCGAAGATCGTCCCGCTGCGCAGCACGCCTCCGCCCCCCCGCGACGCGCGGCGCGAGGGAGCCGCTCACGACGACGCCGCAGAACGCGCGAACCACGACGCCGCAGAACGCACGAGCCACGACGCCGCAGAGCGTCCCCAACGCGACGCTGCAGAACGCGCGAGCCACGACGCTGGGGACACGGTGGGCGGGGCGGGCGCGCTGCGCGTGCTTCCGGCCGAGGCCTCGCGCACGGGCACGGGCGAGCCGCCGCACGCGCAGGACGCGCAGCCCCCCGCGTCGGTGGCGACGCGGAGCGAACCGCCCCCTGTCCGGCCCCGCGCGACGCCGGTCCCCGTCGAGCCCCGGCGACCGCCCGTGCTCGCCTCCGAATCGTTGCGCGCCGACCTCGCGCCCAACGCGCCTGGCCGCCACACGATCCGCGTCACGGCGATCACCCTCGGCGCCGCCGGCGCCGCGACGGCCGCGCTCGTCGGGGGCCTCGACGCCGGAGCGCTCACCGTCGCCGCCGCCCTCGCGCTCATCGCGGCGATCGGCGTCGCGCCGCTCGACTACCGGCGCCGCGCGTTCGCGCTGCTCGCGGTCGCCGCGCCCGCGCAGGTCTCGGCCACCGTGCTCGCCGCGCCACACGGTGGGGTGCCGCACGGTGGGCTGCTCGCGCTCACCGCAAGCGGGCTCGCGGGCGCCCTCTATTTCCGCGCCGAGTACCGCGCGTCACGGCTCGCGCGCGCGCTCGTCGCGGTCGGCGTCGTGCAGGGCTTCGTGTGGCTGGCGCTCTCCGGCGGATTGCAGCGACTCGGCGTGATCGGGGCCGACTGGCAGTCCTGGCTCCCGGCGCTCCTCGGGGGTGCGCTGGCGCCTGTGCTGCTGCTCGCGCTGCTCGGCTTCATGAAGCAGGACAGCACTGGCGGCTGCGGCATCTGGGCGACGAGCCTGCTCGTGTGGCTCGCCTGCTACGAGAGCGCCGCGCACGCCGCGCAGGTCTTCCCGGCCGATGGCGGCGGTCCGACACAGGGCTGGCAGGTCGGCGCCGCGATGGGCGCGATCGCC
Organism: Polyangiales bacterium; assembly: GCA_964202905.1. Lineage (GTDB taxonomy): Bacteria > Myxococcota_A > Polyangia > Polyangiales > JADJQN01 > CAIUAC01. Next base: position 39,154 of record CAXNJO010000005.1, read on the forward strand.
GCGCCGCTGCTCGCCCCCATCGCCGCGCTCGCGGTCGCGCACCTGCTCGTCGTCGCGTCGGGAGGCGGCCGCGAGGAGCCCGCGCCGGGCGCCACGCCGTCCCCCTGACGGCGGCGCGGTCGCGCTTCAGCGCGCGCGGCCCGGAGGACGCCGCGACACGCGTGGTGGCGGCACGAGCCGCGGCCAGCCCGCGAGCGCGACGGCCACGCAGACGCGCCCGCGCGCGTCGAGCGCCGTGGCCGCGCCCGCGTCGGTGAAGCGCGGCTCGAGGAGCGCCTCGCGGTGCGAGGGGCTCGCGAAGAGCGCGGCCCACGCCGCGTCGAGATCGACGGCCCGCCCAATCGCCTCACCGACGAGGCGCGCACGCACCCCGAGCGCGGCGAGGCGCGCCTCCGGCGAAGCGCCCGGCTCGAGCTGATGCGCGACGCGCCCGCTCGCACAGACGGCCCGCGCGTGCGCGAGCGCGGCCCGCGCGAGGAGCCGGTGCGGGCGCAGGGCGGGCAGCCCTGCCTTCCGACGCGCCTCGGCGAGACGGGCCGCGACGTCCGCGGTCGAGGAGGCCCGCGTCGCGGACGACACAGTCGAGACGAGCGACGCGGACGACGCGGACGACGCAGGCGAATCGCGCGCAGGCGCGGACGCGACCCGCACGCCCGCGGCCGCGAGCCGTTCGCGCGCGGCCACGTCGAGCGGCGCGTCGGTCACGAGGCGCTCGGCCACCGGCCGCGGCCCTTGCGGCCCCGTCGCGACGAGCTGCACCCGCAGCGGCCGCGCGGCGTCCGCGGGCAGCTCGGCCGAGGTCTCGTCCGCGCCGAGCGGCACGCCGTGGAGCACGCCCGCCGCGTCGAGCACCACGAGGCGCGGCGCATGAAAGTCCGGCGCGAGCGCGACGGACAACAGCGCGCCCTCCGCGAGCGCCAGCGCGCCGCCCCGCGGGCTCGCGAGCAGCAGCACCCGTCCCGCGTCGCGCGCGTGTCCGCAGGCGAGCGGCGCATCGGACCGCGCGGCGAGCGCGGCGAGCCACGCCTGCCCGCGCGCCTCGTCGTCGAGTCCGAGCACGACCGCATGCAGGACGGGCAGATCCGACCCCGCCTCGCGCGCAGCCCGCGCCAGCGAGGCGGCGTCGAGCGGCGCCCCCGCGAGCAGCAGCGCGGCCGCGGCCTCGCCGAGCGGCTCCTCGACGGCGCACCGCGGCTCCCACGCCGACGCGCGCCCCGGCGCAGCGAGCAGGAGCGCGATCAGCGTACCGACGAGCGCGACGCGCACACCGGCAGGGTAGCCAGCCCCCGCGCACGGCGGCCAGTTCGAGACGGGTTCGCGTGGGGTTGCACGCCGTGCGCCCGCAGCCCTCGGCACGGTCGAGGGGCGTTCTCCCTCAGCCCGTGCGCGTCCCGGCCGCGTGCGGCCCGCTGCGCTCGCGGCGATCCCCGATCACGCGCGCCGGGACACCGGCGACGATCGTCCACGCGGGTACGTCCTCGCGCACGACGGCGCCCGCAGCGATCACGGCATGGTCACCGATCGTCACGCCCGGCAGGATCACCGCGCGCGCGCCGATCCACACGTCGTCTCCGATGCCGACGGGCGCGTAGCGGACGGGCTGCTCGACGATCGGCGCGAGCGGCGCCGCGTCGAACTGGTTCGTCTGCGTGTAGACGATCACGCCCGCCGCGATCGCGCAGCGCGCGCCGATCGCGAGACCGCCCTGCCCGTACAAGACGCAGAACTGATCCACGTGCGAGCCGGCCCCGATCCGGATCGATCCGGCCGCGCCGTTCGCGTTCAGGTAGGCGTTCCCGTGGAGCGCGACCCCTTCGCCGAACACGAAGCGATCACGCGGCCCCACCAGCTCGACCCGCCGGCCGATGCGCGCGGCGGGCCCGCGGTGCTCGTGGACGCGGAGCCAGCCGCGGAGCACGGCCTCGGTCCCCGAGGGTTCGCGCCCGGTCGCCGCCGCGAGGATCCTGCCAGCCGTCCTCAGCACGCCGCGAGTCTACTCCGACTCCGCGCGGCTGCATTGGCGCGCATGCGTCGGCGCCGGTGCACGCGCGGGTCAGGCCCGACATCGCGGGGGAAGCCCCGCCCGCGCCGCAGCCCACGTCACGCCCACGGCGCCGGAACAACGCCACGGATGCGCGCCCGCGGACCGCGCGGGGATGCGGGTCCCGTCAGGCCGCCGGAGCCGCGAACGACCAGACCCCGCCGTCGCGACCGAGGATGCGATAGCCCCGCGCCACGAGGATCCCTGCGAGGTCTTCCGGGCTGTAGGAGATCCCACGGTGCTGCGTCGCATGCAGCTCCGCGATGATCTGCTTGCATCCCGTGAGCGCCCCCGGATCGTCGAGGAAGATGCCCGCTTCGGCGCCCTCGATGTCGGCGATGAGCGCGAACTCGCCGAGGTGCTGGTCGCGGACCAGCTCGGACAAGGTCGTCGTGCGGACGCGGGTCGCCGCCCGCGTGGGCCCGGCCACGACACGCGATCCGGTCGAGTCCGCGCCAAACTCCAAGGAGACCTCTCCCGTCGTCGCCGTGTAGTCGATCGCGCCCTGGACGACCGACACGGACCGCCCGGGCGCGTTGGCGCGCAGATTGGCCGAGAGGAGCGGGATCAGCCGCGGGTTGGCCTCCACGCAGACGATGCGCCGGTCGGGCTGCAGGCGCCGACTCGCGTGGCACGACACGACGCCGATGCTGCTCCCGAGCTCGACGAGGTCGAGCCGCGGGTCGAGGTGCCGGCGCACCGAGCGGATCTCCGCGCTCTCGTACATGCCCCAGAAGAGCTGCGCGCGCGTGCGGTCCGTGACGCTCGCGTCGGCGGTGGAGATGGGGATACCACGACAGGGGATGCGTTGCGCGAACGCCGCGCCGATCGCGCGTCCCACGGCGGGATGGCAGATCCCGGAGGTCAGCGCCGCCTTCAAGGGACGCGGCAGGGCCCGCCCGACGCGCTGCGGGAGGGCGAACACGCGCCCGAGGACGGCCGCCGCCCCTCTGCTTCCGGCGCCCGTCATCGCTTCACGACGGAGCGCAGGCCGGCGACGATCCCGTCGACGGCGGCGTCGTAGGTCCAGCCCGCGATGATCGCGCGCGAGGCCTGCCCCATCGCGATCCGCCGGGGCTCGTCGGCGAGCACGCCGTCGAGCGTCTCCGCGATGCGGTCGACGTTGCCCCAGGGGAACGTGGCGCCGTTCTCGCCGGGCCGGAGGAAGTCGATCGTGGAGGGGATGGCGTCGGACAACACCAGCGGGAGCGAGAAACACATCGCCTCGTGGATGACGAGGGGCGTGACCTCCCCCGGGCCCGACACGAGCGCGAACGCGTCGGCGGCCGCGTAGTAGCGCGGCAGTTCCGTCTGGTTCTTCGCACCGACGGGGAAGACGTGGGCGAGGCCGCGCGAGGCGCAGTACGCGCGGACCTCCTCGAACAGCGGTCCGCCTCCGACGAGCACGAGCGACGCGGGCACCTTCATGCGCTCGTGCGCGAGGACGAGGTCCATCGGCCGCTTCTTCTCGCGCATGTGCGCCACGAAGAGGATGACGGGGCGCGACGGGTCGAGGCCGAGCTCGCGTCGAAGTTCGTCACGCCGCGGCCGCAACTCCGCCGCGCGCGCCATGAAGTACTCGTTGTCGACGCACAGCGGGACCCAGAAGACCTTCTCCGGGGGCACACCGTAGTGCGCGTAGAACTCCCGGGCCCGGGAGCTCATGGCGAGGGCGGCGTCGATCCCCCCGCACCAACGCTTGCGGAACGTGTCGCGCGCGAGCTGCGACTCGGTGAGGAGCTTCGGCGAGTCGACGACGACGTCACCGTGGAAGAGGACGGGCAGCCCCATCGCCCGCGCCGCCGCGAACGCGAGCCACTCGGTCGCCGACGCGTACCCGTGCAAGAAGAGGGCATCGAAACGCCCCCGGCGAAGCTCGCGAAGGAACCCGGGGTGGATCTTCGAGAAGGGGCTCCCCGCGTCCGGCTTCGGCGAACGGTTCCGAAGGAAGACGGAGCGGTAGCCCTCCAGCAGGGGGCGGTCCCACTGGATCGTCTCGCCGTAGCCCTGCACGTACGAGGGCTTCAAGCCCAGGTCGGACATGAAGAACACCGTCGGATCGACCTCCGGCCGCGCAGCCAGCCGCGCGAGGAGTGGCGCGTGATACTGGATCGGGTGCGACAGCAGCAGCGCCAACTTGTAGGGCGCGCGGGGCGGCGGTGGGTGGGTCACGATCAGGTGGTGCGTAGGCGGCGCGCGTCGGAGGGGGCGAGCAAGCCCTGCGAGGCCGCGCTGCCTCAGGCATCGCGACCCGCCGGGGCGGACCCGCAGGAGAGTCCGGAAGGATAGCGGAAACCGCACCCGCAGCCAGACACCCCCGCCGCGTGCGCCGTCGACGCGTGCGCCCTCGGTCAACCCGAGAGGTCGGTGGGCACGCCGGGTGCCCCGCGCGCGACGCTGCGCAGGCGAACCGCCACGCCCGCCGTGCGAGAGCCCCGACGACGCGGCGCCATCAGGAGCGGTAGTCGGCGTTGATGCGGACGTACTCGGGGCCGAGATCGCACGTGAGGTACGAGGCCGCGGCGCGGCCCGCCCCGAGCCGCAGCGTGATCGTGTACTCGGGGCGCAGCATCACCGCGTGGGCCCGCGCGTCCGTGTCGCCGCCCACCGCGAGCCCACGCGCGACGAGCCGCACGTCGCCGACGTCGAGGGTTGCGCGCGCCGGATCGAAGGGCACGCCCGCGCGCCCGGCGGCCGCGAGCACACGGCCCCAATTCGGATCCTTGCCATACAGCGCCGTCTTCACGAGGTTGCTCGTCGCGATCGCCCGCGCGACGGCCGACGCGCCCGCGGCGCTCGGCGCGCCCTCGACGCGCACGGTGACGAGGTGCTCGGCCCCCTCGCCGTCCGCGACGATGAGCCGCCCGAGCGCACCGAGCACCTGCGTGAGCGCCGCGACGAGCGCGCGCTCGCCCGCGTCCCCAGCGCGCGGCGGCGCGTTCCCCGCGGCCCCCGACGCCATCGCGACGATGGTGTCGTTGGTGCTCGTGTCGCCATCGACGGTGAGCGCGTTGAAGGTCGCGTCGGTCGCCGTGCGGAGCGCGCGCCGCAGCAGGGTCGCCGACACCCGCGCGTCGGTGACGACGCACGCGAGCGTGGTCGCCATGTCGGGGTGGATCATCCCCGCCCCCTTCGCGACGCCCACGACGCGCACGCGCTTGCCGCCGATCCGGGCCTCGGCCTCGGCGCGCTTCGGACCGCGGTCGGTGGTCATGATCGCGCGCGAGAAGCCCTCGAGACCGTCCGGCGTCGCGGCCGCGACGAGCGGCGCGGCGTGCGCGACGAGCTTCTCCGCGGGGAGCAGGACGCCGATGACGCCCGTCGACATCGGCAGCACGAGCGCGGGGTCCACGCCGAGCGCGGCGGCGACGGCGGCCGTCGAGGTGCGCGCGGCGGCGAGCCCCGGCTTGCCCGTCGCCGCGTTCGCGCAGCCCGCGTTGACGAGCACCGCCTGCGCGAGCCCTGCGGCGACGCGCTCTTCCGCGAGCAGGACGGGCGCGGCCTTCACGAGGCTCCGCGTGAACACGGCGGCCGTCGGGACGGGGCGATCGGCGACGAGCAGCGCGAGGTCGAGGCCGCCACGCTTCTTGATGCCCGCGGCGAGGGACGCCCAGCGGAAGCCCGCCACGGGCGCGGGCGCAGGCCCCGGGGCCAGCAATTCGTCGAGCACGGGGCGCGGCGGCGTCTTCGCGCGGCTCATTCGCGCGGGGCTCCCCCCGCCTGTTCGGCGGCCTGATCCTCGCGGAGGTGGCACTGCTTGTACTTCTTGCCGCTGCCGCACCAACACGGGTCGTTGCGCCCGACCTTCGGCCGCTCGCGCCGCATCGTCTCGATCTTCGCGGGAGGCAGCCCCTGCTGCGCCGCGCCCGCCTGCGCGGCCACCGGCGCGCCCGGAGGCACGCTCGCCCCACGCGCCGCCTGCGCGCCCGGAGGCACGCTCGCGCCGCGCTGCGCCGCAGCGCCCGGCGGCACGCTCGCGCCGCGCTGCGCCGCAGCGCCCGCGCCCGGCGGCACGCTCGCGCCGCGCGCGGCCTGCATCATGCGCGCGGCGGCTGCTGCCCGCGCCGCCGCGGACGGAGCGCCCGAGACGCGCGACACCCCCTGCGCGTTCGGGTCGTCGCCCGCTTCTCCGCCGGCCGTCGCGGCCTCGACGTGCGTCGCGCGGATCGCCTTCTGCTGCGCCTCGATCGCGCGTCGCCGCGCCTCCTCGATGCGCGCGATGTCGTCCTCGCGCTGCAGCTGGAACTTGAACATGTTGCCCGAGACGGCGGTCTTCACGCTCTCCATCATCGCGAGGAAGAGGTCGAAGCCCTCCTTCTTGTATTCCTTCTTCGGGTCGCGCTGGCCGTAGCCGCGCAGCCCGATACCATCCCGCAGCGACTCCATGTTCTGCAGGTGATCGATCCACTGGCGGTCGATCTCCTGCAGGTAGAAGTTGCGGAAGATCCGCAAGTAGAGGAGCGGCCCCGTCTCCTGCTCGCGCTTCTTCAGCACGGCCTCGGCGTCGCGGTAGAGACGCTCGGCGAGCGCTTCGGCGTCGTGGGTCGTCTCGAGCCCGGCGACCGTGATCCCGAACTGCTCGGCGTACGCGCGCTGCAGGCCTGCGAGGTCCCAGTCCTCGTAGTGGCGCCCGGGCGGGCAGGCGCGCTGCACGAGCGTCCCGACGAGCTCGTCGACGAGGTCGAGCAGCCGCTCCCGCTGCTCGGTGAGCGAGAACGGCACCTCTTCGCGCAGGTGCGCGAGCGCCTCGCGCGGCTTGTCCGCGTACTTGCGCAGGTCCGCGCGGTAGCCGAACTCGCGGTAGACGATCTGCTCGACCCAGTCCCACGCGATGCGCGTCGGCTTCGTGCCGTTGGTGAGCCGGCCCTCGAGGATGTCGTCGAGGCTCGTCTGGAGCACGACGTCGCGGACGCGCGCGACCTCCGCCGGCTGCGCGCCCGGAGGCGGCTGCACCAGCGAGAGTTTGAGCATCTCCTCGAGGGGCTGCCGCACGAGCTCCGCGAGGCGCTCATCCGTCTTCTCGACGATCTTCGTGGGCTGCGCGCCCTTCTTCGCCTGCTCCTCGGTCGGGAGCGCGCGGTACTGCCCCTCGAGCACCTGGCGGCGCAGCGCGTACACGCTCTTGCGCTGCTGGTTCATGACGTCGTCGTAGTCGAGCAGGTGCTTGCGGCTGTCGAAGTTGCGCTCCTCGACCTTCGTCTGCGCGTTCTCGACGGCGCGCGTCACCCAGGGGTGCTCGATCGGCACGCCCTCCTCCATGCCGAGGCGATCCATCAGGCCCTGGATGCGATCCCCCGCGAAGATCCGCATGAGGTCGTCCTCGAGCGAGAGGAAGAAGCGCGACGAACCCGGGTCGCCCTGGCGGCCCGCGCGGCCGCGGAGCTGGTTGTCGATGCGGCGCGACTCGTGGCGCTCGGTGCCGAGGATGTGGAGGCCACCGGCCTCGAGGACTTCCTTCTTTTCCGCTTCGCAGCGCGCCTTGTAGCGCTCGATCGTCGAGACGATCGCGGCCTCGAGGTCGGCCGCGCACGTCTCGAGGGGCTTGCCTGCCGCGAGGTATGCGGCCTCGGTGAACTGCGGGTCGTTCGTGACCTCGTAGCGCGCGAGCATCTCGGCGTTGCCGCCGAGGAGGATGTCGGTGCCGCGACCGGCCATGTTCGTCGCGACCGTGACCGCGCCCTTGCGGCCCGCCTGCGCGACGACGTACGCCTCGCGCTCGTGCTGCTTCGCGTTGAGCACGTTGTGCACGATGCCGGCGCGGTCGAGCATGCGGTGGAGCGCGTCGGACTTCTCGACGCTCGTGGTGCCGACGAGCACGGGTTGCCCGCGCTCGTTGCAATCCTTGATCTCCTCGACGACGGCCCCGAACTTCTCGCGCTCGGTCTTGTAGACGAGGTCGTGCTCGTCCTCGCGCAGGATCACGGTGTTGGTGGGGATGACCTGGACTTCGAGGTTGTAGATCTTGTGGAACTCGCCGGCCTCGGTGTCGGCCGTGCCGGTCATGCCGGCGAGCTTCTTGTAGAGGCGGAAGAGGTTCTGGAACGAGATCGTCGCGAGCGTGCGGTTCTCGTCCTGGATCGGCACCTGCTCCTTGGCCTCGACGGCCTGGTGCAGCCCGTCCGACCAGCGGCGGCCCGCGAGCGCGCGGCCCGTGAACTCGTCGATGATGACGATCTTGCCGCCGTCGGTGACCATGTAGTGCTGGTCGCGCTTGTAGAGCGCGTGCGCGCGCAACGACTGGTTGAGGATGTGCAGCGACTCGAGGTTCACCGGGTCGAAGAGGTTCTCGACCTGCGAGATGCCGCGCTCACGCAGGAGCTTCTGCGCGCGGATGATGCCGTCCTCCGTGAGCTGCGCGGAGTGGTTCTTCTCGTCGACGGTGTAGTGCTCGTCCTTGCGGAGGCGCGGGATGAGCTCGTTGATGCGCGCGTACTTGTCGCTCGCGCTCTCGCCGGGGCCGGAGATGATGAGCGGCGTGCGCGCCTCGTCGATGAGGATGGAGTCCACCTCGTCGACGATCGCGAAGTTCAGCTCGCGCTGCGCGTAGTCGAAGATGCTGAACTTCATGTTGTCGCGCAGATAGTCGAAGCCGAACTCGTTGTTCTGGCCGTAGGTGATGTCGCAGCGGTACGCGCGCTTCTTCGCGGCGTCGCCCTGCGAGTTCACGACCACGCCCGTCGAGAGGCCGAGCCAGCCGTAGAGGCGGCCCATCCACTCGGCGTCGCGCGTCGCGAGGTAGTCGTTGACGGTGACGACGTGGACGCCCTTGCCCTCGAGGCCGTTGAGGTAGCAGGGGAGCGTGCCGACGAGCGTCTTGCCCTCGCCCGTCTTCATCTCGGCGATGCGGCCCGCGTGCAGCGTCATGCCGCCGATGAGCTGCACGTCGTAGTGCCGCATGCCGAGCACGCGGCGGCTCGCCTCGCGGCAGTTGGCGAAGGCCGGCACGAGGAGCGAGTCGAGCGGCGCGCCGTTGTCGAGCTGCTGCCGGAACTCGGCCGTCTTGCCCTTCAGCTCCGCGTCGCTGAGCGCCTTGTAGGCGGCCTCGAGCGCGTTGATCTCCACGACGACGGGGCGCATGCGCTTGAGGTCGCGCTCGTGCTTCGTCCCCATCATCTTCTTCAGAATCCAGTCGAACATCGCGGCTCCCGCTGCCTCGTGGGGGCGCGCCCGAGGGCCCCCTTGGAGAAGCGCGGGACTCTAGTTCCCGCCCTCGGCGGGCGCAATTGTCCGCGCCCGGAGGCGCCGCGCGTCAGCCGTCGCCCGCGCCGAGGCGCGCGAGCACGAAGGCGAGCGTCGCGAGGAAGGCGAGCGTCACGGCGCCGACGATCGCCACCACCGCGAGCGTGTCGCGCCGGCGGTGCGCGGCGCTCTCGGCCTCCGCATCGCCCGCCTCGCGGAGCAGCGCGCGCGCCTCGCGGGAGGCGTCGAGCCCGCGGCCGAGCAGCACGAGCACGAGCAGCGCGGCGAGCGCCACGAGCGCCACGGCGCTGATCGCGCGGACGCGCGCCCGCCGCGCGAGCGCCCGCGTGATCGCCGCCTCGCGCCCGCTCACGGGCACGGGCGTCGCGAGGCGCGCCTCGTCGAGCAGCGCCGCGTCGAAGGTGAAGCGGCGCTCGGCGGACGCGCGATCCGTTGACGGCGCCGGGTCGGCGCGCTGCGCGGGCGGCGGCTCGGAGGCCGTGCGCGACGCGAACACGAAGCGCGACGCGGCGTGCTCGGAGTCGAAGAGGTCGGCGCGCACCTGCACGCGGTGGGCGCCGGCGTCCGCGAACACGAACCCCGGCAGCGCGACCTCCGCGTCGAGCGTGCCCGGCGCGAAGGCGCGCGAATACACCCAGCGATCGGCGGCGAACACGTCCACGATCAGCGGACGCCCGGGCTGCGCGCCGAGCACGCGCAGGGTGAGCGGCCGACCAACGCGCGCGCGCGCCGCCGTCTCGATCTGCACCTCGCCGAGCGCGACCGGCAGGCGCAGTGCGCGCCGCGCGAGCAGCGCCCCTGCGCGCGAGAAGAGCAGCTCAGCCTCGCCCTCCGGCCCGTGCACGACGGCCGTGAGCGCGACGACGTCCGGCGGGAGAGCGGGCGCCGCGCCCTCGCCGCGCGGCTCGACGGAGGGCGTCTGCGCGAGTCGCGCCACGATCGGCGGCGCGCCGACCTCGAGCAGCAGCGTGCAGGGCAGCTCGGGCACGCACGCGCCACCGACGACGCGCACCGGCGAGATCGACGGCAGCGGCGGCGCGTCCTCGCCCGCGGCCATCGGCTCGCGCGCGAGCGGCCCCTCCGAGAGCAGCGCGAGGAGCGCGGCCTCGCGCGGCAGCGGCAGCGCGGGCGGCGCGTCGAACGCGATCCGCAGCGACGCACGGACGCGCGCGCCGGTCGCCTCCGCCTCGAGCGTGTACGCCCCCGCGGCGAGCCCCGCGGGCACGCGGAGAGCGCCCTCCATCGAGCGCGCCGCCGACACCACGAGCCGCGCGCGCACCAGCGTGCGGCCGCGTGCGTCGCGGAGCGCGACGTCGACGGGCGCGGTGACGAGCGTCGGCCCGTCGGGCTCGTCGATGCGCGCGAGCAGGTTCGCGCGCAGCGCGACACGGTCACCAGGGCGCGCGCCTGCGGGCGCGACGAGCTGCAATTCACGCTGGGGGCCCGTCTGCTCGGACGCGAGGACGGCGCCGACGACCAGCGCGATCGACACGGGCACGACGGTCGCGACCAAGCGCTCGACGGCCCGGCGCCGTGCGCCGCGGCCCGCGGCGCGATCGCCGCGCGGCGCGTCCGTCAGGCGCGCGCCTTCTGGCAGCCCGCGCACACGCCGTAGAGCTCGTGTCGATGGCTCGACAGCGCGAAGCCGTAGCGCCGTGCGACCTGCTCCTGGAGCGTCTCGATGTCGTGATCCTCGAACTCCTCGATGCGGCCGCACTGCACGCAAATGAGGTGATCGTGGTGGCTCTCGGCGTGCGCGAGTTCGTAGCGCGTGGGCCCGTCGCGGAACTGCCGCTCGTAGGCGAGCCCGGACTCGCTGAGCAGCTTGAGCGTGCGGTAGACCGTCGCGTAGCCCACGGTCCCGTCCTTCTTGCGGACGAGCGCGAGCAGATCGTCGATGCTCAGGTGCCCCTTGCTGCGGAAGAACACGTCGCTCACGAGCCGACGCTGGTTCGTCGAGCGCAGGCCCTTGTCGCGCATGTACGCGACGAGCGCGTCGTGCATCGCGTCGACCTTCTCCGGCAGCGGTGGCAGCGCCTTGCCCATCGCGTAGCCACGGACCCTATCACGGTTCAGCCGCCCCCCGCCGGGCGGGCGCTTGCCGCCCCGCGACGCGGCGGCGCATCATCCGCGGATGCGCGCGCCCGCTGCACCGCTCCGCTCCGCCCTCGCGCTCGCGTCCCTCGCGTTCGCCGCCGCTGCATGTCTCGCGGTGCCGCACGCGGCCACCGCGCAGGAGGCGCTCGAGCGTGACCCCTCGGGCGCGCTGGATTGCCGCTCGCTGAGCACGTGCAACGCCGACGCGGAGTGCAGCGACAGGCCGGGAACGGGCTGTTTCCCGGTCCCCTTCACGGGGAGGACGACGACACCGGAGCGCTATTGCGTCGCCCCGATGGTCACGCGCTTCTGCTGCGTCGGTGTGAGCGATTGCCCGGTCCGCGCGGACGCGACGCCGCGTTGCTTCGGAGCGATGGACGGCACCGTCGATCGCGGCCTCTGCGTCTACGCGGACGAGCCGTACATCCTGTGCGCCGCCCTCGTCGGCCCGCCGCGGACCGAGGGGCAGGTCCTGCGCGACTGCTTCACGCCGCCGCCCGGGGAGCCCATCCCGGCCGTGGGAACGGTTCCCTTTCGCGAGGGCGACTGCGACCGCGACGGCCAGGTCAACGGCGTGGACCCGTGCCGCTGCGACCCGACCAACGCGTGCGGGCGCACCGACGGGGGCGCGATGACCGAGACCGACGCCGGCGCGGTGAGCGAGACCGACGCCGGCGCGATGAGCGAGACCGACGCCGGCGCGACGCCCAAGCCCGACGGCAGCGCCCCGACGTTCGACGCCGCGGCGACGCGCGGCCCCGATTTCCGCGGCGGCGGCGGCTGTGCGTGCCGCGCCGCGCCCGCCAGGCGACGCACGACGGGCACGACGCGCATCTTGCCGGCGGCGCTGCTCGGTGGACGCTCGTCGTCGCCCTCCGTGCGCGTCGCCGCCGCGCCCGCTGACGCCCCACCCCGACCCCCGATGGGCTACTTCCCCTACTACCTCGCGATCGCGGCGATCTCCTACGGCTTGCGGTATCCGTGGCTCCTCGCGGGCGCCGTCGCGGTCTACGCGCTGCGCCGCTTCATCCCCGATCCGTGGGTGCTGCTGCGCACCTCGGGCCGCATCCGCGGCCTCCGCGCGCAGGTCGCCGCGAACCTCGCGAACGTCACCGCCCGCCGCGATCTCGCCGAGCTGCTGCTCGCGCGCCTGCGTCCGCGGGCGGCCCTCACGCTCGTCGACGAGGCGCTGCGCCGCGAGCCCGCCAACGCCGAGCTGCTCTTCCTGCGCGGCGTCGCGCTCGCGCGGAGCGGCGACGCGGAGGGCGCGCTCGGGCCGCTCGTCGAATGCGTGCAGCGCGAGCCCGGGCTGCGCTACGGAGAGCCCTACCGCGTCGCGGGGGACGCGCTCGCACGACTCGCGCGCGACGAAGCGGCCGAGGACGCGTACGAGCGCTTCGTCGATGCGAACGGCTCCTCGATCGAGGGCCACCTCAAGCTCGCGCAGACCCGTCGCCGCCGCGGCGATCGCGAGCGGGGCGCAGCGCGCGCTGCGCGAAGCGCTCGACACCTTCGCGCAGCTCCCCGCGCACCATCGCCGCCGCCAGCTCGGCTGGTGGCTCCGCGCGCAGTTCGCGCGGCTCTATCTATGACGCAGTGCGTCAACCCCGCGCTGCGCGGATCGCGGCGCGTGCCGCCTCGAGATCGCCCGCGCCCTGCACGTTGACCTTCGCGGCGTCCTTGCGGATGCGCGCGAGCAGGCCGCTCAGCACCTTGCCCGGCCCGATCTCGACGAAGAGCGTCACGCCGTCCGCGAGCATGCGCTCGACGGATTCTTCCCAGCGCACCGGGCGCGAGACCTGCCGCACGAGCGCGTCGCGCGCGGCCGCCGCGTCGTGCACCGGCGCGGCGTCGACGTTCACGTAGATCGGCACGGACGGGTCGCGCATCGACGTCGCCGCGAGATGCGGCGCGAGGCGCGCCTCCGCCGGCTCCATCAGGGCCGAGTGGAAGGGCGCGCTCACCTTGAGCGGGATGGCCTTCGCGCCGAGCGCCGCGATCGCGCGGCACGCCGCCTCGACGCCCGCCGCGTCCCCCGCGATCACGATCTGCCCGGGGCAGTTGTAGTTCACGGGCGACACGCGCCCCGGCGCCTCGGCGCACGCGCGCTCGATGGCCGCGCGCTCGCCGCCCATGATCGCCGCCATCGCGCCGGCGCCGACGGGCACCGCCTCCTGCATGTACGTGCCGCGCACGCGCACGAGGCGCACCGCATCGGCGAACGAGAGCGTGCCGGCGGCGACGTTCGCCGCGTACTCACCGAGGCTGTGCCCCGCCGTCACGTCGGGCGCCTCGCCGAGCGCGCGGAGCAGCGCGATCTCGGTCGTCAGCACCGCGGGCTGCGTGTTCGCGGTGAGCTGGAGCGACTCTTCCGGCCCCTCGAAACAGAGGCGCGAGAGCGGCTCGGCGAGCGCGAGGTCCGCTTCGTCGAACACCGCCCGCGCGGCCTCGGACGCCGCGAAGGCGTCCCGCCCCATGCCGACCTTCTGCGCGCCCTGACCCGGAAACACGAACGCGACCCGACCCATGCGAGGCCTCCTGCGGTCTGTGCGCGGCAGGCCCTGCGGCCTCGCCGCGCGGAGCGTTCACCGCGCGGGGCGGTGGTGCCGGCCGCGGTGCTCGAGCGTCGCGCACTCGCTCGCGGCGAAGTCGAACTCGTGGCTGCGCGAGAGCACGAAGTAGCCGCCGTGGATGCGGAACCCGGCGAGCGCGACGAAGGCGCGGCCGAGGAGGAGATCGGCGTCGTCGGCGTAGACCTGCACGAGGTAGTCGCGCAGCAGCCCGGAGGGCTCGATGCCGTTCCGCCCGAGGCCGTAGTCGAGCAGCAGCGCGTTCGGGTAGACGCTGTCGGAGGACGCGGGATCGACCGCGTGCACGCGGTAGAAGCCGTGGCGCTTGGCGGCGGCCTCGCTCGGCGCGGCGACGTGCGGCTTGCCGATGCCGTCCTGCGCGACGACGACGTTGTAGCCCTGGATGAAGGGCTGCGGGCCCTCGGGCACGCGGGGCGCGCCGACGTAGAAACCCTTGCGGAACTTGCGGATCCCGAGCAGGTCCGTCGCCGCGCCGGTGTTCGTCCCGGCGAACTCCCAGCCCGCGAGCGACGAGAGCGCGGGCGCCGTCCCGGCGCGCATGATCGCGTCGCGGGTGGCGTCGCTGACGCCCTTGACGAGGTCGAGGTACGAGAAGCGGGAGCCGTCGGGGCGGAGGTTCGGGGCGGTCACGGCGCGCGTCGTAGCACAGGCGTGCCGCGTCCACAGCGGCGCAGCTCGCGCTGGCGGCCGGGGCCGGCCGCGGGCTACCATGCGCGCCGTGACGGAGCCGACGGATCTCGTCCTCGTGGACGCGGACGGGTCGCTGCACGCGGCCGGCCGCAGCGCCGAGCGCTGGCTGCGCGAGCACCCGGGCCGCTATCGGCTCGTCGTCGCCGCGGACGGGCTGATGGTCCTGCACGGCGAGCGCGGGGCGACCCCGGCGACCGGGCCGCGCACGCTGATGGCCGGCGAGATCCTCACCGGCACCACGGTGCTCGAGCTGATCAACATCATCGCCAACGCGAGCTGGCGCGGCGATCTGCGCGTGTTCTCCGGCGGGCACGTCCGCACGCTCAGCTTCGAGCGCGGCGCGGTGAAGAACGCGCACAGCGACCACCCGGACGACCGCCTCGGCGAGGTGCTCTTCCGCCTCGGCGTGGTGACCCGCGCGGAGCTCGACGCGCTGCTGCGCGAGGTCACGCCGGAGCGCCGCTTCGGCCAGCTCGTCGTCGAGCGCGGGATCGCGGACCGCGAGAAGCTCTTCCAGTTCCTGCAGAAGCAGGTCGAGAGCATCTTCCACGCGGTCGTGCTCGTGCGCGACGGGAGCTACGCCTTCACGACGCCCGACGAGAGCCGCGCGCCCGCGCCCGCGACGGTGCACCTGCACGCGCAGAGCCTGCTCATGGAGGGCGTGCAACGCATCGACGAGATGGCGCTCTTCCGCGAGCGCATCCCGCACGGGCGCCTCGTGCCGCAGGCCCTCGCGGGGGTGACCGGCAAGGTCGACGCCGAAGCCGCGAAGGTGCTCCCGTGGTGCGACGGGACGCGCACGCTCGAGGAGATCGGGCGCGAGTCCGGGATCGGCGAGTTCGGCACGACGAAGGCGCTCTACCACCTCGTGCAGGCAGGCCGCGTCGCGCTCCACGACTCGCGCCGCAGCGTCGTCGACGCCGCGCAGGTGCAGGCCCTCGTCGCGCAGTTCAACGACGTCATCCGCGACATCTTCCTCGCGGTCGCCGCGTACGGCGGCAGCGCGCAGACCCGCGACACGCTCGAGGCCTGGGTGCAGGGGAGCGGCTACGGCCCGTTCTTCGGCGAGAGCGTCGGCGCCGACGGCAGCATCGACCCCGCACGCGTCGCCGCCTCGCTCGCCGCGGTCGAGGTCGACCATCCGCTCGACGCGCTGCACCAGGCGCTGCACGAGCTCGCGGCCTTCGCGCTCTTCGCCGCGACGACCTGCCTCCCGCGCGACCAAGAGCTCGTGCTCTCGCGCGACGTGAACCGCCGCCTCAAGGGGATCCGCGTCTGAGGGCACCCCGCGCCGCGCAGGGCCCCCGCGCGGTCTGGGCCCCCCGCCGTTGACAAGCGCGCCCCCGAGCCCCAGCACTGCGCCCATGATCGAACCCGAGATCCTCGAAGCCCGCATCCGCGCCGCGATCCCCGACGTCACCCTCGTCCGCATCGAGGACCTCACGGGCGGCCGCGATCACTTCCAGGCGACGGTCGTCGCGCCGAGCTTCGCGGGCCTCACGCGGGTCGCGCAACATCAGGCCGTGTACCGCGCGCTCGGCGAGCTGATGGCCGGCCCCGTGCACGCGCTCGCCCTCTCCACGCACACCCCCGAGACCTACAAGCGCGTGCTCAAGTAGCCGCGCAGGAGACGCCACCCATGGACGACGCCACCCGCCAGAAGATCCAGACGCTCATCGACACCCACCCCGTCGTCGTGTTCATGAAGGGCACGAAGACCTTCCCGCAGTGCGGCTTCTCCGCGACCGTGGTCGAGGTGATGAAGCGCCTCGGCACCGACTTCCACGACGTGAACGTCCTCGCCGACCCGGCCATCCGCCAGGGCGTGAAGGACTTCGCCAGCTGGCCCACGGTCCCGCAGGTCTACGTCGGCGGGAAGTTCCTCGGCGGCTGCGACATCGTCCGCGACATGTTCACGAGCGGCGAGCTGGAGCCGCTCGTCCGCGAAGCCGCGCAGAAGTAGGGCGGGTGAGAATCCGATTCTCCGCGGGTGCGCGGAGTGCGGAGTCACCGAGACGGACTCGGGTTCAGGGCGAGAGCATGAATCCGAGTCCGACGCTCGCTTCGCCGCCCATCCCCGCGTCGAGGACGCCCGTGAAATCGAGGAAGACGGGGCCGAGCAGGATGGCGCCGCGGTATTGGAATCCCCACTTCGAGCGGTCCTCGTCCTCCCAGCCGAAGGGCCAGTAGAAGAGCTCGACCTCGTTCATGAACGTCACGAACTTCGTCTCGATCCAGCCGATTCCGAGGCTCGCGGCGCCGGGATACATGAGTTCGCGCCGCCCCGTCGACCGGTCGACGTCGCCGAGAAACTGGAATCCCTGGCGATAGCCCGCGTAGGCATACGTGACGCCCGAGATCCAGCCGGGCGGTTCGTACCACTGACGCGTCGTGCGCGTCGTCGTGCACCACGTCGAATAGACGCCGGGCGTGCACTGCGTGTTGTCGCTGGTGCTCTGGCGAATCCCACCTTGGTCCCAGGTGTGGACGTTCGAGAAATACCCCACCCGCAACTGGCCCATCAGCGGGATACCGGCCCCGCGCGGCGCGAAGCCGTCGACTCGCCCGCTGAGATACAGGCCGGAATCCCCCGCGACACCGAGCATCGAGCTCACGGCGGCGTGATACGTGACGGGGAATCCGTCGCCGGGGATGTAGCCCTGTCCGCTCAGCGGATATCGATATCCCACATCGATGATCAGGTTGTTCGGCCGCCCCTGCAGCGTGCGACCGAGCTCGTCCGCGCGCGCCGCGCGGGGCCGAACCGCGACGACGAGCGCCACGACGACGAGCGCCGCGACGACCCACTCCGCAAACCGCCTGTCGATCGGCCCGCGCTCGAACACTGCCTCCCATCGAAGCATCGGATCCCCCATGTCGATTCGGTCTCTGGCTGCCCCCGGTCTCCGCGCCTCAGATCGGCGGGTCGGGGAAATCGCATTGTGGCGCGGGGACGGGCGCGCAGTCGGCGAGGATGTTCGGGCCGCCCATGAAGAGGCGCATCGACTCGGGCTTCGCGGCGCACTTGAGGATGTCGCACGCGGGGATCGTGACGGTGCCGCTGGTCGTCTCGACCTCGGTGTCCTTGATGACCGGCAGGCTCGCGCCGCACCGCGTGAAATAGCTGCGAATCTGGTCCTGGTAGGCCGCGGGGAAATCCGCGACGCCGTTGCAGTTGAAGAGGAGCGTCGTCGCGCCGGGGCAGAGCGCGAGGCTCGCGTTGCGGTACTCGCAGGCGAAGCGCGCGCAGTCGCCCTCGATGGTGCCGTCCGACGCGGCGCACTCCGCGGTCGTGTTGAGGTCGCGCGGGGGCGGACCGGCGTCCGTAGGGGTGTCGGCGTCGTCGCCGCACGCGGCGAACACGAGCGGCAGCACGAGCGCGAAGGCGGTGAGCAGGCGGCGCGGCGGCATGGGGGGCCGAGCCTAAACGGACGGCGGCAGCGAGGCCAGCGGGGTCGGCGCGCCCGCGTCGCGGCAGGCGATGCCGACGAGGCGCTGCGGGGCGGCGATGCCCGTGAGCGACGCCTCGAAGTGCCGTGTCGAGCGGCCCTCGAGCAGCGTGCGCACCCCCGGGTGCGCGGCCGTCTCCTCGGTGACGACGACCTCGCCCGCGCGGGCCTGCGCCTGTAGCCGCGCGGCGAGGTTCACGGTGCCGCCGAAGAAGTCGAGGTGGTCGTTCGCGCGCACCGCGAGGCAGGCGCCCGCGTGCACGCCGAGCTTCACGCCGAGGCCGAGCGCGCCGTGCTGCGCATCGTTCGCCGCGACCATCTCGGCCGCGGCGCGCACCGCGAGCGCGGGCGTCGCGAAGGTCGCCATCACCGCGTCGCCCATCGTCTTGACGATCGCCCCCTCGTGCGCGGTGATCACCCGCGCCATCGCGCGGAAGTGCTCTTCGACGATGGCGAACGCGCGCGCGTCGCCGACCCGCTCGTAGAGCGCGGTCGAGCCGGTGAGATCGCTGAAGAGCACGGCGAGCTCGCCGATCGCGAGGTCCACGCCGGTCGCCGGGGCCTCGGTCGCGAAGAGGTCGAGGAAGTCCGGGAAGCTCGCGACCACGCTGCCGAGCACGGCGTCGGCCGACCAGCCCGCGCGCTCGAGCAGCACGGTGACGGGCTCCGCGCCCTCGTTGCGGACGCACACCTGCGCGGTGTCGCCCGGGGCGAGCGCGCCCTCCGGGTGCACCGTGAGTCCCTCCGGACCGAGCGCGAGCCGCAGCGACGCCGGCGCGACGCCGAGCGTGAGCGCGACGCCGTCCGTCCGACCGAGCACGCGGGCGTGCAGGTCGCCGGGCACGAGCGGCGCCGGCACGCTGCGCGCTTGCCCGGGCGCCACGCGGAACTGCGCGAGGACGTGCGGCCGGAAGGCCGGGCTCGAGGCGCAATAGACGCGCGGCTGCGTGCGGCGCACCGCGGGGTTCGCCTGGAACACGGCCTCGACGTAGCGCCCGAAGTCGACGCCCCACGCGACGTCGCACGCCTGGCAGTGCACCTTCCGGTCGACGTCCGCGAGGCCATCGACCACGGCGGAGGCGACGCGGCACACGGGGCAGTTCACCTGCCAGCGCAGGTCGACGAGCCCCGCCCGCGTCGCGTGCAGGAAGAGCCGCAACACCGCGCGCTTGTCGAGGCCCCAGGCGCGCGCCACCTCGAACGGCCGGAGCTGCGCGAGCTCCTCGTCGGGGCGCTCCTCGAGCAGCGCGCGGAGCCGCTCGATGAGGGCCGGGTCGACCGTGCCGGCGCGCGCGAGCTTGTCCGCGCGGTGCCGGAGCTCCGGCAGATCGGTGGCCGAGCGCTCGCCCGACACGATCGCGTCGTAGCCGGTCATGAGCGCGCGGCGCACGCGCACGACCGCGGGCTCATCGTCCGCCGCGTCGCTCCCCGGGCCGGCGCGCCCGAGCGCGGCCTCGATCGCGTCGAGGTAGCGCACGAGCGCGGCGCGGTTCCGCTGCCGCACCACGCGCCCGATCACGGCCATCAGCGGGCCACTGCCGGAGACCCACGCCGTCGCGTCGACGCGGGTGCGACCGTCCGGCTCGGTCGCGAGCGCGACGCGGAGCCCGCCCCCGGACGCCGGCCCCTCGATGAACCGCCGTTCACCTTCGATGAGGTAGCCCTCCGACCACTCGTAGGGCGGCTCGTACCAGACGAGCGACTGCCCCAACTCGCGCGCGGCGCCGACGTACTCGCGCCGGCCGTCGACGAGACGCCAAGCATACGCCCCGGGCGCGAGACCGGCGGCGCGGTTCCAGCGGTTCGTGTCCGCGACGAGCGCCCACACGACCGCGCGCGGTGCCCGCAGCGTCCGCGTGAGCGTGGCCTCGTAGCGCTTCGCGGGCATGGCGCGCAGCGTATCGCGAAGGCGCAGCGCGCTCCAACATGGCGCGCGGGTCGGCGCGGCCGAGGGGCCGACACCGCAAGGAGGTTGCGGTGTTCAGCGGAGGGCCGCGAGCCGGGCCTGCGCGATCCCCGAGTCGGGGTCGCGGGCGAGCGCATCCCGCCACGCGGCGCGCGCTCTCTGGCGATCACCGCCGCGCTCGTGGAGCAGCGCGAGGTTCATGAGGGGGTGCGGGTCGCGCGCGTCGAGCGCCGCGGCGCGGGCGAGCGCGGCCGCGGCGCCCTCGCGATCGCCGAGGTGCGAGAGCGCGGCGCCGAGCCCGTTGTGCGCGGCGGCGAGGTCGGGGGCGCGGGCGAGCGCTTCGCGGAAGGCGCGCACGGCGGCCTCCGTGTCGGCCGAGGCGAAGAGCGCGTTGCCGAGCTTGAGCCAGCTCGCCGCGTCGGTGTCCTCGCGCTCGAGGGCCTCGCGGTAGAGGCGCACGGCCTCGCGCGGATCGCCGAGATCCGCGGCCAGATCGCCGAGCGCGAGCACCGGCGCGGCGTCGTTGGGCGCGAGCTCGGCGGCACGGCGGAAATCCTCCTCCGCGCCGCGCGCATCGCCCGCGGCGGCGCGCCCGAGGCCGCGCCCGAAGATCGCGTCGGGGTCGGCGGGCGCGAGCCGTGTGGCCCGCTCGAAGGCCGCGAGCGCGTCGCCGTGCCGCCCGGTCCGGCGCAGCAGCGAGCCGAGGTTCACGAGCGGCACCGCGTCGCGCGGGTCCGCCTCCGACGCGCGACACAGGTCTTCTTCGGCGCCCGCGAGGTCGCCCGCGTGCTCGCGCACGAGGCCGCGGCGGTTCCAGAGCCCGCCGACCCCCGGCGCGACGGCGAGCGCGCGATCGAGGAGCGCACGCGCGCGCGGCTCGTCGCCCGCGTCGGTGGCGAGGTCCGCAGAGAGGGCGAGCGCGCGCGGATCGGTGGGCGCGAGGGCGAGCGCGCGGTCGAGCGCACGACGCGCCGGCGCCTCCTGCCGACGCCGCATCGCGATGGCCGCGCGCAGCACGAGCACGCGCGGCGTGTCCCCCAGCCGCAGGCGCGCCGCGTCGAGTGCCCCCTCGGCGAGCACGAGATCGCCGCGCGTGTAGTCCTCGAGCGCCTCGGCATAGTGACGGAGCCCGACGGTCTCCGAATCCCCGGCACCGAGCGACTCCGCACGCGCGAGCAGCGAGGCCGCGGTCGAGGCCTGCACGCGGTCGAGCTCGGGGGCCTCCGCGAGCGGCGCGTCGAGTCGCGCCTTCGCCTCGGTGACGAGCCGCGCGACCTCGGCGTGCTGCCAGACCGCGTACGAGACGACGGACGCGGCGCCAGCCGAGGCGACGGCGAACGCGAGGAGCAGGGGGCGACGCTTCATGGGCCCGGACGGTCCGACCCCGATCCGAGGCGGTCAAGTTTTCGACACGGCGCGGGCGTTCGACCGGGCCTGCACCCGCGAGACCGACGGCTCAGGGCGCGGTCCAACCACAGCTCGCCTGCGCGCCGGGCAGAAGCGCGACGAGGGCGCGCCAGTCCTCGGCGACGCGCGCGTCGACGGGCGGATCGCGGCGGAGCAGGCGCGTGGTGACGCCCCGTGAATTGCGCGCCCACTCCTCGGCGAGCGCGACGAGCGCGTCGGCGTCACGTCCGATCTGCCCGCTGCGGCGCGCCGCCGCTCCGGAGCGACCCTCACCCGAACCGTCCGCCTCGAAGGCGTCGATCTCGTCGAAGTAGGCCGCCGCACGGGCGAACCCCGCGACGCGTTGCAGGCGCAGCTCCGTGAGCGCGCGGGCAGACCGGCAGCGCGCGTCATCCGTCCCGAGTCGCGCGGCGACGGCCTCGAGGGCCGCCCCGATGGCCGCGAGATCCGCACGCACCGCGGGCTCCCAGCGCCACGACTCCCCCGACAGCCGCGTCATGCCGGCCAGTCGCACCGCGTCGGCGCGGGCCGGATCGACGGGCTCGACGAGCGCGGTGATGCGCCGGAGGATGGCCGCGCGCGTACGCTCCACTGCGCGCACCGTCTCCGCGTCGGGGATCGGCTCGCCGGTGTTCTCGAGGAAGGCGAAGTAGTCGCCCTGCAGGGCGCGCCACGCCGGGACGAGCGCGCCGAGCTCCCGACGCAGCGCGCGCTCGAGGGCCACGGGGTCCACCGGAGCGACGACGCGGGCTGCGGGCAGCGCGCCGACCGCGACGCGCGGGAGCCGCGTGCCAGGGACCATCGAGGGCGCGCGACCGAGGATGCGCAGCTCCGCGATGCAGGCCTCCCGCCAGTCGCTCCGCAGGCCCGGTCGCAGCTCCGCGAGCTCGATGCGCCACACGCCGCCGCCGCCGCGCACGGGGATCGTGACGAACTCCGGGCGCTCGTGTTCAACGGGGAAGCGCCCGACTTCGACGCCCTCGCGCAGCACGCGGATCGCGGCGACGCGGTGATTCCCGCGGAAGAGGTCGCGATTCCCGCTCATGCCGGGGAAGCCGGGGATCAGCGAGATCGCCGTGACCATCGCGTCGGTCGGGAGGCGCACCTCGACCCACGCGCCGCTCAGATCGCCCGTCGCCGAATTCCAGGCGCCCGCCACATCGCCGTCGACGAGTCGCTCGGCCTGCACGCGCTGGTTCCGATAGACCGACGACACGGCGAGCTCGGTGCCGACCGCGCGGAGCAGATCGACCGGCTCCTGCGCGCGCGCTGCGGACCCTCCGAGGCCCCACGTCGCGAGAATCCACCCACCCATCACGGCCCCCCATCGCCACGCGTGCATGGGTCTACCTGTCGCGAAATCGCCGCGGGAAGTCAACGGGGCAACCCAGCGCCTCGCGCGCATCGCATCCGCCCCGCAAATCGCGCACGCTGCGCGGCTCCATGGCTGCCCCCGACGTCCCCCGCCCCTTTTTCGCCACCGCCGCGAAGGGCACCGAAGGCGTGCTCCGCGACGAGCTGCGTGCGCTGCGTTTGCCGGCGGTGCGCGCCGAGCGCGGCGGCGTGCGCTTCGGTGGCACGCGGCTCGACGCGCTGCGTGCGTGTCTCGGGAGCCGGCTCGCGGTGCGGGTGCTCGAGGAGGTGGGCCGCTTCCCCTGCCCGGACGGGGACGCGCTCTACGAGGGCGTGCGCGAGGCGTACCGCTGGGACGCGGTGCTCGACGTGCAGCGCACGCTCGCCGTCACGGCCGCGGTCAAGAGCGGGCAGCTCACGCACTCCGCCTTCGTCGCGCAGCGCACCAAGGACGCGATCGTGGACCAGCTCCGCGAGCGCTTCGGCGCGCGCCCCGACGTCGACCGTACGGACCCGGACGTCGCGATCTTCGTGCACCTCTTGCGCGACGAGGCGGCCATCTACCTCGACGTGAGCGGCGCGTCGCTCCACCGCCGCGGCTGGCGCGCGAAGGCGCGGGAGGCGCCCCTCAAGGAGACGCTCGCGGCCGCGATGCTCCGGCTCGCGGGGTGGGACCGCGCGCGACCGCTCGCCGACCCGATGTGCGGCTCAGGCACGCTCGCGATCGAGGCCGCGCAGTGGGCGCGCGACATCGCGCCCGGCCTCTCCCGCAAGCGCTTCGGCGCCGAGCGCTGGGTCTCGCACGACGAGCGCGAAGCGCACGCGCTCACCGAGTTGCGCGAGGACCTCCGGGCCCGCATCCGCCCGGCCCACGCGTCGCCCGCGATCCTCGCCGCCGACCTCGACCCGCGCGCTGTCGCGCAGACCCGCGAGAACGCGCGGCTCGCCGGCGTTCCGGAGGTGCACGTCGTGCTGCAGGACGTGAGCGCGCTCGGCCCGGCCGAGCCCGCGGGGCACATCGTCGTGAACCCGCCCTACGGCGTGCGTCTCGCGGCCGGCGACGCGCTCGTCGCGCGCATGGCGGACGCGTTCCGCACGCTGCACGGCCACCGCGTCAGCGTGATCTGCGCGGACGACGCGCTCCCGCGCGCGCTCGCGCCGCTGCGCCCGCGGCAGGAGCACGCGCTCTGGAACGGCGACCTCGAGTGCCGGCTCTTCTCGTGGGACATCGACGCCTGACGCGTCGCGCACGCGCATCGCTCGCGCGCGCACCCACGACTTGAACGGTCCGCGCGGACGTTCCGCTCGGACGCAGCGCGCCTGCGGCGACCGCGACGGGCCCCGCGTTGGACGATCGTCACACGGACGACGCGCCGCGCGCGGCCCGTGACCGAGTCGTGGCAGGCGCCGCATGCGGCCGCGCGCCAGCTTCGGAGCGGAGGGGATCCATGGAGAGCTTGGTCGTTCTCTCGGATGTGCATCTCGGCAGCGATGTCGGGCTCCCGGGCGCGCCGCCGCCGCCGCGTTCGCCGCAGATCGACGACGATCTCTGCCACCTCCTCGATCACTACCGCGCGAGGCCGCCCGAGGGGGAGCGCTGGCGCCTCGTGATCGCCGGCGACTTCATCGACTTCGTCGGCATGACGCTCCCGCCCGACGCGCTCGGTGCGGACAGCGCGCTCAACGACGAGGAGCGGCTCCACGGCCTCGGCAGCGCACCGGAGCACGCGCTCGCGAAGCTGCGCGCGGTGGTCGCGCGGCACGCCGACGTCTTCGCGGCGCTCGGCCGCTTCGTGGGCGCGGGCCATGCGCTGACGCTCGTGCGCGGCAACCACGACCTCGAGCTGCACTGGGACGAGGTCCGCGCCGAGCTGGTGCGCGTGCTCGTCGACGCGGCGCGGCGCGCGCACGCCGAGGCCGGATACG
The DNA here is from genome assembly GCA_964202905.1 of Polyangiales bacterium. Taxonomy (GTDB): domain Bacteria; phylum Myxococcota_A; class Polyangia; order Polyangiales; family JADJQN01; genus CAIUAC01. The sequence goes on from CAXNJO010000005.1 coordinate 63,814, forward strand.
GCGCCCCGTTCGACGCGGCGGCGACGGCGGCCCGCATCGACGACGCGCCGTGGTTCTACGAGGTCGAGGGCGTGGCGTACATCGAGCACGGGCACCAGTACGACCCGTTCTGCGCGATCGACCACGTGCTCGCGCCGCGACGCCCGCGCGACCCACGCCGCACCGCGCGCGGGTTCATCGACGTGCTGCTCCGCTTCGTCGTGCGACCGACGCCCGGCGTCCCCGAGCACGGCCACGAGACGATGGGCGTGTTCGACTACCTCCGCCTCGCCGCGCGCCTCGGCCCGACCGGGATGGCGCGGCTCCTCGTGCGCTTCGCCCGCGCCGTGCGCGAGCTCTTCCGCGTGCGCCGCGACGCCGCGACGGAGGCCGCCGCGCGCCTCACCGCCGAGCACGAGCTGCTGCTCGCCCGCTTCGCCGCCGCGCGCCGCATGGGCCGCGAAAAACTGCGCGCGCTCCGCGCCCTGCAGGTCGCGCCGATCACCCGCACCGTGCGGGGCATCCTCGCGAGCCTGCTGCTCGATCAGCTCGCCCTCGGGGCGCTCGCGCTCACGCTCGTGGCCGTCTTCGGCACGCTCGCGCTCACCACCGCCCCGGGGTTCGCGGGGGCGCTCGGCGCGACGCTCGTCGGCTGGCCCGCCGCGAGCGTGTGGCTGCGGCGCGGCCGCAAGATCGACGCGGACGTCGAGCTCGGCCAGCGGGCCGCGGCGCTCGCGCGGTTGTTCGCCGCGCCGTTCGTCGTGATGGGCCACACGCACATCGCGCGTCGCCAGCCCGTCGGCGACGGCGCGACGTACGTGAACGTCGGCTCGTGGTCGGAGTGCGAGGGCAACCGCGCGACGCGCACGCACCTCGTCATCGATCGCTCACTCGGTGTGCTCCGCGCCGAGCTGCGCGCGTGGTGCCCCCTGCGTGGCCCGCTGCCCGCGGCGTGAGCGCGCCTGGCCGCTGCGCACGAGCCGGACGACGACGCCCGCGCCGAGCGCGAGCGCGAGCCCCAGGACCGCGACGCGCGGCGCGAACGGCGCGAGCGCCAGGTGATGCACGACGAGCGCCGCCGCGACGTAGGCGAGGCGGTGCAGCGGCTTCCAGAGCCGGAGCCGCGCGGCGCGCACGAGCCGCCGCGACGAGGTGACGAGCAGCGCGACGAGCACCGCGAGCGCGAGGGCCCCCGAGCGCAGCCACGGGATGTCGCGCAGCGCTGAGACGAGATCGGATTGCAGATACAATTGAGATGCGATAACCGCGTGCCCGAGCGCGCCGAGGCCCGCGGCGATCCCGAGCGGCCGACGCGCCCCCGCGAGCCGCGCGCGCGCCGCGGGGGGCAGCGGGAGCGGCAGCCGCAGCGTCGGCGTGACCGCCAGCGAGAGCGCGAGCAGGAGCGCCGGGAGCCACCCGGAGGCGCGCAAGAGGCGGAGCGCGTCGTCGCTCATCGCGGGCCCCGCGTCGCTGTGCAGCGCCGCCTCACAGGGACTCCAGGAACGCGAGCAGCGCCGCGAACGAGGCCGGGTCGAGCGCGCGCGCGCGGCCGTGCCGACCGTCCGGGTCGTGCGTGCGGAAGATCGCGGCGAGCGAGTCGGCGCGGCCGTCGTGGAGCCAGCGCGCGCGCCCCGCGACGCCGCGCAACGACGGCGTGTCGAGCGAGGCGCCCGGGGCGGCGTGGGCCCGCGGGAAGACGCTGCGCACGGGGTGCCGACCGAGGTTCGTGAAGGCGGGGAAGGCGTGGCACGTCTCGCAGCCCGCCCGCACGAAGGCGTCGACGCCGCGCCGCTCGGAGGCCGTGACCCCGGCAGGGCCCGCGCCCTCCCCGGCCGACGCGATGCGCGGCGCGGGCAGCGGGAGCGCGGCGATCCACGCCTCGAGCGTCGCGCCCCGATCGCCCGCGGGGTCGCGGTAGCCGCGGTAGCGCTGCTCGGCGACCTCGAGCAGGTCCGCGATGCGCGGGTAGCTGCCGTCACGCAGGAACGGCGACGTACCTGCGAGCCCGGCGAGCGCGAGCGTCGGCGCGAGCGCGCGGCCGCCGATGTTGTGCGCCATGCCGTCGCTGCCGCCGTGCGGGTGACAACTCTGGCAAGCGATGCCCGCGCGCGTGCCCTCGTAGAACGCGCGCTCGCCATAGCGACGCGCGAGCGCGTCCGGGTCCGCGCGGAGCAGCGCGTGATCGTCGGGCGCGAGGCGCAGGCGCGCACGGGGGGCGCCGCTGCGGGCGTCGAGCACGGCGACGAGGCCGCTCGACGGGGAGGTCGCGACGAGCGCCGGGCCGTCGGGAGCGGCGAGCGTGACCACCGCGTGCGGCGCCGAGAGCCCGAACCGCGCGACGTCGAACGAGCGCGTGGGCGCGCCGAGCGGCGAGACGAGGGCGAGCTCGTCGCTCCCCGCGAAGGCGACGAGCCAGGTGCCGTCGCGCCGCGGCGTGACGCCGAGTGGCGAGAGGCCGCGATCGACGTCGCCCGCCGCGTCCTGCCGCGCGCTGCGCGTGGCGGTGAAGCGCTGCGCGACGAGCGCGAGCGTGCGCGCATCGAGAGTGAGGAGCTGGTCCTGCACGAAGTGGTTGCCGAGGTGCGGGGTGCCCGCGTCGTGCCAGTCGGTCGCCGCCAGGAGCAGCCGGGCGCCGCCGTCGATCGCGGCGAGGGCCGTGGCGGGTGCGAGCAGCGGGCGCGTGCCGGCGACCCGCAGCGTGTCGCCGTCGCGCGTGAGTCGCACCAGCGCCGCGGGCGCACGCTGGGCCACGACGAGCGCACGCGCATCGCCGGCGAATTCGAGGAAATCGGGCACGCCGGCGAGGGACGCACGCGACGCGATGCGACGCTCAGGAACGTCGACGAGGACGACCTCGCCGCGCACCCCCGCGCGCGGAGCGTCGAGCGCGACCGCGAGGCGCGTCCGGTCGTCGCTGATCGCGAGGCGCTGCGCGCCGTGGCCGATCGCGAGCGTCGATTCCGCGCGTCCATCGAGCGGCACGATCGCGAGCCGCGCGTCGTGGCGGTGCACGATCGCGAGCGTCGCGTCGTCGAGCCACGCGCAGTCCGCGGGGCCGTCCCGCGTCGGCAGGCGCACGAGCGCGCCCGCCCCATCGACGACGAGCGCCTCGTCCGTCTCCTCGCTCGTCGTGCACGCGCGACGCCCGTCGGGCGAGGCGTGCAACACGCACGGATGCGCGAGCGCACGCACGACCGTCACAGGGCGCGCGTGCGTGTCGCCGTCCACCGCGAGCACCGCGTCGACCTCGCCGCCGCGCGTCGGCGCACCGTGCGCGCGCGGGTCGTAGTCGACGCGGAAGAGCCCATGACCGAGCGGCTGCGCGTCGAGCGGGCGCACGCCCGGCGCGAGCGTCACGCGCACGGCGCGCGCGCCCGGAGCGCGCACGAAGAAGCGCTGCGGCCGGTGATCGACCACGAGCGGCGGGTGCAGCGCGACCGTGCGCTCGAGACGCAGCCGATCGGCGAGGTGCTCGCCAAATCCGCGAAACGACTCGTGATCGAGGAGCCCCCCCGCGCGCCCCGTCAGCACCGCGAGCGCGAGCGCGACGAGCGCGAGGCCCCGCACGGGTGCCCCCGACGCCAGACGCGACGTGCCGCGATCGCGCCGCGACGCCCACTCTGCGGCGAGCCACGCGAGGGCGTACGCGGCGAGCAGCGCGGCGAAGGACGTCGTGTCCCAGAGCAGCGCGCCGAGCGCCGCGAACGCCGCCGCGAGCGCGAGCACGAGGCCCTGCGCGGTGCCCCGCCCCGTGCCCTTCCACCGCGGATCCACGCGCGCTCAGCCCCCGTCCCCGTCGCCCGCGTCGAGCCCCTCGGCGTCGATCCCCTCGAGCGGATCACGGCCGACGCGGTTCGAGCCGTCGAGCGAGCCCACGTCCGCCTGCGTGAGGTCGATCCGCGGCGCGAAGACCTCCCCGTGGAACGCCGCCGCGACGCGACGCGCGAGCGCGTCCGGGTCGTCGCCGCGACGCGCGCCCGCGGCCCCGCAGCCGAGGACCGCGCCGCCTGCGCCGACGAGACAGGCACGCCCCGAACGCGACGTCGCTTCGATGCGCACGACGAGCGGGGCCGCGTCGTCGTCCGTGAGGCGCGGCGAGCGGGCGAGCAGGTCGCGCACCGCCTCGGCGACCTCGCCCGAGACCGCCGCGAAGCGCACGGGCACCGCGACGCCGAGACGACGGAACACGCCCGGATCCGCTTGAAACGCCGCGTCGAACGCGCGCGCGGCCGCCGCGGGCTCATCTGCGCGCATCGCCGCTTCGGCGACCAGCGCCTGCACCCGCGCGCGGAGGAGCGCCTCCGCGGGCGGCAGCGCCGCGAGGGCCCGCGCGCCGAGCCGCTGCGCGCGCGCGTCGTCCCCCTGCGCGAGCGCGACCTCGCACTCGAACGCGTCGTAGTACGCGGGTGCCCGCGCGCGGCGATCCCCGGCCCGCGCCCGCCGCAGGGCCTCGCGGACGACGCCCGCGCCCATCACCTCGACGAGCTCGCCCGCGAGCCACGGCGGCATCACCGCGCCGCGCGACGTCCCGATGCGGAAGCTCCCGACGAGCCGCGCGTCGTCGGCGAGCAGCCGCCCCGCCTGCCGGCCGCTCGACCAGCCCTCGAGGCGGAGCATCGCCGCGCGCGCCGCGAGGAGCGGGCGCCTCCAGAGCGGCTCGGCCGCCGCGTCCTCCGCGAGGATCTCCGCGGAGAGCCGCCGCGCGCTGCGGTCGAGCAGCGCGACGATCGCGCGGTCCTGCGCAGGGTCGCGGCTGTTGTGCGACCGCCGATCCGGCATGACGAGCGCACGCGCCGTGAGCCGCCGCGCGTCGTCCGGACGACCGACGACGAGGAAGAAGGCCGCGAGCGCGCGGCGCGACTCGTTGCGATCGGCGTCGCGCGCGTGGGCGGGCCGCTGCGCGCGGTAACGCGGGACCTCGCGCAGGGCGCCGAGCGCCTCCGGGAAACGCGCCTCGCGCGTGTAGAGCTCGGCGAGCTCGAGGTGCGGGTTGCCGTACCACGCGACCGGCGCGCGCGTCGCCTCGAGCCCAAGCTGCTCGGCCTCGTCGAACAGGAAGAGCGAGCGGGACGCCTCCGCGAAGTTCGTGAGGTCGACGGCGCTCACGGAGCCGGACGCGCGCGCGTCGTCGAGCGCGAGGCGGCAGGCCTCGTAACTCTTCGCGTCGTCGGAGGCCTCGAACTCGATCGCGCAGAGGGCGTTCAGCCCCACGGCGCGCTCCCAGCCGTCGTCGCTCGCGACGCCCAGCCGCGCCGCACGCCGCGCCTCCTCGAAGCGCCCGAGCTTCATGAGCGGCCACGCGCGATCCGCGAGCAGATCCGGCTCGTAGAGCTGGTTGTGCCGCGCGAGCCACCCGAGCTTCTCGGCGTGGTGATCGAGGTCGCCCTCCGTCGCGGCGAGCTCGCGCAGGATCCGCACGTGCCAGCGCCACGGCGCGGAGGTCGGCGGCTCGGCGCCGTGCGCGGCCTCGAAGCGCCGCAGCGCGAGGCGCACCTCGAAGAGCGCGCGCGGAAAGTTCGCCTCGCCGTAGTGCTGCGCGTGCGCGAGCACGAGGTGCCCCACGTAGGAGCCGGGCCGTGCGCGGACGAGCCGCTCGGCCACCTCGCGCGCCTTCACGTAGCGCCGGGCGCTCGCGAGCTCCCACGCCTCGAGCTCGTCGTCGCGCGCCGCCTCCGCCGCGTCGGGCGGGGGCATCTCGGGCCACGCGGGCGCGTCCTGCGCGGAGGCGCCGATCGCGACGAGCAGCGCGCACGCGAATGCGAGGCGCGCACCACGGACCCGGCGGAGGCGCAGCGAGGCGACCATGCGCCTACCGCCTCAGGGACGCGCGCGCGAGGCGCTCGACGATGGCCGCGGTGTGCTCGCGGACGACGGCCGCGGCGTCCTCGACGCCGGGGACGCACTCGATGCGGTGCGCGAAGACGTGCGGCGCGAGCGCCTCGAGGTCCTCCGGCGCGACGAAGTCTCGCCCGTGCACCGCGGCGCGCGCCTGCAGCGCCGGCATCAGCAGCACGAGCGAGCGCGTCGACGCGCCCTGCAGCACGCGCCGATCCGCCCGCAGCGCGCGCGCGAGATCGACGAGCCCCTCGCGCACCACCGGGGCGATCGCGACCCCGACGCGCAGCGCGCGCCGCGCGGCGACGAGCTCCCCGCGCGTGACGCCCGGGAGCGTGGCCGCCGTGCCGAGCCCCTGCGCGGGGTACGCGCCGAGCACGTCGAGCTCCGCGTCGCGGTCGATGTGCGTCATCGCGATCTTGAAGAGGAAGCGGTCGAGCTGGGGCGTCGGGAGCGGATACGTGCCCGCGACGTCGAGCGGGTTCTGCGTCGCGATCACGAAGAAGAGCTCGTCGAGGGCGTGCGTGCGGTCGTCGATCGTCACCTGCTTCTCGGCCATCGCCTCGAGCAGCGCCGCCTGCACCTTGGGCGACGTGCGGTTGATCTCGTCGGCGAGCAGGACGTGCGCGAACACGGGCCCGCGCCGCAGCTCGAACGCGCTCCGCGCGACCTCGAAGACGCTCGTGCCGGTGATGTCGCTCGGCAGCAGATCCGGGGTGAACTGCACGCGCCGGAAGGGGGCGATCCCCGGCACGGACGCCTCGTCGCCGAGCGCCTCGCCGAGCGCGCGCGCGAGGGTCGTCTTGCCGGAGCCGGGATAGTCCTCGAGGAGCACGTGCCCGTCCGCGAGCAGCGCGACGACGACGAGCTCGATCACGTCGTCGCGCCCCTTCACCGCGGCGCGCAGGCGCGCCATCAGCCGCGCGGCGAGCGCGGTGATCGCGCCGAGCGGGAGCCCAGCGACGATGGGCGCGGGGTGAGACGGGGCTGCATGCGGCTGGGCGGCGGCGGGCTGGGCGGCGGCGTCGGTCATGGAATCGGGAGTCCTTGGAACGCGGTGAGGAGGCTAACGAACGCGGAGAAAGCTCCACGGCTCGAGCAGACCGAGCGCGCGGCGATGCCAGGGGACGGCGCGGCGCAGCTCACGCGCGACGGCGCGGGCGAGCGCGCGGAGGGCGCGTGCGTCCGGGGGCGTCCCGCCGAAGCGCGCCGCGAGGTGGCCGCGCGTGAGCACGGGAAGGCTCGGCAGCGGGCCCGCGAGCCGGCGCGCGAAGGCCTCGCGCGACTCACCCGCACGCCGCGCGAGGCCGGCCTCGGCGAGCCGATCGAGCGCGGCGCGGTACGCCACGCGCGGCAGCGCGGCCTCCGACGCGAACCGCGGCGCGGCGCGGCGCCAGAGCTTCGCCGCGTAGAGCAGGCAGAGCGCGGCGAGCAGGGCCGCGCCGCCGTACATGCCGAGCGAGCGGCCCGCGCGCCGCGCGAGCGCCACGAGCTGCTCGGGCGCGGGTCCGCCGTCCGTGGGCAGCGGCACCTCACCGCGCGCGAGTTCGCCGAGCAGCCGCTGGAGATCCGGGTCCGGCGGGCCCGGCGGCGGGTCGAGGCTGCGCTCGGGCGCGACGTCCGTGATGACCCACCCGACGCCCTCCAGGTAGACCTCGGGCCACGCGTGCGAGGTGTCGCCGGTGATGAGGATCGCGCTCCCGCCCTGCCGCGCGCCCTCGTCGACGACGTAGCCCGCCGCGACGCGTGCGGGCACGCCGACGCTGCGCATCAGGTACGCGGCGGCGTGCGCGAAGTGCACGCAGTAGCCCGTCTTGTCGCCGAAGAGGAAGTGCGCCGTCGGGTCCTCGGCGCCTGCGTGCCGGCTGCGCAGCGAATACGTGCCCTCGTGGCCGAGCCAGCTCGTGATCGCGAGCGCGCGGGCCAGCGGATCCCCGCGGAGCGGCTCGGGCAGCGTCGCGACGATCGTGCGGGCGAGCGCCCCGTAGCGCGGGTCGGCGGGACCGCTCGTGTAATAGGCGCGCTGCTCCGCCGACCACGCGGGCGAGCCCGAGGGCAGGCCGAGGAGCAGGCGCGCGTCGCTCGTGAGCGCGCTGCTCGTGACCTCGTAGGTGCGCTTGAAGCGGCCGGGATCGGGGTTCGACGCGGGTGCGAGCTCGACGGGCGCCTCGAGGCCGAAGGGCCGCGCGTGCTCGGCGAGCAGCGCGACCGTCGTGCGCAGCGTCGCGCGATCCGAGCCGCTCGGCGGGCCCTCGTCGAGCACGGTGCGCTCGGTCGGGAAGCCGCGCGCGAGGTCGCGATCGACGTCGCTGCGCGTCGCGCCGACGAGCCGACGGCCGTTGTAGTGGCTGAACGCGCTCTGGCGGAAGTAGTAGTTCCCCGTCGGCGGCGCGTACTCGTCGTGCAGCAGCACGACCGCGACGGGCACCTGCCGCGCGGAAGGCCCGTAGTCGTCGCGGAACTCGAGGTCCTCGCTCGCGCGCCGCGGCCGCCCGCCCGCCTGCGAGGGTTGCGCGCGACCGTCGCCGTCACCGCGGAGGCCGAGCCCGCTGCCGGTCTGCGGCGGCGCGGGCAGCCCCACCCGCGCGGTCACCGCGAGCAGCCCCGCGAGCAGCGCCGCGAGCAGCCCGAGGCCGAAGAGGGCGCGGGGCGCGCTGCGCTCGGAGAGCAGCAGCACCACCACGACGCCGACCGCCGCCGCGCCGACCGCGAGGATCGCGAGGCTCGGATCGCCGCCGCGCGCGAGGATCGGATCGGCGAGCTCGAAGGGCCGGTTGATCGCGCCGTTTCGGTGCGCCACGACGAGCTGCGCGAACGCGAGCGCCACGGCGCCCGCCTCCACCACCGCGAGCGCCCGCGCGCGGGTCGCCGCCACGCGGAGCGCGGCACACACGACGAGGGCGCCCGGTCCGAAGACGAGCGCATCGCCCACGCGGAGCGCGCGCGCCGGGCCGAGCCAGCGCGCGAGCGCGTCGCCGTCGACGACGAGTCCGGCCACGAGCAGCACCGCGAGCAGCCCCACCCCCGCGAGCGCGAGCAGCGGGACGAGCCGCAGCCGCGCAGCCGCGATCCACCGGGCCGAAAGCGCCCCGAGTGCGCCGCCGACCGCGGCCGCGACCACGCCCTCCTCGACCGCGAGTGGCCACGCGAAGACGCCCGCGGCGAGCGCGTGCACGAGCACCCGCAGCGCCGTCGCGAGCCACGGCTCTGCCGGGCGCGTCCCCTCGGCGCGCGCGCGCGCGCCACCTCCGCATCGGCGTCCGCGCCACCCGCTGCGCCGTCGCCCCTGCTCACGCCGCCTCCGAGCGCGCGTCGCGACCGCGCGCCTGCGCCCACGCGACCAGCGCGCGCCGCTGCGCCTCGCCGAGCGCACGCCCCGACGCACGGTCGAGCAGCAGCACGTCCGCGCGCACCGACGCGAGCGCGCGCAGCACCGCCTCGAGCCCATCGGCGGGCGTCTCCGGGGCCACCCGCGGCACCGCGAGCCAGCGCGCGAAGCGGGCCCGCAACGGACGCGCAGGCGCCCCCGGCGCGACGGCGTCGATCGCGACCACCACGCGCGCGCCCCGCCGCCGCGCGAGCACCGCGAGCACCCGCGGGAGCCACGGACCGGGCTCCGGCGGCGCGAAGATCACGAGGCTCGCGGGCCCTTCCCGCTCGGCGCGCGCCGCGAACGCAGCGAGCCCCGCGCCGCCCGCCTCGCGCGACGCAGCGCTGCGCACGACGAGCGCGACCGCGTCGGCGACGCGCGACGTGCCCGCGGCCTCGCCGCCGTCCGCGCCGAAGACCCAGTCGCCGCCGAGCGCCCCCTGCTCGATCGCGAGCCGCGCGGCGCCCGCCGTCGCGTCGTCGCCCTCGCCCGCGACGAGGTACGCGACCGTGCGCCGCGCCTCGACGAGCGCGCGCTCGTGCCGACGCACCATGACCTTCCCCGTCCGCGCGAACACCTTCCAGTGGATGAAGCGCGCGGGGTCGCCGGGCGCGTAGCGGCGCAGCTCGATCCGATCGCCCTCCTCGGCGCCGAGCGGATGCGGCCGATCGTCCCCGCCCGCGAGCGACGCGAGCACCGGCACCGCACGCAACGCGCCGACCCCCGGCAACACCTCGACGGGCGCGGCGTCCGCGACGCGCAGCGCGACCCGCGCGAGGCCGAGCGCGTCTCCGAGGATCACGCGCCGCAGCACGCCGGGGTGCGCGCCGCGGTCGTCGGCGACGACCTCCTCGTCGATCCGCCCGAAGCGGCGCCGCGGCCGCACGACCACGCGCGCCGGGCGCTCCCACGCCCACGACACCTGCACGAGCGGCAGCCACCACAGCGACGGCAGCGCGAAGCCGGTGGCCGCGGGGCGCCGCGTCTCGAGCCGCAACCCCGCGGGCGCCGCGACCTCCCACGTACGGCGCCGCAGCGCGAGACGGAGCGCGAGCGCGCCGAGCCCGACGAGCAACGCCGCGAGCACCGGCAGCGCCAGCCCCGCGTAGCCCGCGATGAGCAGCACGAGGTCCTGCTCACCGACCCCGAGCGCCCGCAGCGCGAGCCCCGCCGCGCCCGCGAGCAGCAGGCCGAGCGGCGTCGGCGGCAGCACGTCGACGACGCGCCCCGTGACCCGGCGCGCCGCGCGCGCAACGCGCGTCAAGCCCGCCCCCCACCGCGCTGAACGCTCGCTCCGCATCGACGGCTCCGCGCAGCCTGACACCCCGCCCCGCCCGTGCCAGTACCGCGCCCCGCGCGCGCTGCGGCTCGGATACCATCGCGCCGTGCAACTTCACGCCGCTCCCGTGATGCTCGGCGCGCTCTGTGTCCTCGCGATCGCGTACCGCTACTACTCCGCGTTCCTCGCCGCGAAGGCGCTCGTGCTCGACGACGCGCGCGTCACGCCCGCGCACCGCCTCCGCGACGGCCACAACTTCGTGCCCACCGGCAAGTGGGTGCTCTTCGGACACCACTTCGCGGCGATCAGCGGCTCCGGCCCGCTCATCGGCCCCACGCTCGCGGCGCAGTTCGGCTTCGCGCCGGGCTTTCTCTGGCTGCTCGCGGGCGTGGTGCTCGCCGGCGCCGTGCACGACTTCGTCATCCTCACCGCCTCCATGCGCCGCGGCGGACGCTCGCTCGCCGAGCTCGTGCGCGAAGAGCTCGGCGTACTCCCCGGGATCGTCGCGATGGTCGCGATCCTCGCGATCATCGTCATCGCGATCGCCGGCCTCGGCATCGTCGTCGTCGGCGCCCTCGCCGAGAGCGCGTGGGGCACGTTCACCGTGGGCGCGAGCATCCCCATCGCGCTCCTGATGGGCCTCTACACCTACAAGATCGCGCCCGGCCCGACGGCCGTCCGCAACGCGACGATCGCCGGCATCGTGCTCCTGCTCGTCGCGCTCGTCGTCGGCAAGCACGTGCAGGACACCCCCGCGCTCGCCGAGCATTTCCGGTTCTCACGCACGACGATCACGCTCGTCATCGCGGGCTACGGCTTCGTCGCCTCCGTGCTGCCGGTGTGGATGCTGCTCTGCCCGCGCGACTACCTCTCGAGCTACCTGAAGATCGGCACGATCGCGCTCCTCGTGCTCGGCGTGCTGATCGTGAACCCGCGCATCGAGGCGCCCCTCTTCAGCGCAGTGGATCGGGGGCGGCGGCCCGATCGTGAAGGGGCCTCTCTTCCCGTTCGTCTTCGTGACCATCGCCTGCGGCGCGATCAGCGGCTTCCACGCGCTCGTCGCGAGCGGCACGACGCCGAAGATGATCGACAAGGAGAGCGACGCGCGCGTCATCGGCTACGGCGCGATGCTCATGGAGGGGCTCGTCGGCCTCACCGCCCTCATCGCCGCGACGAGCCTCCCCGTCGACGACTACCTCGCGATCAACACCGACCCGACGATCGCCATCACACAAGAGGGTGAACGCGCAGGCTTGCTACGCACCGACCAGCTCGCCCCCGTGGTCGCGCAGCTCGAGCCCGCGGAGCGCGCGGCGCTCGGCCTGCGCCCGGGCGAGCCCGCCTCCGCGCTCGTGGGGAGGGAGGTCCCGCTCTCGGTCGCGCTCTCCCTCTCGAACCGCACGCTCGCCGCCGCGGGCTACCACGTCGATCCGCGCGAGAGCGAGCCGATCACGCTCACCCACGACGACTTCGCGCGGCTCGGCGTGCCGGTCACCGACCTCCCGCGCCTCGCGGCGAGCAGCAACGAGCGCATCGCGGCGCGCACCGGCGGCGGCGTCTCGCTGGCGGTCGGCATGGCGCGGATCTTCGGCGGGCTGCCGTTCGCGCGCGGCCTCGGTGACCTCGTCGCGTACTGGTACCACTTCGCGATCATGTTCGAGGCGCTCTTCATCCTCACGACGATCGACACCGGCACGCGGGTCGGGCGCTTCCTCGTGCAGGAGTTCCTCGGCAAGCTCGCGAAGCCGCTCGGCCGCTCGGACAGCCTCCCCGCCGGCATCGTCGCGACGCTGCTCGTCGTCGGCGGCTGGACGGCCTTCCTCCTCACGGGATCAGTGCAGACGATCTGGCCGATGTTCGGCATCGCGAACCAGCTCCTGGCGGTCATCGCGCTCTGCGTCGGCACCACGTGGATCCTCCGCGAGCGCGGGCCGCGCCCGGCGCTCTTCACGTTCCTGCCGCTCTGCTTCCTCGGCACCACCACGATCACCGCGGGCGTGCAGGGCATCGCCCGCATCTACCTCCCGCTCGCGCAGAGCCCCGATCCGCAGCGCTCGCTTCAGGGCTGGTCGAGCACCGCCTTCACGCTCGTGCTGCTCGCGTGCGTGACCTTCGTGCTCATCGCGGCCGCGCGCCGCTGGGTCGCGCTGCTGCGCCGCGCCCCCGTGACCGGCGCGGCCTGACGCCGACACACACCCGTGGCCGCGTGGGCGCGTGTGCGAGCGTCCGCGCGCGAGGGAGCGCTCCGGCGGCGAACTCTTCCGGACCCGACGCGACGCGCTCGTCGGCGCTGGGTACGCCGTGCTCGGCGCGCTCTCGGTGTTCGCGTTCCACGACGCGGGCGAGGCCCACGGGCGCTACGTGCTCGAGTCCTCGGGGCTCGAGCGGCTGCCGCCCAACGAGATCCAGTTCCTCTTCTGGTACCTGCTCTGGGGCTCGCTCGCGGTGGCCGCGCTCGGCGCCGCGCTCGGGCGCACGACGCTGCCTGCGGCGCTGCTCACGCGGCTCTCCGCCTGGCGTGTCCCGCCCGCGCGCGTGGTGCTCGCGCTCGCGCTCGGGACGATCGCCCACGCGTGGATCGTGCGGCACGCAGTGCTGCTCGATGCGCCGATCACCGACGACGAGAGCGTGTACGACTTCATCGCGCAGACGCTCGCGCGCGGCCGCGTCACCAACCCGCTGCCGCCGGAGCCCGAGCGCTACGCGACGCAGTTCGTCGTGATGAACGAGGGCGGCTGGTACGGGAAATACCCGATCGGCCACGGCCTCGTCATCGCGCTCGTCGGTTTGACGCAGCGCGTCGATCTGGTCGGTCCGCTCCTCGCGTCGCTCTCGCTCTGGCTCACGTGGCAGCTCGGGCGGCGGCTGTTCGGCGAGCGCCGCGCGCTGCTCGGCGTCGGGCTGCTCGCGCTCTCGCCCCACTTCGTCTTCACGCACGCGACGCGCCTCTCGCAGACGACGTCGGGCGCGACGCTGCTCGCGGCGCTGCTCGGCGCCTACGAGCTCACGCGCGGCGGTGGCTGGCGCTGGGGCGCGCTCACGGGCGGCGCGCTCGCGTTCGGCGTGCTCGCGCGGCCCATGCCGGGGCTGCCGATCGCGGCCGCGATCCTCGGCGTGCTCGCGCTCTCGGGGCGCACCGCGCACCTGCCGGGCACGCAGCGGATCCCCGCGTCGCGCCTGCTCGGGACGGCGGCGCTCGCAGGGCTCGGGGCAGCCGCCGTGCTCGCCACGAACGCCGCGCAGGCGGGGGCGGCGCTCCGCTCTGGGTACGTGGTGGCGCATGGCGGCCACGGCTTCGGCGCCTTCGGGGGCGGCACGCTCACCAACTCGATCGGCGGCGCGCTCGTCCGCGAGAACGCGTGGCTCTTCGGGTGGCCGTTCTCGCTGCTCCTCGCGCTCTTCGGGCGCCCGCGGCGCGGGGCCGCGCTCTACGTCGCCGCGCTCGCGGCCGAGCTCTCGTACCGCGTGCTCGTGCCGAAGACGGTCCTCTCGCTGACGGGGCCGATCTACGTCACGGAGACCGTGCCCCTCCTCGCGCTCGGCAGCGCGGACGGCGCGGTGCGGCTCGCGGACTGGCTCGCGCGGGCGGGCGTCGCGGAGGCGCGCGCGCGCTTGCTCGGCGTCGTCGCCGCGGCCTTCGCGGTCGCGGCCTGCACGTTCATCCCCATCCAGCTGAAGACCCTGCACCGCGCGGGCACCGTGCACGACGCGTTCCGCGAATCGCTCGCGGCCATCGGCGCGCGTCACCACGCGCTCGTGTTCTGCGACACCGTGGTCGACATCCGCGCGCACATCACGTGGGCCTACTACCCGCCCCCGCCCTCGCCCGACCTCGACGACGACGTGCTCTTCGTGCGGCCCGATCCCGACGGCAACGAGGACGCCGATCGCGCGTTCTGGCTGCGCAGGCACCCCGATCGCGAAGCCTTCGTCGTGCGCGACACCGCCGGAGGTCGCGTCTTCACGCGCCTCGAGCGCACCCCGACGCCCCCCGCGGCGCCCGCGACCGCCGACTGATCCGCGCGCACGCGGCGGCCGCGCAGGCATCGTTCGGCGCGCCCTCGACACCCCCGCCCCCGGTGCTACCCCGCGCGGCTCGCCATGCGTTTCCGGTCTCCCGCGCGCGGCCTCTTCCTCGCGCTCGGCGGGCTGGCCGCGCTGCTCACCGCGCTCTTCTGCGCGCGACCGCGGTCCGCTTCTGCGCAGGCCCCCGCGCTGGAATCGGGCAGCCCTGCAGCGCGCGCCACGCCCGCCGACGACACGCGCCCCCCGCCGCTCGGCGGCGCGCCCATGGCGCCGACACTCGGCTCCGGCACCGGCAGCCCGCCGGCGACCCCGCCCACGCCCGCGACGCCACGCGCCGCCGCGTCGTGGAACGCATTGCCCCTCGTGAGTTACGCGCGCGAGACGGAGCTCGCGCTCGGCGGCTTCGGCGTCACGTATTTCCGCGTGGGCGACGCGCCCGCCGCCTCGAGTCCGTCCTTCCTCGCGGCCGCGGCGATGGTGACCACGCGCGGCCAGGTGCTCGCCGATCTCTACCCCGAGGTGTGGCTCGACCACGAGCGCTGGCTCGTGAGCGGCCAGCTCGCGTACCGCCGCTTTCCCGACTATCTTCTTCGGGATCGGCGGCGACACCCGCCCCGAAGACCGCGAGCCCTACACGCTTCACAGCGTCTGGTCGCGCGTGGACGTGCGCCGCCGCACGTGGGGCGCGCTCTTCGTCGGCGCGCGGCACGAGGCGCAGTGGCACGAGCTGCTCTCGCTCGCGGACGCGCCACACCCTCGCGTTCGAGCTCTTCCTCGACACGATGGCCGGCGACGTCCCCTTCAACCAGCTCGCGCAGCTCGGCGGCGTGGCGCGGATGCGCGGGTATTTCGAGGGCCAGTACCGCGACAAGACCTACGCGATGACGCAGGTCGAGTACCGGATCATGCCGCTGTTCTGGCGCCTCGGGGCCGTGCTCTTCGCGGGCATCGGCGAGGTCGCCGGGCGCTTCCGCGACTTCGACCTCGCGCACCTGAAGGTCCCCGTCGGCGCCGGCCTCCGCTACGCGCTCGACCCCGCGGAGCGCATCCACATCCGCGTCGACGCAGGCGTCGGACCGGGCACGTGGGGCCTCGCCGTCAACGTCCTCGAGGCCTTCTGACGGGGCCGGCCTGCGCCGCGCCGCCTGCCGAAGTGCTAGCTTCGCCGGGTCCACGCTCCCCGGGAGGACCCATGCCACGTCACGCCCGCTCTGGCGCCCCGCGCCCCACGCACGCCCTCGTCGTTTCCGGCGCCCTCGCCCTCGCGGCCTGTGGGGGAGGCACCACCGCCGTCTCGCCCCGCGCGCCGACGCTGCGCGCGGAGGCCGCCCCGCCTCCCGAGCGCGCGGCGCCGACGGCCTTCGCCCGCGGTCGCGGTGACCACGACGCGAGCGCCTGGGTCGGCGCACCCGGCGGCGAGCTCACCCTCGGGAACGGCGCGCGCCTCGAGATCCCCGCGGGCAGCCTCGCGGAGCCCGCCGAGGTCGTCTTCTCGCTCGGCGAAGAGGTCGCCGCCTTCCGCAACCGCGACGACGAACGCACCATCGGCCCCGCGCTCGTGGTCGCCCCCGAGCTGACGGCCGCGGGCAGCGCGCGCTTCATCGTCGAACTCCCCTTCACCACGCTCCCCGAGGGCTTCACCGAAGACGACGTCGCCGTCGCCCTCGAGCGCCACGACGAGAGCTCGAGCGGCTTCCGCGGCGGCGCGACCCGCACGACCTGGGAGCACGCCCCCGCCCGCGTGACCGCCGACCACAAGCTCCGCGCCGAGCTCCCCCAGCTCCCCGGCCTGCGCGTGCAGTTCGTCGTGTCGAACTGACCGGGCGCCGCGCGGCGCCGCGGGGCCTCCGCCGTTGCCCCGCCGGGGCGCTGCGGCTACCGTGCGGCGCGCATGAGCGTCCGCGACCTCGGCTACCGCGCGTATGAAGGGCAGCGGCTGCCCGCGTCGCACAACACGTGGGTCATGGTGCGGCACAGCGTGCGGCGCGCCTGGTCGTCGTGGCTCGTGAAACTGCCCGTGTTCTTCTGCGTCGGCACGGCCGTCGTGCTCGGCATCTACTACCTCGTCGCCGGGGTGCTGGTGTCGGGGCAGACGGGCGAGGCCTTCGACGCGGCGCCCATCGTGCGCCGCCTCGTGAGCGCGCAGATGTGGCTGTTCGTGCCGTTCATCACGCTCGGCGCGGGCGCCGGGTCGATCGCGCAGGACGCCGTGCACCGGGCCTTCCAGTTCTATTTCGCGAAGCCCGTGACCCCCGCGCAATACCTCTTCGGGCGCGTCTCGGCGGTGGCCTTCTTCGCCGGGTTCGTGGTGGTCGTGCCGGGCGTGCTGCTCATCCTGCTTACCGTCGGTTACGGGGCGCCCTCACCCGAGGTGCGGCTCGAGCGCGCGGGGTATCTGCTGCCCTTCCTGCTCTCGGCGGCGCTGCTCTCGGTGGTGATGGCCTCCGTGTCGGTGGGCTTCTCGTCGCTCGCGAAGAGCCGCGCGCTCACGATGAGCAGCTGGATCCTCGTGCTCGTCGTGCCGCACGTCATCGCGGGGGCGATCTCGCTCATCGCCAAGACGGACTGGGTCTTCGTCGCGTCGATGCCGGGCCTGCTCGACGTGGTCTTCGACGCGCTCTTCAAGAGCCCGCGCGAGCCCGAGGCGCACCTCGCGTGGTGGCACGCCGCGCCGATCCTCGCGGCGGTGACGGCGGGCTCGCTCCTGCTCGCGCACCGGCGGCTCACGCACGCCGAGGTGATCACGTGAGCGCCCCGACGACAGGCACCGCGCAGCCGACCGCGGGCGCGCGCGAAGACGCGACGCCCTCGATCCGGGCGGTGCGGCTCTCCAAGTGGTACGGCCGCGTCACCGCGCTGCAGGACGTCTCGCTGCACCTCGAGCCGGGGATCTGGGGCCTGCTCGGCCCGAACGGCTCGGGCAAGACCACGTTCCTCCGCCTCGTCGCCGGCCAGCTCCGGCCCTCGCTCGGCGAGGTGCGCGTCTGCGGGCTCGCGCCCTTCGGCGAGGTGCGCGCGCTGCGCCGCATCGGGCTCTGCCCCGAGGCGGACGCGATGTACGACGACCTCACCGCGCTCGAGTTCGTCGCGGCGATGGCCGAGCTCAGCGGTTACTCGCGCCCCGCCGCGAAGGAGCGCGCCGAGGCCGCCCTCGACGCCTTCGGCCTGAAGAAGGCGATGGAGCGCAAGGTCGGCGGGTACAGCCGCGGCATGCGCCAGCGCGCGAAGCTCGCGCAGTCGGTCGTGCACGAGCCCGACGTCCTGCTCCTCGACGAACCGCTCACCGGCACCGATCCGACCTCGCGCGCGGTCATCCTCGAGCAGCTCGCGAAGCGCGCGGCCGCGGGCGCCGTCGTGCTCTTCTCGACGCACGTGCTGCACGAGGTCGAGGCGCTCACCGAGCAGGTGCTGCTCATCGCGCGCGGGCAGGTCGTCGCGCAGGGGCGTGTGCACGAGATCCGCGATCTGCTCGAGGAGCACCCGCACCACGTGCGCGTCGTCTGCGACCGGCCGCGCGACCTCGCCGCGGCGGTGCTCGGCGAGCCGGGCGTGCTCGGCGTGCGCTTCCCGTCCGCGGACGCCGTCGAGTTCGAGACACGCGACCCCGACCGCACCTACGGCGCCATCGCGAAGAAGGCCGTCGAGGGGCGCTTCCGGGTGCAGTCGCTCACCAGCCCCGACGCGACGCTCGAGGCGCTCTTCCACTACCTCGTCGAGCGCAGCGGCCGCATGGCCGGCACCGGCGCCGACGCCGCGAGCGGCAGCGCCGCGCCCTACGCCGCGGGCGGCCTCGCGCCGGGCAGCGGCGCGTCCCCCACCCCGAGAGGCCCCAGCCGATGAGCGCACCGCCCGTCCCGAGCCCCGGCCACGCGATCGGCGCCGTCCTGCGCCTCCAGCTGCGCCGCTTCGCGCGCGGCAAGAAGCTGCGCCTCGCGCTCGTCGCCCTCGCGCTCGTCGTCGTGGGCGTGGTCACCGCCCGCTACCTCGGCGAGCACCCGGACGCCGCGGCGACGGCCGACGCGGTGCGGAGCGGCCTTCGGCTCGGCTTCCTCGGGCTGCTCGTGTACCTGCTGCCCTTCCTGTTCGCCTCGGGCGTCATCGCCGAAGAGGTCGAGGGCCGCACGCTCTCCTTCCTCGTCGCGCGGCCCGTGGGCCGCTGGGCCCTCGGCACCGGCAAGTACCTCGCGGCGATCGCGCTCGCCGTGCCGCTGCTCGTCGCGGGCATGCTCGTCGTGCACGTCGCGTGCTTCGCGACGGCCCCCGATGCGCTCGTCTCCGAGCTGCCTTCGACGCTGCGCATCGCGGGCGCCTGCGCGCTGCTCGCCTGCTGCTACGCGGCGTTCTGCATGCTCTGGGGCGCCGTCGCGGTGGAGGCCGCGGGCATCGTCGCGACGCTGCACCTCGCGGTGCTCGAGTTCGGGATCTCGCTCGTCCCGGGGCCGATCCGCCTGCTCTCCATGAACTACCTCGCCTCCCAGCTCGCAGGCATGGAGAAGACAGGCCTCTTCGCCGACATCACCCCGGACGTCCCCCCGCTCGCGGCGGGCCTCACGCTCGGCGCGGTGACGCTCACGTTCTTCGGCCTCGGCCTGCTCGCGGTCGCGACGAGCGAGTTCCGCTTCTCGCGGGCCTGAGGTCGCGTGCGCACCGAGGCCCACCAGAGCGTGGCGCGCGAGCGGGTGCACGAGGGCGAGCTCGCGCGGCACCAGATCGCGCGGCTCGAGGGCGGCCGCGCGTGGGTGATCGCGGGCGCGCTCGGTCGGCCGCGGCTGTGGTCGCGCGCCACCGACAGCGCGATCGGGGGCTGGACGTCGGCGCTCGTGGCCTCGCGCGGGCGCCCGCCCGAGACGCGCCTCGACGACGCGCTCACGGCCGCACGCACCGCGCTCGCGGACGCGTGCGAGCGCCTCGTCGAGCGCGAGGTGCCCGACGTGCTCCTCGCGGGCCTGCTCCTCGAGGCCGGCACGCTCTACGTCGTCACGGCCGGCGCGAGCCGCGTCTACGTGCAGCGCGGCCCGCAGCCCCGCCGCCTCACGCCGCGCGACGAGCCCGAGGGCGGTCTGCTCGCCGCGGCCCCGACACGCACGGCGATCGCCCTCGAGCCCGGCGACCTCGTGCTCGCTGGCAGCGTCAGCGCGTTTTCGCTGCGCAGCGTCGCCCGCCTGAGCGCCGTGCTCGACGAGGATGCGCGCGCGACGCCGGCCGTGCTCGTCAGCGTGCTCACGGAGCCCGCCGCGCTCGCCGGTCTCGGCGCCGCCGCGCTCGCGCTGCGCGTGGCCTGAGACCGGGCCCTCGCGCAGGCGCGCGCCGCACGTCGCGCCCCACGCGCCCCCGCTGCACCGCGTCGGCACGGCTCGCGGCCCCGCCGAGCTGCGCTAGCCTGCGCCGCGCGCAGTCTCGCCCCGCGCGTGAGGCCGCCTACGGAGGAAGAGTCGATGGAGCTCCACGAGCTGAACCACGAAGAAGAGATCGTGTTGGTCGGGCTGCTGCGCGACATCGCGCAGGCCGACGGCCGCTACACCGTCGCCGAGAAGCGCCACGTCGACGCCGTGCGCGACGCCCTCGGCGGCGAGCGCTTCGACGCCGCCGTCCGCGCGGCCCGCGAGCGCTTCGACAACCGCGAGGCGCTGAAGTCGGCCGCGCGCGGCGTGACGCGGCCGCCGGCCCGCGCGCTCATCTTCGCGAAGCTCGCCGACCTCGCCGCCGCCGACGGCACGAGCGCCGAAGAGGAGAAGCCGCTCGCGTGGCTCGCCTCCTGGTGGGACCTGCCCGGCCTCTGACGGGACTCCGCGCGCCTTCGGATCCGCGCTGCGCGCCGCGCATCCCACGACCGCGCTGCGCGCCGTGCGCGCTCCGCGTCATGCGACGTGCATGACACGACACACGTTGCGCGAATCGCGCGTCGTACGTCGTCAGACCACGCGGTACTGGGTCACGTAGCCCTCGCGCACCGCGTGGCGGCCGTCGCGCTCTTCGACGAGCCACGGGAACTTCGCGGCGTGCAGCCGCGGCACGGTGACGACGCCAGGCGCCTCGTACGTGCCGAAGACGTGGTCCCACACGGACGTGCTCACGCCGTGGTTCGCGTGCGAGCGCCCGAAGTGGTGGCTGAGGTGGTGCGCGCGCGCCCACCGCTCATAGGCGTTGCGCGGCGCGGTGACGTGGATGCGGCGATGGATCCACTCGTAGACGAGCCACCCCGCGAAGGTGCCCGCCGGCAGGCCCGCACCCGCGGCGCCCGCGCTCAGCACGCCGAGCCCCGAGAGCAGCGCGAGCGCCGGCACCGCGAGCGCGAGCTTGCTCGACCAGGGCGCGAACCAATCGACCTTCGCGTGGTGTTTCAGGTGCTCCCGCGAGGGGATCCGCCCGAGCACGCGCCGGTGGAAGACCCAGCGGTGCAGCATGTACTCGAGCCACGTCCAGACCACGACCCCGGCGACGAACGCACCCACGAAGCCCATCGCTCAGCCCTCCCTCGCCGCGGCGCGCGAGGCGCGCTCGAGGCCATCGTCCACGTCGTCCCGCCGCGCGCCCCAGCCCACGAGCAGCGCCCGAACCAGCTCCGCGACGAGCGCCGCGGGCGTCAGCGCCCCGACCCCGAAACGCGCGAGCTTCCGGCTCCCGACCACGCCGTGCAGCGACGACCAGAGCAGCACGACCCGCGCGAGGTCGTCGCCGTCGTCGAGCGCCCCCGCCTCCCGCGCCGCCGAGAAGAGCGCCCCCGCCTCGCGGAGCAGCGCGAGCGTCGCGACGGCCACCCCGGCGGCCGCGGCGTCGTCGACGACGGGCTGCGGCGCGGCGAGCGCGCGCACGAGCAGCGCCATCTGCGCGGGTCTGCGCCTCGGCGAGCGCGAGATAGCCCCGCGCCGCGAGGACGATCGGCAGCAGCGCCTGCGTCCGCGCGGAGAGCGGCCGCCGCGCCCGCGCCGCGATCCCCGCGGCCTCCCGCGAGGCGTCGCGCACCATCCCGCCCGCCTCGCCGACGATCCGCGCGAGCAGGGCGGCGAGCAGCGCGTCCTTGCTCGGGTAGTAGCGATAGAGCGCGCCCGCGCGGTAGCCGAGCGCGTCACCGAGCCGCTGCATCGTGAGCGCCTCGACGCCATCCTCGCCCGCGATGCGCGCCGCGGCCTCGAGGATGCGCGCGCTCGTCTCGACGCGGCGCAGGGAGCGCCCCTTGCCCGGCGGCGGCGCCTCGACCTCCGCGCGCGTCGCGTCTGATCCGTGAATCATGTTCACGAACGTGAACGACGTTCACGAGCTCGTCAAGGGCGGGCGTCGCGCACCGGCTCGCAGGCGTAGAGCGCGTGGCAGAGCGCGAGCGCGCGCGGCGAACGAACGCGCCAGTCGAGGCGGTTCATCACGTAGCCGAAGGTCAGCCCGTGCACCGGGTCGCACCAGCCGAGCGCGCCGCCGAGCCCCGCGTGCCCGAACGACTCGCGCGTCGGCGAGAAGACGTGCGCCTCCTCCTTGAGGAAGCCCTGCGACCAGCCGAGCGGCTTCTGCAGGACGAGGTCGCGCTCCGACCAGCCCTGCCGCGCGTAGACGGGCGCGAGCGTCGCGGGGCGCAGGTACCCGCGGCCGTCGGCCGAGCCCCCCAGCGCGAACGGCAGGTACGCGCGCGCGACGCCGTGCGCGCTCGCCGTCGCCGAGGCCCACGCGAGCTCGGCGCGGCGCACGCGCGGGGTGTTGTACACGGCGAGCCCACCGGCCCCGACGCGCGGCTCGAAGAACGCGCGGCGCACGGGCGAGGCGGGCGCGAGCGTCGCGCGGAAGAGGCGCGACTCGTTGTTGTCGCCCCGCAGCAGCGCGCCGAGCATGTGCGCGACGCGGGCGACGTCGCGCGGCGGGTAGAGCGTGGCGATGCGCGCGTCGTGCTCGGGCGGCGTGCCGAGCGAGACGTCGGCGCCGAGCGGACCGAACAGCTCGCGCTCGAGGAAGGCGCCCATCGACTCGCCCGCGATCCGCTCGAACACCTCCCGCGCGTACATGCCGTAGCTGATCGCGTGGTAGCCCTGCGCGCGCCCCGGCTCCCAGAGCGGACGCGCCTCCTCGATCGCGCGGACGAGCCGCGGGCGGCGCTCGGGGAGCAGGCAGTCGTCGAGCGTGAGACCGACGCCCGGGCCGAGCAGCCCCGCCTCGTGGTTGAAGAGCGTGCGCAGCGTGATCGCGCCCTTGCCGCCGGCCGCGAAGCCCGGCCACACGCTCGCGACGGGCGCGTCCCACGCGAGGCGCCCACGATCCGCGAGCAGCGCGAGCGCCATCGCCGCGAAGCCCTTCGTGACGGAGAAGACGACGAGCCGCGTGTCGCGCTCCCAGGGCGCGCCGCGCGCGACGTCCGCGAAGCCACCGTGCAGGTCCACGACGCAGCGGCCGCGGTGGTAGACGGTGAGGCCCGCGCCGATCTCCGAGCCGTCATGCAGCTGCGCGGCGAAGCGCTCGGCGAGCGGCGCGAAGCCGTCGGCGTAGGAGCCGCGCGCGGGCCCCGGCGCGGCGTGGTCGAGGCCGCTCACCGCGGCACGCACTGGCCGGAGACCGCGTCGCAGCGGAGCGACGCGTCGATCATCGCGCAGAAGGGGTCACCGCCGACGAAGTTGCAGCGCGGCCCGCAGACGCTCGCCGTGCGCGTCCAGCAAACCTGCTCGAGGCTGCCGACACCCGCGCACTGCGCGTCGCCCGTGCACGCGCACGTGAAGAGGTCGACGTTGCCGTCGCCGTCGTCGTCGAGCCCGTTGCAACACTCGGTGCCCGGGCCGAAGGGCGTGCACCCGTCGTCGGCGCAGTCGAGCGCCGTGTCGCAGTCGTCGTCGCGCCCGTTCGTGCAGAGCGCGATCGTCGTCTCGACCCGCGCGGTGCGCATGCACATCGCGCCATCCACCGCGCCCCCATCGGAGGCACCGCCGTCGATGCCACCGCCATCGAAGCCCCCGCCGTCCACGCCCGCGTCGGGCACGCCCGCGTCGACGGTGAGGCCGCACGCGGGGTCGCGCGCGCAGTCCGGGTCGGCGCAGTCGAAGAGGCCGTCGCAGTCGTCGTCGCGCATGTCGAGGCACACCGTCTCGGCGGCGGCGCACACGCGGCACGCGGGATCCGCGGTGCACGCGTCGTCGGCGCAGTCGATGCGCGCGTCGCAGTCGTCGTCGAAGCCGTCCGCGCAGCGCGTCTCCGTGGGCTCGCAGAGGTTGCACGAGGCGTCGGTCGCGCAGACGGGGTCGTCGCAGTCGACGAGGCCGTCGCAGTTCTCGTCGAAGCCCGTGTTGCAGAGCTCCGTCGGCAGGCAGAGTCGGCACAGCGGGTTCGCCGTGCAGTCGGGATCGCGGCAGTCGAGCAGCCCGTCGCAGTCGTTGTCGCGGCCGTCGCGACACGCCTCGGCGACGCAGCCCGGCCCGCACGAAGGCTCGGCCGCGCAGCGCGGGTCGTCGCAGTCGGCGAGCCCGTTGCAGTCGTCGTCGATGCCGGTGCCGCACAACTCGATCGGCAGGCATGCGCGGCAGAGCGGGTTGCCGGCGCAGCCATCGTCGTCGCAGTCCGTCGCGCCGTCGCAGTCGTTGTCGCGACCGTCGCGACAGATCTCGGTCGGCGCGCAGACCAGACACACCGGATCGCGGCTGCAGTCGCTGTCGTCGCAGTCGGCCGCGCCGTCGCAGTCGTTGTCACGACCGTCGCGGCAGACCTCGCGCGTACACGTCGCGCACGCCGGATCGGCCGTGCAATCCGTGTCGCTGCAGTCGGTGCGGCCGTCGCAGTCGTCGTCGAGCGCGTTCGTGCAGGACTCCGCGACGCACACGCGGCAGGCCGGATCGAGCGCGCAGTCCGCGTCCGCGCAATCCACCGCGCCGTCGCAGTCTTCGTCCGCGCCGCCCGTGCAGCGCTCGGCCGTGCACACCGCGCACGCCGGGTCCGACGCGCAGTCCGTGTCCGCGCAATCCACCGCGCCGTCGCAGTCCTCGTCCGCGCCGTCGCCGCACGACGTCTCGCGCGGCGCGCACGTCCCGCAGCGCGGGTCCGACGCGCAGTCCGTGTCGCCGCAATCCGTCGCGCGGTCGCAGTCGTTGTCGACGCGGTCGTTGCACGACTCGGGGAAACCAGGCGCGACCGCCGGGTTCGCGTCGTCGCAGTCGGTGCCGCCGCACGCCGCGTCGAACGCGCCGTCGCGGTCGGCGTCGACCGCGGTCGCGACGCAGGCGCGCGTCGTCTCGTCGCAGCGATCGGTCGTGCACGCGCGGCCGTCGTCACAGACACGTGGCGCCCCGGCGACGCAGCCCGTCATCACGCTGCACGCCTCGGCGCCGTTGCAGAAGACTCCGTCGTCGCAGCGCGCGTCGACCGCCATGCCGACGCAGCCGCCCGCGGCCTCGTCGCAGGCGTCGAGCGTGCAGTCGAACGGGTCGCCGCAGATCGGCGCGAGCCCGGCGACGCAGACGCCGCCCACGCACTGCTCGATGCCGTTGCAGAAGAGGCCGTCCTGGCACTCGTCCGCCGAGCGGCAGCCCGTCGCGCCGACGCACCCGAGCGCGGCGTCGCAGACCTCGCCATCCTCGCAGCGCGCCGAGTCGGGGAGCGACTGGCACGCGCCCACGCTCTCGACGCAGGCGTCGAGCGTGCACGCGACGCCGTCGTCGCACGCGGGGTCGGTGCCCGGCACGCACACGCCTTCGGCACACACCTCGAGGCCGTTGCAGAAGAGTCCGTCGTCGCAGTCGACGTCCGCCGCGCACACACCCGCGTCGAGCGCGGCGTCCACGCGCGCGTCGACGTCGCCGTCGGCGAGCGGGACGTCCGCGTCGGTGAACATGTCGAGCTCGGTGCGACCGCACGCGGCGAGCGCGCCAGCGACGAGGAGCGAGAGCGCGAGACGCGCGACGGCGGAGGAGCGGGAAGTGAAGCGTGAAGACATGGCGAGACCCCGTGAAGCCGCGGCGCCGCGGGGCGCGCGTGTCGCCGAGCCTAGCAGACGGCGCGGCGAGCCCCGTTTTTGCAGGGTTTCCGTGCGTCGAGGGGCCGCGCGCAGACGCGTTTCTTCACCCGCCACGCGGAGGCACCCTACGATCGCGCCGATGCGACCCCTGCGACCTGCGGCCGCGCTGCTCGCGGCGCTCCTCTTCGCCGCGCTGCTCCCGCACGGCGACGCCGGGGCACAGAACCGGCCGCGCGCCGCCCGCCGCCCCTCGCCGCGCACCCGCATCGCCGCGCTCGAGCGCGTGCTCGGCGAGACCCAGACCCGCACCGACGCGGCGACCGCGAGCGCCGCAGCGGCGCAGACCCGCGCAGAGCGCGCCGAGCGACGCGCGGCCGACGCCACCGCACGCGCAGAGCGCGCAGAGCGCGGCCTCGCGGAGGCCACGACACGCGCCGAGCGGGCCGAGCAGCGCGCCACCGACGCCACCGCGCGCGTCGGGCGCGCCGAGCGACGCGCCACCGACGCCGCCGGCGCGCGTCGGGCGCGCCGAGCAACGCGCCACCGACGCCAACACCCGCGCAGAGCGCGCCGAGCAACGCGCCACCGACGCCAACACCCGCGCAGAGCGCGCGGAACGACGCGTCGCGGACCTCGAGGTCGCCCGCGTCGCGCAGGAAGACGCCGACCCGGCACTGGGGGCGGAGCCCCCCAGCGATGCGCCGCCCGACGCCGCGACCGAGGCGCGCGTTGCAGCCGCGGTCGACCCGCGCCCCCAGCCAGCGAACGACGCGCGACCACAGCCCGTGACCGACGCGCGACCGCCACCGCCCGCCGGCACGCCCGGTCCCGCGCTCCCCGTCGGGCGCGCGCTCGCGGCGCTCAGCGGCGATGCCTGCCTCGCGGCGCTGCGTGCGCACGAGGTCGACTTCGCGCGGGTCGCGGACGCGGACGCGCCGGGCGTGCCGACCCCGGTGCGCCTCCGCGGACCGATCGGCGGCGTCCGCGTCGGGCCGCGCACCGACCCCGCCAGCTCCCCGCACGCGATCCTCGATTGCCGGCTCGCGCTCGCGCTCCTCGCCTGGGCGCCGGCGCTGCGGGCCGCCGACGTGGTCGCGCTCGAGCACTACAGCGCCTTTCGCGCGAACGCGCGCGTGGGCGGACGCGGCCCGACGAGCGGCCACGCCAGCGGCCTCGCGCTCGATGCGGCGCGCTTTCACCTCGCCGGCGGCGAGGTGGCCGAGGTCCTCGTCGACTGGACGGAGCGCACGCGCGGCGTCGATCCGTGCACCCCGCGCGACGACGAGCCGGCCCGCGCGCGGCTCCTGCGCGGCGTCGTCTGCGAGGCCGTGCGCAGCGACCTCTTCCAGATCGTGCTCACCCCGCACCACGACGTCGCGCACCACAACCACGTGCACCTCGAGCTGCGGCCCGGGGTCGACTGGACCTACGTGCGCTGACGTCGCGGAGCGTCCGCGACGGCGGGAACAACCCCGCATCCCGCGCGTTTTCCGGCCCGCGGGCGTTCTTGACTCCCGGAGGGCCGCGGCTACAGTCGCCGCCCGCCGGGGGGTGATTGACGACCCTCCCCGACGACCCACGACTTCCGCCGGCCACTCCGGGCCGCGCGGCGGTCCGAGACGAATCCGCAGTGCAGAGAGGCTTCGCATGAGCGATGTGATGATCGAAGCCCGCGGCCTGACGAAGACCTACGGCGCCGTCCGCGCCATCGACAAGGTCAGCTTCCAGGTCCGCAAGGGCGAAGTGCTCGGCTTCCTCGGCCCCAACGGCGCCGGGAAGACGACGACGATGAAGATCCTGACGTGCTTCACCGCGCCGACGGAGGGCACGGCCACCGTGAACGGCGCCGACGTCTGGGAGGACAGCCTCGCCGTCCGCCGCGCCATCGGCTACCTGCCGGAGAGCACGCCGCTCTACACCGAGATGATGGTGCTCGAGTACCTCGAGTTCGTCGCGCGGATGCGCGGCCTCAAGGGCCCCGACGCGCGCAAGGCGCTCAAGCGCGCCGTCGAGGAGACGGGCATCGGCGACATGCTCGCCCGCACCATCCGCGAGCTCTCGAAGGGCTACAAGCAGCGCGTCGGCCTCGCGCAGGCGCTCGTGCACACGCCCCCGGTCCTCATCCTCGACGAGCCGATGAGCGGCCTCGACCCGAACCAGGCGATCGAGATCCGCGACCTCATCACCTCGATCGGCAAGGAGCGCACGGTCGTCCTCTCGACGCACAACCTCGCCGAGGTACAGGTCTCCTGCGACCGCGTCCTCATCATCTCGAAGGGCCGCATCGTCGCCGACGACACGCCCGACGCGCTCGTCGCGACGGCGGGCAAGGCGCGCTTCGTCGTCGACGTGAAGAAGAACGACAAGACCGAGGGCGAGGTCCGCGAGCTGCTCGGCCGCGTGAAGGGCGTCGACCGCGTTCGCCCGGTGGACGTCGGCCGCGACGAGCTCGGCTTCGAGGTCATCCCGAGCGGCGACGACGACCTCCGCGCCCCGCTGTTCCAGGCGGCCGTCGAGGGCGGGCTCGTGCTGCTCGGGCTGCGGCGCGAGGGTCAGAACCTCGAGTCCATCTTCCGCGGGCTGACCACGGGCGCGGCGCCCGGGCGCCCCGAGCCGCGCGCCACCGCGCCTGCGGCCGACGACCACGACGACGCCCCGACCGACTCGGCGAAGGAGGCCTGACGTGCAGACGCTCAACATCGCGCGGCGCCAGTTCGCCAGCTATTTCAACGGCCCCGCGGCCTACATCGTCATCGCGCTCGTGCTCACGCTGACGGGCTTCCTCTTCTTCTACATCCCGGGCGCGTTCTTCCTCACGGGCCGCGCCTCGCTGCGCACGCTCTTCCAGATGATGCCGTTCACGCTGATGTTCGCGTGCCCGGCGCTCACGATGGGCCTGCTCGCCGAGGAGAAGCGCAACGGCACGCTCGAGCTCCTCATCACGATGCCCGTGCGCGAGTGGGAGGTCATCGTCGGCAAGTACCTCGCCTCGGTGGGCCTGCTCGCGGTGACGTTCGCCCTCACGTTGCCCTACCCGCTCATGGTCTCGTCGCTCGGCAACCTCGACTGGGGCCAGGTCTGGACGGGCTACGTCGGGCTCCTGCTCGAGGGGTCGGCGCTGCTCGCCATCGGCATGATGGCGTCGGCCTTCACCGACAACCAGCTCATCGCGTTCTTCGTCGCGGGCATCCTCGCGTTCGCGTTCGTGATCGTCGGCTACGCGACGCCCTTCTTCCCGGCGGGCCTCGCGAGCGTCGTCGAGCAGCTCTCCTTCAGCTTCCACTTCGAGTCGATGGCGCGCGGCGTCGTCGACACGAAGGACCTCGTGTTCTTCTCCTCGGTGATCTTCTTCCCTCTCGCGATCGCGTTCCGCGCCCTCGAGAGCCGGCGGTGGAAGTGACCATGTCGACGACCCAGTCCCCGAACGAGCAGCAGCCCTCCGGCAAGGACGTCGCGACGCCCCCCGCGAAGCGCGGCGGCGGCAACAAGCGCGCGGGCGCAGCGGCCGAGTCGCTCGCCTTCCTCGCGATCACCGCGGGCGTGCTCGTGCTCCTCAACGTGCTCGGCTTCTTCGGCGCGAGCGCGCGCGTCGATCTCACGAGCAAGCGCCTCTACTCGCTCTCCTCGGGGAGCAAGCGGCTCGTCGGGAGCCTCACCGACGACATGGAGATCACCGCGTATTTCACGAGTGATCTGCCCCCGCAGTTCAAGGCGACGGAGGTCGCGGCGCGCGACCTGCTCCGCGAGTACGAGGCGGCGTCGAGGGGCCACGTCACCGTGCGCTTCGTCAACCCGGACACCGACGAAGAGCGCGAGGCCGCCGAGCGCGACGGCGTCCAAAAGGTCAGCCACCAGGTCATCGAGAACGACTCGGTGAACGTGCGCGAGGGCTACCGCGGCCTCGTCGTGAGGTTCCTCGGCGAGACCAAGACCATCCCCGTCATCGAGGATCCGTCCGGTCTCGAATACCGCATCACCACGCTCATCAAGGAGCTGGTCGGCGAGAAGACGAAGATCGGCGTCGTGAGCGGCAAGGGCGGCCCGACGCTCGCCGAAGGCCTCTCGGGCCTGAAGGAAGCGCTCCCGACGTACGAGGTCGTCGAGGTACCGCTCACCGCGGCCATCCCGACCGACCTCCGCGCGCTCCTCATCGTCGCGCCCGAGCAGGAGATCACCGACGAAGAGGCCCACCGCATCGACGCCTACGTCATGCAGGGCGGCTCGCTCGGCGTCTTCGGCGGTTCGACGAAGATCGACCCGAACGGCCAGGAGATGACCGCGACCACGGTGAACAGCGGCCTCAACCGCCTGCTCGAGCCGTGGGGTCTGCGCCTCGAGTCGAACATCGTCGCCGACACGCAGTGCGGCCGCGCGCCGATGCAGACGCAGCTCGGCATCCCGATGCTGGTGCCCTTCCCGCCGGTGCCGATCGTCTCCTTCGACGAAGAGGTCACCGAGAACCCCGTCCTCTTCCGCCTCGATCAGGTCGTGATGCCCTTCGCCTCGAGCATCACGCTCAACGGGCGGCTGCGCAGCGACCGCGAGGTGAAGACGATCGCCCTCGCGAAGTCGACGGATCAGGCCTGGTCGCTCACGGGCGAGTCGATCAGCGTCCGCCCGCGCAACCCGCGTGAGTGGGCGCCCTCGGGCCGCCAGCAGCGCTTCCCGCTCATCGCGAGCCTCGAGGGCAAGCTGCCGAGCGCCTTCGCCGCGGGCGCGGTCAGCTCGGGCGCCGCCGCCACGCCGCCGACCGGCCCGTCGCGCGCGACCCGCACCGCGCGCGTGCTCGTCGTCGGCACCGCCGCCGTGCTCCGCGACGAGTTCCTCCCGCGCCCCGGCCGCGACGGCACGCGCGACCTCACGAGCGCGCTCGCGCTCGCGCTGAACGCCGTCGACTGGCTCGCGCAGGACTCCGACCTCATCGCGATCCGCGCGAAGAACGTCGAGGACCCGGCCCTCAAGGTCCCGCAGAACGTGCTCGCCGCCGACAACGAGGCGCGCGCCGCCATCGAGGAAGCGCAGCAGACCGGTGACGACGCCGCCGCCCGCCGCGCCCTCGAGAAGCGCAAGGAGGCCGCCGCCGAGTGGGAGAGCAAGAAGTCGCTCATCTCGCTCGGGCTCATCGTCGGCCTCCCGCTGGCCGTCGCGCTCGCCGGCCTCATCCGCTGGCAGCTCCGCAAGCGCAAGAAGGCGACCCTCTCGCTCTGACGCGGCGGCCCGGGCGCGCCAGCGTCGCCCCGGGCGCCACGGCAGACCCCGACCCCACGCTCGCGAACGAGGCCTTTCATGAACTGGCAGAAGAACCGTCTCTGGATCGGCGCGCTCGTGTTCGCCGCCCTGCTCGGCGTCTCCATCGTCGTCATCAAGCAGCGCGGCCGGGAAGGCGGCGCGGCCCCCGCGAGCGCGCCCGGCGCCGACGCGCTCCCCGAGATCGACCGCAACGAGCTCGACGCGCTCGAGATCCGGCGCCCCGCGCTGCCCCCGATCCGCCTCGCGAAGACGGCCGCGGGCTGGCGGCTCGCGGCGCCGCTCGACGCGCCGATCGACATGACCACGCTGAACGCCGTGCTCGACAAGCTCGACACGCTCGAGATCACGGGCGTCGCGGCGAACAACCGCGCGAACCACGCGCGCCTCGAGGTCACCCCCGAGACGGGCATCCGCGTGCTCGCGATGAAGGGCACGACCACCGTCGCCGACCTCTGGATCGGCGCATTCCGCGGGGGCTCGACGATGGTGCGCGTCGAGGGCCGAGACCGCGTCCACGCGGTCGAGGGCTCGATCAAGTACGCGTTCAACAAGGACGTGAAGGAGTGGCGTGACCGCGAGATCACCGACGTCGAGCCGAACGACGTCGTCGCGATCCGCTTCGCCGGCCCCAAGGGCAGCTTCTCGTTCACGAAGAACGGCGACGACTGGGCGGTCGACCCGGGGAGCGCGCCGCTCGCGCGCTTCGCGCCCTCGAAGCTCGTCGGCCTCGTGCAGAGCGCCGCGCGCCTCCGCGCGACGGACTTCGCGGCCGAGAACGCG
Source organism: Polyangiales bacterium (assembly GCA_964202905.1). Classification (GTDB taxonomy): domain Bacteria; phylum Myxococcota_A; class Polyangia; order Polyangiales; family JADJQN01; genus CAIUAC01. Next base: position 95,248 of record CAXNJO010000005.1, read on the forward strand.
ACGGCCGACCAGCTCGGCTTCGACGCGCCGGAGGCCACGACGATCACCTTCCGCACCGCCGGCGAGGCGGGCACGCAGGAGTTCGCGCTGCAGCTCGGCAAGGCGTCGGCCTCGGGCGACCGCGAGTTCTTCGCGCGGCGCGTCGGGGTCGAGACGGCCTACGTCGTCTCGAGCTACCTCGCGAACCGCCTCGCGCCCGATGAGGAGGCGCTCTCGACCCCGGCCGACGGTGGCGCAGCGCCCGCCGCCCCGGAGCCCCCCGCGGGCTTGGGCGGGATGGGGATGCCCGGCGGCGGCATGCCCGGCGGCGGCATGCCCGGCGCAGGCCAGCTCCCGCCCGAGCTCATGCAGCAGATCCAGCAGCAGCTCCGCCAGCAGCAGGCACAGCAGGCCGCCGGCGGCCACTGACGGCGCGACCCGCGCGACCTCGTCGAGCGGGTCCCCGGCGGCCACGCCGGGCGACGGCGCGCGCCGTGGCCCGCGCCGCTGGCGCCTGGGGCCGCGCAGCGCGCGCGTGCGTGAGGCCGCGCAGCGCGCGCGTGCGTGAGGCCGCTCAGCGCGCGCGTGCGTGAGGCCGCTCAGCGCGCGGGCGCGTGAGACCGCGCGCCGGGCGGGTAGCTCGACATGGAGCGGTCGCGACCGCCCGCCTTCGCCGCGTAGAGCGCCTCGTCGGCGCGGCGGAGGATGTCCTCGATGGCGACGTCCTCCCGGACCGCGGCGGTGACGCCGACGCTGGCGGTGATCCGCAGCGGGCCGACGCGCGTGGGCACCGGGACGCTGCGCAGCCGCTCGAGGAGCCGATCGACGACGAGCTTCGCGGGCTCGAGGTCGGTGTCGATGAGCACGATGCAGAACTCCTCGCCGCCCCAGCGCGCGACGAGATCGTGGTCGCGCAGCCCCGCGGAGAGCCGGCGCCCGAGCTCGACGAGCACCTGATCGCCGACCTCGTGACCGAAGCGGTCGTTCACGCTCTTGAACGCGTCGATGTCGAGCATCGCGATCGCGAGTGGGCGCCACTTGCGCCGGATGAACGACATCTCGCGCGCGACGACGTCGCTCAGGTGCCGTCGGTTGAAGAGGCCGGTCAGGGCGTCCGTGCGCGCGAGCGCCTCGATCTCGGCCTGCAGGCGGCGCTGCTGCGCGAGCGAGGCCTCGAGCTCGGCGTTGCGCTCGCGCTCGACCGCCGCCGCGCGCGACGCACGCTCGGCCTCGAGGTGCAGCTCGAGCAGGCGGATGCGCTCGGTGGCGCGCGCTTCGAGCTGCGACTCGCGGATCGCCCACGACGCGCGCAGGTGTCGCAGCGCCGCCGTGGGGTCGCCGGCGGCCTCGCACACCGCCGCGAGCTGGTCGTGCGCCTGCCACGCGACGTTGCGGTGCAGCCCGCCCTCGCAGAGCGCGAGGCTGTCTTCGAGGAAGCCGCGCGCCTCCTCGTGGTGGCCGGCAGCCGCGAGGTGCCGACCGATGAGCTGCTTCTGCCGCGCGACCTGGAAGAGATCGCCGACCGCCGCAAAGTGCTCGATGCTGCGCTGGTAGAGCGCGATCCCGCGCGCGAGGGCGCCCGTGCCCGCGCACACACCGCCGAGGCCTGCGCGGAAGAGCGCGACGCTCCCCGCCCAGTCGAGCGCCTCGGCGAGCGGCAGGCCCTCCCCGTAACAGGCGCGCGCCTCCTCGAAGCGGCCCTGCTGCGAGAGCGCGCCGCCGAGGTTGCAGAGGCTGTGCGCGATGAGCCGCGCGTCGTCGATCTCGCGCGCGATGGTGAGCGCGCGCCGCGTGTACGCCTCGTACGAGCGGCCGTCCTGCTCGCCGTGCAGGAAGCCGAGGTTGCCGAGGAGCTTCGCCTCCTGCCGCCGCGCATCGAGCGCACGCGCGAGCGCCGCCCCCTCGAGCAGCACGAGCGACGCCTGCGCTTCGTCGCCCAGCATGACGAGGATGCGTCCCCGCGCGACGAGCACGGCGAGCGAGAGGGCGCGGCATCCCGCGGACGACATCCGCGCCTGCGCCTCCGCGATGCACGCCGCGGCGGCACCGAGGCTCCCCGTCGCGTCGAGCACGGTGGCCCGGACGAGGAGCCCCTCGACCAAGGCGCGCGGCGTCGCGGGCTCCTCCTCGGCGTCAGGGCTGCTGAGCGCGCGCGCCCCCTGCGGGTCGGCGGACGCGATGGCGCGCACGAGCGCGAGGCCAGCCTCGTACAGCTCGACGCGCTCGCGCACCACGGCCGCGCTCCCCGGCGCGTTCGCCGCGAGTGACGGCGCGTGGCAGCGCGCGTTCGCCGCGAGTGACGGCGCGTTCGCCGCGAGCGCCGCCTCGCTCGCCACGCGGTCGAGCCACGCCGCGATCGGCAGCGCGAGCGCGGGATGCGCGGCGCTCAGCGACTCCGCCGTGGAGACCCAGCGCTCGAGCATGTCCATGACCCCCGAAGCGAGAGACTTCGGTGCGCGACGGCGCCCCGCGACGAGGCTGGAGCTTACGGAGTCCGCCCCCCGAGACGCAAGCGCGACGCGGGAGCACGCGCAGCGCGCGACGCGCGGACGCCGACACGGCTGCCCGGGTGCAGCGCCGGCGCCCGCCGCGCGCGGTCAGTAGACGTACACGGCGCCGGAGTCCACCGCGGTGTTGTTCGACGGGTCACCGCCGATGCCGGTCGCGTTCGAGTCTTCGAGGTGCGCCGCCACGGCGAAGGTCGAGCCGTCCGCAGCGAGCGCGAGTGCCCGGCTCGTGGAGCTGTCGTCGAAGGGTGAGAACAACGCACCGAAGCCGTCCCCAGCCTCTGCATTCGCGGCCTTCAGACACGCCTGCTGCGTCCAACCCGAAGCCGATCGCACGCAGACGTAGACGGCACCGGAATCGGGTCGGGTGTCCTCGAGCCAGGTGGACTCCGGAGGAGTGATGGTCGTCGCGGGAGAGTCCTCGTAGCCCGCGCCGACGGCAAGCGTCGAACCATCTTCCGAGATGGCATGCTCAGGCCGAATCGTTCTCCGTCTCCGGTGTTGTCCGCCTTCGGATAGGCGCTGCCGCGCGCCACGGCGATCGTGTAGGCGCGCCCCGCGTCGCCGACGGCCGCGTCCTCGCCCCCGGCGTCCATCCCCGGATCCGGCGCTGCGTCGTCCCCGCAGGCCGAACACACCGACATCATCCCGATCACGAGCGCCCACCCGAGCGCGCGCCGCCCACCCGACAACGTCCCCCGAACCTCGATCATCGTGTCCCCTTCAGCGATCGTTGAGCGCGGCCTCCACGGTGCGCTGCAAGAGCTCGCGCGTGTAGGGCTTGCCGAGCCGATGGACGGGGTTGGGCACGCCGAGCGCGTCGTTGTCGTCCATGATCTTCCCGGACAGCAGGATGATCGGCAGATCGGGCCGGATCCGCGACACGGCCCGCGCGACCTCCGTCCCGGACATCTCGGGCATCGTGAGGTCGGTGATGAACACGTCGAACCCGTACGGGTCGCGCTCGAACGCCTCGAGCGCCTCGCGCGGGTGAATGAAGCCCGTCGGCTCGAAGCCGAGCCGCTTCAGCAGGTGCTTGCCGACACGCACGAGCGGCTCTTCGTCGTCGAGGATGAGCACGCGCCCCGTCACCGCGCGCGCGACGGGCGCGGGCGCGGCGAACTGGACCGGCGCCGCATCGACCGCGGGGAGCAGGATGGCGAACGTCGTGCCCTGGCCCGGCTCGCTGTCGACGTGCACGACGCCCCCGTGCTCGGTGACGATCCCGTGCACCTCCGCGAGGCCGAGCCCGGTGCCCTGGCCGACCGATTTCGTCGTGAAGAACGGCTCGAAAATGCGGTCCCGCGTCACCGCGTCGATGCCGACGCCATCGTCCGAGACGCCGAGGCGGGCGTAGCGGCCAGGCGGGAGGCGCGGGGAGAGCGGCGAGGCCTCGTCGACGACCAGGGACGCGAGGTCGACGACGATCGCGCCGCGCGACTTCTCCACCGCGTGCGCGGCGTTGGTGACGAGGTTGATCAGGACTTGATGCAACTGCGTTGCATCGGCGGAGACGTGCGGTGCGTCCGGCGCGACCCGCACGGTGAGCTGCACCCCTGGCGGGAGGTTGTGGCGCACGAGCCGCACGACCTCGTCGAGCAGCGGCGCGAGGGCCACCACCGCGCGCTGCGTCGGCTTCTGCCGACTGAACGCGAGGATCTGCTTGACCATGTCTCCCCCGCGCGCGGCGGCCTCGCCGACCTGATCGAGGCTCTCGCGGATCGGCGTCCCCGGCGACGCGTGATCCCGCGCGAGCTCGACGTTGGCGACGATGGCCGCGAGCAGGTTGTTGAAGTAGTGCGCGACGCCGCCCGCGAGCGTCCCGAGCGCCTGCATCTTCTGCGACTGCCGCAGCTCCGCCTCGAGGCGCGCGTTCTCGGCCTCGGCGCGCGCGCGCTTGCTGACGTCGCGCACCGACGTGACGACGAAGCGCCGCCCCTCGAGCTCGAACGGGCTCAGGGTGATGTCGGTCGGGATGCGCGTGCCGTCCTTGCGGAGCGCTTGCAGCTGCGGGCGCGTCGCGCCGATCGGCGTCGCGACGGGGTGCCGGAAAAAGCGCGCGCGCTCGCCCGGGTGCGCGCCTTGGTGCTCGACGGGCACCAGCATGTCCACGGGCATGCCGACGAGCTCGTCGCGCGCGTAGCCGAAGGTCGGCTCGCACGCGCGGTTCGCGAGGACGATGCGCCCGCCTTCGTCGACGATGAGCACGGCCTCGGGCGCGAACTCGAACACGCTCGAGAAGCGCGCACGCTCGGCGAGCAGCGCGGCCTCGGCGCGCCGCGTCTCGCTCACGTCGCGGATGAAGCCCGCGAATTGGGGAGGTTCGGCGTGCTCGAAGCGGACGATCGCGATCTCCGCGAGGAACTCGGTGCCGTCCGCGCGCTGCGCCGGGAGTTCGAGCCGCCGCCCGACGACGCGCTGCTCGCCCGTCTCGGCGAAGCGCGCCATGCCGCGGGAGTGCACGTCGCGGAGCGAGGGCGCGACGATCAGGTCGCCCATGAGCCGGCCGAGGACGTCCTGCCGCCGATAGCCGAAGAGCGCCTCGGCCGCGGGGTTGAACTCGAGGAAACGCCCCGCGTCGTCGATGATCACGATGGCCTCGAGGGCCGCATCGAGGATCGCGACGTTGACGGACTTCTGCTCGAGCATGCGCCCGACGAGCTCGCTGCGGGCCTCGAGATCCGCGAGCGCCGAGCCGCGCACGGCCTCCTCGAGGCGCCGACGCTCGGCGCGCAGTCGCTCGTGGTGCAGCACGATGCCGAGCCGCGGCGCGAGCGCATGCAACACGTCGAACGAGAAGGTCGCGAGGCCGCCGAGCGTGCGCCCGACGACGAGCACCCCGCGCAGCGCGCCCTCGGCGACGAGACGCACCGCCCAGGCCTCCCCCGCGAGGAGTTCGATGCCCGGCAGCACGTCGCCCGTCTCCTCGGGCAACAAGCGCTCGGAGAGTCCGTCGCACGCGCGCAAGCGCTCGAGCGTCGCCGCGGGGAGCGCGATGCGCCCACGCGTCCGGCGGCCGAGGCCGAGGCTCGCGCGGGCGCCGAGCGAACCATCCTCGCGCAGCCCCTCGAGGTCGAAGATCACGACCGCGTCGAGCACCAGGGTGCGCGCGAGCTGGTCGGTGAGGTTCGAGAGCTCCGCGTCGAAGTCGAGGCTGCCGCTGAGCCCGGCGCAGAGCTCGTAGAGGATCGACAGGCGGCGGAGGGACTCGTCCACGGGAGCCTCAGGAAGCGGGCAGCACGGCGACGTCGATCGATTTGGAGTGGTACTGCGGGAGCCCGGCGCCGAGCGTCCCGAACGCGCCGAAGGTCAGGCAGCCGAACATGGGGACGTCGCAGCCGAGGCCATCGCGCACCGCGGCCAACTCGCGACTGATTCCCAATTCATCGGCGCCGAGCACGGCGTCACGCGACACGCACGCGAACACGAGCGCGGCGCCCGGCGCGGCGCTCCCGAGATCGGCGCGTGCGGCGCTCGCGGCCTCACGCGCCGCGGCGAGCAGCGTCTCCGGCGTGCCGATCATGAAACGCACGGCGGCGTTGGGCGGCACCTCGGAGCAGCAGGCGATGCTGCCGTCCTCCGCGACGGCGAGCGGGCTGCGCAGCACGTGATCGCCGCCGACGCCCTGCAGGATCCCGAGGGGGTGCAGCATCGCGAACGCGACGAACTGCTCCGGCTCCACCTCGCCGAGGCCGAAATCCCGCGCGAGATCGCGGTAGCGCTCGAAGGCGGGCACGAAGTCGAGCTTGCCGAGGCGCGCGCCGTGGACCTCGGTGACGATCATCGGCGGGCCGATCGGGTGGCAGCCGTGCCGCAGCGCGACGCCGATCGGGGACGACGCGCCGAGCACCGCCGCGAGCGCGCTGCGCTCGTGCACCGCCGCGTCGCAGTACTGCCGACTCCCGACGAACTTCATGTCGTCGCCCGAGCCGCCCCCCGCGAGGCGCAGCGAGCTGCCGACGACGCCGACCGCGCCGCGCGCGGCGCGCACACTGTTGCCCGCGATCCCGTCGGGCAGCATGAGCAGCAGCGAAGACGGGCCGTCGCCCTCCCCGCCCACGGCCTCGAAGGCATCGAGCGCGGCGTCGACCGCGCGCGCCATCACGGCCTCGCTGTCCACCGCGATGCCGTCCACCGCGACGGCCGCGAGGCGCAGCGTGTCGCTCGCGAGGACCGCGACCCCGTCGTGCGTGACGCGCCCGCACGCGAGGACGCCGGGCGCGTTGCAGCCCGTGGTGGGCACGTTCCCGAACACGGCGCGGACGGCCGCGAGCACGCGCTCGGAGTCGTGGTTGTCGGTGCTGAACACGAGCACGGCCGTCGGGCGTGCGCCGCGCAGCCCCGCGGCCGCCTCGCGCGCAGCCTGCGTCGCGGCGGCGTGCGTGTCGGAGGCGGTGGAGAGCGCTTGCACGTACATCGGTGAGGCCTCGGGCCGCGCAGGTGAGCGCGGCGTCGGAGCATAGGAGAACGCCGCGCCCTGCGACAAACACAATCTGCGCGCCGGCCTCCCACGACGCGGACGTCTCGACGCGGGACGGCGCTCGGCGCGGCACCGCGCGCGCGAACCGCGATACGCTCCGGCGCATGGACGAACTCGTCAGATGGTTTCAGGAGGGCGGCTGGGCGATGTACGGCGCCCTGTGCTGCTCGCTGCTCTCGGTCGCGGTGGGGCTCGGCGCCGTGGGCGTCGCGTTCGCGACGAAGAAGCGCGGGCTCGCGATCGGGCTCGGCGCCGCGACGCTTCTCTTCGCGCTCTCGACCTTCTGCACCGGCGTCGTGGGCTACTTCCACGGCATGAACAACGTCGAGGAGGCCGTCGCCTTCGCGGAGGCGGGATACCGCACCGCGCTCCTCGAGCAGGGCCGGGACGAGGCGCAGAACAGCCTCCAGATGGGCGTCTGCGCCGCGCTGCTGCCGCTCCTGCTCGGCGCGGCCGCGCTCGGTCGCGGCCTCACGCTGCCGCGCGGCGACGCCGCGAACGCGCCGCGCGGCTGAGTCGCGGCGCCGCCCACCGCGCCGCACGACTCACGGGCACGCGCTAGGTCGGGGTACTCGGCGTCCGCCGGGGGGCGCGGCCGGATCGTGCGCCCGGGCGTGCGCCGCGCGATGACCGCGGGTGCAGCGGCACCGCCTGCGTCATCCTGTCGGCGCTCGACTCCGCCGCGCCGCCCCATCCGCGCCCAATCCGACCAAACACCGAGGACACCATGGCCATCTCTCGAGATACCCTCTTATGCCGTGTTCGCCTTCACGCTCGGCGCGGCCGGCTGCGGCGGTGCCGCGGGCGACATCCCCGGCGGCGAGCGCTTCACCCCTGTCGACGAGCCCGGCCGCGGCTCGGGGACGCTCGCGGTCGAGGCGCGCATCGAGTCGTCACCCGCGATCGGGGAGCGCGCCGCACGCGCCGACGACACGACGACGAACTTCGAGGTCGACGTGCGCGACGCGGGCGGTGTTCGCGTGAGCGGCGCGGTCGTCGTCGTCGAGAGCGCGCTCGGCGCCGTCACGCTCACCGAGGGCGGCTGCGGGCGCGACTACTGCGGTCGGCAGATCGGCTACGCGCGCACCTACCTGCTCTCCGCAGAGCGCGGCAGCGACTCCCTCGAGGGCGTCCGCGTCGTCGGCCCGCGATTCCACACGCTCACGGATCCGATCGCGGACACGAGCGTCGACGGCGCGCTGCCGCTGACGGTCGCGTGGATCCCATCGGGCGACGCCGACGAGACGACCATCGAGACCCGCGAGTACCGGCAGACAGAAGCCAGCGACAGCGGCCGCCACGACGTGCCCGCCGGCACGCTCCGCACGCGCGACGACCGGCCCGAGGACGAGCGCGCCCGCGTCACGCGCGTCGCGCGTCTCGCGCTCTCCGGCGTCGTCGGGAGCGGCACGGCCGTCGTCGAGATCCGCAACGGGGTCGCGTTCACGACGGAACCCACCGCGCCCTGACAACGCGGCGAGCGCGCCCTCGCGCCGTGATACCCTCCGGTCGCGCCACGCCGCGAACGAGCCGATGGAACCGAACGGGCGACACCTGATCCTCGATTTCTGGGGCTGCGACGCGGGCGCGCTCAACGACGCGACCGCGCTCGAGGCCGCGCTCGTGCGCGCCGCGGAGGCCGCCGACGGCCACATCCTGCGCCGCGTCGTGCACGCGTTCGCGCCGCAGGGCGTGACGGGCCTGCTGCTGCTCGAGGAGTCGCACCTCTCCATCCACACCTGGCCCGAGCGCGGCTACGCGGCGATCGACTTCTACACCTGCGGCGCCGCCGACCCCTCGCGCGCCGAGGCCCCGCTCGCCGAGGTGCTGCGGCCCGCGCACGTCGCGCGGCAGCTGCTCGTGCGGGGCGTGCGATGAACCTCGTGCGCACGGGGATGTGCCCGAATTGCGGCGCCCCGATCGAGTTCGCGCTCGGCAGCTGCGTCTCGAAGGTCTGCACGTTTTGCAGCCACGTCGTCGTCCGCACCGATCGCGACCTCGCGACGCTCGGCAAGATCGCCGAGCTCGTGCCGACGAACCCGCCCTTCGAGGTCGGCGACGTGATCACCGTCGAGGGCCGCGGCGCGCGCGTCACGGGCCGCGTGCAGAAGGACTGGGGCGCGGGCCCGTGGGACGAGCTCTCGATCGAGTTCGACGACGGCGCGTGGGCCTGGATCGCGCGCGCGCAGGGCCGCTGGTACGTGACGTCGCGCGTGGATCAGCCGGGCGGCCCGCTGCCGCCCTTCGCCGCCGTGAGCACCGCGGGCCAGCGTGGCCGGCTGGGCGCGCACCCCGCCGAGTGGACGGTGACCGAGGCACGGCAGGCGCGCGTGATCGCGGCGCGCGGCGACTTCCCCGAGCCCTTCGCGCCCGGCGAGGTGAGCGCCTACGTCGACCTCGTCGCGCCCGGCGGCGCGTTCGCGACGCTCGACTACGCCGCGCCCGAGGCCGCGCCCGCGCTCTACGTCGGCAAGGTGCTGCCCGCCGCCGCGATCACGCTCGCGAGCGAGGCGCTCGGCCCGCGCCCCGCGGAGAAGACGCGGACCGCCGCGCTGCGCTGCCCCGACTGCGGCGCGCCCCTCGAGCTGCGCGATCCCGGCGACGTCGAGCGCGTCGGTTGCGGCGCGTGCGGCGCCATCCACGAGCCGCGCGGACAGGGCGCGAACCTCGCGCTCGTGCACGTCTCGGCGGGCCCGGCGCTCGGACGCTCGCTCTCGATCCCGATCGGGACGAGGGGCACGCTGCGCGGCCAGAGCGTCCTCGTGATCGGCGCGATGCAGCGCTACACGGTGGTCGAAGGCGCGCGCTACCTCTGGCTCGAGTACCTGCTCCACACCGACGCGGGCTATCTCTGGCTCCTCGAGGACGCCGGGCATTTCACGCTCATCCGCGACGCCGACGTCACGAAGGTAAGTTTCGACGACGTCGGCGCCGCACGCTACGAAGGCCGCAATTTCAAGGGCTTTTTCTCGAATCCGGTGCACGTCGCGGCCGTCGCCGGCGAGTTCTACTGGAAGGTGTCCAAAGACGAGACGACCCACGTCGACGACTTCATCGCGCCCCCCCGCGTCCTCAGCCGCGAGCGCACCGATCAGGAAGCGAACCACTCCATCGGCGAGTACCTCGAGCCCGCCGAGGTCTCCGCCGCGTTCGGCGGCCGCACCCTGCCCACACGCGTCGGCATCGCGCCCGCGCAGCCCGGACCCGGCGTGCGCGGCCCGCTGGTCGCGCTCGGCCTCGGCCTCGTCCTGCTCCTGTTCGTCGCGGGCGTCGTCGGCGGCAGCAGCCGCACGCTCTCGAGCTTCTCGCTCGCCGTGCTGAGCGGCGACGGCACGCGCATCCCGCGCGGACTCGGAGAGCCGACGATCTTCGGCAAGCCGCCCGCGGATCCCGCGCCCTTCGGCAAGCCACCCGCGGCGCCGGGCCCCGACGCGAGCGAGCTGCCCAACGTCACGATCTCCCCGAGCTTCGTCGTCCCCCGCATGACGACGCTCGGCTTCGAGCTCGAATGTGCCGCAAAACAACCTCTACGTCGCGACCGAGTGCGCGCTCGTGAACGAGGAGACGGGCGACACGCGCGAGTTCGCCTTCGACGTCGGCTACTACAGCGGGGTCTCGGGCGGCGAGAGCTGGAGCGAGGGCTCGCACACCGACACCGCCTACCTCGACCGCATCCCGCCCGGCACGTACAGCCTGCACGTCCGCACCGAGTGGGAGGCCTTCAGCGGCGATGGAGCGTATCCATTGCTCGGCGCCTACGGGCCCCAGCCGCCCACGCCCTCGATCGCCGTCCTCGAGAACGCGCGCAGCGCCTGCTGCTTCGTGCTCGCCTTGCTCTTCATCCTGATTCCGGCGGGCTTCGGGCTCATCCGCGCGCGCGCCTTCGAGACGCAACGCTGGAGCAACTCGAACCTCGTGTCGGGAGACGACTGATGCGCCCCCGCGAACTCCTCTGGCTCGTGCTCCCGCTCGTCGTCGCGATCGGCTACGGCGCGTCCGTCGCCGCCCGGTGGGATCCGAACGCGACGAACTCCGACCGTGACCGCATGCCCGTCGCCGGTGGGCGCGGGCGCAGCCACTTCCACACGTACTGGTCCACCGGATTTGGAGGCAAGTGATGATCGAGTGGGATGCCGTGCTCAAAGCCCTCGTCAGCTCCGTCGTGTTCAGCGCGGTCGGGCTCGTGTTCTTCGCGATCGCCTTCGTGGTCCTGCAAAAGGTGCTGCCCTTCTCGCTCCGCAAGGAGATCGAGGAGGATCAGAACACCGCGCTCGGTATCGTGCTCGGGTCGATCGTCATCGGCATCGCGATGATCGTCTCGGCCGCGATCCACGGCTGATCCCGGCCTCGTGAACGCGCCCCGCGAGCCCGCGTGAAGAAGCACCGCAGCGCGCTCCTGCTCGGGACGGTGCTCGTCATCTCGACGGCGGGGCTCGTCTACGAGCTGCTCGGCGGCGCGCTCGCGAGCCAGCGGCTCGGCGACTCGATCACGCAGTTCTCGACGACCATCGGCGTCTACCTCTGCGCGATGGGCATCGGCGCGTGGCTCTCCGGCCACGTGCGCACGCGCCTCGCCGAGCGCTTCGTCGACATCGAGCTCGCGACCGCGCTCATCGGCGGTTTCGAGGCGCCCCTGCTCTGGCTCGCGGCCGGACACGCGGGCTCCTACCGCGTCGTGCTCTACGGCGTGCTCGCGCTCATCGGCGCGCTCGTCGGCCTCGAGATCCCGCTGATGATGCGGATCCTCCGCGAGGAGCTGCCCTTCGAGGCGCTCGTCGCGCGCGTGCTGACCTTCGACTACATCGGCGCGCTCGTCGGCTCGCTCGCCTTCGCGCTCGTGCTCGTGCCGACGCTCGGCATGCTGCGCACCTCGCTCGCGCTCGGCCTGCTCAACGCGGGCGTGGCGCTGCTCTCGACCTGGGTGCTCGACGACCTGATCCCGCCGCGGGTGCGGCTGCGGCAGCGGCTCCTCGCGCTCGGCCTCGGCGCGACGCTCGCGGTGACCTTCGTCTTCGCGGCGCGGATCGAGCGCTTCGGCGAGGAGGAGACCTTCGGCGGCACCGTCGTCTACGCCGAGCAGACGGCCTACCAGCGCATCGTGCTCTCGGCGCAGCGCGGCGCGCTCCAGCTCTGGCTCAACGGGCAGCTCCAGTTCAGCACCGCCGACGAGTACCGCTACCACGAGGCGCTCGTGCACCCCGCCTTCGCGAGCACCGAGAAGCGCGCGCGCGTGCTCGTGCTCGGCGGCGGGGACGGCCTCGCGGTGCGCGAGATCCTGCGCTACCCGGAGGTCCGCGAGGTCACGCTCGTCGACCTCGATCCGGGCATGACGGAGCTCGCGACGCGCGTCGCCCCGATCCGCCGACTGAACGGTGATTCACTCCGCGACCCGCGCGTGCGCGTCGTGCACGAGGACGCCTACGTCTGGCTCGAGGCCCACCGCGGCGCGCCCTTCGATCTGGCGATCGTCGACTTCCCGGACCCGGGCAACTTCGCGCTCGGCAAGCTCTACACGGTGCGCTTCTACGAGCTGCTGCGGCGCGCGCTCGCGCCCAGCGGCCGCGTCGTCGTGCAGAGCACCTCGCCGCTCTTCGCGCGGCGCAGCTTCTGGTGCATCGCGCAGTCAATCGGCGCGGCGGGCTTCGCGACGCGGCCCTACCACGCGCTCGTGCCCTCCTTCGGCGAGTGGGGCTACGTGCTCGCCTCGCCTGTGCCCTTCGACACACCGACGCGCGTGGACGTGCGCGGGCTGCGCTTCCTGACGAGCGCGCTCCTGCCGACGCTCTTCGTCTTCGGCGCCGACACCGGCCCGCTGCCCGTCGAGGTGAATCGCCTGAACGACCAGCAGCTCGTCCGCTACTACGACGAGGAGTGGGGAGCGCTCGAGTGAACCTCTCGCGGCGCGAGTGGCTCGGCTCGATCCTCGGCGCGTCGCTCGCCGGCGCGATCGCCCCGCTCGGCTGCGTGCAGGGCGAGCGCGAGCCCCCGCGCTTCGACGGCGCGCTGCTCGGCCCCGACATCCCGCGCGGCCACACGCTGCGCGCCGGACCGCGGCCCGCACCCACGACCATCGCTCAGGATGGTCCCACGTACGATGTGATCGTCGTCGGCGGCGGCATCGCCGGGCTCTCCGCGGCGCGCGCATTGCGCCGCGCGGGCCTCGACGATCTCTGTCTGCTCGAGCTCGAGCGCGAGGTCGGCGGCACCTCGCTCGGCGGCAGCACGCGCGGCATGCCGCACCCCTGGGGCGCGCACTACCTGCCGACGCCCGCGCCCGAGGACACCGCGCTCGTCGGCCTGCTCGAGGAGATGGGCCTCGTCACCGGACGCGACGCGCGCGGCCTGCCCCGCTACGACGAGGCGCGCCTCGTGCGCGAACCCGAAGAGCGCCTCTACTACCGCGGACGATGGTACCCGGGCCTCTACCCCGCCGTCGGTGAGACGCCCGCCGAGCGCGCCGAGCGCCTGCGTTTCGACGCGCAGATGCGCGCTTTTGCGCAGCGCCGCGATGCGCAGGGCCGCCGCGCCTTCGCGAGCCCGGTGGACGCGAGCGCGCGCGACGAGGAGCTGCTCGCCCTCGACCGCGTGAGCGCCGCCGCGTGGCTCGCCGCGCAGGGCTATCGCTCGCGCCGCCTCGCGTGGTTCTGCGACTACGCCTGCCGCGACGACTTCGGCCTCACCCTCGCGCAGACCAGCGCGTGGGCGCTCGTGCACTACTTCGCCGCGCGCCTGCACGGCCGCGACGACACCGAGTCCGCGCCGCTCCTCACGTGGCCCGAGGGCAACTTCGCGCTCGTGAAACACCTGCGCGCGCAGGTCGGCGCCGCGCGCATCCGCACGGGCGTGCTCGTCACGCGCGTCGTCGAGGGCGCCGACTCCGTCACCGTCCACGCGGAAGACGCGCACGGCGCGCCGCTCGCCCTGCGCGCGCGCCGCGTCGTGCTCGCAGTGCCGCATTTTCTGGCTCAGCGACTCGTGCCGGGCACCGCGCCCATCCCGCACGCGACGCACGGCGCGTGGGTCGTCGCCAACCTCACCCTGCGCGATCGCCCCGGATTCGCCGGGCTTCCCGCTCGCGTGGGACAACGTGCTCCACGACAGCCCCTCGCTCGGCTACGTCGTCGCGACCCACGGCGCCGGCCGCGATCACGGCCCGACCGTGTGGACGTACTACCTCCCGCTCACCGACGACGACCCGCGCGAGGCGCGCCGCAAACTGCTCGAACACCCGCTCTCGCACTGGCAGGACGCCGCCTACGCCGACCTCGCGCGCGCGCACCGCGGCCTGCGCGAACAGATCGCCCGCATCGACGTCTGGCGCTGGGGCCACGCGATGGTGCAGCCGCGCGTCGGCGCGCTCTTCTCCGGCGAGCGCGTCGCGGCGCAGGCACCCCGCGGCCGCATCCACGTCGCGCACTCCGATCTTTCCGGCCTCGCCCTCTTCGAAGAGGCCTTCCACCAGGGCCTCCGCGCCGCCGCCGAGGTCACCGCCGCGCTGCGGTCCGCATGAGCGAGTCTTCCGCCAACCTTGCGCCCGGAGCGACGGATTCCGCAGCCACCGGCGCAGAATCCCATTCTCCGACTCCATCGCTCGAATCCCACGCTTCTCCCGCGCTGAATCCCCTCGATCCGCCCACCGTCCGCCCCGCCCGGACGCTCTCGCGCGCGCTCGCAGGCGACGATCCGCGCTTCCTGTTCGGGGCGCGCGGCGATCTGCTCACCTTCGGCGGCGCCGTCGCTGCTCTCGGCCGCGCTGCTCGCGGCAGGCGCGGTGACGGGCGCGCTCGACGCGGAGACATCCCCGCTCCTCTGGCTCGCGCTCGTCGTCGGCCTCGACGTCGCGCACGTCTGGTCGACCACGCTCCGCGTGTACCTCGACCCCGCCGAGCTGCGCCGCCGCGCCGCGCTCTACGCCGGCACGCCGCTCGCCGCGTGGCTGTTCGGCGTCGTCCTGCACGGCTTCTCCGCGGCCGTCTTCTGGCGCGTCGTCGCCTATCTCGCGGTGTGGCATTTCCTGCGGCAGCAGATCGGTTGGCTGCGATTGCTGCACCGCCGCGCCGCGGCGGGCTTCACGCACGCGCCCGCGCCCTCCGAGCGCCGCCTCGAAGAGGCCCTGCTCTGGCTCGTGATGCTCCACCCCGTCGCGCACTGGCACGCCCATCTCCCGCGCCGCTTCGCGTGGATGGTCGAGGGCGATTTCGTCCGCGGCCTCGATCCGCGCATCGTGACCGCCCTCGGCGCCCTCACCGCCCTCGTCGCGCTCGCCTGGCTCATGACGCAACTCCGCACCACCGCGCGCGGCCGCCCGCCGGCGTGGGGCCGCTGGCTGCTCCTCGGCGCGACGGCCTTCGCCTGGTACGCGGGCCTCGTCGCCTTCGACTCCGACTACGCCTTCACCGTCACCAACATCCCCCTCCACGCCCTCCCCTACGCGTGGCTCGCCGTCCGCTACGCCCGCAGCCCGCGTCGCCGAGCCCGGCGCGCCCCCGCTGCTCTCGCGGCTCGTTCGCACCGGCCCCTTCGCCATCGCCGCCCTCCTCATCCTCGTCGCCCTGCTCGAGGAGGCCGGCTGGGACCGCCTCGTCTGGCACGATCACCCGCAATTCTTCGGCCCCTCGTCACCCCTCGACGACGCGTGGGTCGCCCTCCTCGCCCCGCTCCTCGCCGTCCCGCAGCTCACGCACTACGTGCTGGATGGCTTCGTGTGGCGCCGAGAAGGGAATGAGTAGCACACGGCGAAGAGCAGTTTTGCGCGGTGCTCCAGAATCCCATTCAGCCCGTCATCGCAACGACCTCGCGGAGCCGCGCCGGAAACAACACGTTCGCGTCGTAGACAACGATCGGCGTCATCGTGCTCAGCAGCCGAGCCCGTACCTCTGCGCCTCTGCGGCGAGCTCTTCGGCGACCGCGCGGCGGCCAGCATCGTCGCGCTCCTCGTAGGCCACGAGATCCGTCATGCGCACACGCCGGTGCGTGCCGACCTTGCGATACGGATTGGCCCGCGCATCCAGCAGACCGATCAGGAAGGGACGCGACACGTTCAGATGGTCCGCCGCCTGCTGTGTCGTCAGCTCGGCCTCCGCAGGGACGATGGTCACGGCGCTGCCACCCGCCATCTGCCCGAGCACCTCGAGCAACGGGCCCAACGCCTCCGCCGGCAGCGCGACCGACACCCGCTTCCCACCCGACGACCGCACCGAGACCCGCGCCTCGACCGGCCCGGCCGCGCTCACCGGCTGCAACACCCGCAGCGCCTTGCGGGCGCGCTCCGGCATCTCGGGGCTCTTCTCGCGCAGCAGCGGCATCGCGACTCCTCCCGACGCGACGATGGATGCCCAGCGAGACAGACGCAACATCCGCAACGAACGCAACCATCGAAACGGAGTTCCCGCGCCACCGCCACGCGGCGGGCGCATGCAGCGACTACCCAGACAACTACCCACATGCTACCCTGATCGCCACCCCGATGACGACCCAGAAACCCCGGCGCCCGCCACGCGCAGGCGCTCCGAAGCAGGTCGGCACACGCCCGACGAAGACGAACGCCCTCGCCCGGGAGATCGCGCTTGGCGAGGACAGCACGCGTCAGTTCAAGCGCGACATCACCCACGCCGACGCGCTCGCCGCCGAGATGGCCGCCTTCGCGAACGCGGAGGGCGGCACGCTCTACCTCGGCGTCGCGGACGACGGCTCCACGCCAGGGCTCGCGCCCGACGACGTGAAGCGGCTCAACCAGCTCATCGGCAACGTCGCGAACCACGCGGTGCGCAGCGCGCTCACCGTCTCGACGAAGAACGTCGCGTTCCCCAACGGGCGCATCGTCATCGTGGTCACCGTCCCGAAGGGGCTCGACAAACCCTATTTCGATCGGAGCGGCGTGATCTGGCTCAAGGCGGGGGCCGACAAGCGCCGCATCAACTCCCGCGAAGAGCTGCGCCGCTTCTTCCAGCTCACCGACCCGTTTCACGCCGACGAGCTGCCGACGAAGGCAATCCTCGATGCGCTCGACGCGGTGCGTTTCCGCGACTTCCTGCGCGACACCTACGATCAGCCGCTGCCGTCACGCGCGAGCGACCGGCTCCGCCTGCTCGTGAACCTGAACCTCGCGACGCACTCGGGTGCGCTCAACCTCGCGGGTCTGCTGCTCTTCGGCGAGCAGCCTCAGCGCTTCAAGCCGCAGTTCGTCGTGAAATCGGTCGCCTATCCGGGCCGCGACATCCACGTGTCGGCCTACGAGGACACCGAGGACTTCGCCGGTCCGCTCCGCCGCGTGTTCGACGGCGCGCTCGCCTTCATCCTGCGCAACCTCCGCAAAGTGCAGGGCGGACACGGCGTGAACAGCCCTGGCACGCCCGAAGTTCCGCCCATCGTCTTCGAAGAGCTGCTCGTCAACGCGCTCGTGCACCGCGACTACCTCGTGAGCGCGCCCATCCGCATCTTCGTCTTCGACGATCGCGTCGACATCATCAGCCCCGGCACGCTGCCCAATCACCTCACCGTCGCCAACATCCGCGTCGGCAACTCCAACCTGCGCAATCCCATCCTCGCGAGCTTCGCCGCCAAAGGCCTGCTGCCCTATCGCGGCCTCGGCTCGGGCATCCCGCGCGCCCTCGAGGCCTGGCCCGACATCACCTTCCGCGACGACCGCGACGGCGCCCTGTTCGTCGCCTCCGTGTCGCGCGCGCGGGCAGGCCGCGTCCGCGACGCACAGGCCCCCGGGCTCGCGCGCACCCCCACCCCGGCACGCCCCACCCCGTTTCCGGGCACGACCCTGATCACTCCCCAGATCACGACCCCGAGCCCGACCCGGGATATCCCCTGGACTCTTCTCTCGCTGCTCCGCGCCGAGCCCCGCGCGACCCGCAACACCCTTGCCTCGGCTGTCGGCCTCACCCCGGATGGCGTGAAATACCACCTGCGCCGCCTCCGCGACGCGGGGCTCCTGCGCCGCATCGGCCCCGACCACGGCGGCCACTGGGAAGTGCGCGACCCCGCCCCCCCCGCGCCCCCGAGCCGCCGCGCACCCCGGCGCTGAACCGAGCGCGCAACCCCTGCGGCCTCACCCATCGTCCCGCGCCTTCCCCTGCGCGTGGCTCGCCTTCCGTTACGCCCGCAGCCGCGTCACCGAGTCCGGCACGCCCCCGCTGCCCTCCCGCCCCGGCCGCACACGACCGCACGCGCATCGCCTCGTCAGAACACGTACACCGCGCCCGAGTCGGTGGCGGCGTTACTCGTCTGATCGCCGCCGATGCCCGTCGCAGCCGAGTCTTCGAACCACGCGCCAACCGCGAGCGTCGCACCATCACCAGACAGTGCGACGGACGTCCCGAATAGATCGTTAAAACCGGTATTCGACGCCTTCACGTAGGCCTCCTGCGCCCATACGCCGCCCACGCTCCGCCGAAACACGTAGACCGCGCCCGAACTAGAAAACGCGTTGCTCGCCTGATCGCCACCGACGCCCGTCGCGGCCGAGCCCTCGTTATGCGCACCGACAGCCAGCGTCGCACCATCGCCAGACAGTGCGACGGAAGACCCGAAATAATCGTCCGAACCGGTATTCGACGCCTTCACATAGGCCTCCTGCGCCCATACGCCGCCCACGCTCCGCCGAAACACGTAGACCGCGCCCGACTCCGAAGCCGCGTTGCTCGCCTGATCGCCACCGACGCCCGTCGCGGCCGAGTCCTCGTTATGCGCGCCGACAGCCAGCGTCGCACCATCGCCAGACAGTGCGACGGAGTACCCGAAATAGTCGTTCGAATCGGTATTCGACGCCTTCACGTAGGCCTCCTGCGCCCATACGCCGCCCACGCTCCGCCGAAACACGTACACCGCGCCCGAAACCGAAGCCGCGTTGCTCGTCTGATCGCCACCGACGCCCGTCGCGGCCGAGTCCTCGAACCACGCGCCGACCGCCAGCGTCGCACCATCGCCAGACAGTGCGACGGACTGCCCGAAAAGATCAGCCGAACCGGTATTCGACGCCTTCACGTAGGCCTCCTGCGCCCACACGCCGCCCACGCTCCGCCGAAACACGTACACCGCGCCCGAAACCGAAGCCGCGTTGCTCGTCTGATCCCCACCGACGCCCGTCGCGGCCGAGGCCTCGCGTAACGCGCTGACAGCCAGCGTCGCACCATCGCCAGACAGTGCGACGGAGTACCCGAAATAATCTTGGATGCCGGTATTCGACGCCTTCACGTAGGCCTCCTGCGCCCATACGCCGCCCACGCTCCGCCGAAACACGTAGACCGCGCCCGACTCCCGCGACGTGTTGCTCGCCTGGTCGCCACCGACGCCCCTCGCAGCCGAGGCCTCAAGACACGCACCGACCGCCAGCGTCGCACCATCGCCAGACAGTGCGACGGAACACCCGAACTGATCGCGAGAACCGGTATTCGACGCCTTCACGTAGGCCTCCTGCGCCCATACGCCGCCCACGCTCCGCCGAAACACGTAGACCGCGCCCGACTCCGAAGCCGCGTTGCTCGCCTGATCGCCACCGACGCCCGTCGCGGCCGAGTCCTCGTTATGCGCGCCGACAGCCAGCGTCGCACCATCGCCAGACAGGGCGACAGAATACCCGAAGGAATCGTTCGAACCGGTATTCGACGCCTTGATGTACATGCTGCTCTTCGTAACGACGACATCATAGATTCGCGACATGCCATCTGTTGCTGTCACGCGAATCGCAATCGCAGACACAACACCCGTCAGCGCTGCGCTCACACTCCCCCCACTGCTCACCGCCGTCCCATTCACCGTGATCGCCAATCCCGCCGGGCACGCGACCGTCGGCTGCACGACGCAGCTCGTCGCGCCCGAGGCCGCCGTCACTCGGTACATCGTCGTCGCCGGGTCGAACACCGGTGACAAAGCGCCACACGAGATCGTCAATCCCGACAACGCGGGCACGACGTCGTCGCTGAATCCGTCGCAATCATCATCGGCGCCGTTGCACGTCTCGACGCTCGGCGCGACACCTGTGCAGGCCGTCCAGCCCGTGCCGGTGCAGGTCTGGGTGCCGTTCGTGCAGACACCCACGCTCAAGCCGCACGAGCGCGTCGAGCCCGGCGTGCAGGTGCACGATTCATCGACGGTGCCGTCGCAATCGTCGTCGAGGCCGTTGCAGATCTCGGGCGCGCCCGGGCGCACGGTGTTCGCGGCGTCGTTGCAATCGGTGCTGTTCGCCACGTAGCCCACCGGCGCGGTGCAGGCCGCGCGCGCGACGCCGGCACCGAAGCCGTCGGCGTCGGTGTCGGGGTAGTAGTTCGTCGTCACGCCGTCGTCGGCCGTGCCGTCGCAGTCCTGGTCGAGGCCGTCGCACGCCTCGCGCGCGGCGCGGTGCCCGAGCACGTGCCCCACATGCCGCCGCTGCACGTCTGCGAGCCCACCGTGCAGAGGCCCACGCTCGAGCCGCAGGCCTGCGTCGCGCCGTTCGTGCACATGCAGCCGTTGTCGACGGTGCCATTGCAGTCGTTGTCGATCGCACCGTCGCACTGCTCCGGCGCGCCCGGGTAGATGACATCGTCCGCGTCGTTGCAATCACTGTTATTGAGGACGAAACCCACGGGAGCCGAGCACGCGAGCGTTGCCATCCCCGCGCCGAACGTGTCGGCATCGGCGTCGCGGTAATAGGCTGTCTGCACGCCGTCGTCGACGGCGCCGTCGCAATCCTCGTCGATCAGATTGCAGATTTCCGGAGCAGACGGTCGGATGGCGGGGTTGATGTCGTTGCAATCCAGCGTCGGGGTGTTCGTGTAGCCGGCCGGGCAACCGCCGAACGCGATGCGCGACGCGTCGAAACACTGCGCCGTCGTGGCACCGACGCCGAAGCCGTCGGAGTCCGCGTCCACGCGGCAACCGAAGGCGGTGACGAGGCCGTCGTCGACGAGCCCGTTGCAGTTGTCGTCGAGCCCATTGCACGCCTCCGCGACGGGCATACCGGACACCGCCGAACACACCAGCATCCCACTGCCGCAAGCCAGTGTGCCGCTGCGCGCGCACGAGCCCACGCCGTTGGTACACGCATCGCCGAGACCGAGGACGTCGTCGACGACCCCGTCACAGTCGTTGTCGAGCGTGTCGCAGCGCTCGATTCCGTCGGGGCGAATCTCTGCAATCGAATCGTTGCAATCCAGCGGAGAGGCCGAGTTCGTATACCCCGCGGGGCAGAAGCCCACGGCGTCGCGCGTCATGTCGAGGCACTGCGCGCTCGCCGCGCCGGCGCCAAATCCATCGGAGTCGCGGTCCTGATAACAGCCGCTCACCAACAGCCCCTCATCCGTTTCGCCGTCGCAGTCGTCGTCGGCGCCATTGCAGGATTCCGTCGTCGGACCGGTGCCGCTGCACCCCGCCCAGAGGCCCTCGATGCAGGTCTGCGTCCCGGCCACGCATGCGCCCGTGTCGCCGCCGCAGCCGCGCGTCGTGCCCGTCACGCAGCCGCAGTCTTCGTCGACGGTGCCGTCGCAGTCGTCGTCGGCCGTGCCGTCACAGGCCTCCATCGCGGCCGGGTTCGAGGATGGGCGCGCATCGTCACAATCGTCGCCGTTCGTCACCGTGCCCGTCATCCCCGGGCAGCCCGTGACGGGCGTGCCCGCGCCGAAGCCGTCGCGGTCGGCGTCGGTGTAGAGCATGACGAGCAGGTCTTCGTCCGTGCGGCCATCGCAATCGTCGTCGATGGCATTGCACACCTCGGGCACCGCCAGATTCACGCCCGGTCGCGCGTCGTTGCAGTCGTCGCCGCAGGTCGTGCCGTTGCAGCAGCGGGCATCGGGGAAGCCGTCGCTGTCCGCGTCGCGGAATCCGAACGTCTCCGGATCGCAGTCCTCGTCGAGATCCGCGGCGTCGCAGACCTCGGCCGCGCCCGGATAGCGCGACGGATTCGCGTCGTCGCAATCCGTCCCGCCGCACGCCGCGTCGCGTGCGCCGTCGCCATCCGCGTCGACGCACGGGCCCGTCATGTCGGGCGCGCCGAGGTCGAGCACCATCGCGTCAACGCCGAGATCCGCGGGGGGCACCGTCGCGTCGACGCCCGAGCCGGGCGGCGCCGCGCCGTCGCCGCACGCCGCGAGGAGCGCGGTGAGGAGCGCGGTGGCCAGGACGCGGAAACGAGGGACGGGACAAGGGCCGCAAGCGAGCAGCGGTGGGCATCACGGAGCGAGGCTACCGCAGCCGCGCGGCGATTTCGATGGGGCCGCGCGGCCGTTCGCCCTCAACGCGGCGCGTGGAAGGGCCCGGTGATCTCGTAGGTGAGACCGCCGTCGCCGCCGCGCTGCGAGCTGAAATAGAGGCGTGTGCCGCTCGGGTCGAAGGCGGGGCCGGTGATCTCGGAGCCCTCCTGGCCGACGACCTGCACGAGCGCGCGCCACCCCCGCTGCCGTCGACGGGGGCAACACACTCGCGTCACCGCGTCCGTGGGCGCCGCGCGCGCTGCGAGCGCTCCGATGCCGCCCGGCGAGGCGCGCACAGCCAGCCGGCTGGCTGTCATGGCCCCGCGACGCCGACCTTCGCCTGCTACGTCCCCGGCATCGTCGGCGCGCAGCCGAACTCAGCATGCTCCGGGATGCCATCGCCATCCGTGTCCGTGTTCACGAGCTCCGCGCAGCTCGGCCACGGCGTCTCGTTCGTGCCATCGCCGTCCGCATCATAGAGACGCCCCGTCCGGTCGAAACAGACGCCGATCCCCGTGAGGCGCGAGTCCGTTGGATCCGCCGCGAAGGTGGCCGCAAACACACAATCGTTGGGAGGAGCGCCGGCCCCACGGTCGGGGCACGCATAGGGGGGCACTCCCGCCGCCCCGTCCGGGGCACCCGCATGCGTCTCGACGGGGCGGCACAAGGCGGTGCAGAGCGTCGTCGCGCGATCGAGCGACGAGAAAAAGGGGATGAATCCGGCTGCGCACGCGTTGACGTAGAGGGGGCCCTCGATGGGATCACCGTGCACGCGCGTCGAATACGCCGCCGCACAGGCGAACGCACCATCGCTCAACGAGCCGAAGCAGCCTCGACCGGGGCCGCAAGCGCTGCCGTCGAGACGAAGCTGCGTCACCGGATCACACGTCTCGCTGCAGAGACCCGCGATCGAAGTGCCCCCCCTCGTGGGCACGAACAGGCCGACGTACGTCACACAGAGATCGTCTCCGCAGCTCGACGGCGTCGAGGGGTCGCAAACGCGCTGACAGACCCCGGACAGACAATGAAGCCCGCGGGCGCAATCGTCATAACCGGTCGCCTCCCCGTCCGGTCCAACGGTGCAGGCGCCCCCATCGACGACACGGCCGGCAGGCACGCATCGCAGGGTCCCCTGGGCGAGGTCCGTCGAGGTGACGACCCACGCGCAGCGCTCGTCGGGGGCACAACCCGCGTGGTCGATCGGGCTGCATCGAAGGCCACCGAGATCGGCCACGTTCATGTCCTCGATCCCGGCATCACCCGGCCCCGCCTCGCCCGGCCCCGCGTCGGCCAGGCCCGCATCCACGGCGCCCGCGTCGACGATCCCCGCATCCGCCGCTC
This sequence comes from Polyangiales bacterium, assembly GCA_964202905.1. GTDB lineage: Bacteria > Myxococcota_A > Polyangia > Polyangiales > JADJQN01 > CAIUAC01. The sequence goes on from CAXNJO010000005.1 coordinate 118,731, forward strand.
CGCACTCGCACGGCCCGAACCCGCTGCCTGCTGCGTTGCAGACCTGCCCGCCTGCGCAGCCCCCGACACCAATGCACGCCACGGACACGCCGGAAACGCAACGCGGCTCGGGATCCGATGCGCAGCTGGAAAGGACGAGCGCCAAGGAGAGGGCACCGACGAATGCGACGCGGAGATGGTTCATGGCAGGGTTCTCATCTTATGCCTCACAACGGACTCGGGTGCATCGCTCAACGCCCGGCGCGCAGCGTCAGGGAGAGCGTGACGGTCGCGCCCGGCGCGCCAGCAATCTGAAGAAAACCCACACCGTTGGGCGCACGCAGGGATTCGCCGACGGAGAGCTCCGATTCCCACGCGACGACGGCGAGATCATCCCAGCCGAGCACGCCTTCACCCCGCGCGGGCGGCTCGTGCTCGAGGAAGAAACGGAGCGCACGTGGGTTGGCCATCGGGTCGTCTCCGGTCGTGACGTCGGGAGGTACCCGCAGCGGCGCGCTGACCATCGTCCAATCGAAGGTGCCTGCCGGGAGCGTGGCAATCCGCTCACCACCAAACTCCGCATCTCCCTCACTCGCGTAATACCTCGCACGCACCGCGGACGCGCCGGCGCCCTCGCCGCGCACCCAACCCACGAACGAGAGATCGCGATTCGGTGTTTGAAGCGAGTCGCCGGGCACGCGCACGCGGTTGCGAAAGGCGACGACCGCCGGATCGCGACTGCCGGCCGCACGCACCATGCAGAGGCCCTGCAGGCCGCGGCGCGCGTGGCGCAGACAGGGCTCGCTGTAGATCGAGGTGACGTCGTAACGCGACGCTTCGCCGACGTCTTCGTCGACGTCGTCGTCCTCGAAGGTGCCGTAGACGAGGATATCGCTGCCGCGACGCACGCTCGATGCACCCGGTGCCGCATCGAGCCGCGCGACGCTCTCGCCCGGCGCGAGCACGTCACGAAGGTCGACGACGCCGACGCCCTCCGCGCCCATCCGCGCCTCGACCGTGACGCTGCGCTCCGCGGGCGCGAACGTCGCTTCCTCGGTGCGTGCGACGAGCAGGCGACCCGCCTCGAGGGCGAACGACACCGAGGGATCCGAGTATTGCGCGATGCGACGCAAGACCGCGTCGGCGATCGGCCCCACGGCGAGGCGCGGGCGGTAATCCTCGAGATAGATGGGATAGGCCACGACGTGCCGCTCGCGCGTGGAATCGAGATCGGCGAGTACGACGAGGCCGAGCATCGTCTCGTGACGATCCTGATCGAAGGTGAAATTGCCGAGTGAATGCACCTGCAACACGCCTGCGTGAACGCTAAAGCCCTGCGCGACGTGCGGGTGGTGGCCGATGACGATCAGGGCGCCCGACTCCGCCGCCAAATCGAGGCGCGTACGGGTGTAGTCGGTCGGCTCGACGGTGTACTCGACGCCCGTATGAAGCTGCGCGATGGGCAGACGCCCGAGCGCGCGCTCGCCCTCGATGACGGCCCGCACGCGGTCCGAGTCGTTGAGGTCGGCCGCGCCTCCCTGCGTGTCGGAGGCGTTGTAGCGAATCGCGTGCACCTCTCCGCTCACGGAGCTCGCGCCGACGAAGGAGAAGGGGAGTCCGCCGATCTCGGTACGCCACGGAATGAAGGCTTCGTCGGGCGTGCGCCCCGCCCCGGAATAGCCGATTCCAGCGGCGTCGAGCGTCGCACGCGTATCCATCAGTCCACGCTCGAGATAGTCGTAGACGTGGTTGTTGCCGATCGAGACGAAGGTCACGCCGAGACTCTCGAGCGCGACGAGGGAGGCAGGGAGCGTGAAATAGCAATACGGCTTCGTCGGGTGCGGCGTCGCGGGCTCGAGGGTGAGCACACTCTCGAAGTTGAGCACGGGGAAATCGCTCGCCGCGAAGAGCGGCGCGATGCGCGAGACGGCGTCGAGGCTGCCGGGACCGGGGTCCGACACGCGCACGAGCGCGCTCGGGTCGTCGGGCGGGAAGCTGTAACGATCGGTGAGCTCGAACGGGTCGAGGAAGCGCCGCGCGAAGCTCGTGTCGCCGGCGAAGGCGAAGCGCACGCTGCCGTCGTCGCGTGTGACCGTGAGCGCGCCGAGCGCGATGGCGACTTCGCTCACGGGGCGCGCAAGCCACGCCCCGAGGCGCGTCGTGCGCAAGCCCGCGCCCGTGATCGTGAGCCACGCGTTGCGCCGTGGCGCCTCGAGCGCGAAACGGCCGTCCGCGTCGGTCGTCGCGCGCACCTCGCCCACCGCGACGTCCGCGCCGGGCACCGGTGTCGCGTCGGGCAGCACCACGCGCCCCGTGACGGCGATGGAACGCGCGGCCAGCGATTCGCGCGCGAGCGCATCGACGACCAGAACCGCAGGCACCTCGGGCGCCGCCTCCTCGTACGGCCCCTCGAGGCAGCCGACGAGGCATGCGACGAGGAGCCCGAAGAGTGTCGCGCCCGCGAGTCGCATAAACCGAACATAGGCGCGGTTCATCGCGAAACACCAGCGGCGAAAGAGGAGTCGCACCCCGATACCGCCGCGAAGAAACCGAGAGTACCGACAGCCAGCCGGCTGGCTGTCACGTGTCCTCGACGCGTCGCCGCACTTCCGGGTGCCGGCGCGCGACGGACTAGATCGGCGAGCAGAACCCGCCGCGGCAGACACCCACCGAGCACGTATCAACCGGACAGCAGGGCAAGGCGACGAAACCGCACATCACACACGTGCCGCCTGCGCAGGCCAGCCCGGCGTTGCACACCCCTCCCGCACAGCAGGGTCGCACGTTCGCGCCACAGCTGACGCAGGTGTCGAAGACACACGCCTCGTTCATCGCGCACGTTCCTCCGCACGGCGGCGGCGGGGGAGGCGGCGGTGGCGGCGGTGGCGGCGGAGGCCCGAGATCCGGTGGCCCGAGATCCGGTGGCCCGAGATCGGGCGCGCCGAGATCGGCTGGGCCGAGGTCCATCGCGCCCGCATCGCTCCCTCCGAGATCGACGGGCGATGTCGAGCCGGCATCGAAGCCCGCGTCGACACCCGTTCCGCGGGCCAGCCCCACGCGGTCGACGGCGCACGCAGCGAGCACCGCGCACAGCGCGAGACCGATGGCGATGGACGGCGGCAGGCGATGCACCGGCATGGACGTAGGCGCGAAGTTCGCACGGGTCCACCGACACGGCAAAAGGCGGTTCGCGCCTCGACTTTCCTCGGCAGTGACACCCCACACGAACGAGGCTATTCCTCCAGCTGCGAGCGCAGAGCCACGTGTCCCCTCGAGCCACCGACGAAGCGCGCCGCGCACACATGGAGCTCGCCATCGCGGAGGCCGAGCTCGCGCGGGGCGCGACGGGCGACAACCCCTGGGTCGGCTGCGTGATCGTGGACGCCGCGGGCGCGGTGGTCGCGCGCGGCTACACGCGCGGGCCGGGCGAGGACCACGCGGAGATCGTCGCGATGCAGGAGGCGCGGGCCGCGGGCGTCGACCTCGCCGCGACGACGCTCTACTCGACGCTCGAGCCCTGCGCGTTTCATGGGCGCACGCCGGCGTGCGCGCGCGCGATCGTGACGGCCGGCGTGCGGCGCGTCGTCACCGGCATCCTCGACCCGAACCCGCGCGTCGATGGCGCGGGCTTGCGGATCCTGCGCGAGGCCGGGGTCGAGGTCGTCGAGGACGTCTGCGCCGACGCGATCACGCAGCAGCTCGCGCCCTGGCTGCTCTCGTTCCACCCGCACGAGCCGCGTCGCCGCGCGCGCGCGCTGCTCACCGCACCTGGGGGCGACGTGCGCGACGTCGTCGCGCGGATGACGGCGCTCTACGGACTCGACGCAGCGACGGCGGCCGCGCTCGTTGACGACGCGCACCGCGACGCGGGCGCACCGTGACGCGGCGCCTCGATCAGGAGGATTCGTCACGCCTCGCGTTCGACGCCGACATCGTCGAGGTCGACGCGAGCGGCCTGCGCGTCGTGCTCGATCGCACGGCGTTTCATCCGACGGGCGGCGGTCAGCCCCACGACACCGGGACGTCTCGCGGGCGTGCGCGTCGTCGACGTGATCGACGAAGACACGCGCGTCGTGCACGTGCTCGCAGCGCCGCTTCCACGCGGATGTCGCGGCACCGTGCGCGGCGAGATCGACGCCGCGCGTCGCCGCGACCACACGCAACAACACTCGGGGCAACACCTGCTCTCGGCGATTCTCGCCGATGCCTTCGCGCGGCCGACGGTGAGCTTCCACCTCGGCGCGACGCACGCGACCATCGATCTCGCGGGCGAGCCGCTGACGCCCGCGCACTTCGCAGACGTCGAATCACGCGTATTTTCCGCGATCACGGCGAACGTACCGGTGAGTTCACGCGTGTGTGAAGGCCCCGTCGCCGGCCTGCGCAAACCGAGCGAGCGCGGTGGACCGCTGCGCGTCGTGACGATCGAAGGGCTCGACGTGAACGCCTGCGGCGGCACGCACGTCGCGAGGACGGGGGAGCTCGGGCTGCTGCTGCTGCTCGGCGTCGAGAAGGTACGCGCGCACACGCGGCTCTCGTTCGTCGTGGGCGATCGCGCGCTCACGCACGCGCGTCGCGATGCCACCCTGCTCGCGGAATTGAGCGCGGCGTGGGGCAGCGACGCCGCGCAGGCCGTGAGCGCAGCGATTCGCCAGCGTGCGCTGCTCGCCGAGCGCGAGCGGCGCATCGACGCGCTCGAAGCGGAGCTCGGTGCGCTCGACGGCGCAGCGCTCTACGCCGCGACGCCCGACGATGCCGCCGGGCGGAAGCTGCTGATGCGCGAGGTCGATGGACCGCTCGACGCGCGTCTCCGTGCGACGGTCGACGCGTTCACCGCGCTGCCACGCACGGTCGCGCTCGTCGGGAGTCGGAGCACGCGCGCGGTCCTCGTCGCCGCATCCCCCGATGCGGGCCTCGACGCGGGCGCCACGCTGAAAACCGAGCTTGCACGCGTGGGCGGACGCGGCGGCGGCAGCGCGACCCGCGCGCAGGGAAGCGCGCCGGACGACGCGCGCTTCGACCTCGCGCTGCGGGGACTTCGCGCGAGCGTCGACATCCCGTGAGGCGTCGCACGAGCGGTTCCACCAGCCGGATTCGCGCACGCTGGCACAACGTGACACCTCACGTTCTGCGTTTTTTGTTTAGTTTTGACGCGGCATGATTACTGCTTCGCAATTCTCCATGCACACCCCGCGCTTCGTATTCCTCCTCGCCTCTGCGTGGCTCCTCGTCACCGCCTGCCAGCCCTCAGAGGACGGCCCGACAGACGCCGGAGCGGACGGCGCGGATGGCGGAGCCGACGCGAGTCCATGCAACGATCCGCCGCAAGACACGCCCCCGCCGCCCACCGTGGACTCACGGCAGACGGTGACCTTCCACGTATCGGGCAACGGACTCCTCGTGACCGGAGCCAACGGGCCGTGCGCGCCGCTCTCATTCTCGAGCGGCGCGGACACGCTGACGCTCGTCGGTGCCTCCGAGTGCGGCTGCGAATGCTCGCCCCCAATTGGACCGTCGGTCGGCCAGCTCGTCCGCCTCGGCACGTACGACATGGTCTGGGACGCGCGTGCACTCGTCAGCAGCTATCGCGCGCTCGACTGCACGCGCCCCGGCCCGTGGGGGCCCATCTGCAGGAGGACGCGCCTCGACGGCAGGCAGCCCGTCCCCGCCGGCCGTTACACCGCGCGCTTCGCCATCGAAGACACGCTCCCCGAGGTCTGCACGAGCACGGGCGGCACCCCCGAGACCTTCTCGTGTCGCGACCCGGGTATTTACCGCGACTTCGGCGGCGGACAGTGTCGGGCCTCTCGCTACGTCGACGTGGAATTCGATCTCCCAGAGAGCGGCGACATCGAGATCGACGTCGTGATCCCGTCGCCCACGTGAGTCAGCCCGCGCCCAGCGCGGATGCATCTGGGCCCCGGGTCAGCGCCCCGAAAAGCGCGCCGCGCGCCGCTCGAGGAAGGACTGCACGCCCTCGCGCGCGTCGTCGCTCGCGAGGATCGGCGCGAGATCCGCGAGCAGACGCGCCGCGGCCGCAGCCTCTGCATCGGCGAGCGCGAGGCGCGACGAGGCGAGCGTCGCCTGCACGCCAAGCGGCGCCTGCGCGGCGATGCGCTCGGCGATCGCGACGGCACGCTCGAGCTGTGCGCCCACGGGCACGACCTCCTGCACGAGGCCGACGCGGTGCGCCTCGCGCGCGTCGAGCTCGTCGCCCGTGAGGAGGAAGCGCATCGCGTTGCCCCAACCGAGCTCGCGCGGCATCCGGATCGTCGCGCCGCCGACGGGGAAGATCCCGCGCTTCACCTCGATCTGCCCGAAGCGCACGTCCTCGGCGGCGACGCGCACATCCGTCGCGAGGAGCAGCTCGATGCCGATGGTGAAGCAGATGCCCTGGAACGCGCCGACCATCGGCTTGCGACACGGGCGCGTGGCGTAGCCGAGCGGGTCGAGCGCGCCCTCCGGCACGCTCCAGGTGCCGCTCGCGAAGACGGGCGCCCACTGCGCGAGGTCGAGCCCCGCGGTGAAGTGCGCGCCGTGCGCGAAGAGCACGCCGCAGCGCAGCTCGGGGTCGGCGTCGAGCTCGGCGTACGCGCGCGAAAGTGCATGAAAAAGCGGCAGATCGAAGGCATTTCGCTTCGCCGCGCGATCGAGGCCGACGAGCAAGACGTGCCCGCGGCGCTCGGTGGTGACCTTCCCCTCGTGCTCGCTCATGGCTCCTCCGCGGACGCGCCGCGCAGGCAGCGTCGCACGAAGCCGCGCGGCGCGACCAGCCGCGGGCGCTGCGTGCGCGGCTGCTACGCTGCGCGCGTGCTGCCCGACGTCGTCCAGCAGAAGCTCGACGCGCTCCCCGCGCAGCCGGGCGTCTACGTGTTCCGCGATCGGCGCGGCGCGGTGCTCTACGTGGGCAAGGCGAGCTCGCTGCGCGCGCGTGTGCGCAGCTATTTCGCCGCCTCGACCGGCGACACGCGCTTCTTCATCGCGACGCTCGCCGCGGAGCTCGGCGACCTCGAGACCTGGGTCACGCGCACCGAGAAGGAGGCCGCGCTCCTCGAGAACAACCTCATCAAGGAGCACCAGCCCCGCTACAACGTGAAGCTGCGCGACGACAAGGAGTACATGTCGCTGCGCCTCGACCCGAAGGCCGCGTGGCCGCGGCTCGAGGTCGTTCGCCGGCCGCGTCACGACGGCGCGCTCTACTTCGGGCCCTATCACTCGGCGACGGCGGCGCGCGCGACGCTGCGGCTCGTGAACCGGCACTTCCAGCTCCGCACCTGCACCGACACGGAGCTCGCGGCGCGCGTGCGGCCCTGCCTGCAATACCAGATCAAGCGCTGCCCCGGCCCGTGCGTGATGCCCGTCGATCGCGTGCGCTACGGCGAGCAGTCCGGCGCCGTCGCCATGTTTCTGGATGGTCGTCACGACGAGCTCGTGGAGGAGCTCGCGGCGCGGATGGCGGAGTCCGCCGCGAAGCTGGAATACGAGCAGGCGGCCGTCTACCGCGACCAGATCCGCGCGGTCGAGCAGGTGCGCGAAGAGCAGCGCGTCGAGAGCGCGCGCGACGTCGATCAGGACGTGCTCGGCCTCTACCGCGAGGGCGCGCAGATCGAGGTCGCGCTGCTGCTCGTGCGCGGCGGGCGGCTCGTCGGCGTGCGGACGTGGGAGCTCTCCCTGCCGCTGCCGGACGAGGAGGTCGTCGCCTCGTTCGTCGCCGAGTACTACGGGCGCGGCGCGCGCGTGCCCGACGAGGTGCTGCTGCCGCTCCCGATCGAGGCGATGGAGGGGCTCGCGAGCGCGCTCGGCGAGCGGCGCGAGGGGCGCGCGCCGCGCGTGCACCACCCGCAGCGCGGACCGCTCGCGCGGCTGCTCGCGATGGCGAACGAGAACGCGCAGCACGCGTTCCGCGAGAAGGCCCGCGCGCAGAAGGACGTCGAAGAGCGGCTCGCGGAGGTGCAGCGGCGCCTGCGCCTGCCCGCGCTGCCGCGCCGCATCGAGTGCATCGACATCTCGCACACGGGCGGCACGGACACCGTGGCGGCGATCGTGGCGATGCGCGACGGGGCGCTCGATCGGCGCGCGTACAAGAGTTTTCACGTGCGGCGCGTCGCGGGCGGCGACGACTACGGCGCGATGTACGAGGCGCTCACGCGGCGTTTCCGGCGTGCGCGCGACGGCGAGGGCGGCTGGGAGCTGCCCGATCTGCTGGTCGTCGACGGCGGACGCGGCCAGCTCGGCGTCGCGCTCGCGGCGCTGCGCGATCTCGGCGTGACGACGCTGCCCGCCGTCGGGCTCGCGAAGGAGAAGGAGAACGTGCGCGGCGAGCGGCTCGTCGACCGCGTGTACCTCCCCGGCCAGAAGAACCCCGTCCCGCTCCGCGAGGGCAGCAGCGCGCTCTTCTATCTCGCGCAGCTCCGCGACGAGGCGCACCGGGCGTCGAACGCGCTCCGCCTGAAGCTCGGCAAGCGGCGTCGCCTGCGCAGCGGGCTCGCGGACGTGCGCGGTGTCGGGACGCGCACCTCCACGGCGCTGCTGAAGACGCTCGGCTCGCTGCGCGCGGTGCTCGCGGCCGACGAGGCGGCGCTCGTCGCCGCGGGCGCGACGCTGCGACAGGCGCGCGCGATCGCGGCCCACTTCGCGGCACCCGACGCAGCCAGCCCGGCAGCGCAGGGCAGCGGGGACGCGCATGTCGACGCGATCGACGAGGCGCGCGACGGGGCCGCCGACGAGACGCTCGACGACGACGCGCCCGACGACGGGCTCGAAGATGACGGGCTCGACGATGACGGGCTCGAAGATGACGGGCTCGACGATGACGGGCTCGAAGACGCGTCCGACGACGCGCTCCCCGATGGCGACGACGCCTCCCGCGGCACGCGCGCGGGCGGCGGCGCAGATCCGGCGGCGCGGAGCCCGACGATGCGGGGCCCGGCGGCGCGGGGCCCGGCGATGCGGGACGAGGGCTCGAGCGTCGACGCCGAGGAGGCCGCCGTCGAGAGCGCCTTCGCCGGGGCCGCGCAGGACGCCTGACCGCTGACTCAGTCGTCGGCGAGCGGCGCGGTGGGGAGCCGGAGCTCGAAGCGCGCGCCGCTCACAGAACCATCCTTGGTGATGGTGTTGCTGGCGCGGAGCGTCCCACCGAGACGCTCGACGATCGTGTGGCAGACGGCGAGGCCGAGGCCCGTGCCCGCGCCGGCGGGCTTGGTCGTGACGAAGGGCTCGAAGAGCGTGTCGAGGACCGCGGGGGCGATGCCGGGCCCGGTGTCCTCGACGACGAGCGACGCGCCATCGCCAGTGGACGCGACGGTGACGGTGATGGTGCCCTCCCCCGCGACCGCATCCGCGGCGTTGAGCAGGAGGTTCAGCGCGACCTGCGTCAGGTGGTCGGCGGCGCCACGCACGCGCGGCGCGTCGGCGTCGAGGCGCTGCTGGATCTCGACGCGGTGCAGGTCCTTCTGCGGCGCGACGAGGCGCACGGCGTCGCCGACGACCTCGCGCAGATCGCACGTGGCGCGCCCGGCGTCCGCGTCCTGCGACTGCCGCGAAAAATCGAGCAGATCCCGGATGATGCGGTGGATCCGCTGCGTCTCCGCGCCGACCCGCGCGAGGAACTCCTGCGCTTCGGCGGGCTCGAGGCCGCCGCCGCGGAGCAGCTCGACGAAGCCGAGGATCGCGGCGAGCGGATTGCCGATCTCGTGCGCGACGCCGGCCGCGAGCCGACCGACCGAGGCGAGCTTCTCGCTGCGCACCAGCCCCTCCTGCGCGGCGCGGAGTTCGCGGGTCGCGCGCTCGAGCTCGACGAGGCGCGCCTCGAGCGCCGCGCGCTCGTCGCGGAGCTGCGCGGCCATGTCGTTGAACGCGACCGCGAGACGCACGACCTCGCTCGCGCCCTCCTCGCTCACCGCCACGTGCGCGCCGCCGCTCGCGAGCCGCTCGGACGCGCGTGTCAGGCGGTCGATGGGGCGCACGACGACGTGGCCGAGCGCGACGTACGTGAAGATCAGCGCGAACCCGCCGATCGTGAGCGCGTAGAGCACGGCGGCGACGCCGAGATTCGTGACGCCCCGCGCGGACCGGCGCACCGCGAGCCGCACCGCGCCGCCCCCTCGACGGGCACCTCGACGCGCGTCCCGACGTCGAGCGCGCCGTAGCGGCGCCGGGCCCCACGCGCATCGACGAGCTCGACGCCCGCGACCGCACCGTCACGCACGAGCGTCTCGGCCTCGCGCCCCGCGAGCCGCGCGTCCCCGCGCACGGCGACGGCCATCGCGCGCGCCGCCGCGCCCGCGTCGCGCAGCCGGTCCTGCCCGCGCGCGCGCTCCGCGAGTCGCACCACCGCGTAGGCCATGAGCGCCGACGAGAGCAGGAACGCGAGCAGCAGCGAGCCACCCACGAACGTGCGCAGCCCGAAGCGGAAGCCCGGCGGCGTCGACCGCGGCGCGCGCGCGGGCTCAGGGGAGGAGACGCGCGCCATCGCCGTACGCGTTGAGAGCGGCGTCGGCGCCTCCCCAGACGATCATCTCGGTGCCCGTCCACACCGCCGTGTGCGCGACGCGCGCGCCCGGCGCGCCGGCGGCCGCGAGCGTCGTCCACGCTCCTGTGCCCGTGCCCGCGGGGTCGTACGCCGCGCCGTCGCCGACAACGCCCGACGCGCCGAGCCCGCCCCACACGAGCATCCGCGAGCCGCTCCACACCGCGGTGTGCCGCGCACGTGCCGCGATGGGCGCGGCCGGCGTGGCCGACCAGCTGTCGGCGGCCGGATCGTAGCGGCCGCCGTCCGCGCGCGGGGTCCCGGCGATGCCGTCCGGGTCGCCGGAGTCGCCGCCCCAGAACACCACCTGCGAGCCCGTCGAGACCGCGGTGTGCCGGGCGCGCGGCGCAGGGTCGCTGCTCGTCGAGACGCTCGACCACGCGCTGGTACCCGTGTCGTAGCGCCGGCCGTCGCCGAGGGCCGTGCCGTCCCCGCGCTCGCCGCCCCACACGACCCAGCGCGAGCCGACCAGCGCGCCCGCATGCCAGCGCCGATCGCTCGGCGCGTTCAGGAACGCGAGGAACGACCAGCTGTTGGACGAGGGGTCGTAGCTGGCCCCGTCGCCGGTGTCCCCGCCGCTCAACACGGTGCCCACCCAGCCGCCCCAGACGACCATCCGCGAGCCCGTCCACACGGCCGCGTGCCGCGAACGCGCGCTCGGCGAGAGCAGCGTGGCCGTGGTCGTCCACGTGTTGGTCGCGGGGTTGTAGCGCGCGCCGCTGTCGAGCCAGCCAGAGCCGTTGAAGCCTCCCCATACGATCATCTCGCGCCCGTTCCAGACCGCCGTGTGCCCGCGGCGACCGGTCGGCGCGCCCGCGATCGGGAGGGCCGTCCACACGCCGGTCGCCGGGTCGAAGCGCGCGCCGTCGTTGAGGTACGCCGTCGACGTCTGCCCGCCCCAGACGATCATCTCCGTGCCGGTCCACACCGCCGTGTGCTCGAAGCGCGCGGTCGGTGCGTCCGTACCCGTGACGGGCGTCCAGCCGCGGCACGTCCCCGCGACGCACGTGCGACCCGCCGCGCAGGCGTTGCCGCAAGCGCCGCAGTGGGCTGTCGAGGTCGCGAGCGCGGCCTCGCAGCCATTGAACGGGTCGCCGTCGCAGCTGTCGAAGCCCGCCGCGCACACGTAGGCACAGGCCCCGCCCGCGCAGGACGCGCTGCTGTTGAGGCGCGTGCCGCACGCGCTCCCGCACGCCCCGCAGTGCGCGACCGAGGTGGTGGTGTTCGTCTCGCAGCCGTTGCCCGCGCTGCCGTCGCAGTCACCGAGCGGCGCCATGCACGCGAGGGCGCAGGCGCCGCTGACGCACGCCGCCGCAGCCCCCGGCGCCGCGCTGCACACGACGTCGCAGCCGCCGCAGTCCGAGGGCGCGGTCGCGGTGTTCGTCTCGCAGCCGTTGGCCGCGTCGCCATCGCAATCGGCGAAGGGCGGGGTGCACGCGAAGCCGCACGACCCCGCGACGCACGTCGGCGCCGCGTTCGCGCGCGCGGGGCACACGACGCCGCAGCCACCGCAGTGCAGCGCGTCCGACTGCGTGTTCCGCTCGCAGCCGTTGATCGCCGACGCGTCGCAGTCCGCGAAGGGCGCGGTGCACGAGAAGCCGCACGACCCCGCGAGGCACGTCGGCGACGCGTTCGCGCGCGCGGGGCACATGACGCCGCAGCCACCGCAGTGCAGCGCGTCCGACTGCGTGTTCCGCTCGCAGCCGTTGATCGCCGACGCGTCGCAGTCCGCGAAGGGCGCGGTGCACGAGAAGCCACACGACCCCGCGAGGCACGTCGGCGCCGCGTTCGTGCGCGCGGGGCACACGACGCCGCAGCCACCGCAGTGCAGCGTGTCCGACTGCGTGTTCCGCTCGCAGCCGTTCGACGCGACTCCGTCGCAATCGCGCAGGTCCGCGGTGCAGGCGTACGAGCACGCGCCCGAGACGCAGCCCGCGGTCGCGCCGGGCAGGCTCGCGCACGGCGCGCACGAGCCGCAGTGCAGCGGGTCCGCGGCGGGGCTCACTTCGCAGCCGTTCGCGGGGTTCGCGTCGCAGTCGAGCAGGCCGCCGCTGCAAGCGCGGGTACACGCGCCGGCGACGCACGTGGCCGTGGTGCCGGGCGTCCCGACGCAGCCGACGCCGCACGCGCCGCAGCTCGCGAGATCGATGGCGAGGTCCGCCTCGCAGCCGTTGGCGGGATCGCCGTCGCAATCGCCGCGGCCCGCGTCGCACGCGAGTCCGCAGCGCCCACCCGCGCCGCACGTCGCCGTCGCGCTGGGCGCGCCGGGGCACTCGGTGCCGCAGGCGCCGCAGGTCGCGGGGGCGCCGAGATCGGCCTCGCAGCCGTTGCTCGGATCGCGGTCGCAGTCGTCGGTCCCCGGGGCGCACACGTAGACGCAGGCGCCGGCGACGCACGAGGCGCTCGCGCCGGCGCGCGCGGCGCACGGCGCGCACGACCCGCAGCGAAGGGGATCGGCGGTCGTGTTCGACTCGCAGCCGTTCGCCGGATCGCCATCGCAGTCCGAGAGGCCCCCACCGCAGTCGTACGTGCACGCCCCGGCCGTGCAGCGCACCGTCGTGCCGAAGCGCGTCGGGCACGCGCGCCCGCACCCGCCGCACGTCGTGGGATCGCCGAGCGCGTCGGCTTCGCAGCCGCTCGCGGGGTCGCCGTCGCAATCGAGGAAGCCCGTGTCGCAGGCGAAGCCGCAGGTGCCCTCCGCGCAGGTCGGCGTGGCGTTCACGACCGCGGCGCAGGGCGCGCACGAGCCGCAGTGCGCGGGGTCCGTGAGCGGATCGACGCACGCCGCGCCGCATTGCAGCGCGCGGCCGTCGCAGCCCGCGTCGTCGGGGGGCGACGCGTCGTCGGCGTCGGGTGCGGCGTCCGCAGGCACGCGCGCGTCGCCGGCGTCTCCGCCCGCGTCGGAGCGCGCGCCCTCGCTACCGAAGCCGGCGCGGTCGACGCTGCACGCCGCGCACGCGAGCGCGACGCAGAGCACCCACGCAGCGACGACGGTCGGAGCCACACCGGAGCGGGAAGTCATGGCGCATCCTAACAAACGCGGGCGCGCGGGCCGAAGATCGCCGCGCGCCGCGGATTACCCGGCGATCGCGCGGACCGTCGCGGCGTGATCGCGGGGCGCGGACCGCCGGGGGGAGCGGCGGCGGGAGCCCGACGAGGCTCTCGGCGAGCACGCCCCGCGTCACCGCGTCGAGCCCCTCGAAACGCAGCCCGAGACAACGCCCATGATCGCGGGGCCTGCGCCCCTCGACGATCCGCACGACGCGCGCGCTCGCGTCGACGTAGAGCGCACTGCGCGGCGCGCGAAAACTGACGAGCAGCACGTCCCCCACGCGCACGTCCGCGTCGCTCTCGAGCAGCATCCCGGCGGGGCTCAGATCGAGCGCGCGGCGCCCCACGAGCTGGAACGCGGGCTCGCTCACGGCCTGACAAACGAGGCGGATCTCGCGGCGCAGCGCGCGCCGCTGCGGGCTCTTCATGACGGACGACATGGGCGCCTCCACGGGGCCGCGCGACACGCACGGCGCGGGCCCCGCCACCGTAGGCGGGCCGTGCGCGCGCGACCAAGTAAGCGGCGATCCGGCGCGGCGCGCGGCTACCGCGAGAAGGGCATCGCGAGCTCGAGCGCCCCGCCGGGCGGCGCCGGCAGCTCCCAGACGCGCACCTGGTTCACGAGGCAAGCGCCGAGCGCGTCGTCGCCGGTGGTGTTGCGCGTCGCGCGCGCGTCCTCGATCGGGCCGGTCGCCGAGATCGTGAAGGCGACGACGACGGTGCCGCGGATGCCCTCGTTGTTGCGCGAGGCGTGGTCGAAGCACGACTGCGCGCGCGTCGCGTAGTAGGTGCGGATGTAGCGGCGGACACGCGTCGCGTAGAGGTCGAGCAGGAGGTCGCGCTCCTCCTCGGCCGCCGCGCCCGGGTCCGCGGCCGTCGCATCGCCGCCCGCGGCCTCGGCGCCCGCAGTCTCCGCCGCGCCCCCGCCCGCCGTGTCGGGGGCCCCCGCGCCCGCTGCGCCGCTGCCTCCAGCAGCGCCGCACCGACGCGCTGGACGCGCCGCCGACTGCCGCCAGCGCCGCGGCCGCGCGCGCCGCTGCCTCCAGCGCCGCGCGGCGCCGCCGCTGCCTCCAGCGCCGCCCGCTGCGCCGCTGCCCGCAGCAGCGCCCCCCGACGCACGACCGCCCCCTGCGCCGCCGCCCGCCAGGGTGCCGGGACGCGCCCGCTCTCCTGCACGAACGGCGCCGGTGCGCTCCACGCGCGCGGGGCCGGGCGGCGCGACGCCCTCGGGCACCGGCGCGACGTCGTCGACGGCCGTCGGCGTCCCGATCTCCATCGGCGCCGCGATCACGTCGGGCGGCACCTCCGGGGCGGGCGCACCGCCACGCGACGCGAGCCAGCCGCCGAGCGCGCCGAGCGCGAGCAGCAGCGCCGCGGCCCCCCCGATGACCGCCCACGTGCGGCGCGACGACTGCACGCCGATGGACGCGAGCGACACGCTCGACGCGCCGGGATCATCGGCGCCCGGTGCGTAGCCGAAGGGTCCCGCGGCGGGCCCCTGCGCCCCCTGCGCGCCGCCATCCGCGGCCCCGGACGTCGAACCAGCGGCCGGGCCGCGTGTGCCGGGGCCGCGGATCGTCGTGTTCGCAGACGGCGCCGCGAGGGCGGCGCCACACCGGTTGCAGAAGCGGGCGTCCGCGGCGTTCTTCGCGCCGCACGAAGGGCAGAACATGCGCGACGATAGCACCCGCGCCGTCAGTCCGGCCGGGCGCGTGGGCCCTCGCGACCCGCGAGGCCCGTCGTCACCGGCGCCGCGATCACGAGCGCCCCGAGCAGGCTCACCTCGTTGCCGACGGCGCGCGCGGCGCCGTCCGCGTCCGCGTGCACCCAGCGCACGCCGAGCCGCAGCGAGACGCGCGGTGCGCCGAGCACGAGCGGCACCTCGAGGCCGCCCCCCACGACGAGCGCCGCGCGCGGCCGCGCCTCGACCCCGAGCGCGGCGACGCCGACCTCGAGGCCGAGCGAGTCGATCAACACGTCGAGCCACGCGCTCCCGAGCGAGCGCGCGGTGAGGAAGCGCGCGAGGAAGAGCGGGCGAATCTCCACGCCGCCGCCGAACTGCCACGCGCGCGTTTCACCAGCAAAATCGTGTACTTGTACGTACGAGAACGGGCCCACGCTGTCGAGGAAGCGCGCGCGCAGTTCGAACGTCGCGGTGCCGCGCGTCCCCTGCCCCGCCCGCGCGTCGCCGAGGGCGGCCCCTCCCCCGAGCGCCGCGCCGAGCCACACATCGCCGTCGAAGCGACCGTAGAGCCCATCGCCTCCCCATGCGTCCGCCGCGGCCGGCGCGGGCGCGAGCGCGAGCACGACGAGCAGGGAGAGCGCGGCGCAGCCTCGCGTCACGGCCGCGAAGCTAGCACGCAGCATCGACGCCCCACGCCGCGTGGTCAGAGCACGAGCCAGGTGTAGCCCTGATCGAGCTCCACCGTCCGCGTCTCGCCCTCGGGCGTCTCGATGTCGAGCGCGGTCCCGCGCCCCGCGGCCTGTGAGAGCCGGCTCGCCGCGCGCGGGCCACCGAGCATCGCCACGCTCTCCGCGCCGATGCGCACGATGCGGTCGCCCACGGCGAGCCCCGCCCGGCCCGGCCGGGGAGTTCGCCTCGAGCGCGAGCACCACGAGCGCGTCCGAGCGCTCCTCGACCTCGCGGATGCCGACGCCGCGGTGCGGGCGTGGCGCCTCGACGTGCAGGCGCAGCGTCGCGCCGGCCGCGTCGAGCGGCAGCACGGACTCTCCGCCGGGTTGCACGCTCGCCGGGAGGCCGCGCGTGCGCAGGATGCCGACGGGATCGGTCGCGACGCCGTCCGCCTCGAACACCTCGAAGCGCACCTCGGCACCCGGCGAGAGGTCGAGGTTCGCGGGCAACTCCGCGTTCCACACGGGGTTCGGCTCGTCGTCGAGCACGCGCGTCTCGAAGATCGCCGTGTCCCCCCGGAGCACGCGCACGTACACGTCGGGCCCGCTGTCCTCGTCCCAGGGCTGCCCGCTGCGCTGCTCGGGCGGAACCACCGCGCTCACGATGGTGACGCGCCACACGTTGGCCGGGGCGTCGGTGCTCGTCCCCTCCGCGGGCGAGGCCGGATTCAGCGAGATCACGCGGCGCGGGTAGGCGCACGCGGCGAGAGCCCAGAGCGCAAGCCAGGGCAACAGAAAACGCGGGGAGCGGCTCATGCCGGGACATGGTGGCAAAGCCTTGGGAGCCGCGCCAGATCCGCGGTACAACCGCAGGCCATGCGCCGCTGCAAGATCGTCTGCACGCTCGGTCCCGCCTCGAACACCCTCGAGCGCATCCGCGAGCTGATCGCCGCCGGCATGGACTGCGCGCGGCTCAACTTCTCGCACGGCAGCCACGCCGACCACGCCCGCGTCGCGGGCTTCGTGCGCGAGGCGAGCGCGGAGCTCGGGAAGCCGGTCGCGCTGCTCGCCGACCTCTCCGGCCCGAAGATGCGCGTCGGCCGCTTCCCCGGCGGGCCGATCACGCTCGTGCCGGGCGCGACGTTCACGCTCACCACGCGCGACGTGCCGGGCGACGCCGACATCGTGTCGGTGACGTACAAGCCGCTGCCGCTCGACGTCGTGCCCACGGACCGCGTCCTGCTCGACGACGGCCTGCTCACGCTCGAGGTCGTCGAGGTGAAGGACGACACCGACGTCGTCTGCAAGGTCATCGTCGGCGGCCCCCTCTCCAACAACAAGGGTCTCAACCTCCCCGGCGCCAAGCTGAGCGCGCCCGCCCTCACGGAGAAGGACGAGGTCGATCTCGAGTTCGCGGTCGGCACGCTCGACGTCGACTACGTCGCGCTCTCCTTCGTGCGGACGCCCGAGGACGTGCGGCAGGCGCAGCGGCTCGCGCGCGGCAAGCCCGTCATCGCCAAGATCGAGAAGCCCGAGGCCATCGCCTGCCTCGACGAGATCCTCGACGTCGCGGACGGCGCGATGGTCGCGCGCGGCGACCTCGGCGTGGAGCTCGGCTCCGAGAAGGTGCCGATCATCCAGAAGCGCATCATCCGCGAGGTCAACCGCCGCGGGAAGATCGTCATCACCGCGACGCAGATGCTCGACTCGATGATCCGCAACCCGACGCCGACGCGCGCCGAGGCCGCCGACGTCGCGAACGCGGTGCTCGACCAGACGGACGCGGTGATGCTCAGCGGCGAGACGGCGTCGGGCGTCTACCCGATCGAGTCGGTGAAGATGATGGCAGCCATCATCCTCGAGGTGGAGTCCGCGTGGCTCGCGGGCGAGGCCGGCGTGCAGACCGAGCGCGCGGTGCTCTCGCCCCAGGACTGGGGCGGCTGGGACTTCGCGAACGCCGCCGCACGTGCCGCGACGCTCATGGCGGGCGCGCTCCCGCTGAAGGCCATCGTGACCTTCACACGTGATGGTCGGACTGCGCGGCTGCTGAGCGAGTACCGCCCGCGTGCGCCGATCATCGCCGTCACGCCGAAGCCGCAGGTCGCCTCGCGGCTCGCGCTCGAGTGGGGCGTGTCCGCGCGCGTCGAGGTGCCGCCCGAGCACTCCGAGGAAGTGCTCCGCATCGCCTGCGCGCTCCTCGTCCGCGAGAAGATCTGCGGGCGCGGCGATTCGTTCGCCATCGTCGCGGGGTGGCCCGCCTCGGGCGGCTCCAACACCGTGAAGCTGCACCGGCTGTGACGCGGCGCGCGATCCACGAAGCGCACGGCCCCACGGGCCGCGGCGCGCGGGCGGACGGCTGAGCACGCCGGCATGAGCGTCGACGTCCCGCAGCGCATCGGGCGCTACACCATCGATCGCCTGATCGGGTCGGGCGCGATGGGCAACGTCTTCCTCGGGCGCGACCCCGAGCTCGACCGCGCCGTCGCGGTCAAGACGGTGCGCACGCGCGACCTCGCCCCCGAGGCGCGCCAGCTCTACCTCGATCGCTTCAAGAACGAGGCGCGCGCCGCTGCGCGGCTGCACCACCCGCACATCGTCGCCGTGTACGACGTGGGCGAGGACGCCGACGTTGGGCCGTATCTCGTGCTCGAGTACGTCGCGGGCTCCAGCCTCAAGCAGCTGCTCGGCGGGCGCGGGCCGCTCGACCCGGTGGCCTGCGTCGCGCTCGCGGAGCAGATCGGCCGCGCGATCGACACCGCGCATGCGTCGGGGATCATCCACCGCGACATCAAGCCCGACAACCTGCTCGTCACGCCGGAGGGCCGCACGAAGCTCGCGGACTTCGGCGTCGCGCGCGTCCCCGACGCGGCGCTCACGCGCGAAGGGCAGTTCCTCGGCACGCCCTGCTACGCGTCGCCCGAGACGCTGCGCACGGGCGAGTACGGGCCGCACACCGACCTGTTCTCCTTCGCGGCGGTGCTCTACGAGGCCGTGAGCGGCGCGCGCGCCTTCCCCGGCGACGAGGCCGTCGCCGTCGCGCACAAGGTCCTGCACGACGACCCGCCCGCCCCGAGCACCGTCGCCCGCGCCGGCGCGACCGTGCCGCCCGCGGTCGACGCCCTCATCCTGCGCGCGCTCTCGAAGGACGCCGCGCGCCGCCCCGGCACCGCGACCGACCTCGCCCGCGGCCTGCGCGCCGCGTACGCCGGCGCCGTCGACCCCCCTGCGCCGGGGACCGAGAGCACCCTCGATCAGGCGCTCGCCCCGTCGCCGCAGGGAGCGCGGAGCAGCACCGCGATCTTCCTCGCCGTGATCGCCATCGGGCTCATCGGCAGCGTGGGGCTCGTGCTCTGGCTCGGCAGCGAAGAACCGCTGCCGCCGGTCCCGCCCACGGCCGCGGACGCCGGCGCTGACACCCGCGCGGCGAGCGACGCCGACACCGTGCTCGCCGCGGCGACGGACGCGGGCCCGGACCTCGGCCCCGAGGACGCAGGCTTCGACGCGGGCGCTGCGGACGCAGGCCTCGACGCGGGCATGGAGCCCATCGACGCGGGCGCGCCGCCGACGCTCACGGCACGGCAGCGCGAAGAGGGCGCGAAGGACCTCGTCGAACACGCGCGCGACCTGCTCACGACGGGCGATCTCGCCGGCGCGACGCAGGCCGTCGAGGAGGCGCGGCGCCTCGACCCGGGCAACAGCGACCTCGATGCAGTCGCGACCGCCATCGCGGCCGCCCGCCCCTGAGCGCAGCACGCCGCATGACCGAGCCTGCGCCCGACCCGTCGACACCCACCGGGCCCGCGCCCGACCCATCGGCCCCGAGCGAGCCCGCGTCGCTCATCGTGGAGTGGTACCGCGTGGACGTCTCCGCGCGCGTCGCCCGCGTGCTCGTGCCGAGCATGCTGCTGATGACGCTCGGCGCGTCGCTCGCGGTGCTCGCGTCAGCGGGTCGCATCGACCTCGCGCAGGTGATGGACTCCTGGCACTGGCGCGTACCGATGACGGTGATGGGACTCGGCACGATCGCGTGGTCGGGCTTCCGCGCGATCTTCGGCCTGCAGCGCCTGCTCGCCGAGGACGCCTGCCTCGTCGTGCGGACGGATGCGCTCGTCTTCCTCGACGGGGGCCCGCGCTTCGAGACGCCGTGGGACGACCTCGAGGACATCGCGTGGGACGCGCCGTCCCGCGCCCTCGTGCTGCGCCTGCGCGACGGGCACGAGACGCGCCTCACACAGCGTTTCGCGGGCGTCGATGGTCCCGCGCTCGCGAAGCGCCTCGTGCGCGTCCGCCAGCGCGCGCTCTTCGGACTCGCGAACTGAACGTCGTTCAGTAGCTGGACGCGGCCCCCGGCTGGATCGAGGTGTCCGCGGTCTCCTCCCCATCGATGTCCGTCTCCGACGACGCCTCGTTCGGCGCGCCCGCGACGAGCGTCGACGCATCCCCCGAGAGCGCCAGCGGTGCACCGAGGGAGTCACCGGCGCCGGGGCGGGACGCCTTCACGAACGCGGCCTGGGTCCAGGCCGTCGCGCCGCGCGTGAAGACGTAGGCCGCGACCGCGGCCGGCGCCGCATCGCTGGTCGGGTCGCCACCGACGCCGGTCGCCGCCGACGACTCTTCGTACGCGCCCACGGCGAGCACGCGTCCGTCCGCGGAGAACGACACCGAATGGCCGAACAGGTCGCCCGGCCCCGTGTTCGACGGCAGGACCCAGGGCCCTGCACCCGCGATGCCGCGACGCGTCGTCGTGGCGCCGAGTATCCGCGCGCGGCGGGGTGCTGCACAGCCCCCGAAGCCCCGCGGTCAGTACGCGTACACGGCGCCCGAATCCGGCTCGGCAGCGCTGGTCGCGTCGCCGCCGATCCCCGTCGCGCCCGAGTCTTCGCCGGGCGCCGCGCCCACGAGCGTCTCGCCGTCCCCCGACATCGCGAGCACGGTGCCGAAGAAGTCGGTCGTCGCGGTGTTCGACGCCTTCACGTACGCCGTCTGCGACCAGACGCTCGCGACGCGCCGGAACACGTAGGCGGCCCCCGCGCCCGGTGCGGCGTTGCTGGCCTCGTCGCCGCCGATGCCGGTCGCCAGCGAGAACTCGTTGCTGGCGCCGACGAGCAACGTCGAGCCATCCATCGACAACGACACGGCGCTGCCGAAGTAATCGTTTCTCCCGACGTTCGAGGCCTTCACGTACGCGTCGAATCCCCACGTCGACATCGTCCGCCGATACACGTACACGGCACCGGAATACGGTGTGGCGTCGCTCGCGCCGTCACCACCGATTCCCGAGGACGACGAGCCTTCGTAGGGCGCCCCCACCGCCAGCGCGATGCCATCCGACGACAGCGCGACCGCGCGACCGAAGTTGTCGTCCAGCCCCGTGTTCGACGCCTTCACGTAGGCCTCCTGGGACCAGGTCGACGACACGCGCCGGAACACGTAGACGGCCCCCGCACCGAGCGTGGCATTGCTCGTCGCGTCGCCTCCGACGCCGACCGCGCTCGAGTCCTCTTCGGGCGCACCGACCGCGAGCACGAGCCCGGACGCGAGCGACACCGCGCTCCCGAACAGGTCGCCGGCGCCCGTGTTCGACGCCTTCACGTACGCTTCCTGCGACCACGCGCCGAGCGCACGCCGGAACACGTAGACGGCGCCCGCGTCCATGGCCGACTCGCTGGTCTGGCTCCCACCGATCCCCGCCGCGCCCGAGTCCTCACGGGGCGCGCCCACGGCGAACGTCACGCCATCCGGCGAGACCGCGACCGCCGTCCCGAACTCGTCCCCGGCCCCCGTGTTCGAGGCCTTCACGTACGCCTCCTGCGCCCACACGCCCATCGTGCGGCGGAACACGTACGCAGCCCCCGCATCCGCCGCGGCGTTGCCCGCCTGCGCCCCGCCGATCCCGGTCGCCGAGGCGTCCTCTTTCGACGCGCCCACGACGAGCACCGAGCCGTCGGACGAGAGCGCCACCGCCGCGCCGAAGCCGTCGTAGGGCTCGGTGTTGGACGCCTTCACGTAGGCCTCCTGCGCCCATGTGCCCGCGGTGCGGCGGAACACGTAGACGGCGCCCGCGCCGGCCGCGCCGTCGTTCGACTGCACGCCGCCGACCCCCGTCGCGCTCGACGCCTCTTCGCACGCGCCGACCGCCAGCGTCGCGCCGTCGGCCGAGAGCGCCAACGAGCAGCCGAATTGATCGACGCTGCCCGTGTTCGACGCCTTCAGGTAGACGCCCGAGCGCACGAGCGTGATCGTGTACGTGCGCGAGACGCCGCTCTCCGCCGTGACGACCACGACGATTGCGCGCGGCGCGAAGCCCGGGCTCGCCGCGAGCTCCACGGGTGTTCCGCTCGCAGAGACGACACCATCGACGGCGATGGTCGCGCCTGCCGGGAACGCCACGCGCGGCGTGAGCGTCGCCGAGGTCGCGCCGGGCGCGAGCACGAGCGCGTACTCCGTCGTGTCCCCCGCGAAGGACGGCCCGAGCGCGGCGCCTGCGCCGACCGAGAGCGCCGAGAGCGCCGGGTCGTCCCACACGCAGCCCCCCGCCCCGCGCCCGTCGCCCGCGAAGCCGGGCGGGCACGCGCACGCGAAGTCGCCGACGCCGTTCACGCAGGCCTCCGGCATGTCGTCGCAGTCGTCGGTGTTCGTCGCGCACTCGTCGACGTCGGCGCAGCCGGCCGCGCCGCGCCCCGTCCCCTCGTAACCGGGCGGACACGTGCACGCGTAGTCACCCGGCGCGTTGACGCAGACCGCGGCGGGTGCGTCGTCGCAGTCGGCCATCCCTTCGACACACTCGTCGACGTCGGCACACGTGATCGTCGGCGTCGCCGCCGCGCGGTAGCCCGACGGGCAGAAGCACGCGTACGAGCCGGCGTTGTCCACGCACGTCCCGGGGCCGCACGGGTTCGTCACCGCCGCGCATTCGTCCGCGTTCACGCACGCCGCCCCAGCACGCATGTACCCGGCGGGGCACGGGACGGCCGCGTCGACGCCGGCGTCGGCGTCCCCCGCGTCCGGATCGCCCGCGTCGACACCGAGGTCGCGCGCGCCGCCATCCCCCGCGCCCGGATCGCGTGCCGGGTCGAACGGCTCGAGCGTCCCCGGCTCGACGAACGCATCGACGCACGCGCCGTCGCTGCACGTCTGGTCGTCGCCGCAGCGCACGCCCGCGCAGCGCTCCCGCAGGTGCAGGCGCACGATCCGCCGCTCGCCCTCGACGAAGCGCGTGCGCACCTGCGCCTCGACGCGATCGATCCCCGCGAGGCGTCCGATGGCGCGGATCCGCACGGGCGTGCTGCCCGGCTCCCGCGGCCGCACGCCGAGTGTCACCGGGAGCCGCGCCGCGCCCGCGAGGCTCGTCTTCGCCTCGAGCGGGATGGCCTCCGTGCCCTCGATCGTCACGAGCACCTCGTCGAGCGCGCCCGGCACCGCGAGGTCGGAGTCGACCACGACCACCAGCTCGGTGAGCGCCGGCGTGCACGCAGGCAGCACGACGAGCGAGAGCGCCGCGAGGAGCGAGACCGCGGCGGGAAGAAGCGCGAAGCGACGAGGGAAGCGCGAGGACATCGCCGCGAGTATCGGCGGGCCTGCACGCGCTTGCCAAGCGCGACGCGCGCGATCGGCTCCGCCGACCGGCGGCGTTCAGCCGTCGACGACGTCCGCCGCGCGGGCGTCACCCATCTCGACGCCGCCCGCCGGGAAGTACTCCGACCAGCGCCGCGCGACGAGGGCCTCCGTCTCGGGCGCAGCCTCGACGGCCTTCGGATACCAGGGCTTCATGCGCGCATCGAGCACGACGGGCCCCTCGTAGGCGAGGTGGTGCCGCTGCACGCGCACGTCACGCGCGTGCAGATCGTTCGCGGGCTCGAAGCGCGTGAACACCGTCCACAGGAACGCGGGCACGCTCGACGTCGCGCGCGCCGCGTCGTCGACGAGCGCGACGAAGGGCCACGCGGCGAGGCGCGGATCGGCCGCGAGGCGACGGAGCGCGTCGTCGTCGCGCGGGTGCTGCGCGCCCTCCGGCGCCGACGGATAGCGCGGCCCCGACACGACGAGCGCCCCCGGACAGAACGCGCGCGCCTGCGAGAAGCCCTCGGGCGGTGGCCCCTGCCACGCCTGCGGCAGGTCGCGAATCGCGGGCCCGACACCCAACATCACACCCTTGCTGCCCTTGTTCACCTCGGGTCCCGCGTAATCGAGCGTGTCCATCGCCGAGTTCGAGAACACGTAGAGATCCGTGGGCCACGAGACGCGCGCGAGCACGTGCTCGAACACGGCGCGGAAGTCCTTGAGATCGAGCGGCGCGTCCGTGACGAGCAGGAACTTCGTCAGCGACAACTGCCCCTCTCCGAGGACGCGAAACGCGCTCACGAGCGCCTCGCGCGGATACCGCTCCTTCACGACGGCGGCGGTGAGCGCGTGAAACCCCGTCTCGCCGTACGACCAGAGATCCCGCACCGTGGGCATCACCACCGGGAAGAGCGGCGAGAGGAGCTCTTGCAGGTATTCACCGATGAAGAAGTCCTCCTGGCGCGGCTTGCCGACGACCGTCGCGGGCCAGATCGCGTCTTTGCGGCGAAACACACGCTTGCACTCGAAGACGGGATAATCGTGCTGGAGTGAGTAATAGCCGTAGTGGTCGCCAAACGGCCCTTCCGGACGGCGCACGCGCGGCGGCACGACGCCCGAGAGCACGAACTCCGCGCGACCGACGAGCGGGTGCGGCGAGCGCGCGTCGTGGACGAGCGGCAGCTTCTCGCCGAGCAGCAGCGACGCGAGCATCAGCTCGGGCACGCCCTCGGGCAGCGGCGCGATGGCGCTCAGGATGAGCGCGGGCGGACCGCCCACCGTGATCGAGAGAGGCAGCGCCTCGTCGCGCGCCTCGGCGAGCTGGTGGTGAAAGCCGCCGCCCTTGCCGATCTGCCAGTGAATCCCGGTGTGCGCGTCGTCGTAGCGCTGCACGCGGTACATCCCGAGGTTGTGCTCGACGTGGTCGCCGTGCGCGGGGTCGTGCGGGCCGGGGCGCTCCGTGTAGACGAGCGGCAGCGTGACGAAGTGCCCGCCGTCCTCGGGCCAGAGCTTCAAGAGCGGCAGCTCGCCGAGGCGCGGCGGCTCGTCGACGGCCTCCGTGATCGGCCCGCGCCCGCTGTGCTTCATCCCGATGCGCAGGCCCTGCGAGAGAAACGCGCGCTGCTTCCAGAGCCGGCCCGGCGTCGGCGGCAGCATCGTCTGCGGCAGCGCCGCGGCCTGCCGCACGAACGCCTGCGGACGCGCGCCGAACGCGAGCGACACGCGGCGCGAGGTGCCGAAGAGGTTCGTGACGACGGGATACGGCGAGCCCTTCACGCGTCGGAAGAGGAGCGCCGGCCCCTGCGCCGCGATCACGCGGCGGTGGATCTCGGCGAGCTCGAGGGTCGGATCGACCTCCGCGTCGATCGTCACGACCTCACGTTCGCGCTCGAGCAGGGCGAGGAGCGCACGCAAATCACGCAGCATGGGAGCGTCGGCAGGGGTGTCGGCCATGGGCTTCGCGAGTGTAGCGACGACGTGGGGCCACGTCCGCGCGCCGACCACTGCGGCGACGCTGCGCCACGGCGCGCGCGCTCAGCCGAAGAGCGCGGCCGTGATCGGCAGGGCCGGCGCGCCTGTCGGGCCCGTGAGCACGCGGCGCGCCTCGAGGTCCGCGGCGAGGCACGCATCCGCGAGCGCGACGCGCGCCTCGCACGACGCAGGGAGCGCCGGCACCGCGAGCGGCAGCGCGAGCGCGCGCACGGGCGCGTCGCTCGAGAGCAGATGCTCGTGCAGCGCGTGCCCGAGCGCGAGCACCGCCGCGCCGCCCGCAGCGACCTCGGCGATGAGCGCGTGCGCGTCCGCGGACGCGAGCGCCGCCTGGACCGCCGCGCCACGCGCCGCCGCGACGAGGACCACCACGCCCCCCTCGTCGAGCATCGAGAGCGCGTCCTGCTCGCGCGTGCGCGCCCCCGGCAGACGCGGTGCGCCGTCGACGACGTGCCCGCGGAGCGCGGCCCGCTGCCGCGCGTTCACCGCGCGCTTGCTCGCGGGGAACGTCGCCCAGACCAGCATGTTCAGGAAGTCGTGCCAGCACGCGGCGCGGCTCGGCACCTCGCCCCGCACGTAGATCCGCTCGTCGTAGAGGGTCGCGACCTCCACCGGCGCGCGGCGCCGGCGCGCGCGCGTCTTCGGCGGCGACGGCGCGAAGGTGATCGGCACGCCCGCGGCCGAGACGAGCGGCCCCGCGAGCCCGCCCGCCTCGAGCGCCGCGCGCCACCCCTCGGGCGCCGGCCACGCCGCGCAGCCCGCGAAACACGCCGCCGCGGGCCCGAGCACCGCGTGCGCCGGGTGCCCGGCGACGAAGCCCGCGTCCCAGTCCGCGCGCGGCACGAGCGGCCCGCGCAGCGCCGTCCACGCGGCGTCGCGCACGGCCCCGCGGCCCTCAACAGAGATAACGCTCACCGGTATCACAGAGGATGGTCACGACGCGCTGCCCCGGCGCGAGCGTCTTGGCGACCTCGACCGCCGCGTGCACGTTCGCGCCCGCGCTCGGCCCCGCGAGGATGCCCTCCTCGCGCGAGAGGCGGCGCATCGCGCGGTCCGCCGCGACATCCGACACCGTGACGATCTCGTCGTAAACGCGGGTGTCGAGGATGCGCGGCACGAAGCCTGCGCCGAGCCCCTGGATGCCATGCAGCCCCGGCTTGCCCCCAGAGAGCACCGCGCTCGCCTTCGGCTCGACCGCGACGATGCGCACCCCGGGTCGACGCGCGCGCAGCACGCGCCCGACGCCCGTGAGCGTGCCCCCCGTGCCCACGCCCGCGACGAACGCGTCGACGGCGCCGCCCGTCGCGCGCCAGATCTCCTCGGCCGTCGTGCGCGCGTGCGCATCCGGGTTCGCGGGGTTCTCGAACTGCCGTGGCATGAAGGCGTCCGTCTCCTTGCGGATCTGCGTCGCGCGCTCGACCGCGCCGCTCATGCCCTCCTGCGCCGGCGTGAGCACGACCTCGGCGCCATACGCGCGCAGGATCAGCCGCCGCGCGAGGCTCATGTCCTCGGGCATCACGAGCACGCAGCGGTAGCCGCGCACCGCGGCGATCATCGCGAGCGAGATCCCCGTGTTCCCGCTGGTCGCCTCGACGATCGTCGCGCCCGGGGCGAGCTTGCCCTCGGCCTCGGCCGCGTCGATCATCGCGAGCGCCGCGCGGTCCTTCACGCTGCCGCCCGGGCCCGCGCTCTCGAGCTTGGCGACGACCTCGGCGCCGCCCTTCGGGGAGAGCGCGCGCAGGCGCACGAGCGGCGTGCGGCCGATGAGCTCGGTGATTCCGTCGTAGATGCGGTCGTCCAAGGGGGCCCTGCGCTCGGAGGTTCGGGGACGCGCGGAGCCTAGCGCGAACCCGCGCCGTTCACGCGACGACGGAATCACCCCCGCCGCGCGCCGTCCGCGCGCCTCGCCGTGGCGCGCGTCAGTAGGTGAGGTCGTCGCGGTCGGCGGCGCGGAAGACGCCCGCCTCGCGGAAGATGCGCACGAGCTCCCCGTCGACGTGCCCGTCGCGCACCTCGTAGCCGAGGATGTCGAGCGCACGCTCCGCGGGCATCGCCTTCTTGTAGGGGCGATCGCGCGCCGTCAGCGCGTCGTAGATGTCCGCGATGCTCATGATCTTCGATTGCAACGGTATCTCTTCTGCGGAAAGACGGTTCGGGTAGCCCGAGCCGTTCAGCCGCTCGTGGTGCGAGCCCGCGATGATCGGCACGCGGTCGAAGCTCTTCCCCCAGGGGATCCGCGCGAGGAAGTTGTACGTGTGCGAGACGTGCGAGCGGATCTCGTCGAGTTCACCCGACGAGAGCGAGCCGCGCGTCACCTGCAGCGCGACGACCTCCTCGGGCCGCAGCAGCGTCCGCACCTCGCCGGCCGCGTCGGTGTACGTGATGCGCCCGAGCTCCGCGATCCGCCCGAATTCCCCCTGCCGCAGCACCGTGGGTTCGTTCGCATCGCGGATCACGCGCCACGCCTCGTCGAGCTCCGCGCGCCGGTGCGCGAGCTCGTCGTCGAGCCGCAACAGCGCGGCGCCCTCCGCGCCGAGCCGCATCAGCTCGAGTTTGCGCGCGAGCACGTCGACCTCGATCGCCTTGCCGACGTAGTCCAGCCGCTGTCGGATCGCCTCGAGGTCGTGCGGGTAGAGCTTCTTCGCCTTGACCAGCACCTGCTCGCGCACGCCGATCTTGCCGAAGTCGTGGAGCAGCGAGGCGTACTCGAGCTCCTTCAGATCGCGCTTCGTGAAGCAGGCCTCCGCGTACGGCCCGTGATCGACGGTGTCGACGACCTCGGCGAGCCGGCACGAGAGCACCGAGACGCGCAGGGAGTGACCGCTCGTCGTCGGGTCGCGCTGCTCGATGGCCTGCACGCTCGCGCGCACGAACCCCTCGAAGATCGCCTGGATCTCCTTGTAGAGCATGGCGTTTTCGAGCGCGATGGCGGCCTGCGAGGCGAGCGTCTGCAGCAGCTCCTCCGAGCGCGCGTCGAAGGGCACGACGAGCGCGTCGAAGTCCGCGAGCGTCGTGAGGCGGCGCTCGGGCGCGCGCTTCTTGTTGATGAGCTGGATGACGCCGATGACCTCCTCGGCCGCGCTGATGAGCGGGACGCAGATCATCGAGCCGCTGCGGTAGCCGACCTTCTCGTCGAAGCTGCGGTCGAAGCCGTAGGGCGCGTCGCCGGGGATCTCGTAGACGTCCGCGATGCTGATCGGGCGGCGCGTGAGCACCGCCGCGCCCGAGATCGAGCGCATCGACACGGGCATCGTGAACTCGCTCGACTCGAACTTGCACGACTCGTTCTGCGAGAGCTTGAAGCGCAGCGTGCGGCGCCGGTCGTCCGGATCGCTGCCCTCGAGCACGTAGATGGAGCCCGCGTCGGCGCCCGTGATGAAGCGGGATTTCTCGAGGATCAGCGTGAGCAGCGCGTCGATGTCGCGCTCCTGCGTGAGCGCGCGCGCGATCGTGACGAGCTCGTTCAGCTCGTAGCGCGAGCGGCTGAGCTGGCGGCTCTTCTCCTCGGCGCGCTGCAACAGATCGACGCGCGCGAGCATCCCCTGCACGTCGACGTAGAGCGACTCGGTGAGGTTCGGATCCTCGACGACCGTGATCATCGCGCCGGGCGGCAGGCGCTCGACGAGCCCCGCGGGCGCCGGCCCGAGCAGCACCACGCCCGCCTGCCCCGACGCGACGGCCGCCAGCCATGGCGCGAGCGGGTCGTGCTGCAGCGTGTCGACGTCGACGAGGACGACGAAACCCTGACCGAGCCGGACCTCGGCGACCTCGCCGACGAGCGAGATGGTCGCGCAGAGCCGCAGCTCTGCGCGCAGCTGGCGCACGGCGACCGCGAGCCGACCCGCGCCCTGCTCCGTGCCCGCGCCCGGCTCCCCCCGCCCGTTGTCGCCAACCATGGTGGGCGTGACTCGTAGCACGGCGCCGTGCCCGGGCGCGACGCCCCACGCGCTTGATCGGGGCCATGGCCCGTGGGAAAACGCGCCCCGATGAAGCGTCTCGTCCTCCCGGTCCTCGTGTCCTGCGTGCTCAGCCTCGCGGGCGCGCTCGCGCTCTCGCGCCCCCGCGTCGCCGCGCAGGACCACCCCGACCCGACGCGCCCCGCCGCCCCGGACGCGGGCGGGCCCACGTCGCCCGCGGAGCAGGCGCGCCGCGATGCCGTTCTCGCGCGGGTCGGCGACGTCCGCATCACCGTCGGCGAGGTCGAGGACGCGCTCAACGCGCAGTCGCCCTTCCTGCGGGCGCGCTACCGTGATCCCGCGAAGCGCCTCGAGTTCGTGGACAACATGGTCCGCTTCGAGCTGCTCGCGCGCGAGGCCGTCAAGCGCCACTACGACCGCGATCCGGAGGTCCTCCGCACGGTCAAGCAGAACGCCGTGCAGACCTTGATCCGCAAGGAGTTCGACGAGCGCATCACCGTCGAGACGATCCCGCAGGCCGACGTCGACGCCTACTACGCCTCGCACGCGAGCGAGTTCAACCGCGCCGAGATGCGCCGCGCGAGCCACCTCCTCGTCGCGACGCGCGAAGAGGCCGAGCGCCTCGCCCGCGAGGCGGCCACCGCCGACGTCCGCACCTTCCGCGACCTCGCCCGCGAGCACAGCCTCGACGTCGAGACGAAGCTGCGCGGCGGCGACCTCCGCTACTTCACTCGCGCGCGGCAGCCCGACCCGGCGACGACGCCCTCGGCCGACGCCGAGGTCGTTCAGGAGCTCGTCGACGCGGCCTTCGCGCTGCGCGAAGTGGGCGACACGAGCGGCCCCGTGCAGGTCGGCGACAAGTGGAGCGTCGTGAAACTCACCGGCCTGCGCCCCGCCGAGACCCGCACCGTCGCCGACGCGGGTCCCTCGATCCGCATGCGCCTCTGGCGCGAGCGTCGGCAGAAGGCGCTCGACGACTTCGTCACCGCGCTGCGCGCGCGTCTCCGCCCCGAGGTGCACCCCGAGCGCGTCGACCCGATCCGCCTCGACGCGCTCCCCGCGGGCGCGGGGCTCCCCGGCTTCCCCGGCGAGGGCGGCGACGCGCGCGGCCACGAGAAGACCGCGCCGCGCGGCCCCGACGAAGCGCACGGCGGCGGCACCGGCGGCGAGACGCCGGCCCCCCGCTGAGCGCGCCCGGTTAAGCACGCCGCGCGCGCTGGCGACCGTTGACCCCACCCGACGTGCGCGCGTACCTTGAGCCGCGCATGCCGCCGTCCGACCCCCACCTTCCGACCGAATTCCCCGACGGCTCCAACGCCACGAAGATCACGTACATCGACGGTCGCCCCGCGACGCTGACCCTGCGACGGCTGCAGGTGATCGTCGCCTACGAGGGCACGCTCGAGACGCACGTCTTCGACAAGGACGTCGTGACGATCGGCGCGATGGAGGACAACGACATCGTCCTCGCCGACGACACGGTGAGCCGCAACCACTGCAAGATCTGGCACGAGGGCGATCACTACATGATCGCCGACCTCGCCTCGACGAACGGCACCTTCGTCAACCGCCTGCGCATCCGCGAGGCCTACCTCCGCCCCGACTCCGTCATCACGCTCGGCAAGACGGAGCTGCGCTTCGCCCCCGTCGACGAGCGCCTCCGCATCGTGCCCTCCGAGAAGCAGCGCTTCGGCGAGCTCATCGGCCGCAACGCGAAGATGCGTGAGCTGTATACGATCCTCGAGAAGATCGCGCCGACCGACGCGACGGTGATCATCGAGGGCGAGACGGGCACCGGCAAGGAGGTCGTCGCGCGCACGGTCCATCAGGAATCGCGCCGCCGCGAGGGCCCGTTCATCGTCTTCGACTGCAGCGCCGTCCCGGAGAACCTCATCGAGAGCGAGCTCTTCGGCCACGAGAAGGGCGCCTTCACGGGCGCCATCCAGACGCGGCAGGGCGTCTTCGAGATGGCGAACGGCGGCACGGTCTTCCTCGACGAGCTCGGTGAGCTCGCGCTCGAAATGCAGCCGAAGCTTCTGCGCGTGCTCGAGCAGCGCGAGGTCCGGCGCGTCGGCGGCGCGCGCACGCAGAAGGTCGATGTGCGCGTGATCGCCGCGACGAACCGCAAGCTCGAAGAAGAGGTGCGGCAGGGCCGCTTCCGCGAGGATCTCTTCTACCGCCTCAGCGTCGTGCGCGTCCTGTTGCCGGCGCTGCGCGAGCGCAGGGAGGACATCCCGCTCCTCGTGAAGCACTTCCTCCGCGGGTCGCACTTCAACCGCGGGCGCGACGGCGAGCGCAAGGTCACCGGCGTCTCGCGCGAGGCGATGGATCGCCTGCACGACCACGCGTGGCCCGGCAACGTGCGTGAGCTGCACAACGTCGTCGAGCGCGCCGTGAGCTTCGCGGACACCGACACCATCGAGGCGCGCGACCTCCCCGACCACGTCGCCTTGCAACGCCCCGCGCCGCCCGGCCCGCTGCCCGAGAAGGCGCCCGCCGCGCCGCGCTGGAGCGACGCGCACCCTGCGCCGGCGACGCCCGAGGCCGCGCGGCTCCCCCCGGGCAGCGAGCCTGCGCCGCGCGCGGTCCTGCCCGCGGCCGCGGACATCGAGGGCACCTTCAAGGACGCGAAGGAGCGTTGGGTCGCGTCCTTCGAGCGCGACTACATCGCGAGCCTGCTCCGCAAGAACAACAACAACATCTCGCACGCGGCGCGCGAGTCGGACATCGACCGCAAGTATTTCCGAAAGCTCATGAAGAAGTACGGCCTGCACGTCGCCGTCGGCAGCGACCTCGACGACGAGGACGACGAGGACTGACCGCGCCGCGCGCTCACGCGACGAGCCGCACGAGCGCCGCGCACCCGCTCACCGCCGCGAGCACGACGAGCGCGGTGCGCACACGCCCCGCCGCGCGCGGTGACGCGATCCAGGGCTGCGGCGCCGTCCCCGCCGCGATCGCGCCGAGCGCGAGCAGCGCGCCCGCGACGACGCACGCGAGGTCGACGCGTCGCGACGCCGACCACGCCGCGCGGGCGAGCGCGAGCTCCGCCGCGTCGCGCACGAGCCACACGCAGAAGAACGCGCCGACGACGCGCGCCGAGCGCTGCAGCGACGCGCGACGCGACGCGTCGGCCCCGCGCGACGCGCGCACCCCGGCCGCGACGAGCAGCGCCGCGACGAGCGTGACGAGGCCGCCGATCGTGCGCGCCGCGAGCATGCCGCGGCAGCATGGCAGAGCCGCGCGCGACAGGCATCGTGCGGCAGCGCGGCGGCGCCTCGCGACGCTTGCAGACGGCGACGTGCTCCGGTAAGTGAATGGCCATTCAGCGGACCGCGGGTGCACACGCCGTGCGCCACGCGCGCGTCCGGAGGAGAGCACAGCCCATGGCCGTCGCGACGCCGTTCACCGAGGAGCACGACCTCTTCCGCAAGCAGGTGCGCCAGTTCGTCGAGAAGGAGCTCGCCCCGCACGCGAACCAGTGGGAGGAGGACGAGCTCTTCCCGAACTGGGTGTTCAAGCGCGCGGGCGAGCTCGGCATCCTCGGCGCGCACTACCCGGAGGACGTCGGCGGCGGCGGCGGCGACTACTGGTTCAGCGTGGCGAAGAGCGAGGAGCTCGTGCGCATCGGCGCCGCCGGCGTGGGCATGGGCCTGCTCGTGCAGAGCGACATGGCGACGCCCTGCATCAACGACCTCGGCACGGCGGAGCAGAAGGCCGAGTTCCTCGCGCCCGCGCTCGCGGGCGACAAGATCGCGGCCCTCGGCGTGAGCGAGCCGGGCGCGGGCTCCGACGTCGCGGGCCTCCGCACCACCGCGAAGAAGGTCGGCGGCGACTACGTCATCAACGGCAGCAAGACCTACATCACCAACGGCACGCGCGCCGACTTCGTCACGCTGCTCTGCAAGACGAACCCCGACGCGGGCCACATGGGGATTTCGATCTTCCTCGTGCCGACCAACCTGCCTGGATTCTCCATCTCGAAAAAGCTGAAGAAGATGGGCAATTGGGCGAGCGACACCGCGGAGCTCTTCTTCGAGGACGTCGTCGTGCCGCAGCGCTATCTGCTCGGCGAAGAGGGCATGGGATTCGTCTATCTCATGCAGAACTTCCAGTCCGAGCGCCTCATCGCCTCGACGAGCGCCGTCGCCGGCGCGCGCCTCGCGCTCGATCGCTCGGTCGCGTGGGGTCGCGAGCGCCAGGCCTTCGGCAAGCCGCTCATGAAGCGCGAGCTCTGGCAGCACAAGTTCGTCGACCTCTACACGAAGCTCGAGGCCGCGCAGGCGTTCTCGTACAGGGCCGTCGAGCACTACAACCACGACAAATACGTGGCGAAGGGCCCCGTCAGCATGGAGACGACGAAGCTCATCTCCATGGCGAAGGTCTTCGTCGGCGATCTCTCGGGCGAGATCATGGACACGTGCGTGCAGTTCCACGGCGGGATGGGCTACCTCGAGGACCTCTGGGTCTCGCGCGCCTACCGCGACTCGCGCCTCTTCCGCATCGGCGGCGGGACGACCGAGGTCATGCGCTACGCGATCGCCAAGATTCTAGGGTTCTGATTTCAGGCCGATACGACAGGAGATCTCATGGGTAACGCATTCATCATCGACGCGGTCCGCACGCCGCGCGGGCGCGGGAAGAAGGACGTGGGCGCGCTCTCCGGGGTGCACCCGGGCGAGCTGCTCGGGCAGACGCTCGACGTGCTCGTCGAGCGCACGGGCGTGCACGCGGCCGACATCGAGGACGTCGTGATGGGCACCGTCTCGCAGGTGGGCGAGCAGGGCTCGTGCATCGCGCGCAACGCGGTGCTCGCGTCGAGCCGCATCCCGGTCGAGGTGAGCGGCGTGTCGCTCAACCGCTACTGCGGCTCGGGCCTGCAGGCCGTGAACTTCGCGGCGATGGGCGTGATGGCGGGCGCTCAGGGGCTCGCGATCGGCGGCGGCGTCGAGAGCATGTCGCGCGTCGCGATGGGCTCGGACGGCGCGGGCATGGACGGCAACAACCTCGCGCTGCGCCAGAAGCACTTCCAGGTACCGCAGGGCATCAGCGCGGATCTCATCGCCACGCGCGAGGGCTTCACGCGCGCGCAGCTCGACGAGTTCGCCCTGGCCTCGCAGCACAAGGCCGAGGCCGCGCAGAAGGAGGGCCGCTTCGCGCGCTCGATCTTCCCGGTGAAGGATCCGGCGACGGGCAAGGTCTTGCTCGAGGTCGACGAGTACCCGCGCCACGGCGCGACGATCGACGCGCTCGCCGGGCTCAAGGCCGCCTTCGAGAAGATGGGCGCGATGCCCATCGGCCCGAACGGCGAGACGATGGACCAGATCGCCCTCGCCCGTTATCCCGAGGTGAGCGCGATCCAGCACCTGCACACGCCCGGCAACGCGTCGGGCATCGTCGACGGCGCGTGCGCGGTGCTGCTCGCCTCGGACGACTACGTGAAGGCCCACGGCCTCAAGCCGCGCGCCCGCATCCGCGCGATGGCGACCGCCGGCGCCGAGCCCGTCATCATGCTCACCGCGCCCGCGCCCGCGTCGAAGCGCGCGCTCGAGAAGGCGGGCATGACGGCGAAGGACATCGACCTCTGGGAGATCAACGAGGCCTTCGCGACGGTCCCCCTCGAGACGATGCGCCGCCTCGACATCGACCCGGCGAAGGTGAACGTGAACGGCGGCTCGATCGCGCTCGGTCACCCGCTCGGCGCGACGGGCGCGATGCTCCTCAACATCGCGCTCGACGAGCTCGAGCGCCGCGGCCTGCAGACGGCGCTCATCACGCTCTGCATCGGCGGCGGCATGGGCATCGCGACGATCATCGAGCGCGTCTGACGCGGTCGCGCGGCACGCGCCGCGCAGGGCCGAGAGACGCCACGCAGGAAGGGGCCCCGGGGCGACACGCCTCGGGGCCTCTCGTGTTTGCAGCGCGGATGATGCGAGGCCGCGGACGCGACGCGTGACGCGGCGTCGCGGCCACGCTCAGCGACGCCGACGGCGCGCGAGGGCGAGCGCGACGAGCGCGACGGCGAGCGCCCCGGAGAGCCCGCGCCCTGCGTGACCCGCGCCGGCCGCGCGGCACCCGCAGTCCCCGGAGACGGTGCGCACGTCCGGGCCGCCCGCGTCCGCGCCGCCGTCGCGCGAAGCGTCCGCATCCCCCGCGTCCGCGGCGCCCGCATCGGGCACGCCCGCGTCGGTCTGCGCGTCGCAACGGGACATGCTCGTGCAGTCGTCCGCGGCGTCGAACGCCGTCCCCGTCCCGTAGATCGCACAGCTCACCATCATCGACGACACCATCGCCGCAGAAGGCGTTCTTGCAGGTGGTGCGGCACGCGCCCGTGCGTCGTGTCGGAGTTCGCGTCACCGGCGTCGCACGCCTCGCCCGCGTCGAGGACTGCGTCGCCGCAGAACGCGCGCACACACCGCGTGCGGCACGCATCGGGCCGTCATATCGGAGTTGGCATCCGCGTCGTCGCACTCCTCGCCTGCGCCCGTGTCGACGAGCCCATCGCCGCACGTCGCCGAGCAGACGCTCGCCGCGCCCGTGAGCTCGAAGCACG
Source organism: Polyangiales bacterium (assembly GCA_964202905.1). Classification (GTDB taxonomy): domain Bacteria; phylum Myxococcota_A; class Polyangia; order Polyangiales; family JADJQN01; genus CAIUAC01. Next base: position 154,660 of record CAXNJO010000005.1, read on the forward strand.
CCCAGCCCGGCTCGACGTCACACGCCTCGCTGCACCCGTCGCCCGGCGCGAGGTTCCCGTCGTCGCACGCCTCGCCGAGGCCGCGCAGCCCGTTTCCGCAGCGCGAGGTGCACGCCGCCTCCGGCGTCGCGCGCGCGAAGCCCGGCGCGCAGTCGCACACGAACGGCCCACCGAGCACGTTCACGCAGACCTCGTCGAGCTCGCAGCGCCCCGTCCCGTCCGCGCACTCGTCGATGTCGGTGCAGATCAGGAGACCCGCTCCCTCGTAACCCGGGTTGCACGTGCACGTGTACGCGCCGACCGTGTTGGTGCAGGCGGCGAGCGGCGAGCACTCGTTGAGCCCGACCGCCGCGCACTCGTCGACGTCCGTGCAGGACATGCCCGTGCCCTCGTAGCCGGCGTCGCAGGCGCAGGTGAACCAGCCGTCGATGTTCGTGCAGGTCGCGTTCGCGTCGCAGTCGTCCGTGCCCGCAGCGCACTCGTCGACGTCGGTGCAGGTGCCGCCGAAGACCGGCGCGACGTAGCCGGACGGACACGAGCAGAAATACTGCGTCGGCGGCCCCTGCGAGCAGTTGCCGACACCGCACGGCAGCGACGCGCACTCGTTGATGTCGACGCAGCGCCCCTCCTCCGCGAAATATCCGTCCGGGCAGGTGCACGCATACGAACCCGCGCTGTTCGCGCAGCTCCCGGGCGCGCAAGGCGTCCCTGTGACGCATTCATTGACGTCGGCGCATGCACCGCCCGCCGCCGGCGCCGCATAACCCGTGTTGCACACGCACGCATACGTCCCGGGCAGATTCGAGCAGGCCACTCGCTCGGCTCCGCACGTGGTCGCCGTCGCGCACTCGTTCACGTCCGTACACGCGCCGCCCGCCGCGGGCGCCGTGTAGCCCGACGCGCACGTGCACGTGTATCCGCCCGCCGTGTTCGTGCAGCCCGTCCGCGCCGTGCCGCACGTCGACGACGTCGCACACTCGTTGACGTCCGTGCACGTGCCACCCGTCCCGGGGCCGGTGTACCCCGCCGGGCAGGTGCAGGCGTACGTCCCGGCCTGGTTCGCGCAGCTGCCCGCGCCGCAGGGTGCGCCGCTCGCGCACTCGTTCACGTCCGTACACGCGCCGCCCGTCGCGGGCGCTGCGTAGCCCGCGGCGCACCCGCACGTGTAGCTGCCCGCCGTGTTCGTGCAGCCCGTCCGCGCCGTGCCGCACGTCGTCGGCGACGCGCACTCGTTCACGTCCGTACACGCGCCGCCCGTCGCGGGCGCCGTGTAGCCCGACGCGCACCCGCACGTGTAGCTGCCCGCCGTGTTCGTGCAGCCCGTCCGCGCCGTGCCGCACGTCGTCGGCGACGCGCACTCGTTCACGTCCGTACACGCGCCGCCCGTCGCGGGCGCCGTGTAGCCCGACGCGCACCCGCACGCGTAGCTGCCCGCCGTGTTCGTGCAGCCCGTCCGCGCCGTACCGCACGTCGACGCCGTCACGCACTCATCCACGTCCGTACACGCGCCGCCCGTCGCGGGCGCCGTGTAGCCCGACGCGCACGCGCACGTGTAGCTGCCCGCCGTGTTCGTGCAGCCCGTCCGCGCCGTGCCGCACGTCGACATCGTCGTGCACTCGTTCACGTCCGTGCACGCGCCGCCAGAGGCCGGGGCCGTGTAGCCCGCCGCGCAACCACACGCATAGCTGCCCGCGGTGTTCGTGCAGGACGTCCGCGCCGTGCCGCACGTCGACATCGTCGCGCACTCGTTCACATCACTACAGGTGCCGCCCGTCATCGGGCCCGTGTAGCCGGACGGGCACGCGCACGCGTAGGTTCCGGCGCTGTTCGTACACGTCCCGGCGCCGCACGGCGTCCCCGCCGTGCACTCGTTGACGTCCACGCAGGTCGCGCTGAGCCCGCTGCCAGAGCCGCTGAACCCCGCAGCGCAACCACAGCTGTAGCCGCCCGTCGTGTTCGTGCAGGTGTTGGTCGCCGAAAGGTTGCGGCCGCAGGTCGTCATCGTGGCGCACTCGTTGACGTCCGCGCACGTCGTGCCGTTGAACGAGTATCCCGCCGGACAGGAGCAGGAGTAGGAACCCGCGGCGTTCGTGCACGTGCCGAGTCCGCAGGGCGCGCCGCTCGCGCACTCGTTGACGTCAACGCACGTCGTGCCATTCGACGTGTAACCCGTGGGACACGTGCACGTGTAGCTGCCAGCCGTGTTCGCGCAGCTGCCGACACCACAGGGCGAACCGCTCGCGCACTCGTTGATGTCCGTGCAGCCGGTGCCGCCCGACGCCGCCGTCCGCCCGTTACCGGTATAACCCGCGATGCACGCGCACGTGTAGCTCGTTGGCGTGTCGGTGCAGAGAGCGAGCGTCGCCACGCAGACGTTCATCCCCGTCGTGCACTCGTTGTCGACGACGCAGGTCGTGCCGTTGAAGCCATAACCGGCCGCGCACGTGCACGAATAACTGCCCGTCGCGTTCGTGCAGGTTCCGTAGCCGAGGTTGGCATTGCAGGTCGTCGCGGTGCTGCACTCGTTCACGTCGACGCAGCTCGCCGTGAGCCCGCTGCCCGAGGCCGTGAAGCCCGTGCCGCACGCGCAGGTGTACCCACCGCTCGTGTCCGTGCAGGCGTTGGCGCTCCCGCCGGTGAGCGTGCGACCACACCGCGAGGCCGTCGCGCACTCGTTGATGTTCACGCACGTCACGCCGTTCGACGAATACCCGGCGGGACACCCGCACGTGTACGAACCCGCCGTGTTGGTACACGTGCCGACGCCGCAGGGGTTCGACGGCGAACATTCGTTGTTGTCCACGCACGTCCCGCCCGTCGGACGTGTAGCCCGACGGGCAACCGCACGTGTACGAGCCCGCCGTGTTCGTGCACGTCCCCGCGCCGCACGGCGTGCCCGACGTACACTCGTTGTTGTCCACGCACGTCACGCCGTTGGACGTGTAGCCCGACGGGCAACCGCACGTGTACGAGCCCGCCGTGTTCGTGCACGTCCCCGCGCCGCACGGCGTGCCCGACGTGCACTCGTTGTTGTCCACGCACGTCACGCCCGTTGGACGTGTAGCCCGACGGGCAACCGCACGTGTACGAGCCCGCCGTGTTCGTGCACGTCCCCGCGCCGCACGGCGTGCCCGACGTACACTCGTTGTTGTCCACGCACGTCCCGCCCGACGACGTGTAACCCGACGGACAACCGCACGTGTACGAGCCCGCCGTGTTCGTGCACGTCCCCGCGCCGCACGGCGTGCCCGACGTACACTCGTTGTTGTCCACGCACGTCCCGCCCGACGACGTGTAACCCGACGGACAACCGCACGTGTACGAGCCCGCCGTGTTCGTGCACGTCCCGACGCCGCATGGCGTGCCCGACGTACACTCGTTGTTGTCCACGCACGCCCCGCCCGACGGCGGTGCGGTGTAGCCAGACGCGCACGCACAGACATAACTGCCCGTCGTGTTCGAACAGCCCGTGCGAGCCGAGCCGCACGTCGAGCCCAAGAGACACTCGTTCGTGTCCGTGCACGTGAGCGAGGCCCCCGTCCCCGTCGCCTCGAACCCGCTGACACACGAGCACGAGTAGGCTCCCGTCGTGTTGTTGCAGGTCCCGTAGCCGACGTGCGCGTTGCAGCGCGTCGAAGCACTGCACTCATTGGTGTCCACGCAGGTCGCGCTCAGCCCCGTACCGGAGACCTGGAATCCGCTGCTGCACGAGCACGAATAACTGCCGGAAGAGTCCGTACAGGTGCCGTAACCGAGGTTGGCGTTGCACGTCGCCGATGCGCTGCACTCGTTGATGTTCCGACAAGTCTCTGCGAAGCCCCCCGAATAGACCCCCGAATAGACCTCTTCGAAGCCGGCGCCACACGTGCAGTCGTAGTAGCCGCCGTATTCCGCACAAGAATTGGCGCTGCCGTTCGTCAACGTGCGACCGCAGGTCGCGAGCGTCGCGCACTCGGCGATATCCGTGCAGCCGCTCGCGCTCGCATCCGCGACACCGTCGGAGGGCCAATCATAACGCCCGTTCCCGGAGTAGCCCGAGGGGCAGCTGCAATCGAAACCGAAGTAGTAGGTTCCCGTCGGATCGACGCCCGCGCTGAGACGCGTCTCCGAGTCGTCCTCGGTGCAGATCGCACCCAGCGATGTGTAGCAATTCGTGAAGGGGTACGTCCCTGAAGGCAATTGACTGACGAGAAGGCACTCGCTCGTCGAATAGAGCGTCGGTTCGCCCGGTCGCGTGGCATAGGCCGACTGAGCCGTGGTGTAGCCCGGAGAGGGGATCGACCACGACGACCCCTGATAGACCAGCTCGTGCCAGTTGGGTTTCCCGTCAGCGTCCGAATCTTCGTTGCGGAGCGCGGCGTCCCACGTGTAGCCGGAATGCGACCCCGCGGCGCGCGTCCACGTCCCCTGGAAGTCGCGGCCGAAGATGTTCCAGCAATATCCGTAGGGGTTGTTGGTCCCCTCGCCCGGCCCACAAGCACAGTCACCCGTGCACGTCAGGCCCTCGGTGCAGCAGCCCTGACCACCGCTCGCGTTGTTGTGGCAGGTGAGGCAGCCGTGCGCATACGCGTTGGGCACCAGGTCCAGGTAACCGGGGTACGCAGCTGCGGTATTGGCGACCGCCCAGATCGAGGCGAACACGAGCACGAACCCGACCCGGTTTGCCAAACATCGCCACATCGTCATTCGCATTGCTCCCCCCGACACGGCGACGTCGCCGGAAGACCTCTCACCCGCGCGTCCGGCGCCGGCGCATGCGTGCGGCAAGCACGACGAGCGCGCTCAGCCAGGCGGCGACGAGCGCGCCATTCTCGTCGTGCGTGCCCGCACCCGCCGCGCGACACCCGCAACCATCCTCGATCGGCGTCACCGTCGGGACCGACGCGTCGATCCCCGCATCGGGCACCTCCACCGCGCCGTCCACGTCGACGCCCGCGTCGTCCCCGACGGGCACGCCCGCGTCCGTCTCCGCCGCACAGCGCTCCGCACTCGTGCACGCGTCCGCCGAGGCAGCCGGCTCACCCGTGCCGAAGTCGCAGAGCTCGCCGTCGTCGACGACCCCGTCACCGCAGAACGCGCGCTTGCACGTCGTGCGGCACGCGCCCGTGTTGGTGTCGGAGTTGAGGTCGCCGTCGTCGCACTCCTCGCCCGTGTCGAGGACGGAGTCGCCGCAGAACGCGCGCACGCAGCGCGCGCGACACGCATCGACCGCCGTGTCGGAGTTCGACCCCGCGTCGTCGCACTCCTCGCCGGCGCTCGAGTCGATGAGGCCGTCCCCGCAGGTCGCGGCGCAGGTGCTCACCGTCAGCTCGGGCTCGAAGCACGCGTAGCCCGGCTCGACCTCGCAGCGCTCGTTGCAGCCGTCGCCGGCGACGAGGTTCGCGTCGTCGCACAGCTCACCGACGCCGCGGATCCCGTTGCCGCAATTCGACGCGCAGGCCGCGTCGGGCGTGGGCCGCGCGAAGCCGGGCGCGCACTCGCACGTGAACGGCGCGCCGAGCACGTTCACGCAGATCTCACCGGATTCGCAGCGCCCGGTGCCGTCGGCGCACTCGTCGACGTCGGCGCAAGTCACGCCGCTGCCCTCGTAGCCCGGGTTGCACGCGCAGGCGTACGAGCCCGGCGTGTTGGTGCAGGCGGCGAGCAGCGAGCACTCGTTGAGCGACGTGCTCGCGCACTCGTCGACATCGGTGCACGCGTTGCCCGGGCCCTCGTAGCCCGCGTTGCACGTGCACGTGAAGCCGCCGTCGATGTTGGCGCACGCGGCGTTCGCGTCGCAGTCGTCCGTCCCGAGCGCGCACTCGTCGACGTCCGAGCAGGTGCCGCCGAAGCCGGGCGCCTCGTAGCCCGCCGGACACGAGCAGAAGTACTCGGTCGGCAGGCCCTGCACGCAGGTGCCGACGCCACACGGCAGCGGTCCGCACTCGTTGATGTCGATGCAGCGTCCCTCCTCCGCGAGGAAGCCCGCCGGGCACGTGCACGCGTAGGAGCCCGCGGTGTTCGCGCACGTGCCGGGGTCGCAGGGAGACCCGGCGCACTCGTCGACGTCGGCGCAGGCGCCGCCCGTCGCGGGCGCCGCGTAGCCCTCCAGGCACTCGCAGGCCCAGGTGCCGGGGAGGTTGGTGCAGGCCGCGCGCGCGTCCCCGCACGTCGTCGCCGTCGCGCACTCGTCGATGTCGTCGCACACGCCGCCCGTCGCGGGCGCCGCGTAGCCCTCGTTGCACGCGCACGCGTAGCTGCCCGCCGTGTTCGTGCAGCCCGCGCGCTCCGCGCCGCACGTCGTCGCGGTCGCGCACTCGTCGACATCGGTGCACGAGCCGCCGGAGGCCGGGGCCACGTAGCCGCCCGGGCAGGTGCAGACGTAGCTGCCGCCGACGTTCGCGCAGGCGCCGAGCCCGCAGGGCGCGCCCGCCGCGCACTCGTCTACGTCGGTGCACGCGCCACCCGAGGCCGGCGCCGTGTAGCCCGCCGCGCAGCCGCACACGTAACTGCCCGCCGTGTTCGTGCACGTCTCGCGCGCGTCCCCGCACGTCTCACTGAATGCGCATTCATCGACGTCCGCGCACGCCCCGCCCGCGGCCGGCGCCGTGAAGCCCGCCGCGCAGCCGCACACGTAGCTGCCCGCCGTGTTCGTGCACGAGGAGCGGGCACTCCCGCACGTCGCGCTGAGCGCGCATTCATCGACGTCCGCGCACGCCCCGCCCGCGGCCGGCGCCGCGAAGCCCGCTGCGCATGCACAGACGTAGCTGCCCGCCGTGTTCGTGCAGCCTGCGCGCTGTGGGCCGCAGGTCGCGGCGTTCGTGCACTCGTTCACGTCGCTGCACGTGCCGCCCGTCGCGGGTCCGGCGTAGCCGGCGGGACACGTGCAGGCGTACGAGCCCGCGAGGTTCGCGCAGGCGCCGAGGCCGCACGGCACGCCCGTCGTGCACTCGTTGGTGTCGACACACGTCGCCGAGAGGCCGCTGCCCGAGGTCCGGTACCCGGCGCCGCACGCGCACGCGTAACCACCCACCGAGTTGGTGCACGTCCCCGCGCCCGCGGACGCGCCGCAGGTCGTCGGCGTCACGCACTCGTCCACGTCCGCGCAGGAGGCGCTGAGTCCGCTGCCCGAGGCCGCGAAGCCCGCGCCGCAGCCGCACGTGTAGCCACCCGACGTGTCCGTGCACGCGTTGACCGCGCCGCCGGTGAGCAGGCGCCCGCAGCGCGAGTCGGTCGCGCACTCGTCGACGTTGACGCACGACGCCGTCAGGCCGCTGCCCGACGCCTGGAAGCCCGCGCCGCACGCGCACGCATAGGACCCCGACGCGTCCGTGCAGGCGTTGACGACGCCGCCCGTGAGCACGCGTCCGCACTGCGACGCCGTCGCGCACTCGTTCACGTTCACGCACGTCGCGGTCGCGCCAGTGCCCGAGAGCACGAAGCCCGCGCCGCAGCCGCACGTGTAGCCGCCCGACGTGTCCGTGCACGCGTTGACGGCGCCGCCCGCGAGCGTCCGGCCGCACTGGGACGCGGTCGTGCACTCATCGACGTTCACGCACGTGGCCGTCGCGCCGCTGCCCGAGAGCACGAAGCCCACGCCGCAGCCGCACGTGAAGCCGCCCGACGTATCCGTGCACGTGTTCACCGTGCCGCCGGTGAGCGCGCGCCCGCACTGCGACGCCGTCGCGCACTCGTTCACGTTCGCGCACGTCGCCGAGAGCCCGCTGCCCGAGAGCGAGAAGCCCGCCCCGCAGGTGCAGGTGTAACCGCCCGTCGTGTCGGCGCAGGCGTTCACGCCGCCGCCCGTGAGCGCGCGTCCACACTGCGACGCCGTCGCGCACTCGTTCACGTTCGTGCACGTCGCCGAGAGGCCGCTGCCCGAGGCGCCGAAGCCCGCCGCGCACGTGCACGTGTACCCGCCCGACGTCTCCGTGCACGCGTTCGACGTCGACACGTCGCGCCCGCACGTCGCGGCCGTCGCGCACTCCGCGATGTCCACACAACTCGCGCTGAGCCCGCTGCCCGACGCCTGGAATCCCGCGCCGCACGCGCACGTGAAGCCACCCGAGGTGTCCGTGCAGGCGTTGACGGTGCCGCCCGTGAGCGCGCGTCCGCACTGCGACGCGGTCGCGCATTCGTTCACGTTCACGCACGTCGCGGAGAGCCCGCTCCCCGAGAGCACGAAGCCCGCGCCGCACGTGCACGTGTAGCCACCCGTCGCGTCCGCGCAGGCGTTGACGCCGCCGCCCGAGAGCGCGCGACCGCACTGCGACGCCGTCGCGCACTCGTCGACGTTCACGCACGTCGCCGACGCGCCGCTGCCCGAGAGCACGTAGCCCGCGCCGCAGCTGCACGTGAAGCCGCCCACCGTGTCGGTGCAGGTGTTGGTCGCCGAGAGGTTCTTGCCGCACGCCGTCGTCGCGAGACACTCGTTCACGTCGCCGCACGAGGCGCTGAGCCCGCTGCCCGTCGGCAGATAGCCGCTGCCGCACGCGCACGCGTAACTGCCGACGGAGTTCGTGCAGCCGTTCGTCGCGGAGAGGTTCTGCCCGCACGTCGTCGAGGTCGCGCACTCGTTGACGTCACCGCAGTTCAGCGTCGCGCCGCTGCCCGTCGTCGCGTAGCCCGCGCCGCAGCCGCACGTGAACGCACCGACCGTGTTGGTGCAGGTGTTGAGCGGCGAGAGGTCCTTGCCGCACGCCGACGCAGAGCCGCACTCGTTGACGTCCACGCACGCGGCGGTGAGGCCGCTGCCCGCGGCGGTGAAGCCGGTCGCGCAGCCGCATGCATACCCACCCGCCGAGTTCGTGCAGGTGTTGCTCGCCGAGAGGTCACGGCCGCAGGTCGAGGCCGTCGCCGTGCATTCGTTGATGTCCGCGCACGTCGCGCTCAGGCCGGAGCCAGAGGCCTGATAGCCGCCCGTGCAGCCGCACGCATACCCACCCACCGAGTTCGTGCACGTGTTGCTCGCCGAGAGGTTCTTGCCACATGCGCTCGCGGACGCGCACTCGTCCACGTCCACGCACGTCGCCGACGCGCCGCTGCCCGAGAGCACGTATCCGGCGCCGCAGCCGCACGTGAAGCCGCCCACCGTGTCGGTGCAGGTATTGGTGGCCGAGAGGTTCCTGCCGCACGCCGTCGTCGCGAGACACTCGTTCACGTCACCGCACGACGCGCTGAGCCCGCTGCCCGTGGGCAGATAACCGCTGCCGCACGCGCACACATAACTGCCGACGGAGTTCGTGCAGCCGTTCGTCGCGGAGAGGTTCTGCCCGCACGTCGACGGTCGTCGCGCACTCGTTGACGTCGCCGCAACTCAACGTCGTGCCGCTGCCCGTCGTCGTGTAACCGGCGCCGCACCCGCACGTGAACGCGCCCACGGTGTTGGTGCAGGAGTTGAGCGACGAGAGGTCCTTGCCGCACGCCGACGAGGAGCCGCACTCGTTCACGTCCACGCACGCGGCGGTGAGTCCGCTGCCCGCGCTCTGGAAGCCCGCTGCGCAGCCGCACGCATAGCCACCCACCGAGTTCGTGCAGGTGTTGGTCGCCGAGAGGTCACGGCCGCAGGTCGAGGCCGTCGCCGAGCATTCGTTGATGTCCGCGCAGGTCGCGCTGAGACCGGAGCCGGAGACTCTGGTACCCCGCCGTGCAACCGCACGCGTAGCCGCCCACGGAGTTCGTGCAGGTGTTGCTGGCGGAGAGGTTCTTGCCGCACGCCGTCGACGCCACGCACTCGTCGACGTCGACGCACGTCAGCGTGGCGCCGCTCCCCGACGACGCGTAGCCCCCCGCGCAGCCGCACGTGTAACCGCCGCTGTTGTTCGTGCACGTGTTCGACGCCGAGAGGCTCCGACCGCACGCGGAGGTCACCGCACACTCATCGACGTCGACGCAGGTCAACGAGGCGCCGCTCCCCGACGACGCGTAGCCCGAGCCGCAACCGCACGAGAAACCGCCCACGGTGTTCGTGCAGGTGTTGGTCGCGGAGAGGCTCTGCCCGCACGTCGTGGTCGTCGCGCACTCGTTGGTGTCGACGCACGTCGTGCCGTTGAAGTTGTAGCCGGTCGGACACGAGCAGCTGTACGAGCCGGTCGCGTTCGTGCAGGTGCCGAGTCCGCACACCGAGCCGCTCGAGCACTCGTTCACATCCACGCACGTCGTGCCGTTCGACGTGTAGCCCGCCGGGCACGAGCAGTTGTAGGAGCCGGCCGAGTTCGTGCAGGCGCCGACGCCGCACACCGAGCCGCTCGAGCACTCGTTGACGTCCGTGCAACCCGTCCCGCCCGAGGCGACGGTGCGCCCGTTGCCCGTGTAGCCGGACGGGCACGCACAGGTGTAGCTCGTGGGCGTGTCCGTACAGACCGCGACCGAGGGGACACACACGTTCATGCCCGTCGTGCACTCGTTCTCGACGACGCAGGTCGTGCCGTCGAAGCCATATCCGCTGCTGCACGAGCACGAGTAGCTGCCCGTGGCGTTCGTGCACGTGCCGTAGCCGAGGTTCGCCGCGCAGGTCGTCGACGTGCTGCACTCGTTCACATCACCGCAGCTCGCGCTGAGGCCGCTTCCCGTGCCTTGATAGCCGCTGCCGCAGGCGCACGTGTAGCCGCCGACCGTGTTCGTGCACGTGCCGTATCCGACGTTGACGTTGCAGGTCGCGACGTTGCTGCACTCGTTGACGTCCGCGCAGGTGGCCGAGAGACCGCTGCCCGAGAGGACGAAACCCGAACCGCACGCGCACGTGTATCCGCCCGAGGTGTCGGTGCAGCCGTTGAGCGCGGAGAGGTTCTTGCCGCACGCAGAGGCCGATGCGCACTCATCCGCGTTGACGCACGTCGCCGAGAGGCCGCTGCCCGAGACCACGAAGCCCGCGCCGCACGAGCACGCGTAGCCGCCCGACGTGTCGGTGCAACCGTTGACGCTCCCGCCCGAGAGCGTGCGGCCGCACTGCGCGGTGGTCGCGCACTCGTTCACGTTCACGCACGTCGCCGACAGCCCGCTGCCCGAGGCGACGTAGCCCGCGCCGCACGAGCACGTGTATCCGCCCGTCGTGTCCGTGCAGGTGTTGCCCGCGGAGAGGTCCTTGCCGCACGCCGTCGACGACGTGCACTCGTTCACGTTCGCGCACGTCTCGGTCGCGGTGCCGTTCCCGCTCACCGCGTAGCCGGCGGCGCAGGTGCAGTCGTAGCCGCCCGCGAGGTTCGCGCAGGTGTTGCTCGTCGAGAGGTCCTTGCCGCACGCGGTCGACGACGCGCATTCGTCGTTGTCCGCGCAGGACTCGCTCAGCGTGCCCGAGCCCGTCTCGGTGAAGCCCGAGCCGCACGCGCAGCCGTAGCCGCCGGAGCTGTTCGTGCAGACGTTGGACGCCGAGAGGTTCTTCGCGCAGGCCGTCGCAGGCGCGCACTCGTCGAGGTCCGCGCACGACGCCGAGAGCCCGGTGCCCGTCGCGCCGAAGCCCGCGCCGCACGTGCACGCGAACCCGCCCGACGTGTTGGTGCAGGCGTTCGCGCCCCCGCCCGCCAGGTCACGCCCGCACTGCGAGGTCGTGCCGCACTCGTTCACGTCGACGCATGTCGCGCTGAGCCCGCTGCCCGAGAGCACGAAGCCCGCACCGCACGTGCAGGCGTAGCCGCCCGAGCTGTCCGAACAGCCGTTGACGCTGCCGCCCGTGAGCGTGCGGCCGCACTGCGAGGCGGTCGCGCACTCGTTCACGTTCACGCACGTCGCGGAGAGCCCGCTGCCCGAGGCGACGTAGCCCGCGCCGCACGCGCACGTGTATCCGCCCGTCGTGTCCGTACACGTGTTGTCCGCCGAGAGGTCCTTGCCGCACGCCGTCGACGACGTGCACTCGTTCACGTTCACGCACGTCTCGGTCGCGGTGCCGTTGCCGCTCACCGTGTAGCCGGCCGCGCACGTGCAGTCGTAGGCGCCCGCCAGGTTCGCGCAGGTGTTGCTCGCGGAGAGGTTCTTTCCGCACGCGGTCGCCGACGCGCACTCGTCGTCGTCCGCGCACGTCTCGCTGAGCGTCCCCGAGCCCGTCTCCGTGAAGCCCGTGCCGCACGCGCAGCCGTAGCCCCCCGAGCCGTTCGTGCAGACGTTCGACGCCGAGAGGTTCTTCGCGCACGCCGTCGACGCCGCACACTCATCGACGTCCACGCACGTCGCGCTCAGCCCCGTGCCGGAGAGCGCGAAGCCCGCGCCGCACGTGCACAGATAGCCCCCGGAGCTATCCGAGCAGACGTTGACGCTCCCGCCCGTCAGCGTGCGTCCGCACCGCGAGGCCGTCCCGCACTCATCCACGTTCACGCACGTCGCGCTGAGACCGCTCCCGGAGGCCGTGAAGCCCGCGCCGCACGTGCACGCATAACCTCCGGAGCTGTCCGAGCAGGCGTTGACGCTCCCGCCCGTGAGCGTGCGGCCGCACTGCGAGGCCGTGCCGCACTCATCCACGCTCACGCACGTCGCGCTCAGCCCGGTTCCCGAAGACGTGAATCCCGCGCCGCACGTGCACGTGTATCCGCCGGTCGTGTCGCTGCAGGTGTTCGTGCCGGAGGCGCCGAGATCCTTGCCGCATGCGGTCGCCGACGCGCACTCATCCACGTTCACGCACGTCTCGGTCGCCGTGCCGTTGCCGCTCACGGTGTAGCCCGCGGCGCACGTGCAGTCGTAGCCGCCGGCGGCGTTCGCGCAGGTGTTGCTCGCCGAGAGGTTCTTGCCGCACGCCGTGGACGCCGCGCACTCGTCCGTATCGACACACGTCTCGCTGAGCGTGCCCGAGCCCGTCTCGGTGAAGCCCGCCGCGCACGCGCAGCCGAAGCCGCCCGAGCTGTTCGTGCAGGTGTTGGAGGCCGAGAGATTCTTGCCGCACGCGGTCGCCGCGGCGCACTCGTCGAGGTCCGCGCACGACGCCGTCGCGCCGCTGCCCGTTGCGCCGAAGCCCGCGCCGCACGTGCACGTGAAGGAGCCCGACGTGTTCGAGCAGGCGTTCACGGTCCCGCCCGTCAGCGTGCGCCCGCACTGCGAGGCCGTCGTGCTGCACTCGTTCAAATCCGCGCACGACGCGGAGAGACCGCTCCCCGACGCCGCGAAGCCCGTCCCGCAGGTGCACGCGTAGCCGCCCGACGAGTCCGAACACGAGTTGAGCGCCGACAAATCCTTGCCGCACGCCGTCGACGACGTGCACTCGTTCACGTTCACGCACGTCGCCGTCAGGCCGCTGCCAGACGCCGTGTAGCCCGCGCTGCACGTGCACGAATACCCACCTGACGAATCCGAACACGTGTTGAGCGCCGACAAATCCTTGCCGCACGCCGTCGACGACGCGCACTCGTTCACGTTCACGCACGTCGCCGTCAGTCCGCTCCCGGAGGCCGTGTAGCCCGCGCCGCACGTGCACGAAAACCCACCTGACGAATCCGAACACGTGTTGAGCGCCGACAAGTCCTTGCCGCACGCCGTCGACGACGCGCACTCATCCACGTTCACGCACGTCGCGCTCAGCCCGCTTCCCGAAGACGTGAATCCCGCGCCGCACGTGCACGCGTAGCCGCCCGACGAGTCCGTGCAGGAGTTCACGCTCCCGCCCGTCAGCGTCCGACCGCACTGCGACGTCGTCCCGCACTCATCCACGTTCACGCACGTCGCGCTCAGCCCGCTTCCCGAAGACGTGAATCCCGCGCCGCACGTGCACGCGTAGCCGCCCGACGAGTCCGTGCAGGAGTTCACGCTCCCGCCCGTCAGCGTCCGACCGCACTGCGACGTCGTCCCGCACTCATCCACGTTCACGCACGTCGCGCTCAGCCCGCTTCCCGAAGACGTGAATCCCACGCCGCACGTGCACGCGTAGCCGCCCGACGAGTCCGTGCAGGAGTTCACGCTCCCGCCCGTCAGCGTCCGACCGCACTGCGACGTCGTCCCGCACTCATCCACGTTCACGCACGTCGCGCTCAGCCCGCTTCCCGAAGACGTGAATCCCGCGCCGCACGTGCACGCGTAGCCGCCCGACGAGTCCGTGCAGGAGTTCACGCTCCCGCCCGTCAGCGTCCGACCGCACTGCGACGTCGTCCCGCACTCATCCACGTTCACGCACGTCGCGCTCAGCCCGCTTCCCGAAGACGTGAATCCCGCGCCGCACGTGCACGCGTAGCCGCCCGACGAGTCCGTGCAGGAGTTCACGCTCCCGCCCGTCAGCGTCCGACCGCACTGCGACGTCGTCCCGCACTCATCCACGTTCACGCACGTCGCGCTCAGCCCGCTTCCCGAAGACGTGAATCCCGCGCCGCACGTGCACGCGTAGCCGCCCGACGAGTCCGTGCAGGAGTTCACGCTCCCGCCCGTCAGCGTCCGACCGCACTGCGACGTCGTCCCGCACTCATCCACGTTCACGCACGTCGCGCTCAGCCCGCTTCCCGAAGACGTGAATCCCGCGCCGCACGTGCACGCGTAGCCGCCCGTGCTGTTCGCGCAGGTGTTCGTGCCCGAGCTCCCGAGATTCTGACCACACGTCGAGGTGGTGCTGCACTCGTTGGTGTCCGCGCACGACTCGCTCAGCGTGCCGTTGTTCCTCACCGAAAAGCCGGCGCCGCACGTGCAGTCGTACGCCCCGCTCGAGTTCGTACAGCTGTTGACGCTGCCGCCCGTCAACGTGCGACCGCAGGTCGAGGAGGTCGAGCACTCGTTGTCGTCCGCGCACGACTCGCTCAGCGTGCCGCTGCCCGTCACCGAGAAGCCGGCGCCGCACGTGCAGTTATAGCTACCCGCGGAGTTCGTACAGGAGTTGGCGCTGCCGCCGGTCAACGAGCGACCGCAGGTCGAGGCGGTCGAACACTCGTTGATGTCCGTGCAACCGGTCGCGCCGCTGTCGGAGATGCCGTCGGAAAGGTGGTCGACGCGACCGTTGCCGGTGTAGCCCGCGTCGCACGAGCAATCGAAACCGAAATACCAGGAGCCCGTCGGCTCCCCGGACAGCGAGCTCTCAGCGTCGTCCTCCGCACAGTCCACGTAGCTCCCCGACGCGCAGTTCGTGAAGGCGAACGACGAGGAGGAGAGAACGGAGTCGAGGTAGCACTCGTTCGTGTCGTAGCTGGTGCTGCTGCCCGGGCGCGTGGAATAGGCCGTGTACGGGTCCGCGGTGCCCGGCGTCCACGACGAGCTCGTGTAGACGAGCTCGTGCCAGTTGGGTTTGCCGTCGCTGTCGGAGTCCTCCGTGCGGAGCGCAGCGTCCCAGGAGAACGCGGTGTGGGTGCCCACCCCCGAGCGCGTCCAGGCGGTGCCGAAATCACTCCCGAAGATGTTCCAACACTTGCCGTACGAGTTCGTGACGGTGTCGTTGGCCGTGGTGCACGCCGTGGTGCCGGGGTCAGTGGCACAACAGTTCTCGCCCGCGCTGCAAGGCGGAGAGGGGCAGTTGCTGCCGCCGTAAGCGTTGTTGTGACAGGTCAGGCAACCATGCGTCGCGCCGTTCGGGACGTCGTCGAGGTAGAACGACCAGGCGGCCGCCCGCGACGCGAAGGCGCCCATCGCGAGCAGCGCGAGCGAACACCACAGCGAGAGTGTGTTGAGCCGAACCGACGACATGGTCACTCCCCCAGACGACGACGAGACGAACCCGGAACCTGCGAACTGAGACCCACGCCCCGCGCCGCGGAACGCGCGAGTCGCTCAGCGTCGCGGGCGGCGACGGCGCGAGACGCGCGCAGCAAGCAGCGCGACGAACCCGAGCGCGAGCAGCGTCGGGCCCGAGTCGCGCGACGACCCGCCCGCCGCGCGGCAGCCGCAGCCCCCGTCGGACGCCGGGCCGGGCGGCGGCAGCGAGGCGTCGCCCGCGCCCCCGTCGGGCACGCCACCGTCGGCCGCGCCCGCGTCCCCGACGCCCATATCCGCCGGCGGATTGCCACAGAACGGGTCGTCGACGTGCTCGCAGTCCTGCATGTCGGCCGTGCAGCGGTCGGTCGTGCACGGGTCGGCGTCGTCGCAGACCGTCGCCGGGCCGCAGAGACACTGCGAGTCGGCCAGATCGATCCGGCCGTCACAATCGTTGTCGATGGTGTCCTCGCAGGCCTCGGAGGCGCGCGGTGTGATGGCGGCGTCGGTGTCGTCGCAGTCGGCGCCGAAGCGGTCCTCGCCGAGGTCGAGACAGTCGCCGTCGCCGGTGTCGTCGATGCCCATCCCGCAGAAGCCGTCACGGTCGCGGTCGAGCAGGTAGAAGCAGCCGGTGTCGAGGAGGTCGACGTCGCCGTCGCAGTCGTCGTCCTTCGCGTTGCCGCAGGCCTCCGTCGAGCCCGGGTTCAGCTCCGCGCGTCGGTCGTCGCAGTCGCTCACCGCGAGGTTCTCGCCGCTGTCGAGGCAGTCGCCGTCCCCGTTGAGGTCGCGGCCGATCGGACAATAGCCGTCCATGTCCGCATCGACGTCACGCACGCAGTCGGTGTCGTCGCGGTCGACGCTGCCGTCCTGATCGTTGTCCTTGCGGTCGAGGCAATTCTCACGCGCCGTCGGATAGATGGTCGGATCGTAGGGCGCGACGTCGGTGCCGCCGCCCTGCTCGGCGGTGTCGGAGCAGTCACCGTCGCCGTTCGTGTCCGGACCGATCTCACACCAGCCGTCACGATCGAAATCGAGGTAGCGCGTCGAGCACGACGAGTCGTAGGCATCGATGCTGCCGTCACAGTCGTTGTCGACGGCATCGGTGCAGAACTCGGTCGCCGCCGGGTTGAGCGCGGCGGCGGCGTCGTCGCAATCGGTGCTGCCGCTCTCCTCGCCTGCATCCGCACAATCGCCGTCGGTGTTGCGATCGAAGCCGACGAAGCAATACCGATCGCGGTCACCGTCGAGATATCCGGCGCAGTCCACATCGGCGAGGCTCACGACGCCATCGCAGTCGTCGTCGATCGCGTTCGTGCAGAGCTCGCCGAGCCCGGGGCTGCGCGCGGCGCTCGCGTCGTCGCAGTCGACGACGCTGCCCTCCTCGCCCGGATCCGCGCAGTTTCCGTCGCCGTCGAGGTCGCGCCCGCCGGGGCAGTAGCCGTCGCCGTCGCCGTCGCCGAGCCGCGCGCAGGCCTCGTCGAGGAAATCGACGAATTCATCGCAGTCGTTGTCGAGTCCATCACCGCACGTCTCGGCGAGCCCGGGGCTGACCATCGGGTTCGCGTCGTCGCAGTCGGAGGTCCCCGACGCCTCACCGGCGTCGCGGCAGTTGCCGTTGCCGTTGAGGTCCCGCCCGATCGGGCAGTAGCCGTCCATGTCGTCGTCGCCGTCACCCGTGCAGCGCGGGTCGGCGAGGTCGATGAGCGCGTTGCAGTTGTTGTCGATGCCGTCGCCGCAGTTCTCGCCGCCGCCCGGCTTCACGGTCGCGCGGGTGTCGTCGCAATCGACCGTCCCGTCGTCCTCCCCCGCGTCGGTGCAGTCCCCGTCGCGGTTCATGTCGCGGCCCATCACGCAGGCGGAGTCGCCATCGGCGTCGAAGACGCTCGCGCACTCGGAGTCCGAGCGCGGCGCCTGTCCGTCACAGTCGTTGTCGAGGCCGTTGGCGCAGATCTCGGTGATGCCCGAGTTCACCGTCGACATCGTGTCGTCGCAATCGACCGCGGCACTCGCCGTCGTCTCCTCGGGGCTGGTGCAGTCACCGTCCGCGTCGAGGTCACGGCCGAAGTAGCAATAGCCGTCCATGTCGGCGTCGCGCAGGCCGGGGTTGTCCGACGGGAAGCCGGGACGCGTGCGGTAGGCGGGGACGCCGGGGGCCGGCTGGCCGGGCCGCCAGACACCGAGCGGATCCTGCAATTCCTGGCCGTTCGTGAAGCCGTCCATGTCGGCGTCCATCCCGGCGAGCGCGGCGCTCCAGGCGAACGACGCGGTGCGGAACTGGGTGCCGAAGGGGTTCAGGCAGAACGGGACGTCGGTGGCGCCGTAGACGTCCATCCCCACGCAGCCCGAGCCGCCGTCGGGGTTGTTGTGGCAGTTGATGCAAGGCCGCACCGTGCCGACCGAGTTGGCCGTCGTCGCCGGGTTCGGGACGCGCGCCGCGTAGTACTCGTGCGCCGAGGCGGAGAGCGGCGCGACGGTCACGACACAAAACGCGAGGCCGAGTGTCGATGCGATCCGGATGCGGTCCACGGCCCCTCGTATGAAGTTGGGAAGACGCATGAACAGCGCCTCAGTTGCGGGTGATGCGGAGGCGATAGGGAGCGGGTGCGGTGGCGCCGAGGTCGGAGGCGCGCACCCAGATCGTGTAGACGCCCGTCGGCAGGCCCTGCGCATCGACGCTCGGGCACGGCGCGCCCGTCACCGGTGTGCCGCGCGGATTGCCGAGCGCATCGCGGAGTTGGATCGTGTAAAGCGTGCTCGAGGGGCTCGTGCACACGGCACCCGCCGCGGTGAGCGAGTCGACGCGGATGTCGGTGCCCATCGTATCGACGCGCACCTCGAAGACGTCGGGATAACAATCCCCACCGCCGCCGACGTCACCGGAGATCTCGACCTCCGTCGTCGTCGCGCCGACGAACAGCACCTGATTGGCCTCGACCGAGTTGTCGTTGAACTCGGCCTCGGTGGGGAAGTCACCCATCGTCGTGCGGCCGACGAGCTTGCGACAATTCGGGGAGCAGGTCCCCGACGCCATGTCGTCGCAGGACTCGCCGTGCTCCTGGATGCCGTTGCCGCACTGCGGGCGGAAGGCGTCGAGCTGGTAGTGGCCGCCGCCCGGATTCGCGTCGTCGATGCCGATGTAGAAGCGGCCGGGCGCAGGCGCGACGAACGCGAAGTGCTCGTCGGAGCGGCCCGCGCACGAGTTTGCGAAGACCGCGGCGCAGTTCGTCGGCCGGTCGTTGCAGCCGCCGGCGCCGTCGCTGCCGACGACGTAGACGATGGGGTCGCGCATCGTTTCGGTCGGCGCGAACATCGGATCGGCCGCGACGTGGAAGTGCCAGTACTCGCCGGCGGCGACGTCGATCGCGAAGTAGCGGTCGTTGCCGCGCGCAGTCGAGCCGGCGCACGAGGGCGTGAGCGAGGAGGCCGTGGCGTCCGTCGTGTCGATCTTGAGCGAGCGCGTCGTGCCCGCGAGCACGAGCGTCATCGGATCGCCGCAGATGTCGGCCGCCACTGCTACCGGCGGGCCGAGGTCGGGCGAGCCGAGATCCGGATCGCCGAGGTCGGGCGAGCCGAGATCCGGATCGCCGAGGTCGATGCCGGCGTCGAAACCGGCGTCCACGGTCCCCGATGGGAGCGACTCGTAGAAGGACGCGTCGACCACGAAGCAGCCCGAGAGCCCGATGGCGACGAGGGGCGCGCCGACCGCCGCGAGGCCGGTGCGCAGGGGACGGAGAAGCGAAACGTGCATGTGGGTCGTGGCCATGAGGGTCCTGGGTCTCAGAAGCGGTGCACGAAGCCCGCGACGCCGCCGTGTGCGTCGAGGGAGAGCGTGGGGAGCGTGCGGAGCGTGGCGCGTGTGGCCGGCGCCGCGGCCTCGCCACCGCCCCAGTCGGTGAGGAAGAAGAGCACGGCCGTCGCCGCGCCGAACACGACGGTCCCAGCGAGGAAGACGTTGGTGAGCAGCTGCCGCGAGGCGGCGTCATCGTGAAGGAGCTTCGCCTGCGACTGCTGCGCGCCGGGCGCAGTGGCGTAGGTCTCGTAGTCGTCGTTCAGCGCAAGGGTGTCGAGACCCGCCCAGATCGAGAGCCCACCCGCGACGGCCGTGAGCCCACCCGCGACGAAGAAGAGCGCGGGCGGCGTGCCACCGCTCGCGTCGGCGCCCGTCGGCGGCGGTGTGGGCTGCTCGCCCCCGCCCTGCTGCTGCGCGAGCTGCTCGCGCTCCGCGGCCTCGCGCGCTTCGCGCTCCGCGGCCTCACGCTGCTGCTCCGCGGCGCGCTCGCGCTCGCCCGCTGCGGCCTGATCGCGCTGCTCGATGGCCGTGCGGAGCACGCGGATGCGCGCCTCGATTTCGGTGCGATTGGCGACGTTCGGATCCGCGGCGAGGAAACGCTCGAAGGTCGAGAGCGCCTCGTCATCCTGACGAAGGCGATCGAGCGTCGTCGCGATGTTGAAGAGCAGGCCCGGGCGCGGGCTCGCCTCGTAGGCCTGACGGAACCGGGCGAGGGCCGTCGTGTAGTCGCCCTCGCCGAACGCGGTGCGGGCCGACTCGAACAAGAGCCGCGCGGCCTGATCGAGCGAGCCAGGCGCGGTGCCCCCCTGGGCCTGCGGCGCCGCCGGCGTGCCCGCGTCCGGCGAAGTACGCGGCTGCGCGGCGACGCGCGTGGCGCCGCTCGCAACGGTGGCGATCATCACCGCCGCGACGACCGCCGTCGCAGAGGCCCGCTTTGCATCAAACATCCATCCCCTCCACCTGGTTCGTGAACGACGGGACGCTAGCATGACTGGACTTTGCGTTGCACGGGTCCAGATCTCCGAGCAGGTCGATTGGGTCCGGGGCCTCGATCGTCCAGAAATATCTGCCCCGTCCATGTGGCGAGCCGCGCCGCGATGTTAGAGTCGGCCTGCGAGGAGCGCGATGCGACGAGCACACTGGCGAATCTGGGCGGCCCTCACCCTCAGCCTCGGCGTCCCGGCCTGCGGCCACGACGGCCTGATCCTCCCCGATGCAGGCCTGCCGCCGGCGGACCAGGGGGTCGATGGGGCGGACCCGGCCGACCTCGGCAGCGCGGATCTCGGCGGTGACGACCTCGGCGGTGACGACCTCGGCGGGGCGGATCTCGGCCCCGGGGACGCAGGCCCCGCGGACCTCGGTCCCGAAGACGCCGGTCCTCCGGACCTCGGCGCACCGTGCAGCGGGCCTCCGGGCCTGTACATCGAGGGCTCGTGCACGATCCTCGCCCCGGGCGTGCGCCCGTACTCCCCGCGCTACGTGCTCTGGTCCGACAGCGCGCAAAAGGATCGCTTCATCTCGCTGCCGAGCGGCGCACGGATCGACACCTCGAACCCGGACGCGTGGGTCTACCCGCTCGGAACGAAGCTATGGAAGACGTTCTCGCGCGACGGGGTGCGCCTCGAGACGCGCTTGCTCGAGAAATTCGCCACCGACATCGGCCCGTCCGCGTGGCGCATGCGGGTGTTCGCGTGGAACGTCGAGCAGAACCGCGTGAGCGAGGTGACCGAGGGCCGGATGAACGTCCTCGGCACCGATCACGACATCCCCTCGCAGGCCGACTGCGTCCGCTGTCACGACAACGCGACCCGCGACGCGTCGCTCAGCTTCACCGCCATCCAACTCAACCACGCCGGCACCCCGCTCTCGCTGCAGACCCTGCTCGACGAGGGCCGGCTCTCGCACCCGATCGCGACGAGCGACGCGGTGGTCCCCGGCGACCCGATGGCGCGCGATGCGCTCGGCTACCTGCACGCCAACTGCGGTCACTGCCACGGCGGACCGATGCCGCAGGCGGGCATGCGGCTCTGGGTCGACGTCGGTCTGCGCACGGTCGAGGAGACGGGTACGTGGGTGACCGCCGTCGATCAGATCAGCGGCTGGCTCGCGACCGTGCCACCCACGGTCACCGCGCGCATCGCGCCCGGCGATCCCGGCGCGAGCGCCGTGATCCGGCGCATGTCGCTGCGCGGCTCGCCGACGATGACGACCGACTACGCGAACCAGATGCCGCCCCTCGGCACGAAGCACGTCGACACAGCCGGCGTCGAGCGCGTGCGAGCCTGGATCGAGTCGCTGCCCTGAGCGCAGCGGTTCGGGGCGCCCGGCGAGGCGCGACCCTCACGCGTACCCGAGCACGAGCGCGCGCGCGAGCAGGTAGAAGCCGTCGACGAGGACGAGCAGCAGCAGCTTGAACGGCATGCTCACGGTGGTCGGCGTGAGCATGTGCATGCCGAGCGCGAGCAGGACGTTCGCGACGACCATGTCGATCACGAGGAACGGCAGGAACACGAGGAAGCCGATCTGGAAGGCCTCCGTGAGCTCCGTGATCAGGAAGGCCGGCAGCACCACGAGGAAATCCGTCTCGCGCACCTCGGCGCGGGTCGCCTCGGGCCGGGCACGCCGAGCGAGGTCGAGGAAGAGCGCGCGCTCCCGAGGGCTCGCGTTGCGCGCGAGGAACGACACGAGCGGCGCCTTCCCGGCGCGCAGCGCAGAAAACAGCGTCTCGGCGCTCTCGCCCGCGAGCGGCTCGGTGGCGTCGACGCGCGCGACGATCGGCGTGACCGCGTCGACGATCTCCGCGCCGACAGGCGCCATCACGTAGAGCGTCAGGATCGCCGAGAGCGCGGTGACGATCGTGCCCGACGGAACCTGCCCCGCGCCGAGCGCGTTGCGCAGGATCGAGAAGACGACCGACATCTTCACGAAGCTCGTCGCCGTCATGAAGACGAACGGCAGGAGCGACAGCACGCCGAGCGCGAGGAGCGTCAGGAGCGGGCGGCTCGTCGCGAGGCCCGCGGTCGCATCCTGCGCGCGCGCCGCGCCCGCCCAGAGGCACGCGCCGACCATGGCGGCGAGGGGCGCGCAGCGCGCCATCGTGCGCACGAGCCCGCGGACCGCGACGCACGCAGCGCGGCGGCCCACCGTCCCTTGCGCGGGGCGTGCCCACGCCGCGCTGCGCCCCGAGCCGAGCCCACAACGTCGCATCGCGCGAACGTTCGCACGGGCCGCACGGGGCGCGCAACACCCGCCGCGTCCGCCGCGCGCACGCGGCGTGCGCAACACCCGCCGCGTCCGCCGCATCCGCCGCCTGAAGGCGGCGCGGGCACGCGACACAGCGCGGCCCGTCGCGCTGCGCATGGCGTGATACGCCCCTGTGCCGCGCACAGCGAACCTCACCCTCCCTCGAGGCAGCCCGCCTCGCGCAGGCGAGGGTCGACGCCGACCGGCGCGCGGCGTTCGCGGTCACGGCATGCTGAACGCTGCGCAGCACCGGATGCTGCACGGCGCCGCGGGCGAGGCGCGCTGCGCGTGAGAGGGATGGGTCGAGCACCGGGCGCGGCAGACGGCGCGGGCCCGCACGCGTCAGCGCCCGGCCGGACTCACTTCTTCGCGGGCGGGGCCGCAGCGGACTGCGCGGCCTCCTGCTTTTCACGCCACTTGAGGAGCTTCTTGGTGGCGCGGTTCTTCTGCTTCTTGCGGGCCGGGGGATCCTGCGGGCTGCTCATGGCGGCGGGGTATACGGAGATCCGCGCGGATTCGCAACCTCCGCGTGCGCGCGCGGCGGGCCGCGGCCCGGCCAGGGACCGCGCGACGCTGGCCCTCGGCACGCACCCCGCGCTACCCTCGGCGGCCCATGACGGCCTTGCTCCAGTCCTCGCAAGCGCTCCCGGGCGGCTACGGCGCCACGTTGTTGCAGACGCTCCTCGCGCTGGCGGCGGTCTGCGTGCTCGCGTGGGTCGTGCTGCGCTGGGGCGCGCAGCGCGGGCTCGGGACGGGTCGCCTCGCAGGGCGCGTGCGCGTCGTCGAGCGCATCCCGCTCGACCCGCGGCGCTCGCTCTACGTGGTGAAGGCGGGAGAGCGCGTGCTGCTGCTCGGCGTCGGCGACGGCGCGGCGCCCTCGCTCCTCACGGAGTTGGACGCATCTCTGTTGCCGGCGCAGCCCGAGCCTCGCCCCGGGGAGGCGCGCTTCCGGGAGGTCCTCGCCCGCCTTCGCGGGGGCACGCCCCCCGGCGTGTGACGCGCAGCGGGGCGCGCCGGCGACGCAGAGCGCCGACCACGCAAGCGACGCGCGACTCGCGCTCTGCTCAGGCGAAAGGCGCCCGGGCGCGAAACACGCCACCGCGAAACACGCCAGCGCACAGCGCGCAACATGCCAGCGCGCACTGAACCGCTGTTCATTCCGCGGGAGCGCGCGCCGGGACACGCGCGGCGCGCGAGGCGCCGACGCGCGGTGGAGGGCGGTTCACTCGGCCGCGGCCGGGAGCGCCTTCTTCGAGAAGTCGACGGAGAGCGCGAGCATCTCCGCGACGTCGAGCTGCTTGATCTCTTCTTCCTTGTCCTCGGCCTTGATGCCGTCGGAGATCATCGTCATGCAGAACGGGCAGCCCGAGGCGAGCGTCTTGGCGCCGGTGTCGAGGAGCTGCAGCGTGCGCTTCTTGTTCACGCGGTGCTCGTTCTGCTCCTCCATCCACATCTGCGCGCCGCCCGCGCCGCAACACAGCCCCTTGTTCTTGTTCCAGTAGGGGACCTCGACGAGCTCGACGCCGGGGATGCGCGAGAGGATCGCGCGCGGGGAGTCGTAGACGTCGTTGTAGCGGCCGAGGTAGCAGCTGTCGTGGTAGACGACGCGCCCCTCGACGCGCTTCTCGGGGACGAGCAGGCCGCGTGCGACGAGGCCGTTCAGGAAGTCCGTGTGGTGCACGACCTCGTAGCGGCCGCCGAGCTGCGGGTACTCGTTGAGCAGCGTGTTGAAGCAGTGCGGGCACGCCGTGATGATCGGCTTCTTGTCGATGCCGTAGCCGTTCAGCGTCTCGACGTTGCCCTGCGCGAGCATCTGGAAGAGGTACTCGTTGCCCGCGCGCCGCGCCGGGTCGCCGGTGCAGTTCTCTTCGCTGGCGAGGATCGCGAACTTCACGCCCGCGTGCTGGAGGAGCTGCGCCGTCGAGCGCGCGACCTTCTTGGCGCGGTCGTCGTAGCTCGCCGCACAGCCGACCCAGTAGAGGACGTCGAACTCGCCGCCCTCGCCGACCACCGGGATGTCGAGCCCGTCGGCCCAGTCGCCGCGCGACATGCGCGAGAGGTTCCAGGGGTTGCCGTTGGTCTCCATCCCGCGGAAGGGCTTCTCCAGCTCGGGCGGGAACTCGTTCTTCGACATGACCTGATCGCGGCGCATCGACACGATCTTGTCGACGTACGTGATCATCACCGGGCAGTGCTCCTCGCACGCGCGGCACGTCGTGCAGGCCCAGATGACGTCGGGGTGCACGATGTTGGGGACGAGCTCGACGTCGGACGAGTCGCGGAAGTAGCCGCCCGCCGGCGCCGGGGGCGTGGTGTGGAGCGAGGGGCGGACGCCGTCGGCGTCGGGGCCGAGCGCGCGGGTCGCGTTCACCGGCACGTCGCCGGCCCCGATGAGCGCGGCCTCGGCGTCGTTGAGGTGATCGCGGAGCGCGAGCGTGAGGTGCTTCGGCGAGAGCATCTTGTCCGTGGTGTAGGCGGGGCAGTTGTCGCTGCAGCGCCCGCACTCGGTGCAGGTGTAGAGGTCGAGGTTGTCCTTCCACGAGAGGTCACGCGCGCTGCGGATGCCGATGGGCTCCTCGCGCTCGATGCGGCCCTCGATGTCGTCGACGGGCGGCAGCGCGCCACGCGGCGTCTGGTTGCGCGTGAACACGTTGGGGAGCGACGTGATGATGTGGAAGTGCTTGGAGTACGGGAGCAGGTTGCCGAAGAAGAGCACCATGCCCGAGTGCCACCAGAAGCCCGCGTGCTCGAGGCCGCGGAGCCACGCGTTGGGGAGGGTATCGAGCGCCATCGCGACGATGGAACCGACGGGCTCCCAGACGTGGAAGGCGGGGCTCCCTCCGGCGATGCGTGCCTCGCGGGCGATCGCCGCGCCGACGTAGAGGAAGTCGGAGAGCATCATCGAGATGATGATGCCGAGGATGACGAGGCCCTCGACGCCGAGGGTCATGCGCTGCGAGCGCGCGACGACGCGGAGATAGACGAACACGAGGGCGCCGAGCACGACGGCGGCGGCGAACAGCTCCTTCAGGAGGCTGTACCCGTCGCCGAGGAACGTGCCCCGCGCGAAGACGCCGAAGAGGTCGAAGTGCTCGTCGTAGCCGCGACCCCAGAGGAGGATCGTGTTGAGCGTGAGCACCCCGAAGCCGCCGAAGATCGCGATGTGCGCGAGGCCGGCGGCGCGGTAGCGCCCCTGCGGCATGCGGCGCTGACCGAGCGCGTAGACGGCGACGTCCACGAGGCGGTTGACCAGCTCCGGCAGGGCCGCGGCCACGCTCGTCGCGCTCGCCAGGGTGAAGCGAGGCTCGGGCGCGCCCGAGAAGAGCTGCGCCCAGCGCCGGTTGGCCGTCCACGCGAAGAAGCCGGCGGCGGCCACCAGCGCGAGGGTCATCAAGATCGGTTGCATGGCGGGCCGATATAGACGCGAATCGGGGCGCTTACCAGAGCGAATCGCGCACCGCGGCACGCCCGCCGCGCGGCTACGTGGGGAGACGCCGCAGCGCGACGCCACGGGGAACGGCGCGCGCGTGACCGAACATCACGGGCGCGACTGAACCGCGATTCAGTGCCGGGTCACCTCGGGAGCTTGGCGTCGAAGAACGCCTTGAGCTTGATCAGGTTCTTCTCCTCGCGGGAGAAGCTCGGCGACTCGTAGGACTTCGCGAAGCCGCGGACGTCCGAGAGGAACTCGCCGCGCACGCCCTCGTTGGCGAGGATGTCGTCCACGGTGCGGCCGCGCGCGGAGCCTTTCTTCAAGCCGGCCACGTACGCCTCGAGGCGCGCGTAGTCCTTGTCGAGGTAGTCGCGCAGGAGGTCGCAATCGTTGGCGAGCCGGCCGATGGCGCGGAGCTTGTCGCCTTCGGCCTCGCCGGTGTCCTCGCGCATGGCGAGATCGGCCGCGACGCGGAGCACGAAGGCGTCGTCGAGGTAGCCGATGTCGTCGATGCCGTCCGGGATGAGGTCGAGCGACTTGAAGAGGTAGTTGAGGCCGCCGGCGATCGCCTGCGCCGCGGGCTGCGCGAGGCCGGGCTCGCCGAGGAGCGCCGCGAGGTGCTCGGCATCGTCCCCGAGACTGCGGAGCCACGTGGGAAACGTGTCGAGGTACTTGGCCGTCTGGTCGCTCATCGATCCTCCCGGGGGGCCGAGTGGCCCTGTGTTCACGCAGGGCGCGGAGGGTAGCCGATCGCGCGCGCCGGGTTCAAGCGCGGGGCGCCGATCCGCGCAGAGGACGTTTGGATTCGCGGACGGGCGCGGCTATCCTCCGGCCCCGACATGTCACGGCTCGCCGCACTCGCCTGCTCCCTCGTCTGCGCGCTCGCACTCCCCACCGTCCGCGCGGCCGCGCAGCAAGCCGGCGGGGCGACGGGGACCGCCGTGTCCCCGCCTCCTGCGGCGCCCGCACAGGCTGCGCCCGGACAGGGCGCGCCGAGCGCGGGCACATCCGCTGCGAGCGCCCCGGGCGCGACGGCGACGACGGCCGCTGCGCCCGCGGCTGCGCCGCCCCCCACCACGATGGCGGCGCCGCCCTCGACGCAGGCCACCGCGCAGGCCGCGACGCAAATCACCGCCGCGCCGCGCCTCGTGCTCCCGGTGGTCGTGATCGGCATCCCCGATCGCGCGGTGCAGCCCGCGACCCTCGCGGCGATCCGCGACGCGGTCGTAGCCGGCCTCGCGCCCGCCGCGGGGGGACGCCCCGTCGTCGCGCTGCCGGACGAGGCGCGCATCGCGGCCGTCGCGGCATGCAGGGACGCGGCGTGCCTCGGCGCGCGGCTGAACGAGCTTCAGGCCATGGCGGGCGTGTTCGTGCGGGCGACGCGGCGCAACCGCACGGCGCCCATCGACGTGCGCGTCGAGGTGCTCGATCCCGTGAGCGGGGCGGCCCGGCTCGCGACGCCGGTGAGCATCGCGCTGCCCGCGGCCGCCGAATCCGCGCCCGCGGCCGCGCTCGCCGTGGTTCTCGCGCAGCTCGTGTCGGCGCTGCCCTGGCCCCCGCCGCCCCCGCCATCGCTGCTCGTCGTGACGAACGTCGACGACGCCGTCGTGACCCTCGACGGGAACGAGCTCGGGCGCGCGCCCCTCGCGGCCGTCGAGGTCGCGCCGGGACGCCACAACGTCGTCGTCACCGCGCGCGGCTGGCAGAGCGGCAACCGCATGGTGCAGGTCGGCGAGACGGGGCTGACCCGCGCCGACTTCGACCTCGAGCCCGAGGGCGCGACGCGCGCGGCGCTCGAGTCGGGCCACGCCTGGTCGGGCGGCAGCGGCGGCACGGGCCCCGCGGAGCCGGGCGGCGAGGAGACGCCGCTCTACGCGCGCTGGTACGTGATCGGCGGCGCCGCGGCCGTGGTCGTCGCGACGGTCGTCCTCATCGCCGTCGCCGCGAGTTCCGGCGACCCCGAGATCGGCCCACCCGCGGGCATCCCGGTCCCCCCCATCCAGCCCCGCTGAGCGAACCCGATGCGACACCTCTTCCCCCGCCTCCTCCCCCTGCTCGCCGCGCTCGCAGCGCTCACCGGCTGCGGCGGCGACGTCGTCCCGGCCCCCTCGTTCACGCTGCGCGTCCGCTCGATCGGCACGACCACGGCGCCCGCCGTGCTGCTCGACTCGGTTGGCCAGCTCGAGGTCATGATCCGCGCACAGTCCCCCTCACGCTTCGTGGAGCTCCCGCCGCAGTGCTCGTTCGACGACTGCGGCGGCATCCAGTGCTGCAAGTACGAGGGCGGCGCGGTCTCGACCTTCATCAGCGCCGCGGGCGAGTACGTCATCCGCTTCGACGGCGCGTGGGTGCGCGCGCGCGCCGAGGTCACGCCCACCGGCTTCATCGTCCCCGTGCCGATCTTCGCGACCAGCGACATGGACAGCCCCGGCGCGCTCGACCCCGTCGCGTTCGGCACGGTCATCCGCGGCGCGGATCGCATCGCGAGCGGCGCGATCACGCTGATGTGGCCGCTGCGCGGCGGCAACACGCAGGACCTGCCCGTCATGTGCTCGCCCGGCTTCGAGGCGCAGTGCATGAACGTCGACGCCGCGCCGCTCGACGGCGGCCCCTGACGATGGGCGCGCGCGCGGGGGCACGGCCCGGCGCCGTGGCGCTCCTCGCGCTGCTCACCGCGTGCGGTGCCGCGCGCCCCGAGACGCCCGTGGCGCGTCGCCTCGGCGGAGAGCGCACGCTGGGCGTGTTCGTCTCCCCGAGCGCGTACGAGTGGTTCATCCGTGGGGAGCTCGCCGCGAACGCGGCGCGCTGGCAGGAAGCGGCGGCCGCGTATCGCCTCGCGCTCGCCTCCGCCGACGAGGATCCGCTCGTCTTCGCGCGTCTCGCCCTCGCCCTCGAGCGGGCGAGGCAGCCGGCCGAGGCCGACGCCGCGATCGCGCGCGCGCTGGCGATCGACCCCGACTCGGAAGCGGCGTACCTCGCGCGGGGCGAGGTGGCCGAGCGCCGTGGGGATCTGCGCGGGGCGGTCGCGGCCTTCGAGCGCGCGCGCACCGTCGCGCCGGGAAGCGAGGCGGGGCCGCTGCGCCTCGCGGAGATCCTGCGGCGGATCGGCGCGACGAAGCGGGCCGACGCCGTGCTCGATCGGCTGGCGCGGGAGGGCGGCCCCGCGAGCGCCACGGCGGCGCGCGCGCGCCTCGCAGCGGCCCTCGCCGGCGACGACGCCGAGGCTGCGGGCGAGGCGGCGCTGGCCCTGCTAGAGGTCGCGCCCGTGCGACGCAGCGACGTGCGGGACGCCGCAGCGCGCGCGCTCGAGGCGGGGCGCATCCCCCTCGCGGCCCGGCTCGTGGCGGCGCTGCCGACCCACGACGCCGACCTCGCGCTGCGTGTGCGCGTCGCCCTCGCGCGCGGCGCGCGCGACGACGCGGAGGGCCTGCTCGCGACGGCGACGCCCGACGCGCTCGGTGGCGCCGTCGCGACCGCGCGCCTGTGGCTCGCGACCGGACGCGCGGACCGCGCGTACGAGCTCGCGCGCGAGGCCGTCGCGCTCGAGCCCGGACCCGAATCCGAGTGCGTCGTGGGAGACGCAGCGCTCGCCGCGGGGCTCTACGACGAGGCCGCCACCGCCTACGCCCGCGTGCCACGCGGCGCGAGCGGCCACCCCGCCGCGCTGCGCGGGCTCGCCGATGCGCTCACGCGCGCGTCGCTTCCGGCGCTCGCGGCCGATGTGCGCGCGCACGCCCCGCGCTGATCGCGCGCGGCAGCTGCCGCACAGGCCGGTCCCGCCCTGGCCCGTGCATGGCTCGGCGAACGCGGCACGCCCGCGCAGGCCCGACACGCCCGCCCATCGCGTGCCCGCCGTGCTCGTCGGCCGTGGAGCGGCGGCGTGCGGCTCACCTCCCGACGCGGCTCCAAAAGACCGTCACCGGCGCGTGGGCGACGGACTTCGTGGGCCCGTGTTCGGATCGCCGCCGCGGTCTGGCGCAAGGGGTGCCGCCGTCGTGCCGTGCCGCCGTCGTGCCGTGCCGCCGTCGCGCGGTGAGGCCGTCGCACAATAAAACTGTCGCGCGGTGAGGCTGGCGCGCGGCGTCTCGATCGCGGCAGCCCGTGCGCGTGTCGACGGGCCACGCACGCTTCGCGTCGTCATGTCGTCTCGCGGAGAAGCAGTGTCCGCGTCACGCCGCGCTGTGTGGCCAGCGCCCCGAGAGGTCGTGTTGAACGACACGGCGCTTCAACCGCACAGACCTTCATCGACACGGCGCCTCAACCACACAGCGCGCACACCAACCGTGCATCGCCAACACTGCGCTTGATCGCCTCAACGACACTGCGCTTGCTCGCTTAAACGACACTGCGCTTAAACGACACAGTGCCCCGTGGGATGGGGCACTGTGTCGTCGACCGTCGGTGTTTGGTCGGGGCGAGAGGATTCGAACCTCCGACTCCACGGTCCCGAACCGTGTGCGCTACCAGGCTGCGCTACGCCCCGAGTTGAACAGGCGCCGACAATAGCTGAGGACGCGCGTTCGTCAAGCGCGCGCCGCGGGAATTCGCTGCCAGGCGTGCACCTGATAGGCGTCCGGTCCGTGCCCACCCGCGTCGTCCCACGGCCCGATCCGGAGGAGTCCGTCCGCATCCGGCGCGACCGTCGAGAGCGCCAGCGCCTCGGGATGCGGGCGCATCCACGGGAGGGCGGCGCCCACCTCCGCGACCACCCCGGCGCCCTCCTCCGCGGTGGGCGAACAGACGGCGTACACGAGCGTGCCCCCGGGCCGCACCAGCCTCGCCGCGTTCGCGAGGATGCGCGTCTGCAACACCGCGAGGCGCGCGGGGTCGTCGGGACCGACGCGCAGCAGGATCTCCGGGCGGCGGTGCACCGTGCCGAGGCCGGTGCACGGCGCGTCGACGACGACGCGATCGAAACGCCCCTCGAGCCCCGCGGTGCCCACCGTCAGGTCGACCGCCACGGTGTCGAGCGCGTCGGTCGCGAGCCGCAGCCGCGCGCACTCGGCGCCGATGCGCTCGAGCTTCCCTTCGTAGAGATCGAGCGCCGTCACCGCCCCCGCCGCGCCGACCGCGCGCAGGAAGAACGTCGTCTTGCCGCCGTGCCCCGCGCAAGCGTCGGCGACACGCTCGGCCACGCGGGCCCCCGCCGCGAGCGCGACCGCCTGCGCGCCCTCCTCCTGCACGCTGAACCGGCCCTCCGCGTAGCCGGGCAGCCGCCGCGGATCACCGGCCCCGCGCACGAGCAGCGCGCGCGGCGACACGGCGCCCGGCCGCACGTCGATCCCGGGGCGCGCCGCGATGAGCACCTCAGCGAGCGCGTCGCGCGCGCCCGCCGCGTCCCCTTCGACGCGGAGCACGATGGGCGGCGGCAGCGCGCGCGCCGCGAGGAAGGCCAAAGCGCGCGCCTCGCCGAGCGCGGCGGAGAGCGCCTGGCCGAGCCATGTCGGCACGACGAGCGCGGTCGGTGGGTGCGGCTCCGCGGGGCGGTTCGCCGCGACCTTGCGGAGCACCGCGTTGACGACGCCCGCGAGCGTCCGCCCGCGCTCGCGCACGACGAGCCCCACGGCCGCGTCGACCACGGCGTGCGGCGGCACGCGCCCGAGGTGCAGCAGCTGGTACGCGGCCGCGCGCAGCGCCGCCCGCAACATCGGGTCGAGCGTGTCAGCGCCGCGCCGCAGGTGAACGCCGTACGCGGCGTCGAGCGTCGGCAGGACGCGCAGCGCGCCGTACACGATCTCCGTGGCGAGCGCGGCGTCGCGCGGATCGAGGCGCGCGCGGCCGAGCTCCGCGTCGAGGACGCGCGACGCGTACGCGCCGTCCTCGGCGACACGGAAGAGCACGAAGGTGGCGAGCTCGCGCGCGTCGGGCGCGCGGGGCGGACGCGGCGGGCGACGTGGCTCAGCGGGCATCGCGACCCACCGCCTCGACGATGCTCGGCCACTGCCGCTGCAGATCGTTCGCGAAGGCGAACACCATGAGGAGGAGGAGTACGGAGAGCCCGGCGACCGACGCGTACTCGCGCAGGCGACGCGGCACGGGCCGCCGCGTCACGGTTTCGAAGAGGAAGAACACGAGGTGACCGCCGTCGAGCAGGGGGATGGGAAGGAGATTGATGAGCCCGAGGTTGATGCTGATGAAGGCCATCAGCTTGAGGTAGTCGAGCGTCCCGGCCCGCGCGGCCTCGCCCGCGTAGGAGAAGATCTGCAGCGGCCCGCCGAGCGAGCGCGCGCTCAGCTTGCCCTGCAGCAGCCGGACGACCGAGTACACCGTCAGTTCGACGACGTCCGCGGTGTTCGCGACCGCCTCGCGCGCGGCGTAAAGCACGCGGTGCGGGTTCGGCACGGGCGGATCCGCGCGTGCGGGCACCCAGTGCCGCATCGAGACCGCATAGCGGTCGTAGCGCTGCCCGTACTCCGTCGTGCCCCGCTCGTGCTCGAGCGCGTAGCGCGCGCTCAGCGTGCGGCCCGCGCGGCGCCAGACGAGCGTGTGCGTGCGCCCGCCCCCGGCGCGTAGATCCTCGAGAAACGTGGCCCACACGCGGATCGCGCGGCCGTCGAGCGACACGAGCCGATCGCCGGGCCGCAGCCCGATGCGGTGCTCCGGCGAGCCGGCCTGCACCTCGCTCACGTAGAGCTCCGCGCTCTCGAGGCCGGCGCGCGCGAGGCCGCTCGCATCCCCAGGCTCGGGCGTGACGGTCGCGACGTGCGGCTCGTACACGTCGAGATCGACGAGCCCGCCGAGCGCGCTCCCGAGACGCTGCGGGCGCAGGTACGTGAGCGGAATCAACTCGCCGCGGTTCTGCGCGAGCGCGGCGTCGAGGTCGATGAACCGGCGGATCGGGCGGCCGCGCGCCGCGACGATGACGTCGAAGGTCTGCAGCCGCGCCGCCCCCGCGGGGCTCGCCGGGCTCGCGACGCCGACGACGGCCTCGGGGTGCACGGGCATCACGCCGATGAGCCCGGTGCGCTCGACGAGATCGAGCGGCGCCTTCACACGCGTCACGAGCGCAGGCGTGATCGTCGTCTGGACCTCGCGCCCGCCGCGCTCGACGACGAAGTCGAGCGGGTCCCCCGCGTGATCTTCGACGATGTCGACGAGGTCGTCGAAGGTCTGGATCTCGTCGCCGTCGATCGTGCGCACGCGATCGCCGGGGCGGAGCCTGCCGTCCGCGGGGCGATCGGGGAACACGATCCCGATGACCGGGGGCGGGAGCTCGCGGTCGCCGAGCGCGACGACGAAGTAGAGGACGATCGGGAACGTGAGGTTCATCAGCGGTCCGGCGACCACGATGACGAACCGCTTCCAGATGGCCTTCTCCGCGAAGGAGCGCGGCGCGTCCGCGGCGCTCACGACGTCCTGCGGGCCCTCGCCGAGCATGCGCACGTAGCCGCCGAGCGGGAGCGCCGCGAGGACATATTCTGTCCCACCACGCTGAAAGCCCGCGATGCGCGGCCCGAAGCCGAGGGAGAAGCGCAGGACCTGCACGCCGAAGAACTTCGCCCACACGAAGTGCCCGAGCTCGTGCACGAAGACCAGCACGCCGACGAGCACGATGAAGTAGACGACGTCCATCGGTGGCCCGGGCGCGACCCTAGCAGCCGCCCGCGGGCGGAGGTAGCGCGCCGCGCCGTGGTAGCGTCGGAGCGCGATGGCGGACGCAGCGGGGGAAGCGGACGCGGGCGCGCCGGGCCCGGCGGACACGGACGCGGCCGAGGCGGTGTCCTACGCGGGGATCGTCGGGCGCGGCGCGCCGATGCGCGCGCTCTTCCACATGCTCGAGCGTCTGCGCTCGACCACGGCGACCGTGCTCGTCACGGGCGAGCACGGCACGGGCAAGGAGCTCGTCGCGCGCGCCGTGCACGCGCAGTCGCGCCGGGCAGCCGGACGCTTCGTCGCGACGAACTGCGGCGCGCTCAGCGACGCGCTCCTCGAGAGCGAGCTCTTCGGCCACCGTCGCGGTGCCTTCACGGGCGCGATGGCCGACAAGGCCGGGCTCTTCGAGGTCGCGGACGGCGGCACGTTCTTCCTCGACGAGGTGGGCGACATGTCGCCGGCGATGCAGGTGAAGTTGCTGCGCGTGCTGCAGGAGGGCGTGTTCTTCCCGGTGGGCGCCGTCGAGCCGCGCCGCGTGGACGTGCGCATCGTCGCCGCGACGAACCGCGACCTCGCCGGGATGGTCGCGCGCGGCACGTTCCGCGAAGACCTCTTCTACCGGCTGAACGTCGTCGCGCTGCGCGTGCCCGCGCTGCGCGAGCGCACGGAGGACATCCCGCTGCTCATCGCGCACGTCCTCGCGCGCCTCGCCGCGCGCGACGGCCGCACCAAGACGTTGTCGCCGCGCGTGCGCGCCGCGCTCCTCGCGCACCCGTGGCCGGGCAACGTCCGCGAGCTGGAGAACGAGCTCGAGCGGCTCTGGGTGCTCGCGGGCGACGACGCGGTGCTCTCGGACACGCACCTCTCGGCCGCGGTCGCGCGGCGGCCGCCCATCCCCGAACCGCGCGCGGTCGGCAGCACGGTGACGGACGCCGCGGGCGTCCCGGCGGAGTTCGCGGGGCTCTCGCTGCCGGCGGCCGTCGCGACGCTCGAGCGGCGCATGATCGCCGCCGCGCTCGCGCGCACGGGCGGCAACAAGACCCACACGGCCACCGCACTGGGCGTCAGCCGCCGCAACCTCATCCGCAAGGTGCGCGCGCTCGGCCTCGCACCGCACGCCGACGATCCGGAGAATACGGAAGATCCGGGAGAAGACGAAAAATCAGGCGATCCGTGACGTGCCGCCCACGTCGCGCCGCGGGCCTCGCGACGGGGCCCCAGCGCCGGGTGCGCTCCGCTCAGGGGCAGGTGCCGCCGAGCCCCTCGGCGAGCGCCGTGACCTCGCTGATCGCGGGGTTGTCGGGCACGAGGCGACAGAAGCGCTGGTAGGCGGCGAGCGCGTCGCCGATCCGGCCGGAGCGTCGGAAGCAGTCGCCCTGCAATTTCAGCGTGATCGCGGGCGCGCCTGCCGCGAGCGCGCGCTCGACGAGCGTCGAGCAGGCCTCGGGCTCACCGCGCGCATACGCGCGACGCGCCTCGGCGAGCAGCGAGGCCGGGGTCGCGGGGGGCTCGGCGGCGGGCGCCGAAGGCAGTGCCTCGGGTGGGGACGCCGACGCGCGCGCAGGTCGTCCTGCCGGCGGGCGCGGAGGCACCGCGCGATCCGCGGAGGCCGAGGCGGCGGCGGACGCGGGCGGCGGTGGGGCAGGCTGCGACGGGGCAGGCTGCGACGGAGCAGGCAGCGACGGGAGAGCCTGCGTCGGGGCCGGCAGCGACGGGGACGCGGGCGGCGCCGCGGCGCCCGACGGGGCCTTCGCGGGCATGGGCGGCGCGGGGGCGGGCGGCGCGAAAGCTGGCGCGGGAGCGAGCCCCGGCGCAGAGGCCGGATGCCCCGAGAGCACGGACGCCGGACGCGCGGGAGCGCGGTGCGCCGAGAGCCAGCCGAGCGCGGCCATCACGGCGATCATCGAGGCCGCGCCGGCGAGCAGCGCGACGACCAACACGGCGAGACGCACGAGGCCGGGCCCCGCGCGACGCATCCCGGGGATCGCGTCGACCTCGACCTGATCCGGCGACGCGAATCCGCGCGCCGGACCGGACACGCCAGCATGGTGTCCGGGCCCGACGGCGCTGGCCGCCGACGCCGACCCCGCGCCGCGTGGCGCCGAGGGAGGCGCCCAAGGCGCGGACGGGCCCGGCGCTGCCTCGCGCGACGCCGCCTCGTGCCCCGCGCGCGGTCCGGCAAGCGGCGCGTCGACCGACCGGGGAGGCGCCGCGATCGGCGCGACGCGCGCCGCCGCGAAGCCCGAGGCGTGCCCGGCGCGAGCTCCTCCGGCGAGGGCGCCGACGGCGCCGCGGCCGGCGTGCGCGCCGTCGCGCCGAAGGTCGGGCCCTGCGCGAGCGTCGCGACCGACGC
Organism: Polyangiales bacterium; assembly: GCA_964202905.1. GTDB lineage: Bacteria > Myxococcota_A > Polyangia > Polyangiales > JADJQN01 > CAIUAC01. The sequence goes on from CAXNJO010000005.1 coordinate 190,633, forward strand.
GCGATCCGAGAGGCCCGCGACGCCGAGGGCCTCGGGCGCGGCCTGCATGCTCCGAGCACGGCCGTCGCCATGCCCGCCCGCGCGCGCGCCGGTTCCGGCCTGCTCGCGCGGCCGACCGCCGCGGTGAACGCATTCGCGAGCTCTTCCGGCGTCGCGTAGCGGGCCTCTCTCGCGCGCGCCATCGCCCGCACGACGACGCTCTCGACCTCGGGGGGCAGATCCCCGCGCACGCTGCGCAGGGGCGCGAAGCGGCCGTGCAGGATGGACACGATGAGGTCGCTCGGCGTCGCCCCGAGGAAAGGCGGCTGCCCCGCGAGCGCCTCGTAGAGGATCACGCCCAGCGCGTACACGTCGACGCGCGCGTCGAGGTCCTGATCCGCCGCGAGCTGCTCCGGCGCCATGTAGCGTGGCGTGCCGAGCAGCTGGCCCGTCTGCGTGAGGCGCTCGGAGCCGAAGACCTTGGAGATCCCGAAGTCGAGGAGCTTCACCGTCGGCGCGCCATCACCGGGCGCCCCGGCGAGGAAGATGTTCTCCGGCTTGAGATCGCGGTGCACGACGCCGCGCGCGTGCGCCGCGGCGAGGGGCGCGCAGACCCCGGCGAGCAGGGGCGCGACATCGCCCGGTTCCATCGCGCCGCAGCGACGCATGTGTGCGCCGAGCGTCTCGCCCGTGAGCAGCTCCATGGCGAGAAAGAGCGTGTCGTCCTCGAGCGCGCCGAACGTCTCGACGCGCACGATCCCCGGGTGCACGAGCGCCTGCAGCAGCTCCCCCTCGCGCCGGAACCGGGAGGCGGCCTCCGGGATCGCGCACAAGTCCGCGCGCAGGATCTTCAAGGCGACGGGGCGCGAGGTCGCGAGGTCGGTCGCGCGGTAGACCGCCGCCATGCCGCCTTCGCCGATCAGCGCCTCGACCCGGAAGCGCCCGGCGACGACGCTCCCCGGCGGCCGCCCCTCGCCACGGGTGCGCTCGAACGTCGCTGCCTTCGCCATCGGTGCGGCCATGATCCGCAGTCCGGCTCGCGGCGTCAACGCGCTCCGACGCGGACGCGGACGCGAACGCGGGTCGACGGCTCACGCCGCCGGGCGCTCACCAGAGCCAGAGCGTGACGCAGCGCGTGACCCAGACGGTCAGCGACACGAGCGCGAGCACGAGCGCCCAGCGCTCGACCGCCAGCCGCTCGAGCACGGGCACGACCGCCCAGCCGCGCGCGAGCCCCAGCAACGCGAGCGGCACGGTCGTCGCGGACACGAGGAAGAGCAGCACGCCGAACGCGTTGGCGCGCGCCGCGTCGATGACGTGCCCGTCCGCCATGTTGGCGAACGCCGTCGTGAGCCCGCACCCGGGGCAGGGGTAACCCGTCACGACGAGGAAGCCGCACGGCGGCAGCCCGAGCTGCGTATGCGTGCCGTGCCCGAGCGGGTTCGGGGTGAGCGCCGCGGCCGTCGCGATCACGGTCCCGGGCAGAAGCGCGAGAACGAGCCACACGAAGCGCGAGATCCAACCGCCGCGCGGCAGCCCGAAGCGCGCGTCCTGCGGCTCGACGGCGGGCACTGAAAACCGCGCAGCGTGCGGCGCGGCCCCGGACGCCACGGCGACGTCCGGCAGGTTCGGCGCCTCGACGGGCGCGGGGCGGACGGCGGTCTCGCTCACGGGCCGAAGATCGCCACGAGCCCGCGCGGGCGTCAAGCGTCCGCGGCCGGGCGAGCGCGCTACGCTCGGCCGCGCATGCACGTCCACCTCGTCGACGGCACCTTCGAACTCTTCCGGCACTTCTACGCGCCGGGCGCCTCCTCGCGTCGGCGTGGCGGTCCCGCGCGCGAGGCGGGCGCCGCGCTCGGCGTCGCGCGCTCGCTGCTCGCGCTGCTGCGCGAGCCGGACGTGACGCACGTCGGCGTCGCCTTCGACACCGAGATCGAGTCGTTCCGCAACGCGCTCTTCGCGGGCTACAAGACGGGCGACGGCCTCGACCCGGCGCTGCATGCGCAGTTCCCGATCGTCGAGGCGCTCTGCGCGGCGCTCGGCTTCGTCGTGTGGCCCATGCACGAGTTCGAAGCCGACGACGCGCTCGCGACCATGGCGGCGCGCGCGGTCGCCGATCCGCGGGTCGAGCGCGTCGTGATCTGCTCGCCGGACAAAGACCTCGCGCAGTGCATCCGGGGCGCGCGCGTCGTGCGGCGCGATCGCGTGCGCGACGTCGTGCTCGACGAGGACGGCGTCCGCGCGAAGTACGGCGTGTCACCGTCCAGCATCCCGGACCTGCTCGCCCTCGTCGGCGACACGGCCGATGGCATCCCGGGCATCCCGCGCTGGGGCGAGAAGAGCGCCGCGAAGGTGCTCGCGGTCTGGGGCCACGTCGACGCCATCCCCGACGACGACACCGCCTGGCGCGTCGCCGTGCGCGGATCCGCCGCCCTCGCTGCGGAGCTCGCCGCGCGCCGCGCAGACGCCCGCCTCTACCGCACGCTCGCGACGCTCCGCGAGGACGTCCCGCTCGCCGAAGACGTGGACGCGCTCGCCTGGCGCGGCGCCGATCGCGGCGCGCTCACGGCGCTCGCCGCCGAGCTCGGCGACGCGTCGCTGCCCGGACGCGCACCCCGCTTTCGAGAGACCTAGAAGCCCAACGAATCCAGCAGCTTACGGCATCCGGCGCGGTGATGTAGCGCGCCCTCGGGGGCGCACCGCCGCGCACACGGCGACGCACGGCACGGCGGCGTCCGAGGCCCACTCGCCCTCAGCGGCGCATCGCCGCGCGCACCGCGGCATAGGGCGCCTCGACCGCGGGCGCGAGGCGCTCAGCGCCGAAGAGGAGCCGGAGCGCGGCCTGCCCGCGCGGGTCGGCTGCGACCCCGAGCAGCGCCGCGAGCGCGCGCGTGCGCAGCGCCGGGTCGAGGTCGCGCGCGGCGCAGAGGACATCGCTCGGGATGGGATCGGTGGTCATCAACGGGCGCATCGCGACGTCGCTCGCGTCGTACCAGCCCGCGGACATCGCCCCGCTGTCGGAACGCGTGAGGTCCATGTTGAAGAAGGTCGCGCCGACGTCGACCTCGCCCGCCGCGACCCGGCGCACGACCTCCGCGTGGCTCCCGCAGAAGATCTCGGACCCGAAGAAGCGCCCTGGGTCGAGCCCGCGCAGCACGAGCGCCTGCCGCGGGAACAGGTAACCGCTGCACGAGTCCGGCCCCACCCATGCGACGCGCGTCCCCCGGAGGTCCTCGACGCGCTTCCACGGCGAGTCCGCGCGCACGAAGAGCGTACCGAAGAAGTGGGGCCCCGTGCCCCGCACCACCTCCGCGAGCAGCACCGCGAGACCCTCGTCGAGCGCGCGCACCGCGAGCGCGGGCGGCATCCAGGCGAGTTGCGCCGTGCCTGCGCGCACGCGCGCCTCGAGCGATGGGTAGTCCGCGCACGGCTCCACGCGCACGTCGAGCCCGAGCTGCGCCCCGAGCAACCGACCCAGCTCTGCGCACCGTTCCCCGACGGCGCGATGGCCCCGCAGCGGGCCCGTCGCAAACACCAGCGTCCCCACCGGGGCGCAGCGTGTGCGGGCCGCGACGCGCCTGCAAGCCGCCGCCCGCGTCCACCGCGGCGCGCCCGCCCGCAGAGCGCACCGCCGGTTCCCGTGATTCGCCGAGGCCCGTCCTTCGCCCGATCGGCGAGGTCGCTCAGCGGCGCGGACGCCGACCCGCAGCGCGCGCGAAGGCGACGAGCGCCATCAACCCGGCGAGCGCCCCCGCGAGGCCGCCCGGCGCGCCGCCCGGGCCGCCGACCGCCGTGCATGCGCAGCCGCCCTCGTTGCTCGGCGGCACCCCGCGCGCGGGCGGCGTCGGCTCGTCCTCGGCGGGCGGCTCATCGCCGCCGGGAGGCGCGGGCGAGTCGGGCGGCACGCAGCCGCCGTCCACGCAGAGGAAGCCGCCCGGGCAGATGGCCCCGTCGTCCACGGCGCCGTTGCAATCGTCGTCGGTGGCGTTGCAGGTCTCCCCGCGCGCCATCACGCCGCCCACGCACGCGCCCCACGCGCCGCCGGTGCACGACTGCGTGCCCACGGCGCATCCGCCCACGTCCATGCCACAGGGCCGCGACGCGCCGTCCGTGCACTCGCAGCCCGGGTCGACCTCGCCGTCGCAGTCGTCGTCGATCCCGTTGCAGACCTCCATCGCGCCGGGGTTCACGGCCGCCGCGGTGTCGTCGCAGTCGACGCGGCCGCCCTCGAGGAGGCCCGGCGTCGCGGGGTTCCAGCCGCAGAGCGAGTAGCCGTCGCCGTCGACGTCATAGCCCTCGTCGACCTGCCCATCGCAGTCGTTGTCGAAGCCGTCGCAGACCTCCTCGCTGATCGAGCGGCCGATGTCCGCGAGCGCGAGGCGCAGCTCCGCGAGGTCGTTGGCCTGCGCGTAGCAGTGGTTCGCTGCCGCCGGATCGCTGAGGGTCACGTCGCAGCCCGGGAGCTCCGTGCCCGCCGCGACCGCGGCGCGGTTGAGCGTGAGCGGGTCGACCGAGGCGCCGAAGCCGACGATGTGCACCGTGAGGCCGAGCGCGCGCAGGCGCGTGACGGAGTCGACCGGGGAGAAACGCGTGCTCGGGTCGTAGGGGCTGCACCACTGCCAGCCGTCGGTCACGAGGATGACGTGGTTGGTGCGCGTCGCGTCCTGCAAGCGCGCGTAGCCGCCGATGACGTCCAGCGTCTGCGCCATCGGCGTGAAATTGCCCGCGCTCGGGGGCGGCGTGCCGAGGCCGCCGACGATCGTGGCCGCGGGGTTCGCGCCGACGTCGATCGAGATGCGCCCGGGCTCACAGCGATCGGGGAACGGGAAGACCTGCAGGCCGAAGTCGATCTGGTCGGCGTAGGCCGTGGCGATCTCGCCGATGGCCATCGTCGCGGCCGACCACTTGGTGCCGCCGCCGGGGAGCGTGCCCAGCATGCTCGACGACTTGTCGACGACGAGCAGGACCTGGGGCGCGACGCAGCGGTCTGCGTGCGCCGTGGCCGCGGGAACGGCGAGCGCGAGGGAAGCGAGCAGGGCGGACGTCGAAGTGAGCCGGGAGGACGACATGGGGGCGGACGATAGCAGGCCCCGTGCCGCGCTCGCGCGCTCTCTTCGTCGCGCGCGCACCGCGGGAAAGCACGAGGCGGCCCGGGCCCCCGCCGCCGCAGCCGGCCACTCGCGCCGCCAGCGACCAGGACGCACGCGGCCAGTCGGGTCGCCACCGGCGGCCGAGCGCGCGAAGGGAACTCGCGGAGCGTGGCGGGGCCGTGCTAACTTCGCCGCCGGCACGCGAAGATGGCCAAGGGCCCCTCACCCCTGCTCGGATACAACACGAACGTCCGTCACAAGGGGCGCGTGTATCACATCCAGACCGAGGACTCGGGCCTCGCTCACCCGCACGTCATCACGCACCTCTTCGCGGATGGCGGCCGCATCGTCGCCTCGCGGAAGACCGATTACGCGCAGCACGTCGGCGACGAGGGCTACGCGGCGATCGTCAAGCGGCTGATGCAGGAGCAGCACAAGGCGCTCTTCATCGCGCTGCGCGACGGCGTCTACGACCGCGACCTCGAACCGTCCGTCGCGAGCGTGCCCCCTCCCCCCTGGGCCGCGACGACCGCGAGCGGCAACACCCGCGCCCCGACGGCAGGCGCGTGGCCGCCGAGCCCCTCCGCCCTGCACGCGGCCGTGACGCAGGAGGCCGCGCCACGCGACACGGCACCGCATGGGACAAGGCCGCTCGCGTCAGCGCCGCATGAAGCAACGCCGCACGAGGCAGCAGCGCGTGAGGCAGGGATGCACGCCCAGCGCGGTGGCCGCGACCTCGAGGCACTCGAGCGCGCCGCGGCGGCCATCGGCGGCGCCGCGCCGACCGCACGGGACCTCGATGCGCTCGAGCGCGCCGCGGCCGCCCTCGGGGGCACGGTGCCCGCACCGCTCGTCGGTGGTGAGCCGCCCGTCGCTGCGGGGCGCTACCAGTCGACGCGCCCGGCGGTCCGGGCCGAGCGCGTGAGCCCCGCCGCCCGACGACGCGCACGGCGCGCCCGCATTCGGGGGCGATCTGCTCACGGAGCGCTCGCTCGACGAAGTGATCCTCAGCTACCTCGCCGAGGACCTGGAGCAGGAAGGCTGAGCGCGATGCGCGCGCCGGACCGGGGCGACGCGCTCGCGGCGGAACGGGAGACGGCGTCGTCGACGCGCGCCGCGCAGCTCCTCGCGCGGGCCTTCCACGCCGACCCCTTCATCCGCTGGGCGGAGCCCGACGGCGCGCGTCGGCCCCGCACGATGGGCGCGGTCTTCGAGGCCGTGATCGCGCAGGGCGCGAAGCACGGCGGCGTGCTCCACGAGCCGGGCGTCGGTGTCGCGGAGTGGACGTCGCCCGCGCACCTCGACATCGGCGTGCTCGACGGCCTCGTGCACGGCGTCTGGCGCGTGGCGCTCGCGACGCCGCCCGCCGTGTGGTGGCGCCTCGCGACGCACGACGCGGCCGCGCTCGATCGCGTACGACCCTTCCTCGGCCCGCGCTCCGTCTACCTCGCGACGCTCGGCGTCGAGCCCGCGGTCGCCGGTCGCGGACACGGCGGGCGCCTGCTCCGCGCGGCGCTCACGGCGATGCGCGCGCACGGCGAGACGTGCGTGCTGCGCACCGAGCAGCCGAAGAACGTCGCGTTCTACCGGCACGCGGGCTTCAAGATCGTGGACGAGTCCGTGATCGCGTCGAGCGGCCTGCGCGTGTGGGTCTTCGCGCGCTCGCTCGCCGACCTCGCGCCCGACGCGGCGTGAGTCGCTCTGCCTCCACGCACGACCCGCCTGCACGCTCCGCCTGCGGGACCCGCGCAGTGGTTCAACCACTACGCGCCGAGCGCGGCGATCTCGGTGTCTTCGAAGCCGGCTTCGCGCAGCACCTCGCGCGTGTGCGCGCCGTGACGCGGGGCCTCGGCGTCCGGTCCCGGCGCGGAGCCCGCGCCGAGCGGCGTGCGCGGCACGTCGAGCGTCGCGCCGTCCGCGAGGGTCACGCGCGAGAAGACGCCGCGGGCGCGGTGCTGCGGGTCGTCGGGGAGCTCCTCGGGGTCGAGCACGGGCTCGAGGCAGCAGTCGTGCGCCTCGGCGAACTCGGCCCACTCCGCGCGCGTCCGCGACGCGATGATCTCGGCGACCTTGCGCTTGCACTCCGCCTGATGCGGCCCGGGCGCGAGCGCCTCGAGGTCGAAGGGCAGGCCGACGCCCCGGCAGAACGTGCCCCAGAACTTCGGCTCGAGCGCGCCGAGCGCCACGGCCCGGCCGTCGCGCGTGCGGTAGGTGTTGTACGGCGCGATGCCGCCGCCGAGGACGTCCGCGCCCGCGACGGCGCCCATCCCGCCGAAGCGCGACATCATCCCGAACAACCCGAACGAGAGCGCGCCCTCGCACATGCTCACGTCGACGAAGCGCCCGCGCCCCGTCACGCCGCGCGCCATCAGCGCCGCGAGGATGCCCGCGACCGCGAAGAGCGCGCCGCCTCCGACGTCCGCGACCTGCATCCCGGGCAGCTGCGGCGCCGCGCCCTCGGGGCCCGTCATGCCGAGCACGCCGGCGCGCGCGAGGTAATCGACGTCGTGCCCCGCGCGCTGCGCGAGCGGGCCCGTCTGCCCGTAGCCCGTGATCGCGCAGAAGACGAGGCGCGGGTTGGCCGCGGAGAGCGCGGCGTGACCGAGCCCGAGCCGATCGAGCACCCCCGGGCGGAAGCTCTCGACGACCACGTCGTAGCGGTCCGCGAGGCGCAGGAGCGCGGCCCGCGCCGCGGGCTGCTTCAAGTCGAGGACGACGCTGCGCTTGCCGCGGTTGAGCGCGTGGAACACCGCGTTCATGCCGCCGATCTGTGGCGGCATGAGCCGGAGGTAGTCGCCGCCGCCGGGGTCCTCGATCTTGTCGACCTGCGCCCCCAGCTCCGCGAGCATGCTCGTCGCGAGGGGGCCGGGCAGGAGCCGCGAGAGATCGAGGACCCGGATCCCCGCGAGCGGGCGCGGGTCAGCACCGGGGCCGCCTGCGCCGCGCGCGTCGGGGGCGCCGGCAGCGACGTCGCTCAAGCGAGGATCTGCTGGAGCTTGGTCGCGAGCATCGCGTTGCCCGAGACCTTCAGCTTGCCCTGGAAGTAGAGCTGCATCGCCGCGCCGGGGTTCTCGCTCATCGTCTTCCAGTCGGCGTCGGTGAGCTCGAGCGTGCAGTCCGCAGCCCCACCCTCGCCCACGGTCACGCCCACGTTCTCCTTGAGATCGACGAACCACGTCCCGCCGTCGTCGCCGCTGATCTTGAAGAGGAACGTCGCGCCGATGGCCTTCGCCTTGTCGGGGTTCGCGCTGATCTTGGCGGGGATGTTGGTCGTGAAGTCGGTCTTGGCGTCGGGCATGGTCGGTCCTCCGTGGGGGTCACTGAATGGCGATTCAGCGCGACGGAACTAGCACCGGCCCGGCGCGGGCGTCAAGGCTGCGCGGTGCCCCACGGGGCCGCGCGCGCAAGGCGATCCGCGTGATCCGCGGCGCCCCGCGCGCACCCGCGACGCAGGCCGATCCGCGGGCCAGTTCGTCGCGCGTGGAGGCCGCGTAGTCCGCGCAGATCGGCGACGTCAGCGCCCGCCGCGCAGGGCGCGCACGCGCGCCTCGATCGTGGCGCGGCTCGGGTCCTCGGGGCGCGCGCGGAGGAACTCGCGGTAGTAGTCGATCGCCTCCTGCGCGCGGTCGAGCTTCTCCGCGGTGATCGCGAGGTTGTAGACGACCTCGGGCAGCCGCGCGAAGCCGTAGGCGGCCGTGAACGCCTGCATCGCGGCCTCGAACGCGCGCCGCTGGAACATCGCGACGCCGCGCAGGAAGAACGTGCGCGCCTCGGCGGTGAGCTCGTCGGTCGAGGCCGGGGCGGCGAAGATCTGGTCGCGTTGTCGCGCGCGCAACGCCTCGAGCCCCGCGATGCGCCGCGCGACGTCGGCGCGCTCGCCCTCGCCGGGCGCCCCGTCGCGCAGGTAGAGCTGGAAGTACGCGATGCCCTGCTCCGCCTCGCCCATGCGCTCGCACACCCGCGCGACGTTGAAGGCGAGCTCCGCGGAGGGACGCAGCCGGTACGCGTCGTCGAGCCGCGCGCGCGCCTCGTCGAGCCGCCCCGCCTGGTACGCCGCGAGGCCCTCGGCGAAGAGCGCGCGGGCCCGCGAAAGCGCGGGATCGTCCGCCGCCGACACGCCAGGCTCGGCCCCCGACCCGCTGCCCGACGCGTCCGCCTCGGCCCCTTCCGCGCGCGCACCGCCCTCGGGCGCCTCGCCGCCCGAGGGTGTCGCCTCCGCGCCGCCGGTCCCGCGCGCGTCGGCGGGGACGTCGTCCGTGCCTGCGCCCCCCACGACGGGCGCCGCGCCCCCGCACGCCGCGGCCCCGCACGCCGCGACTCTGAGCACGGCGGACGCAGCGAGCGCCCGCGAAACCGCCCCGACGGACGCGCGCACCGCTCAGCCCTTCGAGGCCTCGGTGGCCTTGTTCTTCGCGCGCTCCTTCTCGAGCTCCTGCTCCATCTTGCGCAGCGCGCGCTTGAGATCGCGGAGCTCCGCCTTCGTGGCGAGGTTGAGCTGCTTCGCGAGGGTCTCGACGCGCGCGTCGAACTGCTCCTGCGCCTGCTGCTTGAGCTGGAAGCCCTTCATGACGGTCTTCATGACGCGCTCGTCCTGCACGAGCTTCATGAAGCGCGGGTCCTGCATCACCTTCATGCCTTGGGTCTGGAAGAAGCGCTTGAGGTCCACGTCGCGATCCCTTTCGAGTTGGCGGAGCCCGGCGTCGCGCTCAGTGACCGCCCGCGCCCCCGCCGAAGAGCAGGGAGACGAGGCTGCCGAGGAGCGCGAACAACGAAGCGCCGAAGAACAACAGCACGACCAGCGGCACCACGACGCTGGCGACGGCGAGCAGGATGCCGAGCCCGACGAGCGCGTAGTCGCCCGGATGCGGCTTTTCCTTTGGGTTTTCTTTGTATTTCTGGATGATCTCGAGGTTGCGGCGGTTCGACTTCCAGAAGATGTCGAACACGTCGCCCGCGATCGGGACGCTCCCCGCGAGCGTGTCGACGCCGATGTTCATGAGCATCCGCCCGATCGCCACCGTCGGCACCTTGTGCTCGAGCGCGAGGAGCAGGAGCGCGATCGAGCCGAGGCCCGTGACGACGTCGCCCGCCGCGGGGAAGAAGAAGCCGAGCACCGCGTCGAGCCCGATGCCGAGGTTCGTGCCCGGCACGCGCACGACGTCGTCGAGAGTGCGCACGAGCTTCTCGGCCCACGGCGCGACGAGCGTGGCGACGGCCTGCCGCTGCTGCGGCGTCGCCTCGGGGAGCAGGCGCTCGACGGCCTTGCCGGCGGCGGTCTGCGCGAGGTCCCGCCCGAGTTGCGCGGGCACGATCGCGTGGGGCGGAGGGGTGGGCTCGTTCATCGGCGGTCCATCCAGTCTCTCACGAGCGGCCAGACCGTGAGCGGGGCGGCGCGACCGATCACGAGGTCGACGTGGCCGAGGGGAAACTCGCGGTACGTCTTGTCGCGCGAGCGGCTGTTGTCGTAGGCCGGGCGCACGCTCTCGGGCGGCGCGAGCAGATCGTGCGTCCCGGCGACGACGAGCAGCGGGCGCTGCAGCATCTCGAACGCGACCCCGTAGTCCGTCTGACCGTCGAGGCTCTTCAGGGCCGCCTCCTGCCCGGCGCGCACGATGTCGAGCGCGACCGAGAGGCTCGTGTGATCGAAGGCGCGCGCGAGGTAGTCGTCGAGCACCGCGCGCTCCGTCGAGCCGGGCGACCACGGGCGGATCGGCATCGGCAGGGCCTTCAAATCCCAGAGCGCCGCGCGCTTGCGCAGGTGCTTGCCGAGAAAGCGCAGCGGCACGGCGGGGTTCTCGTCGACGAGGCCGGTGAAGCGCACCGCGCTCGCGAGCGCCGAGACCGCGAGCAGCGTGCGGCTGCCGAGCCCGAAGCGATACGGCGAGCCGAGCGTCACGACGCCGCGCACGCGGTCGCGCAGCAGCGTGCCCGCGACGCTGTAGGCGATGAGCCCGCCCATCGAGTGGCCCACGAGGAAGAGCTTGTCCTGGCCGGACACCGCGAGGGCCTCGGTGACGAAGGCGGGGAGGTCCTGCTGGATGTAGTCGTCGAGCAGCCGCGGGCGGCGCGCGCCGAAGCGCCGCGAGCGCCCGTGACCGCGCAGATCGACGTTGAAGACGTCCCAGCCATCGGCCGCGAGGTAGGCGGAGAAGCTGCGGTGGATGTTGTGCCACGTGTAGCGGTTCTGCCCGAAGCCGTGGATGAGCATGACCGCGCCGCGCGTCTCCGCGAGGCCGTGGAGGCGCTTGCGCACCATCCCGAGCGGGTGCTCGCCGGGGATCATGAGGACGTCCTTCGCGAAGACCGCGCGCTGGTCGCCGTCGATGGTCTGCTCGACGGTCTCGGAGCGGAGGAGCATGAGCGCGGGATGCTAGCAGCGGCGCGCGCCCGATGCTGCACTGCGGCATGGCTTGCGCACGCGCGTGGCCCGGGGCAGCCGCGGGGCGCGCACGGCCGCGTGCTACCGTCGCGCGATGCCCCGTATTTGTTGGACGCCTCCGCCCGCCCACCGCGCCGCGCTGCGCGGGCTCTCGTCCCTCTGTGCCGCGAGCGCGCTCGCCGCCGCGCTCCTCGCGCCGGGGGCAGCGCACGCCGCGCCGCCCGATGCGGGCCACGTCCGCGAGCTCTTGAGCGGCTACGAGGGCGGCCCCGCGGAGGCCACCTGGCGCGCGCTCGGCCCCGAGACGCTGGCGGTGCTGATCGCGCTCTACGACGCGCCGCAGGAGGCGCCCTTCGTGCGTCAGCGCGCGATCGCGGCGGCCGCGTACTACCCGTCGGCCGCGACGCGCACCTTTCTGCACGCGGTGCTCGTGACGCCCGGGCAGAGCGACCTCTTCCTGCGCACGGCCGTCGACGCGCTCGCGCGGGCCTTCGGCGCGGACGCGTGGGCCGAGGTGCAGCCGTGGCTCGCGCATCCCGCGGTGACGGTGCGGATGGGCGCGGTGCGCGCGGCCGTGCGCATCGGCACGCCGGCCACCCGCACCGCCCTGCGCGCGCGCCTGCGCGTCGAGCAGGACGCCGAGGTCCGCGACGCGCTCACCGCGGCCCTGGCTCGCTGATCGGGCGCCCGCGCGCTCGTCACGGCAGGCACGCGGACCGCGACACGCCCGCGCGCCGACATCGACGCGCGCGGGCTGACCGTGGCGCGTGGTGGGGTCAGCGCCAGAGCGCGATGCCGCCGAGGATCCCCGCGTCGTTCGAGACGAGCCGCACGTTCGCGGGGAGCTCGCCGACGATGCGCTTCGCGTTGCCGCCCCCGAGGTAGATGACGCGCGGATTGAAGATGGGCTGCAATTGCGCGAGCGCCTCGCGCACGCGCTTCGACCACTTCTTCTTGCCGAGGCGCTCGAAGGTCGCGTTGTCGAGGTACTCCTCGTAGGTCGCGCCCTTGCGGAAGGGGTGGTGCCCGAACTCGAGGTTCGGCACGAGGATTCCGTCGATGAAGAGCGACGAGCCGACGCCCGTGCCGAGCGTCAGGCAGAGCTCGACGCCGTGCCCCTCGATCGCGCCGAAGCCCTGGATCGCGGCGTCGTTGAGCACGCGCGAGGGCTTCAGCGTGAGCTTGGTGACGGCGGCGTCGACGTCGACGTTCGCCCAGCTCGGGTCGAGGTTCGGCGCGGTGTGCACGATCCCGTCCATCACGACGCCCGGGAAGCCCACCGACACGCGGTCGAAGTGGGGCTGCACCTTGACCACCTGCGCGAGCGCGGCGAGCAGGGCGCGCGGCGTCGCGGGGCGCGGCGTGTCGACGCGGACGCGCTCGTTGAGCGGCTTGCCGTCGTGATCGAGCACCATGCCCTTGAGCCCCGTCCCACCGATGTCGAGCGCGAGGGTTCGCGGGCCTTTGGCCATCACCAAAGAGGGTGTCGCGTCGTCCGCGTGACGCGACGCGCCACGCTTCGCCGGCTTCGCCTCGACGTCCACGGACGCGGCGCGCTTCGGTTTCTTCGCGGCGTCGTCCACGGCCCCCGCGCGCTTCGCCTGCTTCGACTGCTTCGCCGCCACGTCCCCGACGCGCGGCGCCCTGCCCTTCGCGATGCTCATGGGGCGCGAGGATACACACGGGACGCCACGCGGGACGCGTTCTTCGACCGCGGGGCGCCGACGGTCGCGGCAGCGCGAGGTCCGCGTTGCCATGCGCGGGCCGTTCGCGTTACGAGTCGCCCCCATGGCCTCCTCTTCCTCCGCCGAGTCCGCCGCCCCCGCGGGCGCCCCCGAGCGCCCCGCGCCCGACGCCCCGCAAGAGGCGCACGACGCCTACTGGCTCGCGCACGTCTACAAGCCGGACGAGCCGCAGCTCACGGCCCGCGCGGTGATCGCCGGGATGCTGCTCGGCGGCGTGATGTCCGTGTCGAACCTCTACATCGGCATGAAGATCGGCTGGAGCCTCGGGATGGCGATCACCTCGACCATCCTCGCCTTCGCGTCGTTCAAGCTCGCCGAGTCGCTGCGCCTCACGCGCCGCGGGCTCTCGCAGCTCGAGAACAACACCGTCGCGAGCACGGCCTCGGCCGCCGGCTACTTCTCGTCCGCGGGCATGGTCTCCGCGATCCCGGCGCTCTTCCTCACGCAGCAGCGCGTGCTGACGTGGTGGGAGCTCTCGGTGTGGATGTTCGGCGTGTCGGTCGTCGGCGTGTTCATGGCCATCCCGATGCGGCGGCAGATGATCGACATCGACCGCCTCCCCTTCCCGAGCGGCATCGCGTGCGCCGAGACGATCCGCTCGATGGGCGAGAGCGCGGGCGAGGCCGTGAAGAAGGCGCGCGCGCTGCTGCTCGCGGGCGTGTTCGCGGCGCTCGTCGAGATCCCCGCGCAGGTCGGCGCGATCACGCGCCGCACGGGCGAGGTGCTCTTCAAGAACCCGCTCACCTGGGGTGAGCACCTGCACCTGCCTGGCGCGCTCGCGGGCAAGAGCTTGCTCTCGTACACGCTCGCGCTGCCGACCTCGCCGCTGCTCTACGCGGCGGGCGCGCTCATCGGTGTGCGCGTCGCGTTCTCGCTCGCGTTCGGCTCGCTCGTGCTCTACCTCGGGCTCGTGCCGTGGCTCGCGGAGAGCGGCATCGTCGTCGTCGTCCCCGACCAGCCGGGCCTCACGTACCGATCGGTGCTCGCGTGGTCGGTGTGGCCGGGCGTGATGGCCGCGCTCGCGGCGAGCCTCGTGCAGTTCGCCTTCAAGTGGCGGACGGTGCTCCAGGCCTTCGGCTCGCTCGGCAAGCTCGCGAAGACGGGCAGCGGGCCGAGCGGGATCGCCGCCGTGGAGGTGCCGCCCGCGTGGTTCCTCTGGGGCATGCTCGGCGCGACGATCTACGTCTGCATCGCGGGGTACGCGATCTTCGACATCCCCGTGTGGATGAGCGTGCTCGCGGTGGCGATGTCGTTCCTGCTCTCGATCGTGGCCTGCCGCGCGACGGGCGAGACGGATGTCACGCCGATCGGCGCGCTCGGGAAGATCACGCAGCTCACCTTCGCGGCGCTGCACCCCGGCAGCTACGCGACGAACCTCATGACCGCGTCGGTGACCGCGGGCTCGGCCGCGCACTCCGCGGATCTGCTCACCGACCTGAAGACGGGACACCTGCTCGGCGGCTCGCCGCGGCGGCAGTTCATCGCGCAGATGTTCGGCATCCTCGCGGGCGCGGTCTTCTGCGTGCCGGCCTACCTGCTCGTCGCGCAGCCCGACAAGATCGGCACCGCGGAGCTCCCCGCGCCCGCCGCGCAGACCTGGGCCGTGGTCGCGGATCTGCTCGCGCGCGGCGTCGAACAGAAGGAGCGCGGGGAGGGCGTCGCGGTCGCCGCGGACCTCGAGGCCGTGGGCGTGACGCGCCGGCCGCCGGGCACCGTCGCGGGCGACACGCTCGTCGTCGACGCGGGCCCCTTCGCCGGCAACTACCGCATCGCGTCGGTGCTGCGCGGCGCGCTCGTGCTCGCGCGCGACCTGCCCACGCTCCCGGCGGCGGAGCAGGAGGGCGCCCCCTTCGCCGCGCACGTCCGCGGCGCGGACGGCACCGAGCGCGGCGAGACGGGGGTCAAGCGCGCGGTGACGCGCAAGCCCGCGCTCCGCTTCGGGCAGCCCGTCGCGGGCACGCAGGTCGGCGACTACGTGCTCGCCTCGCTGCCGGGGCGCGAGGTCTGGCATCGCATCGAGGCCCGGCGGGGCGACGTCGCGTCGCTCGATCACGCCTTCGCCGGCGGCGCGGACGAGACGCGCGTCGCGGTGAGCAAGCGGACGCTGCCGCCCTTCGCGATGACGGCGACGGCGCTCGGCGTGCTGCTCGGCATCCTGCTCGCGCTCACCGAGATGTTCGCCCCCGCGGGCGTGCGCCGCTACATGCCGAGCATCGCGGGGATGGGCATCGCGTGGGTCATCACGGGCTACGACGCGCTCGCGATGGCGATCGGCGCCGCGCTCGCGTGGGTCTTCACGCGCGTGAACGCGAAGGGCGCGGAGGCGTTCACCGTGCCGGCCGCCTCGGGCATCCTCGCCGGCGCCTCGCTCATCGGCCTGCTGGTCATCTTCCTCAAGGACATCCTCAAGGTGCTCGCCGGCGTCGAGTGAGCCACTGAAACATCTGTAGTTTCAATATTCTAGCGACGAGTGAGCACCATCTCCCATCGCCGTCGCGCGGGCCGAGGCAGGGACTCCAACGTCACCGAAGAATCCGATTCTTCTGCACCGAGAATCGGATTCTGAGCGCAGCGAATCAATCGTTGTTGGGCGCGACTGCGAGACCGAGGCAGTCGACGTTGTACGGCACCGTACCGTCGGCATCCGGCGTGCCGGCCGTGCTCGTCCCGCTCGTCTGGCCGAGCACCTTCACGGGCGCGTCGGTGTACGCGAGCATCACGCACATCTCATCCTCGCGATCGAGGCCGAAGAGCACGGGCGCATCGGAGGCGTTGTCGTACGTGCACGTGAGCCGGAAGCCCGTCGCGCCCGCGACGTTGAAGGGCTCGGTCATCGTCAGGCCGAGCGGGTCGCCGACGCCGCCGCCCGAGTCGTAGACGACGTCGCCGTCACGCGTGCCGCCGGAGAGTTCGAGCGTGAAGCCCGTCGCGATCTCGTGAAAGTGCGGGAGCACGTAGTAGATGTTGAAGTCCATCGGGCGACGCGCGCGGCTGCGGTAGCTCGTCGCGACGTTGCAGTCGGTGCTGAACGCGCCGACGGTGCGCGCGGGGATCTCGAGCGCGGAGTTCGAGATGTAGAGCTCCTGGAGCGGCGTCGTCACGGAGGCCTCGGGCAGCGTCACCGCCTGCACCGTCATCGCCGTCGTGAAGCGCTCGCTCGTGATGTTGAGCAGGTGCACGCCGCCGAGGATGCGCGAGCGCGGCGGGATGCGGAACGCCGCGCCGGGGGGAAACGCCTGCCGATCCGTCTCCGACTGCGTGCTCATCGCGAAGAACACGCCGCCCGCCGTACCCGCGACGACCTCGCTGTACTCGCGCGCATTGCAATCCCACATGCCGTCGGGGCCCGTGAACTGGTCCTCGGGGACGAAGAGCAGGTTCGCGTGGTGGAAGCCGCCCTGCGTCGTCATCTCGACGGTGTTGATCCAGAGCTCTTCGTCGTTGTCGAGGGTCCAGCTCTGGCACGTGTAGACGTTGTCGCCGGGGTTCAGCACGAAGCCGGGGAAGGTGTGCGCGATCGTGCCCGGCGGAGGAGGCGGAGGCGGCGGGCGGCATCAGCGGGCGCCTCGGTCCCGCACGCGGACGCGAGCAGCAGGGCGAGCGGAGCGACGCACGACGAGAGCGAGCGGAGGGAGACGCGCGATCACCGGCCGACGGTAGCGAGCGACGCGGCGCGGGGTCAAACGCCGCGACGACTCACAGATCGATCGCCTCGACCGGCAGCGACTCGACGTCGATGCCGACGAAGCGCGAGGCCATCTCCGCGAAGCGCCCCGGCAGATCCGTGACGAGGAGGCGCAGGTCGCCGCCCTGCTCGCGGCCACGCGCGAGGCCACGCGCCTCGAGCAGCAGCCGCAGCTCGTGCGCCGTCGCCTGCGCGCTGTCGACGACGGCGACCGGGTGCCCCACCGCGCGCTCCGCTTCCGCGCGGATGATGCCGGCGAGCAGCGGGTAGTGCGTGCACCCGAGCACGAGCGCATCGATGTCGTGGCGCGCGAGCGGCGCGAGGTAGCGGCGCACGGCGAGCTCGGGCACCTCGCCCTCGAGCCAGCCCTCCTCGACGAGCGGGACGAGCAGCGGCGCGGCCTGCTGGAAGACCTCGACGCGCGAGCTCTCGCCCGCGATGGCGCGCGGGTAGGCGCCCGAGAGCACCGTGCCCGCCGTGGCGAGCACGCCGATGCGACCGCTGCGCGTGGCCGCGACGCCCGCGCGCGCGCCCGGCTCGATCACGCCGAGCACGGGGATGTCGAGCTCGACGCGCAAGGCGTCGAGGGCGACCGCGCTCACCGTGTTGCAGGCGACGACGAGGAGCTTCACGCCGCGCTCGGCGAGGCGTCGGCCGCAGCCCTGCGCGTACCGCACCACCGTCGCGGCGCTGCGCGTGCCGTAGGGGACGCGCGCGGTGTCGCCGAGGTAGACGAGATCCTCGCCGGGGAGCGCGTCGCGCAGCGCCCGCGCGACGGTGAGGCCGCCGAGTCCGGAGTCGAAGACGCCGATCGGCGCCGCGGGCGAGGGCACGGGCATCGACGCTCAGCGCGCGCCCCGCGACGCCAAGCGCCGCTCGCTCTCCCCTGCGCGCCACCGCTCCATCGCGGCTTTATACGGGCGTCGGCGCGGGGCGGCCAGCGTGGGCGACACGCGGCCAGCGCGGGGTCGGGCGTCACGCGCGCGCGGCGACGCGGCCGCACGGCGACGGACGCGAAGCTAGGCGGGGACGCAGGGTGTTGGTAGAGTGGCCGCGGCTCCGGCCGCGTCTGCATGACCTCCGCGCCTCAGATCCTGATCGTCGACGAGGACGCGGGCCACCGCGGCGCGCTCGCGGGCGCGTTGCGGGAGGCCGGGCTCGACACGCTCGAGGCCCCCGACGTCGCGCACGCGCTCGCGGCGATCGCGGCGACGCGCCCCGGGCTCGTGCTCTGCGGCCTTCCCGTCGACGAAGCGGTCGACCTGCGAACCCTGGCGGGCGCCGCGGACGCGACCGCGGGCGACTTCACGCTCGTCGTGCTCGTCGACGGAGACGACGAGGTCGAGCGGGCCTTCGACGGCGGCGCGGACGACGTGCTGCGCAAGCCGCAGCGCCCCGCGGAGCTGCGCCGCGCGGAGCTGCTCGGACGCGTGCGGAGCCACCTGCGGCATCGGCATCACCTCGAGGAGCTCGGCCGCAAGGAGCACGACGCGCAGGTGATGGTCGAGCTCACGCAGGCCCTCGCCTCGTCGCTCGACTTCCGCGAGATCCTCTTCACGGTCGTGCGGCGCATCGCGGACGTCGTGCGCGTCGACCGCGTGAGCATCGTGCTCGCGCCGGAGGACGCCAAGGTCGGCTACGTGGTCGCGGCCTCCGACGACGAGCAGCTCGCGAATCTGCGCATCGATCTCGCGAAATACCCCGAGATCCAGCAGGTTTTGCGCACGCGCGCGGCGCTCGCGATCCCGGACGTCGCGACGCATCCCGTGCTCGACGGAGTGCGCGACGACGTGGCGCGCACGGGCCTCGCGTCGCTCTCGCTGCTGCCGATCGTCTGGGAGGAGCAGGCCATGGGCGTGCTCTTTCTGCGCGCGGCCTCGACGCGCGGCCCGCTCACGCCGCGCGAGGTCGGCTTCTGTCAGGTCGTGGCCAACGCGACCGCGGTCGCGCTCCGCAACGCGCGCGTGATGCAGTCGCTCCGGGACGAGACGCAGCAGGTCACCTTCGCGCGCTTCGAGGCCGAGCGGCGGAGCCGCGCGCTCAAGCGCTACGCGGACTACTTCGTATCGGCGGCCGATGGACTCGCCGCGCTCGACACCGAGGGGCGTCTGCTCTTCGGCAACCCGCGCGCCTTCGAGCTCGTCGGCTACGAGGAGCAGGATCTGCTCGCGCACAAGCTGCGCGAGATCGTGCACCCCGACGACGTCGCCCGGGCGCGCGCGCTCTCGGCGGGCTTCGCGCGCGGTGAGTTCCCGCGCGGCGTCGACCTGCGCGTGCGCCGCAAGGACGGCGCCGAGCGCACGCTGAACTTCAGCTTCTCGCCCCTCATCGACGGCGAAGGCGCGGTGCTGTTCTCCTTCCGCGACGTCACCGAAGAGCGCGCGACGGCCGCCGAGCTCACGCAGACGAAGGAGTTCCTCGAGTCGCTCATCGACGCCTCGGTCGACCCGATCGTCGCGGCCGACATGCGGGGCACGATCCTCCTGTTCAACACGGGCGCCGAGCGCGTCTACGGCTACGCCGCCGCCGACGTCGTCGGCACGATGAGCGTCGCGCGGCTCTACCCCAAGGGCGGCGCGCACGAGGTCATGCGCCTGCTCCGCGCGCCGCAGCACGGCGGCGTCGGGCGCCTCACGAGCCTGCGCTGCGACGCGGTCGACGCGGCGGGCGCGATCATCCCCATCTCGCTCTCGGCCGCGATCGTCTACGACGGCGCCGAGGCCGTCGCGACCTTCGGCATCTTCACGGATCTGCGCGACAAACTCCGCGCGGAGGAGCGCCTCGCGCAGGCGCAGGAGAAGCTCGCCGTCACCGAGAAACAGGCGCTCATCGCGGAACTCGCGGGCACCGCCGCGCACGAGCTGAACCAGCCGCTGCAGTGCGTGATGGCCTACGCGGACATGCTCGTCCGCAAACTCCCGCAGGGCGGCAGCGAGCAGCACTACGCGCGCACCGTCGTCGGCGAAGCCGAGCGGATGAAGGACATCGTCCGCAAGATCGGCAAGATCACGAAGTACGAGACGAAGTCGTACGTCGGCGCGCAGCGCATCCTCGATCTCGACAAGGCCGTCGGCGACACACGCGAGAGCGAGCCGGGCCGCCTCACCTCCTCGTGGCCCCCGGCGCCCGCCCCCGCGCGGCCCAGCCAGCCGCCCCTCGAGTCGCTGCCGCGGCCGAGCGCGACGCCGACGGACGACCTCCCGCGGCGCAGCCAGTTGCCGCCGGGCGGCTTCCCGCGGCCGAGCCAGTCGCCGCCGAGCGGCCTGCGACGCCCGGCGCCGCTCGGCCTCGAGGGGGGCGCGGGCGCCTTCCCCGTCGAGGGCGCGTCCCGCGCGAGTCAGCTCCCGCCTGGGGGCTTTGCGCGGCCGAGCCAGTCCCCGCCGCCCGCGCACGAGCCAGCGCCGCGCGCGCCCTCGGCCGTGTTCAAGCGCCCCAGCTCCCCGGGTCGCGAGGTGGCCCCCGATGAGGTCGGCGGTACGGACCCATCCACCCCCCCCCTCCCCCCCAAGGAAGGGGGCGGCACATGAGCACGCGCGATCGCGGCGGGAGCGGCGCCGGCGAGGAGACGCCCCTGCGCGGGTCTCCGCTCGACGACGTCGACGCGCTCGCCCGCGTGTCGCGCGTGAGCGACGTCGTCCCGAGCCGCGACGAGACGCTCCTCGTGCCCACGCCGGAGCGCACGCTCGCGACGGTGCTCGAGCTGAGCCGCACGCGCTTCGTCGAGCAGCAGGACGAGCAGATCGTGCACGGCTACGTCGCGGCGCTGTGCCAACTCCTGCCCGGACGCCGCTTCTGCGTGCGCCTCGTCGCGCCCGACACGGGCGCGCTGCGCGTCGTGTACGCCACCGGCCGGCTGCGCCCCGAGACGCGCGAGCCGCTCCGTGTCTCGCGCGACGCGCTCGTCCGGCACGCGCTCGAGCTGCCGCTGCCCGGCGTCACGCGGAGCGAGGCCTACGTCCCGCTCTTCCATGCGGACGCCGCGGGCTTCGACGTGCCGGTCGTCGACGGGCCGCGCTTCTTCGGCGTGCTCGCGGTCGAATACACGCCCGGCGTCGCGCCCCCCGCGCGCGACGCGACGAGCGTCGTGCCGCTCGTGCTCCAGCTCGCCGCGACGCTGCGCAACGCCCAACTTTACCGCGAGTCGGCGTACCTCCGGGACTACCTCGCCAAGCTGCTCGAGAGCGCCAACGCGCCCATCGTCGTGCTCACGCCCGACCGCACGGTCGGCGTCGTGAACCGCGCGTTCCTCGCGCTGACGGGCTACACGCGCGAGTCGCTGCTCGGGCGCGACTTCCTCGAGCAGCTGCCCGAGGCCGAGCGTCGCCGCCTGCTCCCCGTGCACGCCGCGGCGCTGCGCGGCGAGGCCACCTCGAACCTCGAGCTCTCCATCCCGCGCGCGACGTCGGGCTTCGTGCGGCTCTCGGTGAACGTCGCGTCGATCCTCAGCGCGGACGGCGAGGTCGAGGGCGTGGTCGCCGTCGGCCGCGACCTCACGGAGGTGCGCGAGCTCGAGCACCAGATCATCCAGGCCGAAAAACTCGCCACGCTCGGCCAGCTCGCGGCGGGCGTCGTGCACGAGCTGAACAACCCGCTCACGAGCATCACGGTCTACGCCGAGCACCTGCTCCGCAAGAACCAGCGGACCGAGGGCGACCCGACGGACAGCGAGCGCCTCGGCCGCATCCTCGAAGCCGCGCAGCGCATCCTCAACTTCACGCGTGACCTCGTCACCTACGCGCGGCCGAGCGCGGAGGAGCCGCGCGAGGTATCGATCGAGACGCTGCTCGAACAATCGGTCGTCTTCTGCGAGCACCTCATCACCGAGCGCGGCGTGCACGTCGAGCGGCACTACGCCCCCGCGCTGCCCACGCTCCAGGCCGTCCCATCGCAGCTCCACCAGGTGTTCATCAACCTCATCACCAACGCCTGCCACGCGATGCCCGAGGGCGCGGGGAAGCTGGTGCTCGAGACGGCGCAGGAGCACGCGGGCGGGCCCGTGACGGTGCGTGTCCGCGACAACGGCGGCGGCATCCCGAGCGCGCTGCTCGATCGGATCTTCGAGCCGTTCTACACCACCAAGAGCGAGGGCAAGGGCACGGGGCTCGGCCTCTCGATCGTACGCAACATCGTGCACCAGCACCGCGGGGACATCGGCGTCGAGAGCGCCCCGGGCGCGGGAACGACGTTCACGGTGTCGCTCGTGGGCAAGGCGGCAGCGGGCCACTGACGGGCTGCTCGGAGCGCCACGGGCGAACTCCGCGGACCGCCGCGGGCGGCACTCGCGGCGCGCCAACGCCGCGCGCAGGGCACCGTGGACAACACGCGCAGGACAACATCGACCGCGGCGCCGCACGCGGCCCCGGCGCGGGGCCCGCGGCGCGTACGGTGGCGGGTTCAGCCGAGGTCGGCCCGGCGCTCGATGATGCGGGTCACGAGGCCGTAGTCCTTCGCCTCGACGGACGTGAGCCAGAAGTCGCGGTCGGAGTCGTTCTCGACCTTCGTGAGGTCGCGGCCCGTCGCGGCGGCGACGATCTGGTTGTAGCGGCGCTTGAGCGCGACGATCTGGCGCGCGGCGATGTCGATGTCCGTCGACTGTCCGCGCGTGACCGTCGAGGGCTGGTGCAGGAGGAAGCGCGAGTTCGGGAGCGCGAGGCGCTGTCCCTCGGCGCCGCCGAGGAAGATGAGGACGGCCGCGGATGCGACCAGGCCGTTGGCGACCGTGCGGATGGGCGCCGGGGAGAAGCGGAAGAGGTCGTAGAGCGCGAAGCCGACGTCCGCGGCGCCACCCGGCGAGTTGACCAGCACCGTGATGGGGCGCGCGGCGTCCTTGCGCTCGAGGATCGCGAGCTGCGTGGCCACCTTGCGGTAGAGGACGTCGCTCACCTCCTCGCCGACGATGATCGTGCGCGACTCGAGCAGCTCGCTCTCGAGGCGCGGGCTGCCGGTGTCCTTGGGCTCGTGCGCGCCCTCTTCTGCATAGCGGGTCATGGGTCCTCCTCGGGGTCGGCCGGACGCTAGCACCGCCTCCGGCGCCGCGCCTCACCGCGCTCAACCGACGCCAGTTTCGTTTCACACGTTGAAACATCGTTTCACGACCGCGCGTCCCGACGTGGCTCCGCACGCGCGGAGGCACGCGCGAACGGGCGCCACTGCCGCTGGCACCACGCTTGCTCAGTGCGTACCTGCAGCGCGACGCTGCGGCGGGGCGCCCCACACCGGCCCCGCGGAGGAGACCCCCATGCTGTTCCGCCAACTCTTCGACGCCGAGACCTCCACCTGGACCTACCTGCTCGCCGACGAGTCCACCCGCGAGGCCGTGCTCATCGACCCCGTGCTCGAGCAGGTCGAGCGCGACCTCACGCTGCTCGGCGAGCTCACGCTGACGCTGCGCTTCACGGTCGACACGCACGTGCACGCCGACCACGTCACGGGCGCCGGCGCGCTGCGCGATCGGACGGGCGCGCGCACGGTCCTCAGCGAGCGCGCGGGCACCGGGCGCCCCGATCTCCTCGTGAAACAGGGCGATCTCGTGCCCTTCGGCCGCTACGCGCTCGAGGTCCGCGAGACGCCCGGTCACACGAGCGGCTGCGTCAGCTACGTCGCGCGGGACGGCGCACGCACGCTCGCCTTCACGGGCGATGCGCTGCTCATCCGCGGGAGCGGGCGCACCGACTTCCAGCAAGGCGACGCGCGCACGCTCCACCGCTCGGTGCACGAGCAGCTCTTCACGCTCCCCGACGACACGCTCGTCTACCCGGGCCACGACTACAAGGGCCGCACGGTCTCCACGATCGGCGAGGAGAAGCGCCACAACCCGCGGCTCGGCGGCGGGCGCAGCGCGGAGGACTTCGACGCGATCATGGCGGCGCTCGTGCTCGCGCAGCCCAAACAGATCGAGCGCGCGGTGCCGGCCAACCTGCAGTGCGGGGTACCCGTCGGCCTGCGCGCGGACGGGGAGCGCACGCTCGAGCGCGGCTGGGCGCCGGTCGAGCGCACCGCCGCGGGCGTCTCGGAGCTGTCACCCGAGTGGCTGGCCGCCCACCCGACCGCCGCGCGCCTCGTCGACGTCCGCGAGCCGGCCGAGTACGTCGGTCCGCTCGGGCACATCGAGGGGGCGGAGCTCGTGCCGCTCGCGACCGTCGAGGAGGCGGCGGCCACGTGGGACCGCGCGCAGCCGCTCGTCGTCGTCTGCCGCTCCGGGGGGCGCTCCGCGAAGGCCGCGCTCGCGCTCGAGGCGCTCGGCTTCAAGCGCGTCGCGTCGCTCCGCGGCGGCATGACGCGCTGGAGCGAGCTGGGCCTCGCCGCCCGCGGCGCCGCGTCTGCGGAGCCCGCGCAGCCGGCCGCGCCCGGCGTGTGCGGTTGAGCGGCCGCGCCTGCGCCGACGCGCCCACCGCGGGTCTGAAACACGTTTCACGACGCTGAAACAAGCGGCCCTGAAACACGTTTCACCGCGCTGAAACATGCGGGCCGGACGCGACGCGCGTCCTGCGCCGCGAGCCCGTCAAAACAGGGGCGAACGCGGCTGGCACGATCGCTGCTCAAGGAGCGCTCGAGGTCGCCGACGGTCGGCGCGGAGGTCCCCATCATGCTCATCCTCGGAGTCGCGCTGTCGGTGCTCGTGGGCGTCGCGCTCGGCCTGCTCGGCGGCGGCGGCTCGATCCTGACCGTGACGGTGCTCGTCTACGTGCTCGCGCTCCCGCCGCACGAGGCGATCGCCACCTCGCTGCTCGTCGTCGGGGCGACGAGCCTCGCCGCGCTGGTGCCGCATGCGCGCGCCGGTCACGTCCGGTGGCGGACGGGCGTGCTCTTCGGGCTCGCGGGCATGGCGGGCGCCTTCGGGGGCGGGCGCGTCGCGCGGCTGATCCCCGCGGGGCTGCTGCTCACGCTCTTCGGCGTGGTGATGCTCGTGACCGCCGTCGCGATGCTGCGCGGCGGCGCGCAGACCACGGCGCCGCAGCCCCGCGCAGGGCGGAGCGCCCTCGGGCGCAGCGCGTGGCTCGGCGTGCAAGGCCTGCTCGTCGGCGTCGTCACGGGGCTCGTGGGCGCGGGGGGCGGCTTCCTCGTGGTGCCCGCGCTCGTGCTGCTCGGCGGCCTGCCGATGAGCGCGGCGGTCGGGACGTCGCTGGTCGTCGTCGCGATGAACGCGCTCGCGGGCTTCGCGGGGCACCTCGGCACGACGCCCATCGACGCGCGCCTCGCGGCGCTCGTCACCGGGGCCGCCGTGGTCGGCAGCCTCCTCGGGAGCCGGTTCGCGGGCCGCATCGCCCCGGACACGCTGCGCCGCGGCTTCGGCGTCTTCGTGATCGCGATGGCCGTCTTCATCCTCGGCCAGCAGATCCCCGAAACCCTCGGTGTCGCGCGCGGCATCATGCTGCCCTGGGCCGCCGCTGCAGCCCTGCTCGCCTTC
This sequence comes from Polyangiales bacterium, assembly GCA_964202905.1. Classification (GTDB taxonomy): domain Bacteria; phylum Myxococcota_A; class Polyangia; order Polyangiales; family JADJQN01; genus CAIUAC01. Next base: position 215,918 of record CAXNJO010000005.1, read on the forward strand.
GCGGTCGGGCTGGCGGCGAACGCCGTGCGCCGCGCCCGCCTCCCGGCCCCGCGGCCGACCCCCTAGACCCGATCCCCACCCCCGACGAAACGAGGACGACCATGTGTCAGGCAGTGACGTGTGCGAAGTGTGGCAAGGCAGGCTGGCGCGGTTGCGGCGCCCACGTCGAGCAGGTGCTCGCGGGCGTCCCCGCGGCGCAGCGCTGCGCGTGCGCGGGCGGCGCGCAGTCGAAGCCGCTCGGGGAGTCGATCCGCGAGATGTTCGGCATCAAGAAGTGACCGACTCCCCGCAGCCCCCGGGCAGCGCGCTCGGCATGGCGTGGTCGCGGCACCGCGGCCGCCCAGCGTCCGGTCCGCGCGCGCAGCGGAGCGCCTCGACGGTGTGACCGAATGCGACGCGTCCGGCTTCCGGTCCGCGCGCGCGGCGGAGCTCCTCGCGAGCGCAGGCTTCACCGTGCACGACCTCGGCGCGATGGGCCGCTGGGGCGGCTGACGCCGCATCCGCGGGAAAGACCGCGCAAGCGCACGTCCCCTCTCCACAGTGGCGCGAAGATGCGGTACGAGGCGGGCCCATGGGCGCGCAATGGAAGCTGAAGGGTCGGACGGAAGCGGCAGCGGCGAAGGGCAAGCTCTTCACCAAGCTGGCGAAGGAAATCATGGTCGCGGCGCGGAGCGGCGCGGACCCAACGATGAACCCACGGCTGCGCATGGCGGTCGACGCCGCGCGCAAGGCCTCGATGACGCGTGACACGCTCGAGCGCGCGATCAAGAAAGGCGCCGGGCTCCTCGACGACGCCGCGCAGTTCGAGACGATCAGCTACGAGGGCTTCGCGCCCTACCAGGTGCCGGTCATCGTCGAGTGCCTCACCGACAACAAGAACCGCACCGCGCCCAACATGCGCCTGCTCTTCCGCAAGGGGCAGCTCGGCGCGAGCGGCTCGGTGACGTGGGACTTCGCGCGGCTCGGCGCGATCGAGGCGACGACGCCGGATGCGGGCGTCGACGCCGAGGAGGCCGCGATCGAGGCGGGCGCGCAGGACCTCGAGGCGGGTGACGACGGCCAGACGCGCTTCTTCACGGAGCCGACGGCCCTCGACACGGTGAGCAAGGCGCTCGCCGAGCGCCGCTGGACGGTGACCTCCGCGGCGCTGATCTGGCGCGCGAAGAACCCGGTGAAGCTCGACGATCCGGCGCAGCGCGCGGAGGTCGAGGCCTTCCTCGCCGCGATCGACGACGACGACGACGTGCAGCGGATGTTCGTCGGCCTCGCCGACTGACCTGCGCGTCCGCACCACGCGCGCGCCCCTGTGCGCGCGGCCGCGGCGACCCCAAACAACATCCCGATCACGTCACTGAATCGCCATTCAGGAGATCGCCCGATGGACATGTCGTTCAGCCAGGAGCACCTCGCCTTCCGCGACGAGGTGCGCGCGTGGATCGCGAAGACGATGCCCGAAGACCTCGCGACGACCGCGGCGGTCGACGGCCACTTCGAGCACTCGGACGTCATGCGCTGGCACAAGCTGCTCGCGCAGCAGGGCTGGGTCGCGCCGCACTGGCCCGCGGAGGTCGGCGGCCCCGACTGGGATGCGACGCGCCGCTTCATCTTCAACGACGAGCTCGAGCGCGCGGGTGCGCCGGGCCTCTCGCCGTTCGGCCTCTCGATGGTCGGCCCGCTCATCATCCAGTTCGGCACCGACGCGCAGAAGCAGCGCTTTCTGCCGACGATCCTCGCCGGCGACGAGGTCTGGTGTCAGGGCTACTCCGAACCGAACGCCGGCTCGGACCTCGCGTCGCTGCAGACGCGCGCCGACGACGACGGGCAGGGCCACTTCGTCGTGAACGGCCAGAAGACCTGGACGACGTACGCGCAGTACGCGGACTGGATCTTCCTCCTCGTCCGCACCGACTCGTCCACCAAACAGAAGCAGCAGGGGATCAGCTTCCTGCTCGTCGACATGAAGACCCCGGGCGTCACGGTGAAGCCCTTCCTGACGACGGGCGGCACGCCGGCCTTCTGCGAGACGTGGTTCGACAACGCCCGCGTGCCCAAGGAGAACCTCGTCGGCCCGCTGCACGGCGGCTGGACGCTCGCGAAGGCGCTGCTCGGCCACGAGCGCACGCTCATCGCCGCGGTCGGCCAGTCGTCGCGCGTGCTGCGCCGGGTGAAGAAGATCGCGCAGGAGACGCACGCGGGCGACGCGCGCCTGATCGACGACCCGGCCGTCCGCCTGCGCATCGCGCGCATGGAGGTGAAGCTGCGCTCGCTCGAGATGGCGAACTTCCGCGCGCTCGCGGGCGCACAGCTCGGGCACGCGCCGGGGCCGGAGTCGTCGATCCTCAAGATCCGCGGCTCGGAGGTCATCCAGCAGATGTTCGAGCTCGCGATGGACGTCATGGGCCCCGCGTCGCTCACCTGGTTCAACGACCCGGGCGTCGTGCCGCCCGATCAGGAGTACCTCGGCTCGCTCTTCAACTACATCCGCGCCTCCACGATCTACGGCGGATCCAACGAAATCCAGCGCAACGTGATCGCCAAGATGATCCTCGGCATGCCGAGCAAGTGACGGAGCTGCGACCATGGACTTCGAGCTGAGCGACGATCAGAAGATGTTGGTGGGTCAGGCGCAGTCCTTCGTCCGGAAGGAGTCGCCCGTCACCCGCGCGCGCGCGCTGCGCGACGACGAGCGCGGCTGGGACCCGGCCGTCTGGAAGAAGATGGCCGACCTCGGCTGGATGTCGCTGCCCTTCCCCGAGCATGTCGGCGGACTCGACGGCAGCTTCGCCGACGTGACGCTGATCCTCGACCAGCTCGGCACGACGCTCGTGCCCGAGCCCTTCGTCGAGAGCGTGATCCTCGCGGGCACGGCCATCCTCCGCGCGGGCAGCGCCGCGCAGCAGGAGCGCCTGCTCACGCCGATGATCGCGGGCGAGACGTCGCTCGCGCTCGCCGCGCTCGAGCGCCGGAGCCGCTACGACGTGTGCGCCGTCGACACGCGCGCGACGCAGCACGGCGACGCATGGACGCTCACGGGCGAGAAATACTTCGTCCTCAACGGGCACGCGGCGGACCACCTCGTCGTGAGCGCGCGCACCTCGGGCAAGCACGACGAGCGCAACGGCATCTCGCTCTTCGCCGTCGCGCGCGACGCGGCCGGTCTGCACGTGCAGACGGTGAAGACGATGGACGGCCGGCGCGCGGCGATCGTGCGGCTCGAGAACACGCCGGGCGAGCTGCTCGGCGCCGAGGGCGCGGCGGCGCCAGTGCTCGAGGAGGCCATGGATCTCGGCGCGGCGGCCGCGTGCGCCGAGGGCACCGGCATCATGCGCACCGTCTTGTGGATGACCGTCGAATACCTGCGCACACGCGAGCAGTTCGGCGTGAAGATCGGCACGTTCCAGGCGCTGCAGCACCGCGCCGTGGACATGTTCATCGAGGCCGAGCTCGCCAAGTCGACGAGCATCCTCGCGGCGATCAAGGCGACGGCGCCCGCGGGCGAGCGCGCCTACGAGATCTCGAAGGCGAAGGCGCAGCTCACGCAGAGCGGCCACTTCGTCGTGCGACAGGGCACGCAGCTGCACGGCGGCATCGGCGTGACCGACGAGCACGACATCGGCCTCTACTTCAAGCGCATGCAGGTGCTCGGCGCGCTCTTCGGCGACGAGGACTTCCACCTGCACCGCTTCTCGTCGATGCCGCAGTTCATGGCGACCTGAGCGCGCGCCGGGCGTGCGGAGCGAGCGACGCGCGTAGTAGCCTCCGCGGCATGCGTCACTCGCTCTCGCGCGCCTCGTGCGCCCTGTTCTTCGTAGGGATCGCGCTCGTCGCGGGCTGCGGCGGGGCGACGGAATCCGCGCCCGGCGGTGTCGACGATGCGTGCACGGTCGAGTCCGACTGCCGCGTCGGGCTGATCTGCGACGAAGGCCGCTGCGCGCCGCGCGGTGACTCGCTGAGCGGCGATTCCTGCACGCTGACGGGCGAGTGCGCGGCGGGCCTCTATTGCAGCCCACGGCGCATGTGCGAGCCCGCGGGAGACGGCGGCTCCGGTGCGCCGTGCGGCACGACGGGCGACTGCGCGATGGGCCTCGTCTGCGCGACGGTGCGCGGCGAATCGCAGTGCACGGACGCGGGGAGCGGCGATCTCGGCGACGCCTGCGACGACGACCGCGACTGCCTCGCGGGGCTCACCTGCCGCGACGAGGGCGGGCGCCGGGTGTGCGCCAGTGGCGCAGGGTCGATGGACGGCGGCACCCCGCGCGATGGCGCCACGGGCGACGCGTCGATGGACGGTGGCGTCATGGATGCAGGCGAGCCGGTCGACGCCGGGCCCGGCCCCTACCCGATCGGCGGGCGCGTCACGGGCCTCGCGGGCGGCTTCGTCGAGCTCGCGCTGAACGGCAGCGAGACGCTGCGCGTCGAGGCCGACGGCGCCTTCACCTTCGCGACGCTCGTGCCGCGGCTTTCGCCGTGGGAGGTCGCGCTGCGCACGCCGCCCGCGGGGCGCGTGTGCACCGTGTCGGGCGGGCGCGGCGTCGCCTCGGGCCCCGTCGATTTCGTCGCGGTCGACTGCAACGAGGGCTCACCCGTCGCGACGTGGGAGCCGGTGACGCCGCCGTCCGTCGCGATCACGCGGCGCTTCAACGATGTGTGGGTCGCCGACGCCGAGCGCGTCTACGTCGTCGGGCCCGTGAACTCGGTGCTCGCGTGGGACGGCACCGCCTTCGCGATGGAGACGCTGCCGACGACGGGCCGCACGTTCTACAGCGTGAGCGGCACCGACCGCGAGCACATCTGGGTCGGCGGCTCCTCGAGCCTGATGCTCTTCCATGACGGCGTGCGCTGGTCGGAACTCACCGTCGGCAGCGGCCAGAACTGGCAGGGAATGTGGGCGCCCGAGGGCCGCGTCGAGAGCGAGCCGCCGGGCGTCTGGGTGAAGGAGTGGATCCCACAGACGGTCGTGTGGGCGGTGTCGTCGGGCGGCCGCATCGCGCGCTTCGACGGCACGACGTGGAACATCGAGACGTCCGAGGTCGGCGACTACTTCGCGATCGACGGCTTCGATGACGCCAACCTCTACGTCGCGCGCAACGTCGGGCGCGTGCTCTCGGGCGCGACGGCCGCCTTCACGCGCGCGTGGGACATGGGCGGCCCGACGAGCGAATACCGCGGAATCACCGTGTTTCAGACCGCCTTCGACGAGCGCTCGACGCGCGACGTCGACGAGACGGAGTGGGACATCGTCGCCGTCGGCGCGACGATCGACGACCGCGCGCTGATCGTGCGCGGCCGCGCCTCGTACGAAGACATCCCCTTCGGCCGACCGCGCCTCGTCGTCAACTGGGCGGCCGAGGGCGCGCCCTCGGGCACGCCCGCGCTCGAAGACGTGTGGGGCATCGCGCGCGACACGATCTGGGCCGTCGGCGCCGCGGGCACCGTGCTCCACCACGACGGCACGCGCTGGGTCCGCCAGGAAAGCGGCACCACCGAAGACCTGCGCGCCGTCGACGGACTCGACGCCGCGAACGTGTGGATCGTCGGCGACGGCGGCGCGATCCTGCGCGGCCGCTGAGCGCTGCGGAACGAGCGCGCTCAGCCGCCCGCTTGCGCCGGGAGGTCGGTCGTCGCGGCGGAGGCGTCGAGGAGCGCGTCGTCGGGCTCGTCCGGCGGGGCGTCGAGGCCGAGCGCCTGCTCGAGCCGCGCGAGGCGGGTGCGGAGGCGGTCGTTCTCGTCGCGGAGCGCGCGGACCATCTCGCTCACCGGGTCGGGCAGGCTCGCGTGGTCGAGCGTCGCGTCGAAGCGTGCGCGCCGATCCTGCGTGCGCGGCACGACGCGGCCGGGCACGCCGACGACGGTGCCGCCCGCAGGCACGGGCCGCACGACGACGGACCCCGAGCCGATGCGCGCGCCGTCGCCGATGGGGATCGCCCCGAGAATGCAGGCGTTCGAGCCGACGACGACCTGCTTGCCGAGCTGCGGGTGGCGCACCGTGCGCGCCATGCTCGTGCCCCCGAGCACGACGCCCTTATAGAGGATGCAACCATCGCCGATGGTGGCCGTCTCGCCGATCACGACGCCCATCCCGTGATCGATGAAGACGCCCTGCCCGAGCGTCGCGCCCGGGTGGATCTCGACGCCCGTCACGAAGCGCCCGACGTGCGAGAGGACGCGCGCCGCGAGCTTGCGATCGCGCTTCCAGAGGCCGTGCGCGACGCGGTGGCTCCACACCGCGTGCAGGCCAGGATACGTGAGCACGACCTCGAGCGGCGAGCGCGCGGCCGGGTCGTGCGCGAGCACCGCGTCGACGTCGCGCGCGTAGCAGGCGAGGCGCAGGCGCAGCCGCGCGAGCGGGCCGGCGCCGGGCGGCGGCGCGCAGTCCGGCGTGGGCGGGCTGACGTGGGGCGGCGAAGGATCGGAGGGCACGACGCGGCGAGCTTAGGGTCGCCCCGCGATGCTGTCGATTTCGCGGGCCGCGCCGTGTCACCACGCGCCGTGCGCACGCCCGCGCCGCGCGATACCGTGGGCCCGTGGCGCGGAAGAAGAAGGGCGGTGTGCCCGAGCTCTCGGACGACGAAGCGAAGCTGCCGGTGCGGCCGCCCGAGCGCATCGCGCGGCCCTTCGCCGACGCGCTCGCGGGCGTGACCCCGGCGAAGCCCAAAGTCGCTGCGACGAAGCCCGGCGCTGCGCGCTCCTTCGCCGAAGCGCTCGCGGCGCGTGGCGGTGCGGCAGCCGGCGATGCGCCCACGACGCCGGAGGCCGCGAAGCCCGGCGACGCAGAGGCCGGGCGCCCGCGCTCGTTCTCCGAGGCGCTCGAGATCCGCGAGCGCGCCGCCTCGCCCGAGGCGAAGGCGACCGAGCGCTCGCTCGCCGATCGCATGGCGCTCCACAACGCCTTCGCCGGCGTGACGCCGCTCGGGGCGCGCGATCAGCGGCGCGTCGCCGTCCCGACGCCGGGCGCTGCCGGGCCCGTCGCGCGCGGCGTGCTCCCCGACCTGCGCGACGTCGACACCGAGGCCCGCAAGCGGCTCGACGCGCTCGTCGCCGACGCGGTGCGCTTCGAGATCACCGACGACACGGACGGCACCACGCGCGGCACCGCGATCGATCGCGGCGGCCGCCTCGCGATGGACACGAACGCGCTCACGCAGCTCGCCCGCGAGACGCCCGACGCGGCGCTCGATCTCCATGGAAAAACAGGCGATGAGGCCGAGGCGCTGCTCGCCCGCTGGGTGCGCCAGCAGCAGCGTGCGGGCGCGCGCAGCGTGCGCATCGTCCACGGCAAGGGCCTGCACAGCGAGGGCGGGCTGCCCGTGCTGCGCGACCGCGTCGTGCACGCGCTGACGACCGGCGGCGCGGCGCCGCTCGTCCGCGGCTTTGCGACCTGCGATGCACGCGGCGGCGGGACGGGCGCGCTGATGGTGCGGCTCGCGACGGCTCGGTAACGTGCGCGCGCGCGGGGTGCGCGACCCGCGCGATGCGGCTAGCGTCGCGCCGCCATGCTGGAAAGAGAACTCGACGAGGCCGCGTCCCTGGCGCGCGAGGCGGGACGCATCCTGCTCGACATCTACGCGACGAATTTCGCCGTCCGCATGAAGGGCCAGGCCGACCCGGTGACCGAGGCCGACACCCGCGCCAACGCGCTGCTCGTGCAGGCCCTGCGCGCGCGCTTCCCGGGCGACGGCATCGTCGCGGAAGAGACGGCCGACACGAGCGACGGCCTCCGCGCCGGGCGCTGCTGGTACGTCGACCCGCTCGACGGAACCAAGGAGTTCGTCGCGAAGAACGGCGAGTTCAGCGTGATGCTCGGCCTCGCCATCGACGGCGCGGCGGCGCTCGGCGTCGTCTACCAGCCTGTCGGCGATCGCCTCTACGCGGGCGTCGTCGGCCAGGGCGCGACGCTCGACGAGGCCGGCGTGCGCACCGCGCTCCGCCCGACCGACGAAGCCGATCCGACGCGCCTGCGCCTCGTCGTCTCGCGCTCGCATCGTGCCGCCGAGGTCGACGCGCTCAAGGCCACGCTCGGCATCACGCAGGAAGCCGCGAGCGGCAGCGTGGGCCTGAAGGTCGGCCTCATCGCGCGCCGCGACGCGGACCTCTACGTGCACCTCTCCGACAAGGCGAGCGTCTGGGACACCTGCGGCCCCGAGGCCATCCTCCGCGCCGCGGGCGGGCGCTTCACGGACCTCGCCGGCGACCCCATCCGCTACGATGGTCGTGTGCGCGCGGCGCGGGGCATGCTCGCGTGCAACGCCGCGGCGTTCGACGCCGTCGCCCCCGCGGTGCGCGAGGCAGCGCGACGCGCCGGGCTCGTCGGGTAGCGACCGCCGCGCGGCACGAGGGACGCGATCGTCGCGCAGGGCGCAGGCCGCGCACGGCGGGGCGATGTGCCCCGCGTCTCCAGGACCTACGCGGGGCTCATTTTCGCGCGCGGGTCGGTGGCGCGGGCGGTGCGGGCGGCGGGACGCGCTCGAGCGGCGGCCGATAGCGGGTCGGCTCGAAGACGACGCACGTGCCGTCGTCGAGGTCGACGTGCGCGCGCTTGAAGCTCATGCGCCGTGCGAAGAGCTCGGAGAGGACCTCGCGCAGCACGCGCGGCGTCTCGGCGTGCTGCCGATACTGCGCCGCGAACGCCGGGCCCGCGGCGAAACCCCAGCCCGTGACGCAGGGCTCATCGAGGCGGGCGCGCAGGGAATCCGGGAGCGGGTCGGTCCACCGGTGCATCGCGGTTCTCCTCCGTGGAACGCGACCCGGTCTCCGGGGGCGCGTCGCCCCGTGCGTGGGCGTGCTCGTCGACATCGACGGCGTCGTCCTCGACAGCGTCTTCCTGGACGGCGTCTTCCTCGACAGCGTCTTCCTGGACGGCGTCTTCCTCGACGGCGTGGTCCTCGACGACCCACGCGAGCGCAGGATACGCGTTCTCCTCGAGACGCAGCGCGAGAAGCCCGAGGTCGTCGTCATCGCCCTCGCGGTACGCGAAGCGCGTGGGGGCGTCGTCGTCGTCCATGTCGAAGGTGCCGTCGTGCGTCATGCGCACGGTGACGTCGGCGACGGTGCCGTCGGACGCGACGTCGATGGCGAGGAAATAGCGCGCCGCGATCACGCCGGGCGCGGCGTGGCCGACGACGGTGACCTCGATCGACTCGATCGCGAGCGGGTAGACGAGACGCGCGCTGCCGTCGGCGTGATCGACGATCCCCCACGGCTCGCGCACGTATTCGCCGCGCGGGCGCCAACGTGCGTTTCGCGCGCGTGGGCGTGATGAACGAGGCCTCGCCGCGGGCGATGGCCGCGCGGGTCGCGTCGAGGTTCACGCGCGTGTGCGACGACCAGAGCGCGTCGAGGCCGCGGCAGCGCACCTCGGCGCCGCGCATCGTCCAGCCCTCGGCGACGAGCGCGGCCGCGGTGCAGGCGCGCGGGCCGGGCGCGGGGAGCGTGACGCGCGGCGGGTATGCGCCGGCGAGGAGCGAGTCGATCGCGTTCTCGTAGAGCGTCTCGAGCGCGTCGTTCCAGAGCGCCGTGCCGTCGCGGCCGAGGCGCGTGCGGCGCAGCTCGCTCCAGGGGCCGGGCTCGATCGAGACGTCGAGGTCGAAGCCGGCGAGCTCGTTCTCCTCGCCGTCGTCGTAGCGGCGCGTGGAGCGCACCGCGCCGAGCGTGAAGGCGATGCGGCGGCACCACGGCGTGTTGGGCAGCGGCGCGCCCTCGTCGTCGTACTCGAGCTCGGCGGCGCCGTCGCTCACGTCCGTCGTGAGGTCGATGCCCGGGATGGCGCGCCACGCCGCACGCAGGCGCGCATCGACGCGAAAGGCGACGTCGCGGCGGGAAGGCGTGTCGAGCGTGGCGTCGAAATCCGCGAAGTCGAAGCGTGCGTCCGGGTCGTCGGGCATGGGCTCGACGTGCACGGACGGTGGGCGGGGCGCGCGACTGACGGCGCCCCGCGCGGACGCCACGCGGCCCGCTGGCCTTCGGCGCGCCGGGTCGTGCGGCCCGCGCCTCAGCCGGGTGCGAGCGCGGCTTCGAGCTGCGCCGCGAGGCGCGCGCGGTGGGCCGAGACCCAGGCGTGCGACGCCCGCGCCTGCCGGGCCTGACCGAAGAAGAGCCGCGCGTCCGCAGCGCTCCCGAGCGCGTGCGCGACGGCCGCGCCGAGCAGCCACGCATCGGGGACCTCCGGGCGGAGCGCGGGCTGGAGCGCACGCAGCGCCTCGGACGCGCGGCCCGCGGCGAGCAGCGACTCCGCGAGACCGAGGTGCGCCTCGAGGTGGGCCGGGCGCGCGCCGATCGCAGCGCGGAAATGCGCCTCCGCGAGCGCGTGCTCGCCCGCGAGCAGGAGCACCGTGCCGAGGCGCGTGCGACCGACGAAGCCCGTCGCGCCGGGCAGCGACTCCGCGACGAAGGCGCGCCCGTCGAGCGCGAGGCAGGCCTCGAGCGCGGCGCGGCCCGCGGCGAGGTGGGCCGCGATCACCGGTGACGCGGCGCCGCCCGGGGCCGTCGCGCCCGGCTCGCAGAGCGCGGCGATCGCGAGGTGCTCGCGCGCCCAGCCCTCGAGCAGGTGGAGGTTCGGGTGCGGCGCGGCGAGGCCGCGTGCCCGTGCGAGGACGTCGAGCGCGCGCGCCGGTTCACCCGCGCGGATGTGGAGGAAGGCGAGGAGCGTCGCGGGGAAGACGGCGTCGTCCGCGAGGTGCCCCACGGCCGCGCGCGCGCTCACCGCCGAGAAGGCCGCCTCGGCTTGTCGCAGCGCGCCCGCGGTGTCGCCTGCACGCTCGAGCTCGCGCGCGAGGTAGGCGCGGGCGGCCGCGTCGTCGGGATCGCGGGCGCAGCGGCGCTCGAGCAGCCGCAGGTTGCGCTCGTTCTTCGCGCGCGCCTCGCGCAGCGAAGGCACCGCGCCGTAGTGCACGATCGGCGCATCCACCGCGGCGATGCGCGGGTGACGGCGGGCCCAGCCCGCGACCTGCTCGTGCACGATGCCCTCCCACGCGAGGTCCGGCGTGCGCCGCAGCAGACGCGGGAGCAGCACGGGCTCGCCGCGCCGCGCGCGTCCGGAGAGCACGTCGGCGGCGGTCGCCTCGAGCGTCGCGGCGTCGTGCAGCGGGAGCAGCCCGCAGTCGAGGTCGTCGCGCGCGAGGGCCGCACGGATCGCGTCGTGCGCGCCCGGCGCGAGCCGCTCGTCCGCGTCGAGCGAGAGCACGAAACCGCCCGCGACGTGAGGCAGCGCGGCGTTGCGCGCGGCCGCGAAGTCGTCGTCCCATGGCCGCGCCACGATCACGGCGCCGTGCGCGCGCGCGATCGCGACGGTGCGGTCCGTGCTCCCGGTGTCCACCAACACGATCGCGTCGACGAGCCCGCGCACCGAGGCGAGGCAGGCCTCGAGCATGGACTCTTCGTCCCTCGCGATCAGGCAGAGCGTCAGTCGGTGCATGGTGCCCGCGGCAGGGTGCAAGCGGCGCGCACGCACGGCAACCGCGCCCCACCGCGCGCGGTGCCGACGCCGCGTGGACCGCCGTCAGCGCACGCCGCGCTCGCTCGGCGCGTCGGCCTCGCCCGGTCGCACGCCGAAGGGAGACGCCCCACCGCGCGGCGGCGCGATCACCTCGAGCGCGGCGCGGAGCTGCACGCGCGCCTCGACCGGCTCGGTGCGCGCGAACAGGAGCGCCTGCGTCGTCGCGCTCCCGCGGATCTCGTAGACGCGCATGCGACCGCGGAGCGTCTGCCCGAGCTGCGGCGCGTACTGGGCCGCCGTGCCGAGGCCGGACTCCTCGTGCGAGCTGACGCGGAGATCCGCGAGCGTGATCGCGCGCGCCGCCGCGAGCGCCTCGACCTGCGCGCGGATCGCGTCGTCGGTCGGGAGGGACGTGCCGCGGCCATGCCCGATCGCGCGCGCCGCCTCACGAAAATCGCGGAGTCGGCCCCGGGCCTGCAAGCTCGCCCAGCCCTGCGCGCCGGCCGCGACGAGGAGCGCGAGCGGGACGACGACGAGCACGAGCTTGCGCGGCGTGAGCTCCATCGGCGCAACGTACCGCGCCGTGTGTCCGCGCGATGCACCGATGTGCCGGGGCGCTCACGCACCTGCGCGCACACGCCGTGTACAGTCACGCCATGCGTCGTACGCCTTGGCACGGACGGTTCGCTGCGCGCGTCGCGCTCCTTGGGTTCGCGGCCCTGCCGCTCGGCGCCTGCGAGGGCCGCATCACCGCCGGGCTCCCCGATGCCGACACGACGCGCGACGCGGATGTCATGAGCGACGCGGACACGGGCCGCGACGCCGACGTCGCGACCGACGCCGACGCGACACGCGACGCGCACATCGCCACCGATGCCGACACGACGCGCGACGCGGGCACGACGCTGGATGCTGATCTGCTCGTGGATGCGGACGCGCCCGACGCCGACATCCCACGTGACGCAGGCACGCCCGACGCGACCGTGGTGCCCGGTCCCGTCTGCGCGGAGCCCGTGCCCCCCGCGCCGCTCGTCGATCTCCCGTGCGCGCCGATTGCCGCGCCTGCGGGCTGCATCGCGGGACCGTACGCGCCGGTGCTGCGCTGGTCCTTCGATCCGGGCGCGACGACGGTCGACGCCGCGGGTGCGCGCAACGTGGGGAGTGGCCTGCGCGCGGTCGCGGATCCCGAGGCGGTGGGCGGCGGCTTCGCGTTCGTGAACGACCCGGACGTGCCGCAATCGGCGGGCTCGGGCACGCTCGTCGCGGCCGGCGGCGCGGCGACGCTCGAGCTGCTCGTCCGCTTCCGCACGCCGCTGGACTGGAGCGGCAGCGCGGGCGCGGGGCGCGGCGGACGCACGGAGTTGCTCAACCTCGCGGCGAGCGCGGCGACGCTCGAGCTCGCGTGGCAGCGCGACGAGATCACCTTCGCCGTCAGCGGATCGCGCGCACGCTTCACCATGCGCGAAGGTGGTGTCGCGTCGTGGGCCGCGCTCGCCGATGGCGCGTTCCATCACCTCGCGTTCGTGTTCACGCCGCGCAGCGCCGATCTCGAGGTCGCGCTGCACATCGACGGCGAGAGCGCCGACGTACACCGCGCGACGCTCACGGGCACGGCGCTCCCCGCGATCACGCGCGTCTCGTTCGGGAATCGCACCTACGATCCGCGCGGCCTCGACGTCGACGAGCTCGGCCTCTACGCGCGCGCCCTGCCCGCGACGCTGATCGCGCAGCACGCACGCGAGGCCGCCGCGCTGCGCCCCTTCTCCGACGTGGACGCGTGCGCGCCGCGCACCTGCACGCGGCCGACGAACACCGACGCGCTCGTGCCTGCGTTGCAGGCCCCCGGCTACGACCCTGCGCGTCTCTACGCGCCCTCGGTGAGCCCGACGACGCAGTTCACGTCGGCACCGCTGCCCGGGCACAAGCGCGGGCACACGATGCCGCGCTTCGTCGCGAGCTGGATCACGAGTTATCTCGCCAACGGCGACGATCCCGACCCGCTCACGCGCGCTCCCGAGGCCCATCAGCTCGCGGCCGACACCTTCCGCGCGCCGATGGCCGAAGAGCTCGCGACGCACTGGAACTATGGGCTCGGCGCGGGGCTCTCCGGCGAGGCGAACGCGCGCCCCGACACGAATCCGTACGTCTCGCTGCTCCGCAGCGCGCCGCGCGAGTGGCCCATCGACACGGGCACCGGAGGCGCGGACGAGGGGCGCGGACGGCTCGGTATCGAGAACGCCGCGGGCATGCGGCTCGGCCTCTCGCCGGGCGATGGGCTCACCGGCTATCGCGCGTACGGTGCTTCACGCGCGACGGCGCTCGCCGCGCTCGAGACGCGCATCCGCCGGCCGATCGACCTCTACTACATCGACCTCGAGGGGGAGTCGTTCACGACCTTCGAGCGCGTGCGCGACCCCGCGCTGCTCGCGCTCCCCGCGAACGCGACCGCGAACGCCGATTGTGCGCGCCGCGGCCTCGCGCTGCGCCCGTGCCTCGCCGCGGCCATCACGGAATATCGCAACGCGATTGCAGAAGGCGCGACCTCGATGCTGGCGAGCGCGCCCGCCGTGCACTTCTACGAGGTCGACGGAAACGAGAATTTCCGGGGTGATTTTCGCTACACCCGGCAGCAGAACGATCCGACGCCGACGCGCGTCGATCCCCGCTCCGACGAAAGCGACGGCTGGCGTCCCTCGACGAGCTCGCTCTATCCGCTGAACCCCACGCGGCTCTACGAGACCGTCGGCGCCGGGCACGGCCTCGCGTGGCTCTTCGAGGCACGCGCCTACGAGATCGCGCAGGGCAGCCGCTACGCGATGCCCTACGTCGCCGCCGGCTGGTCGTACAACGAGCACGAGAACATCCGCCCGCCGCAGTGGCTCGGCTTCCTCCAGATCGCGGGCGTGACGGGCGCGCTGCACACCATCCCCGCGTTCTTCGTGATCCCGTCGGCGGTCGGGTCGGGCACCTGCTCGTGGGGCGTCTGCAACGACGCCGAGTGCATGGGCGACGCGACGTGCCGCGCGCAGACCGTGCAGAACCCGAACCACCGCGCGTGGCAGGCGCTCATGCCGAGCTACGCGCAGGGCGCGCTCAGCCACGCCGAGGAGCTGCTCCGCGATCCGGCGAGCGTGTGGCTGGGCGAGCTCCCGACGAGTGGGCCGCACGTCGTCGGCACCGCGCGTCGGCTCGGCACGCGCACGCTGATTGCGCTCCTCCACCTGACGCACGGCAACGACACGGCACGCTTCGCCCGGACCGCGTCGCACGCCTGGGTCGGCGTCGACGACGACGGCGTGCCGACCACACCGCCGGTCGCGCTGCGGCTCGAGGCTCGCGCGCAGGGCAGCCTCTATCTCTACGATCGCGGCACCGCGGGCGCGCTGCCGACGCTCGTGCAGCTCGACGCCTGGCACGAGGTCGTGCATCCCGCCCAGTGGTCGCAGGCCATCACGCGCGAGGCCGAGGTCGCCGACGCGAGCGCAGACGTCGTGGTCGGCACCGATCCCGTGACGGGCGGCGACTACACGCGCTTCGACTCCTTCGTGCGCGTCGCGCCGGGCCGCGCAGGCGAGACGTTCGGGACCGCAGCCACCGCGCCGTACGTCGAGCACGACGCCGAGAGCCGTGAGGGCGGCGCGTACGCGGTGTGGGTCCGCGCCCGTACGACGCGCGAGGCGGGGAGCGTCATCGTGCGCGTCGATGGCGGCGCGCCGTTGCAACTCGGTTGCATCTCGTCGCGCAGTTGGCAGTGGGTGCGGCTCGACTGCGGCACGTCAAGCGCCGCGACGGTCACGCTGCCGGCCGACCGGCGCGCGTCGATCCGCGTCTCTCCGAGCCACGGCGGCATCGAGCTCGACCGCGTGGTCGTCACGCCCGACACGGGCTGCATCGCCGCATCCGCGAGCTGCACCTGCGGGTGAGCGCGACGCGCGGGACGACGCGCCCCGCGCTCAGAAACCGGGGTCGCTGATCACGGTCGGACGCGCGCCGGTGCGCCCGCTCCGACCGGCCTGCGCAGGGCGCGTAGAAGCCGGACGCGACGGGCGCGCCGCGGCGGGACGCGCGGGGCGCGCTGCACCGGGTGAACCACCGCGCACGGCCGGCGGCGCGGCCGCGCGCGCGGCGACGAGGGCTCGACGGGCGCCGCCGCCTGTGGCGCGGGCTCGACGGGCGCCGCCGCCTGTGGCGCGGGCTCGACGGGCGCCTCCGCCTGCGGCGCGGGCTCGACGGGCGCTTCCGCCTGTGGTGCCTCCGCGACGGGCGCGTCCGCCTGTGGCGCGGGCCCGACGGGCGCAGCGCCCTGTGCCCCCTCGTCCGCCGAAGGCGGGGCCTCGACGGTGCTCGGCGCGGCGGCGACCGGTGCCACGGGCGTCACGGCCGAGCCCTCCGCGGCGGTCGCGTCGGACGCCCCCGGCTCCTGCGCCGCATCCCCCCCCGACATCGACCACACGCCGAGCGCGAGCACCGCGACGGCCGCGAGCGCCGCCGGGATCATCCACATCGGCCGCGCCGCGACGGGCACGCGCAGCGGCGCATCGTCCTCCTCGGCTTCGTCCGCGCGCGGCACCTCCCGCGGCGTCGCTGCGCGTGCAGGCGCAGGCGCAGGCGCAGGCGCAGCCAACGCAGCCGCGGGCGGCGCCGCAGCCACCGGTGTCCCCTCCGGCGACGGCGACGCGCCCTTCACCGTCGTCACCTCGCTCACGTCCCCGAGCGCCATCGGCGCGTCGGGCGATGGCTCCTGCGCCGACGGCGACGCGCCCTTCACCGTCGTCACCTCGCTCACGTCCCCGAGCGCCATCGCGCCGACGACCGGCGTCGCCAGCGGCGACGGCGACGCCTCCTTCACCGTCGTCACCTCGCTCACGTCCCCGAGCGCCATCGCGCCGACGACCGGCGTCGCCAGCGGCGACGGCGACGCGCCCTTCACCGTCGTCACCTCGCTCACGTCCCCGAGCGCCATCGCGCCGACGACCGGCGTCGCCAGCGGCGACGGCGACGCCCCCTTCACCGTCGTCACCTCGCTCACGTCCCCGAGCCCCATCGGCGCGTCGGGCGCAGGCTCCTGCGCGGCGGCCGGCTCCGCCGCGACGAACGTCGGAGGCAGCGGTCGTTGCGCCCTCGAACAACCTCGGACTTGCGCGGGCGAATCGACCGCAACGGCCTATTTCGATGCGGCGCATCGTCGACCGCGGGCACGGCATCCGGCGCTGATTCCGGCCCGGAGGACGCCATCGTTGCGCCCGCGGAAACCTCGTCCGGGGTGCCCGGTGCCGCGAGCGCGTCGCTCGGCGCGACGCTCGCTGCGTCAGGGGCCGAGGCCGCGGAGCCGGAGGGCGCAGGCGCGCCCACCGAGACCACCGCGCCGGCCAGCGGCAGCGCCCGCGCGGGCAGCGCGGCGCGCGGACCGGGCAGCGGCTTCGAGGTCCCACTGAGCGTGGGCTTCGACGCACCGCTGGGCATGGGCTTCGACACACCGCCGAGCATCGGCTTCGCCGCGGCTGCGGGCTCCGTCGAGTCCGACGCGGCGGTCGGCGAGCGCGGCCCGGCGGGCAGCTCGAGCGCGGCCGTCGCCCGGCTCATCAGCAGGCACGTTTTGAGGGCACGGGCGAACGCCGCGCCGTCGGCGAAACGCCGCGCAGGGTCCGCGCCGAGCGCGCGATCGAGGATGGCCGCGTAGCCGGCGAGCTCGCGCTTCACCGCACCGAGGCCGGGGGGCCGCCGTGTGCGCACGGCCTCGAGGAGGCTGCCCGCATCGGGCGCGACGTGGGGCGGGCGCCCGGCGAACACGGCGAAGCACACGGCGCCGAGCGAGTAGAGGTCCGCGGCCGGGCTCGCCGGCACCTCGCCGCGCAGCTGCTCGGGCGCGGCGTAGGCGTAGCCGTGCTGGAGCGAGGCGAGCGAGGTGCGCGCGGCGGCGTCGGAGCCGATGCCGGCCCGCGCGTCGGCGCGGTTCAGCGCGAGCCCGATGATCTTCGCGACCTCTTGCCCCTTCGGCCCCGCGAGGAAGACGTTGCCCGGCTCGACGTCGCCGTGCGCGATGCCCGCGGCGTGCAGCGCGCCGAGCCCCTCCGCGGCGCCCGCGAGCCACTCGACCGCGCGTTCGACGCGCAACGCCGACTGCGCGACGCGCGCCGCGAGGCTCTCGCCCTCGAGCAGCTCGAGCACGAGAAAAGGCGTCCCTTCGGCCGTGTCGCCGCGATCGAGCGCGCGGACGACGTTCGGGTGTTGGACGCCCATGAGCCGCTCTGCGTGGTCCCGGAAGCGTGCGCGCACGGCGTCCCCGGCCTCCGCCTCCAGCGTCAGCACGGCGACGGACGTGCCCGTCTCGGTGTCGTGCGCGGTCCAGACGGAGCCGAGTTCGTTCTCGCCGAGCGGCAGGCGAAGCGTGTATCGTTCCTCGAAGGGCTTCACTCGATCCTTCTAACACGAGGTGTTCTCCCGTGATCTGTCGGCTCGAACGCATGCTCGCGCTCCTCGTCCTCGGGCTGACGCTCTGGGCCGTCACTCCGGCCTCGGCCCAGAGAGCACGACGCGCGCGGTCCGCCCCGACGTCGGTCATCGCAGGCACGCGCACTCTTCGCGGAGGGCGTCGCGCACGTCGAGGCCCGCCGCTTCGCCGAGGCGGAGACCTCGTTCCGCGCGGCGCTCGCGCTCCGGGATGCGCCGACGATTCGCTACAACCTCGCGTCCGTGCTCTTCGAGCAGGGCGAGTATCCGGAAGCGAACGCACAGATCGAGACCGTGCTCGCCGACGCGAACGCCCCCGCCGACCTCCGCGCGCACGTGACGACCCTGCGCACCCAGCTGCAGGAGCGGGCAGGCTTCGCGCGGGTCGAGTTGGTGGGGATGCCCGAGGCCGCGGTCGCGGTCGACGGCTTCCGCCTCGCCGACGTGCGGCTCGAGCTGCCGCTCGCGCCCGGTCCGCATCTCGCGATCGCCACGCGCGGCGACGCGGAGCTCGCGCGGAGCGCCTTGCAGATCCAGACGGGCCAGCACGCGACGTTCACGCTCGGCGCGCCGGTCCCGGAGCCGGCCGCGCCGGCCCCCGAACCCGCGCTCGTCGCCGACGCCGACACGCAGCCCGCTCGTCGAGCAGTGGTGGTTCTGGACGGCCATCGGCGGCGGCGTCGTGCTCTCCGCCGTGCTGATCGGCGTCGCGGCCTCGAGCGGCGGCGTCGAAGAGCCCATCCCCGGGAATTTCCAGCCAGGAGTCGTGCGATGGTGAGATCTCTCTGGGCGTTTCTCGCGTTCGCACTGCTCGCGGCCTGCTCCACGCCGCGCACGCAGGTGATGCTCGTCGTCGACACCGACCTGCGCGACCCGCGCGGGCTCGATTCCTTCACGGTCGCGATCACGGGACCGGACGGCGCGACGCGCACCTCGACCGCGATGCTGGGTGCGGGCCAGCCGCCCCTGCCGCGCACGCTCGCGCTCGTCCACGAGGAGGGCGCGCTCGGCCCGTTCACCGTGCGCGTCGCGGGGAACGTGGGCCCTTCGGAGCGCGTCTCCCGCGGACCGCGCGCTTCACCTTCCAGCCCGAGCGCACGCTGATGCTGCGCATCGACCTGCTCGGTTCGTGCATCGGCGTGACGTGCGCCGCCGATCAGACGTGCGCCGCGGGCGGCTGCCGCGCCATCGACGTCGCACCGGCGGAGTTGACCGAGTGGACGGGCACGCCGCCCGCGCTCGACCCGGACGCGTCGACGCCGCCCGTGGATGGCGGTCCGCTCGACGCCAGCAGCGATCGCAGGCAGCGATGCAGGTACGGACGCGGGCTTCGACGCGGGCACCGACGCGGGCTTCGACGCAGGCACCGATGCGGGCTTCGACGCAGGCACCGACGCGGGCTCCGACGCGGGCTCCGATGCGGGCTTCGACGCCGGCACCGACGCGGGCTTCGACGCAGGCACCGACGCGAGCTTCGATGCGGGCTTCGACGCAGGCACCGATGCGGGTCCGCCCGACCTCGGCGTCGATCTGTGCGCGCCGATGAGCGAGATCTGCAACGGCCTCGACGACGACTGCAATGGGATGATCGACGATGGGGTCGACACGAGCTCCGACGTGATGAACTGCGGCAGCTGCGGACGCCCGTGCAACTTCCAGAACTCGGCGGGCGGCGTCTGCTCGGGGGGCCGCTGCATGTTGACGGGCGCCTGCAATCCGGGCTTCGACAATTGCAACGGTACTCAACCGCGACGGCTGCGAGACCGACCTGAACACCGACGTCCGCAACTGCGGCGGCTGCGACGATCGCTGCCGCGAGCGGCCGCGTCTGCTGCGCCGGCACCTGCGCCACGAGCTGCCCTCCCTGAAGAGGGCGGCGTCAGCGGCCGGACGCCCGTGATCGCACGGAGCGCGGCGCGGGTGGCGTCATCCCAGCGCGTCGCGCGATCCGGCCAGCCGCATGCCGTCAGCGGGCGGCTGTGCCGACCACGAGCAGCGCCCCCGCGTAGCCGCTCGCCTCGATGTGCGCGAGGCGCTCCGCGAGCGCGTCGGCGGCGCCGAGCTCGGGCCAACCCGCGTGAGCACGTCGAAGCGCGTCGCGAGCTCGCCGACGAGACACGGACCACCGCGCGGATCGTGGAGCGGCAGGCGCTCGCGGGGTCCCGGGTAGTGGTGCACCTGCCCGAGCCCGAGGCCGAGCCCCTCGCCGTACGCGAGCCGGCTCAGCGCGTCCCAGGCGCGGCGCGTGGCGTCGCGCACGAAGCCGACCGTCGCCGTCAGCCCCGCCGCGCGGAGCCCCGCGGCGTGCACGCGCACGAAGTCGAGCATCGCGGGCAGCGGCACCTCCGCGTCCGGTCGCCCGCCGCGCAGCGCGCCGCGCGTGATCCACTCCGGCTCGTTGACGATCTCGACCGCATGGAGTCGCGACGCCCGCGCCGCGAGCACGCGCACGAGCGGCGCGATGACGCGCTCGTCGAAGGCCGCGCGCGCATCGGGATCGGTGAGCGCGGCCGCGCGCAGGCCGGGCACGCCGCGCGAGACGATCGCGCCGCGGTCGTGCGGCGAGTTCGAGGCCGCCCGTCAGCGCGAACAGACCGAACACGTCGTCGTAGAACCGCACGTGCGAACGCAGCCGCACGCCCTCTTCGGCGCAGGTGTCGAGCAGCGCGTCGAGGTCCGCGTAGAAGCCCTCGGGGAGCGGCGCCGCCTCCCAGCGCCAGCGCGCGACGCCCACGTCCCACCGCGGCAGCGGCGCGAGGTTCGCGCCGTTCGCGAGCACGAACCAGCGCAGCAGCGGCAACCCGAGCGACGACGCCTCACGCACGCGCGCCCGCATCCGCCCACGCCAGCCCGCGCGCCGCGTCCCCTCCGGGTCCCAGCCCGGCGGCGCGGGGCCGAAGTCCCAGCCGCAGTCGACCCACGGCGCGTTCAGCCCGAGGACGAACGCCTCCCGTTCCGGACGCGGCGGCGCGGGCGTCGAGCGCGCGCGCGCAGTGTTCCGCGAGGGCCGCGCGCGCGGTCGGACTCATCGCCCGACTCGCTGCGACTGTCGCGACCTCGACGGCATGCGTCGCGCTGCGTACCACGACCCGCCGCGCCCGCGCCGCGGGACTTCGGCGAATCGGGGGGCCGCCGCCGGCGCGTGGCATCAGAGCCCGAGCGCGGCCAAGACCTGCGGGATGCGCGCGCGCTCGTCGTCGGGCAGGTAGGGCGCCCCCACGGAGGCTCCGGCGGCCGAGGCGATCTGCGCGGGGCTGCGCGCGCCGACCGCGCACGCCGTGACGTGCTCGCTCGCGAGGACGAAGCGCAGCGCGGCGTCCGCGGGCGTGCTCACGGGGCCGTGCACGAGGAAGCCGAGCTGCCCGACCGCGGCGAGGCGCCGTGCGAGCGCGGCGTCGTCCCAGCGCCGCACGCGGTGATCACCCTCCGTGAAGGGCTCGTGCGCGGAGATCGCGCCCGCGAGCAACCCGTACGCGAGCGGCGAGCGCACGATCACGCCCGCGCCCGTCACCGCGAGGTCCGCGACGAGATCGTCGAGCAGATCCGAGGCGAGGACGTTGTGCACGAGGCCGAGCGCCTGCGCGCCCGCCGAGAGCGCGAGCCGCGCCTCGAGCGCGGTGCCGACGCACACCCCCCACGCGCGGATCTTGCCCGCCGCGAGCAGCGCGTCGGCCGCCTCCGCGGGCTCGCCGGAGCGCAGCGCGGCCTCGTCGAGACCTTGAAAAAGAAGGACATCGAGGCGATCGGTGCCGAGCCGCGCGAGCGAGGTCTCGCAGCCCGCGACGAGCGCCGCACGCGAGGTCCGCGCGACGATCGCATCCCCTTCCCGCACGAGCCCCGCCCGCGTGACGTATGCGCACTCGGCGCGCGACGAGGCCGTGAGCCGCCCCACGACGCGCTCCGACGCGCCGTCCGCGCCCCAGAGCGGCGAGACGTCGAAGGTCCGCACGCCCACCTCGAGCGCGCGCCCCACGGTCGCCTCGAAGCGTGCGGGCGCGATGGGCCCGTAGCTCTCCGCCGCGAGCCCCCACGTGCCGAGCGCGATCTCCGTGAGGCGCACGTCCGAGGCGCCGAGGCTGCGGCTGAGCATCGGCTGCGACTCCTACGCGCGCACTCCGGAGGGCGCAAGCCGTGTCCGCTCCCGGACGTCCCGTCGCGGCGTCACGCGACGGCGCAGCGCCTGACGATCGCACGGCGTCGGGCGACGGCGCGGCGTCACACGAGGATGTCGACGAGGACGCCCGGGGGCGCGCCGGGGACCATGCCCGGTGGCAGTTCGTCGCGCGCCTCCGACCCGCCGGTGCGCATCTCGGACGCCTCGCGCGCACGCCTCTCGGCCCCGCCCCCGGCGCGCATCCCGGACGCGTCGCGGACACGCCTCTCGGACCCGTCGCGGGCGCGCGTCTCGGACGCCTCGCGGGCGCGCATCCCGGGCAGCTCGTCCGGATCCGCGTCGCCCTCCGCGCCGGGGATCTCCCCCGCGGCCCGCTCGACCTCCTGAAGCTCGTCGAGCTGTTCGGCGACGCGCTTCACACGCCGCGGGTCCTCCTTGGAGACCGTCTTTCCGCGGTTCAGCGACTCCCACGCCTCGACGAGCGCGAGGACGCCTTTCACGACGCGGGGCAGATCCTTGAGGTCCGCGGTGCGCTTCAGCGAGACGGCCGCGAACTTCCGCAGGAGCTCCTTCTGCTCGGGCGAGAGCCGCGCATTGGAGATCCGCGACTCGACCATGCGCGCGATCTCGTCCGGACGCTTGGGCGCCTCGCCCTCGCCCGGCGCCGCGTCGCCGGTCTGCGTCGTCGGAAGCCCGGACCGCTCGGGCTCCCGCTCATCCTCACCCGCCCGCTGCTGCGCGTCGCGCGTGTCCCGCAGCTTCTGCACGCGCGCCGCATCCGCGGGCAGCGCACCGAGCGGCTGGCTCGCAGGAAGCTCGGGTCGCGGTGGGAACGAGACGCGCACCGCGGGGAGCCTAACCGATCGCGAGACACGGTGGGAACACCCCCCGGACGCCGGCCCACGGCCGATCTCTCGCGCCCGCTCGGCCGCCCCGGGCGCCGCTGCCGTTGCGCGCGCGGTCGCGGCGCTGTCACGATGGCCGCGATGTCACGCGCCCGTCACCCCACGCGCTCCGCCTCCGCGACCGCCGCCGCGCTCGCCCTCGCCCTCGCGGCGTGCGGCGACGACGACGCGCTCACCCCGGACGCCGGCCCACCCGACGCCGGCGCGCCCGACGCGGGCCCGCCGCTCCCGTCCTGGCCGCGCGCGCTCCCCGCGACGTCCGACCTCGGCGCGGTGCGCGGCCTGCGCGTGATGCGCAGCATCGTGCACGCGCACTCGCCGCTCTCGCACGACGCCTGCGACGGCGAGGGCTTCGCCGACGGGATGCTGCTCGACGCGCCCTGCCTCGAGAACCTCCGCGCGTCGGTCTGCACGCTGCGCCTCGACGCGCTGAACCTCACCGATCACGCGGAGCACCTCTACGAGGTCACGCACGAGGCGAAGTTCTGGAAGCGCCCCGGCGACGTCGAGGAGCGCACTGACGCGGGCGAGCTCGCGGCCGTGCGCTGGGACTGCGGCGACGGCACGAACGTGCTCGTGACCGTCGGCACCGAGAACGCGCTCATGCCCGTCGGGCTGGTGCGTCACCCCGTCGACTCCACCGATCAGGACGTGCTCGCCGCGGCCTACCGCGCGAACGGCCCCGACGCCGTCGCACGCTTCCACGACGCGGGCGGCCTCGTCTTCGTCGCGCACACCGAGGGCCGCGCGCTCGACGAGCTGCGCACGCTCGGCATGGACGGCGTCGAGATCTACAACATCCACGCGAACGTCGACCCCGACATCCGCGTCGAGTTCCTCGGGCTCGGCGCCGCCGACTACCTGATGAACGTGCTCGCGTTCACGTCGCCGACGAGCCGCCTCGCGCCGGACCTCGCCTTCCTCGGCTTCTTCGAGGAGAACCAGAACGACCTCGACAAGTGGGACACGCTGCTCGCCGAGGGCTTGCAGGTGACCGGCATCAACGGCTGCGACGCCCACGAGAACACGTTTCCCCAGCTCATGCGCGACGGCGAGCGCGTCGACAGCTACCGCCGGATGATGCGCTGGGCGACGCTGCACCTGCGCGTGCCCGAGCCCACGCTCGCCGCGCAGCGCGAGGCGCTCGACGCGGGGCGCGGCTACGTCGCCTTCGAGGTCTTCGGCTCGCCCGTGGGCTTCGACTTCCACGCGACCTCCGACGGCGGCGCGACGCACGAGATGGGCGACGTCGCGCCCGCGGGCGCCACGCTGCGCGTCACGCGCCCGAGCCTCTCGCCCGACGTGCCCGACGCCGCGCTCGCGCTCGTCTCGCTGCGCATCCTCAAGTCGGAGGTCGGCGGCGCGGTCGAGGTCGCGCAGGGCGCCGGCGAGGCGCTCGAGTTCGTCGCGACCGAGCCGGGCGTCTACCGCGCCGAGGCGCGCATCGTGCCGGAGCATGCGCGGCCGTACCTGGGCCGCCTCGCCGACGCGCTCGTGCACGACTACGCGTGGATCTACGCGAATCCGATCTACGTCGGCGCGACGCCGCGCTGATCGGGCGCGGCGAGCCCCATGCCGACGGCGAAGCCCATCGTGTAGCGGGCATTCACGTCGCAGCACGCGCAGAAGACCGCGCCGCCCGCGACGTCGCGGTAGCGGAACGCGTCGATGCCGAAAGGCCCGAAATACCCCGCGTTCGCGAGCGCGCGTCCGGCCTCGGCGAGCGCCCCGCGGAGCGCGGCGTGCTCGGCCTCGGCGAGCTCGCCGGGGGTGGCGATCCGCGAGCCACGCCACGCGTCGCCGACGTCGATCGTCTGCGCCGTCGGCGCGCCCTCGGTGAGCACGCCATCGACCGCGAGCGTCGCGTGCAGCGCGTAGTCGCCGAGCCGCTCGACCCACGGGCTGAGCTGCACGCCGCCCGTCTTGCGGAGCGCCGCGTCGAGCCACGCGACGTCCTCCGCGCGCACGTGCCCCGCCTGCACGCGGCGGTGCCCGCGCCCCGCGGCGCCGAGCGCGCGCTTGCAGAGCCAGAGCCCCGTCGGCGTCGGCGCGGCGAGCACCGCGAGCGCCGCGTCGCGCGTCCGCACGAAGCACGCGCCCTCGAGCTTCGGCAGCAACAGATCACGCTCGTTCGCGCGGCGCAGCACCGCGAGCGGCGGCGCCGGGGGCGGCACGCTGCCGCTCAGCGCGAGCCGCGAGCGGGCGTACGGCGTCGGCATGAAGGCCGCGCCGGGCAGTCCGCGCGCGCGTCGGTCGTCGCGGACGCCGAGCGCGGCGTCGAGCACGACGTCGCCCTCGCGCACGAGCCCCGCGCGCAGGCCGATCTCCGCCAACTCCGCGCGCCGCGCGAGCGAGGGCCCTCGGTACACCGACCCGCGCGCGAGCTCGTCCTCGGCGTCGAGGTTGAGCACCCACGCGACCGGCGGCCCGACGCGCAGCTCACCACTCCGGGGTCCACGCCTCGAGGGCGTCGACGAAGGGCGCATCGAGCCCCGCCCGCAGGCGCGCCTCACGCGCGATCGGCCGCCCACGAAAGAGCAGCGGCGAGAGCGGCGGGGGCAGCGCCGCGCGCCACGCGGGGAAGGCGAGCCCGCCCGTGAAGCGCGCGAACCAGCGCTGCGCGAAGCGCACGTGTCCGATCTCCTCGCGCCCGACCTGCTCGACGAGCGCCGCGCCCGCCTCGTCGCCCGCGGCGCGAAAGCGCTCGGCGAAGCGCGCGGTGTGGTCGAGGTTGGCGGCCTCGAAGCCGAGCCCCATCACCGCCGCGAACGACGCCGCGTCGGGGGCCGCGGGGATGCGCTCCCAGAACCAATCGTGTACGGGGAAGTCGCCGACCGCGTGCCCGAGCGACGCGAGGTACGCGGCGTAGAGACGCATGTGCCGCGCCTCGTCGAGCGCGAGACGCGCGAGCCCGCGGCGGAAGGCGGCCGGGGTCTCGGGGAAGGCGAGGATCGCCCAGCAGAACAGCTCCGCGGCCTGCAACTCGTGGTGCAGGAACGTGTGCATCAGCTCTGCGCGGCGGGACGGGCTGCGCAACGCCTCGGCGCTCGGCGTCTTGCGCGGGCGGCCCCGCGCGGCCAGCGCAGCGGGTCGCCCGGGCTGCGCGAGGCGACGCGCGGACGGCGACGCCTCGAGCGCGCGTGGCGCGGGAGGCGGGGCGAGCTTCGCGGCGAGATCGGTGCCCACGACATAGTCGTACGCCCAGCGCTCGAGCGTGCCCGCGGCGGGCGGCGCGGTGGCCTGCACCTCAAACGGCGCGGGCGACGACGCGGAGGGGGGCGCAGGCGCGAGGATGTCCACGGCGCCGAGTGTCCCGCGGCGCGCCCGGAAGACAAGGTCCGCGCCACGCGGCGACGACGCGCACCGCGCGGAAGGGACGCACGACGCGGCGCCCCGCGAGCGCGCCCCGCGCGTGCGAACTCACGGACGGCACTTGCGCGCTTGTTGAAATCGAATATCAAGAGCGTGTGACCCAGGCCCGCGCAATCCCGCTGAACGCGCTCCCCCTCGGCCTCCCCGCGCGCGTGCGCAGCCTCGCCTGCGATCGCGCGGTGCGGCGGCGCCTGCTCGAGCTGGGGCTCCTTCCGGGCACGCAGGTCGAGGTCGTGCGGCGCGCGCCGCTCGGCGATCCGCTCGAGCTGCGCCTGCGCGGCTATCGGCTCTCGTTGCGCGCAGGCGAAGCGAGCGCGATCGAGGTCGACCCCGAGGGCGCGCCGAGCGATCCCCGCGCCGACGACGCCTCCGCGCGCGAGAAGGCCTAGCCGCGCGATGTCCGACCCCGCACGCCCCGCCCCCTCCGCCCGGCGGCTCGTCTACCTGCTCGGCAACCCCAACGCCGGCAAGACGACGCTCTTCAACGGGCTCGCGGGCACGCGCGCGCGGACGGGCAACTACCCGGGCGTGACGGTCGAGCGCCGCGCCGCGGCCTGGCGCGCGGGCACGCACGACGTCGAGCTCGTCGACCTCCCGGGCACGTACAGCCTCTCGGCCAGCTCGCCCGAGGAGCGCATCGCGGCGCAGGCCGTGCTGCGCGGCGACGCGGGCGCGGTCGTGGTCGTGCTCGACGCGACGTCGCTCCAGCGCGGGCTCTACCTCGCGCTCCAACTCCGCGACAGCGGCCTGCCGCTCGTCGTCGCGCTGAACATGATGGACGAGGCGCGCGCCGCCGGGCTCCGCATCGACGCGGAGCGCCTCGCCCTCGCGCTCGACGCGGACGTGGTGCCCATCGTCGCGGCGCGCGGCGAGGGCGTCGACGCGCTCACCCGCGCCGTCGCTGCGCGGCTCGATCGCGCCGCCGACGCCGGGCCCGCCGACGCCGGCCGCGCCGCCGACGCGACCCGCGCGCACCCCGTGACGCTCGACCCCGCGACCGAGGCCGACGTCGCTGCGCTCGCCGAGGTCGCGGCGCACGCCTTCGGCCCCGAGACGCCGGCCGACCGCGCGCGCGCCTGGGCGCTCGTCGCGCTCCTCGCCGACGCCCAGGACGAAGACGACGCGCTCCCGCCCTCCCTGCGCGTGGCGGCGCAGGCGCGTCGACGCGCGGCCGCCGAGGCGGGCCGCGACCTCGACCTCGCGATCGTCGGCGCGCGCTACGCCGCGGTCGATCGCCTCGCCGCCGAGGCCGTGCAGGCTGCGCCGCCGCGCCGCTCCCGCACCGATCGGATCGACGCCGTGCTCGTGCACCCGGTGCTCGGGCTGCTCGTGTTCGCGGCCGTCATGTACGTCGTCTTCGAGGCGCTCTTCCGCGGAAGCGAGCCGACGGTCGCGCTCATCGAGGACGCGATCGGCGCCGCGCAGGGCCTCGTGACGGGTGCGCTGCCCGCGGGGCCGCTGCGCGATCTGCTCACCGAGGGTGTGCTCGCCGGGGTCGGCAACGTCGTCGTCTTCGTGCCGCAGATCGGGCTGCTTTTCTTCCTCATCGCGCTGCTCGAGGACAGCGGCTACCTCGCGCGCGTCGCGTTCGTGATCGACCGCGTGATGGGCGTCGTGGGCCTGCACGGCAAGACGTTCGTGCCGCTGCTCAGCGGCTTCGCGTGCGCGGTGCCCGCGGTGATGGCGACGCGCACGATCGCCTCGCGCCGGGACCGCCTCGTGACGATGCTCGCGCTGCCCTTGATGAGCTGCAGCGCGCGGCTGCCGATCTACGTGCTCGTGATCGCGACGGTGTTCGCGGGCGAGCCACCCATCGCGGGCGTCGTCAGCGTCGGGGCCGCGGTGCTCTTCGCGATGTACGTGCTCAGCGTCGTCGCGACGCTCGGCGTCGCCGCGGTGCTGCGGCGCACGGTGCTCCGCGGCCCGCGCCCGACGCTCGTGCTCGAGCTGCCGCCCTACCGCCTGCCGCTGCTCGGCAACCTGCTCCGCGCGACGTTCAGCCGCGTGCGCGAGTTCCTCGTCGAGGCCGGCACCGTGATCCTCGCGCTCACGATCGTGCTCTGGGCGGTGCTCTCCTTCCCGCGGAGCGACGCGGTGGAGGCCCGCCGCGAGGCCGATCGCGCGGCAGCGAGCGCGTCCCTCGAGGGCGAGGCCCGCGAGACACGCCTCGCCGAGATCGACGACGCGGCCGCGGCCGCGCAGCTCGAGCACAGCGCCGCGGGGAGCCTCGGCAAGCTCGTCGAGCCCGCGATCGCGCCGCTCGGCATGGACTGGCGCGTCGGCATCGGCGTCATCGGCTCCTTCGCCGCGCGCGAGGTCTTCGTCTCCACGCTCGGCGTCGTCTTCGGCATCGGCGCGAGCGCCGACGAGGAGAGCCGCTCCCTGCGCGAGCGCCTGCGCGAGGCGCGCCGCAGCGACGGCTCACCGCTCTTCACGCCGCTCTCGGGCGTCGCGCTGATGATCTTCTTCGTGCTCGCCTGCCAGTGCATGAGCACCATCGCCGTCGTGCGGCGCGAGAGCGGCTCGTGGCGCTGGCCGCTCTTCATGCTCGCGTACATGTCCGCGCTCGCGTACGTCGTGACGCTCGCCGTCTACCAGCTCGGCAGCGCGCTCGGCTGGGGCGTCACCTGACCTGGCAGCACGTCGCGGCCGGCGCGATCGTCGCCGCCGCCGCCGCGTACCTCGTCTGGAAGATCGCCCTCACCGCGCGCCCGCGCCGCACGCAGCGCGGCCCGGTCATCCCCGCCGCGCGCCTCGTCCGCAAACCGCGCCGCGACGCGCGTTGACCGGGAAAACAAGGCGTTCCGAGACAGCCAGCCGGCTGGCCGTCTCGCGCTACGGCTCGTATGGAACGGGTCGCGCGCAGCGGGCGGACGAGCCCGCGGATGATGTCCCGGCCCACCGTGCGGCGCGGCGGTATCCCTTGACGCGGACATCGTGTCCCGCAATCCCCGCGCATCGTGGGCGCGCAGCCGCGCCGGGACAGCCAGCCGGCTGGCTGTCTGCGACGACGCGCGACGTCGCGCCGCGTGCGCGAGGCGCGGCGATGCACTACCCCTGCGCCGCATGCGCAACCTCTTCATCGCGGTCCTGATGGTCTCCCTGCTCGGCTGCGCCTCCGAGGCGCAACCCCGCGTCGACGCCGCCGCGGCCGACGCCGCAGCCGCCGACCTCGGCAGCACGGATCTGGGCAGCGCGGATCTGGGCAGCGCGGACCTGGGCAGCGCGGATCTGGGCAGTGCGGCCCCCGACGCGGCGGCCGCGGACGGCGGGTGCGTGCCGGCGCTCGCGGACATCGAATCGAATCTCGACGGGCTGCTCTTCACGGGCGAGAGCGACTACCCGATCTCCTTGGAGCGCTTCCCCGGCAAGGGCGGCGCCGCCCCGACCGCCGCGCTCGTCGCGGAACTCTCCCTCGCGCCGGCGGGCGCGACGACCGAGACGCGCGACGCCGAGACCTTCTGGCCGCGCGTGGTCGTGGACCCGACGCGGACCCCGCCCATCCCCGACGCGCGCCCCGCGGCGCTCCGGGCGGCCGTGGAGTCCGCGCTCACGGACCTCACGCTCGTCCGCGTCATCGACCCCGCGAACCCCGTGGAGGTGCGCGTGTACCTCGTCGGGCGGACGTGCGGCGCGCTCATCTGGCTGGCCTCGACCTCGATCGAGACCTGATCGGCGCCCGGCCACAGCCGCGCGCGCGAGCCGAACCACCCGCCGCCAACCGCACTACGCTGCGCGCATGACACTCCGCCGCGCGTTCTCCATCGCCGTCTATCCGCGCTTCGAGGGGCGCGTGCTGCTCATCCGCCACAAGCGGCTCGGCACCTGGCTCCCGCCCGGCGGCGAGCTCGAGCCGGGCGAGACCCCGCTCGAGGCCGCACGCCGCGAGCTGCGCGAAGAGACGGGGCTGGAGGGACACTTCCCGCGCACATCCCACGTCGACGGGACGCCGCTCGGCCTCATCGGCTACGAAGAACACGTCGCGGGCAGCAAGGGGCTGCACCTCAACTTCGTGTTCGTCGCCGACGTGACGACCGACGCCGTCACACCCAACGACGAGTTCGGCGAGTGGCGCTGGGTGACGGACGACGACGCGCCGTGGGACGACGCCCCGCGCAACGTGGCCGAGCTGGCGCGCATCGCCCTCGCCGCGCCGCGGGCGTGAGACGCACGACACCGCGCACCTCGCCCGTGCGCCGCGCGACCGTTGACGCGACGCCACCGCTCCTCGATGCTCTCGCGACGATGCCGCTCCCCGACCCGTCCTCCGCGCGCACCCGCCGCGGCGTGACCGCGCTGCTCGCGCTCGCGGGCGTCGCGTGCCTCGCCGCCGCCGCCACCGCGCAGACACCGCCGGGCGCCCCACAGAACGCGCGCACGACGCCGGGCGCGCAGCAGGCGCAGAGCGCCCCCGCGCCGCGTGCGCAGCCTGCGCGGGGCGCGTCGGCCGCGCAGCCTGCCCCGGCCGCCCCGCCCGCCCCGCCTGCGACGGACGTGCCCGCCGGCATGTACCGCGTCGACCTCCACGTGCGCGGCGTGCGCGGCCGCTCAGGCTTCATCCGCGGCGGTCTCTACGACGGACCACGCAAATGGGCCGAAGAGCCCGGCAGCATGGCCCACTGCGCGGCCCCGGTGCGCGGCAGCGAGGTGGTCTGCGCCTTCACGATCCCCGCGCGCCCCGGCGTCTACGCCGCGGCTTTCTATCACGACGAAAACGCCAACGACCACTTCGACACCGGCTTCCTCGGCATCCCGAAAGAGGGATACGCCTTCAGCCGCAACCCGAGCGTCGTCCTCTCCCGGCCGAGCTACTCGAGCGCCGCCTTCCGCCTCCCCGCGACCCGCCTCCCCGTCGCGACGATGCGGTACTGAGCGACGCGCGCGCGGAGGCGGCGCGGCCCCGTCGGCGCGGTGTCAACGCCTGACGCGTGATGGCCGCGCGACGTGGATGACGGTAGGCCGCGAATGCGGTGTGCGCGCGCTCAGCGCGGAACCCGACACCAATCTCCAAACTGACTTGAGGCTGCAGTCGTGAAGCGCCGGAGGCGCAAATAGAGCCGCTGCGCACCCGCGCAATCGCCCTGTTGCAAGAGAATGCCCACGCGATTCGTTCCCGTTCGCCCGATTCGTGCGCGAAGCACACGGGCCCAAGGCCCCTCCGCCGTCGAGAGTCGCTGCGCACGCTCCAGAGCATCAATCGCTCCGAGAATGTCCCCGCGATCGAGAAATGCGATCCCATCAACCGACGCGACTTCTGCGGGCGGGAGTCCCGATGGGGGCGGCAGTGCACGCGGGGCTCCGACCCCAGGCTGCGGTGCCGCAGGCGCTCGATAGGGATTGTCGTCCGGGGACACCCGAACCGAACCGATGTCGTCGAGCGCGGCAAGCGGATCGTCAGAGTCGCCATCCCCGCCCGCGACAATGGGCAGATTATCCCCAGCACCCGGAGTCGCGAGGTCCGGCAAGCGATTTCCATAGAACTCGGATTCCGAGTCTGCAGAACTCCGACTCGACGAACGGCCACGCCCCCCGCGGCGGCGCGTCGGACGGAGGATCTCTCGACCACGGACACCACGACATCCGAGGGCAGTATTTCCCACGCCGGGCTGCGCCTCGACAGGAGCCACACCGCCCCGCCCTGGCATGCCCGCTGAGAGCCGCGTCCCATGCACCGATACGACGTGCGCATCGCACAACAGAGCCACGGACGAGCCGCCGGACCCCGCGCCTCCCTGTCCGCCTTGGCCTCCGCGCCCGCCCGCGCCTCCCGCCCCGCCGGCACCCACTTCATCGGTGTCCACGGCGCCTCCAGCACCGCCTTGACCGCCCACTCCGCCTGCGCCTCCCAAACCTCCATTGCCACCGTCACCACCAGGGCCGGTTTGTATCGAAGAACTGTAGATCTCAGCGCCGCTCGCCCCACCAAGAAGCACCACTCCGAACAAACCTCCGCCGTGTTGTCCGCCCCGCCCACCGCTGCCGCCGCAGCCGCCGCTTCCTCCGCCACCACCACCGTTTCCGACGCCATCGTGGCAGAAGAGCATGCAAGTCTCCCCGCCGCCGCCACCGCCACCACCGCCGCCGCCGCCGGGAGCGCCCGCCTCACCGGAGGCACCGTCCACGCCGGTATAGAAGCCCTCGGCATTCCACGCCCAAGGCTGTCCCGGCCCTCCCAGTTCTCCTCCCCGCCCTCGACGCCCTTGCCGCCGGGGTCTCCAAGCGAGCTCATCGCCCCCCCGCGGCCACCCATCGCGGTGCCGATGGGTTTGCCCGGGCTGGCGTATGCGTTCTCCGAACCGCCGCCCGCACCACCCTCTCCGCCAACCGCAACGGAGCCGCAGTGCGAGCCCGCACCACGCCCTCCCACCCCGCCGACCTCACCGTCGTCATCGCCGCTTCCCGGTAATCCGGCATGACCCCGCCATCCATGGGCACCCGGGGAACCCTCGCGTCCCGGTGCTCCGGCGACCGCATGGTCGAGGCTGATAGTCACGTATCGCAGAGACAGCCCCGGACAGTTGCGACACCAGACGCCATGCACGTCGGCGCCCGGGTCGAGCGTCCCGACGCCGCTGTTGTCGATGCGCACACGCTCGATCACCGTCCGCTGAATCACATTCTCGCCGGAAACGATCCGCAGCCAGCGACCGTGTGACCAGCGGCCCAGAATCCGTGTCTCGCCGGCTCGGCGCGTCTGGGTCCAGGCACGCCGCGCATCGAATCCGCCATGGATGGAAACCCCACTCACGACCCGGACGAACTCCCAATAATCTCCCACGGAAACCAGCACGTGATGACGACTCGTCTGCTGCGCGAGCGCCACCGCCGCATCGATCGAACCGAGCGGGTCCGCCGGGCTTCCGAGCGTGCCGCTCGCCCCTTGTCGCACGTAGACCGAGTCGGTGACGACGCCATCATAACCATCACAATCGGAGTCGACGCCGCGATCATCGATGATGTCGAGGCCGACCTTTGGTCGACACCGATATTCGCATCCATTCCAAACGAGTCCGTCCCGATCATAGAGACCGGATGGACACTGCCGCCCGCACGCGCCATCCGAACACACCGGGTTCCAGCCACCAGGCTCGGCCTCGCAGGCGTTCCCGCACGCTCCGCAGTGCTCGACCGACCAGAGCAGGGGAGTCTCGCAACCATCCGATTCGTCCTCGTTGCAGTCCGCGGTGCCGCTCGGGCAGTAGCGCTGCTCCTCAGGGATTGCTTCTGGCGCACTGACACCCCTAGGGACGAACTGCGTGCGCGAGAGGAAGGATATCGACCTCTGTCGGAGTGGGGGTCGAGCCGCAACCACATCGACGGAGGACACCGCCAGCGGATTGTGGCGGCCGCGCAGATGACGCTGCCAAGCAAATTCCGAAGTCACAGCGCCAAACCGGCTATCGGCTGCCTCCTGGTCCGACGCGCTCGAGCACGACGCCACGATCCATGCGAGCGCGACGAGCGCCAGTCGGACGACGCCGCGCTCGCCGACTGACCCGTGATGGCGAATTCGGACGAGGCGTTCAAGTCTCATCGCTACTCTCCACGCAACGCTGCAACCGCCCACGAAGCACGTCCGCGGAGATCCGATCCTCTCCGCTCACACGTCGGAGGGCATCCAGCCCTTGCTGACCGAGGCGCCTCCGCTCGGTCGCGTCCTCCTTGACCGTGCACTGGTCGTAGAGTTCTTCCGCGCGACGCAGTTCAGGTGACGACGCCGGCTCGATCGTCACTGTTCGCGTGTCGGGTCCACTCACCACGACCGCATGCTCACCAGGTGGAAGGTTGGAATCCGCGGGAGACGGAGTCTGCGCGACGACGACAGGGACTCCCACCGCGATGGGCGCGGCGGGGGCGTCCGGAGAGGGCGGTGCCGGCGTCACGTCGACGGCGGGCGCAGAGATGGGTGTGGCGACAATGGTCGCCGCGGTGTCTGCCGCCGCATTGGCGGCGCTCGGAGACAGGGCGTCACCCGTCCGGAGCGTGACCGTTCCCCGGCCCATCCCGTCCCACCACGAGAGCCGGGTCACCCAGACGGCGTATTTCCCGGGTGGCGGCGCGTCGAGATCAAGCGCGAGTTCCACCGGGCGACCGCGCGCAGCGTACTGCTCCGCATGGCCCGCCTCACACGCGGAGCGCTCGCGATACTCGCTGTCGACGCAGGACTGCGTGCCGTCCGGCGCGCGCAGGATCATCGCGACGGGGAAATTCATCTTCAGATCGACGTGCAGATGGGGCACGTCACTGCCCACTTCGAAGACGAAGGTCGGGTGCTCGGACGCGATGCCCCGACATGCCGGCTCGCCCCCCTCCCCGTTCAAGAACACGTAGCGACTCGCGGCCGGCGTCTCCCGGCAATATTCCTGCGGGGCGACGTGCACACTCTTCTCGACCGTGAGCCGATCGATCAC
This sequence comes from Polyangiales bacterium, assembly GCA_964202905.1. Taxonomy (GTDB): domain Bacteria; phylum Myxococcota_A; class Polyangia; order Polyangiales; family JADJQN01; genus CAIUAC01. The sequence continues at coordinate 250,601 of CAXNJO010000005.1, forward strand.
AGGGGCACTGGCCGGGTTGACGCGCAGCCCCTCCGGCACCGTCCCGTTCGCCACCCGGTAGTCGGCCGCGTCGTCGCAGTAGTCATTGAGCGGCGGGAGTTCGGCCGACAGCGTCCCGGTGAAGCGCGCGGCGCAGTCCTGCGGACACACCGAGCCCCAGGGCGAATGTTCCGCCGGGCTGCACCGACCATCCCCGCACTGCACCGCGGTACAAAGCTCCGCGGCGATGCCGGCTGGCCCGTCCGCCTCGCCGCGCGAACGCCACCAGTAGCCCACGGCGCTCACGACCAGCGCGAAGACCACCCAGCGGGGCCAACGGCGCTTCGGTCGCAACGCGGTGTCGTCAACGTACTGGGGCATCGGCCTCGGCGCGGGGCTGGACGGCGGGAGCCGGATCCCGAGCGCACGACGCGCGGCGCGGCGCGCGAGGCGCGCCTGCCGGAGCGCCTCCTTCCGCGCCGCATCGCCGTCGGGAGACCACTCCTCCGACACTCCCGCTCAGCGCGAAACCGGGCGGCGCCGCAGGCGACGCACCAACGCGAAACCGAGCGCGACGAACAGCCCCGCAGTCGGCATGCGCGACGAGCCCGACGCCGCCCCCACGTTTGCGATCGAGCAACCGCCACTGTCGGTCAGCGAGGCGGGCGGATTCACGCCGCAGTAAATGTCGGCCTTGAACGTGTGCTCGGGAATGGGCGCGACGGGAACCTCGATGTCATCAAGCGAATTTTCCCATCGCTTGCCCGGCTCTGGCGTGAACCACGTGACGCCAGCCGAACTCGCGGACTTCGTCCGCCATTGAATGACGCCGCGCTCATCGGCGGTAGGGTAGATCACCGCAAGTTCTGTGAGATCCCGCTTTCCAGCGCTCCGTCCCAGCACCGCGAGGTACTGTGCGAATAGTTCACGCAGCTTGCCGCCGGTTAGATACACCCGCTTGGGGATCTCCGTTCCTTGCCGCACGAGCTCCGAGCGACACGCCGGCGGTGCCTGCACCACGGGCGCCGCGGGGGCCGCCTGCGGAACGCCGCCATCCTCGTCGATGGGACAGCGCTCGTCGGGGTGCGCCTCCGCCGCGGCCTGCGCCTGCTGCTGCTCGACAGTCTCCGGACACGGGAAGACGAAGGCGACGGTCGACTGGTTCGCGGCGAGGGCCACATCGGCTTGGCCATCCGCGCCGCGCGGGGAGGTCGTCGGCGGCGATGCCGAGCGAGGCCAGATCACCGGGCTGCATCTGGAAGAGGCGGCTGCCGAAGTAGGCCTGGTGGATGTCGTCGTAGGAGATGTTGAAGGTGCGGTGGAGGTAGTCGGCGACGCGGCGCGCGCGCTCCTGCGAGAGCCGCACGTTCGTCGACATGTCGCCCGTCTGGCTCGCGCGGCCGAGGACGATGATCTTGGAGTTCGGGTAGCGCTGGTAGGTGCGGGCGACCTCGCGCAGGTCGGCCTGCGCGTGGGCGAGGTGATCGCTCGAGACGACGTCCGTCGTGTCGAAGCGGCCGCGGCCCGCCTTGTAGAAGACCCGCGCGGGATAGAGCGCCGCATCCGACGCGATGAGCTGGAGCGTCGACGGATCGACCCGCTGCTCGAGCAGATCGCCGATGCCGGCGCGCGGGATGCAGTTGCCCGAAGGACAGAAGCGGATGAGCGTGCGGATGGCGTCGTAGACGCCGCGGCGCCGGCAGATCGGCGGCAGATCTTGCGCGTCTGCCGCCGCGGGCGCGAACGCCCCGAAGAGAAGGACACCCAGCAGCGCCGCGCCGAAGACGCGCGCGCTCAATCGATGCGAACCGATGCGCGATTGATCCATTGGTTGAACTCTTTCCCTTCCGGCGTCTCGACCGACATCGCTCCGAAGCAGATGCGGTCGGGCGTGCCCGCCGGCGTAATGTAGACGAACGCTGGAAACTTGAGGCCCGGAATGGCGCGGAGCAGGGGGCCGAAATGCTCCTGCGTGACGGCGGCGAAGGGGAGCCCGCTCGCGCCGATGCGCGCCGCGTTGCCGCCCGCGTAGGGCGGGCGACGTCCGTCCCAGTCGCTCTCGAAGAGCACCTCCGTGATCCGCACGGCCGGATGCTCGCGCGCCGCCATCCCGAGCGTCGCGAGCTCCTCCATGCAGGGCCGACACACGAGCTGCCCGAGCACGACCACGAGCGGCGAACCCGTCTCTCCGCTGCCCGCCGCGAAGCGACCGAGCGTCGTTCGCGCGCCGAGCGTGAACTCGGAGTGGCCCTCCTCCACGGAGAGTTGTGTCGCCGGGAGCTCACGGAGAAAATCCCACGTCGCGCGCGTCAGCGGCTTGCACTCCGCGGCGCGGGGCGGGGGGTCTTCGCCCTCTGCCGTTGCGCTCCGTGAGGCTTCGACTTGTTCTATCGGCGCAGAGTCCTGCACAGGTGGCTGGTCCCCGGTCGGACCGACGCTCTCAGTCGAAACGAGATGTCCCTTCGGCGCCACGAACCCAAACGAGCCAACTGCGCCCAGGACCAACCCCAAGACGCAACTGAGCACGGCGATCAGAACGACGCTCCAGACGGGCGCGCGATGCGAAACTGAACGCCCCCTGAGTCCTGTTGGCTCGTCGCGCTTCGAAGACGGGGCGGACGAGACAGTTCCTTTTTTTTGCGGAACGTCCTCGAAGTGCGTGGTGCGCGGACGCTCGAGACCCGCGGTGGCTGATGCCTCGGCATCATTTCCCTCAGGCGACGCCGCATTTCGCGCTGACAGCCCTCGAGCAGGCGAACGCTCGCCTACCGACCTTGTAACCGCCCCTTCGGCAGTATTCGGATGTTCATCAGTCGTCTTGGTACTTGCATTTTTGTCGGGTGAAGTTCTCACCTTGGCCCCGCCGATGCACGACTTGCACGGTCAAGCGTACGCGCAGGCTCCTCGATTCCCTTCCAGAACGCGCTGAACCACGAAGACCTCATCGCCTCCACCGGACGTTCTTTTCGACGATCAAAGAGGTCTAGCCCAAACTGATGCAGCAATCTCTCGACTCCTTCCTCGTCCTTTCGATGAAGTCCGAAAGCAATGTATTCTTCGCCCGCAAAATACACACCAACATTTCCATCGTAGCGAAGTGCTTGGAACCGGTAACCCGCTTTGCAGCCGGCGATACAGACACCGAGGAAAACACTAAATCCCAACTGTGGGATATCAAGATACCCAGAACCGCCCCCTGCTCGAAACCATGACGTGATAAGAACACCGAGCGATGCCAGTATCGTCATGATCAAAGGTCCACTGAGCGACGGCTTCTTGTTCGCGGATCGGGTGATGTCTGCGTAATCATCGATGTAGGGCCTCGCGAGGAACGCAAAGAAGATCGTCCCCATGCCTTGCCCCATGAACCATCCCGCCGCGGCTAGCGAGACCCCAAACAACAGCATTATTCCGCTTGCGGAACTGAAAAGCATACTCCACGCGACCACAACGAGTTCGGCCAGCAGCGCAACGTAGGCGAAGATGCCGGGGACAATGTACGCCGACTTCGCCATCTTCCTGCTGACGACAGTCTCATACGCGTCGGTATAGTGCTTGTCGAACCTGGGCTCCACGTCATTCCGGCGACTTATTGGCGGAACCAAGATCGACAAGAACATCCCTTTCAGTTCGGTCGGAGAGTCTAACTTCGACGGGTCTTTCTCGGCCGCATGTTTCGCGCGATCGAGGATCTCATCTGTAATTGCCGTGTTCTCGAGGCGATACACATACGCTCTCTCAAACTGATGGTTCTCACCCTCCAGTTCGCGTTTTTGACAGCGGAGGTCATCACCGATCACGAGTTTGCTCATGTTCCCTCTTTGGTTCCCGCCAGAAGAACTGCTGAACTCACAGGCGTCCGCTTGTCAAGTGGGTGACGCTAACGCTACGCGGCCGCTGGTGTCAACGGCTATGATGGCAGGCAATCACGCCCCTTCTGCGATGGATCCGCGATGCTCGAGCGACGGGCTGGACGCTCAATCAGCACGCATCTTCAGCGCCTCGAGTCTGTGCCGTTGGCCAAGCGGACGAGCTGAATACGCAGTCGGCGCCACGCCTGCACGCGCTCGCAAGCTCGCGTCCTCCGGCGCCGCACCACGGGACGCGGCCCTACGAGCTGACCGGCCGCGGCCGGAAGCGTCGACGCCTCGAAGCTCCTGTGATGAGCCTCGACTGGACTCAACCTACCCCCGCGAAAGATGGTACCTTGTCCGCGAATGCCGACACCGCCCGGCCTCGCCGGGCCAACTCGAGAAGCCCGCGACGTAGCAGGAGGCCATGATGGAGTGCCCAACATGCGACGGCTCAGGACGGGTTCGCGTCATCGACCGAGAGTGGTCGGCGTGCGCGAATTGCGAGAACACGATGAGCAGGGAGGCGTACCGTTGCATGCACTGCGGTCACCCGAACCGCGACAACTCGGGCACGGTCACGCTCACCGACTCGCACGCGGAGACCTGTCCACTGTGTCACGGGTCCAGAAACGTCTCGGACGGGGTCGGGCAACGCGCACGCGCCGTCAACCGGAGCGGCTGCTTCGGCGCGGGTTCCGGCATTGCCGCCATGCTCCCCGGCACGATCATCGGGGGCGTGGTCGGCGAGAACATCGCGACTGGATTCACGTCGCTCCTGACGATGTTCGTCGGAGCACTCATCGGCATGATTGGGTCGTTCGCGCTCCCGGCGATCGTGGCCCTCACCGTGGACGCGCAGGTCGCCAACAAGTTCAACACCGTCTACGCGTTCGCGGTCTGGGCGTTGGCCGTCGCCATCGTGCTTGCGTACTGCGGATGACCTTCATCTCTCGCGGCTCTCGCCGACAGCGCCACCCTTGAGCACAGCGTTGCCGCGCGCGGGGGCGGGGGCCGCCGGGATGAGTGCACGCCAGCACGCGCCCGGTCGCCACGGCGGCGCACTCCCCCTGCACATCCCCCGCGCATTTCCGCGCGACCTCGGGTAACCTCGCGGGCACGCGCGGCCCGCTCGGCGCGCGCAGCGAGGTCCCATGGCGCAGACGTTCACCACGCTCCCCCGCCCCGACATCCCCCGCGAACAGGTCGGCAACGTCGTCTACGGGACGTTCGGCCACCTCGGCTCGCCCTTCTTCTACGTCGTGCTGCTCGCCCTCGTCGGCGTCACGCGCTGGAGCGCGATCTGGACGTTCTTCGCGGTGTCCGCGGTGTTCGTGCCCTTCACGCTGATCGAGGAGCACCGCAACACCTCGCTGAAGCTGCCGAAGGTGAACACGCGCGAGGTCGTCGACGGGCTCTTCATGGTCTTCGTGAAGGGCGTCGCCATCGGGGGCGGCTTCATCACGCTCGGCTGGTATGCGCTCTCGTTCGTGCCGCTCTACGGGCGGCACTTCCACAGCTGGTGGCTCATCGCGGCGGCGACCATCGGCTGCGACCTCGCGTATTACCTCATTCATCGGCTGATGAGCCACAGCCGCGGGCCGAATCCCCTGCTCCGCTACTACCGGAAGAAGCACGCCGCGCACCACTCGGTGACCGAGCTCGACTTCCTGCGCGGCAACCAGTCGTCGCTCGTCGACACCGCGTTCAGCCAGTTCCAGCCCTCGATGATCGTGATCTCGTACGTGCTCGGCATGGACCTCGAGACGACGTGGGTCGCCTACGCGCTCATCCTGCTGCTCCAGGCCACCGACCACACCAGCGTCACGTACAACATCGGTTGGCTCAAATACATCTTCATGGACAACCACGCGCACAAGCTGCACCACTGCAAGCGCGGGAATCTGATCAACCACGCTGCGGCCTTCTCGGTGTTCGACCGTTTGTGGGGCACGTATTACGAGGATTGGAGTCTCTCCTCGAACTACCTGCACCACCACGGCGTGCCGCTGCCCATCAAGCCGCTCGATCGGCGCGAGTCGCGCATCGCCGCGCCCGCCCCGGCGGAATGAGCCGATGAGCAAGGGATATGCGCTCGTCACGGGCGCGAGCAGCGGCATCGGCGCGGACCTCGCGCGCGAGCTCGGGCGGGCCGGACACCCGCTGATCCTCACGGCCCGTCGCGTCGATCGGTTGGAAACGCTCGCCGCCGAAGTGCGCGCGAGCGCGCGGGTGGACGTCGTCGTGATGGCCGCGGATCTCGCCGCGCCGGGCGCCGCACGCTCGCTGCACGAGGCGGTCGCCGCGCGTGGGCTCGGGGTCGACGTCCTCGTGAACAACGCGGGCTACGGGATGCAGGGGCAGTTCCTCGACATGGACTTCGACGCGGTCGAGGCGATGTTCCGCGTGAACATCGTCGCGCTCACGCACCTCACGCAGCTCTTCGCGCAGGACATGGCGAAGCGGGGGCACGGCTACGTGCTCAACGTCGCCTCGGCCGCTGCGTTTCTGCCCTCGCCCTACGTGAGCGCGTACGCGGCGACGAAGTCCTACGTGCTCGGCTTCTCCGAGGCGCTGCGCTTCGAGCTGCGCGACCGGGGCGTGAGCATCACGACGCTCTATCCGGGCATCACCACGACCGAGTTCAACGAGGTCGCGCACGCGAAGACGCCGCCCGCGATGAACCTCTCGATCCTCAGCGCCGCCGAGGTCGCGCGCATCGGCGCGCGCGCCATGTTCGCGCGCCGCCGCGCCGTCGTGCCGGGGCTCATCAACAAGCTCAACGCGATCTTCTCCGCGGTGCTGCCGCGCGGCTTCGTCTCGTTCATGGCCGGCACGCTGCTCGGCCGCGCGAACGGCTGGAAGTGACGCGCAGGGCGTAGCGCGCGGAGTCGCGCCCTCGACATCGCAAGGAGGTTGCGGTGTCGTGTCGTCTCACCGCATCTCGCCCCGCGCTCAGTGCGGCTTCGCGGGGCCGAGCCAGCGCAGCAGGAACTTCGGGCACCACCAGTTGAGATCGCCGAAGAGGCGCATCGTCGCCGGCACGATGAGCACCCGCACGAGCGTCGCGTCGAGCGTGACGGCGAGCGCGAGCGCGACGCCCATCGCCTTCATCGCGAGCACCGTCGCGAGGGCGAAGGCGGCGAAGACGGCGACCATCACGGAGGCGGCGCTCGTGATGAGGCCGGCCGTCTGCTCGAGCCCGTCGGCGACGGCCTGCGTGTTGTCGCGCGTGCGCTCGTACTCCTCGTGCATGCGCGTGAGCATGAGGACCTCGTAGTCCATCGAGAGCCCGAAGACCGTGCAGAAGAGCAGCACGGGCAGGGTCGGATCGATGGGGGCGGGCTCGAAGCGCAGCAGCGAGGCGAGGTGCCCGTCCTGGAAGATCCACACCAGCGCGCCGAAGGACGCGCCGATCGAGAGGAAGTTCATCACGACGGCCTTCAGCGGCAGCAGCACCGAGCGCAGCAGCGCGAAGAGCACGAGGTAGGTCATCACGACGACGAAGCCGATGGCCCAGGGCGCGCGCGACTCGATGAAGCGGCTCACGTCGAGGTCCTCGGCCGTCTGCCCGGTGACGCGCAGGCGGCCGTCGGCGACGTCGCGGCGCTGCCGCAGCGTGCGCACGACGCCGCGCGCGACGTCGCTCGCCGGGGCCGCGTCGACGAGCACGGCGAGCGCGACGGTCGTCGGCCCGACGGTCGCGTCGTGCAGGAATTGCAGCTCCGGCGAGAGCTGCTCGTACGGCGTCGAGGCGGCGGCGACGGTGGAGTCGCGGTCGAACATCGGGCCGAGATCGACGAGGCTCTCGACGGCGCGGACGCCGGGGATGCGCTGCACGCGCTGGCTGAGATCGTAGAGCGCGCCGGCGCGGCGCGCGTCGAGCGCGGAGGCGTGCGGGCCGGTGGCGCCGGGGCGCGCCGGGAACTCGGTGACGACGAGCACGCGCGTCGCGACCTGATCGGGGAAGTGCGTGACCATCAGGTCGTAGCCGCGCCGCGCCTCGGCGGACTTCGGCAGCACGCTCACGTCGGCCGTCTGCATGCGCATGTGGAAGAACGGCGCGGACGCCGCGAGCAGCACGACGAGCACGGGCGCGAGCACGAGGAGCGGGCGCGCCATCACCCAGCGCGCGAGCCGCTGCCAGCCCGCGCCGCCCGTCGCGCCGCGACGCGCGAAGGGGACGCGCCCCGCGTGGATGCGCGGCCCGAGCACGGCGAGCAGCGCGGGGAGGAACGTGAGCGCGAAGACGACGGCGAAGGCGACGACGATCGCGCCCGCGAGGCCCATCGGCGCGAGGAAAGACCCGTGCAAGAAGACGAGCCCCGAGAGACCGATGCCCACCGCGAGCCCCGAGAACGCGACGGCCTTGCCCGCCGTGCCCGTCGCGATGACGAGCGCCTCGTCGTAGCTGCGTCCCGCGGCGAGCTCGTCGCGGTAGCGCGTGACGATGAAGAGCGAGTAGTCGATGGCGACGCCGAGCCCGATGAGCGACGCGACGTTGATGGCGTACGCGGGCACGTCCATCACGCGCGAGAGCGCGGTGACGCCGGCCATCCCGCTCATCACCGCGAGCCCGCCGACGAAGGCGGGCAGCGTCGCGGCGACGAGGGTGCGAAACACGAAGAGCAGGATGAGCAGCGTGAGCGGGAGGCTCACCAGCTCCGCGAGCACGAGGTCGTGTTCGAGCGTCTTGTCGAGGTCGTTGCGGAACGCGAGATAGCCCGTGAACGTCGCGCGGAGCGGCCCCGGGTCCACCTTCGCGCGGAGCTCGGGGTAGGCGATCGCCGCGTCGTGGTAGGTGTCGCGCAGGAGCACGACGGCGAGCGCGTGGCGCCCGTCCTCGGAGCGGAAGCGCGCGGCGACCGCGTCGGGCGCGTCGTCCGCAGACTTCACCGCCGCGACCCGCGGATCGCGCCGCAGCGGGGCGAGCGCGCGGCCCATCGCGGCGACGAATTCGGGGTCGTCCGCGTAGAGCGCGTCGCTCGAGAAGACGACCGCGAAGGACGACAGCCCCGGCAGATCGAGCTCGCGGTCGATCGCGCGCCGCGCGAGGTCGGCCTCGGTGCCGCGCGTCTCGCCGGAGCTGAGCGCCCCGCCGCGCAGGATCACGCCGACCGAGACGAGGAGCACGAGCGCGGAGGCGACGAGGATCGCCTTGCGCCGCGCGAGCGCGAGCCTGCCGAGTGCATCGAACACGCGCCCTGTGTACCCGACCCGGCGCGCGATGGCGAGGATGCTCAGCGCGCCGGGGCGAGGAGCCGCGCGAAGGGATCCGCGCCGGGCTCGAGTTCGCGGAGGGTGGCGGCGCCCGCCACGTCGTCGAGGGTCAACGTGACCGGGCCGGCGCGGTGGCGCGTCGCGACGCGGGCGCCCGTCGAGAGGGTGACGAAGCGCTCCCAGCTCGCGCGCAGGCCGCCGACGGGGAGCACGGTGACCCACATGCGCCAGGCGATCGGGGTGTCGCCGCGGCCGGCCGCGGGCAGCTCCCAGAGGTAGGAATCGCCGGGGGTCACTCCCCCCGACGCATGGGTGACCAGCAATCCGCGCGCGCCGCCGGGGAGCGCGACGAGGGCGCGTGTGGTGCCCGCGTCGAAGAGCTTCGCGAGCGGGTTGAGCCAGAAGGAGTCGTTGAGGAATCCCGCGTACGCGGAGGCGGTGCGCGCGCGCGCCGCGGCGCCCCGCACCTCTCGGCCGCCCTCCCACACTCGGCCCCAACTCCCGCGCAACAGCACCTCGTCGTCGCCCTGCCGCACGCGGACCAGCGAGCGCGCGCGATCCCAGAGGTAGGTGCGCTGCCCCGCGAACGAGAAGCGCACGGCCCCGGTGCGCGCCCACGCATCGACGCGCACGGCGCGCTCGATCGCCTGGGCGAGGGCGTCGGCCTCGGCGCTCGGCGAGGCGCTCGGACGCGGGCTGCTCGCGAGCACGAGCCCGAGCGCGAGCGCCCCGACCAGCAGGCCCCCGCCGAGCGCGAGCCACGCGAGCACACGCTGCCAGCGTGGGCGGCGGCGGCCGTGAGGCGTGGAATCGGGTGCGGACGGCGTCATGGAGGGGAGTCGAGAATGGGATTCACGCAAAGGCACGCATGATCGCGGTGGCCAGCGAGAAATAGACGAGCAACCCGAGCACGTCGACGAGCGACGCGATGAAGGGTGTCGACGACACGGCCGGATCGAGCCCGACGCGCTTGATGCCGAGCGGGAGCAGCGAGCCGACGAGCGTGCCCATGAGCACGATGACGACCACGCTGGACGCGACGACGAGCGCGATCGGCAGACTCCCATTTCCCCCGAAGAAATAGGCCCGGACGAAGCCCACCGCGCCGAGCAGCACGCCGAGCGTCACGCCGATCGAGACCTCGCGGTAGAAGATGCGCCACCAGTCGCCGGGCACGACCTCGCCGACGGCGAGCGCGCGAATCACCAGCGACGAGGACTGAGAGCCGGTGTTGCCGCCCGACGAGATGATGAGCGGAATGAACACCACCAGCTCGATCATCGTGGCCATTTCATGCTCGAACGCGCGCATGACGGTCGCGGTGAGCAGCCCGCCGAGGAACAGCACCACGAGCCAGCCCGCGCGCTTGCGGACGAACTCCCAATATCCCGTCTCGAAATACGAGTCTTCGATGGGCGAGACGGCGCCCATGCGCTGCGCGTCCTCCGTCGCCTCCTCGATGACGACGTCGACGACGTCGTCGACGGTGACCACGCCGAGCATCACGCCCTTCTCGTCGACGACGGGCACGGCGGAGAGGTCGTATTTGGCGATGAGGCGCGCGACCTCTTCCTGATCGGCCGTCGGCAGCGCGCGCACGACGTTCTCGGTCATGATGTCGGCGAGCGACTTCGAGGGCACCGCGAGGATGAGGTCGCGCAGCGACACCACGCCGACGAGCTTGTCGCCGTAGGCGACGACGTAGACATAGGAGATGGTCTCGGCGCGGCCCGAGTGGCTCGCCGCGCGGACGTGCTCGATCGACTGCCAGATCTTCGTCTCGGGCGGGAGCGAGACGTACTCCGTGGTCATGATGCCGCCGGCGCTCGACGCGTCGTAGGAGCGCAGCTCGCGCACCTCGTCGGCGACCTCGGGCTCCGTCTCCTCGAGGCGATCGAGGATCTTCTCGGCGACGTCGTCGGGCAGCTCCTGCAGCGCGTCGACGCGGTCGTCGGCGCTCATCTCCGCGAGCACCTCGGCGGCCTCGTTGGTGCCGAGCATCTCGAGGATGCGGCTGCGCACCTCCTCGTCGACGCGCTCGAGCACCTCGGCCGCGAGCTCCTCGGGGAGCAGGCGCATGAAGCTCAGCGCGACGTCGTCCTCGAGATCCGCGACGACCTCGGCGATGTCCTCGGCGTGGAACTCCTCGAGCGCCTCGAGCAGCTCCGCCGGGTCCTCGGCGAGCGTCTGCTTGAGATCGGGGCCGAGGAGGGTCGCGAGCCGCATGGCGCCTGCAGTGTGCCGACGCGCGCCGCGCCGCGCCACGGGACGCGCGTGACGGCTGCGAGCCGGAGTGCGCGCTCAGCGCGCGGCGAGCTTCGCGAGGAGCGCGGCCCCGAGGTCGGCGATCTCGTCGGCGTCCATCGCGCGCGCGACCGAGCGGTCGTAGGACTCCACCTGGTCGGCGGGGAGGCCCTCGAGGAAGCGCGACGGCGTCAGGACGGTGGGCTTGCCGCGCAGCACACGCCGCTTGGGCCGCGTGAGGTAGAGGCGATCCTTCGCGCGCGTCACACCGACGTAGAAGAGGCGGCGCTCCTCCTCGACGTCCGCGGCCTCCACGTCGGAGGCCTTCGGGTCCATCGTGCGGCTGTGGGGCAGCACGCCCTCGACGATGCCCATGAAGAACACGACGGGGAACTCGAGGCCCTTGGCGCCGTGCAGGGTCGACATCGTGACCTTGTTCTCCGGCGCGTCGTCTTCCTCCTGCTCGAAGCGCATCGTGATGCGCGCGAGGAACTGCCCGATCGAGGGCTTGTCGCCGGCCTCGTTGCGCTCGTAGCGCTCGATGGAGCCGATCAGATACTCGATGTTGCCGACCTTGCGCGCGCTCGCCTTCGCGTTGTCGGCGGCGTCCTCGAGCGCGTCCTTGATGCCGACCTCCTCGAAGAGAGCGCGCACCGCGCCGGAGAGCGGCCCCCCCGCGCGGAAGCGGTCGCGGGCCCGCGCGAGCGTCTCGTTCAGCTTGGCGGCGCCGCGCCGCGCCGCGTCGGGCACGTCGTCGAGCGTGGGGAGCCGCTCGAAGGCCTCCGCGAAGCTGAGGTCGTTCGCGCGTCCGTAGCGCTCGACGCGCTCGATCGTGGTGTCGCCGATGCCGCGCGTCGGGTAGTTCGCGATGCGGCGCAGGCTGATCTCGTCGCGCGGATTGACGATCACGCGCAGGTACGCGGCCGCGTCCTTGACCTCCTTGCGGTCGAAGAACTGCGTGCCGCCGAAGAGCCGATACGGGATGGAGGCCGCGCGCAGCTCCTCCTCGACGACGCGCGCGAGGAGGTTCGAGCGGTAGAGGATCGCGATGTCCTTGAAGCGGCGGCGCTCCTCGTCGACGATCGTCTTGATCTCCGCGGCGATGAAGCGGGCCTCGATCTCCGCGTCGTCGAGCACGCAGAGGCGCACCTTGTCGCCCGCGCCGCGCGCCGCGCGCAGCGTCTTGCCGTGCCGCCGTTGCGTGGAGCGCGCGATGGCCGCGTTGGCGACCTCGAGGATCGCGGTGCGTGAGCGGTAGTTGTCCTCGAGCTTGACGATGCGCGCGCCGGGGAAGTGCTTGTCGAAGTCGAGGATGTTGCCGACGTCCGCGCCCCGCCAGCCGTAGATGGACTGGTCGTCGTCGCCGACGACGCACACGTTGCGGAGCGGGTTGGCGAGCAGCCGCACGAGCTCGAGCTGCGAGCGCGAGGTGTCCTGGAACTCGTCGACGAGCATGTGGCGGAAGCGCGTCTGCCACTTTTCGCGGAGGTCCGGGCGGTCGCGCAGGATGCGCACCGGCACGACGACGAGGTCGTCGAAGTCGACCGCGTGCATCGCGCGGAGCGAGCTCTCGTAGCGGGGGTAGATCTCGCGCGCGACGTCGTCGTACTCGACGCCCTCCTTCGCGGCGCTGCGCGCGGCCGCGCTCTCGCCGCGCAGCAGCTCCTCGGGCGAGAGGAAGTCGTTCTTCCACTTGCTGATGCGCGCGAGGAGCGCCGCCGGGTCGAGCTTGCGCGCGGCGCCCGACTTCACGTCGGCGCGCAGCAGCTGGCGCACGAGGCCGAGCGTGTCGCCCTGATCGAAGATCACGAAGCGCCCGTCGGTGCCGAGCGCCTTCCACTCTTCGCCGAGCAGCCGCACACCGAACGAGTGGAACGTGCAGAGCACGACGCGGCGCGCGACGTCGGCCCCGACGAGCGGCGTCATGCGCTCGGCCATCTCGCCCGCGGACTTGTTCGTGAAGCTCACCGCGAGGATCGCCTCGGGTCGCACGCCGCGCTCGAGCAGGCGCGCGATGCGCTGCGTGATCACGCGCGTCTTGCCGCTGCCGGCGCCGGCGAGCACGAGCAGGGGACCAACCTCGTGCTCGACCGCGGCGCGCTGCGACTCGTTGAGGCTCATGCTGCGGCGCGGCGTAGCGCGCGCTGATCGTGCGTTCAAGGGCGGCGCGGGACTTGCGGCGCCGCGACGACGCCCGCGCACCGCGGATCACGCGGGAACCTCTGCGCCGCGCGGGTGTCGGTCAGGCGATGCCTCGACGCGAACACGGCCGCGCGCCGTTCTTCCACCCCCGCCGATCGATGCCCCTCCCGATCTCCGTGGCACCCCCTGCGTCGGCTGGCGCCGCGCGGCTCGCGCTGCTCGTCCTCCTCGCCACGATCGGCGTCGCGGAGCCCCCCGCGCATGCGCAGCCCCGTGACGCCGCTGCGCCGACACGCGGCGCGCGCACCGGACTCGAGGTCGCGCTCTCCGGGCCGACGAGCGTGGTGCGCGGGCAGGTCGCGCGGCTCCACGGCACCGCCTACGAGGTGCGCGGCCTCGCGACGCTGCGCCCGCTGCCGGGCGCCGAGCTCCGCGCGCGCTATGCGACGGACGCGGCCGATGTGCCGATCGGTCCATTTTTTCGGGTGATCGCGGGCACGGACGGGCGCTTCGCGCTCGACGTACCGATCCCCGCCGCGGCGCGCGGGGCCTCGCGCCTCGACGTCGAGATCGCGCACGCGGGGGACACGCGTCGTGTCGAGAGCGCGCTCGTCGTGCTGCCCTCGGTCGCGCTCGACGTGTTCGCCGATCGTCGTCTCTACGAGCCCGGCGAGTCGATGCGTGTGTGGGTCCGCGCGCTCGACGCCGTGAGCCGCGCGCCGCTCGCGGGCGTGGCCGTGCAGGTCACGCCAGGCGCGGGGCTTCCCGCGGCTGCAGGGCTCACGACGGGTGTGTCCGGCGTCGTCGTCGCGACCCTCGCGCTGCCCGCGTCGCTCGCGAGCGTGAGCGAGTTCGGCGTCGTTCGGGCGACGCGCGCGGGCGAGTCGCCCATCGAGGCGCTGTTCCCGTATTCGGTGGGCCGTCGCGTGGTCGAGCGGATGCTCGTCGACGCAGCGGTCACGCCCGACGCGCCCACGCCCGAGTCGCCGCTCACGGTCACCGTGCGCGCGCGGTCGGCGAGCGGCGCAGCGCTGCGCGGAGCGCGGGTCGCGGTGACGCTGTCGGAGGGCGAGCCCGCGACGGCCACCACCGACGCAGAAGGCGTCGCGCGCGTCGCCGCGCGGGCGCCCGCGTTTCTGCCCGATGCGACGGGACGTGTCGCGGTGACGGTGCGTGTCGCGCACCCCGCGCACGGCACGCGCACGCTCGAGACGTCCTTCGCGATGGCGCAGCCGCGCACCCTCGTGCTCGGGGCGACGGGGCCCGCGGGTGGGCTCGTGCCGGAGGTGCCGCAAACCTTGTGGATCACGCTCCTCGACGCGGCGGGCCGACCGCCCGATGCGACGGAGACCGTGCGCGTCGCGGGGCCCGCGGTGCGGGGCGGCGTCTTCGTGGCCACGACGGACACGCATGGGATCGTGGCGGTGCCCGCGCTGCTGCCCGCGGGCGCGGCGGCCACGCACGAAGGCGCGACGGAGTGTGGAGGCCGCGTCGCGACGAGCCTCGACGTGACCGTCGAGGGCGACGTGCCGCGTGTCGCGCGGCTCTGCGTGAACGTCGCGCGCGAGGCGCTCGTCGGCGTGCACGCGGAGTCGGCCACGGCGACGCCGGGCGCGCCGATCCCGGTGACGATCGCGCGGCGCCCCGCGGCCGCGGACCGTGCGGTGATCGTGGAGTTGCGCTCCCTCCGCGCCGACGCGCCCGGCGTCCTCGCGTCGCACGTGCTCGCGCCCCGCGAGACGCGTGCGGTGCTGACGATCCCCGCGGGGCACCTCGGCCCGATGCTCGTGCGCGCGCGGCCGCTCGACGTGCCCGGCGCGGCCGAGGGCGCAGGCGGGCTCGACGCGCTGCTCGTGCGGCCCGCGCGCCCCGTCTTCGCGCAGCTCTCGCTCGATCGCGCGGTGTATCCGGTGCGAGGCGAGGCACGCCTCACGGTGCAGACGCCACCCGGCGGGCCGCGCGCGTGGGTCGCGGTGCTCGCGCGCGACCTCGCGATGCACGGCGGCGAGCAGCCCTTTCGCCGAACGTTTCTCGATGCGGCGTTCGATCGCGCGCTGCTCGATCCGGACGCGCGCGACGCCGAGGCGCTGCTCCGCGTCGCGCTCGCCGCGGACGTCGGGGCCGACGCGCCGCCGGAGCGCGCGGCGCCGCTCGTCGATGCGCTCGGCGCGCCGGTCGAGGTGGAAGGGCCACTGCGCCCCGCGACCACGCGCGGCGATCTGCGCGATCCACTCGCCGCCGCGGACGAGCTCACGCGACGCGGCGTCGGCCCGCTCATGCGCGCGGTCGAAGCGGCGCTCGACGAGGCGCTCGACGGCGACACGGGCGACGACGACCCGCTCGAGGCGATCACGGTCGGGCGCGGCGCAGCGCGGCGCTTCCGCGAAGACCTGCTCGCAGCGCGGCTCGGCGACGAGGCGCGCACGCTCGGCGACGGCGTCGCGCAGACGTCGATGCTCGGCGAGACCGACCCGAGCTTCACCTTCGAGCGCGTCGCGCGGCGCGTCGCGCGGCGGCGGCTCGTGCGGCTGCTCGCGGCGCTCGCGTCGTACCTCGAGCCGGCCGCCGACGACCCCGACGCGCCGCGCATGGACGCGCGCGAGCCCGCGAATCGTTGGCTTTCGCGCATGACGCAGTGCGGCATCCTGAGCGCGTCGGCGCTCCGCGATCCGTGGGGCGGGCACTTCGCGCTGCGGCGGAGCGCACGGCCCGCGCTCACGGTGGCGCGCGCGGCCGAGGGCTGGGAGCTCGCCTCGCCGGGGCCGGACGGCGTCGCGGGGAGCGCCGACGACGTCCGCGATCCGTTCGCGCGCGCGGTGCCTGCAGGCACGCCCTTCGCGGTCGCCTCGGGCGAGGACGCGCTGATGGCCGCGCTCGGTGCGCTCGCGCCCGGCGACGCGACGCTGCGCGCGATCGCGGCGGCCTACACGCGGTTGACGGAGACCGCCGCAGAAGAGGCGCGCGGCGACGCGGTCGTCGCGGGCGCGAGCGAGTACGGCGAGGTCGGCGGCGACGAGGGCGCGATGGGGCTCGGCAGCCTCGGGATCCTCGGCCACGGCGCCGGCGGCGGCGGCTACGGCTACGGCTCGGGGAGCGGCTCCGGTCACTCGGCCGGGCGCTCGCAACGACGTCCCGCGGTGCGCGCCGCGGCCGCGGTGCTTGGCCAAGGTGGCGGGCACCGCGCGCTCTCGGCGCTGCTGCGGCGGCGCTTCCCCGCGACGCTCGCGCTGCACGGCGACGTGCCGATCGCGGCCGACGGACGCACCCCGATCGCGCTGCCGCTCGCCGACGCGACGACGACCTACGCCGTCGAAGCGGTGCTCTGGGACGAAGCGGGCTGGACGTGGTCGGCGGCGACGGAGCTGCGCGTCGATCGCGACGTGGTCGTCGATGCGCCGGTGCCGTCCTTCGCCGTCGTCGGCGATCGGCTCCGCGTGCCGGTGCGCGTCGGCAACCGCACCGACGCGCCGCTCCGCGCGCGCGTGACGCTGAGCGACGCGGGCCGCTCGGAGAGCGCGGCGGTCACGGTGCCCGCGGGTGACACCCAAGCGTCGCCGCTGACGCTCGCGCTCGATCGGCCCGGGACGCGCGAGGTGACGGTGCGGCTCGCCCGCGAAGACGGGGCGATCGTCGACGCGGTCGCGCATCCGCTCACCGTCCTCGCCGACGCGCGGCCCGTGCACACGACTCACGAGGCGATCGGCCGCGGGACGGCCACGCTCGCGTTCGTCGTGCCCGCGGGCGCGACGCGTCTCGCGACGTCGACGGTGCGCATCGAGACGGGCGACGCGCTCTTCGCCGAGGCGCCCGACGCGCGCGTCGGCGATGCGTGGGCGCGTGCGCTCCTCGGCCGCAGGGACGACACACGCCCCGACGACGCCGCCCTCGCGCAGCTCGCGAGCGCGTCGCGCGCGCCCGGCCCCGATCCGACGCAAGCCGCGACGCTCGCGCGGACGCTCGGCGCGCTCTGGACGGCGCCCGCCCTCGCCGACGAGGCCGCGCGCGCCGCCCTCGATGCGCTCGCGGCGCAGACCCCCGCAGAGGCCCGCGACGTGCGCGAGGCCGCGGCGCACGCGTCGACGATCGCGGAGGTGCTGCTCGGCCTCGCACCCGCGGCCCACGCGATGGAGGCGCGCCCCTCGCTCCGCGACGCCCTCACGCGCCTGCTCACCGCGCTCCGCGCGCGCGTCGAGCGAGAGGCCGCCGCGCTCTCCGACGCGCCCGAACTGCACGCGCTCGCCGCCGCGTCGCTCGCGCTCACATCGCCCGACGACGCCGCGCTCCCGCCCCGCGCGGAAGAGCTGCGACGCCGTGCGCGGCGCGCCGTGCTGCGCCTCGGCGGGGACGCGTGGATGCCCCGCGCAGAAACGGTCGACCTCACGCACGGCCCGCGCCGCGCGAGCGCGCTGCTCGCCATCGCGGAGACGCGCGACGGCGATCGTGACCTCGCCTTCGCGCTGCTGCGCGGGATGCGGAGCACCGACGCGCGCGCCGCAGATCGCCGCGACTCGCCACGACTCGGGGAAGGCGCCGACGCCGCGCTCGCGACCGTCGCTGCTGCGCTGCTCGCCTCGGACGGGCGTCCGGGCCGCGCGGCCCCCGTGACGGCGATCACCGCGCGCATCGACGGGCGCCCCCGACGTGTCGCGCTCCGGGACGGCGCCGCGACACTCGACGCGCCCGAGCTCGCGCTCCCTGGCCGGCACCGCGTGGACGTCGCGGCGTCACCGGGCGCCGTGGTGCGCGCGCGCGCGACGCTGCGACACGGCGTCCCGTGGGACAGCGCGCCGACGACGGCGAGCGGCCTCGCGCTCTCGCTCGACGACGTCCCCGCCGCGCGCGATGCACGAGGCGCGTTCACGCTGGTCGTGCGGAACCGCGCGCCGCGCGTGATCGGCGCACCCGTCGTCGATGTGCTCCTGCCGGCCGGCGCAGAGGTCGACACCGAGGCGCTCCTCGCGCTGCTGCCCTGCGTCGCGGACGCGCCCGAGCTCGAAGGGCGCACGCTCACGCTGCGACTGCGGCCGCTGCGACCGGGCGGCGAGGTGCGCGTGCCGCTCACGCTGCGCTTCACCGTCGCGGGGACGCTGCACGGGCTCGGCGTGGTCGCGCGCGCGCTCGATGCGCCGGGCCGCGTCTCCGTGTTGCCGCCACGCACGCTCACCCTCGCCGACGGAGACGCACGATGAACCGCCATTCAGTGTCCTCGGGGCCACGCACCGCGACGCGCGCCATGCGCCTGCGCGCCGTGGCGCTGTTCATCGCGACGTGCGCGGTGTCGACCGCCTTCACGACGCGCGACGCAGGCGCGCAGCAGGCCACGCGGCGCGTGGTGCAGGACGGCGAGGTGAGCGGCCTCGAGCTCGCGCTCGAGGGGACGCGCGCGCCCGTGCGGGGCGGACGCATGCGGTACCTGCTCACCGTCTACGAGGTCGTCGGGCAGCGCGCGCTGCGACCTGCGCCGGGGGCGTCGATCCGCGTCGCCGCGTCGTTCCAGCGCGATCGCCCGCTCGCGGAGTTGGTGACCGACGCGCTCGGCCGCGCCGAGGTCACGCTCGACGTGCCGCCCGATCGCGCGGACACACCCTCCGATCACCACCTCGTCTTCGACGTGCGCTCGCCGCGGCGCGTGCGCCGTCGCTTCGAGCTCGACGTGCGCGCCGTGCCGTCGCTCGCGCTCGAGTGGGTCGCCGAGCGCACCACCGTCGCGCCGGGTGCGCCGCTGCGTCTGCTCGGCCGGCTGCTGTCGCGCACGAGCGGGCTCCCCGTCGCGGACGCCGAGGTGCGCGTCGCGGTCCTCGGGCCGCACGGCGAGCCCGGCGCGCCGCGCGCGCTGCGCACCGACGCGACGGGCGCGTTCGCGGCGACCTTCACCGCGCCGCGCACGCCGCAGACGCTCCGTGTGCGCGCGACCCACGGAGGCGCATCCCCCGGCAGCGCGACGACGTCGGAGCTCGCCGTCGAGGTGCGCCGCACCGAGGCGCCCGCGCTCGTGGTGCGCGCCGCGTCCGTGCGCGCGATCGTCGAGGGCCCGGGGGCGATCGACGTCGATGTGTTCGTGCGCACGCCGGAGGGGCGCCCCGTCGCGGATGCGCGGCTCACGCTGGGCGCGCCGCCCCGCCTCGCGCCGGGCGAGGCCGCGCCGCCGGCGACGCGCACCGATCGCGAGGGCCACGCGCGTCTGTCCTGGCGGCTGCGCGCCGCGGACATCCCCGCGGGCGAGGTCGTCGACGTCGAGGCCCCGATCACGGCGCTGCGCGTCGGCGCGTCCGCGTCCGAGGGGCGCGTCCGGGTGCGCGTCGCGCGGCGACCGCACGTCGTGCGGACGAGCGTCGAGGGCGGCGCGCTCGTGCCGGGCGTGCCCGGGCGTGTCTTCGTGCGCGTCGTCCGCGCCGACGGTGCGCCCGCCGCGGGGGTGGCGGTGACGCTCGCGGGCGCGCGGCTCGGCGGCACGCAGCGCGCGCAGACGGATGCAGCGGGCTTCGCGGCGATCGCGACGACGCCCGCGCCGGAAGCGCGCGACGCGGTCCCCGATGCGTGCGGCGGCGCGACGGCCCTCGCCGCGACGCTCACCGTCGCGGGCGCGCGCACGACCACCGACGCGATCTGCCTCCCCGTCGATCCGGACGGCACGCTGCGCGTACACCCGCTGCGCCCGCAGCTGCGCGCGGGCGAGGCGCTCGACGTCGCGATCACCCGCGCGCGCGCCGTCGCGCGTGCGCCCGTCGTCGTCACGCTGCTCGCCGCGACGATGGACGGCGACGGCGACACGCTCACGCCGATCACCGCGCGCATCCTGCCCGCGGGCACCGAGCGCGTGGTCCTGCCGACGCCCGCGGAGCACGCCGGCGCGCTCGTCGTGCGCGCCCGCCCGCTCGTCGACGACGCGGGCGGCGGCGGTCTGACCGAGGTCCGCGGCGGCAGCGCGACGGTGCTCGCGACGCGCGGCGCACCGCTCACGACGGCGCTCACCGACGACGCGGACGGCGCGCACCGCCTCCGCGCGTCGGGCGTCCATCCCCGCAGCGTCGCCGCGTTCGCGCTCGACGCCCCGGGCGCCGCCACGCTCGCCGCGCGCCTCCACGCGCTCGATGGACCCTTCGCCGCCGCGCTCGCGGAGACCCCGGCCTCCACGCTGCGCCTCGAGGCCGTGCTCGCCGCGCGCACCGCGCTCGATCTCGCCGCGCCCGCCGTGCTGCGCGACGGTGCCGTGCTTCCGCTCCCGGCACCGCACGATCCCGCGCGCCTCGGCGTGCTGCGCGATCCACTGCGCGCCCGCGCACGCTTCGTCGAGGGCCGCCTCGCGCTCGTGCTGCGCACGCTCGAGGAGCGCATCGCGGAGCGCGAGCCGGATGCGCTCGACGAGGTCGCCGTGCAGACGCCGCGGGGCTGGGCCTTCAACCGCGAGCTGCTCGACGCGCTCACCGGAGACCCGGCGTTCGGCCCCGAGGGGGCGCGCGGCCTCGACGGACTCCCGCTCACGATGGACGCGCTCACGGCGCTCGACCCGGCCCTCACCTGGGATCGCATGGCGCGGCGCATCACGCGAAAACGCTTGTTTTCTTTGCTAATCGCGCTGCGCGCGCTCGTGCGTGAGCGCGATCTCGACCTCGCGTGGGCGTGGCGCGGCGAGCCGGGCGGCCTGCTCCCGCGGCTGCTCACGCTCACCGACGACGAGACAGGCGAGCCGCGCCTCACGCGCGCGGGGCTCTTCGACGCCTGGGGGCGTCCCTTCGTGCTCCGCCCCGCCCCCGGCGGTCGCGCACGCTTCGCGCTGCTCGCGCCGCTCACCGGGTTCGAGGTGCTGAGCGCGGGGCCCGACGGCCGGCCCGGCAACGCGGACGATGTCTGGGATCCCCTCGCGCGCATGCTGCCCGCGGGCGGCGCGTGGGCCGCCGCCGTCGACGAGGACGGCTTCCTCGCGCAGGCCCGCGGCGTCGCGCTCGGCCGTGCGACGCTCGACGCGCTCGCGCGCACGGTCGACGCGGAGGCCGCGCTCGACGGCGACGTCCTGACGAACGCCCCCTCCGCGGGGGCGCAGCGCGGAGCGGTGCCGGCGCCGCTCCCGGTCGACGATCCGCGCGCCCTCGCACCCGAGTCACTCCCCGCGGGAAGCGCCATGCCCCCACGCGCCCTCCACGGCGACGCCCTGCGACTCGCGCTGCGCATCCCCGACGCGACCCGCCCGCTCGCCGTCGTCGCGCAGACGCTCGCCGACGATGGCGCGCGCGCCGTCGTGCTGCGCACGCTGCCGATGCGCCCCGCGCTGCGCATCGACGCGGCCCTCCCGACGCGGCTGCGCGCGGGCGAGACGCTCACCGTCCCGCTCCACGTCACGGCGACCAGCGACGCCGTGCGCGCCGCGCGCGTGACGCTGGAGGCCGACGCCCCCCTCGACGCGCACCTCGCCGGCCGGCCGGACGAGGCCGCGAATGCGCCCCTCGCGCTCACCGGCGCGGGCCGCGCGGAGACGCGCGCGCTCGTGCTCACCGTGCCCGCGGACGCGACGACGGGCACCGTCACGCTGCGCGTGCAGGCCTCGTCCGACGACGCGCCGACGCGCACGCTCACGCACACCTTCACGCTCGACGACGGTCGCCCGCTGCGCCGCGCCACGCACGGCGCGCTGCTCGACGAGGCGCGCACGCTCACGGCCGAGATCCCCGCCGATGCCCGCGTCCTCGAGGCCGCGCTCGTGCTCACCGCACCCGACGCGCTGACGCGCGATCCCGACGCGCGCACGCTCGCGCGAGGTGACCCTGCGCTGCTCGCGTGGGCCGACGCCGTCGCGGGCCGCACCCCCGACGCGGCCGTCGTCGCGCTGCTCCGCGCCGCGCACGGCCCCACGGACGACACCGCCGACAACGACCCCGAGGCGACCCTGCGCGCCGCCTGCGCGCTCGTCGCAACGAGCGCCACCGCGCCCGCCGATCCCGACGCCGCGCGTCACCTCGAACGCCTCACCCGCGCCGTTGCCCAGGCGCTCGACACGACGTCGCCGCTCTCCCCCGCCGTCGCGCGCCGCATCGCCCGCGCGAACCGCGACACGAGCGGCCTCCCCGACGCACAGACGCACCGCGACGCCGAGCGCACCCTCGCGCTGCACGCCGCGGTCGCGGGTGCCCTCGCCGTCGGCGTGCCCTCCTCGTCCGCCGACGCGCTCCCGTCGCTCGGCAGCCCCACGCCGCTCGCGCGCGGCCTGCAAACGCTGCGCGACTCGCTCCGCGCACGCTTCGCGACGCACCGCAGCGCGCCGGGCGCCGTCGCCCGCATCGCCGCCGCGCTGCTCCTCGACCGCACCGACGACCCCGAGGCCCGCGCGATGGCGGCCCTCGCCGCGCAGGCCCTGGTCGATGCCGACGGACTGCGCTACCTCCCGCGCACCGACGGCGTCGGCACGCCACCGCGCGAAGACCTCGGCGGCACCTTCGCGCTCGCCGCGGCCGCCCGACAAATCGGCGACACCGCGCTCCTCGCGCGCCTCCGACCGACGCTCGCGCAGCGCGTCGATCGCGCGCTCGCGACGGGCGGCGAGACGGCCTTCTGGGCGCTCGCCGCCGGCGCGTACGGCGCACTCGGTCCTAGCGCAGCCCTCGATCCAGCCATCATCACCCTCTCAGAAGATGGTCATACGGAGACCGCCCCGACGACCGACACGTCGCGCCGCATCCTGCTCGCACCGGCCGCACCCGGCCAGACACAGCGCGTCACGCTCACGCCGTCCGTCGGCGCGGCGCCCCGCCTCGCGCGCCTCGTGGTCACCTACACGCGCGCGCCCGCCGCACGCGGCGACGCACCGCTCGCCTTGTCGCTCCAAGGCGATGCCAGGGCAGCTCGGTGGTCGCAGCGCCCTCGAACTCGTCGTCGAGAACACCGGCCCGGTGACGCTCGACGAGGCGGTGCTCGACGTCGCCCTCCCCGCCGGCGGCACGGCCGACGAGGACACGGAGGCCGCACTCACCGCCACCCCGGGCGTCGCCGCGGTGCGCGCCCCCGATCGCCGCGGCGTCCTCCGCATCCGCCTCGCGCCCCTACGCGGCGGCGAGCGGCGCACGCTGCCGCTCACGCTGCGCTGGCTCGCGCACGGCGCGTTCAGCGGCCTCGCCGTCGTCGCGTGGGACGGCGCGCGCCCCGAGCGACTCACCGTCCTGCCGCCGCGCACGCTCCGCATCGCCGCGGGCGACGACGCGCCCTGAGCCGCGACGCCCCCAGGCGGCGCTGCTACGACAGCCCACCGCCATGAAGCTCTACGTCACGCCGACCTCCCCCTACGTCCGCAAGGTGCTCGTCACCGCCCGCGAGCTCGGCCTCGCCGACGCGATCGAGACGGTGTTCCTGCGCCCCTCGCCGATTCAGGCGGACCCCCTCCTCTCGCGCGACAACCCGCTCTCCAAGATCCCCGCGCTCGTGCGCGACGACGGCCGCGCGCTCTACGACTCACCGGTCATCTGCGAGTACCTCGACGCGCTCGCCGGCGGCGGGCGCGTGTTGCCCGCATCCGGCGATGCGCGCTGGGAGGTGCTGCGCACACAGGCCCTCGCCGACGGCATCCTCGACGCCGCCGTGCTCGTCTTCTACGAGCGCACGCAGCGCCCCGCCGCCTTGCAGTGGGAGGCGTGGATCGAGGGCCAGTCGCAGAAGGCGCATCAGGGCCTCGACGCCCTCGACGCGCAGGCCGAATCGTTCGCGGAGACGCCCGACATCGGCCAGATCGCCGCCGCCTGCACGATCGGCTGGCTCGAGTTCCGCGCCCCGCTCGGTGAGCTCCGCGCGACCCGCCCGCGCCTCTTCGCCTGGTACGACCGCTTCGCCGCCCGCCCCGCGATGCAGGCGACGGTGCCGCACGTGTGAAGCCTTGAATCGTCACCATTCGCCGCAAATCGCGGCACCGTGATTCTTGCCTAAGGGCAAAAAAACACGCGCGCAATCTTGCCTGCAGGCAAAAACGCTCGCACCGTGACGACATGGAGCGATACCTGCAGCCGGCCGTGCGGGAAGACCTGCAGCGCAAGATGGTGTTCCTCGGCGGCGCGCGGCAGGTCGGCAAGACGACGCTCGCGCGCAGCCTCCTTGACGGTGGCCCGGGATATCTCACCTGGGACGCCGCCGACGACCGGGCCCTGATTCTCGCGCGGGAGTTGCCCGTCTCCGATCTGTGGGTGTTCGACGAACTGCACAAATACCGCTCGTGGCGCGGCTATCTCAAGGGCCTCTACGACCGCCGCGCGGAAGGACAGCGCATCCTCGTCACCGGGAGTGCGCGGCTCGACCTGTATCGGCATGGTGGGGATTCGCTGCAGGGCCGCTATCACTACCTGCGGCTCCATCCCCTCTCCGCCGCCGAGCTCTCAGCCCGCTCCTCGGAACCACTCGAGACGCTGCTCGCCCTCGGCCCCTTCCCCGAGCCCTTCCTGTCCGGCTCGGCGCGGCTCGCGCGGCGCTGGTCCCGCGAATACCGCACCCGCCTCGTCCGCGAGGACGTGCGCGACCTCGAGCGCATCGTCGAGCTCGACAAGCTCGAGCTGCTCGCGGCGCGGCTCCCCGAGCTCGTGGGCTCACCGCTGTCGGTGAACGCGCTCCGCGAGGATCTCGAGGTCGCCTTCAAGAGCGTCGAGCGCTGGATCTCCGTGCTCGAGCGCCTCTACGCGGTCTTCCGCATCGCGCCGTTCGGCACACCGAAGCTGCGGGCCGTGAAGAAGGCGCGCAAGCACTACCACTTCGACTACGCGCAGGTGCCGGACGAGGCCGCCCGCTTCGAGAATCTCGTGGCTTCGCACCTCCTGAAATGGATTCATCGCGAGGAGGATCTCGAAGGCCGTGACCTCGAGCTCCGCTATTTCCGCGACGTCGACGGCCGTGAAGTGGATTTCGTCGTGCTCGAGCGGCGCACGCCGATCCTCTTCGTCGAATGCAAGCTCACGAGCGCGCCCCTCGATCCCGGCCTGCGCTATCTCGTGGAGCGATTCCCGCGCGTGCCCGCCTGGCAGGTCGCGCTGCGCGGCGACCGCGACGCGAAGACCCCCGAGGGCGTGCGCCTCGCCCCCGCGTGGAAGCTGCTGGCGACGCTGGCCTGACGCGCGCCGGCGCGGATGAGAGCCGCCCCGCGATGCAGGCGACGGTGCCGAACGAGTGAAGACCCGGGGCGCGTTGCGACACACCCCTTCGCAACGCGCCTACAACAACACCACACACCGATCGCGCGGGCCGAGCCAGCTCAGCACGTTGACCCAGAGCTGCGTGATCTGCGGCATCGAGGACCACTGCGAGTCGAACTGAATCCACTCGTCTCCCCAGACGAAGGCGCGCCCCTCGCCGAGCTCCACCGCCACGCCCGCGGCGCCGTCCGCGAGCCGCGCGACCGTCGTGCGCGTGCCCGGCGTGCCCATGATCTCGCCGACGCGGTAGCCGCCTGCGAACGTCACTGAACTCAAGCCCTCCGTGAGTGGATGGGAGTCGAACATCGTCACGGGGCCATTGCGCAAATCCGAAAGATATTCGACGCCGAGCCCGACGAAGAGGCCATTGGGGCGCGTGCGGTCGGCGCCGCTCCCGTCGTATCCCGTCATCGCCATCACCCCGCCGCCTGCCGCGACGAAGTCGCGCAGCAACGCGGCCTCCTCCGCCGAATAGTCCCGCACGAGCCGGTCGAGAATCACGACGTCGAACGCCGCGAGCTGCCCGGCGGTGAGCGGCGTGCCGTCGAGCCCGAAGCGCGTCACCGACGTGCCGCGCGCCTCGAGCCACGCCTGGAAGCTCGACGAGGCGAGCGAGCCGGGATTGCCCATCACGCCGATCTGCAAACAATCGCAGAGCCCGTCGCCCGCGACGTCGATGTCGTCGATGGCCCCGTTGCAGTCGTCGTCGAGGCCGTTGCACATCCGCTCGGGCGTCTCGGTGGCCACGCACATCGGGCCCTGGTCGGGCGCGCCGAAGTCGACGGTGGGTCCGGCATCCGGCGGCTCGCGGCCCGCGTCGAACCCGGCATCGATCCGCGGCACGCACGCGCCATCGACGCACATCGATCCGCGCGCGCAGTCCGCCGACGACACGCACGCGCCGGGCGTCCGCGCGTCGTCGTCGTCCCCGCACGCCGCGAGAAGCGAGACTGTGAGCGAGAGCGAGAGCGAGAGAAGGATTGGCGTCGTGCGCATGGCGCGACTCTCGCACGGCACGCGCGGCGCAATCGACTGGCGCTCCATGGAGCCGTTATACGCCGCTTTGCACCGTACGGCGTACAAGGCGCGCTTCGCGCCGCTACGCCTTCGACTCCCCGTCCTTCGCCTCGCTGGCCTTCGCCGCATCACCCTTCGCCGTGCGCGTGCCGGCGACGTAGAGCAGCACGGCGATGGCTGCGAACCAGAGCAGCGCCCAGCCGTCGCGCGCGTCCTGCGCGTGACCGGGCTCGCCCGCGACCGTGTGGCCGAGCCAGCCGAGCGCGCCGGAGACGTCGATGGCGCCTGCGACGCCGCCCGCAGCGAGGCCGGCGAGCACGAGGCCCGCGATGGCGCCGCCCGCGATGTAGCCCGAGGAGAGCAGCGTGCCGGGCGAGGTCTCGCTCTCGGCCTCGCTCGCCTTCGTGCGGCGGTCGACGAAATAGCGCACGAGGCCGCCGGCCATGATCGGCACGCTCGTCGAGATGGGGAGATAGAGGCCGACCGCGAAGGGCAAGGAGGCCACACCGCAGAGCTCCATCATCAGCGAGATGAACACGCCGATCAGCACGAGGGCCCACGGCAGCTTCTGCGTGAGAATCCCATCGATGATGAGCGAGAAGAGCTGCGCCTTCGGCGCGTCGAGCTTCGTCAGCTTCTTGCCGTCGAGCTCGCGCACCACGCCACCGATGCCCGGATCGACGAGGAAGCGCGGGTGTCCCGCGTCGTCGACCAGATAACGCCCCTGCGGGATCGTCTCGCCCGATTCGCGCTGGAAACCGACGCGGTACGGCTGGTGGTCGGGCGCCTCCTGGCGCTCATCCGTCACCACCGACACACGCGCATCGCCATACGAACGCGGCACGATCGTCGTGTACGCGTCGTTGAGCATGTTCACCGTGTAGCCGATGACGAGCGCGCTCGTGACGACGCCGACCAGCAATCCGATCTGCTGGTGACGCGGTGTCGCACCCACGAGGAATCCCGTCTTCAGGTCCTGCGAGGTGGTGCCGCCGTTCGACGCCGCGACACACACGATCGCGCCGGTCACGAGCGCCATCGCGCGGTAGCCCGAGCCCGTCCAGCCGACGAGCAGGAAGAGCAGGCACGTCACGAGCAGCGTCGCGACGGTCATGCCGCTGATCGGGTTCGACGAGGAGCCGATCTCGCCGGTGATGCGCGACGACACCGTCGTGAAGAGGAAGCCGAAGATCACGACGAGCAGCGCGGACGCGAAGTTGATGCCGAGCGGCGGCGCGAGCCAGATCGCGAGCACGAGCGCGAGGCTGCCGCCGATCACCCACGTGATCGGCAGATCGCGCGCGGTGCGGGGCACCTCGGGCACGCCGCCCCCGGCGCGCGCGTCCTTCTTCGCGGCCTGGGCCGCGCGGAAGGTGCG
Organism: Polyangiales bacterium; assembly: GCA_964202905.1. Lineage (GTDB taxonomy): Bacteria > Myxococcota_A > Polyangia > Polyangiales > JADJQN01 > CAIUAC01. The sequence goes on from CAXNJO010000005.1 coordinate 278,587, forward strand.
CATCCCGCCGACGAAGGCCGAGGCGATCGTCGGCAACGCCCGCGCGAGCGAGACGAGCCCGCCCGTCGCGACGGCGCCCGCGCCGATGTAGAGCACGTAGGCGCCGCGCATCTCGTGCGGGGACATGTCGCGCACCAGCATCTCCGTCGCCGGGTAGAGCGGCGCGTCGAGCGGCCCGCCGAACATCGCGATGGCCGGCATGATCACGAGGTAGCCGAGCACGCCGCCGGCGAGCATCGTCGCGCTGATGCGCGGGCCGATGATGTAGCCGACGCCGAGCAGCTCCGGTGAGATCTCGGCGCCGACGCTCGCGCCGCGGTACCACGAGAGCATGCGCTCGGGCGCTTCGTTGAAGAGGCGCAGCCCCGAGGCGAAGAGCTTGTAGAGCACGCCGACGCCGAAGCCCGTGAACACGGTCCGCGCGTTGGTGCCGCCCTGCTCGCCGACGACGAGCACCTCCGCGCAGGCGGTGCCCTCGGGGTACGGCAGCTTGCCGTGCTCCTTCACGATGAGGCCCTCGCGCAGCGGGATCATCATGAGCACGCCGAGCACGCCGCCGAGCAGCGCGCAGAGCAGCACCTGCATCGCGTCGAGCTCGTAGCCCATGAGCAACAGCGCGGGCAGCGTGAAGGCGATGCCCGCCGCGAGCGACTCGCCCGCCGAGCCCGTCGTCTGCACGATGTTGTTCTCGAGGATCGTCGCGCGGCCGAAGGCCCGGAAGATCGTGATCGAGAGCACCGCGATGGGGATCGACGCGCTCACCGTGAGCCCGACCTTCAGCGCGAGGTACACGCTCGACGCGGCGAACACGACGCCGAGCGCGGCGCCGACGACGACGGCGCGCACGGTGAGTTCGCGGACGCTCGCGCTCGCGGGGATGTAGGGCTGGTGTGTCGCGGGCTCGGAGGCGGGCATGCGCCGGTGTGTAACACGGCCGCTCCGTCGGCCGCGTCCCTACCCTCGGCGCCGGGCCGCGCGTACCCTCTCCGCCCATGTCCACGCTCGTCCCCGACGCCGCGCTCGCCCTCCCTGCCGCCGCGCCCGACGCGCCCGCGCCGACGTCGACCGTTGCCCGCGTGGTTTCCGAAGTGGCAACGACCGCACCCGAAGACGCCGCGTCGACGACTTCGGAGACCACGAAAAGCCATGTAAACATGGATGTTGCGACAGTTTCCCGGGTGTCAACATCGGCGCCTGCGCGGGGGATGTCCACCGCCGCGCCCGCGCTCCCGCCCGACGTCACGGCGGCGCTCGAGCGGGGCGCCACGCAGCTGGCCGGGGCGCTCGGCTCGGGGCTGCGCGCCGCGTCGCGATCGATCGAGGCCTCGAGCCCCGGGGCGCTCGAGGCGCTGCTCGAAGAGGCGCCGCCCCTCGACGTCACGACGACCGATCCGCTCGCCGCGCTCGCCGCGCGCCTCGCCGCCGAGAGCGACTTCGGACGACGGCTCGCGCTCCGCTCGCTGCAACGCGCCGTCGGCGCCGACCGCGCGTCCTACGCCGTGGTGGCCGGCACGCTCGCCGGCGCGCTCGGCCTCGGCGTCGTCGCCGCGATCGGCGCGCTCTTCCCCGGCGAGCATGCGGCCACGCGCGCGGCCCTCCTGCTCGGCGGCGGCGCCGCGCTCCTCGTCGCCGCGCTCGTCGGCTACGTCTTCACCGACACGGTCCGCCGCGCCCAGCAGGACACCGCCCGCCGCGCCCAGGAGAACGCCGCGCGCGCCGAGCGCCGCCTGCAGCGCCTCGCGATCGCGCTCGCCCTGCGCGCCGTCGACCCCGACGCGCACCGCGCCGCGCTCGTGAAGTGGCTCGACGCGGACGACCCCGCGACGCGCTGAGTCGCCCGCGCGACGGCCGACGCCTGCACCGCACGCGACCTCCGCGACACGGCGATCCCGCGTTCGTTCTCCCAGGTCTTGGCTTACCATCGCGCGCCTGAGCGGCGGCCGAGCACCGCGAACCACGAGGAACGCTGCGACATGGAGCGCATCGAGGACATCCGGCGCGAGATCGAGCGCCTGCGTCGGGACTACGACGAACTCCGGCACGAGGTCGCGGGCATCGCGCGCGCGGGAGGCCGCAGCCGCGAGAGCTCACGGCCCGCGGCGCGCGTCGAGCCCGCCGCGGCCGGGGCGACGGCAGAGTCGCTCTTGCAGTTCGTCTACCGCGCCGAAGGTCGGCACCGCGACGGACCGCCGGCCGAGCAGCTCACGCTCGACGACCTGACCACGGCGCTGCGCGACGTGCTGCCGGGGCACATCCAGGCGCACCTCCGCACCGTGCAGGCGTGGCGCCACGTGGGCGCGCACGACGGGGGCGGGACGCACGCCGTGGAGGACGCGACGCTCGAGGCGGTGGAGACCGCCGTGACCCACGTCGTGATGTGGTTCGTCTTGGACCGGCTGGGCGGGAAATTTCCGCTGCCCGAAGACCCGCGGGTCCTCGCGGAACCGCCACCAGTCGAGCTCGAGGAGTGGCGCGAGTTGTACTGGTGGACGATGCGCGCGGGGACGCCGAAACTCCTCGAGAAGGCCGCGCTCGACGCGGCGCAGAAGCGGCGCCAGCTCAGCGCCGCTGCGGTCGAGGGTGTACGGAAGGCGTACAAGCGGGACGACGTGAGCCTGCGGGACGCCATCGCCGAAGCGCTCGACGATGGCGGGCTCGAGGAGCACTGGCTCGACGCGCTCGAGGAGCTGCGCGTGATCGGCTGCATCTCGGCGCGCGAGGCCGAGCGGATCGCCGCGAGCGTGATCGGCGACATCAAGCTTTCGCTGCCGCCGCACCCCGAGTGGCTGGTGGCCGCCGCGCGCGCGCGCACCTACAAGATGGAAGAAGAGGCGCGGCGCGCACGCGAAGCGGCCGAGACCGAAGCCCGCGCGAAGGCGGAAGCCGAAGAGCGCGCGCGCGTCGAGCGCGAGGCCGAGGCGCAGCGCCAGCGCGAGGCGGACGAGGCCGAGGAGCGCGCGCTCGCCGAGGCGGAAGCGAAGGCGAAGGCCGAGGCCGAGGCGAGGCAGCGCGTTCAGGTCGAGGCGGAGCTGCGGTTGCGGCTCGAGCTGGAAGCCCAGGCGAAGGCGGAACGCGAGGCGCGCGCGGCGCGCGAGTGGGCCGCCACGGAGGCCCGTGCGCGGGCGGAGCGCGAGGCCCGTGCGAAGGCCGAGGCCGAGGCGCGCGCGCGGCTCGAGGCGGAAGAGCGCGCGAAGCGCCCGGCCTGGGTGCGGCCCTGGATGACGGGCTGGGGCCACGACGCGCTCGGCGCGTGGGCGACGGCGTCGATCGCGGGCGTGAGCGTGAAGTTCCGCGGCTGCCCCGTCGGCAAGTTCGTGATGGGCTCGCAGGCCTCGGAAGAGGGGCGCTGGGACGACGAGGGCCCTCCGCACGAGGTTGAGCTCACACAGGCCTTCTGGCTCGCCGAGACGCCCGTCACGCAGTCGCTCTGGCAGGCGACGATGGGGAGCAACCCCAGCAAGTTCCGCGGCACGGAGCGCCCTGTCGAGCAGGTGAGTTGGGAGGATTGTCAGCAGTTCTTGTCACGGGTGAACGGCGCGCAGCCCGGCCTGAACCTGCGTCTGCCGACCGAGTCGGAGTGGGAGTACGCGTGCCGCGCCGGGACCCAGGGCGCGACGTGGCTGGGCGCCAGCAGCCCCGCGACGCTGAGCCGGATCGCCTGGTACGAGCGCAACAGCGAGAGCCAGACGCGACCCGGGCGGCAGAAGGAGAGCAACCCCTGGGGCCTCCACGACATGCTCGGCAACGTGTGGGAGTGGTGCGCGGATTACACCGGTGCCTACGGCGCGGGGCGTGTCGTCGACCCGATCGGGCCCGCGTCCGGCACGCTGCGCGTCTACCGCGGCGGCTCGTGGTTCTACGGCACGCGTGACGCGCGCGCCGCGCGCCGCCTCGCGCACGACCCCGGCGCCCGCTTCGACGACCTCGGATTCCGCATCGCGCGCACGCAGTGAGGGGTTGCGCGGACATGCCCACATCTCGGGAGAGGGGGATTCACGAGAATCCCACTTTCCGCGTCCGTGAACTCTGAATCCCAACACCTCCGGAATCGCATCGGCGTCGCGCGTGACGGGGCGCGGTGTCTCCCACACGCGCGCCCCTCACCGACACTTCGCGAATCCCGCGCTCACCCCAGAATCGGCACGCAGACGTTCGAGACGTCCATCGAGGAAACGCGCGGGGAGAGGACGGTGGTGCCCGTCGTGCGCTCGCTCTCGAGGCGCACTTCGAGCTCCAGGTAGAGCTCGGGGTCGATGCCCTCGGCCATCAGCGCGGCGCGGATGTCGGCGGGCGCGGCGTCGGGGGGGACGTTCGCGACGATCACCCACGTCGCCGCGTCGAGGTCCGCGCGCGTCGCGGCGGTGCGGACGCGGAAGCGCAGGCTCGTGCCGGGGACGACGTCGGCCGCCCAGATCAGGTCGCGCCACTCGGTCGTGGTCGTCGGGTCGGTGCAGCCCTCGAACACGTGGCGGTAGTAGCCGAAGGGGTTGGTCGCGAGCCGCAGCTGCTGGCCCGTCATGTCCGAGTACGTGTAGCGCACGGACGGGCCCGGCGAGACGCCGAGCGTGACCGTCGCGTCGTCGATCCCGGGGCCAGGGACGATGACGGTTGCGTCGTTGTCGCCGCCTTGGTTGATCGCCCAGACCTTGCCATCCTGGTCGATGGCCATGCCCTTCGAGCGTGGCCCGCCCGTGCCCGCGACGACCCGGAAGGTCATGTCGTCGGCGTCGACGCGCAGGACGCCGCTGCCATGGCCGGCGGCCCATACATAACCGACACCGTCGGCGGCGATCCCGTGCATGGGAAAGCCCGGCGCGACGGTCGCGAAGCGCGCACCCGGCGCGGCGCGCGGGTCGTAGCGCATCACGACGTCACCGCCGCCATAGCCCGCGACCCACACGCGCTGCATGAAGTCCACGGTGATGCCGTAGGTCTCGCCGGGCGCGGGGATGCGCTGTTTCACGCAGTCGTCGGAGCCGGGGCCCTGCCCTTCGCACGCGGGGGCGGCGCAGCTCGCGTCGTCGATGCAGCGGAGCGTGTCGATGCGGCCGAGCGCCTGCGGCGCACCACGGCCCGAGATCCAGAGGTTGCCGACGCCGTCGAGCGCGAAGCCGTAGTTGGTCGTCGGCGACTCGGTGCGGAGCACGGGCGCGCCCGTCTGACCGTCGAGCTTCCACACGGTGCGGTTCCACGCGCCGATCCACACGTAGGGGATGACCTCGCCGTCCGGCCCGGTGACGTCCTGCGCAGCGGCCGAGCGGATCAGATCTGCCTCGGGGAGCGGCGTGTGCCACAGCACGCACTCGTCGGTGCCCCAGGGCTTCACGTCGCCGGGCCCCGTCGAGGTGTTGACCATCCCGTCGCCGTTCGCGTCGGGGCAGTCGGCGCCGAGCACGGAGATCTTCGTGATGCTGCGACCCGAGCGGTTGGCGACGTAGACGTCGCCGAGCGAGTTGACCGTGGTGCGGGACGGGTCGTTGCCACCGCCGCCCGGCGAGCCGGAGCCCGTGCCATCCGGCCCGGTGATGTAGCGCGCGAGCTCGGTGTAGGTGTCGGTGTCGACCTTCGAGACGGTGCCCTCGACGGTGTTCGCGATCCAGATGATGCGGGTGTTGACCGCGCGCGAGTCGAGGACGAGGGCGCCATCGGGGTCGACACCGACGCCGTCCGCGGTGTCACCGGTGCTGCCGTCCGGCACGAAGGGCACGCCGGCGCCGATGCCGATTCCCGTGCTCAGGCACGAGGGGTCGCAGTCGCCGCAGGCCGAGCGCACCTCCTCGTCGACCTCGCCGTCGCAGTCGTTGTCGTTGCCGTCGCAGACCTCGACGCCGGTCTGCGTGCGGTCAGCGTCGTCGCAGTCGGGGCCGCGCGGGCAGCGCGCGCCGTAGCCGTCTCCGTCGCGGTCGACGCAGCTCGCCGGGAGCGGCGCACAGCGGCCATCGACGCACATCCCCGAGGGGCACGTCGCGCTGCTCGTGCAAGGGCGCGGCCCGCTGACGAGCTCGCCCCCGCCGCAGTCGCAGCCCGCGGTCACCGCGAGCGCCGACGCGAGCGCGAAGGCGAGACGCGACGCGACGCCTGTCGCGTGGGGGGACCGATGAACACGGGCTCGGGACATCGCGCGCTCCTCTGAGGACGGCCGACCCCACCCCGACGCGGAGCGTGACGACGCCAGCGCATAGCATCACGGATCGTGCCAGCGCGGGCAACTGCGGACGCCGTGCGGGTGCGGCCGATCGGCGACGATCCGAGGGCGCGCGCTCAGCGCCGCGGACGCAGAGCGACGAGCGTGCCGCAGCCCCCGTTCGCTTCGACACGCGCCGCGGAGCTCATGCGCACGAGCAGCCCGCGCGTGCGCAGCCGCGCGTAGGCGGCCTCGTAGCGGTCTCGCCCCACGGGCCGCGCGGGGCTCGTCGGGACGGGGTTGTACGCGTAGAGGTGCACCGGCTGCGCGAGCGGACGCGCGCGCTCGGCGAAGGCGTCGAGCTCGTCGTCGGCGTCGTTCTCGCCCGCGATCAGCAGGTAGGCGAGCGCGACCTTGCGGCGCCGCGAGCGCGAGAGCGTCGGCAGCGCGTCCGCCAGCGTGTCGACGAGCACCGCGAGCGTCGGGGCGTGCGGCACGAGCCGCGCGCGCACGGCCTCGCTGCCCGCGTGCACGGAGATCGTCAGGCCGTTGTGGGGGAGCGCGAGCGCGCGACGCAGGCGCTCGGCGTTCCCGCCGGAGGTCGTGAGGCTCGGCGGCAGGCGACGTGCGCGCATCGCCTCGACGAAGGCGGCGACCGCGTCGAGGTTGTGGAGCGGCTCGCCGACGCCGCTCACCGTGACGCGCGCGAGGCCTGCGCCCTCGGGCCGCGCCTGCACGAGCGCGACCTGCGCGCCGAGCTCCGCGGGCGAGAGCTGCCGCCCGAGGCCATTGGCGCCCGACGCGCAGAACGGACAGCGCACCGCGCACCCGACCTGCGACGAGACGCAGAGCGTGTCACCGCGGTAGAGCACCGCCTCGACCTCGGCGCCGTCGTCGAGCGCGACGACGTAGCGCACGTTCTGCGCAGACTCGGCGTCGCCCGCGGCGACCCGCGCGATCGTGGGCATCGACGGCGCGGCCTACTGCGCGCCCGCCTCGGGATCGTCGCCGACGACGGCCGTCCCCGCGGCCCGCGCCCCCGCGCCGAGCGGCTCCGCGCGCCCGGCGAGCGCGCGCGCACGCGCCCCCCGGCGCCGACGCGCTGCGTGCCGACCGCAAACGGCGGCGGCGCTGCGGGGTTGCACTGCGGGCCGAAGCCCGCGGCGTCGAACTCGTAGGTCACGCTGCCGTACGTCTCGCCGCGCAGCGCCTCGACCGTGACCTCGTGCACCCCGGCGCGCGCGGGCGAGCAGTAGCTGAGGAGGTAGAAGCGCTGCGTCGCGGCGACGATGCGCGTGCCGATGTCCTCGAAGGCCTGCGTGAGCGCGGCCGCGTCCTCGACGCGCACCGAGCCGTCGCGCCCGATGCGCGCGAGCGTGCGCTCGTCGATCTCGTTGCCGACGCCGATCGCGAACACGTCGTGCTCGGACTGTTCGAGCCGGTCGAGCATCGCGTCGAAGGTCACGCGCGACGCGCGATCGGTGCCGTCCGAGAACACGACCACGGTGCCGAACGCGAGCGGCGTGCGCGCGCGCGAGATCGCCGCGTCGAGCGTCTCGACGGAGGCGACGAGCGCGCCGTGCAGGTTCGTCGACGGGTCGCGCGGGCGGAAGTTCGAGATGCGCCCAGCGGCGGCCGTGCCTGCGCCGCTCGAGCCGGTGAAGGGCGTGATCGGGTGGATCTCCGGGCTGCCGTCGAAGGCGTAGATCCCGAGTTTCTGCGTGGTCCCGAGCTTCGCGGCGAAGGCGGCCGCGGCCTGCTCGATGAGCGGCACCTGGTCGCTCTCCGTCACCGAGCCGCTCATGTCGACGAGCAGCAGCGTGTAGTGCTCGGCCGCGACCTCGGGGTTGATGATCGTCTGTTTGGACTCGTCGACGCTGACGAGCGCGCCGTCCTCGTAGATGCGGAAATCCGTCGAGGCGAGGCCGCCCACCGGCTCGCCGCGCGACGTGTCGACCGTGAAGTACATCGCGACGTTGCTCGGCGCGCGGTGCGCCGCGTCCACGAGCGTCAGCTGGAGTCCGCCTCCGCAGCCCGCCGCGAGCGCGCCGCACGCGAGCGTGGCGAAGAGTCGTGACGGAGACGCGGACGCACGTGGGCGCGACAGGGTCGCGGGGGAGGGAGTTCATGGGCGCGTCGACTATACGTCAGCGCCCCGGCGCGCCGCGCAACACGCGCTCAGGGCGCGTCCTCCCACGGACGCGGGCCCTCGGCGAGCTCCTCCTCGGGGAGCCTCGGGGCCTCGACGGTGCCGACGACGCCCTCGCCGTGCCGCTCGAAGAGCTCGACGTTCAGCCGCGCGAGCAGCGGCGAGAGCGACGCGCGGTCGAGCGCGCTCACCGCGACGGCGCCCGTGCTGCGCGCGATGGCGGCGGCGTGCCCGGCGATCAGGCGATCGGTCTTGTTGTAGACGATCGACCTGCGGCACGCGGTCGAGGTCGAGGTCCGCGAGCAGCGCCTCCGTCGTCTGCATGTGCAGCTCGTGCGCCGGGTCCGAGAGGTCGACGACGTGCAGCAGGAGATCGGCGTCCTGCGCCTCCTCGAAAGTGGCGCGAAACGCTGAAAAAAGGGCCTTCGGTAGGTCGCGGATGAAGCCGACGGTGTCGGTGATCACGACCTCGCGCTCCTCCGGGAAGCGGATGCGCCGCGAGCGCGTGTCGAGCGTCGCGAAGAGCTTGTCCTCGACGAGCACGGCGCTCTCGGTGAGCGCGTTCAGCAGCGTGCTCTTGCCCGCGTTCGTGTAGCCGACGATCGCGACGATCGGCACGCCGCGGCGCGCGCGGCGGCGGCGGCGCTCGACGCGCTGCTTCGCGAGGTGCTTGAGCTGGTCCTCGAGCTGCGAAACACGGTCGTTCGCGCGGCGACGGCCGATCTCGATCTTGGTCTCGCCGGGGCCGCGCCCACCGATGCCGCCCGTCAGCCGCGAGAGCGCGTCGTCCTTCTGGCCGAGGCGCGGGAGCAGGTATTTCATCTGCGCGAGCTCGACCTGGAGCTTGCCGTCGCGGCTCTCGGCGCGCTGCGCGAAGATGTCGAGGATGAGCTGCGTGCGGTCGATCACCTTGAGATCGGTGACGCCCGCGATGGCCGCCGCCTGCGCGGCCGTGAGGTTGCGGTCGAAGATGAGGACTTCGACGTCGTCCTGCATCGCGCGGATCACGACGTCGTCGAGCTTGCCCTTGCCGAGCACGAACTTCGGATCGACCTGATCGCGCACCTGCAACACGGTGTCGACGACCTCGACGCCCGCGGTGCGCGCGAGCTCGCGCAGCTCGCGCAGCGACTCGTCCGCGTCGGCCTTGTGCCGCTTGTCGGTGACGTGCACGAGGATCGCGCGGCCGTCCTTCGCGACGACGGCGCGCGTGCGCGCGACGCGGGCGAACTCGGCCTCGAGCGCGGGGAGCACCTCGGAGGGATTGCAGTCGAGTTTCGCGTAGGGGATCGGGCCGAACTTGCGGTAGGGCTCACCCGCCGTGCCGGGCGCGACGGGGACGCAGTGCGCCCAGTAGATCGTCTGCGGATAGCCCTCGGGCGACACGAGGATCGCGGCCACGAGGTCGAGCCGCAGCCGCGTGAGGTCGACGAGGTCGTCGCGCGTGAGCGGCTCGGCGCGCAGGTGCGTGTGGATGAGACGCAGCCCGCGGAAGCGACCCTGCGCGGCGCGGAGACGGCCGATGTCCGGAAGCATGATCCGCGCGGCGTCGCCGACGACGACGAAGGCGACCTGACCCTGCCGATCGACGAGCACGCCGACCTGCCGCCCGGTGATGTGCGACGCCTCGCAGAGGGAGCGCGCGAGCTCGTGCGTGGTGAGCTGATCGAAGGGCACGCGCCGCCGGTAGAGGCGCTCGAGCGCCTTGGTCTCCGCGGTGCCGAGGCCCTGGGTGTTTCCGTGCAGCTGCAAGGCCGGGAACGTAGTGCGCACGCCCGCGCGGCGCCAGAGCGGCACCGATGCGCGCGGCGCGGCGCCGTCAGTGCCAGAAGCCGATGCCGATGCCCCAATCGACGTAGCGCCGCGCGACGTCCCCGACGAGCGAGAGCCGCCACGCCGTCCCCGGAACGAGGCCGAAGAGATCCCACTCGAAGAGCCGCACGTCGAGGCCCGCGGTGGCGTGCATGCGCCCCGCGACGCCCTCGAAGCGCGACGGCTCGAAGTATCCGCCGCCACGCAGCTTCAGGCGGTCGGGCCACGGCTCGATCTCGACGCCGAGACGCACGCTCGCCGTGACGCTGCGCCCCGAGGCGTCGGCCTGACCGCGCAGATAGCCCTCGATCCCGACGCCATCGCGCGTCGGACCGGTGACGACCAGTTCGCCGGTGAGCAGCACGTAACGCCTCGAAAGTACGCGCAAATCCGTCGCACGGCGCAGCGCTGCGTAGGCGATCTCTCGTTCGAACTCGGCGTCCTCGGCCTCGATGCGCGCGTCCTCCGCGGCGCGCCACGCGGCATCCGCGGGCACGTCGCCCGGCGCCCCACCCGCCGCGACCTCACGGACGAGCTGCGCGTTCGCGCGCTCGCTGCGTCGGCGCCGGTGCCGCTCCGCGAGCGCGTCGGCGGCGCGCCCCGGATCGACGAAGCGACGGTTGAGCGGGCGATCGCCGAGCTGCCACGCCACGCCGAGCTGCAGCTCCCAGGGCAGGTGCGCCGCGCGCGGCAGGGGGCGGGCGTCCGCGTCGGGCGCGCTGCCCGCCTCGGAGTCGACGGAAAGACCCGCGCGAAACGCCGCGCCGACGCGCCAGGGCTGCCCCGCGAGGCGCACGAGCGCGCCGATCTCGGGCGCCGTCCCCGAGAGCTGGAGCAGCGGGGTCGCGCCCGCGTCCACGGTGAACGAGGCCGTCCGCGCGCCGCCACCGACGACGACCTGCCCGTCGAGCAGTCCGTAGCCGAGCCCGTAGCTGCCGGTCGTCAGGCCGACCGAGATGTCGCGACCGCCGACGCGCGCGTCGTACACGAAGGAGCGCAGCAGAACGCCGAAGCCGAGCGCGCCGAACTGCAGCCCGACGCCGAAGTCGCCGTACAGGAAGTCCCGGTAGCCGACGCTCGCGTCGCCGTTGTTGTCGAAGTCGCCGCGCGCGGAGGTCGAGGGCAGCAGGATCCCCGCGGAGGCGTCCCACGCGAGCCAGTCCGTCTCCCAGAGTTCGCGGGAGGCGTAGGACGCCGGATTCCACGCGACGCCGGCGATGTCGGCGGCGACGGCCGAGTACGCGCCGCCGAGCCCGATCATGCGGCTCGAGCCGAGCACGGGGCCGTTGTGCACGTCGATCTGGAAGCTGCCCGGCGCGAGCGCCTGCGCCGACGCGCGGCCCGCGACCCCGAGGACGCACAGCGTCGCCGCGAGGCGCACGACGACGCCGAGCACCGCCGCGACGCGCGGGAGCGCGGCAGACCACGCGACGGCCCGCGAGGCCGCGCGGGACCGCGCTCCGCAGGGCGTCCCGCGGGCGCAACCACCGCCGCGCATCGTCAGCGACGGCGCGGGCGTCGAGCCGCGCGGCGAGCTCCGCCGCGAGGCCGCTCGCCTCGGGCGCCGCGAGCAACCCCTCGAGCCGGCGCGGATCCGTGACGGGCGCGGGCGCGGGCACCCGCAGGCGCAGCGCGAGCGAGCGGGCGGCGGCGTCGCGCAGCCGCGCGGCGAAGGTCGCGTCCGCCTCGGCGCGGCGGACGAGCGCCTCCTGCGCGACGAGCGCGCGCTCCGGCTCCGAGCAGACCAGCAGCGCGTCGCAGCCCGCGGCGATGGCGAGGCAGGCGGCGTCGCCCGTCTCGTAGTGGTCGGCGACGGCCTTCATCTCGAGGTCGTCGCTGACGATGAGGCCGTCGTAGCCGAGCTCGCCGCGCAGCAGCCCCGTGATGACGCGCGGCGAGAGCGTCGCGGGCACGTCGGCGTCGAGGGCGTCGAAGACGACGTGCGCCGTCATGAGCGAAGGCACGCGTCCACGCGCGGCGCGGAAGGGCGCGAGCTCCACGGCGTCGAGGCGCGCGCGGTCGTGCGCGAGCCGCGGGAGCGCGAGGTGGGAGTCGAGGTGCGTGTCGCCGTGCCCCGGGAAGTGCTTGCCGCACGAGAGCACGTGCGCGTCGAGCAGCCCGTCCGAGAAGGCGAGCGCGTACGCGATCACGCTCGCCGCGTCGCGCCCGAACGCGCGGTCGCCGATGACCGGATTCGCCGGGTTCGTGTCGATGTCGAGCACCGGCGCGAAGTCCATCGTGAAGCCGAGCGCGCGGAGCTGCGCGCCGAGCGCCGCGGCCGCCCGCCGCACGAGCCCCGCGTCGCCGAGCGCCGCGAGCCGCTGCATCGCCGGCAGCGGCAGCACCGGCGCCTTCAGCCGCGCGACCCGCCCGCCCTCCTGGTCGACGGCGACGAGCAGCGGCCGCGACGCCGGGACGTCCGCGACGAGCTCCGCGTTGAGGGCCGCGACCTCGGCCGGCCCACCGAGGTTGCGCTTGAACAGGATGTAGCCGCCGAGCGCACCGGCCCGCGCGAGCGCGCGGAGCGCAGGCGACGGGCCATCGGCGGGGAAGCCGACGATGAGCACCTGGCCGGCACACGTGGGGAGATCGAGGTCGCTGGAGGGCGTCACGGCGCGCGAGGGTAGACGAGCGGATCGCGCAGGTCACGGGCGCGCAACGGGGGCCGTGGCCCCCACCCGATGGGTTGCCCCCCCCGCCCCGGGTTGCTACACGTCGCCGAGCCTCGGCGATCCCGCGCGCGGCCCTTCCTCCATGGAGCCTGCCATCCCCGATCTGGACGAGGCGACGCCGCCACGCGCTGCGGACGAGCGCCCGACCCGCGCGGAGCGGCCATCCCCCACCCGCGACCCCGAGTCACCCCGCCGCGAGCGCGGAGGTGCCCCGCGCCCCGCGGTCCATGCGCACCCGATCGACGTCGACCGCATCGACCCGGACGCGGTGAAGGTGCTCCGGCGCCTCACCCGCGCGGGTTACACGGCCTACCTCGTCGGCGGCGGCGTGCGGGACCTGCTGCTCGACCGCAGCCCCAAGGACTTCGACATCGCGACGAGCGCGCGGCCGAACGAGGTCCGCAACCTCTTCCGGAACTGCCGCATCATCGGGCGGCGCTTCCGCCTCGCGCACATCCTCTTCGCGGGCGGCAAGGTCATCGAGACGGCCACCTTCCGCAAGGATCCGACCGAGGCCCTCGACCTCGCCGAGGACGCGGCGCGCGAAGAGTCCGGGATCGACGAGCCCTCCGACGCGGCGCGCGGCGAGTCCGGGCACCCGCTCGACGGCACGGCGCTCGTGCCACGCCGCAAGAAGCGCGGTGACGACGCCGATCTCCTCATCCGGCACGACAACGTCTTCGGCGAGCCTCACGAGGACGCGATCCGCCGCGACTTCACGATCAACGGCCTCTTCTACGACCTCGATCGCGAAGAGGTCATCGACTACGTCGGCGGCATGGCCGACCTCGAGCGCCGCGTCGTGCGCACGATCGGCGAGCCCGACGTCCGCTTCCGCGAAGACCCGATCCGCATGCTGCGCGCCATCAAGTTCGGCGCGCGCTGCGATCTCGGCCTCGCCCCCGAGGTCTACGACGCCATCATCGACAACCGGCAGGAGCTCGGGAAGAGCGCCCCGCCACGCGTGCTCGAGGAGGTGCTCCGGCTGATGCGCGGAGGCGCGGCGCACCGCTCGATCTGGCTCGCCTGGGACACCGGACTGCTGCACGTCGTGCTGCCGGAGCTGGCCGCGTACCTCGACGATCAGGGCGCGGGCACCGAGGCGCTCTTCGGGCGGCTCCGCGCCATCGACGCGCGCACGCGGGATCACGGCGTGCCGAGCGACGCCGTGCTCCTGGCCGCGCTGCTGTTCGAGCCGGCCGACGAGGCGATGGAGGGCGAGACGGACCTCGTGACCGCCTACGACGACTTCGTCGCCACGCCGGCCGAGCGCCTCGCGATCCCACGACGCCTGCGCGACCGGATGCGCCTCGTGATGCTCGCGCAGCGGCGGCTCCGCACGGGGCGGCACGCCTCGGTGATGCGCCGCGACTTCTTCCCGGAGGCGGCGATGCTCTTCGCGCTCGACCGCGCCGGGCGCGGCGAGGCGGTGCCGGAGTGGGCGGCGCGCGCATGCGACGTCGCGCCGAGCGGCCCGGCGGCCCCAGACGACCCGCGCGCGGAACCCCGCGACGGCCGTCGAGGCGGAAGCGGAGAGCGCGACGAGCGGCGCCCGGCTCCGCGTCACGAGCGCCTCGAGCGCGCGGCGCGCGCCCCCTTCGTCGCGGGGGACGCCTTCGCGGACGCGCCGTTCAGCGATGTCCTCGTGCCGCCCGAGCCGACGCCGACGCGCGCGCGGCCGGGGACCGAGGGGCCCGGCGCGCCGGGCGGGAGCGCGCAGGATGCGCCGGCGAGCGACGACGCGCGGCGCCGTCCCCGACGCCGCCGCCGGGGCTGACACGGCCGCGCGCGGCGCGGCGCGCGCCGGGCGGTGCGCTCGGCCGGCGCGGGGCGCTTCGGACAACCGCGCGCGTCGCTGCGCTCTGGCTCTGCGTCGGCCTCAGCCTGTGGACGGCCACGCCTGCCGACGCGCAGCGCGCCCCGTCGCCGCGCGTGCTCCGCGCTGCGCTCACGCGGCCGCCCACGTCGGGATCGCGCGCGTCACCGCACGCGCTGCCGCAGCGCTGGCCGCGTGCGCCCCTCGGCGGGCCGGCGCCGGTGACCGGCGACCCGCTCGCGATGTCGTTGCTGCGGCTGCCGTCGCTGCCCGCGGACGCGGGGCGCGGCGCGACGGTGTGCGTCATCGACACGGGGCTCGACCTCACGCACGCCGCGCTGCGCACCCCGGAGGGCGGGACCCGCGTGCGCGCCCTGCTCGATCTCGACGCGCCGCCACGCAGCGCGGCCGGGGCGGCCCTCGACCCCGCGACCCGCGTGCTCGAGGCGCGCTTCGGGGCCGCGGTCTGGGACCGCGCCGCCCTCGACGCCGCGCTGCTGACGGGCGACGACGCCGCGCTCCCCCGCGACGCGTACGGACACGGCACGGCCGCCGCCGCGCTCGCCGCCGGGGCGGGCGTCGGCCTCGCGCCGGGCGCCGAGATCGTCGTCGTGCGCGCCCTACGCCGCGGGGTGCCCGGCTTCCTCGACGAAGACATCGTCGCCGGCGCGGCGTTCTGCGCGGAGGCCGCCGCGGATCCGGCGCGCACGGTCGTGCTGCTCGCGCTCGGCGGACACGACGGCGCGCACGACGGCACCGAGCCCGTCGAGCGCGCGCTCGCCGCGCACCCGGGGCTCGTCGTCGCCGCCGCGGGCAACGACGGCGACGCGGCCGTTCACGCGCGCGCCGCGCTCGACGGCGGCGACATCCGCATCGCGTTGCGCATCCCGGACCCCGCCGCCGACGCCGCGGGCGAGGCGTACGTCGCGCTCGTGGTCACGCTCGCGGACGCGCCCGACGCGGGCCTCGCGGTCGCGCTCGAGGCGCCCGACGGCACCCTGACCGCGTGGAGCGACACCGCCTCCGTCACCACCACGGACGCCCCCGGCGCGCGGCTCGCGCTCGAGGCCGCCGAGACAGCCCGTCCCGATGGGGCGCGCGTCGTCTACGCCGTGATCGCGGGCGGCGGCGACGTGCCCACGCCGCTCGAGGGCGGCGCCTACGCGCTGCGCGTCCGGGGCCGCGGGCAGATGGAGGCGTGGATCGCGGGCGCCTCGCTGCCGGGCGCCCTCTTCGCGCCGCGCCTCGCGGGGCCGTACGTCGACGCGGGCTCGACGGTCACCATCCCCGGCACGAGCCCCGACGTGCTCACCGTCGGCGCGGTCGCCGCGCGGGTGGCGCTCGGCGAGCTGCGGCGCGCGGGCGACACGACCGGCGCGCCCGCCTCGTTCACCTCGCACGGCCCGACGCGCAGCGGCGCGCCGAAGCCCGACGTCGCCGCACCCGGCACCTTCGTCGTCACCGCGCTCTCGCGCGACGTCCGCGCCGGCGAGCCCAACCTGCTCGGCGGCTCGGCGGCGGCCCTCGAGGCGCGGCGCGTCGGCCCCGCGCACGTCGCGCTCGACGGCTCGTCGTGGAGCGCGGCCCTCGCCGCCGGCGCGCTCGCCGTCGCCCTCGCCGAGCACGCCGTCACGCGGCGCGGACGACCGCGCGCTCTTCGCCGCGACCGCCGCGCCCATCGCGGAGGCCGCGTGGGATCCGCGGGCGGGCGCCGGCGTGGTGGACGTCGCGCGCTTCCTCGCCGCCCGCCGCGCCGCCCTCTCCGCCGATGCGTCCGACGCGCCGATCGACCCGCGGGCGAGCCGCGCCGCGCTCACGCGCGCCCTCGCGCTCCCCGGCGCCGACGACGTGCACGTCGTCGCCCGCGTGCTCGACGTGGACGGCGCGCCCCTCCGCGCGGGGCAGATCACCCTCTCGCGCGACGGCGTGGACGTCCTCACCCTCCCCCTCCGCGACGGCCTCGCGTCCGGCCCGCTTCCCCCGGAGACGCTCCAGCGGGGCGCGCTCACCTTCGACGTGCGCGCCAACGGCGTCCCGCTCGCTCCGCTCGTCCTCCGCGTCGGCCTGCCCCTCTCCGGCGCACCCGCGCCCGACCTGAACTGCGCGCTCGCCCCCGGGCCGCGCCGCGCAGGACCTCCCGCCGCCCACCTCGGCCTCCTGGTCGCCGCGCTCGCCGCCGGCGCCCTCCGTCGCCCGCGCGGACGCCCGCAGCCTCGCGGGTGACCATTTGCGTCACCGCCTCCTGGACTGGTGACGAAATCCGTCACCCCGGGCGCGCTGCCCGCCCTGCGACGCCGACCGCGCCGCCGGGCGGATCAACCGCGAAACAGCCCTCGCCCGCGCGCGGAAGGCCTCGGCACGGAATCTGGACGACGGCATCCCATCGATGGCACAAGACGTGCTCCGGGGGCGTCGCGTCGCAGGGCGTACCGTCGGCACAAGGAGACCTATCTCATGATGACCAAGCTGATCCAGAAGAAGAAGGCGGGCTTCACGCTCATCGAGCTCATGATCGTCGTCGCCATCATCGGCATCCTCGCCGCGATCGCGATCCCGGCCTTCATCGGCTACGTCAAGCGCGCGAAGACCTCCGAGGCGACCGGCAACCTCAACTCGATCTTCAAGTCCGCCACCAGCTACTACAACGTCGAGCGCACGGGCCAGGGCATCACCGCCACCACCCAGAACGCCTGCACCATCGGCACCGCGGCGCTGAAGCCCGTGACGCCGGGCGCCGCGAAGCAGCAGTACAACTTCGCGACCGCGACGGACCCCGAGTTCAACGCGATCGGCTTCTCCGTGTCGGACTACATCTACTACGGCTACGGCCTCGTCAGCGGCGGTGGCGCGTGCGCGAACACCGCGAGCGACACCACCATCTACACCATCTACGCGCAGGGCAACCTCGACGGCGACGCCGTGAACTCGACCTTCGAGCTCTCGGTCGGCACGGACGCGAACAACGAGCTGTTCCACGCCCGCGGCTACTACATCGTCAACGAGATCGAGTGAGCTCGCCGCTGCCCGCACGGGCAGCGCAGGCGACTCGCCTCACGGGCCCTCGGCGCGCAACGCGTCGGGGGCTTCGTCTTTTCGGGGCCCGACGCCAGAGCCCGACGCCAGAGCCCGACGCCGGGGAAGGCGCCCTCGCAAGGAGCGTGAACCCTCCGCCCCCGAGGCCGCCTGCGCGCGACGCGCCCACGGGCTGCCCGCAGCGCTCGACCCCGTCGCGAGACGTCAGGGGGCGGCGGCCCGATCGACGACCAGCTCGCAGGCGCGCTCGTTGACGTCCACGGAGTCCGCGTCCGGCAGGCGCGGGCCGAGGTTGGTCACCGCGAGCAGCACGTGGTCGGTGTGCGCGCGCAGCTCGAGCACGAGGTAGCTGCGCGGCAGGCGACGCGGGGGCGCCGACATCTGCGAGAGGACGCGACCTTCCGCGTCGAGCCGCACGGCGACGAGTGACCAGCGCGTCCCGTACTCGCCGCGGAGCCAGACGCGCAAGCTCGCTTCCAACGGGGCGTCGCGCGTGTCGAGGACGACGTAGCCGGAGCCGAAGGCGCGGATCGCGGGGTTGTCGAGGCGCGCGCGACGGGGGAGCGACGCCCAGGGATACGGGCCGGCGTGCGGGGGCGGGGCGAGGCGGGGGATCGCGCGGAGCGCGGCGGAGCTGGCCGCCGGGGTGCCGGCCAGCCAGCGCGTGAGCGCGACCGTCTCGAGCACGTCGTCGAGGGTCTCGGTGTCCTCGGGGAACATCGCGCGCGACACCTGGAAGAGGTCCGGCGCGCCGCGGAGATCGAATCCCTCCCAGGTGCGCTGCCGCGCGAATTCCCAGGCGCCGCGGACGAAGCGGCCCGTACCGCCGCTGTGGTACGCGTCGAGGAGCGCGAGCCACGCGGCCCCGCCCGCCCCGCTCAGCGGGCGCCCGTCGTCCGTCGCGCCATCCTCGCCGAGGTGCGCGGCGCGGTCGGGGATCGGCGCGCGCCCGGGCGCCGCCATCGCGCGGGCGACCTCGTCCTCGTCGCATCCGAAACGCCCCGTGACCATCCACGCGAGCCACGCGCTCGTGGCGTGGCGCCACTGCGGAGCTTCGGCGGGGTCGGCCGTGAGGAGGGCGGCCTCCGCGTAGGCCTGCGTGACACACGCCGGCAGGAGGTCGGGGTCGACGTCCGGATCGACGATCGCGTGCGCGGCGACGGAATCCTCGAAGGAGAAGGGAACGTCGCCGTCGACGCGCGCCACGAGCGCGGCGCCCTCGAGGTCGGCGAGGTAGAGGTCGAAGCCCGCCGTACCGCCGCGCCCGCCATCCGGCGCCGGCGCCGCCCAGCCCGTGACACGCAGCAGGTCGGCCGCGGTCTCGAGCGCCTCGAGCGCCGCGACGCCGAGCGGGGCGCGCGCCGCGCGCAGATCGACGTGCACGGAGAGCGGGCGGAGGGGGCTGTCGAGCCGGAGCAGCGCGCCGACCGGGCGCGGCACAGGCACCGGACGTGGCACGCGCTGCCCCGCCCAGCGCGTGTTGGTCGAAGCGGCGAGCAGGTCGGCGACGGCGTCGATCGCCGACCCTGTCGCGGGGACGCCCGCGGTCGTCTGCGCGCGCACGGGGACGCTCACCGTGACCGCCGCGAGCAGAAAGACGGACCGAAAAAGACGCGCGCGCACGAGGCGCTCATTTGACACGAAGGGCCGCGACCTTCTACACACGGGGACGCCAATGGACGAACCGCGCTTCGACCCCGGTGGGTTCTGGGAGTTCCACCTGAGCGGCGGCGCCGTCCGCACCCGCAACGGTCGTCGCGTCGTCGCGCTCCCGGAGGACGTCGCGGCGACGCTGCTGCGGCTCGCGCTCGCCCAGGGCGACGAGACGCTGCTCGCGCGCATCGGGGCGGCGCTCGGCGAGGAGGCCGCGGCGACGCTCGAGGGCGACCCCGGCGCGCGCTCCCCGGAGACGGTCCTCGGCCACGTGAAGAGCGTGGTCGCGCTGTTCGGGTTGGGGCGCCTCGCGCTCGAACAGTGGGGCCACGTGCTCGTCGCGACCCTCGACGGCGCGCCGCCGCTGCCGCCGGACGCGCTCGCGGCGCTGCTCGGCGGCCTCTTCGCGGCGCTCGGCGGGCGCGACGCGCGCTGCGTGGCGACGCGCGAAGGGCGCTTCGTCGTCGTCCACGCGGAGGCCGCCGCCGCGGTGCGAAGCTGGGCGGCCGAAGGCGCCGAACCGGGCGTCATCGCCACGCGCCTCGGCCCCGCGTCGGAGGCCGCGTCGTGACGGCCACGGCCCGCCTCGAAGCGCTGCTGGCCCGCGTGCAGGCGAACCGCGCGAAGCCCCGCCCACAGCGCGACGCCCTGCCAGCCGCAACAGCAGCAGCTCCCGCGCCCGCGCACCTCGAGCCCATCCCCTCGACTTCATTCGATGTTTCGCCGATCGCGAGCCCGCACGACACGCTCCACGGCATGCCGGCGCCCGCAGCGCCGCTGCATGCGCCGCACGCCTCGGCGCCGCCGATCCCCGTCGAGCCCGTCCCCGCGGACGCCCACGAAGAGCCACGCCTCGCCGTCGAGCCCGTCCCCGCGGACGCCCACGAAGAGCCTCTCCTCGCCGTCGAGCCGACCCCGTTCGAGCTCCCCACGCCGGCATCCGTCGAGGCGCCCGCCCCCGTCGCCGCGCGCCTCCAGCCGGAGGCGATCAGCCCGCCGAGCGAGCCCATCGCGCGCCTCACCGCCCTCCTGCCCGAGCCCGAGCCGGCGACCTTCGGCGGCCTGCTGCGCCGCACGCTCGCGCTGCGCCCGCGCTGAGAACCCCGTGCTCCTCGCGGTCGACGTCGGCAACACCCACACGGTGCTCGCGCTCTACGACGGCGCGCGCCTCGCCCACCATTTCCGCATCGAAAGCGCGAAGGGCCGCACCTCGGACGAGCTGCACATCCTCGTGAGGCAGTTGCTCGCGCTCGCGGGCGTGCCGCCCGAGCGGGTCGTCGGATCGATCCTCGGGTCCGTCGTGCCGGCGCTCTCGGAGGTGTTCGTCACGGCGTGCCGCGCGGCCTTCGGCCACGAAATGCTGATCGTCGGACCGGGCATCAAGACGGGGATGCCGATCCTCATCGAGAACCCGCGCGAGGTCGGCGCGGACCGCATCGTGAACTCCGTCGCCGCCTTCGAGCGCACGCGCAGCGGCACGATCGTCGTCGATTTCGGCACCGCGACGACGTTCGACTGCATCTCGCCGAAGGGCGAGTATCTCGGCGGTGCCATCGCGCCGGGCGTGCAGATCGCGGCCGACGCGCTCTTCGTCCGCGCGGCGAAGCTCCCGCGCGTCGAACTCGCGAAGCCCCCGCGCGCGGTTGGGCGCAACACCACGCACGCCATGCAGAGCGGCATCCTCTTCGGCTACGTCGGCCTGGTCGACGGCCTCGTCGAGCGCCTGCGGAACGAGCTCGGCTTCCCGTGTCGGGTTCTCGCGACGGGGGGGCTCGCGCGTGTCGTGCAGGCGGAGTCCCGCGCGATCGAGGAGGTCGACGAGTTCCTCACGCTCGAGGGGCTGCGCCTGCTCTACCAGCGCAACGCGGACTGAGTGTTGTCGGCCCACGGCCGCAGCACCGCCACGCGGCTCGCGCTCACGATCACGCTCGGCGTGCTCGGGCTCGGCGCGGCGATGGGCGCGTCCGTGATGCTCGGCGCGAGCGACATCGACTTCCGCCGCGCGCTCGACCCGGCGCTCGCGCACGAGCGGGACGCGCTGCTGCTCTTCGAGGCGCGCCTGCCCCGGGTCGTGCTCGGCGCGCTCGCGGGCGCGGGGCTCGGGGCCGCGGGCGCGGCGCTCCAAGCGCTGCTGCGCAACCCGCTCGCCGATCCGTACGTCCTCGGTACGAGCGGCGGCGCGGCGCTCGGCGCCACGGTCGCCATCGCGCTCGGCGTGCCTGCGCTCGCCGGCGCGGGCGCGCTGCTGCTGCCACTGACGGCCTTCGCCGGCGCGGTCGGCGCGACGCTGCTCGTCACGGGCGTCGCGCGGCTCGCGGGCGCGTCGAGCCCGACGACGATCGTGCTCGCGGGCATCGTGGTCAACGCCTTCACATCGGCGGCGATCACGTTCATCAAGGTGCTCGCCTCGAGCGTGCAGGCGCAGGAGCTGCTCTTCTGGCTCGTCGGCGCGCTCGGCTACGAGCGCTGGAGCACGCTGCTCGTCGCGGGCGCGTACGTCCTCGCGGGGGTCGTGACGCTCACCGCGCTCGGCGGGCGCCTCAACCTCCTCGGACTCGGCGACGAGGCGGCGCTCGCGCTCGGCGTGCGGCTGCGCGCCGTGCGGCTCGCCGTGCTCGTCACGACCTCGCTCGTCGTCGCCGGTGTCGTCTCGCTCTGCGGGTTGATCGGCTTCGTCGGGCTCGTCGTGCCGCACGGCGTGCGGCGCGTGCTCGGCCCCGATCACCGCCTCGTCGTCCCCGGGAGCGCGCTCGCGGGGGGCGCCTTCCTCGTGCTCGCGGACACCGGCACGCGGCTGCTGCTCGACGCCCTCGGCACCGAGCCGCCCGTCGGCGCGATCACGGCGCTGATCGGCTGCCCGCTCTTTCTCGCGATCCTCGTCGGCGCGCGCCCCCGCCACGCGCCGCCCGACGTCCCCTGACCGCGCGGCCCGCTAACGCCCCAACCCCTCGAGCGACCCACTGCACCCATGACCGACTCCGCTTCCCACGACCCGCGCACCGCCGCTTCCCTTCGAGCGGCTGCGTCTCCTCGAGCCGAGACACGGAGCGGCACCGCGGGCGCCCCCGGCAAGCCGGCCGCACAGCGCTCCCGCTTCGCGCGCATCGGCCGCGTGCTCGCGCTGATCGCCCCGCACAAGGGGCGCTTCGCGCTCGCGGTCACCGTGCTCCTGCTCGGCTCGGGGCTCGGCCTCGTCTACCCGCAGGCGATCCGCTACGCGATCGATCACGGCATCTCGGGCGGCTCGACGACGCGGCTCGACTGGATGGCGGCGGCGCTCGCCGGCGTGTTCGTCGTCGACTCGGGCCTGACGTGGATCCGCCACTACCTGATGGGGTGGCTCGGCGAACGCGCCGTCACCGACCTGCGCCGCGCCGTGTTCGCGCGGCTCGTCACGCTCCCGCCCACCTGGTACCACGAGCGGCGCACGGGCGAGCTCACTGGCCGCCTCGCATCGGACACCACCACCGTCGAGTCGGTCGTCGGCTCCGACATCAGCATCGCGCTCCGCAACCTCGTGCAGTTCTTCGGCGGGCTCGTGCTGCTCTTCATCACCAACGCGCGGCTCACGGGCGCGATCCTCGTGACGATCCCGCCGCTGATGATCCTCGTGATGGTGTTCGGACGCCGCGTGCGCCGCATGAGCCGCGACGTGCAGGACCAGCTCGCCGAGACGAGCGCGCACGTGCAGGAGACGGTCGGCGCGATCCAGACGGTGCAGGCCTTCACGCGCGAAGCACGCGAGACGGACGGCTACGGCACGCGCGTCGAGGCCGCGTTCGCGCGGGCGCTGCGGCTCATCCGCTGGCGCGGCGGCTTCATGGCGTTCGCGAGTCTCTTCGCGTTCCTCTCGATCGCGGGCGTCTTGTGGATCGGCGGGCGCGCGGTCGTCGCAGGCGAGATCACCGGCGGCGAGCTGGTCGCCTTCATCCTCTACACGATCATGCTCGCGAGCGCGCTCGGCAGCCTCACCGAGCGCTGGACGGCGCTCGAGCGCGCGGCCGGCGCCACCGAGCGCATCTTCGAGATCATCGAGACCGTCCCCGACATCCGCGACGCCGACGTGCCGACGCCGCTGCCCGCGCAGACGCCCGGGCGAGGCACGGCCGTGCGCTTCGAGCACGTGGGCTTCCACTACCCGACGCGCCCCGATCACCCGGTACTCTCCGATGTCTCGCTCGAGCTCGCGCCGGGCGAGGTCGTCGCCGTGGTCGGGCCATCCGGGGCCGGCAAATCCACGCTCGCCGCGCTCCTCCTGCGCTTCCAGGACGTCGTCGAGGGCTCCGTGTGTTTCGACGGAGTCGACGTGCGGGCGCTCGCGCTGCGCGAGCTGCGCCAATCGATCGGGCTGGTCGCGCAAGAGCCCGTGCTCTTCAGCGGCACCATCGCGGAGAACATCGCGTACGGCGCCCCTGCCGCGACGCCCGCCGACATCGAGCGCGCGGCCCGCGACGCGAGCGCGCACGCCTTCATCACGGGCTTTCCCGACGGCTACGCGACGCTCGTCGGCGAGCGCGGCGTGCAGCTCTCGGGCGGCCAGCGCCAGCGCATCGCGATCGCCCGCGCGATCCTCATGGACCCGCGCGTGCTCGTGCTCGACGAGGCGACGAGCAACCTCGACGCCGAGAGCGAGGCGCTCGTGCAAGAGGCGCTCGCGCGGCTCATGAAGGGCCGCACGACGCTCGTCATCGCGCACAGGCTGAGCACCGTGCGCGAGGCCGACCGCATCGTCGTCCTCGCCGCCGGACGCGTCGCGGAGACCGGCACGCACGCAGCGCTGATGGCACGCCAGGGCGTGTACCGGCGCCTCATCGATCACCAGCTCTTCAGCGCCGCGCTGCCGCCGGCGGCGACGCCCGACGCGACGGCGTGAAGAGCCGGGACGAGGCGTCGCCGCACACCGACCGCGGACGCTATTGCGACTGCGTGAAGAGCTGGAAGAAGTAGTCGCCCGCGCCCGACACCGCTTGCACCTTGAGCGTGAAGTTGCCGTTCTGCGCGGGGCAGTGACGCACGCTCGGGAACGCGTTCCTCGACGACTCGGCCGCGACGGGCGTCGAGCCCTGCAACAGCGACGCGTCGACGTCGACCACCCCCTCGCCCCCGACGACGAGCACCGAATAGCAGCGGCCGCCGCGCATCGGGATGGTGTGCGTGCGCTGGTCGCCCTCGCGCCGGAACGTCGCGCGCTCAGGGGTGAAGTCGGAGTCCGGCTCGAAGCCCTCGACGTTGAGGAGCTGCGTGACCTCGGCGAGCCGCACGTACATCAGGCCCGAGAGGCCGAACGGACCGCGCGTCCCACGGGGCCAGCGGTACTGCTGGTACACGAAGTTGCCCGCGCCCGCGTACATCTTCACGCGCATCGTGTACGCGCCCGAAGACTGCGGACAGACGCGCACGATCGGCCGCGAGTTCTGCTCGATGTCGCGGTCGACCTCGGTGCCGCGCGCGTCGAGCAGGCGCAGGTCGAGGTCGCGCACGCCGTTGTCGCCGACCCCGAGGATCGCGTAGCACTTGCCGCCCTCGAGGCTCATCGGGTAGTCGGTCTCGGCGGACTCGCTGAGCTGCGAGCGCCGCACGTCGCCGAAGGTCTCGTAGCCGCGCGCGCGCATGTCGCCGTCGAGCAGGCGGAAGTTGTCCTCGAGGCCGGCGCCCGCCGTGGACGTCGCGGCGACGACCTGCGTGTCGGGCGCGGGCGCAGCGCCCTGCTGGTAGGCGGCCGTGAAGAGTGGGCCGGTGCCGCTGTACATCTTCACCTGCAGCTTGTAGCTGCCGGTGACCGTGGGGCAGTACCGGACGAGCCCATCGGCGGAGCTCGCGACGTCGCGCGCGAGCTCGCTGCCGCTGCCGTCGAGGAGCGAGACGTCGG
Source organism: Polyangiales bacterium (assembly GCA_964202905.1). GTDB lineage: Bacteria > Myxococcota_A > Polyangia > Polyangiales > JADJQN01 > CAIUAC01. Next base: position 303,715 of record CAXNJO010000005.1, read on the forward strand.
TGTCGGCTGCGCCCGGCCCGCCGAAGCTCGCGAACGCGTAGCAGGTGCCCGCCTGCAGCGTCGCGGGGAACTCGCGCACCTGACCCGCCGCGAGCACGAGGCCGGCGGGGCCGTAGATCCGGCGGAACCGCTCACCCTCGAGGGTGCGCTCGGCCGCTTCGATGCGGGCATTGGTCGCGGGGTCGAGCTGCGCCGTCTGCACCTGCGGCGCGGGGCTCGCCCCACCGAAGAACGCCGAGAGGTCCGGCTGCGCCCCCGAGGACCCCTGGTAGACCGCGTAGTAGTAACCGCCCGCGCCGGCGTGCATCTGCAGTCGCGCGGCGAGCCGCCCGCCGACGCCGGGGCAGGCGAACGCCCACGGATGCCCGTCCGGGCGCACGTCGTACGCGACCGTGCGCATCGACGCGTCGGTGACGTTGAGGTTGATGTCCTGCCCGGGTTGCTCGCCGATGGCGAAGATCGCGTAGCAGGCGTTCGGGGCCGCGTTGACGGCGTAGGCGATGAGCCCCGAGGCCGGGAGGCTCCCGTGGACGGCGGGGCCGAGCGGCACGTAGCCGCGCTGACGCAGCAGCCGATCCAGCTGCGTGAGCTGGTTGCGCGCGTCGCCGCTCGCCGTGACGCCCGCCTGCGCCGCGCCACCGCCCGCCTGCGGCCCGGCGTACCCGTTGGGGGGCCGCGGCCCCGTGTAGGTGTTGTTCGCGCCATTCGACGCGCCGCCCCCGAAGTCGAGGCCGAAGCGTCGGGGGGAGGCGCCGCAGGCGGCGAGCAGGGAGAAGGAAGCGACCAAGAGGAGGAAAGCGAGGCGGCGCGACATGGGCATCACCGGGGTGGACGGGGCGGAGGCCCGTTCGCTTCACGCGAAGGCCTGCGGACGAAGGGCGCGGCGAAGCCAAGCACGAAGGGGGGGCGCCCCGCAAGCGCGCCCCACGCGCGTAAAAACGCGCAAAATGTGGCGCAAATACCTCACTCTCGCGCGCCACGCGCCGACGGGCGCGGTGCCGCGGCCGCGCGCGCCCCGGTCGGGCGCCCCCGCACGGCGTACGCACGCCCCCCGGCGGACCCGACGCAACGCCCCGCCCGGGCGCACGAGAAGGCCGCCGCCCCACGCCCCACCCCCGGAGCCGCCCCGTTGCGTCGCACCCCCGCCCGCCCGCACCCGCTCACCGTCACCCACGTTCTGCGCCTCGTCCTGCTCGGCGCGCTCGGCCTCGTCGCACCAGACGCGGCGCGCGCGCAGGCCCGCCCCGATCGCCCTGCGCCGAGCCAGCACCTCGCCTCCGATCGCGACCTCTCCGCGTGGGATGTCGCGCTCACCGTCGATGTACTCGGCCCGCTGTCCGCGCGGTACGGCGCGCGGCTCGAGGTCGCCCCCGCGCGCTGGGCCTCGGTCGCGCTCGGGATGGACTGGCGCCCCCCGCACGGCGACGACGCAGTGGACCTCACCGCGTCCGCGCAGCTCTGGCCCCTCGCAGACGGCCTCGAGGGGCCGTACATCGGCTCCGGCGTCGTGCTCGCGCGGCGCGCGGCGGGGCTCGGGTGGGCCGCGCAGGGCGAGGTGGGTTGGCAGTGGGTGTGGAGCGGGGTCGTGCTCGCGGGCGCAGCCCGCTGCGGTTGGCACGCGCCGCACGCGGGGGAGGCGCAGGGACTCGAGCTCGGGGCGCGGCTCGCGCTCGGCTGGGCCTGGCGCTGAGCGGGGGCGACGCGCACGACGAACGGCGCGAACGACGCGAACGGCGCACGGCACGCACAGGCGGGTTGATCGGGGTGCGCGGGCCGAGCGACGTCAGCCCGCGCGGAGCAGCAGAAAGAGCGCGACCGCGCTCGCGGCGAGCACCAACCCGGCGAGGGTGTAGACGACGACATCCGCCGAGGCGCCCGAGCGTCGCCGCCGCTCGCGGAAGGGCACCGGCGACGCGGTGCGACCCGCGCCGTGCGGCGGCATCGAGGCCAACGGCGAAGACACATCCTTCGCGCGGTCCGCGTCGGCCGGGGGCGCGTCTGCTCGCGCTGGAGGCATCGGGCGACGCGGCCCCGCCCGACACCGCCGGGCCGGCGACGCGGTCCGGCTGGGACGAGGCGCCCCCGCCCGGCGAATGCGGGACATCGGGCTGGCCCTCGAGCGCGCGGAGCGCCGCATCCGCGGGATCCTCGAACACGAGCAGCGTCTGCCCCACCAGGAGCTCGTCGCGGTCGCGCAGGCGGCGCTCGCGGAGCGGGCGGTCGTTGAGGCGCGCGCCGTTCTTGCTGCCGAGGTCGCGCGCGAGCGCGCCGTCGAGGTCGCAGATCACCTCGAGGTGCTCGCGGGAACAGTCCGCGTCGTCGAGCACCAGATCGCACGCCTCGCCGCGCCCGACGCGCAGGCGGGCGGGCGGCGCGGGCAGCGTGAGCGACGACCCGGCCTGCGGGCCACCGACGACGACGAGGCGGGCCGGCGCGTCGGCGGTCCCCTGCGGATCGAGCACCTCACGCACGAGGCGGCGCGCGAGCGCGGCGGTCTGCTCGGAGGAGGTCGGCGCGCTCGTCGCGATGCCCGCCTGGAAGGTCAGCGAGAAGCCCGCGACGTCGAGCACGTCGCCGCTGCGCAGCGCCTTCGCGCGGCCTGCGGCGAGCCGCGCGCCATTGACGCGTGTGCCGTTGGTCGAGCCGTCGTCGACGACGACGTAGGTGCTGCCCTCGAGCCGGATGACCGCGTGCTGCTCGCTCACCGCCGGATGCGGGAGGCGCACGTCGGCGGAGGCGCCACGCCCGATCAGCACGCGGGTCTGCTCGAACTCCCAGGCGGGCCCTGCCCCCGCCTCGCCCGCGACCGGAGCGCGCACGACGAGTCGAACCGCCATCTTCCGGCGCGACACTGCCCGCCGCGGATCCCGGGGTCAAGGAATGGGCCCGCGCGCCGCGTGCCCCGCGCACCCTGTCGAAAACTGGCGCAGGCCTCGCGCTTCTGAGAGGAGTCCAGCCGTCAGGAGAATCCAGCCATGCATGCAGCCCAGGACCGTCGATCGAACGATGAGGTGCGCGTCCCGCTCGACGTCCTCGTCTCGCTCGCACATCGGGACTTCGACGAGCCCTTCGAAGCCGATGCGCTGAACCTCAGCCGCGGCGGCCTCTCGCTCCGCGCCGCGTACCTGCCCGAGATCGGCGCGCGCCTCGCGTGCCGCTTCGAGTGTCCGCCCCTCGGGGCGCCGCTCGAGGCCGAGGGCGAGGTGGTCTGGGCCGCCGACGCAGGCGGGCAGGCAGGCGAGTTCGGCGTGCGCTTCGTCGCGCTCGACGCCGAAGCCGAGCAGGCCATCCGCGCGCTCGTCGGCGATGTCGCGACCGTCGCGCCCGCGCCCGGCGCGCAGCCGATGGCGCGGCTCTTCCTCGACGGCGTACCGACGCCGATCGTCGCGCGCGTCACGCAGCGGATGGACGACCTCGTGACCGTCGAGCAGGAGCTTCCCTTCCTCAGCCTCGAGCGTGGCCTCGCGCTGCGCGACGAGCAGGGCATCTCGCGCCGCGGCCGCATCGGGAGCGTGGACCTCCAGCTCTGCGGCGACATGCCGAAGCTCGTGATGCAGGTGGTCTTCGACGAGCCCGCGGCGCCCGCCGTCGCGACGCGCCCCGCGACCATGCCGGGCGACGACCGCACCGAGCCGGACCTCGTCGCGCCCCCGATGGAGCAGGGGCTCTACGCCGACGAGGTGGCCGAGCGCGCGGCGATCCGTCGCTCGAGCGCAGGGACGCTCGCCGCCCCCTCCACCAACACCATCTCTGAAGATACTAGTGGGTACGACGAGGACGACGACGACGTCGCCGCGGAACTCGAGGCGCCCACCGCGCGGCCCGCGCGCGAAGCGACGCAGATCGTGCGGACGGAGACGCTCCGCACGGCGACCGAGGCCGCCCTGCCCGCACGCCCGGCGGCGCGCGCCGCGACGAGTGGCTGCGCAGGCCGAGACAGGCACCGCGCAGGCCGAGACAGGCACCGCGCAGGCCGAGACAGGCACCGCGCAGGCGCGGCTCGCGCTCGCGCTCGCGCAGGTGACCCCGCTCGTCGCGCGCTCGAGGGCCGCGGCCATCGCGCTCTGGGAGCGGCTCCGCCCCGCGCTGCTCGCCGCGATCGCGCGGGCGCGCACGGCGACCGCCTCGGTCGCACGCCGCGCAGGCCCGGCCGCGCGCGATGCGCTCGCCCGCAGCGGCGCGCTCGCTGGGCGCTTCGTCACGATCGCGCGGGCGCGCCTCGAAGCCCGCGCCGCGACGCAGGCCGCCGCGACGACCGCCCAGAAGCCGCGCCGCACGACCGCGGCGCCCCCCGCCGCAGCCGCACCCGGCGAGTGGCGCACACGCAAGGGCGCGCAGACCGAGCCCGCGCCCGCCCCCGCGCGGCGCCCGATCGGGCGCTACATCGTGCTCGCCGGCGCGGCCGTGAGCGCGCTCGCCTTCGGCACCTACGCCTTCTCCGGCGACGACGCCGAGACGCTCGACGTGCCCACGGTGCCCGGCGCGGCAGGCGCGCCCGCGGCCCCCTCGGCGCCGACGTCGTCCGCGACACCGGCGCCCCCCGTCGGCGCGCTGCCCGCGGCCCAGGCGTTTGCGCCCCCGACGCCCGCTGCGCCCGCCGGTCCCGTCGCCATCCCGACGCCCGCCGCGCTCGCCGCGCCGACGTACGTCGCCGGCAGCCTCCCGGCCCCGACGTATCCGACGCTGCAGCCCACCGCGCGCCCCGCGGTCGCGCCCGCGGGCGTGCCGACCGCGTCGCCCTACGCCGTCGACGTCCGCGCCGAGAGCGTCGCCGGGCATGACCCCACGCTCCGCGCGCCGATGGCGCCGGGCGCACAGCCCGCGGCGCCCGCCGCAGCGCCGACCGCTGCGCCTGCGACGCCCGCCGGCACGCGCGAGTTCGGCGATGCGTCGGTGACGCGCGGTCAGACCTTCACGCTGCGCATGAGCCAGGAGGTCGCGGGCCTCAGCGGTCGCCGCGATCCGGCCGGCTTCGATCTCCGCATCGACGGCGCGCTCACGCTCGACCGCGCGGCGCCCATCGCCGCGACGCACCCCGCGGTCGCGACGGCGATGATCATCAACCGCGGCGACCACGCCGACCTCGCGATCCGCTTCCGCGAGGGCATGGCGCCGGCCTACCACGTCGTCGCGCGCGGCGCGGCGCTCGAGATCACGATCGCGCGCCGCTGAACCACGGTTCATCCGCGCGCCTGCCGCGCGTACGCCCCACGCTCCGCCCCGCACGCACCCCGCGCGCGGGGCGGTCGCGTTTCTGGCGGCGACACGCGGACGACTGAACCGTCATTCATTCACGCGCGGCCGGCGGCAGCGGCGCGGCGACGCCTGCGCACGCGCCGCGAGGCGTTTGGCGCGCGCGAGGCTCACCGGACCACGCGCGACGACGGCCGCGCGCTACGTCCGACAGAAGCGCTTCCACGACTCGGGGACGGGTCCGCCGAGCACGCGCTCGGCGCCGCGCTCGTCGAGGATCACGAACTTGAAGTCGCCCGAGAAGGCCTCGCGTCCCTCCTGCACGAGGCGCACCGCGATCTCGGCGACGCGTCCCTGATCGCGCGCGAGCCGGCCGCGGCCCTCGACGGGGACGCCGACACGGATCGGCGCCGCGAGCTTCGCGGAGAACGACGCGGTGAAACCGAAGCGGCCGCGCAGACCGATCACCGTCCACGCCGCGACCTCGTCGGCGAGGGTGGAGACGAGCCCGCCGTGCATGAGACCGGGCGGCCCCTGGTGATGCGCGCCCGGCGTGAAGTGCGTGACCATCTCGTCACCTTCGCGCACGAACGCGAGGCGGAAGCCGATGGGGTGATCCGGCGCGCAGCCGAAGCAGGGCTGCCCCGCGCCGAAGAGGTGCCCGTCCACGGCCCCCTCGGGGAGACCCACGGAGATCGCCTCCCGGGGGCGGTCCTCCATGCTCAGCGGCCCACCCGGACGACGTACGGATCGCCGAAGACGCGTGGATCGGTGCGGAAGTCGATCCACGCGACGAGCGCGCCGTCGAACGCGCGCACGACCGCAGGCGTAACGGTCTGACCGGCCCCCGTGTCGAGGCGCGGGTCGGTCGTCTGCCAGGTCGCGCCTGCGTCGATCGACGCGGCCGCGTACGTGCGCGCGACGCCGAGGCGATCGTTCGTGTAGCCGACGACGACGAGGTCGCCGCCCGCCCACGTGATCGCCGGATCCCGCGTGACGCCCGTGAGCGCCGCGTCGCCGCTGCTCGAGGCGCGCCCCGCCGTGCCGAAGGTGGCGCCCGCATCGAGGCTCCGCGCGACGTAGATCTGCGAGCCCGCGCGCGTGTCCTCCCACGCGACGAACACGCGGTCGTCCGTCGCGCTCGCCGTGCCCGGATCGACGTCGAGCGTGACGTCGAGCGAGCTCGACACCTCGCCCGCCGGGTCGTCGAGGATGCGCTCCGCGGCCCAGCTCACGCCCTGCGTCGTCGAGCGCGCGAACACGATGTCCGAGCCGCCGCCCGCACCCGTGGCGACGTCCTCCCACGCGACGTAGACGTTGTTGCCCGCGACGACCGCCTCCGGCAGATCGCTCTGCCGCGTGTCGCCCGTGTCCGCGTCGATTCGCACCTCGGCCGCACCGACGAACGCGCTCGCCGCGCCGTCGACCCAGTTCGCGTAGACGTCGAAGGTCCGCCGCCCCGCGCGGATCTCACGCCACATCACGACGAAGCGATCCGCGCCCGTGACGACGACCGTCGGACGGCCCGCCTGCGGGCTCGCGCCGCTGTTCACCGTCACGCGCTGCGCCGCGCCGAAGTTCTGCCCGAAGTCGATCGAGCGGCGGATGACGACGTCGCGCGTGAGCGTGCCCGTCGCGAGCTGCTCCCAGACCACCGCGATGTGCTCGCCATCCGCGGAGACGGCGACGTCGTGGTGGAAGACGTCGATGCTGCCGCCCGCGTCCATGCGCGCGCCGCTGAGCGGGACGATGAAGTTCACACCCGCGTCGATCGAACGCACGACGAAGAGCTGCCGGATGCCACCGGCGACCTCCTGCCACGCGACCACCACGCGGTCCGTGCCGAGCACGGGGTCGAAGGCCACGGCGATGATCGGGACCACCGCCGCGCTGGCCGTGCCGGTCGTCAGGCTCTGCACGTCCTGCCAGGTCACGCCCCCGTTCGTCGATCGGCGGAGGAGCACGTCGGCGGCGCCGTTGCGGAGGTCGCTCCACACCGCGTAGACGTTCGTCCCGCGCGTCGCGCCACCGTAGGCGAGGCGCACGTCGTAGGAATGAAACGCGCCCGCGACCGATGTCTGCAGGCCGCCGCCGCCGCCATCGAGGCGGAACTCGCCGCCCGCCGCGAGGCAGCCCTCGGCGACGTCACCGAGCGCGTCGCAGTCCGTGTCGAGCGCGTCGCCGCAGCGCTCGGCCCCGGGCACGATCTGGCCGACACACCCGCCAAGCGTGCCGAACGCGCAGGTCTGCGTGCCCGCGACGCAGGTGCCGACGCCCGCGGTGCCGACCGTCCCCGTGTAGCAGGACTGCGTGAACGGCCCGCCCCCCGCGGCCTCGTCCGTGGCGTTGTCGCAGTCGTCGTCGATGCCGTTGCAGGACTCGCTCGTCGGCAGGACCTCGCCGACGCAGGCGCCCGCGAACGCGCCGCCCGTGCACGCGCGCGCCCCGCCGCGACACGCGCCGACCCCGGAGGTCGCGGGCGTGCCCGTGTAGCAGGCCTGCGTGAGGCCCTCGTCGGCCGCGCCGTCGCAATCCTGGTCGCGCGCGTCGCACGTCTCGGGGACCGGCACCGTCTGCCCGCCGCACACGCCGAAGGTCCCGGCGACGCAGGTCTGTTCGCCGCCGACGCAGAGACCGACGCCCTCGGTGCTCGCCGTGCCCGTGTAGCAGGGCTGCGTGAGCGGGCCGCCCACCGCGTCCTCGTCGACCGTCCCGTCACAATCGTCGTCGACGCCGTTGCACGTCTCGGGGCTCCCGCCGAGCGCCCCGACGCACACGAGCGCGCCCGCGACGCAGGCCTGCGAGCCCTCGACGCATGCGCCAACCGCGCTGCCGCACGCCGCACCGTCGTCGATCGGGTCGTCATCGACCGCACCGTCGCAGTCGTCGTCGACGCCGTTGCACAACTCCGGAGACGCCTCGGTCGCGCCCGTGCAGACGAGTGCGCCGAGGGAATCACAAACGATGGTGCCGCGTGCGCAGCGTCCGACGTCGGAGCCGCACGCGGCGCCGAGCGTCGCGTCGGTGGGCGCGTCGTCCACCGTGCCGTCGCAGTCGTCGTCGAGGCCGTTGCAGCGCTCGGCCGAGGGATCCACCTCGCGCTCGCAGCCGGGCACGCCGCCCACGCAGGTGCTGAGTCCCGCGGTGCACACGCCCTCGGCCGCAGAGCACACGCGCCCGACGTCGACGGGCGAGTCGTCCACCGCGCCGTCGCAGTCGTCGTCGAGGCCGTTGCAGGTCTCGGCGCGCGGCACCTCCGCGCCGAGACAGACGAGCCGCGCGGCGATGCACGTGGTCGTGCCGGTGTCTGTGCAGATCCCCGTCGCGACGCCGCCCGGGGCGCGGTTGCAGGCGCCGCCCGCGTCGGTCGTCGCGCCGTCGACGGCGCCGTTGCAGTCGTTGTCGAGGCCGTCGCAGATCTCGACGCCGCCGTTCGTGACCGTGCAGGGGTACTCACAGCCGTCGAGCTGGTTCCCGTTGAAATCGCTGAACCCCGGCGTGCAGTCGGACATCGGATCGAAGCCGCAGACGCCCGCGGCGCAGCTCGGCGCCGCGTTGGGGAAGCTGCACACCCGCCCGCAGCGCCCGCAGTTCGCCACGTTGGTCGCGAGCGCGAAGTCCTCGTCCACCGGGCCGTCGCAGTCGTTGTCGAGGCCGTCGCAGATCTCGACGCCGCCGTTCGTCGGCGCGCACGGGTACTCGCAGCCGTCGGCCTGCGTGCCGTTCGCGTCGAGCCAGCCCGCGTCGCAGTCGACGAGCGGATCGAAGACGCACGTGCTCGCGCTGCACTCGCTCGTCGCGTGGAAGAACGTGCACACGCGGCGGCACGCGCCGCAGTTCGCCGGGTCGGCGACGAGGTCGGTGTCCTCGTCGATCGCGCCATCGCAGTCGTTGTCGAGGCCGTCGCACGCCTCGACGCCGCCGTTCGACTCGAAGCAGCGGTATTCACAGCCGTTCGACGCGGTGAACGGACCGGCGGTGTCGCCGTCCACGTCGTGGAACCCTGGGAAACAGGGCTCCATCGCGAGCGCGCAGCCGCCGGCCACGCACTGCGTCTGCGCGCCGGGGAGCGCGCACGACACGCCGCACGCGCCGCAGTTCCGCGCGTCGGTCTCGAGGTCGAACTCCTCGTCGGTGCGGCCGTTGCAGTTGTTGTCGAGGCCGTCGCAGACCTCCGTCGGGTCCACGCTCGGCACGCAGGCGTCGGGCCGCGCGAGGTCGGGGAGCGCGCCGTCGGGCAGCGCGGCGTCCACGGGCGCGCCGCCGTCGGTGGGCTCCTCGCAGCGCCCGATGCAATACGGATCGACCTCGCAGCCCGTCACCGCGAGCGCCGCGCCCACGGCGAGCCCGACGAGCGCCGCGCGCCCCGCAGCGCGGCCGACGCGCCGGCGACGCAGGACGAGCACGACGAGCGCCGAGAGCGCGAGCGCGAGCCCGCCACCCCAGCCGCCACGCGCACCGGGGCGCGCCGACACCGCGCAACCCGCGCCGCCCGAGGCGAGCACGAGCTCCGGGCGCCCCCCGTCGGGTGCGCCGAGATCCGGCGCGGGTGGCGTCGCGGACACGCAGTCGCCGAGGCGGCACAGCTCGCCCGCCGCGCAGCGCACGCCGACGCACGGGTCCTCGATGCACACGCCCCCCGCGTACGGGTCGCAGACCTGCCCCGCCGCACAGTCGACGACGGCGCACGGGTCGCTCGCGCAGGTGTCCGTCGTCTCGACGCAGACGCGACCGACACCGCACGGCTCCCCGCATCCCGTCGGCGCGCAGGCCCCATCGCGGCAGCGCGCGTCGCCCGCGCAGGAGACGCCCGCGCAGCTGCCGACGCACGCCCCCTCGCGGCAGAAGTCGCCCCCCGTGCAGGTCACGCCGAGACACGGGTCGGGCACGCACGTCCGCGCGCGGCAGAGCTCCGTCGCCGCGCAGAGGCCCGGCAGGAACGTGCACACGTTCTCGACGCAGTTGCCGTCCGTGCCGCGGCAGACGAGCGGCGCCGCGCAGGTGACGGTGTTGCACAGCGGCACGCACGCGCCGGCCTCGCAGACGTTACGCGTCCCGTCCGGGCTCGCGGGGCAGACGACCGTCGCGCACGGATCCTCGAGGCAGTAGCCGCCGGTGCAGCGGAAGCCCGGCGGACACCCGAACTCGCCCTCCGTGCAGGTGCTCGCGCACACGCCTTCCACGCACGCGCCGCCGCCGCAGAGCGAGCCCTCGTCCGTCGCGCCGTTGCAGTCGTCGTCGAGCCCGTTGCAGACCTCGAGCGCCGGAGACGTGCCGCCGACGCACTGGAGCGCGCCCGCGATGCAGCGCTCGGCGCCGAATTCACACGCGCCCGCGTCGAGGCCGCACACGCCGCCCGCGTCGCTCGGCGCGTCGTCGATCGTGCCGTTGCAGTCGTCGTCGATGCCGTTGCAGACCTCGGGCACGCCGACCGTGCCGCCGCCGCACACGCGTGCGCCCGCGACGCACTCGAAGGTGCCCGGCACGCACGTCCCGAAGGTCGAGCCGCACGGCAGCCCGACGTCGACGGGGTCGTCGTCGACGGCGCCGTCGCAGTCGTCGTCGAGCCCGTTGCAGGCCTCGGCGACCGGCGGAATCTCGCCGTTGCAGAGCACCATGCCGCCCGCGCAGATCGTGCGGCCGAGCGCGCACTCGCCCGCGTCGCTGAAGCCGCAGGGCACGTCGAGCCCCGAGGGCGCGTCGTCGGGGATGCCGTCGCAGTCGTCGTCGAGGCCGTTGCACACCTCGCCCCCGGGGCCGCGCGCGCCCGTGCAGACGAGGACGCCCGATGCGCACACCTCGGTGCCGGTGCGGCACTCGCCGACGCCGCTGCCGCACGCGGCGCCCTCGTCGACGAGCCCCGAGAGCAGGTCCCCCAGGGCGCCCGTGCGCTCGTCGCGGAGGCCGTCGCAGTCGTCGTCGAGCCCGTTGCAGACCTCGGGCGAGGGGCCCACCGCGCCGCGGCACACGGGCGCGCCCGCGACGCAGCGCAGTCGACCCGGCGCGCACTCGCCCGTGCCGTCGCCGCACGCGCCGAGGTCGGAGAGGCCCTCGTCGACGCTGCCGTCGCAGTCGTCGTCGGCGCCGTTGCAGACCTCGATCGCCACGCCCGACGCCGAGCCGCCCGGATCCGTCGAGCACCGCGTCGCGGCGCTCCCCGCGCACTCGAGCACGCCCACGCCGCACGCGCCGACACCATCACACGGCGCCCCAACGCTGAACCCCTCGTCGACCTCGCCGTCGCAGTCGTCGTCGATCGCGTTGCAGGACTCCGTGCCGGGCGGCGCCGCGACCGCGCCGCACACGATCGCGCCCGCCGAACACACCGTCGCGCCGTTGCGCCGACACAGCCCGACGCCCGCCGCGCACGCGACACCGACCCCCGAGGGCGACTCGTCGATCGCGCCGTCGCAGTCGTCGTCGACGCCGTTGCAGAGCTCGCCCGTGGTCGAGGTCGCGTCGCTGCACACGAGCGCCCCGCCGGTGCACTGCACGGTGCCCTCCTGGCACACGTCGCCGTCCGCGCCGTCACAGGCTGCGCCGCCCCCCGGGTTGCCCTCGTCCACGAGCGCATCGCAGTCGTCGTCCGCGCCGTTGCACGTCTCGGGGTTGGTACCCGTCGCGTCGCTGCAGAGCCGCGCGCCCGCGATGCACTGCACGGTGCCCTCGTTGCAGGCGTCGCCGTCGCTGCCGTCGCAGGCCGCGCCGGTGTCGGTCGTCGCGTCGTCGACGGAGCCGTTGCAGTTGTTGTCCAGCCCGTCGCAGAGCTCCGCCGAGGGCGACACGGTGCTGCGACAGAGCAGCGCGCCCGCGACGCAGGCGCTGCGCCCCGTGCGGCACACGCCCTGCCGCGCGCCGCCCTCGCACGCGAGCGGCGAGCCCGAGCACGTGCACGCGGCGTCGTCGTCGGTGAGGTCCGCGACGTCGTCGACGAGACCGTCGCAGTCGTTGTCGCGGCCGTCGCAGACCTCGGCCTGCGCGACGCAGGGCGGCGTGAGGCCCGTGACCTGCGTGGCCATGTCCTCGAAGTCGTTGTCGCCGCCGCGGAACAGGTCCTCGAAGCCGAAGTAGAAGCGGTTGACCGTGCGCTTCGACGGGTAGACGAGGTGGTGGACGAAGTCACCGTCGTCGTTGAGATCGCTCTGCGTGTAGTAGATGCGGCCGAGCAGCGAGAGCCCGTCGGTGCCGTTGACGTAGTCGCCGCAATTGTCGCCCGAGGGGTTGCCCTCCGGCGTGATCAGGTAGAAGCCGACGAAGCCGCCCTTGTAGCGACCGGCCGTGAGCTCGGCCATGAAGTCGATGGTCGCGACCGTGCCAGGCTCGGCGTTCTGCACGTAGCCGGCGGCCGCGGCGCGCTCGCTGACACCACCTGCGGTGATGGGGTAGTCGGTGCGCGCGCGGTTGCAGCCGAGCACCGGATGCAGGTTCGCGCGGTTCGAGAGGTCGTCGCCGACGTTGTAGTAGCCGAAGCTGTTCTCGAAGCCGGCGCCCTCGGCGATGTCGCGGAAGGTGACCGTCGAGGTGAGGTTCGGCAGGAAGATCTCGGGGACGGTCGAGGCGTCCGTGGTGGCGTTGATCGACGTCGTCGTGGGCGCGCCGCCCTCTCCCTGCGCGTCGAGGGCCGCCTGCAGCGCGGTGCTGACCGGGAGGATCGTCCCGTCCACCTGCGTGACCGTGGCGCGCGCGCCGCCGCCTCCGAGGGCCCAAGCGACGAACAGTGCGAGCATCCCGAGCGAGCGGCTGCGTACGGTCATCAGCCGGAAATATCATGGGTTCCGTGGGCTACCAAGGGGCGTCTCGCGGCGTCCGTGCCTTCACGCGGCACCGCGCCGCGGCGCCCGCGCGGCCCGCTGCCGCCGCCCTACGCGGTCGTCCGCGCGAGCACGCTCACCCCGGGCAGCGCGCCGCGATCGACGCGCAACAGCGTGCCCGAAGGGACCTCGCGCCAGGGCTCGTCGCTGATCTGCTCGGAGGCGATGAGGACGGCGCCGCGGCGCGGGGTCCACGGCGTCTCGAGCGTCGCGAACGTCTCGACCGAGGTGCGCTCGGTGCGGACCTCGTCGCCCGGGCGGCGCGCGAGCGTGAAGAGCGTGCGGCCGAAGCGGTGCGCGTAGAGCACCTCGCCGTCGCCGAGCAGGAAATTCGCGGCGACGCCACTGCGCTTCACGAGCGCGCGCAGCGCGTCCGCGAGCGCGTCGTCGGGGGCGTCGGGGCGCGCGTCGAGCGCGGTGAGCAGATACGCGAAGAAGAGCTCGCTGTCCGTCTGCCCCACGATCTCGGCGAGGCGCTCGGGCGCGCAGTGCGCCCGCAGGAACGCCTGATCGTCGATCGTCCCGTTGTGCGCGAACGTCCAGCGGTCGCGCACGAAGGGGTGCGTGTTGTCGCGCCCGATCGCGCCGACCGTGCGCTTGCGGACGTGCGCGATCAGCACCCGCCCACGCCGCGTCGCGCTCACGGCCGCGAACTGCGCGTCTTCCTGCGCGCACGCAGGCTCCTTCTCGACCTGCCAGTCCGCGCCGTCGTGCACCGCGACGCCCCAGCCGTCCGGGTGCTCCGGGGAGAGCACCGCAAGACTGCGCGGGGCATCCCGCAAACAGAAGCGGAAGTTCGTCGTCTCGCTCGCGACCACGCCGATGAGGCGGCACATGGCGCAGAGGATACGCCCGTCCGGGGTCCACGCGGCGCGTGAGCGCACGGCGACCCCGCCGACGACCCGCCTGCGCGGCCCCTCGCCCACCGTGTCCGGCGACCCCAGACCCCGCCGCGTGACGGCTGCGGACTTCGACATCGCGGTGATCGGCGCGGGCTTCGGCGGCCTCGGGACGGCGCTCGCCGCGGCCGAGCGCGGGGCGCGCGTCGTGCTGCTCGAGACCCTCGCCTACCCGGGCGGCTGCGCATCGACCTTCACGCGCGGCGGCGTGCGCTACGAGTCGGGGGCGACGCTGTTCTCGGGCTTCGCGCCCGACCAGCTCTTCGCGCAGTGGATCGCCCGACACGCGCTCGACGTGCGCTTCGTCCCGCTCGACCCGGTCATCACGCTGCGCGCGCCTGGGCTCTCGCTCGCGGTGCCCCCCGACCGCGCGCGACTCGTCGAGTCCATCGCGACGCTGCCCGGCGCGCCCTCGGAGCGCGTGCGGGCCTTCTTCGCCGAACAGGCGCGCGTGGCCGAGGCGCTCTGGGCGCTGCTCGCGGATCCGACGCTGCTCCCGCCCTTCGGCGCGGCCGCGCTGCTGCGGCACGCCGCGCGGCTCCCGCAGTACCTGCCTGTCCTGCGCGTGATCGGCAAGCCGCTCGCCTCGGTGCTCGCGCGGCACGGCCTCGCGGACTTCGCGCCGCTTCGCACCTACGTCGACGCGATCTCTCAAATCACCGTGCAGGCGAGCGCGGCGGAGGCCGAGGCGCCCTTCGCGCTCTCCACGCTCGACTACCCCTTCCGCGGCACGGGCCACGTGCACGGCGGCGTCGGCAAGCTGGCGTGGGGCCTCGTCGCCGCGATCCGCGCGCTCGGCGGCGAGGTGCGTCTCCCTGACCGCGTGAACCGCGTCACGCGCGAGGGCGACGGCTACGTGCTCACGACGCGCAAGGGCACCGTGCGCGCGCGCCGCGTCGTGTTGAACCTGCTGCCGCAAGACGCCGCGAAGCTGCTCGACGTGCCGCTCCCCTCCGGCCTCGCGAAGCTCGCGGGCGAGGTCGCGCGCGGATGGGGTGCGGCGATGCTCTACCTGCGCGTGCGCGCCGACGCCGTGCACGAGGAGGGCCCCGCGCACCTCGAGCTGGTGAACGACGCGAACGCCCCTTTTCTCGAGGGAAACCACGTCTTCTGTTCGGTGAGCGGCCTCGACGAGCCGGACCGCGCGCCGCCGGGCGAGCGCACCGTGACGGTCTCCACGCACGTCCCGCTCCCGCGGCTCGAGGCGCTCGAGGGCGAGGCGCGCGGCGCGTACGTGGCGGAGGTGCAGGCCGCGATGCGCCGCACGATCGAGGCCCGCGCGCCGGAGCTCGCCGCGGGCATCGTGCACGCGATGACGGGCAGCCCGCGCACCTTCGCGCGCTTCACCGGGCGGGCGGGCGGCGCGGTCGGCGGCGTGCCGCGACGCGCGGGGCTGCACCATTACGTGGCCTTTCGCCCGCCGGAGCTCGCGCGGGGCGCGTTTCTGGTCGGCGACTCGGTCTTCCCCGGGCAGAGCACGCTCGCGACCGCGCTCGCCGGGGTGAAGCTCGCCGAAGCGCTCGCGCGCTGACGGCGCGCACGAGCCCGGGCACCGCGCCGCGCCGCGGCGGTTACTCGCCCGCCCGAGCGGCGTTTGGTAAAGCTCCCGCCCCACTCCGAGGTGCGCACGTGTCCGAGCCGTCTCTCTCGTTCGTCTCCCGCTTCGTGCTCGCGTACATCGCGTTCTGGAAGATCCTCGTCGACGGGGTCTTCGCGGCGCGCGTGCAGGCCGCCCGCAGCGTCGGCCGCGACGGGGTGCCCGCGCTCCCTGCCGAGGAGCCGTCGGTGCGCCTCGAAGCGCCCGCGATCCCCAAGGCCGCGCCGCCCCCGCGCCTCCGCGAGGCCCCGACGGACGCCGCGCTCCAGCTCCTCGCCCTGCTCCAGCGCGAGGGCCGGTTCATCGACTTCGTGAAGGAAGACGTCTCGTCCTTCTCCGACGCGGAGATCGGCGCGGCGGCGCGCGTGGTGCACGACGGCTGCGCGCGCGCGCTCGGCGAGCACATGCAGATCCGCGAGGTGCGGAGCGAGCCCGAGGAGGCGCGCGTCACGCTCGAGGAGGGCTTCGCGGCGCAGGGCGTGCGCGTCACCGGCAACGTCCACGGCGAGCCGCCCTTCACCGGCACGCTGCGCCACCGCGGCTGGCGCGCCGCGGAGATCCGGCTGCCGCAGCTGGCCGAGGGACACGACGTCGCCGTGATCGCGCCCGCCGAGGTCGAGCTGTGAGCGAGTCGTCGGGCTACGTGGTCGGCATCGACCTCGGGACCACGCACTGCGCACTCTCGTGGGTCGACGCCGACCTCTCCGAGGGCGACACGATCGCGGGCCGCGACCTCGCCGTCCCGCAGCTCGTCGCGCCGGGGCAGGTCGACGCGCGGCCGCTGCTGCCCTCGTTCCTCTACCTCCCGCACGCGAGCGAGCTGACCCCGTCCGACCGCGCGCTCCCGTGGTCCGAGCCCGCCTCGGGCGCCACGACTGAACCGTCATTCATCGTCGGCGAGCTCGCCCGCGCGCAGGGCGGCAAGACCCCTTCGCGTCTCGTCGCGAGCGCGAAGAGCTGGCTCTGCCACAGCGGGATCGATCGCCGCGGCGCCGTGCTCCCCGTCGACGCGCCGCCCGAGGTGCCGCGCCTCTCGCCGCTCGACGCCGCCGTCGCGATGCTCGCGCACCTGCGCGCGGCGTGGGATCGCGCGCACCCCGACGCGCCGCTCGCCGCGCAGGACGTCACGCTCACCGTGCCCGCGTCGTTCGATCCGGCCGCGCGCGAGCTGACGGCCGAGGCCGCGCAGCGCGCCGGGCTCGAGCGCGTACGCCTGCTCGAGGAGCCGCAGGCGGCGCTCTACGCGTGGATCGCGCGGAGCGATGGCGCGTGGCGCCGCGAGGTCTCGGTGGGCGACGTCATCCTCGTCGTCGACGTCGGCGGCGGCACCAGCGACTTCTCGCTCATCGCCGTCCGCGAGAGCGAGGGCGCGCTCGCGCTCGAGCGCGTGGCCGTCGGCGAGCACATCCTGCTCGGCGGCGACAACATGGACCTCGCGCTCGCGCACACGGTCCGGCAAAAGCTCGAGACCGAAGGCCGCACGCTCGACACGTGGCAGCTCGTCGCGCTCGCGCACGGCTGCCGCGCCGCGAAGGAACAGCTCCTCGCGGAAGACGGCCCGGCGTCCGTCCCCGTCGTCGTGCCGAGCCGCGGCGCGCGCCTCGTCGCGAGCTCGCTGCGCACCGAGCTCACGCGCGACGAGGTCACCTCCGTCGTGCTCGAGGGCTTCTTTCCGCGGGTGCCCGCCTCCGCGCGCCCCACGCAGCGCGCGCGCGTCGGCCTGCGACAGCTCGGCCTCCCCTACGCGCAGGACGCCGCGGTGACACGACACCTCGCGGCCTTCCTCGCGCGGCAGGCGGAAGCCACGGCGCCGGGCAGCGGTGCAGCGGCCTTCGCGCGGCCGACGGCCGTGCTCTTCAACGGCGGCGTGTTCAAGTCCACGTGGCTGCGGACGCGCATCCTCGAGGTGCTCGGCGACTGGCTCACCTCCGTCGGCGCGCCGGCGCCGCGCGAGCTGCCGGGCGCGGACCTCGACCTCGCCGTGGCACGGGGCGCGGCCTACCACGCCTACACGCGCCGCGGCGCCGGCGTGCGCATCCGCGGCGGCACTGCGCGCGCCTACTACGTTGGCGTCGAGAGCGCGATGCCCGCGGTGCCCGGCATGGCACCGCCGATCTCCGCGCTCTGCGTCGCGCCCTTCGGCATGGAAGAGGGCGCGAGCGCGGCCTTGCTCGACGAAGAGCTCGGCCTCGTCGTCGGCGAGCCCGTGCGCTTCCGCTTCTTCGGCTCCTCGACGCGGCGCGAAGACGCCGTCGGCACCGTGCTCGAGCGCTGGCGCGAGGGCGAGCTGGAAGAGCTCGCCGAGCTCGAGGCCGAGCTGCCGACGGCCGGACGCACCGCGGGCGAGGTCGTCGCCGTGCGGCTGCAGGCGACCGTCACCGAGGTCGGCGTGCTCGAGCTCGACGCCGTCCCGCGCGAGGGCGCCGAGCGCTGGAAGCTGAGCCTCGACGTGCGCCACGACGCGGGCTGAGCGCCCGCTCCCGGGTGCCTGCCCCGCGCAGGCGAGACGACACGTCTGCGACACATCAAGAAGGTTGATAGGTCGTCCGTCGGGCTCCTCCGGGCGCCGCCCCCAGACCCGCCGCCGCGCCCCGAGCCCGACCTGCTACCCTCCGCGGCCGTCATGGCCGCTGCGCGCTACCTCGTCGGCATCGACCTCGGCACCACGCACACCGTCGTCGCCTTCGCGGACACCGCGGGGCTCGCCGAGGGCGCGGTGCCGTCGGTGCACACCTTCGACGTCGCGCAGCTCGTCGCGCCCGGTGAGGTCGCGCCGCGCCCGCTGCTGCCCTCGCTCCGCTACCACGCCGCGCCGGGCGAGCTCGCCGAGAGCGACACGCAGCTCCCGTGGCATCCGCCCGACCTCGGCCCCGAGACGCCGCCCGCCGTGATCGGCGCCCTCGCGCGCACGCTCGGCGCGCGCAGCCCCGCGCGGCTCGTCGCGAGCGCGAAGAGCTGGCTCTCGCACGCAGGCGTCGACCGCACCGCGCGCATCCTCCCGTGGTCGGCCGCGAGCACCGCGCCGCACGACGACGTCCCGCGCGTCTCGCCCGTCGCCGCGAGCGCGAGCTACCTCGCGCATCTGCGTTGCAGCTGGGACGCGCAGCACCCCGCGCACCCGCTCCGCGCGCAGGAGGTGGTGCTCACCGTGCCCGCGTCCTTCGACGAGGCCGCGCGCGCCCTCACGTTGCGGGCCGCGCGTGACGCGGGGCTCGGCGCGGTGCGCCTCGTCGAAGAGCCGCAGGCGGCCTTCTACCACTTCCTCGATCGTCACCGCGCCGACGTCACGGCCGCGCTCGCGGACGTGCGCCTCGCGCTCGTCGTGGACGTCGGCGGCGGCACGACGGACCTCACGCTCATCCAGGTCGAGCTGCGCGAGAGCGGACCGCGTCTCACGCGCATCGCGGTCGGCGAGCACCTCATGCTCGGCGGCGACAACATGGACCTCGCGCTCGCACGGCGCGCCGAGCAGCGGCTCGTCGGCACGGGGACGAGCGGGCAGGCCGTCGCGCTGCCGGCCGCGCGCTTCGGCGAGCTCGTCGCGCAGTGCCGCGACGCCAAGGAGCGCATGCTCTCGCCCGGCGCGCCCGAGTCCGTCCGCGTCACCGTGCTCGGCGGCGGCTCGCGCCTCGTCGCCTCCGCGAAGACCACCGAGCTCACGCGCGCCGAGGTCGACGAGGTCGTGCGCAACGGCTTCTTTCCCGACGTCGCCGAGACGGAGCGCCCCGCGCGCCGCCGCACCGGCCTCGTGGAGCTGGGCCTGCCCTTCACCGCGGACGCCGGCATCACGCGGCACATCGCGGCCTTCCTCGCCGCGCACGCCGAGCTCTCGCGCGCCGCGCTCGGCGATCGCGCCCCCGCAGGCGAGGCGCTGCCGATACCCGACGCCGTGCTCCTGAACGGCGGCGTCTTCCACGGCGCGCCGCTCTCCACGCGGCTGCTCGAGGTGCTCGCTCAATGGCGCGGCGGTGCGAGGCCCACGCTCCTCCCCAACGACGCGCCCGATCTCGCGGTCGCGCGCGGCGCCGTCGCCTACGGCCTCGCGCGGCGCGGCGTGGGCCTGCGCATCGGCGGCGGCAGCGCGCGCAGCTACCACGTCGTCGTGAGCGGCCAGGCGGGCGGGCCACGCCGCGCCGTGTGCCTGCTGCCGCGCGGCGCCGAAGAGGGCGAGGAGCTCGTGCTCCGCGAGCGCGCGTTCACGCTGCGCGTCGGCGAGCCGGTGCGTTTCCACCTCGTCACCTCGACGGCCGAAGCGCGGGCCTGGCGCGCGGGCGAGCTCTTCGACCTCGACCCGGACGACGCGACCTTCGCGGATCTCCCGCCCATCATCGCGGTCCTCGAGTCCGAGGGCGGCGCCGCGCGCGGCGAGGTCCCCGTGCGCCTCGCCGCCGCGCTCACCGAGGTCGGCACGCTCGAGCTGAGCTGCCTCGAAGAGCCGGGCGGCCGCCGCTGGAAGCTCGAGATGGGCCTGCGCGGCGAGGCCAGCGACGAGGGCACGCCGCGCGCGATCACGCAGCTCCACCCGCGCTTCGCCGAGGCGACCGCCCGCATCCACGCCTTCTACGGCAAGAGCGCGCAGGACGTCGCCGCCAAGGAGATCAAGACGCTGCGCCAGGACCTCGAGCGCATCCTCGGCGCGCGCGAGACGTGGTCGACACCGCTGCTCCGCGAGCTCTTCAATGCCCTGCTCGCAGGCGCCAAACGCCGCCGCCGCAGCGCCGATCACGAGCGTGTGTGGTTTAACCTGTCCGGCTACTGCCTGCGCCCCGGTTTCGGCTATCCGCTCGACGACTGGCGCACGAAGCAGCTCTGGGCGCTCTTCGCCGAAGGCGTGCAGTTCGCGCCCGAGGCGCAGGTCTGGTCCGAGTGGTGGACGCTCTGGCGCCGCGTCGCGGGCGGCCTCGACGAAGCCGCGCAGACCCGCCTCGTCGACACGCTCGCGTACCACCTGATGCCGCCCTCGCCGCGCCCGCGCCCGCGCCCGAAGGGCCCCAAGATGCTCGGCCACGACGACATGGTGCGGTTGGTCGGGTCGCTCGAGCGCCTCGACCCCGCGAAGAAGGCGGAGGTCGGCGGCTGGCTCCTCGAGCGACTCACCAAGCACGACGAGCCGAAGCAGACGTGGTGGGCGGTCGGCCGCCTCGGCGCGCGCGTGCCCTTCTACGGCAGCGCGCACCAGGTGCTCCCCCGCGACACCGCGATGGCCTGGCTCGCCCTCGCGCTCCGACAGGACTGGGCGAAGGTCGACACCGCGATGTTCGCCGCCGCCCAGCTCGCGCGCGCCTCGGGCGACCGCGGGCGCGATCTCCCCGAAGCGCTCCGCCTCGAGGTCGCCGACCCGCCTCGAGCGCGCCGGCGCCCCCGCCGCGTGGCCCATGATGGTGCGCGAGCCGACGGTGCTCGCGGAGGCCGAAGAGCGCCGCGTCTTCGGCGAGTCGCTGCCGCCCGGCCTCGTCCTCGTCGAGTAGCCCCGGCCCCGCGCGAGCTCCCCCGAATCCCATGCTCGCCGCCGGCACCCTCCACCGACTCGGGCCCTTCGACATCCCCGGCGTCGGCGCGCGGCACCTGCGCGCCTACGTCCCGCACGCGCGCCCGAAGCGGCGCCCGCCGCGGCTGCTCGTGCTCTTCGACGCGCAGAACGTGTTCGACGACGGGCCCGCGTTCAGCGGTGTCGGCTGGCACGTGCACACGGCCGCCGAATCACTGCGCGCGCTCGCGCCCGTGATCGTCGCCGTCGAACACGGCGGCAGCGCGCGGCTCGACGAGCTCTCGCCCTTCGCCACCGAGCGCTCGCGCGGCCAGCTCCCCGCGCTCGTGGCGTGGCTCGCCGACGAGGTCGTCACCGACGCGTGGAAGAAGCTCGGCGTGCTCCCCGAGCCGCGCGGCACGATGATCGGCGGCTCCTCGATGGGCGGGCTCGCCGCGATGTACGCGCACCACGCGCGCCCCGATCGCTTCGGCGCCGCGCTCTGCATGTCGTCGTCGTTCTGGTTCGGTCACGGCCGCATCGCGGAGTACGTCGCGCGCAGCCCGCGCCCGCTCGCCTCGCGCATCTACCTCGACGTCGGCAGCCGCGAAGGCCGCGGCATGGTCGAGGGCTCGCGCAGCCTCGCGGCCCTCTTGCGCGCCCGCGGCTACGGCGACGAAACCCTGAAATTCCGGCTCGATCCGCGCGGTCGCCACGACGAGCGCGCCTGGCGTCGACGCTTCGGTGGGGCCGTGCGCTTCCTCGCTCGCGCGCGCTGAGCGCCGCTGAAATCCGACCGTTCCACGCGTACTCTCGGGCCCCGAGGCCCCATGAACCGCTTCCTTTCCCGCTCCCCGTCCACGCTCCTCGCCGCCACGCTCGCCGCCTGCGCCGCCCTCTTCGCCGCAGGCACCGCCGACGCGCAGACGACCATCTCGGGCGGCAACGTCATCAACCAGACGTGGACGACGGCCGGCTCCCCCTACACCGTGCAGGGCGACATCATCGTCCCTGCCGGCGCCTTCCTCACCATCGAGTCCGGCGTCGAGGTGCGCTTCACCACGACGGACGCGCTCGCAGCGAACAGCGACACCGCGCGCGTCGAACTCATCGTGCGCGGTCAGCTCACCGTCAACGGCACGGCCGGTTCGCCCGTCCGCTTCCGCTCCACGACGGGCACGGCCGCAGGGTCCTGGGTCGGCCTCATCGTCGAATCCGGCGCGACTTCCGCATCCATCCAGGGCGCGATCATCGAGCACGCCGCCAACGGACTTCGGACCTCGCTCCCGGGCCTCACGCTCACCGACTCGACGGTCCGCACGAACGCGAATGGCCTGCTCATCGCGGCGGGCAATCCCACCCTCGCGAACATCACCGCGACGGGCAACTCCACCGGCATCCGCGTCGAGACCGCCGGAGCGCTCTCGCTCCAGGGCTGCCTGCTCACCGGCAACACCACCGGCATCGAGGTCTTGCAGAGCGCCGGCTCCGCGGCCTCGAGCGCCGCGGGCTGCACCATCGACGCCCAGACCAGCGTCGGTGTGCTCACGAACTCCGCGGCCGGCGGCGTCTTCAACCTCTCCAACTCCATCGTGACCAACGGCGGTTCGTATGGCGTCTATCGCCAGTCGAGCGGCACCTTCAACGTCACGTATTCCGACGTCTGGAACAACCCCTCCGGCAATACCTTCAATCTCACGCTCGGCACGGGCTGCTTCAACGCGAATCCCCTCTTCGTCTCCGCGACCAATCGCCGCCTCACCTCCAACAGCCCCGCGCGCTTCGCGGGGATGAGCGGCGAGGACCTCGGCTTCCTCCCCTACGTCAGCGACGCGACGGTCGGCCTGCTCGGCACGCTCTGGGTGAATACCACCCTCCCGTCCGGCACGAATACCCTCCTCGGCGATCTCACCGTCGCCCCCGGCGTCACGCTCACCGTCCCCGCCGGTGCCACGGTGTCTGCCGCGACGACCGATCAGATGCGCGCCTACACCGACACGAGCCGCGTCGAGCTGCGCGTGTTCGGCACGCTCATCGCCGTCGGCACCAGCGGTTCGCCGATCACCTTCACCTCGGCGGGCACCGCGGCCGGGTCCTGGTACGGCGTCGAGTTCCAGTCGACCGCGCCCGCCGGTTCGCGCATCGAACAGGCGGTGATCGAAGAGGCCGCATCCGGCATCCACCACCGCTCGACGGCTGCGCAGATCGTGCGCGAAACCACCTTCCGCACCAATGCCAACGGCCTGCTGATCGCCACCGGCACACCCACGCTCGCGAACCTCACGGGCACCAACAACGCGACGGCCATCCGCGTCGAGTCGACCGGCGCGCTCGCCCTCGTCGGCTGCCTGCTCACCGGCAACACCACGGGCATCGAGGTCTTGCAGAACGCAAGCTCCGCGGCCTCGAGCGCCGCGGGCTGCACCATCGACGCCCAGACCAGCGTCGGTGTGCTCACGAACTCCGCGGCCGGCGGCGTCTTCAACCTCTCCAACTCCATCGTGACCAACGGCGGTTCGTATGGCGTCTATCGCCAGTCGAGCGGCACCTTCAACGTCACGTATTCCGACGTCTGGAACAACCCCTCCGGCAATACCTTCAATCTCACGCTCGGCACGGGCTGCTTCAACGCGAATCCCCTCTTCGTCTCCGCGACCAATCGCCGCCTCACCTCCAACAGCCCCGCGCGCTTCGCGGGGATGAGCGGCGAGGACCTCGGCTTCCTCCCCTACGTCAGCGACGCGACGGTCGGCCTGCTCGGCACGCTCTGGGTGAATACCACCCTCCCGTCCGGCACGAATACCCTCCTCGGCGATCTCACCGTCGCCCCCGGCGTCACGCTCACCGTCCCCGCCGGTGCCACGGTGTCCGCCGCGACGACCGATCAGATGCGCGCCTACACCGACACGAGCCGCGTCGAGCTGCGCGTGTTCGGCACGCTCATCGCCGTCGGCACCAGCGGTTCGCCGATCACCTTCACCTCGGCGGGCACCGCGGCCGGGTCCTGGTACGGCGTCGAGTTCCAGTCGAGCGCGCCCGCCGGCTCGCGCATCGAATACGCCGTGTTCGAAGAGGCCGCCTCGGGCCTCCACCACCGCTCGACGGCCGCACAGATCGTGCGTGACGTCACCTTCCGCACCAACGCCAACGGCCTGCTGATCGCGGCGGGCACACCCGCGCTCGAGAACCTCACGGGCACCAACAACTCGACCGCCATCCGCGTCGAATCGGCCGGTGCGCTCGCCCTCGCCAACTGCTTGCTCACCGGCAACACCACCGGCATCGAGGTCTTGCAGAACGCGGGCTCCGCGCCCTCGAACGCGTCGGGTTGCACCATCGACGCCCAGACCAGCGTCGGTGTGCTCACGAACTCCGCGTCCGGCGGCGTCTTCAACCTCTCCAACTCCATCGTGACCAACGGCGGTTCGTATGGCGTCTATCGCCAGTCGGGCGGCACCTTCAACGTCACGTATTCCGACGTCTGGAACAACCCCTCCGGCAATACCTTCAATCTCACGCTCGGCACGGGCTGCTTCAGCGCGAATCCGCAGTACGTGGCCCCCACGGATCGTCATCTCCAGCCCTCGAGCGTCGCCATCGACGTCGGCACGGCGACGGGCGCGCCGGCCTTCGACCTCGAGCGGCGCACGCGCCCGCTCAACGGCGATGGGCTCGGTGGCGCCGCGCACGATCTCGGCGCGTACGAATACGCGCCCCTCGTCTTCTGCGGCGACGGCATCGTGCAGTCCGGCGAGACCTGCGACAGCGGCGCGTCCAACGGCAGCTACGGCGCCTGCAACTCGACCTGCACCGGACTCGGCGCGCGCTGCGGCGACGGCACGGTGAACGGCCCCGAGGCCTGCGACGACGGCAACACGTCGAACACCGACGCCTGCACCAACACCTGTGTCGCCGCGCGCTGCGGCGACGGCGTCATCCGCGCGGGCACGGAGACCTGCGACGACGGCAACATGGTGAACACCGACGCCTGCACCAACACCTGCGCGGCGGCGCGCTGCGGTGACGGCTTCGTGCGCGCAGGCACCGAGACGTGCGACGACGGCAACACCTCCAACGGCGACGCCTGCACCAACGCGTGCAACGCGGCGACCTGCGGCGATGGCTACACCTGGGTCGGCGTCGAGACCTGCGACGACGGCAACACCGTCAATACCGACGCCTGCCCGAACAGCTGCGCGGGCGCCGTGTGCGGCGACGGAATCGTGCAGTCGGGCGAGGCCTGCGACGACGCCAACACGGTGAACACCGACGCCTGCACCAACACCTGCGCCAGCGCGCGCTGCGGCGACGGATTCACGCAGACCGGCGTCGAGGCCTGTGACGACGCCAACACGGTGAACACCGACGCCTGCACCAACACCTGTGTGGTGGCCACGTGCGGCGACGGCTTCGTGCAGATGGGCGTCGAGGCCTGCGACGACGGCAACATGGTGAACACCGACGCCTGCACCAACCTGTGTGTCCTCGCGCGCTGCGGCGACGGAATCGTGCAGTCGGGCGAGGCCTGCGACGACGGCAATGCCATCGACACCGACGCCTGCAGCAACAGCTGTCGCGCTGCGGCGTGCGGTGACGGCGTCGTGCAGATGGGCGAGCAGTGCGACGACGGGAACCTGGTCCCCGACGACGCGTGTTCGAATGCGTGTCTCAACGCGCGCTGCGGCGACGGGATCCGGCAGTCGGGCGAAGCCTGCGACGATGGCAATGCCGACGACACCGACGCCTGCACGTCGATGTGCCGTGTCGCGGCCTGCGGCGACGGAATCGTGCAATCCGGCGAGCAGTGCGACGACGGCAACACCGTGAACACCGACGCCTGCACCGCGTCGTGCACGACCGCGCGCTGCGGCGACGGCGTGACGCAGCTCGGCGTCGAGGACTGCGACGACGGCAACGCCTCCAACACCGACGCCTGCGTCGACAGCTGCGTCGCGGCCGCGTGCGGCGACGGCTATCTGCGCAGCGGCGTCGAGGCCTGCGACGACGGCAACACCGTCGAGGGCGACGGCTGCACTGCGATGTGCGCCCTCGCGAGCTGCGGCGACGGCACCGTGCAGTCGCCCGAGGCCTGCGACGACGGCAACGCCTCGAACCTCGACGGTTGCCTCTCGACCTGCCTGCTCGCGAGCTGTGGCGACGGCTTCCGCCGCGTCGGCACCGAGGCCTGCGACGACGGCAACGGCGACGACACCGACGCCTGCCTCACCACCTGCCAGAGCGCGAGCTGCGGCGACGGCTTCGTGCAGATGGGCGTCGAGGCCTGCGACGACGGCAACGGCGAGGACACCGACGCCTGCCTCGTCACCTGCGAGAGCGCCGCGTGCGGCGACGGCTTCGTGCAGACGGGCGTCGAGACCTGCGACGACGCCAACACCACCCCCGGCGACGGCTGCAACGCCTCGTGCGTGCGCGAAGAGCCCATGCCCGACGGCGGGATCCCCGACGCAGGCAGTTCCGACGCGGGCAGCCCCGACATGGGCGCCGACGATCTCGGCGTGGGCGACGCGGGCACGGGCGACGCGAGTGCACTCCCCGACACGCGTCGCGACGACGGCGGCTGCGGCTGCCGCATCGCAGGCGCCGCGACTCCCACGCACGGCGGAGCGCGGGATTCGAGCATCGGATTCTTCGCCGTGCTCGCGCTGCTCGGCGTGGTTCGCCTCACGCGCCGTCGGCGGGGCTGAGGCGTGCGACACGAGCCCGAGATCGAGGCGGCCCGTCTCGCGCGGCCCGCCTCCTCCGCGCGCCTCGAGACCGCGACGTTCGTGCGTCCGCCCACGGCCCACGCAGGGAGTCTGCGTATCCCGTGCTGATCGCCTCGTGCGGCGCGGTCCTCACGATGGCGCTCGGCGTGCTCGGGCTGCTCGCGCCTGCGCGCGCGGCGCGGCTCGTCGGCCTCACCCCGCAAGGCGCGCTGCGCTTCGCCTGAGCAAGACGCGCATCCGTCCGCATCGCGCGCGGCGGCCTCAGCGGTCGTCGAACTGCCCGTGTCGGCCCGCGCCTCCGAGGAGGCGACGGGCGCCGTCACGGCACCGCCCCCGCGAGCGCCCATGCCGGGGTGAGGGCCGGGTGCGTCGATCGCGGCGGCGATCACGCGTCTCCGTCGAGGAGGCCGCCACGCGCAGCGGGCCGCCCCTCCCGCGAAGACTCGAGTTGACCGAACCACGCGCGCAGCGCCGCGAGCGGGCGCGCGTCGAGCGCATAGACGCGGCGACGCCCGTCGCGACGCACGACGACGAGCCCCGCCTCCCGCAGGACCTTGAGGTGCTGCGAGAGCGCGGGCTGGCTCGAGGCGTCGAGCTGCGCGAGCAATTCCCCCACCGAACGCTCGCCCTCGCCGAGCAGCGCGAGGATGCGCCGCCGCGTGCCATCGCCGAGCGCGTGGAAGGCGGGCGACGTGGGGGGCGCAGGCGGGGTGTGGATGCCGGGACGCGTCGCCGAGGATAAGTGACGACTTATGCGTGAACCAGCCCCCGGCGGCACGGGCGCCCCGAGCCCCGCGGACGACCAGCGCGACGAGGCGATCGACGAAGGCGGGCGTGGCGCGGGCCTGCTCGACGAAGAGGCGATGCGTGATCGCGCCGGCCACGGCGGTCGCGGCCATGCGCACATCGGCTTCTGCGGTGAGCTCGCCGCGCGCGACGGCCCGCCGAAAGAGCGCGCGGGGCCCCGCCTCGCGACCGCGGCGCAGCGACGCGATCAGCAGGCGCACCTCGGGATCCGCGCCGTCCGCGAAGAGCGTCCGCAGCACGCCGCGCCCGACGGGCGAATCGGCGAACGCGGCCGCACGGCGCACGAAGGCGCGCATGTCCGCGTGCAGCGAGCCGTCGTCCGGGAGCGGCGCGTCGTGTCCCATCGCCCGGGCGAGCGCGGCCGCGACGAGCGCGCCCTTCGTGGGCCAGCGCCGATACACGCTCGTCTTGTGGAGGCCGGCCCGCGCCGACACCGCCGGCACGCTCAGCCGATGCAGGCCGACCCGCGCGAGCTCGTCGAGCGTGACCTCGAGCACGCGCGCGACGACCGGCTCACCACGGCGCGCACGCAGCGCGGACGATGTGTCAGCGGCTCGCGACCTCATGCGCGCCCCCCGCGCGTGTCCGAGTCGGTCCCTCGGCTGCGCGTGACGAAGGCCTGCTCGTAGTCGGCGATCTCCGCGCCGAAGAGGCGATCCCACAGGCGCGTGTGGAGCCCGAAGTTCCCGCGGGAGCGCGTGTGATGGAGGCTGTGAAACGTCGCCGTGTTGATGAAGCGCAACACCAGCACCTTCAGCGAGCCAAGCGGGGAGGACCTCGTAGCCGAGGTGCGCCATGACGTTGTTCGCGAGGCCGAGCGCCTGGAGCACGGCGATCGACGCCATCGGGATCGGCAGGACCACGGCCGCGGGGACGACCCACGCGCCGAGCAGCACGGCCTCTACGACGTGAAACGAGTACGAGGTGAACGGGTTCACGTCGACGCTGCGGTGATGCACGACGTGGATGTGGCGGAAGAGCCGCGGGTGATGCAGCAGGCGGTGCCAGCCGTAGAACCACGCGTCGTTGAAGAAGAAGCCCGCGACGCACCAGCCCGCCACCACGAGGGGCGCAGCGGGCCCGTCGTGCAGCCGCGTGAGCCCCGCGGCGTGCAGGCCCACCACCGCACCCGCGCTCGCCGTGCCCGCGACGAGCGTGACGAGCGTGTGGCCGATCTCGCGACGGAGCTGGCGCGCATCGACGCGCGCGGGCGCCGGGATGCGCGCGGTCCGAAAGCGCACGCGGCCGAGCCGCCAGACGCCGACGAAGAGCCCACCGACGACCACGAAGTAGCCGAGCACCTGCGCGACGAGGTTCTGGGCGAGCCAGGGCAGAAGCTCAGCGGAGGTGGGCATGGCGTCCATCGCGCGAGGCTAGCGAACGCAACTCAAGGTTGCAATCGCTCGGGTTGCATCACACCCGCGATCGGCGCGCGCGCGGAACGTCGACCGGCACGACGACCGCCACGACGACGGCGCTCGTTGCCTCCGCTCCGGCGACGACGGCGCGTCACCCGGCGCCGCGCCGATCTACGCTCCACGCTCTGCGCCACGCGCACCCCGCTCCTCCGGCTCGGCCGCGGCGGGCTGGTCCCGGAACGTCGCTGACGCCAACACCCCGCCTCCCGCACACGCATGCACACCTCCCCCGACGCACCGCACGCTCTCCCGCTCACGGCGGATGACGGATATCCGCTCATGGCGCAGGTCCACCCCGCGCAGGGCCCCGAACGCGCGCGCATCGTCATCGCCGGCGCCACCGCCGTCCCGCAGCGCTTCTATCGGCCCTTCGCGGCGTTCGCGGCCGAGCGTGGGTATTCGACGCTCACGCTCGATTACCGCGGCATCGGGCTATCCCGCCCGGAATCCCTGCGCGGCTTCGAGATGAACTATCTCGACTGGGCACGTCTCGATCTGCCCGCGGCGATCGACGCCCTCGCCGCACCGGGAATCCCGCTCTTCTACGTCGGTCACTCGTATGGCGGTCACGCCTTCGGCCTGCTGCCGAATCCCGAGCGCGTGTCGCGCGTCTACACCTTCGGCACGGGCGCGGGCTGGGTGGGGTGGATGCCGCCGCTCGAGCGCGTACGCGTCCTCGCGCTCTGGTATGTGATCGGACCGCTGCTCGTGCGCACGCACGGATATCTCGCGTGGAAGCGGCTCGGGCTCGGCGAGGATCTGCCGCTCGGCGTCTACCGCGACTGGAAGCGCTGGTGCGCCCATCCCCGCTATTTCTTCGATGTGCCGGAGCTGCGCGACGAGGTCACTCGCCTCTTCGACCGCGTCCGCACACCCATCGTCGCCGCCAACGCGCTCGACGACCTCTGGGCGCTACCCGCCTCGCGCGACGCCTTCCTGGCGGGATATCGACACGCCCCGGTGCGCACCGTCGACATCGATCCACAAACGCGCGGAATCGGCCCCATCGGACACATGGGCTATTTCCACCGGCGGGCGCAGCCGCTCTGGGAAGAGGTCTTGAGCTGGTTCGAAGAAGCGAGGTGAGCTCACCCTCACGCCAGCGCGAGACCGACCCGCACGACGAGCGCGAGCAGCGCGAGCGACGAGAAGAGAAAGAGCGCGAACCGCACCTCGATCTTGTTCACCGTCGCCTGAAAGACGCTGTGCACGACGCGCAGCGCGACGTACGCCCACGCGAGGCCGAGCTCGACCGCGCCGCACGCCGGCAAGAGCGCGGCGATGATCACGAGGGAATAGAAGAGCGTCGGCTGCTCGAAGAGGTGATTGTAGTTGTCGGCCTTCCAGCGCACCGAGGGCGGGAGCGTCGCCATCTGCTCACCGCGCGCGACGTTCGCGTCGAGCGTCATCTGCGCGCGCCGGATGGCGGGGAGGCGCGTCACGTACATCCACGTCCACATGACGAAGGTCCACGCCGCGAGCGCGACGGCGGGCACGAGCAAGGCACGATTCACGACGACGTCCATGGGCGGCTCCGCGGGTCTGGAGGGGATACGAGACATCCACGCTCGTCTCCACGAGCGCATGAAGAACTCAGCGTGCCGGGAGGAGCCACCGCGTGAGTGCGTGCGCCGCGAGGGCGCCGACGAGCTGTGCGGCGATGAACCCCGGTGCGTCGCCGGGGCGGATGCCGGCGAAGGTATCCGTCGCCGTGCGCGCGAGCGTCACCGCGGGATTCGCGAATGAGGTCGAGGCCGTGAACCAATATGCGGACGTGATGTAGAGGCCCACGGCGAGCGGCGTCGCCTCCGCGCGGCTGCGCGAGACGGCGCGGATCACGAGCACGAGGCCGAACGTCGCGACGAGCTCGCTCCACCACTGCGCAGGGCCGGTGCGCGCGTGCGTCGAGGCGAAATACACCGCGCGCTCCGCGAACATCGCGTGTGCGGCGGCGACGCCCGCGAAGCCCCCCGCGAGCTGCGCGGCGACGTACGCGAGCGCGGTGCGCGGCGCGAGCGCGCCCGCGAGGGATTCGACGAGGGTGACGGCCGGGTTGAAGTGCGCGCCCGAGATCGGCCCGAAAGAAAGGATGAGCGCGACCAGCCCCGCGCCGGTCGCGACGGTGTTCGCGAGCAGCGCGATCGCCACGTTCCCGCCCGCGAGCCGCTCGCCCATGATCCCCGAGCCGACGACGACTGCGAGCAGCAGCGCAGTGCCGAGCACCTCGGCGACGAGCGCGCGAGGGAGTGACGCGGGCGCGGGCGCGGCCGCGGCCGCATCCGAAGACGCACGAGATTCGCGGGTGGGTGGAGACTTGCGCATGGCGGCGCGAGGATAGCGTCGATAGAGTGCGGCGCGATGATCCCGCGCGTCGTGCTCGGAGAGTCGGTGACGCCGGATGGCGCGCCCCTCACGCTCACGCGCGAGGGGGTGTCGCTCGTCGTGCGCATCTCGGGCGTGCCGCTCATGTCGAGCCGCGTGCACGGGTCCGAGGAGGCGATGGCCGAGGTGGGCTGTGCAGGGCTCGCGGCGCGCGCGGATGCGCGCGTCCTCGTCGGCGGGCTCGGCATGGGCTTCACGCTGCGCGCCGTGCTCGACGCGCTCGCCGCGGAGGGGGAGGTCGTCGTCGCCGAGCTGCTGCCCGTGCTCGTGCAGTGGAACCGCGGGCCGCTCGGGCCTCTCGCGAATCACCCGCTCGACGATCCGCGCACACGGCTCTTCGAGGGCGATGTGCGGATTCCGATCCGCAGTCCGGAATCAGGCTTCGACGCGATCCTGCTCGATGTGGACAATGGCCCCGAGGCCTTCACCGTCGCGTCGAACGCCGCGCTCTACGGCCGCGCAGGGCTCGCGCGCCTCCGCGACGCGCTGCGGCCCGGCGGGCGGCTCGTGGTGTGGTCGGCGGTCGAGAGCCCCGCGTTTCAGCATGCGCTCCGGAGCGCGGGATTCCGCGAGGAGGTGCGCGCCGTGCGCGCGCGCGGTGCCGTGCGCAAGGGCGCGCGACACTGGCTCTTCGTCGGTCAACGGGGGTGAGGGACGGGCGGCGCGTCGACGCGCGCTGCGGCTCACCTGCCGTCGCGAGAGGGCGACGCGTCCGCACCGACGCGCAGCCCCTCGAGGAGCGCGTCGAGTTCCGGAAGGCGCGAAGCGACGGTGTCGCGCGCGCTGCGAAATCGCGTGAGGAGCGCGTCGTGGGTGAGCGAGGGGTCGTGGCTCGCCGGATCGGGGATGGGCCAATGCAGGCGCCGCGCGCGGCCGAGGAAGACCGGACACACCTCTTCGGCGCAGAGGGTGATGACCAGATCGACCCCGGCTGGATCGATGTCCGCGACGGACTTCGAGCGTTGTCCCCCGGCGTCGAGGTCGATCTCGCGGAGCACGTCGATCGCGAACGGATTCACGCGGGAAGGGGCGCTACCCGCGCTCTCGACGCGGGCGCGCGCACCGAAGCGGGCGCGTGCGAGGCATTCCGCGAGCTGACTGCGCGCGGAGTTCGCGACGCAGAGAAAGAGGATTCCAGGGATCTTCGACATCGCTTCACCGTCTTTCACCGATTCACTGCTCGTCACTGCCGGAGCGGACGTCGTCCGTACCGGCGAGGATGCCTATCCCGAGGGCCGCAACTCGAGCGCGGCCAACCGTCCATCGTGCGCGTCACCGACTCGTCACGCGCGCTCAGAGCCGCAACACCCGCACCGCGCGGCCGTTCGCCGTCGAATGTGCCTCTTCGCGCACGCGCTCCTCGAGCGGCGGCGCGTCGCTGCGCCGGTCGAAGAGCACGAGCACGCCCGCATCGAGCCCGACCCGCGCGAGGTATTCGTCGAGCTGCACGAGCCCCTCGGCGAGCGGGTCTTTGCGCTTGTCGCGCCACACCTTCATCTCGAGGGCTTCGCGCTGGAGCTGCTGTTTGCCGGCGGCGTCCGAATACGGCCATTCGATCAGCAGATCGATGCGGCGGCGGCCAATGCCGTATTCGCGCGACACCACCCCACCGCCGTTCACGACGCGCTGCAGATAGGCCATCAGCACGAGCTGTGCGCCTGATTCCGCGTACGTCGCGCCCTCGGTCATCGACTCGCCTTGCTCCACCCAGAAGGCCGCGAACTCGCGCAAGAGCACATCGATGTCGAAGCGGCCATCGGCGCGCACGAAGCGGCGCGGGTCGGCGGTCACGCTGCTCTGCGCCGACGCCGAGAGCACGCGCGCGATCACCTCGCGGTAGATGTCGTTCGCGACGCGCAGCGGCGGGTTCTTCACGAGCCCGAGATCGACGACGTACGACACATCGTCGTTGAACACCGGGTCGACCGGCGCGAGCTCGCCGGCGAGCAGCGGCCCGATCACGCGCCGCACGCGCGGCTCGGCGAGCTTGCTCGCGAGCGAGTCGAGGTGCGTCGCGCGGGCGAGGATCAAACGCTCCTTCGTCGCCTCGACGTGGGCGCGCTCGATGGCGCCCGTCACGCCCATCTCGCTCACGACCTCGTTGGCGAGCGCGTTCACGAGCCACGGCTGGCCACCGGCGAGCTCCGAGAGGCGCGTGAGCGCGTCCTCGGTGATCTCCTGCCCCGTCGCGGCCGTGTGATGCCCGAGGAGCGCACGCACCTCCTCGTCCGAGAACGTGCCGAGCGTCAGCGACTTCAGCTTCACGTTGAACGGGCTCGCCGTACCGAGCCGATTCGCGTCACCGCCGCTCGCCATCTTGTAGTCGCGCACATCGCGCAGGCCGCACAGCATCACCGACCACGGCGCATGGCCCGGCCGCTTCGGGAAGCCCGCGCGGAGTTGGCGCAGCACCGCGATCAGGCTCTGCCCGCGCAGCGCGTCGATCTCATCGAGCAGCAGCACCACGCGCCGCGGGCAGCGGGCGCACCACGCTGCCAGCACATCGGTGAGCAGCGTCGCCGAGTCGAGCGCGTCGGGGAGCGGACCGGGACGCAGCGACGCGGGCAAGCTGCAGCGCTGCCTCCTCGGCGAGGTACGCGCACCAGCGTCTCCTGGGCCGCGACCGTATCGTCCCCCGCCGCCTCCGCCGCCTCGCAGCTCATGTAGAGCGCGGCGTAGTCCTCGCCCACCGAGAGCGACTTCGCGAACGCCCGCAGGAACGTCGTCTTCCCCGACTGCCGCGGCGCGTGGAGGACGAAGTAGCCCCCCATCGCCACGATCCCCGGCGCCTCGGGCACGCGCGGGAGCGGCGGCACCATGTAGTGCTGATGCTCCTCGCACGGCCCCGTCGTGTTGAAGTACTTCGGAATCGGCGGATAGACGCGCTTCTCGACCATGACCGCGCGCAGCGTATCACCGCGGCCCGCGGCCAGGCGGCGCGGAGCGAGGGCCGGACCGAGCAGAGCTGGGAGATCCGACGACGAAGTCTGGACGATCCCACGGCGAATCCTCAGACATGCCGCGACATGCGCGTCGTGCTCCGCACACGGTCCTCACACCTCACAGCGGGACACGTGGACAGCGGACACTCACGCTCGTGTCCGCGCGCTCACTCTACCCAGCGGATGTCCGTGAAGCGGACTTCGCCCGAATCGACGGCCGGGCCGGAGACGGGTGGCAGTGTGGACGCGAACGAGAAGAACGTGCCGTTGATGCGCACGCTCACGCGCCCTGGCGTGTAGTCGACCTCGAAGCGCCAGCCCCCGTCGACGGCTGCGGGGGCGACGCCGACATCGTTCCAGCGGGCGGCACCGTTCACGTCGAAGCGCGCCAGCCGCCCGTCGCTCCGCACCACGAGCGCTTCCCAACGGGCCGCGCTCTCGTAGCCGAGCAGCACGCCCCCCGACCATCCGGGCTCGACCGGCGCGTCGAAGGCGAGCTCGAAACGTGAGAGCGAGTTCTTCACTCGCGCGATCGAGAACACTCCGGGACTGCGCCCGATCACGCGCGTCGCGTCCACGTGGGTCCACTCGACGTAGACCACGGACATCGGCTCCTGGTCCGCCTCGGCGAAGGCGCGCCACGCCGCCTCCTGCGCCGGTGGGGGCCCCGAAGGCCGCGACGAAGGCGTCCGTCGGCGCGGTGCCGCGATCGACGGCGCGGCGAAAATCGACGAACGCGGGCGCGAGGGGGCCGCCCTCGGCGCGCATCAGATAGCGGAAGACCGTTTGCGCCACCGGGCGTGAGGGCGACGATCGCGCCCGACACCACGTCGGCGAGGCTCGGTCCACCGGACGCGAGCTCGGTGCGCGCGGCGAGCGGCGTGTCCTCCTGACTCAACAGCGGGCGCGTCGCGAGGCGCGCGCATCGGCCGTCCCAGTCGTGCCGCGAGAGCGCCTCGGCGATCCCCTCGATGTACCAGAAGGGCAGAGACGGCGCGGCGCGCGTGAGGTCGTGAATCTGATGAACCGCCTCATGCACCAGCAGAACCTGCGTGTAATAGCGCGTGGGCTGCACGGCGAGATACGCGGTTTCGTTGCTCGGCTCGTAATAGCCGCCCGCCTCGCCCACGGCGCCGATTCCATCGGCGGACAGCCCCGCACGGAAGGACGCGGCGTCGCGAAACACCTTCACGCGCAGTGGCAGGCTCGCTGGCGTGAGCGCGCCATCGAAGATAGTGATTTGCTGCGCATAAGAGGCCTCGAGGAGCCGCGCCCACTCGCTCGCGCGCGCGGCGTCGGCCTCGGCCTCGAGTCGGTAATGCACGGTCGTCGCGACCACGCGCGTTCCCTCGTCGACCACCGCCACCGGGCCGTCGAAGCAACCCGGCGATGGCGCCGTGTCGGCGTCCGCGCCCGCGTCCGTGCCGGCACCGCCGTCACCATCGCGGCCCGCATCCGGCGCGCCTGCATCGATCCTCGCGATGTCCCCGGCGTCGGGGCCAAAGCCCGCGTCGGCCGGCCTCGTCTCCGCGTCACAACCCGCGATCCCGAGGAATCCAGCGCCAAGCAGGCTGAATGCCCACCACGTCGGCGAATGCCATGCGCGCGAACGTCGGTGTACGGACGGATTCACGACGCCGCTTCCAGCATGGGGGCGGCCTTGGATGCGCCGTCAACGACGCCTGAGCTGACGGGCCTGCGCGCACAAACCTCGTGTTCCATCCCGCGACCCTACTACGACACGGACACCCCTCGAGCGACTCGTACGCGCTGTCCGGCGCCCGTTTTGACGACATG
Source organism: Polyangiales bacterium (assembly GCA_964202905.1). Classification (GTDB taxonomy): domain Bacteria; phylum Myxococcota_A; class Polyangia; order Polyangiales; family JADJQN01; genus CAIUAC01. The sequence goes on from CAXNJO010000005.1 coordinate 339,754, forward strand.
AAAACGACGAAGGGGGCACACCCTCCCAGGTGGCCCCCTCGTCGGGTCACGGCCTCATGGCCGCGTCTCGGGTGTGGCGATCAGTCCGCGGTGCGCCAGCCGGCGTACCAGGGCGTGCCCGTCGGGTCAACTGCGCCCACGTAGGCTGCCGCGTCGAAGAAGCCACCCGCCGGGGGCGCCGCTGCGCCCGTCGTCGCGGCGGAGCCCGCCGCAGGCTGCCAGTTGCCGCGCACGATGCCGGGATCCGTCGTCCGGTTGGTCGCCTCGCCGAGGAGCCCGGCGCAGACCGTAGAGGTCGCGTCGCACTCGAAGTTCGCGGCCGCGTTGTTGTCGAAGAAGATCGTGTTCTGGACGCTCAGCGCGCCGGCGGTGACCTGCGCGTCCGTCGCGCTGTGCTGCACGCGAATCGACTTGTCCGGGAAGCTCATGAAGATGGCGTTGCGAAGGAGGCCCGCCGTGCCCTCGCGCAGCGTCGCGCCATCCTGCTGGCCGCCGCTCATGCGGCCGGCGCCGACGAAGGTGGCATTCCAGACCTCGGGCGCCGAGCGCGGGCTCGCGTCGCGCGAGTCTCCATTGTTGTCGGCCTCGATGCCGCGGTCCTCACCCGCCGCGCCACGCTGCTCGGCGATGAAGAACTGCACCTTGCCGGTGTACCCGAAGGCCCAGTCGAGCGAGTCGTCCCCCGTGTTGATCACGAGCGCGTGCTTGAGGTTCGCCGAACCGCCGAAGAACTCGATGCCGTCATCGAGGCCGTCGCGGACCTCGATGTAATCGAGCGTCGTGCCCGTGCCGCAGCCGCCGACGGTGAGGCCATTGAGCTCGTTGTTGGTGCCGAAGAGGAAGCCGGCGTAGCGGATCGTGACGTACCGGACCGAGCCGCAGTCGTGCGCGTCGTCGGTGCCGCCGAACTGGCCGCCCGTCTCGGTCGCGGGCAGACCCTCGATGGTCGAGGTGCCGCCGGTGTAGTTCGCGCGCGCGCGTCCGAGCAGCACGACGCCGCCCCAGTCACCCGCGGCGGGAACCGTCATCGCGTCGCCGTCGTACTCCTTCGCACTCGAGAAGCGGACCGGGAGCGCCGCGGTGCCGCGCGCGTCGATCGTCGCGTTCGTCGTGATGACGAGCGCCGCGTTGCCCGCGGTGCCCACGACGACGGTGCCCGCCTCGATGACGAGCTCGCCGCTCGTGACGAACGTCGTCGACGTGAGGCGATAGAGGTTGTTGCAAGTCCAGGTCTGGCCAGTGATGTCGCCCCCCACGTCGACGGGCGTGCGCGCCGAGATGTCCGGACAGGACGGCGAGGGCGGGCCCATGTCGACCGGCGCGCCGGCGTCCACGTCGCCACCCGCGTCGGTGTCGCCGCCCGCGTCGACTTCGCCACCCGCGTCGACTTCGCCACCCGCGTCGACGTCACCGCCCGCGTCGGTGCCGAGATCGGTCGCGACGTTCATGTCGACGGGCATGCCGAGGTCGATGCCCGGCATCACGTCGTCGTCGTCACCGCAGCCGGCCATCACAGCGCCCGAGAGCGCGAGCGCGATCATCCACTTTGAGCGATTGGCTTTCACGTGTCTTCTCCGTTCATCCATCACAGATCATTGGTGAACTCGCCATGCGTTCGGGCGATGCGCGGGATTCAGAACTCGTGTCCGATTCCCACGGATGCGCTCACGCCCTGGTCGTAGGACTGGACGACGAACCCTCCCTGCTCGAGGACGTAATCGTCGTTGAGCAGGTTGGAAATCGACGCCTTGAGTTGCAATTTTTCGACAATCTCCCACGTGACCGCGAGGTCGAGGCTGTGGAAGGGGACCTGATAGACATCGGGCACACCATTACGACCGACGTCCACCAACCGACGTCCGAAGACATTGTAGTACAGGCGGATGTCGAGTCCCGCGTCAGTTGGCGCAAACCCGAGTGACAGATTCGCGACGTAGGGAGACTGACCGGCCGTGGGGCGCTCGACGCTCGTCGCCTGACCGCGCTGGGCCTCGCTGAGCTGCACCGTGGAGTCGATGATCGACACGTTGCCCCCGATCGAGAAGGTGCGGAGTGCGTCGCTGAGGCGGCCGAGCGAAATCCGCGCCTCCGCCTCGACGCCGAGGTTGCGGGCGCCCTGCACGTTCTGGAAGGTGGTGCTGCCGTTCTCATCGTAGATGACGGACTCGATCGCACCGGCGAACGACTTGTAGAAGCCGGTGACCGCGACGACCTCCGAAGGCGCGGGGAACCACTCCCAGCGCAGATCGAAGTTGTCGATGGTGGCGCGCTGCAGATCGGGATTGCCGGCCACGTTGCGGCGGCGCACGAAGTCGGGATAGACGAAGGGCGCGAGCTCGCGGATCTGCGGGCGCGCCACGGCGCGACCGTAGGCGAGGCGCACGAACATGTCGGTCATCGGCTGGACGACGAGCGACGCGCTCGGCAGCGGGTCGACATCGGTGCGCGCGCGGGAGATCGGCGCGCCGCCGCCGCCCGGCTCGGCGAAGGGCGACTGCGCCTCGACGGTCTGGCGGAAGCCCTCGACGCGCACACCGCCGACGAAACGCAGCCAATCGACCACCGACCAGTCGACCATGCCGTAGGCGGCGCCGAGGCTCTGGGTCGCGCGGTAGCTGTCCGTCGTCTGGGTGACCTCGACGAGTTGCGTGACGGTGCCGAGATTCTCGCGAGAGAAGAGCAGATCCGGCGGCAGCGCCTGCAGGCTGCGGTCCGCGCCCGAGGTGAGCAGGTGCCGGAATCGGCGCATGTCGAAGTCGCGGTCGCCGACCCGGACGAACGTGCCGAAACGGGTCGTCAGACTGGCGATCGGAATCGTGAGATCGAGCGAGCCGCCGCCATCACGCTGCGCGAGCGCGTTCGAGAGGCGCTCGCCGCTGCCGCCACCGGGGACCCAGCTCGCACCGCGGGGCTGGAGCTGATAGGCGAGGTCGCGGGTGTCGGGCTCGCTGCGGGCGCCGAGCGCCCCATTGAGCTGCCACTTCAGGCGGGCGTCGGTGCCGAGGAAGTGTTGGTGATCGCCGAGGAGCTGCCCGAAGAGGAGCGAGCGCTCGACCCAGCGCAGGCGGCGCAGGAAGACGTCCGCATCCACGTCCTGCGAATAACCCGTGATGAAGCCCGCGTAGTCGTCGCCGGCCTGGCTCGCGAGGACGGTGAGCCCGATGGTGTCGTCGTCCGAGGCCTCGAGCGTGACGGCACCGAGCGCGCCGACGAGCGCCGAGGTCTGCGTCGTCTCGCGGGAGAGGCGATTGTCCTGCAGCACCGGACGACCATCGGAGATCGCGACGCGATTCACCGTCTCGACGAGCCGCTGCACCTCGCGTTGGTAGCCGAGCGAGAGGAAATAGCCGAGTCGGCCGCCGCCGACCGCGAAGGAATCACCGAGTCCGACACCCAGCTTGAGGTTGGGCATCGCGAGATCGCGCGTGAGCGCCCAGCGCGGGACGAAGCCGCGCGCGCGGGCATCGACCTCGGCCTGCGTGAATCCACCGCTCGAGGCCGCGAGGCGGCGATCGGCGGGTACCGAGCTGGGGAGTGCGCGGGCGCCGCTCGTCGACAGCCGAGGAAATCGGTGCCGCTCCCCGCGCTGCCGAGCACGTCGCGGAAGGTGGTTTGCGAGTTGTAGCCGAGCGAGAGGCTCGTCGTGAGACGGAACCGCGACGGGAACTCGCGCGTGGTGAGCAGCAGCGTGCCGCCCGCGGCGTCGCCGGGGATGTCGGGGACGACCGTCTTGTAGATGGTCATCGCCGCGAGCACCGACGCTGGGAAGAGATCGAGTTGGACGCCCGGTACGTCCGGGTCGGTGCTCGGGATTTGCGCGCCGTTGAGCAGCACGCTCGTGTAGCGCCCGCCGAGGCCGCGGACGAAGAGGTATTGGCCGCCGACGACGCTCGCGCCGACGACGCGCCGCGCGGCGTCGCCTGCGTTGCTGTCGGGGCTGCGCGCGATCTCCTGCGCGCTGATGCCATCGCTCACCGAGCTGCTCTGACGGCGGAGCTCGAGCTGCGTGGCTTCGGTGGCGCGGTCGGCGCGCGCGGTGACGACGACCTCGGCGAGCGTGTCGGTGTCGGGCTGGAGGTCGATGGAGAGCTCGACCGCCTCGCCGCGACCGACGACGACGTTCGTGAGGCGCGCCGTCTGGTAGAGGTCGTACGTGACGCGCAGCGCGTAGGTGCCGGGCGGGAGCTCGATTTGGAAGCAGCCGTCGAAGTTCGTAAAGGTGCGGCGGCCGCCGACGACCTGAACAGCACCTTCAATGATGGTTTCTTGCGTGGCCCCGTCGCGCACGAGGCCGACGATGCCGCTGCGGCGGATGCGCCGGACGTTGCCGGCGTCGTCCATCATCTCCGCGCACGCAAAGCCCGTCGCGCTCGCGATTCCATCGCCTTCACCGGGTTCGGCGGCGGCGTCTCCGGCCTCGTCCACGGCGGCTGCGTCACGCGGCGCCGGCGGCGCGGCGGCGACTTCTAGCGCCTCCTGCGGGGGCGCGGCCGGGGCTGGCGCGGCAGCCTCCTGCGCGTGCGCCGTCCCTGCGAGTGCGAGCCCCGCGAACAAACCCACCCCGAGCGCGAGCGCGCGCCCGACGAATCCCTGCTGCATCGATGTTCCCCTTCGTCGCTCGGACGATCCGGCTGCGCGCTCCATGGAGCGGCGGGCTCACTGCGTGACGGAAGCGAGCGCGGCTGTCGCGACCGCGATCGTCGTCGCGCCACCACCGCGGGCCTCGTCGAGGGCGGCGACCGCGCGCTCGAAGGGCGCGTCGTCGGCCGCGTCGAAAAAGATCGTGCGATCGCCCTTCGCCGCGAGGATGCGGCGCAGACGCGGGCGCAGCTCCTCGAGGGCGACCTCGTCGCGGTTGATGAACACCTTGCCCGCCGCGTCCACGGACACGACGACCGAGCGGTCCTCGGCCGCGGGCGGCGGCGGCGTGTTCTCGTCGGGCTTGAGCGGCAGGAAGATCCAGAACTGCTTCGAGAGCAGCGGCGTGATCACCATGAAGATGATGAGCAACACGAGCACGACGTCGACGAGCGGCGTGACGTTCATCTCCGGGCGGGCGCCCTTCTTGCGGCCTTTGCCGCCACCGAGATCCATCGCCATGGGTTCGCTCCTTCGCGCTCAGCGCGCGTCCGCGCGGAGCGGGCTCGCCTGCGCGCCGCCGCGCTCGTTGACCTGCAGCGAGATGCCGGGAAAACCGATGTCCTGCAGCATCGAGAAGAGCTGCCGCGCGTCGTCGTAGTGCACGCCGCGGTCGGCGCGCAGCACGATGCGCCGCATCACATCCGTCTCGTGCTCCGCGGTGAGCCGCGCCTCGAGCGCCTCACGCGCGAGCGGCTCCTTGTCGAGGAAGAGCTGACCATCGCCTTGGAGCGAGAGCGTCAGCGGATCGACGCGGCCCTTCACCTCCTCGTCGACGTTCAGCACGCTCGGGAGTTCGATGTGGGCGCCGCTCTCCATCGCCGGGATGACGACCATGAAGATGATGAGCAGCACGAGCACGACGTCGACGAGCGGCGTGACGTTCATCGCCGGCACGGGGCGCTTGCCCGCGCGCTTTTCCCGTCGGTTGGGGGACTTCGACATGGCCGGGCTCCGGGGTTCGGCGCGGACGCTCAGTTGATGACGTGCGCCGCTCGCGAGGGCGGGCGCGGCCGGGCGCGAGGGGCCCGCGGGGGAGACGCCCGCCGCCGCGCGCTCGTCGTTGCCGGCCTCGACCGACGTCGAGCGACTCGAGGCGATCGATGAGCTCGCCCGCCGCGTTCTGGAGCGCCATCTCCTCGTGCGTGATGCGGCCGTTGACCCAGTTGAAGAGGAGCACGGTCGGGATGGCGACGCAGAGGCCGTAACCCGTGACGATGAGCGCCTCGCCGATGGCGGCGCCGATCGTGCCGAGGCCGCCCGAACCGTTCGCGGCGATGAGCTTGAAGGCGTTGATGATGCCGAGGACGGTGCCGAGGAGACCGACGAACGGCGCCGTCGAACCCGTCGAGGCGAGCACGCCCATGCCGCGGGAGAGGTCGGCGGCGATGCGCTCGTTCTTGCGCTCGAGGGCGCGGCGCGCGAGCTCGAGCGACTTCGCCGGCGAGCCGCCCTTGCCGAGCTTCTCGAAGTACGTGCTGAGCCCCGTGTGAACGAGCGCCGCGAGGTAGCTGCCATCGGTCTTCGAGGCGAGGTTCAGGATGGCCTCGTCGTCCCCCGCGGCGGCGAGCGGCGCGGCCTTGGCGCTGAAGGCGCGTGAGCGCGCGCCGTTGCGGAACATCGCGACCAGCCGGTCGATCGCCACGCCGAGGCTCCCGACCGCCTGCAGCGTGAGCACGATGACGACCGCCTTGACGGGCAGGCCCATCTTCTCCCAGAGCTCGAGCAGGTTGATTTCCATCGTGGTTCCCTCTTTCGCCTTCGTGATCAGCGTGGATGCGTGGGTGAAGCGTGGGATTCGAGAATCGGATTCTGCGGCGCGTGAAGGGGTATTCGCGGGGCGCTTTGACGGCGATGCGAGAGGCCGAGTCACTCCACCTGGAAGCGGATGGGCAGGACCTTGAACACGGAGATCGCCTCGCCATCGGGGAGGCGCGCGGGGTTGAAGCGCCAGCCGCGTACGACGCGCAGCACGGTGTCGTCGAAGAGCGGGTGACCGCGGAGCACCTCGGCGCTGAGCACGCGGCCGTCCTCGCCGATGCCGAGTTTCACGATCACGGTCGCGCGGATGGCCTGTGAGCGCGCCGCCTCCGGGTACGGCACCGCCTCGTTGGAGGAGAGCGGCGTCGGGGCGGTGGCGTTTTCGGGCTGCTGGATCGGGCCGCGCGGGCGCTGCGGCGCGGGCGGAGGCGGAGGCGGGGAGGCGGAGGCGCGACGGCCGCGGGCGCCGAGGGCTCCCCGCCCGCGACGCCGTCGACGGCGCCGTTCAGATCGCCCTCGACGGGCCCGGCCGGCGGCGCATCGACGAGCGCTGCGTCCGACTCGTCGGGGCGCTCGTTGCGGATCTCGTCGGGCGCGACGAGGTTCGGCGGCGGGGGCGCGCTGCGCGGGGGAGGCGGACGGCGCGGCTCGACCGTGGGGGGCGGCGGCGGAGGCGGTGGGGGCGGTGGGGGCGGCGGCGGAGGCGCGAACTCCACCTGCGCGAGCTCGTCCTGTCGCACGGCCGCGCGCGTCGCGGCGGTCGCGGCGACGATCAGGCCCCCGATCAGGCCGTACACGACGATCGCACCGGCCATCGACGCGCCGAAGCGCCGCTTCGCGGTCTTTGCCGAGCCGTCGTGCTGGTAGTCGTCGAACACGCGGGCCTCCGCACCCCGTGCATTGGGTGCGAAGCGTTGGTACGAGGCGACGGTGACGGTCGCGTGAACGAGGCGTGGCGTTTGGCAACAGCGCCGTGGCGATCCGGCGGGCGCGTGCGCTCCCACACCGTCCGCGCAGCACGCCGCGACGCGGTCGAGCCCCGCGTGAGCCGGCGACGCGCTCAGGCGCCGCGTGAGCCGGCGACGCGCTGGCAACGCGCGCAGTAATAGGTCGAGCGGCCCGCCTCGCCCTGCCGCGTCATGCGCACCGCGTCCCCGCAGCGCCCGCAGGGCTCGCCGCCGCGGCCGTAGACCCACGCGCGCGCCAGCCCGTCGTCCCGCGTGACGCGCGCGTGTCCGTCGAGGTTGCGGCGCATCAGGTCACGCGCCGCGTCGAGCAGGGCGTCGAGCGCGGCGTCGTCGAGGTCACGCACGAACGCGAAGGGATCGACGCCGACGACGAAGAGCGTCTCGCTCTTGTAGACGTTGCCGATGCCGCTCACGAGCGACTGGTTCATCAGCGCGACGCCGATCGGCAGCTCGCCCCGCGCGCGCAGGCGCTGACGCGCGGCGTCGCGGTCGAAGTCGGGCGCGAGCAGGTCCGGGCCGAGCGAACGCGCCGTGGCGTCGCGCGCGAGCCCCCCCGCCGCGAGCAGCGTGACGTCGGGCGCGTGGAAACACACGGCGACGTAGGTCGCCGTCGCGAGCACGACGCGGGCGCCGCGCTCGGGGCGCTGCCAGCGCTCACCGGGGCGGTAGACGTGCCAGGCGCCGGTCATGCGCTGGTGCGTGACGAGCGTGCGGCCGTCGTCGAAGTGCACGCGCAGGTGCTTGCCGTGCGCGTCGACGCGCGCGACGACGCGACCGACGAGCGACGCGGCGTCGAGGCCCGGCACGGTGCTCGTCGCCGTGACGAGCGTGCTGCCTGCGAGCGCCCGATCGAGCGTGCGCGCCGTGCGGAGGATCGTGTCGCCCTCGGGCACCGTGCACCTCAGCGGGGACCGCGCTTGAAGAGGCCGCGCGAGGTCGCGGCGAACCCCGCGGCGGCGAGCGCGCGCCCGAGCGCGCCGTCGAGCGTGGCAGGCCGACCGTCGATGGTCGCGAGCACGACGGCGCGCTGTGCGCCCGCGTCGACCGGCCCGGCGAGCGCGCCGGCGAGGGCCTCGGCCAGCCGCCCGCGCGCCGGCTCGTCCTCGGGGAGGAACGCGAGCAGCGCGTCGCCACCGCGGCCGATCCACGCCGCGAGCGACCAGTCGTCCACGAGCACGACGCGCGCGCCCGCCGCGCGCTGCGGCCGTGCCCCCTGCGCACCCGCCACGCGCTCCGGCCAGCGCAGCGCGGCGCCCCACGGGCTCGCCGGATCGGTCGCCGCGAGCACGAGCGTCCGGGGCTCGGGCGAGCCGTCCCGGAGCGCACGCAGCCGATCGTCGGCGCCCGGCTGCGCGAACTGCGTCGCGCCGAGCCCCGCGACGAAGTAGCCGCGACGCGCGCGCCCTCCCTCTTCGAGCGCCTTCAGCACGGGATACACGGCCGCGAAGCCCTCGGCGTGCCCCTCCGCGAGCACGGCCTCGCGCACGACGACGCCGTGCCGCTCGAGCAGCTGCTGCGCGAGCGCGGCGCGGCGCTCGGTGTCGCTCGGACCGACGCCGGGCGCGTCGAGCGCACCGGGCAGGAGCGACCAGCGGCCCTCGCTGCCGGGAGGCCCGACGCGGCGGGAGCGGAAGGCGCCCGGCCGCTCGCGCCCGCGACGCGTGTCGCGCGTGCCACCGAGCACCGCGCGGAGCGGCTGCAGCGTGTCGTTGGTCGCCTCGCCCGCCCACACGAGATCCCAGAGCGCCGCGAGCAGATCGCCCGGAAATGCGGCGGTTTCGCGCAGGAGATCGGCGAAGAAGAGCGCGCCGCGGCCCGCGAGCAGCGCCCGCACACGCGCCTGCAGCGCACCCGGCGCGGGCACCGGGCGCGGGGCGAGCGTGCGGAGGTGATCACCGAGGTAGAGCGCGACGCGCCCATCCGCGGGCGCGAGCGGCTCGAGGCCGCGCCACACCACCTCGCCCGCGGCCATGAGCGTGTCGAGCATCGCCGGCGCGTAGCCCTCGACGCGGGCGGGCAGCACCTCGCGCTCGAGCGCGGAGGCGACGAGCGGCGCGCCCTGGAGCTGCGCGACGACGTCGAGCAGCGCGTCGAGCCCGCGGCGCGGCTGCACGAGGCCGTGCCGCTCGCAGAGGAGGCGCGCGTAGGCCTCGGGCGCGACGGGTTCGACCGCGCGACGCAGCCGCGCCAGCGAGCGGCGCTTGATCGCGCGGAGCACCTCGGCGTCGCAGTACTCGCGCCCGCGGCCACCCGGCAGCAGCGCGCCGAACACGACCCGATCCCGCGCGACGAGCGCGTCGAGCGCGGCGGCCACCGGGCCCGCGCCGAGGGCGAAGCGCGCCGCGGCCTGCTCCACGGGGAAGGGCCCGCGCCCGCGCGCGAAGCGGGCGAGCAGCCCCTCGAGGGCCTGCGGCGCGACCTCGAGGAACTCGACGGGCAGGCCGCGCGGCGGCACGACGCCGAGCGCGTCGCGGTAGCGCCCCGCGTCCTCGGCGGCGATGCAACGCCGCGCGCCGCCGATCGCGATCTCGCACACGCGCCGCTCGCGCACGAGCACGGCGACGGCGTCGTCGAGCGCGAAGCCCGCCGCGACGCGCGCCGCGAGTTCTTCAAGCGTCAGATCGCCGAGCAGCCGCAACAGATCGTGCACGCCGTCCGCGCTCGCGGGCGGGCGCTCGCGGGCGAGCTGCTGCAACGCGCGCTCGGTCGCCTCGATCGCCTCCGGGTCGAGCAGCTCGCGCAGCTCGGCCTCGCCGAGCAGCTCGCGGAGCTGCGCGTGATCGACGGCGAGGGCCTGCGCGCGGCGCTCCGCCAGCGGCGCATCACCATCATACAAGAAGGCACCGACGTACGCGGCGAGGATCGACGAGGCGAACGGGGAGGCGCGCTGCGAGTCGGCCGCGACGACGCGGATCGCGCGGCCGCGCACGCGGCGCAGCAGCTCGATGAGGCCCGGCAGATCGAAGATGTCGCGCAGCAGCTCGCGGTACGTCTCGAGCACGATGGGGAAGGAGGGGTGACGCGCCGTCACCGCGAGCAGGTCCGCGGCGCGCTTGCGCTGCGCCCAGAGCGGCGAGCGCTTGCCGGGCGCGCGGCGTGGCAGGAGCAGCGCGCGCCCCGCTGCCTCGCGGAAGCGCGCCGCGAACATCGAGGTGCCGCCGAGGAGCCGCACCAGCCGGTCCTCGAGCTCGTCGGGCTCCGGCAGGAAGGCCTCGACGGGGGGAGGCGTGTCCGACTCGGGCAGGCGGAACACCATGCCGTCGTCCGTCCAGGTCGTCTCGACCTCGAGGTCGCTCTCACCGCGCAAGGCGGCCTGCACGCACATCGCCCACGGCGCGTGCACGCGGCCCCCGTAGGGCGTCAGCACGCACACGCGCCAGTCGCCGAGCTCGTCGCGGAAGCGCTCGACGACGATCGTCGCGTCGCTCGGCACCTCGCCCGTCGCGCCGCGCTGCTCGTGGACGTAGGCGACGAGGTTGCGCGCAGCGGACGCGTCGAGGCCCCACGACGCACTCAGCCACGCCTCGCCTTCCGCGACCGTCGCGCCCGCGATCCGCCGCGTGAGGCGGCCGATCGCCTCGCCGAGCTCGCGTGAGCGTGCGAGCCCGTCGGCGCGCCAGAACGGCATCTTCCCCGGCTCGCCGGGCGCGGGGCTGACGAGCACGCGGTCGCGCGTGATCGACTCCACCCGCCACGACGACGCGCCGAGCACGATGACCTCGCCCTCGCGCGTCTCGAACACCATCTCTTCGTCGAGCTCCCCGACGCGCCGCGAGGTGCGCTCGTCGCCGCCCGCGAGGAACACGCCGTAGAGCCCGCGGTCGGGGATCGTGCCCGCGTTCAGGATCGCGACGCGCTGCGCCCCCTCGCGCGCGCGGACCGTGCCGGCCGTGCGGTCCCAGTGCATGCGCGGCCGCAGCGACGCGAGCTCGTCGGACGGATAGCGCCCCGAGAGCATGTCGAGCACGCCGACGAACGCGCTGCGCGGCAGCTCCGCGAAGGGGGCCGCGCCGCGCACGAGCGCGAAGAGCGCCTCGACGTCGTACGTTCCGCCGCTGACGATCGCGACGAGCTGCTGCGCGAGCACGTCGAGCGGGTTGCGCGGATACGACGTCGCCTCGACCGCGCCCTCGCGCATGCCCTGGACGACGGCGGCGCACGCGAGCAGATCGCCGCGGTACTTCGGGAAGAAGACGCCGCTCGACACGCCGCCGACCTGGTGCGACGCGCGGCCGACGCGCTGCAGACCGGCGGCGACGCTCGGCGGCGCGGAGATCTGCACGACGAGGTCGACGTCGCCGAGGTCGAGGCCGAGCTCGAGCGAGGAGGTCGCGACGATCGCGGGCAGGCGGCCCGTCTTCAGGCGCTCCTCGATGATCGCGCGCTGCTCCCGCGCGATCGAGCCGTGGTGCGCGAGCGCGAGCTCTTCGCCGGCCTCCTCGTTGATGGCGGTCGCGAGGCGCTCGGCGAGGCGACGTGCGTTGACGAAGATCATCGTCGAGCGGTGCGCGCGCACGAGCGCGACGAGGCGCGGATGGATGCTCGGCCAGATGCTGCGGCGCGGGGCGGCCTGCGCCGCCGGGCCGCTCGGCACGGCCGTCTCGTCGATCGTGCCGAGCAGGGCCATGTCCTCGACGGGCACCTCCACGCGCACGTCGAGCGCGCGGCGGATCCCCGCGTCGAGCACGGTGACCGGGCGTGCCTGCCAGCGCGCCTCGCCCTGCGCCGGCGCGCCTTCGTCGCGGACGAGCGTGCCGCCCCCGAGCGCGCGCGCGATCTCGTCGAGCGGGCGCTGCGTGGCCGAGAGACCGACGCGCTGGAGCGGTCGCGCGCCGTCGCGGCGCAGCGCCTCGAGCCGCTCGAGCGAGAGCAGCAGGTGGGCGCCGCGCTTGGTGCCGACGACCGCGTGGATCTCGTCGACGATGAGCGTGTCGACGTCGCGCAGCGTCTCGCGCGCCTGCGAGGTCAGGAGCAGGTACAGCGACTCCGGCGTCGTGATGAGGATGTCGGGCGGCGTCGCGCGGAGGCGCGCGCGCTCGGCGGCGGGCGTGTCGCCGGTGCGGATCGCGACGACCGGCGCGTGGTGCGGGATCCCCGTGCGCGCGGCGACCGCGGCGATCCCGGCGAGGGGCGCGCGGAGGTTGCGCTCGACGTCGACGGCGAGCGCCTTCAGCGGCGACACGTAGACGACGCGGCAACGCGCTTCCGGCGCCGGCAGCGGCGCGAACATCACGCGCTCGAGCGCGACGAGGAAGGCGGCGAGCGTCTTGCCCGAGCCCGTCGGCGCGAGCAGCAGCGACGAGCCCCCCGCGAGGATCGCCGGCCACGCGAGCGTCTGGGCGCGCGTCGGCGCGGGGAAGGCCTCGCCGAACCACGTGCGGACCGCCGGATGGAAGCCCGCGAGGGGGTCTGGGCCTTGCTCCGCCATCGCGGGCCGGAGGCTGGGGTCAGAGCGTGCCGCGGAGTAGCAACGTGCCCCCGCCCGGCCGGGGACCGAAGCCGAGCGAGAGGCGCACATCGGCGCCCGGCCGGGACGCGCGCGCGCTGGGCTGCGCGTCCCGCGGCGTCTCCGGTTCGTGCGTGAACACGAGATAGAGGCCCACGCCCGCGGCCACGGCGCCCGCGATCACGCCGATGTCGGCAAGCAGGGAAAACGCGAAATCCCGGGAGATGGCGGAGCTTGCGGTCTCTTGGCACAACGTGCGTTCGCCGACGGTCGTGCAGAGCGCCTCGAGGTCGCTGCGCGCGCCGAGCGCGAGCACGCCGAACACCGCGCCCGCGGCCGCGAGCGCGCCGCCGCCGATCGTGAGCGACCAGCCGACGACGGGCACGGACGACTCGTCGGACGCGGGGCCGCCCCCGGAGCGCATGGCCGCTGCGGCGGCCTCGGCCGCGGTGCGCGCGATGCGCTCCTGATCGGCGCGGCGCTCGGCGGTCTCGCGCTGCTGGCGCGCGACGCGATCCTCGAGTCCGCGGATGCGGCGATCGAGCACGGCGATCTCGTCGGAGGGCGCGTCCTCGCGGTAGTAGCGGAGGTTGTCGAGGGCCTCCGAGAGCATGCCGAGACGCTCCTGCGCGTTGGCGATGTTGTAGAGCAGGAGCGGGCGCGCGCTCAGCCCGTAGGCCTGCTCGAAGGCGGAGATGGCCTCCTCGTAGCGGCCCTCCTCGTACGCGGTCTGCCCCTGTTCGAAGAGCGCGCGCGCCTGCCGCTCACGGGCATCGACGCGCCGCTGCGCCGAGGCCACCGCGGGGGCGACGAGCAGCGGGACGAGCAGCGCGGCGGTGAGCGCGACGAGGAGCGCGAGGGCCGCGGCGGGAGCGAGCCCACGCGCAGGAGTGCGGCCCTCGAGGGAGCCGTTCGCGGAGCGGGTGCGTGTCGTCAGTCCCATGGGTTGCGTACGTCTCCTCCGCGCCGCGGGGCAGGGGTCGGGGTGCCGGTGGACGGGGCAGCCGGGCGCCCGCCGCCGCCGCCGCGCCGGGAGAGCGTGACCTGCACTTCGCCTTGCCCCGCGAAGATCACGACGTGCCGCGAGACGTGGCCGGGCGCGCGGACCTCGACCTCCCACGACTCGCCGGGGGGAACCGGCAGCAGCGCCCCGCAGTCGCCGAGATCCGTCGCGCCGCGCAGCAGACGCGCTCCTTGGACGTTGCAGCGCATGCGCACCGGGGGCGTGGCGACGGCCGCGGGCGCGGGCAGCGCCTCCACGGCCGCAGGCTGCCCGGGCGGGGGCGGCGCGACGGGCGGCAGCAGGGCGACTTCGAGGGGCGTCGGCGCCGCGCGCGGCACGGGATCGGGGCGCGTCGCGACGTAGTAGGCCGTCGCGCCGAGCCCCACGAGGCCGAGCGCGACGAGCACGCCGAGGAAGCCCGCGAGGCCGCTCTGCGCCGCGGAGCGCGCGGGCGGCGGGACCGGCTGGAACGCGCCGCCCACCGAGGAGCGGCCCGTCCCCGAGGCGTCGAGGCCCGGGGCGCCGCCGGGCGTCGAGAAGGCCGTGTACGTCGCGCTGGTCGGCTCGGGGGAATACTCGTCGCGCAGCTGCGTGAACGCGCCGCTCGCGTCCGGGGCGAGGCCCGCACGCAGCGGGGACGACGGCGGCGGCGCGGAGGGCGGTGGCGCGACGCGCGTCGGCGCGACGGCGATGCCCGAGTCGGGGACCGGCGTGAGGCCGGTGAGGTGGGGCAGCGTCGTGAGCGCGGACGAGGACAGCTCGGGCAGCGAGGCGGACCGCAGGGCGCGCTCGCACTGCGTCAACTCCCGCTCGACCTCCTCGAGCGATGGGAAGCGGTCGCGCGGCTCCTTCGCGAGGCAGCGCCGGACGAGCCCCTCGAGACGCGGCGGCACCCCATGGCGCGGGTGCACCTGGCGCAGCGACGGGGGCTCCTTGCCGACGTGGGCCGCGAAAATGTCGAACTTGCTGTTGCCGTCGAAGGGCGGGCGACCGGCCAGCGCGTGGAAGAGCACCGCGCCGAGCGCGTACACGTCGCTCGCCGCGGTGACCTCGCGGCCGGTGATCTGCTCGGGCGACATGTAACGCGGCGTGCCCATCATCACGCCGCTCTGCGTGAGCTCGGTGCCGGGCTCCTCGTCGCCGAGCACCTTCACGAGGCCGAAGTCGAGCACCTTCACGAAGTCGTCGTCGGAGCCGCGCCGCGTGAGCAGCACGTTCGAGGGCTTGAGGTCGCGGTGCACGACCCCGTGCGTGTGCGCCTCGCCGAGCGACCCACAGATCTGGCGCCCGACGTGGATGGCGCGGAGCGGCTCCATCGGCCCCTCCGCGCGGAGCACCTGCGCGAGCGTGCGGCCCGCGATCAGCTCCATCGCGATGAAGTAGAGGTCGTCGTCCGCGACCCCGTAATCGAAGATGACGATCGTGTTCGGGTGGTTGAGCTTCGCGGCCGTCGCGGCCTCGAGGAAGAAGCGCCGCTGGAAGTCGCCCCGCGTCGCGACGACGCCGCGCACGTCGAGCACCTTGAGCGCGATCTGCCGGCCGAGGGGGCGCTGCACGGCGCGGTAGACGCGGCCCATGCCGCCGCGCGCGATGGAGGCGACGACCTCGAACCGCTCGTTGAGCGTGCGCCCGACGAGCGGGTCCGACTCGACGGGATCGGCGTCGACGGCGAGCGTCGTCCGCGTCCGCACCGGTTCGTCGCGCATCGCTTCGAGGGTCACACCTCGCCCCCGGGGGGTCAAGCGACGCGCGCGAAACGCGGGTGAATCCCGCAGGATGCGCCCGTCGAATGCCGCGCTTCCCGCTTGACGGCCACGCCCGCGGGCCGGTTCAATGCGCGCATGTTCACCGTCGTCATCACGGAAAAGGGCGGCTCCCAGCGCACGCTCGAGTTCGACCGGCCCGAGATCACCATCGGACGCGTGCAGGGCAACGACATCATCCTCCCCAAGGGGAACGTGTCGAAGAAGCACTCCCGCATCGTGTTGAAGGACGGGCGCTTCATCGTCGTCGATTTGAAGAGCACGAACGGCACGTACGTGAACGGCCGCAAAATCACGTCGCCGCTCGTCGTGAAGTCGACGGACAAGATCTACATCGGCGACTTCATCCTCACGGTCGAGGAGCCGGGTGGCTACGCGGGCGCTGCCGAAGAGGCCGCGCCGGCCTCGGAGCCGCCGCCGCCCCCCGCGCCGCAGCCGACGCTCGACCGGCGCCCGCCCCCGCTGCGACCCGCAGCCGCGCCCGGCGCGGGCCTGCCGTCCATCGCGCGCCCGACGATGCGCGGCTTCGAGAATTCGCCCGGCGCGCCGCCCCCGATCCCGCCCCGCGGCGAGGCGCCGCCCGCACGCCCGGTCCTCGCGTCGCAGCCGCCGCCACCGGCACCGCCCGAGCGCTTCGCCCTCGATGAGGACCCCTCGGACGAGTCGGTCCCGCCGCGGCCGCGCATCGCCGAGCGCGGCGGCCCCGCGCGCCCGACCACGCCGCCCCCGCCCAGCACGGGACTCGACGCCGACGCCGACGAGATGACGCCGGTGCCGGCCTCGAGCAGGGCCTACAACGCGCCGCCCGCCTACGCCGCGCCGCAGCCCGCGTACAACGCGCCGCAGCCCGCCTACGCGCCGCATCCCGCGTACAACGCGCCGCCGTCGGCACCGCAGTCAGCCCCTCACACGGCGCCCCAGCCCGCGCCCTACGCGCCGCCGCCCGCCTACGCGGCACCCCAGCCCGCACCGCAGCCGGCCCCTCACGCGCCGTACACGTCGTCGACCGCGACGCTGCCACCGCAGACCCCAGCCGCCGCGGCCGCCGCGACGGGTCGGCTCGCTCGCCCGCTCACGGCGCGCGGCGTCCCGCAGGCCGCCCTGCGGGCCCTCGTCGCCCGCGCGTCCCAGTCGTTCGACGCGCACGCGACCGAGCCGCGCGCGCTCGGCGAGGAGCAGCGCTGGCGCGACGCGCAGGGCGCGATCGACGCCGGGCTCGCGGCGCTCGGGCACGACGCCGCGCTCGAGGGCGTCGACCGTGAGGCCCTCGGCAGCGCGGCGCTCCGCGAGTTCGTCGGCCTCGGCGCGCTCGACGGACTGCTCGGCGAGGCGGGCGTGCGCGAGATCCTCGTCGAGGGCCCCGGGCGCGTGCTCGTCGACGTCGGCGACGGCCTCACGCCGAGCGCGCTCGCGTTCTCGTCGCACGACGCCGTGCGCACGATCGCGCGCCGCATCCTCGCGCGCGTGGGCGACGACCTCGATGCGTCGCGCCCGGTGTCCGAGGCGCGCGTCGGCGACGCGTGGAGCGCACACATCGTCGGCGCGCCCGTGGTCGCGCAGGGCGCGCTGCTCTCGCTCACGCGCATCGACCGTCGCCCCGTGAGCGCAGCGGCGCTCGTCGAGCGCGGCGTGCTCGGCGCGGCGGAGTTCGAGCGGCTCCGCGCCGCGATCGCCGCGCGGCGCAGCGTGCTCGTGAGCGGCCCCGGCGGCGTGACGCAGCTGCTCGGTGCGCTCGCCGGGCTGATCGGGCCGCAGGAGCGCCTCGTCGTCGTCGAGGACGTCGCCGGGCTCGCGGTCGACCACGAGCACGCGATCGTGCTGCAGGCGGGCGGCGCGGGCTCGACGGTCACGCTGCGCGACGTGTTGCGCGAAGCCGAGCGGCTGCGTCCCGATCGGCTCGTCGTCGACGACGTCCGCGGCGCCGAGGCCTACGACGTGCTCGTCGCGATGGCGGCACGTCGCGGGCGTGTGCTCGCGGGCGTGCACGCGTCCTCGCCGGACGACGCGCTCCGCCACCTCGAGTTGCTCGCCTGCCTCGACGGGCGCGCGCAGGCCGCCGGCGCCCACGCGCTGATCCGCGCGGCGGTGCAGGTCGTCGTGCAGCTCGCGCCCACCGCGGACGGCGTCTCGTACCGCGTGGCGGCGATCGAAGACGTCCGATAGTCGCTCAAAGCGCTGAAATCAGAGCTGAATCCGCCGCGCCGTGACGAGCGCGGTGGGGTTCAGGTGCCTTGCTTCCGGGGGGCGGCGGGCTCTTCGATCTCCGCGTCTTCCGCCTCGTCGGCGCGGGCGCGAACCCGCGGTGCGCCGGGGCCGCGCGCCGGGGGCGACTTGCCCTCGGAGCCCGTGTTGTCGAGCTCCACGAGCGCGCCGACGAGCGCGCCGACGAGCGGCGCGAAGACGAGCGGCAGGCTCGACCAGCGCGCGGCCGGGTCGACGCCGGGAATCGCGAACGGCCACGCGAACGCCGCGAAGCGACCCGCGAGGTACGCGAAGAGCGCGCCGAGCCCGACGCCGACGACGCCCTTCAGCGACGCCTCGATCCACGCGCCCTCACGCCAGGGCGGGCGCCCGGCGAGCACCGCGGCGCTCGCGGCCGTCGCCATCGCGACGAGGTAGCCGAGCAGAGGCTCGACCGTCGTCCAGCCCAGCCCGAAGTGCAGGCCCGCACCGACGACGCCCCCCACGACGAGGCCCTTCAGCCACCCGACGCCGAAGCGCTTCAGCATCCCGCGAGCATGCCGACGCGTTCCCCTCGCGGCAAGGCAGCGCGCGTCGTACGCGCCGCGCGCTGTGCGCCCCGCGCCGTCACTCGGCGTCGACGACGTGGCCTGCGGCGAGCAGCGCCGAGAGCGCCAGCAGGGGCGCGGCGCCCGGCTTCGGTGGGCGCTCGACCTCGACGAAGACGCCGGACACGCCGACGTCGCGCGCGGTGTGGTGTCGCGCGACCCAGCGACGATGCGGACCCGTCGCCCTCGGGCGCGCACGGCGGCCCCCCAGGCCGCGCGGCCACCGTCACGCGAAGCTGCTAAGAGGAGCGCCGATGACGCCCTTGGAGCTGCTCGAGCGCGACCTCTCCCGTGACCTCGGCCGCGCGATCGCGGACTTCGACCTGATCAGCGAGGGCGACCGCGTGATGGTGTGCGTCTCGGGCGGCAAGGACAGCTACACGCTGCTGCACCTGCTCGAGCGTGCGCGGCGACGCGCACCCGTGCGCTTCGAGCTCGTCGCGGTGCACCTCGATCAAGGGCACCCCGGCTACGACGGCGCGCCGCTCGAGGGCTGGCTGCGCGACGGCGGCCACACCTACCGCATCCTGCGCGAGGACACGTACTCGATCGTCACCGACAAGATCGCGCCCGGCGCGACGTACTGCTCGCTCTGCTCGCGGCTGCGGCGCGGCGTGCTCTACAACGCGGCGCAGGCGCTCGGCTGCACGAAGATCGCGCTTGGCCACCACCGCGACGACGCGCTCGAGACGCTGCTGCTGAACCTGATGTTCACCGGCTCGCTCAAGGCGATGCCGCCGAAACTGCGCAGCGACGACGGCCGCAACGTCGTCATCCGCCCGCTCATCTACTGCGCCGAGGCACGCATCGCGGCGCTCGCCGAGGCGCTCGCCTTCCCGATCCTGCCCTGCGATCTCTGCGGCTCGCAGGAGAACCTCATGCGCAAGCAGGTCAAGCAGCTGCTCGGCGAGATGGAGCGCCTCGCGCCCCGCGCGCGCGAGTCGATGCTGGCCGCGCTCGGCAACGTGAAGGCCACGCACCTGCTCGACACGGGGCTCTGGGAGCAGCTCGGCCTGCCGCTCGCGCGCGAGGGCGAAGAGGCCGTGCGCGCCCCCCGCGACGGCGCCGCGGGCAAGACGCTCCCGGCTGCGCGGCGCCTGCCCGTGCTCGGCTGATCGCGCGCCCGCGTGCGGCGCCGGGCACCGAGGCCGCGCGCGCTGGTACGCTCGCGCGCGTGACGCCGACCCCGCCCACCGCCCCGCCCGCGCGCGACCGCCGCGCCTCCCCGCCCGCCTCCCCGCGCCGCGTCGCCGCGCGCTTCGCGTGGGCCGCGCTCGCGACCCTCGCTGCGTGGCTGCAGGCCGGCGTCGGCGCGCACGCGCAGGAGCGCGCGCTCGATCTCTCGCGCACCGTGCCAGCGCTCGACGCGCGCGGCTTCCTCGGGATCCAGGGCACCGGCACGCCGGGCGCGGGCCTCGCGGACGCGACGCTCACGCTCGACCATGCGTGGCGGCCGCTCGTGGTGCGGACGGCCGACGGGCGCGACGTGCCGATCGTCGGAGATCGCTTGTCCGCAGACGTCGCGCTGCAGGTCGGTGTCGGCGCGCGCGTCGCGCTCGGCGTCGCAGCGCCGCTCGTGCTGTGGCAGTCGACCGATGGCCGCGCGCTCGATGGTCGGTCTCTGCCTTCCGTCGCGGCGGGCGACCCGCGGCTCACCGCGCGCGTGCGGCTCCTCGGCGAGGGCGCCGACGTGGCCCGCGAGCGGCACGAGGGGCCGGGCCTCGCGCTGCAGATCATCGGCTGGCTCCCGGCGGGGCAGAAGGACGCCTTTCTCGGCGAGGGGGCGGTGCGCCTCGCGGCGCAGCTGCTCGCGGATTTTCACGTGCTCGGCGCGGGGCTCGGCGCCGTGCTCGGCGTCCGGCACCGCTTCGAGCCGCGCGGGCTGCTCGACGCGCGCTTCGGCTCGGAGGTCGAGTTCGGCCTCGCGCTGAAGCTGCCCATCCCCGTGCTCCGCGACTTCTCGGGCCTCCTCGAGTTCCGCTCGGCGACGGACACGGCCGCGCCGTTCGGGGCCGCGACGACGTGGGCAGAGCTCGCGCTCGGCTCGCGGCTCGCGCTCGGCGATCTCGCGCTCACCGGCGCGGTGTCGCTCGGGCTCACGCGCGGCGTGGGCACGCCCGGCGTGCGCTCGACGCTCGGCCTCGCGTGGTCTCCGCGCACCCACGACCGCGACGGCGATCGCATCCCCGACGACCGCGACGCGTGCCCGCCGCTCGCCGAGGACCGCGACGGTTTCGAAGACGAGGACGGCTGCCCCGACCCCGACGACGACGCCGACATGGTGCTCGACCCCGACGACCTCTGCCCGCGCGAGACGGCAGAAGAGGGCCGCGACGACGACGAGGACGGCTGCACGGACCCGGTGCGCGACGCGGACGGCGACGGCCTCGAGGACGCGCGCGACGCGTGCCCGAACGCCGCGGAGGACGCGGACGGACACGCGGACGACGACGGTTGCCCGGACCCCGACAACGACGGCGACGCCGTGCCCGACGCGCGCGATCGCTGCCCCGCGCAGGCGGAGGACCGCGACGGCTTCGCCGACGACGACGGCTGCCCCGACCCCGACGACGACGACGACGGCGTCCGGGATGCCGACGATCGCTGCCCGCGCGTCGCCGAGGACCGCGACGGCCGCGCGGACGACGACGGCTGCCCCGACCCCGACGACGACCTGGACGGCGTGCCCGACGCGCGCGACGCATGCCCGCTGGAGGCTGAGACCGTCAACGGCGTCGACGACGACGACGGCTGCGCCGATCGCGGCGGACGCGCGCTGTGGCGTGCGAGCGGCGCGCCCGCGAACGGCGACGCGCGGCTCGTCGGCGCGCTCGCGTTCGGCCGCGGCGGGGTGCTGGGCGCGGCGGCCGGCCCCGCGCTCGACCAGCTCGCGCGCGTGCTCCGCGGGTGGCTCGTCGCGCAGCCGCGCTGGCAGATCGCGCTCGCGCCCGGCGCCGAGGCCCGCGGGGCGGCGCTGCTCGGTGCGCTCCGCGCGCGCGACCTCGACGTCGGCGCGCTGCGCGTCGTCGTCGACCCGACGTTGCGCGGCGTACAGGTCGTCGTCTCTCCCACCCCGTCGCTGTCTTCGTTGCCCGCGCCCTGACGCGGCGTGGATCTCCCATTGACCGGGGGCCACCTGCTCCGCGTAAGCTCACCGACAGGGTGCGCTGCTGCTTCGCGTCGCCCCGATGGGTGCAGGAAATGTCATCGCGCCCCCGCCCTGCCCGGCTCGCCCTGATCGTCATCGCCTGCGCCCTCGGCGCCGCGTCCGCCGTGTGCGGGCCGGACGCGGGCGCCGCGCAGGACCGCGCCGCGCTGCAACGGCTGCTCGACGACAAGGAGCGCGACTTCCGCGTGCGCGTGCAGGCCGCGTTCGCGATGGGCAACACGCGCGACGCGGCGTTCGGCGCGCCGCTCACCCGCGCGCTCGGCGACGCGAACCCCGCCGTGCGCGCGGCGGCGGCGACCGCGCTCGGTCGCCTCGGCGACGCGTCCACACTCCCTGCCCTGCGGCGCGCCGCGCGCGACTCCTCCGCGTCGGTGCGCATGCAGGTCGAGCGCGCGCTCCGCAGCGTCGAGGCCGCAGGCCGCCCCGCGCCCGCGACGCCGCCCCTGCTGGCGCCCGCCGCGGGCGTCGGCGCGTACGCCGCGGTCTCCGTGATCCCCGCCGCGACGGCGTTCGACTGGCGCGAGGCGCGCTACGTCGTGACCGTCGGCGAGATGAACAACCGCTCGGGCTTCGCGGGGGAGGCGCTCGCGCAGAAGCTCCGCAGCGAGGTCGAGCGCAACCTCCGCTTGCTGCGGGGCGTGGCCGTGATCGGCGCCCCCGACGAGCGCGCCGAGCGCGAGATCGCGCGGCGCCGTCTGCCCCGCGTGCGGCTCGACGGAAACCTCGCGCGCGTCGAGCGGCGCGCCCAGGCGAGCGCGCTCTCGGTGCGCTGCGAGGTGAGCCTCGTGATCCTCGACGAGCCGAGCCGCAACATGCGCGGCGCGCTGAGCGGCGCGGCGACGGGCAGCGACGCCCCACGCGGCGCACGCCCCGAACAGGAGCGCCGCCTCGCCGAGCAGGCGCTCGAGGGCGCGGTCCGCGGGGCCATGCGGCAGGCCCCCGCCGCGCTCGCCGCCGTCGCGCGCTGACGGCGCCCACACGTTCTGCTGCGCGGAGGCCGCGCGATTTGCTACCGTGGCGGCGTGCGTGCGCGTTCGCCTGCCCCGCTCCCGCCTCTCGTCGCCTTCGGCGCAGCCCTCGTCTCGCTCGGGGCCGCGGCGTGCGTCCCGCAGGGCGATCCGGCGATCGGCCCCGGTCCCTTCACGGACGACTTCGAGCGCCGCGAGCTCGGCGAGCTCTGGCAAAACACCGGCGGCTCGTACGCGATCGAGGACGGCAAGCTCCACATCCGCGGCGCGCGCAACAAGCCGCTCTGGCTGCGGCGCGCGCTCCCGCGCGACGTGCGCGTCGAGGTCGACGTGCGCTCCGAGTCGGACGCGGGCGACATCAAGCTCGAGGTCTTCGGCGACGGCGAGTCGCGCGCGACGACGGACAGCTACACCGCGACCAGCTACGTCGTGATCTTCGGCGGCTGGAACAACTCGACGAACCTCATCGCGCGCCTGGACGAGCACGCGCAGGACCGCGCCGTCGGGCCGCGCTGGCCCGTCGTCCGCGGGCGCACGTACCACCTCAAGGTCGAGCGGCGGGGCTCGGTGATCACGGCGTGGGCCGACGACCACCAGCTCGCGACCCTCGACGATTCGAACCCCCTCGCAGGGCGCGGACACGACCACTTCGCGTTCAACAACTGGGAGTCGGACCTCTGGTTCGACAACCTGCGGATCACCCCCCTCTGAGAGGGTAACGCACCGTGGACGCCGTCGAGTTCGAGACCCTGCTCAATGACGTCGACACGAAGCTCGACCGCCTGAAGGTGCTCTACGAGCAGTGGTTCCAGGGGATGGAGCGGCTCGAGCCGACCATCGCGCGCAAGGAGCTCGAGCGCCGCGTCGCGCTCCTTCGCAAGGAGCAGCCGCGCAACACCGCGCTGCGCTTCCGCTTCCAGCAGTTCGTGATGCGCTACACGACGCTGCAGACCTACTGGGGCCGCATCGCCCGGCAGATCGAGGAGGGCACGTACCGCCGCGATCTGCTGAAGGCGCGCAACGCGATGCTCGCCTCGCGCGGCAGCCGCAAGCGCACCACGGCCGAGCACGCGTTCGACATCGAGGTCGAGGTCGATGCGATCGAGGACGGGCTGGGTTTCGGCGCCGATCCGCTCACGAGCTCGACGATCCCGAAAGCGCCGCTGGTGCCCGTCGAGGTCACGCTGCCGCCCGCGCAGCGCCCCGTGATGTCGCCCATCGCGCCGCCGCCCGCGACGCCGGTCGGCCCCCCCGCCGCGCCCCGGCTCGTCTCGCCCTTCGCGCGGTCGGCGACGCGCGCGCCCGGCGCGCCCACGCAGCTGCCACCGGCGCCGCCGCTCGCCGTGCCGGGGGTCCCCGCCGGGCTCATCCGCGCCGCGCGCGCGTGCCAGCCCGCGCAGGCGCTGCGCCGCCGCCGGCCCCGCGCAGCCCGCAGCCGCGCAGCCCGCAGCCGCGCGCGCGTGGTGGCGACCGTCTCGCGCCCGAGCACCGCGCCGCGGCACCGTGCGCGCACCGCAGGCCGACGCCGGCGCGACACCGCTTGCGCCGCCAGCGCGCACTCGCTGCGCCGCCGCCCGCTGCACCGCCCCGCTGCGCCGCCGCCCGCCCCCGCGGCCCCGCCGCGCGCCGAATCGCTGAACGACCAGGAGCTCCGCCGCGTCTACGACCGCTACGCCGAAGCGCGCCGCAAGAACAACGAGCCGAGCGTCTCCTTCGACGCCGTCGCGAAGAACCTCCGCGACGTCGCCCCGAAGATGCGAGAGAAGTACGGCAAACCCGTGGATTTCGAGGTCGTGCTGAAGGACGGCAAGGTCGGTCTCAAGCCGGTCCCGAAAGGTTGAGGGCGCGGGCGCGCCCGACGTTCGCGTCGCGTGCGGCGGCGACGTGCCCGCACCGGCATCGTCGGCTAGTCTCGCGGCGTTTTCCCGAGTCGTCTAAGGGCAGGACAGTGGCCTTTGAAGCCATGAATCGTGGTTCGAATCCACGCTCGGGAACCACGCGCGCAGCGGTCGGACGTCGCGCGACGACCAGCGAGCGCGACCGTCGTGTCGGCCGTCACGGGCACGCCAGGACGACGGCCGGGCTCATCGTTGCAGCCTGAGAAACCTCTCTGGTTCGCGTTTAACCGCGGGATTCGCGGCGCCGTGCACCACACGCGGGGCAGCGTGTGGCGTCCGCTCGTTCCAACGTTGCGGCGCCGGAAACATGACGTTGTCGGCTCTACCGACGCGCGTCCGCTGCGTCCACGATTGGCGCCACGCGGCGACGCGCAGGGCCCCGCGCCGCTGATTCGTCTCCCACCCCCGCCGCGCCCGAGGTCCCGCATGCGTCTCCACTCCCGTCCTCGCCACGTCGCCTCCGTCACGCTCGTCGTCGCCGCCCTCCTCGGCGCATGTGGCAGCGAGTCGACCGCTCCCGCCGCGTCCACCGGCCCCGCCACCGCGCCCACGCCGCCTGCACCCGCGGTACCGACGGCCGAAGCGCCCGCTGCCGCCGCCCCATCGGGCGTCGAGACGCTGCAGGCCGACCCCGCGGCGTCGTCGGTCGGGTTCACCGGCAGCAAGCTGACGGGCAGCCACGACGGCACGTTCACCCGCTTCACGGCGACGGTCGGGCTCGTCGGCGGCAAGGCCGAGGGCAGCTCCGTCTCCGTCGACATCGACATGGCGTCCCTCGCGATCGAGCCGGAGCGGCTGCGCGGGCACCTGCTGAGCCCCGACCTCTTCGACGCCGCGCAGTTCGCGCGCGCGACCTTCGCCTCGAGCGCCATCGTCCCCGCGACGGCGCCCGGCGCGACGCACACGGTCACCGGCAACCTCACGCTCCACGGCGTGACCAAGTCCGTCGCCTTCCCCGCGACGATCCGCGTCGCCGACGACGCCGTCGAGGCCCGCGCGGAGTTCACGCTCAACCGCCGCGACTTCGGCATCATCTACCCCGGCATGCCCGACGACCTCATCCGCGACGAGGTCCCGCTGCGCCTCCAGCTCCGCGCGCCGCGGAGCCGCTGAACGACCCCGCATCCGCGCGCCACGGATCGGCGCGCGGCGCCACCCGACAGCCGTGGGCGAGCGCGGGTTCGCCCGGCCCACGGCCGGGTGCTGGTACGACCGCGCGTGTTAGCGTCGCCCGCGATGCCACGCCCCCCCCGACACGCCGCGCCGCGATGTTGACCGGTGCGCGACTGGCCGATGCGAGACTGGCCGATGCGCGACCGTCCCGCGCGCGACTGTCCCGAGCGCTTTGGCTCGGCGCGCTCCTCCTCGCTGGGTGCCCGGCCTCACGCGTGCGCACGCCCACCGACGCCGCGACCGCGGACGCGCGCATGCCCACGGATGGACGCGCCGACGGCCCGGTGACCGCACGCGACGCCGCGATCGATCCGTTTCTCGTCGGGCAGATCCCAACGAGTTGCGGCGCGCCCGATCAGGGGCTCGTGCCCATCGACTGCACGGCGCGCGGCGACGCGGACGCGTTCTGCGTGTTCGGCAATCACTGCGGATGCAGCGAGGGATTTCGCTGCGAGGTGCGCGGAGACTTCGAGCCCGAGTGCGATCCCGGCGTCGTGTGCGTGCCGCGCTGAGGCGCGCTCAGTGCGCCGCAGGCTCAGCGGGAGGCGCGGCGCGGCGGACGCCCGCGACGCGCGCGTAGACGGCCGGAAGCACGACGAGCGTGAGCAGCGTGGAGGTGACGAGGCCGCCGACGACCACGGTCGCGAGCGGCGCCTGCACCTCGGCGCCGACGCCGCGCGCGACCATCATCGGGACGAAGCCGAGCCCTGCGACGAGCGCGGTCATCAACACGGGGCGCAGGCGGCTCTGCGCGGCACGTACGGCGGCCTCCGCGGGCGTCGCGCCGGCCTCCTCCTCGGCGTGCACGCGCGAGACGAGCACGACGCCGTTCATCACGGCGATGCCCGAGAGCGCGATGAAGCCGATGGCCGCGGAGATCGAGATCGGCAGGCCGCGCAGCCAGAGCAGCGCGACCCCGCCGAGCGCCGCGAAGGGCACGTTGGCGAACACGAGCAGCGCGCTGCGCCAGCGGCCGAGCGCGCGGTAGAGCAGCACGAGCACCGCGAAGAGCACGATGGGCACGACGAGCAGCAGCCGGAGCCGCGCCTGCTCGAGGTTCTCGTATTGTCCGCCCCAGCGCGGCAGATAACCCGGCGGCAGCTGGACCTCACGGTCGAAGCGCGACTGCGCCTCGGCGACGACGGAGCCGAGGTCGCGGCCGCGCACGTTGAACGCGATCACGATGCGGCGCTCGCCCTGCGCGTGGTCGACGAGGGCCGGCGTTTGCACCGTCGTCACGTCGGCGACGCGCGAGAGCGGCACGACGCCGCCCGCCTCCGTCGGGACGGGCGCGCGCGCGAGGTCGAACGCGCTCGTCGTCCCCGAGAGCCGCACGCGCACGGGGACGCGGACGGGCCCGTCGCTCGTCACGCCGACGGTGATCCCGGTGCGCTGCGCGGCGACGACGTCGAGCACGTCGCGGTCGTCGAGCCCGACCTGCGCGGCGTCGAGCGCCCGCGGGACGACGTCGAGCACCGGCACCGACGGCGGCGAGGTGACGCGCACGTCGACCGCCCCCGGCACGCGACGCAGCAGCGCGGCGGAGGCCTCGCCGAGGCGCTGCAGCGTGTCGAGCTCGGGGCCCTGGATCGCGAGGCTCACGTCGCTCGTCGTGCCGCCGAGCAGCTCGTTGAAGCGCATCTGGATCGGGTGCGTGAAGCTGGTTTCGAGGCTCGGATCGACGCCATGGATCGCGGCGTCGAGCTCCTCGATGAGCGCGTCGTGCGTGAGCCCGGCGCGCCACGCGCCGCGCGGGCGCATCGAGAGGAAGAGGTCCGACTGCTCGATGCCCATGATGTCGGTCGCGACGGTCGGGCTGCCGATGCGGTGGCTCGCGCGGATGACCTCCGGCACGCCGAGCAGCGCGCGCTCGATGCCCGCGGCGCGCGCGACCTGCGCCTCGAGCGAGACGTCCGCGTGGCTGGTCGTCTGCACGACGAGGTCGCCCTCGTCGAGCGTCGGGATGAACTCCGTGCCCGACCGCGCGAAGAGCAGCGCGCCGCCCACCATGCCCGCGACCACGAGCGCGAGGAGCAGACGCGGGCGCGGCTGCGTGCGCGGCAGGACGCGGCGGTAGAGCGCGTCGGCCGCGCGCACGAGGATCGGGTCGCGGACGGGGACGTCCTCGAAGCGCACGAAGGTCGCGAGCGCCGCCGGCACGAAGGTCAGGCTGAGCAGCAGCGCGGTCGAGAGCGCGAAGAGCACGGTGAGCGCCATCGGGCGGAACATCACGCCCTCGACGCCGCCGAGCGTGACGACCGGCACGTAGACGAGCCCGATGATCGCGACCGCGTAAAACACGGGGCGCGCGACCTGCGCGGTGGTCTGCGCGATCGTCTCGCGCACCTCGGCGGGGCCGGGCTGGTCCCCGTGCGCGCGGCGGTGCGCGAGCGCGTGGAAGGTCGTCTCGACGACCACGACCGCGCCGTCGACGAGCAGCCCGAAGTCGAGCGCGCCGAGGCTCATGAGGTTGCCGGGCACGCCGAGCGCGACCATCCACACGACGGCGCCGAGCATCGAGAGCGGGATCACGCTCGCGACGAGGCTGCCCGCGCGGACACTCCCGAGCATCGCGAAGAGCACGAGCGCGACGAGCACGCCGCCTTCGATCAGGCTGCGTCCGACGGTGCGCAGCGTGGCGTGGACGAGGTCGCTGCGGTCGTAGGTGACGTCGAGCGTGACGTCCGCGGGCAGGCTGCGCCGCACCGAAGGCAGCGCCGCGTGGATGCGCGCCATCACCTCGAGCGCGTTCGCGCCCGTGAGCATCTGGCACATCACGTAGACGACCTCGCCGCGTGCGTTGGACGTGCCCGCGCCGATGCGCGGGGCGGCGCCCTCCTCGACGCGCGCGACGTCCGAGAGCCGCGCCCACACGCCGTCGCGCCCCCGCAGGAGCGCGGCGCCGAGCTCCGCCGGTCGCACGGGCTGCGCGCGGCCGCGGAGCAGCACGTGGCTCGGTCCCGCCGGGAGGCTCGCGCCCGGCGCCGAGCCCACCGCGCGCTCCGTCGCCTCCGCGAGCGCGCGGAGCGTGACCCCACGACGCGCCATCGCGTGCGGGTCGCCGACGACGTCGAGCGTGCGCCGCGCGCCGCCCCACGGGTTGACCTCGACGACGCCGCCGACCGAGCGCAGCAGCGGCGCGAGGCGCTGCTCGACCAGCTCGAGCAGCTCGGTGGGCGGGCGCGTGCGCGAGCCGATCACGAACTGGAAGATCTCGCCGAGGCCGCCGCTCATCGGGCCGAGCTCCGGCGGATCGACGCCCGGCGGGAGCACGCCGCCGACCGACGCGAGGCGCTCGCCGACGAGCTGGCGCGCGCGCACGAGGTCGTAGTCGCGCTCGAAGACGACCGTGACGGCGGAGATGCCGTAGCGCGAGAGGCTGCGCTGGGCGGTCGCGCCGGGCAGGCCGCCGAGGCTCACCTCCACGGGGCGCGTGACGAGACGCTCGACCTCCTCGGGGGTGAGGCCGGGCGCGCGCGTGAGCACCACGACCTGCGCACCGGTGACGTCGGGCAGCGCGTCGAAGCGCAGCTCGCGGCCGACGATCGCCGCCGCGACCGCGAGGACGAGCACCGTCGCGAGCACGGCGACGCGATGCTCGACGGAGGCGCGCGCGAGGCGTTCGATCACTCCTCTTCCCCCATCACGCGCTGCGGATCGAGCGACACGCGCTCGCCGGGCGCGAGCGGCCCGCGCACGATCGCGCGCGTGGCGGAGGCCGTGAGCACCACGACCTCGATGCGCGCGGGTGCGCCCTCGCGCCCACGACGTTCGACGTAGACGCGCCCCCCCTCGAGCGCGAGCGCCTGCGCGTCGACCTCGACGACGCCCGCCCCCGCGAGCGACGCGCGCACGCTGCCGTGCAGCCCGCCGACCAGCGGCGCGGCCCCCGCGACGGGCTCGAGCCACACGACACGCATCCCGTCGCGCGGGTCGATCGTCTCGGCGAGCGTCTGCGCGTCGAGGGCGGTGCGCGACCCATCGAGCCCCACGAACGCGAGCGTCTGCGCCCACGGGCAGCGGCTGCGCGAGCCGCGCCTCGACGCGCGCGGGCGCGAGCGCGACGAGCGACGCGAGCGGCGCGCCCTGCGGCTCACGGACCTCGCCGATCGACGCGGACACGTCGCGCACCGTGCCGGCGATGGGCGCCGTCAGCGTCACGAAGCCCTGCCGCAGCACGCGCGCGCCATCGGACGGCGAGAGTGAGGCCGCGCGCAGCGTCGCGAGCGCCTGCGCCTGCTCCGCGTCGAGCGTCGCGAGCTCCGTGTCCTGCTCGAAGACGCGCGCCCGATCGACGAGCCCCTCCTGCTGCAGGGACTCGAGCTCGGTGCGCCGCTGCGCGCGCAACGTGCGGCGCGGGGCCACCGACGCCCAGCGCGCGGCGGCCTCGAGCACCGCGGGCATGACGACGTCGACGATGGGCGCGCCCACCTCGACGTGATCGCCCGCGCGCACGTGCACGCGCAGCACGCGCGCCGGGTGCGAAGGCGCGACGTGCGCCTCGGAGCCCGGCGCGGGCACGACGTGCGCCGGCGCCTCGAGCAGCGCGAGATCCGAGGGCGCGACGACGTCCGTCCAGCGCGGCTCGCGCGTCGCAGGCGCCTCGGCCTCGTCGGCCCGCCGACTCCGCGGGCGCGCCGCCGCTGCAGCCGCCGAGCGCGAGCGCCACGGCGAGCGCGCAGGCCGCGCGCCCCGATGTCCAGCGACGCTCACTCCGCATGGGTCCCCCTCACCGCGAGCAGCAGCCACGCACGCACCGCAGCCCAGGCGTGCTCGGTGTCGGCCCGCGTGAGCGCGGCGCGCGCCTCGACCACGCGCTGCGTCGTGTCGAGCAGCACGAGCACCGTCGTCTCTCCCGCCGCGAGCTGTCGCTCCCGCGCCGCGAGCAGCGCCTCGAGCGAGGGCACGCGCTCGCGACGGAAGCTTTCGGCGACGGCCGCCGTGTGCTCGACCTCGTGCGCGACGCGGTGCGCCTCGCGCTGCCAGGCGAGCGCCGCCTCCTCCGCGTGTCCCGCGCGCAGCTCCGTCTCCTCCCGCACGAGCGCGCGCTCGCGCGCCGCGAGATCGGCGAGCGGCACGCTCACGCCGAGCTGCCCGAAGAGCAGCAGCCCCGCGGGCGACTCGCGGTACGCGATGACGTCCGCATCGAAGCGCGCGCCGCGGGCCGCGGCGACCTCGACCTCGCGCGCACGGCTCGCGAGCACGCGCAGGCGCGCGGCGACGACCTCCGGCGTGCCGGAGACGTCGCGCAGCACGCGCTCGATCTCCTCCGGCGCAGGCAGCGGCGGCACCGGCAGCGCCCCCTCCGTCGCGAGGCGCTCGACGTCGGCGCTCCCGAGCGCGGCGCCGAGATCCACCTGCGCGTCGACCAGCTCGCCCTGCACGCCGAGCACGTCCGCGCGCGCCTCGGAGACGTAGGCGCGCGCCTCGGCGACGTCCGCGCGGGTCGCGAGCCCCACCGACGCCGCGCGCTCCGTTCGCTCGAGGGAGCGCTCCGCGAGACCGAGCGCCTCGCGCGCCGTGCCGAGGTGCGCCTCCGCTTCGCGCAGCGACATCCACGCGCGCGCCGCGAGCAGGCGATGCGAGAGCGCCGCCGCGCGCCCCTCCGCCGCCCGCGCCCGCCGCTCCTCGACCGCCGTGCGGCGCTGCGAGCCGGCCAGCCCCGCGAGGTTCCAGCTGTGCCCCAGCTGCACCTGCCCCTCGAAGCCGCGATCCTCGGCGGTGAACGCCCGCACGCCGGGCATCGCGTAGAAGCGGCTCGCCTCCGTGGTGCCTGAGATCCGCGCGTCCCCGCTCGTCCGCGCGGCGAGCGCACGCTCCGAAGCGCGGACCGCAGGCGTGCGCGCGGCGAGACCGATCGCCGCATCGAAGCTCACCGCCTGCGCCGCCGCGGCCGTGGGCGCGAGCAGGCCGAGCGCGAGGCCGAGCACGAGGACGAAGCCGCGCGCGCGGAGTGCGTCACGCGCGCGGACGCAGTGGGCCAGGCCGAGGCTGCGCCCCAGACCCGCCACGCCTGGAGCCCCGACGCCGCTCGGCGATTCGCGGATCACGGCCGCTCTATACCCGAACGCCGCGGCGGCCGCAGGGCGATCGCGCCGCGGATCATGACCGAATCTGGAAAACATGGAACGCTGCGTGATCCCTCGATGTATGCGCCGCGGACCGGCGCGCCAGCCCGGGCGGGGCCCGACAACGGCAAGGTCGCTGGAGCGCGCGACGCGAGCGGCTGCCAAGGACCTGAAACGTGGCCCGCTGCACGATGGCGCGCAGCGACCCGACCGAGCGCAGCATCGTGCGCGTCGCGCCCCGACGGGCGCCGCCGCACGTCGTGGCGCACGCCGACCACGACCCACCACGCATGTCGGGACGCGGTTTAAGAAAGCGTAAGGAGCGGGCGGCGATGCCCGCCGACAGGATGGCGCTCGGAGGTCATCTCATGTCCCGTTTCATCTCGTCCCCCATCGCGGTCTCCCTGTTGACGGTCGTGCTCGGCGCCTGCGCCGGCGACCCGCTCGTGCCCGGCGCAGCCAGCGACGCGCTCCTCGCCAACGTGGGGCGGCCGTGGCTCACCGCGCCCGTCCAGGTCGGTACCACGCGGCTCGATCTCGCCGCCGAACCGCGCACGGTCGTCCTCCAGGCGGCCGAAACCTACGCCCGCGCGCGCGGCCTCTCGGTGATCGACTACCGCACGCGGGTTGCGACCTCTTTGTCGGGTCCCCGCCCCGCCGCGCCGCCCCCGGGCGCCTCGATCGCCGGGCTGCTCGGCCTCTCCCAATTCGGCGGCATCGCGTGCCTGTGGAACCTGCACCGATGTCTGTCGGCGACCCAGAACCAGCTCGACGCCTGCCTCGACCAGGAGTGTCCTGGCGCCTCGCACGTCGACGTCGAGGACTGCACGGACATCGGCTTGCAGGACTTCAAGGACTGCGAGTTCTCGTGCGGCGCGGACATGCCCGACGGCGACGAGGAAGACGCGTGCGTGCGCGCGTTCAAGCCGGGCCCGCTGCCCGCGCCCGGACCCGGCGGCTTCACCCCGCCCGAGGGCCCGGACGGCGGCCTGTTCGGGGAGTGCAATGGTGCGAACGCGGACGCCTGCGACGCGGGGGACACGGTCTACACCGACTCGAACGGCGACATCGTGGACGTGGACTGCACGTTCTACACGCTCGACGACCCGACGCGGTCGGACGACTGCTACTGCCAGTGCAGCGAGATCCGCGCCGCGAGTTCCGAGGTCGAGTTCCTGCTCGGAGTGAGCGCGCGCCCCGCCCGGGCGCTTCCGGACACGTCTCGCCCGCCCCTGCTTGCCCGGCAGGAGGCGGGCGCTAGCGTCGCGGCGTGCCGAGAACGCTGCGCGCCGACGATCTCCGCCCCATCTCGGCGCGCGGGCCCTTCCACACGTACGCAGGCACCTCGGGCGGAGAGCGCATCGTCGCGATCGTCGCGAGCGAGCGCCTCGCGCGCGCGGAAGCCGCGGAGGCGCTCGCAGCGATGGCCGCAGCGCACGCGGCGGCGGATCACCCGCGGGTCCCCGCGCCGCTCGGCCGCTGCCGGATCGAAGGCGCCGAGGCGCTCCTGCTGCGCTCGCAGCGCGGTCCTCGATCTCGCGACGGCGCTGGAAGGCACGGCAGCGCTCGGCCGCAAGGTTCCCTACCGCGCCGCGGCGGCGTTCATCACCGGCCTCCATGAACTCCTCGAGGCCCGAGCCGTGCCCGGGATCTCCACACGCTCGATCCTCATCGACGACGACGGACAGTGGGAGTTCGTCGGCCTCGGACGCGGTGTGTTCGTCGACCCGACGAGCGGGATGTCGGTCGAGGGCGTCGTGGCCCCCGAGGTCGCGGCCGGCGCTCCACCCGACACGCGCAGCAACACGTGGGTCGGGTCGTCGTTCCTTCGTTCGCTGATCGGATACGTCGCGCTCCACCCACGCGTCGCCGCTGCGCTCCGCGGCGAGGTCGACCGCGCGGACGCGCTCGTGATGAGCGGCCTGATCTTCGCCAACCTGCGGGTGCTCGGCGCGCTGCCGCATGATCGCCCGCACCCGAAGGACGGACTGCGCGAGTTTCAGCGCGTGTGGGCGCACCTCGGCGTCGAGCCCGACGAGGCGCTGCTCGCCGCGACCATGCGGGAGCTCGTGTCGAGCGAGCACGTCGCCGATGCGGCCGAGGACCT
This sequence comes from Polyangiales bacterium, assembly GCA_964202905.1. Taxonomy (GTDB): domain Bacteria; phylum Myxococcota_A; class Polyangia; order Polyangiales; family JADJQN01; genus CAIUAC01. The sequence goes on from CAXNJO010000005.1 coordinate 373,505, forward strand.
GCACGCTGGCACCCACTGGATCGCCGAGGACGGCAGCTGGGTCGAGCCAGGTGACGGCTCCCGACACGTCCTCCGCTCACGCAGCGCGCTGCGGCGCGTCCTCGCGAGCCTCGTCACGGACCTGCGGACGGTGCGCGTCGGGCTCGATCTGCAAGCGATCCTCGCCGTCGGCTGGCCCGGAGAGCGGCCCCTCCCCGAGGCGGGCGCGAACCGTGTCTACGTCGCGCTCTCCCACCTCCGCAAGGCGGGCCTCGACACCGTTCTCGAGCGCCGCGACAGCCGCTGGCGGCTCTCCCCGCGGGCGCCGATCACCCTGGTGGCTCCCTGACCGAGGCCGCATCGCACGCGAGACGCAGAAAGGCTTCGACGTTGCCCTCCGGCCCGGGGAGCACGCTGTCGCAGCGGTCGCGCACACCGAGGCCGAGCGCGCGCGCCGCGTTCTCGACGGCGCGGATCGCGTCCTCGCGCACCGCGGGATCGCGGACGACGCCGCGCTTGCCGAGCTTGCCGCGGCCGACCTCGAACTGGGGCTTCACCATCGCGACGACCTCGCCCCCGGGCGCGTCGGGCCCGCCCGCGCGGAGCAGGGCCTGCGCCGCAGGCAGGAGCTTCGCGAGCGAGATGAAGCTCGCGTCGATGACGACGAGGTCGAGCGGCTCGGGCAGCGCGCCCGCCGAGAGATTGCGCGCGTTGGTGCGCTCCATGACGACGACGCGCGGGTCGCTGCGCAGGCTCGCGTGCAGCTGCCCGTAACCGACGTCGATCGCGTAGACCCGCGCCGCGCCGCGGCGGAGGAGACAATCGGTGAAGCCGCCCGTCGACGCGCCGAAGTCCGCGCAGACGAGGCCGCGCGCCTCGAGTGCGAAGGCATCGAGCGCGCCCGCGAGCTTCACGCCGCCGCGCGAGACGTAGTCGTGATCGCGGCCGCGCACGGTGAGCGCGCAGTCGGCCGGGAGCGTGTCGCCGGCCTTCTCGACGCGGCGCTCGCCCACGTAGACGACGCCCGCGAGCACGAGCGCGCGCGCCTTCTCGCGGCTCGGCGCGAGGCCGCGAGCCACGAGGAGCACGTCGACGCGCTCCTTGCCGGGCCCGGCGCTCACGGGATCACCGCCGCCGGGTGGAGCAGCCGCGCGAGCACCGCGACGCCCTCGGCGACGCGCGGGCCCGGACGCAGCACGCGCGCGTCTTCGAAGCGCAGCACGCGCCCGTCGCGCACCGCCGGGATGGCCGGGTAGCGCGCCCAGTCGAAGTCGCCGTCGCCGCCTGCGGCCATGCCCGCCTCGAGGATGACGTCCGGCGCGAGCGCGAGCACCCGCTCGACGCCGATCGTCGGATACGCCGGGCCGCTCGTGACGACGTTCTCCGCGCCCGCCGCGCGCAGCATCTCATCCGCGAAGGTGCCCGGCCCCGCGACCGACAACGGACGCCGCCCGAAGACCAGCAGCGCCCGCGGACGGCGCGCACCGCCGAGCGCGGCCGCGATCGCCGCGAGCTGCGCATCGATCCGCGCGACGACGGCCTCGGCCGCCGCGGCGCGCCGCGTCTTCGCGCCGAGCCCGCGAATCGCCGCACGCACGTCCGCGAGGGACGCATCGGGGGGGAAGTAGGACGCCACGCCGTGCGCCGAGAGCCGCTCGACGGTGCCGCGGTTCGCGGGGCCGCGCGCGCCCGTGACGAGCGTGGGCCGCAGCGCGAGCACGGCCTCGAGCGACGGGTCGTTGAAGCCGCCGATGCGCGGCAGCCGCGCGACCGCCGCGGGGTGATCGCAGAAGCGGCTCACGCCGACGACCTCCGGCCCGGCGCCGATCGCGAAGAGGGTCTCGGTCGTGCTCGGCGCGAGCGAGACGAGGCGCGCGGCCTGATCCGCGCCGGGGCCGCTCGCGCCTGCGGCGCTCGAACCAGCGGCGCTCGATGCTGCGCCGCTCGCGCCTGCGCCGCGCCCCGTCGACGATTCGCCGCCCGAGCGACCACATCCGGCCAGCACGAGCGCGCCGCACAAGGCGAGCCAGGACGCGGCCCGCGCCACACCGCCCAAACGCCATTCAATTGCAGATGCATCCAGATGGACGTTGCGCACGCCGTCAACCGGACGCCGCACGCGGCCGCGCGGTGCGACACCGTTCACGGCCGCGACCGACCCCTGCGCCGCGCGCGCGGACGACACCGACCCGTCTCCGCGCGCCGCGGGCTCAGAAGGGGATGTCGTCGCCGCCCCCGCCGCCCCCGCCCCCGCCGCCGAAGTCGTCGGGCGGGAAGTCGTCGGCGAACTCCTCGCCGCCGCTCGAACCGCCGCCACCGGGTGCGCCGCCGCCGGAGCCGCCGCCGGAGCCGCCGCCGCGTCCACCGCCGCCGCCGCCACCGCCACGACCGCCGTAGCCGCCGCCGCCGCCGCCGCCCTCGCCGCGGCCGCCGTAGCCGCCGCCCTCACCGCGGCCCCCGCCCCCACCACCCGAGCCACCGGCACCCGAGCCGCCGGCACCCGAGCCGCCGCCCTCGCCGCGACCCCCGCCGAGCAGGAGCACGTTGGTGGCGACGACCTCCGTCGTGGAGCGCTTGCCGCCGTCCTTGTCCTCCCACTGGCGCGTCTGCAGGCGCCCCTCGACGCCGATGGAGCGGCCCTTCGAGAGGATCTTGTTGAGCGCCTCGGCGCGGTTGCCCCACACGACGACCGTGTGCCACTCGACGCGCTCTTGGCGCTGCTTGTTCTTGTCGACGTACGTCTCGGTGGTCGCCATGCGCAACCGCAGCACGGCGCCCCCGCCCTGCGTGTACTTGAGCTCGGGATCCATTCCGAGATTTCCGATCAGGATGACCTTGTTCAGACCTTCGGCCATGGGCGTCTCGCTCGTTGCAGGGGTGGGTGCGGCAGGCGACTGCGGCAGGGGGTGCGGGGGACGAAAGGGGCGCGACGATACGCTCGCCCCGCCGGCAGTTCAACGAGACGCACGCCCCTGCGCGGGACTGACAGCCTTCGCGCCGGACGCAGCCGCGCGTGTCGCCTGCGCCTCGCGCCGCTCCTCCGCGCGAATCGTCGCGGCCAGCTCGTCGACGAGGCGCGCGCGCTCGCGCTCCCAGGTGTGCGGCCCGACCTGCCCGCCCGCGCGCTGCGACTCGAGCGACGCGAGCGCGGCGAGCAACGCCTCCTTGCGGGACGCGAGCGCGTCGCCGCTCTGCGCGGCCCCGGCGCGGAAGGCCCCGATCCCGCCGGCGAGCGCGAGCACGAGCGCGCCGAGCGACGCGATCCAGCGCAGCGGCCCCGGCGTCGGGAGTCCCGAGAAACGCGCGCGCACGGCGATGAGCGGCGGGTCTGCGGGGGTGCGCTCGAGCTGCGAGAGAAACACGCGCCGCCCGTCGTTCTCGACGACCTCCGTCGCGCTGAAGCGCGACACGGGCGTGCCGTCGGCGCGCGCCCCGCGCGTCACCGCCTCGACCGCGAGCGACGCCCCCTCGGGCGCGTCGCTGAGCACGCGGAAGAGGTACGTGCGGAACGGCACGGGCACCTCGACCGTCTGCGACGTACCCGCGAGCGGGAGGTCGTAGGCCCACGAGAGTTGCACCGCGCCCGGGGGCAGCGAGCCCGTGAGCCGGTATCCGCGCGCGTCGCCGAGCAGCTTCTGGTCGGTCATCACGGGCTCCGTCTGCGGCGCCGTGAAGCCCTCGGGCAGGGGGATCGCGAGGCCCTCGGGCGGGAAGACGTACGTCTCTTCCCCGAGGTTCATGAGCTGCGCGCGCTGCGAGGCGTGCAGGCGCCCCTCACGCAGCTCGAGCGCGAGCTCGCCGCGCACGAGGAGCACGGCGCCTGGATCGCGCGTCGTCGGCAGGCGGATCAGCTGCACGTCGTAGCCCTGATCCTCGGGGAGGCGGAACGGGTTCGACCCGTAGTTCGCGCCCTCGTGCGGGAGGTTCACGCGGTAGGCCTGCACCGCGCCCGTCGGCAGCCCGGCGAAGATCGCGACGCCGCCCGCGTCGGTGCGGCGCAGCACGCGCTCACGGCGTCCCTCCGCGCCCATCGTGCCGATGTTCACCTCGGCCCCGGCGACGGGCGCGCCCGAGGGCTCGACCACGCGCACGCGGATGCTCCCGACGGGCACCTCCGGGCTCGGTGCGGCGGTCGCGAGCTGGCGCTCTCGCGACGGCGCGCCCGGCACCCCGGCGTGCGGATCGCCCTGCCCCGGCAGCGCATCCTGCGCGCGCAGCGGGCCCGCGAAAGAGAGCGTCAGCGCGAGCGCGAGCGGTGGCCAACACCGCAGAAAACGGCTCGTGCGCATGGACTTGCGCGCGTTCACGCGCCGCCCTCCGCGTCGCCGGACACGCCGGGGGACGCGAGCGGCGCCGCGCACTTCTTGCAAAACACGGCGTCGGGCTCGTTGAGCGCGCCGCAGCGCGCGCAGCGCAACCGCGCGGCGCCCCCGCCCGCCGCAGCGTCTTTCGCGGACGCGTCGCCCGCGGCGTTGTTCTTCGGCGCAGCGTCCTTCGACGCAGCGTCCTTCGGTGCGTCGTCCTTGGCGGTGTCGGCCTGCGCCGTGTCCGCCTGCGCCGTGTCCGCCTGCGCCGTGTCCGCCTGCGCCGTGTCGGCCTGCGCCGTGTCCGCCTGCGCCGCGGCGCCCGCCCCGCCCGACGCGGGGACGCGCGTCCGCGCGAGCTGCTCGGCCTTCTCGCGCCACGGCCCGAGGTCGCGGTCGAGCTCCGCGAGCACGGACTTCGCGCGGGCGCGGTACGAGGCCTCGAGGCGCGCGTGATCGGCCTCGCTCACCTTGCCCAAGGCGCGCTCGAACTCGAGGTCCTTCAGCCCGCGCAGCAGCGCGCCCTTCTCGTCGAGCAGCGCGGCGCGGTCGCCGCCGACGGCCGCCGCGACCTCGTCGACGCCGCGCCCGAAGAGCGCGCGCACGCTCTGCCAGAAGGCGAAGAGCGCGAGCACGAGCATGAGCGAGGCCGCGGTCAGAAAGACGATGGGCAGCATGGCGTCGCGTCAGTCCCTGAGCCGGCGCAGCTCGTCCTCGAGCGCCTCGTCGTACGCCTTCGGCCCGCCGGGCTCACCGGGCACCGCCGCGCCCTCCTGCGCCGCGAGCGCCGCCGCGCCGCGCGCCGCCCAGCGCCGGCCGAGCCACACGACGCCGCCCGCCGCGAGCACGATCGCGACGACGGGCACCGCCCACAGCGCGCGGTCGAGGCCGCGGTCCGCGGGGATCGCGATGGCCTTCGCGCCGTAGCGCCGGCCGTAATCCTCGGTGATCTGCGCGACGGTGTCGCCGCGGTCGATGCGCGCGCGCACCTCCTCGCGGCGGGAGTCCGCGTCGCCGCACGCGCAGAGCGTGAGCGGCAGGCGCTGGCAGTCGCCGCAGGTGCAGAGCAGCCGCTCGAAGACCTGCCGCTCGACCTGCGAGTGCAGCGCGACGTGCCCCGCGTGCAGCGACGAGCCGTCCTGCGCGCGCGCCCGCCCCGCGTAGAGCGCCACGCCCGCGGCGAGCGCGAGCAGCAGCGCCGCCGCCGCGAGCCCGCGCGCCGAGGTCCCGCTCCGCGCGCTGGCCCGCGATTCGCCGAGCAGCTCCGCGAGCGTGGGCGCCGTGGCGATGACCGTGCCGAGGATGATCAGGAGCCCGCCGATCCAGATCCAGCCGACGAAGGGCCGCACGATCACCTTGAACGTGGCGACCTCCGTCTCCGGGTTCACGGAGTTGAGGATCACGTAGAGATCGCCCGCGAGGCTCGAGGCGATCGCCACCTCGGTCGTCGGCATGTCGGGCAGCGTGCGGTAGACGAACTTCGCCGGGGACACGCGGCCGAGCGTCTCGCCGCCCTCGGAGACGACGAGATCCGCGAAGATCATGCGCTTGTTCTCGTCGGCGTCCGAGCGGCTGCGCGTGAAGCGCAGGGCGAACTCGCCGACGCGCATCGACTCGCCCGGCCGGAGCGCGGCCTCCTGCTCGACGTCGTACGCCGCGCCCGCGAAGCCGAAGAACATCAGCACGACCGCGAGGTGCACGACGTATCCGCCGTAGCGGCGCCGCGCGCGCGCGACGAGCGTGACGAACGCGACGGCGACGTTCTCCTTCGCGTTGCGCATGCGCATCGCGGTGCCGCGCCAGAACTCTTGGAAGATCGCGGCGAGCACCCACGCGCACACGACGAACGCGCACACGGGCGCCGCCGCGAACATCGCCGCGAGCACGCGCCCGGTGAAGGTGTCGTAGATCTCGGGCGCCGCGACGACGGGCGGGAAGCCGAGCGACGGGCCGACGACGACGTGCAGCAGCAGCGCGACGAGCGCGACCGCCGTCGGCACGACGAAGGCCTGCGCGAGGTTGCGCCCGCTCGCCTTGCGCCACGCGATCAGCGGCCCGACGCCCGTGAGGAAGAGCAGCACGAGGCCGAGCGGCACCATCCAGCGGTTGTAGAAGCCGGGGCCCACGGTGACCGTCTCGTCGCGGAGCGCCTCGCTGATCAGCGGGAAGGTCGTCGCGACGAGCACGAACACCATCATCCCGAGGAGGATCCAGTTGTTCAGCAGGAACGCGAACTCGCGCGAGAGCAGCGCGTCGATCGTGTTCTCGGCCTTGAGCTTCGGCAGGCGCCACACGATGAGCGCCGCGCAGACGACGAGCAGGATCGCCATGTAGCCGACGAAGTAGATGCCGATGTCCGAGCGCGCGAAGCTGTGCACGCTCGCGATGAGCCCCGAGCGCGTGAGGAACGTGCCGAAGATCGTCATGAAGAACGTCAGGCACAGCAGGAAGACGTTCCACACCTTCAGCATCCCGCGGCGCTCTTGGATCATCACGGAGTGCACGTAGGCGGTGCCGACGAGCAGCGGCATGAACGCGGCGTTCTCGACGGGATCCCACGCCCAGTAGCCGCCCCAGCCGAGCTCTTCGTAGGACCAGAGCATGCCGAGCACGTTGCCCACCGCGAGCGCGAGCCACGCGAAGAGCACCCAGCGGCGCGTCGCGAGCAGCCACTCGTCGTGCAGGCGGCCCGTCGCGAGCGCGGCGACCACGAAGGCGAAGGGGATCGCCCAGCCCACGAAGCCGAGGTAGAGCGTCGGCGGGTGGATCGCCATCCAGTAGTTCTGCAGCAGCGGGTTGAGCCCCTCGCCGTCGACCGGCGGCCCCGCGGCGTTCACGGCGAAGGGGTTCGCCGCGAAGAGCATGAGCACCCCGAAGAAGAGGAAGATCGTCATCAGGGTCGCGAGCACCCAGGGCTGCAGCTCGGCGTAGCGGCGGCGCATCCAGAGCGTGCAAGCCGTCGTGTAGCCGGAGAGCAGGAAGGTCCACCAGAGCAGCGAGCCGTCCTGCCCGCCCCAGAGCGCGGTCACGAGGTAGCCCGCGCTCATGCTGCGGTCCGAGTAGCGGCTCACATAGCGGATGCGGAAGTCGTGCGTCTGGAAGGCGTACGCGAGCACGAGCACCGCGAGCGCGACGAGCGCGCAGGTCGCGAAGGTGCCCATGCGCGCGGCCTCGAGGAAGCGCGGGCGGCCGCGCGTCGCGAGGAGCGACGCCATGAGCGTGTAGCCGGCGGCCAGCATCATCGTGCACAGCACGACGGTGCCGAAGAGAGGAATGTCGATGTGCGGCATGCGCCCGCGCGAGCCTAGGTCCCGTGAGACCCCGTCGCAAGCGCCCGAAACAGCGAGAAAATCCGGCCCGGAGCCCCCGCGCGTCCGAGCTTCCGACGCGCCGCGGCGCGCGTGCGCGCCTGCGTCCGCCCCCCCCCTCGACCGGCGCGCAGCCCGTGTGCGAACCTCGCGCGATGACACGCGGCCTCTCGCTGCTCGCGCTCACCGCGCTCCTCGGCGGCTGCGGCACGAACCTCTCGACGCTCACCCCCGCCGAGACCACACCCGCCGGGCACGTCCGCGTCGCGACCGGCGTCGGCGTGAGCGTGCCGACGGGCGGCCTCTCGGGCCTGATCGACGCCGGCGAGACGGTCGCGAAGCGCGCCGCCGATGGCGCGATGCTCACCGACGCCGAGCGCGAGGAGCTCTTCGGCGCGACGCTCGCGGGCCTGCTCGCGCTGCCGAGCGTGAACCCCGAGTTGCAGGCGCGCGTGGGCCTGCACGAGCGCGTCGATCTCGGCCTGCGCCTCGGCGCGGGCAGCGTGCGCCTCGACAGCCGCGTGAACCTCACGACGCCGAGCACCGCGCGCGACGGGCGCCTCGCCATCAGCATCGGCCTCGGCCTCGGCTACTACGCCTTCGCGATCCCGCTGCCGAGCTTCGCCGAAGACGTCGTGAAGGCCGACGACTACACCCGCTACGAGCTCGACGTGCCGCTGCTCTTCGGCTGGAGCACGGACATCTGGCGCGTCTGGGTCGGACCGAAGCTCGTCTTCACCTCGTACGACGTCGCGCTCCGCCTCATCGCGCCCGCGGAGACGGCGCTCGCCAACGCGAGCGGCACGCAGACCTTCCTCGCCGCGCAGGCGGGTGCCGCGCTCGGCTTCCGCTACGGCTGGATCGTGCTCGAGCTGACCGCCTCGTACGGCCTCGGCGGCGCCGACGTGAACATCATCGATCAGGCCACACGCAGGGTCTCGACCAACGACTTCATCATCTATCCCACGGTGGGATTGCTGCTCGAGATCTGAAGCACGTCACGGCCCCCTCAGGTCACGGCCCCTCACGTCACGGCCCGTCACATCACGGCCCCGTCGCGTCGGTTCACGACGGGGCCGACGCGGACCATCGCGGTGCGGTGTTCGCCTCAGATGAGCACGACCGTGATCTGCTCGAGGTTGAGGCCGCCCGGATACGCGTACGACGTGTACTGCCCGAGGCCGTAGACGATGATGCCGAAGGCCTCGGCGCCGCGCATCGTGTGGGTGCCGCCGTTGACGGGGACGATGCCGAGCTCGCGGCCGCCCACGTTGCTCCACGTCGTCGTGACGGGGGCGCCGTCGAGGATCACCTCGAGACCGGGCGGGCGTGAGATGAGCACGTAGGACTGACCCATCGGTGCCTCGCGTTGTAGGAGCTCGGCGTGATGAAGGTGTAGTCGGTGCGGTACTGCTCGCGCGGCACGAGCACCGTCATCCCCGGATCGCCGCGCGCGGCGGGCGGGTCGGTGACGTTCTGGCCGAGCAGGAACTGCGCGACCTGGATGGCCCGGTCGCTCGTGACCTCGAAGGGGCTCGCCGTGAGGAACTGGACCCAATCGCCCGCGGCGAGCGTGGCCGTCGAGATCCCGCCCTGCGGCGGATTCACGTTGATCGTGGTGCCGTCGAAGGCGGCGACGACGCGGACGAGGTTCTGGCCGCGGCTGCCCGGGTCGACCATCGGCATGCTCGCGAAGTTGCGGCCCCACGTCTGGATGGGCGCGAGCTGCGTCTCGAGGTGGTCGCAGGCCTGCGCGTTGTAGGGCACGTACGCGCACACGTGCCCGCCGAACACGACGACGGGCGCGGCCGCGGTCACGCGGGAGCCCGTGAGGTCGAAGCCGACCTCCTCGCAGGTGTCGAAGCGCGAGCAGCCGAAGGGCGTGCAGTCGTCCTCGACGCTGTTGTAGTTCGGACGCGTGGAGTTGCAGTCGGGCGGGGCCGCGGCGACGACGTGCGCCACCTCGCCGCGCGCGAGCGTGAACGAGATCGTCTCGCCGCGACGCGCCCCCGCCCAGCGGCCGCCCGCGTCGGCGGCGACGTTCGCGCTCAGCGCGATCCGCACCTCGGTGGGCGCCGGCGTCACGCCCACGACCGCGAGGTAGCCGGGGATCTTCAGGGAACTCCCGCCGCCGATCGGGCTGGTCGTCGTGCGCGAGAGGGGCACGTAGCTCGCGCCCACGTAGTCGCCGGTGAGCACGTGCTGCGGCAGGAGCAGCGTCGCGTCGTTCGTGTAGGAGAACGTCCCGCCGCTCTCGTACTCGAAGGGGTTGAACTGCGTCACCGCGACCGGCGCCGTCGAGGTGAGCCGGTACGCGCCGTTCGCGACGGCGAAGCTCGACCAGCGGTTGGTCGGCACGTTGAACGACTGCCCGTCGACCCAGTCGAGCGAGATCTCGGCGAGGTCGCCCGGCGCGATGGTGCGCGAGGTCACCATGACACCACCACGCGCGATGGTGACGACGGCGGGCTCCATGCCGGGGTTCACGACGACGACGCGGTAGTCGAAGAGCGACGCGTCGAGCTCGGCGGTGTTCGCGAGCGGCGTCGGCCAGTACTCGCAGCCGGTGTTCGACTTCGCGGATTCGGCGCGCCCGCACGCGTCGTCGCAGAAGCCGTCGCCGCCGCACGCGGAGCCCCACTCCGCGCAGTCGCGTCCGTACTGCCAGGCGGTGCCGTCGGCGCGGCACGCGCGCGACACGGTGCCCTCGCAGGAGCGCGTGCCGGGGCGGCAGAAGACGCAGCCGAGGCCCGGATCGCAGGCGCTGTCGCAGGCGATCTCGCCGGTGCGCGTGCGGCCGTCGGCGCCGCAGACGTAGTAGGTGTTGCCGAAGCAGCCCGCCTGCGTCGGCGCGCAGCTGAAGCCGCCGCCGCCATCACCGGGCGGGGGCGGGGGCGGCGCGCCGTCGCGCACACCGCCATCGCCACGGGAGGGACGGCGGGTGTCGTCGCCGCACGCCACGAAGAGCGGCAGCGCGAGGACGAGGAAGAGACACGAGCGAAGCAGCGACGACGACATGCGAAAACTCCCGGGCACGCACGTCGCGCACCCGGGAGCCACGCTATCACGCGTCGCGTGCGCGCCAAGCGCGCGTCACGCCCACCCGCTCACGGCGTCTCGACGCAGCCCTGCAGCCTGCGCACCTGCTCCTCGGGCAGGGCGCCCGCCATGATGTGGAACTCGACGCGGCGGTTGCTCTGCCGGCCGCGCGCTGTGCGGTTCGACTCGGTCGGGTGCACCTCGCCGCAGCCCCACGACTCGAGGCGTTCACGCGCGATGCCGTGCCCGACGAGCCAGCCCACGACGGTCGCCGCGCGGCGCCGCGAGAGCTCCAGGTTGGTCGCGTCGCGGCCACGGTCGTCCGTGTGGCCTTCGATGCGGAGTCGCTCGAGGTTCGGGTTGGCCGCGAGCACGCCGCGCACCTCCTCGAGCACGGGGAGGCTCGGCGCGAGCAGCACGTCGCCGTTCGTCTCGAACTCCACGCGCTGCAGGATGACGATCAGCCCGCTCTCGCGGTCGACGCGGATCGTCACGGGGCAGCCCTGCGCAGTGCGCGGCCCCGGGTCGAGCGGGCAGCGATCGTCGCCGTCGAGCAGGCCGTCGCCGTCGTTGTCGGGGTCGGGCACGCCGTCCTCGTCGAGGAATCCATCGCGATCCTCGGGCTCGTTGGGCGCGCCGTCGCGGAGGTCGGGGACGCCGTCCGCGTCGTTGTCCGGGTCGGGCACGCCGTCCTCGTCCTCGAAGCCGTCGCGGTCCTCGGGGTCGTTGGGCGCGCCGTCACGCGTGTCCGGCACCTGGTCTTCGTCGTTGTCCGGGTCGGGGCAGCCGTCCTCGTCGGCGAAGCCGTCCATGTCCTCCGCGTCGGTCGGGCACGCGTCGGCCGGATCGGGGAGGCCGTCGTCGTCGGAGTCGCGCGGCGCGGCGGCCACGGGCGCTGCCGCGGGCGCGGGCTCGGCGCAGGGCTCGGTCGTCACGCCGGCCTGGAAGACGCCGCGCACGTCGGGCGCGCCGTAGCCGCGCGTGATCCCGGTGCCCCCGGCGAGCCCGAGCACGAGCGCGCAGAGCGGGCGCCCGCGCACGCCGAACAGCACCTCGAAGGGCGTATTTCCGCGGGAAAACGCGTCATCGAAGCCCGTCACGCCGTACATCTCGCCGAGCACCTCGAGGCGCCGCGGGATGAGCGCGACCGTGAGACCCGCGCCGCCCGTGAGCTCGCTGCCCACCGAGAGGCCCTGCAGGTCCGTGTCGCGCCGCACGCGCGCGCCGACGTTCAGCGCGAGCCGCACGCGCTCGCCGAAGCGCAGCTCCCCCATCAGCCGGGGCAGCAGCACGACGGCGCGATCCCCGACGTACGCCTGCCCCGACCGCGCCGCCTCGGCGAGCGGCAGCGAGAGCCCGACCTGCACGCCGAGCGCGAGCAGGTCCCCCGCGTCGCCGAGCAGCCGCATGCGGCCACCGACCACCGGGTCGCCGGGCGTCACCGCGCTCGTCCCCGGCACCGCGGCGAACCGATCGCCGTCCATCCAGAGCGAGACCGGGAGCTGCCCGTACACCGCGAAGCGCTCACCGAGCCCGAGCGAGACGCCGAGGGTGCCGACGAGCTGGTGCTCGACGATCGACGCGCGCTCGCTGTCGGGGTCACCCGCCCGCCCCTCGACCACGAGCGGGTCGTTCGCGTAGGCGACGAGGAGCTGCGCGCCGAGCGCGAGATGCCCCGGCGTCGTGGGCCGCGAGACCGCGAGGCCGTCCCCGACGAGCTCGGTCGCGCGGAGCTGGTCGAGCGCGAACCCGCCCGCCTGCGCCGCCGCGCCCGCCGGGGCTCCGACCGCGACGGCCGCGCACAGCACCGCGCCCGCCGCGCGCCGACGGCCACGGCGCAGCACGAGACCGAAGAGCGCCGCGAGGCCGAGGAGCGCGAGCCCACCGCGGCCCGTGCCCGCGCCCGGCACCGTGCAGCCGCACGCCCCGCCGACGAGCGCGATGTCGCTGCGCGACGGGATCTCGGCGTCCGCGCTGCCGTCCGCGAGCGCGCCATCCGGCCCGCCCCCGTCGACCGCGCCATCGTCGATGGCGCCATCCGTGATGCCACCATCCATGATGGCACCATCCATGAGACCACCGTCGGACACGCTGCCGTCCGCGAGGCCGCCGTCCACGATCCCGCCACCGGCCGGGTCGAGGTAGTTGGGGACGTCGTCGCCGTCCGAGTCGCCGACGCCCTCGACCGCATCGGGGATGCCGTCGCCGTCGGAGTCGGTGTCGAGCCAGTTGAGGCGGCCGTCGTCGTCGACGTCGTTCCCGAAGCGCAGGCCGTCCGCGCGCTCGCGGGCCGTGGGGATGCCGTCGCCGTCGTCGTCCGCGTCCAGGTAGTCGGGCAGGCCGTCGCCGTCCGTGTCGACGTCGATGTCGCCCGGGCGCTCGGTGAGCGTGGGGATGCCGTCGCCGTCGTCGTCGCCGTCGAGGTGATCGGGCACGCCGTCGAGGTCGGTGTCCTGCGTGAGGCCGCCGGGCGCCTCGGTCGCGGTGGGCACGCCGTCGCCGTCGTCGTCCGCGTCCAGATAGTCGGGCAGGCCGTCGCCGTCCGTGTCGACGTCCACGCCCTCGGGCCGCTCGTCGGCCGTGAGCAGGCCGTCGCCGTCGTCGTCCGGGTCGTCGATGTCGGGCGTGCCGTCGCCGTCGCTGTCGGGGCACGGGATCGCGTCGGGCGGGCACTCGACGACGTCGGGCACGCCGTCGCCGTCGCGGTCACCGAGCGTCGTGTCGACGATGAAGGTCGTGTCGTCGCTCGCCGTGTTGCCGACGAGGTCCGTCGCCGTCGCGACGACGTCGTGCAGCCCCGCGATGAGCGGCGTGGTGAGCGTCACGCTGAAGCGCGCGCCCGGGCCCGCCGCGACCGCGCCGACCACCACTCCGTCGACGCGCACGACGACCGTCAGGCGTCGACCTCGGCGCGGCCGCCGATGGTCGGCAGGTTCGTCACGATCGTGCTGCCATCCCGTGGGATGGTGATGGTGACGAAGGTCGAGCGGTCGAGGGTGAAGCTGCTGGCGTCGCTCGCCACGCTCCCCCCGGCGTCGCGCGCCGTCGCGAACACGAGGTGCACGCCCTCCGCGAGCGCAGCTGCGGGCGTCACCGACCAGGTGCCGTCGGCACCGACGCGCGTGCTGCCGACGAGCACCCCGTCGAGGCGCACCTCGACGTCGGCGTCGACCTCCGCGGTGCCCGCGATCGTCGGGCGCTCCTCGGCGAGGACGGCGCCGTCGGGCGGCTCCGTGATCGCGATGGCGGGCGCCGTCGCGTCGACCGTGAAGTCGGTCGCGTCATCGGCCGTGAAGCCGAGCGCGTTGGTGGTCGTCGCCGCCGCGGTGTGCGGCCCGTCCACGAGGTCGGTCAGGAGGGCGACGGCCCACGAGCCGTCCGAGTCCGCGCGCGCCGTGCCGGCGATGGCGCCGTCGAGCGTGACGAGGACGAAGGCGCCCGGGTCCGCGGTGCCGCGCACGGGCGGGCGGCGCTCCGCGACGGTCGAGCCGTCGCGCGGCGCGACGATCGTGAGGCGGGGCAGGCGCGTGTCGATCGTGAAGGTCGACGTGTCGGTCGCGGTGTTGTCGACCGCGTCCGTCGCCGTCACCGACACCGTGTGCGGGCCGTTCGCGAGCGGCGCCGCGGGCACGAGCGCCCACAGGCCACCCGCGTCGGCGAAGACGGTCGCGAGGAGCGCCCCGTCCACGCGGACCGCGACGCTCGCGCCCGCCTCGGCGGTGCCTGCGAGGAGCGGCCGCGTCTCGCCGATCACCGCGCCGTCGAGGGGGCGCTCGATCGTCACGAACGTCGTGGTGTCGGTGACCAGGGTCACGTCCACGCGGTCGCTCGCGACGTTGCCGACCGCGTCCTTGGCCTGCGCCTCGATGGCGTGCGGCCCGTCGGCGAGCGCGGTCGTCGCGGTCAGCATCCACGCGCCGCCCGCGTCGGCGGTGGTCATCCCGATGGCCGCCGCGTCGATGCGCACGACGACGGTCGCGCCGGGCTCCGCGCTGCCGCGCACGGTCGGCGTCGGGTCGACGATCGTCTCACCGTCACGCGGCGTGAGGATCGCGACCGTGGTGCGCGTGTCGACCGTGAACGACGCGACGTCGGTGCCGAGGTTGCCCGCGCCGTCGAGTGCGACGGCCGCGAGGTCGTGCAGCCCGTCGTCGAGCGCCGTCGTCACGGGGATCGACCAGCCGCCGAACGCGCCGGCCGTCGTCGCGCCGCGCGCGACGCCGTCGATCGCGATGGAGACGGTCGAGCCGGGGTCGGCCGTGCCCGTCACGTCGGGCGTCGCGTCCGCGAGGACGCTGCCGTCACGCGGCGTGAGGATCGCGATGGACACCGAGGCGTCCACCGAGAAGACGACGACCGCGACCGTCACGCTGGACGCGGTGTCCGTCGCGACCGCGCGCGCGGCGTGCATCCCGTCCGTGAGCGAGAGACGCGGCGTGAAGTTCCACGTCCCGTCCGGCGCGACCGGCACCGTCCCGGCCGTGGCGCCGTCGATCGCGAGGACCACCGTCGCGCCGGGATCCGCCGTGCCCGTGATGGTCGGGGTCGCGTCGCTGGTGAGCGTCCGATCGGCGGGCGCGGTGATCGCGACCTCACGACGACACGTCACACCACAACCATCACCTGCGATGGCGTCACCGGCGTCGCACGTCTCCGGCGCGGTGAGGATTCCGTCGCCGCAGAGACCGGCGACGATCGAGTCCGTCGGCTGCGGGCCACCCGACATCGGATCGCCGTCGGTGTCGGCCGTGTACGTCGTGCCGGACCCGATGGTGGCACCCGCGTAGCGCACGGTCGCCTGGTTGCGCAGCGTCGTGCCGGGCGCCGTGCCCGCCTGCACCCGGACGCGGAAGCGCACGGTGAGCGAGGTGCCGGGCGCGACGGTGCCGCCCGCGGTCGCGGTCGCGCCCACGCCGAGCCGCACGACGACGCGCCGCCCGGCCTCGTCGTACTCGCCGGGGTCGTCACCCTCCGCGTCGCTGAGCGGCGTGACCGCGAGGCGCAGCGTGCCCGGCACGTAGTCGACGCCCGCCGGCAGCACGTCGGTGAGCACCGAGTCGATGGCCGGATCGCCGCCGCTGTTCGTCGCGGAGATCACGTACTCGAGGATGTCGCCGGGCTGCAGCGTGCCGCCGTTCAGGTCGCGCGCCTGCTTCTCGGCGTCGATCTTCGGCGCGAAGACGTCCGTCGCGAACGTGAAGATGCCGGCGAGCAGCTCCTCGGTCGAGGTCTGCACGCGGATCTGCGCGCTCGTCGCGCGGTTCGGGAGCGCGTCGACGGTCGCGAAGAGGTCGGCGTCGAAGCCGAGCGTGTTCTGGTACGCCGGCGCGCGCGTCGTGATGTTCGTGGCGAAGCGCGAGATGGTCGAGTTGGAGATGTCGGTGGTCGGGTTGAGCGCTGTTGCGCCCGCCTCACCGAGCAGCGTGCTGCGCCCGCCCGACACGAGGCGCAGCGTGTCGCCGGTGCCGCGGTCGCCGTCCGCGTTGATGAAGCCCACGCGCGACGTCACCGGCCCGGAGGCCGGCGTGAGGAAGCCGCTCACGTTCACGTCCACCGGCGTGCGGCCATAGGAGCGGAACGCGTCGAACACGACGAGGTCGCGCAGCGGGGCGCGCGTGTCCTCGTACGCGACGATGAGCGCCCAGCCGCCCCAGACGTTCCAGCGGCCCGTGACGCACTGGACGTCGGCGACCCAGTACGTGCCGACGCCGGCAGCGCGCACCTCGCTGGTCACGTCGTCGAACGCGAGGTACGCGTCGAGGCCGCCGACGCGCACGCCCGTGTCGAGGCGATCCGCGGTGCGCTCGGCGTAGCCGCCGCGTGGCACGCGGAGCTTGGCGACGTTGCGCCGCGAGGCGTTGGGCACGCTGCGGTCGCCCGTCTGGCACATCCAGTAGAGGCCGGCCCACGTGACGGTCGCGCCCGCGGGGAGCGCGAGGTCGGCGCTGCTCGAGTCGAACGTGGAGGCGTCGCCGTCCGCGTCGATGCGCGCCATGACGTAGTCGTTGTTGCGGCGCGCGGGGCCGATGCCGGCGCGCGCGTTCTCGCACGTGACGCGGCCGGAGCTCCCGCCGCTGCACGTCATCAGGGAGTTCGCGGCGACCGTGACGTCGCCGCGCTGCGTGATCTGGAACCTACGCTGCGCGTCGCGGGCCTGCGCCTCGGCGTGCGGGGGCCGCATCACGGAGGCGAGGAGGGTGAAGGCGCCGAAGAGCGCGAACGGGACGATCCGAGGGACGGACGTGGTGCGCATGGTGACCGGAGAGTGGTCGCGCACACGCACGCATCCTGTACGGGACGATCATCGACCGCCGATTTCGCCGCAGCCCGCACACCTCCGCACGGCGCCACCGCGCCCCACGAGGCCAGCGCGGCGCGCGCAGACATCGCGTTTCACGCGCAGACATCGCGTTTCACGCGCAGACATCGCGTTTCACGCGCGGCCGTCATGCCCACGGAAACCGAGGCACCCGGATGCCCACACCCCAGACGCCGATATCCCCAGACGCGGATTCGTCCAGACGCGCATCCCCCCAGACGCACGCGCGCACCGCCTCGCGCCGGAAACACGAACGCCCCGCGAGCCGTGACTCGCGAGGCGCCGTGTGTACGTCTCCGCGCTCGCGGAGCGCGCGGACGCTTCAGTTCGCCTGGTCGTCCTCGAACTCGGCGTCGATGACGTCCGAGGGGCCCTTCTTCTTCTTGTCGCCGCCCGCCTGCGCGCTCGGCGCGCCCTCGGGCGCTCCGCCTGCCGCCGCGTAGGCCGAGGCGGCGAGCTCGTGCATCGTCTTCTCGAGGCTCTCGGCGCCCGTGCGGATGGCGTCCGCGTCCTGGCGCTCGATGGCCTCGCGCAGCGACTTCACGCGGGACTCGATGTCGGCGACCTTGTCGGCGGGGAGCTTGTCCTTCGCCTCGGCGAGGGCCTTCTCCGTCGCGTAGCAGAGCTGGTCGGCCTTGTTGCGCGACTCGATCTCCTCGCGGCGCTTCTTGTCCTCGTCCTCGTGCGCGGCGGCGTCCTGCACCATGCGCTCGACCTCCTCCTTGGAGAGGCCGCTCGAGGCGCTGATGGTGATCTTCTGGTCCTTGCCGGTCGCCTCGTCCTTGGCGGTGACCGAGAGGATGCCGTTCGCGTCGATGTCGAAGGTGACCTTGATCTTGGGCACGCCACGCGGCGCGGGCAGGAGGCCCTCGAGGTGGAAGTTGCCGAGGCGCTTGTTGAGGCGGGCCTCCGCGCGCTCGCCCTGGAGCACGCTGATCTCGACCTTCGTCTGGCTGTCGTCGGCCGTCGAGAAGACCTCGTCGCGGCGCGTCGGGATCGTCGTGTTGCGCGGGATGAGCGTGGTCATCACGCCGCCCTGCGTCTCGACGCCGAGCGAGAGCGGGGTGACGTCGAGGAGCACGAGGTCCTTCACGTCGCCGCTGAGCACGCCGGCCTGCACGGCCGCGCCGATGGCGACGACCTCGTCCGGGTTCACGCCCTTGTGGGGCTCCTTGCCGAAGAACTTCTTCACCGTCTCGTAGACGAGCGGGATGCGCGTCGAGCCGCCGACGAGGACGACCTCGTGGATCTCGCTCGGCGACTTGCCCGCGTCCGCGAGCGCCTTCTTCGAGGGCTCGAGCGTGCGGTTCACGAGGTCCTCGATCATGGACTCGAGCTTCGCCCGCGTGAGGCGGATGTTCATGTGCTTCGGGCCGCTCGCGTCGGCCGTCAGGAAGGGGAGATTGACCGTCGTCTCGAGCTTGCTCGAGAGCTCGATCTTGGCCTTCTCGGCGGCGTCCTTGAGGCGCTGCAGGACCATCTTGTCCTTCGAGACGTCGATGCCCGTGTCGCGCTTGAACTCGCTCGTGAGGTAATCCATCACGCGGTGGTCGACGTCGTCGCCGCCGAGGTGCGTGTCGCCGTTCGTGCTGATGACCTGCACGACGTTGTCGCTCACCTCGAGGATGGAGACGTCGAAGGTGCCGCCGCCGAAGTCGTAGACCGCGATGACCTCGTCCTTCTTCTTGTCGAGGCCGTACGCGAGCGCGGCCGCGGTGGGCTCGTTGACGATGCGGCGCACCTCGAGGCCGGCGATCTTGCCGGCGTCCTTGGTCGCCTGGCGCTGCGCGTCGTTGAAGTACGCGGGGACGGTGATGACCGCCTCGGTGACGGGCTCGCCGAGGTAGTTCTCCGCGGCCTTCTTGAGCTTGCGGAGGACGTGCGAGCTGATCTCCGGCGGGGTCATGGTCTTGCCGCGGACGCTGATGCCCACGTCGCCGTTGTCACGGCGCACCGTGTTGTAGGGGACGCGCTTGGACTCCTCGGCGACCTCCTCGAAGCGCCGGCCGACGAAGCGCTTGGCCGAGTAGATCGTGTTCTCGGGGTTGGTGATCGCCTGCCGCTTGGCGATCTGTCCGACGAGGACCTCGCCCGCGTCGTCGAAGCCGACGACCGACGGCGTGATGCGATCGCCCTCCTCGTTGACGATCACCCGGGGCTCCTTGCCCTCCATGATCGCGACGACGGAGTTGGTGGTGCCGAGGTCGATGCCGATGATCTTGCCCATCTCTGAGTCCTCCCGAAGGGGTGCGTGCGATGCGGGGAGCGAGTGCGGCCCCGCGAGCCGCCGGGAACCTAACCAGCCGTCCCGGGCCGTCAAGACCGGCGCGTGCAGGCCGTCACGCGGGGACGCGTGCGGCGCCCTGCCCCGGCAACGGGCTCACGCGCGGCCGATGGAGCCGTCCAGGATCCCCGCGCGGAGACGCTGCACATCCTTCGTGCGCGCGAGCACGATCAGCGTGAGGCCCGCCGACAGGACGCTCGTCGGGGGCGGGTTGTGCACGATCTCCCCGCCCGGCTCGCGCACCGCGATGACGAGCACGTCGGCGGCCTTGCGGATCCCCGTGTCGCGCAGCGCGAGCCCGACGAGCGGCGAGCCTGCGGGCACCTCGACCTCCTCGATGCGGAGGTTCTTCGTGCGGTCGCGCAGCATCTGATCGAGGAACTGCGTCACCTGCGGGCGGATCATCTCGCTGACGAGCCGCATGCCGCCGATGTAGTTCGTGGACACGACGCTGTCGGCCCCGGCCCGGCGCATCTTCTCGACGGCGGTCGGCTCGATGGCCTTGGCGACGATGCGCGCACGTGGGTTGAGCGCGCGCACGGTGACGGTGACGAAGAGGTTGTCCTTGTCGTCGTGCAGCGCCGCGACGACGCCCCGGCAGCGCTCGATGCCGGCGTCGCGGAGGACCTCGTCGTCCGTCGCGTCGCCGAGCACCCAGTGCATGACCTTGTCGCCGTGCTCCTCTTGCAGGCGCACGAGGCGCTCCTCGTTCTGGTCGATCGCCACGAACGGCGTCTCGGTCGCGACGAGCTCGGCGACCACGTGGATGCCCGTGGTGCCGACGCCGCAGACGATCACGTGGTCCTTCATTCCCTCGACGCGCGTGCGCATGCGGTTCCTCCGGAGCGCGCCTCCGAGATCGCCCTCGACGATGAGCGCCGTGAACGTGGAGACGAAATAGACGAGCGTGCCGCTGCCGAGCAGGATGAGACCGACCGTCCACGGGCGCGCGAGCGGCACGCTGTCGAAGCCCGCGAGCGTCTCGCCGTAGCCGACGGTCGAGAGCGTGATGACCGTCATGTAGAAGCAGTCGGACCACGTCCAGCGGCCTGTGCCCAGCTGGTGGTACCCCGTCGCGCCGAGCACGAGCACGAAGACGAGCACGCCCGCAGCCGTCAGCAGCCGCCGGATGAGGTCGCGGCGCGTCGAGTCGGAGAGATGCTCGGCCAAGGTGCGGGAATCTCGGGCTGCGGCGCGCCGCTTGTCAACTTGACCGTCGCGGGGGCGGGGCGCAGAACCGCGCGCCTGTGTCGAATGACGAGGCGGCAGCGGAGGCGCGCACCGGCGAGGCGACCGCGGAAGCCCGCAACGCGGGCCGCGGGCTCGTCTCGATCGCGGGCGCGAAGCTCTGGTTCATCGTGACCGGCTACGCGGTGCAGCTCGTGCTGCCGCGCCTGCTCGGCTCACCGGAGGCGTTCGGCTTCTACTCGACGGCGATGACGGATGTCTCGATCGTCAACAACGTCCTCATCGCGGCCACCGTGCAGACGGTCAGCAAGAAGGTCAGCGAAGACGAGGGTCGCGCCGGGCTCGCGTTGCGTCAGGGGCTGCTGTTGCAGGCGATGTGGGGCGGCGCGCTCGGGATCGCGCTCTTCCTGCTCGCGCCCTTCATCGCCGGTTCGGTGAAGCTCAACCCCGCGCAGGCGCCGCTCTATCGGACGGCCGCGCTCGTCGTCGTCGCGTATGCGCTCTACGCGGCGATCGTCGGCGCGCTCAACGGGCGGCACCGCTTCGCGACGCAGGCGCGGCTCGACATGGCCTTCTCGACGCTGCGGAGCGGGCTGATCCTCGGCGCGGCGGCGCTCGGCTTCGGTGCGCTCGGCGCGTTCTCGGGCTTCGCGGCCGCGGCCGTCGTGATCTTCGTGATCGCGCTCGCGGCGAGCCGCGGCGTCGGCGGGGTGCTCGCGCCCGGCTCGGGCGGGCAGGGGCTGCACTCGCCGTGGCGCACCTGGTTCGCGTTCATGGCGCCGCTCTGGCTCTATCAGGCATGTCTCAACGGGATCTTGCAGGTCGACGTCTCGATCCTCTCGCGCACCGCGATCGAGGCGAGCCTCGCGACGGGCACGGCGGCGGCCGAGGCGTCGCGCGTCGGCGACCGGCTCGGGGGCTTCTACCGCGCCGCGCAGACCTTCGCGTTCGTCCCGTACCAGCTGATCCTCTCGGTCACGTTCGTCGTCTTCCCGCTGGTCGCGAAGGCGACGAGCGGCGGGGACCGCGAGGCCGCCCGCGCGACGATCCGCCGCGCGCTCCGCTTCTCGCTGCTCGTGCTGCTCGCGTTCGCCGCCCCGATGGCGGGCGCCGCGGAGGGCGTGATCCGGCTCGCCTACACCGCCGAGTACCTGCCCGCGGCCGCCGCGCTGCGGGTGCTGGTGATCGGGCTGGTGCCGTTCGCGCTCTTCGTGATCGCGGCGACGGCCGTGAGCGGCGCGGGCAGGCCGCTCGTGTCCGCCGTCATCGCGGGCGGCGCGCTCGCGGTGCTCGTCGTCGCGGTGCGCACGCTGATCGGGCTGAGCGGCGCGGGCGAAGGCGCGCTCGTCGCGGCGGCCGCGGGGACGTCGATCGGCGCGGCCCTCGCGTTGATCGCCATCGGCGCCGTGTCGATGCGGCTCTTCGGCGCGTTCATCCCGCCGGCGTCCGTGCTGCGCGGGCTGCTCGCTGCGGCCGTGGGCGCAGGCGTCGCGTTCGCCGTCCCGCACGGCGCGAGGCTCCCGGCGCTCGGCGCGCTCGCCGCGGGCTTCGCCGCGTACGGGATCGCGCTCGTGGTGCTGCGCGAGCTGTCGACCGACGAGCTCCGCGCCGTGCGCGACGCGGTGCTGCGCCGCCGGCGCGCGCGCGCCGTGCGCTGACGCATCCGCGGCAGGAACGCCACGCAGCGTGGACGTTCTGCCGCGGCGGATCGTCCCGGAGGCGCGTGTCAGGCGGCGCGCGGGAGGGGCGCGCCCGGGAGCCGCGCAGCCGCGTCGCGGAGCTCGTCCGCGAGGCGCGCGTCACGCACGAGGTCCGCACCGGCGACGCCGAGCGCGCCGACGAGGCGCCCTTCGACGTACACCGGCACCCCGCCGGGCCCGACGTCGTTGACGGGCGCGCGGCCGAGCAACGAGGCCCCCCGCACGCGGGCCGCGACCTCCGCCGTCGAGAAGCCGAGGCTCGCCGCCGTGCGGGCCCGACGCGTGGCCGCGTCGAGCGCCACCGCGTCGTCGTCGCCGAGCACGGAGACAATCGTCCCCACCCGGTCGACGAGCACGAGGGCCGCCTGCTCGCCCCGTCCGTGCGCGCGCGCGACGAGCGCGTCCGCGCTGGCGCGGAGGGCGTCGAAGACCTGGGTGTCGGCGTGGGCGTGCATGGCGGCTCCTCTCGTGTCGGGCTCGATACAGGACCGGAGCGGTCCGGCGTGGCTGCACCAAGCAGCCCGCATGCCATCGACGCACGACGCGCGGATTTGTTCCTTGCCTCGCGCACGGGGCGCGAAAAAAGTCGCGACGGCGCGCAAGCCGCGCAGGCCGAGGGACGGCCGCGCGCAAGAAACGACGCGCGACGGGACGGCGCTCAGCGTCGCCAGACGCCGCTGCGGCCGCCGCGCTTCTCGTCGAGGCCGAGGTGCGCGATGGTCATCCCGCGGTCGATCGCCTTCACCATGTCGTACACGGTGAGCGCGGCGAGGCTCGCGGCGACGAGCGCCTCCATCTCGACGCCCGTGCGATCCCGCGCGCGCACCGTCGCCTCGACGCGCAGCGAGGCGCCGTCCTCACCGGGCGAGAACGACACCTCGACACCCGTGAGCGCGATCGCGTGACAAAGCGGCACGAGCTCCGGCGTGCGCTTGGCCGCCTGGATGCCCGCGATCCGGGCGACCGCGAGGACGTCGCCCTTCGGCGTGGTGCCGTCGAGGATCGCGCGCAGCGTCGCGGGCTGCATGCGCAGGATCGCGCCCGCGCGGGCGGTGCGCGCGGTCACGCGCTTGTCGGCGACGTCGACCATGCGGGCCCGGCCCGCGGCGTCGAGGTGGGTGAGCGTGGGCGGCGCGGCGGGGCGACGCGGGCGACGGGGCGTCATCGCGCGCGAGGCTAGCAGCCCGGCGCGCCCTCGGTCCCCGCGGCGCCCGGCCCGCGACGCGGCGGCGTTGCGCGGCGCGCAGAAGGCTGCGCGGTGCCGGCGAGCCGCGCGACGAGCTCGACGCGCGAGTGCACGCCGAGCTTCGGGTAGATGCGCTTCAGGTAGGTGTGGATCGTGGCGATCGTGAGGCCCGTGCGCGCGGCGATCTCGCGCGTCGCGCGGCCCGCGACGAGCAGCGCGACCACCTCGCGCTCGCGGCGGCTGAGCGACGTCCGCGCGAGCGCCGCGTGCACGCCGTCCGACGCGCCGCGCGCGGGCACGGCGGCGAAGCGCTCCGCGTAGCCGAGGTACCGCGCGAGGGTGCGGGCGCCCCAGCGCGCGACGCGCAGGTCCTCGGCCGGGAAGCGCTGATCGGGGGAGGACGGGTGGAGACGGAGCACGCCGAGCACGCGTCGCCCGCTGCGCAACGGCATCGACACCACACCATCTCCTGAGATGGCGTCATCGGGCGCGCCCGCGAGGCCGGTGAGCACGAGCTCGAAGCGCTCGGCCCGCGCGATCCGCGCGACGGCCGCGGCGCCGCGCTGCGGATACGTGCCCACCGGATCGAGCTGCGTGAGCGTGTCGACACACGCGAGAAACTGGCTCGGAACCATGGCACCCACGGCGTGCGGACATGGGCGGGCGAATCCCCACCACGCGCCGCGCGCCCCCCTCTGCGTCGAATCCCACCCGTTCCCGGCGCGCAAGTCAACCGCGAGACGCACGGGCTCCATCGGGCGGGCGACGCCCACGTGCTAGCGTCGCGCCGCTCTCACGGACCCGATGCCCACGCTCGATCCACGCACGACGCGCGCACTGCTCGGGGGGCTCGGCGCGCTCACGGTCGCGGCCGTCTTCTCGGCCGTCGTCGCCCCGACGACGCCCGTCGGTGCCGTCTGCCTCGCGGCCCTGATCTGCAGCCTCGGCGCGATCGCTGGCCTCGGCTGGCCGGCGCTCCGCGAAGCGTCCGCGACGCCCTGGGGACGGCGCGCCGGGGACGCGCTCGCGCTCGGGCTCGTGACGCTCGTGACGTGGAAGATCTTCGCCGCCTCCGTCCTCGACGGACGCGCGGGCTGGCCCGCCGACTTCGGTCCGCACCACGCGAACGCTGCCGTGCTCGCCGATGCGCTCGCCGCGCAGGGTCGCATCCCGCGCTTCACGCACCTCGTCGGGACGGGCGACGCCCCGTTCGAGCTGTACCCCCTCGCGACCTACCTGCTCACGGCGCTGACGACGCTCGCCTTCCACGCGCGCGACCACGTCGACGACGTCATCGCGGCGCTCGGCCTGCTCGCGCACCTCGCGGTCGGCCTCGCGATCACGCGCCTCGCGCTGCGCATGGCGCCCTGGCCGCTCGCCGCGCTCGCCGGGATCGCGTGGGTGACCGACGGCGGCAGCGTGTTCTCGGGCGGCGCGCTCGCGCTGCTGCGCTTCGGGATGTCGCACCAGCTCACGGCGCAGGCCTTCGCGCTCTGGGCGCTCGCGATCGGCGCGGGGACGATCGCGCAGCGCTCGCTCACGCGCAGCGTGGCGGTGTGGGTGCTCGCCGCGCTCGGGAGCGCGACGCATCCGCTCGGCCTCGCGACGGTGCTCGGTACGGCCGCGGGTCTCGTCGTCGCCGCGGCCCTCGCGCGGGACGCGAAGCCCGTGCGGCTCCTCGCGCTCGCCCGCGATCTCGGGCTCGGCGCCGCGCTCGCGGCCGCGCAGTGGGCGGCCTACTCGGCGCGCGTCACCGCGCACGGCGTGCACTACGGAAACGCCGTCGTCCCCGGCTGGGAGTTCGCCGACCAGCTCCTCGACGCGGCCGTCCCGCTCGAGTCCTTCCCGCTCGTCACCGCCGCGCTCCTCGCGGGCGGCGCCGCGGGCCTCGTCTCGCGACGCTGGCTGCCGACGGTGCTCGCCGCGGGCGCGGTCGTGCTCTTCCTCCCCTACACGGACTGGGCCTTCCTCGTCCCGGGCCTCGCGCCCTCGCGCTGGACCGCGCGCTGGCCCGCGTGGCGCGCCGCAGGCCTCGCGAAGCCCCTGCTCTGCGCGGCCTCGGCCTACGCGCTCGCGCTCCTCGCGCACGCGCCGCGCCTCACGCGCGCCGCGTCGTGGTCGGCGCCGCAGCGCGCGGTGCTCGGCGCCGGGCTCGCCCTGCTCACGCTCATCGGCCTGCGCGGGCTCACGCCGCTCGCGCGCGATCACGCGCGGATGCTCGACGATCAGGCGATCTCCGAGGAGCTCCAGGATCGCGGCGGCTGGCATCAACTCGTCGCGTGGGCGAAGGCGACGGCCCCACGCGCGCGGAACCCCGAGCGCTTCGGGCGGCTGCTCTTCCTCACGGGCGGCGAGCGGCAGTTCCCGATCTATCACCTCGTCGCCGAGGCGCGCTTCCCGACGACGACCGTCGGCATCGTGCCCGGCGTGCTCACGCGCGAGCGCATGGACGGGACGACGGCGGCCGATCTGCGCCGCTGGAACATCCGCTGGGTCGCGACGCAGGGCGAGCCGCTCGCGCTCGGCGACCCGGCGACGGAGAGGCGTTTCGGCGCCTACACGGTGCGCGAGCTCGCGACGTGGGACGGGAAGGTCGCGCGCGTCGAAGAGGGCGCGGGCCGCGTCGTCACGAAGCGCTTCGACGGCGAGCGCATCGAGCTCGAGGTGAGCGGCGCCGAGGCCGAGACGCTCGTCGTGCTCGGCGTGCCCTGGTATCCGCGTTGGCGCGCGACGCAGGGCGGTCGGCCGCTGCCGGTGTACGGCGTGATGGCGCGCGCCCGCGGCGTCTCGCGCGTGCTCGCGCTGCGCCCCCGCGACGGCCGCGTCGTGCTCACCTGCGACGGCCCGCTGCCCTCGGACGGACGCGGCCTCGGCCTCTCGCTCCTCGCGCTCGCCGCGGCGCTCGGCCTCGTCGCGCTCGCCCGCGTCCCACGCCTCGCGGCCCACGCGCGCGCGGCGGCGGCCCACGCCCGCGACGTGCTCCGCCCGCTCGTCGGGCCCTCGGCGCTCGCGCTCGGCGTGCTCGCCGCGCTCGGCCTCGCGGCGCGCACCGCGCGCGATCTCGGGGCCGAGGCGATGTCCGTGCACCCGACGACGCGGCTCGCCCCCGACGCGCGCGTCGAGGTCCGCGAGGGCACCGGCGACTACCGTCCGTGCCCGTACGCGCCGCTCTCGGGTACCTTCGAGTGTGGAAAGTACGGCCGTGTGTACGGAAGCATGCCCCAGCTCCTCGTGGACGGGACCGCGTCGTGGCCCTTCTCCGTCCCCGCGACGACGGTCAAGCCCTTCAAGGACGGCGTGAGCTTCCGCGTCACGATGCTGCGCCGCACGCGCGGGACCTTCGTCTCGGCGGCCTGGGGGCGCGGCGCGCGCACGACCCTGCAGATCGACGACGGCCCCGTGGAGCGCGTCGCCGCAGGCCAGCGCCTCTTCGAGCTCGGCCCGACGCCCGCGCTGCGGCGCTTCGTCGTCGAGATCGAGCCGCACACCGTGACGACGAGCTTCGGCTTCGTGCGCGAAGAGTCGCTCGACCTCGACCGCGAATCGGACGTGCCAGCGCCCCCCGTTTCGCGTACCCCTGCCCCTTCCGAGGAGTGAACCCATGGCTGCCGAGTGGCCCGTCGACCCGCGCGATTTCGAGACCTATTACGCCTTTGCGCCCGCGGCGCTCGCGCTGCGCGAGTGCGCGCGCCTCGCCGCCGTCCGCGAGCTCGACCTGCCCGAGCCCATCCTCGACGTGGGCTGCGGTGACGGAGTCTTCGCGCGGCTCGCGTACCCGACGCGCCAGATCTGGGGCATCGACATCAACCCCATGGAGGTCAGCCGCGCGCAGGCGACGGACTCCTACAAGACGCTGATCTGCGGGAGCATCTGCGACGTCGACCTGCCGCAGGGCTATTTCCAGAGCGCGATTGCGAATTGCAGCCTCGAGCACGTCCCCGACATCCACGGCGCGCTCGCGAACATCCGCGGCTCGCTCGCCGACGACGCGCTCTTCGTGCTGATCGTGCCGACGCCCGACTGGACGCGGCACCTCGCCATCGCGCAGCTGCTCGAGAAGCTCGGGCTCGGCCCGCTCGCGCGCTCGTACGGCGCCGCGCTCGATCGCGTCTTCTTCCACGTGCACCTCGTCGACGACGCGCAGTGGACGCAGTACCTCGAGCGCGCGGGCTTCGAGGTGCAGGAGGTGCGGCGCATCGTCTCGCCCGCCGTCGCATGGGCCTTCGACGCGATGCTCTACCCGAGCACGCTCGGCTGGGCCGTGAAGAAGCTGACCGGCCGCTGGGTGCTCGCGCCCGCGCTCCGCGGGCTCACTGCGGGCCTCGCGCGGCGCGCGCTCACGGCCGTCGGCGACCTCGCGCCCGGCAACGCAGAAGACCGCCCCGGCGAGTACGTGTTCCTCGCCCGCGCCCGCCGCGCGCAGCCCTGAGCGCCTCCGCGCGACGCCCCCCGAGCGCCCCGTGACCGAAGCCCCCTATTTCGAAAACCACCGCCGCCGCGACCGCTTCCCGTGGTCGCTCTACCACGGCGATCTCGCCCGCCGCCTCGCGCGCGCCGTGTCCGAGCGCGGCCCCGCGCCGCGCGTGCTCGTCGTCGGCTGCGGCCTCGAGCCCGAGATCGCGGGCGCCCCGCCCGGCACGCGCTTTCACGGCTGCGACCTCGACGCGCGCGCCGTCGCGGAATGCGCGCGCCTGCACCCGCACCTCGCAGAGCGCCTCGCCGTGTGCCCCTCACCGCTCGCATTGCCGCACGAAGGCGCCTTCGCCGAACCCTTCGACGTCGTGCTCGCGAAGGAGGTCGTCGAGCACCTCGACGAACCGGCACCCGTGGGCGCGCCTCCTCGCCTCGCGCGTGCGCGTCGGCGGCGCGCTCGTGCTGACGACGCCCAACTATTCGCGCCTCTCGACGCTGCCGCTGCTCGAGGCGACGGTGCTCGAGTGGGTCGCGCGCCGGGACGGCTACTCCCGCGCGCACATCCACCCTTCGAAGTTCTCGACACGCACGCTCGCCCGCCTCGACGTCGGCCCCGGCATGCGCCTCGCGCGCATCGAGGTCGCCTGGACGGGCTGGACGCTGCTCGGCGTCTGGGAGCGCGTCGCGCCGGGCTGAGAATCCCATTCTCGATACCCATACTGGAGCGGGGTATTCCCTCTCAGAAACACCGTGTTTGGGCGGCTTCGGATTCCCTGCGATCAAGGCATGATCGTGCGGATCGCGCGGCGGCCGAAGATGCGATAGCGCGTGAAATCGCGACGATCGATCGTCACCACCGTCGCCGGGTCGTGCAGCTCCGCGAGCATCACCACGCACGCATCGGCGAAGTCCATCGGTTGATATTTCGTGAGCAACGCCGCGATGCGCGCGCGGTGCGTCTCGGCCTCGAGCCCGACCACGAGCTCGCCCACGCGCCACGCCTCGCGCAGCGCCTCGGAGCTGCCGAGGAAGTGCGACGCCTCGGTGAGCACGGCCTCGCACACGATCCACGGCGCAGGCAGCGGCGTGAGCGTGCGGACGGCCCAGTCGTGCAGCGGATCGCTGCGATCGAGCAGCGCGACGAGCGGCCCCGTGTCGACGATGAACTTCATCGCCTCGCGCGGCGCGCGCGCAGCTGCGCCCGCACGTTTTCGTTGGTGGCCGACTGACCTTCTCCCCGCACGGAGCCCGCGGCGCGCAGCAGCGTCGTCGCGCGCGGCGCCTGCGTCTCCGCGACGTGCCGTGAGAGCGCCTCCCGCACGACGGCGCTCACCGGCTGATTCGTCTGCCGGGCGAGGACGGCGATCTCCTCGGCAAGCGTCAGGTCGATCCGAACCGTTAGCGTGTACGACATTCCGTGACGGTGCGTCATACACATCGTTCTCGCAAGCAGGAAGTTCGCATCCGATGCGCAGCAGCGCCGGGTCAGGCCCGCAGACCCCGCCCGCACCGTTCGGGCGTTGCCTCGCGGGGGCGATGCTGTAGCCTCGTCGCCCCGCGCCGCGAAGGGCCGGGACGGAGGCTCGTCATGCACAAGGTCATCATCATCGGGTCCGGCCCCGCGGGCCACACCGCCGCCATCTACGCCGCGCGCGCGAACCTCAAGCCCGTGATGTTCGAGGGGCTCGTCCGCGGCGGCATCCCGGGTGGCCAGCTCATGATCACGACCGACGTCGAGAACTACCCGGGCTTCCCCGAGGGCATCAAGGGCCCCGAGCTCATGGAGCTCTTCAAGAAGCAGTCGCTCCGCTTCGGCACCGTCATCCACACCGCCGACGTCGACGAGGTCGACCTCACGAAGCGCCCCTTCCGTGTCGTGTCCGAAGGTCAGGAGCACTTCGCCGAGTCGCTCATCATCGCGACAGGCGCGCAGGCCAAGTGGATCGGCCTCGAGAGCGAGACCGCGCTCCGCAACCGCGGCGTCAGCGCCTGCGCGACGTGCGACGGCTTCTTCTTCCGTGGGCAGGATGTGTGCGTCGTCGGCGGCGGCGACACCGCGATGGAGGAGGCGAACTACCTCGCGGGCCTCGCGCGGAGCGTCACCGTCATCCACCGCCGCGACACGCTGCGCGCCTCGCAGATCATGCAGGATCGCGCGCGGAACAACCCCAAGATCTCCTTCCTCTGGAACAAGGAAGTGGTCGAGGTGCTCGACCCCGCCGCGGGCACCGTCAACGCGCTGCGCCTGCGCGACACGGTCACTGGCGAGCTCTCGCTGCACCCCACGCAGGGCCTCTTCATCGCGATCGGCCACGTGCCCAACACCGATCTCTTCCAAAGCGTGCTCACCCTCGACGAGAACGGCTACCTCGTCACCAAGCCCGGCACCACGCAGACCAACGTCGAGGGCGTCTTCGCGGCGGGCGACGTCGCGGACCACGTCTATCGTCAGGCCGTGACGGCCGCCGGCACGGGCTGCGCGGCCGCGATCGAGGCCGAGCGCTGGCTCGCGACACAGTCGCACTGACACCGCGCGTCTGACGCACGCAGGCGCGCGACGGACATGCGCGCGGCGGGACAGCGCCCGCGATCTGCGGTACCACGGGGCGGTGTCGGGAACGAGGAGGCTGGCCTCGGAGAGGGCCGCGCGGCTGCGGCGGCGCGCCGTCGCGGACAGCGGCGGCCCGCCCAGCTTCTACGTGCAGCCCGTGGGCGATGCACCGGTCGCAGGCGGCATCGAGGTCGTCGATCTGCTCCACGCGACACCGCAGCCCTGGGGCGATCTGCGCGGCGCCGCCGAGCTGGTGCGCTTCGCGTTCGAGGGCGGCGACTGCGCGGGCGTCTTCGACACCGTGATCGCGTCGCTCCCGCTCTCGCCGTCGACGCTCGATCCGGCCGCGTTCGCCTCGCAGCTCTACCTCGACGCGCTCATCGAGCACTGCCTGCGCGTCACGATCGACGGCGCGCAGCAGCCCGTGAACACACGCCTCCTGCGGCGCATCCTCGAGACGCCCCCGCGCGACGCCGCGGACTGCGACGCGCGACAGGCCGTGCTGCGCGAGCTCGTCGCGCGCCCCGCCTGCGTCACCGACCTCGAGCGCGTGCACCTCGCGCTCCGGGCGCTGCGCGCAGCCCTCGAGTTGCCGACGCTGGCCGAGCCCAACCTCGTGCGGCGGAAGATCGGCGTGCTCGTCGCGCTGCAATGCGCGGTCAACGCGCTCGCCGACGGCTTCGAGGGCGCGACCTCGGCGCTCGCGCGGCTGCGGGAGCGCGGCCTCGCGATCCGCGGCAGCAACGCCTTCGCGCAGCTCGCGCGCATCGTCGACCTCGAGGGGAACCTCGCGACGGTCGACCTGCGCGTGCGCCTCGGCTCGGACGGCACCGTGCGCGGCTTCGGCGTGCTCGCGGTCCGCGAAAACCCCGCGAACGACGCGTTCCCCGGCCCGTTCGCGCGCTTCGTCCAGCGGCTCTTCTCGTTTCTCCGCGGCTACCGCTACGGCGAGAGCGAGGTGGTCGTGCGCCTGCTCGAGGAGATCTTCGCGCCGCTCACCGACGACACCGTCGCGCTCGTCGCGCTGACCGGCGCCGTCGAGCTGCACCTCGCCACGCTCGGCTTCCGCCACCTCGCCGAATCGCGCGGACTCCGCGTCTCGCTGCCGGAGATCCTCGACCCGTCGACGGACACCGACACACCACCACGCGTGCTCGAAGGCCTCTTCAATCCCCTCCTCTTCGTGCAGGGGATTTCGCCCATCCCCTGCGATGTGCCGATTGCGCGCCACGATGCGCTCGTCGTGCTCACCGGCCCCAACTCCGGCGGCAAGACACGCCTGCTCCAGGCCATCGCGCTCACGCAATTGCTCGGCCAGGCGGGCCTCTTCGTGCCGGCCGCGCGCGCCTGCATCACCCGCGCACCGCGGCTCTTTCTCTCGCTCGTCGACGAGGGCGACGCGGGCCAGGTCGAGGGCCGCCTCGGCACCGAACTCCTGCGCATCCGCCGCCTCTTCGAGCAGCTCGAGCCCGGCTCCCTCGCGCTCCTCGACGAGCTCTGCTCCGGCACAAATCCCCTCGAGGGCGAGGAGATCTTCGAGATGGTCGTCTCCCTGCTGCCGCGCCTGCGCCCCCAGCTCGTCGTCAGCACGCATTTCCTCGGTCTCGCCGCCCGCCTCGCCCGCGAGCGCCCCGTCGAGAGCCTCACCTTCCTCCAGGTCGAGCTCGACGCCGACGAGCGCCCCACCTACCGCTTCATCCCCGGCGTCGCGACCACCTCCCTCGCCCACAAGGTCGCCGCCCGCCTCGGCGTCACCCGCGGCGAGTTGGAAGCGCTGGTCGAAGCGAGGCTGGAGAAGCGATGAGGGCGAATCCCACGTTGCGCATCACCACC
>CAXNJO010000006.1:0-395405 GCA_964202905.1 Polyangiales bacterium
GTGGACGAGCTCGTAGCGCCCGTCGCCGTGCGGCTTCGTGTGCGCGTACAGACGCCGCGCGGCGAGGTCGAGGTGCCAGTACACCGCGACGCCACCCTTCGCGTAGATGGCCGCCTTCGCGCGGTCGACGGGCTGCGAGGTCCACGACGCCTCGACGACGAGCCGCGCCTCGCCCGCGCGCGGGTGCCGCACCATCCAGTCGCGCGGCCCGCCCGACAACACCAAGAGATCGGGCTCGGGCAGGCTCTCGCCGTCGACGACGAGCAGCTTCGCCTCGCGAATCACGTGCCCCGGCCCGTAGGCCTCGCGCAACAACTCCACCATCACCGTCGTGCACCCCGCGTGCTCCGGGCCTTGCGGTGGCGACATGACGACTTCCCCTTCCAGCAACTCGATGTGCTCATCCGACCGGAAGATCCCGGCCGCTACCATCGCCTCGAACTCGGCGGTGGAGAAATGCCTGCGACTGAGCGCTTCCGCGTGCATGGGGTGACTATAACCGAGCGCCGGTCGAAGGGCCGCGACCGTCGTTGCGGAACCTTCGACCTATCGCGCGCGCGCGACCCGGCTGGGTGCAAGCGCCCTCGTCGCGCGCGTCATGCCGAGAGTCTGGGAGGCATGGGCGGAGGTGTTGCGGTGTTGGAGTCGCGTGCTTGGGCCGTGCTGGTATCGCGGAGTTGTCGAGCGTAAGTGGCTCGTCACTGCGCCAGGCTGTCCGACTGCCATACACCCGCGAAGACTGAGCAGGAACGGTGTCGACGCGAGCTTCAACAGGAAATTCCGCGACGAATGCCTCAACATGGAATGGTTTCGCTCACGCGCCGAGGCGGTCGTCGTCATCGAGACGTGGCGTCGGAACTACAACGAGGTCCGGCCCCATTCGAGCCTCGGCTACCTCACGCCCCACGAGTTCACGAATTCGATGGAGAAGCCCCACCACCGCGGGGAACGCGCCCTCCAGTAACTCGTGGTCCGAAGAAATGGGGCAGGTCACACACGACCCGACAGCGGGGTGCGCTCTCGGGACTGCATCGGGAGCAGTTCAACGCACGAATGCCGCGCGTATCAACGACTTCTGCGAAGTGTTCGCTGCACCGCGATGGACGGCCGGTGCAGCGAACGCTCCACAACCGAATCTCAGCGCTTCCAGTTCCCGTCGAACGCGCCGCACTCGGAGACCAACAGCTCCTCTCCCACGCGCTCGAAACGGCATGACCAGGTCTGGAAGGGATCCACGCCTATGTCCGCTGTCGCCGGCGCACGATTCCAAACGAAGATCTCGTCATTCAGGACGCCCTGCGTCAGGGGACGGGTGCCGAGCGCCGAGTTGTTGTCTCGCTCCTCGCATTGGGACTTCGCGTACGACATCGAATCCTGACCGCGTGTCGCGGTAGCCGTTGCGTTGATGGAACTGCTGGACACGAGGATACGGTAATCACAGCGACAGCCGTACGACCATCGGGTCGCAGCATTGTCGAGCTTCCACGTGCCGCGCAGCCACTCCGGGGTCTGGGTTACCGACTCTCCTGCGGTGGGCGTAGGTGCAACTGACGGGGTGACCCGTCGCGCGATGACGGTTGCCTGACCCACGGAGCAACTTGTGCCGTCGGTGGGGCAGTTGGCCGACCCCATGGCGTCGTTCGATGTCGCATCGACGTCGATGATCTCGACCGTGATGGTTGGCGTCTCCGCGTCGAAGGGAATCGAGAGCGAGCATGTCGTCGCGTCGCTACAGGATACCCTCGTCCCAGCGCTGACCGAACTCCTGCCGCCAGGTTCGCAACGCCGCGTCTCGCCCGCACTCACGCAGGCAGCGATGTCCGGAAGGTTACCGAAAGCATCCCAGTCCGCTCCGTTCTCCTTCTTATCTTGGACGCTGATTTGGAGCTCGATCCGACTCGCGGGGGTGTTCGCCGCCGGAGTAGGCGAATTGGCCGCCGCTGTAGGCCCTGCCGGCTTCGGCGCAATCTCCGTCGTGCCACGGCGGTATCGGCCATCCACGCGGCTGCATTCCGAGACCACAACGGCGTCGCCCGCGAGCTCGAAGACACAGGTGTTATACCCTGCCTTGACCTGATAGCGCGATCCATTAACGACGCCTTCCAGGAGACGCTCCGTAGAGGTCTCGCCGTCGTTGTTCGTCAGCATGACGGACCCGGCGGTGAACGTCAGATTGACGTTGTTTGCGAAGGTCGTGTCCGTCGTCGGCAGAGCGCCCTTGGTCCAGTCTCCCCGAATCCAACTCGGCGATTCAGCCGTGCTCTCGCCCTCGATGCTCACTGGCTTCGAGCCCGTGTGGCCAGAAAGGATAGGCAAGCAGCAGCAGCAGATGAGGCATGGAAGCAGGCCCGCAAGCCCGGCAGCAAGCCGGATCCCTAGTCCGAGTTTCTTCGTATGGGCGATCGAAGCGTCCGCCTTCGCCACAGCCTCTCGCAGGCGCGCAAGCTTCTTTTGGGCCAGTTCGTCGGTCTTCAACACATCCTTCGCATCGGCGATGTTCCGCTCGATCTTGGACTTGAGTGATTCGAACGGCTGCGTCCCGACGGTCTTCGGGGCCTTCAGTTTCAGCATCTTGGGTAGGAACCCAACCGTCGAAACCGTCAGGACCCAGTAAAACGATTCGTAGGCGATGCTCCCAAGTCCGGGGGTCGGCATGGATTCGAGGGCGATGATGTTCTGATCGATCGTCTCGAGGATCGATTGGGGCGAACCGCCGCTGCTGACGGTCGCGACTCGCTCCGTGAGCGGCGCCCCGCAGTATTCGCAGTTCAGGGCGAGTTGCGACTCGATCGGTCCTTTACAATTGGGGCATTGCACGTGGTTCTCGTTTCCTTCTGTGAACTACATAAAGATCGGGCTCTCCACTGGGTTTCGTGGGCTCCGAAAGCGGGTTCTGGGTCGAGAAGATGCGGCGAGAGAAGGGCAATTCGCGTGATATGGCCATCAGCATGACGGCGTACTTGGTGCGCACGGACCGCGGTACGGTTTGGTTCTCTACGCCAACCACATCGAGGCCCGATGCGCGCCACCACGCTACTCCGTTCGCTATCACGACTCCACCCCCAACACACGGTCGTGATCGCGTTCGAGCTGAGCGCCGACCGGCAGACGCTCGTGCTTGACGTGAAGCCGACGACACGGACGTCGTGCTGCGGCTCCTGTGGGCGGCGTTGCAGGCGAGGTTATGACCATCGAGTGCGACAATGGCGGCACACGGATCTCGGCGAGACGCGGGTGTACCTCCGCTACCGACTGGCCCGTGTCGATTGCCAACAGTGCGGCCCCACGACCGAGCGCGTGCCGTGGGCGGAGCACGCGGCCTGGCACACGTCGGACTTCGAGGAGCTCGTGGCCTACAAGGCGCAAGGTGCGGATCGGACGCGCGTCGCACGGGACATGCGCATCTCGTGGGACACCGTCGGCAACATCATCTCGCGCGTGGTCGCTCGTCTGCTCCGCGCCGGCGGCGACTTGCTCGACGGGCTGCGCGCGATCGGGCTCGACGACCTCTCGTACCGCAAGGGCCACAAGTACATTAGCGTCGTCGTGGACCACGACCGCGGCCGACTCGTCTGGGCGAGCGAAGGACGCAGCGGTGCAACGGTCGACCAGTTTTTCGGGGACTTGGGCTCTGTTCGCGCCGCGAAGCTCGAGTTTGTCTCGATCGACATGTCGGCCGCGTACGAGGCGGCGATCAAGAAGAACGCGCCGAACGCGGTGATCGTATTCGACCGCTTCCATGTGCAGCGGCTGGCTCACGACGCGCTGGACGAAGTTCGACGCGAGATCGTCCACGAGCTGAAGAACACTCCGGAGGGCAAGGCCGTGAAGAACACGCGCTACTCGCTCCACCGCAACGAGGTGAACCACACGCCGAAGGACACCGAACGGATATCGACGGTGATGGTGACCAATGCGCCGCTCTACCGCGCCTACATGCTCAAGACGATGCTCGCGTGGATCTTGAGCACGGCCACGGTAGACGATGCCGAACGCAGGCTCGAGAACTGGATCGACTGGGCCACGCGCTCGCAGCTCAAGCCCTTCGTGAGAGTCGGCAAGACGATCCGCAAACACCTCGAAGGCATAATCGCGTACATCCGCACTGGCATCTCGAACGGGCGCAGCGAGGGCTTCAACGGGAAGGCCAGAGTCATCACGAAACGAGCCTTCGGCTTCCACTCCGCGACCGCTCTCATCGCGACGCTCTACCTTTGTTGCTCGGGCCTTGTGCTCACACCACGTCACGCATGAGCACCTGTTGTGAACCCATCAAACCGGGTGGAGTGCCGATGTTGTTCGTGCTGAGCGTGTGGCGCCCCGCGCCGAAGACGTCGCAGCGGACCCCGTCCTTGAAGAGGATGGCCCACTGGGACTCGTCCACGATGAGCTGGGTCATCGTGGACAGTTCGGAGCTGGGGAACTTCCAAACGAGGTCCGGACTCTCGGACTTGACGACGTCGATGAGCGCCACGATGCAGTCTCCGTTTCTGGACCGCAGGCGGCAAAAAGGGGTCGCTGTCGAGGCCCAGTGCGCGTCGGCGGTTCGTCTTGACGAACCGAACTGACCATCTTTGACGGCTGCGTGTCAAGGGCATCCAACCCCTTACCGTGGGCACGTTCGGCGTCGTCGGCGTCGCGGTCCGGCGCATTGGTTCGTCCCGTCGAACGTCTCGCGGGCGCGTGGGCGGTACGCAGGCGCGCATGCCTCGACGCTCGGAGCCCGACCCGCGGGCGGCCGCGATTGGCCGGCGCATTCGGGCGTTTCGGGAGGCGCGGGGGCTGCGGCTCGAGCAGGTGGCGTTCGAGAGTGGGCTGACGTCGAAGGGGCACCTCTCGGACCTCGAGCATGGGCGCGTGAATCCCACGGTCGCGACGCTGCGGGCGGTGGCGGAGCAGCTCGGGGTCTGGGTCGTCGATCTCGTGAACGTGGAGGTCGAGGCGCCGCGGGCGCGGCTCATCGAGCGCTCGCGCGGGGTGCCCGAGGGCGTCCTCGCGCGCTGGCTCGCGGAGGCTG
Organism: Polyangiales bacterium; assembly: GCA_964202905.1. Classification (GTDB taxonomy): domain Bacteria; phylum Myxococcota_A; class Polyangia; order Polyangiales; family JADJQN01; genus CAIUAC01. Next base: position 5,018 of record CAXNJO010000006.1, read on the forward strand.
AGTCCGTGTCGCCGCCGAGCGTGGAGACTGCGGGTGGGGCGCCCGTGATCGTGCAGGGCGCGCGGCCGCCGCGGGGCGCGGTGCCGGTCGTGGATCTCGAGGCGGCTGGTGGACTCTTCGGCCCGGGGCGCACCGTCGCGCCGATCGGCTGGGTGAAGGTCGACGCGCGTTCACGCGCGCTGCCGGGCGCGTTCGTCGCGCAGGTGCGCGGCGACTCGATGGCGCCGCGCGTGCCGAACGGCGCGTTCGTGCTCTTTCGGCGTCCCGGGCCGGGCAACCGGCGCGGGCGCGTGTTTCTCGTCGAGGTGTGTGGGCCGGACGCGCGCGAGCGCGCCAATCCGGCGCTTCAGTTCGTCGAGCGCGTCACGGTGCGGGGGCAGGCGCGGGTGGTGTTACGGGCGCTGAATCCCGCGCATCCGCCGCGCGTGCTCGACCCGGCGCGCACGGAGCTGCGGATGTTGGCCGAGTGCGTGCGCGTGCTCGGGGGCTGAGCGCGGTGTCAGGGACAGCGGCTGATCAGGCCGCGTGCACCTTGACCTTGAGCGGCAGTCCCGCCTCTTCGACCATGGCCTGCAACGTCAGGCGAACAAACTGGTCACTCGGATACCCGAGTACTTCCGCGAAATGCGCGGCACGGGCGAGGCTGACGGTCTTGCGGCCATGTTCGATGTCACAGAGGTGCGACCGCGAAATGCCGAGCGCGCGCGCGAACGCCGCCTGACTCTGCGCTTCGCCGAGGCGGATGCTCTCGAGGAGCCGCCCCAGCGTGAGTGGACCGCCGGCGCGCGCTTCGAGAAAGCGAAGTGCGCGGCTCTTCTTGCTGCTTTCAGTAGTCATGCTTGTGAACCTCCTCGACTCGGACGAACACGACCTCACCCTCGTGGATGACGTAGATCGCGCGGTAGGCTCGGCTGAGTCGAATCGAGCGTTGGCCGGCCCGCGGCCCCTTCAGCGGTTCATCGTGGAAGCCGGGGACGCGTCTCACGGCCTCGAGCCCCGTCGCCTCGACGGCTTCGACCCACGCAGCAAGCTTCGTCGCGATGAACGGCGGTACCGTCCGAAGCTGCTTTCGGGCTCGCGGCGAAAGCACGACGACTCGAATCATGCCGCTGGTCACTGTACACCTCGGAGGTGTACATGCAAGCGCCTCATCGGCGTCGGTGAGAGGCCGTGTGGCGAGAGTCGAAGTTGGAGTCGTCCAAAACGAAGCGCGGCGCAGCGGGGAGTCGCTGCGCCGCGCCGGGTGCGGAGTCGGAGGTGGGTGTGGCGTGTCAGAGGTAGAGCGTCGCGCCGGCCGTCCAGTAGACGCCGCCGGAGGTGTTCGTCGTCGCGCCGGTGTCGGGGTCGATGAACTCGGGGGCGCCGTCGTCGTCGGTGCGGGTGCGGACGAAGCCGCGGAGGTCGGTGTTGAGCGCGAAGTGGCGGCTGAGGCGCCACTCGAGGCCGACGCCGAGCTGGCCGCCGACGTAGGTGAAATTGCGGGAGGCGAAGGGATCGCTGCCGAGGGAGCCGAAGCCGGCGCTGCCCACCTCTGCGTAGGAGACGCCGAGGCCGCCGAGGAGATAGAGCTGGAGTTGGCTCTGCGGATTCACGAAGACGAGGGCGTTGACCGTGAGGGGGAGTTCGACGCGGCTGCGGTCCTGGCCGTCGAAGCCGCCGTAGCTGCCGAGGCCGAAGTCGACCGCGAACCAGGGCGTCGGCCGGAGGCGGAGGGCGAGCGTGCCGCCCGCCATCGCGGTGTCGCGCAGGCCCATCGCGCCGACGTCGGCGTGCAGGGCCCAGGTGGGCTCGGGGAGCGCGACGGCGCGGCGTGCAGGATCGCGACGGCCTGTGCGACGGGCCTGCACGCTGCGGCTGCACGTACACGACCTGCGGCTGCGGCTGGTAGACGACGACCGGCGGCTGCGGCGCGGGCTGCACGTAGACGACCTGGGGCGGGGGCGGCGCCATCGGGCCGATGTACACCCCGCCGCTCACGCTCACGCCCACGCTGACCTGGAGGTTCGCGCAGCCCCAGGCGCGGCGGCACTGGGCCTCGGCGGGGGACGCGAAGGCGGCGAGGCCCGCGAGCAGCGACGCGGTGACGAAGGTGGTGATGGAGGCGATGCGCTTGGACATGACGTGGGACCTCTGGGGTTCGACCGACCGACCGTAGCCCGTTGAGCAAGCGCGATGCCAGCGCGCGCTGCGGGACGAGCGTGGTGCGTCGGGCCGATTTGTGGGGTTTTCAGCGCGGGCGTGGCGTGACCGAGGTATGCGGGCCGCGGGACGTGAAGCGCCGTTCACGGCGGCGTGCAGCGGGGGGCGCCGTGTGGTTCACACCGCGACGCCGGGCGCGCTAGAGCGTGACGCGGCCGAGCGGCTGCACGACGACCTCGGGCGCGAGCTCCTGGTAGGAGAGCACGACGAGGTCGGGGCGCTCGCCCTCGACGAGGCGGCGCACGAAGCGGCGCACATCGGCCTGCGTGAGCAGCACCGCCTCGACGCCGGGCTCGGCGGGGACCTCGCGGCGGATCGCGGCGAGGATGTCGCGCGCGAGGTCGGGCGCGAGGGCGAGGTAGCTGCCGGCGCTCGTGCGTTGCACCGAGTCGCGGATGGCGTCCTCGATCGCGGGGTCGAGCAGGGTGACGGCGAGGGTGCCGCCGCGCGCGTGGCGGTGCGTGATCGGGCGGCGCAGCGCGGCGCGCACGAGCTCGGTGAGGGTGAGCGGGTCCTTCTCGGTGGGCGCGTGCACGGCGAGGGCCTCGAGCACCTCGCGCAGCGCCCGGATGGAGACGCCCTCGTCGACGAGGCGGCGCAGGACCTCGGCGAGCAGGCCGAGGCCGACGGGCTTCGGGACGACGTGGCGCACGAGCGCGGGATAGGCGCGCTCGAGCTGGTCGAGCATCGACTGCACCTCTTGCAGGCCGACGAGGTCCGGAGCGCGGCGGCGCACGGCGGCGCCGAGGTGGCGCGCGACGACGGCGGACGCATCGAGCACGGCGAACCCCGCGGCCTCGGCAGCGGGGGCGCGCGCGGCGTCGATCCACGCGGCGGCGGAGCCGTCGGCGGGGTCGAGGGCGTCGGTGGCGTCGAGGCCGAGACCCGCGAGCAGCGCGGGCGTCGCGAGCACGAGCACGCGGCCCTCGGGCAGCTCGCCGCCGCCGACGGGGACCTCCTGCAGCGCGAGCACGTAGCTGCGCGGCGCGAGGTCGAGCCCTTCGCGCGCGCGGACGCCGGGCAGCGCGACGCCGAGGTCCGCGAAGAGCGTCTCGCGCACCAGCGGCAGCTCGCGCTCGAGCAGCGGGCCGCCGCCCTTCGGGTCGAGGCACTCGGCCGCGAGCGCACCGCCGAGCTCGACGGAGACGGGCACGACGATCGGCACCATCGCCTGCCGCGCCTTCGTCTCGCGCGCGACCTCCTTCTCGACGACGAGCGCCTCGCGCTGCGGGGCCGACTCTGCGTGCGCGCGGACGAGCCGGTACGCGCCGAGGCCGAGCGCCGCCGCGATCACGAGGAAGGGCGCGGCGGGCAGGCCCGGCACGACCGCGAGCGCGACGAGGAAGACCGCGGCGATGCCCATCGCGCGCGGGCTCCCGAAGATCTGCGCGCCGATCTCCGCGCCGAGCGAGGTGCCCTCGTCCTCGGACGCGACGCGCGTGACGACGAGGCCAGCGGCCGTCGAGATGAGCAGCGCGGGGATCTGCGAGACGAGGCCGTCACCGATGGTGAGGAGGCCATACGTCTTGAGCGCCGCGACGGGGCTCAGGCCGCGTTGGAGCACGCCGATCGCGAGGCCGCCGAGGATGTTGACGACGGTGATGACGATGCCCGCGACGGCGTCGCCCTTCACGAACTTCATGGCGCCGTCCATCGCGCCGTAGAACTGCGCCTCGCGCTGGATGCCCTTGCGCTTGCGGCGCGCGTCCTCCTGCGAGAGGGCGCCCGTGCGCAGGTCGGCGTCGATGCTCATCTGCTTGCCGGGCATCGCGTCGAGCGTGAAGCGCGCGCCGACCTCGGCGACGCGCTCGCTGCCCTTGGCGATGACGAGGAATTGAATGAGGGTCAGCAGCAGGAAGACGATCGCGCCGACGACGTAGTTGCCGCGCACGACGAAGCCGCCGAAGGCGCGGATGACCTCGCCCGCGTCGGCCTGCAGGAGCACGAGGCGCGTCGACGAGAGGTTGAGCGCGAGGCGGTAGAGGGTCGTGACGAGGAGCACCGTCGGGAACGACGCGAAGGCGATCGCGTCGGGGACGTACATCGCGACGAGCAACATCAGGACGCCGATCGAGATGTTCGCCGCGATGAGCACGTCGAGGACGGGCGTCGGCAGCGGGAGGATCATCATCCCCACGATCAACACGACGAGGAAGGCGAGCCCGACGTCGCCGTAGCGCTGCAGCGCGCTCGGGGCGCCGCGGGACAATCCCACGCTGTTTGCCATCGGGGAGAGACGCTAACACGGTGTCGCGACGCGCGGATGGTCGCGGCGAATCAACCCGTCATACTGCGCGCTCATGCACGCAAACCGTCGCTCGCTCGAGGTGTGGTGTGGGGCGATGTTCGTGTCGCTCGCCGTGATGGGGTGTGGCGGGCGGCGCGGCGCGGGGCCGACCGGCTCGGGTGGGGCGGTGAGCGCGCCTGTGCCGGGGGCCGGGGAGGCGCCGCGCGCGGAGGTTCCCGCGGTGCGCGAGGGCGGTTCGCCGCTCGAGCCGCCGCCGCGCGCGGGGCTCGCCGTCGCGACCTTCGCGGGGGGCTGCTTCTGGTGCATGGAGTCGCCGTTCGAGCGGCTGCCGGGCGTGGGCGAGGTGGTGTCGGGCTACACGGGCGGGCCGGAGGTCGGGCCGACGTACGAGGAGGTGTCGTCGGGCGACACGGGGCACGCCGAGGCGGTGCGCGTCGTCTACGACCCGAGCGTGATCACGTACGAGCGGCTGCTCGAGGTCTTCTGGCGCAACGTCGATCCGACGACGGTGGACCAGTCGTTCGTCGACCACGGGCACCAGTACCGCACGGCCATCTTCGTGCACACGCCGGCGCAGCGCGCGGCGGCGCTCGCGAGCCAGCGTGCGCTCGAGGCGGCGAACCGCTTCGGCGCGCCGATCGTCACGGCGATCGAGGACGCGGGGCCGTTCTACCGGGCCGAGGCCTATCACCAAGACTTCTACCGGACGACGCCGGTGCGCTATCAGTCCTACCGCCGCGGCTCGGGGCGCGACGCGTACATCGAGCGCATCTGGGGACCCGGCGCTGCGGCGCACTGAGCGCCGCAGTGCGTGGCCCGCGAGAGGCGCGCGCTCAGGACGCGAGCTTGTTGTACTCGTCCTGCAGGATGAGCGGCGGAAGCCACGCCGTGACGCCCACGAAGAAGCTCGCGAGGATGAGCAAGCAGGACGGTCTGCGTCTTGTTTTCGTGGGCGATGCCGCGCGCGGTGAGCGTGGTGTGGACGATCTCGGCGTTGCGGTAGTAGACGTAGAACGAGTACAGCGAGCACGTCACGAGCGACAGCACGAGGTCCATCACCGGGTTCAGATCGGAGCGGCCGCTCGACGCGCGCGAGCTCCTCGGTGGTCGTGTACTGCCAATAGAGGCCGTAGAGGCCGCAGCTCAAGTACGTGAAGATGAGGACCATCGCCGGATCGCGTCGCGTCATGGCGCCGACGGTAGCAGCAAAGGATGGGGTGTTGGAGGGCGCGGCGTCAGCGCGCGGGCGGGCCGAGCACGCGCGTGAGGAAGGCCCAGGTGTCGCGCCAGTGCCGCTGCGCCTCCGCGCGGAAGACGAACGCGTGGAAGGCGTGGACCTCGCCCGGGTAGTAGCGCTCCTCGACGTCCGCGCCGAGGCCACGCAGCGCGCGCGCGAGGCGGCGCGTGTCGTCGAGCAGCGGGTCCGCGGTGCCGACGGGCACGAAGAAGGCGGGGAGCGGGCGTGCGGGCGTCTCGCCGCGCTCGAAGGCGACGAGCGGGTCGGCGAGATCGAGCGAGCCGTCGTCGGCCGGCGCGCGGTGCGCCGCGCCGAGGTAGGCCTCGGCGACCTCCTCGATGCGGTCGGTGATGACACGCGGGAGCGCGTGCTTGCGGCGACCGAAGCGCGCGGCGTCGGTGACCTGCAGGATGCCGCAGGCCGGCAGCACCGCGCGGGGCACGACGCCCGTCTCGAACACGGCGCGCGCGTACGGCTCGGGGCGCGGGTAGCAGGCGGCGAGCGCGAGCGACGCGACGAGGTTCGCGCCGGCGGACTCGCCCGCGAGCACGAGCTGCGAGGCGTCGGCGCCGTACTCGGCGGCGTGCGCGACCACCCACGCGTAGGCGGCGCACACGTCCTCGACGGCGGCGGGGAAGGGGTGCTGCGGCGCGAGGCGGTAGTCGACGTTGAAGACCACGTAGCCCTCGCGCGCGTAGGCGAGGGCCATCACCCAGTGCGTGTCCTTCGAGAGGATGCGGAACCCGCCGCCGTGCACGTAGAGGACGGCGGGGCGCAGGCTCGCGGTGGGCTGCGCGGGGCGGTAGACGTCGAGGCGGCGGACGGGATGCGCGGCGTCGCCGTAGGCGCGGTCGCGCAGGACCTCGACGCCGTGGCGCGCCGGGTCCGCGAGCGGGTGCAGCCGACCGAGCCGCGAGGCCCCACGGAAGAAGCCGTCGACGAGCGCCGCGCCCGCGCGTCGGCGGAGGTGGAGGAGCCGCTGGGACATCCACCGAGCATGACGCCGATCACAGCTCGCGGCGCCCGCTGAACGCGCGGCCGAGCGTGACCTGGTCGGTGAACTCGAGCTCGCCGCCGTGCGGCACGCCGCTCGCGATGCGGCTCACGCGGACGCCGTGCGGTCGCAGCACCTCCGCGAGGTAGAGCGCGGTCGCCTCGCCCTCGACGCTGAGCGGCGTCGCGACGACGACCTCGCGCACGCCGTCGCGCTCGACGCGGCGGAGCAGCGCCTCCATCGGGAGCTGCTCGGGGCCGACGCCGTCGAGCGGGGCGAGCAGGCCGTGGAGCACGAAGTAGCGGCCGCGGAACGAGCCGCTGCGCTCGATCGCGGCGAGATCGGGGACGCGGGCGACGGCGCAGACGAGCGTCGGATCCCTGCGTGGATCCGCGCAGATGGCGCACGTCTCGGAGTCGCCGTAGTTGCCGCACGCCTCGCAGCGGCGCACGCGCTCGTGGATGGTCGCGAGCGCTGCGCCGAGGTGCTGCGCGTACTCGGCGTCGCCCGCGAGCACGTGAAACGCGAGCCGCGCGGCCGTGCGCTCACCGATGCCGGGGAGGCGCGCGAGCAGGCGCACGAGCTCGTCGAGCGGGAAGGCCATGGTGCGTCTCGGAGGGGACCGCGTCGCCCGGCGCGCGGGGTGTGCGCGCAGGGGACGCGGGCCGCGCGCTCAGGGGCGCGCGGCGGTGTGGCTCAGGTGAGGCCGGGGATCTTCATCCCGCCGGTGATCTTCTCGAGCTCGGCGTCGACCATCTCCTGCGCCTTCTGCAAGGCGGCGTTGGTCGCGGCGACGACGAGGTCCTGCACCATGGAGAGGTCCTCGCCCTTGAGCAGCTCCGGCGCGATCTCCACGGACACGATCTCGCGCCCGCCGTTCGCGACGACCTTCACCTGGTCGTTGCCGGCGCTCGCGGTCACGGTCTCCTTCTTCAGCTCGACCTTGCGCTGCTCGATCTTGCGCTGAAGGCGCGACGCCTGGCGCATCAGCTCGCTCATGCCACCACGAAACTGCATTCGGATCTCCTCGGGAAGACGGCGGTTGTAGCGCTTCCCGCGGGAAAGCGCAGCGGTTCATTGCGGGTCGCGTGGACGGGCGATCAGTCGACGTCGACCGCGACCTCGACGCGCCCGGCGGCTTCGGGGAAGACGCGCAGCGCCTCGGTCACGTGCGGGTGCGCGAGGGCGCGCTGGCGTGTCTGCTCGCGGCGCTCGACGTCGCGCGCGGCCTCGACCTGCGCGACCGAGGTGCCGGTGGTGATGGCGTCCCTGGCGAAGGCGATCTCGACCGTGGGGCGCGCGCCGAACACGGCCTCGGCCGCCTCGACGATCCCCTCGAGGGCCTCGGGCGCGCTCGCCTGCTGGCCGAAGAACGAGCCCGTCGGGAAGAGCAGGACGATGGACGCGGGCGTGATGGTGCGGCCGACGCCGTGCTGCAGCACCGCGGCGAGCGCGGGCCGCGCCTGCCGGAGGTGGGCGATGATGCGCTCCCACGCCTCCGGCGGCGGAGGCGGCGGCGCCGGGCTCGCCACGGGCGCGGTGACCGTCGCGGCCGGGGATGCCGCGGCGGCGCCGGGCGCGGGTGCGTCGTCGTCGGGCTCGTCGAACACGGGCGCGGCGAAGACGGGCGACGCGGGTGCGCGCGCAGGCATGCGCTCGGCGATCGGCGTGAGCGCGGGGCGTGCGGGGGGCGGCTCGGACGGGGCCGGTGGAGGTTCGTCGTCGAGCAGGTCCGGGGGCGGCTGGAAGAGCGCGGCGTTCGACGAGGTGCCGGGGGAGCGCGGGGTCTCGCGGATCGCGGGGCGCTGCGGGGCCGCGGGCGGGCAGGCGGCGCGGCGTCGCGCGGCTCCGGGCGCGAGACGGCGGCGCCGCGGGCGGGCGCCGGGCGCCGGTCGGGCGGGAGCCGGGGCGCCGCGCTGCGGGCCGGCGGCGCGAGCGCGGGCCGCGGGCGCCGCCGCCACGGCCCTCGAGCGCCTCGAGGCGCGCGACGAGCTCGCCGAGGGCGAGCAGCTTCGGGCGGGTCGCGAGCCGCACGAGGCCCATCTCGAGGACGAGGCGCGGCGTCGTCGCGCGGGGGATCTCGTCGACGAGCTTCGCGAGGCCGGCGAAGACGCGCTGCAGCTCGAGGGGCTCCTCCTGCTGCGCGAGCGCGACGGCCTCGGCGCGCTCCTCCTCGACCATGTCGACGAGGCCCTCGCCCTCGGCGTCACCCTCGACGCGCAGCACCACGAGGTCGCGCGCGAGCTCGAGCAGCTGCCGCGCGAAGTGGAGCAGATCGATGCCGTGCGACGCGAGCTGGTCGACGCCGCGGAGGATGCGTCCCGAGTCGCCCGCGAGCACCGCCGCGCAGAGCTCGTGGACGAGCTTGCGATCCGCGAGGCCGAGCATGCGCGCGACCTCCTCGCCGCGCAGATCCTCGCCGCCGAACGCGACGATCTGGTCGAGCAGCGTGAGCGCGTCGCGCATCGAGCCGGCGGCCTCGCGCGCGACGAGCTGCACGGCGGCGTCGTCCGCGGTGAGCGTCTCGGCGGCGAGGATCTCGCGCACGCGCTTCGCGACCACGCTCTGCGGGATGAGGCGGAAATCGTAGCGCTGGCAGCGCGAGCGGATCGTGACGGGGACCTTGTGCGACTCGGTCGTCGCGAAGATGAACTTCACGTGCGGCGGCGGCTCTTCGAGCGTCTTCAGGAAGGCGTTGAAGGCGCCCGTCGAGAGCATGTGCACCTCGTCGACGATGATGATCTTGAAGCGGTCGCGCGCGGGCCGATACGGGATGGACTCCTGCAGCTTGCGCACGTCGTCGACGCTGTTGTTCGAGGCGCCGTCCATCTCGAGCACGTCGAGGTCGTTGCCGATGGTGATCTCGCGGCACGCGTCGCAGGCGTTGCAGGGCTCGGGCGTCGGGCCGTTCGCGCAGTTGAGGGCCTTCGCGAGCAGGCGCGCGCTCGTCGTCTTGCCGACGCCGCGGACGCCCGTGAAGAGGAAGGCGTGCGCGACGCGCCCCGAGCGGATGGCGTTCGCGAGGGTGCGCGTGACGTGGTCCTGCCCGGCGAGGTCCGCGAAGGTCTGGGGGCGGTATTTGCGGGCGAGGACCGTGTAGGACATGGGGCGGCGAATGTAGCAGGCGCCCGCGCGCGGCGTTCAGAGCGCGCGCAGGTACGCGAGGAGGTCGTCGAGCTCGTCGGCCGTGAGGTCGCTCGTCACGCCGTGTCGATCGCCCGCGTTGCGCGTCGTGAGCACCTCGCGCAGCGTCGCGGCGGAGCCGTCGTGCAGGTACGGCGCGGAGTCGACGAGCTCGCGCAACGTGGGTGTGTCGAGGCCCGTGAGCGCTGCGCCGCGGCGCTGCCCGGAGCCGGGACCGAGCGTGCCGACGTCGTGCAGCAGCGGCACGCCGGGCGCGGTGAAGGCGCTGTCGGTGAGGCGCTCGCCGGCGTGGCACGTCGCGCAGCCGAGGCGCGTGGACGCGAAGAGCGCGCGGCCGCGCGCCTGCGCCGGGGTGAGCGCGCCGCCCGTGGACTCCGGGCTCTCGGGGAAGGTGTCGAGCGAGGCGACGTACGCGGCGAGCGCGTCGAGGTCGGCAGAGAGCCCCGCCTTCGGATCGCCGAGCGGGTCGCTGCGCGTGCCGGTGGACCACGCCGCATCGTCGAGCAGCCCGCGTCCGCCGAACGCGTGGCGCAGGTCGTTCTCGAAATCCTGCACCTCGTCGAAGTTGGCGCTCCAATGGATCGGCCCGTGCGCGGTGCCCGCGCGGCCGAGCAGCGAGAGGGTGTTCCGCAGGCCCTCGCCGCGATCGGTGAAGTCCCAGGTGCGCCCGTCGCTGCGGCCGTCGAGGTGGCAGTGCGCGCAGGCGATGTACGAGTCCTTGCCGAGGCGCGGATCGAGCGCGTCGTTGAAGAGCTGCTTGCCGCGCAGGATCTGCGCGTCGAGCGGCTCACGCGCGACGATCGGGACGCGGGCGAGCGGCGCGGGTGCGTCGCCGAAGCGCGTCGCGTCGTAGACGACGAGCTCGCGCGAGAGCGAGGCGTCGACGAAGAGGAAGCGGTCGTCCGCGGAGAGCGCGACGCCCTCGGGGGCGTACCCGACGTCCTGCAGCGTGCCCGAGAGCGCGCCCGTGAGCGCGTCGAGCCGCTCGACCGTGCGCGCGCCGCGATCGGCGACGAAGAGGAAGTCGCCGCGTCGCGTGTAGACGCCGGCGCTCGCGAGGCCGCGGTTGTCGAGTTGCTTGCGCGGGCCGGGGCGCTCGGTCCCCGCGGGCAGCACGAGGTGGCTGATCACGGAGCGCAGCGTCGTCTGGAAGGTGAGCGGCCGACTGCTGCGGAAGCTGCCCTCGGCGGTCCCCGCCTGCAGCGAGGGGAGCGCGGCCTCGCGGCCCGTCGGCGACACGACGATCTGCTGCAAATACGAGGGAACGCCGCCGATCTCGGTGTCGGACGCGCGCTGCGGATCGACCGCGAGCGTCCACGTCTCGGTCGCGCGGGCGCCGCTCGGATCGACGGCGGCGATCTCCGCGCCCGTCTCCGGCGAGCGCCAGCGCGTGACCGCGAGGCGCCCATCGGGCAACGCCGCGACGCCGCGCGCATCGGTGATCGCGGGGATGCGGCCGACGAGGCGCGGACCGCCGCCCGTCGCGTCGAGCGCGAGCACGGCGAGCTCGCCCGTCGCCTGCAAGGTCACGTAGACGCGCGCGCCGACCCGCGCCGCGCCGAAGGGACGCGTGCCGCGGGGCAGGGCGACGTCGACGCGCGATCCGCGGCCGTCGCTGCGCAGGAAGCTCACCGTCGCGCTGTGTTCACAGGGCACCGCGAGCCAGCCGTCGCCCGCGTCGAGCACCGTGCGCGGCGCGTCGGCCGTCGCGAGGCGCGCGCGCACGGTGAAGTTCGGCACAGCGTCCCAGTCGACGAGCACGAGCTCGTCGCTGTCGTGGCTCACGACGGCGACGCGGTCGGCGCCCTCGATGCGCGTCACGGTGCCGCCCGTGCTCGGCGTGAACGTCGCGGGCCATGTGACGGTGATGACCGCGCTCGCGGTGCGGCGGCGGCCGTTCGCGTCGCTCACCTGCACGACGGCCGAGAAGCGCCCGGGCCGCGTGTAGACGACCTCGGCGAGCGGCGTGTCGCGCGGCGTGTCCCAGCGCGTGCCGTCGCCGAACGTCCACTGGTAGCGCAGCGCGCCCGCGCTGCCCGAGGCGTCGAGGCGCACCGTCTCTCCGACGAGGGCGAACTGATCCGGGCCCGCGTCGGCGCGCAGCGCCGCGGTGTCGGCGTCGTCGGGACCGGCGTCGGATGGCGTGCCCGCATCCACTGGGCGCGGTGTCGTCGGGACCGCAGCCGAGCACGCCGCCGAGGACGCTGCAGAATGCGAGGACCGCAGCGGTCGGTCGCTTCGCTGCCATCTTGAAAGAGGGTGTCGATGCGGGGCGCATCGCGGCTCAGCGCGCGGTGGTGAAGGTGATGCGGAACGGCTCGGCGAGCGCGTTGCCGCTGAAGTCGTGGAGCCCGCCCGCGGGCGCCTCGAGCACGTACGTCGTCGCGGGCGCGAGCGGACAGCGCGGCGTGAAGTTCACGATCGTCTCCTGCGCGCTCACGACCCCATCGACGCGCGTCGTCGCCGGGTCGGTGCCCTCGACGTACACGCGCACCGAGCCCTCCCAGGCGCTCGCGACGTCGACGCTCTCGTTGACGGCGAGGCCGAGGCGCGCGCCGCGGGGCACATCGGTCGCGCCCGTCACGGGCCAGCTCCACGTCACGCGGGGCGCGTTCGTGTCGGGGTCGTTCTGCCAGGGCGCGATCGCGGAGCCCTGATTCGGCATCGCCTCGTCGTCGACACTGAGCACCGCGAGGTGACCGATCGGCGTGATCGTGTCGAGGTCGCCCTCGAGGTCGAAGCGCGCGCCGGCCGTGATGTTGGACAAGATCGGAGATGTCGTAGAAGCGGGCAAAGTCGGATTCTCCGACGAACGCGTAATTCTCGTGCACGAAGACGTAGCCGCCGTTGCCCTCGCCGATGAAGGCCCCTGCGTGCTGCGGATTCGTCGGGTCGCGGATGTCGTGGACCATCAGCCCGCCGCCGCCCTGCTTGTTCGCGTAGAAGACGTAGCCGTTCGCGAAGTTCGTGAAATACGCCTCGCGCGGCATGCCCGTGCCATCGGTCGCGAGGAAGTCGCCGCCCGGGATCGGCTGCGGATCCGTCGGGTCGCTCACGTCGAGGAGCACGGTGCGCGGGCCCTCCGCCGTGGTCGCGATCAGCAGATCGCCGATGACCTGCACCTGCCCGACGCGCATCGTCGGCTCGATCGCGTAGCGCGTGAGCAGGAAGGGGTGCCGCGGGTCGGCGGCGTCGATGACGTAGAGGCCGTTGTCGGCGCCGGCTGCATAGACGTAGGGCGGCTGCCAGAAGACGCTCAGCGTGATGCGCGCGTAGGAGTCGGGGTACACGACGCCGGGCAGCTCGAGGTCGGCGACGGCCTCGGGGTTCGTCGGATCCGAGAGGTCCCAGAACTGCACGCCCGCGCGGCCTGCGCGCAGCAGCTGGCCGAGCTGGTCGACGACGGCCCAGCGGCCCCCCATCGACGAGAAGCCGATGGCGTGCGTCTCGCGCATCGTCTCCGACGCGCCGTAGCCGACGCGCACCGGCGCGCACGGCGCCGAGATGTCCCAGAGCGTGAGGCTGCCTTTGCCGTATTCGGGCGCGGCCGGCATGAGCAGGTAGCCGTCGTACATCGTCACGAGGTTGTGGTGGTCGGTCGTGTCGATCTCGCCGCCGTCGAGGAAGGCGCAGTTCACGTAGAGTTGCTCGTCCGTGAAGCGCACGTCCGGGACGCCCGGGCCCGCGTTCGGCGGGTACGCGCCGGGCTCCGGGTACGCGCCGCGCGGTGCGGCTGCCGGATCGCAGAGGTTGGTCGGGACGGGCGGGCCGAGGTCCGTGCCGAGGTCGCGCATGGGGCCTGCGTCGGGTGCGCCCGCGTCGGGCACCGCGTCGTCGTCACCGCAACCGGAGAGCCAGCCGGCCAAAGCGCCGGCGACGCAGACGAGCAAGGCGATGGGCGAGACGCGCGACGTCATGCGCGCAGCCTATCGTCGCGTGCGCGGGCCACACAAGCGCGCGGCCGTGGCCTCGCTCACGCGGCGCGATGGCGTGCGTGCGTGGCCGCGGCGCGGCGTGCCCGGTACGCTCCGTCGCCGTGCGCGCGATCCTCCACGTCGACATGGACGCGTTCTACGCGTCGGTCGAGCAGCGCGACGACCCGGCGCTGCGCGGCCGCGCGGTCGTCGTGGGCGGCCCGTCGCGCCGCGGCGTGGTGTGTGCGGCGTCGTACGAGGCGCGGCCCTTCGGCGTGCGCTCGGCGATGCCGATCGGCGAGGCGCTGCGCCGCGCGCCGCACGCCGTCGTCGTCGCGCCGCGGATGGCGCGCTACGCGGCGGTGAGCGCGCAGGTCTTCGCGATTTTTCGGCGCTTCACGCCCCTCGTCGAGGGGCTCTCGCTCGACGAGGCCTTCCTCGACGTGACGGGCAGCCGCGCGCTCTTCGGCGAGCCCGCCGCGATCGCCGCGCGGATCAAGCACGCGGTGCGCGGAGAGCTCGATCTGCCGTGCTCGGCGGGCGTCGCAGCGAGCAAGTTCGCCGCGAAGATCGCGAGCGATCTGCAGAAGCCCGACGGGCTCGTCGTGGTGCCCGACGACGTCGCGGCCTTCCTCGCGCCGCTGCCCGTCGAGCGCATGTGGGGCGTCGGGCCGAAGACGGCCGTGCGCGTGCGGGCGGCGGGCTTCGCGACGATCGGCGACCTCGCGCGCGCCGACCCGGCCGCGCTCGAGCGGCTCTTCGGCGCGTGGGGGCGCACCGTGCATGCGCTCGCGTCGGGCGTCGACGCGCGCGAGGTGGTGCCCGATCACGACGCGCGTTCGCTGGGCGCGGAGGAGACGTTCGAACACGATGTGCATGGGCTCGAGGCGCTCGAGGCGCCGCTGCTCGCGCAGGCGGAGCGCGTCGCGGCGCGCCTCGTCGCGGGGGGCGCGCGGGGGCGCGTCGTCACGCTCAAGCTGCGATACGCGGACTTCTCGACGCGCTCGCGGCAGGTGACGCTCGACGCGCCGGTCGGCGACACCGGCTCGATTTACCGCGCGGCGCGCGCGCAACTCGCGCGCATGCCCGCCCTGCGCCGCGGCGTGCGGCTCGTCGGCGTGTCGGTGAGCGGGCTCGAATCCGCGGAGGACGCGGTGCCGCAGCTCTTCCCGGATGAGCGCGCCGCGCGCGGCCTGCAGCTCGAGGACGCCGCCGCGAAGCTCCGTGCGCGCTTCGGCGAGCGCATGCTCACGCGCGCCGCGCTGCTCGATGCGCCGGGCAGCGGGCCCCGCAAACCGCGCTAGGCCAATGTTTCGGGGGCGTCGGGCGCGCAGGCGCTCGTCGCTGCGGGAGCCGCCGCGCTGCCTTCGTCGATGCGTGACTCCGTCGCCGCCGCGAGGCGCTGACCGACGATCATCGCCGCGACGAAGGCGCCCGCGGCCGCGAGCGTCGCCGGGTCGAAGAGCCCCGCGCCGAGCGAGACGAGCGCCGGGCCCGGGCAGTAGCCGCCGAGGCCCCAGCCGAGGCCGAAGATCGCCGCGCCACCGAGCAGCCGCGCGTCGATCGCGGCCTCCGGGGGCACCGCGAGAAGACCGCCGAGCAGGGCCTCGCCGCGGCGCTTCGCGAGCCGCCACACGGGGAGGAAGACGCCGATGGCGCCGCCCATCACGAGCGCGAGGCGGCCGTCCCAGCGGCCGTCCGCGAGCCCGCTGACGTCGAGGAAGGCGAGCACGTTGCGCGGCAGCGTCATGCCCCCCGCGAGCAGGCCCGCGCCGAAGACGAGGCCCGCGACGAAGCCGAGCACCGTGCGCGAGCGGGCGGCGACGGCGGCGCTCACGACGCGGCTCCGAGCAGCTTCGACGCGACGACGGCCGCGAGCGCGCCCGTGCCCATGAAGGTGAGCGTCGCGGCGAGCGAGCGCGTCGACAGGCGACCGAGCCCGCACACGCCGTGCCCGCTCGTGCAACCGCCGCCGAGGCGCGTGCCGACGCCGACGAGGAGCCCCGCGACGACCACGAGGCCGAGCGGGCGCGGGCTCGCCGCGGCGCTGCCCGGTGCGACGAGCGCGGCGACCAGCCCTGCGATGACGAGCCCCGCGACGAACGCCACGCGCCAACCGCGCTCGCGCGCGCCCGCGATTGCCCCGGCGAGGATCCCGCTGATGCCCGCCACCCGCCCGCCCCCGACGAGCAGCGCCCCGGCCGCTCCGCCGAGGAGCATCCCGCCGACGAGCGGCGCCACGAAGCTGCCGATCTCCATGGGCCGGACTCTAATGTCACGTTTCCCGAGTGGTCAAGTGTAGAACCTGGGCGACCGGGCCGTCGGACGCCCCTCGCCGCGCGCGCAACGGACATTGTCGGGGCATCCACGCGCCCTCCGCGTTCGTCGTTGACACCCTCGCGGCAACTCCCTAGCGTGCGCGCCCGTCAGGCAGGGAGGCGAGGCGATGACTGCGAAGCACACCAAGTACATCTTCGTCACCGGCGGCGTCGTCAGCTCGATCGGCAAGGGCCTCGCGGCCGCGTCGATCGGCGCGCTGATGGAGGCGCGTGGCCTCGAGGTCACGCACATCAAGATGGACCCGTACATCAACGTCGACCCCGGGACGATGTCGCCGTACCAGCACGGCGAGGTCTTCGTCACGGACGACGGCGCGGAGTCCGACCTCGACCTCGGCCACTACGAGCGCTTCACGTCCGCGCGCATGCGCCGCGCGAACAACTTCACGACGGGGCGCATCTACGACGCGGTCATCGCGAAAGAGCGCCGCGGCGAGTACCTCGGCGCGACGATCCAGGTGATCCCGCACGTCACCGACGAGATCAAGGCGCGCGTCTACGAGGCGGGCTCGCGCGCGGACCTCGCCATCGTCGAGGTCGGCGGCACGGTCGGCGACATCGAGTCGCTGCCCTTCCTCGAGGCGATCCGCCAGATGCGCCTCGAGCTCGGGCCGCGCAACGCCGTGAGCGTGCACGTCACGCTCGTGCCGTGGATCGCGGCGGCCGGCGAGCTCAAGACCAAGCCCACGCAGCACTCCGTGAAGGAGCTGCTCGGCCTCGGCATCCAGCCGGAGATCCTCGTCTGCCGTGTCGAGCGCCCGCTCACGCGCGAGCTGAAGCAGAAGATCGCGCACTTCACGAACGTGTCCGTCGACGCCGTGATCGCGAACTCCGACGTCGACTACATCTACGAGCTGCCGCTCGCGCTGCACGCCGAGGGCATCGACGACCAGATCGTCGAGCGCCTGAACATCTGGTCGCGGCAGCCCGATCTCGAGCGCTGGCACCGCGCCGTCGAGCGCCTGAAGAAGCCGACGCGCGGGACGGTCCGCGTCGCGATCGTCGGCAAGTACGTGCACCTGAAGGACTCGTACAAGTCGCTGCACGAGGCGCTCGTGCACGGCGCCCTCGCGAACGACGTCAAGCTCGACCTGAACTACGTCGACAGCGAGGACCTCGCGCGGCCCGAGCGCTGCGCCGAGCGGCTCGCGGGGCACGACGCGATCCTCGTCCCGGGCGGTTTCGGCGACCGCGGCACCGAGGGGAAGATCCAGGCGATCCGCTACGCGCGCGAGCACGGCGTGCCGTTCTTCGGCATCTGTCTCGGCATGCAGATGGCCGTCGTCGAGTTCGCGCGGCACGTGTGCGGGCTCGAGGGCGCGAACTCCATCGAGTTCAACGCGACGCCGCCGCACGCGCTCATCCACCTGATGGAAGGCCAAAAGGGCCTGACGGACAAGGGCGCGACGATGCGCCTCGGCGCCTATCCGTGCGTGCTCGCGCCCGGCTCGCTCGCCGCGTCGGTGTACGGCGCGACGGAGATCAGCGAACGCCACCGGCACCGCTACGAGGTCAACAACGCCTACCGCGAGCAGCTCGAGCACGGCGGGCTCGTGTTGAGCGGCCTCTCGCCGGACAAGCACCTCGTCGAGATGGTCGAGCTGCCGCAGGGGCGGCACCCGTTCTTCATCGGCTGCCAGTTCCACCCCGAGTTCAAGAGCCGGCCCCACGCGCCGCACCCGCTCTTCACGCGCTTCGTCGAGGCGGCGCTGGTCCGCGCGAGCCTGCCGGTGAAGGCCGCCTCCGAGGTGGCCGCGACCGCCTCGAGCGGCGTGGTGCACTGACGCCGCACGGCGCTGACACGTTTGTCGCGGTGTCGACGCGCGCCCGGCGCGCGTTCGCCGCGATTCGCGCGCACTTCGGCCTGTTGGCGGGGTGAATCGCGCGGGCACGCGTCGTGCAGACTCGCCTCGCGCGGACAGCGTCGTGTGGCGGCCGCCGCCGCGTGTGTTCGGGGCGCGGAATCTCGCCACCGGCAGGGCGCTCTGACATACTCGGCCCTCGCGCGTGCGGCGAACGATGCCGCGCCCCCCGGAGAAACAACGATGAATCAGCTTCGCGTGATCCTGATGGCCGCCGTGTGCGGTCTGGTGCTTTCCGCTTGTGGCGACGACGACGACCGGATGCGCGGCGGGACGGATCTCGGAATGGCCCGCGACATGAACGTCGCGCCGGTCGATCTCGGCGCCGAGGTCGATGGGGGCGGCGCCGTGGACATGGGCGGCGGGGGCGGCCCCGACATGGGCGGCGGGACGAGCATGTGCCCGGCGGGCGCGTGCGATCTCCTCGCCAACGGCTGCCCGGCCGGCGAGGGCTGCTACTTCCTCTCGATGGGTGCCGGGATGTCCCCGATGCCCCTCTGCGACATGAGCGGCATCGGCACGCTCGGCGCGACGTGCATGTCCTACCGCGACTGCGCGTCGGGCTACACGTGTCAGGGCGCGAGCGGCTCGACGCCGGGCGCCTGCCAGAAGTACTGCTGCGACCTCGGGTCCTCGGTGGGCTGCCCCGCGGGCGCCTCGTGCAGCATCGTGCTCACGGACCCGACGACGATGATGCCGACGGGCGCTGCGCTCTGCCGCACGGCCGCGAACTGCAACATCTTCGGCGGCGACTGCACGGGCGGCGCGGCCTGCTACCTCGCCGGCGACGACGGCACGACGGACTGCGCAATGGCGGGCACGGGCACGACGGGCGCGACGTGCATGTACACGAACGACTGCGCGGCGGGCTTCAGCTGCCTCGGCGGCGCGAGCGGCTCCACGTGCCGCAAGCTCTGCGACAGCGTGGACATGGACCCGGGCTGCGCCGCGGGCGAGACCTGCAGCACGCTCAGCCTCCCGGCGCCGCTGACGAACGTGGGCGCCTGCGCGAGCTGAAGTCGTCGCGATGGGAGCGGGCGCCTGCGCGCCCCGCTCACCCGTGAGGCGCCGTGAAGTCCTTCGTGTCGGAGCGGCGTGCGCCGCGCCCCCGGTCCCGGGCCATCGCCGCGGCGTGCGCGTTCGCGGCGTGGGCAGCCATGGGGTGGGCCGCCCTCGGGGGCTGCGGCGCCACGGAGCCGCGTGTCGCCGAGGGAGACGGCGGCGCGCCGGATGCGTCGCCCGACGCGGGCGTGCAGTTCTTCGACGCGGCGCTCGACACGTCGACCGCGTCGGTCGATGCGGGGGCGGCTGGCGGCGACGCGGGGGCCCGCGCTGCGAGGCCACGCCGTGCGACCCGCGCCTGCCGCGGCCGTGCGGCGCGGACGCGACGGGGGCATGCCGGCTCGGGGCCGAGGGGCCGCGCTGCGAAGGGCCGGTCGGCGCCGCGGGCCCGGGCGATGCGTGCGCGGCAGCCGCGGCCTGTGGCTTGGGCCTCGAATGTTTCGCGGAGCCCGACGGCGGACGCTGCGCGCGGCCTTGCTGCGCGGGGGACCCGATGGGCTGTGCGGTCGGTGAGCGTTGCGCGGGCGGCGATCCGCTCGTCGATGGGACGGCCACCGCATGGGGGCGCTGCGTCGCCGTGCGCGCATGCGACGTGCTCGCGCCGGAGGGCGTCTGTGCGCCTGGCGAGGGCTGCTACATCGTGTCGCCGGGCGGCGAGACCGACTGTCGGCCCGCGGGTGGCGTGCCGGTCGGCGCCGCGTGCGAGGGGGAAGCGGACTGCGTCCCGGGCGCGTTCTGCGCCGGGCTGATGGCGCGCGCCTGCGTGCGGATCTGCGCGGTCGGTGCGGGCGCGTGTCCGTCGGGCGAGGGGATGTGTCGCGCGTACCCGTACTCGCCGCCGGGGACGGGGATCTGCAGCTGAGGTGGGCCGCGCGGCGGCGGGCGCGGGCGTGGTAGAACGGCCCGCGATGTCCGTGCATGCGGCGGCCTGCCGGAACCACCCTGAGCGCGAGGCGCTCGGCGTCTGCGTGGCGTGCCGGACCCGCGTCTGCGCGGAGTGCGTCACGAAGGTGGACGGCATCAACCATTGCGTGACGTGCCTCGCGGCGCGCGCGGCGGTCCCGGTCGAAGCGCGCGAGCGGCCCCCGACGCCAGGGGCGCGGGCGTGGATCGCCGCGGGCGCCCTCTTCGTGCTCGTCACGCTGCTCGCGTGGGGCCTCGTCGAGGCGGCGCTCCCGGGCTCCGGCGGATGAGCGGGTGGGGCCCGTGAGCGCGCGCGCGCTGCGTCCGGTGGGGCCGCTCGAGCACCTCGATCGGGCGCTGCTCGTCGTGCGTCGCGGCGGCGTCGTGCGGGCTGCGCGGGCCTGGCTCGCGGGCGCGCTGCCGGCCGCCGTGATCGTGGGCGTCTACTACGTCGAGCGCGTCGAGGGCGTGCGCGGGCTGCGCTTGCCGCTCGCGCTCGCGCTGGTCGCCGCGTGGTGCGCGCGCGCGGTGCTGCTCGCGCCGGTCGCCCGGGAAGGCGCGCTCGCGCTGTGGGACGGGCTGCGCCCGCCGCCGGGCGCGGGGCGCGCCGTGGACGTCGTGCGTACGGCGCTCGTCGTGGGCCTCGGGCTCTGGGTCTGGGCGTGGCTGCTCGTCGCGGGCTCGCTCGCGGGCGCGGTGGGCATCGCGCTCGTGCTGCCCGTGTTCGCGCTGCGCGGTGCGGTCGCGCCGGCGTGGCTCGCGCGGGCCGCGTGCACGAACGACGCGGGGCTGCGCGGCTTCGGGCGCGCGGCCCTCGACCATGCGGGCGCCCGTGTCGCGGGCGTCGCGATCGAGGCGATGCTGATCGGCGCCGCGCTCGGGCTCGCAGTGAACCTGTATGGCTTGCTGGCGCTCGCGGCGGTGCTCGGGCGCTCGCTGTTCGGGCTCGAGGTCGCGCTGGTGCAGGCGTTCCTCTCGCCGCAGAACGACTTCGTGCTGCTCGTCGTGGGGCTCGCGGCGTTCGTGCTGCTCGAGCCGCTCCGCGCGGCGAGCGCCGCGGCGGGCTACCTCGACGCCCGCGTGCGCGAGGAGGGGCTCGACCTGCGCGCGCTCGTGGACGACGCGCTCACCGTCGGCGTGCGGACGGCGGCGCGCGCGGCGCTCGGGCTCGTCGCGGTGGGGGCGCTCGCGCTCGCGACGTCGCAGGCCGCCGCCCAGCCCCGGCCGGTGCCGGGCGCGGATGGGGGCCCGTCCGTCTCCGACGACGAGGGCACGCGGTGGCTCGACGCGATCAAGCCGCGCCCGGCAGCGGCGCCGCGCGTCGCCGCGTCGGGGCGCGGCGTGGGCGAAGCGATTGGTGCGCGCCGAGATGCCGTCGAAGGTCATGAAAGTATTGATGATTCTGCGGATTCGGCGGTGCGTGCGCGCGTCGACGCGGTGCTCGCGCGCCCGGAGTTCCGCGAGTTCGCGGAGGCGCGGGGGGCCGGGATCACCGAGCTGCTCACGCGGATCCTCGAGTGGCTGCTGCGTCCGCGCGACCTCGGCTGGCTGCCCGAGCCGCCCGCGCTCGCGCTGCCGATGCCGGGCGGCTGGTTCTTCCTTCTGCTGGCGGCGCTGCTCGTCGTCGCGGTGCTCGCGTACCTCGTGTCGGCGCATCGGCCCCGCGCGGCCGCGTCGCCCGCTGGGGCCTCGGCGGCGGTGTCGCTCGCCGACGTGCGCGAGCGTCCTCCGGCCGAGCTGCTCGACGAGGCGGGGCTGCTCGCGGCGCGCGGTGCGCTGCGGGAGGCGCTGCGCGCGCTCTACCTTGCGACGCTCGTCGCGCTCGACCGGCGGCGGCTGATCGCCTTCGACCCGCACCGCACCAACTGGCAGTACCTGCGCGCGATGCCGCGCGGCGAGGCGCGCCGGCTCTTCGCGGAGTTCACGCGGATCTTCGATCACAAGTGGTACGGCGCGGAGCCGACGGCGCTCGCCGACTACGAGGCGTGTCGCGCGCTCGCCGCGGCCATCGTCGCGCAGGGCGCGGGGGAGGGGCGCCCGTGAGACACGCGCGCCGTGCGCTGGTCGCGCTGCTCTGGCTCGTCGCGCTCGGGGCTTCGGGGCTCGTCTGCGAGCGCGTCGCGGCGCGCGGGCGCTACGCGGTCGCGTACTCGACGCACGGTGCGGGGCCGGGCGGCGCGCGCGGGCTCTTTCTGCTCGGCGCGGCGCTCGGCCGGCGCCCGGTGCGCTGGGCGGAGGACTTCGGTCGGCTGCCGGAGCGCGCGGTGCTCGTCGCGCTCGGTGGCTGCGAGCTGCTCGCGGCCCGTCCCGTCTCGCGCGCGGAGCAAGCGTGGCTGCGCGGCTGGGTCGAGCGCGGCGGCGTGCTCGTCGTCGCGGGCGCGCACGACTACCTGCCGGCGACGCTGGGCGTCACGCTGGAGCGCGACGAAGGGGCGTGTTTCCCGCGCGCTGGGCTGCTGGGGGCCATCGCGCGCGCGGGCCGCGACGGCGGCGTGTCGGAGGGTCCGCCCGACGAGGCGACGCCCTCGCCGATCGATCTCGCGCGCGACCCGGCGGCGGCGATCGCGGCGGCGGTCGAGGCGGACCCATTGCCCCCCGCGCGCTGGGCGAGCGGCGTCGGCGGTCCGCTCGGCGGGCTCGCGCGCGTGCCCCTGCGCGATCCGGCGCGCGTCGTGCTGCACGACCCGCTGCACACCGAGGTCCTGCTGCGCCTCGAGGACGACACCGTCGTCGGCGCGATCGTGCGCAAGGGGCGCGGGGCGGTCGTCGCGCTCGCGTCGGCGAGCCCGCTGCTCAACCGCGAGCTGCGCCTCGGCGAGGGCGGCGTGCTCTTCGCGCGCGTGCTCCGCGACGTGCCCGCGTCGGCGCTGCTCGTCTTCGACGAGTACCACCTCGGCGTCGGCGAGCGCCGCTCGGTCGTGCGGTACCTCGGCGATCTCGGCGGCGGCCCGCTGCTCGTGCAGGCCCTGCTCGTCGTGCTCTTCGCGCTGTGGCGCTTCGGCGCGCGCTTCGGCGGCACGCAGCGCCCCGCGCCGCTGCCGCCTGCCGGCACCGCCTCGTACGTGGCCGGGATCGCGTCCCTCTACGCGCGCGCGGGCGATGACGGGGCCGTCGCCGGCATCCTCGCGCGGCGTGCCCTCGCGCGGGTCGCGGCCCACCATCGGCTGCCGCCCGCGGAGGCCGGTGCGCTCGCCGCGGCGCTCACACGGCGCGGACGTGGGGCCGAGGCGGACGCTGTGCGCCGCCTCGCGGAGCTCGCGGTGGCGCCGCCCGCGGGGGGCGCGGCGCTCGTCGCGCGTGCGCGGGCGATCGACGCGGCGTGCGACGCCGCCATGGGGCCCCCCGAGGGGCCGGGCTGAGCGCTGGGGCAATCCGTCAGGAGGCTGGATGAACGACGTGCAAGAGCTCCGCGCGCTGCGCGGTGAGGTGCTGGCCGAGGTCCGGAAGGTCGTCGTGGGGCAGGACGAGGCCCTCGACGGGCTGCTCATCGCGCTGCTCGCGCAGGGGCACGCGCTGCTCGAGGGCGTGCCCGGCACCGCGAAGACACTCATGGTCCGCGCGCTCGCCGGCACGCTCGGGCTCGGCTTCGGGCGCGTGCAGTTCACGCCGGATCTCATGCCGAGCGACATCGTCGGGACGAACGTCTTCGACCTCCGGACCGCGCAGTTCCGGCTCACGCGCGGCCCGATCTTCACGGAGCTCCTGCTCGCCGACGAGATCAACCGCGCCCCCGCGAAGACGCAGAGCGCGCTGCTCGAGGCGATGCAGGAGCGGCAGGTCTCCATCGACGGTGAGCGCCACGCGCTCTCGCAGCATTTCACGGTGTTCGCGACGCAGAATCCGGTCGAGCAGGAGGGTACGTATCCGCTCCCCGAGGCGCAGCTCGACCGCTTCCTGCTGAAGATCGTCGTCGGCTATCCGGACGCCGACGAGGAGGACCGCATCCTGCAGCAGGTGGGCGCGGGCGTGGGCTCGCTGCGCCTCGAGGAGGCCGGGCTGCGCGCGGTCGCGACGGGCGAGCAGCTCGCCGCGGCGCGCCTGCTCGCGGCGCAGGTGCGCGTCGACGACGCGGTGCGCCGCTACGTCCGCGACCTCGTCCGCGCGACACGGGCGACCTCGATGGTGCTGCTCGGCGCGGGGCCGCGTGCGGGCATCCACCTGATGGTCGCTGCGCGCTGGGTCGCGGCGCTCGAGGGGCGCATGTTCGTCACGCCGGACGACGTGCAGCGCATGCTGCATCCGGTCGTCTGCCACCGTCTCGTGCTCGCGCCCGAGGTCGAGCTCGACGGGCTCTCGGCGTCCGAGGCGATCGACCGCATCGCCGCGACGGTCGCGGTCCCGCGATGAGCGACGCGGGCCGCGACGAGGGCCCCGCGCCGCGCGACGAGAGCCCCGCCCCGCGCCGTCGCCGCGCGAGGGCGACCCGGCGCGCGCGGCGTCTGCGGAGACGCGTTTCTCCGCGGGGAGCCGCCTCGCGCCCCTCGCCGCGCTCGGGCTCCCGCTCGCGGGCGGAGGCGGCGCGCTCGGGCTCGGCGCCGCGCTCGCGTGGGTCTTCACGCGCGTCGGGGCCGCCGCGCTCGAAGCCCGCGCCGCCGCCGCGCGCGCCCATCGCGTCGCGTGTGCTCGCCGCGCGGCTCGTCGTCGGCGTGCGCAACCGCGTCCTCGTGCGCCTGCACAATCCGTCGCCGCGGGCGCTCCGGCTCACCGTGCGCGACGCGCTGCCCGAGGGCTGGGTCGCCGAGCCCGACGAGCACACGCTCGAGCTGCCGCCCTTCGCGCGCCGCGAGGTCGCCTACGACGTCGTGCCGCCCCGGCGCGGGCGCTTCCGTTTCGGGGACCTGC
The DNA here is from genome assembly GCA_964202905.1 of Polyangiales bacterium. Taxonomy (GTDB): domain Bacteria; phylum Myxococcota_A; class Polyangia; order Polyangiales; family JADJQN01; genus CAIUAC01. Next base: position 29,762 of record CAXNJO010000006.1, read on the forward strand.
ACCTGCGCCTCGAGGGCGCGGCCCGCCTCGGCGCGGCGCTCGTGCGGGTGCCCGCAGAAGCCGAGGCGCGCGTCTACCCGAACGTGCTCGGCCCCCGCCGCTACGAGCTCGCGTCGCGGCTCGGCGACCTGCGCTCCCTCGGCTTCCGCAGCGTGCGGCGCGCGGGGCAGGGCGGGGAGTTCGAGCAGCTCCGCGAGTACGTCGCGGGCGACGCGTACCGCGAGCTCGACTGGAAGAGCACCGCGAAGCGGCAGCGGCCCGTGACGCGCGTGCACCAGCAGGAGCGCAGCCAGCTCGTCCTGCTCGCGGTCGACGCGGGGCGCATGATGGCGACGCGGCTCGCGGGCCTCACCAAGCTCGACCACGCCATCCACGCCGCGCTGCTGCTCGCGTGGGTCGCGCTGCGTCACGGCGACCGCGTCGGGCTCGTCGTCTTCGCCGACTCGGTGCGCGTGTTCGTGCCGCCGGGGCGCGGCCCCGGGCACTACGCGCGGCTGCTCGAGGCGCTCTTCGACGTCGAGCCGCGACCGACGCACGTCGATTTCCGCCGCCTCGTCGAGCACGTCCGCGCGCGCGTGCCGCGGCGCGCGCTGCTCGTGATGTTCAGCGATCTCCTCGACGAGGCGCAGGCGATGCCCCTCGCCGAGCACGCGCCCGTGCTGCGGCGCCGTCACCTGCCCGTGTGCGTGACGATGCACGACCCCATCGCGACGCGTCTCGCGGACGCGCCCCCCGACGCCGCCGAGGACGTCTACCTCCGCGCGGCCGCCGCCGACGTGCTCGCCGATCGCGAGCGCGTGAAGGCGCACCTCGCGAAGGCGGGCGTCGGGCTCGTCGAGGCGCCGCCCGGTGAGCTCGCGGTCGCGACCGTGAACCGCTACCTCGCGCTGAAGGCCCGGCGCGCGCTCTAGCCGCCCGCGGGAGGTCGCACGCCCCGCGCGCGACCGGCGACGTCAGCGCTGCGGCGTGTCCGCGAAGCGGCGGCCGAGGTCGGCGCAGAGCGCCTCGAGCCGCGCGGCGTCGAGGGACGTGAAGGCGTCGGGCGTGTCGCTGTCGACGTCGAGGACGGCGAGCAGGCGACCGTCCGGCGTGAGCACGGGCACCACGATCTCGCTGCGCGTCGTGCCCGAGCAGGCGATGTGGCCCGGGAAGGCGTCGACGTCGGGCACGAGCTGCGTGGTGCGCGTCCGCGCCGCCGCGCCGCAGACGCCGCGCGCGAAGTCGATGCGCAGGCAGCCGTGTCTGCCCTGGTACGGGCCGACGACGAGCAGCGTGTCGCTCACGGCGCGGTAGAAACCCGTCCAGTCGTGGTGCGCGAAGGTGTGGTGCACCTCGCACGAGACGGTCGCCATCGCGGCGATCCAGTCGGCCTCGCCGTCGAGGAGCGCGGCGAGCCGCGCCGCGAGTTCGTCGTAGCGCGCGGCCCGCGCGCGGAGGGTGGCGTCGTCCATAGGTGCGCGATTCTACTTCGCTTCCCGGCGATGCGGGCGCGACATGTCGCTTGACTCCGCACGCACGTCGCCGTCATCTTGTCGGGGCGCCGTCGGGCGCGCCCCACGCCATGGACCCAGCCCCCTTCGAGCCGGTCGGCGCGCCTCAGAGCGCCGACGCGGGCGCCATGTCCGGCAGCGCCGTCACGGTCACCGTCACCGCGACATCGCCCGTCACCGTGACATCGCCCGTCACCGCGACATCGCCCGTCACCGCGACATCGCCCGTCACTGCGACATCCCTCGCCACCGCGACCTCCGCCGTCAGCGTCACGTCCCCCGAGCCGCAGCGCGAACCGGCGCCGCCCGTGCTCGTCCCCGGCCCGGCCCTCTTCGTGAACCGCGAGCTCTCGTGGCTCGAGTTCAACGAGCGCGTGCTCGCCGAGGCGCGGAACCCGGATGTGCCGCTCCTCGAGCGCCTCAAGTTCCTCACGATCGTCGCGGCGAACCTCGATGAGTTCTTCATGGTCCGCGTCGCGGGCCTGATGGGGCAGCGCCTCGCCGAGGTCCCCGATCAGCCCGCCGACGGCATGACCGCGGCCGCGCAGCTCGAGGCGGTCTCGCGCCGCGCGCGGCGCATGTTCGACGACATGTCCGTCGCCCTCCGCGAGGAGCTCCTCCCCGAGCTCGCCTCGCACGGCGTCCGCATCATCACGATGCGCGAGCTCGACGCGGCCTCGCGCGAGCACGTGCGGCAGCACTTCCGCGCGCAGGTGCTGCCGGTGCTCACGCCGCTCGCGATCGACCCGGGGCACCCGTTCCCGCATCTGCGGAACAAGAGCCTGAACCTCATCGCGATGCTCGCGGGCAACCGCCAGAAGGACACCACGCCCGCGTTCGCGGTGGTGCAGGTGCCGGGCGTCCTGAAGCGCCTCGTGCAGGTGCCCGGCGTCGAGGGGCGCGCGGCCTTCGTGCTGCTCGACGACATCATCGCGGCGAACATCGGCGAGCTCTTCCCGGGCTTCCGCTGCCTCGGCGCGTGGCCGTTCCGGCTCGTGCGGAACTTCGACCTCTCGATCGACGACGAGGAGGCCGAGGACCTCCTCGAGAGCGTGCAGCAGGAGGTCCGGCGCCGCGATCGCGGGGCCGCGGTGCGGCTGACGATCGACGCGAGCGCCTCGCCCGAGGCCATCGAGATGCTCCGCGAGTCGCTGCACCTCTCGCAGGAGTTCGTCTACCCGTTCGACGGCCCGCTCAACCTCGTCGACCTCATCGCGCTCGCGCAGCCCCTCGACAAGGAGCCGGGCATGCGTGACGAGCTCTTCCGGCCGCAGACGCTCCCGCCCTTCCGCGACGAGGACAACCCGTTCGAGCTGATCGCGCGCGGCGACGTGCTGCTGCACCACCCGTACGAGTCCTTCGATCCGGTCGTGCAGTTCATCGAGCACGCGGCGCACGACCCGCAGGTGCTCGCGATCAAGCAGACGCTCTACCGCACGAGCGGCGACAGCCCGATCGTGAAATCGCTCGTGCGCGCCGCCGAGAACGGCAAGCAGGTCACGGCGCTCGTCGAGATCAAGGCCCGCTTCGACGAGGAGAACAACATCGTCTGGGCGCGCAAGCTCGAGGAGTCCGGCGTGCACGTGGTGTACGGGCTCGTCGGCCTGAAGACCCACGCGAAGGCCGCGCTCGTCGTGCGGCGCGAGGGCGAGCAGCTGCGGCGCTACGTGCACCTCGGCACGGGCAACTACAACCCCGCGACGGCGCGCCTCTACACCGACGTCTCGCTCTTCACGGCGCGGCCCGAGTTCGGCGAGGACGCGACCTCGCTCTTCAACCTGCTCACCTCGTGCACCGCGCCGCCGACCTGGCGGAAGCTCACGGTCGCGCCGCTCGGGCTGCACGAGCGCATCCTCGGTCTCGTCGAGCGCGAGGCGGCGAACGCGCGCGCCGGTCGCCCGGCGCGGATCATCGCGAAGATGAACTCGCTCGTCGATCCGGACGTCATCCTCGCGCTCTACCGCGCGTCGATCGCGGGCGTGGAGATCGACCTGATCGTGCGCGGGATCTGCTGCCTCCGGCCGGGGCTGCCCGGCATCAGCGAGCGCATCCGCGTGACGAGCATCATCGACCGCTTCCTCGAGCACGCGCGCGTCTTCCTCTTCGAGGCGGGCGGCGCGCGTGAGGTCTACGCGACGAGCGCCGACTGGATGCCGCGCAACTTCCAGCGCCGCGTCGAGGTGCTCTTCCCCATCGAGGACGAGGCCATCAAGGCGCGGCTCGTGCGCGAGATCCTCGGCACGCAGCTCCAGGACAACGTCAAGGCGTGGCTCATGCGCGCGGACGGGAGCTACGTGCGCAAGGCCCCCGGCGAGGGCGAGCCGCAGCTCCGCAGCCAGCGGCGCTTCCTCGCGATCGCGCGGGACCTCGCGGAGAAGGCCGATCAGAAGGCCTTGCGCGACCGCCCGTTCGTCGTGCGCCCGGTGCGCAACCTGCCGACGAAGAGCGCACAGGGCGCGCCCGTGCCGCTGGCGGAGATCGAGAAGAAGGACGCCTCGAACCCGGGCGCACTCGTCGCCGCCGCGCGGCCCGTGCCCCCGGTCGAGCGCGGCTGACGGCGCGGTCCGTTCGCGGGCCGGGCGGTCGCGGGGGCGCCGCGCGCCGTCATCCCGTACCTTCGGGCCATGCGAGTCCGCGCGCCTTCGACGGTGGGTCCGGCCGCGCTGTTCGTCGGCGTGCTCTGCGCGTCGGCGTGCGTGGGCGCGTGTGGCGGGGGAGGCCAAGGCGGGACGCGCGCGCCGGGGAGCGCCGTGTCGCGGCCGCGCGCGGCGGTGCCGATCGCTGATGCGACGCGCGTGCCTGCGCCCGGCCCGGAGACGACCGCGCCGCCGGAGCCCGTGCCCACGGATCTCGCGGGCGCGGACGCGGCGCTCGCGCGGGGCGCGTACACCGCGGCGCAGCAGGCGTACGAGGCGCTCGAGGCGCGGCTCGAAGGCGCGGAGCGGGCGCGTTCGGTGCTGGGTCTCGCGCGCGTGCGCTTCGAGACGGGCGCGCTCGCGGAGGCGTGCGACGCCGCCGGGCGCGCGGCGCGCGAGCCCGCGCTGCGCGTCGCGGCGACCACGCTGCTCGGCGAGCTGCTCGATGCGCGCGGCAAGCTCGACGACGCGGAAGCGCAGCTCGCGCGCGTCGCCGCGGAGCCGGAGGCGCATCGCGCGCGGTTCGTGCTCGGGTCGCTGCTGCGCGAGCGCGGGCGGCACGAAGAGGCCGAGCCGCACCTGATGGCGCTCGTCGAGGCCTTCAACGACGGGCGCATCGGCGACGCGGACGCCGAGGGGCTCACGCTCGTCGCGCAGGCGGCGCAGGCGCTCGGCAGCTTCCAGGACGCGAACGACGCTTACCGCAGCGCCGTCGCCGCCGATGCGCGGCGCGTCGAGACGCAGCTCGCGTGGGCCGAGCTCTTCCTCGAGAAGAACGACGCGGGGCACGCGGAGGAGTGCGTGCGCGACGCGCTCGCCGTGAACCCGAAGTCGCCGCGCGCGCATGCGCTGCGGGCGCGCATCGCGCTCGCGCAGGGCTTCGACTTCGACGCGGCGCGCCGGCACTGCGACCTCGCGCACGCCGTGAATCCCGGGCTCGTCGCCTGCCACGTGCTGCGCGCGGGCATGGCCCTCCGCGACATGGATCTCGCGGGCGCCGACGCACACCTGCGCCGCGCGCTCGCGGTCGACGCGCAGGATCTCGAGGCGCTCTCCGTCGTCGCGGCGGTGCGCTTCCTCGCCGACGACGCGGCGGGCTTCACGCGCGCGCAGGCCGAGGTGCTGCGCCGCAACCGCCGCTTCTCGCGCTTCTACAGCGTCGTGGGCGAGTACGCGGAGTGGGAGCACCGCTACCCGGAGATCGTGCGCATGGCGCGCGAGGCGCTCGTGCTCGACCCGGAGGACGCGCGCGCGCACGCGACGCTCGGGATGAACCTGCTGCGCATGGGCGACGAGCCGGCGGGGCTCGCGGCGCTGCGCGAGGCGTGGCGTCGCGACCGCTACGACGTGCACGTCTACAACACGCTGAACCTCTACGACGACGTGATCGGCCGGCAGTACGAGGAGGTCGCCGCGGCGCCCTTCGTGTTCCGCTTCCACCGCGAGGAGCGCGCGTCGCTCGAGCCGTACGTCGTGCCGGTGCTGCGCGGCGCGCACGCGGACATGGTGCGCCGCTACCGCTTCACGCCCGAGGGCCCGCTGCGCCTCGAGTTCTACGCGGACCCGCGCGACTTCAGCGTGCGCACGACGGGGCTGCCGAACGTCGGCGTGCAGGGCGTGTGCTTCGGCAAGGTGGTGACGGCGATCTCGCCGCGCGGCGGGCCGTTCAACTGGGGCAACATCACCTGGCACGAGCTCGCGCACGTCTTCCACATCCAGCTCTCGCGCAACCACGTGCCGCGCTGGTTCACCGAGGGGCTCGCCGAGTACGAGACGATCGTCGCGCGCCCCGAGTGGAAGCGCGAGGACGACATGGCGCTGTGGCAGGCGCTCGACGCGGGGCGGCTGCCGGCGATCCGCGACCTCAACGGCGCCTTCACGCACGCCGAGCGCCCGCAGGATGTGCTCACGGCGTACTACGCGTCGTCGAGGGTCGTCGTGTACCTCGTCGAGCGCTTCGGCTTCGACAAGGTGCCGCTGCTGCTGCGCGCGTGGGGCGAGGGGAAGCCGACGCCCGCGGTGTTCGAGAGCGTGCTCGGCGTCGACCTCGACGCGCTCGACCGTGACTTCCGCGCGCACACGCGGACGCGGCTCGCGGCGCGGGCGCGCGAATTCGCCGTGGATCCGGGGCGTTACCGCGATCTCGACGCGCTCCGGCGTGCAGCGGCGCAGGCGCCCGGTGACGCTGCGGCGCGTGGCGCGCTCGCGGCGGGGCACCTCGTCCGAGGCGCGGGCGACGACGCGAAGCGTGAGGCGGAGGCGGCGCTCGCGATGGATGCGCACGCGCCCGTCGCGCGCTTCGTGCTCGCGGAGGTGGCGCTCGCGCAGCGCGACGCCGCAGGCGCCGACGCGCACCTCGCGGACCTGCTCGCGCGCGGGCACGAGGGCTACGAGGTGCGCCTGCTCGCGGCGCGCGCGGCGCTGGCCCGGCAGGACCGCGCGGCCGCGCGCACGCATCTGGAAGCCGCGACGCGCGTCGACGCCGAGCGCCCGGAGGCGTGGCAGGGATTGCGCGATCTCGCGCGCGAGCGGCGCGACGCGGTGGGCCTCGTCGCCGCGCTCGAGCGGCTCGCGGCGATCGACCAGCACGACCGCGCGGGCACGGCGGAGCTGTTGACGGCGCTCGCGGCGGCGAACCGCTGGTCGGATCTCGTGCCCGCCGGAGAGCGCGCGCTCTTCGTCGAGCCGGGCCGCGCGGAGACGCACCGCCTCCTCGGCGAGGCGTACGTGCGCACGGGCAAGCCGCGCGAGGGGCTCGTCGAGCTCGATCAGGCGCTGCGCCTCGCGCCCGAGCAGCCGGGGCCCATTCACCTCGCGCGCGCCCGCGCCCTCGTCGCGCTGCGTCGCCCCGCCGATGCGCGCGCGGCAGCGGATGCCGCCGTGCGCGCCGATGCGGCGCTCGCGGCCGAAGCGCAGGGGATCGTCGGCGGGCGCTGAGTCACGGCGTGACGGCTCGATCGCGCGCACCGTGCCGTGCGCCGTGCGCCGTGCGCCGTGCGCCGGGCGCGTCTGCGTGCGCAGTGGCCCGCTCCGGTCCGCGCGCGTGACGCAGGCGCGGTAGGCTCACGCCTCCCTGATGGCGTCTCGTCTCCGCGTCTCGATCCCTTCGCGCACGTTCGTCGGCTTCGCGCTGGTGATCGCGGCGTTCGGGGCCGTCGTCGCGGCGTCGATCGCGCAGCACCAGGAGACGGCGCGCACGCTCGGCCTGCTGCCCGAGGGCTTTCTGCCGCTCGCGCTCGACGTCGCGGAGCTGCGCGCGAACCACGGCGTCTTCCTCACGCGCATGGACGGCGTGCTCGAGGAGCAGGACACGACACCGACGCTCGCGTACCTGCGCTCGGCGCGTGTGCTGCGGCAGTCGCTCCTCGCGCGCGCGCTCGCCGGGGTCACGCGCGCATCGGCGCTCGGCGCGCCCGACGACGCCGCCGCCGTGCTCGCCGCGGTGCGCTCCGAGCTCGCGCGGGTGCGCGCCGTCTACGCCGCCGACGAGCGGCGCTTCGACGACCTCGGACGCGCCGTCGTCGCGCGCGATCGGCCGCGCGCCGAGGCCGCGCTCGCGGAGCTGCGCACGAAGGAGCGCGCCGTCGAGCGACACCTGCGCCGCGCGTCGGACGCGATGCAGGCCGGCATCGCCGCGATGAGCGCGGACGCCGAGCGCGAAGAGCGGCGCTCGGTGCAGCTGCTCGCGCTGCTCGCGCTCGCGGCGCTGCTCGTCGGGCTGCTCGTCACCGTCTACACGCAGCGCACGCTCGCGCCGTTGCCGCGCTTGCAGGAGCGCGTCGCGGCCGTCGCGCGGGGCGAGCTCGACGCGGCGCGGATCACCGCCGCGGGGGACGACGAGATCGGCCGACTCGCGGCGGAGTTCGAGCGCATGGTCGACGCGCTCGCGGCCCGCGACGCGCGCTTGCACGAGGCGGCCGATCGGCTGCGCGCGCTGCAGCGCATGCAGGCGCAGATCGTCGAGGGCCTGCGCGCCGCGGTCGTGCTCGTCGACGAGGCGGGCGTGGTGCGCTCGGTGAATCCCTCGGCCGCCGCGCTCTTCGGCGTCGCGCCCGACGAGGTCGGGCGTGCGCTCCACACGCTGCCGCTGTGCGCGCGCCTGCCCGCGCTCGAGGCGGCCATCGCGGACGTGCGCGCGGGCAGCGAGCGCGCCGTGCTCACCGCGACGCCGCTCGCGCCGCCGGAGCCGACGCCGACCGAGGCCGCGGAGGGCGCGGCGGGGACGGACGCGGCGCGCCTCCTCGACGTGCTCGTGACGCCGTTCGGCGAGGCGCCCTTGGGGGGCGCTGCGCGGTCGGTGCTCGTCGTCGCCGAGGACGTGACCGACGAGCTGCGCACCAAGGCGCGGCTCATCCACAGCGAGCGGCTCGCGGCCATCGGGCGCATGGCGGCGCACGTCACGCACGAGGTGCGCAACCCGCTCTCGTCGATCGGGCTCAACGTGGAGCTGCTCGAGGAGGAGACGGCCGGCAGCGGCCCCGAGGTGCAGTCGCTGCTGCGCGCGATCCACCGCGAGGTCGATCGCCTCACGGCCGTCACCGAGGAATATCTGCGGCTCGCGCGGCTGCCCGATCCGCGCCTCGAGCCGGGCGATCTGGGCGAGGCCGCGCGCGAGGTCGCGCAGTTCATGCGCGCGGAGCTCGCGCAGGCCGGTGTGCGGCTCGAGATCGAGGTCGCGCCGGCGCTGCCCGCGGTGGCCTTCGACGAGGCGCAGCTGCGGCAGGCGCTGCTCAACCTGCTGCGCAACGCGCGCGAGGCGCTCGCGCAGAAGGGCGGTTGCGTGCGCGTCCAGGTCGTCGCGGAAGAAGGCGCGGTGCGCCTGCGCGTCACGGACGATGGCCCCGGCATCCCACCCGCGGTGCAGGCGCGCATCTTCGACCCGTTCTTCACGACGAAGGAGCACGGCACGGGGCTCGGGCTCGCGCTCACGCAGCAGATCGTCGCGGCGCACGGGGGCCGCATCCGTGTGCTCGGCGGGCCGGGGCGCGGCACCTCGTTCGAGCTCGCGTTCCCGCGGGTGCAGGCGCCGCGCGAGGACGACGCGGGCGACGCGACGGCGCCCGATGCGCTACACGGCGGTCCGGGCGCAGCCGCGCCCTCCGGCGAGGAGAAGAGCGAGTGACGACGAGAAGCGATGGACGGGACGCCGCGACGCTGCGCCCGGTGACGATCGAGACGGGCCTGCAGCGCAACCCGGAGGGCTCCGTGCTCTACCGGTCCGGCGGCACGCTCGTGCTCGTGAGCGCGTCGGTGGAGGAGGGCGTGCGCGACTTCCTGCGCGGCAGCGGGCGCGGCTGGGTGACGGCCGAGTATGCGATGCACCCGCGATGCAGTCCCGGGCGTCAGGCCCGCGACGGGCGGCGTGCGGGCGGCGGCATCGACGGACGTGCGCAGGAGATCCAGCGGCTCGTGGGCCGCGCGCTGCGTGCGGCCGTCGTCCCCGAGAAGCTGCGCGAGCGGACCATCACCATCGACTGTGATGTGCTCGACGCGGACGGCGGCACGCGCACCGCGTCGGTGACGGGCGGCTTCGTCGCCCTCGCGATGGCGCTCGACGGGCTGCGTCGGCGCGGGCTCGTCGATCCGGGCGTGCTGCGCGCGCCGGTCGCGGCGGTGAGCGTCGGGCTCGTCGCGCACGAGGCGCTGCTCGACCTCTGCTACACGGAAGACCGCGACGCGCAGGTCGACCTCAACGTCGTCGGCACCCTGGACGGCGGCCTCGTCGAGGTGCAGGGCACCGCGGAGGACGCGCCGATGACCCGCGCGGAGCACGACGCGCTCCTCTCGCGCGCGCTCGGTGGGCTGCCCGCGCTCTTCGCGGCGCAGCGGGCCGCGCTCACGCGCATCGGCGTGGACCTCGACGCGCTCGTCGGGTAGCGCCCGTCACAGCGGCGCGATGCCGGACGTGAAGGGGAGCGCCCAGAACGCGGCGTCGGTGAACGCGGCGTTCGCAGCGGCGACCACCTGGGCGGCCGTCATCGGCGTCACGGCCGGGTTGGGGTCGGTCATGACGAGGGTGGCCGCCGCGTCGAAGCCCACGTCGACGAGGGCCGCGCCCGGGCGTGCGTTGCCAATCGCCCCGCCGACGAACGTCGATCCCGCGCCGAGCGAGAGCGGACCGGCCGCGTACGCGGACGTGATGCCGGCGAACACGACGCCCGGGGTGAACGTGGAGTCGTAGAACTCGCCGAGCAGGCCGCCGACGTGCGACGCGCTCGCGCTGCTCGTGATCGCGACGTCGGCGTGGATCCGCGACACCTGGATGGGGCGGTTGTTCATCCCCCAGAGGAAGCCGAAGACCCCGCCGAGCGCGCGGCTGCCGCCGGCCGAGAGCGCCATCGCGCCTCGCACGAAGACGTCGTGCACCGTGACCGCCGTCGTCGGTGTCCCCCGCTGGGTCTGGTAGATCCCCGCGAGCCCGCCCACGTTGAAGACCGCCCCGCTGCCCAGCTGCACCACCGTCAGGCCGTCCACGACGATGCGGCCGACGTCGACCGCGACGGCGTCGTTCAGCGTGAATTCTCCGACGACACCGCCGACCACCTCCGCGCCGAGGGGCGCCGAGCTCGGTGTGCGGAACCAATCACGGACTGTCAGGGTGACGTCGAGGACCCGGATGTCGCGGAGCAGGTGCGCGGCGCCCGCCGTCGACATCGTTCCCACCAAGCCGCCGACCGCATACGGCGCGATGCCGGCGTCGATCGACACCGTGTCGACGCGCAGGTCGGTGAACGTCGCGCCCGCCCCGGCAGGTCCGCCGACGCGATCGTCGAACTGACCGATGAGCCCGCCGACGGCGGAGGGGTTGTAGGTGAGCGCGGGGTCGTACACGGAGAGCGTGCTGTTCTCGAGCGTGTCGTCGGTGAAGACGAACGTGGTCCCGCCGCGCAGGAGGACCGTGCCGAGGAAGCCCCCGACGAACATGGAGCCACCGTCGAGCGGGTCGGTGCCCGTCTCGCCGAAGACCGAGTACGACACGCCCGGGGTCGCGGGCGCCGTCCGTTGGAAGGCGGCATTTCGCACGGTGGAGCCCGTGATCGTGAGCGGCATCGCCGCGTGCGTCTCGACGTGACCAGCGACGAAGCCGATGAAGTCCTTCGCGTCCTCGATCACGCAGCCGTCGATCGTGATGCCATCGACGAGGATGGGGTCCGTGGTGATCGTGCCCTCGTCGAGGGCGTCGACGACGAAGCCGGCGAGGCAGCCGACGTTCCCGACGAAGCCCCGGACCGTCATCGCGGAGAGCGTCAGGTCGCGCACCGTCGCCCCCGCCGAGAGCCCGCGGAAGAGGCCGCCGCCCTCCCAGGGATCGAGCACGCCCGGCGTGTAGGCCGGGGGCATCGCGGTGCCGAGCAGCCATGCAGCCTTGCCCTCGACGAGGCAGTTCGAGAGCGTGAAGCCCGCGCCGTCGAACGTGCCCGAGAAGAGGTTGGCGCTCGAAGGGTCGAAGCCGAGCGGCTCGATCACGGTGCCCGCGCAGTCGACGTCGGCGCCGAGCACGTACGCGGCGCCCATGTCGTCGGAGACGTTCAGCAGCTGGGGCAGCGCGCAGATCACGAAGGGATCGCTCGCCGTGCCCGTGCCCGCCGCGAAGGGCAGCAGCCCAGGGCCGCCGCCACCGCAGGGGCCCGCGTCGTTGGAGCAGGTGCCCTGAACGACCCATTGTCCGGCGACGCAGAGGCGGTCGTCGGTGCCGTTGCCGTTGAGGCCGCAGGGCGGGCCGCCCTGATCGGTGTCGCTGTCCGTACACATCGGGCCCGGGAGCGGGGGCGGCGGCGGGGGTGATCCGGGGTTGCACGCGACGGCGTGGCCCGCGAGTCCGAGAACGACCAGCCAGCGCGAGAAAGCAATCGACCGCAGGCCCGGCCCCTTTCCAGTGGCTCCGATGACTCCGTGATCGCCGCGCATCCGACGGACGGAAGGCGACGTACCGCGACCCTCGAGGACGCGTTCAGGGGACGACGACCACCGCAGGCGTGCGGGTCAGCGCGTCGAGACCTACGGCGGCGAGACGGCCGGCACCGCGCTGGCCCCAGCAATACGCGCGGGCGTCGGCTCCGACCGCACAGTTCGGGCCGATCATCGGCACCGGGGCCAGATCGAGGCGCGTGAAGCGGCCGACGACGGGCGCCGAGACCCGCGCCGGTGAGGTTGCGCCCGCGCCGGCCGCGCCCCACTCGTTCACCGCGTTGCAGCGCCAGGTGTCGCGGTCGGCTGTCACGCAGCGCGAGATGTTCGACGAGGTCTCGTGCAGCCGCCAGTCGACCACGCCGTCGAAGGCGCCGTTCGGCGCTGCGCGCACGGCGCGGTCGCCCCACAGACGCGGCACGCTCGAGCTCGACTGCGCCGCGAGGCACGAGTGGAACGAGCACACGACGGAGGTCACGCCCGTGAGCGGCACCGGGAGGGTCGCCGTCGACGCTTCCGTGGTGGCCGCGCCGGGGACGGTCCGGTTCGTCAGCGTCCCGTCCGCGAGCTCGCCGAGCGTGTTGCGGCCCCAACACCAGACGGCGCCATCGGCGCGCAGCGCACACATCGCCTCGGAGCCGCCGGTGATCGCGGTCACCGTGCTGAGGCCCACCACATCGACCGGGACCGAGGAGTTCTGCGTCTCCGCGATCCCCGCGCCCAGCGCGCCGTAGAAGTTGTAGCCCCAGCAGCGCACCGTCCCGCCCGCGAGCAGCGCGCAGGTGGTGGAGTTCGAGGCGGCGAGGGCCTGCACGCCCGAGAGCCCGGTCACCGGCACCGGGCTCGAGGCGGCCGCGAGCGGCGCGCCGTCGCCGAGCTGCCCGACGCTGTCCCCGCCCCAGCAGACCACGGTGCCGCCCGTCCGCAGCGCGCACGCGTGGGTGCCGCCGACCGCGATGGCGCGGGCGTCCGAGAGGCCGCTGACGCGCACGGGCACGACGCTGGGCGTGGTCGTGCCGTTGCCGAGCTGGCCCGAGGCATTGCTCGTCAGTCCGCCCCAGCAGTGCACCTCGCCGGTGTCGAGCAGCGCACAGCGGAAGGCGTTGCTGTCGGCCGTGCCGCCCTGGTCGAGCGCGACGACCCCGCTGAGCCCGAGCACCGCCGCGGGCGCGCTCTGCCGCTCGGTGTCGCCGCCCGCTTCGCCGAACGTGTTGTCGCCCCAGCAGCGCACCTCGAGCGTGTCGGAGAGCGCGCACGCGTGGTGATCGCCGGCGGTCACCCAGCGCTGGGCCGAGAGACCGGGCACCGCTGCGGGGCTGGCACGATCGGCGAGCACGCCATCGCCGAGCGCGGCCTGTGTGCCCTCGCCCCAGCACGCGATCGTCCCGTCGGTCGTGAGCGCGCAGGTGTGGGCGCCGCCCGCGCGCACCTGCCGCACGGTGAGCCCGGGGACGCTCACCGGGGCGGGCGCGTCCACGAAGGTCCCGTCACCGAGCTGACCGTGCTGGTTGCGCCCCCAGCAGACCACCTCGCGGCTCGCGCGCCGCGCGCAGGTGTGGTCGGCGCCGGCCGAGAGGCTGGCGGCGTCGACGAGGCCGGAGACCTCGACGAAGGCGGTGCTGCTCGCCGCGCTCGCGCCGTCGCCGAGCTGTCCGTAGGCGTCGTCGCCGGCGCAGCGCACGAGGCCAGCCCGCGTCCGCACGCAGAGATGCGCACGACCGACCGCCACCTCGGCCGCGTCGCCCACGTCGTCGCGCGGCGTGGCCACGAGGTCGTCCCCGAAGCAGTGCACCGTGCCGTCGAAGCGGCGCGCACAGAAGGTGGTGTCGAAGCCGCTGATCTGCGTCACGAGCGCGAGGTCCGGCACCTGCGTGAGCGCCAGCCCGTTGCCCCAGCAGTACACGATGCCGTCGGTGTGCACTGCGCAGGCCCGCCGGGCGCCGAGCGCCATCTGCCGGACGTTCTCGAGCGGCCGGCTGATCGCATCGACGACCTCGAGCGGGCTCGCCGAGTGGCCCGCCGTGCCGGCGCGGCCGGTCAGCATGCCGGCGTTGTTGCCCCAGCAGAACACCCGCCCGCTCGCGTAGCGGACGCAGGTGTTGGTCCCGTTCGCCTCGACGTCCTCCACCGTGGCGCACGCGCCGCTGACGCAGCCGGCGGAACACACCACGCCGCAGGCGCCGCAGTGGTCTTCGTCCCGCGCGAGGTCCCGGCAAGCGCCCTCGCAGGGGGTCGTGCCCGCCGGGCAGATCGGCGTGCAGCCACCCGCGACGCAGGCCTCGCCCGGCGCGCACACATTGCCGCAAAAGCCGCACGCGGCGGGGTCTTCGTCGAGATCGACGCACGCGCCGTCGCAGCGCGTCGTCCCCGACCGGCAGGTGCACACGCCCGCATCGCAGGCCTCGCCCGGTGCGCACGTCACGCCGCACGCCCCGCAGTGCGCGACGTCGGTCGCGAGCGAGACACAGGAACTCGCGCAGGAGGTCTGGCCGGCCGGACACTCGGCCACGCACATGCCGGAGGCGCACGAGGTGCCGCCGGGGCACGCGAGCCCGCAGCCGCCGCAGTGCAGGGGATCGGCGCTCGGCGCGACACAGGCCCCGCCGCACCGCAGCTGACCGGGCGGGCAGGGCGTCGCGCACGCGCCGCCGTCGCACACCTCACCCTCGGCGCAGACGATGCCGCAGCCGCCGCAGTTCGCCGCGTCGGTGGCGCGGTCCACGCACCGCTCGGCGCAGCAGAGCTCGCCGGCGCCGAGGCAGCTGCTCGCGTCGACGCAGCCCGCGCGGCAGCGGTTGCTCGTGCACACCTCGCCGGCGCCGCACTGGCCGTCGTGGACGCACGCCACGCACACGTGGAGGCTCGCATCGCAGTGGGCCGCGCCGGTGTCCTCGCAGCCCTCGTCGGCGGAGCAGCCCGCGACACAGGCCTGCGAGGCGGCGTCGCAGTGCTCGGTCGCCGGGCAATGCGCCCGCACCACGCAGCCGACGCACGCGTGGGCGCGCACGTCGCAGCGCGGTGTACCGGGCGTCGCGGCGCAGCCCTCGTCGCTCGAGCAGCCGTCTTCGCAGAGCTCGCGGGCGACGTCGCAGTGCGCGCTCGGCGGGCAGTCGCGGTCGTCGGCGCAGCGTGCCGGGCCCGCGTCGTCGTCCGGCGGCGGTGCGTCGGGAGGTGGCGTCGCGTCGAGGGGCACGTCGGCATCGGGCCGCGGGGCACCCGCATCGGGGGGGCGATCACCCGCGCCACAACCCGCCAGGGCCGCGAGCGCCGTCGCCGCGAGGATCACGAGCGCACCGATTCCGTGCTTCATGGGTCGACTCCGGAGTGGGATGCGAAGGAGGCTCACGGCAGCACCACCGATGCGGGCGCGAGCACGTGGTTCGTGACGCCTGCGGCCTCGAGGAAGCCGCCCCCGGTCCAGCCCCAGCAGGACACTCGCCCGGCCGCGGTCAGGCCGCAGTTGGGGCCGTGCAGGGCATCCGCCGAGGGGCGCACCACGCGGAAGGCGCCGAGCACCGTCGAGGTGACCGTCGCCGGCTCGGCGGTTCCGTCGCCGACGCCGCCGTACTCGTTGTCGACCGTGCACGCCCAGCTCGCGTCGTCGGAGGTCACGCAGGTCATGCCCGAGAAGATCCAGCCGGTGCGGCCGGCGTAAGCGGCGTCCACGGTCGCCCGCCGCGTCGAGCCGCCCCAGCGGTAGGCCGTCCCGGCGCCGGCGATCGCGATGCAGGTGCGGCCGCTGCAGTCGAGCCGCGTGACCCCGGTGAGCGGCACCGCCGCGGTCGTGGTGACCGCGGCCGCGGTGTAGCGGTTCGTCGTGGTCCCGTCGGCGAGCTGGCCTTCGATGTTGCGGCCCCAGCAGTGCACGGTCCCGTCCGTGCGAAGGGCGCAGGTCGTCGAACCGAAGGCGTCGAGCGCGCTGACCGCCGAGAGCCCCGTGACCACGATCGGCGTGGGCCGACCGATGACCGTCCCGTCGCCGAGCTGGCCGATGTCGTTGCGGCCCCAGCAGCGGACGGTGCCATCCCCGAGCCGCGCGCAGGCGTGCGCCGCCCCGACGACGATCTGTGTCACGCCGCTCAATCCCGGGACCGTCACCGGGCTTCGGCGGTCGCTCAACACGCCGTCCCCCAGCTCGCCGCCCGACCCCTCGCCCCAGCAGACGACGGTGCCGCCGGCCCGGAGCGCGCAGGCATGCGCGTCGCCGAGCCCGAGGCCGATCGCGTCGCTGAGCCCGAGCACGTCGACCGGCGTGGTGCTCGAGGTCGTCAGGCCGTGTCCGAGCTGCCCCGAGGCGTTCGCGTCGGTGATGCGCCCCGACCAGCAGCGCACGCCGCCCGTGTCGAGCAGGGCGCAGCGGTAGAGCTCCCCGAGGGCGTCGCCGGACTGGTTCTGCTCGAGCGCGAGGACGCCCGAGAGCCCGAGGACCTCGCTCGGCGTGGCGCGCAACTCCACGCCGCCGCTCGCCTCTCCGTAGCTGGAGGCGCCGAAGCAGCGCACCGCGTCGCCGAGGTCGACGGCACAGGTGTGGTGGTCGTTCGCCGAGACGTCGCGCTGCGCGCCCAGCCCGACGACCGCCACCGGGCTCGTGCGGTCGGTGCGGGTCGCGTCGCCGAGGCGTCCGTCCGGGTTGCGGCCCCAGCAGACGAGCCCGCCGGCCGCGTCGAGCGCGCACGTGTGGTACCAGCCCGCGCGGAGTCGGCTCGCGCCCGCCGGGCCGACGACCTCGACGGGCGAGAGTCGATCCGTCGTGGTCCCATCGCCGACCTGCCCGTAGGCCGCGTCGCCCCAGCACCAGACGCTCCCGTCGGCGCGCCGGGCGCAGCTGTGGTCGTAGCCGACCGCGAGCTCGACCGCGCCCGAGAGCCCGCTCACCGGGAGCGGCGTCGTGCGGGTCATGCGGCTTCCGTCGCCGAGCTGACCCTCCGTGTTGGTCCCCCAGCACACGGCCGTGCCGTCCGCGAGCCGTGCGCACTGGTGGCGCGGTCCGACCTGCACCTCGAGCGCGTTGCGGATCCCCGCGACCGGGCTCGGCATCCGCGTGTCGCCCCAGCAGGAGACGGTCCCGTCGCTGCGCCGGGCGCAGAACGTCGTCCACGAGCCGCTGAGCTGCGTCACCTCGGAGAGCCCGGGCACGAGCGTCGGGAAGGCGTCGGCGACCCAGCAGAGCACGCGGCCGTCGGAGCGCAGCACGCAGGTGCGCGCGAGCCCCGTCACGACCTGGCGCACGTTCTCGATCGGCCTCCCGATCGCGTCGACGACCTGCACCGGGGTCGGCGTGTGCTCGACGCCGACGCTCGGCACGAAGTGCTCGGCGTATCCGAAGCAGAAGACCCGCCCCGAGGTGTAGCGCAGGCAGGTGTGGAAGAAGCCGACCGAGACGTCGGCGACCCGGGCGCAGGCGCCCGCCACGCAGCCCGGCGTGCAGACGTTGCCGCACGCGCCGCAGTGGTCACGGTCGGTCGCGAGGTCGATGCACTCGCCGCCGCAGAAGGTGCGGTCGGGGCCGCAGTCCTCGGCGCAGCGCCCCTCCGCGCAGACCTGCGAGGGAAGACACGCGTTGCCGCAGAAGCCGCAGTTGGCGCGGTCGATATCCGTCCGCACGCACGCGCCGTCGCAGATCGTCTCGGCGGTCGTGCAGTTCGGGACGCAAGCGCCGCTGACGCAGAGGTTGCCCGCCGGGCACGCGCTGCCGCAGGCCGTGCAGTGGAAGGGGTCGCTCTCGAGCGTCGCGCACGCGCCGCCGCAATCCGCCTGACCCGGCGGGCAGCTCGCGACGCACACGCCCGCGGCGCACGCGCTGCCGGCCGCGCAGGCACGTCCGCATCCGCCGCAGTTCGCCGGATCGTTGCCGACCGGCACGCAGACGCCGCCGCAGCGCTCCTGTCCCGCCGGACAGACCGGCGCGCACACGCCCTCGGAGCACGCCTCGAGCGGCCCGCAGGCGATGCCGCAGCCGCCGCAGTTCGCCTCGTCGCGCGCCGGGTCCACGCACGCCTCGGCGCAGCACGCCTCACCCTCTCCCGTGCACGGGCGTGCCGGCTCGAGGCAGCCCGCGCGGCAGCGGTTGCTGCTGCAGAGCGAGCCCGCCGGGCACTGCGCGTCGCGCAGGCACTCGACGCAGAGGCGGCGCAGCGGATCGCAGCGGATCGCCGCGCCCATGCCCGCGCACCCCGCATCGGACGAGCACCCCGCGACGCACTGGCCCGTCGCCGCGTCGCAGTACTCGGTCGCCGGACAATCCGGGTCGAGGCGGCAGCCGACGCATGCGTGGGTGAGCGTGTCGCAGAAGGGCCGGCCGCCGCCGCAGCCCGCGTCGCTCGAGCAGCCCGGGACGCAGCGCGCGCTGCCTTCGTCACAGTGCGAATCCGGCGGGCACTCGGCATCCCCGGTGCAGGAACCCTCGGGGGCATCCGGGGCGGCATCGAGCGCCGGCGTGGCGTCCTCCCGGGCGCCCCCGTCGGGGGACACGTTCATCGCGCCGCTGCCGCAGCCAGCGAGGGTCGTGAGGAGGGCGCAAAGCGCGAACGACAGGGGGGGCAGCGCCCGACGATGCATGGTGACCTCGGCGTGAGGAGGACAACCGCCCGAGAACGACCATGGGGGCGGGCGAAGAAGCCGATTTCGCGCCGCGACGCTAACACAGGCGCGTTCGGCGAGGTCGAGCGCTCGAGGGGCGCCGTGGGCTCGTCCGCGCTCCGCGTTGGGTGGCATCGCGGCGCTCCTCGGATCGCGATCGGCGCGGTGATCGACCGGGCCCGCACCCACGCGCGCACGCGACGCCGATCCGGCCGGCGAGCTCGAGTCGCCCGTCGTCGACGCGCCGCGCACGGACGAAACGCGCCGCCATCGCCGGCGCCGCGGGCCTTGTTCAGCCCGCGGAGCACGCCGCCTTCGACGCCCACGTCCGGCACGTCCTGCGTGCGGCCGATCGTCCCGTCGTCCGCGATGCGCGGACGCGCGAGGAGCGAGGCCTCGCCCTGCGCATCGATCACGACGAGGCGGGCGTTCGGCGGATCGGCCCCCCGACGACACACGGGCTGCACGAGCCACGCGCCGCCTTCCGGAAACGCCCACGCCGACGACGTGCGCGGCCCATCGAACTCACCGCGCCCCGGAGACCCCCGCGCACCGAAATGACGACGCGTGGCTCGTCGGCGCTGCGTGCGCGGGCACCTCGATCACCCCCTGACCCTGGTACCGCCGACACCGATACGTCACCACGACGTGCGCGACGGCCGGGACCCCTCCGGCGGGATCGTGGGGCTGCGCCTCCCCGAGCCGGGCGTCGACCACGCACTCGCTGGCCGGGATCGAGACACGAACACCGACGAGGTGGGGCTCCTGGGAGCGCCCCATGACGTCCAACGAGAACAGCGGATCCCCATCGGGGTCTTGCACGCGACAGCGAGCGGTCCGCTCCGTCGGTGGCCTGTCGTCGCCCGCAGACGCCGGGCCCGTGGACCCGAGCGCTTCCGGGCCGACGTCGAGCAACACGCCGGGTGGCGTCGCCAACGGCGAACCGTCGTCGCAGCCGAACGACGCCGTGACGCAGAGCAGGAGGCCGAGGACGCGACGCATGGTCCGCGACTATAGCGCGGCGACGCAGACGCCCGTCACGTCGTTGATCGGCGCGATGCGTGGGACCCGGCGTGCCCCCCTCGGCGCGTCGCCACGGGCCGCGCCGTGTGTTCGACGTGGATCTCGACGCGCTCCTCGGGTAGAGACTGGTCCCGCCGATGACCGTCTCGCTGCTCGTCGCCACGCGCAACAAGGGCAAACTCGCGGAGCTGCGCGAGCTCGTCGCCGACCTCGGCGTCGCGCTCCTCTCCCTCGACGACACGCCCCGCGCGCCCGCGGACGTCGTCGAGGACGGCGCGACCTTCGAGGACAACGCGCGCAAGAAGGCGCTGGAATACGCGCGCGCGACGGGCCTGCCGACGCTCGCCGACGACAGCGGGCTCGAGGTCGACGCGCTCGCGGGGGAGCCCGGCGTGCGCTCGGCGCGCTTCGCCGGGGCGCGCGCGACCGACGGCGAGAACAACCGCCTGCTGTTGTCTCGCCTCGAGGAGTTCGGCGGCGACGAGCGTACGGCGCGCTTCCGCTGCGTGCTCGCCTTCGCCGATCCGCGCGGCCCGCTCGGCGAGGCGGTGCACCTCACGCGCGGCGTGTGCGAAGGCCGCATCCTCAGCGGCCCGCGCGGCGCGAGCGGCTTCGGCTACGACCCGCTCTTCGTGCCCGAGGTCCCCGGCGACCGCACGCTCGCGGAGCTGCGCAGCGACGAGAAGAACGCCATCAGCCACCGCGCCGAGGCGTCGCGCCGGATGGTCGCGTTCCTCCGCGCGTACCTGCAGGGCGGGGCCGTCTAGCGGCGCTGCGTCGGCGCTGCGTCGGTCGGCGTCGGCGATCGGCGCCGTGACGCCTTGAGGATCGCGGAGGCCGATGGTAAGACCGCGGCCTCCAACGGGGAGTAGCACAGCCTGGTAGTGCGCCAGCTTTGGGAGCTGGAAGTCGCAGGTTCGAATCCTGTCTCCCCGACCGACCTCCGCGCGCCCCGCGGCGCGCGTTGCGCCCATAGCTCAGCTGGATAGAGCAGCGGCCTTCTAAGCCGACGGTCCCGCGTTCGATTCGCGGTGGGCGCGCCCCCTCCTCCCTCGGCTCGTCACGACCCCGTGCGCGCGACGGTGGGCCGGGACGCCCTCCGCCGCGCGCCCCGGATCACCGGCAGGTCGCGGTCACGCCGCACTCGAAGCGGAGCGCCGGCGACGCGGCGAGCAGCCCATCGCGGGCCGTCACGCCGCGCCACGTCTCGACGAAGTTGAAGCCGACGAACGACGCGTCGATGAGGCTCTCGTCGGTGGACAGCGGGCGCACGCCGGGGAACTCGCCGGCCTCGCCGAGCGCCGCGCGGAAGGGATCGAGTACGAAGTAGGAGTCGCTGACCGCGACGCGCGTGCTGGCGTTGAGCGCGCCCGCCCAGCCGCCGACCGCGGGGCCGGGTGCATCGGTGCCGCCCCAGGTGGCGGCGGCGTAGGTGCGCGCGACGACCGGCCCTTCGGTGCCGATCGACGTGTACCAGCCGAAGAGTCCGCCCGCCGCGCCGCCGCTGCCGACGGCGATCGTCGAGAGCGCGTAGGCGTCGGACACGCCGCCGAGCGTCGCGCCGGCCCTCATCGTGATGCGCCCGATCAGACCGCCGACGACGTTGCCGCCGCGCACCGTGCCGTAGGCCGCGGCGAGCTCGAGCGTCGAGGTCGCGTAGGCCTCACGCGTGCCCTCGAGGCCGCCGACGTATGTCGCGCCGGAGACGTCGGCGCGTGCCCACACCGAGCGCGTCCGACACTTGTTGTAGCCCGCGAGCCCACCCACGTTGTCGCGCCCGGCGATGCGCGCGGCGTCGACGGAGAGGTCCTCCATCGTGTTGCCGCCCTCGCAGGCGCCGACGAGTCCTCCGACCATCAGCAACCCCGAGACGCTTCCGCGGAAGTTCGTGCGGACGAGCGACCCGCTGCCGCCCATGTAGCCGATGGCCCCGCCGGCGAACGTCCAGCCGCTGATGGCACGTCCCGCGTCGTCCCAGACGACGGTGCCGTCCACGCTGCCGTCGAACGTGTTGCCTCCGTAGGAGACGCCGACGAGCCCGCCCACGCCCGAGTCGAACGTGGTGCCCACGCGGGCGCCGTTCCCGGTCGAGGAGACGCTGCCCCTGAACACGCCGCGCTCGACGGTGCCGGCGTCGCTCTGACCGACGAGCCCGCCGACGCTCGCGTCGCCGAGGACGACGCCCGACACGGTGACGTCGGACAGCCGACCCGTCGCGGCGAGGAAGCCGGCGAGGCTGCCCACGACGCCGCCGCCCGCGATGTTCACGGCCTCGACCACGACCCGGCTCACCGAGCCCGAGATGCCCGTGCCGAAGATCCCGACCCCGACGCCCGAGACGGGGGATCCCTTAATCGCATAGTTTCGGATCAGGAGTCCCGCGCCGTCGTAGACGCCCGCGAAGGACGTCTCCGGCGGCCCGAGCGTGCCGAGCGGCCCGAAGTCGAGGTCGCGCCGCTGCACGAACGCCGTGCTCGACGTGATGCAGAACGCCCCGGCGGCGTCCGCTCGCACGATCCCGCTGGTGCACGCGCCTGCGGACGTCATCGCGAGGAAGTGCTCCGGCGTGCAGATGCGGTACGGGTCGTCGGGCCTGCCGCTGCCGCCGCCGAAGCCGCGTGCGTCGGTGTAGGGCGTCTCGTCGACGAGGCCGTTGCAGTTGTCGTCGTCGCCGCAGATCTCCACGGCGCCCGGGTGGATGCGCGGGTTCGTGGGCGCGCAGTCGCCGCTGTTCGGCGCGCCGCCCGTGGTCGCGCACGCGGGCAGCGGCGCGGCCGGGTCGCCGTAGCCATCGCCATCGACGTCCGCGTAGCGCTGCACGGCCGCGGGGCGGAGACCGTCGTCGACGCGGCCGTCCCCGTCGTTGTCGAGGCCGTCGCAGGTCTCGATGTCCTCGACGTCGGGGATGCCGTCGTCGTCGGTGTCGGCGCCGCCGCAAGCCGGGGGCGTCGCACCGGTCGCGGCGTCGGGCGCGCAGGCCACGCACTCGGCGCCGCGGATGCACACGCCCGTGACGCCGCCGCCGGCCGCGCAGGGCGAGCCGAGGCGGCGGTCGACGAAGGGCACGCACATCGGCACGGGCAGGCTGCAGTCGATGTAGCCCCAGCGGCACGGGTCGGTCGGCAGCGAGCAGACCTCCATGTAGCAGGGGGGCGGGCCGGCGTCGGTGCCCGCGTCGGGCTCGCCTGCGTCGGTGTCGCCCGCGTCGGGCTCGCCCGCGTCGAGCGCCCCGGCGTCGACATCGCCCGCGTCGGGCAGGCCCGCATCGACCTCACCGGCGTCGGCCTCGCCGGCATCGACGGAGTCCGCGTCGGGCGCGCCTGCGTCCCCGGCTGTCGGGAACGCGGGACGGCAGCCGCCTTCCACGGGGTTGGGATCGCACCACTCCGTCCCACCGCATGCACCGGCGAGGGGGGCCTCGACGCACGCGCCGCCGACGCACTGCACCTCGGCGCACGGCGCGGCCGACGCGCACTCGCTCACGTCGTTGCAGTAGAGGATGTTCGGGCAGTCGCTCGAGGGGGCGAGCGGATCGCAGCAATGATCCGCGTACGTCGAGGGATCGTTCAGGTCGCACTCGGGATCGACGCAGCGACCCGCGAGGCACTCGCTGAAGGCGGCCGAGCCGCCTGGGCTCGGGCACATCGCGCCCACGCAGTCGCGGTCGAGGCGCACGAGCAGCGCGTAGCTCGTCGTGAAGCGCAGCCGCACCCAGCGCTCGATCAGCACGGTGCCGCCCTGCGCCTCGGGGCGGAAGAGCCGCACGCGCACCGAGCGCGTGCCCGGCGCGACGTTGTTGAACTCGGCCACGCGGCGCCCGCGCTCGAAGCGATCGGGGAAGCGCACGTCGCTCACGACCACGCGGTCGATCTCGTTGGGCTCGAATCGGCCGCCCGCCCCCGAGAAGAGGGTCGTCTCGATGCGGTCGAACTCCGGCCCGGGCACGAGGCCCGTCTGGACGTCGATCGAGAGGCTCTCGCCGTCGCTCGCGCACGCGGCGAGCGCGAGGGGGAGCGTGACGGCGAGCGCGAGGAACGCGGAGCGGAGGGTCGGGAAGCGCATCGTGGGGCTCGTGGGGATGGCGGTGTCGGCCGTGTTGTCGGGTTGGAACGTGTTGCGGGGTGCGTGTCGTCCGGGCGTCGCGCCCGCCGCCGTCAGAGCTCGCAGAGGTGGACGCCGTCCGTGCACCAGGTCGCCATCTCGCCCTCGCGGCAGCCGGCGATGTCGCAGCGGTCGATCTCGGCGGGCGTGACGGGCGTCGTCGCCGGGGGCGTCGTCGCGTCGAGGCGGTAGCGCGTGACGACGCCTTCGTAGAACACGCGCGGCAGCACGAATTGCAGCTCGGTGCGCGGGTCCGCGGGCGTCCCCTCGCACGCCGCCAGCGTCTCGCAGTAGAGGACGCGTACCGCGAGCGGGCGCGTGAGCTGCGCGGGCTGCGCGAGCACGCTGAGGCGCAGCGTCTGGGGCGTCGCCCCGAGCGTCACGGTCGCGCTCGGCACGTCGGCCGCCCAGTCGGATTCGAAGTCGGTCGTGTCGGACTCGAGCTGCACCGTGACCGCGCCGATCGCCGTGCCACCCACGAGCGTGCCCGCCGCGGGGAGCTCGACGTCGAGGTCGAAGACGGCGTTCTCGGTGCAAGCGGCGCAGAGCAGCGCGAGGGCTGCGAGCGCGGCCACGCGGAGCGCGGCGTGGCGCGGGCGACCGTCGACGGGCGCGGCGGGGCGGCGGCGCTGGGCGGTCACAGGCTCACCGCCACGCGACCGGCCGTCGCGTCGAGCTGCGCGTCGTCCTGCATCCAGAAGCCCACGCCCACGCCGGCGCCCACCACGACGACGGCGGCGATCGAGATCCAGATCCACGCCGAGCTGCCCGACGACGCGCGCGCCGGGGCCCGCGCGGGGGCGGGCGTGGTCACGGCGAGCGGGGACGGGCTGAGCGCGACGTCCTCGGTGGCGCCGTCCGCGAGCACGCCCTCCCAGCGGGCGCTCGCGTGCGCCGGCGCGCTCGCCTCGAGCACGTGCGTGCCCGGGTCCACCGAGAGGACCAGCGGGCGCTCGGTGCCCGTCGGCGTGAGGCGCCCGTCGAGCCGCAGCTCGAGGCGCTCGAGCGGCGGCAGTCCGCTCACGCGGAGGCGCGCGACGCGGTTGGATTCCTCGCGGAGGAGGCGCTCCGCCTCGGCGTGCGTGTCGTCGTCGAGCGGGTGGTCCCGCAGCAGTCGCAGCAGCACGTCGCGCGACGCCACGTGGCGCCCGAGCGCGCGCAGCGTGGTGGCGACGTTGAAGAGCGCGCTCGGCACGCGGGCGAGCTCGTAGGCGCGCTCGAACTCGCGCAGCGCGTCGCTCCAGCGGACCTCGTCGGCGGCCGCGAGGCCGCGGGCATACGCCGCGCGCCCCTCGGCGAAGCGGGCCTCGGCACTCGCCGTGCCCACGTCGATCGCCGCGCCCGATGCGGGCGGCGCGGTGGCCTCCTGCGCGTGGGCGAGGGCGCCCGGCACCGCGAGCGCGGCGACGAGCAGGGCGAGCCGCGCGAGCGTGCGCGGCAGGAAAGACAAACGGTTCACGGGTGGGCCAGCTCTCGTTCGAAGGTGTCCATGCCGCGGAGGGCCCCGCGTCGCGTCGTCGTGTCGGCGGGGGGCGCAGCGGTCGCGGTCGTCGCGGGGGGTGGGGCCGCCGTCGGGGAGGCGGCGTGCGCCTCGCGCGCCGCGTCGGTCGCTCCGCGTCGACGTGTCCGCGCGCGCGGCGCGTCTTCTTCCCATGGAACGAGGATTTCCGTCGCCGGGTACGCGGGCGGGACCTCGGGGGTGGGCGCATCCACACGCGCAGCCGCGGGGCCGGTCGCGTCGGTCGCGTCGGTCGCCATGGTCGGGGTCGGGGTCGGGCGCGCGGTCGTCGACTCGGGTGCAGGCGTCTCAGCGGTCGACGTCTCGGGCGTGGGGGACGTCGTCGCGGCGTCGGACACGGCCTCGCCGGGCGGCGCCTCGTGCGCGTTCCTGCTCAGGAACCATCCGCCGACCGCGAGGCCGATCACGCCGCACAGCGCGAGCGCGGCGAGGGCATGCTTCGGCGAGAGGCCGCGCGCCGGGGCGGGGGCCTCCTGCGCCACCGCGGCGCGGCGGGCGGCCAGCGACGTGCGCACCGCGCTGCCGTCTTCGCCGCCAGCGTCGTCCACCTCGATGTCCAGCGCGGCCGGATCCTCAGTCGCCACGGGTACTTGCGCGCCCGGTGCGCTCACGCGTCCGCGCGCGCCCGACGCCGACACGGATGGCGTGTGCTCCTGCTCGAAGCCGGCGACGGCGCCCTCGATGCGGGCACGGAGCGCGTCGAGCCGTGGGCCCTCGGCGCGCTGCAGCCAGACCTCGATGTCGCCGCGATCGGTGCGCGTGCCCCCTGCGGCGGCGCGCAGCGCGCGGGAGAAGTCCGCGGCCGTCGCGACGCGCTTCGTGAGGTCGCGCTCGAGCGCGCTCGCCACCGCGTCCGCGACGGCCTTCGTGCAGCCGTAGGCGGGCTCGTCGAGGCGCGGGATCGGCTTCCCCCGCACGGCCTCGAGCGTGGTGAGCGGGTTCTCCGTCGCGAAGAGGCGCTGCGCCGCGAGCGTCTCCCAGGCGACGACGCCGAGCGCGAACACGTCCGCGCGCGCGTCGAGCTCGGCCGCGTTCGCCTGCTCGGGCGAGAAGTACGCGAACTTCCCCTTCAACTCGCCGGTGTTGGTGCGCGTGAGGCGGTTCAGGGCCCGCGCGACGCCGAAGTCCGTGATGCGCGCGCGCCCGTCCGTGCCGAGCAGCACGTTCTGCGGGGAGATGTCGCGGTGCACGATGCCGAGCGGCACGCCCGTCGCGCTCCGCGCCTCGTGCGCGTCGTGGAGCCCGTCGGCGGCCTGCGCGAGGATCTCGACCGCGATGGCCACGGGCACGCGCTCGCCCCGCGCGAAGACGCTGCGCAGGAGCTGCGCGAGCGAGAGCCCGACGATCAGCTCCATCACGAGGAAGGGCGCGTCGTTCTCGTCGACCCCGAGATCGAGCGTGGGCACGACGTGCGGGCTGTTGATGTCGGCCGCGATGCGCGCCTCGTCGAGGAACATCTGGACAAAGTGCTCGTCCGTGCCGAGGTGCGGCAGCATCCGCTTGATCGCGACGAGCTTGCGGAAGCCGCGCTCGCCGCGCTGCGCGCCGACGTAGACCTCGGCCATGCCGCCCGCAGCGATGCGGAAGAGCAGCCGGTAGCGCCCGAGCGTCCCGCTGTCCGCTGCGCGCTGCGCCGCCAGCCCGCGCCCCGCCGCTTCGCCCATGCGGCCGACGCTATCACACGCCCGCCTCGCGCTGCACGCGCGTGATGTCGCGTGCCGAGCGGGGCTGCGCGAAAAAGAGCGCGTGGCGTGTCCGAGGCGCCCGGATGCGGCCGCAGGGGGGCGTGAAGGCCGGGAGGCACCGCGCAGCGGGCCCCGGTCACCACCACCCCCACCCCTGAGGTCCGCCATGTCGCGTTCGTCGTCGTCTGGCTCCGTTCGCGTTCTCCTTTCCCCCCTCTCCACCCGCCCGGCGCTCGCCGCGCGCCGCACGATCGTCGTCGGTGACGTCCACGGCGACCTCGTGGGCCTCGAGCACGTGCTGCGGCACGCCGGTCTCCTCGACGCCGTGGGCCGCTGGTGCGGGGGCGGCGCGCGCCTCGTGCAGCTCGGCGACTGCATCGATCGCGGCCACCAGTCGGCCGAGGTGCTCGACCTGCTCCGCCGCCTGCAGGACGACGCGCCGGCGCACGGCGGCGAGGTCGTGCGCCTGATCGGCAACCACGAGATGGAGCCGATGCGCGGGGAGTTCGCCTACATGCAGAACGTCCGCGACCCGCGCGGCGTGCGCGCGCGGCTCCTCGCGGAGGCCGCCGAGGGGCGGCTCGTCGCCGCGGCCGAGGTCGAGGGCTGGCTGTGCATCCATGGCGGCCTGCGCCCCGCGCTCGGGCGCCAGCTCCGGCGCGAGGCGCGCGCGGCGGGGCACGGCGAGGGGCTCGGCGCGCTCGTCGCGCAGGCGAACGACGTCCTCGTCGTCGCGGTGCACACCGACGACTTCTCGCACGCGCTCTTCGCGCACCGCACGGGCGGCCTGTGGACGTACGCGGACGCGCTCGCGACGAGCGGCGGCGCGGCGCGCGTCCCGCAGATCGTCGGGCACAGCGTCAAGGCGACGCCCTTCGGGCTCGACGGGATCCTCTGCGCCGATCAGGGGCTCTCGTACCGCATGTGCCACACGCGCGGCTACCTCTCGCTCGCCGCGGGCCGCGTGAACTGGGTCCGGGAACGCGCCGCGGGGTGCTGGTCCGACTCGTCGCGCGCGCTCGACGATCTCTGGACCGTGCGGGTGGCGGCGACGGGCTCGAGCGCGGCGTGACGCGTCGCGCGCCGCGCCGACAGGTAGGCGTGTGTCGGAACGTGCAGGCCGCGTGGGTGGCGCGCTCGTTGCGTAGTGGTGCGACCCCATGGCCCTCCGGCGACTCCCGTCCTCGCTCGCGCTCTTCCCGCTGGTCGCCTTCGGCCCGCTGGTCGCTCTCGGCTGCACGGCCGGGACGGACGACGCGCCCCCGAATCGCCCGCCCGTCGTCGCCTTCGACGATGCAGGCGTCGACGACGACGTGAGCCCCGCGCACGACGACTACGTACCGCCCGCGGACCCGACCGTCACCACGGATGGAGACACCGGTCCCCAGGAGGTGCCGCTCGACTCGGCCTACGCGCTCATCACGGGGATGACCGTCGCGCAGGCCGTGAACGCCTCGTGCTCGACCACGATCGTCGCGGGCCTCAGCGCCCAGCTCGTCGGCGAGCTCGAGTGCCTGCGGCCCGGCACGATGGGCTCCCTCGCAGGCGCGTCGAACATCGCGCGCGGCGCGGCGGCCTCGGCGAGCCTGCAGGCGCCGGCGGCGTCGGCCCTGCGGCGCGCGGCGCTGCGGCGCTCGGTGCGCCTCTCGGTCAACTCGGGGCTCCGCACGCTCGCGCAGCAGTATCTGCTCTACCGCTGGGCGGGGGTGCGCTGCGGCGTGAGCATCGCGGCGGCGCCCGGGCGCAGCAACCACAACGGCGGGCTCGCCGTCGACATCGAGGACAACGCGGGCTGGCGCCGCGTGCTCGAGGCCGAGGGCTTCCGCTGGCTCGGCGCGCGCGACCCTGTTCACTTCGACTACGTCGGCGCGGGCGCGATCGACATCCGCGCGCTCTCGGTGCAGGCCTTCCAGCGGCTCTGGAACCGCAACAACCCAAGCGACACCATCGCAGTCGATGGCAATTACGGGCCGGCGACCGAGTCGCGGCTCCGGCAGGCCCCTGCGGCGGGCTTCGCGAGCGGCCCGTCGTGCGGCGCCCCGACGCCGGCCCCGAGCCCCGCACCGATGCCCGCGCCCGAGCCGTCGCCCGCGCCTGCGCCCGCGCCCGCGCCTGCGCCCGCACTGCGCCTGCGCCTGCGCCTGCGCCTGCGCGCGCCTGCGGGCACCTCCGCACAGCTTCGGCGGCGTCTACGCGGACCGCGCGTGCTCGGCGAGCTACCAGTGCTGCGACGGCGCGTGGCGGACGCGCGGCGGCTGCGGCGGGTGCGCGTGCGTCGAGGCGAGCGGCGGCACCGGCTGCAGCCCCTGACGCATCGGTCCACGCGCGCTCCCGGCCGCGAGCGGCGTCGGGCTTCGCTTGCGGGCCGCGGGGGCCGGCCCCATCGTCCCCCGGCGTGCGCATCGAGCTCCACGGCGACCTCTCGCGGATCGACCCCGACGCGTGGGACGCCCTCACCGGCGACGACGACCCGTTCATCGAGCACGCCTTCCTGCGGACGCTCGAGACGAGCGGCTCGGTCGGCGGCGACACGGGCTGGGACCCGCTGCACGTCACCGTGTGGGACGGCGCGGCGCTCGTGGCGGCGCTGCCGCTCTACGTGAAGGCGCACTCGTACGGGGAGTTCATCTTCGACTTCGCGTGGGCCAACGCGTCGCACCGCGCCGGGCTCCCCTACTACCCGAAGCTCGTGTCGATGACGCCCTTCACGCCGGCGACGGGGCGCCGCGTGCTGCGCGCGCCCGGCCGCGATCCCGAGCCGCTCGTCGCGGCGCTGCTCGCGGGCGTGCAGGCGGCCGCGGAGCAGGCGGGCGCGTCGGGCGCGCACCTGCTGTTCGTCCCCGAGGAGGAGCGCGCGCTCTTCGGCCCGCACGACGCGGTGCGCGAGCGGCTCTCGTACCAGTTCCACTGGCACGGCGCGGGTGACCGCACCTTCGAGGACTACCTCGCCCGCTTCCGCGCGGAGGTCCGCAAACAGGTCCGGAAGGAGCGCCGCAGCGTCGCCGAGAGCGGCCTCGCGGTGCGCGTCGTCGAGGGGCCGGACCTGAGCCCGGCGGAGTGGGAGACGCTCGACCTCTTCTACCGCGACACCTGCGCGCGCAAGGGCTCCGAGGCGTACCTCGCGCCGCCGTTCTTCGCGCAGCTGCGCGCGACCCGGGCGGTGCAGCGGGTCGTCGCCGTGCTCGCGTACGAGGGCGGGACGCCCGTCGCCGGCACGCTCAACTTCGAGAAGGGGCGGCACCTCTACGGCCGCTACTGGGGCTGCCTCGCGCAGCACGACGCCCTCCACTTCGAGCTCTGTTACTACCAGCTGATCGAGCGCGCGATCGCGCGCGGCCACGTGCGCTTCGAGGCGGGCGCGCAGGGTGAACACAAGATCAAGCGCGGCCTCGTGCCCTCGCCCGTGTACAGCGTGCACTGGCTCGCGCAGCGGGTGCTTTCGGAGGCCGTGCGGGATTTCCTCCCGCGCGAGGCCGTCGCGGTGCGGCGCGAGATGGCGATGCTCGACACGCAGTCGCCGTTCCACCGCGGCCCGGCGAAGACACCGCCCTCGGGCGCCTAGGTACCGGGCGGCCGGACGACGACGCGTCGCGCGCCGCGGACGTCCCCGCCTCGGGCGCCCGGGCTGGCCCTGCACTCAAGGCCGCTGCGCGCCGTGTGTTCAAGGCCGCTGCGCGCCCTGCGCAGGCGGGATGCCCGACACCGCCGGGGCCGGTGGTGGGGGCGCGGCGGGCGCCGGGGCGGGGGCGCGCGGCTCGGCGTCCCGCGGGGGCGGGGGAGGGCGCCGCTCGTAGCCGGGGGGCGGCTCGAGCGCGTCGTCGCCCGCGTCGTCGTCACCGTCGTCCGCAGGGCGCGCATCGGCCCCACCGAACATGAACGCGATACCACCCTGGTAGATGGTTTGGTCGCCGATGGCGCCGTTCGTCACGTTCGCGTAGGCGTTGATCTCGGGCGCGATCCAGAAGGAGCGCCCGATGCGGATGGGCACGCTCACGTAGGCGCCGACGAGCAGGCCGTCGATGAGGAGCAGGTCGTCGCGCACCACGTCGCCGCTCCGGAACTGGTAGCCGAACATGAGCTTCGGTCCGAAGGAGAGCGTCACGCGGTCGCTCACGTTCCAGCCGAGCAGCAGCGGCAGGTGCGCGTAGAACGCGTTGAACTGCGTGCCCATCTGGTCGTCGAAGGACGCGTAGGACACGGCCGGCGCGATGGCGAGGTCGAGCGGGCCGCGCACCATCCACCACTTGAGGCTCGCCTCGATGCCGAGCGCGTAGAGCTTCACGCCGACGTCCACGCGCTCGCTGAGTCCGTAGCGCGCCGAGAGCTCGAACTGCGCCGAGCGCGGGCCCGCGCCGCCCTCGTCGCTGAGCGCGCCCGCGCCCCCGGCGAGCGCCCCGAAGCGCAGCTCGCCCTCGGGCACCGTGCGCGGGGTCTGGAGCGTGCTGAAGGACGGGCAGCCCCCGCAGACGGCGGCGAGGCCGACCACGAGGAGCAGCCACGGCCCCCGGACGGCGGACGCTGACCTCATCGGGGCCGCGCTTAGCACGTTCGACACGGTGCGTCAGGACTTGCAGGCACCGGGGCCTGCGTCTACATGGCGCAGCGGCGCGCCGTCTCGCGCGCCACGAGGAGGCCCCGATGAACGACGGCGACAAGATCACACGGCGCGAGATGCTCGGACGCAGCCTGCTCCTCGGAGCAGTGGCGACCGTCGGCACGAACCTCTTCCTGAGCGGCTGCGGCGCGCCGGCGCTCGACTGCTCGTCGACCGCGGGCCTCTCGCCCGAGGACACGGCGACCCGCACCAACAACAACTACGTCGACCGCTCCATGGACGCCGCGAAGAAGTGCAGCACCTGCAACTTCTACCAGGCGCGCGGGGAGAACGCGTGCGGCGGGTGCACCGTCGTCAAGGGCTCCATCAACCCCGGCGGCAACTGCAACCTCTGGGTCGCCAAGCAGGGCTGAGCGCCCCGCGGTGCGGCGTTTCGGTGCCGCGCGACCGCGATGTCGAGCTGCGCCCGTCGGCCCGTGCCGGCGGGCGTCGTCGTTCGGGCGCCCCGCAAGGACGACCGCCGTGGGAGGTCGCGGGGCGAGGGCGTCAGCGACCGAGGAGCGGTGCGAGCGCCGCGAGCGCGTCGTCGAGCTCCCGCGGGGGGACGGCCGTGAAACAGAGCCGCACGTGCCGGGGGAAGTCGCGCCCGCACGCCGTGCCGGGGGTGAGCCACACGCCCGCGTCGAGAGCGCGCTCGAGGAAGGGGGCGCAGCCGTCCTCGCCCGGGCGGAGCGCGCGCGCGACGTCGAGGAAGAGGAACGTCCCGCCCTCGGGCCGCGGCACGCCGAGCGCGTCTGCCGCGCGCGCCCCGGCTTCGCGGTACGCGCGGCGTGCCTGCGCGACCCAGCCGCCCGCCTCGCGCAGGCCGCGGGCGGCGCCGAGCTGCAGCGGCCGCGGCGCGCAGTACGAGTGGAAGGTCTGCACCGCGCGCACCGCGCGCATCGCCTCGGGGGGCCCGTGCACGAAGCCGACACGCGCCCCCGCGAAGGCGTAGCCCTTCGAGAGCGTGTGCACCGCGACGGCGCGCGCGCGCAGCGCAGGCAGCGCCCAGGCGGACACGGGCGGCGTGTCGCCGGACCACAACTCCTCGTAGGCCTCGTCGCAGAGGACCCAGAGATCGTGGCGCGCGGCGACCCGCGCGAACGCGGCGAGCGCCGCGGGCGGGAGCACGCGTCCGGTCGGGTTGTTCGGCGTGTTGAGGTAGACGGCCGCGGTCCGCGGCGTGACGGCGCGCTCGAGGGCGGCCTCGACGTCGAAGCCCGGCGCGTCGAGCCGCGTGAAGAGCGGCACCTGCACCGGCACGGCCCCCCGCGACGCGACGATGCCGCGTGCGAGCGGCCAGAACGGGGAGGGCAGCAGCACCTCGTCGCCCGGATCGAGCAGCGCCTGCACGACGACGGAGAGCCCCGCCGTGCCGCCGCACGTCACCTGCACC
Source organism: Polyangiales bacterium (assembly GCA_964202905.1). GTDB lineage: Bacteria > Myxococcota_A > Polyangia > Polyangiales > JADJQN01 > CAIUAC01. Next base: position 62,693 of record CAXNJO010000006.1, read on the forward strand.
TGCTCGACGTCGACCTCGACGCCGCCGCGCCGCGCGAGGTGCGCGGTGATCGCCGCGAGCAGCGCGGGCTCGCCCTGCACGGGGGCGTAGCCGTGCAGGCGCGGGTGTTCGGCGGTGCGGGCGGCCTCGGCGCGCATCACCGCGGGCGGCTCGAGCCAGGTGTCGCCGACCTGCAGCGCGTGCACGCGACCACCCCGGGCGCGGGCGCGGGTTGCGAGGGCCCCGAACACGCGGTCGGAGAGGCCCTCGGCGGTGGGTGTGGTCGCGGGGAAGCGCGGCATCGCGGCTCCGGGGGTAGCGCGAAACGCGGCGGGATGACAGGGCGCGCGCCCGGCCTGTACGCTCCCCGGCCCATGACCGACCGCACCCCGTCCGCCCCTCCTTCGCGCTCTCCCCTGCGTCCGCTCCGCGGCCGCGTCACCCGCGCGGCGCTCGCCTGCGCGGCGCTCCTCGCTTCCGCGGGCTGCGGGTCGAAGGAGGAGGCCGCGCCGCCGCCGCCGCAGGACATCGTCGGGCTCCTCGAGCTGCCGGTCGCGCACCGCGGCTCGCCCGCGGCGCCGAGCGACGCGGCCCGCGTGGAGATCGGCACGGGCGAGCTGCGCCTCGACGGACGCACGGTGACGACGCTGACGAACGGCGCGCTCGCGCCCGGAGACCTGAGCGCGGGCGCGGTGCCCAAGCTGCGCGCCGCGATCGCGGGCGGGCGGGGCACCGCGCTGCTGCACGTGCACTCCGCGACGCCGTGGGCCACGACCGTCGCCGTGCTCGAGACGCTGCGCGCCGGCGGCGTGCGGAACGCCGTCTTCGCCGTGCGTCGCGTCGCCCCCGCGCCGACGAAGGGCGCACCGCCGCCGAGCCCGACGCTCGCGGTCTCCTACCTCGAGCTGCGCGACTTCCAGGTCGTCGCCGAGGCGGACGGCGACGCGCAAGCTCCGTGTGTCGCCGCTGCCGTGGTCGGAGATCGGTGCGCGCTGGGACGCCGTGAAGGACGCGTGCGCGCAGTCGCCCCAGGGGGACTGCATGTGGAAGCCGGAGACCATCGCGGAGGGTGGCAACGCGCAGATCACGCTGCGCTCCCGCGGCGACGGATTGAAGGTGGAGTTCGCGCAGGTCGGCGCGCCCGTGGCCCCCGCGGCGCCCACCGCGCCCGCGATGATCGAGGGCGTGCCGCCGCCGCCGCCCGCAGCGGGCGCGGAGGTGCCGACGCCGCCAGCGACGGAGGCGTCGTTCACGCTGCGCTCGGGCACGACCACCGAGCCCGCCTCGCCGGTGAGCGCGATGATGGCGAACGTGTGCGGCTCGCGCGCGTGCGGCGTCGTCGTCGTCTCCGACCCCGAGCAGATGTCGATGCGCGTGCTGTCGCTCGTCGGCGCGGCGTTCCCCGAGGGCAGCGCGCCGCCCGCGGTCGCGTTCCGCCGTCCGCGCTGAGCGGCCGGAAGGCTTGCGCGACGGCGAGCGCGTCGCGCCCGCTGCGCGCGGTCGCGTTCGGCGGGGCGGGGGCTTCCCGCGCTCGACGCGCCGCGCGGCGTCCCGGGCGCGACCGGTCGACGGTGCTTCAGCGCCTGCGGCGTCGGAGGCGGCGCAGGCCGAGCGCGAGGAGGGCGGCGGCGACCCAGCCGACGGTCGGCCGCGGACCCTGCGCGAGGCGGCAGCCGCAGCCCGCTTCGTTCGCGGGGGTGCTGCGTGCAGGCCGCCCGGCGTCGTCGCGTGGCGTGCCGGCGTCGGGCAGGGCGTCGGTGATGCAGGCAGCGGCGCGGCGGGCCGAGCTTACCGCGGTCCCCTCGGCGCTGTGGCGTCCGTCGCTGCCGGCGGGTTGCGCCGCGCGCGCATCGCGGCCCTCCGCGGGGGGGCGTGTCGTTCGGGCGCGGCCCGTTGCAGGAACATGCGCCTCGCGTCCGGTGCGTTCGGCGCGAGGGGCTCAGCGCAGCGCGCCGAGCGTGCTCGGCAGCGGACGGAGCGCCCCGCGCACGGCCGCGTCGAGGGCCGCCCGCTCGAGCGTCACCGCGTCGCTCCCGCGTGCGCCCGCGCGCCCCGAGAGCATCAGGCGGATCGAGCCGCCGCGCGCGTCGGCGACGATCAGCGAGACCTCGCAGCGCACCTGCACCTCGCTCCCCACGGGGCTGCGGTCGAGCCGCGTGACCGACCCGCGCACCACGTAGCGGGCCTCGCGCGCCGAGGCGACGCGCAGCGAGGGGAGCCGCCCGAGCTCGCGCACGAGCGCCTCGCGGAGCGCGCCCGCGGCCACCGGTGAGCTCGTCAGCGCGCCGGTCTCGCCCACCGCGACGATGGGCGCCAGGGTCCTCTCGGCGAGTACGGGCACGCCGGGCGCGCACATCTGCATCCACGCGACGGTGGCTGCGCAGAGCCACGTCGCGAGCGTTCGGGCTCGCTGCATCGGAGTACCTCGTCGGGGACCGCGTCGGACATCGACGGCAGTACGCCCACGGTCCCCCTATCAAGGTGCGGACGCCGCGGTCAAAATCCCGGCGCGTGACGGTCCGACTCCCACTCCGGTTCGCGCTGCTCGTCCTCGCCGTCGCGGGGTGCGGTGTCGGCCCCTGCGCGCGCCGCGCGGCGTCGCCTGCGCGCGCCGCGGGCCCGTCGCACGCCACCGCGCCCGCGGTCGAGGTCGATGGGCGGGGCTGCGCGCGCGGTGTGCCCGCGCTCGCAGGCGACCTCGAGCGCGGCGTCTGCTTCGCGCACTCGTGGGAGGATGGCGGGGCGCGCGGCTACGGCACGCCGACCAGCGCGCGTGAGCTCGACGCGCTCGCGGCCCTCGGCGCCGATTGGATCAGCGTCACGCCCTTCGGCTTCGTCGACTCGCTCCGCGCGACGGAGGTGCGCCTGCCGCACGGGATCCCGGGCGCCGAGTCGGACGAGCGCGTGCGCGCCGAGATCGCCGCGGCGCGCGCGCGGGGGCTGCGCGTGATGTTGAAGCCGCACCTCTGGGTGCACGGCGGCGCGTGGGTGGACGGCATCGATCCGGGCAGCGAGGAGGGCTGGGCGCGCTGGCGCGCGTCGTACGCCGACTTCCTGCTGCACCACGCCGCGCTCGCGGAGGAGACGGGCGCCGAGACGCTGGCCGTCGGCGTGGAGCTCGGCTCGACGCTGCGGCACGAGGCGTGGTGGCGCGAGACGATCGCGCGCGTGCGGCGCGTGTACCGCGGTCGGCTCGTCTACTGCGCGGGCTGGGATCGTGCGGGGGATGTGCCGTTCTGGGATGCGCTCGACGCCATCGGCGCTCAGTTCTACGCCTCGCTCGCCGCGCGCCGCGACGACGACGACGAGGTCGCGATGCGCGCCCGCCTCGACGCCGAGCTCGACGCGCTCGGCCGGCTCAGCGCGCGGGTGGCGCGGCCCGTCCTCTTCACGGAGGTCGGCTACAAGTCGATCCGCGGCGCGGCGCATCGCCCGCACGAGTGGCCCGAGGCGCTCGCGGGCGCGGCGGTCGTGCCCGACGTCGCCTCGCAGGCGCGCGCGTACCGCCGCTTCTTCGCGGCGCTCGCGGGGCGTCCGTGGGTGCGCGGCGTGTACGTGTGGAAGTGGTTCACCGACCCGCAGACGCGCGAGGAGGGGCCCATCGGCTTCTCCCCGCGCGGCAAGCCCGCCGAGGCCGTCCTGCGCGCGGCCTACGGGGGCGCCGCGTGTGCCCCGGCGCGCTGACCCCGGCGCGCTGACCCCGGCGCGCGCTCGGCGGGATACGACTCAAGGCGCTTCGAGCGCCTCCGCCGTGCAGCCCGCGGGCGCCGTGATCGGGTTGCAGCGCGCGGGCGTCCCACCCGGGATCTCCGCGAAGAACGGCGTCTCCGGCACCGGCGCGGGGAAGTCCGTGCTGACGATCTGCGCGCCGCTCGCGAGCGCCTCGTCGAAGGCGGCGCGCTCCCCGGCGAGCGCGCTCGCGATGCCGTCCTGCCCGAAGACGCGCACGAGGAAGCCCGCCGCGAGCGCCGCCGCGATGCGCTCGCGCGCGGAGCCATCGTTGATGATGGCGTAGGCGCCGAAGGCGTCGCCCGGCTCGGAGTCGACGAAGAAGAGCCGCCCCTCGAGGCCGGTGCCGCCGCGCGTGTACGCGTCGCGCAGCGCGCCCGAGTCGTCGACCGCGAAGAGGACGTGGCCGCGCGTCGCGCCGAGCGTCGGCCAGCCCGTGTCGGCGAGCGCCTCGGGCAGGCTCGCGTGCGCGCCGCGCACACGGTCCGGCGTGACGATCAGCTCTTCCGGCCACACGGCGCGCACCTCGTCCTCGAGCGCGCGCAGGCGGGTCTCGCGCGCGTCGGCCGGCACGAGGTCCTTGTCCTCGAGGTGGATCACGATCGGCAGATGGTCGGGGTGTGCGTCGGACCAGCGGCGCACGATGGCGAGACACTCGACGAAGAGGTCGCAGCTGCTGCGCGCGTCCACGCGCGTGAGGTGAAAGACGCGGTGCGCGCCGAGCACGGCGTCCCAGTGCACGTCGAGCTCGAGCCCGCGCACGCCCTGTTCCTCGAGCTGCACGTCGAGCGGCGCGTGCTCGTATTGCCAGTCGACGAGCGTGCTCTCGGGACGCAGGTGATAGCTGTTGTGCGTCGCCTCGAGCTGCGCGTGGAAGAGCGAGAGCGTGTCGTCGAGCGGGTAGGCGAACGACGCGTCGGGGCGCGCGCCGAAGCCGCCGTCGAAGCGGAAGGGCCCCGCATCGCGCGCTGCGGCGTCGGGCGGTGCGGCGTCGGGCGGTGCGGCGTCCGGCGCCGCGGGGGCGTCGTCGCCGCACGCCGCGGGGAGGAGCGCGAGCGCGAACGCGGCGGCCCGCGCGAGGCGCGAAACACGTGACATTTCGAGAAGATACGGCCTCTCGTCCCGGGAGCGACACACAAAAGTCACCGCGGGGCGCGCGCTCGTCGCGGGCGTCGCGCGCGTGTCCTTCGGCGACGGGGCGGCGGCGCTGCGCTGCTACGCTGCGCCCGCCATGACGACCCCGCTCGCCCCGTCCGCGCTGCGCGCGCACTACACGCACTTTCTTCCCGCGGAGGGCCCGCTCGCGCGGCGCGTCCTGCTCACCGGGCACTCGCACCAAGCATGGCCCGACGTCGCGCGGGCGGCGCAACTCGAGGCGTTCGACGACGCCGCCGCGCACGTCGACGACAAGTGGGAGCGCGCCTTTGCGGCCGCCGACGCCGTGCGGCTCGCGGTCGCGCAGCACCTCGGCGCGCCCGCGACGCGCGCGGCCGACGTCGCGCTCGCGTCGAACACCCACGAGCTCGTCGCGCGCGTGCTCTCGGCGTGCGACCTCGGCGCGCGGCGGCACGTGCTCTCGACGCGCGGCGAGTTCCACACCGTCTTCCGGCAGCTCACCCGGCTCGCGGAGGCAGGGCTCGAGATCGAGCTCGTCGACCCGCTGCCGGCCGCGACGCTCGCCGAGCGCCTCGCCGCGCGCGTGCGCCCCGACACCGCCGCGGTGCTCGTCTCCTCCGTGCTCTTCGAGACCGCGAGCGTCGTCCCGCATCTCGAGGCCGTGAACGCGGCGGCCGAGCGCCACGGCGCGCTCGTCGTGCTCGACACGTACCACCACGCGGGCGTGCGCGCGTTCGATGCGGCGCTGCTCGGGCCGCGCACCTTCGTCGTCGGGGGCGGCTACAAATACCTGCAGTGGGGCGAGGGCTGCTGCTTCCTGCTCGTGCCGCCCGCGTGCGCGCTGCGCCCCGTCTACACGGGATGGTTCGCGGACTTCGCGCACCTCGCGGCGCCGCGCGACGGGCGCCCCGTCGGCTACGGCGAGCGCGGCGCGGAGCGCTTCGCCGGCAGCACCTACGACCCGACGAGCCACTACCGGGCACGCGCGGTCGCCGGGCTCTTCGCGTCGGTGGGCCTCACGCCCGCGGCGCTCCACGCCTCGTATGCGCGCCAGGTCGCGCGCCTCGCCGCGGCGGTCGACGCACAGTCCACGCGTGCGGGGTTCGCGCGCGTCTCGCCCGACGACGCCGGGGCGCGCGGTGGCTTCGTCGCGGTGCGCGTCGTGGACGCCGCCCGCACCGTCGCCGGGCTGCGCGCGCGCGGCGTCTTCGTGGACGCGCGCGGCGACGTCGTGCGCCTCGGTCCGGCGCCCTATCTCCTCGACGCCGAGCTCGACGCGGGCGTCGCGGCGCTCGCCGAGGTCGTCGCCGCCGGCTGACCAGACGCGGCGTGCGCCGGGCGCTGCCGGGCGCCGTCGCGACCGCTGCCCGACCGCGCGCGCCCCTGCGATCCGCGCCCGCCACCCGCGCCCGCGACCCACGCCTGCAACCCGCGCGGCGGTGCCGTGATAACGCGCCATGCCGCGCACCACCCTGCTGCCCCTCGACGTCGCCTACCCCGCCCCGCTCCGCGCCCTGCCGCGCCCTCCCGCGTCGCTCCGCGTCGAGGGCACGATCCCGCCCCTCGATCGCGCGGTCGCGCTCGTCGGCACCCGTCACGCCGACGACGACGCGCTCGACTTCACGCACGCCCTCGCGCGCGAGCTCGCGCGGGCCGGGGTCGTCGTCGTATCCGGCGGCGCCCGCGGCGTCGACGCGGCCGCGCACCTCGGCGCGCTCGAGGGCGGCGGCGCGACCCTCGTCGTCGCGGCCGGGGGCCTCGACCGTCCGTACCCGCCCGAGCACGCCACGCTCTTCGCGCGCGTCGTCGCCGAGGGCGGCGCGCTGCTCACCGAGGCCGCGGACGACACGCCGCCGCTCGCCGCGCGCTTCCTCCAGCGGAACCGGATCGTGGCCGCGCTCTCCTGCGCGGTGGTGGTCGTGCAGGCCCCCGCGCGCTCCGGCGCGCTCGGCACCGCGGCCGCCGCGCGGCGCCTCGGACGGCCCCTCCTCGCCGTCCCGGGGGCGCCCTGGGACCCGCGCGCGGCGGGCTGCCTCGCCCTGATCCGCGGCGGGGCCGCCGTTTGCATCTCCGCCCGGGATCTCCTATCCCTCGCGGCGTTCGGGGGTGGACCGGCCTGCCCGGCCACCCGCGAGCACGACGAAAAACGCTTGAACTTCCTTGACTTCGACACCGACTCCCGCGCGGTGCTCGCCCAACTCGGGCGCCGCGCACGTCATGTGGACGAGGTCGCCCGGGGGGCCACCCTACCGGTCTCCCGGGCCCAGGCGGTCCTGCTCCGGCTCCTGCTCCGCGGGGTCGTCGAGGACCGCGGAGCCGGGCGCTACGTCCTCGCCGCTCCGCCCGCCTGAACAGCCGTCCAAGTCGTCCGCCCCGCGGCCCACCGAAAGAACCGCCCATGGCCAAGTCGCTCGTCATCGTGGAGTCGCCCGCCAAGGCGAAGACCATCCAGAAGTACCTCGGCGACGACTACGTGGTGGAGTCGAGCATCGGCCACATCCGCGACCTCCCGAAGAACGCCGGCGAGGTGCCCGAGCGCCTCAAGAAGCTCGCGTGGGCGCGCCTCGGGATCGACGTCGACCACGACTTCGAGCCGGTCTACGTGGTGCCCGCCGAGAAGCGCAGCCAGGTCGCCAAGCTCCGCGCGCTCATGAAGGGCGTCGACCAGATCCTGCTCGCGACCGACGAAGACCGCGAAGGAGAGGCCATCGCCTGGCACCTCGCGGACGAGCTGAAGCCGCGCGTGCCGGTCAAGCGGATGGTCTTCCACGAGATCACGAAGTCCGCGATCGAGGCCGCCATCGCGAAGCCGCGCGACATCGACGACAACCTCGTGCAGGCGCAGGAGGCGCGGCGCGCGCTCGACCGCCTGTACGGCTACGAGGTCTCGCCCGTCCTCTGGAAGAAGGTCAAGCCGCAGCTCTCCGCGGGGCGCGTGCAGTCGGTCGCGTCGCGGCTCCTCGTCGAGCGCGAGCGCGAGCGCATGCGCTTCGTCGCCGCGGGCTGGTGGGACGTCGACGCGACCGTCGCGGCGACGCAGGGCGGGCGCGAGGAGCGCTTCACCGCGGGGCTCGTCGAGCTCGCGGGCCAGCGCCTCGCGACGGGCAAGGACTTCGACGCGACGACGGGCAAGCTCAAGGCGGAGGCGAAGGTCGCGCGGCTCGACGAGGCCGCGGCCCGCGCGCTCGTCCGTGCGCTCGAGGGGCGCGCCTTCCGCGTCGCGAGCACCGAGGAGAAGCCGTACACGCTGCGTCCCTACGCCCCGTTCATGACCTCGACGCTGCAGCAGGAGGCGAACCGCAAGCTCGGCTTCTCCGCGAAGCGCGCGATGAGCACGGCGCAGCGGCTCTACGAGGCCGGCTTCATCACGTACATGCGCACGGACTCCACCAACCTCTCGGCGGAGGCGCTCAGCGCCGCGCGCGCGCAGGTGAAGTCCCTCTACGGCGACGCCTACCTCCACCCGACGCCGCGCACCTACGACAAGAAGGTCAAGAACGCGCAGGAGGCCCACGAGGCCATCCGCCCCGCGGGCTCGGCCTTCCGCACGCCCGAGTCGCTGCGCGGCGAGCTCGAGGACGACCAGTACCGCCTCTACGATCTCATCTGGAAGCGCACCGTCGCGTCGCAGATGTCCGACGCGCGCGGCCGCCGCATGCAGGTGCGCGTCGCGGCGACGGCCACCGACGGGCGCGAGGCGGTCTTCGCGGCCAGCGGGAAGACCATCGATTTCGCGGGTTTCCTGCGCGCCTACGTCGAGGGCACGGACGACCCGGAGGCCGCGCTCGAGGATCGCGAGGTCGTGCTGCCCGCGCTCGCCGAGGGCCAGCCGCTCGCGGCCAGCCACCTCGAGCCGAAGGGCCACGAGACGCAGCCGCCCGCGCGCTTCACCGAGGCGAGCCTCGTGCAGGCGCTCGAGGCCGCGGGCATCGGACGCCCGTCGACGTACGCCTCGATCATGCAGACCATCCAGGACCGCGGCTACGTGTTCAAGCGCGGGCAGGCGCTCGTGCCGACGCTCACGGCCTTCGCGACGGTGGGGCTGCTCGAGACGCACTTCGCGAAGCTCGTCGACTACAGCTTCACCGCGAAGATGGAGTCGGAGCTCGACGAGATCGCGAACGGCAACGCGCAGCGCATCCCCTACCTCGCGCACTTCTACTTCGGCGGCACGTCGGCCCCCGGCGGCGGAGCGCCCACGGAGACCAACCTCGGCCTGAAGGCGCTCATCGGCGAGCGCCTCGAGTCGATCGACCCGCGCGTCGTCGCGACCATCCCGGTGCCGCGCCTCGAGGGGCACGACATCGAGGTGCGCGTCGGCCGCTACGGGCCCTTCCTCAAGCGCGGCGAGCAGTCGGTCACCATCCCCGAGGACATCGCCCCCGACGAGCTCACGCTCGCGCGCGTCGAAGAGCTGCTCTCGAAGCAGTCGTCGGAGCGTCTGCTCGGCACGGACCTGGCGACGGGCCTGCCCGTGCACGCGAAGGACGGGCGCTACGGGCCGTACGTGACGCTCGGCGATCCGGCGTCGGCGGACCGCGCCTCGCTCAAGTACGCGTCGCTCTTCCCGACGGACAGCCTCGCGACCATCGACCTCGCGCGCGCCCTCAAGCTGCTCTCGCTGCCCCGCGTGGTCGGGCTCCTCGAGGGCGAGGAGGTCATCGCGCAGAACGGCCGCTACGGCCCCTTCATCAAGAAGGGCAACGACACGCGCAGCCTCACCTCGCACGAGCAGCTCTTCACCGTGACGCCCACGGAGGCCGAGGCGATCTTCGCGCAGCCCAAGCAGCGCCGCGGGCAGGTGGTCGCGGCGCCGCTGCGTTCGTTCGAGTACGAGGGCCGCGCGCCCATCGTCCTCAAGCAGGGCCGCTTCGCGCCCTACCTCAGCGACGGTGAGCTGAACGCGTCGCTCCGCGGCAGCGACGGGCCGCCCGAGCAGCTGAGCGCCGAGCGCGCGCTCGAGATCCTCGCCGAGCGCGGCAAGCCGCCCAAGGCGAAGCCGGGGCGCCCGGTGCGCAGCGGCGCGGCGAAGCCGAAGGCCGCGGCGTCCGCGGCGAAGAAGCCCGCGAAGGCCGCCGCGAAGAAGCCCGCGAAATCGGGCGCGAAGAAGCCCGCGAAGGCGGGCGCGAAGGCGGCGGGCGAGGCGCCGGCGGCGCGGCCGCCCTGGGCCGAGGTCGAGCCGTTCACGCGGCAGTTCGACGACGTCACCGCGAAGCTCCTGACGCTCGTCAACGGGGAGGGCCGCAAGCTCGCCGAGGCCGCGCAGGTGCTCGGCATCCCGGCCGCGGACGCGCTCGCGCGCTACCGCGCGTCGAACTTCAAGCTCTACGCGACTTACCGCAAGGCCCGGAAGGGCGCCTGATCCGCGCGCGCGCTACACCCGCCCCCATGTCCGAAGACCGCAGCGTGCAGGAGGTCGTCGTCGTGGGCGCCGGCATGGCCGGCAGCGAGTGCGCGTGGCAGCTCGCCGAGCGCGGCGTGCCGGTGCGGCTCCTCGAGCAGAAGCCCGCGCGGCGCACGCCGGCCGCGCACTTCGACACGTTCGCGGAGATGGTCTGCTCGAACTCGATGCGCGGCGCGGCGCTCACCAACGCCGTCGGGTTGCTCAAGGAGGAGCTGCGGCGCGCCGGGTCGCTGCTGCTCGCCTGCGCCGACGAGACGGCCGTGCCCGCGGGCGGCGCCCTCGCGGTCGATCGCGTCGCGTTCTCGGCGCGCGTCACCGAGCGGCTGCGCGCGCACCCGCGCATCCGCGTCGAGGCCTGCGAGGTGACCGAGATCCCGCCCGCGCGGCCGTGCGTGCTCGCGACGGGTCCGCTCACCGGCGACGCGCTCGCGGCCGATCTCGCCCGCGTCGTCGGGCGTGAGGGGCTCGCGTACTACGACGCCATCGCGCCGATCGTCTCCGCGGACTCGATCGCGTGGGACCAGGTGTTCCGCGCGTCCCGCTACGACAAGGGTGGCGACGACGCCTACGTGAACTGCCCCATGAACAAGGCGCAGTACGAGGCGTTCGTCGACGCGATCCTCGCCGCCGAGAAGGTCGCGCCGCGCGCCTTCGAGGACGTGCGCTACTTCGAGGGCTGCCTGCCGCTCGAGGTGATGGCCGAGCGCGGCCGCGAGACGCTGCGCTTCGGGCCGCTCAAGCCCGTCGGGCTCACCGATCCGCGCACCGGCCGCTGGCCGTACGCCTGCGTGCAGCTCCGCACCGAGGACCCGGAGGGCACCGCGTTCAACCTCGTCGGCTTCCAGTCGCGCATGACCTGGCCCGAGCAGCGGCGCGTCTTCGGGCTCATCCCCGGCCTCGGCCAGGCGGAGTTCGCGCGCTTCGGCAGCGTGCACCGCAACACGTTCGTCGATGCCCCGAGCGCGCTCGACGAAGCGCTCGCGCTGCGCGCGCTGCCGGGCGTCTACCTCGCGGGGCAGATCACGGGCGTCGAGGGCTACGTCGAGAGCGGCGCGAGCGGCTTCGTGCTCGGCGTCACGCTCGCGCAGCGCTTGCGCGGCGAGGCCGCCACGCCGCCGCCCGCGACGACGGCGCTCGGGTCGTTGCTCTCGCACCTGCGGCCCGAGACGCCGCGCGGCGGCCCCGGCTTCCAACCCTCGAACGTCGTGTGGTCGATGTTCCCGCGCTGCCCGCGCGCGAGGGCAAGCGCCTGCAGAAGCGCGATCGCTACCAGGCGCTCGCGGATCGCGCGCTCATCGACCTCGAGCCCTGGCTCGACGCGAGCGGCGCGCGGCGCGTGCGGGCCCAGGTGCGCGGCGCCGCGGCGCCCGCCGTGGAGGCGGCGGCGTCCGGGGCCTCGGCGCCCTCGGCCGACGCGGCGGCGCTCGGGGCGTCGGCGTGAGCGCCGGCCCCGCGTCGGCGAAGGGCCCCGAGCGGCGCCGTAAGCTGTTGAAGTTGCTGGGGATCGCGTTCACGGTCCCGTCCGTCTTCCTGGTGCTGTTCGTGTTCGGGATCATCGTCCGCAACGAGCGCGCGCACGACGAGGCGCGCTGCCCCTTCGTGCGTGTCGAGGCGCGCGCGATCGAGGGCGGGCGCGTCGCCGACGAGCGCCGCCGCTGCGTCGAGGGGATCGAGGAGCACCGCTGGGTGCTCGAGCGCGGGGCCGGGGCGCCCCTCGAGCTCGGGCGACGGCGGCTGGCGCGCGGCTTCTACGAGGGCAGCCGCTACACGTGGCGGGTCTTCGCGGAGCAGGGGAAGGCGCGCGTGCACGTCGAGAACACGGGCGCGCCGCCGGTCACGTACCGCGAGGAGGTGGCCGCGGGCGGCGCCGTCCCCGCGCCCGTCGCGCCGCGCCGCTGACGGCGGCGTGCCCGTGACGGGTGATCGCCGTCGGCGGCCACGGTGCGCACGCGCTGCGGTGCCGGTCGGCGGACGCTGCGGCGCGCCGGGACGTGGCACACTCCGCGGCCGTGCGTGCCCCGGAGCTCAGCGGCGGGCGAGCGGACGCCCCGGGCGCGGGGCCGGGTGCGGGTGCCAGGCGCCCCGTGGGTGCGGGCCCCTTGAACGGGCATGCCATGGTGGGGTGCGCCGTGGCGCTGGTGGCTCTCGCGCGCGCGGTCGAGGTGCTGATCGCGCTCGCGATCACGGCGCGGCTGCTCTCCGACCGCGACGTCCGCACGCTCTGGGTGAAGGTCGTCGGCGCCATGCTGCGCGGCGCCGCGGCGTGCCTCGCGCTCGCGCGCGTCGACCCCGGCGCCCTGCACGACGGGCTGGCGATGTCCGCGATCTTCCTGCTCGTCGTCGCGCCGCTCGTGCGGCTGTGTCTTCACGTGTCGCCCCATCGACGCGCGTGGATCCCGCTGCTCGTCGTCGTCGCGACCTTCGCGCTCGCGCTGATGCCGCTCGCCGTCACGGCGCCGATCCATTGGGCGGTCCTCGTCGGCGCCTCGGTCGTCGGCGCGTCCGCGGCCTCGCGGCCGAGACTCGCGTGGCTGGCGTTCGCGCCGATGCTCCTCGGCGCGCACCCGACGCTCACGGTGCACGGCGGCCCGCTGAGCTGGGCGTGGATGCGCGGCGAGCGGCTCGCGGTCCGCTGCGAGGGGGAGCACCGCGTCCTGCCGCGCGGTGTCGAGCGGGGCATGTTCGGCACGGCGTACTACGGGCTCACGCGCTTCGACGCCGCGCGCGTGCTCCTCACCGGGGAGCGCGCTTCCTGGTGGTTGACGCCGGAGGGCGAGGGCCTCGCGGTGGCGCGCGAGGCGGTGGTGCGGGGAAACCTGTGGACCGGCGCGGTCGGCGCGGACCGCCTCTGGTTCACGCACACCGGGAGCGACCTCGTGGAGGTCGACCCCGCGCGCGCGGGGAAGGAGCGCCACGAGCACCGCGCGATCCATTTCCCGTGGGGCCCGGACAAGACGGAGCTCGATCTGCTCGACGCCGTGTACGACGAGGGCACCGCGTCCGTGTTCGCGACGGAGATGGTCGGCGGCGGGTTGTGGCAGTACACGGTCCCGACGAAGCGCTTCCGGCACCACCGCGTCGGCCACTTCTACCTGCAGGCCGCGCGCCGCGACGACGGCCTGCTCGTCGCCATCGACACCACGCACCTCTACGTGTTCGACCCGCGCGCGGGCGTCGTGACCGAGTCGCTGCCGGTCGCGCTCGGCAGCGGCGGGCTCGACGTGTGCGCGGCGACGGGCGAGGTCGCCGTCGCGGACTACGCGGGCCGTTTGCGCCTGTTCTCGCTGGACCGCGCGGGCCACTACCGCTTCGAGCGCAGCGCGGCGACGCCGGCGCCGCGGCGCGTGGCGTTCTCGCCCGACTGCGCCTTTCTCACGCTCTCGTCCGCCGACGACACCACCGTCGAGGTGTTGCGGCGCAGCGACCTGAGCGTCGTGCGGCGCTACGCGCTCGGGCCCGGGCTGCGCGACGCGACGTACCTCGACGCACGCCGCGTCGGCGTCGTCGATGCGTGTACCGTGACCATCGTGGAGGGTGGTGTGTGACGATGCGTGTCTGCGTCACCGCCGACGACTACGGCCTCGACGACGCCATCGACGAGGGCGTCGCGTCGCTCGCCGCTGCGGGTCGCGTGGACGCGGTGAGCGTCATGGTGCACCCGGACGCCGCGCTCGCGGGGGCAGGGCGCCTCGCGTCGACCGCCGTCGCGACGGGCCTGCACCTCGTCTTCGTCGGCGAGCGACCCTTGCGTGCGGATCGGCTCGCGGCGGCGCTCGACGCGGACGGTCGCTTGCCGGGCCACTACGCCGCGCTCTTCGCGCTGCTCTTGCGGCGACCGCAGCTGCTGCCGCGCCTGGTCGAGGAGGCGCATGCGCAGGCGGATCGCTTCCTCGGGCTCGGTTTGCGGCTCGATTTTCTGAACAGCCACCAGCACGTGCATCAGTTTCCGCTCCTCTGGCGGGCGCTCGCCGGGGTGTTCCGGCGCTTCCCCGGCGCCGCGGTGCGGTGCGCGCGGACGGGCGCGCCGGGCCTGTCGCGTCAGGGGGCGCTCAACCTCGCGGCGCGCCTCTCGTGGCGCGCGTGGCCGCTCCCGGGGACGCGCACCCTCGACGGCGTGGGCGTGGACTTCGCGGGGCGTGCGGACCTGCCCGCCGTCGCGCGCGCCCTCGAGGCGCTCGGTCGTCGGCGCGTGCGCGAGGACGTCGTGCACGAGCTGATCTTCCATCCGGGCCTCGGCGCGCCGGCGCGCGACGCGCATCGCCGCTGGGGCTATCGGTGGCGCGAGGAGCACGCGCTGCTCGCCTCCGACGCTCTCGCCGACGTCTTCGCCCGCCGGGGCGTGCGGCGCGTCCGCCCGCTCGCATGATGCGACGCCCATGAGCCCGGACGTCACGTTCTTCTTCCCGATGTACAACGAGCGCGACTCGGTCGGTCCCATCATGCGCAAGGCGCTCGACCTGCTCGCGGAGACGGGGCGCTCCTTCGAGGTCCTCATCGTGGACGATGGCAGTTCGGACGGGTCGTCGGCGCTCGCGCTCGCGCTCGAGGCGGCCGACGCGCGCGTGCGCGTCGTGCGCCACGCAGTGAACCGCGGCTACGGCGCGGCGCTGCGCACGGGCTTCGCGGAGGCCCGCGGCGCGCTCGTCGCCTACACCGACTGCGACGAGCCGGCCGACCTGCGCGTGCTCTTCGCCGCGCTGCCGCTGCTCGATCGATGCGATCTCGTCATCGGCCACCGGGAGCACCGCAGCGACGGGATTCGCCGCCGCGTGTTCTCCGCGGCCTACAACGGGCTCGTGCGCTCGCTGTTCGGCGTGCGCGCGCGCGACGTGAACTTCTCGTTCAAGCTCATCCGGCGCAGCGCGCTCGAGCGTCTCCGGCTCACGACCAGCTCGGTCTTCGTCGACGGCGAGCTGCTCATCGAGGCGACGCGCTGCGGCCTCCGCATCGTCGAGGTCCCGGTGACCTATCTGCCCCGGCGCTTCGGCACGACCCACTTCGGCGATCTGCGCTCCGCGGCCGCGACGCTCGACGAGGTGGTGCGCTACTGGTGGGCCGCGCGCGGGCCGGGTACGCGATGACGCTGCGCAGGTTGCTCCGCGCCCATCCGTCGCTGCGCCCGGCCGAGCGGGTGCACCTCGCGCTGCGCTGGGCGATGGCGCCGCTGCCGCGGATCGCGGCGCTCGTGCCGGAGGAGGGCGTGGTGCTCGACCTCGGCTGCGGCCACGGTCTCGTCTCGCTGCTGCGCGCGCGCGGCCGGCGCGACAGGTGATCGGCCTCGACTGGGATGCTCGCAGGCTCGCCACGGCGCGCACGCTCAGCGAGCCGAACCTGCGCTTCGAGTTCGGCGACCTAGCGGGCCAGACCCCGTTTCCCGCCGCGCGCGGCGTGCTGCTCGCGGACGTCGTCTACCTCCTGTCGCCTCCGGATCAGGAGCGGCTGCTTGCCCGCTGCGCCGCGGCCCTCGAGCCCGGAGGCGTGCTCGTCCTCAAGGAGACCGTGGACACGCCGCGCTGGAAGGCCGCGCTCTCGCGGCTCCAGGAGGTGCTCGCGGTGCGGACGTTCGGGCTCACGCGGGGCCGCGCGCTGCATGTGCTCGGGCGCGACGAGTGGGTCCGACTGCTCGAGTCGCTGGGGCTCGAGGTCCGCGTCGTGCCGCTCGACCGCTTCCGGTACCATCCCCACGCCGCGTTCGTCGCCCGGCGCGCGGCGGGTGGCGCCGAGGCGCCGCGGGGCCACGCGGCGGGGTGAGTCGGCATGCGCTATCTCGTGACGGGCGGGGCGGGGTTCATCGGCTCGCATCTCTGCGAGACGCTCCGCGCGCGCGGCCACGAGGTGTGGGCGCTCGACGATCTCTCGACGGGCTGCCGCGAGAACGTGCGGCTCCTGGAGGACGACCCGCGCTTCCGGTTGACCGTGGGGAGCGCGACCGATCGCGACGTCGTGGCGGCGCTCGTCGACGAGGTCGACGCCGTGTTCCACCTCGCCGCCGTCGTGGGGGTGCGGCTCGTGGTGGAGCGCCCCGTGCGGACCATCGAGACGAACCTGCGCGCGACCGAGGTGGTGCTCTCGGCCGCGGGCCGCCGGGGGTGCCCGGTGTTCGTGGCCTCCTCGAGCGAGGTCTACGGGAAGGGCACGCAGCTTCCCTTCCGGGAGGACGCCGACCTCGTGCTCGGCCCGACGAACACGGCGCGCTGGGCCTACGCCTGCGCGAAGGCGAACGACGAGTTCCTCGCGCTCGCGCACTGGAAGGAGCGCCGTCTTCCGGTCGTGGTCGGGCGTCTCTTCAACACCGTCGGTCCGCGTCAGCTGGGATGTCATGGGATGGTGTTGCCATCTTTCGTGGGGCAGGCGCTGCGCGGCGAGCCGATCACGGTGCACGGCGACGGCACGCAGCGGCGCTGCTTCGCGCACGTCGCCGACGTCGCGCGCGCGGTCACGCTGCTGCTCGAGACGCCCGCGGCCTACGGGAAGGTCGTCAACGTCGGCAGCGACGAGGAGATCGCGATCCTCGAGCTGGCGCGGCGCGTCCGTGACCGCGCGGGCTCGTCGTCGGCGATCACGCTCGTGCCCCACGCGGAGGTCTATGCGGACGGCTTCGAGGACATCGACCGCCGCGTGCCCGACACGTCGCGGCTGCGCGCGCTGACCGGCTGGCGGCCGGAGCACGGCCTGTCGCGGATCCTCGACGATGTGCTGGCGTCCGCCCGCGACGCGCGCGCCGGGTCGGCGTCCGCGTCGCCGTAGCCCGCGCCACGCGGGAATTGCGCCCCGCGGGGGTCGGCGTTCTACGCTGCGGACGTGAAGGGCGGCGCGCGCGGCGGCACGGACGCGGGGCAGGGGGCGGGCGATGCGCCGCGCGACGCGCTCGCCGAGCAGCTCGCGGCGTTCGAGCAGTACCTGCGCGCCGAGCGACGCGCCTCGCCGCGCACGGTCGAGGCGTACGGGCGCGATCTCCGCGCGCTGCGGGACTTCGTGCAGGCGCGGCAGCTCCCGCTCGACGCGCGGCGCCTCGGCGTGCCCGCGCTCCGTGCGTGGCTCGCGTCGATCTTCGAGGGGCGCTCGCCGCAGACCCTCGCGCGCAAGACCTCCTCGCTGCGCGCGTTCTACCGGTTCCTGCTGTTGCGCGGCGTCGTGCGCGAGAGCCCGGCGGCCGCGCTCCGCACGCCCCGCACCAAGCGCCCGCTGCCGCGCTTCCTCACGGTCGACGACGCGTTCCGCGTGGTGGAGGCGCCCGCGGCGGACGGACGCGGCGACGAGCCGCTGCGCCTGCGGGACACGGCGATGCTCGAGCTGCTCTACGGCGCCGGGATCCGCGTGAGCGAGCTCGTGGGGCTGACGCTCGCGCGCGTCGACCTCGCGGGGCGCACCGCGCGCGTGCTCGGCAAAGGCGACAAGGAGCGGCTCGTCCCGCTCGGGGGGCCCTGCGTGGACGCGCTCGGCGCGTGGCTCGCGGCGCGGCCTTCGTTGCGGCACCCGCGCACGGGCGCGCAGCACGGAGACGCCCTGTTTCTGGGGAGATTCGGCACCGCGCTCACGGTGCGGCAGGTGCAGAACCTCGTGCGCGCGTGGGGGACGCGCGGCGCGGGGCGCACCGACCTGCACCCGCACGCGCTGCGCCACACCTGCGCGACGCACCTGCTCGACGCGGGCGCGGATCTGCGCGGCATCCAGGAGCTGCTCGGCCACGCGAGCCTCTCTACGACGCAGCGCTACACGCACGTCAGCATCGATCAACTGATGGCGGTGTACGACCGCGCCCATCCGCTCGCGCGGGGCGGCCGGTCTTGACTCCCCCGGGGGCGCGCCGCACTTTCGCGCAGTGCGAAAAGTCGATGAATCCGAGCGCTTTCGGTCGACCACGATCGTCGCCGTGCGCCGTGGGGCGTGCGCCGCGATGGCCGGCGATGGCCAGGTGTCGCAGGGCCAGACGATCCTGAAGGCCAACGCGAAGAAGGTGCGGCGCATCGCGAACGGCCGCGTGATCACGGGCTTTGCGGGCGCGACGGCCGACGCCTTCACGCTGCTCGAGCGCTTCGAGAGCAAGCTCGAGGCGCACCGCGGGGCGATGGCGCGCGCGGCGGTCGAGCTCGCGAAGGACTGGCGCACCGACCGCTACCTCCGCCGCCTCGAGGCGATGCTCCTCGTGATGGACGAGACCACGACGCTGCTGCTCTCGGGTACGGGCGACGTGATCGAGCCCGATCCGCTGCCGGGCACGAGCGACGTCATCGTCGCCATCGGCTCGGGCGGCGCGTACGCGCTCGCGGCGGGGCGCGCGCTGCTGCGGCACACCACGCTCGGGCCGGGTGAGGTCGCGCGCGAGGCGATGCGCGTCGCGGCGGAGATCTGCGTCTACACCAACGAGTCCGTCATCGTCGAGGAGCTCGGCGCGTGAGCCGCGGCCCGCGCAGCTTCACGCCGAGGGAGATCGTCGGCGAGCTCGACCGCTACATCGTCGGTCAGCACAAGGCCAAGCGCGCGGTCGCGATCGCGCTCCGCAACCGCTGGCGCCGGCAGCAGGTCCACTCCGATCTGCGCGACGAGATCGCCCCGAAGAACATCATCCTGATCGGCCCGACGGGCGTCGGGAAGACGGAGATCGCGCGCCGCCTCGCGCGCCTCGCGCAGGCCCCCTTCGTGAAGGTCGAGGCCTCGAAGTTCACCGAGGTCGGCTACGTCGGGCGCGACGTCGAGAGCATCGTGCGCGACCTCGTCGAGAACGCGATCCAGCTCGTTCGCGCGGAGGCCGTCGAGGATGTGCGCACCCGCGCGTCGGAGCTCGCCGAGGAGCGCCTCGTGCAGATCCTGAGCGGCCGTGAGCCGCAGCCGCAGGCGACGCCCTTCGGCCCGTTCATGCTCACGCCGCCGCCCGCGCAGCCCGCGTCGCGCCCGACGCTCACCAGCGAGCAGCTCGAGCTGCGCGATCGGCTGCGTCGCGGGGAGCTCGACGCGCGCGAGGTCGAGCTCGAGGTCGCCGACACCGCGAGCCCGCTCGGCGGCCTCTTCGCGATGCCCGGCGGCGGCGACATGGAGGCGAAGCTCGGCGACATGCTCGCGAACCTCCCGGGCATGAAGGGCCGCAGCAAGCGCCGGCGCGTGCGCGTGCCCGAGGCGCGGCGGCTCCTCGAGGCCGAGGAGGCCGGCAAGCTCGTCGACATGGACGGCGTGCAGCGCGAGGCCGTCGAGCGCGCGGAGCAGGCGGGCATCGTCTTCCTCGACGAGATCGACAAGGTCGCGGGCCGTCAGCACGGCGGGAGCGGCCCGGACGTCTCGCGCGAGGGCGTGCAGCGCGACCTGCTGCCGATCGTCGAGGGCTCGACGGTGAACACGAAGTACGGACCCGTGAAGACGGATCACGTGCTCTTCATCGCGGCGGGCGCCTTCCACGTCGCGAAGGTCTCGGACCTCATCCCCGAGCTGCAGGGGCGCTTCCCCATCCGCGTCGAGCTGCAGAGCCTCGAGAAGGCCGACTTCGTCCGCATCCTGACCGAGCCGAAGAACGCGCTCACGCGGCAGTACGAGGCGCTGCTGCGCACCGAGGGCGTCGCGCTCACGTTCACCGCCGATGCGGTCGATGCCATCGCCGAGTACGCGGCCGAGGCGAACGAGCGCGCCGAGAACATCGGCGCGCGGCGTCTGCACACGATCCTCGAGGCGCTGCTCGAGGAGCTGAGCTTCACCGCGCCGGAGCGCAGCGACACCGAGGTCGTCATCGACGCCGTGCGGGTGCGCGCGACGCTCGCGCCCATCCTCGCGAGCGGCGACGCGGGCAAGTTCATCCTCTGACGCGGGGCTGCGGGCGGCGACCTCGGCCGCGCGTCCCCGTCAGGCGCGCAGCGTGCTGTGCGGGTGCGCGGCCCGACGCGCCGCTCAGGCGCGCAGCGTGCGGAGGCGTTGGGTCGCCGCGACGCGGCGCCACGTCGCGCCGGCGACGCGCACGGGGGGGTCGCGGTGCGGATCGAAAGCATCGCGCACGCCGTCCGCGTGGCTGAACACGCTGCCGCGCGCGAGCCGCGGGACGACGCGCCCGAGCGCGCGCCAGAAGCGCGGATCGTCGAAGACCGCCGCGGGCAGGTAGAACCAGTCGGCGAGCTCGAGGCGCACGGGGCCCGTCGTCCGCGCGAGCGACTCCCACGCGGTCAGTGCGCCCTCGACGTCTCCGCGCGCGCCATGCGCCCGCGCCCGCGCGAGCACGCCCCCGGCCGTGCGCAGCCGCGCGACCTTCGCGAGCGCCGCGTCGCCGCGCCCTGCGGCGAGCAACTCGGCGGCCTCCGTGATCGGACCGGACGGCGCCGTGCGGGCGGCCTCGCGTGCAGCCTCGCGCGCCGCGTGGAGCTCGACGGAGCCCGGCATGTAGCGCAGGGACCGACCGTACGCGCGTGCGGCTGCGCGCGGCGCGTCGATCAGCTCGCACACCTCGCCGACGAGCGCCCACCCCGGCAGCAAGATGCTGAAATCATTGTCTTTTTTGGAAAGAGTCGCGAGCGCCGGGAGCAGTTCGTGGCGCAGCCACGCTTCGCCGCGCGGGTGCACGCCCGCGGTGTCGTCCTCGATCGCGTCCGCGAGGATGCGGCGCGCGTCCTCGAGCGTCGGCAGGCGGCGCGGCACTCAGCGCGTGATCTCGGTGCCGAGGCCGCGGTCGGTGAAGATCTCGAGCAGCATCGCGTGCTTCACGCGGCCGTCGATGACGTGGACCTTCTTCACGCCGCCGGCGAGCGCCTCGAGGGCGCACTCGACCTTCGGGATCATGCCACCGTCGATGATGCCATCGCGCTCGAGCGCGCGCGCCTCGTCGGAGGAGAGCGACGAGAGCAGGGCGCCCTCGCGGCCCTTCACGCCCGCGATGTCCGTCATGAGCACGAGCTTCTCGGCGTGCAGCGCCTCGGCGACCTTGCCGGCGACGGTGTCGGCGTTGACGTTGAGCGACGCGCCCTCGTGGTCGACCGCGACGGGGGCGATGATGGGGATGAAGCCGCCCGCGATGAGCTGCGCGACGATCTCGGGGTTCACGTGCGTCACGGCCCCGACGCGGCCCGGGTCGACGAGCGCGCCCGACTTCGTGCGCATCTCGGTCACGCGGACCGCGCGCATGAAGGAGTCGTCCTTGCCGGAGAGCCCGACGGCGCGGCCGCCGTGGCTGCACACGAGCGAGACGATCTCCTGGTTGACCTTGCCGCCGAGGACCATCTCGACGACGTCCATCGTGCGCTCGTCGGTCACGCGCAGGCCCTGGATGCGCTCGGAGACGACGCCCATCGCGGCGAGCATCTCGTCGATCTGCGGGCCGCCGCCGTGGACGACGACGGGGTTGATCCCGACGTACTTCATCAGCACGACGTCGCGCGCGAACGAGCTGCGAAGCTCCGCGTCGATCATCGCGTGGCCGCCGTACTTGACGACGAAGGTGGCCCCGTGGAAGCGGCGGATGTAGGGGAGCGCTTCGTGGAGCGTCTCGGCCTTCTGGATGATCTCCTGCATGGCGCGCGCGAGTATACAGGCCCGGATCCCCGCCGCGACGGCCGAGATTCGTGGCCGCTCCGTCTAGGCGTCCGGCGCGGTTCGGCGCACGCTGCGTGCGTGTCCCGAATGCGCGCGCGGCTGGTCCCGGTCGGATGGCTTCTCTCGGTCCTGCTCGCCGCGTGCGCGCCCGCGGGCGCGGGAGGCACGGACGGCGGGGGCGGGGACGCCGCGGGTCTCGACGCGACGGCACCGCCGACTCTCGACGCTGGCCGCGACGACGACGCGGGCAGCATGGTCGACCGTGATGCGGGCGGGATGGTCGATACCGACGCAGGCGGGATGCCTGACGACGACGCGGGCGGGATGCCTGGCGACGACGCGGGCGGGATGGTCGAGGGCGACGCTGGCGGGATGCCTGACGACGACGCGGGCGGGATGGTCGAGAGCGACGCAGGCGGCATGGTCGACATCGACGCCGGTGCGCCTGCGCGGTGCGGCGACGGCGTCGTGACGGTCGGCGAGGCGTGCGACGACGGCAACGGGGTCGACACCGACGACTGCACCAACGACTGCACGCTCGGCGACTGCGCGCTCGACCCGGTGGGGCCCACGTGCGGCTACGTGCACGATGCGCCCCGCACGACGTCGACGGATTTTTCGTACCTGTATCGGCCGACGAATCACCGGCCGAACGAGACGTGGCCCGTGGCCTCCGCCCTGTGGCACCTCCGCGCCGGCGAATGGGCGGCGGAGTGGAACGAGCAGACGGCGACCTTCGCGCACTTCGGCCGGACCCCGACGGCGCTCGCCTACGGGGACCGGGAGGCCGATCCCGCCGCGGCGATCGGCGCGCGACCGGCGCTCCGCACGGCGTTCGCGATCACCCGCGGGAGCGCGCGGGCCACTGCGGATGGCTTCTGGGGCACGGGCCGCGACGCGACGCACCGCAGCCGCATCGTCGAGGGCGGGCGGTTCCTCAATCGCCTCTGGACGCCGACGGTGGAGTACGGCACGGACACGAGCGTCCGAGGCGAGATCGAGCTGGCGGCCATGCCGCGCCACGTCGTGCTCACGCATCGGGTGCGCTCGGATGCGTGGCCGGCGAGCCCGGTCGGCGCGGAGGTGCGGCTGGGCGGGGACGCGATCGCGGGGCTCGACCTCGACGCGATCGACTGGCGGGTCCCGGGGCGCGTGGCGCGCGTCACGGACGGCGCCGGCGTCGGGCTGCTGATCGCGGTCCAGGAGGTCGCCGGGGCGTCGTCGAGCCTGGTCCGGGAGGGCAACGAGCTCGTGGCGCGTCGCGTGTGGGCCGTGCCGACGGCGGGGCTCGTCGCCTCGGTGTCGGTCGTGGTCGTGCCGGTCGCTGGGGCGCGCGAGAGCTGGGAGGCGCTCTACGAAGACCCCGCCGCCGTGAGCGTCCGGTATCAGCTGCTCGACCGCGCGGGCGCCTCCGTGGGGGCCGGCGTGGTCGCCGCGTGGGACGAGACGCTCGGGGCCTACCGCGTGCCGCTCGGCACGCTGCGCGCGTCGGGGGCGCCGGGCACGCCCGACTGGACGATGGACGCGACGCACACCTGGTACGGCCGCCATCGCCTCGTGATCGACAGCGCCTTGCCCGCGCCCGCGCCGGTGCCGCTCGTGATGGGCGCGAGCCCCGGGCTCGTCTGGAACATCACGGGCGGCGTGCCGATCGTCCGCGACGAGGCGGGCGTGTCCCTCGGCTGGCCGCTGCAGGCCTCGAAGAACTGGCACGCGGGACCGGACAACTTCTTCCGCGTCGTGGCGCACCCGACCTTCGTGGCGGCGGGGCCGGTGACGGTGGAGCTCACGATGGCGAGCGCCCGCTGGGGACGCCCCTGGGCGGCGTCGCACGCGCAGCTGAGTCTCGTCGGCTGGAGCGCCGCGGGCGGCCGCTGGGACGAGTCCGCGATCGGCTGTTTCGGCGAGTCGGTCACGTTCGATCCCGACCAGACGTTGCAGCGCGCGATGATGGACGACGTGCGCCCCGTGCTCGTCCGCTCGGACCGCGCGTGGAGCTGGACGGGCAACGTCGGCGGCGCGGATTTCCTGCAGTACCGCGACGTGGCCCACGATTACTGGGCGCGGCGGCTGCAAGGCGTGCGCGTCACGCAGGACGCCCCCGGGCCCCTGCTCACCGATGTCCGCTACGAGGGCGTGTCGTCGGACGGTCGCATCCAGGGTTCGGTGCGCGTGCGGCTCGCCGCGTCGGACGACCTCGTGCGTCAGTTCATGGACTTCCGATACACGTTCTTGAGTGACGTCGACTACACGCGTCTCGCCTTCTTCCAGGTCGCGGCCGACAACTATTCGGACAATGGATTCGCGCACGTGGCGTGGGGCAACGTCGATGGCGTGACGGGCTCGAGAGACGTCACCGATCATCGGACGACGGGATACGCGTCGGATGGCGAGCGAGGGATTCCCGTCCCCGGCGCCGAGCCCTGGGTGATGCTCTACGACAACCGGCGTGTCGGCGAGACGCTGCCCGAGGAGTTCGCGGATCTCGGCTTCGTGATTCGGGACTACGAGGCGCGCGTCGGCGACACGGTCGTCACCGAGCCGCACATCAACGTGCGCCAGTCCAACAACGGTCGTTCGCAGCTGGGCGTGGAGGTCGGGCTCCCGGACGAGCCGATGTCGGCGTGGTGCGGCGCGTCCTGCGCCGGACGCGCCCGCTTCGTGCCGGCGGGCAGCACCGTCGCGTTCACGGTCGAGTACGTCGTGCTGCCGGCGGACCCGACGCGGTACTACGGGCCGAGCGACTGGATCCGGGCCCTGCCGCCGAGCGCCTTCCGCTCGCCCGCGATGATGACCCACGTGGCCCGCGAAGGGGCCGTGACGGTCGAGGCGCACCGGGGCGTGCGCGTGGGCGATGCCCCCGTCACCGTCACGGCCGATCGCGGCCCCGTCGCCGCGGAGTTCACCCTGACGGGCGGGCTCGGTTTCGTGCCGGTGACCGTCGTCGGGCTCCCGCGCCCCGATGGGTGGGTGCTCGAGCGCGAGGCAGCCGGGAGCTGGACGCCGGAGCCGGTGGAGGTCGAGGGCGGCGACGGAGTGCAGTCGTTCTGGGATCCGGTGCGCGCGCACTTCGCGCTGACCTGGAGCGTCCCGAACCGCGGCCGCGCGCGGTATCGCGTGCGCTGGCAGCCCTGAGCGAGCGCGTGGCGTGTCGTCGGCGTGCGCCGGACGATGCGCGACCCGGGGGGCAACGGAGCGCGGCGTGTGGGTGTACACGCGCGTGACCGCACGCCAGACTCCGCGCGTGTGTCGCCCCGCCCCGCTCCGCGCCCGCCGCATCTCCGCGCTCGCGTCGTTGTCCGTGCTCGTCGCGCTCGCCGCATGCGGTGACGACGCGGCGCCTCCCGTGGATGCGGGCCCGCCCGACGCGCCCGCGCTCTGCGTCTTCGACGAGGACTGCGACGACGGGGTCTTCTGCAACGGCGCCGAGGCGTGCCTGCGCAGCGCGAGCGCGGGGCCGGACGGCTGCGCGCCTGCGCCCGCTGCGCGCTGCCTCCCGCTCGAGCTCTGCCTCGAGGCCGAGCAGCGCTGCGCGACCGACTGCGCGCTCGGGGCCGACGCCGATGGAGACGGGCACGATGCCATCTCGTGCGGTGGTGACGATTGCGACGACGGTGACGCGCGCATCTCACCGGACGCGACCGAGACGTGCGACGGAGAGGGGCGCGACGAGGACTGCGACCCGTCGACGCTCGCGGGCGACGAGGGCGACGGGGACGGCGACGGGGCCGTGCGCGCGGCCTGCTGCAACGCGCAGCCCGACGGCGCGCTCCGCTGCGGCGACGACTGCGCCGACGCCGAGCCCGGCATCGGGCCGGGCGCTGTGGAGGTCTGCAACCGCCTCGACGACGACTGCGACGGGCGCGTCGACGAGGAGGGCGGGACCGTCTTCTACGCGGACGCCGACCGCGACGGCTACGGCGACGCCGCGCGCCCCGCGGCGACGGGCTGCCGCGCGCCGGCGGGCACGTCCGCGGACGCGCGCGACTGTGACGACGGCGACGCGGCCGTGTCGCCGGGCGCGCGCGAGGTCTGCGACGGAGACGACGAGACCTGCGACGCGCGCAGCGACGAGGGGTGTCCGACGGGCGCGCTGCGCTTCGTCGACGGCGCCGCCGGTCCGGGCACGGCGGGGAGCGGGAGCATCTTCTTCGACGACCGTTGCCCGGAGGGACACGCGCTCGTCGGCGTCGCGGCGGCCGTCGACGCGGGGGGCACGGCGAGCGCGGTCGCCGGGCTGTGCGCGCCCGTGACGGTCGTGGCCGACGAGGCGACGCGCCCGTGGTCGTATGTGTCCGGCGTCGGCGCGGGGCTGCGGCTCGCGGTGCGCGGCGCGGAGGCGGCGCTCGACGAGGCGCGCTGCCCGCCGGGCGCGGTCGCGGTGTCGATCGGGCCGGGGCTCGCGCTCGGTTGCGCGGCGCTCGGCGTCGAGCGTGCGGCCGACGGCTACGCGCTCTTGCGCGCACCGCCCGAGGGCATGGCGGGCCCGGGCGGCGGCACGCCCGCGGGCAGCTTCGCGTGTCCGCCGCGCGAGGTCGCGGTCGGGCTCTTCGGCTACGCGGGGGCGGGCGCGCTCGGCGTCGACGGAATCCGCTGCGGATCGCCCGTGCTCACGGTTCGGGATTGAGGCCGAGCGTGCTACATGTGCGCAGATGCACGGGGTTTCCGGGGAGCGGTCGATGACCAACGAAGAGCTCGTCGCGCTCGCGAAGCGCTCGCTGCTCGGCAACTACAAGCAGCCGCCGTTCGTGCTCGTGCGCGGCGAGGGGAGCCGCGTCGAGGACGCCGATGGGCGCCGTTACCTCGACCTCGCGGCGGGCATCGCCGTCTGCGCGCTCGGGCACGCGCACCCCGCGCTCGCGGACGCCGTCGCGGCGCAGGCGCGGCGCCTCGTCCACACCTCGAACCTCTTCTACAACGAGCCCTCCGTGCGCCTCGCGGACGCGCTCACGCGGCGCACGGGCTTCGACAAGGTCTTCTTCTGCAACAGCGGCACCGAGGCCAACGAGGCGCTGCTCAAGCTGGCGCGCCGCTGGCACTACGACCGCGGCGACCGCGAGCGCGTCGAGCTCGTCGCGACGCACAACAGCTTCCACGGCCGCACGATGGGCGCGCTCAGCGTCACCGGTCAGCCGAAGTACCACCAGGGCATGGAGCCGCTCGTCGGGGGCGTGCGCTTCGTCGACTACGGCGACCTCGACGCGGTGCGCGCGGTCGTCGGGCCGCGCACGGCGGCCGTCATCGTCGAGCCGATCCAGGCGGAGGGCGGCATCGTCGTCGGCACCGACGCGTGGCTCGCGGGGCTCCGCGACGTCTGCGACGCGCACGGCGCGCTGCTGCTCTTCGACGAGATCCAGACGGGCTACGCGCGCACGGGGACCTTCCTCTGCCGCGAGCAGAGCGGGGTCTGGCCCGACGCCACCTCGCTCGCGAAGGGCATCGCCGGGGGCTTCCCGCTCGGCGCGCTGCTCGTCTCGGCGAAGGTCGCCGGCGGCCTGCCGCCCGGCTCGCATGGGACGACCTTCGGCGGCAACCCGGTGGCGTGCGCGGCGGGCCTCGCGATCCTCGAGGTGTTCGACGCCGAGGGCGTGCTCGAGCGCGTGAACCGCGAGGGCGCGCACCTCGGTGAGCGGCTCGCGGCCCTCGCCGCCGACGCGACGTTGCCGGCGGCGTCCGAGTCCCGCGGCAAGGGCCTGCTCCGCGGTCTCCGCGTCGCGCAGGGCTACGACCCGCTCGCCGTCCTCGCGCAGATCCGCGCCGAGGGCGTGCTGCTCTCGATCGCGGGCGGGGACGTGCTGCGCTTCTCGCCGTCTCTGCTCGTCACGCGCGACGAGCTCGACGAGGGCCTCGACGTCGTCGAGCGCGTCCTGCGCGCCGCCGTGCCCGTGGCCCCGGCGGGGGGCGCACCGTGAGCGCCGCGCGCGTCCGGCACTTCCTCACGCTGCAGGATCTCGGCGCGGGGGACCTCGTGCGCCTGCTCGATCGCGCCGACGAGCTCAAGGCGCTGCGCGGGCGCGCCGACCACCCGCGTCCGCTCGCGGGCAAGAGCGTCGGCGTGCTCCTCGAGAAGGCCTCGACCCGCACGCGCATCTCCTTCGAGGTCGGCATCCACGAGCTCGGCGGGCACCCGATCGTGCTCCACGGCCGCGACATGCAGATCGGTCGCGGCGAGCCGCTCTCGGACACCGCGCACATCCTCTCGGGCTACCTGCACGCGCTCGTGTGGCGCACGTTCGGCCACGACCGCCTCGAGACGCTCGCGGCGCACGCGCGGCTGCCCGTGGTCAACGCGCTGAGCGACGACCACCACCCGTGCCAGCTCCTCGCGGACCTGATGACGGTGCGCGAGGCGCTCGGAACGACGCTCGCCGGGCGCCGCGTCGCGTGGATCGGCGACGGCAACAACATGGCGCACTCGTGGATCGAGGCCGCCTCGCTGCTCGACTTCGAGCTCGTCCTCGCGTGCCCCGCGGCCTACGAGCCGAAGCCCGCGATCCTCGAGGCCGCGCGCGCGACGGGGCGCGGCAGCGTGCGGATCGTGCGCGACGTCGGCGAGGCCTGCGACGGGGCGCACGTCGTCACCACGGACGTCTGGGCGAGCATGGGTCAGGAGGACGAGGCCGAGGCGCGGCGGCGCGTGTTCGAGCCGTACCTCGTCGACGAGGCGGCGATGCGCCGCGGGGATCCGCGGGCGATCTTTCTCCACTGCCTGCCCGCGCACCGGGGCGAAGAAGTGGCCGCCGGGGTCA
Organism: Polyangiales bacterium; assembly: GCA_964202905.1. Lineage (GTDB taxonomy): Bacteria > Myxococcota_A > Polyangia > Polyangiales > JADJQN01 > CAIUAC01. Next base: position 91,172 of record CAXNJO010000006.1, read on the forward strand.
TCGACGGCCCGCAGTCGCGCGTCTGGCAGGAGGCGGAGAACCGCCTCCACACGCAGAAGGCGTTGCTCGAGCTGCTGCTCGCGGGGACGTAGCGGCGCGATGTCGAGCGACCTCTCCAAGCGGGTCCCCACCCTGGTCGCGGGCGTCGATGTCCGCGCGCTGCCGCTCGGTGCGCTCGAGGGCTTCCTGTTGTCGCGCATCGATGGCGCGCTCGATCTCGGGGAGCTCGGCGAGGTGACCGGGCTCGGCACGGGCGCCGTGAGCGACCTCGTCGAGCGGCTCGTGTCGCTCGGCGCCGCCGCGTGGAAGGGCGAGACGCAGGCCGCCGGGACGCAGCGTGCAGCGCCGCAGGGGGCAGCGCCGCAGGGCGTCGTACCCGAGCGCTCCTTCGGGCGCCCGCGCGCCCCGACGCCGACGGGCACCGCGACGCCATCCGGGCGCGGCGCGCCTTCGCCTCCCGAGGGCAGCCGCCGCGCGAACCCCGTGCCGCCCGGCGTGCCGCGCGCGCTCTACGACCCGATCGAGCTCGACGATTACGTCGATCTCGAGCTCGTGCGCCGCCGGCAGATCCTCGACACCTACTACCAGCTCGAGGTGCTCAGCTTCTATCAGCTGCTCGGGGTCGCGCAGGACGCGGACAAGCAGGCCGTGCGCGCGGCGTATTTCCAGCTCTCGCGCGTGTTCCACCCGGACACGATGTTCCGGAAGCGCCTCGGCTCCTACAAGCCGAAGATGGAGGCGATCTTCCGGCGTCTGACCGAGGCCTACCAGGTGCTCGGCAAGCCGAAGACGCGCGCGGCCTACGACGAGTACCTCGTCATCCAGCAGGTCACGCAGGTCACGCAGCGCGAGCTCGCGGCCGGGGAGCAGGTCGCCGCGCGCGCCGCCGCGCGGGCCGGGGCGACGCCGGCCCACGGCATATCGGCCGTCCCGCGGTCCCACGTCGTCCCGCCGCCTCCGGTCACGCCCGCCACGACGCCTCCCCCGCCGCGCGCGTCCTTTCCGCCGCCCGTCGCGCCCGCGTCGACGCCTTCGCCCGTCGCGCCTGCGGCGTCCGCCTCCGAGCGCCCGGCGCCGACGGAGGCGAAGCGGCGCCGCGCGCAAGCGCTGCAGCAGTTCCGCCTCCGCGGCCTCGGGCGCGACCTCGGGATCGGCGCCCCGTCCGGGCCGACGCCGACCTCGACCGCGTCGGCTGCGCGCCGGCCATCGGGGCCGCCCCCCGCGCCGGATCCGCAGGTGCAGGCGGCGCGTGAGGGGGTCGGGCGCGGGCTGGTTCAGGCGCTTCAGCAGACGGCGCAGATCACGGGCGGCACGGATCTCGTGGCACGGCACCTCGCCGACGGCCTGCGCGCCGAGCGCAACGGCAAGCTCGTCGAGGCGGTCAACGCGTTCAACCTCGCGCGCGCCATCGCCCCCGACCGGGAAGACGTCGCCCACGAGCACGCGCGCGTGCGGCGGCTGCTCGCCGTGGATCTCGCCGACCACTACGTGAAGCAGGCCGCCTACGAAGAGCGGAACGGCAAGTGGGGGCAGGCCGCGCTCTCGTGGGCGCGCGTCTGCGAGGGGCGCCCGGAGGACCGCGAGGCCCACCGGCGCACGGCCGAGGCGCTCCTCCGCTCGAACGGCGACCTGCACCGCGCGCGCTCGTACGCGCAGCGGGCGGTCGAGCTCGGTCCCGACGAGGCGGCGCCGCGCTCGTTGCTCGGTCGCGTCTTCTACGCCGCGGGCCTGCGCCTCAACGCGAAGCGCGAGCTCGAGCATGCCGCGAGGCTAGACCCCAGCGACGAACTCGTGAAGAATCTCCTCCGCGAACTCAAGTGAGCGTGCGCGGCGCGCGCGCCCAGTGAAGGACCACGGCACACCCATGGACAAGGTCATCGGCATCGACCTCGGCACGACGAACTCCTGCGTGGCCTTCGTTGAGAGCGGCACGCCGGTCGTCATCCCCAACCGCGGCGGATACCGCACGACGCCGTCGATGGTGGCGCTCACCGAGGCCGGCAAGCGCCTCGTCGGGCACATCGCCAAGCGGCAGGCCGTCACCAACGCCGAGAACTCCGTCTACGCCGCCAAGCGCCTCATCGGCCGCAAATGGGGTAGCTCGCAGGTCATGAACGCGGCGGCGAACAGCCCCTACAGCATCGTCGAGGGGCCGCACGGCGACGCGCGGCTGAAGCTGCGGGACAAGGTCTACAGCGTCCCCGAGATCAGCGCGATGATCCTGCAGGAGATGAAGGTCATCGCCGAGGATTACCTCGGTCAGCCCGTGCAGAAGGCCGTCGTCACCGTCCCCGCGTACTTCAACGACGGGCAGCGGCAGGCGACGCGGGACGCGGGCGCCATCGCGGGCCTCGACGTCATCCGCATCATCAACGAGCCGACGGCGGCCGCGCTCGCCTACGGCTTCGGCAAGTCCATCGACCGCACCGTCGCCGTCTACGACCTCGGCGGCGGCACCTTCGACATCTCCATCCTCGAGATCAGCGCGACGGGCGTCTTCCGGGTCGTCTCGACGGCGGGTGACACCTTCCTCGGTGGTGAGGACTTCGACGCGCGGATCATCGACGTGCTCGTGCAGGGCTTCAAGGAGGAGCACGGCGTCGACCTGCGCGAGGACCGCATGGCGCTGCAGCGCCTCAAGGACGCCGCCGAGAAGGCGAAGTGCGAGCTCTCCTCGGTGTCCGAGACCGAGGTGAACCTGCCCTTCATCATCTCGAGCGCGCGCAACGAGGCGCTGCACCTGCAGCGCGTGATCACGCGCACGCAGCTCGAGGTGCTCTGCCGCGAGCTCGTCGAGCGCACGGTCGAGATCTGCGAGGAGACGCTGCGCGAGGCGGCGCTCGAGAAGTCGGAGATCGAGGACGTCATCCTCGTCGGAGGCATGACGCGCATGCCGCTCGTGCAGCGCCTCGTGGCCGAGTGCTTCGGCCGCGAGCCGTGCAAGGGCGTGAACCCCGACGAGGTCGTGGCGCTCGGCGCTGGCATCCAAGGCGCGGCCCTCGTCGACGACGGCCCCGAGATGGTGCTGCTCGACGTCACGCCGCACACGCTCGGCATCATGGTCGTGGGCGGCTACTTCGAAGAGCTGATCCCTCAGAACACGACCGTCCCGACCTCAGCGCTCCAAGGTCTTCACGACCGTCCGCGACAACCAGACCGCGGTAAAGATCCTCGTGCTCCAGGGCGAGTCGCGGCGCGCTGAGGAGAACGACGTCCTCGGCGAGTTCGTCCTCACCGGCCTGCGCCGCGCGCCGGCGGGGCAGGTCGAGGTCGAGGTCACCTTCGACATCAACGCCGATGGCATCGTCAGCGTGCACGCGAAGGATCTCGAGACGCAGGTGCAGCAGTCGATCACCGTGACGGCGTCGAGCGGCCTCACCAAGGAGGAAGTCGACGGCATGGTCGCCGAGTCGAGCGACCTCATGGTCGCGCGGCGCAGCAGCGAAGAGTTCGAGAAGTACAAGCAGGAAGCGGAGAAGAGCATCCAAGACATCGAGCGCCTCTTCCCCGAGGTCGAGCTCGTCGTGGCCGGCTCCGACTTCGGCCGCGACGCCACCGAGAAGGCGCGCGGCATCGTCGAGAAGGCGCGCGCGCTCATCGCGGCCGGCGAGGCGGCGCCGCTCAAGGACGTGCTCGAGACGCTCGCCCGCACGCACAAGATGTTCAAGGGCGTGGTCGGCAAGGCCTGAGCCATGACCCCGCGCGGTGACGACCCCGAGCACCCGACCCCCGGCGCGCCGCCCCCCGGCCGCGCCGCACCGGTCGGCGTGTCCGACGACTCCGATCCCGAGGTCGCGGTCATGCCGCTGCGCCTGCCCGAGGAGTCCGCGTCGTCGTCGGCGCGGCGCATCTCGTTTCCGCCCCCGCCCTCGCTGCGCGCGCCCGCGCCGGACAGCAGCGCCCCTGACGGTTGGGCGGTCGAGCGTCTCTCGGTCACCACGTCGCCGCCTCCGCCACGTCGCCCCGTGCGGCCGACCCGCAACCACCGCGTCGCGCGCGGTCATTCCGAGGAGCAGCCGGCACGCCACGGGAACGCCCTCGACCTCGTCGATCGGAGCCCGACCGTGCTCCCGCTCGTCGACCTCACGAGCGAGATGAGCGACCGCTTCGAGCTCGGCGACTTCTCGGGGGCGCTCGTCGCCGCGGAGATGCTCCTCGCGCGCGATCCGGGTGATGCGGTCGCGCAGTCCTGCGCGGCCTCGTCGCGCGAGCGGCTCGAGCAGATCTACGCGTCGCGGATCGGCTCGCTCACGCGGGTGCCGATGGTCGCCGTGCGCGACGTGGATCTCCGCTGGCTCGGGCTCGATCACCGCGCGGGCTTCCTGCTCTCGCGCATCGACGGCCACGCCTCGCTCGACGAGGTGCTCGACGTGAGCGGCATGCCGCGCCTCGAGGCGCTTCGCACGCTCGTCGACCTCTGTGAGGCGGGCGCGCTCACCTTCGACGCCTGACGGCGCGGCGCACGCGCGGCTGCGGGCCGCAAGTTCGCCTGCGGGCCGCACGTCCGCCTGCGGTCCACATCGCGTGCCGGGGATCGCGCGCGGCGCGAAGCGTGTTAAACTTGCGGCCTCGTGCCTCCAAGTATGCTCTTCGCCGTGGGCGTTCCCGGGCTCCTGTTGCTCGGCGCGGCGTTCTCGGCGGTGGACGCGGCGCTCGTCGAACTCGGGGACGTCCCTGCCCGCGCCGTGCGCGAGGAGGGCGGCGAGCTCGCGCGCACGGCAGGGCGTCTGCTCGATCACGGGGTCGCGATCCACGCGCGGCTGCTCGCGGGGCGCGTCGTGTGCATCTCGTCGGCGGCGATGCTCGCGGCGCGCGCCATCGAGAGCACGCACCCGGGCCCGCTTCTGCTCGTGCTGCTCGCCGTGGTGCTCTTCTACGGCGCGCTCGTCGAGGTGCTCAGCACCTTCACGCGCAAGTACGCGCTGCGGCTCGCGCTCCCGCTGCTCCGCTGGTTCCGCCCGCTCGAGACGCTGATGGTGCCCGTGGCCGTGCCGCTCGCGGGGATCGGCGCGCTCGTCGATCGGCTCATCCCCGCGCCGCGCCAGCAGAGCGCCGCGGACGCCGAGAAGATGGCCGACCTCGAGGTCGAGAGCGTCATCGACCAGGCCGAGGAGAGCGGGGCGATCATGCGCTCGCACGCCGACCTGCTCCGCGGCGTGCTCGAGTTCAAGGACACCATCGCGGCGGAGATCATGATCCCGCGCACGCAGGTCGTCGCGATCGAGCAGGACATGCCGTTCGCGGCGGTCCTCGACCTCGTCAAGGAGGCGGGACACAGCCGCTATCCCGTGTACCGCGGGCGCCCGGACCAGGTCGTCGGGATGCTCTACGCGAAGGATCTCTTCCGCGTCGAGCGCGAGGGCACGACGCACGCGACGGGCTCGATCGCGGCGCTCGTGCGCGCGCCCGCGTTCTTCATCGCCGAGACCCAGAAGATCGGCGACCTGCTCCGGCAGATGCAGGTCAAGCGCATCCACCTCGCGGTCGTCGTCGACGAGTTCGGCGGGACGGCCGGCATCGTCACGCTCGAGGACATCCTCGAGGAGATCGTCGGCGACATCCACGACGAGCACGACAGCGACGAGCCGCGCGTCACGGAGATCGCGCCGGGACGCTACCTCGTGGACGCCTCGCTCTCGGTCGACGATCTCCGCGAGGCGCTCTCGGTCGAGCTGCCCGAGGGCGACGGCGCCTACCGCTCGGTGGGCGGGATGGTGGTCGAGGTCGCGGGGCGCGTGCCCGCCGAGAACGAGACCGTCACGATCGGCGAGCTCGACATCATCGTGCGGGATGCGGACCGTCGCCGCGTGCGACACGTCGAGGTCGTGCGGCGCGTGCGCGATGAGGCCGACGAGGCGTCGCCGAGCGAGAACGCCGCGCACTGACCCCGGCGCCGTGGGGCCGCGCGTTGGCGGGCCGCGCGCCGGTGGGCCGCGCAGCGAGGGGCCTGCCGCCGCGGGGCCGGATGCCGTCAGTACTCGATGAAGGCCTCTTCGACGAGGGTGCCGTCGGGGCGTGGCGTGAGCACCGCGAAGTGCGCGAGGCCGCCCTCGGGGGCCTGGCCGACCGAGCCGACGTTCACGACCCACACGCCCTCGAGCTGGCGGTGGAACGGGGTGTGGGACGCCCCGCAGACGACGATGTCGGCCGGGTCGTCGCCGACGAGCGCGTAGACCTCGTCGTCGTCGAGGTCGTGGGTGATCTCGACCGTCGAGTCCGAGGGCGAGCCGTGCACGACGAGCAGCTCGCTGCCGTCCATGAGGGGCGTGCGCAGCCGCTCGGGGAGCCGCCGCAGCCGCGCGAGGACCAGCTCGCCGACCGCCTCGCGCGTCTTCGCGAAGAGTTCGACCCGCGCGCGCTCCGTGGCGTTGCGGGGCCGGAGCGCGCCCGGCTCGAAGGTCGCGAGGGCGAGGTCGCTCGCCCCGCGCACGAGGCGCGCCTTCGCCTCCATCAGGCGCAGCCACACCTCGAGCGGCGCGTCGCCGCCGAAGAGGTGATCGCCCGCCACGTAGATGTCCGTGATCGCGCGGCGCCCGAGCTCGCGCAGCACGGCGTCGAGCGCGGGGAGGTTGCCGTGGATGTCCGAGAGGCACGCGAGCGGGCGGGTGGCCGGCGGCGTCGTGGGGGGGCGTGGGGCCATGGGCGCGCACTATAGGCTCCGCTCCGCGGGCCGCGCCCGCGCACGTCGCGCCGGCGAGAACTTGGTGGTCTGATGTGCGTGTTTGTACGCTTCTTCACATGGATGTCCCTCTCCGTCGCGCGGGTGCGCTCAAGGGGCTGGCCCGCGCGGGGCGTGCGGGGCTGGCGCTCGCGCGCGGCGGCGCGAGGCTCGAACGCGACGTCGAGGAGGCGCTCTTCGCGGTGGCGGCGGTGCTCTCCGAGGGCGCGGCCGCGCGCGGCGCGGATGGGGCCGAGACGTATTTCGGGAGCACGATGCTGACCGTGGATCTCACGCGCCTCGAGGCCGCGTGGGGTGGGCCGCTCGACGACGACGCGCGCGCCGAGCTGCTCCGCCGGGCGGAGAACTCGGTGGGGCTGCACCTGCGCGCGATGCGGCTCGCGCGGCGCGAGGCGACGCACCGCATGGCGGGGCGGGCGCTCGGGACGGTGGCGGTCGAGGTGCGCTTCGCGTTGCGCGGCGGGGCGTTGTGCGTGGACGTCGATCTCGAGGCGCCGCTCGGGGTATGGTCGCTGCGCCGGAGTCACCCGTGAACGACGACGAAGACAACGTCATCCACGTCGCGTTCGGGCCCGGAGGCGGGCGCCGCAGGGCCGCGCAGGGCGTGCACGCCCCCGCGGCGCTGCCCCCCCCGGACGCGGACGACGCGCCGGCGCCCCGCGAGCGCGGCGCCGACCCCGCCGCGGCTCTCTACGGCACCGCGGAGGCGGCGCGGGTGGTCGGCGTGCCCGAGACGCGGCTGCGGTCGTGGCACCGTTCGGGTTTCCTCTCGCCGTCCGCCCGCGCGGGAAAGCGACGCCTCTACACGTTTCAAGACTTGATCGGACTGCGCACCGCCCGTGGGTTGCTCGAGCGCGGGGTGCCGCTGCCGCGGGTGCGCGCGTCCGTCGAGGCGCTGCGGGCCTCGCTGCCGCGCGTCACGCGGCCGCTCGCCGAGCTGCGCGTGGTCGCCGACGGGCACAGCGTCGTCGTCCGCGGCGACGACGGAGTCTTCGACCCGCTCACGGGGCAGCGCGTCCTCGACTTCGAGGTGAGCGCGCTGCGGGACGACGTCGTGCGCGTGCTGCGCGCGGGCGAGCCGCAGCCCGAGCAGCGCCGGGCCGCGTACGCGCACTACCTCGAGGGCTGCCGGCTCGACGAGGAGGAGCTCACCTTCGACCGCGCGGAGGCCGCCTATCGGCGCGCGATCGAGCTCGATCCGACGCTCGCCAACGCGGTCACGAACCTCGGGAACCTGCGGTTCCGCCGGGGCGCGCCGGAGGAGGCCGAAGCCCTCTACGCGCGCGCCCTCGAGCTGGATCCGGCGCAATCGGAGGCCTGGTACAACCTCGGTTTCCTCGCGTTCGAGCGCGGCGACGGCGAGGGGGCGGTCGGGGCCTTCCGTCGCGCGATCGCCATCGACCCGACGTTCGCGGACGCGCACTTCAACCTCGCGATGGCGCTCGAGGAGCTCGCGCGGCCGGGCGAGGCGCGTGCGCACTGGGAGGCGTACCTGCGCCTCGACCCGAGCGGTCCGTGGGCGGAGGTCGCGCGCCGTCACCTCCGCGGCGCCTAGGCGGGCCGGGCCCGTGCGCGGGCACCGCGTCGCGCGTGCGGCGGCGCCGCGGGATCAGCCGGCGGTCGCCGCGAGCTGCTGGTCGACCCACGCGAGCACCGCCTCGGGCTCGAGCGGCTTGCGGAGGATGGGGCGGTCGACGGTGCGCCGGAAGTCGTCGAGGCGCTCGTTGGCGCCGCCTCCGGACATGAACGTGACCCGCGCCGCGAGGTCCGGGCGCTCGTGCGCGAGGGCGCCGTAGAAGTCGGCGCCGCTCTTGCCCGGCATCATCAGGTCGCAGAGCAGGACGTCCGGGTCGGTGCCGCCCCGCACCAGCGCGAGCGCCTCGTCGACCGAGGTCGCGGTGACGACGCGGTGGGAGCGCGCGAGGAAGCGGGAGAGGACCTTCACGAGGAGGGCCTCGTCGTCGATGAGCATCACGACCCGGGGCGCGGCGGTCGCGGACGCAGCGGGCGGCGCGGGCGCGCGCGGCGCGGCGGCAGCGGGCCGCGGCGTGCGCGGAGAGGTGGCGGCGGTCAGCGGGCTGGGGGGCGCGCCGCGCGGAGAGGCGGCGGTCAGCGGGCTGGGGGGCGCGCCGCGCGGCGCGGCGGGCACGGCGGCAGGCTGCATCGGGGGCGGGGCGTCCGGGAGGAGCACGCGGAAGGTGGTGCCCTCGCCGAGGACGGACTCGACCTCGATGCGCCCGCCGTGCGCCTCGATGATGCGCCGCGAGATCGCGAGGCCGAGTCCGGTGCCGGCGCGCTTGGTCGTGTGGAGCGGGCGGAAGATCTCGCCGAGTTGCTCGGGCGGGATGCCGCGTCCGTCGTCGCTCACTTCGAGCGCGACGTGTCCCTCGATCGGCGCCGTGCGCACGCGGATGCGGCCGCGACGGTCGCCGCGGTCGGGCATCGCCTCGGCCGCGTTGACGACCAGGTTGATGACGACTTGGGACAGCTTGCCGGCGTGGCCGAGCACGGGGCCCACCGGGGCGAGCTCGAGCGTGAGCGTCGCGCGGTCGCGGATGGTGGGCAGCGCGAGCGCCGCGCTCGCCTCCACCACGCGGGGGAGGCTCACCGCCTCGGGCTCGCGCGGCTCGTTCTGCGCGAGGCTGTTGACCTCGGCGACGATGTCGCGGATCCGCAGGAGGCCGTCGAGCGCGTCGCGGAGTTGGTCGTCCGCGAGGGCGTCGCCGGGCGCCGCTTCGTGGGTGACCCGGGTCGGCGTGTCGCCCGATGGCGCGACCGCGAGGAGCGCGCGGCGCTGCGCGCGGAGCGCATCGAGTGACTCGCGCAACCCAGCGAGGTTGGCGAGCGCATAAGCCGCGGGGTTGTTGATCTCGTGCGCGACGCCTGCGGCGATGAGCCCGACGGACGCGAGCTTCTCGACCTGCACGAGATCGCTCTTCGCACGGCGGAGCGCGTCCGAGCGCTCGCGCACCTGCGCCTCGAGGCTGGCCTCGGCGCGGTCGGTCGCGAGCAGCTCTCGCAGCAGGATCACGACGAGCGTCCAGGACAGGACGGCGAGCGCGGGCGTGCCGAGGGTGAGGTAGGGAGGCCGCGCGCGGTGCAGGACCGTGTCGACCACGAACGACGCGGCGACGAGCAGGCTCGTGACGCTCAACGCGCGGCGCGCTCGGCCCTGCCGTCGGCGGATCTCGAGGCCGAGCGTCGCGAAGAGGATGCACACGGCCACGACGCGAAGCGCCGTGGCGCTCCCCGTGATCCAGGCCGCGTCGCCGAGCGCCTCCATGAACAGGGACGCGTCGATCCAGAGCGCGGCGCCGAGCGCCACGAAGGCGAGGCGCCCTTCGCGCACCGGTCGTGTCCGGCGCGCCACGAACCACACGAGCGCGCTGAGGATGGTCGTCGTCGCGCAGGCGATGCGCACCGCGCTCTCGAGGGGCACGCCGGGCTCCGGTCCCTAGCGTCGGCGCGGGGGCGCGTGTGGCGGTGGCGGTGGCGGTGGCGGTGCGACGGAGCGCAACGCGCCGTGAGGCGGGAGGCCGGGCGGCGGTGGTGGCGGCGGCGGCGGTGGCGGTGGCGGTGGCGGGGCCAGCGAGCGCGGCGCGGCGCCGGAGGTCGGGCCCGGCGGCGGCGGACGCGAGGCCGCGGGGCGCGGCGGCAGGGGCGGTGGCGCGCCGGCGGTGGCGCGCGGCGGGGGCGCCGCGTCGAGGACGTCGTCGGCGTCCGCGAGCTCGTCGAGGGCTTCGACGGAGTCGTCGTCCTCGAGTCGCGCGTCGTCGGCCGAGGCCTCGGGGGGCGCGTCCAGGGTTTCCATGGAGTCGTCGTCGAGGACGTCGTCGAGGGCCTCGACCGCGTGGAGCGCGTCCGCCGGCGCGTCGCCGAGTTCGTCGCCGAGCTCGTCGTCGAGCGGCTCGATCGCGTCGTCGTCGAGCGCGTCGCGCGAATCGAGCGCGTGAAGCGTGCCCGGGGGGAGGGCGTCGTGGGCCAGAACCGGGACGCCGAGGGCGGGCAGCGGCGCGAGGAGGCCGGGCTCGAGCGCCGCGGGCGCGGGCGCGCGAGGGAAGCGGAACGGCGGCTCGGCGTCGCGCTCGGCCAATGGGAGGGCGGCCTCGGTCGCGTCGTCGTCCCAGCGCTCCAGCGAGGCGCCCGCGGGGGGCGCGACGCGCTGCCCGGTCACGCCTTCGTCTTCGTCGTGCTGCGCCGCGTGCGTGTCGGGGTACCGCGCCGCGCGCACGTCGCCGCGCGAGGTCATCGCGTCGCCGTCCGCTGCGCGCGCGTCGTCGCCCACGGCGCTGGCGTCCTCGGCCTTCGTCGCCGTGGCGTCGGCGGCCGTCTCGATCGGCGATCCGGTCCGCGACACGGTCGTGGCCTCTGCGGCGGCTCCCGTGGCGGCCTCTGCGTCGGCGTCGTCGGCGGGCTCTGCGGCGGGCTCGTCCCGGAGCGACGCGGGGGCGGCCGCGCGCGGCGGGGCGCTGGCCCGGGCGGCGCGCAGCCCGAGGAGCGAGTCGTCGTCGTCGTCGGTCGCGGGCCGGCGCAGGCCCTGGCCGAGGCGGGCGATCGCCTCCTCGGCGTCGGCGTCGCCGGGCACGAGCGCGCGGACCTTCTTCCAGAGGTCGAGGGCCTCGTAACGGTTCTTGAGCGGCCCCTCCCAGGTCTGCGCGGACTCTTTGAGCAGCGCGGCGCGCTCGGCGGGGTCGCGCGTCGTCTCGAGCGCGCGGTCGATCGCGACGAGCAGGTCTTGGTGGCGCCCGGCTTGCGCGAGGCAGACGCGCAGCGCGCCCGCGGCCTCGCGGTCTCCGGGGGCGAGGGTGAGCAGCTGCTGGTAGGCCTCGGCCGCCGCGGCGGGCTTCGCGAGCTCGTTCGCGAGGAGCGACGCGCGGCGCCGGGCGAGCGCGGTGGCGGTGCGCGGGTCGAAGGCCTCGCGCACGAGCTCGGCGAGGTGGGCGTCCAGCGCGGGGAACTGGCGGCTTCGGCCCGCGAGCGCGGTGAGCTCGTCGAGCACCTCGGCGCTGCCGGGTGTCGCGGAGGCTGCCTGCTTCAGGGCGGCGAAGGCCCCGCGCTCGTCCTTCAGCGCGGCGTCGAGCAGCCGCGCCGCGCGCGTGAGCAGGCGCGCGCTGTCGGCGGCCTCGGGCGCGCTCTCGGCGAGGCGCTGGTAGATGGTGACGAGGGCACGGCGGGCGCGCTCCTCGAGCGGTTTTCCCGCCGCGGTGGCCGCCGCGTCGAGCCCGTGCACGACCTCCTCGACGCCCGCGCCGAGCTCCGGGGAGCGCGTCGCGAGGGCGGCGCCCTGCGCGACGTAGAGCATGGCGCGCTCCCGATCGCGCAGCGCGGACTCCGCGAGCCGCGCGGCGCGCAGCAGCGTCTCGACGCGGCGCGCGTCGTCCGTCGCGGTCGCCTTGCGGCGCTCGTACACGACGAGGAGCTCTTCGGCGCGCCCGGCGCGGGGCGCGAGGTGCTCGGCGAGGGCGAGCACGTCGTCGTCCTCGGGCGCGAGCGCGCACGCGCGGAGGGCGCGGTCGAGCGCCGCCGAGGGGTCGCCGCCGCGCTCGTCGAGCAGCCGCGCGTGCCGCACGAGCAGCGTGACCTTCTGCGTGGGCAAGGAGGCGCGGCGCAGGAGCGTCTCGTACACCTGGCCGAGGCGATCCCAGGTGCCGGCGAGGGCCGCGAGGCGGTCGACCTCCGCGAGGCGCCCCGCGTCGCCCAGCTCGAGCGCGAACGCGCGCAGGACGGCCTCGAGCGCGCGCAGCGGATCGCCGAGGTGCGTCTCGAAGACGCCCGCGGCGTCAGCGAAGCGGCGCGCCTGCCCCGCGGGACCGGCGCCTTCGTCCTGCGCGAGGCGCAGGTACAACTCGGCGAGCCGCTCGCCGCCCGCCGCCGGCAACTCCCGGGCGAGCGCGCGGAGGGCCTCCTCGGCCTGCGCGTCTCCGGCGTCCTCGACGCGCTCGGCGAGCCGCCGAAACGCGCCGTCCGCGTCGGTGAGGCGGCGCCAGGCGAGGTCGGCCGCGCGCAGCACGAGGCCGCTCACCCCGACATCGTCTTGCTCGAGACCCGCGAGCGTGTCGAGCGCGTCGACGAGTTCGGGCCAGCGCTCGAGGGCCTCGAGGAGGCGCACGAGGCGCGTGTGCGGGGCCGCGTCGGTGAGGTCCGCGTCGGCCCACGCGTAGAGCGCGCGGACCGCGGCTGCGAGGTCGCCCGTCCGGTGCTCGTAGAGGTTCGCGAGGCGCTCGGCGACCGGCACGCGCAACCCCGCGTCCGCCGTCGCGTCGAGTTGCTGCTCGAGCGCTTCGGCGAGGAGCGCGTCGTCGGCGAATTGCTCCGCGAGCGCGACGAGCCGATCGATGGCCGGCAGGTGACCGGGCTCGAGGCGCGCGAGGACGTCGCGCAGCAGCGGCACCGCGCGCTCGGGCTCGGCGAGGGCGTCGCGGAAGAGATCCGCGCGCTCGATCGCGACGTCGCGGGCCTCGGCGGGCGTGGTCACGAGGGGCGCGAGGCGCGCGAGCAGGGGCTCGAGGCGGGCGGGGTCCCCGAGGCGGCGTGCGCGACGGCAGAGCGCTCGGAGGGCCTCGTCGTCCTCGGCGACGGCGAGCACGTCCCCCCACGCCTCGGCCGCCGCGTCCTCGTTGCGGACGCGCTGCTCGAGGATGCGCGCGATGCGCCGGTGCAGCGCGACGCGCACGTCCGCCCGCGGCTCGTCGGCCGCGCGGCCCCGGAGCAGCTCGACGAGGTCGCGGTAGCGCTGCGCGCGATCGAAGACGTCGCAGAGCGCGTCGAGCGTCGTGGCGTCGCCCGGGGCGAGGTCGAGGGCCTGCGCGAGGTACTCGGCCGCGCGGTCGAGGTCGCCGAGGTGCTGGTCGGCGATCGCGCCCATCCGCGCGAGGATCCCCGCGCGCTCGTGCGGCTCGCCGATCTCGGCGTGGTACGAGAGCGTCTGCAGCAGGCGATCCCAGCGCCCCGCGGCCTCGTCGATGCGCGTCATCCGCGCGAGCGCGTCGAGGTCGCCCGGCTCGTCGTCGAGCAGGCGCGCGGCGACGTCGAACGCGCCCTCGGTGTCCCCGAGTTGCTCGTCGAGCACGACGATGAGCGTGCGCAGCAGGTCCGGGCGATCGGCCCGCGACGCACGCTCGATGCGCTCCTGGAGCAACGGGACCACCTCGGCGAAGGCGCCGAGCGTGAGCAGCAGGATGCTCAGCGCGACGCGCGCCTCGTCGTCGTCGGGCAGCCGCTCGCGGAGCTTCTGGTACGCCTCGGCGGCCGCGGCGGGGTCGCCACGGCGGTCGCGGTGCAGGCGCGCGAGCCGGCGCAGCACCTCGGCGCCTTCGGCCGCGTCGCTGCGCGCGATCGACTCGCGCTCGAGCACCTGCGCGAGCTCGTCCCAGCGCCCGAGGCGCTCGAGCAGCGCCGCGAAGGTCGCGCGGGCATCCCCGTCCGCCGGGTCGAGCGCGCAGATCGCGCGCCACGCGTCGATCGCGCCCTCGGGGTCCGCGAGGCGATCGGTGCTGAGCGCGGCGACCTCGCGGAGGCGCTGTTTGCGCGCGTCGGCGCTCAGCCCCGGCACGCGCGCCGCGTCGCGGAGGAGCGCGCGCAGCGACTCCCACGCGCCTTCGGTGCGCAGCTCCGCCTCGAGGAAGGCGAGCGCTTCGGGGCTCCCCGGGTCGAGCTGGAGCAGCTCGCGCGCGCGCTCGGACGCGGCCGCGCGGTCCCCCGAGGCGACGAGCAGATCGATCAGCTCGAGCAGGCGCGACGCGCGCTGCGCGGGCGGGAGCGCCGCGACCGAGACGCCGAGCGCGCGCGCGACGTCGGCGCTCCGACCCGCGTAGCGGTAGAGCTCCGCGAGGCGTTCGGCGGCGGCCGCGTCGCCCTGCTCGAGCAGCGGCTCGAAGCACACGATCGCGTCGTCGAGCTGCCCGGCCTCCACGTAGGCCTCGCCGAGGCGGCGCCGCAGCCTCATCGCCCCGGGCGCGTCCGGCGCGGCGTGCAGGAAGCCGACCCAGCGCACCGGCAGCAGATCGGGGCGGCCGAGCTCGTGCGCGATGCGATCGAGCAGCGCGAGCGCGCCCTCGTGATCGGGCGCGGCGTCGAGCGCGGCTTCGACGTAGGCCACCGCGTGCTCCGGCGGGACACGCTGCGCCATCTGGTGGAGGAAGTCGGCGGCGCGGACCTTGTCGGCCGTGCCCGCGGTGCTCGGGCCCCGCTGGTCGGCGCGCCGCAGGAGCATCGTCGCGAGGTCGTGCATCACGCCGAGGTCGCCCGGCGCCTCCGCGAGCGCACGCTCGAGGCACTGCAGCGCGGGGTCGAGCTCCGCGAGGCGCTCGGCGCGCAGGTGCGCGAGCTCGCGCAGCAGGGAGACGCGCCGCGTCGGGTCCGGCTCGGCGGCCGCCTCCTGCTCGTAGAGTTGTGCGGCGGCCTTCAGGTTGCCGGCGTTGCGGTAGATCTCGCGTGCCGCGTAGATCGCCGAGACGAGCTGCGGGTCGAGCTCGAGCGCGCGCCGATAGTGGAGGAGCGCGCGGTCGGGCCGCTCGAAGCGCTGTTCGTAGAGCTCGCCGAGCTGCAGCTCGACGGCGGCGCTCGCGTGCGCGTCGCCCACGGCGTGCAGCGTCGC
This sequence comes from Polyangiales bacterium, assembly GCA_964202905.1. Lineage (GTDB taxonomy): Bacteria > Myxococcota_A > Polyangia > Polyangiales > JADJQN01 > CAIUAC01. The sequence continues at coordinate 106,447 of CAXNJO010000006.1, forward strand.
CTCGGCCCGGCGCTCGAGCACCTCCGCGAGCCGCCGCAGGTCGCCGAGCTCTTCGGCGAGCGCCTCGAGGCGCGCGTAGGCGTCGAGGTGCGCGGGGTTGCGCTCGAGGGCGCGCTCGTAGAGCGAGCTGCCGCGCGCACGGTCGCCGAGCCCGCCGAGCGCGAGGTCGGCGGCTTCGTAGAAGGCCTGCGCCGCGGCGCGCGGATCGGGCGCGCGCGTCGCCCAACCCTCGAGCAGGTTGACGAGGGAGGGCCAGTCGCCCTGCTGGTGGTAGTGCGCGCGCAGCGCGACGAAAGCCGGATAGTCGTCGGGGTTTCGCCGCAGCCGGGCGATCAGCTCGTCCGCTGCCGAGGTCATGGGCGGCGCCGAAGGTATCACGGAACCGCGCGTGTCTGCGCTGTTTGCGCGCCGCGCCGCGCGCATTTCCCGCGCGCATCCGGCCGCGTGTGGCCGGCGCGACGGCGGTGGATTTCGACGGGGCCGCGCGGGGCGGTGGTACTAGAGTCCGCACCATGCCCGAGCAAACTCCGCCCCTCCACGACCCCTTCGCGCGGTTCGACGCAGCGCTCGCGCGCGCGCGAGCCGTCGAGCCGAACGACGTCACCGCCGTCGCCCTCGCGACCGCGACGCCCGCGGGGCTCCCCTCGCTCCGCTACGTGCTGCTGAAGGGCGTCGACGCCCGGGGCTTCGTCTTCTACACGAACCGCGAGAGCCGCAAGGGGCGCGAGCTCGCGGCGAACGCGCACGCGGCGCTCGCGTTCCTGTGGCCCACCGTCTACGTGCAGGTGCGCGTCGAGGGGGCGGTCGAGCAGGTCGACGACGCGGAATCCGAAGCGTATTTCGCCTCGCGTCCGCGGGGGAGCCAGCTCGGGGCGTGGGCGTCGCAGCAGAGCCGCCTGCTCTCGTCGCGCGAGGCGCTCGCGCAGGCCGTCGAGGACTTCGACCGCCGCTTCCCCGAGGGCAGCGTGGTGCCGCGTCCGTCGCACTGGGGCGGCTACCGGCTCCTGCCGACGCGCATCGAGTTCTGGCAGGGCCGCGACAGCCGCCTGCACGAGCGTGACGTCTACCTGCGCGAGGGCGAGGGGTGGCGGATCGAGGCGCTCTACCCCTGAAGGCGCGGCCCGCTGCGCCGGCGCGTCACGGCCCAGCGGGCGGCGATGCGGGCGCCGCGGAGGCCGGCTGCGCGAGGAGGACCGCGCGCTCGATCGGGTCGAAGGTCACGACCAGCTGGCCGAGCACGTGCAGCCCGAGCATCCCATCGATGCGCGTCCCCGCGACGCGGGCGAGCGCGTCGGGGACGACGCCGACGACGGCCGGGACGCCCTCGACGACGGTGTCGCCGAGGCGCAACGCGGCGAGCGCGTAGAGGGTGATCCCCTCGGGCGTGCCCGGCGGCGTCGGCAAAGGACGCGAGGTGACGCCCTCCGCGTGGATGGCGCGCGCGGTGAGCGCGACCGGGAGCGCGGCCGACGAGTCGAGCGCGAAGAAGGTCGCCGGTGCGGCGTCGATGGCGCCGCGGACCGCGAGCAGCGAGCCCTCGAACGCGTAGAGGTCGAGCCGCTGCGCGCCGGCCGCGGGCGGTGGTGCGGGGCGCGCGCGGAACGTCACCGCGCGTCCGGGGCCATCGAGCGTCGCGTGGAGCCGGAGCAGGAGATCCGCGCCGACGACCGCGGCGATCTCCGTGCCTGCGGCCGCAGAGACGTCGGCGAGGTCGCGGGCGAGCGCGGGGACGCCCTCGACGACGAGCCCGCCGAGCGCGACGCGGCCGAGCAGCGTGCCGCCGCGCGCGAGCGCGTCGTCGACGACGGTGAGGCCCGCGGCCGTGGACACGAGCGCGTGGACGCGGCGACCGTCGATCTCGAGCGCGATGGTCGCGAGCGCGTCGGGGGCGCGCGCATCGAAGGGAATCGTGGCCTCGGCGTCGCCGGAAATCGCGTACCCCACGCGCCCCGCGGCCGCGCGGAGGGCGGGGGCGACGGCGGCGGCCCAGCCGTCCTCGGGCGGCGCGCCCGCGACGGAGTCGAGGTCGGCCTGCGCGGCCGCGAGGTCGCCGCGGCCGAGGTGGGCGCGTGCGCGGAGCCGCACGAGAAGGGGCGCCTGCGCGGCGCCGAGCAGCGAGAGGGCGCGCTCGGGATCGAGCCGTGCGAGCGCGACGCGCGCGGCGACCTCGAGGGCGCGCGTGTCCCCGGGGTCGAGCTGGAGCGCGCTGTCGGCGGCGGTCGCGGCGCGCGCGAGATCGCCCTCGAGGTACGCGGCGACGGCGCGATCCCGCCAGCGGCGATCCGAGGGCGGCGCCTCCGCGACGTGCGCGACCGTGGCCGTGCGCGGGGACGCGCCGCCGCAGGCCGCGAGCAGGCCCGCGAGCGCGGCGCACGACGCGACGAGGCGGGATGGCGCGGGACGCGCTCGGCCGTGCGTCCCGGGGGCGCGCGGCGTGCAGGGCGTCGCGTCGAGGGCGGGAGTCGGGCGCACCGCGGTGGCGTGTCGGGGACGGTCGGCGATCATCGGAGCTCCTCGCGCGCGCGGCATCGCGCCGTGCCGCGCGATGCGGGTGTAGCGCGGGACGAGGGCTCATGTCGCCGGCGGCGCGACGACCTCCGCCCAGAGGATCCGATCGCCGCGGAGACGCCGCGTGCAGCGGGCGCGCAAGAGGCGGCCCTCGACGTGCGGCGGCTCGAGCAGGCGGATGGCGAGCACGTCTTCCGTCGCGTTGCGGCGCGGCACGCGGTAGCAGACGCGGGCGTGCCCCGTCGTCGCCGCGGCCTGCGTGAGCACGCGCCGCACGTCGTCGCGCATCGAGGCGTGCGCCTCGCCCGCGCGCACCTGCCAGAGGGCGCGCGCCGTCGGGGCGCGCAACGCGGCCGCGAGGTGCGCGAAGAGCGCGGCCGTCGTGATGACGTCGCTGAGCGCGCGGTGCGTCGGGGCCGGAAGACGCAGCGCGCCCGCGAGCGCCGCGAGCCGATAGGACGGCAGGCAGAGCGCGCGCCGCGCCAGCACGAGCGTGTCGATCGCCCACGCCGGAGGCGTCGGGAGTTCGCCGCGCACCGCGGCCTCGTGCAGGAACGCGACGTCGGCGGCGAGCCCGTGCCCGACGAGCACCGCGCCGTCGAGCAGCCCGGCGAGGGCCGGCGCGAGCGACGCGAGCGGTGGCGCGGTCGAGAGCGTCGCGTCGTCGAGGCCGTGGATGTGCTGCGACCCCCCGACGCGCGAGGCGGGCCGCACGAGCGAGTTCAGCTCCCCCTCGACGACGCCGCCGCGCACGCGGCGCACGGCGAGCTCGCAGATGTGGTGAGCGCGCGCGTCGAGCCCCGTGAATTCCAGGTCGAGGAAGGCGAGGGGGGCCTCGCCGAGGGGCAGATCCCAGGGCGCGCCCGCGGGTGGCGCGGCCGCGTCGACGGGCGGCTCGAGGGCCGCGGGGCCGTCTCCGGGATCGGGGTTCGTGTCCGCCACGTACGGGCTCGCAGTGGACGCGGCGCGCCCGGTCAGACCTCGCCGAGCTCGCGGAGGAAGTCGTCGGCCTCGGTGAGGCCGGGGTCCTCCTCCTTGGCCTTCCGCGTCCAGAGGACCGCGCGGCGGGTGTCCGCCTTCTGGTGCGCGAGCTGCGCCTGCCGGAGGAAGGCGACCGCCCGCGACATGCGGCCCGTCTGCTTCATCAGCGTGATGGCGCGGAGCGCCTTCGACGCGGTCTCCGAGTCGCCGAGCGCCATGGCGAGCTCCGCGAGATCCGCGGCGATGTCGCCGCTGTTCTTGTCGCTCTCGAGCGCGACCTTGTACCACTCGAGCTCCGTGTCGCGCGCGCCGGCGGCCCCGGCGAGCCGCGCCATGCGCTGCTGGAGCATCGCGAGTTCGGGGGTGCGCCGCTTGCCGTGGGCGGCGATCGCCACCTCGAGCAGCTGGCCCGCCTCCGCGTGCGCGCCCGTCGCGGTGTACGCGTCGACGAGCGCGACGGTGACCTCGTGGTCCTCGGGGCGCAGGTCGTACGCGGCCACGAGCGGCGCGAGCGCGCTCGCCGGGTCGTCCGCCCGCGCGAGCAGCGCGCCCGCGCGCCGGAGCGCATCGAAGCGCGCGTCGGCGTCGGGCGTCGACTCCGCGTCGGAGAGCAGCACCACGGCGAGCTCGCGGTCCGCGCCGAGCGCGGTGTAGAGGGACCGCAGCCGCTCGCGGACGCGCTCGTCCGCCGGCTGCGCGAAGAAGACGTGCTCGAGCCCGGCGCGCGCGGCGTCGGGCTGGCCGAGCGCGGTGGCGGCCGCGTCGAGGCGCAGCGCAGCCTCGACCTGCGCGTCGCCCTCCTCGAGCTGGACGAGCTGGTTGCAGGCGTCGATGACCTCCTGCCAGCGCTCGCCCGCCGCGTCGAGATCGACGAGCGCCCGCAACGCCTCGATGTCGCTCGGCGATCGCGCGATCCACGCCGCGAGCGCGTCGCGGGCGCGCGTGCCCTCGCCGTGTGCGCCGAGGAGTGCGACGAGCCGGAAAGTGAGCCCCCGCTCGGCGTCGTGCGCGCCCTGCGTCGCGGCTCGCTCGAGGGCGAGCGCGAGCCCGTGCGCGAGCGCGTCGGCGGCCTCGACACCGACGAGCGCGTACGCCTCCTCGAGGTCGCGCAGCGCCGCGTCGTCGTCCCCGCCTCGCGCGTGCAGGGCCGCACGCTCGCGGAGCAGCGCGGCGCGTGCCGCGCCCTCCGGGCCCCGCGCGAGGGCCGCGTCGACGGGTCCGCGCGCGGCCTCGAGCGCCCCCGCGGCGAGGTGCGCGGCGACGAGCTCGGCGAGCAGCGCGTGATCGTCGGGCTGCAGCGCGAGGGCCGCGCCGAGCGCCTCGGCCGCGCGTGCGGCGTCGTCGAGGCGATCGCGGTAGAGCGCCGCCGCCTCGCGGTGGAAGGCGACCGCCCGCGGCGCGTCGTCGCTGCGCTGTGCGTCGAGGGAGAGCATCGCGGCGAGGCGCGCGTGGTCGTCGCGCTCGCGGTACCAGGCGTCGAGCCGCGCGCGCAGCCCTTCCTCGCCGGGGGCCGCGCGGTGTCCGGTCGCGAGCGCCTGCTCGGCCGCCGCCTCGTCCTCGAGGGTGAGGTGCAGGTCGGCGAGCGCGAGCGCGAGCGCGGCCGACGAGGCGCCCGAGTCGATCGCGAGGAGGCGCTCCATGGCCTCCGCACGGTCGCGCGGATGGGCGTCGGGCCCGAGCAGCTCGAGCAGGAGCGCGAGCAGCGCGCGCTCGGTCGGGGCGAAGTCGAGCGCCGAGCGCACGGCGTCGAGGGAGTCGTCGCGCCGCGCTTCGACGCGGTAGAGCGCGACGAGGCGCAGCGTGAGGTCGACCACGCCTGCGGCATCGCCGCGGTCCTTCGCGGCGTCGAGCTGCCGCTCGACCAGCTCGAGGAGCTCCGTCGAGCTGCCGAGCCGCGTGAGCACCTCGCCGAGCAGCGCAGCGGCCTCGGCGTGGCTCGGGTCCTCGCCGAGGATCTCCCGCAGCTGGCCCGTGGCCTCCGCGTCGCGCCCCTGATCGAGCAGGAAGTGCGTCAGCTCGAGCCTCACCGCGTTGCGCTCTGCCGGAACGAGGAGCGCGTCGAGCGTGCCCGCGACATGCGCGGTGAGCCGCGCCGCGTCGCCGATGCGTCGATAGACGCCGAGCAGGGGCTGCCAGACCGCGCGGTCCGCCGGATCGCGTTCCCGCAGGCGCTCCCAGGTCGCAGCCGCGATCTCGAGGTCACCGTCGGCGCCCTCCGCGGCCTGCGCGAGTTGCACGCCGAGCGCGAACGCGTCGTCCGGATGGGCCGCGTCGAACGCCTCACCCAACCAGCGCAGCGCCGTGGCCGTGTCACCCGCGGCGAGACGACGCGCCGCGAGCTCCGTCGCCGTCCACAGCGCGCTCGCGAGGCCCTCCGCGCTGCCGCGCGCGAGCGCCACGCCGCGCTCGAGCAGTCGCTCGGCGCGCGCGTCCTGCGCGAGGGACGTCGCGGCATCGACGCCTTCGCGGATCTCCGCGAGCGTCGCGCCGTCGCGTCCCGCGCGGAGTTCGAGGTAGTCGAGCAGGATCGCGGCGTCCCGCGCCTGCCGCGCGACGCGCTCGAACGTGGCGAGAACCCGCTCGCCGCCCGTCGCCGCGGCCCCGCTCAGGATCGCGCCCGCGCGCGCCCAGCGCGGATCGGCCGCGAGACCGCGGTCGAGCAGGTCGAGGCCCTCCTCGAGCGCCGCCTCGTCGGCGGGCGCGGCGAGCCGGAGCTCGGCGAGCCGATAGAGCGCGTCGGTCGTCGGGCCGCCCGCGTCGTCCACGACGATGAGCGCGAGCACGCGCAGCTCCTCGGCCGTGTCCCCCGAGCGACCCGCGACCCGCGCGAGCGCGAGCCGGGCCTCGCCCGCGAGGTCGCCGCCCTGCTCGACGCGCGCGTAGATCGCGGCGGCCTGCGCGGCATCGCCGAGATCCTCCTCGAGGACGGCGCCGAGGTCCAGCAGCGTGCGGGCCATCGCCTCGTGGTCCTCCGCGCGGCGCTGTTGCTCGGCCTGCGCTTGGAGGGCCGCGACGTAGTCCGCGGCGCGCGCCGTCCGCCGTGCGAGGGCGCGCGTGGCCGCGTGGAGCGTCTCGTCCGCCGGGGTGAGCGCGAGCGCCTCGAGGCGGGCGTCGAGCGCCGCGTCGAGGAGCCCGAGCCGGTGCTCGAGCAGGTCGGCGAGGGCACCGAGGAGGGGCGCGCGCTCGGTCGGATCCGTCGCGGCGGCGAGGCGCTGCTCGAGGACGCGCCGGGCGAGCGCATGCGCGTCGCGGGCGGCGAGGGCGCGCACGAAACGAAGGGCTTCGAGGTCGCTCTGCGCGGCGGCGGCGACCGCGGACTCGATCAGCTCGCGGGACTGCTCGTCCTGCCCGCGCTTGGCGGCGAGGCGCGAGAGCTCGAGCTGCACCTCGGGGACGCCGACCGCGTCGAGCGAGTCATCCTGTGCCTTGCGCGCGTGGAGCAGCAGCGCGCGGTACGCGCGCTCGGCGCGATCGAGCTGCCCGGCCTCGCCCGCGAGCCCGCCGAGCTCGAGCATCACGCCCGCGTTCCCGGCGTCCATCGACGCGGCGAGGTCGAGCTGTTCGAGCGCCGCCTCGGTTTCGCCACGCGCCCGCGCGACCTTCGCGAGCTGGAAGTGGAACGCGGCGCGCTCCGGCGTGCGGCGCCGTCCGAACTCGGCGACGAGCGCGTCGAGCACCGCCCGCGCCTCGTCGAGCCGACCGCTCGCCCGGTAGCCCTCGGCGAGCGTGCGCTTGAGCGCGCGGTCTTCCGGCGCGAGCTGCGCCGCCTGCTCGAGCAGCGGCACGGCGAGCTCGGTCTTGCGGAGTCGGGTGACGTAGATGTCCGCGGCCTCGCGCAGCCGCTCGAGCCGCACGGCGTCGTCCGCGATCTGCGCGGCGTCCTCGGCGAGCAGGCGCCCGAGCGGGGCCCACGCCTGCTGCTCGCGGTAGAGCCGCGCGAGCAGCGTGCGCACCTCGGCGTTCGCCGGGTCGTCCGCGAAGGATGTCTCGAGGCGCTGCACGGCGCGGTCGCGCTGACCTGCGGCGAGCAGCGCGTCGGCGAGGCGCAGCGACGTCGCGGTGCGCTCCTCGCCCTCGCTCGAGGCGAGCCGGCGCTCGATCCAATCGACGGCGGCGCGGTGCTCGCCGCGCCCCGCGTGCAGCCGCGCGAGCGCGTCGAGCGCGGCGGTCGAGGGCGCGAGCGCGACGACCTTGCGCAGCGTGACGAGGGCGCGCGGGACGTCCCGCAGATCGTGCTCGGCGAGCTCGGCGACCGCGCCCCACAGCGCGGCGCCGCGCGTGGCGTCGCCCGCCTTCTCGACGCGCTGCGCCTGCGCCGTCAGCAGCTCGGCGAGCGCACCGAAGGCGTGCTTCTCCCGCAGCAGCGCGGTGATCGCGGCGATCGAGGCCGCGTGCCCGGGCTGCTCCTCGAGGTTCGCCTCGAGCGCCTCGAGCCGCCCGCCGCGGGCCTCGAGCTCCCCGACGAGCCGCGCGATGTCGAGGCGCATCGCGAGCCTGCGCGCGGGATCCGTCGTCGCGGCGAGTGCGCGCTTGCGCAGCGCGAGCAGGTCGGAGAGCCGCTCCTCCTGCTCGAAGAGCGCAGCGAGCTGCGCGAGCGCGTCGGCGTCGTCGGGCGTCTCCTCGAGCACGCCGCGGTAGAGGTCGATGGCGCGCGCGCGATCGCCGAGCGGACCGGCCGCGAGGCCGGCTGCGCGCACCCGCATCGCCCGCGTCTCCGCGGCCGCGAGCGGCAGCGTCGCGCCCTCGAGCAGCAGCGCGTAGACGGCGCGCGTCTCGCCCGCCGCGTCGCGCTGCGCGAGCAGCCGCGCGTGGGCCCAGGCGGCGGTCTCGCCGATCGCGTCGCTCGCGGACGCGCCGTCGCGGCGCAGCAGCAGCGTCGCGCGTTCGTAGAGGCGCGTGAGCGTCTCGCGCGCGAGCGCCGCATCGTCGAGCGCACCGAGCGCGAGCGTCGCCGCCTCGCGGAGCGCGTCGACGTCGCCCGGCGCGAGCTGGGCGAGCCGCACGAGCGCGTCGTGCAGCTCGCGGGACGGCGCCGAACGGAGCAGCGCGACGAGCGCGCGGAGGGAGCCGATGTCCTCCGCGTCGTGCGCGAGCGCGCGGCGGAGCGCGTGCGCGGCCGCGCTCGTGTCCCCGAGGCGGTCGCGGTGCCACGCGGCGACGCGCTGCTCGAGGTCGCGGCGCTGCGTCGCGCCGAGCCCGTCCGTCTGCGCGACGCCGTCGGCGACGCCCCCCGCGAGGGTGGCCCAGCGGCCGGACTGCGCCGCTGCCTCCTCGACCGCCGAGAGCAACCCGGCATCGACGCGGCCGGTCTCGCCCGCGAGCGCGAAGACGCGCGCGATCGCCGTCTCGAGGTCGTCGCTGCGGAGCGCGCAGTCGACGACGAGCGCCGCGACGTCCCGCCGCGCGGGCTCCGCGCGGGCGACGCGCTCGGCGAGGTCGCGCGCATGCGTGGTGACGTTCAACGGCCCGCCGAGCAGCAGGGCGGCGCGCAGCAGGAGCGCGTTGGCGCGCGGCCCCTCGCCGCTCGCGAGCGCGGCCTGCTCGAGGAACTTCGCGGCCACGTCGTGCGCGCCCGTCGCGTCGGCGAGGCGCAACAGGGAGGCCTCGAGCGCGCCGTCGTCGGGCGAGAGCTTGAGGGCGTCGCCCGTCGCGAGGAGGGCGGCCGTGAGGTCACCGCGCTCGCGCTCCTCGAGGCGCGCGGCCTCGGCGAGGATGCGCGCACGCTCGGCGTCGCCCGTGGCGAGCTTGAAGCGTGCGTCGACGAGCGAGAGCAGCCCGGCCCAGTCTCGCGTCGCCTCGTACGCCGCGACGAGGCCCTCGACGGCGGTCGCGCGGGCGCGCTCGTCGGCGAGCAGCGCACCAAGACCCTCGCGGGCGAGCGGCAGCGTCGGGTCGGCGCGCAGCGCGTCGCGGAGGGCGCGCGCGGCGCCTGCGGTGTCGCCGAGGCGCTCGCGCAGCACCTCGCCGAGCCGCGCGAGCAGCTCGGTGACGCGGGCGGTGTCGCGCGCGCCGGCGCGCGTGAGCAGCGCCGCGAGGTCCGCGTCGCGACCGGCCTGCGCGTAGAGCGCCGCGAGCGCGTCGACCACCTCGGCGTCCTCGCCGAACGCGGCCGCGAGCTCCGACCACGTGGCGATCGCCGCGTCGACGGCGCCGAGCTCCGTCGCCTGCAAGTGCGCGATGTGCGCGAGGTCCGCGCGCCGCTGCGGGGCCGGGACGTCGGCCACGATCCGTTGACGCAGTGCGTCAATCGCGGGCGCCCACTGCCCGGCCTGCACGCGGAGCGTGATCGTGGCGCCGAGGGCCTCGAGGTCGTTGGGGTCGGCGGCGAAGCGACGCGCGTGCGCGTCCAGCGCCCGCTCGGTGTCGCCGAGCGCGAGCGCCTCGCGTGCCAGCGCCGCGAGCGCATCCCGCCGGCCGGAGGCGCCCGGCTCGAGCGCGGCGAGCCGGTCGAGCGCATCGAGCCGCTCACGCGCGCGCTCGGGACGCGCGAGCAGCGCCGCGAGGCGCCGCGCTGCGGGCAGCGCCAGCGCGCCGTCTGCGCCGGCGGCGGCGAGCACGTCGGCGCGCCAGCTGCGCGGCGCCGTCGAGATCGCCGAGCCGCTCCGCGCGGAGCTCCGCCGCGGCCGACAGGAGCGCCACCTTGCGCGCGGTGCGTGACGCGCGCCGCCGCCGCGAAGCCCTCCGCGAGCCGCGCGTGCGCGCCGGTCGCGTCCGCGAGCGCGTGAAGCTCCGGCTCCGCGGCCGCGTCGTCGGGCGCGAGCGCGAGCAGCGCGAGCAGCTGCGACATCGCCGCCTCGGGCTGACCCGCCGCCGCGAGTCGCGCGCCCAATTCGCGCCGCAGCGCGCGCTCCTCGGCGCCGTCGCTCCGACCGAGCGCGAGCTCGAGCACGCGGACCACCTCGGCCTGCCGGCCCTGCTCGTCGTAGCGCGAGCGCAGCAGGGCGAGGGCCCGCTCGCGGACGTTGGCCTCCGCTTCCGGCGCCGCGAGCACGCGCTCGAGCAGCGGCAGCGCGTGGGCCTCTTCGCCCGCGTCGAGCAGCTGGCGCGTCTCGGCGAGCGCCGCGGCGGGGTCGTGCAGCCGCGTGAGGTGGCAGTCCGCGATGCGCGCCCGCAGCGACGCGGCCTCGTCCGCCGTGACGCCCGCGGTGATGCGCGACGTCCACAGGCGGATCAGCGCCTCGAAGCGCTCCTGGCGCTCGAGGAGCCGCTCGAGCGACGCGAAGACTTGGGCGTCTCCCGGGCGCGCGTCGGCGAGCTGCTGCAGATAGCCGATCGCGCGCTCGGCATCGGCCGCGAAGTCCTTCGCGACGTTGGCGGCCTCGGCCAGCAGCTCGAGGCGACGCGCGGGCGACGGTGCCGCGGCGATGGCGCGATCGTAGAGCGCGAGGAGCTCCGCGAAGCGCGAAGCGGCGGTGAGCGTGATGGCGAGCCGCTCGAGCGGGAAGGTCGCCGTGGGGTCGATCTCGAGCACGCGCGTCAGCACGCGGACGAGCGCGGGCGCGTCGTCGCCGAACCACTCGGCGTGGAAGCGGGCGGCCCGCTCGCCGAGGGTGAGCGCGAGCGCGGCGGGGAGCTCCGTCTCGAGCACGGCGACGAAGAGATCGGAGACCTCGTCGGGCCGCTGCAGGTCCGCGGCGCGGGCCTCGAGCGCGTCCCAGCGCTCGGCGCGGTGCGGCTCGGCGCGCGTGTCGGCGAGGCGCTGCGCGAAGCGCGCGTCCTCCGGGGCTGGGGGGTGTCCACTGCTCTCTCTGGTCTCGCCGGAACGGGAGTTGGTATCCATGATCCCCTTGCATCGACGGCCGGAACGGCCCGCGCCGGCCGACCATACCAGCGCCTCCGGGGATCCGATCACGTCGAATTCCCGAATTGCCCAGCCGCTGCGCGTGGCACGCTCGCGCCGTGGGTGCAGGTCTCCCGCCTCCGGGTCCCGAGGACGCGCCGCTCGTCGCGGCCGCGCTCCGCGTCTACCGTAGGTACCAGCGCGAGATCGTCGAGGGGCTCCACCTCTGCCCCTGGGCCGCCCGTGCGCGGCAGGAGGATCGCGTGCGCGAGGCGGTGCTCCTCTCTCCGCTGCCGGAGGTCGCGCCTGCGGCCGACGCGGTGACCGCGATCGCCGACGCCATGGACGTCGAGATCGGGCTGCTGATCTTCCCGCGCCTGCGCCTCTCCCGCGGCGAGTTCGAGCGCTTCGTCGGGCTCGTCCGCGAAGAACACACGCGGCGCGAGCAGGCGGCGATGCCGCCCGAACGGCGGCACGGCGGCGGGCGCCTCGCCATGGCCGCCTTCCACCCGGACGCGGCGCCGGATCTCAGCAAGCCCTCGCGCCTCGTGCCCTTCCTTCGGCGCACGCCCGACCCGACGATCCAGCTCGTGCGCCTCAGCGCCCTCGACCGCGTCCGCGCGAACGACCCGGCGCACGGCACGGGCGTCGTCGATCTGCGCACGCTCGACCTCGCCGCCTTCCTCGCGACGCCGCCGCAGCCGCCGATCCACGAGCGCATCGCGGCGCACAACCTCGACACCGTCTCGGGCCTCGGCGCGGACGCCGTCGCCGCGCTCCTCGCGGACATCCGCCGCGATCGGGACGCGACGTACGCCGCCCTCGGCGAGGCCCCGCCCGCCTGACGCCGACCGACGCCGCGCCCACGCCCCGCGGCGCGCCACCCCCGAGAGCCGAACCCATGGATCTGCGCGTCAAGAGCCGCTACCTCGTGCCCGACGACGGCCGCTTCCGCCTCCGCGACGCACCGACGACGCCGCCGCGCAGCGTCCCCGGCGCCGACGCGTTGCGCGTGGATCTCGCGGCGCACATCGCGCGGATCGCGAGCGCGCAGCGCAAGCTCTACGCCACCGACACGTGGTCGGTGCTGCTCGTGTTCCAGGCGATGGATGCCGCCGGCAAGGACGGCACGATCCGCGCGGTGATGAGCGGCGTCGACCCCTCCGGCTGTCAGGTCTACTCGTTCAAGCAGCCGTCCGAGGAGGAGCGCGACCACGACTTCCTCTGGCGCACCGCGCGCGCGCTGCCCGAGCGCGGCCGCATCGGGATCTTCAACCGCAGCTATTACGAAGAGGTGCTCGTCGTGCGCGTGCACCCCGAGCTCCTCGGCGCGCAGCGGATCCCCGCGCGCGCCGACCGCGAGACGCTCTTCGCCGAGCGCTACGAGTCGATCCGCGACCACGAGAAGCACCTCGCGCGCAACGGCACGGCCATCGTGAAGTTCTGGCTGAACGTCTCCCGCGACGAGCAGAAGCGCCGCTTCCTCGCGCGCATCGACGACCCCGAGGCCGGCTGGAAGTTCTCCGCCGCCGACGTCGCGGAGCGCGCGCACTGGGACGCGTACATGGACGCCTACGAGCGCGCGCTGCGCGAGACCTCGCGCCCGTGGGCGCCCTGGTACGCCATCCCAGCAGATGACAAACCCTTCATGCGCGCGGAGGTCGCGCGCATCGTCTCGGCCACGCTCGAGGGGCTCTCGCTCGGCTTCCCGGAGCTCGCGTCGGCGGCCCGCACGCGGCTCGCGTCGGCCCGCCGCGCGCTCGTGCGCGAAGGCCGCTGACGCGGACTCCTCCCCGCCCGTCACCGTCCCAGGCGCGGACCCCGCGGCGCCGCGCGCGACGGCTGCTACGTTCGCCGCGTGAAGCTGCCGGGCGCCGTGTGGGGGATCGTGAAGGAGGCCGCGCGGCACGTGCTGCGGCGGCCGGTCGTCGGCCTGCTCGCGGTCGCGCGGACGGATGACGGGCGCTACCTGCTCGTGCGCCGCGGCGACACGGGCGAGTGGGCCCTCCCGGGCGGCACGCTCGAGTGGGGCGAGACGCTGCGGGACGCGCTCGTGCGTGAGATCGCCGAGGAGACCGGGGCGCGCGTGCTCGCGCCGGGCGTGCTGCTCGGGGTGTGGTCCTCGCCCGCGCGTGATCTGCGCTTCCACGCGGTGACGGTCGTCGTCGCCGCGCGCGTCGAGCCCCCGACGCGCCCGCCCGTGAACGCGCTCGAGATCCTCGAGGTGCGCCTCTTCCGGGAGGACGAGCTGCCCGCGCCGCTCGCGCACGGGCAGGGTGAGCTCTTCGCCGCCGCGCGCGCGGGCGAGCTGCGCTGGGAGTAGTGCGCCGCCGCCGTCCCATCGCCGGCGCGCGGTCGCGGCGTGCTCGGCGCGCCCGGGGCGTCAGCGCACGGTGACCTGTGCGCGGCAGGCCGCGGTGCCGCCGTGGCCGTCGCGCGTCACGAGCCACACGGTGACCTCGCCCGGCGTCGTGGGCGCCGTCCACTCGTTGTCCCGCGTCGGGCGCGAGGTCGTCCCCTCGAAGAGCGCGCCGCCCGTGACGTTCCACGTGTAGAAGGCGCTCTCGGGCTTGCGCGCGAAGAAGCCCTGCGGGTCGAGAACGCCGTAGCACTCGGTCACCGGGTCGTCGTCGGTGCACGTCGGGTCGCCCGCCCACGGCTCGTCGGTCGCGTCGCCGTCGGGGTCGGCGGGCGTCGGATCGGGACGCAGCGCCACCGTCGCGCCCGCGGGCACGACGATGGGCGCGCCGCTTTCGCTCGCGCAGTCGAAGCCCTCGCTGCCCGGCGCATACGCGCTCACGACACCCTCTTCGCCGATGGCAAAGCGTGGGCGCGGCGGGTTCGTCCCGCGCTCGGCGCGCCGGCTCACGAGCACGCGCTTGAAGCCCGCGACGAGCGTCGTGTCGCCCGCGTCGCCGGGCGTGAGCGCCTCGACCTGCACGGTGATCTGGATGCCCACCTCGTCGAGCAGGCGCTCGACGAACTCGACCGGGATCGCGTCGCCGACCCGCGCGCGGAACTGCGCGACGAGCAGGTCGATCTGCGCGGCCGGCGGCGCGGCGAGCACGGCCGTCGGCCCCTCGCCGAGGTCGAGGCGCGCGCCGGGATCCGCGCAGCCGGGCGGCGCCTCCATCATCCCGTACTGCGCGCCGCTGAAGCCCGTGCCGCCGCCGCCGAGCGACTCGAGCCCGACGCACGCGCTCCAGCGGAAGCGCACCGGGCGTCCGCCCCCGCGCGGATCGGCGAAGAGCACGGAGAGCGTCGCGGCCTCGCCCGGCGCGAGCTCGGGCTTGTCGGCGATGACCGCGAGGATGCGCGGCGTCTTCACGAGGTCGCGCTTGTCGAAGCCGGGATCGGGCAGGCACGCCGCCGCGGAGGCCGCGAGCGACATGCCGAGCAGCGCGAGGACGCGGCGCGCGGGGCGCGGCTCGGTGCGGGGTGCGCGCATCTCAGTACACCAGCCGGAAGCCGAGGGTCGCGAGCGCGGGCAGCCCGGGCAGGCGCGCGCTCCGCTGGAAGTCGTACTGGTACAGCGTGCCCTCGGCGTTGGGCGCGTTGTACACGTTGATGCCGTCGAGGTAGACGGACGCCTCGAACGGCCCGAGCGGGAACTCGTAGTCCACGCGCAGATCGAGCTGGTGGTAGGTCGGCAGCCGCGCCGTGAGGCCGGTCAGCGTCGGCCGATAGCGCCCCGAGTCCGCGTCGTACGTCGCGCCCGCGACCGCCTGCGTCGGGCGCCCCGTCGAGACCTGCATGCGCGCGCCGAAGCGGAAGCGCCACAGCTTGTAGCTCGCCGCGACGCTGAGGATGTGGGTCTGGTCGAAGGTGAAGAGCACGGCCTGCCCGCCCTCGACGAAGCGCTCGCTGCGCGAGAGCGTGTAGCTGAGCCAGCCGTAGAGCCCCTCGGCGACCTTGCGGCGCACGAGCAGCTCGAGCCCGTAGGCGCGGCCCTCGCCGTCGTCGACGAAGAACTGCCGCCGCGCGCCTTCGCCCTCGGGGACGAGCCCCGTCGATGGACGCGCGAGCCCGTACATGCGATTGAGATACAGTTGCGACTCGATCTCGATGGCGAGCGGGAGCTTGAGCTCGATGCCCGCCGAGGACTGCCACGCGCGGTTGGGCGCGAGGCTCGCGCTGCCGAGCGTGGGCAGCAGCTGGAAGGGCTGCGGCGTCTGCGAGAAGAGCCCGGTGGCTGCCTTGATCGTCAGCGCGGGAGACACCGTGTAGCGGGCGACGAGGCGCGGCTGCACGAGCGCGGTCGAGACCTCGCCGTAGCGGTAGTGATCGAGCCGCAGGCCCCCCGTCACCTCGAGCGGGCCGAGGGCGACCTTCTGTTCGACGAACGCGCCGAGGCCGCTCGAGACGAGCGACGCGTCGAAGGAGAAGACCTGCGGATCGAAGTCCGGGCTGGGGATCTCGCCGAAGCCCGGCGGCAGCGGGAGCTGCGCGGAGGCGCCGATCACGTAGGCTGCGAGGTCGAGCCCCGCGTGCGTGCGCAGCGCGTCCGTCGGCTGCCAGACCATCTCTGCGCGCTCCCCGAGGAAGATGGCCGCGAGGTCGAGCGAGAGGTCTGGCGAGCCCGGCTCGCGGCGGCGCGTGCCGGAGGCGTCGCGGCCCACGGTGCCGCTCCACGTGAGGCGGAGGCGCCCGGGGAGCCGCGCCTCGACCTTCGCGATGGCGCGGGTGAAACCGTAGCCGAGGCTCGTCGTCGCGGTGCCCGCGGTCTCGCCGCTGCCGACCGCCGCGGAGGTGTCGAGCGCGTCCTCGGAGCCGAAGACGAAGAGCGACGCGCGCACGCGGCGGCTGAGCGCGTAATCGAGCCGCACCTGCCAGTCCGTGAAGGACAGCGCGACCCCATCGACGACGAGCGGCAGGATCAGCTCGTAGTAGCTGCGGCGCAGGGCGACGGCGAGCGAGCCGCGCTTCTCGTGGAAGGGCAGCACGGCGAGGGCGCTCGCGCGGAACACGTCGAGCTCCACCTCGAAGGAGAACGTGTCGCGCGCGGGCGGCGCGGTGTGCAGCGTGATGATGCCTGCGTTGAAGCGCCCGTAGCTCGCCGGGTAGCCGCCCGGGTAGAAGTCGAGCCGCTCGACGAGGCGCGACGAGATCACCGCGGGCCCCGCCGCGAGGTGGTAGAGCAGCGGCACCGGGAAGCCGTCGACGAAGAAGCCCGTGTTCTCGAACGACGCGCCGCGCACGACGTAGAAACCGAGGCCGAACGGGGTGCGCCCGACGCCCGGCAGCGAGCCGACGACGCGCAGCGGCTCGCCGAAGGTGCCGGGCACCGTCGTCAGCTCCTCGCCCGTCAGCACCACGCGCGACGCCGCGCCGGGCTCGCGCGGCACCACGCGGGCGCGCGCACCGTAGCGGCCGGCGGCCTCCTGCGGCTCACCGGTGTCGGGCGCCGTCGCGCCGACGTCTGCCCGCGGCGTGGCCATCGCTCCCGCGTCGGCGGCGGGGGGCGTCGTCGGCGTCTCGGGCGCGGTGCCGGTCGCAAGAGGGGGCGCCGCCGTGTCGGGGGGCGCTGCGACCTGGACCGCGAAGCGGAAGCGCACGCGCGCCGGGATCGGCGTGTCGCCGCGCCGCGCTGGCTCGAAGCGCATCGCGCGCGCGGCTTCGACGACGTGCGGATCGACGTCCGCGCGCAGCGGCTCGAGCACGACGACGTCGGCGACGCGGCCCTCGCGATCGATGTCGAGCTGGAGCGTCACCGCGCTGCCCTCGGGGAGCGGCGGGGTGGCCTCCGGGAGCGCGAGGGTGGGCGGCGTCGAGAGGCGCGGCGGGACGAGCACAGGCGGCGTCTGCGCGCCGGCGGGCGATGCCGCGGCCCAGAGGCACGTCGTGAGCACCAGCCCAAGCGCGAGGAGCGCGGGGCGCATCAGGAGCGGGCGTTCTTGAGCCGCGCGATGGCGCTCGCGGGCGGGTTGATGCGCACCACGCCGCTCGCGCCGTCGACGAGGACGGGATCGTTCGCGCGCGCCCACGCGAAGAGACCCGCGACGTCCGCGACGACGGGCAGCCCCGCGGCCGCGGCGAGCCGCGCGCCGAGCGAGGCGGCCGCCGCGTCGGGCCCGGTCGGCAGCGGCGCGTCCACGACGACGGCGGCCGCGCGGTGAGCGACGGCGGCGAGCGTGAGGAAGGCGCCGAGCCGCTCCGGCACCATCACCACGGCCCCGGTGCCCGGCACCCGCAGGCCGAGCGCGCGCGCGGCGGCGAGCAGGCAGAGGTCCTCGATCTCCGAGGCGCGCTCCATGAGCCATGCATCGGCCGGCCCCGGGGCGCCCGCCGGTCCGCCCGCACCCGCGCGGTACGGTGCGAACGCGTACTCGCGGGCCACCCGCTTGAGCCCGCGCACCACACCGTGCTCGCGGGCCGCGTCCACCGCGAGCTCCACGAGCCGCTGGTCCTCGAGCACGAGCAGCAGCCCCGGGAGCGCGCGGGCTGCCTCCGGCCCGAGCAGCGGCGCGAGGCGGCGCTCGACGCGCACGAGGTCCTTCGCGAGCGCGGCGAACGCCTGCGCGACCCCGGCCGGCTCGCTCCGCGCGTCCGTCCCATCCGTTCGTGAACCGTCCGCGCGCCCGCCTTCCGCGCGGACTCCGCCGAGCGCCGCCGTCGCCTCGAGCGTGCTCCAGCCCGCGAGCGGCTCCGCGCGTCCGAGCGCCGTCCCCGGCGCGACGCCGGCGCCCGCGAGCCGCGCGCTCTGGCCGGCGGGAACGCGCGCGCCGCCCGAGTCCGTAGCGCGGGCCCGCGCGCGCTCGAGGGCGTGCGCCACGAAGGTCGCCATCGCCGTCGTGAGCGCGACGGTCGCGACGTCGAACGGATCGCCCGCGGGCCGCTGCAGCACCAGCACGCCCGCGCACGTCCCCCCGAGCAGCACGGGCACCGCGACGAAGCACGGGAAGCGCTCCTCGCCGAGGCCAGGCACGTGCTTGTAGTGCGTCTCGGTCTCGGCGACGGCCACCGACGCCGGCCGCAGGTTCTGCGCGACGAAGCCCGTGATCCCCTCGCCGAGCCGCAGCGTGACGCGCCCGACCGCGTCGTGGGGGAAGCCCACGTTCGCGCGCATGACGAGGACGATGTCGCCCGCGTCGTCCTCCTCGCGCAGGTACACGCTGGCGATGGGCGCCCGCATCATCCCGGCCACCTCCGCGCACAGCGTGGTGAGCACGTCGTCGAGCGGGCGGTCGCGCGAGGCCTCCTCGACGAGGCGGAGGATCCCGTCGATGGCGCGGTCCCCGCCGCGCTCGTGCACGCGCACCTGCCCGCTCTGCTCGTCGCGTCGGTCGTCCAATCCTCGGGCTCCGTCAGGCTCGTGCGCGCTCGAGAGGGGCGGGCGGCGCGGACCCTAGCCGAGCCCGCGTCCCTCCGCACGTGCGCGGCCTTGCGCGCTTGACCCGTCGCGGACCCGCGTGCGACGGTCGTTCGCGGATCTACACACGGGAGCCGGGATGACGAATCGACTGACCTCGCTGGTGGCGCTCGGGCTTGCAGGGGCCCTCTTCATGGGCTGTGGCGACGACGACGCGCCCGTCGACATGGGGGGCGGCACCGACGCCGGCCCGGTCGCGCCGGTCTGCCCGACGACGGCTCCGTCCCCGGCCAACCAGATGGGCGCGTGCTGCTCGCGCGCCTCGAACGCCGGGCGCCTCGAGGCCCCGGAGCTGCGCCTCGCCGCCCTGCGTCTCACCGCCCCCGCGGGCACGCTCACGGGCGCGGTGCTCCGCGGCGTCCTCAACAAGTCCTTCGACAGCGAGCTCTTCAACTGGCTGATCCAGGGCTCGGGCGCGCCCGTCTCCGGCGACGGCCCCGTCACCATCCGCACCGGCTACGGCGAGCGGTCCGCGGACGGCACCTTCCGCTTCACCTCGGGCGCGGCCCCGGCCGCGGGCGGCGACCCGAGCCGCTGGGACCCCGTCACCGTCGTCGGCGCGATGACCGGCGAGACCCTCTCGACCCCGGCCTACGAGGGCTCCGGCCCGCTCACCGTGCCGGTCTACGACGAGAACGACCCGACGCTCCTCGTCGTCGAGCTGCCCATCTTCGGGCTCTCGCTCCTCAACGCGACGCTCTCCGAGGACCGCAGCTGCGTCGGGAGCCGCGGCTCGGCCAACTACAACACCGCGACCGGCGGCCGCCTCCGCGCGTTCATCCGCGTCTCGGACGCCAAGACGCGCATGGTCACCGTCGGCACCGCGGTCAACGCGCCGCTCTGCGCGATCATCGCCGGCAGCCTCACGGACGCCGCGTACTGCGACAGCCCGCAGAGCGGCTGGACGGCGAAGCCCAACTCGCTGTGCGGTGCGACCGGCTGCGAGGCGAACACCGCCGGCATGACGGACGTCTGCGACCCCGGCAGCACGGCCGCGAACGGCTGCAACGCCTGGGAGCTTCTCGGCGAGTTCGCGGCGCAGGGCGTCGAGATCACGAACTGACGCCGCCCGCCGCTCCGTGGCGCACGAGGGGTCCGCAGCGCGCCGCTGCGGGCCCTTTTTCATGGGACATTCGCGCGTGCCGACGCGCCGGTGTTCCCCGCGGACGCTCCGCGCTGCCCGCGTTCAGGCCCGGATGCCGCGCCGTGCGTGGCGCGGGCCGGACGCGCGCCGACGTCGCTATTGATTCGCGTTCGACAAGGGCGCTAGCATCGCCGACAACCTTACGCGTCGCGGCCGAGCCGGCCCGGCGTGCACGCGCGTTCGCGCGGGGAGAGTTCCATGGGTCGATTCCGTCAGCCTCCGAAGCACTTGCTCGTCGCCCTGCTCGTGCTCTTCCTCTTCGCCTGTGGTGGCGGCAGCTGCTCGAGCTGCGCGGGCTGCGGCGTCGCCCCGATCCCGGGCGGCTTCCCGATCGCCGAGCGCATCGACAACTCCGCGCAGGTCCGCTTGACGAACGCGGGCATCGGCTTCCTCGAGTCGAACGTCGCGACCATCGCGTCGACGCTGATCGGCATGGATCTCGAGTTCCCGATCCCGACCTCGATGACCTCGGTCGCGGTCATCGGTGATCTCACCATCTGTCCCGACGACGACTGCCGCATCCGCGGCACCATCCGCTCGCTCGACCTCGTCCCGACGGCGCCGAACCGGCTCACCGCGCGCCTCCGCCTCGACGTGAAGACGTACAGCGCCGCCGGCGAGCGCCGCGCGCTCCCGATCCGCGGCGGCTTCCTCGTCGGCACCGTCCGCGCCGACATCGACACGGCCCGCGGCAGCCGCGACTACATCGGCCTCACGGTCAACATCGACCTCGTCGCCGAGACGCGCGCGGCGCGCGCCGGCTACACGCGGATCAACATCGCGGACGCGACGCTCACGCCCGGCGAGGACATCGAGAACGCCGACATCGAGCTGATGGGCGGCGCCTCGTGGCTGCTCAACCTCGCCAAGGGCCTCGTCGTCGATCAACTCGAAGGCCAGATCTCCGGCCTGCTGAGCTCCGCGCTCGGCGACCAGCTCTGCACCACGCGTGGCGAGTACGGCTGCCCGACGGGCACCTTCGCCCGCCCGAACGAGAACCCCGACTCGGTCTGCCGCTACGAGAACACCAACGCGGCGGAGTGCGTCCCCACGCTCCTCGGCACGGACGGGCAGGGCGACCTCGGCGCCGCGTTCCTCGGCGGCTTCTCGCCGGGCACCCACGGCAGCGGGCAGTTCCTGCTCGCCGCGGGCGGTGACGGCGAGGCCGTCAACGAGGGCATGAGCGTCTTCTTCTACGGCGGCTTCCGCTCGACGAACGGCGACTTCTCGCGCAGCCCCGGCCACAACGCCTGCGTGCCCGCGCTGACGCCCGCGAGCCCCCGCGACGGCGGCGGCACCATCGCCGACAACTGGGGCGGCGGCGAGCGCCCCACGATCGCGCGCGTCGACACCTTCCGCGGCAACACGCCCGCGGGCCTCGCGATGTCGCCGCACGTCTCGCTCGGCCTCTCCGAGGACTACCTCAACTACGCAGCCTTCGGCGCCTTCGACGCCGGCCTCCTCTGCATCGGCGCCGGCACGCGGCTCTCGCAGCAGATCTCGACGGGCCTCTTCTCGCTGCTCATCGGCTCGCTGAAGAACCTCGCCTTCCCGGAGGAGGCGGCCGCGCTCGCCTTCTCGATCCGCCCGCAGGAGCCGCCCCGCGTCAGCCTCGGCACCGCGCCCGGCGAGCCGGTGCTCAGCCTCCTGCTGCCCAAGGTGCAGGTCGACTTCTACGTGTGGAGCCACGAGCGCTACGTCCGCATCTTCACGTACCAGGCCGACCTCAACATCGGCATCGATCTGAGCGTCGAGGGCGGCCAGATCGTCCCGATGATCGGGGCGCTCACCGCCTCGAACCCGTCGGTCACGAACTCCGACCTCATCACCGAGGATCCGGCCTCGCTCGCCGACACCATCACCACCGTGCTCGGCTCCTTCGCGGGCATGCTCGGCGGCTCGATCGCGCCCTTCGATCTCCCCGCGATCATGGGCTTCAACCTCGTCGTCCCCGAGGGCGGCCTCAAGGGCGTCCGCGACTCCGGCGAGGACTTCCTCGGCATCTTCGCGAACCTCGAGCTCGCGGCCCCCGCGCCGCTCACCGCGACCACCGAAACGACGCTCGACCTGCAGGACCTCACGCTCAACCGCGAGGCGATGAGCGTCGGCACCTTCGGGCAGGGCGACCTCCCGTCGGTGCGCCTCAACATGAACGCGACCGGCCCCGCGGGCGTCGACTACGAGTACAGCTACCGCATCGACGGCATGCAGTGGTCGCCGTGGACGCGCGACCGCTCGGTCGTCGTCGAGTCCCCGGCGCTCCTGCTGCAGGCGCGCCACGAGGTCGAAGCGCGCTCGCGCGTCGTCGGCGAGCGCACGACGGTCGACACGACGCCGGCCCGCGCCGCGCTGCTGATCGACCTCCTCGCGCCGGACGTCGTCGTCGAGCAGGAGGGCAACCTCGCGCGCGTCCTCGCGACGGACGTGATCACCGCGCGCAGCGCGCTCCGCTACCGCTACCGCACCGGCGGCACGGCGTGGACGGCGTGGACGAACGCCTCGACCTTCACGCTGCCCGAGGGCGACGCGACGGGCCTCGACGTCGAGGTCCAGGACGAGGCGGGCAACGTCGGCGCCTCGCGTCAGGCGCTCATCCGCGGTCTGCCGAACGCGGCGGGCGGCGGCGCGTGCAACTGCCGCGTGGCGGGCGCGCCCACGGGCGGCGACTTCGCGGTGTTCGCGATGGCCGTGCTCTTCCTGCTCGGCGCCGGCCGGCGGAGGTTTCTTCCAGCAGCGCGGCGCGCGCTCCGCAGCCCGCTCGCCCGCGCGGCGCTGAAGCACCTGCCGGTCGTGCTCGTGCTCTCGGCCCCGCTCGGGCTCGGCGCGATGGGCTGTGACTGCAGCGACGGCCTCGCGCCGCCGCCCGCGGCGACCCCGTGTGAGGGCCTCTGCGCGACGACGCCGGCCGACGGCCAGTTCTGCTGCGCCGAGACCAACATGTGCCAGACCTTCGGCGCTGACGCCGACTGCGATCCGGGCTTCACCTGCCCGCCCGCGTCGATCGAGCTCGACGGCTGCACCGTGCGCTGCGCCGCGGGCGCGTGCATGGAGAAGCCGCCGCTCACCCCTGGCCAGCTCGCGACGCACCTCGACATGGTCCTCGACGACACGGGCACGGCGACGTTGAGCGGCTATGCCGCGGGCAACCCGCCGAACCGCTTCTACGGTGACCTCGTCGTGGGTGAGTACGACGCGGCCACCTCGACGGTCGACTGGGAGATCGTCGATGGCGCGCCCCGCTCCCCGGTGGTCGCGGGCCCGAGCGGCTGGCGCGGCGGCGTGTCGGCCCCGGGCGACGACGTCGGCCGCTTCACCAGCATCGCCCGGAGCAGCAGCGGCACGCTCTACGTCAGCTACTACGACGCCGACGCCGGCGACCTCAAGCTCGCCATCCGCAGCGGCGCCTCGTGGAACACGCAGGTCGTCGACGAGACGGGCGACGCGGGTCGCTACGCCTCGCTCGTCCTCACGGACGACGGCGTGCCGGCCGTCGCGTACATGCGCGTCGAGCCGCCGGCGACGAGCGGCCGGCCCACCTCGGGCGTGTACTTCGCGCGCGCCGCGAACGCCGCGCCCGGTGACCCGACCGAGTGGACCATCAGCGAGGTCGTGAAGGGCGAGATCGCCTGCCGTCCGCAGTTCTGCGGAGACGGCCAGACCTGCCTCGAGAACGGCGAGTGCGTCACGCCCTCGACGGACTGCGCGGCCGCGTGCGGCGACGCCGAGGCCTGCGTTGCGGGCAGTTGCGTCGCGGCGCTCGCGGACCCGTGGGTCGAGGATCTCCCGCCTGCCATCGGCCTGCACATCTCGCTCGCGCGCACCGCGTCGGGCTTCGGCCTCGTCTACTACGACCGCAACGCGGGCAACCTCCGCGGCGTGGCCTTCTCCGGCAGCGCCTGGGGCGCGCCCTTCCTCATCGACGGCTACGCGGCCGGCAGCCCCTTCATCGGGGACAGCGGCATCGGCGCGTCGCTCGTCGTGGACGCGGCGGGCAAGTGGCACGTGTCCTACGTCGACGGCGCCGAGGAGCTGCTCAAGTACGCGCGCGTCAACGGCACCAGCGTCGAGGCGAAGGAGATCGTGGACGACGGCTCGACGGACGGCACGACGCCGCACACCGACGGGCGCCACGTCGTCGGCGACGACAGCTCGCTCGTCGTGACGGCGGGCGGCGAGGTCCGGATCGCCTACCAGGACGCCACCACGCAGCGCGTGATGTACGCGACGCGCGCGTCGGCTGGCGGCTGGACGCTCACCGTGCTCGACGCGATGGACAGCACCGGCTACTTCGTCGAGCAGGCGCTCGTCGGTGACACCTCGTACGTCGCGACCTGGTGGCGCCGCGAGCAGGGCACCAAGGCGAACGGCGTCCGCGTCCTCAACCCCTGATCCGCAGCCGTGAAGGCGGCCGCGCGCCGCCTCACGATGCCCCCACAACGAGAAGGGGACCGGTCACCCGGTCCCCTTTTTCGCGTGCGCTGCATTCTGCGGAACAGCCGCTCCTGCGTCTGCGGCATTCCGTGGCGCTGTCGCGCGCGTGGCGTTCCGTGGAAAGCCACCTCACCCGCGCGCCCCGCGCACCGGCCCGCGGAGGGCGCGGCCGAGAGGCGTCGCGCTCAGGCGACCGCGCGACCCACGGGGATCGCCTCCGCGCCCGTCGCATTCACGCCCGACGTCGCGTCGCCGCGCGTGTCCTCCTCGGCGAGGAAGGCGGTGTTCGACGCGCTCACCACGCGCAGCAGCGACGCCTTGTCGGTGAGGCCCGCGTCGAGCAGCGCCCGCATGTAGCCGTCGGCGTAGCCGTGCGCGCGGGAGAGCTTCGACCGCTCCGCGCCCGCGAACCGCGCCTTCAGCACGTCCTTCAGAAGCCCTTCGAGAACCGCGATCAGCTCGTCCTTGCGCATGTGTCCGCCTCCAGAGCGACCACACCTGCTATGAAACGGCCTTCGCGGTCAAAAAAGCGCACCGCGCCGGGGTGGCGGAACGGCATACGCAGGCGATTTAAAATCGCTCCGTCGGCAACGACGTGCGGGTTCGAGTCCCGTCCCCGGCACCGCCCGCTGCGCGCACGCAGCGGCGCCCGTCACTCCGCGTCGACGGGCGGGTAGGCGGGCGGCATGCGCGGCCCCGGCGTCTCGGCGGCGAGCGACAAGATCCGGTTCTGCGCGTCGACGCGCACGACGGTCGGCTCCCAGGCGCGGGCCTCCTCTTCCTCCATCTCGCCGTACGTCGCGAGGATGACGAGGTCGCCCGGATCGTTGAGGTGCGCCGCCGCGCCGTTGATGCAGATGACGCCCGAGCCGCGCGGGCCCGGGAGCGTGTAGGTGATGAGCCGCGTGCCGCGCGTCACGTTGAGGACGTGGACCTCTTCGTGCGGCAGCATCTGCGCGGCGTCCATCAGGTCCTGATCGATGGTGACGCTGCCCTCGTACGCGAGGTCGGCGTGCGTGATGACGGCTCGATGGATCTTCGAGCGAAACATACGACGGCGCATGATCCGACTCCTTCGTGCCCCTCGTCGCGTCTCGTGAACGAGTACACGCGAGTGCCGGCAGAACGTACGGTCTGACGCGGTGGAGTTCAAGCGCCGCGTCGCGGGCGGCCCGCCCACGTGCCTTGACCCGATGCGCGCGTTCCCGCATGCCATGCCCACTTTTTCAAAGGACGGACACGTGATGCGCGCCTTGAAACTTCGTCGGTGCGGGCTCTGGGTGGTGGCGGCGCTGGTCGGCGTCGCGGCGGTCGGCTGCGGGGACGACGAAGGGCGGCCGCCTGCGCCCGATGCGGGCCTCGACCTCGCCGCGAGCGACGGCGGCGGTCTCGACGGCGGGCCGGTCGATGGCGGCGGCGCCGACGGGGGCGCGCCGGATGCGGGCCCCATCGTCACGACCTGCCCGGGCGCGTCGCTGCCTTCGAACCCGGATGGCCGCTGCGCGGTCACGGCGGGCTCGGCCGCGCTGCTCCTCACGGCCGACGTCCTGCGCCCCGGCGAGGTGCTGCGCGGCGGTCAGGTGCTCGTCGCCGCGGGCGGCACCATCGAGTGCGTCGGCTGTGACTGCGCGTCCTCCGCGAGCGCAGCGGGCGCGACGGCGGTGGTGTGTCCCGACGCGGTCGTCTCGCCGGGCCTCGTGAACGCGCACGACCACCTCACCTTCACGCAGAACGCGCCGTACACGCGCACCGACGAGCGCTACGAGCAGCGCCACGACTGGCGCCGCGGGCTCCGCGGCCACCGCCGCATCCCGTCCGCGGGCATGGCCTCGCGCGCGCAGGTCACGTGGGGCGAGCTGCGCTTCGTCGTCGGCGGCGGCACGAGCACCAACGGCTCCGGCTCCGCGCCCGGCTTCCTGCGCAACCTGGACGGCAGCGCGATGGAGGGCCTCGGCCAGCCCGCGGCGGAATACGACACCTTCCCGCTCGGCGACTCCGACGGCACGCAGCTCGCGATGGGCTGCGGCTACCCGTCGGTCACGACGGCGGCCTCCATCGGCTCGCTCGATTCCTACACGCCGCACGTCAGCGAGGGCATCGACGCGACGGCGCGCAACGAGTTCCTCTGCATGCGCGCGGGGGCCAACGACCTCGTGCAGGCGCAGAGCGCGTTCATCCACGGCGTCGCGCTCCTGCCGCCGGACATCGCGGAGATGGCCTCGGACGGCACCGCCCTCATCTGGTCGCCGCGCTCGAACATCACGCTCTACGGCGACACCGCGCGCGTGACCGAGTTCGCGCGGCTCGGCGTCGAGATCGGTCTCGGCACCGACTGGACCCCGACGGGCTCGATGAACATGCTCCGCGAGCTGCGCTGCGCCGACGAGCTGAACACCGTCTATTACGATGGCTTCTTCAGCGACGAGCAGCTCTGGCTCATGGCGACGCTCGGCGCGGCGCGCGCGCTCGCGGTCGATGACGTCGTCGGCAGCATCGCGGTCGGCAAGGCCGCGGACCTCGCGCTCTTCGACGCGCGCGTGCACCCCGATCACCGCGCGGTCCTCGAGGCGGAGCCCGCGGACGTCCTGCTCGTGCTGCGCGGTGGCGCCCCGCTCTACGGCGACGCGGCCACCGTCGAGGCGCTGCCGGGCGGCGGCGCGGCCTGCGATCCGCTCGACGTCTGCACGGTCGGCAAGCGCGTCTGCGCGATGCGCGAGGCCGGGCAGACCCTCGCCGCGCTCACGGCGGCGAACGCGACGAGCTACGACCTGTTCTTCTGCGGCACGCCGGAGAACGAGCCGTCGTGTCTCCCCGAGCGCAACGGCACCGCGCCCGCCGCGTCCGTGAACGGCTCGACGCGTTACACCGGTGCGCTCGCCGACACCGACGCGGACGGCGACGCGATCGCCGACGCGATGGACAACTGCCCGCGCGTGTTCAACCCCGTGCGACCCGTCGACGACGGCGCGCAGGCGGACTTCGACCGCGACGGCGAGGGCGACGCGTGCGACGTCTGCCCGCTCGACCCCGACACGGACGCGTGCAGCGCGCCCGATCCGGCCGACAGCGACGCGGACGGTGTCCCGAACGCGACCGACCTCTGCCCGACCGTGCCGAACCCCGATCAGGCCGACGCCGACATGGACGGCGCGGGCGATGCGTGCGACGCGTGCCCGACCGTCGCGAACCCCGGGGGCAGCGCGTGCCCCGGCTCGATCTACGACGTGAAGTCGGGCGTCGTCGCGCCGGGCAGTGTGATCGGCGTGAGCGGCGCGATCGTCACGGGCGTCGGCGCGACGGGCTACTTCCTCCAGGTGCCGCCCGGCAGCGCGGGCTATCGCGGGGCCGACAACTCCGGCGTCTTCGTCTACACGGGCGGCCGCCCGACCGTCGCGCGCGGCGACCTCGTGAACCTCACGAGCGCCACCGTGAGCGCGTTCTTCGGGCAGATCCAGCTCACGCGCACGACGGTCGCCGTCGTCTCGTCGGGCAACGCAGCGCCATCTTCCGTGATGGTGTCGGCGTCCGAGGTCGCGACGGGCGGCGCGCGCGCCGCGGCGCTCGAGGCCGTGATCGTGCAGGTCGGCGCGGTCCCCGTCACGGACGTGGCGCCCGCGCCGGGGAGCGCCGACATGGCCCCGACGAACGAGTTCGTCGTCGCGGCCTCGCTGCGCGTCGACGACTTCCTGCACCTCGCGTCGCCGTTCCCCGTGCTCGGCGAGGCCTACGGGTCGATCGCGGGCGTGCTCGCGTTCCGCAACGGGGACTCCAAGCTCCTGCCGCGCGACGCCGCGGATCTCGTGCCCGACGGCAGCCCCGCGCTCGTCGCGCTCGAGCCCGCGCTCTCCTTCACGCGCGTCGGCGGGGCGCCGGCGCCCACCTTCCCGACGCCGCTCACCGTGCGCCTCTCGCGCGCGGCGACGGCCGACGTGACCGTCACGCTGACGTCGTCCGATCCCGGGCTGGTCGTCGGCTCCGTCACCATCCCGGCGGGCGCGTCGAGCGGCGTGGCGCTCGTGAGCGGCGTCACCGTGTCGGCGACGCCCTACACCGTCACCGCCACCCTCGACGGCCTCATGCGCGACGCCGCGGTGCGCGTCCTCGGCGCGACCGAGGCGCCGACGCTCACGGGGATCACGCCGACGACGGCCAGCGTCTTCGCCGGCGACACCGCGCGCTTCGCGGTGACGCTCGACGTCCCGGCGCCTTCGGGGGGCACCACCGTGCTGCTCGCGGTGAGCGCGGGCGGCAGCGTGCCCGCGTCGGTGACGGTGCCGGAGGGCGCGACGAGCGCGTCCCTCGACTTCACGGCGGGCGCGGGCGACGCGAGCGTCACGATCACCGCGTCGCTCGACGCCGTCAGCGTGACGGCGACGGTCACGGTGACCACGGCGCCGCCGGCCGAGCTCGTGATCAACGAGGTCGACTACGACAACGTGATGAGCGACGACCGCGAGTTCATCGAGCTCTACAACCCCGGCACCACCTCGCGCGACCTCACCGGGCTCGCGGTCGTGCTCATCAACGGCGCGTCGACGCCGGCGGCGACCTACCGCACGTACGCCTTGAGCGGCTCGCTCGCGGGGCGCTCCTACCTCGTGCTCGCGCCGCCGACCGTCACCGTTCCGGCGGGCACCCTCGTCGTGCCGCTCGCGGGCGCGACCAACAACGTCCAGAACGGCGGTGCGGCCCCGACCGAACCGGGCGACGCCATCGCGCTCGTCGACACCGCGACGGGCGCCGTCCTCGACGCGCTCGCCTACGAGGGCGCGATCACCGCGTCGGTCGTGGCGGGCGGGCCGAGCGTCTCGCTGGTCGCGGGGCGTCGCGCCACCGCCACCGACTCCAATACGGCCGAGGGCGCGCTCGCGCGCGTCCCGAACGGCGCGGACACGGACGACGATCAGACCGACTGGATCTTCACGAGCGCCCCGACCCCGGGCGTCGAGAACCTCTAGCCCACCCCGTCGCGCGCCGACGGCCGCGCCGGACGCGCGGCGGTCGGTGGTGCGTCGGTGAGACACTCTTCCGACCGGCGCCGTTCACGCGGCGCCGTTCACGCGGCACGTCGCCGTGTCGCCATCGGCGCGGTCCCTTGGCCGCGGGGCCGTGGCCGCGATCCCCGGGCGCAAGCGCGGTCGCCGCGGCGGGGCGCCGTCAGCCCGGAGCGACGAACGCGAGGCCGACGATGCAGCCGTCGGGCCGGGGCTGCGACCAGACGACGCGGCCATGTTCGACGGTCTCGTCGCCCGAGCCGTGGCGAACCCGCAGCACACAGGTCTCGCCGGCCATGAGCGTCCGGTCGAGCATGAGCCGCAGTCCGCCGCCGCTCACGTTGAGCACGAGGCCGTGGCCGCCGGCGGGGACGAGCATCTCGACGTCGGCCTCGGCGGGCCAGCGCTGTGCGGCGCGGCGCGGGTCGCGGGCGTCGTGGGCGAAGGCGCGGTCGGTCGGAGAGAGGGGGGCGGGGGTCATGGCGGACTCCATGGGGTCGGGGTGAACCTGCGCTCGCGGGTAGCAAGGGGCGGGCCAGCGCCGCGCGGTGGGCCGCATTGCGGGCGGCGTGCGCGTGGGGCGCGGGGAATGGGTGGAAATCGTTGGCTCGTGAGGCGGAGCGGCCGGAGCGAGGCGAGGACCGAGGCCCCGTACGGCCACTTCGCCGCGGTGCGTCATGCACGCCCTGCGGCGCGGGGGTGACATGGCTGTCACGGGCGCGCAACGCGCGGCCCGCCGCGGGACTGGCGGAAGCGGCGGGGTTGCGCCGACGAACGCCATGCGGGATGCGGCCCGCTCTGGTGTCGCGGGCGTCGCAGGCGTCGCGGGCGGTGTCAGCGATCGGGCAGCGCGGCGACGAGCGCGCGGAGTCGCTCGAGCGAGTGTGCGAGGCGGGTGCCGTACCAGAAGAGGTCCATTCCGTCGGCGAAGCGGACCGCGTCGCGGGAGGCCGCGGGGATCGGCAGCGCGCGGAACACGGCGGCGTCGGCCTCGCCGAAGTCGTGCGGCTCGCTCGGGAGGAGCACCGCCTCGGGGGCGCGGGCGACGACCTCGTCGGGTGTCACGCGCGGGTAGCGCGTGTCGCGGCCCAGCACGCGCTCGGGCGGCAGCGCCGGCGCCGCGCCGAGATCGGCGGCGAGCGGGTAGCGCCGCGGGCGATCTGCGAAGACGTTGACGGCGCCCGCGAGCTCGAGCAGGTCGCTCGCGAAGGTGCGTCCGTCGAAGGTCATCAGCGGGTCCATCCAGATTGGAACGAAGATGCGACGCAACGGCGCGTCACCGCGGGAAGCTGCTGCGGCGAGGGCGCGCGCGACGGCGCGGCGGGTCGCCTCGAGGGCGGGCGCGTCCGGCGTGCCGAGCAGCGTCGCGAGCGACTCGAGCCACGCGAGCGCGCCGGGCACGTCGTGCGGGAAACTCACGTGCACGCGGAGGCCGGCCTCGAGGAGGCGCTCGACCTCCTTCTTCGCGTTCTCCTCCTGGTTGACGAGCACGAGATCGGGCGCGAGCGCGACGACGCGCGCCACGTCGATGCTCTTGGTCCCGCCGCACTCGGGCACGTGCGCGACCGCCTCGCGGGGCTCGGTGCAGTACGCGCTGCGGCCGACGAGCACGCCCGCTCCCGCGAGCGCGACGACGGACTCGGTCTCGCTCGGCACGAGGGACACCACGCGGCGTGCGGGCGCCTCGAGGCGCACGGTGTGGCCGAGCGCGTCGACGACGGCGATCACGCGCGGGGGGCGCCGACGCGCGGCGGGGTGGAGGAGGAGGGGCGGGGATTCATCGGCACGCGCGATCTTTGTTGGTGGAGGATTGTGAGGTTTGTTACCCTTCGACGCCTCCGGTGAACGTACACCGGACCACCTGGTTCGCGCGGAGAGGGACGTCAGCGGTGCAGAAGAGCGAGCTCCCGGATCTCAAGAAGGCGCTGATCGCGGCGGGCGTGGAGATCTACCGGACGCGCCCGGAAGAGGTCCAGATCGCCGAGCGCATCCGTCTGCACATCATGGACTCCGGCGTGCGCGTGGTCTTCGGCGAGGTGGCGAACGTCGTGTTCACGGCCCGCGCGCAGCGCAGCGACTTCCCCAGCGAGGGCGCGGACGAGCTCTTCGCGAAGGTGCGCGCGGCCGTCGGCGCGCTCGCGGCAGCCCGCGGCTACGCGGAAGCGACGTCGGGAACCACGGAGGTCACCGACCCCGTCGACGCCCAGAAGGTGCTCGACGTCTGGCACGAGGTGACGTTCCACAAGGCCGTCGCGGCGATCGCGGACGCGGTCGACGAAGTGCGCTGGGCGCTCGCGCTCGAGAAGTACATCACCGGCTGAGCACGCCCGGGGCGCCGCGCCGACATCGCTGCTGGTCCAACAGGCGCCGCGCCGCAGGCCATCGAGGTCGAGGTCAAAATCGAAATCAAAGTCGAGGTCGAGGTCGCTTGGACCGGTCGTGGCTCGCACGGGGACCGAACGGGAGCGGGGAGCTCGCGTTCTTGCTGGTCAAGGACGCGTTGACCCCCGGGCGCAGGCCCGGGGGCCGGGGACGATCAGGCGCTGGCGCGGGTCACGCGCTCGGCGAGCAGGCCCTTCGGCCCCTCCTTGATCTCGAACTCGACGGGCTGCCCCTCCTCGAGGGTGCGGAAGCCGTCACCGATGATCTGGGAGTAGTGCACGAAGACATCGGGCCCGTTGTCCTGACGGATGAACCCGAACCCCTTCGCGTCGTTGAACCATTTGACCGTGCCGAGAGCCATCCTACTTCCTCCAGCTTGGCGGGGTCACCGCCCGACGTGGAGGCCTCCCCCCGCGCCTAACTCCGCTCCGGAGGTGGGTTTCACCCCGCGTCACGCAAGCCCGCCGACCACTGCTCGCGACGAGCGGTGATCGCGCGGCTACGTGCCTTGGACCCCCGAAAGCCGGGCGAGAATATGCGCGGGCGCGGGTGAGTCAAGCGCTTTCCGAGGTGGGCGCGCGGCAGGGCGCAGCGCGCGGCGACGCGCGAGATCGCGCACACGGCGCGCGCGCGGCGCTGGTGCCCGGAGACGCCTGCGGCGTAGCATCGGCCCGTGATCCCGACGCCCGTATCCCGCCTCCGCCTCGCCGCCTCCACGCTCTCGTTGTGCCTCGCGCTCGCTGCCTGCGGCGACGACGACGCGACGCCCTCGCCCGATGCGGGGCTCGATGCGGGCTCCGACCTCGGGCCGCCGGTGCCGGTGAGCACCGCGCACTGCGCGTACGCGCCGCTGCCCGCGACGTCCCGCGCCGGCGGCACGGTGACGACGGGCACGATCCGCGCGGGCGTCGGCGAGGCGCGGCTCGACGCACCGGTCGGCACGGGGCTCGGGGCGTACACCGCGCGCGGCCTCGGTGAGAGCAAGGTGGACCGGCGCTTCATGGAGATCGCGGGCTCGTGGGCGCCCTCGGTGGGCATCCACACGGCGCCCCGCGCGAAGGCGCTCGCGCTCACCGCGGGCGACGAGACCGTCGTCCTCCTCGACCTCGACATCGGGGATGCGTTCGATGGGATGACGGTCGACATCGAGGAGGCGCTCGGGCCCGACTTCCACGGCAAGGTCGTCGTGCAGGTCAGCCACTCGCACTCGGGTTGGGGGCAGTTCACCGCCGACTACGCGCTGCAGGTGGGCTTCGGCGTCTTCCGCCGGACCGTCTACGACCGCATCGTCGAGCGCAGCGTCGCGGCGGCGCGTCAGGCGCTCGACAATCGCGTCGACGCAAAACTCGGCATCGGGCACGACGCGGACTTCGACCCGATGGACCGCGTCTCCCGCGACCGCCGCGGCGAGAACGACGGGCTCCCGCGCGGCGATCGCAAGGACACGGATCTCTTCGTGCTGCGCGTCGATCGCCTCGACGACACGCCGCTCGCGATCGTCCCGATCTTCGGCGTGCACGGCACCGTGACGGGCGGCGACAACCCGCTCGCCTCGACGGACGCGCTCGGCGCGATCGAGCGGGCGCTCGAGGAGTCGTTCGACGACGAGGTGTTCGTCATGCACCTGCAAGGCTCGGGCGGCGACGTCTCGCCCGCGGGCGACGCGGGCTTCGGCTGCGGCCGTGACTTCTGGTGCGCGTACGCGATCGCCGAGCAGGTCGGCATCAACGCGCGCGAGGAGATCCTCGCGCTCTGGACGGCCACGGCCGCGTCGATGCAGACCGAGACGAAGATGGAGATGCTCACGCGCGTGGTGCCGCTCGGGCCCGACTGGGAGACCTTCACGATCCGTGGCGGCGCGCTCCGCTACGCGCCCTGGGACGGTCGCCGGCGCTGCGATGGCGTCATCTATGATGGTGTCGGCGCCGTCGCCTCGCCGATCGACGAGTTCAACGCGCCGTACGGCGCGGCGCTCTGCGGCGATCCGAACATGGGCGCGCTGACCTTCCGCGGGAAACTCCCCGGCGCCGACGACCTCCCGATGTACCGCTCGTGCGTGAAGATCGAGGAGGCCGCGCCCGTGCTCGGCGGCGTGCTCGACCTGCCGCCCTTCGAGACGCCCGTCTGCGCGCAGACGCGCACGATGGTCTCCGCGCTGCGCATGGGCGACTGGCTCTTCACGACGATCCCCGGGGAAGCCACGCAGCTCCTCGCGGACGTCGTGCGCAACGGCTCGCCGTACCCCGGTGACCACACCATCGTCCTCGGCTACGCGCAGAGCAGCGTCGGCTACGTGCTCACGCCCGAGGACTGGCTGCTCGGCGGCTACGAGCCGAACATCACGTTCTGGGGGCCGCTCGAGGGCGAGTACGTCGCGGAGCGCCT
The DNA here is from genome assembly GCA_964202905.1 of Polyangiales bacterium. Lineage (GTDB taxonomy): Bacteria > Myxococcota_A > Polyangia > Polyangiales > JADJQN01 > CAIUAC01. The sequence continues at coordinate 140,421 of CAXNJO010000006.1, forward strand.
GCTCGAGGTCGCCGCGCTCGCCGTCACCGACACGCGCGAGGACGGCACCGCGGGCGGCACGTCGCACTGGCCGACGCCGACCGCGGCCGACACGCTGCCGCCCGTCGATCCCGCGCCGATGGCGGGCACCGTGCCCGCGTCGGTGCCGTCGCTCGTGTATTGGCGTCAGGAGATGGGCGAGACGCTCGCCGCCGCGCAGCCGCCCGCGACGCTGCCGCGCCTCGAGATCGCGCGCTTCGTGTTCATCGGCGAGGATCCGCTCGCGGGCACGCCGACGATCACCGTCGAGCGCGAGAGCGAGACCGTGCCCGGCACCTTCGCGGCGCTGCGCCGCCGCAGCGGGCGCGTCGTCGACGACGAGGACGTGCTGCTCCTGCACACGCCCTCGCCGCTCGTGCGCGTCGGCACCGACCCGCGCACGCACTACTGGGTCGCCGAGTGGCAGGCCGTGCCGCCGACGGGCGACGCTGCGCTCCCGGCCGTCGCGGATCGCGCGGGCCTGCCGCTCGGGCGCTACCGCTTCCACGTCGAGGGCACGGGCTACGCGCTCGACAGCGCCCCCTTCGAGATCGTAACCGCGACGCTCACGGGCAGCGCGTCCCGCGCCGGCACGACGCTCTCGCTCTCGGGGCTGGCGCACCCAGCCGTCGCAAAGGGCTGGCGCATGATCGAGCGGCGCACGCGCCCCGGCGACGCCGCGCCGCTCCGCACCGGCACCGTGCGCGTGCAGCTCCGCGCGGGCGGTACGGCGCTCGGCGCCGAGCAGGACACCACCGTCAGCGATGGCAGCGCGTCGCTCACCGCGGCCGAGGTCTCGATGGCCGACACCGCGGTCGTCACCGATCGCTTCGGCAACACCGTCACGCTCACGCTCTGAACGGTTCGCGCAGAGGTCAGCGCGCGAACATCGCCGCCATCATGTCGCGCGTCAGCACCTCGGTGAGGCGCTGGTCGGTGAGCACGCTCATCTTCGCGCCGCCGTAGGCGCGCGAGTAGCGGTCGAGGTAGACGAGCTGCTTGGTGACGAGCACGAGGTCGCGCGGCATGCGCAGGCCATGCGCGCGGCCCGTGCGCACCATCGCAGGCACCAGGTCGCGGAGCTGCAGGCCCGAGTCGCCGTCGCTCATCGGCGCGAACGTGCGGCCGAGGTGCGCGACGAGCGCCGCGCGGTCGAGCGTCACGCCGGGCAGCACCGCGCCGAGCCCGACCATCGCGTCGGCGACGCGCCCGTAATCGCGCTGCTGAAAGCCGATCACGTACTCGAGCACGGCCGTGCGCTCGCCGCCGTGAAAGCGCCCGACGATGCCGAAGTCGAGGAAGCCGATGCGCCCGTCGTGGAGGAGCATGAAGTTCCCCGCGTGCACGTCGCCGTGGAAGAAGCCGCGCAGGATGAGCGACTGGAACCAGCCGCGGATGCCCTCCATCAGGCGCTCTTCCGGGTCGAAGCGGCTCGCGCGGACGGCGTCGTAGTCGTCGATGCGCAGGCCGCGGAAGCGCTCCATCACGAGCACGCGCGGCGTCGCGCGGAAGACCTCCGGCGCGGTGACGATGCGGTTGTCCATCGCGCGCATCACGTCGCGGAACTCGCCGATGCGCGCCGCCTCGCCGCGGAAGTCGAGCTCCTCGGCGAGGTTCGTCGCGAAGTCCTCGACGAAGGCGACGAGGCTCGAGCCGCGCGCGATGGGGAAGAGCCGCTCGGCGACGAGCGCGAGCACGCGGAGGATGGCGACGTCGGCCGCGGCGCGCGCCGCGATGCCGGGGCGCTGCACCTTTACGACGACCTCGCGCCCGTCGGGGAGCGTGCCGCAGTGCACCTGCGCGATGCTCGCGGCGGCGAGCGGCGCGGGCTCGAGCGATTCGAAGAGCGCCTCGACGCGCTCGCCCGTGTCCTCTTCGATCACGCGCCCGACCTCGGCGAACGAGAACGGCGGCACGCGGTCGAGCAGGACGCGGAACGCCTCCGAGTAGCGCTGCGGGAAGAGCGCCTCGCCCGAGGCGATCAGCTGGCCGAGTTTCACGTAGATGGGGCCGAGCCGCTCGAGCGCGAGGCGCGCCGCCGTCGGGCCGTCGGTGCCTTCGCTGAGCGCGCCGAAGACGGCGCGCAGGCCGTACCACGCGCTGATCGCGAGGACGACGACGAGGCGCAGCGCGACCTGCGCAGCGCGCGGACGGGCGAGGGTGGGACGGTGCGCCGCGGGTAGAGCATCCGGGGCGGAGGGCGTGTCGGCGCCGGCGTCCGGAGCGGCGGCAGACGTGGAGGTCGTGGCGGACATCGGGTTCCGCGGAACGTACGGCGTCCCCATCGAGAACGCGACGGCCTGCGCGGCGCATCGTGCGGCCCGAGTCGCTGCGCGTGGGCGCCAGTGGTTCAACCAGTGTGGAGCCGCTCCCCGTCACCCGCGCGCGGCGCGTTCAGATCCCGCTGCCGTCCTTGTAGACCTGCCAGCGGCGCGGGCGCAGCGCGACGTCGTCCCCGACCTCGACGGGCCACGCGGCGTACTCGCTGCGCGTGAGCTCGACGTCGACGGGACCGCTCGCCCCCTCCGCCGTGAGCTCGAGCCGCACGAGCGGACCCGCGAGCTGCACGGCGACCACCTTCGCGGGGAGCGCCTCGCGCCCGCCGTGGTGCGCGGGGACGACCTCGAGATCGTGCGGGCGCACGTAGGCGATGGCCTTCGCGTCGTCGGCGTCGTCGTGCGCGGGGGCCGCGAGGTGCACGCCGGCGGCGCTCGCCATGCCCTGGTGCACGCGGCCCTCGAAGCGGTTGGCCTGCCCGAGGAACTCGAAGACGAAGGGCGTCGCGGGCTTGTCGTAGACCTCGTGCGGCGGTCCCTCCTGCACGATGCGGCCGCGCTCGACGATCACGACGCGGTCCGAGACCTCGAGCGCTTCCTCCTGATCGTGGGTGACGAAGACGCTCGTGACGTGCAGCTCGTCGTGCAGCCGGCGCAGCCAGCGGCGCAGGTCCTTGCGCACCTTCGCGTCGAGGGCGCCGAAGGGCTCGTCGAGCAGCAGCACCTTCGGCTCGACGGCGAGCGCGCGGGCGAGCGCGACGCGCTGGCGCTGCCCCCCGGAGAGCTGCGCCGGGTAGCGCGGCGCGAGGTTCTCGAGCTGCACGAGCGAGAGCAGCTCGTGCACCTTCGCGGCGATGCGCGCCTCGGTCGGGCGCGTCTTCTTCGGCATGACGCGCAGCCCGAAGGCGACGTTCTCGAAGACCGTCATGTGCCGGAAGAGCGCGTAGTGCTGGAAGACGAAGCCCACGCCGCGATCGCGCGCGTCGCGGGCCGCGGCGTCCGCGCCGTCGAAGAGCACCTCGCCCTCGTCGGGCGTCTCGAGCCCCGCGAGGATGCGGAGGAGCGAGGTCTTGCCCGAGCCCGAGGGCCCGAGCAGCGCGACGAGCGTGCCCGTCTCGACGCGCAGGTTCACGCGATCGAGCGCGACGAAGCTGCCCCAGCGCTTCGAGAGGTTGCGGACCTCGATGCTCATCGACTCTCCCTCGCCTCGACGAGGCGCTTGACCACGAGCGTGACCAGACCGAGCAGCGCGAGCAGCGACGCCACCGCGAACGCGCCGACGAAGTCGTATTCGTCGTAGAGGATCTCCACGTGCAGCGGCAGCGTGTTGGTGTGCCCGCGGATGTGGCCCGAGACGACCGACACCGCGCCGAACTCGCCCATCGCGCGCGAGGCGCAGAGCACGACGCCGTAGAGCAGCCCCCACTTGATCTTGGGGAGCGTGACGCGGAAGAAGGTCTGCCAGCCGCTCGCGCCGAGCACGAGCGCGGCCTCTTCTTCTTCGTTGCCCTGCGATTGCATGAGCGGGATGAGCTCGCGCGCGACGAAGGGGAACGTGACGAAGGTCGTCGCGAGCACGATGCCCGGCACCGCGAAGATGACCCGCACGCCGCGCTCGAGGAGCCACGGCCCGAGATAGCCCTGCGCGCCGAAGAGCACGACGAAGACGAGCCCGCTGATGATCGGCGAGACGGTGAAGGGCAGATCGATGAGCGTGAGCAGCAGCGTCTTGCCGCGGAAATCGAACTTCGTGATGGCCCACGACGCGGCGAGCCCGAAGAGCGTGTTGAGCGGCACGCTGACGCCCGCTGCGATCAGCGTGAGCCGGATGGCCGAGCGCGTCGCGGGGTCGCCGAGCGCGGCGAAGTAGGCGGCCGGGCCGTCGGCGAAGGCCTGCACGAACACGGCGGCGACCGGGATGATCAGGAACAGCGCGAGGAAGACGAGCACGAGCGCGATGAGCGCCGCGCGCACGAGCGGCGGCTCACCCGGCGTGCGCGTCGGGCGGGCGTCCATCACGGCTCCTCCCCGGTGCGGCGCCGCGTCCACGCCTGCGCCGCGTTGATCGCGACGAGCAGCACGAACGAGACGACGAGCAGCGCGAGCGCGATGGCCGTCGCGCCCGCGTAGTCGAACTGCTCGAGGCGGCCGACGATGAGCAGCGGCGCGATCTCGGTGCGCATCGGCATGTTCCCCGAGATGAACACCACCGAGCCGTACTCGCCGAGCGCGCGCGCGAAGGCGAGCGCGAAGCCCGCCACGAGCGAGGGCACGACGCGCGGGAAGATCACGCGGCGGAAGGTCTGCCAGCGGCTCGCGCCGAGGCAGGCCGCGGCCTCTTCGACCTCGGGGTCGAGATCGAGCAACACGGGCTGCACCGTACGCACGACGAAGGGCAGCCCGACGAAGGCGAGCGCGACGACGACGCCCGCCGGGCGAAACGCGATCTCGATGCCGAGCGGCTCGAGGTAGCGACCGAGCCAGCCGTGCTCCGAGTACACGTACGTGAGCGCGATGCCCGCGACCGCCGTCGGCAGCGCGAAGGGCAGATCGACGAGCGCGTCGACGAGGCGCCGGCCCGGGAACGCGTAGCGCGCGAGCACCCACGCGACGAGCCCGCCGAACACCACGTTGATCAGCGCCGCGACGAAGGATGCGCCGAAGGACAAGCGATACGCGGCGAGGGCGCGCTCGGAGGCGATGACGTCCCACAGCCGCGCGGGGCTGAGCTCCGCCGCCTTCCACACGAGGCCCGAGAGCGGCACGAGCACGAGCGTGCACAGGTAGAAGACCGTGAAGCCGAGCGTGAGCCGGAAGCCCGGCATGTTGTTGCGCCGCCCGCTCATCGGCGCCCCGGCTGGTAGATGCGATCGAACACGCCGCCCTCGTCGAAGTGCTTCGCCTGCGCGGCGGCCCAGCTCCCGGCGACCTCGTCGAGGGTGAAGAGGGTGAGCGTGGGGAACGTGTCGCGGTGGCGCGCGCGCACGGTCTCGCTCTGCGGGCGGAAGTAGTGCGACGCGCCGATCTGCTGGCCCTCTTCGGTGAAGAGGAACTCGAGGTAGGCGCGCGCGACGGCCTCGGTGCCGTGCTGCCGCGCGTATGCGTCCACCACGGCGACGGGCGGCTCGGCGAGGATGCTGTCGGTGGGGACGACCAGCTCGAAGTCGTCGCGCGTCGCGCGGCGCCGCGAGAAGAGCAGCGCCTCGTTTTCCCACGCGAGCAGGACGTCGCCGATCCCGTTGCGCGCGAAGGTCGTCGTCGCGCCGCGCGCCCCCGAGTCGAGGACGGGCACGTGGCCGTAAAGCGCCTCGACGAACGCGCGCGCCTGCGCTTCGTCGCCCCCCGCGGCGCGGAGCGCGTGGCCCCACGCGGCGAGGTAGACCCAGCGCGCGCCGCCCGAGGTCTTCGGGTTCGGCGTGATGACCTCCACGCCGGGGCGTACGAGGTCCTCCCAGCGCCGGATCCGCTTCGGGTTCCCGCGGCGCACGAGGAAGACGATGGTCGAGGTGAAGGGCACCGATCGGTGCGGGAGCCGCCCGGCCCACGATGCGGGCAGGAGCGCGCCGCGCTCGGCGAGCACGTCGATGTCCTGCCCGCAGCCGAAGGTGACGACGTCGGCGTCGAGCCCGTCGAGCACGGCCCGCGCCTGTTTGCCGGACCCGCCGTGCGACTGGAGGATCTCCACCGCGCGTCCGGTGCGCGCGCGGTATTGCGCCGAGAACGCCTCGTTGATCGCCGTGTAGAGCTCGCGCGTCGGGTCGTACGAGACGTTCTTCAGCACGATGGCGCCGCTCGCGCCGTCGCACGACGCGAGCACGCCCAGCGCGAACACGCCGAGCAGGAACGCGCGCCGGACGAGACGGCCCGCTCTGCTGCGCGCCGTTCGTTCGCACGCACGCCCGCCGTCCGCCGGGCTGGCGGGCGCGTGCACGTCGAGGGAATCATGGAAGAGGGTCATGCGATCAGGTGCGCAGCGTGAGCATCAGGAGGGCGAGGTTCTCGGCGCTGCGATCGCCGCCGCGCGCGCCGCCGCGGAAGGTCGTGCGTTCGCCGTCGACCTGCAAGCGCATGTGCCGGTTCACGGACCAGCTCAGACACACACCGAGGTTGAGCGCGTCCGACACGCTCGCGTCCGGATTGGCGAGCGCGGGGAAGGCCCCAGCGCCGACGTGGAAGCGCTGCACGCGCGCGGCGAGCTCGAAGGCGCCCCAGTGCCCCTGGGCCGGGTCGAAGGGCCTGCGCGGCTCGACGCCCCGCTCGTACGAGGAGGTGTCGTCGGTCAGCAGCCACGCGGCCATCGCGCTCCAGGCCGTCACCGACACCGCGCGTGTCGTGTCCGTGCCCGGCACGCGGTAGGTGTTCGAGGTCTCGACCAGCTCGGCGAAGAGCGAGAAGCGGCCGACGTACCAGTAGCCATCGAGCTCGAAGCGCCGCCGCGCGCCGTCCGCGAAGACCGCGGGGAGGCGCCCCGTGTCCGTCGTCGTCGCGCCGCGATACGCGAACATCGTCGCGCGCCCCGGCGTCGTGTAGGTCGGCGTCTGCGTCGCCGGGCCATCTGCGCCCTGCGCACGCCCGTACGACGCCGCGCCGCCGAGCGCGAGGCGCGCGAACGGTGAGTCCGGCACGTTCACGAAGGGCCGCACCAGCACGCGCCCGACGACGTCCTTCCCGTCATCGAGGTCGTCGTCGCCGTTGCGCCCGTCGGGGACGCCGTTGAAGAGGCCGAGTTGGTATTGGAACGCGCCGCCGAACAGCTCGCCCCATGCGACGACGCCGAGATCGCGGTTCGGTCCGACCATCGCGCCGAAGCTGCGCTCGGCGAGCGGGATCACCGGAAACCCCTGGAGCCGCTCGAGGCTGAAGGGCTGCTTCTGCTTGCCGACGCGCAGGCGAAATGCGGGCAGAAAGCGTACGTCCGCCCACGCGTCGAAGAGCGCGAGCTTCCCCTCGCCGCCCGCCTCGAGCATGAAGAGGTAGTCGACGACGCCAAAGAGCGTGCCCTCGAGCCGTGGCCGCACGCGCCGCAGCGAGAACGTGTCGACGGTCTGCCCTGCGTCGTCGCCGACCGCGACGCGCGCGAGCGCCTGCACCCAGAGGCTCGCGCGGAGGGCGTGGCGCCCGTCCGCCGTGGCGAGGGAGAGCCCGCTCTCCGGGGCGGTCGCGGTCCGCGTCGCGGACACGGTCGCGGGCACGGTCGCGGGCACGGTCGCGGGCACGGTCGCGGGCACGGCGGGGGACACGGCGGGGGACACGGCCTCGGGCGCTTGCACGTGCCGCGCCTGCCCGTCGTCGGGGCCCGGCTCGGACGCGTGCGTCGGCTCGCCGGAGGTCGCGTCGGGCGAGGCCCGGGTCGCGTCGCTCTGCGCGTGCGCGTGCGCGGGCCGCGCGTGCGCGGCGTGCAGGGCCAGCGCGAGCGCCAGGAGGCCGCCGTGCAGGACGGCGCGGTGCACCGCGGAGGTGCAGGGCGTGGCGACGGTCGGCATCGGCCGCGTGGCTGAGCACCCTCTGTACCAACGGACGAGCCGCCGCATTTCACGGCCATCCGCGCCCCATGATGGCCGAGTCCGTGAAATGACACGGATGATTCCGTTGCATGTCACGGTTTGCCATCACATGACACGGATTCGCGGTCTGTCCGAGGGGGAGCACGGCGCGGGACACGGCACGGTGCGTGCTGAAGGCGGGGCCTGATGAAGCGAGCAGTCCGATGAGCCTCGAGCTCTCCGTGTGGCGCGAGGCCTGTCGTCACCTCGACATCGAGGAGTCCGTCGCGCGTCTGCTGCCGCCGCTCGCCGCCGCGCTCCCGGTCGCGGCGGTGATCGTGCGGCGCCTCGACCTCGCGCGCCTGCGCCTCGAGACGGTGGCCGCGGCCCGCAGCCGGGCGCGGCGCAGCGCGGCGCGGCGCGCACGGAGCTCGGCGCCGCGGCGCGGCGGCGCTCGCGCAGCGCGCGGCGGCGGGCGCGGTCTGGCACCGCGACGCCGGCGCGCGGCGGGCACCCGGACGACGTGCTCGCGGAGGTCGTGCCGGAGGGCGTCGAGGGGGACGTGATCGCGGGTGCGCTCGTCGACGAGGGGGCGGTGCTCGGCGCGCTCGTGCTCGTCGCGCGCGGGGGCACGCGCTTCTCGGCGTCGGACGTCGCCGCGACGCGCGGCCTGCTCGAGCCGTTCGCCGTCGCGCTCGCGAACGACGCGCGCGTGCACGAGCTCGCGCGGCTCCGCGAGGCGGTCGAGGCCGAGAACCGCGCGCTGCTCTCGCGGCTCGGGCGGCAGAGCATCGTCGAGTCGATCGTCGGTGAGAACGCGGGCCTGCGCCTCGTCATGGAGCGCGTGCAGCAGGTCGCGAACACGGACGTACCGGTGCTCGTGCTCGGTGAGACGGGCAGCGGCAAGGAGGTCATCGCGCGCGCCTTGCACGAGCGCTCGCGACGCGCGCGCGGCCCCATCGTGCGCGTGAACTGCGGCGCGATCCCGACCGAGCTCGTCGACAGCGAGCTCTTCGGCCACGAGCGCGGTTCGTTCACGGGCGCCGCCTTCGCGCGCAAGGGCTGGTTCGAGCGCGCGGACGGCGGGACGCTCTTCCTCGACGAGGTGGGCGAGCTTCCGCTCGCGGCGCAGGTGCGCCTCCTGCGGATCCTGCAGGACGGCACGCTCGAGCGCGTCGGCGGGCAGCGGACGGTGAACGTCGACGTGCGCATCGTCGCGGCGACGCACCGCGATCTGCACGCGATGGTGGAACAGGGCACCTTTCGCGAGGACCTCTGGTACCGCATCAGCGTCTTCCCGATGCGGCTGCCGGCGCTGCGCGAGCGGCTCGAGGACATCCCCGCGCTCGCGGCGCACTTCGCGGCGCGCGCGGGTGAGCGCCTCGGCGCCGGCGCGCTCACGCCGAGCCCCGACGACCTCGCGCGGCTGCTCGCGTACCCCTGGCCCGGGAATGTGCGCGAGCTCGCGTCCGTCATCGAGCGCGCGGCGATCCTCGGCCACGGGCGGCGCCTCGAGGTCGCCGCGGCGCTCGGCGCGGACGCCCGCCGCGGGACGTCGGTGCGCCCCGGTCCGCCGGAGTCGCCGCGCACGCCGTCCGCTGCGTGGTCGCCCGACACGCCGTTCCCCGCGCCGTCGCCGTACCGCGCCGAGCCCGTGGACGCCTCGACGCGCGCGGCCGAGGTCGCGCGGCTCGACGAGGCGGTGGTGCGGCACATCGAAGCGGCGCTCGCCCGCACGGGCGGCCGCATCGAGGGGCCGCGCGGCGCCGCGGTGCTGCTCGGCATCAACCCGCACACCCTGCGTGCCCGCATGCGCAAACTCGGCGTCGCGTGGGCGCGCTTCCGCGACCCCGACACGGGGCGTTGACCGGCGCGCCGACGCCCCGCGTCACGGCAACACGGATTACACCTGCAATCTGGATGCTGCTGCGACGCGACTGCGTCGGAGGACGCCGCGCTTCGCTCAGTCGTCGCCGTCGAAACCAGACGGCTTGCGCGCAGGCAGCGGGGAGGACTCGGGCGCGGGCGTGCGCCCGTGCACGAGCACGCGACGCTCTCCGGAGAACCAGACCTCGATCTTCCCAGCCTCGGGGACGGCCTCGACGACGCCGCGCCCGAAGGTCGAGTGGTCGATGGGATCGCCCACGCGGAAGGTCTCGATCGGCCGGTATTTCCGCACGGGACGCAGCGGATCGACCGTGACGCGCGGGCCCGGCGGCGCCTTCGGTGTCGCGCTGCGCGACGCGCGCGGGGCCTTCCCGCCCGGGGCGGCGGCGGCGCGGGGGGCGGCGGGCGCGCGCGGCGATTTCGCGGCCTTCTCGCGTACGGGCGGGCGGTGCCGGTGCACGGCGCCGCACTGCTTGCACTGCACCTTCGCGATGGAGTCGCCGACCTTCGCGACGACCACGTGCCAGACGTCGCCGCACTTGCCGCAGATCGACTCGACGTCGTTGCCGACGTTCGTTCCGACGCCCGCCTTGCCGAACCCGGACTTGTCGCCTGCCACCACGCTGCCTCCGTGATCGGGCCGCGTACGGCGGCCCGCTTCGTCGACGCGGTGTGCCACTTTCGCGTGCCGATTCAATGCATTTCCGCGCGCAAGAGGGCCTCGCGCGCGCTGCCCGATCGCGCCGCCGTGTTAGCGTCCCGGGCCGATGCGAGGAGGCGACCGATGACGACGCAGCGCTACGATCTCGTGGTCCTCGGGACGGGCCCCGCGGGCGAGAAGGGCGCCGCGCAGGCGGCGTACTTCGGCAAGCGCGTGGCCGTCGTCGAGAAGGCGCCCCAGCCCGGCGGGGCCGCCGTGCACACCGGCACGCTGCCGAGTAAGACGCTGCGCGAGACGGCGCTCTACCTCTCCGGCCACCGCACGCGCCCGCTCTACGGCCTCTCCGTGAAGCTCGACGACCCGCGCGAGAGCGTCGCGCGCCTCATCGCCCGCAAGGACACGATCGCGGGGCTCGAGTCGGCCCGCATGCGCGACAACCTGCGCCGCCACGGCGTCGACTACGTCGAGGGGTACGGCCGCTTCGCCGACGCTGCACGCGCTCGAGGTCACGCACGCCGACGGGCGCGTGACGCGCCTCGAGGGCGAGAAGTTCCTGATCACGACGGGCAGCCGACCGCTGAACCCGCCCGAGATCCGCATCGACGAGCCGGACGTCTACGACTCGGACGAGATCCTCGGGCTCGAGCGCCTCCCGCAGAGCCTCGTCGTGCTCGGCGCGGGCGTGATCGGCTGCGAGTACGCGTGCATGTTCGCGGCGCTCGGCGTCACCGTCACCGTCGTCGAGGCGCGCGACGCGCTGCTGCCCTTCCTCGACGAGGAGATGGGGCAGCGGCTGCGCGCCGCCATGGAGCGCCTCGGCATCACCTTCTCGCTCGGCGTGAAGTGGAAGCGCGTGGACCGCGACCCCGAGCGCGGCCTCTTCTGCGAGCTCGTCGACGGGCGCCGGCTGTGGTGCGAGAACCTCCTCTTCGCCGCGGGGCGCGTCGGTGCGACGCGGGACCTCGGCCTCGAGCGGATCGGCCTCGCGCCCGACGCGCGCGGCTACCTCAAGGTCGACGAGCACTACCGCACCGAGGTCCCGCACGTGTACGCGGCGGGTGACGTGATCGGCTTCCCGGCGCTCGCCTCGACCTCGATGGAGCAGGCGCGCGTCGCGGCCTGTCACGCCTTCGGCATCCACTACAAGTCCGACGTCCTCGGCGTGCTGCCCTACGGCATCTACACGATCCCCGAGGTGAGCTGCGTCGGCGAGACCGAGCAGGGCTGCCGCGAGCGCCACATCGATCACGTCGTCGGCCGCGCGTTCTTCGCCGACAACGCGCGCGGGCAGATCACGGGCGACGTCGAAGGCATGCTGAAGCTGGTCGTGCACGCGCCGACGCGGCGGCTCATCGGCGTGCACGTCATCGGCGAGCGCGCGAGCGAGCTCGTGCACATCGGCCAGGCCGTGATGCAGCTCGGCGGCAGCGTCGACGTGTTCATCGACATGGTCTTCAACTACCCGACGCTGTCGGAGGCCTACAAATACGCGGCCTACGCGGCGCTCGGCGCCCTCGCGGAGCGCGCCGCGGCGGGCGTGGTTCAGACGAGGAGCGACGCGCAGTAGAGCGCGACCTCGCGCTCGGCGAGGATGCTCTCGCAGGCGTAGACGTTGTCGCCGTCGCAGTCGGTCTGCGCGCCCCACGCGATCACGACGGCGTCCGTCTCGCTCGCGCGGCGAACCCACGTGTCGGCGACCGAGAGCGAGGCGCCACGCAGGTCGAGAATGATCGCGGAGCGCGTGCCGCGGATGGGCGGCACCGAGGGCGCGACGCGCGACGTCATGCCGAGCGCGGCGAGCTCGCTCGCGAGGTCGTGCGCGCGCCGCACGTCGTACGCGACGATCCACACGGTGTCGGTGCTCGCGGCGAGGCGGAGCGTGTCGCGCGGGATGACCGCGGAGATCTCCTCGTCGTAATCGTCGAGGGGGACCGGGGGCGGCATCGTCGTCGGCATCCGCGGGGAGGGCGGGGCGGGCAGCATCGCCCCGAGGCGGTCGCAGAGGGCCTCGGCCGTCTCCGGGCCGAGCGCGCGCGTCATCGCCTCGCGCAGCGCGGTGCGCACGAACACCGAGAGGACGTCCGGGTCCGTGGGCATCGACGGATGGCCCGCGTCGTCGAGGGCCGCCGCGACGAGCGCGCGCCGCGTCGCGGGCGACGCGACGGCGTCGATCTCCTCTTCGACGAGGCGCGCGACGAGCAGACCGATGCCCCCGGCGGGACTCCTGGGCATCGCGGAGGGTGCGCGCATCCTGCTCCACAAGGTGGCACGCGATGCGGTGGTCGTCCCGCGCCGACACGCAGATTTTGCGCGCACTGCGGGGATGTTCAGAACGACGCCGGGTCCGGGAGCGCCCAGCGGAGGTCGAGCGTGAGCGGCGTCGTCGCCCCGGGCGTCGGTGCGCGGAGGGCGTCGATCGCGCCCGCGGGGGCCGCATCGACGACGACGCGCGCGTCGCGCCGGCGCGCGGCCTCCGCGAGGTCACGCGGGAGTCCGTCGTAGGCGCCGCCGCCCGGCGCCCACGCGTGCAGCGTGAGCCGCTGCGTCGAGGCCGCGCGGGCGTGCTTCCACGCGAGGACGACGGGCTCCGTCGGCGGGAGGAGCGGGTGCAGGCCGGGCCGCGGGACGAAGGCGCGGTAGCGCAGCCCCGCGACGAGGGCGGGGCCGCGCGCATCCCGGGCGGCGACGAGCGGGACGCGCACGCCGCACGCCCCGAGCACGACCCCTTCGGGCAGCGAGCCGTCCTCGCCGCGCAGCACGAGCTCGAGCCGCACGGTGCTGCCATCGACCCAGCGCGCCGCGTGGCGTTCCTGCGAGGCGGCGTCACCCACGAGTGGCCAGTGCTCGATCGCGCGGCGCACCCGCAGCGTGACTCCGTCGAGCGCGCTCGCGCCGACCTCGCGGTGCGCGCCGTCGTGCAGGGGCGCGCGCAGCGCGGGCGCGAGGCCGAGGCCCGCGGCGTCGAGGTCGGCGAGGACGTCGTCGAGATCCGCTTGAAGGAAGAACGGCAGCGCGAACTCGTCGTGCAGGCGCGCGCCCCACGCGACGAGCGGCGCGGTGTACGGCGTCGCGGCGAGGCGCGCGCAGACCGCGCGGAGCAGCGCGGCGATGGCGGCGGCGTGCGCAGGCGAGGGCGCCATGCGCAGCGCGCGCAGCTCCACGAGGCCGAGCTCGCCGCGGCCGGGCAGCCGCGGGTTCGCGAGCTTCTCCACGTTGATCTCGGCGCGGTGCGCGTTGCCCGAGTGGTCCGCGAGAAAGGGTGCGAGCGTCGCGTGCAGTGTGCGCGCGTCGGGTGGCGGGACGCGCGCGAGCACCTCGAGCGCGAGGGCGAGCTCGGCGACGATCTCGGGCAGCCCCTCGTCGGCGCGCGGTGACTGCGACGAGCTGCCGAGCGAGTCGACCGCGAAGAGGTACGAGAGGGACGGGTGCCGCTGCGCGTAGCGCACGAGGCCGGGCAGCAGGTGCGGCACGCGGACGAACGGGCTCTCCGCGAACGAGGCGCCGCCGAAGGTCACGTGCCCGCCGCCGCCCGAGTCGCCGAGCGTCCCGTCGAAGCGCGCGCGCAGCGGGGCGAGGCCGACCTCCGCGGCGCAGGCGTGCACGAGGCGCTGCTGCGCGAGGTAGCCCGCGAGGTCCGGGCACGGCGCGGCGTTGACCTCGACGACCGCGGGGTCGGGCGTGACCGTCGTGTGCGCGACGCGCGCGTCGACCGGCGGCGGAAAGCCCGTCCAGACGAGCGCCGTGACGCCGCTCGCGCGCGCGGCGTCGGCGACGTGCGCGACGAGCGCGAGGAAGGCGTCGACGTCGGGGAGCGCGGGCAATTCCACGCGCACCGCCTGCGCGCCTCCCGCGGCGTGATCCGCGCCGAGCGCGAGCAGGTACACGCCGAGGGCCGCGAGCGCGTCGGTCGCGCCGTCGTCGGGCACGGGCGCGTCGTGCACCGAGGGCCGCGCGAGGCGTGCGTCGTGCGTCGCGCGCGCGAGCGTCGCGGCGTCGCGCGCGTAGGCGAGGCGATGCGGGAGCGGGACGGGCAGGTCGCCCGTGTCGCAGGCGAGGCCGGCGTCGCGCAGGCGCGCGGCGAGCGCGTCGCGGAGCGCGCGGGCCTGCGCCTCCGAACGCGCGCGGGCGTGCGCATCGCGGAGCGCGCTGTCGGGTGCGCCGGCGTGGTGCTCGCCGGTGTCTCCGGAGAGCGGATCGCGCGGCAGCGCAGGCCCCCACACGGGCTGCCCGTCGCGGCGCGCGTAGAGGCCGTACGACCAGCGCGCACGCGGCTCGCCCGCGTACTGACGGCCGAGCGTGCGCAGCAGCAGCGCCCCCGGCTGCCGCGCCGCGAGCCGCGCGGTGAGCGCGCGGGCGCGCGCCTCCTTCTCCTCGCCGAGCGCGGCCGACATCCACTCCGGGGCGAGCGAGAGGCGATCGGTGAAGGTCGGTTCACCGCCGACCCACGGCGCGACGCCCAGCGCCGCGACGGCCGCGTCGTGCGCGCGCACCGCGTCGTCGAGCGCGGCCTCGCGTGCGGCGTCGTCGGGCGCTTCCTCCCCGGCGCGCGCGGCGTCGCGCGTGTCGTCGGCGTGGCCGCGTAGGTCGCGGGCGCGCGTCGGTGCGCCGCTCACGCGACGGGCAGGCGCCGATCGGCGGGATGGCGGCGCAGGTCGAGCGTGAAGGGCTGCTCGTCGTGCGTCTGCGTGGGGATGGGCTCGACGGGGAAGGGCGCGTGGCCGAGCGTGGTGAAGCGCTGCGCGCGCCGCGCCGCCGCCTCGAACGCGGTGAGCGGCGGGTCGGTGTACGCGCGGCCCTCGGGGTGCCAGACGTGGTAGGTGCACGCGCCGAGCGAGCGCTTGCCCCACGTGTCGACGACGTCGAAGCGGAGCGGGTGGTGCACGCCGAGGTGCGGCTGGAGCGAGCGCGGCGGCTGCCACGCGCGGAAGCGCACGCCCGCGACGTGCTCGCCCGCCCGCCCCGTCGCGCGGAGCGGGACGGCGAGGCCGTTGACCATCACGGCGTGTCGTCCCTCGACGATCCCCTCCGTGCGCACCTGCACGCGCTCGACCGACGCGTCGACGTAGCGCGAGGTGCCGCCTTGCGCGCCCGGCTCCTCACCGAGCACGGGCCACGGCTCGAGCGCCGTACGCACCTCGAGCAGCGTCTCCTCGAGCCGCAGCGTGCCCGCGATCGGGAAGCGGTGATCGACGAAGGGCGCGTACCACGCCTCGTCGAGCGGGAGACCGTGCGCGCGCAGGTCGCGCAGCACCTCGCGGAGGTCCTGCCAGAGCGGCAGCGGCAGCATGAAGCGGTCGTGGAGCTGCGAGCCCCAACGCACGAGCGGCGCGCGGTACGGCGCCCGCGCGAGGCGCGCGACGATGGCGCGCACGAGCAGCATCTGCGCGGCGGCGAGGCGCTCGTGCGGCGGCATCTCGAACGCGCGAAACTCGACGAGCCCCTGCCGCCCGCTCGCGGACGCGGGGTCGTAGAGCTTGTCGATGCAGATCTCCGTGCGGTGCCCGTTGCCCGCGACGTCCACGAGCAGGTCGCGGAAGAGGCGGTCGGTGAGCCACGGCGGCGGCGCGACGGCCTCCTCCGCGCGCGCGAGCGCGATCTCGAGCTCGTAGAGCGCGTCGTGCCGCGCCTCGTCCACGCGGGGCGCCTGCGACGTCGGGCCCACGAAGAGCCCCGTGAAGAGGTACGAGAGCGAGGGGTGCCCGTTGACGTAGCGCAGCAGCCCCGCGAAGAGCGCGGGCTCGCGGAGGAAGGGGCTCTCGACGGCCGAGGGGCCGCCGAGCGTGAGGTGGTGTCCGCCGCCGCTGCCGACCTCGCGTCCGTCGAGCCGGTACTTGTCCGGGCGGAGACCCGCGTGGTTGGCGGCCTCCGCGAGTGTTTCCATCAGCGCAACGTATTCGGCGAACGTTTCCGTGGGGGGAACATTGACCTCGAGCACGCCCGGGTCCGGCGTGACGAGGCAACTCTGCAGGCGCGGGTCCGGGGGCGGGGCATAGCCCTCGAGCCGCACCGGGCGCGCGAGCGCCGCGGCGACGTCTTCGATCGCGGCGATCAGCGCGAGGAAGGCGTCCGCGCTCGGCATGGGCGGCAGGAAGACGTGCATCACGCCCTCCCGCGGCTCGACGCAGAGCGCCGTGTGGATGGACTCGCCGCCCGAGACGCCGCGCCGATCGGCCCGCGGCGCAGGCTGCGGTGCGTGGGCACGCGCGGCGCTCGACGCGTCGCGCGAGAACGCGGCGGGCTCCGTCGTCACGTCCTGCGTCCAGAGCGGACGCGGCGTGCCGTCGACGCGATCGAGCGGCAGGCGCAGGCCGAGTGGGCTGTCGCCGAAGAGCAGGAAGAGGTGCTCGCGGCGCAGCGTCCAGCGGCTCGTGAGGAAGCGCGGCCCACCCGGCGCCCAGGCGTCGTGCGCGAGCGGGAGCACGAAGCCGACCGGCTGGCCGAGCCCGTGGCCGAGCGCGCGCGCGAGGGTGCGGCGCTCTTCGGGATCGTCGAGGTGCGCGGCGAGCGGATCGACGTCGGCGGGGAGGTTCTGCTCGCGCGTGATCGCGGCCCACGGGTCTTCGTAGGCGGGCAGGAGCGCGTCCGCGTCGACGTCGAGCCGCGCCGCGAGCCGCGCCGCGAAGGTGCGCGCGTCCTCCGGCGTGGCGGTCGTCGCCGGGGGCGCCGCGCGCAGATCCTGGAGCGCGGGCGCGCGCCAGAGGGGCAGGCCATCGGCGCGCCACAGCAGGTGCAGCGCCCAACGCGGCAGGCTCTCGCCGGGGTAGAGCTTGCCCATGCGCTCGAGCAGCAGCGTGCCCGCGCCGAGCCGCTCGCCGAGCTCCCGCGCGAGCCCCAGCCCCTGCGCACGCTTGCTCGGGCCGAGCGCGGCCTCGTTCCACTCGGGCTCCTGCGCGTGCGCGCGCGAGGTCCACGTCGGCTCGCCGCCCATCGTCAGGCGCAGGCCGCGCTCGCGCAGGGCGGTGTCCACCGCGTCACCCGCGCCGCGCAGCGCCGCCCACTCCGCGTCGGTGTACGGCGCGCGCGGGCTCGGCTCGTGCCCGATCCGCGCGATCTCCATGCGGAACGAGAGCGCGCTCTGCGGGCCGCTCGCCGTGCCCTCGATCGCCGCCGCGAGCTCCGGCCGCACCGTGCACGCGAGCGGGATGTGGCCCTCCCCGGTGAGCAGGCCGCTCGTGCCGTCGAGCCCGATCCAGCCGGCGCCCGGCACGTACACCTCGCACCACGCGTGCAGGTCCACGACGTCCTGCGCGACGCCGCGCGCGAGGTCGGGGATGTTGCCCTCGTCCGCGAGCTGCACGAGGTAGCCGCTGACGAAGCGCGTCGCGAGCCCCTGCGCGCGCAGCGCGTCGCAGAGCAGCACCGCCGAGTCGCGGCAGCTCCCCGAGCCGAGCGCGAGCGTCTCCTCGCTCGTCTGGATGCCGGCCTCGTCGCGGATGACGTACCGCACGGCCTGCGCGACCTTCGCGTTCAGCGCGACGAGGTGATCGGTGATGTAGCCCTCGGCGGGCAGGTCCGCGAGGAAGGCCGCGAGGCGGGGCCCCGGCGCGGCGTGCGCGCCGCGGAGGAAGGGCGCGAGCTCGAGATCGAGGCCGTCCGGGTACGTGAAGGGCAGCTCGCGACAGCGGTCGTCGACGAAGAAATCGAACGGGTTGACGGGCTGGATCTCGACGGCGAGGTCGACCGTCACGTCGAGCCCGCGCACCGCCTCGCCGGCGCGCGTCGTGAGGCGCGCGAGGCGGTTGCCCCACGGATCCTGCTGCCAGCGCACCTCGCCCTGCGGCGTGAAGTCGAGCGCGTAGGAAAGCACGCGCGCGCGGGCGTGCTCCGCGGGTCGGAGCCGCACGAGCTGCGGGCCGAGCAGGACGGGGTCGTCGTAGCGGTAGCGGGTCTCGTGGCGGATGCGGACGCGCATGGTGGCGCGCAGCATGCGCGCGATCGCGCGCGCGGGACAAGCGCGGATTGTGCGTGTTTCCCACGGGTTTCGCGGTCGTGGCGCGGGGGCGCGCGACGCGGGAGGGCGCGGCGCGCGCGGCGCCGGCGGCCTTGTGGTGGCGCATGGAAGTACGGTACGAGAGCCCATGGAATTTCAAGTCGTCAGCGCGCTCAACGCGCTCGTCACGCTGCTGCTGCAGTGCGCGCTGCTCGGCGTCGCGCTCGGCGTCGTGCGGAAGGCGCACGCGCAGGCGGCCTACGTGATCGCGGCGGCCGCTGGCGTGCGCGTGCTGGCGACGTGCTGCATCGATCTCGGCCCGCTCGCGCTCGAGTTGGGCAACCAGTACGAGGCCCTGCGTACGCTCTCGCCGTTCCTCCGCATCGCTGGGACGCTCGAGTTCGCGCTCCACTGGGGCGCCCTGAGCGCTCGCCGCGGTGCTCCTCGCGCGCGGCCGTCGCGGCGCGTAGCGGCACGAGGGGGAGGCCGCCCATGGATCGTGAGGCGTCCGAGATCCTCGGTTGGGTGCTGTTCGTCTTCCGGCTGTTCGTGCTCGTTCGGCGTACTCGGCGCGGTGCTCGGGCTCGTGCGGCGCGCGAGCAGCCGCGCGGCGTACCTGCTCGCGGGCGGCGTCGGGCTCCAGCTCGCCTCGATGTGCTGCTGGCGCGCGACGAACCTCGCCTTCCGCGGCGAGTACGGCGAGACCTACCGCTACGTGATGATCGCGGACAGCTGCGTGGGGGTGCTCGTCGACGCCGCGTCGGTCGGGCTGCTCGCGTACGCGTTCGTCGTGCTCGCGCGCGCGCTCTCCGCGCCCGCGACGCCGACGCGCTGACGACCCCCGCGAGCGTGCTTCCCATCCGCGGAGCGCTCTGACAGGATCGCGCCCGATGACGGACGCGACCGAGCGGCGCACCTCCCCACCCCCGTCGTCCGCGCCGGGTCTCCCCGAGGGGAGCAGCGCGGAGCTCCGGCGCGAGCACCAGCTCACGCGCCTGCTCGCGATGTCCTTCGACGCCGCGGCCTCGCCCTCGATCACGTTGCGCGCGCTCACCGAGGCCGAGGAGCGCGACCGCCCGTACGGCTGGGGCTTCGCGTGGTACCCGGACGAGACGCCCTGCGCGCTCGTCGTCAAGGACCCGACCTCCATCGGCGAGAACGCGATGACGAAGCTGCTCCGCGAGTGGGAGCGCTTCGAGTCGACCGTCTTCGTGTGTCACCTCCGCGGCGCCGCGCGCACGATCCAGGAGCAGGACACGCACCCGTTTTCGCGCAGCTACGCCGGGCGCGACTGGCTCTTCGCGCACAACGGCGACCTGCTCGGCGATTTCCGCGCGAAGCTCCCGCTCAGCGGGCCGATCCCGGCCTTCGAGCCGGTCGGACGCACCGACAGCGAGTACGCCTTCTGCTGGCTGCTCGAGCAGATGCGCAACGCCGGGGCGCGCACGCTCGCGGAGGTCGGCTGGGCGCGCCTGCACGGCTGGGCGCGCACGCTCGACGCGCTCGGCACCTGCAATTTCCTGCTCTCCGACGGCACCGACCTCGTCGTCTACCACGACGAGGAGCAGTACAACGGGCTCGTCTGGACGCGCCTGCTGCCGCCGCACGCCACCTCGCTCGCCACCGAGGACATCGAGGTCGATCTCGGCGACGCGGGCGACAGCGGGCGCACGGTGGTCGTGTTCGCGACCTCGCCGCTCGAGGGCGCGGCGTGGACCCCGATGACGGGCGGTCAGCTCGTCGTCGTGCGGCGCGGCGCCTTCGTGTACGACAGCCACGCGAGCGAGACGGCGCGGCGACTCATGGTCTCGCCGATCCGCCCGGTGCTGCGCGCGGCGCGCCCGGCGTCCAGCGCGTCGACGGGCGAAGGTCAGCGCGAGCACGGCACGCAGCAGGCGGCGCGCGGCGTCGCGGCGCTCCGCGGCCCGGAGGCGCGCCCCGCGTCGTTCGAGGTCGCCCCGTGCCTCGCGCTCCCGGCGGGCGTGCAGCGCATCCCCGGCACGCGCCTCGTGTCGGTCGTGCACGAGACGCTCTACACCTACGACGCGCCCGTCGAGCGCAGCACGCACCTCTACCGGCTCCGCCCCGTGCACGACCGCGCGCAGGAGGTGCTCGCGCAGGAGCTGCTCATCTCCTCGGAGGATCTGCGCCGCGAGTACGAGGACGTCTTCGGCAACATGACGACGCGCACCGAGGTCGAGCGCCCCTACGACCGCATGCGCATCCTCGCGCGTTCGATCGTCCGCGTCGCCGAGCTCATGCCGCGGGACCTGCACTCGCCCGTGCGGCGCACCATGATCCCGCTCGTGTGGATGCCCTGGCAGCGGCAGATGATGATGCCGTACCTCCTGCCGCCCGAGCTTCCCGAGACGCAGTTGCAGGAGCTCTACGAGTTCGCGCTGAGCTTCGTCGAGCGTCAGGACTACGACCTCGTCCAGACGCTGCTCGACATGAACACCACCATCTACCGCGACTTCGTCTACGAGAGCGGCTCGACGACCCTCGGCACGACGCCGTTCGACGTGTACGTCGCGCGGCGCGGTGTCTGCCAAGACTTCGCGAACCTCTTCATCTGCCTCGCGCGGCTGCTCTCGATCCCGGCGCGCTACCGCGTCGGTTACATCTACACGGGCGCGGACTACGAGAACAAGGTGCAGAGCGAGGCCTCGCACGCGTGGGTCGAGCTCTACCTGCCCTGGCGCGGCTGGATCGGCTTCGACCCGACGAACGGCTGCCTCGCGGGGCTCGATCACGTGCGCGTCGCCTGCGGCCGCAACTACCGCGACGCGACCCCGACGAGCGGGACCATCTACAAAGGTGGTGGTTTCGAGACGCTGCAGGTCGCGGTGCGCATCGAGGATCTCGGCTGAAGGCGCGCCCGCCCGGCCCTCACTGCGACGGCGTGTCGAGGGGCTCGCCCCCCACGGGGCGCGGCGCGAAGAAGGTCTCGTGGATCGCGTCGCCGACGCCGTTGAGACGGTCCTGGAAGCCGTCGAGGTACTCGTGCAGCCCGCCCGCGACGATCCCGCGGATGTCGCCTTGCTCGAGCTCACCGCGCAGCCTTCCGAGCGCGACCTCGGCGCTCGTCGCCGCCGTCTCGGCCGTCGCGCCCGTGATCGCGTGCAGGCTGCGCTCGCCCTTGGTGGCGCAATAGAGCACCGAGCGCGGGAACTTGCGGTCGAGCAGCAGGAACTCGACGACGCGCGCGGGCTCGATGCGCCCGAAGCGCTTGCGGTACATCTCGAGCGCCGATGCGCTCTTGAGCAGCGAGACCCACTGCAGCTCGTCCCACGGCGTGCCGACGTCGTGCGGGTCGGGCAGCAGCAGGAAGTACTTCACGTCGACGATGCGCGAGGTCTTGTCGGCGCGCTCGAGCAGCCGCCCGAGTCGCCCGAAGTGCCAGGCCTCGTTGTGCGTCATCGTGATGTACGTGATGCCGACGAAGAGGTGCGCGGCGAGCTTCACGTCGGTGTAGAAATCGTGCGGCGTGTCGAGCACGCCGGGGCGCGAGGCCGCCGCGCTCACGGTGAGGAAGGCCTTGTTGACCTGCTCCCACATCTCCGAGGAGATGATCTCGCGCACGCTGCGCGCGTTCTCGCGGGCCGCGCGCAGGCAGGAGAGGATCGAGCTCCCGTACTCCGCGTCGAACGTGAGAAACTGCAGCACGTTCTCCCGCGTCGGAGCGCCGTATTTCTCGCGGAAATACGCGTCGTCGCCCGTGGTCGCGACGAGCGGGGCCCACTGCTGGTCCGCGCCATCGGGCATGTCGAGCAGCAGGTTGAGGTTCACGTCGACGAAGCGCGCGACGTTCTCCGCGCGCTCGACGTAGCGGTTCATCCAATAGACGGAGTCGGCGACGCGGCTCAGCATCTCAGCGGCCCCCGCCGACTTGCGTCTGCGTCGCGTGCGGCGTCGGCTCCGAGAGCACCCAGGTGTCCTTGCTGCCGCCGCCCTGCGAGCTGTTCACGACGAGCGAGCCCTTCTTCAGCGCGACGCGCGTGAGGCCCCCCGGCAGCACGAAGACGTCCTCGCCGTAGAGCACGTAGGGGCGCAGGTCGACGTGCCGCCCCTCGAGGTGATCGTCGATCATCGTCGGCACGCGCGAGAGCGCGAGCGTGGGCTGCGCGATGTAGTTGCGCGGGTTCGCGCGGATCTTGTCCCGGAAGGCGTCGCGCTCGGCGGCGGTCGACGCGGGACCGACGAGCATGCCGTAGCCGCCCGACTCGTTCGCGGCCTTGACGACGAGCTTCTCGAGGTTGGCGAGGACGTGGGAGAGCTCCGAGGGCTCGCGGCACACGTACGTGGGCACGTTGGGGAGGATGGCGTCCTCGCCGAGGTAGTAGCGGATCATCTTCGGCACCCAGGCGTAGATGACCTTGTCGTCGGCGACGCCCGTGCCCGGCGCGTTCGCGAGCGTCACGCGGCCGCGCGCGTAGACCTCCATGAGGCCCGGCACGCCGAGGAGCGAGTCGGCGCGGAAGGCGCGCGGATCGAGGAAGGTGTCGTCGATGCGGCGGTAGATGACGTCGACGCGCTGAAAGCCGCGCGTCGTGCGCATCTGCACGTAGCCGTCGAGGACGACGAGGTCGCCGCCCTCGACGAGCTCGATGCCCATCTGCTGCGCGAGGAACGAGTGCTCGAAGTACGCGGAGTTGTAGCTGCCGGGCGTGAGCAGCACGACCGTCGGCGACTCGACGCCGCGCGGGCGCACCTGCTGCAGCGTCTCGAGCAGACGCGAGGGGTACGCGTCGACGGGCCGCACGCGCGAGGCCTCGAAGACCTGCGGCAGCGTCCGCTTCATCACGCTGCGGTTCTCGAGGACGTACGAGACGCCGCTCGGACAGCGCAGGTTGTCCTCGAGCACGAGGAACGTGCCGTCGCCGTCGCGGACGAGGTCGGTGCCCGTGACGTGGCACCAGATCCCGCGCGGCGGCGCGAGGCCCACGCACTGCGGGAGAAAGCCCTTGCTCGTCTCGAGCACGTCGCGCGGGACGACGCCGTCGCGGACGATCTTCTGCTCGTGGTAGACGTCGTCGATGAACAGGTTGAGCGCGCGGATGCGCTGCGCGAGGCCGCGCTCGATGGGCGCGAAGTCGGCCGCGTCGACGATGCGCGGCACGATGTCGAAGGGGAAGATCTTCTCCGTGCCGGCCGCGTCGCCGTACACGTTGAAGGTGATCCCCATCGTCAGCAGCGCGCGCTCGGCCGCCTGTCGCCTCCGCTGCAGCTCGTCGAGCGGGAGCGCCGTGAGCCGCTGCGCGAGCAGGGCGCTCGCGGGGCGCGGCGTGCCGTCCGCGTGGAACATCTCGTCGTAGAAGCCGCCCGTGTCGTAGCCGTCGAGCTTCATGCGCGGGGCCGAGCCTACGCGGAGCGCGCGCGCGGGATCAACGCCGAATCGCCCCGATCTGTCGGTATTTCGGCCGTGTTTCGGCGCGATGGCCCGTGCGGGGCGTCGCCGGCGGCACCGTGGATGCCGTCGCGCGTGGCGAGTCGGGTATAGTCGGCCGCGTGTCCGCGCCCCCCGAGCCCCGCCGGATGCCGCCCGCGCCCGCGCCGCCGGCCGCCTCGACGAACCCGTCGTCGGGGATGCGCGCGTTGCTCGAGGCGGCGATCGCGGCCGAGGCCGCCGAGGAGGCTGCGGAGGCCGCGCACGACGTCGATTCGGAGACCGAGCCCGAGCACACGCAGCGCATGTCGGGTGAGGTCTTCGCGGCGATCGTCGCGTCTGCGGAGTCCGCCGCCGCGGGCTCGTCGACGTTCGCTGAGGAGTTCGAGGACGAGACGACGACCTTCGCCGGCGCGATCCGCAAACCGCCGCGCGCGCCGTCCGCTGCGGCGGCCTCGCCGCGTGCCGTCGCGCGCGCGCACGCCGGTCCCGCGCGGGCCGAGCCAGCGCCTGCGGGAGGCGCGCGGGCGGAGGCAGCGCGTGCCGCGCCCGTGTCCGCGGGGGGGGCGTCGGCGGGCACCGCGTCGGCGGATCCCGCGTCGGCGGGCACCGCGTCGGCAGGCCCCGCGTCGGCGAGCCCGGTGGCGGCCGCGTCGGCCGCCGGAGTCGCGCACATCGGGCGGTACGAGGTGGTGCGTCGCCTCGCGTACGGCGGGATGGCGGAGGTCTTCCTCGCGCGCGAGCCGCTCGCGGTCGGCGCCTCGCGCCTCGTGGTGCTCAAGCGCGTGCTGCCCCACGTCGCCGACGACGCGGCCTTCGTCGCGATGTTCCTCGATGAGGCGCGCGTCGCGTTGCAGCTGCAACACCCGCAGATCTGCGCGTCCTTCGACGCGGGCCACGGTGAGGACGGGCCCTTCCTCGCGATGGAGTACGTGGACGGGCGCTCGCTCGCGCAGATCATCGCGCTCGCGCGCGCGGGCGGGGCGCTGCCCCCCGCGGTGATCGCGCGGATCGTCTCGCTCATCGCCGAGGCGCTCCACCACGCGCACGGCGCGCACGACGCGGACGGCGCGCCGCTGCACGTCGTGCACCGCGACGTCAGCCCCTCGAACATCATGGTCGGGCGCGATGGCCGCGTGAAGCTGCTCGACTTCGGCGTCGCGAAGGCGCGCTCGCACGCGACGCGCACGTGCCCGGGCATCGTGAAGGGCAAGTTCGCGTACATGGCCCCCGAGCAATGTCGCGGCGCGGTCGCGGACCCGCGGGCCGACGTGTTCGCGCTCGGCATCTGCCTCTACGAAGCGCTCACGCGCACGCCGCTCTACGCGCGCGAGAGCGAGTACGCGACCATGACCGCGGTGCTGCACGAGCCGCCCGCCTCGCCGCGCGCCGCCGATCCGCGCATCCCGGAGGCCCTCGACGCCATCGTGCTGCGCGCGCTCGCCAAAGAGCCGGAGGCGCGCTTCCCGACGGCCCTCGCGATGCAGGAGGCGCTCGAGGCCTGGCTCGCGTCGAGCGGCGCGGCGGTGTACTCGGCGCGGATCGCGGCGGCGGTCGACGGGCTGGTGACGCGGACGCCGGACGCCGTCGATGCGCTGCTCGACGCGCTGCCCGGGCCCGCGGGCGCCGAGGACGTCGACGTCGACCTCGACCCCGTTGGCGACACTGGACGCGTCGTCGCGGGGGCCGGCGCGGACCGGTTCGTCGCGCCGGTCGTCGCCGTCGCGGACGAGCCGATCCCCGAGACGCGGCCCGGTGACGGGCGGCGTCGCGCACCGCTGGCGGCGCCGCCGGCGTCGTCCGAGGCGACCCTGCAGATCGCCGCTGCCCGCGTCACGTCCGCGCAGGAAACCGGGCGACATCGCGGGGTTGCGGGCCTCTTGCTGGGCGCCGCGCTCGTCGGCCTCGCACTCTGGCTCGCGCTCCGCTGAGGCGCGCTGCGCGGGTCGCGCGTGCGTGCGCTGCCTCGCCGCGCCCGGTCAGCCGAGCACGCGCATCGTGCCGCGCGTCACGCCGAACTGCTCGTGCGCGCCCACGCGCCGCACGGTCTCCGCCGGATCGATGCGCCCCGCGAGCAGATCCGCGTAGGCGGCGAGCACCTCGCGCGTCTCGGCCTCGGTCTCGCGGACGAGCTCGACGCGGAAGCGCTGCACGCCGCGCGCGAGCAGGCCGGGGACGAGCGCGGCGGCGCTCTGCGCGCGCGCGTTGAACACGGTGTTGCGGCAGCCCACGTCGACGATCACGGGGTGCGCGTCCCCGGTGCGATCGCGCAGCGACACGGCGTGCGTCTCGCACGGGCGCCCGCAGGTGCGGAAGTCGCGGCCCTCGGAGAGCAGGTGCGCGTAGACGCAGTGCTCGGTGTGGAACGTCGGCACGTGGTGGTGGAGCGCGACCGTGACGCGCGCGGGATCCGTCGCCCGGAGCAGCGCGTGGAGCTGCGCGGCGTCGAGGTCGTGCGCCGCGGTGAACGACGCGAGGCCGAGCGAGAGCACGTGCGCGGCCGTGAGGCCGTTCGTGACGTTCAGCGAGAAATCGCCGTGCAGCGCGGGGGAGACCGAGCCCGGGGTGCCCCGCGCGAACGCGGTGAGCGCGCCCCAGTGCCGCACGAGCACGGCGTCCGGCGCGAGGCGCGCGAGGCGCGCGTCGTAGCCCTCCTCGCCGGGTTTCTGCACGCGCACCGTCGCGAGCGTCACGCGGAGGCCCGCGGCGCGCGCCCGCTCGACGGCGCGCGCGAGCCCGACGAGCTCCATCCAATCGAGCTCGACCTCGGGGAGCCCGGCGGCGATCACGGCGTCGAGCTGCGCGTCCGTGCGGCAGAGCGCGAGGAGCCGCGGCGATGGGGGGGCCGCGGCCTCGACCGTCGCGAGGGGCGGGAGCGCCTCGAGCTTCGCGCGCGCGAGATCGCGGACGTGCGGGAGCACGCTCTCCGACGCGACCGCGCGAGCGGGGCCGCGCAGCACCTGCGCCTCGAGCGCCTCGAGCGCGGCGCGCCGCAGGGCCTTCAATTCCGAGACCGGCACGTGCAGGCCGGGCGCGAGCGCATCGACGTCGAGCGCCGCGAGCCGGAAGGGCGTGCCCCCGACCGCGCCGAGCTTCTCCCGCAGCGTGGCCGCGTCGAGCCCCGCGCCGCGCGCGGCGCAGAGCGGCGACGTCGTCTCGGCGTGCGTCGCGTGCCCGCCCGCCCGCGCCTCGAGCCGCAGCGGCGCGCCTTCGCGACCGGACACCGCGAGCGCGAGGGCGATGCGGCCCGCGGGCAGGCCGCGCTCGAGCAGCCGCTCCGTCCGCGCGGCGATCGCCGGGTCCTTCGTGACCCACACGCGCTGCCCGGGGGCGACGCGCGAGAGATCCGGGCCCGGCGTGCCGAAGCGCAGCGCGAGCGCCTCGCGGCCGCGCGACAAGACGCGGCGCTCGACCGCGAAGACCGGGCCGCCCTCTTCGTCCGACTCCGGGGCGCCGTCGTCGAACACCACGCCCATGCCCGCACGCAGCGCGAGCGGGGCCTCGGCCGCGCCCGTCGCCGCCTCGGTGCTGCCGCCGAGCGCGGGCAGCGGCGAGGAGACGACGCCGAGCGCCGTGCGCGCCGCGAGCGGGTCGCGCACGACGACGACCTCGTGCGGCCCGACCTCGCGCACGCGGCCGAGGTACGCGCCGCGGTGCTTGGGCGCGCGCCCCTCGACGAGGCTCTGGTGATCGTTGCCCGCGAGGAAGCCGTCGCCGAGACCGCGCGCGTAGCTGAGGCGCATCTCGCCGAGGTCCGTCGCGAGCTGCGCGACCGCGTCGTCGTCGGCGGCGCCACCGGCGGCGTCGAGCGCATCGACCCAGCGCCGGTAGCCGCCCACGCTCGTCGCGACGTAGGCGGGCCCCTTCTGGCGGCCCTCGATCTTCAGGCCGTGGACGCCGATCGCCATCAGCTCCGGCACCGCGCGCACACCCGCGAGATCGCTCGGGCTGAGCAGGTAGCGCACGTCCCCGAGGTCGCGCTCCGCGCCATCGACGACGAGCGCGTAGGGCAGGCGACACGACTGCGCGCATTGACCGCGGTTCGCGCTGCGGCCGCCCCACGACTCGCTCGTGAGGCACTGACCGCTCCACGAGACGCAGAGCGCGCCATGGATGAAGACCTCGAGCTCGACGCTCGTCTCGGCCGCGAACCGCCGGATCTCCGCGACCGAGAGCTCGCGCGGCACGACGACGCGCGTGATCCCGAGCGAGCGCGCGACCTCCGCGCCCTCCGCGCTCGAGATGGTCATCTGCGTGCTCGCGTGCAGCGCGAGCGCGGGGCAGATCGCGCGCGCGAGCAGCGCGACCGCGAAGTCCTGCACGATCAGCGCGTCCGCGCCCGCCGCGGCGACGCCGCGGATGACGCGCTCGACGTGCTCGAGCTCCGGCTCGAAGACCAGCGTGTTCAGCGTGACGTAGAGCCGCGCGCCCGCGCGGTGCACCTCGCGGGCGACCTCGGGGAGCGTCGCGAGCGAGAAGTTCTCGGCGCGCGCGCGGGCGTTGAAGCCCTCGTCGAGCCCGAGGTACACGGCGTCCGCGCCGGCCGCGAGGGCCGCGGCGAGCGAGCGCCGATCGCCCGCGGGCGCGAGCACCTCGGGGCGCCGGGCGCGCGGTCCCGGCGCGTCGTGCAGGGGGCCGCTCACCGGCCGAGGTTCCCGCGGTCGAGGGCGTCGGCCGCGACCTCGCCGAGCACGGCGACGGCCATCCCGAGCGCGGCGAAGCGCTCGTCGCGCGTGAGGCCCTGCTTGTAGCGGGCGTAGATCTGCTGGAGCACGACGGCCGTCTTGAACAGCGCAAACACGAAGTAATACAAGACGTTGGACGTGTCGCGCCCCGTGCGTTCGGCGTAGCGCGCGGCGAGCGCGCGGCGCGTCAGCGAGCCGGGCGTGTTCGTCGGGCCGAACGGCAGCGCGACGAGACGCGGGTCGTCGCCTTCTTCGAGCCAGTAGCCGAGCGCGACGCCGAGATCCATCAGCGGATCGCCGATCGTCGACATCTCCCAGTCGAGCACGCCGACGATGCGCGTGAGGTCGCCCGGATCGAGCACGACGTTGTCGTACTTGAAGTCGTTGTGGACGAGCACCGCGCCGCGCTCGCCGGGCCGCTCGGCCTCGAGCCACGCGGCGACGCGCTCGACCAGCGGCACGTCGTCCGTCTTCGCGTCCTCCCAGCGCTTGCGCCAGCCCGTGATCTGTCGCGCCACGTAGCCCTCGGGGCGCCCGATCTCGGCGAGCCCCGCGGCGCGCCAGTCGATCGCGTGCAGCGCCGCGAGCTCGTCCACGAACGCCTCCGACAATGCGCGCGCGATCTCGGGCGTGAAGGGCGCGTCGCGCGGCGGCGTGCGGCGCAGGATGCGCCCGCGGAGGCGCTCCATGACGTAGAAGGGCGCGCCGATCACGGCGTCGTCGTCGCAGTGCGCGAGCGGGCGCGGCGCCTTCGGGTAGACGGCGCTCAGCGGGCCGAGGATGCGCACCTCGCGGCCCATGTCGTGCGCGGTCTTCACGCGGCTGCCGAAGGGCGGGCGGCGCAGCACGAGCTCGCGATCGCCGGCGGTGAGCAGGTAGGTGAGGTTCGAGTGGCCCGCGGGGAACTGCGTGATCGCGAGCGGCGTCGCGAGCCCGCCGGGCAGGTGTGCGTCGAGCCACGCGGCGAGGCGATCGGCGTCGATCTCCTCGCCGGCGCGCACGGCGCGGGCCGCGTCGATGCCGGTCGGAGGGGATGTGTCGGTGAGCATCGTGCGCCTCGCTCGCTCAAGCGCCCGGGAGGGCGACGGTGACGTCCGGGAGCGTCCGCACGAAGTCGCCGCCGAGCGCGTGCGCCGGCGTCGTCGCGCCCGCGGTGACGGCCCCCGCGCGGACCTTGGCGACGATCGCGAGGGCGGACGCGACGGTGAAGGCGTAGCCCTCGCCGCAGCGCAGCGTGCCTTCGAGGCTGCGGCCCGCGCCGTCTTCGACGCGGCCCCAGACGAGCGAGCGGCCGCGCTCGCGGTCCTCGGCGGAGGGCGGGCTCACGCGCTCCTCGACCAGCTTGCGCAGCGCACGCTGCACCGGCGCCGCGCCCAGCGCGGGCAGCGCGAACCGGAGCGCGCGCGCCGCCGCGATGACCGCGGGCGGGAAGGTCATGTACACGGTGATGTCGGGGATGCCCGTCGTGCGCCACGCGCTCGCGACGTCGCCCCACGCGGCCGCCATCGCCTTGCGGGGCGCGCCGTCGAAGTCGATCGTGCGGACGAGCGGCGCGATCGGCGTGATGCGTCCGCCGCGCCGCGCGAGCGTGCCGCGCGGCAGCGACTCGAGCGCGCTCTTCGCGGTGCCCTGGCTGACCTTCACCTCGGCCGCGATCCCCAGCTCGAGCCGCGTCGCGCCGGGCAGGCGGGCCGCGAGCAGGGCTGCGAGGCAGTCCGTCGGCACCACGTCGAAGCC
The DNA here is from genome assembly GCA_964202905.1 of Polyangiales bacterium. Lineage (GTDB taxonomy): Bacteria > Myxococcota_A > Polyangia > Polyangiales > JADJQN01 > CAIUAC01. The sequence continues at coordinate 170,484 of CAXNJO010000006.1, forward strand.
GACACCGGGCATCACGACGACGCCGCGCGCCTTCGCCTCGTCGTCGCGCGCGTAGCAGGCCTCGAAGACGTCGATCTCCCCCGTGATGTCGAGGTAGTGCGCGCGCTCGGCGAGGCAGGCGTCGAGCATCGGGCGGCTCGTCGCCGAGAACGGCCCCGCGCAGTGCAGCACGAGCCCCATCCCCGCGACGCCCTCGCGCACGGCGTGCGCGTCGTCGAGCGGGAACGCGCGAAAGGGCAGCCCCAGGCGCCCGGCGATGGGGCGGAGCTTCAGCGCGTCACGCCCCGCGAGCACGGGCTTCTGGCCCTGCTCGGCCGCGCGCTCGGCGAGGAGCAGCCCCGTGTACCCGCTCGCGCCGTAGATCATCCACTCGCGTCCCGAGTTCGGCATCGCGCGCGCAGCTTACACGCATGGCCGACGCGCGGCCCTCCGCCTCGCGCGCCTCGCATCGGGCTCGTGCACGTCGCCGCCGCGCGGTTCCCCTTGCGCGCGGCGGGGCGCGCCCCGATGCTCCGCGCCATGGCGGACAAGCTCCACACGACGATGGACGGGCGCGTGCTGCGCGTGCGGCTCGACGACGGGAAGGCGAACACGATCGAGGCGCGCTGGGTCGCGGAGCTCGCGGCCGCGCTCGACGCGGCGGAGCAGGGCGCGGGCTCGGTGCTCCTCGAGGGCCGCGCGGGTCGCTTCTGCGCCGGGCTCGACCTCAAGGTGTTGCCGACGCTCGGGCGCGACGCGCTCATCGACTTCGTGCGCTCGTATCAGGAGCTGATGCTGCGGCTCTTCCTGTTCCCGCGGCCCGTCGTCGCGGCGATCGGCGGTCACGCCATCGCAGGCGGCGCGATCCTCGCGCTCGCGAGCGACTTCCGCGTGATGGCCGAGGGCGCGTTCCAGATCGGGCTGCGCGAGGTCGCGATCGGGATCCCGCTGCCGACCTTCGGCTGCGAGCTCGCGAAGGCGACGATGCCGCCGACCTCGTGGACGGGCGCGGTGCTCCGCGGCGAGCTCTACGCGCCCGAGGCCGCCCTCGCGCGCGGCATGGTCGATCGCGTGGTGCCAGCGGCCGAGCTCGAGGCGAACGCGCTCGCCGAGGCGCGCCTGCTCGCGCAGCTGCCCGATCGCGCCTTCGCGCAGACCAAGGTCATGCTGCGCGCCGAGTTCGCGCAGCGCATCCGCGACGCCGCCGAGCGCGACCTGCACGAGCTGACCGCCGCGATCCCCGCGGGCTGAGCAGGCCCGTCACGCGTCGCGGGCGCCCGCGCGGGCCCGGCGACTGAAGGGTGATTCATGGGCTACTTCGATTGGCTGCACGGGCGCTGGCCGGCGGGCACGGTGGAGGCGCTGCCTGAGGTGGCGCCGGACGGCACCACGCGCATCCCGGGCCTGCGCGTCGTCGGCGATCTCACAGGCGTGCCTCTTCTGAAGTTCGCAGCCGATTCCGGGGCGCGCGCGGTGCAGGCCATCCTCGCGGAGCCCGACTTCATGGCGCGCCGCGGGAAGACGCCCGGCGTCGTCGACGTGGCGATCCTCGGCGCGGGCGTGTCGGGGCTCGCGGCGGCGCTCGAGGCGCGGAAGGCGGGGCTCGAGGTCGCGTGGCTCGAGGCGCGCGCGCCCTTCGCGACGATCGCGGATTTCCCCCTCAAAAAGCCCATCTACACGTACCCGAACGACTTCGCGCCCGCGGGGGGCGTGTCGCTCGAGGCCGTGTCGCGCGAGGGGCTGCTCGCGGACCTCGAGGCGCAGCGCGCCGAGGCGGGGCTCGTGCCGACCCGTCGCGCGGGTCTCGCACGTCGACCACCGCGTCGGCGTGCTCGTCGTGAACGCGCAGGGCGACGACGGCCCGGCGCACGTGAGCGCGCACCGCGTGATCGTCGCGCTCGGCCGGAGCGGCGATCACCGCACGCTCGGCGTGCCCGGCGAGACGCGCGCGGGCGTCTCGCATCGCCTGCACGATCCGGCCGATTTCGCGGGTCGCGACGTGCTCGTCGTCGGCGGCGGCGACAGCGCCGTGGAGGCGACGGCGGCGCTCGCCGAGGCCGGCGCCCGCGTCACGCTCGCCCACCGCGGCGCGTCGCTCACGCGCCCGAAGCCCGAGAACCTCGCGCGGCTCGCGGCGCTCGTCGCCCGTGCGTCGTCCGAGGGCGAGGCTCCGCGCCCCACGCTGCATGTGCGCGCGGGAACGACGGTGCGCGCGATCGACACGCACTCCGTGACGCTCGTCGGGCCCGACGGCGCGGCGGCGTCGATCGCGAACGACGCCGTCCTCGTGATGATCGGGCGGGAGGCGCCGCTCGACTTCTTCCGCCGCTCGGGCGTGCCGATCCGCGGCGAGTGGCGCCCCGCGACGTGGCTCACGCTCGCCTTCGCGCTCGCGCTGTGCACGCTCGTCTACACGTGGAAGAGCGGCGGCGCGGTGACGCGCTTCTTCGAGACGCGCGGCTGGTTCCCCTTCGGCCTGCCCGCGGCGCTCGGCGCGCTCGGCGACGATCCCGCGACGCTCCTCGGCACGCTGCGCATCTCGCTCGGTCAGCCCGGCTTCCACTACTCGCTCGCCTACACGGCGGCCGTCGTCGCGTTCGGCCTCCGCCGCATGCGCCGCCGCCGCACGCCCTATGTAAAGGCGCAGACGCTCACCCTCATGGCGGTGCAGGTCGTCCCGCTCTTCCTGCTGCCGTACCTGCTGCTCCCGTGGCTCGGACACAATGGCATCTTTGAAGATGGCGTCGGTCGATACGTCGCCGATCAGCTCTTCCCCGCCGTGAGTTGGGACCCGCACGGGCGCGAGTACTGGCGCGCGTTCGGCTTCGTCCTCGCGTGGCCGCTCTTTCTCTGGAATTTCTTCACCGCGCAGCCGCTCGGCTGGTGGCTCGCGATCGGCGGCGTGCAGACCTTCGTCGTCATCCCGCTGATCGTCTGGCGCTGGGGGAAGGGCGCGTACTGCGGCTTCATCTGCTCCTGCGGCGCGCTGGCGGAGACGCTCGGCGACGCGCACCGCGAGAAGATGCCGCATGGCCCCTTCTGGAATCGCCTGAACATGGTCGGCCAGGCCCTGCTCGCGGTGGTCACCGGGCTCTTCGCGCTGCGCGTCGTCGCGTGGACGTGGCCCGCGACCGCGCTCGGTCGCCGCGCCGCCGCGCTCTTCCAGACGCTGCTCACCGACTTCGACGTCCTCGGCGTACCGCTCGACTACTACCACTTCGTCGACGTCTTCCTCGCGGGCATCGTCGGCGTCGGCCTCTACGTCCACGTCTCCGGGCGCGTCTGGTGCCGCTTCGCGTGCCCGCTCGCCGCGCTGATGCATCTCTACGCGCGCTTCAGCCGCTTCCGCATCTTCGCCGACAAGAAGAAGTGCATCTCCTGCGGCGCCTGCACCGCGACGTGCCACCAAGGCATCGACGTGATGGGCTTCGCGAGCCGCGGCGCGCCCATGGAAGACCCACAGTGCGTGCGCTGCTCGGCGTGCGTGCAGGCGTGCCCGACGGGCGTGCTCACCTTCGGCCGCGTCGGCGCGGACGGCGCGCCCGTGTACGACGCGCTCGCGGCCTCGCTCGTCCCGCAGCGCGAAGGCGCGGCGAAGCGGCGGCTTCCGCTCGTGCGCTGAGCGGCGCGTGCCCCGTCGGCGGTGATCGCGCGCGGCGGTGATATCGTCGCGCGATGTTCCGCGTCCTGCCCTCGCGATCCGCCGCTCTGCGCTCGTCTCGCTCGACACTCCTGCTCGCCGCGCTCGCGCTCTCCGCGTGCGGCGACGATGACGGGAGCGGCCCGCCGCCCGATCCGTGCGCCGCCGTCACGTGCGAAGCGGGCTACGCGTGCGACGCCGCCGTCGGGGCCTGCGCGCCCGTGGCGGTCTGCGACCCCGCTGCGACGGGCTGGGACGGAATACGTCCCACCTTCCGCGACGCCACGGAGGCGAGCGGGCTCCTCGCGGCGGGCGCGCTCGGCCAGCGCATCAACGCCGTCGACTTCGACGGCGACGGCTTCGCGGACCTCGCGATCCGCGCGGGCGGCACGGGGCACGACGACGTCGCGATGGGCACGCGCGTGACGTGGCTGCTCCGCAACCGCGGCGACGGCACCTTCGAGGACGTCACCGAGGCGTCCGGCATCCGCACGCCGCGCCTCCCGCAGGGGCCGGGCGTCGGGCGCCCCGGTGAGGTGTGGGCCTTCGGCGACGTCGACAACGACGGCGACCTCGACGTGTACCAGGGCGTCAACCGCACCGACGTCGCCGCCGTGCTCGGCGAGACGAGCGAGCTGTTGCTCAACGACGGCGCGGGCCGCTTCGTGCTCGGCCCGGAGGCGGGCGAGCTGCGTCTGATGGGCGCGGACACGCCCGCGGGCGCGTCCTTCGTCGACGCCGACCGCGACGGACAACTCGACCTCTGGGTCGCGCAGAACGGCGGCTCGCAGCCGGGCGCGCAGTCGCGGCTCTTCCGCGGCGACGGCGCGGGTTTCTTCGCGGACATCACCGCGGCGTCGGGGCTCACGACGCAGTCGTGGCGCTCGTTCGCCGGCATCAACGAGGGGCGCGGACACGCGCGCTCGTGGTCGTCCGCCGCGTGCGATCTCGACGGAGACGGCACGACGGAGTTGCTCGCCGCGAGCTACGGCCGCGCGCCGAACCTGCTCTTCCAGGGCGTGCGCGCGGGCGACGGAGCGCTCTCCTTCACGAACCGGAGCGTGTCCTCTGGATACGCTTACGATGGTGTTCGCGAGTGGACCGACAACCAGTTCGCGCGCTGCTTCTGTCAGGCGAACCGCACGGCGGATGGCTGCGCGACGGTGCCCGCGCCGGCCATCAGCTCGTGTCCCCCGAACTGGACGCACGAGCAGGATCGCGAGGCGTTCCGGCTCGGCGGCAACTCGGGCACGACGGTCTGCGCGGACATCGACAACGACGGCGACATCGATCTTCTCACCACGGAGATCCAGCACTGGTGGGCCGGCACCGGCGCCGACCGCGCCGAGTGGCTGCTCAACACGGGCGAGCCCGAGGCGCGCTTCGAGCGGCCGGGCCGCGCCGCGCAGGGCTGGGATGTGCCGCACCCCGGGGCGTCGTGGGACGAGGGCATCATGACGGCGGCCGCGTTCGACTTCGATGGCGACGCGCGCCGCGACTTCTACCTCGGCGGCTCCGACTACGCGGGCAACCACGGCATGCTCTTCCACCAGGGCGGGGGCGGACAATTCGCGGCCGTGCCGATCGAGCTCGGCATCGATCACCACCGCAGCCACGGCGTCGCGGTCGCGGACTTCGATCGCGACGGCGACCTCGACGTCGTCGTCGGCCACTCGCGCTCGCGCTGCGACGCCTCCGCGCCCGACGACTGCTACGCGACGACGCAGGTCCGCTACTTCGAGAACGTCTCGCCCCCGCAGAACTTCGTGCAGCTCGCGCTCGTCGGCGCCGCGGGCACGAACCGCAGCGCGATCGGCGCGCGCGTCCGCGTGACCGCGGGCGGCGTCACGCAGACGTTCGACGTCGGCGGCGGTCACGGGCACTACGGCATGCAGGACGACCTCGTCGTGCACGCGAGCCTCGGCACCGCGTGCGAGGCGACGATCACCGTGCGCTGGCCCGACGCGGCGCTCACCACCGAGACGTTCACGCTCCCGGCGGGCCACCGCTACCGGCTCACGCAGGGCGCAGCGCCCGCGGCCGCCGACGTGCCTTCGCCCGCGGGCCCCTGACCGTGCGGCAGTACCACGCGCTGCTCGCGTCGCTGCTCGAGCATGGCCGCGAGCGCAGCGACCGCACCGGCACGGGCACCCTCGGGCTCTTCGGCGCGCAGCTCCGCTTCGATCTGCGCGAGGGCTTCCCGCTCCTCACGACGAAGAAGTTGCACGTCAAATCGATCGTCCACGAGCTGCTGTGGTTCCTGCGCGGCGAGACGAACGTCGCGTCGCTCCAGGCCGAGGGCGTGCGGATCTGGGACGAGTGGGCGACGCCCGCGCAGACGGCGCGCTTCGGTCGCGCGCCCGGCGAGCTCGGCCCCGTGTACGGGCACCAGTGGCGCAACTTCGGCGCGACGCGCCGCGCGGATGGCACCTACGAGCGCGACGGCGTCGACCAGATCGCGCGCATCGTCGATCAGATCCGGACGAACCCGAGCAGCCGGCGCCTGCTCGTGACCGGCTGGAATCCGCGCGAGGCCGACGAGGTCGCGCTCCCGCCCTGCCACACGCTCTTCCAGCTCTACGTGCAGGATGGCGCGCTGAGCTGTCAGCTCTACCAGCGCTCGGCCGACGTCTTCCTCGGCGTGCCCTTCAACATCGCGAGCTACGCGCTGCTCACGCAGATGATCGCGCACGTCACCGGCCTCGTGCCGCACGAGTTCGTCCACACCTTCGGCGACGTGCACCTCTACAAGAACCACGTGGAGCAGGCGCGCTTGCAGCTCACGCGCGCGCCGCGTCCGCTGCCGCGCATGCGCCTCGACCCTTCGGTGCGCGACCTCGTCGACTTCCGCTTCGAGCACTTCGCGCTCGAGGGCTACGATCCGCACCCGCGCATCAAGGCGGACGTCAGCGTGTAGGCGAAGCGCGCGCCGCTCAGTTCACCGACTGGAACGCGCCCGCGATCGGCGCCTGCGCCCCGACGATGTACTGCGCGCGGCGGTTGCGCGCCTCGGCGGTGTCGTCCGGCGTCGGCACCGCGAGCGACGACTCACCGAGCCCGCGCGCGAGGACGGGGATGGTCAGGCCGCCGCGCCGCCGGAACCAGCGCGCGATGGCGAGCGCGCGCCGCTCGGAGAGGCGCGCGTTGTCCGCCGGGCTGCCGACGGTGTCGGTGTGGCCGAGCACGTAGAGCTTCGCCTGCAGATCCGCGCCGTGCTGGCGGACGGCCGCGAGGATGCGCTGGTAGGCGGCCTCGAGCTTCGGCTCTTCGCCGGGACGCACGAGGTCGCTCGCGGTCTCGAAGACCACGTCGTCGTGCGGAATGTCGACGCTGAAGGGCACGATCTCCATCTCCGTCCACGACTCGGAGGTGTCGAAGGCGCGCACCGTGAGCCTGCCCGCCGCGCGCGCGAGCGCGGGCCACGCGAGCGTGAGCGGGCTGCGCGGCGGCGCGCCCTGCAGGTCGGTCGTCGCCGTGTGCAGCAGGCTGCCGGCGGCGTCGGTGATCGTGAGCAGCGCGCGCCCGGCGGGGTTGGTGAGCGTGAAGCGGAGCGTGCGCGCCTCGAGGTCGACGTCCGCCTTGCGGAGCAGGATCTGCAAGCCCCGCGTCGCGGTCACGGTCGTCTCGAAGGAGAGGCTCGCGCGGCCCTCGGCCGTCTGCCCCGAGACCTCGACGCGCAGCGGGTGCACGCCCGGCGTGAGGCGGAAGGGCAGCACCTTCGTCGTGCCGCCGCGCACGGTCCCGAGCGGGCGCGTGAGCACGGCGCGACCGCCCTCGCGCGCGACGAGGCGCATGCCCCGCACGTCGGCGCTGACCGACACCGTGAAGGTCGGCTGCGCGCGCTCGAGATCGACGAGCTCGCTCACCTCGACGGCGACCGGCAGGGCGGCCTGCGCGTCCACGCGCGACGGCGCCGCGAGGAGCCCGAGCGCGAGCGTGAGCGCGGGGACGATGGCGCGGAGCGCGTGCGCAGCAGGTAGCGGGGCGGGGAGCGTGGCGTGGCGCATCGCGCGAGGGTAGCGCGTCGCGGCGGGTCGTCGGCGCCCGTGTCACGCTCGCCGCGCATGACGGCCGCGCTCTCGCCCCTCTCGCTCATCGCCGCGGTTGCGCGCGACGGCGTCATCGGCCGCGACGGCGCGCTGCCGTGGCACCTGCCCGAGGACCTGCGGCACTTCAAGCGCCTCACGCGCGGCCACGCGATCGTCATGGGCCGGCGCACCTTCGCGTCGATCGGCCGCGCGCTGCCCGAGCGCCGCAACCTCGTCGTCTCGCGCACGCTCGCGGCCGCGCCGCCGGGCGTCGAGGTGTTCCCCTCGCTCGAGGCCGCGCTCGACGCCGCGCGCGCGACGGACCCGGAGCCCTTCGTCATCGGGGGCGCGGCGCTCTACGCGGAGGCGCTCCCCCGCGCGACGACGTTGCACCTCACCGAGCTCGACCGCGACGTGCCGGGCGACGTGCGCTTCCCGGCCTTCGATCGCGCTGCGTTCCGGGTCGCCGATCGCCGTCCGGCCGAGTCGGCGCCCGACGTGTGGTTCGTCACGCTCGTGCGCCACGCGCCCTGAACCGTTTTTGCTGGGTTTTCTGGCCGTTCGTCGCGCACTGCCGCGAGGCGGGAGCAGGATCGTTCCACCCGCAGGTCGAAAGGACTGACACGCCAGTCTAGTTCCGTGCTAGCCGTTCGCGCCCATGGACACAGCGGCTTTCTATCGGGTCGAAGGCGCCATCGTCGGCCGTCCGGCCCTCGCGGCGGCGGCCTATCTCGTCGGCAACGCGCAGCACGTGCGCGATCGGATCCTCCGGCTCGGCGGCGTCGCGGCCTCGCTGCCCCTCGCGCTCGGCGGCGACCGGACGCTCGCGGCGCGCGTCGCGTGGATGGGCCTGCGCGGCATGAGCGAGGACCGGCTCGCGGTGCTCGGCGAGGAGTACGGCGACCGCTACCTCGTGCCGGAGATCAAAGACCTCGCGCGGCAGCTCATCGCCGAGTCGCGCGCCCGCAAGCACCGCATCGTGCTCGTGAGCGACTCGCTCGACGTCGTGGTCGGGCCGCTCGCGCGCGCGCTCGGCGTGCCCGCGGCGGACCTCGTCGCCAACCGCGCCGAGCTCAACGCCGAGGGCCGCGCGACGGGGCGCCTCGCGGATCCGATCGTCGGTGGCGCCGTCGGCGGCACCTGGGTGCGCGCGTTCGCGAAGGAGCGCGGCATCGACCTCGAGCGCTCGTTCGTCTACGGCGCGAGCGGCGACGACGGCCTGCTGCTCTCGGCAGTGGGGCATGCGTGCGCGGTGACGCCGGACCGCGCGCTGCGGCGGCTCGCCCGCGACAACGGTTGGCCCGTGGTGGAAGCGTGAAGGAGGAGCAGATGGACGCGCTCGAGCGCTCGAATCCCCGGCCCGCCGGTGCGTCCGGCGCGCTCTCGGTGCACGCGGCCTTCGCGGGCAGGCACGTGCTCGTCACCGGCGTGACGGGCTTCCTCGGCAAGGTGTGGCTCGGCATGCTGCTCGACCTCGTGCCGGGCGTCGGGCGCGTGTCGGTGCTCGTGCGCCCGCCGCGCCGCGCGAAGGGCGACGCGACCGCCGCGGCGACCGCCCGCTTCGAGAAGATCGCGGCCACCGCGCCCGCGTTGCGCCCGCTCCGCGCGACGCATGGCGCGGGGCTCGGCGCGTTCCTCGACGCGAAGCTCGACGTCGTCGCGGGCGACGTCTCGCAGCCGCTCTGCGGGCTCGCGCCGCAGGAACTCGAGCGCCTCGCGAAGACGGTGGACGTCGTCGTGCATTTCGCGGGGCTCACCGACTTCGAGCCCGATCCGCGCGAGGCCGTCGAGGTGAACGTGCGCGGCGCCGCGCACGTCGCGGACGTCGCCGCGCGCCTGCGTGTGCCGCGGCTCGTGCACGTCTCGACGTGCTTCGTCGCGGGGTGCCGCGACGGCGAGATCGCCGAAGAGCGCGCGACGGGCACGACGCCGGACGGTCGGCCGATGGACGTCGCCAGCGTGGTCGAGACGCTGCTCGCGCGGGCCGACGCGGTCGAGTCCAAGAGCGAGCGTCGCGGCGCCGCGCTGCGCCGGATCCGCGCGGAAGCGGGCGGCCACTACGCGCGCGAGCTCGCCTTCCCGAACACGTACACGCTGACGAAGGCGCTCGCGGAGCAACTGCTCGTCGAGCGCAGCGACGTGCGCGCGAGCGTCGTGCGCCCCGCTATCGTCGAGTGCGCGCGCGCTTACCCGTTCGCGGGCTGGAACGAGGGCATCAACACCAGCGGTCCGCTCGTCTGGCTGCTCGCGGGCCCGTTCTTCGAGCTCCCGTGTCGCCCGGACGCGCGCTTCGACGTGGTGCCCGTCGACGACGTCGCGAAGGGCACGATGCTCATGGTCGCCGCGATGCTCGGCGACGACGCGCCCGAGGTCGTGCAGCTCGGGACCTCGCACACGCGCCCCTTCACCGTCGGCCGCGCGGTCGAGCTGACGGGCCTCGGCGTGCGCAAGTACCACGATCGCCCCGAGGCGACGAAGCTCGAGAAGCTGCTCTTCCGCTACCTCGACGCGGTGCCCGTGCCGGCCGAGAGCGGCTCGCTCCTCTCGGTGCCGCGCCTGCGCCAGCACGCGCGCCGCCTCCGGACCTGGCTCGAGGACGTGCGCTTCGACGAGGCGCTGCCCACGACCGCGCGACGCGTCGCGGGGCAGCAGGTGTCGCGCGCGCAGCTGCGCGCCCACATGGCCGCGTCGGGCTTCGAGACGGTGCTCCGCCGCATCGACCAGATGCTCGCGCTCTTCAAGCCGTTCATCCACGACCACGACTGGGTGTTCCGCACCGACCGCATGACCGCGCTGAGCGCGCGCCTCGTGCCCGCCGAGCGCGCCCAGTTCGGGTGGGATCTGCGCGACCTCGACTGGCGCTCCTACTGGCTCGACGTGCAGATCCCCGGCCTCGCGACGTGGTGCCTGCCGCTGATGAACGGCAAGACCGTGCCCGACGACCCGCCGGCCCAGCCGCCGCTGCGCCTCGCGCGTGCGACGGCCGGGCTGCCGCCGACGTCCGCCGCGATCTCGAACGGCCACGTCGCGCACGGCGCCGCCGCGAACGCGGGCAGCGAGGCGCGCGCGTGAGCCACGTCTTCGTCACCGGTGCGACCGGCTACCTCGGCGGTTACACCGTCACGCGGCTCCTCCGCGACCACCCCGCGACGCGCGTCGCGCTCCTCGTGCGCGGGCGCGACGAGCGCGAGGCGACGGACAAGCTCTGGCGCTCTCTGCAGCTCCACATGGAGCCGCGCGAGTTCTGGGACGCGCTCTCGCGCGTGGACTTCGTGCTCGGTGATCTCACCTCGACGAAGCCGCGCCTCGGCATCGCGCCGGACGTCTACGAGCGCACCGTGCGCGGCATCGACTCGGTGCTGCACATCGCGGCCTCGCTGAACCGCAAGAGCGAGAAGGCCTGCCTCAACACCAACCTGCGCGGGACGCTCGCGGTGCTCGAGCTCGCGCGCGACGCGAAGACGCACGGCGGACTGCGTCGCTATTCGCACGTCTCGACCGTCGCGGTGTGCGGCCATCGCGACCGCGAGGTCGTCACCGAGGACGCGGCCATCGACTGGGACCGCTCCGACTACGACCCGTACGGCCGCACGAAGAAGTTCTGCGAGCACATGGCGCACGTGCTCTTGCCGGACGTGCCGAAGACCATCTTTCGGCCGAGCATCGTGATGGGCGACGCGACGCGCCCCGAGACGACGCAGTTCGACATGGTGCGCGCGTTCTGCGTGCTCGCGGATCTGCCCGTCGTGCCCGTCCGCGCCGAGGCGCGGCAGGACATCGTCAACGCCGACTGGGTCGGCCGCGCGATCGCGACCGTGCACATGAAGGACGCGCCGAAGTACGACTGCTACCACCTCTCGGCGGGGACGCGCTCGCTGTCCGCGGAGACGATCGCGGGCGCCCTCGCGGGGGCCGTCGGGCGTCGGCCGCCGCGCTTCGTCGGCGCCGCGGAGCAGCCCTTCGCGACGGCCGCGGAGCTGATGATGCGCTTCCCGAAGAAGAGCGCCGTCGCGCTCGTCGGCTCGCTGCTGCACGTCTTCCTGCCGTACATCACGTACGACACGGTCTTCGACAACGAGCGCATCGTGTCGGAGCTCGGCGAGGCGCCGGTGCCCTTCACGGGCTACTGCGCGGAGCTCTACCGCTGGGCGAAGCGTCACGACTTCGAGTACCCGTATCGTCCGCTTCCGTCGCGGCCGGCGCAGGTGCAGGGCGCGGAGCTGGGCCATGTCTGAGGCCGAGCGCAACGAGGCGCCCGCCGAGGCGACGGGCCTCGCGCGGCGGGGCGCGGAGGCGTCGGAGGAGCGCCCGCGGAAGCGGGGCAGCAAGCTCCTCGCCGGGCTCGCGCGGGTCGCGGGCAAGGCCGCGAAGGCCGCGCTCGAGGTCGCCGGGCGCGAGCTCGATCCCGACCGGCTCCTGCAGCGCGCGATGGCGAGCACCATCGAGGCAGCGGCGAGCCGCTACGCGGTCGATCCCGGCGCGCAGTGGCGCCCGGGCGAGCCGCTGCGGCTGCTCTTCGCGGGCTACAGCGGCACGCGCAACACGGGCGCCGACGTGCGCGTCGAGGAGATGGTCCGGCAGGTCCGTTGGCTCTTTGGCGACGAGCACGTCGCGCTCTCGCTGCTCACCATCGACCCGGCCCTCTCGCGCGGATATTTCCGCACCGTCGAGCAGCTGCACCTGCCGCAGTTCTTCCCGCCCTTCCTCTACGAGAAGGTGCACGGCGTGCACGGCGTCATCGCGTGCGAAGGCTCGATGTTCAAGTCGAAGTTCGCGAACGCGCTCTCGACGATGATGGTCGGCGCGCTCGGCGTCGCGGCTGCCGAGAACAAGCTCGCCATCGGCTATGGGGGTGAAGCCGGCGCGATGGATCCGTCACTGCAGGACCTCGTCCGCACCTACTGCCGCGACGCGCTCATCGTCGTGCGCAACAAGGAGAGCGGCGAGGTGCTCGCGGACCTCGGCGTGCGCAGCAAGCCCGGCACCGACACCGCGTGGACGTTCGAGCCCGCCGGGCCCGAGGTCGGTGCGCGCGTGCTCCGCGCGGCGGGCTGGGACGGCGAGACGCCGGTGCTCGTCGTCTGTCCGATCAACCCCTTCTGGTGGCCGGTGAAACCCGACGTCAGCAAGGGCGTCGTGCAGGCGCTCACCGGGGCGCACGACGAGTCGCATTACGACTCGTTCTACTTCCACAAGGACGGCGACGCGGTCCGCGAGAAGCAGCGCCGCTACCTCGGCGCGCTCGCCGACGGCATCACGTCGTTTCTCGCGGAGCACGACGCCTTCCCCGTGATCGTGGGGATGGAGCAGCTCGACCGCCGCGCGTGCGAGGGGCTCTCGAAGCTCGTCGCGGAGCGCGCGGGACGCGAGGCGCCGCCCGTGATCGTCTCGGACGAGCACGACATGTACGAGATGGTCAGCGTGCTGCGCACGGGCCGCGCGCTGCTCTCGTCGCGCTACCACGCGATCGTCACCTCGATGCCGGGGCTCGTGCCCTCGGCGGGCGTGACGATGGACGAGCGCATCCGCAACCTCATGGCCGATCGCGGCCAGCCGGAGCTCTGCCTCGGCGTCGAGGACGCCGACCTCGCCGAGCGCGTCAGCGTCGTGCTGGGGCGGCTCTGGACGGATGGGGACGCGGTCGCCGACGGCATCGGCCGCACGGTGGTCACCAACCTCGAGCGCATGGGCGAGATGGGCGTGACGCTCGTCGACTTCGTGCGCGCGCGGCACCCCGGAGTGCCGGTGCGCGCGGGCGTTGGCAGCGCCGCCTCCGGGGGCGAGGGCGACCCGTGGGCGCACCTGCCGCCGCTGCCGCCGGCCGTCGCCGCGCTCGTCGCGAAGTACCGCGGAACGCCCACGAACACGGGCGATGCGCGCCCCGTCGCGCGGGCGCTCGCCGAGCACGTGGGATCGCAGCCTTGACGACTGAACCGTCGTTCATCGAGGTCTTCCTCGACGTCCTCGCGAAGGAGCCCGCGAAGGCGCACGTCACCGAGATCCACGGCCCGACGCCACGCCCCTTCGACGGCACGTCGCTGTGCGAACTCGTCGCCCGCGCCCGCGGCGCGTTGCGGTCGCGCGGCGTGCGCCCCGGCGACCGCGTGGGCCTGCTCGCGGCGAACTCCGCGCAGTGGGTCGCGGCCGACGTCGCGCTGCTCGCGGAGGGCGCGATCGTCGTGCCGCTCTACGCGCGGCAGGAGCCCGCCGAGCTCGCGGGGATGCTGCGCGACGCGGGCGCGACGCTCGTCGTCGCGAGCACCGACGCCCTCGCTGCCGCGCTCGCCGCGCACCTGCCCGGCGTGCCCGCGTGCCTCTTCGCCGAGCTCTTCGCGGGTGAGCCCGTGCGCGAGCCCGCCGCGCCGCGCGCGCCCGGCGACTGCGTCACCATCGTCTACACCTCGGGCACGAGCGGCGAGCCGAAGGGCGTGATGGTCACGCGCGCGGGCGTCGACCACATGCTGCCCGTCACGCGCGACTCGCTGCGCGCGCTGATGGGCGCGCAGGCCGGGAACGACCGGCTCTTCCACTACCTGCCGTTCTGCTTCATGGGCTCGCGGATCGTCTTGTGGACGGCGCTCTACCGCGGCTCCGGGATCCTCGTCTCGACGAGCCTCGAGAACCTGGTCGAGGAGATGAAGACGGCGCGGCCGCACTACTTCCTCAACGTCCCGGCGCTGCTCGAGCGCATCAAGAAGGGCGTCGAGGGCAAGCTCGCGACGAAGCCGGCGCCCGTGCGCGCGCTCTATGCGCGTGGCCTTCAGGCAGCGGCACGCAGCGCGGCCGGCGAGGCGTCGATCGTCGATCGCGCCGCGCTCGCGCTCGCGCGTCGCGTCGTGTTCGCGACGATCCGCGCGCAGATCGGGCCGGATCTCGTGTGCCTCATCTGCGGGAGCGCGCCGCTGCACCCGGACACGCAGCGTTGGTTCGAGACGCTGGGCATCCCCGTCTACCAGGTCTACGGGCTCACGGAGACGACCGCGATCGTGACGATGGACGTGCCTGGGCACGCGGTCGCGGGGCGCGTCGGCACCGCGATCCGCGGCGTCGAGCTGAAGCTCGGCGAGGGCGACGAGCTGCTCGTGCGCGGGCCCAACGTCTTCGCCGGCTACTGGCAGCGGCCCGAGGCGACGGCCACCGCGCTCGCGGACGGCTGGTTCCACACGGGCGATCAGTGCGGCCTCGACGCGCGCGGCAACCTCGAGGTCATCGGGCGCGTCGGCAACATCCTCGTCGCCGAGTCGGGGCACAACATCGCGCCCGAGCCCATCGAGACGAAGCTCCTCGCCGAGCTGCCGGGCGCCGAGAACTGCGTCGTGCTCGGCCACGGGCGCCCGTACCTCGCGGCCATCGTCACGGGCAAGGTCGCGACCGACGACGTGCAGCGCGCGGTCGATCGCGTGAACGAGACGCTGCCGCACTACCGGCGCGTGCGCCGCTTCCACGTCTCCGCCGCGCCCTTCACGATCGAGAGCGGGCTGCTCACCGCGAACCAGAAGCTGCGCCGCAAGGCCATCGAGAAGCACTACGCGGACGCCGTGAAGGAGCTCTACGCGTGACCGCGCCGTTCGTCGGAGAGACGCTCTCGTACGCGCACGTCGGCACGACGCTCGAGGTCACGCTGCACCGCTCGGTGCCGGGCGCCTCGTGCAACGAGATCGGCGAGCAGACGCTGCGCGAGCTCGAGGCCCTCGTCGCGTATCTCGCCGCCGGTGCCGGGGGAGCGCGCGCGCTGCTCTTCGCGAGCAGCGTGCCGCGCGGCTTCTGCGCGGGCGCGGATCTGCGCGCGCTCTACGAGGGCATGGTCGCGCGCCGCGGCGCGGGGGCGCCGCCGGTCGGCGAGGTGCGCGCGTTTCTCGACCGCATCCACGCCGTCTTCGACGCGCTCGACACCACGCCGCTGACCACCGTCGCGGCGTTGCACGGGGTGGTGTTCGGCGGCGGCTTCGAGCTCGCGCTCACCTGCGACGTGCTCGTCGCGGACAAGACCGCGCGCTTCTGCTTCCCGGAGCTGCGGCTCGGGCTCGTGCCCGGGTTCGGCGGCATCCCGCGGCTCGCGCGGGACGTCGGCAACGCCGTCGTGCGCGACCTGCTCTTCACCGGGCGCTCGCTCAACGCGCAGCGCGCGCAGCAGATCGGGCTCGTCTCGCAGCTCGTCGCGCCCGGCGAGGCCGTGCACGTCGCGCGCAAGGTCGCGGAGCAGGCGGCGCGCTTCGACGCGGCGACCTCGGCGGCCGCCAAGGCCTTCGCGAAGCCGCTCCCGAGCGAGTGGCTGAACCGCGAAAAAGACACGTTTTGCGCGCTCTTCGCCTCGCCGGTGGTCGAGGCCGCGCTCCACAAGTTCGTCACCAGCACCGACGCGAGACCGTACCTGCCATGAACGCCTCATCCAGCCCCGACCTCGAGACCCGCCTGCTCACCCTCGCCGCCGCGCGCTTCGGCAAGCCCGTCGCCTCGCTCGCGCCTGGCGACGACGTCTTCGAGAAGCTCGGCATCGACAGCATCCAGGCGATGGAGATGCTCACCGAGATCGAGACGACCTTCGGCGTCGAGGTCCCCGACTACGAGCTGCAGGGCGTGACGACGTTCGCCGGGATCGCGGAGCTCGTGCGCCGGAGGCTCGGCTGATGGACGCGGCCCCCGAGACCCGGCCCGCCGCGCCGCGCGATGCCCGCGCGTACGCGATGCTCGATGCCTCGCGCTACACGAGCGTCGGCGAGATGCTCCGCGACGCGCTCGTGCAGTTCAAGACGCACGTCGCGTTCACCGAGCTCGATCGCCGCCGCGTCACGCAGCGGCTCAGCTACCTCGACGTCAAGCGCGCGGTCGAGCGGCTCGCGCGGCGCCTCGAAGACGCGGGGATCGGCGCGGGGGACCGCGTCGCCATCGTGATGACGAACCAGGCGCGCTGGCCGATCGCGGCGATGGCCGCGTTCTTCCGCGGCGCGGTCGTCGTCCCCATCGATTACAAGCTCACGCCGAAGGAGCGCGAGGCGCTGCTCGCGCACGCGAAGCCCCGCGCGCTCGTCACGGAGTACCCGCTGTTCGCGCCGCACGCCGCGGGCGCGCTCGAGGCCGTGTCGCTCGTGCTCGTGAGCGAGGCGCCGCCGAACGCGCGCCTCGGCCACG
The DNA here is from genome assembly GCA_964202905.1 of Polyangiales bacterium. Lineage (GTDB taxonomy): Bacteria > Myxococcota_A > Polyangia > Polyangiales > JADJQN01 > CAIUAC01. Next base: position 187,260 of record CAXNJO010000006.1, read on the forward strand.
CGCAGCGCTGGGGTGCGCTCGACGGCGCGGACGAGCCGGCCGGCTCCGACGCGCCGCCGACCTTCGTGCCGCGCGCGCGCGAGGACGTCGCGACCATCGTCTACTCCTCGGGCACCGGCGGTCAGCCGAAGGGCTGCATGCTCCCGCACCGCGCGTACCTCGCGCAGTACGCGGCGCTCACGGCGCTCTTCCCGCTGGTCGCGGGCGATCGCTACTTCTCGATCCTGCCGACCAACCACGCGATCGACTTCATGTGCGGCTTCCTCGGGCCGCTCTGCGGCGGCGCGATGGTCGTGCACCAGCGCACGCTGCGCCCCGAGTTCCTCACCGCGACGATGAAGAGCGAGCGCGTCACGCACATGGCCGTCGTGCCGCTGCTGCTCACGGCCTTCGAGCGCGCGATCCGCGAGAAGCTCGACGCGCTCCCCGGCTGGCAGCGCGCGGCCGTCGAAGCGCTGATGCAGGTGAACGAGCGGCTCACCGAGCGGCGCCCGAACCGGCTCGTCAGCCGCACGCTGTTGCGTCCCATCCACGAGGCCTTCGGCGGCGAGCTGCGCGTGCTCTTCTGCGGCGGCGCGTTCGTCGAGCAGGAGCGCGCGGAGCTCTTCTACCGCCTCGGGCTGCCCGTCGCGATCGGCTACGGGCTCACCGAGGCCAGCACCGTCGCGACGGTCAACGATCTGCGGCCTTTCCGGGGGGATTCCGTCGGCCGCGCGGTCGACGGCGTCTCGCTGCGCATCGTCGACGCGGACGCGAGCGGCGTCGGCGAGGTGCAGCTCCACGGGCCGACGCTGATGCTCGGCTACCTCGACGACCCCGAGCAGACGCGCGCTGCCTTCACGGAAGATGGTTGGCTGCGCACGGGCGATCTCGGGCACCTCGACGCCTCGCACCACCTGCACCTCGTCGGGCGCAGCAAGAACATGATCGTCACGCGCGGCGGCAAGAACGTGTACCCCGAGGACATCGAGGGCGCGTTCGGCGGCGTCGCGTGCGAGGAGCTCGCGGTCTTCGCGGAGGGCTACCTCTGGCAGACGCGCGGCGAGCTCGTCGGCGAGCGGCTCGTCGTCGTCGCGCGCCTGAAATCGGGCGCGACCGAGGCCGAGCGGCTGCGCTTCACCGAGGCGCTGCACGCCGCGAACCAGCGGCTCGCCGACTACAAGCGCGCGCACGCCCTGCTGCTGACGGACGAGGCCTTCCCGCGGACGGCGTCGATGAAGATCAAGCGCGGCCCCCTCGCGGAGGACTTGCGCGCGCGGTACGCGCAGGCCGACATGCTGTGGCTCGGCGAGCCGGTCGAGGCGGTGCGGTGAGCGACGCGTTCGTCACCGTCGTCAACGTCGCGGCCGGCGGCGGGCGCTGCGGGGCGCGGGCCCGCGAGGTGCTTCCGCGGCTGCGCGAGGCGGGGCTCGCGCTCGACGTGCGCGAGACGCGCGCGCCGGGCGACGCGACGCGGATCGTGCGCGAGGCGTACGGCGCGGGGGCGCGGCGCTTCCTCGCGGTCGGCGGCGACGGCACCACCTACGAGGTGGTCAACGGTCTCTTCCCCGCGGCCCAGGGCGCGCCGGACGTGACGCTCGGGATGCTGCCGCTCGGCACGGGCAACTCCTTCCTGCGCGACTTCGGGATCGTCGACGCGGAGGGCGCGATCGGCGCGCTGCTCCGCGGGACGACCCGCGCGATCGACGTCGTGCGCGCCGAGCACGCGGAGGGCGTGATTCACTACGTGAACCTGCTCAGCGTCGGCTTCAGCGCGACGGTCGGTGCGCTCACGAACCGGCGCTACAAGCCGTTCGGCCAGGCGGGCTACGCGCTCGCGGTCGTGCAGGGGCTCGCGCGGCTCGCGCACCCGACGTTCCCGCTGCGCCTCGACGACGCGGACACGATCGACCTGCGGCCGTGCACGCTGCTCTCGTTCTCGAACAGCCGCTGCACGGGCGGCACGATGCAGATGGCGCCCGATGCCGACCCGACCGACGGCGCGCTCGACGTGATCCGCGTGGGCGCGATGGGGCGGCGCGAGCTGCTGCGCACCTTCCCGAAGATCTACCAGGGCAAGCACGTGGGCCATCCGGCGGTGTCGGCGACGCGCGCGCGGCGCGTGACGTTCGCGGACCCGTTCGCGACGGATGTGATGGTGGACGGGGAGGTCCTCGAGCTGACGCTGCGCGAGCTCCGGGTGCTGCCGGGCGCGCTGCAGGTGAGGGTGTGAGTCCGATGGACGGGGAGCGCACGATGGACGCGCAGCGTGGGTCGGTGGGCGAGGTTGAGGGCGAGGCCGGAGCGGTGCCCGTGTCGCTCGAGCCGGTGCGGCCGCTCGACTACGTGAAGTCGGCCGCGCTCTGGGCCGCGGGCGTCGCGTGGCTGGTGCCGACGCTCGGGCCGATGACGCTGCTGAACGCGACGGTCGGCCCGGAGCGCATCGAAGCGATCTCGCGCGTGTACACGCGCACGCAGGTCGCGCTCACCGGCTCGCGGTGGCGCACGGTGGTGCACCCCGAGGTCGACCCGAAGGGCGTCTACCTCTTCGCGCAGAACCACACGAACCACTTCGATCACGTCACGCTCTACGCGGCGACACCGCACTTCAAGCAGGGTGTCGAGCTCGAGTCGCACTTCTCGTATCCGTTCTACGGCTGGTTCATGAAGGCGCGCGGCACGATCCCGGTGCGCCCGGGCTCGAAGGGCCAGACCCCGGAGATCCTCGCGCGCTTCAAGTCCGAGGTCGACAAGGGGCACTCGATCCTCGCCTTCCCCGAGGGCACGCGCACGCTCGACGGGCGCGTCGGGCGCTTCCGCACGGGCACCTTCTTCATCGCGCGCGATCTCGGCATCCCCGTGGTGCCCGTCGCGGTGACCGGCATGTACGAGGTGATGCGCAAGGGCAGCTATCTGCTGCGTCCCGGGCACACGGTGACCGTCCACGTCGAGCGCCCGATCCCCACGGCCGGGCTGCGCGACGACGAGGTCCCCGCGCTCGCCGCCGAGGTCCAGCGCGTCGTGGCCGCGCGCATCGACACGTACTGGCGCGAGAAGGCGGAGCGGGGCGCCGCGCGATGACCACGGCGCTCAAGGCCGACGCGAAGCCCGACGGGCGCACCGAGCGCGCGCAGGCGATCCGCCTCGAGCGCCGCGCGCACCTGCTCGACTCCGCGCTCCGCACCTTCGCGGCGCGGGGCTATCACCAGACCAGCATCGCGGACATCGTCGACGAGGCGGGCGTCGCGCGCGGCACGTTCTACCTGTATTTCGAGTCGAAGAGCGCCGTCTTCCTCGCGCTGCTCGACGAGCTGCTCGCGCACCTGCGCGCGAACGTCGTCGGCGTCGACGTGACGCCGGGCGCGGCGCCGCTCGCCGCGCAGCTCCTCGACATCGTGCGCCGCATCCTGCGCACGGTGCTCGAGAAGCGCGCGCTCGCGAACATCGTCTTCCGCGAGGCCATCGGGCTCGACGCGGAGGTCGACGCGAAGCTGCGCGTGTTCTACGCGTCGCTGCACCGCTTCCTCGTCGAGGCGCTCGAGCTCGGGCAGCAGACGGGCGCGGTGCGCGGGACACTCGACGTCGACGCGAGCGCGTCCTGCATCCTCGGCTCGATCAAGCAGGTGCTCGAGCAGTATTTCGTGCAGCAGGGCGAGCGCGACTTCGACGTCGAGCGCTTCGCCCGCGCGATCCTCGACTACAACCTGCACGGCGTGCTCGCGCGCTGACGGCGCGACGCGGTCAGCTGCTCGCGGCGGGCGCGGACGGCGTCGGCGACGCGGCGCCGGGCGCGGGGGCCTCGGGGCCCGCGGGCGGCTGCGGTCCGGGCGGCTGCGATCCGGGCGGCTGCGATCCGGGAACCTGCGGCTCGGGCCCTGCGCCCGGCGTGCGCGGCAGGCCGAGCGATTCGCGGTAGCGCTCGTCGCCCGGGCCGTGGAGCGCCCAGTACGGGAGGCGCTCGGTGCGCAGGAGCGTGGCGCGCTCGCCGTCGCTCGCCGTCCACGCGAGGATGCGGCGCTGCCCGCCCTGCTCGACGTTGAAGGTGCGCGTCACACCCTCATAGGAGAGGGTGAAGCGATCGACGCCGCCGGCCTCGTGGGACCGCGCGATGCGGGCGGGCGTCGGCCTCAAGGGGATGTGGGCGCGGCGCGTGCTCCAGAGGCGCGGGACGAGCATGCCCTGCCAGTCGCCGCCCTCCGCGAAGGGACCATCGAGCTCGCGGAGCTGGATGAAGAGGGCGTCCTCGTAGAGCGTGCCGGCGGGGGCCGCGACGCGCTCGGTGCGCTCGCCCTCGTTCGCGAAGTAGCTGATCAGCTGCGACTCGTAGCCGTCGGCCGCGGGCCACACGCCGTGGAACACGTGGCCGCACCACTCCTGCGCGGTGAGCGTGATCTTCGCGGGGGCAAAGCGCGTCGGGAGGTAGCCGTCGACCGGCGCGAACACGCTCGTCAGGAGCGAGTAGGGGTAGATGCCCGTCTGGAAGCGCTCGGTGTAGTTGAGCTTCAGCACGGGCACGCCGCGCGCCCCGGCGGCGTCGTCCTTCACGAGCGTGTCGCGGTCGAGGGGCTCGGTGACGTAGACGAGCACGATCTCCGCCTCGCGCGGCGCGCCGTAGCGCATGACCGTCGCGCGGTAGCCGCTCAGCTCGGCGCGGCCGTCGCCCCACGTGCGCCAGAAGCCCGCGGACGCGCGCGCGCCGGGTCGCGCGGGGAGCTGGGCGTGCGCGTGCGCCGGGTGCTCGGGCGCGCTGACCGGCCCGCCGTGCGAGCAAGCCGGCGCGGCGAGCGCGGCGAGCGCGGCGAGCGTGATGGCGCGGGCGCGCCGCGCGCGGAGGCGTGAGCTGTTGGACATCGGCGGAACGTACGGCGCGCGACCCTGCGGGCAAGGCGCGTGCGGCAGCGGGCGTCCGTGTCGTGTTCAGACTCTCGTAAGATGCGCGGCGCAGGTTCGACGTCGAAGGCGCGTGGCACCCGTCGGTGCCCGCACGGAGGAACGAACCATGACCACGACCTCGATGAAGCACGCTGCCCGATTCCCGTTCGCGTCCGCGGCGCTCGCGTCCGCGGTGCTCGCTCTCGGCCTCGCCGTCGGGGCGGGCGGGGCCGCCGCGCAGGACGCACCCGCGCCGCGCGAGCCGGGCCACGGCGACTGCGCCTGCGACCACGGCGGCGGGCCCGGTCACGGCGAGCGCGCGCACGGACGGCGCACCCCGGCCGAGCGGCTCGCGCATTGGCAGCAGAAGCTCGCGCGCGTCTCCGAGCGCCTGCAGCTGAACGACGCGCAGCGCGGCGCGGCGCAGCGGCTCCTCGTGGAGTTGCACGCGCGCGCCGAGCAGGACCACGCCACGACCGGCCCGCGCACGCCCGAGCGGCGCGAGGCGAGGCAGGCGCTGATGGCGCAGGCCGACGCGCGCTTCAGCGCGCTGCTCGACGCGCGGCAGCGCGCGGCGTGGGACCAGCTCAAGGGTGAGCTCCGCGCGCGGCACGGCGGGGAGCGCGGCGGCTGGCACCGCGGCGGGCGTCGCGGCGGGCATGGCCCGCGGGGCGAGGGGCGTGGCCTCCGCAGCGACGCGGCGCGGGGCATCTGAGTGGCGGAGCGCGTGCTCGTCATCGAGGACGACGCCGCGCTCGGCGGTCAGCTCGTCGCGCAGCTCGAGCGCGCGGGGTTCGTCGTGCGCTGGCTGCGCGACGGCGACGCCGCGCGCGGGGCCGATCTCGACGGGCTCAGCCTCGTGGTGCTCGACCTGATGTTGCCGGGGGTGTACGGCCTTGATCTCCTTCGGCTTTTTCGCGCGCGCTCGGATGTGCCGGTGTTGGTGCTCACCGCGCGCAACGAGACGGCCGACAAGGTGCGCGCGCTCGAGCTCGGCGCGGACGACTACGTCACCAAGCCCTTCTGGCCCGAGGAGCTCGTCGCGCGCGTGCAGGCGCGGCTGCGGCGCCCGACGATGACGCGCGGCGACCGGCTGCGCGTCGGCGCGCTCGACCTCGACCTCGGCGCGCACCTCGCCTCGCACGCCGGTGTCCCGCTCGATCTCACGCCCACCGAGCTGCAGCTCCTCGTCGCGCTCGCGCGGCGGCCGGGCGCCGCCGTCACGCGCCGCGCGCTCGCGGACGCCGCGCTCGATCTCGGCGGGGAGCGGACCCTCGACGTCCACGTCTCCCGCCTGCGGCGCAAGCTCCCGGAGGGCGCGCCGCGCATCGTCACGGTGTGGGGGATCGGCTACCGCCTCGAGGCGGGGACGCCGTGAAACTCCGTGCGCGCGCCGCGCTGACGCTCCTCGTCGGCATCGTTCCGCTCGTCGCGCTCCTCGTGTGGGGCCTCCGTGAGGTCCGCGTGCGCGCGGCGGTGGAGGCGACCTCGGAGGCGGTGCTCGAGTCGCTCGGTGAGCCCGAGCGCGCGCTCTGCGAGGCGGATCCCGCGGCGTTCGTCGCGCGCAGCGGGCGGGGCCCCGGGCCGAGGCTGCGTCGGCGCGTCGCGCGCCACGTGTCGCCGCTGCGGCTCGCGGTCTACGACGAGGCGCTGCGGCCGGTGACGCCGGACGCGCCGCGCCTCGACGCGGCGATGACGGCGGCGCTCCTCCGCGGGGAGGCGAGCGCGGCCCGGCGCGAGGAGCGTGCCCGCGGCGCGCGCCTCGTCGTCGCGACGCGCACACCCTGGGGCAGCGGCCGCTGCGCGTACGTCGTCGTGGAGCGCCCCGACGTGCGCAGGGGGCGCACGCTGCTCTGGCTGAACGCGTTCGGGGTCGCGCTCGCGACGGTGGCGATCGGCGGGCTCGCGGTCGGGCCGATCGTGCGCCGGATCCGCGCGCTGACGGCCGCGGTCGCGGCGGGCGCGCCGCTCCCGGAGGGCGGCCCGGACGAGATCGGCGAACTCACGCGCGCGTTCGCCGAGCGCCGCGACGAGCTCGGTCGGCGGCTCGCGGAGCTCGAGGCGCGCGACGCCGCGCTCAAGCGCTTCGTCGCGAACACCACGCACGACGTGATGTTGCCGCTCACCGTGCTGCACGGTCACCTCGCCGCGCTCGAGGAGGCGGCGCGTGGCGGCGACCCGCGGACGGCCGCCACGCTGCGCGCGGCGCAGGAGGAGGCGCACTACCTCGCCTCGCTCGTGCAGAACCTCGGCGTCGCCGCGAAGCTCGACGCGGGCGCGCCGCACGTCGTCTGGCACGACGTGGCGCTCGTCCCGCTGGTCGAGCGCGTCGTCGCGCGGCACGCGCGCCTCGCCGCGCAGCGCGGCCTCGAGCTCGCGCACGCCGTGCCGGAGGCGGGCGTCACCCTGCGCGGCGACGTCACGCTGCTCGAGCAGGCGGTGAGCAACCTCGTGCACAACGCGGTGCGCTACGCGGAGCCGGGCGGGCACGTCGCCGTCGTGCTCGAGCACGCGGGCCCGGAGCGCTTCGAGCTGCGCGTGCTCGACGACGGACCGGGCGTGCCGGAGGCGCTCCTCGCGCGGCTCGGCGAGCGCGGCTTCCGCGGGGACGAGGCGCGCACGCGGCAGCCGCAGGGGCTCGGCCTCGGCCTTCACATCGCGCGCGACGTCGCAGCGCGCCTCGGGCTCACGCTCGGCTTCGCGCGGGGCGACGAGCGCGGCCTCGTCGCGACGCTCTCGGGGCCCTGCCTGCCCGCGCGCGCGGCGGGGTGAGCCCGCGCCTGCGCGTCACCGCCCGTGCAGCGCCGGGACGAGCCGCTCCGCGAGGAAGGCCTCGAGCTCGGGGGCGCCTTGGCCCGGGAGCATCTCGTCGTCGATCGGCACGGCGTAGCGCGACGTGCGCGGCGCGAGCGTCGGCAGCCACGCCGCGTGCAGCGAGAAGCCGACGACGAGCGCGTCCGACGCGAGCCGGCACGGCGGCGCCGAGAGGTCCTTCGCGTCGAGGATCCAGAGCTCGGGCCGCGTCTCGGTGAACACCATGCAGAGCAGCCAGCCGTCGTCGCGCCCGGGCTGCGCGCCCGGTCTCTGCACGAACTGGAGAGAGCTCACCATCGTACCTGATGGCAAGACGAGCGAGTCCGCGATCGTCATCGAGCGCGTGTCGAGGCGCACGATGCAGGCCGGGCGCCCGCCCTGCGCGGGGAGCGCCTCGATCTCCGCGAGCGGCGTGATCCGGTGCGGGTAATCGGCGTAGAGGTCGTGCACGTAGCGCGTGAGCAGGTCCGGAAACACGCCCTCGGTGCCCCAGAAAATCGAGCGGATGCGCTCGGGGAGCGCGTCGGTGCTCCCGAGCCCCTCGCCCGCGTAGAGCGAGATCGCCCAGAGTTTTTCGTCGTCGACGAGCACCGCCGCGTCGCGCACGGCACCGCTCTTCGCGTCGATCACGTAGCGGCCGAGCCGGCCGACGTCCATCGCGCCGACGGCGAGGAAGCCGCCCGCGTACGCCGGCCCGGTCTGCCCGGTGTAGTGGTTCTGGTCGTAGGGGCGCACCCACTCGGCGAGGTCGGTCGCGGGCGCGTGCGCGAGGTGCACGGTGAGCAGGTCGCCGTCTTCGTCGTAGTCGGCGACGAAGTGATCGGACTCCACCGGGATCACGACGCGCACGGCGGTCGCGACGCCGCCCGGCGAGAGCGCGGCGCGCGGCACGACGTAGAGCACGGTGTCGGACATCTGCGGCTCGTCGAGCAGCGTGCGGAGGACGGCGTCGAGCTGCTCCTCGCCGGGGAGCGGGTCGTTGAGGAGCTGCGCGGCGCCCAGCTTGAAGCCCGTGTCGAGCAGGATGACGTGCCCGTGCGTGACCGCGATCTGGTGCACCGACTGGCGGATGGTCACGGGGCTGCCGTCCGCGAGCACGAGGTGCGTGCGCGCGAGCTTCCCTTCGCCGTCCCAGCGGACCACGGCGCAGCCCGTCTCCGGCTGCGGGGCGCGCTCGAGCACGTGCTCGCGGAGCGCGTCACCGAGCCCGAAGCCGCGGAGTCGGTCGACGATCGCGCGCAGCGCGTCCCCGTCCGCGAGGTCGGAGAGCCCCTCGAGCGCCGCGGCGAGCGGCTTCCGCACGACGGTCGGGAGCCCCGCGAGGAGGCCGGCCGCCGAGAGGCCGAGGAGGCTCGCCGGCGAGCGCACGTAGTTGGCGGTGAAGAGCTCGCCCGTCGCCGGATCGAAGGCGGGGTGCGCGGGCGAGAGGAAGAGCGGGAAGGGCAGCGGCCCGAGCGCCGAGGCCGTCCATTCGTCGCGCGCCCCGACGGGCGTGATCGCCTCCAGCGTCTGCGGATCGAGCTCCCAGGGGCGACCCGCGTCGTACGTGACGAGGAGCCGCGGCGTGCCGTCCGCGCCGAGAAAGGGCTGGAACGCCGTGTTCGCGAAGTTGCGCGCCCCGAGCAGACCGATTCGCGCGATGCCGGCGGTCGTGAAGCGGAGCGCGGCGAGGTCCGGGCTCTCGTGGGTGAGCGCGTCGGCCCGCTGATCCCAGGTGCGAACGAGCCGAGAGGTCACGCGCGCGCTGCCCGCCGCGAAGTCCACGCGGACGACCATCCCGTCGCCGTTCATCACCGTCGTCGGGCGCGGATACGGCAGGCCCCCCGTCGCGACGGTGCCGACGGGCGCGACGACGAAGAAGTGCCCTTCGAGCCCCTCCGGGAGCGTCCCTTCGAGGATCTGCAGGGGCACCGCGTCGAGCTCGGTGCGGCGGGCGGTGAGGACGGATGCGGGGACGCGGGGGGATTGCAAGGGACGCTCCGTGCGTGTGCGGCGAAGATGTTCGCTCGGGGTGTCGTGCGCGGGTGGTAGTCTCCGGCGCTGCATGGAGTCATCGTCAACCGCGTACGCCGGTTGGCGTGGCGGTCCGGCGGTCTCGAAAGATGGGGGCGCGGGCATCGGGCCCCGGCTCCGGGCAGAGCGTCGCGGCGCTCCGCCGGCGGCGACGGGCAGCGACGTCACGCGGGCTGACGGTCGCGGTGAGGGGCGAGAGGCATGGTGCGTCGGGCAACGAGCATCGGGGGAGAGGTCGCCGCGCCGGAGCGCTTCGAGGTCCGGCGACGGCTCGGCGAGGGCGCGTTCGGCGAGGTCTTCGAGGCCTGGGACACGGAGCGGCAGTCCGACGTCGCGCTCAAGCGCCTGCATCGCCTGCATCCCACCGCGATCTACCGCTTCAAGCGGGAGTTCCGCGCGCTCGCGGACGTGACGCACCCCAACCTCGTGCAGCTCTACGAGCTGCTCAGCGAGGGCTCCGACTGGTTCTTCACGATGGAGCTCGTGCGCGGCACGCCGCTGCTCGAGTGGCTCCGCCCCGAGGCGTCGGATCTCGCCCGCACCCGCGACGTGTCGGGCGCCGTGACGATCGATCGCGCCCAGCCCGGCGGGCTCGAGGCCTTCGTCGACGAGGCCGTGACGCAGGCCGTCGAGGCCCCGGTCGCCCCGTTCAGCCTGGACGAGCCGCGCACGCGCTCCGCGTTCCTGCAGCTCGTGGACGGCGTCGCCGCGCTGCACGCGGCGGGCAAGCTGCACCGCGACCTCAAGTCGCAGAACGTCCTCGTCACGCCCGAGGGGCGCGTGGTGCTCCTCGACTTCGGGCTCGTGCACGAGCTGGCGCGCGACGGACGGCGGGACACGCACGACGCCGACATCGTCGGCACGCCGCTCTACATGTCGCCCGAGCAGGCTTCGGGCTCGCCGCTCACGGAGGCCGCCGACTGGTACGCCGTCGGCGTCGCGCTCTACGTCGCGCTCACGGGGCAGTTTCCGTTCGAGGGCGGCTCGCTCGAGGTGCTCGTCGCCAAGCAGACGCGCGAGCCCATGGCGCCGAGCCTGTTCTTCCCCGAGGTCCCACCCGATCTCGAGGCGCTCTGCATGGCGCTGCTGCGGCGGCAGCCCGAGGAGCGCCCGAAGGGCCCGGAGATCCGCGCCCGCCTCGCCCGGCAGGCCCCGTCCGCGCCGCGGGTCACGCTGGCCCCGGGCGAGCGTCCCTTCGTCGGGCGTGAGCGGGAGCTCGGCCGGCTCTTCGACGCGGCGCGCACCGCGCGCGGCGGGCGCCCGCGGACGCTCTTCGTGCACGGGCGCTCCGGCATGGGCAAGAGCGCGCTCGTGCGGCACTTCCTCGACCGACTCATGGTCGAGGCGCCGACGACGCTCATCCTCGAGGGGCGCTGCTACGCGAGCGAGTCCTTGCCGTACAAGGCGCTCGACAGCGTGGTCGATCGGCTCGGTCGTCACCTCGCGGGCCTCGCCCCCGACGCGCTCGCGGACCTGCTGCCGCCGCACGTCGGCGATCTCGCGCTGCTCTTCCCGACGCTCCGTCGCGTGCGCGCGATCGACACCGCCAGCGTGAACGTCGTGCTGCCGCCCGATCCGCTCGAGCGTCGCCGCCGGGCGCTCGGCGCGCTGCGGGAGCTGCTGGCCCGGCTCGCGGCGCGGCGGCCCGTCGTGGTGTTCGTCGACGACCTGCAGTGGGGCGACGCCGACAGCGCGCTCGCGCTCTCGCAGCTCGTGCAACCCCCGGACGCGCCGCCCTTCCTGCTGCTCGGGACGTACCGCAGCGAAGAGGCCGGCACGAGCCCCTTCCTCACGACGCTCGGCGCGCTCGCGGCGAGCGTGTGGGACGAGCCGGAGGAGCGCCTCGCGGTCGACGCCCTCACCGAGGCGGATGCGCGCGCGCTCGCCGCCGCGCTGCTCGCGCAGACCGGGCTCGAGGGCGATCCCCGCGCGGCGCGCATCGTCGCGGAGGCCGACGGCAGCCCGCTCTTCATCGACCAGCTCGCGACCGCGATGCACGAGCAGCGTGAGCGGGTCGCCGAGGGCGCGCAGCCCGAGGACGACGCGCAGCTCGCGCTCGCCGACGTGATCGGACACCGCATCGCGCAGCTGCCGGAGCCCGCGCGGCGCCTGCTCGACGTGCTCGCGATCGCGGGCCGTCCCGTCACTGCGGACGTCCTCCGCGGCGCGAGCGGCCTCGCGAGCCTCGAGGGCTCCGGGCTGCGGCTGCTGCACGTGGCGCGGCTCGTCCGGACGCGCAGCACGGACGGCCGCGAGCAGGTCGAGATCTACCACGACCGCATCCGCGAGACGGCGGCTGCCTGCCTCTCGGCGGAGGCGGCGGTCGCGGTGCACCGCGGCCTCGCGACCGCGCTCGAGCACAGCCCCGAGGGCGACGACGAGACCCGCATGGCGCACTGGCGCGCGGCCGGCGAGCCCGCGCGCGCCTTCGTCTACGCGTCGCGCGCGGCCGAGCGGGCCTACACGGCGCTCGCTTTCGACCACGCCGCGCGGCTCTACCGCGACGCGCTCGCGCTGCGTTCCGCGGATGCCCCGCGTGACGGGCACCTCGAGTCGCGGCTCGGGGACGCGCTGCGTGACGCGGGTCGCGGCGCGGAGGCGGCGCGCGCGTATGCCGAGGCGGCGCGGCTCAGCGCGGACGCCGACGCGGCGCTCGAGCTGCGTCGCATGGCGGGCGAGCAGTACCTCGCGGGCGGACACCTCGACGACGCGCGGCGCGAGCTCAGCGAGGTCCTCGGCGCCGTGGGCATGACGTTCCCGCAGCACCCGGCGCGTGCGCTCGCCTCGTTCTTCGCGGGCCGGGCGCAGCTCCGCGCGCGTGGGCTCGCGTTCACCCCGCGGCCTGCGGGCAGCGTGCGCGGGCGCGAGCGTCTCAAGATGGACGTCTGCTGGACGATCGCGACGGGCTTCGCGATGATCGACCCCGTCCGCGCCGGCGCGTTCCAGTCGGTGCACATGCTCCTCGCGCTGCGCTCCGGCGACGTGGGTCGCGTCGCCCGTGCGCTCGCCGTCGAGGTGCCCTTCGCCGCGACGCCCGGCCCGGGTGCGCGCGCCCGCACGGCGATGCTCACGCGGCGGGCGAAGACGCTCGCCGCCGAGATCGACGACCCCTTCCTCGACGGCTTGCTCACCTCGACCGTCGGCGGCGCGGCGTGGCTCGAGGGGCGCTGGCAGGATGGCTACGACCTCACGGCGCGCGCGGCGGACATCCTGCGCTCGCGCTGCACGGGCGTCGCGTGGCTGCGCGACACGAACGTCATCGTGGTGTTCGACTGCCTCTACCGTCTCGGCCGTTGGCGTGAGGTGAACGAGGGCGTGCCCGCGCTGCTCGCCGACGCGCGCATGCGCGGCGACCTCTACATGGAGCTCTACGTGCTCGTGAAGTTCGCGAGCATCGGCTGGCTGGCCTCCGGCGAGCTCGCGGGGCGGTCCGAGGAGCTCGCGGCGGCGCTCGCGCGCTGGTCGAACGAGCGCTTCTCGCTGCTGCACTACTGGGAGACCTACTCGCAGATCGAAGCGGCCCTCGCGGCCGGCCGGCCTGCGGAGGCGTTCGCGAAGGCGCGCGCGTCGGCCGCGGGGGTGCGTGATTCACTCCTGTTGCAACTGCAACTCTATCGCATCTCGTGGACAGACGTCCGCGGGCGCGCGGCGCTCGCCCTCGCGCGTGCGGAGGCGGGGCCGGGGCGCGAGGCGCTCCTGCGGGAGGCCGCCGGGTGCGTCGCGGCGCTCGGTCGCGAGGACGTCGCGTGGTCGCGCGGGCTCGGCGCCCTGCTCGACGCGGGCGTGAAGACGACGCGGGGCGATCGCGTCGCGGCGCTCGCGGCGCTGCACGAGGCGGAGGCGCGGCTCGCGCTCGCGGGGATGGGCGTGCACCAGAGCGTCGCGCGGGCGCGGCGCGGCGAGCTCGAGGACGACACGGCGCTGCTCGAGGCGGCGCACGCGTCGCTCGCGGCGGAAGGGATCGCGGACCCGCGTCGCATCGTCGCGCTGCTCGCGCCTGGCCGCTGGGCGTGATCGGGGACCGCTCGGCGTGATCGGTCGCGGGGGGGCCGTCCGCGTCACCGGGGGCTGCGCCCGGGCCGCGCAGCGAGCGTCCCTTTGGCCGGGCACGCCGGCGCCGCGTCACAGCCGGCGGAACGGGCGCGGCGTGTCGAGGGTGATGGTCGCGAGGTACTCGGCGGTGCCGTCGCCGCCGTCGCCGACGACGACGCGCTCGGCGCGCGCGTCGAAGGTGAGGCGCGGATCGCCGTCCGTGGCGCTCACGCCGTCGTCCGCGGCGAAGGTCGGGCCCGCGGGGCCGAGCTCGCACGCGACGTAACCGGCCGTCTGCGCGGGGTTCGGGTAGAGGAGCGCGCCGTCGCAGATCACGCGCACGAGGCAGTTGAAGCCGCCGGCGGCGACGGGGAGCACGCGCACATCGCAGGTCGCGCCCGCGCGCACCGGCGCGTCGCCCTCGACCTGCGCGACGCGTCCGCGCCGCGTGACGGCGCCGAACGTGCCCGCGCCGCCGTCGAGCCCGCCGGTGGACGCGCGCGAGCGCACGAGCTGCGGGTCGACGGTCGACGCCTCGGCCGCCGCGGCGGCTGCGAGCGCGGGGTCGAAGGGCGCGTCGCGTCGCGGGCGCGTGCGTCGCCGTTCGGGCGCGTGCGGCGGCGGGGGCGCAGGGCGCGGCCGCGCGCGGTGGTTCGCCGTCGGCGGACGCGGGCGCGGACGCGGGGCCGATCGCCGCGCCGCGCGGGTCGTGCGTGAAGAGCCGACCGACGCCGAGGAGCACGAGCGCCGCCGTGCCGATCGCCGCGAGCGCCGCGACGAGCAGCGGCCAGCGCGCGGGGGCGTCGTCGTCGGAGAGGGGCGGGGGTGGGGACATCGCGGGGCCGGCGGTGCGCGGCGGTCTGTGCATCGTGGCCCGACGTTCGACGCCCGGCACGCCGCGAGGTTCCGTCGATTCGTCACGACCCTCCGGGTCGTGCGTCCCGCGTCGACCGCGCGCGTCCGGGACCCTCGCGCCGCGCGCGCGGACGTGAGACACCTCCCGGACGATGACGGCGGACGCGCTGCTCGGCCGCACGCTCGGTGGGGTCTACCGGGTCGACAAGCGGCTCGGCGCCGGGGGCATCGGCGCCGTCTACCGCGCGACGCAGGTGCGGACGGGGCGCCGCTACGCCGTGAAGGTGCTGCTGCCCGAGGCGGCGCTGCACCCGGGCGCGATCGAGCGCTTCCGGCGCGAGGCGGCGGCGCTCGGGGCGCTCGGGCACGCGGGCATCGTGCAACTGCACGACTTCGACACCGCCGAGGACGGCATGCAGTTCCTCGTCATGGAGCTGCTCGAGGGCGAGGACCTCGCCGCGCGGCTCGCGACGGGCGGCGCGCTGCCGTGGGCGACCGCCGTGCGTGTGCTCGAGGAGACGGCGTCCGCGCTCGCCGCGGCGCACGACCTCGGGCTGGTGCACCGCGACCTCAAGCCCGCCAACATCTTCCTCGCGCGGCGGCAGGGCGCGCTCGAGCGCGCGACGCTGCTCGACTTCGGCCTCGCGCGGAACGTCCGCGCCGACGCCGACGTGCGGCTCACGGCGACGGGCGCGGGGCTCGGCACGCCGCTCTACATGGCCCCCGAGCAGGCGCGCGGCGAGGACGTCGACCTGCGCTGCGACGTGTACGCGCTCGGCTGCGTCCTCTACGAGATGTTGACGGGCGCGCCGCCCTTCGACGGGCCGACGCTCACCGCCGTGCTCGCGCGGATCCTCCTCGAGCCGCCTCCGCGGACGACGGACCACGCGCCGCGGCCGGTGCCGCCGGGCATCGACGAGGTCGTGCGGACGGCGCTCGCGAAGGACCCCGCGCAGCGCTACCCGAGCGCGCAGGCGCTCGTCGCCGCGGTGCACCGCGCGGCCGCGGGCTTCGTCGCTGGCGAGGCGGGCGCGGTGGGCGCGCCCCTCGCAGCGACGGCGCTCGCCGTGACGCCCGATTCGTTGCCGCCCGTGTCCGCGCGGCCCGCATCGAGCGCCTCGGGCGCCGTGCCGTCGGGCGCCGGGTCGTCGGGTGTCGGGCCGTCGGGTGTCGGGCGGGATGCGCCCTCCGGGCTCGAGGCGACGCAGGCGCGGGGCGACGGGCGCGGTGAGCCCACCCCCGTGACGCCCGCGCGGGGGCCGCACGTTCCCGGCGGCCTCGTCTTCGGTGCGCCCGCGGACTCGCGCGGCACGCCCGCCCCGCGGCCGCGCCGCCGTCGCGCGCTCGGCACGCTCGTGGGGATCGCCGCGCTGGCGGTGGCGGGGCTCGGCGTGTCGATCGTCGCGCTCGTGAGGCTGACGTCGCCCCCTGCGCCTCGGCCCTCCGTGGCGCGCGTCGTCGTGTCGGACGAGGTCCGCGCCGCCCCGACGCCGCCGCGCGCGGCCGCTGCTCCGGGCGTGCTCGACGTCGCCGCGGGATCGGACGAGGCCCGCCCCGACGAGGAGGGCGCCGATGGGCCCGCGCCCGCGCGGCCGCGTGTCGAGGGCCGCGTGCGACCCATCGGGGATGGCCCGCGCGCGCGCCAGGCGCGGGCACGGCGGAGGCGCTCGAGCGGGACGCGGCGCGCCTCGAGCGCGAGGCCGAGGCGGCCGCCGGCGTCGCCGCCGCACAGGGCTCGCTGCGTCCACCGCCTCCGCGCCCGGGCCCGCGCTCCCGTCGCCCGGGGCCGAGCAGCAGCGCGCGGCCGCGCGGCAGATCGAGGTGCTCGTGCGGCAGCGCGAGTCGGAGATCGCGCAGCTCCGCGCCGCGTTCCCGCTGGTGCAGGCGCTGCGGGGGGACGCGCGCGCGCTCGCGCGGCTCGCCCGTCCGCCGTCGTGCGCCGACGACCGCCGCCGCGCGGCGCAGGAGATGGGGCGCGGAGAGCAGTCGACGGTCGCCGGATTCGCGCGCCGCGTCGACGATCTGCTCGAGCGCGTGTGCGGCTTCTACGACGGCTGGGACACGCCCTCGGGCGAGGGGCGCGACAAATTGCAGCGTTTCGTGACGGCGCTCGACCACGCCGAGCGCATGGCCGCGGAGGTCAGCGCGACGAACCAGCCGCGCGTCGACGCGGAGCGCGTGCTCGCCGCGATCGCCGACGTGCGCCGCGTGGTCGCGCGCGTGCCGCCGGATGGGGCGCGTTTCCCGTGCCGCGACCCCGTGTGGGGCGCGTTCCGCGATCTGCGCGCGCTCGAGAACCACTGGGCCGCGGCGGCCGCCGGGCAGGTCACGACGGCGCAGGGGCGCTTCTGCGCGAGCACCCGCATGGACGCGGCCGGCGTCGAGGGGAGCGTACGCCAGCTCGAAGACGCCGCGTCGAGTGGCGAGCAGACGCTGCGCGCCGTGATCGCGGCGCAGGAGGAGATCGTCGCGCGCTTCGGCGTGCAGCTCACGCAGTACCGCGCCGGGGCGGCGCCATGAGCCGGCGCCCGCACCTCGGCGCGCGCGCCTTTGCGGCGCTCCTCGTCGCGGGCAGCGCCACGGCGTCCGCGGCCTGTGGCGCGTCCTCACGGACCTCCGGGCACGCGACCGCGCGGGCGTCGACGGACGGCGCGGTGCCCCCGTCGTCGTCGGTCGCAGCCTCCGCGCCGCCCTCGGCCGCCTCGGCTGCTCCCGAGGCCGCGCCGCCGTCCGACGCGCGCGCGGCGCCGGCATCGGACGTCGAGGCCGCCGCCCGCATCGCCGAGGCGCAGGCCCGCATCGCCGAGGCGCAGGCCCGCATCGCCGAGGCCCGCGACGCGCAGGCCCGCGCCCTCGAGGCGCAGGCCGCGCAGCAGCGCGCCGAGCGCGGCGACGTGCAGGCGGCATCGACGGCGCTCGCGGACGCGGCGCTGCACGGCGAGCTCGCGCGCCTCGCGCAGCGCGTCGGAGAGGCCGACGCGGCCCTCGCGCAGATCGCGTCGCTCCGCGCCGGGAGCGTCGATGCGCCCGACCCGCACGCGCCGCCGATCTGCGCCGACGGTCGCGCGCTCGAGTCGCTGCGTCTCGCGCCCGCCTCCGCGCCGCTCACCGTCGGCGACGTGACCAGGCTCGCCCGGCAGATCGACGACCTCTGCGCGCGGCTCCGGCGCTGGCGCGAGCCTGACGAGCGCTCGGCCCCTGCGATCGCCGAGTACGCGCTGCGTCTCGCGCGCGTCGAGGGCTGGATGCGCGAGGTCCGCGGCTGCGTCGGCGCGACCGGCCGCGACGCCGCGCGCTGCGAGAACGCCTACGGACGCACGGCGGACGCCGAAGCCCGCGAGGCCCGCGCGATCGAGGCGCTCCTCGCCGCGCACCGCCGCGAGCTCGACGGCGTCGAAGCGGGGCAGCGTCCGTTCCCGTGCGCGACGCCGACGCTCGCCCGCATCGCGTCCACGCGGTTCGAGGGCCCCGTCGCGCGCGCGCAGCTCCCCGCGTTCCCGCGGGCCGCGGAGTCCGTGTGCGCGGCGATCGGCGTCGATGCGCCCGGCCTCCGCGCGCTGCGCCGCGGGATCGCGCTGCAGCTCGATTCGCTCGAGAGCGGCGCCCGCACCGAGCGCGCCCGCTGGCTCCGCGAGGCCGAGCTCCTGCGCGCCCGGCTCGGCACGTAGCGCCGCTACGGCTCCTCGCCGCGCCCGAGCACGAGGAAATGCCCCGTCGCGCTCGCGACCTCGACGCGGCGGTCCTCCTGCCACGCGACCGCGTGCACGCTCGCGACGCGGCGTCCGAGCCGCGCGACCGTCGCCTTCGCCCAGGTGTCCACGGCGCGCCCCGAGCGCATGTAGTCGACCGTCACGTTGATGGTCTTCGGCAGCACGACCGTCTCCATCTCCGCGAGCAGCTGGAAGATCGCCGCGCACTCGAGGAGGGCCGCGAGCGTGCCGCCGTGGAGCGCGGGGATCGAGGTGTTCCCCACCAGCGGTGGCGAGAAGCGCAGGCGCGTCCGCAACTCGCCCTCGTACAGGCCCGCGTCGAGCCCGAGGAAGCGCGCGTAGGGGAGGGCGCCGGTCACGGGGCTCCAGTCCCCGTCGCGCCGGGCCTGCTCGACGCGCGCGACCAGCTCGGGGTGCGAGACCGTCACGTCGCGCCTCCGCCCTGCCCGCCGTGCTCGGTCTCCGCGCTGCGCGGGGGCGTCGCGCGCTGCGCGACCGAGGTGCCGCGGGTGCCGATCATGAACGTCGCGGCGGCGGCCGCGATCGGGTCGGCGGGGTCCTCGTGGTAGGCGAGGGCGCGCACGAAACCCACGTTGCGCGTGAGTTTGATGGTCTCCGCGCGCGCGAGCACCGCGAGGCCCGGCGTGGCGGGCTTGAGGTAGTCGATGCGCAGATCGAGGGTCGCGATCGCGAGCGGGCGCGCGAGCTTCATGAACACCGCCGCGCCGCAGGTCGCGTCGATGAGCGACGAGATCGCGCCGCCGTGCAGCACGCCCGTCGCCGGGTCACCGACGAGCGCCTCCGCGTACGGCAGGCGCATGGTCGCGTGGCCCTCCCCGGGCCCGACGTCGACGAGCTCGAGCCCGAGCGCCGCGTTGTGCGGCACGCCGTCGCGGAAGGCGTGCGTCATCACGGCGAGCACCTGCGACTTCGAAGGGGGCGTCGGCGTACTCATGCCGTCGCGTCTCTACCACGAACGTCGCGCACCGCGCGCCGCGTCACGCTGCATCACGGGGCCTCGACGCCGCCGCGTCTCGCCGCTTCACGGAGACTCAACGCCACCGCGTCACGCTGCATCACGGGGCCTCGACGCCGCCGCGTCTCGCCGCTTCACGGAGACTCGACGCCACCGCGTCATCGCGGTGTGGCCAACCGCGTTCGCCCGTGGGGGCCGACTCAGGGACGCGACGAGGGGGTGACAGCGACGGTGTCGGCCATCCCCCTCATGGTGTCAGCGTCGGAGTCGAGGTGGGTTTGTCCGCGGGACGTGAAGGGGATTCACCCAGGGCGTCCAACACCCCTTCACGCCGCGGACTGGCCACCCGATCAGCCCTTCTTGCCGCGGGGAGCCTTCGCCGCGGCCGCCTTGCCGGGCGGGCGGCCCTTGCGCTTGGCCTTGCCGCCCGAGTCGCCGCCCGTCGCGGCCACGGCCGCCTCGGCGCCCGCGCTGCCGCCGGTCGCGAAGTAGCGCGAGGCGCGCTTCACGCCCTCACGGCGAATCGCGCCGGTGTCGAGCAGCTTCTGCAGGGGGCGCGAGAGGTCCTTCGTCGGCGTCGAGAGCGCGACGCTGATCTCCTCCATGCGCTGACCGGGCTTGGCGCTGACGTAATCGATCAGCTCCTTCACGGTGCGATCGAGCTCGACGGCCGTGCGCTTGGCGCCCTTCTTGCGGGTGCGCGGGGTCTTCGCCGCCTTCGCCGCCTTCGCTGCCGTGGCGGGCGCCGCGATCGCGGCCTTCTCAGCGCGCGCGGGCTTCACGCTCCCGCCGAAGCGACCGAGCGCCGCCTCGACGTGCTCGCGGACGGCGGCGCCGATGAGCTGCTGGAGCTCCTCGGTGAAGTTGCGAATGGTCGTCTCGATACGTGCGTTGGTGTCCGCCATCATCCCTCTTCGATCGCGCCCGGTCGGGCGCACAAGCCACGAAACCTGGTCACTGCGCGATTGCAGCCAAGGCCGTGTTGGTGGCGAGAATGACACGTTTGGCGAGATGTCGAGTGGGAGAATCGTATTTTTCTCACCGTAGTCGGGATTCGGTCGGCCACGTCAGCCGCCAATCGCGTACCCTCCGCGCCGTGTCGCACCGCGAACGAGCCACCGAGACGACAGCGCGCAAACGCGCTGCAGGCCCGCTTTTTCGGCCTGTCGCGGGGCCCGTGAGGGCGTGCGTCGCCGGCGCGCCTCTCGCGTGCATGCGAGTCACGACCACGTCGTCGCGGGGCGTTTCGCGCATGGACGCACCGTCCACACGGGCGCCGTTCAGGCAGTCCGCATGGGTGTTCGCGCACCTCGTCTGCGTGGCATTCGCATGCTCGCTCGCCACGCCCGTCGCCGCCCAAGAGGCCACCTCGCCCCGCGCTCCGAGGGCCCCAGAACGTGCCGTGTCTGCGCCGTTTGCCGCGCGGGCCCGCACCGGAGCGCGCGCGCCGGGCGCGTCTCTGCGTGGGCGCAGCGTCACCGTCGTCACGCGGCGGGAGCGCGAAGAGCGCATCGCGCGCTCGGCCCCCGACGCGCTGCGCTACGAGCCGGGCGTCAGCGTGCAGCAGACGGCGCACGGCCAGGCGAGCCCCTATGTGCGCGGGCTGACCGGTCAACAGGTGTTGCTCGTCTTCGACGGAGTCCGTCTCAACAACGGCGTCTATCGACAGGGGCCCAATCAGTACTTCTTCACCGTCGACGAGCGCACGCTCGAGCGCATCGAGGTGCTGCGCGGGAGCGCGTCCACGCATTTCGGCTCCGATGCGCTCGGGGGCGTGCTGCTCGCGACACCGATCGAGCCGCGCCTCGACGCGCACGGCGACGCGCTGCGCGTGCGTCCGCGGGGCTTTTCGCGCTTCGCGAGCGCCGATGGCGAGTGGGGCGGTCGCGCGCAGGTCGAGGCGTCCCTCGGCGACAGCGTCGGCCTGGTCGCCGGCGTCGGTTACCGTGATCTCGGACTGCTCGAGTCGGGCGGACTCGTCGCGAATCCGGGGCGCCTGCCGCCCGTCGTGCCGCGCTTCGACACCGATGGGCGCACGCAGCTCGGCACGGGGTTTCGCGAAGGGACGTTCGACGCCCGCGTCGTCGCGCGCGTCGCGCCGCGCCTGCGCGCCGTCGCCGCCGTGTATGGGTATCGGCAATACGACGCGCCGCGCACGGACAAATGTCCTCCCCCCGAGCAGCGCGTCGGTGCGTGCCTGACCATCGCCGAGCAGTTTCGGACGCTCGCCTACGCCGCGCTCCGCGGCGACGCGGGCCGCGCGGTCCGCGACCTCTCGCTCACGCTCTCCTACCAGCGGACGCACGAGCTGCGGACCAACGACTTCCCCGTCGCGTTCACGCGGACCTCGGGGCGCGACGACGTCGACACGCTCGGCCTCGCGCTGCGGGCCGCGACGCCGCGCCTCGCGCTCGGTGCAGTCCGACGCGGACGGCTTCGCGGCGGGGCTCACGCTCCGCTACGGGTTCGACGCGTACCGCGACGGCGTGGCGTCGCGCGCCTGGTACACGTTCACCGATGTGGGGGTGACGCGCGCGGAGCCGCGCGGGCAGTACGTCGATGGCGCGACCTTCGCGCAGGCGGGGATCTTCGCGGAGCTCGAGGCCGAGCCGCTCACGTGGCTGCGCGTGCGGGCGGGCGCGCGCTACGGCGGCGCGGCTGCGAGCGCGGCGGGCGAGGGGCGTTCGGGCACGCGCCCCGTCGATCTGCGCGCGGACGCGCTCGTCGGTCGGGGGGGGCTCGAGGTCGCGCTCGGCCCCTCGCTCACGCTGCTCGCCAACGTCGATCAGGGCTTCCGCGCGCCGAACCTCGACGACCTCACCGCGCGCTCGATCACGGGCCCGGGCTACCAGTTCGAGAATCCCGCGCTCGTCGCCGAACGCTCCCTCAGCACCGAGCTCGGCGCGCGGCTCTCGCACGGCGCGCTCCTCGTCGAGGCGTGGGGCTACGCGACGCGCATCGAGGACGCGATCACGCGCGTCGCGCGCACGACGTGTCCCCCGGGCGATGCGGCGTGCACCGGCTCGCGCATCCGCTTCCAGCTCGTGAACGCGGCGCGCCCGGCGCGGATCGCGGGCGCCGAGGCGCTCGTCCGCGCCGCCCTGCCGCTCGGCTTCTCGCTGCGCGCGGGGATCGCGTGGACGGTCGGCGATCAACCCAACCCCGAGCCGCGACCCGTCGCGGCCGCCGCGCCGTACCGCGAGCGCGTGCCGCTCTCGCGCGTGCCGCCCCTCAACGGCACGGCGGAGCTGCGCTGGCGCCACCGACCGACCGGGCTCTACCTCGGCAGCGGGATGCGCTGGGCGCTTGCCCAGACGCGCCTCGCTCCGCAAGACTTCGCCGATGCGCGCATCCCGGAGGGCGGTACGCCCGGATACGCGGTGTTCGATCTCCGCGCCGGTTGGCGTTGGGATGAACGGCTGACTGCCTCGCTCGTCGTCGAGAACCTGCTCGACGCGGCCTGGCGGGTCCATGGCTCGAGCGTCAATGGTCCTGCGCGCGGCGTGGTCTTTTCGCTGAGCGGCGGTCTCTGAGGTCTGTCATGCGTTCACGAAATCCCCTCTCGAATCGGCTCTTCGTGGTCGTCCTCGCCGTCTGCGCCCTCGCCGGGTGCGAGTCGGCGGACCCGCCGCTCACGCCCACGGACGCAGGGCGTCCCGACGCCGCCCTGCCCGACGCGAGCGCCGATCTCGGCGCGGATCTCGGCGTCGACCTCGACGCCTCGGCCACCGACGCGGGCGAGGGCAGCGATCTCGGCGCGGACGTCGACGGCGTGCGCGCCGGACGCGGGCGCGCGCGACGCCGGGTCGCGTGTCTGCGAGCGCGCTGCGGGGGACTACTTCCCCGACACGGCGACGCGCGACACCGCGGCGTGGCCCGCGTGCATCTCCGACGACGGCACGTATCAACCCTTCTCGGCGGGCCCCGTCGGCGGCGTGACGCGCGCAGATCAATACCGGCAGATCATCGCGCTCCTCTTCGACCCGACGCGCGATCCGAGCACCGACGACTTCCTCGCGGCGCGCACGCTCTACGTCAACACCGCCGATCCGACGGCGGGCATCGCCCTCCGCCTCGGCCGGCGCGCGGACTTCCACTACGAGGTGACGGCGCCCGCGGGGACCGTCTGCACGGACCCCGGCGCCGCGACGATGTACCCCGACTTGTGTGCGGGGCCGGCGCGCCTCGAGCCGCTCATCAACGCGGCCTTCACGCTCGGCTCGACGCCGGGCCTCGCGGACGCGCGCGTGCCCGCGGCCCTCATCGAGGCCGGCCTCCTCTGGTTCCACTACCTGTCGGCGTTGTCCGAGGTCCGGGGTTGCACCACCACCAAGTCGAATTGCGACTCGGCCTGGGCCTACTACACGGGGGGCGCGGACCCGCGCGGCGGCATCGGCTTCGGCGCGTACGTGCAGGCGGCCGACCCGCTCGCGCACGACCGCGCGTGGGACGCCGTGCTCGCGGTGCGCTGCTGGCGCGACCTCGACACCGCGGTGCCCGCGGCGGATCTCGCGCGCCGCGACGCAGCCTACGACCAGCTCGACCGCGCGACGCTCGCGGGCGTCGTCTCGGTCGTGCGTGCGCGGGCGGCGCGGCTCGGCGAGACGGCCGGCAGCGAGCGCTCGGCCCACTGGGCGTTCGTGCGGACGCTCATCGCCTTCCTCGATCGCGGTGCGCGGCTCGTCGATCCCGCGGCCGCCGACGTCCTCGTGGCGGCGGCCATGCGGACGGACGCTGCGACGGTGAACGTCCCCGCCGTCCTCGCCGCGCTCGACGCCGTCCGCGCCTGCCCCTGACCCCGCACGTTGGAGGAGGAGGGCGGCGTGTGCGCGACCTGGCGCGTGCGCCGCCCTCGCCGCGCGGTCGGTCACGCAGCGTTGCGCCCCGAACCGCGCGCCGCGTTCAGCGCACGCCGTGCTCAGCGCTCGCCGAACGCCGCCGCGCGCTCGATGAGCGCGGCGTCGGCGATGCGTGAGGCGACGCGCGCGCGCACCTCGCGGCCGACGCGCCGCCACTCGTCGTGGTTCGCGGGCGTCGTGCCGACCAGCTCGATGCCGCGCGCGATGAGCGTCTCGGTGGCCTGACGCTCGGCGGCCCGCGAGTTGCGGCGCCCGAGCGCGTGGAACTGCGTGCCCGTCTCGCTGAGCACCGCGCGCTCCTGCTCGGTGAGCGTCTGCCACGCGCGATCGCTGAGGACGGTGCCGCCGATGACGATGGCCATCGGGACATCCGTCATCGTGCGCGCGTGCCCCGCCCACTGGAGCATCCCGGCGACGACGGGCGGCGCGAGGAAGGTGTCGATGCGCCGCGTCTGCAGGCCGCCGAGCACCTCGGGCAGCGCGAGCGTCACGGGCGTCGTCCGAACGACCTCGAAGAACGACGGGATGATCAGGTCGTCGGCGCGCTTCCAGAAGCGCTTGCCGACGAGGTCGCGCGGCGAGCGGATCGGCGTCGACGAGAAGATGTGCGCCTGCCCGACGTCGGCCCAGCCGAGCATGTGGAAACCGGCCCGGACGATGCCCTCGTCGAGCGTCGGCGCGAGCGCGGTGCGCGCGGCGTCGAGCTGCTCGTAGCGCAGAAACGTGCCGGGGAGCTGGAGCACGAGCGCGGGGCGGTAGATCTGCGAGAGCCCGAGCGAGGTCACCGTGCAGCCGTCGAGGCGCCCGCCGCGGATCTTGCGGAGGAGCTCCGGCTCGTCGCCCTGCACGCCGCCCGCGTAGAAGCGGAACTGCACCGAGCGGTTCGTGCGGCGGCGCAGCTCGCGGTTCCACGCCTCGAAGCCGCGCATCAGCGGCGACCCGGGCGGCGCGACGGTGGCGATCGAGATCGTCTTGGTCGCGGGCTCCTGCGCCGTGATGCGGCCCTCGAGCGGGAGCGTGGCGAGGGAGAGCGCGAGGACGAGCCAGGCGAGCGGGGCGAGTCGCTTCATGCAGCGACCGTAACAGAACGTCATGCGTGTCGTGCGCGCGGGGCAGAAGGCGCACCGTCGAGCCGCGCGACTGAATCGCGGTTCAGCGTGGCGCGGCCGGACGTCGGCACTCCGCGCGGCGGTCTTCACGACGCGGCGTTGCTCGCGATGGGGCGGTGTTCGCGGCGCGGCGAAGTGGGCGGTGCGCGCGTCAGCGCAGGCGCACCGCGCCGTGGTGCAGCGTCGAGCTGTCGAGGGACGGGACGTCGGGCAACGGGCCCTCGAGGCAGCGCTTGAAACGCGCCGTCCCGCTCGAGGCGCCGGGGCGCGCGCGCGCGACGATGCGCGCGGTGCCCCGCAGCCGACGGACCATCACGTCGAGCTCGCCGGTGACGGGCTGATCGCTCGCGCTGAGCGCGTCGCCGTGGCAGCGCGTGGCCTGTCGCGTGAGCCACTGCGCGACCGATTCGGGGCGCCCGGCGGGCTGCGCCGCGAGAGCCGCGCGGCGGCCCGCGGCCTCCGTCGCGGCAGGCGTGCCCGGTGCGCGCTCGGTGATCGCCTTCCACGCGGCGTCGGCCCAGGCCGACTCGCCCGCCGCGACCGCGGCCTCGGCGGCGGCGGCGAGCACGCGCGCCGCGCGCTCCGCGGGGATCTCGGCGGGCAGCGAGGCCCCGGCGGGATCGCCCGTGCGCACGAGCAGCTCGCCGACGAGCGGCGCCGCGAGCGCGGCCGCGGTGTCGTCGGGCTCCGCGAGGATCGCGAGCCCCGTGGCGCGCGCCCCGGCCGGATCGCTGAATCGCTCCGCGACGAAGGAGGCGACGCGGATCTGGGCGCGGAGCGGCGCGTCCGCCCCCTCGGCGAGGGCACGGGCGTAGAGGCGCGCGGCCGTCGCCCCGCTCGAGAGCGCGGCCTGCTCGGCGAGGGCCGCCGCGCGGACCGGCCCGACGGGCGCGTTGGCGACGACCACCGCGAGGCCGCTGCGTGCGCTCGCCGCGTCCCCGAGCTCCGCGGCGAGCGTGCTCTCGCGGAGACGCGCCCAGAGGCCGGGCGGGGTCGAGCCGCCCGTGGCCGCGGCCTGGGCATACGCGGTGCGCGCCGCGGCGAACGACGGCGCGGGATCGCCGTCGCCGCGCGCGCGCAGCCCGAAGCCCTCCGCGCGGCGCAGCTCCGCGAGCAGCAGCCAGCCCCCCGGCGTGAGCGCGGCGCCCATCCGCTCGAGCGTGCGGAGCAGGCGCGCCTGCGCCGCTCGTTCGCGCTCGATCACCGCGCGGTGCGTCGGCCCCTGCGTCGTGGTCGTGAGTCCCCGCTCGCGGATCGCGCGCTCGATGCCCGCGCGCTCCACGCCGGCGCGGGCGCGCTCCTGCCAGGCCTCGCGCGCGCGACGGGGGAGGGCGGCGAGCGTGTCCGCGTCGGGCGGGGACGGCGCCGCGAGGTCCGCCGCCTCCGTCGCGCCCGTGCCGGGGCTGCGCGTGCCGCGGATGTCGAGGGTCCCGAAGGACGCGGGGGGCCCGGCGTGCGCGAGGGAGGGCGCGGCGAGCGGGGCGGCGGCGAGCACGAGCGCGGGCAGGAGCCGGCGGAGACGGGAGGGCGCGGTCATCGCTCGGAGCGTACGACGGTGCGCGGCGCGGCGTGAAGGCTCGCGGCGCACGCGCTCGGACCCGATCTCCTTAGATTCCCGTCGTTGCAGGGTTTCCGCGTTCGCGCGCGCCCGGCCGCGCAGTGGCGCGTCAGGGCGGAGCGAGCCAGGCCGCGGGCGGCGGCGCGCCCGTCCCAGAAGAAGGCCGTCTCGAGGCGGGCGAGGTCGAGCGGCGTCGGCGTGTTCCGCGCGCCGGGCACCACCCCGGGCACCACGACGCCGTCCTGCAAGGCGAGCGCGGGCGCGCAGCACGTCGCGCAGCGCAGGCCCGGGACGCGCGCGAAGCCCGCGTCGACGACGATCGCGCGGAAGGGCTCCGCTGCGCGCGGGTCGCCCGCGTGGCGGTTGCCGCCCACAAAAATGCAGAGGCGGCAGGACGGGGCGCGCGGCATCGGACCGCCGCCGAACGTCGCACCGCCGTCCGTGTCGCGGGGGGCGGTGCGAAGTCCGCCATGCCCATGGCGAACGCCCATCACGCGGCGCCACCACGCCCTGGGGCGCCAGGGGCACGCGGCGCGCTCCCCGATCGTGGGACGCCCCACCGCGCATGCCTCCGCGGGAGCGGTTGGCGTCGTTGTCATCGCGCGGGCGGCCCGATGCCCGCGGCGATGGTTGGCGTCCCCAGTAGGAACCGAGACGTTCGTGACCAGGAAGCTCGCGCTGGTCGTGTAGGCGCAGCCGCCCGGCTTCCCACGTCTCCCGCAGACGTCAGATCACCACGGTCGTCGGGACGGCCACGCCCACCTGGGCGGCGACCGGCGTCCAGAGGTCGACGTCCGTCTCCGGGGTGGTGATCGACACGATGAGCGCGTACCGCACCCCGAGCTCGCTGCGGTCGTGCTTCGGCTGGTCCTTCCACCATCCGGAGACCGGGAAGACGCCGACCGCGCCACGCAGCGCGAGATCGGCAGCGCTGCCGTCCCAGAAGTCGCCGTGCAACGACCCGTGGTGCCGAAGGTCAGGGCCGAGGAACCAGTTCGCGGCATCACTCTCGGAGCTGACATCGCCGCCGTCCTCTTCGTTGACCGCGAGCTCGTTCAGTCGTTGCCGGAACAGGTCGACGGTCTCGGTCGGCTTCATCACGTCGAAGCGGAGTCCGTGGGAGGCGTAGCGGTACCGCGTTCGCCAGCCTCGGCGGGCCGGGTTCGGCTCAATGAAGTACGAGAGCGTGACGCGCATCGTCACGGGCGCCGCGGCCAGCGCCAGGAGGGCGTCGGTCGGCCACGGGAGCTCGTGGACCTTCATCTCGCGCAGCTTCGTGTTCTCGAACGGCTTGATGGTGTCCTGCACGATCAGGGTCAGGGCGTTCTTCGCGCTCTTCGCCGCACGGAGCTCGCTCGGCTCGCCGAAGCCAAAACGCCTCAGCAGGAACCGCTCCCGCTGACTCCGCTTCCGCGCCGCCACGGCGTGCTGCTTCATCGCCTTGGTCCACTCCGCAGAGTGAACGACGAGAGCGCGTACCGTCTCGGGCCAGAGGTCGGGGTAGTCGGACATGACCGTCGCGGCGATGCGCGCGACCTGGGCGGTTGCTGCGCTCGTGCCCCACGTCGACTCCAGCAGGCTCTCACTCGGCTTCCAGTAGGTGGACGCGAGCGAGAGCTCTTCGAGCTGCATCGCGGCGTGGCCGTCGTGCGCCTTGTTGCCACCCTCGAAGACCACGTCGGGCTTGATCGGCCATGCGCCGCTGAACCCAACTGAGGTGGAGCTGTAGGGGGACAGGTCTCCGGCCGCAGCCACGGGTCGGTAGCCGCGAAGTTTTGGGTCGGTCTCATCCAGATCGACGAGGTGCGTGCTCGCTCCGACGGTCAACGCGTTCCACGCCTGGCCGGGGTCACGGATAGTCTCGAGGTCGCTCCGCGTGATGTGATCGACCTCGGTCGTGTCGACGTTGCCCGCGCACACGACGAGCAGCCGCGCTGGGCCAGTGCCTGCGCGGTCGAGGAACTCGATCTCGCCGTCACGACTGATGAGCGCGCGGCCCGCCGCAAGGCCATCGACGGCCGCGGACCAAGATGTCGGCCGTCCACGGTCGCTGCCGTCCAAGGTCGCGACCGACATCGAGAAGACGCGTTGCCTCGCTGGCGCAGTGACCTCCGGTCGCGCGACGCCTTCGGCGGTCACGGTGCCCCAGAGGTCGGGCGGGTTCGTGCCCGTCGGGGGCAGGATCTTCACAGACTCGAGGCGGTGGCGGAGCACGACGCGATCCGTCGTGAGCAGGTGCGTGCGGAGATCGCCAAGCAGCGCGAGCCCGGCCATCTCGGAGCCGTGTCCATCGTGGTCGGTCCGTTGCCAGGACGGGTCGACTGCGTGCGTGTCGGCCTCGACCAACGAAGCAGACAGCAGCGGGTGCCCTCGGTTCACGCCGGTGTCGAGGACGCACACGGCGGGAGCGCCGTCCGGCGCTGGATCGAGTCGGTCGCTCAGATCGCGCACCCAGTCGGCCTGCTCGGTGATCGGCATCTTCACGAAGTCCGATGGCGCGTCACGAGCTCGGCGCAGCTCGGCGATGTCGCCCAGCACGTCGATCGACGACCCGAGCTGCAAGGGCGTCGCGCGCAAGGTCCGCACGACGCGGTCCGGGAACGTGAGCCGCCTCGCCCCGAGGTCGAGGTTGAGCGCTCTCGCGAAATCGTGGAGGCGCTCCTCCTCCTTGCCGTCCGTTCGGCGGAGCCACACCTCCCACCACATGCTCTGGTCATCTGGGGGGAACGCCTCTGCCTCGTCGGTCCAGAACGCCGTCAGGGTTGCGAGCTGGATCGAGGCCAGGGTCTCCACGAGGGCGCGGTGTTTCCGCGCTCCCTTCGGGGTCGTCTCCGACACGTACTCGTCGAACCGCTTCAGGAAGTACGCGACCTTACCGTCAGGAACGAACACGGTCGCCATCTCCTCGATCGCTCCGTCCTCCTTCGTTCGGGTGCGGACGCCGAGGAGCTCGACCTTGGATCCGCGGAGGTCGAGCCCGTCGAGCTTCAGCGGGATGCCCGGCGGGCTCGTGAAGACCACCCCGATGCCGGGCTTCGCGCCGGGGACGGCGACCGACACGGCGGCTGCGGTCCGACGCTCCTTCGCCTCTGTGCTGGCGTGCTCGAACGCTGCCCGCAGCGTGCGCCCGTGGAGCGCTGGATCGGCCGGCGTGAACGTCTTCGACTTGCCGCCTCGGGCGTGCGGGCGGTAGCGCTCGGGAGGGGACGTTCCCGGCACCAAGATGTGCGGTAGGTCTCGCGCCACGGCCCGCTCCGATCAGTCAGTGCGGCGGTTGCGTAGCGCCGTTACGACGTCCGCGGTCGTGACCGCCAACCGCATCGAGAGAATGGCGGATTTCGCGGCGTCTTCACACGCCCGGGTCACGTCCGCGTGGCTTAGCGTAGCGCCGGCCTCTCGCACCGAGGCCCACGCGACGTCGGACGTGTCGAGCATGGCGAGCCGTGCGCGAGCAACCGCCTCGATGTCCTCGGCCGTGGGTAGCGTGTATTCGATGACGGCGTCGAAGCGACGGAAGAGCGCACGGTCCAGTAGCGCCGGGTGGTTCGTCGCAGCGACGACGACGCTCTCCGACTGATCCTGCTCGAGCATCACGAGGAAGGAGTTGAGCACGCGCCGGATCTCTCCCACGTCGTTGCCGGCGGCGCGGTCTCCGCCCAGCGCATCGAACTCGTCGAAGAGGTAGACGGCTCGGGTCTGGGCCATCGCCTCGAACACCAGTCGGAGCTTGGCGGCGGTCTCGCCCATGAACTTGGTGATGATGCCGTCCAGCTGGATGGCGAAGAGTGCGAGCGCCAGCTCGCCAGCGAGGGCACCGGCGGTCAGCGTCTTGCCAGTCCCCGGGGGACCAACGAGGAGGAGTCGCTTGATGGGCGCGAGGCCGTGAGCTCTGAGCTCCTCGCGCTGCCGTTGCTCTACGACGACGCGCTCAAGCCGATCGCGAACGTTGGGGGCGACGACGAGATCACGGAGGCGGGTCTGCGGGTAGCTCGCAGCCAGCACGCCGGCGAGGTCGCCTCGGGGCTGAACGAGCGGCACCGTCTTCGCGCGAGGGAGCGTCGGCTCTGCGGCCCGTGCCTTCGCGCGGTCGATGAGGTCCTTGAGCTCCTGGGCGAACCGCGAATGACCCGTGCGGGCCGCCTGCGCCGCGACCTGGAGCGCGACCGCGTAGAAGCGAGCGTCGTCTCCGTCCGCGTGGCTGCGGATCAATGCCTTGATCTGGTCAGCCGAGGCCATCCGTATTCATACCGCGCCCGGTGTCCCGTCCGCCAGAGTTCCGCTAGAAATAAGGCAAAACGCGGCGCTCAGGCCACCGGCGTTCCTGTGGGCCAAGGGCCTGCCCAGCGCTTCCAGAGCCTCATCAGCAGTGTCGCCCCCCGAAAGCTCGACGATCGCCGGTGGGGCGATCGCCAAGGACGATCTTCGCCGCAGATCCGGGCTACGCGCCCGTTGCCATCAGCGATCGACCTCCGACGGCTCGGGGGCTCCCTCTGGCGCTTCGCGCTCCAGCAGCCAGCGCGCTCGGCGCGCGTTTCTGTAGAGACCGACGACTGCGAAGCCGGCGGCGATCAGTACTGCGACCGCGGGGCCGACCAAGAGCAGCAACGTCAGCCGCGCGTCTACGCGAGCCGAGATGTAGTGCTCCCGCGCGTGTTCGCTCGCGTTCCACGCGACGAGCTCCCACAGGCACGTCACCGCGAAAAGAGTCGCCGCGACGATGAACATCGGCTTTGCGCGCGCTGGCTCCGGCATCGAGTTCGGGGGCAACGATGTGGAGGTGGGCTCTGCTTGTGAGCGAGGCCCGGACGCCACCGGGCACCCGCACGACGGGCATGCCGCCGCCTTGTCAGACACCTGGCGCCCGCACTCCGCGCAATCGATCAACGCCATGGCCACTCCTTGCTCGCCAGGCCGAGAGGCCCCGTGGCCTGCGGGTGCGACTCGTCCGTGTTCGCCTTCTTCGTGTCGGTCCCGGTGGTCATGCTCATCTCCGGCAAAGGAAACGGCCGAAGCCGTCTCCAGGGTCAGTGCGTCGCCGGGCCGAGCGACCAGTTGCCGGCGTCGTCGCGGCGCGCGGTGCGGTCTCGGGTTCCACTGCCGGCTTCGGGCAGCTCGAAGTCGCAGAGCCTCGCCGCCTCTGCCACTCCCGCGTTCACCGCGAGCTCGCGCTCGTAGTGGAAGTCAGCGGCGTTCCCGCTCGTAGCGATGCCGCTGATCGTCCCGACGTGAAGCGTGGCGCAAGGGAGCTGCAGGTAGCTCCCCTCTGGCCTCGGCGGCCCCGCCAAGACGAGCTGGCACTGCCCCGCGATGTTGCAGGGCCCGACGCCCGTCACCATGTGGGCTCGTTCGAGCGCCCTCGCGCAGTCGTCACTCCCCACGAGGTACGGCACCACCTCGTTTGGGTCGATGTCGAACCTGTCGTCGAACGGGACGAGGGCCGGCACCCGGCATGTCACGCCGCCGACGTACTCCGGCAGGCCCTCGATCAACCGGCGGGCCTCGGCCTCGGTGAGGTTGTTGCTGCACCCCGCTGCCACGATCCCGAGCACGACCATCGCCACCGTGTCGATCTTCATGTCGTCCTCCTTTCGTCGGGAAGTCGTTCGGGTGATGAGCCGCAGCCGGACCGCCGTCGGCGCCTCGCTAGGCTACGTCAGGCCTGACGTATGCCGCAATGACGCCCCTCTCTACGGTCCGGGGCGATGGCCTCCGACACCGACCTCAAGGTCCGGTTGGGAAAGCGCTGCCGGGCGGTCCGGCAGCGCAAGAAGCTGTCGTTGATGGACGTCGTGAAGAACCACGAGGTCTCGCTATCGCACTTGCAGAAGATCGAGAGGGGCGCCCTGGACCCGCGGCTGAGCACCTTGAAGAAGCTCGCCGTGGCGTACGGGGTCACCCTCTCGACCTTGCTGCGCGACGTGTAGGTCAGCGGCGGGGTCACCCCCAGCCGCCGAGGATGCGGGACTCCATCTCGACCTCGTTCTCCGCGACCATGCGGACCACGAGCTCGAGGTCGCGGCCGGTGAGCCGCACGGCGACGACTTGTTCTTCGTCCCGCTCGCTGACGAGGTAGACGTCGCCGTCGAGGACGAAGAACTTCGACTTCGGCTTCGAGCGCCTACGCCGCCTCGGCATCGCCGACCTCCACCTGCCCCATGCCCGCGCCGATGCAGGTCCGTCGGTACTCGCAGCTCGAGCACATCATCCCGGGCGCCGGCGGGAAGTGGCCGGCGAGAATGGCGCGCTCGATCTGTGCCGCGGCCGTCATGAACCAGAGGCTCACGTCGCGGCTGTGCGGGAGCACGACGTGCTGCACCTTCGGCACCTTCGTCTTCACCAAGTTGAAGACCTCGACGTCGACCCCGGCGTAGCGGGCCGCCGACCTGTACGCGGCGAACTGCAAGTTGGTGGCGAGGGCCACCTGGCTGTAGGCGGCCTTCGCCGTCTTCAGCTCGATGACGTTCCCGTTGCGGAGCTCGAAGTCGAAGTAGCCGACGAGCCGTCGCGGCAGGTGCTCGCCGGTGATGGGATCGATGACCGCCAGCTCGAACGGGATCTCGGTCGCGACGACCTCGAGCTCTCCGCAGTGCGTGACGAAGGTGCGGACGAGGCGCTCGCCCTCCGTGCGAAGATCGTCGACCGTCGCGCCGCGCCAGTCGATGTCGTCACGGGCGAGCTCGGCCCCGAGGTCGGCGTTGAGGATGCGGAGCGCGTCCTCGACGGTCGGCTGCTTGCGAGCCACTCGCTCCTCGAACCACCACGCGCTGCGCCGCGCACCGCGGAGCCCAGCGCGAGGCCGGTCCCGCGGTGCTCCGGCGCGAGGTGCAGCACATACCTCAGCTCGTAGCGGCGGGGGCACGCCGCGTACGTCGACAACTGCGAGGCCGACGTGTGCTGCGGGAGCTCACTCCGCGGCATGGCCACCGGCCCCGTTGGCTGCGGCGCGCCTCTCCTCATCGGAGAGCATGTCGAGGAGTCGGCTCGCCTGCGCCCTCGTCGCGTTCGCCGGGTCGACCCCGAGTCGGTCCGTGAGGAAGGCGAGAGCCCGCGGGCCTTCGTACCCGAGGGCCAACGCCTTGCGCCAGAGCGCCCGCTTCTGCGCATCGCTGATGCCGGCGTCTCGGCGGTCGTCGATGCGCGTCACCGGCGCCCGCTCCTGCGGCCGCTCGAAGTCGATGTCGTCGTCGCCGCCGAGTTCTTCCAGCGCTACCGCGTGAACGTTCGCCATTAGACGCAGCGCACGCCCCACGGCGCGAGATTCGGCCACGCGCAGGATGTGGGGCGCGACCTTCCTGTTGACGTTCTTCGGGTTCGCGTCCCCAAGCCCAGTGAAGATGCCCGGCTTGCCTTTCGCGACTGCGCGGACGACGGCGGTCTGGCCGTTGGCGTCGGTCGGCAACTGGATCAGCGTCGTGTCGATCGACTCGAGCCCGACGGCGTGCGCGGCGGCCACCAGGCCGGGCAGCGTGACGAAATCCTTGTGACCGACGACAGCGCCGGACTCGTTCTTGACGGCGATGCGGACGACGAACTGCGAGGGAATCTTCTTGTCATTGCTCATGGCGTTCTCCTAGTTGATGTTGGCGATGCAGACGTGAAGAAGCCGAAGCCCGAGCACCCGATGGGGCCCGAGCTCCGGCTTCGGTGAGCGCTCAGCGGCGCGTAAGTAGACCGGCGTCAAGGAAGCTGAAGTGCGCCTCCGAGCCGATGACGACGTGGTCCAGCAGTCGGATGCCGAGCAGCTCCGCGCCGCGAGCGATGCGCTCGGTGAGGGCGATGTCCTCGGGGCTCGGTGACGGGTCGCCCGAGGGGTGGTTGTGCACGACGATCCCCGCCACGCATGCGTTGAGCACGAGCGGCCTGAGGATATCGCGCGGCATCACGGCGCAGCTCGTGACCCCGCCGCGGCAGACGCACTGCATCAGCCGCACGGCGTTGCGGGCATCGAGCCCCACGATGTGCAGCGACTCCATCGTGTCGCCCCGGAGCAGCGGGAGGTAGTGCGCGGCGATGTCCTTGCTCGAGGCGATCTTAGAGCCGACGAGGTCCTCGTGACGCCCGCCTCGCCGCACGAGCTCACGCAGCGCGAGGACCTTGGCGGCCACCTTCGCAGGCGGCACGACATCCTCATCGAGGAGCTGCGACGGCCTCAGGTGCGACGGCAGCGGCGCCTTCGGGAGGATGGCGGCGACGAGCTCGTCGATGCGGGTTGGCCCGTTCCTCATGACGGCCCCATCGCAGCCGCGATGGCCTCGATGAAGCGGACCGCCAAGCCACGTCGTGGAGGCCGATGCGTGGTGAACCGCCTGGGCGCCTCCACGACGGAGACCGGGGTCTCCCGTGGCCTCGACGCCACTTCGCCGCCCTCCGCCGCGTCGTGGGGCCGGCATGAGCCGTCGGCGGTCGACGAAGGTCCAGCCTCGGCGGCCGGGCTCACGAAGACGGCCTCTGGAGACACGTCTCCGCGGATGGCTCGCAGAGGCATGGCCTCAGCCACGATGTCGACGTGCGAGGTGGGCACCGCCGCGAGCGGCACCATCAAGTTGTCGGCGTCGATCGCCGCCGGCCGCAGCCACAACTTGAAGTACCCGCGTGAACGCGGGGTCGCCCACTTGATGTTGAGCGACGTCGTCGTGAGCAACATCGAGATCGGGAGCCGGCGGCACTCCTTGAGGAGCGAGCGCAGGCGCCGAACGTCGATGCCGCCGCGCTCGCTGAAGACGATGTCGCCGCCCGTGGGCCATGCAGCACAGGCAGCAGTGACGAGCGCGGGGTCGATCTCGATGTCGCCGTCGAGGCGCACCTGGGCCGACTCCGCGGCCGCCGCCGCGAGCTCCCTCGCCGACGCCCGCTGCGCCTGTCCACGAGCCTCGCGGGCTACCCGCTGCGCTCCCTCGATCGTGTCGACGAGCACGCCGACGGGGTCGTCGTTCCGATGGAGGCGCTCGAGGTTGGCGCGAGGGAAGCCGAGGATGTCCGGCAGCTCGGAGCCCGAGACCGCGATGACGTCGGCGAGCTGGTCACGCACGCCGT
The DNA here is from genome assembly GCA_964202905.1 of Polyangiales bacterium. Lineage (GTDB taxonomy): Bacteria > Myxococcota_A > Polyangia > Polyangiales > JADJQN01 > CAIUAC01. The sequence continues at coordinate 223,070 of CAXNJO010000006.1, forward strand.
CGACGCCGTCGCGGTAGAGCCGGGCGAGCCCGCGGAGCTCCGCGAGCATCACCGCCGCCATCGACCGTCCTCGTCGAACATGTCTGCGGAGCGCGGGTCCTCCCCCCACCCAGGGAGCCGACTCTCGCGGTCGTCTCGTCGCTCGAAACGTCCGCGGTCGTCGAACCTCGAAGGCGGCGTCACGAGTGGCTCACGCGCCGGGGCGCTCGAGGTGGTGCGTCCGACCTCGATCACGATGCCGGCGATGACGGCGTTGCGCTCGATGACAACGACGCCGTTGTAGAGGACGCCCATGGAGCCGGTGACCCGGAGGTCTTCCGGCGGCTCGACCAAAGGTCGAAGCTGCTCGAGCACGTTGCGGGTGCCGTCGAGCGCGATGTAGAAGATGGCGACCAACACGGCGCCCATGGCGCGGATGGTCTCCTTGGGGAGGTCGTCGTTCATGTTCTTGTTCCCCGAAAGACGAAGCCCCGGCCCCCTCCTCGCGTGAGGAGAGAACCGGGGCCTCGTCCAGCTCGGTGATGTGGTGGGTCAGCCCGCCTTTCCGAAGATGACGTTCTTCGCGATGGCGACGACCACGGCGACGACGACCCCCGCCGCGGCGCGCTGCACTCCGTCGTCCTTGACCAGGCCGGTGAAGAAGTTGCCGTTGTTCTCGGTGCTCTCGTTCGCGTTCATGATGGAGTTCTCCTTGAGGTTGAACGCCGGCCAACACGGCTCGGGTTCATGTTCCTGATAGGAGAATCCGCCCCGTTTCTACATCGGCCCGAGATCGCCCGGCTGAAACCCAGCGAGACCGCCGATGATCTGCTCGAGGCTCCACGAGGGGTCGAACATGCGCGGCGCGGGCCACCCGTTCTGGGTGAAGAGCAGCGCCATCTCCGCGAAGTCCGCTTCAGGGCAGAGGACGAGGTACGGGCTTGGCAGCCCGAAGTTTCCGACATGCCGCCACTCGCGTTCCCACCAGAACTCCTTTCGGTAGCCACCTCCGCCCGTCGACGCCCCGGAACCCATCTGCTCGATGAAGGGCGTCAGCTCGAGAATGCCCTGCGCTTGCGCGTTTCTCGGGGCCGCGATCGCGGCGCTGACCAAACCATCGACGGCCTGCGTCAGCCATGTGTGGCCGGGGGTGATGTCCAGATACCAGACGGGATTGACGGCCCGGCGGCGCGCCTGCTTTCTGGTGATCGCGACGCCGTACGGCTCGAACTGGCAGCGCCGCCCGGTGATCTGCTCGGTCAGCAGGCTGACGTATTCGAGCGGGGTCTCCGTGAAACAGACCGCGTTCTGCGATGTCGTCGCGGCCTGCGCGTTCTTCAGCGCTGGCACGGCCTGGCCAAAGGCGCTCGTCGCGTTGATGGTCTGGGCAGTGAGGATGGACTTCAGCTGGTCCTTGGCGGACGTCGCGCCGTCCGCGCGAGTCAGATGAACGAGGAAGGTGCTGAGGTCGGACCTGCGATGGAGGAGCTCTTCGATCTTCATGTTGTCGCGCCGAGCCTATCGCAAAGAAGCGGCGGTTCGCCGCACGCTTCAGTGCGTCGCTCAGCCCGCCCGACGCGAGAGGTAGCGGTGGCCCGCCTCCTCAATCGTGAGCCGAGCCGCGACCTCCCCGCGGTCCCGCGCCACCGCCGTGATCGCGTTCGCGATGTCGTACGCCGTCGTCGGCACCTTCAGCGCCTCCGTGATCGTCTGCGTCGACGAGCTCGACGGCAGCAGCCCGTTCGAGCGCGAGCTCTCGGCCGACCGCCTGGACCTCGCTCTGGCCAAGGCCGAGCGCGCGGAGACCCTCGATCTCCTCGAGCGCCTCGTCGATGAGGAACTCGCTCGCGCGGCGCCAACGATCGATGTCGCCGCGGGCCTCGGCGAAGGCGACGGGCACGACGTCCCGGAGTTGCTCGTGGAGCCGCTTCGGATCGCCGACGTGACGCATGCGCATCGCAGCCTCGGACCGCCAAGCCCGCATGCCGTTGGTGCACACGAGGCGGTACGTGATTGGCGTGACCTGCACCGAGCGGACGCCGACCTCGGAGTTGCCGATGTCGAGGCCCCACTCGATGATGTCGTCCTTCCTCACTGCCATGCTCTCCGCCGGCAGCGTGATGCGGAGCAGCGTGCTCGCGCCGACCGCCGACGCCCGCACCCGGCACTCCGCGAGGTAGCCGGCGCGGTCGAGCACATCGCCCACGACCTCGAGCACGAGCTCGTCGTCGAGAGCGGCGTAGCGATCGCTGACGACCGCACGGACCTCACCACCGGCGAGGCGAAGGAGCGCGGACTGCCGCTCCTTCGTCATGCCGAAGTTCATGTTCGCCATCTGCAACTTCGCGGGGAGGTCGCGGATGTACGACGGCGGCGCACCGATGCGGGTGCAGAGCTGCGAGAACGCGAGCTCCCGCAGCGGCATCGGCTGCATCGGCTCGCGCCCGGGGAGCGGGACCGGCGCGATGGCCATCGAGCCATCGGCGTGGCCGAAGGCCCAGGTCCTGACGTCGTGGGCGACGACGTCGTCACGCACGCCGTCCTCCGCGTGAGCGTCGAGCACGAGCTGGGCGGCCTCCTCGAACGAGACCGGGTGGGTGTGCGCGATCCAGCGCTCATGCTGGTCGCGGCGGGGGCGAAGCGGGGACGACGGGGTGACGATGGACGGAGCGGTGCGCTCCGCTGCCTGGGCTGCTGCGGTCATGGGGATCCTCCTTTGGGTGAACGAGGCGGGTCCGCCTCACCCTCCTGATAGGAAGAACGTCGTTCGCTTTGCGCCGTCGGACCGGCCTCGGGCCTCCACGGAGATCGCCATCGGCCCCGCGTCCGTTCAGGGCCTCCAGGCGCCCCGAGTCCACCCAGCCGGGCGCCCCCCGTCAGTCGGGGCCCGCCCGCTGCGTCATCACGACATCCCCGGCGAAACGGGCCTGCCGGCGTAGACGTCCGACCGCGCCCGCCATACCCTCGCGACGCCGAACTTGAACATCAACATGGAGCCCGGGCCTCGCCGGCCAGCACGCACCCCAAGATGAAGCTGGAAGAGATCAAAGCGAAGTCCCACGTCACCGGCGTCGAGCCGGGCGTCACCGTGCGTGTCCTCGACGTGGACCCTGCCGGACCGGACGCAGTGAACGTCAGCTACAAGCTGCCGAGCGGCGCCCTCCTCCAGAAGACGTTGTTCCGCACCGACGAGGCCGGCCTCCAAGAGGTCACGGCCGAGTCGCAGTTCACCTTCGCCGCGTCCCCGGTCGACTTCAAGCTCGCCGCCGAGGCCACGCGCATCAAGCTCGCGCACCTCTTCGACCCGATGATGGCGATCCACACGTCGAACGTGGACCCGCTCCCGCACCAGATTGGCGCCGTATACGAGGCGATGCTGCCGAGGCAGCCGCTGCGCTTCGTGCTCGCCGATGACCCCGGCGCCGGCAAGACCATCATGGCGGGCCTGTTCATCCGTGAGCTCATGCTCCGTGGGGATCTCGAGCGCTGCCTCATCGTCTCGCCCGGCAGCCTCGTCGAGCAGTGGCAGACCGAGCTCTCGGAGAAGTTCGGCCTGCGCTTCGACATCCTCACGCACTCGCTCATCGAGTCGACGCAGACGGGCAACCCCTTCACCGAGCACAACCTGATGATCGCCCGGCTCGACCAGCTCGCCCGCAGGGAGGACTGGCACGAGAAGCTCAAGGCCGACGGCGCCCACTGGGACCTCGTGATCGTCGACGAGGCGCACAAGATGGCGGCGCACTACTTCGGCACCGAGCTGAAGGCGACCAAACGCTACGCCCTCGGCAAGCTGCTCGGTCGGGCGGATCTCACCCGCAACTTCCTCCTGATGACGGCCACGCCGCACAACGGGAAGGAGGAGGACTTCCAGCTCTGGATGGCCCTCATCGACGAGGACCGTTTCCTCGGCAGCGCCAAGGGCGGACAGGGCAAGAGCGCCCCGGCCAAGGTCGACGTCTCGGACCTCATGCGCCGGATGGTCAAGGAAGACCTCGTGAAGTTCGACGGCACGCCACTCTTCCCCGAGCGGGTGGCCGAGACCGCGAAGTACGCGCTCTCGCCTCCCGAGAAGCAGCTCTACGACGACGTGACGTCGTACGTGCGTGAGGAGATGGGCCGCGCCGACGCCATCGCCGACGGCAAGAAGCGCGGGATGGTCGGCTTCGCCCTCGCCATCCTCCAGCGTCGTCTGGCCTCGTCCCCGTGGGCCATCGCTCAGTCGCTCCGGCGGCGCCGCACCAAGCTCGCGGATCGTCTCGAGGACCTGCGAGCCCCGAAGCCCGCGAAGGTGAAGAAGTCCTGGGAGGACCTCGACTTCGACCTCACGGACATCGACGACGAGCTCTCCGCTGAGGAGCTCGAGAAGGTCGAGGAGGAGCTCGTCGACGAGGCGACCGCGGCCAAGACCATTCCCGAGCTCGAGAAGGAACTCGAGGAGCTGAAGCTGCTGGAGAAGCAGGCCGCCGACGTCCTCAAGTCCGGTGTCGACAAGAAGTGGGACGAGCTCTCGTCGATCCTCCAGAGCGACGACCCCGTGATGCTCCGGTCGGACGGCAAGCGCCGGAAGATGATCATCTTCACCGAGCACAAGGACACGCTCGACTACCTCAAGAAGAAGATCGCCACGGTCCTCGGCGACCCCAACGCGGTGATCGAGATCCACGGTGGCACGCGGCGCGAGGACCGCATCAAGGCGCAGGAGCAGTTCCGCCAGAACCCCGACGTCACGATCCTCGTCGCGACGGACGCCGCCGGCGAGGGCGTGAACCTCCAGGTCGCCAACCTGATGGTGAACTACGACCTGCCGTGGAACCCGAACCGCATCGAGCAGCGCTTCGGGCGCATCCACCGCATCGGGCAGACGGAGGTCTGTCGGCTCTGGAACCTCCTCGCCAAGGAGACCCGCGAGGGCGACGTCTTCGAGCGCCTCTTCGTGAAACTCGAGGAAGAGCGCCAGGCCCTCGGCGGGCGCGTGTTCGACATCCTCGGCCAGACCTTCGACGAGACGCCGCTCAAGGACCTGCTCATGGAGGCCATCCGGTACGGCGAGAAGCCGGAGGTCCGCGCCAAGCTCTTCCAGGTCGTCGATGGTGCGCTCGACCGGAAGCACATCGAGGATCTCTACCAGCGCAACGCGCTCACCCAGGACGCCTTCAACGCCGACCGCCTCAAGACCGTGAAGGACCAGATGGAGAAGGCCGAGGCGAAGAAGCTCCAGCCGTTCTTCCTGCGGCGCTTCCTCGTGGAGGCCCTCGACCAGCAGGGCGGCACGCTGAAGGAGCGTGAGCCCGACCGCTACGAGGTGAAGCACGTCCCGGCGTCGGTCCGCGCGTTCAACAAGATCCACGGCAACCGGCGGCCGGTGCTCGAGAAGTACGAGCGGATCACCTTCGACCGTCTTCTGACTCGGACGCCGCTCGACAAACCGCCGGCGGATCTCGTGCATCCCGCGCACCCGCTGATGGCGTCGCTCATCGAGCTCGTGCTGCGGGAGAAGCAGCCGAGCCTCCTCTCGGGCACTGTGCTCATCGACCCCACGGACGCCGGTACGGCCCCCCGCCTCATGTTCCTCATCGACCACGGGGTCCGCGAGGGCACGTCGATGACCAAGCTCGCCTCGCGCCGGATGGGCTTCGTCGAGCTCGACGAAGCGGGCACCGCACGAGACGCCGGGATCGCCCCGTACCTGAGCTACCGCGCACCCTCCGGCGACGAAGGTGGCTTGGTCGCGAAGGCGCTCACGAGTCCGTGGCTCAAGCAGGACCTCTCTCAGCTCGCCGTGACCTGGGCCACGCAGCACCTCGTCGGCGAGCACCTCGCGGAGGTCCACGCGGCCCGCGAGAAGATGACGACCAAGACGCTCGCTGCGGTGCACGCGCGGCTGACGCGCGAGATCAACTTCTGGTCGAAGCGCCGCAACGAGCTCGACAAGGAGATGAAGGCCGGCAAGCAGCCGAAGATGCAGCCCGAGAACGCGAAGAAGCGCGTGGAGGAGCTGAAGGCCCGCCTCGCATCACGCACCGCGGAGCTCGAGGCCATGAAGCAGGTCGCATCCAACCCGCCCGTCGTTGCAGGCTGCGCCCTCATCCTGCCGCAAGGTCTCGTCGATGGCTTCCACCACACGAAGCCCGCCCCGGAAGACGATCCCGAGGTTCGGCGTCAGGTCGAGCTCATCGCGATGAAGGCCGTGATGGAGGCCGAGGCGAAGCTCGGGCACGCGGTGAAGGACGTCAGCGCCGAGAAGTGCGGCTGGGACGTCTGGTCGGTCACCCAGGAGAAGGTGGACCGCTTCATCGAGGTGAAGGGCCGCATCCACTCCGCGGAGACCGTGACCGTGACGACCAACGAGGTCCTCATGGGCTTGAACAAGGGCGACCGGTTCATCCTGGCAGTCGTGCTCGTCGATGGCGATGCCGTCGACGGTCCGCACTACATCCGCTCGCCGTTCACGAAGGAGCCCGACGCCGGGGCGGCCTCGGTGAACTACACGCTCAAAGACCTCAAGGCCCGCGCGAAGCCGCCCCACCTCGCGTGAGACGAGACCGGCCCAGGACAGATCCATGACCACGCCGAAGATCGTCGCCCCCAAGAAGCTGATCGAGGTCGCGCTCCCGCTCGAGGACATCAACAAGGCCGCCGGCCGTGAGAAGTCGATCAGGCATGGGCATCCCTCGACGCTTCATCTCTGGTGGGCTCGTCGACCGCTGCGGCGGCGTCGAGCAATGCTGTATCGCGACTCGTGAACGACCCGTCGTGGAAGTACAGCGATGAGGATCTGAAGAAGCCGCAGGTAAGATCGGCGATCACGCGGAAGCGCAACGAACTCTTTCGGCTGATCACCGAGCTCGTGCAGTGGGAGAGTACGGCCAACCAGGACGTCCTCGAACGCGCCCGAGCCGAGGTCCGAGCCTCGTGGCAGGAGACGTGCGACGCGAACAAGGCCTACCCCGACGCTGCGGGACTCTTCGACCCCGCAAGGTTGCCGGGGTTCCACGACCCCTTTGCGGGGGGCGGCGCCATCCCACTTGAGGCGCAGCGGCTCGGCCTGGAGGCTCACGCGACCGACCTCAACCCTGTCGCCGTGCTCATCAACAAGGCGATGATCGAGATCCCGTCCAGGTTCGCGGGTCGCCCGCCCGTCGGTCCAGTATCGAAGAGCCAGCGGCAGACGAAGTCGGACGCGACCGACTCCTGGGCTGGGGCCCGGGGCCTGGCAGAGGATGTCCGCCGGTACGGCACATGGATGCGCGAGCACGCAGCCAAGCGCATCGGCCACCTGTACCCGAAGGCGAGGATCACGCGCGAGAGCGTCCGAGAGCGTCCAGACCTGGCCCCGTACGACGGACAAGAACTGACGGTCATCGCATATCTCTGGGCGCGAACCGTCAGGAGCCCGAACCCCGCATTCTCCGAGATCGAAGTGCCCCTGGTTTCCAGCTTCCTACTCTCGACAAAACCCGGAAAGGAGACGTGGGTCGAGCCGGTCGTCCGCAAGAGAGACTACGAGTTCGCCGTGCGCATCGGTGTGCCCCCGAAGGAGGCGGCCGAAGGCACGAAGCTCGGTCGCGGGTCCAACTTCCAATGCGTAATGTCCGGGTCGCCCATCTCCGGCGACTACATCAAGAGCGAGGGGCAACACGGTCGACTTGGACAGCGCATGATGGCCGTCGTCGCCGAGGGAGTGCGAGGACGAGTCTATCTCGCTCCAACCGCCCCGCTGGTCCAGGCCGCAACGGACGCGCAGCGCTTGCGAGCATGGCGGCCCGGAGGCGACGTGCCTGCGAGGCTCACCGGGGGAACCTGCGTTCCATACGGGCTCGCGGATTGGGGCGCGTTGTTTACGCCTCGCCAGTTGGTGGCACTCACCACGCTCTCGGACGCCGCTCTGGAGGTGCGCGAGCAGGTTCGACAGGCTGCGCTGTCCGCGGGGATGGAGGACGATGGGCGTGGACTCGACGCCGATGGCCGAGGCGCGACAGCCTACGCGGACAGCATCGCGACCTACCTCGCGTTCGTAGTCGACAAAGAGGTGGAGAGCCTCTCCACGATCTGCACTTGGAGTTCTGCCGCCAAGAACGAGCTCGTCGTGAGCACCTTCCGGCGTCAGGCCTTGCCGATGACATGGGACTTCGCCGAGGCAAACCCGTTCGCAACATCGAGCGGCTCGATCGAGAAGAACGTGGACGCCGTCGCGCGTGCCATCGCCATGCCTCTATCTGCCGCTGCCCCCGGCTGGGCGCACCAGGCGGATGCCCAACGACAAGCCGTCTCGCTCGGCAAGGTCGTTTCCACCGACCCGCCGTACTACGACAACATCGGCTACGCCGATCTGTCCGACTTCTTCTATGTCTGGATGCGCCGCACGCTCGGCCCCGTGTTCCCGTCGATCTTCGCGACCCTGGCTGTTCCCAAGGAGGAGGAGTTGGTCGCCACCCCTCACCGGCACGGGGGCAGGGAGAGCGCGGAGGCGTTCTTCTCTCAACGGTATGACGAACGCGATGCGCCGCATCGCAGAGCAAGCCCATCCCGCGCTTCCCGTCACCATCTACTACGCCTTCAAGCAGTCGGAGACGGCGGGCGAAGGCACTGGCTCGACGGGCTGGGAGACGTTCCTGGAGGCCGTCGTTCGCGCAGGATTCGCCGTGGTCGGTACCTGGCCCGTTCGGACGGAGCGCGAAGGCCGCTCCATCGGTATCGGAGCGAACGCCCTGGCGTCGAGCATCGTTCTTGTCTGTCGAGTTCGCGTGAGAGAAGCGACCACGGTCGCGAGAAAGGACTTCGCGCGGGAGCTTGGGCGGATGATGCCGGTCGCAATCGCAGAGATGACAGCCGACCCGATCGCCTCGATCGCGCCGGTGGATCTCGCGCAGGCATGTATCGGCCCGGGGATGGCGCTGTTCTCGAAACACGAAGCCGTGCTCGAGGCCGATGGCTCCACGATGAGCGTTCACAACGCCCTCGTGCACATCAACAAGGCGATCGACGAGTACTTCGCGCACGCCGAGGGCGACCTCGACGCCGACACGCGCTTCTGCATCGGCTGGTTCGAGCAGTTCGGCTTCGAGGCCGGCGAGTTCGGCCAGGCCGATGTTCTCGCTCGCGCGAAGGGCACCTCGGTCGAGGGCGTGAAGGAGGCCGGTGTCGTTGAGGCCGGCAAGGGGAAGGTCCGGCTGTTCGCCATCAAGGAGCTCCCGAAGAAGTGGGACCCGACGACCGACACTCGCACCCCGATCTGGGAGGCGCTCCATCACATGTGCCAAGCGCTCGGTGAAAGCGAAGGGGACGCTGGTGCTCTTCTCGCCAAGATGCCCGAGAAGCAGGACGCCATCCGGCAGCTTGCGTACCGCCTCTACACGCTCTGCGCGGAGCGCAAGGGCAAGGCCGAGCTCGGCCGCCCCTACAACGACCTCATCACCTCGTGGCCCGCCATCGTGGAGGCGAGCGAGAAGGTCGGGCACGTCGGCACGCAGCTAGGGCTGCTGTGAGGAGCGCCTCGATGACCACCCGCCTCGTCTCGATCGATAGGGGGACCCTGTGACTCTCAAGCCTTGGCGTGACGTCATCCTGCCGCACGAGGACGTGCTCGACGGGAAGTTCGACGAGTCAGAGTTCGCTGCCGACCTCACGAAGGTCGTGCGCGGCATCGCGAAGCCCGAGTACCAGGACCCCGAGCGGTTCTTCGAGCGCACGGTGATCACCGAGGGGATGAGCTTGCTCCTCCAGTCGGTGGTGAAGCGCCTCGCCGGCAAGGGAGGCGATCCCGTCGTGCAGCTCCAGACCGCCTTCGGCGGCGGCAAGACGCACACGATGTTGGCCGTGATGCACGTCGCATCCGGCGCGACCCCGGCCAAGAAGATGCTCGGCGTCGCGGAGCTCCTCGACAAGGCGAAGGTGAAGGAGCTCGTTCGCGCACGCATCGCCGTGCTCGACGGGAACGCGCTCGCGCCGGCGCAGCCGCAGGAGCACGGGAAGATCTCGGCGAACACGCTGTGGGGCGAGCTCGCGTGGCAGCTCGGCAAGGAAGAGGGCTACGCCCTCGTCGCGGAGTCGGACCGCAGCGGCACATCCCCCGGGAAGGACGTGCTCGCGACCCTGCTCGAGAAGTTCGCGCCCGCCGTGATCCTCATGGACGAGACCGTCGCCTACATCCGCCAGCTCGAGCCCGGCAAGAGCTACAAGGGCGGCACCTTCAGCTCGAACCTCTCGTTCCTTCAGGCGCTCACCGAGGCCGTCTCGCGCGTGCCGAACGCCATGCTCCTGGCCTCGTTGCCTGAGAGCATGATGGAGGTCGGTGACGCGCAGGGGCAGTCGACCCTCGACTCCTGCCAGAAGATCTTCGGCCGCATCGAGGCGGTGTGGAAGCCGGTCGGCACCGACGAGGCATTCGAGATCGTGCGCCGCCGCCTCTTCAAGGGCGTGCAGAGCGACACCGCCCGTGACGAGGCGTGCCGTGCCTTCGCCGACCTCTACACGCAGAACGCCGACAAGTTCCCCGCCGAGACGCGCGACGCCGTGTACCTTCGTCGCCTGAAGGCGAGCTACCCGATCCATCCCGAGGTCTTCGAGCGGCTCTACGAGGACTGGTCGACGCTGCCGAAGTTCCAGCGCACCCGCGGCGTGCTCCGTCTCGTAGCCCGCATGGTCCACTCGCTCTGGCGCAGCGACAACCGCGACTACCTCATCCTGCCGGGCTCGATCCCGCTCGACGACCACACCGTCCGCAACGAGCTCGTGAAGTACCTGCCCTCTGGGTGGGATCCCATCGTCGACAAGGACATCGACGGCGCCCACGCCGAGCCCCGCCGCATCGACGACGACGTCGCCGCGCTCGGCGCGATGCAGGCGTGCCGCCGGGTCGCCCGAGCCATCTTCCTGGGCTCCGCGCCGTCCGTCGGCGGTCAGAAGGTCCGCGGCATCGGCGTCGAGCGTGTCCGTCTCGGGTGTGTTCAGCCTGGCCAGTCGCCGGGCAAGTACGACGACGCGCTCAAGCGTCTCGCCGACCGGCTCCACTACCTCTACAGCGGCAACGACCGCTTCTGGTTCGACCAGCGCCCGAACCTCCGGCGCGAGATGGAAGACCGCCTCCAGCGCTTCGACCGGAAGCTCCACCTCTATCCCGAGATCCAGGAGCGCCTCCAGAAGCTCGTGAAGAGCAGCGCGGTGCAGGCCGTGCACATCTTCGCCGGGAGCAAGGACATCCCAGACAAGCCCGACCTGCGACTCGTGGTCCTCGACCCCGACCACAGCCACAAGCGCAAGGACGACACCAGCAAGGCCGTGCGAGGCGCCGAGGACATCCTCAAGAGCCACGGCGACAAGCCGCGCGAGCACCAGAACCGGCTGCTCTTCCTCGTGCCCGACGTCAACGCGGTACAGCCGCTCCGCGACAACGTGCAGCGCTACCTCGCGTGGCAGTCGATCGTCGAGGATGCCGAGCAGCTCAACCTCGACAAGCATCACGAGAAGGAAGCCGGCAAGAGCCTCGCCGAGGCGGCGGCCCGCGTGGATGCGAGCATCCGCGAGGCATACCGGATCCTGCTCGCCCCGATGGCGGAGGCCGATGCCGTCGGCACCGTCCTCTGGGAAGACGAAGCGCTCAACCTCGCCGGGAGCACCTACGACAAGGCGATCACCACGACGACCCGCGAGAAGGAGTGGGTGATCTCCGCGTGGGCACCGACCCACCTCGCCACGTTGCTCGCCAAGTGGTTCTGGAAAGACGGCAAGTCCGACGTCGGCGCCAAGAAGGTCTGGCTGGACACCTGTCGCTACCTCTACCTCCCGCGCTTGGCCTCCGAGGACGTCTTCGTGAGCACCGTGCGCGACGGCGTCGCCCATCGTGACTGGTTCGGCTACGCCTCAGCGCGTGAAGGACGGCGCCTACCAGGGCGTCCTCTTCGGCAGCTCCGGCAGCGTCTACCTCGACGACAGCGCCGTGCTGATCCGACCGGACGCCATCACCATCACCACCGGCGGGACCCGTACGGGCTCCCAGCCTCCGACCACGCCGATACCCCCGAAGCGGCCGAGCGGTCATCCCCCGAAGGTCCCAACCGGCCCCGTGTATCGGCGGTTCCACGCGACCGTCGACATCGGCGCCGATCCCATCGGCTCCTTCACCGAGATCGTGGAGAACGTGATCGAGCGCCTCGCTACGGAGTACGGCACCCACGTCTCCATCACGATCGACATCGAGGCCGAGCGCCCGAGCGGCTTCGACGACAAGACCGTCCGCGTGGTGAAGGAGAACGCCACCACGCTGAAGTTCAAGACCGCCGAGTTCGAGACCGAGTAGCGATGATGCGAGGTGACATCACGGTCTTCGCGTCGCCCGGTGCTGCCGCGGTGCTGCACGGCCGGGCCCGCCGACCGTCCGGCGCCGGTGACTCGTCCTGCGCGGGGTGGCGCGTGGTCGTTCACCGCTGGAACTCGCGGTGGGCCGACCCGGCCGTCGGGCGCTCGGCTGGAGCATCCGCCCGTGCCGACTGAAAGCGCGACGTTCCTCACCGAGTACCTCCGCGCGATCGAGGCGGGGACAGCTGCCGTCTTCGCCGGCGCCGGGCTCTCGATGGCGGCGGGGTACGTCGACTGGAAGAGGCTGCTCGCAGATGTCGTTGCCGAGCTGAAGCTCGACCCGGACACGGAAAATCTGGTTGCCGCGGCGCAGTACCACGTCAACGAGCGCCGCACTCGCGGACGCCTGAACCAGCTCCTGATCGACGAGTTCACGAAGGACGCCGAACCGAACCCCAACCACAAGCTCCTTGCCCGGCTCCCGATCGAGACGATCTGGACCACGAACTACGACATCTTGCTCGAGACCGCGCTCGCGGCCGAGCACAAGCGTGTCGACGTGAAGCATCGACAGCCCCAGCTCGCGATCAGCAAGCCGGGTCGCCACGTCACGCTCTACAAGATGCACGGGGACATCTCGTCGCCAGACGAGGCTGTGCTCGTGAAGGAGGACTACGAGACGTACGACGAGAAGCGAAAGCTCTTCTCGTACCAGCTTCAGGGCGACCTGGTGGCGAAGACCTTCATGTTCATCGGGTTCAGCTTCACCGATCCCAACATCGACTACCTCCTCGGGCGCATCCGCGGCCTGATGAGCCAGCACGTTCGCACGCACTACTGCTTCATGCGGCGTGTATCGAAGCCGGCGAGCAACGCCGGCAAGATCCTCGCGGACTACCAGTACGACCTGCGGCGGCAGCAGCTACTCATCGGCGACCTCAAGCGGTACGGCATTCAGACTGTGCTCGTTGAGGAGTACAGCGAGATCACGTCGATCCTCGAGCAACTCGATCGTCTGGTCTACCGGAGCAACGTGTTCGTGTCGGGCAGCGCGGAGGAGTACGCACCGTTCGACCAGCCTCGACTCGACGCCCTCTGCCGCACCCTGGGCCGAACGCTCATGGAGCGTGGACGGAAGCTCACGTCGGGCTTGGGCACAGGCGTCGGAGGCGTGGTCATCCTCGGCGCGATGGAGGCAATCTACCGGAGGGCGGCCGGCCGCGTGGACGACAGGTTGACGCTGCGACCGTTCCCGCAGGAACTCGCGGCCGGACCCACGCGCGATGCGATGTGGACTCGCTACCGAGAGGAGATGATCGGGCGTGCGGGCGCCGCTGTCTTTATCGCGGGCAACAAGCGGGTCGGTGGAACCGTCGTCGTGGCCGACGGCTGCCTGGAGGAGTTCGAGATCGCGAAGGCGCTCGGGCGGACACCGATACCGATCGGCTGTACCGGGCACGCCGCAGCTCAGATCTGGAACGAGGTGCACACCAACGTCGACACGTTCTACCCAGGGAAGGCGAGCGAGGCGCGAACCGCCCTCGGCGTCCTCAACGACCCAGCCTCGGCGGACGTGCAGTTGGTGGAAGCGGTGATGGCGCTTCTCGAACTCGCCGGGGGCAAGAGGTGAGGCGTTGCGAGGCGGCCACCAAGAGCGGGAAGAGGTGCCTGAACCGGCCGAGCGATGGAGTTCGGTTCTGTCCGAAGCACATGGGCCGGCTCGACCCGAAGCAGGCGACGTGGGTCGTGGGCGGTGCTGCTGTGGGGCACGCCATCGTGCCCGTGGTCGGCGGCATGATCGGCGCCGGCGTGGGATGGATCGCTGACAAGTTGACGATGGAGGCGAGAATGGCGCGCAAGAGAGTGTTCGTGAGCTTCGACTTCGACAACGACCGAGCCCTGAAGGAGTTCATCGTCGGTCAGGCGAAGCTCGCCGACTCGCCGTTCGAGATCGTCGACTGCTCGCTCAAGGAGGCCGCGCCGATGAAGACGTGGGAGGAGAAAGCGCGGCGGGCCATCGAGGGTTCGGACATCGTGCTTGTCATGGTGGGTGCCAGCACCCACAAGGCGAGCGGCGTGCTCAAGGAGGTCGCGATGGCCCGAGCGGCGGGCATCCCGCTCGTTCAGATCATCGGATACAAGGACGGCACCTACACGGCGGTGAAGGACGCGGGTCGGCTCTACGCGTGGAACTGGGACAACCTGAAGAAGCTGCTCGGCTAGCCGCAAGTGCGGTCCTGCCACCGAGGCGGCCGGCGTCTACGGGAGGGCGCCGACGACGATCTCCTCGAGCCGCTCCGCGGTGTCGGCGACGAGGTCGAAGAGGGCGGCGCTCTGGGTGACCCCGGGCGCGATGATCGCGATCGCCATCTTGGTGATGCCGCGCCCGATGAGGACCTGCTGCGTCACGGCGTGCTCACGCTCGCCGCCGATCAACGTGACGCCGTCGTGCGCAGGGACCGAGCTCTCCAGGGACGGCAGCGGGTGGGGAACGGCGGCGATATCGCCGGCGTAGGCGACCACCTCCTCGTGCCCGAGGATCCAGAGCACGACGAGCCGGGCGTCGGCCTCGCGCTCGAGGCGACGCAGTTCCTTCCGCAGACGGTGCTCCGTGCGGACGTCGATACGCCGCAGCAACCAGATGGCGGTGCCGGGGACGTCGTAGCTCGAGGTCACGCCGGCCCCGGGTGCGATGCCGGCCGGGCGTGCGGTGCCGGCAGCAGCTGCATCGCGAGAGGATGTGCCGCTGGCTGGGTGCGAGCTGCGTCGTCGGTCCGGCGTTCTCCGAGACGGGGCGGGCGAGAATGGTACGTCCGCAGCCGCCCGTCCCCGCAACTGCCTTCCAGAGGGCCGCATGCCGCGTCGGAGGCCCACTTTGGTGCTGAGCCGAGATCGCTCGTACCAATGTATCGAGGGGGTTGTGAGGGCTTCTGCTCTGGAGCCCCTGGAAAGACGGCCTCAAGAGGGCTCGTGCATGAGGCATGGCCCTGGGGATCGGCTCCAGGCATGCGCGACGTGGATGATGCCGACGGCACATGGCCATCGGCGCCCAGCGAGACTTCGGTCGGCGGGGTGGCTCCGGCGAGGATTCCCCGCCGGAGCCCATCGACAGGTCGTTCCCCATCGAGCCCGCGACTTGCCAAATCGCGGGAACCCCTCGCCACCTCACTGACAGCAGCAACCGCCACACAAGGCGCCAAGGACGCCTCAAGTACGGCCGCCACCGGACCGCCAGCCTCCGACGCCGCCCGACGGTCCAGCCAGGAGGGGCCTTTGGCCCCGCCCATATGGACCGCCCTACGGCGCATGAAGAGCGTGCGGGTGATCGCGACCGACTTGGCACTGACGGCCGCGAAACTCTGGTCCAGGAAGGCCATCACAGCGCCCCCCGAACGATAGGATCCGCGAAGGCCTGGAACTTCGAGATCCAGGTCGTTCGCAGGTTCAACTTCACATGGACAGCCGCCTCATCCACTGCGTGGAGGTGGCCCCGGCTGATCGCGCCGGCGGCCTCGCGAAGATCGTCGAGGCGAGACGCTGGATCCAGGGACAGCCGGAGCACGGCGTCTACGAAGCGGCTCCACAGCCGGCGGTTGCACGGGTCGGTGTCCCGCAGTCGCTCGATGACGGTGTCGAAGTTCTCGCCCGATAGACGGACGCCGCCGTGCCCGATGTCGTAGCCGAGGAAGTTGATGTTCGCGCCGCGAAGGTCGATCGGCTCCGGGCTCGTCTTAGCCGGGTCCGGGTGCAGGGCGAGGCCAGTGCGGCTCGCGAGGTCGTGAAGAAGTTGAAGTCCCTCGGCGGCACCAGCGCGCTCGCGGGCAAGGACGAGCAGGTCGTCGGCGTAGCGAAGGAGGATTGCCCGAGTGCCCATGGCGAGAGCGAAGGGGGCGTCGAAGATCACGTAGCCGACGATGTTGCTGAGCACTGGGGCGATCGACGAGCCCTGGTACAAGGCGAGCAGAGGCTCAGCGCGCACACCAACCTCGCCGGACACAACGCGCCGATGGTCTGGCCGTCGCACAATCGGCGCAGACATCCGCGCCGCGATGATCGTCATCATGGCGTCGTCGACCGGGAGCACCACGGGCAGCGAGGCGGCGACGTGGTTGATGGTGATGGACGGGAAGTAGTTGCGGACGTCTGCCCGTGCAGCCCACACGAATCCGCGGCGCAGCAGCGCCTTCGCCATGAAGAGCCCGGCATGAACGCCGTCGACGCAGCGGTAGGCCAGGATGGTGTGCGGCAGGATCTGCTCGGCGTGGAGGCTGAGTACCAACAGGATCAAGGTCTGCACGAACCGCTCGAGGAACGGGTGCAGGAAGACCTCGCGCTTCTCGTCGACCATCACGCCCAGGACGGGCGAAGGACAGGCGCGGCTCTTGGTCGCTGCGTAGGTGTGGTCATGCGCAGCGTCGAAGAACTTCGAGCCTGCCGCCCGCCGGACTGAGCCGGGTGCGAGACGAGCTCCGGGCGGGATCACGATCCTCCGGCCGTCGCGCCCCTTGCGCGTGGTCTCGACCACCGGCAGGTCACAGCTCGAGGCGAACGCCTCGTCACCGACGAGCGTGACGACGACGTTCCCGTCGGCGTCACGGAGGCTGCTCGGCACAAGGACGTCGCGGTTCACACGGGCGACGGCGTCGGGGAAGCGCTCTCGGCGGAAGAGCCCCTTGCTCGATGCAAGCTGGCTCACGGGCGCCTCCGTGCGCGCTGCTGGTCTCGCGCACCAGCGACGAGCAGGCGGACAATCGCGGCGGACCGCGAGCGCAGCGTCGGGTCCGCACGGAGCATCCGGCGCAGCAGTCGGTCGAGCTCGACCGGGATGCAGACCGACACCTTGACGTACGAGCGGGTCACGGACGTCTCTATGACGCTCGTCCGAAAGACTGTCAATCCCAGTCCGACTTCTTCGGAGGGATTCCGCTCGCACCGCGTTTGCGCTAGGCTCCGCGTCGTGAGCTGGGTGAAGCAGGAACTCGTGCATGTACGAGAGCTCGTGGATGGCGGGCTCTTTAGGAGCCAGTCGGAGGCGATCCGGGAGCTGCGAAAAGCGGGGGTTCCGCTGGTCGGACCCGTCTTCGCGAGGGAGGAACTGCACCGAGTCCTGCGCGCGGCGAAGCCCACAGAAAGTGTTTCGGACGAGCATGACCCCGTCGCGGTAGTCGCTCGTCGCTTGGAGAACTTTCAGATCGGCATCACCGACGTCACGCGCGGCAAGGCCCCGCTGGTTCGGCTCACCGCCGACCCGCCCCGCTTCGTGATCGACATCCTGAACGTGCCGGGGAAGCCGCTCCGCATCGGCCTCGGCGATGCCCGGCCATGGGCCCGTGTGTACGCCGCCAAGACGAGGCGACGCGGCGTCGCGCAGTTCAGCGCGAACGGGTTCCTCGAACCGAACGCCGCCGCCGTCTTCTTCTTTGTACTCGTGGACGAGGGGCAGGTGTGGATGCTTCGTCGCGAGGATCTCGTGCAGCTCGATCACGAGGTGCGCTCCGTCCCGAAGGGGCAACGAGCGATCAAGGCGGCTGAGACCGGGATGGCCAAACACGGAGACGAGCCGGGTTCCATGCGGCTGTGGTTTCCGCGAGGCGAGTCTCGGGATCTCTTTCATCCGGCGGAGCGGATCGCCAACGAGCACATGTGCCTCCAACACGACGGTGTCTGGGTGGTTGCGAGGGAATCCACATGACGGAGGCCGAGCGAATCACCTCGGCGCATCGCGGGGGGACGCTGTTCCTCTCCCGTGGCGGCGTGACGCTCAGCAAGTCGATCTCCGCGGACGACCCGGCCGGCGCGATCGTAGACGCCGCCCGCATGCTCGACGTCCTCTCGCCCACGCGGCACCTGACGCCGGTCCGGCTCATCGTCGGCATGGGCAACGCCTCGGCGCAGTTCGATGCGACGTGGCGGGCTGACGAGACCCTCGGGACGCTCGACGTCGTGCGTCGTGGCTACTTCGCTCCGAAGCTCGTGCGGACGGAGAACGGCGAGCTGACGCCTCCGATCCGCAACCTCATCGAGCGCATCGCTGACCTCATCCTCGGCGCCTCACCTTCGCGTACGATCTGATGGCGGTGCGTAAGAACCAGAGCGAGCCCCGGCGGTGGGCGATCTACGCACGCAAGAGTACCGACGAGCAGCTGGCGTCGACCGAGACACAGATCCGCGAAGCTCGTGCGGCGATCGAACGACGCGGTGGGGTCGTCGCGGACGAGCACATCTTCATCGACGACGCGAAGTCCCGCGCCGAGTTCAAGAACCGGCCTGCGCTCTGGAAGATGATGGCCGGCGCCTCGGCGTCGGAGTTCGAGGCGCTGATGGTGCGCGACGAGACGCGGCTCGGCGGGGACATGCATCGCACCGGCCTCTTGATGCAGGACCTGCTCGAGGCCGGCGTCAGGTTGTTCTTCTACAGCACCGGCGAGGAGGTGCTGCTCGACAACCCGACGCAGAAGCTCATCGCCACCATCAAGAACTACGGCAGCGAGATCGAGAGGGAGCGCGTGTCCTCGCGCGTGTACGAGCACCTCAAGGGCAAGGCGGAGCGACGCTGCAATCCCGGTGGCGCCGTGTTCGGCTACACGAACCGGCAGGTTCATGGTGTCGGCGCAGACGGGCGACCGGTGAAGGTGCGCACGGAGTACGAGGTGAACGTCGTCGAGGCCGCCGTCGTCGTGCGCATGTTCACGCTGTACGCCGAGGGGAGAGGCCTTCGGTCGATCGCGAGGACGCTCAACGCGGACGGAGTGCCGTCGCCGCGAGCAGGCCGGCGCGGAACGGGGTCGTGGAGCCCTTCGACGGTGCGCTCGATGCTCACGAACCAGCGGTACCGCGGCTTCGTCCCGTGGAACAAGACCCAGAAGACGTACAAGGGCGGCACGAAGGTGCGCATCGAGCGCGACCCGGACGAGTGGATGCTCGTGCCCGCACCTGAGCTGCGGATCGTGAGCGACGAGCTCTTCGTCGCAGCGGCAGCCCGCCGGCCTGGTCGTGCCCTGGCCAGCGGTGGCAAGCGTGTCGGACGCCCGCCTCAGTTCCTGCTGAGCGGGATCGCTCGCTGCGGGCAGTGCTCCGGCTCCATCCAGATCGTGCACACCAAGGACGGGCACGAGACCGTGCGCGCTTACGCGTGCAGCTACCACCGCAACCGAGGGCCCGAGGCGTGCTCGAACGGCCGCCGCCGTCCGATGACCACCGTCGACAGCGCCGTGACCAACTTCCTGATGAACGAGATCACCCACCACGGGCTGCTCGAGGAGATCATGGACGTGATCAAGCGTCGCCTCGTCGCCCGCCACGAGAAGCCCGGGCGTCGCGACCGGGCCACGCTGGAGGCCGACGGCGAGCAGCTCCGAGCGGAGATCGCCCGCCTGACCGATGTGCTCACGGTTGCGGGGTCGGCGGCGGAGCCGGTGCTCGAGGGGATCCGTCAGCGGCAAGTGCGCTTGGCGGCTGTCACGGTCGAGCTCGCTGCGTTGCCCGTGGTGAAGGGCGCGGACGTGATCTCCCTTGAGCTCAAGCGCGCCGAGCGGGAGGCGAAGCAGAACCTCGCCTCGATGGCGGAGCACATGAAGGCCGACACCGCCGCCGCACGGGCCGTCGTCGCCGGGCTCTTCCCGGATGGCATCCGGGCCTCACCGACCGAAGACGACGACGGGCGCCCCCGCTGGCGCCTGGCGGCGCGCGGGCCGTCTTCGGGCCGGCGTCTTTCACGGACGCCGGAGTCACAAATGTAGCGTCCCTAAGCTCTCCGAGTTGGAACCAAATCGCCGCCTGGGTGGGCGAACTCGAACAGCTGCGGCAGATCGTGAATGCGGCCGCGTAGCGCCGGATCGTGTTGCTCTCGGTAGCGCCGTGGGCTCCATCCCCAAGGGATTGGAACCAGGGGGGAGAGACAGAAGCGAAGGGGCAAAGGACACGAGAACAAAGGTCCGCCGAACAACTCCAACCACGGCGCGCGTCAGGGCGTAGGCTGAGTGCGTGGCGAACCGCTCAACAGAGATCGGACGGATCATGCGCGCCGGCGACACCATCCTCGCCCGCCAGATGATCCGCCGCGCGATCGAAGCGAGCCGCGGGAACTACGTGCGACCGCGCGCCTCCTCGGCGTCAGCAACGACACGGTCGAGCGACTCGTGCTCCGGCTCGCGCTTGAGAACGATCTCGATGCGGCTCGCCGCGAGGCTGCTTGGTGGCGGTACTCGCCGCGGAGCCAGGCGCGTCTACTCGAGTAGACACACTCCGCATGCACGCGCCCGAGATTCCCGCCGCGGCAATCTACGAAGCGCCGCATAGCCGAGCCAGGGTTCCCTTCGCGCCCGGCGCGGCCCACCTCGAAACCACTTCGCGGTACCCTACGGCGATGCGATCTCGTACGAAGTCACCCGCTCCACGTCGCTCCACCGGCGCTCCCAAAGTGTTCTCCACGGACGAGTACGAGATCGCGCGGCGCGCCTACTTGGAGCACGGCACGATCGAGGCGGTCGCCCGCGCTCTTGCCTGTGACCGTCGCGGCGCCGCGCGACTTGTCGATGCTGGGGAGCCTGCGCTCCACCTCCCGTCCCTGAGGGACGCGGCGCGCATCTACGCGTCCACCGTGACCGCGGTCGTTGGCAGGGCCGAGAGTGCGACGAGGACCGAGGAGAGCGCTCAGCTCGTCCTCACCCTCGAAGCGCGAGCCAAGGCGGCAAAGCAGGCGAGGAAGCACGAGGAGCAAGTTCTCGGCGACGCGACCAAATCGAGAGCGGACGAGGTGCGCCTCGTGAGGGCGAATCGGATCTCCGCCCTCGTGCTCGCCCAGGTGAACGCGGACCTCCTCAAGCTAAGCACGGGGCTGGCTCGTTCTCTGCTCGCCGACGAGGAGACGCTGACGAAGCTCAGCGCGGAGAAGCGGCTGGGGATCCTCCGGACCGTAGCGGGCATCGTTCAGCGAACGGCGGACGCGTCGAGGATCTCGGTCAACATGGAGCGCCTACTCCTGGGTGAGCCTACCGCCATCCTCGGGAGGGACGGGCCGTCGACGGCCGAGATGAGCGTCGACGAGGCGGAGCAGTGGCTTGGGATCGCGAACCGCGCCTTCCAACGCAGAGCCGCGCGCCAGGCGCCGATCGAGACCGACAGCGCGCCCGTTCAATCCGACGAGGATGCGGACCTCACGGAGGCGCTGGGCTGAGCTGCCTCGAACCCGACCGCAGCGTAGGATGGCGCCCATGGCCAAGGCTCGCACCGACGTGCCGCGCGCGACGAGCGACAACCTGCTCCATGCGAGCCGTCACACATGTTGCCGCTGTCACGAGCCGCGGCTCCCGGTCGAGATCCACCACATCAACGGTGATCCCAGCGACCATCGTCCGCCGAACCTCGCGGTCCTTTGCCGGAACTGCCACGGGCTCGTCACGGCGAAGGGCTCGCTCGGCCGCTCGATCTCGCCCGGCGAGGTGAAACGCAGCAAGGCCGAGTGGGAGGCAGCGTGCGCGGCGGACGCCGACGAGATCGACGAGCCCGAAGAAGAAGCCCACGACATCGTGCGCGTACCGTCCGGCGGCTGGCACGAGTGGATCTACCAGCTGCCGGAGGGATACCGGCTCGTCGTCGGTTTCGATTCGGACGTGGCGCTGAACGCGCGCATCGCGCGGCAGAGCGACTACCGCCGGTGGTGCGCGGACGACCCGGATGCGGTGTGCGAGGTGTTCGAAGAGGAAATCTACGCGGGCGAGTTGGAGCACGCGGCAGACCGCGACAACCGCTACGTCTTCTGGCTGGAGAACGACGACGACGAGGACGCGATCGTCGAGGTAGACATCGCGGTGTGGGCACCGGCAGGCGAGTGAACGCCATGCGCAGCGGTGGGACGCCGAGCCCTCTTCAGCGCGTGACTCGGCTCGCCCGGTCGTAGTCCCGCAGGGTCGCCGCCGCGCGGTCGCATGCGCCGACGTTCTCAGCGCACGTCACGCAGAGCGCTACGTCGCCGCCCGCGCCGCGAAGGAGCAGCGTGTGGAACTGCCGGACGTCCGCGAGTTCCTCTGCGCGCGCCTCCGCGGCGTGAACCCGCGTGAGCAGTTCGCGCATCCGGTCGCCGCATGCGCGGAGCCGTTCGAGGTCGTCTGTGCGCCGCAGGCTCTCCAGGGCCCGTCCCGCGCGCACGAGCTCGCCGAACTCGCGCCGAAGTTCAGCGCGGCTAACCACGGCGTTGCGCTCGCGCGCGGCGCTGCGCTGCAGCATCCTCGGGCGGGCTGTTATCGAGCGCTCCGGAGTTCGCGCCGCTGATGGTGGACGGTGTGGTTGGCTTCGATGCGGTCGCAGGCGCCAGCTTCGGGGCCGAGCGAGTCGAGGACGACGCGCCGCGGTCGAAGATACTCGCGAGCATCTCGAGCCCGCAGCACGCCTCCGAACGCGACTACGAAGAGCAGCGCGCAGCCACCCCAGACGATCACTCCGAAGCGCCCGACGCGGCGCCCGCTTCGCTGAACCTCGTTGAAGTACGACACGACTAGGCCGGCGTGAGGCGGACACCGATCGCGTGTCCACACGTCGTGCGCGTTAGCGCGCGGATGGCTCCGACGCGCACGGAGACGGTGGCCGGGCTCGTCATGCATCCCACATCAACGCTGACGGCGAACACGTGTCTGCCGATGCACGTGGCGCCGCTCCGCGTCACGCCGCCGCCAGAGCCTCCCGTGCAGGACACGAGTCCACCGCTGCAGGTCACGCGGACCTCGACGACGCTGTCCGCGTCGCTCTCCCAGGCGAAGACGCGGACGCCTCCGGCGAATCCGACTGTGCCGGGTCCTGCCGAGATCCAGTCCGCCGTGTCGGCGTCGCTCCACGTCATCGGGTAGGACGTCTCCGGCCAGCCCGCGCCGATCGCTGCGACCGCCGCAGTCTCGGGCGTGTCGTTGCTCTCGAAGACGTCAGCGACGCAGCCCGCGTCGGCCAGAGGGCCGAGGTCAGGCGGCGACGATGGACCGGCGTCCGTAGCGGAGAAGCCAGCATCGACGAGCGTAGGGCCCGCGTCGGTCCAGGAACCGGCGTCTATGGTCGAACCAGCGTCGTCGAAGAATCCGCCGTCGCGATCACGGCCGATGTCGGTCCGATCGCCGGCGTCGACGATGCTCGCCGCGTCCGCGCTGGCGTCGAGCGCCGGTCCCGCGTCGTCCGACGGGGTGGCGTCCGCGGGGGTCGAGCAGCCGAGCGTTTGAACCAAGAGACTGGTGACGAGCGCGAGCACGACCAAGCGGGGAGTGTGTCGGTCCATGCGTCGGAGCATACCCGGCCTATAAGGCGTGTTACCAGCCGACGCAGGTGCCTAGGGTCTCGGCGTGCCACGCCGCCCGCCGCCCCGCCTTCGAGACCGCCTCGCGGCCGCGGTGAAGCGCCTCCGCGCCGCGCGCAGCCTGACGCAGGAAGGGCTCGCCGAGGCTGCCGATCTCAACGCGCGACACCTCCAGAAGATCGAAGTCGGAGCGATGAACGTGACGCTCGACACCCTGGAGAAGCTCGGCGGCGCTCTCGATGTCGACCCCGCCACGTTGATCGCCCGCGATCCGTAGCCCTCCGGCGAACCCGGTTGGCCGTGAAGCGTCCCCGCACTGACTGACACCAGCCGCCGAGATCGGAATGTCTACTCGAGTAGACAGTGTCCTCGGGACGGTTTCGAGAGCCCCGTCGTACACAGCGGGAGCCCGCCGTGTACGAGCCCCGTTCTCTGGGAGCGGGAACGCGATCGCTTCGCGATGTCGAGCGCGGCGTTTCGACCGTGCCCGCTTCCAGGGACAGCACGGGCGATGTTGCCCCGGACGCGAGCGGCATGGCGGGGCGCGATGCCCCCGCCGCGTCTGGTCGCGTGTGCTCGTGGAGGCGTGATCGCCAGAGCTACGGCACCTTGCGACCCTTCGGCTTCTTGCTCTTCTTGGCGGAAGGAGCGCCGCCTCCGAGAACAAGCTGCGCGCTCGTCAGGGTTCTGTAGAGCGCGAACAAGTACTCGACGCGCTCGCGGTCACTCGTGAACTTCGCCCCGCGGTAACACTTCTCGACGGCCTTATCGAGCGCCGCGTGTGCTTTCACGAGACGCGCGGGCATCGCGAGCGGGTCATAGAGTTCAGCGAGTGTGCTGCTCGGAAAGGCCGCTCGCGCGTCGAGAACCTCCTGCGAGCAGGCTCCGACCTTGGCGCGCTTCGCGGCGTCGACCTCGGTTGGCCACGGGAAGTTGTTGTAGACGATCCCCACGGAGTACCGATAGCGCGATTCGAGGCGCCCGCAGACGGTACGCACCCACGCCATGTGCATCGTCGACGTGAGAACGCCGAACTCGTAGAGCGAAGCGTTTGCCAGGACGTACACTTGGTTGGAGGGAACGACGGAGGGAGGGAGATACGCGATCGGGATGAACCGCCGCAGCTCCAGCGATGTCGTCGGTATTGCGAGGAAACTGCTGGTCGGCTGCCGGATCTCCGCGAATCGAGCGGGGGTCTTCGCGAGTTCTTGAGTCGTCTCTCGACCGCGCTTCGCACGCCAGTCACGCACCGCTTTCACGCGCTTGTTGACCGCCGTGAGCTTGGCCAGATCGCCCGGCGGGGCGTCGACGAGCCAAAGACACCAGCGGTCAATGTTGTGAAGCAGCTCATTGCCTCCGATGAAGCGCCGAATGTACTTAGCCGCGGCTGGGCTCTCCGCGAGGATGCTGGCGCGATCCTCGGCGTCGAGTGTGTAGTGCCCACCGTCCAGCGCGAAGGAGCCGTACTTGAGTGTCGGCGCGCGCCCGATCGGTGTCCCTCGGTCGTGTAAGAGGACCGGAGGGCCCTCAACGAGATACTCGTTGATCTCCTTCACGCGGACGTGCCGCGACGCCTCCTCCTTCGGATCGTCGTAGTCGTAGAGCGTCGGCTTGTCCGCGGGCTCGAACCGTCCGAAGCCGATGATCACGCAGTGTACGTGCGCCTTGCCCCGAGCTTCGCTCGCCCAGGTGAATGACCTATGCGCGAACTGGATGCGAAGCCCGTCGCCGAACAGCTTCTCGAAGAGGACGCCGGGCTGTTCGCCTTGGGTGATGCTGCTCGTCGACACGAACGCCACCCGAATCTGCGAACCTCGGATGTAGTCCAGCGCCTTCGCGTACCAGGCGGACACGTAGTCAAGGATGCCGGAGCCCTTCAACGGCTTGCCTTTCACGTCAGCGAAGATCGCCGTCAGCTCGGCCTTCTGCTCCTTCGTTTGTTCCTTCTTCCCGACGAAGGGTGGGTTGCCCAGGACAAACACCGAGTTGGATGGCGGCAGGACGGTGCGCCAGTCCGTTCGAAGTGCGTTGGCGTTTCGGATCGTGGGCGTCGCCCTCAAGGGCAGCCGCTTTCCAGGCAGACCGAATGCCTCGCCCAGCAGACGATTGGCCTGGTGATCGGCGAGCCAGAGGCCGACCTCGGCGATCCGGCAAGGCCACTCGTTGAGTTCGATGCCGTAGAACTGATCGACGTCCACCTTGCTCAGCTCGCGGACGTCCAAGAACAACGTCTGCGGTTCGTCCTGACGAAGCGCCACGAGCATCTCCTGCTCGATTCGACGGAGTTCTCGATACGCGAGGATGAGGAAGTTGCCGCAGCCGCACGCGGGATCGAAGACGCGAATCTGTCGCAGCTTCGCGTGGAACTCCTTCAGGCGCGCGGCGCGTCGCGTCGATCGATCCTCTTTCAGAGCCGCCAGCTCCTTCTCCAGGTCGTCCAGGAACAGACTGCGGAGCACCTTCAACACGTCCCGTTCGGACGTGTAGTGCGCGCCGATTTGTCGTCGCTCCGGCCCGTCGAGGATGTCTTGGAAGAGGCTGCCGAAGACCGCCGGCGAAATACGCGCCCAGTGGAAGTACGCACACTGGAGCAGCTTCTCGCGCTGGGCTGACGTGAACGCCGCGGTTGGGAGGGAGCCCTTGAACAGCGCACCGTTCACGTACTCGAACGCGGCGAGGTCCTCGTCGAGGTTGCGCTGACGGTCTTGGTGGTCCTGGTCGAGTACCTCGAACAACTGCCCGAGGTACATGCCGAGGTCGCTGCCGTCGGGGTTAGTCCGTTCGAGAAGCTCAGTGAACTGTCGAGGCTCGAAGATGAACGTGTCTTCGGCGAACAGGCAGAATAGGACCCGGACGAGGAAGCGCTCCAAGGCGGCGCCCGCGTAGCCCGCGTCCTTGAGTGAATCGTGAAGCTCGCAGAGCAGCGCCGTCGCTTCGAAGTTCGCTGGATCTTCCGGGTCGACCTTTTTCGGCTTGTCGCCTTTGATGAACGCGAACTGCCGGATTTCCTCGTGGAGCTTCCCGAGTGGGATCTCGCTGTACCGGTACTCCTCGTTCGGCCTTGGGTCGTCCGGCTCGAGGTCGTAGATGCCGAACCGCGTGAAGTCGGAAACGACGACGTAGCGCGGCATTTCCGCCTGCCGGCCCTCGCGCAGCAAGTCACGTAGGTAGTCGAACGCCTGAAGCTCTGCCTTGTCGAGCGACTGCCCAGCCGATTTGTGCTCGACGAGAAGCACAGACGGCCAGAACAGATCCAGGCGGCCGTACTTGCCGCGGACGTTCTTGAGAGGGTGCTCGAACGACGCGACTGTCCTCCGCCTCATTCCAAAGATCAGGAAGAACTCGTTCCAGAAGGTCTGCTTGTCCGCATCCTCCTTCTTCGCGTCTGCCCACTCATGTGAGAATTCCAGCGCGCGGTGTCGGATCTCGTTCCAGTTGATGGTGGTCATGGTGCGGGGGCGCCAGGCTACCACGGTCGTTCCGCGTGGAGCGCCGTCGCACGCCCGGTCATTCGAGGCCCGGAGAGTCAGCATGTGCGGCGTATCGGACGGGACGGCCGACGGTTGTGCTCGGGTAGGGGGGTGGGCGAAAGCTCCGTGCGTGAGCACGGTTCGCGGCCGCTTCTCCCCCCGCGCGACTTTCGGGTGGCCCCCACAGTTCATATGGTATACACGTATACCATGCGACGCACTGCGACGACTCCTGCGAACGAACGATCGGTGGCCGGCTACGTGCGCGTCAGCACGGACAAGCAGGCAGACGGTGGCGGAAGCCTCGAAGCGCAGCGTGAGAAGCTTGAGCTGTTCGCCCGCCTTCACGACCTCGTGCTCGTCGAGGTCTTCGTCGACGCGGGCGCGAGCGCGAAGAGCCTGGACCGTCCAGCGCTTGACCAGGCGCGGGCGGCGCTTCGCTCCGGACGCGCGAGCGGGCTGTTGGTGACCAAGCTCGATCGCCTCACCCGGAGCGTCCGCGATCTCGACGCGCTGGTGACCGAGCACTTCGCGAGCGGTCGATCGTCGCTCATCTCTATCGGTGAGAACGTCGACACGCGTTCCGCCGCGGGCCGGCTCGTCTTGAATGTGCTCACGTCAGTCGCGCAGTGGGAGCGCGAGGCCATCGGCGAGCGCACGTCATTCGTGATGCGGTCGAAGCAGGCGCGGGGCGAGTTCATTGGTGGGCAACCGCCGTTCGGATTCCGCCTCGACGCTCAGGGGGACCTCGTGCCCAACCCCGAGGAGCAGCGGACGATCGACCGCGTGATTCAGCTGCGCGCCTCGGGGCTCTCGCTCGCAGCCGTCGCACTCACTGCGAACGCAGAGGGGCACGTCGGACGGAGCGGACGCCACCTCGCCAAGACGCAGATCGCGCGCATCGTTCGGAGCGCGGGGCACGGGAGCCGAGCCCTCGCGGAGGCAGCATGAGCGACAGCACGAAGCAGGTGGCCTTTCGACTTCCGACGGACCTACTCGATCGCGTGGAGGCGTACCGAGCAAGGCGAATCGAGGCAGCGCCGGACCTCGACCTCTCGCTGACGAAGACGGTGCGAATGCTGCTTGAGGCCGGGCTCGGGGCCGTCGAGAAGCCGGCCGGGAAACGCCCGCGCGGCCGTTGACCGCCCACTCCGCGCGCTCCCGTTCAACTCGGTGAGTGCGGGCTCAACGCAGGTGCGCGGCATGATGAGTTCAGGAGCGACCCCATGAACCCGAACGACCCCCGACCTCTCCCCTCCGAGCACGACGAAGTGCCCGAGGACGCTCTCGCGGCCAGCCAACAAACCCTCGAAGCTCTCGGCGACGTGGCGATCACGCTCTTCCTTCGCGAGCGCGGAATCAAGGCGCGCAAGCGCCGAAGAACGTTACCGACGCAGCCGCGGTCCGACGCCGCCGACATCCTTCCGGAACGGTCGCCGCTCGCTGCCCCGCCGGTCGACTCCTCGGCGACTTCCGGCAGGGGCTCGGCGGGCATTCGCGCACGGGTTCGGCGCCGGACCGTCGAAGGCAGCGACGCGGACGGTGCCCCGTGAAGACGCTGCCAGGGAACGACGGCACCAGGCTCCGCGCTCTGATCTACGCCAGAGTTTCGACGAAGGAGCAGGTCGAAAACCAGAGCCTCGACACCCAGGAACGGCTCTGCCACCAACTCTGCGAGAGGGAAGGATTCGAGGTCTTCGAGGTCTTCCGTGAGGAAGGGGAGTCCGCGAAGACTGCGAAGCGCACGCAGTTCCAGCGCTTGTTGTCCGTCGCGGCGAAGCGCTCGAACAGAATCCGCTTCGTCGTCTTCTACGCCCTGGATCGATTCATGCGGAACGCTGCGGAGTTTCACGCCATCCGTGGTCTCCTGACGACCTATGGCGTGAACGTCCGCTACGTCATGCAGCCGACGGACGACAGTCCAACAGGACGGTTCACCGAGGGGATCTCCGCGCTCGTCGCGCAGCTCGACAACGAGGTCAAGGGAGCTCGCACCCGCGATGGACTCCGCGAAACCGCTCGGTTGGGACGGTGGGTTTCTAAGCCGCCGATCGGCTATCTCGGCGGTGCTCGACGGGGAGCAGGGCCGAGCCTCGTGCTGGATCCTGTCCGCGCGCCTTTCATCCGCCGTGCGTTCGAGCTGCTCGCTGCGGGCCGACACGAGAAGGCCGAGATCCTCGCGAAGGTCACGGCGGAGGGTTTCTGCGATACGAAGGGCCGTGCGGTCGCGAAGCAGGCATTCGACAAGCTGCTCCGGAATCCTGTCTATTCGGGGCGCGTCGTGTCGAGGAAGCTCGACGTGGACGTGACGGCGGACTTCGAGCCGATCGTTACAGCCGCCGTGTTCGAGACAGCTCAGGGCGTGCTGCAAGGGCGGCGGGTTTCGCCCGACGCGAGGACGCTCGACGATCCGCGTCTCCCCCTCCGCCGGTTCGTTCGCTGCGCACACTGCGGAACCCCCGTCACGGGGAGCTTCTCCACGGGACGCGGTGGCACGTACGGCTACTACCGGTGCCGGCTCTCGGGCTGCGCAGGCTTCAATGCCAGCGCGCCGATCGTTGAGGAGAAGTTCGTTGACCTTCTCCGGTCGCTCGAACCCCGTCGTGAGTACCTGCGTGCGTTTGGGAAGGTCGTGCTGGCAGCGTGGCGGCTCCGCCGCGACAGCGCCGCCGACGAGGCGCGGCAACTCGCGGCGACGATTGAACGGCTCCACGTGAAGAAGCGGCAGATCGTGGACGCCCTGATCGACGGCCGGATCGCGAAGCCCGAGTACGATGAGGCGTTGGCGGAGTCGCAGCGCCAGATCGGCGCGGCACGAGTCGCGGAGCAGAACGCGCGTAGTCGCGAAGTGAACGTCGACGACTTGCTCGCCTTCGCAGAACGCATCCTCACGGACGTCGCCGCGCTCTGGCTACGCCTAGACGCTAGGGGACAGCGCGCGCTTCAGCTCGCGGTCTTCCCTCGGGGTGTCAGTTTCGATGGCGAAGTCTTTAGAACCCCTGAAATCGCAAGCGTTTTCACTCACTTGCGGGTGCTCGCGGGCAGCGCTGAAGATGTAGCGTCCCCAGGGGGATTCGAACCCCCGTTAGCGGCGTGAAAAGCCGCGGTCCTGGGCCTCTAGACGATGGGGACAGGGAGCGTGGTGAGCCGTGCCGGGATTGAACCGGCGACCGTCGGGTTAAAAGCCCGCTGCTCTGCCACTGAGCTAACGGCTCGCCGGCGAGGTCGCGGGCGGGCGAGCCTTAGCGCCCGAGCGGGGAGGGGTCAAGACGCTCGGGGCGGGGAGGCCGCGAGATCCCGTCTCGCGGGGCTGAACGCCGCGGTGGATCGGGGGCCGCGCCGGCACGTCGCGCGCGAACGCGGCGCCGCGCGGAGGCGGGGCCGCAGGCCCATCGGTGACGCGCGACGACATGCCCGCGCGACGACGCACCCGCGCGAACGACCCGGCGAGCCCTTCAACCTGCATGATCGGCGCGGTCAGCGCGCGCCGGTGTCGCGGCGGCCGCCCGGACGCTTCTGACGCCGCTCGGCCGTCTCGCGGGCCTCACCGCGCAGCGCGAGGAAGCTCCGCACGCGCGCGGGGTCGGCCGTCCCCGCGGCGATCGCGGCGCGCACCGCGCAGCCCGGCTCGCGGTCGTGCGCACAGTCGGAGAAGCGGCACGCGGCGGCAAACGCGACGAGCTCGGGGAAGGTCTCGTCGAGCGCGGTCTCGTCCTCGTCGAGCCAGAGCCCGACCTCGCGCACGCCGGGCGTGTCGAGCACGAGCCCGCCCCGCGGGCGGACGACCAACTCGCGGCGCGTGGTGGTGTGCTTGCCGCGCCCGTCCCCGCGGAGCGCGCCGACCGCGTGCGCGTCGGCCGGGTCGAGCCAGGCGTTGAGGAGCGTGGACTTGCCGACGCCCGAGGAGCCGAGCAGCGCGACCGTGCGGCCCCCCTCGAAGTACGCCTCGAGCGCCTCGAGCCCGCACCCCGAGGTGGCGCTCGTCGCGTGCACGGGCACGCCCGCCCCGAGCACCGCGGCGACCTGCACCGCCGTCGCCTCGGCGCTCTCGGGCGGGACGAGGTCGGCCTTCGTGAGCACGACGACCGGGCGCGCGCCGCTCTCGGCGACGAGCGCGAGGAAGCGCTCGAGCCGCCGCACGCGGAGGTCGAAGACGAGCGAGGTCGCGAGCATCACGACGTCGACGTTCGCGCCGATCTGCTGCGCGCCGGCGGCCCGCCCCGCGGCCTTGCGCACGAGCGCGGTGCGCCGCGGCAGCACGTGCAGCACCTCGCGCAGCCCCCGCGCGCCGCGCCCGCCGACGCGCACGAAGTCGCCGACCACCGGCGTCGCGACGTGCCGCAGCGCGGGCGAGAGCGCGACCCGCTCGGTGCGCGCGCCGATCGCGACGTCCACCTCGCCGCGGTGCCCGACGACGACGCGGGCGACCTCGCTGCCGGGCGGCGCCGGCGGGGCCTCGGCGAGCCGCGCCTCCCAACCCGCGTCCCAGCCCCAGCGCGCGAGCGGGCCTCCCTCCGCGTCCGCCCCGCTCCGCTCGTCCCGTGGCTCGTTCACCGCCCGCCCGGATAGCACGTGCGCACGACGCGGGCCGTGAAGGACGCGCGCAGGTAGAAACCGCGCGGCATCGTCGAGGTCGGCACCTCGTCCTCGCCGGGGGCCCGCACCCGCGCGCGCCCGCTCCGCGCCTTGGGGCGCACCTGCAGGGCGGCCCCGCGCCGCGCGTCGAGCGCGTCGATCCCCCCGCGCGCGACGAGGCCCTGCGCGGCCTCCCAATCGGCGCGCAGCGTGGCCTCTTCGTCGACGTCCGGCGACCACAGCCACGCCGTCCCCACGCGCCGCGCCGCCCACGCCACCCGCGGACCGTGCTCGATCGGCACCCAGAGCACGCGGGCGAGCTTCGCGCGGACGGCGCTCGTGTCCCAGCGCTCGCGCTCGATGCGGCCGAGCGGCAGCGTGCACACGAACGTGCTCTCGCGCGGGCGCCCATCGGCCGTCAGCGGGATCGTCTTCACCTCGACGCCGAGCCGCGGCAGGTCCGGTCCCGCCACGCCCGGCCGCGGTCGCACGTCGAGCGCGCGCTCGACCAGCTCGCCGACGAAGCCCTTCGCGCGCCGGGGCTCGTCCGGGAGCGGCAGCGCGTGCAACCCGGCGAGCTCCGCGATCGTCCGACCGGCGAGCGCCCGCGCGCGCAGGAGCAGCTCGGCCTCGCTCGCGGGCTCGTGCATGCCGCGCAGCGTGCGCCCCGCGGCGCGCTGCGGGCAAGGCGCCCCGCGTGATCGCGCCGGCTCCGCGAGGGCCGCTGCGCCCGCGGCTCAGCGCAGCTCGGTGACCTTCTCGCCGAAGATCCGCTCGAGCTGCGAGAGCAGCGCCTCGCTCGGCTCGACGCTCACGCCCGTCGTCGGGAACGTCACGGCCCAGCGCTCGCTCGAGGTGAGCTCGAGCGTCACCGCGCACGGCCCCGGGTGCTTCGCGAGCGTCTCGCGCAGCAGCGTCAGCTTCCGCGCGTCGAAGCGCTCGACCGCGAGGCGCACGCGCACCGCTTTCGTGCGGGCGCGGAGGGCCTGGGCGAGCGGCGCGACCTCTTCGAGCAGCAGCTTGGCCTCGGTCGGCGTGTCGCCGCTCGTGTCCTCTTCCTCGCCGCCGCGTCCACCGCGCTCGCGCTCGTACTGCACGTCTCCGGTGACGACGACGGGCTCGCCCGCCGCGAGCGTGTCGGCGATGCCCGGCTGGTCGAGGATCTTCGGCCGCACCACCACCTCGACGCGGCCGAGCGAGTCCTCGAGCGTGAAGAACGCGATCTTCCCGCCCGACTTCGTGGGCCGGACGCGGTAGCCCTCCACGGAGCCGCCGATCGTCACGCGCGCGCCCTCGGGCAGCGTCGAGAGCGACTCCGTCGTCGCGTTGCAGAAGCGCTTCAGCTCCGTCGCGTAGCGGTCGAGCGGGTGCCCGCTCACGTAGAAGCCGAGCGTCGCCTTCTCGCGCGCGAGCATCTCGCGGACGTCCCACGGCTCGCAGGCCGGGTAGTCCTGCGCGCGCGGCGGCGTCCCCGCCGTCGGGCCCCCCGCGCCTCCGCCGAGCAGCCCGAAGAGGCTCGTCTGCCCGCTCGCGCGCTCGGCCGACATCCGCTTGCCGCGCTCGAGCGCAGCCTCGATCGCCGCGAGCCCCTGCGCCCGCGCGACGCCGAGCGGCTTGTGCACCGCATCGAAACCGCCCGACTGCACGAGCGCCTCGCACACGTTCTTGTTCACGCGGCGCACGTCCACGCGCGCGCAGAAATCGAACAGATCGCGGAAGGGCTCGCCTTGCGTCGCGGCGCCGGGCTTCTTCGCGCCGTTCCCGTCAGCGGCGCCCGACTCGCCTCGCCGCACCTCGACGATGGCCTCGATCGCGCTCTGCCCGACGCCCTTCAGCCCGCCGAGCCCGAAGCGGATGCGCGGGCCGAGCGGGTCGCGCACCACCCCGCCGAGCGCGACGGGTTCGTTCGGTCGGCGCTTCTTCTGGCCCTTCGTCGCGGCCTGCGCCGTCGCCGCGTCGTAGACGACGGTGAAGTCGACGTCGCTCTCGTTGACGTCGGGCGGCAGCACCATGACACCCATGCTGCGCGCCTCGTTCACGGTGCGGACGACCTTCTCGATCTTGTCCTTGTCCGCGCTCAGCGTCGCGCAGACGAACTCCGCGGGGAAATGCGCCTTGAGATACGCGGTCTGATAGGTGATGAGCGCGTACGCCGCAGAGTGGGATTTGTTGAAACCGTATCCCGAGAAATAATCGATGAGCCCGAACACCGACTCGGCCTCTTCGGCGGTGTGGCCCTTCTTCTGCGCACCCTCGACGAAGGTGGCTTTTTGCTGGGCCATCTCCTCCGCCTTCTTCTTGCCCATCGCGCGTCGCAGCAGATCCGCGCCGCCGAGCGAGTAGCCGGCCATCTCCTGCGCGGCCTGCATGACCTGCTCCTGATAGACGATGACGCCGTACGTGTCTTTGAGGATCTTCTCGAGACACCTGTGCGGATACACCACCTTCACGCGCCCGTGCTTGCGCTGGACGAAGTCGTCCACCATCCCCGACCCGAGCGGGCCGGGACGGTAGAGCGCGACCGCGGCGATCACGTCCTCGAAACAATCGGGCTTCAGCTTCTGGAAGAGCCCCTGCATCCCGGAAGACTCGAGCTGGAAGACGTTGGTCGTCTCACCCGAGGTCAGCAGCGCATAGGTGGCTTTGTCGTCGAGCGGGATGTGCTCGAGCACGAACGCCTTGTCCTGCCGGTCAGGGCGCTTGTTGACGAGCTTCACGGCGAGATCGATGACCGTGAGTGTCTTCAGACCGAGGAAATCGAACTTGACGAGGCCCGCCGCCTCGACGTCGTCCTTGTGATACTGCGTGACGTATTCGCCCGGCTCCGGGCAGAAGACGGGCACGTTGTCCCAGAGCGGCCCCTCGCTGATCACGACGCCCGCCGCGTGCATGCCCGCGTGCCGCGTCAGGTCCTCGAGGCGCATCGCCGTGTCGAGCAGGTCGCGGATCTGCGGGTTCTCGCCGTAGAGCGCCTTGAGCTTCGGCTCCTGCTCCATCGCGTCCTTGATGGGGACGCTCTTGCCCTGCACGGGCTCGGGGATGAGCGCCGCGATCTTGCCCGCGTCGAGGGGCGTCATCTTCATCACGCGCCCGACGTCGCGGACGACGCTCTTGCTCTTCAAGAGGTGGAACGTCGCGATCTGCCCGACGGATGAACGTCCGTATTTGCCGCGCACGTACTCGATGACGCGGTCGCGGTTGTCCATGCAGAAATCGATGTCGAAGTCCGGCATCGACACGCGCTCGGGGTTGAGGAAGCGCTCGAAGAGGAGCCCGTAGGGAATCGGATCGATGTCCGTGATCCGCAGCGCGTAGGCCGCGATCGCGCCCGCGCCCGAGCCGCGTCCCGGGCCCACCGGACACCCGTTCTCCTTCGCCCAGTTGATGAAGTCCTGGACGATCAGGAAATAGCCGGGAAACCCCATCTGCACGACGACGTCCGTCTCCCAGGCGAGTCGCGCGCGATAGGCCTCCTCGTCCACGCGCTTGCCGACCGCGGCGAACTCGTCGAAGCGCCGCTCGAGCCCGGCCTTCGCGAGGCTGCGGAACAACGCCTCTTCCGTGACGGCGGGCGTGTCGGCCGTCGCCTCGGGCATCGGGAAGCGCGGCAGCGTCGGTTTGCGGTTCGGCGTCGCCTGGCCCGCGCACATCTCCGCGATGCGCAGCGTGTTCGCGAGCGCGCCGTCGACGTGGCCGAAGATCGCCTCCATCTCGCCCGGCGAGCGCACGTGGATCTGGTCGGAGCCGTGGTGCGCGCGCTCGACCTCCTCGACCGTGCGCCCCGCGGCGATGCACGAGAGGATCATCTGCGCGCGGGCGTCCTTCTGCTCGAGGTAGTGGCAGTCGTTGGACGCGACGACGGGCACGTCGAGGTCCCGCGCGAGACCGACGAGCACGCTGTTGAGCGGCTTCTGCTCGTGCAGCCCGTGGTCCTGCAACTCCACGAACACCGACCCGGGCTCGAAGGTGTCGCGCAGCCGCGCGAGCGCGTCGCGCCCCGCGCGCGGCCCGCGGATCAGCACCTCCTGCGCGAGGTAGCCGCCCATGCAGCCCGTGAGCGCGACGAGCCCACGGTGGTGCTCGCGCAGCAGGTCGAAGTCGACCCGCGGCACGCCCTGCACGAGGCCCTCGACCCAGCCGCGCGACACGATGCGCACCAAGTTCTGGTAGCCCTCCTGGCTCTTCGCGAGCAGGACGAGATGGTAGTGGCTGCGCTGCGCGACGTCGTCGCGACGGCCCGGCACGACGTTCACCTCGGCGCCGAGGATCGGCTTGATGCCGGCCTCCTTGCAGTACTTCGTGAGCTGCACGGCGCCGAACATGCTGCCGTGATCCGTCACCGCGACCGCCGGCATCCCGAGCGTCTTCACGCGGTCGACGAGCGATTTCAGCCGGATCGACGAGTCCAGCATCGAGTACTGCGAGTGGACGTGGAGATGGACGAACTCGGGCATGGGGCACCCCTAGTACCGGGGTGGCCTGCGGGTGTAAAGCGTCGCTGCGCGTCGCGGCGTCGCGGGTGTCGGCGCAGCGATGCGTTGCGCCGGCGCGACGGGGATGCTACGAAGCGCGCCCTCTCGGGAGAACGCAATGACGAAGAAGTCGCCGCTCGCTCAGCTCACGGAGCGCTTCACGGACAAGGCCGGCCTCATCAAGGCCGTCGAGGGGCTCGCGTCGGGCGACCTCTGGATCGCACGCACGAACGCCGACAAGGGTCTGGCGCACGTCTCGAACGCGAAGCTCCTGAAGCTCCACGCCACCCTCAGCACCGTGCAGAAGGAGTTCGGCTCGCGCGCCGGGCTCATCATGGCGATCCTCACCGCCGAGAAGCGCACGAAGGACGAGGGCTACAAGGCCCGGCTCGAGAAGTACCCGACGCCGCGCCTCCTCGACGCGCAGCGCGCGGCTGCCAAGCGCCTGAAGGCCGCCTCGGCGCCGAAGCGTAAGGCCGCACCGAAGGCCGCACCGGCGGTGAAGGGTGCCGCGGCGAAGGCCGTGGCGCCGAAGGGCGGCGCCAAGAAGGCCGCCCCGGCGAAGGGCGCCGCCAAGAAGACGGTCGCCAAGAAGGCGGCCCCCGCGAAGAAGTCCGCCAAGCGCGGCTGATCGCGGGTGCTCCCTCCGGGCGCGTCGGACGCTTCGCGGCGTTCCCGGCGCGCCCTTTGGTATTCCGTCGACCGGGTGTGTCCGGGCCTCCTCCCCTTGCGCGATCACGGGCGGAACCCCGGCGCCGCGCCGTTGTCGGAGCGGGCATGGCCTCTACGCAGAGTCCGGAGCATCGCGCTGCGCCAGACCTGACGGCGCGCGTGCCCTCGCGGGCGCGGCCTGTTAGGCTCGGGCGCGCCGGCGCGAGGCCGGCTGGACGCCCCGTCGTCGGGGCGAGGTGAACCACGTGGCCGCATCCCCGCAGCTCGTCGCTCCCACGTCGCAGGTCGAGCCCCTCGACCCGGAGCTTCTCGCGCTCCCGGCGCCGCCGCGTGCGCGACGGGTGCTCTCGGCGGCGCTCATGCTCGCCACGGTCCTCGCGTCGCTCGCGCTGCTCGGCGCGATCCGCGCGGACCTCGGCTACTTCTTCGCCGAGGAGCGGGCCATCGACCTCGGCGACGCGACCACGCTCGACGTCGCGTCGTTGACGACGAACCGCTTCGTCCGTGTCGTCGGCACGCCGATGGCCTCGGGCACGGTGCACGTGCAACGGGTGCTCGGCGGCGAGACCAGCGCGGTCTTTCCGCTCGCGGGTCAGCGCGCGCTCCTCGTCTCGGCGCCGATCGCCGGGCGCGACGAGGAGGCGCGGCTCTCGCGTCGCGAGTGGAGCGGACGGCTCGTCACCTTCGGGCAGCTCGGCGGCCGGCTCTCCGGCGTGCGCGCCTACCTGCGGGACCGCGTCGAACTCCCCGTCACTCGGGATTCCTACGTGCTCCTCGCCGACGAGCCGCCCGGCGCCTACGGCTGGGCACTCGGGCTCGCGCTGATCTGCTTGGCGTTCGTGGCGGTCAACCTCGCGCTCGTGGTCCGGTGGTTCCGGCCCGCGCCGGCGGCCGGGCGCTGAGCCCCGGGGCGTCCCCGGATGGGGGCGCGCGAGGTCGCTGGCGGCTGCGGCGCGTTCCGCGATAGGGTGCGGCCGTCGCCGCCATGTCGTCGTTCCCGCGCGCTGCCCTGCCGCCCACCGATCACGTCGCGCGCGCGCTGTTGCAGCGTGGAGCGCGTGAGTCCGCGCTGCTCCTGCTGCGCGCCGCCGTCCGGCGGGACGCGGGCGAACGGGCCTGCGCCGCGCTGCTGAAGGCGCTCGAAGCGCGGCCCGATGCGTCCGTCGCAGGGCCTGAGATCGCGCTCGATCTCGCGCTGATCGACGCCTACGTCGCGCGCGGGATGCTGCTCGAGGCCCGCGCTCTGTTGACCGGAACGGGGCTCGATCGCGGGAGCGAGGGCGGTGCGCGCGCCCGCGCGCTCGACACGCTGATCGCGCCGATCCCGGCGGATGCGTCCCCGGCCCTCGCGGAGGCCGCGCGTCATCTCCTCGACGGGGGCGCCGCGCTCGCGCTCTCGCTCCTCGACGAGCAACACCGCCGGGGGGGACCCCTGCCTCCCTGGGCGGAGGAGCGCCGCCGGACGCTCTGCCAACTGCTCATCGATCGCGCCGAACACGGCGACATGTCCGGAGCGGGCCCTGCCGCGCGCGCCGTGCCTGGCGGACCAGCGGACGTCCGCGCGGACGTCGGACGTCTGATTCTGGCGCGCGAGGTCCCCCACGCGCTCGAGCGACTGCGGGCGCACGCGATGGCGGCGCCCCGGGACGTCGATGCCGCGGTCGCGGCGACGGCCCTCGAGCGACTCTGGACGACGCTGCAAGGTCGCGAGGCGCAGCCCGCCGACTACGGCGGCATGCGCACGGTGCCCATGAGCCCGAGCCACGTCGGCGACCTCAACGTGCGGATGGGCAACCTCGGCGAGGCGGAGCGGATCTACCGGCGCATCGTCATGGACGACCCGACGAGCGCCGTCGCGCGCGCGACGCTCGACGATGTCCAGGCGGTCCGCCGCTACCTCGATCCGGCGGTCGGCGCCCCGACGCCGCTCGCCGGCATTCCGCGGGCCGCGGTCGACGCGGCGATCGCCCGCGAAGCCGAGATCGGCACGCGCGCCACCGAGCCCGTGCACGTCCCGGCGATCGACACGATCGAGACGGCCGCGCTCGCCGCGTCGCGCGCCACCCTGGCGCCTCCCACCCGCCCGGCGTTTGCCGCGCCCGGCCTGTCTGGCCCGGGGGCGTCGTGGTCCGGGGCCGAGGAGCTCGGCGCGGGCGGCGCGGAAGACGGCTACGCGGCGATGACCCATTTTCCGGGGATGCCGGAGGAGTCGACGCGTCGCGTCGCGGACGCCGACCTCGCGGCCCTGCGCGCTGCGGCCCGGTCCCCGGAGCGCGGCGTCGCGGCGCCCCGGGAGCGCGTCGATGCCGGGGCACCGCCCGTTGCACTCTCGAAGAAGGGCGCGGCCGCGGCGGCGCCGGTCGCCGCGGGGTACGGGTCGTCGCGCCCCGCTGCCGCCCGGGAATCCGACGATTGGGACGACGACGCGGCCACCGGCGTCATCGCGCCCGCCGTCGAGGCGGAGCTGCTGCTCAAGCAGGGTTTTGCCGAGCGCGCGCTGGCGGCGTTTCGCATGCTCGCAGCGCACGAGCCGGGCAACGAGCGCCTCGCGCGCCGCGTCGCCGAGATCGAAGCGCTCATCGCGCTCGAGCGGGCGCCGATGCCGGGCGAGCAGACGGTGCGCCGCGACATCAGCGCGCTGCAGCACGCCGCGCGACCGACGGCCCGCCTCCACGTCCCCGAGGATGTGCGCGCCTCGGCCGAGCGTGTGTCTCTGCCGCGCGCGCCTGCCGGGCCGCTCCCCGGCGTGCCCACCACCGGCGTCGTGCGCGTGCAGCGGGTCATCATCCTCCGCTGAGCGACCGCCAGCCCGTGGCCGCCGTCACGTCACGCGACGACGGCGATCAGAAGTTGCCCCAGTCGAGGTAGGCCGCGACGAGGCGGTCCCCGAAGAAGAAGAACTCCATCGCGCCGACCGCGAGGAAGGGCCCGAAGGGCACCTTGAGCCGCCCTGCGTGCGCGGCGTCCTCCGCGGCGGCAGCGGCGCCT
Source organism: Polyangiales bacterium (assembly GCA_964202905.1). Lineage (GTDB taxonomy): Bacteria > Myxococcota_A > Polyangia > Polyangiales > JADJQN01 > CAIUAC01. Next base: position 262,798 of record CAXNJO010000006.1, read on the forward strand.
GCGGCTGCGTCGTGGGCGTCTGCGGCTGCGTCGGCTGCCGGCGCGATGGCGATTTCCCCTTGGCGATCGGCGGTTTGCGCCTTCCCGCCCTCGCGCTGCGGGGCGTCGCGCGTGTCACCATCGGCGGTTGCAGGCGTTGCCGCGGGGCGGTCGGCGGACGGCGTCGGGGCGTCGTCGGTCGCCACACCGGCGGGGGTCGTCGAGCGACCCGTCGCGATCAGGACCCCGGCGACGACCATCCCCTGCGCCGCGCCGGCGACGAGCGCGAAGAGCGCGCCCTGCCAGCCGAGCCACGCGCCGATCATCGCGAGCAGCTTCGCGTCGCCCTCGCCCATGCCGCGCCGGCCGGTGAAGTGCTCGTAGACCCAGACGAACAGCACCTGCACGGCGAGGTAGCCACCGCCCGCGCCGAGGGCCGCGTCGCCTGCGCCGGGCAGCGCGCGCAGCGGCGCGGTCGCGAGGCCCAGCGCGGCGCCGGGGAGCGACACCTCGTCGGGGATCTCCATGAAGTCGAGGTCCACGAAGGTCGCGACGAGCAGCCCGCCCGCGAACGCGAAGTACGCGAGCGCCTCGAGCGCCGCGGGTAGCGCCTCGGTCCCTGCGGCGGCGTGCACCACGAGGCGTTCGGCGATGGCGAGGCAGAGCAGGCCCCCGAGCGCTTCGACCATCGGGTAGCGCGGCGAGATCGGCGCGCCGCAGCACTCCGCGCGGCCGCGGAGCACGAGCCAGCCGAGGATCGGCACGTTGCGGAAGGGGCGGATCGGCGCGCCGCACGCCGGGCAGTGGCTCGGCGGGCTGACGACGCTCATCCCGCGCGGCCAGCGGTGGATCGCGACGTTGAAGAAGCTGCCCCAGAGCGCACCGAAGAAGAACGCGGCGAGGCGGACGAACGAGGCGGGCAGGTCGTGCGCGAGGATCACGGCGGGGGCCGCAGCCTAGCAGCGGGCGCCGTGGACCGCGCGATCAGTCGTCGCGGCGGCTGCCCCCGAAGACGCCGAGCCGCATGAGGAAGTAGAGCAGCGTCAGGACGCTCGTCAGCGCCGCGGCGACGTACGTGAGGGCGGCGGCGCTGAGCACGCTCGAGACGCCCGCGCGCTCCGTGTCGACGATCAGCCCGCGCTCCCAGAGGATCGCCTTGGCGCGCGCGGAGGCGTCGAGCTCGACGGGGAGCGTCACGAGTTGGAAGAGCACCACGCTGCCGAAGAGCAGCACCCCGAGCCACGCGATCGCGATCGCCTGCGTCATGACGCCGATGCCGAAGAGGATGAACGCGAAGTTCGAGCCGAAACTCGCGACGGGGACCGCGAGGTTGCGCAGCGCGAGCGGGCCGTATTCGTCGCGGTGCTGCAGGGCGTGCCCGACCTCGTGCGCGGCGACGGCGAGCGACGCGACGCTGCGCCCGTGGAAGACGTCGGGGGAGAGCCGCACGACGCGCTCGCGCGGGTCGTAGTGGTCGCTGAGCATCCCGTGCGAGGCCTCGACGCGCACGGCGCGCAGGTCGCTCGCGTCGAGGATGTAGCGGGCCGTCTCCGCGCCCGAGAGGCCGCGCGCCCCGGGGACCGCGGACCACTTGCGAAAGCGTCCGCGCGTGAGCGCCGACGCGATCACGGCGAGCACCATGGCCGGGCCGACGAAGAGCAGGTACGCGGGGTCGAAGTACATGGCCGGGTCGATGTAAGGCGCCCGCCGTCGTTGGCAATGCCCGGCCTTGCGCGCCCGGCGGGAGCGCGGTCGTGCGCGCGCGCTATGCTCGGCCGCCGTGAGCCGCCGCGCGATCCGCGTCCCCGCCCCGCAGGACGCCTCTTCTCCGATGCCCGTGGGCCGTCTCGCCGTCCTCGCGCGAGGCTCTCGCGCGCGGTTCGCCGTCGACGAGGTCGTCGTCGTCGGGTGGCGGCCGTGACGGGCGGGCGCGAGCCCCGTGCGCTGCTGTCGGAGGCGCGCCGCGTCGTCGTGAAGATCGGCAGCAAGTCGATCGCGCGTGGCGAGACGCCGGGTGCGGGGCGCTTCGCGCAGGTCGCCGGGCAGGTGGCCCGCGCGCGGCAGCGTGGGCAGAGCGTGGTGCTCGTGTCGTCGGGCGCGATCGCGCTCGGCTTCGAGCGGCTCGGCATGAAGAGCCGTCCGCAGACGATCGCGCTGCTCCAGGCGAGCGCGGCCGCGGGGCAGTCGCAGCTCATGCGCGCGTACGAGGACGCGTTCGCGGCGCATGCGCTGCCGGTCGCGCAGATCCTGCTCACGCACGCGGACCTCGCCGACCGCGATCGCTACCTCAACGCGCGCGCCGCGCTCGAGGCGCTCGTCGAGCTCGGCGCGGTGCCCATCATCAACGAGAACGACACCGTCTCCGTCGAGGAGATCAAGTTCGGCGACAACGACCAGCTCGCCGGGATGGTCGCGACGCTCGTCGGCGCCGAGCTGCTCGTGCTGCTCACGGACGTCGAGGGTCTGCTCGACGCGGACGGGGCGCGCGTCCCGCTCGTCGCCGACGTGGGCGAGGCGACCTCGCTCGTCCGCGCGACGACGAGCGACGTGGGCACCGGCGGCATGGCCAGCAAGCTCGCCTCCGCGCGGGCAGCGACGCGGCGCGGCGTCCCGGTCGTCGTCGCCGACGCGCGCGACCCGGAGATCCTCGACCGCATCGTGCGTGGCGAGGACGTGGGCACGCTCTTCCTGCCGCAGGGCGCGGCGCTCGCGAGCCGCAAGCACTGGATCGGCTTCACGCTCAAGCCACGCGGCGTGCTGCTCGTCGACGCGGGCGCGGCGCGCGCGGTGAGCGGCGGCGACAAGAGCCTGCTGGCGCGCGGCGTGGTCGGCGTGCGCGGCGACTTCGAGGCTGGCGACCCGGTGTCGATCGTCGGTCCCGAGGGCGCCGAGGTCGCGCGCGGTCTCGCCCGCTACGACACGCGCGACGTCTCGCGGCTCGCGGGCGTGCAGAGCCGTGAGATCGAGGCGCGGCTCGGGCGCGCGGGCTCCGCGGAGATCGTGCACGCCGACGACCTCGTCGTGGTGTGAGGCGTCGCGCCCCGCGGCGTCCACGGCGCGTCGCCGTGTGACGAGGCGCTGGCCGCGGCCGTTGCGCCGTGATCCCGATGGTGCCAACGTCGCGCCGGTGCAGGAGCGCATGGAGCCGGGCCCGCTCGAGGAGAACTCCGCGGAGGCGATCCACCGCGCCGTCGCGGCGGTGGCGCTCCGTGCGCGCGAGGCCGCGCGCGAGCTCGCTCGACTCCCGACGGAGCGCAAGGACGCGGTGCTGCGGCGCGTGGCCGCTGGGCTCCGTGGGCCGCACCGCGCGGCCGTGCTCGCCGCGAACGCCGCCGATCTCGCCGCCGCGGACGCGCGCGGGATGTCGGCTGCGATGCGTGACCGGCTCCGCCTCGACGCGGCGCGCATCGACGGCATCGCGGGCGCGGTCGAGCAGATCGTCGCGCTCCCGGATCCGGTCGGCGAGGTGGCCGAGGAGCGCGTGCTCGCGAGCGGCCTGCGCGTGGCACGGATGCGCGTCCCGCTCGGGCTCGTCGGGATCGTCTACGAAGCGCGCCCCAACGTCACGAGCGACGCGGCGGCCCTCTGCCTGAAGAGCGGCAACGCGTGCGTGCTGCGCGGGGGCTCGGAGGCCGTCCGGTCGAACCAGGCCATCGCCGCCGTGTACGCGGAGGCGCTCGCCGCCGAGGGCGTGTCGCCCGCGGCCGTCTCGCTGCTCCCGACGACTGATCGCGAGGCGACGCTCGCGCTGATCCGGCAGGCGGGCGTCGTCGACCTCGTCATCCCGCGCGGCGGCGAGTCGCTGATCCGCTTCGTCACCGAGCACGCGCGCGTGCCCGTGATCCAGCACTACAAGGGCGTCTGTCACCTCTACGTCGACGGTGACGCGGACCTCGCGATGGCCGAGGCGCTCCTCTTGAACGGCAAGGTGCAGCGCCCGAGCGCGTGCAACGCCCTCGAGACCCTGCTCGTCGATCGCGCCTGCGCGGAGACGTTCGTCCCGCGTGCCGTCGCGGCGCTGCAGGCGCGCGGCGTCGAGGTGCGCGGGGATGCGGCCGTGCGTGCGCTCGCGCCGGGCGTCGCCGCGGCCACGGACGCGGACTGGGACACCGAATACCTCGATCTCGTGCTCTCGGTCGGCGTCGTCGACGGGCTCGACGGCGCGCTCGCGCACATCGCGCGGCACGGCACGCTGCACACCGAGGCGATCGTCACGCGCGACGCCGCGCGCGCGCGGCGCTTCGTGCGCGAGGTCGACGCGAGCCTCGTGCTCGTGAACGCCTCGACGCGCTTCAACGACGGCACCGAGCTCGGGCTCGGCGCGGAGATCGGCATCTCGACGACGAAACTGCACGCGTACGGCCCGATGGGCCTCCGCGAGCTCTGCACGCAGAAGTGGGTCGGGCACGGGGACGGGCAGGTTCGCGGCTGACCGCCGCGACCGCGAAGGGAGATCGCTTGGCGACCAGGAAGAGCATCGGGGAAGGCAAGGGAGAGGCGTCCGACGGCGGCCGCGCGACGGCGAGCGGTAAGCCGGCCGCCAGCCGGTCCGCAGCGGGCAAGACCGCGACGGGCAAGACCGCGACGGGCAAGACCGCGACGGGCAAGGCCGCGGCGAGCAAGCCAGCGTCCGGCACGACGGGCGCACGAGCGCGCGTCGGTGCGCGTCCGCGCCTCAAGGTCGGCTCGCGGCCCGTCTCGGCCGCACCGCGCGAGCCGGTCGCGGCAGCGCGTCGTGCGTCCGCGGCGTCCGAGACGCCCGCGCCGTCGACGGTCGCAGCCGCGACGCCGCGCAAGGCCTCGATCCCGCCCCCGCCGGAGGCCGTGCCGACGCGCGCGCGCACGGCGAAGACGGTGAAGAAGGCCGCCGCGAAAGACGACGCCGGTCGCCGCGTGGCGCTCGCGATCGCCGCGGCGGGGACCGACAAGAAGGCCGTCGACGTCGAGATCGTCGACGTGCGCGGCAAGGTCGACTACGCGGACTACGTCGTCGTGATGAGCGGCCGCAGCGAGCGGCAGGTCTCGGCGCTCGCGCGGAACATCGAAGAGGACCTCCTCAAGAAGCAGAAGGTCCGCTGCAGCGGCGTCGAGGGGCTCGGCCAGGGGGCCTGGGTCCTCATGGATTTCGGCGACGTCATCGTCCACATCTTCCACGAGGACACCCGCGGCTATTACGACCTCGACTCGCTCTGGGGCGATGCGGCGCGGGTCGTGCCGACGAGCCAGGCCTAGCGTTGCGCGTCGCGGTCGTCGCGGTCGGCAAGATCAAGGAGCGCGGGGTGCGGGAGGCGATCGACGACTACGTCGGTCGCCTCCGGCGCTATGTGACGTTCGAGGAGATCGAGCTGAAGGACGGCGACGCCGCGGCCGTGACCGCGCGGTTCGAGCGGGCGATCCCCGAGCGCGCACGCGTCGTCGCGCTCGAGGTCGACGGCGAGAGCTGGTCGAGCGAGCGGCTCGCGCGCTACCTCGGGGACGCGGCGCTGCACGCGGTGCCCGCGGTGGCGTTTCTCATCGGCGGCTCGTACGGGCTCCCCGCCGACATCTCGCGGTCCGCGCACGTGCGGCTCTCGCTCTCGTCGATGACCTTGCCGCATCGGCTCGCGCGCCTCGTGCTCGCCGAGCAGATCTACCGCGGCTACACGATCCTGCGCGGCGAGCCCTACAGCCACTGAGCCGCGGTGATCGCGCGGCGAGCGTCCCGCCTCGACGTGTCGTCCGGGGGGCTCATGCACCGCGCCCACCCGGCCTCGCATCCACGACGGCGAGGTCGATGTGGGATGTCTGCGCTCGAGCACGACGGGCACCGTGATGGGTGCCCGCGCCCGTCGATCCGCCGATCACCGTCATGACTGCGGCGCTCCGGCTGCGTGACCACCGCGAGGCGCGCAGCGGGGCGATGCGCCTCGCGCGCAACCGCCTTCGGCGCGTGGTCGATGAGCGCGCCCGTGAGTGTGGCCGCGCTGCTCCGGGGTCTCGTCGAGCTGCTCGCGCCGCGGGGCTGCGCGGCCTGCGATCTGCCGCTCGACGAGGTCGACGCGGCCTTCTGCGGTGGCTGCGCGGCCTTGCTCGAGGAGGCGCCTGCGGGTCTCCGTCCGCCTGCGAGCGCGGCCGCCGCGTTCGTGCACGTCGGGCCCCTCGCCGACGCGATCCGCCGCTACAAATACGGCCCGCGCCCCGATCTCGCGCGACCCCTCGGCGCGCTGCTCGCGGAGAACGCACGTCCGCTCGCCGGGCGCGTCGACCTCGTCGTTCCCATGCCCTTGCACCCGCGCCGCCTGCGCGAGCGCGGCTTCGATCAGGCCGCGCTCCTCGCGGGCCCGGTCGCGCGCGCGCTCGGCGTCCCGCTCGCGATCGGCGCGGTGCGACGCATCCGCGAGACGACGCCGCAGGCGGGGCTCGACGCGCGGGGCCGCACCGAGAACGTGCGCGGCGCGTTTCGCGTCGTCGCGCCCGCGCGCGTCGTGGGCTTCCGCGTGCTCGTCCTCGACGATGTGCGGACGACGGGCGCGACGCTCGCGGCGGCGAGCGAGGCGCTCTGCGCAGCGGGCGCCGCGGAGGTCCGCACGCTGACGCTCGCCTTCGCGGAGCGCGGCGCGTAGGCTCACCGCGTGTGTGCTGCGGGGCTGCGCCGCGGAGCGCTCGTGCCGATCGCCGCCCTCGCTTGCCTCGCGGCGTGCGGGGCGCCGCAGGCCGAGGTCGACGTCGGCGCCTACCTCCGCGTGGGCGTCGACATGCGCACCGAGTGCCGCAGCGTCGCCGACGCGCTCACGGACGGGGGGCTCGAGGTCGTCGCGCGCCTCGAGCGGCCCCGTTCCTGCGCGCTCGGTGCCGTCTCCGCGGACGGTGCGCGCTCCGCGGTCCGTGTCGTCACGGCGCGCGGCATCGCGTACGCGGCCGATGGGCGCGCCGACGGGCTCCCGGGCGGCACGACCGTCGCGCTCGTCGCACCTCCGGGGGGCGCGGTGGGCCCCGAGGTCCTCGTCGCGCGGGCGCCCTCGGCGACCGAGGGCCGCTGCGTCACCGTCCTGCACGTGGACGCGCAGGGCGGCGCGCGGGAGATCGGCCTCGAGCCCGGCGCGCTCGCTGTGGTCGCGCCTGCTGAGGCGCCGACCTGCGTCACGGAGGTCCTCGACGTCGACGGCGACGGCACCGCCGAGGCCTGGGTCGCGATCCGCGCGCTCACGCTCGCCGCGACGGCGACGCGCGTGCCGACCGTGCGCGTGCCGCTCGCGCCCGGCGCCGGGGTCTTCGAGTACGTCCCTCCGCCGGAAGCGCATTGGCAGCGGGAGCGCGCCGCGCGGGACGTTGCGCGCACGCAGGCGCGCCGCGACCGCGACTTCCCCGCGGCGCACGCGCTCGCGGTCGAACTGGCGCTGGTCGCGCTGCTCGCCGGGGAAGGGCGCGCCGCCGCGTGCGCCGCGTACGACGCGGGCCTCGCGGGCTGGTCGCTCGTGGGCGAGCCGCTCGCGCTCGCCGAGCGCACGCGTGCGGCGCTCGCGGCCGAGTGACCGCGTGAATCGCGGACGTCGGGGCCTCGCGTGACATCGCGGGGGCCGGGTGGTAAGGGCGCAGCGGCGATGGCGGGCAAGGGCAACAAGGGGCGCGACGCCGGCGTGCAAATCGTCTGCCGCAACGCGCGCGCGTCGTTCGACTTCACCCTCGAGGACAAGCTCGAGGCCGGGCTCGTGCTGCGCGGCTCCGAGGTGAAGAGCCTGCGCGCGCGCCGCGCCGATCTCGACGGCGCCTACGCCACCGTCGAGGGGGGCGAGCTCGTCCTGCACAAGATGCACATCGCGCCGTACGAGCAGGCGGGCGTGTTCGGCCACGAAGCCCGGCGGACGCGCAAGCTCCTCGCGCACCGCCGCGAGATCGACAAGCTCGCCACGAAACTCGCGCTGCGCGGCTGCACGCTCGTCCCCGTGAGCGTCTATTTCAAGGACGGCCGCGCGAAGATCGAGCTCGCGCTCGGCTGGCCGAAGCACAAGGAAGATCGGCGTGAGGACATGAAGAAGAAGGCGGCGAATCGCGAGGCGCGCGCGGCCCTCGGGGCGAGGCGGCGATGAGCACGGACGCCCGCGTGAATCCGCTCACGCTCGCGACCGGCGAGCCGGGCGAGGTCGTCTCGTGGGATGGCAACGTGCTCGTGTTCCGCGCGCCGCGTGCGTTCGCGCCGGGCGCGCCCATCCGCCTCGCCATCACCCTCGGCGAGGGCGCTGTCGACGTCGAGCTCAAGTCGATCGGCTCGCGCCGCGCCGAGGGCGACCCGCTCTTCGTCGTGCGCGCCCGCGCGATGAACCTGCGCCGCGAGGCGCGCGTGTCGCTCGACGCCTCGCTCCGCAGCGCCTGAGCCGGCGGCGCTGCGTGAGCGGCGCTGCGCGCGCGGTTCGCGCCGCTGCCGCCCCGCAGAGCGTCAGGCGTCGAGCACGCCGAGCACCGCGCGCCGCACGGCCGCGTAGTCCGCGGGCAGCTGCACCGGGCGGTTCGCATCGAGGCTCGGCCCGCCGGCGATCGCGTCCTCGTGGTAGCGCACCTTGAAATCCGTGAACTTCAGGCCGCTCGCCGTGGAGATCACGACGACGCGGTCGCTCTTGCGGATCTCGCCGCGCGCCGCGAGCTTCTCGAGGGCGGCGAGGGCGACGCCGGTGTGCGGGCACGTGTACGCCCCGCTGCGATCGGCGGCAGCCGCGGCCTCGGCGAGTTCGCGCTCGCTCGCCTGCTCGACGACGCCGTCGTAGGCCTGCATCACGCGGATGGCGCGCCGCACGGAGACGGGGTCGCCGATGCGGATCGCGCTCGCCTCGGTGGGCGCGGCGACGACCGCTTCGAACTTGTCGAAGCCCGCCTTGTACGCGCGGTAGAGCGGGTTCGCGGCCTCGGCCTGCGCGACGCAGATGCGCGGCTTCTTCTGGATGAGGCCGAGCCGCAGCATGAGGTCGAAGCCCGCGCCGAGCGCCGCGACGTTGCCGAGGTTGCCACCGGGGATGATCACCCAGTCGGGCACCTGCCAGTCGAACTGCTGCACGATCTCGACGCTGATCGTCTTCTGCCCCTCGAGGCGCAGCGAGTTCATCGAGTTCGCGAGGTACACGCCCGGCTCGTCGGCGAGCTGCTGCACGATCTTCATGCAGCCGTCGAAGTCCGTCTCGAGCTCGCAGACGATCGAGCCGCTCGCGAGCGGCTGCACGAGCTGCGCGGTCGTCACCTTGCCGCGCGGCAGCAGCACGACGCTGCGGATCCCCGCGGCCGCGCAGTACGCGGCGAGCGCTGCGCTCGTGTCGCCCGTCGAGGCGCAGGCGATCGCGCGGATGGGCTTGCCGTCCGCGATCATCTGGCGCACGACGCTCACGAGCACCGTCATGCCGAGGTCCTTGAACGACCCCGTGTGCGAGTTGCCGCAGAGCTTGAGCCACACGTCGTCGAGCCCGATGGAGCGGCCGTAACGCTCCATCCAGAAGAGGTTCGTGCCGCCCTCGTCCATCGAGACGACGCACTCGTCGCGCACGTGCGGCGCGATCCATTCCTTCTTGCCCCAGACGCCCGAGCCGTACGGCCACTGCGTGCGCTTGTAGCGATCGTCGAAGAGGCGCATCCAGCCGGCGGCGCTGCGGTCCCCGAGGGCCGCGATGTCGTGGCGCACCTCGAGCAGCTCGCCGCAGCGCGGGCACTTGTAGATCACTTCGTCGAGCGCGTAGCTGCCGGAGCAGCCCGCGACGCACTGGAATCGCGCGGAATAGGCCATGGGGGCGCGAGGATAGCCGAAACGCTCCGAGGCGCCGTGCCGCGAGCGGGCGCGCGCGCGGCTGCTATGCCTCGCGCGTGTCGCGTGCTCCCGGTCTCTTCGCGGCGTCCGTTCCGCACACCGCGCTCGTCATCGCGAGTGCGTGCGCGCTGCTCGCGTTCTCCGTGCGCGCCGACGAGACGCCGGCCGCGTCGCCGCCCGTCACGTGCGAGGAGCAGGAAGCGCAGCCCTTTCTCGTCCGTGGGAACTTCGTGCGCCGCGGGCGCGTCAGCCGTGACGAGGCGCGGGCGCGCAGCGAGACGCACGCGCGCGCGATCCGCTATCGCACCGAGCAGTACGGCCGCTTCGGACCCTTCGGCCGCCCGGAGTGGAACGCCGCGGCGCCCGTCACCTTCGCGAAGGCCGTGCGCTTCTTCGGCCTGCGCGTGCGGCTCCACGCGAAGGTCGTCCCCGCCGTGCAGTGCGCCGAGCGCGAGATCGTGCGCGCGTGCGGCGCCTTCCCGTACACGCCGCGCGCGCTGTCAGGGCTCCGCGACCGCAACACCTACCGCGGCGGCGAAGTGTCGAACCACGTCTACGGCATCGCGCTCGACATCGACCCGCTCCGCAACACGTGCTGCGGCTGCGTGCCGCCATGGAACGAGGCGCCCGCGTGTCAGCGCCCCGCCGCGAGCGTGTACGAGCGCATGGACATGCCCGAGTGCTGGGTGCACGCCTTCGAGAAGTTCGGCTTCTACTGGCTCGGGCACGACCAGCTCATGGACACGATGCACTTCGAGTTCCTCGGAGACCCGTCCCGCATCGCCGCCGAGTAGGGGCACGCGCGGTCGCGCGCACGCCGGGCGCGCTCAGCGCACCGCGCCGATCGTGCCGAGCCACGCGACGACCTTCTCGAGGTCCTCGTCGCTGAGCCGCGCGGCAGAGATCGGCCGCATCCGCCCGGAACCATTGCGGATCTGGGCGCGCATGCGCGGCGCGTCCCAGTGGATGTCCTTGATGGAGGGCCCGTTGTCCTCGTCGCCGCCCGGGTGGCAGAGACCGCACACCGCCTCGAAGCGCTCGCCGCCCGCCGCGAGCATCTCGGGGGACGCCGCGCCCGCCGTTGACGCGGTGCCCTCCGCGCTGCTCACGCTGGCCGCGCCGCCTTCGCCGCCGGCGCTCGCGGTCGGCTGCGGCGTCGTCTCGTGGGAGGCTGCCGCGCCGCCGCCGCAACCCGTGACGAGGATCCACGCGGAGAGCGCCGCGCCGCCGAAGACCGTCTTGCCGTGGTGCATGCCGTGCCTGCCCTTTCGTCGATGGCGCGTCTCCAAACGGCTCGTGCCCCATGAGCGGGGCGGCGGCGCCGGAGGTCGCTGAGAAGCTGTCGCTGGGAAGCTCGCCGCTCAGAAGTCGCCGCTCAGAGAGAACCCCGCGGCCGTCGGGCCGAACGCGGGCACCACGCGCAGGCGGGCGCGCTGCGCACCCGCGGCGCGGGGCGCCTCGTCGTCGCCCCAGTTCGTGAGGAACGCGAGGGTCACCGCCGTCGCGCCGAAGAGCACGGCGCCGCCGAAGAGGACGTCCGCCGTCAGCGCGAGCGAGCGGACGCGCGCGTTGTCGGCCTCGGTGACGAGGAAACGATCGGGGTTCGTCACGTCGTCGCGCCGGACCTGGAGGCTCTGGCCCTCGGTGAGCGCGAGCACGCCCACGACCGCGCCGCCGAGCGCGCACGCGACCGCGACGCCGCCCGACGTCCAGAAGATCCACGCGTCGATCCCGCGGTATGCCTCGCTGAGTTGCTCGAGCGTGAACGAGACCTCGGTGCGCGAGCGCGCCGCGACCTGCACCTGCTGCTGCTCGGGGACGAAGCCGCGCATGCGCAGCTCGACGGTGTGCACGCCGCCCGGGATGCGCACCTCACGCCGCTCGGGGGAGAGCGTCGCGACCTGACGCGCGTCGACCCACACCTCGGCCGTCGGGACGTTCGACGTGAACACGAGCGTCGCGAGCAGGCCATCGAGCGCACGCATCGTCGCCTCGACCGTGGCGCGGTCCTCGGCGTTCTCCCCGCCCTCGTCGAGGTAGCGGCGGTAGAAGTCGAGCGCCAGGTCGTAGCGGAACATGCGCTCGTGGCACTGGCCGATGTTGTAGAGGACGACGAAGCGGATCGGGTTGCCCTCGAGCAGGTCGTAGGCGCGCTGGAACTCGACGAGCGCGGCGTCGAAGTTCTCCGCGGTGAGGAACGCCTCGCCGGACGCGATGTGCTGGCGCGCCTCGACGACCTCGGGCGGATCGGCCCTGGCGGCCTCCGCGGACGTCGCGGTGTCCGGGGCAGCGGGCGTCGCGGGCGTGGACTGCGCTTGTGCGGCGCCCTCGGTGCCCAGCCAAAGAAGCGCCGCGAGCGCGGCGACGATGAGCGTCCACCGCGCGCGGCGGACCGCGACTCCCCAGGTCGTTTCGTCCATGCGGACGGGGACGGTATCACGGGCGTTTGCCCGGCTCGTGGGCGAAAGCGTGGCGGACCTGCGCATCAGATGCGGATCTTCTTGAAGCCGCTCGGCGGAGGCGGGGCGATGGCGGGCACGCTCGGCCCGGGGTCCTCGAGGCGTGGCGGCGGCGGCGGCTCGGGCGTCGCGTTGCGCGGCGCGGGTGCGGGCTCGGGGTTCTCGGTCGGCGCGAGCGCGTGCGCGCCCGTCGGGGGCGACCCGGCGGCCTGCGCGGGCGTGCCCGTGGACGGCGCGGAACGACGCGCCACACGGCGATCCTCCGTCCCCGAACCGCGCTTGAGGTTGAGCGCGATCACCTGAGCGAAGCCGAGATTGAGATCCTGCAGCACCGTCGTGTAGCCAGGCGCGCGCGCTTCGACGGAATGCAATTCCTCGTCGTAAGGGAACTCGCCGTTGAAGGGATTGAAGAGTTTGCGCCCGTCGATGAACAGTTCGGCTTCGGGCGGCGTGACGGTGACGCGGATGTTGACGGTGCGCCCCGCGGGAGCGGGGGCGGCGACAACGTGCGGCGCGACGGGTCGTAGGGCGATGGGCTGTGGCGCGACGGGCACGGCGATGGGCGGAGGTGCCGGAGGCGGTGTCTCCGTCGGGCCTCCCGAGAGCGCGCCGCTCAGCGCGACGCCGCCGCCCGCGACGGCGAGCAGGGCGACGACGCCGACCCCGATGAAGAGGGGGGCGCGCGAGGCCCCGGGCAACGTCACGACGGTCTGCGTGGCGAGGGGCGTGCCGCGCGCACCCGAGGTCGGCGCAGGCGTCGCGGGGGAGGGCGTCGTCGCGGCCGCGGGCGGCACGTAGCCCGCGATGCTCGCGAGCGGCAGCGCATCGTTGCGCGGGACCTCGTTGACGACGGGCACGTCGCTGAAGCCCGCGAAGGGGCGCAGCGCGGCCTTGACCGCCGCGCAGTTCGGGAAGCGCTCGTCCGGCGTCTTCGCGAGCATCTTCGCGGCGAGCTGCTCGATCTCGGGCGGCAGATCGGGGCGGTAGCGGCGCAGCGGCGGCGGCGGCTCCGTGCAGATCTTCAGCACGAGCATGGGGTACGAGTCGTGGTCGAAGGGGTGCTGCCCGGTCAGCGCGCGGAAGAGAATGACGCCGAGCGCGTAGATGTCGGCGCGGTGGTCGACGTCCTTGCGGCCCTGCGCCTGCTCGGGCGCCATGTAGTAGGGCGTGCCGAGCGCCATGCCCGTGCGCGTCATGCTCGAGTTGGGTGAGTCGCTGGCCGACTTCATCTTCGAGATGCCGAAGTCGAGCAGCTTCACGAAGTCGCGGTCGTCGCCGCGCCGGATGAGGAAGACGTTCTCCGGCTTGAGGTCGCGGTGGACGATCTCCTTGTCGTGGGCGGCCGTCAGCGCGTCGCAGATCTGCATCATGATGTGCACGACGCGGTTGAGCGGCTGCGGGCCCTCATCCTCGATCAGGTTCGCGAAGTCGCGGCCCTGCAGGAACTCGAGGACCATGAACACGGCGCCGTCGGGGAAGCGCCCGAGGTCGGTGACCTCGATGATGTTCTCGTGGCCGATCGACGTGGCCGCGAGCGCCTCGCGGTGGAAGCGCGCGACCACCTCCGGGTTCTGCGCGTACTGCGCGTGCAGACACTTGATCGCGACGCGCTTCTTGATGAGAAGGTGTTCGCCCTCGTAGACGGCGCCCATGCCGCCCTCGCCGAGCAGGCGGACGATGCGGTAGCGGTCCTGCAGGACCATCCCGAGCTTCGGGTCGCCCGCCTGTACGGGTTGCAGCAGTTGATCGTGATCCATCGGGTCTCCGGCGCTGCGCGGATCACCCCCGGCGATCCGGGCCCGCGCCCGACGCGAGAGTGCGCCCCGCTCGGCCCGTGACGCAAGCGTGACTGCGCCGCGGCCTGCCGCGCGGCGCCGTCCTCAGCGGGGGCGCTGCGTGGCGCCCGGGTTCGCGGGCAGCGCGCCCTCCGCGCCCGGGGGGGGCCGCGTGAGCGTGTGCTGCGCCTCGAAGATCTCGCCGGCGGCGATCGTCAGCTGGGTGCGCCCCGCGAAGGGCTCGGCGAGCCGCGGGTCCATGTACTCCCACTCGGCCGTCCAGGCGTCACCCTCGTGCTGCGTGCCTGTGAGCCGCAGCGCCACCCAGGGCACCCCGTCGAAGGCCTGCGCGTACCAGGCCGCCACGGCCTCGCGCCCCTCGTGGCGCGTCGGGCCGCCGGTGTCGCTCACCGTGAACGGGTCGAGGAGCGAGCCCGTCTCGGCGAACAGCGAGGCGAGCGCGGGCACGTCGCGACGGTTGAAGAACGCGATGTAACGCCGGAGGATCTGCTCCTCGCGCAGCAGCTCAGGCGGCAGCGATTGGTAGACCATCCGCACCTCGAAGCCGCGGCACCAGTTCGAGCGCTGCGTGAGCACCTCGAGGTCGCTGCCCACCATGCGCACCTCACCCGGGCGCGGCGGGTCGGGGCGCACGGCGTTCTCGCACTCGGGCGTCGCCGGCAGCGAGACGCGCTGCACCTCGCGCAGCTGGAACTCGCCGTTCGAGGTGGGCGTCGCGGAGATGAGCACGGTCTGCGTGCACTGCTCGCGCGCGAACGTCTGGTCGAAGGCGAGCAGGAAGCCGGGGCGCCCCTCGCCGAGCGGCATCACGCGCAGCTCCTGCTCGAAGCCGCGCGGCGACAGATCGAGCGGCGCCTCGGTGCAGTGCGACTCCGTGTAGCGCCACCGCGTGCCCAGGAGCTCGGGGCCGGCGGGGCGCCCGGTCCGCACGCGTCCCCCGCCGCCGCCGCTGGTCCCCGCCAGGTCCGCGGACTCGTCGGGGAGGGTGCTCTGGGTGCCAACGCCGCACGCGGCGAGCGCGAGGACTGCGAGGAGGAAGATACTCAGGCGCGCCGTCATGGGGGCGTAGCCAAGCGCCCCGCGCCCGATTCGTCAAGCGTCGCGAGCGCCTGTCACCAGAAGATCGAGCGCCGCTCCTTCAACCCGCGGTTCACCATCGATTGGATCGTCTGCTTGACGACCCAGACCTTCTCCTCGATCACGCCGTCCTCGTCGTCCGGGTCCCCGGTGAAGCGCAGCGGCTCGCCGAAGTAGATGCGGTACTTCGTCGGGAGCGGCAGGGCCATCCCCACGAAGAGCTGCGGGAGGACCGGCACCGCGGGCATGCCGAGGAGGCGCGCGAGGGGCTTGAGGTCGGCTACCGAGGGGTACTGCTCCTCGGCGCCGATCACGGCGACGGGGATGATCGGCGCGCCCGTCTCGAGCGCGAGGCGCATGAAGCCGAGCCCGAAGTCGACGAGCTGGTAACGGCGGTCGAAGGTCTTCGAGATGCCGCGCGCGCCCTCGGGGAACACGACGAGCGTCTCGTCGTTGCAGAGCAGGCGCCGCGCGTTCTCGGGCGAGCCGACGACCTGCCCGACCCGCGGGAAGAGCACCGAGATGAAGGGCAGCTCGGCGGACCACTTCTCGACCATGCTGCGCGGGAAACGCGGCGGCTCGGCGTCGAGCATCAGCGACGCGCCGATCGCGAGGCCGTCGAGCGGGATCTGCCCGCTGTGGTTCGCGATCACGAGCGCGCGTCCCGCGGGCACGTTCTCGATGCCGAAGACCTCGGTGCGGAAGTAGAAGCGGTGCAGGAACGCCGCGACCGCGAGCGCGTAGCGGGCCGCCTGCGGGTCGAAGCCGAACGGATCGACGCCGACCTCGTTCGGGTGCTGCTCGATGCGGGCGAGGCGCGCGTCGAGCTCCTCGCCGAGCAGGTCCTCGACGCCGCGCACGACGCGATCGCCGAGTCGCCGCGCCGCGCGCCGCAGCGCGCTGCCGTCGTCCTCGCGCCGTTGTCCCCAGCCCGCGAACGGCACGATCGGCGCACGGTGCGTGGCGGAGGGCGGGCCGGGCTGGCGCTGATCGGAGTTCGGAAGGGCCATGGGCGGCCGGCATCGTGGCGGCGCGCGCCGCCCGGATCAAGGAGGCGGGCGGGAGGCGCGACGGGGGGGCGTGGGAGCCGTATCCGGATGGCCGCGCGGGTGCGCGATCCTTCGTGATGTCGGATTGCATCTGCAACCCGATGTCATCGGACGAGCGAACCCGTGCGCGGCCCGGGGCCTCCTCGGCGCGCCGTGAAGTTGACGGCGCGCGCGGGGCGGGCGAGGTGTCGAGGGATGCGCAGGGCGTGGCAGACCGTGGCGGTAGGCATCTGCGTCGCGGCGCTGTTCGCGCCGAGCTTGCCTGCGCAGGCCGATGGGCCGGGCGAGGAGGCGCGCGCGCGTGTCTCGGAGGGGCCGCGCAGCGTGCCGCGGCCGCGCGGTGCGTCGCTCGCACGGGCGCGGATGCTCGGGCTCGGGACCCGCGCCGTGGCGACGCGCCTGCTCACGGCGGCGCCCGAGGCGCGCTGGACGGCGGCGGTGCACGGGCGTCGCGCGCGCACGCTGCTCTGGCCCGTCGAGGGGGCGCGGCTCGGGCGCGGGTTCGGCTTCACGCGTCGCGAGCGCCAGGACCTCCGGCACGAGGGGCTCGACATCGCGGGGGAGACGGGCGCGGCCGTGCGCGCGGTCGCCGACGGGCTCGTCGCCTACGCCGACAACGGCGTGCGGGGCTTCGGCCATTGCGTGATGCTCGTGCACGCGGACGGTGCGGTCTCGCTCTACGCGCACCTCTCGCGCATCACCGTGCAGCCCGGGTGGCGCGCGACGCGTGGCGAGCGCCTCGGCCTCGTCGGGGCGACCGGCATCGCGCGTGGCCCGCACCTGCACTTCGAGCTTCGCGAGGGCGGCCGCACCCGCGACCCGGAGCCGCGCTTCGCCGCGATCCCGGGCCGGCCCGCAGCGGTGGTGCGTGTCGCGGCGCCACGCTCTCCCGCGCCGCCGCCGGGGCCCGACGCGCCCCGCGCGCACGCCGCGCGCCGGGCACGCTGCGGCCATGATAGAAACGGCGCCTTATGCGCATCCGGTCGCTAGCGGTCGCGGGTCGGGGATGGAGGTCGGGCGCGCTCGCGGCGCTCACGGTGCTCGCCGCATGCGGCGGTGACGACGACGGGCCGCCGCCGGACCCGGCGCTCGAGCCGACCTACGAGAACGTCGAGGCGATCGTGCGCCAGTCCTGCACGTTCTCGGGCAGCTGCCACGGCGGCACGTCGTCGGGGCGCGGGCGGCTCAATTTCCAGCGCGCCTTCGACGAGGGGCGGCCCATCACCGACGAGCTCTTCGAGGTGCCGTCGTGCGAGTACGCGCCGTACCCGCGCGTGAAGCCCGGCGTCCCCGAGGAGAGCTGGCTGTGGCTCAAGATCGACAGCCCGACGGACGCGAGCGGCAACATCGTCTTCACGCCCGACCCGAGCTGGGACTCGGGCGTGCGCGTGCTGCCGGACGGCGGGCTCGCGAGCTCCACGTGCCCGCTCGTCGTGCGCGGCGCGCTGAACTTCGGGAAGCTGATGCCGATGGGCTCGCGCTCGGGCATCAGCGAGAGCCGCCGCCGCGCCATCCACGGCTGGATCCTCGCCGGCGCGCCCGGGCCGGACGGGGGCGTGACCATGCGCGACGCGGGGGCCGGCGATCTCGGCGCCCCGGACCTCGGTGCCCCGGACCCCGACGCCGGCTTGCCCGACGCCGGCTCGCCCGACGGGGGCTGAGCGCGCGCCCCCCGTCCGCGGGAGGCGCTATGCTCGCGGCGCCCATGGCCGACGAACCCAGGAAGTCGAAGCGCCCCACCGCGCGCTTCCGCAGCGCGCCGCCCCCTCCACCCGCGGTGCCCGCGTCCGACCCGGCGCCGCCCCTGTCCCCCGCTGCGCCGCGCCGATCGCGCGGCCGCGCGCCGGCGAGCGCGACCGAGGGCGCGGTGCTCGTCACGGGGATCTGCGGCCGACTCGGGCGCCTGCTCGCGCGCACGCTTCACCGCGACGACGACGTGGTCGGCATCGACCGCCGCGCCTTCGAGGGCAAACCGAAGGACATCGTTCACCACCAGTTCGACCTGCGGCGCAAGAAGACGCGCGACGTGTTCCGCGCGGGCGGCATCCGCGCCGTCGTGCACCTCGGCGTGATGCACGACCCGCGCGCGAGCGACAAGGAACACCACTCCTGGAACGTGCGCGGCTTCCAGAAGCTGCTCGATTACCTCGCGGAGTTCGAGATCCCGAAACTCGTCGTGCTCTCGAGCGCGAACGTCTACGGGCCGCAGCCGGAGAACCCGCAGTTCCTCACCGAGGAGGCGCCGCTGCTCGGCGCCCAGACCTTCAGCGCGATCCGCGACCTCGTCGAGGTCGACATGCTCGCGCAGAGTTACTTCTGGCGGCATCCGTCGACCGAGACGGTGATCCTCCGGCCCTGCCACATCCTCGGCAGCGTGCACAACGCGCCGAGCAACTACCTGCGGCTCGCGCGGCCGCTCACCGTGCTCGGCTACGATCCGATGGTGCAGGTGGTGCACGAGCGCGACGTGGTCGATGCCCTCGTGCTCGCGCTGCGGCCCGGCGTGCGCGGGATCTTCAACCTGCGCGGCCCCGGCGAGGTGCCGCTCTCGCGCTTGCTGCGCATGCTCGGGCGCAGCCCGATGGCGGTGCCCGGGCCCGTGGCGGAGGCCGTGCTGACGCGCATGTGGAAGCTGCGTCTCACGTCCTTCCCCGCGCCGGAGCTCGACCACATCCGCTACCTCTGCATGGTCGACGATGCGCGCGCGCGGGCGACGCTCGGCTACGCCCCGCGGCGCTCGCTCGAGGAGACGGTGCGCGCGGTCGAATCGGAGCGCTGAGGGGCCCGCTCGAGGCGGCGGCGCGGCGCGCGCGGTGACCCGGTGGATGAAACGACGCGGCCCCCGTGGCGTCGTTCCGCAGGGGCCGTCGTCGATCGGGCGGGCGTGTTCTGCTCAGCGGTTGCGGCAGATCGCGTCGATGCAGCGCTCGTCGGCCGCGCACTCGGACTGCTGCGCACACTCGGGCATGCGCTCGTTCGCCGTGTAGCAGAGCGACTCGGTGCCGCCGGGCGCCGATTGGCAGAGGACGAGCTGGACGTCCGCCATCATGCACTCGGTGTTCATGCCCGTCGGGCAGGGCGTGCGGCACACGCCGTCGCGGCAGACGCTGCCCATCGCGCAGTCGGCGTCGCGCGCGCAAAAGGGGCGCGGCTCCCACGTCGGTCGGCAGAACTCGTCGACGCCGCACGCGTCACCCGCGCCGGTGCAGGTCGCGCCGCGGCAGTCCGCGAGGCAGCGCCCGCCGACGCAGTGCGTGCCGCCCGTGCACTGTGCCGACGACGTGCACTCGGTCGGGTCGGCCCCGCAGAAGCCGCCGCGGCACGCCTGGCCGGACGCGCACTGCGCGGCGCTCGTGCAGAGGTTCACGCAGGCGTTGTCGACGCACGCGCGGCCCGCGCCGCACTCGTAGTTGAACTGGCAGGTCGCCGACGGGGCGCGGCAGCCGCCCTCGAGGCAGAGCTCGCCGCCGGTGCAGTCGGCGTTCGAGCGGCACGCGCCGGCCGGCGCGCAGGTGCCGCGGAAGTCGCAGACGAAGCCGCTGGTCGTGCAGGCTGCGTCGTCGGTGCAGAGGCCGGAGGGCGCGCAGGCGCCGCTCGCGCAGTAGGCGCCCGGCGTGCAGTCGCCGTCCGTGCGGCAGGGGGTCACGGGCTCGCCGGGCACGCAGACGTTGCGCGCCTCGTCGCACACCTCGCCGGCGATGCAGTCGCCGTCGTCGACGCAGCGCGGGGCGACCTCGCAGACCCCGCTGGGAACGTCGCAGCGCAGGCCGTCGGAGCAGTCGTCGATGGTGTCGCACGGGCAGCCCTCGCCGACGCAGAAGACGGGGCCGTCGCCGCCCCCGTCGCCGTAGATCGGACAGCCGCTGAGGGCCAGCGAGAGCGAGAGGGCGAAGAAGGTCGCTTGAAGCCTGTTCATGGTCGGCACGCCTCGGGTGGGTGGGCTCGCGCGCACGGGCGCGCCGCGGGGTCATCGTGAGCCGGGGGGCTCGTGGCCGCGAATGCGACGAGCGTGCCATGAGGCGCAGGCGGTGCGGATGCAAGGTTTCCGCGGCTGTGCGCGCGTCGGGGGGCTTGCGACCCCGTGAGAAGTGAAGCGCCGTTCACGGTGTGCGGCGTGAACGGGCGCCCCGCTCGGCCCGGCGCCGCGGGCGCGCGTGGCGGCCGCGCGGGCGATGGAACACCGACCGGTCGAGGGGCAGCACGCGGTCTTCGAGCTGGGCCGCCGAGGGCGTGACCCCCGCGGGCAGCGCCGTGAACTGCGGGAGCGGGTTGTGCGCTGCGCCCTGCGCGTGCCACTCGAAGTGGAGGTGATCGCCGTGCGCGAGGCCCGAGCGGCCGACCTCGCCGAGCACCTGCCCGCGGCGCACGCGTTGTCCCGCGACGACGTAGCTCGCGCGGGCGTGCGCGTAGAAGGTCGAGGTCGCGTCCGGGTGCACGACGATGACGAGGTTCCCGTAGCCGCGCAGGCCGTTGTCGCTGTAGGCGACGAGGCCGTCGTTCGCGGCGCGGAACGGCGTGCCCGCGGGCGCGCCGAGGTCGATGCCCTGGTGGTTGTGGCGTCGTCGGCCGCGCCGGGTCGGGCCGTGTCCGCGCCAGAGGGCGGCCCCGCTGACCGGGAACAGAAGATCCCCGCGCGCGGTCGTCGGCGTCGCGTCGGTCGCGTCGCCGGCCGGGTCGCGTGCGCTCGTCGCCTGCGACGCGGCTGGCTCCGGGCGGAGGGGGAGGGCGTCTCCCCGCGTGGCGTCGACCCAGCGCGGCTCGGGCACGTCGAGCAGCAGGCGCGCCGCGGCGCGCGTCGTCCCGAGGCCGAGCGCCCGCGCCCGTTCGGCGTCGGGGCCTGCGGGTCGCGGCACCCTCCGCGGCCCGCGACACATCCCGCGCATCGCGCCGCGGCGCACGCACCCGAGCGGTCCCGGCGGGAGCCACTCGGTCGGCGGCGGCGTGTCGAGACCCGGCTCGCGCGCGGCCTCCTCCGGGGTCGCCGGGCGCGTCGGAGCACGCGGCGTGTCGCCGGCGGTCTGCGGGTCGTCGGCCTGCGCCTCGGTGGGCGCGGCGACCCCGGAGACGTGCGCCGCGACGAACGCTGCGACGAGGACGGATGCGCGCCGGGCGGACATCCGGAGGGCGTAACACGTCAGCCGCGGAACGTCGGTCCGAGGGCGCCGCAGCGCCGCAGCGCCTCGAAGAGCACGATCGACACTGCGTTCGAGAGGTTCAGCGAGCGCACGCCGCCGCTCATCGGGATGCCCCACACGCGCTCGCGGTTCGCGTCGAGGAGCGCGCGCGGCAGGCCCACCGACTCCTTGCCGAACACGAGCGCGTCCCCCGGCGCGAACGGCGCCTCCAGGTAGCTGCGCTCCGCGTCGCCGCTGAAGTAGTGGCACTGCGCCCCGGGCGCGCTCGCGGCGCCAGCGCGGGTCCACGCCCGTTCGAAGTCCGGGAGCGACGCGTGCTGCGTGACGTCGACGAGGTGCCAGTAGTCGAGCCCCGCGCGGCGGATGCTGTGCTCGTCGAGCCGGAAGCCGAGAGGGCCGACGAGGTGGAGCGGTGTCGTCGTCGCGGCGCAGGTCCGCGCGATGCTCCCCGTGTTCGGCGGGATCTCCGGCTCGACGAGCACGACGTGCAGGGGCGGCGCGAGGAGCGCAGCGCGCAACTTGGGGGCGGGTGGCGGCGCGGTCATCGTCGCGGTGCTTCTTGACGCGAAAGCGCGCGGAAAGATAGCCTCGACGCGCCGTGCGCACCCTCCCGATCGAACGCCCCGTCGTCGCACGTCCCTCCGCGCGCCGGGCCGCGCGCGCCCCGTCCGCGCTCGTCGCTGCCCTCGCGCTCGCCGCGTCCCTCACCTGCGCGTCGTCCGCGTCCTCCGCTTCGGCGCAGGAGATGAACGTCACGCTCGCCCGCCTGCGGACGCCCGCGGCCGACGGGACGCCCTGCTTCGCGACGGTCGCCGCGCCCGGCGGCGGCGCGTCGACGCGCTCCTACTGCGGCGACGACGCGGCCTGGGCGGGCATCGCGCAACAGTTGGGGATCTCGATGGCCCCGCCGGTGCTCACGCCGGGCAACACGCTCGGGCCCTCGGGTTTCTACGTCGGCCTCGAAGGTTTCATCACCAACATCTCGGGTGGCCGCGGCTTCTGGCTGCGCGGCACCGAGGGGGACGCGACGGCCGCGATCGAAGGCGAGAACCGCTTCACCTCCGGCTCGCTCTACTGGCAGCGCCTGCAGGTGCGCAAGTCGCTGCCGCTCGGCTTCGAGCTGGGCACCTCGATGGCGCATCTCTTCACGACCTCGTACTGGTCGCTCGGCTTCGACATCAAGTGGTCGATCCTCGAGGGCTTCCGCACCGGCGGCGAGGGGTTCATCCCCGACCTCGCCGTGCGCGGCGCGGTGCAGACGCTGCTCGGCGAGAGCGAGTTCAACCTCACGATCCCGAGCCTCGAGCTCATCCTCAGCAAGGGCTTCACCATCGCGCACGCGGGCACGATCACGCCGTATCTCGCGGGTCAGTACGTCTGGGTGCTCGCGGACAGTGAGCTCGTCGATCTGACCCCGGGCGCCGACGCCGCGACCGGTGGCACGTCCGCGTACAACGACAACTACGTCTTCGGTCAGATCCGCTCGAACCGGCTGCGCGGCGTGATCGGTCTGCAGGGGCGCTATGGCGTGCTCACCCTCACCGGCGCCGTCGTCTTCGACCTCGACCAGGTCGACGACCCGACCGCCGGAAACGGCGACGCGCCGACGGCCGACGAGCTCGCGCAGAAGCTCCCGCGGCAGTGGTCGGCCAACTTCGGCGTCGGGCTGAGCTTCTAGAGCGGCGCTTCGCGTCGCGTGAGCGACGTCGATCGCCCACGAAAAGGGTATGTAGGCGGCGCGGATCGCCCACGAAAAAGGGCACCCCGGAGAGGGTGCCCTTCGTCGTCGACGCGGTCGCTCTGCCCGGCGCGGGTGGGCGCGGGGCCTCGGGACTCAGCCGATCGCGCGGTCGAGCGGCGTGTAGTCGACGCCGACGCCCTGCGCGACGCCCTCGTACGTGCACGCGCCGTCCCAGCAGTTGACGCCGAGCGAGAGCGGCTTGCTCGCCTTCACGGCCTCGACGATGCCCTTGTCGGCGATCTGCTGGCAGTAGCGCAGCGTGGTGTTGGTGAGCGCGAAGGTGCTCGTCTGCGCGACGGCGCCCGGCATGTTGGGGACGCAGTAGTGCACGACGCCGTGCAGCTCGAAGGTGGGGTGGTCGTGCGAGGTGGGCTTGCACGTCGCGATGCAGCCGCCCTGGTCGACGGCGACGTCGACGATCACGGAGCCCTTCTCCATGCGCTTGATGAGGTTCTCGTCGACGAGGTGCGGGGCCTTCGCGCCCGTCACGAGCACGGCGCCGATCACGAGGTCGGCGTCGACGACGGCCTTCTCGATGTTCTTCGGGTTCGAGTAGAGCGTCTCGATGGACGAGCCGAAGACGTCCTCGAGGTACGCCATGCGCTGGCCGTCGACGTCGAGCACGGTGACGTGCGCGCCCATGCCGATCGCGATGGTCGCCGCGTTCGCGCCGACGACGCCGCCGCCGAGGATGACGACCTTGCCGCGACGCGTGCCGGGCACGCCGCCGAGGAGGAGGCCCTTGCCGCCGCGCTCCTTCTCGAGGCTCGTCGCGCCGACCTGCACGGCCATGCGGCCCGCGACCTCGGACATCGGGCGGAGCAGCGGCAGCGAGCCATCCGCGTTCTGGATGGTCTCGTAGGCGACCGCGCGGACCTGCTTCTTCATGAGCTCGCGCGTGAGCTCGGGCTCGGGCGCGAGGTGCAGGTAGGTGTAGAGGATGAGGCCGGGGCGGAAGAAGCCGTACTCCGCGGGGAGGGGCTCCTTGACCTTCATGACGAGGTCTGCGCCCCACGCGTCGGCGGCCGTCGGCACGATGGTCGCGCCGGCCGCGACGAACTCGGCGTCGGAGATGCCCGCGCCCTCGCCGCCGCCCTTCTGGATGAGGACCTGATGGCCGCCGCGCGTCAGCGCGAGCACGCCACCGGGGTTGATGCCCACGCGGTATTCGCGCGTCTTGATTTCCGTCGGAACGCCAATCTTCACGTCGTCCTCCTCGGGCTGAAAACTGGCGCGAGACTAGCCGTGCGCGGGTCGCACGCAAGACGGAATCCCGTGCCGCGGCGCGTCAGAAACGCCGATTTTTTCGGGCTCGCGGGGCCCTCGCGCGCCGCGTCAGGGCGCAGCGGGCGGGGCGCCCGCGGGGGCCGCGGGCATCTCGTCGACGACGAGGTGGTTCTCGCCCGTCGCGGTCGAGACCGCGAAGCCGAAGCTCTCGTCCCCGGTCGGGCGCACGACGTCCGGGAAGTGGAACCACGCCGCCTGCGCGCGCTCGGGCGTGAGGTCGAGCACGTAGTAGCCGCGCTGCCAGAGGTTCCACGCCTTCGCGTGGGGCGCGGCGCTGCGGATGCGTCCGTCGAGCGTGCCCGCGATGCCGCGGCTGAGGCCTGGCGAGGTGATGCCCGGCGCGACGAGCTCGACGGCGAGCGAGCCGCGGCCCGTCGCCGGATCGTACGTCGCGGGGTTCGTCGGCTCGCGCGCGAGGTCGGCGGCGATCGACATGTGGATGTCGCCCGTGAGCACGACGACGTCATCGAGGCCGTTGGTCTCGATCGTGTCGAAGAAGCGCGTGCGCGCGGCGGGGTAGCCATCCCACGCATCGGTGTTGAAGAGCAGCGGGAAGGGCGCGACGACGACCTGCTGCGCGACGAGCTTCCAGCGCGCGCTCGTGGTCGTGAGGCGCTCGAACGCGAACGTCTCCTGATCGGCGCCGAGGAGCTGGCGCGCCGGCTCGTTCACCGCCGGGTCACCCATGCCCGAGGCCTGTTCTTCGCGACCCCAGCGGCGTGAGTCGAGCACGACGATCTCGGCGAGGTCGCCGTACGTGAACGCGCGCCAGATCTTCGCGGCGTCGCTCTGGTCGCGCAGCGGCATCCACTCGGCGTAGGCCTGCGCGGCCGCGGCCTTGCGCGCGGCGTAGTCGCCTTCGCTCGCCTGGTGGTTCTCGGCGCCGTCGCGCCAGGCGTCGTTGGTGATCTCGTGGTCGTCCCACGTCGTGATCCACGGGTGCTGGCGGTGCGCCTCACGGAGATCCGCGTCGAGGCGGTAGTGGGCGTAGCGGCGGCGGTAGTCGTCGAGCGAGACGATCTCGGTCGGCGGATCGTAGTCGCGCACGGTGCCGTAGCTGCCGCTGGCGTACTCGTAGATGTAGTCGCCGAGGTGCAGGACCGCGTCGAGGTCGAGGCGCCGCGCGATCTCGCGGTAGCCGAGGAAGTAGCCGTGCGCGTAGCTCGAGCAGGAGGCGACGGCGAAGCGCAGGCGCGAGACGCTGCCCGAGGGCGCCGTCTTCGTGCGGCCGACCGGGGAGAGGTCGCTGCCCGCGCGGAAGCGGTAGTAGTAGGTCGTCGCGGCGGAGAGGCCGGTGGCGTCGACCTTCACGGTGAAGTCGCGCGCGGCGCGCGTCGTGAAGCTGCCGCTCGCGACGAGCGTCGCGAAGCCCGCGTCCGGCGCGACCTCCCACGCGACCATCACGTCGCCGGCGCTCGCCGGGTCGGCGGGCGTGTAGCGCGTCCAGAGGATGACCGCGTCGGCGAGGGGATCGCCGCTCGCGACGCCGTGGCGGAAGGGGCCGGTGGGCGGAGGCGGGCCCGCGTCGGGCTCGCCGGCGTCGGGCGCGCCGCCGTCCGCGGGGCCCGCGTCGGGCATCGGGGGCGCGGCGTCGTCGTCGCCACAGCCGGGAATCGTGGCGGCGAGACTGAGCGCGCCGGCGGCCTTCAGGATGTTGCGGCGGGTAATCGTCATGGGCCGCGATTGTGAACACAACGCGCGCGTTTGGGAACGGTGCGGCGACGCCGTGGCAGAGCCGTCACCGATCATGTCCCAGACGTCGTCCGCGCGGCGCGCCAGCGAAAAGCGACGCGCCAGTGGAATCGGGCGAGCGGCGTCGTTCAGACGCCGACCGGGTGCCAGACCGTCTTCATCTCGAGGAAACGCTCGACGAAGCCGAGGCCCTGCCCCGCGCGCTCGTCGCGGAGCGCCGCGATCGCGGGCGCGCCGTGCGTCTTCACGCGCTTCACGCTGCCGGCGCCCTCGCGCTCGACGAGCGTGCGCAGGTCGGTGTCCGCCGTCCACGCGTCGAGCGCCTGGACCTCGCGGTGACGCGCGAGTTGCGGCGCGAGCTCGCTCGCGCGGCCCGTGAGCACGTTGACGACGCCGCCCGGCAGGTCGCTCGTCGCGAGGCACTCGCAGAAGACGATGGCGGTGCGTGGGTCGCGCTCGCCGGCGACGACGACGGCGGTGCTGCCCGTCACGATCGCGGGGAGGATGGTCGAGACGAGGCCGAGCAGCGCGGGCGACTCGGGCGCGACGATCGCCGCCAGGCCGACGGGCTCGGGGAGCGTGAAGCCGAAGTGCGGCCCGGCGACGGGGTTGTGCGACGCGACGAGCGCCGAGATCTTGTCCGCGAGCCCCGCGTACCAGAGCGCGCGATCGACGCTGAGCTCGACCTCCGCGGCCGCCTCCTGCGCGCTCGCGCCGGCGCGCACGAGCGAGGTCGTCAGCTCGGCGCGGCGCGCCTCGAGCATCTCGGCGAGCCGGTAGAGGATCTGCCCGCGGTTGAAGGCCGTGCGTGCGCTCCAGCCGTGCAGCGCGCCCTTCGCGGCGAGCACGGCGTCGCGCACGTCCTTGCGCGAGCCGAGCGGGATGTTCACGACCTCGGTGTCCGCGCTCCCCGTCGTCATGCCGCTCACCTGGTAGTACCTGCCCGACTCCGAGCGGATGAACGCGCCGCCGACGTACATCTTGTACGCCCGCGGCACCGTCAGCCGCGCCCGCTGCGTGATCGAGCCCGCGCCCTCGTTCGCCTTGTTCGCCATGTTCAGCCGACCTCGACGTAGGCGGAGAGACCCTGGCGGCCGCCCTCGCGACCGAACCCGCTCTCCTTGTAGCCGCCGAACGGCGACGCGGGATCGAACTTGTTGAAGGTGTTGCCCCAGACGACGCCGGCCTGGAGGCGCTGCGCCATCCAGAAGAGCTTGGCGCCCTTGTCCGTCCACACCCCGGCGGAGAGGCCGTACATCGTGTTGTTCGCCTTCTCGATCGCCTCGTCCGGCGTGCGGAACGTGAGGACCGAGAGCACGGGCCCGAAGATCTCCTCGCGCGCGATGCGCGACGAGAGCGAGACGCCGGTGAAGAAGGTCGGCGGGAAGAAGAAGCCCTTCTTCGGGAGCGGGCAGGGCGAGGACCAGCGCTCGGCGCCCTCGGACTCGCCCGCGGCGACGAGCTCGCGGATCTTCTCGAGCTGCATCTTCGAGTTGATGGCGCCGACGTCGGTGTTCTTGTCGAGCGGATCGCCGACGCGCATCGTCGCGACGCGGTCACGCAGCTTGCGCACGACGACGTCGTGGACGCTCTCCTCGACGAGCAGCCGTGAGCCCGCGCAGCAGACGTGGCCCTGGTTGAAGTAGATGCCGTTGACGATGCCCTCGACCGCCTGATCGAGCGGGGCGTCCGCGAACACGATGTTCGCGGCCTTGCCACCGAGCTCGAGCGTGAGGCGACGACCCGTGCCCGCGAGCTCGGCCTGGATGCGCTTGCCGACATCCGTCGAGCCGGTGAACGCGATCTTGTCGACGCCCTTGTGCGCGACGAGCGCCGCGCCCGTGGCGCGCGCACCGGTGACGATGTTGACGACGCCGGGCGGCAGATCGACCTCCTCGCAGATCTTCGCGAGCAGCAGCGCGGTGAGGGGCGTGGTCTCGGCGGGCTTGAGCACCACGGTGTTGCCGCACGCGAGGGCGGGCGCGATCTTCCACGCGGCCATCAGGAGCGGGAAGTTCCACGGGATGATCTGCCCCGCGACGCCGAGCGGGCGGACCGGCCGGCCGTGGAAGGCGAGGTCGAGCTTGTCGGCCCAGCCCGCGTGATAGAAAAAGTGCGCCGAGGCCATCGGGACGTCGAAGTCGCGCGACTCCTTGATGGGCTTGCCGCCGTCCATCGTCTCGACGATCGCGAACTCGCGGGCCTTCTCCTGCAGGGCGCGCGCGATGCGGTAGAGGTACTTCGCGCGTTCGCGGCCGGGGAGCTTCGACCAGACGTTCTCGTAGGCGCTGCGGGCCGCGCGCACGGCGGCGTCGACGTCGGCCGCGTCGGCCTCGGCGACCTCGGCGAGGACCTCCTCCGTCGCGGGGTTGATCGTCGGGAAGTACTTCTTCGAGAGCGGCGCGACCCAGCGGCCGCCGATGAAGAGCTCGTAGCGCTTCTGCAGGCGGACTTGCTCGGTCGACTCGGGCGAGGGCGCGTACTCCCAGAGCCCGCCCAGGCCGAGGCCGAGGTCGGGCGCGCCCTCCGCGGCGGTCGCAGCGGCGGGCTTCTTCGCGGGATTCGCGGGCTTGTTCGCGGTCTTCGTGGGCTTCTTGGGCGTGGCCATGGGGTCCTTCGCGCGTTCAGTCTGCGGAGAAGTCGGCGCTGGCCTGGTAGAGGCCGGTGCGCTCCTTCTCCAGCTGCATGAGGACGTCGTTGAGGAGCGCGCTCGCTCCGAAGCGGAACAGATCGGGGTCGAGCCAGGCGTCGCCCAGCGTCTCCTTCACGATCACGAGGTAGTGCAGGGCCTGCTTCGCGGTGCGCACGCCGCCCGCGGGCTTCATGCCGATGCGCTTGCCCGTCGCGTAGTAGTGGTCGCGGATCGCCTCGAGCATCACGAGCGTGACGGCCGGGGTCGCGGCGGGCTGCACCTTGCCCGTCGAGGTCTTGATGAAGTCGGCGCCGGCGGCGATCGCGAGGTCCGAGGCGTGCCGCACGACGTCGTAGCTGCCGAGCTCGCCCGTCTCGAGGATGACCTTGAGGTGCGCGTGCGCGCAGGCCTCCTTCGTGGCGGCGATCTCGTCGTAGACCTTGCGGAAGTCGCCCGCGAGCATCGCGCCGCGGTCGATGACCATGTCGATCTCGTCGGCGCCGAACTCGACCGCGCGCCGCACGTCGTCGAGCTTGAGCGGCAGCGGCGAGAGCCCGCTCGGGAAGGCGGTCGCGACGCTCGCGATCTTCACACTGCTGCCGCGCAGCGCCTGCTTCGCGACGGGCACGAGGTTCGGGTAGACGCAGACGGCGGCCGTCGGGCCGATCGACGGATCGCGCGCGAGCGGGAGCAGGGCCTTCGCGCAGAGGGCGCGCACCTTGCCGGGGGTGTCTTTCCCCTCGAGGGTGGTGAGGTCCATCATGCGGACCGAGAGCCGAAGCCCGGCGACCTTGGCCGCCTTCTTCAGCGAGCGTTTGGCGAGCGAGGCGGCGCGCTCCTCGACGGCGACCTGGTCGACGGCGACGTGCCTCGGGAGGCTGTCAGATGGGTGCACGGCCGCGAGGCTATCATCGATGCGCGGGGGAATTTCGCGCTTTTTGCGTGCCGCGACGCCCGTGCGCGTGGACCGACGCGCCGCCGCGGACGGCGCCGTTCGCGCGGGGATCGGCGCGTTCAGTCCGCGAGCGCGGCGAGCGCGGTGCGTGCGACACGCAGCGCGTAGCGCGGGCGGTAGTGGTACGAGAGGTACGCCCACTCGCGGAGCGCGCGGATGCGCTCGGCCGTCAGGTGCGCGTGCGCGAAGGTCGGCTCCCAGCCCGTGTGCGACTCGGGCGCGGTGAGGCGCATGCGCGGGGCGGCGTGCTCGGCGAGGGTGGTGCCGGGGTACGGGGTCGCGACCGTGAACTGCACCGCGAAGGTGTCGAGGCGCTTGGCCCACGCGACCGACGCGCGGAACGTCGCCTCGTTGTCGTCCGGCAGGCCGAGCATGAAGTTCGCGACGACGCGCACGCCGACCGCGTGCGCCGCCCGGACGACACGCTCGATCTGCGCGGCCTCGGGCGGCTTGCGGTGCTCGCGCGCGAGCATCGCGCGGTCGACGCTCTCGACGCCGATCTCGAGCGAGCGGAGGCCCGCGCCGTGGAGCTCCGCGAGCAGGCCCGCGTCGAGCCGATCGGCGCGCATCTCGGCGCTGAACCGCACGCCGAGCGGACGCAGCCCGCGGGCGAGGGCGCGCACCCGCGCCGCGTCGAGGTTGAAGAGCGGATCGCGGAAGGCGATCGCGCGCGCGCCGAAGCGCTCCACGAGCGTCCGCACCTCGGCGACGATGCGGTCCGGGTCGCGCTCGCGGAACGGCGCCGTCGCGCGCCACGGGCAGTAGCCGCAACCGAAGGCGCAGCCGCGCGCGCCGGCGACCGGGAGCGTGGTGCCGCGCGCGAGGAACGCGTAGCGGTAGCGCGCGATCGGGAAGGCGGACCAGTCGGGGAAGGGGAGCGCGTCGAGGTCCGCGACCCAGCCCGCCTCGACGATCCCGCGCAGCGACGGATCGAAGAGCGACGCGCCGAGCGCCTCGGGCTCGCCGCGCACCACGACGTCGGCGACGTCGGCGTAGAGCTGCGGCCGCGCGGTCGCGAAGGCGCCGTACGCGATCGTGCGCACGCCGCGCGCCGAGAGCTCGGCGAGCACGGCGCGCTCGGCCGTCGCGTCGACGATCGAGGTCTGCACGAGCGCGAGGTCGAGGTTGGATGGGACGGGATCGTGCCGCGCCACGCCGCGGCCGCCCGGAGGCGCGGGGATGCGCCGGAGCTCGCAGACGCGCACGGTGTGGCCCGCCGCGCGCGCGGCCTGGGCGAGGTGCCCGGCCGTGACGGGGGGCAGCTCCGCGACGTGGGTCTTCGCGCGCTCGAGCAGCCGCGCCGGGAGCGACGTGCCCACGCGGAACACGGTGCCGTAGCCGCCCGCGACGTCCTTCAGCGTGCACTCGGCGTGCGAGAAGACCGTGACGAGCGCGACCCGCATCGGACGGGTAGCCTAACGCGCGCGCCACGCCGCGCCACGCCTCGGCGTCGTTGACTTCGCGGGGGGCGGCTCGCAGCATCGCGCGGGCATGACGACGGCGCAGGCGCCCGCTCCCGTCCCACACACCGGGCCGCACCGTGGCGCAGCGACGCGCGCTGCGCGGCGCGGGCCGGGGGCGTAGGCGGTGGCGAGGCCGCCGGATGCGCGCACGCAGCGCGACCTCGCGCAGGCCGGCGGGGCCCGGCGCGCGGGGCGCGTCGCGAGGCTGAGGCGCGTCGCTCCGCGCGCTCCTGCGCCGGGAGCCGCGCAGCGCACCCGCGTGGCTCGTGCTCGCGAAGACGCTCGCCGCGCAGGGGGATCCCGCGGGCGCCGAGGCGGGCTACGCGCGCGCCATCGCGCTCGACCCGGGCGGGCTCGAGCCGGGCGCGCTCGACGCGCGGGTCAACCTCGGCGTCGCGCTCGCCCGCCGGGGCGCCGCGCACGAGGCGGCCGAGCACCTGCGCGCCGCCGCGCGTCTGCAGCCGGAGCATCCGCTCGTGCTGCGCAACCTCGGGGGCGTGCTCCGCGCGACGGGCGCGCTCGAGGAGGCCGTCGAGGTGCTCTCTCGCGCGCTCGCGCTCGACGCGTCCGACCCGGGCGCGCACACCAACCTCGGGCTCGCGCTCTCGGCGCTCGGGCGGCACGCGCAGGCCGTGCCCCACCTCGAGCGTGCGGTCGCCCTCGCGCCGAACGAGCCCCTCTATCACGACAATCTCTTGTTGCTGATGCACTACGATTGCTCTTGCAGTGCAGATGCGATATTCGCCGCGCACCGCCGCTACGGGGCGGCGATGGCCGCGCACGTCGCCCAGCTCCCGCCTGCGCCCGCGGCCCCGCTCGCGGGGCGCCGCCTGCGCGTCGGCTTCGTCTCGGCCGATCTGCGGCGGCACTCGGTCGCCTTCTTTCTCGAGCCGCTGCTCGAGCACGCCGATCGCGCGCGCGTGTCGCTCCACGCGTACGCGTCGTCGCCCGTCGCGGACGAGGTGACCGCGCGCTTGCGGCCGCACTTCGACGTCTTCCGCGAGGTCGTCGCGCTCGACGACGCGGCGCTCGCCGCGCAGATCCGCGCCGACGCGATCGACGTGCTCGTCGACCTCGGCGGGCACACGCAGGGCAACCGTCTCGGCGTGTTCGCGCGGCGCCCGGCGCCGGTGCAGGTCACGTACCTCGGCTACCCGAACACGACGGGTCTCGCCGCGATGGATTGTCGGATCACCGACGCTTGGGCCGATCCGGGCGCCCGCGCGGACGCGCTGCACACCGAGCGCCTGCTGCGCCTCGAGACGGGCTTTCTCTGCTACCGCCCGCCCGCGGAGAGCCCCGACGTCGCGCCGCCGCCCTCGAGCCTCGGGCACCCACCCACGTTCGGCTCCTTCAACGCCCTCGCGAAGCTCTCGGAGCGGACGCTCGCGCTGTGGGGCCGCCTGCTGCGCGAGACCCCCGAGGCGCGCCTGCTGATCAAGCAGGGCTTCCTCTCGGATCCCGCGAGCCGCCACGCCCTCGAGCGGCGCCTCGCGGCGCACGCGCTGCCGCTCGACCGCGTCGTCCTGCAGGGCCACGTGCCCGCGGTCGAGGGGCACCTCGCGGCCTACGCGCAGGTCGACGTCGCGCTCGACCCGTTTCCGTATCACGGCACGACGACCACGTGCGACGCGCTCTGGATGGGGGTGCCCGTCGTGACGCTCGCGGGCGACGCGCACGTCTCGCGGGTCGGCGTGAGCCTGCTCTCGCGGTTCGGCGCAGGGGCTCAGATCGCCGAGACGGACGACGCCTACGTCGCGAGCGCGCGCGCGCTGCTGCGCGACGAGGCGCAGCGGGTGGCGCTGCGGGCGAGCGCCCGGGTGAGGCTCGCCGAGGCGGGGATCACGGGCGGCGCGTCCGTCGCGCGTGCGCTCGAAGAGGCGCTCCGGGCGGCCTTCGAAGCGCACCTGCGCGGCACGGTGCTGTCGGCGGCGCCGGGCGCGTGATAGATCGCGGCCCGCTCGATGTCCGACGCGCGCGAACCCACGACCCCCGCATCGCGTCGCCGGCCGAGCGGCCTGCTCGTCGCCGCGCTCGTGGTGGCGCTCGTCGCGGGCGCCGCGGTCCTGCTCGCGGGCCGCGCGCTGCCGGGCTGGGAGACGCTCGAGCCGGAGCTCCGTGATCGCGGGGACGTCCTCTTCGTCGGCGGCGAAGACCTCGAGCGCCTCGCGAGCGGTCGCACGCGAGCGCGCCGCGCCGCGCAGGTCCCGGGGGCCGCGGCGGCGCTCGCCGGGCGTGACGGGCGCGCGCTCTCGGACGCCCTGCGCGCAGCGGGGATCGCGCGCGTCGTCGTCGACGCCCGCGGGACGGGCGCGTCGGTTGGGTCCGGCGTGGGGCGCGGGCAGCCGGTCGCCGAGCGGCTCCGTGCGCTCGGGCACGTCGACGGGCTCGCGGCGCGGCTCCTGTCGCCGGTCGCGGGGGTCTACGAGCCGGTCGAGCCGCACGGCGTCTCGCCGCAACTCGGGGATGCGATGGCGCGCGTCGCGCGTGAGCTGCTGGTCGGGGCGCGGGCCCCGCGGATCGGCTCGTTCCCGGAGTCGGTGCGGCGCGCGCGCGGATTCGTCGAGGTGTTGTTGATCGTGCGCGAGGGTGGCACCGCGAAGCTCTGGCGTTCGGCGCGCAGCGCGTCGATCGCGCGGGGACTGCTGACGGCGGCGCAAGCGGCGCGCGCGCGCTGGGGCGAGCGCGAGCAGGCGCTCGGCGGCCCGATCGAGAGCGCGCTCGCGCGCTGCGACGTCGAGCTCGCGCTCCTCGAGGAGGACGGCACGCTCGCGGAGGGCGCGGCGCCGTTCGTGGATCGCGTGGTCACAACCGTGCACGGCGTCGGCTACGAGCGGCGCGGCGCGTGGCGCTACCACCTCCCCGAGCAGGCGCATCGGCGTGCCCGCGCCACGGGGACCCGCGCGTTCGGCGCGCTCTTCGACGAGCACGGCGTCGCGCGGAGCGAGGGATTCGCGAGGCGCAACGTGCGCCTCTACCGGCTGGTGGTGACGCGCCTCGGCCGCTCGGGGGCGCCGGCGACGAGCGGCCTCGCGGAGCCCGGCGGGGCCCCGCCCGCGGCGCGCTGACGGCACGGCGTGCGCGGTGTGCGGCGCGCCCCGCGGGTGGCGCGATCGTGATATTTCTGTGCCCGATGCCGTCCGTGAAACGCCTCGCCTGCGCGGCCCTCGTCGCGTCGCTCTTCGTTCCGCTCACGTCCTGCGACGCGCCGCTCACGGAGGTCGTGGTCGTCGTCGAGAGCGACCTCGCGGTGCCCGGGCAGCTCGACGAGGTGGCCGTCCAGGTCGAGGGCGCGCTCGGCATTCCCGTGACGGCGAGCGCGAAGCTCGACGGGCCGGGCGCAGCGCGGCTCCCCGTGAGCGTCGGGCTGCGGCCGAGCGGCGATCCCGGGGGCGCGTTGACCATCCGCGCCATCGGCAAGCTGCGCGGCGCCCAGCAGATCGACGCGCAGGTCCGCACGAACTTCGTCGAAGGCCGGCGGCTGCTCGTGCGGATCACGCTGCGGGCGAGCTGCATCGGGGTGCGCTGCGCCGAGACCGAGACGTGTCGCGATGGGACGTGCATCGACGCCTTCATCCCCCCGACGGAGCTCGAGACCTTCGCGGGCGACGCGGGTGCGCCAGATGCCGCCCCGCAGGACGCGGCGCCGGACGACGCCGGGTCGGCGGACGCCGATCTCGCGGACATGGACGGCACGGACGCGGGCGAGGACCTCGGCGCGGATGCGGGCGAGGACCTCGGCGTGGACGCGGGCGAGGACCTCGGCGTGGACGCGGGCCGCCCGGATCTCGGCGCCGACGCGGGCGCCTGCAGCGTCGATCCGGCGACGCCATGCGAGCTGCCCGACGCGCCGTGCGCGAACGCGTCGCTGCGCTGCGAGGCGGGCGCGATCGTGTGTCGCCTGGACGCGACCGTGAAAGGCGCGGGCACGCCCTGCCGGCCGGCCGCCGGGCTCTGCGATCGCGCGGAGTCATGCGATGGCCTCGCGGCCGCGTGTCCGCCGGACGGCTTCGAGCCGACGACGACCGTCTGCCGCACGGCGACCCAGCCGTGCGACGTGCCCGAGGCCTGCACCGGCGCGAGCGTGTCGTGCCCCGCGGACACGCTCCTCGCGGCAGGCACGGTGTGCCGTGCCGCGCGCGACGTCTGCGATGTCGCCGAGCGCTGCTCCGGCACCGCGCAGGCCTGCCCGGCGGACGACCTCGCGGGGGGCCTCACCGTGTGCCGAGCCGCGAGCGGCGCCTGCGACGTCGCCGAGACGTGCAGCGGCTCGGACGACGCGTGCCCCGCTGACGGCTTCGTGGCGCCGGGCACCGAGTGCCGTGCGGGCGCTGCGATCTGCGACGTCGCGGAGCGCTGTGACGGAGCGTCGGGCGCCTGCCCCGCCGACGCCTTCCTGCCGAGCGCGACGGAGTGCCGACCGAGCACCGGGGCCTGCGACGTCCCCGAGACCTGCGGCGGTGCGAGCGCCGCGTGCCCCACGGACGGCTTCCTCCCGTCGAGCGTCGTCTGCCGAGCGGCGGGGCTCGGCGGGTGCGACGTCGCGGAGACGTGCAACGGGGTCGGGCCGCGCTGCCCGGCGGACGGCTTCTCGAGCGCCGGTTCCGCCTGCAGCGGCGGCTTCTGCACGGGGGTCGGCGGCGATGTGCTCGGCGGGATGCACGCCGGGCGTCCCGTGCACGGTCGTCGGCGCGGAGTGTCGCGTCGGTGCCATTGTCTGCGATGGTGATGGCGTGCCTTCGTGTGTCGTCGGTGCGCGGCGTCCTGCGGGCACCGAGTGCCGCGCCGCCGCCCCCGGCGGGTGCGACCGGGCCGAGACGTGCGACGGCCTGAGCAACGCGTGCCCCGCGGACGCGTTCGTGGTGTCGGGCACCGTGTGCCGCGCGGCGTCGGGGCTCTGCGACGTCGCCGAGACGTGCAGCGGCGCGTCCGCGACGTGCCCGACCGATGGGGTCGCGGGCGGCTCCGTCGCGTGCCGGGCCTCGGCGGGCCCATGCGACGCCGCGGAGGTGTGTGACGGTGTGGCGAGGGGCTGCCCGGGGGACGCCTTCGCGTCCCCGAGCGTGATTTGCCGCGCGGCGGGGGGCGCGTGCGACGTCCTCGAGACGTGCACGGGCACGGGCGCGTCGTGCCCTGCGGACACCCGGGTCACGCCGGGGACGGTCTGCCGCATGGCGGCCGGGGTGTGCGACGTCGCCGAGACGTGCAGCGCGGCGAGCGTGAGTTGCCCGGCGAACGGGTTCGCGTCGGCGGCGACCGTGTGCCGTTCCGCGAACGCCGGGGGCTGCGATGTCGCCGAGTTCTGCACCGGTGGGGGCGGAGCGTGTCCGGGCGATGGCTACGCGGGCGCGGGCACCGTGTGTCGGGCCTCTGCCGGGGAGTGTGACGTGGGCGAGTTCTGCCCCGGCGGGACCAGTGTTTGCCCAGCCCGACCTGATGGTGGCGCCCGGGTCGGTGTGCCGCGACGTCCGTGATGCCGTGCGACGTGGCGGAGTTCTGCCTGGGGAGTCCGTGGTGTCCGCCCGACGGGGTCAGCGCGGAAGGCACTGTGTGCCGCTCGCCGCGGGACCCCTGTGATGCGAGCGAGCTCTGCGACGGGCGCGAGTCGACGTGTCCCCCCGACAAGCGGATCCCCGACGATGGCGAGTGCGACACCGGCGCGTGTGGCTTCGAGCGGTGTCGCGACGGCTTGTGCGTCGGCGGCAGGATCTGCCGCGAGGGCGAGTACTGCGCGTGCGATGAGTTCTGTCTGCCGAACGGGAGCGCCTGCCTCTGACGGCGCGTCGCGGAGGCTGCTAGCGCTCTGTGGCGTCGGTCGGGAGGCGCACGGAGAAGGTCGTCCCGACGCCCTCGAGCGTGCTGACCTCGATGTGTCCGCCGACGGCCGCGACGATGCGCTGCGAGATCGCGAGGCCGAGCCCCGTGCCGTGATCCTTGGTCGTCACGAAGGGCACGAAGAGGTTGGCGAGCACCTTCTGCGGGATGCCGGGGCCGGTGTCCTCGACGCGCACCTCGACGAAGGTGCGGCGCTGCCCGGTCGCGTCCTCGCGCGCGCGCAGCCCGGACGCGACCACGAGGCGCCCGCCGCTGCCCATCGCCTGGAGCGCGTTCTGCACGAGGTTGATGAGCACCTGACGGAGCTGCTCGACGTCGATGCGCGCCTGCGGGAGCCCCTCGGCGAGCGTGAGCTCCCAGGCGACGCCTGCCTCTTCGCACTCGGCGCCGAGCAGCTGCATCGAGCGGCGCACCGCCGCGTTCACGTCGATGGGTGCGGTGTCGCCGCGCGAGGGGCGGGCGTAGTCGAGGAAGGAGGCGACGACGCGGTTCAGGCGATCGACCTC
The DNA here is from genome assembly GCA_964202905.1 of Polyangiales bacterium. GTDB lineage: Bacteria > Myxococcota_A > Polyangia > Polyangiales > JADJQN01 > CAIUAC01. The sequence goes on from CAXNJO010000006.1 coordinate 300,167, forward strand.
CTCGACGATGATGCCGAGGAACTCGCCGCCGCCCGGCACGGCGTCTCCGGGTTCCTCCGCGAGGTACTGCGCGCTCGCCTTGATCGCGCCGAGCGGGTTGCGGATCTCGTGCGCGAGGCCGGCCGCCATCTCGCCGAGCGCGGCGAGGCGGTCGCGCTCCTTGAGCTGCTGGTAGACGCGTGAGTTCTGCACGGCGGTCGCGGCCTGCGCCGCGAGCCCCTTGAGCAGTTGCACCTCCTCGGGCGCGAACGCGTCGCGCAGCCGCTCGTCGCGCACGCAGAGCAGGCCGTAGACCCCGTCGTCCCCGCGGAGTGCAGCGCAGACCGAGGCGTGCGTCGCGGCGAGCGTCGCGAGGATCTCCGCGAGCGCGCCCGCCTCCCGCGCCTCACCGAGCTCGCGCCGCTCCTCGAGCTCGCGCTCGAGCGCCTCGAGCACGAGCGCGTCGTCCTTGCGCAGCCGCTCGAGAAACGGCCCCGACGGCGCGAGCTCGAGGTGGCCCATCGGCCGCGGCCCGTGGAAGCCAGCGAGCGCGAAGCCGCGCCCCGTGTCGTCGAGGAGGTAGAGCGAGGCGTGCGTCGCGCGCCGCGATTGCTCGAGCCCCGCGATGACCACGCGCGCGACGTCGTCGGTCTCGAGCACGCGCGCGAGGCGGGCGCGCAGCTCGCCGATCGTGCGCTCGAGGTCGTGCCGCTGCCGGAAGAAGAACTGCGAGATCTGCGCCTCGACCTTGGTGCGCACGGGGTCGAAGAGCAGGAGCACGACGAGCGCGGCGACGACCGAATGGAGGAAGAAGCGCCCGCTCGAGAACAGCACGAGCACCCAGAAGATCGACGCGAGCGTGAAAGCGACCGCCGTCATCACCGTGAGGCGCCCCGCGAGCTCGTAGAGGTCGAGGAGGCGCGAGCGGACGATCGATTGCGAGAGCACGTAGAGGAAGACCAGCGTCAGCACCGTCCCGACGGGCGGGATGTCGAGGCCGACGTAGGGCAGGTAGTCGAGGATCGTGAACGTCGCGGCGAGCGCGCCGACCAGCGTCAGATACGTCCCGCGCGCCCGGTCGAAGCGCGAGCCCTCCGCGCGCGCGCGCCCACCCATCATCAGGAGCGACGCGCCGAGCACGATCACGACGAAGACGAAGATCGACGCGCGCACGACGATGTGCGCGTAGGCGGGCGTGAGGATGACGGCGGTGAGCGCGCCGCCCGCGAGCAGCGAGGCGCGCGGGAGGAGGGTCGCGTGCCGCGGATCGCCCGCGACGAAGGCCCGGAAGAACTGCACCGCCGTGACCGGGAGCAGCACGGCGCAGGTGAGGTTGACGCGCCCCCACGTCCCGACGTCGCCGGCGACGGCCGCGAGGAAGGCCGTGAGGTACCAGGCCCCGACCGTCGCGGCGAAGAGCGCGAACAGCCAGTGCACGCGGCGCTTGCGCGAGCGCAGCCCGACCGACGCTGCGATGGCGACGCTGAGCACGGCCGCGATCAGCGAGGTCTGGGTGCGCAGATCCACGGGGCCCCGCCGAGTGTGCGGGACGCCGCGTGCCGCGACCAGCGGCGCGCGCGGCGTGGCGACGCGCATCGTGGGCGTGTCGGGGTGGTCTCAGCGCGCGGCGTCGCGGTCAGCGCACGGCGTCGCGGTCAGCGCGCGGACGCCCCGTTCACGTCGGTGGCGTGGCCGCCGAGAACGCAGGACCGCGATCAGTACGTGCCCGGCTCGCGCACGGGCTGGCTCGGCTGGGGGGAGGGGTCGCCTGCCGCGGCGCCGCTGCGATCGCTCGGCTGCGGCGAGGGATCGCCGCCATTGGGCGGGGTCGCGAGGGGCTCGACGGTCGAGGGTGGCGGCGCGCTCGGCTGCGGGGAGGGGTCGCCCGCGGCGGCGCTGCTCCGCTGGAAGGTCGTCGCCCCGGTGGGGGTCGTCGGCTGGACCCGCGCGTCGAGGCCCCCGGCGAGCGCGCCGGGCTCGAGCGCGTCGATGCGCAGCAGGTCCGCGACGAGCCCGGCCGCGTCGACGCAGCGCGGCTCCCCGTCGACGATCACGGCGCACAGCGAGGGCGCGCCCTCGACGGGCGCGATCACGATGGCGTCGGCCGTTTCGAGCGTGTCCTCACAACCCGCCGGGAGCCCGCGCCACGCGGCTGGAGGGAGCGGCTCGCGCGCGGTCGTCACGAGGCCCGCGAGCGCCGCGGCTGCCTCCTCGTTCGAGCCGTGGCCGCCGGTCACGCAGCTGGCGCCGGTGACGCCGAGCAGCGCCAGCGCGAGCAGCGCGCGCCCGCTCCGCCGCTGGCCGTTCGCATGCGCTTCGCGCGCGTTTCGTCCGGTTCCGTGACTCGCCATCGATCCCTCGTTCTCGCTGCGCATCGTCGTCATGCCTCACCCACGTCCGCCGCATCGCCCGCGTCGGCCGCGAGCTCGTACTGTTTCACCAGCTGGGAGAGCCGCGGTCGCTTCATCCCGAGCAGCAGCGCGGCGCGGGTGATGTTGCCGGACGTCTCCTCGAGCGCGCGCACGATGCACTCGCGCTCGAGCGCCTTCTTCATCTCGAAGAGCGACACGTCGCCGCCGCGGATCCGTCGGTAGGCGAGCGCGATCTCGGACTCCGGCGCCGCGGTGGCCGCCGCGGGGGGCGGCTCGGGCGTCACGGCGACCTCGGGCTCGGGGTCACCGCCGCGGAACGTGGCCGCGAACGCCGAGAAATCCTTCGCGCCGAGCGTGGAGTCGTCGGCGAACAGCGTCGCGCTGCGGAGCACGTTGTCGAGCTCGCGCACGTTTCCGGGCCACGCGTGCGTCGCGAGCAGCCGCAGCGCGTCGGGCGCGAGCGACTTCGCGGGCTCACGTCGCTCTGCGGCGATGCGCCCGAGCAGGTGCGCGCAGAGCAGCGGCAGATCCTCGCGGCGGCCGCGCAGCGCGGGGACCTCGATCGTCACGCCCCGCAGGCGGTAGTAAAGGTCCTCGCGGAAAGCGCCCTCGCGCACCATCCGCTCGAGGTCGCGGTGCGTCGCGCAGAGGATGCGGACATCGACCTTGATCGGTGTCGTGCCGCCGACGCGCTCGAACTCGCGCTCCTGCAGGACGCGCAGGAGCGCGACCTGCGTCTTCAGCGAGATGTCGCCGATCTCGTCGAGGAAGATCGTGCCGCCGTCGGCGATCTCGAAGCGCCCTTTGCGACGCGCGCTCGCGCCCGTGAACGCCCCGCGCTCGTGGCCGAAGAGCTCGGAGAGGAGCAGCGTCTCGACGAGGGCTGCGCAGTTGACCTTCACGAAGGGGCGCTCGCGGCGCGGCGAGTGCCGGTGGAGCGCCTCGGCGACGAGCTCCTTGCCCGTCCCGCTCTCGCCGCGGATGAGCACGATGGCGTCGCTCGGCGCGACCCGATCGAGCAGGGAGAGCACTTGCTGCAGCGGTGCGGAGCGCCCGACGAGATCGGGGTAGCGCGCGCGCCAGGCGTCGAGGCGCGCCGTCGTCCCGTCCACCGGCGCCGGGCCCGCGGGCGGGGCCGAGCCCGGGCGCGATCGGGCCGGGCGAGCGCGGTCGAACGACGACGCCACGAGCCCCTCGACGAGGGCGAGCTCGCGCCGCTCGGGCCGCTCGGCGAAGAGGGCGCGCGCGTCCTCGGGCACCCGCGCGGCGAGCCGCGCTTCGGCCTCGCGCGCGAGCTCGACGGCCCCCATCGCGTCCACCAGATCGCCACGATCTGCCGAGGCGCGCGCGAGCCGCGCGAGGGCCGCCGCGTGCAACGCGTCGTCCCCGCACTGCTCGGCGAGCCCGGCCGCCGCGCGGGAGGTCGCCAACGTGTCGTCGCCCGCCGCGCGCGCGACGTCGTCCCGCACGATCGCGAGCTCCGCGCGGCGCTTCGGCGACTCGGGCGGTGGCACCCGCTCGAGCAGCGCGCGCGCGGCGTCCACGTCGCCGTCGACGAGCGCCATGCGCGCGAGCTCGAGCAGCGCGTCGGCGGCGCGCGCCATGCCGAGCCGCTCGAACGTGCGGTGTGCCGCCTCGAACGCGGCCCGCGCGGCGCCGACGTGGCCGTGCGCGGCTTCGACGCGGCCGCGGAGCAGGAGGCCCTCCGCGGTGATCGGCGGCGGGAGCGCTGCGCCGCCGACGTGCGACGCGAACTCGCACAGCGTCCGCGCGCGATCGCGGTCGCCGATGCTCAGGTAGAGCTCGCCGAGGTTGTTCGCGACGCGGGCGAGCATCGCGCGGTTGCCGAGCCGCTTCAGCAGCGCGACGGCGTCGTTGTAGTGGCGCTGCGCCCGCGCGTAGTCGTGGCGGAGGTGAGCGAGGACCGCGAGGTTTTCGGTCGCGATCGCGCGCTCGCGCGTGTCGCTCGCCGCGCCGGCGACCTCGATCGCGCGCGTGAAGTTCGCCTCGGCGCCGACGAGGTCCTGCGTGCGCAGCATCGCGACGCCGAGGTTCGTGAGCGCCTGCGCCTCCTGCCGGGGGAGCCCCGCGGCGTGCGCGCGCGTGCGGTTCTCGTCGAAGAGCGCCGCGGCGCTCTGCGGGTGTCGCTGCGCGAGCGCCACCTTGCCGAGCGTGTTGCGCGCGGAGAGCGAGAGCGGCAGCGCCCCGAGCGCGTCGGCCGCGTGCCGCGCCCGCTCCGCCCAGGAGGCCGCGTCGGCGTAGGCGGCGCGCTGGTAGTGGAGCTCGCCGAGCGCAGCCTCGACCTCGGCGGCCTGCAGCGGATCGCCGCTCGCGTCGGCGAGGCGGCGCGCCTCCTCGAGGGTGCGCGCGGCCTCCTCCAACATGCCAGAGAGCGTGAGGAGATCGCCGACGCGCCGCGCCGCCGTGGGGTCTCCGGGCGCGGCGTCGCGCGCGTGCGTCGCGTGGCGCAGGGCGCGCGGGTAGTCGCCCGTGAGCCGGTAGAGGTCGGCGAGCGGCTCGCGGAGCGCGAGGGCCGCCTCGTTCGGCGTGCCGGCGTGCGGCGCGTCGAGCGCCTCGCCGAGGACGCGCTCGAGGAGCGCGGCCGCCTCCGCGTGGGCATGCCGCGCGGCGAGCGACTGCGCCGCGCGCAGCGCGAGCGGGATCGCGCGTGCGACGTCGCCTGCCGAGAGCGCGTGGTGCGCGGCCTCCTGCGCGTCGCCCTCGAGGGCGAGCGTGTCCGCGCAGCGGGCGTGGAGCGCGCGGAGGCGGGGCGCCTGCAGTTGGGCGGCGCAGGCGTCGCGGTCTGCCTCCTGCGCGAAGTCGAAGAGGAGCGCGCCGTCGACGATCGTGCGTCGCAGCGGCTCGGTGCGATCGGGCTCGGCGCGCACGAACGCGGCGCGCGCGGCGGCGTCGACCTCTGCCCCGCAGACGCGCGTCAGGCGATCGAAGTCGCTCGGACCGCGCAGCACCGAGAGCGCTTCGACGAGCGCGCTCGCGGCCGGGGTGAGCCCCGCGAGCCAGCGCCCGAGGCGCGCCTCGCGCGTGGGCGGCTCGGCGTCGAGCAGCCGCTCGATCGCCTCCGGCAGGCCGCCCGTGCGGCGCAGCACGCGCTGCACGGTGTCGGCGGATTGCAGCAAGGCGCGGACGCCTTCCGCGTCGAGCGGCCCGACCGGGACGCGGGTCGCCGCGGCGTGACCGAGCAGCCGCGCGAGCAGCTCCGCCGAGCCGTCGTCGCGGGCCGCGCGCTCGTCGCACGGCGCGCGCACGCTCCCGAGAAACAGGGCGCGCAGCCCACCGCGCGACTCGCCTTCGTGCTCGCCGAGCGGCGCCGCGGTGTCGAGCAGGAAGGCGAGCAGCGAGAGCGTGCCGTGATCGGCGCGCTCGAGATCGCGGAGCACGACGACGGGGGGCCGCACGCGCGCGACGTCCCGGAGGAGTCCGCGGAGCGCGTCGAAGAAGCGGATGCGCGTCTCGAGCACGTCGGACTCCGACGCGGCGGCGCGTGGCGCGGGGGGCGCGGCCTCGCCGTGCCGCTCGTCGTGCTGGTGCCAGAGGCGGTGGCAGCCGTCGTGGCAGGCGAGGGCGTTCGCGTCGATCGAGGGTGTGACGCCGACCTCGCGGAGGAAGCGGAGCGCCTGTTCGACGATCTCCGCGAGCGGCCCGAAGGCGCGGCCCGGCTCGCAGCGTCCGTCGAGCACGACCCCGCCCTCGAGCCGGACGCGCATGCGGAACTCGTCGAGAATCCGAGCCTTGCCGACGCCGCTGCGCCCCTGGAGCCAGGCGACGCGCTCCCCGTGCTCGCGCGCCTCGCGGTACAGGCTGGCGAGACGTCCGAGCTCCGCTTCGCGACCGACGCAGGCGGAGGGCGATCCGTGCAGCTCCATGCTCTCCGGCTCCTCGGCGGTGCGCGCGGGCCCGCCCGTCCCGCCAAGGTACGGGCCGGGCGCAGCGGACACAAGCAGCCGGAGATGGCTTGGCGCGGGCATCGCGCCCACCCGGCTGCAAGCCGCGTGCGCATGCCCCCCGCGGCGCGCCGCCAGGAAATCACGGGGGCTCGCGACGGCTGGCGTGCGGCACGCCGGGCGCGCCGTGCAGTTCCTGACGCCCACTCCGTGCAGCGGCACCCGCGCGGACCGATCCCGTCGCGTTCAGCGCCGCGTCGCGAGCTCGGCGAGGAGCTGGTCGACCTTCGCGAGCAGGGCGCGGTTTCCGTCCTGCGTGTGCCGGCGCAGCGCGTCGGCGTAGGCGTCCGCGCGCGCGAGGAAGGTGTCGAGCGCCTCGCGCGTCACCCGCTCGTGGTGCTCGCCGTAGCCGAGCAGTTCGAGGTAGCGCGCGCTCACGATCTGCTCGAAATGCCGGGCGATCGGGATGCTGTAGATGGGCTTGCCGAGGTACACGGCCTCGCCCATCAGCGTGAAGCCGCCGCCCGTGATGACGGCGCGCGCGCCCGCGAGGTCGTCGATGAACCCGGCCTCGGAGAAGCGCCGCAGCAGCACGTTCGGGGAAAAACGGAGATCGTCGCCCTCGGGGGTCGCGCGCTCGGCGACGAGCGCAGGCAGCGGGGCGTCCGGCCGCAGGAAGCCATACACATGGAATGGCGTGTCGAGCCCTGCGAGCACCTCGAGCATGGCCGTGTTGCTGGCGCTCGTCTGGTAGACGAGGACGTGCGGGCCGCGGGTGGCGCGCGCCTTCGCCGCGAGGATCTCGGGCCGCAGAATGGGCGGGAAGAGCGAGGTCTCGCGGCGGTACTTCGGCTTGATCGGCGGGAAGAAGAAGGTCGTGACGAGGTAGTGGCGTGCGCCCGTCATCTTCGTGCGGATGAGGTGGCGCGCGAGGTCGAAGTCCGCGCGGTAGTCGCGGAGCACCGTGCCGTTCTGGGCCTTCACCGTGAGCACGTCGTCGGGGTGCTGGAGCAGCGGGATCGCGTGCTGGTTGTCGATCGAGAGCAGCGGCTTGCCGTTCGCCTTCGCATAGAAGTACGCGAACGAGTCGAAGTCGCTGATGACCGCGTCCGCGTCGAAGCCACGCACCGCGCGCACCCAGGCGTCGACGTTGTCGAGCGCGTACCCGGCGCCCTCCGAGAGGATCTTCAGCGCGGTCGCGTCGCGGTCGACGGCGTTGTCCTCGTAGAGCAGCGGCAGGCCGCTGATCTCGACCACGTCGGCGAAGTGCTTCGAGAGGAACGCGTGCGCGCGCCCGCTGACCACGATCTTCACGCGGTGCCCGCGGGACTCGAGGTGTTCGAGCACCACCCGGGAGCGCACCGCGTGCCCCATCCCCTCACCGACCACGCCGTAGAGGATCTTCATGGGGCCCTCCTCACCGCGTCCTCCGCCGAGCCGTGGCGGCACCGGGGACGCTCCATGCGGCGCCGCACGTCACGGCGCGGTGCAGTCGACGGGGTCCATCTCCGCGACCCACTGCCGCACGAGCGCGAGTCCCTCGCCGTGGACGACGACGCTGCCGAGCTCCGGCATGCGGATCTCGGGCTCTTCGGAGGCCATGCGGCAGATGAGGATCGACTGGTCGGGGTTGCCCGGGACGATGTCGAAGTTGAGGCCGCACGAGCCGCGCCCCGCGGCGGGCGGCGTCTTGCAGATGCCGAGGCGCGTCGGGTCGGTCATCTCCCAGCCGAGGTAGAGCCCGCTCGGGCTCGCGCGTCCCCCGGCGCGGTGGCAGTGCGCGCAGTTGGCCTCGAGGTAGGCGCGGGCTCGAACCTCCGTCGTCACCGAGGGATCCGTCGTCGCCGGGTCCGTCATCGCGAGCCGCATCGCGCGCGGTGGCGGCGTGCGGTCGAAGAAGCCGAGCGCGGCCAGGTGATCGACCTGATTCTCCAGGCCGCTCCCGTAGTCGAAGTCGGAGTCGAGCTGGCGCGTCCGCGGCCCGAGCGGGCCGAGCACGTCCTCGCCGGCATGACAGGTGCGGCACTGGTTCGTGTTGGGGACGCGGTAGATGGACTCGCGCGTCACGCCCGCGCCATCGAGCCAGGCGTGCGTGAACGTCTTGCCGGCGATGGTGCGCACCGCCTCGGTCTGCGCGTCGTTCCACACGTACGTCATCGCGTCCCAACCCTCGGCGCGGCGCCAGAGGATGCGCGTCTCGATCAGGCGCTCGCCGCTCGCGGGATCGCGCGGGTCGTCGGCGTAGGCGAACGTCTTCACGAGGACGGTGTCGACGGGGTAGCCCCACATCGACTCGTCGTCGTACGCGATCGTCGTCCCCGGCGGCAGGCGCAGGAAGCGGTGCTTCGCGGCGTAGTCCGAGAAGAGCGGTGAGACCGGCGCGTAGGGCACGACGCCCGCGGCCGGCACCTGCGTGTGGCCATCGCCCTCGAAGAGTCCGCCACGCCGAGAGCGTCGCCGGCCACCCGTTCGCGTCGACGCCGCCGTCGGGCGATGCGGGGCGGCGGGCTCGCCGCCGCCGCACGCCGCGGACAGCAGAGCCGAGCACGATGAACGCAGAGCGCGAACGAGCTGGCGGAGGTGACATCGTCGGGGGCCTTTCCGTGGCGCGTCAGGGAGCGATCGTCGACCGGCGTGTGCGCGGGGTGCGTGCAGTCGTGCGGCGCGAGGTCGCGCGAGGGCATGACCTCGGCCGTCCCGCCCATGATGAACTGCGTCGCGACGTCGGCGGCGTCGAAGTTGATGAAGGTCTGCGCGGTGTTGCCGCGGATGCAGAGGCGCTTGTCGTCCATGCCTGCGAGCGCGGGATTGGCGTAACCATCGTAGAGGATGTCTTCGAGTACGGGGGTCTCGACGTCCGGCTGCGTCGCGGCGATCACGACCTGCACGAGCGCGTTCGAGCTGGGGCTGCGGCCGTTGTTCGTGAAGGTGTTGTCGTGGAGGTTCAACGTCTCGTTCCACGTGTCGTACGGGGGCGCCGGGCGCGACTCACCGGCGAGCGAGATGAGCGACTCGTAGCTGACGACGAGCACGGCCGTCGTGTCGTTGTCGCGCACGTCGTTCGCGTCCATCTCGACGTCGTTGCCCGCGAGGATCATCACGCCGATGCCGTCCGGCACGAGGCCGATGATGCCGACGGCCGCGAAGTTGCGGCGGTTGTTCTCGTACACGTCGTTGTCGTGGAGGCGCGTCGTGCGCCCGTTCGGGATGGTGACGAGGTTCGGCAGATCGAAGACCAGGATGCCGGCCGTGTTGTCGAAGGCCTCGTTGCCGTAGACGTCGGCGTCGATGCAGTTCTCGATCTCGATGCCGGCGACGTTCTTGCGGGCGATGTTGTTGCGCACGATCACGTTGCGCGACTGCCCGACGTACACGCCCGCGTCGGCGGCGCCGACGATCTCGCAGCCCTCGATGAGCACATCGGTCGACTCGACCGGGTAGAGCGCGTACGCGCCGTTCGTCGAGAGCGCGGCGTCCGGCGTGCCGTCCGGCCCGTCCCAGGACACGCGCACGCGGCGGAAGGTGACGCCCGTCGCGGCGGTGACGCGGACGCCGTCGCCGCGCGTGTTCTTCACGGCGATGTCCTCCATCACGAGGTCGTCGCCCGTGATGTCCATGCCCTGCGCGCCGGCCGTTTGCGCGTCGAAATCGAAGACCGTCGCGTTCGCGCCGTTCATGCCCGCGCCGCGGACTTTCACGCCATCGACGGAGAGCGAGATCTCCTCGGAGAAGGCGAACGTGCCCGGCGCGAAGCAGACGACGTCGCCGGTGGAGGCGCCGATGAGCGCCTCCTGCACCTCGGTCTGCGCGGCCGCGCTGGGGCGCAGCACGACGGTGCAGTCGGCGGGGGCGACGTAGCCCGCGTCGTCGTCGTCGCCGCCGCAGCCAGCGAGCGCGAGGAGGAGGGCGGGGAGGACGGTGGGCAGCGCGTGACGGGGTCGGAACATGGGCACCTCGAAGTGGCGTTCACCATAACAGACCCGCGCGCGCGGGCGGGGGCTTGCGCGTCGTGGCGGCGCGTGGGCGCGGCGCAGCGCCGCAGGTGTCGCCGGACGCGGGGACCGGGCGCGCCGAAGGGCGCGTGCGCGTGCTCTGCCTCACCGCGCGCGCCGAGATGCGGTCGGCGTGTTTGACGGTCGTCGCGCCCGCCGACTACGCTGGCTCCCGCGGTGCGCCTCTGCGCCGCGAGGAGAGCGCATGACCCGTTCGCGACACGCCGTGTTCCCTGCCGGACTCCTCTTCGTCCTCGCCCTCGGCGCGTGCGCGTCGGGCGTCGGCGAGCCGGGCGGTGGCGGATCGGGCACGGATCTCGGCGTGCGCGTGGACCTCGGGCCACGCGTGGATCTCGGCGCGACGGACCTCGGGGGCGGGCCGGGCGTGGACCTCGGGATGTCGATGGGCTGCGCGCCGGGCGTGCGGCGCGGCCGAGTCGTGCTGCGGCGGTCGTTGCGTCAACCGCGCGACCGACGAGGAGAACTGCGGCACCTGCGGCACCGCGTGCGCCGCGGGGCAGGCGTGCGAGTCGGGCTCCTGCGTCGCCGCGTGCCCGACGCCCTGCAATCCGGGCGAGTCGTGCGTGGGCGGCGTCTGCAAATGCGGGCTCGGCGGCGCGTGCAGCACGGGGCAGTCGTGCTGCAGCGGCGCGTGCGCGGATCTGCAGACCAGCGAGCGCCACTGCGGGATGTGCGGGACGGGCTGCGCGACGGGGCAGGATTGCACGGCGGGCCTGTGCCGCGCGCCCGTCGTCTGCACGCCTGCGTGCACGGGCGGGCTCACCTGCGTCGGCGGCGCCTGCGTGTGCGGCGCGACGGGCGCCGCGTGCCTGGCCGGGCAGACGTGCAGTGGCGGCTTCTGCGTCACGCCGACCTGCACGCCGTCGTGCACCGGCGGCCTCACGTGCATGGGCGGCCGCTGCGTCTGCGGTTCGACGGGCGGCGCGTGCCCCTCGGGGCAGATCTGCTCGGGCGGTTCGTGCGTGAGCGATGGGCTGTGCGGGGGCTCGACGTGCGCGCCCCTCTTCGAGACGTGCTGCGGCGGCGTGTGCTGTTTGGCACTCCCGGTCAATTTCTGCTTGGGCGGTGTAGTCTGCGCGATGCCTTGATCGCTGAGCGAGCCGCGCGGGCCACCTATCCGCACGCGCGGATCTGCTAACGTCCGCGCGCCCATGAGCACCACCGAGTCCGTCCCTCCGGACGCAGAGACGATCACCGCCGCGCAGGTGCGGCACGTTGCGAAGCTCGCGCGGCTCGCGCTCTCGGAGCCGGAGCTCGAGACGATGCGCGTGCAGCTCTCGCGCATCCTCGGCCACGTCGCTTCGCTCGACGCGCTCGACGTCGCGGACGTGCCGCCCACCTCGCACGCCGTGCCGCTCGATGCGGCGCTGCGCGAGGACGTCGTGCGTGATTCGCTGCCGCGGCGCGAATTGCTCGCGGCGGCCCCCGCGACCGAGGCCGGCGCCTTCGCGGTGCCGAAGGTGCTCGAGGGGGACGCGTGAGCGCCGCGGAGATCACGGGGCTCGGCGTGGTCGCGCTCGCCGAGAAGGTGCAGCGCGGCGAGCTGCGCGCGGTCGAGGTCGCGCAGGCCTTCCTCGACCGCATCGCGCACCTCGACGCGGGCGTCGGTGCGTTCCTGCACGTCGATGGCGAGGGGGCGCTCGCGCACGCCGCGGGTGTCGATCGGCTCGCCCCGGAGGCGCGGCGCGCGCTGCCGCTCGCGGGCGTGCCCGTCGCCATCAAGGACAACCTCTGCACGCGCGGCGTGCCGACGACCTGCGCGTCGAAGATCCTCGCCGGCTGGGTGCCGCCCTACGACGCGCACGCGGTCGAGCGGCTGCGCGCGGCGGGCGCGACGCTCGTCGGCAAGACGAACATGGACGAGTTCGCGATGGGCTCGTCCAACGAGAACAGCGCGTTCTGGCCCGTGCGCAACCCGTGGGATCGCACGCGCGCGCCGGGCGGCTCGTCGGGCGGCTCCGCGGCGGCGACGGCGGCGGCCTTCGCGGCGGCCTCGCTCGGCAGCGACACGGGTGGCTCGGTGCGTCAGCCGGGCGCCTTCTGCGGCGTCGCGGCGATCAAGCCCACCTACGGGCGCATCTCGCGCTACGGGCTCATCGCGTTCGCGTCCTCGCTCGACCAGATCGGGCCCTTCGCGCGGACGACGCGCGACGCGGCGCGCGTCCTCGGCGTGATCGCGGGGCACGACCCGCGCGATGCGACGAGCGTCGCGCGCGAGGTGCCCGACTACGAGGCCGAGTGCGGGCAGCCGCTCGCCGGGATGCGAATCGGCGTCGTGCGCGAGGCGCTCGGCGAGGGCGTCGAGCCGGCCGTTCGTGCGGCGATCGAGGCCGCGCTCGAGGTCTACCGCGCGCTCGGCTGTGCGATCGTCGACGTCGCGCTCCCGCATGCGCACCACGCGGTCGCGACGTACTACCTGATCGCGCCGGCCGAGTGCTCCTCGAACCTCGCGCGCTTCGACGGCATGCGCTTCGGCCTCCGCAGCCCGGGCGCCGACCTCGCCGAGACGTACGGCCGCACGCGCGCCGAGGGCTTCGGCCCCGAGGTCAAGCGCCGCATCATGCTCGGCACGTACGCGCTCTCGGCGGGCTACTACGACGCCTTCTACGTCAAGGCGCAGAAGGCCCGCACGCTCATCGCGCGCGACTACGACGCGGCCTTCGCGACGTGCGACGCGGTGCTCACGCCGACGTCACCGACGGTGGCCTTCGCGCTCGGCGAGAAGACGAGCGATCCGCTCGCGATGTACCTCGCCGACATCTTCACGCTGCCGCCGAGCCTCGCGGGGCTCCCTGCGGCGAACGTCGCGTGCGGCTTCTCGCCGGAGGGGCTGCCGATCGGGCTGCAGCTCGTCACGCGCGCGTTCGACGAGCCTGGGCTCGTGCGCCTCGCGGACGGGTACGAGCGCGCGAGCGGGTTTGCGGGCAGGCGGCCGGCCGATCCGGCCAAGGGGAAGGGCTGAGGCCATGGCCATCGTCTACGAGCCGGTCATCGGCCTCGAGGTCCACGCGCAGCTGCTCACGCGGACGAAGATGTTCTGCGGCTGCTCCGCCTCGTACGGCGCGCCGCCCAACACGCACGTCTGCGCGGTGTGCCTCGGCCTGCCGGGCTCGCTCCCGGTGCCGAACGCGACCGCGATCGAGTTCGCGGTGCGCGCCGGGCTCGCGCTCGGCTGCACGGTGCGCGAGCGCAGCGTCTTCGCGCGCAAGAACTACTTCTATCCCGATCTCGCGAAGGGCTATCAGATCTCGCAGTTCGACCTGCCGCTCAACGAGCGCGGGCACCTCGAGATCGAGCTCGACGACGGCACGCGCAAGACGGTCGGCATCACGCGCATCCACGTCGAAGAGGACGCCGCGAAGAACCTCCACGGCGCGGGCAGCGGGACCGACACGCTCGTCGACTACAACCGCGCGGGCGTCGCGCTCATCGAGATCGTCGGCGAGCCCGAGCTGCGCAGCGCGGCCGAAGCCGAGGCCTATCTGCGGCGGCTGCGCGAGGTGCTGATGTTCCTCGGCGTCAACGACGGAAACCTCGAGGAGGGCTCGTTCCGCTGCGACGCGAACGTCTCGATCCGGCCCGTCGGTCAGGCGAAGTTCGGCACGCGCACCGAGCTCAAGAACATCAACTCCTTTCGCTTCGTGCGCAAAGCGATCGAGCACGAGCTCGCGCGGCAGGAGGCCGTGCTCTCCGCGGGTGGCCGCATCGTGCAGGAGACGCGCACGTACTCGTCGAGCGAGGACAAGACGATCTCCATGCGCAGCAAGGAAGAAGCGCACGATTACCGCTACTTCCCCGACCCGGATCTCCCGCCGCTCGTCGTCACGCCCGCGCGCATCGAGGCGGTGCGCGCCGCGCTCCCCGAGCTCCCCGAGGCCAAGCGCGCACGCTGGCAGCGCGAGCTCGGCCTCACCGCGAGCGACGCGCAGGTGCTCACGGGGCACCCCGCGCTCGCGGCCTTCTTCGAGGAGGTCGCGGCGCTCGCAGCGGGCGCGTCGCCCACGCCCGAGCAGCGCGCGGCGGCGGGCAAGCGCTGCGCGAACTTCATCCAGGCCGAGGTGTTGCGGCACGTCACGCTGCACGGCCTCGAGGCCGCGCTGCCCGTCGATGCGGCCGCGCTCGTCGAGCTCCTTGCCATCGTGGAAGATGGCACCATCAGCGGGAAGATGGCCAAGGACGTCTTCGCCGAGATGGTGGCGACGGGCCGCCGCGCGCGGAAGATCGTCGACCTGCGCGGGCTCGCGCAGGTGAGCGACGCGGGCGTGATCGAGGCCGCGGCGCGCGAGGTGCTCGCGCAGAACGCGGCGCAGGTCGAGCGCTACAAGGCCGGCAAGACCACCGTGCTCGGCTTCTTCGTCGGGCAGGTCATGAAGGCGACGAAGGGCGCGGCGAACCCCGCGCTCGTCAACGACGTCCTCAAGCGGCTGCTCGACGCGTGACGCCGCTCGACGCGGACGCGGTGCGGCCGCCGATCTCGCGCGCGCCGCTCTCGGGCGCTGCGTACTCGGCCGTCGAGTTCGACCCCGCCGACGACGCGGTGGTGCTGCTCGACCAGCGGCTCCTGCCCGGGCGCGTCGTCTACGTGCGCTGCACGACGCCCGACGCCGTCGCCGATGGCATCCGCGACATGGTCGTGCGCGGGGCGCCCGCCATCGGCATCGCGGCGGCCTACGCGGTCGCGCAGCTCGCGGCGCGGGAGCGGGGCGACGCGGCGGTGTTCCTCATGGCGTGCGGCGTCGCGGGGCGCGTGCTCGGCGCGACGCGGCCGACGGCCGTGAACCTCGCGTGGGCGATCGCGCGGATGGCGCGTCGTGCGGCCGACGTCGCGCGGCTGCCCGCCGAGGCGCGTGCTGCGGCGATGCGCGCGGAGGCCGAGGCCATCCACGCCGAGGACGTCGCCGCGTGCCGCGCGATGGGCGCGCTCGGTGCGCTCGACGTGCCCGACGACGCGACGATCCTCACGCACTGCAACGCGGGCGCGCTCGCGACGGGCGGTTACGGGACGGCGCTCGGCGTCGTGCGCGCGGCGCGCGCGGCGGGCAAGCGCGTGCGTGTGCTCGCGGACGAGACGCGGCCCTATCTGCAGGGCGCGCGGCTCACGGCGTGGGAGCTCGCGGCCGACGGCGTCGACGTCGAGGTCATCACCGACGGGATGGCCGGACACTTCTTCCAGCGCGGCGCGATCCAGTTCGTCGTCGTCGGCGCCGACCGCGTCGCCGCGAACGGCGACGTCGCGAACAAGATCGGCACGTACGGCGTCGCCGTGCTCGCGCGCGCACACGGCGTCCCCTTCACGGTCGCGGCGCCGTGGAGCACGGTGGACCTGCGCACGCCCGTCGGGCGCCGAGATCCCGATCGAGGAGCGCGCGAGCGACGAGGTCGCGCGCATCGGCGAGATGCAGATCGTGCCCGCGGGCGTCGCGTGTCGGCATCCCGCCTTCGACGTGACGCCCGCGCGCCTCGTGGACGCCGTCTACACCGAGCGCGGCGTGTTCCGCCCGGGCCGCGGCGAGGGGCCGGGCACCGTCGCGCGCTGAGCCGCGCCGCGCGGGCCCGGAGCCGTCACACGCCGCTCAGCCGCCCTCGGCCTCGGCGCGCGCGACCCACGCGCGGATCTCGCGCTCGATCACCTCGATCGCCTTCGATTTGAAGGGCCGCAGCAGCAGCGGCACGTCGAGGTCGATGAGGATCTCGCGCGCCGCGAGCTCGATCGAGCCCTTCAGCGTGACGCCCTTCACGGTGAAGCTCGTCTCGGCGCGCTGCGCGTCGAGCCAGCGCAGGGCGGGGCGGTACTCGGCGAAGCGCTCCGCGTAGCTGGCGAAGGCTTGCTCGGCGACGCGACGCGCGCGCTCGGGGCCGAGGGGGTGGGGGATGCTGTGCTTCATCTCGCTCCATGGCCGCACGCGCGGCGGCGCAGAGTCTAGAGCACGCGGGCGTGCGAGGGCCACGAAGTGGCGGCGCGCGATCGGATCAGTCGCGTGTGTCGAAGACGTAGGCGGCGCCGGCGTTCCCGGCGCGGTCGTTCGTCTGGTCACCGTCGATGCCCGTGGCGTTGCTCGCCTCGTAGGGCGCGCCGACCGCGAGGCGGCGGCCGTCGCTCGAGAGGGAGACGCCGTGGCCGAAGAAGTCGGCCATCCCCGTGTTCGAGGCCTTCACGTAGGCCTCCTGGGCCCACGACGTCGCCGTGCGCACGAACACGTAGACCGCGCCGGACGTGGAGGTGCTGTTGCTCGCCTGGTCACCGCCGACGCCGGTGGCGCTGCTGCCTTCGCCGATGGCCCCGACCGCGAGGCGCAGGCCGTCTGCGGAGAGGGCGAGGGTCCAGCCGAATTGGTCGAACGGCCCCGTGTTCGACGCCTTGAGGTAGGCGTCCTGGCTCCACGTCGTGCCCGTCCGCGAGAAAACGTAGACGGCGCCGGCGTCCGGTGCACCGTCGCTCGTCGGGTCGCCGCCGACGCCGGTGGCGCTGCTGTCCTCGTGCCAGGCGCCGACCGCGAGCTGATTGCCGTCGGCGGAGAGGGAGACGCTGATGCCGAACTCGTCGCGGGCGCCCGTGTTGCCGGCCTTCACGTAGGCCTCCTGCGTCCACGTCGTGCCCGAGCGTGTGAAGACGTACACGGCGCCGGACTCGCGGGCGGCGTTGTTCGCCTGATCGCCGCCGATGCCGGTCGCGTTGCTGTCCTCGCCGTTCGCGCTGACCGCGAGGCGGCTGCCATCGCTTGAGAGGGTCACGCTGTAGCCGAAGCTGTCGCCGGGCCCGGCCGTCGAGGCCTTGACGTAGGCCTCCTGCGCCCACGTCGTGCCCGTACGCGCGTAGACGTACACGGCGCCCGAGCCCGTCGCGGCGTTGTTCGTCTGGTCGCCGCCGATGCCCGTGGCGTTGCTGTCCTCGCCGTTCGCGCCGACGGCGAGGTGGGAGCCGTCGGCGGAGAGGGCGACGCTGAGGCCGAAGTAGTCGCTCGCGTTCGTGTTCGAGGCCTTGACGTAGGCCTCCTGTGCCCAGGATGAACCCGTGCGCGTGAAGACGTACACGGCGCCGGACTCGCGGGCGGCGTCGTTGATGGCGGAGCCGTTGATGCCGGTGGCGTTGCTGTCTTCGCCGATGGCCCCGACCGCGAGGCGGCTGCCGTCCGCGGAGAGGGAGACGCTCTGCCCGAAGTTGTCGTTCGCGCCCGTGTTCGCGGCCTTGACGTAGGCCTCCTGCGCCCACGTCGTGCCCGTGCGGACGAAGAGGTAGACGGCGCCCGCTCGGTTGGCGGCGTCGTTGCTCTGGTCGCCGCCGACCCCGAAGGCGTTGCTCGACTCCCAGTTCGCCCCCACTGCGAGGCGGGTGCCATCGGCGGAGAGGGCGAGGGCGTGGCCGAAGTCGTCGCCCACGCCCGTGTTCGAGGCCTTGACGTAGGCGTTCTGGACCCAGAGTGGCGCGCAGGCGCCCGCCACGACGACGAACCCGAGGCCGCACGTCGGCACGGCCATGTCGACCCCCAGATCGGCGGCGATGGCCATGTCCTCGGGCATCGCCATGTCGACCGCGATGGCCATGTCCTCCGGCGTTGCCATGTCGACCGCGATGGCCATGTCCTCGGGCGCCGCCATGTCGACCGCGATGGCCATGTCCTCGGGCGCCGCCATGTCGAGCGCGAGGGCCATGTCCTCGGGCGCCGCCATGTCGAGCGCGACGGCCATGTCCTGCGGGTTCGTCATGTCCTCCGGCGCCGTCATGTCCGTGGTGAAGGTCATGTCGGTGGCCGGGCCCGCGTCATCGACCACGTTGGTCGCGTCGTCGGAACAGGCGCTCAGCGAGGACGCAGTGACGAAGGAGAGAGCCAGCAGGATCCGGCAGTCGATGCGCATGACGGCGAAACAAGTCCTCGAACGGCGGCGTAATGTCAACGTGTGGTCGGTCGCGTCAACGCCGCCCGAGGCGCAGCGCGTTGAGCACGACCGTCACCGAGCTGAGCGCCATCGCGCCGGCGGCGAGCATCGGGCCGCCGAACGCCGCGAGGAGGCCGAGCGCGGCGAGCGGGATGCCCGCGACGTTGTAGGCGAAGGCGAAGAAGAGGTTCTGGCGCACGGTGCGCAGCGTGCGGCGACTGGTGTCGATGGCCTCGAGCACCGCGCCGACCTCGCCGCGCACGAGCGTGATGGGCGCGGTGTCGATGGCGACGTCGGTGCCGCCCGCGAGCGCGAAGCCGACGTCGGCCGCTGCGAGGGCGGGCGCGTCGTTGACGCCGTCGCCGACCATGCCGACGACGTGGCCCGCGGCGCGGAGCGACTCGATGCGCGCGAGCTTGTCTTCCGGGCGAGCCCCCGCCACGACGAGCGCGGGGTCGAGGCCGACCTCGCGCGCGACGGCGTGGGCGACGCGGGCGTGATCGCCGGTCACGAGGTGCAGCGAGATCCCGAGCGCACGCAGCCGCGCGACGGCCGCGGCGCTCGACGCGCGCACCGGGTCGCGGACGCCGAAGAGCGCGGCGTCGACGCCGTCGATCTGCACGAGCATCACGCTGCGCGCGTC
The DNA here is from genome assembly GCA_964202905.1 of Polyangiales bacterium. Lineage (GTDB taxonomy): Bacteria > Myxococcota_A > Polyangia > Polyangiales > JADJQN01 > CAIUAC01. The sequence continues at coordinate 318,951 of CAXNJO010000006.1, forward strand.
GCGGGTGAGGGCTTCGTGCGCCGCCTCGAGGCGGGCGCGCGCGTCGTCGTCGCGCGGGGCCGCGGCGTCGACGGCGCCGACGAAGACGCGCGTCTCGCCGACGCGGCCGCGCACGCCGCGCCCGGCCTCGGCGATCACGCTCGTGGCGCGCGGGACCACGAGCTGGCGGTCGCGCGCGGCCTGCACGACGGCGCGCGCGAGCGGGTGGGGGCTCTCCGCCTCGAGCGCGGCGGCGAGCGCCAGCACCTCGGCCTCGGCGCGCGCGTCGAGCAGGACGACGTCGGTGAGCCCGGGGCGCCCCTCGGTGAGCGTGCCCGTCTTGTCGAGGACGAGCGCGCCGATGTGCGCCGCGCGCTCGAGCGCCGCCGCGTCGCGTACGAGCACGCCGCGTCGCGCCGCGAGCCCGGTGCCGACGAGGATGGCCGTCGGCGTCGCGAGCCCGAGCGCGCACGGACACGCGATCACGAGCACCGAGACGGCGGTGAGCAGCGCTTCGTCGAGCGTCGCGCCTGCGAGCAGCCAGCCCGCGAGCGTGATGAACGCGACGCCGACGACGACCGGCACGAACACCGCGCTCACGCGATCGGCGAGCCGCTGCACGGGCGCGCGCGAGCCCTGCGCGTCGGCGACGAGGCGCACGATCCGCGCGAGCGTCGCGTCCGCACCGGTGTGCGTGGCCTCGACCTCGAGCGGGGCGCCGAGCGCGAGCGTGCCGCCGATCACCGCGTCCCCCGGGCCCCGCGCGATGGGCGCGCTCTCGCCGGTGACGAGCGACTCGTCCACGCTCGTATGACCATCCCGAACGATGCCATCGACGGGGATGCGCTCGTCGGCGCGCACGCGCACCACGTCGCCGGGGACGACCTCGCCGACGGGCCGCTCGCGCTCGATTCCGTCGCGCACCACGCGCGCCGTCGCGGGCTGCAGCCGCGCGAGCGCGCGCAGCGACGCGCCGGCCTGCCGCCGCGCGCGCGCCTCGAGCCATTTGCCGACGAGGACGAGCGTGACGATCATCGCCGCCGTCTCGAAGTAGAGGTGCGCGTGCCCCGTTTGCACGTGGGCGTCGCCGCGCAGCAGCACCGCGAGCGACCATGCGAAGGCCGCGCCCGCGCCCGTCGCGACGAGCGTGTCCATCGTCGCCGTCGCGTGCCGCAGGCTGCGCGCGGCGCCCACGAAGAAGGGCGCGCCCGCGCCGAACGTCACGAGCGCGGCGAGCCCCGCCTGCACCCACGCGTGCCCGGTGAATTGCAGCGCGGGGACCATCGCGACGAGCATCAGCGGCACGGAGAGCACCGTCGCGAAGAGCAGCCGCGCGCTCGCCGCGACGCCGCCGGGCACGGGGCGGGGTGCCGCGAGGGCGTCGATCGACGAGGCGGGAGCGGCGGTCGATGCGTCGCCCGGCTTCGTCGCGGGCGGGATGTGCGCGACGTAGCCGGCCTTCGCGACGGCCGCGGCGAGCGCGGCGCGGAGTGCGTCGTCGGGCGCGCTCACGCCATCGTCCGCGGATGCGCGCAGGCGCACCGTGGCCTCTTCGGTGGCGAGGTTCACGGTCACCGCATCGACACCGGGGACCGCCGCGAGCGCGCGCTCGACGCGCCCGACGCACGCGGCGCAGGTGATCCCCTCGACGGGGAAGCGCAGGGTGCTCTCGTCTGCGGCGCTCACCACTCTCATGTGCGGCCCGCGGTCTCGCGTGTCGAGCGCCTGCTGCGCGCTGGCGCACGGCGTGTCGCAGCGCTCCGCGCACCGTGTAGCGCGTGACGGCTGCGAGACGCAGCTAGGTACCTTCGCGGGCGCGGCCGAGGAAGGCGCGCGTGCGCTCGTGCTTCGGGTGGTCGAGGACGTCCTTCGAGGGACCATCTTCGAGGATGGTGACGCCGTGCAGGACGAGCGTGCGGTGGCTGACCTCCCGCGCGAAGCCCATCTCGTGCGTGACGACGAGCATCGTGAGGCCGTCCTCCGCGAGCTTGCGCATGACGTCGAGCACCTCGCCGACGCGCTCCGGATCGAGGGCGCTCGTCGGCTCGTCGAGGAGCAGCGCTTGTGGATCCATCGCGAGCGCACGCGCGATGGCGACGCGCTGCTGCTCCCCGCCCGACATCTCGTGCGGGTAGGCGTCGCTTCGATGCGAGAGCCCGACGCGCTCGAGCAGGGCGCGCGCCCGCGCGGTGGCGTCGGCGACGGAGACGCCCTTCACGTGGACGGGCGCCTCGATGATGTTGCCGAGCGCGGTGCGGTGGGCGAAGAGGTTCCACTGCTGGAAGACCATCCCGACCTTGCGCCGCAGGGCGAGGAGCGCGCGCTTGTTCTTCTTCGCGCCGCCCGGCTCGAGCGTCTCGCCGGCGACGACCACGCGGCCCGCGTCGAAGTCCTCGAGGCCGTTCAGGCAGCGCAACAACGTGCTCTTGCCGCCGCCCGACGGACCGACGAGCGCGACGACCTCGCCCTTCTCGAAGCGCACGGAGATGTCGTCGAGGACGCGCCGATTGCCGAATGATTTCGATAGCTTGCTGACTTCAATCATGACCGGGCCAGCCTTTCCTCGAGCTTCCGGGCGAAGATCGAGAGCGGGTAGCTCATCGCGAAGTAGAGGCCCGCGCAGAGCAGCCCGGGCAGCACGTGGCTGCGCACGTCGACGGCGACGATCGTCATGCGCTTCGTCAGCTCGACGACGGTGATGACCGACACGAGCGAGCTGTCCTTGAGCAGCGCGATGAAGTCGTTCGTCACCGAGGGCAGCGCGAGCCGGAAGGCCTGCGGCATCACCACGCGGCGCAGCGCGAGCGGCAGGCTCATGCCGAGCGAGAGCGCGGCCTCGAGCTGGCCCTTCGGCACGGCCTGCACGCCGGCGCGATAGACCTCGGCCTCGTAGGCCGCGTAGTTCATCCCGAGGCCGATCACGGCGGCGACGAGGGGCGAGAGGCGGATGGTGTCCGCGAGCCCGTAGTAGAGGATGTAGAGCTGCAGCAGCACGGGCGTGCCGCGGTAGATCTCGACGTAGGCGCCCGCGAGCGCCGCGAGCGGCTTCGGCGCGTAGAGGCGGCCGAGCGCGACGGCGATGCCGAGCGGGATCGCGAGCAGCATCGCCAGCACCGAGACGAGCAGCGTAACGCCCGCGGCCTCGACGAAGAGCGCCACCTGGCCTGCGCTCATGCTGCGCTTCCCGCCTGCGACCGCCGCGGCCGAGGGCGCGATGGCGGGCGTTCCCTGCGCGGCGGCCTCGGGCAGGTGCAGCATCCGCCGCTGCTCCGCGTCGCCCCAGGTGCGCAGGCCGAGCTGGCGGTCGTTCCAGAGGTTCTCGCGGCGCAGGATCTGCTCGAGCTCGCCGCGCTCCACGATGCGGACGAGCGCTTCGTCGAGCGCGCGCCCGAGCGACTCGTCCGCGGGGCGCGAGGCGATCGAATAGAAGCCGTCGCCGAGGTCGCCGACGACCCGCAGCTCGGGTTTCGGCTCGCCGTAGAGCGTCGCGATGATGTCGTCGAGGAGCACCGCGTCGTTCCGGCCCGCGACGCAGTCGGCGTACGGCTCCTCCTGGCCTTCGTAGCCGACGATCTCGGCCTTGCCTTGCAGCATCTCCTCCGAGAAGGAGGCCGTGAGCGTGCCGATGCGCAGCCCGACAAGCGCGTTCAGGTCGGCGCGCACGCGCGTGTTGTCGCGCCGGGCCATCAGGCGCGCGGCGAAGACGTAGTAGGGGCGCGAGAAGCGGACGCGGCCGACGCGTGGCTGCATGACCTCGAGGCCGTTCAAGACGATGTCGAACGTGTCGCGCTCGAGCGAGGGGATGAGCGCGGACCAGTCGTTCTGGACGAACTCGGCGCGCACGCCGAACTCGCGCGCGAGGGCGTTCGCGAGATCGACCTCGAAGCCCCGGATCTTCGAAGGATCGTTGGGATCTTCGTAGACGTAGGGCGCGCCGCCCTGCAAGTCGCCGCCCCAGCGCAGCACGCCCGCGGCCTTCACGCGGCGGAGGCTGCCGTCGTCGCGGGGCCCGGCGTCGGCGGCGTTGGCGGGCGTCGGGGTCGGCGTCTGCTCGCTGCCGCCGCAGGCGCAGAGCGCGAGCGCCGTCAGGAGGAGGCCGAGGCCGAGTGAAGGGACGTTCTCGCGTGGGTTCATGGCGTGCCTCCTCGCTTCAGAACCAGGTCGTCAGACCCGCGGTGACCGTCGTCTGGCTGGAGGCCGTCGGGCGATCCTCGCCCTCGGGATCGGGCATCGAGCTCGAACCGCGCGGAACGACGCCCTCGAAGAAGAGCGGGAAGTCGGCGCGGTCGTGGCGCATCTTGAGGCGTACGGACACGAACTCGACGGGGTGGTAGTCGAGCGTCAGCGTCGCCGAGCCGAGCAGCGTCGAGCGACTCGTCGGCAGCTCGGCGAGCTCCAGCGTGTCGGCGTGGAAGAGGTTCTCGCCGCCCGCGAAGGTCCGCACCGCGTCGCCACGCGACGCGACCGAGAACGTGTCGTGGATGGCGAAGCGCCCCGCGAGCGCGGCACCGAACCAGCCGTCGTTTCCGTCGCGCCCCGGCTCGAGGCCCGCGAAGAGGTGCGCGCGCAGCGAGAGCGGCGCCGCGACGTGCCACTGCCCGTAGAGGTCGAAGGTGTGTCGCGCATAGGGGCCGCGAGCGTCGCCCGTGTCGCGCTCGTTGCCGACCATGTAACTGAAGTAGAGGTAGTTCTCCTCGTCGTCGGGGTCGTCGTACTCGAGCGAGACGAGCACCGACTTGCCCGCGTTGTTGTCGGCCACGATCTGATCCCAGCCGTTGTAGACGCCGGCGCGCGCGGTGAGGCCACCGCCGAGGTCGTAGTTCAGGCGGAAGCCCGCGACCTGGTAGGGCATGAGCGCGAACAGATTGCTGCTCGACCACTGCCAGTTGAGATAGGCGTTGTTGTACTCGGGGCCGAACGGCACGTTGAACACGCCGCCCTCGAGCGAGAGCGGCTCGAACGGCGTCTGCCACGCCGTCGTCGCCTGCTGCATGAGCCGCCAGAGCAGGTTTTGCTCGGGCGTGCGTGGCCCGTCCCAGAACAGCTCGGCGAGCACGCCGAGCTGGAGCTGCACGGTGCCGGAGACGGACCCTGCGCTCCACTCGGTGGCGAGGAGCGCGCCCTGCAGGCCGACGAGGTCGTGCCGCGTGTCGTACCAGCGCCAGGCGTTGACGCGGTTCGAGGGGGCGTTGAGGTTGCAGGCGTACGCGGCCTCGATCGCGCCGTGGAACACGCTCGAGGGCGAGCTGCCCTCCTCGGACTCCTCCGCGCTGCAGGCGGCTTCACCCTCTTCGGTGATGGCGTCCGACGAGCCGGCAGAAGCGGATTCGGCCGGGTCGGCCGCAGCCTCCACGCCTGCCGCAGCGTCCGTGGCCGCGTCGCCCGCGGTCGCCGCCGGGTCGGTCGGCGGATCCTGCGCGAGCGCACGGCCGCGTGTGAGTACGACGAACCCGATCACCAGCCGCAGCCAGCCGTGCTTCACGCGCGATTCCTCCCACCCGCGGTGCGGATCGGAGGGGCGCACCCATCACGAGGCCGGGCCGCGCCGAACGTGGAAAGTGCGGGGCCGCGCGCTCAGTGACGCGCGAGGTCGACGAGGCCGTGGAAGGCGTCGTGGTAGGTCGAGAGCTTCGCCTCCACGCCGGGGCCCGACGCGCTGCACTCGGCGACGAGCGCGGCGCAGGTCGTCGTGAGTTGCGTCGCAGCGGTGCGCCACGCGGCGGCGTCGACCCCGGCGGGCGCAGCGGCGGCAGCGAGCGCGCGCGACTCCGTGTCGAGGCGCGCCGCGTTCGTGCAGGCGAGGCCCGCGCGCGTCGCGCCGGCTTCGGCGTGCCACACGGGCCGGAGCACGTCGTGGAGCGCCGTCAGGCTCGCGGGCATCTGCGCGTGGTGCCCTTCGCCGTGGTGTCCCTCGCCGTGCCCCTCGCCGTGGTGCTCCTCGCCGTGCCCCTCGCCGTGGTGCTCCTCGCCGTGGTGCCCTTCGCCGTGCTCGCCGTGCTCGCCTTCGTGTCCGGCGCACGGGCGCTCGCACTGGTCGCCGCAGGGCTGCTCGCCGCCCTCCGAGTGGGCATGCTGCTGGCCCTCGTGCTCGTGGTGATCGCCGCCGCCGCAGGCGGGGGCGAAGAGGGCGAGGCACAGCGAGAGGAGCGTCGAGGTGGTCTTCATCCCGGCGGATGTCCTCCCCGCTACGGTGCGGCGCAAGGCCGCGCGTGATCGTGCTCACGGCGAGGGCCGGCTTCTCAACCCCGCAGACTCCGGACACGCGGAGAAAATCGCTTCTCCCTGCGGACGGGCGCGGGGCACTCTCGCGCCATGCGGCACGTCTCGACGAACACGGTGCTTTGGGCGGTGATCGGGCTCGTCGCCTGTGGCGGAGGCGGCGCAGCTGCGGATCCCTGCATGAGCAACGCCGACTGTGCGGCGACCGAGGTGTGCCTCGACGGCGTCTGCACCGCGCGGCCTCCGGGCGCCGACGCTGCCACGGAGGCCGGCCCGCCCGACGGATCGGTGGATGTGGACGCGTGTGCCGCGCCTTGTGGCAGCGCCTGCTGCGGCGCGGCCGAGCGCTGCACGTCGGCGGGAATCTGTCTGCCCGATCTCGGGCCCTGCGACGGCGACGGCGCGTGCCTCGACGACAGCTACTGCGTCGAGGGGCGCTGTGCGCCCTACGGCACGGGACCGCGCGGCGATCGCAACGATCTCTGTCGACGGGCCGTCGTCCCCGGTCGCTTCTCGCCCGTGATCCAGTGTCGCTGGGACGGCCCACCCGGAGACGATCCGCTGCCACGCTTCCGCGAGGTCGAGTCGACCGCGCTCGTCGTCGACTTCGCGATCGGGCGCGGCGCGGACGAGCCCGTGCGTCCGTCGATCGTCTTCATCTCGGCGCAGGACTTCGCGTACGGCGACCGTGGCGCGCTGCGGATCATCGATGGGCGCACCTGCGCCGATCAGGGCGTGCTCGCCGCGACGGAGGACCGCGTGGGCGCCGCGACGACGCCGGCCGTCGGCGACCTCGATGGCGATGGGCGGCCGGAGATCGTGGCGAAGAGCGGGGAGGGCGGCCTCGTCGCGTTCCGCTACGAGCCGACGCGCGGCGCGTTCGAGCGCCTGTGGTTCTCGCGCGACGCGACGGGGGCGCGCGACCGCTCATTCGGCGCCCGCGCGATCCCGAGCCTCTCGATCGCGGACCTCGACGACGACGGCACGCCTGAGATCCTTATGGGCGCGGTCGTGTACGCGGCCGACGGCACGCTCCTCGACGCGGCGCAGGGGCTCCACGACATCGTCTCCTACAGCCAGCCGCCCGTCGTCGCGGACGTCGATCACGACGCGGACGTGGAGCTCGTCACCGGCGACGCGGTGCTCGACTGGGACCGCGCCGGGCGCCGCTGGGTGCCGCGCTCGTGGGCCGTCTCGCGCACGGACGGCTTCGTCGCCATCGCCGACTTCGGCAGCTTCCCGATGGCAGCGGGCGACTTCGACGGCGGCCCGGAGATCGCGGTGATCTCGAACGGCACGGCGCGCGTGCAGTCGATCGGCGGAGACCTCGTGTTCGGGCCGATCGCGCTCCCCGGCGGCTCGCACGGCGGCAACCCGACGATCGCGGACTTCGACGGCGACGGCCGCGCGGAGATCGCGAGCGGCGGACCGGGCAGCCTCACCGTGTTCGATCTCGACTGCAGCGCGACGGGCGTGACGGGCGAGTGCGCGGGCCGCGGCACCGACGGCGTGCTCTGGACGCGCGCGGTCCGCGATTTCTCGTCGGGGATCAACGGCTCGAGCGTCTTCGATTTCGAGGGCGACGGGCGCGCCGAGGTCGTCTACGCGGACGAGTGCTACTTGCGCGTCTTCGATGGGCGCAGCGGCGATGTCTTGTGGTCCGCGCCGCGCTCGAGCGGGACGTGGATCGAAGCGCCGATCGTCGCGGACGCCGACGGCGACTACAACGCGGAGATCGTCGTGGGCTCGAACTCGGGGCACGGCCCATGTCCGGCCGTCGATCCGCTGCACGCCGGGCTGACCTGCGACGCCGATGCCGATTGCCCGACGGGCGGTCGCTGCGACGCGGGGCTCTGTCGCTGCACGACCGCCGCCGATTGCGGTGACCCGGACAGCTACGCGTGCACGGCCGCGCTCCCGGGCACCGCCGGCTCGGGCGAGGTGTGCCGCGCGCAGTTCACGGCGGACATCGTGGGGATCCGCGTGTACGCCGACGCGAGCGACCGCTGGGTCAGCTCGCGCCGCATCTGGAACCAGCACGCGTACGCCGTCACCAACGTGCGCGAGGACGGCACGGTCCCGCGGACGAGCGAGGCGCAGCGGAACTGGTCCACGCCCGGCCTCAACGACTTCCGCCGCAACGTGCAGGGCGACCTCGTGCCGCTCGCCGGGCCCGACCTCACGATCGGACGCGGCTCCTTCGAGCGCACCTGCACGCCCTCGAGCCCGGTGATTCCCTTGCGGGCCGAGGTCTGCAACCGCGGGGCCGAGCCGGTCGACAGCGGGATGGTCGCCACCTTCTTCGATGGGGATCCGCGGGCGTCGGGCACCCCGATCTGCAGCGCGACCACGACGCGCACGCTCCGGCCCGGGATGTGCGAACCGGTCGCGTGCGACTGGGACCCGGCGCCGACCGAGGGCGTGCGCGAGGTGTATCTCTTCGTCGATCGCGACGACGACAACGTCGAGTGCGTCGAGACCAACAACATCGCGCGGATCGCGAGCGTCGGCTGCGTCCTGATCTGAGGGCGCCCTCGCGCCCCGAACATCCTGCGCATGACGCTTGACCGCGCAGGACCGGCCGCCGTATCGGTACGCGCCATGAGCACGGAGCCGCTGACCTTTCTCCTCGAGACCTACCCCGCCCACTTCGCCCGCGGCGTCGCCGCGCTCGCGGCCGATCCCGGGGCCGCGTCGCGCCTCGCCGACATCCGCGCAGCGCGCGGCGCGGTGCAGGTCGTGTTCGAGGGCGACGGCGGCGGCGAGGTCTTCCTCGCGGTCGACGCGGGCGTGATGACGGCGTCGCGCACGCGGCCCGCGCTGCCCGTGCGCTTCTGCGTCGCGGCCCCGCACGCGGCCGCGCGCGGCGCGCTCGCGATGCTCGAGGAGAGCGGGCGGCTCGAGGACGCCGAGGCGCCCGTCCGCGCCGCGGGGCTGACCTCCGCGCGGATGGACAAACTCATCGAGAAGGAGCGGCTCGCCTTCCACGTGATCGTGAAGAACGTCCCGGAGCTCGAGACGATCACGATCCGCGTCGGTGTCGGCGTCGACGCGCCGCCCGAGAAGCCGGGCTTCACCGTCACGCTCGACTACGACGACCTCGAGGACGTCCGCGCGGGTGACCTCACCCCGCAGCAACTCTTCATGACGAAGCTGAAGATCGTGGGCGACGCCTCGCGCGCGATGACGCTCGCGATGACGATGATGCAGCAGGCCGGCCGCCGCTGACCGCGGAGGCGCTCAGCCCGCGCGGGCCGCGCGGTGCTCGACCATGAGGCAGCGGTCCTGCACGACGAGGATGCCCTCACCCGCGAGCGCCGCCGCGACATCCGCGTGCCGGATTCCGCTCTGCAGCCACACGCACGCGGGCCGCGCGGCGCGCAGATCGTCGAGGTGCGCGGGCAGATCCTCGGGCCGGCGGAAGACGACGACGATGTCGACCGCCGGGGCGATGTCCGCGACGCGCGCGTGCGTCGGCTGACCGAGGATCGCGGCGGGCGGGTCGGGCTGCGTCGGCACCGGGACGATCGCGACGCCCGCGTCGAAGAGGGCCTTCGGCACGTAGAACGCGGGGCGCGCCGCGTGCGACTCGGGGCGCATGCCGAGCACGGCGACGCGTCGCGCGCCGGCGGCGATGGCGCGGATGCGCGCGGGGTCCTCGACGAGGAAGTGCGACGGGTCGTTCATGGGTGGCCGACCGTACCATCACCGACGTGCCCGACACGCCGCGCGGAACGCCGCGCGCGGCTTGCACGCGCCCCGTCGCGCCGCATCTTCCGCCGATGTCCGACGCCCTGCTCGACGCGCTCCGTCGCCACCTCGCCGCGCGCCTGCCGGCGCTGTCGCGGCAAGGGGCGGGGCTCCGCGCGGGCCTCGACACGGTGTATGGCGCGGTCACGCTGCGCCTCGACTGGGACGCCGAGGCCGCGTCGATCCGCGTCGCGGTGCACCTGCCCCTGCCGGCGGGCGGGGGACACGAGCTGCTCGTGTGGTGCCTCGCGACCAACACGCAGTACTGGGACGTGAAGATCGGCCTCGACGACGACGGACTGCTCGCCGTGCACGCCGACGTCGATGCCGACGCCCGCGCCGACGTCGCCGCCCTCGCCGAGCGCCTCGCGGACCGCGCCGACACCATCCGCGAGCTGCTCGACGACGACCTCGTGCCGCACCTGCTCGAGCGCGGCCTCGGCACGCCGGTGCAGCGCGCCCGGTGGCGCGAGCGCGCGCAGCCCTCGCGGGATACGGCGCCCTGAGCGACGGGGGCGCGGCGATGGTCGGCGACGTCCCGAGCGTCGGGGAGGTCGACGCGCTGACGTTCGCGGCGCGCGTCGATCGGCTCGTCGCGCACCTCGAGCGCGCGCAGGGGATCGGCCAGCGGCGCTGGCTGTCGGAGGCGCTCTCGTCCGCGCTCCGACGCAGCGATCCGGGCGCGCTCACACCGGACCTCGCCGCGCGCGCCGCCGCGCTCGGCGTGCCTGCGACGCACGACGCGGGGGAGATCGAGCCGCCGCCGCACTCGGTCGTCGTGCCGTGCGCGGCGGGCCCGCTCGGCCTCGCGCGGCGTGTGCATGCGGGCTTCGATCTCGAGGCCGCCGACGAGGCGGGCGGCTTCGAGGGGACGAGCCGTGACGCGGCGCGTCATGCGCTTCGCGCGGCGGCACAGCGGATCACGCCGCCGCACCCGATCGCGCGCTACCACCTCGTTCCCTGGCTCCCGGGCTCGCTGGCGTGGGTGACCGTCGACGGAGACTCGCTCGGCGCCGCGACCTACGTCTCGGCGGTCGCGCTCTGGAGTGGTCGCGCGGTCCGCGCGGGGACGGCCGTGAGCGCGGCGCTCGTGGGCGCGTCGGTCGGGCCGGTGGGCGGGCTCGCCGCGAAGGTGGACGCGCTGCTCGCGCGCGCGGACGTCACGCGTCTCGTGGTCGCGGAGGCCGACCGCGCGCAGGTCGAGTCCCTCGTGCGCGCGGCGGGCGGGCGCCTCGAGGTCGTCGGTGCCGGCTCGACCGACGCGCTGCTCGTGGCGGCGCTCGCCGCGCCGGACGCGGTCGCGCGCGGGGCGCTGCGCGGGGACGACGTCGACCACGTCGTGTACGAGGCGCGCCGCGCGTTCGCGGGCGGATGGTCGAGCTATCGCTGGCCCGCGCTGCGCGAGCGGCTCGAGCGCGTCGCGGGGATGATCCCCGCGGGGCGCCCGGACCTCGAGGTCGCCGCGCTGACGATGCTCGGCGCCGCGCGCCGTCACCTCGGCGCGCCCGAGGAGAGCGCGCGCGTGCTCGCCCGCGCGGAGGCGCTCGCCGCGGCACACGCGGCCGTCGTGCCCGACCCGCCCCTCGTGCACCTGCACGAGCACGTCGCCCTCACGCGCGCGATGCTCGGCGACCTGCGCGAGGCGAGGGTCGCGGCGCAGCGAGCCGTGCGCATCGCGGCGCGGGCGCGGCTCTCCGCCGAGCAGGTGAAGGCGCTCGGCACCCTCGGCCTCGTCGAGCTCGCCGCGGGGCGCTGCGAGGCGGCCGCGGCCGCGCAGGCCCGCGCGCTCGCGCTCGGGCACGCGGGGCGGCCCGCGCACTGCGCACGCACGTGCGGCTACCTCGCGGAGGCGTGCGGTCGCGCGGGGGATCTCGCCGGCGCGCGCGCCGCGTGGGCGGAGGGGCGTGCCCACCTCGCGGCGTCTCCCGAGGCCGGTCGCGACGTCCTCGAGGCCTGGCTGCGCGTGAACTTCGGGGCCGCGCTCGTGCGCTGCGGCGCGCCCGAGGAGGCCGTCGAGACGCTCGCCGTGCCCGTGGTCGCCGCGCAGCTCGAGGGCGGTCCGCTCCCCGGCCTGCTCGCGCGCCGCGCCCTCGGCCTCGCGCTCGTGCGGCGCCCCGCGTCCTCGCCCGCCGAGATCGCGCGCGGCCTCGAGCTGCTCGCGCAGTCCCCCGCAGCGCACGGGCAGCTCGCGGCGCCGCGGTTTCTCGCGATGGCGCAGGCCAACGTCCTGCACGAGGCGCGCGCCCGCCTCGCGCTCGGCCGCTGGGAGTCGGACATCGAGGCCCGCGCCGTCCGCGCGCTCGGCTCGCTCCCGCGCTACGGCCGCGTGTCCACGCGCCTCGCGCCGCTCGCGCTGCGCGTTCACCGTGCGCTCGCCGAGGCCGACGCGCGCCCCGCGCCCCTCGCGCGCGCGCTCGACACCCTGCTCGCGCGCACCGAGCGGTTCGGGCTCTAGCGCAGCGTCGCGTCCGGCGCCGGACATCGCAACGAGGTTGCCGTGTCGCGGCCACGCGCGCCGGACATCGCAAGGAGGTTGCCGTGTCGCGGTCACGCACACCGGACACCGCAAGGAGGTTGCCGTGTCGCGGTCCGCGAGGCGGGCGGCCGCGCTAGAGGCGCATCAGCGCCGAGCCCCAGTGCAGGCCGGCGCCGAGCGCGAGAAAGCAGATGAGCTCGCCCCGCTTCAGGCGGCCCGCGCGGAGCAGCTCGTCGAGCAGGATCGGGATCGTGGCGCCGCTCGTGTTGCCGTAGCGCGCGATGTTCGAGGGGACCTTCTCCGCGGGGACACCGAGCGCCTCGCGCACCGCCTGGTTGATGCGGTCGTTCGCCTGGTGCGCGACGAACCAGTCGACGTCGGCGAGCGCGACGCCGTGCTCGGCGCAGAGCGCGCGCACCACCTGCGGCAGGCGCGTGACGGCCGTCTTGAAGAGCTCCTTGCCGGCCATGCTGGGGATGTGCTCTTCGCGCTCGAACATCTCGCGCGTCCAGTACGGCCGGCGGCGAAACCCGCCGCCCTCGATGTAGATGTGCTTCGCGGCGTGGCCGTCGGTGTGCACCTTCACGCCGAGCAGCCCGTGCCCGGGGACCTCGCTGCGCCGCATCACGAGCGCGCCCGCGCCGTCGCCGAAGAGGATCGCGAGCGAGCGGTGACGCGTCGCCCGCGCGCGCGCCTCGACGCTCACACGCGAGGGGTCCGCCTCACCGAGCAGCACATCCCAGTCGTCCCACGGCATGAAGCCCGCGTGCGCCTCGGCGCCGACGACGAGCAGGGTGCGCGCCGCGCCGCTCGCGGCGAGCCCGTCCGCGACCTGGAAGGCGAAGGGCATCGCCCCGCACTGCTGCCGGATGTCGAGCGCCGGCACACCCGCGATGCCGAGCTTCGCGCCGAGCAGCCCGCCCGAGCCCGGGAACACGAAGTCCGGCGTCATCGTGGCGAAGACGATGTAATCGATCTCGGAGGCGGCGACGCCGGCGCTCTCGAGCGCGCGCTCGGCCGCGATCACGGCGAGGTCGCTGCAACCGGTGCCCTCCGGCGCGAAGTGACGCTGCCGGATGCCCGTGCGCTTGTAGATCCACTCGTCGTCGGTGTCCATCACGCGCCCGAGCGCGGCGTTGCCGACGGGGACGCCGGGGGCGTGGCTTCCGGAGCCGAGGATGGTGAGGCCGGGCATGGGCGGCCGACCCTAGCAGAGGGGGGCGGCGATTGCCCTGCGCGGGGGCGGCCCGCATGCTCGCCCGCATGGGTGACGCGCGCGCTCCTTCGGCCGACGACGGTGGGGACTCCTTCGACTTCGCGCGCTACGTCGCGGCCCGGCGCGCCGCGGTGCCCGGCGGGGACGACGAGGCGACGCGCTACGCGTACGCCGCCGACGTCGCGATGCTGCGCACGTTCCGGCGCCTGCGCCCCGTCGAGCTCGCGGCCGCGGCCGTCGTGCGCACGAGCAAGGAGCTGATGCGCAACCAGCTGCTCGGCCGCACCGTGCGTGTGTCGCCGCGGCAGTTTCCGCAGGTGCACGCGCTCGCCGTCGAGTGCGCCGAGACGCTCGGTGTCGCGGTCCCCACGGTGTACGTCGCCAACAGCCCCGTCATCAACGCGTACACCTCGGGCACCGACGACGACGCGTTCATCGTCGTGCACTCGGCCCTGCTCGACGCGTTCGAGCCCGCCGAGCTCAAGTTCGTGCTGGGCCACGAGACGGGGCACATCCAGAACAAGCACGTCGTGTACGGCACGGTGCTGCGCGTGCTGCTCGACGGCGCGAGCGTGTTCCTCCGCTACGCCGCGGCGCCCGCGCAGATGCCGCTGATGGCCTGGTATCGGCGCGCCGAGATCACCTGCGATCGGGCGGGTCTGCTCTGCACGCGCGACCTCGCGGCGGCCTCGCGCGCCTTCCTGAAGATCGCGATCGGCTCGCGCGCGCTCGTCGCGCAGATCGATCTCGACGCGTTCGTCGCGCAGGCGGGCGAGGGGCGTGTCGGGGTCGGCCGGATGCTCGAGGCGTTCGACACGCACCCGTACCTCCCGAAGCGGATCGAGGCGCTGCGCGTCTTCGCCGAGAGCGCGCTCTACCGCCGCGCGATCGGCGCGGGCGACGACGGCCTCTCCATGGAAGAGGTCGACCGCCGCACGGGCGCGATCGTGCAGATCCTGCGCAGCGGGTCGCAAGGCGCGGGGGCCGTCGATGCCTGAGTCGGGCGAGTCCGTCGAGGCCGGGCCGGGGCGCGAGGACGTGTCCGCCCACGAGGCGCCCGCGGGCGAGGCATCGGCCAGCGGTGCCCCTGTGGGTGAAGCGGCCGCGGCGCGGGCCGCACGCGTCTGGGGGCGCGTGGGCGTCCTCAAGGGGCGCGTGCGCGCGGAGACGCTCGACTTCGGCGAGCGCTTCGCGCGGGCGGTGCCGCGGGAGATCGAGGCGGCGCGCGCCGAGGATCTGCGGCGTCATTGGCAGGGCTTCATCGAGGAGCGCTTCGACGCGTTCGCGCGGGCGCGCTGGGAGGCGATCGCCCCCGAGCTCGCCGCGCTCGAGCAGGAGGTCGTCGTGTCGCGCGACGCGGACGCCCGTGCACACGCCGCGCGGGTCGCGGCTGCGCTCGAGACCACGGGCCGCTCCGTGCGCGACGGGCGCGATTCGCGGGCCGCGGACGTCGGCGTGGTCGCCCTCGGCGCGATCGGACTCGGCGTGATGGTGTTCTCGAGCGCGGCCCTCGGCGGCGCGCTCGCGCTCTCGGCGCCCGTGCTCGCGTGGATGGCGCGGGAGCGCGCGGACGAGTCGCTCAAGCGCCGGTCCATCGAGGAGACGCCGGGCGCGGTGCGCGCGGCGGCGGGCCGCGTCGCGGACCTCTTCGACGCGCGCCTCGACGAGGTGGGCGCGCGGCTCGCGGGGATGGTCGGCGCGGTGGATGACGCCGCGGACGCGGGCCCCGCGCGCCGCGTCGCGGACGCGCCGTAGTCGGTGCCGTCAGACCGTCGCGCCGCCGCACGACGAGCCCGAGCCCGCGGTGCAGCCGTAGCAGTGCCGCGCGACCGCGATCTCGCGGCCGACGAGCGCGTCGAGGTCGAAATCGCGGATGTGCTGCGGGGCTGATGCGGAACAGGGCAGCTCGAGCTGCTGGTTGAAATCGCAGTCGTAGAGCGCGCCGTCCCAGCCGACGCTGAGCGTGTCGAGGCACATCACGCCCGCGGTCGCGGCCGGGTTGAAGGCGGCGACGAGCCGCTCGAGGTAGGCCTCGAGCTGCCCCGCGCCCTCGAGCCACTCGAGGTAGCGGCTGATCGGCATGTTCGTGATCGTGTAGAGCGCGTCGAAGCGCACGCCGTGGAGCCGCAGCATCTCGCGCTTCCATTCGGCTTCGAGCGAGGCCTGGCTCGCCGGGAGGAACGCGCCGACCGGGTTGCTCACGAGCACGAGGCGCAGCGGACCGCCGTGGCCGTAGCCCGCCTCGTTCAGGCGGCGCAGGGCGCGGATCGACTTCTCGTAGACGCCGTCGCCGCGCTGCCGATCGGTGTTCGTCTGCCGGTAGTGCGGGAGCGAACAGACGACCTCGACGCCGTGCTCCGCGAAGAACGCGGGCAGCTCGCGGTGCGTGGGCGTCTCGAGGATCGTGAGGTTGCAGCGGTCCATCACGTGCCGGCCGAGCGCGCGCACCTCCTGCACCAGCCAGCGGAAGTGCGGGTTCATCTCGGGCGCGCCGCCGGTGAGATCGACGACCGGGATGTCCGTCGCCGCGAGCGCGCGGAGGCAGTGCGCCATCGTCTCGCGCGTCATCACCTCGCGCCGGTCGGGGCCCGCGTCCACGTGGCAGTGACGGCAGGTCTGGTTGCAGAGCTTGCCGAGGTTCAGCTGCAGCACGCGCGGCGCGCGCGCGCGGAGGGGCGCGACGCCGCGGGCCGCGAGCGTGGCCTCGAAGTCGGGCACGCCGGGCAGGCGGGTGAGCGCCTCGCGCTGCACGGCGGCGGAGGCGAGCGGGAGCCCGCGGGAGAGGAGGGAGAGCGCGTGAGCGGCCATCGGCGGGAGACCTCGCGGGCGGGGGCGGCGCACTGTAGTCGATGCCGCGGGGGAGGCCCGCGCCGCGCGTGCGGCGTGTGGGCCGTGGCGAACGATCGGCGTGGAGACCGCCTCGCGATTCGCGCGCGCTCCAGCCGACGCGGCCCCGACGATCAGGGCACTTCGCCGCGCATCAGGTCGTCGACCGTCTCGCGGGCGCGCACCACGCGGAACGAACCGCCGTCGACGAGCACCTCGGGCGCGCGCGGGCGCGCATTGTACTGGCTCGCCATGCTCATCGCGTACGCGCCGGCGCCGCGGATCGCGACGAGGTCGCCCGCGGCGAGCGGCGCGAGGGCGCGGTCGCGCGCGAGGAAGTCGCCCGTCTCGCACACGGGCCCGACGACGTCGACGACCTCCGGCGCGCCGCGGCCGCGCGGATCGTGCACGGGCACGACGGCGTGGTGCGCGTCGTAGAGCGCAGGACGGATGAGCTCCGTCATCGCGGCGTCGAGGATGACGAAGCGCCGCGTCGGCTGCTGCTTCACCGAGAGCACGCGCGCGAGCAGCACGCCCGCGTCGCCGACCAGCGCGCGGCCGTTCTCGACGAGGATCTCGAGGCCGAGCGCGTCGGCGCCGGCGCGGCGCAGGCCGTCGCGGATCGCGTCCCCGAAGGACTCCCACGCGTCGCTGGGCCGCGCCTCGTCGCCGTACGCGATGGGCCAGCCGCCGCCCGCGTCGAGGGTGCGCAGCGGGGCGCCCGCCTCGAGGCAGGCGCGCGCGAAGCGGGCGATGCGCTCGACCGCCTCGCCGAGCGGCGCGGCCGAGGGGAGCTGCGAGCCGATGTGGCAGGCGACGCCCTCGAGCGTGAGGTGCCCGCTCGCGAGGATGCGCGGCAGGAGCGCGTGCGCCGCGTCGAACTCGAGGCCGAACTTCGTGTCGTGCAGGCCCGTCGCGATGTACGGGTGCGTCGCCGGATCGACGTCCGGGTTGAGGCGGAGCGCGATGGGCGCGCGCACCCCGCGCGCGGCGGCCCGCGCCTCGACGAGCGCGAGCTCCTCGGCGCTCTCGACGTGCACGCTCCGGATGCCCGCGGCGAGCGCCGCGTCGAGCTCGTCGGCGCGCTTGCCGATGCCGCTGAAGACGATGCGCGACGCGGGCACGCCGGCCCGCAGCGCGCGGGCGAGCTCGCCGGCCGACACGATGTCGCAGCCCGCCCCGAGCCGCGCGAGGCGGGCGAGCACCGCGAGGTTGCCGTTGGCCTTCACCGCGTACGCGACGAGGTGCGGCAGACCCGCGAGCGTCGCGTCGACGCGCGCGAAGGCCGCGTCGATCGCCGCGCCGCTGTAGACGTACGCGGGCGTGCCGACCTCCGCGGCGATGGCGGCGAGCGGGACGCCCTCGGCGCAGAGGGCGCCGGTCGCGTCGCGCGCGAACACCGGGGAGGGCGGCGTCTCGGCGCTCATCCGGCGTCGCCCGTCGCGGGGGTCGCGAGGCCGTGCTCGGTGGCGACCGTGTCGACGTCGGTGCCGCGCTCCGCGAGACGCGCGCGCAACGCCGCGATCGCCGCGCGTACCTGCCGCCGCGCGGGGCCGCCCGGCACGTCGCGGCGCTCGACGATGACCTCCGGATTGAGGGCGTGGAAGATGTCCTCGGCGAACGCGGGGTGCTCGGCGCGGAGCTCCTCGAGGCTCAGCTCGGCGAGGGTGCGGCCGAGACCGAGCGCGCGCCGCACGAGCCTCCCCGAGACGTGGTGCGCCTCGCGGAACGGCACGCCGCGCGCGGCGAGGTAGTCCGCGATCTCGGTCGCGTCGACGAAGCCCTCGCGCAGCGCGGCGCGCATCCGCGCGGCGTCGAAGCGGGTGTGCGCGAGCGCGGGTGCGAGGACGTCGAGCGAGGCGTCCACCGTGTCGAACGCGTCGAAGACGGGTGGCTTGTCCTCCTGCAGATCGCGGTTGTAGGCGAGCGGGAGGCCCTTGAGCAGCACGAGCAGCGTGACGAGGTCGCCGACGACGCGCCCCGTCTTGCCGCGCACGAGCTCGGCCATGTCGGGGTTCTTCTTCTGCGGCATCATCGACGAGCCCGTCGTGAAGGCGTCGCTCATCTGCGCGAACCCGAACTCCTGCGTGCTCCAGAGCACGAGCTCCTCGCCGATGCGCGAGAGGTGCACCGCGGTCATCGCGAGCGCGGCGACGGACTCGACGAGGAAGTCGCGGTCCCCGGTCGCGTCGAGCGAGTTGCGCGCGGGCCGCGCGAAGCCGAGCGCCTCCGCGGTGTGCGCGCGGTCGATGGGGAAGGTGGTCGCGGCGAGGGCGCCCGCGCCGAGCGGCGACTCGTTCATGCGGCGCGCGGCGTCGTCGAGCCGGCCGCGATCGCGCTCGAGCATCTCGCACCAGGCGAGCAGGTGGTGCGCGAGGCGCACGGGCTGCGCGCGCTGCAGGTGCGTGTAGCCGGGCATCAGCACGTCGACCGTCTCGGCGGCCCGCGCCGCGAGCACGGCGAGGAGGCGATCGAGCCGGGCGCCCGTCGCGCCGCACGCGCTGCGCGTCCAGAGACGCATGTCCGTCGCGACCTGATCGTTGCGGCTCCGCGCGGTGTGGAGCCGCGCGCCCGCCTCGCCGATGCGCTCGGTCAGCGTCGCCTCGATGTTCATGTGGACGTCCTCGCGGGCTGCGCTCCACACGAAGGTTCCGGCCGCGACCTCGCCCGCGATCTGCTCGAGGCCCGCGACGATCTTCGCGGCGTCCGCCTGCGGGATGATGCCGCGCGCAGCCAGCATGCGCGCGTGCGCGATCGAGCCGCGGATGTCCTCCGGGGCGAGCCGCGCGTCCACGTGCACGCTCGCGCCGAAGCGCGCCGCGAGCTCGCTCGGCTCCTCGTCGAACCGTCCACCCCAGGCCTTCGTCGACATCGTGTTTCTCCTTGGATTGCTTGGGTTTCGTCGTGTTCGCAGCGCGTCGGGACGTCGTGTGTCGCGTGGGTCGCTCGAGGCGCGTGTCGGTCGTCGGGGGCGGCGCCGGGCTGCGTGATCAGGCCCGCTCGGGGAGGCGCAGGGCCACGCGCCGAATCAGGCGCGCCCCGGCCGGCAGCGCCCAGGCGTCGAGGGCGATCGCGGCCACCGCGACCACGCCCGGCGCGAGCATGCCCGTCGCGCCGAGCCCGACGAGCGCCAGCCCGCCCACCGCGGCGAGGCCCGCGTCGCGGTACGCGGCCTGTCGCGCGGCGCGCGCGATCCAGAGCGCAGCGGCCGCGTCGCGCACGTCCTCGGTGACGAGCGCCACCGCGCGCTCGCCTGCGGGGCCGCCCGCGGCGCCGAGCACCACGGGCACGTCGGCGGCGGCGAGCGCGGCGTCGTCGTGCAGCGGGCGCCCGATCGCGGCGACGGCGCCCCCGCTCTCGCGCAGGCGCTTGACCTCGGCGCCCCGCTCCTCGGGGACGAGCTGCGCCTTGATGTGATCGATACCGAGCCCGCGCGCGAGCGTCTCGACGGTGCCCCGGTGATCGCCCGAGAGCAGCACGACCTCGATGCCGAGGTCGACGAGGCGCTGCACGGCCGCGCGCGCGCCGGGGCGCAGCTCGTCTTCGAGCGAGAGCACCGCGCAGACGCGCCCGCCGAGCCCGAGAAACACGGCGGTGCGCCCGCGCGTCTCGGCCCGCGCCGCGTCGGCGTCGGCGACCGCGACGCTCACGCCCTCGTCGAGCAGCAGCTGTCGGCTGCCGAGCACGAGGGCTTCGCCGCCCGGCGCGACCGCGGTGACGCCGCGGCCGGGCAGGTAGGTCGCGCGGCGCACGCTCTCGCGCGGGACGCCGCGCGCCTCGGCGACGCGCTGGATCGCGCGGGCGATCGGGTGCGTCTCGGCGGCGGACTCGGCGGCCGCGGCGAGCGCGACGAACGCGTCCCCGTTCGAGCCGTCGAGCGCGTGGAGCTCGACGACCTCGGGGCGCCCGTCGGTGATCGTGCCGTGGCCGCAGAGCGCCGCGTACGCGACGCGCCCGGCGCGATCGAGCGCGCGCGCGCTCTGGAAGACAATGCCGCGCGCCCCCGCGATCGCAGCGGCCGCGACGAGCGGGGCTTCCGCCGCGCGGCGCACCGCGAGGAGCGGCGCGGCGAGCAGCACCGACGCCGCGGCGCCGAGCTGCGCGGTGAAGCCGCCCCCGCCCGCGAGCACCAGCCCGCTCGCCGCGAAGAGGATCGCGAGCGCGCCGCCCCAGCGCGTGACGAGCTCCGCGGCGCGCGCGATGGGCGCGGCGTCGCGCTCGGTGCCGCTCCCGAAGCGCGCGGGGCGCACGAGCCCGCGATCGGGGCCGACGCGCGTCGCGAGGAGCCGGACCGCGCCTTCGACGATGCGTGCGCCTGCGAGCAGGGGATCGCCCGCGACGCGGCGCACCGGCGTGCGCGCGCCCGGGTGCAGCAGCGCGAGCGCCTCGCCCGCCTTCACGACGCCATCGACCGCGACGACCTCGCCCTCGAGCGCGAGGACGTCCTCGCCGGTGCGGACGCTCTCGACCGCGACGTCGCGCTGCGCCCCCGCCCGCGTGAGCGCGCCCTCGTCGCCCGTCGGCACGCGGAGGCGGCTCGGCAGCGTCGCGCGGAGCGCGTCCACGGCCTCGGCCACCGGGCGTCGGGCCCACGCGTCGAGCCACGCGCGCGCGACCATCGCGCCGGCGGCGACCGCCGCGCCGACCAGCGGCCCGCGCGTCGGCTCCGGGCCGAGCGCCCCGATGAGCGCCGCGAACGCCGCGAGCGCCGCACCCGAGGGCCCGAGCGCCCAGGCGAAGACGCCCGTCTCGCGCCGCGCGGGGTAGGAGCGCGTGAGCGCGGCGATCGACGCGACCCACGTCGCGCAGGCCGAGAGCGTCGCCGGGAGCGGGCTCCCGCCGAGCAGCCCGAGCGCGACGCCGAGGCCCGCGGCGCCGAGCCCGAGCCACGGCGCGGGCACGCTCAGCAGCGCTGGCCGCGCGAAGAGCCGCCCCGTCGCGGTGCTCGAGGCGTCGTCGAAGTGCACGCGCCCCGGCACGTGCGGCTCGTCGCGTCGCGGCGCGGCGACGGGGAGACCCCCGCGCAGCGGCGGCGCATCGCCCTCGTCGGCCGCGTGGGTGGGCCCCCGCTCGGCGCGCGCGCCGTCCACTGCGCCCCGGACCGCGCGCTCGAAGCCGCGGTCTCCGCGACGGAACCGCGCGCGACACGCCTCGCCGCAGAGAAAGCGGTATCCGTCGTCGAGCGCGAGCATCGCCCCGGCGCGCAGCGGCTCGAGCGCGGTCCCGCAGGCCGGGCAGGGGCGGAGCGGCAGCATGGGGCGCGCAGCGGGCACGGCGTGGGCCGTGTACATCAAAGGCCTCGGCGAGTCACGCGAGGCCGCGAGCGGGCACGGCGCGGCCGATGGCGCGGCTCCGTCGCACTCGGCGCCGCGCGTGCGACGCGTGGCCCGTCGAACGCGTCCGCGCGATGCGCCACTGCGCGCGCAGGCGCCGCACCCGCGGAGCGCGGCGCACACGTCGAGCGCTGACGCGGCGCGCGCGAGCGTGCAGACTCGCGGCCATGCTCCCCCCGCGCCGCCTCTCCCCGCCCTGTGCCCGCACGACGGGCCTCCCGCTCTGCGCGCTCGTCGCGCTCCTCGCCGCGGGCTGCGGTGACTGCGGCGGTGGTGGTGGTGGCAGCCCAGGCCCCGCGTGCGTGAGCACCGCGGACTGCGCGACCGGCGAGGTGTGCCGCGACGGGATGTGCGCGCCGCGGCCCGACGCCGGCGTGACCGACATGGGGCCGTTCCCGCCGGGTGACGCGGGCCCCGGCGAGGGCGGCACGCCCTGCACGCCGTGCGGGACGGAGTGTTGCGCGGTCGGCGCGCTCTGCGTCGCCGGGACGAGCTGCGCCCCCGATCGCGGGCCGTGCGCGAGCACCGACGACTGCCCGGGCGACGACTACTGCGAGCCGACGCTCGGCCGCTGCGTCCCGTACGAGCGCCCGCCCGCCGTCGATCGCGACCCGGCGTGCACGCGCCTCGTGCCGCCCGGTACCTTCTCGCCGACGGTCGAGTGTGCGTTCGACACCGCGCCTGCCGGGGACGCCTTCCCGGCGCATCTCCACGTGCTCTCGACGCCGATGGTCGTCGATTTCGGCATCGGGCGTGGGCCAGACGAGCCACGTCGACCGTCCATCGTTGCCGTCTTCGATGATGGTGTCGATGGGTCGAGCGAAGAGCCCACCGGCGTGATCCGCGTGCTCGACGGGCGCACCTGCACGCAGCAGGCGGAGCTCGGCAGCCTGCAGCTCGTCGCGCACAGCGCGCCGCCCGCGGTCGGCGATCTCGACGGCGACGGACGCCCGGAGATCGTCGCGTACAAGGCCGGCGGCGGGCTCGTCGCCTTCCGCTACGACGCGACCGCCGGCGCGTGGGGCGTGCTCTGGCGCGCGACACAGGCGGACGGGACGACGCCACTTACCATCACCGGAGGCGGTTGGGCGGGGCCGTCGCTCTACGACCTCGACGACGACGGACGGCCCGAGGTGATGCGTGGCGGGCTGGTCGTCGACGCGGGCGGTCGGCTGCTCTTCGACGGCGCAGGCGTCGATCTCGCGTCGTATGGGCAGGGCACGTTCGCGGTCGTGGCGAACGTCGACGCGGACGAGACGCCCGAGCTCGTCGCCGGGCACGGCGTCTGGCAGTGGAGCCGCGTGGACCGGCGCTGGGAGCGCGAGTCCTGGGGGACGACGCTGCAGGCGGTGGGGCACGTCGCGATCGCGGACTTCGGGGCGTATCCGGGCAGCGTCGCGTGGCCCGCGGATGCGCCCGAGGTCGCCGTGATCACGTCCGGGAGCGCGCGCGTGCAGACGCTCGACGGGACGGTGATCTTCGGCCCCGTCGCGCTCGTCGGCGGCGGCACCGGGGGGCCGCCGACCATCGGCGACTTCGACGGTGACGGCCTGCCGGAGCTCGCGAGCGCGGGCGGCTCGGCCTACAACGTCTTCGACCCGGACTGCACCGCCTCGCCCCGCGCGGGCGGGACGTGCGCGACGGGCAGCACGACCGGCGTGCTCTGGTCGCGCCCCTCGCAGGACCAGTCGAGCAACGTCACCGGCTCGAGCATCTTCGACTTCGAGGGGGACGGCGTCTCGGAGGCCGTGTACGCCGACGAGTGCTTCGTGCGCGTCTACGACGGCCGCAGCGGCGACGTGCTCTTCTCGCAGTCCCACTCCTCGTGCACCTGGTACGAGAACCCCGTCGTCGCGGACGTCGACGGCGACTTCAACGCCGAGATCGTCATCGGCGCCAACTGGAACTGCCCGTCTCCGGGCTTCACCACGGGCCGCGACTGCCGGTCGTCCGGCATCGACGTCGGCGGGGTCGATCCGCTCTTCCCCGGCCTGCGCTGCCGCGAAGACGCCGAGTGCGTGAGCGGCCGCTGCGTCGAGGGCCTCTGCCGCTGCACGACGAGCGCCGAGTGCTGCGTCGGACCGGGCTGCGACAGCGCGGCCTTCGTGTGTGTGGCGCCGCCCGCCGGCACGCCCGGCGCGGGCGACACCTGCCGCGCGTCGCGGCCCGTCGGCGTGCGCGGCATCCGCGTCTTCGGCGACGCGGCCGACCGCTGGGTCCGCTCGCGGCCGGTGTGGAACCAGCACGCCTACCACGTCACCAACGTGACCGAGGCGGGCGGGATCCCGCGCACCTCGGCCGTCGAGCGCAACTGGGCGACGCCCGGCCTCAACCACTTCCGCCAGAACGTGCAGGGCACCGCGATCCCAGGCGCGTCGCCGGACATCACCGCGCGCGCCGACGCCCTCGCGTGCGACGCCGGCGGCACCGCCGACATCCGCGCGGTCGTGTGCAACCGCGGCACCGACGACGTCAGCGACGGCGTGTCGGTCGCGTTCTACGCCGACGATCCCGCGGCCGGCGGCGTGCTCCTCTGCGAGGCGCGCACCGCGGGCGACCTGCGCCCGGGCGCGTGCGAGGTGGTCGGCTGCCCGTGGATGGACGCCCCGCGCGGCGCGCCCGGCGTCGACGTGTACGTGGTCGCCGACCCGCTCGGCGAGACCTTCGAGTGTCGCGAGTCGAACAACACCGTCGTCTACCGCGGCGTGTTCTGCGGCGTGCTCTTCTAGGCGCTGCGCGCGCTCCGCGACGCGGGCGGGGGCCGCACGCGCGGCGCTGAATGGCGATTCAGTCGCGGGGGCGCGCGGCGCTGAATGGCGATTCAGTCGCGGGGGCGCGCGGCGCGTCCCGTCACGGCGTGACGAAGACCCAGCTCCCCGGCCGGCGGCGGTCGGCGAACACGCCGTGCCACGAGGCCGGCAGCGTCGGCGTCGACCACGAGAAGAGCCAGCGCGCGTCGGCGGGCGCGAGGTTCACGCAGCCGTGACTGCGGACCTGCCCGAACGCGTTGTGCCAGAAGGCCCCGTGCAGCGCGAAGTTGCGGTCGAAGTACATCGTCCAGGGCACGTCCTCGATGGAGTAGGCGCCGTCCGCCGAGGCCTCGTCGTCCATCGTGGTCGAGACGTGCTTCGACTGGATCTGGAAGAGGCCCGTCGGCGTCTCGTGCCCCTCCTTGCCCGTCGAGACGAGCGTCGTGAACACGGGCTCGTCGCCCTCGTACGCGACGAGCACCTGCGTCGAGAGCGTCACGTGGACCCAGCGATCGGTCTCGCGGACCTGCGCGGGGCGCGGGATGCGCGCGGCGAGGCGGACGCTCGGCTCGCGCACGAGCACGCCCTCGTCCGACACGACGTAGCGCTTGTCCCGGCGCCAGAGATCGTCCTGCGCGACGACGAAGGGCGTGTGCCGATCGAGCGTGCCGTCGTCGACGAGCGCGCCCGTCGCCGGCTCGAGGTGCAGGCGGCGCACGCCGCTGCGGAAGACGAAGCCCATCGGCAGCCGCCAGCCGCCGCCGAGCACCACACCGCGCATCGCGGGCGGGGTCGCCATCACGACCTCGTCGCGTTCGACGTAGCCGCCGCGCACCGTGCGGTAGAAGCTGCCCGTCTCGCCGTCCTCGCTGCGGTCGAGGCTCACGTAGAAGCCCTTGAGCATGCGCATCCGCAGGTAGTCGGGGAGCGCGTCCGCGGGGCTCGCGACCGCGTTGCCGACGACCTCCGCCTGACCGGGCGGAGGCGGCGCGACGACGGAGTCGGCCTGCACCGGCGCGTCGCTCCCGGGGGGCGTCGGGGCGGTGCCGGCGTCGGCGGCGGCCGCGAGCGCGGCGAGCCGATCGTCCTCGGCGCGGAGGGTCGACATCACGCGCCCCGCCGACGCCTGCTGATCACGCGTCGGGAGCGCCCAGAATTGCGGCACGTCGTCGCGCACCGTCTTGCCGTACGCGTAGGGCAGGGCGTCCTCGAGCGCGGGGGGCACCGGCGACGGCTCGAAGGTCTGCGGCGCGTCGCCGATCTGAAAGCCGTCGCCGCGGCACACGAAGCCGTCGCCGGGGAGCTCGTGCCAGCCGCCCGCGCAGCCGGTCCCGCGGATGGGGGCCTTCGCGCGGAAGGTCGCGCCCCGGCGCATGTAGCCGACGACGCGCGCGCGGCTCGAGGGCTCGGCGAACACCTGCGCGAGGAAGTGGTAGACGACGCCGTGGCGCGGCCACGCCTGCTCGAACGCCTCGCGCTCGGCGGCCTCCCGCGCGCGCGCCTCGGCCTCGAGATCGCGCGGGGGCGGCGCGGGCGGCGCGGGCGCGGGGCGCGGGGCGGGCGGCGTCGGCGGCGGGGTCGAGGCCGTCGGCGCAGGCGCGGGCGTCGGCACCGAGGCCTCCGGGGGCTCGTCGCGCGGGGCGTCCCCGTCGCAGGCGCCCGGCGCGAGCAGGAGCGCGGCGAGCGCGGCGGGTCGGAGCAGGCGTCGAGCGTGGGACATGGGCCTCCCCCGCGCATCGCACACGCCCGCGCGCGGCGTCCAGAAAGCGGCGCGGCGCCCGTGCCGGCGTCCAAAAAACACGGCGCGTCGGCGGGCCGTCTCCCCCGCGCCGTGGAAGGAATTTGGTCCGCGCGCGGTGCGTCTGATACCTGCGCGCCGAGGCTCCGCCATGGCATCCCCCCGCCCGCTCGCCCTCGTGCTCCTCCCGGCCCTCGTGCTCTGCGTCGCGTCGGTCGCGCGCGCGGACGCGCCCCCCGTCGCGGCCCTGCGCGCCCGACTCGCGACGCTCGAGGCGCGGCGCCCGGAGGGTGTCCCCGAGGGAGCGCTGACGAGCATCGGCTACATGGTCGACACCGCGGACCGCATCGAGAACCGCTTCGCGCCGCAGTCCGAGAGCTGGCGTCGTCGGGCCGCGGGCTTCCTCGAGCGCGCGGAGGCCGGGCACGACCCGTACCCCGAGCAGCGCGGGAAGATCGTCAGCCGCGCGTACGTCTCGCCGATCAGCCAGCGCCGGCAGGGCTACACGGTCTACGTGCCGCCCGGCTACGACCCGGCGCGCGCGTATCCGCTGATGATCGTGCTGCACGGCGGCTCCTCGAACGGGAACCTCTTTCTCGGCGTCGTGCTCGGCAACAACATGAGCTGGCTCGAGTACGACCGCTTCCTCTGGGACGACTTCGAGCCGAAGTGGACGCCCGACTGGATCGTCGTCGCGCCCGATGGCTACGGGCAGGTGCTCTGGCGCTGGATGGGCGAGCAGGACGTCCTCGACGTGCTCGCCGACGTCGAGAAGCACTACCGCATCGACCCCGAGCGCGTGCACCTCAACGGCGTCTCCAACGGCGGCCTCGGCACGCACAACATCGGCATGCGCCACGCGTGGCGCTTCGCGACGGTCATCCCGATGGCGGGTGCCCCGAGCTGGCAGCAGTACGTCGGGTCACGGCAGACGGCCGCGGATCGCGCGGTGCTCGCGTCGCTGAGCGGCATGCAGCTGCTCGAGAACGCGTGGAACACCGACTACCGATACCATCATGGACGAAGTGATCCGGGGCCGATGCGACCGGCCTTCGTCGAAGAGCTCGACGCCGAGGTCGCGCGCCTCGGCGTCCCCGCGCGCGGCACCTGGTACGACGCGGGCCACGACCTGCTCTACATCGTCCACCGTCACGGCCGCTTCTACGAACAGCTCGCTTCGGTGCGCCGCAAGACGCGCCTGCCCGAAGTCACGCTCGTGAGCGGCGACTACCGGGCGGCGCGGCAGCACTGGCTCACGGTGACGCGCATCGAGGACTACCCCGTCATCGCCCGCCTCCACGCGAAGGCCGAGGGCGACACGCTCACCATCGAGACGCGCGGCGCGCGCGCGTTCTCGCTCGATCTGCGGGACGCGCCGCTCGCCGCGGGCGAGGGCGCGCGCATCGTCGTCGACGGCGTCGAGGCGTACCGCGGGCCCCGCGCGGCGCTCGGCCACGTCGTGCACCTCGTGCGCGGCGAGGGCGGCTGGCGCACGGGATTTCCGCCGCGCGTCGAGGGCTTCGAGAAGCGGCCGGGCCTCTCGGGTCCGATCGCGGACGCCTTCTTCGGGCGCATGGTGCACGTCTACGGCACGCGCGTCCCCGAGAACGCCGCGCTCCTGCGGCGCGCCGCCGAGCGGGGCGCGCGCGGCTGGCCGCTGTGGCTGTGGAGCGTGAGCCAGGAGGTCGTCGCGGACACCGCCGTCGACGACGCGCTGATGCGCGGCGCGACGCTCGTGCTCTACGGCGGCCCCGGTGACAACGCGCTGCTCGAGCGCATGCAGGCGCAGCTGCCCATCCGGGTCGAGCCGGGCGCGGTCGTGCTCGGCACGCGCCGCTTCGTCGGCGACGACGTCGGCACGCGCTTCATCCACCCGAACCCGCTCGCGCCGGACCAGTACGTGATCGTGCAGGCGGGCGCGTCGGCGAAGGCCGCCGCGGCGGGCAACAACCTCCCCGATTTCCTCCCGGATTACGTCGTCTACGACGGCGCCGCGACGCGGGAGCGGCAGCGCCTCGTGATGCCGCGCGCAGGCACGCTCGCGCTCGGCTTCTTCGACGATCGCTGGGCGGTCCGGCCCGACGCGCTCACGGCGGCGGCGACGGGGCTCTCGGGGGCGGCGCGTGCGCCTGCGCGTGCGTCGGCCCCCTCCCGGCGGGGCGCGCCGGGCGTGTCGGGGGCGGACGCTCGTCCCACCGACACCCTCTCGGAAGGGGGTGACGATGGTCCGATGCCGCGCGGCCGCGGCGCGCTCCACACGCAGTTTCCGCTCGATCTGCGCGGCGAGCCCGTCGTCCCGCAGCTGCCCATCCCCGCGGCCCCGCCCGCGCCGCCGCGCCCCACGGACTTTCTCGCCGGCGCGACGGATCCCGTGGGCCGCCTCGCCCGCGTCGTCGCGCGCCGCGTCGCGTCCTTCCAGAACTTCCGCGCCGACATCCCCGGCGCGACGTGGGCGACCGATCCCGCGCTCGTCTGGAAGTTCCGCCCCCGCGCCGCGTGCCACCCCGCGCTCCGCGAGGCGGGCGTGCCCTTCGTCCCCCTCGCGGACGAGGACGCGGCGCACCTCACCACGCCGGTCCCCGCCCCGGTCGTGGTGCTCCCGCAGCCCATCGGCGGCGTGACCTTCGTCGCCACGCAGCGCAGCGACACCGATGGCGACGAGCGCCTCGTCCTCAGCTGCGAGCTCGCCGCGCGCCTCCCCGCGGTCGCGGCCGTCCTCGCGCGCCACGGCGTCACGCGCGTCGACGTGCTCTCCGCCTACCGCGATCACCCGCGCCCGAGCTTCCACACCTTCGGCCTCGCGCTCGACCTCTCGACGTTCACGACCGCGGCCGGCCGCCTGCGCGTCGCGACGGACTTCGCGGTCAGCCCCGCCCACGAGACCTGCGCCGCGCCGCCCCCCTCCGACGCACGCGCGCGCGCGCTCCAGCGCATCGCCTGCGACCTCGCGCAGAGCCGCCACGTCTCCACGGTGCTCACGCCGAACTACAACGCCGGCCACCGCGACCACTTCCACGTCGACGTGCGCCCCGACGACCCGCGCCTCTTCGTGCGCTGACGGCGCGTGTCGTCCGTCTAGGGCTGACAACGAGACTGGACCGCGCGAACGAGCTCAGCCCGAGACCGGATGGTGCTCGTGCCGTCGTCGTCTTGCTGTTGCCAGTGCTCCATCAGCCTTCCTAGGTCCTCCATCGCGCGCCCGAATGCGCCGTTTTGCTGGCGGTCGAGCCATGCCTGATTCCGTTCCATTACGTCGTAGAGCTGTTCGGACCCTGCGCGTTGAAGGCGGAGCATGCGTGCCCGTCGTGCCCGGACCTCCGTGACATAGGCATCACAGATCGCGAGGTTGCGTTCGATCCGGCTCACGGGACGCGGCGGCGCGGGAGCGATCGGTGCTGCCGACGACACGACACCCGCGCTTGCGCGATCTCCGAGCCGTTGGCCATTCCAGGTCCCGAGTGGCCGCACGGGCCTGCCCGCTCCGGGCATGTTCATCCAGATACCGGTGAAACTCTCCCCATCGACCGTGAAGTCGAAACGAAGGGTTCCACTCGTCCCGTTCGGATCACGCCGCCGGACGGCGCCTCCCGCCGGTTGGTTCACCGCGGCAGCGGCCCCGGATCGCCGGGGGGCGCGAAGAAGGCGCGCACCTCGTCGGCGCGGCGCTTCGCGTCGCGGTGGCCGAGGTCCATCAGCGTCTTCGCGAAGCCGCCGTCGAAGAGCAGGAACGAGCCGAGGTCCGTCTCGACCGACTGGCCGAGATCGCGCGCGCGCCGCAGCGCCGCGCCGACGAGCCGGGCGGCGCCGCGCCAGCGCGGGTGCTCCTCGCGCAGGTACTCGCCGGCGAGCACGCCGATGTCCTCCGAGGGGCGGAACACGAGCGTGTTCACGCGCCGGTAGTGCAGGCCGCGCTCCTGCGTGATCACGCGCATCACCTCCGAGAACTCGCCTTCGGGCAGGGTCTCCTCGAGCACCTCGATCAGGCGGTTCAGGCGCGAGAGCACCTGCAGATCGTAGTCGACCGGATCGAGAAGGAGCGCGTTCAGCACCTTGCCGAGCAGGAACATCGGGTTGGGGTACTGCGCGAGCGCCGAGCGGACGCGCGTCGCGGGCGGATCGGGGTGCAGCAGCGAGACGACGACGAGGCGCGTCGCGCCCGCGCGGATCGCCGGCGAGATCGGCGTGTTGAAGCGCAGGCCGCCGTCGCAGTAGTAGGCGTCCCCGATGCGGCGCGCGGGGTAGAGCATCGGGATCGCCGCGGAGGCGAGCACGTGCTCGGCGGCGATGGGGCCCTCGCGCTGGATGCGGCGCTTGTCGCGTGAGCCCGCGACCTGTGTGCCTTCCGCGAGATGCGAGAAGATGGTCGTGCGCCCGCCCGCGACGTCGAGCGCGGAGATCATGAGCGCGCGCACGATGCCCTCGCGCACGTTCGCGTAGAGCCGCTGCCACGGGATCGTCTTCTCGACGATGTGCTCGAGCGGCCGGGGATCGAGCACCGCGCGGCCGTAGTGCTCGCCGAGGCCGCCGCGCGCGCGCCGCGCCCGGGAGAGCAGCGGCAAGGACCGCGGCCAGCCGAGCAGGCCCGCCGGATCGAGCCGCAGATCGCGCGAGAGCTCCAGCGACTCCCACGTCCGGATGAGCCCGTGCACGCCGAGGTCCCCGCGGTCGGCGTGCGCCGCGAGGTAGGTCGCGTTGATCGCACCGACCGAGGTGCCCGTGAACACGTCGAAGGGGCTCGCGGCGTCCTCGCCGAGCCCGAGGATCTCGACGATCCCCGCGAGCACGCCGACCTCGTAGGCGCCGCGTGCGCCGCCACCGGAGAGCACGAGCGCCGCCTTGTCCGGGCGGGGCCCGAACGAGCGCCGCGCGCTGCGGTCGCCGCGGTCGGTGTCGTCCGCGTCGCTCATGGGGGCGCTGCCGCCTCGTGCGCGCGCACCCAGGCCGCGAAGCGCTCGGCCGCCGCCATGAAGCCGCCGTCCGCGTCGTCGCACACGGTCTCGGCGCCGTGGATGACGCGCACGTGCGCGTCGAGCGCGATGGGCCCCGTGAACGCGGGCCGCGCGCGCTGCGCGTCCACCGCGGCGCGGGCCTCGGCGAGCGCGTCGTCGACCGAGCGGTTGCACGCGGCCACGAGCGCGTCCGCCGAGAGCGGGCTCCCCGTCAGCGCGCGCAGCGTCTCGTCGAAGGTCGCCGCGTTGCCGGGCGCCCAGTAGGCGCGGGCGAGGTCGGGGCCGATGCGCGGGTTGTCGGTGAGGTGGCCGTCGCGGGCGAGGAAGAACGCGCGCGTCTGGTACACGGCCATCTCGGCGAGCACGTAGCCGTGGTAGTAGGCGCTCGACTCGCCCGAGAGCAGGTGCGGCACCGCGAGCACGGGCCGCACGCCCGCCTCGAGGCCCTGCAGGTCCTGCTCGGTGCGGCGCACGGTCGCGAGCACGCGCTCGGGCGTGAGCTCGGCGTCCGGGAGCTCGTAGATCGCGCGCTCCGCGAAGGGCACCGTCATCAGCATGCGGACGTCCCAGCCCCGCAGCGGCTGCGACTCGCGCACGCCGGCTTCGATGAGCGAGAGCGGCATCGGCCGCCCTGCGGCGTCGCGCGCGTAGCGGACGCGCCAGTCGGCGTCGCCGAGCAGCGAGTCCATGAACATCGACTGGGTCTCGGCGTACGCGACGCTCGTCGGCGCGAATTCCTGCGAAAAACAGGGCGCATCGGAGAGGATGTTCGAGAAGTGCGCGGCGTGACCACCCTCATGGAAGAGGGTCTCGGTGGCGCGGAGGCCCGAGCCGATCGCGGCGGGCACCGCGTTCGCCGTGAAGTTGATGCGCGCCGGGCGCCAGGTGCCGTCCTCGAAGAAGGCCGGCCCCGGCCCGTGCATGAAGCCGTTCTCGTACTTGCCCGCGCGATCGAGCAGATCGAGCGTGAGCGTCGCGCCGCGGTACGACACGCTGAGCGCCGCGAACGAGCGCCCCCAGCGCGCGAGCGAGTCGTCGAAGCGGAAGTACGGATCGAGCTCGCGGGAGAGGTCGCCGGCGCGCAGGAAGCCGAAGTTCCAGGGGGCGAGCGCGCTCGAGGTCCTGCCCGCGTGCGTCTCGGCGAAGCCCGCGAGCGCGGCGCGCGTGCCCGCGGCGGTGCGCGCGGCGAGGTCGCCGAGGACGCGGAAGAGGTCGCGCTTGCGCAGCCGCTCGACGACGCTCGTGCGCCAGTCGTAGTAGTCCTCGTAGCCGAGCATGCGGCCGAGGGCGTTGCGCATCCGTACGACCTCGAGAAAACCGTGCTCGAGCACGAAGGTCTCGACGGAGCGCAGGCCCTCGAAGGCCGCGCGGCGCCGCGCTTCGTCCGGGTCGGTGCGCATCATCAGCGCGAGCTTGTTGCTGCCCGCGGGGACGAGCGCGCCCGTCGCCGGGTCGACGTAGCCGAGCCGCATCGCGCCCCGCGCCCGGGCGAGCGCGGCCTCCGCCTCGACGATGCGCTCCGAGAGCGCGCGCGCGGCCGGATCTTCGATGGTGTGCGCGGCAAAGAGCGCGATCCAACCGCGCAGCGTGCGGCCCTCGGGCGAGTCGGGCGGCGCGTCCGGCTCGAGCGCGCGGAGCCGCGTGAGCGTCGCCGGGTCCTGGAGGAAGCGGTTGAGCGCGATCTCCGCGTCCGCGGCCGTGCGGCTGACGGCGTCCGCGTCGGGCGCGAGGCCCATCTTGGCGCTCCAGAAGAGGTCTTCCTTGGCTTCGTGGAGCGCGAGGTAGCGGTCGCGCAGATCGCGCAGGACGGGGGCGAGCGTCGTCATCCCCGCGACGTTACGCCCGTTGCCCGCGAAAGGCTCGCTTGCGGCGGGGGCCCATTGCTGCATTCTGGTCGCTCGTTCTCCAGCGTCGGGGGCCTCGACACGATGGGCAGCCACTCCACCTCGCGACGCCGCGCGGCGCTCTCGCCCGCGTGCCTGCTTCTGTCGGCGCTGCTCGCGGCATGCAACGTCTACGACCCGTCGCTCGTCGTTCGGGACGCGGGCGCGCCCGACATCCCGCGCCCGCTCGACCTCGGGCGCCGCGACCTCGCGAAGCCGCCGCCGCGGCCCGCCGGCGCGGACTCTGGCGACATGGAGCTGCTCTTCGCGCTGAAGGATGTCCGGCTCGATCAGGGCTCGTCGGGCTGGTCGGGCATCGGCTTCGACCTCGACGATCGCTTCACGACCGTCGACGACCTCGACGTCGAGTGCAGCCCGCCGTCGCCCGGCGCCGAGCCCGAGCTCGACGGAGACGAGGGCATCGACAACGCCTTCGGCCACATCCTCTACCCGCTCATCGACGCCGTGCTGCCGACGCTCGAGACCGAGTTCCGCGCCTCGCAGACGGCCGGCCGCGGCACGCTCGTCGCGCGGATCACCGGCTGGAACGGCCTCGACGACGACCCGCGCGTGAACGTCGTCATCGCGCAGTCGGCCCTCGGGACGTCGGCCGCGGCCGCCGACGTCGACCCGGCGACGGGGCGGCTGCGTGCGGGGGGGGCCGCGCCGCCGCCGCTCTGGGCGGGCAACGACACGTTCTTCGTGCGCGAGGACGCGTTCGTCGGGGGCAACGAGGCGCGGCCGCGCATCGAGGACTCGAACGCGTACATCGCGGACCGGCAGGTCGTGCTCACGCTCCCTGCGGGCACGGAGATCCTGTTCCTCGCGAGCGCGCGCTCGGTGAAGGTGAGCTTCACGGCGGCGACCGTGGTGGGCACGCTGAGCCCCGACGCACGTCGCCTCGAGCGCGTGACGGTCGCGGGGCGCTGGGCCTCCTCCGCGCTGCTCGAGGCCTCGGGGCCGGTCGGCATCTGCAGCGGCTCCGGGACCTGGGACATCCTCGCGAACGCGCTCGATCAGCGCGCCGACGTGCGCGCCGTCCCCGGCTCGGGCGGCGCGGGCGCGGACTGCGACGCGATCAGCCTCGGCGTCACCTTCGAGGGCTACCGCGGGCTCTGGGGCGGGCTCGCGCCGGCACCGGCCCCGCCGGACTGCTGCGCGGGCGTCCCCGGCGACGCGATGTGTCCGCCTCGCTAGCCGGTCCGCGCGCCTCGGCCTGACGCGCGGCGAGTCGCCACGTTCAACCCGCGGCGCGTCGCCGGCATACTCGGACCGCATGCCCGTGTCCCGCGGTCCCGTGTGCGTTCGCGTTGCGTCCTCTCTCCTCGTGGCCGCGGCCGCGTCGCTGCTCGGCGCGCGCCCGGCACACGCCGTCGATCCGCATCGAAGTTTCGAGCGGCTCGTCACCGGCAACGGCTTCACGGTCGCGAGCTTCGACGCCGCGCGACGCCGCATCGACAGCTTCCTCGAGCACCCGTACCGCTTCAACGCGCCGCGCGGTCCCGCGCCCGGCTTCTGCTACGCCGCCGACGAGTCGCGCGATCTCGCGTACGACGTCTACTTCGGCGTGCGCTCGGGTGTTGCGAGCGCGGTGCGCGGCGAGTGGCTGCCCGAGCTTCCGCTCGACGACGCGGCGTTGGATCCCGGCACGGGCATCATCGTCGCAGAGCAGCACGCGGGCGCAGGTCGCACCCTCCGCACCGTCACGCACGCGTTCGCGCCGATGGGCTACGAGGGCCCCGCGCTCGTCTTCGCGCTGTCGCTCACGAACGAGAGCGATGCGCCCGTGACGGCCAGCCCGTACGCGCTGCTCAACTTCCATCTCGGCGACGCCGCAGGGAGGCACGAGCCCTCGGCGCTCGCCGAACAGGTCGCGTGGGATGCGGCGCGGGGCGCGTTCTACGAGTACGCCGACGCGAGTCGCGGGACGATGGCGTACGTGCCGCTCGTGCCGCTCGCGGCCGTCACGGTGTCGTCCGGCGAGTCGGGCGTGTATCGCGCGCTCTCCGCGGGCCGCACGCTCGACGATGTCCGCGCGACGACCGCGCCGACCGACGATGTGGTGCCGGGGATGCAGGGCGAAGAGGTCACGCTCGCGCCGGGCGCCTCGGCGTGGATGGCGTTCGCCGTCGTGTGGGCGCTCGACGAGGATGCAGGCCCCGACATCGACGCGCTGCGCGCGTGGGCGGACGGAGTCGACCCTGCGGCGCTCGTGGATCGGGAACGCGCGGAGTGGGCTGCGTGGCACGCGCGGGGCACCCTCGCGCCGGAGTTCCGCGACGACGCCGCGATGATCCGCATGGGGCAGGTGCGCGAGCCGGGACCGGGGCACGGGCAGATCCTCGCGAGCCTCCCGCCTGGGCTCGGCAACCTCGACGCCCAGTGGAACATCGCGTGGGTGCGCGACATGGCGTACGCGACCGCGGGCCTCGCGCGTGGCGGGCACCTCGACGAGGCGCGTGACGCGCTGCGCTTCCAGCTCGAGGCGCCGCGCGGCGAGCACGTCGACAAGGTCGGCCGCCCCTATCGCATCTCGATCACGCGCTACTTCGGCAACGGCGCCGAGGAGAGCGACTGCAACGCGGATGGGCCGAACATCGAGTTCGACGGCTTCGGTCTCTTTCTCTGGTCGCTCGGCGAATACGTGCGCGCGGGCGGAAGCATCGAGGATGTGCGGCCCTACTGGCCCGTGATCCGCGACGAGATCGCAGACGTGCTCGTGTCGCTCATCGGGAGCGACGGCGTGATCCTGCCGGACTCGTCGATCTGGGAGGTCCACTGGAACGGCCGCCAGCGCCGCTTCACGTACACCTCGCTCGCCGCCGCGCGCGGGCTCTGCGACGCAGCGTCGATCGCGACGGCGCTCGGCGAGTCGGCCGATGCGGCGCGCTACGCGACGGCTGGCGCGGGCGTGCGCGACGCGGTGGTACGGAATCATACCGACGCGCGCGGCGTGCTCGCGCAGAGCGCCGAGGACCTCGCCGCAGGCCGCGGCTACATGGACGCGGCGGCGATCGAGGCGCTCAACTGGGGCATCGTCGACCCGGCGGGACGCGTCGCGCGGGCGACCGTCCGAGCGCTCCACGAGAACCTCACGGTGCCGCACGGGCGCGGCCTCATGCGCAACGACGACGGCGGCTGGTACGACTCGCAGGAGTGGGTCTTCGTCGACCTGCGCCTCGCCGCCGCGACGCGCGGCTCGCCCGAGTCGGAGGCGCTGCTCGCCTGGATCGACGCGCAGGCCGCGCGCAACCGCGGGAACATCAGCGAGCTGCACGAGGCGACGACGGCGGACTACCGCGGCTCGGTGCCGATGGTCGGTTTCGGCGCGGGCGCGCGCATCCTCGCGGCGCTCGACCTGCCGATCGAGCCCGCCTGCGGGGCCTTCGCGCCGGAGCCTCCCGCCCCCGAGCCCACCGACGCCGGGCCGCCGCGCGATCCGATCGACGCGGGCGTCGCGGACGCAGGCGCAGGGCGCACCGACGCCGGCGTCGCGGGCTGCGTCGGGAGCGCGTGCGGCGGCGCCGCGGAGGGCTGCGGCTGCAGCGTGCCCGGTGCGCCCGCGGGGCGTCACGGCGCGGGTCTCGCGCTCGCGTTCGTCGCGGTGCTCCTCGGTGCGTGGCGTCGCCGCCCGCGTCGTCGCGCCGGGGCCGCGCGCGCGGTCGGCCTCACGGCGTGCGTCGCCGCGCTCGCCACCGCGCTCGGCGCCTCGGGCTGCGGCGACGACGCCCCGACCCGTGATGGACGCGGTCTCGATGGCGGCGCGCTCGATGGCCGCGTGCCCGACGCGGGCTCCCTCGACGCCGGCCCGGGCGCGCTGCGCTGCGAGGTCGAGATCACCTACCGCGCGAGCGACGGCGCCCCGCGCGTCTTCGTCGCGGGCACGTTCAACTTGTTTTCGACGAGCAGCGATGCCCTCTTCGACGATGGTATGGGGACCTATCGCCGCACGCTGCTGCTGCCCCCCGGGCTCTACGCCTACAAGTTCTACGTCGAGGGCGATGGCCGCGAACCGTGGCGCCTCGACCCGGCGAATCCCTACCGCGTGTTCGAGGGCGGCCTCGAGAACTCCGGTCTGCGCGTCCCCGATTGCGTGCGCCCGGCGCTCCGCGTGATCCGCGCCGGGGCCACGCGCGCAACGGCCGGGGCGGGCACGCTCGAGGCCACGCTCACCTACGACGCGCGACGCGCGGGGCCGCTCGCCTCCGCGCGCGGCGAGCTGCGCGTCGGCGCTGCCTGGCGCCCGCTCACGTCGTCCGAGCTCACCATCGTGGGCGATGGTGTGTCCGTGCGCGTCACCGGCCTCGCCGACGGCAAGTACACCGCGCGCGTGTTCGCGGCCGACGCGGCGGGCGCGGAGAGCGAGAGCGCGCTCGTGCCCGTGTGGGTCGAGGCGCAGCGCTTCGCGTGGGATGGCGCGCTGCTCTACATGATCATGGCGGACCGCTACCGGAACGGAGACCCGACCAACGACGCGCCGCCCGGCGACGCCAGCACCGGCGGGGGCTGGTCGGGCGGCGATCTGCAGGGGATCACCGACGCGCTCGAGGACGGCTCGATCACGGACCTCGGCGCGGGCGCCCTGTGGATCACGCCCTTCAACACGAACCCCGAGGGCACCTTCGTCGCGGCCGACGACGTGCACCGCGTCGCGGGTTACCACGGTTATTGGCCCGTCTCGCCGCGTGACGTGGACCCGCGCCTCGGCGGCCCCGAGGCGCTCCGCGCGATGATCGCGGCCGCGCACGCGCGCGGCGTCCGCGTGCTCATGGACTTCGTCGTCAACCACGTCCACGAGCAGCATCCCTACGTCGCCGCGCACCCCGAGTGGTTCAGCGACGGCTGCGTCTGCGGCACGTCCGGCTGCGACTGGACGGAGCGCCGCCTCGACTGCCTCTTCCGCCCGTACATGCCCGACGTCGACTGGAAGGTCGCCGCGGCGCAGGAGCAGTTCCTCGCCGACGCGCTCGCGTGGATGGAGGACTATGACCTCGACGGCCTCCGCGTCGACGCGGTCAAGCACGTCGACGAGGCCGCCGTCACGAACCTCGCCGTGCGCGTGCGCGAGCGCTTCGAGACGGGCGGCACGCGCGTCTTCCTGATGGGCGAGACGGCGATGGGCTGGGACGCGAGCGCCGGCCCCACCGAGGGCGGGAACATCGAGAATTACGACACGATCAGCCGCTACATCGGGCCGAACGCGCTCGACGGACAGTTCGATTTCCCGCTCTATTACGCGGGCGCGCTGCAGTTCCTCCGCGACGAGCCCGGCCGCGGCATGCAGCACATCGACTACTGGACCCGCGCGAGCGCGTCGCGCTACCCGACCGGCGCGGTCATGACGCCGTACCTCGGCTCGCACGACACCTCGCGCTTCCTCTCGCTGCAGTCGGACCCTGCGCGCGCGAACAACCAGTGGAGCGACCCGCCCGCGACGCCGACGTCGAGCGAGCCGTACGACCGCATGTACGTCGCCTTCGGCTGGCTGATGTCGCTGCCCGGCGCGCCGCTGCTCTACCAGGGCGACGAGTACGGCGAGACGGGCGGCGCCGATCCGGACAACCGCCGCCCGCTGCGGATCGGCCCGGCGCTCACCGCGCAGGAGCGTGCGCAGCGCGTGCGCGTGTCGGCGCTCGGTCGCGCGCGGGCGGCATTGCCCGGCCTGCGGAGCCGCGCCTACCGGCCGCTGCTCGTGACGGACGACGTGTGGATCGTCGCGCGTGGCGAGGGCGCGGATCTCGTCGTCGTCGCGCTGAACCGCGGCGCGGGCGCGCAGACCGTGACGGTGCCCATCCCGCGCGAGCTCGCCGCGGAGGACCGCGTCTTCACCGATGCGCTCGCGCCCGCGACGTCGCTGCCGGTGCGCCGCGCGGCGCTCACCGTCGCGCTGCCCGCGCGCAGCGTCCGCTACCTGCGCTGAACGCCGCCGGGCCCGCGCCTCACCGGGGCCCTCGTCCCTGGGCCGAATGGCCCGCACCACACGGCTTGGCGCGTGGTGGTGCGCGCGTTACCGTCACGCCCCATGACGCGACCCACCCCCTCTCGCGCCGCCGCTGCGGCCCTCTTGCTTTCCACCGCGCTCGGCGCCTGCGGCGACGACGGCGCGACGCCGACGCGCACCGACGCAGGACGCGCCGACGCCGGCCCCGCGGACCTCGGCGCCGACGATCTCGGCGCCGACGATCTCGGCCCCGACGATCTCGGCCCTGGCGATGCAGGCGACGTCGACGCGGCGGTCGCCCGCGTGGTCTCGGTGTTCGACGTGCAGGACGTCGGGCGCGCCACGTACGCGCCGCCGGGCACGCTCGTGCGGCTCGAGGGCGTGCGCGTCACGGCCGTCGACGCGCTGCGCGAGGCGGGACTCGGCGGCGTCGGCGACGTGTGGATCCAGGACCCGGCCGCGGGGCTCTACTCGGGCGTGCAGGTCTATCAACCCACGCTCGTCCCCTGCGCGGGCGCGGCGTCCGTGGCGCGTGGCGACGTCGTCTCCGTCGAGGGCTTCACGGCCGAGTTCGCCGTGCCGAGCGACACGAGCGGCGAGACGGTGACCGAGCTCGTCGGCGCGCTCGTCACGTGCACCACGCCCGCCGGAACCGCGGGCGCGCTCCCCGCCGACGCGGTGCTCGCGTCGCCGGGCTTCCTCGGGACACCCGCGACCGCCGAGCCCTACGAGGGCGTCCCCGTCGTGCTCACGGGCGTCGACGCGCTCGCGCTGCCCGACATGTTCGGCGCGTTCCCGGTCACGGGCGAGGTGCTCGTGGACGACGCGCTCTACGCGCACCCCGTCTCGCGGCGCGACCGCTTCCTGCGCCTCGCCGGGCTCGTGCACTACACGTTCGGCGCGGTGCGCCTGTTCCCGCGTGACGCAGCCGACATCCTGCTCGACGCGCCGCGCCCGCTCGAAGATCTCGGCGGCGCGTGGGCCTGCGCGGACCGCGCGGACTCGGACGGCGACACGCTCGTCGACTGCGCCGACCCCGACTGCTCGCGCTCCGCGTTCTGCGTCGCCTCGCCCACGCGCCTGCGCGTGCAGGACGTGCAGGACCCGGCGGCCGCGCTGCATCCCGCGATCGGCGCGCGCGTCGTCCTCGAGGGGCCGCTCGTCGTGACGGCGATCGACGCCTTCGCCGAGGCGGGCGGGACCGGCAGCGTCGGCAGCGTCTACGTGCAGGACGTCGCGGCCGCGTCGCCCGCGTTTTCGGGCGTGATGGTCTTCCTGCCGACGAGCATCGGCTGCGACGAGCGCCCGCTCGCGGTCGGCGATCAGGTCTTCGTCGCCGGCCGCTACGAGGAGTACGCGGGCGACCCGCCGGACACCTCGGTGGGCACGCTCACGGAGATCGTCGGCGGCACCGTCGCGTGCGTCTCCGCGGGTCCCGTCCCTGCGCCCGTGCTCGTCGCCGACCCCGCCATTCTCGCGGGAAACACGCCGCGCGAGGCGGGGACGGGCGAGCCCTACGAGGGCGTGCTCGTCGAGCTGCGCGGCCTCGACGTGACCTCCGCGCCGGGGCCGTTCGGCGAGTGGCGCGTGCAGAGCGTGCTCCGCGTCGACGACGACCTCCACGCCGCGACGCCCGCGCCCGCCTCGGGGGAGCGCATCGGCTCCCTCGTCGGCGTGCGTCTCCTCGGCGAACGGCAACTACCAGCTCGAGCCCCGCAGCGCGGCCGACGTCGTGCGCGTCCCGCGTGAGACCACCGCGACGCTCTGCGGCAACGGCGTCGACGACGACGTGGACGGCCTCGCCGACTGCGCCGATCTCGACTGCTGCGGCGTGCCCGCGTGCTCCGGCGACCTCGTCCTCTCCGAGGTCGCTTACGACGCGGTCGGGCGCCGACGACGGCAACGAGTGGATCGAGGTGTTCAACCCGGGGCCCGGGGCCGCGCAGCTCGGCTGCTTCCTCGTCGGCAGCGGCGCGACCTCGTGGGGCGCGTCGACGCCGAACCTCCCCGCGCGCACCGTCGCCCCCGGCGAGTGCCTCGTCGTCGGCGGTCCCACCACGTGCGGCACGGGCACCTGCGGGGTCGCCATCGACTTCGCGCCCGACCTGCCCAACACGTCCTCCGCGGCGGTCCCGGGCGTCGGCCTCTTCCGCGGCGCGACCGTCGGCGCGATGAGCGTCCCGGTCGACGCGGTCACCTACGGCGCCGGCACGCCGCTGCTCGTGTCGCCCTCGGGCACCGTGTTCGCCGCCGCGAGCGTGGGTGCGGCCGTCGCGCCCCGCTCGGTCGAGCGTTTCGGCGCGCCTGCGGCGGCGACCTGGCGCGTGCAGACGACGCCCACCCCCGGCGTCTGCGCCGCGATCACGCCCTGATCGGCGCCCCGCCTCGCCGCGCGTTTCGGGCCGGTTTCCACGACGAAACGCGCAGCGCGCCGCTTCGGTAACTTCGCGCGCAGGGCCCGCGCGGACCTCGACGCGGTGCGTCGTGGCGCGGCACAACGCCTGCCCATGGAGATCGACGCCGGAAGCACCGCGTGGCTCATCGTCGCGACGGCGATGGTGCTCTTGATGACCCCGGGCCTCGCGCTGTTCTACGGCGGCATGGTCCGCCGCAAGAACGTGCTCTCGTCCCTGATGCACTCGTTCTTCGCGATCGCGCTGCTCTCGGTGTTCTGGGTCGCGCTCGGCTACTCGCTCGCCTTCGGCGCCGACCACGGCGGGCTCATCGGTGGCCTCGAGCACGCGGGCTTCGCGGGCGTCGGCACGGAGGCGAAGGGCCGCATCCCGCACCTGCTCTTCGCTGCGTTTCAGGGGATGTTCGCGGTGATCACGCCCGCGCTCATCAGCGGCGCCGTCGCCGAGCGCGTGAAGTTCTCGACCTACGCCGTCTTCATCCTGCTCTGGGCCGCGCTCGTCTACGCGCCCGTCGCGCACTGGGTGTGGGCCGACGGCGGCTGGCTGCTCCGCCTCGGCGCGCTCGACTTCGCCGGGGGCACCGTGGTGCACGCGATCAGCGGCGTCACGGCCCTCGTGTTCGCGACGATGGCCGGGCCGCGCGTCGGCTTCGGGCGCGAGCGCTTCATCCCGCACGACCTGCCGATGATGGCGATCGGCACCGGGCTCCTGCTCTTCGGCTGGGTCGGCTTCAACGGGGGCAGCGCGCTCGCGGCCGACGGGGTCGCCGCGCTCGCGGTCGTGACGACGTGGCTCGCCGCCGCCGCGGGCGGGCTCTCCTGGTCGCTCGCCGAGTGGGTGCGCCACAAGAAGCCGAGCATGCTCGGCTGCGCGTCGGGCCTCGTCGCCGGGCTCGTCGCGATCACGCCGGGCGCGGGCTTCGTCTCACCGCTCTCTGCGCTCGTCATCGGCGGGCTCGCGGGCCTCGTTTGCTACGGGGCCGTCATCCTCAAGACGCGCGCGGGCTACGACGACGCCCTCGACGCCTTCGGCGTGCACGGCGTCGGCGGCATCTTCGGCGCCATCGCGACGGGCGTCTTCTCGAGCCGCGCGCTCAACCCCGCCGGTCGCGACGGCCTGCTCCACGGCAACCCCGCCCAGGTCGGCATCCAGGCCCTCGGCGTGCTCGCGGCCTGCGCGTACGCGGCCGTCGTCAGCGCGCTCCTGCTCGCCGTCCTCCGCGCGACGATGGGCCTGCGCGTCGACGAGACCGCCGAGCGCGAAGGCCTCGACGCGAGCTGCCACGGCGAAGAGGCGTATCACTGACGCGTGCGGTGCGTGGGCAGCCGACGGTCTCGCGATGCCTCCCATGGAGCCGGCCGGGGTCGGCAGACACCGCGCGGGTTCGACGAGCCTCCGGCCTACACAACGCAGAGGCGCGCCGCTTCGGCTCAGTCAACCGTGAAGTAGTTCTGATCGATCTCGAGTAGCTCGACCGCACGTTCCGCGCGTACACCCACCTTGTAACGCATCATGAGGTCTAGGAGCCGAGTCCCATCAATCAACACGATCTTCGTCTGACTCCCCCGTTGCACGAACTCATGCGCGGAGGCCGCGAACGAACTGGTCGTGATGAACACTCCCTTGGTCACTCCTTGTCCCGCCAGCGACCCAATGAACGCCTGAATCTCTTTCCGTGAGACGACCTGATCGGGATGGAAGCGTTTGGCCTGTACGAGGACCTGATCGAGGCCGAGCACATCCTGGTTGATGCGGCCGTCGATGCCTTCATCGCCGCTTCGGCCGGTGTGAATTACCCCATCCGCGGCCATGTCGCCGTAACCCATCTTGGTCAGCACCTCCAACACGAGACGCTCGAAGAACGCAGGGCTCTGCTGCAAGATGGCCTCGAGAAGTCGCTGTCTGACCTCGGAATGAATCACGTTCACGGCTGCATCGATGTCTTCGACGGGGGTACGCACGTTCGCGGGGGCTTGGGCCGTCGTGTCGTCTCCGGATCCACCGTCGTTGTCAGAACTCGTAGGCCGCGCCAGGAACTGGCGAAACTCTGCGAACGTCAACAGTCGTTCTCGCGTGATATCCCCGACGTGCTGCGCCAGAAAGGCTCTCCCGGTGTCGGTCGCTCGATACGTCTTCGGTGAAACCCTCGAGATCAGGCCCGCTTTCGTGAGGTATGTCATCGCCCAGCCAGCGCGATTCTGAACGAGTCTGCTGTGGCCGCTGGGAATCATCTGAGCCCTTTCCGCGGGTGAGAGGCGGAAGTGCTCGGCCATGTTCGTCTCGATCGAGGCACGCGTGATCCCTTCACGAGCCGCCAGTTCGAGGATGGGACGCATCATCAGGTCATAGGTCGGGATGGTCATGGCGTTGCGGCGAAGAGGGTAGTTGTCTCGCCCAACGCGCTGCAATGAATATGCGCTCCTTCTCGCCATCCACCGCGCGACGATGGGCCTGCGCGTCGACGAGACCGCCGAGCGCGAAGGCCTCGACGCGAGCTGCCACGGCGAAGAGGCGTACCACTGAGCGCGTCTTGCGATGCACGCGCCGGGGTCGGGTCGCCGGGTGCTACGGTCCCACCCATGCGCCTCGAGACGCTGCCGGGCTGGACGAATGCCGAGGACGAGCTCGTCCGCGAGAACGCGGAGCGCTGGCGCGCGATGTCGGTGGCGGAGCGCTGGCGTGAGGTCGAGGCCTGCGCGCGGGACGTGCTGTGGGCCGTCCGCGCCAGCCCCTTCCCGGAGCGCGTGCTCGGCTACGAAGACCCGCTCCCGGAGAGCACGCTCGCGGCGCTTCGGCGTCTCCGCGCGGATCGCAGGGAAT
Organism: Polyangiales bacterium; assembly: GCA_964202905.1. GTDB lineage: Bacteria > Myxococcota_A > Polyangia > Polyangiales > JADJQN01 > CAIUAC01. The sequence goes on from CAXNJO010000006.1 coordinate 363,245, forward strand.
GAGCGCGCTGCAACGCACCGCGGCCGAGGCGGGACGCGCGATCGCCGACGCGCTCGGTGCCGCGGGCGTCCCCTACGCGCTCGGGGGTGCACTCGCGCTCGCCGTGGCCGGTGTTCCGCGCGGCACGCGGGACGTCGATGTGAATGTGTTCGTCGGGATCGACGCACTCGACGGAGTCTTCGATGCGCTCGTTGCTCTCGGCATCACGCTCGACCGCGAGGCCGCGCGGGCGCGCGCCGCGCGGGATGGGCTGTTCGTCGGCGTGTGGGATGGCATGCGCGTCGACGTGTTCGTCCCGAGCATTCCGTTCTCGGACGAGGCGGCGCGCACGCGGGTCGAGATCGACGTCGACGGTTGGCGAGGCTTTTTCCTCGCGCCGGAGGCCATCGCCGTCTTCAAGCTGCTCTTCTTCCGCGCGAAGGATGTCGGCGATCTCGGTCAACTCATCGCGGTCCGTCGCGAGGCACTCGATCGCGGCTACGTGCGCCGCTGGCTGGCCGACATGATGGGCGAGGAAGACGAGCGGGTGCGGCGTTGGGACGAACTCGTCGCCCGCTACGCCGGCTGAGCGCGGTCGCTCATGCGCCGCGCCTCCGCGCGGTCAGTCCTCGCCGTCAGTCGTCCCCATCCTCGTCGTCCTCGTCCTCGCGGTGCGTGACGGACGCGAGCGCGCGGTCCTCGGCCCCGTGCATCAGCAACCCGACGAGCGTGCCGAGCCCCGCGAGCGAGACGCCCGCGGCGATGGCCGGGACGATCGCGCGATCCCGCGCGCGCTCCTCGATCGCCAGCGGCGCGAGCGCGACGCCCACCCCGGCGGCGGCCGTCAGCGCGAGCAGCACGAGCCCGCCCGCGCGCGTCCCGCCCCGCGTCTCGTACTCGACCGTGACGCGGTCGCCCTCCTCGATCGGCAGCAGGTGCGCGACCTCGCGTCGCGGCAGCCCCGCCCGCGCGAGGGCGATGCGATAGAGGCCGGTGCGCAGCGGGAGCACGCACGGCGTCGCGCAGAGCGGCGCCAGCGCGCTGCCCGCAGGGGCCGCGTCGACCTGCACGCGCTCACCGCCGCGGCTCCGGATGCGGATGCGCGTCGCGGACGACGACGCTGCGGCCGTCGCATACGGCGCGGCCGGGGCCATCGGGATCGCCTCTGCACCCGGTGCTGCCGTGGCAGTCGGTGTTGCCGTGGCAGTCGGTGTTGCCGTGGCACCCGGTGTTGCAATTGCATCCCGATTGTCATCTGCAACAGATGTTGCAGATGCAACCCGATTGTCGTTGGGCAGCTCGCCTGCGGGCCCGGCGAAGCCGACGTCGGCCGCCGCGACGCGGCGCGTCTCGCCGGTGATCAGCACGATGGTCACGTGATCGCCGACGACGAACTCCGCGATCGTCCCGCGCAGGAGGCCCCCGTCGCGCAGCCGCACGACGTCGGGCGCGGCGGTGAGGCCCTGCGCGGCGGCGTGCTCCGTGGCCGCGAGCGCGATCAGCGCGAAGACCAGCGGGGCGAGAGACGCGAGGGCGCGGCGCGGCATGGCGCCGACGCTACCACGCGCCGATCGCGCGCCCTGCTGCGCGCGCGTGCGAAGGGGGTGGGGGTCTGATAAACCCGCGACCGCCAACGGAGGTCCATCATGGCGACGCGCACCGAGTCCGATTCCATGGGCACGCTCGAGGTCCCGGCCGAGATGTACTGGGGCTGTCAGACCCAGCGCTCCAAGCAGAACTTCCGTATCGGCGAGGAGCGCATGCCGCGCGAGGTCGTCCGCGCCTTCGGCATCCTCAAGAAGGCCGCCGCCCTCACGAACCACGAGCTCGGCGTGCTCCCGGCCGACAAGCGCGACCTCATCGCGACCGCGGCCGACGAGGTCATCGCGGGCAAGCTCGACGCGCACTTCCCGCTCGTCGTCTGGCAGACGGGCTCGGGCACGCAGTCGAACATGAACGTCAACGAGGTCATCTCGAACCGCGCGATCGAGATCGCGGGCGGCGTGATGGGCTCGAAGAAGCCCATCCACCCGAACGACGACGTCAACAAGTCGCAGTCCTCCAACGACACCTACCCGACGGCCATGCACATCGCCGCCGTCGAGCAGATCGAGGCCTACCTCTTCCCGCGCGTGCGCGTGCTCCGCGACACGCTCGCGGCGAAGTCCGAGGCCTTCGCGGGCATCGTGAAGATCGGCCGCACGCACCTGCAGGACGCGACGCCGCTCACGCTCGGCCAGGCGATGAGCGGCTGGGTCGCGCAGCTCGACGCCGCGCTCGACGCCATCACGCGCACGCTCCCGCAGCTCCGCCAGATCGCGCTCGGCGGCACGGCCGTCGGCACCGGGCTCAACGCGCCGGAGGGCTACTCGGAGCTCGTCGCCGCGACGATCAGCACGATCGCGGGCCGCGATTTTCAGAGCGCGCCCAACAAGTTCGCGGCGCTCGCGGGGCACGACGCCTTCGTCGGCACGCACGGCGCGCTCAAGCAGCTCGCCGCGGCGTGCATGAAGATCGCGAACGACGTGCGCTGGCTCGCGAGCGGCCCGCGCTGCGGCATCGGCGAGCTCACGATCCCCGAGAACGAGCCCGGCTCCTCGATCATGCCCGGCAAGGTCAACCCGACGCAGAGCGAGGCCATGACGATGGTCTGCTGCCAGGTCTTCGGGAACGACGCGACCATCGGCTTCGCCGCGAGCCAGGGCAACTTCGAGCTCAACGTCTTCAAGCCCGTGCTCGCCTACAACATGCTCCAGTCGGTGCGCCTGCTCGCCGATGCGTGCGAGTCGTTCGAGGAGCACTGCGCGCGCGGCATCGAGCCGAACCTCCCGGTCATCGAGAAGCACGTGAACGGCTCGCTCATGCTCGTCACCGCGCTCAACCCGCGCATCGGCTACGACAACGCCGCCAAGGTCGCGAAGCACGCGCACAAGACGGGCAGCACGCTGCGCGAGGCGGCGATCGCGCTCGGGCTGCTCGGCGGCGAGGAGTTCGATCAGCTCGTCCGCCCCGCCGACATGGTCGGCAACCTCCAACTCCCGAAGGGCTGAGATGCGCGTCCTCCTCACCGGCGCGACCGGCTTCCTCGGCTCGCACATCGCGGAGCAGCTCGCGGCGCGCGGCGACGTCGTGCGCGCGCTCGTGCGCCGCTCGTCGAAAATCGACGCGCTCGAGCGCCTCGGCGCCGAGCTCGCGTACGCGAACCTCGAGAAGGGCGAGGGCCTCGAGGCCGCGCTCGACGGCGTCGATTGCGTGATCCATTGCGCGGGCGTCGTGAAGGCGCTCGACGAGGCGGGCTTCCTCGAGGTCAACGAGCACGGCACGCGCAACCTCGTCGAGGCCGCGCGCCGCGTCGCGGGCCGCGTGCGCCGCTTCGTCTACATCTCCTCGCACGAGGCGTGGGGCCCGGCCGAGCCCGGCGTGATGCCGACGGAGGACATGCCCCCGCGCCCCATCACGATGTACGGCCGCAGCAAGCTCGCGGGCGAGCGCGCCGTGCTCGCCGCGGCCGGCGACATGCCCGTCACCGTCCTGCGCCCCACGGGCATCTACGGCCCGCGTGACGCCGAGATCTTCCAGCTCTTCGCCATCGCCAACCGCGGCGTGCTCCCGCTCATCAACCGCCGCACGAGCCGCTTCACGATGGTCTACGGCCCCGACTGCGCCGCCGCGGCGGTGACCGCGCTCGACGTCGATCACCCGAGCGGCAGCGTCTACTTCGTGACCGACGGCGCCGTCTACACCTGGGAGGACGCCATCGGCATCGTCGAGGGCGCCATCGGCCGCCGCGCGCGCCTGCGCTTCGAGATCCCGGGCTTCGCGGTGCACGCCGTCGCCATCGCCTCCGAGCTCTCGATGAAGCTCACGCGCAAGCCGCAGATCGTGACGCGCGAAAAGGTCGGCATCCTGCGCGCGCCCAACCTCGTGATCAGCGCCGAGAAGATCCAGCGCGAGCTCGGCTGGAAACCGACCCTCGGCTTCGCCGAAGGCGCCCGCGTCACCGTCGCCTGGTACCGCGAGCACGGCTGGCTCTGACGGCCAGCCGGCTGGCTCTCGGCTGGCGGTGGCCGATTCGAATGGCCTTCCGCGATGGTCGCCGGTGGTGGCGCGCCGAACGGGCGAGTCGTGCGATTCTCCACCCATGTCGACGGATCCAGCACATCGCCTCGCGACCTACGACGACGTACTCGCCGCGGGCGATGCGCGCGTCGAGGTCATGGGAGGTCATCTCGAGGTGCTGCCGTCTCAGCGGCCGCGGCCGCGGCATGGGCGGGTTGCGCGGGCGCTCGCCGGGGCGATCGGCGCACCGTTCGACGATGACGATGGCCGTGGCGGCCCCGGGGGCTGGTGGATCCTCGCCGAGGTCGACGTGCGGTTCGGCCGACACGACATCGTGCGTCCGGACCTCTCCGGTTGGCGTCGCGAGCGGCTCACCGACCTCGATGCACTGCCCGTCGATGTGCGCCCTGACTGGGTGTGCGAGGTGCTGTCGCCGGGGAGTCGGCTCCGCGACACGCGCGACAAACGACGCCTCTTCGCGGTGTCGGGCGTGCCGCACTACTGGCTGCTCGATCCGGATGACCAGACGCTGCTCGCCCTGACCCTCGACGGCGAACGTTGGGTGGAACAGGGCCTCTACGCGCCGGGCGACGTCGTGCGCGTGGCGCCGTTCGAGGCCGTCGAACTCGACGTGGGGCGTCTGTTTCCGCCCGGCCGCCCCGGCTGAGCGCGGTGTGCTCGGACGCGTATCCCATCGCCTCACGACGCGCAGAGAGCCAGCCGTCCGGCTCTGACGGCCAGCCGGCTGGCTGTGTCCGTCGTCTCGTGCACGCACCGCGCGCACCGCGCGCAACGCGCGTCGCGCGCGCGGCGTGCGCGCCGCCGTCACCACGGCACGGCGCGGTAGTCCTTGAGGAAGAGCCCCCAGAGGTGCTCGCCGGTGTTCAATCCGTGGAAGATCGGGTCGACGATGCGCGCCGCGCCGTCGACGATGTCGAGCGGCGGGTGGAAACCGTGGATCTCCGTCTTGCGCTCGGCGAGCGCGGCGGGGTCTTCGTCGGTGACCCAGCCGGTGTCCACGCTGTTCATGTGGATTCCGTCCTGCACGTAATCCGGCGCAGACGTGCGCGTGAGCATGTTGAGCGCGGCCTTCGCCATGTTCGTGTGCGGGTGTTTGTCCGTCTTGTGCTCGCGGTAGAACTGACCTTCCATCGCCGAGACGTTGACGATGTGTTTGTCGCCGGTGCGGTGCCGCACCATGAGCGGCTTGAGGCGCGCGCTCAGCACGAAGGGCGCGATGGCGTTGACGAGCTGCACCTCGAGCAGCTCGATGGTCGGCACCTCCGCGAGCGTGAGGCGCCACGAGTTGAGCGCGCGCAGATCGACCTGCTGCAGATCTTGATCGAGCGCACCCGCGGGGAAGAGCAGCGCGCTCGACGCGTGATCCTCGGCGAGCAGCGGCACCTGCGAGAGCGCGGGCGCGTCGTGGGGCGTGCCCTGCCGCGCGGCGTGCGTCGCGTGGCGCGCGAGCAGCTGCGCCTCGCCCGCGGGCAGCGCCGCGAGCGGCTGCGCCTCGCCGTCCATCAGGTGCGCGTAAAAGCCGGGCGGGCGCCGTACCGTCTGGCAGGCGTTGTGGAGGATGAAGTCGAGGCGGTCGTAGGTCTCGCTGACGTGCCGCGCGAAGGACTCGACGCTCGGCGTGTGGCGCAGGTCGAGGCCGTAGATGTCGAGGCGATCGCGCCACTCGGCGTAGTCCGCCTCGCGCGCGTAGCGGCGCGCCGCGTCCTGCGGGAAGCGTGTCGTCGCGAGCACGTGCGCGCCGGCGCGCAGCAGCAGGATCGACGCCTGATACCCGATCTTCACGCGCGCCCCGGTGACGAGCGCGACGCGGCCGCGGCAATCGGCCGTCTGTTGCCGCTTGTTCCAGTTCAGCTCGGCGCAGCGCGCGCACAGCTGGTCGTAGAAGAAGTGCGCGTGCTGGAACGCCGCCTTGCACACGTAGCACTTGCGCGGCTCGTTCAGCGCGCGCGTCGGGTCGCCGCTCGCGTCGTGCGGCGGGGTCGGCGCGGCGTGCGTCGGCGCGGCGTGCGGGGAGGGGCGCTGCGGCGCAGGGAGGGGCGCGTGGGCCGCCGGGTCGTGTCCGCCGGCGAGCGCCCGGACGGGCGGGATCGCCGCGAGCGACGGAGTCGGGAAGACGGGCGCGCGGCGGAGCGCGCGGATCCCGGTGTCGTCGAGCACCGCCTCGTCCTCGGCGCGCACGTCGTGGCGCTCCCTCTTGCGGAAGGCCTTCGCGAGCTTGCGCGCCTCGCCCCGCGCGGGTCGGGACACGCGGCCGGCGGACATCAGCAGCCGCTGCCGCGCGTCCTCGGGCACGTCGACGAGCTGCGCGCGGTCCTCGATGAACGCGTCGAGCAGGGAGATGGCGTCCTCGACGCGGGCGAGCAGCGCCTCGCGCGCGGTCACGTCGAGCGGGGTCTTCGGAGGCGGGCGGTCGCTCACGGCGGAGACGCTTAGCACGGGGGCGCGCGCACCGAGCCGTGAACGCGCGGTCACGGCGCGCAGGGGCCCGAGCGTGAAGCGTCGGCTGCACCGCGCGGACGCATCGCGCCGAACCACGGGAAACGCGGCGCGTTCTGCTGGCATGCTTCTGGCTCGAGGGGACCGCCGGGCGCTGTCCCGCGCGCCGCTCCCCCGCGCAGCCGGGCCCCCGAGAGGAAAGCCATGAACCGTCGTCCGCGCCTCCGTCCGCTCCTCCGCCCGCTCCTCGTCGTCGTCGGCCTCGTCGCGCTCGCGTCCCCGGGCTGCGCCCGCGAGGACGACGGCCTCACCGTCCGTGGGACGCTGCGCGGCGCGCTCGCCGGCGGTGAGAGCGCGTTCGGCTTCGCGACCGAGACCCGCCTCTACGACGACCGCGTCGCGCCGGGTGACGGCGCCATCGCCGGGCACTGCACGATCCGCGTCGGCCGCGCGGGCGAGCCCGACGTCGTGTCCATCGGCCTGTCGCGCAGCGGGGCCGTGCCTGCGGGCGATCGCGGCCTGCGCGCGGTCGCCGTGCAGATCGACGACCCGGCCGGGCCGCGCGGCGTCGCGAGCGCGACCTTCGGCGCGGGCGAGACGTTCGCGGGGGGGCCGGGCGCCGGCTGCGTGATCGCCCTCGACCACGACGCCGAGTCCCGCTATGTCGCGGTCACCTTCACCGATTGCAGCCTCGCGGGCACCGGCACCGACGTCGCGACGCTCGACGGTGAGCTCGAGTTCGCGGGCTGCGACGTGCGCGTCCCCTGAGCGCGCGCGCCGGAACGGACGGCCCCCGCGCGTCGGGTCGTGCTAGCGTCGCCGGGCTCGCTCGGGGCGCGGTGGTCGCGAGGCCATCGCTGAGAAGCACCCGTCGAACCTGATCCGGCTCGCACCGGCGGAGGGAAGCGCAGCGCCGCGGGGACACGCCCGCCCGCCGTCCAGCCCCTCGATCGCGTGCGCGCCGCTCAGTCAACGCGACTCGCAACGAGGGACCGATGACGACTCAGCACCCGCTCCCGCGCCACGGCGCGTCGAACCCCGGCTCGCGCGGCGAAGGCACGAACCCCGGCTCCTTCGCGAACGCCCCCGACGTCGGCGGCCCGCGCGCCTACTCCTCGCCCGACACGCCGGGCATGCCGCAGCCCTCCGCGAAGACGGCGTGGGACTTCCTCCCGGACGGCTGGTCGACCACGACCGACGCGCTCGGCCGCACCGTCGCCGTCGCCCCCGCGGGCTTCGTGCCCATCACGCAGCTCGAGCACGCGCGGCTCGGCGTCGTCACGAAGGAGATGGAGCGCGTCGCGGCGCGTGAGCCGCACCTCACGGCCGAGCAGCTGCGCGTCGAGATCGCGGCGGGCCGCACGATCATCCCCGCGAACCGCAACCACCTCGCGCAGCGCCTCGACCCGATGGCGATCGGCCGCGCGACGCGCACCAAGATCAACGCGAACATGGGCGCCTCGCCCGTGTCCTCGTCGCTGGCCGAAGAGGTCGAGAAGCTCCACTTCGCCAAGCGCTGGGGCGCCGACACCGTCATGGATCTCTCGACGGGCGGCGACCTCGACGCGACGCGCGGCGCGATCGTCGACGCGAGCACGGTGCCCATCGGCACGGTGCCCATCTACGCGATGATCATCGGCCGCAAGATCGAGGACCTCACGAAGGAGGTCATCCTCGCCGAGCTGCGCCACCAGGCCGCGCAGGGCGTCGACTACTTCACCATCCACGCGGGCGTGCTGCGCGCGCACCTGGCCTTCGTGCAGCGGCGCCTCATCGGCATCGTCTCGCGCGGCGGCTCGCTCCTCGCGAAGTGGATGCTCGTGCACGGGCAGGAAAACCCGATGTACCAGTGGTTCGACGAGATCTGCGACATCATGCGCGCGCACGACGTCTCCTTCTCGCTCGGCGACGGCCTGCGCCCCGGCGGCCTCGCCGACGCCTCCGACGCCGCGCAGCTCTCGGAGCTCTACACGCTCGGCGAGCTCACCGAGCGCGCGTGGCGCAAGGGATGTCAGGTGATGGTCGAGGGCCCGGGCCACGTCCCCTTCGATCAGATCGAGTTCAACATGAAGTTGCAGCGCACCGTGTGTCACGGCGCGCCCTTCTACGTGCTCGGGCCGCTCGTGACGGATGTCTTCCCCGGCTACGACCACATCACCTCGTGCATCGGCGCGACGGCGGCCGCCTACCACGGCGCCTCGATGCTCTGCTACGTGACGCCGAAGGAGCACGTCGGCCTCCCCAAGCAGGACGACGTCAAGCAGGGCTGCATCGCCTACAAGATCGCGGCGCACGCGGCCGACGTCGCGCTCGGCATCCCCGGCACGCGCGACTGGGACGACGACCTCACCAAGGCCCGCGCCGCGCTCAACTGGGAGAAGCACTTCGAGCTCGCCTTCGACGGCGACGTCGCGCGCGCCTTCCACGACGAGGACCTCGACGTCGACACCGACTTCTGCGGCATGTGCGGCCACGACTGGTGCTCGGTGCGCATCAGCAAGGAGATCGTCGAGTTCGCGTCGGGCAAGGCCGAGGGCTTCGAGCGCGGCCGCCCCGTCGTCTCCGCCGCGCTCACGCCCGAGCAGCAGCAGATCCTCGCCCGCCGCGGCGTGCTCCCCGCCGAAGAGCTCCACCGCCTCGCCCGCAAGACGCGCAAGGCCGTCGGCGCCGACACCGGCAGCAAGGCCGGCTGCCACAGCGACGTCGTCGACGCCGCCTCCGCGCAGCGCGTCCACGAAGAGCGCCTCGAGGCGAAGGTCGTCCCCGTTCGCGTCGCCCCCACCGACGCGACGCCGGGCGAGTAGCCGCGCAGCGCAGACGAGCGCGGGGCGGGGCGTCGCGCGCACGTCCCCGCAGCGCGCGTCAGCCCCAGAGATCGGCGAGGTGGATCGCGACGGCGTCGAACGGCTCGATGCGCACGACGTCGTCGTCGCTCCACGTCCCGAGCTCGAGCCAGCGCCCGTCGTGGAGCCGGCTCGCCGTGAGCGTCCGCGCGTCGGCGTCCACGATCCACATCCAGCCCACGCCGGCTTGCGCGTAGAGCGGCCGCTTCCGCTTCAGATCGTGGGCGCGCGTCGTCGGGGAGAGCACCTCGCACACCCAATCCGGGGCGAGCGTGATGCTCCCCTCGGGCAGCGCGGGCAGACGCTCCCGGCGCCATCCACCGAGGTCGGGCACGATCTCCTCGATGTCGAGCGCCGCGAGCGCCACGCCGGGCTCGTCCAGAATCCACCAGCCGCCCGGTCCGCCCCGCCCCCGATCGTACGGACCGACGAGGTCCCCGCCGAGCCCCGACGCCGCACGCGCATGCCGCGGCCGCGGCCGCGGAAACGTGTGCAATACCCCGACGATCAGCTCGCCGACGACGCTCTCCGGCAGCGCCTCCAAATCCGCGCGCGTCGCGCGCTCTCGTGGCGCGTCGGTCATGGGGCGACACTAGCAGGGGAGGCGTGTCGACGGGGATGGGCGGGGAGCATGCCGGGAACCAGAGAGCGCAGCGTGTTCATTCACGCGCTTCCGTGCGCGACGTGGGCGCGCTCGCGTCCGCGTCATCTCGGGCTCGAAGAGCCCGAGCCCGAAGTGGCTCGCGTAGCCGAGCGCCAGCGGCCCGCGCACGGCCTCCCCGAACGTGAGGCGCAGGTGGTAGCCGACCCGCTGCGGCGGCTGTCGTTGCGGGTCCAGGCGCTCGCGTCGGTGCGTGCGGTAGCGCGGTGAGGGTGTGGGGAGGCCCGCCGCGTCGACCCACGTCGGCTGCCGCGCGTCGTCCAGCACCTCGACCTCGACCTGCACGTCGTCGACGCCCTCGAAGCCGCGGCTCGCGAGCTCGGCGCGCACCTGGCCCGCGAGGTCGTTCCGACCGCGGCGCTTGAGATGGCGAGGCGGCACGAAGGGCGTCGAGGAGACCCAGCGCGCCGACGCGGCGACGACCGGGACCGTCTTCGCCAGTTCGGCGAGCTCGGCCTGGCGCGCCTTCGCTCCCGCGTGGAGATCGCCCGCGAGTCCGACGAGCGTGACGAAGTAGGTGTGGTTCTTCGTGTAGCTCGACGTCACCGTCCTCAGCGCGTGGAGCGCGTCGGCGTCGAAGCCGCCCTTGCAGTGGACGAGCACGTGGTCGATCCGCCGCTCCTCCCGCCCGCTGGCGTCGCGTGCGCCGCCGGCGTCGAGCGCGAGCGGCAGGAGCTCGGCGTGGCGGTGGCCCGCGTCACGCGCGTTGTGCCCGTCGCGCGGAGCCCCCGTGAAGCACCAGGAGCTCCCGTGCCCGGTGTCCGAGCGCTTCACGAGCGCGTCGTGGAGGCTCTCCAGCCGCAGCAACGCATCGGAGAACGAAGGCAGCCGGTTGCCGTGGCGCGTGTCGGAAGCCAGCGCCAGCAGCGCGAGCGTCGGCGACTCCCGCGTGCTCCGCGCGCTGCCCACCGGACTCCGCGCCGAGAGGGCCTCGGCCGGGCGCCAGTACGACAGCCATCGACTCCCGGGCGGCTGACTCCAGCCGAAGCTCCGCAGGTCGCCCGTTTCGACCTGCAGCGCCTCCACGAGCGTCGTTGGATAGGGCGCCTCGAGGCGCGCCTCGTCCTTGGCAGAGAGCTTCGTGGGCGCCTTCTTCCCCTTCGCGGCCGCTGCGAGCCTGGCCTTCTCGCGCGAGACGTCGCGCGCGCGGCCGAGCTCGCCGTCTCTCCAGGCCGCGTAGGCGTCCGCGTCGGTGGGCGCGAGCAGCGGGATCCGCTCGTGGCCGAGGACGGGCACATCGCTGACCGCGCAGCGCATCCGACCACGCTCGCGGGTCTCGTCGACGCGGCGCAGCTCGGCCCACGACTCCGCGCGCCCGAGGTACGCGACGCCGCCCGCGAGCTGCTCGACGAGCGCGAGGCTCGCGTCGTCGAGCGCGACGTCCCACACGATCCCGAGCTCGCTCGTGCGCCCCACATCCGCGAACGCGTCGAGGATCTTGTCGCTGCGGACCTTGCGCCCCTCGTTGGCCGGCATGTAGTGCCGCGTGTGCGCAGCGCTCGCGGGCGGGAGCCAGTACGTCGGCGGGCTGGCCGCGAGCTGCTCGAAGAGCCTGCGCGCGTCGGGCGGTGGCTCGCGCCAGGCGAGCTTCGTGAAGCCCGCCGCGAGGAGCGCGCGGAGCACGCGCCACGGGCTCGGCGGCCACTCGACGACGCCTTCGTTGACGTGCCTGCCCCACGGCGTCGCGTGGTAGCGCCCCGTGAGGAAGTTCGCTTCGAGGCGCAGCATCACGCCTTGAAGACGACCGACGTGATTCCGTCGGGCGAGGCGAACAGGGGCTGGTTCTCCCGGATGAGGCCCGGGAGCGCCTCCGCGAGCGCCGCGAGCGAAGGCAGCTCGAAGCCCGTGGGCCGGGTCACGCGGAGATCCTTCAACTCGAGGTCGCACGCCGTGCGCAGCCGCAACCCACCGTCGAGCAGCGCGCGCACCTTGAAGAGCGCGAGCCCGACGAGCAGGCGCTCGGCGCTGGCGCCGAGGCCGTAGGCGCGGATCTGCGCGAGATCGAGCGAGAAGAACGCGGTGATCCGCTCGGCCGTGAACTCCTCGCGCTGGAACGGCACGTTGCCGAAGCCGTCCTTCGCCTGCCCGCTCGGGTTGATGTGGTCGTTCTTCACGCCGCCCGAGGCGGCCATGCGCACGCCCCGCGCCTCGATGAACGACGACAGCGCGCGCTCGACGCGGATGCGCCCGCCGGCGAGCTCCTTCTTCGCGAGGAACACGCCGTGGATCAGCGCGCTGAGGTCGTAGCGCGCGAGGATCTTCGCCACCGTGGGCCGATCCACGCCGCGCTCCTCGAACGACGCGACCTCCTCCGCGAGCTTCTTCATGAGCGCGCTGTCCCGGCCCTCGAGGATGTACGGCGAGTTGATGCGGTGCGCCTCGATCACGGAGCTGGTGCGGAACGCCCCGGCGTCGTCGGTCACGCGGACGTAGCTCAGCCCCTTCAGCGCCGGGACGAGTTCGTGGGCGTTGCGGTCCCAGCACACCGCCTCGAGCCGATTCGCCATCGACTGCGCGCTCTCGACGAGGAGGCACGGCCCCTCCGCCGTCTCGAACAGGGCCGCTCCCAGATCGGGGAAACCCGTCGGCTGGAACCGTGCGCCTTGAACGGGACGCAGGTCCGCCTCGACGAGGAAGCGAGAAGGAGCGTGGGAACCGAGGAGGGCATTGAGATCGAGGGTCACGAGGCATCTCCGTTCTTCGAGTGCTCTTCCAGAGCGCCCGGCTTGCAAACGATGTCGACTGCGCGCTGCTGGTCGGCAGCCGTGAGCGGAATGGCGAGCGAGGCGGCGAGGCGACGCGCGAGCTCGGGCGAGCCGACGAGACGGCCGAGACGCGGCCGGAGCCCCTGCGCCGTCAGGCGCGCGAGGGCGGCGCGCGCCGCATCCGCGAGCCGACCCGCGCGCAGCAGCGCGACGATCGTGGCGTCGAGCGTCGTCTGGCGCGCGCCCTCGACGTCGGCCGTGCGGTAGGCCGCGCGGAACACGGCGTGGCTCGCGAGCGGCACGCGCGGACGGGCGGCCTGCCGATGCCAACGCGCCGCCTGCTCGCGGACGTCCGCGTCCAGCCATCGCAGCGCGGTGAGCGGTCGCAGCAGCGCGAGCACGCGCGCGTCCTCGACCTCGCCGAGCACGAACGCCTCCACGTCGGCGAGCGGCGCGTGGACCTTCCCGACGAGCGGCAGGCGGTCGGCGCCGGCGCGGTGCGCGTCGACCAGCCTGCGCGTCACCACCGCCGCGAGGTCCGGCACGAGCTCCAGCTCCCGCATCACCACGCGCGGGTCCGAGCGCAGCGTCTCGCTCCCCGCGGCCAGCAGCTTGAATCCACGGTCTTCGTCGAGCGGCATCAGGTGCACGCGGAGGGGACCCAACTCCGCGTGCTCGCGCGGGGCCTGCTGCGACGCGATGGCCGCCGCGAGGCGCACCTCCGGGGTGCCGTCGTCGATCACCTCGAGCCAGCGCGGCGACAGCGGCGGGATCGGCCGCACCCGCCGCTTCACGGCGAAGCGCGGCCCCGCGAGCAGGCTCGCCTCGGCCACGCCGAGCGCCGCGAGCAGGCGCTGCCAACCGAGCGAGGTCGGGCGCTGCGCGACGTCGAGCATGGCGGCGTCGAGCTGCCGGGCCGCGCGCCCGATCGACGCGGGCGCGGTGTCTTCGTTGGCGCTGCGGCGCAGCGCCTCGACCCACTCGTCGATCTCGTCGAGCAGGCGCACGTCGGGCCGCGGCGTCACCTCGAAGCGGCCGAGCGGCACGGCGAGGTTCGCCTGCCCGTTTCGCTCGAAGAAGCCGAAGCGCTCGAAGGCGCGAATCCCGCGCGCGACGCCCAGCCCCGCGACGGCGCGGGCCGCGTCGAGCGTGCCGCGCGCCACGCTCCGGCCGAGCTGCATGCGCCCCTCGGCGAAGAGCCCGCGCACCTCGGCGAGCGTCGCCGGTCGATCCCAGAGCGGCATCCACTGCTCGCCGCGGCTCGACGGATCCGAGCCCGCCGCGCTGCCGTAGCCCGCGGCGCTCGAGCGCACCGCGAACGGCGCCGCCGCCTGGATCTCCTGCGCGTCGCGCTCGAGCTGGCGGCTCGCGGACACGCCGAGCACGAGCGTGCCCTCGAGCATCAGCACGAAGTCCCAGGTGTTGACGAGCGAGTCCGAGCCGAAGCCCGCGCTCGTGGCGTTGAAGCCGCCCGCGGCCCCCGGGTGGAACTGGCCGATCGCGCTCGCGGTGAGGCCCTGCTGCGCCTGCCCGAAGAGCGCGCTCTCCAAGAGGCCCCGCGCTTCGGGGCGCGCGCCCCCGGTCGCGGGATCGAGCAGTTCGACGAGGCGCTGCATGAAGTTGTTGGTGAAGTCGAGCCGCCCGTCGTTCCCGCCCGTGCCGAGCAGCGCCGGATAGCGCGGCTTGTCCGACGGCGATTCGGCGAGCACCACGGCCGCGGCCATCCAGCCCACGGCGCGGTCGCCGAGCTCGCGGCGGCACGCCGCCTGGAGCGCGAACTTCGGCTGCTCCTTCGGGGCCTCCTCCAGGTTGCCGACCAGCCGCCTGCACACGGCGATCGCCTCGGCGTACGGCCCGAAGCGGGGCACCGCCGACGACGCGACGGCGTCGACGCCGGTCTTGTTGTCCTTGGGGTAGAAGCCGCTCCCGCCATTCCAGGGCGCGACCAGCGGCGTCGGCGCGTAGGTGTCGAGGAAGAACGACACCAGCGCCTCGCGGTCGAGGGTCGTCGCGAGGCGGAACACATCGCCCTCGAACCAGCCGCGCGCCTTCGGGTCCGCCTGCTCGGCGACGAGGCGCAGCACGGCGAGGCTCTTCAGGTAGTGGGCGAGCGGCGTCGGCGCGCAGCCCGCGAGGACGTGAACGTGCGAGGTCATGCGTGCTCCTTCGCGTCGCCGGCGAGCAGCGGGTCGTCGCCCACGCGCATCGAGGCGCGCACGTCCGCCGCGCGCAGCAGGGCTTCCAGATAGGTGAGGACGAAGGGGCCGTGCTGCGCGCGCAGATCCGCGACGCGCTCCGCCCACGACCGCCCGTAGCGCGCGCCGAGCCCGAGCCGCGCGAGCGCGAGGTCGAGGCGCGTGTCCGGGAGCACGCAGGACGCCTCGCCCGTCGCCACGCGCACCGCCGGCATCACATCGCCCTCCCGCACGCCGTGGACGCGCTGCTCCTCCGGGCGCAGCGACTGGTCCTTGAGCGTCGAGCCCAGCGTGCACCGCACCTTGCCGTGGTGGGTGAGCACGCACCACGCGACGAGATCGAGCTCGTCCGGTGCGAGCGCGCACAGCTCGGCCGCGAGCGGGTGATCCGGCGGGAGCGGCTCGATCGGCGGGCCCTCGTCGTGCGTCGCGGCGAGCGCGGCGAGGTCGACCACCAGCGCGGGGTGATCGGGCCGCGCCCGCGCGACCGTGCCGTAGAGCGCGAGCAGGCTCGCGAGCTCGTGCCGAAACCCCGGTCGCTCCGGGTAGGCCGGGCGGCGCCACGCCGAAGGCGGCGCCTTCGCCAGATCTCCGCGCTCGGGGCGCTCGCCCGCGTCGCTGCCGATGGCCCGCTGGAACACGGGGTGCGCCTTGCCCACGTCGTGCCAGCGACCCGCGAGCGCGAGCAGCGCCGCCACCCGCGCGTCGAGGCCGAGCTCGGTCGCGATGCGGGCGACCTCGTCACCCACGGCGCGGCCATGCGTGGCGATGGTCTGGTAGCCGAGCTCGGACTGCGCGTCGCTCCCCTCGCTCGCCGCGGCGCGGTCGAACGCGGCGACGGCCGCCGCGACGCGCTCCGGGGCGTCCACGGGCTCGACCGGCGCCTTGCTCTTCGCGTCGAAGCCGAGCCGCGTCGTGTAGCCGCCCTCGGCCGCCTCCACGAGCACCACGTCGCCGGGCCGGATGCGGCGCGCGGTCGGGCGCGTGCCCGCCTGCCACTGCCCGTCGAGGTAGTCGAGCGTCCAGAAGCGCGCGAGGCCCTCGAGCCACTCCCGCGCCTGCCCCACGGGCACCCGGCACAGCTCGTCGCGCGCGGCGAGGGGCTGCTCGGAGAGCTCGAGCGCGCGGCTCCGTGGCCGACGCGCGGCCGACGCGGCCTCCGGGGCGTTCGGGTCGTCGTCGGTGTCGTCGATGGGGCCTGCGACGGAGACGGATCGCCACAGCACCGTCACGTCGCGCTCCTCGCCGGAGCGGATGAAGCGGCTCGGGTCGACGTCGCCGCCCGAGAGGTCCTTGCTCGTGTCGAAGAGCTCCTCGAGATCGGTCTGGCGGAGGATGTGGAACGGCTCGTAGCGGTAGAGCGCGGCGCGCTGCGCGTCGTCGAGGGCGCCCTCGAGCGCCTCGATCGCGCGCGGGGCGCCGTCCTCGCCGAGGAGCGTCACCGTGCGGTCCGACGCCTCGAGGTCCGCGACCTCGTACGGCCCCGCGAGCTTCTCGAGGGGCTTGCCCGCTGCCGCACCGACGACGAAGAGCGCGCCCGACTCCCCGGCGTAGCGCGCGCAACGCCCGAAACGCTGGACGAGGCTCGGCCACGGCGCGAGGTCGGTGACGAGCGTGGCGGCCGACACGTCCACGCCCGCCTCCACCACCTGGGTCGCGACGACGATCCGGCCGTGCTCGGGCAGCGCTGCGGTCGCGCACGCGGCGCGCGAGAGGAAGTCCCAGCGGGCGCGCTCGTGGCCGCGGAACCGCGAGTGCACGAGGCGCACCTCGGGGGCGTCTGCCCGCCGCGCGCGGGCCTTGTTCTTCCCGCTCCCCGTCGTGACGGTGAAGCGCTCTTCGAGCGCGGCCGCGATCGCGACGGCGCGATCGACGGTGTTCGCGACGACGAGCGTCAGCGAGCGGCCGGCGTGACGTTCGGCGGCGAGGCCCGCGACCTCCTCGGGCGTGGTGACGTCCTCGCGCCGGGTGAGCTGCTTGCGGACGTCGAAGAGCGCACCCGTCCGGGCCTCCGCGGGGATCGTCAGCATCGAGTCGGCGAGCGCGGGGACACGCCCGCGCGCGTCGAAGGTGGCGAGCCAGCCTGGCTGGAGCGTCGCGCTCATCCACCACGAGAACGCCCGCCGCAGCGAAGGATGCCCCGCCCGCAGGGCGGCGAGCTGCGAGGTCGTGGCGAGGCCCACATCCATCAGCTGGACCTCGTCGAGGATCCAGAGCGTGTCGTGGTGCACGAGGCCGAAGTCCACGGGCCAGCGCGCGCGTCCGCTGGCGAACCCGCGCATCAGCGCGCGGGAGAGTTACATGTCCTGCGTCCCCACGAGCACCGTGGGCCGCTCCGGGTGGAGGTGGAACTCACCGACGTCCACGCCGCCCATGGCGAGGTGCACGCCGACCTGCGCGTCGAGACCGGCCTGCGCGATCCACGCCTCGATGACCCGGACCGTCTGCTCGGCGAGCACGCGCATCGGCAGCACGAAGAGCAGCCGCGTGGGCCAGCGCCGATCCCCGCGCTTCACGCGGCGGAACAACCACGGCAGGACGACGCCGGCCGTCTTGCCGAAGCCGGTGGGGATCCGCAGGAGGCGGTCCTCGCAGGTCTCGAACGCGCCGAGCGCGCGCTGCCACGGATGGGGCGGCACGCCCGTCACCGCCTCGAAGAAGCCCCCAAAGTCGTCGTTCGTCATCGAATCTCCGTCAGCATGCCGAGCGACTGCGCAAAGGAGGTGGAGGGCCACCTCCTACCCGAAGACGCCCACCTCAGGGGATGACGATCGCCCTGCGAGGCGTGCGCATGCGTGCCCAGACGCGCCGCGCCCCGCCCGGCTGACAGCGCGCCTCGCGTTCACCACCGAGCGACGGGCTCATCCCGCTGCCCGCGCCCGCGCGATCTCGCGGAGCGTCATCGGGCCGCGCAGCAGGCTCAGGGCCCAGCGCGGCTGCAGGAGCGTGAGCGCGTTGCGGCCCGCGGTGCGCACCACGAACCAGCGCGGGGCGATCTTCTGGACGAGCTGGTCGACGTCGCCGCGGCGCTTCTCGCCGAGGCCCTCGATCACGCGGGCGCGGTCGGCGTCGGTCTGCAGGCGGCCGAGCATCCACGTGCCGGCGTTGCCGAGCGCGCGGTAGTCGAGGTCCATCGGGTTCTGCGTCGCGAGGAGGCAGCCCACGCCGAAGGCGCGCGCCTGCTTCATCAGCGCGACGAGCGGGCGCTTGGTCGGCGGCGCGTGCGGGTGCGGCGGCAGGTAGCCGTACACCTCGTCGAACACGATCAGCGCGCGCAGGCGCCCGGTGCCCGGCAGCGAGCGCACCCACGCGAGCGCCTCCTCGAGCACCACGCCGAGGGCGAGCATGCGCTCGTCCTCCCCGAGGTGCGCGACGCTCACCACCGTCGCCGGGGTGCGCCCCGCGACGGGCGCCATCCAGCGGCCCACGTCGAGGTCCTGGCCCTGCCGCCAGCGCGCGAGCGTGCTCGACGGCGATGAGCGTGTTGAGGTCCGCCGCGAGCTCCGCGCGCGCCTTCGCGCCGAGGTAGGCGTCGACGGGGAGCGCGCCGAGCTCCGCGAAGGGCGGCTCGATCACGTCGGGCAGCAGCGCGGCGAGGTCCGCCGGCTGCCTCGCCGCGTGGCGCCGCTCGGCGATGGCCGTGAGCAGGGCGTGCGCGCGGCTCTGCGCCGGGTCCGCGTCGCGGCCCATCAGGCGCAGCACCATCGAGACGGCGGCCTCGAGCGTGGCGCGCGCGCCGTCGACGTCGTGGTCCCAGCGCGGCGAGCGGCGCTCGAGCGCGCTCAGCAGGTGCAGCGGCTCGCCCGCGTCGCTGCCGGGCGTGATCACGCGGACGTGCGTGCGCGCGCAGTAGCCCGCGAGGTCGCGCGCCGTGATCTCCCAGCGCGTGAGCTCCTCCCGGCGCCGCGCCGCGAAGGCCGCGACGAGCGGCGGGTCGGCGACGCCGTCCTCGTCCCCGCGCGCGGCCTCGACCCACGGCGCGAGCGGCGCGGCGTCGAAGCCGGGGAAGGCGAGCGCGAGGTTGGCGAGGTCGCCCTTCACGTCGAGTAGCAGCACGGGCACGCCCGCGCGCAGCGCCTCCTCGACGAGCACGGTGACGAGCCCCGTCTTGCCCGAGCCCGTCATGCCGACGACCACGCCGTGCGTGACGAGCTCGTCGCCGTCGAGGGTGAAGTCGCCCTGCGCCGCGCCCCGCACGGTGCGCCGCGCGCCGAGGCGCAAGGGGAGGGGCACTCAGCTCCCCGGTCGGGCCGGGTCAGCGGGCGCGCCCGGCGTGTCGCCGCGCGGATCGACGAAGGGCGTCGGGTCGTCGACGCCCGGGCCGCCGCCGCCGCCGCCGCCACTGCCGCCGTTGCCGCCACTGCCGTTGCGACGCTCCGCGAGGCCCATGCGGATCAGGTAGTCGCGGCGCTTGATGGTCAGGCGCGCGATCTCGCTCCACTCCGTGTACCAGTCGCGCAGCGCGAGGAGCGTCTCGAGGTACTCGGGGCCGTCGCGGAAGTCGGGCGGCAGCGCCTCGGCCGCGCGCTTGGCGTCCTGCACGAGCCCCCGGAGGCGCCTGCGCTCGGCCGCGTCGAGCCCGCGCCGGGCCAGCGTCTCGAGCGCCGCGCGCCCCGCGTCGTCGTCCTCTTCCGCGTCGAGCCGGTCGAGCAGGGCGGCGACGTTCAGCACGGCGCCCGGCCCCTCGACGGGCGCGAGGCCCGCGAGCACGCGCGCGCGCACCTCCGGGTGCCGCGTCAGCCCCGCGGCGACGAGCTTCAGGCCCGACTCGTCCCAGTTGTCGAGCTCGGCGACGGCGAGCGCGCCCTCGTTCTTCTCGCGGCGCTCCTCGGCCGGGTCGCCGATGAGCGTCTGCACGAGCGCCCAGCCGCGCCGGTGCTCGGCCGCGTCGTAGCCGCGCGCGCTCATCAGCGTGAAGGGCCCCGGCGAGGTGCCGAGCGCGATGAGCATGTCGAGCGCGCGCTGCGTGGTCTGCTCCAAGGTCTCGAGCGAGACCCCCGCCGACGCGAGGGTCCGCCGCTTCTTCTGGTTCGCCATCCACAACCCCCTTCCCGAAAGGTCCAAGGCGACGGCGCCGATGCCATCGCAGCGGAGAAACGCTCCGACACCACGCTGCCCGATGTCAAGCGCGAACGTCGGCGCGCGCACGTCGCGCACGAACGGGGCGCAGCGGTCGCGGGGAGGCCTGCTGGGCGCGTCGCCGGGCCGCCGGACGCGCCCGGGTCGGCCTGCCGGTCCGCCCCGGCAGGCTCCCTGGAGGCGCCGGCAGGCATCGTCCACCGCCCCGGCAGGCTCGCCGGAGGCGCCGGCAGGCATCGTCCCCCGCCCCGGCAGGCTCCCCGGAGGCGCCGGCAGGCATCGTCCCCCGCCCCGGCAGGCTCCCCGGAGGCGCCGGCAGGCTTCCCCGCGGCGCCGGCAGGTTGCGTTCCACGCCCCGGCAGGCTTCCCGGCGGCTGCCTCGCGCCGGGGGGCGCGGCCAGTGGCTTCGAGGCCGGCTCCAGAGGGACCGAGGGGCACGCGGGCGCGACTTCGCGATTTCGCGTTACCCTCTCCCCCATGGCCGCCGACGCTGCACGCAAGCTCGCGACGTACGCGGAGCTCCTCGACGCGCCGCCCGATCGGATCGCGGAGCTCATCCACGGCGCGCTCGAAGTGCATCCCCGGCCGGCCGGGCCGCACACGCGCGTCGCCTCGGGGCTCGGGATCGAGCTCGGTGGGCCGTTCGATCGGGGCCGCGGCGGGCCCGGTGGCTGGATCCTGCTGTATGAGCCTGAGCTTCACCTCGGCCCGAACGTCCTCGTCCCCGACCTCGCGGCCTGGCGTCGTACGCGGCTCCCCGAGGTGCCGACCGCGGCGTTCTTCGAGGTGGTGCCCGATTGGGTGTGCGAGGTGCTGTCGCCGTCGAGCGAGTTTCGCGACCGCGGGCCGAAGCTCGAGATCTACGCCGAGCACGGGGTCGGCCACGCGTGGCTCGTGGACCCGGCGGCGCGGATGCTCGAGGTCTACCGGCTCGAGCGCGGCAAGTGGCTGAGGCTCGGCGTCCATGGCGCGGAGGACGTCGCGCACCCCGAGCCCTTCGACGCGGTGCCGCTCGAGCTCAAGCACCTGTGGGATGCGCTGCCGCCGGTCGCGCCGTCGACGTAGCGCGCCTCACGCGCCGGCCGGGCGCGTGAGGCGCATCTTGCTGGGCGTCGCGGCGGCGAACGGGGCGCGTCGCCGTCGCGACGCTGAGCGCGGAGCGGCGTATGTTTTCTCCGGTAGATTTCTGCATGAGGTCTCCATGAACACCCCCGCCCAGCCCGCGCTCGAGCCCGGCCGCGCCGAGCGGCGGCGCGAACGAGCCAGAGCCGGTGCACTCGGCGGCGAGCGCAGAGATGCGCACGCGGCCGAGCCCACCGCGACCGCCAGGCGCGCCGAGCGCAGAGCCGCGCACGCCACCGACGGCGGTCACGCCGCCGTCGTTTCGAAGCGTGGGCGCGGACGAGTAGATGACGCCGCCGGAGCCGCCGCCGCCGCCCGGGTTCTGCCGCGAGGGGAGGCCGTTGCCGCCGTTGCCGCCGTTCGCGCGCACCTCGCCGCTCGCGGCGATGGTGATGCGCGTGGCGCTGGCGATGCGCAGCGCGCCGCCGCTACCCGAGCTTCTTCACCTCGTCGACGCACGCGCGCACCGACGCCGGCTCCGAGAGCTCGCACGCGACCGGGGTGGACTCGCCCTTGAAGTCCTTGCACGCCTCTGCGGCCTTCTCACGCGTGCGCGCGGCCGCGACGATGCGCGCGCCTCGCAGCGAGAGCACTCGCGCGCTCTCCTGCCCGAGGCCGGAGTTGACGCCCGTAATGAGGACCGTCTTGCCGCTGAGATCGAGCCCGGCGGTCACCTCCTCCGCAGTCGAGGCATAGCCGAAGCCGCTCGCACCGCGGCGCCCTTTGATCAGCGAGACCAGGGACATGCGGCGGACCCTGGTGTTGCCGATCGGTGGGCGCAAGCGTCGAGCACGCGACGCCATCTCAAGACTTGACGGGCCGTTTCATCCTAGAGCTCGCGGCAGATCTCCGGCAAGCAGCTGAGCGTCGGCGTCGCGCACGTGAGCGCGGCGGGGCACTCGTCGGAGAAGAGGCAGGGGTCGCCCTCGGCGGGCGCGTCGCGACACTCGAGCCCGCCGCTCGGGCCGAGGCCGCAGACGCCCGCGCACTCGTTGCCGACGCTGCACGGTGAGCCCGTCGGCAGATCGGCCGTGCAGCTGCCGGGGCCGCAGTGGAAGCCGGCGGCGCACGAGCGGTCGCTCTCGCAATAGCCACCCTCCGTGCGCGGGACGATGCAGAGGCTGCCTGCCGGCGAGAAGTCGCAGCCGAGCCCAGCGGCGCAGCGGTTGTCGAGTGCGCACGGCGCGCCCTCGGCGGGGAGGGCGCCGCACGTGCCGTCGATGCAGCCGAGTCCGTCGGCGCAGAGGGATGGGCCGAGCTCGCCCATCGCGCAGGGCTGCCCGCTCGTCGGCAGCGCGGCGCAGTCGCCGGCCGTGTCGCAGCCGAGTCCGACGTCGCAGAGCACGCCGCGGCCGCACGCCACGCCGACGGTCGGTCGCGCGATGCACAGCTTCGAGGTGTCGTCGCAGTAGAGGCTCGCCTGGCAGTCGCCGTCCTGAACGCACACGGCCCCAGCGCTCAGGCGCGGCAAGCAGCTGCGCGCGCCGCCGCACTCGCTGCGGTTGCCGCAGTCGGTCGAGCTCGCGCACGCCGAAGTGCTCGGCGCTGCGCACGCGGAAGCCGTGCACGTGAGCCCGATCGCGCACTCGCTCGCATCGGTGCAGCTCGCGCCCGCGATGCCGAGCGCGCGGCATGCGCCGCCCGTACAGCGGAGCGGCGGCGCGCAGTCGAGATCGGCTGCGCACGTCGCCGCGGCGTCGAGGAGCGCCGTGCACACCCCTCCGTTGCACGCGAGCCCCGTCGCGCAGCTGAACATGTCGCCGCACGTCGCGCCCACCTCGCCCCGCGGCACGCAGGTGCCACTGACGCATGCGCCCGAGCCGCCCGCGCAATAGGGCGTCGCGCACGCGTCGTCGAGCCCGACGGGCTCGATCGCGAAGGGCGCGCAGACCGCGAACATGATCGCGCCATCCGGCCGCGCGCACGGGAGCGTCCTCGCTCGGAGGGTCTCGAGGCAGGCAGACGCAGCGCCCGCGCTGAGCTGCGCGCCTGCCGTGATGAAGGGCTGCCACGCGCCCACGCACTTGGCCGACCAGCGGGTCACGCACGCGGCATGGTCGAGCGCGCCGCCGGGGACCATCGCGCCACAGCCGCAGTCCGCCGCCGACGTGCAGACGAAGTCGGCGAGCGGCCCGCAGAAGTCGCGGGCGAGCTCGCCCGGGGTCGCGCTCGCGTCGGGCGCGGCATCGAGCGCTCCGGCATCCACGGGCCCCCCGTCGCGGGCGGGTGAGGCGTCGTCGTCGCCGCAAGCGGCGAGTGACATCGAGAGCGACAGCGAGAGGATCAGAGAGGCGGGTACCGTGCGCACGGCCGCAGGTGTGAACGCCCGGCGCGCGCGCGCAAGCCCAGATTCTCAAGGCAGCGTCGCGCTGCCCTCGTTGCCGAAGCGAAACGCGATGACCGCCCGAAGCGCGTCCGGTGAGACGCTCGGGAAGTCTGCGTCGATCTCTTCGGGAGCCTTGCCGGCGGCCAGATAGGCGAGGAGGGTGCGTACGAGGACGCGCGTCCCTCGGACGATCGGCTGACCGCCACAGATCGCGGGATCTTCGACGATGATGTCGCGGGAGAGCATCCCGCGAAGGTAGCCCATTTCGGACGCGATCGAGGCCGAGCCTGCCGCGCCCATGCGCACCCCGAGCCCATCGACGCGGGGCCGCTCGAGCTCGAGCACCTGTGGGACGCGCTGCCGCCGGTCGCGCCGTCGACGTCGCGCGCCTCACGCGCCGGCCGGGCGCGTGACCCGCACCTTGCTGGGCGGCGCGGTGGCGAACGCGAGGACGGCCCGAAGCGCGTCCGGTGAGACGCTCGGGAAGTCTGCGTCGATCTCTTCGGGAGCCTTGCCGGCGGCCAGATAGGCGAGGAGGGTGCGCACGAGGACGCGCGCGCTTCACCACCGCAACACAAGAGCCCCTGTTGTAGGGTCAGCGTATTCGCTTGACCTTGAACCTTGGCAGAGCGAG
This sequence comes from Polyangiales bacterium, assembly GCA_964202905.1. GTDB lineage: Bacteria > Myxococcota_A > Polyangia > Polyangiales > JADJQN01 > CAIUAC01. Next base: position 387,305 of record CAXNJO010000006.1, read on the forward strand.
TTTCGGAACGTGTCAATGCGTTTGAGACAGTGGACATGAGAAATCTATGTTGCGTTCGAGGCGATGGGCGACGTGCCGCGTAGTCGTGGGGCACTCGTCGTGGGCGGGTCCACGAGCGCACGAGACGTGCTCGAGAACTCGGACACGACGGTCTGCATGGCGACGTCGTTGGACGGCTTTGCAAGGACGCTGACGGCTTCTGCAGTGATCGGGTTGATGTGCACTTCGGTGGGCGGCATCGGGACGCGAGGCGGGCCGTGAGGGAAGCGCTCGGGATGCGCTGCGTACGCGGCGTCGAGCGCGCCCTGTCGCGCGGCGCGGACGACTTCGACGCGCCCGAAGAAGACGTCCGCGGGCGTGAAGAGCGCGAGGCCGGAATGATGGTGCTCGTCGTTGTGCCACCCGAAGAAATCCTGGAGGTAGCCTCGACCGTGGAGCTCGCCTTCGAAGAGGCCCGGGTAGTCGGGCTGGTACTTCAGCGTCTTGAACTGCGCCTCGCTGAAAGGGTTGTCGTCGGAGATGCGTGGGCGGCTGAAGCTGGTCGAGGCGCCGAGCGATGCGAACAGTTGGGCGAGCGTGTCGCTCCTCATAGCGGAGCCGCGGTCGGCGTGGACGGTGAGGCCGGGCTCGACGCCGTGGCGCGCGATGGTCTCGGCGAAGAGCTGAGCGGCGAGGTGCTTGCACTCCTTGGTCGCGAGCATCCACCCGACGACGTAGCGGCTGAAGAGATCGATGATGACGTACGCCATCAAGAAGACTCCCTTCTGCACCGTCGCGAGCTTCGTGATGTCCCATGTCCAAACTTGGTTCGGCGCGGTCGCCGTGAGCGACGGTTTCGTATACGCTCGCGCAGGACGCTGATTTCTGCGCTCGCCCGTCTCGCCCGCGGCGGCGAGCACGCGGTAAATCGTGCGGATGGACGCGAGATACACGCCTGTGCCGAGCAAGGCCGCGTAGACCTCGGTGGGCGGCTGATCGACGAACTCGGGAAGATGGAGAGTGTCGAGGATGCGCTGGCGCTCGCTGTCGGCGAGACGACGCGGACTCGGCGCACACACTCGGGCCACGAGCGGCCCAATGAAGCGTGGTCGACGGGACCGATAGAGCGTCGCGCGACTCACCTCGAGCGCGTCGCACGCCGCGTTCACCGGCACGAGGTCGTGGTCTCGTTGTTCGACGATGGCCATCAGATCTCCCCGTCGAACTCGGGCAGTGCGATTCCCAGTATCTCGTGCGCTTTTTTTTGGAGGTCGATGAGCGCGTGCGCGACGAGCAGCTTGCGCTGCGTCCGTGCGAGCTCCTTGGTGACCGCGAGCAGCTGCCGGTCCTTCGCGTCGAGCTTGGGCTTGCGACCAGGCTTCTGCGCCGCGAGGCCCGCGATACCACGAACCCCGAGCTGCGTGCGCCACGCGGTCAGGTGCGAGCTGTAGATGCCTTCCTTGCGCAACAGGGCAGCCAGCGCACCTCGCTCGCCGCTGACGACCGCGGCCTCTGCGGCCTTCACAAGACGCAACTTCTCCGACGCCGAGAACCGTCGCCGCGTTGTGGGCGGCACGCTCTCCAGCGATGCTCCGCTCGCGCCGAGCTCACGCTCTTTGATGAGACTTTCAGGACGAGGAACTGGGGCACGCTTGGGCATTCTCGGTGAACCATTCTCCGCCCATCAGGACAAACATATCGAGGGACAGCTGTCTCACGCGACGTTGGCACAGAGGGTGCCGTGATTCGCAGCCTGCGGAGGGCGAGGCCGCGGCGTGCCTCGATGCGAGTCGCGTCGTCGTGACCGTGGCGCGAGCGACCTTTGCTCCTGTGTCGCCCACCGTCTTCATGCTCTCCGGCCTCGACAGCATGGGTCGGCTCGTCGCGCGCCTGCTGCGCGAGCTGCCGAACACGAGCGCGCCGCTCGTCCCCCCGATGTCGGAATGCGCTGGGCAGGCGTCGCTCATCGAGCGCACGGGTACTCCGCTCGTCACCCGCCCTCCGCTGTTTGAGGCGATGAGGGGGAGCGCGCTGCGCGGCTGAGGTCGGGCATGGGCACGCACTTGTCGCGGGGATCGGCCGATGAGCGGCAGTGTCCGCCGTTGCCGTTGGCACTGCACGTGCCGCTCTTGCTCACGCTCCTCGCGCCGACGGCTATGCGCGGCGGCGTCCCGAGGAGACGGAACTACACCGCGTGGTGCGCGCGCATTGGCCTGCGTTCCTCGAGCGCGCGGAGGAGGCGGGCGGGCTGCCGCGGTTCGTGGTGCGGGAGCTGGACGAGTATCTACGCTGCGGATTGCTCGAGCATGGCCTGATTCACTTGCGCTGCGGGGTGTGCGGCGAGGATCTCGTCGTCGCGTTCTCGTGTAAGCGCAGGGGATTCTGCCCGTCGTGCGTCGCCCGCCGAATGAACGACGCCGCCGCGCACCTCGTGGACGACGTGTTCCCCGAGGTGCCGGCGCGGCAGTGGGTGTGCTCGCTCCCGTGGCGATTGCGCGTGCTGCTCGGCTATGACCGGACGCTCTGCGCAGAGGTGATGACGGCGTTCACGGGCGCGGTGTCGCGCTCGCTCCGGCACCGCGCGAAGGCGCGTCTGGGGCTGCCGAGCGTGGACGACGCTCACGTCGGCGCGGTGACGTTCGTGCAGCGCTCGGACTCGGCGTTGAGGCTCAATGTCCACGCCCACTCGCTGTTTCTCGATGGCGTCTACCTGCGCGCTTCGAGCGGCGCGCTCGCGTTCCACGCGCTCGGCATGCCGACGTTCGCGGAGGTCGAGCAGGTCGCGCGGTGGACGCACGCGCGGATCCAGAAGGTGCTGCTCGCGCACGGTCGCACGCTCGACGGCCTCGGCGATGAGCCCGCGGAGCTGACGCACGATCAGCCGGTGCTGGCGTCCTGCTACGCGGCGTCTGCCGGCGACGTGCAGCTCCTCGGCGAGAGCGCGGGGCAAAGGACGCTGAAGCTCGTGCAGCCTGTGCGCGCGGTGCGCCAAGAGGCGCGCGCGCTCGCAGAATATGGCGGCGTGAACGTGCACGCGGAGGTGGCGATCGACGGCCGTGATCGGCAGCGACTCGAGCACGTTCTGCGCTACATGGCGCGGCCTCCGCTGGCGCTCGACCGGCTCTCGCTGCGCGACGACGGGCAGGTCGTGTACCGGTTCAAGAAGGCGTGGCGCGATGGGACACACGGCGTGGTGCTGTCGCCCGAGGACTTCATCGCGCGGTTGTGCGCGCTGGTGCCGCCTCCGCGGTTCCATTTGATGCGCTACCTCGGCGTGCTCGCGGGGCACTCGTCGCTCCGTGCCGAGGTGGTCCCGAAGAAGGCCGCCGCACCGCCTGAGTCGCCGAAGCAGCTCCCGCTGTTCGACGAGGCGGACGAGCCGACGACGTCCGCGAAGAGCGCCTCGAAGAAGACAGCCGAGCCGTCGAGGCACCCATGGCCGTGGCTGCTTCAGCGCGTGTTCGCGGTGGACGTGCTGAAGTGCCAGAAATGCAGCGGCCGGTTACGGATCGTCGAGATCGCCAAGAAGCCCGACGACGTGTCGCGCGTGCTCGGCGAGCGCGGCTACGCGAGAGCGCCGCCGAGAGCGCCACCCATCGCCGAGCTGCCGGTGTCCCCGCACGGGCAGCTGCGCCTTGTCTTCAAGTGAGCTCGACGACCTGAGCGGCTGCGCAGAGCGCGGCAAGGGAGACGTGCGCCTAGCGCGTGAAAGGCGGCCGAAAGCGAGGGCTCCCGCGTCGCCGAAGACCGTCCAGAGGACCCGCATCGACGCCGAGATTGTGCTTCGGAGCACCCTCGCGTAGGGTTCACCGGTGCATGGAGCGGGGACTGCCACATGGAGACGCGGCGCGGAGGGCGTTCGGATGGCCTACGCGCTCTGCTTGCGCCGCTGGAGGGAGACCGCCATGGAGACACCCGGGACAGTGCGTCCGATCGTAGCCCGTGGCTGGTGCGATCGTGCGCCGCTCCCACACTTTTTCGACGCCGGGGGGCCGCTGCCTAGCCGAAGGTCTCGGGGTGCGGTTCGAGCTCACTCGGGATGCCGTTGAACCAGGGGCGGGCGCCGTGGCGAGTGGCGAGTTGTGCGGCGAACTGGCTGGCCTTCTCCCCGTAGACCACGCCATCCTCCTCGTCGACGCTACGGTTCACGTCGGGAAACCCGTTGCCTGCGGCGATGAGGTACTTGAGTCCGCCGAGGCCCCCGGCTTCGGCCACGAGGTGGATGGCCGCTTCGGGCAGGCGCGCGTAGGAGAGGTCGAGCATGGCGAGGCGCGAGAGGTAGGGGGAGCGCGTCAGCGCGGTGATGACCGGCATGGCCAGCGGCGGGCCCACGAAGCGCAGGCTGCGCACGTGGGTCCAGGCGGGCGAGTCGAAGAGCTCCTCGGGGTCGCAGGGGCTGAGGTGCACGGTGACGTCGACGATGGGCGCCAGCGCCATGAGCTCCGGCCCACGCTGCGTGAACCAGACCGCATCCACGGTGAGCCGCTCCAGGAAACCGCGTCCCCAGGCCATGCGCTGGAGCGAGGCTGGCACGCTGCTGCCGAGCAGCCGGGTGACCACGCCCGTCCCGCGGGCGTCTTGCTCGGGGGGAGGCGCGAGGCAGCGGATCGCCAGCGCTTCCACCGCGCGGTCGCGACGGCCGGCGGCCCGGCGCTTGGCCGCGACCGCGAGCTGCGCCCGCACGAACGCGGCGGTGGCCGGCTCGGTGGAAGCGACCAGATCGGCGAAGCGTTCGCGAGGCGCATCGGCGCGCGGTTGGGCGATCACCGCGGCGTGTGCGGAGGCTAGTTGCATGGGCGCGGTATAGCTTGGAGCGTGTTCTCCCGCCTCGGACCCGCGCCGGCTCCGCTCGTGTGTGTGCTGCTGATCCTTCGTGGTGGTGGCGGTGGGCTACTTCGTCCCCATCGGCCGTCCCTCCCGCACGATGGACGGCGCCACCGCCTTCGGCATGCTGCTCGGCGCCGCCACGCTGGGCCTCTGGGCGCTGGCGCTCGTGGCGCAGGCCTGGTGGCTTTCGGGAGTGGAGGGCAAGGGCGTCATCCTCGTCCCGGCCGCGAGTCCCGGGGTCACCGACCTGCTCTTCTCGCTGCCCTTCCTCGTGGTGGTGCCCGTGGCCGGGGGCGGCCTGTTCACCGCCCTCCGCGGCGGCGGACTCTCGTTGGCCACGCTCGTGTCCGCCGTGGTCTTCGTCGCCCTCTGTGCCCAGCGCGAGGTCGACATGCAGGGCTACGTGCACGACGGCGTCGTCACTGCGCGTCAGGGCTGGCTCTGGCCGCGCCGCACGGAGGTGCCGGTGAGGGAGGTCCGCGACGTGGTGGTGCGCGAGGACTCCTTCCGGCACGCCCCGTCCTACGTGGTGGAGCTCTCCCTCTCCGGGCGGGCGCTCCCCGGTTTCGAGCGTCGATTTCGGGTGCGCGCGGAGGCCGACGCGGAGGCCGGCCGATGGCGGGCGGCCCTCGGTCCGTTACGGGGCGCCCCGTGATCGTCGTCCGCTCCGAAGCCGAGGCCGCCGTGTACTGCCAGCTCACCGGCCATGGGGTGATCTCGCGGCGTTCCCCTCGCCCGGGGGCGCACGTCTGGGAGTGCATGTGGCGCGACGAACCTCGCCAGCTCGTCTTCGTGGAGATGCCGAGCGACGAGCCCTCCCGCCTCGTCGACCGGGACGGCTTCGCCCAGGTGGGGGCGGAGCTGCTCGGGTCGGTGCCCGCCGCGCCGCTCGGTTTCGTCCGGGGTGAAGCTCGCCGCTGCATCGGGGACCTCGTGCTCGCCGCCTACGCGCTGGGCGAAGCGTTGCGGTCGGGGCCGGACGAGGTGCTGAGCACCGCGCTGGAGCGCGCCAACGCCCGCCGGAGCCGATGGATCGCCGCCCTGCCCTCGCTCATCGACGCGCGCCCCCTCGCCGAGTTGCCAGCGAGCAACGGAGGGCGTGATGGCTGCGGAGCGGGCTGCTGAAGACATGCGCGACGCACGACGCGGCGCAGCCTTGGTCGCCCGAGCGCAAGCAGCTGAACAAGCCGCAGAGGCGACCGTGAATCGTACTGCCAAGGCTGCCGACGAAGCGAACGCTGCGCTTGTGGAAGCGATGGTACCCGACAGGGCCGCGGCGACTCGCGAGCGCGCCATGGAGAGGTATCGACGAGACAACGAGGCGGCGGCGCAGCTTGCGGCCGATGAGCAGCGCGAGGCCGACGCGGTGGAGACGAACGCGCGCGCGAAGATCGCAACCCCTCTGTGCCAACGTCGCGTGAGACAGCTGTCCCTCGATATGTTTGTCCTGATGGGCGGAGAATGGTTCACCGAGAATGCCCAAGCGTGCCCCTGTGCCAACGTCGCGTGAGACAGCTTTCCCTCGATATGTTTGTCCTGATGGGCGGAGAATGGTTCACCGAGAATGCCCAAGCGTGCCCCAGTTCCTCGTCCTGAAAGTCTCATCAAAGAGCGTGAGCTCGGCGCGAGCGGAGCATCGCTGGAGAGCGTGCCGCCCACAACGCGGCGACGGTTCTCGGCGTCGGAGAAGTTGCGTCTTGTGAAGGCCGCAGAGGCCGCGGTCGTCAGCGGCGAGCGAGGTGCGCTGGCTGCCCTGTTGCGCAAGGAAGGCATCTACAGCTCGCACCTGACCGCGTGGCGCACGCAGCTCGGGGTTCGTGGTATCGCGGGCCTCGCGGCGCAGAAGCCTGGTCGCAAGCCCAAGCTCGACGCGAAGGACCGGCAGCTGCTCGCGGTCACCAAGGAGCTCGCACGGACGCAGCGCAAGCTGCTCGTCGCGCACGCGCTCATCGACCTCCAAAAAAAAGCGCACGAGATACTGGGAATCGCACTGCCCGAGTTCGACGGGGAGATCTGATGGCCATCGTCGAACAACGAGACCACGACCTCGTGCCGGTGAACGCGGCGTGCGACGCGCTCGAGGTGAGTCGCGCGACGCTCTATCGGTCCCGTCGACCACGCTTCATTGGGCCGCTCGTGGCCCGAGTGTGTGCGCCGAGTCCGCGTCGTCTCGCCGACAGCGAGCGCCAGCGCATCCTCGACACTCTCCATCTTCCCGAGTTCGTCGATCAGCCGCCCACCGAGGTCTACGCGGCCTTGCTCGGCACAGGCGTGTATCTCGCGTCCATCCGCACGATTTACCGCGTGCTCGCCGCCGCGGGCGAGACGGGCGAGCGCAGAAATCAGCGTCCTGCGCGAGCGTATACGAAACCGTCGCTCACGGCGACCGCGCCGAACCAAGTTTGGACATGGGACATCACGAAGCTCGCGACGGAACGTGTCAATGCGTTTGAGACAGTGGACATGAGAAATCTATGTTGCGTTCGAGGCGACGGGCGACGTGCCGCGTAGTCGTGGAGCACTCGTCGTGGGCGGGTCCACGAGCGCACGAGACGTGCTCGAGAACTCGGACACGACGGTCTGCATGGCGACGTCGTTGGACGGCTTTGCAAGGACGCTGACGGCTTCTGCAGTGATGGGGTTGATGTGCACTTCGGTGGGCGGCATCGGGACGCGAGGCGGGCCGTGAGGGAAGCGCTCGGGATGCGCTGCGTACGCGGCGTCGAGCGCGCCCTGTCGCGCGGCGCGGACGACTTCGACGCGCCCGAAGAAGACGTCCGCGGGCGTGAAGAGCGCGAGGCCGGAATGATGGTGCTCGTCGTTGTGCCACCCGAAGAAATCCTGGAGGTAGCCTCGACCGTGGAGCTCGCCTTCGAAGAGGCCCGGGTAGTCGGGCTGGTACTTCAGCGTCTTGAACTGCGCCTCGCTGAAAGGGTTGTCGTCGGAGATGCGTGGGCGGCTGAAGCTGGTCGAGGCGCCGAGCGATGCGAACAGTTGGGCGAGCGTGTCGCTCCTCATAGCGGAGCCGCGGTCGGCGTGGACGGTGAGGCCGGGCTCGACGCCGTGGCGCGCGATGGTCTCGGCGAAGAGCTGAGCGGCGAGGTGCTTGCACTCCTTGGTCGCGAGCATCCACCCGACGACGTAGCGGCTGAAGAGATCGATGATGACGTACGCCATCAAGAAGACTCCCTTCTGCACCGTCGCGAGCTTCGTGATGTCCCATGTCCAAACTTGGTTCGGCGCGGTCGCCGTGAGCGACGGTTTCGTATACGCCCGCGCAGGACGCTGATTTCTG
>CAXNJO010000007.1:0-229094 GCA_964202905.1 Polyangiales bacterium
GGTCAGGGTTGACGCCGCCCCGCACGCGTGAAAGATGCGCGCGCCCGCGGCGCGTCGGATGCGCGCGGTGTGGGTTCTCCGAGGAGGTCTGTCGTGCGTCGGCTTCGTGATTCGCTCGTGGTCGGCGTGGGGCTGCTGTGCGTCGGGGCCGGGCTCGCTGCGTGCGGCGGCGGGGGCGAGGGCGGCGCCGGGCCGCGGGATGCGGGGCGCGGGGCGCAGGTCGCGGATGGCGGCGTGGGGGCGGCTGCCGAGCCCGTGGATGCGGGGCCGCCGCCGCGGCTCTATGCGAAGCGCTTCGTGGTCAACGTGCGGGTCGCGCCGGACAACGACTCGTTTCGGCAGGGTTATCTGCGCGGCGGGACGATCGCGCGGGCGAAGAACAGCGTGCCGCTCGAGCGCGGGAAGCCGGGGTGTCTCGCGGGGTTCTGGGAGCTCGAGAGCGGCGGCTTCGTGTGCAACGTGCGCGATGTGGTCGCGTTCCAGGGGCGCAGGCCGCCCGAGCGCCCGCCCACGGCCGCGGACCGCGAGGCGCCGCTGCCCTACGAATACGGCATCAACCGCCGCAACAACACGGCGATGTACCGGCGCCTGCCGACGGATGAAGAGGCCGCGGAGTTCGAGGGCTATCGCATCCCGGGCGCGGAGCCTGCCGGATGGGGGCGTCGCGGCGGAGGGGGCGGGCGCTGCAGGTGGTGAGGGCGCGGCGGGCGCTGAGGGCGCTGGGGCCGAAGCGGCGAGTGCGGTCGGTGCGGGCGAGGGCGCTGCGGCCCCGAGCGAGCGAGCTGCGGGGGAGGGCGCGGGGGCGCCGGCCGAAGCGGCGCCGAGCGGTGCGGGCACGGCGGCGATGCAGGCGATCGCGGAGGCGAATGCGCCGACCGAGCCCGTCGATGCGGGCGGGCCGCCGACGCTCGCCTCGCTGCGCGGCGAGGAGGACAGCGCGCTGCTCCGGCGGCTCGTGAAGGGCTTCTATCTCAGCCTCGACCGCGATGTGCGGATTCGCCAGCGACGGTATTGGCGAACGCTGTCGAACGGCTACGTGCCCCACGACCGCCTCGCGAAGGTGCGCTGGCCGTCGTTCCGCGGGAAGGTGATCGACGGCACCGAGGTCGCGCTGCCCGCCGCGTGGGTCGTCGTCGAGCGCGCGAGCACCTATCGCAAGGGGCCGGACGGCCGCCTGCGCCGCGCGGGGCAGGCCGCGTTTCACGACTTCTTCCGCGCGACGGGCACGGAGACGATCCGCGACGACGAGTACGTCGCCCTCGAGGGCGAGCGCTACATCAAGCGGCGCGAGGTGCGCTACGTGACGACGGCGACGGAGCTCCCCGCGGGGCTCGCCGCCGACGAGAAGTGGATCGACGTCGACCTCGCGCAGCAGACGCTCGTCGCCTACGAGGGCGCGCGGCCCGTCTACGCCACGCTCGTCTCGACGGGGCGCATCATGGTGCCCGGCGACCCGGAGCTCGACCGCCGCACGCCGCCCGGGGACTACCGCATCACGAGCAAGCACGTCGCGACGACGATGGACGGCGACAGCGCCGTCGATGGCCCGTACTCCATCGAGGACGTGCCTTATGTCATGTATTTCCAGCTCGCCTATGCGCTGCACTCGGCCTTCTGGCACAACCGCTTCGGCCGCACGAAGAGCCACGGCTGCGTGAACCTCGCGCCGCTCGACGCGCGCTGGATCTTCGACTGGAGCCTGCCCGCGGTGCCCACACCGTGGCACGGCGCGTACCCCTCGCCGGAGCAGCCCGGCACGCGCCTCATCATCCGCGGCACGACGCCGGAGGGGTGAGCGCGGCGCGGGGTGCGGCGTGGACGAGACGGGCCGATTCGCCCAGCCTGAAACCGATGCGTCGCTCGAGGACTCGAGTTGGGAAGGACACCGGCGAACCCCGGAAAACTCCGAGTTCTCAAAGTTGATTCGGAACGCCTCCGGGAGAACTCCGAGTTCTCGAAATCGATTCGGAAAGCTTCCGGGAGAACTCCGAGTTCTCGAGATTGGTTTTGAAATCGATTCGGAGAACTCCGAGTTCTCGAGATTGGTTTTGAAATCGATTCGGAGAACTCCGAGTTCTCGAGATTGGTTTTGAAATCGATTCGGAGAACTCCGAGTTCCCCTGCATCGTTTCTTTCGCAACCGGCCGGACTCGGTGGCGAGAAGGGGCGCGTCACGCCACCCACATCCGCTTTCACGCGACTGACCACTGCACGAATCCACGCTCGAACGGCAGGCGTTTGACGCGCATCACCGCGACGGAACGACGACGCCCGCTCCGAGGGAGTCTCGGCGCGGGCGTGCGGGGTGGGGCGGCGCGGGGCCGCGTGCGGGGGCTCAGCGGCTGCGGAGGGCCTTGAGCAGGTTGCGGGCGCCGGGGCCGGCCTTGTTCGCGATGCGGTCGGCGACGGGGCGCGCGACGTTCGCGAAGGCGGTGCGCTCGGCGGGGGAGAGGCGATTCACGGTGATGCCCTGGCGGCCGAGGTTCTGCAGGAGAATCGGGTCCATGCGGCGGACGGACGTGCGGCCCTCGGTGATCAACGTGGCCGGCACGTTGCGGAGGAGCTGCTGGAGGTCGGGCGGGAGGCCGTCGAACCACGTCTTCGAGTAGACGATCACGCCGGGCTGATAGCAGTGCTCGCTCAGCGTCAGCTGGCGCGCGCCCTGATACCAGCTCGTCGCGAAGGTGAAGAGCGGGGTGTTGTCGAAGCCGTCGACGACGCCCGTCTGCAGGCTGGTGAGGACGTTGGTGACGTCGATGGGCACCGGGCTCGCGCCGAACGCGCGGTAGGTCTCGAGGTGCACCGGCGACTCCTGCGAGCGCATGCGCAGGCCGCGGAGATCGGCCGGGGTGCGGATGACCTTCTCCTTGGTGTACCAGCTGCGGAAGCCGTTCTCGGCCCAGAAGCCGAAGGAGAAGCCGCGCTTGGTGAGGAGCGCGCTGACCTGATCCCGCGTGCCCTGCGCGTCGAGCGCGGTGTCGGCCTGCGCGACGGTGTCGAAGAGATACGGCGCCTCGATGACGTCGAGCTCCGGGACGAGCGAGCCGAGCGCCGCGGCCGAGCCGCCGAACACCTGGATGGTGCCCTGCGAGGTGCGACGCACGAGGGCTTTCTCGCCGCCGAGCGAGCCGCCCATGAACATCTTCACCTGGATGCGCCCCTGCGAGCCCTCCTCGACGTAGCGCTTGAACTGCTTGAGCTGCTTCTCCCACGGCGTGCCCTCGGGGGCGACCGTGGCGATCTTCATTTGGATGCGGTCCTGCGCGCCGGCTTCCGGCCCGGCGACGACGAGGGCGACCGCGCAGAGCGCGGCGCTGACGAGGGCGAGCAGGAGCGTGAGCTTCTTGTGCGACATCGGGGCCTCCGGGGAGAGCGGCTCTGGGCGGCCGTGGGACGGAGCTCCACGGTGTTTTGTTCAGCGTTGGGGCCCGCGGCGTGGCGCGGCGCTCACTCGAAGAGCTCGTCGGCGCGCGCGAGGAGCTCGCGGGCCTTGCGCTGCTCGACGAGGTTCTCGGGGGCGACGTCCGGGAGCGCGTTCGCGTCGCCGTCGATGACGAGGCGGAGCTGCTCCTCGAAGAGCGCACGGTTCTGGGACTTCTGCGCGTAGTCGCCGGCGAAGAGGACGTGGGTCGCGAAGTAGCGCGGCTCGATCGCGATCGACGCCTCGAAGTGCTCCTTCGACTTCGCGAGGTCGCCGCCGGCGTAGGCCGGGGCGCGCGAGAAGAACGCGCCGAAGTAGCGGTGCGGCGCGCCGTAGAAGAAGTTGGCGTCGAGCTCGAGGCAGCGCGACATGACCGCGCGGATCTCGTCCTTGTAGGAGAGCAGCGTCGCGAAGCCCTGCGCCGACGCCCACTTGCCGAGGTTCGTCGAGCGCCAGTAGAGCGCCGGGACCGCGCTGCGATCGAAGAGGTTCATGACCTCTTCGATGCGGGCGCCCTCGCGCATCCGCGTCGCGAACGCCGGCGAGAGCGCGACGAGGCCGCGCTCCGCGGCGCGCGTGCCCTTCTCGAAGGTCGAGAGCATCTCGTCCTGCTTGCTCTCGTCGAACGACAGATGCCCGTCCGCGAGGAAGTAGTAGCCGCGCGAGAGCGCCGCCCACTCGTCCGCGTTCGAGCCGTCCATCGCGAGCGCCTCTTCCCACTTGGCGATCGCCACCCGGAGCTTCGCCTCGTCGCCGCGCTCGGACCAGGCCGCGGAGGCCTCGGCGAGGATCGCCGTACGCCGCGCTTGCGCGTCCGGAGCGGCCGCCTGTGCGGCGGCGGTGGGTGCAGTGGTTTCTTCCTCCCACACCGACTGGCGGCTCGAGCCGCAACCCACCGAGAGCAGCGCGCCCGCCGCGAGCAAGAGAATCCCCGTGAACGGATGCCTCGTCATGACCCCTCCGTGAGCGCGCGACGAACCGGCCGCGCAACGCGGAGCGGGATAACACCGGGCGCTTCGGGGTGTCAACGCCGGCCGGGCGTGTCGGGTGCGCGAGGGCACGCGGCGTCCCGGGACGAGGGCATGCACGGCGGCGTGCACCTTTTTTGGAGCGGTATGTGAGTTGAGTCAGTTTGTGTAGGATGGAGCGTACATCTACCCCGGTCGCCCTCCTGCTCACCCTCTCGGTCGCCGCCCTGATGGTGGGGGCTGTGAACCCCGTTCTCGCGCAGGATGTGTGGACGAACCCGTATCCCGGGGTCCGACACCTCCACCGCGAGCGCGAGCGCGTCGACCTGCACGTGATGGTGGTCGACCTCACGGCGCCGGAGGTCTCGCTCGTCTCGACGCAGCCCGCAGACCGCGGGATCCCGGTCGGGGACTTCGCCCGGGAGTACGGGGCGGAGATCGCGCTCAACGCGAACTACTTCGACGGCGGCTACCGTCCGTGCGGCCTCGCGGCCGGGGGCGGCCGGGCCTGGGGCGACGCGTACGAAGAGGAGTGCAGCGCGAGCCTCGGCTTCGGCGCGCTGAACGAGGCGCTCGCCTTCGACTCGGCGCAGACGCTCCGGTCGACGCCCGAGCCGTGGATGCGTGAGGTCGTGAGCGGCAAGCCCTGGCTCGTGCGGGACGGCGTGGCGCTCACCGGTTGGCTCGCGCCGGGCCACATCGGCGGGCGGCACCCGCGCACGGCCGCGGGGCTCTCGCGCGACCGCAAGACGCTGATCCTCCTCGTCGCCGATGGGCGCAAGGCGGACGCGATCGGGCTCGATGGGGACGAGCTCGCGGCGGTGCTGCTCGAGTTCGGCGCGTGGGACGCGTTCAACCTCGACGGCGGTGGCTCGAGCGAGCTCTACGTGAAGGCCGAGGGCGGCGTGCAGAACCGGCCGTCCGATGGGCAGGGGCGCGGCGTGGGCAACCACCTCGGCATCCGCATCGCCCGCGGGGCCCGCTGGTACGGCGCGGCGCTCGAGACGGCCGCGACGCGCGGTGAGCTCGCGCCCGGTGCGCGCGGCACGTTCTCGGCGACCTACCGCAACGTGGGTCGTGCGCCGTGGGGCCCGGACGTGGTGCTCGCGGCGGCGTCGGGACGGCCGAGCGCGCTCTGGGACCCGGCGACGTGGCGCTCGACGCGCGTGGGCGTGCCGGCGTCGACGCGCGTCGCGCCGGGCGGCCTCGTCACGTTCGCCCTGCCCGCGTCGGCGCCGATCGCGGCGGGTGAGTTCTACGAGGCGTTCGTGCCCTCGCTGCCCGGCGTCGGCGCGATCCCCGACGCGCCGCCGGTCGAGCTGCACGTCACCGTGCGCCGCGAGGCGGTCGTGGCCGAGCGACGGCGGGTCGAGGCGGCGCGTCCCGCGTCGACGGTCGCGGCTCCGACGCGCGACGCGGACGACGCGGCGCTCGCTGCGCAGCTCGACACCGCCCTCGGTGGTCGGCTCGATGCCGGGCCGGTCGTGGCGGCCTCGGTGGGCGCGGTGCCGGCGGTGCAGGAGGCGTCGCTCGTCGGCGGCGGTGCGTGGTTCGTGCTCGTGAGCGTCGCGGGGGGCCTTGCGGTCGTCGCGTGGTCGCGGACGCGCCGCGCCGTCCTCGCGGGGGCGCGCCGCAACGTGCGCCGTGCGCCGGTGTCCCCCTCGGTCTGAACGCGCGGATCTCCCCGGTACGTGAGGATTTTCGCGCTTCGTTCAGGGCGCGGCGGGCGTCTCGGTGAGGCCGTCGAGGAGCTGCCGCATCTGTTCGCGCGTCTGCTCGACGCCACCTGTCACGCTGCCGTCGAGCGAGCGCATGTCCATCTGCGAGAGCACGACGCGCAGCGCGAAGGCCTCGTCGTGGAACGTGTCGGCGGCGCGCGCGACGAACGCCTCGTCCGTCTCGTCGGGCTTGTCGCGCTCGCGCGGTCGCCGCGCGACGTCGACGCACTCGAGCTGCGCGCCGTCCGGGTCGCGCAGGCAGATGCGGAGCTGCGCGTCCGTGCCGGACACGGCGACGGTGAAGCCGGCGTCGTCGTCGTCGAGACGCGGGCTGCGCGCGAGCACGTCCGCGACGTCCTCGGCGATCCCACCGCTGCCCGCGACGACGTGGCCCGGGAGCGCGAGGCCCATGCGGCGGATGGTGCCCGCGTCGAGGCGCATCACGCGGATGAAGTGACCGAACGCGGCGCGGTCGTCGCCGCGCTCCTGCTCGGCCTGCGCCGCGACGGCCTCGGTGCGCGCGCGGAGCAGCACATCGGCCTCCGGGAGGCGCTCGAGGGCGCGCCGCGCGAGCGCGACGGCCTCGTCCGCGTCGCCCTGCGCGAGCGCGACCTCGGCGCCGAGCGCATCGTGGTAGGGCGCGACCGCGGGGAAGTCGCGGTCCGCCTCGCGCGCGGCCTCCAGCGCGACGGCGACGACGCCTGCGCCGAGCGTGTCGACGAGGTCGCCGAGCAGCCACACCGGCACGGGCTCGATGCCACCGCGGACGTTCACGCGCAGGGTCGCGACGAGCCGATCCTCGTCGGCGAGCGCGCCCGCGATGCGCTCCGCGTCGCGCGAGGCGCCGAGCGTGCCCCACCCGATCGCGAGCCGATCGGCGATGCGCTGGAAGAAACCGCCGGACATGGCGCCCTCGATGTCGCGCTCGGCCTTCGCGCGGGAGAGCGCCCGGTGCAGCAGCGCGTTGGCGCCGTGGGCCTGCTCGGGCGTCGTCGTCGTGAGTCCGCGGCGGTCGGGGCGCTCCATCGCGCGATCGACGAGCGTGAGCGCCGCGTCGAGCTCGCCGGCGACGAGCAGCACCGTCGCGAGCGCGGAGTCCGTCTCGGCGTGGTCCTGATCGCGCAGCTGCGCCGGCTGACGCGCGCGCCAGCGCTGCATCTCGCGCGCGGCCTCGACCGCGTCGCCCGCGCGCCCCGCGTCCGCGTGCATCCGCGCGAGCAGACGCCACGGGTTCGCGGTGGTGAACTCGAGGCGGCGCGTGCCCTCTTCGGCGAGCGCGCGCGCGCCGGCGTGGTCGAGCATCGCGAGCGCACCGAGCGCCGCGTTGTAGGCATGGACCGCGATTTGCTGTGTGTTCTCGGGATGTTGCGGATCGGCAGGCGCTGCCGCGCGTCGCCGCGCGGCCTCGAGCGCCGCGAGGCAGGCGTCGCGCTGCGGCTTGCGCGTGCGCGCTTCGGCCTCGATCGCGCAGAGCCCGTTCAGGCCGAGCGAGGCCTCCCAGCGGTCGTTCGTCGCGATGGCGCGCCGCGCGAACTCGCGCGCCTCGTCGAAGCGGCCGAGGTGCAGCAGCGGCCAGGCGTGCTCGGCGAGCAGGTCGGGGTCGTACAAGGAGTCGTAGAACTCCAGCATCTGCACCTGGTACTCGTACTCCTCGATCTCGCCGGCGAGCTGCGTGATCGCGAAGAGCACCTCCTGGTGCAGGTGCCACGGCGCGCCGGGCGGACGGTTGACGCCCCAACGCTCCTCGTAGAGCTCGCGGGCGCGGCCGAGGTGGTACATCGCGCGGGCGAGCGAGCCCTCGGCCTCGCGCAGCGTGACGCCCGCGATGTAGTGGCCCATGACGGATTCCGGGTTCCGTGCGAGGAGCTTCTCGGCGCGGGAGCGCGCGGACACGAGCTTGTTGTCGCCGTAGAGCGCGTAGGCCTCGAGCTCCTCCGGCGTGCCCGTGATGCCCGCGGGCGGCTGCTGCGCGGTCGCGGGCGCGAGCGCGAGCAGCGCGGCGGAGAGCGCACACGCGCAGACGAGCAGCGGGACGAGACGCGCGCGCACGGAATCAGCGCCTCATCGTCGCGCGGGCGAGCACGTCGAGCGGGGGGCCGATGCAGTCGCGGAGCACCTGATCGCCGTGCTCGGCGCCGGGCGCGTACTCGAGGCGATGCGAGAACACGTACTGCGAAAGCGCCTCGACGTCCTCGGCGGTGACGTAATCGCGGACGCGCGTGAGCGCGCGCGCCTGCAGCGCCGGGATCATCAGGACGAGCGACCGTGTCGACGCGCCCTGCAGCACGCGCGGGTCGGTGCGCGTGCGCTGCGCGATGTCGACGAGGCACTCGCGGATCTCGGGCGCGACGTGCACGAGCCCCTCGCAGACGTTGCGCGCGTCGATGATCTCGGTGCGCGTCGCGCGCGGCAGCTCTTGCCCGACGCCCGCCCGGCGCGTCTTGTAGCTCGCGAGCACCTCGAGCTCCGCGTCGCGCGGGATGTGCTTCATCTTGATCTTGAAGAGGAAGCGATCGAGCTGCGCGCTCGGGAGCGGGAAGGTGCCCGCGAGATCGAGCGGGTTCTGCGTCGCGATGACGAGGAAGAGCGGGTCGAGTTTGCGGGTGCGGTTGTCGACCGTGACCTGCTTCTCGGCCATCGCCTCGAGCATCGCGCTCTGCACCTTCGGCGAGGTGCGGTTGATCTCGTCGGCGAGGACGATGTGGGCGAAGATCGGGCCCGGACGGTAGAAGAAGCGGTTGGTGTTGGGGTCGAAGATCGTCGTGCCCGTGACGTCGCTCGGCAGCAGGTCGGGCGTGAACTGGATGCGCCGGAACGCGACGATGTCGTCGTCGGGGCGGTCATCGACGATGCAGTCGCCGAGCGCCTTCGCGAGCGTCGTCTTGCCGGAGCCGGGGTAATCCTCGAGCAGCACGTGCCCGTCGGCGAGCATCGCGACGATGATCATCTCGATCACCTCGTCGCGGCCGCGCACCGCTGCCTGGAGCCGCGCGCGCAGCCGCTGCACGACGCCGTACGCGCTGTTGAGATCGGTGATTGGCGGCGCGAGCGTGTGCGTGATGTGCTCGCTGTTCTGGAAGTCGTTCTCGATCGCTTCGCTCATGGGGCACCTGTCCGGGGGGGACGTCTCGAGGGGGGCTTCGCGCGTCAGCGCGATCGATAGAGGAACGACGCGGGGTCGAGCAGGCCGAGCGCACGACGCCAGAAGGGCACGCTGCGACGGACCTCGCGGCGGGTGTCGCGGAGCGCCGCACGGAGCCGCGCGCGATCCCACTCGGGGCGCTGCGCGGCCGGGGTTTCGGGGCCGCGCAGACGTCGCGCGATCGCGTGATTCGTCAGCGCGCGGAGGGTCGGGGCGCGCTCGGCGAGGCGATCCGCGAAGGCCTCGCGCGTCTCGCCCTCGTCGCGCGTGAAGCCCGCCTCGCCGAGCGCGTCGAGCGCCGCGCGGTAGGCGACGCGCGCGACGTCGCGCGGTGGCGCGAAGAGGGGGGCGAGGCGGCGCCAGAGCTTGGCGAGGTAGAGGCCGAGCAGCGCGAGCGCGAGCAGCACGCCGAGCGCGATGCCGGCGTTCCGCGCGTAGTGCGTCGGCGCGCGGCGCTTCGGCGGGGGCGGCTGCGTGGGGGCGGGCGGCTCCTCGCGCGCCATCTCGCCGAGCATGCGCTGCAGGTCGTCGTCGGGCGGGTTGCCGGGCGGATCGAGGTTCTTCTCGGCGGCGATGTCGAGCACGATCCAGCCGTAGCCCTCGACGTAGACCTCGGGCCACGCGTGCCCGTCGCTGCCGCGCAAGAGGACCGCGCTGCCGCCCCGGCGGTTCTGCTCGTCGAAGTGGTAGCCCGTGGCGACGCGCGCGGGGATGCCGAGCGAGCGCCACATGTAGACCGCGGCGTGCGCGAAGTGCACGCAGTAGCCGATGCGGTTCCCGAAGAGGAAATCGGCCGTGGGATCGGGCACGCCCGCGTGACGTTCCCGCGTGGAGTACGTCATCTCGTGGTCCATCCACAGCTTCACGGCGACGGCCCGTGCGAACGGATCCGCCCGTTTTTCCGGGGGAAGACGGCCGATGATCTCCTGCGCGAGCGCGGCGTAGCGCGGGTCCTCGGGGCCGCGGAGGTAGTAGGCGCGGACCTCCTCCGACCAGCGCGGGTCACCCATCTTGCGGCCGAGCAGCTGGGGGTAGGGGACGGTCTGCGCGAGCGACGTGAAGCGCCAGGCGCGCACGAAACGCGCGGGGTTCGGGTTCGCCGAGGGGCGGAAGGAGACGGCGGCCTCGAGCGCGAAGGGCTGCTCGTGCTCGACGAGGAGCGCGACGCGGCCGCTCACCTTCGTGCGTCCGCGCGGGCTCGGGCGATCGTCGACGCGCACCGCCTCGGTGGGGAAGTCGTCGAGCGTGTCGCGGTCGACGTCGGTGCGCGGGGACGCGACGAAGCGCGTGCCGTTGTATTCGCTCCACGCGGCCTGTCGGAAGTAGTACGCGCCGCTCGGCGGGGAGTAGTCGTCGTCGAGCACGACGACGGCCATCGGCGAGGCCTGCCCCTGTGAGGGGGGCTGATCGTCGTCGGGCTGCCGTTGGCGCGGGGGCGGCCGCTGGTTCTGTTCGGCGCCGCCGTCGCCCTGCGGGGGCGGGCTCGCGCCGCCCGCTCCACCGTCGTTGACGCGCGGGGTGGGGGCGTGCCGCCCGCGTCGGGCCAGCGCGGCGGGGGCGTGTCGCCCGCGCCGCCGTCCGCACCACCGCCTGCGCCGCCCGCATCGAGGCTCGCGTCGCCGCCACCACCCGCGCCGCCGTCGACGCTGGCGTCTCCGCCGCCACCGCCCGCGCCGCCGTCGACGCTGGCGTCTCCGCCGCCACCGCCCGCGCCGCCGTCGACGCTGGCGTCTCCGCCGCCACCTGTGCCGCCGTCACTGCCGCGGCCCGCGCCGCCGTCGAGGCCTGCGTCGCCGCCCGGGCCCGCGCCGCCGTCGTTCTGTGGCGTCCCGCCCGTACCGCCGTCGCCGGAGCGCTGGCCTCCGCCGCCGCCGTCGCCGCGGTGTCCGTCGGGGCCGCGGTGTCCCGCGTCGGGCGGGGGCGTGCGGGGCGGCTCGCCGGGCGGGTTCACGAGGCCGAGATCGCCCGCGTCGCTCGGCGGCTTGGGGAGGTCGGCGACGTTGATCGTCGTCACCGCGAGCAGCACGAGCAGCGGGAGCGCGAGCAGCGACGCGACCGACGGCTCTCCCTCGCTCTCGGCGACGAGGAGCACCGCCAGCAGCACCACCGCGCCGCCGCCGATGGCGAGCAGCACGCGCGCCGGGTCGAAGCCGAGCTGCCAGGCCCAGTCGCTCAGCCACATCGGGCGCGCGAGCACGCCGTCGCGGTGCGCCGCGAGCGAGGCCGTGAGCGCCGCGACGACGACCAGAATCTCGATGGCGATCGCGCCCTTGCGGCGCAGGACGAGCGCGCGCATCGCCGCGACGAGCGAGAGCGCGCCGAGGCTGTACCGCGCGAGCCCCGCGACGCGCAGCGCGAACCCGGGGCCCGCGAGCGACGAGAGGGCCTCGGTGCGGAGCGCGAGCGCCGACGCGCCGAGGGCGATGAGCAGGGCGCCGCCACAGCCCGCGAGCACGACGGGGAGCCGCCAGCGGGAGCGGCCGAGCCACTCGCCGGCGAGCACGCCCGCGAGCGCGCCGATCACCGCGGCCACGACGCCCTCCGTCAGCGCGACGCCGGCGGTGAGCGCGAGCGCGGCGAGCGCCATCGCGATCATGCGCAGCGGGTGCCGCGCAGCGCGCACGGCGCGCCCGAGTCCGCTCAGCGTGTTCATCGTGCCCCCGCGGCTGCGCGCGCGGCGCCGGTGGCGGCGGCGTCGACGACGGCCTGCCGGTACGCGCCGTCGTAGCAGCGCCCGAGCCGACGATCGACGACGAGCACGCGTGCGCGCGCGGCGGCGAGCGCGTCGACGACCTGCGCCAACTCGTCGCTGCGCGGCACGCCGCCTGCGTTGCCCTCCTTCTCTGCGCGCTCGAGGAAGCGCGCGAGGCGCCGCTTCGTCGGCTCCGGCTGCACGCCGTCGGTGCACACGACGAACTCGACCGGCGAGCCGCGCCCCTGCGCACTGCGCGCGCGCGCGGCGGCGACGACCCGCGCGAGCCACGGCCCCGGTCGTCCCGGTACGAAGACCACCGCGCGCCCGTTCGAGCCGGGGACGGCGGTGCGCAGGAAGTGGGCGAGCCCCTCGCCGCCGTCGTCGGCCGTCGCCTCCGCGGAGCGCGCGAGCAGCTCGATCGCCTGCGTCTTCGAGCGCGCGCTCTCGGGCGAGCCGTCCGTGCCGAGCACCCACTCGCTGCCGAGCGCGCCGGTGTCGACGGCGACGCGCGCCGCGCCCGCGGCGGGCTCGTCCCCGGCGCCGCTCACGAGGTACGCGACCGTCTGACGAACGGGGCTGAGCGCGCGCTCGGGCGTGCGCACGACGAGCTGGCGAGACCGCGCGAAGACCTTCCAGAGCACGAAGCGGATCGGGTCGCCCGGGTTGTAGTTCCGCATGTCCATGCGCTCGCCGTCGGCGGGGCCGTCCGGGTGCGTGAGGTCGGAGCCGCCCGACATCGAGCGCACGACGTGCATGGACTTGAGCGCGCCCACCGAGGGGATGAAGCGCACGTCGCGCTCCTCGCGGTGCTCGAAGGTCACGCGGGCGAGGCCGAACACGTCGCTCACGTCGAGGCGGCGCACGATCTCCGTCCGCAGGCCGCGGCGCGCGGGCGTGATCTCCTCGTGGACGCGGCCCTTCTGCTTGCGCGTGCGCACCGCGACGTCCGGCATCCGCCACGTCCAGGAGAGCTGCACGAAGGGCACCCACCAGAGGCTCGGCAGCGAGAAGCCGGTGCGCGTCGCGTGCCCGCACTCGAGGTGCAGCGGATCGCGCTTCGGCGCGGGGCGCCGACGCAGCGACGCGTAGAGCGAGGCCGCGGTGAGCGTCGTCGCGAGCACCGCGATCACGCCGATCGCGCAGCCGACCCCACCGATCACGAGCGCGAGCAGGTCGACGCGTCGGACGCCGAGCGTCAGGAGCGCCCACCCCGAGCCCGTCGCGACGAACGCGCCCAGCCACGTGAGGGGCCACAGGTCGCGCGCGCGCGCTGCGAACAGGCCGAGCGCCTTCCGCGCCCTGCGCAGTCGCGACATGCCCCCGAGCTTCGCCGTCGCCGTCACGCGCGCGCGCTCGTCACAGGCTGCAACCGCCCGTGCGCGTGGAGGGATAGAAGGGCGGCGGCGCTACCTGCACGTGCGGCACGGGCGGTGGCTCGAGGCAGCCGATGCGCCGGAAGACCGTCGGGTCGTTCACCGAGCGGCCCCCGTCGTTGTTGACCGACTGGAACTCCTGGATCAATGGGTCGATCTGGCCCGAGAAGTGGTCGAGGTTGTACGTGCCGAGGGTCGGCGCCGTTCCGCAGAAGGCGTCCTTCACGCGCCACGAGGTCCCCCAGAAGTGCACGAGCCCGTTCACCTCGGTGCCCTCGGCGGGCATGAACACCGTCCAGTGCTCGAGACCGAGCCGGCACGCCGGCGGCTCGGTGTCCTGCTCGGAGCCATTCCAAGAGTGCGATTCGATCTCGCCGACGAGCTCCTTCGAGCCAGGCGCCTTCCGCCGGATGCGGAGCGTGAACATGTACCAGTCGTTGTAGGACGGGTTGTACGTGTGCGAGAGCCACACGCCCTCGACGCCGTCCGTGCACGTCGCGGGGGGCGGCAGGCGCGCGCGCTGCTCCTCGATCGTCGCGTGTCCGACGCCGGGAAAGAGCGCGATCCCCGCGACCGCGCAGGCCACGAGCGCCCCGAGGGCGCGGCGTCGGCGTCGAGCGACGGGTCTGGCGTCGGGCGGCGTGGGCACGGCGCGAGGATAGCGCGTCGAGGAGACGGTGGGCGTGTGCATCGCGCCGTCGGACAACGCGCTCGCCCGCGGGGCCATTCCGCTGAATGGCGATTCAGCTGACCTTCTCGGCATACGTCATCACGAGGTACATCACGGACTCGGTCGCGCCTGCGTTGCGGTACGCATGCGGGACGTCGGCCTCGAAGAGGATCGCGTCGCCCGCCGCGAGCGCGTGACGCTCCTCGGCGATGGTGATGTCCACGGTGCCCTGCGCGACGACGAGGTTCTCGACGGTGCCGGGGGGGTGCGGCTCCGCATGTTCCGTCGTGCCCGCCGCGAGCCGCAACTCGTACAGTTCGACGTTGCGCGGCGCGTCGAAGGGGAACAGTGCCCGCGAGACGAAGCGCCCGTCCGCGGAGGTGAGCCGCTTCGCGGTGTCGGCGCGGAGCACGTGCGTGGTGCCCGCGCCGCGGTGCGTAATCAACGTCGAGAACGGCACACCCAGCGCGCGCGCGATTTTCCAGAGCACGTTGATGGTCGGCGCGCTCTGCCCGAGCTCGATCTGCCCGAGCATCGCGCGGCTCACGCCTGAGGCTCGCGCGAGCCGCTCGAGCGAGAGGCCGCGCTGGGTGCGGAGGCGGCGCAGGTTCTCTCCGACGACGGGCGTCAGGTCGCGCGAGGCGCCATCCGGCACCGCGTCGCCGGGGATCGCTGGAGCCGGCGGCGCGGCTTCGGGCGCGGGTTTTCGTGGCGGCCGGGACATCGCTGGCGCGTGTTTTCCCGCTGCGCGCGCTGCGGGTCAAGGGCCGCACCGCGCGGGCATTGACGCGGTGACGGTGACGCGCGACGGTAGCGCCGCCCATGGGGAGCCACCCGCGCCAGCACCTCACGCTCGATGCCGAGACCGTGCGCGCGCTCTTCGCGGAGGGCGGCTGGCCCTGCGAACGCATCGGGCCCGACACCTGGCGCAGCCACTTCCGGAGCAAACGCGCGAGCTTCCCCGTGTTCGTGAAGGTCGGGGAGGGCGACGGCTCCGGCGAGGGAGCGGCCTTCGTGACCTTCGCGATCATCCCGTACCTGAAGTCTCCCGAGGACCCCGCGCTCGCCGCGCGGCTCTACGCGCGCCTGCTCGAGCTGAACCACCAGCTCATCTTCGCGAAGTTCTCGATCGACGACGACCTCGACGTGGTCCTCTCGGTCGAGCACCCGATCGCCGAGATCGACCGCAGCGAATTCGCCGACGCGCTCGATGTGCTCGGCTTCTACGCCGACCAGCACCTCGACGCGCTCCGCGCCTTGCTGACGCCGGGCTGAAGCCCCGGGCGGGCTCGCGCGCCCGGCGCGTTCATGACGCGGTGCGCCTTGCCAGTGGCGCGGCGGGGCGCGATCTTCCGCGGCCCATGAGCCCCACGGCCGCCTATCCCCGCCTCGCGGAGCGCTTCGAGCGCATCGCACACCTCGACAACGCGCTCGGCATCCTGCACTGGGATCAAGACACGATGATGCCGGAGGGCGCCGCCCCCGCGCGGAGCGACGCGCTCGCGACGCTCAAGGTCATCCGCCACGAGCTGCTCGTCGATCCCGCCCTCGCCGACCTGCTGCCCGGCGCCGAAGAGGAGACGCGCGGCGACGCGTGGCGCGCGGCCAACGTCCGTGAGATGCGTCGTCAATACGTGCACGCGACGGCCGTGCCCGCGGACCTCGTCGCCGCGGCGAGCAAGGCCATCAGCGAGAGCGAGCTGGTGTGGCGCCGCGCGCGCCGCGACGACGACTTCGCCACGCTGCTCCCGTATCTGTCCGCGGTGTTGCGCCTGCAGCGCGAGATCGGCGAGGCCAAGGCCGCCGCGCTCGGGACGAGCACGTACGACGCGCTCCTCGACTCCTTCGAGCCGGACGGTCGCAGCGCGCGGATCGACGAGGTTTTCGCAGGACTTGCGGCGTTCCTGCCGGGCTTCACGGCCGAGGTGCTCGAGGCGCAGGCGCGGCGCCCCGCGGTGGTCGTGCCCGCCGGGCCCTTCCCCGTGGAGGCGCAGCGCGCGCTCGGGCTGCGGATGATGCGCGCGCTCGGCTTCGACTTCGAGCGCGGTCGGCTCGACGTGTCGCTGCACCCGTTCTGCGGCGGCTCCGACGACGACGTGCGCATCACGACGCGCTACGACGAGGGCGACTTCGCGCGCTCGCTGATGGGCGTGCTCCACGAGACGGGGCACGCGCTCTACGAGCAGGGGCGTCCCTCGGCGTGGCGGCGCCAGCCCGTCGGGCTCGCGCGCGGCATGGCCGTACACGAGAGCCAGTCGCTCCTCGTCGAGATGCAGGCGTGCCGGAGCCCGCAGTTTCTCGCCTTCGCCGCGCCGCTCATGCGCGAGGCCTTCGGCGGCGCGGGCCCCGCGTGGGATGTCGCGAACCTCGCGCGCCTCTACACGCGCGTGCAGCGGAGCCTCATCCGCGTCGACGCCGACGAGGTCACGTACCCCGCGCACGTCATCCTCCGCTACCGCCTCGAGCGCGCGATGGTCGCGGGCGATCTCGCGCTCGCCGACCTACCCGGCGCGTTCCGCGAGGGCATGCAGTCGCTCGTCGGCATCACGCCGCCGACGGACGCGCTCGGCTGCATGCAGGACATCCACTGGCCCGCCGGGCTCTGGGGCTATTTCCCCACGTACACGCTCGGCGCGATGACGGCCGCGCAACTCTTCGACACGGCCAAGCGGCAGGTGCCGGGGCTGCTCGACGGCATCGCCGCCGGCGAGTTCGCGCCGCTCGTCGCGTGGCTCCGCGCGAACGTCCACGAGAAGGGCTCGCTGCTCGGCACGGACGAGCTGCTCGTCGAGGTGACGGGTCGGCCACTCGACGCGGCGATCTTCCAGGCGCACCTCCGCGCGCGCTACCTCGACGCCCCCTGACGCCGGCCGCCGCCGTTGCCCTCGTGCGATTCGCGCGGGCCTCGGGGCGGAGGTTCGCGCTAAGGTGTGGCCTCCCCCGCAAGAATCGAGGCCGAGCCTGCATTACGCGAATTCCACCCACGCATCCCGCAGTGAACGCAGCCACGCAGCCGGTGCCCGATGAGCAACAACTTCTCCCCGGGCAAGCGCGCGCGCGAGCTGGAGCAGGCCCGCAAGAAGCAGGACAAGGCGAACCGTCGCGCCGCACGTCGTGATCGCGCCCCCGGCGAGACGGAGTTCGTCAGCGCCGCGGAGGTGCAGGGCAACCTGCCGTCGATCGAAGAGGCGATGCGGCAGATCGAGAACCCGGGCGCCGTGTCGCGCTCGGCGTCGAGCATCGTGGCGCGTCTCTTCGTCGGCTCGCTCAGCGACGAGACGACCGAGGCGGATCTGCGCGAGGCGTTCGGTCAGTTCGGCCTCGTCGCCGACGCGATCGTCATGGTCGACCGCGACACCCGGGCCCCGCGAGGCTTCGGCTTCGTGACGATGGCCGACCGCCGCGACGCTCCGAAGGCCATCGAGGCCCTCCACGGCGCCGAGGTGAAGGGTCGCAACATCGTCGTCAACGTCGCGACCGAGCGCTCGCGCTGATCGCGCCGTCCCGCACGCGCCGCGGAGAGCGTGCCCCGAGGCATGCCGCGCAGGCGCGGGGCGCGGCACGTCGGGGCGCTGCAACCGCGTCGCCCACGGGCGCCTGGGCGCGAGAACCCCGCGCCGTCAGCGCCCGCGCTGCGGGATGGGCGCGTCGTCCGCGAAGAACTCGAGCGCGGCGGAGTTGAGACAGTAACGCAGCCCGGTGGGACGGGGCCCGTCGTCGAAGACGTGCCCGAGGTGGCCGTCGCAGCGCGCGCAGCGGATCTCGACGCGGATCATGCCGTGGCTGACGTCGCGGATGGTCGCGACGTGCGCCGGATCGAAGGGCGCGTAGAAGCTCGGCCACCCCGTGCCCGACTCGAACTTCGCCTTCGCCCCGAAGAGCGGAAGGCCGCAAAGCCGGCAGGCGTACGTCCCTGGAGACTTCTCTCCGAGCAACCCGCCACAGAACGGCCGCTCGGTGCCGTGCGCGAGCAGCACCGCGCGCTCCTCCGGCGTGAGTCGCGCGGCGAGGGCGTCGCGCTCGGCGGCGCTCGGAGGTGTGAGATCGAAGCCGGATGCGGAGAGGCGCGGAGGGTTCATGCGTTGGGGTGATGGAGTCGTCGGTCGTCCTCGCCCAGAGGTCGCCGAGCGCCGCGTGACGCGCGCGCCGCGCTCAGCGATAGCGCTGGATGACGTGGAAACCGAAGGGGGACTCGACCACGTCGCTGACCCCGCCGACCTCGAGCGCGAAGGCCGCGCGCTCGAACGCGGGCACCATCGCGCCGTGCCCGAAGACGCCGAGATCGCCGCCCTCCGGCGCGCCCTCTTCGTCGGTGTATTCGCGGACGAGCGCGGCCCAGTCCTCGCCGCCGCGGGCGCGGCGCAGGGCCTCCTCGGCGCGGGCGCGGGCCTCGTCGCGCGACCGCGTGATCGTCGCGGGCGCCCGCTGCGACCCCGCGTACATCACGAGCAGGTGCCGCGCACCGATCTCCGCGGGCCGTGCCGGCGGATCGGTCGCGCGCACCACGACGACGAAGCCACGCGCCGTCGGGATCGGCTCCGATGCGTCCCCCACCCGCAGGCCAGCCGCCTCGGCCTCGATCACCGCGACGTCCGCCTCGCCCACGCGCGCCGCGAGCGCGCGCCGTCGCGCGACCGCCGCCGGGCTGCCGTCGTCGGGTGCGAGCACGAGCAGGGCGCCGCGCTCGCTCGGCTCGCGTGGCAGGTCGGTGAGCTCCCGCGCCAACTCGGCCACGTCTGCACCCGGCTCGCGCGCCATCTGCGCGACCGTCCCAGCGCGCGCCTGCGCTTGCGCGCGTGTCCGTGAGAGCCCCGCGGGCGCGTCCTCCGAGCCGCCCCACGCGACCATGAGGAGCTGCACGCGGATCGGGCCCGCGGACGCGCGTCGCGATCGCGCCGGGCCGCCGGTGACCGTCTCCGCTCCGTCGCTGGGCGACGCGAGAGGCCGGGGCCGCGGCCCGCAGCCGAACATGACCGACATCGCGATGAGCGACGTGAGCGCGGTGGCGACTCCGAAGGGCGCACGGCGGGGAGGGCGGGGGGGCACGCGGACCATGCGCGCGGAGGTAGCACGCCGCGCCGCCGACAGCCGCGCGTCTTGGCGCCGCGCGGCATCCCTTGCCGGACCCGCGGATGCGTGCTAGGACTCGCGCCGCTCACAGAGGGAGAAGTGCTCGAGGCGGGCCCTCCAAGGTCCGCCTCGTCGCATTTCAGGGCTCGTCGAGTCCCTCCGCCCCCTGCGAAAGACCCCGTGTTCTCCGAGCCGAACTCCTCGACCATGCCTCGCCGCGATGTGCCCCCGGGAATGCCCGACCCGTCTCTCGAAGACGGCGGCGACCTTTCGTCCGTCGATACGCCGGCCGCGCTCGAAGCGGTGGTGCAGCCCATCTGTCGGGCGCTCGGCCTCGAGCTCATCGACGTGCGCATCGCGCGGGAGCCGGGCGGCGCGGTGCTGCGCATCCTCATCGACCGAGAGCGCCCGCCGGGCGCTCCGCTGCACGAGGGCGGGGTGTCCCTCGACGACTGCACCGACGTCTCGCGTGACCTCTCCACGGCGCTCGACGTCAGCGACGAGGGCAGCCGCGGCCCGCTCTCAGGGCGCTACCGCCTCGAGGTCAGCTCGCCCGGCGTCGATCGCCCCCTCGTCAAACTCGCGGACTTCGCGCGCTTCGTGGGCGAGACGGTGAAATTGTCCACGCGCACGCCCGTCGCCACGCCGGCGGGCGAGCGCCGCAAGCTGCAGGGGACGTTGCTGGGGGTGTCCGGCACCCAGGTTCGAGTTTCGCAGGACGGGCATGAGGTGCTCGTTCCGCACGCCGGGATCGTCAAAGCCAACCTTGTTTTCGACTGGACGCGCATCAAGGCGCGGACGTAGGCGGGACCGATGCAACAGCAAAGCATGTCGCTCGCGAACATCATCGAGCAGGTGAGCAAAGAGAAGGGGATCGACCCCAAGGTGCTCATCGAGACGATGGAGCAGGCCATCCTCACTGCCGCCAAGCGCACCTTCGGTGCGACCCGCGAGCTCGAGGCCCGGTACAACGAAGAGTCCGGCAACATCGATCTCTTCCAGTACATGCTCGTCGTCGAAGACGTCCAAAACGCCGAGCGAGAGATGACGCCGGAAGACGTCGAACTCTACAAGCTCGACGCGCAGGTCGGTGACGACCTCGGCTTCCAGATCTTCTACCTTCCCGAGGACACCGCGAAGGCGGCCGAGCAGGACAAGGTCTACGGGGAGTTGCTGATGCTTCAGCAGAACCGCAACAACTTCGGCCGCATCGCCGCGCAGACCGCCAAGCAGGTCATCATCCAGCGCGTCCGCGACGCCGAGCGCGACCTCATCTTCAACGAGTTCAAGGACCGCCGCGGCGAGGTCATCACCGGCATCGTCCGGCGCTTCGAGCGCGGCAACAACATCATCGTCGACCTCGGCCGCGCCGAGGCGATCTTGCCTTCGCGCGAGCAGACCCCGCGCGAGAGCTACCGCCCCGGCGACCGTATCGTCGCGCTGCTGAAGGACATCGATCGCGAGGCCCGCGGCCCGCAGATCATCCTCTCGCGCACCGACGTGACGCTCCTCGTCAAGCTCTTCGAGATGGAAGTTCCCGAGATCTACGAGGGCATCGTGCGCATCGTCGCCGCCGCCCGCGAGCCGGGCGCCCGCTCGAAGATCGCCGTGAGCAGCCGTGACAACGACGTCGATCCGGTGGGCGCCTGCGTCGGCATGAAGGGCTCTCGCGTCCAGGCCGTCGTGCAGGAGTTGCGCGGCGAGAAGATCGACATCGTGCCCTGGGACCGCGACCCGGCGCGCTTCGTCTGCAACGCCATCGCCCCCGCCGATGTCGCCCGCGTCATCATCGACGAGGGCAACGGCTCGATGGAGCTCGTCGTCCCCGACGAGAAACTCTCGCTCGCGATTGGCCGCCGCGGCCAGAACGTGCGCCTCGCCTCCCAGCTGACGGGCTGGAAGCTCGACATCATCGGCGAGAGCAAGTTCAAGCAGATGGAGGAGGAGGCTATCTCGGGCCTCGCGATGATCGAGTCCATCGAGGACGGGGTCGCCCGAGCCATGTACAAGCTCGGCTTCCGCACGCTCGACGAGGTCGCGGACGCGAGCGAGCAGGAACTCGGCGGGATCCCCGGCCTCGGCGGTCCGGCGAACGCGACCCGCATCAAGGTCGAAGCCGAGCGCGCGATGGAGACGCTGCGGCAGCGGCGCCTCGCGCAGGCCGCCCAGCGGGTCGAACTCCTCGGGGAGCGCGAGCGTCTGCTGCTCGTCGCGGGCGTCACGGAGCGCACGCTCGAGCACCTCGAGGCAGCGGGCTACCGCTCTCTCGCCGACCTCGTCGAGGAGGACGACGTAGACCGCCTCGCGATCAAGACGGGCCTCGGCGGCAAGAAGGCCGAGCAGATCCGCGACGGCGCAGTGCGCTTCGCGAGCACCGAGGCGAAGGTCCTCGAGGATGGTCAGAAGAAGGCACGCGCGGCAGCGGCAGCGGCTGCGGCTGCGGCGGCAGTGGCTGCGGCCGAGGCGGTGGCAGCGGCTGCGGCCGAGGCGGCGGTCGAGGCGGCGGACGCAGCGATGCGCGCGGCGGCTGCAGGTGCGGCGGACGACAGCGGAGCGGAGGGCTGAGACGCCCGTGCTCGCGGCGATGACCCACGAGGATGAGGAGCCAACGGCGAGCCCCGCGCGCACGTGCGCGGGCTGTCGTCGCGTCGACGCGAAGGCGGGGCTGCTGCGCTTCGCGGTCGCGCCCGTCGCGCCGTTTCTCGTGCCCGACGTCGCGGGCAAACTCGGTGGGCGCGGCGTGTCGGTGCACCCGACGCGCGCGTGCCTCGAGGCGGCGGTCCGGCGCGGCGGGTTCGCGCGGGCGCTCAAGCGGGCGGTGCCTTGCAGCGCCGCCGAGCTCGCGTCGCTCGCCGCCGCGCAATACCAGCGGCGTGCGGGGTCACTGCTCGTGGCGGCGCGCCGCGCGAGCGTGCTCGCCGTGGGTACGGAGGCGGTGCGTGAGGCCCTGCGGGAGGGCGGCGTCGCGGCGCTCGTGGTCGCAAGCGACGCTGCGGGGCGTCGCGAGGAACTCGAGGAGGCCGCGGCCCGCCTCGGGAAGCGATGCCTCGTGCATGGCACGAAGGCTTCGCTCGGTCAGCTACTCGGTCGGGACGAGGTCGGGGTCGCCGCGGTGCTCGACGCGGGGATCGCATCGGCTTTGACGCGCGCGGCACAGCGCGCGCAAGCGCTTCTGGAGGCGGAATGAACAAGGTGCGCGTGTACGAGGTCGCTCGCGAGCTCGGGCTCGAGAATGCGGAGCTCGTCAAGAAGATGGCGACCCTCGGCATCCAGGTCCGGAACCACATGAGCTCGCTCGACGAGAGTGACGTCGAGCGGCTCAAGCGCTCCATCGAGAAGGAAAAGGCGGGCGCGGTCGTGAAAGAGCGCCTCAACGCGACGGTCATCCGCCGCCGCACGGTGGCCGCACCGACGCCTCCTCCAGCGCCGGCCCCAGCGCCTGCGCCGGTCGTCCTGCGGCCGCCGCCGCGCGTCGAGGCGCCGCCCGAGCCGATGTTGCCACCGCCGCCGCCCGTCGAGGTCGCGCTCGTCGTCGCGAAGGCCGAGCCGCCCGCGCGCCCTGAGCCCGCACCGTCGCGCCCGGAGACGAGCGCGGAGCCCGTGGCGCCCGCCCCAGCGCCTGCGCCCGCCCCCGAGCCGGAGCCGGCCGCTGCCGAACCTCCGCCGCCCATCCGCCGCTCGTCGCCTCCCTCCTTCGCGGAGCGCCTCGGTCACGCCAACCTCCCGCCGGGCGTGCTCGCGCGGGGCAACAGCGTCGCGCCCGCGTCGGGTCTCTCGCGCGAGGCCGCGCAGCGCATCGCCGCGCAGCACGCCCCCCGTGGCGTCCCCGGTCAGGGCGGTACGCCCCAGCGTCGTGTCGAGATCACGCGCGGCGCGCTCGGTCCGACGGGTCGCCAGCCGCCCGCCGGTCGCGCAGGCGCCATCGGTCGCCCCGGCAAGAAACTCCCGCCCGGCAAGAAGGGCGCAAAGCCCGAGATCACGGTCCCGAGCGCGCAGAAACGCGTCATCCGGATCGAGGAGTCGATCGGGCTGCAGATGCTCGCGAGCCGCATGTCGCTGAAGGCGACCGAAGTGCTCATGAAGCTGATTCAGCTCGGCATGACGGGCGTGAACATCAACAGCACGCTCGACGCCGACACCGCGAAGATCCTCGCGAACGAGTTCGGTTACGAGGTCGAGAACGTCGCGAAGAGCGAGGACGAGGTCATCGGCGAGGCCCGCGGAACCTTCGAGGACCGCGAGAAGGACCGCAAACTCCGTCCGCCCGTCGTCACCGTCATGGGTCACGTCGACCACGGCAAGACCTCGCTGCTCGATCGCATCCGCAGCGCGAACGTCGTCAGCGGCGAGGCCGGCGGTATCACGCAGCACATCGGCGCCTACCGCGTCGACACCCCGAAGGGCATCGTCGTCTTCCTCGACACGCCGGGCCACGAGGCGTTCACGGCCATGCGCGCGCGCGGTGGTCAGGCGGCCGACGTCGTGATCCTCGTCGTCGCGGCCGACGACGGCGTGATGCCCCAGACGAAGGAAGCCATCAACCACGCGCGAGCGGCAAAAGTGCCGATCGTCGTCGCGGTGAACAAGGTCGACAAGCCCGAGGCGCGGCCCGAGGCGGTGCGTCGCGAGCTCGCGAACGAGGGCCTGCAGCCCGAGGAGTGGGGCGGCGACACGATGTTCCTCGACGTCTCCGCGAAGGCGGGCACGGGCGTCGACCAGCTGCTCGCGAGCGTCGCGCTTCAGGCCGAGGTCCTCGAACTCAGCGCGAACCCGAAGATCCCCGCGGAGGGTCTCGTGCTCGAGGCGTACCTCGACAAGGGGCGCGGTCCCGTCGCGAACGTGCTCGTGCGCAACGGCACGCTGCACACGGGCGACATCGTCATCGCTGGCGCGGCCTGGGGCAAGGTCCGCGCGATGACCGACGACCGCGGCAAGCCGACGACCGCGGCGGGGCCGTCGACGCCGGTCGAGGTGCTCGGCCTCTCCGAGGTGCCGGCCGCCGGCGACTCGCTCTACGTCGTCACCGACCAGAAGAAGGCGCAGGAGATCGCCGACAGCCGCGCCCGCACCAAGGCGGCGGGTCGCAGCATCAGCCCGAGCTCGCAGGCGAAGATCGGTCTCGACCAGATCTACGCGCGGATGCAGGCGGGCGAAGTGCAGGAGATGCGCCTCGTCATCAAGGGCGACGTCAGCGGCTCGGTCGAGGCCGTCGTCAAGGCGCTCACCGACCTCAGCACCGACAAGGTGAAGGTCGTCGTCATCCACACGGGCGTCGGTGGCATCACCGAGAACGACGTCATGCTCGCGAGCGCGTCGAACGCCATCATCATCGGCTTCAACGTGCGCCCCGCCGGGGCCGCGGCCGCGACGGCGAAGAGCGAGGGCGTCGACGTCCGGCTCTACAACATCATCTACGAGGCCGTCGACGAGGTGAAGAAGGCCATGACCGGCCTGCTCGCCCCGACGTACATCGAGAAGCCGCTGGGGCGCGCCGAGATCCGGCAGGTCTTCACCATCCCCAAGGCGGGCACGGTCGCGGGTACGTTCGTCCTCGACGGCAAGCTCACGCGCGGCGCGAAGGTTCGCCTCGTGCGCGACTCGGTGCAGGTCTGGGAAGGCAAGATCGGCTCGCTGCGCCGCTTCAAGGACGACGTCCGCGAGGTCGCAGCCGGCTTCGAGTGCGGCGTCACGCTCGATGGCTACAACGACGTGAAGGAGCGAGACATCCTCGAGGCCTTCGAGCTGGAGGCCGTCGCCGGCGTGCTCTGAGAGGCACGTCGGTTCCCTCCTGAGGGGAGCGCCGCATGGTCGTCGGGGTCCTGAGGATCGTGCTGGCGTTGCCCTGGAACGACTCGCTCAAGGGGAAGCGCTCGGTGGTGCGTCGCATCGTCGAGCGCGCGCGGGCGCGTTTTCAGGTCGCGGCCGCGGAGGTCGAGGACCTCGACGCGCACCGGCGCGCGGTGCTCGGTTTCGCGGTGGTCTCGAACGACCGTCGGCATGCGACCTCGGTGCTCGACCAACTCACCACCTTCGTCGCGACGGCGACTGAGGCGGAGGTCGTGGACCGGCGGATGGAGATCGAATCCTACGGCCCCGGTGCGCTCGGCGACTCCGAGCCGCGGCGTCGCGGCCCCGGTGTGCGGCGAGCGGCCGCGCGCGGGGAGGACGTGGCGCCGGGTGGCGGCGCGGAGTCCGCGGGCGAAGACTCGGAGAACGACGATGGCGACTGACGACAAGAAGCGCCCAGCGCGCGTGGCCGAGCGGATCCGCGAGGAACTCGAGGCGCTTCTGCTGCGCGGTGCGGTGCACGATCCGGGCGTGCAGGGCGCGACGGTCTCCGGCGTGACCGTCTCTCCCGATCTCAGCGTCGCGGATGTGCGGGTGCGCGTGTACAACCGCGAGGCGGACGAGCCGCAGCGGAAGCGCGTCGTGCGCGCTTTCGGGCGTGCCAAGGGGCTGCTGCGTCGCGAACTCGCCGCGCGCCTCTCGATGCGGCATACGCCCGACCTCCGCTTCCACTGGGACACGGGCGTCGACCACGCGCTCCGCATCGAGACCCTGCTCGAAGAGATCCGTCGCGACGAGGCGCCGACGCCGCCATCGGCCGAGCCCCGTCCGCGTGCTGGGAAGCGGACCCGCTCGTGACGCGGGCACGCGCGGTCTCGCTGGTCGAGGAGGGGCGCCGCTTTCTCCTGACCTGTCACCTCCGTCCGGACGGCGACGCGCTCGGCTCGATGCTGGGCCTCGCCGCGGTGCTCCGCGCACTCGGCAAGGAGGTTGTCATGTTCAACGTCGATCCGGTGCCGGAGTACCTGCGCTTCCTGCCCCGCGCCGACGAGGTCCTCCGCGCTGCGCCGCTCGGTGAACCCTTCGACGCGACCTTCGTCACCGACACGGCCTCGCGGGCGCTCCTGCCCGCGGAGTTGCCGCCTGCCGAGGTCACGGGGCCCTGGGTCGTCGTCGACCACCACGCGGCGCACGACGGCTTCGGCGACGTGGTCGTCCGGGAGACGGATGCGGTCGCGACGGGCGAGGTGGTGCTTCGCCTGATGGCGGACCTCGGCGTCGAGCGCGTGCCGCCCGACGCGGCCGTCCCGCTCTACACGGCGATCGTCACGGACACGGGCGGTTTTCGGTATCAGGGCACCACCCCGACGACCATGCGGCTCGCGGCCGACTTGATGGAGGCCGGCGCCGATCCGTGGACCGTCGCGTACAACGTGTTCGAGGGCTGGGCGCCCGCCCGCATGAAGCTGCTCGGCGCGGTGCTCGAGACGCTCGATACCTCGCACGCTGGTCGCGTCGCGGTGCTCACGGTCACGCGCGCGACGATGGCGCGCACGGGCGCCGACGACGACATGGTCGAGGGGCTCGTCAACTACGCGCGCATGCTCGCGGGCGTGGAGGTCGCCGCGCTCGTGTGGGAGTGGCGTCTGACCGAGGACGGCGTGGCGAGCACCAAGGTGAGCTTGCGATCCCGCGGAAACGTCGACGTCTCACGCGTCGCGGTCGCGCTCGGCGGGGGCGGGCACCGCTCGGCGGCGGGCGCGACCGTGCGCGGCGCGATCGAAGATGTGCGCGCGCGCGTGGTCGCCGAGGCGATTCGGCACATCGACGCGTGACGCGCGAGCCCGACCTTGCGCCGCACGGCGTGCTCGTGGTGGACAAGCCCCGCGGCCCGACGTCGCACGACGTGGTCGCGCGGGTGCGGCGGTCCCTCGGCACGCGCGCCGTGGGACATGCCGGGACGCTCGACCCGATGGCGACGGGCGTGCTCGTCGTGCTTGTGGGCGAGGCCGCGAAGCTCTCGGCGTATCTGACGGCCGACGACAAGCGCTACGACGCCACCGTGCGGCTCGGTGCCGAGACGCACACCCTCGACGCCGAGGGCGAGGTCACCGCGGTCGCGCCCGTCCCGGCGCTCACGCGCGGCGACGTCGAGGCCGCGCTCGCAGCCTTCCACGGGGAGCACGATCAGCAGGCGCCGGTCGTGAGCGCCATCAAGCGCGATGGTGTCGCGCTCCACGCGCGGGCACGGCGCGGTGAGCACGTGGAGGCGCCGGTCCGCCGTGTCGTGCTGCGCGAGGCGTCGCTGGTCGGGCTCGCCGAGGTGCCGTGCGCGCAGGGCGACGTGACTGCACTCGATTTGCAACTGCAACTGCATGTCGGGAAGGGGTTCTACGTGCGATCGCTCGCGCGCGATCTCGCGCGGGCGCTCGGCACCGTGGGACACCTCGTCGCGCTGCGGCGCACGGCGAGCGGCGCGTTCCGCGTCGGACCGGAGGCCGTGACGCCGACCGTCGACGGCGCGCTGCTCGAGGCGGCGGCGCGTGGGGACGTCGCCGCGCGGGAAGCGGTGCGCGCGGCGCTCGTGCCGCTCGCGCGGGCCTGCGACGCGCTGCCCGGCGTCGCCCTCACCGAGGCGGGGGTGCGCGCGGCGCGCACCGGGAAGCCGCTCGACGCGGCGGCGTTCGCGTCCGGCCTGCTCCCGGAGGGGGGCGAGGACGGGGGCGTGCTCGTCGCGCGTGGCCCCGACGGCGCCCCGGTCGCGCTCGTGCGGCGGTCGGACGCGGAGACGTTCTGCGTCGCGCGGGGCTTCGTCGCGGCGCCGTGAGCGCGGGGGACGCGCGGACGCGGGCTGCTATCGTGCCGGCGATGCGCCGCGCGTTTTGCCTCGTCTTCGCTGCCCTGCTCGTCGCGTCGTGCGGGGATGACGCCGGATCCCCCGACGCCTTCGTCGACCTCGGCGCCGACCTCGGACGCGACGGCGGGGCGCGCGATCTCGGCCCGACCTGCGCGCGCACCTGCGCGCCCGGGGAAGGGTGCTGCGCGCTCGCGGACGGTGGCGTCGACTGCGTGAACCTCTCGAACGACGCCGAGAATTGTGGGCTCTGCGGCATCCGCTGCGCCGCGGACGGCCTCGGCACGCGCTGCTTCGCGGGGCGTTGTCAGTGCGGCGACGGCGTAGACGGCTGCAACGGCTCGCGCGGCTCGACCTGCTGCCCCACGCGCCCGGGCGTCGCGCGTCCTTATTGCGCGAACTTCGACCGCGACCTCAACGACTGCGACGGCTGCGGGCTCGCGTGCGACCCGCGCAGCACCGATCGCTGCAGCGCGGGTTCGTGTTTCTGCGGAAGTCGCGCGGTGGCGTGCGCGGGCACGGCCGAGGACCTCTGCTGCGCGGACGACTTCGGCGAGGGCGCGTGCGTCGATACACGCACGAGCGTCGTGCATTGCGGCGGATGCGGCGTCGCGTGCGCGCTCGGCGAGGCGTGCGTCGCGGGCGTATGTACGCGCGGCGCAGCGTGCGGCGGTGGCTGCGCGGGGCCGGATCCCTTCTGCTGCGAGGGCGTCTGCTGCGCGCGCGACCTCTGCCTGCGCGGCTTCTGCCCGCCGGACGCGGGGCCGTAGCGCACGCGCCTCGATCGCCCCGTTTCGTCGGTCCTTCGCGAGATCCGCGGCGTCGTGCGGGCGGCTGGATCAGCGCGCGTCGTTGGCCGCCGCGACCTCGGCGAGGCCGGGAACGAGCAGCAGGTGGTCGAGGCGCAGCGAGACGCCCGGTGCCGTCGCGCGCAGCGTCGCGGTGCTCGTCGCGCGGAGCGTCGCCATCGTCGCGGCGTCGAGGGACACGCGCTGCTCGGACCACTGCGGCCCGACGCGCAGCGTCGCCACGGTCGCGCCGCCGAGCGCCACCGCGACGTCCACGGGCTCGGCACCGCCGCTCCGCTTCGCCGAGAGCACGAGCACCGCGCCGCCCGGCCCGCGCACCGCCGGCGGCACGCGGACGCGCACGCTCGCGCCCGTCGCCGCGGCCTCGCACGTCGTGCGATTCAGGTAATCCCAGTCGTGGTTCGGCGAGAAGGCCTCGCAGCGGGTGAGGCCTGTCGCGCCGGGCAGCGCCGCGACGAAGTCCGTGCCGCCGATCTGTCCGCGCTCGAGCGCGCCGAGCCGCACGAGCGACTCGAGCGTGAAGGTCAACTCCGGCTCGCTCGCGGCGAGGTCGACCAGGCGCGGCGCGGCGCGCGTGTCGCCGAGCAGCCCGAGCCCGCGCACGACGTTGTCGCGGATGTTCGAGCGGTGCTCCCACGAGAGCATGTCGGAGAGGGCGCCGTAGACGCGCCGATCGCCAATCTGCCCGAGCGCGACGGCCACGAGGTAGCGCGTCGCGAACTCGGGGATGAGCGCGAGCAGGGGCTCGACGGCGCGCGGATCGCGGAGGCGCCCGAGCCAGCGCACGGCCTCTTCGCGGTCGTAGGCGGTCTCGGCGAGCCAGAGCGCTTCGATGAGGGCGGGCACCGCGAGGCGATCGCGGAGGCGCCCGAGCGAGACCGCCGCGCGCGTGCGCAGACCTGGATCTTCGGAGAACACGAGGGCGCGCAGCGGCTCGTGCGCGCGCCGGTCGTACATGCGCCCGAGCGCGATGGCGGCCTCGGCGGCGACGAGGGCGTTCGGTTCGCGCAGCGCCCGGAAGAGCCGATCGCCCGCGCGCCCGTCGGCGAGGCGGCCCAGCATCCGCGCGGCCTCGCGGCGCATCGCGACCTCGGCGTCTCGATCGAGGACGAGCTCCGCGAGCGCGTCGACCGCGCGCCGATCGCCGAGCCGGCCGCGATCGAGCGCGACGCGGCGTGGGTCGGGGGCGGCCGTCGCGCCCGGCGCCGACGTGAGCGCGTCGAGCCAGCCGTAGACCTCCTCCTGCATGCGCGCGAGCTCGACGGGGTGGCGCCCCGCGAGGTTCTCGCGCTCGTGGGGATCGCGCGCGAGGTCGTAGAGTTCGAAGTTGCCGAAGCGCAGATCCGCGACGAGCTTGAGCGGCCAACTCACGGCCATGCGCTTGCTGATGACGGCCGCGAAGGCCGGTCCGACCTCGGGCACGCGCCCCGTGGCGAGCGCCCGCAGATCGCGCCCGCGGAAGCTCGCCGGCGCGTCGACCGCGGCGAGCCCGAGCAGCGTCGGCGCGATGTCGATCGTCTGCACGGGGGCGCTGACGCGGCGCGGCGCGAGGCCCGGCGCACGTACGATCAGCGGCACGCGGATCTGCTCTTCGTAGAGCGTCGAGCCGTGGTAAACGCCGCCGTGATCGCGGAACTCTTCGCCGTGATCCGCGCTCACGACCACGATGATCGGGGCTGCGAGCCGGCGCTCCATCGCGTCGACGAGCCGCCCGATCGCGGCGTCGGCCTTGCGCAACTCGCCGTCGTAGCGGTCGACGTCGCTCGTGCCGAAGTGCGTGTCCTCGTAGGGCTCGTGGACGTCGAAGTAGTGCGCCCAGAAGAACGTGGGGCGCTCCTGCTCGCGCGTGACGCGATCGACCTCCTCGAGCACGCGATCGGTGGTGGCCTCGGCCTCGCGATCGGTGTGGTCGTGCAGCGCGAAGCCGAAGGCGTCGTTGCGGTAGGGGCGCAGGCGCTCGCCCTCGGTGTGGAAGATGCCGACCGTGAAGAACGCGGCCGTGCGGTAGCCCGCGGCCTCGAGCGCGCGCGGGAGCGTGGCCGTCGGCAGCGGCTGCCCGAGGTCGAGCGTCTCGTGGAGATACTCGCTCGTCATGAGCGAGCAGAGCGAGTAGCTCGAGTGCGGGGCCGCCGCGTACGCGCGCTCGAAGACCACGCCCTCGCGCGCGAGCGCGTCGAGGCGCGGTGAGGTCGGGCGTGGGTAGCCCCAGGCGCCGAGGTGATCGGGGCGCAGCGCGTCGATCGTCACGAGCAACACGTGCGCGCCGGGGGCCTCGGGCAGGCCGCTCAGCGCAGCGAGCTCCCCGCGTCGATCACGCGCGCGCCGGCCGCGCAGGCGGGGGGCGGGTGGCGCGAGACGCGCGAACAAGGGCGCGAGGCCTTGCATGACGGAGCGCGCGGTCGCGGCCCGCGGATCGAAGAGCGCGACGCGTACGTTCTGGTTGCGGTCGAGCGTCGTGAGCTGCCACGCGAACGTGGCGGCGAGCGCGGCCGCGAGGAGCGCGGAGCGCGCGGGCGTCGTGAGCGCGCGGAGCCGCGGCGCGCCTGCGGCCGCGAGCGCGACGAAGCCGAGGCACGCGACGAACACGAGCACGCCGAGCGCCGCGTGCAGGTATCCGTAGAGGTTTGGCAGGATGCGCTGGTCGGCCTTCGAGAGGACCCACGCGACCGCGTACGCGCCGGCGAGCGCAGCGAGACGCAGGCGTCCCTCGAAGCGCAGTGTGCGGATGAACGCGGCGCGCCCCACGCGCGTCGCGAGCCACGAGCCCGCGATCAGCGCGATGATGGCGATCGCCTCGAGCAGCCCGCGCGCGGGCAGCCGCGACATCTTGCCGCCCGTGAAGAGCAGGTGCCCGACGACGGCGAGCGGCCCCGCGGCGAGCGCGACGAAGGGCAGTGGCCAGAGCCGCGCCGCCCAGCGCGCGGTGCGCGCGTCGTCGCCTGCGCCGGGGCGCCGCGCGAGGCGCTGCGCGAGCGGGCCGGCCAGGGCCCCGACGCCGCCGAGCGCCGCGCCCGCGAGCGCACCGAGGGGGACGAGCGTCGCGAGCAGGCGCCCGAGGAGCGCGAGGCGGTCGCCCCAGAGCGGCAGCCACAGCCACAGCGCGCCGTATTCGAGCAGGCCCGCGAGCAGGCCCGCGGCGGCGCCGATCCAGCAGCCCGTCCGCATGCGGTCGAGCGCGCCTGCGTGCGGGGGTCCCATGGCTCGCGTGGAACCCGACTATACGGGCGCGCCCGCCGCGCGTCCACGCTCGCGGACACCCGCCGCTGAACCGTCATTCAGCGCCGGACTCAGCAGCGCACGAGCGCGACCTCGTAGTCGATGTCGCCGGCCGACGTGCCGCGGATGGTCACGCGGTAGCGCTCGTCGGGAGCGGGCGTCCAGCCGCTCGGGGTGAAGGACACGGTGTCGGGGCCGTAGCCGTCCGGCGGATGATCGACCGTGACGGCGAGCTCGGCGCCGTCCGAGACGCGCACGACGCGCACCGTCGCACCCGCGACGCCGAGCGACTCCGAGTGGAAGGACCACGCCGCGCGCGCGTTCTGGACGGGTGCGAAGCCCTCGTTCGGATAGGCCGTCCATGCGCGCGTGCTCGAACCGCTGCGATCGAAGACGCCGAGACAGCTCGCGCCGCGCCCGCCTGCGGAGAAGCCCACGCCCACGCGCCCGAGCGGCCCGTGCACGATCCAGCGACGATGACCGAGGCTCGGCACGCCGCGGTCATCCATGAAGAGATCGATGCCCTCGGCGCCGCTCGCGACGCCGAGGAGCCGCTGCTCGAGCCCGCACCGGCCGCGCCGTCGGCCGTGTAACAGGCCCACGACGTCGGCGGGGAGTGATCGAGGGAGCTGTTCACGCTCATCATGTGCGCGCACTGCTGATCGCGCGCGCGCTGCGCCGCATCCTCGACGACCGGCCCGAGCCCCGAGAGCCAGCGATAGAGGTTCACGCGGCGCACCGTGTCGTCGACGGCGTCGGCGGGGACGGTGCCGGGATCGCACATCGAGGCGCCGCGCGTCCACGGGCTCGCCGCGCGGTCGACGGAGTCGCTGTTCCAGCGCATGCACATGGCGTCGCGCGTGCGCGTCGCGGGCTCGCCCGGCGCCGCAGCGACGCATGCGCTCCCCGAGTCGACGAAGCCCGGCGCGCACGCGCACGCGCGCGTGGCCGCGTCGCAGCGCGCGCCCGCGCCACACGTCACGCCCGCGCACGGACCCGCGGGGCCCGCATCCGTTCGCCCCGCGTCTGCGCCGAGGTCGAGCATCACGACGGGCCCCCCGCCGCCCGTCCCCGGCTCCGAATACACCTCACCGACGCAGCCTGCGCCCATCGCTACGAGCGCTGCGGAGAGCGCGAGCGTGGTGGACGTGTGACGACCCTCGCAGCGGTACGGCATGCGCACGAGGGTAACAGAAGGGGAGGCGCCGACCGGATTCGAACCGGTGTATGACGGTTTTGCAAACCGTTGCCTGACCACTTGGCTACGGCGCCGGAGGAGCGTGCGGACGCCAGCGCAAGCGCGAGCGAGCCGACCGTGTAGCGCGGCGCCGCGCGCTTGTCGAGATCCGATCGACGGGCGGCTGCGCAGCGGGGGAGGGCCGGGGGCGGACGCGAGGGGGCCGGGACCGCGGCGCCACGGATGTCAGGCGCGTCGCCGCACGGCTTTGAATCGCGCGGGGTTTCGGGTCAACATCGGCCGCCATGACGAGCACCCAGCGCGAAATCGAGGTGTCCTACGACGTCTCGAACGAGTTCTTCCGGCTCTGGCTGGACGAGCGGATGCACTACACCTCGGCCAGCTACCTCACGGGCGACGAGACGCTCGAAGAGGCGCAGCTCCAGAAGTGCCGCATCCTCCACGACTACGCCGAGATGACGCCGGACAAGGCGGTGATGGACATCGGCTGCGGCTGGGGTTCGAACCTCGAGTACCTCGCCTCGCGCGGCGTGAAGAACGCGCACGGCATCACGCTCTCGACGCAGCAGCACGCCGAGATCATGGCGCGCAAGCTGCCCGGCGTTGATGCCATCGTCTGTGACTACAAAGACTTCAAGCCCTCGATGCTCGGCCTCGAGAAGTACGACGCGCTCATCTCGATCGAGATGATCGACCACCTCTGCTCGCCCGCGCAGGCGAACCAGGGGCTCGCCGTCGAGATCTACCGCGAGTATTTCCGCAAGGTCGCGGGCTGGGTGAAGCCCGGGAGTTACTTCGGCTTCCAGGCGATCCTGCGCGACCGCGTGCCCCGCACGCGCGCCGACATCGCGGACCTCAAGTTCACCGCGGACGTCATCTTCCCGGGTGGTCTCAATCCCCGCCTCGAAGAGCTGATCATGGCCGTGCGCCCGTACTGGGAGGTCGTCGAGATGCGCACGCAGCGCACTTGCTACGGCAAGACGACGGGCGAGTGGCTGCGCCGTCTCCGTCTGCACGAGGCGGAGATTCGCGCGACGTACGGCGACGGCGTGTTCGACGACTACGACCGCTATCTGCGCACGTGCGTGAAGGCGTTCGACTCGGAGTGGTCGAGCGACGTGCAGATGAAGCTGCGCTGGTGCCGTGCGGAGTGAGCGCCCCATGATCGCGCCGGGCGGCGCGTCGGCGTCCTCGACGGACCGCTTCGACGTGCTCGTGCTCGGCGCGAGCTATCTCGGCGCGGAGCTCGTGTACCTGCTGCGACGGCGCGCGCCGGCGTTGCGCGTCGCGGTGGTCGATCGGCAGCGCACGCACGGCTACATCCCGCTCGTGCACGAGCGGCTCGTGAGTCGGCTCGGCTGGGGCGCGAGCGTGCTGCGCACCGCCGACTTCGTCGCGCGCGAGGGGGCGAGCTTCATCTCTGGCGAGATCGCGTCGCTCGATCCGCAGCGCCGCCGAGTGACGCTTGCGGACGGGCGCGCGTTGTCGGCGCGCTTCGTCGTCGTCGCGCTCGGCTCGGAGACGACACCGCCCGCGTCGCTGCCGGGGCGCGCGCACTTCCTCGGCCACAAGTTCGCGGCCGAGACGGACGCGGCGCGGGCGCGGATCGCGGCGGTGCTCGGCGCGCAGGGCGCGGGTGGCGCGCAG
Organism: Polyangiales bacterium; assembly: GCA_964202905.1. GTDB lineage: Bacteria > Myxococcota_A > Polyangia > Polyangiales > JADJQN01 > CAIUAC01. The sequence continues at coordinate 34,569 of CAXNJO010000007.1, forward strand.
CCGCGCGTGGTCGTCGTCGGGGGTGGGATCAGCGGGCTCGAACTCGCGGGGGAGCTCGCGCACCTCGCGCGCACTCGGCCTGCGGGTTGGCGCGCGCCCGCGGTGACGCTGGTGCACGCGGGTGAGCGGCTCGTGCCGCATTTCGCGCCGCGCGTGAGCGCGCTCGTCGAGCGGCGTTTGCGCGCACAGGGCGTGACGGTGCGCCACGGCGTGCGCGTCGTCGGCGCGGACGAGCGCGCGGTGTGCGTGCGCGACGGGGAGGGGCGCGAGGCGCAGCTGCCTGGCGAGCTCGCGTTCTGGTGCGGCGGTGTGCGACCGCCCGCGGTGCTCTCTGCGCTCGGGCTGCCGCGGACGCCGGACGGCTGGCTCGCGGTGCGGCCGACGCTCGCATGCGGCGCGTTCGGGCCCGATGTGTTCGCGGGCGGAGATTGCGCGCGCGTCGTCGACGAGCGGGGCGGAGTGTGGCCGACGATGCAGCGCGCGATCGAGGCGTTGTGGGCGGCGGACACGATCGCGGCGCAGATCGCGCGGCTCGCGAAAGAGCGCCCCGACTACCCGCGCGCGGTGCCCGCGCTGCGGCGGCACCCGCTGCGGCCCGATTTCTTCCACGGCCTCTCGATCGGGCGCGACTCGCTCGTCGTGCACGGCGCGCATGTGCTCGACCTCGGCCCGATCAACGTGCTGTTTCGGCGCTTTTTGATGTGGGGTTATCTGCGGCGCTACGGGCAGTGGCGCTGAGTGGCGCTTCCGCGTGCGCGAGGCGCGCGCCTTGACGCAGCGGCGCGGAGGGCCGACAACGCGCGCCGCCCGACGTGCCCGACGACCCCTCGACCGACGACTGCGACGCGCCCCGCGCCCACGGCTTCTGCAGCGGCGCCGCCCGCGCTCGGTGTGCACCTCGTGCTCGCCGCGGTGCAGGTCGCGTTCGCGTCGCTCGCCGTCGCGGGCAAGCTCGCGCTCCGCGAGGTGCCGTCGCCGGCGCTCGCGCTCGTGCGGATCGGCGGGGCGTCGCTCGCTTTCCTCGTCTGGCGGCGCCTGCGCGGGCCGTTTCCGCGGATGTCGGCGCGCGATCTCGGCCTCCTGACGCTCTGCTCGGTGCTCGGCATCGCGGGGAACCAGCTGCTCTTTCTCGCGGGGCTCGCGCGCACGACGGCCACGAACGCGGCCGTGCTCTCGGCGGCGATCCCCGTACTCACCGTCGCGGCGGCCGTCGTGCTCGGTCGCGAGCGGCTCGCGCCTCGTCTCGCGGCGGGGCTCGCGGTCGCGTGCGCGGGGATGCTCTGGCTCGTGGGCGCCGATGGCTTCCGCTTGGAGGGCGGCACGCTCGTCGGCGATCTGCTGATCGTGCTCAACGCGAGCTGCTACGCGACGTACCTCGTGCTCGTGCGCGAGCCCATCGCGCGCCTCGGCGCGGACGTCGTCGTGCCCGTCGTCTTCGGGATCGGCGCCCTGCTCACGCTGCCCTTCGGGGCCGTGCCGCTCGCCGCGGTCGCGCCCGGGCTCGGCCCGTCGGCGTGGCTGCTCCTGCTCTACGTCGTGCTCGTGCCGACCATCTTCACGTATGGCGCCAACGCCTGGGCGCTGGCGCGCGCGCCCTCGTCGCTCGTCGCGGTCTACATCTACGCGCAGCCCGTCTGCGCCGCCGCGCTCGCGTACGTGTTCCTCGACGAGCGCCCCGCGCCGCGCGCGTTCGCGGCCGCAGGGCTCGTCTTCGTGGGCATCGGGCTCGCGACCTCAGGGCGACGCGCGCGTTGACGCCGCGAGCGTCGGAGCGCGGCGCGCGTTGACGCCGTGCCGCGCCGCGGGCTAGCGTCGTCGCGCTGCGTCCGCCTTTTGCGGTGTGGCCCAGGAAGCGTGCTCGACGACGATCCCCGCCGCGCTCCCGCGCCGACGTTGCTCCGCGCCACCGGTGGGCGAGCTGGCGGGCCCGCGGTCGGCGCGGCGCCGGCGTCCGTGCGCGGCTGGTCGCTCGCGCGCGGTGCGCTGCGTGCTCGCCCCGGCGGCTTCGGTCCACCGCGCGTCGAGATGGCGCTGCGCGAGGACGACGCATCGGCCACGACCGCGCTCCTGTGGATCTCGGCGCGCGGGCTCGGTGGCCTCTTCACGCACGAGCACGTGGCGCCGCGGCCCACACAGCGGGGAGGCCTGCTCGGCTGGTGCCAGCGCCGCATCGACGCATGCCGCGCGTGGCGATTCGTCTTCGTGCTCGGTCGCGCGACGGCCGTCGTTCGCGTGCCCGCGCGCTGCGAGACGTGGCGCGTGTCGTCGCTCGGGTTCGCGGGCTTCGCGCGGTTCGAGGCGCGCTTCGCGGACGGGGTGCGCGGCTGGCTCGCGGGTGCCGCCCGCGCGCGCAGCACCCGGGCTCGGGGCGCGGCCGATCGCGCTCGCGCCGCGAGGCTTGGCATCGTTGGGGATGGTCAACGTCCGCCCGCGCGCGCAGCGCCTCGCGGTCGCCGCATCGTTCTCCCGCGCGCTGTCCGCGTCGCGTCCTTCGATCCTGTCCGTCGCCGTCCCGTCCACGGTCTCTGGCCCGCTCCTGCGCGCCGCGGACCCGCAGGAGCCCGCATGAGCGCGTCCCCGATTCCGAGCGTCGAGCACCTCTACGACCAGTACCGCGCGCCGCGCGCGGGGTGGTTCACGCGGATGCTCTGGTGGTGCGCCGGCGCGGACCCGCTGATCCTCGGCGTCTGCCCGAACAGCGATCAGGTGAAGTACCAGGGGCTCGGCGGCATCGTGCTCGCGACGGGCGTGCTCGCGTTCCTGAGCGGCACATGCGCCTTCTACATGGTGTTCGGCGCGGAGGTCACCGCGACCGGCGCGCGCGCCGCGGTGCCTTTTCTCCCTGCGAAGGCGGCCGCCGCGGGCTTCGCCTGGAGCCTCGTGATCTTCAACATCGATCGCTTCATCGTCTCGTCGAGCGGCCACGGCGACGGTACCGACCGCATCACCTTCCGCGAATTGCTCAACGGCCTCCCGCGCATGCTGATGGCGCTCATCATCGGCTTCGTGCTGTCGAAGCCGCTCGAGGTGCGCGTCTTTCAGGCCGAGGTCGAGGGCAAGCTCGCCGAAGAGATCTCCGCCGACGCCGAGCGGCGCCGCCTCGCGCGCGTGCACGAGCTCGAGATCGAGCGCGACAACCGCATCGCCGACGTGCAGCGCCAGCTCCGCGAATCGCAGGCGACGGTGGTGTCGCGACGACAGCAGCTCACGCAGGCCACCGAGACGCGTGACCGCCAGATCGAGACGGTGAATCGCGAGACGATGGGCGACGCGGGGAGTTCGGGGCGTGCGGGGTACGGGCCGCGCGCGGTGGCGCTCAACGCCGAGCTCGCGCGGCAAAATCAGGAGGTCGAGCGGCTCACGGCGTCCGTGCAGGAGGGCCTGCAGCAGGGGACGGCGCTCGAGCGCGAGATCGCGACGCTGCGCGACCGCTTCGCGACGCGCATGGAGGCCGCAGGCGAGGCCGCGAAGGCCGACGCGCGCACCATGGTGCGTGATGGTCTCATCCGTCGCATCGACCTCGCGCACCAACTCGCTCCCTGGGGCACCTTCGCGCTGACGGTGCTGCTCTGGATGATCGAGCTCGGGCCGATCCTCTTCAAGATGATGGTGATCAAGGGCCCCTACGACTACCTCTCCGACGACCTCAAGCGCGTCATCCTCGCGCGCGCGGGCATCGAGGAGCGCGTCGTGCCGGGCACTGACGACAGGCGGAGCACGGAGGGCAAGGCCGAGCACGTCACGCTGCATCACCGAGCGCTGCACGAGCTCGGCGTGCGCAAGCGCTCCCTCGAACGCGAAGAAGAGCTCGGGCGGCTCGCCGTGGACGAGCGCGCACGGCAGCTCGAGGCGTCGATCCGCGAGGCCCCGGAGGACTACGTGGTGACGAAGGAGAAGCCCTGACGCGCGTTCGGCAGAGGCGCGCGGTGGGCGGTCCCGCAGGGCACCGCGCGGAGGGCACGCTTGCTGAGCCGCATCGCGGGCGTGCGGCGGCTGGGACCCCGCGATCGTCGCGTCGCTCGCGGCTGCGCGCGCAAGCGCAGTTCGCGGTCGCGGCGCTCGGCGTGCTCGCGTCGTCCCTGCTCGCCGGTCTCGGCGCGGGGCGCGGCGGCGCGCGCGCGTTCGGCTCGCCGTGGGTCGGGGCTGCGGTCGGGCTCGGGGCGGCGTTGCTCTGCCTCTCGACTCACCGCTTCGTCGTGGCCGCGGGGGGCGCGTCGCCCGCGGACGATGCCGCGGAGGTCGTGCGCTGGCGTCGTTCGCCGTGGTCCGCCCTCTACCTCGTCGTGTTCACGACGCTGCTCGCGGGGCCGCTCGCGCTCGGCATGGGCGGGCTCGCGGACGCCTTCGCGTACATGCGTCTGTTCGGCCTCGTCGCGTTGGTCGTGGTGTGCGCGGTGCCGCGCCACCGGCCCGCGCCGGGCCTCCTCGCGTACGAGCACCTGCGCTGGGCGCTGCGGCGCCGCACGATCCTCGCGAACCACGCGCTCGCCCGCGCCCGCGTCGAGGCGCTGCTTTGCGGGCAGTTCGGCGTCGCGCTGCGCGACCTCGCCGAGCCCTTCGAGGACGCGCCCTTCGATCGTCGGCCACGCGTCAGCACGCTCGCGCCGCGCGGTCCGATCCAGCGTGGTCGCTCGCTCGCGGACGCGCTGCGGGCGGGGGCACGTCGAGGCGGGGGCGCTTGATCGGCGCGCGCTGGTACCGCGCCGCGTGCACCGCGCACTTCCGCGGTCGCTCGGCGGGGTTCGTCACGCGTTCGGACGGCGCGGGCCTCGGCGCGGCCGAGCGCTTCGACATCGAGGCGAGTGAAGCGCGACTCGAGTCGGTCGACGCGCTCGATGCCCCCCCCGCGCTCACGTCGGAGGGCGCGGGCGGGCTCGGGGCGCCCTTCCGCAGCGGTGGCGTCACCGTGTGGATCGGTGCGACGGGCGAGGGTGGCGACACCGAGTGGCTCGAGGCACGCGTCGAGACGCTCTGGATCGCGGATTGGGAGGTGCTCGACTCGGTCCGCGACGAGGGGCGCATCGCGGGGCGCCTGCGCGGGACGGCCTACATCGAGGTGACGGACGAGGCGACGCCGCAGGAGCCGCCGCTCGAGCGGCCCGCCGCCGTGCCCGCCGTGGAAAGCCTCCTCGGTGCGGGATGCAACGGCGCCCGCGCAACCCACGGAAGCGCATGTTCTGCCGCCGACGGCGCCGAGCACGTGGGATGTCGCGCGCGCTGCGCCCGCCGTGAGCTCCGGCGCTGTCGATCCGTGGCGCGCGATGGAGGGCGTCGACTTCGGGCTCGGGCGCGTGCGTGGGGGGCGTCGCAGCGGCTGCGCGTGGCTCGGCGGGGGCGCAGGGATGGGGGCGCTCCTGCTCGGCGGCTGCTGCCTGATCGGCCCAATTTTTCAGGCGATCGCCGGTATCGGCGTCGGCGGCGGGACGCTGCTCGGCGTCGTCGTCGCCGCGCTCGTCGCGCTCGGGTTGTCGGCCCTCGCGTGGCGTCTCTGGCGCCGCGACGCGACGGCCTCGCGCTCGGGTTGCGGCCCGCGGGTGCTTGCCATCCTGCTGCTCGTTTGGCTGCTCGGGGGCTGTCTCGCGGCCGCGATGATCGGCATGACGTGGTTCGGTCGCGGTGTGCCGCGCGTCGCCGCGCCGCTCCTCGGCGGGCTCGATCTCGGCTGCTGGCAGACGGGGATTGGCTATCGCGACCGCGCGGGTGAGCGCATCCGCGTGACCTGCCCGGGCTCGTGCGCGCTGCACCGCGTGTGGGGGACCGACGTCTACACGGACGACTCGTCGATCTGCGCGGCGGCGCAGCACGCGGGCCTCGTGGCGGGGCGGCGCACGGCGGTGACGATCCGCGTGCGGGAGGGGCGCGACGCGTACGTCGGCTCGTCGCGACACGGCGTCGAATCGAACGCGTGGGCGCGCTGGGGCGGGAGCTTCTCGTTCTGCGGTGGGCCGACGCCGGAGACACGCTGCGACGACGCGCCGCCCCGGAGCGTGTCTGCGCCGCCGTCGCGCGCGCCGTCGCACCGCACCCGGGTGTCGCTCTCGGTGTCGGTGGACCCGCACGCCGAGGGCGGCGCGTCGTGGGACGTCGCGAACGGGCTGCCCGACCTCGCGGTCTGCGTGACCACGGACGCGCGGCGCTGCGTTCCTGCGGACCGACACGATCGGCCGGGCGTCGTCCAGCGCTGTCGCGACGCGCTGCGCTGTCAGGTGCACGTGCCGATCGACCCGAAAGCGCGGACGCTCCACGTCGAGGTGATCGATCGCGACCCGGCCGAGAACGATCGGGTGGGCGAGGGGGACTGCGAGTTCGGCGGCTCGTGTCGCGTCGGTCGCGCACTCGTCACAGTCGGGCCCGGGCCCGCCATGGACGTTCCATGAGCGGGGAGCGCGCGCGACCTAGGACTGCGCGCCCCGCCGCCGATCAGAGCGTGCTGCTCGCGATGACGCCGCGGAGATCGGCGCCGCGGTAGAAGTCCTGCACGCGGCGCAGGTCGCCGCGGGCGACGGCGTAGAGGATCGCGGCGGAGGCCGAGGAGGCCGTCTGCGCGGGGGACATGTCGGAGGACTCGCCGGTGGTGGGGTTCCAGCCGCGGACGTCGCCGTTGCGGTCGATGCCGCCGAACCAGCCCGTCTTGAGGCGGCCGTTGCCGAAGACGTACGTCCAGTTGGCGTTGCCGGGGGTGCCGTCGGGCCAGCCGCCGCGGTCGAGCGGGTTCTTCGGCGTGTCGCCGTGGATCGACATCACGAGGTTGTCGCCGATCTTCGTGCCCGCGCAGCTCGGGTCGTCGAGCGCCATGCAGTCTTCGTAGAAGGCGTCGAGCGTGCGGCCGAGCGTGCTCACGGTCATCCGCAGGCTGCCCATGTCCCCGAACGCGCCGTGCGGATCGTCCTGGAAGGCGGGGAGCACGACGCTCGAGGTGAGGCCGCGCGAGAACGCGCGTGCCGCGATGATCAGGCCGCGCGCGAGCTCGCGGTTCTGCGCGCGGGAGCCGTCCGTGATGCCGTAGCGCGCGAAGTCGTCGGCCGTCGGCGTGAGCGCGCCGGCGAGGTTGCGCCCGATGAAGCGGGCCGAGCTCGCGCCCGTCGCGAGCGGCGCGCGCTGCGTCGGCAGGCGCGAGGCCGAGCGCAACGCCGCGAAGGCGCCGTAACTCGACGCGAAGAGCTCCGCGTCGCCGCTGTCCGCGAGCAGCCCGCCCGCGCGCGAGGCCGCGCTGTCGAAGAGGCGCACGATCTCGCCGGCCGCGCCGACGCGGGCCACGCGCGGGGCGCCGGGGGCGTTGCGATAGGGCGCGCCGCCGACGGCGATCACGGGGACGAGCGAGGGGTTCGCCGTTTGGATGGCGGCCGCGGCGCCGAACGAGATCGACGTTCATCGCGACGGTCGACGAGGACGCGGGCGTGCGTGTGTGCGTCTCGTTGTTGCCCGACATGAACGCGGTGATCTGCTTCTGGCCGGGCAGCGTCTGGAAGGGCGTCTCGGGCGCGAAGGTGAGCGGCTTGTTCGTGCCGGTCGCCATGCGCGAGGCGCCCGGCGCGTGGAAGGCGAAGCCGTCGTTGCGGGCCGCGGCGACGTCGTTGTGCGGCCAGAGCAGCTGGAACCACGCGAAACCGCCGTCACCCGCGACGATGTGCACGGAGCGGTTCGAGACCGCACAGGCCGCGTCGTCGGCGAGCGCCTTGCCGCCCGTGGCGCCGATCACCTCGAAGATCTTCCACTGCGGCACGGCCAGCGCGGCGCCGGCAGCGAGCGTCCAGCGAATGAAGGCGCGACGGCCGTGCTCGCGGCGCTCATCCTGCTCTCGTCGGGTCGTCATGGTCGTGGCTCCTTGAGGGGAAGAGGTGTCACTCGCAGGTGAAGTTGGCGGCGAGCAGCGAAGCGACGGCGATCTGGCGGCCGCGCTCCGGGGTGCTCGCGCGAGCGACGAAGGTGTCGCAGAGCGCGACGTGCGTCTCGGTCGCCGGCTCGCCGATCAGACACGAGATGCCGTCCGCGGTGCAGTGCCCGTCGGCGTCGAACATCTCCGTCCCGCGGTCGCCGATGCGGCACGCGTCGAGCGTGGGCATCGCGGCGATGATCTCGGGGGCGGCCTGTACGAAGAGGTCGAACATGCGCGACGCGGTCGCGACGGTCACCTCCGTCGACTCCGCGACGCGCGCGCCGTAGTTGGGCGCGCCGAGCGCTTGATCGGACTCGCGGTAGAGCGCCCCCGCGCCGTCGCCCGAGAGGTTCACGCCGCGCGACGCGAGCACGCGACCGAGCGTCGCGTAGGGCAGCTTGCGGCACGAATGCACGCGGGTGGTGTAGCCGGGGGGGCCCTCTTCTTCGATGCGCGCGAGCGCTTCGCGGACGTCGGTGGTCACGTCGCCGAGCGCGGCCGGGTGGTCGAAGGTGCCCTCCGTCCCGCTCGCGGTCCCGCCGCCTGTGGTGACCGGGGGCTCCGGGAGCGCGCCGACGAGGTCGGGCGGGGTGGTGAAGGAGTTGCCTTCGCCGCAGGCGGCGAGGGCGAGGAGGGCGGTGAGGCAGGCGAGGCGGCGCTGGATCATGGCGGGCTCCTCAGAAGCTCGTGAAGTCGTCGCTCGTGAACACGGCGCGCAGGAGCGCCTTCATGCGGTGGCCGCCGGCCGCGAAGTCCGCGCGCTCGGTCTCGATCACCGAGGTCGGCACGACGGAGAGCGTCGCGACGATGTCACCCTTGCCGAGCGCGAAGTTCCACGCGCGGGCGACGAAGCAGGCCTCGACGTCGGGGTCGGCCGCGAGCGCCGCGCCGAGCTCCGGGAGGTTCCGCGCGGCGATGCCGTGGCGCCAGCCCGTCTCCTCGCCCGCCGGGAGCCAGTCGGCGCGCACCGCGAGCGGCGCGTCGACGAGCGGCAGGCGCACGGCGAAGTCGTCCTGGAAGCGGCCCTCGTCGTCGAAGCGCGCGAAGAGCGGCGCGAGGTGGTTCATCGTCGCGTGGCAGTTCGCGCACGTCACGCTGCTGACGTCGTGGAAGTCGATGCGACCGCCGTTGTCCGCGCCCGCGATGCTCTCGAAGGGCCACGGCGCCGTGTAGGGCGAGGCGCCACCGACGTCCATCGGCGCGTCGATCTCCGCGGGGAACGCGGTGCACGCGAAGGTCTCCTGCACCCAGCGCGCGCGGCGGAAGGCGAGGTTCGAGCGGAAATGCGCCATCACGCCCGGGGTCGAGAGCACACCCGCGTGCGTGGGCACGCCGTTGTCGCAGTCGCCCGGCGAGATGGTGCCATCGTCTGCGATGGTGGCGCATGCGCCGCTCTCGGCGGTGAAGAGTTCGGTGAGGGGGCGGTCTTCGAGGACGAGCCAGGTCGCGAACGCCGGCGCCTGGTCGAGCGCGCCGTTGTCGCCCGCGCGGAAGGTGTTGCGCCAGAACGCGAGCATCTGCCGGCGCAGCGCCGGCTCCTCGAGCCACGCATCGATGAGCGACTCGTAGGCGCGCCGCGCGTCGCCGGCGCCGGCGACGAAGCGCGTCTCGACGAGCGTGGGCAGCGTGCCGCGCAGGCGGAGCGACGCGGTGCGGAGGGCTGCGCCGTAGTCGGGCGTGCGGGCCGCGAGGCGCGCCTGCCACTCGGCGGAGATCGCGCCCGAGGTGTCGGGCGCGTCGGCGTAGCCGTCGTCGACGGGCGCGGTGCCTGCGTCGGCGCTGAGGTCGCCGCCGACCTCGCCCGCGTCGGGCGCGCCCGCACCGGCGTCGGCCGCGGGCGGCGTCGGCGCGTCGGGGTAGTCGTAGCCGCCGCAGCCGGCGGCGAGCAGGGTGACGAGGGCGGAGCAGATCGCGAGCCGAGGCGTGGGTCGGTTCATGGGCGTCACTCCGAAGCGAGCCAGCGGAAGACCGCGAGCTGGAAGGTGTCACGTGCGTCGGTCGAGCCGAACTTGAAGTCGTGACCGACCGAGGACTCCGGGTCGCTCGCGAGCAGCAGCATGCTGCGCGCGACGTCGGCGCGGTTCACGCGGGTGAGGACCTCGTTGCAGGCGCTGCGCTGCGCGTCGTCGCCCGTGTCGAGCAATGGCCGCATGTCGACGGCGGCCGTCGCGCCCGCGTTCCCGCCGCCGTGGCAGCTCGTGCAGCGGTTCATCAGCGCGGGCCGCGCGTGCTCGGTGAAGAGCGGGACTTGCGCGCAGCCGCTCGTGGGTGAGGGCGTCGGCGTGGGCGCGGGAGGCGCGACGGTCTGCGGGCCGATCGCATCGAAGTGCACCGCGAGCGACGAGCCCTCGGGGAAGTCGACGAGCACGAGCTCGGCGCCGCCGAGGGGCGCCGTCGTGCCGGGATCGACGTCGAGCTCGACGCCCTCGAAGGTGTCGAAGGCGTCCGCGACCGTGTCGCCGTCAACGAAGGCGAGGAAGACGGGGTGCACGACCACGGCGCCGTCCTCGCCCGCGACGAGCGTGATGTCCGAGAGCAGCAGGCCGCTCGCCGCACGCGTCGCGATGAAGGTGATGCGCGCGCCCGCGAGGCCGAAGCCGGCGAGGTCGATGTCGTTGAAGCCAACGACGGGCGTGACGGGTGGGGTCAGCAGCGCGGGCTCGGGCGGCGTCGTCGACGCGTGGTCGGCGGCCTCGAGCGCGATCCACTGCTCGACGGTCGCGGCCTCGGTCGCCGTCCACGCGGGCCCGGAGTGCTCGCCCTTGGTGACGACGCGGCTGTCGTCGGGCGTGTCGAGATCGACGAGCGCGGGCCACGCGAGCAGCGAGGTGCGGAGGTCGGGCTCGGGCACGAGGAAGCCGGGGCCGGTGCGGTCGGCCGCGTGGCAGCCGAGGCAGCGCGTGCGGAGCAGCGGCTCGACGCGCGCGGCGAAGAAGGCCGCGGCGTCGGTCTCGGCGACGTCACCGGGCATCGTGAGCGCGACTACACCGGCGTTGCAGCCGGCGGTCGCGAGGGCGAACACGGGGAGCAGGAGGCTGCGGAGCAGGGTGGAGTGGCGCACGCCAACCCATTCAGCACACGACGTGCCATGCGCCGTGAGGTCGAAATCCCTCGCAAAGACCGTGGATTGCCGAGGGTGGTGACGCCCGACCCCTCCCGCCCCGGCGCACGTCTGGAGGCCGGTGGGTTCGGGAGACCCCGCCCCTGCCGCGCCCGGCACGGTGGGCGCCACGTCAGTTGCAGCCGCAGCCGCCGCCGCCGCTGCCGAGCCCGCCGCTGCTGCCCTCGCGGACCTCGGTGGCGTGCTCCTCGCCGGCCGAGCGGTCACGGTTGCCCTCGAACTGCATGTCGGGGCGCGCGAGCTCTTCGCGCTCCCACGGGCTCACCGTCGCGCAGCCCGCGGTGGACGCGAGCGCGAAGGCGAAGGCGAGCACGGCGGTCGCGGGGCGCGGCACGGCGCCGACCGTAACACGCGGGTTGCGGCGCGTGACGCGCGTCCGGTACGGTCACGAGGATGTCGACGCGCGGCCCGTCTCCCCGTCCCCGCGTCGCGCTGCGCGTGCCCGACGCGGTGCGCGCCGTGGGCTGCGCGTTTCTCGTCGCCGGCGGCATGGTGATCGGCGCGGGCTGCGCCGCGGAGGACACGCCGGCCGAGCCGCGTCGCCCCGACCGCGCGGCGTTCGACGCGACCATCTATCCCATCCTGCTGCGTGACTGCGGCTTCGTCGCCTGTCACGGCGATGGCGGGCGCGCGTTCCGCGTCGTCGGGCCCGGGCGTGCGCGGCTCGATCCGCTCGACGCGCCCGACACGCCGCCGACCGCGGCCGAGCTCGACGCGACGTACGAGCGCAGCGTCTCGATGCTGGCGACGGCCGAGACGCCGGGCGACACGCTGCTCCTGCGCAAGCCGCTCGACGCGGCCGCCGGTGGCGGCGCGCATCGCGGTGTCGATCGCTTCGGCCGCAACGTCTACGCCTCGCGCGAGGATCCGTCGTGGCAGGCGCTCGAGGCGTGGGTCGAGACGGCCTGGGAGGCGGCGCCATGAGTCGCGCTCGCGTCGTGCGGCGTGGGCGCATCGGCGCCGTGGCGCTGGGCGGTGCGCTCGTCGCCATGGTGCCCATGGGTGCGCGCGCGTGGTCGGACGGCGCGGACTTCGAGCGCGCGGCGATCGAGGGGGGCGGGGGCGGGCGGCACTTCACGGGCTCGCCCGCGGATGGCTACACGTGCGCGGTCTGTCACGGCGACGCGCCGACCGCGCCACCGCGCCTCGAGGGGCTGCCCGCCGAGGGGTACGCGCCAGGCACGACGTACGCGCTCACGGCCGACTGGGGGCCCGACGCGCGGCGTGCGGGGCTCGCGCTCGAGCTCGTCGATGCGCGGGGCGCCGCGGTCGGCACGCTCGCGCTGCGGGGCGACGGCGACGAAGACGAGCGGTGCCGGGACGATGGGACGGGCGCGACGCCGCGCGCGGCCCGTCTCGTGACGCCCGCCGCCGGGGAGTCACCCCGCGCCGTGCTCGTCGTCGACGGGTGCGGGGCCTCGGCCACGCGCTGGTCGTGGACGGCGCCCGCCCGCGCGCAGGGCCCGGTGTTCGTCGAGGCGTCGTTCGTGCGCGCGAACGGCACGGGCGGGCCGGACGGCGACGCGACGGCCCACCTCGAGGTGCAGGTGCCGCCGGCGCAGGTCGCGCCCGAGGTGCGCGCGGTGGGCGGCGGATGCGCGGCTGCGGGCGGGTCGCCGTGGCCATCACGCCGCGTGCCCGCGGCGTTCGGCGCGGCGCTGCTCGTGCTCGTCGCCCGTGCCCGGTCGCGTCGTCGCTGGGTGCGGATCACCCAGCGGGTCGACTGACGCGGTGGTTGGCGCTCAGCGGCGGTACACGGCCGAGAGCGTGACCCACCGCTCGACGTCGACCGCGTCGCCGCGCGGGCCGGTCGACACGAGGGCGTGCGCCTCGCGGTACATCGCCTCGAGCGCGAACGCGTCGAAGAGGCCGAGCGTCGCGCCGCCCTCGAAGCCGAGCGTCACGCCGCCCGCGCCCGCCCCGAGGCCCTGCAGCGCGCTCGACACGATCGCGAGCCACTGGACGTCCGCGCCGAGCGTGAAGGCGAAGCGCGCGCCGAGGGGGAGCGTCGCGCCGAGCCGCGCGTGCGGTCCGGCGAGCCCGTAGTCGGGCAGGGCCACGAGCGCGTTCGACGAGAAGGCGCGCGTCGAGAAGCCGAGCGCGGCCTCGATCGACGCGGCGTGCGGGGACGCGCCGAGCCGGTAGCCGAGCCCGACGTCGACGCTCACCGATTGCGCGCGGGAGGCGGTGATGCGCGTGGTGCCGTCGAGGCGCCGATCCGTCGTGCGGAGGCCGGCGGAGGTCAGGTAGCGCACGCGCCCGCGGACCGTGAGGCGCGCGCCCGCCTCGGGCTCGACGGCGACCCCGAGCGCGAGGCCGACGGCGGGGAAGGGATCCGTCGCGAGCCGCACGGCCGCGCCCGACGCGCCCGCAGGCCCGTCGAACGCGCGCATCCCGAGGCCGCCACCGACGCCGAGCGTGAAGCGCACGCGGCTGCTCGACCCCTCCGCGCGGGCTTCGCCAGCGTCGGCCTCCGCGTCGGCCTCCGCGTCGGCCTCCGCGTCCGCATCGGGCGGTCCGCCACGCTCGCCGGGGCGCGTGAGCGCTGCGACCGCGAGGCGCGTCTCGGCGAGCACCGTGCGCACCGTCGGCAGATCGAGTCGACCGCCCGCGCCGACCGGGTGGCGCTCCTCGAGCATCACGAGGCCGGTGCGCCCCTCGCGGTACGTGATCCGCGCGAGCCGCGCGCGCGCGGTCGCCGAGACGACGACGACGAGCACGACGTCGGCCTCGGGGAGAAAGCGCTCGAACGCCTCGTCGGACACGGGCGCGAGCCCGGCGTCGCGCGCCGAGATGACGTAGTCGCCCGCGTCGACCACGTCGCCGGCCTCGATGAGCACGTCGCGCAGCGCCTGCACGACGTAGGCGGGCGTGCCGCGCTCGCCGAGCACGAGGATGCGCGGCTGCGTCCACGCGCCGGGGTCGGGCGTCAGTGCTCCGTCATCGCCGGAATCTTCTGTGATGTCAGTATCATACGGCTCTTGCGCGCGCAGCGGCGCGGGCGCGCAGAGCGCGGCTGCGAGCGCGCCGAGGAGCGCGGCGGAGAGCACCGCGCGCGCCGTGTCGCGCGATTTGTTCACAGCGTCACCTCGGCGGAGAGGGTCACGTCGAGCGCGAGCACGCGGTCGAGCCCGACGAAGTCGTCGTAGGTGAGCAGCGCGCCGCCGACGACGAGCGTCGTCCGCAGCTCGGGGCCGGCGTCGGTGAGGTCGATGCGCTGCTCCCACGAGAGCTCGGCGCGGTGGTGGAACATCGCCGAGAGCTCCTTGTCCCGCGTGACGTAGAGGATCTGCGCGCTCGGCACGCCATAGCGCGGCCGGTAGAACGTAGCCGCGGACTGCCGGTAGAAGCGGTAGCCGAGTGAGAGGGTCGTGCGCTCGAAGGGGAGCCACGCGGCGCTCGCGAGCGCGGTGTGCGAGACGAGGCCCCAGTCGTCGAGGTAGAGGCGGTACGTCGCGCCGAGCGAGCCCGACGCGCCGAGCGAGCGACGGAAGCGCGCCGCGACCGCGTGCCGCGTGCGCAACCCCGGGTGGCTCTCCGGCAGGCAGAGCACCGCGCTGCCGGCGCAGAGGCCGTCGCCGCCGACGCCGACGAAGCGGTACGGGCTCGCGAGGTAGCCTTCGCGGCGGCCGAACTCGTAGCTGCCCTGCAGGATCGTGTGCGGGTCGAGGATCTGCGTGTAGGTCGCGCGGCCGCCGACGGTCGCGAGCCCCCGCGCGAAGCCCTGATCGCCCGAGCGCCCGACCACGTCGTAACTCGCGTTCAGCGCGGCCTCGAGCGTCGCGGCGCCCTCGCCGAGCTCCTGGGCGAGGCGCAGCGAGCCGCCGTGCGAGACGTAGTCGGGCTCGACCGAGACGCGGTAGCCGCCGCCGATCGTCGTCTCGTCGAGCTCGCGCGAGACGGAGACGGAGAGCTCGTCGCGCTGCTCGTGCACCGCGCGTGTCGCGGCCGTGCGAATGTCGATCGACGCGCTCGTCCAGACGTCCGCGGTGTACGCGGCTTCGACGCGTGTGCGGTCCTCGTCGAGCAGCACGGCGGCGCGCACGCGGGGCGCGTAGACGGTCGTGCCGTCGCTGTCCGTGCGCACGAAGCCGCCCGCGGCGAGCTCGTCCGCGGCGCCGCGCCCTGGGAGCGCGAGCGCGCCGATGAGCAACAGCGCCCAGCCGCGCGCGGAGGGCAGCGCGGTCGCGGGGACGAGGCGGGGCAGGCGGGCGCGCACGGCGGGCTGCAGGGTAACAGCCCCGGGGCGTTCGCGGGCTCGAAGTTGGCGACCGGGCGCTGCGCCGCTCGGGAAGGTCCTGTGCCTGCCGCGGGCCGCGACTCGCGCGTCCGTCGGGGGGGCGCCACGGCGTCTGCGCGCACTTGTACGTCGCTGCGCGGTGCCTACCTGCGGCGCGTCCCCCGGGGCGGGGCGGAGCCGATGGCAGCGCGCAAACGATGGACGAAGAGGCGGGCGTTCGCCCTCGCGGCGGGCTTGCTGCTCGTCGTCGGCGTCGCCGTGGTCGGCGTGCGTCTCGCGTTCGGGCCGCGCGTGTCGATCGTCCGGGTCGCGTCGCGCGAGGTCGTGCAGACGGTGGTCGCGACGGGTCGGGTCGCGCCCGCGGCGCGCGGCGCGCTCGGCCTCGCGGCGGCCGGCGTGGTGCGGGCGGTGTACGTGGTGCAGGGGGCGCGCGTCGAGGCCGGTCAGGTGCTGCTCGCGCTCGACGACGCCGAGTCGCAGGCGCAGCTGGCGCAGGCGCGGGCCAGGCTCGCGGCGGCGCAGGCCGGGGTGCTGTCGTCGCGCGGCGTGCGCGCGCCGCTCGCGGCGCAGGGCGCGTTGCAGGCGGCGATCGCGGTCGAGCGCGCCACGGCGGAGCTCGCGCGTCGCGTCCGCCTGCACGCGGCGGGCGCGGTGTCCGAGGTGGACGTCGACGAGGCACGGCGCGCGCTCGCGCTCGTCGAGAGTCAGGCGCGCGGGGCCGCGGTGCAGCGCGCGGCGCTCGGCGCAGGCGGGGCAGAGTCGCGCGCCGCGTCCGCGCAGCTCGCGGAGGCGACGGCGGCGGTCGCGGCGGCCGAGCAACGCCTCGCGCAGATGCAGCTCGTCGCGCGCGCGCCGGGCGTCGTCGCGGCGCGACACGTCGAGCCGGGCGACGTCGCGCAGCCCGGGCGCGTGCTGCTCGAGGTGCCGTTCGACGGGCCGCTCGAGCTGGTCATCACGCCCGACGAGCAGAACCTCGCGCTCCTGCGCCCCGGGCAGCCCGCGCTCGCGAGCGCCGACGCCTTCCCCGACGCGCGTTTCGCGGCGCGGGTCGCGCGGATCGCGCCCTCGGTCGATGCGCGGCGCGGCACGATCGAGGTGCACCTCGCCGTCCCGTCGACGCCGCGCGTGCTGCGTCCCGAGATGACGGTGAGCGTCGAGATCGAGGCTGCGCGCCGCGCGCGCGCCGTCGCGCTCCCTGCGCGGCTCGTCCGCGACGCGGGCACGCCGCGGCCGTGGGTGCTGGTCGTCGAGGGCACGCGCGCCGTGCGCCGCGCCGTGCGGCTCGGGCTGCGCGGCGACGACACGCTGGAGATCGCCGGCGGCCTCCGCGTCGGCGAGTTCGTGATCGACGACGTTGCGCGCGCGCCCGGCGACCGCGTGCGCCCCGAGCCCGCTGCGGGAGCGCGCTGAGCATGCCGCTCGAGTGGTACGTCGCGTTTCGCTTCCTGCGCGAGGGGCGCGTGCAGACCCTCCTCATCGTCGCGGGCGCAGCGATCGGGGTCACCGTCATGGTCTTCCTCTCCGCGCTGATGAGCGGCCTGCAGACGAGCCTCGTCGCGCAGACGCTCGGCACGCAGCCGCACATCGTCGTGCGTCCCCCCGACGAGGCCGCGCGGCCGCAACGCGCCTCGACGGAAGGCACCGCGGTCCTCGCGCGGGTCGGCCGCACGGCGCAGCGCGCGCAGAGCCTCGTCGCCTGGCAGCAGGTCACGCGCGAGGTCTCCCGCGCCGCGGGCGTCCGCGCCGTCTCGCCCACGGCGTCGGGGCCGATCTTCGCGCAGCGGGGCGAGGCCTCGCGCGCGGCGGTGATCTTCGGCGTCGACCCGGCCCGCTTCTCGGCGATCTATCCGATCGCGGTCGCGCCTCCGCGCAGGCGCCTTCCGGCCCGTCGGCGACGCCTGCGTCGTCGGCAGTGAGCTCGCGCGCGAACTCGGCGTCGGCGTCGGTGGCACGCTGCGCCTCACCGCGAGCGATGGCGCGAGCGAGGCCTTCACCGTGAGCGGCGTCTTCGACCTCGGCAACCGCGAGGTCAACCGCCGCTGGGTCATCGTCTCGCTCCGCGCGGCGCAGACGCTCCTCGCGCTCGAGGGCGGTGTCACGAGCCTCGAGGTCACCGTGGACGACGTCTTCGCGGCGACGCGGATCGCCGACGCCGTCGCCGCGCGCACGGGTCTCGTGGCCGACAGCTGGATGGTGACGAACGCGCAGCTGATGGTCGGGCTGCGCTCGCAGGACAGCTCCTCGACGCTCATCCAGGTCTTCGTCGTGCTCGCCGTCGCGATGGGCATCGCGAGCGTCCTCATCGTCTCGGTCGTCCAGAAACAGAAAGAAATCGGGATCTTGCGCGCGATGGGGGCGACCCGTCGCAGCGTCCTGATCGTCTTCCTGTTGCAGGGCGCGCTCGTCGGGCTCGCGGGCTCGCTCCTCGGCGCGGGGCTCGGCGCGTCGCTCGGCGAACTCTTCGTGTCGGTCGCGCGCGCGGCCGATGGATCGCCGCTCTTCCCCGTCTCGGTGACGCCAGCGCTCCTCGCGCGCTCGACGTTCGTGGCCGTCGCGACGGGCGTCTTCGCGGCGGTGCTGCCCGCGCGCCGCGCGGCACGCCTCGATCCCGCGGTGGCGATCCGCCATGGCTGACGCGACGGACGCGGAGCTGCGCGCGCCCGTCCTCGCGCTCGACGGCGTCCGCAAGCACTTCGGGACGAAGGTCGTCACCGAGGTGCTGCGCGGGATCGACCTGCGCATCGTCGCGGGCGAGCTCATCGCGCTCACCGGCCCGTCGGGCTCGGGCAAGAGCACGCTGCTCAACCTCATCGGGCTGCTCGATCGGCCGAGCGCAGGGCGCGTGCGCGTCGCGGGTGAGGACACGGGCGCGCTCGACGATGCCGGCCTCACGCGGCTGCGCGGCACGAAGCTCGGCTTCGTCTTCCAGTTCCACCACCTGCTGCCCGGCTTCAGCGCCGTCGAGAACGTGATGATGCCGATGGTCATCGCGCGCGGGCGGCCACGGCCGGAGATGCGCGGGAAGGCGGTCGCGCTGCTCGATCGCGTCGGTCTCGCGGACCGCGCCGACGCGCGCCCGCTCGAGCTCTCCGGCGGCCAGCAGCAGCGCGTCGCGATCGCCCGCGCGCTCGCGCTCGATGCGCCGCTCATCCTCGCCGACGAGCCCACGGGCAACCTCGACACCGAGAGCGCGTCGCGCGTCTTCGCGCTCATGCGTGAGTTGAACCGCACGACGCGGCAGGCCTTCCTCGTGGTCACCCACGACCCGCGGCTCGCGGCGCAGTGCGAGCGCGTCGTGAACCTCGTCGATGGGCGGATCGTCGCCGACGGCCCGCCCCCCGCGGCGTCGTAGGGCCGACCTGCGGGGCCCGGCGGCGCGCCTCACGCGGCCCCTGCCCACCCGGGGCGCGGCGTGGTAGATCGGCGCCGCCATGACCGACCCCAAGCCTGCCGCGAACCCCTCCACGAAGCGCTCTCTCGACTCGTTCGGGAGCCGCGCGACCGTCACGCTCGCGGGCAAGTCGTTCGACGTGTTCCGGCTCGACGCGCTCACCCGCGCGAACGTCGGCGACGTCGCGACGCTGCCCTTCTCGATCAAGATCCTCCTCGAGAATCTCCTCCGCCGCGAAGACGGCAAGAGCGTGTTCGCCGAACACGTCAAGGCGGTGGCTGCGTGGGATCCGAAGGCCGAGCCGACGCAGGAGATCCAGTTCACGCCGGCGCGCGCGCTCCTGCAGGACTTCACCGGCGTCCCGGCGGTGTGCGATCTCGCCGCGATGCGCGAGGCGCTCGCGCGGCTCGGCGGCGACCCGACGAAGATCAACCCGCTGCAGCCCGCCGAGCTCGTGATCGACCACTCGGTGCAGGTCGACCACTTCGGCACGCTTCGTTCGTTCGACGAGAACGTGAAGCTCGAGTTCGAGCGCAACCAGGAGCGCTATCAGTTCCTGCGCTGGGGCCAGGACGCCTTCGAGGGCTTCCGCGTCGTGCCGCCCGGCACCGGCATCGTCCATCAGGTGAACCTCGAGTACCTCGCGAGCGTCGTCTTCACGCGCAGCGAAGGTGACGCGACGCTCGCCTACCCGGACACGCTCGTCGGCACCGACTCGCACACCACGATGATCAACGGCCTCGGCGTGCTCGGCTGGGGCGTCGGCGGCATCGAGGCCGAGGCCGCGATGCTCGGCCAGCCGTGCGCGATGCTGCTGCCGCAGGTCATCGGCTTCGAGCTGCGCGGCAAGCTCCCCGAGGGCGCGACGGCGACCGATCTCGTGCTCACGGTCACCGAGGTGCTCCGCAAGAAGGGCGTCGTCGGCAAGTTCGTCGAGTTCTTCGGCGAGGGCCTCGCGACGATGTCGCTGCCCGACCGCGCCACCATCGCGAACATGGCGCCCGAGTACGGCGCGACGATGGGCTTCTTCCCCGTCGACGCGGAGACGCTCGCGTACCTGCGCTTCTCGGGCCGCAGCGAGGAGCAGGTGAAGCTCGTCGAGGAGTACACGAAGCTCCAGGGGCTCTTCTGGACGAAGGACGCGCCGGCGCCGCGCTTCACCGAAACGCTCTCGCTCGATCTCGGCACGATCGTGCCGTCGATCGCGGGCCCGAAGCGCCCGCAGGATCGCGTGCCGCTCGCGCAGTCGAAGGCCGCGTGGCGCAAGGCGCTCGGCGGGCTGCTCGGTGACAAGCCGCGCCCCGAGGCCGAGGCGAGCGGCGCCGACCGCGGCGAGGCGCTCCAGCACGGCAGCGTCGTCATCGCGGCGATCACCTCGTGCACCAACACCTCGAACCCGAGCGTCATGCTCGCCGCGGGCCTCGTCGCGAAGAAGGCGAACGCGCTCGGCCTCACGCGCAAGCCCTGGGTGAAGACCTCGCTCGCGCCCGGCTCGCAGGTCGTCACCGAGTACCTCCGACGAGGCGGGCCTCGACACGGACCTCGACGCCGTCGGCTTCAACCTCGTCGGCTACGGCTGCACGACCTGCATCGGCAACTCGGGCCCCGTGCCCGACGACGTCGCCGCGACGGTGAAGGACCGCGACCTCGTCGTGACCTCCGTGCTCTCGGGCAACCGCAACTTCGAGGGCCGCGTGAACCCCGTCGTCCGCGCGAACTACCTCGCGTCGCCGCCGCTCGTCGTCGTCTACGCGCTCGCGGGCACGATGGACATCGACCTCGCGACCGAGCCGCTCGGCACCGGCCGCGACGGCCAGCCCGTCTTCCTCAAGGACGTGTGGCCGACGCAGCAGGAGGTCACCGACACGCTCCGTCACGGCCGTGAAGACGGAGCACTTCCGCTCGCGCTACGCGGAGGTCTTCGCGGGCCCCTCGCAGTGGCGGGCGCTCAGCGTGCCGCAGGGCGCGACCTTCGCCTGGGACGACGCCTCGACCTACATCCGCAAGCCCTCGTTCTTCGACGACATGACGCTCGACCTGCCCGCGCCGATGGGCGACGTGAGCGGCGCGCGTGTGCTCGCGCTGCTCGGTGACTCGATCACCACCGACCACATCTCGCCCGCGGGCAACATCGCGAAGGACTCCGCCGCCGCGAAGTACCTCACCGATCACGGGGTCGCGCCGCGCGACTTCAACCAGTACGGCGCGCGCCGCGGCAACCACGAGGTCATGCTGCGCGGCACCTTCGCGAACATCCGCCTGCGCAACGAGATCGTGGGGCGCGAAGGCGGCTACACGAAGCACTTCGCCGCGGGCGCGACCGACGGCACCGAGACGCACCATCTACGACGCGGCCATGCAGTACCGCGAGCGCAGGCGTGCCGCTCGTCGTCGTCGCCGGCAAGGAGTACGGCTCGGGCTCCTCACGCGACTGGGCCGCCAAGGGCACGTTCGCTGCTCGGCGTGCAGGCGGTCATCGCCGAGAGCTACGAGCGCATCCACCGCTCGAACCTCGTCGGCATGGGCGTGCTGCCGCTCGAGTTCCTGCCCGGCGAGAGCCGCACGACACTCGGCCTGACGGGCGCCGAGGTCATCGCGATCGAGGGCATCGCGGGCGGCTTCAAGCCGGGCGCGATGCTCACCGTGAAGGCCGACGCGCAAGACCTTCCGCGTGAAGGCGCGCGTCGACACCCCGCAGGAGATCGAATACCTGCGCCACGGCGGCATCCTGCAGTACGTACTCCGCTCGCTCGCCGCGGGCTGATCCCGCTCCAAATCAAGCGCGCCCGCCGCCTCCCGGGGCAGCGGGCGCGTCTCGTTTTCAGAGGCGTCGCGCGCGCGTCAGAGGAAGCGCGCCAGGTTCTCGACGCAGGTTGCCGCCGTACCTTCAGCGCGAGGCCGACGATCAAGAGGACCGCGTCGAGCAGCAGCGAGGCGCCGCTGAGTCCGAGTCCGACGAGCGCGACGGTCTTGCTCGTCGGGTGTGCGCCGGGCTGGTTGGCGCGCGTGATGGCGTAGGCGCCCAGTGCTGCGCCCGCGAACGCGATCGGCAGCCCGATGTAGCAGCACCAGCAAAGGACGAACGAGAGCGCCCCGAGCGCGACGGACGCGATCGCAACGGGATCGACCGGCTGCGGCGGCCCGCTCCCATCCGGGCCACCGCCTCCCGGCGGCGCGCCAAACCCGCCTCCCGGCGGCGCGCCAAACCCCCCGCCCGGTGGCGGGCCGAATCCCCCGCTCGGCAATGAACCGAATCCCCCGCCCGGTGGTGGGCCGAATCCCCCGCCCGGTGACGGCTCACCAAATCCCCCGCTCGGCGGTGGGCCAAATCCCCCGCTCGGCGGCGCACCAAAACCACTGCTGGGCGGCGCACCAAATCCCCCGCTCGGTGGCGGCGCACCGAATCCCCCGCTCGACGGCGGCGCACCAAACCCACTGCTCGGCGGCTTGCCGAATCCGCCTCCCGGCGGGTCGTCCTGATCTCCCTGCATTCCGCGTCTCCTCGCTCCGCCCCGGTGTGGAGCGTGTCTCGTCGACCCCGCCGTGCCCGTGCGTCGGCCGATGCCTGCGCGCCGGCAGGACACCATGCGGCTACTCGCGCAGCAACACGTCGCAGTAATACCGGACCTTCTGGATGAGTTTGCCGTGCGGACGTGTGTGGATGTCCTTCTTCAGCGCGAGCATCACCTTGCGCTGCACGGTGTACGTGTTGAGGACGCGCTGCGGCGGCGCCGCAGCCCCGACGTCGCGGAGTGCGTCGAACACGGACTCCTTCGGATAGCCCCACACCGCGAGATCGGCCGGGTCCAGGCGCTCGACGATGCGCTCGGCGAGCGCGCGCTTCGTCGCGTCGCCCGCCAGCTCCGCGGCCCACTTGTGCACGCTGTCGGTGACGGGGCGCGAGTGCTGGTTGACGGTGATCGGGTCGCCCATGCCCTTCTTCGCGTCGAAGCGCTTGCCGTACTCGACGGCCTCCGGCTCGTGCGCCAGCCCGAGGAAGGCGAAGATCCGCTCGAGCTGCGCCTCGGGCGCCGCGACGAGGTCCTCGTAGCCCACCTGCACCATCGGCACCGGCCGCTCGCGGAGGAAGCGCGCCATCGCGGGCACGTAGCGCTCGGCCACGGGGTTGAAGTCGTGTGCGCGCGCCCAGTCGCCGTCGAAGAAGCTGTTGGCGAAACTCGACATCACCGCGAGCGGGTGCCGCGTCAGCACCACGTACTTGGCGTGCGGATAGAGCTTCGCGAGGAAGGGCAGCACGAGCCCGTAGGCGGGCGTCTTGTCGAGGAACATCGACTTGCCGGGCGCGGTCGCGAGCATGCGGTCATACATCGTGTCGGCATACGCGCGCACGGCGTCGAGGTAGTCTTCTTCGCCGCGCGGGAGGCCCTGCACGAAGAGGCGAATCGCCTCCGCGGCGTTGATGTGGTCGTAGGGCGCCTTGTCGACCGTGTCGTGGTAGCCGAGGTACGCGAGCGGCGTGACCAGGTGCGGCTCGGGATGCGTGAAGATCTCGGTGTGCGAGCCGAGCAGCCGTTGCAGCAGCGTCGAGCCCGAGCGCGGCGGCGAGATGATGAAGAGCAGCTTTTCCTGCACGGCGTCCTCCGCCTGCCCGCGTAACCCGCGCGTGCTATCTCCGCAACCTTCTCGCTCGCCCCGGTCGGCCGCTCCGGTCTTCGCGGCCTCCGGCAGCCCGCTCGCTGCGGTCACGCAGCGCGTCCCCTCCCCGCCTCCCGAGAGGCGCACCGAGTCGAGGTCCACGTGTCGATTCAGCTCAACGTGCTCTCCAGCGATTCGTCCCCGTCGTCCCCCAGCGTCGTGCCGGCGCTCAAGCCCGCCGTCCCCGCGAGCGCGCTCGCGCACCGCGATCTGCTCGGCGGTGACTTCTGGCGGCGCATCCCCGCCTACAAGGACGTCACCGAGGCGCAGTTCCTCGATCACCACTGGCAGGCGAAGAACTCGATCCTCAAGCCGGAGAAGCTCCTCGCGACGCTTCAGGGCCTCGTTAGCGAGACCTTCGTCGCCGACGTCCAGGACGGCTTCGCGCGCGCACCCATGGCGCTGCGCGTCTCGCCGTATCTCCTGTCGATCATCGATTGGCAGAATCCCTACTCCGACCCGCTGCGTCGGCAGTTCATCCCGATGGGCTCGACGCGCCTGCCCGATCACCCGAAGCTCGGTCTCGACTCGCTCGGCGAGCAGGCGGACGCCCCGGTCGCGGGCCTCACGCACCGCTACCGTGACAAGGCGCTCTTCCTCGCGCTCGACACCTGCCCCGTCTACTGCCGCTTCTGCACGCGCAGCTACGCCGTCGGCACCGACACCGGCGAGGTCGAGAAGGTGCAGCTCAAGGCCAACCCCGAGCGCTGGCGCGCGGCCTTCGACTACATCCGCTCGCGCCCGGAGCTCGAGGACATCGTCATCTCCGGCGGCGACGCGTGGAGTCTGCGCGCCGACCAGATCCGCGCCCTCGGGGACACGCTCCTCGACATCCCTCACGTGCGCCGCATGCGCTTCGCGACGAAGGGCCCCGCGGTCATGCCGCAGAAGCTCCTCACCGACGACCCGTGGTTCGAGTCGCTCATCCACGTCGTCAAGCGTGGCCGCGCGCTCGGCAAGGACGTCGTGCTGCACACGCACTTCAACCACGCGAACGAGATCACCGAGATCACGCAGCGTGCCCTCGCGCGCGTGCACGCCGAGGGCGTGATGGTGCGCAACCAGAGCGTCCTGCAGCGCGGCGTGAACGACACCGTCGAGGCGATGACGCTGCTCGTGCGGCGCCTCGGCTTCGTGAACGTGCACCCCTACTACGTGTACCAGCACGATCTCGTGCAGGGCACCGAGGAGCTGCGCACCACGGTGCAGACGGCCATCGACCTCGAGAAGCACGTGCGCGGCTCGACGGCCGGCTTCAACACGCCGACCTTCGTCGTCGACGCGCCGCAGGGAGGCGGCAAGCGCGACGCGCACTCCTTCGAGTACTACGACCGCACCACCGGCATCAGCGTCTACACCGCGCCGAGCGTGAAGCCGGGCGTGTTGTTCTACTACTTCGATCCCGTCGATTTGCTCCCCGAGGAGGGGCGCCGTCGCTGGGCGGATCCGGCCGAGCACCCGCGCATGGTCGAGGATGCGCTCGCCATGGCGGCGGCCCGGGCGCGCTGAGCCCCGTCCAGGCGCGCCGCGCTGGCGCCGGGTCCGCAGCGAGTGGCCCGGCGTGCGCAGCGCGCTCAGCCGCACCAGCCGGGCGACTCGTCGACGCCGGGGGCGCAGAAGTCCTCCGGCGCGCGTGCGTAGTGCGCATCGACGAAGGCCCGCAACGATGCCTCGTCGAGGCACGTCGCGCGGTAGATCTCGCCCCACGCGGCGGCGGCGATCGGCACGTCGAGGTCCGGTGACGGCACGACGATCAAGCGGTGCGGGACGCTGGTCGTCGTGCACCGCGGATCAGGCGTGTAGGTGTCGTAGAAGGCGCGCAGCCGCGCGGGCACGTCGGCGCAGTCGGCCCCGCACGCGTACGCGATGACGACCCCGCCGTGCTCGAGCGAGTGCACGAGGTGGCCCCACGGCACGGGCGCGTCGTACACGCCGAAGGCGGCCCAGGTCGCGTAATGCGGGCCCTCGCTCGGCGGGGTCGTGTCGAACGTGGTGTCGGTGCACGGTGTGAGGTGCGTCGCCGCCTCCCGCGTGGCGGCGGACGCGGTGAGGACGCGGCACTCGGTGGCGGGCGGGATCGGCGCAGCATCGGGGCGCGTCTCGACGATGTTGTCGAGGCCACCATCTCTCAGGATGGTCGCCGGCGTCTCCGCACACGCCGCGACGAGGAGCGTGAGCGCCGCCGCGAGCACACGCCGGTTCAACGCGACCTCGCGCGTACGACGTAGATCTGAGACTCGCTCTCGGGCTGCAGCGGGCCGCGGTCGAAGTCGCCGTAACAGGCCTCGATCGCGAAGCCGTTGTAGTGCAGCAGCGCCTCCAGCTCGGCGGGGAAGAACTGCCGATGCGCGAGCGGGACTACGAAGGTGTTCTCGTCGTCCGCCGGGTCTTCGAAGATCATGGTGACCAACTGGACCTGCTTCACGGGGTCGTAGTGGAACGTCTCGCCGTAGCGGTAGCGCTTGCCGTCGCTCGGCCAGCGCACGGCGGGCGCGCGGAACACGCGGCTCGGATCGCGCGCGAGCGCGCCTGCGTCCGGCACCAGCACGTCGAACACGAACCGGCCGCGCGGCGCGAGGTGGGCCTTCACCGTCGCGAGCGCGCGCTCGAGGTCACGCCGATCGTAAAGGTGCATGAACGTGTTGAAGGGCGCGATGACGAGCGGGAAGCGGCGCCGCAGCCGCACGCTGCGCATGTCGCCCTGCCGGAAGCTGAGGCGCTCGCGGACCGCGCGCGGCTCCTTTGCCACCTGCGCCGCCGCGCGCTCGAGCATGGCCGGGACGAGGTCCACGCATATCACCTCGGTGCCCGCGCGGGCCATCGCGAGCGCGACGCGGCCCGTCCCCGCGCCGAGCTCCAGCACCCCACCGCCTCCGCGCGCGTCCGCCTCTGCGACGTAGAACGCGACGTCTTCGCGGCGGCGACGGTAGGCCTGGTCGTAGTAGGCGCCGTCCTCGTAGAGGGCGCGCGTCCCCGCCTCGAGGATGGCGTGGCGGGCTTCTTTCGGCGTGAGGGGCTGGCTCATCGGCGTCTCATGAGGCGGCGTCCTCCTCGCTGAAGTCGGGCGGGGGCGGGCGCATCGGGACGTGGCCCGGTGTGCGGGGGTCTTCGCCGCCGTCGGGGAGCATGCCGGGCGTCGCGGCCGGGCCCGCGAGATCCGGCTCGTTCTCGATGAAGCGGTACGCGGCGACGAACCACGCCGCGCCGCGCTTCTCCATCACGAACTCCATGCGGCGCACGTACGGGCGGCCCATCCACTCGCCGACGCCGTGGCCGCGCAGCGCGATCCGGCCGCCCTCGAGGTTCTCGCTCTCGTTGATCTGCAGACGCAGCCGCGTGTCCGCGAGCTGCTTCCACACCGCCTCGCCGAGCGCGCGATCCTCGGGGCTCATCTCCACTTCGCGTTGCTGCCGCTGCGCGATCTTCTCCCGCGCGACGCCGACGCTGAGCCGCAACCCGACGTCGTGCGCGCGCGTCCGCCACGCGTCGAGCCACGACTCCGCGGCGCGCTCGGGCGTGCCCTGATCGACCGCGACCTCCCGCGGCACGACGGGGGGCATCGGCCCGCCGGGCTCGGGTTCGCCCCGCTGTGTCGACAGCACGGAGACGACGCCCACCGAGATCATCACGCTCGCGGCCGCGAGCACGAGGGGCGTCGAGACGCGCCGTGGGATTGCACGCTCAGCCATGGGCCCTCCGCGCGAGCAGCGTTCGCGCGATCTCGGCGAACCCCGCGCCGTGCTCCGCCTCGGCCACGTAGCGTGGCGCCGTCGGCAGCGCGTCGAGCCAGCGCAGCACGTTGCGCGGCCCCGCGCTCGCGCGGAACGCCGCGAAGGCCGCTGCATCGTTGCCGCTGTCGCCGACGAAGAGCACGGCGTCGTCGGGCACGGCGTGTCCCGTCGCGGCGGCGAGCGCCGCGCGGATGCCCGTCGCCTTGTCGTGATCGCCGAAGAACGCGTGCGCATGCACGCTCGACACGATCGCGCGCGCGCCCTCGGCCTCGATGAGCGCGCGGAGCGCCTCGCGCTCGCTCTCGGAGAGATGCGCGTGCTCGCCGACGTCGAACGCCAGATCGACGCGGCGCGCGCGCTGATCGTCCGTCACGCGCACGGTGGGCAGCGCCCGCGCGACACGCTCGCGGAGGGAATCGAGGCGCCGCAGGCCCGCCGTGCGCGTCGCCGCGTCGTCGGCGTAGTCCTCGCGCAGGGCGCCAGTCGCCGCGTCGCGCCACACCCAGCCGCCGCCGTTCTCGCCGACGGCCGCGTGCACCGGCCACTGCCGCGCGACGACGTCGCAGAGCCCGAGCGGACGGCCCGTCGCCGCGACGAGCACGAGGCCCGCGTCGGCGAGCGCCCAGAGCGCGTCGTAGGCGTCTCGCTCGAGACGGCCATCCCGCGTGATGGTGTCGTCGATGTCGAACGCGACCGCCGTGATCGCGCGGGCCTCGGCGGCGGTGAGCGCGGCGATCGGCGCGGGCGCGGCGGGGCTCACGACGCGCGCAGGAAGGCGCACTTCAGGTAGCGGCCTTCGGGGAAGGAGGCAGGCACCGGGTGATCGGGGCCCTGCTCGCCGAGGTGTACCAGCGTGACGTCGCGGCCCGCGTCGCGTGCCGCCATCCCGACGACGCGCAGGAACTCGCCCGGGCGGATCGCCGCCGAGCACGAGCACGAGACGAGCAGACCGCCCGGCTCGAGGAGCTTGATCGCCGTCGCGTTGAGGCGGCGGTAAGCCTTGCGGCCCTGGTCGAGGTGGCGTGCGGTCGGCGCGAGCTTGGGCGGATCGACGAGGACCACGTCGAATTTCTCGCCGCGCTGCACGAGCTCGGGGAGGGCGCGCTTGACGTCCGCGCGGACGAAGTCGATCCGGTCGCTGAGCCGCGCGTGCTGCGCGATCACCGCGCCTGCGCCGATCGCGGCGGCCGACGCGTCGATCGCCGTCACCTTCGCCGCCCCGCCGCGCGCGGCCGCGAGCGAGAACGCCCCGACGTACGAGAAGGCGTCGAGCACGCGCTTGCCGCGCACGAGTCCCTCGAATCGCCCGCGGTTCTCGCGCTGATCGAAGTAGAAGCCCGTCTTCTGCGACGCGCTCAGCGGCAACTCGAAGTCGAAGCCGCGCTCGCGGAAGCGCAGCGTGTCGATCGACGGACCTCGCACGATCTGCGTCTGCGCTTCGAATCCCTCGAGCCGCTGCGTGCGCTCGCTCGCGACCTCGATGATGGTCTTCGCGCCCGTGACGCGGGCGACCTCCGCGAAGACGTCCGCCTCGCGCCGCTTCATCCCGAGCGTGAGCAGCTGCACGGACGCGGCCGAGCCGAAGACATCGACGATGAGCCCCGCGAGCCCGTCGCCCTCCGCGTGGACGAGCCGGTATCCCGTCGTCTCGTCGCCGGGCAGCCCGAGCCAGGCCTTGCGCCAGGCCGCGGCCTCTTCGAGCCGACGCCCGAGGAAGGCCGTGTCGAGCGCCTCGTCCGAATCGCGCGAGAGGATGCGCACCGGAATCGCCGAGTCCGGGGACCAGTATCCCCGGCCGAGCACGTTGCCCCGTGCATCGACGACGGACACGACGTCGCCCGCGGCGGGCGCGCCTTCGACGCGCTCGATCGCTTGCGCGAAGACCCATGGATGCCCCGCCCAGACGGGTTGGACGTGACCGGAACGCAGGCGGATCTTCGCGGACATCGGCGCGATGCTAGCAGCACGTCGATCGAAGCGCGCGCGTGCGGTGCCCTGCGTGCCTTGCCGGTGCCGGATGCGCGGCGTAGGCTCGCCGCACCCACCGCGGCCGCGACGGGCGCGTGGAGCCGGAGTGTCATGCCGAACATCGGAATGGGTGAGCTGGTCGTCGTGCTGCTGATCGTCCTGCTCGTCTTCGGGGCGAGCCGTCTGCCGCAGATCGGCGAGGGCGTCGGCAAGGCGATCAAGAACTTCAAGCGCGGCATCCAATCCGACGACGACATCGAGGTCACGCCGAAGGTCGCCAAGCGCGTCGCCGCGGGCGCGAGCGGGAGCAAACTCGCGCTCGACGAGACGGAAGACGCCGAGGTGGTCGAGCGCAAGAACGGCTGAGCCGCGCGCATGGCGTGGCTCGACGACGACGCGGCCATCCTCGCGCGCCGCGTCGCTTCGCTGAAGGACCCGCAGCTCCGCGTCGCGTACGTCCGGTCGAGGCTGCTCGAGGCGAGCCCCGCGGAGGTCCGGTCGTTGGTCGCCGAGGTGGCCGCCCGCGCCACGGTGGGCGACATCGCGCACGGCGACCTCTGGGTGTCCATGGCGGTCGCCCTCGCGGATCCGCTGTGCAGTGTGTTGCGCGCGGCGGCCGCCGAGCAAGCGCGCGCGGAGGGCGATTTGGACGCCGCCGCGCTGCTCGAGTCTGCGCCGCCGGGCGAGATCGACGAGGCCGCGCGACGGGTGCCCACGCACGCGGCGCGAGAGGGGCGTCCGCTGTCGCTCGGGGAACGCAAGGCGCTCGCGCGTCGCCCCGGCCGCGACCTCCTCGCGCGGGTGCTGCGCGATCCGCACCCTGACGTCGTCCGCATCCTGCTCGGCCATCCGCGGCTCACGGAGGACGACCTCGTGCGCCTCTGCGCGCGCCGGCCCATCGCGCCCGAGGTCCTCCGCGAGGTCGTCCTCTCGGCGCGGTGGATCGTGCGCTACCGCGTGCGCGCCGCGATCCTGCGCAACCCGCACACCCCGCTCGAGCTCGCGCTGCCGCTCGTCGCCGGCCTCCACGCGCAGGATGCGCGCGCCGTCGCTGCGTCCGAGGAACTCCCGCGGGCGGTCCGCGAGGCCTGCGCCCGGCTCGGGCCGCCAAAGACCGTTCACTGAAGGGGCCATGCACCGTTGGACGCGGCGATCCTGTGCTTGACGCAGCGCGTCGCCCGCTGTAATCGGAGTCGGATAGGGGAGCGAACCCGTGGAACCCATCGAGTCGCAGACGAAGAAGCCCGCAGGTCGCCGCGTCGTCAAGCGCTACGCCAACCGCAAGCTCTACGACACGCGGGACAGCCGCTACGTGACGCTCGTGCAGATCGCCGAGTACGTGCGCAACGGCGAGGATGTGCAGATCATCGACAACACGTCGAAGGAGGATCTCACGCACGTCACCCTCGCGCAGATCATCTACGAGGAAGAGAAAAAGGCTGAGAGCGACGCGCGTCAGGGCTCCATCGGCACGCTGCGGCAGTTCATCCAGACGGGCTCGCAGCGCCTCGTCGAGACCCTCCGCGAGAGCCCCATCAGCCGCGTCTTCCATCGCGGCGGCGAGTCCGCGGAGCCGCGCCCCGAGCCGGCGTCCGCCGACGACTCGCGCCGCAACGCGCTCCTCGACAAGTCGCGGGAGGCGCTCGACGAGCTGCAGCGGATCGCCGACGACCGCCTGCGCCTGCTCGTCACGAGCGCCATCGCCCCTGTCCACCACCTCCAGTCCGAGGTGAAGCGCCTGCAGGGGCGCATCGACGAGCTCGAGGCGCGCCTCGTCAAGGCTGCGCAGCCGAAGGGCCGGTCGCGCACCGGTCGCGACGGCGACGGGCAGGCCTGAGCGCGGCGGGTCGGGCCGCTTGCCCCTTGGAGCGGCGGCGGCCGTGCCCTCGCGCGGAAACTGGAGTCGCGCACCGGCAGGCGAGGGCGCGCGCGGCCGCTGGTGCGGGAGCGGTCGATCGGCGGGTTCGGCTGGAACTCGCGGCGCCGTTGAAATAGACACGACGCGTCGGCGGTTGGGCCCGCCAAGGGAATCCAACGATGCGCCTCTTCGGACTCGGCAAGCCCCCCATGCCCGCCGCCCCGCCTGCGGCGCAGCGCGCAACGCTGCGTCGCGGCCGCGATGACTTCGAGCGCGACGCGCTCGCGCATCTCGACGCGCTCTACGCGACGGCGCTCCGGCTCACCCGCTCGCCGGCCGACGCCGACGACCTGGTGCAGGACACTTACCTGAAGGCGCACCGCTTCAGCCATCATTTCGAGGCGGGCACCAACCTCAAGGCCTGGCTCTTCAAGATCCTCACGAACACGTTCATCAACAAATACCGCCGCGCGACGCGTGAGCGCGAGGTCCTCGACGACGCAGGGCACGGGCCGGTCGGCGAGGGCGTCATGAGTCACGCGGCGATGCGCGCGCTCGTCGATCCGCAGGGCGCGGCCCTCGAGCCGCTCGTCGCTGCGGAGATCGGCCGGGCGCTCGACGCGCTGCCCGACGATTACCGCACCATGATCCTCCTCGCGGACGTCGAAGAGCTCTCCTACAAGGAGATCGCGGACGTCGTCGGTTGCCCGATCGGCACCGTGATGTCGAGGCTCCACCGCGCGCGGAAGCAGCTGCAGCGGCACCTCTACGAGCACGCGGTCGGCGCCGGGATCGTCTCCGAGGCGGCCGCCGGGGCGATGGACGAGCCGCCGGTCGCGCTCGAGGCGTACCGCGCGCGTCGGGCGCGCGGGGCGTGAGGAAGAGCGGGGTCGCGCCATGAACTGCAGCCTCTTCCGTCGGCACGTCGATGCCTTCCTCGACGCCGAGGTCGACCCGACGACACAGATCGAGTTCGAGCGGCACGTGGCCGCGTGCGCGGGTTGTCAGGAAGTGCTCGCCTTCGAGCGCGCCACGCGACGCTCGACGCGCGCCGCGCTCGCG
The DNA here is from genome assembly GCA_964202905.1 of Polyangiales bacterium. Taxonomy (GTDB): domain Bacteria; phylum Myxococcota_A; class Polyangia; order Polyangiales; family JADJQN01; genus CAIUAC01. The sequence continues at coordinate 66,472 of CAXNJO010000007.1, forward strand.
GGCCCCGGCGCCCCAGACGCGCTCCGTGCGCGGATCGCGGAGCGGCTCCAGGGCGCGCCCGAGCCGCTGGATGCGTCGCTTTCGGGAAGCGGTGAGGGGCGCCCGTGGCTGCGCGTCTACGCCCTCCCGCGGCGCTATGCGATCCCCCTGAGCCTCGCTGCGGCGGCGGCGCTCGCGGTGCTCGCGGCGGGCCGCGGTCCCGGAGTCGGCGGCGAGCCGGTGGCCGCCGAGGCGGGCGCGCTCCCGCTGTTCGAGGAGGTCGCGCGCCTTCACTCGACGCCGCTCCCCTCGGATGTGCGCGATCCGCAAGACGAGCAGGTACTCAGTTACTTCCGCGGGAAGGTCGAGTTCCCGGTGCGTCCGGCGGCCTTTCCGAACGGCCACGCGCGGCTCGTCGGGGTGCGCGTGTCGAACGTGCGCGAGCGTCGTGCGGCGGCGCTCTATTACGACGTGAAGGGGCGTCGGATGACCGTCGTCGTCTACGCTGAGCCTCGGCCGGGTGCGGCGTGGCAGGTCTTCCCCGCGGGGCGGGGCCTGCTGGTCGAGCGCGTGAACGGCCGACCGGTCGCACACCGGCGCGTCGGCGGCTACACGGTCTCGGCCACGTACCACGACGGCCTGACCTACGCGCTGACCGGCGACATGGACGAGCGCACGCTCGTGCGGCTCGCCGCGACCGCGCAGATCCGCTGACGCGGCGCGCACGCAGCCTCCGCGCAGGTCTCCGAGCGCCTGTCGAATGATGTGTAAACGCGCGAAACAACGGCGCTTCACGCGGGTTGGCGTTGACACTCCAGAGTGCGCCTGACTATCCTCCGGCCCCATGTCCCAGCGGATCCTCGTGGTCGACGGCGACGCCGTCTTTGCCGGCGCGATCAAGGCCGGTTTCGAGTCCCTCGGCGTGAGCGTCGAGGTCGTGGACGACGGCGACACGGGCATCGCGCGCGCGCTGGCGCAGCGGCCGGATCTCATCCTCCTGGCGATCGAGCTGCGCGGCGTCAACGGTTTCCTGATCTGCAAGAAGCTGAAGAAATCGCCGGAACTCAAGGACATCCCGCTCGTGATCCTCTCGAGCGAAGCGACCGACGAAATCTTCGAGCAGCACAAGAAACTCCGCACCCGCGCGGAGGACTACATCCGCAAGCCCATCGGTTTCGACGCCCTCGCCGAGCACGTGCAGGCGATCTTGCCGATCGGCCTCGGCGACGGGATGCCCGTCTCTGAGGAGTCGGTCGACGTCGACGCGGGGATGATGGACGTCGAGGTCGACGAGCCCTCGGCACGCACGCGCGGCGCGGTCGACGCCGAGATTGAGGAGTTTGCCGACGCGGCCTTCGGAAGTCTGCTGCTGGAGGATGAGGCGACGAGCATCGGCGCCATCCCGGACCAGGTCCTCGCCGACCTCGCTGCGCGTCAGGCTGCCGCTGCCGCTGCGCCCCCGCCTGCGTCGCGCTCCGTCGCACCGCCGCGCCCGGCCACGCAGCCGCCGCCGCCGCCGCCGCCGCCGGCGATGGTGCCCGGGGCAGTTCCGGCGGTGAGCGCGTCGCCGGCGCAGCTTGCCGAGCTTGCAGCGCTGCGGGACGAGGCCGCCGGGCTCCGGCGGCGGGTCGAGGCTGCGGAGGAGGACGCGCAGGCCGCGCGGCGTGAGGCAGCCGAGCACGAAGGCCTCTCGCGCGAGCTCGCCGACCTCAAGGCGCGCGCGGCGAAGGGTGGCGGAGGCGTGTCGAGCCGCGAGTTCCTCGACCTCCGTGAGGCCCTGAATCGCAAGGACAAGGAGATCCTCGAGTTGCGCGATCAGGTGTCGACGCGCGACCGGCGCCTGCTCGACGCCAACGACAAGGGCCTCGTGCTCGAGCGAAAGATCGCGGACCTCGAGGACAAAGCCGTCTCGCTCGAGCGCGAGCACGACGACGCGACGACGAAGATCCACGCGCTCTCGGCCGACAAGGAGCAGCTGCAGAAGCGCGCCGACGACGTGAAGTCGCGCCTCGAACGCATCGAGCAGAAGGCCAAGAAGCTCGAGGAGGAGATCGACGGCGAGCGTGGCGTTCACGCCAAGGCGCTCGACGATTTGAGGCTTGCCGCCGCCGCGGAGCTCGCCGCTGCGCGGGAGTTGGGCGAGAACGCGCTCGCTGCGGCGCGCGCGGCCGCGGCGGCGGAGCTCGCGTCGCGCGAGGAGACCGCTGCGGTTGCTGCGGCGCGGGCGCGGGCCGCTTCGGAGGCCGCGCTCGACGCGGCGCGTGAGGCGGCTGCCGATGAACTCGCTGCGGCCCGCGTGCTCGCGGCGTCGGAGTCGGCCGACGAGCGCGCCGCACGTGCGGCGGCCGAGCAGGCGATGCTGGCGGCGCACGAGGAGGCCCTCGCCGCTGCCGAGAACGCGCGTTCCGCGTCGCTCGCGCGCGCGGCGTCCGAGTCCGAGGCGAGCCGCGACGCCGCCCTCGCCGCGCTGCGCGCCGAGCTCGAGGCTTCGCGCGACGCGGCCCTGGCGGCGGCTGCCGCAACGAGCGCCGCGACGCTCGCGGCGGCGGGGGAGGCCCACGCGACCGTGATGGCCGAGGCCGCGGCTGCACACGCCGCAGCGATGAGCGAGGCCGCGGTCGCGCATGCGGCAGCGGTCGACGCGTCTCGCGCCGCGCACGAGGCGGCCGAGCGCGCGCTCCGCGAGCAGCATGGGCGTGAGCTCGCGATCCTCGGGCGGAAGCTCGCGGAGACCGAGTCCAGCCTCGCCACGACGCAGCAGTCGCTCGAGGAGTCGGTCGAGTCGGGGCTCGCGCTGCGCCAATCGCTCGACGCGAGCACCGCGGAACTCGCCTCGACGAGCGCCGTGCTCGGCGCCACGCGCGCCGTCCGCGACGAGCTCGAGGCGACGTCCGCGGCGCAGGCCGGACGGATCCGCGAACTCGAGTCGACTTCGGCGTCCCTCGACGCGCGGCTCACCCGTGCCCTGGCGAAACTCGCCGCCGATGGGCTGCTCCTCGAGCGCGCGCGCAAGGCGCTCGACATCGGGGCCGCGCTCCTCGCGGAGCAGCACGCCACCCCGCTCGAGGACTAGCCGCGCCGGCGTGTCTGGCAGGCGCGTCCCCGGGACACGTGTCGCCGACGCATGTCGTTGGCGCGCCACGAGGGTGCGCCGCCTCGCGTATCTGCGGTCAGGTCCCGTCGACGAGCACGTGGCGGAGCACGACGCCGCCAGTCCCCGCGACGTACACGTAGCGGTCGGCGCGCACGACCGCGCGCAGGCTCTGGCCGGAGACCTCGAGCGGGAGCGTGCGCCAGAGGCCGTCCTCGCCCCGCTCGAGCGCGGTCCCGTCGTCCCCGACCGCGAGAGGGAGGCCCCGCGGTCCGAGGCCGATGGCGTGCAACGTCGGGCCCGCGTCGTGTTCGACGCGGCAATCGGCGGGCGATATCGCGACGATGAGCCCACCGTCGCCCGCGGCCCAGGCCTCCTGCCCCGCGCCTCGCACGACCCCGCGCAGCATGCGGCCGGATGCGGGTTCGCACGGTTGACGGGTGGTCCGCTCCGCGCCGACGCGAAGCACGGCGCCGTTCGCGCCGACGACGAGCGCATCCTTGGGCGTGCCGGCGATCGCAGCGAGGTCGCCGGTGTCGGGCACGCGCGTCGCCTGCAACGCGGCGAGCGGACCGCGGAGCAGCGTCCCTTCGCCCCCGACGACGAGGACGCCGTCTTCGTCCGCGACGACGTCGCGCCACGGCTGACGTAACGGTGATGCGCGCAGGGTGGCACGGTCCGCGACGATTTCCACGAGCGCGCCGTCGTCGCCGACCGCGAGCAGGGCGTCGGGCCCGAGCGCCACGAGCCCCCCGAGGCCGGAGCGCGTGGGGGACACGCTCTCGGAAAACCCCGCCTCGCCTTCGCGGGCGATGCGCCCGTATTCGCCGACCGCCACGAGCGCGCCGCCGAGAGACGCGAGGTCGCGGATCGCACCGGTCGGTCCGGCGGTGAGCAGGCGGACGTGGTCGTCGGCGAGCGAGGCCACCCGTCCGCCCGCGCCGACCAGCCAGGTGCGCTCTCCCTGCGCGCCGGACAGCGCGTACCACGGGCGATCCGCGCCGCTCTCGAGTCGTACTCCGCGGTCGCCCTGCACGAGCAGGACCTCGCCGTGCGTCCCCGCGATCGCGATGCGATCACCATCACAGTCGATGGCGGTCCATGCAGAGGTTCCCGTGTCGCGGAGCGCGCGCCAGACGTCCGGTCCGACGCGCCGCAGCACGACGCCCCCGTCGCCCGCAGCGTAGAGCGGACCGCCGGGGCAGCCCCCGAGCCCACGGAGGGTCGCGCGGGTCCCGCTGCGCTCGCGGATGGCGCCGCGCGGTCCGACGCGCACGATGGTGCCGGCCTCACCCGCGGCGAAGACCTCCGCGCCGACGACCGCGAGCGCGCGCAGCGCAGCGCCGCCCGTCGCGCGCGCGGCGTCGAGCGCGGAGACGTGGCGGTCGACGACGCGGAGGAGCGTGCCCGCGTCGCCGGCGACGAACGCCTCCGTCGGCGACACGGCGGCGACGGCGTGCAGCGCGCGGTCGGTGCCTGCGTCGAGGCGAATCGGCGCCGCGTCGCTCAGCCGCACGAGGGTGCCGTGCGCGCCCGCGGCGAGCGCGTCGCGCGTGCCGGTGAAGGCGACGGCCTCGAGGTCCTCCGTCGTGCCCGTATCCCACGTGGCGAGGCCCTGCGGCATCAGTCGCGCCGCCGCGCCGCGTCGTCCGACCATCGCGACGAGCCCGCGGCCGCCGACGTCGAGGCCGAGGTAGGTTGGAAGCGCGCGGGGGAGCGGGTTCAGCCAGCGCCAGCCTTCGCCTCCGCCGCGGTCCGGTCCGGCGAGCGGCGCGGCCCGCGGGGCCGCCGGCGTCGGCAGCGCGCTCTGCTCGACGGGCTTCGGGCGGCGCTCGCCGAGCAGCGCGGTCGCGACCGTCGCGCTTGCGAGCAGCAGCAGCGCGAGCCCTGCGATGGGGAGCCAGCGTGACGACGGCGACACGACGGGGGGCACCGCGTCCGCCGCGCCGTCCGCATCGTCGTCGCCCGCCCGCGCCGGCGCGCGCTCGGCCCACGCACCGCCTGGCGACCTGGTCCGATCGCACCCACGCATCGCCCGCGGCCTGCGTCGCCGCGAGACCAACCTGCTCGAGCGCGTCGAGCGCCGAGGGCGCGAGCGAGGCGGTCGGCGGCGCCTCGAGGATGACGGGCGCGCCGTCGAACGCGCGGAAGGGCGCGAGCGCCTCGCGGACCTCGCGCGCTGACGCGTGACGCTGGGCGCGATCCTTCGCGAGGAGCCGCTCGATCACCGCGCCGAGGGCCTCGGGGACGTCGCCACGGTAGCGGCGCACCGGGGGCGGCGGCTCGGTGCAGATCTTCACGATCAACATCGGGAACGAGCTGTCGTCGAAGGGATGTTGACCCGTGAGCGCGCGGAAGAGGATGACGCCGAGCGCGTAGAGGTCGACCCGGTGATCGACGTCCCGCGCGCCGCGCGCCTGCTCGGGCGCCATGTAGTAGGGCGTGCCGAGGGCCGTCCCCGTGCGCGTCGCCGCGTCCTGCGGCGTGCCGAGCGCGGCCTTCACCTTGCTGATGCCGAAATCGAGCACCTTCACGAAGCGCGGCTCGCCCTCGCGTCGCGTGAGAAAGACGTTCTCCGGCTTGAGATCGCGGTGCACGATCTCCTTCGCGTGGACGGCTTCGAGCGCCTCGCAGACCTGCGACACCACGTCGATGACGTCGGCGATCGGCAGCGGACCGCGCGCGCGGATCTCCGCGGCGAGGTCGTGCCCCTCGAGCAGCTCGAGCACCATGAAGACCGAGCCGTCCTCGGCCTCGCCGAGCTCGAGCACCTCGATGACGTGCGGGTTCCCGATCGCCGTCGCCGCGAATGCCTCGCGTCGGAAGCGCGCGACGATGTCCGGGTCGGCGGCGTATTGCGCGTGCAGCAGCTTGACCGCGACGCGCCCGCCGACGCGGATGTTCTCGGCTTCGTAGATCGTGCCCATCCCGCCGGCAGCGATCGCGCGGAGCAAACGGTAGCGACCGCCGAGGAGGGCGCCCACGCGCAAATCGCGAGCCTGCGTCACGGCGCGAGTGTATCCGCGTGTCCCGGCGACGGGTGCGCCAATCCGCCCGCGGAGCCCGTCCTCGATGCGCCGCCGGCGTCGCGCGCAAATCGTGGCCCGTCCATTGCTCTTCCGGAGCGCGTCGGCTTACTCTCGGAGACTCATGACCCCATCCGCGCTCCCCACCCTGGCCATCGCACGCTCCCTCCGGGCGGTCGTGCGTGCGCGTTTGGAGCGTGCGCGGTCCGCGTCCGCGGCAGGCGAGGGCCTCGCCGAGAACGAGCGCGGCGTCGCGATGGTGGAGTACGTGACGCTGCTCTGTCTCGTCACCCTCAGCGGTGCGGCGACCGTCGTCGCGCTCGGCGTGCCGCTCATGCAGCTCTTCCGCTACGTCCAGATGGTCATCGCGATGCCCATCCCCTGAGGGCGTCGGGCGCGACGTCTGCGTCCCGCGTCTCGAGCCACCGATTCTCCCCGCAACCCCGAACGAACGCGTCAACCCCGAGGAGTGCCCCATGGCGAAGAAGACCCCGTCGAAGTCCATCGTGCTCGAGACCCCGAAGAAGGACCTCCCGTCGCTGCTCCGCGATCAGCGCGGTCTGACCACGGTCGAGTACATCATCATCCTCTGCCTGATTGCGGTCGTGGGCTTCGGCGTCTGGAAGAAGTTCGGCGCGACGGTCAAGGACGCGCGTCGGCGAGGCGAACGACACGCTCGGCGCGTATGTCCGGCGAAGCCACCACCGAGTAGTCCGCGACCCGGCATGCTGCCTCAGTGGGCCACGGACGGCGCGCGCATCGCCGCGCTCGGGGTCGTCGCAATCGCGGCGTTCACCGACGCGCGGCGTGAGCGAATCCCGAACTGGCTCACGCTCCCCGCGATCGCGTTCGGGCCTTTGTTCTGGCTGTTCGCGGACTTCTACTGGGGCGGGATCCGCTCGCTCCTCGGCCTCGTCCTCTGCGCCGCGGTCCCGTACTGGCTGTTCCGGCGCGGGGCGTGGGCAGGGGGCGACGTCAAACTCTTCGCGGCGATCGGCGCCCTCGTGGGCGGTGACTACGGCGGCGTCGGCCTCGGCATCGAGGCGCTGCTCTTCACGACGATGGCGGCGGCTGCGTACGCCCTCGTGCGGCTCGCCTGGGAGGGCAAGCTGCTGCGCACGCTCGCGAATGCGTTCTTCCTGCCGCTCAACCCGGTGCTCCCGAAGGCCTGGCGTCGGGAGATCACCCCGGAGCTGATGTCCCGGGTGAGGCTTGGCGTACCCGCGCTGGTGGGGACTGCGGTCGCCGTCGGGCTCCGTTACCCGACGCTGTGGATGTGATGTTCGCGTGCGCGCGTGTGCCGGGCGCCCGAACGGGCGCGGCAGCGCCGGAGCGCGGGAGGGGCGCCGGTGAGCGGCGCCAAAGGAGGCTCGCGATGACGTTCGCTTCGAGGCGCGACGCCGACCCCCGTGATGACGCCGACCCCCGTGATGACGCCGACCCCCGTGATGCAGCGGCGACACGCACTGCGCCGTGGGGGCTCGCGCGCGACGAGCGCGGCGCGGCCTATGTCGAGTTCCTGATCGTCTTCATCCCGATCTTCATGATGTTCCTGGGGATGATCCAGGCCGCGATGATGTACGCGGCGAACCTCGTGGTGACGCACGCGGCGAACACCGCCTCGCGCGCAGCGATCGTCGTGCTCGACGACGCCGAGTCCGCCTACGGCGACGAGGACCGGAACGACCTCAGCGGGGGCGGCGGCGGCGAGTCCCCCCTCGACAAGGTCGACGGTTTCCTCGAATGGGCGGGCTTGGGCTCCGCCGCCGCTGCGCCGGCCCGCGAGGCGGGCTCGACCTCGGGCGCGCGGATGAACGCCATCCGCAGCGCGGCTTCGATCCCACTCCTCGCCGTCTCGCCGTCGATGAGCCAGCTGGTCGGGTCGGAGAGCGTCTACGCCGCGATCGGCGGCAACCCCGCCGAGCGCGGGCTGACGGGCGCCGCCGTCTACAACCGCACGGCGGTCGCCGTGACGTTCCCGACCGCGCGCGCCGGCACGAACTACAAGGCGCAGTTCGCCACCAACGAGGACGTCACCGTCCGCGTGACCTACCTCTTCCACTGCGCCGTGCCGCTCGTGAACCGCATCATGTGCGACGATATTATCGCCCTGAAGACGGGCGTGCCGCTCGCCGCCGTGCGCGCCCTCGCGGAGCGCACCGCCAGCGGAGACGCCTCACCGGCCGAGATCGCGGCGCTCATCGAGCGTGTGCGTGACGGGCGCGCCCGATTGCAGCGCGCGAACCCCGGCGTCGCCGAGCTGGACGGTGCCGAGTCGCCCTGGCTCGCCTCCCTCACGGCCGTGACGGGCGCGCGCTTCCTCGTGCTGCGTGCCGAGGCGACGATGCCCAACCACGGGGCCGCTTACAGCTATGTGGAGTGACGCGATGAGCACCCGACCCGCGCCGACGTCCGCTCCCGAATCCGCCGCCGCCGGCCGCCCCGGTCTCGTCGCCGACGAGGGCGGCGCGATCATGGTCATCGGCGTGTTCATGGCCGTCCTGCTGGTCGGCTTCATGTACTACCTGATCGGCGTCGGCGAGACGATCTTCTACCGCGAGCGCATGGCCGACGCGGCCGACGCGGGCGCGTGGGCGGCAGCCGTGATGCATGCGCGCGGGATGAACGCGATCGTGCTCATCAACATGATCATGGCTGCCATCGCTGCGGTCGTGCTCGCGATCGGCGCGGTGCTCTTCATCATCGACGTGGGCATCGCGATCGCGACGGCGCTCGTGGCCTCGGTGGTCACCGCGCCCATCGGGGCGCCGGTGCTCAGCTGCGCTCACCCCGATCCGGCCGGTCGTGAACACCATCCATCAGGCCGCGCAGCGCTTCGCGAATGCCGTCCTGCCCGTGCTCAACAAGGCCGCGACCGGCGTGAAATACGCGACGCCCTGGATCGCGCAGGTGAAAGTGCTGAACGTCGGCGAGTCGTACAAGCCGCCCGTCGACGTGGGCATCTTCGTGTCGAAGACGCTCGTCGACGGGCTGCCCGTCGAGGACGACGAGTGCAAGGTCCTCGAGGATCGCGGCATCAAGTACATCGAGGTCCTGATCGGCAACGCGCTCGGCAACATCCCGATCCTGAGCACCGTGATGGGGTGGGTGGGCGGCCTCGCGGCGAAGGCCGGCAGCGCGGTCTACGGCGGCGTCTGCGGGAGCGGCGGAGGAACCGCCGGCGCCGACGTGGTCTCGGACGCCGTCGGGGCTGCGACGGACGCGGCCATGGAAGAGGCGGGCTGCAACGACGACCCGCCCCCGGACCCGATGCCCGAGGGCTGCGACGCGGAGCTCCCCGAGACGAGCGGCGTGACCGCGCCCGCGAGCACCTCGACCGGCTCCGACGGCAAGGGCCCGAAGAAGGTCAAGGACGACTGCAACCTCGGCGACGAGTGCTTCCAACTCCGCGCCATCATGGTCGGCACGCCCGGCTATGAGAAGACGATGCGCGGCGTGCAGATCGCGAACTGGGGCCACGAGAACGAGACCGGCTCCATGTACACCCAGATGGCGAACCTCGGCCGCGGCTCGCTCGCGCAGGCGGAGTTCTACTGGGACAAGGGCGACGAGGACGCGCAGGAGATGCGCGACGACTGGATGTGGGAGATGAACTGGCGCGCGCGTCTGCGTCGGTTCCGCGTCCCGGCTGACTCGCTGCTCGGTGACGCCTGCACCGCGGGGGGCGGCTTCTGCGACGCCATCCTCGGGAGCGCGGACATGATCAACGCGGTTATCGTGCACTGATGGAGCGCCCGATGAACGCCACGGCCCGCGTCTCCACTCCCCACCCTGCGACGGCCCCGGGTCGCCGCGCGCTGCGTGCGCTGTTGCCCCGCCCGCTCCGCGCGCTCCTCCGAGACGAGCGCGGCAGCGTCATGACCGAGGCCGTCGTGATGCTCCCGTTCTTCGTGCTCGTGTGGGGCTGCATCATCTACGTCTCGCAGCTCTACGAGAAGGGCATCGAGACGCAGGCCGTCGCGCGCGAGTGCGCATGGCGCCACGCCAAGGACAACTGCGAGGGCGATTCGCGCTGCGCGATCGCCGCCGGCCTCGACCCGAGCCGGGATTACGGCAGCGGCGACGACGCCGCCATCGAGTCGGCCGAGGGCTCCGGCGGCCCGGGCTTCCTCGGCGACGGCTTCCTCACCAACATCCTCTTCGGGGCCGACGTCACGGCGACGGCCGAGGACACGACGCGCAAGCCCGAGCTGATTGGCGGCGGCGACGCGCAGCTGACGGGCAAGGTCGGCCTCGCCTGCAACGAGAAGCCACGGGGCAACCTGGGCGAGGTCATCAGCAGCGCGTGGAGCGCGCTGTGGACGTTCTGATGCGGGGGGCCCGATGAGCGTGCGTCGACCATCGTCCATGTCGCTCGGCGCGCTCGTCTGGGCGCGCATGAAGAGCAACGCCATTGAGTACGTGCCACGGTTCGCGCGGGTCGGGGCGCTGCTCGCGGCCCTCTTCGCGATCGCCATCGTCGTCGTTGGGCACCGCGCGAAGGCCGACCTGCACGAGGTGATGATGGGCTTCGGCGCGCAGATGATGCGCTACGAGGGCGCGCAGCGGCAGGGCGCGCCGCGCCAGCTCTATCTGAACGGCGAGCGGATGCTGCTCGCGACGGCCTCGACGACGCACAGCCTCGACGCCGTGCTCGACTACTACGAGCGCCGCTGCATGGCCCGCGACGGCGCGCTCGAGCAGGAGCTCATGCGCGTGAGCGGCGCGGAGGCGTCGCGACTCCCCGTCGACGAGCGCCTCATCGACGCGACGATCCGCCACGACACGGGCGGTCGGGGTTATGTCGCGTGCCTCGACATGGGCGAGGACGCGATCGGACTCACCGAACTCAGCGCGCGCCTCAAGTCCTTCTCCGACACGGGCAACCTCGGGGACGTCGGCCACCTCCGTTACGTCTACGTGACCGACGAGACCACCTCGCGGCACGTCGTCACCTTCTGGACCGAGGGGCGCTTCGAGCTGCGCAAGGTCGTGCCCGAGACGGGCGATGCGCCGGGCCGCGACGTGGACGCGTTGCCACGCCCTGCGGGGTCGCGGCGGATGCTCTCCGCGTGGGAAGACGGCCAGCCGCAGTCGCTCACGGTCTACGCCTTCGCCCCGCAGGGCGAGGAGGCGCTCGAGCGCTTCTACCGTACGGAGCTCCCCCGACGCGGCTGGCGCGTGCACTCGCCGCGCGATCTCGCCGAGGGCTCGCTGCAGCGCCCCCCCGAGCTCGACGATGTGCGCGTGCTCGGCGCCGAGCGCGCGGGCCGCAGCGCCTTCCTCGTGCTCGGCGAGGACGCCGAAGGACACGGCACGCTCACCGTCCTGACGGCGCGCTGACGCCGGTCGCCGCGCATCCGCGCAGGGCGCCGAGGTCGCACCTCTGCGCTTCTATTCCTCCGCGATCCGGTCTAGGGTCGCGCCCGAGGAATCGATGAATCGCAAGGCGCTGATCGCGGCGGGCGTCGCGGCCCTCGCGGGGCTGGGGATGCTTTATCTGTACATGAAGCGCTTCGAGGCCGAGGCCTCAGGCGGCGCGCCGGTCATGGTGCTCATGGCCACGCAGGACATCCCGCTCGGCACCGCGATCACGCGGCAGATGGTGGGCGCGCGGCCGCTGCCGAGCGCGTACCTCGAAGAGCGACACATCCGCGCGTCGGACGCCGAGCGCGTCTACGGCGTGCGCGTCTCGATGGGCGTGAAGTCGAACGAATCCGTGCTTTGGACGGACCTCGCGACGACGAGCGAGCAGCGGCGTGACCTCTCGGCGCTCGTGCGGAACGGCCAGCGCGCGATCACGGTGCGCGCCGGGTTGACCTCCTCCTTCGGCGGACTGCTCCGGCCGGGCGACCGCGTCGACGTGCTGCTCACCGCGGACCGGCCCGGCTCCGCGCTCGCGGGCGTGGGCGATCTCTCCTCGGCGCGCGTGACGATCCCGCTGCTGCAGAATCTCCTCGTGCTCGCGGTCGGCCGCGACACCGGTGGCGAGCAGGCGCAGGGCGCGGCGCGCACGGGCGCCCGCGCGAACGGCCAGCCCAACCAGGTCACGCTGAGCGCGACGGTCGCGCAGTCGCAGACGCTGACCTACGCCGGTGATCGCGGTGAGCTGACGCTCATCCTCCGCAACCCCGACGACATCGCCATCCTCGACGGGCTGCCCGAGACGAGCGCCCGCGACATCCTCGAGCCCGAGCGCCGCGCGACCCTGCTGCGTCGCGAGCGCCCCGAGACCGCCCCGGAGATCGAGCGTGTCCAATAGCCCCATGCGCCGCGTCCTCAGCCACCTCCACCTCCTCGTGCTCGCGCTCGCGCTCGCCGGCCTCGCGGCGGCACCCTTCGCCGCGCCGCGCGCCGCGTCCGCGCAGCAGATGCAGCGCCGTGAGCTCGAGCTGCAGATCGGCGAGCAGACGAGCCTCCCGGCCGACGGCGTCCGCAGCTACTCGGAAGGCGTACCCGGCATCGCGGACGTCCGCGTCTCGCGTGAGACGGGGCAGTTCATCGTGCTCGGCCAGCGGGCCGGCGCGACCTCGCTCCTCCTCATCATGGAGGATGGCAGTCAGGTCCAGTACCGCATCGTCGTCAAGGGCGCCGACGCGGCGGCGACGGGGATCTCGGAGCGCGACAACGTCCGCCTCGACTTCTACTTCGTGCAGGTCTCGGACGCGTACTCCCACCGCATCGGCATCGGCTGGCCGGCGTTCATCGGAGGGCAGGGCGTCGCGCGGTTCGCGGGTGACTTCGATCTCACGACGGCGTCGCTGACGAGCGCGCAGCTGCTCGTGACGAACCAACCCCTGCCGCGGCTCGACCTGCTGCAGGAGTCCGGTTGGGCGCGCATCTCGCGGCAGGCCGCGGTCATCACCGCGAACGGCAACGAGGCCATCTTCAACAGCGGCGGCGAAGTGAACGTGCAGGCGACGCGCGGCATCGCCGGCGCGGTGCAGGCGATCAGCTTCGGCAGCCAACTCACCGTGCTCCCCAACTACGACAAGCAGTCGGGGCGCGTCGAACTGAAGATCGTCTCGGACGTCAGCGACCTCACGGATGACCGCGGCACCGGGATCCCCGGTCGCACCGTCGCGCACCTCGAGACGCTCGTGAACCTCGAGATGGGCCAGGCGATCATGCTCGCGGGCGTGCAGGCCGACTCCGAGGGCAGCTCGCGCACCGGGCTGCCGGGGCTCTCGCAGATCCCGATCCTCGGCGTGCTCTTCGGCACGCACGCGGCGCGGCGCGAGCAGACGCGGAACGTGCTCTTCATCGTGCCGACGGTCGTCGACTCCGTGAGCGCGCGCTCGCGCGACGCCATCGCAGACGCGATGCAGGTGTATCAGGATTTCAGTGGCGGCGCGGAGGACGTGCTCCTCTTCGAGCCCATCCACAGCGGGGGGAGCCGCGCGCCGATGGACGTCGGTGGCGGCGACGAGGGCAGCCGGGAGCAGCCGCCATCCGGACGCGACGCGTCTCCGCCCGGGCGTCCTGCAGGCGGGCGTCGCGGGGCCACGCGCCCCGGCGGCTGAGACGATGCTGCTGTCGATCGAGATCTCGGACGGCACGGTCGAGAACCTCGCGATCCACGACACCCCGCAGGTCGTGATCGGGCGCGACGCGGGCTGTCACGTCGTGCTCCCCTCGCCGGAGGTGTCGCGTCGGCACTGCCGCCTCGACGTCACGCCGCAGGGCGTGACGATCACCGACACCTCCGCCAACGGCACGATCGTCGGGAACGAGCGCGTCGTGCAGTCGACGGTGCTGCTGCAGCCCGAGGTCCCGTTCCGCGTCGGGCCCTACGTCGTGCGCCTTCGCGGCGGTCAGGCGCGTCGGCCGACGCCGCCGCAGGCGCCCGCGCCGCCCCCCGTCGCGCCCGCGCACGGCCTCCCCACCGCGCCCGCCGCGCCTTTTCGGGCGCCGCAAGCCCCGGCCCCGAGCGCGGACGATCCGCCTTGGCGCCACCGGAACGGCACGAAGGGCGTCTCCGTCGAGGTGCGCCGGCGCCTGCACCGGATGCTCCTCGACCACCTCGATCTCGCGACGCTCGATCGCACCAAGATGGACGAGCGGGTCATGCGCCCGAAGGTGCTCGACGCCCTCAAGCGCATCATCCAGACGATCGCGCGCGACCTGCCGCCGGGGACGGACCTCGCGCAGCTGATCGAGGAGATGAGCGACGAGGCGCTCGGGCTCGGTCCGCTCGAGCTGCTCCTCGCCGACGACTCCGTGAACGAGATCATGGTCGTCGACCCGTCGACCATCTTCGTCGAGCGCGGCGGCCGCATCGAGCACACGCCGCTCCGTTTCACCGACGACGAGAGCGTGCGCGCCGTCATCGAGCGCATCGTGACGCCGCTCGGCCGCCGCATCGACGAGTCGACTCCCCTCGTCGATGCGCGCCTCAAGGACGGCTCGCGCGTCAACGCGGTCATCAAGCCGCTCGCGCTGCGCGGCGCGTGCATCACGATCCGCAAGTTCGCGCGCTCCGCGCTGAACCTCGAGGACCTCGTCCGCTTCGGCGCGCTCACCGAGCAGATGGGGCGCTTCCTCGTGCGCGCGGTGACGGCCCGCAAGAACATCGTCATCTCCGGCGGTACCGGCTCGGGCAAGACCACGCTGCTCAACGTCCTGTCGGGCGCGATCCCCGCCGAGGAGCGCGTCGTCACGATCGAGGACGCCGCTGAGCTGCGGCTCGTGCAGCCGCACGTCGTGTCGCTCGAGTCGCGCCCGGCGAACATGGAAGGCAAGGGCGAGATCACGATCCGCGACCTCGTGAAGAACGCCCTCCGCATGCGCCCCGACCGCATCCTCGTCGGCGAGTGCCGCGGCGGTGAGGCGCTCGACATGTTGCAGGCGATGAACACGGGCCACGACGGCTCCATGACGACGACGCACTCGAACAGCCCGCGCGAGGCCATCGCGCGGCTCGAGACGCTCGTGATGATGAGCGGGCTCGACCTCCCGTCGCGCGCGATCCGCGAGCAGATCTCGCAATCGGTGCACGTCGTGCTCCAGCAGGCGCGGCTCTCGGACGGCTCCCGCAAGATCACGAGCATCGCGGAGGTGACGGGGATCGACCCGGACAGCGGCGAGGTCATCGTGTCCGAGATCTTCCGCTTCGAGCGCACCGGGACGGGCAAGGGCGGCAAGGTGCTCGGCGAGTTCCGCGCGACGGGCTTCCTGCCCTCGTTCCTCGACGAGTTCATCAAGCGGGGCCTCGTGCGGGAGGGCGACTACCTGTGAACGTCTCGCGCGCCACGGATTGGCTCGGCTATGGCGGCATCGCGCTGCTCGTCCTCGGCCTGACGGTCGGTGTGACGCTCGTGCTGTTCAACCCGCAGAGCGGGCCGCGCCGGGCGTATCGCGATTACGAGGCGACGCTCGAGCGGGAGGTGCGTTTCCTGCTCTACCGCACGACGGGCGCGCGCATCGCGCGGACGCAGCTCGCCGCATCGGTCAGCCTGCTCGTCGCCGCCGCGTTCCTCGAGGATTTGCTGCTCGCGCTGCTCGCGCTGCCGGTCGCGCTCCTGCCGCTCGCGTGGCTGCAGTCGAAGCACGCGCGGCGCGTGCTGGTGATCGAGCTGCAGCTCGACTCGTGGCTGCAGCTGCTCGCGAACAGCCTCAAGGCCACGCCGTCGCTCGGCGAGGGCATCGCGTCGAGCGCGAAACTGATACGCGCGCCGCTCGGCGAAGAGCTCGACCTCGTGCTGAAGGAGATCGCGCTCGGCACGCCGCTCGATCAGGCGGTGATGAACATGAGCGTGCGGATCGGCTCGCGCCCCGTGTCGGGCGCGCTCGCGATCATCCTCGTCGGGCGTCAGACGGGCGGTGATCTCACACGCATCCTCGAGGAGGGCGCCGCGACGCTGCGCGAGATGTCGCGCCTCGAGGGCGTCGTGCGGACGAAGACGGCCGAGGGCAAGTCTCAGGCGTACGTCCTCGGCGGGATCCCCTTCGTGCTGCTCGGCGCGCTCTACATGGTCGACCCGTACTGGCTGCAGCCGCTCGCGGAGACGACCCTCGGCTACATCATCATCGCGGTCGCGACCTCGCTCTGGCTCGCGGCGATCGTCCTCGCGCGCAAGATCCTCGCGGTCGACGTCTAGCCTCGCGGAGACCCATGCTGTTTCAGCCCTCCACGCTCACCGTCCTCGTCGGCCTCGTCTCGCTCGGCCTGTTCGCGCTCGGCGTGGCGTCCGCGGTCTTCGTGCTCGCGCGGAACCCGCCTGCTGTCCCGCCGCGCCTCGGCGCGCGGGGCTTGCGGCGCGCGCAGGCGCTCGCGGACGGCGGTCTCTTCGCGGTCGTCGAGCCCGTGATGCGCGTGACCGCGGGTTGGATCTCGCACCTGCCGATCGCGCCTCGGCGTCACGCGATCGACGAGCAGCTCGTGCACGCGGGCGATTGGCTCGGTCTCACGGCGGACGAGTACATCGCGCTCACGAGCCTCTCGGGCGTGTTCTTCTCCATCCTGGGGCTCTCGATCATCACGATGCTCGAGCTGCCCGCGATGCTCGCGTTCTTCTTCGCGGGGCTCGGGCTCGTCCTCCCGTACATGCGGCTCACCGGTGAGATCGCGCGGCGTTTCAAGGAGGTCAACCGCTCGCTCCCGGCGGCCATCGATCTCGCGGCGCTGTGCATGAACGCGGGCCTCGATTTCCCGGGCGCGCTGCGGCAGTTCGTCGACAAGTCGGCCTCACGGCAGGACACGCTCGTCCTCGAGTTCGGCCGCATCCTGCAGGAGCTCGAGCTCGGGCGGACGCGGCGTCAGGCGCTCGAGAACTTCGCCGAGCGCTGCCCGACGGACGCCGTGCGTGATTTCGTCGGCTCGGTGGTGCAGGCCGAGGAGAAGGGCAACCCGTTGGCGCAGGTGCTGCGAATCCAGGCGGGCATGCTGCGCATGCGGCGCAGCATCATGGCCGAGGAGAACGCGGCGCGTGCGGCCGTCATGATGATGGGGCCGCTCATGCTGATTTTCTGCGCGATCATCATCATCCTGCTCGGCCCATTCATCGTGAACTCGATGGGCAAGGGGGTCTGAACGAACATGGACACCTACGTCGAGGTCCTGCGCGCAGACGGAAGCTCCGAGCGTCACCGCATCGAGGGCGAGCAGATGACGCTCGGCCGCTCGCCGGCGGCCGGCATCACGGTCACCGGCGTCGACGAGCTCGAGCCCGAGCACCTGCTCGTCGCCCCGCGCTCGGACGGCTGCTGGGTGGCGATCGCGAAGGGCGCGCGGGTCGGCGCCGTCGTGCGGGGCGCGCCGTTCGAGCACGGGCTGCTCGCGTGGGGCTCGGAGATCGAGATCGGCTCCATGCGCTTGCGTGTGAGTGACGTCGTCCCGGGCGCGAAGAAGGAGCAGAAGGTCAGCACGCCGGTCGCGCTCGCCGCCCTCGTCGGGATCGGGCTCGTCGGGTGGATGCTGCTGTCGGACAATGGGGGCGAGCTGCCGGAGACCGCGGCGACGGCGCCTCCGCTCTTCGGCGCGCTGCCGACGTGTGGCTCCGACGGGCCCGCGGCGTTGCACGGCGCGCGCGAGGCCGCCGAGGCCGCGGCCGCGAAGAGCGAGCGCTACGTGTTCAGCGCACAGGACGGCGTGACGGCGGTCTCGCTCTACGGGCGCGCGCAGGTGTGCTTCGGACAGGCGGGAGCCGCGGCCGCCGCGCGCCGGATGTCGACCGAGCGTGAGGCGATGACGCGTCGGATCGACGAGGACTACAAGACGCACCGCCTGCGCCTCGAGCGCTCGCTGCACCACGCGCGCTTCCCCGAGGCGCTCGTCGAGGCGCACGCGCTGCGGGCACTCACGCGGCACCTCGAGGGGCCGTACGTCGACTGGCTCATGCTGCTCGAGCGGCGCCTGCAGATGCTCGTGGACACCGCGAACCTGCGGGCCTCGAGCGGGCAGTGACGGCGCCGGGCGCGATGGCCTCCCGACCGCGCCGTCTGTTCGCGCCGTGCGTCGCGGCCGTGCTGACCGTCGCGGCGTGCGGGGGCGCGGGCGCGGGCGCGCCGGAGGGCCCGCCGCCGACGGATCCGGTCGCGGAGGTGGGGGCGCAGCGCCTCTTCGACACGGGGATCGCGGCGGCCGCGCAAGGGGACTACGTGCGCGCGGAGCAGTACCTCGCTGCCGCGGGCGCGCGCGGGTACGAGGAGGCGGCGGTCATCGGGCCGCTCGTGCGCGTGTGCGTCGCGGCCTCGCGGCTCCGGCAGGCGCTCGTCTACGCGCAGCCCTACCTCCGGCGGCACGCGACGGACTGGCGGCTGCGCTTCGTCGTCGCGGCGGTGCTGCTCGGGCTCGAGCGGGTCGACGATGCGCGCGCGGAGCTCGAGCGCGTGATCGCCACCGCGCCGGAGGCCCCGGAGCCGTACTTCGTGCTCGGTGCGCTGCTGCGCGACCGGCTCCGCGACGACGCCGCTGCGCGGCCGCGCTTCGAGCGCTACCTCGCGCTCGTGCCGGAGGGTGCGCACTCGGACGAAGCGCGCGTCGCGCTCGCGTCGCCGCTGCCCGCGCAAGGGCCCCCGCAAGTGACCCCGCAGGACCCGACGCTCCAGCCCGCGCCGACCCCGGTGGCTCTGCCGGCGCCAGCGGCGCAGCCGGTTCAGGCGCCAGCGGCGCAGCCGGTTCAGGCGCCAGCGGCGCAGCCGGTTCAGGCGCCAGCGGTGCGGGCCGCCGTGCCCCCCGCCGCGCCGCCGGGACCGGTGCGGCTCCCCGCGCGCACGCGCCCGACGCCTCCCACCGAGACAGGTACGCCGTGATCCCGAAAGAAGTCTTCGAGCAGACGCTGCTCTCGTTCCTCGAGCCGATCCGGCCCTTTCTCGACGACGCGTCCGTCAGCGAGATCATGATCAACGGGCCCTTCGAAATCTACATCGAGAAGAAGGGCCGGCTCCACAAGACCGACGCGAAGTTCGCGTCGCAGCACGCGCTCGAGGCCGCGCTGCGGAACCTCGCGCAGTACGTCGGGCGGCACATCGACGAAGAGCGCCCGATCCTCGAGGCGCGCCTCCCCGACGGCTCCCGTGTCGAGGCGGTGCTGCCGCCGGCCGCGCCCGACGGGCCGAGCGTCGCGATCCGCCGCTTCTTCAAGGAGACGCTCACCGTGAAGCGGCTCCTCGAGTTCGGCTCGTTCACGCAGGACGCGGCCGACTGCATGCACGCGATCGTCGCCTGCAAACAGAACGTCATCGTCGCGGGCGGCACCGGCTCGGGCAAGACGTCGCTCCTCAACGTGCTGTCGTCCTTCGCCGCCGAGGACGAGCGCGTCGTGGTGATCGAGGACTCGCGCGAGTTGCAGCTGCAGCGGCCACACGTCGTGCAGCTCGAGGCGCGCCCGCCGAACGCGCGGGGGCGCGGCGCGGTGTCGATCCGCGATCTCTTCAAGGCGACGCTGCGCATGCGCCCCGACCGCATCGTCGTCGGCGAGATCCGCGGCGCCGAGGCGCTCGACCTGATCCAGGCGATGACCTCGGGCCACGGCGGCTGCCTTTCGACCGTGCACGCGAGCTACCCGATCGACACGTGCAACCGCCTCGAGACGATGGCGCTCATGGCCGACGTGGGCCTGCCGCTCTTCGCGCTGCGCGCGCAGCTCGCGAGCGCGGTCGACGTGATTGTGCAGACCTCGCGCCTCGCGGATGGCTCGCGCTGCGTGACGCACCTGACCGAGGTGCGAGGCTACGATCCGCAAGGCGGTTATCGGCTCGCGGATCTGTTCGTCCGCGAGTACGATGGCAAGGACGCGACGGGCAAAGTGCTCTCGCGCTTCGTGCCGACGGGCGAGCTCCCGAAGAGCCTCGAGATGATCCGCGCGCACGGCCACGAACTGCCGCAGTCGATGTACGACGCGGCCGAGCGGCGCGGCGCGCACCGCGACTGACGGTCGCTCCGCAATCCGACGCATCGCGCGCGAACTTGGCTAAGATGCGGGCCGCATGGTCGACCCGCGCCACGGTCCCCAGGTCCGGCCCGCTCCGACGTCCTGGGCGCGCGTGCGCCTGCTGAAGGGCGACTCCGCGGGCGGGCTGTGGGACGTCTCGAGCGACATCCCCGAGGCCCGCATCGCCATCGGCAGCGATGCGGGCTGCGGTTGGCTGGTGCGTGGCAGCGGCGTCGCGCCATTCCACTTCGAAGTCTATTGGGACGGCACCGTGCTCTGGGTCGGCAACAGCGCGGGCGCGCCGGACGTGCGCCTCGATGGTGAGCCGCTCGGCGATTGGCGTCCGATCAGCGGCCGCGCGCGGATCGAGTTCGGGCGGGCGGCCATGCTGGTCGAGGCGTCCGACGCGGTGGCGCGCGCGTCGGTCGTGCCGCAGCCGCGGGACTCTCAAGCCCCGTTCGAGAGCGAGAACACACGCATCGCGGCGCCGCGGGACGAGCGGCGCGAGGTGTACGCCTCCGGGAACAGCGCCCTGCAGGAGGTGCCGCCGCTCAGCGAGCTCGAGGCGAAGCCCTCGCGTGGAGTGCATGCGGCGTTGGGGGCGTCCGGCGACGGGGGCGCGACGCGCGTCGTCTCGTTGGCCGAGGCCGAGGCGGGCCGTGCGGCGCCGGTCGCGGCCCCGCGGGTCGGCGTGGGGGCGGGCGTGCGGCGCGTCGAGGAGCCCCCGCCGATCTCGGAGGAGGCGACGCGCCTCGGCGTCTTCGCCGGCGCGGGGCAGGCGAGCGCGCTCCCGCCGGGCGTCTCTGCGGCCTCGCGAGCGGGGGGCGGTCCGGGGGGCGGCGCGGTGGGCGTGGCGTTGGGGGCGCCGAGCGGGGCGCCTTCGCCTTTCGGCCCGTCGGTCGCGGCGCCGTCCGCTTTCGACGCGCCGGGCGCGGGGGCAGGGCTGCGCGGGCCTGTCGCGGGCGCGGCGAGCCCGTTCGCGGCGCCGCCGCCGGTGGCGGCTGATCCGTCGTCGATCGCGTTCGCGCGGGTCGGCGAGAAGCTGAAGGGCGGGCTCGGCAGGCCCAAGCTGTCGCAGCCGCCGCGTACGTGGCTGCTGCTCGCGCTGGTCGTGGCCGTGCTCGTGGTGTTCGTGCTCGACGCCTTCGACCCGACGCCGGAGCCTCCGGCCGGGTCTCCCGCGGTGGCCACGCAGCCCGCGGCCTCTCCGCCCGGGACGGCGGACGCCGGGTTGGCGGCGGTCCCCGCTTTGGCGCGGATCGGGGCAGGCCTCGCCGTGGGACCGGGCGGGCTGGTCGCGGGCGGCATGCCGCTCGCGGTGGCCGACGCGGGGGTCGCCGCGCCGTCCGGGGACACGCCGCCCGGTGCGCCGGTGCCCGCGACGCCGGAGCGCCAGGCCGCGGACGCGCTGATCGCCGGTCGCTACCGCGAGGCGCTCCCGCTCTATCAGGCGCTCGCTGCGGCGAACCCGCAGAACCCCACCTTCTCCCAGATCGTCGTCGTGCTCGAGCGGCGCGTGCGGGCCGCGTGTCGCGACGGGCTCACCCCGGAGGGCACGCAGTGCGAGCCGTGAACCCGCCGCTGGGCGCGCCGCTCCTCACGCACTTCGCCGTGCTGCTCGGCGTCGCGTCCGTTCTCGTGGTCGGCGCCGCGTGCGACGACCCGCCTCCGCCGCCCGAGTACCGCGTCTCCTTCACCGCGCTCGCCGATGCGGCGGCCCTCGGCGGCGTCGAGATCGCCGTCGCCGGGCGCCCGCTGGGGGTGACCGGGCCGGACGGGACGCTGCGCGCGAACCTGCGCGGGCGCGAGGGAGCGGTCGTGGCGTACCGCGTCAAGTGTCCGGAAGGATTCAGGGAACCGGAGCAGTCGCCGCCTCTGACCTTGCGTCGCTTCCGCGGCCTCGACCCGGCCGCGGCCGCGCGGGGCATCGAGCTCAACATCCAGTGCCGGCCGGCCGAGCGCCTCGCGGCGGTCGTCGTGCGGGCGGGCGGCATCCCCAACCTGCCGGTGCTGATGCAGGGGCAGCCCGTCGCGGTCACCGACGCGAGCGGCGTCGCGCACCTGCTGCTGAAGCTGCCGCCGAACACCAGCTTCACGATGACGGTCGACACGCGCGCCAACCCGCGCCTCGTGCCGGCGAGCCCGACGCAGCCCTTCGTCGTGCCGGACGCAGACGACGTCCTCGTCTTCGACGCCCCGCTCGCCGAGCAGCAGGCGCCCACGAAGCGGCGCCGGGCCGTGCGCCGCGCGCCCGTGTTCACCGGGCCGGTGCGGATCCCCTCGTCCGGTCGGCGCTGAGCGCCTCGGCCCGGGGCGTGCGCCGCCGGCGGGCCGCGCCGAGAACTTGGAGCGACGGCGGTCGCGTAGTACGCGGGGCCATGCTTCGCTCGCGTTTCTTCGCGTCCGCCGCGCTCGGCCTGGCGCTGCTCGCCACGATGGTCCCGTCGCGCGCGCGCGCGGACGGCGCAGCGGTGCTCGCGGTGCGCGAATCGGCGCGCGTCGCCGACCGCGTACGGCGGGAGGGCGAGGCCGCGCTGGTCGCTGCGCTGGCCGCCGACGGTGTGCGCGTGCGGACCGCCGCCGACACGGAGGCCGTGCTGGTCGGCGATCCGCTCGCCGAGTGCGGCGCGGTCGACTGCGCGGTGGCCGTCGCGCGGCGGCTCGGCGTCGATTTCGTCGTCGTGCTTTCGGTGTTCGGCACCGACGCGCAGGCGGACAGTGTCGCCGTCGCGCTCGCGACCGCCGACGGGCTGAGCTTCGGCGGGGAGGCCGACGTCGACGCCGCACGCCCGCTCGCGCGCGCGGTCGCCGACGCGCTCGCCGAGGCGCGGATCCGGCAGGGCGCCGGAACGCGCGGCACGCTCCGCGTCGAGACGACGCCGTCGGGTGCCACCGTGCACGTCGACGGCGAGTTTCGCGGGGAGACCCCGCTTTTCCGCGCGGTCGAGCCGGGCGCGCACCGCGTCGTGGTCAGCCAGTCGGGCCGTGTGACCGAGTCGCGCGACGTCGTCGTGCAGCTGCACGAGGAGACGACGCTGCAGCTCGCGCTCGCGCCGGTCGCGCCCTCTGCGCCGCGGGTCGCCGCGGTCCGGCGCCCGCTGCTCGGGCCGTTGGTGCTCGGTGGTGCCGGCGCTGCGCTGCTCGCGTTCGATCTCGGCTCGCTCGCGGCGCTCGGGTGCAGCGAGGAGGCGCCGGGGGGCGCGTGCCGCCGCCGCGTCGTCGTCGATCCGCTGCCCTTCGGGCTCTACGCCGGAGTCGGTGCCGGCGCCGTGGTCGGCGCGCTGCTCTGGTGGCTGCTCGGGGCCCGCGAGGTCGAGACGGCGCAGGCCGCGGGCGCCGCGTCGCTGCGCCTCGACGTCGGCCTGCGCGAGGTCTCGCTCCGCGGCCGTTTCTGATGGCGGCGCGCCCGGCGCACCGGGCGCACGACCCGAAGCGTCCGGCGCGTCAGGTGCGGGAGTCGAAGCGCTCGGCGTCCTGCACGCGTCCGAGCGCGCGGTAGCAGCGGGCGAGCGTCCGCAGCGCGGCCTCTTCGCCGCTCGCGTCGTGGCGCCTTCGGGTGCTCGCGAGCGCGGCCACGGCAGCACGCACGGCGCCGACCGGGTCGCCCGACCCGGCGAGGACGAGCGCGAGCGCGAGCATCGCGCGGCTCGAATCGGCATCGCTCGTCGGGCCTGCACCCTGCTGCCGTCGCAGGGTGCGGAGCGCGCGCCCGGCGTCTCCGCGGGCGAGCTGCGCGACGGCGCGGATGCGCTCGGCGGCTGCGGGGGCGCCACCGGCGGCGAGGGCGGCCTCGACCACGCGATCGACGGCATCGAAGTCGCGCGCGATGATCGCGCGCACCGCGCGGTGCGCCGTGTCGGTCGCCTCGGGGCGGTCGGAATCGGCAGGTTGCGGGGTGGGCGTCGTTGCGTCGTCGTCGGCCGCCTGCTCGCTCGTCAGCGCGGCGGCCGCGCGCCGCGTCCCGTCACGCGGATCGACCCGCACGGCGGCTGCGGCCAGCCGCACCGCCGCGCGCTCGAACCCCGCCTCCCGCGCGTGGTGCGCGGCCTCGAGCAGCGTCGCGCCCGCATCCTCCGGCATGCCGCCCTCGGCGAGGTGGCTCGCGAGGGTACCGAGCCGGAAGGCGCGCGTCTCCGCGTCGGGACCGGTGCGCAGGGCACGCGCTGCGAAGCGGTGCAGCTTCGCCGTTCGCGCGGGGTGCATCGCCTCGAGCACCACCGTGCGCACGAGGAAGGTGGGCAGCGCGGGTGACGCCGACGGCGCCCAGAGGCCCTCGGCCCGGAGGGACGTGAGGCCACGCGTGAAGCGCTCGGTGTCGAGGCCGTCCTGCTCGGCGAGGATGCGCGCGACGTCGAGCGGGGCCGCCTCCGCGAGCACGCAGAGCGCCTCGAGCACGCGGTGAGCGGTCTCGTCGAGGAGGCCGAGCCGCTCGGTCACGAGCGATTTCAGGGGCGCAGGGCCGCTCGCTGCGCGGGGGGCCTGCCGCCACGCGAGCCGCTCGCCCTGGCGTACGATGTCGCCCGTCGCGACGAGCGCGTGCGCCGCCTCCACGATGCCCATCGTCGTGTCGCCGCCGATCAGCGCGAGCTTGCGGGCCACGGAGGGCTCCGCGTCGGCCCCGAGCACGCCGCACGCGACGGCGAGCGCGTCGACGGGGCCGAGGGGCGGCAGCGTGTACTCGAGCGTGGGCGCGCCCTCGAGGAGCACCTGTGGCGGCGCCGCGCCCTCGGGCAGGCGCGCGAACACGAGCGCCGCCGCGCCGGCGTGCGCGGTGGACTCGGCGACGAGCTCGACCGAGGCCGGATCGAGGGCGCTCACCGGATCGAGGAGAAACCACACGGCGCGGCCGTCCCGCGCATGGCGCGCGAGGAGCGCATCGAGCGCTGCGCGCGCGTCGGTGCGGGGCGTGGCGCGACCCGCGGCGAGGGCGCGGATCGCTTCCGCCGCCGCGGGCGGGATCCCCTCGAGCGGAGGGTCCGCGAGCCGCAGCGCAGCGCCGAGGCTGCCGAGCGGATCGAGTCCGCCGGGCACCCCGGGCAGGTCGAGCACGAGCGCGGGACGCAGCGTGCGGGCGAGCGCGGTGACGAGCGCGCGGGAGCCCGCGGCGAACGACCCGCGAAGCAGCACGCGTGTCGCAGCCTGGCCTGCGGCCGCGCGCGCGATGGCCGAGGCCAGCGCCTCTTGCGCCGGCGCGATCGGCGGCGGAGCGAGCCCGGCGAGCGCCTCCCGACACGCCTCGCGCCGCGGGTGGGCCCGGTCCACGGCAAAGCCCCGCGGCCCCGCCGGTCCCGCGGTCACCTCGCGCGTGAAGAGCAGCGCGTGCGCGCTCCGATCCCGCGCCTCGCGCTCGAGCACCACCTCACCGTCCCGTGCGCGCGCGGCGAGCCCCTGCGCGTGGTCGACGGCGGAGCCGACGAGGACGCCGCCTTCGACCTCGACGAGGCCGAGCGCGACCCCGAACGCCGGGCGCACGGGAGACTCGCCGCGGTCGACCTCGTCGCAGAGGTCGAGCAGCGCCTCGACCGCGTCGATGGCGTCTTCGGGATCGAAGGTCGCCACCACCGTGCCCGAGAGCAGCGCCCGCACCTCCCCGCCCACGGCCACGAGCCGCGCGGCGACGGCGCGGGCCTGCGCGGCCGCGGCGCGCGCCTCGTCCAGGCCGTCGTGCGCGGCGGCGATCCAGCGCAGCCAGACGACGAGGTGCTCCACGGGGACCGGGCCTACAGCCCTTCGAGCTTGCGCTTGAGGGCAGAGAGCTCGTCGTCGACCTTCGCGCCCCCTGCCTCGCGCTCGAGCCTCCGGAAGCGCGCGTCGACGTCGGCGCGCGCCGGATCCTCGAGCACTTCGTGCGCCTCGACCTCGGACTCGAGCGTCTCGATGCGCCCGCCCATGCGCTCGAGCTCTCCGAAGGCCGACCCTTCGCCGAAGCGCTGGCCGCCCTCGAGCGGGCGCGTGTCGCGGGCGCGGCGGACCTGCGCGGCGAGCGACGTCTTGCGGCTCTCGATCTCGTCGATCTTGCGCTCGACGTTCTCGAGCGTCGCCTTCATCTCGTCGGCCGCGCTCGCGGCGCCCGCGGACTGCCGCTCGGCGTCGGCCGCATCCCGTTCGGCGCGGCCCTTGCGCTTGAGCGCCTCGCGCGCGAGCGAATCGTCGCCGTTGCGCAGCGCGAGCACGGCCTTCTCCTCCCACGCGCGCGCCTCGGCGTTCAACTCGGCCGTCTTCTTCTCGAGGCGCTTCGCCGTGCCGAGCGTCGTGATCAGCTCCTGACGGGCGCGCTTCACTTCGTCCTTCATGTCGAGGACGGTCTGGCCGATCAACTTCTCCGGGTCCTCCGCCTTCTCGACCAGCGCGTTGAGGTTCGACTTGATGACGTTGTTGAGGCGGCTGAACATGCCCATGTCCGCCAAGCCTACACCCGGTCCGGGGTCGATCAACCGCGCGTCCGTGCGCCGGGCCGGAGCGCGGCGGGGCCCGTGGGGCTCCGTCAGGGCGTGGCGCCGCGTCGCAGCGCGTCGCGCAGTTCCGTGACGACCGCGGCCGAGGCGCGCGCGTTCTCGGACTCGCGCCACTCGTCGAACCAGAGCGTCACGGCGCAGCGGGCGCCCGGGAGCGACACCTCCAGGGTCGGGCGGCTCTCGTGCGTGCGCCCGGTCCGGCGCGTCGAGGCGAGCTCGCAAGGGCGCGCGGCGAGCAGACGGCGCTCGAGCTCCGCGACGTCCTCGGGCGGCAGGCTCAGCTCCGCGCGGGTCGGCGCGCCGCCGCCCTGCGGCGGATCGAGCAGGTAGCGCGCGCGCCCGTCCCGGCGCACGAGCACCGCCTCCGTGCCCCAGTGCGGGTGCGCGACGCTCCAGGCGACCAGGATCTCGGCGTCGTCGCCCCCGAGCTGCCGGGCCGCAGCGTGTCCGGCCGTGCGCGGGGGCGGCGCGTCGAGGCCCCGTGCGAGCGTCACCGCGAGCGCGGTCGCGAGCCCCGCGGCGGCCATGCCGGCGAGCGTGGCGCGCGCGCCTCCGCTGCGGGTGGCGCCCGGTCCGCCACGGGTGCGGGCGTCGTCGTTCGGTGCATGCATTTCTCGCGTCTCCGGGTCAGGCTTGCGCCCCATGTCGCGCTCCAAGGTCGCCATCGTTCGTACGAAGCCGTCGACGGTCCTCGAGGACTACCACCGGGTGATGAACCTGGCGGACTACCAGCAGACGATTGACCGCAGCGCGGACACCGCGCTGAAGGTGAACATCTCCTGGCACTTCTTCTACCCGGCCTCGTCGACGACCCCGTGGCAGCTCGAGGGCGTCATCCGCGCGATGCAGCGCGACGGCTACGACAAGGACCTCATCCACGCGTGCCACAACCGCACCGTGGTGATCGACGCGCACCTCGGGGAGCGCGAGAACAAGCAGATCGACGTCGTCGAGGCGCACGGCCTGCGCAACGTGCACCTCTACGAGGGCGGCGAGGAGTGGATCGACGTCCGCGACGCCGTCGGCGATCTCGCGAAGAAGTTCCTCGTCCTCAACGACGTGTATCCGAAGGGCTTCTCGATCCCGAAGCGCTTCATCGGCGAGAACATCATCCATCTACCGACCGTGAAGACGCACATCTTCACGACGACGACCGGCGCGATGAAGAACGCGTTCGGCGGCCTCCTCAACGAGCACCGTCACTGGACGCACCCCGTCATCCACGAGACGCTCGTCGACCTGTTGATGATCCAGAAAAAGATCCACCGCGGCGTCTTCGCCGTGATGGACGGGACCTTCGCAGGTGATGGTCCCGGTCCGCGCTGCATGATCCCGCACGTCAAGAACGTGCTGCTCGCGAGCTCCGATCAGGTCGCGATCGATGCGGTCGCGGCGAAGCTGATGGGCTTCGACCCGCTGCGCGACACGAAGTTCGTCCGCCTCGCGCACGAGCTCGGGCTCGGCTGCGGCGACGTGCGCGACATCGAGATCGTCGGCGACGTCGACGCCCTCGACGAGAAGTGGAACTTCGAGGGGCCGTTCAAGAACATGACGTTCGCCTCGAAGAACCAGCACCGCATCTACTGGGGCCCGCTCAAGAAGCCCATCGAGTGGTCGCTGAAGACGTGGCTCGCGCCGTGGGCGTACGTCGCCTCGGTCACGTACCACGACGTCTTCTGGTATCCGGTGCACGGGCAGAAGCACATCCAGAAGGCGCTCGGCTCCGAGTGGGGCAAGCTCTTCGCGAACTGGGGGAAGGTGCACCCCGACGCCGCGGGGCGCGGCTACCCGGACGTCGGGCAGGCGAGCCCGGAGCTCGTGCGGCTCGGCATGAAGCACTTCGTCGAGGGCGCGCGCCTCATCGGGATGGCCGTCGCCGAGTCCCCCGAGGTGCAGGCCCGCGCACGGCGCCGCAGCGCGCAGCAGCAGATCGTGGGCGGGTGAGCGCGGCGCGGGCCGCGACGATCGGACGCGCCGACCGCCGCGTCTGCGCGTCCCGTTCGCGCGGCGTACTGCTAGGATGCGCGCCGTGAGCGACGCCCGACGCGCCATCGATCTCGGTTCCGTGCGCGCCGACGGCTGGTTCTCCCGCCTCGGCGACGACGCGCGCGAGTACCGCCAGCTCTGCCAGGTCGTGGGTGAGCGCTTCGTCGCCTTCAGCGTGATCGCCGGCGTGAACATCCGCGCGCTCACGCTCGATCGACGCTCGCCCGACGCCTCGCTCATCGACTTCAGCGTCGGCGAGAGTTCCGTCGAGCAGCGCCTCCCGCTCGGCGAGTACCGCCGCCGCGTCGCGACCGCCATGCTCGCCGAGGAGGACACGACCGCCGCCCTCCCGGACGATCCGCAACCCGAGGATCTGCAAGCGTTTCTGGGCTTGCGGACGCTGATGCTCGCGGGGCTCTACGGCGTCGAGGTGCGCGCGCTCCGCGTCGGCGGTGGGCGTCCGATCGGTGTGAGCGTCGGCGCGGGCGCGTCGGAGGCGGAGATCACGCCCGAGGATTTGCGTGAGTCGCTCCGCGACTGCGTGCGCGACGAGCTCGCGCGGGTGCGTCCGCAGTCGCCGTTTGCGATCGATCTCTCGCGCGTGCCGGAGGCCTCCGAGGCCCTCGCCGCGGGACACGACGAGCGCGTCATCGAGCTGCTCGGCGCGTGGCCGGGGCCGCTCTCGATGCTGCTGCGCACGGCCGAGGGGATGGCCCTCGGGGCCGAGTCGCGGTCCACGCTCGGGGACGCGCTCGGCATGCTCGGCGCCGCGTACACGCGGACGGCGCGCTACGACTGGGCGGACGAGGTTCTCCGCCTCGGCATCCAGTGGGCGCAGGACGGCGCCGCGGGGGCACGGCTCTTCCGGCGGCTCGCGGAGGCGCACGTCGCGCGCGACCGGCACGGCGAGGCGATCGGGCTGTTGCGGCGCGCGCTCGCGCTCGGGGCGCCCGTCGCGGAGGTGCTGCCGACGCTCGCGCGCTGTTACGCCGCGCGCGAGCGCTGGGTCGCCGCGCTGCTCTGCGTCGAGCAGGGCGAGGCCGCGGGGGTCCCGGTGGAGGTGATGGCCGACGTCCGCGCGGCGGCCGAGGGCGTGCTCGGCGAGGGGTGGAACCGACTGCGCGCGGTCATCCCCGCACCCGCCGCGTTCTCGTCCGCGCCGGGCGGTCCGAGCGGGCCGGGCTGACGATGCCGGGGCCCGTCGAGCGGCCGCAGCCCGCAGACACGCGCCCCTCCGCGGGGCCGCGATTCGACGTGCGCTTCGAGCCGGCGGGCGGGCTGCTCGAGCTGGCGCGGCCGCTCACGATCGGCGCGGCGACGGTCGAGGTGCTCTCGCTCTCGCTGGGGAAGATTCGTTTTCCGCTCGCGCTCGGGGGCGGACCCGCGCGCTTCCGGACGCGGCGCACGGCGGCGCGGCGGGCCCGCGTCCGGGTCGACCTGCGTGCGCTCTCGGCGGCGTGCGCGGCCGCGGGTGTCCCGCTCGCCTTCGTCGGTACGACGCGGCGCGGCGAGCTGCGGTGCGCGCTCCGCGACGCGTCGGGGGTGCTCGCGTTCGAGCTGGCGCTCGTCGCGGATGGCGCGGATCTCTGCGCGCTCCTGCGTGGTGCGCGGGCTGCCGCCGACGGTCCGGCGCCCGCGACGGCGCGGGTGCTCGCTGCGTTGCGCGGGCTCGGTGTCGCGCTCGACGCGGGTACGGGGCTGCTGCGCTTGCGCCGGCCGTTGCGCCTCGTGTTGCGGGAGGCGCTCGCGGGGCATGGCTGGCGCGTCCCGGATGAGCGGGGCCTGCGCCTCGCGGCGCCTGCGCTCGACGGGCGCGCGCTGGTGCTCGCGAGTGCCGCGGAGCCGCCGCGCGCGGCCGTGTCGCAGGGCGGGTCGATGTCGCGCGAGGTCGACGACGAGCTCTCGTTGCGAGAGTCCGGGCGCGGGCTCGCGACGGCGCTCACCGCGCTCGAGGAGGGCGACGAAGCGCGGGCGCGCGCGTGCCTCGCGCGGCGCGACGAAGACGGCGGACCTGCGGCGGGCGAGCTCGCCGCGGCGCTCGCCGTCGACGCGGGCGATGCGCACGCGGCCGCGCAGGTCGCCATGCTCGCGCCGACCGGCGAGGACCTCCCGGCGCAGGCGCTCGCGGCGACGCTCGCGCTGCGTCTCGCGTTGCGGGCGGGCGACGTGGACGCTGCGGCGAGCGCGGCGCGGCGCGCGACGCGGCCGAGGCCTCCGGCGAGGCAGCCGCCGAGGTGCTGCGCGAGGCAGCGCGCGCGTGCGACGAGGCCCGCTCTGGCGTGCGCGCGGAGCTCCTCGCCCGCGCGGCGGCGCGTGCCCCGCACGACGCGGCGCTCGCGGGGGAGGCGATCGCGGCGGCGGTCTCCGTGGGCGAATGGCACGAGGTCGAGGCCACCGCACGGCGCGTCCTCGGGGGGCTCTCCGACGCGGGCGCGCGGGTCGCCGTCCTGCGCGGGGCGGCGCGCGCGGTCATCGACGACGCCGCCGCCGCGCGGCTCGCGCTGCCTAGGACGAAGCGCTCGCGCTCGCGCCCGACGACCTCGATGCTGCTCGAGGTCGCAGCGCGCGCGTGCGACGGCGCGCGGTGATGCCCCGGGCGCGATCTTGCTGCGCGATCGCGCCGCGGACGTTGCGGTCGCCGCGGGGGACGCGGACGCGGCGGTGCGATGCTCGCGCGCGCCGCCACGCTCGCCGTCGCCGCGGGGCGGGCCGCCGGTGCGCTCGAGCGTCTCGCGCGGGCGGCCGCCCTCACGCCGAGCGACCCCGCAGCGCTCGTCGCGCTCGCGGCGGCGTGCGTGCGCGCGGGCGCCATCGAGGGGGCCCTCGACGCCTCCCGGCGCCTGCTCTCGGTCGGCCCCGGGCGTGCCGAGATCGATGCCCTCGTCGTCGCGGCGCGGCTGCATCTCGCGCGCCGCGAGGCCCGCGAGGCCCGCGCGTTCTTCGAGGCGGCGCGACGTCTCGACCCGGCGCACGCGGCGCTGCCCGACCTCGGGCTCGAGGTCGACGCCGCCGTCGCCGATGGCTGGCTCTCCTCGCCGGGGGCCCTCCGCGCGATCGACGTCTTCGCGCTCGCGGGGGTCGCGCGCGACGCGTCGGACCCCGCGGCCCTCGTGCGCTCGGTCCTCGATGGACTCGCCGGCGCGGCGCCCGCGGCCGAAGCCCCGTCGCTCGTGGCTGCGGGGCGTACCGCGGCGGAGCGCCTCCAGGCCGTGGATGCGGCGCCGCTCCTGCGTGCCCTCGCGGACGCGGCCGCGCAGGTCGCCGCGCACCTCGCCGACCCGAGCGATCTCGCGGCGCTCGAGCCCCACGCGACGTCAGTCGATGCACGCGCGGCGCTCGCGCAACGTCTCGGACAGGTGTTGCGTGGCGCGGGGCAGGGGGGCGCGGCGGCGCGCGCGCTGGCGCGGGCCGGCGTCGTGCGGCGCGACGCGGCCACGCTGCGGGCGGCCATCGAGCTGGCCGTGCGCGCGGAGGCGTGGGACGACGCCGCGTCGGTCGTGCGCGAGGCCCTCGAGGTCGTGGGCGACGGCCCAGCCCGCGCGCACCTCGTCGCGCGTGCGGCCGCCATCGCCGCCAAGCAGCGCGCCTGAGCGGCCCATGCGGCCTCTTCGCGACTCCGGGCGCGCGAGCGAGCCGTACCGCCGCCATCTCCGCGAGGCCGCGGCCGGCGCGCCCGTCGGCCGCGTGGCTGCGCCAGTCGCTCGCATCGCGCGCGCGGCGTCGCCTTCGCGCCGCGTCGAGACCTCGCCATCGCGCTGCATCACGGCGTGCCTGAGCGCGTGCGTGCTTCTCCTCGGCTGCGGCGCGCGCACGTCCCCGCTCCCCGTCGCCGCAGCGCCGGGGGACGCCGGACTCGTCGTGGACGCGGGGCCCGGCGACGGCGGTGGACGTGCCGACGCCGCACCGCCCGACGCCGGTGCGCCGCGCGCGTGCAGCGCCGATCGGGACTGCGCCGGCGGGACGGTCTGCCGCGCGGACCTCGGCGAAGGGCCCGTCGATCTCGCGCCCGTGCCGCTCGCGTGCGCGACGCGCACGGCGGGGGCGGCCGCGGACGACGCTGCGTGCGACGGGGTCGACGGCACCGGCTGCGCGCGCGGGCTCTGCGTCGTGGCGGGGACCTGCGTCGCGCCCTGCATCGACGACGCCGATTGCGCCGCCGAGGCGCGCTGCGCGGAGGTGTACGCGCGCACCGGTCCCGCCGCGCTGCAGCCGCTGCGCGCGTGCGTCCCGCTCCTCGCGGCGCCGCCCGACGTGCGCGTCCGCGTCGATCGCGCCGTCGCCGAGGTGCGGGGCGGCGATGTGCCCGTCGACGTCGCGCTCCCTCACGAGGCGCCGGTCACCCTCGCCGTGTTCTCGTCTCCGCGCAGCCTCGCGCTGCTCGCGCCCGCGCTGCGCGGCCCCGATGGCGCGACCGTCTTCGACCTCGACGCGCTCGCGCCCGGCGCGCCTCCGCCGCGCAGCCCGATCAACCCCTTCGGGGCACCGCTCACCGTGCTGCTCCCGGCGGCCGACGATGCAGCCCCGGGCACGTACACGCTCGCGCTCGCCGCGGGGTCGCGCACGGCGATCGACCGCGTCCTGCTCGCGCGCGACCTGCGCGGGCGCACCCTCGATCTCGACCTCTACCTCGTCGCGGGCCGCTTCGCCGGGCGCGGCGATGGCGGGCTCGTCCCCGCGCTCGCGGAGGCCCTCGAAGTCTTCCGCGCGACGTACGCCGAGGCGGGCATCGCCGTCGGCGAGGTGCGCACGCACACGCTCGTCGGCGGGCTCGCGCGCCGCTTCGGGGTGATCGAAGGCGACGGCAGCGGCGACCTGCCGGAGCTCGGCCCGCTCTTCGCGCTCACGGCCGGCGCGCGGGGCCCCTCGGTGAGCTGGTTCTTCGTGCGCGACGTCGAGGGCGCGCTCGGTGTCTCGGGCGGCGTCCCCGGCGCGCAGTGTCTCCCCGGGACGGCCGCGAGCGGCCTCGTCGTGAGCGGCGACCTGCTCGGCGGCGACGTCGCGCTCGAGAGCGTGCTCGTCCACGAGACAGGGCACTTTCTCGGGCTCTTCCACACGAGCGAGCGCGACGGCACCGTGCTCGATCCGTTCGAGGACACGCCCGCGTGCGGCCCCTCGCGCGACGTGGACGGCGACGGTGCGCTCGTCTACGCGGAGTGCCTCGGTGCGGGCGCCGAGAACGCGATGTTCTGGGGCGCCCGGAATGAACGGCGATTCAGTGAGGCGCAGCGCGCGCTGCTCGGACGCGCGCTCGTGCTGCGCTGAGCGTCAGAGCGCCATCGCTTCGCAGTGCCCGGCGACGCAGCGCGCGACGACCGTGTCGGGATAGGTCGGGAGGCACTCCGGACACGCCGCGCCCATCGGGCAGACGAGCGACTCGTACGTCTCGCTCGAGGTCGTCGACACGGCGGTGTAGCGCTCGTCGCCGCCGCACTCGCAGCACGACGTGGTGCGGATGCGGCAGTCCGTGTCGATGGCGCACGCGGTGAGCGCCTCCATGCGCACGTCGACGACCTTGCACTGCCCCGCGGCGCAGGTCGGCACGAGCTCCGGGACGTCGAAGCTTGGGCAGCGCGGGCAACCGACCGAGGGGGGGGTCGGGCAGACCTCGTTGTAGTGGTCTTCCTCGCGGCCCATCCGCACGCCCACGACGTCGGTGATCGTCGGTGCGCCGCAGACCGCGCAGCAGCCGACGGGGTTGATCGCACACTGCCCCTGGTCGGTGCAGGCGGCCCAGTCGGGCGCGCCGCCGTCGGGCGTCGCCGCGTCGGGCACCGACGCGTCCGCGACGACGCCACCGTCGCCGCAGAACGTCGCGCAGGCGGTCTCGTCCACGCTGTAGGGCGGGCAGATCCACGGGCAGCAGCCGCCCGTGCAGGTCGCGCCGAGCACCGACTCCACCACCTCGTCGCAGCCGCACGTGGCCATCGTGCGGCACACCGGGCGCGGTCCATCGCAGGGCGGCGGCGAGTTCATGTCGACGCCGAGATCGCGCGGCACGGGCGGCGGCTCGTCGTCGTCATCGCCGCAGGCCGTCAGCGAGAGCGGCGCGAGGAGACAGAGTGCGAGGGTGAGGGGCAGGCGAAGGGCGCGCAGCGTCATGCGCGCAAGACTGCCACAGTCCTGCGCCCGACGCGGTGCTCTGCGCGGTGAAGGAGCACGGCGCGCGCCGCGGCGACGGGCTACCCTCGCGGCGTCGCATGACCCTCGTCCCGCTGCGCCGCGCCCGTGATGCCTCTCCGCGGGATCTCCGCGCGTTCCTGCCCACCACCCGTGAGGAGATGCGCGCGCGCGGCTGGGACGCGCTCGACATCTTGATCGTGAACGGCGACGCGTACGTCGATCACCCCGCGTTCGGCGCGGCGCTCATCGGGCGCTTCCTCGCGGGGCGCGGCTACCGCGTCGGCATCGTCTCGCAGCCACGCTGGGACACGACGGAGGACGTGCTGCGCATGGGCGCGCCGCGGCTCTTCGTGGGCATCACCGCGGGCAACCTCGACTCGATGCTCAACAAGCTCACCGCGCAGAAGAAGACGCGCGGTGAGGACCAATACTCGCCCGACGGCGCGACGAACATGCGCCCGAACCGCGCGAGCATCGTCTACGCGAACCTCGTGCGGCAGGCGCTGCCCGGCGTGCCGGTCGTGCTCGGCGGCATCGAGGCCTCGCTGCGCCGCATCGCGCACTTCGACTACTGGTCCGAGCAGGTGCGCCGCGCGATCCTCCTCGACGCGAAGGCCGATCTCCTCGTCTTCGGCATGGGCGAGCGGCCCATCTGGGAGATCGCCGATCGCCTCGCGCGCGGCGAGTCCATCGCGGCGCTCCGCGACGTGCGCGGCACCGCGCACGTGCGCAACAAAGGGGAGTGGGAAGATCTCTCTCGCTCTCGCTTCGTGCGCGACGGCAAGGTGCTGTTCTTGCCATCCTACGAGGAGGTGAGCGCGCAGACGCCCGAGGGCCTCGACGCCTTCCGCGAGATGTCGCGCGCCTTCCAGTACGAGACGAACCCGGGCAACGGCCGGCCCATGGTGCAGCCGCACGGCGCGCAGGCCGTCTACTTCAACCCGCCCGCGAAGCCGCTCGAGACCGAGTTCATGGACGGGCTCTACGACCTGCCGTTCACGCGGATGCCGCACTGGTCGTACACCGCGCGCATCCCCGCCTACGAGACGGTCAAGCACAGCATCGTGACGATGCGCGGCTGCTTCGGCGGCTGCACGTTCTGCTCGATCACCGAGCACGAGGGCCGTGTCATCCAGTCGCGCTCGGCCGAGAGCGTGCTCCGCGAGGTGCGCGCGCTGCGCCGCATGGAGGGGTTCCACGGCGTCATCAGCGACGTCGGCGGGCCGACCGCGAACATGTACCAGATGCGTTGTCGCGACGAGCGCATCGAGAGCGCGTGCCGGCGCCTCTCCTGCGTGCACCCGGGCATCTGCGAGAACCTCGACACCGACCACGCGCCGCTCATCGATCTGCTCAAACAGGTGCGCACCGAGAAGGGCGTGAAGAAGGTCTTCATCGCGAGCGGCGTCCGCTACGACCTCGCCGAGCGCAGCCCCGAGTTCGTCACGCAGCTCGCGCGCCACCACACGGGTGGGCAGCTCTCCGTCGCGCCCGAACACGTCGACGAAGACGTCCTCGACAAGATGAAGAAGCCCGGCGTCGAGAGCTACGACCGCTTCGCCGCGATGTTCCACTGCGCGAGCGACGAAGCCGGCAAGGACCAGCAGCTCGTCCCCTATTACATCAGCGGGCACCCCGGCTCGACGCTCGAGTCGATGATCGACCTCGCGACCTACCTGAAGGCGAACCACATGCGCCCGCGGCAGGTGCAAGACTTCATCCCGACGCCGATGTCGATGGCGACGTGCATGTATTACACGGGCAAGGACCCGTTCACCGGCGCGCCTGTCTACACGGCGCGCGTGCTCCGCGACAAGCGCATGCAGAAGGCGCTGCTCCTCTACTGGGATCCGGCGCACCACGACCTCGCGCGCGAGGCGCTCGTGAAGGCCGGGCGCCGCGACCTCATCGGCACCGGGCCGCGCTGCCTCGTGCCGCCCGCGACGGGGAAAGGCTCGCTCTCCATCCACGACAAGCGTCGGGTCGGCGTGGACGGGCGCCCCCCGCGCGTGAAGCGACGCCCCGGCGCGCCGCGGCCGGAGCGCGGCTCGTGATCCGCTACGCCGACGCCCTCGACGCCGTGCGCGCGTCGGTGCGCGGTGTGCCCCTCGCCGTCGAGACGCTCCCGCTCCGCGCGGCGCGTGGGCGCGTGCTCGCGGCCGACGTGTACGCCGCGATCGACGTACCGCGCTTCGCCAACTCCGCGATGGATGGCTTCGCGGTGCGCGGCGCGGCGACGCCGGGGCGATTCGTCGTCGCGCAGCGGCTCTTCGCGGGCGACGAGGCCGGCGCGGTGGCGGTCGATGCGGCGCAGGCCGTCGAGATCATGACCGGCGCGCCCATCCCGCCGGGCGCCGACGCCGTCGCGCGGGTCGAGGACGTGCGCGTCGTCGTGGATGGCGCGGGCGGGCTCGCGGGGGAGGGCACGCGCTCGGTCGAGGTGCCGCTCCACGTCGCGCCCGGGACGAGCGTGCGCGCGGCCGGGGAGGATTACCGCGCGGGTGACCCCGTCGCGCGCGCCGGCATGCGACTCACGCCCGAGGTCCTGCTCGCGCTCGCGCAGACGGGCACGGGCGCGGTGCGTGTGCGGGCGCGGCCGCGCGTGGCGATCGTGCCGACGGGGCGGGAGCTCGCGGAGCCGGGTGAGGTCTTGGCATCACAGGCGATGGTGTGGTCGTCGAGCCCGGTCTACCTCGCCGCCGCGCTCGAGGACGCGGGCTGCGAGGTCGTCGTGCTGCCGCTCGTGCGGGACGACGTCGCGGGCTTTGACGCCGCGCTCGCGGGCGTCGCCGACGCGCACCTCGTGCTCACGACGGGCGCCGTCTCCGCGGGCGCGCACGACTTCGTGCCCGATGCGCTCCGGGCGCGCGGGGCGCGCGTGCTGTTCCACAAGCTCGCGGCGCGCCCGGCGAAGCCCGTGCTCTTCGCGGAGCTCGGCGCGCAGCGCGTGTTCGGGCTCCCGGGAAACCCGATCTCCGCGGCGGTCGCGTGGCGCTTCCTCGTCTGGCCCGCCGTCGCCGCGATGCTCGGCCTCGCGCCCGAGACGCCGCGGCGCGCGCGGCTCGAGGCCGACGTGCGCAAGCCCGCGGGCCTGCGCTGCTTCTACAAGGCGCGCCTCCGTGGGGACGTCGTCGCCGTCACGGCGGGGCAGGGCTCGCACCTCGTGCGGCCCCTCGCCGAATGCGACGCGTGGGCGGTGCTCCCGGAGGACATGGACGCCGTCACGTCCGGCACCGAGATCGACGTCTTCCCGCTGCAACCGCCCCGATAGACGGGCGAATCCGGCGTGCACGTCGCTCGGAGGCTCGTCCCCGCGCCGCGGTCCTGCACGGCGCGCGGCGGGGGACGAGGTGGCGGCCCGCGTGGCGGCGCGGCGGCCCGAGGGGCTACTTCCCGGCCTTCTTCTCCTTCTTCTTCTGCTGCTTTTCCTTGGTCGTGAGCTTCGGCTTGTTGTCCTTCTTCGGCTTCTCTTGTCCCTTGGCCATGGCGGACCTCCTCGTGGCGGGGATGGTAGAGGCCACGCGCACGCAAGTCGATCCGGACACGCGCGCGGCGGACGCTGGACACGCGGACGCGCCTGCGGCTAGCGTCCCGCGCCCATGGGCCGACATCTTCTTGCGATCGATCAGGGCACGACGGGCAGCACGGTCGTCGTGCTCTCCGACGACGGTCGCATCCTCGGGAAGGCGACGCGTGAGTTCGCCCAGCACTACCCGAAGCCGGGTGAGGTCGAGCACGACCTCGGCGAGATCGCGGCCTCGATCGACGCCGCGCTCGCCGACGCGTACGCGGCCGCGGGCGTGTCGCCGGCGGCGTGTGCGGGCATCGGCATCACCAACCAGCGCGAGACCACGGTCGTCTGGGATCGCGCGACCGGCGCGCCCATCCACCGCGCCATCGTCTGGCAGGATCGGCGCACGGCCGCGCGTTGCGAGGGGCTCCGCGCCGCGGGGCACGAGGCGCTCTTCCGCGCGAAGACGGGGCTCGTGCTCGATCCGTACTTCAGCGGCACGAAGCTCGAGTGGATCCTCGACGCGGTGCCGGGCGCGCGGGCGCGGGCCGAGCGCGGTGAGCTCGCCTTCGGCACCATCGACAGCTGGCTCGTGTGGCGCCTCTCGGGCGGGGCCCTGCACGTCACGGACGCGACGAACGCCTCGCGCACGCTGATTTACGACATCCACGCCGGCTGCTGGGACGCGCAGCTCGCGGCGCTGCTGCGCGTGCCCATGGCCGTGCTGCCCGAGGTGCGCTCCTCGTCGGAGATCTACGCGCGCACGCGCGGCGTCGCGGGGCTGCCGGACGGGATCCCCATCGCCGGCATCGCCGGCGATCAGCAGGCGGCGCTCTTCGGGCAGACGTGCTTCGCCGCGGGCGAGGCGAAGTGCACCTACGGCACGGGCGCGTTCCTGCTGCTCAACACGGGCACGCGCGCCGTGCCGTCGACGCACGGCCTCATCACGACCATCGCGTGGCGCCTCGGCGGGCAGACGACGTATGCGCTCGAGGGGAGCGCCTTCATCGCGGGCGCGGCGGTGCAGTGGCTGCGCGACGGGCTCGGGCTCATCCGCTCGGCGTCCGAGGTCGAGGCGCTCGCGGCGCAGGTCGAGTCGGCGGGCGACGTGGTGTTCGTGCCGGCGCTCGCCGGGCTCGGCGCGCCGCACTGGGACCCGCACGCGCGGGGCCTGATCGCGGGCATCACGCGCGACACGCGCGCCGCGCACCTCGCGCGGGCCGCCCTCGAAGGCATCGCCTTCCAGATCGCGGATCTCGTCGACGCGATGGAGCGCGACGCGGGCACGCCGCTCGGCCGCCTCCGTGTCGACGGCGGCGCCGCGTCGAACGCCCTGCTCATGCAGTTCCAGGCCGACGTGCTCGGCGCGCCGATCGACCGCCCGCGCTGCGTCGAGACGACCGCGCTCGGCGCCGCCTACCTCGCAGGGCTCGCGGTGGGCGTGTTCCGCGACACCGCCGACGTCGCCCGCGCACACGCCATCGAGCGCACGTTCGAGCCGCGCATCGCGCCCGCCGAGCGCGCGGCGCACCTCGCGCGGTGGCGCCGCGCCGTCGCGCGTGCGAAGAGCGAGTCGACCCTCGCATGACCGACTCCAGGAAGCCGCCGAAGTCCGAGCCGACCTTGTCCGCGACGAAGCGCGAGGTGTCCATCGCGTGGGAGGCGCTCGAGGACGCGTTCGAGAACAACGCGCCCGAGGTGCACAGCTACCTGCAGCTCTCGACGGGTGAGGTCATCCGCGTCGTCGACGGCATCGCGGACCCCGCCATGCACGCGCGCATCGCGAGCGATCCGGGCTACTTGCGCGTCGATCCGGTCTCGTCGCGCGAGCAGTACCGCTGGATGGAGCGCTTCATCGCGACGATCGAGGAGTCGGAGTTCCGAACCCGCCTCGTGCAGGCCATCGACGGCAAGGGCGCGTTCCGCCGCTTCAAGGACGTCCTCATGGCGTTCCCCGTCGATCGCGAGCGCTGGTTCACGTTCCGGTCGGAGCGGCTGCGCACGTGCATGGAGGGCTGGCTCGAGACGCACGGCATCGCGGCCATCGCGCGCCCCCAGTGGGAGGTGCCGAGCGCCGACGACGTCCGCGTGCAGGTCGACCGCGAAGAACTCGAGCGGCCTGCGCGGCGGGCCCGCGCGCAGCACGCCGAGACGCAGAACCGTCGCCTCCACGAGCTCGCGGACGCGCTCCACGCGCGTGACCTCGACGCCGCGCTCGCCTTCCTGGAGTTCCTGCGCGAACGTCGGCACGTGCCGCGCGAGCGCGGGCGAGGCGAGGGGGGCCCGCGGGACGGCGCGCTCGTCGGGGACGCGGACCGCGACGACGACCTCGACGACGATCACGACGACGCGCAGCGGGTCGCGACCGATGGTCCGTTGCAGGCGGACTGAGCGCGGCGCGCGCCGCGCTGTCGCCGGGTCCCTCGTGCTCGGCGCAGCCCTCTGGCTCGCGTCCGCCGGCCACGCGGAGGCGCAGGGGCGCGTGCGCGTCGAGGGCATCGCCGCGCTCGTCGGGGGTGCGGCCCCGGGGCCGGGCGTCGACGTCCTCCTCCGCAGCGACGTCGCGCTGCGCGCGCGCATGCGCCTCGCGGGGCAGGCGCCCGAGAGCCCGCTGCCGCTCGGTACCCTTCCGGAGGGCTTGCTGCGCGCGACGCTCGACGAGCTGCTCGGCGAGCTGCTCATCGCGCGCGAGGCCACGCGCGTCCGCGTGCGGGTCCCCCAGCCCGCGGACGTCCTGCGCGAGCGCACCCACCTCGAGGCCGAGACGGGCGGGCCCGCGCGGCTCGCGGCGCTGCTCGAGGCGCTCGGTGCGTCGTCGGCCGAGGTCGACGCGCTCGCGGCGCGGCGCGCGCTGGTCGGCGCTTTCTTCGCGGCGAACCTGGAGGGCGTGACGGACATCCCCGACGCCGAGGTCGAGCGCCTCTACCTCGCGGGGGATCACCCCTTCGTCGACATGACGCTCGAGGAGGCCCGCGAACCCCTGCGCATCCAGGCCGCGCAGGCCGCCCTCGAGCGCGCGGTCGCGCGTTGGGTGGCGGTGCTGCGGTCCCGCATCACGCACCGCATCCTGATGCGCGACGTCTGACGCGCGCGACGTTGTCCATCCCGCCCTCGGAGCCCACGAGAAACATGTCCGCCGAAGCCAACTCCACGAAGGTCGTCATCGCCGCGCTCCTCGGGAACCTCGCGATCGCCGTCAGCAAGTTCGTCGCCGCGTTCGTGACCGGCAGCACCGCGACCCTCGCGGAGGCCGTGCACAGCGTCGCGGACACCGGGAACCAGGTGCTCCTGCTCTTCGGGATGCGCCTCGCGCGGAGGGGACCCACCGAGGCACACCCCTTCGGCCGGACGATCGAGCGGTATTTCTGGCCTTTCGTCGTGAGCATCATGCTCTTCACGGTCGGCGGCGTGTTCGCGGTCTACGAGGGCATCCACAAGATCGCCGCGATGACGACCGTCGTCGACGACCTCACGGGCAAGCACGGCTCGAACCTCTGGAACTACGGCGTGCTCGGCGCGTCGTTTCTCTTCGAGTGCTACTCGTTTTCGGTCGCTTGGGGCGAGTTCAAGAAATACAAGGGTTCGCGCGGTCTCGTCGACGCGCTCGTCGCGGCGAAGGACCCGACCATCCCCGTGGTCATCATGGAGGACGCCGCGGCGCTCTTCGGGCTCGCGATCGCGCTGCTCGGCGTGGCGCTCTCCGACCTCACGGGCTGGGCGGGCTGGGACGGCATCGCGTCGCTCGTGATCGGCTTGCTGCTCTGCTTCGTCGCGTGGTTCCTCGCGCGGGAGACGCACTCGCTCATCGTCGGCGAGAGCGCCAGCGTCGAGGACCGCCGCGCGGTCGCCCGGATCGCGGGCGGGGTCGAGGGCGTGCTTCGCGTGACGCAGCTGCTCTCGATGCACCGCGGCCCGGACGACGTGCTCCTCGCGTTGAAGATCGCCTTCGCGCCGGACCTGCAGGTCGCGCAGCTCGAGGCCGCGACCGACGCCATCGAGGCCGCGATCCGTAAGGAACTGCCCCAGATGACGCAGATCTTCATCGAGGCCGACTCGAAGTACGACGGGCACATCGACGCCCGTCCCGACGCGAGCGTGCTGCCGCCCGTCTCGTGACGTGCCCCGGGCGAACGCTGCGGGCCTCACCTCCGGCGCGCGGGTCGCGGCTCGGCGCCGCAGCGGGCGCGCTCAGCCGCCGCCGCCGCCGGACACCAGGATGACCAGCACGAGCAGCAGGGCCGCGAGGACGCCCGCTGCGACGCCGATGCCGCGGAAGCCGCGCGGACCGAGGCGGTCGGACAGGATCATCCCGCCGTAGGCGCCGACCGCGAAGAGCCCGAAGGCCGCGGGCTCCTTGGGGTAGGCGTCGCCGACCAGGAGGTAGAGCGCGTAGCTGAGCAGGAGCCCGGTGGCGCCCCCGGCCGTCCACGCGAGGGCCGTCTGCACCCCGCGGCGCCCGCGCGGCCCGTCGTCGACGTCACCCATCGCGGCGCACCCTAGCAGCCGCGGCGTCGTGCGCCGCTGCCCGCGCGATGTGCGGCACGCGGCCCCGCGCGACCCGGCACCGCCCAAGCTCACGCCCCACGCGGGGTCTGACGTGCCGCACCCCCGACCCGCCGCGCCTTCGCGGTGCGGCGCTTTCGTGATAGCGTCCGCACCCTTTCGCTCGCTCCCGGTGGGCGCGGCATCCCAGGCGGCACAGCAGTCAGACGAGGCGCTCGTGGCGAAGCAGAAGAAGAAGCACGCATCCGGAGACACCCTCGAGGCGACGGCCCCGCCGAAGCCTGCGGCGCCGCCCGTCTCCGCGCCGCCGCCCCCGCGGCCGGCGACGACGACGACGATGCGGTGCTGAATCTCGCGGCCCTCGTCGGAAGCTCCATCGCCCCGCCGGCCGCCAGCTCGCCGGGCACGTCTTCGTCCCCCGCGTACGACGACGACGACGACGCGAAGCTCGACCTCGCCGCGCTCGCGAACTCGATGGCGCCGCCCGCGGCCGAGTCGAGCGCTGCGTCCGACGTCGTGATCCCGGCGCCCGCGAGGACGCCGACCCTCGACAAGGCGGGGGGCCCCTCCGCCGCGTCGGCATCGTCGACGCCCACCGCGAAGGCCAAGCCCGTGGCGGCCCCTGCCGCCGAGAAGCCGCGCTCGACGGGCATGCTGCTGGGCATCGCGGCCCTCGCGGTCGTCGTCGCGGGCGGCTTCTACGCGCTCCGTGGCGGTGGCGAGCCCAGCGGCGGCGAGGCCGTCTCGCCGGACGCGCCTGCGTCCGCGCCCGAGGCGGCGTCGCCCCCGGTGGAGGCCCCGGTCGGCTCGGCGGCGGCCGTCGGCGCCGCGGTCGCCGTGCCCATCGCGCCTGCGCCCGCCGAGGCTCCGTCCGCGCCGGAGGCGTCCGCGTTGCCTGCGCCGGCCGCACCCGCAGCGGACCGAGCTCGGCCGCGGCCGTCGCCGAGCGTCGCCGCGTCGTCGCGGCGCGCACCGTGCGCGCCTGCGTCCGCTGCGGCGTCGGCCGTCGCGGCGCCCGCGCCCGCCGCCGCTGCGGTCGAGGCCGCGCCCGCGCAGCCCGTGCGGCCGCTGCCCCGCGGCGCCTGCGCCCGCGCCCGCGCCCGCTGCCGAGATGGACTCCCTGCTCGACCGCGCCCTCGGTGGCCGCCCCGTCGCGGGGGGCACACGGACCGAACCGACGGGCGGCGCGGCGGCGCGCCCTGCGGCCGCCCCCGCGGCGGCTGCTCCGGCCGCGGCCCCGGCCGCCGGTCCCGTCCCCAACGAGCCGGGCCGCGGTGACATCGCGCGCGTGATGGGCAGCCTCCTCCCGGGCGTGCGCGCCTGCGCGGGCGACCAGGTCGGCCTCGCGAGCGCGACGGTCGCCCTCAAGAACGACGGCTCGGTCGTGAGCGCCGCCGTCGCCGGCGCCCCCTTCGGCGGCACGCCGCAGGGCGCGTGCATGGAGGGCGTCATCCGCCGGGCGCGCTTCACGCGCTTCTCCGCGACGACCTTCCGCTTCACCTACCCGCTCGCCATCCGCTGAATGACCGTGGCGCGCGCGCAGCCTCCCGCGGCGTCGCGCGCCCTCGGAGCGCGTGTCGCGGCGCCCCTCGCCGGCGCCCCGTCCCCGCCCGCGTCGCCTCCCGCGGGCACTGCGGCCGACTCCCACGTCGCGCGCACGGCGGTCGCGACCCGCGCCGCGCTGCTCGTCATGTCGCTCGGGGTCGCCCTCGCGGGATGTGGTCCGGCGGGGATCTCCCTCCGCGCCGAGTCGGTGCCCGTCGCTCCGTCGGCGCGCGACGCGGCGGTGCTCGCGCTCGGCCGCACCGTCTTCGCGGCGGTGCAGGCCGGCGAGGTCGAGCGCGTGCTCTTCGACGACCTCGACCTGCGCGCGCTCCTCGACGGAGCGGGCGCGAGCCGGGCCGCGGCCGTCCGGCACACGGCGGGCCCGGCCCTCCGCGCAGGCGCAGGCGCGCTCTCACTCGCCGCGGCGGGTGCGCGCTACGTCGGCGTGTGCCTGCAGGAGTCCAGCGTCGCGCGGGGCGGCGGGGCGCTCGGCCTGAGGCGGGAGGCGTGGGTCGTCGGGCGCGTGCTCGTCGTCGCCGAGCACCCCCGCGCCGGACGCGTCGCCGGCTGGGCGGAGGGCGTCTTCGTCCACTCGAGCCGCGGCTTCGG
Organism: Polyangiales bacterium; assembly: GCA_964202905.1. GTDB lineage: Bacteria > Myxococcota_A > Polyangia > Polyangiales > JADJQN01 > CAIUAC01. The sequence continues at coordinate 111,171 of CAXNJO010000007.1, forward strand.
GGCCGTCACGCTCGACCGCATCGAGCCGCTGCGCCCGGCGCACAGCGACCTCGAGCTCGCCGTGTGCGACATGGCGGCCGGCCTCGACGAGCCCGGCGTGCGCTGAGCGCGGCCGTCGCGGTCGCCTCGCGGAGGCCCGTCCCGATGGGGTCCGCCCGACACCTCCCCGCGGCGGTCCGTCTGGGGGCGGGAGCGTCCGTCCGATCCTCGCGTCGAACCACAACAGGTAGTGGTGTCGCCCCTTCGAGGCTACCGGATCCAGCGGAAAACCGTTGCGATCGCGGGTGGGCGATGGTACGAGGGCCGACCCCGCCATGAAGATCAAGAAGATCGAGATCTGCGGCTTCAAGTCGTTCGTCGACCGCTCGGTGATCCACTTCGATCACGACGTCACCGGCATCGTCGGGCCGAACGGCTGCGGCAAGTCGAACATCGTCGACGCCATCCGCTGGTGCATGGGCGAGCAGTCCGCGAAGAACCTCCGCGGCAAGACGATGGACGACGTCATCTTCAACGGGTCCGAGGCGCGCGGCCCGCACTCGTTCGCGGAGGTGACCATCACCTTCGACAACACGGCCGGTCTCGGCCCGGCGGAGTACCGCGACTACGCGGAGCTCGCCGTGACGCGCCGCCTCGATCGCGCGGGCAACAGCGACTACGCGATCAACAAGACGCCCGTCCGCCTGCTCGACATCACCGAACTCTTCCTCGGCACCGGCGTCGGCACCAAGGCGTACTCGACCATCGAGCAGGGGCGCATCGGCTTCATCGTCAGCAGCAAGCCCGAAGACCGGCGCCACCTCATCGAGGAAGCCGCCGGCATCACGAAGTTCAAGCACAAGAAGAAGGCCGCCGAGCGGAAGATGGAGCAGACGCGCGCGAACCTGCTGCGCGTCGGGGACCTCGTCGCGGAGATCGAGCGCTCCATCGCGAGCCTCAAGCGGCAGGCGCAGAAGGCCGAGCGCTACAAGCAGTACCGCGCGGAGATCCGCGACCTCGAGCTGCTCGCCGCGAGCCACCGCTACATGGAGCTCGTCGCGGTCACGAAGTACGTCGTGACCGAGCTCGACGCGGCGAGCGCGGTCGCCGAGGGCTCGCGCTTCGCGCTGCGCCTGCGCGAGGCCGAGTTCGAGGGGGAGCGCCTCGCGGCCGTCGACCTCGAGCGCGCCGTCGAGCAAGCGCAGACCCGCGCGTTCACCCTCGACAACCAGGTCAAGCAGGTCGAGGGTGAGCTCGCGCGGCTCGGGGACCGCCTCGAGGCGCTCCGTGCGCGGGAGGCGCAGGCCGAGCGCGAGCTCGCGGAGGTGAGCGGCCAGCACGAGGCGCTCGTGAAGGAGCGCGCGGGCCTCGCCGAGGCGCTCGTCACGCTCGAGGAGGTCTCGGCCGCCGAGACCGCGCAGCTCGCGACCGAGCAGGAGGACCTCGACCGTCGGCGCAGCGCCGCGGAAGAGGCTGAGCTCTCGCTGCGGCGCGAGCGCCAGCGCGTCGCGGAGAGCCAGACGCGCGCGGCGCGCGCCGAGGCCGTCCTCGCCGGGTTCGCGCGGCGTCGGGAGGAGGCGCGCACGCGGCTCGACAAACTCCGCGCGGAGCGCGAGGAACTCGAGGCCCGCGTGATGGACCTCGTGAGCGAGGCCGACGAACTCCGCGCGCGCCTGAGCGGGCTGCGGGGCGGCAAGGAGCACAGCGCCGCGCAGAAGCAGCAGCTCGAGTCCGAGCTCACCGCGCTGCGCGCCGCCGTGCAGGAGAGCGACCGCACGGTCGAGCGGCTGCGCGGCGAGCTCGCCGAGAAGCGCTCGCGGCTGCGCTCGCTCGAAGAGCTGCAGAAGCGGTTCGAGGGCGTCGGCGCGGGCGTGCGCGCGGCGATGCAGAAGTTCGGCGGGTCCGAGCAGGCCGCGCAGGCAGGTGTGCTCGGGCTCGTCGCCGACCGCCTCGAGGTGCCGGCCGAGCTGACGAACGCGCTCGCGGGCGCGCTCGGCGAGCGCGTGCAGGACATCGTCGTGCGGGACCTCGACGCGGGCTGCGCCGTCGCCGCATGGCTGCTCGAGGGCCAGCGCGGTCGTGCGGCGCTCGTCCCGCGCACGCCGCGCCGCGTGGTGCGCGCGCCGGCCTCGCTGCCGTCCGAGCCGGGCGTCGTGGGCTGGCTCGCCGACCTCGTGCGCGCCGAGCCGGCCGACGAGGGGCTCGTGCGCCACCTGCTCGATGGCGTGCTCGTCGTCGACGACCTCGCGGCCGCGCGGCGGCTGCACGCGCGCGTCACGGGCGCGTCGCTCGTCACGCGCGCCGGCGAGCTGCTCGCCGCGGACGGCCGGCTCGTCGGCGGCACGGGCGAGGGCGCCGCCGCGCACATGCTCGACGTCAAGCGCGAGGTGCGCGAGCTGCACGTCGTCGTCGCGCGGCTCGACACCGCGATGACGTCCGCGGTGCAGCACCACCAGCAGATCCGCGCGGGCATCGCGGAGCGCCAGGCCGAGCTCGACGTGGCCCGCAACGCCGCGCACGACACCGAGATCGCCCTCGTCAAGGCCGAGCGCGACCTCAAGCGCGCCGAGGACGACCTCGAGCGCACGCGGCGTCGCGCGGAGACGGTCGCGCTCGACGCGGACGAACTGTCGGCGTCGATCTCGGAGGCGAGCGACGAAGAGACGGCCGCGCGCGACGAGATTCGCGCGGCGCAGGCGCAGCGCCGCGACGCCGAGGAGGCGCTCGAGGCGATGGACGAGGTGCACCGCGATCGGCGCGCCGCGGTCGAGGCGCAGGCCCTCGTCGTGACCGAGGTGCGCGTCCGCGCGGCGCAGGCCCGGCAGCGCGCGGAGGGAGACCGCAGCACCGTCGCGCGTCTCGACCGCAGCCTGGTCGAGCTCGCGGGTCGCGCAGAGCGGCTCGGCGCGGAGGTGCGGGGGGGTGCGCGGCAGCAGGGTGAGATCCTCGGCACGACGGTCGTGCTGCGCGAGGCGCTCGGTGTCGGCGTCGGCGAGGCGATGCGGGCGCACGACGTGCTCGCGGCCGCGCGGACGCGCTTCGACGCGGAGCGGGCGCGCATCACGGAGCACGAGCTCGCGATGCGCGAGATCCGCGTGCGCATCGAGCGCACCGAGAAGCGCGCGACCGAGCTCACCATCCGCGCGCGCGAGCTCGCGATGGAGCACGACCACCTGCTCGGGCACATCGTCGAGCGGCACCGCGTCGACCTGCGGCGCGTGCTCGGCGACTACCACGACCGGCAGCTCGACGCGCAGAGCAAGGCGCGCGTCGACGAGCTGCTCAAGCTCGTCGAGCGCATGGGCGAGATCAACTTGACCGCGATCGAGGAGTACGAGGAGCAGGCGAAGCGCTTCGAGTACTACGGAGGCCACAAGAAGGACCTCGAGGACGCGCTCGAGCAGCTCGACAAGGCCATCCGCAAGATGAACATCGAGAGCAAGCGCCTCTTCAAGGAGACGTTCGTCGAGGTCAACGCGCGCTTCAAGCGCGTGTTCCCGAAGATGTTCGGTGGCGGGCAGGCGGAGCTCCGGCTCACCAACCCCGACGACGTGCTCGAGAGCGGCGTCGAGATCATCGCGCAGCCGCCCGGCAAGCGGCTCGGCTCGCTCGAACTGATGTCCGGCGGCGAGAAGGCGCTCACCGCGGTTTCGCTGATCTTCTCGATTTTTCAGTACAAACCGTCGCCGTTCTGTCTGCTCGACGAGGTCGACGCGCCGCTCGACGAGGCGAACAAGGGCCGCTTCGCGGACGCGATCCGCATGATGACCGACAAGTCGCAGTTCATCGTGATCACGCACAGCAAGCGCACGATGGAGACGGCGGACGTGCTCTACGGCGTGACGATGGAGCAACCGGGGATCTCGAAGCTCGTGAGCGTCGAGCTCCGCAAGGCCGACGCGAAGCGCGCGTCGGCGCCGCAGGGCGCGGCGGTCGCGTGAGCGGGGCCTGCGTGGCGCGCGTTCACGCGCGGGGCGCTAACCGGGGAGCGGGATGGGACACGGGGACGGTTCGGCGGGGAGCGGTGCATCGGAGGCGGGTGGGGGCGGCGCGCCGCGGGCCGGGCCTGCCGCCGCCGCTGCCGCGACGCGCAACGCCGTCCTCTGCGCAGGGAACGCCGCCGTCCGCGCCGGGCGTGCCGCCGTCCGCGCCGGGCCTGCCGCCGGCGATGCAGGCGCGCGCCGTCGCCCGTTTCGCGGGGTGCGGCGCCGCCGCCTTCGCAGGGCGCGGCGCCGTCCGCGCAGGTACGCCACGTCCGCCGACGCCAGCCGCCCCGCTGGGCGCGGCGGCGCCCCATGCGCCGCGATGGCCGGTGCCCGGGCGCCTCCCGCCTCCGCGGTCTGCGGTCGCGCCGGCTCCGGCGCGCGTCGCGTCGCTGGCCTCGGAGGTGGCGGTCGCCAACGCGTCGCCGGCCGGTCCGGGGCGCGCGCCGACCTCCGCGTCGGGAGGCGAGCCGGAGCGCCCGTTCACGGCCCTGCCGATCCGCACGCCACCGCCGCTTCGTGCCCCGCTTGCGTCGGACGGCGCGCCCGGTGCGGTCCAGGGAACGGCCGCGGCGTCTCCGATCGCGCCGCTGTCGGCCGCGCCCGGGCTCGATGAGGGCGCTCGCTCGGCCGGGGCGTCGACCCCGACGGGGGCGTCGTCGGGACGTGGCTCGTCGCTGCCGCCCGTCGCGTCGCCGCCCGTCGCGTCGCCGCCCGTCGCGTCGCCGCCCGGCTTCTTCGCGCGGCGTCCGTCGGATGCGCCGCCACCGGTTGCCGCCGTGCTCGACGCGGGGCGCATGGCCAGCCTGCAGCGCGACGTCGCCGAGTTGCGCGAGCGGTCGAGCGGCTGGACGGACGCGCTCGCCGGCCTGCGGGACGCGCTGGAGCGCCTCGACGCACAAGCCGCGCACGCCGCGGGGCGTGAGGCGCAGCGGGAGGCGCTCCTCGGCGCGGGCGGGCTGATCGACGCGCGACTCGGGGCCCTCGAGGCGGGCAGCGCTGCGGCCGCTGCACACGTCGACGCGGTCGCGGCAGCCCTCGTCGGCACGCAGGTGGCGCTCGGCGCGTCCGAGGCGCGCGCCGCCGCGCTCGCCGCGCAGGTCGACACGCTCGCGGGCGCGCTCGACACGACGCGTGAGGCGCTGCACGCCGGGGACGCGCGCGCCGCATCGCTCGGCGCGCGCATCGAGGAGCTCACCGCGTCCCTCGCGCCCGCGCTGCACGCCCTCGAGGCGGCGACGTCGCGGATCGCGACGCTCGAGCGACGCGCCGACGCGCAGGACGCAGCCGTCGACGCATCGCGGTCGACCGACGCGCGGCGGACGACGGCTGCGCACGCGCCGCGCACGGATGCTCCAGCGGAGAACCCCGCGCGGGACGACGTGCCGTCTCACGCCGGGGCGAAGGATGCTGCGGTGCCCGAGCCATCCGCCGACGCACCACCCCCGACCAACGCTGCGCCGATGCCGACGAGGGCGTCACGCGTGCCCATCGATCTGCGGCGTATCAAGGGGATCGGCCCGAAGTTCGCGCAGGCGCTCGCGGCCGCGGGCATCGTCGATGCCCACGGGATCGCGGACTGGGCCCCGGCGGATGTCGCGCGCGCTGCGGCGGTCGTCGGCGTGCGTCCCGAGCGCATCGAGCGCGACGACTGGGTCGGACAAGCGCGCGCGCTCCGCGACGCCCCGTGAGTGGCGCGCCGCGCTTCCGTGCGTAGCTCGAAAAGCGGAGGGATCCGCCCATGACTGAAGCGCCCACCCCCGCACAGCGGCTCGCCGTGGCCGTCGACTTCACGCCCGCCTCGGAGCACGCGCTCGACGCCGCGATCGCGCTCGCACAGCGCGTCCCGCACACGGCCATCCACGTCGTGCACGTCCTGCCCATCGACCCGTGGATCAAGGCGGACGGTCTCCCGCGCGAGAGCGCCGCCATGGAGGCCGCGAGCCGCAAGTTGCGCGAGCTCGTCCTCGAGGTCGGCATGCGCGCGCCCGGTCGCCGCTGGGACCAGAAGGTCTCCTTCCATGTGCGGCTCGGGGACGCGGTCGAGGCCATCCTGCAACTGGCGGTCGACGTCGATGCCGACCTGCTCATCGTCGGCACGCACGGGCGGCGCGGTCTCGAGCGCCTGCTGCTCGGCTCGGTCGCGACGCGCCTCGTGATGGAGGCGCACCTGCCTGTCTTCGTCGCGCGCCCGAAGGAGTTCGAAGGCCTCCCGCGGAGCGAGGTGCCCGCGCTGCCCGCCGCGGGCATGGCCGGCTCGCAGCCGCCCGACGCGCCGCGCTCGGATCAGCGGGCGGTGCTCGCGCTCGGCGCCCGCACGCCGCACGTCAGCGGGCTTGTTTGATGTGTTGTGTCATCAGGAGCGCAGACCCGCGGCGCCTCGTCTTGCGCGGCGTCGTGCCGGGCGTCCGCCCCATGAAGCCGACCCGACCGGGCCGGGCGCGTCGGCCGGCTCGGCGAACGCGTGGCCCGCGCCGCGGTCACTCCTAGCCGGATTGCCCTCGGAAGCGGTCGTCCTCGTCCCGGAAGAGCACGTTGAACGTGGTGAGCGAGCCGTAGCAGGCGGTGATGTACTGCTGGAGCTGCACCTTCTCGTCGGCGGCGAGATCGCTGCCGTTCACCTTCTGCTCGAGCACGCGGAGTTTGTCGCGGATCATCACGATCTTGTGGAAGAGCGCGTCGATCGGGACGCGCTTCTCCTGCGTGTCCTTCTTGCCGGGGACGAGCACGACCTCGCCGCCGCGCCAGCGATCACCGAGCGCCGCGTCGCCCACGCCGAGCTCGTCGCGCAGCACCTCCGTCAGCACACGCCGGAACTCTGCCTGGTCCATGTCGAGGTCGATCTCCCGAGGAAGCGGCCGCTTGGGGGCGGGCGCGTCGTCCTCTTGCAGTCGCCGTGGCGTCCCGGCCGCGGCGGGTCTCTTCTTCGTCCAGCCATCCCAGCTCGCGCCGAGCGCCTTGTAGCTCGCGCACGTCCCCGTCTCGGGCTTGCGGGCCTTCCAGATGCGGCAGTCGCCGACCTGGACCTCCGCGCCTTCGACGTAGTAACGCGCGAAGAAGGCGCACGTCCCGCAGCGCCCGGTGAGGTCGCGTTCCATCGGCGGGGCGAGGATAGCGCGCCAACCGGCGCGGCGTCAGCCCCGGACGCGGAGGACGTCCACGGGGTCGCCGACGCGCAGCGGCCCCGCGCCCTCGTGGAGCGCGTTCCACCCGAAGTATGTGCTCGACGCGGAGACGCCGACGAATCCGAGGTCCGCGCCTCGGCGGAACTGCGCGAGCGTGCGCAGGGGCTCGGCGCCCGGCGCGCCCGTCTCCGGGTCGACGAGCGTGATGCTGCAGCGCGCGCACGGTTTCACGAGCGTCAGCGTCACGTCACCGATGCGCAGCACGCGCCAGTCGTCCTCTTCCCACGCCGCGCTTCCCGCGATCACGACGTTCGGGCGGAAGCGCGCCATCGCGAGCGGCGTGGCCCCGCGGCGCGCGAGGTCGGCGAGCGACGCGTCCGTGGCGACGAGCAGAGGAAAACCGTCGCTCAGCCCGGTGCGCGCGCCGAGGGACGCGTAGCGTGTGTCGACCTGCCGCCCCGCGTCGACGGGCAGGTACACGAGGCGCACGGGCGCGTCGAGCCACGCGGAGAACCAGGCGCCGGCCTCGTCGCCGCAGTCGCGCACGCGCACGTCGTCGGCCCACACGCGCGCATCGCGGGAGGGCGTCGACGCGTCGGGCGTCGCGACGTGCAGCGCCTCGCGCGCGGGTGCCTCGAGCACGAGCCCGCCCTCGACGCGTTGGGCGGATACCATCGCCAGGGATGGTTGCTCGCGCTGCGTGACGAAGCGGCCGCGTGCGTCGACCAGCATGAAGCGGCGATCGTCGATGGCGCCGAGCGCGTCGAGGGGCAGGGCGTCCACGCGCTCGCCCGCGCAACTCTTGACGGGGTGCACGTAGAGCGCGGAGATGCGCGAGGGCGGGCTCATGGGGCGCCTTCGCTCAGACGCCGCCGCGGCCCGCCGTCGCGCCGCGCGCCGTTCGCGTCGCAGGGCGCGCCGCGCCGCGCTCACGAGCGCCTCGCGAAGGGCGAGGGAAACTGCCGAAGCGCGCCGTGGAGCGTGACGGGGCTGACGCGGTGCTCGTCGCGCCGTCGAGCGCCATCGATGCCGACGGCGGCGGCGCGGCGAGGCTCCCGCTCGACGATTCGGGCGCGTCGCTCGGACGGTCCTGCACGAGGTTCACGTCGTCGAGGCGCAGCGAGAGCGACTGCGAGAGCGCCCAGAGGAACTTCGCGGCGATGAGCGGCTCCTGGCTCATCAGCGCGGAGAACGACGCGCGATCGAGCACGAGCATGTGGCTCGGCAGCCGCGCGAGGACGGTCGCGGTGCGCGGCCGTCGGTTGAGCAGCGCCATCTCGCCGAAATGCCGGCCCGCCTCGAGGTCCGCGACGGTCTGCCCTCCGCGCTGCACGCGCGCGGCGCCCTCGACGAGGATGTAGAGCCCATCCGTCGTCTCCCCCTCGCGGACGACCACCTCGCCCGCGGGCACCTCGACGGGGTGCGCGACGTGCAGGATGCGCGCGAGCTCCGGCATCGTCATCTCGCGGAACAGCGTCACGCGGCGCAGCGTCTCGAACTGCGCGTGCACCTGCGAGGCCCGCGTCGTCTCCTCGACGGCGAGCTCTTCCTGCGCCGCGACGTGCAGGAGCACGGCCGTGATGTTGTCGGCGCCGCCGCGCGCGTTCGCGAGCTGCACGAGCTCCTGCGCGAGCCCCTGGGTCACCTCGCGCCCGAGCCACTGCATCAGCTCGCGCGCGTCCGGGGTGTACTGGTGCAGGCCGTCCGAGCAGAGCAGGAGCGTGTCGCCCGGCAGGACGTCGAAGACGAGCACGTCGACCTGTACGTTGGGCTGCGGCCCGACGGCGCGCGTCACCATGTTCCCGTGCGTGCTGCCGACCGCCTGCGCCGGGGTGAGCACGCCGTGACGGATCGCCTCGGCGAGGAACGTGTGGTCGTCGCTCATCTGGTAGAGTTGCCCGGCCCGAAGCAGGTACACGCGCGAGTCACCCACGTGCGCCATGGCCGCCTTGCCGCCGAGCACGAGGAGCGCGGTGCAGGTCGTGCCCATGCCGCGCCGGTTCTTGTCGGAGGCGCCGAGCGCGTGGATCACCTCGGAGGCCGTCACGATCGCGCCACGCAGCAGCCCGGCCGCGACGTCCATGGGCGCGCCGCCGTGCTGCACGTCGGAGAGCGCGTCGCGGTGTTTGCGCAGCTCCGATTGCACGGTCGCGCAGGCCGTGGCGGAGGCGACCTCGCCGGCTGCGTGCCCACCCATGCCATCGCAGACGATGAAGAGCCCGAGGTCCGGGTCGACGAGGTGGGCGTCCTCGTTGCCGGAGCGGGACCGTCCGACATCCGAGATGGCGTGCGCGGTGAGGTTCACGCGCGCGAAACTGCCACAGCACCTCGGCGTTCGGGAAGGGGCGCGATCGGGCGCGGCGCGTGTCGGTGTGCGGATGGCGTGTCGCGGGATGACCGCCCCGGGCCCGTGCGCGGACCGCGCGTGCGGCAGCGGCGCCGTTCGGTGCCGCGTCGTGCTTGCGGGGGCGGGCGGCGATGCCCTATGACCGGCGCGTGAACGCCGCCACCGCGCCCAACCCCTTCCTCGACGTCCAACTCCCGATCCGCTGGGGCGCGCTCACGCCCGACCACATCGAGCCCGCGGTCGAAGTGCTGCTCGCGGACGCGCGCGCGGGCCTCGCGCGCATCGGTGCCGGGGGCGGCGTCGGCCGCTACGAGGAGGTGCTCGGCGCGCTCGACGAGGCGACCGCGCGGCTCGAGGTCGTGATGTCGCTCGTCTCGCACCTCGAGGCGACGTGCACCGGGCCCGCGATTCGCGCGGCGTACGACGCGGTGCGCCCCGCCGTGAGCGACTTCTACGCGGGGATTCCGCTCGATCCGGCCCTCTGGGCGGCGCTCAAGCGCTGGGCGGCGACGCCGGAGGCCGCGTCGCTCACCGGTGCGCAGCGGCGCTTCCTCGACAAGACGCTCGACGAGTTCCGGCGCAGCGGCGCCGATCTCGACGCGGCGGGCAAGGATCGTCTGCGCGCGCTCAGCGTCGAGCTCGCGGACGTCACGTCGAAGTTCTCGCAGCACGTCGTCGATGCGACGGCCGCGTTCTCCCTGCGGATCGACGACCCCGCGCGGATCGTCGGGCTCCCCGGCCGCGCGCGCGACGCGGCCCGCGCGGCCGCCGAGGCGCGCGGCGAGGAGGGTTGGCGCTTCGGCCTCGACGCCCCGAGCTACCTCGCGGTGCTCACGCACGCCGAGGATCGCACGCTCCGCGAGGCGCTCTGGCGGGCGTTCGCGACGCGGGCGACGCGCGGCGAGCACGACAACCGCAGCCTCGTCGCGCGCATCGTCGCGCTCCGCCACGAGCAGGCGCAGCTGCTCGGCTTCCGCGACTTCGCCGATTACGTGCTCGCCGACCGGATGGCGAAGGACGGCGCGACGGCCGACGCCTTCGTCGCGCGGCTCGAGGCGCGGACGCGGCCGGCCTTCGAGCGTGAGACGCGCGAGTTGTTCGAGTTCCGCCGCAGCCTCGAGGGGCCCGACGCGGCGCCGCTCGCGCCCTGGGACATCGCCTTCTACGCCGAGCGGCAGCGCCGCGCGCGCTACGACTTCGACGAGGAGGCGCTGCGCCCGTATCTCCCTGCGGATCAGGCGATCGAGGGCGTCTTCGAGGTCGCGCGGCGCCTCTACGGGGTGCGCGTGATCTCGCTGCCGGACGCGCCCGTCTGGCACGCGTCGGTGCACGCCTTCGCGATGCACGACGAGACGGACGCGCCGCTCGGCGTCTTCTATCTCGACCTCTTCCCGCGCGCGACGAAGCGGGACGGCGCGTGGATGGGGCCCTTCGTCACGGGGCTGCCCGGCGCGCAGCACGCCGCCACGATCTGCGCGAACCTCACGCCGCCGACGGCCGTTGGGCCCTCGTTGCTCACGCACCGCGAGCTCGAGACGCTCTTCCACGAGTTCGGGCACCTGCTCCACCACCTGCTCTCCGGTGTCGAGGTCCGCTCGCTCGCCGGCACGCGCGTCGCATGGGATTTCGTCGAACTCCCCTCGCAGATCATGGAGAACTGGTGCTGGGAGCGCGGCGGACTCGACCTCGTCGCGCGGCACGTCGAGACGGGCGCGCGCGTGCCGGACGACCTCTTCGAGAAGCTGCTCCGCGCGAAGAACTTCCGCGCCGCGACCGATCAGATGCGCCAGCTCGGCTTCGGCGCCGTCGACCTCGCGCTGCACCGCCGCTACGACCCGGCGCGCGACGGGGACGTCGTCGCCTTCGCGCGGGACATCCTCGCGCGGCACAGCGTCACGGCGCTCCCCGACGACTACGCGATGATCGCGAGCTTCGGGCACCTCTTCGGCAGCCCGGTCGGCTATGCGGCCGCGTACTACTCGTACAAGTGGGCCGAGGTGCTCGACGCCGACGCCTTCACGCGCTTCCGCGCCGAGGGCATCTTCAGCCGCGAGGTCGGCACCTCGTTCCGCACGGAGGTCCTCTCGCGCGGTGACGGCGAGGACCCGCTCGTGCTCTACCGTCGCTTCATGGGGCGCGACCCGGACCCGGACGCGATGCTCGTGCGCGCGGGCCTGCTCGAGGCCGCGCCCGCGGGCTGAGGGCGCCGTTGCAGTCCCCGGTGGCCCACGGCAAGCTCGCCCGATGATTCGACTCGGCGCCGACTGGCAGCGGCTCATGGACAGCTACGAGCAGGCCCACCGCGATCCGCGCAATCAGGCGTGTCATGCGGTCGGCATCCCGATGATCGCCGCGAGCCTGCCCATCGCCGCGACGATCGTCGGCCTGCCGCTCGGCGCGTCGATGTTCACCGTGGGGTGGGGCTTCCAGTTCCTCGGCCACTGGTTCGAGGGCACGGACCCGGAGTTCCTCTCCGACAAGCGCAGCCTCGCCATCGGGTTGATCTGGTGGCTGAAGAAGCGCGGGATCGAGGTCGTCGAGTTCGAGGACGCGCCGGGGAACGACGCGCGCGCCGACGTCGCGGCGCACTGAGGCCGAACGGGCGATGGGTACGCTCGTCCTCGTGCGCCACGGGCAGGCGTCGTCGCTCACGGTCGGCGACTACGACCAGCTGTCGCCGCTCGGCACGCAGCAGGCGCAGTTGCTCGGCGCGCACTGGGCCGCGCGGTCGCGCGGCTTCGATCACGTCTACGTCGGGCCGCGACGCCGGCACGCGCAGACGCACGCGGAGGTCGCCGCGGCCTACGCGTCGCGCGGCGTGCCGTGGCCTGCGCCGCAGCCCCTCGACGCGCTCGACGAGCACCACGGGATGGTCGTCGTGCGCGAGGCCGTGCCCGCGCTCGCGGCGCGCGACGCCGAGCTCGCGGGCTGGGTCGAGTCGCTCGCGCGCGGCGAGGCGGGGGACGCCGTGCTGCTGCGGATCTTCCGCCGCGCGATGCGCGCCTGGGCGGGCGGCGAGGTGCCCGAGCGCGACGATGGCCCCGAGTCGTTCCGCGCCTTCCGTGCGCGCGTGCGCGGCGGCGTGCGCGCGATGCTCGCGGGGGCGCAGCAGGGGCAGCGCATCGCGGCGTTCACCTCGGGCGGCACCGCCGCGGCGGCCGTCTGCGACGCGCTCGACATCGACGACGCCCGCGCGATGGACCTGAGCTTCGCGATCCGCAACGCCTCGTACTGCGAGCTCCGCTACACGGGCGAGCGCGCCTCGCTCAGCGTGTTCAACGCGACCCCGCACCTCGACGACGAGGCGCTGCTCACGATGGTGTAGCCGCCCGCGCCGTCGATCGCGTCGCCGAGCGCGTGCGCGATCACGCCGTCGACCGCGTCGCCGCTCAGGGGCACGCGGGCCTCGTGGTCGCGCACCGCGTACCGCGTACCGCGCGCGACACCGCGGCGATCAGCCCGCGGCCTCGAGGAACGCGTCGAGCACCGGCGCGAGCGAGCGCAAACCTTCGATCACCGCGCCCTCTGCGCCGTACGCGGCGTTGATCGCGGCGACGAGGCGCTCCGGCGTCGGCGGCCCGCCCACGATCGCGTCGCGGAGCCGCGCGGCCCCGTCATCGTCGGCGAAGAAGTCGCCCGCGAGCCGCGCGTCCGCGACGAGGCCCCCCGTGACGCGCAGCCCGGCTGCGACGAAGCCGATCGGCACCTCCCGCGGCCCGCTCCAACGCAGGGCGTCGTCGTCGTCGGGCCGAGCCGCGTCGCGCGCCGCGAGGTCCGCGAGCGACGCGACGTCGGGAGGGGCGGTGGGCGCGGCGTCGAGGCCGTACGTCGCGACCCAGCCGCGCGCGAGCACGCAGGCGACGAGGGCGTCGGCGTCCGGCGCAGCGTCGCCGGGGCGCCTCGCGGCGAACGCCTCGGCGAACGTGAGGGGGGCCTTCGGTGTCATGGCCGCGTCGGTGCGCGGCGGGTAGGCGATGCAGGTGGGGTCCGGCACGTGGTGCGCCGTCGCGCCGACGAAGAACTCGAGCAGCACGTGACCGCGCGCGTCGCGGGACCAGCCGCAGCCGATGGCCGGGCGCCGATCGAGGCTGAGGAACTCGCGCCCGAAGTAGTGCACGGGCAGGCCCGCCGCGCCGAGCCCCGCGAGCGCGCCGCGCACGTTGCGGTTGAGCACGCGGTCGCGCGGGCAGTCGAGCAGCGTCGACGCCGTGCGCAGGCCGAGCGCGAGGTACGCGACGCCCTCGCCGGCGCGGTAGGTCGGGCCGCCCGTCGCGCGCCGCACCGCGTGCGTGCCGCGCGCGCGGAGTCGCGCGAGATCGAGCGCGTGCGCGCTGCGCTGGTGCGCGCCGAGCGTGACGGAGTCGCCCGTGAGCGCGGCGCCGTAGAGCGCGACCGCGGGCGCATCGGGCCACGCGACGCGCGCGGCGAGGGCGGCCCCCTCGGCGAGCGCCTGCGCGGCGGGGCGGGGGCCTGCGTGGCAGACGGAGGCGCGGGCGGTCACGGCGTCCGCGTTGTAGGTCGTCGCGCGCGTCGGCGGTAGCCCACCGGCGTCCGCCTGCGCGGCCCCGTCCGTGGCACGGCGCGGCGTCGCCCACGTCGCGCGCGTTCCCAGGACGGCGGCGCCGATCGTGCGCGGGCGCTTTCCGCGCGGGTCCCGGGGCCCCACGATGGGACGCCATGTCCTACCGCGAAGAGCGCAGCTATCGGGTCGAGATCGTGCTGTCGGCCGAGTTCGCCGAGGACTACGAGGGCGAGGAGGACGGCTACGCCTGGCACGAGCGGTTCGAGCGGGTCGTGCGCCCGCGCGTCGTGCGCGCGGTGCTCGAGGCGCTCGCGAGCGATCCCGGCTGGCGCGTGGTGCCCGCGACCCGCGGCGTCAGCGCGAGCGACGCGCTCGAGGTCCGCGTCGAGCGCATCACCGCGACGGGTGAGCCGCGCTGAGCCGCTCCGCTCCGCACCGCGTCGCACGGCGCGCGCGCCGCGCGGGAATCTGCGGTGCGCCCCTCGACGCCGGCCGCTCCATGCACCTACAACCCTGCCGCGCATGCTCAGCATCGACGATCCCACCCGCCCGCTTGCGCGCGACCTGCTCTCCCGGCCCGGCGGATTCGCGTGGTGGTACGCCGATCTGCGCGACGACGCCGGCTCGGGCCTCGTGCTCATCTGGTCGTTCGGGCTCCCGTTCCTCCCGGGCTACGCGGCGGCCGAGCGTGCCGGCAACCCCCAGCTGCCCTCCGCGCGCCCGAGCCTCAACCTCGCGGTCTACGATCGCGGCGCGCTTAGCTTCTACCAGCTCACCGAGTTCTCGCCGGACCAGGTCCGCTGGGACGACGCCGCGTCGCGCTGGACGTTCGGCCGCACCGAGATTGCCACCGTCGACCAGCCCGACGGGCGCCGCGCGCTCCGCGTGACCCTGGACTGCGACGTGCCCGCCTCGCGCGAGCGCCTCACGGGGACGATCGAGGTCGTCGGCACCGCGGCGCGCGGCTTCCGCTCCCTCGTCGCGCCCGTGCCCGAGGGCGGCGCGCCCCATGTGTGGACGCCGATCATCGCGCCCGCGCGCGGCACGGCCCGGCTCGAAGTGGGCGGCCGCCTGCTGCTCGCCATGAGCGGCCGCGCCTACCACGACCGCAACGGCGGTGCGGTGGCGCTGCACCGCCTCGGGATGCGGCACTGGCTGTGGGGCCGCGTCGCGCTCGAGGGCGAGGAGCGCATCTACTTCGTGTGTTTCCCGCGGGATCGCGAGAAGGCGCCGCTCGTCGTCGCGCTCGCGCTGCGCGAGGACGGCACGCACGAGGAGCTCGTCGGCGCTACGGCCACGCGCGGCGGCATGCGGCTCGCGCGCTTCGGCATGCACTGGTGGACGCGCCTCACGATCACGCGCAGCGCCGGCGCGCGCTGGCTCGAGGTCGAGAGCGAGGCGCCCGTGGACGACGGGCCCTTCTACCTGCGGACACCGCTCGTCGCGACCACGGCCGACGGCGCGCGCGGGCGGGGCTTCGGCGAGCTCTGCCGCCCGGACCGCGTCGATCGCGCGCTCGAGCGCCCCTTCGTGCGGATGCGCGTGCACCGCGCGCGCGGCGAGAACTCGCTCTTCCTGCCCCTCTTCACCGGGCGCCGCGAAGATCGCGTCGCGCGTCTCTTCACGCACCTCCGGGACGCCGCTCCGCGGCTCGCGGGATGAGCGCCGTGGCGCCGGAAGCGCTCGTGGTCGGTGCCGGGCTCGGCGGGCTCTCGGCTGCCGTGTGCCTCGCGGCGCGCGGCGTGCGTGTGCACGTGCTCGAGGCCGGCGAGCGGCTCGGCGGCAAGGCTGGCGTCGAGGTCGTCGACGGCGTCGAGTTCGACACGGGCCCGAGCGTGCTCACGATGCCCGAGGCCCTCGACGAGGTCTTCCGGCGCGCCGGCACGTCGCTGCGCGCGGAGCTGACGCTGCGCGAGGAGCGCCCCGCGTTTCGCTACCTCTACCCCGACGGCAAGACAGTCGACGTCTTCACGCGCCCCGAGGAGACGCTCGCCTCGGTCGAGAAGGCGCTCGGCGCGAACGCGCGCCGCGAGCTCGCGGCCTTCCTCGACTACGCGCGCGTCATCTGGGACTCGGCGGCGCCGCACTTCGTCTTCGGCGAGGCGCCCAGCGTCGGCGGCATGCTGCGCCTCGGCCCCGCGGCGCTCGCGCGCGTGACGAAGGTCGATGCGCTCCGCTCGATGGTGTCCGCGGTCGAGTCCCGCGTGCGCGATCCGCACCTGCGCCCGCTGCTCCTGCGCTACGCGACCTACAACGGCTCCGACCCGCGCCGCGCGCCGGCGACGATGAACTGCATTGCGCACGTCGAGCTCTCGCTCGGCGGCTTCGGCGTCGAGGGCGGCATCTACGCGCTCGTGCGCGCGCTCGCGCGGGTCGCCGAGCGCCTCGGCGTGACCTTTGAGACGAACGCGCGCGTCACCGGCATCCGCGCGCCGCGCGGCCGCATCGAGGGCGTCACGCTGGCCGACGGCCGCACCCTCGGCGCGAGCGTCGTCGTCGCGAACGCCGACGCGGCGCACGTCGCCGAACACCTCGTCGCGCCCGGCCAGCGCCAGGCCATCAAGCACGCCGGCGAGCCGTCGATGTCCGCGTGGACGGGCGTGCTCCGCGCGCGTCGACGCACGGGCGAGGCGGCTCGCGCGCCGCACACCGTGCTCTTCCCGCGGGACTACCTCGGCGAGTTCGTCGACATCTTCGACCAGGACCGCCCGCCCGGCGAGCCGACCGTCTACCTCTGCGCGCAGGAGCCCTGCCACGGCCGCCGCGGCTGGGCGGACGACGAGCCTGTCTTCGTGATGGCGAACGCGCCGCCCGAGCCCGCGCAGGGCAAGCGCGATCCGGAGATCGCGGTGCGTCTGCGGGAGCGGGTCCTCGCGCGGCTCGTCGCGGCGAAGCTCATCGACGCGGACGATCGGCTCGTCTGGGAGCGCACGCCCGCGGATCTCGCGGCGCGTTTCCCAGGGACGCGCGGCGCGATCTACGGCACCTCGTCGAACGGCATGCTCGCGGCCTTCCAGCGCCCGCCGAACCGCGTCGCCGCCGTGCCCGGCCTCTACCTCGCGTCCGGCAGCGCGCACCCGGGCGGCGGCATGCCGCTCTGCGTGCTCTCCGGGCGGCGCGCCGCGGATCAGGCGCTCGAGGACGGTCTCGTCCGCGCGCGCAGCGCCCCGCTTCCTGCCGCGAACGGCCTGTAGCCAAGCGCCGCCTCGAGGCCTGCGCGGGGCCGTTCCGCGACCGTTCGGGGCGTGAGATAGTGCGCGCGTGAAGCCCAGCGACCACCCCGTGCGTCTGTTCTCCGCGCTCACGCCCCTCCTCGTCCTCGTCACCGTGTTCGCCGCGCTCGCGCTGCCGGCGACGGGCCGCGCGCAGACCACCGGCGGCAGCTTCGGCGGCGGCGACTTCTCCGACCCGCCTCCATCCGGCGGCGACTTCTCCGACCCGCCTCCATCCGGCGGCGGCTCGGGATCGTCCGGGTGGGAGGCGCCGCCGAGCGCGCCGTCGACGGGGTGGGCTCCCCCGCCTAGCGCGCCGTCGACGGGGTGGGAGGCGCCGCCTAGCGCGCCGTCGACGGGGTGGGCTCCCCCGCCGGATGGCTGCGTGGGGGGACTCGGTGGGCTCTGCTTCTGCCTCGGGGTGGTCGCGCTGCTCATCTTCCTCGCCACGCGGAAGAACGACGGGCGCCTCGGCCGCCGCGGGCGGGGCCAGCTACGTCGGCGCGACGGGCGGGATGTTCCTCAGCCATATCACGCTCGGCATCGACTGGCGCGCGCGGCGTGACCTCCAGGAGCAGCTCGCGCGGCTCGCGGCGAGCGGCCAGACGGGCACGAAGGACGGGCGCGCGATGCTCCTCCGCGAGACGGTCCTCGCGCTGCGCCGCGCGGAGATCGCCTGGCTCTACGCGGCCTACAAAGACTCTGGCGCGCCGCTCGGGGGCCCGCAGGCGCAGGCGGCCTTCCAGTCCGCGGCGAGCGAGGCGCGCGCGCGCTTCCGGCAGGAGCTCGTGCGGAACGCGGACGGCACGCTCGTGCAGAACCCGACGCCCGAGATGCGGGCGAGCGCGAGCGAGGGGCAGGGCACCGTCGTCGTGTCGCTCGTGGTCGTCGCGCGGCGTGGCCTCACGACCGTCTCGAACCTCGGCGACGCGGGGCAGATCCGCGCGGCGCTGCAGGAGCGCGGCGCGCTCGACGCGGACACGCTCGTCGCGCTCGAGGTGGTGTGGTCCCCCGCGGCCGAGAACGACCGCATGAGCAGCGCCGAGCTCGAGCAGAACTACCCGGAGCTGCGGCTCATCGACCCCGCGAGCATCGCCGGACGCCTCTTCTGCCGCTACTGCAACGGCCCCTTCGCGCAGGAGCTGCTCAACTGCCCGCACTGCGGCGCCCCGGCCCCGAAGGTCGAGCAGGGCGAAGCGCAGGGCCCCGGGCCGGCGCGGCTCGGCGGTGGCTGACGCGGCGGCTGACGCGACAGCTGGCGGATCGGCGGGCGCAGGGTGAGACGGGATATGTCCCACCGTCCTGCCGTCCGCGCCTGCGTCGGGGTGGGACGGAATATGTCCCACAGTGCGCCTCTCGAGGAGGCTCGCGTTGGGACGGGATATGTCCCACCGCCCCGCCGTCCGCGCGGGCTACTTGGCCTTGCGCTTGCGGCGGCGCAGCAGCCACATGCGCGCGCCGTGCGCGACCACCCACAGGAGCGCGGCGGCGATGAACGCGACGCCGAGCACGAACGAGCGCTGCGCGATCAGCACGGCGCCCCCGAGCAGCAGCGCGCCGACGACGAACCCGCTGTAGACACGCCGCCCGAGTCCGTCGAAGGCCCGGTCGCGCGCCGCGTCCTCGGTGCGCAGCACGAGCCGCCCGAGGCGGATGTCCTCGAGCACGTCCTGCAGCTGCACGGGCAGCTCGCTCGCGGCGCCGCCGATGCGCGAGGCGGTGCGCACGAGCTCCGCGCTCATCTTCTCGGGCGAGTACCGCTGCCAGAAGAGCTTGAGGAAATAGGGCTTCACCTCGCCGAAGACGTCGAGCGTCGGGTGGATCTCCTTGCCGATCCCCTCGACCGTCATCAGCGCCTTGCCGACCATCAGGAAGTCGGGCGGGATCTCGAGCCCGAACTTCGTCGCGCCGCCGACGAGGTCGCGGATGAGCGCGCTCATCTCGATGTCCTGCAGCGTCTTGCCGAGGTAGCGATCCGCGAGCCGCGCGACCTCGGCGTCGAAGGCGCGGCGCTCGATCTTGCGCGTCGGCTTGCCGATGGCGAAGAGCGCGTCGGCGATGCTCTTGTGGTCCTCGCGCGCGACCGCGACCATCAGGTCGATGGTGCGGTCGCGCATCTCCGTCGTGAGCCGCCCGACGAGCCCGAGGTCGATCATCCCGAGCACGGGGGCGTCCGGCGTGCCGAGGATCAGCAGGTTCCCGGGGTGCGGGTCGGCGTGGAAGAAGCCGTCCTCGAAGATCTGCTGGATGAGGATGTGCAGCGTGTTGTGCGCGATCCGCTCGCCGCTGTGACCGCCCGCGACCGCGTCGTACACCTTCGCGCCGTCGAGGAACTCGAGCGTCAACATGCGGCGCGACGACGCCTCGCGGTACACCTGCGGGAAGTGGACCGTGCCGATCCCCTGAAAATTGCGGGTGAAACGCGCGGCGTTGTCGGCCTCGAGGTGGTAGTCGAGCTCGGCCATGATCGAGCGCTCGAACTCCTCGACGAGCCGCACGGGGCCGTAGATCCGCGACTCGGGGATCGAGCGCTCGACGGCGCGCGCGAGCCAATGCAGCAGGTCGAGGTCGCGCTCGATCGTCGGCTTGATGTTGGGCCGCTGGAGCTTCACCACGACGTCGACCGGGCCCTCCGGCGTCCGCAGCGTCGCGCGGTGCACCTGCCCGATCGACGCGGAGGCGAGCGGCGTCTCGTCGAACGTCTCGTAGACGTCGGAGAGCGGCGCGCCGAGGGCCTCCTCGACGCTCTCGCGCAGCTGGTCGAAGGGCACCGGCGGGACGCGGTCCTGGAGCTTCTTCAGCTCCGCGATCACCTCCGCGGGGACGAGGTCCGAGCGCGTCGAGATGATCTGCCCGAGCTTCACGGCGCTCGGCCCGAGCTCCTCCATCGCGAGCCGCAGCCGCGCGCCGACGGCGACCTTCTCCCCGTCGGCGCCCGCGCCGGCGCCGAGCAGCGAGCCGAGCCCCGTGCGCTGCACGATCTCGCCGAAGCCGTGCCGCCCGAGGACGCCCACGATCTGGCGGAGCCGCTCGAGATCGCGGGCGGTGTTGAGGATCCCTGCCATGGGCGTCGGGGTCGTGCGCGCGCGGCCGGTCGCAGCGCGCTCAGTGGCCGTCGTGCGCCGCGGCCGGTGCGGCGGGCGCCGTCGCTCCGGGTGCGCTCGCCGTAGCCGGGGCGGAGGCGGGCGCGGCGGCGGGCGTGCACGACGCGGCGACGGTGAAGGTGCGCGTCGTGTCGTTGAAGGGCCCCGCGACGGGCTGGCCATCGGCGCCGATCAGCGTGAGGTGGAGGCGGTGCTCGCCCTCGGGGAGGTTCTCGATGAAGTGCGGGACCCAGCGCGTGATCTCGCCGCTCGCCGCGTCGTCGATCGCGTAGCGGACCTTGAAACCCTCCGCGGAGAGGGCCGCGTTGGTGACGAAGAAGTCGAGCAGCACGCGCTGCCCGAGCACGTTGCAGCCCTTCGGGCGCGAGTAGGTGAGCAGCGGCGCGCTCGGGTTGAAGGAGAAGCCCGGGGTCGCCGCGCGGACCGCGAACGTCACCACCTGGAACGCCGCGCCCGACTTCACGGACTCGTGCTGCGGGCGGCTCGGGAAGACGCGCAGGACGTGCGAGCCCTCGGCCAGCTCGTGCCCGAGGTTCGTGCGGACGAGGGCCGCGAGATCGACGGGCTGCGAGAGGTCGCGCACCGCGAAGTACGGCTCGTCGTCGACGATGAAGTGCACGTGGTTGCCCGGATCCGCGGAGAGCGCCCAGTCGCGCAGCGTCGCGCGCACGAGCACCGGCGGCCGCGCGATCGTCGCGCCGTTGCGCGGCGCGGTCAGCAGCAGGGACGCCATCGGGCCTTCGACGGGCGTGCTCTCGCCGGCGATGACGGTGATGGGCGGCGGCCCGCTCGGCTGCGGCTCCGGCATCGGCGGCTCATCGACGCGCACGACCTCGACGGTGGCCTCGCCGTTCTCGCGCGGGGGTGTCGCGGCGGCAGCTGCGGCGTGCGTGGACGCGCCGCAGGCAGCGCTCAGGGAGATCGAGGCGAGGGCCGCGGCGAGGGTGAGCAGTTCGAACTTCGCGAGGTGTCGGCGCATGACGGTCTCCTGCGGCGGCGGGCTCGCCCGTCGCGTCGCGGCGCAGATCTAGTCGCTCACGCGGGCGCCTTCCAGTCGCGGCACGCGCGCGTGCCTGCGGCGTCAGGCGTCGCGCTGCGTGTCCGGGCTCACGAGCCGCCCTCGACCTCGCCGCCGACCCACGCGACCGCGTGGCTCATCGTGCGCGTATTCCAGGCGAATCCGGGGCGCCCGTGGCGATCGACGACCACGATGCCGCCCGAGCCCGCGACGCGCGCGCCGAACATCGCGATGGCCGCGCGTGCGGCTTCGGGCGCGGGGACGCCGCTCCGCATCAGGTCGACCGCCACGCGGGAGAGCGTCACGCGGATGATCGCCTCGCCGGCGCCCGTCGCGGAGCACGCGCCGCCCTCGTCGTCCGCGTACGTGCCGCAGCCGGGCAGCGGCGAGTCGCCGATGCGCCCTGGCAGTTTGCCCACCGTGCCGCCCGTGCTCGTCGCCGCGGCCACGCGCCCCTCGGCATCCCGCGCGACGGCGCCGACCGTGCCGCCCGCCCAGCCCGGCCCCGCGCGCCCCGCGAGCACGAGCTTCAGGCGCTCGGCCGCGTCTGGGGTGCACATCGCCTCGAGCGTCGACGGCGAAAACCCCGCGCGCTCCGCGAAGGCCCGCGCGCCCTCGGCCGCGTAGAGCACGTGCCGCGCGTCTTCGAGCACCGCGCGGGCAATCGCGATCGGATGTTGGAAGGGCGGCAGCACCGTCACGGCGCCTGCGCGCAGCGTCGTGCCCTCCATCACCGAGGCGTCGAACTCGAGCGTGCCCGTCGCCGTGAGGCACGCGCCCGTGCCCGCGTTGAAGAGCGGGTCGTCCTCGAGCGCCTCGACCGCGGCCTGCACCGCGTCGAGCGCGCTCCCGCCCTGCGCGAGCACGTCGCGCCCCACCGCGGCCGCGCGCTTCGCGCCCTCTTCGTGCAGCGGCCGGCGCGCATCCGGCACATCGCCCGCGCCGCCGTGCACGGCGACGAGCGCCCGCGGCGCGCTCATCGCGGCCGCACGCTCGCGAGGAGCCTCGGCAGCTCGCTCCGCGCGTCGAAGCGGAGCACCGCGCGCGCGACCTCCGTCTCGCCGAGGTAGAGGCTCCCCGGGAGCTGCGTGAGCGTGAGGGCGGGGCGCAGCAGGTCGATGTCGACCTCGCCGTGGAAGCGCGCGTCGCGCGCGTCGTTCGTCGGGAAGCGGAAGTCCCACACGATCTTCGCGCGGAGCGGCGCGAGCGTGAGGGTCCCGCGCAGCGGCTGACCGTCGGCGAAACCCTGCGCGTCGATCTCGCCCGTGAGCGCGAGCGTCGGATCGAGCGCGAAACGCAGCACATCCTCGACGCGCGCCTGCACGCGGATGGCCATCGGGTGCTCGACCCCGGGCGACGCGAGCGTGTGGTAACTCCCCGCGAGCGTCTCGCGGAACTCGAAGCCGAGGCTCACGCGGACCTCCCGCAGCGTGGTGGGATGCGGAGAACGCGACTCGAATCGAGGGGTGTCGACATCGCGTGCGACGCTACCACGGCGGGTGCGGCGCGCGCGCCGCGTCGGACGCGCGTGCCGAGCGTGAAGGCTCCGGCGCGGGGCTGAGTCGACCCCGCGTCGCGCGCAGCGCCTTCAGCGCACGCACCCCGCGAGGAAATCGCGGAGCGCAGGCGTCAGCGTCGTCTCGCCCGGGCGTCCCACCGCGTCGTTCACGCCCTCGTGGCTGTACGCGTCGACGGCGACGATGTCGGCGGGGACGCCCGCGGCGACGAGCGCGTCGCGGAAGCGGTTGGTGACGGCCTGCCGGGCTGCGGTGCCGCGGCGCGCGAGCAGGAAGGCGCCGATGCCCGCCCCCGCGCGGACATGCGTGATCGGCGACGCCTCGACCCACGTCGTCGGGTCCTCGCCGAAGGCGTTGAGGTACGTCGTGCGCAGCATGCCCGTCGCATCCGCGAGCACCGCCGCGACGTCGTACCCCTCGGTGTCGAGGGCCCCCGTACAGCGGATATCCGCCGGGCCGAGCCCGTGCGCCGCGAGCAGCGTCGGTGAGGTGGCGACGAGCGAGACGAGGTGCGCGCCCGCCGAGTGGCCGAGGAGGACGACGCGCGTGCCGTCTCCGCCGTACTCCGCGGCGTGTGCCTCGACCCACGCGACGGCGCGGGCGACGTCCTCCGCGTGGGTCGGGTGTCGGACGGGCTCGGGTGTGGGCGTCGCGCCGGGGGAGGGTGAGAGTCGGTAATTGACGCTGATGAAGAGAAATCCCTCGCTCGCGAAGAAGGGTCTTTTGTCGGTGAGTTGATTGCGTTTGTCGCCGACGGCCCACGCGCCGCCATGGACCCACACCACCACGGGCGCGCCATCGCCCGTGGGCTGTGGATACACATCGAGCCTCCGCAGCGGGTCGCCGGGCGCGGACTCGTCGTAGGGGACGTCGAACACCGGTGTCCGTGGCGTGGCGGCGTCGCCGAGGAGCCCCGCGTCGATCGGCGCGCCCGAATCCCCTGCATCGCCTGATCCGATGTCGGGTGTTCCGGCGTCTTCCGCGGTCTTCGAGGTGCGGCGGGGACCGCAGGCGAAGAGCGTCAGCGCGAGGGCGGCGGCGAGGATGACACGCATGGCGCGAGCCTATCTAACTGCCCCGACGTTCGGAAGACCGCTTTGCAGTCGCGGCCTCGGCGAACGCGTGCTCGTTCTCGAGGCGCGCTTCAGTTCTCGGCGAACTGCTCGTCGTCGCGCTCAGCGTGTTCGCCTGAGCAGGCGGGATGCGAGAATCGTATTCAGACTCGCAGCTCGCCGAATCTCGTCGTCGGACGCGGCCCATCCTCGTCATCGAAGACCAACGTGCGCTCGGGCCAGCGCAGCGCGGCGAGGCCGCCCGTGAATCCCGCGCTCACACCGCGGTGACGCTCGGTGAAGCGGCGCCCGACGCTGTAATCCACGCAATACACGTGTCCCGACCACTCCTGGGGCTGGAGGTCGTCCCAGACATCCGGCTTGTCGGGGATGGAATCACCCCGTCGACGCCAGTAATGCCCGATGACCGTGGGGCGATCGATGGGCTCTTGCCACCAGCGCTTGCGCCGCGCGAATCGCCACTTGCCGCCCGTGAAGAAATGGCCACCCTCCGGGACGCTCTCTTCGAGCCCGGACGTGAGGATCTTGATCGGATTGTCACTCTGCAGCGCCACATCCTCTGCGGCCACGGCCGCGAGATGCCGGTTTGGCTCGATGTTCTGCACGCGGAGATTCGCGAATTCCGCGCGCTCGGCCTTAGCCCGCTGGGTAATTCCGCAGGCGTGGAGTTGCGATTGAATCTCTTGCTCCTTCGCCGCGGCGAGCGCCGCCGGGTCACCCTCCCTCGGGAGCGCACGCGCGGCGTTTTCCTGCCAGCACGCGTGCACCACGCGCAGATCCTCGCGCTCGAGCGCAAGCGGCAAATCCCTGAGAAAACGCGTGATCGTGGCGCGCTCGTCGTCCGTCGCGAGGCGCGAGCGGAAGGGCTGCGTGCCCCCCGCATGTTGCCAGTGGTCGTGCGGGTCGTCGCGGAACCAGCCGTTGCCCTCCTTCCGGTCACCCGCGAGCAGATTCAGCTCGTGGTTGCCGAGGACCGCCTGCGCGATGCCCGCGCTCATCAGCCGCTCGACGAGCTGGACGACTGCGACGCTGTCGGGGCCCCGGTCGACGAGGTCGCCCACGAAGACCAGCGGCCGTGCCGCGGTGCGCTTCTCCGGGTCGACGCCGAGCCGGTCCAGGAGCGCGAGCAGGGCCTCGACCTCCCCGTGCACGTCTCCGATCACATCGAGGGGGCCGGGAGCGAGGGTTTGAATCAGGCGCGGCATGGGGGCGAGGGTAGCGCGGCGCACGCGGGCGCGGTCGCTGTCCGCGGTGGGTTTGCGCGGATTCTCGGGACGTCCTCGGAGGTGCGCGCGCCGCGCCCGCCAGTGAATCGCGGGACGCGGGCGATGGCTGCGCCGCGCTCAGCGCAGACGCCCGTCGAGCACGCGCCCGATCACCGATCGATACAAGGCGGCGAGTCGCTCGTCGGCCGCGGCGGAGTCGCCGCGCGCGGGCAGATGCGTGGCGATCACGAACTCCTTGCCGCGGTCGGGGATCGGCGCGCCCGAGGCGTCGAGCTCGGGGAGACACGCATACGCGACGTGCACGAACTCGCCGCCTCGCGAGGGCCCATATCCCAACTTCCCGAAGACACGCCACCGCCCTGCGCTCCGGCGCTCCATCGCCGCGACGTCGAAGGCCTGTTGCACGTAGATCGCCGTGTCGGCCTGCATGCCGCCGACGGTGCCGTCGCGGTACCAGACGGGGCGCGCGGCCCCATAGAGCAGCGTCTCGACATCGGCCCACTGCAGCGCCGGCATGCGCTCGCCGGCGCGGATCTCGCGGTGCATCGCGACCCGCCTCAGCGCGTCCGCGAGCGCGTCGGTCGAGAGCTGGTTCGTGTAGCCGCTCGTGGAATCCGGGGTGATCGGGGCCGTGAGCGCGTCGTTCTCGAGCACATACGGGAGGAGCGCCGAGGGCGCGCCGTAGTTCCCGCCGAAGGACTCGGTCGACGGGCGGCCCAGCCACGATTGCACGAGGTCGCGCGCGCGCGGCCGACCGCCGACGTCGTGGAACCAGCGCGAGAGCGCGTTCGAGGTGAAGCGTCGCTCGTCGTACTGGTGGATGGCCGTGACGAGGTCGCCGAGCGGCACGCCGTCGACCCGCGCGTCGAGGCCGAGTCGATAGCGCGTGAGCGCGCGGAGCCGGGCGGCCGCGTTCGCCGCGGCGAGCCACTTGGTGCTGCTCCAGGGCTGCACGGGCGTCGCGTGCCGGGGCGTGCCGAGCCAGCGGAACGTCGGGCGGTCGCCGACGCGGCGGACGAGCGCCACGCTCATCGCGACGTCGTCCGGGACGAGGCCCCGGAGCGCGTTGGTGTCCACATCGAGCGGTCGGCCGTCGTCGACGTAGCGGACCGACGCGCCGCCGTCCGCGGGGGTCGCGAGCGTGGAGGTCGCGACGTTGGGGCAGCGCCACGCGCGGTCGCGGTTCGAGGGCGTGCGCCGGGCGCAGCGCGTGTCGTCGAGGTAGCGGAAGTAATCGGGGGAGGCGCTGCCGCACGCGACGTCCGCGGCCCCGGTCTGGTAGGTGCGGTCGAGGGCGGCCCGGGTCTCGCCTTCACCCTCGCTGAGGGAGGCGCCGCCGTCCGCGCCGCCCGTCCACGTGCCTTCGTCGTGGCCGCCCGTCGCGCACGCGGGCACGGTGACGAGCGCGGCGAGGAGCGCGGCGAGCGCGCTGCGTGGGGTGTGCAGATCCGGGCGAAGTCGCATACGCGCGCTGCTTCGCAGGTTCCGTGCCGGGTCCGGCCGGACGCGGGCGCGCCGGAGGGTGGGTTCGCCGACGCGGCGTCGTCAGCCGCGCACCGCTTCGTCGCGACCGCCGCGCCGCGCACGAAGGCGGTGGGTGCGCGTCACCGGCGGGGTCAGCGCGCCAGCGTGACGGTCCGACGGATCGCGCCGCGCAGCGCGCCGTCGGCCGAGTAGGTGCGGATCTCGAGCGCGCGCTCCCCGAGGGTCGAGAAGGCGCTGCGCACGGCCCGCCGCGTGCTCCGGGACACCCCGCTGACCGCGTCGACGAGCAGGTAGCCATCGGCGCGCACGTCGATCGCCGCCACGCCCGGCACCGCGCGCTCGAGGCCGATCTCCCACGCGCCGCTGTCGACCGGGCGGACGTACACCGCCGTCTCGGGGATGGTGTCGATCGACCCGGTCGCCCGCGCGAGCGTGCGGCCGCCGGCGTCGAGCGCGACGACCTCGAACAGGCGGCCTTCGCCCTCGGACGAGAAGCGCTTGCGGAGCGCGTAGCGGGCGTCCGCGCCACGCGGGCTCGCGCCGAGCGTGTAGCCGTCCACGAGGTAGCGGACGGAGGACACCGCGGCCGGTGCGCTCGCGGTGAGCGCGTAGTCGCCGTCGGCGAGGCGCTCCCAGGCCGCACCGAGGACGGGCGTCGCGGGCGCTGGCGCAGGCGCGGGCGCCGGCGCAGGTGAGGGCGTGGGCGTGACGCCGCAACTCGCGCCCAGCGCGAAGCCTGCGGCCGGGGAGCGCCGCAGACGCGCTTCGGTCGCGGCGCCGTAGTCGCCGTCCGCGGCGACGCGGTCTTCGGGGTGGTTGCGGTTCCACAGCCGCTGGAAGGCGACGACGGAGAGGGCGCGGATGTCGGTCGTCCCGCCACCGACGAAGTCGAAGTGCACCGGGTCGCTCGGGCCGAGCCACGAGAACCCTTCGGCCTCGAGGGCCGCGCGCCAGCTCGCGGACGCGTCGATGTCCACGGCGAGCGCGCCGTTGTGGTTGCTCAGGCCGGGCGGCGCCGCGACGGAGACCCCGCAACGGATGCCCTGCCAGCGGTAGAGCAGGTACTGCTGCGGCAGCGACCGCAGGCTCGAGTTCACGAAGAAAGTCGAGGACGGGCGCCGCGCCGCGGCACGCCGGAGCGCCCGCGCCGCCGCCGTCTGCAGCCAGGGCGAGGCGGCCGAACCGAGCGCGAGGTTCGACGGGCCTCGGATCGACGCGAGCGTCCCGGGGCGCAGGCACTGCAGCTCGGCGAGCAGCTGCTCCGTCAGGCCGGACACGATGCTCGTGCTGCACGACGCCGTGACGGCCCCGTCGACGGTCAGGGACCGCAACGCCTCGACCGTCGCCTCGGTCGGTCCCGTCTCGGTCTCGAGCATGACGACCTCGGGCGGTTCGTAGTCGTCGTGCGTCGGTGCGAGCGTCGGGTCGGTGCCCGCGCCGGCGTCGCCGGTCGACACGCCGGCGTCGCCTCCGCGTGAGGGAGGGGGGCCGTCGAACGCGTCCGGCGAACAACCCGCGCTCGCGAGCGTGAGGGCGGCGAGGAGCGCGCCGAGCGCGCGTCGCGGGGATTGGGGGCGGGACTCGTAGGACACGCAAGGCGATAGGCACCTGCCGTGCCGCGCATCGTTTCCGCAGGCGGCGTCGCGAACGGCCGTGTCGATGCGCGGCGCCGACGCCCGCTGGGGTCGATAGACCTCAGAGCGGGGGCTTGGAGGACCCGGCGCGTCGGGGGGCGGGCGGCCTCCTGCGGCGGAGTTGGAGCGCGTGCCGTGTCGTTGCGTCGTCGTCGCGAAGGCGGATACGGTCCCGCCCGCCGTCGATGCCTGTTCCCGCGGACGAACCCTCACCGATCCCACGACTCCTCGTCCTCGTGCGCGAGCGACGGCACGACGAGGCCCTCGCCGAGCTCGAGACGCTGCTGGCGTCCGGCGAGCGCCCCGACCACGCGGACCTCGCGCGCTGCCGCGAGCTCATCGCCTGGCACCGACATCTCGTCGCCTGGAACGTGGACGCCGCGCTCGAGCCGACGTTCGAGGCGATCGCGCGGCTGGAGCAGGCGGGGCACGGCGAACTGCTCGATTGGGCCTACTCGGGGGCCGGCTTCGTCCTCGGTTTCGTCGGCCACTTCGAGACCGGCCTCGCGTGGGTCGACCGCGCCGCGGAGCTCGCGCGGGCCCGCGGCGACACCACCGGGCTCGTCCGGATCCTCAACAACAAGGCCGCCATCCTCGCGCTCGCGGAGGACTTCGAGGCCGCGCTCGCCGCGTTCGCCGAGGCCCTCACGATGATCGACCCCGGACCAGGGCTCGATCGCGTGATGAACCTGCAGAACCAGGCCTCGACGCGGACCCTGCAGGCGCGCGGCCTCCCCCTCACGGATCCGAATCGCCCAGTGATCTCGGGACGGGCGCTCGCCGCGGCGATGGACGGGCTCGCCGCGATCGACGCGCAGGCTGCCCCGCGCTGGCGGGCGTGGGGGCTCGGCAACCGGGGCAGCGCGCTCGCTCTGCTCGGTCGCGCGGCAGGCCGAGGCCTCCTACGTCGAGGGGTTGCAGCTCGCCGCGTCGGCCCCGCGCACCGCCGTCGAGATCCTCGTCGGGCTCGCGTCGCTGCGGATCGACGCGGGCCGCCACCACGAGGCGAGCGCGCTGCTCGACGAGGCCGCGACGCGCGCACCGAGCGACGTCTTCGACGGCTCGACCGACCGCTTCATGGAGGCGAAGGTGCGCCTCGAAGTGTGCGCCGGGCACATCGAGGAGGCGCTCCGCTGGTCCGAGCAGCGCTTCCTGAGGCTGGAGCGGCAGTACCGCACGCGGCTCCGCTACGTGGCGCAGCTCGGCCGGCTCTCGGCCGAGCTCGACGAAGTGCGGCGCGCCGAGCAGCGCGCGCGGGCGCAGGCGGAGACGATGGCGCGCCGTGTGGAGTTGCTCGCGGGGCAGTCGCAGCGGTGGATGGACGAAGCCCTCCGCGATCCGCTCACCGGGCTCCTCAACCGCCGCGGGCTCGACGCCGCCGCCGGCGAGCTCTTCCGCCCTGAGCAGGGCGTGGGCGTCGCGATCATCGACCTCGATCACTTCAAGTCGATCAACGACCGGTTCGGACACGCGACCGGCGATCAGGTCCTCGTCCGAGCCGCCGCGCTCCTCGCGGGCACGACCCGCGACGGGGACGTCCTCGCGCGCACGGGCGGCGAGGAGTTCTGCGTCCTCTTGAAGCACGTCACGTCGGCGCAGGCGGCGCAGGCCTCGGAGCGCCTCCTCGCGAGGCTCCGGAGCGCCGACTGGGACGGAATCGTCCCCGGGCTCCGCGTGACCGCGTCGATCGGGCTCGCGCTGCGCGACGGCGACGAGACGCTCGAGTCGGTCAGCCGCCGCGCCGACGCCGCGCTCTACCGGGCGAAGGCCGAGGGCCGCGACCGCGTACGGCCCTGAACGTCGCCCGGCGTGCCCGGGCGGCGCGCCGCGACACCGGTCCCCGGCCGTGCGTCGCCGTGCCTGCGGAACGGCCGTGAACACATCCGCCGGCGCCGTCGGTCGTGTGCCCGCGTCGTGCCCCGCGCGAACACGGCGGGCCCGTGATCCCCGCCAGGACCCCGGATGCGCCGCCGATGCGGGTATGTTAGGCGCCTCGGCCGATGAGAGACCTGCCCCCACTGCGCGTGGCCCGGCCCGCGTGGGCCGTCGCCGCCTGCCTCTGGCTCGCCGCGGTCGCGTCGGGGGCGCAGGCACAGGATGCGGGTCGTGGGGTCTCGTCCACGCGGGACGCGGGACGCGAACCGCGCCCGACCGCCGAGGCCGGGAGCGGCGCGAACGCGGCCGGCGATGCCGGGGGTGGGCATGGGGCGTCGGGCGAGGCAGGCGTCGCGCGCGCTGGGGCATCGGACGCGGCGGTCGGGGAGGGCCCGCGTGATGCGGTCGCGCTCCCGCCGGTCGTGGCGCTCGATGGGGCGAACGCCGGTCCGGACGCCTCGGCGCCGCGTGCCGATGCGGGCCCCCGCACGGCTGCGTCTGCGACCGTGTCCGGGGCTGCGCCCGGTGCGTTGCCGGCCGGGCCATCCGCGGACGTGCGCGAGGCGCCCACCGCCTCGCACGAGGCAGGCACGCGCGAGGCCGCGTCGAGCGTCGTCAAGACGATCCTCGGCCTCCTCGCGCTGCTCGGGCTCGCGGTCCTCGGCGGGCACCCGCGGGTGCGGCGCCTCGAGGGCGCGCTCGGGATCTCGCAGGTCGTCACGGCGGGTTTCCCCTTCGTGGCGCTCGGTCTCGTCGCGCGGCTGCCCGCGGTGGGGGTGCTCGACGACCGGGTGCTCGCGCAGGTCGCGCCGCTGCTCCAGCTCGGGCTCGGCTGGGTCGGTTTCCTCACGGGCTATCAGTTCGAGGTCCGCAGCCTCGACGACTTCCCGAAGGGCACGGCGGCCTTCGTGAGCGCGATGACGACGCTGCCTTTCGTGGTGGTCGTCGCGGCGTGCGGTGGGCTGCTCCTCGCGTTCGGCCAGCCCTGGCAGGACGCCGTCTTCCTGCGCGACGCCGTCGTGCTCGGCACCGCGGCG
The DNA here is from genome assembly GCA_964202905.1 of Polyangiales bacterium. Taxonomy (GTDB): domain Bacteria; phylum Myxococcota_A; class Polyangia; order Polyangiales; family JADJQN01; genus CAIUAC01. The sequence goes on from CAXNJO010000007.1 coordinate 142,308, forward strand.
ACCATCACCGCGCCGATCGCCTCGGCGCTCGCGCGTGAGCGCGGCGTTGCGCCCGGCACGCAGGCCGTGCTCACGCGGCTCGGGCAGCTCGACGACATCGCCGGCATCGTCGGATTGTTGTTTCTCGGCGCGTACTTCCGGCCCGCCGCGGCCGGGGTCGCGTGGGCGCTGCCCGGCACCGCGTGGCTCTTCGTGACGATCGGCCTCGGCTTCTCCGTCGGCGTCGTCATCTACCTCGTGCTTCGGCGGCCCGCCTCGAACGTCGAGCAGATCGCGCTCGTCATCGGCAGCATCGCGTTCGCGGCGGGGCTCGCGGGCTTCCTGCGCGTCTCGGCGGTGGTCGTCTGCTTCCTCGCGGGGCTGCTCGTCGGCAACCTGCCGGGCGACTACCGCCCCACCGTGAAGAAGGTCCTCCGGCTGCTCGAGCGCCCGGTCTACCTCGTGTTCCTCGTCTTCGCGGGCGCGCTCTGGAACGTGGAGGACTGGCGCGGCTGGGCGCTCGTGCCGGTCTTCGTGCTCGCGCGGCTCGGCGGGCGCGCGCTCGGCGTCCGCGCGGCCGAGCGCACCGGCGGTGCTAGCGAGCTCGCGCACGGGCGCGCGGGCGTCGTGCCGGCGCCGATGGGCGCGCTCTCGATCGCGATCGTCATCTCCTTCCAGACGCTCTTCGCGGGGCGCGCGGTGCCGTGGATCGTGACGGCCGTCATCGGCGGCGCGATCGTCACGGAGTTCGTCGTGCAGATCGCGCTGCTCGGCGGCCGTGGCCCGACGCTGACGGTGCCTGCCCCCGTCGCGCCTGCGCCGGGACCGGGGTCCGCCTGATGGCGCTGCGCCTGCTCATCCTCGGCGCGCTCGGCGGCCTCATGCAGGCGGCGCGCTCCTTCGCGCCGGCCGACGAGGGGGTGTCGCAGGCCGGGGCCGGGACGCTCGCGTTCGGCTTCGTGCTGCTCGTCGCGTTCTTCGCGGGCCGCACGTTCAAGGCGATCGGCCTGCCGCGGCTCACGGGCTACATCGCGATGGGCATGCTCGTCGGGCCGAGCGCGCTCGGTCTGCTCACGCCGTCGATGGTCGCGGACCTCAAGCTCTTCAACGGCGTCGCGATCTCGCTCATCGCCCTCACCGCGGGCGGCGAGCTCGACTTCCGCGCCATCCGCCCGCTGCTCCGCACGATCGGCTGGATCACCGTCATCGCCGTGTTCGGCACGACGCTGCTCCTCGCGGGCGTCGTCTTCGTGTTGCGCGCCCACGTGCCCTTCATGGCCGGGCTCGGCCTCGTTCCGGCGCTCGCCGTCGCGAGCGTGCTCGCGGTCACGACCGTCGCGCAGTCCCCCGCGGTCGTCGTCGCGCTCCGTGACGAGACGCAGGCCGAGGGGCCCGTCGCGCGGACCGCGCTCGGGGTCGTCGTGCTCGCGGACCTCATCGTCATCGTGCTCTTCGCGCTCGCCTCGGCGTTCGCGAAGTCCGTGCTCGGCGGCGACGCCGACGTGCTCCGCACGATGCGCGAGCTCGGCTGGGAGCTCTTCGGCTCGCTCGGCGTCGGGGTCGTCGTCGGCGTCGTCGTCGCCATCTACCTGCGCCAGGTACGCGGAAGTGCCGCGCTCTTCCTGCTCGCGGCGTGCATCGGCGTGGCCGAGATCGGCTCGCGCGTGCACCTCGACCCGCTGCTCGTCGCGCTCGCCGCGGGCATGCTGCTGCGCAACGTGACGGAGCTCGGCGACCGCCTCCTGCACGAGGTCGAGGGCGCCGCGCTCCCCGTGTACGTGGTGTTCTTCGCGGTCGCGGGCGCCACCATCCACCTCGACGTGCTGCCGCTCGTCTGGCTGCCTGCGCTCGCGATCGTCGGCACGCGCGCCTTCGGGCTGCTCGCCGGGACGCGTCTCGCCGCGCGCGTCGCGGGCGCGCCGCCGGAGGTCGGCCGCTACGCGGGCTTCGGCCTGTTGCCGCAGGCCGGCCTCGCGCTCGCGCTCGCGATGCTCTTCGCGCGCACGTTCCCCTCCTTCGGCGAGGGGGCGGCGGCGCTCACGCTCGGCGTCGTCGCGATCAACGAGGTCGTCGCGCCCGTCTTCTTCCGCCTCGCGCTGCTGCGCTCGGGCGAGGCGGGGCAGCGGCGCGTGCGCGAGGTGTCGCTGAGCGGGGGAGAGGCGGCGGCGCTCGACGCGGCAGAGCGCTGAGGCGTCCGCGCGGGCCGCGCGCGCGTCCGGCCTTAGTTACGACCGTGACATCCGCGCGAAACCCGGGGCCCCCCGCATCCGTGGTAGACGAGCGAGGCGCGAGTCGCGGAGGAGCCGAGCGATGAAGAAGGTCGAAGCCATCATCAAGCCGTTCAAGCTCGACGAGGTGAAGGACGCGCTCGCCGAGGTCGGCGTCCAGGGCATGACCGTGTCCGAGGTCAAAGGCTTCGGTCGCACCGGCGGCAAGAAGGAGGTCTACCGGGGCAGCGCCTACGTCGTGGACTTCGTGCCCAAGGTGAAGATCGAGGTCGTCGTGCCCGACGCGCTCGTCGTGCCCGTGCTCGAGGCCATCGAGAAGGCCGCGAAGACGGGCCGCATCGGCGACGGAAAGATCTTCGTGACCGCGCTCGAGGAGGCGGTCCGCATCCGCACGGGCGAGCGCGGCGAAGACGCCATCTAGTCCCGCCTGCGCCGCGTCGGGAGACCCCGCCCGCGGCGGGGTCCGCGGCCGCCATTTTACGGCTCCGAAACGCGCCCGAAACGCGCACCACGTAGTGATCGCGCGCCTTCGGGCGCATCGTTCCGCCCGCTCGCATCCCTCGAGCCAGACCCACCCAGCCCTGGAGTCCGCATGAACGCCCGCATGACCCCGAAAGACGCGATCGAGTTCGGCAAGAAGCATGGCGCCGAGATGGTCGACCTCCGCTTCATCGACCTGCCCGGCACCTGGCAGCACACGAGCGTGCCGTTCAAGCGCCTCGACGCCGACGCCTTCGAGGACGGCTTCGGCTTCGACGGCTCGTCGATCCGCGGCTACGCGCCGATCAACGCGTCCGACATGCTGATCATGCCCGAGGCGGCGACCGCGCAGATGGACCCGTTCACGAAGCACCCGACGCTCGTGCTGCTCTGCAACATCGTCGATCCGATCACGCGCGAGCCCTACGGCCGCGACCCGCGCTACATCGCGCGCAAGGCCGAGAACTACCTCAAGCAGACGGGCATCGCGGACACGTGCTTCGTCGGGCCCGAGGCCGAGTTCTTCGTCTTCGACAGCGTGCAATACGACTTCAAGGGCCACGCGCAGTTCGCGGCCGTCGACTCGCAGGAAGCGCACTGGAACACGGGCGAGGGCCCGAACCAGGGCTACAAAGTCCGCCCGAAGGAGGGCTACTTCCCCGTGATGCCGACGGACTCCCTCATGGATCTCCGTACGGACATGGTGAAGAAGATGTTCGAGGTCGGCCTCGACGTGGAGGTCTCGCACCACGAGGTCGCGACGGCCGGCCAGTGCGAGATCGACTTCCGCTTCTCGCCGCTCCTCTCGATGGCGGACCAGCTCTGCTGGTTCAAGTACGTCGTCAAGAACGTCGCGTTCCAGGCCGGCAAGACGGCGACCTTCATGCCGAAGCCGATCTACGGGGACAACGGCTCGGGCATGCACTGCCACCAGTCGCTCTGGAAGGACGGCAAGCCGCTGTTCGCGGGCGATCAGTACGCGGGCATGAGCGACATGGCGATGCACTACATCGCCGGAATCATCAAGCACGCCAAGGCCCTCTGCGCGATCACGAACCCCACGACGAACAGCTACCGCCGTCTCGTCCCGGGCTACGAGGCGCCCGTCAACCTCGCGTACTCGTCGCGCAACCGCTCGGCGGCCATCCGCATCCCGATGTACTCGTCGTCGCCGAAGGCGCGGCGCATCGAGGTGCGCTTCCCCGACCCCTCGACCAACCCGTACCTCGCGTTCTCCGCGCTGATGATGGCGGGCCTCGACGGCATCCAGCGCAAGCTCGATCCGGGCGACGCGCTCGACAAGGACATCTACTCGCTCTCGCCCGAGGAACTGAAGGGCGTGCCCACCGTGCCGAGCTCGCTCGACGAGGCGCTCCGCAGCTCTCGAGGAGGATCACGAGTTCCTGCTCAAGGGCGACGTCTTCACGAAGGACCTGCTCGAGGAGTGGATCTCGTACAAGCGCGCGAAGGAGGTCGACCCCGTCCGCCTGCGCCCGACGCCCTACGAGTTCGCGCTCTACTACGACTGCTGAGGTCCCCCTCGGCGGACTGCGCGCGCGCCGCCCGCGTTTCGTTGACGGCGCCGCGCGGCCTCGGATAGCATCGGCGGGCTCGTGCGCTCGGATTCCAAGCGTCCGGGCCCGCGCTCGATCGTGCGCTCCGACGACGCACGACCCGGCGACGGCGCTCCCCCCGCCCACGCTCGTCGCGGCGCCGACACGCGCTCCGAGGGACCCCCGCGACCATGCTCCCCAGCAAAGCCCGTGTCGCCGCCACGCTCCTGCGCGGGCTGCCCCGCAAGCGGCTGAGCCGCCAGCTCGGGCGTCTCGCGGACCTGCCGTTCCCGGCACCCTTCCTCGACCGCTTCGTGGATGCCTACCTGAAGGCGTACGCGATCGACCTCGGCGACTACGAGCAGCCCGAGGGCGGCTACCCGAGCTTCGACGCGTTCTTCACGCGGCGTCTGCTCCCCGGGCGTCGCCCGCTCGACGCGGACGAGGGCGCGCTCCTCTCGCCGGCGGACGGCCGCCTCGAGGATCTCGGCACCATCGAGCGCGGCGCGAAGCTGCTCGTGAAGGGCAAGCGGTACGATGTCGGCGAGCTGCTCGGGGACCGCTACGAGGCCGCGCGCTTCGAGGGCGGGCTCTTCGCGATCGTCTACCTCTCGCCCCGCGACTACCACCGCGTGCACGCCCCCGCCACGGGGATGGTGTCGGCGGCGCGCTATGTCGCCGGGACGCTCTATCCCGTCAACGCCATCGGGATCGAGCACGTCCCGAACCTGTTCGCGGTGAACGAGCGCGTCGCCATCCACCAGGTGACCGAACGCTTCGGGGAGGTCGTCTCGGTGATGGTCGGCGCCATCGTCGTCGGGCGCATCGGCGTCTCCTTCGACCCCGAACTCGTGACGAACGTCGGGCGGCCCGCCGTCGCGCGCGACTACGGGGATCACGGTCCGCGCCTCGCCCGCGGCGACGAGCTCGGCGTGTTCCACATCGGCTCGACGGTGGTGCTCTTCACGACGCGCAGCGCCGGGCTCCGCTTCGTGCGCGGCCCCGGCGACGTCGTGCGGATGGGCGAGGCGCTCGCCCGCCGCGACGGGGGACGCCCGTGAGCGACGACGAGCCCGAGCGCCGCGAGCGTCGGAAGACTGCGCGCGCGCGCCGCCTGCGGGTGCCGCTCGACGAGGTGCCGCGTCCACCCGCGGCGGTCTTCGACGACGCGTTCGACGACATCGAGGTCGAGGTCCCCGAGAGCATCGCGCCCGATGCGCCCGACGCGCCCGACGCGCCCGTCACGCCCGCCGCGCCCGCCGCGCCCGCCGCGCCCGATGCGCCGCGCTCGCGCCACGCACGCGCCCGCGCCTGACGCCGCGGCGGTCTGCACGGCCGTCCGATGCCGGCCTCGAGGTGAGCCGCGCCGACACCGGACTCGGGCAACGGCGCGGAGGATTCCCTCGTGCCCGCAGCGCAGGGTTCGCCGGAGTCGCTGTCGCCGCGCGTCTCCATCTCTCGGATCTTGAGCGCGCCGCCGCCCGGGTCCGACCGCCCAAGCCTCGTCATCATCCAGCGCTCCGTGGTCATCACGGGTGAGCCTCCTGCGCCGCGAGAGTCGGCGCCGGCGTTCTCGCCGCCTCCGCTCCGCGTGCCGAATTTCGGCCCGTTCGCGACGGGCGGGCTCGGTACGCTCGAACCCGACACGACCGTCTTGGCGCCGACCGAGCCCGACACGAACGGCCTCGAGGGCCCTCATGCGGACAACACCGCGCCCGGCACCGAGGAGTCGCCGATCGACGGTCGCCTCACCGACCCGGATGGGATCCCTGCGGCGGCGGTCGCTCGCGCGCCCGCGTACGAGGTCGGCGCCCGCCCCGCCGTCGACGCGTCGCGCTCGTCGCCGCTGGCGCGGGAACCCGAGGAAGGCGACGAGGACGACCTCCCCGGTGAGCCCACGCGCGTGACGAAGGGCTCGCGGCCCTCGCTCGGGAGCGCGTCTGCGCCGCCGGCTGCGTCCCCGCAATCCTTCGCGTCGCCGCGACCGGCCGCGTCCCCGCAACCCTCTGCGTCTGCGCAACCGGCGCCGTCCGCGCTGCGTCGGCCGTCGCAGCCGCCCGCGTCCGCGCCGCGCCCGCCATCGCAGCCGCCCGCACGGGCACCCTCCCAGCCGCCATCCGCCCTCGCGCGGCCGCTCCCGCCTCCCTCGCGTGGGGTGTCGCTTCCGCCCTCGGTGCCGCCGCGCCCGCTGCCGCCCGCACGCCTCTCCTCACGTCCCCCGATGTCGGGTGGCGGGTCGTTGCCACCCCCGGTGCTCCCGCTCTCTGCGCTCGCCGCGTCGCTCCCACCCCCGCCCTCGCTCGAGGGTGGCGCGGACATCGCCGCCGAGCCTTCGGCGGCGACGCGCGAGGCGCTCGACGCGATGTTCGAGGACATCGCGACGACGGGCACTTCGCAGCCTCCGGCGGCGTCCGCGACGGGCCCCGGGGCGTCGGCGTCCGCTGACCTCGATCTCGAGCCCGCGATCGCCGTCGAGGAGCTCGCCGCCGACGAACTCGCGCCCGTCGAGCTCGATGCGCGCCCGGTGCCCCCGCCCGCGCCTGCGTTGGCTGCGCCCCGCCCACCGCCTGCGCCCCCCGGGGCTGCGCGGCCGACGCCGCCCGCGGTCCCGCCCCCCGCGGCGCCAGAGCAGCCTGCAGCGGCGACGGATACCGCTGAGCCCCCGCGTCGCAGGAAGCGCGCGCGCGTCTGGTGGGAGGACTTCTTCAACGACGACTACCTCCGCACCGTGCGCGCGCCTTCCCACGCGCAGGTCGTGCGGCAGTGCAATTTCCTCGAGTACAGCCTCGGCCTGCAGAAGGGCGCCACGATCCTCGACGTCGGCTGCGGGCTCGGCCTGCAGGCCGTGGAGCTCGCGGCCCGCGGCTACCTCGTGGTCGGGCTCGACCTCTCGCTGCCGATGCTCTCGCGCGCAGCGGACGAGGCGCAGGACCGCGATATCAAGATGAACTTCCTGCACGGCGACATGCGGGAGATGACCTTCGACGGGGCCTTCGACGCGGTCGTCTGTCTCGGAACGACCTTCGGCTACTTCGACGACGACACCAACCGCCAGGTGCTCGAGCGCATGAAGCGCGCGCTGAAGCCGCAAGGGCTGCTGCTGCTCGACGTCGTGAACCGTGACTTCGTCGTGCAGGGGCAGCCGAACCTCGTGTGGTTCGAGGGCGACGGCTGCATCTGCATGGAAGAGACGCAATTCAATGACATCACGTCGCGCCTGCACGTGAAGCGCACCGTCATCCTCGAGGATGGGCGGCAGCGTGAGAACGAGTACGCGATCCGCCTCTACCCGCTGCACGAGATCGGGCAGGTGATGCATCAGATGGGTTTCCGCGTCGCCGAGGTGAGCGGCATGGAGGCGACACCCGGCGTCTATTTCGGCGCAACGTCGCCGCGTCTGATTCTGCTCGCGGAGCGGCGCGTCGAGCGCGGCGGGACGGGCACGCTCCCGGGTGCGCCCGGAAACACGAACCCGCCCGGATCACCGAGCGAGCCGGCCCGCGCGACGCTGCCGGGGGATGCGCCCTTCACCGAGTTTGAGCGGGGCCCCGCGGAGGGCTGACGGCCCCGCGGGCGACGTACGACACCGCGCGCGGCGACGCCTTTAGAATGGCGACGTCGGCTGGCCCCGCAGCGTGTAGCGAGCGCGGCAGGGCAGGGCGTCGAACTCGCCCCCCTGCGCCGCGAGCAGCGGGGCGCAGTCGGCGCCGCGCGTGACGACCAGTTCGATCACGTGCTCGCCGACGAGCGGCGGCTCGTCGGTGCCACCGTCCGCCGCCCCCGCGTCGGCGAGCGCGCCGGCGTCGTTCGGCCCCGCGTCGGCGACCACGCCTGCGTCGTTGGCGCCCGCATCGTCGGCGGCTGTCCCCGCGTCGCCTGCGTCGCCCGACACGCGCCCGCGGATGACCTCGCGCTGCTCGAGCGTGCAGCCGGCGACCTCGACGTCCGCGGGCCATGCGACGACGGACGCGTTCCGGCGGAACTCGAACGCGCCGTCGTCCGCGCGGAAGCTCCCTGCGACGATGGGCTGCCGCCGCAGTCGCCAGTAGCCGACCGCGTTCTCGCCACGCACTTCGACCTCGAAGTCGAGGGTGTCGAGCACGGGGAAGCCCGGGCCACACGTGTTCTCGACGAGCGCGCCCGTCACGCGAAAGCTGCCGACCGGTTCGCCGGGCCAGGCTGGCTCGCACGCGGTGAAGCAAGCGAGCGCAGCGACCGAACAGGGCAGGAGGGCAGAACGCATGTCTCGCTATCGCCGCAGCGGTCCCGTCGCGTCAAGAAAGCAGCCCGCGCGGCGCAGCCGGGGGTGGCGCGCGGCGCGGCTGGGGGTCGCGCCCCGGCGGGCGCGCAGCGGATCAGGGCGCCGCGGGGGGCGCGGCGGGCCGTGGTCTCGGCGGGCGTCGCCGGCGCAGCGGGTGCCGGCGCAGCGGGTGCCGGCGCAGCGGGTGCCGGCGCAGCGGGTGCCGGCGCAGCGGGTGCCGCGGGCGATACCGACGTCGCGGTCGCCTCGACGATGAACTCGACGCGGCGATTCCGCGCTTGGGCGGCGCGGCCGCGACCCTGGTCGATCGGGCGGTCCGGGCCAAAGCCCTGCGCCGCGAGGCGCTCGCGCGCGATCCCCTTGCCGACGAGGTAGTCGAGGCAGGCCTGAGCGCGCCCCTGCGAGAGCGCGACGTTCGCGGTGCGATCGCCGCGGTTGTCCGTGTGACCCTCGATGCGGACGTGGCCGTACGAGGGCTGGTGCTGCAGCACGGACGCGACGACGTCGAGGATCAGGAACGACTGGCGCCCCTCGATCACCGCGCTGCCCGTGCGGAAGTTCACCTGCTGGAGCAGCGTGATCGTGTTGCCCTCGACGCGGACGAGCGCGCGCCCATCGGGACAACCGTCATCGTCGTTGTCGCCATTGAGCGTCTCGGCCTCGCGCGGGCAACGGTCGACCGCGTCCGCGATGCCGTCGCCGTCGGTGTCCGGGGACTCGTCGGGGCAGCCGTCGTCGTCCTCGAAGCGGTTGAAGTTCTCGGCCTGATCGGGGCACGCGTCCGCGTCGTCGAGGAGCGTGTCGTTGTCGAAGTCGGTCTCAGGGCAGCCGTCCTCGTCGCCGTAGCCGTCGGTGTCCTCGGCGACATCCGGGCAGCGATCGGTGTCGTCGGGGATGTTGTCGCGGTCGCGGTCGTTCTCGGGGCAGCCGTCTTCGTCGCGATCGCCATCCATGTCCTCGGGGACGGCGGGGCAGGAGTCGTAGCCGTCCTGGATGCCGTCACCGTCGTCGTCGCGGTCGGGACAGCCGTCGGTGTCCTCGTGGTTGTCGCGGTCCTCCGCCTCGCCGGGGCAGCGATCGCTCTCGTCGGGGATGCCGTCGGAGTCGTTGTCCGCCTCGGGGCAGCCGTCGCCGTCGTCGTAGCCGTCGAGGTCTTCGGCCTCCGCCACGCACGCGTCGTCGCGGTCGATGACGCCGTCGCCATCCGAATCGCCGCGGCTCGGCGCCCAGGCCGCCCCGCCGAGGACGCGGAACACGGGGACGCCGACGCCCTGAACGAGGCCGGGGCCGGCGCCCAGCGTGAAGAAGAAGTCGCCGACCGCGATGCGGCCCGCGAGGCGCGCCTCGAGCGCGTTCTCGTCGACCTCGGCCGTGAACGACGACGCGCCGACGACCTCGCCGAGCACGCTGATGAGGGGCGTCACGTCGTAGGCGAGCGCGAGGCCGTAGGTGAGGCGCGGGCCCACCTTCGTCGAGAGGAAGAGCCCCTCCTCGCGCCAGAAGCCGCCGACGTTCGCGCCGACGTGGAAGCCGTTCTTCACGAACTCGCCGATGACGTGGCCCCCGAAGAGCGGACCCGGGTTGCCGATGAAGGAGTCTTCGGCGGTGACGCCCGCGAGAGGCACCGTGCCCCACGCGCTCGCGCTCACCGAGAGCCCCTCGCCCGTGCCGAGGATGCGGACCTTCGCGGTGATCCGCAGGTCGCCGAGGCCGGCCGAGGAGCCGCCCTGCGTGATGATCTCCGGCAGCGCCCGCATGATCTGGAACGACTCGCCGCTCGAGAAGCTGAGCGGCAGCACGAGGCCGAGCTGCAGGCGCTCGAAGAGCGTGATCGCGCCCGTGAGGTTCGCCGTCGCGATGAACTCGGTGAGCACGGAGCGCGTCGCGCCCACGTCGCAATTCGAGAGGTCGCCGTCCGGGCAGGTCGCGGTGCGCAGGACGAAGGGTTGGTGCGCGTAGTCGATCGTGAGACCGACCGCGGGCGCGAGGTGCCCGGACGTCTGCGCGCCCTCGACCATGAGGTAATTGCCGCGGCCGGGCGCGGGCGTGAAGTTCTGCGCAGAGACGGGATCACGCGGCGCGGATTGCGCCGAGGCGCGCGGCGCGACGCCTCCCCAAAGCGCGAGGCCGGCGAGCAGCGTCGCCACGAGCAGGCTCGCCGGGCGGCGCGTGCGGGCCGGGGTGGAAATCGGAGCGACGAAGAGGTGGAAGTGACGCCGCATAGGTCTCCAGACGCGGGTCGACGCAAGGCGCGACCCCGTGAGCGGGGCCAAGGCCCCGGGTACGAGCGGGGAGAGTATCCACCGACCCGCGTTGGCGCCGCAACGGGGAAACGCGCCGTTCAGACCGATCCGGCGAGGGGGCCGCGCGTGGCGGACCCGACCCTCACCAGGTCGCAGTGCGCGTGGCCGCGATGCCCCGCAGCGAGGCGACCGCCTGCAACCCGAGGCCGACGGGCGCGCCATCGGTCTTCTCGAGGTAGAGGTCGTACCCGACCGAGAGGCCGAGCCAGCTCGCCAGCGCGAACGTCGCGCCCGCGTGCGCGCGCAGCGACTGGGTGCGCAGGCCTCCGAGCGCGAGTACGTCCCGCACGAAGTAGTTCACGTCCGCGTCGAAGGTGATGCCCCGCGTGGCGGCGTCTCCGAGCGTGAACGGCGAGAGCACGAGCTGCGCGCCGAGGCCGGGGTCGAAGCGTGCCTCGGGCGAGAGCAACTCGTCCTCGACGCCCGCGGAGAGACGCAGCACGAGCGGACGCGCCAGCAGGAAGCTCACGCCGAGGGTCGGGCGCAAGAGCAGGTGACGCCAGTCGCGCGCGGCGTCGGGGCCGCTCGGCACGGTCAGCTCGGTCTCCGCGTAGAGCCCGAGCGTGGGGCGCGGCTGGTACCAGACCGGCTCGCGCGCGCCGTCGAACTTCCAGATCGCCGTCGTCTGGAAGACGACGAGGTCGTCGCTCTCCTGGTAGGGCTGCGGGGCCTCTTCGTTGGCCGTCCACACGAGGCGGTATTTGACCGAGCTGGCCGTCGTCCAATGCACCCGCGTCGCGTCGAGCGAGGTCGTCAGCGTGGCCGAGCCGCCGAGTCCCACCGTCCGGTCCCGCGTGAGCTGCGCGGCGTCGTAGCGGCGCGCGCCGGCCGCGTCGCTCGGGTTCGAGATCGCGGTGCCGCCGAAGGCGAGGTCTACGACGACGCGGGCTTGCCACTCGGCGGCGTCTTCGGGGCGCGAGACCGTGTCGCGGGCGTCGCCGTCGCGCGGGCGTCCGAGGTGCGTGCGGAGGGCGGAGCGCAGGGTCGCGCCCCGCAGCGGCGCCCACGCGGGGCCTTCCGGCAGCAGCGCCGCGGCGCCGTCCGCGAGGTACGAGAGCGTCACGACGCGGTACCGGAGGTCGGCCGCGACCGGCTGCCCCCCGACCCGCGCCGACCCGTCGACGAGCGTGAGGCCGGCCGCGACGAGCGTCTCCGGGGCGAGGGCCTTCGCGGCCTTTTCGAGCCACGCGGCGCTGACGTCCGCGACGACGAGGGGGTCGTCGAACAGGGCGGCGAGGTAGACGTCACTCTCGGTGAGCGAGTCGGCGCGAAGCGGCGTGAAGGCGGCATCGAAGGCCGAGGTGTTGACGAGGGCGACGTCCGCGCGCGCCTCGTCCCGCACGACGTGCGCGGCGAGCGAGACGAAGGCGGAGGCGTCGAGCGGGCGCGTGAGCCGACCGCCCGGCAGTGGGTGGCCCCAGCGCGTGCAGTACGCCCGCCCGATCGACGCGATCAACCCCGCGATGCCGCGCGAGGGTGCCGTGGCCGGAGGGAGCGGGCGCACGTGGAGGTCGGCAGGCTCGCCCTGCGCCGCCGTCGCGCGGACCTGCACGTCGACGGCACCGCCGGCCGGGGCGGCCGCGAGCGCGGGTGTCACCGAGGGCGGCCGCGCGAAGAGCACCTCGCCCCCACCGCCAGCCGCGAGCAGCAAGTCGGGCCGCGCCTCCGGGGCGAGCGACGCGGCGAGCGCCAGGGCTGCGCCCGCATCGCGCCCGCTGTCCTCGATCGAGACGACGACGAACGACGCGCCCGCGCGGCGGGCCTCCGGGACGCGCCGGGCGAGGCTCTCGGCGAGCGGCTCGAGCCGCAGGCCTGCCGCTTTCTCGTGGGAGAGCGTGCCGAGCACCGCGGGGGCGAGGAGCGAGAGGAAGGCCACGCGCACCCCGCCTGCCGACAACATCGCGGGCGGCTCTGCCGCGTCGATCACCGACGCGCACACCGCGCGCGCCGCGGGGCTGCAGGTGAGGTTCGAGGCGACCACCGGGACGCCGCGGGCCGCGAGCGCCTCCCACACGCGCAGCGCGGGTGCGCGCGGCGCGCTGAGGTCGGTCGGTCCGACCGCCACCGCGTGGAAGCCCGAGTCCGCGAGCGCGACCGCGAGGGCCGCGGGCTCTCGCTCGGCGGCGAACGCGGTGACACCGCTCGGCCCGAGCAGCCCGCCCGTGTCCAGCACGATCGCGCCAGCCGCCCGGGCGGCCTCCGTCGCGCCGAGCACGCGCGCGGCGTCGCTCGACTCGAGATCGCTCGTGGGCGTGCACGCCGGGGTCGCGAGCGCCCCGCGCAGGCGGCTCGTCGCCACGATGCGCAGGGCGGAGCCGGCGTCCGGCGGGCTGCTGGTCGCGTCCTGTGCCTCGGCGCGCGGTGCGGCCCCGCCGAGCAGCGCGGCGAGCAGCACTCCGAGCGCCGCGGCGTCGCGGGCGCCCGTGGGGCGCTGGCAAGGGAGGCGGCGGCGACGGAGGCGGGCAGCGGGGCGACCGCGTGACCGGGAGGGGCGGGGGGCGTCGTGACCGTTCATTGCCCACGCGCATCTGCGATCCCGTCCCTCGCGATGTCAAGCGGAGCCGGGCGAGCGGTCGTGGGGCGAGGCTAGAACGCCATCTCGAAGGCGCACTCGAAGTCGAACTGCGTCGCGACCGGGTTGCCCTGCGCGTCGAGCGGCGGCGTGAAGAGCATCTGCGGATCGCGGAACATGCGCCGGCACGCGTCGCCGAAGGCCGCGCGCGAGGCGTTGACGACCCGCACGCTCGTCGCGCGTCCATCGGGGCCGAGCACGACGCGCACCTTGGCCTCGCCCTCGATGCCCTGCTCACGCTCCTCCCGCGGGAAGTAGCGGTCGAGGATGGCGTCGGCGTTGGCCGGCGGGCGTGGCCCGCGCGACAGATCGGCGGCGGCGACGATGCGCGGCCCCGCGGGCGCCTGCCCGGTGCCCGTGCCGCCCGGCGCACCCGTCGCGGAGCCCTCGACGCGCCGCCCGGTGGGCGTCCCCGGCGGGCCGATCGGCCCCTCGCGCGAGACGCCGCTCGAGGCTTGGATCGCGAAGGACGACGGGCCGTCGTTCGTGAGCGTGACGTTGTCGAAGGCGACGGGGGTCTCCTCGAGGGGTGCGGGCGGCGGTTCGTCGGGGGGCGGTTCCGTCTCGCGCGGCACGGCCGCGGGGCGCGGGGCCGGCGCCTCGGGCTCGGGCGGGGGAGGCGGCGGCTCCTCGGCGGGCGCCGGCTCGGGCGGGAGGGGCTCGGGCTCCGGCGTCTCGACGACGAACGCGATCTCCGCGCGCTCCTCGCGCGCGAGCAGCGAGTCTGGGATCGCCCCGAGCGCCAGGAACGCGCCCACGTGCACGCCGACGCTCGCGAAGAGCAGGGCGAACAGAATCAGGGGGCTGCGGTCGTGGCGCATGGGATCTCGGGACCTGGGCTCGGACGCGCGGCGTCGCCAGCCGGTCTGATCAGTTCTGCATGTCCTCGGGGCGAACGTTGATGGCGAACTTCGTCACGCCCTCTTCGCGCAGCACCGTGATCACCCGGACGACGCGCATGTACTGGATGCGGCCATCGCCCGCGATGACCGCGCGGAGGTCGTGGTCACGCCCGTAGGCCGTGCGGATGCCGCGCCGCAGCTCCGTTTCGCTCACGGGGCGCGCGTCGAGGAAGAGGCCGCCACCCTGATCGATCGTGATCGCGAGGGGTGGCGTGTCGCTCGCCGCGCCCACCGAAGACTGCGGCAGGTCGACCGGGATGGTCTTCGCCGCGAGGTAGTTCGCCGTGACCATGAGGATGATCAGCAGCACGAGCACGATGTCGACGAGCGGCGTGACGTTGATCGCCGAGATCATGTCCTCGTCGCCGCCACCTCCGCCCGCCACGGCTCAGGCCTCCCCGCTGGCGCCCGTGCGCCGCGACTTGAGGAACGCGAGCACGTCGTGACCGAGGGACTCGCCACGCGCGAGCCGGCTCTTGATGATCCGCTGGAAGACGTTGAAGAAGGCGACGGCCGGGAGCGCGACGAGGATGCCGATGGCCGTCGCGACGAGGGCCTCGCCGATCTCGGCCATCAGGTTCGGCGACACCTGCCCGCCCGCGGCGTCGAGCGCGGCGAACGCACGGATGATGCCGATGACCGTCCCGAGCAGGCCGAGGAACGGCGCGTTGTTCCCGACGGTGCCGAGGAAGACGAGGTTGCGCTCCATCGCGAGGCGCGCGAGCTCCTTCTCGCCCTCGATGCGCTCCTCGGCGGCCTCGGCGCCCGCGTCCGGCGCGTCGAGCCCGGCCCCCGCGATGCGCGCCTCGAAGGAGCGCGAGGCGCCGAGCAGCTTCCGCGCGCCCTCGACGTCCTTCTTGCCGAGCAGGGCGAGCAGCTCGCGCTTGACCCGCGTGGCGTCGTCGCCGGTCGAGAAGAAGTAGTACGCGCGCTCGAGGACGATCGCGAGGCCGACGACCGAGAGCAGCACCAGCAGCCACATCACCCACGTGGCCCCGAGCATCGCGAAGGCCGTCAGCCGTTCCTGAATGTCCATGCATCGTCTCCGCGGACCGAGGCGAGCGAGCGCCGCTCGAGGCGTCGCGGGGTCGGTTCGAGCGCGCGGAGAGTAAGACCACGACCGCGCTGCGGCAAGGTTGAGCGACCGCGCTCAGGGACCTTCGGGCCCGTCCCGCCCGCCGGCTCCGGCGTCCGCGTCGTCCGCGGCCGAGGGCATGTCGGCGGGCTCCTGCTTCGTGATCTCGCGCATCACGACAGTCGCGTACGCGCCCTTCGGAAGGGTGAAGCGGAGCACCACCTCGCCTGCGACGTCGGACTCGGCGGACACGTCCGTCGGTCGCACCCGCAGTGGCCGCCGCGTCCCTTCGCCGTCCCGCTCGAAGCGCTCGAGGTCCGCCGCGCCGAGCCCCGCGGCCTCGAGGACGCGCGCCTCGCGGTCCCGGGCCTCGCGCTCCGGCCAGCGCATCCGCGCGCCGAACATGGGGCCCGTCGCGCTCACCTCGAACGCCGCGACCCGCGCCGCGGCGTCGGCGAGGTCGTCCGTCGTGAAGAGCCCGCCCGTGTCCTCCTTGCGGAGCAGGTCGCCGTCGACCGCGTCCGCGAGGAGCCCGTCGGTGACGCGCGCGGCGAGGACCTCGTTGAAGAGCTCCGCCTGCAGCGCGCTCACGAGGAGCTTGCGGCGGAATGGGTCGCGTGGCGGCCGCTCGCCCGCGACGATCCAGCGCCGCGCGTCGTCGACGTTTCGGGCGTCGCGTCCGAAGCGCTGCTCGCCGTAGTAGTTCGGGATGCCGTGCGCCGCGAGCCGCGCGAGCACCGACCCGACCTCGTGCTCCCGCCCGATCGGCACGTCGCGGACGCGCAGGACGAAGCGGTTGCCCCGCAGGTGCCCCGTGCGGAGCTTGTTGCCGTGCCGCGCGACGGCGAGGACGCGCACGCCCTCGACCGTCTCGCCGAGCGCCGCGGCCCGCGCGTCGTCACGGCAGGGGACGCTCATCCACTGACGCGTGACGGCGTGCCGATCCTTGAGCCCGGCGTAGCCGGCGGCGCGCGGCTCGACACCCAGCGCGCGGCAGATGCGGCGGATCGCCTCGGGCGTGGTCAGGCCGCGCTTCTCGAAGTGCAAATAGAGGTGCTCGCCCGCGCCGGACGGCGCGTACGCCGGCGCTTCGTCGACGACGAAATCCTCGTCGGTGGCCCGGATTCGGCCGGGGATGCCCGGGAGATCGGCGGTGAGGTGGGGGAGGATCTTCACGGGGGTAGGCGCTTTCGGGGTAGACGGACGGGGGCCGGGTCCGGTAGACCGTACAAGGGCTGTGGCGCTTGGGGAACGCAAGGCACGAACGCGTCCGCATCGAGGCGACCCGTCTCCTCGAGGCGGGGGTCGCCGGGACGGTGTTTCCGGGCGCGACGGCCTGTCTCGCCTGGCGGGATGCATCGGGCGCGGCGATCTACGCCGAGGCGTGCGCGGGGCGGCTGCACGAGGGGGCCCCGCGCGTCGAGCCGCGGACGCCCTACGATCTCGCGTCGCTCACCAAGCCCTTCCTCGCGACGGCCGCCCTCCGCCTCGTCGCGGGCGGCACCCTCGCGCTCGGCACGCGCGTCGATCTGCTGGTCAGTGACACGCGCGGGGGGCACGGCGGGGCCGCGACGCTCGAGCAGCTGCTCACGCACCGTTCGGGGCTCGCGGCCTGGGGTGGGCTGTACCTCGACGTCCCGCACGATCCCGGCACCGCCGCCGCGCGTCGCTGGATCATCGGCGAGGCCTCGCGCCGCCCCGAGGAGGGCGCGCTCGCCACGAAGGGCGCCGCCATTTACAGCGACCTCGGGTACATCCTCGCGGGCGAGGTGGTCGCGCGCGCGGCGGGGCAGCCCCTCGATCGGGTGATGGCCGCGCAGGTCACCGAGCCGCTCGGGATCACCGACGAGGTCTACTTCGCGAGCGCGCTCTCGCCGGAGCGCCGCGCCTCGCTCGTCAAGCGCGCCGCCCCGACGGAGCGTTGCGACTGGCGCGGCCGCATCGCGCGCGGCGAGGTCCACGACGAGAACTGCGCGGCCCTCGGCGGCGTGAGCGGGCACGCCGGGCTGTTCGGCAGCGCGCACGGCGTCGCGACGCTCGGGCGCGCGGTGCTCGACGCGCAGGCGGGTCGCTCCGACTTTCTTCCGCAGGCGCTGCTGCGGGAAGCGCTGGCACCGCGCCCTGGGAGCACGTACCGGCTCGGCTGGGACGGGAAGAGCGCGGAGGGAAGCACGGCCGGCCGGCGCCTCTCGCCGGAGACCTTCGGGCACCTCGGCTTCACGGGCACGTCGATCTGGTGCGATCCGACGCGCGACCTCGTCGTCGTGCTCCTGACCAACCGCGTGCACCCGAGCCGGGCCAACGAGCGCATCAAGGGCTTCCGCCCCGCGTTCCACGACGGCGTCGTGCGCGCCTTCGACGGGTAGGGACCTGGCGCGCGCGGGTTGAACGCGGCCGCCGGGGCGCGTGCCTGGCCGTGCTCAGCGGGCCATCGCCTGCCGCATCGCCGCTTCGCGGATGCGCTCGTCGAGGCGGCTCCGGACGTGGCTCGACTCGGTGCGGCTCGCAGCGCGGGCGAGGGCGCGCGCATCGCCGACGATGACCGCGAGCCGCTTCGCGCGGGTGATCGCGGTGTAGAGCAGGGCGCGCTCGAGCAGGACGTGGTGCGCGCCCGCGAGGACGACGACGACCGCCGGGAACTCGCTGCCTTGTGACTTGTGTACGGTGCAGGCGTACGCGAGCGTGAGGTCCTCGAGGTCGTCCGCGGCGTAGGCGACGTCGCGCCCTTCGATCATCACCCACGTCGTCCCCGCCGCGATCCGGCGGACCTCACCGAGGTCGCCGTTGAACACGTCCCGCTCGTAGTCGTTGCGGAGCTGCATGACCTTGTCGCCTGGTCGGAAGGCGCCGGGCCGCGCGCCGGGCTGCGGGTTGAGCGCGTCCTGGAGCAGCGCGTTGAGGCCCTCGGTGCCGACCGGCCCTCGACGCATCGGCACGAGCACTTGCACGTCGCGCACCGGGTCGAGGCCGTAAGACGTCTGCATGCGCCGCACGACCTCGACCACCTTCTCGGCGATGGCCGCCGGCTCCGTCGCGCGGATGACGAAGAGCTCTCCGTCGCCGCGCGCACCAGGCGCGCTCGGCGTGGGAGGGCGCCCTTGGAGCACCTCGTGGGCGCCCCCGACGATGCGCGAGCGCTGCGCCTGTCGAAACACCTCCCGCAGCCGGACCACGGGCGCGACGCCGCTCGCGAGCAGGGCGCGGAGCGGCTGGCCCGCCCCGACGGGCGGGAGCTGATCGACGTCACCGACGAGCACCAGCGTCGCGCGCGGCGGCACGGCGTCGAGCAAGCTGTCGGCGAGCTGCAGATCGAGCATCGAGGCCTCGTCGACGAGGATCAATTCGGCGTCGAGCGGAGACTCCGCGTCGCGCGCGAAGGCGGCCTCTTGCGGGTTCCACTCGAGCAGGCGGTGGAGCGTGCGGGCCTCGCGCCCCGTGGCTTCGCTCAGGCGACGCGCGGCGCGTCCCGTCGGTGCGGCGAGCAGCACGCGGTGGCCGAGCTGCTCGTGCGCGCGGACCAGCCCGCGCACCGTCGTCGTCTTGCCCGTTCCAGGTCCGCCGGTGAGTACGACGAGACCACCCCGAAAGGAGGTGACGATCGCCCCGCGCTGCTCGCCCGAGAGCGCGCTGCCTTCGGTGGCGCGGGCGACGGCGTCCTCGACGCCGCGCGGTTCGTCGCGCGCGGGAGCGAGCCGCGCGAGGGCGAGGGCGGCGCGCACTTCCGCGTGAAAGAGCGGGGGCGCGTAGACGGCGTCTGCATCCACGACGAGCATACCGCGCGAGGCGAGCGCCTCGATCGCAGGGGCGATGAGCGCCGCCGGGACGTCGAGGGCGTGGGCCTCGGCGGCGAGCGTGCGTACGTCCGAATGGACGTGGCCCTCATCGGCGCTCCGCGCCACGAGGTGGAGGGTGGCGCCGGCCGCGCGGCGCGGATCGTCCGGCGCGATCCCCGACGAGCGGCCGATGCGGTCGGCGGTGCGGAAGCCTACGCCGCGCACCTCCTCGGCGACGAGGTACGGGTCTTCGCGCAGGACCTGCGCGGTGCGGTCGCCGTAGCGTTTGAGCAGCCGGCGCGCGAGCGCGGGGCCGAGCCCGAGCGCGTGCAGGAACGACATCGCCTCCGCCTCGTCGCGGCGTCCGCGCACCGCCTCCGCGATGTCCTTCGCGCGCCGCGCGCCGATCCCGCTCACCTCGCGGAGCCGCGCGGACTGCGTCGCGATCACGTCGAGGGTCTGGTCGCCGAAGCGGGCGACGAGACGCTCGGCGAGCGCGGCGCCGACGCCGGGTACGAGGCCGGAGCCGAGGTAGCGCGCGACCCCGGCGCGGCTCGACGGCAGGACCGGCGTGAACGCGCTCACCTGGAAACGTGTGCCGTGGACGGCATGGGTCGTCGGCCGACCACGCAGCCGCAGCGTCTCGCCGATCGCGACCTGGCCGAGGTCGCCGACGGCGGTGAGCGCGCCGCCGTCCGGCTCGCGCAGGCCCCGCACGACGGCAAAACGCCCGTCATCGCTACGGAAGACGACGTCCTCGACCGTGAGCTGCACGAGCTGCTCGCCGAGTGCAGGCCTCGCGTCGCGCGCGGGGGGCGTGATCTTCATGGCGCCGCGACGCGATCCGGGAGCCCAGGTGTGCAGCCGCCGAGCGCGTCGGGTCGGAAGGCCGCGAGTGCGCCGTCACGCGGGTCGAGGCTCACGCGGACGATGCAGATGCCCGGGCCGGGCGCGGCGAGCGCGGGCGCGGCGGAGACGCGCCGCCCGAGCGCGTCGCGGAGAAAGAGCGGCTCGCCCGTGTTCGCGAGGCCGCCTGTGCCGAGGGCGCCGTCGAGCGCGACGAGGAGTACGCCCGGCGCCGGTGCGTCGTCGGTCGGATCGTCGGGGTCGAACGCGTCCGGGACGAGCAATGCGCGCGCGCCGGCGGGCAGCAGAAAGGCGCGCGGGATCACGTCGCCGATGGCGTCTGCGCGGTCGGCGAGCGTG
This sequence comes from Polyangiales bacterium, assembly GCA_964202905.1. Classification (GTDB taxonomy): domain Bacteria; phylum Myxococcota_A; class Polyangia; order Polyangiales; family JADJQN01; genus CAIUAC01. The sequence goes on from CAXNJO010000007.1 coordinate 162,640, forward strand.
AACCCTTGGAGATCGATGGGCACGGCGCCGAAGTTTACCACCTCGACGTACTCCTGACGGGGCTCGGCGCCGCGCGCGTCGGCGCGGATCTCGGTGATCGCGAGAGTCGCGAGCGGCGGGCTCGTCGCGACGTCGAAGGTCTCGGTGTGCTCGAGCCCCGCCGCGTCCACGAGCCGCAGCATGGCCCGGTGCGCGGTGTCGGGCGGGAGGCCGCGCAGCGCGAGCGACGCCGTGCCGCGCGGCGCGACGACGCCCGCCGCGTGGCGGGTGCGTCCGTCGTCGAGCGCGAGGAACGCGCGCACGGCCTCAGCGGCGCGGATCCGGAGCGTGACGCTCCCGTCGTCGACGAGCGCGCAGCCGCCCGCGAGCGCGGTCTCGTCGGACGCGCAGACCGCGTCGGGCAGCGGTGCCGGCGAGGTCGTGTCGGGGTCGGGGGCCGTCGTGAACCATGCGTCGCTGCGGCCGAGGGCAGCGCCTGTGCTGTCGCGCAGACCGTCGCCCGCGACGAGCGCGTAGCGCGCGCTGCCGACGAGCGCGTCGTGCGGGACGACGGCGACACAGTGTGCGCCGCCCCAGCCGAGCGTCTCGCAGGGGACGTCGCGCGTCTCCGCGGGCACCGGCACGCCGGCGGCGTCCGCGAGGAAGACGGCGTCGACGGCGCCGACGACGCGTCCGTCGAAGCGCGTCGCGAGGAGCGGCAGGTTCGCGCCGACCGCGGGGGCGCCGTCCGGGGGCCAGCTGTCGATCCGGGCCGCCCCGTCGTCGGGGGAGGCGGAGACGCGCAGTCCGAAAGCGCGCGGGACACCGAGCGCGCGCATGCCGTCGGCGTCGGCGAGCCAGCCCGTGACCGCCAGCGTGTACGGCGCGCCCGGCTCGAGCGCGTCGCGCGGCGTGACGACGAGCGCGTCAGCGTCGGCCGTGACGTCGGAGGCGATCGCGCGAGCGAGTGTGTCGCCGCGCAGCGGCGCCGTCGCGAGGTCGGCGAGCAAGTCGTCGTCGGGGGCGCCGCGCAGGAGCAGCACGCTGGTCTCGGCGGCCGCGAGCACACCCGCATGGGCGAGGTGCAGGCGAGGTCGTCTCGGGATCTGCAGCGGCGGACGTGGCCCGCCCCGCGCGTCGCGAACCGTGAGCGCGCCGATCGACGCGCGCGTCGGCGCGGCGTCGCTCGCCCTGGACGCGTCCGTCGGAGGCGGGTCGCGGAGGTCGAGGGCGAGCGGCTCGAGGCAGGCGGTGGGTATCGAGAGCAACGCGACGAGGGGCACGAGGGACGGGAGGCGGAGCGAGGCGCGCGGGGTGTCGGGCATGGTGCGCGCCTCATCGCGCAGCGCTTCCGGGCGTTGCGCTGACGCGCGGAGACGGGCCCGCGCAGGATGCGCCGCGGTGAACCTTCGTCGCGTGGGGATGCGCCGCTGGGATACGCTCGAACGCGGATGTCGAACGAGGAGCGGATCGCGGTCGATGGGCGCGAGGACCCTGCGCCCGGCATCGCCGCGGGTGGGTCCGGCGGCAGTGCGGGGCCGGAGAGCGGGCGCGTGATCGCGGGGGTCTATCGGCTGCGCGGACTGCTCGGGCAGGGCGGCATGGCGCGCGTCTACGAAGCCGACCACCTCCGCGACGGTCATCGCGTCGCGCTCAAACTCGTGCACGCGGAGCTCGGCGCCAATGCCGTGGTGCGGGCGCGCTTCGAACGCGAGGCGCGCGCGGCGGCGCAGGCCGGTCATCCGCACGTCGTGGGGGTACACGCGATCGGACGCGACGACGGCGGCGCGCCCTTCCTCGTGATGGAGCTCGTGCGGGGCACGACGCTCCACGCGCGGCTCCGCGCCGAGCCGATGCTCGAGGTCGCCCGCGCCTGTGGGATCGCGCGGCAGCTGCTCGAGGCGCTCGGCGCGGTCCACGCGCGCGGCGTCGTGCACCGCGACCTGAAGCCCGAGAACGTGCTCCTCGCGGTCCGCGACGCGGAGCCCGACTTCGTGAAGCTTTGCGATTTCGGGATCGCGACGTTCGTCGAGGCGCGGGGCCGCTCCGAGCTGACGCCCGCGGGGCGGACGATGGCCACGCCTCACTACGCGAGTCCCGAGCAACTCGCGGGCTCGCGCGGCGCGGATCCCGCCGTCGATCTCTACGCGGTCGGCGTGATGCTCTACGAGATGATCGCGGGGCTGCGGCCCTTCGACGCGCCGGACCTGCCCGCGCTGCTTGCGCAGATCCGGGCGGATTCGCCCGCGCCGCTGCGTGTCTTCCGCCGCGACGTGCCGCCCGGCCTCGATGCGCTGCTCGCGCGCGCGCTCGGCAAGAGCGCGGCGTCGCGTCCGCCGTCGGCCGCGGCGTGGCTCGCGGCGCTGCGTCCGTTTTGCGCGGCCTGAACCCGACGTGGGCGCGCGCCTCGTGCGTGGCGCAGGAGGGCGCGCGGGATGCGACACCGCCGGGCGCGCGCATTGCGTGCCCCGGTGTGCCTTGATACATCGGCCCTGATGGCCGAAAGCGACGACGACGTGCAGGGGGTGGACGCGCCTGCGCCCCTGCCCGCCGCGCCGGGTGCCGGTGCGCCGCGGCTTCGACCGCGTCCGCGCCGCATCCTCGTCGTCAGCGGCGCGAAGGGCGGGGTCGGCAAGACGGTGTTCGCGACGAACCTCGCGCTCTACCTCGCGACGATCGGCCGGCAGGTCGTCGTCGTCGACGCGGACGCGGGCGGCGCCAACGCGCACACCTGCCTCGGCGTCGAGCGGCCGCGCACCTCGGCGACGGACGGGCCGCTCGGCCCCGTCGTGGATACGCCCGTGCCGGGCTTGCGCCTGATGCGCGCAGGGCTCGATCGGCCGGCGACCGGCGGCATCCGCACCGTCCGCCGCGCGCGGTTGCTCGAGGGGCTGCGCGCGACGGAGGCCGAGTACCTCGTCGTGGATCTCGGCGCCGGCACCGTGAGCTCCCTGCTCGATCTCACGCTGCACTGCGACCTCGCGATCTACCTGACGCTCCCCGAGCCGACGGCGATCGAGAACACGTACCGATTCATCCGCGGCGCGTTCGCGCGGCGGCTCCGTTTCGCGGCCCCGTCGCGCGAGGTGCGGCTGGCGCTGCTCGCGCGGCTCAAGGAGCTCGGCGGCGCGCCCGCGCCGCTCGATCTGCTGCGCGATCTCGAGGGGCGTGGCGATCCACTCGCGGCGCTCGTGCGGCAGGAGATGGCCACGTTCGTGCCGCGCATCGTGCTCAACCAGACCCGCGTGCGCGGCGACCTCGAGCTCGGGGATCACCTGCGGAGCGCGGTGTACCGGCGTTTCGGGCTCGAGATCGATTACCTCGGGCACATCGACTACGACGACACGGTCTGGTCGTGCGTGCGGACGCTGCGCCCGCTGCTCGTCGAGAGCCCGGGGACGAAGGCGAGCAAGAGCATCGAGAAGATCGCGCGGCGCATCCTCGCGCTCGAGTCGAAGGGCCGCGCGCGTCCGCTGCGGACGGTGCCCGCGGGCTCGCACCACGACCTGCTCGAGGTCGATCGCGGCGCGACGGACGAAGAGATCCGCCGCGCCTACAAGCGCGCGAAGGAGGTCTTCGCGCTGGACGCGCTCTGTTGCTACGGCCTCTTCGACAAGGCTGAGCTGCTCGCGCTGCGCGTGCGCCTCGACGAGGCCTACGACGTGCTCCTCGACCCCGCGCGTCGCCGCCCGTACGAGCTCGGCGTCTTCCCCGAGGACGTCGTCCCCGAGCGCGGCGCAGCCCCGACCGACGCGCAGCGCGAGCCGCTGCCGCCGCGCCCCGAGATCAACCCGGACACCGAGTTCAACGGCGCGCTGCTCCGCGCCGTCCGCGAGTCGCAGGGCGTCGAGTTGAAGGACGTGAGCAGCACGACGAAGATCGGCGTGCCGCACCTGCGCGCGCTCGAGGACGACGACTTCAGCGCGCTCCCGGCCGTGGTGTACGTGCGGGGCTTTCGTGGCGGAGATCGCGAAGTTGCTGCACCTCGACGCGCAGCAGGTCAGCCGCACGTACGTGCGGCGCTACCGTCGCTTCCTCGACGGGCGCGCGCGGGGCTGAGGCGCGATGCCGACACTCACCGCGACGCTCGTTCTCGCTTCCTCCTCGCCCCGCCGCCGCGAGCTGCTCGCGACGCTGGGGCTTGCGCACCTCGTCGAGGGCAGCGGCATCCCCGAACGGCGCGCGCCCGACGAGGCGCCCGCGTCGTATGCGCGACGGCTCGCAGCGGCGAAGGCGAGCGACGTCGCGCAGCGCTTCGCGGAGGGCGTCGTCGTGCTCGGCGCGGACACCATTGTCGTCGTGGACGGCGACGTTCTCGAGAAGCCCGTGAGCGCAGGCGACGCCGCGGCGATGATCGCGCGGCTCTCGGGGCGCACGCACGAGGTCGTCACCGCGGTCGCGCTCGTGCGCCGTCCGACGGGTGTCGTCGCCGAGTCGCAGACGACGACGCGCGTCACGTTCCGCGCGCTCGGGGAGGCGGACATCGCGCGCTACGTCGCCTCGGGAGACGGCGACGGGAAGGCGGGCGCGTACGCGGTGCAGGGCCTCGGCGCGGGGCTCGTCACGCGGATCGAGGGCTCCTACACGAACGTCGTCGGGCTCCCGGCGGCGGAGGTGCTCGCGCTGCTCGCGGACGCCGGCCTGCTCGCGGAGTGGCCGTGACGGACGCGCCCGACGACGCGCAGGTCGCCGAGATCGCCGCCGCGCTCAGGGCCGTGCGCGCGCGCATCGCGTCGGCCTGCGTGGCCGCAGGGCGCGCGCCCGACGCGGTGGAGCTCGTCGCCGTCTCGAAGACGCAGCCGGTCGCGGCGGTGCGCGCGGCGTACGCGGCGGGGCAGCGCGTGTTCGGCGAGAACTACGTGCAGGAGCTCGTCGCGAAGGCCGCCGCGTGCGCGGATCTCGGGGACGTGCGCTGGCACTTCGTCGGGCACCTGCAACGCAACAAGGCGCGGGACGTCGCGCGCGTGGGCGCGACCGTGGAGTCGCTCGACTCCGCGCGGCTCGCGGCGGCGCTTGCCGAGCGTGCCGAGGCCGAAGGGCGCGTGCTCGACGTCTTCGTGCAGGTGAACGTCGCGGCCGAGCCCCAGAAGAGCGGCTGCGCGCCCGAGGACCTGCCCGCGGTGCTCGACGTGGTCCGCGCGGCGCCGGGGTTGCGGCTCCATGGCCTGATGACCGTCCCGCCGGCGGACATGGAGCCGCGGTCCGTCTTCGACGCGCTCGCGGCGCTCGCGGCGCGCTGCGGGGTCGCCGGGCTCTCGATGGGGATGAGCGGCGACCTCGAGGCCGCCATCGCGGCGGGCGCGACGCATGTGCGCGTCGGGACTGCGATTTTCGGCACACGCCGCGTCGCGCCGCGCTGAGGTCGAGTGCGCACGGCGGCGCCGTGCGGCCCGCGCGTGCGCCTCAGCGCCCGAGCTTCGCGGCCGTCTGCTCGCCGAGCTCCTGCGCGCGTCGCGTCGCGACCTCGACGGCGTTGATGAGCGTCGTGCGCAGGCCGCCGGCCTCGAGCGTGTGCAGCCCGGCTATCGCGGTGCCGCCCGGGGAGGTGACCATGTCCTTGAGGCGGCCGGGGTGCTCGCCCGTGTCGAGCAGCAGCTTCGCCGAGCCGAGCACGGTCTGCGCGGCGAGGAGCTGCGCGGAGTCGCGGTGGAGGCCGACCTTCACGCCGGCGTCCGAGAGCGCCTCGATGATCAGGAAGATGTATGCCGGTCCCGAGCCGCTCAGCCCCGTGGCCGCGTCGACGAGCGACTCGTCGAGCTGCACGACCACGCCGACGCTCGCGAAGATGGCCTTCGTCACGGCGAGGTCGTCGGCCGTCGCGTGGGTGCCCGCGGCGATGGCGGTCGCACCCGCCTCGACGATCGCGGGCGTGTTCGGCATCGTACGCACGACGCGCGTGCCCGGCGGCAGACGCGCCTCGATCGCGCTCGCGGGCACGCCCGCGGCGATCGAGACGACGAGGCTGCCGGGGCGGACGGCCCCCGCGATCTGCGTGAGGAGGCGGTCGAAGACCTGCGGCTTCGTCGCGAGCACGACGACGTCGGCCCACGCGGCGGCGTGCGCGTTGTCCGCGCTCGTCGCGATGCCGTGCTCACGCTCGAGCTGCGCGAGACGGTCCGCGCGGACGTCGGTGGCGAGGAGCTGCGCGGGCGTGCATGCGCGGGCGCCGAGCAGGCCCTTGATGAGCGCGCCCGCCATGTTTCCCGCGCCGAGGAACGCGATCTTCTTGCCGAGGGTCATCGTGAGTCGGGACGCTAGCACGCGCCGTCCTGCGTCGTGCCGCCGCTGCTAGGCTGTGCGCCGCATGCCCCGCCCGTTCGCCGCCTCGCTCGCGCTCGCGTTCTCGCTCGCGCTTCCCGTGCTCGACGCGGCGCCGCGCGCCCTCGCGAATGGTCGCTTCCCGCAGTCGAGTCAGATCGTCTTCCACCCGCGCGACGCGCGCGTGATCAGCGCGCGGACGACCTTCGGGCTCGTCGTCACGCACGACGGCGGCGCGACCTGGTCGTGGGTGTGCGAGGAGGCGCTCGAGTTCCGGCGGACCGAGGACCCGCCGATCGCGCGGATGGGCGATGGCTCGACGCTCGTCTCGCTCTTCGCGGGGTTGCACCGGGGCACGCCCGACGACTGCAGCTTCACGAAGCCGGACGCGACGCTCGGCGCCGCGGTCGTCATCGACAACTGCGTCGATCCCTCCAACGTCGACCGCGCCTACGCGCTCACCTCGAGCGGCGGGCGCGAGAACCAGCCCTGGCGCAGCGATGACGACGGCGCGACGTGGACGCCCGTGGGGGCGCCGTTCGAGGCCTCGATCCTCTTCGAGACCATCGAGGTCGCCCCCTCCGCACCGTCGCGTCTCTACCTCACCGGCGCGGTCCCGCCGACCTCCACCGCGCCGCGCGCGCCGTTCGTCTTTCGCTCGAGCGACGGCGGTCTCACGTGGGAGCGCTTCGCGTTCGCGCTCGAACTCACGGGCGTGCAGCGCGACAAGAACATCTTCATTTCGGCGGTCGATCCGGTCGACCCGGACCGCGTCTACCTGCGCGTGTCGGGCGACCCGGACGACCGCCTGCTCGTGAGCGACGACGGCGGGGCGACGTTTCGCGAGGTGCTCCGCATGCCGCTCCTGCGCGGTTTCGCGCGCTCCGACGACGGCGCGACCGTCTACGCCGGCAGCGACGTGCGCGGCCTCCATCGCTCCACGGATCGCGGCGAGACGTTCGCGCCCGTGTCGGGCGGCATCGAGCGCGTGAACTGCCTCGCGCTGCGCGGGGACGAGCTCTGGGCGTGCGGCAACGACTACGTCGACGGCTTCACGCTGGGGCGCTCGCGCGATCGCGGCGCGACCTTCGAGCCTGTCTTGCGCTTCAAGTTCATCGCGGGCGTGCCCGAGTGCGCGCCCGACTCGCCGGTGACCGCCTTGTGTGGGCCGCGCTTCCCCGCGCTGCGCGCGATGTTCGACCCGGGCGGCGCCGTCGACGCAGGGGTGCCTGCGGATGCGGGAGGCGGTGCGGACGCGGGCGTGATCGACGCGGGCGGTGCGGCGTCGCGCGACGCGGGCCGCGCGGCGGCGGTCGGCGCGGCGGGCGGATGTTGCTCGGTGGCCGGGCGTGGCGCGCGTGGCCCGGGCGGACTCGTGGTGACGGCCGCGGCGGGCGTGCTCGCGCTCGTGCGTCTGCGCACGCGGAGGCGCCGTTCGCTGGTTGTTTTCGGGCCGCGCGGGGATGGAAGCGGCGGCGCGCTGGCGCCACGAACGCCCCCACGGCCATGAACATCCCCGCCTCCGCTTCGCTCCGCGCCGCGCTCCTCGACCATCCGCTCCCGCACTCGCTCCGCACCCCCGAGGCCGTGCGCGGCTTCATGGAGGCGCACGTCTTCGCGGTGTGGGACTTCATGAGCCTGCTCAAGCGTCTGCAGCGGGACCTCACCGGTCTCGGGCACCCGTGGACGCCGCCTGCGCGCGCCGCGCATGCGCGCCTGATCAACGAGATCGTGCTCGCCGAGGAGTCCGACGAAGACGGCCTCGGCGGCCACGTCTCGCACTTCGAACTCTACCTCGCTGCGATGGGGCAGTGCGGGGCCTCGACGGGGGCGATCCGCACGTTCCTCGCGGCGCTCGCGGACGGGGCCCCGCCGGCGCGTGCGCTCGACGCCGCGGGCGTGCCGGCGCACGTCGCGGCGTTCGTGTCGTTCACGCTGTCGCTCGCCGCGGAGGGCACGACGGAGGAGGTCGCGGCCGCGTTCTTCCATGGCCGCGAGGACATCATCCCCGACATGTTCCGCGCGCTGCTCGATGCGCTCGACGGCGCGCAGCACCCCTCCGACCGGCTGCGGTACTACCTCTCGCGGCACATCCACCTCGACGGGGATGCGCACGGTCCCGCGGCGCGCGTGCTCGTCGAGTCGCTCTGCGCGGGCGACCCGGCGCGCGCGGCCCGTGCGGCGGCGGCGGCCGACGCATCGGTGCAGGCGCGGATCCGGCTTTGGGACGGTGTCGCCGCGTCCCTCGCGCAAGGCGACGCGCGAGCGTGACGGCGCGCGGGGCGAGGCGGTTCCTGCGCGCGTGCACGTGTCTCGCGGCGCTGCTTTCGACCGGCCCGCTCGCCGCGTGTCGCGCCGTCGAGAACGCGCCACGCGTCGCCGTGGCGTCCCCGCCCGGTGCGCTTGCGCCTGCGACCGAGCGGCGCGCGCGTGCGGGCGACGAGGCGCCGACCCACATGCCGCGTGGCGCTATGGTCCGATCGCGCCGCGCCGCTGCCGCAACTCTCCCCCGAGCCGATCTCGCCGCCGCTTCTGCCGGCCGGCGACGCCGACGACGTCACGCTCTCCGCGCCTTGGGACACGCTCGTGCCGCGGGTCGCGTGGCCGGAGCCGCGCCTCGCGAAGAACCTCCGCTACGAGGCGAACAACGAGGCGATCCGCGGCGCGCGGCGCGACGACGGAACCTTCACGCTCACGGGCGCGGAGGTCGCCGCGCGCTGGCGGGCGCTCGCGCCGCGGACGGCGGGGATCTTCGCGCTGCGCGACGCGCTCTTCTCGCAGCAAGATCACCCCATCGACGGCGCGCCGTATGCCGTGATGCTGCCGCCGTCGTGGGTCACCGTCGCGACCGGCGAGGCGCTCGCCGGGCGGTCGCTGCGCGGGCCGTTCTGCGCGCCGCTCGACGACGACGCGGCGTGGATGGCGCCGCGCACGCTCGAGGACGCGTTCGGCGTGTTTCCCCCGAGCGAGCGGCTCTTCGAGGCCTCACGCGGCGCCGACGCGCTGCGGGCGCAGAACGCGCGCCGGACGCTGCTGCAACTCTGCGCCGACGTGCATGCGCTCGCGGAGGCCGCACCGCGGGGGGGAGCGGCCGTCGCGGAGGCCGGAGCCGAGCGCATCGCGGCGAGCGACGCGCGCTACTTCGGGGCGGCGCGCGCCCGGATCATCCCGATCGGCGTCGAGCACCCGAATCCCCACGAGATCGCCGACGAGGGCAAGGGGCTCGAGGTCGCCGGGCGCGCGCTGCCCGCGGCGGCCGTGTCGCTCGCGCGTGCAGCCATCTACCGGCGGCGCCTCCGCGACGGCGACCTCGCCGTGGAGCGCTATGACCTCGGTGTTCCCGCCGACCGCGCGCGCGCACTCGACGTGCTCGCGACGCTCGTCCCGGCGGGGGAGGGCGGACACACGGTGTGGCTCTGGTGCAACGGCGGCCTCGACGCGCGCGGCATCGGCGGGCGCCCGCCCGACGCGCACGTACCCGGGTTTCTCGCCGCATTGCGCCGCGATCGCCGCATCGACGCCGCGCGCGTGCGGCTGTTCGGCAAGCCGCACGTCGATCTGCGCGCCGAGTCCGACCCCCGCGCGGCGCTCGAGGCGCACGCCTCGCGCCTCGGTGCGCTCGGCCTCCCGGTCAGCATCAACTGGCGCGCGCCCGCGCTCTGGCGTGCGCTGGCGCTTCCGTGACCGTGCGCTCGCACCCTCAGCGCGGGAGCGACAGGAAGGCGAGCACGTCCGCGAGTTGTGCGTCCGAGAGTCGCTCCATCGAGAAGGGCGGCATCTCGCCGCCAGCCCCGTAGAACTGGCCGTTGCGCACCTTCTCGATGGTCCGGATCCGCGCGTCGTTGCCATGTTCCAGGATGGTCTCGTCCGGTACGCGCGTGACGTACGACGCGAGGCGGCCCGCGCCCGTGGACGGCGCGCCGTGGCAGCTTCGACACGCGTCTGCCCAGGTCGACGCGCCCCGCGCCGCGTCGCCGTCGGGCAGGTCGTCTGCGAGGTCGCCGAGCGTGAAGGGCACTGCGTCCGCCGGCCCCTCGAGGCTGTCGAGGTAGCTGAGGAGATCGAGCCCGCGCGCGTCGTCGGCGGCGAGCGGCTCGCGCGCCGGCGCGCGCATGAAGCGGCGCAGGCAGAAGTTGATCGCAGCGCGCAGATCGGGCTCGCCGCCGCCGAAGAAGCTCGGGCGGCCGGTGACGCCTGCGAGCGTACCGCCGACCGGGAGCCACCCCGCGGGGACCGCGCCCGTCGCGTGGCAGGTCGCGCAGGACATCGCGTTCGACGGCGAGTCCGAGAGACCCGGTTCGGAAAAGAGCGCCTCGCCGCGCTCTGCGGGGCTCGGGGGCGCGCACGACGCGGTGACGTGCGCCGCCACGACGAGCGCCGCCACGGTGAGCAGCGCGCCTGCGCGAGGAGTCACCCGTCCGCTCCGTCGACGATGCTGAGGCCGTCGGGGTACACGCCGACCTCGACGACATCGCGCACCTCGAGCGTCGCGGGATCGAGCGTGACGAGTGTCCCCGGCGAGGCGTGATCGCCCTCGCAGACGAGCACGAGCGCGTCGATCGCGGCGACGTGCGCGACGACGTGCGGGGCGACGCAGACGGCGAGGTCGAAGGTGACGCTGGCGCGCGTCGTGAGCGTCGCGGTGTCGAGCGCGACGAGCGCGTCGAGCTGCTGGGTCGGCCCGTAGAAGATCGCGCCGTCCGGCGAAAACGCCCCGAAGAACGCCGCGCCGGGCGTCTCGGCGACCATGCCGGGCACCATCGCCGCGCGCTCGAGGTCGAGCACGCGGAAGCCGCGGCCTTCGGTGAGGCCGACGAAGGCGCGCGCGCCGTCGGGCGTGAGGGCCATCGCGTACGGGCCGTAGGTCGGCGGCGGTGCGGTCTGCGCCGCGGCCCCGATCGGCACCCGCGCGCGCAGCACCGGCGGGTCTGCGGCGACGTCGACGAGCGCGACGGCGTCTTCGCCGTAACACGCGACCGCGAGGAGCCCGCGCTCGGTGACGACCGCGCCGTGTGGGGCGATGCAGACGGGCAACACCGCCACACGCGTCAGCGCGACGGCGTCGACGACGACGATCGCGGCGCGCGCCTCCTCGAGTGGCCGACCTTCGCGGAGGGTGTCGAGCGCGCGCTGGAGGTCGAAGTGCGTCGACACGAGGCGCGTCGTGCCCGGGACGCGGAGCAGCTCGCCGAGGTTCGACTCGACGCGCACCCAGCCGTCCGGCGCGAGGTCGTCGAGGCGGCGCCGCTCGATGTAGCTCGGCAGTGACCCGCCGCCGTGCTCGGCGTGCAATCCAGCGAGGCCGCTCGGCAGGACGTTGCTCAGCCCGACGAAGAGCGCGTCGAGGTCCGGCGCGGCGACGAGGTGGTGGGGCGCCTCCCGCTGCACCGCGTCGAGGCCGACCGGCACGCGCGCGAGCCGCGTCATCGTGCGGAGCGACACGACGCTCACCGTGTCCGAGCCGTTGTCGGAGACGTAAGCGAGCGGGCCCGCGCCGCGGATCGGCGTGTGGCCCGTGGGCCAGGTCGCGGTCGACGCGGCGGGCTCCGCGCAGCCGCCGACGAGCGCACCGAGCAGCGCCAGCGCAGCGGTATGGGCGCGCGTGCGCGGCACGCTCACTCCGGGCTGAGGAGGATGGGCGGCAGGCGAAACGGCCCCTCCATCACGCGGTTGTCGGCGAGGTAGGCGTGGACGAACGCGAGCGAGATCGGGCCCGTCGCGCGGTTGAGCGCGGCGAACGCGGTGCCGCCGGGCGTGTAGCTGCGATCCGTCGTGAACACGCGGAGCGGCGCGGCCTCGCCGGGGATCGTGAACACCAGCCGGTAGACGGTTCCGGTGACGGGCGGCAGGTGCGCGTGCGCGACGGGATGGAGCAGCTCCGAGAGTCCGCGGGCGAGGCGCGCCTTCGCGGGCTCGTCGTCGCTGCGCGGCTCGACGGGGGTCGAGCGGCGGTGGCGTCCGCCCGCGAGCGAGGAACTCCACGTGAAGGTCGGCGCGGCGCCCGCGCGGGCCCAACGCGTGGGGGTGAAGGTCCAGCCGGCGGCGGCTGGATCGTCGGTGAGCGGCGCCTCGTCGAGCGCGATCCACGCCTCGTCGGAGGCGCTCCCCTCGAAGAGGACATCGGCGAGCCCGGGGGCAACGGCGTCTTCGTGCGCGCAGCCGGGCGAGGCGGCCGTCGCGACGCCGAGCAGCACGAGGGCGAGGGCGGGCAGGGGAGGGCGGGTTTGCACGCAGGGCCTCCGGAGGCGGAACGAGCGCCGAGACTAGCACTCTGGCGGGCGCCGGGCCGCGTACTATGAACGTCGCCATGAGCAGCGGGCTGATGCAGGGCACGACGTCGACCGCGCAGGGGCGCGGATTCCGTCGCATCGTCGTGCTGCTGATCTGGCTGGTCACCGTGCCGACGGCGCTGCTGCTCGTCGTCGGCAGCCTGATGCTCGTCTTCAACGAGACGAACCTCAACGTGTTGTTCGGGATCTTCGTGCTCGCGCTCGTCGGCTGCACGGTCACCGGGGTCACGCTCTCGCTCGTGTTCCTGCGCCGCGAGGCCAACCTCTCGAAGCTGCAGATGGACTTCGTGTCGAAGGTCAGCCACGAGTTGAAGACGCCGCTCACGTCGATCCGCATGTTCGTCGACATGCTCCACATGAAGCGCGCGGCGAGCCCTGCGGAGCTCGAGCAGTGCATCGCCGTCCTCCAGAAGGAGACGACGCGCCTCAACGAGCGCATCGATCGCCTGCTCGACTGGGGGCGCATGGAGGCGGGGCGGCGCGTGTACGACCTGCACGTCGAGAGCGTGTCCGCGATCGTCGAGGACGCGCGCACGGCCTTCGCGGCGAGCACCGTCGGGCGCGGCGTGACGCTCGACGTGCGCGTGCCGAGCGGGCTCCCGCAGGTCCTCGCGGATCGCGCCGCGATGGAGGACGCGCTGCTCAACCTGCTGACGAACGCCTACAAATACACGGGCGACGACAAGCAGATCGTGCTGGGTGCGCGCGCGGACGAGGCGAACGTCTATCTCTGGGTGCGCGACAACGGCATCGGCATCCCGCGTCGCGAGCACCGGCGCGTCTTCGAGAAGTTCTACCGCGTCGACGAGCGCCTCTCGCGGGCGATCGAGGGCTCCGGGCTCGGCCTCGCGATCGTGCGGCACGTCGTGCTCGCGCACCGCGGCCGCATCGATCTCGAGAGCGATCCGGGGCGCGGGAGCACCTTCACGATCGTGCTGCCCCAGGCGCCCGTGAAGTCGCTCGCGGGTTCGCAACTCCCGGCCGCGGGGCCGGCATCGTGAGCGAGATGGAGCTCGGCGGTCCACGGCGGCGCATCCTCGTCGTCGAGGACGATCCGTCCATCTCGCTCGGCCTGCGCATGAACCTCGAGTCGGAAGGCTACGAGGTCGCCGTCGCGGAGGACGGCGAGCAGGGCGTCGCGCGCGCGCTGGAGGGCTGGGACCTGCTGATCCTCGACGTCATGCTCCCGCACGCGAACGGCTTCGAGGTGCTGAAAGCGCTGCGCGCCCGCGGGGTCCGCACGCCCGTCATCATGCTGAGCGCGCGGAACAGCGAGCTCGACAAGGTGCTCGGCCTCGAGCTCGGCGCCGAGGACTACGTCACCAAGCCCTTCAGCCTCGCGGAATTGCTGGCGCGCGTGCGTGTCGCGCTGCGGCGTCTCCCGATCGAGCGCGCGCAGGCGCCCGTGGCCGCGCCGAGCCGCGCCTGGCGTTTCGGCAACGTGGTCGTCGATCCCGAGACCCGCGAGGTGCGGCGCGGCGGCGCGCTCGTCGAGGTGACGGCCAAGGAGTTCGACATCCTCGCGACGCTGCTCGCGGTGCAGGGGCGCGTGCTGTCGCGGCAGCAGATCTTCGAGGCCGTGTGGGGGCCGAACCACCACGGCACGACCCGCACGATCGACAACTTCATGGCGCAACTGCGAGGCAAACTCGAAGACGACGCGACCGCGCCGCGGCACCTCGTGACGGTCCGCGGCATCGGTTACCGGATCGTGGTCCAGGGGCCGTGACGGGGAGCGCCCGCGCCGCGGACGTCGTGATCGTGGGCGGGGGCCTCGCGGGCCTCGCGGTCGCGCATCTGCTCGTCCGCGCGGGCGTGCGGCGCGTCGTGCTGCTCGAGCGTGAGGCGCTGCTCGCGTCGCACGCGACGGCGCGCAACGCGGCGATCTTCTTGCCGGTCGAGCGCGACGAGGCCTCCATGCGGCTCGCGGCGCGGCAGGCCGCGCTGCTCGACGTGCTCTTCGAGGGGGACGCGTGGATCGAGCGGCGCGGCGCGTTGCTCGTCGCGGAGGACGCCGCGCGACTCGCGCCCGTGGCTGCCGCGGCACGTGCGGGCGGCCTCGCGTGCGAGTCGGTCGATCACCGTGCGCTCCTCGATGCGGTGCCGCTGCTCCGCGGTGGACGCGCGCGTGCGGGGCTCAGCGTGCCGGCGAGCGGCGTGCTCGACACGGGCGCGATCGTGGCTGCGCTCGCGTCGAGCGCGCGGGCAGGCGGCGCTGCGCTGCGCACCGTGCAGGACGTGCGGCGCGTGCGCACGGAGCGCGGACGTGTGCTGGGGGTCGAGCTCGCGGACGGCACGACACTCGCGGCCGGCGCGGTGGTGATCGCGGGGGGCGCGTGGTCGGAGCGGCTCGCGGACGCCTCGGGGCTCGGCCTGCCGCTCGTGGCGCTGCGGCGTCACCTCGTCTGGCTCGCTGGGCCGCGCGACGCAGGCGGCATCGCGCGCGCGCCCGTCGTCTGGGCGGTCGACGATGAGGTGTATTTCCGCGGCGAGTCGGGCGGCGTCCTCGCGAGCCCGTGCGATGAGGAGCCGCATGCGCCCGGGGTGCCCGCGGTTTCGCCGCGCGCGCTCGAGTGCCTCGGCGAGAAGCTCGAGTCCCTCGCGCCGCGCCTCGCCGATGCGGGCGTTCGGCGCGCCTGGAGCTGTCTGCGCACCTTCGCGCCGGACCGCGTCTCGGTCGCCGGTGGCGATCCACGCGCGGCGGGCCTCGCGTGGCTCGCGGGGCTCGGCGGGCAGGGGATGACGCTCGGCCTCGCGGCGGCCGAGGTCACGGTCGGGGCGATTCTCGGCGAGGCGCACGCGCTCGCCCCGGCGCTCGGTCCCGCGCGGCTGCTCGACGCGGCGGATCCGCGCGGTGCCGTGCGCGCTGCGTCCACCGCCGGGGCGAACGCCTCGTGAGTCCGCGCGGCGAACACCCCGCTTCGCGTCTCCGGGACGCCGTCGAGCGCTGGCGTGCGGGCGAGGCGCGCGCGCGTGTCGAACGCTGGGCCGCAAGGCCTGACGCGCCGGGCGCTGTGGATGTCGCGGCGCAGCATGGCTGGCTGCGCGGGGCCGAGGCCCGCGAGTCGTGCGCGCAACTCGTCGCGGACGGAGCGCTCTCGCCAGACGAGGGCGGGGCGATGGCGGGACATCTCGCGCGCGCCGTGGCCGAGCATGCGCTCGCGCCCGCGCGCGACGCGCTCCGTGCGCAGGCGTCCTCGCGCGTGAGCGTCGACGGGGACTCGGTGCCGCTCCTGGAGCTCGTGGTCGATCTGCCCCTCGAGCCGCGCGCGCCGTCGCGCGCGCGCGTCGCGGCGGTCGAAGCGGCGGCGGAGCGACAGCGTCCCCGGCTCCTCGACGCGCGCGCGCTCGCCGACGCCGAAGGCACCCGTGCGCTCGCTGCGCTGCCGTCTCGCCCCGACGCGGGCCCCGCGCCCGACGCGCTCCGGACGGAGGCGGAGGCGCTGCTCGCCGCGACGGACGACGCCGCGAACGAGCTCGTCGCGGCCGCGGTGCGCGCGCGCGTCGCCGAGCCGAGCCCCGGCGGGCCGCGCTGGCACGACGTGCTCGCGGCGCTCCGCGCGCCCGCGCTCGACGGGCAATTCGCGTCGGCGTCGCGCTTCCGGCGGATCGGCGCATCGCTCGCCCCGCTCGGCTTTTCGCGCGAGCTCGGCGCGCACGTCCGCGTCGTCGGCGCGCACGGCGGGCTCGACCCGCGCGCCCGCCTCGCGGTGCTCGCGGCGCCCCACGATCTCCGGATCGCCGCGCCGACCGTCGAGCACGGCCTCGCGACCGAACTCTCCGCGGTCGACGTGACGGGCCGTGCCCTCGCGCTCTCGCTCGGCTCCGTCGGTCTCCCACCGGCGCTCGCGCGCCCCCTCGACGCCAGCGTCGCGCGCACGTTCGGCGCGGTGCTCGCTCAGCTCCTCGCGGATCGCGGCTTCGTCCGGCGGGTCCTCGGCCTCACCGGTCGCGCGCTCGAGGACGTCACGCGCGCCGCAGCGCTCCTCACACTGCTCGCGCTGCGCGTGGACGCGGCCGTCGTGCTCGTGCGGGGCCAGCCGTCGGCCGATCGCGCCGAGGCGGCCGCCGTGTGGCTCAGCCGCGCGCTCGGCGGCGCCCGCATCCCGGTCTCGCTCGCCACGCTCGTCGCGCTCACGCCCGGCGCGGGCGCGGCGCGCTTTCGCGGTCGACGCGGCGGGCTCGCGCTGCACGTCGCGCTCCGCGAGCACGCCGACGAAGACTGGTTCCGCAACCCGCGCACGTCCGCGCTGCTCCGCGCCCTCGCTGCGCGTGGCGGAGCCCTCGGCGTCGAGGCCGCGCTCGCCGAGCTGGGCGGCGCACCCTCCGCGGCGCTCGAGCGTTGCCGCGAGCTGGTCGGACGATGAGCGCGCGGCTTGACGCTGACCGCCCGCGGACCGCAAGAATCGCCGCGTGAACCAGTACGCCTCGCGCCGTGCGCGCCTCGTCGAGTCCATGGGCCCCGCGTCCGTCGCGGTCTTCTCGGCGGCCCCGGTCGCCATCCGCAACCACGACGTCGAGCACGAGTACCGGCAGGAGAGCGACCTGTACTACCTCAGCGGCTTCGACGAGCCGGAGAGCGTGCTCGTGCTCGCGCCGCACCACCCTCAGCACCGCGTCGTGCTCTTCGTGCGGCCTCGCGATCCGGCGCGCGAGATCTGGGACGGTCCGCGCGCGGGCGTCGACGGCGCGGTCGCACGCTTCGGCGCGGACGTGGCGTATCCGATCGCCGAGCTCGCCGAGCGCCTCCCCGAGTACCTCACGAACACGCGGCGGCTCTACTACCGCATCGGCCGCGACCGCGCGTTCGACGACCGCGTCCTCGCCGCGATCGCCGTGGTGCGGGCGCGGCAGCGGCTCGGCGTGACGGCGCCCCACGAACTCGTCGATCCCGGCGTGTTCGTCCACGAGCAGCGGCTCCGCAAGGACGAGCACGAGCTTTCGTCCATGGGTGCGGCCGTCGAGGCGACGCGCGTCGGACACGCCCGCGCGATGGGCGCCGCGCGTCCCGGGGCCTTCGAGTACGAAGTCGAGGCCGAGCTGCTTCACGCCTTCCGCGCGCACGGCGCCGAGCGTCCGGCGTACGGATCGATCGTCGGCTCCGGTCCCAACGCCACCATCCTCCACTATCGCAAGAACGACCGCCGCCTCGAGGCGGGTGACCTCCTGCTCATCGATGCGGGCGCCGAGCACGGCTACTACGCCGCCGACGTGACGCGCACGTTCCCGGTGAGCGGGACGTTCACGGCGCCGCAGCGTGCGATCTACGACCTCGTGCTCGCCGCGCAGGACGCCGCGATCGCCGTGGTCCGCCCGGGGGCGACGCTCGACGCGGTGCACGACGCCGCGGTGCGCGTGCTCGCCGCGGGCCTCATCGAGCTGGGTCTCGTCACCGGCCCGCTCGACGAGGCGCTCGAGAAGGGGCTCTACAAGCCCTTCTACATGCACCGCACCTCGCACTGGCTCGGCATGGACGTGCACGACGTCGGCAGCTACTTCGTCGACGGCCGGCCGCGTCCACTCGAGCCGGGCTTCGTGCTCACGGTCGAGCCGGGGATCTACATCTCCGCGACGGCCGAGGTCGCCCCCGAGTGGCGCGGCATCGGCGTGCGCATCGAGGACGACATCCTCGTCACCGCCGACGGCTCGCGGAACCTCACCGAGAGCATCCCGAAGCGCGCCGAGGAACTCGAGCAGATCCTCGCGCAGCGCGCGTGATGCCGCGCGGGCTCGCGCTCACCACGGGTCCGCGTGCCGCGGGTCGCGGACGAACGCCGCGTCGGTGAGCGACCGCAGGAACGCGAGCAGATCCGCGCGCTCCGCCGCGCTGATCGCGATGGGGCGGATGAACGGGCTCTTGAACGGATTGTTCGCGCCGTCGCCCGCGTTGGGGCCCGACGCGACCAGCCGCCCGCCGCGCGCGTAGTGGTCGAGCACGTCGTCGAGCGTCGCGGCGCTGCCGTCGTGGAAGTAGGGCGCGGTGAGCGCGACGTTGCGGAGCGTGGGCGCGCGGAAGCGGCCCATGTCCAGCGGGTCCGTGGTGACGCGCGCGAGCCCCGTGTCGGAGGCCGGGTAGCTGCCGCGCCCGTCGACGTCGTAGAGCCCGGTGTTGTGGAATTCCGTCTCGTCGAAGGCCGTCCCGTCGTGGCGCGTCGACTGGGAGAAGTTGAAGCCGCCGTGGCAGTGGAAGCAGTCGAAGCGCTCCTCGAAGAAGAGCGCGAGCCCGCGCCGCGCCGAGGCGTCGAGCGCGCTCGCGTCGCCGCCGTACGTCGCGCGGTCGTAGGGCGAGCGGTAGGAGACGAGCGTGCGCTCGAAGGCGGCGAGCGCGACGACGATGTGGCGCACCGTGAACGGGTCCGGCTCCGCGCCGAAGGCCTCGGGGAAGAGGCTGCTGGTAACGCGGCTCCGCGCGCAATCGCGCGAGCAGCGCGTCCTCGCCGCCCGCGAGGCCGAGCTCGACCGGAAACTCCCCGAACATCGGGATCAGCGCCTGCTCCGCGAGCGAGCCGTGTAGGGGGCTCGCCCAGGTGAGCGCCGAGGTGTAGCCGGCGTTCGTCAGCGACATCGCGTTGCGGAAGTGCGCCTCGCCCGTCGAGCCCACCGACGTCGCGAGCCCGTCGGTGAACGCGAGCGCCTGCGCGTGGCAGGAGGCACAGGACTGCGTGCCGTTTCCCGAGAGTCGGCGGTCGTAGAACAGGTGGCGCCCGAGCTCGACGCGGGGCTGCGTGAGCGGCTCGTCGGGCGGGATCGCGGGGCGCGGATAGCCCGGCGGCAGCCCGAGCGGATAGCCATCTTCCGGCGTGACGGGGCCCGCGTCCGCGGTTCCCGCATCGACCGCGGAGGCGGGGGCCTCGTCGCACGCCGACAGCAGCGCGAGGGCGAGCGTGGCCGCGAGTGCGCCGCGCGGCGCCACGGGCTCAGGGACTCCCGACGGAGAAGAAGTCCTGCGCGGCCGGGCTCGTGCCGAAGGGCAGGCCGATGCTCGTGAACACGGCGCGGCACTCCGGGTCCGAGGCGGTCGACATGCAGCCGGGCGCGGTGCCGGCGCTGTTCGCCTGCAGGTCCAGGGTCCCGACGAGCGCCGCGTAGTCCGCGACGATCACGCCGCTCGAGGGGTCGAAACCATCGAGCGTGATGGTCGGACGATTCTCGAACTCGCAGCGGGTGACGCCACCCGTGGGGCTCCCGTTGCAGGCCGTGCTGCCGAGGTGCACGAGGAACGATGCGCCTCCGCTCGTCGCGTCGATCCGCGCGAACTTGTAGCCGCCCTGCCAGCCCCAGAAGAGCGAGGTGAGGTTGAGCGGCGCCCCCGCGCGCGACGCGTCGCGGTGGTTGAGCGCGAAGGGCACGCCGAGCGTGAAGCGCACGCCCGTGTACGGCCCGGGCGCCGCGCGACCGCGAACCACGTCGCGCGTGAGCGCGGTACCCGAGGTGCACGCGCCACTCCCGTCCTCGAAATCGAGGAGCGCGACGCCCTCTCCCTGCCAGGGAGATTCCTCGTCGAGGGTCACGGCGGCGCTGCTGCCATCCGCGCGCAGCAACTCGAGCGCATGCACGTAGAAGCGGAAGTCGTTGAAGGTGACCGCTTGCGAGCCGTCCGGCCCGAGGCCTCCGAAGGTCGCGCCGCACGCGGCATTCGCGGAGCCGACCCGCGCGGCGAAGCGAATCGTCACGGCTTCGTCGGCGACGTCCGCGTCATCTCCGGCGTCGAGCGCGACCGACGCGTCGAGCGCCGGGTCAGGGGGCGGCGCCGGCCCGTCGTCATCCCCGCAGGCGGCAGGGGCGAGGGAGAGCGCGGAGAGCGCCAGCGGGAGCCAGAGGGATGCGCGATCCGACGTCATCGCGCGAGCCTCGCACGGTCTCGCGCGCCTCCGCCAGCGAGGCGCTTCGCGCTGCCATCGAGCGGGCATGAGCGGCCTCCGGCCTGTCGGCGTGACACGCTCCGGCTTCGACCCACGGAGGCCCGCGATGAACCGATGCTGGACGGGAACGCTCGTCGTCGCGCTCGCGCTGTGCGCGTTCCCCATCGGAGCGCACGCGCAGGAGACGCTGGTCCTCTCGGCGCAGGGCTCGCACGTCGAGGTCCTCGGTGCCCCGGCGCAACCGCGCTACGCGGGGCTCGCGCCGTTCCTCGAGGCGCTCTCGCCGCATGGCGCTTGGCTCGATCTGCCGACCGTCGGCCTCGCGTGGCGTCCGGACCCGGCGATCGTCGGGCCCGCGTTCGTGCCGTACACGAGCCACGGGCGCTGGGTCGAGAGCGAGGTCGGGTGGGTCTTCGAGTCCGATTTTCCCTGGGGTTATGCGACGTTCCACTACGGCCGCTGGCTGCGCGACGCGGAGCACGGCTGGGTATGGACGCCCGACATGGCGTGGGGCGCGGCGTGGGTGGCGTGGCGCGTCGGTGGCGACCGTGTCGGCTGGGTGCCGCTGCCCCCCGAGGGATACGCCTACGCCCCCGCAGCAGGGCCTCTTTACGTGATCATTCCCCTCGTCTACCTCGCGGACCCGGGCTTCGCGCGGTACGTCGTCGCAGGCCCCGGCGCCGCGGGGTGGGTCGATGCGAGCGCGTCGTGCGAGCGCTGGTGGGACGATGGCGCGCGCGGCTGGCCCGCAGGGCCACGACCGATCGTGGCAGGCCCGCGCGGCGCCGGGACGCCGCTTCAGCCGCGCGGTGTCGTGACGGTGCGTCCGCCGCCGCGCGGGGTCGTTGCCGTGCGTCCTCCGGGCGGGGAAGGCGAGGTGCGTGGTCGCATCGTCGCGCGTCCATCGCCGGCGTCGGTCGAACGGCCGACCATCGCGGTCACCCCGGCGCCCTGGGGCAGCGCGCCACCGGCACCGCCGCCGGCCTCGTCCGCTCGCCGCCGCTACGGCGTCGCGCGCACCGTGCTGCCCGCGCGCGAGGACGTCGGCTGGTGGCCCGGCCCGGGCACGTCGGTCGCGGCTGCGGCCGGGGGCGCGTCTTCCTCCGCGAACCCGCGCTCCGCGCCATCGGGCCCACGCGACGGAAACGCTGCATCGTCCGCGGCGGCGCGCGGCAGTTCCTCGCGCAGCCTCGCAGCAGACCGCGCCAGCCTGCTCCGAATCCCGGACTCACCTGCTCGCCCGGCCGAGCGACGCTCGTTTCGGTTCGTCGGCGGAGCCCCCACGCAGCGCGCCGTCCGGCGGGTTCCGCGGCCGTTCCCCCGCAGAGGCGCTCCTGGAGATGCCCCCGGTGTTCCGCGCGGATCCGCCGCCTGTCGCGTCGGAGTCGTCGGCGAGGAGCGCGTCGCCCGAGTACACGACCCAGCCACCCGCGGCAGCATCGGCCGCGCGACCGGCGGTGGCTCCCTCCCGAAACGCTGATCCGGGCCCGTCGATGCCGCGCGTCGACGCGCCGTCGGCCTTCCGCGGATCGTTCTTCTCAGCGCCGCGCCGCTGATTTCAGCGCCGACTCCGCGGCTGCGCTGCGCGCGCTCAGCCCTCTTCTTCGTCCAGGAAGTCCCAGAGCGCCGTCATCCCGATCGCCAGGCCACAACGCTCGCAGAGGGGCGGTTGCTCGCGCTCGATCGTGTCGCCCCGGACGAAGAGCAGCAGGCCGTGCCCCGCCGGCTCGCCGTCGATCGCCTCGTCGCACGCGTGACAGCGCGTGGGCTCCGCGTCCGGCGCGCGCTGCGGCGGCGGCGTCGCGCCATCCCAGCGGAGCGCGAGAGGAACTTGCGCGGCGCGATCGCGTTCGCCGCCTCGCGCGTCGGCAGAGGCGCCAGCGGCGCCGACCGGCGCAGCCTCACCCCGCAGGCTGCGCGGGTCCCCCGAAGCTCCTCTGTGCGACGACATCGCGCGCACCTTAGCAGCGCGCGCGTCGGAGCGCAGCGGTGCGTCCGCCGGCCCGCAGCGGTGCTGCGGTCGAGCCCGCCCGCCCTTGTCTCCGCGGGATCAGCGGCACACATTGCCGCGCTCCATGCCCCACGTCGCCCTCTGCGGGCACGCCCACGGCGCCATGCTCGGCCCCGACGGCGCGCGCGCCTTCCCGCTCCCCGGCGATCCCCCGCAATACGCGCGCGATCGCAGCTTCGCCGTCGATCACCTCACCCTGCGCGTCCGGCTCGATTTCGATGCGCGCGCCGTCTCCGGCGAGGCGACCCTCGCGGTGCGCCGCATCGATCCCCACGCCCGCGCGCTCGTGCTCGACGCCGTCGGCTTCGAGGACGTCGAGGTCGCGCGGATCGACGCCGCGGGCGCGTCGCGGGGCGCGGCCTTCCGCTACGACGGCGAGGCGCTCTCCATCGATCTCGCTGACGTCGGCGACGGCGCGGGGACGTCGATCACCATCCGGTGGCGCTGCACGCCGCGGCGCGGCCTGTATTTCCTCGGACCCGACGCAGCCGTGCCCGACCGGCCCAGGCAGGTCTGGTCGCAGGGCCAGGACCAGGACAACCGGCACTGGTTCCCCTGCCTCGATCACCCCGGCGTTCGCGCGCGTACGGACGTGCTCGTCACCGTCCCGCGCGGTCTCTTCGCGCTCTCGAACGGCGCGCTCGTCTCCCGCACCGACGACGCCGACGCGACGACGACCTTCCACTGGCGCCTCGCCGAGCCGCATCCCGCCTACCTCGTGATGCTCGCCGTCGCCGACTTCGAGGAAGAGCACGACGAGGTCGATGGGCTGCCCGTCTCTTATTACGCGCTGCGCGGAAGCGGCGCGCACCTGCGCCGCTCGCTCGGTCGCACGCCGGAGATGATTCGCCTGTTCTCACGGCAACTCGCGCTCCCGTTCCCCTGGGAGAAGTACGCGCAGGTCGTGGTGAGCGACTTCATCTTCGGCGGCATGGAGAACACCTCCGCGACGACGCTGTACGAGCGCGCGCTGCTCGACGAGCGCGCCGCCCTCGACGTCGACACCGAGTCGCTCGTCGCGCACGAGCTCGCGCACCAGTGGTTCGGCGATCTGCTCACGTGCCGCGAGTGGACGCATGCGTGGCTCAACGAGGGCTTCGCGACGTACTTCGAGCACGTCTGGCGCGAGCACTGCGATGGCCGCGACGGCTACCTCTACGAGCTCGAGCACGGGCTCGACGCGTGGAGCGAGGAGGACGGCGCGCGCTACCGGCGCGCGGTGGTCGACAACCGCTGGGCGGCGCCGATCGACCTCTTCGACCGGCACCTCTACCAGAAGGGCGGCCTCGTGCTGCATGCGCTGCGCGAGCGCCTCGGCGACGAGGCCTTCTGGCGCGGTGTACGGCTGTACGTCGCGCGCCACCGCGGCGCACCCGTGGAGACGCGCGATTTCCTGCGCGCGATGGAGGATGCCACCGGCCGCTCGCTCGAAGCCTTCTTCGAGCAGTGGATCCTGCGGCCCGGCATGCCCAGCCTCGCCCTCTCCGCCACGTGGGAACACGGCGTGCTCTCGCTGACGATCGAGCAGCGTGGTGAGCTCTTCCAAGCCGAGCTCCCCGTCGACGTCGTGACCGCCGCTGGATCGGTTCGGCATCGCGTGCCGCTGCGCGCCGCGAAGGAGACGTACTCGCTCGCCTGCGCGACGGCGCCGACCCGCGTCGTCGTCGATCCGGAACTCGCGCTGCCGGGCCGCATCGAGAACGGCTTCGGCACCGCGCTCCTCGTCGCCCAACTCGCCGCCGACGAGCGCGCTGCGCCGCGCTGGAGGGCCGCGCGCGCGCTCGGCAAGCGCAACGCGCGCGACGCTGTGCGCGCGCTCGCGGCAGGGCTCGCAGGCGATGCCTTCTGGGGTGTGCGCGTCGAGTGTGCCGGCGCGCTCGCCGAGCACCGCAGCGCAGCGGCGCTCGACGCGCTGCTCGCCGCGCCCATCGACGCGGACCCGCGCGTCCGCCGCGCCTTGGCCCGCGCGCTCGGCGCGTTTCGCGAGCCCCGCGCCGCCGACCGCCTCATCGCCGATCTCGCGCGCGACGAGCGCAGCTGGCTCGTCGAATCCGAGCGCCTCCGCGCCCTCGGTCGCACCCGCGACGATCGCGCCCTCGCGTTGCTCGTCGCGGCGCTTCCGCGCGCGTCCTGGTCCGACGTCGTCCGCACCGCGGCGCTCGACGGGCTCGGCGCGCTGCGCGACGCAAGCGCGCTCCCGCACCTTCTCGAGCACGTCCGCTACGGCGTGCCGAGCGCGTCCCGCCGCGCCGCGCTCGCCGGGCTCTCCGCCGCGCGCGAGCTCACGACGGACGCGCCGCTCCTCGCCCGGCTGCGGGAGACCCTCGCGGACCAACTCGACGACTTCGACCCCAACGTCGCGATCGCGGCGATCGTCGCGTTGCGCGACCTGCGTGCGCGCGACGCGCTCTCCGCGCTCGAGCGTGCGTCGCAGCGCTCCCTCGACGGTCGCGTGCGCCGCCGCGCGCGCGAGGCGCTCCGCGACCTCGGCGCAGCGCTCGCAGAGGACGCCGCCGTGCCCGCGTTGAGGGAGGAGGTCGAGAAGCTGCGCGAGGAGACCCGCGCGATGCGCGACCGGCTCGCGGCGCTCGAGGCGCGTCCCTCGACGTCCTTGGCCGCGCGCGATCCTGCCCCCGCTTGACCGCAGCCGCGCGGAAGGTGTTACGCTCAGGCGGTTGGCTACCGTTCGTCGTGGGCGAGGCGCATCGTGCGTCGCGGCGCGGCGACCACCTCAGAGATCCGGGAGACGAAGCAGAAGATGGCGAACGAGGATGCGTGCAAGCTGTTCGTCGCAGGCTTGCCCGAGGCGATGTCGGAAGAGGGACTCAGCGAGCTGTTCGTCAGCTCGGGCTCGAAGATCGAGGATCTGTCGATGCCGAGGGACCGCATGACCGGGCGGCCTCGCGGCTTTGCCTTCGTGCGGCTCGCGTCTCCGGCTGACGCGGAGGCCGCACGCGCGACCCTCGACGGGACGCTCATCGAGGGACGCAGCATCAGCGTCCGTCCGTTCTCCCCCGAGCCCCCCGCACGCGGAGAGCGCGGTCCCGGCATCGCGCTGCGTTCGGTGACCGGCGCGCCGATGTTGCGAGAGCCGGGCGGCGGCATGGGCGACCGGCCCGCCCCGCGCGGCCCTGGCGGCCCCGGCGGGCCCGGTGGCCCTGACTCCTCGGACCGCACCCTCTACGTGGGCAACTTGCCCTACGACGCCAGCGAATCGGACGTGAAGGAGTTGTTCGAGCAGCTCGGCATCCCGGCCGCGCAGCGCATCCACCTCCCGACAGACCCGGATGGCCGCAAGCGTGGCTTCGGCTTCGTCACGGTCGCCTCGGCCGAGGAGGCGGTGAGCTCCCTCGAGAAGCTGAAGGAGGCGCAGGTGCGCGGCCGTCGCCTCGTGGTGAACATCGCCCACCCGAAGGGTGACCGTCCGCCCCCGCGCGCGGGTGGCTTCGAGCGCGGCCCTGGGGGCTTCGAACGAGGCCCGGCCGGGTTTGACCGCGGCCCCGCCGGGTTCGATCGCGGCCCGGCCGGGTTCGATCGCGGCCCCGCTGGCGGAGGCTATGGCGGCGCGGGTGGGGCCGCTGGCAGTGCACCGGCCGGTACACCCGAAGAGCGTCGGCGCCGCACCTTCTCTGCGGACGACAAACCCGGCGGCGCCGCGCCCGCCTTCGGCAAGGCCGGCAACAAGAAGCGTCGCCCCCTCGAGCCGAAGAACGCCGGCAAGAAGCGCGGTGGCGGCGGCAGCAGCGGCGGCTGGGAAGAGGACGACTACTGACCCTCCGACCCCGGTCCCGCGCCGCGTGCGGCGCCGGACAGTCGAGGAGGGTGGCCCGTACCCCGCGGAAACGCCGCAGGTTTCCGCGCTTCACCAGCGTTGACAGCCACGGGCTGCGACGCTAGAAACGCCGCCGCAGGGCATGCCGGTTCGCGGTATCCCCACGGGCGGGCAGCGGGATTCGCCACGCCGCGAGTCCGATGGCGGGAGGCCCCGCGTCGGCGCCGGCCGAGGTCCTCAGATCCGGCAGCGGGCCCCGGCCCGGCGAGGGGCTCAGGCCCGGCAAGAACGACCGGGGCCCGGCCCCACGAAAAGACGACCCGGGGCACCGCGCCCGCATCCAGACCCACGAAGCGAAGGCTGGCCGTCGATGCTCTCCGTCTACCTCCCGATTCTCGTCATCCTCGTCGTCGCGATCGTCCTCGCGTCGGCCATCTTCACGCTCGGCACGGTTCTCGGTCCGAAGAACCCGACCCCGGAGAAGATGCTGCCCTTCGAGTCAGGTTCCGACTCGACGGGCGCGCAGCACGTCAAGCTGAGCGTGAAGTTCTACTTGACGGCGATCCTCTTCGTCGTCTTCGACATCGAGGCCGTCTTCCTCTACCCGTGGGCCGGCCTCTTCCGCAGCCTCGGCTGGATTGGCCTCGTCGAGATGACCCTCTTCCTCACGGTCCTCGCGGCCACGCTCGTCTACGCCTGGAAAAAGGGAGCCCTCGAATGGGAGAAGTGAAGACGATCCTCGGCGGTGACACGAACTTCGCCACGACGAAGTTCGAGGCCCTGCTCGGCTGGGCGCGCAAATACTCGCTGTTCCAGTACCCGTTCGCGACGGCGTGCTGCGGCATGGAGTTCTTCGCCGTGGCCGGCCCGCGCTACGACAGCGCCCGCTTCGGCGCCGAGGCCCCCCGCTTCTCCCCGCGCCAGTCGGACGTGCTGTGGGTCGTCGGCACGATCAGCCAGCGCCAGGCCCCCGTCGTCAAGCGGGTCTACGAGCAGATGGCCGAGCCGAAGTGGGTCGTCGCATTCGGGACCTGCGCCTCGACGGGCGGTTTCTACGACAACTACACAACGCTCCCCGGCGTCGACAAGGTCATCCCGGTCGACGTCTACATCCCGGCCTGTCCACCGCGCCCCGAGGCCGTCCTCGACGCGCTGATGCTCCTCATGGAGAAGATCCAGAAGGGCAACCGCGAGCCGGTGACGGTGCCGCCCCGCGAGATGCCGAAACTCGCGCAGATCCGTACGCGCCCCGACGCCGTGTCCGCCGCCGACGCCGCGCACGCCTCCGAGCTTCTGCGCGCCGCCGGGCGCCTCGGGAGCGGCGAATGAGCGCGAAGATCCTCGCGCGCCTTCAGGCCCAGTTCGGGGCGCGCATCCTCTCCACGTCGAGCTTCCGTGGCGACGACACCGCGGTGGTCGCGGCGAAGGACTGGCGCGAGGTCGCGCTCTTCCTCAAGACGGACGCGGAGACGGCCCTCGACCACTTCACCGACCTCACGGCGGTCGACTACCCCGAGCGTGAGCCCGGCCTCCCCCGTTTCGATGTGCTCGTCCACGCGCGCTCGATGCGCAAGGGCCACCGGTTCACGCTCAAGACGCGTGTGCGGGACGGGGAGTCGCTCGACTCGCTGCTCCCCGTCTGGCGCGGCGCCGACTGGACGGAGCGCGAGTGCTTCGACATGTTCGGCATCGTCTTTCGCGGTCACCCGGATCTGCGCCGGATCCTCATGTATCCGGAGTTCACCGGCCACCCGCTCCGCAAGGACTACCCGATCGAGCGTGTGCAGCCCCTCGTGAAGTACCGCGACGAGGACAACATCGAGAAGCTCGCGCCGTTCGGCCCCGAAGAGGGCCAGCCCTTCGCGCGCATCGACTGGCAGGCGCGCCTGCTCGGTGAGGACCTCCAGGTCGCTCCCGCGCTCGCGGTCCAGCAGGGCCAGAAGCACAACACCAGCGAGACGAGCGCCACGCAGAAGGGCGCCCCGCTCCCCGCCGAGATCCCCGGCAAGGCCTGAACGGAGACGAGACGATGGAGCCGATCGAAGAGGAGCTCGAGGACGAGGCCGCACTGGAGCTCCCCTCGGAGCCCATGAAACTCAACATGGGCCCGTCGCACCCCGCGATGCACGGGACCATCCGCATGGTGCTCGACCTCGACGGCGAGATCATCCAAGAGGTCGACGTCCAGCCGGGCTACCTGCACCGCGGCTTCGAGAAGAGCTGCGAGCGCGGCACCTGGCAGCAGGTCTACCCCTACGCGGACCGCCTCAACTACGTCTCGCCGATGCTGAACAACGTCGGCTTCTCGCTCGCCGCGGAGAAGCTGCTCGGGATCACGGTCCCTGAGCGCTGTCAGTACTACCGCGTCATCCTCGGTGAGTTGGCCCGCATCGCGGACCACCTCACCTGCAACGGCGCGGGCGCGATGGAGCTCGGCGCATTCACGCCGTTCCTTTGGTGCCTGAAGGTCCGCGACTGGGTGTGGGACATCCTCGAGAAGGAGACCGGCGCCCGCATGACGCACTCCTTCGGCCGCATCGGCGGCATGGCGCGGCCGCCGACGGCCACGCTCAAGGAGGATGTTCGCGCGCTCCTCCCGGAAATCGAGAAGGTGCTGATGGAGGTGGAGACGATGCTCCTCCGCAACCGCATCTTCCTCGACCGCATGCAGGGCGTCGGCATCCTCACGAAGGAGCTCGCGCTCGACGCCGGCGTGACGGGTCCGATGCTCCGCTCGACCGGCGTCGACTACGACGTGCGCAAGGCGCACCCGTACCTCGTTTACGACCGCTTCGACTTCGATGTGCCCATCGGGCACGACGGCGACAACTACGACCGCTTCCTCGTCCGGACCGAGGAGATGCGCCAGTCGTGCCGCATCCTCGCCCAGGCATGTGATCAGATGCCCGACGATGGCCCCATCAACGTCGACGACCCGCGCGTGATGCTCCCCGAGAAGCACGCCGTCTACACGACGATCGAGGCGACGATCGCGCATTTCAAGCTGGTGATGGAGGGCATCAAGATCCCGCCCGGCGAGGTCTACTCCTACACCGAGGCCGGCAACGGCGAGCTCGGGTTCTATCTGGTTTCGGATGGGTCGGGCACGCCGTACCGCGTGCGCTGCCGGCCGCCCTGTTTCATCAACCTCGCAATCTGCCGCGACATGCTGCTCGGCGAGATGGTCGCGGACATCATCCCGACCTTCGGCTCCGTGAACATGATCGGCGGCGAGTGTGATCGGTGAGTGAGCGCATGCCGACCTTCAAGCTCAACGGACAAGACCTCGCGTACCAGCCGGGCGACACGATCATCCGCGCGGCGTGGCGCGCGGGGATCGAGATCCCGCACTACTGCTGGCACCCCGGGCTGAGCGTCGCCGCGAACTGCCGCATGTGCCTCGTCGAGGTCAAGAGCGGCCGCCCCATGATGCTGCCGATCCTGCAGTGGGACGCGAAGAAGAACGAGTACGTCGAGGCGACGAAGCCGAAGCTCGTTCCCGCTTGCCAGCAAGCGGTCACCGACGGCCTCGAGGTCACCTCCCAGTCCGACCAGGTCAAGCAGGCGCAGGCGAGCGTGCAGGAGTTCCTGCTGCTGAATCACCCGGTCGACTGCCCGATCTGCGACCAGGCGGGCGAGTGCAAACTCCAAGACTACTGGCTCGCGCACCAGACGAAGCTCAAGCGCAAGGCGACGGAGCCCGTGCACAAGGTGAAGGGCGTCCGCTTCGGCCCCACCATCGTCTACGATGGCGAGCGTTGCGTGATGTGCACGCGCTGCGTCCGCTTCAACGAAGAGGTCGTCAAGGACCCGGTCCTCGACATGCGCGAGCGCGGCAACGTCAACGAGATCGTGCTCTCACCCGGCCGGGAGCTTGACCACAAGTACTCGCTGATGAACGAGCACGTCTGCCCCGTCGGCGCGCTCACCTCGCGGGACTTCCGCTTCAAGGCGCGGGTGTGGTTCCTCAAGGCCGCGCCGAGTGTGTGTGGCGGCTGCGCCACTGGCTGCAACGACTTCATCGACTTCGACCCGCGCACGCAGGAGGTTCAGCGCCTCCGCCCGCGCGACAACGAGTCCGTCAACCAATACTGGATGTGCGACGACGGCATGATGTCGTACCGCCGCTTCCACGAGGACCGCGTGCGCCTCGGTCGCGTGCGCATGGGCGCGGAGTTCACCGACGTCGCGCCGACGGCCGCGTTGAAGGAAGCCGCCGGCCTCCTCGCCGCGGCGAAGGAGGGCGGGCGCAAGCTCGGGGTCGTGCTCTCCGCGCAACACGCCAGCGAGGACAACTTCGTCCTCGCCCGCCTCGCGCGGGACGTCCTCGGCGCGAGCGCCGTGTACCTCGCCGCCCAAGGCGGATGGGACGGCGACGCCATCCTCCGTGATGCGGACAACAATCCGAACCGCGCCGGCGCGACGGCTGTCGCGGCGCAGCACGGCTTCGCATCGCTCGGCACGACGGAGACCCTCCTCGGCGACGTCGCCGCCGGCCGCATCGGCGTCGTTCTCGCGCTCGGCTGGGCCTCGAAGGAGTCCTCCACCGAGCTCGCCGGGCTGGGCCGCGTGCCCATGATCAGCTTCACCTCGAACGAGGGCGCGCTGCCGTCGGTGGCCACCGTCGTCGTGCCCGTGGCGGTGCACGCGGAGATGTACGGCACGTTCACCAATCGCGCGGGCCTCGCGCAGCAATTCAAGCGCGCCGTGCATCCGCCCCCCGGCATCAAGCCGGCGTGGGAGGCTCTCCTCGATCTCGCGCGCGCCCTCGGCGCCAACCTGAACCTCGGCAAGCTCGAGGACGTGCGGCGTGCGCTGCCGGCCTCCCCGCCCCCCGCGCAGCCCGCGGCAACGGCCTGACAGGACCATGGACCTCTTCCTCGCGATCTCGACCCCGATCAAAGTGCTCTTCGTGATCGGGCTGATCCTGCAGGCCGTTCCGATCATGCTCTGGGCCGAGCGCCGTCAGAGCGCGAAGATGCAGGACCGCGTCGGCCCGACGCGCGCAGACATTCCGCTTCCACCCTTCCTCCTGCAGTTCCGCGGCCTCTTGAAGCTCGGGGCGCTTGCGGTGGGCATCGGTGCGACGGTCGTCGGCGCGTTCGTCGTCCTCAACGCGCTCCGCGCCGAGGAGCCCTCGACGCCCGCGTGGCTCGGCGTCGTCGGCGTGATCGTCGGCCTCGTGCACCTCGGGGTCTGGCGAATCTTCGACCTGCTCATCCCCGAGAACGGGCGCATCACGCTCTTCGGCCTGCTTCACTCGCTCGCCGACTCCATCAAGCTCATCTGGAAGGAAGACTTCGTCCCGCCGAACGCCGACCGCCTGATGCACTCGGCGGCGCCCTTCATCGCGGTGGTGCCTGCGCTGATCACGATGGCCGTGGTGCCCTTCAGCGACACCTTCTATCCCGCGCTCTGGAACCAGCACATCCCGGCCTCGGGCGTCGTCGACGCCACGGTTCGTGGGACGGCGCTGCAGGTCTCGTCCCTGAACGTCGGCATCCTCTACATCTTTGGCGTCGCGGGCACCGGCATCGTCGGCGCGGCGCTCGCGGGCTACTGCAGCGACAACAAGTTCTCGCTCCTCGGCGGCATCCGCGCCGCGAGCCAGATGGTCAGCTACGAGGTCACGCTGGGCCTCTCGATCGTCGGCTGTTTCATGGTCTACGGATCGCTCCTGCTCGAGGACATGGTTCATTGGCAGCAGGCGCACGTCTGGGGGATCGTCGTCCAGCCGCTCGCCTTCCTGCTGTACTTCGCGGCCTCGACGGCGGAGTCGAAGCGCATCCCCTTCGACATCCCTGAGGGCGAGTCCGAGATCGTCGCCGGCTACTTCACCGAGTACGCGGGCATGAAGTTCGCGATGTTCATGATGGGCGAGTACGCGGAGGTCATCCTCTCGTCGGTCCTCATCATCACGCTGTTCCTCGGGGGCTACAACTTGCCCTTCCTCGATCGGGGCGGGTTCTCGTTCGGGTTTGGCGACACGGTCTGGTACAGCGTCCCGCTCCAGCACTGGGCTGTCACGGTCATCCACGTCGTGACGTTCCTCGCCAAGCTGCTCGGCATTCTCTTCCTGCAGTTCACGATCCGCTGGTCGCTGCCGCGATTCCGCTACGACCAGCTGATGAAGCTCTGCTGGCAGTTCCTCCTGCCGCTCTCCCTCCTCAACATCTTCGTCACCGGCATCGTCGTCCTGCTGCTCGGCAGCTGACGACCCCGCGTCCCCGAGGCTCCCCATGGGAAAGCTCGTCCACAAGCCCAGCAAGATGACCGTCGGCGAGCAGGCCTACGTGCCTGCGATCGTCGCGGGCGTCGGCCTCTCGATGCGCAAGTTCTTCAAGAACACCTTCTCGAAGCGCGAGAACGGCGACATCGCGACGGTGAGTTACCCCGAGGAGAAGCGCATCTATCCCGAGCGCTTCCGCGGCGTGCACCGACTCACGCACCGCGCGGACGGCTCGCCGCGCTGCGTCGCGTGCCTCTGCTGCTCCACGGCGTGCCCCGCGCAGTGCATTCACATCGAACCGGCCGAGTACGACGCCGCGGACGCGCGCCACGGGTACGAGCGATTCCCCAAGGTGTTCGTCATCGACGAGCTGCGCTGCATCTTCTGTGGTTTCTGCGTCGAGGCCTGTCCATGCGACGCCATCCGCATGGACACCGGCCTGCACATGGTCCCCTCGACCGAGCGCGAGCATTTCCTCTACGACAAGGAGACGCTCATGGCGATCCCGGGGGCCGACGGCACCCATGAGAGCGCCAACCCCCGCCACGAGCCCGGCGACCCGTCGCATCCGGGCCTCACGCGCGCGCACGGTCACTGAGCTCCGGGCGGAACCGCCGCCGGTCCGCGCTTCGGGGCATGCGGATTTGTAACGGTTCTCGGCGGCGTCCGACCATCGGACCATGCCTCTCGCGCGGCTCCTGATCTTCTTCGCGGTCCTCGTCGGCGTCGACGCGCTCATGCACTACTACGTGTGGGCGCGTCTCGTGCGTGATGCGGCGCTGCCCGCGCCGTGGGCGCGAACGCTGGGCATCGCGGTCGTCGTGCTGGCGGTGCTGCCCCTCGCGGCGATGTTGGCGACGCGCCTTCTTCCCCGCGCGGTGGGCGGCCCGCTCACCTGGGTCGCGATGGTTTGGGCCGGGTTGCTGTTCTTCTCGGTGGTGTTGCTCGGCGTGGTCGACCTCGGCCGCGGGCTCACCACGCTCGCGTTGCGCGGCGCGGCCGCGGCGCACGTCGCGGACGGTCCGGGCGTGGCGGGAGCGCTCGCAGCGGGCGCCGACCCGGGGCGGCGGGACGCGCTCGCGCGTCTGCTGTCGGGGGCCGTGTCGGCCGCGGTCGTCGGGCTCGGCAGTTGGTCTCTCTGGGAGGGGTTGCGGAGCGTCGCGGTGCGGCGCGTGGTGGTGCGGCTCGCGAAGCTTCCGCGCGCGCTCTCGGGTTACACCATCGTGCAACTCACGGACGTGCACGTCGGGCCGACGATCGGGCGCGACTTCGTCGAGGAGATCGTGCGCAAGGCGAACGCCGCGTCACCCGACCTCATCGTCATCACCGGGGACCTCGTCGACGGGAGTGTCGCCGAGCTGGGGCCGCTCGTCGCGCCGCTCCGTGGCTTGCGGGCGCCGGACGGCGTGTTCTTCGTCACGGGCAACCACGAGTACTACAGCGGTGCGGACGAGTGGGTCGCGGAGCTCGAGCGGCTCGGGATCCGCGTACTCCGGAACGAGCGCGTGGGCCTGCGCGACGCGGAGGCGGGCGGGCTCGATCTGGCGGGCGTCGACGACTGGACGGCCGCCGGATTGCTCGCGGACCACGGGCACGACCTGCCAAAGGCGCTCGCCGGGCGCGATGAGGGGAGGGCGCTCGTGCTGCTCGCTCATCAGCCGAAGTCGGTCGTCGAGGCGGCGCAGCGCGGCGTGGACCTCGTGCTCAGCGGGCACACGCATGGCGGACAGCTCTTCCCGTTCAACTACCTCGTGAAGCTGCAGCAACCCTTCGTCGCCGGGCTGCACCGGCACGAGGGCACGCACATCTACGTGAGCCGCGGGACGGGCTACTGGGGCCCGCCGATGCGGCTCGCCGCCCCCGCTGAGATCACGCGCATCGAACTCGAGAGCGCGGCGGCCTGAGCGCTCGTCGCGGGCCGGCTTGGGTCGGGGACGTGGCCTGCACGGCGTGGCGGTCAGAACGCGCAGCGGGGCGGCGCAAGGCGTGCACGACGCGCGTACGGAGCCGTGGGGCGGGCGCGTGCAGGGGGGGCGACGTCGTCGCGCTGGCGCGTCCGGGGCGCCGGGCTAGCTTGGACGCCGATGACCGAGCGCGTGCGCCCCGACTCCCTGTTGACCGAGGTCGTTCATGCGGGTGAACCGCGCTCGCACGCGCACCACGCGGTGACCCCGCCGATCGTGCAGACGGCGACCTACTCGTTCCGCGATACCGCGGCGCTCGTCGACTACATGGAAGGCCGCGAGGACCGCGACGAGTACGGACGCTACGGCAACCCCTCGGTGCGCGTCGTCGAGGCGCGCCTCGCCGCGCTCGAGGGCGCGGAGGAGGCGCTGCTCTTCGGCAGCGGGATGGCGGCCATCACGACGGCGATCCTCGCGCTCGTCAAGGGCGGCGCCCACGTCGTGCTCTTCGCGGACTGCTACCGGCGCACGCGGCAGTTCGTGACCCAGACGCTCGAACGCTTCGGCGTCGCGCACACGCTCGTGCCGCCGGCCGACCTCGACGCGCTCGCCGCGGCGCTCCGCCCCGAGACGCGGCTCGTCATCAGCGAGGCGCCGACGAACCCTTACCTCAACGTCGTGGACCTCGAGGCCGTCGCGCGGATCTGTCGCGCGCGGCGCGTCAAGACCCTGATCGATGCGACGTTCGCGACGCCGGTGAACCTGCGCGCGCACGCGCACGGCGTCGATCTGGTCGTGCACAGCGCGACGAAGTACCTCGCGGGGCACAACGACGTCCTCGCGGGCGCCGTGAGCGGGACGGGCGCTCTGATGTCGCTCGTGCGCGAGGCGCGCGACGTGCTCGGCGGCGTGTGCGACCCGCACGCCGCGTACCTGGTCGGCCGCGGGCTCAAGACGCTCGGGCTCCGCGTCGCGCAACAGAACAAGACCGGCCTCGCACTCGCGCGCGCGCTCGAGGGGCACCCGCGCGTGTCGCGCGTCTGGTATCCGGGGCTCGCGTCGCATCCGCACCACGAGGTCGCCGCGCGGCTGCTCCGCGGCCATGGCGGCGTGGTGACCTTCGCGCTCGATGGTTCGCTCGAGGAGACCAGCGCCTTCATCGATGCGCTGCGCATCCCGCGCATCGCGCCGAGCCTCGGGGGCGTGGAGTCGCTCGTCGAGCAGCCCGCGCTCATGAGCTTCTACGAACTGAGCGAAGCGCAGCGCGCGGCGGTGGGGATCAGCGGTTCGCTCGTGCGCTACGCGGCTGGCATCGAGGACACCGACGACCTCGTCGCCGACGTGCTCCGCGCGCTCGAGCACGGCCGCTCCGCCACCGGCTGAGGGGGGGCACGTGACGCGGACGCGCGCGATGCAGCACGCGCGAGGGGGAGCAGGATTCGCGGTCGTGGGATGGGTTCTGCGGGACGGGCGCGCGGCGCCGTGCGTCAGGGCGCCGCGAGCGTGACCCAGATCTCGTTGCGCCGGCCACATCGGCAGCGTCCAGGGCGGGTCGTAGCGGCTGACCTCGGGAGGCGCGGCGCTGCGCCAGCCGTGCGCGCGCACCCAGGCCTCGAGCCGCGCCATCTCCACGTCGATGCGCGTCTGCGTCGTGCGCCCCGAGAAACGCAGGCTCGCGACGCGCTCGGGTGCGAGCGCGCGCAGCGTGACGCGCGCATCGAGCGGTTCGGGGAGCGTCGCCACGGTGCGCCCGGCCGGCATCGTGAAGGAGACGGTCCACGCCGTGCCTTCCGGCGTCTGTCCGACGGGGGCGGTCATGGCGATGCGCTCACCCTCGCGCGTCTGTCCGACGGGGGCGGTCATGGCGATGCGCTCACCCTCGGCGCGCTGCGCGGTCGACGTGCTCGCGGTGCCGCGGCGATTGCCGCCAAAGATGTAGCCCGCCAGGCGCCGGAACCCCTCGCTCGCGGCGGCGTCGCGGTCGCCGACGACGCGGGTCGTCGCGAGCACGCGCGGCGCATACGCCCGCACCTCGAAGTCGCCCTCACGCAGCACCACCTCGTGCCGCGGCTCTTCGACCTTGCGTCCCATGCGCTGGCTCCCTTCGACCGCAGCAGCGCCGACGCCGACGAGGAGCGCGCCGACCACGAGGCGCGCGATCCAAGGCCGACCTGCGAGCGCTCGTACACCGGGCACCGGCTGAACATAGGCCCAAGGCGCCGCGCGACCCTTGCCCGACGATACGGCAGCCGTTCACGGGGGACGGGACGTCGGACGTTCGCCCCGCGCACACGCGGGTGCGTCGCGTCGAACGATCGTGCGGGACTCGACGGGCCGGACCAGCAGCGACGCCGTCTGCTCCCTCGACCTGCGCAACGCGGGCTGACGGCGACGGACTTACCCTACGTCAGGCGCTGCGTGGCGGCGCCCGTCATAGGCGTAGAGGGCGCCGAAGAGCGCGATCGCCGCGAGCGAGATCCACTGGTAGAGCGTGAGGCCGAGCGCGAGCCGCGGCTCCGGGCGGATCCACTCGGTCGCGAAGCGATACGCGAAGTACGCGAGGTAGTAGAGCTTGATGCGTTGACGCGGACAGCGGCCGCTGCGACCGAGCGCGACGAGCGCGGCCGCGGCGCCGAAGTGGAACACCGCTTCGTAGAGTTGAGTCGGGTGGCGCGGTGCGCCGTCGTGGAAGCGCACGCCGAAGGGCAGGGTCGTCGGTGTGCCGAAGCAGCAACCCGCGACGAAACAGCCGAGGCGCCCGATGCCGACCGACACCGCGAGCGGCACCGCGAAGCCGTCGCCCGTCTTCGCGCGCACGCCCCCGACGCCCTTCGCGAGCTCGACGCCGAGGTAGCCTCCGACGAGCCCCAGCGTGAGCGTTCGACCGCCCTCGAGCCACGCGCGACCGGAGATGAGCGCGTCCAGATCCGTGAACAAATACGGGAGTTTGGCGAAGAGCGTCCCGCCGACGAGCGCCCCGGTGAGCAGCCCCGCGCGCTGCAGGCGCGAGAGCCCGGCGGGCTGCTGCGCGCGCGTGAGGCGCGAGACGAGCCCGCCCGCGACGACCGAGGCGATCATCACCGCGACGTAGGCCGGCGTGACGCCGTCCGCGTCCCCCATGCGCTAGCCCGCGCCGTCGCGGCCCGGCGCGCGCACGCGCAGCGGCACGAGCGCGGCGTCGGGCGCATCCCTGGCGGCCGCGGGTCGCGCGAGCGGCGGCAGCGGCAGGTGCCCGTCGCGGTAGAGGACGTTGTACGCGCAGAACGGGATCACGTGGCCGCTCGGCAGCACGTGGTGGATGCAGCACTTCATCACGCGACGGACGTCGAAGTTGTACGCGTCGAGGAAGCTCGTGATCGTGATGCGGAAGACGTCTTCGGGGCCGAGGTCCTCCGCGAGCGCGCGTCGGAAGAATTCGGCCGCGGGGCCGCTCACGTCGGGCGCGCGACCGGCCTTCGCCTGCTGCGCGAGGAAGGTCGCCACCGAGTCGCACGCGCCGTCGTCGCAACCCGTCTTCGCGAGGTAATCGGCGACGAGCTGCCGTGCGCGGGGACGCGTGTAGGTGATGCCGTTGGCGAGCAGATCGATGTGCGCGCGCGGGTCGATGAAGCGGGTGAGCGGCAGCACGCGCCCCTCGGTGCGGAACGCGTACGTGAGCGTGTGGCAGTTCGGGTGCGCGCAGGGCAGGGGGATGAAGTCGCTCTCGAGAAAGAGGCCGTCCGTCTGCGCGGCGATCGCGCGCACGACGTCGGGGAAGGTGATGCGCCGCTCGAGCTCCTCCGGCAGCACGTGCCGACCGCTGTACGTCGCGGGCTGAAAGCTCACGCCCGTCACCCACGGGCGCTCCGCGCCGTAGCGCACGAGGCGGCCGATCTCGTGGTCGTTGACGCCCGGCTGCAGCGTGCAGACGAGGATGACGCGCACGCCCGCGCGCCCGAGCGCCTCGACGGCCGCGAGCTTCTTCGCGGCGAGCGGCGCGCCGCGGAGCGCCTGCTGCGCGTCGTCGTCGAACGAGTCGAACTGCAGGTAGACCTCGAGGCGCTTGCGGTGGCGCGCGACGGCCTCGACGAGCCCGGGATCGCTCGCGAAGCGCAGGCCGTTCGAGTTGATCATCACGAGGTCGATGCGCTGCGCGCAGGCGTAGTCGAGGATGCGCTCGAACTCGGGGTGGATCGTCGGTTCGCCCCCGGAGAGCGCACGACCTCGGCGCCGCCCTCGACCTCGACGTACTCGGTCGATCGCGCGGCGCACGTCCTCGAAGGGGCAGGTGCGCGCCACCCGGGCCGCTCGACGCGTAGCACATCGGGCAGCGCAGGTTGCACGCGCTCGTGAGCTCGATGAGGCCGATGCAGGTGTGTTGCTCGTGCTCCTCGCAGAGCCCGCAGTCTTTCGGGCAGCCCTCCTTCGCGTCGACGCCGAACACCGGCGGGACCTTGCCGGGGACGGAGTATTCGAGCCGGTCGAAGTGCGTGGCGTCCGAGCAGACGAAGTCCTCGCGGGCGCCGTGCGACGGGCATTTCTTGAGGATACACGCGTCCGTCGCGCACGACGATCTTCGCCGGGACGACCTCGAGGCACTCGGGGCAGAGGCTCTGGGTGAGGCCGAGGAAGGTGTGGGGACGCAGCTCCATGGTGGTCAGTGGAAGTTGAGGCCGCCCGAGCCGCTGAGCATGGCCAGACACGCGATGAAGAAGAGCACGAACGCGGCCAGCGAGAGGGCCGCGATGCCGATGAGCACCGCGGCGACGATGAGCACGGCCTTGGCGGCCGAGTCGATCCAGTCGGTCTGTCGGGGCACGAGGTCGCCGCGCGCGTCGAAGGCTGCGTGGGACCATCGGCGCTGCCGCTGCATCGCGACGATGACGACGGCGAGCCCCGCGACGAGCGGGAGGACGACCGCCGCGAAGCCGAGCGCGATGCCGGGGGCTTCCACGAGCAGCACGACGAAGATCCCCACGAGGACGAGCGCGACGACGGCCGCGGCGAAGGTCGCGAGCGTCGCCGAGGCGAGATCGCGGGGCGGGTTGGCGGGACGGGGCGGAGTCGCGACGAGCGGCGCGCGGCACATCCAGCAGTCGCCCGCCGGGAGCCGGATGCTCGCGCCGCAGGCCGCGCACACGGTGTACTCCGTCACGCGCGCGGCTCCGTGGCGTCGACGGTGGCGCGGTCTCCCGCGTCCGTCGCCCCTCCCGCGGGCGCGGCGGGCGGCGTCGCTGCGCGGCGGGCGGCGTAATCCTGCGCCGACTCGACGCTCGCCTGCACGACACGGGCGAGCACGACGCCCGTCAGGCCGAGCGCGAGCACGGTGAGCGCCGCGTGGTAGGGCGCCACCCGCGTCGCCGGGCGTAGCCAAGCGGCGCCGGCGACGAGCGAGCCGCCACCGAGCAGCGCGCCCGATGCGTGGCGACCAGCGCACGTGGCGCGCGTCCTCGCGCAGCGCCGAGAGCGCGATCAGCGGGAAGTAGACGACGACCAGCGGACTCGCGGGGCCATCGGCGATGGAGAGCATCGCCGTCAGCAGGAGCGTGTCGGTCGCCGCCGTGACGTACTTCAGCCAGGGGAGGGAAGAGCGCGGCCAGGGCAGGGCGAGCGACGACGCCGCCCGCGAGCGCGATCCACGCGACGGCGAGCGCCGTGATCGCGCCGTGGAAGCGCGCATCGACGCCGGCGACGGGCGCGAGCTGCACCGGGCCAAGGTGCAAGCCGTAGCGGTTCACGAGCTCGAGCGCATAGAACGCGGCGACGCCGACGACGCGAAGTACGTTGGCGCGCTGCTCGCCCTCGTACTCGCGCCAGCGCGCGACGATGCGCCAGTCTTCGTCGCGCGCCACGTGGCCGCCCGTCACTGCGCCGCGGCGCGCCACGCGGGCCCGATCAGCGGCCTGGCGGAGCTGCTGCGGTCGCCGCGCCGGTGTTCATCTCGCGCAGCTTCGCGCGGGCCTCGTCGGCGCCAGGGCCGCCCGCGTCGCGCGCGCGGAAGAGGAGACCGCGCTCGTTCATGTCGCCGAGCAGCTCGGCGGCGGTCACACGGAGCGCCGCGTCGCTGCCGACGAGCGCCTCGTAGAGCTTCTCACGGGCGAAGCGCGCGCTCGCGCCGCCCGGGCCGCTCCAGCCCGCGCGGAGCCGCTCGATCAGCTTGTTCCACGGGAGGATGAAGTGGTTGTCGCCCTCGCCGACGCGCATCACGCGCGCAGCGGCGATGCGGCGCAGGGCGGCGCCCGTCGTGAACATCTCCTCGGTGATCAGCTCGAGGTCGTCGCTGTTGTCCGACTGGAAGGCGAGCAGCATCACCTCGCGCAGGTCGCGGTCGGCGGTGAGCACCTCGAGGAGCTTCGTCGCGGCGTCCTCGCTGCCGCCGAGCGCGATCGCGAAGGCCGCGTCGCGGCGCGTGCCCTCGGCCGCGAGCAGCTCGATGAGGCGCGCGTCGTTCGCGGGGTCCGCGGCGTAGCCGACCGCGAGGGCGGCCGCGCGCGAGACCTCGGGCGGGATGCCCTGCTGCTCGCCGAAGAGCGCGAGCAGGTCGCCGGCGATGGCCCGGCTCGGCTTCTGCCAGAGCGACTGCGCGTAGAACGCACGCACCTGCGCGTCGACGCTCGCGTCGCGGACCTTCGCGACGATCTCGCGGAGGGTCGCCTCGTCGGCGATGCGCCCGACGGAGATGGCGGCGGCGAGCCGCACGCGGACGTCGTCCTTGCCGTCCTCGACCACCGTGCGCAGGTCGGCGAGGGCCGCCGCGTTGCCGAAGTAGCCGAGCGCCTCGGCCGTCTTCGAACGGTTCCGGTAGCTCGTCTCGGTCGGGATGCTCGGCTCGGAGTAGTCGATGTCCTTCGGGCGCTTCAGCATCGCGAGCAGCTTCGGGTACGCGCTCGGGCAGCGGAGATCGCCGACCGCGATGAGCGCCGCCTCGGTGTCGTCGACGGTGTCGGGGGGGACGCCGTCGGGGTGCACTTCGCGCCAGATCGCGTCGCACGCGGCCGTGTTGCCGCTCGCGCCGATCGCGCGGAGCAGCGCGGCGTGCCGCGTCGGGAACTCGTCGAGCAGCGCGGCGAGCGCGGGGCCGGCGGCGGCGGCGCGCATCCCGCGGAGCGCGTCGATCGCGTCCTGACCGTCGGACTCGGCCGCGCCGCGGGCGAGGGCGAGGAGCGCCTCCACCGCGCGCGCGTCGCCGAGGTCCGCGAGTCCGAGCGCCGCGGCGAGGCGGGTGTCCACGTCCGCGTCGGCCGCGAGGCCCGCGAGCGTGTCCGCGGCGGCCGGGTCGTGCGTCTCGCGCAGCATCGTGACGAGCTCGCGCTTGAGCGCGGCGTCGGTCGCCGACCCGATGAGGGCGATGAGGCCCTTCGCGCCGATCGACTTCTTCATGGCGTCGAGGAGCGACTGCTTGAGCGCCGGCTGCCGCGTCAGGAGCGCGAAGAGCGGGGCGCCCGCGCGCGGATCCCCCGTGCGGCCGAGCCCCGCGGCCGCAGCCCGCACGACCTCCGGCTCCGCGTCGCCGAGCAGGCGGATGAGCGGATCGACGGCCTCCGGGGACGCCGCCTCGCTGAGCGCCATCGCGGCCAGCGTGCGGACCGCGATGCCGTTCTCGCCGCCGGTCAGGCCCGCGAGCCGCGAGATCCCGAGGACGTCGGAGATGACCTTCGGGTCGAAGCCATCCTGCTGCTGGAGCCGACCATCCGAGAAGGCGGCGACGATCTTGTCTGCCGCCGCCGGCTCACGGAGGAGGGCGAGCGCCCAGATGACCTTGGCTTCCTGCGCCACGTTCATCGAGGGGAGCACCTCGAGCAGCTTCGCCTTGGCGGGCTCCGCCGCGGGCAGGCCGATCGCGGCGAGCGCGAGGGCGGCCTCGCCGCGCACGTTCTGGTCGTCGCCGCCGAGTGCCGCGATGAGCGCAGGCACGGCGGCTGCGTGCCGGTATTCCTTGATCTTCCGGATGTACTGGATCTTCACGTCCTCGAAGGTCGTGAGCGGGAGGTCCGCGCTGATGGCGCTGAGGAACGCGTCCCGTGAGGGCGCCTCCTGCGCGACCTCCCAGACGTCCCAGCGGTGCGACTCCGCCTCGCTGCGCTTCCACCAGAGGAACACGAGCGCACCCGCGCCGACGAGCAGGAGGAGGGCCGAGATGCGGCCGAACCACGACGTGCGCTGGGAGATCCGCCGCGCCGCGTCGCGGTCGTCGTCGCCGTAACCGCCACCACCGCCTCCCGGGGGCGGCTCGTCGGGCACGTCGGGGACGTCCGGGAGGTCGTCGTCGTCGGGGGCGGCGGCGAGCAGGGGCCGGAGCGACTCCGGCGAGGGGCGCTCAGGCGCGGGCAAGGGGCGGTGCGCGTTTTGCGCTCCCGCGAAAGACTGCGGATCGAGACCGTTCGGCTCCATCGGATTCGCCCTCCCGGCGTGGGTCGGCGCGAACCATAGCGGCGACCGGGGCGTTTCTGCAACGGCGAAACCCCCGGCTCCCGCCCGCGGGACGAATCGGCAGCATGCCTGCTCGACCCTCAAGCCATGGAGCCCGGCGTCCGTTATCCTCCGCCCCGTGGACCTACACCGCCCGAGCAGCGCACCCACCCCGCCCCCGCCCCCCGCCGAGATCGTCGCCGGACGATACGTCGTCGGGCGCGCCATCGCCCGCGGCGGCATGAGCATCGTCTACCAGGCCGAGCACCGCTACACCGGGCGCACGGTGGCGCTGAAGCTTCCGGACCCGGAGCTCGAGCAGGACTCCGAGCTCCGCGACCGCCTCCTGCTCGAGGCGCGCGCCCTCGAGCTCTCGCACCACGCGAACGTCGTGCAGATCCTCGACGCGGGCCTCGACGAGAAGAACCGCGCCTTCGTCGTGATGGAGATGCTCGACGGCCGCCCGCTCGACGGCATCCTCACCTCGCGCGGCCGGCTGCCCGTCGGCGATGTCGTGCGCATCGGCGCGAAGATCGCCGAGGGCCTCGCGGCTGCCCACCAGCGCGGCGTGATGCACCGCGACGTGAAGCCCAGCAACGTCTTCATCGTGCGCGACGACGCGGGCCGCGAGACGGTCAAGCTCATCGACTTCGGCATCGCCGCGCTGCGCGGGGCCTCGCGCGGGCCGACGAACCGCAAGCTCACGCAGCGCGACGCGGTGCTCGGTACGCCGGAGTACATGGCGCCCGAGCAGCTGCTCATGCAGGACAACATC
Source organism: Polyangiales bacterium (assembly GCA_964202905.1). Classification (GTDB taxonomy): domain Bacteria; phylum Myxococcota_A; class Polyangia; order Polyangiales; family JADJQN01; genus CAIUAC01. Next base: position 206,108 of record CAXNJO010000007.1, read on the forward strand.
GACCATCGCTGCGACATCTACGCGCTCGCGGTGCTCCTCTACGAGTGCCTCACCGGCGACGTGCCCTTTCAGGGGAACTACGCCGAGGTGCTGATGAAATCGAGCACGCAGGCCCCCGCGCCCATCCACGCGACGCGCCGCGACGTGCCCTCGGAGTTGGCTGCGGTGATCGCGCGCGGCATGGCGCGCGACCCAGCGGCGCGCTGGCCGACGACGCTCGCCTTCGCGCGGGCGCTCGTGAAGTCCGTCGACCTGGCCGAGGGCACCTCCGCGCCGCTCCTCGACTCGGCGCGCGGCGTCGTGCCGCTCGCGGACGAAGACATCGAGCTCGTCGAGACGACCCCGCCGCCGCCCCTTTCCGTCGAGCAGCGCCGTCGTTTCGCGCGTGCATCGTTCACGACGCCGGTGCGCATCATGCAGTCGGACGGGACGATCGTGGACGGCCGCAGCGAGGACATCTCCGAGGGCGGGCTCCTCGTGCTGACGTCCCGCGCATGCACCCCGGACGACCGGGCGATGGTGCGCTTCGTTCCGCCGGGTGGCGCGAGCGTCGTCACGCTGCCCGTCGTGTTGCGCTGGTTGAAGGATGGGCGCGGCCGCTCGGCCGCGGGCCTCGAGTTCGTCGATGCGCCCGAAGGGCTGAAGGCCACCATCCGCGCCTTCGTCGCCGCAGGCGGCCCGGCCGCGCACGTGGCCTGACGGCGTCCACTACGTCGGCCGCTCGGGCGCCCGCGACGCCTCCGCGCCGGTCGTCGGCGTCGTCGGCGTCAGCGTGAGCGGGTGGTCGCGGTGGCGTGTGGGGCTCGCCGCCGCGCGGCTCAGCGCCCCGCGTCCGCGCCCGGGCGCGTGATGTCGAAGAGGCGCTCTGCGTTGCGGTGGTAGAGCTTCTCGAGCACGGCGCGCGGCAGGCCCACGCCGTCGATCGTCCAGTCGCCCTGGATCGGCGTCGGGCTCGGCAGGTGCGCCTCGTCCGTCTCGAACCAGCGCCAGTGCGCGAGGAAGAAGGCGGGCAGGTTCCCGGGCGGGTCGTGGTCCTCGCCGCGCGAGCCGAGCGTGAGACCGTCCGGCGTCACCGCGGTGTCGGAGCCGAAGAGCACGCGGTCCTGCCACTTCACGAAGAAGGCGCGCATCTCGGCCGCGGGGCGTCGACCGAGCTCGGGCACGCGGGCGGCGGTGTCGATGTGGTAGTGCGGCGCGCGCTCGAGCAGCGCGGCGACGCGTCGCGGGTCCTCGGCCGCGTTGCCGAAGTGCGCGCCGAGGAACTTCGTGCGCGGGTGGCGCAGGACGCGCCGCTCGAACTGCGCGTAGACCTGCTCCCAGCTCGGCCACGGGCGCCCCGGCGCGTACTCGCCGTGGAAGCTCCACTCGGGGTGCGCGGCGAGCTCGGCGTGGCGCTCGTTCTGCGGGCCGTCGGGCTGGAAGAACGCGACCGGGTCGCCGCTGTGGAGGAGCACGGGCAGCGAGAGGTCCGCGCAGCGCTCGAAGACGGGGTTGAGGCGCGGGTCGTCGACCGCGAGCAGGCTGCCGTCGGAGAGGCGGATGCCGAGGCCGAGCGCCTTCGAGATCTTGAGTCCCCGCGCGCCGTGCTGCTTGCACGCCTCGAGCGTCTCGGCGACGTACGTCGGCCACTCGGGCGTCTCGACGCCGGCGAACGAGAGGTTGCAGTAGTAGAGCAGCCGGCCGCCAGTCTGCCCGGCCACCTCTTCGGAGAGCTCGAGGCCCTGTCCGGGGGCGCCGCCCGAGGCATTGAGCGCGACCTCGATGCCCTGCTCGCCGAACAGGCGCGCGGCGCGGTCCGCGAGGCGCGGCGCGACGTGGACGTGGACGTCGATCTTCGGGATGTCGGCGCCGACGCGCGGGGCGTCCGGGCCCTTCGCGCGGGGGCTCGGACGTGGGCCGCTCGGGGGCGCCCGCCACGCGAAGAACGCCGCCGCGACGGCCGCGAGGAGTACGAGCGCCCAAGGCAGGACACGTAGATAAGTACGCGAAATCGCTGTTGACCCCGACATCCGGCCGAATATACTCGCCCCGGCGTCCTGTCGGGGAGGATTCATGACGAAGTCGGAGCTGATCGACGCCGTCGCGCGCCGGAGCAAGATCACCAAGGCCCGCGCCGAGCAGGTCGTGAACTGCGTCTTCGACTCCATGACGACCGCCCTCGAGCGCGGTGAGGGCATCGAGATCCGCGGCTTCGGCAGCTTCACCGTCCGCGCCTACAAGCCCTACAACGGGCGCAACCCGCGCACCGGCAAGAGCGTCCCCGTCCCGGAGAAGCGGCTGCCCTTCTTCAAGGTCGGCAAGGAACTCAAGGAGCTCGTCAACGCGGGCACCGGCGCGATCGAGGCGGACGACGACGACGACGACGACCTCGACGCGTCGGGCGACGACGAATGAGCCGCCCGCGCGCGGCGCGGACATCGACGAACGAGCCGCGCGCGTCGCGGACGCCCACCCCGACGGGCCATCCAGCGTGACCTTCCTCCCTGCCGAAGAACAGCTCGCGCTCCTCGAGCGCGGTGCGGTCGATCTTCACGTGCGCGCCGAGTTGCTCGCCCTGCTGCGGCAGGGGCGCCCGCTCAAGGTGAAGGCGGGCTTCGACCCGACGCGCCCCGACCTGCACCTCGGCCACACGGTGCTGATGAACAAGATGCGCCAGTTCCAGGAGCTGGGGCACGAGGTCATCTTCGTGGTCGGGGACTTCACCGCGCAGATCGGCGACCCGTCCGGCCGCAGCGCGACGCGCAAGGTGCCGACGCGCGCCGAGATCGAGCACGGCGCGAAGACGTACGCCGAGCAGGCCTTCAAGATCCTCGACCCGGCCCGCACGCGCGTCGTCTACAACTCCGGCTGGCTCGGGCGGATGGGCTTCGACGACGTCATCCGGCTCGCCGGCCGTTACACGCTCGCGCGCATGATGGAGCGCGACGACTTCAAGAAGCGCTGGACGGAGCACGTCGGCATCTCGCTGCACGAGCTGCTCTATCCGCTCGCGCAGGCGCAGGACTCGGTCGAGCTCGACTGCGACATCGAGCTCGGCGGCACCGACCAGCTCTTCAATCTGCTCGTCGGCCGCGACATCATGCGCGAGCTCGGGATGCGGCCGCAGTGCGTGATGACCACGCCGATCCTCGAGGGCACGAGCGCGCGCGTCGAAGGCGGCAAGCTCGTCGGCGACAAGATGTCGAAATCACTCGATAATTACGTGGGTGTCGCCGAAGCGCCCGCGATGCAGCTCGGCAAGCTGATGAGCGTCTCGGACGACCTCATGTGGCGCTACTACGAGCTGCTCTCGACGCGCAGCGTCGCGGAGATCAAGCAGCTGCGCGCCGACTGCGCGGCGGGCAGCGCGAGCCCGAAGGCCGCGAAGATGGCGCTCGCCCGGGAGATCGTCGCCCGTTACCACGGCGAGGCCGAGGCCGAGGCCGCCGGCGAGGGCTGGGAGCGCCAGTTCAGCCGCCGCGAGGTGCCGACCGAGCTCCCCGAGGTGACGCTCGACGCGGCCGAGGGCGAGGGCGGCGTGCCGCTGCCGCGCGCGCTCGTCGGCGCGGGTCTCTGCAAAAGCACGAGCGACGCGCGGCGGCTCATCCAGGCGGGCGCGGTGGACGTCGACGGTGAGCGCGCGGCGGGCATCGACGCGAAGCTTGCGGCGGGCGCGCGCTACGTCGTGAAGGCGGGCAAGCGCAGCTGGGCGGCCATCACCGTCCGCTGACACGGCGCGCTCGTCGGCGCGTCACGGGAGGACGTGGCGACGGCGCTCCCAGGCGGCGCGCGACATCGCCTCCGCGATGGGCGCGCAGTGGCAAGCGGAAGCGTGGCGACGCTCAGCGTCGCGTGACGTGCGCCGGGTCGGGGAGGCGCTCGAGGGTCGTAGCGCCGCCCGGGTCGTCGAGCAGGTAGACCGCGAAGAACGCGGCGGCGACGTCGGCTGCGAGGTCGCGCGCCGCGGCGTTCTCGAGGTACGCGAACGACTCGCCCGGGACCGTCTGGCGCACGCCCTCGCCGCAGCCAGCGAGGAAGTTCGTGCCGCCGAGGCCGGCGATGTCGGAGAACGACCAGTGCCCGGCGTCGTCGACCTCGACGAGCCACGCGGGGCCGGCGAGGCGCCGAAAATCGTTGCGCATCACCATGTTGCCGGCCTCGGTGATGCTGTTGTCTTCGCGCGCGAGGAGCAGGAGGTACGGCGTCTCGACGCGCGTCGGGCGCGTCCCCGAGATCAGCGAGATCGGCGCCGCGATCGAGAGCGCGGCGACGAAGCGCGGGTCTTCGGCGACGACCGCGCCCGTGGTGATGCCGCCGAAGCTGTGCCCCATCACGCCGGCGCGGAGCGGGTCGAGGCGGCCGCGCAGGTCGTCGGGCACCTCCGTCGCGCCCGCGTCGAGCAGGCGATCGAGCACGCGCCGCACGTCGCGCACGCGCACGGCGAGAAAGGCGCTGCCGACGTCTGCGGCGACGCCGGCCTCGAGATCCCACAGCGTGTTGCCCTCGTGATCCGGCGCCGCGACGACGACGCCGTGCGACGCGAGCCGCTCGGCGACCTCGGCGACGTCGAAGCGCGTGCAGACGTGGCAGTGCGAGAAGACGACGACGGGCCAGGCGGCGCTGCGCGTCGCGGCGGCGGGCGCCGACGCGGAGGCGGTGCCGGTGCGGACGCACGACGGCTCGGAGGCGGCGACGAGGGCGGCCAGGCGTGCTTCGTGCGGCGTGCCGCGCTCGAAGTCGGCCAGGGGCTGGCCGGTCGTCGCGGCGGCGCGCGCGGACGCGTCCGCCGGGTACCAGAGCTCGACGGGGAGGGGGCGAGTGCCGCTGCCGTCGTCCATCACGACGCGGCGATTGCCGACGGGGAAGGGGCCGGGGACGCCGTAGTCCGCGCGGGGTTCGGGCGGCGGTCCGGCGTCGAGCGCGCCCGCGTCGAGGCCGGCGTCGGTCGCGCCGTCGCGCGGGGGGGCGGCGTCGGGCGGTCCGGTGTCGTCGTCGCCGCAGGCGCCGAGGGACGCGGCGAGCGCGAAGGCCACGAGCAGGGACGCAGGGCGGACGCGGGGCGCGGTGGGCGGAGGGAACGCTTCGACGTGCATGGTGGGGCCTCTGCGTCGCGGCGTGCGCGACGGCGCGTCCGACGATAACCGCTCTCGGCGCGCGCCGGTCGGTCTTTGCTTTCCGCGCGCGGGCCCTCAGCGCTGGGCCGCGCGTGCGGGGCCTCGCGCCCGATTGGGGGGCACGCGCATCTCGACGCAACTCGTCACGCCCTCCGCTCCGCGCTCGCGCTGCGGCGCGCACCCGTGCTCGCCGCGCGCGAGCCCAACGCCGGACCGCCGCCCGAATCCCGCGCGGACTACGGTGCGCCCCGGCCCCTTCCCCATCGGCAACGGCCGCGTCCCGATGGACGACGGCAGCGGCACCCGCCCCTTCCCCGTCGAGCTCTGGGACCCCGCGGCCGCGGATCTTCGTTCCCGCGCTGCGCGGCTTCCCGTACCATGCGCGCCCATGACGACAGCCGACGCAGCGGCGGGGGCCAAGGCCCTCGTCGTCGGAGTCCCGAAGGAGATCTATCCGGGTGAGCGGCGCGTGGCCGCGTCGCCCGCGACCGTCGAGCGGCTCTGCAAGCGCGGGCTCGAGGTCGTCGTCGAGAGCGGCGCCGGCGCGGCCGCGGGCCTGCAGGATGCGGCGTTCGCCGAGGCGGGCGCGCGCATCGTCGACTCGGCCGACGACGTCTACGCGCAGGCGGACGTCGTCACCAAGGTGCGCGCACCGATGGAGGATGCGGCGCGCGGCCGCCACGAGGCGGACCTGCTGCGCGAGGGCCAGACGCTCGTGAGCTTCTTCTGGCCCGCGCAGAACCCGGACCTCGTCGCGCGGATCGTCGCGCGCAAGGCCACGGTCCTCGCGATGGACGCGGTGCCGCGCATCACCCGCGCGCAGAAGCTCGACGCGCTCTCGGCGATGGCGAACATCGTCGGCTACCGCGCGGTCGTCGAGGCCGCGAGCCACTACGGGCGTTTCCTCGGCGGTCAGACGACGGCCGCGGGGCGCGTGCGTCCGGCCACGGTGTTCGTCGTCGGCGCGGGCGTCGCGGGGCTCGCCGCGGTCGCGGCCGCGCGCTCGCTCGGCGCGATCGTGCGCGCGTTCGACACGCGGCCGGTGGTGCGCGAGCAGGTCGAGTCGCTCGGCGCGGAGTTCGTGCCCTTCGACTTCGCGGGCGAGACGGGCGAAGGCACCGGCGGCTACGCGAAGGAGGTCAGCGACGCGTACCTGCACGCCGAGCAGCAGCTGCTCGCGAAGGAGTGCGAGCGCGCCGACATCGTGATCACGACCGCGCTCATCCCCGGGAAGCCCGCGCCGAAACTCGTCACCTCCGGCGCCGTCGTCTCGATGCGCGCGGGTTCGGTCATCGTCGACCTCGCGGCGGAGCAGGGCGGCAACTGCGCGCTCACCGAGCGCGACGCCATCGTCGAGAAGCACGGCGTGACCATCGTCGGCCGCACCGACTTCGCGAGCCGCATGGCGCTCATGGCGAGCGAGCTCTACGCGACGACGGTGCTCAACCTCCTCGAGGAGGTGCTCGGCAAGGGCACGACGTGGAAGCTCGATCGCGAGGACGAGGTCCAGCGCGGGATGCTCGTCACCGAGGGCGGCGAGCTGCTCTGGCCGCCGCCGCGTCCGACGGTTCGTGCCGGCGCGCCCACGCCGCCTCCGCCCGCGAAGAAGCCCGCGTCGCGCGGCGGACACGGCGCGGCGCCCGCGGCCCCTGCGTCGCCCTGGCCCGCGGCGATCGGCGCGACCCTCGGGATCGCGCTGCTCATCCCCATCGGCCTCTTCGCGCCGCCCGCGCTCGTGCAGCACCTCACGGTGTTTCTGCTCGCGTGCGTCGTCGGGTGGCACGTCGTGTGGAACGTGACGCCCGCGCTGCACACGCCGCTCATGAGCGTCACCAACGCCATCAGCGGGATCATCCTGATCGGCGGCCTCCTGCTCGCGCGCGGCGGTCGCGACGCGGAAGGAGGCGGCCTCTCCGCGACGGTCATGCTCGGGGCCGTCGCCGTGTTGCTCGCGGCGATCAACGTCGCGGGCGGCTTTCTCGTCACGCAGCGCATGCTGAGGATGTTCCGCCGATGACCGCCAGCTTCGCGAACGTCGCCTACCTCCTCGCGAGCCTCCTCTTCGTGCTCTCGCTTCGCGGCCTCTCCACGCAGGAGAGCGCGCGGCGCGGCAACACGCTCGGCGTGCTCGGCATGATCCTCGCGGCTGGCGTGACGGTCACCGCGCTGCTCTCGCCGGGCGCGGACGGGCACGCCCCGGCGACGCCGCTCGCGCTCACCGTGCTCGGCGCAGCGATGGGCGTCGGTGCGCTCGTCGGCGCGGTGCTCGCCGCGCGCGTCGCGATGACGTCGATGCCCGAGCTCGTCGCGGTGCTGCACAGCTTCGTCGGCGCGGCCGCGGCGCTCGTCGGCATCGGCAGCGAACTCGAGGCGCCCGCGATGGGCGTCGAGCTCGACGTCGCGCACCAGATCGAGATTTACGTCGGCGTGTGGGTCGGCGCGATCACGTTCACGGGCTCGATCGTCGCCTTCCTCAAGCTGCGCGGGACGATCGGCAGCAAGCCGCTGGTCATCCCGGGTCGGCACGCGCTCAACGCGCTCATGGTGCTGGCGTGCGTCGCGCTCGGCGTGATGGGCTTCGGCGCGACGGGCGACGCGCCCGTGCTTCACCTGCTCGGCGTCACCGCCATCGCGTGCGTGCTCGGCGCGCACCTCGTGCTCGCGATCGGCGGCGGCGACATGCCCGTCGTCGTCTCGCTCCTCAACAGCTACTCGGGATGGGCCGCGTCGGCCGCGGGCTTCATGCTCGGCAACGATCTGCTGATCGTCACGGGCGCGCTCGTCGGGAGTTCGGGCGCGATCCTCAGCTACATCATGTGCAAGGCGATGAACCGTTCCATCTGGAACGTCGTCTTCGCGGGCTTCGGGGAGGGCGCGGGCGTGAAGCCCGCGGCGAAGGCCGACGGCCCCGCGCGCACCGTGCAGGAGGCGACCGTCGCGTCGACGGCCGAGCTGCTGCTCGCGGCCAAGAGCGTCATCGTCGTGCCCGGCTACGGCATGGCCGTCGCGCAGGCGCAGCACCCGGTGAAGGAGATCACCTCGCTCCTCGAGAAGCGCGGGACCCGCGTGCGCTACGCGATCCATCCCGTCGCCGGGCGCCTGCCGGGCCACATGAACGTGCTGCTCGCCGAGGCCAACGTCTCCTACGAAATCGTGCAGGAGATGGAAGAGATCAACGACGACTTCGCCTCGACGGATGTGGTCGTCGTCATCGGCGCGAACGACATCGTGAACCCGGGCGCGCTCGACGACCGAGACCAGCCCCATCTACGGCATGCCCGTGCTCGAGGCGTGGCACGCGAAGCGCGTCGTGATGCTCAAGCGCGGCATGGCCGCGGGTTATGCCGGGTGTCGACAACCCGCTCTGCTACCTCGACAACACGCTCATGCTCTTCGGCGACGCCAAGCAGAGCGTGCTGAAGCTGCTCGCCGCGTTGCAGTCCGCGGACTGAGGCGCGATGCGCGCTCCGCCCTGCGGGGCGGGCTGCCTTCACGGCCCGATGGGTCGCGCGCGGGGCAGGAACCCCGTGCGTGCGCGGGCCGCCTTCACGCCGAGAGGGCCTCGGGGCGCGCGGGGCACATCGAGGGGGGCCGGACGCTGCGCGGCGCGCGCTGCGTTTCGGCGTATTGGCTCGGCGTGTAGCCGAGCAGCCGGCGGAAGAGCCGCGTGAGGTGGCTCGAGTCGGAGAAACCCGCGCGCAGCGCGACCACCGCGCAGGGCAGGCCGTCGGCAAGCATCCGGCGCGCCTCGGACACGCGCAGCAGTTGCAGGTACGAGTGCGGCGGCACGCCGACCCACGCGTGGAACGTGCGGACGAGGTGCCCCTCGCTGACGCCGCCGAGCGCGGCGAGGTCCTGCAGGCTCAGGCGGCTGCTCGAGTGGCCCTCGAGGTGCTCGCGGACACGCGCGACGCACGCGGGCTCCGGACGTTCGGGCCCCGACGCGGGCGGCTGCGCGAGCGCCGCGCCGAGGAGCGCGAGGGCCTCCTCGTGTTCCCGCGTGCGGAGGTCCGCGGCGAGGCCGGCCGCGACGAGGGTGACCGCGCGGGCCAGGTCGCGCCCAGAGGCCCGCGCGCCGGGGATGCCGTCGCTGTCGCGGTCCACGGTGGGCGGCGGCGTGGCGAAGGCGAGATCGACGCACGGAAGGGGGGCGCGAGCCCCCGCGACACGGGCAGCGGCCGGGTGGACGAGGGTCCATCCGGCCGTTCGCACGTCCGTCGTCGGCCGGGCGGGCGAGGACCCCTCCGGCCTTTCACGCGTGCGTCACACCGGCCGATCCACGGGGCATGTGTCGATCGCGGGCCGCGCGAGAATCCGATTCTCGATACCGATGCGAGGCATTCGCGGAATCCTTCGCATGGTGCGGTGTGCGTCGGTGTCTACCTGCAACGGGCCGACACGTGTCGGTTCAAGGAGACACGCCATGCGCATCGAAGACGTGATGACCCGTAACCCCTCCTCCTGCAGTCCCGAGGCGAGCGCTGCCGACGCCGCCCGGATCATGTGGGAGCGCGACTGCGGCTTCGTGCCGGTGATCGACGAGCACCGCATCCCCATCGGCGTCGTCACCGACCGCGACCTCTGCATGGCGGCCTACACGCGCGGTAAACCGCTGCACGAGATCCCGGTACGCTCGGTGATGTCCACGTACGTGCGCACGTGCGCGCGGGGCGCGTCGGTCGGCAGCGTCGAGGAACTCATGGCCGAGGTCCAGATCCGCCGCGTGCCGGTCGTCGACGACGCCGGGACGCTCGTCGGCATCGTGGCGCTCAGCGACCTCGCGCGCGGCCGCAACCGCACCGCGAAGGACCGCGTCTCCGAGCACATCTTCGCGGACGTCGCGAAGACGCTCGCCGCGATCACGGGGCCGCACATCGCTCCCACCATCTCGGCCGAGTGACCGCCTCGCGCGTGCGGGGCGCCCATCGGCCCCGCGCGCGCGGTCACGTCGACGCCACGCGACGCAGCGAAACGCGACGGACCGCGAAGCGGGGGCCGGACGCCACCCGTGCGTCCGACCCCCGTCGCTCCAACCTCCCGCGCCGAGGCGCGGTATCCAGCTCAGTGGATCTTCACCTCGAGCGCCGGCGTGCGCTTGACCGGGGCCTTCGGGATCGAGATGCTGAGCATCCCGTCCTTGTAGCTCGCGTCGAGCTTCGAGGCCTCGACGTCGTCGGGCAGCGTGAAGCGGCGCTGGAAGTGGCCGAAGTACGACTCGACGCGGTGGTACTTCATCCCCTTTTCCTCGCGCTCGTGCTTGCGGTTCCCCTCGATCGTGAGGGTCTGGCCCTCGAGGGTCACGTGCACGTCCTCGCGCTTCACCTGGGGCAACTCGGCGGTGACCATGTAGGCCTTGTCGGTCTCCGCGATGTTCACCGAGGGACTCCACTCCGACGCCGCGGGCGCGACGTCACCGTCCATCGGGAGCAGCGCGCGTCCGAAGAAGCGGTTGAGTCGGCTCGACATCTCCTCGAGCTCGCGAAACGGGTCCCAGGTGCGTTCTTCCCAGCGTACGAGTCCCATGGTCACATCCCTTGTGTTGCCGACATGCACCCTGCATGCGCTCCACGCAGTTATGCGCAGCACGCCGCTGCGCAACGCGAGATGAGGTGTCGAGAATCTGATTCTCAGCGCGCGTGACATGGATTCTTCGGCGTGTATCTCGGAGGCGTCGAGGCCGGGGAGGGGGCTCTCCGGCGGAGCGCTCGCGTTCCCGTGTTTGCGCCGTCCGCCGCGGAGCCCTCCGCGGGCGGCCAGCCCAACGGAGGCCCCATGCGACCCATGACCACGTGCGCGTGCGCAGCGCTCTGCGCCGCCTCGATCGGCGGCTGCTTCGTCGAAGCGCAGCCCGACGACGCGTGCCGCGAGCCCGAGGATTGCCTCGGCGTCGAGGTGTGCATCTTCCCGGACGACGACGCTTGTGGAGGCGCCGGCGAAGCGGGGCTCTGCGCGCGCCGGCCGCAGTTCTGCGCCGAGTACCTCGACCCCGTCTGCGGGTGCGACGGACAGACGTACGCGAACCGCTGCTTCGCGCAGGCCGCGGGCACCGACGTCGCCGCCGAGGGGCCTTGTGCCGACCCGTGCGCCGCGCAGGACGCGCACGCGGCGGGCGGGTGCCGGCTCTGTCTCGGCTACCTCTGGGACGGGACGCGCTGCGTCATGCTGGGCGGCTGCCGCTGCGTGGGGGATGCGTGCGGGGCGCTGCACCCGACGCGCGAGGCGTGCGAACGGGCCGCGCCCGCCGGGTGTGGGGACGACGCGTCAGCGCACCCGGACGCGCCCGTCTCCGGGGAGCCTCACGCGAGGTCGAGGAGCTCGATCTCGAAGACGAGGGTCGCGTTCGCCGGGATCACGGGCGGAAAGCCGCGCGCGCCGTACGCGAGGTCGGGCGGGATGGTGAGCTTGCGCTGGCCGCCGATCTTCATGCCGGCCACGCCGCGGTCCCAGCCCTGGATGACGCGCCCCGCGCCGAGCGGGAACTTGAACGGCGTGCCGCGGTCGCGGGAGCTGTCGAACTTGGTGCCGTCGAGCAGCGTCCCGACGTAGTGGACGCTCACCGTCTGACCGGCCTTCGCTTCTGCGCCGCTGCCCTCGAGGAGGTCTTCGATCTTCATCCGGCGCGTGTATCAAATCGCGCCGCGCGCGTCGACGACGGCGTGCGTCGCGCTTCCGTGGGGGCGCGTTCCGCGCTAACGACCGCCGCATGACGTCCGCCCCCGAGGCCCCGCCGCTCCCCGCTGCTCCCGCCACGATCGCCCGCGCCGCGCACCTCGCCGGCGTGCGCTACGAGATCCGCGGCCCCCTCGCGCGTCGCGCGCTCGAGCTCGAGCGGCAGGGCCACGAGGTCATCAAGCTCAACATCGGCAACCCCGCGCAGTTCGGCTTCCGCACGCCGGAGAACATGCGCGTCGCCATCCACGAGAACCTCGCGAGCGCCGAGGGCTACTGCCACCAGAAGGGCATCTTCCCCGCGCGCGAGGCCGTCGTGATGCAGGCGCAGGCGCGCGGCGTCGAGGGCGTCACGGTCGAGGACGTCGTCATGGGCAACGGCGTCTCCGAGCTCATCCTCATGGCGCTCGAGGCGCTGCTCGGGCCGGGCGACGAGGTGCTCGTGCCCGCGCCGGATTACCCACTTTGGACCGCAGCGGTGACGCTCACCGGCGCGCGCGCCGTGCACTACCCCTGCCGCGCGTCGGCGGGCTTCGTGCCCGATCCGGAAGAGGTCGCGCGCCTCGCGACGCCGCGCACGCGCGCGCTCGTGCTCATCAACCCCAACAACCCCACGGGCGCCGTGTACCCGGAGCCGGTGCTGCGCGCGCTCGTCGCGCTCGCCGAGCGCCAGCAGTGGGTGCTCTTCTCGGACGAGATCTACGACCGCATCCTCTATGAGGGTGCCCGGCACGTGCCGGCGGCGACGCTCTGCCACGACACGCTGTGCGCCACCTTCGCCGGGCTCTCGAAGGTCTACCGCGCGTGCGGGTTCCGCACGGGGTGGCTCACGTTCAGCGGCAACCGCAGCCGCGCGGGCGACTACCTCGAGGCCGTCGAGCTGCTCGCGTCGCTGCGGCTCTGCGCGAACGTGCCCGGCCAGTGGGCGGTGCAGACGGCGCTCGGGGGCACGCAGAGCATCGACGACCTCACGGCGGACACGGGGCGCCTCGGGCGGCAGCGCCGCGCCGTGCTCGCGGGGATCGCGCGCTCCGAGTTCCTCGACGTCGTCACGCCCCGCGGCGCGCTCTACGCCTTCCCGTCCGTCGATCCCGCGCGGCTCCCGGGCTTCGACGATCAGCGTTTCGCGATGGCGCTGCTCGAGCGGGAGCGCGTGCTGGTCGTGCCCGGGTCGAGCTTCAACCTCGCTGAGCGCAACCACCTGCGCCTCACGCTCCTGCCCGACGAGGACACGCTCGGCGAGGTCTTCGTGCGCATGGAGCGGCTGCTGCGCGCGCTCGCGTCGGACACCTCGCGCGCGGGCTAGCGCCGACGCGCGCGGGCCGTACCTCCCACGCACGGGGAGTCCGCCATGCGCGCGCACATCGAGTCGATCGCCCCGTCCCCGGGGGCGCGCCGCGTGGTCCTCGAGGCGCGCGGCCTGACCAAGGTCTACCGGATGGGCGAGGTGGACGTGCACGCGCTGCGCGGGGTCGAACTCGACCTCTTCGAGGGCGAGTTCGTCGTGCTGCTCGGCGCGTCCGGCAGCGGGAAATCGACGCTGCTGCACATCCTCGGCGGGCTCGACGTGCCGACGAGCGGGCGCGTGCAGTACCGCGGCCACGACCTCGGCGCGGCCGACGACGCCGAGCTCACGCGCTACCGGCGCGAGCGCGTCGGCTTCGTGTTTCAGTTCTCCAACCTCGTGCCGAGCCTCACGGCCCGCGAGAACGTGCAGCTCGTCACGGACATCGCGGAGGATCCGCTCGACGCGGACGAGGCCCTCGCGCTCGTGGGGCTCGCCGAGCGCCGCGGACACTTCCCCGCGCAGCTCTCGGGCGGCGAGCAGCAGCGCGTCTCCATCGCGCGCGCGGTGGCCAAGCGCCCCGACGTGCTGCTCTGCGACGAGCCGACGGGCGCGCTCGACTTCCGCACCGGCATCCTGGTGCTCGAGGTCATCGAGCGCGTGAACCGCGAGCTCGGCACCACGACCGCGATCATCACGCACAACGTGCCGATCGCGGCGATGGCCGACCGCGTCGTCACGCTCGCGAACGGCGCGGTGCTGAGCGAGGAGCGCCCCCCACGCAAGGCCCGCGCGGCCGAGGTCCGTTGGTGACGTGGTGCGCGCCCTCGACCGCAAGCTCCTCCGCGACCTGTGGCGCCTCGAGGGGCAGGTCGTCACCATCGCCGCCGTCGTCGCCTGCGGGATCGCGAGCTTCGTCGCGCTCCGCGGCACGCTCGATTCGCTGCGGATGGCGCAGCGCGCGCACTACACGCAGCAGCGCTTCGGCGACGTGTTCGCGTCGCTGCGCCGCGCGCCGGAGCCGCTGCGCGCGCGGATCGAGGCGCTGCCCGGCGTCGCCCTCGCGTACACGCGCCTCTCGGAGCTGGTGCGGCTCCCGCTGACGGATCTCCCCGAGCCGGCCATCGGGCGCGTGATCTCCCTGCCCCCGGACGGGCGGCCGCCGCTCGGCGGCGTGCTGCTGCTCTCGGGTCGGCTGCCGCGTGTCGGGGCCGCGGACGAGGCCGTGATCCTCGAGTCCTTCGCCGCCGCGCACGAGCTGCGCGTGGGCGCGCGCCTGCCGGCCGTCCTCAACGGGACGCGCCGGGCGCTGCGCGTCGTCGGGATCGGCATGTCGCCCGAGTTCGTGTTCGCGTCCGCGGGGCCGTTCGACTTCTCCGGCGACCCGCGCCGCTTCTGCGCGCTCTGGATGGATCGGGGCGCGATCGCCCCATTTTTCAGCTCGAGGGCGCATTCGACGACGTCGTCGTGCGCCTGCAGCCGGGCGCGTCGGAGCCCGGGGTCGTCGCCGCGCTCGATCGGCTCCTCGCGCCGTACGGCGCGCTCGGCGCCGTCCGCGCGATCCTGCCCCTCGCGCCCGCCGAGGCGATGCGCCCCCCGGCGCCGCTCCTGTACCGCGTCGGTGCGCTCGAGCGGCTCGGCGTCGATCGGCTGCTCGGCGGCGCGGGGCGCATGGTGCTGCGCGAGCTGCGCAGGCGCCCGCTGCGCGCGCTGCTCTCGTCGGTCGGCATCGCGCTCGGCATCGGGATCGTCGTGCTCGGCAGCTTTCAGCGCGACGCGATGGAGACGATGATCGACGTGCAGTTCTTCCGCGCCTGGCGCGAGGACCTCAGCGTCACGTTCGTGCGCGCCGCGCCCGCGCGCGTGCTGCGGGAGCTCGCGCGGCTGCCCGGCGTGACGCGGGCCGAGGGGCAGCGCTACCTGCCGGTCCGCTACCGCGTCGGACCGCGTTACCGCGACGGCGCGATCGTCGGCCACGAGGAGTCCGCCGTGCTCCGCCGCGTGCTCGATCGCGAGGGGCGCGTCGCCGCGCTCCCCGCGGACGGGCTGCTCCTCAGCAGCAAACTCGCCGCGATCCTCGGCGTGCGCGCGGGCGAGGTCGTGCGCGTCGAGGTCAAGGAAGGGGCGCGGCGTGAGCGCGACGTGCGCGTCGTCGCGCTGCTCGACGACGCGTTCGGCCTGATGGGACACATGGGCCAGCGCGCCCTGCACCGCCTCGTCGGCGAGGAGCCGCCCGTCTCCGTCGCGATGCTGCGCGTCGACGCGCGCTCGCTGCGCGAGGTCGAGGCGCGCCTCGAGGAGATGCCCGGCGTCATCGGCATCACGCGACGGCTCGCGATCGTCGAGCGCTTCCGCGCGCAGAGCGGCGAGACGATGCGCTTCTTCACCGCGACGCTGACCGCGTTCGCCGCGATCATCACGATCGGCGTCGTCTACAACGACGCGCGCGGTGCGCGATGCGCGTCACGACCGGTCGCGCCGGGCGCGCCGATCTTCGAGGTGGGCGACCCGACCGTGCTCGAGGTGGTCGTCGACATCCTCACGAGCGACGCGGTCGCGGTGCGTCCCGGCGCGCGCGTCGAGCTCGATCGCTGGGGCGGGGACTCCGTGCTCCGCGGCCGCGTGCGCCTCGTCGAGCCCTCGGCGTTCACGCGGATCTCGGCGCTCGGCGTCGAGGAACAGCGCGTCGACGTCGTCGTCGATCTCGTCGATCCCCGGTCGCGCTGGGCGGCGCTCGGGGACGGCTACCGCGTCGAGGCGCGGATCGTCGATTGGGAGTCGGCCGACGTGCTCCGCGCGCCGGCGAGCTCCGTCTTCCGCCGCGGGACGGGCTGGGCGCTCTTCCGCGTCGAGGACGGCGTCGCGCGGCTGCGACCCGTCGTGCTCGGACGGCGCAACGGGCTCGAGGTCGAGGTGCTGCGCGGACTCGCGCCCGGAGCGCGCGTCGTCACGCATCCGAGCGACCGTGTCGTCGATGGGACGCCCGTCGTCGCGCGCTGACGGGCCGATCTCAGGGTGGGACGGACTATGTCCCACCCCGCGCGCCGACGGGCCAATTGTGGGGTGGGACGGACTATGTCCCACCTGCCCGAGCCCCGCGTCGCTGCGGCCGCTCAGATCCGCGCGAGCGTGAGGATCTGCGCGCGCAGGTCGGCGCCCGGATCGACGCGGGCGAGGAGGGCGTCCGCCGGCGTCTGGCCCGCGGCGAGCAACTCCCCGAGGCGGCGCAGGTGCACCGTCTCGTCCTGCCCCGCGGCGTCGAGGCGCGCGCGCGCGGCGAGGCCGTCCCGCGCGATGTCGAAGAGGTCGCTCGCCCACTCGCCCACCGGGCGCCCCGCGAGCTCGGCGCGCAGGCCGTCCCGCGCGATGTGCGGCCGCGCGGCGACGGCCGCGTCGTAGGGGATGCGCGAGGCGAGCGACTCGGCCCGCGCGAGCGCCGCGTCGTCGTAGAGCACGCCCGTGAAGAGGGCGGGCAGGGCGCAGAGCGTCTCGCCCTGCTGCGAGTCGGCCGAGCGCGTCTCGAGCGTGCGCTTGAGCCGCACCTCGGGGAAGAGCGTGTTGAGGTGCGTCTCCCAGTCCCCGAGGGTCGCGCTCGCGCCCTCGAAGCCCTCACGGAGGAAGCGCCGGAACGTGTGCGTCGTCGCCTGCCGGACGACGCCGTCGCGCTTCACGAGGAACATCGGCACGTCGAGCGCCCAGTCGATGTACGACGCGATCGTCGCGTCGTCGCGCCACGCGAAGGGCAGCAGGCCCGCGCGGTCGTTGTCGACGTCGAGCCAGACCGCGGCGCGGTGCGAGCGCTCGCCCGTCGCGCGCCCTTCGACGAAGGGGCTGTTGGCCATCATCGCCTGCAGGACCGGCGAGAGGATCAGCGCGACGCGGAGCTTGCGGACCGCGTCGTCGGTCGAGGCGTAGTCGTAGTTCGCCTGCACCGTCGCGGTGCGCTGCATCATGTCGAGGCCGTACTGGCCGCGCGTGGGCAGGTAGGCGCGCATGATCGGGTAGCGGGGCTTCGGGACCCATGGGAGCTCGTCGCGCCGGGCGAGCGGGTGGAAGCCGAGGCCGAGCCAGGCGATGCCGAGCTCCGCGGAGATGTCGCGCAGCTCCGCCATGTGACCGGTGAACTCGTCGGCGGTCTCGTGGATCGTCTCCTTGGGCGCGCCGGAGAGCTCGAGCTGACCGCCCGGCTCGAGCGTGATCGACGCGTTCGCGCGCCGCAGCGCGATGACCGGGCCGCCGGTTTTGTCGGGCGGCTCGGGCGTCCAGGCGTGCCGCGTCTCGAGCGCCCGCAGGACGGCCGCGACGCCGCGCGCGCCCTCGAACGGGATCGGCTGCCCGTCCGCGGCGTAGACGCCGAACTTCTCGGCCTCGGTGCCGACGCGCCACGCGTCGCGCGGCTTCTGGGCGGCGTGGTAGGGGGCGAGGAGATCGTCAGGCGCGGCGATGGGGCGGTCGTTCACGGGGTCGGTCAAGGGGGCTCGGCTCCTGCGCGGCGTCACGCGTCCGCCGCCACCCTGCGACGGGCGACGCGGCGCGCACCGTACCACAGGCCGCGCGTGGGCCTCCCCGCGTCGGCGCGTACCTTCCGCGCCGCGGCCTTCCGTCGTAGGCTGCGCGCCGCCATGCAGAAACCTCTCGGCTATCTCGCGCCCGGGCTCAGCGTCCGGGGAAGGCTCAGCGGTGCCGGCGATCTCACGATCGACGGTCGCCTCGAGGGCGAACTCGACGTCTCCGGCGAGGTGATCGTCGGGGAGCGCGGGGTCATCGTCGCGCCGGTGCGCGCCGGGGCGGTCGTCGTCGCGGGCGACCTCAAGGGCGAGGTTCACGCGCGCGGCGCGGTGGCGGTGCGCGACGGCGGGCGCATCCTCGGCGACGTGCGCGCGCAGCGCGTGTCCATCGACGACGGCGGCGCGCTGCATGGCGGTGTGGAGATGGACTTCGAGCTCCCGGCGGAGCTGGACGGGCTGCTGGCGTGATGAACCGACCTTCCGTGATCCCCGAGGGGATGAGGCTGCTGGGCGACGTCGAGGGGGAGGGCGACCTCGCCGTGCTCGGCGCGATCGAGGGCGACGTGCGTGTCGACGGCGCGCTCGTCGTCGAGACGAGCGGCGTGATCAAGGGGCAGGTGCAGGCGCGCACGATCGTCGTGCGCGGCGTGCTCGTCGGGGACGGCACCGCGGCCGACACGGTGCGCGTCGAGCCGGGCGCGCGCATGGTCGGCGACGCGCGCGCCCCGCGCGTCAGCATCGTGGACGGCGCGCTGTTCCGTGGGCGCGTGGAGATGAGCAGCGACGCCGCCCCGCGCGTCGGGCGTTCGGTGCCGCGTCGTCGCACCGCCGCGGGCGAGCTCGCGACGCCGAGCGCGGCGGGTCAGCTGGTGTCGCCGACCAGCGCGGGCGCGGACAGCTCGCCGAGCGCGGCGGGTCAGCTGGTGTCGCCGACCAGCGCGGGCGCGGTCACCTCTCCGGGGACGGCGTCGTCGGTCGGCGCGCATCCGGCGCCCGTCGCGGCGCGGCGCGGGCCGCCGGCGCCGAACGTTCCGGTCCTGCGGCGCACCGAGGCCCGCCGGGCAGAGCGCTGAGATGCGCGCATCGCCCCCCGACCGCCTCCTCGCGCTCCTCACCGAGCGCAGCTTCGCGCGCCGCAAGGTCGTGCTCGCCTCGGGCCGCGAGAGCGACTTCTTCATCGACTGCAAGCAGACGGTGCTCCTCGCCGAGGGCCACGCGCTCGTCGGCGCGCGCATGCTCGACGCGCTCGCGGGCTTCGCCGAGGCGCCCGTCGCGGTCGCGGGCGTCGAGCTCGGCGGCTGCCCGCTCGCGTCGGCGGTCGCGCTCGTCTCGCACCAGCGTGGGCACGGCCTCGACGCCGTCTACGTGCGCAAGGACGCGAAGGATCACGGCAGCAAGCGGCTGCTCGAGGGCGACGCGCACCTCGCCGAGGGCGCGCCCGTCGTCGTGCTCGAGGACGTCGTCACGACGGGCGGCTCGACGCTGAAGGCCGTCGAGAAGCTCCGCGCGCGCGGGCTGCGCGTCGTCGGCGTCGTCGCGCTCGTCGATCGGCTCGAGGGCGGGCGCGAGGCCATCACCGGCGCCGGCCTCCCGCTCGTCGCGCTCTACACGCGCCACGAATTCATCCCCGCGTGACCGCGCTCGGCGCGCCCCGCCCGCCCTGCCGCGCCGCTGCGCGCCCCAGCCCGCGCGGCGAGCGAGCTCGCGCTCGGCCTCCTCGTCGCCGCGCTCGGCGTTGGCTGCGGCGCGGGCGCCGTGCTCTCCATGGCGCCCCGTCCGCGCGCCTTCACGCCCGACGACTACGAGCGCATTCGCGACGCCTGGACGCGCGAGGAGCGCGGCTTCGCCTTCGCGCGGCTCGAGGACACGCTGCACGTGAGCGCGACCTTCCAGTCCTGGGAGCAGCGCTGGGCGTACGTGGTGCGCTACGCGAGCGATCAGAGCCTCGACACCGTCGAGCGCACGCGGCTCCTGCGGGCGACGCTCGAGGACGCGCGGGCGCAGCACCGCTTCTTCGTCTCGCTCGCGGGGCGCAGCTGGCGCGAGAGCGACCTCACGGGCGAGCGCTCGGCCTGGCGCATCGTGCTGGTCGACGACCGCGGCGTGGCGCATGCGCCGTCGGCGCTCGAGCGCATCGCGCGGCCCGGTCCGGGCGAGCGCGGCTACTACCACGTCACGCCGTTCCGCCGCGTCTTCCGCGTCGCGTTCCCCGCGCGCCGCGCCGACGGGACGCCGACGATCGCGCCCGACGCGCGCCGCGTCACGCTGCGCTTCACGGGGCCGCAGGGCCGCGTCGATCTGGTGTGGGCGCTCGCCCCGACCGAGGCCGCCCCCGCCGGCGAAGCGCGTTGACAGCCGTTCACACCCGCTGCTAGGTTCGACGCGCCCACGCCCCGAAACGCCCGTTTTGTCGGGGGGACCGCCGACCGCGCGGGGGGCCGCGCCGGCGCCACGAGGGCTGCCCGAGCGCGCAGGTGGGAGTCCGGGGCGTCCGTACAGCGAGAGGTAGAACATGCGTAATGCCGTTCATGGCGTCGTTCTGAGCGTCTTCCTGAGCAGCCTCCTGCTCGCCATGGCCGCCTGCCACGCGGACGACAACGACGCGGCCGGGCAGGCGAAGGAGCTCGCCGACCCCGTCCGCCGCCAGCACGCGATGGGCAACCTGATGCGCCTCTACACGAAGGCGCTCGCCGACAAGGGCGGCAACCGCGAGGCCCCGGAGGTCAAGTCCCTCGCCGACGCGGTGGTCCAGCCGCTCGTCGACACGTACGTGCAGCACCCCGAGGACAACCCGAACCGCACCGCGATCCTCAATCTTCTCCGTGAGATGCGTGACGTGCGCGCGCTCCCGGCCTTGAAGGAGGCGCTCAAGTGGCGCGCCGAGGTCAGCGAGGAGCAGGCCATCAGCGCCGCGCAGACGATCCAGCAGACGCCCTTCGGTGAGGACAAGAAGCCCGAGGTCGTCGGCGCCCTCGCGGACGCGCTCTCGAGCGTCGATGGCGCGCGCCCCGTCGACAACCGCATGCGCATCGAGTTCATCCGCGCGCTCGGCAACATGCAGCACGCCGCCGCCACCGACGCGCTCGTCGCCGTCGCCGCGCGCCAGAACGAGAACCAGAACTTCCTCATCAACATCCTCGCCTTCGAGCAGCTCGCGAAGATCCGCGCCGAGTCCTCGGTGCCCGCGCTCGTCAAGGGCCTCTACCTCTTCGACACCAAGGCCCCGCAGCGCCGCGCGAACGACGTCGCCGCGCTCGGCCTCGTCGGCGTCGGGCGCCCCGCGCTCCAGCCGGTGCTCGACGCGCTCGCCGGCAACAACGCCGACGCGAACGCGATCGCGACGCAGTACCTCGCCGCCGTGCGCGCCGCGAACCCGCAGGCCGCCGACATGATGGACGTCCGCATGATTGTCGCGGGCGACGCGACCTACACGCTCGGCGAGCTCGGCATGCCCGAGGCCCTCGACGCGCTCCTCGCCGAGACGAACGTCGCCGACGAGACGAACGAGGCGACCAAGGCCATCAGCGGCGCGCGTCGGCTCGGCGGCGCCATCGGCCTCGCGCGGCTGCACCGCCGCCCGGGCGACACCGAGCGCGTCCGCGCCGCGATGCGCAGCGTCTACGACAAGGCCGACAAGCAGACGCGCATGCAGGTGCTCCGCGCCATGCAGCACCTCATGGACCCGGGCGTGCAGCCCTTCCTCCTCGAGATCGCGAAGGCCCCGGAGGAGGAGCTCCCCGACCTCCGCGTGATCGCGCTCAACGCCTTCGCGATGTTCGCGAACGCGGCCGAGGCGGCGCAGGCGCGCGCGGTGATCGAGCGCGAGCCCGGCGCGGAGGACGGCGGCTTCAAGACCCTGTTCACCGAGCAGAACGACAAGGCGCTGCGCGTGGCGGCCGAGTGCAACGAAGACGTCGCCTGTTACATCCGCAAGCTCGGCGACCGCGACGGCGCCGTCGCGCAGAAGGCGGCCTACATGCTCGCCCGGTACGGGCAGGGCAACGGCGCGGCGATCGCGGCGCTGATCGCGCAGCTCGGGAACTCCGACGCGAAGGTTCGCGGCGACGTGCTCTACGCGCTCGATCACTGCGCGGACGCGGGCAGCGCCCCCGCCGTCACGCGCATCGAGGCGTTGCAGCGGACCGAAGAGGGCCGCGCGATCTGGAACCAGGTCAAGACGCTCGCGCTCGCGACCGCCTCGCGCCTCCGCCACCGCGCCGCCGGCAACGCGGCGGCGCGCTGACGCCCCGCACCCCGGGCCGGCTCCCGCTGGACGGGGGGCCGCGTCCGGGGTCGCGCCGTCCACCCGGAGCCATCCCATGATCCGCCTCGAGCTCGCCGCCGGTCCCGGGGCCCTCCGCACCGTCGAGGCCCGCGAGGGCGCCGTGCGCCTCGGGCGGTCGCCCGACTGCGAGCTCGTCGTCGACGCGCTCCACGTCTCGGGCGTGCACGCCACCGTCACCCAGGCCACCGATGGCTGGGTCCTGCGCGACCTGCAGAGCACGAACGGCACGCGCGTGCTGCGCGGCCCCGATCGGCTCGACGTGGGCGAGCGCCCCGCGCGGGAGCTGCTCCTCGCGGACGGCGACGTGCTCGAGCTCGGCGATGCCGATCACCCGATCCCGGTGCGCGTCGCCCTCGGCGCCGACGAGGAGACCGCGCGCATCGTCGAGGTGCGCAACGTGGGCGAGGTCGCGAGCGTCGAGGCGCAGGCCACCGCCGACCGCGCCATCCTGCAGAAGCTTTACGAGGCCACGAAGGGCATCAGCGGCGCGCTCGAGCTCGACGCCGTGATCGACGCCATCGCCGCGCAGGTCTTCGGCTTTCTGCCGCGCGCGACGCACGTGACCGTCGCGCTTCGCGAAGAGGACGACGACCCCCCGGGGCGCGTCGCGGTGCGCTACGTCCCCGTCGGCACGCGCGTGCGCGGCGGGGGCGCGTCGAGCGAGCCGGTGCCGATCACGCGCAGCGTGTTCAAGAAGGTCGTCGCCGAGCGCTCGGCGGTGCTCGCGGCGGACGCCGCCCGCGACGTGGGGCAGACGGCGTCGATCATGGGCGCGCGCATCCTCAGCACGATCGGCGTGCCGCTCTGGCACGGCGACGAGATCGTGGGCGTGTTGCAGGTGGACAACCGCGCCTCGAGCGGCGTCTTCAAGGCCGGCGATCTCGACCTGGTGCTCGTGCTGTCGCAGGCCGCGTCGAGCGCGTTCGTGCATGCGCGCCTGTTCCAGCGCGTGAAGGTCGCCGAGGAGCGGCAGCGCAAGGAGAACACCTATCTCAAGGGGCGCGAGCGCTCGCGCCGCGAGGGTGGCCCGATCGGCGACAGCCCCGCGATGCACTCCGTCTTCAAGCAGCTGAAGAAGGTCGTCGACACGCGCGTCACGGTGCTCATCGAGGGCGAGACGGGCACCGGCAAGGAGTTGATCGCGAGC
>CAXNJO010000008.1:0-226098 GCA_964202905.1 Polyangiales bacterium
TCGCGCCAGTCGGGCTCGCTCACGCGCCGAGGATCTCGCGCGCGATGAGGAGCCGCTGCACCTCGTTGGCGCCCTCGTAGATCCGCAGGCTGCGCACCTCCTCGTAGAGGCGGCCCACGATGCCGTCGACGAGCACGCCGCGGCCGCCGTGCAGCTGCACCGCGCGGTCGATCACGCGCTGCGCGGCCTCGGTCGCGCAGAGCTTCGCCATCGAGCCGGTGCGGGCGACCTCCGCGCGTGCGGCGCGATCGTCGGCCGCGGCCACGCGATCGGCCGCGCTCGCGGCGCGGTACACGAGCAGGCGCGCGGACTCGACGTCGCACGCCATCTCCGCGACGATCGACTGCACCACGGCCAGCTCTGCGAGCGGCGCACCGAACTGCCGCCGCGCGCGCACGTGCTGCACCGTCTCGTCGAGCGCGCGCTGCGCGAAGCCGAGCGCGGCCGCGCCCACCGTCGGGCGGAAGCGGTGCAGCGTCGCGAGCGCGAGCGCGAGCCCGCCGCCCTCCTCGCCGAGCCGCGCCGCCGCGGGGACGCGCACGCCGCGCAGCAGCACCTCGCCGATGGGGTGGCCGCCGAGCACGCGCTGCGGCCGCGCCTCGAGGCCCGGTGCGTCGGCCGGGACGACGAACGCGCTCAGCCTGCGCTTCGGCGCGTCCGGCGCGGTGACGGCGAACACGGTGTAGACGTCCGCGACGCCCGCGTTCGAGATGAAGGTCTTGTGCCCGTCGAGCACGTAGCCGTCGCCGTCCCGCACCGCGCGCGTCGCGAGGCCGCCGAGGTCGCTGCCCGCGTCGGGCTCGGTGAGCGCGAACGCCGCGACCGCGGTGCCGGCGACGACGCGCGGGAGCCACGCGTCGCGCGCGTCGTCCGTGCCTGCGAGCACGACCGGGTGGCTGCCGAGGCCCTGCATCGCGAAGGCGAGATCGGCGAGCGGCGAGACGTGCCCGAGGCGCTCGCGGACGAGGCACAGCGCCGTCGAAGAGAGCGTCTCGTGGAGGCCGCCGTGGCTCCGCGGCACTGCGAGGCGAAGCAGCCCGCGCGCGCCGAAGAGGGCGACCAGCGCGCGCAGCCCATCCGCTGGCGAGGCGGCGGCGTGCTCCGTCGTCTCCGCGTCGGCCGCGACGGCCTCGGCGGGGGCGAGCGCGGTCTCGAGGTGCGCGTCCGCGACGAACGCGCGCTCCACGGGCCACGCTCGCCGCGCAGGGGCCGCGTGCGCGGCCGCGGTCACTCGAACCTCGGCGGGCGCTTCTGCGTGAAGGCGTCGTAGGCCTCGCGGAAGTCGGGGTGCTGCATGCAGATCGCCTGCGCCTGCGCTTCGGCCTCGATGGCCGTGGCGAAGTCCACGTGGCCCTCGTAGTCGAGCATCTTCTTCGTCATCGCGTGCGCGAACTTCGGCCCGCGCGCGAGCTTCTGCGCGAGCGCCTCGGCCTCTGCGAAGAGCCGCTCCTGCGGCACGACGCGGTTGAAGAGGCCGATGCGGTGCGCCTCGTCGGCCGGGACGAAGTCGCCCGTGAGCAGCAGCTCCGTCGCGCGGCCGAGCCCGACGATGCGCGGCAGCAGGTAGGCCGAGCCCATGTCGGCCCCACACAACCCGACCTGCGGGAACAAGAAGGCGATGCGCGCGTCGGGGGCCGCGATGCGCACGTCGCACGCGGTCGCGACGACGGCGCCGGCCCCCGCGACGACGCCGTGCAGGGCCGCGACGACCGGGCGCGGGCACGTGCGGACGGCGTGCACGAGCGCGCCGGTGAGACGCGTGAACGCGAGCAGCCCGCGCATGTCGCGCGCGAAGAGCTCGCCGATGATGTCGCGCACGTCGCCGCCCGAGCAGAAGCCGCGCGGCCCCTCGCCGCGGAGCACCACGGCGCGCACGCCGGGCTCGTCGCCGATCGCGCGGAACGTGTCGTGCAGCTCGCGGTACACCGCGAAGGTGAGCGCGTTGATGCGCTCGGGGCGGTTCAGCGTGATCGTCGCGACACCATCGTCCGTGAGGGTGTAAAGGAACGTCTTCGGCGCGAGCGTCATGGCAGCACCGCCGTCGCTTCGATCTCCACGAGCGCGCCGTCTTCGAGCAGATCGGCGACCTCGACGAGGGCCATCGCGGGGTACGCGCGGCCCATCCGCGCACGGTAGGCGGCGCCGATCTCTTTGCGTGCCGCGGTGTACTGCGCCTTGTCGGTGACGTAGATCGTGAAGCGGCCGAGATGTTCGGGGCCGCCGCCCGCGGCGCGCACGACGTCGAGCACGTTCTGGAGCGCCTGCGCGAACTGCGGCGCGATCTCGGGGGAAACGAGGCGCTCGTCGCGGTCCCAGCCGATCTGACCGGCGACGAAGAGCAGACGTCCGCCCGCGGGGAAGAGCAGGCCGTTGGAGTAGCCGCGCGCGGCGGCGAGGGTCTCGGGTTGGATGGCTTCGGGCATGGCGCGCGACCCTACCACCGCAGGCCGCGCGCGGTCCCCCCGCCGCGCGTCACGGGCTGCGCATGGCCCTCAGAACAGCGCGTCGGTGCGGTACGTGAACGACAGCCAGGGCAGTCCGAGCACGAAGATGTCGTCGCTCCCGCTGATCACCGGCTTCACGAACGTGAGATCGAAGCCGAAGTTCGCGGACGAGAAGCGCATGCCGTAGCCGAACAGCGCGCCGCGCTCGAAGACGTCGACCGAGCGCGCGCCGGACAGATCGCCGATCGCGGCGAGGAAGTTCGCCTCCGCGAGGAGCGAAAAGACGCCCACGAGACGGGCCGTCAGGCCGACGTTGAGGGTCACCGGGACGACGCGCGCGAGGTCGGGGCTCAGCCACAACATCGCCGACGCCGACGCCGCGACGTAGCAGTTCTCCGTGATGCACCCCGTCGCGACGACGGTCGCGCGGCCGAGCCCGAAGCGCTCGTCGATGTCGCCGTCCGAGACGAGGAGCAGCGACGCGATGCCCGCCATGTGGAAGCGGGGCGTCTTCAGAAAGGCATATTTCGCCGAGAGATCCGCGAAGAAGGGCTGCCCCTCGATGAGCGGCAGGAGCGTCGTCAGCGTGAGCTGCAGCTCGTCGGTGACCGCCACGCCGCCCTGCACGACGAAGAGCTCGGAGTCGGAGAAATAGACGCTGCCACGCGGCGCGGTGAAGGCGGTCGGCCCGAGGATCACGTGGTCGGCGTGCGCATCGTCGCGGCGCAGCTCGGCCGGGGGCGCGGCGTCGACGGGCGCCGGGGCGGTGGCCGCGGGCGTCGGGGTCGTGGTCGTGGTCGCGTAGCCGGCGGGCACGGGCGGTGTCGCGGTGTCCGCGTCGGGCGCCGCGGGGACGACGCCGGGGTCGGTCGGGGCCGGATCGCCCGGTGTGCCGATCACCGTCGTCGCATCGGGGGCGGGCGTCGTGGGGGCCGCCTGCGCATCGGCGGAGGACGCCGCGCCGAGGACGAGCGCCGCGACGAGCGCGGCCCGAAGACCATGGCCGCCGTGGCGGAACGTCGGGGCTGCGGGGAGGGGGAGGCGGGGAGGCATGCGGGCGTTCTCCTTGGCGCGCGGCGCCGACCGGTCGAACAGGTCTCGCCATCGCGGCGCGTCGCGCCCTAGAGTACCGGACGATGTCTCCTCGTCGTCGGGATTCGGCCTCGTGCGTGTCCGTGCTGCTTCTCCTCGGCCTACTCGGCGGATGCGCCCTCGAGCGGAGCGGTCTGTTCGCGAACGAGGCGCCGCCCGCGTCGGACCTCGGCGCGGACGCCCCGGTCGCGCTCCCCGATCTCGGCGAGGAGGCCCGCGATCTGGGGAGCCCCCCTCCCTCGGACATGGCCGCGCCGCCGATGGACATGCCTTTGCCCGCGGAGGACATGGCCGCGCCGTCCGTGGACCTCGGGTTCGACGCGGGCTTCGATGGGGGCTTCGACGCGGGCCTCGACGCGGGCCTCGACGGAGGTCGCGACGCGGGCGTCGACGCGGGGCCGCCAGACCTCGGCTGTACGGGGCCCGATGCGTGCATCGGCGGCGTCCACACGTACTGCATCGGCGGTGTGTCCGTGACCGAGCTGTGCGCGCTTGGCTGCTCGACGACGACGCCGACGCGGTGCGCGCTCTTTCGCCCGTCGAACGTGGACGCGGCGCTGTTCACGGCGGACGGGGACGTGCTGCTGCCCGCGTCGATCGACACGACGGCGTGCAGCGTGCCGGGCGCGACGATCGCCCCGCAGGGCGGCGGCCTCGAGCTCTGCGTCGTGCGCGGGCGCGACGTCACGGTGCCCGCGGGCGCGACCGTCCGCGTGACGGGGAGCCGCGGCCTCGTGCTCCTCGCGGCGCGCGACGTGCTCGTGGACGGCGTGCTCGACGCCTCGGCGCGCGGCACGTCCGCCGGACCCGGCGCGGTCGTCGGCGGCAGCGGAGCGGGCGGCAACGGCGCGCACCGTGACGCCTTCGGCGACGGTGGCGGCGGCGGCGGCGGGCGCTGCGGCGGGGGCGGTGCGGGCGGGCGCGGCTCGGGCGACGCGAGTTCGCCGGCCGAGGCCGCGGGCGGCGCAGCGGGGGCGGTCGTCTCGGTCGGCACGCTCTCCCGCTGGTGGGCGGGAGCCCGGCGGGCGGCGGCGCCTACACCCTCGGCGTGTCGTCGCCACTCGCCGCGGGGGGCGGTGGCGGCGCCGTGCAGCTGAGCGCGCGGCGCGCGATCCGCGTGCGCGGCCGGATCGACGTCGGCGGTGGCGGGGGCCAGCGCGGCCACGCGGCGGGCTTCGACAATTACAGCGGCGGCGGTGGCGGCGGCAGCGGTGGCGCGGTGCTGCTCGAAGCCCCGGAGATCGCGTACGAGGGGACCGCGCGCGTGCAGGCGGTGGGCGGTGGTGGAGCCTCCTCCGGCGGGTCGAACGACGCGCGCGGCACCGCCGCCGTCGGCATCGACGGCAACGACGGGGTCGATGGCGTCGTCGCCTCGGACCGCGCGGCGGGCGGCGTGAACGCCGTCGCGTTCTACGGGACGTACGGCGGGCTCTCCGGGGGCGGCAGCGCGGCCGCGGGTGACCCGGGCGGCGCGCAGTTCCAGCGCTACTCGAATGGCGGCGGCGGCGGCGGTGGGGTCGGCTGCGTGCTCGTGCGGACGGCGACCGGCGCGCTCCCGCTCTCGTCGTGGCTGGGCGCGCCCGGCGCGGCGCCAGCGCTCACGGCGCTCCCCGTCCTCCGTGACTGAACCGCCATTCATCGGGGTGTTCACCCCGCGCATCCGCAGGTACAGTCGCGACTCGTGACGTCTGCCCACACGCCGCAGTCGCGCGACGACGTCGCGTTCCCGCCCGTCTTCCCGCCGCAGTTCAACCTCGCCGACTACTTCCTCGACGCGCGCATCCGCGAGGGGCTCGGCGACCGTGTCGCGGTGCGCTGCGGGGGGCGCTCGACGACCTACGCGGCTGTGCAGGCCCTCGCGAACCGCGCCTCCCATGCGCTCCGCGATCGCGGCATCGACCTCGAAGACCGCGTCCTGCTGCTGCTGCCCGACGGCCTCGAATTCGTCTGCGCGTGGTTCGGCATCCTGAAGGCCGGCGGCGTGTTCTGCATGGGCAACCCGCTCGTCACCGAAGAGGACTTCGACTACCTCCTCGGCTACACGCGCGCCCGCGCCGTCGTCGCGCACGCCTCGACGCTCGATCGCCTCGCGCCCGCCCTCGCGCGTCACCCGCGCTGCCGCGTGCGCCTGCTCGTCGGCGGCGACGCGCCCGGCTTCGAGCGCTGGGACGCTGCGCTCGACGCCGCGAGCGACCGCACCGAGAACGCCGACACCTCGCGTGACGACGTCGCCGGCTGGCTCTTCACCTCCGGCACGAGCGGCAAGCCGAAGGGCGCCGTGCACTTCCACCACGACTTCGCCTTCAGCACCGAGTGCTACGCGAAGCGCGTCCTCGGCATCTCGCGCGACGACGTCTTCCTCTCGGTCTCGCGGCTCTTCTTCGGCTACGCGACGGGCACGAACCTCATGTTCCCGTTCGCGGTCGGCGCGACGGCCGTGCTCTTCCCCGAGAAGCCGACGCCCGAGCGCATGTTCGCGGAGATCGCGGCCCACGGCGTCACCGTGCTCACGAACGTGCCCGCGATGATCCGGCAGATGCTCGATTCGCCCGCGGCGGAGGGCGCCGATCTCTCGACCGTGCGCGCGTGTCTCTCCGCGGGGGAGGCGCTGCCGCCGGAGCTCTTCGGCCGCTGGCACGCGCGCTTCCCGCGGGCCGAGATCCTCGACGGAATCGGCTCCGCCGAGATGTTTCACATCTACATCACGAACTACCCCGGCGAGGCGCGCCCCGGCACGCTCGGGCGTGTCGTGCCGGGCTACGCGGCCGAGGTGCGCGACGACGAGGGACGCCGCGTGCCGGACGGCGAGATCGGCCGTCTGTGGATCCGCGGGGACAGCGCCGCGCTCTGCTACTTCGGCGATCACGAGCGCTCGAAGGCCACGTTCTCCGGCGACTGGTGCGTGTCCGCCGACCTCTTCCGCTGCGACGCCGAGGGCTTCTTCTCCTACGCGGGGCGCGCCGACGACATGCTCAAGGTGCGCGGCGTGTTCGTGTCGCCGCTCGAGGTCGAGGACTGCCTCGCGACCCACCCCGCCGTCCTCGAGTGCGCGGTCGTCGGTGCGGACGACGGCGCGGGGCTCCCGGTGCCGAAGGCCTTCGTCGTCGTGCGCGCTGGCTTCGCCGCGGGGGACGCACTCGCGACCGAGTTGCAGGAGCACGTGCGCGCGCGCCTCGCGAAGTACAAATACCCGCGGCTCGTGGCGTTCCTCGCCGCGCTCCCGCGCAACGATCGCGGCAAGATCCTCCGCCGCGAGCTGACGTAGATCGGAGTCGCGATGGCCCGACCCAGCTATCGGCTCGCAGCGATGACCTACGAAGAGGCGCAGCGCGTCCTCGACCGCGGCGCCGTCGCGCTGCTGCCCTGCGGCGCGACCGAGGCGCACGGGCCACACCTCCCGCTCGACACCGACGTCATCATCGCCGTCGAGGGCAGCGAGCGCGCCGCCTCGCAGCTCGCGCGCGAAGGCCTCTACGCCGTCGTGCTGCCGCCCATCGCGTACTCGGTCACCGACTTCGCCGAGGGGTTCGGCGGCACCATCACGCTCCCCGCCGACGTCGTGCGCGCGTACGTCCGCGCCGTGTGCCAGGGGGCGGTGCACGCGGGCTTCCGCGGCGTCGTCCTCTGCAACGCGCACCTCGAGCCGCAGAACGTCGATTTGCTGCGCAGCGTCTCCGTCGAGTCCCTCTCGCGCGGGCTGCGCGTGCACTTCCCCGACATCACCCGCAAGCCGCACGCGCTGCGGCTCGGCCACGAGTTCCGCTCCGGCGCGTGCCACGCGGGCGCGTACGAGACGAGCCTCGTCCTCGCGGCCGATCCGTTCCGGGTCCGCGAGGTCGCCGCCGAGCTGCCCGCGAACCCGACCTCGCTCTCCGCGGCCATCCGCGAGGGCAAGATGTCCTTCGTCGAGGCGGGCGGCCCGCGCGCCTACTTCGGCGATCCCGCCGCCGCGAGCGCGGCGAGCGGGGACGAGCTGTACGACGAGCTCGCCGACATATTCGCTTCGGCCGCACGCGAGGTCCTCGCCCCATGAACGACGCCCCGAGCGGCGCCGCGCCCCACGCGCCGGTGCCCGACACGACCCCCCGCCCCACGGCCTCCGAGCCGCACAAAGTGAGCGAGTACGAGATCTACCTCGGCGTCCCGACGCTGCTCTCGCTGCAGAAGCCCGCGGCCGAGCGCACGCACCGCGACGAGCTGCTCTTCCAGGTCGTGCACCAGGTCGAAGAGCTCTGGATGAAGCTCATCCTCGACGACCTCGAGCACGTGATCGGCCACTTCGACGCCGACCGCCTCGTCGACTCGCTCGCGCACCTGCGCCGCGTGACCGAGACGCAGAGGCTGATGCAACAGCAACTGCGTCTCATCGAGACGATGACGCCGCACAGCTACCTCGCGGTGCGGCGCGGCCTCGGTCAGGGGAGCGGTCAGGAGTCGCCCGGCTTCAACGCGCTGCTTCGCGTCGCGCCGGTGCTCGGCGCCGCGCTCGAGGGCGTTCTCCGCCGCGCCGGCACGACGGCGCTCGCCGTGCATCAGGCGCCGGACGCGCACCCGCTGCTGCTGCAGCTGACCGAGCACGTGCTCGACTTCGACGAGCTCTTCCAGGCCTTCCGCTACCACCACGTGATGATCGTCAAGCGGATCATCGGGGCCGGCACGCCCTCGCTGAAGGGCAAGCCCACCGAGCTGCTCGAGCGCTCGATGCGCACGCCGTTCTTCCCCGAGCTCTGGCACGTGCGCGAGACGATGTTCGCGGAGTTCGTCCGCGGCGCGAACCTCAAGCCGTATTGACGCCGTGACGCGCGCGGGCCGTCATTGACGGCCCCAAGCCCCCCGGTAAGATGCGCGGCCGATGAACCCGATCCCCGCCCACGACCCGACGCTGGGCCTCTTCTCGGTGCTCCGCGACGACGGATCGTCGGACCCGGAGGCGGATCCGTTCCTCGACGAGGCGACGCTCGTCGGCATGTACCGCGAGATGCTGCGCATCCGCATCCTCGACGAGCGGATGCTCGCGCGGCAGCGGCAGGGGCGCATCGGCTTCTTCGGCACGGTGACGGGGCAGGAGGCGACGCCGATCGCGACGGCCTTCGCGACGCGCCTCGAGGACTGGATCTTCCCCGCCCTCCGCGAGAACGCGATCATGCTCGCGCGCGGTTTCCCCCTGGAAAAGTGGCTCGCGCAGGTCTACGGCAACAGCGCCGACGTGCTCAAGGGCCGGCAGATGCCGAGCCACATGTCGGGCCGCGCGGTGAACCAGGTCTCGTGGTCGTCGTGCCTCGGCCCGCAGCTCCCGCAGGCCGTGGGTGCCGCGTGGGCCGCGAAGCTCCGCAAGGATCCGGTGGTGACGATCGGCTTCGTCGGCGACGGCGCGACGAGCGAGCCGGACTTCCACTGCGCGATGAACTTCGCCGCCGTCTACCAGCTGCCCTGCGTGCTCATCTGCCAGAACAACCACTGGGCCATCAGCGTCCCCTCGTCGCGGCAGACGGCCTCGCAGACCTTCGCGGTCAAGGCGCACGGCTACGGCATGCGCGGCGCGCGCGTCGACGGCAACGACGTGCTCGCGCTCTACCGCACCATCCACGAGGCCGTCGAGCGCGCCCGCGCCACGCATGAACCGACGTTCATCGAGGCCGTCACCTACCGCATCGGCGCGCACTCCTCGTCGGACGACCCGACGCGCTACCGCGACGAGCGCGAGGTCGAGCGCTGGCGCCTGCGTGACCCGCTGCTGCGCTTCGAGCGTTACCTGCGCCGCGCCGAGCTGCTCGACGACGCGCAGCAGGCGGCGATGTCCGCCGCGATCGAGCAGCAGATCGCGGACGCGGTGCGCGCGGTCGAGCCGCTGCCTCCGCCGGCGCTCGCGACGCTCTTCGAGGACGTGTACGCGACCCCGCCCGCGCATCTCCGCGAGCAACGCGCCGAGGCGGAGGCGCACCCCGCGCCCGCCGGCGGCCACGGCGCCGGGCACTGAGCCGGCCGCCGAGCGATTCCCCGGCGGCGCCTGCGCGGCACCGCCTCCGCGACGAGTCCCCGCACCCAGTGCCCCAGCATCGGCGCCGCGCGCCGGCAGAGAGAGAACAGCGACCATGGCGAACAAGAGCTACGACGCGATCATCATCGGCGGCGGCCCCGGCGGCTACCCGGCGGCCATCCGCCTCGGCCAGCTCAAGCAGAGCGTGCTCGTCGTCGAGAAGGAGTACATGGGCGGCGTCTGCCTCAACTGGGGCTGCATCCCGTCGAAGGCGCTGATCGCCGCGGCGAACTTCTACGAGAAGGCCCAGCACGGCGCGGGCGCGATGGGCATCACGTTCACCAACGTGGCGATCGACGTGACGAAGCTGCAGGCCTGGAAGCAGGGCATCGTCGGCAAGCTCACGAGCGGCGTGCGCACGCTCGTGAAGGCGAACGGCGGCGACATCGTGATGGGTACGGGGCGGCTCGTCGGCCCGAACACCGTCGAGGTCACGCTCGCGGACGGCGGCACCGAGCGCTTCGACGCGAAGAAGGGCGTCGTGATCGCGACGGGCGCGACGCCCATCCAGATCCCGGGGATGGAGCCCGACGGCGACGTCGTCATCACCGCGCGCGAGGCCGTCAGCCTGCCGGCCGTGCCGAAGACGCTGCTCATCGTCGGCGGCGGCGTGATCGGCCTCGAGCTCGGCATGGTCTACCAGAAGCTCGGCGCGAAGGTCATCGTCGTCGAGCTCACGGACCAGCTCCTGCCGGGCGTCGACGTCGACCTGGTGAAGGTCGTCGAGAAGACCTTCGTGAAGGCGGGCGGCGAGGTGCTCTTGAAGACGAAGGCCGCCGGGCTCCGCCGGTCGGCCGGCTCGGCGACCGTGACGCTCGAGCTGCCGGATGGCAGCAAGCGCGAGGTCACCGCGGACAAGGTGCTCATGTCGATCGGCTTCAAGCCGAACAGCCGCGACCTCGGCCTCGAGAAGGTCGGTGTTCAAACGGACGCGCGCGGGCACATCCTCACGAACGAGCGCTTCGCGACCAACGTGCCGAGCATCTACGCCGTCGGCGACGTGAGCGGCCCG
This sequence comes from Polyangiales bacterium, assembly GCA_964202905.1. GTDB lineage: Bacteria > Myxococcota_A > Polyangia > Polyangiales > JADJQN01 > CAIUAC01. The sequence goes on from CAXNJO010000008.1 coordinate 10,586, forward strand.
CCGTACCTCGCGCACAAGGCGACGAAGGAGGGCGAGGTCTGCGCCGAGATCGTCGCGGGCCACAAGGCCGCACGCGACTGGCGCGCGATGCCCGCCGCGATCTTCACCGAGCCCGAGGTCGCGACGGTCGGCCTCTCGGAGCGGCAGGTCAAGGAGTCGGGCCGCGAGTACAAGATCGGCAAGTTCCCGTTCGCGGCGCTCGGGCGCGCGATGGCGGTGAGCGCGACGGACGGCTTCATCAAGGTCATCGTCGACAAGAAGACGAACGAGATCCTCGGCATGGGCATCGTGGGCCCCGAGGCCGCGGACCTCATCAGCGAGGGCGCGCTCGCCATCGAGATGGCGGCGTTCGCGGAGGACGTCGCGCTCACCGTGCATCCGCATCCGACGCTCGGTGAGGGCGTGATGGAGGCGTTCAAGCACGCGCTCGGTGAGGCCATCCACATCGCCAACAAGAACTGACGCGATGCGCGCGGTCGCCACGCAGATCGAGTATTGCGAGTCGCGCGCCGACGGCGCCGCGGGCGGCGATCTCGTCCGGCCGTATCGCCGCCTGCTCGTCCACGGCTCGTTCATCGTGCTGGCCACCGAGGTCCTCGAGGGCGGCGAGCGCCCCGTGGCGTCGGGGCTGCTGAAGGACGAGGCCGCGACGTTGCTCGCATCGCTCGTGCGTGCCGCGCGCTGGGAGGGCTTCACGCCCGGCGCCGCGGAGCGCAGTCAGGTCGCGACGTTGACCTTCGACGACCACCCGACCGAGCGCGTGACCCTGCGCTTCGAGCCCGTGACGGGGATCGACGGCGTCGTCGAGCGCACGGGCATCGAGGGCTACGCCGCGACGATGGTGGGCGCGCTCGGCTCGCTGCTCGACGTGGCCTTCGCGCGCGGCACCAAGGGCATCCAGGGCTGGACGGCGCCGCGCGCTCGACGGGCCCCGCGACACGATCCCGTCGCCGCCGCCCGAGGGCGCGTAGCCGCGGCGCGGGCCCGGCGCGGATCGGAGCAGCGGCGCCCGTGCGCACCTTCCACGTCCACCACCTCGGTCCGGTGCGCTACGCCGACGCGCATGCGCTGCAGGAGCGCCTGCTGCAGGCGCGCATCCGCGGCGAGGTCCCCGACACCGTCCTGCTGCTCGAACACTCGCCGCCCGTGCTCACGCTCGGTCGCTCCAGCAAGGCCGCAGAGAACGTGCTGCTCGGGCCCGAGGCGCTCGCGGCGCTGGGCTTCGAGCTGCACGAGACGGGGCGCGGCGGCGACGTCACGTACCACGGGCCCGGCCAGCTCGTCGGCTACCCGATCCTCGACCTCGCGCCCGATCGCGAAGACGTGCGTCGCTACGTGCGCGACCTCGAGGAGGCGATGATCCGCACCGTCGCGGAGTTCGGCATCCGCGCGGGACGCACGACGGGGCAGAGCGGCGCGTGGGTCGGCGTGCCCGCTTCGGAGGACGCGGCCGACGCCGAGGACGCCGGGATGCCGCGCAAGATCGGCGCGGTCGGCGTGCGGCTCTCGCGCTGGGTGACGATGCACGGCTTCGCGCTCAACGTGACGACGGACCTCACGCACTTCGAGGCGATCGTGCCCTGCGGCATCCGCGACAAGGGCGTGACCTCCATCGCCCGCGAGACGGGCGCGACGCCGACGGTGCGCGAGGTCGGCGAGCGCGCGGCGCGGCACCTCGCGGCGCTCTTCGACGCTGCGATCGTGTGGCACGACGGGCCGCCGATCGTGCCCGCCGAGCCGGAGCGTGGCGCGTGACGCCCCGTGGAGAGCGCGCCATCACGGGCCTGGCGCCGGGTTCACGACGCGTCGGACGTCGGGCGGGCACCGCGGACACGGGCGTGAGGCGGGGGCGCCTCGCGGACCGCTGGCGCACGTTCACCGCGCACACGGCGCGCAGGCTCTTCGGTGCCGGCCTCGCCGCCCTGCTCGCGGCGTGCGCGCCTGCGCCGTCGGACGAGACGCCGCTCGGCGCGCTGCGCATGTTTCTCCGCGCCATGGAGCGCTCGGGCAGCGACTCGACCGCGCTCGAAGAGGCGTACGGGCTCCTCGACGCGGGCGCGCGCACGGCGCTCGAGCAGCGGGCGCGCGACGCGAGCGCGCTCGCCAACGGGCGCGAGTTCGCGCCGTGGGAGATGCTCGCGCAGGGCCGATACCGCGTGCGTTTCGCGTACGCCGAGTACGGCGCGATGCGCGAGTCCGTCGACGGCGAGCGCGCGACCGTGACCGTCGTCGGCACCGATCGCGCGAGCCACGCCGAGGTGCCGCTCGTGCGCGAAGAGGGGCGTTGGCGCGTCGTGTTGCACGTCCCGCCGCCGCCCCCGGCTGCCCCCGCGCCCGCGGAAGCGCCGCCCACGGAAGCGCCGCCCGCGCCTTGAGCGGGCCGTCGCACGACGCCCGCGCGACGCCGCGATGGCCATGTCCAGCGCGCTACGCCGCGACGAGCACCACGCGCGTGATCTCCGGCGGCGATCCGACGCGTGAGGGCGGCCCGGCCGTGCCGAAGCCGCGGTTCACGTAGAGCTGTGCGTCGCCGCGCGTGTAGAGGCCCGCGACGTAGCCGAAGGGGAGCACGAGCCCGGTGAGCGCGTCGCCGACGTTGATCTGGCCGCCGTGCGTGTGTCCGCTCAGCTGGAGCGCGACCCGATCCGCCGCCTCCGGGAAGAAGGCCGGGTTGTGGCAGAGCAGCACGCGCGGCAGGTCGCGCGGGACGGTCGCGAGCGCGCGTGACAGGTCGGGACCGCCGCCCGCGCGGCGCATCCAGACGTCGTCCACGCCGAGCAGCGCGAAACCGCCGCCCGCGTCCCCGACGACGCGCCCCTGGTTGACGAGCACCGACGCGCCCGCGCGCCGGGCGGTGTCGAGGACGACGTCCACGCCGGCGTAGTGATCGTGGTTGCCCGGGATGACGGCGATGCCGTGCCGCGCGGCGCCGCGGAGGCGCTCGAGGAGCTGCCCGAGGAAGGGCGCGCAGGCCGGGTCGTGGTCGAGCAGATCGCCCGTGAGCACGACGAGATCGGGACGCGCGCGGCGGATCAGCTCGGCCGCGGCGCGCACCTCGTCGTCGCGCACGTACAGACCGAAATGGATGTCGCTGATCTGCACGATCGTGAAGCCGTCGAGCGTCCGTGGGAGACCCGCGATGCGCACCGGCACCGTCTCGACGCGGATGTCGCGGCGGCCGAAGAGGGCGCCGTAGGCCGCGCTGCCGCCCCCGAGCAGGAGCGCGCTCCCCGTCGCCGCGCGCTCGAGGAAGGCGCGACGCAGCAGCGGCTGCGACAGCGGCCCACCCAACGTCGGCTCGCCAACGGACAGGTCGCCGAGCGAGGCGGACAGCGCGCCGGCGTCGGGTGCGAGGCTCGCCGTGCCGCTCGCGAGCGCGCCGAGCTCGAGGGCCTCGCTGGTCTCCGCGGGCGCAGCCCCGTCCGGCGCGCGGGGCGTCGCCTCGAGCGCCTCTCGCCCCGCGCCTCCGCTCGTTCCGATCGCGGCGCGACGCCGGGCGCGTCGGGCGCGCACCCGCTCCGCGATCATGAGCGGCGCGCGGGCGATGCCGAGCAGCACGAGCAGCCCGAACGACAGCAGCAGCCCCAGCCAGACGACCCCCGCGCCGAGGCCGAGCCACGCGGCCGCGCGGGCGCCGACCCAGCCAGCGCCGAAGCGCGAGATCGGCGTCGCGACCGCCGCGGCGACGAGCGCACCGACGAGTGCGCGCCGCGCGACCGCGCCGAGGGCGAAGGCATGCACGGCCTGGCGGTAGACGAACACCGCGATGAGCGCGAGGACCGAGAGCGCCACCGCGAAGAAGATCACGAGGCTCGTCGCTGACACGACGTCATCATGGGGTCGCGCGATGCCGCCGGCCACGCGCCGCGCGGTCGGTGCGCGCGATCGTCGGAGCTCAAACGATCGGGGCGGCTGCGTCGGGCACGTCGCCGAGGCGCCCGAGCACGGCCGCCAGATCGGCGGCGAGCGGGGCCTCGAGCCGCAGCGGCACGCCCGTGTGCGGGTGCGTGAGCGCGATCGACGCGCAGTGCAGAAACGGCCGATCGAGCCCGAATTTCTCGGAGAAATGGCGGTTCGAGGGCGCGTGCCCGTAGCGCGCGTCTCCGACGACGGGGTGGCCGAGCGCCGCGAGGTGGCGGCGGATCTGGTGCGTGCGTCCCTCCTCGGGGCGGGCCTCGACGAGCGCGTGTCCGCGCAGCACCGCGGTGCGCCGGTAGCGCGTCCGCGCCGGGCGGAGGACTCCGTCGTCGGGCAGCGCGCGGGCGATCTGCCCCTTCGCGCGGATCACGCCGCGCACCAGCGCGACGTAGCGCTTCTCGGCGTCCGCGGCGCCGAGCGCACGCTGCCAAGGCGCCACGTCCTCCGGGCGCCGCGCGAAGAGGCACACGCCGCTCGTGCCCGCGTCGAGGCGGTGCACGGGCACCGCGCGCGCGCAGCCCGGCAGGCGCCGCACCCGCGCGAGCAGCGAGCCCGCGTGCTCGCCCTGCGGGGTCGTCGGCTCGTACGGGGCCTTCTCGACGGCGACGAGGGTTTCGTCGGCGAAGACCACGCGCGGGAGCGGGGGCAGGGCGCGATGCAGCACCGCGAGCGTCTCGACCTCGTCGGTGAGCGGGATCATGTCCCACGGGCGCGCGCGCTCGGTCGCGTAGCCGAGCCGCGCGAGGTGCGCGAGATCGCGCGCGAGGGTCTCCGGGTCGCACGACACGTAGACGACGACGCTCGGCGCGAGCGCAGCGACCGCGGCGCGCACCTCGGGCGCGCAGCCGCGCCGCGGCGGGTTCACGACGACGGCGTCCACGCGCGCCGCGGTCGCCGCGAGGTCGCCGGCGACGAGCGCCGCGTCCCCCGCGATCGCGTGCAGCGCGTCGAGCCCCTGCGCGCGCGCGGCGGCGGCGGTGTGCGCGACCGCGGGCGCGTAGGACTCGACGCAGAGCACCCGCGCGCCGCGCTCGGCGAGCGCGAGACCGAGCGCGCCCGACCCGGCGTAGAGGTCCACCACGCGTGCGTCGTCGACGTCGCCGAGCGCGTCGAAGAGCGCGGCCTGCACGGCCTCGTGGAGCCGCGCGGCCTGCCCGCGGTGCGCCTGCACGAAGGCGCCGTGCGCCGCGAGCTGGTACGCGCGCCCCGCGCCCACGCGATCCGGCAGCGCGGCCTCACCCGCGTGCACGCGCAACCCGGTCCCGAGGAGCTGCGGCGAGCCCGCCCGGACGAGGCTGCTCGCGACCGACGCGATGCACGGCTCCCGCGCGACGAGCCGCTCGGCGAGGATGTCGAGGGCCTCCGTCGCCGGCGCGCGCCCGTCACGCAGGATGAGCGTGACCATCGCGTGGGATGGTGCCCTGTCGGACGCACCGACGACCTCGCGCACGTCGACGGCCGTCAGCGCGCCGCCGTCGGCCTCCGTGCGGAGCGCGCCCTCCGCGACGAGCGCGCGCACGGCCGCGACGCCCCGCGCGACGACCGGCGCGAGCACGCGACATTGCGGCAGATCGAGCGTGAGGTGCGCGCCGCCCTGCGCATAGAGCCCGATGGCGCCGTCCGGGCCCGTGACGAACTTCGCCCGCGTGCGGTAGGCCTCGAGCGACGCGGCGCCTTCCACGTCCGTGATGTCGACCTGCGCGAGCTCGCCGTACCGCGCGAAGGCCGCTGCGACGCGCGCACGCTTGGCCTCGCGTTGCGCGCCATAGGGCTCGCCGAGCCGCGTGCAGCCGCCGCAGACGGGCGCGCCCTGCGTCGACGGATCGGTGCCGCGCGGCGCACCGTGCGCGCAATGAACACGCCGCGCATCGCCTGCAAGAACAGGCGCCTGCGCGGCGTGAGGAAGCGAGCGGGGAGGGGGCTGCTGGCCCGCGGTCACGCCCGCTCGAGCAGGCCCGCGGCGCCCATGCCGCCGCCGATGCACATCGTGACGATGGCGTAGCGGCCGCCGGTGCGCTGGAGGTGGTGCAGCGCGGTCGCGGTGAGCTTCGCGCCGGTGCAGCCGAGCGGGTGTCCGAGGGCGATCGCGCCGCCGTGACGGGTTGAGCTTCTCCTCGGGGATGCCGAGCGTGCGCTGCACGTACACGGCCTGCGACGCGAAGGCCTCGTTGACCTCGAAGACGTCGATGTCGCCGATCGTGAGGCCCGTCTTCGCGAGGAGCTTCTGCACGGCGGGGATCGGCCCGATGCCCATGATCGACGGGTCGACACCCGTCGTCGAGAACGCGCGGAAATAGCCGAGCGGCTTGATGCCGAGCGCGTCGGCCTTCTGCTTGGTGAGCACCAGCGCGGCCGCGGCGCCGTCCGAGAGCGGCGAGCTGTTGCCCGCGGTGACGGAGCCCTTCGCGGAGAAGACGGGCTTGAGCGCGGCGAGCGACTCGGCCGTGGAGTCGCCGCGCGGCATCTCGTCCCGCGCGAAGGCGAACTCGGTGTGCTGCCCGTCGACGTAGCGGATCGCGCGCACGGGCACGATCTCCGCATCGAAGGTGCCGTCCGCGACGGCCTTCGCCGCGCGCTGGTGGCTGCGCAGCGCGAAGGCGTCCTGGTCCTCGCGCGCGATGCCGAAGCGCGTCGCGACGTTCTCGGCGGTGATGCCCATCGGCGTGTACGCGTCGGGGCGGAGCGCCATCAGCTCGGGGCTCGCCGAGAGCTTGTTGCCCGTCATCGGGACCATCGACATCGACTCGACGCCGCCCGCGACGACGACGTCGTGCTGCCCGAGCGCGACCGAACCCGCCGCGATCGCGATGGCCTGCAGGCCCGACGAGCAGAAGCGGTTGACCGTCATCGCGCTCGAGTCGATCGGCAGGCCGCCGAGCAGCCCCGCGAGCCGCGCGACGTTGAGGCCCTGCTCGCCCTCGGGCATCGCGCAGCCGAGCACGAAATCCTCGACGTCCGCGGGCGAGAGCTGCGGCACGCGCGCGAGCAGGCCCTTCAACACATCACCCATCAGCTCGTCGGGGCGCTTGTACGCGAGAGAACCCTTGATGGCCCGGCCGACGGCCGAACGGACGGCCTCTGCGACGACGATCTCTACCATGCGCGCTGACTCCTTGTGCCGCACCGGCTCTGCGCCGCGCGGGGTGCGCATTCGTACCCCTCGCGGACCGTCCGCACAACGGGCAAACTCGCGGCCGATGCGCGGGCCGCTCGACGTGGGTGTGGTGGGCTGTGGCTATGCGGGCGGCGCTGCCGCGCTCGCGCTCGCGCGGGCCGGGCACCGCGTCACCGTCTACGAGGCGGTCGAGACGCCGGGGCCGGTCGGCGCCGGCATCGTCCTGCAACCGACGGGGCTCGCGGCGCTCGCGCGGCTCGGGCTCGACGCGGCCGTGATCGCGCGGGGCTCGCCGCTCATGGGTCTGCACTGCCGCACGCCGCGCGACCGCACCGTGCTCGATCTCGCGTATGCGGATCTCGCCCCCGGCCTCTTCGGACTCGGGCTGCACCGGGGCGCGCTCTTCGAGATCCTCTACGACGCCGTGCGCGCCGAGGGCATCACGGTGCACTGCGGCATCGCGTGCGAGGGCCTCACGCAGCCCGAGCACGGGAAGCGCGCGATCGTCGACACCGCGGGCCGCACGCACGGCCCGCACGATCTCGTCGTCGTCGCGGACGGCGCGCGCTCCTCGCTCCGCGACGATGCCAGTCTGACGCGTCGCGTCAGGGCCTATCCCTATGGCGCGCTCTGGTATGTCGGGGAGTCGCCGGAGGGCCTCGCGGACGACGCGCTCATGCAGACGTGCGAGGGCACGCACACCTTGCTTGGATTGCTGCCCTCCGGGCTCGGCCCGCGCCCCGCCGCGGGCGAGGCCGAGCGCCGTCTCGTCACGCTCTTCTGGAGCGTGCGCGTCGACGCCGCTGAAGCGCTCAAAAACAGAGGGCTCGAGGCGTTTCGCCGTGAGGCGGTGCGCGTCGATCGGCGGAGCGCGCCCGTCGTCGCGCAATTGCGCAGCACGGATGATCTGTTGTTGTCCACGTATCTCGACGTCGTGATGGACGACTGGCACACATCGGGCCTCGTCTATCTCGGGGATGCGGCGCATGCGATGAGCCCGCAGCTCGGGCAGGGCTGCAATCTCGCGCTGGTCGATGCGATCGTGTTGGCGGACTCCCTCTCTGCCGCCGAGACGCTCGACGAGGGCCTCTCGCGATACACGCGCTCGCGCCGCGCCCACCTGCGCTTTTATCAGTTCGCCTCGCGCTGGCTGACACCGCTCTTCCAGAGCGATCTGCGCGTTCTCGGGGCGCCACGCGACTGGCTCATGGGCCTGATGTGCCGTGTTCCGTGGCTGCGCGGGCAGATGCTCCGCAGCATGGCGGGCGTGAAGCGTGGGATTCTGCGCCCCTCGCTCGCGCTGCCGCCCGCGCCGCGCGTGCTCGCGGCGCCGCGTGAATCCTGATCACGCAGGCAGGAACTCACGCTCGATGGCCGCGTAGTCCACGCTGCAATCGAGGCGCGCGAGCACGCTGTAGAACCCGAACTGCAGACGGTTCATGAAGGCCATGCCCTCGGGCATCGGCGCGAAGTCCGCGCCCTTCGTGCGGCGCGCGACCTGCGCGGTGTCGACCATGCCGGAGACGAGGCTCGCCGCGTACGGGCGCGTGATGCGATAGGGGGACTCGAACATCGGCGCATAGGCGCGCTCGACGTAGGCGAGGGCCGCCTCTTCGAACGCGCCGCCGCGCAGGCCGAGCAGGTCGCGCACGCTCGCGCGGAAGCGCGCGTGGTCGCGGTCGACGGCGCCGCGGTGCGCGCCGCAGGCGTGGCGGCGGCGCTCTTCGGGCGAGACGACGATGCAGCCGAAGTCGAGGAAGGTGACGCGTCCGTCGTCGTGGAAGAAGTAGTTGCCCGGGTGCGGATCGGCGTTGAAGCGGCCGCCGATCAGCAGGCCCCGGAACACGAAGCGCCACATCGTCTCGGCCCACGCCGCGCGCTCGGATTCGGGCGCGGCACACGCCTCCTCGAACGAGCGCCCGCGCACGAGCTCGCTCGTGAGCACGCGCGGCCCCGAGCGCGCCGCGACCACGCGCGGCACGTGGATGCGCGGGTCGGCAGCGTGGTAGTCGGCAAACCACTGTTGGTGCGCCGCCTCGCTGCGATAATCGAGCTCCGCGCGGAAGGTGCGTTGGATTTCGTCGACCACGCGATCGACGCGCAGGTGCCGGCCGAGCAGCATCCCCTGCACGCTGCCGAGCGTCGCCGCGCTCGCGAGGTCGCTCTCGACCGCTTCGGCGATGCCGGCGTGCTGCACCTTCACGGCGACCTCGAGGCCGTCGTCCGCGCCTGCGCCGCGCACGACCGCGCGGTGCACCTGCCCGATGGACGCGCTCGCGAGCGGCCGCTCGTCGAACTCCGAAAACAGCGTCTCGAGCGGCGCGCCGAGGTCGGCCTCGAGCGTCGCGCGGACCTCCGAAAACGGGCTCGACGGTGTGGCGTTGCGGAGCTTCGTGAGCGCCTGCTCGAAGGCTTCGCGCTTGCCCTCGGGCACCACTCCGTCGACGTAGCTCGCCATCTGCCCGGCCTTGGCCGCTAGCCCGCGCATCTTGCCGAGCACCTCGGCCGTCTGCTTCGCCGCGATCTCGCCGCTCGCGTCGCGCACGAGCCCCACGCCCGCGCGCGCCCCTAGCGAGGCGAGGGCGGCGAGGCGTGCGAGACGACCGCGCGGGAGCTTCGAATCGTCGCTCATGCGCGGAGGATGGCTGCGCCTAGTTCCGCAGCGGCTTGTTGTTCATGAGCATGAACTGCATGCGCTCCTGGCTCTTCGGCTCGCCGCAGAGGGAGAGGAAGGCCTCGCGCTCGAGGTCGAGCATCTCGTCCTCGCTGACCTCCTTGGAGGCGCCGCTCGCGCCGCCGCAGAGGACGTTCGCGAGCTTGCGGGCGATCAGCGCGTCGTGCTCGGACGCGTAGCCGCCCGCGACGAGCGTGTCGACCATCATCGACAGCGTGGCGACGCCGCTCTCGCCGGGGAGTTTGAACGCGCGCGGGATGGGCGCGTGGTGGCCCGCCTCGGCAAGACCGATGGCGCGGTGCTTGGCGTGGTGGAGCTGCTGCGCGCGGTCGAAGGAGACGCCGTCCGACTTGCGGAAGAAGCCGAGCTCCTGCGCCTCGTGCGCGCTCGTCGCGACCTTCGCGAGCGCGATGCTCTTGAAGACCTGCGTGACGAGGTCGTAGGTGTTGACCGTCGCGCCCTCGGGCTGCGCGTCGAGCGCGCGCCAGAGCATGTTGAGCGTGCCCGCGCCGCCGGGGATCAGGCCCACGCCGACCTCGACGAGGCCCGAGTACGTCTCGGCCGCGGCCTGCACCGCCGTCGCGCCGTAGCAGAGCTCGAGCCCGCCACCGAGCGTCATGCCGTAGGGCGCGGCGACGACGGGCACCGCGGCGTACTTCATGCGCTGCGTCGCGTACTGATAGCCGCGGATCATCTGCGCGAGCTGGTCCCACTGCTTCTGGCCCGCGGCCATCACGACGCCGAAGAGGTTGGCGCCGACGCAGAAGTGCTCACCCGTGTTCGCGATGACGAGCGCGCGGAAGTCGCTCTCGGCGCGCTCGACGACGTCGTAGATCCCCTGGATGACGTCGGGATCGATGGAGTTCGCCTTCGTCTTGAAGGTGAGGCCGAGCACGCCGTCGCCGAGGTCGAAGGCCTCGACGCCCGGGTTCGAGAAGACCGGCGTCTTGGTGCCGCCAGCGCCGAGCGCGCGGGCCTCCGTGAGCGTGAGCGTGCGGGGCGCGCGCAGCCGCGGGACGTAGGCGTTGCGCGTGAGATCCCAGACGCTGCCGTCCTCGCGGTAGAAGCCCTCGGCGCCGGCGGCGAGCATCGCGTCGATGGCGGCGGGGAGCGCGATGCCCTCGGCCTTCATGCGCTCGGTCGTCGCGCGGAAGCCGAGCGCGTCCCACGTCTCGAAGGGACCGAGCTCCCAGTTGTAGCCCCAGCGCATCGCGTCATCGATCGCGACCACCGAGTCGGCGATCTCCGGGATGCGCCGCGCCGAATACGCGAGCGACGCGGAGATCGCGCGCCACGCGAACGTGCCGACCTTGCCATCCGCCGCGACGAGCTTGCGCACGCGCTCGCGGACGTCTTCGATCTTCGAGAGCGACTTGGTCGCCTTCGTGATGGCCTCGTCGCCGCCCTTCGCGCGGTAGGCGAGCGACTGCGGGTCGAGCGTCTGGATGTCCTTGCCGACCTTCTTGTAGAAGCCGCCCTTCGTCTTGTCGCCGAGGAGCTTCTGCCCGACCATCGCGCGGATGAACGCGGGGATGGCGAAGACCGCGCGGTCCTCGTCGTCGGTGAGCGCCGCGTAGCAGTTGTCGGCGACGTGCACGAGCGTGTCGAGGCCGACCATGTCCGCGGTGCGGAAGGACGCGCTCTTCGGGTGGCCCATCGGCACGCCCGTGAGGTTGTCGACGTCCTCGGGCGAAAGGCCCATCTCGAGCATCAGGTGGATGCCGCCGAGCATCGCGTGCGTGCCGATGCGGTTGCCGACGAAGTTCGGCGTGTCCTTGCCGTAGACGATGCCCTTGCCGAGCTGGTTCGCGCCGAAGTCGGCGATGCGCCGCACCGTCGCCGGATCCGTCTCGGGGCCCGCGACGAGCTCGAGGAGCTTCATGTAGCGGACGGGGTTGAAGAAGTGCATCACGAGGAAGTTCTTGCGGAAGCCCTCGCTGCGGCCCTGCACCATGTCGTGGATGCGCAGGCCCGAGGTGTTCGACGCGACGATGCAGTGCGCGGGCACGAGGCCGTCGAGCTTCGCGAAGAGCGCCTGCTTGATGTCGAGCCGCTCGACGATGGCCTCGACGACGAGGTCGCAGCCCGCGAGCAGCGCGAGGTCGTCCTCGAGGTTGCCCGTGCGCACGAGGCGCGCCGCGCCCTTGTGCATGAAGAGCGCGGGCCTGTTCTTGAGCGCCTTGTCGAGGCCACCCACCGCGAACGCGCTGCGCGCCGCGTGGCTCTGCGTGGCCGCGTCCGCGAGGTTCGGCGGGACGATGTCGAGCAGCACCGCCTCGACGCCCGCGCTCGCGAGGTGCGCGGCGATGCCGCTGCCCATCACGCCCGCACCGATCACGCCCACACGCCGAATCGCCTTCGCCATGATCATTCCTTTTCTGGAGGGCCGCGTGGGCCTCACCGTCGATGGGCAGAGCCTCGAGGGCGCCCGCTCCGCGCGCGAGGGCGGAGGGGCGCAGTCGTCGTGGAGCGGTCCGGCGGCGCGCCTGGGCCCGTGGGCCGCGCGCGTGGCGCGCTCAGTGCGGGGCTGCGGCCGGCTCGGCCGCAGGCTCGGCGGGTGCGCCGCCATCGCTCGCGCCGTCGACCACCGCGCCATCCGCAGCGGCGGCGTTGGCCGCGTCGCCGCTCGGATTCGCGGCGCGGTACACGACGAAGAGGCCGAGCAGCGCGAGCAGCGCGAGGCCGACCACGGGCACCCACGTCGGCGTGTCGCCCGCTTCGTCCTTCACCGTCAGCGGGACGCTGGGCGCGGGGTGGGGGTGAGCGTCGTGCGAGTCGTCGTGGGAAGCGTGCGGGTCGGACATGTCGGGCGCGCACGTTAGCGGCGCCGCCCGCGCATTTCAACGGGGGACTTCAGCCGCCGCGGACCTGCGTGACCCGGCGCGCCGCGCGCCACGTCGCGAGCCGCGCGCGCCGATCCCCCGCGAGTACGAGCGTTTTGCCCTCGACGCTGCCCCCGCAACAGAGCGCCTTCCGCGCCTCGCGACACCACACCTCGAGCCCCGCCGCATCGAGCGCGAGCGGCTCGACGAGCGTGACCTCCTTCCCCCCGCGCCCCATGCGCTCGTACCGCAACACCGCCCGCGTCGGCCCCTTCTTCGCCTTCGCGTCGCGCGCATGTGCGGATTGCGCATGTGCGTCGTTGTTGGAAGCGGAGGTCGGCGCAGCGCCTTCGGGCAGCGATTCGCGCAGCGCAGCAAGCTTGGAGAAGGGGTTGTTGGACATCGCGTGTGTCTCTGCGGAAGGAGCAGGGAGAAATAGCGTGTTTGCCGGGCGACGTCGGACGGGGAGTGTGTGTGGGCGCGGAAGGCGTCGAGCTGTCCCGCCGGACGCCCGGTCGAGGCGACGGCCGACGCCGCGCCACAGCGTTCGCGCCGCTCGAGATGAGGTGTTTCGTGACGGTCGAAGTGGTCGAAGTAGGTTGACGGGCTCGGCCGACCTCCATGACAATCGCCCGATCGATGCCCTGTTGCGCGCCGCGCGACATGCCACGTTCGATCACCGCAGAGGTGCCGGAATGTCGAAAAAGCCCATGATTTCAAGCGAAAGTGGGGGGTAATCGCTGCGCTCCTCGTGTTCGTCGCCGCATGCGGTGACGACACGCCGGGCGAGACGCCGGACGCCGGCACGACCCTCGACGCCGGATTCGACGGCGCGCCGCCGCGCGACGCGGACGTCGCCGACGGCGCGCTGCCCGGGAGCGTGACGCGGGTCTCGTCGACGGCTCGACGGGGACGGAGCCGCGGCATGGCAGGATTCGCCTGCGCCGGGCGTCTCGCGATGGCGGGATGTCGGCCATGGACGCGGACGTCGCGGCAGCGGCGGGATGTCGAGCGGCGATTCGGGCAGCCCCGATGGCGGCATGCCCGCTATGGACGCGGGCGCGGATGCCGGTGTCGACGCAGGGCCGCCCGGATGCAGCCCCGCGGCCTGCGACGACGGCGTGAGCTGCACCGAGGATGTGTGCAGCGAAGACGGCCGCTGTGTGCATCGGCTGCTCGAGACGGCGTGCGCCCGCGGCCAGTACTGCGATCTCGCGCGCGGCTGCGTGAACGGCGCGGTGTGCAGCACCGACGCCGAGTGCGCCGACAGCGACCCGTGCACGACCATGGAGCGCTGCGACACCTCGTTCCCACGCCGGTGCACGCACCGCATCCTCGACGCCGACGCGGACCGCGAGACGACCACCGCCTGCGGCGGCGGCGACTGCAACGATGCGAGCAACACCGTCTCGATGATGGCGCACCAGGTCTGCGGCAGCGCCGTCGACGCAGACTGTGATGGTTTGGTGGCGCTGGATGACCTACTCGGCACGACGGCGTGTGCGAATGACGTGCTGGTGGGCGGGTTGGCGGCTTGTCCGTCGACTCCAATCGATGTTGGTGGATTCGTAAATCGAGTCGTGGATGTGGCTGAGAATCCCCTCGATCCGTCGCTTTGCAGCGACCCCTTCGTCGCGGTTCAGGCCCTCGCGGTGTGTCAATCAACAGCCGCGTGCGATGCATCCAACGCTTGCGTAGTTGGCGTGAGCCTCGGATTGACTCCTTCAGATGTGTCCTTCTCGGTAAACGTAGCCTTCACGGATTGCCGCGCGGCGTATCGTGCCGCCTGCGCATGTGCGGGCTCTTCAGTTCGGTGCGCCACGACTTGGGATTCGCTCTGCGACTCGAACTGTCGTCTCAGCGACGGAAATGCATGTATTGCAAGTGATATTCGAGGGGCTCCGGAACGTGTCAATGCGTTTGAGACAGTGGACATGAGAAATCTATGTTGCGTTCGAGGCGATGGGCGACGTGCCGCGTAGTCGTGGAGCACTCGTCGTGGGCGGGTCCACGAGCGCACGAGACGTGCTCGAGATCTCGGACACGACGGTCTGCATGGCGACGTCGTTGGACGGCTTTGCAAGGACGCTGACGGCTTCTGCAGTGATCGGGTTGATGTGCACTTCGGTGGGCGGCATCGGGACGCGAGGCGGGCCGTGAGGGAAGCGCTCGGGATGCGCTGCGTACGCGGCGTCGAGCGCGCCCTGTCGCGCGGCGCGGACGACTTCGACGCGCCCGAAGAAGACGTCCGCGGGCGTGAAGAGCGCGAGGCCGGAATGATGGTGCTCGTCGTTGTGCCACCCGAAGAAATCCTGGAGGTAGCCTCGACCGTGGAGCTCGCCTTCGAAGAGGCCCGGGTAGTCGGGCTGGTACTTCAGCGTCTTGAACTGCGCCTCGCTGAAAGGGTTGTCGTCGGAGATGCGTGGGCGGCTGAAGCTGGTCGAGGCGCCGAGCGATGCGAACAGTTGGGCGAGCGTGTCGCTCCTCATAGCGGAGCCGCGGTCGGCGTGGACGGTGAGGCCGGGCTCGACGCCGTGGCGCGCGATGGTCTCGGCGAAGAGCTGAGCGGCGAGGTGCTTGCACTCCTTGGTCGCGAGCATCCACCCGACGACGTAGCGGCTGAAGAGATCGATGATGACGTACGCCATCAAGAAGACTCCCTTCTGCACCGTCGCGAGCTTCGTGATGTCCCATGTCCAAACTTGGTTCGGCGCGGTCGCCGTGAGCGACGGTTTCGTATACGCTCGCGCAGGACGCTGATTTCTGCGCTCGCCCGTCTCGCCCGCGGCGGCAAGCACGCGGTAAATCGTGCGGATGGACGCGAGATACACGCCTGTGCCGAGCAAGGCCGCGTAGACCTCGGTGGGCGGCTGATCGACGAACTCGGGAAGATGGAGAGTGTCGAGGATGCGCTGGCGCTCGCTGTCGGCGAGACGACGCGGACTCGGCGCACACACTCGGGCCACGAGCGGCCCAATGAAGCGTGGTCGACGGGACCGATAGAGCGTCGCGCGACTCACCTCGAGCGCGTCGCACGCCGCGTTCACCGGCACGAGGTCGTGGTCTCGTTGTTCGACGATGGCCATCAGATCTCCCCGTCGAACTCGGGCAGTGCGATTCCCAGTATCTCGTGCGCTTTTTTTTGGAGGTCGATGAGCGCGTGCGCGACGAGCAGCTTGCGCTGCGTCCGTGCGAGCTCCTTGGTGACCGCGAGCAGCTGCCGGTCCTTCGCGTCGAGCTTGGGCTTGCGACCAGGCTTCTGCGCCGCGAGGCCCGCGATACCACGAACCCCGAGCTGCGTGCGCCACGCGGTCAGGTGCGAGCTGTAGATGCCTTCCTTGCGCAACAGGGCAGCCAGCGCACCTCGCTCGCCGCTGACGACCGCGGCCTCTGCGGCCTTCACAAGACGCAACTTCTCCGACGCCGAGAACCGTCGCCGCGTTGTGGGCGGCACGCTCTCCAGCGATGCTCCGCTCGCGCCGAGCTCACGCTCTTTGGTGAGACTTTCAGGACGAGGAACTGGGGCACGCTTGGGCATTCTCGGTGAACCATTCTCCGCCCATCAGGACAAACATATCGAGGGAAAGCTGTCTCACGCGACGTTGGCACAGAGGGCTCCACCCACCTTCGACATTTGTCGTGATCTCGGCGCCGACGAGAACAACTGCGGTGCGTGCGGGAATGTCTGCGCGACGGGGGAGGCCTGCCTGCGCGGCGTCTGCTGTCGAGATGTGGACGGTGATGGAGACCTGACTCCCGCGTGCGGCGGTACGGATTGCGATGACAGTCGGCCAGAAGTGTTCGGAGCCGCTGTCGATTTGTGTGACGGACTCGACAACGATTGCGATGGCGCCACTGACGAGGACGATCCGGCTATTGGAACGCCCTGCAGCTCTGCTGCGTGTGCGGCGTCGAGTGTGCGGATCTGCTCGGCGGGGACGTGGACATGTGGTGGAACATGGACGAGCGAGTGCGAAACAGGTCTGGAGATCGACCTTGGCGAGCGCCATGGCTGTGTTCGGCGCCCGCTGAACGACTTGTATTGTTGGGGTACGAATACTGCGGGGCAGATTGGAAACGGTGGATTGGTCGGTGCGTTGAATGTCACGCCCGTGTTCGTGATGTCGAACGTGATTGATGAAAGTGCAGGGCTTAACACGCAGTGTGCAGTACGTGCCGATGGTGCGGTCTTCTGTTGGGGGGGCAATAGCGTCGGACAGATCGGTGATGGTACCTTCCTCGACCGCTCCACGGCGAGCTGAACCTCCCCCCGTTCTGCGGACAGTTTGACTATGCAGCCCGCCCTTGAATCTGACTCATCAATTCGAACTCGATAGGACTCATGTACCCGAGATGCGAGTGACGACGTCGCGTGTTGTAGAAGTTGTCGATGTAATCGCCGATCGCGACGGTCGCCGCGTCGTGCGACGTGTAGATGTGCTCGCCGACGAGCTCGGTCTTCAAGGTGCTGAAGAAGCTCTCGGCGACGGCGTTGTCCCAGCAGTCCCCCTTCCGGCTCATGCTCGCGATCATGGCGAAGCGCTCGAGCTCGGCGCGGTAGTCGTCGCTGGCGTAGGGGCTTCCGCGATCGGAGTGCTGCACGAGGCCCGCTGGTGGCCGCCTCGTCGTGATCGCGTCGCGGAGCGCGTCGAGCGCCAGGAAGCGGTCGTTCGTCGCGCTCGTCGCCCAGCCGACGACGCGGCGCGAGAACAAGTCGAGCATCACGGCGAGGAACAGCCAGCCGCTGCGCGTCCAGATGCACGTCACGTCGGTGACCCAGGTGTCGTTCTTCTCGTCGGTGACGAAGTTGCGATCGACGACGTTCGGCGCGATCGGGTCACCGTGCTTCGAGTCGGTCGTCGCGCGGAAGCGCTTCTTGGCCCGCGCCACGAGGCAGTCTTCGCGCATGATCTTCGCGACGGTCTTCTCGCTCACGATCACGCCGTCGGCCTGCAGCTCGGCGCGGACGCGAGGACTCCCATAGGTTCGTCGGCTCGCCTCGAAGGCCTCGCGCACCTTCGCGCGCAGCTCGGTGTTGCGGGCCTTCCGCTTCGACACGGGCAGCGCCTTCCATCTGTAGAAGCCGCTCGTCGAGACGCGGAGCACGCAGCACATCACGGTCACGGGGTAGGCCACCGTCCACGCGAGGATGAACGCGTACTTCACGCGTTCTCCTTGGCGAAGAAGGTGGCCGCCGCTTTTAGGATTTCGCGTTCCATTCGGAGCTGCTTGTTCTCTCGCCGCAGCCGCGCCAGCTCGGCCCGCTCTTCGGTCATCAGCACCGTAGGGCTTCCGACGCCTGCGTCTGCCTCAGCTCGCCGCACCCACTCGCGCAGCGTCGTCTCCGTGAGGTCGAGGTCCTTCGCCACCTGCGTCGCGGACTTCCCGCTCACGACCAGCCGCACCGCGTCTGCTCGAAACTCCGGCGTGAACGATCGCTTTGCTCGCCGGCCTGTCTTCAGCTTCTTCATGGACACTCCTCGCGCATCTTCGCGCTACCCGGGGTGTCCGCAAACCGGGGGGAAGCTCGACCCGAGTGGTCCGGGGTTTCCGATGCCATTCAGGTCGCGGTTGGGCCGCGGCACGGTTGCGCGACTCGACGCGGTGGTCGTGTCGTGTGCTGGGGAGGCAACTCAACGGGGGCGCTGGGCGACGGGACATTCGTAAGCACGTCGACCCCCGTTGATGTGGTTGGGTTGGACGACGCAGTCGAGGTCGAAGTTGGCACTCTCCACAGTTGCGCGCGTCGGCGTTCAGGAACCGTGGAGTGCTGGGGAGGGCCGAGGTTGCTTGGAGACGGGCTCACGGTGGCCCGGGCGACTCCTGGGCCCGTTTCAGGTCTGAGTGACGCGACCGCACTCAGCGTCAATCTCGGTCGATCTTGCGCGGTGCGCGCCTTGGGAACAGTCGTGTGTTGGGGCGGCGCGCCTTCCATCGATGCGCCGCTTCCCGTCGAAGTTGCAATGACGGCTGGGGCTGTCGCCGTCGATGTCGGGAACCGGTTTGTTTGCGCTCGTCGAGCGGACGGCAATGCAGTCTGCTGGGGTGAGAACAGCTACGGGCAATTGGGTGGCGGAACGGCGTCTGCAACGCCGATTTCCGTTCCGGTCTTGGTGTCCGGTGTCCTGGCATCGCTAGCATCGCCGCTGGCTATCGCTCTTCCTGCGCGGTGCGCGACGATGGCCGTGTCTTCTGCTGGGGCTTCAACGGCGATGGGCAGCTTGGCGATGGAACGACGGTTGATAGGCTCAGCCCAACCGCCGTCGTCGGATTCTGAGCGAATGAAAGAAACCATCGACCAGCAACGCGACACACGTATTCGAACTATCCGCATCTGAGTACATTGCGTATTTGGTCGCATCGAAAGGGTCTGCTATGGCGCTGCGTTCAATCACCATTCGAATTGGCTACACATGGGACGACAAGCTCGCAAAGGATGAGCGTTGGCGGGCTCTGCGGGAATTCTGCGAGAGTGCCGGGCGGCAAGGCCTGAGTCAGGCGAACACCCTTTTGGCGCGCGCTGTGACGGCGGAGGACGATGGGGAGGGAGAGCCGAGCAGCCTCGAGGAGGCGTGGAAGGCAGGCCGGCTGCCCGGGCTACGGGTCGAGCGGTTGCGAGCGTCGGCCGGGCGATTCGCGTGGGAGAACATCCGCTCGCGGATTGATGGTGCGGACATCCTCGTGTTCGACTACACGCCGGTCGCCAAAGGCGGGAGAGACGTTGCGGCGACGAGCGGTAATGTCTGGCTCGAGCTTGGATACGCGTACGGCCGGAAGGAGCCCGAAAATGTGTTCGTCACGCATGCGGAATCCGACGGACATCACGACATCCCCTCGGATTTGCGAGGGCTCATCGTCGGTCATCTCCCAGACAGTGGCGGTGTCGGTGATCGGTCGCTTCGTGCCGCTATCGCAGGCGCGGTGAAGCGCATCGCGATCGAGCGTGCTGAGGCGAGTATGCAGAGCGGAAGCCATGCTCGAACGATTGAGACGCTGAGCTCGGAGGTACCGGAATCGCCAACCAGGAAGCAGGCGGCGAAGGGAAAAGCCGTGTCGAAGCCAAAGACCAAGAATCCTCGGTCGAAGGGCTGATCTCGGAGCGAGCGCACCCCGCGCCCTCGGAGCGCGGCGCCCGCGTGCTACCGTCGACCGGTGTTCGTTCGTGATGTGACGCAGGCGCTCGACGAGGCGGGGGTGCCGTACTGCATCGTCGGCGGGCTGGCGGTGAATCTGCATGGGATTCCGCGGACGACGTTTGATGTGGACATCGTCGTTCCGCGGGAGGCGGGGCCGCTGCGCGCGTGTCGCGAGGTGCTCGAGGGGTTGGGGCTCCGGGCGCGGCTGCCGGTGGCGCTCGAGTCGCTGGCGGGGGAGTCGGACGAGGCGCTGCGCGCGCGGAATCTCGTGGCGTACACGTTCACCGATCCGGCGAATCCGCTGCGCGAGGTGGATGTGCTCGTGGCGCCGCCGATTCCGGGGCGGGAGCTGGTGAGTCGCGCGATTGTGCGGGAGTCGGCCGAGCTCGCGGTGCGCGTGGCGTGCATCGCGGATTTGGTCGCGCTGAAGCGCGCGGCGGGGCGGGCGCAGGATCTCGCGGATCTGCGGCATTTGGAGCGGCTGCTGCCGCGGGAGCGGGCATGAGCGACGCGCCGGGCGGCTTCGATTACGAGGTGTCCGACGCGCAGATCGCGGCGTATTCGGCGCTGCCGATTCATGTGCGCATCGCGTGGGTGGAGGAGACGGCGCGGGTCGCGTATCTGCTCTCGACGCCGGAGGTGCGCGCGCGCTGGGCGGCCTTGCGGCGGGGCGAGGCGATGCCGATCTCGGAGCCGGGTGCGGAGGAGCGTTGAGCGTGTATCGCTGACTCGTCGAGCAGCGCGTGAATGGGATTCACGCGGGCAGTCAGGGGTGGCGGATACGACGCCCGGTGTGGTGATGGGGGCAGCGCCTTCCGAGCGCTGCTTCGAGGGTGTCGGCGAAGAGCAGGCGTTCGGCGATGGCGTCGAGCGCGTCGGCCGAGACGGCCGCGAGGCGCGCGGTGACGACGTCGGGGAGCGGGCCGTATTTCAGCTGCAATTGCTGGGTGACCGAGGCGCGAAGCCGGGCGTTGGCGTCTTTCCAGAGGGGTTCGACTTCGGCGAGGCGTTGCTCGAATTCGGCGAGGCGCTCGGCGAGCTCGGCGCGGGCGCGCGCTTCGCCTTCTTCGCGGAGGGAGTCGGCGATGGTCTTCACTTTCTTCACCGCATCCTCCAGTTCGGGGTCAGGCAGGGCGGCGATGACGTCGTGGACCAGGGGGCGCTCGTCCGTCGTGACGACGGCCAGAAGGTAACGCAGACGCTGGTTGAGTACCGCACCTCGCCAGTGAGAGTGGCGCATTCCGCGAGATTGGGATTTGCCGGTCACGACGGAATGAATCCGATTCTCGGCGTGGGTTGGAGGTGGACGGGAAATCCCGACTCACAACCACGCGCGGCGCAGCGCGATGGCGCTCGACCAGCCGTGGGCGGTGGCGCGGCCTTCGCGGTCGACGACGACGGCGCCGACGAGCCAGCGTGCGCCGCGGGCGGGGACGTCGAGGCCGGCGCGGTAGCGGCCGGCGGGGAGGGTGCTGCGCAAGTAGCGCGGGGTGACGTCGCGCGGGGGCGCGCCGCCGGGGCGCTCGTCGAGGAAGAGCGCGAGGCGGAAGCGGGCGCCGAGGGTGCCCGGGTCGTCGACGCGGACTTCGACCATGGCGCGGGCGTGGCCGGACTCGAAGGTGCCGCCCGCGTGCGCGCCCGCGCGGCCGGCGGCGAGGCGCACGTCGAGGCGCAATTCTCCCGCACCGGTGCGGACGAAGGTGCGCGGCGTGCGCGGCGCGTCGGTGTCGGGCTCGTCGGCGGCGAGGATGGCCACGGTCGACCACGGGGCGCGGCCGACGAGGTTGGCGGGGCCCGCCGTCGCGTCGAAGTCGGTGAGCAGGCGCGCGCGGGCGGCGGCCGGGGAGGGCGCGTCGACCACGACCGTCGCGTCGTCGTGCTCGGGCTGCGCGACGACGACGAAGCGGCGCGCGGCGCGTGGGGCGCGCGCCGTCGCGCAGGACGCGAGCGCGACGAGCAGCGCAGCGCGGGCGAGCCAGCAGCGCACGGCGCGGTCGGTCGACGCGCGGCGCACGCTACTCGGCGCGGTCGCCGGTGAGGGCCTCGTCGAGCATGCGGGCGAGGCGCGCGTAGCCGCCGCGCGTGAGGTGCGAGTCGTCGTGGCCCGCGAGTTCGAGCGCCTTCCAGCGGACGAAGCTGCCCTCGCCGCCCATCGCGGCGAAGGCGCTCCAGTAGGCGCAGCCCGTCTCGCGCGCGACGCGCTCGGTCTGCGCGACGACAGCGGGGATGTAGTCGGGCGTGCCCTCGGTGCCGTCGGGGCGACGGCGGGCGCGATCGGGCGGCGAGACGAGCAGGCAGGCGGCGCCGGGGGCCGCGGCCTGCAGGCGGCGGATGAGGGTGGCGAGGCGGTCGCCGTGCTTCGCGGGGCGCAGGCCGTTCGACATGTTGGTGCCGAGCTGCACCGCGATGAGCGCGGGGGGGCGGCGGCGCAGGTGTTCGCCGAGCAGCGCGGTGTCGGCCTGCAGGAAGTGGATGGAGTGCGCGCCGTTGATGCCGATGGCGTCGACGACGACGCCGCTCGCGCGCTCCATCGCCGCGCCGTAGACGTCGACGGGGCCGTCGCCCGCGGCCTCGATCGCGAGCTCGTGCGCGCCGTCCGGCAGGTCGACGACGTCGTACGCGGCGCGGCGCGTGTCGGCCGCCGTCGCGAGCGCGCGCGGGCTGGCGGCGTCGACGCGGACGCGCAGCGTGCCGCCGCCGGGCTGCTGCAGGTAGAACAACTCGAAGCGGCTCACGCGCTGCCCGACCGGTCCGCCCGGGGCCGTGCCCCACATCGCGGTCGCGCGGCGCGTCGCGGTCGCGCGGAGGAACGGCAGCCCGAAGAGGCGATCCCCGCCCGGCGCGGGCCGCGCGATGCTCGTGTGCACCCAGCCGTCGCCGTCGTGGCGCACGTTCTGGTGCGAGAACCACGGCCATGGCTTGCCCGCCGCGAGGAAGCCGTGGCCCCCGTCGCCGTAGCGCGCCTGCAGGCGACGCCGCAGCTCGCCCGTGAGGCCGTCGCCGACGACCGCGCTGTCGCCGAGGTAGAGGATGCGCGCGAGCCCGGCGCCGCTCCGCGCGCGGCCGAGTGCGGCGCGAAGACGCGCGAGGTTGTCGCGTGCATCGACGATGGGCTGCGACTCGGGGAGGGCTTGCGCGTGCGTCGCCGCGGAGCGCGAAAATGCCCAGAAAACAAGGAGATGGGCGCAGAGCCCGAGGGCGATCGACGCGCCGCGGGGGGCGCGCGCGGAGGCGTGTCGCGCGGCTGCGCGGGCGGCGAGGGGGGCCATCGCTCAGCCGCGGAGCAGCGCGAGGACGGCGTCGTGGACGAGGCCGTTGCTCGCGAGCGCGGAGCCGCCGTGGATCGTGTCGTCGCCTGCCATCGAGGTGAAGCGGCCGCCCGCCTCGCGCACGAGCACGGCGCCGACGATGGTGTCCCAGGGCTGCACGCCCGGGTCGATCATCGCGTCGGCGCGCCCCTCGAGCACGTGCCGGTAGCCGTCGAAGTCGGAGAGGCCGCGCTGCGTGTAGGTGCCCTCGGCGAGGCGCGGGAGGAGCGCGGCGACGCCGGCGCCCGTGAACTGCTGGAGCGCGCCGTGGCAGACGAGCGCGGCGTCGAGCGACGCGACGTGCGAGACGCGGAGCGGGCGGCCGTTGCCGTAGGCGCCGTGGCCGCGGACGCCCCAGTAGAGGTCGCCGGAGGCGGGAAAATAGGCGATCCCGAGCACCGGTTCGCCGTCCGCCTCGAGACCCACGAGGATGGTCCACGAGGACAGGCCGCGCAGGAAGGAGCGCGTGCCGTCGATCGGGTCGACCACGAAGCGGAGCGCGCGGCCGTCGCCGCCCGAGCCGCTCTCTTCGCCGAGGAAGCCCGCCTCGGGGACGCGCGCCGCGAGGAAGGCGCGCAGGCGCCGCTCGACCGCCTCGTCGGCCTCGGTGACGGGGCTGCGGTCGGGCTTGGTCTGCGCGCGCGCCGCGGCCCCGCCGCGGAAGGCGACGAGCGCGTCCTCGCCGGCGGCGACGACCTCGTCGAGGAGGGCGTCGAGGGTGGCGCGTCCGCCGATGCGCGCGAGGTCGAAGGGAGCCGACATGGGGCCCGACGGTACCAGAGTCGGGCCGGAAAATGGGCGTCTCGGCGCGTGCTCGTCTAGCGTCGCGGCATGGCGCGGGCGCTCGATCACCGGGGTGGGAGGGCGCGTGCGAGCGCGGGGCTCGCGGCGCCTCGTGCGGCGCGGCGCGGGGGGGCGCAGTTCTGGGCTGTGTGGTCGTGCGCGGCGTTGTCCTCCGCTGCGCTGGGGCTCGCGCAGCCGCGCGGCGCGGCGGCGCAGGACGCGGGTACGCCGGCCGTCTCCGTGCCTGTCTCCGGGCCCGTCGGCGAGCCCATCGCCGAGCCCATCGCCGAGCCCATCATCGAGACGCCGGTCGTGCGCGCGCCGCCGATGCTCGCGGTCGGTGCGGGCGCGGTCGCCGCGGCGGTGCGTGCGACGGCGGATGCGCCGGACCGCGCGCTCGCGACGGGGAC
This sequence comes from Polyangiales bacterium, assembly GCA_964202905.1. Classification (GTDB taxonomy): domain Bacteria; phylum Myxococcota_A; class Polyangia; order Polyangiales; family JADJQN01; genus CAIUAC01. The sequence continues at coordinate 34,752 of CAXNJO010000008.1, forward strand.
GGGCCGCGCAGGGGCGGGGGCGCCCCGCGTGCCGCGCCTCACCGCGGGGGAGCTCGCGCAGGCCATCAACGAGCGCGCGCCTGCGCTGCGCGCCGCCTACGTCGACCGACTCCGCGTCGAGGAGCTCGCGTCCGCGCTCGTGCGGGAGCGGGTGCTCGCGGAGGCCGCGCGCCGCGGTGGATTGCTCGAGGACCCGGGCGTGCAGCGCGAGTTCGACCGGGTGCTCACGCGGGCCCTGCTCGAGCGCGCGCGGGCCGCGGACCCCGCGCCGCCCGTCGACGAGACGATGGCGCGCGCCTTCTACGACGCGCACCTCGAGGACTACACGAAGCCGGCGCAGGTCCGCGTGCTCGCGATCGTGCTCGCGACGCGGAGCGAGGCGCAGCGCGTGCTCGCGGACGTCGCCCGGGTGCGCGAGACACGCTTCGCGGCCACCGCGCGGCGGCGCTCGATCGATGGGCCCTCGCGGCGGCGTGGCGGGAGCCTCGGGTGGATCGCGCAGGGAAGCCGGGCGGAGTCCACGCTCGTGGACGCGGCGCTCGCCCTCCGTCTCGGCGAGACCGCGGCGGCGCCGATCGAGGTCGAGGGGCGCTTCTACGTGCTTCGCGCCGTCGATCGGCGTGCGCCCGAGCTCGTGCCCTTCGAGCGGGCGCGGGCGTCGATCACGAGCCGGCTGCGGGCCGAGCACGAGCGGCGCGTCGCCGACGTGCTCCTCGCGCGGGCCGCGCGGGAACAGGAGCTCCGCGTCGAGGAGGCCGCGGAGAGCGTCCACATCGGGCCCTGAGCGCGCCGCGCGATGGACGGGTGCGCGTCCCTCGCGGTGGGGCGTCCGGAGCCGTCAGGGCGGGCACGCGGGGGGCCGATCGACCGCCTCGCGCAGCGCGCGCAGCCACGGGTCGTCGCGGCCTTGCGGCAGCGCCAGGCCGGCCTCGACGAACGCGCGCACGGCGTCGCGCCCACCCCGTCGCAGGGCGAGCTCCTGCGCGGCGAGGGTGCTCTCGCGGGACGGCTCCGCGGTGAACGCTGCGCTCTGCGCGAGCGCGGCCTCCCCGGACTCCGTGTCGCACAGGATCGCCTTCACGAGCGCGCGCGTCGCGGCGACGGTTTGCAGGTCGCGCGTCGACTCCGGCAGCCCGGTGAGCAGCGCGTCGGCGCGGCGGTAGATCGCCCAACCCGCGGCGTCCTCGGGCGTGCGCAGGCCACCCCGACCGCCGTCCCGCGCGAAGGGCGCGAGCAGCAGCAGCGCGCGCGTCCACCGATCGAAGCCGCGGGCCGTGTCGTGCCGCGCGAGCGTCCGGGCCTCCTGCGCGATGACCTCGCGCTGCGCGGGGGTCGCGGCGAGCACCCACTCGGCACCGAAGCCCGGCACGAGCGCGCGGATCGCCGAAAAGCCCGAGATCCGGGCGAGATCGTCGCGCACGAACAACGCGAAGGCGTCGTCCACGAGCACGAGCGACCAGCCGGGGCGCCGCGTGAGGTCGTTCAGTCGCTGCTGCTCGCCCGCGAGCGTGTGCTTCAGGAGCACGGCGTCGATGTCGCCCTCCCGGAGGACCGACGCGAACACCGCGTCGTCGTGGAACGCGGCGGTCGCCGTCGCGACGTGCGCCGGGCCGTAGAACGGGACGCGCCCGTCGACGAAGAAGCGCGCGCGCGGCGCCTCCCACATCAGCGGCCAGCTGTGCTGGATCGCCGCGAACACGCGCGGCGGGCGCGCTGCGCGCGCGAGCATCCCCCCGGGGCCGTGCGGCAGGTCGTCGAACGAGAGGCCGTGTCCGAGGGGCAGATCGGGTTTGACCTGGGTCGCGCCCCACGGAACGAGCACGCCGAGCGCGACCGCGGCCGCGGTGACCGCGCGCGAGACGCCGCGCGTCGAGAGGCGCGCGAGGGCGGGCGCGTACCCGGCGCCGATCCACGGCGCCGCGAGGAAGAGGAACTCGCCGACGAAGCGGATCGAGCGGAAGCTCGCGACGCCGAGCACGCACGTCACGGCGAGCGCCGCCCGAGCCACCGGGCCCGACCGCAGCAAGCGCGGCGCAGCGAGCGCGAGCAGCGCGCCGCAGAGTGCCGGGTAGACGAGCAGCCAGAGCGACGCGTTGTCGTCCCAGGCGGCCCACTCGGTCACGAGCGCGCGGTAGCGTGGGTCGACCACGTGGCCGAGGGCGTCCGTGACGATGCGCGGCCCCCAGGGCGAGATGCAGGAGCCGAGCACCTCGAGACCGAGCAGCGCGAGGACGCTGCGTCGGGCCGATTTCTGGGCAAATACCGCGAACATGCCGGTGATCAGCACACCGAGCAGGTGGCTGCCGTGCAGGTTCACCCAGAGCACGTGCAGGCCCGCGACGAGCGCGACGAGGCCGGCGCGGACGCGCGGGCGAGGCGGGGTGCCGGGATCGATGAGGCGCGCGAGCACCGCGACGTACGTGGCCGCGAGCACCATGCCGAGGACGTGCGGGCGGTCGCTCAATCGAAAGCGGAGCGCGGGGATCGCGGCGACGAACGCGAGCGCGCCGAGCATCGATGCGCGCGGGCCGCCGACGCGGGCGGCGACGGGGAGCAGGAGCAGCACGGCCCCCGCGAGGAGCGCGCATTTCAACGCGATGAGGGCGTCGTATCCGAACGCCGCGTAGAGGCCGTAGTACAGCAGGTCGCTGAGCCACTCGTAGTTGAACCAGGGCCGCCCCGCGTGCAGCAGCGACCAGGTGTCGGTGGCCGGCACGTGCCCGAGCTCGGCGATCTGCCGACCCTGCGCGAGGTGCCCGAGGGTGTCCGGGTTGTTGCCGGGGGAGAGCCCCGCGAGGGCCAGCGAGGCCGCGGCGGCGTAGCGGAGCGCGCGCTCGAGCCGCTGCTCGACGGGGGAGCCGGACATCGGCGGCACGTTACCGCGCCGTGCGCGCGAAGCGAGCGGGTCGGCGTCGGCCCCGGGGAAGTCGTCGAGCAAGAACGCCGCACATGGCAGCGCGGTCGCGATCGTGGACGTCGCGCTCGCAGCGGACGTCTCGGGCGTCGCGCGCCCGGGGACGCGCCGCGCCGTCGACCGCCTCGCGCGGCTGCTACGCTCGCGCCCAGCTTGCTCGCGCTCGTCCTTCACGCGCACCTGCCGTTCGTCCGGCACCCGGAGAACGACGATCACCTGGAGGAGCGCTGGCTCTTCGAGGCGCTCGCCGAGTCGTATCTGCCGCTGCTCGACGTGCTCACGCGCCTCGCGCGCGACGGCGTCCCGTACCGCGTCACGCTGAGCGTCACGCCGACCCTCGCCGCGATGCTCGCCGACCCCCTGCTCGGCGCGCGTTTCCTGCGCTGGCTCGCGCGGCTCGGGCGGCTCGCCGAGCGCGAGCGGGCGCGCGTCACGGCGGGCGACCCGCTCGTACCCGCGCTCGATCACGCGCTCTCCCGCGTCGCGCTCGCGTCGCGTTGCTGGGAGCGGCACGGCGGCGACGTGCTCGGCGGTCTCGCGCGGCTCGCCTCCGCGGGGCACCTCGAGCTCGCTGGCTGCGCGGCGACGCATGGTTTTCTGCCGGGGCTCGCCGCGGTGCCGGGCGCGGCGGAGGCGCAGCTCGCGGTGGGCGTCGAGGCGCACCGCGAGGTCTTCGGGCGCGCGGCGCACGCCCTCTGGCTGCCCGAGTGCGGCTACGCGCCCGGGCTCGACGCGGCGCTCGCGCGGGTCGGCGTGCGGGCGACGGTGCTCGACGCGCACGGCCTGCGCCTCGCGCGCCCGCGGCCGCCCTTCGACGTCTACGCGCCCGTGCTCTCGCCCGCGGGTGTGGCCTTTTTCGCGCGCGATCCGGAGTCGTCGGAGGCCGTGTGGTCGCGGGAGGCCGGTTATCCGGGCGATCCGGCGTACCGCGAGTACCACCGCGACGCGGTCGATGCGCTGCCGCGGGATCGCGTCGCCGATGTCCTGCCGCCGATCGACGCGCGCGTGCCGACGGGCCTCAAGCTCTGGCGCATCACCGGCGGCGGCGCGCCGAAGGCCCCCTACGATCCGCAGGCCGCGGCCGAGCGCGCGCGCATCCACGCCGCGCACTTCGTGGGGCAGCGACGGAGGCGGCTCGAGGCGGCGCGGCAGGCGCTCGGCGGGCGTGTCCCCGTCTGCGTCGCGCCGTACGACGCCGAGCTCTTCGGCCATTGGTGGCACGAGGGCCCCTGGTTCCTCGAGCACGTGCTGCGGGCCGCTGCGCCGTGGACGACGACCTTGAGCGCCCAGCTCGCACGCACGCCGGAGCTCGCGGTGGTCACGCCTGCGGCCTCGACGTGGGGCGAGCAGGGGCAAGCGCGCGTCTGGCTCGGCGCGGCGACGGGCCCGCTCTGGCCGGCGATCCACGCGCTCGCCCGCGCGCTGCCGCCGCTCGTCGCGCGCCACGCCGCGACCCGTGATCCGCTCGTGCTGCGCGCGCTCCGTCAAGCGTGCCGCGAGGCGCTGCTCGCGCAGGCGAGCGACTGGCCCTTCCTGGTGCACACGGGCACCGCGCCGCACTACGCACGCGCCCGTCTCGCCGACCACGTCGCGCGCTTCGAGTGGCTCGCGTCGACGCTCGACGCCGGGCCGGGCGCCCTCCGCGCCGAGCTTTCGGGCTTCTCGCGGATCGAGAGCCGTGACACCCTGCTGCCCCGCCTCGATCCGGGGCACTTTCGCGAGGAATCCGCATGACCATCCCCACCTTCACCGGGGCGCTCACCGCGCTCGTCACGCCCTTCCGCGACGGCGCGGTCGACGTGGAGGCGCTCCGCGCGCTGGTCGAGGCGCAGATCGCGGGCGGCATCGACGGCCTCGTGCCCTGCGGCACCACGGGCGAGAGCGTGACGCTCTCGGCGGCCGAGCACGCGCTCGTCGTGCGCAGCGTCGTCGAGCAGGCCGCGGGGCGCGTCCCCGTCGTCGCCGGGGCGGGCAGCGTCTCGACGGCGCACGCGATCGAGCTGGCGCGGGCCTCGCGCGCGGCGGGCGCCGACGGCCTCCTCGTCGTCGTGCCCTATTACAACAAGCCGACGCAGGCGGGCCTCGTCGCGCACTACCGGGCGCTGCTCCGCGAGGTGCCCCTGCCGACCATCCTCTACAACATCCCCGGCCGCTGCGGCGTCGACCTCGGCCTCGACGCGATGGCGCAGCTCGCGGGCGTCCCGGAGATCGTCGCCGTGAAGGAAGCGACGGGCAACGTGCTCCGCAGCCAGGCGCTCGTCGCCCGCTTCGGCGAGCGCTTCTCCGTGCTCTCCGGCGACGACGCGCTGACGCTGCCGATCCTCGCCGTCGGCGGCGCGGGCGTCGTGAGCGTCACCTCCAACCTGCTGCCGCGCGCGGTGAGTGACGTCATCCGCCTCTGGCGCGCGGGCGACGTCGCGGGGGCGCGCGCGCTGCACCTGCGGCTCCTGCCCGTGCACGAGGTGATGTTCGTCGAGTCGAACCCCGGCCCGGTGAAGGCGGCACTCGCGCAGGCCGGGCGCCTCGCGCCCGAGGTGCGCCTCCCGCTCGCGTGGCCCGCGGAGGCGTCCTGTCGTCTCGTCGCGGAGGTGCTCGCCGCCTCGGGCTTCGCGCCCGTCGTGCGGGCCGCCGCGTCATGAGCGGCGCGGGCGGGCGCGTCCTTCTGCACGGCGCGGGCGGGCGCATGGGGCGCGCGGTCGTCGCCCTGCTCGCGGGCGACGCGGACCTCGCCCTGGCCGTCGCGATCGAGGCGCCCGGGAGCGCGCTCGTGGGGCGCGACGTGGGCGAGCTCGCCGGGCTCGGGCCGGGCGGTGTCCGCGTGACGGATGCCCTCGAGGCGGGGCTTTGCGGCGCCGACGTCCTGCTCGACTTCAGCGCCGCCGCCGCCGTTCCAGGCCTCGCGCGCGCGGCCGCAAGTGTCCGGATTCCTTCCGTGATCTGCACGACGGGCCTCGACGCCGCGGCGCACGAGGCGATCGACGCGCTCGCGTGCGTCGCGCCGGTCGTGGTCGCGGCGAACACGAGCGTCGGCGTCGCGGTGCTGCTGCACCTCGCGGCGCGCGCGGCCGCGCTCCTCGGCGACGAGTACGACGCGGAGATCGTCGAGCTGCACCACCGCCACAAGATCGACGCACCGAGCGGCACCGCGCTGCGCCTCGCCGAGGCCGTCGCCGACGCCCGCGGACTCGACCTGGACACCGCAGCCCGCCACGGGCGCAGCGGCGCAGCGGGCCCGCGCGCGCCAGGAGAGATCGGGGTCCACGCGGTGCGCGGCGGCGACATCATCGGCGAGCACACGCTCGTGCTCGCGGGGGCGGGCGAGCGCCTCGAGTTGACGCATCGCGCCCACGCGCGGGACCTCTTCGCGCGCGGTGCGCTCCGCGCGGCCCGCTGGGTGCGCGGCCAACCCCCCGGGCGCTACGAGATGCGCGACGTCCTCGGCCTCCCGCGCTGACGGGGCACGGCGCGTGCCCGCGCGCATCCCGCGGCAAGCTGTTACATTGCGCGCCATGACGGCCTCCCGGCCTTGTCCGACCTGCGGCGCCCCGATCTCGCTCGACGGCCGTTTTTGCGGCGCGTGCGGGACGGCCGGTCACCCCGATGGCCCCCGCTCCCGCCGCGCCTCCGCCCGAGCCGATCGGCGGCAGCGCGCCACACGCGCCCGCGGAGTCGCCGTCACGCGCGGCCCCGCAGCGCACGATGCTCGGCGTGCAGGCCGTCAACCTCGCGGCCGTGCAGGCGAACATCGCGGCCGGCATGCGCGCGGGGCTGGGCGGTGCCGCGGCCCCGACGCCATCCCCCGCGCCCGCCCAGCCAGCGCCGCCTCCGCAGGCGCAGGCGCCGCACGCCCCGAGCATGAACGCGACGATGCTCGGCATGCCCGCTGTCGACCTCGCCGCGTTGCGGGCCGGGCCGGCTGCGCCGCCGTCCCCGGCCGCGCCCCCGCAGCCGGTGCGCGAGAAGCTCGCGAACGCGACGATGCTCGGCATGCCGGCGGTCGCGCTCCCCGTCGCGCAGCCCGCTCCCGCGCAGGCACCCGCCGCGCAGCCGCTCTCGGCCGCGGCGCCGTCCGGTCCGGCGTCGCAGTCCGGCGCGCTGAGCCCGTCGCCCTCGGCGCGTCCGCAGATCGCCGCGCAGACGAACCGCACGATGCTCGGCGTCTCGATCCCGCTCAGCGAGCTCCTCCCGCCGGACCTCGCGCAGGCGCCGTCGGCCGCGCCCGCCACCGCGCCCGCCGTGGCCGCACCCGCGTCGGCCTGGGATCAGGGCGCGTCGTCCTTCGGCATCCCCGCGCCGGACACCTCGCAGGACTCGATCGAGCTCCCGGGGCATCGTCGCGGCGGCCGCGGCGTGCTCGTCGCGGCGCTCGCGCTCGTCGCGCTGCTCGTGCTGGTGGCGAGCGGCGTCGGGCTCTTCGTCGCGCTGCGCGGCGGCGGTGGTCCCGATGTGCGCGTCGCCGTCACGCGCGCCGCGGGCGGCGAGGCGCTCGAGGTCACCGTCCCCGGCGCCGAGGCGGGCACCAAGCTCCGCTTCGGTGCCATGGAGCGCCCGCTCGAGGGCGACCGCGCCACGTTCCCGCTCGCGCCCGACACGCTGCACGTCGGCGCGAACGACATCACCGTGGTCGTCGTCGCGCCGGGCGGCGACGCCGTGTCCCGCGCCATCGCGCTGCAGCTCGACTTCCGCGTCCGCGCCGATCTCGGCGGCCTCGCGCGGCCGCAGCCGACGCTCGCCATCGTCGTCGACGCGCGGCCGGGTTCGGTCGTGATGCTCGATGGCGCGCCGCTGCCGCTCGACGCCGCCGGCCACGCGACACGCGCATACCCGCTCGATCTCGCGGCCACCCGCGACGGCCGCATCACGCACGTCGCCCGCTACGCGATCACGCCCCCGGGCGGCGCCGCGGCCGAGGGCGCGGTGACGACGGAGATCCCGCTCACGCCCCTTCAGCTCGAGCGCCCGGGCCTCACCGTCCTCACCGACCGCGACAGCGTCGAGATCGCCGGCGCGGTCGATCCCGCCGCGATGGTCACGATCGACGGCGTCCCCGTCGCGGCGAGCGGCGGCCGCTTCGCGCACCGCTTCCCACTGCCCGCCGTCGGCACGCACACCCCGCGTGTCGTCGCGGTCGCGCCGGGCAAGGCGCCGCACGCGGTCTCGCTCACGCTGCGCCGCGTCGCGAGCCTCGAGGAGGAGGCGCGCACCTTCGGCCCCGATCGCAGCGTCACGTACGCGCGCCTGCGCCCCGCGGCCGCGGCCTTCGTCGGTCAGCGCGTCGCGTTCGAGGGGCGCATCTACAACGTCGAGGTGACGCGCGGCACGAGCATCGTGCAGATGCTCGTGCGCGACTGCCCGCGCGGCGAGCGCTGCCCGCTGTGGGTGACGTACCCCGCCGCGACCGAGCTCACCGTCGACACGAACGTGCGCGTGCTCGGCACCGTGGCGGGAGAACATCGCTACCCGAACGAGTCGGGCCGCGAGAACGTGGATCCGCGCGTCGACGCGGCCTTCCTCCTGCCGCTGGCGCGTTGACCAGCGCGGCGCTTCACCCCGCCGACGCCGACGCGGAGGGCTGGTCCTGCGCCGACTGCGCGCGCCCGCTCGCGACGGGCATGGCCTTCTGCCCGCACTGCGGCGCGCCCCAGGGCGACCGCGCGCGCACCGGGATCTCGCCCACGCTCCCGCCGCCCCCCAGCACGGCACAGGCCGATCCGCTCGTCGGCACCGTCATCGCGGACCGCTACCGGATGCTCTCGGTGCTCGGCCGCGGCGGCATGGGCGTCGTCTACAAGGCCGAGCACATCCGCATCGGCAAGCTGATGGCGATCAAGCTCCTGCACGGCGAGCTCGCCCGCGACAAGGACGTGGTCAAGCGCTTCAAGCGCGAGGCCGACCTTGCGTCGCGCCTGTCGCACCCGAACACGGTGCAGATCTTCGACTTCGGCCGCGCCGATCCGCTGATGTATCTCGTGATGGAGTACGTCGAGGGCCGCGACCTCGGGCGCGTCATCCAGCACGAGCACACGCTGCCCTTCACCCGCGTCGCGCGCATCGCGGCGCAGGTCTGCGCGTCGCTCGCGGAGTCGCACGCGAAGGGGCTCGTGCACCGCGATCTCAAGCCCGAGAACGTGATGATCGCCGAGTCGGCGGGACAGACCGACTTCGTGAAGGTGCTCGACTTCGGCCTCGCGAAGCTGCGCGATCAGCAGGGCGGTGAGATCACGCGCGCGGGCGCGCTCGTCGGCACGCCCTATTACATGGCGCCCGAGTACATCCGCGGCGAGGACGTCGACGGCCGGGCCGACCTCTACGCGATCGGAGCGATGATCTACAAGGCCGTGTGCGCGGTGCCGCCCTTCACCGCGAAGACGCCCGTCGGCGTGCTCACCAAGCACCTGACCGAGACGCTCGTGTTGCCCTCCGCGCGCAGCGTGCGCCGCGACCTGCCGCCCGAGTGCGACGCCATCGTCGCGCGCGCGATGCAGCGCGACCCGCGCGACCGCTACCAGCACGCCGAGGAGCTGCGCGACGACCTGCTCGCCTACCTCGAGTCGGTGGGTGAGGGCGTCGACTCGAATCCGCGCGTCACGCCGCGGACCCTCTCCGGTGTGCGCGTCGATCCTGATCGTGCGGGCGGGCGCGCGTCGCCCGCGGTCGCGACGCGCGGCGACGTCGATCGCTACGAGGCGCGGCTGCGTCGCTTCGGCCGTGCGCGCGCGGCGGTGCTCACGCTGCTCGTCGCGGGCGGTCTCGGCGGCGCGGCGTGGGCCTGGCAGCACCGCACCATCCCCGTGCCGACGCACGAGACGGAGCCGAACGACGAGCCCGCGCGCGCCAACGTGCTCGCGCCCGGGCAGCCGCTGCGCGCCTTTCTCGGGCGTCGCATCTCGACCCGCTTCAGCGATGCGGACGTCTACGAGCTGAAGAATCCGGGCGGGCGCGCGCGGCAGTTCCGCTTCGCCGTCACCGCGGTCCCCAACATGGACCTCGTCGTCGACGTGGTGCGCGCGGGCGATCCGAACCCGATCGTGCGTGTCGACGGACGCGGCGTGGGCGGCGCCGAAGCCGTGCCCGCGCTCCCGATCGACGGCCCGACGTACTACCTGCGTGTCCGCGAAGACCGGCGCGACGGCGTCCTGCCCACCGAGAACGTCAGCGATTCCTACGCGGTTTCATGGGATTACGTCACGCCAGCGCCCGACGAGGAGCGTGAGGTGAACGACTCCGCGGAGCGCGCCAACGGCCTCCGTCCCGGCGCGCCGCGGCGCGGGCACATCGGGTGGAACGACGATCGCGACGTCTACTGCCTCGAGGTCGACGCGCGGCGCGTGCAAGCGCGCGTGAGCGGCGTCGAGGGCCTCGACCTCGTGCTCGAGTCGGTCGAGCGCGACCGTGGCGTCACGACGGTCGCCGACGACGCGGGGCCCGGCGCGCCCGAGACGCTGCCCGTGCTCGCCGACGCGCCCGCCAGCCACACGTGCTTCGTCGTCAGCGCGAGCACCGTCCGCGGCGGCGCGCGCGCGCGCACGGACGCGGCGTACACGCTGCAACTCGAGGTCCTCGCGGAGCCGCCTCCGGCCCCCGTGCCCCCGCCGACGCGCCCGCGCACGCGTGCTCGCGGTCGCACGGCGCAGCCCCCGTCGCCTGCGCCCATGCGTGCGCCGCGCGTGGTGGAGCCCGCGCCGTGAGCCGCTCCGCGCGCGTGTTCTGCGCGCTGGTCGCGGTCGCGGTCGCGGCTGGCGGCGTGGGCGTGGCCGCCGCGAGGCCCGTGCGCATCGGCCGCCTGACCACGCTGCCCTGGGGTTTCCGCGAGGCGCACCCCTGCGCGACGCTCGCCTGTGACGCGGGCCGCAGCGGACGCGTCCGCGGTCGCTTCCCGGCGGTCACACCCGTCCGTACCTGGCGCCACGTGACGAGCGAACCGGTCGCCGATCTCGGTCACGCGCACCCGCTCGTGCTCGCGGGGGAGCTCGTGGTCGTCGCAGGGGTCGGCGGGATCGAGGGCTTCACGCGCGGCGGGACACGCGCCTTCCATGCGGCCTACGGAGTGGCCGCGATGGCGCACGTCCCCGCGCTCACGCCGGGCGACGATCTCGTCGTGGCGACCACGCGCGGCGACGTCCTGCTCGTCACGCGCGAGGGCGTGGTGCGCGCGAGGGCGCGGGTGCCGGGCGGCGTGCGCGGCGCGCCGCTCGCGTTGGCGGATGGCACGATCGTGGTCGGCACCTCCGACGCGCTCGTCGGGCTCGACGCGGAGCTCGGTCCGCTGTTCGAGGTGCCGCTCCGGGGCGGGGCGAGCGGCGCGCCCGTCCTCACGCGCGAGGGCCGCGTCGCCGTGGGCGCGGGCGCCGACGTCGTCGTGACGGACGCCGAGGGGCGCGGCGCCTCGCGCAGCGAGCTCGCGGCGCGCATCGACGATCACGTCGCCGTCGCGCCCGACGGCACGCTCTGGGCGCGCGTCGCGACGGGGGAGCTGGTGGCGATCGACCCCTCGGGCCACGCGCGCACCCGCGGCGCGGCAGGCCGCGCGGACGCGTTCGCGCCGGTCGTCGCGGCCGACGGCTCGCTGCGTGTCTTCGTGCGGACGAGCGCGGGGCGCACCGCTCTCGCGGCGCTCGCGCCGACGGGCCGCGTCCTCTGGGAGCGTGCGCTCGACGGCGTGCCCCGCGGCGTCACGGTCGACGCGGAAGGCACGTCGATCGCCGCGATGCAGGCGCCGCTCCCGACGGGCCCCGGCACGACGAACGTCGCGCCCATCGGCGAGCTCGTCGCCATCGACCCGCACGGCGAGGTCCTCTGGCGCGTCGTGACCGAGGGCGTCCCGTTCGACGCGCCGGTGCGCGGCGACGCGGGCGCGCTCTACGTGCTCGTCGCGCGCGAGCGCACCGCCCTCGAGTGCTACGCCGCGCCCGAGCCGCCCGGCTGAGCGCGCACGGCGCGCACGCGCTGCGCCCGCCCCGAACACGCCTCGTCCGCTGTGCCCCGGAGACGAAACGCCGGTGCTACACCGCGCGCGATGCACATCGCTGAGCTCGACTACGCGCTGCCCGAAGAACTCATCGCGAGCGAGCCCCTCGCCGAGCGCGACGCGGCGCGCCTGCTCGTCGTCGCGCGCGGCGTCGGCCCCGTCGCCGACGCGTCCGTGCGCGCGCTGCCCGGCCTGCTGCCGCCCGCGCTCTTCGTCGTGAACGACACGCGCGTGCTGCCCGCGCGCCTGCACGCGACGAAGGCGAGCGGCGGTCGCGTCGAGCTGCTGCTCGTGCGGCGCCTCTCGGACGCGGGCGCCGAGGAGCGCTGGGAGTCGATGGCGCGCGGGCTCAAGTCGCTGCGTGCGGGCACCGAACTGCGCGTGGGTGACGCGCTCGCGATCACGGTGCTCGGCCGCGTCGAGTCCGACACCGTCGAGGTCGCGCTGCGCAGCCTCGATGGTGCGCCCGTCGAGTCGACGCTCGCGCGCGTGGGCGAGCTGCCGCTGCCGCCCTATCTGCGCCGCGAGGCGCGCCCGGAAGACGCCGAGCGCTACCAGACGGTCTTCGCGGCGCACACCGGCTCCGTCGCCGCGCCGACGGCGGGCTTGCACTTCTCGGAGCGCCTGCTCGCGGAGCTCGACGCGGCCGGGCATCGCCTGACGCGCGTCACGCTGCACGTCGGGCCGGGCACGTTCCTGCCGCTCCGCTCGGACGATCTGCGCGAGCACCTCATGCACGCCGAGCACTACGAGGTGAGCGACGAGGCCGCGCGCGCCATCGCCGAGGCGCGCCGCGAGGGGCGGCCGATCGTCGCCGTCGGCACCACCGTCGTGCGCACGCTCGAGTCCGCCGCGAAGCAGGATGCGCAGGGTGCGTGGCACGTTCCCGCGGGTACGGGCGAGACGCGGCTGTTCCTGTATCCGCCCGCGGAGCTGCGCGTCGTCGACGCGCTCTTCACGAACTTCCACCTGCCGAAGAGCACGCTCCTCGCGCTCGTGATGGCGTTCGCCGGCGTCGAGCCCGTGCGCCGCGCCTACGCGCACGCCGTCCGCGAGCGCTATCGCTTCTTCAGCTACGGCGACGCGATGCTGCTCAAGCGCCCGTGAAGGCGGCCGCGCGCGAGGTGCGCGTGCCTGCGCCGCTGCTACACCGCGCGGCGCGATGACGCTCCCGACGCCCGGCTTTTTCTTCGAGATCACCGCGCGTGACGGCGATGCGCGTGCGGGCCGCTTCACGACGCCGCGCGCCGTCGTCGAGACGCCCGTCTTCATGCCCGTCGGCACGCAGGCGACGGTCAAATCGCAGACGCCCGCCGAGGTCGCCGCGACGGGCGCGCGCCTGATCCTCGCGAACACCTACCACCTCTGGCTGCGCCCCACGGCCGAGCGCGTGCGCCACTTCGGCGGCGTGCAGCGCTTCATGCGCTGGCCCCACGCGATGCTCACCGACTCGGGCGGCTATCAGGTCTTCTCGCTCGCCGATCTCCGCACCATCGACGACGAGGGCGTCACCTTCAAGTCGCACCTCGACGGCGCGCGCATGCGGCTCACGCCCGAGGAGTCGATGCGCGTGCAGGCGCTGCTCGGCTCCGACGTCGCGATGGTGCTCGACGTCTGCCCGCCCGGCGGCGCCGAGCGTCGCGTGATCGAGGACGCGATGCGCCGCACCACGGCGTGGGCCGCGCGCTGTCTCGCCGTGCCCGCGGCCGAGGGGCAGGCGCGCTTCGGCATCGTGCAGGGCGGCGCGCACGCGGATCTGCGGCTCGCGCACCTCGCCGACATCGCCGCCTTGCCCTTCGACGGAATCGCGCTCGGCGGCTACTCGGTGGGCGAGCCGATCCCCTCGATGTACGAGGGATTTTCGCGCGTCGTTCCCGCGCTCCCGCAAGAAAAACCACGTTATGTGATGGGGGTCGGCACGCCCTACGATCTGCTGCACGGCATGGGCGCGGGCGTCGATCTCTTCGACTGCGTGCTGCCGACGCGCAACGCGCGCAACGGGCAGGCGCTCACCTGGGGCGGCCGCGTGAACCTCAAGCAGGCGCGGCACCGCGACGACGAATCGCCGCTCGACGCGCTCTGCGAGTGCCCCGTGTGCACCACCGTATTCGCGCGGCTATCTGCGCCACCTCACCGTCGCCAAGGAGATGCTCGGCGCGCGGCTCGTCACCGAGCACAACCTGCACTTCTACGGCGCCCTCACGCGCGCGGCGCGCGTCGCCATCCGCGAGCAGCGCTACGGCGCGTGGTCGGCCGAGACCGCCGCGCGGATGCGCGCGGGCGACGAGATCGGCAAGGGCGCGTAGCGCGCGTCACGGTCGCGTTGCAGGGACGCGACGAGGCGCGGAATCCCGCGTCGGCGCCCCCCGACGCGCCGCGCAGTCGCGCTACCGTCGCGCCCGATGCCGCATCTCCCTCGCTCGCTCCGGCCCCGTCACGCCGCGCTCGCCGTCTTCGTCGCGCTCGCCACCACGCTCGCGGTGACGCTCGCGGGCTGCCCTCCTGCGCGTCCGCCCGTCACGCCGCGCGCGTCGTCGCCGCGTGCGTTGCACCCGCTCGCGTGGCCGCGCCCGGCACCGCTCGTCGTCGTCGTGGTCTACGACCAGCTCGGCGCAGCGACGCTCGAGCGGCATCTGCCGCAGCTTGCGCCCGATGGCCTGATCCGTTCGACGATGGCCGCGGGCAGCACCGTGTGGACCGCGCGCTACCCGTACGCCGCGACGTACACCGCGCCCGGCCACGCCGCGATCTTCACGGGCGCGGCGCCCGAGCGCTCGGGCATCGCCGCGAACAAGGTCTGGGACCGCGCGCGCGGCAAGCGCATCTCCGCGGTCGACGACGCGACGCATCCCGTGATCGGCCGCGAGGGCGCCTTCGCCTCACCGGAGACGCTGCGCGTCTCCACGGTGGGCGATGTGCTGCGCGCAGCGACGGCCGATCGCGCGCAGGTCGTCGCGCTCTCCCTCAAGGATCGCAGCGCCGTGCTGCCGGGCGGGCACCGCGCCTCGCTCGCGCTCTGGTTCGATCGCGAGGCGCACGCCTTCACGACCTCGACGTACTACGCGCCGGCCGTGCCCGCGTGGGTCGGTGCGTTCGCCGCCGCGCATCCGCTCGATCCGTCGATCGTCGCGTGGGAGCCCGCGGATCCGGCGCTCCTCGCGCGCGTGCTCGGCCCCGACGACGCCGCGGGCGAGGGTGACTGGGAGGGCTACGGCCGCACCTTCCCGCATCGCCCCGGCGCGAGCCGCGATCCGTGGGAGGCGCTGCTCGCGACGCCGATGGCCGGCGAGGCCTTGCTCGCGCTCGCCGCCGAGTCCGCGCGCGCGCTCGCGCTCGGTGACGATGCGACGCCCGATCTGCTCGCGATCTCGCTGAGCAACGTCGACTACGTGGGCCACACCTTCGGCCCGGATTCGTGGGAATACCTCGACAACCTCATTCGCACCGATCGCGCCGCGGGCGCCTTCGTGCGTGCGCTCGCTGCGCGTCGCGAGGTCTCCGTGCTCATCACCGCCGACCACGGCGCCGCGCCCCTCGCCGAGCACGCGTCGGGCACCGCGCGCGAAGGCGCACGCCTGCTGCCTGCGATGCTCGCCGAGCGCGCCGGAGGCTGCGTGCGACGCCGCGCTCGGCCCGGGCACTTGGGTCGACGCCTTCGTGCAGCCCTTCGTCTACCTCTCCGAGACGGCGAAGCAGCCCGCGCACCGCGACCGCGCCGTCGCCGCCGTGCGCACCGCGCTCGCCGCGCTGCCGGGCGTCCATTCCGTCCACGACGTGCGCGACGCCGAGCGCCTCCGCGCGAGCACGGTGCCGCTCGAGCGCGCCGTGGGCCTGAGCCTCCCGCCACAGCCGCCCGGCGAGCTCTTCCTCGTCCCCGCGGAGGGCAGCGTCATCGACGAAGAGGTCCCTGCAGGCGCCGGCACGAGCCACGGCTCGCCGTGGGACTACGACACCCACGTCCCCGTCGTCTTCGCGGGCCCCGGCATCGCGCACACCACCTCGCGTGATGTCATCGATCAGCGCCGCGTCGCCGCGACGATCGCCGGCCTCCTCGGCATCGCCGCCGAGTGGGCCGAGCAATGCGCGTCGGAATCGCGCCCCGCCGAGACCCCGTTGCCCGGCGCGCCCGGGCTGCCGGAGCTGCACGGGGAGTGATCTCGCGGTGTCGGCGGCGGAGCGCGAGGAAGACGGCGCACGCGAGGGACTTGCCGAGGCGACCTCCCTCAGCGTCGTACGCCCTGGATCATGAGCGCGATGCCCGGCTCGAGCGCCTTCGGCAGCGTCACCTCGCGCGGGACCGTCCTTCGCGGCGCCGCCTCCCAGAAGCTCCAGCCCCGCGCGACGTCGAGCAACTCCTCCGGATCCCTGGTGTCGACTCCGTTCGACACCGCGCTTCGTGTCAACGGCAGTCGTCGCGGAGCACGGCGTCGACTCGAGTCGACACCTTCGCGGACTGGGCGCCACGCCGCTCAGCCCCGCTCGCGCAACTCGTCCCAATGCGTGGCGTCGTCGCCGAGCCGCGACCACGCGGCGTGCGCCTCGGCCTCGCTCAGGTAGCCCTGCCGCCACGCGAGCCAGCCGGGCTCCGCGCGGAGGCCTGCGAGGATGGCGTCGGGGAGGAACGCGCACACCGGCGCCCAGAGCGGCGCCATCGCGAGCATCACGACGTGCCCTGTGAGGCCGCCGAGCCAGCTTTTGCCGAGCACGCCCCAGCGCAGCCAGGGCACGACGGGCGGGAGCACTCGCCGCAACCGCCACGTGCTCTGCGCGGTGCGTGCCATGCACACGAGCCAACTCAACAACCACAACCCCGCGACGATCCGAGCCATGCGCGCGACGCTATCGAACGGGCTGCCCGTCGACAAGCGCTCCCCGGGCACCCGCACTGAACCGCGGCGGATCCTCCGCAACGACGCGTTCACGGCGCACGACGCCGGTTGACGGCGCCGACGCTGCGCGGTACGCGGCGCCGCGAAGGAGTCTCCATGGCCCGCCCTGAACGCGCTCTGCTCTCCGTCTCCGACAAGTCCGGCCTCGTCCCGTTTGCGCAGGCCCTCGCCCGCGCGGGCGTCGAGCTGCTCTCCACCGGCGGCACGGCGAAGGCGCTGCGCGACGCCGGCCTCACGGTGATCGACGTGTCCGAGTACACGCAGAGCCCGGAGATCATGGACGGCCGCGTGAAGACGCTGCACCCGCGCGTGCACGGCGGTCTGCTCATGCGCGAGCGCGACGACGACCGCGCGCAGCTCGCGAGCATCGGCGGCCAGCCGATCGACCTCGTCGTCGTGAACCTCTACCCCTTCGAGCAGACGGTCGCGCGCGGCGCGGCCTTCGACGAGGTGATCGAGAACATCGACATCGGAGGGCCCTCGATGTTGCGCAGCGCCGCGAAGAACCACGCGCGCGTCACGGTCGTCGTCGATCCGGCCGACTACGCGCTCGTCACGGCGGCGCTCGACACCGCCGACGGCTGCCCCGATGCGGTCGCGCGGCGCCGGCTCGCGGCGAAGGTCTTCACGCACACGGCGGCCTACGACGGCGCCATCGCGGGCTACCTCACCTCGGTGGGCGACGACGTCGAAGCGCCGCGCGCGGCCTTCCCGGGCACGCTCTCGCTCTCCTTCGAGAAGGCGTACGGGCTGCGCTACGGCGAGAACCCGCATCAGCAGGGCGCCTTCTACATCGAGCGCGGCGCGGCCGAGGGCACGCTCGCGCGGGCGCAGTCGATCGGCGCGGGCGGCAAGGAGCTCAGCTTCAACAACCTCGTCGATTGCGACGCGGCGCTCGAGTGCGTACGCGAGCTGATCGGCCCCGCGGCCGTGGTCGTGAAACACACGAACCCGTGCGGCGTCGCGACGGGCGCGGACCTCGCCGAGGCCTACCGCGCCGCGCGCGAGGCCGACGCGCTGAGCGCCTTCGGCGGCATCGTCGCGCTGAACCGCACCGTCGATCGCGCGACGGCGGCGCTGCTCCTCGAGACCTTCCTCGAGTGCGTGGTCGCGCCGGCGTATGACGACGACGCGCTCGCGCTGCTGCACGGCAAGAAGAACCTGCGCCTGCTCGCGACGGGCGCGTGGCTGCCCGCGACGTACGCCGAGCGCACGTGGAAGCGCGTCAACGGCGGTCTCGTCGTTCAGGGCCGCGACGCGACCGGCGGCGACGAGGTCTGCGACGCGAAGGTCGTCACGCGCCGCGCGCCGACGCCGGACGAGCTGCGCGGCCTCGACTTCGCGTGGCGCGTCTCCAAGCACGTGAAGTCGAACGCCATCGTGCTCGCGCATGCGGGCGAGGGCGCTGCGGCGCGCACGGTGGGCGTCGGCGCGGGGCAGATGTCGCGCGTCGTCAGCGTGCAGATCGCCTGCGAGAAGGCGGGCGCGCTCACGAAGGGCGCGGTGCTCGCGAGCGACGCGTTCTTCCCGTTCGCCGATGGCCTCGAGGCCGCCGCGCGTGCAGGCGTGACGGCCGTCGCACAGCCGGGCGGATCGGTGAAGGACGCCGACGTCATCGCCGCGGCCGACGCCGCGGATGTCGCGATGGTCTTCACGGGCTTCCGGCACTTCCGCCACTGAGTTGCAGGCGTGAACGGCTTGCAGAAGTGACTGCATTGCAGATGTGATGGAATTGCAGGAGTGACTGCTTTGCAGGAGAGCGACATGTCGAGCGTGCCATCGTCGGAGTCGGCGCGGATGAAGGTCCTCGTCGTCGGCAGCGGCGCGCGCGAGCACGCGCTCGCGTGGCGCATCGCGGAGTCGCCGCGCGTCTCGGAGGTGCTCTGCGCGCCGGGAAACCCGGGCACGCGCGCCGTCGCGACGAACGTCGCCGTCGAGGCGGGGGATGTCGTCGGCCTCGTGAAGCTCGCGCGCGAGCAGGGGGTCGGGCTCGTCGTCGTCGGCCCCGAGGCGCCGCTCGTCGCGGGGCTCGTCGACGCGCTCGCGGCGGTCGGGATTCCGGCGTTCGGTCCTTCGCGCGCGGCGGCCGAGCTCGAGGGCTCGAAGGTGCTCGCGAAGGAGCTGATGGCGAAGTACGGCGTGCCGACGGCCGACTTCCGCGTCTTCGACGACCCGGACGCGGCGACGGCCTACGTGCGGGCCTGCGCGCGCCCGCTCGTTGTGAAGGCCGATGGGCTCGCGGCGGGCAAGGGCGTGGTCGTCGCGAAGGACGCCGCCGAGGCCATCGCCGCGATCGACGCGATGATGCGCGAGCGCATCTACAGCGACGCGGGGCGGCGCGTCGTCGTCGAAGAGGTGCTCGTCGGCGAAGAGGTCAGCTACCACGTCGTCTCGGACGGGACGCGCTACGTCGCGCTCGCCGCCGCGCAGGATCACAAGCGCCTCGGCGACGGCGATGTGGGGCCCAACACGGGCGGCATGGGCGCGTACTCGCCGCCGCCCGTCGTGACGCCCGAGGTCGAGCAGAAGATCCTCACGCGCGTGATCGAGCCGATGCTCGCGGGGCTGCGCGCCGAGGGCCGCGTGTTCCGCGGCGCGCTCTTCGCGGGCGTGATGGTCGTCGCGGGCGAGCCGCTCACGCTCGAGTACAACGTCCGCTTTGGGGACCCGGAGTGCGAGGCGCTGATGGCCCGCTTCGACGGCGACCTCGTGCCGCTGTTGCTCGGCGCGGCGCGCGGCGACCTCGGCGATGTGCGACCGACGTTCGGCGCGGGCGCGGCGCTCTGCGTGGTGCTCGCGGCCGCGGGCTATCCGGTGCGCGTGCGGAGCGGCGACGCGATCCGCGGGCTCGACGACGTCGCGTCGGCCGCGCCGGGCGCGCGCGTCTTCCACGCGGGGACGCGCCTCGACGGGGATGTGCTGCGCACGAGCGGCGGGCGCGTGCTCACGGTGTGCGCGGCGGGCGCGACGCTCGACGCAGCCGCGGCGCTCGCCTACCGCGCCGCGGACGCGATCGACTTCGACGGCAAGCAGCTGCGCCGCGACATCGGGCACCGCGCGCGCACGCGCTGAGCGCCGCGCGCTGCGCCCCGCCGCACGCCCCGCAGCGCGCTTGTGCGGGCCTGCGGCGCGTGCGATTTTGCGTGTTTCCCACTAGGAGCCGAGCCCATGGCCGAGATCGCCCCGCTGCACGCGCTTCGCTTCGACGACGACGAGCTCCCCGCCGTGATCGCGCCGCCCTACGACGTGCTCGGTCCCGCGGAGCGCGCGGCCTACGCGGCGCGCTCGCCCCACAACGTCGTGCACGTCGATCTGCCCGAGGGCGACGGCGACGCGAAGTACGCCGCGGCCGCGGAGCGTCTCGCGTCGTGGCGCGCGCAGGGCGTGCTCCGGCGCGACGCGCGCGGCTCGATCGTGCGTTACGAGCAGACGTTCACGCCCCCTGGCGGCGGCGCGCCGATCACGCGTCGCGGCTTCTTCGCGCTCGTCCGCGCGGAGCCCTACGAGGCGCGCGTCGTGCTTCCCCACGAGCGCACGCTGAGCGGCCCGAAGGAGGACCGCTACAAGCTCTTCCGCGCGACGGCGACCGCGCTCTCGCCGGTCTTTCTGCTCTACCGCGACGCGAGCGGCGACGTCGCGCGCGCCCTCGAGGACACCGGTCCGGTCTCCCGCTGGACGACGGACGACGGCATCGCGCATTCGGTCGCCCGCATCACGGACGCCGCCGAGCTGCGCGCGGTCGCTGCCGCGCTGCGCGACGAGCCGCTGCTCATCGCCGACGGGCACCACCGCTACGAGACGACCCTGCGCTACGGCGCCGCGATCGACGCCGAGCGCGCCGCGCAGGGCCTGCCGCCCGCGCCGGACGGGGCGCATCGCTTCGTGCTCGCCTTCCTCGCGGACGCCGACGATCCGGGGCTCGTCGTGTTCCCGACGCATCGCCTCGTGAGCGCGATCCCCGGCTTCGATCGCGCCGCGCTGCTCGACGGCGTGCGCGGGCTCTTCGACGTCCTCCCCGCGCGCGCGGACGACGTGCCCGCGCTGGTCGCGGCGCTCGCGGCTGCCGGGCGCGAGCGACCGTCGTTCGCGGCGGTCTTCCCGGGGGGCGAGGCGGCGCTGCTCACGTTGCGCGCCGATGCGGACGTCGACGGGCACCCGGTGCTCGGTGCGCGCGCCGCGGTGCTGCGGCGCACCGACTGCGTGCTCCTGCACGCGGGCATCCTCGAGCCCGTGCTCGGCCTCACCGCCGAGGCGCAGGCGCAGCAGACGAACCTCGCCTACTTCAAGATCGCGCAGGACGCGGTGCGCGCGCTCGAGCAGGGCGGCGGGCAGGTCCTGTTCCTCATGAACGGCACGCCCGTCGCGGACGTGCGCCGCTCGTGCGAGGCGGGCGAGGTGATGCCGCAGAAGAGCACCTTCTTCTATCCGAAGGTGCCGACGGGCGTGGTGCTGCACGCCCTCGACCCGGAGGACACCGTCGCGCCGGCGTGACGGTGGCCCACGCCCCGCGCGCGGTCCGCACGCGACTTTTGACACCGGTGCCCCCGGCGCGATAGATACGGACGCACCATGGCGCTCATCGAGACAGAAGAGGCGGCCCGCCGGCTCGCGAGGGCCATCGCCAGCGATCTCTCGCTCTACAACGAGGAGAAGATTGTCGAGGGGATCACGCAGGATCGCCTCTTCGAGAAGCTCGCCGACGAGATCGAGGAGGGCCGCGCGCTGTTCAAGAGCCGCGTCGCCCCCGATCTCTACGCGAAGAACTTCTACGACCGCGCCATCATCGACATCCTCGTGCGGTCCAAGGGCCACATCAAATCGCCGTTGTGGTGAGCGCGCCCCGGGCGACGTGACCGCGCCCATCGCCCTGCTCCTCGACGCCTCCGCGAGCGGCGAGCGCCTCGACAAGGTGCTCGCCGCGCTCGTTCCGTCGGCCTCGCGCGCCACGTTGCAGCGCTGGATCACCGAGGGGCGCGTCACCGTCGACGGCGCGCCCGCGCGGGTCAGCGCGAAGGCGAGGGCCGGGCAGCGGGTCGTCGTCACGCCGGCGCCCGCGCCGCCCGGCGACGCCCTGCCCGAGGACATCCCGCTGACGGTGCTCTTCGAGGACGCGGATCTCCTCGTCCTCGACAAGCCCGCGGGCCTCGTCGTGCATCCCGCGGCCGGGCATCCGGACGGGACGCTCGTGAACGCGGTGCTGCACCACACGCGCATCGAGGTCCCGACGGACGACGCGCTCGACGACGACGCGGGCCCTGACTCCGAGGCGCCCGGACACGCGGGCCCCGAGCCCGTCTCGCGGCCCGGCATCGTGCACCGCCTCGACAAGGACACGAGCGGCGTGATGGTCGTCGCCAAGACGCTCCGCGCGCGTGACGGCCTCGTGCGCGTCTTCGCGGCGCACGCGCTCGAGCGTCGCTACCTCGCCATCGCGACGGGCGCGCCGCCCGACGCCGTCACCTACGACACGCTCCACGCGCGTCACCCCACCGATCGGAAGCGCTTCACGAGCCGCGCGCTCCGCGGCAAGCGCGCGATCACGCACGTCGCGGTGCGCGAGCGCCTGCATGGCGCGGCGCTCGTCGTGTGTCGCCTCGAGACGGGGCGCACGCATCAGATCCGCGTGCACCTCGCGGACGCGGGCTTCGCGCTCCTCGGCGACCGCGTCTATGGGCGCCCGCCGCGCGACGCGCACGTGCGGGCCGCGGGGGAGGCGCTCTCCCGCCAGGCGCTTCATGCGGCGTCGCTCGCGTTCGCGCACCCGGTGAGCGGCGCGCCGTTGCGCTTCGAGTCCGCGCCGCCCGAGGACTTCGCCGCCGCGCTCGCGGCCCTGCGCTGAGGCGCTCAGGTCGTCTGTTTGAGGAGAAACTTCGCGTTTGCGAACATGTCGATGTTCGTGAAGACGCAGAAGGTCTCCTTCGCCTTCGAGCCGCGGACGGCCTCGACGACCCGCTCGAGCGTGGTCTCCTCGTAGCGCGAGCGGTGCCCCGCGGGGCCGTGGAGCCGGAGGTACAGCAGCGATGCCTTCGCGGGGTAGGGGCCCGTGAGGGGGTTGTAGGCGGCGTGCGCGCCGGCGTCGCCGACGGCGCTCGCGATCTCCTCGCCCTGCCAGGAGGGCAGATCGAAGACGACCGGCGGCAGCCCGCGGGGCAGCGCTTCGGCGAAGGCCTTGAGCTGCGCGCGTGCGATGCGCGTGGGCAGCAGCTCCGGTGGCGCCGCGAACACGAGCGCGCGCGCGCCGAGCGTGCGGGCGACGGCCGCGACCTCGACGAGGCCCGGGGCGGCCTTGCCCTTCTCCGCGAAGCCGTTGGCCGCGATGCCCTTCGGCGCGAGGACGGTGAAGCCGTAGCCCTCGGGCGCCTCGCGCAGCCAGCGGCGCAAGGTGCCTGCGCCGGGGACCGCCGTCTCGGTGTCGGAGATCTCCACCGCGGGGAGCTCCGCCCAGTAGCGGCTGACGGGCACGGGGAAACCGGAGCACGCGACGAGCTTCATGGATCCGCGGACTATACCGGACATCGTCGCTGCGCGGCGCGCTCATCCATTCCCTACGTCGCCGGTGCGCGCGCGCGCATCCGCCGCGCGGCGCATGCTGCTAGCATCGGGCGCGTGCCCCCGCCCCCCGCGCGCCTGCCGCGGTCCGCGCCCTTGGCCTGCGTGCTCGCCCTGCTGGGCGTGGCCTCGGCGCACCTCGGCGTCGCGCGCGCGCAGGCGCCCGAGGGGCTCGATCCGCAGCTCTTCGTGCTGCCCGCCGCGGGGGGCACGACGTTCACGATCGATCGTCCCTCGGTGCCGCGGCACCTGAGCGTCGTCGCCGGGCTCGGCGTGCACTACGCGCACGCGCCGCTCGTCCGCGCGAACGCCGATGGCACGACCACGCCGGTCGTGGCCGGGCTCGCGCAGGCGGACGCGCTCTTCGCGGTCGGCTTCTTCGAGCGCGTGGAGCTCGGCGTCGCGATGCCGATTGCGCTCGGCGACGTCGCGCGTGACGCGGGGGCGACGCCGATCGAGCGCGCGTGGCGGCTCGCGCCCGGTGACCTGCGCCTCTCCGCGAAGGTGCCGCTGCTGCGCGGCGACTTCGCGCTCGCCGCGCGCGGCGTGTTCACGCTGCCGACAGGCGACGCACGACGCTTTCTCGGTGCGCCCTACTGGACGGCGACGCCCGAGGTCGTCGCGTCGGTCGCGCTCGGCGACCTCACGCTGGCCGCGCAGCTCGGCTATCGACTGCGGCGCCGCACGGCGCTCGGCGGTCTCGAGCACGACGATGAGCTGCACGTCGCGTTCGGCGCGGCGTGGGCGCTCTCGACGCAGTTCGCGCTCATCGCGGAGTCCCAGCTCCGCGTGGGGCTCGGGGGCCGCACGCTCGCTGCGGGTGAGTCGCCGATGGAGGCGGACGTCGGCGTCCGTTGGCGCGTCGGCGGTGTCACCGTGGAGGCGGGCGCGGGGACGGGCGTGCTCGCGGGCTACGGCGCGCCCGTCGCGCGCGCGTTCACGGTCGTGCGTTACCAGAGCGAGCGGGCGCCGTGCGCAGCCGGTCCGGAAGACTTCGACGGCTTCGAAGACGGGGACTTCTGCGCCGACGCCGACAACGACGCGGACGGCGTGCCCGACGACGCGGACGAGTGCCCGAACGACGCCGAGGACGCGGACGGCTTCCTCGACGCCGATGGCTGCCCCGATCCGGACAACGACGCCGACGGCGCGCTCGACGCGCGCGACGGCTGCCCGACCGTCAGCGAAGACCGCGACGGCTTCCGCGACGAAGACGGCTGCCCTGAGGGCGACAACGACGAGGACGGCCTCGCTGACGGCCTCGACGACTGCCCGATGGAGCCCGAGGACCGCGACCAGTTCCAGGACGACGACGGCTGCCCCGAGCCCGGTCCGCGCGCCGCCACGGTCACCGTGACCGACACGCGCATCCTGATCTCGGAGCGCATCTATTTCGATTTCGACCGCGACACGATCCGCAGCGTGTCGATGCCGCTCCTGGATCAGGTCGCCTCGGTGATGGCGGACATCCCTGCCGGGCGGCGCGTGCGCGTCGAGGGCTACTCCGACAACCAGGGCGAGGAGCGTTACAACGTCGACCTCTCCTACCGCCGTGCGCGCTCGGTCGTCGAGTACCTCGCGAGCCGCGGCGTCGCGCGCGCGCGCCTCGACTACGCGGGGTACGGCAGCCGTCAGCCCGTCGCGCCGAACGACACCGCCGACGGCCGCGCGCTCAACCGTCGTGTCGAGTTCACCATCCTGGATGAGGGTAGCGAGGCGCAGGGGCGCGGCGCAGCGCCCGCGGGCACGGTGCCCGCGCGGCGACGGGAGCGACGCCGCGGCGGCTCGCCCCGCGCGACGGAGTAGGGCGCAGCCGGGCGGGCCGAGCCGGGCGCGTCAGGGGAGCGCGCGGCGGCCCGCCGCGTCAGGCGCTTCGCGCGAAGATCAGGGTCCGACGACGTCGCGGAAGGCGTCGGCGGGGTCGGCGCGGCGCTCGAACGGCGAGCCGATCACGCCGGGCTCGACGGGGAACGCCGGGCGCAGCGCGACGAGCGCGCCGCCGAGCGCGAGGAGCGCGAGCAGGCCCACGACGAGCGCGCGCGTCGCACGGCCGCGCACGCCCTCGGGCGTCGGCGGGCGCGCGACCAACATGCCGAGGACGAACCCCATCGCGAAGCCGCCCGCGTGCGCCCAGCCCGAGATCATGGGTATGGCGAAAGAGATGAGCGCGTTGAGCAGCACGAACTGCACGAGCTGCCCGCGCATCGAGCGCAGGAACGGCGCGGGCACGCGCCGACGTTGCACGAGCAGGTAGCCGCCGAGCGCGCCGAACACGCCGAACACCGCGCCGGACGCGCCGACGAGCGGCGCCGTGGGGCCGAAGGCGAGGGCGGTCATCGCGCCGGCGAGCCCGCTCACGACGTAGACGACGAGGTACGAGACGTTGCCGAAGAGGCGCTCGCCGAGGCGCCCGCCGAGCCAGAGCACGTACATGTTCGAGCCGACGTGCAGCACGCCCGCGTGCACGAAGGTCGAGGTCAGCAGGCGCCAGGGCTCGCCGTGCACGACCTTCGGTCCGTACGCGGCGCCCCAGCGGAGCAGGTCCATGCCGCTCGGGGCGAGCGGCGAGACGCCGAACGCGCCGACCTGCGCGGCGAACACCGCGACGTTGGCGAGCACGAGGGCGAGCGTGACCCAGAGGCGGGGCGTCGCGCGGTGCAGGGCGCGCGCGAAGTCCTCGATCGCGGCGTCGTCGGCGGGGGGAGCGAGCCGGGTGATGGGCGGGGGGCGATGGTCGGTCACTCGTCAGGGTCCTCGATCTTCCACACGCCACCCTCGCGGCGGAGGCGGGCGAGGCGCCGTCCGCCCTCGCCGTAGCGGAGCGTCGCGTGGTCGCCGATCTCTTCGAGCGGCGCGTCGAGCGACGCGCGCAGCGCCGCGATCAGACGGGCCGTCTCTTCGCGGGCTTCCACCGAGAAGGCGGTGCGCATGCGCGCCTCGCTCATCCCCGTGCGGTCGGCTTCGGGCACGAAGCGCAGCACGACGTCGTAGCGCTCACGCTCCATCGCGCGCACGAACGCGCGCAGCGCCGCGCGCGGGGTGGACTGGTCGTAGAAGTCCGCGAGGTTGGTGGCGATGCGCCAGTCGGCGCCGTCGCGCACGAGGGCCACCGTGTCGCCGTCGGCGAGCTGCACCTCGGCCCGCTGCGCGGCGGCGCCGTCCCGCTGCGCGAGCGCGGCGGCGGCCTCGCGCGCCTCGGCGGGGTTCTCCGCGAGGTGCCGGGCGAACTCCGCGCGTGAGACGCGGCGGCGATGGGCCTCGGACATGAGCGCGTAGGCCCCGTCCGCGTCGCCGACGCGGAGCGCACGCGCGAAGGCGTCGACGACGTCTTCCGGAGCGCGTCCCGCGGCGGCGCCGCCACACGCCGCGAGCGCACCGACGAGCAGCGCTGTCACAACCAGGCGGACGACGCGTCGTGGCACCGGCAGGAGGGCGACGCGGGCCCGTGCTCGCCGCGGGGGGACACCGCCACGCGCCCCCGCCCCTCTGCCCGTGTCGCGCATCGCCCCGTTTCCTAGCAGAAAGCGCGCACGGCGGGGGCATCGCGCGCGGCGTGGCCCGTGGCTCGGGGCGGCGCGCAGCCTTTGCAGCGCACGATCCACGGGCTGCTAGTCTCGGCGCCCGTGGACGACTCCCAGGGCACCCACTCGCGCGGACTCGACGCCCGTCTGCTCCGCTTCCGCTCGCGCGCGGAGGGCGAGGCTGCTGCGCCGCTCGCGCAGGATCTGCTCGCGGCCGGGCGCGCGCAGGAGGCGCTCGAGGTCGTCGCCGCGGGCCTGCGTCAGTCGCCCGGCGACCCGCTGCTGCTGCGCGTCGAGGGGCAGGCGTGGCTCGCCGAGGGCCAGCACGCGCGCGCGCAGGTGGCGCTCGTCGCGGCGGGGAAGGCGGCTCCCCGGGACCCGGAGGTGTTCCGCGCGCTCGGGGAGGTGCTGCTCGCGCGTGGCGACTCCGTCCGCGCGGCGAAGGTGCTCGAGCGCGCCGCGGCGCTCGCGCCGGGCGATCGGGCTCTCGCGCAGCTCGTCTGAGCGCGCGGCACGGGGCAGCGCGCCGACGCGGCGCTGGCCGAGCCGCCGCCGCGCGTGGCCGAGCCGCCGCCGCGCGTGGCCGAGCCGCCGACGCGCGTGGCCGAGCCGCCGCCGCGCGTGTCTGCGTGGTCCGTGTCTGCGCCGCCCGCCGGAGCGGTCCCGTTCCCCGCCGATTGGCTCTCCCCGGATGCGCACGCGCGCGCCGAAGACGCCGCGGTGTCGTTCGACGACGAGAGCGAGCGCACCTTCGTCGCCGACCCCGCACGTTTGCGCGCCGCGCTCGAAGACGACGCGCGCCTTGCCCGCGCGGAGGCCGCCTCGCGTGCGGGCGACGCGACGCCGGTTGCGCCCCCTGCGCGCCCCTCCATCGGCGTGACGCCGGTCGCGCCGCCCGCGTCGGCGCCGGTCGCGCCGTCATCGTCCGACGCCTCGACGTCGACGCCATCCGTCGCGTCGCCGCGCGCGCCGCGCCCCGCGCTTCCCCGTCCCGTGCCGCTGCCCGCCGCGCGGCCGCGTGCGGAGGCTCCCGTCGCCCCGTCGACCTCGACGCGCCCGCTCGCATCGCACGCGGAACTGCCCGATTTCACGGAGGATCCGCCCGCGGATCCGGACGCAGCGCCCAAGCCGCCGGTCTCGACCGGCGAGTCCCCCGCGCCGCCGGTCGTGCGGGGGGCCGCGTCCGACGCCCTGGCGTCGTTCCTCGCGCCGCCCGACGCGCCGCCCGTGCCGCCATCGGCGTCGTCCGAGGGGAGCGAGACGCAGTGGGCGCCCCACGAGGCATCGACCGCCGCCCCCGCTGCGCCGCACATCGACCCGTCGGAGCGCCCCGGCGCGCCGCGCCTCGTCGCGCCGCCGCCGGCGTCGCTGCCGGACTCGTCGGAGGCATCGACGCCCGTCCCGCTGGACGTGCCGCTGGACGCGCCGCCGGTGCGCGTCGCCGAATCGCCCGCGGCGCAGCCTCCCCATGCGCCGCCGACGACGGAGGCGTCCGTCTCGCCGCCGCTCGCGCTCGAGCAGACCGTCGACGCGGCG
The DNA here is from genome assembly GCA_964202905.1 of Polyangiales bacterium. Lineage (GTDB taxonomy): Bacteria > Myxococcota_A > Polyangia > Polyangiales > JADJQN01 > CAIUAC01. The sequence continues at coordinate 63,129 of CAXNJO010000008.1, forward strand.
GCGAAGCGCGGGCGCGGCGGTCCCAGACTCGCCATCGTCGCCGGGGTGTTGCTCGTGCTCGGTGGCGCGGGCGGGCTTGGCGGTTGGCGCTACCTCGCCGTGCGTCGGGGGACCGCGGCGGCGCTCGTCGCGACCGCGCGCGGGGAGGCGATCGACGGTGACGGTGCCTCGCTCGCCGACGCCGAGCGGCACCTGCGCGAGGCGGTCGCGCTCGACGCGGCCGATCCCGAAGGGGCCCGGATCGCCTCGTTCGTCGCGACGCAGCGCGCCCTCGAGGACGGCGCACCCGACGCGGCGGCCCTCCGCGTGGCGATCACCGACGCGCGGCGCGCGGGGGCCGCGTCCGCGTGGCTCGACGCCGCGGACGCGGTGCTGGCGACGATCGAAGGCCGCGTCGACGACGCGCGCCGCCTGCGCGACGCGGCGCTCCGCGCACAGCCGCGCGACGCCGCGACCCTCTACGTGGCTGGGCGGATCGGCCAGCAGCTCGGCGAACCCGACGCCGCCGCGCGCCTCGCCGAGGCCGTCTCTGCGGCCGATGCGCCGGCCGCCGCGCGCCTCGCGCTCGCCGAGGCGCGGCTCGATCAGGGCGACTCGGCCGCCGCCGTGCGGCTCGTCGACGAGGTGCTCGCCCTGCGCGCCACGCACCTGCGCGCGCTGCTCTGGCGGGGGCTGCTCGGCGCCGGGGATACGGAGCCCGCCACCGCGCTCACCGCGCTCTCGGGCCTCGATGCGCGCGTCGCGCAGGCCGCGCAGGCGGATCGGGTCCTCGCCGCGCTCGCCGCCGCGCGGCAGCGCCTCCGCGCGGGGGACCTCGAGACCGCGGGCGCCTCGATCGACCGCGCGCTCGGGGTCGGCGTGCGGGACCCGCGCTGGCTCGCGCGCATCGCCACGGAGGCGCGCGCCTGCGGTCGCCTCGAGGGCGCGCAACAGGCGGCTCGCGAGGCCGTCGCGGGCGCTCCGATGAACGCCGACTATCGTCGCGGGCTCGCCGAAGTGCAACTCGCGCTCCACGACGGCGCCGGCGCGCTCGCCACGCTCGCGCCGCTGCCGGCCGGCGATCTGCGCGGCGCGCTGCTCTCGGCGCGCGCCGCGCTGCTCGTCGGTGCGGACGCCGCGCTCGCCTCGACGCGTGTGGCGCTCGACGCCCTCGTGACGGCGCACCCCGAGAACGTCGAGGCCCGCGCGCTGCGCTTGCGCGTCGCCGTCCGCCTCGGCGACGTCGGACGCCTCGAGGACGCGCGGAAACTCGCGCGCGAGGCGCCGTCCGATCCGCTCGTCGCGCTCGCCGTGGGTGAGGCCGCGCTCGCGGCGCGCGAGCCCGAGACCGCCGCGCGCGCGCTCGAGGTGCTCGTCGCCGCCTCGCCGAGCGACCCGGACGCGCACTACCTGCTCGGCCGCGCCCGCCGCATGGGCGCGCTCGCCGGGCCCGCAGCCGAGAGCCTCCACCGCGCGCTCGCGCTCGCGCCGCAGCACGCCGCGGCCGCGATCACGCTCGGCGGCCTGCTCCTCGACACCGGCGCGTACGACGAGGCCGAGCGCCTCTACGCAGACCTCGCCGCGCAGACCGGCGTGTCGGGCGGCGTGCCCGCGGGGACGTTCGGACGCCTCGGGCGGATCGAGGCGCTGATCGGCCTCGGCCGGTCCGTCGACGCCCGCGCACAGCTCGCCGCGCTCCCTCCCGACGAGCGCGCGCTCCCCTCCGCGCAGCTCGCCGCCGCGCGACTCGCCCTCGCCGAGGGCGCCGCGCCCGACGCCGTCGCCGCGCTGCGGCCCCTCGCGGAGAGCCCGGGCACGCGCAGCAGCGAGGTGCTCGCGCTGTTCGGCGACGCGCTCTTCGAGGCCAGCGACGTGGACGCCGCGGCGCAGCAGTTCGACGCCGCGCTCGCGCTCGACGCCGGCTCGCCCGAGGCGTTGCTCGGCCGCGCGCGTGTCGCCCTCCGCGCGGAGCGCCCCGTGGACGTCCGCCTCTACGTCGATCGCCTGAAGGCCGCGCTGCTCACGCGGCTGCGCCCGCCGTCGCTTCGGGCGCGTCTGCTCCTCGTCGAGGCGCGCGTCGCGCTGCTCACGCGTGATGCGGTGACCGCGCAGCCGCTCTTGCGCGAGGCGACGGCGCTCGCAGGGGCGCCCGCCGAGGCGCACTTCTTCCTCGGCGAGGCGTCGGTCGGCGTCGACGCTGCCGTGACGCGCGCCGCCTACGAGCGCTACGTGCAGCTCGCGCCCGCTGGCGAGTTCGCCGCCCGCGCCCGCCGCGCGCTCGAGCGCTGAGCGGAGCGACGCGCCATGCCGCTCCATCCCGCGCTCGTCCACGTCCCGCTCGGGCTCGGCGCCGTGCTCGGCGTCGTCTTGCTCTCCCTGCTCCTGCTCGAGCGGCGCGGCGCATCCACACGCGCGCTTTGGTGGGTCGGGGCCGCACTCGCCGCGATCGTCGCCGTGGGCGCGCTCGCCGCGAGCAGCGCGGGCGAGGACGAAGCGCTCAGGCTCTCACGTCGTCTCCCAGCGGCTGCGCTCGCCGTGCACGAAGAGGCCGCCGAGACCTTCACCGTCGCCTCGGTGCTGCTCGCGCTGCTCACGCTCTCCGCCGGCGTCGCGGCCCGTCCGCGGACGCGCCTCGCGTTGCAGATCGCGTCGATCGCGCTCGGTCTCGCGCTGGCCCCGCTGGGGTTGCGCGCGGGTCACGCCGGCGGTGCGCTCGTCTGGGAGCACGGCGCCGCGGCTCGAGGCACCTCCGACGTGCCACGCGCCGCGGTCGACGCTGCGGGCCCGTGAAGGCGCGCCGAGAACGCGCCCCTGTGGCGCGGGCTCAGCGCACCTGCGGCAGCAGGCGCAGGGCGCGGCGCGCGGCCGGGCCGACCACGTTCTCGCGCACGGTCTTCGCCGCGTGCAACACGCCCGCAGGCAGGGCACGGAACGTGACGTCGACGTGCGCCTCGTCCGTCTCGATGCCGTGCAGCGTGATGAGGCTGGTCACCGCGCCGAGCGCGCGCCGCGCCCGCGAGCGCTGGTCCGCGAGCTGCGGGAGCTTCGCGAGATCGAGCACGATGCGTTTGCCCTCGGCCTCGACGACGACGGGCGGAATCGCGGGGAGGTGCTTCACGAGCGTCCCCGGATTCGACACGTCCAGCGCGCCCGACCGCACGAGGAACGCGACCGGCGACTCCGCGCCGCCCACGACGCGAAGCCGCGTCTCTTCGAGGCGCAACTCGATGCGGAGCTCCGCGTCCGTCATGCGGAGACGCTCGATGTAGATGGTCGAGCTCGCGCGGATCTTCGTGTTCATCTGCTCGATCGTCGCCGCGATCCGGAAGCCCGGCGGCGCGCTCTCGATCTCGAGGTCTTCGACCTTCCCGCTGCGCGAGGCCTGCTCGGCGAGCCAGCGGAGTGCGTCGAGCGGGAGCCCGAGCCGCAGCCCGAGGGCGCTGCGGACGATCCGGGAGGCCTCGACGGGATGTGAACGGAGGTAGCGGGCCGCAGAATCGAAAATCGCGCGTCGGTCCATCGGCGCCGAGGGTACATCGTCTGCGTGCGCCCGCGTCGACGAAAGCACGCCTCCATGCGGGATGCGGTGTGACGCGTCGCATCAAAAACGCGACACGCCGCCGGGACGCGTCGGCGTCCTCGGCGGCGTGGCGGGTGCGGGCGTCGAGGCCGCAGGACCGGTCGCGCACCCCGTGCGCGGCGGCCCCGCAGTCACGGCTCACGGATGGTTCGAGGCGAGCTCGGTGATGTTGAGGCGGCCGCGCGCCTGCACGCCGCTCTCGTAGCTGCCGATCCAGACGTTGTAGACGCCGGGGCCGGCGTTGTTGAGGTCGATCGCGGGGCGGTTGCCGCCGTGCGAGTCGTCGTTGCAGATCCAGCGACCGTCCGCCGTGTTGATGGCGAGCGTCGTGTCCTTGTTCTGCTGGACGGCGTCGACGTAGACGCGGAGGAACGAGCTGTTGCCGGAGAGCGTGAAGTTGAAGTCGGGGCGCGCCGTCGCGAAGCCCGTGCAGCCCGCGGCGAGGTTCTGCTGCGCGACGTTCACCGTGCCGCCCGAGACGACCGCGATGCGGATCGGGTCCGGGGTGAAGCCCGGCGTGATCGTGCGCGAGCCGAAGTTTGGCGTACCGCTGAGGTCGAGCCCGCCGCCGCTCGACGCGGGGGGCGTCGCGCCGCCGCCGCCGCCCCGCCGCCGCCGGGGCGACGGCTCGCGAGCTCCGTGACGTTGAGCGTGCCGCGCGCGCGCGTGCCGGACTGGTAGCTGCCGATCCAGACGTTGTAGAGGCCCGGCCCGGCGCCGCGGAGGTCGACCATCGGGTTGCGGCCGCCGTTCGAGTCGTCGTTGCAGGCCCAGGAGCCGTCGGCCTTGTTGATGATGAGCGTCGTGTCCTCGTTCCCCGCCTCGACGAAGAGACGCAGGAACGCGCTCGTCCCGGTCAACGTGAAGTTGAAGTCGGGCTGCGCGGTCGCGAAGCCCGTGCAGTCCTGCCCGAGGCCCATCGAGGAGACGTCGAGCGTCCCGCCGGAGGTGACGGGGATCTGTATCGGGTCGGGGGTGAACCCGGGGGCGATGTTTCGCGCGCCGTAGTTGGGCGTGCCCTGCGTGTTCAGGCGCTGCGCGGACGCGGTGCCCGGGGCGACGGCGACGAGGAGGAGGGCGGCGCCGAGCGTCGCGAGGGCGAGGGAGCGGGTGGCGTTCATCGGGGAACCTTTCTCTGGGGGGGCGCGGCACGCAGGCCGAGCGATGGGGCCCGCTCGGACGCGGGACCCCGCCGTGTATTCACGGCGACGGCGGCAGAGTGTCCGACTCGGCACCGCGGATGCAAGCGCGCCTTGCAGCGGAGCCCTCGAAGCCCCTACCCTCCGCGCACCATGGACCTGTCGTTCACCGAAGAGCAGCGCCTCATCCAGCAGACAGCCCGTGACTTCGCCGAGCGCGAGGTCGCGCCCAAGGCCCGCGAGCTCGACCGCGAGGCCCGCTGGCCCGCCGAGCTGGTCGCGCGCATGGCGGAGCTGGGGCTCCTCGGCGTGGCCGTCCCGAGCGAGTGGGGCGGCACCGGTGCGGACACGGTCTCCTACGTCCTCGCGATGGAGGAGGTCAGCCGCGCGTGTGCGTCCACGGGCGTGATCATGTCGGTGAACAACTCGCTCGTGTGCGACCCGCTCGTGAAGTTCGCGAGCGACGCGCAGAAGCGCGAGTACCTCACGCCGCTCGCGAGCGGGGAGATGCTCGGTTGTTTCGGCCTCACCGAGCCGGCGAGCGGCTCGGACGCGAGCCACATGGAGACGGTCGCCGTCGACGCGGGCGACCACTGGGTGCTCGAAGGCGCGAAGAACTGGATCACCAACGGCCCGCACGCCGACGTCATCCTCGTCTTCGCCGCCCACGATCGCGCCGCGGGCGCGAAGGGCACGACGGCGCTGATCGTCCCGCGCGGCACGCCCGGCTTCACCACCAACAAGCCCGACCACAAGCTCGGCATCCACGCCGCGCACTCGTGCACCGTCTTCTTCGAGAACTGCAAGGTTCCGAAGGCCCAGCAGCTCGGCGAGGTCGGGCAGGGCTTCAAGATCGCGATGTCCACGCTCGATGGCGGGCGCATCGGGATCGCGGCGCAGGCGCTCGGCATCGCGCGCGCCGCCTACGAGAAGGCGCTTGCGTATTCCAAGGAGCGCAAGGCCTTCGGCAAGCCGCTCGCGGACAAGCAGGCCATCCAGTTCATGCTCGCCGACATGGCGACCGAGCTCGACGCCGCGCGCCTGCTCACGCTGCGCGCCGCGACGCTCAAGGACAAGGGCGTGCGGCACACGAGCGAGTCCGCGGTCGCCAAGCTCTTCGCGAGCGAGATGTGCACGCGCGTCGCGCACAAGGCGCTGCAGATCCACGGCGGCTACGGCTACTCGACGGAGTACGATGTCGAGCGTCATTACCGCGACGCGCGCATCACCGAGATCTACGAGGGGACGAGCGAGATCCAGCGCATCGTGATCGCCGCCAACGCGCTGAAGGCGTGAGCGCGCGGATGCTTCGACGCCACGCCGCCGCGCACCGACTCGCGGTCGCCGCGCTCGCGTTCTCGTTGCCGATGTTGGCCGCTTGCGGCGGTGCCCCGGTCGCCGTCGAGGCCCCCGCGCCGGTCGCGCCCGCGCCCACCGAGGCCCCGCGCGCCGAGCGCCGCGACGGCGTCGCGATCAGCGGCCTGATGGGCACGATCTCGGCGGAGTCCGTCCGCGACACGCTCCAACTCCGACAGGACCGTTTCCTCCGCTGTTTCACACAGCGCCTCGACGACGTCCCCATGCTCGGCGGCACGATCGAGCTCGCCTTCCGCGTGCGCGTCGACGGGACGGTGCTCTGGGTCTACCCGCGCCGGTCGACGGTCGGCGACCGCGACACGGAGCGCTGCGTCCTCGATGTCGCGTCGACCGCCCGCTTCCGCAGGCCCAGCGGGGGCGAGGCCGAGTTCAGGTGGCCCTTCGAGGTCGGACTCGCCGACGACGTGCGGCCGCCGCTCTCGTGGGGGCCCGAGCGCGTCGCCTCGCCGCTCGCGGGGGCCCGCGACCTCGCGACGCGCTGCCGCGCGCCCGGCGCAGCGAGCACCTTCGCGATCACCGCGTACGTCGGCCAGGGCGGGCAGGTGCTCGCCGCGGGCGGCGCATCGAGCGACGCGGTCGGCCTCGCGGCCGTCGACTGCGTGCTCGCGTCGGTGCGCGCCTGGGCGTTGCCCGATCCGGGCCCACATCCCGCCAAGCTCACCTTCGACGTTCGCTGACGCGCTCGCCCCACGCGGCCCGGCCCGCGCGTGGCGACACCGCCTCCGCTCCCCGAGGAAGATCCATGGACTTCGAGCTCGACGAGACGCAGCACCTCGTGCGCGACACCGCCCGCGATTACGCCACCCGCACCCTCGCGCCCCTCGCGCGCGCGATCGAGGTCGAGGAGCGCATCCCGCCCGAGGTGCTGCGTGCGCTCGGCGGCCTCGGCCTGCTCGCGGTGAACGTGCCCGAGTCGCTCGGCGGCGCGGCCGCGGGCGTCGTCTCGTACAGCGTCGCGATGACCGAGATCGCGCGCGCCTGCGCGTCGACGGCGGTCACGATGGCCGTGACCAACATGGTCAACGAAGTCATCGCGGCCTTCGGCGACGAGGCGCAGCGGGGCCGCTACTGCCCGTGGCTCGCGAGCGGGGAGACCCTCGGCGCGTTCGCGCTCTCGGAGCCGGACGCCGGCTCCGACCCCGGCGCGATGCGCACGACCGCGCGTCGCGATGGCGACGACTGGATCGTCGACGGCGCGAAGCAGTGGATCACGAGCGGCGCCTGGGCCGGCGTGTTCGTCCTCTGGGCGCGCACCGGCGAGGCTGGCACGAAGGGGATCTCCTGCTTTCTCGTCGACGCCGGCACGCCGGGGCTTCGCATCGGGCGCCACGAAGACAAGATGGGCATCCGCGGCTCGAACACCGTCGCGCTCGAGTTCGAGGCGATGCGCCTGCCCGCGAGCGCGCGTCTCGGTGAGCTCGGCGAGGGCTTCCGCATCGCGATGATGGCGCTCGACGGGGGGCGCGTCGGGATCGCGTCGCAGGCGCTCGGCGTCGCGGAGGGCGCGCTCTCCGACGCCGTGCGCTACGCGAACGACCGCGAGGCGTTCGGTCGCGCGATCGCCGGCTTTCAAGCGGTGCAGTGGATGATCGCCGACTCGCGCACCGAGCTCGACGCCGCGCGTCTGCTCGCGCTGCGCGCCGCACGGCTCAAGGAGCAGGGCGCGCCGTTCACGCGCGAGGCGTCGATGGCGAAGCTCTTCGCGAGCGAGGCCGCGTGGCGCGTCTGCAACCGCGCGGTGCAGGTGCACGGCGGCTACGGCTACACGCGCGAGTTCGACGTCGAGCGCCGCCTCCGCGACGTGCGCGTGACGCAGATCTACGAGGGCACGAGCGAGATCCAGCGCATCGTGATCGCGCGCTCCGTACTCCGCGACTGAGGCGCCGCGCGCGATGCGGACGGATCAGACGACGCTGTGCACCCGGTGCGCGGTGCGTTTTCCGCCCGCGCGGCGCTGCCCTCGCTGCGGCGGCGCGCGCCTCCACGATCTGCGCCGCTCGCACGACCGCAAGATCGCGCTCCCGCTGTTGCGCGCGACGCCGACCCCGCGCAGCGATTGGCTCGTCGACGCGGCCGAGCGCGTGCTCTTGGGGTACCTCCGTTGGGGCTTCGCGCTCCTCACCTTCGTCGCGCTGGTGCTCGGCTGGCTGCGTGTCGGCTCGATGCCCGGAGCGGTCTTCCTCGCGCTGCTCGCGGCCGCCGCACAGATCGTGCTGGTCCTCCTGTTCGTCGGGCTCGTGTCGGGCGTGGCGCTCTTCGGCCGCGTGTTCGCGGCGATCGCGCGGCCCCTCGGGCGCGATGCGGAACCGCCTGCGCGTCGCGCCGTCCTCCCGCTCCCGCCGCCCGCGCTCGTCGAGAGCGCCGAGCGGCGCACGTTCCGCGGGCGCGTCCGCTGCGCGCGTCCGCTGCTCTCGCCGGTCGGGCATGAGCGGTGTGCCGCGTTCCGCGTCGTCGGTGAGACGCCCGGCGGCGTCATCGACGATGGGGGCCTCGCGCCGTTCGACGTCGTCGACGACGAGGGCACGGTCTGCGTCCTCGACGAGGGGGCGGGCGTGGTCGCGCTGGAGCCGGCGTGGCCGGTCCGCACGCTGCGGCCCGACGACGCGCTGCGCGCATTCCTCGACGAGCGTGGCGCCTTCTGTGCGCTCGGTCCCGTGCGCCTCGGCGAGTCGGTGCTGCGCGACGGCGAGTTCGTCCTCGTCGAAGGCGTCGCGGCCACCGAGCGGCGCGCGGAGGGTTACCGCGGGCAACGCGAGGTCACGGTCCTACGCGATGCGCCGGGGGCGCCGCTCGTGCTGCGTCGCGCCCCGCCGTGAGCGCCGGCACGCGTCCGCGTGAACGACGACGCGCGCTCAGGGCCAGGACGAGGTCGGGAAGCCCGGACCCGGCCGTGCGAGCAGATAGCCCTGCAGGAAGTCGCAGGACATCGCGACCAGCTGGTCGCGCTCGGCCACCGTCTCGACGCCTTCGGCGACCACCTGCATGCCGAGGTCGCGTGCGAGCGTCGCGATCGCGCGGACGATGCGCTGGCGCACCGGGTCGGCGTCGATGTTGCGCACGAGGGACATGTCGAACTTCACGACGTCGGGCTGGATCGTCGCCAGCGCGGCCAGCCCGGCGTAGCCCGCGCCGAGGTCGTCGACGGCGATGCGGTAGCGGAGCTGGCGCAGCTGCGAGACGCGCTCGGCGAGGTCGTTCAGCCCATCGACCGAGGCGCGCTCCGTGATCTCGAGGACGATGCGGTGTGCGAAGGGCAGCAGCGGATTGCGGTCGTCGTAGAGGGTCTCGTCGAGCAGGTCCGCGGCGTGCAGGTTCACGAAGATCGTGCCGCCGGTCGCGGGGCTCCCTTCGAGGGCGCGCGCGATGCCTGCGCGTACGGCGCGACCGAGCGCTGGGAGCGCCTCGAGTTTCTCGGCCGCCTCGAGGATCGCGCCGGGGTGCGGGAGCGAGGGCTCGCGCGAACGCAGCAGCGCTTCGAAGCCGATCGTCTCGTGCGTCTCGGAAGAAACGATCGGCTGGAATGCCATCCAAAGCAGCTCGAGCGCGCGATCGAACCGCTCGCGGAGTGCTTGGTCCTGACGAGCCGGGACCGGGATCGCGCGGGCTGCCCGCTCTTCGCGCGTGCGCGCGACGGCAGCCTCGACCGCCGCGGCGAGGTCGGGCGGATTGAAGGGCTTGGTGAGGTAGCGGAACCCGCCGTGCTCGAGCGTCGAGGCCGCGGTCTCGATGCTCGGGTGCGCCGTGAGGATCACGACGGCGACCTCCGCGCGGCGCGCGCGCATCTCGCGGAGGAACGCGACGCCGTCGAGGTCCGGCATCTGCATGTCGGAGACCACGGCGTCGTACGCGCCGGTCGCGAGCTGGTCGAGCGCCTCCGCGGCGCGACCCGTGTAGTCGACGTCGAAGCCGCGCAGCGACAGCGTGCGGCTCGTCGAGCGCCCGGAGAGTTCTTCGTCGTCGACGACGAGGACGCGCCCCGCCGACGGGCCGGAGCGGCGCCGCGCGCCGGAGGCGCCCGTCACCACCTCGCTGGCGGTCGCGGCGTCTCCCGTCGTGCTCGTGCCGACGGGGCCCGGGTTCGCCACCGCGGGTGAGTCGGAAGCGGTGCCCCGAAAGTCGTCTGCGGCGGCCATGGGTGCATCGAACGTCAGCTTCATCCCATTCCTGAAGTACCACGACGGGACCGACGGGCGCGAGGGCTACTTCGCGCCGGGGCTGCGTGCCCCTTGCCGTGCCGGGGGGCCGGGTGAATGCTCGCGGCGATGAGCGACACCCCGGAGTCCCGCTGGGAGGCGGCAGAAGACGCGGCCGAGAGCCTGCGGGAAGGCGACCCGGACGGCGCGATCGCCGCCGCGGAGGCCCTCATCGTCCGCGACCCCCGCAACGAATACGCTTGGTTCTTCCTCGGCTGCGCGCGCTTCGAGAAGAGCGAACTCGGCGCGTCGCTGAAGGCCTTCGTGCGGGCGCTCGAGATCGCGCCGACGTATCTCGGCGCCATGGTCAATCTCGGGCACACGCTGCGGCTGCTCGGCCGCCACGACGAGGCCATCCGCCTCGGCCGCGAGATCCTCGCGCGGTCGCCCGAGGACGCTGACGCGCTCTACCTCCTCGGCCTCACGTTCTTTGCCCGCGGGGACGGCGCCGCCGCGTCGTCGCACCTCGAGCGCTTTTTGCGGACGCGCCCCGAGGCGGAGCTCGCGCTCGAGGTCAGCGGGATGCTGCAGACCCTCCGGGGCGAGGTGGTACCTTTTGCCGAGCCTGGCGGGGCCGGCGACGAGCTCCAGTGAAGGGCCCTTCATCGAGGAATCAGGACATGCGCGACGTGCAGGCTGACGACGGCGTCTACACCGCCGAGGGCGGCGAGCTCGGGCTGGGTGGCGAAGGGCTGGCGGCGCTGCGGCGCGCCCGTGAAGACTGGGAGTCGCGCGTCGTCGCGAAGGCCACCGCGAAGATGCCGCTCCGCAAGGAGCGCTTCGGCACGCTCTCCGACCTCGAGGTGCCCGACCTCGCGACGCCGCTCGACGCCGCGCAGGACTACGCGCGCACGCTCGGCTTCCCCGGCGAGTACCCGTACACGCGCGGCGTGCAGCCCACGATGTACCGCGGGCGCCTCTGGACGATGCGCATGTTCGCGGGCTTCGGCACCCCGCGGCAGACGAACGAGCGCTTCAAGTTCCTGCTCGCGCAGGGCCAGACGGGGCTCTCGACCGCCTTCGATTTCCCCACGTTGATGGGGTACGACAGCGACTCGCCGCGCTCGCTCGGCGAGGTCGGGATGTGCGGCGTCGCGGTCGACACGCTGCGCGACATGGAGATCCTCTTCGACGGGATCCCGCTCGAGCAGGTCAGCACCTCGATGACGATCAACGGCCCCGCGGCCGTGCTGCTCGCGTTCTACGTGGCGCTCGCGGACGTGCGTGGCGTGCCGCGCTCGAAGATCAGCGGCACCGTCCAGAACGACTGCCTCAAAGAGTTCATCGCGCAGCACGCGTGGGTCGTCCCGCCGCGGCCGGCGATGCGGATCGTCGGCGACACCATCGCCTTCTGCACGCGCGAGGTGCCGCGCTGGAACACCGTCTCGATCAGCGGCTACCACATCCGCGAGGCGGGCGCGACGGCGGGGCAGGAGCTCGCCTTCACCATCGCGGATGGTCTCGCCTACGTGCAGCACTGCGTCGATCGCGGCCTGCCCGTCGACGACTTCGCGCCGCGGCTCTCGTTCTTCTTCGACGTGCACTCCGACTTCTTCGAGGAGATCGCGAAGTTCCGCGCGGCGCGGCGGCTCTGGGCGAGCCTGATGAAGGAGCGCTTCGGCGCGAAGAAGGCCGAGTCGCTGATGCTGCGCACGCACGCGCAGACGGCGGGCGTCTCGCTCACCGCGCAGCAGCCCTACAACAACGTCGTGCGCGTCGCGCTGCAGGCGATGGCCGCGGTGCTCGGGGGCACGCAGTCGCTGCACACGAACTCGCTCGACGAGACGTACGCGCTGCCGACGGAGGACTCCGTCACCATCGCGCTCCGCACGCAGCAGATCATCGCGGAGGAGACGGGCGTCACGAACACCATCGACCCGCTCGGCGGCAGCTACTTCGTCGAGTGGATGACGGACAAACTCGAGGCCGAGGCGCGCGACTACATCCGCAAGATCGACGAGATGGGCGGCATGGTGAACGCGGTCGAGCGCGGCTACCCGCAGCGCGAGATCTCGGCGAGCGCCTATCGCTTCCAGCGCCAGGTCGATCGCGGCGACAAGGTCATCGTCGGCGTCAACAGCTACCGGCAAAAGGAGGAGCCCTCGCGCATCCCCCTGCTGCGCGTCGACGAGACCGTGCAGCGCGAGCAGGTCGCGGCGCTCACCGAGGTCAAGCGCACGCGCGACGCCGACCGCGTGCGTGACGCGCTGGCGGCGGTGCGTGAGACGGCGCGTGGTGACGCGAACCTCATGCCCCCGATGATCGACGCGGCGAAGGCCTACTGCAGCGAGCAGGAGATCTGCGACGTGCTGCGCGACGTCTTCGGCCAGCACTCGGATCGCCCGGAGTTCTGAGGACGGACTGCGCGCCCGGTAACGATCGAGGAGGACCCGATGCAGGAGGAGCGATCCGAGGCGGCGCAGCGAGAGGCGGCCCGCCTGCTCATGGAAGGCACGGCTCTCGAACGTGCTGCGCTCGCCGCGCGTTCGCTGCGCGCGCTGCTCGCCGATCCGAACGACACGACGCAGGTCTTCCTGCTCGGGATGAGCGTGAACGCCGCGAGCTTCCCCGGCTTCTTCATCCGCTTCGCCGGGGACGAGCGCGGCGCGGCGCTGCTCCGTGAGCAGCCCTCGATCGACTCGGCGCACGTCGACTTCGCGGCGCTCCGGCGCCTGCCGCGGACGACGCTCGGCGGCGCGTACGCCGCGTACCTCGCGGAGAACGGCCTCGACCCCGACGTGTTTCAGGCGCCGCCGGGCCTGCCCTCGATGGTCGCCTTCGTCGCGAAGCGCATGCGGCAGAGCCACGACCTCTGGCACGTGCTCACCGGCTACCGCACGGACGTCGCGGGTGAGATCGCGCTGCAGGCGTTCAGCTATGCGCAGCTGCGCATGCCCGTCTCGCTGATGATCAGCGTCGCGGGGACGCTGCGCTGGGCCCGCGAGCCGCGGATCGCGCAGATGGCCCTCGAGGGCTATCGACGCGGTCGCGACGCCGGCTGGCTCCCGGTTCAGCGCTGGGAGTCGTTGTGGGAGCGCGACCTCGAGGCGCTCCGCGCCGAACTGCGGATCGCGCCCGCCCGCGTGCCGCCCGCGCGGCTCGTCGCGCCGTCGCGCGCGGCCTGATCACGGGGGGGCCATCGGCCGAACGCGCGCCGGTCGGGGCGCGTGTCGATCGTCCGTGCGCGGACCGATGACGCGACGCGTCATCCCGCGACGAGCGCCGCGACCTCGTCGCCTTCGAGCTCGGCGTCGTCCTCGTCGCGCACGGCCTCGAGCACGACGCCGCCATCGGGTGTGCGCACGACGAGCGCGCCCTCCGGGTCCACCCACGCCTCGCCCGGCGCGAGCGCGCGCGGCACGCGGCCCTCGGCGACGCGCGCGTGCGTGACCGTGACGAGCGCGTCCCCGAGGAGGCATGTCGCCCCCGGGGCGGGCGCCGCCGCGCGCACGAGCCGCACCACGTCGTGCGCAGGCTCGCGGAACGAGATGACGAGTTCGGACTCGGTCGGCTGCGGAGCCGGTGTCGCCAAGGCCCCGTCCTGCGGCGCGCCCGCGAGCGTCTCGCCGCGCGCAAGGCGCTGCGCGCACTCGACGAGCAGCGCGAGCGACGGGCGGTCGAGGCGTCGCGCGAGGGTCCACGCGTCGTCGTCCTCGTGCACGGCGAGGCGGCGTTGGGCGACGACGGCGCCCGTGTCGTACTCGGCCTCGAGGCGGTGGAGCGTGACGCCCGTCTCGGCGTCGCCGCTGCGGATCGCCCAGAAATAAGGGTCCGGACCGCGCCAGCGGGGTAGCAGCGACGGATGGACGCCGAACGCGCCGCGCGGCGCGAGGGCGAGCACGGCCGCCGGGATCCGGCGTGGCCAGAACCACGAGAGGATCACGTCCGGCGCCGCCGCGCGGAGCACGGCCTGCACCTCGGGCGCGTCGAGGTCGGGGCGCCCGAGCACGAGCCGACCGGGGCGCGCGGCGCGCGTCCGGAGCCGACGCATCCCGGGGGCGTCGAGGTGCCAGACGCCGCAGACGTCCGGCGCGAAGCCATGGCGGGCGAGGACCGCTGCCCCGAGGGGCAGGCCGAGATAGAGCACGCGCATCGCGCGTGGTATACCGCCCCGCCGTGACCGTCGAGAAACCTCCTCGCAAGACCATCCGCGTCGTCGCTGCCGTCGTCGAGCGCGATGGTCGCTACCTCATCACGCAGCGTCGGCCGACGGCGGTGCTCCCGCTTCTCTGGGAGTTCCCCGGCGGACGCAGCGAGGAGGGCGAGTCCGACGGTGAGGCGCTGGCGCGCGAGGTGCTCGAGCGCCTCGGCGCATCCATCGGCGTGGGGCAGCTCATCTCGTTCGTGAGCCACCCCTACGAGAGCTACACGGTCGACTTGTACCTCTACGAGTGTCGCCTGCTGAGCGAGGCCCTCGAGGTGCGCGCCGTGAACGCATACCGCTGGGTCACGTCGTCGGAGTTCGATCAGTACCCGTTCACGCCCGCCGACGAGGCCTCGATGACCCAGCTCCTCGGAGAGCCATGACCTCGCGCATCGCCTTGATTTCCCTGCTTGCGCTCGTCGGCTGCGCCCCGAGCGCGCCCGTCCCCGCTGCGGCCGAGCCCGCTCCGGCCGCGCCCGCGGTGCAGCCCGCGCCCGCCGTGCCACCGACGGCCGCAGGCGGCCCGCGGACGTTCGGGGCACCGCTCGCCGGGGCGGCCGCGCTCACGGCGCTCACGGACATCACCGCATCGCCGGAGCGCTTCACGGAGCAGGTCGTCCGCACCGAGGGGACGATCGCGCGCGTCTGTCAGGCGATGGGGTGCTGGATGGAGCTGCAGGCCGGCGCCGCGGCCCCGGCCGTGCGTGTGCCGATGGCGGGGCACGCGTTCTTCCTGCCGAAGGACGTCGCGGGCCGTCACGCGGTGATCGAGGGGCGCGTCGCCCTGCAGGAGCTCTCCCCCGAGGCGCGCGCGCACCTCGCCTCCGAGGGGGCGGTCGCGGTCGCGTCCGCGCTCTCGATTGCCGCGACCACCGTCGTCATCGACTGAGATGGCGAGCGCCGCGCCGTCTGCGTGCCCGAGCTGCGGGACGGCCATCCCCGGTGGCGCTGGGCAATGTCCCGGGTGCCGCAAGGTCTTCGGCGAGGACAACCGCTGCGGCGCCTGTCATGCCGTCGCAGGGGTGTTCGCGCGTGGCGGCGCCTACGCATGCGCGGCGTGCGGCGCAGCGCGCGAGCGGCTCGCGGGGACGGTCGTGCTCGGCGGGAGCGTCCCTCCGATGGGGCCCGCGGCCGCGGTTCGCAGCGTCGCCGCGCCCGCGTCTCTCGCGGTGCCGGCGAGCCGGGGAGGCGCGGCGCGCGTGAGCGCGGTCGTGCTGCGCGTCTTCGCGGCCGGTTCGCTCTTCGGCGGCGCGGTGGGGGCTGCCCTGCTCGGCTTCCTCGTCGATGGCGCGCCCGGCGTCGCGCTCGCGGGGCTCGTCGGCGCCGCGGGGCTCGGGGTCGCGGCGCTCGCGTGGCGCGGCGGGGGGGCCCAGGCGCGCGCCGCCGCCGACGAAGAGCGCGCCGCCCGGGAACAGGCGGTGCTCGCGCTCGCCGCGCGAGAGTCGGGCGTGCTCACGGTGACGCAGACGTCGCGGGCGCTCGGCTGGTCGACGACGCTCGCCGATTCGGTGCTCACGGCGATGGCGGACGGCACGCGCGTCTCGGTCGAGATCGACGACGAGGGCGTCGTGCGCTGGCACTTCCACGAGCTCGGGGGAGGGGAGGCGCTGCGCGTCCGGGTCGCTGCGTCCGCGCTCGCCGAGGACGCGTTCGCGGACGCAGAGGCGCAGGACGTCGATGCGCGGGGCGGTGGCGCGCGTCGATGATCGGCGCGCGAACGCGTCCCAACGCGCGGTGGCCGGCGGGCGGAGGCGCCGCGTGTCGGACGTGCGCTGGGTTGCGCGGGGCCATGCCGCGAATCCGCGCAGGGCCCGTGACGCGGTTTCCGCGCGGCGCCGCTTCGTGTAGCCTGCGCCGTCCCCGACACCCGCGGAGTTTCACATGAGCACGATCCAGGACCGAATCATGGTGATCACCGACCTCCTGCTCGGCGCGGCCCACGCCGACGACAAGCTCGCGGGTCAGGAGGAGGCCGCGGTGCGGCGTCTGCTGAGCGGCCTGCTCGACGGCGCGTCGCTCTCCGGTGCGGTGGACGCGCGGATCAAGGCCTTCCCAGCAGGGACGTTCGATCTCGCCGCGACCGCCGCGGACTTCGTGAAGGATCCGCCGATCCAGAAGCGCAAGCTGCTCGAGCTCGTCGCGGCGGTGAACGACGCGGATGACGTGCTCGACCTCGGCGAGGACGAGTACCTCGTCAAGCTCGCGAAGAGCCTCGGGATGGCGCCCGACGAGTACGCCGATCTCGCGCTCGACGTCGAGGTCGAGTCGCTCAAGGCCTCGCTCGAGGCGCTGCGCGCGGGAGGCTGACCGTCCGCGTCAGGCGAGCACCTCGCCCGTCGCCGGCGGGACCTCGCCGGGGGGCGCGGCGACGCACTGCGACAGCGCGATCACCTCGATCAGCACGACGCGGTAGACGTCGTCGAGCTGCTCGAGGTCGGCGTGCTCACCGGCGACCTCGAGCGCCTCGTGCAGATGTTGCTGCACGAAGTCGAGCACGGCGGGCTGACCCATCGCGACGACGTCGTCGCTCTCGAGCACCTCGTCCGCGGCGTCCGCGCGGAGGGCCTCGTCGGTCTGCAGCGAATCGACGGCGGCGGAGAGTGCGTCTTCGTCGATCTCCGCGAGCCGCGTCGGGAACGCCTCGCGGAAGATGAGATACACCGCGACGACGAGGAAGTAGCCGAGGGATCGCGCGACGTCGTCCTTGCGGGCCGCGATCTCGCGCGAGAGGAAGGCGGCGAGCGCGGGGTGCTTGCGGTCGAGCTCGCGGTAGCCACGGTCGAGCGCGGGCTCGAGCCCGGTGCCTGCGTCGAGCGCGAGTTCCACGCGCTCGATGCTCGACTCGTCGACGACCGCGTGCGCGGCGACCGGTCGGATGGCGGCGCGCTGGAGGAACTGCACGCGCCGGGCATAGCACGGGCCCGCTTCATGGGGCGCGCGGGCGCGGATGCGGGGCGTGCCGGCGCGCGGGAAGGTCCGGGCCTACTCGTCGTAGAACATCGGGGCGCGCTTGCGGATGAAGCGCAGGATCAGCTCGCGCGTCTCGTGGGGCAGGCCGGCGCCGAACTGCACACCGAGACCGGGCTCGGCGTCCGCCGCGAAGTCGAGGGGGTCGCGCATGAAGCGCACGAGGCCCTCGACCTTGGTCTCGAAGCCGCCGGGGAGGGTGATCGTCACGAGCACGCGCTGACCGCGCTCGAGCGCGGTGTATGTCGCGATGAAGACGCCGCCCTCGGCGATTTCGCCGGAGAAACCGACGAAGAAGTTCGACTCGGTCGTCGCGCCGATGTTCGCCTCGAGCTCGGCGCGCGGCAGGTCGTGGCGCGCCGCGACGGGGGCGGCCGAAGGACGGTAGGGGGAGTGCGGCGCGGTCGATGCTGGGGGCTGGACGGACGCAGGCTGGGCCTGCGGCACGCCGTCGAAGCGCGGCACGGGCGCGGCCTGGGGGAACTGCGGCTGGGCGAAGTTCACCGGGGCGGGCGGCGCCTTCGAGGGTACGGCGGTGAGCGGGAAGAGCGCCGACATCACGCGCGCGATGGACTCAGTAGCCGTCGCGATGCCGGGGTGCTGCGAGCGCACCTCCTGCAAGAGCGCGAGCGTCTGGCTGAGGAAACCGAGCGCCGCGCGGACCTCCTGCTTGCCCGCCGACTCGTCGGCGGCCTTCTCCGCGTTGAACAGCGACCCGACCGCTCGGGCCATGTTCTGCGCGACGTTCAGGATATCCTGCGGGATGTTGGGGTCACCCTGGAGCGCTGCCAGCGCCTGACCCAGGTTCTCCCTCGCTCCGCTCGCCGTGCTTGCCCCCGAGTAGCTCATCAGTCGGTGTCTCCTGTGGTCCCGGACCCCCGCAACCGCGGGCGATGATAGCGATCGGTCGCGCGTGCGCCAACCCGAATCGCGTCGAGGCGCCCCGGCTTCTGCGGGGCAGTGCGTGCCTGCGCCCACCTCGTGTCAGCATCGGCCGGGGTGAGCAAGGTGGGATGGCGTGGTCAGAGCGCCCGCGTGAAGACGATGCGCGCGCGCCCCTCGCCGGCGTACGAAGGATCCTCGTCGACCTGGAAGCCGAGCGCCTCGTGGAAGCGCACCGAGCCCTCGTTGCCGACGGTCGTGATCGCCTTGACGCGCTCGGCACCGGCACGCTGCGCGCGCTCGGCGAACTGGGCGTACAGCAGCTTGCCGACCGCGCGTCGGCGATGCTCCGGGTGGATGCCGACGAGGTGTACGTAGCCCGTGCGCGGCGTGCCGCTCGTGATGAACCCGAGCAGGAAGCCGACGAGCACGCCGTCTTCCTCGGCGATGAGCGCGTGCTCGCCGAGCTCGTAGAAGAAGACGGGGTGGGCGCGCTCTCCCGCCGGCCCGCCCCACCAGCGATCGAGGACCGACGTGATCGCGTCGAAGTCGCGCTTGGTGATGCCGCGGGTGATCATGACGCCCGGCGGTCGAGGCTACTGGAACATCGGGCCGGGGTCGATGGGGCCGTAGCGCTCCTCGTGCTGCGCGATCGTCTCGCCGAGCACGGCGTGGAAGCGCTTGGCGTGCTGCGGGGACACGAGCAGCCGCGCGAGCAGCCAGCCCGTCGCGCCCTGCACGAACGCGAAGTCGATCACGAACGAGTCGTGGGTGCTGCCGACGTGCGCGAGGTTCGAGAAGCGGCCCTTCGCCGTCTCGTCGTCGGCCTTGATGGTGTAGGGCGGCATCGGGGGCTTGGGGTCCATGGCGTCTCCGGGCGCGTGGTATGGATCGACGCCTCGCCGTGCGCCCGCCCCCGACTGCCGTCCTCTTCTGTCCGTTCTGCCGCGAGTCGTTCGAGGGCGAGGCGCGCTGTCCCGAGCACGAGCTCGCGCTCGTCCCCTTCGAGCGGCTCCCAGGCGCCGCGAGCGCGGACGCGGTGCCGCGTGACGACGAGCGGCTCGGCACGTTCGATCTGCGCTTCGGCCGCGGGCTCGTGGGCGCGGGCGCGCTGCTCGCGATGATCGGGTTCCTCTGCCCGATGGGCACGATCACGGCAGCGGGTCAGACGCTGCTCGTCACGGGGCCCTCGATCGCCGTCACGCACGCGCCGACGCTCTGGGTGGTGCCCGGCGTCGGCGTCGCGTCGCTCCTGCTGCTCGCGCAGCGGCGCACGCTGGCGCGGATGCGCGCGATCCGGCTCGTCGTACCGCTCCTCGCGTGGGGCGTGCCGATGTCGGCGTGGTCCGCCGCGCGGCGGCTCGATCGCTGGGCGGCGCAGATGCACGTCGGCGACGCGCAGGCGGTCGCGCACCTCGGGTGGGGCCTCGCCGTGCTCGGCCTCGCGACGCTGCTCCTCATGGTCGGGGGGCTGCGTCTCGGGGTCGTCGCGGCGCCCGCGACGCTGCCGCACGGCGCCGAGCCGGACGCGATGCGCGAGGGGATCCGCGTCGATCCGCGCGACGATCGACCCGGTGGTTCGCGGGGCGACCCGCGCTGACGCGCTGCGTCAAAGCACGAGGTCGAGCCGCAGGCTGGCCTTGAGCGTCACGCTGCGCTCGCGCTCGGCGAGGCGCCCTTCGAGGTCGAACGCCTCGCGCCACACGAGGAAGAGATCGCTGCCTGGCAGGAAGCGCCAGCGCGCCCGGAGCATGGCGATCGCGGTGTCCGAGACGGTGTTGAGCTGCCCGATCAGGTCGAAGGCGAGGCGCGGCGTCGGCGCGATCGTGAGCGAGCCGTTGACGGTGAGCGTGCGCGCGGGCGGCGCGCCCGGGAGCGCGATCCACGCGGCGACGAGGCTCTCGACGAGCTTCACGTGGGGGCCGAACGACACGCTCGCGTCCGTCGAGAGCAGGTGTTGCGTGCCGCCGAAGAACGCGTTCGAGAGCTCGTAGTAGGCGCTCGCGGTGGGGTTGCGACCCGTCGGCGCCGAGACGAAGGCGCGCAACGTCGCGCCGCGGTACGTGCCCGCGTCGACCGAGAGCCCCGGCAGCAGCTCAAAGGGCGCGTCGACGACGTCCTCCTCGTAGTCGGCGCCGAGCGCGAGATCCCAGCCGCCGCGCGTCGTCAGGCCGAGATCCCAGGAGCCCTTGCTGCCGACGCGGCGCGACAGGTCTTCGCTGGCGATCAGCGTGCCGGCGAGCCCGCCGCTCCAGCTCCGCAGCCACGGCGTGAGCACGCGGTGGATGAAGGGCACGGAGAGGCGCGTCTGCGCGATGTCGCGCCGGCGCACGAAGCCGAGCTCGGGGCGGAAGTCGCGCGACACGAAGAGCGTCGAGAGCTCGGGCTGCAGGAGCTTGCCGCGGTACTTCACGGCGAGGCGCGCCGCGCTGCCCGTGCTCGCCGCGCCCGGTCCGAGCGCGTCGGGCGGCGGCGCGGGGGCCTCGCGCGCCGTGTAGGACGCGAAACCGGAGAGCTCGAGGCGCTCGTCGGCGAGCCGGACGAGCGCGTCGCCGCCGACGGCGTAGTGGGGCTCGGGGTCGTCGGGCGTCGGCGCGTCGCGCCCGCCGAGCGGCACCCAGGTGCGCGAGCCGAACATCGCGCCGACGTAGGACGAATCGCCGAGGTTGTGCCGCACGCGCACGACGCCCTGGTTCGCCGCGGGCTGCGCGGGGGCGTCGTCGGTGAGCACGTCGAGCACGCCGAACGCGGTGCGCCCGACGCGGCCGTAGGACTTGACGCCCGCGAGGAGCGGGATGGCGCGGCCGTCCGCGTCGAGGCCGAGGCGCCGCGTGAAGAAGAGCTGCGCGACGCCGGGCTCGCCGAACTCGAACACGTCGACGCCGGAGAGAAAGAAGGGCCGCCGCTCGGGGAAGAAGAGTGGGAAGCGGTCGAGGTTGATGCGCTGATCGTCGAGGTCGACCTCGGCGAAGTCGGTGAGCACGGTGGCCTCGGCCCACACGTCGTCGGCGACGCGCAGGCGCACCTCGCCGCCGAGCGCGGGCGTGAAGCCGTCGCCGCGCGCGTCGCGCTGATAGCGGCCGAGCGCGAAGGGGATGAGCACGAGCGGGCGTCCCCCGCCGAGCCCGCGCACACCGTGCAGCTCGCCGTAGTGCAGCGCGGAGAACGCGCCCATCTCGGGCGGCATCGGGGTCCAGTCGTCCGTGGCGAGGCGCGCGTTGTGATCGCGCGAGATCTGCAGGCCGAGGACGCGCTCCGCGTCGCCGCGCGGCAGTCCGAGCGCGGCAGCGGGCAGGCGGAACTCGGCGGTCCAGCGCGTCGCCTCGACCGTCGTCGCGACCTCCCACACCGCGTCGAACTCACGGCGGAACGAGCGCCCGTTGTCGATGGCGACGTAGTCGAGCTGCGCGCCCTCGGGGTTCGTCACGAAGCCGACCGTGTTGCGGTGATCGTGGCGGACGTCGAGCTTCACGCTGACGGCGTCGTCGTCGAAGATGCGGAAGTCGTCGCGACGCAGCTCGAGCGCGCGCGGTTCCTCGCCGGGCAGGAGCGCCATCTCGAGGCCGACGTAGAGCGCGTCCTCGTCGACGAGCACGCGCAGGACGGTGTCCGCGGGGGGCGCGGCGCCGGGGATGGGCGTCCGCTCGACGAAGCCCGTGCTCGCGGGCGCGTCGCGCCACGGGGCCTCGTCGAGGCGCCCGTCGATCGCGATCGGCGCGGTGCCGCGGGGGTGTGCACGCAGCACGCGTCGCGGCGCAGGGGCTTCCTGAGCGCGGGCGCCCGAGGCGACGGGCGCGAGGCAGAGCGCGGCCGCGAGGGACGCGGCGACCCACGCCGCGCGGCATGCCGAGGGGGCCGCGCGCGTCGCGTCTCGGGAGCGGGCCGCGGGCACGCGCGGGCTCAAGCCTCGGGGGCCGTCGCGCCGGCCTTCTCGAGGGTCGCGAAGAAGGCGCGCTCGAGCGTCTGCACGAAGGGCGCGAGGTGCCGGATCTGCACGCCGGCCTCGAGCGCGACCGTGAGCACGAGGTCAGCGGAGGCGCCCGCGGGGACCCGCACCTCGAGCGTCGAGCCGCTGCGCGTCACCACGCAGCCCGCGAGCGAGAGCGGATGCCGCAGGCGCTCGGGGTCACCCTTCACGCGGACCTCGAAGAGGCCCGCCTCCGTCGCGACGAGGGGGGCGAGCGCGCCCGCGTAGAGGACGTCGCCCTGCGCGACGACGACGACCTGATCGCACGTCTTCTCGACGTCGGGGAGGATGTGCGTCGAGAGGATCACGCTCGCGCCGGTGCGCGCGGGGATGTCGAGGATGAGCGCGAGCATCTCGTCGCGGCCACGCGGATCGAGGCCGCTCGTGGGCTCGTCGAGGAGGAGCAGCTTGGGGTCGCCGACGAGCGCCTGCGCGAGGCGGGCCCGCTGGCGCATGCCCGTCGAGAAGCCGCCGAGCTTGCGGTAGCGCGCCTCGCCGAGCCCGACGTAGTGCAACACCTGGTGCGCGCGGCCGGTCGCCTCGCTCTGCGGGAGGCCGCACAGCTCCGCGGCGAAGGTCGCGTATTCGAGCGCGGTGAGCTCGGGCATGACGCTGTCGCCCTCGGGCATGTAGCCGATGCGCGAGCGCACCTCGAAGGGGCTCCGCGCGACGTCGAGGTCGAACACCTTGACCGAGCCGGAATCGAACGGGAGCAGCCCGAGCAGCGTCTTCAGAATCGTGCTCTTTCCCGCGCCGTTCGGGCCGAGCAGGCCGATGCGCCCGGGCTCGAGGGTCAGCGAGACCTCCTTCAACGCGCGCAGCTCGCCGTACCTCTTCTCGACGCGATCCAGCTCGACGAGCGCCATGCGCGGCCGACCCTAGCCGGGGGCGCGCGCGCGTTCAAGGAGCCCGCCGGGCACGCCGCGCCGCAAGTTTGACCGCCCGATCGTCCGGGTGGACGCTCCCAGCCATGCGCCGTCCCGTGCTCACCGCTGGCCGCTCCCATGTCCGCGCCGCCGTGCGCCTCGCCGTGTGCGCGCTGCCGCTCGCGGCCTCGCTCCTCGGCGCCGCGACGCCGGCCCGCGCAGGGGAGGCCGTCGCGCTCGCGGACATCGCCGCGGTGCACCGCGCGTGTCGCACCGCGTCGGGGCCCGGCGCGCGCTCGCTCTACGCCGTCGACGTCGCCGCGGGGAGCTGGCGCTTCGGCGGCCTGCAATTGAACGAGATCGCGAGCAGCGACGCGAGCGAGGTGACCGTCGCGGAGGGCGGCACGCTCTTCGTCGACACGCAGCACAACCTGCGCATCGTGGGCGGCCGCGCGGAGCTGCTGCCGGCTGGGCTCGAGGCGATCGGCTTCACGGTGAGCCGTGAGCGCGCGCGGCTCCTCGAGCAGGCCCGCGGCGCGGGCGCGACGCTGCGGGTCGGGTTCTTCCTCGGCATGGACGGTCGCGACGGCACGCTCTGCGTCGTGCGTTCGGCGGTGGCCGTGAGCCTCGTGCGCGCGGAGGTCGCCTTCCTCGAGGTCGTGTCCGCGGACGGACGCGTGATCGCGCGCGAGGACACGGAGCGCCTGCGCGCGGTGCGCGACGACGACGGCGAGGCGTCCGTCGAGGGCCCGCACGCGACGATCGGCGTGCCCTACGGCGCGACGGTGCCCGCGAGCTGGGAGGCGGCGCTCGTCGCAGCGCCGCGGGGCCCTGTGGGGCGCGCGCTCGCGGCATGCCACGCGGCGGGCCTCGCGCGGGGGGCTGCGCGGGACGGGAGCGTCGTCGTGCGGCTCGAGGTGTCGGCGCGGAGCGGCATCGTGCGCGCGGCCGAGGTGGAGATCGCCGCCAACGACGACGAAGCCGAGGCGGCGTGCATCGTGCGCGCGCTGCGGGGCGCGTCACTGCCGCCGCTCGCGGAGGCGCGCGAGGACCGCGCCGTCGTCCTCAGCGTGCCCGTGCGTCTCGGTGGTGAGGTTCGCGAGGTGTCCGCGCGTGCGCCGCGCGAGGCGGCTGCGGTCGTGGCCCCCTGAGCCGCCGCGTGCGGCGCGTGCCGCGCGCCGTCACTCGAGCGGGATGACGACCTCGCGGGTCTCGCCGGCGGCGACGCGCGCGACACGACGCTTGACTAGCCCGTCGGCGCGCACGCGCACCACATGCTCGCCTTCGTCGAGCCGTGCGCGCACCGGCGAGCGGCCGAGCGCGCGGCCGTCGATCTCGACGAAACCCCACGGATAGGCCGTCACCACGAGCGTTCCGTCACGCGGCATGAGGGGCGTCGGGGCCGTCCGCGCGTCGCCTCGGGGCGTGCTGGGCGCCGCCGTGGAGGGCGCGCTGGGCGATGCCGTGGAGGGCACGCTGGGCGATGCCGCGGAGGGCACGCTGGGCGATGCCGCGGAGGGCACGCTGGGCGATGCCGCGGAGGGCACGCTGGGCGATGCCGTGGAGGGCACGCTGGGCGATGCCGCGGGGCGGGGCGCGGGCGCCGTCGGGGACGCTGCGGCGTGGGGCGTCGTGTCCCTGTGAACGGCGAGGGCGGCGGCGCCCGCGAGCGCGAGCAGCGCGAGCGCGGCAGCGAGGGCCCGCGTGTGGTGGTGTGCGGCCGCTCGCGGGCGCGGGTGGCGTGCGGTGCGGCGGGCGCGGCGAGGTGCGGGGCGGCCGCGGGCGGCGTCGCGGGCGGCGCGCTCGCGGACGTGCACGGGGGCGATTCCGTTTCAGGTTGCGCGCCTGAAAATGGATTGGATACGAGCGCTTGCGCGTCGTCGTCGGGGGCCACGGGGCGCACGCGATCGACCATCGCGCCGAGCGCGCGGCGCGCGCTGAGCGGCGGGGCGCCTGCGGACAACGCGTCGAGCACGGCGTTGGCGCTCGCCGGGCGCGCGTCGGGCGTGGGCGCGAGGAGCCGCTCGACGAGCGCGACGAGCGCGGGCGGCGCGTGCGGGGCGAGCGGTCCGAGCGCGGGGCGCCGATCGCCGGCGAGGTTCGCGAGGGTCGCGAGCTCGGTCGGGCCGTCGAAGGGTCGCCGGCCCGCGAGCAGCTCGAAGCTCAGCACGCCGAGCGAGAAGAGATCGCTGCGCGCATCGACCGCGCCGCCGAGCGCCTGCTCGGGCGACATGTACGGCACCTTGCCCTTGATGCCGCTCGCGGTCGCGCGCTCCCCGCTCGTCTGCTTGGCGATCCCGAAGTCCGCGAGCTTCACGGCGCCTTCGCGCGAGAGGAGCACGTTCGATGGACTCACGTCGCGGTGCACGACCGCCGGGCGCGCCGCGTGGGCGTGCGCGAGCGCGCTGCAGACGTCGGTGAGGATGAGCACCACGAGGTCGATGGGCATCGGCTGTCCGAGCGCGCGCATCGCCCTGAGCAGCGCGCGCAGATCGACGCCGTCGACGAGCTCGAGCGCCATCCACCACTGGCCTTCGTGCGCGCCGAAGTCGTAGACCTGCGCGATGTGCGGGTGCACGAGGCGCGCGGCGAGCCGCGCCTCGCCTTGGAACATCGCGACGAAGACCGGATCGGTGCAGAAGGCCGGGAGCACGCGCTTGACGCACACGCGCTGCGCGAAGCCCGCGACGCCGTGTCGCTCGGCGAGGAAGGTCTCCGCCATGCCGCCGTGTCCGAGGCGTCGCAGAAGCCGGAAGGGGCCGAAGTGCGGCGAGGCCGTCATGGCTCAGCGCAGCACGACGCGACGCCGCTCGCCGCGCGCGAGGTCGACCGCGAGGGTCGCTGCGCCAGCGCCGTCGCCGTCGCTCAGCACGTGATGGCCGGCTGCGAGCGGAACGCTCAGTGGCGCCGCGCCAACCTCCTGACCATCGACGTAGATGGTGTGACCTCGTTCGCTGACGATGGTCAACAGCGCGCGCGCGCTGGGCGCGGAGGCGGACGCATCGGTCGCTGCGCGTTCGGCACGGTCGGCGCGCGCAGCGCTCGCGGTGCGTGTCCGCGCGCGCGACGCCGCAGTGGGGGGCGCCTCCGGTCGGGATGGCACGGCCGTACGCAGCGGGGCGTCCGGCGCAGCGGGCATCGGGGCCGCGTCGGCGGAGGGACGACGGAGCCCGTCGGAGGACGCCGCGGGTGGCGCGTCGCGCGCGGGGGCGGGCGTCGCGGGCGCCGGCGGACGTGGAGGCTCGGCGGGGGGGTGCGGGGCGGACGCGGCTGCGCGCGGGCGGGCACCCTGGGCGGGCGTGGCGTTCGTGGGCGCGGTGTCCGCGTGAGCCGGCGTGCGTGGGCGCCGAGACGCGACGGCGACGGCCGCGAGGATCGACGCGGCGAGCGTGGCGGCGCCGAGCGCGAGGCGCGTGCGCGCTCGGGCCGCATGCCGCCGGCGTTGCGGGTCGGGGGCGGTCGGGACCGTCGACGCGGGCGGTGCAGCGGGGGCCTCGTCCGCGTGGGCGGGCGCACCGGCGACGTCGGCATGTGGGCGCGGCGCCGGGGTGCCCTCGATGCTCGCCTCGACGGGTGCCAGCGGGTCGTCGACGGGGGCGTGGTTCGTCGCGTCGACGCGGGTGCGCGTCCCGCCTTCGTCGGCGTCGGGCCCGGTCTCGCGCACGCCGGACCACGCGGTGCGCGTGGCCGCATCGTGCGCCGCTGCCGCGTAGGGGCGCGCGGGGAGGGGGGCCGCCGCGCGGGTTGCGTCCGTGAGCAGGGCCGTCCGCGGATCGGGCGCGGTCGTGTCGTCGGGGGCAAGCGGTGACGTCGCCGCCCCCGATGGCGCGGGCCCTGCGGGGGGCGGCGTCGCGGAGGCTGTCAGGAAGCGCGTCGCGGACGCGTGCGCCGGCGCCGCGGTCGTCCCGGTGTGCGCCCCCGCGGGCACCGTCGTCGCCGCGACCGACGTCGCCGCGAGGGGATCGACGTGCTGTCCGTGCCCTTCCTCGGGGCGCCGCGCGGCCTGCACGCGCTTGACCTGCTCGCCGAGGATCCGCCGCGCGGTCGGGGGTGGGACGACGTCGACGAGCGCGTCGAGCAACGCCGTGGCGTTCGGCGTGCGCGAGTCGGGGGACGGGGCGAGGAGGCCCTCGATCGCGGCGATGAGCGCGGGTGGCGCCGTGGGGCAGTGGGCGCCGAGCGGTGTGCGCGCGCCACGCTCGAGGTTGCTGAGCGTCTCGACGTCGCTGCGCCCGTCGAAGGGGCGTACGCCCGCGAGCGCTTCGTACAGCAGCACGCCGAGCGCGAAGAGGTCGACGCGGCGATCGACCACGCCGCGCAGCGCGTACTCCGGCGCCATGTACGGCACCTTCCCCCGCACCGCGCGCGTCGACGTCGCGAGGTTGTCGGTGATGGCGCGGGCGATCCCGAAATCCGCGAGCTTCACCTCGCCTGCCGCGCTCAAGAGCACGTTCGATGGCGAGAGGTCGCGGTGCACGATGGCCTCCGCGCCGCCGTGCGCGATCTCGAGCGCGGTCGCGAGCTCCACGGCGAGGAAGGCGACGAGACCCGACGTGAGCCCGCCCCCCGGTGCGCCCGGCGCGAGGCCCGCGCGCGTCCGCTCGACGCGCAGCAGCTCGCGCAGGTCGCAGCCCTCGACGAGCTCGAGCGCGAGGTAGTGCGCGCCGTCCGCGACGCCGAAGTCGATGACCTGCACGATGTTCGCGTGTCGCAGCCTCGCCGCGAGGCGCGCCTCGTCGCGGAAGAGCCGAACGAAGGCGGGGTCGTCGCCCACCGCGGGGAGGATGCGCTTCACGCACACGCGCTGCTCGAAGCCGCCCGGCCCCGTGCGCACGGCCTCGAAGGTCTCCGCCATCCCGCCCGCGCCGAGCCTGCGGACGAGCGTGAAGGGTCCGAATGTACGGGTCATTCCGGACATCGCGGAGAGACGGTAACACCGGGCCCGCGTACCGCGGAACCCCTCTCTGCGAGGCTACGGTCACGCCATCCCCATGTCCGCGCGCCCCAGCGCCTGCGGACCAGGGCCGAGCGCGGCACGCCTCGACGCCGCGCGCAGGCGGCACGCGCCGTCACCGCGGCGCCCGCCGAGCCTCCGTCGTGATTGGCGTCGTCAGTCGAGCGAGAGGCCCGGCCAGACGGGGAGCGGCCCCGCGGCGACCGTGGGCAGGAGCACCGCGAGCGGGTACACGCACTGCGCGCCCGCGAGCAGCCCCGCGGGGCGGTGGTTGCCGCTGTCCTTGAGGCCGCCGAAGGGCAGGCGCCCGCTCGCCCCGGCGCTCGAGCGGTTCCAGTGCACGACGCCGACCTCGAGCTCGTCGGCGAGCGCCTCGAAGCGCGCGCGCGAGGCCGTGTACACGGCGCAGGCGAGCCCGAACCGCGACGCGTTGGCGAGCGCGAGGGCTTCGTCGGCGTCGTCGACGACGGTGACCGCCAGATCCGGCCCGAACAGCTCGGCGTCCGAGTAGCCGTCGACCGGGGCCGCGCCCGGCGGGGCACGGTGCACGGCGGGGCGCACGTACCAGCCGCGGCGGCCCGGCACGTCGACGGCGCCACCCGCCGCGAGGGCCTCGTAGCCCGCGTCGCGCGCGCGCCGCTGGGCCGCGAGCAGGTGCGCGCGGGAGCCCTCGGAGATGACCGGCCCCATGAACACGCCCGCGTCGAGCGGGTGCCCGACGACGACGCGCTCGGCGGCCTCGCGCAGCCGCGCGCAGAGGTGGTCGGCGACGCCGCGCTGGACGATCACCCGCGACGTCGCGGTGCAGCGCTGCCCGGCGGTCGCGAAGCCGCTGAACGCGAGCTCGCGGGCCGTGCGCTCGACGTCGCAATCGTCGAGCACGATCGAGGCGTTCTTCCCGCCGAGCTCGAGCTGCACCAGCTTGCCAGGCGTCTGCGCGGTCGCCGCGAGGATCTTCTGGCCGACCGCGAGCGAACCCGTGAAGAGAACGCCGTCGACGCCCGGGTGCGCGACGAGCGCCGCAGCGAGCGTGCCCGGGCCCTGCACGAGCTGGATCGTCCCGGGGGGGAAGCCCGCCTCGTCGAAGCAGCGCGCCATCCACGCCGCGGTCCCCGGCGCGCGCTCGCTCGGCTTGAAGATCACGCAGTTGCCCGCGAAGAGCGCGGGCACGATCTGCCCGTTGGGGAGGTGACCGGGGAAGTTGAAGGGCCCGAGCACGGCGAGCACGCCATGCGGCCGATGGCGGATCTCACCCGGCAGATCGGCGATCACCTCGTCGCGCGTGAAGCGGGCCGCTTCGCCGACCGAGACGTCGACCTTCGTGATCATCGCGGCGACCTCGCTCTGCGCCTCCCAGAGCGGCTTGCCGACCTCGCGCGCGATGGTGCGTGCGATCGCGTCCGCGTGCGCGCGCAGACGCTCCTGGTACGCGCGCAACAGCGTCGCGCGGGCGGTGGCGCCGAGCGTGCGGAAGGCGCGTCGCGCGTCGCGCGCGGCGTCGACGGCGAGGTCGAGGTGCGCGTGCGCGAACGGAAAACGACCGACGAGATCGTCCTGATCAGCGGGGCTTCGGACCTCGAGCGCGCCGTCGGCGTGTGCGGGCGGCGTGAGGCGTCCGGCGAGGTAGTCCCCTGCGGCGAGGTGCGCGGCGTCGTGCATCCGCGGGGCATGCCACCCGGAGCGCGGGGGCGCACGCAGCGCGCGGAGAGCCGCGCGGCGCGAGGCGGGCCGCCGCCGTGCACGCGGGGGCCGTCGCGGCTGGCGGTCGCCGTGCGGGCGCGATACGCCAGCCGACGCGTCGCGCGCGCGGCGCAGGGAGAAGCACCGATGCACGCGATGGACGGGGATCGGGGTCGTCCGCAGGGTGGACACGGGGCGCGCGTCGCCGGTGTGGCGTTGCTCGCGTGGCTCGCGCTCGGAGCCGCAGGGCCGCGGGGCGCCCGCGCGCAGGACGCGCAACTCCTCATCGATCTCGCGTCGACGGCGGAGGAGGGCGGCGCCGACACGCGCGAAGCGCTCGCGCAGGCGGCGGGATCGCTGCGGGCGGCGCAGCAGCGGGCGGTCCCGCTGACGCTGCCGGCCGGGCGCTGCGTGCTCGTCGCGGCGCGCGCGTCGGGCGGCCTCGAGAACGTGGACGTCGCGATCGCGCGCGGCCGCACGGTGCTCGCGCGCGACACCGACACGGGTCGCGCCGCGATGGCGCGCCACTGCGCGGGCCCGGCTGCCGAGCGCCTCGAGATGCGCGCGCGTGCCTTCCGCGGTGCCGGGCCCTTCGCGCTCGCGGCGTATCTGCTCCCGGCGCAGGCGGCGGGCGGCGCGGCCGCGGTGGGCGCGGCGCCTCCCGCGGCGACGGGGCTGCTCGATCGCCTCGCGGCGCGGGTGGTCGCATCGGGCAGCGACATGGTCCTGGTGACCGCGCCGGCGCGCGAGGTCCTCGCGCCGGGGCAGCGTGTCGAGCGTGACGTGCCGCTCGCGCCCGGACGCTGCTACCGCGTGCTCGTCGCCGCCGAGGATGGCGTGCTCGACGTCGACCTCGCGCTGCGTGCCCCGGGCGCGCGGGGCGACGAGACGCTGCAGGCGGACGGCACGCACGAGGCGGCCGCGTCGCTCGGCCTGCTGCGTCCGCTCTGTCCGCCGACGCCCGGCGTGTACCGGCTCGCCATCTCGCTCGTCGCGGGGCAGGGCGCGATCGCCTGGCAGGTGCTCGGCTCCGCGGCCGGGCCCGCCCCCGCGGTCGAGGTCGCGCGCGCGCCGGCCTTCCGCGTCGGCGGCGCGGGCACGGACTTCGTCGCGCAGCGCCTCCGCGCGCGGCATGCGGCGGTCGGGGAGGGGCGTGACGCCGTGATCGACGTGCGCGCGGGGCAGCTGCGCACGAGCGAGTCGATCGAGCAGGAGGTGCGCGTCGAGGCGGGGCGCTGCTACGTCGTGCTCGGTGCCGGTGCGCCGTCCGTCGCTGAGCTCGACCTCCTCGTGCGGGACGCGCTCGGCAACGAGCTCGCGCGGGACGCGGAGCGCGACGCCTTCCCGCGGGCGCGCTTCTGCCCCCTGACGTCGGCCCCCGTGCGGATCGTCGCCCGCATGTTCCGCGGCTACGGGCCGTTCGGCGTGCAGGTCTTCGGCGGCCCGCGCTGAGCCCGGCGCGCCTCCGAACGCCGAGAAAAATCGGCGTTTTGCGATGGTGTGCGGGCACTTCGTGAAGTCGTCGTCGCCGCGATGCGCCGATCTCGCGCTCGCCCTCGCGGCGCGCGCCGGCCTCAGAACTGGGTCGCCGCGAAGAGGCTGAGGACGGGCCCGCCCGACTGGCGCCGGACACCGGCGATGCCCCCCTCGATCGTCATCCCGAGGTACCAGCGCGGGACGAACTGCCACTCGCCTTCGAGCCCGAAGCCCGTGTAGGCGGTGCCGTTCACGATGCCGCTCGGGCTCTCCCCGCGCGGCGCGGAACCGCGGACGACCGGGTGCCACCCCGTCGCGCGCAGCCGCCCGCTCAGCGTCGCGGAGAAGCGCCCGCCGACCTCCGCCGTCCACGTGAGCACGTCGTCCCAGCCGCCGCTCCGGAGCACGTAGCCGAGCGAGCCCGCCGCGTAGACGGTGTCCCACCCGTAGCCCACGGCGAGCGCGCCCATCCCGCGGAAGACGCCGCTGCCGATGTGCAGGCTCGCCAGCTGCGCGTGCGGGGTCTCCCGCGCGAACACGGGGCCCTGTGCGCGCGAGGTCGCGAGGGGCACGCCGAGTCCGAGCTCCGCCGCGGCGACGAAGCGCCCGACCCGCGCGAAGCGCCAGCGTCCGCCGACCATCGGATCGCCGGGCCCGACGACGGCGCGCGTGTCGCCCCCGGGCCGCGGATCCGCGAGCACGAAGCCCTGCGCGAGCGGCGCGTGCAGCCAGAGCGCGACGCCCTCGGCGACCCCGACCTCCGCCCACGCGTTCGCGAACACCTCGTGGTACGTGCCGAACGCCGTCGACTCGCCGCGCCCGTCGAGGTAGCCGAAGCCCGGCAGCCACTTGAGCCAGACCTTCGCGTAGCCGTGCCCCGGTCGCGGCGTCCACGGCGACGCGCTCGCCCGGGTCGGCGTGCCGAAGAGCACCGCGGCCGCGAGCAACGATGCGATCACGCCCGCGCGCGCAGCCGCGCGAGCCGCGCCGAACACGAAGGAGTCGCGGCCGGCGTCGTCGGGGGGCGTCATGCCGGCAGCATCCCACGCTGCGCCGCGGCACGTCTGCGGCGAGTGCGACGGCGCGCGCGGGCGCATACTCCGCCGCATGGACCTGCGCGGGCGCACGCTGGCGATCACGGGCATCGGCGGCTTCGTGGGGCTCCGCGCCGCGGCGCGGGCGCGCGAGCTCGGCATGGTCGTGCGCGGACTCGATCGCGACGAAGCCGCGCTGCGTCGCGCCGGCCGCGTCGGCGTCACGGCGCTGCGCGGCGACGTGCGCGATCCGGCCGACGTCCGCCGCCTCTGCGCCGGGGCGGACGTCGTCTTCCACACGGCCGCAGTCGTCGAGGAAGACGGCGATCCCTCGCACTTCCGCGACGTCAACGTCGAGGGCACGCGGTGCGTGCTCGAGGTCGCGCGGGACACGGGCGCGCGTCACGTCGTGCACCTATCTTCAGTGATGGTCTACGGCTTTGCGTATCCGCCCGACGTCGACGAGGACGGCCCGCTCCGCGGCGAGGGCAACCCCTACTGCGAGACCAAGATCGAGAGCGAGCGGGTCGCGCTCTCCTTCGACGCCCCGGGAGCGCTGCGCGTCGTTGCGCTGCGCGCGGGCGACGTCTACGGGCCCGGCTCCATCCCGTGGGTCGTGCGCCCCGTCTCGCTCATGCGGCGCGGGCTGTTCGTGCTGCCGGACGGCGGACGGGGCGTGATGAACCACGTCTACGTCGACGACCTCGTCGACGCGGGGCTCGCGGCGGTCGCGCGCGAGGTCGGCGGCGTCCCGCTCAACGTCACCGACGGCGACGACACGAGCTTCGCCGCGTATTTCGGGCGTCTCGGCGCGCCGCTCGGGCAGGCGCGCATCCGCACGCTCCCGGCGGGCCTGCTCCGCGCGGCGTTCACCGCGCTCGATCGCGGCGCGCGCGTCGCGGGGCTGCGTGCCCCGGTGAGCCCCGCGGCGGTCGACTTCGTCGCACGCCCGCACCGGGTGTCGAACGCGCGCGTGCGGCGTGTGCTCGGGTGGGCGCCGCGCGTGCCGCTCGCCGAGGGGCTGCGGCGCACGCACGCGTGGCTCCGCGCCGAGCGTCTGATGTGACGGCGGCGTGCCTGCCGCGCGGCGGGCACGCAGCGTTTGCGGCTTCCGGCGGGCGCGTCGCGAGATGGGCACGCGACCGCGAACGCGTCGACACACGGGGCTCGGAGGCTGCGTCGCATGTCGACCCCCGCTCTCGTGATGCTCGCCGCGTGCGCCATCAGCGTGGCGCTCTACCTGACGCTCCTCGCGTCCTTCACCGTCGGCCTCGTGCGCGGGCGTCTGCGTCTGCGTGCGCAGCGCGCTGCGCCGCGCGTGACCCCACGCGTCTCCGTGCTCAAGCCCCTCGCCGGCTGCGAGGACGAACTCGCCGAGAACCTCCGCAGCTTCGCCGCGCTCGACTGGCCCGACCACGAGCTGCTCCTCGGGGTCGCGTCGCTCGCCGACGCCGCCGTCCCCGTCGCGCGCGCGTTCATCGCGGCGCATCCCCAGGTCGCTGCGCGCCTCGTCCTCACGGACCCGGGCGCGGCGCTCAACCCCAAGGTCGCGCAGCTCGTCCGGCTCGCCGAGGAGGCGCGTGGCGAGGTCGTCGTCGTCAGCGACGCGAACGTACGCGTGCCGCCGACCTACCTGCGCGATCTCGTCGGCGCGCTCGACGAGCCCGGTGTCGGGCTGGCCACGAGCGTCGTCGTCGGCTCGGGTGAGCGCACGCTCGGTGCGGCCCTCGAGAACCTGCAGTGGCTCGCGCACGTCGCGCCGGGCGTCGTCGCCGGGGCCACGGTGACGGGGCGCCCGATCAGCATCGGCAAGTCGATGGCGATCCGAGCCGCGGACCTCGCGCGCGTCGGGGGCTTCGCGTCGGTGGGGGACGTCCTCGCGGAGGATCACGTGCTCGCGCAGCGCTTCGCACGCGCCGGCATCGGCGTGCGGCTGTCGCTCGCGCCGGTCGAGAACCGCAACGTCGACTGCACGCTGCGCCGCAGCGTCGAGCGCCACACGCGCTGGGGCCGGATGCGCCGCTTCATCGCGCCGCAGGGCTTCTTCCTCGAGCCGCTGCTCTCACCGATCGTGACGGCGTCGCTCGCCTGCCTCGTGTCTCCGTCGCGCGACGCCGCGTTCGCGCTGCTCGTCGCGCTCGTCGTGCAGGCCGTCGGCGCGTCGTACGCGGCGCTCCTGCTCCGCGGGCGCGTCCCGCTCTGGCTGCCGCCGCTCGAGGTCGCGCGCGCCTACGTGCTCTTCGGCGCGTGGCTCGGCGCCGTCGCGAGCCGCCGCATCGCGTGGCGCGGCCACCCCTTCGAGCTCCGCGCGGGAACGCGGCTCGTCCCCGCCGGTCCCTCGTTGCGCGCCCGCCTGCGCGATCGTCGGCGTGTCGCCGGCTGAGCCCCGCGTCGCGTCGCCGACCGAGCCGGACTCCGCTGCGCATCCCGTGTCCCCGGCGTGCGGCCGCGGCGGGCGCGCTGTCACGCGAGGGACACGCAGCCGCCGTCGCGATGTAACCTCGCGCGTCGAAGGTACCCGCCCCGTGACCCACCTCGTCCCCGCCGCCTTCCGCCACCCGCGCTCGCCCCTGTTGCGCGCGCTCGCCGCCGTCGGTGTCCTCGCCGCGTGGCTCGCGGGCGCGTCCGTCGCGCCCACCGCCGCGCGCGCCGATCTCCGCCTCTGGGAGGAGAACGAGGACGACCTCTGGCACCACCGTTGGTTTGCGGTGACGGGCTTCGCGCAGCCCGGCTTCATCGTCCGCCAGAACGATCCGCAGAACGCGATCTCCGACGACCATTTCTGGCTTCAGCGCGCGCGCTTCGGCTTCCGCACGCAGCTCCATCGCTTCCTGCAGATGCGCTTCGAGCTCGAGGGCATGCCGAGCCCGAACCTCACCGACGTCTACGTCGACCTGCCGCTGCACCCCGCGTTCTCCGTGCGGATGGGCCAGTTTCTGTTGCCGTTCCTGCGCACCTATCAGATCAACGAAGCGAACCAGGCGTTCATCGATCGCCTCGTCTACACGCCGCAGCAACCCGATCGCTTCGCGCTCCGCTACCTCAACCCGCGCGACGTCGGCCTGATGTTCACCGGCATCCTCGGCAACAGCGATCCCGAGGTGACGTCGCCTGGACTGCAGTACTGGGTGGGTGCCTTCCTCGGTCGCGGCGCGAACCAGATCGTCAACGACGACAGCGCATTCCTCTACTCCGCCCGCGTGAACCTCCACGTCCTCGGCCCCCCGAAGGGCGCGGATCAAGAGAGCGATCTTTCCCGCAACACGCGGCCGCACGTCGCCGCGGGCGGCGGCGTCTACACGAACTGCGACGACCGCGGGAACTACAACCGCGGCCTCACCTTCGACACCGAGCTGCGCTACCGCGGCCTCTACGCCTACGCGAGCTTCGTCCGCTTCTACAACGGCGCGGTCCGCAACGACGCCCTCGGCCGCGCGCTCGGCTACGACACGGGCTGCGGCGGCGGGATCGCCGGCGCCTCCGACCACATCGCGTGGGGCGCGAGCGTGCAGGCGCAGTACGTGCTGCCGCCCGCGCTCTTCCCGGTGTCCGGGCAGGCGCTCGAGGTGCTCGCACGCTTCGACGCGGTCGCCCCCGTGAACCCCGCGGACGGTTCCTTCCTCGGAGGCGGGACGACCTCGCTCGGCTACGCGCCGCCACCCGACTACCGCGACGCGGACAACCCTCCTACGCGCTGGCGTCTCACCTTCGGGCTCAACTGGTTCCCGACGAACGAGCAGCTCATCCGCCTCTCGGCGAATTACCAGCTCAACCGCGAGGTCGAGAACGCGGTCATCGCGGGGCGCGAGTTCGTGGGCGTCAAGAACGACACGCTCTGGCTGCAGGGCACCGTCGGCTTCTGACCGAACTCGTCGTCGCGTCGCCGCGCGGTTCTCCGCCGCGCTGTGCATGCCCTGCACGACACGATGCTGTCACCGTTCCACCGTTGCAGGAACGCCCGTTTTCTGGGACTTTCGAGTCCCATGAAGCGCGCGCGTCTCCTCCTCGTCTGTGCCTCGCTCTCGCTCACCGCCTTCGCCTCCGGCTGCGAAGAGACGGGCGGCGCCGTCGATCCCGATGTCGACATGGGGCCCCCCGTCGACGGCTCGACCGCCGGCCAGCGGCAGCTGAGCTACACGCCCGAGGGCTGCGGCTACGCCGTCTCGTCCCCGCGTGTCCCGGTCGCGAGCGTCGAGCGCCACGCCGCGACGATCGGCGCGACGCCCGCGCCCGACCACATCCACACGAGCTTCACCGGCCCGACCACCAGCACCTTCGCGGTGAACTGGCGCACGCGGGGCGACGACACGCGCGCGGCGCAGGTCCTCTTCGGCACGGACGAGGCCGCGGTCGCCGCAGCGGACGGCCCCGGCGCCGACGTGCGCGCGCAGGACGGCCACTCGTTCTCCTACGACCGCGCCGGCGGCTTCCGCATCCACGAGGCGCACGTCTGCGGCCTCGAGCCGTCGACCCGCTACTTCTACAAGGTCGGCGGCGCGGGCGCGTGGAGCGCCGTGTTCGACGTCTCGACGAGCCCGACCGTCGGCACGGCCGAGGTCTGGCGTTTCGCCGTCACCGGCGACTCGCGCAACGAGCCGGCGATCTTCGCGGAGACGCAGGCGCGCGTGCAGGAGGCCGGCGTCGACCTGCAGGTGTTCAGCGGCGACGCGGTCGTGCTCGGGCCGAACCAGGGCGAATGGGACGCCTTCTTCGAGGCGACCGCGGGCGGCGTCTCCGTGCAGGACGTGCTCGCGCGCATCCCGTTCATGATCGCGAACGGCAACCACGACGGCCTCGCGACCAACTACCTCGCGCAGTTCGCGCTCCCGCAGCAGGTGACCGACGGCGAGCGCGGGGAGGGCGAGGAGTGGTACTCGTTCGACTACGGAAACGCGCACTTCGTCGTCCTCAACGACACCTCGACGACCGAGCTCATCAACACCGTCGAGCGTGCGTGGCTCCGCGCCGACCTGATGGCCGTCGATCGCACGGTGACGCCGTGGGTCTTCGCGGTGCACCACAAGCCCATGTACACGTCGGCGACGGCGCACGATCCGGACGTCTCGCTCCGCGCCTCGTGGCAGCCCCTCTACGACGAGTTCGGCGTCGACTTCGTCTTCAACGGCCACAACCACAACTACGAGCGCAGCCTCCCGATCCGCGGCTTCGCCTCCGGCACGAGCGAGGGGCAGGTGCAGCCCGCGGGCGTGAACGGCATCCCGCAGGCGGCGAACGGCACGGTGTACGTCGTCGCGGCGGGCGCGGGCGCGCCGCTCTACGGCGTCGACGCCGCCTCGACCGGCTACACGGTGCTCGCCGAGTCGACGCGCAACTACGTCGTCGTCGAGCTCGAGGGCAAGACGATGCGCTACAAGGCGTCCCGGCTCGACGGGACGGCGCTCGACGTGTTCGAGTACACGCGCCCCTGAGCCGAGGCTCCGCCCTGCGCTCCCGCGCCCTCATCGCGCCGCTTCTCATCGCCCTCGCCCTCGCCCCCGCGCGCACCGCCGCGCAGGAGGGGGGCGCAGCGTCGGTGCCCGCGCGCGCTGCGCTTCCTCCGCCGGTTGAGGCGCCCGCGCCACCCCTGGCGCCAAGGGCGGCGCCGCTGAATGACGGTTCAGTCACGCCCGGCTCGGACCGCCTCGCGCAGGCGGCGCTCGTGCGCGAGGCGGATCGCGCGGAGTCGGAGGCGCGCCCGGCGGACGCGCTCGCGCTCTGGCGGCGTGCTCTCGTGAGCGCGCCCACCTCGCGCGTCGCGGGGCGCTGCGAGCGGCGCATCGCGTACCTCTCGGCGCACGGGGAGGGCGGGTTTGCGCCCCTCGCGGACCTCCTCCGCATGCGCCAGCTCGTGACCTCCGAGCTCAGCGCGGCGCGGCTCGAGGCCTACGCGCGGCGCCTCGAAGGCTATCCGCGCGGCCTCGCCCGCCGCGAGGGGCGCGAGCTCGTCGCGGACGCCTGGCTCGGGCGGCTCGGCGACCCGACCCGCGCGCGCCGAGCCTACGAGCGCTGGCTCGCGGAGCCGGGCATCGACGACGCCGAGCGCCGCCTCGCCGCGTCGGGCCTCGCGCGCGCGCTCACGCTGCTCGGCGATCCGTCGGCGGCGCTCGCCGCGATGGAGCAGGCCGGCCTCGGCGCGTCGAGCGACGCGGACGATCTGCGCGTCGCCGTGCGGCGGCGCGTGCTGCGCGTGATCGCGGTCGCGCTCCTCGCGCTCTTCGCCCTCGGTGGCGCGGCGCTCGGCGGGCACCGCGGGCTTCGGCCTGCGGCGCTGCGGCGTGCATTCACGGGGCCGCGCGTCGTCGCCGCGGCGTGGGTGCTCGGGGGGCCGTTGCTGCTCGCCTCGCTGTTCGATCACGCGGCCACCGACACGTTCGTGACGCTCGCGCTCGCGGGGTCCGCGCTCCTCGCGGTCGCGTCGATCTTCGGCGTGGGTCTCGAGGGCGCGCCGATCGGGCGGCGTCGTGCGGTCGCGGCGGGGGCCTTCGCCGCGGCGCTCGGGGCGGGTTTTCTCGTGCTCGACCGCGCGGGCTTTCTCTTGAGCCTCGGCCTGTGACGCGTCCCGCCCCGCGCCCCGCCGACGTGAGGCGCACCGCGCTCGCCCTCGCGGCGCTCGTCTTCGGCGTCGTGTCGCCGCTCGCGTACGCGGCGCAGCGCGTGTTCGAGCGGGCGCGCGGCGGTCCGGGCGATCCGCTACTCGTCGTCTTCGATCTGCACACCTCGTTCTACTGGCGCGCCTCGACCGCCGCGTGGTGGGGCGGACTCGCGGCGATCCTCGCGGGCGCGCTCGTCGCGCAGCCGCGCGCGCAGCGGGGCCGCGACGCGCTCGCGCGTGCCGTCGCGCTCGTGGCGCTGCCGCTCGCGCTCGCGATCGCCGTCGCCATGTGGAGGCTGCCGTGATCTGGCGTGTGCTCGAGGCCGTGCACGGGCACCTCGGCGTGCTCGCGGCGGCGGCGCTGCTCCACCCCGCGATCCTCCTGCGGCGCGGGCTCCCGCTCACGCGCGGGGGGCGCTGGTCGGTGGGTCTCACGACGCTCGTGACCGCGCTCGCCTTCGGGCTCGGCGTCGGGATCTACGAGCAGTACCGCGCGACGGTGAAGCGCGGCGTCTTCCTCGAGAGCCGCGCGGTCGGCTTCCTGTTCGAGACCAAGGAGCACCTCGGCTTCACGGTCGTCGCGCTCGCGCTCGGCGCGGGCGTCGCGGCGCTCCTCGCCCCACCGGGCGCCGTGGCCGTGCGGCGCGCGTGTGCCGCGGCCTACCTGGCGGCCGCGCTCGTCTGCGCGGTGGTCGTCGCGCTCGGCACGCTCGTCGCCTCGACGCACGGCTTCTAGCGCGGCGTCTCCGCGGCCAGCGTCGCGGCGCGCAGACCCGCGCGGACCTCCCCGAGCAGCGCGTCCGCGCGGCGCACGACCGCGGGCCGCACGGCGTCGAGCACGCCCGCGACCGCGTCGGTCGACACCGTGCCGAGCGCGAGCCGTGGCCGGTGGGCGAGCGCGTCGCCGATGCGCGCGGCGACGAAGGCGGGATCGACGTAGCCGTACGGCACGCCCCAGCCGCGCAGCCGCGCGTGCAGCGCCCAGAAACGCGGGGCGTGCGTTGCGTCGTCGAAGCGCAGGTGCGCCTCCTCGAGCGCGGCGAGCGCCTCGACGTAGGCGCGCGCACCCGTGTCGCCGTCGACGAGCGTCCCGTCGAGGAGCAGCTCGATGCCGAGGTGCGCCGCCGCCCGTGACGCGCCGCCGCCGAGTCCCACAGCGGTGAGCTGCGCGCGCGCCTCGATCATCAGCGCGACGAAGGTCGGCGCCGCGTGGAACACCGCGTCCGTCGCGTGGTGCAGCGCGACGCCACGCGCGACCTCGGGGTCGGCCGCCACGACCGCGCGTGCCCCCGAGATCGCGGCGAAATCCGGCAACATCGCGCCGAACACGAAGCCGGGCGAGGCGTCCGGCGCCCAGGTCGCGACCGTCGCGTGGCCAAAGAAGTTCACCGCGCCACCGTAGCAGCGCGCGCGCCGCGCTTCCCGGTTGCGCGACGCGCGGCGATGGCCGACAACGGTCCCCCGCCATGCGAATCGCTGCACGCACGTCGATCGCTCCGTGGGTCGGCTGTCTCGCCGCGCTCGCGGCCTGCGCGGGTGGCGTCTCCGCTTCGCACCCCGCGTCGCCCCGCGCCGCGACGGCGGGTGTCGGCGCGTCGTCCCCGCGGACCTCCGCCGCGCGCGCATCGACGCCCGCCCTACCGGAGACGCTGACCGTGAGCGTCGTCGGCACCAACGACGTGCACGGCCGCCTGGCCAGCCTGCCCGTGCTCGCGGGCTACCTCGCGAACCTCCGCGCGGCGCGGGCGGCGGATCACGGCGCGGTCGTCCTGCTCGACGGCGGCGACATGTTCCAGGGAACCCTCGAGTCCAACCTCAACGAGGGCGCCGCGATGATCGCGGGCTACGGCGCGCTCGGCTACACGGCCGTCACCGTCGGCAACCACGAGTTCGACTTCGGCCCCGAGGGGCCACGTTCCACGGCTCGCGAGGGCGAGGATCCACGCGGTGCGCTCCGTGCGCGGGCACGAGAGGCGGGCTTCCCCCTGCTCACGGCGAACCTCGCGACGGTATCCGACGGCGCGCACGTCGACTGGCCGAACATGCCGACGTCCATCGTCGTCGAGCGCGCGGGCGTGCGCATCGGCATCCTCGGCGTGACCACCGAGGAGACGCCGCGCACCACGCTCGCCGCGAATTTCCGCGGGCTCGCCGTCGTCCCGCTCGCGGAGGCCGTCACGCGGGAGGCGGCGTCGCTGCGCGCTCGCGGCTGCGCGCTCGTTCTCCTCGCCGCGCACGCGGGCGGTCGCTGCCGGCGCTTCGATGATCCACGCGATACCACCTCCTGTGATGACGATCAGGAGATCGTGCGGCTCGCGCGTTCCCTTCCGGTCGGCACGCTCGACGCCGTCGTCGCGGGGCACACGCACGCTGCGATCGCCCACTTCGTGAACGGCATCCCCGTGCTCGAGTCGTACGCGAACGGCCGCGCGTTCGGGCGCGTCGATCTCGTGCTCGACCGCGCGACGGGGCGGCTGCGGGAGGCGCGGGTCCAGCCGCCGCACGCGCTCTGCGGCCTCTCGTCCGAGGCGCCCGCGTGTGCGGACGAGCGCTACGAGGGCGCGCCGGTGGTGCCGGACGCCTCGCTCGAGGCGCGGCTCGCGCCCGCGGTGCGCGCGGCCGCCGCGCAGCGAGAGCAGTCGCTCGGCGTCACCCTCGCGGCGCCCTTCGCGCGCTCCGGCAGCGCGGAATCCCCGCTCGGCAACCTCCTCGCCGACCTCCTCCGCGCGAGCGCGCCGGGCGGCGCCGACGTCGGCATGGTCAACGGTGGCGGCATCCGCACCGGGCTGCCCGCCGGCCCGCTCACCTACGGCGCGCTGTACGAGACCTTCCCCTTCGACAATCGTTTCGCGGTGTTGCGGCTGCGCGGCGCCGATCTCCGGCGCGTGCTCGCGGCGAACCTGAGCGCGGGCGAGAGCCTGCTCTCCATCTCGGGCGTGCGCGTCGAGGCGCGCTGCCGGGGCGAGGTGGTCGATGTGCGCCTCTTCCGCGCAGCGGGGCGCGGCGAGCGTCCCGTGCGGGACGCCGAGGTGCTCCGCGTCGCGACGAGCGACTTCGTCGCGACCGGGGGCGACGCGCTGCTCGCTTCCCTTGTCGCGCCCGCCGACCTCACGCTCGCCGACGACGGTCCCACGATCCGCGACGCGAGCGCAGAGGCCCTGCGGGCCCGCGGCGGCACGCTGCGCCCCGACGACCCCGCGCTCTTCGATCCCGCGCAGCCGCGCTGGCGCCACCCCGGCGCGCGCCCCGTCCGCTGTGCGACGTCGCCCGCCGTCGCCGCGCCCGCGCCCGCTGCCGCGCCTGCGAGCGTGCCGGCCGCGCGTTGACGGCGCCGCTCACGGCGCCTCGCACACGAAGTAGTTCGACTCGCCGCAGCGCGAGTCGTTCCAGCGGGGATTGTCGTAGAGGTTCAACTCCACGCAGTCCTCGCCGCCGCCGCCGTAGGAGTTGCTCGGCTCGCCCTCGAGCCAGTAGGTGAACGTGCTCGGGGACCCGCTGGTCCACGCGAAGCTGCCCTCGGTGCCGGTGTCGCTGTAGCCGATCCACCACTGGCGGAACGTCTCGTCGCGACGGGCGTTCGCGAAGAGCCAGTCGGACTCGGCGGCGTCCTCGACCGTGGCGAGGTGATAGCCGCGGCGCATGCACTCGGCTTCCGCGTCCGCGAAGTTCGCGCCGTTCTCGCAGAACAGATACGTGCTGCTCTCGCGTCGTCGCAGCGGGCACGGGCACGCGTCGCCGTCATCGATCGACGCCGTTGCAGTCGTCGTCGACGCCGTTGCACGGATCGGTCGCGCCCGGGTAGGCCGTGCCGGCCGCGTCGTCACAGTCGTCGACTCGGGCCCTGCGAGGAAGTTCCGGGCGGCGCCACACACGCGCCGACGCCCACGCCACCGAGCGCGTGTCCGTCCCCGTCGGCGTCCGGATAGAACGTGCGCGCATCGATCGCGTCGGCCTCGTTCGTCTCGCCGTCGCAGTCGTCGTCGGACTCGGTGTCACAGCGCTCGGGCGTGTCGTCGCTCACGTCGTCGCAGATGACCGCGCCGCCCCCGCAGATCCGCGTCCCTTCGGGACAGCGGTCGCTGTCGAGGCCGTCGCACGGCACGCCGACCTCGGGGTCGGCCATGCCGTCGGGCGTGCTCGGATCGCAGTCGTCGTCGCGTCCGTTGCACACATCGGGCGAGACGAGGCACTCGCAGCCGTCGAGCGGATCGCCGTTGAGGTCGGCCGTACCCGCGGGGCAGAGGGACGCGTCGGGCTCGGGCAAGTCGGCGTCGTCCGAGGCGTCGCGGTCGGGCGGCCCCGCGTCGCGTGCGCCGGCGTCAGTGACGGCGGCGTCGTCCACGGCGAGCCCGCCGCGCGCGACCGTGCAGGCGCACAACGCCACGGCGACGAGCGCTTGGACCAACCCCATCCATGGGAGCGACCGCGACGCGCGAGGGGACGTCCGCACCGCGCGAGATTACACCGATCGCGACGCGACGCGTCAGCGCGAACGCGCGTCGGTGGGCGCCTGCCGAGCGGCGCGAGTCACGAGTCCGCAGGTGCCGGATCCGTCGGGCGCAGCGCCTCGGGCGGCTCGCTGAGCCGCGCCGCGCACCGGCCCTCGTGGCAGAGGCAGCCGCCCCCACAATCGAGCGTGCCGAAGCGGCAGTCCTGCGTGCACAACGCCTCCCCGCATGCGGGCGCGTTCGCGCGGCCGACGCAGGCCGCCGCGTGACAACATCCCGCCGGGACGCAGTCGGCGTCCGTCTCGCAGGCGTCCTCCGACATCACGAGCCCCTGCGCGGCGGGCGTCGCGGGCTCGGCGCCGGCCGTGTCCGGCGCGGTCCGAGCGCTGAATCGGATCGGGGTGTCGGCGTCGCCGTGCCCGGAGCCGCACGCCGCGAGGAGGGCCGTGCCGAACAGCGTCGCGCAGAGCCACCCGCCCGCGCGCATCACGGCGCCACCGCCACGGTGCAGGTCGCGGCCTCGTCTGAGCGATACGGCCCCCAGAGCACGTTGTACGTCCCGCTCGCGGGGCACGTGAACGTCGCCT
The DNA here is from genome assembly GCA_964202905.1 of Polyangiales bacterium. Lineage (GTDB taxonomy): Bacteria > Myxococcota_A > Polyangia > Polyangiales > JADJQN01 > CAIUAC01. Next base: position 106,994 of record CAXNJO010000008.1, read on the forward strand.
GCGAGCAGACGTCGCCGTCGCGGCAGCCGGAGTCGTCGTTCCGCGCGAGCGAGCCGCGCGTGCCGCAGGGCTCGGTGCCCTCGCAGACGCGCAGCACGGTGTCGCCCGTGCAGGACCCGGCGCCGCACGCGGCCGAGCAGCCGAGACGCACCATCGCGCCAGGCGTACACGTGAAGTCGCCGCCGTCCGTGAGGCCGCAGCCGCGGTCCGCGCCCTGCGACGCGCGGTCGCACGGCGCCGTCGCGTCGCTCGTGATGTCCCGCGGGATCGTCACCGGCACCTCGACGACGTTGTTCTCGTAGTTCGACTCGAGCAGGATGTGCGCGGTGTTGATCGCGATCCGCAGCGCGTAATCCCCGGGCGGCACATCCGTCACGTCGACCCACTGGCAGTCGAGGTCACGCCCGTAGACGTCCTGCCAGCCCCGCGCGATGCCCTGGTTGCCGCAGTCGTAGCGCGCGCCTCCCGAGTCGGTGCCCGGGTAGCGGTAGAAGTCGAGCAGGCAGAAGGCCTGCTTGTGGCCGGTCGCGGCGAGCTCGCCGCCCGTGTCGCGCAGTTCGTACTCGGCGTACGTGTTGAAATGGTAGTGCGCGTGGCACGCGGAGTACTCGAAGTAGTCGATCGAGTCGCTCGGCGGTCCGAGGTACATGTCGGCGGTGCCGGTGTTGGGCGTCCACGTGTCGAAGCGGAGCAGGCGACGCCACCCGGAGCGCACGACGCAGCCCTCGACGATCGCGCAGTCGCCCTCGGGGAAGTTCTGCCACTCGACCGCGTAGTTCTCGACCACCTTCGATTCATCGACGAAGAGGTCCGCGGCCGGACACGCGCCGCCGTCCTCGCGCGCGACGCAGGCGAACGTGCCGTCTTGCGGGCTGCAGCACTCGGTCGCTGCGCACTCGGGCGTGCAGCGCCCGAGCCAATCGCCGTCGCATTCGATCCCGCTCACGGGATCGCAACCCTCGGGCATCGCCGCGTCGCTGCGGGGCCCGAGGTCGCGCCCACCACCTGCATCCGCGGGGCCTAGGTCGCGTATCGGGCCCCCGTCCGCCGGGCCCGCGTCCAAGCGTCCACCGTCGAGGCCGAGGTCCGGGCCGGCGGGGGCGTCGTCGTCATCCCCGCAGGCCGCGAGCGCGGTAGCGAGCACGCCGATCACGAGGAACGTCGAGCTGGGAAGGGACGCGCGCATCGCGGGACCTCATCACGACCCCGTGCCGCACGCAATGACCCCGTGCCGCACGCAATGACCCCGTGCCGCACGCAACGACCCCGTGCCGCACGCAACGACCCCGTGCCGCACGCAACGACGCCGTGCCGCATGCAACGACGCGGAGCAGGGCGCGGCGTCGTCAGACCTTGCGGTACACGCCGACGACGACGCCGAGGAGCTGCGTGCTGCGCCAATCGCTCCGCGAGACGAGGATCGGTGCCATCGTGTGGTTCTCCGGCTGGAGCCGCACGTGGTCGCGCTCAGGGAAGTAGCGCTTGCACGTGGCCTCGTCGCCGACGAGCGCGACGACGATGTCCCCGCGGCGGGCCTCGAGCTGCTTGCGCACGAAGACGTAGTCGCCGTGGTGGATGCCGGCCTCGATCATCGACTCGCCGCTGATACGCAGCCCAAACACGTCGCGCCCGCCGCCCCCGCCGATGAGCATGCGGTCGATGCGCACGCAGTCTTCCGGCTCGGCGTGCGAGAAGTCGATGGCCTCGCTCAGCGCGCCCGCCGCGACGCGGCCGAGGATCGGCACCTCGAGGATGTCGTCCGACACGGCGTACCGGCCCGTGGGCTCGGCGCCGGGCGCGCCGTCCCTCGTGCGGCCCTCGGCGGGCACGTCGGCCGCGCGCAGGTCGGCGAGCATGGACTGCGCGAGCGTCGTCGGGCGCAGCGTGCGCGACTTCATGTCCTCGCGCGTGAGGAAGCCCTTCCGCTCGAGGGCGCGGAGGTGGTCGTTCACCCCGTTCGTGCTGCGGATCCCCATCACGTTGCCGATCTCGCGCAGCGTGGGCGGATACCCGTTGTCGTCGATCGCGCGGAGGATGTATTCGAGCACTTTACGCTGCCGCTCGGTGAGCTGTTGCATGGCGCGTGATCTCCCGGGGGGCGAGCCGGTGTGCGGGAATCCTGTACGGATGACCCCTGCGCGTCCGGATAGGTCCGGCGAGTGAAACCACGCTTCACGCATCGTGTCAAATGATCAGCGCTGTACACCTGCGCGGGTGATGGCGGGGTGGGACGTCGCGGCGCGCGTGCGCAGATCGAACACCGCGCCCGTCCGTCGCAGCGCGGGCACCCACGGAGACCGCCCCATGCCCATCCACGCCTCCCTCCGCGCGCTCGTGTTCGCCGCGCTCCTCGCGTCCGTCTGCGCGCTCGCCGCGCCCGGGCGCGCGCACGCCGTCGGCGTGCTCTTGCCGACGCAGGTCGAGCTCGAGCCGCTCGCCATCCGCAGCCACCGCGTGCGCGTCACCGTGCGCGAGCGATCCGCGGAGACGCGCGTCGAGCAGGTCTTCCGCAACCACACGGGGCAGCGACTCGAGGCGACCTACGTCTTCCCCGTGCCAGCAGGCGCGACGGTGAGCGGCTTCGCGATGTGGGTGAACGGTCAGCGTTTGCAGGGCGAGCTGCTCGACGCGGCACAGGCGCGCGGAATCTACGAGCAGATCGTCGCGCGCATGCGTGATCCGGGGCTGCTCGAGTCGATGGGCGGCAATCTCTTTCGCGCCCGCGTCTTCCCGATCGAGCCGAACAGCGATCAGCGCGTCGAGATCAGCTTCACGCAGGCGCTCGACTACCAGGCCGGCGTCGTCCACTACCGCTACCCGCTGAAGATGTCCGGCCGCGCTGCGCGCACGCTCGAAGACCTCACGATCTCCGCGGAGATCGTCTCGCGCACGCCCATCCGCGCCGTGTACTCGCCGACGCACGCCATCTCCGTCTCGCGGCCCGACGACCACCGCGCGGTCGTCGGCTTCGAGGCGCAGCGCGCGACGCTCGACACCGACTTCGACCTCTACTACGCGGTGCAAGACCGCGACGTCGGGCTCTCGCTGCTCACGCACCGCGAGTCGGGCGACGAGGGCTATTTCCTCGCGATGATCGCGCCGCCCGCGGAGATCGCCGAGCGCGAGATCGCGGCGAAGGAGGTGCTCTTCGTCTTCGACACCTCGGGCTCGATGGCGGGCGAGAAGCTCGAGCGCGCGCGCACCGCGCTCGACGGCATGCTCGCGCGGCTGCGCTCCGCCGATCGCTTCCAGGTGCTGCGCTTCTCGACGGATGTCGAGGCGCTCTTCGACGGCGGCCGCAGCGCCGAGGCCACGCCCGACAACATCGCGCGCGCCCGCCGCTTCGCGCGCGGCTTCGCGGCCGCGGGCGGCACCGCGATCGAGCCCGCGCTCGCCGAGGCCCTGCGCGCGCCCGCGCAGAGCGGCATGCCGCGCATGGTCGTCTTCCTCACGGACGGGATGCCGACCGTCGGCGAGACGGATCCGGGCCGCATCGTCGAGGCGATTGGGGCGCGCGTGGGCGACGCGCGGCTCTTCGTGTTCGGCGTCGGTGACGACGTCAACACCACCTTTTTGGATGCCCTCGCGCAGCGCGGCCGCGGCGTCGGCGACTACTTCCGCGACGGCGCCGAGCTCGAGCGCCGCCTCTCGGTCTTCTACGATCGCATCGCGTACCCGGTGCTCACGGACCTCTCGCTCGCGCTGCCGGGCGCCGGCGCCTTCGACGTCTATCCGCGCGATCTCGGGCACCTCTACCGCGGCGGGCAGCTCCTCGTCGTCGGGCGCTACCGCGGTGAGGGCTCGAGTCGCGTCACGCTCGCGGGCAAGCTCGGCGCGGACACGGCGCCGCGCGAGTTCGCCTTCGACGTCGCCTTCCCACGGAGCGAGGCGCAGAACGATTTTCTCCCGCGCGTCTGGGCCACGCGGAAGATCGGCTATCTGCTCGACGAGATCCGCCTGCACGGCGAGCGCGCGGAGCTGCGCGAGGAGGTCATCGCGCTCTCGCGCCGCTTCGGCATCGTGACGCCGTACACGAGCTACCTCGTCGCACCCGACAACGAGTACGCGGCCGTGCGTGTCACGGAGGAGCGCGACGACACGCGCGTGTGGCGCCGTCCGCCGCCCGACAGGCCCATGTCGTCGAGCGCTTCGATGCCCGCGCCGCGTGCAGCAGCGCCCGCCGCCGCGGCGCGCGACTTCGAATCGTTCGATGCGGCGAGCGTCGGCGCCGCGCGCGGCGGTGGCGGCATGCCCTCCGCGCCTGCGGCGGCGGCACCTTCGGGCGGCATGGGCGACGGCGGACGTCGTCTCTCGGCGCGGCTGCGCACGATGCGCGAGGCCGAGCGCGCGGGCAGCGACGAGGGGCTCACCGCGCGCTTCGTCGCGGGGCGCACCTTCACGCGCACGGGCGCGGGCTGGAGCGACGCACGCTACCGCAGCGGGATGCGCGTGCTGCGCATCCGCGCGATGGGCGCCGCCTACTTCGCGGTGCTGCGCGCGCGCCCCGAACTCGCCACCGCGTTCGCGCTCGGCGATGCGGTCACGGTGGCGCTCGACGCGGAGCGCGCCGTCATCGTGGACCCCTCTGCGCCCGAGGTGTCGGCCGACGAGGTCACGCGCTTCCTGCGCTGAATGACGATTCAGCGCCGGGCGCGGTGAGGGCGCGCGTCGCGCGGACGAGCGCGGCGCGCGTCTCCATGTGGCCCCGCTCGAACAACGCCGACGCGAAGGCATCGACGCCGCATCGGTCTACGGAGAAGGGCACAGGCTGCTTCACGCGCTACGGTCAGGTCGTCGGCAAGATCCAGAGCGCGACGTTGGGCTGCAGCATCTGGCCGTTCGTCGGGCAGCGTCCCTGGGAGTTGGTCTACTTCCTCACGAGCGTGCGGCATGTCCGCGTGCCGAAGGCGGAACTCGTGGGTGCACTGGGCCATTCGCCTGTCGACCAGGGTTGCCGGTTCCACTGCGGACCGCGTGCGCGAGCGATGCGGCGCCGCGAGTCGAAGGCAGGTCAGTCGGACGCACTGAAGACGTTCTTGCCCAACTCCCAATTGCCCGCGCGGCCTGGACGGTCGCCGCGCAGCACTCCCAGTTCCCGACCCCGATCTCCAAATCGTGATGGAGAGTCCCCAGCTATCGAAGTCGGTGCTGAAAGGCTCCGGGAGAACTCCGCGCTCTCGAAACCGATGTTGAAATCGATTCGGAAAGCTCCCCGACTCCCACGGGCTGATTCGGAAGGCCGACGGGGCGATTCAGACGGCGCGTGCGGCCGCGTCGTGACCTGAAGCACGGCGCGGTCCCGTCCTGCGCACCTTGACGCCGCCCCTCGCTCCTTGTCATACACCGCGTATGACGACCTCGCAGAGGCGGATCAATGCGCGGGTTCCGGCGGAGATCGCGCGCAAGCTCGCAGTGCTCGAGCGGCGCACCGGGCTCGGGACGACGGAGATCGTGCTCCGCGCGATCGAGCGCTATCACGCGGCCTGCGAGGACGAGGACGCGCAGCCGGCGGCACTGCTCCGCGAAGCCGGTTTCGTGGGCTGCGCGGAAGGGCCGGCCACGCTCTCGCGCGACTACAAGGCGGAGCTCACGCGCTCGCTCGGGTCGAAGGCGTGATCCTCGCGGACACGGGGTTCTGGCTCGCGCTCGCCAACCGCGCGGACGTACACCATGCGCGCGCGGTCGCCGCGCTCGGAAAGCACCGTGGGCCCTTCGTGACGACCTGGCCCGTGATGACGGAGACCTGTCATCTGCTCGCTGCCCGCCTCGGGACGGAGGCAGAGCTCGCCTTCATCCAGAGCGGGGTGCGCGGCGCGTTCCGCATCTTCGCGCTCGAGCCCACGCACCTGCCGCGCATCGAGGTGCTGATGCGCAAGTACGCGTCGCTCCCCATGGATCTCGCGGACGCCTCGCTCGTCATCCTCGCCGAGGAATCGGACACCGGCGACATCCTCTCGACCGACGCGCGCGACTTCGGCGCCTATCGCTGGAAGCACCGCAAACCGTTTCGGAATCGGCTTCTTCCGTGAGGCGTGGCGCATCGACCCCCGGCGCGGCGCGCGGCGGCCGGTCGACGGGGAGGGTGGAGACGCCCTCGGCGGTGAGGCCGACGGCGGCTGCGAGGGGGCGGCGCTGAGCGCGCGTCGCGCGGACGAGCGCGGCGCTCATCCCCCGCTTCGAAGGACGCCGACGCCGAGGACCCCGGCGCCCGGGTGAGCGCGCGAGGCCCACGTCGCGACACGGGCGGCATCGCGTCGATAGGGCGCGTGCAAACACCCCGCGACGAGTGTGTGACGTCGGCCGCAGGCGCTCGATCGTCGGTTAGGGAGTCGGTGTGTTCACGTCGGAATCCGCGCCCGGAGCGTGCGCCGTGGCCCTCCTGGCGTGGGCTGCGACGCTCGTCGGCTGTGCGGAAGGCCCGCGGGCCGACGCGCGTACGGAGTTCGTCGTCTCGACGCTCACGCGCACGGATCAGGTGTTTGCGCGGGCCCGTCCCGCGCTGCTCGCCGGCAAATACGCGCGCATGGCGCAGCGTCCGTACGACTTCTATCGGGGGACTTTTTCGCTCTTTCTGGCCGACGTGCGCGATCCCCGCGCGACGATAGGCGACACACGCTTCGCGATCGATGGACCGCTGCCGCTCGCGCTCGGCGATGCCCATCCCGAGAATTTCGGCGTGCTCGTCGCGGGCGACGGGTCGCTGGCGATCGAGCCCAACGACTTCGATGCGGCCGATCGCTGGCCGTATCACTGGGACCTGCGGCGCCTGATCACGGGCGTGCTCGTGGGGGCGCGCGAGTCGAAGGGCAGCGACGCCGCGGCGCTCGACGCGTGGCGCGCGGCGGAGCCCGAGGTGGCACGCGCGATCGCCGACGCGTACGCGGAGACCATCGCGGCGCTCGCGGAGGGTGCGCCCCCCGCGCGGCTCGAGGGGCCCGGCAGCGAGCCGATCCTCGCCGACCTCTTCGCGCGTTCGACGCGCGATCTCGCGTCCCGCGCGGAGCTCGCAGCGCTCACCGAAGTCGACGCCGCGGGCGTGCGCCGCCTGCGGCGAGGACCCGTCGACCCCGACGATCCGCAGGCATTCCTCGCGGAGTTGCCGACCTTCGCACGCGCAGACGTCGATGCCGCGGTCGCCGCGTACCGCGACACGCTCGTCGCCCCGCCGGGCCCCGATTCGCTGCGCGTGCTCGATGCCGCGCGCGAGTTCGGCAGTGGCGTCGCGAGCTGGCCCCGCCTCCGGGTGCTCGTGCTCGTCGCCGGGGCCACGCCCGCGCCGGACGACGACGAGATCCTCGAGATCAAGGAGCTCGCCGATTCGGGCGCGCGCGCGTGGTTTCCGCCGGGGCTCCTCGCGCGCGACGTGGGGGCGCGGATTCGTCGCGTCTCGCGGCTCGCGTGGGCGCGCGACGACGCGGAGTCGCGCTGGGGTACGTCGCAGTGGCTCGGACTGCCGGTGCAGATCCGGCGCGAGGCCGAAGGCCAGAAGAACGTGCGCGTGGCGCGCTGGGTCGGGACGCGCGGCACGGTCGAGGCCATCCGCGGGGCGGGCGCGACCCTTGCCCGTCTCGTCGCGCGGATCCACGCGGTTCGTCTCGAGGGCGTCGACGCAGCGGGGCCCATCGCGGCCGCTGTTCGCCGCGATCCACGGGGCTTCGCCGACGAGCAGGCCGCGGCGTGCATCGCGTACGCGACGCAGGTCGAGGACGATCACGCGCGCTTCGTCGAGGCCCTGCGCGCGCGCGGACCGACGCTGGGGGTCGTGCCCGCGCCGGGCGATGCGCCCCCACCGGATTTCGCCGCGGTGCTCGGTGCGCCGCCCGCGCCCACCCCTCTCCCGGAGAGCCCGTGAACGTGATGGTCAGCCTGCTGCCTCGTTCCTCCCTCGGCCCCGCGATCACGCTGCTCGCGCTGCTCTCGGGCGCCGCGCCGTCGCGCGCGCAGGCACCCGACGCGACGGCTGCGCCCCAGCCGTTCTCGCCCCCCGACGGTTCGCGCGCGGGCACCACGTCGCGCGCCGCCGCGATCACGCCGGGGCTCGAGGTGTTCGCGCGCTACGGCGCGACGATCCGGGAGACGTCGGCGGACCCCGCGTGGGATCACGCCTTCGACGTCCCGCGGGTGCACGCGTCGCTCACCGGGCGCTACGAGGGCGTGGAGGCCCGCGTGCTCCTCGAGGGCGTGCGCTCGACGGCGCAGGGCGCGCTCGTCGGCGTCGCGACGGACAGCATCCTGCTCCGACTCCGCGAAGCGCGCATCGGCTATCACGCGCTCGACGACGCGCTCGAGGTGCAGCTCGGCATCGTTCCTCTCCTGACCATTCCCGCGCTGGAGAGTGCGTGGGGGCTGCGCGTCGTCGCGCCCACGCCCCTCGAAGAGAGCGCGCTCGCCGTCCCAGCCGACCTCGGCGCGCGGGTCACGCTGACGTTGCCCGCGCGGCTCGGCTGGGTGGGCCTCGCGGGCACGAGCGGCGAGGGCTACGCGTCCCGCGAGCTGAACCGAGGCAAGAACACGGAATTCGCCGCCGAGCTCCATCCACTCGCGTCCGTCGCGCCCGCGCTTGCGCCGCTCGCGCTGCTCGTCTCCGGGGTGTGGGGTTCGCAGGGGGTGGGCTCGACGCGCGCGCACCGGCTCACGGCGGGGCTCCTGTGGCGTGGTGATTTTCGCGAGGGCGCGCGGACCGACGCGCCCCTGGCGGCCGGCGTCGCCGTGACGTCCGCGTGGGGCGTCGAGGATGTCGCAGCGCGCGAGGCGCTGCTGATCGAGGCGTTCGCGCGCACGGAGCTCTTCGCGCGGGTCCTCGTCGCCGCGCGATTCGTGCACGTGCTTTCGCGATCGGCGGGTCGACGCGGATCGCCTCACGACGGCGCTGATCAGCGTGGGTTATCGCGTCGCCGCACCCCTCGAGCTGCACCTCGCGATCACGCGCGACGTGCCCGCCTCGGCCGCGCGGGCCGCGCTGCCCGGCAGCGATCGCTGGGACCTCGCGCTCAACGCCCGCGCCCTCTTCTGAGCCGCGCGTGCGGTTCCTCGAATCCGGAGACGACCATGTCCAGACGCGCCACACGAATCCGCCCTCTCTCACTCGTCCTCCTCACCGCGTTCGCGCCCTGGGTCGGCTGCGCGGAGGCCGGCGGGGACCCGCCTCCACCGTCGCGTGACGCCGGTCCGCGCGACCTCGGCCCCGAGCCCTCCGATCTTGCGACCCCACCTCCGGATCTGGGCGGGTCGTCGCCGGATCTCGGGGACACGGACGGTGGCTCGTCCCCTGGCGCCGGCGCGCTCGCGATCAACGAGATCCGCGCGACCGGGGACGACTGGATCGAGCTGATGAACACCGGGGCGACTTCCCTCGATGTCTCCGGGCTGCGCGTCGCGGACTACGACGACGTCGCGATGGGCCCGAAAGTCGCCGAGGCCGTCGCCATCCCGGCCGGGACCACCATCCCCGCAGGGGGGTATTTCGTCATCGTGGCAGACGTCGCCGCACCGCGCGCCGGTCTCCAGACGGGCTGTCTCGCCGGGGTCGTGCCCGCGTGTGTGGAGGCGCCCTACGGACTCAGCGGCTCGCGCGGCGACCGGGTCTACGTGCTCGCCGCCGCGAGCGACACGGTGCTCCTCGAGGCCGAATATCCTGGGCCCGGCGCGCCGACGACGGTGCCCGACGGGAGCACCTGGGCACGCCTTCCGAATGGCACGGGGGCGTTCGCCGTCGGCGCGCCCACGCCCGCGGCCGAGAACGCTGGGCCCTGAGTCCCGCGCGGACGCGCGTGGCAAACTCCCCGGCTCGTTCCGAACGGAGCGCGCACGCGCCGTCTTCTCCCGTCGTTTCTGCTCGCGCTCGTCTTCCTCTTCGCCGCCTGCGAGAAGGACGAAATCCTCCTCTCGGTCGACGTGCAGACGGGGTTGGTCCCCGGCCCCGAGTTCCAGCGCGTCGAGACGACGCTCTTTCGCACGGCGGGCGGGCGCTTCGACTCCAACGAGGTCGACCGCATCATCACGAGGGATGTGCGCTTCCCCGATCGCTTCGAGCGCGGGCGCCGCGTCGCCGAGTTCGGTGGGCTCACGCCGGGCGTGCGCTCGGTGCGCGTGCGCCTCTTCCGCCCCGCCGACGCGGGCGGCGCGCTCCTCGTCGAGCGCTGGGTGCGCGTGAAGTTCTCGGGCAGCTACGCGCTCCTCGTCCGCCTCGACCGCGACTGCGTCGCTGCGACCTGCCCGTCTCCCGGCGGCTCGCCCGCCTTCACCGAGTGTCTCGTGGGGCGCTGCGTCGATCCGGAGTGTGATCTCTCCGATCCAACCACCTATGCCGACCACTGCTGTGATCCCGCCGCGCCGGCCTCCGACTGCCCGAACATCCTTTATTGCAGCGATGTGAGCGAGTGTGTCGCGGTGGGCGCGTGCGCCGAGGCGCAGTGCATCGACGGTGCGTGCGTGGAGTCACCCATCCCGGACGCCTGCGCGCCCGTCGAGTGGTGCGATCCGAACCCGGTGAGCGGCGGATGCCGCCCGCTCCTCTCGGTGGACGACGCGGGGCCGCGCGACGCGGGTGTCGATGCCGGCGAGTTCGACGCGGGAGAATCCGATTCTGGCGTCGATGCAGGGGAGTCGGACGCCGGCGTCGACGCGGGAGATCGGGATATGGGCACGATGTCCATGGATTCGGATCTCGGCTTCGACGCGGGCGCACCGGGCCTCGGCGTCGATGCGTCTCTCGACGCGGGCGCACCGGACCTCGGCGTCGATGCGTCTCTCGACGCGGGCGCACCGGACCTCGGCGTCGATCCGTGGACGGGGCGCGTCGCGGCGTACGTGAAGGCGTCGAACACGGGCGCGTTCGACCAGTTCGGGGGGGCCGTGGCGCTCTCGGCGGACGGCGCCGTGCTCGCGGTCGGAGCGTTCCGCGAGGCGTCGGCGTCGACGGGTGTCGGTGCCGACGCGACCGACGATTCCGCAGTCGATGCGGGGGCGGTCTACGTCTTTCGCAGGTCCGCCACGTGGGCGCAGCGGGCCTATCTGAAGGCGTCGAACACGGCCGCGGGGGGCTCGTTCGGGTGGTCCGTCGCGCTCTCTGCGGACGGCGCGACGCTCGCGGCCGGTGCGCCCGGTGAATCCTCGGCGGCGACGGGCCTCGGCGCGCTCGGGATGTTCGGAGTCGCCGCGAGCTCAGGCGCGGTCTACGTCTTTCACGATGGCTCGATGGGGTGGGCGCCAGCTGCGTACGTGAAGGCGGCGAATACCGGCGCCGGTGATACCTTTGGCCGGTCCGTCGCGGTCGCCACGAATGGCAACGTGCTCGCCGTCGGCGCGGCCACGGAGGACTCCGCCGCGACGGGCATCGGCGGCGACGGCGCGAGCAACGCCGCTGTCGACTCAGGCGCTGCGTACGTGTATTGAGCGCGCCCGCGCCCGATCGTCACCCACATCCCCCGCGACCTTCAGGACCGACCGGTCTCCGCCGCGACGACGCCGCACCGCTTCCGCCTCGACATCGGGCGTGAACGACCGTCGCGTCCTCCGTGTCTTCTGGGTCGGCTCCTGCTGCTTCTCCCTGCGGCACGCACGGGGCACGGTCGCGCAGCCTGCGGCGGGCAAGGGGGGCGTGCTCGAATCGCGGATATGGATTCTCCCGCAGGGAGAGTGGGATTCTGAACAGACCCCTTCAGCCGCCTGCTACGCAGCGCGGCGCCCGTGAATCACCCGGAGCAACACGGCCACGAGGGCGAGGACGAGCAGCACGTGGATGAGGCCGCCCAAGGTGTGGGACGTGGTCAATCCGAGGATCCAGAGGATGACGAAGACCACCGCGACGGCCCAGAGGAGATTCGACATCGAGCACCTCGTTGGTTCGAACGGTTCCGGGTGAGCACGTCTAGTGGGTCAGCTTCTTGAAAGCGTCTTCGAGCTCCTTCCAGGAGCTGTCGATGTCGGCCTTGAAGGTGTCCCACTTGTCGCTGCCCGCGGCCTTCAACGCCTCGAGCTTGGCTTGCGCCGAATCGATCTTGGCCTTGAGTTCGTCCGCCTGTTTGCGGGAGGCGATCTTGGCCTCGTGGCCAGCCACTTCGCCCTTGGCGATGGCCTCCTTGAGCCTGGCGCCCCAGAGCTCGAGTTGGTCCTCGAGTCTGGTGATCGTGCGGTCGATGCGGCCTTCGATGTTCGCCACGGTGTCCTCCCGACGCTTTCGCGTCCGCCCCGACGCGATGCATCCGGTGTGCCCGGCGACGCGGCGCGTCGCCGACGCGCTGAGCCGGAGAGGGAAAGGGGGGGACTGGGATAAGCCCCGCGACGGCGCGACGCGGCGCGCGTCACGCTCGCAACGCCGTCGGCGTCGTCGCGCGGACGCGGAGAAGGGCGCAAAGGGCGCGCGGGACGGCGAACCCTTTGCGCGCGGCGTCGGCGACGCGGCACATCGCGGCCCTGGCCCGATGCCCCCGCGGGAGCGGGGCGCGCGTCAGAACGGACGGCGACGTCGTGTGCGAGCGCCGACGGCGACGAATGGGTGCGTCGCCGTCATCGACCCGGACCTGTCGCCGCCGGGGAGGCGCTCAGGGCGCGGGGGCCGTACCGCCCTGCCCGGCGCGCTGGAAGAAACGGCCCGCATTGCCCGCGGGCACGAGCTGGCCCGACATCTCCTGGAAGCGCACCGTGACTTCCGGGACGGGCTCCCCGGTCTCGATGCGGTGGCCGAACGCCGCCGTGATCCGGAGTCGACGCGCGTCGCCCTCACCCTCCCACGCACAGCGGGCGGACTGCGCGGGCTGCCCTTCGAGGTTGAACCCCGTGCACTTCGGCGTCGTGCGGAGGCCCTGAATCAGCCAGTAGCCACGCTCGGTCGCGAGGGTCGGACCGCTCTCCGCGATGGGTTGCGCGGCGCCATCGGGGCCCACCGTCAGGAACAGCGTGTCACCCGCGACGACGGCCGAGTCGAAACCGACGGGCGCGCCGCCGTTGCCACCGTCCTTCATCGTGTTGAAGAAGCGCGTGCCGCTCGTCGGCGTGAAGCGATAGGTGTTGACGAGATTCTCGCCCGACGTCATCGCGACCGTCCGCGTCGCGTCTCCCTCGGCGGTGAAGGCCCACGTCTCGCGGCCGTCGCGGTCCCAGGTACCGATCAACGCCGTGCGGAGCGCAGCGGCCGCCGCGGCGTCCCTCACCTCACGCTCGGCGACGTTCCACGGCACGTCGAACACGGCCGGACGAAGGGTCAGCCGCTCGGCGAAGGGCCTCCCCTGATTGAGTTTGCAGCGCGCAAGGCCCGTGAAGGCGTTGTCGGCTGTCTCGATGCACGCGAGAACCTCGGGCGTGGCCGTGGCGCACTTGTCCGTGAACGCCCGCCCATAGAAGGGCCGGAGTTGATCCGCGGTGAAGCGAGACTGCGCCTCCGTCGCGCCCAGATAGCTGAGCATGCGACCCACATCCTCGAGGAGGATCCCAGAGAGCCGCGCGCAACGCGTGGCCGCGTCGCCCGACTGCGGCGTGCGCGCGGTCGTCGGCGCCGCGAGCTGCGGCGCGCCCTCTGCGGTGATCACCGCGTCCCGGGACGGAGCGCCGCCCCAGGCCTCCGGTGGTCTCGCGGAAGCGGCCGGAGCCGCGGGCGGCACCGGGGCAGGCGCGGGTACGACCGCCGGGGAGGGGGCGGGTGACGGGGCGGGTGAGGCGGCGGGCGACGAGCAGCCGACCGCCATCGCGAGGACCAGAACCGCGGGGACACGAATGGGATGCATGGGACCTTCCGACGCGACACGAAAGACGACGGGCGGTGGAGTCGTCGCTCGCTGCCGCCGCGCGAATTAGGATGAGCGCTTGCGCGCGCGTCAAGTCTCTCGTGCGCCGCGAAGTACCGCTCTGGCGGGTATGCGGCGCGTGGTACCTGCGCTGGGAATCAGGCCGAGCCCTTCGTCACCGCGCTCATGCAACATCGTCGCTCCACGGGCGACCAAACCCAGCGCGCAGTTCACCTGCCGCGCCGTCAACCCATGGATTCGACTTCGAACTCATCCTCGACGCGGAGTCGCATCTCGAATCGGAATCCGGGCCCCGTGCTGGTCTGGATCCGTGCGCGCAACTGTCTGGCCAGCGCCTGGACGATGCGGGTGCCGAGGGAACGGGTGTGGCCCGAGCCCCACGCCTCGCTCAGGCCGGGGCCGTCGTCGGCGACCGAGATGTGCACCTCGCCCTCTCGCTGGATGACCGCGATCGCGAGGCGGCAGCGGCCGTCGGCGGAGCGCCCGTGTTTCAGGGCGTTCGCGATCACCTCGTTCAAGATCAGTCCACATGGCAGCGCCGTGCCGATCGGGACCGTGATCCGCTCGGTCTCGAACTTCAGGTCCGCCCGCGGCTCGAGCGCGCCGACCAGCGTGCGCGCCAGTGACTCGGCGTAGGCACCCAGCTCGATGTTCGCGAGATCATCCCTCCCGTAGAGCTGCTCGTGAATGAGCGCCATCGCGCGAACGCGGTAGGTGCTGTCGTGCAGGATCTCGCGCACCGGCGAGGCCGCGTGAACGTCAGCCTGCATGTCGAGCAGGCTCGCGATGATCTGCAGGTTGTTCTTGACGCGGTGATGAACCTCTTTGAGCAGCAGTTCTCGCTCTTCGAGCGCGCGACGGAGGTCGGCGGTGCGCTTGTCGACCTCGCTCTCGAGGTGCGCAGCGAGCGCACGCAGCTCCTGGTTCGCGCTGTAGAGTTCGAAACTCTTCTCCTCGAGGAGATGCTCGGCAGCTTCACGGGCTCTGCGCTCCCGCTCGAGCCTGCGGCGCCATGTCTCCTCGTCATCCGCCACTACATGGACTCCCGGACCAGCCGGAACGGAACGCCGTCGGGCTGGCGGGGCAGCCGCTCGAGCCGGATTCGGCTCGCCGAAATGCGCGATGGCGCCGAGGATCAATCCTTCGGCGAGATCCTCGAGGTTGCGATTCGAGCGATACACGAGGGTCATCGTCGTCGCGTCGCGCTCGCGCACGGTCAGCTCCGGGAGCTCGACGTCGGCGTAGAGCTTGCGGACCTCGACGTGGATGACCGCTTCGACGTTCGCGAGGAACGTGAAGATCGCCGTCGACGGCGAAGAACTGCGGGTACCGCGCATGGAAGCGCCCGAGCAGGTGCGTGCCGAATGCGCGCAGCGCGTCGGGCGTCGTCGTGTGCGCATGCTTCGCGTACGCGACCACGAGCTTGCCCATCTCTGCGTGGTCGTAGGTGCCGACGGCCGTGTACGCGCCGCCGTTGGGGGGCGCTGCGTCGGCGAGGACGGCGTCGAGCATGTCCTCGGAGTGGACGTTGCGCACCATGTCGAGAAATTCGGTGAAGACGACGCCTTTCATCGAGCCCTTTCGTGTGGACGTTTCTCGTCGTGAGTTCTCACGGGGTATCTGAACGGTCGACGCGCCCGCTGGCTGAACGCGCACACCGCGCCCCGCGAGTCGCCGTCGAGCGTGACTGGGGGGACGTCGTGTTCCTCGCAGGATGTCCCTGCGGACAGGAAGAATATCGACCAGCGACCACCATGACGCATCGAGACCGCATTTGTCTTCCGAAACTCCCTCCGCGAGCGTTCGACGCCGAATGAGCGCGTGTGTGTCCGCGATGCCGATGCTTCACGCGTGCGGTGCGCGGTGACGGCGCAGCTCCTCGCACAGATCGTGGTCGCGGTGCTCGTGCTGGTGGGCGGCGGGGTCGTGATGGGGGCCGTCGTGCGCGGGTTGTTTGCGCCCAATTCCGCGCTCGCGCAGGCGGAGCAATGGACTGCGCGCGTGGGCGCATCGTCGAAGACCCCGCGCGCTTCGCGGCGGCGCACATCGCCGCGGGCTTTCTCGTCAGCGACGCGCGCCCCGCTCCCGCGCGGCCCGTGCTGCTCTCGTTTGGCACGGTCGATGGGCCGAGCCTCGCGCGGACGGGCGTGCTCGCGGACCCGAGCGACAACCTCCGCGCGCTGCCCTTCGGCCCCGAGCTCCTGATGGAGCCGACGACGGCGGCGCGCTTCGCGGGATGGCAGTCGCGCCTCGGGCTCAGCGGGGGCCCGATGACGGTCGCCGCCACGATCCGCCGCATCGACACGCTGCGCTTCGCCTACGCGGGCGCGCCGCCGCTGCGCTTCGAGGCGCTCGTCATCGACGGGATGGGCCACGTCTACGGCGACGGGACCAACCACCCCATCGACATCGCCGCGGTGGCCTGGGCCTTCTTCGCCGGCCGTTAGGGGCCTTTGCACGTCGACGGGAGCGGCGTTGCAGCGGACGGGCCCTGACCCGCGCATGGCGCGCCATCCGCCGCTGAATGGCGGTTCATTCGCCGTCGCCGCGGGCGTGACGCGCGTGGCGATGACAAGCGGTCCGCGGCGTGGTCTAACCTCCCACGACGCGGCGCCATCGTGGGCGTCGCGATGCGGGGAGGAGCCGACGTGAGCCAGTCGTGGATGCGGTCGAAGTCTGCGCGCACGGGCGCACTGCGCGGGTGGGTGACGCCGCTCGTGCTCGCGCTCGTCGGCTGCGGTGGCGCGAGCGCGTACGCCCCGCCGCCCGGAGGCGTCACGCGCGCCGAGTCGTACGGCGGAAGCTATGCGGAGGCCGAGTCGGCGCCGATGGCCGCGCCGAGCACGTCGGCGGACTTCGCCGAGGACGTGGTCTCGGGCGATCTCGCGCAGCCCTCCGATGCGATGATCGCGCAGGCTGCACCCGCGCAGAACGCCGCGCCCGTCCCGCAGGGGGCTGCGACCTCGACGCCTCCGCGCGCCGAGGCCGACGACGCGCAGCGCGGCCCGCTGCTCATCTACCAGGCGACGCTGCACCTCAGCGTCTTCGAGGTCGAGGCCACGCAGCGCAGCGTCATCGGGATCGCCCAGGATCTGGGCGGTTTCCTCGCGCGGCAGAGCGATCAGCAGGTCGTCATCCGCGTGCCGGCCGGGAAGTTCCGCGACGCGCTCGCGCGCATCGAGGAGACGGGCGATGTGCTCCACCGCAACGTCGAGGCGCTCGATGTGAGCGAGGAGTTCCGCGACGTGCAGATCCGCCTCCGCAACGCCGAGGTGGTGCGCGACCGGCTCGCGGCGCTCATGGCGCAGGCGCGCAACGTCGAAGAAGCGCTCGCCGTGCAGGGCGAGCTCGAGCGCATCACCGGCGTGATCGAGCAGCTCAAGGGCCGCCTCCAATACCTCGGCGATCGCATCGCCTACTCGACCATCACCGTGTTCTTCCAGCCCGCGGCGACGGCGACGACGGATCAGCCCGACGTCTTCCGGCTGCCGTTCCCGTGGCTCGACGAGCTCTCGCTCCGCAGCCTGCTGAACCTCCCCTATCAGGACTGACGCGATGACCCGCCACCCCCGCCTCCGCGCCACCGCCCCGTCCACCGCGCGCGTCGCGCTCACGGCCGCACTCGCCGCGCTCCCGCTCGCCGCCCTCTCACTCGCGGGCGTGCGGCGGCACCGCCTCGCACCTCGTCGCGCCCACCAACTTCCTCGAGCTCGACGAGCCGGGCGAGAGCTACGCGCAGCGCGCGACGAGCGCCGAGGGCGTCGTGCTCGCCGTGCGCGAGGTCGAGAACGCGCCCTACGGCCCGCTCGCCTTCTGGGTCGAGGCCATCAAGCGCCGCATGCGCAACGTCCGCGGCTACGCGCTCGTCGAGGAGCGCGACGTGCGCGCCGCCTCCGGCGAGGCGGGCAAACAGCTCCGCTTCGGCCACGACGAGTCGGGCGGCCCCTTCCACTTCTGGCTCACCGTCTTCGTCACCGACGACTACGTTTTCGTCGTCGAAGCCGGCGGCAAGAAGGATTTGTTCGAAGCCGCGCAGCCCGAGATCGAGCGCGCGATCGCGGGCTATCGGGTGGATTGAGCGGGCGACGGGAATGAATCCGGGCGCGTCGTGTGTCGTATTCTCCAGCGCCATGAACCATTTCTTCTCCGCTTCGCTCCCGGCTCGCCTCCTCGTCTCCTCGCTTCTGATGGTCTCCCTCGCGCTCGTCGGTTGCGGCGCTTCGGAAGTCGGCGAAGCGTGCGACACGGGCGGCTCGGCCGACGAGTGCGTCGACGGCGCGATCTGCACGAATGAGGGCGAAGGCAACACCTGCCGCCTCGTGTGCGAGGAGCAGGCGGACTGCCCGGCGGATTACTCCTGCAACGGAGTTACGGGTGGCTCGACCAAGAGCTGCCAGCCCGACCGCATCTGAGCGCCGCGAGCGCTACTTCGCGGGGGGCTGCGGATCGCGCACGGGCCGCTCCGCCAGCGACCTCGCGAGCGCGCGCAGCGGGTCGAAGCCAAGCAGCGCGGTGATCGAGCCCACCTCGCCGACGCGCCCGCGCACGTACGATGCGAAGGGCGCGAGCGGCTTGAGCGCGTCGAAGCCGCCGAGCCAGCGCGAGGTGGTGCGCGCGACGGCGCGCGCGGCGTCGGCGCCGAGCGCGACCGCAACGTAGGGGGGCGTCGGGTGCACGATGATGTCGCGCACCGCGACTGCGCGGGCCCACGCGCCCGGGTCCGGGTCGCGGAGCAGCGCGCGAATCTGGCTCGCCTCCGCGAAGAGCCCGACGTGCACCGGCGCGACCGCGCGCGCGACGGCGTCGGCCACGACGCGGTGATCGCGGCGCCAGTCGCCGCCGAGCGGCCCCGTCCAGCGGAAGATCAAGTCCGGGCCCGCCGCGAGATCGACGGCCCCGTCGCGTCGGCGCAGCGCGACGGCCGTCCAGGGCGCACCGTCTTCCCAGAGCACCACGACGAGCGCGTGCTCGTCCGGCAGCACGATGTCGAGCGCGCGTCGCACCATGCCTGAGGTGGGGATGGGGACGTCGTCGACCGGGCGCGGCCAGGCGTGGATCTTCCCGGAGGACGTGAGCTCGCGGATGATGCGCGCGAGCACGAGCCACTGCGTCGCGTAGTCGTCCGTGCGCTCGAGGCGCTGCGCGAGCGTCTCGGCGAGCTCGTCGAGGACGCCTTCGCGGAGCTCGAGCGCCCGCCGGGCGGCGTAGGCGCGGGCGACCCGCTCAAGGTCCTGCGGGCCGTCGTAGGCGAGGTCGCGCACGCGCCCGCGCGTCGTGTGCAGGGCGCGAAGGATGCGGCCGTCGTCGGCGCGGACGATGACGAGCGTGCCCTCGGCGACCTCACTCCGCGCCTCGCGCAGGTCGATCTCGGGCGCGTCCGTGTCGGCGGGGTCGCCTTCGACGCGGTCGCGCAGCCCCGGCGCGAACAGCGACAGGAGGTTGGTCCACGAGCGCGCGTCGAAGCCCTCGAAGCGCAGGTGCGGCGAGATCACGACGCGCCTCCCTTGCCACCCGAGGTGCGTCGGGCGCGCGGCCGCGCGGCACGCGGCGTGGGTGTCGGCGTCTGGGTGGGCGCTGCGTCCGGGGCGTCCACGAGCAGCATGCGCACCGTCTGCGCGGGCACGCGGAGTCGCAGGGTCGTGTCGCCGGACAGGCGCTCGCCGCTGAAGGCGTCGACGAAGTCGAGGGGCCCGGGCAGCGCGACCTCGCCGTCGAGCGCGTGCTTCTCGGCGTTGACGACGAAGAGCACGCGCGGGCCGTGCTCGTCCTCGTGCACCGTCGTCTCGAGCAGCGTCGGGGTCGCGCGGAAGGGGCGCGCGAGCTCGAGCGCCTCGGCGAGCTCCGCGACGACGCGCGCGGCGTCCGCGGCCGTGTCGATGAGGACGCGGCGTCCACGCCGCGGCACCTCGAACGCGTGCGGGAGCATCTCTGCGTCGAGCGCTGGCATCGTCGGCCCGTAGACGAGGGTGCTGCCCTCCCGCGCGGCGTCGCACACGCGCTGCCAGCGCTCCGTCGATGCGTACTCGTACGAGGGCGTGATGAGCACGCGGTGGTCCGCGAGCCGCGCGGGATCGGCGTCGCCGTCCACGTAGACGTAAGGGATGCCGGCGTCCGTGAGCGCGTCGGCGAAGCGCGCCAGCATGCGGAACCAGAGCGTCTGGACGGGCCCCGCGAAGCCGAGATCGTCGTCGCGACAGCCGTCGACGGGCGTGCCGCCGATGGCCTCGACGGTGGCGGGCGAGATGGGGCCGAGCAGGTTCGTCGCGCGCGACAGGCGCTGATACTCGCGCGGGACCACCAGCGCGACCTCCGCGCGGCGCTCGAGCCGGTGGAAGCCCACCTCGACGAGCCGCCCGACGAGCACGCGCCACGCGTCGGCCTCGGGGCGCGCCGCGCCGGCCGCGTCGATGGGCGCGCCGTACCAACGATCGCGGTCGACGAGCATGTAGAGGTTGAAGCCGCGCAGCCCGAACGCGAGCGCGCAGAGCGCGCAATACAGGGAGTCCGCGTGCGCGAGCGGGGTGAACCACGGCGGCGCGCCCACCCCGAGCTCGGGGGCGTACGGGATGCGCGCGGTGCCGGCGAGGTAGAGCGTGCGGCGCTTGATCGTCCTGTGCTCGCGGCGCCCGTGGTAGTAGTCAAAGCCCACGAGTTCGGCGACCTCCTCGAGGCCGGGCACGCTGAGCGGCAGCCCGCCGTCGCCGAGCGGGAGGTTGTGGACGAAGGGCACGCCCTCCATGCCGGCGCGCTCCATGCGGGCGCGCATCTTGCCGAGCGCGCCCGCGATCAGGGCCTCGTGGTAGGCCGCCCAGTCGAGGTGCAGCGTCAGGGCCTCGGGCGACTGCGCGTCGAAGCGCACGGGCGCAGCGCAGCCTTCGAACGCCGGATACGCGGCGCGGTGCGCGGTGTTGAGCGCCTCGACCGAGCCGTAGCGATCCGCGAGGAACGCGTGCCAGCCCGCGAGCGCGTCCGGGTGGTAGTCCTGACAATACGCGCCGTCGCGGAAGTAGAACGAGGCTTCGTTGTCGACCTGCAGGAGCGCGACCGGTCCCTCGGGCCAGAGGCGTGGCGCGACGATCTCGCCCACGGCGTCGAACCAGGCGCCGACCTCCTGGTGGAAGCGCGCGCTCGCGTAGGACGGCACCGGGAACATCACGGGCGGGAAGAACAGGTAGACCGGGCTGCCCTTCGGCGAGCGGGCCTGGCAGGCCGGGTCGTAGACGATGCGCTCGGGCAGGCCGAAGAACGTGAGCTCCGCGTTGATGTGCGGGCCGGGCCGCACGAAGGCGAGCAGGCCGAGTTCGTGCGCGAGATCGAGGAACGCCCCGAGATCCTTGCGCGCGTCGCGACGGCCGAAGTCGAGCTCGCCGGGCCCCGTCTCGTGTACGCCCCACGGCACGTACGTCTCGACGATGGGCAGGCCCAGTCGCACGAGCGACTCGAGCGCGGGCCGCCAGGCGCTGCGCTCCAGCCGCCAGTAGTGGACGGCGCCGGAGAGCAGCGGCACGGAGCGCGTGCCCACCCGGAGCGCGCGGTCACGCAGGTCCACGCGGAGCGCGCGCGGGGGTTGATCGACGGGGCCGCGTGCTCGCACGGCGCGGGGGCGCTCGGAGGCGCGGGGGCCGGGCATGATGGGCTGCGGAGGATAAACGCAGCGCGGAGCCACGCCAAGGGCGCCGCGCAGGGGCCTGCAGCGCCGATCACGGCGGTCGGACGGGCGCTCGCCACGTCGGTCATGCCCACGCTTGGTGTCGCCGTGCGTTGTCGAAGGCCCCGCGGGCTCCGCATGCGGTTGCCCGCGCGCCGCGCCGCCCCTGCGCCGTCGCGCGCGCCCGAACGAGGGCGGTGTCCGGGGCCGTCAGGGCTGCACGGCCGCGTAGGTGGGGCCCACGGCCGAGAGCCACGACAGCGCGCGCGAGTCGCCCGTCGCGAGGTCGATCACCGTGAGCACGTTGGGCCCGGGCAGCGGCACGAAGGCGTGCGACGCATCGGGGGACACCGCGACGCCGAGCGGAATCGAACTGCGATCGCCGCCCGCGAGCGGCCACTCGGCGAGCTCGCGCGGCTCAGTGTCGGCGAGCGAGACGCGCAGCAGGCGGCTCGGGCGCGCGCCGATCGTCACGAGCACATCGCTCGTGCCCGGGACGTGCGTGACGCCGTACGCGATGCCCGCGAGCGGCCGCTCGGCCACGATCCGCGGACTGCGGGGGTCGCCCACGTCGAGCACCGTGTAGCCCGAGGGCGTGAGCGAGCGGGCGATGAGCGCGCGCCCCGTGCCGGGCACGAAGGCGGTGTCGCCCGGATCGCCGCCGATGAGCAGCGGCGCCGAGAGCGTGCCGCCCGGATCGGCCGGATCGAAGGTGCGGACGGTGCCCGTTCCGTCGAGGTTGACGAGCCCGACGGTGCCCGTCGCGTCGAGCACGACCTGCTCGGGCAGCGGGCCCACCTCGACGCTCTCGACGAGCGTGCCCGACGCGAGGTCGATGACCGACATCGTCGTGCCGCGCGCGCCTTCGACCCCGAAGTCGGCGGTGAAGGCGCGCATGCCATCCGGTGTGATGGCGATGCTCATCGACACGCTCGGGGTCGCGATCCGCGCGCGCACCGTCCGCGTCGCGAGGTCGACGAGCAGCAGCCCACCGCCCGCCGGGATGCGCCGCGCGCCGAGTCCGACACCGACGATCGTGTCGAAGAAGCCCGGTCCGACCGCGACGACGGCGGTGCGTCCGTCGGGCGTGAGCTCGAGCTCGATGGGGCCCGGCGCGTCGTCGGGGAGCGCGATCGTGCCCGTGATCGCGCACGCTGCGGACGCGCCCGATTCGAGCCGCGCCTCGTCGAAGAGCGTGAGCGAGCGCGCGAGCCAGTCGGCCGTGACCACGAGCCGCGGGGCCGTCATCGGCGTGCCGCAGTCCGGTGGCACCGCGGCGTCCGCGCGCCCGGGGTCGGCCCCCGCGTCGGGCGAGGCCGGGCCCGGTGTCGACGCGTCGCAGGCTCCGGCGAGCACGGCGCACAGCGCCCACGCGACGGCGCGCGGACTCAACCCCGCGGCTCCCGCTCGCTGCGCGGTGGACGGAGAAAGGCGCCGTCGTTCTGGAACACGCACACGCGGTCGCGGCCTTCCGACTTGGCCTGATAGAGCGCGCGATCCGCGGCCTTCACGAGCTCGTCCTTCGCGTTGACGTCGCGGCTCGGGTAGAACGCGACGCCGATGGAGACCGTGACGCGCAGCTCGTTCGTGCCGACGCGAATCGGCGGGCGCGAGACCGCACGCCAGAGCCGATCGGCGACGACGATCGCGCCCGAGGAGTGCGTGCCTGGCAGCACCAGCATGAACTCCTCGCCCCCGTAGCGCGCGACCACGTCGATCTCGCGGAGCCCCGTCTTCAGACGGGCACCGACCTCGCGGAGCACCACGTCGCCCACGTCGTGGCCGTACGTGTCGTTGACCCGCTTGAAGTGGTCGACGTCGATCATCGCGCAGGCGAGGGGCTCGTGGTAGCGCTCTGCGCGCTTGTACTCTTCGACCAGCCGCGAGTGCAGGTAGCGGTAGTTGTAGAGGCCCGTGAGCTCGTCGACGACCGAGAGCTGCTCGAGCCGCGCGCGCGATGCCTGCACGTGGTCGTGCAGGCGCTTGATGCGGAGCATCCCGTTGACGCGCGCGAGCAGCTCGCGCTCGTCGAAGGGTTTGCACACGTAGTCGTCGGCCCCGATGCGGAGGCCCTCGACGCGGCTCTCGGTGTCGCTCTTGCCCGTCACGAGCATGACCGGCAGGAACGTGTCGGCCGTCATCGTCTTGATGAGACGGCAGCAGTCGATGCCCGAGAGCCCGGGCATCACGACGTCCATCATCACGAGGTCGACGCCGCCCTGGCCGACGCGGTCGACCGCAGCCTTGCCGTTGTCGATGACCTCGACCTGCATGCCCTGCGCGCGGAGCAGGTGCGCGACGCGCTCGCGGCTCGCGCGGTCGTCGTCTGCGATGAGCACGCGCGGCGTCGTCGGCGGCGTGTCCAGACGCAGGCCCCAGGGGGGCGTGACCGAGCGCGCGCCGCGACCGACGGGGGGACGGCTGCTCACGGGGGGTCCGGGGGGACGACTCGCCGACATGACGCGGAGGCTATCACCGCGGGCGCAGCGTCACGGAGCACGCTCGCGGTGAATCGACGCACGGGTCGTCGCGGCGCGCGAGGAGGGAGGCTCCGGGGGGCTGACGCGCGGCCGCGTGGGCTGCGTGAAGCCCTTTGTCAACAACGATTTAAGCGCGCGGCTCGTGCCTTGCATATTGCTTTCGCCGCGCTTCGCCCGGTGTCTATACTGAGCGCTCAGGAGGCTTCGCCGCATGGAGATCAAGCAGCAGCTCCGCCTGTCCCAGCAGCTGGTGATGACGCCGCAGCTGCAGCAGGCCATCAAGCTGCTGCAGATGTCGCGGATGGAGCTCGTCGATCTCGTCCACGAGGAGATGCTCGAGAACCCCGTGCTTGAGGACGTCGCCGAGATCGGCGTCCCCCTCGAGAAAGTCACCGCCAGCTCCGCCTCGGTCGACAACGAATCCCGCGGCGAGCACGAGGTCCGCGCGCTCGAGGCGGCCGCGCCCGGCGAGGTCCCGACCCAGAGCGACGCGTCGCGCGAGGCCGAGAAGAAGACCGACGAGATCGACTGGGAGCGCTACCTCGAGAACCACGCGCTGCAGGCGCCGCTCCCGAGCTTCCGCGGTAGCGACGAGGAACTCCCCGGGCTCGAGGCCACACTCACGCGCGGCGCGGATCTGCCCGACCACCTCATGTGGCAGATGCGTCTCACCGACTTCGTCGACGACGAGCAGCGCTTCGCCACGCTCGTCATCGGGAACCTCACCGACGACGGCTACCTCAAGCTCGAAGACGTGCCCCCCGAGGAGGTCGTGCCGCGGCTCGCCGCCGAGGCGGGGCTCGACGCGGAGGATGCCGAGGAGGTGCTCGCGCTCATCCAGCGCTTCGATCCCGTCGGCGTCGCGAGCCGTGACCTGCGCGAGTGCCTGCTCGTGCAGGCGCGCACCTTCGGGCTCGACCAGCTCGTGCTCGACGTGCTCGACCGGCACCTCGGCCACCTCGAGCGGAAGAACTACGGCGCCATCGCGAAGGACCTGCGCTGCGCGCTCGAGGAGGTCTACGACGTCGCGCAGGTCATCGCGGAGCTCGAGCCGCGGCCGGGCCGCAACTTCATCACCGAAGAGCCGCAGTACATCACCCCCGACGTCTACGTGCACAAGGTCGGTGACGAGTACTACGTGCAGGCCAACGACGACGGGATGCCGAAGCTGAAGATCAGCGGCTTCTACCGCGCCGCGATGCAGGGCGACCCGAAGGCGAAGGAGTACATCCAAGGCAAGCTGCGCTCGGCGCAGTGGCTGATCCGCAGCATCGATCAGCGTCGGAAGACGATCGTCCGCGTGACGGAGTGCATCGTCGAGAAGCAGAAGGAGTTCTTCGAGCTCGGCATCGAGTACCTGAAGCCGATGATCCTGCGGGACGTCGCCGACACCGTCGGGATGCACGAGAGCACGATTTCACGCGTGACGAGCAACAAGTACGTCCACACGCCACGTGGAATATTCGAGCTCAAATACTTCTTCAACAGCGCAATCCGCCGCGATGACGGGCAGGACGACATCGCCTCGGAGAGCGTGAAGCAGGCGATCCGGAAGATCATCCAGGAGGAGGACGACAGAAACCCCCACAGCGACCAGAAGATCGTGGAGATCCTCGCCGCGGCCGGCATCGTCATCGCCCGCCGCACCGTGGCGAAGTACCGCGAGATGCTCGGTATTCTCAGCTCGTCGAAACGCAAGAAGTTCTTCTGAATCCGAGAGCACGCAGCGTTCACAGCCCTTCCGAGGAGGCCCACCCATGCGCGTCGCATTCACGTTTCGGAACCTCGAGTCGTCGGATGCCGTCAAGCAGTACGCGACGGACAAGATCGCGAAGTTCCAGAAGTACCTCCGCGCTCCGCTCGAGGCGGAGGTGGTCGCGTCCCTAGAGCGTCACCTGCAGTGCGTAGACATCGTGATCGTGTCGGGCAGCAGCCGGTACGAAGCGCGCGAGGAGTCGCAGGACATGTACGCGTCGATCGACATGGTCATCGACAAGCTCGACCTGCAGCTGAAGCGTGACAAGGGCGCGCAGACCGACCGCAAGCGCGGCGCGGGCGGCATCGCGCAGCTCACGGGCAAGAACCGCTAGCCACCTCGGCCCCGGTGCGCCGCGACCTCCGCGGCGCCCGCCGGCCAGCCCCTGTGAGCCGGTCATGCGTCTCCGCGAGATCCTCCAGCCCGAGCGCGTCGTCCCGCGCCTCGACGTGCACGACAAGCCGGCGGCCCTCCGCGCGCTCGCGCGCATCTTCGCCGCGAGCGACGCGCGGCTCGTGGAGGAGGACGTGCTCCGCGTGCTCTCGGAGCGCGAGGCGCTCGGCTCGACGGGCGTCGGGAGCGGCGTCGCGATTCCCCACGGCCGCCTGCATGGGCTCGACGCGATGCAGGCGGCCATCGCGCTCTGTCCGGATGGCGTCGGCTTCGACGCGGTCGACGGCGAGCCGGCGCAGATCTTCGTCGCGCTGCTCGCGCCCGATCGGCACACCGGCGATCACCTGAAGGCGCTCGCGCGCGTCTCTCGGCTGCTGCGCGACGCCTCCGTGCGTGAGCGCTTGCTCCGCGCGGAAGGCCGCGAGGCGTTGCTCGCGGTCGTCGAAGAAGAAGACGCGCGCCACTGAGCGGCGTGGCGCCGCGGCACGGGCGGCGTGCGCGCACGGCCGTGCGGGAGGCCCGGCGAGGTCCTGGGCGCGCTCAGCCCGCCGCGGCCGTCGCCGGCGTGCCCGCTGCGGTGGCATCGAGACGCGCGCGCACGGCGTGCCAGATCGCCTCGTGCGTGAGCGGTGAGGGCACGGTGACGCAGCCGCCTGCGGGGCCGAAGGACGCGATGGCGTCGCGCAGCGCCTCGCGCACCGAGAGCGCGAGCATGAGGGGCGGCTCGCCGACGGCCTTGCTCCCGTGCACCACGCCCGACTGCGTCGCGTGGGGGAAGAGCGTCACGTCGAAGCGCGACGGCGCGTCGCCGAAGGCGGGGATCTGGTAGGTGCTCGCCGAGTGCGTGAGCAGACGTCCGTCGTCGGACCAACGGAGCTCCTCCGCGGTGAGCCAGCCGACGCCTTGCAGGAAGCCGCCCTCGATCTGGCCGCGATCGATCGCGGCGTGCAGCGTGTCGCCGACGTCCTGCACGATGTCGACCGCGACGAGGCGCTTCATGCCCGAGAGGCCGTCGACCTCGACCTCGGCGAGCGCGGCGCCGAGCGCGAAGTAGTGGAAGGGCTTGCCGCGGCCTTTGGCGGCGTCGTAGTGGAGGGCGGGCGTGCGGTAGAAGCCCGTCACCGAGAGGGGCACCTGCGCGAAGTAGGCGTCGGACACGACGCGCTCGAAGGCCACCGCGCGCGCCGGCTCGTCGTGCGGCGCGACGTGACCGTCGGACCACACGAGCGCCTCGGCGTCGGGCGAGGCGCCGCCGTGCGCGGCCACGATCGCGCGGGCGGCGATGGGCGCGAGGCGCGCCTTCAGCTCGACGCACGCGTGGCGGACGGCGGCGCCGTTCAGATCCGCGCCCGCGGAGGCGGCCGTCGCCGAGGTGTTCGGGCACCTTGTCCGTCGCGGTCTTCATCACCCGCACGCGCTCGCGTGACAGGCCGAGCTCGCGCATCGCGATGCCGACGATCTTCGTGTGGAGCCCTTGGCCCATCTCGGTGCCGCCGTGGTTGACCTGCACGGAGCCGTCCCGGTACGACGAGCAAGAGCGCGCCGGCCTGGTTGAGGAAGCTCGCGGTGAACGAGATGCCGAACTTCACCGGCGTGAGCGCGAGCCCGCGCTTCACCCACGGATTCGCGGCATTCCACGCGTCGATGTCGGCGCGGCGCGCGTCGAGGCGGGCGTCGCGGCGCAGCCCGCGCCAGAGCCGCTCGATGCGGTCGTCCTCGAGCAGCTGCCCGTAGTGCGTGGTGCGCGAGTCGCCTTCGCCGCGGTAGAGGTTGCGCTCACGGACGTCCTCCGGGCGCAGGCCGAGCGTGCGCGCGACGTGGTCGAGGACGTCCTCGACGACGAGCATGCCCTGCGGCCCACCGAAGCCGCGAAACGCGGTGTTCGAGACGAGGTGCGTCTTCGCGACACGCCCGGTCGCGGAGAGCGCGGGGACGTAATACGCGTTGTCGAGATGGAAGAGCGCGCGGTCGAGGATCGACTGCGAGAGGTCGAGCGACCAGCCGCCGTTCGAGACGAGCTCGGCGCGCAGCGCGAGCAGGCGACCCTCGTCGTCGAAGCCCACCTCCCACCGCGCCGCGAAGGGGTGCCGCTTGCCCGTGAGGGCCATGTCGACGTCGCGATCGAGCATCACGCGCACGGGGCGGCGCGTCTTCCACGCGGCGAGCGCGACGAGCGCGGCCCACGTGTTGCCCTGTGTCTCCTTGCCGCCGAAGCCGCCGCCCATGCGCGGCGCGGTGACGACGACCTTGTGCCGCGGCAGGTGGAGCACGTGCGCGACGACGGCCTGAATCTCGGACGGATGCTGCGTCGAGGACACGACCTGCACGTCGTCGTCGTCGCCGCGCTCGGCCCACGCCGCCTGCGTCTCGAGGTAGAAATGCTCCTGCCCGCCGACGACGCTGTGGCCCGCGAGGCGGCGCGGCGCGCCCGCGAGCGCCGCGTCGACGTCACCGCGTGTGATGGTGTGCGGCTCGGTGTGGAAGGAGCCGGCCTCGATCGCGGCGTCGATCGTGAGCAGCGCGGGCAGGGGCTCGACCTCGACGATCACGGCGGCCGCGGCCGCGCGGCACGCGGCGACGCTGTCGCCGACGACGACCGCGACCATGTGGCCGTGGAAGAGGATCTCGCGATCGGCGAGCAGCGACTCGTCCTTGCGCAGCGCGCCGACGTCGTTCTCGCCGGGGATGTCGGCGGCCGTCAGCACCGCGGCGATGCCGGGCATCGCGCGCGCTGCGGTGGTGTCGACGCGCAGCACGCGCCCGTGCGCGCAACGTGCGGAGACGGGCCAGAGCGTGAGCGCGTCGGGCGGGAGTCGCGCGTCGTCCACGTAGCGTGCGGCGCCCGTGACGTGGCCACGGGCGCTCTCGTGCGCGAGCGCGCGTGACGGGCCTCCGGGCGCGTCGGTGGCGGCGAACCGACCGGGGACCTCGTAGTCGATCGCGTCGTCCTGCGCGCCACTCTCGACGCCGCGCGCGAGCTTCTCGAGCAGCCCGACGACGAGCCCGGCGCGGAAGGCCCGGCCGCCGCGCGCGTCGTCGAGCGGCGTGAACTCCGCGGCGAGCACGTCCCGGATGGCGTCGATGGCTGCGGGGCCCCACACGCGGCCGAGCAGCGCTTGCTCGGCGCGTCGCGCGCGCGCCGGGGTCGCCGCCACGCCCCCGTAGGCGAGCCGCGCGTGGCGCACGAGGCCCGCGTCGTCGGTGCCGATGCAGAACGCGGCGGCGACGATGCTGATGTCGAGCTCGCGTCGCTTGCTGACCTTCGCGGCGCGAATCGTCCGCGCGAGCCCGTCGCGCACCGCGCCCGGGCGCGGGATCACGATGGCGCGCACGATCTCCCCTGGCGCGAGGGCGGTCTTGCGGTACGCGAGGAAGAAGTCGGCGAGCGGCATCGTGCGCTCGCCGGACGCGCTCGCGAGCGTGAGGTCTGCGTCGAGCGCGAGCAGCACCGGGGCCATGTCGCCGATGGGCGACGCGGTGACGAGGTTGCCCGCGAGAGTCGCGCGGTTGCGGATCTGCCGGGACGCGAACACACGCAACATCGCGTCGACGGCCGGGATCTCGCCGGCGAGCGTCTCCTCGAGTTCGGTGAGCGTCGCCGCGCCGCCGACGACGAACGCATCGGGGCGAACCTCGATGCGGCGCAGGTCGGGCACCGCTTCGGTGGACACGAGGAACGGATACGTGTCGCCGCGCTTGTTGAGCCAGACGCCGATCTCCGTCGCGCCCGCGACGAGGACCGCCTCGGGGTGCGCGGCGAGCAACGCGAGCAGGGCCGTGAGGCTCGCGGGACGGGCGAAGCGCTGCCCGTCGCGCGTCTCGTCGAAGGCCGCGAGGGGCGCGTCCTTGCGGCGGAGCGTGAGCAGGTGGGGGTCTTCGCCGGCGCCCGTCCACGCGGTGCCGCGCTGGGCGATCGCCGCATCCATCGCGTCGCGGATCGGGCGGTAGCCGGTGCAGCGGCAGAGGTTGCCGCAGAGCTGGTCGGAGACGTCGGCCGGCGTGCGGCACGCGTCCCGGTAGAAGCCCTCGAACATCGAGACCACGAAGCCGGGCGTGCAGAATCCGCACTGCGACCCGTGCTGGCGCACCATCGCGTCTTGAACGGGGTGCAGCACCGTCGCCGTCGCCGTCGCCCGAGGTCGCGGCGAGCCCCTCGACCGTGAGGACCTCGCGCCCCGCGAGGGCGGTCGCGAGCGCGATGCAGGCGTTGATGGCGCGGAAGCGGCGCTCGCCGCTCGCGGGATCGGTGTCGACGAGGGCGACCGAGCACGCCCCGCAGTCGCCCTCGTTGCAGCCCATCTTCGTGCCGCAGAGCCCGGTGCCGCGAAGCCAGTCGAGCAGGGTGGTCGTGGTCGCCGTGCCCGCGAGGGACCGCTTCTCACCGTTGACGATCACGTGCAGCGCGGAGGTCATCGCGCGACCATACCGCAGAGGCCCCGCTGCGATCACGCGCGCCGATCAACGTGCGCGACGCCAGCGGATCAGCTCGCCAGCGATCGCGACCGCGATCTCGTCGGGGCTGCGCGCGCCGATGTCGAGCCCGATGGGCATCCGCACCCGCGCGAGGTCCGCCGCGGGGAAGCCGCGCGCCTCGAGCCGCGCGAGCGTCCGTGCGTGCTTGGCGCGCGAGCCGACGCCTCCGACGAACGCGAAACCCTCGCGGAGCGCCCACTCGACGACCGCCTGATCGCGCTGGTGATCGTGGGTCATCGCGACGACCGCGGCCTCTCGGGGCAGGGTGCGCCCCGCCTCGTCCCACGGCTCCGCGAGGCAGCGCAGGCGCGGCCCCGCCATCGTCTCCGCGGCGCGCGCGATCCACGCCTCGCGCTCATCGGCCAGGGTCACGGCGAAGCCGCACCGGGCGAGCAGCGGCGCGCACGCCTGGCCGACGTGGCCCGCGCCCACGACGAGCACGGGGCACGCGGAGGCGAGCGTCTCGATCAGCACCTCGACGGTGCCGCCGCAGCACATGCCGAGCGAGGCGCCGAGCCGATACACCTCGCGCGCGGCCCCGGCCTCGCCGCCCGCCGCGAGCCGCCGCGTGAGCGCGTCGAGCACCGCACGCTCGAGCGCGCCGCCCCCCACCGTGCCGACGCAGGCGCCCTCCGACGCGAGCAGAAGTTTCTGTCCGGGCGTCGCGGGCGTCGAGCCGCGGCGGTCGATCACCGTCGCGAGCACGACCCGCGCGCCTTGCCCGGCGAGCTCGCCCGCGACCCGCAGCACCTCGGCCGCGTCCGCGGTGCGCGGGGCGTGCACGACATCGCGTGCGGTGTCTTCCTCGACGAGGTGCTCCGGCCGCGCGTCGGACGTCATGGCGATGCCCCGGCCGCGCGCTGCGCCGCGAACTCCCGGGCGATGCGCGTGAGCAGCAGGCCGGGCAGGGCGCCGTGCCCGGCGCGGCTCGCCTCGATGCGCACGCGTGCGACGCGCTCTCCCGGCGTGCGTGCGCGCTGCGCGAGTGACGCGAGACGTGCGCTCTCGTCGCGCGTCCGTCCTGCGCCGGTGTGGACGCTGAGCACGTGGCGTGCGGGGTCGCGCACCACCCAGCGCGCGAGGGCGGGCGCGCCCGCGTAGAGCGCGTCGAGCAGCGCGACGAGGTGCACCCGTCGCGCGCTCGAGGGATCGCGCGTGATCGCGAGTGCCGTCTCGAACCCTGCGCTGTGCGCGACGAGCGCGACCGGGGCGTCGCGCCAACGGTCCACGCCGCCGGGGAGGCGCGCCGCGAGCGCGTCGAGCGTCTCCGCGAGCCAAGCGCCGAAGAAGCCGCGCTCCGCGAAGCGCCCGGCGCTGCCGTCACGCTCCGCGAGCGAGAGCTGCGGGACGAGCAGCAGCGAGGCCGTGTCGCTCTCGTCCACGCGCGCGCCGAGTCCCCAGCCCGGCCGCACGCGCCCCGCGCAGCGCGCCGCCTCGGACGCGATCATCGCCGCGGCGCAGCACGTCCAGCCGTGCAGCACGACGAGCACCTGCGGTGCGCCACGCGCGGCCCCGGGCGGCAGGTACGCGACCGTCGTCGGCGCGCCGCGCGGTACGGGATGCGAGGCGTGCGTGAGGGCGAGCGTCACCGTCGTGCCGCGCGCATCGGCCGACGCCGCACCAGGCGCGGGCAGGGCGCCCGCGAGCACCACGACCGCCGCGAGGTGCCACGCAGCGAGCGACGCGTCGGAGGCGAGGGACACCGGCCGACCCTACCGTGGCCGCGTGCGCGGGCAAACGTCGTATTCTGCGCGGCGATGTCGGAGTCCATCGTCCCCGTACTGGTCTCCGCCCTGCTCGCGCACCCGCGCCTCTCGCCGCTCGTGGCCCTTCGCGCGGGCACTGAGGGGCTCTCGCGCACCGTCGCGCACGCCCGCGTCCAGAAGTCCGGGCTCGTCTTCGCGGGGCACGTGACCGGTATGGACCCGGCGCGTGTGCAGGTCGTCGGCGAGACCGAGCAGAGCTACCTGCGCACCCTCGATGACGTGACGCGCCGCGTCAACATCGCGCGCTACTTCGCGCTCGCGCCCGCGCTCACCGTCGTCACGCGGGGCGCGGCGCCGCACGACGATCTGCGGCTCGAGGCCGAGCGCAGCGGCGCGCCGCTGGCGGTCGTCGAGGCGTCCTCGAGCGACGCGATCCAGCTCGTGCACGCCGCGCTCGACGAGCTGCTCGCGCCGCGCGCCATGCTGCACGGCGATCTCGTCGAAATCCATGGGATGGGCACGCTCCTGCTCGGACCGAGCGGCATCGGCAAGAGCGAGTGCGCGCTCTTCCTCGTCGAGCGCGGACACCGGCTCGTCGCCGACGATCGCGTGCGACTCACGCGTCCTCCGCGCGGCGGCGTGGTGGGCAGCCCCGAGCCGCTGCTCCAGCATCACCTCGAGATCCGCGGGCTCGGCATCCTCAACGTCCGCGATCTCTACGGCGCCACCGCGGTGCGCGCCGAGGTGCCGATCGAGCTGGTCGTCGAGCTGTGCCCGTGGGACGACGCCGCGCCGTACGATCGACTCGGCATCGACGACGCGTTCCACGTGCTGCTCGGGGTGCCCGTGCCGATGTTGCGGATCCCCGTGCGGCCCGGCCGCGAGATGGCGACCCTCCTCGAGGTCGCGGCGCGCAACGAGCAGCTCAAGCGCGACGGTCACCACGGCGCACGCGCGTTCGTGGCGCGGCTCGCGCAAGCGCGACCGACGACGCCCGACGAGGGCAGCGGCGAGGCCGCGGGCTGACGCGGGCACGGCGTTCGGTGCGGACACGGCGCAGGGGGACGCGCGTCGCGCGCGCCGCTGGTTCCCGGACCGGCGCGCCGCTATGCTCACGCGCGTGTCTGCGCTGCATGTCGTCGTGGTGACGGGGCTCTCCGGTGCGGGGCGCAGCACGGCCCTCGACGTCCTCGAGGACCTCGGCTTCTTCTGCGTCGACAACCTCCCGCCCCCGGTCGTGCCGCAGATGCTCGCGACCCTCGCCCCGGAGGCCGCGATCGCGAAGGTCGCGCTCGGCATCGACGTGCGTACCGGCACTTTCCTCGAGGCCGCGGACCCCATCCTCAAGGACCTGAGCGCGGGCGGGCACGACGTCGAGATTCTCTTCCTCGACGCGGCCGACACCGCCCTCGTTCAGCGCTACTCCGAGACGCGACGCCCGCATCCGCTCGCGCCGGGCGGCGACCTCCTCGCGGCGATCCAGAGCGAGCGCGAACGCCTCGCGATCCTGCGCGCGCGGGCCCGCCACGTCATCGACACCACGCGCCTCAACGTCCACGACCTCCGGCGCCTCCTCGTCGACCTCGTCGCGCGCACGGGCGGACGCCCGCGCATGGTCACGCGGTTCGTGTCGTTCGGCTTCAAATACGGGCTCCCCGTCGACGCGGACCTCGTCTTCGATCTGCGCTACCTGCCCAACCCGCACTTCGTCCCCGAGCTGCGTCCGAAGACCGGTCAGGACCCGGACGTCGCCGCCTTCGTGCTCGGCGCGCCGGAGACACAGGAGCTGCTCGGCGACCTCGAGCGCATGCTCTCGCGCATGCTCCCGCGCTACGAGCGCGAGGGGAAGGCGTACCTCACGATCGCGGTCGGTTGCACCGGCGGCAAGCACCGCAGCGTCGCGGTCGCGGGCGAGCTCGGGCGTCTCTTCGAGCGCGCGCGGGAGATCGCCGTGGTGCATCGCGACGCGGCGCGCTGAGGCGGGATGGAGGACGCGGACGCGGTCGCCGAGGCGACGTTCGAGATCGTGAACCACCTCGGGCTCCACGCGCGCGCGGCCGCGAAGCTCGTGCAGCTCGCGGGGCGCTTCGCCGCGCACGTCGAGGCCGCGAAGGACGGGCAGTGCGTGAACGCCAAGAGCGTGATGGGCGTGCTCCTGCTCTGCGGCGCGCGGGGCACGCACGTCACGATCCGCGCGCGCGGCGCGGACGCGGCCGAGGCCGTCGCGGCCATCGGCGCGCTCATCGCGGCGCGCTTCGGCGAGGAGCGTTGAGCGCCCGCGCTCAGGCCGACGAACGCTGTCTGCGCGGCGTCGCGGCCGCGCCCGGGATCGCGCTCGGCCCGGCGCACGTGCTCGATGGTCGGCCCCTGCCGATCGCCCGCGCGCGGCTCGACGAAGCCGACGTGCCGCGCGAGCTCTCACGGCTGCGCGTCGCGCTCGACGCGGCGGCGTCCGAGCTCGAGTCGCTCGCGGCGACCACGCCGCACGAGGCCGCGGTCGCGCTCCGCCCCATGCTCGACGCGTACCTCGCGATGCACCGGGATCCGCTCCTCGTCGCCGGCTGCGAGCGCGCGATCCGCGACGAGCGCAAGGGCGCCGAGTGGGCCGTGCGCGACACCGTCGATGCGCTCTGCGCGCAGCTCTCCGCGGTGCGCGATCCGTATCTGCGTGAGCGCGCCGCGGACGTCGCGCACGTCGGCGACCGGATCGTGCGCGCGCTGCTCGGGCGCGGCGGGACGTCGCCGGTGGTGCCGGCGGGCTCCGTGATCGTCGCGCACGATCTGGGCGCCGCGGAGGCCGTGGCGCTCCTGCGCGCGCAGGTCGCGGGCCTCGTGCTCGAGCTCGGCAGCCCGACGAGTCACACGGCGATCCTCGCGCGCACGCTGCAGGTCCCCGTGGTCGTCGGTGTCGCGGACGCGGTGCGTCGCGTCCCGCAGGGCGCGCGTGTCGTCGTCGACGCGCTGCGTGGCGAGGTGCGCGTCGACCCCGACGAGGCCGCGACGCGCGGCGCCGACGAGCGCGCCCGCCGCTATGGCCACTTCCGTGGGCGCCTGCGTGCGCACCGCGACGCGGGGTGCGCGACGCGCGACGGGCTCACGATCGCGCTCGGCGCCAACGTCGAGCAGGCGGCGGAGGCGGCGCATGCGGTGCGCGAGGGCGCCGCGGGGGTCGCGCTTTTCCGCACCGAGTACCTCTACCTGGGTCATGCCGAGCCGCCCGACGAGGACGCGCAGGCGCGGCTCTACGCGGAGGCCGCGCGTGCGCTCGGCCCGCAGCCGCTCGTCATCCGCACGTTCGACCTCGGCGCCGACAAACTCGCGGTTGCGAGCGAGCCGCTGCGCGCCGCGAACCCCGCGCTCGGTCTGCGCGGCCTGCGCCTCGCGCTCACGCGCCCGGACCTCTTCCGCACACAGCTCCGCGCGATCCTGCGCGCCGCGGTCGAAGGCGATGTGCGCCTCATGTTCCCGATGGTCGCGGGGGTCGCGGATCTCCGCGCCGCGCGGTCCCTCGTCGAGCGTGCCGTGCACGAGCTCGCGGCCGACGGCTTGCCGCATCGCCGCGTGCCGGTGGGCGCGATGATCGAGGTGCCCTCGGCCGCGCTGATGGCCGACGCGCTCGCGCGCGAGTGCGACTTCTTCAGCGTCGGCACCAACGATCTCGTGCAGTACGCGCTCGCCGTCGATCGCGGTGATCCGCGGCTCGCAGCCCTCGCTCGGGCGCACGATCCCGCCGTCCTGCGGCTGCTCGACGCGACGGCGCGCGCCGCCGCGGCGCGTGGCGTCCCGCTGGCGATGTGCGGGGACATGGCCGGCGATCCGAGGACGCTCCCCCTCGCGATCGGCCTCGGGTACACGGCGCTCGGGATGCCGCTCCCGCAGATCCCGCTCGCGCGCGCGGTGATCGCCGCCCTCGACGCGGACGAGGTCCGCGCGATCGCGCGGGAGGCGCTCGGGCTCGCGACCGCCGAGGACGTCGAGGCGCTCGTCGTCGCGCGGCTCGGGCCCTCGCTGCACGCGATCTGGGAAGAGCAGGGGCTCGAGAACTAGCGGGCGTGCTCGAGCAGCCGCTCGAGCTTGGTCTCGCTGGCGAACCCGGTGTGCCTCGCGACGATGTGGCCCTCGGCGTCGAGCACCACGAGGGTCGGCACACCCGCGAGCGTGCCGAGCGCCGTGCGACCCGCGAGCACGCGCGGCTCGGGCTCGTACGCCACGGTGAAGGCGACACCGAGCGCCTCGGCCCACGCACCCGCGAGCGCCGCCGCGTCGGGCTGCACGGCGACGGCGACGACGTGCACGTCCGCCCCGTGCAGGCGCGCGAACCGGGCGAGTGGCCGCGTCGCGGCCTGCGAGAGCGCGTCGAACGTCGCGAAGAAGAAGAGCACGACGGGGCGCCCGCCCATGGCGCCGACCTCGATGAACGACCCTTCAGTCGTGCGGAGCGCGAGCTCGAGCGGCTCGGCCTCGCGCGGCGCGTGGCTCGTCCCGACGCCGCCGTTCGCGGGCCCGCCACACGCGGCGATGAGCGCGACGAACGCCACGGCGCCCGCGTGACGCGTCCCGCGCGGACCCATCAGCGGCGCTCCCCGGGGCGCCTGCGCGCGGCCCGCGCGCGCCGCACGCCGAGCATGATCACGAGCGCCGCCGCGAGGAGCCCCGCGGCCTGCGGCCAGAACCGCACGATCGCTTCGACGACGCCGAGCGGCATGTCCACGACGCGCCCGCGTCCCCCGCCCGATCCGCCCCCGCACCGCCACGGCCCGCCCTCCACGAAGCCGCACGCGTCGAGCACGCTGCCGTCCTTGCGGATCGCGGTGATCGTCACCGCCGGTCCTTCGACGACCACGCGGACGAAGTGGTGCGCGGGCTCGAAGGCGAGCTGCGAGGGGAGGCGCTCGTTCGTCACGTAGAGCGGTGCGCCCGCGCCGCCCGAGAGGATGTATTTCAGACCCGCCGCGTCGCCGCGCTCGTAGGCGTGATCGTGGCCCTCGAACACCACCTCGACGCCCGCCTCGCGGAGCAGCGCCTCGACGCGCGTGCCGGCGATCGCCGGGTTCGAACCGTGCGCGCCGCTCGAATACGGTCCGTGGTGCACGGCGGCGAAGAGGTGCGCCGGCGCATCCGGCGCGTGGGCCCGCGACACCTCCGCCTCGAGCCACGCGCGCTGCGGCGTCCCCTCGTCGAACGACTGGTTGGAGTCGAGCACGAGCACGCGCACCGGCCCGTGATCGAACGCGTAAAACGCCTCGTCTCCGGGGCCCTCGCGCGTGCGCACGTGGCGGCGATATGCCGGGAGTC
Organism: Polyangiales bacterium; assembly: GCA_964202905.1. GTDB lineage: Bacteria > Myxococcota_A > Polyangia > Polyangiales > JADJQN01 > CAIUAC01. The sequence continues at coordinate 144,487 of CAXNJO010000008.1, forward strand.
CCTCGCCGCCCGCGCGCGCCTCGTGGTTGCCGAGCGTCGGGAACACGGGCAACTCCGCGTAGAGCGGACCCGACGCGTCGAAGTACGCCTGCCAATCGGCCGGGTCCCGACCGTCCGCGAGCATGTCACCCGTGTGCACGACGAAGTCGGCGTCCTCCTCGCGCATGCGGCGCACGATCCGCTGGTGTGCGGCCGCATCCGTCCGCGCGTCGCCGTAGACGAGGAAGCGCGCGGAGGCCGTCGTGCCCGGCTCCGGCGCCGTCACGAAGCGGCCGCGCGCGCGCCCGCTCCCACCGCCGCCGAGCTGCACCTCCCAGGTGTGGCGCGTGCCGGGCGGCAGATCGCGCAGCACGATCTCGTGCCACACGGACGCGCCCGCCTCGTAGCGATGCGCCGCGCCCGAGGCCTCGCGCGCGACGACGACGGCAGGCGCCGGCGCGTCGAGCTCGAAGAGAAGCGCGACCGAGTCAGGCCGCACGTCCATCAGATACGGCCCCTTCACGAAGCGGGGCGCCGCCGCAGCGGGCCCCGGTGCGGCGCCGACGACGCAGAGGGCTGCGCAGAGCGCGGCGAGCGTCGTGGGCTGCTTGAGGCGCCTCATCGGCGCTTCTATAACGCGGAACATGCGCCCGCTCATGCCCCGAATGGCGCGCGTGCGCGAGCGGCTCGACGTCCTCGTCGCCACGAGCGAGGTCTCTACGCATCTCGCGGCCGATCCGCTCGGCTTCGTGCACCGCGCGGCGCCCGCGGATCGCGAGGTCGTCGCCCTGCTCGCCGCGACCCTCGCGTTCGGACAGGTGAAGTCGATCCGCGCCAGCATCGCGCGGGTGCTCGCCGCGCTCGGGGACGCACCGGCCCGCGCCGTCGACACGCTCGACGAGCCCGCCCTCGCGGCACGCCTCGACGGCTTCGTGCACCGGGTCTACCGCGGCCGGGACGTCGCCCGCATGCTGGCGTCGGCAGGCGCGCTGCGGCGCGTGCACGGCACGCTCGGCGCCTATTTCGCGGCGCGGTTCCGCGCGCATGGCGCGTTGCGCGAAGCCCTCGCCGACCTCGCGGACGCGCTGCGCGGCGGCGCGCTCGCCGATGGCGCGACGCCCTCGCGCGGCCTCGCGCACCTCGTCCCCGACCCGCGCAAGGGCAGCGCGAGCAAACGTCTCCTGCTCTGGCTGCGCTGGATGGTGCGCCCCGACGGACGGCGTCGATCTCGGCCTCTGGGACGTGCCCGCGTCGGCGCTCGTCATCCCGGTGGACACCCACGTACACCGCATCGCGCGCAACCTCGGGCTCACGCGCCGCAACGACGCCTCGTGGCGCACGGCCGAGGAGATCACCGCGGTCTTGCGTCGCTTCGACGCGGGCGACCCGGTGAAATACGACTTCGCGCTCTGTCACCTCGGGGTGTCGCGGAGCTGCCCGAGCCGCCGCGACGAGGCCAAGTGCGCCTCGTGCGTCGTGCGCACGGCGTGCACCCACTGGGGGCGCGGCAGTGACTGAGCGGTGACGCCGCCGCGACGAGGCGCCGCGCTTCCGATGCGTTGCATTCGCGAGGCAGATGCAACAGCAGTCGGATTGCGTATCGGGCGCCCCGCGCGCGTCAGCTGCCCTTGAGCACGCCGAGCGCGACGCCGGGCACCTTCAGCCAGCTCGGATGCGCCTCGAGATCGACGAGCTTCTCGCCCACGCGGTGCGCGTTGCCGTGCGTGACGAACCAGGGCGGCTTCGGTGACGAGGTGAGCGGCGCGCGCAGCACGCACTTCTCGATGCCCTCGAGCATGAACGTGTTGTGCACCCAGCCGAGCCCGCCCTGGATGTCCTCCGGGGTCGAGCTCGGGTGCGCGCCCCACGGCGGCGTGACGAGGCCGTAGACGAGCCCCGTCCAGGCGTTCACGCCGACCGCGCCGTAGCGCAGCGCCGCGATGCTCCGCTCGAGCGCCGCGCCCGCGTCCGCGCGCGCCTGCGTCTTCGGGTGGATGAAGACGATCGCGCTCAGCGTCCCCCACAGGCGCTCGTTGCAGAACGTCGTGGCCGCATCGAGGAAGGCCGCCGCGTCCGTCTCGGGGAGGCTCGTCTCGCTGAGGATCGGACAGAACGGCTCGGTGACGAACAGGGCTTCGCCCGCATCGTCCGCGTCGAGCCCGAAGACGAGCGTCCACGGGAGCTGATCCGCCCCCGCGTCGCCGAGCTTCTCGACCGCGGCGCGCCCCTCGGTGAGCGCCTTCCAGCGATCGAACGCGCCCGGGTAGTAGGCCTTGCGCGGCGGCTGCTGCGCGAGGACGGAGCGGACGCGCGCGAGCAGATCCGCGCGCTGCGGCCAACCCGCGGCGGTCACGATCATCTTGCCCGCGTTGCAGTTGCAGCTCGCGTTGTTGGTGACCATCGACGCGATGTTCTCGGCGACGAACTGCAGCTCCGCGTCGCTGAACGTGCCCGGCACCACGACCACCGGCGTCACGCACCCGAGTTCGCTCGAGATCGGCTTCTTCAGCAGCGGATCGTGGGCTGCTTTGCGGCGCTCGCGATCGGGCCCGGGCGGCCCCCACACGATGAGGTCGTGCGTGCGGTCGGAGCCCGTGATGTGCACGTCGTCGACGAGCGCGTGCGTGCAGAGATAGCCGCCCTCCGCGCCGCCGCCCCGCACGAAGCGCAGGTAACCCGCCTCGATCAGCGGCGCGAGCGCGCGCTCGTAGTGCGGCTCGAGGTACTCGTTCACGGGGTTCATCTTCACGAGGCAGACGCTGCCCTCGACGAACATCTTGTAGAGCGCGTCCATCGGCGCGATCGACGCCACGTTGCCCGCGCCGAGCACGAGCGAGACGCGCCCCGCGGGGGACTTCTGCCGGTAGAACGAGCCCGCCTTCTCCCTCACGTCCGCCGGCCCGAGGCCGCGCTCCATCCGCACGTCGGCCGTGAAGCCTGCGTAGAGCGCCTTGTCCATGGCGCCGTTCGGGAACACGCGCACCTGCGTCGCGCCGTCGGCGGCCGTCGAGAAGCGCCAGTCCTCGAGCGTCACGCGCCCGCCCGCGTCGATCGCGTCGAGCATCTCCGCGAGCAGGCGCAGGTTGCGCACCGTCGTCATCGGGCCGCCGGCCCACTCCTCGAAGGCGTGCGGCGCGTCGAGCGACAGCCCCTTCGCGGTGACCGCTGCCGTCGTCCATGCGCGCGCCTCCGCGAGCGTCGCGTCCACGCACGCGCGCAGCAGGCGCGCCTTCGCGGGGATCGAGAGCCGCGCGAACGGCGTGGCCTTGGCGGCGAGACCGGTGAGCAGCGCGTCGAGGCGCGGGTGCGGGGTGGCGGAGCGGCTCTGCGCCGTGGCGCTCATCTCGAGGGAGGCGGACATGCGCGCGACGCTATCACGGCCGGGTGCGGCGCTCGCCGGCGGCCGCCGGGCTGGCCATGCGCGACATCCGGCGTCCGTCGCGCGCGGTGCGTGCCGTCAGGCCGTGTGGCTCGCGAGCCGATCGCCAAACGCCCGGATCTCGGCGAGCGAGCCGGCCTCGGCGCCGGGCTTGAGCGTGTCGAGCTCGCCGAGCGCGATGACACCATGGTCCCGGAGCGCCTGGATCGCGGTCTCGAGCTTCGGCCGGGAGATCGACTCGCGGCGCTCCAGCTCGCCCGCGAGGTACATGCGCTGGCCGATCGCGAGCGTGCGCTTCAACCACTCCTTGCGTCCGAGCGGCGCTTCGAGGAGCAGCTCGACGCCGCGAAGGGCGACGCGGTAACTCTCGAAGTAAGTGCGCAGGAGCTCCGCGTACGTGGCGATCCGCTGTCCGCCGCGCCCGCTCGCCGCGCGGATGTGCCCGGCTTCGCGCTCGAGCTCGCCCGCTCCGACGAGCGTCGCGATGGCATCTTCGAAGATGGCATCGAATGGCGCGTCCGCGCGGTACATGAACTCGTACTTGAAGAGGCGTGACAGCGAGCGGACGCGCTCCTTCAGCACGTCCTCCGCGACGGGGTCGGCCTCGCCGCCGCGCAGCGCCGCGGCGATGAGCGCGTTCGGAACGAAGAAGTGCAGGATGTTGTTCTTGTAGTATTCGAGGGCGATGCGACGCTCCTCGGGGACGCTGTAGATCGGCGCCGCGGCGTGGCTCGCGTCGGGCGCGTGCGCGACGATGAGCTTGCCGTCGAGAAAGAGGCGGATCGTCTCGCGCACCGCCTCCTCGCGGAGCTGCCCCGCCTCGTCGAGGATCGAGGGCGCGAGCGGCGCGCCGAGCCGCTCGAGGCTCGCGAGGATCGTGCGCGCCTCGGCGACCAGGTCGCGCTCGACGATCCCACGGTGGCGGTTGGTGAGCAGCGCGGTCGCGACGAGCGCCGCCGGGGTCGCGACCGTCACGCGATCGATCTCGTGCGTGATCTGATGCGCCACGCGCTGCACGAGCGCGCGCCGCTGCGCCGGGCCGAGCGCGCGCCCCGGCTCGGTGTTTGCCGTGTCGCCGTCCGCGACCTCGCGCACGATGTCCTCGAAGCGCAGCACCTCGCCGAACTGGATGTAAAGCCTCCCGTAGCGCGAGCGCAGCACCTTCGAGGAGTTGAGCAGCCCGCCGACGTTCTCCTTCGCCTTTTCGCCGCCGCCGAGCTCGTGCACGTACGACCGCTCTTCGATGATGCGCTCGTAGCCCACGCTGATCGGCACGAAGTAGGTCGGCCGCTGCCGCAGCTCGAGCGCCGCGTCGACGATCATCGAGAGCAGCCCGAGCTTCGGCGGCAGGAGCTTGCCCGTGCGCGAGCGGCCACCCTCGACGAAGAGCTCGATCGAGAAACCCTCGACCATCACCTTGCGGATGTACGCATCGACGAGCGCCGCATAGAGCTTCTTGCCCTTGAAGCTGCGCTTGATGAAGAACGCCCCGCCGCGCCGGAAGATCGGGCCGATCGGCCAGAATCCGAGGTTGTCGCCCGCGGCGATGAGCGGGGTCGAGAGCGCGTTCGCGTAGAAGACGTCCGAGAGCACCAGGTAGTCGACGTGGCTCTTGTGGCTCGGTACGAGCACGAGGTTCCCGGTGCGCGCGGCGGCGCGGACGCGCTCGAGGCCTTCCTTGTCGATGACGAGCCCGTCGTAGATCCGGTGCCAGATCCAATCGAGCACGCGGTGGAAGAGCGCAGTGACCGTCGGATCGGGTGCCGCGCAGAGCCGGCGCAGCTCCGCGTCGGCCTCCCGCGTCGTCGCCGCGACGCTCTTCTTCGCGGCGCGCGCCGCGCTCTCGATGTGCTTGCGGACGCGGGGGCTGCGCAGGATCTCCTCGCGGATCCGGAACGGCGTCTTTGCGCTCGGTCCGATCACGATCGCGCGTTCGCGCTCGATCCGGCGCAGCAGCGCGTAGCGCACCTTGTCGGCCGCCTCGCCGTCGGTGAGATCCTGATGCGCCTCGAGAAACGCCTTGAGATCGAAGGGCTCACCCGTGCGCAGCAGCGCGTTGCGGTGGTTGAGCAGGAACTGGAAGAACACGCGGATCTGCCCCGGCCACTCGGTCGGACCGAAGACGAGGTCGACGAGCGTGCGCTGTTTCTTCGGCGGCAGCTTCGACCAGACGAACGTCTGCGGCAGCAGCAGGATCGGCCGATCGAGGCTGCGCTGCGTCTCGACGAGCGTGCGGATGAGGTCCACCTCGATGCGCGCGCCCTTGCGCTCGTCGCGGCCGATCCCCGGCGGCTGGCGGAGGAAGAGCAGGGCGCTCGCCCGCGCGCCGACCACCGAGGCGAGCGCCTTGTCTTCGGGGATCTGCCGCCGCAGACGCAGCCTGCGCTCGCCCTTGCCGAAGGGCTCGAGGATCCACAGGCCAAGATCGTTCACGAATCGCACGAGCGGCAGCCCGAGCTGCTTCACGAGCCAGTCGAGGCAGAGGAAATCGAGCACCGAGAGCGAGCGCATCACGTAGACGACGACCCCGCGCCGCGCCGCGCTCTGCACCGCCTCGCTCCAGGTCTCGTCGACGTGGATGTGCGAGAAAAAGCGCCGGTAGAGCCAGCGCAGGATGCCGTTCGGCTCGTAGGCGCCGTGGCGCGCGCTCGATTGGGGATCGCGCGCGCGGGACTCCACCGCGGTCATGGAGCGACCCGTCCCCGCGTCCTCCGACCCCGGTTTCGGGTGCTGCTCGTCCTCGCGCGCGCTCGGCATGGCGGCGCGAAGGTAACACCCGACGCGCGATTCGCCGGTGCAGCCGCGTCGAGGGGGCTGGCGAGAGGCCCCCGCGGTCCAGCGCGGTCCGCGGCGTCGGAGGTTCGCAGTGTGGCTAGAAGGTCGCCGCGAGCGAGCGGCGCTCGGCGGGCGCGAGCGTGACGGCGTCGAAGCGCTGCTCGGCGCCGCGGTAGCGCGCGACGATGTCGTACGTGCCCGCGCTGAGGTGGCCTGACACGCCGCTCCCGAGCGTGCCGACCCGCTCGCCGTTGCGGAAGATCGTCGCCATCCCGGCGGCGCGGCGCCCCTCAGCTTCGATGCGTACCTCGAGGATCGCCGTCTGGAAGTCGGCCGCGGCCGTCGCCGTGCCGCCCGGGGCGACGGTGACCTCGACCGTCTTGACGGGTCGGTCGAGCGCGCCGTCCAGCCCGAGCACGACCTCATAACTGCCCGACGGCACCCCCACGGGCTCCCCGCAGGTGCCGGTCGCGATCTCCTGACCGTCCTTCCGGATCGCCACAGTCCCGGAGGCGGCGCCCCCGTTCTCGGTGATGCGACAGGCGATACGGCCACGCGCCTGCGTCGCGCGCACGGGCTCCACGATCGTGCTCCGGGGCGCGGCCTGGCCGACCGATGACTGCGCGCAGATCAGCGCCATCGTCAGCGAAAACAACACCATCGGCGTCCGTGCGTCGCGCGTCATCGGGTTCTCCTCACGGGACATCGCGCCCCGCCATGCGTGTGCGAGCATAGACGGTGCACCCCGCGCGGCGATACAAACGCCCCGCGGCCCGCCCGGCGCGCCCCGTCCCGCCCCGCCTCCAACGCTTGACACCTCCGGACCCCCGGCGTACATCTCCGCTCCCTTCGCGCCCCCCACCGGGGCGCATCTCCCGAAGGCCGCGCCCCGACCCGGCGCCCCCTCGGGAATTCCCGCTCCGAAGCCACGCGCCGAAGTCGGCGCCCCGACGAGAAGCAAGACGACGATGAGCACTCCGACCCGCGCCGCCACGGCCTCCCAGCCGAACGCCAGCTTCCTCGCGAAGCCCCTCGAAGTCACGCATCGCTGGTTCGTGGTCGACGCGGCGGGCATCCCCCTCGGTCGGCTGGCGTCGCGCATCGCCTCGGTACTTCGCGGCAAGAACAAGCCGGAATACACGCCGAGCGTCGACACGGGCGACTTCGTCATCGTCGTGAACGCCGAGAAGGTCGGCCTCACCGGCAACAAACTCGACGGTAAGTTCTACTACCGCCACTCCGGCATCCCGACGGGCTTCAAGCAGGAGTCCTACCGCCTCCTCATCCAGCGCAAGCCGGAGTTCATCATCGAGAAGGCCGTGAAGGGCATGCTCCCGAAGAACGTCCTCGGCCGTCAGATGCACGGCAAGCTGAAGGTCTACGCCGGCCCGACGCACCCGCACACGGCGCAGCAGCCCGCGCCGCTTCCGGCCTGAACCTCCCCCGAACCCGCCATCCCCTGACGAGACGAGACCACGATGCCCCCGGCCACGATTGATTCCCGCTTCTACGGCACCGGCAAGCGCAAGTGCGCGATCGCGCGCGTCTTCCTCAAGAGCGGCACCGGCACGGTGACGGTGAACGGCCGCACGCTCCCCGACTACTTCCCCCGCGAGACCTCGCAGATGGTCGTCGCGCAGGCCTTCGAGGCCGTCGAGAAGGTCGGCAAGTTCGACGTCGAAGCGAACGTCTGCGGCGGCGGCGTGAGCGCCCAGGCCGAGGCCGTGCGCCACGGCATCTCGCGCGCCCTCCTGAACGTCGATGCCGACCTCCGCCCGACCCTCAAAAAGGCGGGCTTCCTGACGCGCGACTCGCGCAAGGTCGAGCGCAAGAAGGCCGGCCAGCCCGGAGCGCGTCGCAAGTTCCAGTTCAGCAAGCGCTGATCGCGCGGGTCCGCGATTTCATCGCGGCTCTTCACACTCGGCCCGGGTCCCTCGCGGATCCCGGGTCGTTTGCGTTGGAGCAGTCCAGTTGGGATGGATTGCGCGCGCGTCGCACGGGGCGCGCTCGAGGTCGTGCGCGCGGTCGGGGAGCGGGTCGCGCGCGCTGGGTGGATGTCACGGCATCGGAGGGGCGATGGGCGAGCGACGGGTCGCGGTCATCGGGGCGACGGGTTACACGGGCGCGGAGCTGCTGCGCCTTCTCTGCGCGCATCCGCGCGTCGCGGTGACGCGGATCGTCGGTCACGGGAAGGCCGGGCAGCCGATCGCGCAGGTGCTGCCTGCGTTCCACGGCGTGCTCGACGGGACGATCGCCGCCTTCGATGCGGATGACGTCGCGGCCCACGCCGACACCGCCTTCCTCGCGCTGCCCCACGGCGCGGCCGCCATCGTCGCGAAGGCGCTGCGGGCCCGCGGTGTCGTCGTGCTCGATCTGAGCGCCGATTTCCGCCTTCGCGATCGCGCCGTGCACCGCGAATGGTACGGCGAAGACCACGCGCCCGAGCTCGCTGCCGAGGCGGTGTACGGCCTGCCCGAGCTGCACCGCGAGGCACTGCGGCGCGCGGATTTGATCGCGGTGCCGGGCTGCTTCCCGACGGCGAGCACCCTCGCGCTCGCGCCGCTGCTCCGCGCAGGACTCGCGCGCACGACGGGCCTCGTGATCGACGCGAAGACGGGCGTGTCCGGCGCCGGTCGGTCGCCGCTCCCCAACACGCACTTCCCCGAGACGAGCGAAGGCGTCCGCGCCTACAAGGTCGCCGGGCAGCACCGGCACACGCCCGAGATCGAGCAGGAGCTGTCGGGCGTCGCCGGTGTCCCCGTGCGCCTCGTCTTCACCCCTCACCTCATCCCGATGACGCGCGGGATCCTCGCGACGGCCTACGCGAGCGCCACCCGCGACGACGTCACCGCCGCGGCGTGCACGGAGGCCGCGCAGTCCCTCTACGCCGACTCGCCGGTCGTCGCGGTGCTGCCGCCGGGGAGTCATCCCGACACGCTCTGGGTGCGCGGCAGCGCGCGCGCGCACGTCGCGTACGCCCGGGACCCGCGCACCGGGACGATCGTCGCGCAGGCGACGCTCGACAACCTCGGCAAGGGCGCCGCGGGCCAGGCCGTCCAGTGCTTCAACGTGCGCTTCGGCTTCGATGAGGGCGAGGGCCTGCCGCGCGTCGGCATGTTCCCCTGAGCGCCGCAGGGCGTCGCGCGACCGTGGGTTCCGCGCTAGAGCCGTCGACATGTCGACCTTCTTTCGTCGCGCGTGGGTGCTCCCGCGCAGCCTCTGTCTCGTCGGTCTGCTCGGCGGCGCGTGCACTCGGGGCTACGAGCCGGTGAGCGAGGCCGAGGTGAGCGGCCTCATCGCGGAGCCGGCGCCGCACGCGCACGCGAGCGAACCCGTCGCCCCCGTCGGCGTCAGCGCCTGCCGCGCTTCCCGCGCCCGCAGCCCCGGCGACGCCGCTTGTGCCCGCCACGGGGGCTGAGGTGTCCGCCCGCGCCGGCGGGCTCTCGTGGTCCGCGGCTCCCCCGCTCGTGGCGCGCCGCCCTGCGGTACCGATGCGCGCGGCCGAGTATGCCATCGCTGGAGAGGGTGACGAAGAGGCCGTGCTGACGGTGTTCCACTTCGGCCCGGGGATGGGCGGCAGCGTCGCGGACAACGTCGCGCGCTGGGCGGGCCAGCTCCGCACGGAGCGTGGCGAGCCGGTCGAGGCCCGCACGACGACACGGCGCGTGGGCGCGCTGCCGGTCACGGTCGTCGAGGCGGAGGGCCAGATGTCCACGGGCATGCCCGGTGCGCCGCAGCCCGCCCCGGCTCCAGCGCGCGCGGCTTCTCGGCGCGATCGTGGAAGGCCCGGAGGGCCTCGTCTTCTTCAAGCTGAGCGGCCCGCCGGCGACGGTCGACCGCGGTCGCGCGGCCTTCGACGCGCTGCTCGCATCGCTCGTCGCCGCGTCGCGCTGAGCACGTCGTCGCGGGGGCCGCGGGCCCACGCACCGCGCTCGGAGGACCTGTCGAGCTCCGCGCGGCGTTTGGGGATCGCCGCGCACGTCGGGCTGGCTTCCAGCTCAGGGCTGAGCGCTGCTATGGTCGCGTGGCGTGATCCGCGTCCTGCACTGCAGCGATCTCCACCTCGGCGTGCCGCTCTCGACGCTGCCGCGCGCGGACCTCGCACCGAAGCGTCTGCTCGGCGCCGCGAACCTCGCGCTGCGCCGTGGTCGCCGCTTCGCGGACGCGCACGCGCGCGTCGCGGCGCTCTGCGCGTTCGCCGAGGAGGCGGGCGTCGACGCCGTCGTCGTGACGGGCGACTACACCGCGCTCGGCACCGTGGAGGAGCTCGCGTTGGCGCGCCGCGCGACAGCGCCGCTCACCACGCGTCGGCTTGGTTTCGCGACGGTGCCCGGCAACCACGACGTCTACGTCGAGCCCGGGGGGCGCGGAGGCCGCTTCGAGCGTGCGTTCGCGGATTTGCTCGCGAGCGACGCACCGGAGCACGCCGTGGACGGCCCGTGGCCGCTCGTGCGCTGGCTGGGTGACGAGGTCGCCGTCGTCTGCGTCGACAGCGCGCGCCCCAACCCGCAGCTCTGGCGCTCGAGCGGTCGCGTCCCGCCCTTGCAACTCGCTGCGCTGCGGCGCGTGCTTGCCGACCGGCGCCTCGCGGACCGCTTCGTCCTCGTCGCGACGCACTACGCGCCGCTCCGCGCCGATGGCTCGCCGGACCGCGTGTGGCACGGGCTGGTCAACGCGGATGCGCTGCTCGCTGCGATCGGAGGGCGCCCGCGGACGGCCCTGCTCCACGGGCATCTGCACGAGCGTTTTTCCCTGCCGGCCACCGCCTCGCGTCCGCCGATCTTCGGTGCCGGGAGCGCCACCGATGGGCACCACCAGTCCTTCTGGGTCTACGAGCTCGACGCGACGTCCCTGCGCGCGATACCCGGCGCGTGGGGTGGTACCGGCTACGTGATCGACTCGGCGGCTGCCGTCCACGTGTAGCCGCGCGTCGTCGCGAGCGGCCCACCACGCGTCGGCCGACAAGCGCTCGACACCGCGTACGACGTGCCCCGCGTGCCGTCGCGCGGCGCGCGTTTGGAGGGTGGAGGCAGCGGCCGGCGCGTCGCCCGACGGGTCGCAGGCGCGAAATTGTTGACCACAAATTTGGAGTCGTTCGCGAGGCCATCCGATAGTCGAAGGCGTCCCACGCTGGAGGTCGCCTTGAATCGTCCCGTCGCTCCCTCACCCGACACTGTCTGCTCCGTCCCGTCCGCCGTCGAGTCCGGGGAGCGTCGCGCGCTGCGGCGCTCGGTCGCGCTCTTCTGCGACGTCCTCGCATGGGATGGGGGCAGCCGGACGCGGCTTCGTGTCACCGACCTGTCGCCGTTCGGCGCCTGGATCGAGACGCCGCAGCCGCTCGCATTGGGCGCGGCGCTCCTCGTGTCGATCGTGCCGCCGGGCGCCGACCCCGAGCATGGCGCGCTCGTGCTCCCCGCGCGCGTCGTGCAGGCGCACCAGGGTGATGCGCCGGACGGCTCGGGCGCGGTCGGCATGGGCGTCGCCTTCGACGCGAGTCCGTCGGAGTGGGAGATTCTCGCCGCCGCGCTCCACGGCCTCCCGCCGCCGCTTCGCGCGTCGCGCCTCGCTGCGGCGAGTCCCGAGCCGATCGACGTGTCCGCGTCGATCGACGATGCGTCCGACCCGCGGACGCTCTCGATGACGCCCGTCGCGTCGGTCGCCAACCCCGTCGACGACCTCGACGCGCTGCGGGAGATGGAGACGTGGTTCCTCTCGCCTGGTCCGGCCACCCGCGTGACGGCCGCGCCCGCGGTCACGGCGCGCGCCGCTGAGGCGCCGCTTTCTGCCGAGACGCCGCGCTTCGCGGAGGCGCCGCGCTTCATTCGCTGCAAGACCATCGTGCGCCATCCGGTGGCGGCGCTGCGTCACTGACGGGGGCGCCCGCGTGGGATGCGACATTGCGCCCGTTCAGTCCGGGCGCGTCGTGTCCTCGTCTCGCAGGTAGGCGACCGTCCGCACCAGCGCGACGAGTCCCTCCCGCGTCGCCGGACCCAGCTCGAGAAAGCGGATCCCCATGCCCGGATTCGGGTTTCCGCCGCCCGGTCGCAGCGGGTTCACCCACGCCACGACCCCGGGGAGCTCGAGCGCTGCGCCGTCCGGGGCGGCGAAGCGCAGCGTGAGCGACGTTCCGCGCGGGGCACGGGCCTCCGAGCGGACGAAGATGCCCATCTCGCTGATGTTGGTGATGTACGAGAAGAGAAAGGTGTCGCCGCTCGCGTAGTCGATCTGAATCGACGCGTCACAGCGTGCGAGGCGGCGTCGGTCGGCCGGCGAGCCGCCCGGGCTGTCTTCGTCGGCTGGGGGACTCACCGGACGCGCACGGTGCCCGCGGGGACGCGGTTGGCGTCGTCCTTCGGGCCGCGAACGATCGCGAGCCGCGATTCACCGCTGTAGAAGCCGATGTACATCGTGTACTCGCCCGGACGGTAATTGGCTGGCACCGCGAGAACCTGCACGTCGGCCACGACGTCGCCGACATCCCAGAGTCGCGTGGGGTATTTGTCGTCCACCGGCTCGTGATCGCCGTTGAGCCGCTGCCCCTGCCCGTCGACGTGGAGGAAGATCTTCTGCCCGCCGGGCACGGCACGCAGCGCGCGCCAGTACCAGGTGACCTTGAACGACTCGCCGGCGCCGACGTAGCTGCCGTGCGGCAGATCGAGGTCGTAGCCGACCAACTCGATCTTGTCCTCGAAGAACGCCCCCACCCGGTGCTGCACCGCGGGCGGCGCGGAGAGCACGTATTTCGCGAGGAAATTCTGGTTCTCGCGGCCGCTCACGGGCTCGCTCGCGACGAGCACCACCCGCGCGCTGCGCGCGTCCGCCACGAAGAGGTGGCGCTGCGTGCGCTGGCGAAAGGCGCGGTCGATCGCGGGGAGCTCGTCGGCGGGGAACGCAGCCCAGCGCCGCCCCGGCTCGGCGAGCCAGGCGAGGAGCAGGGGCTGACTCGCGATCTCCCGGATTTCTCCGCGCGCGTAGTAGGCCGCTGACCGTCCACCGACGCGGTACTCCGCAAGCGGCTCGCCCGGGCGCGCTTCGGCGTTGTAGGTGTCGTAGACCTCGCGCGGAGACAGATGCGCCGAGAGCGCCGGCAGGTAGCCGTGCGACGCGTACACGCCGACGAGCGCCGCCGCGAAGAGGGCCGGCCAGAGGCGTAGGTCTCCGAGCCGCGCCCACAGCCTCGGGACGGCGTAAATACCGAGCGCCGCGACGGGAAGAGCGAGCGGCACGAGCAGCAGACGCTTGCCCCACTTCACGACGATCGACGTCAGGCCGAGGCGCTCGCCGCCGACCGCGCAGACGATCCCGAACACGACGATCCCCGCGAAGACCGCGCCGGCGCCGCCCATCCAGATCTTGAAGGCGAGCGGCCGCCGCCACTGCGCGCGCAGCAACCGAAAGGGCGCGGCGGGCTCGAGCGACGGACGCCCCGCGTCGGCGCCGATTCCGAGGAACGCGAGCGCCCCGAACACACCGAGGACGACCGCCCAGGCGCGCTTCGGCACGAGGATCGGGTTCGACGCGGCGGTGTTGAAGACGTCCGGGACCGTGATCTCGCCGGCGCCGAGGCCCTCGATCGGCGTGCCCGGGAAGAGCGCGAAGTCGCGGATCACGAGCCCGGTCAGCATCGCGACGATGAGCCCGGCGCCCCAAGAGCCGCGGCCGCCGCGCTCGAGGTCGCGGAGGTAGAGCGCGACCATCGCGCCGAGCGCGACGACCGGCATGAATGTCGTCGGTCCATAGCGGGACTCGAAGAGCGTCTCGGCGGCGTAGCCGAGCGTCGCCCAGGCGACGAGCACCGTGCGCAGGGGGCGGTCGCCGCGGGCTGCGGCAGAATCGCCTTCCGCCGAGACGGGCACGACCGGGGCGCCGACGAGCATCGCGCCGACGGCGAGCGGCAGGACGGCGCTCCAAGGTGCGAACGCGTGGAAGAGCGCGTCGATCGCGTGGTCGAACGTGGGCGGGTTCCCGCCGCGCGGGGTGCCCCCGAGCCAGTGCGTGTATCCGGCCTGATCCGCGGCGACTGCGGCCGCGGTCATCATGCCCAGGCCGACGGCCAGCGCCGTCACCGTCCACGCAGCACCCGCGGCCCACGGGTCGCGGCGCGGGCGGAGGGTCACGCCCTCGAGGCCTGCGGCGATCGCCACGGCGCCGAGAGGCGGGAGCACGCCGACGAGCACGCCGCCCGCCGCGGTACCGAGCGCCACACCCGCGGCGAGCAGCAGCATCCAGAGGCCCGTCGCGCGGGCCCGGGCGCGCGCGTCGGCCGCGGCGCCTGCCGGCAGGAACACGGCGGACGTCGCCGCGAGCGCGATGAGCGCGTGCGCCGCGAAGGTCGGCGCGTGGCCAAGCATTTGCCGTGCGTTGAAGAGGAAGAGCGGCGTCGTCCCCGCGACGAGCAGCGCGTAGGCGCCCGCGCGCGCCCCGGCGAACCGCGCCACGAGTCCGGCGCCGAGCAGCAGCGCGCCGAAGCCGGCGAGCCCGAGCGGCAACCGCCCCGCCCACTCGTGCACGCCGAACGTGCGGAACCCCCCGGCCACCAGGTGCGCAGCGAGCGGTGGCTCCCGCAGCGCGACCGCCACACCCTCGGCGATTTGTCGCGCCTCGTCTGCCGCGCCGAGCTCCCAAGGATCCCAGATACCGAACGACGAGAGCCCCGCGAACACGGCGATGACCACCGCCACGAGGGCGAAGGCCCACGCGATCGACGCACTGATTCTGTCTGGCCTCATTCTCGCGCTCGTCCCCGCGTCGGCCCGCGGCGCGCCGAGACTAGACCGCGCATCCTGAGAACGCCAGCGCGGGCGTCAGCGCGCTCGCGCACGCGGAACGTCGATGTCGTCCTCGTCCCCGTCGAACGTGTCGGCGGGGGGCGGGGCGCCCCGGTCCGTCGGCGCCGCGGCGAGCGGGATGTGGGCGAGTTCTGCGGCGAGCTCCCGGGCCACGCGTCGGAACGCCGGCAGCGACCCGGACGACATCATCCGGCCGGGGCCGTTCAGATGGCGGGCCGGGTCGACGAACCGGCCGCGCCGCTGCAGCCCGAAGTGCAGGTGCGGTCCCGTGGAGCGCCCGGTCGTCCCGACGGCGCCGATGACCTGGCGCTGCCGCACGGTCGCGCCGACGCGGATGCCCCGCTCGATCCGAGAGAGGTGGGCGTAGTAGGACTCGAAGCCGTCGGCGTGCCGGATGCCGACGAGGTTCCCGTTGGGGCCGCGCTCGCCCGCCCAGAGGATCGTGCCGTCGGCCGCGGCCCACACCGGGGTCCCGCTGCTCGCCGCGTAGTCGACCCCGTTGTGGGGCTTGATGCGCCGCAACACGGGGTGCATCCGCCGCGGGTCGAAGACGGACGAGATGCGGTCGTAGGCGACGGGGGTGCGCAGCCAACCGCCGTGCATCGAGCGCCCCGTCTCGTCGAAGAACTCCGCGCTGCCGTCCCGCGGCGTGAAATGGAAGGCGCGGTGCGCCCCGGAGCGCGCGCCGGTGTACTCGAGCGCGTGCACGGTGCCGTAGCGCAGGAACTCGCCGTGGATGCGCTCCTCGTCGACGAGGATGCGGAAGGCGTCCCCGGCGCGCGTCTGCGTGCCGAAGTTCACCTGACTCGCGAGCGCGTCGACGAACACGCCCACGAGCGAGCGGCCGAGGCCGTTGTGATCGAGCGCGTCGCCGAGCGAACCGGAGACGTGGCCGCCCTTCGCGACGCGGACCCGCTGGATGGGCACGTCGACCTGCCTGCCGACGAGCGCCCCTCCGGGGCCGCGCCGGACGGCCTCGTAGATGTGCGTGCGGTCAGCGTGGTACTCGAAGCGGACGAGCGCGCCGGTGGCGTCCCGCTCGTAGGTGAGTTGGTCTTCGGGGTGGCAGCGTCGGAAGTCGAGCACGCCCGTGAGCGCAGCCGTGAGGCGCTCGGCCTCGTCGCGGCTCGAGCCCGCCGCGAGCAGCGCGGGCTGAAAGCCCCCGGCTCGCCCGAACGACAACGTCCGCCGGGTCGTCGCGTCCGGGGAGGTCGGCGTGACGTCGTCGGTCGGGGGAGGGCCCGCGTCGAGGCGCGGCGGTGCGGCGAGGGCGGCCGTCGGGGGCGCGGCGACGGCCACGCCGGGCGCGGGGACCGCGGCACCCGCCGCGCCGTCCACCGCGGACGCGCCGAGGGCGGCCGGCACCGCCGGCGCGCTGACCGACGAGACCGCCGACTCGGGGCTGCGATCGAGCAGACCGGGTACGAACAAGGCCGCGACGGCGCCGCCTCCGAGCGCCGCGACGACGGCCGCCGTGGTCACTAGGTGCCGCGTGCGGCTCGCACGCCGATCCCCGCGCAGGACGGGGATGTCCACGGACGGGAGGGGGCGGTGGGTCCGGATGCCCTCCTGCGGTGTCTCCTCGGCCGCCATGACGCGGGGAAGGGTTATCAGGCCGCTCGGAGGATGGCAAACGCGGCCTGTTCAGACGTGCAGGGCTGCTGGTCCCGATGTCCATGGCGCAGCGCGTCGCGAGCCGTTAGACTCGCCCGATCGCCGGGGAGAACTGCATGGACGACGCTGTCGAGGACGTGACGTTCCGGGACATCCTTCGCGCCTGGCCGGTGGTGCACCGTTATCTCCAGCGGACACCGCTCTATCGCAACCCGCTCCTCTCCGCGCGGTGCGGGTTCGATGCGTACGTCAAGCACGAGAACCACCTGCCCATCGGTGCGTTCAAAGTCAGGGGCGGCGTCAACCTCTTCGCCAACCTCTCGGACAAGCAGCGCGCGCGGGGCATCATCACCGCGACCCGGGGCAACCATGGCCTCAGCATCGCGTACGCCGCGCGGACCTTCGGAGCCCGGGCCGTGATCTACGTCCCGAAGGGCAACAACCCCGAGAAGAACGCGCTCATGACGGCGCTCGGCGCCGAGCTCGTCGAGTTCGGCAGGGACTTCGATCAGGCGCGCGAGGAGGCGGAGGCCCGCGCCAGCAACGACCTCATGCGCTTCGTCCACCCGGCGAACGACCCGCTCCTCGTCGCCGGCGTCGGCACGTTCGCGATGGAAGTCGCCGAAGACCTGCCGGACGCCGACGTCGTCATCGTCCCGATCGGTGGCGGCTCGATGATCAGCGGCGCCGTGCTCGCGCTCCGCACGATGCGGCCGGACGTCCGCATCATCGGCGTGCAGGCCGCGCGTGCTGCGGCGCTCGCCCGCTCGCTCGAGGTGGGCTCGATGACGACGGTCGAGTCCGCAGACACCTTCGCCGACGGGCTCGCGACCCGCTACGCGTTCGAGCTCCCGTTCAGGGTCCTCCAGCGCTTCCCGGTCGATCAGATGGTCCTCGTGACGGAGGACGAGATGAAGACGGCGGTCCGTCTCGCGCTCGAGACGACGCACAACCTCGCCGAGGGCGCCGCTGCCGCGAGCTACGCGGCCGCCTGGAAGCTCCGCGACGAACTCAAGGGGTTGCGCGTGGTCGTCGTGCACAGTGGCCAGAACATCGATCGCAACACCCTGCGCTGGGCCCTCGGGACCTTCGATTACGATGCCTGAACTCTCTCCCGACACCGACACCGACACCGACGCCGAGGTCCTCGAGCATCTGCGCGGCCTGGTCCGCGAGCACGAGGTCGTGCTCTTCATGAAGGGCACGCGGCTCGCTCCCGAGTGCGGGTTCTCAGCCCAGACGGTCAACGCGCTCGACGGTTTTCTCGAGTCGTACGAGACGGTCGACGTGCTCGCGAGCCCGCGCCTCCGCGAGGGAATCAAGCGCCTCTCCGAGTGGCCGACGCTCCCGCAACTCTACGTGCGCGGGCAGTTCATCGGCGGGGCCGACATCGTCGCCGAACTGCGGGAGAGCGGCGAGCTCGGCGCGGTGCTCGGCCACGAGCGCCGCGAGACGCCCCGACCGACGGTCGCGATCACCGGCCGTGCGCTCGAGGCCCTGCGCGGCGCGCAGGCGTCTGCACGCAGCGAAGCGGGTGAGGACGAGACCCTCCTGCGCCTCGAGATCACGGCACAATTCGTCCACAACCTCTTTTTCGGGCCACGGGAGCCGAGCGACGTCGAGGCGGACACGGCGAGCCTCGTACTCCTGCTCGACCCGACGAGCGCGCGCCGCGCCGAGGGGCTCCGGATCGACTTCGTCGATGCGCGGGGAGGCGGTGGCTTCGTGCTCGACAACCCCAACGAACCGCCGCGCGTGCGCGCGCTCTCGGTCGAGCAACTCGCCGCCATGCGCGAGCGCGGGGACGCCTTCGTGCTCCTCGACGTGCGCACCCCCGAAGAGCAGCGCACCGCGTCGATCGCGTTCGCGAGGCCGCTCGACGACGCGGGCCGTGCGCTGCTCGAGGGGCTCGAGCCGGACGCGCGGGTCGTGTTCGTGTGCCACCACGGCGTGCGGAGCCGGGCTGCCGCCGAGCACGCGCTCCGGCTCGGGTTGCGCAACGTCTGGAACCTCGAGGGCGGCATCGACGCCTGGTCCGACCGCGTCGACCCGGGCGTGCCCCGCTACTGAGCCGCGTGCGCCTTCACGAGGTCGTCGTCGAGGGGCTGCCCCCCTGGCTCGACGCCGCGCGGCTGCTCGGGGAGGGGGCCTTCCGCTCGTCGCCTCAGGCCGACGGTTCGTTGCAGGCCACGGCGCGGCTCGACACCGCCGCCGCGGCCGACCTCGGCGCTCGGCTGCGCGGTGTCGGGATCGGCGGGTGGCGCCTCGCCGTGCGGGTGGTCCCCGCCCTCCCGCGTGAGGCGGTGCGCGCGGCGCGGCTCGCCGAGGCGCGTCGCCGCCGCGACGGCACGCCCGGCTTTCTGCGTAGCGGCACCCGCCTCGACGCCGAGGGGCGCGTGTCGCTCACCCCCGAGGCGATCGCGGACGCCTTCGCCGCCGAACTCGTCGCGTCCGGTGTGCGCACCGTCCTCGACGTGTGCGCGGGCGCGGGCGGCGACGCGATCGCCTTCGCCCGGCGAGGCCTCCGCGTCACGGCCGTCGAACGCGACGCAGAGCGCCTCGCGCTGCTCGCGCACAATGCGCGGCGGTACGGCGTCGCGGGTCGGATCGCCCTCGTGCACGGCGACGCCGTCGACGCGGCGACGACCCACACGGCCGACGTGGTGTACGTCGACCCCCCCTGGGGCAGCGCGTACGACCGGGCCTGCGTTCCCCTCGAGGCGCTCGCTCCCTTGCCCGAGGTGCGCGTCGCCCTGGCGCTCGCAGCAAGCGGCGCCCTCCTCATCGCGAAGGTGCCCCCGAGCTTCGACGTGCGGGCCGTGCCGGGCGCTTCGGCGCGGGCCGTCTTCGGGGAGGCGCCGGGCGACTGGCGGCGCGTGAAGATGTTGCGCGTGGCGCTGCCGACGCGCCCTTGACGTCGCCGCGCATGTCGGCTACACCGCGGCTCCCTTGGGGATTTTTGGCGCGTAGCTCAGCGGTAGAGCACTACCTTGACACGGTAGGGGTCCCCGGTTCAATCCCGGGCGCGCCAACCAGCAGGGTCGCCACGGGCGACCCGCTGCCCGCATTGTAAAGGCGCCTCGAGGCCGCGAGTCTCGGCGCCACGCGGCCGCGCGTCTCGGCGCCACGAGGCCGCGAGTCTCGGCGCCACGAGGCCGCGAGTCTCGGCGCCATGAGGCCGCGGGTCTCGGCGTCACGAGGACGTCGGGCAGACAGACCGAACGCCTGTCTCGCCGCACCGTGACCCGTGTCGTCGTAGCCCTCTGCGCGGTGGCTCCCCGCACCGCGGCTCCCTGAACCGCGACTTCCCTGCGCGTCGGCATCGCGACGGCCTCGCGCACGGCGCGGAGCGGCCAGCGCGTCGCGGCGATGCCTCGTTCGGCGTGGGCGTGCTAAGCGCTCCGCCGAGCGGGCGTCCCGGCGCCCGCATGCACCCGAGGAGCACGCTCGTCCCATGGAATCCGCATCCCTCGTCACGGCTCGTACGGTTCTCGAACAGGCTGCGCTCGCGCAGGGGCAGAAGCTCGGCGGCGACGTCGTCGCGGCGCGCGTGGGCGGCAAGGTCCTCGACCTGCACACGCCGCTGCCGCTCGGCACCGACGCCGCGGCGGTCCAGGCGATCCGCGGGGACGATCCCGCGGCCCTCGAGGTCATCCGCCACTCGGCGGCCCACGTGATGGCCGACGCCGTGCAGCGGCTCTTTCCTGGAACGCAGGTGACGATCGGCCCGTCGATCGAGGACGGCTTCTACTACGACTTCCTCCGGCCGGGCGGACAGCCGTTCTCGGACGATGACCTCGCCGCGATCGAGGCCGAGATGAAGCGGATCGCCGCGGAGGACTACGCCTTCCATCGCGAGGTCGTGTCGCGCGAGGCGGTCGAGCAGCTCTTCGGCGGACTCGGCGAGACCTTCAAACTCGAGATCATCGCGCGCGCCGACGGCGAACTCACTCTCTACCGTCACGGCCGACCGGGTGAGCACGACTGGGTCGACTTCTGCGCGGGGCCGCACGTCCCCTCCACCCGCTTTCTCCGCGCGGTGAAGTTGACGCACGTCGCCGGCGCGTACTGGCGCGGCGACGAGCGCAACCCGATGCTCCAGCGCATCTACGGCACGGCGTTCGCCCATGAGAAGGCGCTCCGCGAGCATCTCGCGGCGCTCGAAGAGGCGAAGAAGCGCGACCACCGCAAACTCGGCAAGGAGCTCGAGTTGGTCGGCTTCCACCCGCTCGCGCCTGCGTCGCCCTTCTTCCTTCCGCGCGGCGCGAAGGTCTATCAGGGCCTCATCGACTACGTCCGCTCGATGTACGTCCGCACCGGCTACGAAGAGGTCGTCACGCCGCAGATCTTCGACAAGCACCTCTTCGAGACGAGCGGCCACCTCCCGAACTACGCCGACAACATGTTCTTCGCGATCACCGAGGAGAGCATCGAGCATCTCTCGGCCGCGCTGCCGAAAGTCGCCGGCGCGCCAAGCGAGCTGCCCGCGGCCTACGCCGCGAAGATCCGCGATCACATCCGCTTCGGCGTCAAGCCGATGAACTGCCCCGCTCACGCGCTCTTCTTCGGGATGACGCGCCGGAGCTACCGCGAGTTGCCGCTGCGCATCGCGGACTTCGGACGCTTGCATCGCTTCGAGCGGAGCGGCGTCGTCCAGGGCCTCACGCGCGTTCGGACCTTCGCGCAGGACGACGCGCACATCTTCTGCACGCTCGACCAGATGGCCGGCGAGATCGGCGCGTTCATCGACCTCGTCTACGACGTCTACCGCGACTTCGCGTTCACCGAGGTGCGGGTCGTGATCGCGACTCGCCCGGAGAACCGGCTCGGCTCGGACGAGGTGTGGGATCGCGCCGAGCAGGCGCTCGAGCACGCGGTGCGCGAGAAGGGGATTCCGTATGAGGTCGCCGCGGGCGAGGGCGCCTTCTACGGCCCGAAGATCGAGTTCCACCTGAAGGACGCCCTCAAGCGCTCGTGGCAGCTCGGCACGATGCAGGTCGACTTCAACCTCCCGGAGCGCTTCTCGCTCACGTATGTCGGCGATGACAACACGGAGCATCGCCCCGTGATGCTGCACCGCGCGATCCTCGGCAGCGTCGAGCGCTTCTTCGGCGTACTCGTCGAGCACGTCGCCGGGGCGTTCCCGACCTGGCTCGCGCCCGAGCAGATCGCGATCGTCACGGTCAGCGAGAAGGTCGACGATTACGCGCGGCAGGCGCACGCGGAGCTCGTGGCTGCGGGACTCCGCGTCGTGCTCGACACGTCGAGCGAAAAGCTCGGCGCGAAGATCCGGCATGCCCGCCTCAAGCGCGTCCCGTACATCGGCGTCGTCGGGCTCAAGGAGGCCGAAGGCCACGGACTCGCGTTGCGGTCGCGCGACGAAGACAAGGATCTCGGCTTCCTTCCGCTCGCCGACGTGATCGCCCGCCTCACCGCCGAATCGCTGCCACCCTCGCGTCGCGCGTAGTCCGGGGTGCGCCCCCCCTTGCGGGAACGCGCCCGGATCGGTATGGAGCCTATGCAGAGTCCCGGAGAGCCCTCCGCTCTCCCTTCAGGAGGAAGTTCCCATCTCTCGCCCCCGCTTTGACCCCCGCCAGCGCGTCCAGACCGGTCCCCGCACGAACGAGCGCATCCGAATCCCTGAGGTCCGAGTCATCGGCGCCGAGGGTGAGATGCTCGGCGTCATGGAGACGCGCGACGCGCTCCGCATCGCCCGGGAAAAGGACCTCGATCTCGTCGAGGTCAACCCCAAGGCCTTCCCGCCGGTCTGCAAGATCATGGACTTCGGCAAGTTCAAGTACGAAGAGTCCAAGAAGACGCGCGAGGCCAAAAAGAAGCAGACGGTCGTGAAGTTGAAGGAGATCAAGCTCCGCCCGAAGACCGATGATCACGACATCGACTTCAAGGTGAAGCACATCCGCAACTTCATCGCCGAGGGCGACAAGGTGAAGATCACCGTGCGCTTCCGTGGCCGCGAGATCACGCACCCGGAGACCGCGCAGCGGCAGTTCGAGACGATCATCGACCGCGTGAAGGACGTCGCGCTCGTCGAATCCTCGAGCCGCATGGAGGGCCGCGCGATGATCGTCCTGCTCGCGCCGCGGCCTGCGGGCAGCAAGGGAGGCGGGAATGTCTCCGCCCCGCGTCCCACGGTCGTGACGCAGCCCCGCCGTGACCCCCCCCCCGCGGCCCTCGCGCCGGTCGGAGACGACGTGGACGACGACGACGACGAGGACGACGACACGCCGGACGACGCCGAGGCGGCCGAGGCTGCCGAGGTCGAGGCCGCGCGTCCTCGCGTCGTGCCCGCTGCGCCTGCGGTCGCGGTGCCCCCTGCCGCCGCACCCGCGGCGGCTACCCCCGCTCCCGCCGCCGTCGCGCCCGCGGCCCCGGAACCCGCCCCAGCGGACGCTGCGCCTCAGTCCGCGGCATCGCCCGCGCCTGCCGCGGCGCCTCCGGCAGATGCAGCGCCGACTGCGTCGAAGGCGAAATCGCCGCGCGCGCCCGCGACCCGCAAGAAGTGACGCGATCGCCCCGCGCCGGTCCATGGACTGGCCGGCGCTAGCGGATCGCCCCGTACATGGGGGCCGCGCCCAACGAAGGGCCCGCGAAGATGCGGTCCCAACCCGAACAAGATTGACAGAGGAACGGAGGCGCCGTACATCACGCCTCCCTTCCGCGCAGCGCCGCGTCGCGACGCCGGTTCTGCGCCAGAGAGAACGGAGCTTCCAGTGCCGAAGATGAAGACGAACAGCGCTGCAGCCAAGCGCTTCAAGGTGACGGGCGGCGGCAAGGTGCGCCGGGGCAAAGCCGGCTTGAGCCACATGATGCGCGGGAAGTCCGCGAATCGTCGGCGCAAGCTTCGGAAGAACGGGATCGTGTCGGATACCCATCAGGGGCACATCGAGCGCCTGATGCCGTACGCGTTCTAAACACCCGCTCCACTCCCCGGTCCATCCCTTCCAGCTGACATCTCCTAGGAGTTTCGAATGCCGCGCGCTAAAAGGGGCTTCAAAGCCCGCCGTCGTCGTAACCGTATTTTTCGTCATGCCAAGGGCTTCTACGGCGCCCGTGGCCGCATCTTCGGTGATGCGGTCGAGCAGGTCCGCAATGCCTGGCAGGATGCATTCAAGGCGCGTCGCATGCGCAAGCGCGACTTCCGCCGTCTCTGGATTGCGCGCATCAACGCGGCCGCGCGTCTCGTGGGTGTCAGCTACAGCAAGCTGACCCACTCGCTGAAGACTTCGAAGATCGAGATCGATCGCAAGATCCTCGCAGATCTCGCGGTCCGCGACCCGGGCGGCTTCAAGGCCGTCGTCGACGCCGCGCGCTGACGCACCGGGCCGACGCGCGTCGTCGGCCCGCGGTCGTCTCCTTGGGGAGGGCGGATCCCGTGAGCGCCGACGATCCGGTCCGAGAGTTCGAAGAGGGCCTCGCGCGCATCGAGTCCGCCTACCCGCAGGCGCTCGACGCGTGCGTTGACGAGCACACGCTGCGCGCTGCCAACGCGCGCTTCGTGGGCCCCCAGGGCGAGCTGACGGCGTTGCTCAAGTGGATGCCAAAACTCCCGGGCGATCGCCGCAAGGCGCTCGGACAGCGGGCAAACGGAACCAAGGCGGGCGTCGAGCGGGCGTTCGCCGCGCGGCTCGGCGCGCTCGCGGCGGCGGCCCGTGCGGCCGAATTGTCGGGACCTGCGGTCGACGTCTCGCTACCGGGACGCGGCGTGCGGGCCGGGCGTCTGCACCCGATGACGCGCGTCGTGAACGAGTTGATCGACGTCTTCACGTCGCTCGGCTTCGACGTCGCCGAGGGGCCGGAGGTAGAGCTGTACGAGTACAACTTCGACAAGCTCGGCTTCCCGCCCGACCACCCCGCGACGGACATGCAGGACAGCTTCTTCGTGGAGACGGGTGCGGGAGACCCCGCGCGCGCGAAGACGGTGCTCCGCACGCACACCTCGAACATGCAGGTGCGCGAGATGCTGGCGCGGCGCCCGCCGATGGCGGTGATCGCCCCCGGGCAGGTCTACCGGCGCGACGACGACGTCACGCACTCGCCCATGTTTTTTCAGATTGAGGGCTTCCTCATCGATGAGGACGTCTCCTTCGCGAACCTGCGCGGGGTCCTCGCTCGCTTCGCCGAGCGCATGTTCGGCGAGGGCACTCCGGTCCGGCTCCGTCCGAGTTACTTCCCCTTCGTCGAACCGGGCGCTGAGGTCGACATCGGCTGCATGATTTGCCGCGGCTGGCGCGGCGACACCGAGTCGCGAGCGCGCCAAGCGGAGTGCCGCGTCTGCAAGACCACCGGCTTTGTCGAGGTGCTCGGCTGCGGGATGATCCACCCGGTCGTGCTCCAGCATGCCGACATCGACCCTGAGCGTTACTCAGGCTTTGCGTTCGGCATGGGCATCGACCGCATCGCGATGCTCCGCTACGGCATCACCGACATCCGGCTGCTCTACGAGAACGACACCCGTTTCCTCGAGCAGTTCTGACGGAGACGAATCTTGCGCGCCTCGACCCAGTGGCTGAGTGAGCTCGCCGGCGTGGTTGCGACGCCGGCCCAGATGGCCGAGCGTCTGACGGCGGGCGGCATCGAGGTCGAGGCGCAGCACGCCTACGGTCTCTCGCTCGACGGGGTGATCGTCGCGGAGGTCCGGGCGAAATCCCCGCATCCGCGGCGGGACAAGCTGACGGTCGTCGAGGTCTTCGACGGTGAGGCCGTACACACCGTCGTCTGCGGCGCGCCGAATGTTCCGGCCCCCGGAGGTCGGGTGCTGCTCGCGCGCGTCGGCGCCACGCTTCCCGGCGGGCTCGCGATCGCCGAACGCGACCTCGCCGGGGTCGTGTCGCGTGGGATGCTGTGCAGCGAGTCTGAGCTCGGCATCGGCACGGAATCCGGGGGGATTGTCGTCCTCGGCGCGGGCGACGCGGCCGCGCTTGGCGCGCGCGTCGATGACGCCTTCGGCCTGCGGGACGTCGCGCTCGAGATCTCGCTCACGCCGAACCGGCCGGATTGTCTCGGGCACGTCGGGCTCGCACGCGAACTCGCCGCCCTGAGCGGCGTGCCGTTCGCGCCGCCCGTGCCCGGCACGACGTTCGCGCTCCGTGCGCTCCCGCGTGCGCACGGCGTCGTCGCCGTCGACGGCGGCGACGTCACCGTCACGATCGCG
The DNA here is from genome assembly GCA_964202905.1 of Polyangiales bacterium. Taxonomy (GTDB): domain Bacteria; phylum Myxococcota_A; class Polyangia; order Polyangiales; family JADJQN01; genus CAIUAC01. The sequence continues at coordinate 170,195 of CAXNJO010000008.1, forward strand.
TCGCCGGAGCGCTGTCCCCGGTATGCGGCGACGCTCGTGCGTGGCGTAGAGGTCGGAGCCTCGCCGCTGCGCGTACGGGCGCGTCTCCACGTGCTCGGCGTCCGCGCGGTCTCCAACGTGGTGGACGCGACGAATCTCGCGCTCTACGAGTGGGGCCACCCGACACACGCGTTCGACCTCGAGCGCGTCCGGGGCCGGCACATCACGGTGCGTCTCGCGGTCGATGGCGAGCGGATGCGGACGCTCGATGGCATCGAGCGCGTGCTCACGCGCGACGATCTCCTCATCTGCGACGCGGAGAGGCCGGTCGCAATCGCGGGCGTCATGGGCGGCGCCGACACGGAGATCCGCGGCACCACCCGCGACGTCCTGCTTGAGTGCGCCTGGTTCGATCCGCGCGGCGTTCGGCGTACCGCGCGGCGCCTCGGGCTGCACACCGACGCCAGCCACCGCTTCGAGCGCGGGGTCGACCCTGCGGCGGTCGCGGCGGTCGCGCGCCGTGTGACGGAGCTCGTCCGCGGGCTCGCCGGTGGCGAGATCGGTGCGGACGCGGTCGATGTGCATCCGCACCCGCACCGCACCGTGAGCCTGCAGCTCCGAGGCGATCGGCTGCGCGCGATCCTCGGCGATCCGGGCGCGACGCTGGCGCTCGCGGGGCCGCTGCTCGCGGGCCTCGGCTGCGCGGTTTCGGCGACCCCCGCGCCCGTCCCGGCGGGTACGGTCCTCGACGTGATTGCGCCGTCGTGGCGACCTGATCTCACTCGCGAAATCGACCTGATCGAGGAAGTCGCCCGCGTCCGCGGCTACGACCGCATCCCGACTGTCGTGCCCAACGTCCGTCCGAGCGTGACGGGAACGCCGCCGCGCGTCCGCTTCGGGCGCCGGCTCCGCGAGCACGCGGCCGCGGCGGGGCTCTTCGAGGCGATCAACTTCGCGTTCCTCGCGCCGGCGGACCTTGCGGCGAGCGCGGTGTCGCGCGATGCCGTGCCGCTCGCGAACCCCCTCTCCGAAGAGCGGTCCGTGCTGCGAACCTCGCTCGTCCCGGGGCTGCTGGCGGACGTGCGTCGCGCGCAGCGGCACCAGGTCGAGCGCATCGCGCTGTTCGAGCTCGCGCGTGTCTTCGCGCCGCAGACGGAGGGACCGCTGCCGGTCGAGCGTCGCGAGCTGGGCGTGGTGTTGTGTGGTCCCCGCGCGCGCTGGATCGGCGACGCCGATCCGCTCGACTTCTTCGATCTGAAGGGCATGGTCGGCGCGCTCGTGTCTTCAGCGTGCGGGCTGGCGGTCGAGACGGTCCTCGACGCGCGGCTCGATGCGTCGGTGGAGCACGGCGGCGCGCCCTTCCTCCATCCAAGGCGGCGCGCGCGGGTCCTCGCCGGAGGCCGCGAAGTCGGCGTCCTCGGGGAGGTCCATCCCGATGTGGTCGAGGCGGTCGGCTTGAACGGTCGGCCGCTCGTGGCCGCGCTCGACGTCGAGGCGCTCTTCGACGCGACGGAGGCCGCTGGGCTGCCGCGCGCGCGCGCGCTGCCGCGCTTTCCACACGTCACGCGGGACGTCGCGCTCGTCGTCGCCGAGTCCACCGTCTCCGGCGAGGTCGCAGCCGCGCTTCACGAGGCGGGCGAAGGTCTCGCCGAAGACGTCCATCTCTTCGACGTCTACCGCGGTGCGGGCGTGCCTGAGGGCCACAAGTCGCTCGCGTTTCGCGTCGTCTACCGCGACGCGGCGGCGACGCTCACGGACGAGCGTGTCGACCGCGCGCACGAGCGCGTGACGCGCGCCGCGCGCGAGCGCTTCGGCGGTACGCTCCGCGCCTAGCTCCCCAGTGCGCGAGCGGCGCCTGCGAGGACCCCGCGCCGGGCACCGGGAATCGGCAGACGGGCGCTGCACGGCTCGCGTGGCGCCCCCGGAGCGCGCGGTTGGGGGGCGGAAGTCCTGGTCCCGCCGGGCGGCGCGGGGGCGAGGCGCGCTGCGGTTGAGTCCGAGCCGCAATCGTGATTGTATCCGAGGGCTTGCCGAACGTGACGGATGCGTGGAGGAGTACGCGATGACGAAGGCGGAGATCATCGACAGCGTCTACGAGCAGGTCGGGGGCTTCTCGAAGAAGGAGTGCTCCGAGGCCGTCGAGGCCGTCTTCGACGTGATGAAGGAAGTCCTCGAGGACGGCAAGAAGATCAAGATCTCCGGCTTCGGAAACTTCGTCGTGCGCGCCAAGAAGGAGCGCATGGGACGCAATCCGCAGACCGGCTCGCCCATCCCGATCAGCGCGCGCCGCGTACTCACGTTCAAGCCGAGCCAGGTACTCAAGAGCGTGCTCAATCCCCACAAGGCGGGTGTGCCGCTCGGGCAGGGCGGCTCGCGTGGCGGCGGGTTCCCGGCGACCTGAGCGCGCGGGGCGCGGACGTCGCGGACCAGGTCTGAGTCACCAAGGGAGCGCGTCGCGCATCGCCCCGACGAGGGGCCCTGCGGGAGGCGCGCCCACGCCGGGCGCTCGTGGCTCGATACGTCGCGGATGCGTGTGCCTCACGGTCGGCTTGGGGGCAGGGCGCGTGTCGCACCGTGGGTTCGAAGAGGCGACGTTCGCCGTCGTCGAGGGAGTCCCATGTCGCTGCGCAAGCCCCTGTCGGACAAGCTTTTCTTCAAGATCGGCGAGGTCGTCGCGATCGTGGGAGTCAAGGCGCCCGTGCTCCGCGCCTGGGAGGGGGAGTTCCAGGTTCTTCGCCCGTTGAAGACGCGCGGCGCGCACCGCGTGTACCGACGTCGGGACGTGGAGCTCGCCATGCTCATCCGACGGCTCCTGCACGACGAGGGCTTCACGATGGCTGGCGCCCGCAAGCGCCTCCGCGAGCTCGGGCACGCGCGGGACGAGAGCGGCGAAGGGCGCGGCGCCGCGCGTGAGGTGCTGCTGCGCGCGGAGCTGATCGCGCTGCGCGAGGAGTTCGCGACGCTCCTCGGGCAACTCGACGCGATCGTCGCGCCACCCGCGCCGGGCGAGGTGCCGACGCGCGTCGTGGTGCATGGGGCGACGCCCCGCGCCGCGCATCCGGCCAGCCGTTCGTCCGCCATTCCGGGCGTCTCCTCGGCCGCGACGGTCGTGCCGGCGCCGCATCCCGCGTCATCGACCCGGCGGGGCCCGACGCAAGGATGAGAAGCCTGCGCGCGATTCATCGTTGCGGGCAGGCCGGAACCGTGTATCTTCCGCCTCCCCTTCGCGGGGGACGTGATCATCGGGGCGTAGCGCAGCCTGGTTAGCGCACCAGACTGGGGGTCTGGGGGTCGCTGGTTCGAATCCAGTCGCCCCGACCACGTGAGGGGCCGCAAGCCGAGAGGCTCGCGGCCCTTCCTATTGGTGCGCCCAGCATGGGCGCGATGTTGCGTGTGGTGCGCCCAGCATGGGCGCGATCCTGCGGGTGCAAGTCCTGCCGAGAGGAGACCATCCTGATCGAAGCGCGCCGCAACTGCGGAAGGGCGACCGATCTTGGGGAGGAAGCGGGGAGCGAAACCGCGGGCCGAACGGGGCCCGGCCCGGCGCGGGCGGGTTCGCGTGGTACACCTGCGCGCGATGAACGACCGCCCGCTGGTGCTGCTCTCGAACGACGATGGGGTCCAGGCCGCGGGGATCCGTGCTCTCGCCGAGGCGCTGCGGGCCGTCGCCGACGTCGTCGTGTGCGCGCCGGAAGGAGAGCAGAGCGCGCAGTCGCATGCGCTGACGCTCTCGCGGCCGCTGCGCCACCGCGTGCTCGGTGACGGGGTCCACGCCGTCGACGGCTCGCCGGCGGACTGCATCTACGTGGCGCTCCACCACGCCCCGATCCTCGCGCGGCGTCCGGACGTGGTCGCGAGCGGCCTCAACCACGGCGTCAACCTCGGGTCGGATGTCTTCTACTCGGGGACGGTCGCGGCCGCGCGGGAGGGGGCGCTGCGAGGGATTCCGTCGATCGCGTTCTCGCTCGAGACCGGTGGGGATCGCGCCGCGTCGTCGGCGCTTGCCGCGCAGATGGTGCTCCGCCTCGCCGAGGCCTCGCGCAGCGCGCCCACGCCGGACGGCGTCACGCCGCTCCTCAACGTGAACTTCCCGCTCGTGTCGCCGCGGGGCGTGCGCACGACGCGCCTCGGGCGGCGACTCTACGCGGACGAGGTCGTCGTCCGCCACGACCCGCGCGGTCGCGAGTATTTCTGGATCGGCGGGCCCGGGGGCGCGCGTCACGAGCCCGTCGACGCGAGCGACACGGAGGCGATCGACGCGGGCTACGTCTCGGTGACGCCGCTGCTGATCGAGGCGACGGCGGCCCACCACCTCGGTCTCGCGGCCTTCGTCGTCGGGCCGGCGGACGCCGCGGAGCCCGCGCGATGAGCGACCTCGATCCGCGCCTCGCCCTGCTGCGCGGGCTCATCCGCGACGTCCCCGACTTCCCGAAGCCGGGCATCCTCTTCAAAGACATCACGCCGCTGCTCGCAGACCCGCGTGGCCTCGCGACCGCGGTCGCGCTCATCGCGGAGCGCTTCGACGACGCGCGCATCGACACCGTCGTCGGCATCGAATCGCGTGGTTTTCTGTTCGCGGCCCCGCTCGCGGTGCGTCTTGGGGCGGGCTTCGTCCCGGCGCGTAAACCGGGCAAACTCCCAAGTCGCGCCGACCGCGTGGCGTACGCGCTCGAGTACGGGTCGGACGCGCTCGAGCTCCACAGCGACGCGATCCACCGCGGCGCGCGTGTGTTGATCGTCGACGACGTCATCGCGACCGGTGGGACCGCGTGGGCGGCGGCGGAACTCGTGCGCCGGCAGGGCGGCGTGCTGTGCGGGGCGGCGTTCCTCCTCGAGCTCGGCTTCCTCGGTGGGCGTGCACGACTCGCACCCGTCGAGACCAGCGCGCTGCTCACTTATTGAAGCCCTTCCATGAGCGCGCGCCTCGCGCGTCGCCGAGGCTGCGCGCGTCGCGTGCGTCGTGCTACACCGCGCGCGCCGGCGATGGTCGGCTGGCTCCCGTAGCTCAGGGGATAGAGCAGCGGTTTCCTAAACCGTTGGCCGCACGTTCGATTCGTGCCGGGAGCGCCGTAAAAAATAAGGCGAAGCGCGGGCCGCTACCGCCGCGTCCTCGAGGTGCCGCGAGCCTGTGTGGGCAAAGGCGGAGCAAGGTCGATCACCCGTTCACGCGTGACGACTTGCGGTGCGCTCGCGGCGACGAGGAAGGCGCGCGTATCCTCGACCTCGACGTGGGCGTAGCGTGCGGACGTTTGGATGTTGGCGTGCCCGAGGACCTTCGCCACCGTGTCGAGGCCGCCACCGGCGCGACGAATCATGGTCGCCGCGTGGTGCCGGAGGTCGTGAGCGCGGAGGTCGGCGAGGCCGTGCGCCTTCGCGAAGATTGCCCACGCCTTGCTCGCGAGGTCCCGGCGGCGCTGTTCCTCTGTGCGCTTCAACTCTTCGATGCGTGCCGCGCGACGAGGAATCGGGAACACGAAGGCGTCGGGCTCCCCGACGTGGAGCGCGTCGAGGACGTCGGCCAGGACCGGGACGATGGCGACCTCCCGCGTGCGATGCGTCTTGGTCCGCGTGAAGCGCACGACCTCGGCCGAGCGGTCGACGTCACGCCAGCGGAGGGACGTGATCTCGCCGAGCCGAGCGCCGGTGAACTTGCACGCCAGCGCGACCGGACGGAGCCAGCCCTTGAGCTTCGCGGACACGAGGGCCTCTTCCTCGGGTGACAAGTAGCGCACGCGACCCTCGGGCTCGCGAAGGCTCTTGAGCTCGCGGAGCGTGGCGGCGGTGCTTCGCTCCATGAGTCCCTCCCGCGCAGCCCACGCCGCGAAGGTCTTGAGCGTGGAGACGTGGCGATTCACCGTCGCCGGCGACCGCCCGCTCGCACGCATCGACGCCTTGAAGCGTTCGACGTCGAAGGGCGCGAGGGACGCCAGCGCCTTGTGCTCGCCGAGGAAGCCACGCAACGCCTTCCCGTGCGCCTCACGGTCGCGGACGGTCTTGATCCCGTGCGTCGCGCAATGGGCGAGCCAGCGGTCGAACGTCGCGCCGAGCGTTGCGGGGGGCGCACGAAGCGGATCGAACGAACCGTCGACGATCTCCGCGAGGAAGGCCTGTGCGCGCCGCTTCGCGGCTGCGGTCGTCGTGCCTCTGGGTAGACGCTCGCGGAAGCGCTTGTGCTCGCCCGTGCGGACGTCTTGCCACCGAAGGTCGATATGGAAGGTCCCCTCGGCCGAGCGAAACAGTCCACGCACGCCGTATCGCGTGGGGCGAGACATCACGCACCTCCGCGAGCGCGACGAGCCTTCGCGAGCGCGACCTCTCGAACCCACGTCGAGAGCTCCACGTCGCCAGCGCCCCCGAGCAACGTGCGTCGCTCGTCGGCGGAAACGCGAATCTCGAGCCGCTCCGAGCGGCGGTCCTGCGCAGGGATGGGAGGCCGACCGGGCTTGCGTTGTGTTGCCATCGTGCGAGATTGTGTCCGGACACGGAGCGCACGTCAAGAGAGGCGGCGTGCGGCCGTGTAAAGCTAACGGCGCACGCCTGAAATAGACCCGCCCGCGACGCGCGAACGTCCGGGCGGATGGTCACCCCGAGCCCCCGGAGCGACATGGCCAACGTAAAGCCCGGCCGCGCGAAAGACAACGCGCGAGCCAACGTCGACGTGCCGAAGCGCAAGAGCGCGAAGGCCACGGCGACGCCTGCGAACACACGCCCCACGAGCGCGTCCGACGTATGGGCCGCGATGGAGACGCTGCTAGGCCATCGGCGAGTGCTGAATCTTCAAAGCAAGACAGCCGGGAAGAGGCTTCGAGGCGTCGAATCAGGACAGGTCCCGGCGGCGGAACGGGCGTATTGGACCCGAGCACAAGGGGAAGCCGACGATGCGTTGCGCGACCTTGACGACGCCGTGCACAAGGCGTCGGCCCGTGTGGATGGGCTCGTCGACCTCGCGAGGAACAACGTCAACGCAGCGTCGTCGTCGTGGGTCCCGCCGCAACGCGAGGAAACTCTCCATCTCTTCGACGAGGCTCGAGGTGCGGTCGACGCGCGAATCAAGACGCGGAAACGCTCCCCGGCAAGCGACGAAGGAAGAGAGGAGGCGTTGCGATCCGTCGTCGCCCTCGGGCTTCGCCTCGACGTGAACTTCGACCGGGAAGGCAGGGATGCGTCGGCGCTACGCGAACAATTGGAGCGGCTATGCGGCGACCCGCCCGAGAGCACAAAGCACGGCCGGGCGGCGCTGATCGTTGAAAGGCTCACCCGGGCACCCCTCGACACACTCGAGCGATGGCGGCGACGCCTGCGAAAATCAGGCTCGTCGACGCTTCCCCGACACTGATCGAAGAAGTGTCGGGGGAATCGCTCGCCGCCCATCCGTAGACATGGCCCTGCGACGCCACCGATGGCGGTCGTCAAGGAGCCCCAACATGGACCGTTCATCCCGTTTCAATTCGCGGAGCGAAGAGTCGCGCGCGTTCTACACGGCTCGCCCCGAAGGCGACCTCTCGACGCGCAAGGTTGCCCCCAAGCTGTTGACACTCGACGAGGCGGCCGATGCCGCACGAGCTCCCGTGCGGAGCGTGCGGTCGTGGATCGCCGATGGTCGCTTGAAGGCGAACCGGGCAGCGCGTCGCGTGCTCGTGCGTCGCGCCGACCTCGCCGTGTTCCTCGGCGTCGACGTCTCCGACCTCGAGGTGTCGCGCGTCCGTGAAGGGGGCGAGCCGTGAGCGCCCTCGACGTGGCGTGCGGGTTCGCCGCGCGCGGAATACCGACCTTCCCGTGCACGCAACACAAGCGGCCGCTCACCGTTCACGGCTTCCATGACGCGAGCACGGACCCCTCGACGCACGCCGCTTGGTTCGAGCGCTGGCCGGGCGCGAATCTCGCGATCCCCACGGGCACGCGGAGCGGCGTGCTCGTCGTCGACCTCGACGTGAAGGAAGGCCGCGACGGTCGCGCCACGCTCGCCGGCCTCGAGGACCGCTTCGGCACGTTGCCCGCAACGCTCGTCGTCGAGACACCATCGGGCGGCGAGCATCGTTGGTTCGTGATGCCCGACGTCCCGATCCGAAACTCGGCGGGCCGTCTCGCGGGCGAGGACGTGCCGGGCTTCGACGTGCGCGGCGAGGGCGGCTACGTGCTCGTCCCGCCGAGCCGCATCGAAGGGCGCGCCTACGCATGGCGGGAACGTCGACGACCGGCCGAGCTTCCGCGCGCGTGGATCGACGTCCTCGCACCGCGGGTGCGTGAGGTGACGACCGCGCCCGCTTGGACGCCAAGCGAAAGGCGTGAGCGGGCAGCGGCCGGGCGCTATTCGGCGGCCGCGTTGCAGCGCGAGGCCCGTGAGCTCGCGGGGACACCGAAGGGGGCGCGCAACGACCGGCTATGGCGCGCCGCCGCTGCTCTTGGCGGGCTCGTGCGCCTCGGCGGGATCGACGTCGCCGACATACGCACGGCCCTCGCGTGGGCGTGCCGTCAATGGCGCGACCGTGACGACGTGAAGGACGCCGCGACCATCGACCGCGCGCTCCGCTTCGGCCTCGCGAATCCGCGGACCGTCGACCTCTCGCGGAGGGCGGCATGACGACGACGCGCACCAAGCGAGACAACCCACCCCCGCGCGACGAGCAAGGTGTTCCGCTCTTGAGCGGTGAGCTCACGGAGCTCGAAATGTCGGAGCGCCTCGTCAAATGGTTTGGCGACGACCTCCGCTTCTGTCGCGGCCTCAAGGGATGGCATATCTGGACGGGGACGCATTGGAAGCACGACGAGGCGAAACTCGCTCAAGAGCACGCGAAGGACGTCGCACGTAGGCTCAAGGAAGAAGCCGACGACGTCCAGGATCGCGGCACACAAAAGAGCGCCAGCCGCGCGGGCTCCCTCAACGGCAACAAGGCGATCCTCGGGCTCGCCGAATCCGAACCGCGCATCGTGTTCACCGTCGAGGACGCGGACCGCGACGGGTATCTGCTGAACTGCGCGAACGGTACGGTGGACCTTCGGACGGGCGGGCTTCGACCGCACGACCGCGGCGACCTTATCACGAAGGTCGCGCCGATCGCGTTCGACCCCGACGCACGCGCCCCGCGCTTCGAAGAGGCTCTCGTCGAGTGGCAACCCGACCCCGACGTGCGCGCGTTCCTTCAACGGTGGGCGGGCTACGCGGCGACGGGCGTGATCCGCGATCACGTCCTCCCGGTCGCCTTTGGCGTGGGCGCGAACGGCAAGAGCACGCTGTTCGATCTGCTCGCGCGAATCCTCGGGGACTACTCGGCGGCGATGCCCGCGCACTTCCTCGCCATCCAAAAGCAAGAGAAGCACGACACCGAGATCGCACGGCTTCGCGGCGTGCGTCTCGCGGTCGCGAGTGAGACGAGCAACGGGTGCGCGCTCGACGAGGCGAAGGTGAAGCGACTCACCGGCGGGGACGTGCTCACCGGGCGCTTCATGCGCGCCGACTTCATCGACTTCCGACCCACGGCGAAGTTCGTGCTGCTCACGAATCATCGACCAAGACTGCGCGGCACGGACGAGGGCATCCGACGCCGCGTACTGCTCGTGCCGTTCGACAACGTGATCCCCGCGGACAAGCGCGACGGGAAACTCGCCGAGCGCCTCTTCCGAGAGGAAGCGCCCGGCATCCTCCGGTGGATCGTCGACGGTGCGCGGGATTGGTACGCGCGCGAAGAACGCCTCGAGCCGCCCGCCACCGTCATGACGGCGACCACCGAGTATCACGCGGACGAGGACGTGCTTGCGCGCTTCGTGGACGAGCGGTGCACGCGGGACGCCAACGCGAAGGCCGCACCCACCGTCCTCTTCAACGCCTTCCGAGCATGGTGCGAGAGGAACGGCGAACGGCACGACGTGTCCGCACGCAACATCGGCGAGCGCCTCGACCGGCTTGGATTCAAGCGAGGCCGAAGCCGTAGCGTCCGCTGGATCGCAGGGATCGCGCTCGAACATGACGGCACGGGGGGGGATGGTGACGATGGTGACGCTTCCACCATTTACCCTCTACACGCGCACGCACGCGCGCACACACCGAAGGGGAAGAGGGCGGGTGCGTCACCATCGTCACCGCCGACGAGGACGCCGAGCGTGAGGCGTTCGACAACCTCGGCGGCGACCATGAGTGAGCGGCGGGCCCGTCGATTCCTCGGGCTCGTCGTGCTCGTGCTGCTCTCGACGACGTGCGGGGAGCTTCCGGCGTCCTCCCGCGCGACGTCCGAGCGTGCACTGTGAGCGAGCCGTTGGAACCCGACGAAACGGCAGACGTAACGGGCGAGGTCCTCGACGACCCGCCCGGCCACCGGCGAGGCGGGCAGCGCGCACGAGCCGCGGAGCTACTCGCCGAAGGTGCGTCGCCCGTCGAGGTCGCCGCGGCCCTCGGCGTCTCGCGGACGACCGGATGGCGGCTCGCACAGGAACCGGAGGTCCTCGTCGCGGTCAAGTCGATCCGCGACGCACGAGCGCACAACGCGGCCCTGCGCATTGAACACTTCGCCTCGCGTGCCGCACAGGTCCTCGGCGAGCTCGTCGACGACCGCGAGATGCCGCCGATCGTGAGGCTTCGCGCCGCGTGCGAGCTCCTGGACCGCGCCGGCTACGGGCACGTCGAACGGAGCCACCGCGCCCGCGTCGACCGCGAGCTCGCCGGCTTCCTCGACACGTTGAAGCGGACCGTCGACGCCTCGACCTACGTGAGCGTCCTCAAGGCGTTGCACGCGTGGGCGTCGCACGACGTCGAATCCTCGTCCGCGTTGTGGTCGGAGCAATCGGACGGGAAGGTGTCGCGGGGGTAGACGCGCCGCTCTAGGGCCTCGACACGGTGCTAACGTCGCGGGCGTGCTCGAGAACCTTGAAACCGGCTCGCTCTATCTCTTCCGCGATTGGCCGGTTGCAGCCGTCCCGCGCGCCGCCGGCGTCTACACCATATGGGAGGCCGATGCTCTCATGTACGTCGGCATGGCCGGGGCTCGCCGCACGGAAGCGGAGATCGCGGAGCGGGCCACAACGAAGCGGGTCGGGCTCGCCGACCGTCTTACAAGCCACGCCCGCGGTTGGCGAAGCGGCGACCAATTCGCCGTGTACGTCTGCGACCGGCTCGTGCTCCCGACGTTGAGCCGCGAACAGATCGAAGCGGTCGCCGCGGGCGCGAGGTCGTTGGACGTGCTCACGCGAGACTACATCCGCGCGCACCTCGGGTTTCGCTTCATCGCGACCGAGGACGGTACAAGCGCGACCGCTCTTGAGCGCCGTGCACGCGGGGGCGAACTTCGCGCCGGCAAGCCTCGTCTGAATCCCGGCCGTTGAACCGCGAGCGATCCGCCGCGCGCGGAAGGTGTGCCGCCGGCCCCGCGTGGGGCGTCGACGAGGACGAGCGCCTCGAGGTGCGGGTCGCACGGGGAAGCGCGCTCGCGGGCCCGTAGCGCGTCCTCGAGGACGACGACGAGGATCGGCCCGGCGTGGCCATCGACGTTGCCAGCCCGCGGAGGTCGACGGGAGCGGCGACGCCTCGACGTGTCGGCGACGTTGCCCGCGCGCGGAGGTCGTCGACGACGGCCGGGCCCTCGACGAGCGCCAAGCGTCAACGCCGGGCCGTGGCGGGCTCCACAATCGGCGCGCCGCTGTTGACGTGTTCAGTGTCGGTCGGGCCGCTCGAAGCGACGCACGGGCCAGCTACGGCCGGCGGCTTGCCGCGCGCGGAGGTCGACGGGGACGGGGACGGCGACGTCTCGATGCGCCGCCATCGGCCGGGCGTGTTGCCCACACGGAAGCGCACCCGCGGCCCGCGACGGCGGCAGCGTGAAACGCTTGTCGAACGTGGGCTTTGGCGTGGGCAAAGGCGTGGGCAACGTCCGCCATCCGTCGCCGACTTCGGCCTAGTTTGCCCACGATGGCGATCGCGCCCTTGAACCGCCGAAGAGCGCCGAAGCCCTTGTTTATAAGGCGTTTCGCGCGATGCATCGAGCGAAGAGGGCACGGATTCCTAAACCGTTGGCCGCACGTTCGATTCGTGCCGGGAGCGCCCAGTTGGCGGGGGAGCGTGGGGCGCGTGCGCGTCAGGGGCCGGGCGGTGCGCCGCCGTCGAAGCCCGGGGGCGGCACGGGCTCGCGCACGACGTGGACGCGCTGCTCGGCCACGGCGACGGCCCCGTCGCGCGTCTCGACCCGCGCGCGCACGATGACGTCCTCGTCGAGCACGTCCTCGGCGCTCAGCACCTCGGCGCGGAGACCATAGATTTCTTGGCGATCCGCGCCCGGAACGCGGTCGAAGCTCACGCGCACGCGGAACGGGTACGACACGATCGCGCCGTCGCGCACGCGCTCGTAGGTGACCTCGACGAGCGGGGACATCGTCGTCGCGGGGTTCCGCGCGCGCAGCGAGGTCCAGATGTGGAAGCCGCCCTGCGGGCCCGCGACCAGCTCGCCCGTGGCCGGCGGCTCGTAGGGAACGAAGCGGTCGTAGCCCGTGCCGAGTTCGAGCCAGTCCGCGGGCGGTCTCGCGTCGGGCGGGGTACCTGCGTCGCCCGTGTCGATGTCGCCGCCGCAGCCGACGCACGCCGCGGCGACGACCAGCGCGAGCTGCAGTGCGGCCCGCGCGGCCGTCACGGCACCCGCGCGAGCAGCGCGATGAACTCGTCGGGCGGCACGAAGTGCTTGAGCCGCGTCACTTCCGCGCCGTCCGGGCCGTGGAGCACGACGAGCGGCAGGCCACGCTCGTTGTAGGAGCGAAGCACCGCGCGCTTCTCGGGGGTGTCCTTGTCGGGGCTGAGATCGACGCGCACCGGCACGAAGTCGCGCGCGGCGGAGACGACGCGCGGATCGCTGAACGTGTCGCGGTCCAGCTCGCCGCACGCGCCGCACCAGGAGGCGCCGAAGTCGACGAGCAGCGGCTTGTGCTCGCGAAGCGCACGCGCGCGCGCGGCGGCGTAGTCCTCCATCCACTCGATGCGGGCGCCGGGCGGCAGGGCGCTCAGCCAACCCACCAACGCCACGAGGCCCGCGGAGGCGAGCGCGATGCCGACGCCCTTGCGCACGCGCGCGCTCCACGCGTCGTGGAAGGAGAGGTGCACGGCGCCGAGCGCGAGACCCACCACGACGAGCGCGAGCGCCCCGGCGAGCCAAGGGGTGGTGCGCTGCACGACGTCGCCGAGGCCGACCAGGTCGCGCACGTAGTAGACCGCGGCGACGATCATCACGAGGCCGAACGCGCTCTTCGTCCACTCGACCCAGGCGCCGGACTTCGGCAGCGAGATGGCGAACGTGCCGACGCACCACGTGAGCGTGCCGAGCCCGAGCGCGTACACGAACATCGCGAGTCCACCGAAGGCGACGCTGCGCGTGGTGCCGATCCAGGAGAGCAGCGCACCGACCACGGGGCCCGTGCACGGCGCCGCGATGATCGAGCTGACGAGGCCGAAGAGGAACGCGCCGAGGAAGCCGACACCCCCGACCGTCGAGAGGCGGTTTTGCAACGAGGGCGGCAGGTTCAGCTCGAATGCGCCGAACATCGACGCCGCGAGCGCGAGGAAGAGCACCGCGAGCGGCACGAGCACCCACGGGCTCGCGAGCGCCGCGCCGAACAGGTCGCCCGAGAGCCCCGCGACGACGCCGAGCGGCGTGAAGAGCGTGGCGATGCCGAGGACGAAGGAGGTCGAGAGTTTCGCGCCCTCGAGCCGGCTCTTCGCCTGTCGGGCGCCAAAAACGCTCACCGTGATGGCGATCATCGGGAACACGCACGGCGTGAGCGAGGTCGCGAGGCCCGCGAGGAAGATGAGCCCGAGCGAGAGCCCCCACGTACCGTCCGCGAGCGAGCGCTCGAACGTCTGCGCGAGATCGCCGAGGAAGTCGGCGTGGGCCGTCGTGGGCGCTGCGAGCAGCGCGACCAGGACGGCGAGGGCGCCGGCGACGTGCGTCGCGGGCAGCGGAAAGCGGCGAAGCGGCGAGGACATCGGCCGCGAATCTAGCAGCCCCGCGCGCGTTCGTCGTCGGGCGCCGCGCGCGCGGCATGCGTGGCACCGAACGCTTTGACCGCTCCGGTGGGGGTCGATACGATGGCGGCGCCTTGCCGATGCCCACGCTGTTCCTGCTCGCCTTCGCCTCGGGCGTCGCCGCGGCGCTCGCTTCGAGGCGGGAGCTGCGCCTCAGCCCGCGGCCCGCGGTGCTCACGCTCGGGTTCGGCGCGCTCGCGCTGTTCCTATGCCTCGTGCTCGTGCCGGTGTCCGTCTATTTCTTCGTGTTTCACGGTGACTGGGCGCTGCACTACCTCGTCGACGTGGCGTCGGTTCCCTCGGCGGTCGCGCTCGTTGGCTTCATGCTCGAGGTCGCGCTCGGCGCGGGCGGCTTCGCGGTGGGTGCAGCCCTCGTGCGCGGTCAGCGCGAGCCGATCGCCGCCGCGCTCCTCGCCGGGGTCGTGCTGGTAGGGGCCGCCGCGCTCGTCGTCGCACGCGAGCGCCTCGCGGTGGTGGGCACCTGGGCGCAATTCCATGGGGGCTTCGGCCTCGCGCCGTTTGGCGTCGGCACGATGGTCTACGAGACTGTCGTGATGGCCGTCTTCGTCGTGCTCGGGCTCGGCTACCTGATCGCGCGGGTCACGACGGGCGGTCGCCGCGGGGTGTGACGCGCGGTCCGGGTCTGCTTCCGCGCGCGTTGCGCCCGAGAGTCAGCAGATCGGCTCGATGCGACGGATCCCCTTGCGCGACACGACCACGCGGATGCGGTGCCACGGCGACTCCACCCCCTCCGCGCGGAGGCGGTACACGATCGCGATGTTGTAAACGCGCGGCGCGACCGCCGAGTAGATCTGGCGATCGTCCGGGTCGGCGAACACGATCTTGCGGCTCGGGTCGTCGGTGTGATCGAGCCACCGGCGGAGATTGAGGCGAAAGATCTCGGTGAGCGCCGTGAAGCGCGCGTCGGCCGCGGCGACGCGTCGGCCGTGCACGATCACGGTCTTGTGGTGCCAGAGCACGCGCTCGGGGCGCGCGCTCTCCTCGAAGGGGTGCGTCCGCGTCATCCTTCGCACGGCGAGCGCCTCCGACGGCACGCTCGCGAACGGCAGGAATGCGCTGCGCTCCTCGACCTCGCCGAGCCGCACCTCGCGCTCGCGGTCGAGGATGCGCCAGCGCCGATCGGGGAAGTGCTTTTGCACGACGCGGGAGAACGTGCCCTGCAGCGCCGCCTTGATGCGGTCCTTCGCGGCGTAGGCGAGCACCACGAGCAGGGCGCCTGTCCAGAGGTTGCCCGCGGCGCCCGGTATCATGGCGCTGTTGCCCTGCAACATCGCGAGCACGAACGCGAAGCCCATCGCGACGCTCGCCGCGACCGCGTAGAGCAGCTCGAGCGCCCAGCGCGCGCCGGCGCGGACCTCGAGCGTGAGCCAGAGCACGGAGGACGTGAAGCGCTTGAGCACGTGCCGGCGGAACTCGAGGTGCTCGATCTCGCGGTCGTCGACGTTCGCGTGGCCGACGCTGCGCAGCCCGCGGGCCGCGCGTTGCCGGGCCTCGTCGACCGCGCCGGCGGCGACCATCGCGACCACGCGCTCCTCGACGCCCGCGGCCCGCTGCGCGATGGCGAGTGAGCCGAGCAACGCCTCGAGCGCGCGCGAGACGTCCTCGTCGATCCAGGTGCAGGCCTCCCTCAGCGCGACGTCCTCCGCCGGCACGGCGTCGAGCGCGGTCCGGAGCGCCGCGATGACGCGGGCGGAGCTCTGCACGAGCCGTTGCGACGCGTCCGCGACCCCCGGGGCGCTCTCGGGCAAGTCGTGCAGCATCCCGAGGATGCGCCGCCGCGCGACGCCGCTCGATGCGCGGACGAGGCACGCGAAGAACCGCAACTCGCGGAGCGCGGCGTCGGTGTCGGACCCGGGTCCAAGGGCCTTCCGCAGCCGCTCGACCGGCTCGCCCCCGAGCGCCTCGAACGCCATCGAAGGCACGGCAAAACGCACGTACGACTGCAGATCCTCGTAGATTTCGTTCTTCGCGTAGGTCTGATCGTGGAGCCTCAGGCTCTCAGGCACGAAGAAGTATGCGTCCCACTCGAAGCGCTGCGGGGCGTCCGCGGCGGGTTGTCCGGCACGGATGCGGTAGTCGACGGCGAACTCGAGGTGCGTGCGGTCGTGCACGCGCCACTCGGGCTCGCGGGGCACGTCCCCTGCCGAGAGGTCGCTGATCAGGCTCGCGAACTCGCTCGAGCCAGTCGCTTCCTCCTCCTCGAACACACCGAGCACGAGCGGCCGCGGCGCGCGCTTCGCGGGGCGTGAAGGATTCTTCGTGGAGCTCCCCATCTCGTGCGCGACTCTCCGAAGGTGACGAGGGAGTGATAGCGTGTGACGGACGCGTGACACCGCAAGCACTTTCTCCGGCGCGGCGCGGCGAGGCTCCGGCCCGGAGCGCTGCGGCGCGCGCGTCGGCGAGTGTTGACGCCTGCGCGCTGCGCGAGGTAGCGTCACGGCGCTGCCACGCCCGCGCGATATCCCGTCGCGAGGGGGCGCCCCCGCCGAGCCAACGATGCGCGCACCTCTCTCCATCCCCGTCGTCGTCGGGCTCGGCGTCGCGTCGCTCGCGGCCGGCGGCTGCAACCCCATGCTCTACACGATGCACGTCGGGGCGGCGGCGCACAGCGTCGAGGAGGCCCGCCTCGCCGACGCGCCCAACCACGCGCCGTACGAGTACTACCTCGCTGAGGCGTACCTCGACAAAGCGCGCGAAGAGGCTGCCCGCGGCCAGTACCAGGACGCACGCCGCTTCGCGAGCGTCGCGGAGGAGCATGGCGTGAAGGGCCGCGACCTCGCGCGGCGTCACATGCGGGAGACCGGACGCTGATGCGGATCACGTCTGCGTGCCGCCGCGGCTCGGTTCCCCGCGGCGCCGTCGTCGGCACGCTGGCCGCGTTGGCGTTGGCCGTCGGCTGTGGCCGCGGGACACTCCTCGCCGGCCGGATCAGCGGCCTCCGCGACATCGTCGAGCAGGCGGAGCGCAACGGCGCCTACCGCTGCGCGCCCCGGGAACTCGCGCTCGCGCAGGCGAACCTCGAGTTCGCCTCGACCGAGCTGGGACAGGGCGACGCCGCCCGCGCCGACGATCACGTCGAGCTCGCGGAACCCAACGCGCGCGCCGCGCTGCGCATGAGCCCCGCTGCGCGCTGTGCGCCTCGGGGCGTCGCGGTCGTGCGCCGCGCGCCCCCGCCCCCGCCGCCGCCTCCGCCGCAGCCGGGCGATCGGGACGGCGATGGCATCCTCGACGACGTCGACCAGTGCCCCGCCGAGCCGGAAGACTTCGACGGTTTCGAGGACGCGGAGGGCTGCCCCGAGGACCAGGACTCGGACGGCGACGGCCTGAGCGATGCGCGTGACGCGTGCGTCGCGGAGCCTGAGGACCTCGACGGCTACGTGGACACCGACGGCTGCCCGGAGCCGGACAACGACCTCGACGGCGTGCTCGACGGCGCGGACCGCTGCGGGAACGACGCCGAAGACCCGGACGGCTTCCAGGACACCGACGGCTGCCCCGACCGCGACAACGACACCGACGGTGTGCCCGACGTCGGCGACCGCTGCCCGAACGAGCCTGGCCCCGAGAGCGAGCAGGGGTGCCCGCGCGTCTACCAGGACGTCCAGATCACGGACAACGCGATCCGGATCACCCAGATGATCCACTTCGAGTTCAACCGTGCGGTCATCCGCCCCGAGTCGTTTGGCATCCTCAACACGGTCGCGCAGGTGCTGCGCGATTTCCCGAACATCACGCTCGAGATCGGCGGGCACACCGACAGCCGCGGCAACGACGCTGCGAACCTGCGCCTCTCCTCGGACCGGGCCGAGGCGGTGCGGTCCTACCTCATCGGTCAGGGGACGGCCGCCAACCGGCTGACTTCCCGCGGCTTCGGGGAGACGGCCCCCATCGAGTCGAACCGCTCGGACTCCGGCCGGGCGGCCAACCGCCGTGTCGAGTTCGTGCGCACGGACTCCAACGCGAATGCCGGGCGCTAGTCCGGCGACGGGGCGCGGCGTGCGGGCCGGCCGCGCCGGACGCGCGACGACCGGCCTCGCGGCATGGCGCGCCGCCGCCCCGTGGCGTGCCGAACGAGACGTTTTTCCGGCGGCGTCCGGACGATCCGTGGACGGAGAGAGAAGAACCATGAACGTGCGTCACATCGTCGCCCTCGCGCTCTCGCTCGCCCTGATCGGCATGGCGTCGGGCGCGGCCGCCCAGCGCCCCCTCCAACAGGTGCTCGACCTCAACCGGCAGGGCATGGAGGCGTACAACAACCTCGAGATCGACACCGCCGTGGCGAAGCTCGAGGAGGCCATCCGCGTCGCGCAGCGCGGCAGCGTGCTCGGCGCGCCCCTCGCACGGACGTTCCTCAACATGGGGGTCATCCAGGTCGGCGGCTTGAGCGACAACGCCACCGGCCTGCAGTACTTCACGCAGGCGCTCCAGGTCGACGCGAACATCCAGCTCGACCCGCTGACCAGCACCCCCGACATCCAGACCGTCTTCAACCTCGCTCGCCAGCGCGCGGGGGCGTCGCGGCCGGCGGGAGGCGGTGGCAGCGCCCCGGCGGGGGGAACTGGCGGCGGTACGGGGTCGACGCCCGGTGCAGGGGCGGGCCAGGTCGGCACGGGTGGCGGCACGACGGGCTACGGGGGCACGGGCGGCGGGACGGGCGGCGGGCAGGCCGTGCGGCCTCCCCCGCAGGCCGCGACGGTGGGCGGGGACATCCCGCACGTAGCCGTCCCCGAGCAGCTGACGCAGACGGCGGTGCCGGTGTTCCTCGAGGTTCCCGCCGAGGCGAGCGTCGGCAAAGTGTACGTTTATTACAAGTCCCAGGGCATGCGGGACTTCCGCCGCGCGGAGATGGCGCGCATGGGCGGCGGATACGGCTACGAGGTGCCGTGCACCGACGTGTTCGAGCCGGAGGTCGCTTATTACATCGTCGTCTTCGCGCCGGATGGCTCGCCCGTCGGCTCGGCGGGCACGCAGCGGCAGCCCGTGCGCGTGCCGATCGTGTCGACGCGCACGCAGCCCGAACCTGCGCTCCCGGGCCGTGCGGCGCCCCAGCAGTGCTCGGCCGACGAGGAGTGCCCGCCCGGCATGGCTGGCTGCGCGCGCCGCGGCGGTGGCGCAGGCGGCGGCGGCGGGAGCGGGTCCGGCGGCATGGGCGACAGCTGCTCGCGGGACGCCGACTGCGGTCAGGGCCTCGTCTGCGACGATGACCTCTGCTCGATCGGCAGCCGGGACGGCGACGAGGAGTCCGGGGACGGTGACGGAGACGAGAGCGGCGGCGGAGGCGGCGACCAGGCGCGCTTCTTCCTCGACTTCGGCGCCGGGCTCGGTTTCGGCTACGTCTCGGGCGGGCCTGCGGATCAGGGGCCGGAGCTCGACTTCGGTGCGGATCCCGTCGGTGCCAACGACGACCTCGACCCGCTCACGGACATGGCCCCCGCCGAGGGCGTCGGCTCGCTCACCCCGTATCAAGGGTGCGACTACGACAACGGGTTCTTCCCCGACGAGAGCGGCACGCGCGCGAGCGGCTGCGAGGTGCGCGTCGAGACGCCGGGCTTCCTCAGCTCCGTCGCGCTCCGCTTCGGCATCGGGTACTACGTCATCCCGCGGCTCGCGCTCTCCGCGCAGTTGCGCTTCCAGGTCGCGACGGTCGATGGCGGCGGCGGCTTCGGAGCAGGCGGGGGCGCCGGGACGCTCGCGAACCTGCTCGTCGGGCTGCGCGCGCAATACCTCGTCACCGATCCCGCCGCGACCGAGGGGCTCTTCGTGGCGCCCTTCCTCGGCACGAGCGTCGGACAGATCCAGCTCCGCCCCGATCAGGCCGGTCAGGCCGAACCCTTCCTCCGCTCGGGTCTCAACGGCGTGCAGGTCGGCTCGGTCGTCGGCTTCCACCTGACGAAGAACTTCGGGTTCGTCGTGGTCCCCGAGGTGCACGTCCTCTTCCCCGACTTCCTCTTCAACTTCGACATCACGCTCGGCGTTCAGGCCGCGTTCTGAGCGCGGGCGTGCTCCCGCCGGACGGGCCTGCCTGCGCGTGCGGGCAGGCCGCGGCGCGGGGGCACGCTCAGGCGCGCGTGCGGCGCGCGCGGCGGAGGATGCGCGCGGTCGCGAGGCGGAAGAGCGCCTTGCAGCAGTCGAACGAGCCTGTGCCCGTCTCCTCGATGATGGCGCGCACCGTGCGGCGTCCGTCGACGCACGCGAGCACCGCGCGCTCTTCGCGGGAGAGGGCGTCGAGGTCGAGGCCGGCGAGCACGTCGCCGTTGCGTTCGAACACGAGGTCGAAGTCGTGGATCTGCTCCTCGATGAGGCGCCACTCGTCGACGCGGCGCAGCCCCTCCATCAGGATCGACGCGATCGGCAGGCCGAGGCGCGCGGCGTCCGCCTCGGGGCGCGTCGCGTAGCGCGCGAAGCGGTAGCGCCCCTCGCGCCAGCGGAGCGCGTCGTAGACGACCTCGCTCGTCTGTCGCACGAGGGCGCGGCGCAGCTCGTCGGCCGAGATGTAGCCCAGCTTCACGAGCTGGTCCCCGAGCAGGCGCCGCGCAGGGCCGCTCGGCGGATGCGCGGCGCGGCTGCGGAGCAGGTGGTCGAGGTCGTCGCGCTCGAGCAGATCTTCCTCGATGAGGTAGCGGCCGAGCAGGAACTCCGGGTCGAAGCCGCGCGCGCTCGCGAGATCGACGAGACCGCCACGCAGCGCCACCCAGGTCTGCCGCGCGCCCCGCTCGAGCTCGAGCACGCCGCTCTGCTGCTGCATCTGCATCAACTGCAGGATGTCGCCGAGCCCCACGTGCTCGATGCGCCCCTCGAGCGCCACGACACCGAGCGGCCCCGGTGACTGCGACGCGGCGCGATCGAGCCGCTCGATGAAGGCCTCCGCGCCGTCGGCGAGGAGCGCTTCGACGAGCGGGGCGGGCGGGACGTCGGCGCCCGTCGCGCGCCGGAGGGCCGGGGCCAGGGCATCGGCGAGCGACTCCGCGGCGCGGCACGCAGCGCGCTCGCGGAGTTGGCGGAGTACGTCGGGGTGCGAGCCGCGCTCGGCTGCGGGCGGCGGGCTCGACGCGCGCGCCGGTGCGGCCGCGTCGGGTGCAGGCGGCGGGGCGCTGAGGCGCTGCGACGGCGAGGTGGCGTCGTCGCTCGCGTCGAACTCGAACGCGCTCGGGCCCGTGCGCGGCGCGCGCTCGAGCGCGTGGGCGACGACGGCGAGCAGCGCCTCCGGGGAGAACGGCTTGGTGATCGCGTCGATGGCGCCCGTCTGCGCCGTGAATTGCGCGCCGATCTTCTCCGCGCGCGCGCTCATCAGCACGACCGGCAGGTGCTGCAGGTTCGCGACGCTGCGCAGGGCGGTCGTCATCTGGAACCCGTTCATCCGCGGCATCAGGAAGTCGACGAGGACCAGGTCGGGGACGAGGCGCTGGGCCTCCTCGAGGCCCTCCTGACCGTCGCTCGCGACGACGACCTCGTAGCCGCCGCGCGTGAGCGTGCGCTCCACGATCTTGAGCAGTGTGGGGCTGTCGTCGACGACGAGGACACGGGCCGGCATCGGGGCCTCGAAACTCTACACAGGAACGCGCGTCGTGGGTGCGGCGATCAGGCTTGCGTGCCCGGCAGGGGTGGCAGTGTGCCCGCGCGGCGACGGGCAGCGAGCGCGGGCTCGGAGCACCAGAAACGAAGGAGATCCGCGATCGCCGGCGCTGCGCGGACGAGCGCGGCCCCCTCGAGGCCGGCCGCGTCGCGCTCCGAGCGGCGCAACACCTCGACCGCGCCGGGCAGGTCGTCACACACGAGCACGGCGCCCCTGTGCGCGGTCTGGTGGAGGCTACGCACCCAGCCGGGGAAGTCCGCGGGCGGCGCGCTCGCGTAGGCGTGCGCCAACTCCTCGAGGGCGCGCCTGTTCCTGCGCGAGAGCGCCCGACCGATGCGGCGGCTCTGCTCGTCGAGGAAATCCTCGCTCGTCAGCCCGCGGCCGAACGAGGGCTCGACTTGACGCACCGCGGAGGCGAGCACGACCTCGATCTCGCGCGGCGTCAGCTTGTCGATGGCCGAGACGTCGCGCGCGATGTTCGCGAAGACGCGCGCGAGCGCGAAGACGAGCGGGCCTTCGGGGGCGTCTCCGAGGCCGGCAGGCACGACCAGGGACACGGGGTGCGACAGCTCGACCGAGACGCCCCGGCCGCGCGCGCGGTGCACGTAGAGGTCGTACTCGGCGACCCCGAAGATCCCGGCGAGTTGGTCGCAGAGCGCCCGCAGCGCATGGCCCGAGCGCGGGGCGATGCGCTCGCGCGTCGTGAGCGCGTACGCCTCGAGGTCGAGCGGGTAGAGCTTGCCCATCGCCTCGGGCAGCGTCGCGAGCAGCGCCGTCGCAACGTCGTGCCGCGTCTCGGGCTCGATCGTGCGGAGGGACTCGGCGGCGAAGGCGCCGACCCGCTGCTGCGCGGGGCGGGCGGGCCGCTCGGCGAGGCGCGCGAGCTCGTCGGGGCGCGCGGCCCCGAGCACGGCGAGCGGCTGAAGCATCGCGCGCGCGTCCTCGGCGCGGCCCTGCGCGTCGCAGGCCCGGGCGAGCTCCCGGTACGTGTCGGCGCGCGTGACGTCGTCGGCGAGCAGGCGGGCGAGCTCGCGTCGCGCGTCCTCCGTGCGCCCCGCGTCGTGGAGGCGCCGCGCGAACTCCTCGCGGAGTTGAAGTTGTGTGGGCTCGCGGGCGATGGCGTCCTCGAGCAGATGAAGTGCCTCTCCTGGGCGGCCGAGCGGGCCTGCCAGCACGCGCGCGAGCTCCCGCACGGCGTCCGCGCTCGACGCCGTGGTGGCGGCAGTCGCCCGATCGGCGAGGGGTGCGCCGCCGGCGTGGGTCGCCGTGTCCGCGCCTCGTGCATCCACGTGCGCGAGATGCGTCGCGAGCGCGGTCGCGTAGCGCTCGTGATCGGCGCGGGACGAGAGCCGCTCCCGGAACGCCTCGCCCGCTGCGGAGGACGGACCGTGCGCGACGAGCGCCTCGCAGAGCGTATCGAGGGCGCCCGCGACGTCGCCGCGCTCGTGCGCGAGCCGCGCGTCGAGCAGCGTCGCGTCGAGCGCCTCGTCCGAGTTCGAGGCCGCGCTGCGGAGTCGTTGGACGAGTTCACGCACCGCGTCCGGATCGCCTGCGCGCGCGCGGAGCGTCGCGAGCGTGCGGAGCGCGTCGCGACACGTCGGATCGAGGGCGAGCGCGGCGCGCAGGGACACGAGCGCCCGCGACGTGTCCGCGAGGCGCGACTCGGCGATCCGCGCGAGCGCGAGGTGCGCGTCGCGGCGTGTGTCCTGCTCGGCTGCGCGGTCCGCGATGCGCGCATGGACCGCGGCGGCCTCGTGCCACTGCGCGTCCCGCTCGTGCAATTCAGCGAGCAGCTGGAGGGTCGCGGTGTCGTCGCTGAGCGAGCGCAGGCCGCGGTGCAGCGCGCCGATCGCGCCGGGCACGTTGTCGAGCGCGTCCGCGCGGAGCCGCGCGACGCTGCGCCACAGCGCCGCTTGCCGTGCGGGCTCGCGCGCGGAGTCTGCGGCCCGCGCGAGCACGTCGACGTACCGCGCCGGCTCGGCTGCGAGCAGCGGCGCGAGGTGCTCCGCCGCGTCGGTGCAGTCCGGGCAGAGCTCGAGCGCGCGCTCGAGATCCGCCGTCGCGCCGACGGTGTCGGCGAGCCGTGCGCGCCGGAGTTGCGCGCTGCGGACGAGGAGCTGCGCCGCGACGTCGCCGCTCTGGGACATGGCGGCTTCGCGCCTCGCGGCCTCGGCGAGCGCCTCGGGATCGTCGGTGCGCGCGGCGACCCGCGAGAAGCCGCGCGTCGCGGCGATCGACTCCGGGTCGAGCCGGAGCGCGGCACGGAATGCCTCGAGCGCGTGCGGGTCCCCCTGCGCCTCGAGCGCCTCCGCGACCCGCGTCTGGTGCACGGCGGCGACCGCGGGATCCGGCTCCGTGGCCGCGCGCCGCGCATCGACGCGCGCGAGCAGCGGGGCGTCCGCCGTCGCGAGCGCGAGCGCCTCGAGCGCGGCGAGTGCGGACGGGTCGTCGGGCGCGAGCGCGAGGATCTGCTCGCAGGTGGCGCGCCGCGCGTCGTCCCGGTGCTGCGCCTCCTGCACGCGCGCGCGCTCCCGCAGGGCGGCGACGCGCGCCCCCGTATCCGTCAGCGTTTGAAAGAGCTGGGCCAGCACGCGCTCGAGCCCTGAGGCGTCGCCCACCTCCCGGTACAGCGACTCGAGCGCGAGGAGCGCCCCGAGGTGCGCTGGATCGCGCGTGAGGACGGCCTCGAAGCACGCGATCGCGCGCTGCGGCACGTCGAGGCCGCTCCGCCACACCTCGCCTGCGCGGAGCAGCGCCTCGACCGCGCGCGTGGGCTCCGCCGTCGTGGCCGCCTCGCTCGCGAGCTCGTCGACGACGGCGGGCCAGGCGCTCGCTCCCGCGCGCAGCCGCGACAGGGCCGCCCGCGCCGGGAGGCACTGCGGCCAGAGAACGAGCGCATGTTCGTAGAGCGCCGCCGCGCGCTCGGGCTGCGCGAGTCGCTCCTCGCACACCTCGCCGAGCCGGTACGCCGCGAGCGCGCGCCGCGCCGGGTCCGCGATGTCCTCGCGCTCGGTCTCGAGGACCTCCACGAGCGCTGCCCAGTCCCCGCGCTCGCGCAGCTTCCGTGCGAGCGCGCGCAGCGCCGCGGGGCTCGTCGGCTCCATCGCGGCGGCCGCGCCGTAGTGCGCGAGGGCCTCGTCGTCGCGCCCGACCCGCTCTTCGCAGAGCTCGCCCATCTTCATCCGCAGCGCGACGGCGCGCGGACCGGGAGGGGTCACCTCGAGCTCCCGCCCGTACATGTCGAGCAGGTCCTCCCAGCGGCCTGCGCGGTAGTAGATCCGCCCGAGCGCCGTGAGCGTCGGCACGTAGCGCGGCTCGATGCCGAGCACCTTGCGGAAGCGCACCAGGGCGGCGTCGCGGTCGCCCACGATCTCGTCGAGGACCTCGCCGGCGCGGTGCAGCAGCGCGACGATCTGCCCGACGTCCCGCGTCTTTTCCGATTCGAGTTCGAGCGCCTCGACGTGTTCGGGCCACCGCCCCGCGCGCTCCGTCACGCGCTGCAGCGCGTGGATCGCGCCGAGGTGCCCCGGATCGAGGCTGAGCACGCGTCGATAGGCGTGCGCGGCCTGCGCGGGATCGCCGAGCGCATCCTCGTGGAGCGCTGCGATCTTGAAGAGGGCGGTGATCGCGCGCTCCGGGTCGGGGGCACCGTCGATGGCGCGTTCGTGAAGGTCGACGAGGGCGCGGTGTCGGCCGAGCGCCGCGTAGATGCGGGCGAGCGCCTTGAACGACACGGGATGCCCGGGCGCGAGGACGAGCGCGCGGGCGTGGTGCTCGGCGGCTTCTTCGACGTTCCCCAGCTGCAGTTCGACGATCTCTGCGACGCGCGCGTGCGCGGCGGCTCTCCGCGGCGCGTCCTCGACGGCGCCGGCCTCGGCGAGGTGCATCCGCACGAGCGCTTCCCAAGCCCCGCGCCGCGGGTGCAGTTTGCCGAGCGCCTGCAGCGACGGGACGAACGTCGGATCGAGCGAGAGCGCTTCCTCGTGGAAGCGGACCGCGTCGTCCTCCGCATGGAGGCGGTCTTCGCAGAGCGTGCCGAGGCGGTGCAGCCGCGCGACGCGTTCCGCCCGGACGTCGGTCGCGTGCGCGATGCGGGTGAGCACCGCGACGAGCGGGCCCCAGCGCTCGGCGGCCTCGTAGAGACGCGCCAACTCCTCGAGGATGAGCGGATCGTCTGGCGTGGCCTCCGCGGCGCGCTCGAGCGCGGCGATGGCCTCGTCGCGGTTCCCGAGCCGCTCCGCGTGCAGCCGCCCCGCGCGATACAGCGCGAACGCGCGTCGTGCGGGATCGTCCGTCCTCGCGGCTTCTTGCCCGAGTACGTCGATGAGCTCGCGCCAGCGCCGCTCCGCGTGCAGAAGTCGCTCGAGCGCGGGGAGGCTGCCCGGCGCGTTCGGATCGAGGTCGAGCGCGGTGCCGAGCAGCGCGATGGCCGTCTCCGCGTCGCCGAGGCGCGACTCGGCGAGCGCGGCGCGTTCGGCGAGCAGCGCCGCGCGGTGCCGCGGGTCCGCGCTCACCGCGTTCGCCGTCCGCTCGAGGGTGCGCGTGAGCGAGGCCCACGCGCGGCTCGCGTGATCGCACTGCGCGAGCGCCTTCAGCAGCGAAGGGTCGCCGCGGTCGAGTTCGAGGCCCGCGGCATACGCGTTCCGCGCCTCGCCGAGCCGCCCCAGGCGGTCCTCGAGGAGCCGCCCGCGCGCGAGCAGCAAAGCGGCACGTCGGCGGGGATCGGCGGTGAGCCGGGCCTCCGCGTCGAAGAGCTCGAGCGCGGGCTCGAGGCTGTCGCGCGCGAGCAGGACGCGGCGCGCGCCACGAATCGAGGGGAGGTGCTCCGGCGCGCGTGCGAGCGCCTCCTGGTAATGGGCCGACGCGCGGCGCAGATCACCGAGCGGCCACTCCGAGAGACGCGCGATCTCGTGGTGCAGGCGCGCCGCGCGCGCGGGGGACGCTCCGGCTGCGAGCTCCGCCTCGCACGCGCGGACCAGCGCGAGGGCCTCGGCGTGGGCCGGCTCTTCGCGGGCCGCTGGGGCGCCCGCGCGTGACGGGGGCGCCGGGGGAAGCGGCGGTGGGACCGCCGTCGGCTGCGCGATGAGGTCGTCGAACTTCAGCTCGAGGGGAGGGTCTTCACGGTCGCCGGCCGTGCTGCCCTCCGCGGACATCGCGGCGTGCCTCTCGTCGTTCCCCATCGCGGATCTGCTCCTCGTCGCCGCCGCGCGCGCAGACGCGAGGTGACCGTCGTCGTGTCGCGCCGCCGCGCCGAATCCCCGAGCGCTTCTGCGATCGCACGGCCTCTATCATGGCGTCGCGTCGGACACAGCACCATCCCGCGAGGGGGGCGTCGTTCGGCCTCGAACCGGGGTCAGCGCCACCCGGCGGCGACGGCGAGCTCGGCGACGTCGGGGCGCGCCTCGCGGAGCTGCTTTTGCAGCTTCTTCTTGGCGCGCGACTCCAGCTGCCGTGCGCGCTCGCGCGAGACGCCGAGCTCGCGGCCGAGGTCCGCGAGCGACACGTCGTCGTCGCCCATGATCCGCTGCTCGACGATGTAGCGCTCGCGCCGGTCGAGCGACTCGAGCGCGCTGCCCAGCAGGGCGCGCACGTCGCGCTCGCGCTCGCGCTCGGCCAGCTGCTCGTCCTGGGGGATCGTCGCGCCCTCGAGCGTGTCGACGAGCGTCGCCGTCGCATCGCTGAACACGGGCGCGTCGAGCGAGACGTCGCGCGCGTCGAGGCGGCGCGACATCTCTTGCATGCGCTCGACGGTGACGTTGAACTTCGCGGCGAGCACCGCGTCGCGCTCGTCCGGATCGGCGACGAGGTTGGCGATGCGCGCGCGCTCGCGCCGCAGGCGGAAGAAGATCTTCGAGCGCAGCGGGCCGGACCCGGCCCCGACCATCGTCGAGGAGCGGACGACGAGGTCGAGGATGAACGCGCGGATCCAGTAGCCGGCGTAGGTCACGAATCGCGTCCCGCGTTCGGGGTCGAACTTCTTCACCGCCATCATCAGCCCGAGGTTCCCCTCGGCGACGAGGTCACCGACGCGGATCCCGTAGCGCCGGTATTGCAGGGCGACCGCGATCACGTAGCGCAGGTTCGCCTCGACGAGCCGGTGTGCGGCGTCCGTGTCTCCGCGCTGCGCGAGCACGGCGAGGTCGTGCTCGTCCTCGCGCGACAGCGCGGGGAGGGCGCGGACGCGCTCCATGTAGCGTGAGACGGACGTGTCTTGATTCGACGACGCAGCCACGGGCGGCCTCCTCCGTGTTGAGACGGACGTTACGTTACGTAAGTCGGTCGAACGGGGCGGTCAAGAGGCCGCGCCGCGCCGTCACGCGCGGTGCTGGACGCGCGCGTCGCGTCGCTCCCACGTGCCCGGCGCGCCCTGCAGGACGGAACGACCCGGCCCCGCGGGACGAAACGACACGGCGCCGCGGGACGGAACGACACGGCCCCGCGAGGTCGTCGCGGGGCCGGGAGGGCAGGCGCGTGGCCTTGCTGGGGAGGCTCAGGCGCTGAAGCTCGAACCGCAGCCGCAGGTGCTCTTCGCGGTGGGGTTGGAGAACTTGAACCCCGCGCCGTGGAGGCCCTCGACGTAGTCGATCGTGGTGTTCTCGAGGTACTGGAAGCTCATCATGTCCACGAAGAGCTTGATGCCCTCGGACACGAACTCCTGATCCAAATCGGTGGTCTCGTCCTCGAAGTAGAGGTCGTAGCTGAAGCCGGAGCAGCCGCCGCCGATCACGCGCAGGCGGAGCCCTTGCTCGCCGAGCTTCTCGACCTCACGGATCTCCCGGACTTTCTCTGCGGCCTTCGTGGTGAGCTCAATCATCGTCCTGACTCCTTGGCTCCGCGTGTGGCTCTTTGCGGCGGACGGACCATAACGTCGGCCCGCGGCGCCGACCAGTGGTCGAGCGTCTCTAACGTAACGGAATGTGCGTCGGGGTCAACCGACGGGGAGCGCGGCGATGATCGACCTCCGGGGCAAGCGGGCGCTCGTGACGGGCGCCGGGACGCGGGTGGGCGCGGCGATCGCCGTCGCGCTTGGGTCCCAGGGGATGCGCGTCGCCGTCCACCACCGCTCTTCCCACGCGGGCGCCCTCGCGGTCTGCGCGGCGATCGAGGCCGCGGGCGGCACCGCCGAGCCCTTCGCCGCGGACCTCGCCGACCGGCGCGCGGTGCGCGGGTTGGTGGACGCCGTCGTCGAGCGCTTCGGCGGCCTCGACCTCGTCGTCGCGAGCGCGGCGAACTTCGAGCGGGTCCCCTTCGACGAGATCGACGACGACGCGTGGGACCGCACGCTGCAACTGAACCTCGCCTCGCCGTTCGCGCTCGTGCAGCGTGCGCGCCCGGCGCTTCGCGCGTCCGGCGGGTCGGTGGTGTTCGTGACGTGCACGAGCGCGACCGTGCCCTACCGCCACTACCTGCCTTACGTCGTCTCGAAGGGCGCCGTGCAGAAGCTCGTGCGCGCCCTCGCGCTCGAGCTCGCGCCGGAGGTCCGGGTGAACGCGGTCGCGCCGGGTACCGTGCTCCCGCCGCCCGAGATGGACGCGGCGCTCCTCGAGCGCCTCGCGTCGCGCGCGCCGCTCGCACGGATCGGCACCGCGGAGGACGTCGCGGACGCGGTCGTCTACCTCGCGCGGGCCCCGTTCGTGACGGGGCAGGAGATCCTCGTCGATGGCGGCCGCACCATCGGCGCGGGGGGCGAGCGCGAGGACGCCGACGACCCGCTCTGAGCCGCGGGCGGTCGCGACGGTGCGGGGCCGGGGCGGCGCTCCGGGGTCCACGCGCGCGCCGTCGCAACGAGCCTCCGCTCGCGCGGGGCTCCCGCGTCGACGGCGTCAGGTGGCGTCGGCGACCAGCACGCGCGTGACCGTCGCGTCGACGTCGTCGACGCGCACTTGCTGACCCACGACGGCCCTCGCGCGCTTCACGTACCCGAGCGCCAGCACGACGTCGCGCGCGGGGTCTGCGGCGGCGGACGTCACGCTGCCGAGCTCGGTGCCGTCCCCGAGGCGGATCGTCGCGCCCGGGCTGAGCGGCGCGTGGGCCTCGAGGAGCACCAGCTTGCGCACGAGCTGCCCGCGGCTCTCGAGCGTGCAGACGACCTCCTGGCCGAGGTAGCAGCCCTTGGTGAAGGAGACGGCGCGCTCGCGAAGCCCCGCCTCCTGCGGGTAATTGCGCTCGCCGAAGTCGAGCCCGAACTGCGGCCGGCCGAGGCGGAGCGCGGCGAGCCGCCACGCGTCCTCGTCGACTCCGTCGCCGCCGAGGGCGCGGGCCGCGGTCTCGAGCGCGCGGAGGGCGGCGCTGGCGGCGTGCGCCGGCACCAGCACGTCGAGGCCGCCGGTGCCGAGCCGGTCGGACGGGAAGACCTGCGCGTTGACGAGCGCCGCGCCGGCGACTGCCGCGTGCGCCGATGGCCCCTGCGCGGTCAGCACCGCGAGGTCGTCGAGCGGCGTGAGCGTGACGTCCTCCATGATGATGTAGCGCTCGAGGTGCTCGAGGAGCGCGGTGGCCGCGCTGCCGGGCACGACGAGCAGCCAGTCTTCCCCGCGATCGAGCGCGATCGCGTCCGCGACGATCTTGCCTTTGCCGTTCAGCACGAGGGCGTACACCGAGTCGCCCGCGCGCGCGGCGCGGAGATCGTTGGTGACCTGGCCGCTCAGCCACGTGCGCGCGTCGTCGCCCGCCACACGCACGACGCGCTGGTCCGGGAGCAGGCGCACGCCGACGGTGTGCTCGAGGGCGGTCGCGCGAGAGGCGGTCGTCGTCATGGGGCGCTTCTGGGGTGTGCGGCGGCGGCGCGCAAGCGTCGCGTCGCGCGTCGTGCGCGGTGGCGGGCGTGAACGGCGCGCGACCCAGCGCGTGAACGCGAGTTCGCAGCGGGGCGATGTGGCGCCCGCGCAGCGCGTCCGCGTCGGGGGATCCGGGCACCCGGCGTGGCGCGCCGTTTGCTATCGTGCCGCGACATGATGCCTCCGCGCGCCCGGTCCCTGCCGCTGTCGATCCTCGTCGCGGTCCTCGTGGGTTGGGCTGCGCTGCCCGCGGCGGTCGCCCGCGCGCAGGACGACCTCGCGGGGCTCGCGCAGATGCTCGCGCGGATCAACCAGATGCGCTCCGCGGTGGGCCTCGCGGCGCTCACGCGAGGCGCGGAGCTCGACGCGGCTGCCGTGGTCCACAGCGCCGACATGGCCGCGACCGAGCGGCTCGAGCACGTCTCCGCGACCACCGGCGACCCGACGTCGCGCTTGGCCGCGGCAGGCGTCCGAGGCGTGCAGATCGCCGAAAACATTGCGCTTCACGCCGACGTGATGTCGGCCCACGCCGCGCTCGTCGCCAGCGAATCGCACCGCACCAACCTGATGAGCGCGGGGTTCACGCGCATCGGGCTCGCCGCCGCGCGCTCGCCGCGCGGGGTCTACGTCACGCAACTGTTTGCCGCGTCGCCCGCCGAGCCGCCCGCTCCGCCCGCACCCGCGTTGGTGCCTGCGGAGCCGGCGCCCGCGCCGGTGCCGTCCGC
Source organism: Polyangiales bacterium (assembly GCA_964202905.1). GTDB lineage: Bacteria > Myxococcota_A > Polyangia > Polyangiales > JADJQN01 > CAIUAC01. The sequence continues at coordinate 201,263 of CAXNJO010000008.1, forward strand.
CGTGGGCGACGCGGCCGCCGGTGTCGCTCCGGCCGTGCCCCCCGTCGCAGCGGAGCCCGCGCCCGCCGCGATTCCCCCCGCGCCTGCCGGGCCCGAGGCCGCCCCCGTGCCGACGAGCGCCGCGGTCCCGACGGCGCCCATCGGGCCGGGCGCGCGTCGCGTCGCGGGCTATTGGGTCTTCAGCCAGCAGCGCTGGTGGTACTACCCGCTCCCGGCGGACGCGCGCGCCGGGCAGGTGTTGCAGCCCGCAGCGCTCCCGCCGGGCGCGGCACCCCCCGGCTACACGTCGCCAGGGCCCGCCGCGTATGGGACGGCCGTGGCCCGTCCGTCCCCGGCCTGGGGCGTGCCGCCGGCGTACGTCACGACGCCGGGCGCGGTGTACGGGCAGCCGGGCGCGGTGTACGGGCAGCCGGGCGCGGTGTACGGGCAGCCGGGCGCGGTGTACGGGCAGCCGGGCGCGGTGTACGGGCAGCCGGGCGCGGTGTACGGGCAGCCGGGCGCGGTGTATGCGCCGCGTCGTGTCGTGCGTGCCCCGGCCTTCGACTGGAGTCCGCGCCGGCATCCGGGACGTCGCGCGCGTTGAGCGGCCGCGCGGCTCCCTTCTCCTGCGCTACCATCGCGCCGCGATGACCGACGACCGGCGTGCGGAGGGGCGGGACTCGACCCTCCCTGCGGCGCCCCCGGTGGACGCCGAAGGCGGCCAAGCGCTGCGCGCATGTCCGCTCTGCGGGGCGACGTACCCCTCGGATTTCGTCGTGTGTCCGCGGGACGCGAGCCCGCTCGGGATCGCGCGGACGGACGACGACCCGCTCCTCGGGCAGGTGCTCGCCGGGACCTACCGCGTCACGGGTGTGCTCGGCGAGGGCGGCATGGGGCGGCTCTACGAGGCCGAGCATCTGCGTCTCGATCGACGCGTCGCGCTCAAGGTGATCCACGAGGGGTGGGCGCAGCGGGCCGATCTGCTCGCGCGCTTCGAGCGCGAGGCACGGGTGCTCGGCCGCGTGCGCTCGCCGCATGTGGTGCAGGTGCTCGACGTGCTGCAGACGGCCGATGGGCGCCCGTGCATCGTGTGCGAGCGGCTCGAGGGTGAAGACCTCGAGGCGCGCCTCGCGCGGGAGCCCCGTCTGGGCGTGGCGGAGGCGATCGGGATCGCGCGGCAGGCCTGCGCAGGGCTCGCGTCGGCGCACGCGGTGGGCGTCGTGCATCGCGACCTGAAGCCGTCGAACCTCTTCCTCGTCGAGGACGGCACGGTGAAGGTGCTCGACTTCGGCGTCGCGCGGCTCGCCGACGCCGACGACGGCGCGCGCCTCACGCGGACGGGCGCGGTCGTCGGGACGCCGGCGTACATGGCGCCGGAGCAGGCCCGCGGCGCCGCGGGCGTCGATGCGCGGAGCGATGTGTACGCGGTCGGCGCGGTGCTCTACCGGATGCTCACCGGGCACGCGCCGTACGCCGGGCCCGACGCCGGCGACGACGCTCGCCGCCGTGCTCGAGCGCGAGCCTGCGCGCCCGCGCGCGCTCGAGCGGAGCATCCCGGAGGGCGTCGAACTCCTCGTTCAGACGGCGATGGCGCGGGATCCCGCCGCGCGTCCGGCGTCGGTGGGCGCGCTCGCGGTGTCCCTCGCGGCGTTCGCGCCGGGCGCCGTGGCGGGTCAGCCCGGCGACGGCCGCGCGTCTTCGACACCCGAGGGCGCTGCGGAGGCGGTCACGCGCGCTGCGCGGCTCGCGCGGCCCCTCGCGGTCTGTGGGGTCGCGGCAGCGGCGCTCGCGGCGGGTGCGGCGACGGCGAGCGCGCTCGGTCTCGTCGTCGCCTCGCTCCGCGGTCAGGCGCGGGTCGACGCGACGGATGTCGCGCTCGTCACGCTCGCGGGGCTCGTCGCGCTCGTCGCGACGGCCTTCGCCGCGGGGCGAACGCTGCGGGACGCATGGACCTCGACGCCGCGCGCGGCGCGCTTCGCGGCGACCTCGGCGCGTGCGCTCCTCGCTGGGGCGGCGACGTTCGGCGCGCTCGAGCTGGCGGCGCGGCTCGGGGCGCTGCGTGCGCTCGAGCCCGCCGGGGTCGAGCCGCTCTGGGCCGTCGCGCGCCTCGCCATCGCCGCGGCCGCGGCGCTCGTCGCGCTCCGCATGGCGCCCCGCGCGCCCCGCTGAATCGGGGCGCTCCTCCGTGCGAGCGGTCTCGCGGCGCCGTGCGGCACGCGCGCGGCGCTCACGCGCGCCGCAGCCGCCCGGCCGAGAGCGTGCGGACGCCCGAGGCGGTCGCGATGCGCAGCGCGCCGCCCGCGTCGACCCCGACCAGGTCGCCGACGACATCGCCACATCGGACGCGCTCGCCGCGCCATGCGAGCCGCTGCCCGAGCGCCGCCACGATCGGCGCGCCGCCCGCGCGCACCAGCCGATCGACCCAGAGCTCGACCGAGCGCAGCAGCCGCGCGAGGACCTCGTCGCGCGGCAGCGCGTGGCCGCGACAGCGCGCGAGCGAGGTGGCCACGGTGGCCAGATCGTCTGGAAAAACGGGCCTGTTCACGTCGAGCCCGATCCCGATGATCACGGCCCCGAGCTGCGTGCCCACGGACGAAGTCTCGACGAGCACGCCCGCGCACTTGCGCTCGTCGCCGGGCGGACCGACGAGCACGTCGTTCGGCCACTTCACGCGCGCGGGGCGATCCGTCAGCGCCTCGACGCACTCCGCCACGCCCACGCCCACGGCGAGCGTCACTTGCGGGAGCACGTGCGGCGGCAGCGCGGGCCGATCGACGATCGAGAGGTAGAGGTCGGTGCCTCCCGGCGAGGACCACGTGTGGCCGTGCGCGCCGCGCCCCGCGTCCTGCGCGTCCGCGACGACGACGTGTCCATCGGGCGCGCCAGCGTCGGCCGCCGCGCGCGCGTCGTCGTTGGTCGAGCGCGTGCGGGCGCGGACGTCGAGCGAGCGCCCGTAGCGGTGTGTCGTGAGGCGCGCGGCGATGGCGATGGGGTCGAGGTCGGCGGGGAGCGTGGTCATGCGCGGAGGCGTGCGTGCGCGCGAGGTGGTGAGAGCGCTGTGCTCAGCACCAGTCGAGCCCGAGATCGACGGCGGGCGCCGAGTGCGTGAGCGCGCCCGCGCTGATGACGTCGACGCCCGCTGCGGCGATGCGCGGGATGCGCTCGAGCGTGACGCCGCCCGAGACCTCGACGATCGCGCGCCCCGCGATGACGCGGACCGCGTGCGTGAGCGCGTCGTCGTCGAAGTTGTCGAGGAGCACGATGTCGGCCCCGGCGGCGAGCGCCTCGTCGAGCTGCGAGAGCGTGTCGACCTCGCACTCGATGCGCGAGGTGTGGGGCGCGTGGGCGCGTGCGCGGCGGATCGCGATGCCCACGCCGCCGGCCGCCGCGATGTGGTTGTCCTTGATGAGCACGGCGGCGGAGAGGTCCTCGCGGTGGTTGTGCGCGCCGCCGCAGCGCACCGCGTAGCGCTCGAGCGCGCGCAGGCCGGGCGTCGTCTTGCGCGTGTCCGCGATGCGGGTCCGCGAGCCCGCTGGCAGCGCGTCGACGTAGGCGCGCGCGAGCGTCGCGGTGCCGCTCATCCGCTGCGCGAAGTTGAGCGCGACCCGTTCGCCCGCGAGGAGCGACGCCGCGCGCCCCCGCACCCGCGCGGCGACGGCGCCGGCCGCGAGGCGCTCGCCATCGGCCGCGACGTCGAGCACCTCGACCGCTGGATCGACCTGCGCGTAGACCTCGCGCACGACGCAGAGCCCGCTCAGCACGAGCGGTCGGCGCGCCGCGAGCACGGCCTCCCCGCGCGTCTCCCAGGGGACGGTCGCGGCCGTCGTGACATCGCCGCGCCCGAGGTCCTCCTCGAGCGCGAGCGCGACGACGCGCGCGAGCGTTTCACGCGCGGGGCGGACCGACGCGAGGTCGAGCGGCGGGTCGATTCGGGTGGGTTCCTTCATGTCCAGCGCTCCACGGGCCAGCCGCGCACCAGCGCGCGCACGCGCAGCCGCGGATCGGGGTTGACGACGCGCGGCTCGCCGACGCGCTCGAGCATCGGCAGGTCGCTCACGCTGTCCGTATAGAACGTGCTCGCCGCGAGGTCGATGCCGTGCGTCTCCGCCCAGCGCTCGGCGACGACGACCTTGCCGTGTCCGTAGGCGAGCGGCTCCTCGTACGCGCCCGTGAAGCGCCCCTCGCGCACCGTGAGGCGCGTGCAGAGCACGTGCGCGATGTCGAGGTCGCCGGCGAGCGGGGCGATCGCGTACGGGGTCGATGCGCTCAGCACCACCGGCACGTAGCCCGCCCGCCGCCGCGCTTCGACCGCGGCCCGTGCCGCCGCGGTCACGTGCTCGCGCACCCGCGCCGCGTACCACTCGACGCATTCCGCGCGGAACGCCTCCTCGTCGAGGCCGACGAGGGATTGCAGCGCGAGCGCGGTCACGCGCGGCGCATCCACGACGCCGAACATGTACTGGAGCATCCACCCGCTCACGCGGAGCACGTCGCGCAGGCGCGCCTGCCCGCGGTCGCGGCGCCAGCGCAGGTAGAGCTGGCCGGTGTTCACGCGCACGAGCGTGCGGTCCATGTCGAAGAAGGCGGCCCGCTGGGGCGGCGCGGCCGCCTTCACAGCCAGCCCCGCACGAGGATGTCCGCGTAGACGTTGCTCGCCGCGTGCACGAGCAGCGCCGCGCCGATGCCGCCGCGCCACGCGCGCAGCCAGCCGAAGAGCAGCGCCGGAAACGCGACCGCGAGCCGCTCCGGCGCGAGATCGACGGCGAAGTGCACGAGCCCGAAGAGCACGGCCTGCAGCAGCAGCGCGCCCGGCGAGACCTGCGCGCCGAGCAGCCGGACCGTGCGAGGCAGCGCGTCCGTGAGCCGCGTCTGCACGAAGCCGCGGAAGAACGCCTCCTCCGGCAGCGCGACGACCACGATCTGCGCGAGCGCGAACGACGCGAGGTCCGGCGGCACGTGCAGCGCGAAAGGGCGCGTCGGCCCATGCCAGACGTGGAAGCCGAGCGCGAAGGGCGGGAAGACGACGCCGACCACGGCGAGCGCGACGAGCGCCTCGCGCAGCGCGGACGGCGCAGCGGTGCGGAGCGTCTCGAGCAGGTCGCGCGCGAGCGAGGGGCGGGCGGGCCGTGGCGGCGCGTCGTTCGGCGGGGCGTCCTCGCCGGGTGTCTCCACGTCGGGACGCGCGTCGGGCTGCGCGAGCAACCCGGCGAGATCGATGCCGTAGCGGCGGAGCCCGCCGGGCTCTCGCTCGGCGAGCTTGATGGCCGTGATCAGAAAGAGGGCGCCCACGAGGAGGTGGACGTATTCCCCGAGTGCCGGCGTGTCGCGCAGCCGGGTGACGAGCACCGTCGCCGCGCTGACGGCCGCGTAGACGAGAGCGACCTCGCGCAGCGCTCCCCGGTCCTTCATCGGAGCGGCGTTATACGCGCGCCGCTGGGGCGGGGCGAGGGGTGTGCCGCCGGCAAGGGGGGCGACGTCCGTCACCGCGCGCCCCGTCCGTGCGCCGTTCAGCGCGGACAGCAGGTGCCGCGCCCCTCCTCGGCTCCGAGCTCGGCCGGTTGCGAACAAAACGACGCGGGGGAACTCGGAGTTCTCCGGATCGATTTCAAAACCCGTTTCGAGAACTCGGAGTTCTCCGGATCGATTTCAAAATCGATTTCGAGAACTCGGAGTTCTCCGGATCGATTTCAAAAACCAATAGTGTGAACTCCGAGTTACGCGGATCGATTTCAAAACCCACTTGCGTGAACTCGGAGTTACACCGGAGCGCCCTCCGAACCGAATGTCCGTGAACTCGGAGTTCTCCCGGAGGCCCTCGGAGCTCGATCGGGAGAACTCGGAGTTCTCCCGGAGGCCCTCGGAGCTCGATCTGGAGAACTCGGAGTTCTCCCGGAGGCCGTGAGAATCAATCTCGATAACTCGGGGTTCGCCGCGGCGAGCTTCCATCGACTGACGCGTGTCGATCGTGCCATGGACGACCGGTCGGGCGTCGGCGGTGAACGTCGTGGGCGCGGCTCCGGGGCGAGCCGACGGTGGCGTGGTACGTCCTCGGGTCATCAGGGGGCGCCTTCGTCGGCCCTCTGCATGGGGAGCCGCAGCGCCGTTCGTCACGGATCCCGGGGCTTTGGGAACAGATCGGACGTCTTCGGCTGCCGTCGGGGAGGGTCGGTCTGGCCTTCGGCCGCACCGCGCCGTATGTTTCCTGCGGTAGATTTCTACGCGAGGCCTCCATGAACACCCCCGCCCAGCCCGCGCTCGAGCCCGGGCGCGCCTATCGAACGCGTGACCTCCGGCCGTTCAGCGCGAACCCCACCCGCCTTGCGCGGCGGCTGGTCGACGAGGGCAAGCTCCGCGAGGCCGCCCACGGGCTCTACTACGCGCCGGTTCCCTCGCGCTTCGGGCTCGCGTCTGCGTCCGACGAGGCGCTCCTGCGCGCCTTTCTCGGCGGCGAACGGTTCCTCGTGACCGGCCCGCCCTGCTGGAACGCGCTCGGCCTCGGGTCCACGGCGATGTTCGCGGTCAAACTCGTCTACAACCTGCGTCGTTCAGGGGAGTTCGAGCTGGATCGCCGAAGGTTCCTGCTGCGCCGGGTGTACTTCCCCGAGACGCCGACCGCCGAGTGGTTCATCGTGGATCTGCTCCAACACCACGGCATGGCCGGCGTCGGGCTCAGCGTTCTGCGCGAGGGCCTCGTCGCGACGCTGCGGATCGGCCGTTGGGATCGCGCGCGGTTGCGCGAGATGGCCGAGGCCTACGGCACGAAGGCGACGCAGGCTTTGGTCGACGAGGCCCTCCATCAGACCGAGGTGAGCGCGGCGAGTGAGCTTCGTCCATGATAAGCCTGATTTCTCCATGCTGATCATGGCTGTCGAGCGTGAAACGCGCATCGACGCCGCGCTGGTCGAGAAGGACTACTGGATCACCCACGCGCTCTGGGCGCTGCATGAGACCGGGCTCGACGTCTGGTAAAAGGGCGGCACCAGCCTGTCCAAGGGCTTCGGCATCATCGAGCGCTTCTCGGAAGACCTCGATCTGATGGTGGAGCCCGGTCGCGTCACGGCGCTCCCCGACGTCCGCAGCTGGACGAGCTTGAACAAGGGCCCGGTCGCGCAGCGCCACGCGTTTTACCGCGCGCTCGCCGAGGTGTTCGTGATTCCGGCGGTCCCCGTCGACCGCGACGTGACCCGTGAAGACAAATACGGACGCGGCGCCGATTACCTCGGCCGCTATCCCGGGGTGTTCGTGGCGAGCCTTCCGGGCGCGATGAGCCCTTCGGTGCGCTTCGAGGTCGGACGCGCGCGGGTGGTGCCGTTCGTCGAGCGGCCGGTGACCTCGTTCGTCCACGACTACCTCGACCGTATCGGGATGCTCGGCGAGTTCACCGACAACCGTCCCCGCGCCGTGCGGTGCGTGCACCCGCTGGTGACGCTGCTCGAGAAGCTCGGCGCCTGTCGCGACGGTATGCCCGCGAGACGACGAGGCCGACAGCTTCGTGCGGCACTACGAGGACGCAGCGCGCATCGTGCGGGCGCTCGATCGACTCCCGCCCTCCGAGATCCCGGCGCGGACGCTCGCCGACGACATGCTCGCGCAGAAGGACGTCGCGGCGCTGCCGAGCGCCGAGGATCCGTCGCTGGTGCTCGACGACCCGGCCAAGCGCGACGCCGTCGCGCAGGCGTACGCCCGAATCGCCCCGATGTTCTGGGGGCCGCGGATCCCGCTCGACGAGGCCTGCGAGTCGCTGCGGGGCTGGGTGGCGGCGATGCGCGGGTGAGCCGCCTCGCCGTAGCGGTTCGTGCATATGGGAGTCCTCGCGTCCGCGCCGAGCTGCAGGCCGACGGCGTGATCGTGAGCGAGAAGACCGTCGCGAAGATCATGCGCGAAGACTGCCTCGTGGCGCGGGCCAAGAAGCGCTTCCGCGCGACGACCGACTCGAAGCACGGTGACCCGATCGCGCCGAACGTCGTCGATCGCAACTTCGTCACCGACGAGAAGAACGACACCTGGGTCACCGACGTGACGTGCATCTGGACGCGCAGCGGCTGGCTGTTCCTCGCCGTGATGCTCGACTTGTTCTCGCGCCGCGTCGTCGGCTGGGCGACGAGCGCGACGAACGACCGCTTCCTGGCGCTCGACGCGCTCCGCGACGCGATCACGACGAGGCGGCCACCAGCGGGCCTCGTGCAGCACTCCGATCGCGGAAGCCCCTACGCCAGCGACGACTACCGCGCCGAGCTCGAGCGCTTCGCCATGATCGCGAGCATGAGCCGGAAGGGGGACTGCTGGGACAACGCCGTCGCCGAGAGCTTCTTCAGCACCTTGAAGACCGAGCTCGTCGGCGAGCACATCTACACGTCGCACGACGCGGCGACCGTCGCGATCGGCGATTACATCGACAACTTCTACAACACGCGACGTCGTCACTCGCATCTCGGGTACATGAGTCCTATCGAGTTCGAATTGATGAGTCAGGTTCAAGGGCGGGCTGCATAGTCAAACTGTCCGCAGAACGGGGGGAGGTTCATCTCCAGGTGACCGAAACACCTTCTCCCGATGCCACGCCAAATACCCCCGATGCGCGCTCCCGAGCCCGCCGACGCGCACGGCGCCGCTGAGCCCCAGAATGGCTCGTTGCTCTTCGCTCAAGCGCGCTGACACGATGACCGCCCCGTCATCGCCCACAGTGATCCACCCGCCGTCGAACGCCGCGTCCATGTGCGGCGTGAGCAGGAGCCCGTTGAACACGTCGAGGCGCTCGGCGTCGGTGTCGCAGGCGGCCCAGGGCTTGATGTGGCTCGCGCGCAGCAGCTCGACGACGCCGAGCCCGGTGATCGCGCACTGGCCCTCCCAGTAGTCGAGAAGGCCGGCGCGGAACACGTCCTGGCCGATGCGCTGGATCACCAGGCGCTCGATCTCGGTCGCTCGCGGGAGCGCGGCGGTCTGCTTCTCGAAGAGGTGCAGCAGCTCGTCGGGCAAGGTCTTGCTGAGCTGGAACGCGCGGCGCACGAGCCTGTGCAGCGCGGGGATGTCGACGACGGTGCGGCCGGCGGCGGCACCGGGCGGCAGCGGTGCGACCATCGGCGTGCCGTACTCGCCGAGCGCGCGCGACGTGGAGCTGGGAGAACGCGGCGATGAACACGGCGTCGCCGAACACGGTGAGCCAGAGCCGCAGCGGCGCTTGCGTGCTCGCGAAGGCGAGCCAGTCGCCCTCGCGCGGGAGGTCGCGGTCGAAGCCGTTGTCGACGGCGACCTTCTCGAGTGCGGGCGTAGTCGCAGGGTGTGGGCCATCGTCATCGCGCTCGTCCAGGGCCACGCGTCGATCGCGATCGCCGCGAGGCTGCGGCATTCGGCCAACAGGCTGTTGGCCACGCATCGTCGCCGGTCAGCGTCGTGCGCCCGTCGAGGCCGTCGTCGACAGCGGCGCTCTCGTGACGCTTCTGGCTCGCGCCCTTCTCACGCGCGGATTCATCACGAGCCTCGTGATGAATCTCGGGCCGCCTCGCTCGGTGCTGGAGGTAGAAGAGCCTGGAGTACCGCGGGTTCGCGACCGAGAAGCCCCGTCCGACCGCGGCCTGGAGGCGGACCGACAGCGCCTCGAACACCTGCTCGCCGTATCCGGCCGGGGGCCCGCCCTCCTGCACGACCTCCACGAGCTCGCGACCGATGCGCCAGCACGAGAGCCCCATCTCGCTGTCGACGGTGCGGACGACGCGAGCGCGCGCCGCGTACATCGCACCCAGGCGCGTTCTAGGGGCGCTCGTCATCGGCGCAGCCTCTTCCCACGCCCGCCGTCAGGCTCATCGGCCTCGAGCTGCGCGTAGAGCTCATGCAGCTTGCGGCGCAGCACGGCTTTGGGCGGCAGCATCGTCTGGTACTCGGCGACGAGCGTTGGAGAGCTGGTGCGCGCGAGCGCGTACTCGACGACCTCGTCGTCTTTCGTCGCGCAGAGCAGGACGCCGATCGAGGGGCGCTCGTGCGGCTTCTTCACGTCGCGGTCGAGTGCCTCGACGTAGAAGCTGAGCTGGCCGAGGTCGGCGGGCTTGAACTTGTCGACCTTCAGCTCGAAGGCGACGAGGCATTGCAGCGCGCGGTGGAAGAACACGAGGTCGATCGCGAAGTCCTGGTGGCCGACCTGGACCGGATACTCGGAGCCCACGAAGCAGAAGTCGCGACCGAGCTCGGTGATGAAGCGCCCGAGGTTGCGCAAGAGCGCGCCATGCAGGTCGGCCTCCGAGTGACCCTCCTGCACCGACAGGAACTCGAGGCTGTAGGCGTTCTTCAGCTCGTCGATCGCGGTCGGATGGATTTGTGCCACCGCTGGCGACACTCTCTTCGCGACCGGGTCGCTCCGCAGGACCGCAGCCGACTGGATCTGGCGCTCGAGCTCGCGCTTCGTCCACCGGTTCTTGATGGCCGCGAGCATGTAGAACTCGCGGGTCTCGGGCGGCTTCGCTTGGCTGAGGATGATGAGGTGATGGGTCCACGGCAAATGTGTCACCAGCGGTGACACTTTCTTTCGGCCCCTGTACGCCTCGAAGAACTGCCGCATCCGGAAGAGGTTCCGCCGCGTGTAGCCGCGCATCCCCGGATAGCGGCGAGCGAGGGTGGCCGCGAGCTCGTCGACGACGCCGTCGCCCCACTCGGCCTTCTCGAGCTTCTCGCTGAGATGCGCGCCGAGCTGCCAGTAGAGGCTGACGAGCTCCGTGTTGACCGCCTGGTAGGCGCGGTTTCGCGCGGCCTCGATGAGCGCGAGCACCTCCGCGAACCGGGCCTCGTCGGACGCGAGCGCGCTCGATTGTCTCACCGCCGGCGAGACTCTCTTCGCCCCCGCCTTCACGCCCTTCTTGCGCGGCGCCCCCATCACCCCTTGCTTCCCCGCGTATCCGGATGCGCCACCCGCGGATCCGCCGCCGGCGGGTCGAGCCGCGTCTGATACGCCGTCCCAGTCCGCGCAGCGTCCGCCATCGCGTCGTAGATCTCGAGGATGACGCGCTTGGTGCGGTACTCGCCGTGCGCCTTCTCGTCGTGCTTCCGGACTATCGGAAACGTGTCCATCACGTAGTCGGTGTCGTCGCGCGAGAGGCCGTAGAGATGGAAGAACGCTGCGTCGAGCTCGCAGCGCAGGAGGAAGCGGCGCTCGGGATCCCAGCGGAACGGCGGCCCGTCGTAGCCGACGTCGTGCGCGAAGGGCTCGAGATCCCAGGCGGTGTAGGTGAGTTCGAGGACGCGGGGTAGGAGCCAGTCGCACAGAGTATCGACAACGGACCACGGCGACTTCGCACGAAAAACGGACGGGCCGAGAACTGGCAGTTGACGCATCGTGAAGTACTTCAGACCCGTGCCGCCAATCTTCTGCCGGGACGCGTAGTCCAGGGCATAGCTACACAGGCACGCGTACATGGACGCGACAAGCGACGGTACCGCTGACGGGAGCAACAACGAGAACTTGTCATTCACGGCTGCCTTGGGAATCAGGCAAGCAATCAACGTTCGCGCGCTCGACCGCGCGTCCGTGACATCTCGCCATCCAAGAAGCCACTCGTGACGCCACACGTCTTGCAATCGCGAATCCACCTCTCGTTCTGGCACCCAGTAACGCGGTGACGTGACATGCCTCGGGTCGACCAGTTTCACATCCGGAGTCTGAGGAAGGATGTGCTCTCGCTCGCCTGGACCTAGCAGTGCAAAATCACCAAAGCGATGATTCAGCAAATACACCATCTTCGCCTCAATAAGAGGCAGCGCTCGCTCATCCCCGAGCACGTACGTATTGCCGTCTCGTCGCCAGCAAGCCGCATTCAAATCAGCGTGAGTCCGAAACAACGCCGAGTCGTTGGCCATATGGAGCATCGCCATGAAGCGCACGCCCCACGGATTGCCATCCGGCGTCCCGCCCTCTCTCCAGAGGACGCCCGCGCGACGATAGAGGCCGAGGTTGATCTCGGCATCACGTCGAAACTTGAGGACTGGACAGGTTCTCGTATTGGGGTTCAGGAGTTCGATGTCGCTTGCAGTCAAGCTGTAGACGCGTGCGGGATCACGCAATGAAACAGGGTCACGAACGAACGCGGAGAAACTCGGCGCCGCAACTTGTTCGACCGCGAGTATCAGCAGGCAGAAGTTGACACGATGGTCGATGCCCCTGAAGAGTCATGGCTTCGTTCTCGAAGCCAAAGAAATCCGGCGAGATTCCGTCGACTCATAAGATCGGAGAAGAACTCCTTGGTGGTATCGTCGGTGGCGATGCCCGTCGGCACAATGAACCCGGCTCGTCCTCTTGAACCGAGGAGATGCCTGTTGTGTTCGGCGAAGATGGCATAGGTGTTGACATCTCCTCTGCCGCAGAGTGGATAACGACCAGACTGTCGAATGAGTTGACTCTCGCCTTCGGCCCGCCGACTCGCTGCACACCATTCATCCCAAAGCTTTGGGTCGTTGTCAGCGAGCTTCGCGAGCAGCCGCTTTCTCGCTGCAGAGTTTATCGCCGCTGAGATTTCATCGCTTCGCGACGCGAAGAACTCCTGCTCTTGGAGCTTCACGCGCTCCCAAGGCGGATTTCCGAGAACGACGTCGAACCCGCCGCGAATGAACACCTGCGGAAACGCCAGGTGCCAGTGCACGAAGCGATTCTTCTCGGCGAGGTCCTGCGTCGTCGTCACTGTGAGCGCGGGCGGCTTCGCTTTCCCATCACGGATCTGCCGCCAGACCTCATTGGTGGGCGCAGCCTCAGCGAGCGCGCCTGTCCGCTTCGGCCACACGAACGCTGCGCACCACGCGTCCGCCACGAGCTTCTCGTGCCGGTACGCTGCCGACTCGAGGATCTCGTCCGCAGGCCGCTCTTCCTTCTTCGCCAGCGCCTCGGCGTCCGCATCTGACGTGGCCTCGAGCTCGCGGGCTGCGCGGGCGACGACCTCCGCGGCTGCTGCGGTCGCATTTGGCGAGAGGTCGAGTGAACGCTGCCCACCCGCCCCAGCCTTGTTCCGCTTCTTGAGCGCGCTCGCGACCTTCTTGTCGTCGCCTTCAATGGGATCCCACGCGGCGTCGGGGATGCCCTTCGCCATCAACTCGGGCGTCGTGCCGAGGAGCGCATTGCCGTGCTGGATGTGCGAGTTGAGGAATGTGAGCGGCAGCCCGGGCTCCACGGCCTCCATCCACAGGCTCACCTTGCACAGCTCGACGGCCATCGGGTTCAGGTCGACGCCGTAGATGCAGCGGCCGATCACCTGTCGGAGCGCGTGTCGGTATTCGGCCGCGGACGGCGTGCCGTTCGCTTGGCGGCGCGCGACGTGGGCCGCGAGACGTCGGGCGGCGGCTAGCAGGAAGTGGCCGGAGCCGCACGCGGGGTCGACGATGGAGAGCTGGAGCAGCGCCTCGACGGGCTTGTCGGGGTTCGCGGCGACCGTGCTCTCGATGACGGGCTCGAGCGCGCTGTCGAGCAACACCTGCACGAGACTGTCGGGTGTGTAGTAGCTGCCGCTCGTCTTGCGCGCGTTGCCCTTCGTCTCGCCGCCCGTCGCGAACGCGAACTGCCTGCCGTCCTTCGTGATCTGCGGGACCAGCTCGAGCAGGCTCTCGTAGACCGTGCCGAGCTCCTCGGGGCCCATGTCGCGCCAGTTCACGCGCGAGAGGCTCGCGTCCTCGCGGATCCACGAGAGCTTGAACATCGCGAGCAGCAGATACCGATTCTCGAGCCTGCCGGCATCGAGCGCCGGGCACTGGCTCTGCGCGAAGAGCCCCGCGAGCGCGGGGAGACCGAGGCGCGGCTCGCCGCCCGCGAGCCCGCGGAAGACGATTTTCGTCGCGTCCCAGAGGTCCGCGAAGCGGTCGTGCGCGCTGCGTTTCACGGCGCTGAAGCCCGGAGCGCCTGAGGCCGTAGCCCTCGGCGTAGAATCGCCACGGCCCGCTGGTCGGCGCCGACGAAGTGCAGGAGCCCGCGCTCCTCCACGGTGAGCAGGAAGATGACGCGATAGACGAGGCGCAGGAGTTGGTTGAAATAGTCTCGCGTCGAGAGCGTTCCGTCCTGGAGCGCGCTGCGCAACGCATGGTTGTCAGGGTGCGCGAGGAAGCCCTGCCCAAGCGCCGCGAGCGCCTCCTCGACGCCGTCGCGCAGATGCTCGCGGGCGCGCGTGCCCTGCTGTTTCCCCGCTTCGCGCCACGTCTCGAGCGCGCACTCGGAGACGGCCTGATCGGCCTCGCCGAAGCGCGTCTCGTGCGCGAGCAGCCAGAGCGCGGCGAAGTCTGCGAAGCGCTCTTCGGCGAAGATGCGGCCGAGGTCAGCTTCGATCCAGGCAGGTCTCGTGAGGCTCGCGTTGTCACGCGCGATGCGCAGCGTGAGACCGTCCGACACGATGCCCCAGAGCGCACGCTCCTCGGCGTTCAAGTACTCCTGCACGAGGCCGAACGCGCTGCGTCGGCGTGCAGCGTCACCGAAGCGCACATCGAGCGTGTCGAGCCCAATGCCCGCGGGCGCGATGACGACGGGCACGCGCAGCCCGAGCGCAGAGAAGCCGATCGGATAGGCACGATCAGCCACGACGGTCGTTGGAACCGCCGCGAGCGAGCTGAAGCCGAAGCTCTCGCGCAAGAGTGTGAGGACGAACCGCTGCGCGAGCGCGCTCGGCTCGGCGTTGGCTGCGCGACCCCTCGCGAAGTCGCCCCAGTGCGCCTGCGCGATGCGCCAATAGCGGCCGATCTCGTCGCGGAGATTGAGACCTTTGGGTATGCGGTAGTCAGGTTCGGACTGCTGCGCCGCGGCGAGCTGCGCGACGTGCGATAGCCACTCGGGCGCGAGCAGGCCGCCTTCAATCTCGAGCGCCTCGAAGGCGAGCTGCGCGGCGCTCTTGAGCGTCTTGCGGCGGGCCATCTCAGCTCACCGCCGGCAGCAACACGAAGATGCCGATGACGTCCGCGGGCAAGAGCGCCTTCACCGCATACGAGCCGCGCGCATCGGCGGCCTCGCGCACACGACGATGATCAGTCAGCAGCGCCTGCGCGCGGCGCTCTGCGAACGCATCGAGCTCACCGCGTCGTCCGCGTAGCTGCTCGAGCGCCTGCGTGACGGCGCGCTCGCGTACATGGGGAGGCGGGTCAGTCGCGGGGGGAGGCGCGAGCAGCGCGAGGGCGTCTTGCCCCTCGACGGGCGTGCTCGACGAGCCCTTCCACGCGAGCGCGGTCGCCTCCTCGACGAGCAGCGTCGAGGTGCGGCCGACCTTCTGCGAGACGAGCTGATGCCGCAGGCGCAGGAGCAGCACCGTCGTGCGCTCCTCGACGCTGCTCGACACCCAGCAGCCCACGCGCCCGAGCACGCCGGGATCGCGCGCGGCGTCGTCGATGTCGGCCGCGAGCGTGCGCTCGAGCAGCGTCTCGGCGAGCACCGCGACGAGCGGATGGCTGCGCTGCACGGGCCGGCAGCGCGGCGCAGGCGGGTAGTCGAAGTCCACGAGCACGGTGCCAGCGAGCCCCTCCGACTCGAGGCGCTCGCGCACGTCCTCGGGCAGCGCAGCGACGGCGCCTTGTACCCACGCTTCTGCCGCTCGAGCCCAGAGCCGAGGCGCGAGAGCGCGCGCTCGGTGAAGCGCTGCACATCCTCGCGACCACCGACGGCGGCGAGCGTCTTGTTCCACTCGGGGAGCACGTCCTCGGGCTTGAGGCGTCGCTGCGCGAAGACGGTGCGGTTGCGCTTCGCCTTCTCGGCGGCGTCGGTCCACTTGGTCTCGAAGAGCGCGAGCTGCTTCATCTCGGCTGTCGGCAACGTGCCGTGTCGCCGCAGCAACACGGACTTGAGCAGCACCTCGGTCAGCGACGCGCCCTCGGTCGGCACCGGGACGGGCACGCCGAGCTCGTCGCGAATCTTCGCGGCCTTCCGCAGAATGACTTGCAGGACGGCGCCATCGACGGGGTTGTTCGCGCCGTACATCAGCGTCGCGCGGACGACCGGGCTCTTCTGCCCGAAGCGATCGACGCGACCTTCGCGCTGCTCGTGCCGCGTCGGGTTCCACGAGAGGTCGTAGTGGACGACGGCGTCGAAGCCGTCCTGAAGGTTGACGCCCTCGGAGAGACAGTCGGTCGCGATGAGCAGCCGCTGCTCGACGGTCTCGGGATCGCAGAGCCGCTCGATCTTCTCGCGGCGCTCGTCGGCCGTGAGCTCGCCCGTGATGACGCCGACGGTGACGTTCTTGAACTTGCCGTCGAGGTGCCGGTGCAGGTAGTGCGCGGTCGAGATGTACCGGCAGAAGACGACGGGGTTGAACTTATCCTTGATGAGTTCGGCGACGTGGTCCGTCAGCACCTTCAGCTTCGGATCGCCCGACTGCCCGGCGAGCTTCTCTGCGCTCGCGATGAGCGCGGCGAGCTTCGGATCGTCGCTGCCCGCGGGCGGCTCGATGTCGTCGTCGGGGAGCGAGTCCTCGTTGCCATCGAACACGCGGTCGAGCAGCGCCTCGCGCTCGTCCTCGCCCGTCATGAGTCCGGCGCGCGTACGCAACGCCGAGACGGCAGCCACGGGGCTCGACGCCGCGCAGCGCAAGAGCGCGAGCGTGCCCCAGAAGTTCACGCGCTGATGCCGCGCGTCGTCGCCCGCCTCGACGACGTCCGCGCAGTAGTCGAGCACCGCGTCGAAGAACTCGTTCCACGGGCCCGTGAGCTTGTAGGTCAGCTCCTTCGTCTCGCGCTTCGGGAAGAGGTTGTGCTCGTTCCACTCCGTGATGTCGGGCCGCCGCCGCTGCACGAACTGCGCGGCGAGCCGAGCGCGCAGGGCCGCGCGCTCGAGCCCCTCGGGCACGTCGGCGAGCTGCTCGAAGTCCGTGTTGAGCAAGCCGAGCAAGCGGAAGAACGCGGCCTCGTCGCCGCTGTGCGGAGTCGCGGTGAGCAGCACGAGGTGCCGTCGTTGCGACTCGCCGAGCCCGCGCAGCAGCTCGTAGCGCTGATGCCGACCGGGCCCCGTGGACGCGCAGGTGTGCGCCTCGTCCACAATGACGAAATCGGGGCACGCGCGCAGAAACTCGCTGCGCCGCTTCTCGCTCTTGATGTAGTCGAGGCTGACGACCGTGTGCGGATGCGCGTTGAAGATGCTCTCGCTCGGCGGGAGGTTGCGCTCGAGTCGCGCAGCGCTCGTCGCGGTCACGGCGACCGCCCGAATGTGAAAGCGCGCGTCGAGCTCGTGAATCCACTGCTCGACGAGGTGCGGTGGGCAGAGCACGGCCGTGCGATCGATCTCGCCGCGATCGAGCAACTCGCGCGCGATGAGCCCCGCCTCGATCGTCTTGCCGATGCCGACGTCATCGCCGATGAGCAGTCGCACCGGGTCGAGCTTCAGCGCCATCAGCAGCGGCACGAGCTGATACGCGCGCGGCTCGACCGCGATCTGACCAAAGCAGCGGAGCGGCCCGGCACCGCGGCGGAGCGAGAGCAAGAGCGCGTCGCGCAGCAAGAGTGCGGCGTCATGCCCCGACTGTTGCCGCGGGTCGGGCGCAGGGAACGTCGCCTCGGTGACGGGCTCGGTCTCGAGGCCGAGATGAATCAGCGTGTGGTCTTCTTCGGAGCCTGAGATCGGGCGCACGCGCAACACCTCGGCGCTGCTCCCGGCGAGCACGATCCACTCGCGCCCTCGAGCGCGCACGAGGCTGCCCGGCGTGTGCTGAGCCGCGGTCACGAGTGCGCCGAGCGCCGCGCGCAGCTTCACGAAGAGGTCAGGCCATGTGGACTCGTCGGACGCGAAGACGTGCAACTCGAACCCCTTGTCTTCCAGCTTGGTCATGACCGATGGCGGCAAGCTCTCGAGGACGGCAGCCGCGTAGTGCGCGCGCCAGATGAGCGGGATCGTGCTGTCCCCGTCGACGTACGGCTCGACGTCCTGGTGCGGGAGCCCTGCTGCGCGCGCCAGCGCAATCCAGCGAGCCAGCGCCGTACTCGCCGCGGGCGGTGCGCTCGGCCGCGAGCTCTCGCGCGCGATGGGGGCGATGTCCACGGTGCGAGAGCGCGCCAGCCGCAGCAGGATCGTCCGCGCGGCGTCGTCGCGGCGGTCGATGCGCTCGTGATCGGGCTGGTTGTAGTACGACATTAAGCAGCGGTAGCAGGCTGCGACGCACAGCGTGTTGGGCGCGTCCGTGAGTTCGACCGCGGTCGCCGGCAGGTCGGCTGTGCGCTTCACGTCGAAGTGCATGATGCCGAGCGCCGTGAGCGCGACCTCGGCCAGCCGCTCGGGTTCCGCCACGAGGCGCGTCAGCACGCCCGCGCCGCCTTCGGTGGCCTCGTAGAACAACATGCCGTTGCGCTCCTCGCGCTTCGGCATCGGCTCCCCGAGGATCTCGCCCTCCTCGAGCTGGAACGTCATCTCGATGCCGCGCAGCAGCGCGTATTGCAGCGTCGCGAGCGTCTCCTGCGAGAGGTCCGGCTCGACGGGCTGCAAGAGGAGCGCGTTCTTCCGGTCCTGCACGCTCGGCACGATCCACTGCCGCGGAGAGACCGTCGGATCCTTCGGCTCGTCGCCCGCCTCGTCCTCGTTCTTGGCCCAGTAGCCCGAGACAGGATCAATGCGGAAGCCGAGCACCTTCTTGTTCGCGCGTCGCCGCAGCCCCTTGTTGAGCCGTGTGATCGTCGCGCCCTGCCCATAGCGCAGCACGATGATCTCGCCGTCGACGTCGTGCGCGCCGCCCTTGCGCACGTCGAGCGTGCCATCGCGTCCAGCCCACTCGAACGTCGTCTGTAGGTCGAAGCCCTGCCGCGTTCGCTCCTCGTCGTTCGCCGTGATGCGCTCGGCCTGCTGCGTCGCGACGTTCTCGATGCGATAGGTGTTGTTCACGATCTCGGCGTCGCTGAGCGGAGCACCGCAGCCGTGACACGTCGAGACCTCGTCGTTGAAGTGTCCGCCGCCGCAGCGCACGCAGATGCGCACGTTCTTCGTCGGCAGCTTCGCCTCGACCGTCGAACCCGTCGACGAGTCACCGAGCGCCAGCAGCGCGCGCACGACGCGATACGCGCGCCCCTCGTGATAGACGAGGCTCCGCGGGCCGAACTCCGAGAGCGCGAGGAAGCGCGGGCGCTGGAGGTACGTCTGTTTCCCGCGGCCGTCGCTCGTCTGCGGTACATAGGCCATCAGCGGCAGTCGCGGGAAGTTGTACCCAGGGAGGAAGCCCTCGGTCGCGAGGTAGCGGTACGTGTAGAAGTCGTTCGAGTTGCTGCTCGTCCCCTTCTGCAAGAGGTTGATCTGATCGATCGCCTGCGCGTGACGGCCCCCTGCGGCGCGCTTCTCCGCCTGTGGTGCGGCGTAGTCGTCCATCGTCCGGCGAGCTGCGTCACGCTGCCGCTCCGCGGCGCTGAAGAGATCACGCCAGCGGCTGAACGCGTCTTTGAACCGGCCGAACCGCGACGCGGCGGTGAGCGCCACGTACTCGTCGCGCCCGGGATACCAGGGCGCGGTCGTGTCCGTCAGATCCTCCGCGAGCAGATCGAGGAAACGCTTCATGCGCACCGTCGCCTCGGTCGTGACGTGCGGCGCGGTCATCGTCTTCGCGAGCTCGGGACGCAGCGGACGCGCCGGGTCCTGAAGCACGAGCAGCTCGGAGATCGACGCGCTCAGCGGCTCGCCCGTACACGCGAGCCACACGGCCGAGAGGTGACTGTCGACGAGGTCGCGGTTTGCGAGATCGAGCAGCGGCGGCCGCACCTCGCCGTGCACCATCGCTTTCGGATCGCGGAAGAAATACTGGTCGTGCGGCCCCTGCGACGAGCAGTACGTGAGCACCAGCGCTGCCTGACCGCTGCGGCCCGCGCGACCGCTGCGCTGCACATAGTTGGCCGGCGTCGGCGGCACGTTGCGCAGGTAGACGGCGTTGAGCGCCGAGATGTCTACGCCAAGCTCCATCGTCGGCGAGCAGAAGAGCACCGGGAGAAAGCGGTTGGACTCCGCAATTTCCCGCAGGTGCTTCTCGTCGCCTGCGAGATCCTCTTGTTCCTTCTCCCCATAGCGGAAACGCTTCTCGCGGACGGCGCGCTTCTCACCCTCGACCTGCGCCGTGTGCTCGCGCGCCTCGAAGCCGAAGAGCGGGTGCGTCGGCGAGCGCAGCATCTCCGCGAGGTTTGCGTAGAAGGCGCGGAAGAACGCGTTTTCGGACGACTTGCGCGTGGGCTTCGGCGTGGCCCGCGTGAAGCGCACGCACGCATCAACGAGCCGCCAGCCGGTCTGCCCACTGAACGGCGTGCTCTCCTCGCACACGAGCCCGTGCTCGCACGCGACCTTGAGCATCCGCTCCACCATCGCGTCGAACTCCTTCACCTTGAGCGTGGGGGCCGCGCTGCCCCAGACCTTCGACTCGCGCAGGAGTTTGCCGAGCGCACTCCGGGAGCCGCCGCGCACGAAGAGGTCCTCGTCGCGCTTGTTCTTGCCGCTGATCTCCGGCGACTTGAGCATCAGCCAGCGCGCGCGCCGAAGCTGCTCGTCGCTGCCGAAGCCCCACGGAGTTCGGATACGGGCGTGCGCCTTGGAGAGCAGCTGCTCACCGACCGCGGGATCGAGCACCTGGGTGCGGATTGCCAACCACTTGCGCATGTGGTCGAGCAGCTCGCGACAGAGGGCTTTGCGCACCGCAGGCTTCGCGTGCACGAGCACGCTCGGTCCGTCGGCGAACGCCGCGTCGTCTGCTGCGAGGTCGTCGATGCCGAGGTAGTCGACCTCGACGAGCCCTAGCTGCTCGAGGTTCGGGTTCGTGTACCGCCAGCCGCGCCGCTGATCGAACCACACGCGATACGACAGCACCTGCCGCAGCGTCGCCTCGGCCTCCTGGAGATTGAAGCCCTTGAGAGTCGGCTCATGCAGCCACTCGCCGCGCACCTCGGTCGTGCCGCGATCGAAGCCCAGCGCCTTCTGCTGCGCGCTGCCGAGCTCCTCGCTGCGCAGGCCGTTCGCACCCGCCGCGTCGAGCGCGCCAAGGAAGCCGGCGCGAATCAGGCTCACGAACAGGAAGTCGTTGAAGTGCCCGGCTTGGAGCGCAGCGTCTTGCCGATTGTCGGTGAAGCCGAGCAGCTTGCGCGTGTACTTGTCGAGCCCGGCGTCGCCGGTGTGCATCCAGCGTAGCGTGCTGCTGACGAGCACCGTCGTGGCCGAGCTGCGACCTTCAGCCGAGAGGGACGCGAGCCGGTTGCGATCGCGAGCCGCGCCCCCGAGGGCCTCGCCGCAGCGCAGGCAGAAGCGGAACTTGCCGGGGAGAAACCACGCGCGAGCGCCCGAGCCGACCTTACCCGTCGGCTCGACGAGCAGCTCCTCTGCGCGCGCTTTCTTGCGGCTCGACTTGAGCTTCGGCTCTCCGGCCTTGTCGTAGTCGAGCCACGAGTCCGGGTAGTCGGCAGCCTCTCCCTTGAACGTGAACGCGTGAACGCCCGTGCCCGAGTCACGCGGATGCAGCGTTAAGAAGCCGAACGCGTCGACCTCGTCGGTCTCCTCGGCGCTCGCGGCGTCCTCGTCGTCGTCGCTCTTGGCGAGCGGCGCATCGTCGATGTCGCGCTTGTACACGACGCGCCCACCGCCCTCGCTCGTGAGGCGCACCGGGTGGTACTCGTGCCCGCACTCGCGGCAGAAGTGGACGGCGTAAAGGCGCTTCTCCGGGTCGCCGGGGAGGAACTGCTGCCCATCGACCGTGACGGCGCGCTGACCGGGCTGCTCGAGCGTCGCGTACGCGTGCCCCGCGCCAGAGATGAACTGGTGCAGCTTGAAGGCGAAGAAGCTGCGCTCGCTCGCGGTCTTCGACGCGATGCGCTCGTTCTCCGGTGTGCCCGAGACGAGCAGCAGGTTCTGGAGCGCTGTGCGGCACGCGGGCACGTCACGCCCCGAGTCCTTCGCGAGCGCGTCGACGGCCTCGGTCACCGTGCTCGGGCGAGCACGCACCCATCGTTGATCTGCATCTGACCACTGCACGCCGAGGCTCGTCTCGACCCAGATCGCGAGCGGGTGCACGCGCAGCTCCGCATCCGAGATCGTGCTCGGCACGCCGGCGTCGATCGCCGCGCTGAGAAGCGGGCGCACCTGCTCGCGCGTCACGCCTGCGTCCGTCACGCGCTCGAGCGTCTCGACGATCACGTTGCTCTCGGGGATCGGGAGCGAGAAGAGCTTCGAGGCCACGCCTGCGACGACGCGGCTCTTGTCGAGCAGCGAGCCCTCGCTCGCCATGGTGGCCGACGTGCCGATGCACTGAAGCCCCTCGGGCGAGAGCCGCTCGCGCACTCGCCGGACGAGGAGCGCGACGTCCGCGCCCTGCCGCCCGCGGTACGTGTGCAGCTCATCGAGCACGAGGAAGCGCAGCCCCGCGCAGTTCGCCATGACCTGCCGGTCGACCGCCTCCTGACGCGTCATCAGGAGCTCGAGCATCATGAAGTTCGTCAGCAGGATGTCGGGCGGGTGCTCCGCGATGCGGCGCCGCTCCTCGTCGTCCTCCTGCCCCGTGTAGCGGGCGAACGTGACCGGCGGCTGCCCCGCGACGTTGCCGACGAACTTGCCGAGCTCCTCGAGCTGGCTGTTCGCGAGCGCGTTCATCGGATAGATGATGATCGCGCGTGTCCGCTGCCCACCGCCGCGCCGCTTCTCCGCGAGCACTGCGTTGACGATCGGGATGAAGAAGCAGAGCGACTTGCCCGAGCCCGTGCCCGTCGTGACGACATAGCTCTCGTCCTGCGAGGCGAGCGCGATCGCCTGCTCCTGATGCTTGTAGAGCGAGAGCGTCTCGCCCTTCGGCGCGCGCACCGTCCGAAAGATCTCCGCGCTGCGCGCGTCGAGCATGCCCCCCGCGACGAGCTTCTCGACCGTCGTCGTCCGCTTGAAGCTCGGGTTGATCTGAATGAGCGGCTCGGGCCAGTAACGCTCCTGCGCGTAGATCGCCTGCACCTGCTCGCGGATGTCCTCCGCGTAGATCGTGGTGAACGACGTCGCGAACTTCTTGTACTCGCCGACGACGTCATCGCGCAGCGCGAACACGTCCATGCTCTTGCGGCTCATCGACGCCCTCCGTGCCTCTCAGGCCAACGCCGTCCCGCTACGAAGTTCATGTTGCCGGGAGAGTGCCCAGGACGCGGCGAGGCGCAACGGCGGCGCGCGGTCGAGGAAGCAGCGCCGCGGCGCGGAGAGCGCCGGCGAGCTGGGTTCGGTCATGGCGGACGGACGCACGCCCGAAGAGGCCGACCGACGGACGTGCGGCCCGGTCCGCCGGGCGCAGAAGCGTCCTCGGATTCTCCTATCAGGGAAGTGAGGCGCTCCGCCTCCTTTCACCGAGGAGATCATCATGGCCACCGCTCAGCCTCGATTTCGCGCTTGTCGCCCTTCGAGGTATCGTGAGCCGGTCTGCGACATGCTGAGTCGTCGCATCGATGCATGAGAGTGTCCAAATGGCATGTATCGAGCACACTTCCCCCTTTCCCCCACGGTCCGTGGCAGGCTCTGCAACGCAGCGGTGGAGGACGTCACTCACGCCGACCGCCGATCGCGTAGAGCGCTGTGCCGGGCATGACGAGAATGGATGTCCGTCGGCCTGAGCGCGCGAGAATGCCAGCGACGCAGAGAAAGGCGCGGCGTACCCAGTCCGCACGCCACACGACGACCTGCGGCGCGACCGCGCGCACGAAGCGACGAAGAAGGTTGAAGGCCAGCATCTTGAGCAGCAGCGTCGCGTGATTCGCGTTGAAGTGCCAACTCGGAGTCTCGGCGATTCCCCACTGGTTCTTCCACTCGGCGATCATCGTCTCGATTCCTGCACGACCGTCGTAGCGGGCGGCGACCGCCTCTGGCGCCTCGTCGGAGTTCGTGACGTACATTCGCACGGCCCACTCTTCGCCTTCCCAGAGCGTGAGCTGCTTGCCACAGCGGTCTTCGTTCGTGCGCACGGCGACGACCCGTGGCTTGATGCCCGCGGCATGCCACGAGCCCCGCGTGAAGGGCACCTCCGCTACCTGCGTGACCGGCTTGCCGTCCGCGTCCCACTCGGTCGTGCACCACGTGATGGTTTCGCGAGCGACCCGGCAGACGAGGTCGTCGGTGGCGCGAGCCTTGACGACGTAGACCGCGCCTGCCTCCGCGATCGCGGCCAGAATCTGCGCGCAGTCCGCCGCACTGTCGATTCGCACGAAGAGCTTCTGACGGCGCGTGAGCGTGGCCTTCACGCGCTCGACGATCTGCTTCACGGCGGGTGCGTCGTCGGCGCCGAATGTGGTGTCACCGGGCCGGAGAATCGCGGCGACGCACGTGTCGACCTCCGCGATGCGGGCGACGATCGGGTGGTAGCTCTCGCGACCGTGTGCCCTCGGGTTGTAGCCGACAGCTGCGCCCTCGCGGCTCCCGTAAACGACCTCGACAGTCGAGTCGATGTCGAGATGCACCTCTCGATGCGACTCAAGCGCATGGCCAGTGACACCATGCGTGAACATCAGCGCGTCGAGCGCACGCAGTGCGTCGACATCGAAACGCGCGAGGTCGCGATAGACGGTGTCGATGCTCGGTATGTAGCCGCCGTTGAGCAGGACGAAGAGCGGGTCCGCCGACAACGCTTCGATGTCGAACACGCGCGTTGCCCCGACGGCCTGCGCGTCGATGAGCAAGCGCAGCTGTCCGGCCATCGGATAGACGACCCGCGGACCGTCCTTGAGCCGGTTCGCGATGTGCGCGAGATCCCGGCCGAGCCCGAGTTCGTCGACGAAGCCCGCGAACGTCGCGAGCCCAGCCATGTTGGTCAGCTTCGCAGACGTCGCACCCAGGCCCAGCCTGCGAGCCTCCCGCCGCTTCACCTGTCGGCTCTGGGCTTGCAGCGCGTGCCCTGCACCTCGCTGTCCGCCCATCGCATCGCGCCTCACCTTGCAGGTGCCCAAAAGCTTCGCTGTGCTCG
>CAXNJO010000009.1:0-216967 GCA_964202905.1 Polyangiales bacterium
GCCAGTGCTGCATGCCGGCGTAGGAGTGGCTCGGACCCGAGGCCTCCTCGAGCCAGCCCGCGGGGTCCGCGGCGTCCGCGAAACGCGCCGCGAAGGCCCGCGCAGCGGCGCGGTAGAGGGCGGCCTCGGGGCGCCCCGCGTAGCCGTGGGCGAGCTCCTCGGTCGCGACGAGCAGGTGGCTCGACTGGTTCATCGTCGTGACCAGATAGGCCGGCAGGAGACGATCGACCGCGCGGCGCAGCCCCTCGCCCCAGACGCGCTGCACGTCGGCGGCGAGCGCGGGGTCACCGAGCGCCTCGGCGAGGTGCGGCGCGACGCGCGCGAAGCCGCTCGTCGCCTGCGGCAACTGGAAGGCGAGGGAGCCCGGGTACGGGTCGTCGTCACCGACCGGCAGGAAGCGCTCGTCTTCGCCGAGCACGAGCAGATCCGCGAGCCCTGCCGCTGCCGCGAGCGCGACGAGTTCGGGGTGGCGCAGCGGCGCGCCGGGCGCAGCCGGGCCCCAGGGATTGCAGGGATTCGCGGCCGTCGCGGCGAGGCCGAGGTGATCCGCGAACGCGCCTGGGAGCGCGAGGCCGGTGAAGGCGCCGGGGTCGCGGAGGCCCGCGCGGAGCGTGTAGCGGAGGCCGCGTAGCACGTCCCAGCGCGCCGCCGGAGACGCCGCGTCGAAGGGCGTGTCGCACGCGCCGACCGCGAGGTCGCACGCGCCCCCCGCGACGCAATCGGAGTCGTGCGCGCAGCGCTGGCGCGCGAGGTACGCGAGGCCGACGGCGCCGGCCCAGTGGCTCGCCGCCTCGTCCTCGAGGACGCGACGCCCCGCGCCGAACACGACGCCGTCGCCACCCGCCGACGCGTGCGCGAGGTAGAAGCGCACCGCGCGGAGCGGGCTGTCCCAGCCGTCGAGCAGCTCGCCGCGACGCCACACGTCCGACGCGCTCGCGGGCTCGCTGCACGCGGGGTCGCGCGGCACCGCGCGGTGGGCCTCGTCGTCGAGCGCGTCGAGCGCGGCCGCGTCGCCGAGGCGCGCGTGGTCGAGCAAGCGCGGGAGGAGCGCGAGGATCTCCGTCTGGAAACGGTGGTGCACGAGGGTCCCCGCGTGAGGGCCGCTGCGCACGCGCTCGACGGACGCGTGGATCGCGCGCGCGCTCTCCGCCGTGTCGGCGAGCACGAGGGGAAAGCCGCTCGCGCGGAACTCCTCGAAGCGCCCCGCGTCGACCGACGGGAGATCGACGCGCCAGAGTTCGCCCTCGTCGTCGCGCCCGGGACGCACGACGTAGCGTCGCGCCCCGTCGACGGCGAACGGCACGCGCAGGACACCGCCGGCGTCGTGGATCGCGGGGACGTCCTCGCGATCACCGCGGATCGCGAGCCACAGCGGCGCCGTCGGGTGGCGGGGCGCGTAGGCCCAGAGCGACGTCGCGGGTGTGTCCCCGCACGTGCCACGACAGAACGGCCACGCGAACGCGCCATCGCCGTACGCGACGCCGACGCCGATCCCCTCCGGCAGCGTGAGGCGCACCGCCGTCTTCAGCGAGTTCGTCGTGATGCGCACCTGGTGCACGCCCGGCGCCTCGAGCGAGAAGCGGTAGCCGCGGAGGACACCGGAGGCGTCGTGCGTGAACGAAGGCGGCGGCTCGGACGACGACCGCAGCGTCTCGATGGCCGCGACGCCGGGCCGCTGGCGCTGCAAGTGCCAGTGCACGACGCGCTCGTCGGGGTCGAGGACGCGCACGAGCGCGAGGTGCTCGGACGACGGATACGGATCGCCCGCGGCGCCCTCCCCCGCGCCGCCCGGCGCACCGATCGGGTCCGCGGAGAGCTCCCCCTGAAGCGGCCCGCCCGGCGAGACGAGGTAGAGCGTGAGCACCGGCCGATGCGTGCCGGGCTGGAGCAAGAAGGGGCCGACCGTGCGCGTGCGCGGCGCCGGGATGCGACACGTCGGGAGGCACTCGTCCGTACCGTCCGCGTCGCCGTCGTCGCACGCCTCGCCCGGATCGAGCGTGCCATCGCCACAGCGCGCGACGGGCGCCGGGTCATCGCCGCAGGCCGCGATGAGCAGCGCGAGCGCGCCGCAGACCGCGAACATCCCCTGTTCGGCGCGCACGCCTCGTCGCCGCGCTCCCCGCATCGCCTGGTCCATGTCGGCGGATTCAAACATGCGAGGCGGGTGGACGCGTACCCGAAAATAAATGAACCGCCATTCAGCGCGGTGCGCTCCGCTTCTTTGCGGCGCGCGAGGGGCTCGACGGGGAGCGCGGCGCTGCCGTCGGCGTGAGCCCCAGCTCCGCGGCGAGCACGGCGCCGGTGTGACTCGCCGCGACGCGCGCGACGTCCTCCGGCGTGCCCTCGGCGACGATCGCGCCGCCGCCCGTACCGCCTTCGGGGCCGAGATCGACGACCCAATCGGCGGCCGCGACGACGTCGGTGTGGTGCTCGATCACGACGACGGTGTCACCGCGCTCGACGAGCCGCTCGAACAGGCGCAGCAGGCGGCGCACGTCCTCGCGGTGCAGGCCCGTCGTGGGCTCGTCCATCACGTAGAGCGTCGGCCCGCCCGCGGCGGTGCCGAGCTCGGCGACGAGTTTGAGGCGCTGCGCCTCGCCGCCCGAGAGCGTGTTGGAGGGCTGGCCGAGTTTGAGGTAGCCGAGCCCGAGCTCGACGAGCGTGCGCAAGGGCGCGGCCACCTTCGGGAAGGCGTGCAGGCGCTCGGCGGCCTCGGCGACGTCGAGCGCGAGGAGCTGCGCGGCGTCGAGGCCATGCAGCCGCGCACGGCGCGTCTCGTCGGTGAAGCGCGCGCCGCCGCACGCGTCGCACGGCACGAGCACCTCGGGCATGAACGACATCTCCACGGTGAGCGCGCCGTTGCCGTCGCACGCGGGGCAGCGCCCCTCGGCGACGTTGAACGAGAAGCGGCTCGCGCCGTAGCCCGCCGCGCGCGCCTCGGGCGTCGCCGCGAGGAGGCGGCGCAGCTCGTCCCAGATGCCGACGTACGTGGCCGGCACGCTGCGCGGCGTGCGGCCGATGGGTGACTGGTCGACCTCGATCGCGCGACGCAGCGCCTCGAAGCCCGTGATGGCGCGGTGCGCCCCCGGGGCCTCCGTCTCGAGTCCGAGGGCACGCCGCGTCGCGCGGAGCAGCACGTCGCGCGTGAGCGTGCTCTTGCCGCTGCCGCTCACGCCGGTGACCGCGACGAGCCGGCCGAGCGGCACCGAGAGGTCGACGCCGCGCAGGTTGCGCTCGGTCGCGCCGCGCACGACGAGGCGCGGTGTGCGCGCGTCCACCGGGCGACGCTGCGCGGGGACCTCGACGCCACGCGCGAGGGAGGCGCCCGTCACCGACGCGGGGTCCGCGAGGACCGCGGCCGCGGGCCCGGCGGCGACGATGCGACCGCCGCCCGTGCCGCCGCTCGGACCGACGTCGACGAGGTGATCGGCGGCGCGGATCGTGTCGGTGTCGTGCTCGACCACCAGCACCGAGCAGCCCTTGTCGACGAGCGCGCGGAGCGCCGCGAGCAGACGCGCGGTGTCCCGCGGGTGCAGGCCGATCGTGGGCTCGTCGAGCACGTAGAGGATGCCGGTGAGCCCGCTGCCGAGCTGCGCCGCGAGGCGCACGCGCTGGGTCTCGCCGCCCGAGAGGGTGTTCGCCGCGCGGTCGAGCGCCATGTAGCCGAGGCCGACCTGTTCGAGGAAGGCGAGCCGCGCCGCGAGCTCACGCAGGGGCGCCGCGCCGACCTCGCGGGCGCGACCGTCGAGCGCGGGCCCGAGCGCGTCGACGGCGCCACGCGCGTCCGCGACGGAGAGCGCGAGCAGCGTGTGGATGGGCTGGCCGGCGAGCGTCACGGCGCGCGCCAGCGGCGAGAGCCGCGTGCCCTCGCAGTCGCCGCAATGGGCGTGCACCTCGCGCTGCGCCTTGCCGCGGCCGACGACCTCGACGCGCACGCCGCGCCCCTCGCACGCCGCGCACTGCCCCTGGCGCGTGTTGAACGAGAAAAAGCGCGGGTCGAGCTCCGGGAAACCGCGACCGCACTGCGGACACGCGCGCTTGCTCGAGAGCAGCGACTCCGCGCCGCCGACGACGACCCGCGCCGCGCCGTCCGCGAGCGCGAGCGCGCGGCGGAGTGCGTCCTCGAAGGCCGCGTCGCCGACCGGCATGCGCCCGACGACGAAGTCGATGTCGTGCTCCTTGAAGCGCTCGACCTTCAGCGTGCGTTTGACGGCGACGATCACGCCGTCGACGCGTGCCTCGCGGATGCCCTCCTTCGCGGCCCGCGCGAACACGGGCCCGTGGTGCCCCTTGCGACCGCGCACGACGGGCGCGAGGACGAGCGCCTCGGCGTGGGCTGCGTGCTGCTGTCGCACGTCGGCCGCGAGCGCCGAGGGCTGGCGCGGCGCGATCGGCACGCCGCAATCCGGACAGTGCAGGAGGCCCGCGCGGGCGTAGAGGAGGCGCAGATAGTGGGCGATCTCGGTGACGGTCGCGACCGTGCTGTTGCCGCCGCCGCGCGTCACGCGCTGCTCGAGCGAGACGCTCGGCGGCAGGCCCGTGACGCGATCGACGTTGGGCCGTGGGAGTTGCGGGAGGAACTGGCGCGCGTAGGGCGAGAGCGTCTCGAGGTAGCGGCGCTGCGCCTCGGCGTGGATGACGTCGAAGGCGAGCGTGCTCTTGCCGCTGCCGCTCGGCCCCGTGACGACGACGAGCTGGTCGCGCGGGATCTCGATCGAGACGTCGCGCAGGTTGTGCTCACGCGCACCTTCGACGTGGATGGTTGCGGCGCGGCGCGCGTCCGCGGGGGGCGTGACCCGCGCGGCGCGGGCCGTGCGCGTGTCGCCAGGCGCCGTCTGGCCGAGGGCCTCCGCGAGGTAACGCGCGGTCGGCGCAGAGATCACGCGGGCGACCTCCTCGGGCGTCCCCGACGCGACGATGCGCCCGCCCTCGCGGCCCGCGCCGGGCCCGAGATCGACGACGTGGTCGGCCCACGCGGCGACCCGCATGTCGTGCTCGACCACGACGACGGTGTCGCCGCGCGCGACGAGGCGCTCGAGCACGGCGAGCAGCGGGCCGATGTCCTGGTGGTGCAGGCCCGCCGTCGGCTCATCGAGGACGACGAGCGAGCCCGGCCGCGCACGCCCGAGCGACTCCGCGAGCTTGAGGCGCTGCGCCTCGCCGCCCGAGAGCGTGCTCAGCGGCTGGCCGAGGCGCAGGTAGCCGAGCCCGACGTCGACGAGCGGCTGCAGGCGCGCCCGCAGTTCGCGGTCGCCCTCGAAGGCCGCGAGCGCCTCGCTGCCGGTGAGCTCGAGCGCCTCGGCGACGTTCTTCGTGCCGCCGTCGCGCGTCGCGAGGCGCACCTCGAGCACGGGGCCGACGAAGCGCTTGCCCGCGCACTCCGGGCAGGAGAAGTGCACGTCGGCGAGGAACTGCATCTCGACCGTCTCGGCGCCCTCTCCACGGCACGCTTCGCAGCGGCCACCTGGCACGTTGAACGAGAAGAAACCCGCGGTGTAGCCGCGCTCCTTCGCGAGCGGCGCGGCGGCGAAGCGCTTGCGCAGCGTGTCCCAGATCTCGAGGTAGGTCGCGGGGTTGCCCCGCGAGGTGCGGCCGAGCGGCGACTGATCGACGTGCACCACGCCGCGCAGCCCCTCGTGCCCGGTGAGCGAGTCGAAGGCGAGCGGCGCGTCGAAGCCCGACGCCGCGTCGTCGCCGACGAGCCGCGCGACCGCGGGGACGAGCGTCTCGAGCACGAGGCTCGACTTGCCGCTGCCGCTCGGGCCGGTGACGACCGTGAACACGCCGCGCGGGATGCGGAGCGTGTCGCCGAGGAGGTTGTTGCCGCGCGCACCGCGCAGCTCGAGGGCGCCCTCGCCGCGGCGCCGCTCGCTGCGCTCGACGCGCATCGGGGCGAGCGCGCGCGCCGTCGCCGTGTCGCGCCCCAGGAGCGCGGCGGGGGTGCCGTCGAACACGACCGAGCCACCGTGCTCACCCGCGCCCGGGCCGAGCTCGATCACGCGATCGGCGCCTGCGATGAAGGACGGGTCGTGCTCGACGACGATGGCGAGGTTCGAGCCGCTCGTGAGGCGGCGCACCACGCCGAAGAGGCGCTCGGTGTCGCTCGGATGCAGACCGACCGTCGGCTCATCGAGCACGAACATCGCGCCCGTGAGCGACGCACCGAGCGCGCTCGCGAGCGCCACGCGTTGCGCCTCGCCGCCCGAGAGCGTGCGCGACGCGCGGTCGAGCGTGAGGTAGACGAGGCCGACCTCGGCGAGCGTGCGGAGGCGCCCGAGCAGCTCGCGCAGGACGAGCGACGTCGCCGGATCGCGCGAGAAATGCGGGGCCTGGGCGTCGAGGAACGCGAGCGCCTGCGCGACGGTGAGCGCGTGAAAGGCGCTGATCGAGAGCCCGTCGAGCCGCCAGTATTGGGCTTCCGGCTTGAGCCGCGTGCCGCCGCACGTCGCGCACTCCTCGTACTTGCGGTAGCGCGAGAGGAACACGCGCACGTGCATCTTGTAGGCGCGCGTCTCCATCCACTGGAACCAGCCGCGCAGGCCGACCCAGCCCTTCGTGAAGCCGCGTCCGTCGCCCTCGACGAGCCACGTGCGCTGCGCCGGCGTGAGCGCGGCGAGTGGCACGTCCATCGGCACGCCAGCGAGCTTCGCGTGCTTCGCCAGCTCCTTGCGCTCCCACTCGGCGGACTTGCCGCTCCACGCCTTGATCGCGCCGCCCGCGAGCGTGAGCCGCTCGTCCGGCAGGACGCGCGCCCAGTCGATGCCGATGGTGCGCCCGAAGCCGCGGCACGCGTCGCACGCGCCGATCGGGCTGTTGAACGAGAACGTCCCCGGCGTCGAGGGCTTGTAGCCGCGATCGCAATGCGCGCAGTGCAGCGCGCGCGAGAAACGGAACGAGCGCCCGTCGTCGGCGAGCACGTCCGCGCGGCCCTGCCCACGGGCCATCGCCGTCTCGAGCGCCTCGACGAGCCGCGCGCGGTCGCTCTCGCGCGCGACGGTGCGATCGGCGACGACCTCGAGCGGCGTCGTGGACGGCGTCGCCGAAGCCTCGCTCGAAGCAGCGGATTTTCCTTTCGTTTTGGAGGACTTGGACTTCGCCGCGACCTTCTTCTTCGCGGCAGGCGCGACCGATTGCTCACCGAGCAGGTCGCTTGGACGCACGGCGTCGAGGTCGCGGATCTCCCCGGCGACGCGCACGCGGCGGTAGCCCTCGGCCAGCAGGGCCTCGCGCACGCCGAGGAAGTGCTCGGGCCCGGAGACGGGCACGGGGTACGTCACGACGACCTTCGCGCCCGCGGCCTCGCGCAGCACCTCGGCCGCGGCGTCCGTCGGCGCGTCGCGGACCACGTCGCGCCCGCACGACGCGCAGCGCAGCACGGCCTCCCGCGCGAACAGCATCTTCGCGTAGTCGGTGAGCTCGGTCATCGTGCCGACGGTCGAACGGCTCGTCTTGACGGGCGCCTGCCGATCGACCGCGATGCCCGCGGGCACCGGATCGAGCTCGTCGACGTCGGGACGCGCGAGGCGCTCGAGGAACTGCCGCGCGTAGGCGCTGAAGCTCTCGACGTAGCGGCGCTGGCCTTCCGCGTAGAGCGTGCCGAACGCGAGCGAGGACTTGCCCGCGCCCGAGGGCCCCACGATGGCGACGAGCGTGCCGGGCTCGAGGTCGAGGTCGATCGCGCGCAGATTGTGGGTGCGCGCACCCCGGAGACGAGTCGGGCGCATGGGAAGCTCGGGTGCTAGGGGAGCAGGGGAGCAGGGGATGCGAGGGCGCAGCGGGCGCGGAACGGGGAGGCCGGGCATCGCCCAAATCGCGGCGCTCTCGCTCGGCGTGGCGGCGGTTATAGGTCCATGCGGGGCACTGTCTAGCCGTGCAGTGGCCCAGCCGCGCACCACCGACGTGGCGGCCCCCGCGCTCGAGCGCGCGCTGACCCGCGCCGAGCGTGACCTCGCGCGCGGCCGTCTTTCCATGGGGATCGCGGGACTCTGGCGAGCCGCACGGCGCGCCCCGCTCGATGCACGCGCCCCGCTCCGCCTCGCCGCGCTGCTGCTCCCCGGGACGCTCGGGCAGGAGCCCGACGACGGCATACGCGAGGCGGCTGCCGCCGTGCGCGCCGCGCTCGAGACCGCCGCGGACGCGCCCGGCATCGAGCCGTCGATGCAGCAGCAGTTGCGGTTGCGCGCGGCCTTCGCGCAGGCGGTCGCGGGCGATCCTGCGGGCGCCGTCACGTCGATCGCGACGCGCTGCGGACGCCTCGATGCGGCGTCGGGAGACGCCCTGCGCGTGCTCGCGGCCGCGGCGGTGCAGCACGACCGACTCGCCGACGCAGAGGGCGTGCTCGACCACGCGCTGCGTTGCGCGGGGCCGCGCGACGCGCTCCTCGCCGATCGCGGCGCCGTGCGCCTCGCGCGCGGACGCACGGTCGAGGCCGTCGACGACTTCCGCGAGGTCGTGCGCCGCAGGCCCGGAGACGTCGACGCCCTCCGCGATCTCGCGGGCGCGCTCCTCGCCGGCGGTCGGACCTCGGAGGCGCTCACGCTCCATGGCGGCCTCGCCGCACGCGCCCCGGACGACGCGCGCGCGCACCTCGACCTCGCCCGCGCCGCGCTTGAAGCGCGGGACCTGCCGCGCGCCATCGAGGCGGCCCGGACGGCGCTCCGCCTCGACGTCCGCGACGCGGAGCCCGCGCTCCTGCTCGCGGCGGCACACCTCGCGGCGGGCGCACGGGGAGCGGCGATCGAGGCGTTCCGCGAGGCGCTGCGCCGCCGCCCCGACGAGCCCCGCGCGGTCGAGGGGCTCCGCGCGCTCGCGCCGGACGCGCGGCCGGACGCTGCGTCGGCGATGCCCGACGCGGCGCGCTGACGGGCCGCGTCACGCGCTGCGGGCTATGCTCAGCCGGATGTCGCTCGCCACGCGCTCCGCGGTGTTCGCGCTGCTGACGATCACGATCACGATCGCGCTGCGGCCCGCGGCCCACGCCGCGGCGCAGGAGACGGAGTACGACCCGGAGGGCCGACGCCTCCCGCCCGCGACGGCACCCGCCTCGCCCGTCGATGAAGACGACCTCGAGGATGCGCCCGTCCCCGCGCTGCCTGTGCCCGCGGCCCTCCCGCCGCCCCCCGATGCCGCGCCCCCGGCCACCTACGGCGCACCGACGCCGCCCGCCCCGCGGTATCCGCGCGCGGACATCGACCCCGCGTTCGGCGACGAAGCGGGCCTCGAGCCAACGCTGCGCATCCCGCCCCGCATCACCGCCCGCCTGCGCGCGCTCGACCGCGACTACGCGGCCCTGTCCGCGCGCGGCTCGAGCGGGCTGGTCGACGGAATCCTCTCGGTGGTGACGGGCGGCCTGTCGGTCGTGCTCGGCGCCGTCCTCCCCGACACGAGCGCGGGGTTCGCGACCTACTTCTACGTGTTCGGCGCCGGCAACATCGCGCACGGCATCGTCGACATCGCGGTGACGCCCGATCCCGTCGAGCCCGCGCTGGTCTTCGCGCACATGCCGATGCGCTCCGTCGACGAGGTGAAGGCGCGCCTCCGCTACGGCGAGGAGTCGCTCGCCTCGCTCGCGAACCGCGCGCGGATCGGGCGCATCCTCGAGGGCTCGCTCGACATCGCCACGGGCGTCGCGTTCATCCCCTTCTACCTCGGGCCGCGCGACTACGCGTTCACCGGCGACGTGCTCGACATCCTCATGATGACCGCGGCGCTGATCCGCGTCGTCAGCGGCGTCGCGACCTTGCTGACGCGGACCGACGCCGAGCGTCGCCAGGACGCCTACGAGCACCTGCGTGACCAGCTCCGGCGCGAGCGACGGGCACGGCCGCGCGCCGACCTGCGCGTCGGGGCCGCCCCGCTCCCCGGGGGCGGGTTGCTCACCGTCTCGGGCGCGCTCTGATCCGTCACCGCGCTTCGGCCACGGTCGCGCGCGCGACTCTGCTACGCTCGGCCGCGTCCTTCGAGTATCCCGCGCGTCGCCGACGGTGACGCGCCCCTGCCGGAAGATGCCCGCATGAAGTCCCTCCGCCGACTCCCCGTCACCCTCGGCCTCTTCGCCTCGCTCGGATCCGCGCTGGTCGCGAGTCCGCGTGCCGCCCACGCCATCGACCTCCGCAGCGAGGGCGGCTTCCTCTTCGACATTCTGGACCGCGACGGTGGCGACCTGAGCAACGGCAGCATCGACGCCTACGACGGTTGCTACCAGCTCGTCGTCAACGGAACGTCGTACAGCGCGTTCAGCGCCGGGGCCCCCGCGACCACCAGCCTCGACGGACGTCAGGTCGACATGCCCGACGTGTCGATCGGCGCCTCTTTGCAGGCGCGGCGGTTCGTCTACGTGCCCCTCGCCGGTGGCGACTACGCCCGTTTCCTCGACGTCGTCACGAACACCGGCACGACGCCCGTGACCGTCACGCTGGGGATGACGTGCAACCTCGGCAGCGACGGCTCGGAGGTCGTCTTCTCGAGCGGCTCGGGCGACACCGTGTGCGACACCGCGGACGCCTTCTGCGGATCCGACGATTCGGAGGGCTCCGGCGACCCTGCGCTCGGCCACGTGGTCCAGGGGACGACGCCGCCGACGCGCGCGTCGGTCTTGAACGTGGGGAGCGGCGAGGCCGACTGGTCGTTCAGCGTCACGATCCCCCCGGGCGGGCGCGCCGCGCTGCTGACCTTCGCCATCCAGAAGACCCCGCGGATGGCCGTCACCGACGAAGCCACCATGCTCACGGAGCCCGACGACGCCGCGCTCACGGGCCTCGACGAGTACCTCGACGACATCGTGAACTTCGCCATCGCGACCCCCGGCGCGCCGCGCGTGACGTTCGATGCTCCTTTCACCGCCGATGAGGGCGCGGAGATCACGATCAACGCGACGGTCACGGACCCCGAGGGCGATTCCTCCACGTGGAGTTGGGACCTCGACGGCGACGGGACGTTCGGCGACATGCCGGGCGCGACGCGCTACGTCGTCCCCGCCGGCACGACGGACGGGCCGACCGCCTCGGTCCGCGTCGGCGTCCGCGCGACGGACGGAACGAACACGTCCGAGCGGTACCGCTCGATCGGCGTCACCAACCTGCCGCCCGAGATCACCTCGCCGCTGCCGTCCATCCTCACGGGCGTCGGCGCGAATTACCTGCACCAGTTCGTCGCGGCGGATCCCGCAGGCACCGCGGACCCGCTCGTGTACTCGGTCGTGCGCGGACCGTCGGGGATGGCGGTCAGCGCGACCGGCTTGCTCCAATGGACGCCCGCCTCCGGCGACGTCACCCGCGCCGGCACCCCGCTCACGATCGAGGTCGCCGTGTCGGACGGCGACGGCGGCAGCGACTCGCAGACCTGGGAGCTCACGGTCTCTCCGAACCGCACGCCGACCTCCCCCGTTCCGCTCTACCCGGTCGGCGACGTCGGCGTGCTCGACACCAACCCGCGCCTCGTCGTCTCGAACGCGAGCGACGCGGACTTCGATCCGCTCACCTACACGTTCGAGATCGACGCGGTGAGCACCTTCGACTCGCCCGCGCTGCAGCGCGTGGAGTCGGTCGCGCAGACGCCGGGATTCTCGTTTTGGTACGTGACGACCCCCCTCACGCCGGGCCGCTGGTTCTGGCGCGCGCGCGCCAACGACGGGACCAGCCCGAGCGAACCGCAGATGGCGACCTTCTACCGCGTGCCGACGGCCGCGGAAATCGGTGACGCAGGGACGCCCGACGCGGGTGTGCCCACCGGCGACGCGGGCACGATGCCGCCGCCACCGCCGAGCACCACGGACGACGGGGGATGCAGCGCGGCGCCCGGCGCGCGCGGCGCCTCGGAAGGCGCGCTCGCTGCGCTCGGCCTCGTGCTCCTGCTCGGGGCGCGACGCCGTCGGCGCCGCTGAGCGCAGCGCGCGGGGCCGCGCTGTCGGCATCTGCGCGACGAGAGGCTGACGACAGGCCGCGAATGGGCAGCGCGCGCGCGGGTCGCTAGACTCGGCGAATGCGCGCACCCACGGCTGACCCGCGGACTTCGTCCGACCACGCCGCCCCCCGCGCTCGCTGCGACGGGCTGTCGCGCCCCGGGCTCGCGTCGCGCCCCTGCGCGGCGTTCGCATGGGACGGCGGGTTCGCCTGGGCCGCGGCCCTCGCCTGCGCGATGTCGCTCGCCGCGTGCGAGGCGACGATACGCCCCGCCCCGGCGGCCGGCTCCGACGGGAGCGTCCTCTGCCCGGTGGGCTGCCCCGAACCGCGCGACGGGGGTCGTGCGACGCGCGATGCGGGCGGCTCCGACGCGGGCGTGCGCGACGCCGGGCCCGGGGATGGGGGCGCGGGTGACTTCTGCGCGCCTCTTCCACGCGCGGGCAACGCGATCACCGCGCCGGCGGGCTTCGCGCCGACCCGCGTGGTCGCGCGCTGGGATCGCGCTTCGTGCGCGTCCCCGGCGCTCATCGTCGCGCTGACCGAGGGGGACTGCGAACTCGCCACCGGCGAGCGCGTGGTGCTGCGCTTCAACGAGGCGAATGTGACGGACGCGCGGATCCTGCCCGGCATCAACGTCCTCTTCGCCGACGGCTCCCACCCGCTGCAGCTCACCTACGTGCGCCCCGACATGCCGAGCCTCGCGGTCGGCCCGTGCACGACGGGGACCGTCGAGATGGACATGCTCGCGCTCACACGCGGCGGGCGCCTCGTCGCACGCTTCGACGCGACGCTCGACGACTGCGGGCTCGTCGGCGACTCCGGGGTGAGTCTCGTCGGGACGCTCGACGTGCCCATCGCGGAGGGCTCCGCGGAGGCCTGTCCGTGAGCGCGTCGGGGGCGGACCGACCGCGTGCGCGACGGGGCCCGGCGCTCCGCGTCGCGTGGGCCGACGGGCGACGGTTTTCGTAGGAGCCCGGTCGCCGCGTGCTCTAGCCTCCGCGCCGTGCCCCTCGACTTCACGCTCCGCGGCGTCGATCCCGGTTCACGCGCACGCCGGGGCACGCTGCACACGCGGCGTGGGCCCGTCGAGACGCCCGTGTTCATGACCGTCGGCACCCGCGCGACGGTCACGGGGCTCACGCCCGACGAACTGCGCGCGTCGGGCGCGCAGATGCTCCTCGGGAACACGTACCACCTGCTGCTGCGGCCCGGGGTCGAGCTCTTCCGCCGCGTCGGGGGTCTGCACGCGTTCATGGACTGGAGCGGACCGCTCCTCACGGACTCGGGCGGCTACCAGATCTTCTCCCTGCCGGGCGACCGCACGATCGGCGAGCGCGGCGCGCGCTTCCGCAGCTACGTCGATCAGCGCGTGCACCTGCTCTCGCCGGAGCGCTCGATCGAGATCCAGACCGCGCTCGGCTCCGACGTGATGATGGTGCTCGACGAGTGCGTCGACTCCACCGCGGACACGCCGACGGTGCGCGCGGCGATGGAGCGCACGCACCGCTGGGCGCTGCGCAGCCTCGCGGCGCGGCGCGACGAGACCCAGGCGCTCTTCGCCATCATGCAAGGTGGTGTCGTCCCCGAGCTTCGAAAGGCGTCCGCGGCCTTCCTCACCGCGCAGCCCTTCGACGGCTTCGCGCTCGGCGGGCTCGCCGTCGGCGACACGCGCGCCGATCGCGAGGCGATCACCGCGCTCGCCGCCGACCTTCTCCCGCGCGAGAAGCCGCGCTACTTGATGGGCGTCGGGACGCCCGCGGATCTGCTGCAGGCGATCCTCGCGGGCGTCGACATGTTCGACTGCATCCTGCCCACGCACCTCGCGTGGCAGGGCACGGCGTTCACGTCGACCGGGCGCGTGAAACTCTCGCGCGCCTACCACGCGGAGGCCGACGTGCCGCTCGACGCGACGTGCCGCTGCCCGACCTGCGCGCGCTGGTCACGGGCGTACCTGCACCACCTCGTGAAGTGCGGGGAGCCGCTCGGGCCGCGGCTGCTCTCCACCCACAACCTCCACCACTATCACGCGCTGATGGCCGACGCGCGCGCCGCGATCGAGGCCGGCGACTACGCGCGCTGGGCCCGCGCGAAGCTCGACGCGATCGATCGCCACGAACACAGCGGACGGCGGATCGGCGACGCGGACGGCGCACGCCCATGAGCCACGAGGTCGTCACGACGCGCGGCGGCGCGCGCGCCATCCTCGATCACACGACGGGCGAGGTGATGCACCCCGTCGTCGGCCCCCTCGTCGAGTCGGTGCGACTCTACGTCGAGCCCTCGCGCCTCGCCGCGCGGCTCTCGGAAGGCGGCCCCGAGCCGCTCGTGCTGCTCGACGTCGGGCTCGGCGCCGGCGCGAACGCGCTCGCGGCCTGGCGCGTCTCGGAATCGCTCCCCCACACGGCGCGGCCGCTCACCATCCTGAGCTTCGACCGCACGCTCGACGCGCTCGCCCTCGCGCTCGCGCACGCGGACGACTTCGCGCTCACGGGGCCCGCGGGCGACGCGGCGCGCGGGCTGCTCGCGGCGGGTGCGCACGACACGGCGCGCACACGCTGGCGCATGCACCTCGGCGAGCTGCCCGGCGCGCTCGAGGCCGCGGCGCCCGCGGGCGCGGACGTCGTCTACTGGGATCCGTTCTCACCACGCGCGAACCCCGGCCTCTGGGGCTGCGCGGCCTTCCAAGCGCTGCGCACGCGCTGCCGCGCCGGGTGCACCGTGCACACGTACGGGGGCGCGACGGCGACGCGCGCGGCGCTGCTGCTCGCGGGGTTCGACGTCGGGCTCGGCCCACCCATCGGCGCCGACAAGCGCGGCACCTGCGCGACCGTGCCGCCGTCCGCGCCCGATGCGCCCCTCGACGCGCGCTGGCTCGCGCGGCTGCGGCGCTCGTCCGCGCCCTTCCCCGCGGACGCACCGCCGGATGCCCTCGCGACGCTCGCGCGGCTGCCCCGGCTCGCGGCGCCGCAGGACTGAATCGCGATTCAGTGACGACGCGCCGCGCGTCCGGGGCGCGCCGCGCGAACGCGAACGGCGCGCATCACGGCCGCCCCCAGCGGCGCCGCGCGAGCCACTCGGCGACGAGCAGCGCCGCGACGAGGAGCACGAAGGGCCACTCCGCGAGCGGCGCGTGCGTGGTGACGCCGAGAGCGCGGACGCGCGTCGTGTCGAAGCGCGCGAGCGGCGGCGCCGACCCCGGCGACGCGTGGTGCGTCCCGCCCGTCGCCTCGGAGATGGCGCGCAACACCTCGGGGCGGGCGCGCGGATCGGCGAGCTCGTCGCCGCCCGTCTCGACGACGAAGACCGACTCCGCGAGCGGCGGCGCGGCTCCCTCGAGCGCGGCCGAGACGCGGTACGCGCCCGGCTCGGCTGGCCCGGCCAGCTCCGCGTGCACGCGCCCGTCGACATCGGTGCGCGTCGCCGCGCGCGCGACGACCTCCTCGCCTCGCCGCACGACGAGCGAGACCGCGCGCTCGCCGAGGGGCGCGTACCGCGCGTCGCGGAGCAGCCCGTCGACGGTCACGCGACCCGTCGGACCGTAGGACGCGCGGTCCGTGTCGAGCAGCGCCGGCTCGAGCGCCGGATCGCGCGCGAGCCAGCGGAGGGCACGGTCCCAGAAGCGGTCGTACGCGCTCGCGTCGCCGCTCACGGCGCCGGTCGCCATGCCCCAGCGCCAGGTCTCGTCGGTGAGCAGCGCGAGCGTGCGCCCCTTCTCGCGCGCGCCCGCGACGAGCAGCGGGTGCGGGCGCCCCGCGGGATCCCGCAGCGTCGGGTGCACGAGCAGCGCGTCCGCGCCCTCGCGCAATCCGCGCACGCGGTTCACGCCGTGCAGCGGCGCGAGCGCGCGCAGGGCGGCGGCGCTCTGCGCGACGTCCGGCTGCAACTGCACGAGGGGGTGCCGCGCGAGCTCGGGCGCGGCCACCGGGCGAAACGTCGCGAGATCGACGAGCTCGGACTCCGGCGCGCCGCCGGGTGGCACCTCGACGGGCAGCACGTCCGCGATGGGCGTCTCCCCGTAGCCGCCCCCGCCGAAGGAGAGATCGCCGCCGATCATCGCGAACGAGCCGCCGCGCACGACGAAATCCGCGACGTTCGGCAGGTAGCCGGCCAGGCGGTACGGCGCGTAACCGAAGTTCTGGAAGAGCACGATGTCGAACGAACCGAGGTGCTCGCGGAAGAGCTCGTCCGTCGGGAACGGGATGAGCGCAAGCTCCTCGTTGGGTGCCATCGCGTCGTCCGAGACGGCGCGGAGGATGAAGAACGAGACCAGATCGATCGTCGGGTCACGCTGCAAAAAATCTCTCAGAAAGCGCTGATCGGGGCTGGGACGCCCGCAGAGCAGGAGCACGCGCAGCTTGTCGCGGACCACGCGCACGAGGAACGCGCGCTCGTTGTTCTCGGGCACGTCGTCGCCTGTCGCGAGCGGGATGGACACCGTGTAGGCGAGGCGACCGAGCGTGTCCGGGGTGACCGGGAGTTCGAGCGTCGCCTGCCCGCCCGCGGGCACCTCGACGACCGCCTCGCGCAGCAGCGCCCCGTCACGCCGCAGCGAGACGGGGATGGGCCCGCCCGCGGTCGAGCGGACGGTCACGCGGACGCGCGCGGTCTGGCGCAGGAAGGTCGTCGCGTCGGCCTGCACCGCGGCGATGGCGTCGTCGCGGAGCGCCGCGCCCGCCCCGAGCGCGACGGTGTGCACCTTCACGCCGAGCCGCGCGAGCGCCTCCGCCGCCGGGGACCGCGCCTGATCCGCGCCGTCCGAGACGAGCACCACGGCCCCCACCGCGCCCGGCGAGCCGGGCTCCGCCGCGTCGAGCGCGAGCGCGTGCTGCACGGCGGCCGCGAGGCGCGTGTCGTCCTCGCGCGTGTCGAAGCGCGCCGCGAGTTGCGTGAGCGACGACGGCCGCGTCGTAATTGCCGAAGGTGCGCACCTCGGCCGCGCCGCGCGCCGGTCCGCGCCCAGCGCGCGGCGAGCGCCGCGGCCACGTCGGCGCGCGTGCCGCGACCCTCGCGCGCGCGGAGGCTGCGCGACGCGTCGAAGAGCACCGCGAGGCGCCCCGTCGTGCGCTCGACGCGCTCCTCGAGCCAGCGCGGCTGCACGACGACGAGCCACACGCCCACGGCCGTCGCGAGCCGCAGCGCGAGGAGCGCGACACGACGGGGACGGCGCGTCTCGGCACGAAGCACACGGACCTCGCGCACCACGAGCGCGCCGAGAATCGCGGCGAGCAGCACGGCCGTGACGATCCCGCCCGGCACGCCGAGCGAGGGCCACGCCCCCATCAGGGCGCACCCGCGCGCCGCCGCATGATGAACGGCGCGTGCACCTGGTCGTCCTTGTAGTTGAGACAGAGCGCGTAGAGGACGAGGTTGACGGCGAGCCGCGTCGCCTGTTCCCGCTGCGCCTCGCCGCCCGGCGTGACGCCGTGCTGCCAGACGCCGAGCTCGTCGCGCGCGAGCGCACCCCCGAGATCGTGCCGCGCGTACACGATGGCTGCGCGACCAGCGAGCTGGACGGACTCGAGTTGCGCGGGCCCCTCGACGCGGCCCACCGGCCGGCGGAGCAGGAAAAACGCGCGAAAAATCGTGTGCGTCGCAGGCAGCGGACGCAGCGGGGCGCGGGGCAGCGCACGCGCAAGATCGCGGCGCACCGAGGTGTCGAAGCCGGGCGTGCCGGGCGCCGCATCGTCGACGACGACGAAGCCTCCGAGCGTCACGTAGCGGCGCAGCGCGACGACCTCGGCGTCCGAGAGCGGCGGGAACGCGCGGTCGCCGCTCCACCAGAGGATCGCCTGATCGAAGAGCGCCGGATCGGTCAGACGCACACGCGTCGGCGCGACGAGCGTCTCGACGCTGGTGCGCTTGCGCACCTCCCACGCGAGGCGCCGCAGCGCGGTGGGGCGCGTCGACGCGCCGCCGCCCGCGTAATCGAGCCCGCGCAGATCGACGAGGCTCGCCTCCCCGAGCGCGCGTACCGGGCCGGGCAGCGCGGGCGACGCGACGAGCACGAACGACGCGAGCGCGACGAGACCGGCGACGGCGCCGCGCGCCTTGTCCCGCGCACGCGCCTCCGATATCTTGCCGGCCAAGATCATCGCGGCGGAGCTTTTCACGAAGGCCCCGTGGACGCACGCGGTCCCCGCGCGCGCCGCCCGCGCGGATCCGCGGACCTGTTCAACCGGAGGGGCCCTCGGCGCCCTCCCCCCTCGGGGATGGCCCGGGTGGGCGCCCCACACGCCTCGACCCCCGCACCCGCCGGCTCCGCCCGCTCGACCCCCGCACCCGCCGGCTCCGCCCGCTCGACCCCCGCACCCGCCGGCTCCGCCCGGAGGCGCGTCGCTCCCCAGGGCCCCCTGCACGCATGTCCTCGACCACCGCCCGCACCGCCCTCTGCGCCCTCGCGCTTGTGATCGGCCTCGACGCGCGCACGGCGGCGGCCGACGACGACACGCCCAGCGGCGCCGCGGCGGCTGACACCGCGGCCACGCCGTCCACCGCGACGCCGCTCGAAGCGCCTACCACGCCCGAGCTGCACGCCGAACAGCGCCCCACCGAGGCCGACGCCGCAGGCGCCGATCCGGACGAGGCCGCAGCGGCGCACTCCGACAGCCGCTCGCACCGCCACCAGCTCGGGTTCCGCATCGGCGCAGGCGGCGACGGGCGCTTCGCCATCCGTTACAAAGACGGCCCTTCGTGCGGCAACGCGGCCGAGACGTTCTGTCGGCGCCTCGGCACGGGGCTGCTCGACGCCGAGCTCGGCTTCGGCGTGACCGACGCGGTGGAGGTCTCACTGCTCGGCCGCTTCGGGCTCGCGGACGACGCCGCCGCGCGTGCGCTGCCCGTGATGGTGGGGCTCGGCGTCCGCGCGTACAGCGCGCCACACGCGCTCGCCAAGATCTTCTTCGGCGCGCGCGCGATGCTCGACCTCACCGCCTCCGACGCGCCCGGCTACGGCGCCTTCGACCTCGGGTTGCGCGGCGAGTTCGGCGTGATGGTCGACGTGCTGAGGCACCTCGGCCTCTTCGCCCAGCTCGGCGCGGGCATCCACGTGCTCCAGGCCCTCAATTTCATCGGCGACGTGACCGCGGGCGTCCAGGCGCGCTTTCCTTGAGTCCAGTGATGCCTCCAAGCCCCTCAGCCCCTTCGCCCGACAACACCGCGCCCTCCACGACTGCGACCCGCCTGCCGCTCGCGCGGGTGGTGCTCGTCACGGGCAAGGGGGGCGTCGGCAAGACGACGATCGCGGCCGGGCTCGCCGTCGCGCAGGCTGCGACGGGCGGCGGCGCGGCGCTCGTCGAGTTCGGGGACGGCGAGTCGGGGCTCCGCGCGCTCGGCCGTGCCCGCGGCGTCGATCACATCGTCATCAAGCCAGACGAAGCGCTCACGCGCGCCGCGTCGCCCCTCTTCGGCTCGGGGATCCTCGCGAAGATCGCGCTCGGCAACTTCGCGGTGAAGCGCATGCTGAGGGCCGCCCCGGCCCTCCGCGAGCTCGCGATGCTCGAGTGCATCCGCCTCGTCGCGGCCGACAAACCGCGGCGCGCCGTCGTCGTGGACATGCCGGCGACCGGCCACGGCATCGCGTGGCTCCGCGTGCCCCGGCAGCTCCGCGAGGTCTCGCAGTCGGGTCCGTTCTTCGA
Organism: Polyangiales bacterium; assembly: GCA_964202905.1. Classification (GTDB taxonomy): domain Bacteria; phylum Myxococcota_A; class Polyangia; order Polyangiales; family JADJQN01; genus CAIUAC01. Next base: position 19,535 of record CAXNJO010000009.1, read on the forward strand.
GCTTTGCGACCGCGTCGCGCGCGAGCTCGTGACCCCGGGGCGCTGCTCGCCTGTGGTCGTCACCCTCCCGGAGAAGTTGGTGCTCAAAGAGACCCTGGAGCTCTGCGAGAGCATGGCGACGCTCGTCGGCCTGCCCGCCGCGCGGCTCGTCGTGAACCGCATGCCGTCCGCGATCGCCCACGAGGCCGTCCTCGAGGCACGGCGCCTCGGCGAGGGCACGCAGCCCCTCGCGGCCGCGGCGCGCGCGCTCGCCGAGGTGCTCGAGGCGCGCGAGGCCGCCCGGCACGAAGCGCTCACGGCCCTGGAGGACGCGCGCACGGGCGGCGCCGGGCTCGCCCCGGTGCTGATCCCCGAGTCGCCGGTCGATCCAACGGCGCAGCAGATCGCTGAATGGCTCCGCGCAGGCGGGGCGCTGCCATGAGCGGGCACGCACCGCGGCCGCTCCCCCGCGAGCCCCGCGTCATCGTCTGCGCGGGCGGCGGCGGCGTCGGCAAGACGACCACGTCCGCGGCCCTCGCGCTCGCGCTCGCGCGGCGCGGGTTGCGTACGCTCGTCGTGACGATCGACCCCGCGCGGCGTCTCGCGGATGCGCTCGGCGTGACGATCGACCCGCTCCCGCACGTCGTCCACGTCGATCCGGCGACGGGCGACCGGCTCTGGGCGCTCATGCCCGAACCCAAGGCCTCGACGCGCACCTTCATGGAGTTCCTCTTCCGCGACGAGCCCGCCTCGCTCGAGCGGCTGCTCTCGAACCGCCTGTTCCAGGCGCTCTCGGACGCGCTCGCGGGGATGCACGAGCTCGTGTGCATGACGCTCGTCGCCCGCGCCGCGAGCGAGCACACGTTCGACTACGTCGTCGTCGACACCGCGCCCTCCCGCTACGCGCTCGACTTCGTCTCCTACCCGCCGCGGCTCGCCGCGCTGCTCGAGAGCCGCGCGCTCGGCTTCTTCGGGACGCTCGCGGACCGCAGCGCGCCAGGAGCGGGCGAGTCGGAGGGCGCCGCCGCGAGCCTCGCCCGCAAGGGCGCCGAGGCGGCCCTCGCGCGCGGGCTCGGCGGGCGCCTCGTGCTCGACTTGACGGGCCTCTTCTCCGAGATGATGCGCGTCCGCGAGCGCTTCGCCGGCCTCGCGAACCAGAGCTCGCGGCTCCTGCTCGGCGAGGGCTCGCGCTACGTGCTCGTCGCCGCGCCCACGGGCTCGGCCCTCGCCGACGTCCGCTTCCTCGCGCGCAAGCTCGAGAAGTTCGGGCGCACGCCCTCGGGCGTCGTGCTCAACCGCGCCGACATCGCGCCCCGCGCCTGGGCGGAGCCGCTGCGGGCCGACCCCCACACCCCGCCCGCGCTCGCCGCGGCGCTCGCGCAGCTCGAGGCCGAGCGGGTGGCGCGCACGACGGCCGCCGATCAGATGGCGGAGGTCCTCGCCCGCCACCTCGCGAGCGTGCCCCGCGTGCGCCTGCCTTTCGTCGAGTCGCGGAGCCCCGCGGAGATCGTCCTGCGCCTCGCCGACGAGATCGGCAGCGGCGTGGGCGTGCTGACCGGCGCGTGAACGGGACCTGACGCCCGGATCAGGGTTTCGGACCTTCCCCGACCGCGCCGTCATGGCTGTCCGCCGCCGCTCCCGCGCGCCGGGCCCGGCCGAGCAGGCGGGCGCACGCGGGGGGCCGACGGGGATCAGCCGCGCGCGTCGAGGGCGACGAACGCGCGGTCCGCGGTGCCCGTCCAGATCTGGTTGGGCCGGAAGATACGGTTGTCCTCGAGCTGCTCGAGCCAGTGCGCCAGCCAGCCGGCCACACGCGCGATGGCGAAGACCGGCGTGAAGAGATCCGTCGCGAGGCCCATCTTCTGGTAGACGATGCCCGAGTAGAAGTCGACGTTCGGGTAGACACCCTTGGCGCCGACGAGCCCGGCCATCTGCGCCTCGAGCTCGGTGGCGCGCGCGTAGAGCGGCGTCGCGCCGAGCTTCGCGAAGAGTTGCACGCCGAGCTTCTGCAGGATGCCCGCGCGCGGGTCCTTCACCTTGTACTCGCGGTGCCCGAAGCCGCTGATCTTTTCCTTCTTCGCGAGGCGGTCCGCGGCCCAGGCGCGCACATCGTCCGGCGTGTCGGCGCGCATCTCCTCGAGCATGCGCAGGACCTCCTCGTTGGCGCCGCCGTGCAGGGGCCCGGAGAGCGCGCCCACCGCCGCGGAGATCGTCACGTAGGCATCGGCGAGCGTGGAGCCGACGACGCGCGCGGAAAACGTCGAGGCGTTCATCTGGTGCTCGGCGTGGAGCACGAGCGCGGCGTCGAGCACGCGGCCCACGAGCGGATCGGGCTCGCTCCCGTCGACCATGTAGATGAAGTTCGCGGCGTGCCCGAGGTCGGTGCGCGGCGCGACGGGCTCGAGGCCGCGGCGCAGGCGGTCGGAGGCGGCGACGAGCGTCGGGAGCACGGCGACGAGACGCGTCGCGACGTCGCGGCGCTCGGCCGCGGAGCGCGGCGCGCGCTTCTCCTGCATGCCGAGCGCGAGGAGGCCGACCGAGAGCGCGTCCATCGGGTGCCCGCTCGCGGGGAGCGAGCGGAGCGTCGCGAGCACGGCGTCCGGAGCGCTGCGGAGCGACGCGAGCTGTGCGGAGAAGGCCTCGAGCTCGACGCGCGCCGGCAGGTGACCGACGAGCAGCAGATGCGCGATCTCCTCGTAGGAACAGTGCTCGGCGAGGACCTCGATGGGGTAGCCGCGGTACTGCAGCTTGCCGACCTGGCCGTCGAGGTAACAGACGCTCGACCGCGCCGCGGGGACGCCCGCAAGTCCGGGCGAATACTCGAGTTCCGTCGTCATCGCTGCTTCGTCTCCGTGGGCGGCCCGGCGCGGGCAGCGAAAACTAGACGGGATCCCCGCGCGGGACAAGCGTCACGCGGCGCCGCTCAGAGCGAGGAGGTCGATGGCGGCCCGGCCGGGAACGCGAGCTCCGCGGCGACGGCGGCGAGATCCTCGGGTGACACGCGGCAACACCCGCCGAACACCCGGGCGCCTCGCGCGAAGAGCCGCTCGGCGAGGCCCGCGAGTTTTTCACGGGAGGCCCGGGCCGGCAGATCCGGAAGGCACCCCCAGGGCAAGCCCGTCGCCGCGAGCGCGGCCGCGGCGCGCTCCGCCTCGCCGAGGGAGCCGCCGCCGTTCACGCACACGACGTCGGCGCCGGCGGCGCGCACCGCGCGCAAGACGAGCGCGGTGTCCTCGCCCGAGAGGAGACGCAGGTCCGCGGCGACCGCGAGCGACGTGATGACGGGCAGCCCCGTGCGCGCGGCGGCGCCCGTCGCGGCGACCGCTTCCCGGAGCGTGGGCATCGACTCGAGGAAGATGGCGTCGCAGCCGGCCGCCGCGAGACGCTGCGCCTGCGCGCCGTGCTCCTCGTGCAAGGCGGCGTCGGGGGGCGTCGCGTCGGGGTCCTCGCGCCCCTCGAGGGGGGCGAGCACGCCAGCGACCGCGGCCGCGCTCCCGGTGTCCTGCACCGCGTCGAGGGCGAGGTCCACGGCGCGGCTGGTGAGCGCGGCGGCGCGGTACTCGTAGCCGACCTTGCGCAGCACGCGCGGCGTCGTGCGCGCGGTGTTCGCGCGGAGGATGGTGGCGCCCGCGGCGAGGAAGCGGCGATGGATGTCGGCGATCTGGTCAGGCACCTCGCGCAGCGCCGCGCACGCGCCGAGCGGCGCCGGCAACACGTAGCCGCCGCGCGCGAGCTCGCTCGAGAGCCCCCCGTCGAACAACGACGGGAGCCCCGCGCCGAGCCGGAGTCGGAGGGCATGCGCGGCCGTCGTGGACACGGACGCAGCGTACGTCCCGCCCCCCCGCGCGTAAAGCGCAGGCCGCCGCGCGCGGGGCAGGCGAGGCCCCCGGGAGAATGAGGCGTGCACATCCCGCGGCGCGGGTGCGGCCGTCGCTCAGCGGCGCGGCGCGAGCCGCACGGCGAGCCGCTGCGCGAGGACGGCGACGAGCGCGTCGTCGTGCTGCTCAACCTCGATGTCCGCGCGCCCCCGCAAGGCGCGGACGGCGGGGCTCGACGCGCCGCGCACGCCGACGAGCACGGAGAGCGTCGCCCGGTAGAGCCCGAGCGCAGCGTTTCCCTCGGCGACGACGAGGTCCGCGACCTCCGCCCGCGCGGCGAGCGCCGCGGTGAGTGCCTCCTGCGTGACGCCCTCCACGGGCTCCGCGAAGACGTCGACGCGGAGCCCGGCGCCCGCGAGCGCACGCGTGAGCGACCCCGCGAAGCGGCCACGCGGTGCGCGTTCCCCGGCCACGATGACGAGCGGGCCGGGAGGCGCGAGCAAGACGTCCGGCGACAACGGGGTGAATCGCGGTGCCGGCTCCGGCGCCGGGGGCGCCCCGACGAGGGGCAGGCGCAGACGCGTCAAGACGCGCCCGGTTGACCGCGCTCGATCTCGAAGCCGTCGGCCTCCCAATGCAGGAAGCCGCCCGCGAGAAAGCCGACGTCCACGCCGTGCGCGCGCAGGCTCTCGGCGAGCGTCCGCCCCTCGTCGCCGCTGCGCCCATAGAGCACGCGGATGCGCCCGTCAGCGGGGGCGAGTTCCGCGGCACGCCCGAGCACCTCGACCGCTGGCAGGTTCACCGCGCCGGGGATGCGGTAGCGGGCGAAATACGGGGCCTCGCGCACGTCCACCGGGAGCACGCGACGGCGCGTGATGAGGTCGGCGAGCTCGCGCGGGGCGATCTCGTTGGCCGCCGCGGGCAGCACCGGCTTGACCATGCGCAGGATGGCGGCCTTGTCGACGAGGCCGGCGAGCTGGTCGACGATGCGGCCGGCCGAGAGCAGCACCAGCATCGGGATCGACTGCGCTCGGAAGGACTGCGCGACCATCGGGCTGAGATCGACGTCGACTTCGACGACCTTGAGCTTGCCGGCGAGCTCCGTGGCGACCTGCGCGACGATGGGTGAGAGGGCTTTGCACGGCTCGCACCAGACGGCCGTTAGGTCGACGAGCACCGGCAGTTCCGCGGCGAGCACCTCTCGCTCGAACGTCGCGTCGGTCACCTTGAGCACGGACATGGTCGGGGCCTCCTCGGGCGCGGGGCGGGGATCGGAGCGCCGCCAAATTAGTGCGCGCGCCCGTCCGCGACAAGGTTCGACACCCGCGGATCCCGCGGATACTCTCCCCGAGCCGATGGATGTCACGTGCGAGCGCTGCGGGACGGAATACGACTTCGACGAGACGCTGGTCTCCGAGCGGGGGACGACCGTCAAGTGCACGAACTGCGGCCACCTCTTCAAGGTGTTCCGGGCGGGCGCCGCGGCCACGGAGACGGACGCCGGGGCGCCCCGCGCCTGGGCGATCCGCCGGCGCGACGGGAGCACCGAGACGCTGCCGACGCTCCGCGAGCTGCAGCGCCGCATCACGGAGGGCGCGCTCGACGAGGAGGACCTGATCTCCCGTTCGGGCGAGGGCTGGAAGCGCCTCGGCGACATCGCGGAACTCGAGACGTTCTTCCACGCGGCGCGCGCGGCGGCCGCGCCTCAGGCCGCGCCGCGACGACGCGACCACACCGACTCAGACTTCGGCACGGCGGCGCCGCACTCGGCCCCGTTCGGCCGCGCCCCCTCGAGTCCCGCGCCCGCCCGCGCCCCGCGCGGCATCGTGGGGACGCGCGAGCACGAGCATCCGTACCCACTTCCCCCGGCGCCAGGCGCGGGACGCCCGCTCTCCGAGCCCCCCCGCGCGGCGCCGCCTCCCCGGGCGCCGACGACGGTCGGTCTCGGCTCGACGCCCCCCCCGCCGATGCACGCCGCGCCTGGCAGCGGTCGGAAACAGACGATGATGGGCGTGGGCGCCGGTTACACGGCGGCCCCCGCGCCCGCGGCGGCGCTGCCCGAGCCGCTTCCGGCGCCGCGCGTCCCGGGGGCTGCCCTGCAGCCGCCCCACGGTCGCGCGATTCCGCCGACGGCCGAGTACCCCGTCGAAGAGGTCGAACGCTACAAAGCCGCCTACGAGGCCGAGCAGGCCCGGCGCGCGGCGGCCGCACGCATCCCCGAGGTCGCCGCCGTCGATCCGGCACGGCGTCCGGCGAGCCGGTCAGACGATGACGCGCGCGCCTTCCCACGCGGCGCCGGACGCGCCGATTCGACGGATCCCACGCTCCGACCGGCCGCCGCGGCGGCGAGCCTGCCGCCCGGCCGACTCCACGTGGACGACGATGACGACGACCACGCCCCGCGGCCCGCACGCCGGGGGCGAGCCCGCGTCGTCGTCGGACTCGCCCTCGGGCTCGGCGTGATCGGCGGCGGCGTCGCGCTCGGCTGGTCGACGATCGGCCCCGCGCTCGGGTTGTCGGCGCCGGCGGATCCCGCGGCGCCCTTCCTCGCGCGCGGCGACGAGCACCTCGCGGGTGACGCGCCCGCGTCGTTCGGGCTCGCCGTGACGGAGTACACGAAGGCGCTCGCCTTCCGCGAGCGCGATGCGCGCGTGCTCGCGGCGCTTTCGCGCGCACACGCGGTGTGGGCGCAATCGCTGCGCTTCGAGGCCGCGGACCTCGCCGCGCGCGCGCCAGCGACACCGGGCGCCGAGGCCGCCGCCGCCGCGCTCCGGCCGCAGCAGCAGGCCCACACGGGCGACGCCCTGCGCTTCGCGGAGGACGCCGTCCGGCAAAGCCCCGCGGACGCCGACGCGGAGCTCGCCCTCGCCGACGCCCAGCGACTCGCGGGCGACCTCCGCGCCGCCCGCGCGCACCTCGACCGCGCCCGCACCCTCGCTCCGGACGCCTCGGCGGAAGCGCTGCGCGTGGGCGCCCTGCTCGCGGCCGAGGAGGCCGGCGGGAGCCTCGGCGCCGCCCGCGAACTCGCCTCCGCCGCCGTGACCCGCGACCCCGCGCTCCTGCGCGCCCGCCTGCTGTTCGCGCGGGCGCTGGCACGCGATCAGCAGACCCGGCCGGGGCCCGCGTCCAGCTCGACGCGGCCCTCGCGCGCGCGCCGCGGCACGAACACGCCGTCGCGCTGCGAGACGCGATCGAGCGCGGGCTCCCGCCCGCCGCAGCGCCCGCCGTCGCGGCCCTCGCGCCCGTCGCCGCACCGGCCGACCCGTCGGCGCCCGACGGCGTGGCCGCACCGCCGTCGCAGGCACCCACCACACCTGGGGGTGGTACCCCCACCGGTGGTGGCGGCGCGCCCGGCGGCCATGACTACGGCTACTACGTCGAGCACGGCGACCGACTGCAGCAGAGCAACCGCAGCGCCGACGCCCGGCGCCACTTCGAAGCCGCCCTCGCGCTCCGCCCGGACGGCCGCGAAGCGCTCACGGGCCTCGGCTTCATCGCGCTCGCACAGGGCGATGTCGGCGCCGCGATGGGCTACCTCCGCGCCCCGGCGGCGGTCGGCTACGGCGAGGCGATGATCGGGATGGGCGAGGCGTACCGCAAGGCGAACCGCGGGCCGGAGGCGCTCGCGGCGTACCGCGAGTACCTCGCGCGCTTCCCGTCCGGCGCCGAGGCGTCGATCGCCCGTCGCTGGGTCGACACCCTCGCCGCGCAGCACGACCGCCCCGCGGCGGCCCCGGCGGCCGAGCCCGCGGAAAGGACCGACGACGCTGCGCGGCGCGACGCGCTCCCGGCCCCGGCAGGCGCCGAGACGGCGCCACCCTCCTCGGACGCGCCCGCGCTGCAGGGCGAGTGACGGCGTCCGATACGACCCCGGCGGACCGCGCGCCACGGCGCCGTCGGTTCGCGTGGATCGCGGCGCTCTGCGTGGCGCTCGCCGCGTGCGCCCCGCCGCACCGCGCCGCGCGCCCCGAGACGTCGGCCGGGGGCGCGGAGCTGCATGAGATCGTGCTGGAAGGCGCCCCGGCGGAGACGGGCGGGGGCGGCATGTTCGGCGCGTCCGCCCCCGCGCTGCGCGAGGTGCTGCGCGCGATCGATGCCGCGCGCACGGAGCCGGCCGCGCGGGGCGTGTTCCTGCGCATCGGTCCGCTCGGCGGTGCCTTCGGCCGCGTGGGCGACCTCCGCGCCGCGCTGGTCGCGCTCCGTGCCGCGGGCAAGCCCGTGCACTGCCACTTCGACGTGACGGACAACGCGGGCTACGCGCTGCTCGCGGCGGCGTGCGACCGCATCTCGATGACGCCGGCGGGGGACCTCGAGCTCGTCGGCGTCGCGGCGCACCTCTTCCACGCGAAGACGCTGCTCGACACGCTCGGCGTCGAGGCCCAGCTGCTCCAGATGGGCCGCTTCAAGGGCGCTGCCGAGCCCTTCACGCGGGACGCGATGTCGCCGGAGACGCGCGAGTCGATGGGCGCGATGCTCGACGACCTGCAGGCCGACCTCGTCGCGGCCATCGCGGGCGGGCGTCGACTCACGCCCGGCGCGGTGCAGGGCGCGATCGACGCGGGCCCGCACGACGCCGCCTCCGCCCGCGACGCGGGGCTCGTCGACGCGGTCGCCTTCGACGACGAGGCCCGCGAGCGGGCCCGCGTGGCCGCACGCGCCAGACGCGTCGTGCCCGTGGCGCTGCGCGCACCGGCCGAGCCCGTCGACCTCGACACGCTGCTCGCGGCGCTCGCGGGGGAGCGGCCGCAGGACGAGGAGGCGCGCGCCCCCCGCATCGCGCTGGTGCACCTCGAGGGCGAGATCACGGACGGCGAGCGCGCGACGGGGAGCGGCAGCGGCGCGGCGGGGCCGTTCGTCCGGGAGTTGCGCCGCCTCGCGGACATCCCCGAGGTGAAGGCCATCGTGCTGCGCATCGACTCGCCCGGGGGGTCCGCGCTCGCGAGCGATCGGATGTGGCACGCCGTGCGACGCGCGGCGGCGCGCAAGCCGGTGATCGTGTCGGTCGGCGACATGGCCGCGAGCGGCGGGTACTACATCGCCTGCGCCGGGACGGAGGTGCTCGCCCACGACGCCAGCCTCGTCGGGTCGATCGGCGTGGTCGGCGGCAAGGTGTCCGTCGCCGGGCTCGCGGCGCGCGTCGGCGTGCACAGCGAAGTGCTCGCGCGCGGCGCGCACGCGGGCTGGTCGAGCCCGACGGCGCCGTTCAGCGACTCGGAGCGGCGCGTGGTCGAGCGCATGCTGGCGTCCACGTACGCGCGCTTTCTCGCGCGCGTCGGGAGCGCGCGACGCCTCGACGCCGGGCGCGTCGCCGCCGCGGCGGAGGGGCGCCTCTGGAGCGGCCGGCGCGCGCGGGAGCTCGGTCTGGTCGACCGGGCAGGCGGCCTCTCCGACGCGCTCCGCGTGGCGCGCGAGCGGGGGCACCTGCCGGACGACGCGCCGGTGACCGTGTGGCCGCAGCAGCGCGCGCTCGTGGACTGGGTCGCGGATGCGCTCGGGGGTGGCCGCGACGGCGCCGACGCGCTCGCCCCGTGGGGGGCGACGGGCGGCTGGTCCGCGCTGCTCCGCGCGATGCCGCAGGCCGCGCAGGGCCTCGCGCGTCTCGCGGCCCTCGCCCCGCTCGCGACCGGCGGCGAGCACGTCGTCGTGGCGCTGCCGTTCGCGCTCGACCTACGCTGACGCGATGAGCGGCTCCCCGTCGCACGCCGCGGCCCAGGCGCGGCGCCCTGCCTGGCGCCGGGTCGGCGCGGCGGCGCTCTGCGTCGGCGTGGTCATCGCGCAAACCGCGCTCATCGTGCGGGCGTACGGCACCCCGCGCAGGGAGCTCGGCTGGCAGATGTTCGCGGAGTCGAGCCAGTGGGAGGCGCAGGTCGTGCGCGTCCTGACCGACGGGCGGCGCGTGCCCGTGAGCGAGCCGTTCGCCGGGTATTGGTGGCCCGACCTCGTCGGGCCGATCGGCGTCGCGGTGCCTTGGACGCGGCGCCACGCGGAGTACGGCGTGGGGGCGACGCTGCGCGATTTGCAGGGCGCGCTCGACTGGGTCGCGACGCACACGCCCCGCGACCACGAGACCGACCACTACGAAGCGGACGTCACGGTGGTCCGCAACCGGCGCCCGCCAGCGCTGCGCCACCTCGAGAGCGTGCGGAGGCCGCTGCCGTGACCGCGCTGCTGGATGCGCGTGGCTCGCTGCGGGGGATCGCGCTGCTGCGGATCGCGCTCGGGCCGCTCGTCGTCTACTCGCTCTGGCCGTACCTGCGCGAGGTCGCGGCGGGCACCTGGTACGGCGCGCGCTACCACGCGCCCTACCTCGACGGGTTGCTGCTGCCTGCGCCCGCCTGGTACGCGCTGCTGCTCGCGGGCGCCGCCTCGGCGCCGTTCATCACGGTGGGTCTGCACGCGCGCGCCGCGTGCGTGACGGCCGCGCTCGCCGTCGGGGGCAACGTGCTGCTCAGCGAGACGCACTACCACCACAACCGGGCGGTGCTGGTCGTCGCGCTGCTCCTCACGGCGCTCGCCGGTCCCGCGCGCGAGCTGTCCGTCGACGCGCTGCGTGCGCGCAGGCGCGGCGTCGACCCCGCCCCGGACGACGCGCTCCTCTGGCCGCTCTGGCTGTTGCGCTTCGAGCTCGCCTCGACCTACGTCGCGTCGGCGACGAGCAAGCTGCTCGACCCCGACTGGCGCGACGGCACCGTGCTCTGGGACCGCGTCCTGCAAGCGCGCCACCTCCTCGAGCAGAGCCCGCTGCCGGCCTCGATGGTCGAGTTGGCCTCGCAACGGGCCGTGCACGCGGCGTTCGCGCCCTCGGCCATCGCGCTCGAACTCTTCGTGGGGCTCGGCCTCTGGCATCGCCGCACGCGGCTTGCGGCGGTCGCGGGCGCGACTTTGTTCCACGCGCTCGTCGAGGTGACGTCGCGCGTGCAGGTCTTCTCCTATCTGTGCCTCGCGGCGCTCGCGATCTGGGCGGTTCCGCGGACGCGCGACCGCGTCGTGCTCCTGGACGCAGGCTCGGCGCAGGACGCGCGTCTCGCGCGGCTCGTCGAGCGGCTCGACTGGCTGGCGCGCTTCCGAGTCGAGGCGTCGTCGAGCGCGGGCGGCCCGGCGGTCGCGCTGGTCGAGCGCGACGGCCGACGCTTCGAGGGCGCACCGGCCGTGCGGCGCGTGCTGCTCCGGCTGCCGTTGACGTTCTGGCCCGCGGCCCTCGCCACGCTCGTCGCGGAGGGCGTGCGCGGCGCGCGGCGGTTGCGCGGGCACTGAGCACGGGCGTCCCCCCGGAGAAAGACCGACGAGACGCCGCGGTGGGCGCGGCTTCCCACGCGCAGGCGGTGTCGGCTATCGTGCGCGGCTCATGTCCGTTCGCGCGCTCGCAACGAGCCCCCTCGCCCGCTTGTTGCTCTCGCTCCTCGAGCGGCACGCGGACGGCAGCGTGGAGATCGGCGGGCGCACGCTCGTGCTCGCGGGGGGCGAGGTCGTCGAGGTGCGCGGTGACGTGTCGGACGAGTCGCTCGGCGACCTGCTCGTGCGCACGGGCAGGCTCGACGCCGAGTCGTTCGCCGCGGTGCGCGAGCGGGCCGCCGCGCAAGGGCTGGGGCTCGAGGAGGCGCTCTGTGCCGAGCCGCGCCCCGGCGGCGTCGACACGAGCGGCGCGCTGCGCTCGCTGCGGGTGGAGCGGTTCGCACGCGGGATCGTCGCGGAGGAGGCGCTCGGCCGTGTGCCGCCCTTCGTACCCGCCACCGCCCACACCGCCGCCCACGCAGGCGTTCCGCGCGCCGCGCTCGTGCCGCTGCTCCTCGACGCGCTCGCGTCCGCGGCACGCACGCACGCGCCGGACTCGCTCGCGGAGCACGAAGACGACCGCGTGGAGCCGCTCGAGGCCCCGCACCTCGACGAGGCGCTCCGCTGGGCGGGGCTCGACGCCGACGCGCTGCGCCTCGTCGACGTCGGTCGGTACGCCGCGACCGCCGACGACGGGGCGCGCCTCGCCGCGCTGGCCCGCGCGGGCTTCGTGCGTTTCGTGGCCGCACGCGCGAGCAGCGCGCCCGCGCCGCCGCTGCGCCCTCCGGGCCTCGACGTGCCGGCGCGCGTCGACGCGCCCTCCGCGCCGCCCGCAGCGCCGTCGGTGCTGCCCCCTGCCCGCAAGGCGGTGCTCGTCCTCGCGCCCGGCGCCGGCCCGGCCCCGGAGCACAGCGAAGGTCTCGCGACGCCGCTCCGCGACTTCCCGCCCGCCTCGGCGCCCCTCGGCGACCCCGTCGCGGCCGTGGAACTCACGCTGGCGCACCTCGAGCAGCAGGACGCGCCAGGGCCGGAGCGCGCGGCCGCCTGGCGGCTCGCCGCCCAGCACTGGCAGACCTGCTACGGCGCGATCGAGGAGGCTGCGCGGTGCCTGCGCGAAGCCGCTGCAGCGCACCCCGGCGACCGCGAAGCGCTCGAGCAGGCCGCGCTCCTCTGCGCGACGCTCGGCAGCCCGGAACTCTCGATCGCCTATGGAAATGCGGCGATCGCGCTCACCCCGGCGGGCCCTTCCCGCGACGAGGCGCAACTCCGGGTCGCGCTCTGGGCCGAGCGCGCCGGGCAGCACGAGGTCGCGCTCCACGCGCTCCGCGCAGCCGTGGCGCGACACGCGGCGGGCAGCGCGGGGGCGCCCGACACGGTGGGCACCGCGGCCATCGGCGCGCTCGAGCACCTCTTCGCCCGACTCGTCGCGGACGGCGCCCACGACGAGGCCGTCGCGCTCGTGCGACACAGCGCGCCGCGCATCGCCACGCGCGAGCCGATCCGCGCCCGCACGATGGTGGCGGACGCCCTCGCGCTCCGGCCCGACGACGCCGCGCTGGCGCGTCAGCTCGCCGCGGCGTTGGCAGGCGAAGGCCTGCCCGATGCGGCGGCGCTGGTCCTCGCAGAGACCGCCCGCGCCGCCACGGACGCGGAGAAGGCGAGGCACCTCCGGCTCGAGGCCGCGGAGCAGGCCGAGGAGTCGGGGCGCCCGGACATCGCCGCCGAGTTCCTCCTCGAGGCGCTCGACGCCGAGCCGTTCCTCGACGCGGTGCACGAAGCGGTCGCGCTCGACCTCGAGCGGGCCGGCGCGACGCTCGACCTCGCGATCGTGTGCGAGCAACTCGCGCGCGACGCCGAGGACCCGGAGACGCAAGCCGGCTGGTGGCTGCGGGCGGCGAACGCGCACGCCGCGCGCGCGGGGGGGTGGGAGGCGGCGCTCGACGCCCTGGTGCGGGCCGCCGAGCTTACCCCGGACGCGGCGGGGCCGGCGCAGGCCCTCGCGGCGCTTGCCGCTGGCGCGCAGTCCGAGGCGCGCGTGGCCGACGCCTGCGAACGGGTCGCGCACGCGGCGCTCGCACGCGGGGCAACCACGACGTCCGACTGGTTGCGCGCGCTCGTTCGGCTCGACGCGCCGCACGCCGACGCCGCGCCGCGCCTGCGCTGGGCCCTCGCGCGGCTGTGCGAGCGGGCGCCGGACGACGAAGACGCCCGCGCGCGGCTGGACGCCCTCGAAGCGGGACGCGACACGGAGCGCGTCTCCACGGCCGAGCGCGCGCTCACGGAGGCGACGCCCGCCGCGCGCCCCGCCCTCGCCCGCGCCGCGGGGCTGCTCCTCGCGCGTGACCCGGCGCGCCGCGCGGAGGCGCTCGCCCGGCTCCGCGAGGCGGCAGCCGCGCTCCCCGACGACACGACGCTCGCCGAGTCGCTCGCGCGGATCGCCTGGATCGACGGCGACGACGCGACGCTCGCGCGGACCCTCGCCGCGCAGGCCGAGCACGCGGGCAGCGCACGGGGACACGCCCTCGCACGCCTGGCGGCCGTGCAGAGCGCGCGCGGCGAGACGCAAGCGTGCGCCGACACCTGCGCGCAGCGGCTCTCGACGGATTCCGACGTCGACGAGGCCCTCGCGCGTCTCCAGCGTGCGGCGGCGCGCCTCGGCGACGCCCGCCTGGCGGAGCGCGCGCTCACCGGACGCGCCACACGCGCGACCGACGCACGCGCACGGTCGCGGGCCCTCGTCGCGCTCGCGCGCCTGCACGCCACGCGAGGCGACCACGCCGCTGCCGCCCGCCGCGCCGAGGAGGCCCTGGCCCTCGACGCCCAGTCGGCCGCAGCCGCGGCGATGCTCGTCGCCCTCGCCCACGCGCTGCCGACGGTGCGCGCGCCCGCGCTGCTCGAGGCCGCGCGCGCGGTGCTCGGGGATTCGCCGGCGCTTCTTGACGCACTGCGTCGTGCGGCGCGCGACGCCGGCGATGCCGCCGCAGCGGGTTCGGCGCTCGACACGTGGGTGCGCATCGCTCCGAACAGCGCCCGGCCCGCGCTCGCGCGCCTCGCGCACCGGGTCGCGGGCGGCGACGCGCGCGCCATCGTGGGCGCCGCGACGAACGCGCTCGCGCCGGAGTCGCTTCACGCGGCGACGGAGCACGCGCTCCTCGCGGCCCTCGAGCGCCTCGAGGCGCTCGGCGCGACGACGGAGGCCGTCTCGCTCGGGCTCCGTGCGCTCGACGCCCTCGGCGCGACGTGCGCGACGCTCCGCGCGCACGTGCTCTCGGCCGCGGCGCGCTGCGGCGATTCGACCCTGCACGTCGCGGCGCTCGAACGCTGGGTGGGGGCGTCGCGTCGCCACGAGCGCCTCGCGCCCCTCGCCGCGCTCGCAGCAGTGCACCGTGCTGCCGGAGACGCAGCGGCCGAGAGCCGCGCGCACCTCCGCACCCTCGCCGTCTCGCTCTACGACCCGCACGCGCTCACGCGCCTCGAGGCGATCTACGCGGCGCATGGCGAGGGCGAGCGGCTCCTCGCCGTCCTCGGGCTACGACTCGAAGCCTGCGCGGACGACGACGCGCGACGACACCTCCTCCGCGACCTCGCGGCGGCTGCCGCGCATGTGGCGCAGGACCCAACGCGGGCTGCGCGGTTCGTCGATGCGCTGCTCCAACTCGCCGGCGGCGACACGGACGCGATCCGGCAAGCCGCGGGCGCCCTCGTCACGCTCGGCCAGCCCGAGGCGGCGGTCGAGCGCCTGCTCGCGCGCGCCGCGGAGGCGCCTCCCCGCGAGGCCGCCGTCCTGTGCGCGCACGCCGCGTCGATCGCCGAACAGGAAGCGCACGACCCGCGCCTGGCCCTGAGCGCCACCGCGCGCGGCCTCGAGCGGGCGCCGTCGAGCGCGCCGCTGCTGCTCGCGTTCGAGCGGCTCGCGATCGGGTTGCGCGACGTCGCGGAAGGCCGCCGCACGTACCGCGCCCTCGCCGACGCGGCGATGGGGCCGCACGGTCGGCGCGCCGTGCTCTACCGCGCCGCGCGCTTTCACGAGCGCTGCGACGACCCCGAGGGCGCGCTCGACGCGTTCGTCGAGGCCTTCGACCATGCGCCCTCGGCGGGCGTGGTCTTCCGCGCGATCGAGCGTCTGGCGGAGGCGACCGGGCGACTCGAGCCCCTCGCCCACGCGCTGCTCGCGCTCGCCGCGCGGGCGCGGCACGTCGATGGCCGGGTCGCGTTCGCCGTGCGCGCCGCAGAGCTGCTCGAGACGCGCATCGATGACCCGACGCGCGCCTTCGCCGCGCTGCGCAGCGCGTGGGAGGCTTCCAACGCGCGCGAGGACGAGGCGCGCGCCCGCGGGCTGCTCGGCCGGTTCGCCGCGCGCGATGCGGAGGCCGCGCGTCGTGCGGGCGACGGGTGGCTCGCCGCACTCCGGGCCCGCGTCGATCGCGCGTGGGACGCCGGGGAGCGCGCGGTGTGGCTCGCGCGTGCCGCGCTCGTCGAGGCCGAGGCGCTCCGCGATCCGGCGCGCGCCGCGGCGCTGCTCGACGAGGCCGCGCGCGCGGACCGCGAGGCCGATCCCGATCCCGAATCGAGGATCCCCTACCTCTGCGACCGCGCCGAGGCCCTGCACGCGCTCCCCGGGGGCCACGAAGAAGCCATCGAATGCATCGAGTCAGCCTCGAGCGCGGACCTCGCGCACCCGCGGGTGCGCACCCTCGCCGCACGGCTGGGGGTCGTGTTGCCCGAGATCGGCACCGCGGCACCTGCGGCGCTCGACGAGCTGTCGTTCGCCGGTCTCATCGACGATCTCGAGCCTTCCACGCCTCCGGTCAGCGCCTCTGCGCCCGCGCCGGAAGCGCCGGCCGACCCCGAGGTTCGCCCCGCCTCCACGGCCCCCGCGTGGTCGGTCACGCTCCCCACCCCGACCGGGCTCCACGAGGCGGCGCACCGGCTCCGCACGCAACTCCGCGACGATCCAGCGCGCATCGACGCACTCCGCGCCCTCCATGCGCTCGCACGCGAGCGCGGCGCGCAGGCCGAGACGCGCGTCACCGCGTGGCTGCTCTCCTTGTTCGATCCGACGATGGACGCCCCGGAGCCGGTGCCGCTCGAGGGCGCGATCGAGCCGGAGCTGCTCGACGTCACCCAGCGCGATCCGGCGCACGCGGCGCGGCTGACGATCGTTCAATCGGTCTGGGAACACGGCGCCCAGCGCACGTTCCGGCGCTCCCTCCAGTCCCTCGGCACGCTCGGCACCGACCGCGTCCCGCCCGGCGCCCACACGCCGCTCGCGCGCGCCTTCGACGCGGCCTCCCGCACGCTCGCACGCACGAACACGCCGCTGTACCAGCGCCAGTCCGGCGGCGCCGAACTGATCGTCGCAGCCACGACGCCGCCCGCGATCATCGTCGGCCCCGCGTTCGACGGGCCCGACGCGGAGCTGCAGTTCCGGCTCGGTCACGCGCTCGAGTTGGCCCGCCCGGGACATCTGATCATCGGCGCCCTCGAGCCCGCCGAGACCCGCGTCGTGCTCGAGGCGACGCTCACCGCGTTCGGTCCCGCAGACGCGAGCCACGGCGCCTCCCGCGAGGCCGCGGCGCTCGCCGCCGAGTTCTGGCGCGTCATGCCGCCCGTCCATCAACGCGCGGTGCGCGAGGCGGTCGCCGCGCTCGACGCCCCTCTCACCGAGGCGTCGCTGCGCACCGAGATCCTCGACGCCGCGGCGCGCGCCGGGCTCCTCGCCGCGGGCGATCTGCGCATCGCGGCGCTCGCCCTTTGCGCGGGCGACCCCGGCCTCGCGCCACACGCTCTCGAAACCGAGGCGGGCTACAGGGCGGCTGTGACGGGCTCGCCGAGCCTGGCCGCGCTCATAGGCTTCGCCCTCTCGGACGCGTTCCTCGTCACGCTCGCGCGCGCGGGCGCGTGAACCTGCGATGCCGTGTAGCCGCCCTCCGGCACCGCTCGGTCGGCGCGTGACCGCTCAGGGAGCGCCGCAGGTGCTGGGGGCGTAGCGGTAGGCGTCCTGCCCGACGAAGCACTGCGACTCGAACATCGTCCCGCACGGGGCGGCGAGACAGCCCGTGCACACCTCGACCGGCCAACTCCAGGGGTTCGCGTCGATCACGGACCCGCCCGTCGTGCGTCCGAAGAACGTGAGGCGCGCGACGATGGTCGTCGTCCCCCCGCCAAGCGCGCCCGCGAGCTCGGTCGCGACCGACGCGGGGATCGCCTCGACCAGCGAGGTCCCGACGCCGGGGGCCACGCCAAGCGCAGGCGGGACGAACGCGCTCGCCGCGACGGTGAACGACGAGGTCGTGATCGGCAGCGCCGAGCCATCCTGCGCCGTGAGCTCGACCACGGCGCCCTCGATCTGGATCGCGTTCGGCTCGACAGCGGGCGTGGCCGGACGGAGCGGCGCGCGCGCGACGAGCCAGGAGTTGAAGAGCGGCGCCACGTAATAACCGTGTGGGAACGCGACGTCGTACACGCCGCGCGCGACGAATGCACCGCCCCCTGGCGCGAAGAGACACATCTCGTCGGCCTGCACGTTCCCGGTGACGACGAGGCCCGGGTTGTCGTCCGCGCAACCCGAGAGGGCGCCGGCAGCAGCAGCGAGAACGGCGATGAGCACACGACGCATACGGCTCCTCCAAGCGGGAATCACGAAAGCGGAGCCTAACCGTGCGCGCACGAGAATCCAAATTCACGGCCGACAGAGTCTCTCGACGTCCGTCGGCGCGAGCGGCACGACACGGACGTCCCCGGGCGCGGCAGGCGCGAGGAAGCGCACCTTCCCGCCCGAGCGCTTCTTGTCGGCGCCGAGCCAGCCCCACGTCGTCGGCGCGAGGTGGGCGTCGAGATCCGTCGGGAGCCGGAGCGCGCCGAGCAGCGACGTGATGCGCGCGCCGAGCGACGCGTCGGCGAGCCCGAGCCGGACGGAGACGCGCGCGGCAGCGACGAGACCGAGCGCGACGGCCTCGCCGTGCCGGAGCGCGTAGCCGCTCTGCGCCTCGAGCGCGTGCCCGACGGTGTGCCCGAGGTTCAACAGGATCCGCGTCCCGCGCGTCTCGAGCTCATCCTCGGCGACGACGTCGGCCTTGAGTCCGATGGCCATCCGGATCGCCCGCTCGGTCGCGTCCGGAACGCCCGCGAGGAGGTCCATCGCGTCGCGCTCGAGGGCAGCGAGCGCGGCTTCGCCCGAGAGAAGCGCGCACTTCACGACCTCTCCGAGCCCCGCGCGGCGCTCCGCGGACGGCAGCGTCGCGAGCAGCCCCACGTCGCAGAGCACGAAGCGCGGCTGGTGAAAGGTCCCGACGAGGTTCTTGCCCTCCGGCCGATCGATGCCGGTCTTGCCGCCGACCGAGCTGTCCACCATCGCGAGCAGCGTCGAGGGCACCTGCGCAAAGGCGACGCCGCGGAGCAGCGTCGAGGCTGCGAACCCGGCGACGTCCCCGATCGCCCCCCCGCCGAGCGCGACGACCATCGCGTCCCGGTCGACACCGGCGCCGAGCGCGGCGTCCCAGATCCGAGCCGCGCCCGCGAGCGTCTTGGCAGCCTCACCGCGTGGCAGCGTCACGGGCACGACGTCGAGGCCGGCGAGCGCGAGAGCGTCGCGCAACGGCCCGCCCCATTGCGCACCGACGACCTCATCCGTCACGAGCACGCAGGCCCCGCGCGCGTGCGCCCGGATCCGCTCGGCGAGCGCGTGCCGCGCTCCGTCACCGACCTCGATGCGATACGTCCGCGCCCCGAGCGCGACCACGACCCCCGCGTTCGACACCAGCGCGACGACGCGCGCTGCGACCTCCGCCGGCGTGAGCGCCGCGGTGTCGATCACCCCGTGGCACTCCGCGTACGCGTCGTGACGGGCCTCGCGCAGCGCCGCGAGCGCGAGCGTCGCGTCGCGCCCCGCCAGCAACGGACGCGTCCGCGCGTCCCCGATCCGGCCCGCCAACACGTCCGCTGGCGCGTCGAGCGTGACGAGCACCGCGTCCCTGAGCCGCGCGCGACGCAGCGCGCGCGACGTCACCGCGCCGCCCCCGAGCGCGATGGCCGCGCCGGTCTCCGCCGTCTCCGCGACGAGCGCGTCGAGCACCTCGGCCTCGACTACGCGGAACGCGTCCTCCCCATGGTCCGCGAAGATCCCAGCGACGCTGCCGCCGACGCGCGCCTCGATCTCCGCGTCGAGATCACGCACCGGGACGTCGAGCGCCGCGGCCACCAGCCCGGCCACCGTGGACTTCCCACTCCCCATGGGCCCCGAGAGCAGCACACGCGGGCGCGCCATCAGTAGGTCCTCGTGTGCTCGCGCCAGGCGGCGAGGCGCGCGACGATCTCCCCGAGCGAGTCGCCGCCGAACTTCTCGAGCAGCGCATCCACGAGCGTGATGCACACCATCGCCTCGCCGACGACGCTCGCCGCCGCGACCGCGCAGATGTCGCTCCGCTCCGTCGCGGCCGTCGTCGGCGCCTTCGTGCGCACGTCCACGGTGTCGAGCGCGGCGCGCAACGTCGCGATCGGCTTCATCGCCGCCCGGCACACGAGTGCCTCACCATTCGAGATGCCGCCCTCGAGGCCGCCCGCGCCGTTCCGCGACCGCGCGAACCGCCCCCCGCCGACGCCATCGCTCTCCCACGCGATCGGGTCGTGCACCTCGGAGCCGGGCACGCGCGCCGCCGCGAACCCCATCCCGAGCTCGACCCCCTTGATCGCGGGGATCGACATGAGCGCCTGCGCGAGGCGCCCATCGAGTTTGCGATCCCACTGCACGTGCGCGCCGAGGCCGACGGGCACGCCGAGCGCGACGACCTCGAACACGCCGCCGAGCGTGTCGCCGCGGTGCGACGCCGCGTGGATCGCCGCGCGCATCCGCGCCGACGCCTCCGCATCGGCGCAGCGGAGGTCATCGTCCGCGGCGGCCGCGCGCACGGCGTCCCATCCCGCGGGGCGCTCTGACGCCTCCACATCGCCGATCGAGAGCACGTGTGCGAACACGGTGATCCCGCACTCGGCGAGCAGACGCCGACACACGGCGCCCACCGCCACGCGCATCGCGGTCTCGCGGGCGCTCGCGCGCTCGAGCACATCCCGCAGGTCGGCGCGGTCGTACTTGATGCCGCCGGCGAGGTCCGCGTGCCCCGGACGCGCGCGGGTGAGCGGCTCGGGGACGTCGGCGAACGGCGCAGGCCCCATGCGCCCCTGCCAACTCGCGAAATCGCGGTTCTCGACGAGCATCGCGATGGGTCCGCCGAGGGTCTCGCCACCGCGGACGCCGCCCTGCAACACCACGCGGTCCTGCTCGATCTTCATCCGTCCGCCGCGCCCGTAACCGCGCTGACGTCGCGCGAGATCCGCGTCCACGTGCTCCGCGAGGAGCCGCAACCCCGCGGGGATCCCCTCCACGATCGCGACGAGCCCGGGCCCGTGCGACTCACCCGCCGTCATCCACCGGATCCGCATCGCGCGTTCCTATAGCGCACCGCGCCCGAACGAACGACGCAAGGTCCCCGACACGACGAAGGGGGAGGCTCGCGCCTCCCCCTCGTCGATCACGCCCATCGTCGCGCCGACTGGCGCTACTGCACCGTCGACTCGGCGCGGTTCACGATGCGCGGCGTCAAGAAGATCAGCAGCTCGCTGCGCTCGTCCCGGACGCGGCGCCGCTGGAACAGCAGGCCGAGGATCGGGATGTCGCCGAGCACGGGGATCTGGTCGCGGTTGCGGCCCGCGGTGCGCGTGTAGATGCCGCCGATGACGGCCGTGTGCCCGTCCTCGACGAGCAGCTCCGTCTCCGCCTCGCGCTTGAGGATGGTGGGGTCGCCTCGGACCGAGGTGCGCGAGAAATCGGGCTCGTCGCGCGTGATCTTCACGTGCATCGAGACCGAGCCGTCGCTCGTGACGTGCGGGCGCACGCGGAGTTCGAGTTTCGCTTCCTGGAAGGCGGTCTGCACGCCCTGCGCGCTCACCTGCGAGTACGGGATCAGGGTCCCCTGCGCGATGTGCGCCTCGTGGTTGTCGAGCGTCAGGATCCGCGGACTCGACACGATGCGCAGGTTTCCGTTCGCCTCGGCCGCCGAGAGGCGGACGGCGAGGTTCACGTTGCCCCCCACCGATCCGAGCGAGACGCCGATGGCGCCACCCGCGCCGGCACCGACCGCCGCCGGCAGGTTCACGGCGAAGTTCGAGGGCAGGATGGGCGCACCGGTGAAGGGCGAGAGACCCGCCGTCTGCGTCTGGGCATCGTAGGCACCGCCCGCGACGCCGATCGTCGACGGGAACGTGAGCCCCGTCGGGTTGCCCGTGGAGGCGCCCGCCGTGACGTCACCGCCCCACTGGATGCCGACGTCGCGGAGGTACTGGCTCGTCGCCTCGACGATGCGCGCCTCGACGAGCACCTGCGGGGTCTGCGTGTCGAGCGTGCGCACGAGCTCCTCGACGTCGTCGAGGTTCTCGACGATGTCGCGGACGATGAGCACGTTCGTGCGCTCGTCGACCGAGACGTTGCCGCGTGACGAGAGCAGGTCGCGGACGCGCGGCTGGAGATTGGTCGCGCTCGCGTAGCTCACCGGGACGATCCGCGTCTCGAGCGGCGCGAGATCGACGTTCTGCTTGCGACGGGCGAGCGCGAGCTCGCGCTCCTTCTCGAGCGTCGTCAGCAACGCGACGCGGATGAGGTTGCCGCGGCGCACCATGCCGAGCCCCTTGGCCTGGAGGATGACGTCGAGCGCCTGATCCCAGGGGACGTTGCGCATCCGGATCGTGACCGACCCCGCGACGTCGTCGCTCGTGATGATGTTGACACCGCCGACCTCCGCGAGGAGCCGCAGGATGTTGTGGATGTCTGCGTCCTTGAAGTCGAGATCGATGCGACGCCCCGAGAAGCGCTGCCCGCCGCGCACATCGCGGACCTGCAGCGCGACGTCGCTGAGGAACCCAGCGACCTCGGCCGTGTCGCCCTCTCCCTCGTCCGCTGCGTCGTCCGACACGCGCTCGCGCGCCACCGTGCGCGAACGCGTCCGGCGCTCGGCGTGCGGGTCCGCCGCGAAGAGCCACACGACGCGGTTGCCCTCGCGGATCGCGGTCGCCGTCGCGCCCGCCTGCTGGTCGGCGTCGAGGATCACGCGCCCGGCGCCGCGCGAGATGCGCAGCCCGCGCAGCGCGCTCGCCGCATCGCCGCTCAGCTGCGCGGGGACGTCCTCGGAGAGCGACGCGCCGGGCAACTCGAGACGCGCGCGACCGTGGCCGGTCGGCACGACGCGGAAGTCCGAGGGCCGGTCGAGCTGCACGATCACCCGCTCGCGCCCGTCGCGGCGCTCGATCGAGACGCCTCGTACGGTGCTCGGGCCGCTCACCGCCGGGCTCTCGCCCTCGGCCGCGACCGCCTCGAGGGGCTCGAAGGACACGATGATGCGCCCGCGCTCGACCCGCGCCCGGTACGCGGCGGGGCGCGCGAGGGCGACCTCGATCCGCACGCCGCGCGCCGTCGTGCTCGCGGTCGTCCGCGCGACGAGCGGGCTCGAGCCGGCGACGCTCGCCCCGTCGGGGAGCGAGGCGCCGCTCACGTCGAGCACGACGGTCAGCCCGCCGTCCCGAGCACGCACCGCGTAGGACGGCTCCTCGAAATCGCCGCGAACGACGAGCTCCGCGTGCCCGTCGCCGGACTCGAGGGCGACTCCCACTGCCATTCTCTCGGGGCTCTGAGCGTGGGCCGTAGCCGCAAGGCCGAGCATGACGCCGAGCGCCAAGCGGCCAATTCGATCGCGCATGTTCATCTCCTGGTCAACTGCTTCGGGGCCATCATCGACCGGCTCTCGGCGTGGACGCAAAAAAGCGGTTCGTGGTACCCCGTCGCCCATGACCACCGCACGCGGCTGGAAGGCCAAGCTCCGCTATCGCGCCGACGAGTTCCTCGGCGGGGGCGCGGGCAAACAGCTCGCGTTCCTCTTCGCTCTCACCTGCCTGCTCGTCGCGGGGTTCACCGGTCTCGCCGCGCTCGCGTCGCGCACGGCGCCTGAGCTGCACATCGCGGACGGGGACGTCGTCGATCAGGCCTGGTGGTACTTCACCCGCCTCATCGACGCCGGCACGATGGGCGGCGACACCGGCACCGTGAACCGGGTCGTGTCCACCGCCGCGACGATCCTCGGCGTGGTGGTCGCCGGCCTCCTCATCTCGTCGCTCGCGGGGAACTTCCAAGAGCGGCTCGAGGCCATCAAGCAGGGCGGAT
This sequence comes from Polyangiales bacterium, assembly GCA_964202905.1. GTDB lineage: Bacteria > Myxococcota_A > Polyangia > Polyangiales > JADJQN01 > CAIUAC01. The sequence goes on from CAXNJO010000009.1 coordinate 42,809, forward strand.
CTCCCGTCATGGAAGAGGGCCATTTCCTCATCCTCGGCTGGTCCGAGAAGATCTTCCCGGTGATCGATCAGCTCGCGGAGGCCTACGCCGGCGAGTCGCTGGTCTGCGTGGTGCTGGCAGAGCAGGACAAACTCGAGATGGAGGCCGCGCTCCGCGACAAGGTCGTGAACACCTCGCGCGTGAAGCTCGTCGTTCGCTCGGGGAGCAGCGTCTCGCTGAACGACCTCGAGCGCGTGTCCTTCGCCGAGGCGCGCGCGGTCGTCGTCCTCGTCGATCAGCGGGACGTCGAGGATCCGAACCGCGCCGACGGGCGGATCATCAAGACGCTCCTCGCCCTCTACAACCACCCGCAGACCCGCGGCCATGCGCGTCCGCCGCGCGTCACCGCCGAGGTGATGCTCGCAGAGAACCAGGAGATCGCGCTCATCGCCTCCAACGGGCGCGCGCAGGTCGTCAAGACGAACGAGCTCATCTCGAAGATCCTGCTGCAGACATCCCGCATCGCGGGCCTCTCGCTCGTGTACGACGAGCTGCTCCGCTTCGAGGGCAACGAGATCCACTACAAGCGCGTGCCGCAGGTCGTCGGTCGGCGCTTCGCGGACGTGCTCCTCGACTTCCCGAACGGCCTCGTCGTCGGCACCGCGCGCAGCGATGGATCCGGCCACCGGCTCAACCCTCCCCCCGACACCGTGATCCAGGCCGAGGACGAGCTGCTCATCCTCGCCGAGGACGCGGACATCCGGTACGCCCCCTACGCGGGGCCGCTGCGCTTCGACGCGCTGCCGCGGCTCGAGGCGGCGGCGCGGCGGCCCGTCGAGCACATGCTCGTCCTCGGGTGGAACGAGAAGGTCTTCCCGATTCTCCGTGAGTTCGACAGCTACGTCGGCGCGGGCTCGACGCTCACGCTCGTGAACTCGCTGCCCGAGGCGGACCGGCTCGCTCGGCTCGCCGAGAACGTCGGCGCGCTCGCGAACGTGTCGGTCCGCCACATCGTCGGGGCGTTCACGAGCCGCACCCTCATGGAGGAGCTGCAACCGCAGCGCTATCCGACAGTCATGGTGCTCGGCGACGCGCTCGACTCGCGGAGCGCGGAGGACGCCGACACGCGCGCCATCATCGCGCTGCTCCTGCTGCGGGACGCGCGGCGGCGGCACGGCGTGCCTCGGCAGGAGGTCTGCTCGGAGATCCTCGATCCCAAGAACCGTGAGCTCGCTGCGACGACGGAGATCAACGACATCGTCATCAGCAACGAGATGGTGTCGATGGTGCTCGCGCAGATCACGTACGAGCCGCGCGTGCGCGCCGTCCTCGAAGACCTGTTCCAGTCCGACGGCAGCGAGATCTACCTGAAGCCCCTCGAACTCTACGTGCCGCCCGGGCAGACCACGACGGTCGAGTACCTGGCGCTCGCGGCGCACGCGCGCGGCGAGGTGCTGATGGGCGTCCAGCGCTTCACCGACGACGCCTCGAAGCGCTTCGGGCTCGCACTGAACCCGAAGGACCGCGGCGCGGCCTTCACCCCCGGCCCGAGCGACCGGGTCATCGTCCTCGCCGAGGACGATGGCTGACGCGTCGAGCCCCGCGCAGCCCGCGCACCTCGGGCAGCGCGGAGCGACTCGCTGAATGGCGATTCAGCGCTGCGGCAGCTCGTTCGGGTCGTGCAGCGGCAGCACCCGCGTGAGCGGCGGACGGTTCGGCGCCGTCGGGTCCTCGCGGGTGAGGACCACCTCTCCATCGCGGATCCGGTCGACGCGCCAGTTGAGAACGACGGAGATGCCATCCTCACCACCGGTCTGGACCGTCTCGCCGCGCCCGATGTAGTCGCCGCGCTCGACCGCGTAACCCACGCGCGCGCCGTCGAGGAACATCGCGCGCGGGTTCGCGACCCCGCTGACGATGGCGATGAGTTGCAACTCATCGATGCCCATCGTCGGCATGATCACGGTGCGCTGCGGGGCGTCGAGCGGACGCGCGCGGAACATCTTCGCGAAGCTGCGGAAGGGGTCGCGGTTGACGTTGGATTCGACGAAGTCGTCGTCCTGAAAGCGGGGACCCGCCGTGCCGGCGTCGACCCCAGCGTCGACCGGCGCGGCTGGTGTCCCGCCCGCGGGTGCCGTGCCCCCGGCGGGCGGAGGCGGCGGGGGGCCCGCCTGATAGTCGGGCTCGCAGCCCGCACCGAGGAGCGCGACCGCGACGAGCAGCACGGAGAGGTTCGCGGGGGTACGCATCACTGGGCTCCTGCCGCAGCGGGGGCTGCGGGCGCAGCGGGGGGCGTCGGCAGGCGGAACGTCGTGGCGAGCACGGCGACCTTCAGCAAGACGTCCTCCCCGGCGACGGCCGGGTCGGTGAGCCGGACGTTCTCCATGCTGATCGCGCGGTCGAGCTGGCTCACGTTGAAGAAGAACTTCGCGACCTGGTGGTAACGCCCGGAAAACGCGAGGGAGACGGGGATCTTCACGTACTGCGGCTCGGCCTCGTCCGGCCGCGGCTCGACCAGCTCGAGGCGCAAGCCGCTCAGCTCCGCGAGGCGGTTGAGGTCTTGGAGGAAGGACGGGATCTCGGCGCGCTCGGGGAGGGTGCGCTTGTTCTGGCGGTCGATGGCGGCGCGGCCGTCGAGCTCGGCGCGCACCCGCAGGTACTCGCGCTGCCGCTCCTCGGCCTGCGCGAGCTGCTGCCGCAGCTGCATGTTCGTGCCGTCCGCCTCCTCGATCTCCGTGACGAGCGGCGTGTGCAGCGCGAGGTAGTAGACGAGGCCGATGATCGCCCCGAGCAGGATGCCGAGGAAGACCTTGGCCGCAGCGGGGAGCGCGCCGAACGACTGCGCTTGCTTCTTGGCGGGCGGGGCCATCAGTAGATCACCTTGCAGGTCAGCTCGAAGCCGATGAGCGAGAGCTGCGTCTCGGGGTCGACGGCGGCCTGGGTGCGCTGGAGCGTCACCTCCTCGAACATGTCGGAGAGCGCGAGTCGCGCGAGGAACTCGGCCACGTCTTCATTCGTCTTGCCGACGCCCTTGATGTGGCAGGAGCGGTGCTCCTCCTCGAACTGCGAGATCCACAGGCGACGCGAGTCCCAGCCCGCGTTGTAGCCGGCGAGCGGATTCTCGCGGCGGATCTCGTCGAGCCGCTGCGGGTCGATCGTCGGGCCGCCACGGGAACCCTCGCTGAGGATCTTCGCGATCTCCATGAGGACGCGCGTCGGACCGAGCTGCGCGCGCTGCAACTCGCCGACGACGCGCTCGAGCTCTCGACTCTGGTTGAGGCGCCCCTGCAGCTCCTCGAGCATCGCGCTGTTGGCTTGCGCGTCGCTGATCTGGCGCCGGAGGTCGGCGTTGACCTGGAGTTTCTCCTCGAGGACGCCGCGGTCGATCACGTAGAGCGCCAGGAGGGCGCCGCCGGTCACGAGCGCGATGAAGGCGTAGGCGACGAACCACGCTTGCCCACCGGCGCTCGACGAGGAGGCCGCGGCGCCCTTCGCGCCGCGCTTCTGCCCGGGAAGGAGGTTGATGCGGATCACGACGTCTGCTCCCGATCCTTGCGGAGCGCGAGCCCGCACGCGACCACGGCCTGAAGCTCGCGGCCCCCGAACAAGAGCGCGTCGACGCGCTTCGGGTCGGGCGTCGCGACCCGTGTCACGTCGAGGGTCTCGACGGGCACACGCGCGCGGCGCGCGACCGAGTCACGGAGCGCCGCGACGTTCGCCGTGCCGCCCGAGACGACGATGCGATCGACGTCCCGATCGCCGCTCGTCGCGAGGTAGAAATCGAGGGAGCGCTGGATCTCGCCGGCGAGCCCCTCGACCGCCTGCCCGATGATCTCCGGCACTTCCTTCGGCACGAGGCCGCGCGCGCCGCCGCACTTGAAGGCCTCGGCCTCTTCCTGCGAGATGTTGAGGCGGCGCTGGATCTCCTCGGTGATCGCGTTGCCACCGTTGGCGATGTCACGCGTGAACGCCGTCGCCCCCGCGGAGAGGATGTTGAGCGTCGTGAGGGAGGCGCCGACATGCAGGAGCACCACCGTCTGCCCCGGCTGCGGCGCACCGAACGCGACCTCGAAGCAGTTCTGCACGGCGAAGGCGTCGAGGTCGACGACGCGCGGCTTGAGCTTCGCCTGGACCGCGAGGTTCGTGAGGTCGGTCAACTCCTCTTTCTTCGCGGCGACGAGCAGCACGTCCATCTGCCCCTGCGCGGCCCGCTGCGTGAGGATCTGGTAATCGATCTGCACATCCGACAACTCGAACGGGATGTGCTGTTCGGCCTCCCAGCCGATCTGCTCGGAGAGCTCATCGGCCGTCATCATGGGCATCGTGATCTTCTTGATGATCACGGAGTGCCCGCTGGCGCGGAGCGCGACGTCACGGCGCTTCTGCTTGTGGAAGAGCCTCTCGAGGCCCTCCACGATGGCGCCGGCGTTCATCACGTGGCCATCGACCACGGTCTGCGGAGGAAGCGGGTGATAGCCAAAGCGCACGAGTGCGCGCTGGCCCTTACGCTTCTCTTCGATTTCGCAGACCTTGATCGAGCTCGACCCGATGTCGACCCCGACGAGGTTCTTCCCTTCTGAGGACATGGGCGAGCATCACTCCTCCTCGCCGAACACGCGCACGCGGTCGTCGAGGCTCAGACCCAAGGCCTCGAGGATCTTCCGCTTGGTGTCCATGCGGCACCCGAAGCCCTTCTCGATGCGATCGATGGTTAAAACCGAGAGATTCGCACGACGCGCCAGCTCCGCCTTGGACATCATCCGCTCGATGCGGATCTTGCGGACGTTGTTCTTCTGCTTGGCCGCGCCCGCAGGTGCGGCCTGCTTGCGCCCGCCCCGAGGCGACTCCGGGGCGGATTCCTGCTCCGCAGGCCGCTGTGATGCTGACGGCTGTGCTGGCGGCGGCTGACCCGCCGACGGCGCAATCGCCGACGGCTGCCCCGTGGACTCGCCCGCGGGGGACGACGCGAGGGTGACCTCGGGGTGTTCCCGCGTTGCCCCGCGCCCACGCGCGGCGGAAGCCACCAGTGCTGCGGACTGCGTGGTCGACGTGCCGCGCACCGCGGGCGGCGGCGCGCTCCTCGTCCTGCGCCGCCGGCGGCCCCCGAAGTGCCACCCTGGCTCCCCGCGGCGAGCGCCACCTCGTGGGTGGGCTCGTTCGACGGCGCGTCGGCCGGGTCGATGGGGAGGTCGTGCGGTGACATCGGTGGGGTGGTGCGACCGGGAGGCGCCTGCCCCGCCGGAAACCACCACGTTATGGGGGCCGGACGTGAGTCGTCAAGGAATATGGGGTTAATTAGACCTAATTCATAGGCCATTGGATCGAAGGTTCGCGATCTTCAACGCCCGGGGCGCGATCCGAGGACGCGATGACGTGCCCACGACGCGCCCGGAAGACCGAGCTGGTCTCGTGCTTGCTCTCGGTTGTCAAACAGCGATCGACATCCACCCCCGCACGATCGCGGCTGTGCGGGCGACTGTCTCACTTCGCAGGGTGCGGCGCAAAAAAGTCGCATCGGCCCCGCGGCGCTGAAAAGACAACCGGCCCGGACACGCTGCGCGTCCATCGGTCATAGTCCGGCCTCCGTGCCCCGCTTCCCCGCCGCGTTCGCGCTCGCCGCGCTGCTCGTCGTTGTTCCGGTGCTCGCGCCCCGCGTCGCCCGGGCGCAGCGACGCCCCGCCGCGCAGGCGACGGCCACGCCGCGTGAGCATCGGGTGCGCGCGGGCCAGAACCTGGCGCGCATCGCACGCCGCTACGCGATCCCGGTCGAGGCGCTCGCCGCGGCGAACCGCCTGCGCCCCGACTCGGCCCTCCAACTCGGGCAGCGCCTGGCGATCCCGGTCGCGGGGACGGTCGCCGTGCGGCGCGGGGACACGGTCGAGAGCCTCGCGCGGCGCCACGGCGTGCCGAGCGAGGCGCTGAGGCGCGCGAACCACCTGCGCGAGGGCGCGACGTTGCGCGCCGGTGAGGCCCTCGTGCTGCCGGGCTCGCTCGCGGACCGGAGCCCGGCGAGCCGCTGGGGACAGCCGCGGCGGCCGGGCGTGGCGACCCTCACGCGGCTCGCGACGCACCGCACCGCCAAGGTGCGCCTCGTCGACCGACGCGGCGTCGCGCGGCGTCAGGCGCTGCGCGACCTCGCCGCACTGCTCGCGCCGCGGCACGGAGGCGGACGCAAGGAGCCGCACCCGCGCCTCGTCCGGCTGCTGGCCCGGGTGAGCGATCACTTCGGCGGTCGACCGGTCGAGGTCGTGAGCGGCGTGCGGCCGGCCGGCGGCTTCACGCGGCGCGAGAGTCGGCACGTCGCCGGTGAGGCGATCGACTTCCGCATCCGAGGCGTTCCGAACACGGAATTGCGCGACTTCTGCCAGTCCTTCGATCACGTCGGTGTCGGCTACTACCCGAACAGCCTGTTCGTACACCTCGACGTGCGGCGCGAGAGCGCGACCTGGGTCGACCTCTCGCGCCCCGGCGAGGCACCGACATACGCGCGCCAGGGGGGCGGCACGGTCACGGACACGGCGGACGACACGGGCGCCGCGGGCGACGACGACGAGGCCGGTGGCGAGCCAGAGTCCTCGGACGACGGCGCGGCTCCGGTCGACGACGCCCCCGGGCAACTCAGCGACGAGTGACGCGCCGGAGCCCGAGACGGTCGCGCGCTGCCCGGACGCCTCAAGGCATGATCGCGCAGGGGTTCTCGAGGCTTCGCGCCCCCTCGCAGCGCTGATCGACGCACGCCGCGAGCAGGCCGCACACCGCGCCGGCATTGCAGTCAGCGACGGAGGCACACGCGCGTCCTTCGGGACGGGGCGGGTCCTGCGGCTCGGGCGGGCACCCGGTGAGCCCCACGGCGAGCGACGCAAGGAGGAGAATGAGCCTCGAACGCCCGGCGACCCCGCACCGCTCACCGCGCATCGCTCGCACCGTCTCCCGCGTCCGTGGACGCTGCAGCCGGCGCACCGGCGTCGGCCGGGGGAGAAGGTGGCGCAAAGTCCCGGGAGCGCCAGTCGCGCGGCCCGATCGCCGGAGGCACGAGCCGCGGCCGTGCACCGCGCACGGCGTCCTCGAGATCGAGGTCAGGCAGCGGCGCGGGCGCCCCGGCATCCTCGGCCCCGCCATCCGTCGAGGCCGCACCGGGCCCCGCGTCGCGTCCCGCCGCGAAGTCGGGATCGAGCGCAGGCGGGACGGGCTGCGCACCGCCCACGCAACCGCCGAGCAGAACGACGGGCAGAACGAACCGCAGCACGGCTGCGCCCCACCTGCGCTGCGCGGGCGCAGGCGCGATCAGGCGGGACGTCATCGGCTCCTCCGGCGCATGGCGGCTCCCCAAGCACGCGGGGTGCCATCCATGTGCGCGCCGCGGAAACGGCGTCGAGCGCGTCGCTGGAGCCGCCGCAGAGGGACGCGACACCCGGCCGTGCGGCGCAGCGGCGCCCGCGCGCGGCACAGCCCGGCACACGCTACGCCCCCGAACCGTCGAGGATCCCGTGCTCGCCGAGGCGCCGGTAGAACGTGCGGCGCGGCATGCCGAGCCGTTCGGCGGCCTTCACGCGGTTCCAGCCGCACGCCTCGAGCGCCTCGAGAATCCGGCGCTTCTCCGCGCTCTTGTGCGCCTCGAGCGTCTCGGGGGGCGCGGACCCGCCGGGCGAGCCCGGCGCCGACGCGGCGGTCCTCGCGGGAGCCGGCTGCGCGGCGGCCGGGGCGGGCGGCTCGAGACCGAGGTCGGACGCCTCGATGATCGCGCCGTCCGCGAGCACCCAGGCGTGCAGCAGGAGATGCTCGAGTTGGCGCACGTTGCCCGGGAGCGGGTGGGCGGCGAGGCGCTCGACCGCGGCGCGCGAGAGGCGCTTCGGCCCGTCGCCGTGGCGCTCCGCGAAACGCGCGAGGAAGTGCTCCACGAGGAGCGGGATGTCGTCCGGCCGCTCGCGCAGCGGCGGCAACGACAGCGCGACGACGCTCAAGCGGTAGAAGAGATCCTCGCGGAACTGTCCGCGCTGCACGAGCGCGGCGAGGGACTTGTTCGAGGCCGCGATGACGCGCACGTCGACCGCCTCGTCGCGCTCGCCGCCGACCGGCCGCACGCGCCCCTCCTGCAGCACGCGGAGCAGCTCGACCTGCATCTTCGGGGGCATGTCGCCCACCTCGTCGAGGAAGAGCGTGCCGCCGCTCGCCTGCGCGAAGACACCGCGGCGCTCGCGGTCAGCGCCCGTGAACGCGCCCCGGACGTGACCGAAGAGCTCGCTCTCGAGGAGCGCCTCGGGGACGGCGCCGCAGTTCAGCGCGACGAAGGGGCGCTGCGCGCGCGCCCCCCCGTAGTGGATCGCGCGGGCGACCAGCTCCTTCCCGGTGCCGCTCTCGCCGTGAAGCACGACGGGGACCGCGGTGTCGCGGACGCGGTCGATCACGGCGAAGACGCGCCGCATCGCGTCGCTGCGGCCGACGATCCCGTCGCGGTCGAAGGTGCGCACGAGTTCCGTGCGCGCGCGGTCGAGCTCGCGCCGCGCGTCGTCGAGCTCGGCGGTGCGGGCGACGAGCAGGCGCTCGATCTCCGCGTTGGCCGTCGCGAGGGCGCGGTTCGCCTCCTCGAGCTCGCGTCGGCGGCGCTCGTTCTCGTCGATGAGGCGCGCGTTCTCGAGGGCGATGGCGGCCTGATCGGCGAACGCGAAGAGCAGGTCGAGGTCGGCCTCGTCGAAGCGGCCCCGCCGCAGCCGGTGCTCGAGGTAGAGCACCCCGACCGTGCGCGCGCGTCCCCGGATCGGCAGGCACGCCACGGAGCGCAGCATCAGTTTGTGCACGGACATGTACTCGCTGAGGCGGCGGTCGTCGCGGGCGTCGACCGTGACGATGGGCTCGCCGTCGATGAGCACGGCCTCGGCGATCGACTGACTGAACGCGACGTGGGCGTCGCCGGGCTGCGTGGTGTCGCGCGCCGCATGCGAGACCAGCGCGCCCGACGGGTCGACGAGCAGCACGAAGCCGCGCTCGGCGCCGGAGAGCTCCACGGCCGCGTCGTTGATGCGCTCGAGCAGACGCGTGACGTCGAGCTCGGTCGCGAGGCGCTTGGTGATCTCGAGCAGGCGCGCGGCGCGGTCCGCGAGCCCCCCCCCCGATCCACGCGGGACGGCCGACTCCCCCGGCTCCGGCGCAGCCTCGGCACGGCTCGCGCGGCGGCGGACCTCACGGCGACGCGGGTCGTTCCAGAACGGCTCGCGATGGTCGCGCGCGAGGCTCCCGGCGATGGCCTCGAGCGCCTCGACGGCCATCTGCTCGTGGCGCCGCGAGAGAAAATCAGCGCCGCGCTGCGCGTGGACGTGCCCCGCCGCCGCGAGCACCTGCCACTCGAGGTCGCGATCGCCGGCCGCGCGCACGTCGCGGAGGGCCTCTTCGAGGTCGCGGGCCGCGCCGTCCACGTCGCCCGCGGCGCCGCGCGCCCGCGCCAGCAAGACCCGCAGCCGCAGCCGGAAATCGCCCGTGCCCTCCTCCGCGGCGAGCGCGCGCGCCTGCGCGAGACGCGCCGCCGCGGCCGAAGCATCCGCGGGGCCGTCGCGGTCGAGCAGCACCTCCGCGCTGTCGAGCAGCGTCTCGGTGACCTCGCGCGGCTGACCGAGCGCGCGGTAGCGGGCGGTGGCGTCGTCGTAGCCGGCGAGCGCGCCATCGACGTCGCCCTCGCGCGCGGCCCGCTCGGCGAGCACGCTCGTCGCCTGCGCCGCGATCGCGCGGAGCCCCGCCTGCCCGGCCTCGAGGAGGACGTGCGCGGCCTCGGCGCGCGCGCGCTCGTACAACCCGAGATAGACGAATACATTCGCGAGGTTGACGCGCGCACCGAGATCGGCCGGGACGCGACCGGCGCGACGCGCGAGCCGCGCGGCGGCCTCGTAGTGCTCGGCGGCGCGCGCGGGGTCGCCGAGCGCGTAGGACACGGTGCCGAGGTTCAGCGCGAAGGTCGCCATGCTGCCGACGTCACCGAGTTCGCGCGCGATGTCGAGGCTCTGCGCGTAGAGGTCCCGCGCCTCCGCGAGTTCTCCGGCGCGCTGGTGGTCGATCGCGAGGAAGGTCAACACGTTCGCCTCGTCGCGGCGGGCGCCGGCAGCCCTCGCGACCCCGAGCGCCTCGTCGTAGCGGCCCCGCGCGCGCGCCCGGTCGCCGCGATAGCTCGCGACCATGCCCGCGGAGGTGAGCAGCTCGACGCGCACGGGGTCGGCGGTGCCGCCCGGTATCGCGGCGAGGGCCCCGAGGCCGTCCTCGGCTGCGGCGAGCGCCGCGTCGTAGTCGCCACGGCGGAGATGCACCTTCGCGAGCTCGCGATCGGCGAGGGCCCGCGCGCGTGCGGGCAGCTCCTCGGGCAGGGTCGCGAGCACCGCCACGGCCTCGTCGTAGCGGCCCGCCGCGGTGAGGGCGCGGCCCTCGGCCACGCGCGCGGCCGCGTACTCCGACGGGCTCGCGCCCGGCTCGGCGCACACGGCGCGTGCGGCCGCGCAGGCGGCATCGTACTCGCCGGTCGCGTAACGCAGGCGCGAGAGTTCGAGTCGCGTCGCGCGGCCCCCCGCCGCGTCGGTATGGGGCAGCGCGGCCTCGAGGAGCCCCGCGGCGACCCGCGTCGCCCCCTGGGCCTCGAGTTCGCGCGCGGCGGACGGCGCATGCAGTCGGACCGCGACGGGGTCTCCGGCCGCGAGCGCGAGCCGCGCACGCAGCAGCACGACGGCGGGGCCCGACTCGAGCGGCGCCGCGAGCAGCCGCGCCGCGAGCGACCGCGTGCCCTCGGCGCCGAGCTCGTCGCGGACCGCGGCGGCGAGCGGCGCGTCGGCGAGCGCGAGGTCTCGCCGGAGCGCACGACGAGCCCCAGCGACTCGAGCCCCCACAGCCCCGTCGCCGCCACGCTGTCCGCGCCCCAGCAGCGCGCGCCCGAGCGCGCCCGCCACGCCCTCGGCGGTGCGCCCGCGAGCGCGAGCACTCGAAGCAGCGGCAGCGCGCCCGCCGGCGCCGAGGCGAGCCGCACCTGCGCGAGGCGCGCGCCCGCCTCACCAGGCGGCAACGCGTGCACGTCGTCGGCGGTCGGCGCCGGCAACGTCGAGAGCGCCGCGAGCGCCTCCACGACGGCCCCGGCGACGCCGCCCGTGCGCGCAGCCACCGCGACGGCGACGGCCGCATCGACCGGGCCGAGCGCCTCCGCGGTGAGCGCCGCGACGTCGGCGTCGGAGAGCGGGTCGAGCGCCACCCGCTCGTGCCCCCCGAGCGCCGCGACGGATGGGGCGCGGGCGTCGGCCGCGCTCGCCACGATCAGCGTCCCCTCGACGCCCTCGGCGTGGAGCGCGCCCCGCAGCGCGGCGCCAAAGCCTGGCTCGGCAGCGTCCAGGTCATCCACGAGCAGGACGGCGCGCCCACGTCGTCCGACGGCCGCGAGCAGACGCACGAGCGCGTCCGTGAGCGCCGAGTCGCTGCCGCCCTCCCCCCGCGCGAGCGCCTCGAGCGCGCGCTCCCCGACGTGCCGCGCGAGGTCGTCCTCGCTCGCGAGCACCACGGCTTGCCGGACGAGCTGCGCGAGCGGCGCGAGCCCGTCGCCGCCCCGGGCAGCCGCCTCGAGCACCCGCGTGCCCCGCACCTGCAAGCGCCACTTCAGCTCGCGCAGCAGGGTCGTCCGCCCGGCGCCCCGCACGCCCTCGACCAGCGCGACGGGCGACGCGAGCGCCGGACGCTCGACGACCCAGCGGTCGAGCTGCGCGAGCGCCGCGCCGTGCCCGCGGGGCCGAGGCGCGACGAAGCCCGGAGGGGCCGCGACGCGCGCCGCGGTCGGGAGCAGCGCGGCGAGCGCGACGGCGAACTCATCGACCGACGCGACGCGCAGGGACGGGTCGGCCGCGAGCGCGCGCAGCGCGACCGCGAGCGCACGCGCCTCGAGCGGCGGCACACCGGTCGGCACGACGGGCAGCGCCCCCGCGAGGCGCGCGGCGAGGCCCTGGACGGCACCGTCCACATGCGGTGGCGCGCCGCGCAGGACGGCCCAGAGCGTCGCGCCGAGCGCGTACACGTCGCCACGGACCGACGCGGCCCCGCCCACGAGCAGCTCGGGCGCCATGAACCCCGGCGTCCCACCCGAAGGCTCGGCGACCCCGCGCTCGCGGCCGCTGCGCGCCAGCCCGAAGTCGATGACGTGCGGGTCACCGGCGCGATCGACGATGACGTTCCCGGGCTTCAGGTCCCCGTGCACGATGCCCTGCCGGTGGAGCGGCGCGACGACCGCGGCGACGCGCGCCATGAGCGCGACGCGCTCTTCGACCGGGAGCCGGGCCGCGACGCGATCGAGCGGGTCCCCGTCGATGTAACTCCGCGTGAAGAATGGGCCGCCGGGGTCGTCGCCGTCCCGCTCGGCGAGGCCGAAGTCGAGGACGCGCGCGACGCCCGGCAGCGCGATCTGCGCGAGCACCACGAACTCGCGCTCGAACGAGGCGCGGAGCAATTCGTCGGCGCGCGCGGCGAGGCGCTTCAGCGCGACCGGCGGACCGCCGCGGACACGGTCCTCGACGAGGTAGACGCCGCCCGCCGCCCCTGCGCCGAGCGTCCGCAGCACGTGGTAGCGGCTCGAGGTGCGCACGGGGCGACTCTACGAACTGGCACAGCCTCGCACAAGACGGCACAGCCGGGGCCGCACCGTTCCAAAAAAGCGGGTCAACTGCGCTGGATTTGGAAGCCGCCCGCCGCGATCGCGCGCTCGATCTCGTCCACATGGTCGAACCCGCGTGTCTCGAGCGTCAGCTCGACGGCGACGTGCCCGAGTTCGTAGCGCGCCGCCGTCCGCTCGTGGAGAATCTGCAGGACGTTCGACGCCTGCGCGCCGAGGATCCCGAGCAGGCCGCTGAGCGCGCCGGGCAGGTCGGGCACGAGCACGCGCAGTCGCATCAGGCGCCCGCTCTTGACGAGGCCGCGGTCGATGATGCGCGAGATGACGTTGACGTCGATGTTGCCACCGCAAACGACGGCAGCGACCTTCTTGCCGAGCAGCTGCGGCAGGCGCTGGTGCACGAGCGCCGCGAGCGGGGCCGCGCCCGCGCCCTCGGCGACCGTCTTCTCACGCTCGAGCAGCAGCAGGATCGCCTCGGCGATCTCCTCCTCGTCCACGAGCACGACGTCGTCGAGGTAGCGCTGACACACCGCGAAGGTGCGTGCGCCGACGGTCTTCACCGCGACCCCGTCCGCGATGGTCTTCGCGGCCGGCACGGTGACGGGCGCGCCCGCCTCGAGCGCGAGCTTCATCGAGGGCATCGCCTTCGGCTCGACGCCGTAGACCTTGATACGCGGGTTCGTCTCCTTGATCGCCGTCGCGACACCCGCGGCGAGGCCGCCACCACCCACCGCGACGACGACCGCGTCGAGGTAGGGGTTCTGCTCGACGAGCTCGAGGCCGATGGTGCCCTGCCCGGCCATCACGTCGTCGTCGTCGAAGGGGTGGATGAACGTCAGCCCCTCCGCCGCCTCGATGCGGCGCGCCTCCGCGTAGGCCTCGTCGTAATTCGCCCCGTGCAGCACCACCTCGGCGCCGAAGCCGCGTGTCGCGCTCACCTTCACGAGCGGCGTCGCGTTCGGCATCACGATGACCGAGCGCACCCCGAGGCGTCGCGCGTGGTAGGCGACGCCCTGCGCGTGGTTGCCCGCGCTCGCCGCGATGACGCCGCGCGCCCGGTCTTCCTCGGGGAGCGCGAGCAGCTTGTTCGCGGCGCCCCGCTCCTTGAAGGAGCCGCTCATCTGCAGGTTCTCGAGCTTCAGGTACAGGCGCATCCCCGTGAGGTCGGAGAGCGTCTTCGTGTAGGCGCACGGCGTTTGGTAGACGGCGTCGCCGATGCGCTTCCGCGCGGCCTCGATGTCAGCGAAACTCAGCATCTGATTCATCTCCCCGGCGGGTCGCGGACGCGCGGGACGTCAGCGCTCGCCCGGCTCGTCGTCGTCCTCGAGGCGGCGCCGGAGGTCGCGCATGTAGTCCCCGGCCCCCGGCGCGATGCTCGGCGCGCGCTTCGGCGACGCGAGCAGCACGACGGGGTCGCGGCCCGCGTCGCCGTCGTCGAGTTCGAACAATTCGGGGGGCAGCGACGAGCGCCGCGCGAACGGCGCCGCGCCCGGCCCGTGCGGACGCGGAGCCGCGCGCGCGTCGTCGAAGCGCGCCGCGACGAGCGGCTCGGGCGGGAGACTGTCGAGCAGCGACTCCACGTCGTGGTCGGAGTCGGTCAGCGCGAGCAGCTCGACGGGTAGGCGCGCCGCCCCCGCGAACGACAACGCGGGAGGCGCGCGGAGCGTGAGCGGGTCGGCGTCGTCGACGCCGGGCGCGGGCGGCAGCTCGCTCAGCAGCCGCAGATCGTCGAAGAGCGTGTCGTCGTCGAGCTCGAGCGCGACCGGCCTCCCGCTCATCGTCGGCTGGGCCGCGGGCTCGCGCCAGTTGCCGAGCGCGGGCGGCGAACTCCCGACGTCCACGATGCCCGCGCTCTCCTCGTTCAGGCGCTCGTACGGGAAGACCTGCAACACGTGCCGCGCGACCGTACGCGGCCCCACGAGGAGGCCGTTGCGCGTGGCGAACTCCTCGAGCGCGAGCGCGAGGTGCGAGGCGCTCGGCGTGCGCTGACCGCGGTCGCGCTGCAGTGCCTGGAGCACGATGCGCTCGAGGTCGGGCGGGTAGTCCACGACGCGCGTGGAGGGAGGCGCCGCGTCCTGCTCGACGACCTGCGTCATCACGTGGACGTCGGTGCCGCGGAAGAGCCGCGCGCCCGTCGTGAGTTCGTAGAGGATGACGCCGAGCGCGAAGACGTCGGCGCGCTTGTCGAGGGGGCGGGCCCGCACCTGCTCGGGGGCCATGTACGCGAACGTCCCCTTGACGACGCCGGCGTCCGTGTCGCGCCTCGCGGACGTGCGCGCGATGCCGAAGTCGAGCAGCTTCACGACGCCGTCGCGCGTGACCATGAGGTTCTGCGGGGTGACGTCGCGGTGGACGATGCGCAGCGGGCGCCCGGCCTTGTCGCGGCGCTCGTGCGCGTGGTGAAGGGCCTCGCAGGCCTGCATCACGATGCCGATCGCGACGGCGAGCGGCATCGGCTGGTGGCTGCGCGCACCGACCACGAGGAGGTCCGAGAGGTCGTGCCCGTCGACCCACTCGAGCGTGATGAACCAGTGCCCCCCCTCGGCGCCCAGCTCGAAGACCTGCGGGATGTTCGGGTGGCAGAGCTCCGCGAGGAGCCGCGCCTCGTCCTGGAACATCCGCAATTGCCGGTCGTCGTCCGCCAGATTGCGGAAGATCCGCTTGATGACCACGTCGCGGAAGAAGCCGCCCTCGCCGCGCTGCCGCGCGAGGAAGATCTCCGCCATGCCGCCCGCGGCCAACTTGCGGAGGAGCTCGTATCTGCCGAAGAGCTGGGTCATCGTGGGGGGCGAGCGGAGGGAGCTCCGCGCGGCGCCGGAGCATAGCGCGGCCGCGACGCGTGGATAGCGCAGACTTCGCGGCGCGCGGGCGCCCGCCGCACCACGGCGTCCGGCGACGCCCCGTCGCGGGGGGCGTGCGGCGTGCATCCGAGCGCGCCGTCTCCCGCCTCGCACCCTTGAATCGGAGCACCCCGAGCCGTTAGCCTCCGCCCACCATGACCCTGCCCTCCCCCGACGCTGCGACCCGCGCGCCCGTCACCGCGGGTGCCGTCGTCGGCGGCCGCTTCCGCGTCGAGCACACCGTGAGCGAAGACGCGCTCGGCGCCGTGCTCGCCGCGACCGACCAGAAGACCGGGAAGATGATCGCGTTGCGCATGCTGCCGCGCGAGTCGCTCGCAGACACGGCGGCCGCGGACTTCCTCCGCGCCGAGGTCCGCGCGGCCGCGGCGCTGCCACACAAGAACCTCGTCGCGGCCTTTGGGGCCGGGCAGGATCCGCACACGGGCTGGTACGTCGCCGGCGAGTGGGTCGACGGCGAGTTGCTCTCGCACACCGTCGCGCGGCGCCGCGCGAGCGGGCTCGGCGGCATGTCGCTGCGCGGTGCGATCGAGGTGGTGCAGCAGATCTGCGCCGCGCTCACGGCCGCGCACACGAAGACGGTCCACGGCGGTGTTCGGCCGAGCGTGGTCTGGGTCGGACGCAGCGGCCGCGCGAAGCTCGGCGACCTCGGCGTGACGCGCGCCCTGCTGCGCAGCGCGGGCGCGCAGGCGTTCGGCGACTCGGAGCAGGCGTGGCTCGCGCCCGAGGTCAAGGCCGGCGCGGAGCCGGACGCGCGCAGCGACGTCTTCGGACTCGGAGCGCTGCTCTACGCGATGCTCACGGGCCGCTCGCCGACGGAAGACTTCGTGCCCCCATCGCAAGCGCACCCGCACGCCGGGGCCGCGCTCGACGAGGTCCTGCTCGCCTGCCTCGCGCCGAGCCCCGCGGGCCGCATCGCGACCACGGAGGACGTGCGCGCACGACTCGACCCCTTCCTCCTCGACGCGCCCCCCGCGGCGGACGACGACTTCGGAGCCGTCGGCGCGCACAGCGAGCTCGCGATCGACGTCGGCCTCGCGACCGTGCGCCCGAGCCGCACCGACACCCTCGCCCCACCGGTGCCCGCGATCCCCGGCGCGGCGCGCCTCCCCGACGCGCGCCCGAAGGTCGGGCAGCGCGTCGCCGCGGGCGAGCAGTTCCGCACCTCGCTCCCCGGCGGCCCCGCGCCGCGAGCGCCCGCGCAGGAACCCGCCCAGGGCCGCGTGTCCTCCGGCGTGGACCTCGGCACCTTGCTCGCGCGGATCACGGAGAACGACGCCCCGCGCTGGATGGTCGTCAAGGACAACCTCGATCACGGGCCCTTCTCGGGGCGCGAGCTGGTGCAGGCGATCCTCAAGGGCGAGGTCCTCGCCGAGCACGGGCTCCTCAACATGGACACGGGCGAGCGCAAGAAGGTGCGCGAGTTCGTCGAGTTCACCGAGTTCCTCGAGCAGCACCGGTTGCGCAAGACCGAGGCCGATCAGAAGGCCGCGCTCGAGCGCTCGGAGACCGTTCAGAAGGCGGGCAACGCGGCCAAACTCCTCGTGGCCCTCGTCGTCCTCGGCGTCGTCGGCCTCGGCGTCGGGATCTTCATCGTCACGCGTCCCGACAAGGCGAACGAGCGCGTCGCCGATGCAAACCTCGCCGATCTCTACGAGCGCGGCGAGATCAACATCACCGGCACCGCCGGCATCCTCCCTCCCCCGCCACGCGGCGCGGGACGACGGAGCGGCGGCTCGGGCCGATCGGGCGGCGGTGGTGGCGGCGGTGGCGGCATGACGTACGAGGAGGCCATGAATCAGGCCGTCAACCTCGGCGATGTCAGCGGCGGCGGCGGCGGCGGCGAGCGCCAACTCACCCCGAACGACGTCGCGGGCGTGATGAACCGCAACCTCAACGGGCTGTTCTCGTGTGTGAGCGCCGAGCTCCGCAGCGGCGGCGCGCTCTCGACGGTGCAGATCGACCTCGCCATCGCGGGCAGCGGACAGGTGCTCGGCGCCTCGTCGCGTCAGGGCAGCGGGACCTTTAAGACCTGCATCGGCAGCCGCGCCCGCGGCATCCGCTTCCCGACCTTCCCCGCGCCGCGCATGGGTGCGCGCTACTCCTTCTCGGTGGACTGATGCGCGCGCTCACCGTTGCGTTGTGGTTCGCGCTCGCCCTCGGCGGTTGTGACGCCGCCATCGCCGGCGGCCTCGACGAGGCGCAGGCCAACGAGATCGTCGTCGCCCTCGACGGGCAGGGGATCTCGGCGCTGAAGGCGCGCGAAGAGGGCGCGTCGGAGACGCCGACCTTCCGCGTCGACGTCTCGCGCGAGGAGACGGCCCGCGCGCTCACGGCGCTGCGCACGGCCGAACTGCCACGGGCGCGGGAGCGCGGGATCGAGGAAGTGTTCGGCGCCGGGGGCCTCGTCCCGACGGCGACAGAGGAGCGCGCGCGCTTCACCGCGGCGCTCTCCGGCGAGCTCGTGCGGACGCTCGAGTCGATCGACGGCGTCCTCGACGCGCGCGTGCATCTCGCGCTCCCCGAGCGCCGCGATCTCCCGCTCGACGCGCCCCCGGCCCGGCCGCGGGCCTCGGTGCTGATCAAGTACCGCCGCGGGCCGACGCGGCCCTGGGACGACGCCTCGGTGCGCGCGCTCGTCGCCGGCGCGGTCGATGGCCTCGACGCCGCCGACGTGACGGTCGTCGGTGTGCCTGCGCCCGCGCCTCCGACGGGCGCGCAGGCAGCGCTCGTACGCTTCGGGCCGATCGCGGTGACTCGTGGCTCGGCCGGCGCGCTGAAGGCGCTCCTCGCCGCTTCGCTCCTGCTGAACGTGGCCGTGACCCTCGGCGCTGCGCTGTTGTCACGCCGCCGCGCGCGCGCGGCCGCAGCCCCCGACGACGCGGAGGCCACGCCGGTCGCCCCGCGCTGAAGACGGCGCTATCGTCGCGCCCGCACGGCGCACCATGCGCCCCACCGGGAGTTCCCATGCGCGTCCTGATCACCGGCGGCGCCGGCTTCATCGGCAGCCACATCGCAGAGCACGCCCTCGCCCGAGGGCACGAGGTCCTCGTCGTCGACGACCTCTCGAGCGGTCGCCGCGAGAACGTGCCCCACGGCGCCACGCTCGAGGTGCTCGACGTCCGCCGCGTCGACGACGTGCGCGCCGTCTTCGAGCGCTTCCGCCCGGAGGCCGTGACCCATCAGGCCGCGCAGGCCTCGGTCGCGGTGAGCATGCGCGAGCCGGTGCGCGACGCCGACGTGAACGTGCTCGGCGGGCTCTCGGTGCTCGAGGCCTGCCGCGCGGTCGGCACGGCGCGCTTCATCTTCGCGAGCACCGGGGGCGCGATCTACGGCGAGGTCCCCGAGGGCGCGCGCGCGACGGAAGCGACAACGCCCGGGCCACTCAGCCCGTACGGCGCCGCGAAGCTCGCCCTCGAAGGCTACCTGCCGACGTGGGCGCACCACTTCGGGCTCGCGCCGACGGTGCTCCGCTACGCGAACGTCTACGGCCCGCGTCAGGATCCGCACGGCGAGGCGGGCGTCGTCGCGATCTTCGCCGAGCGCGCGCTCCGCGACGAGCCGCTCCGTGTGAACGCGCGGCAAGCCCGCGGCGACGACGGCTGCGTCCGCGACTACGTCTACGTGCGCGACGTCGCGCGGGCCAACGTCGCCGCGCTCGAGGGAACGCTGGGCGAGCGACTGCTGAACGTGGGCAGCGGCGCGGCGACGACGACGGGCGCCCTCGCCCGCGCCGTGTGCGCGGCGACCGGCTCGCGCTCAGAGCACGTCCCGAGCGACGTGCGGGCTGGCGACCTCGCGCGGTCCGTGCTCGACCCCTCCCGCTACGAGCGGGCGCTCGGCCCGACAACCCCCCTCGAGGCGGGGCTCGCCGAGACGCTCGCGTGGTTCCGCGCGCGCTCGCGCTGACGCCTGCGGGAGGCTCGACCCGGTGGCGGCAACATCACGAAAAGCCCCGGGAAACGGCCCTCCACACGCGTTGACATCGCGCGCCGCGTGCTGCTAGCGTGCATGCGGCGCGTCGCGCAATGGCCCCTCGCAACGCTCAGGCCAAGCTCCCACGCAGCACGCTTTCCACGCAGCACGCTTTCCACGCAGCACACTTTCCACGCAGCACACTTTCCACGCCCCCCGTCCACCACGGCCGGGGTTCGACGCAGGGAGTAACGACGAGATGTCCGAGCAGAAGGAAAGCTCCGTTCTCTTCAACCTCAAGGAGTTGATGGGCCTCGAAGAGGACCGCATCAAGACCGAGGACGACGACCGCCGCCGCCGCGAGGAAGACGCGCAGCGGAAGATCGAGGAAGAAGCGCGGCGCAAGCGCGAAGCCGAGGAAGCGGCGATCCGCGCAGCGGAAGAGACCCGGCTCGCGGAAGAGCGTCGCGTGCGCGAAGACGCCGAGCGCAAGCAGCGTGAGAAGGAAGAGAGCGAGCTCCGCGTCCGCCTCGAGGCCGACCAGCGCGCCCGCCAGGCCGAGCAGGAGCGTCTCCTCACGCACGAGCGCGAGATGCAGACGATCGCCGCGCAGAAGAAGAAGGGCGGCGTGCACCCCGCGATTCTTGCGGTCGCCGCCTTGCTCTTCATCGGTGTCGGCGCCGGCGTCTACTTCGGCGTCGTCAAGCCTTCGCAGGAGGCCGCCAAGGAGCAGACGGAGGCCGCTCAGCGCCTCGCCGAAGAGCAGGTGACGCAACGTCGGCGCGCGGAGGAAGAAGCCCAGCGGCAGGCAGGCCTCCTCGAGTCCGAGCGGCGACGCGCCGCCGACGCAGCACGGCTGCGCGAAGAAGAGATCGCCGCGCAGCGCGCGCAGGCGGAAGCGGCCGAGGGGGCCGCACGCCCCGCGGGCGGCGCCGTTCGTCGCCCCGCAGGCGGCGGCGGTGGAGGCGGCGGTGGAGGCGGTCGGCGGCCGGCAGACGGCGGTGGCGGCGGCGGCGGGAACTCCGACGATCCGCTGGGCGGACTGGACGACCTCTGAGCGCGATCCGCTTGGGGATGGATGCGCGCGAGCGGCTCATCCATCCCCTCGATGTCGCGAGCCTCGAGGAGGCGCGCGCGCAGGTCGCGTTGCTGGCGGGTGAGGTCGGCGTCTTCAAGGTCGGGCTCGAGCTGTTCACGGCGGCCGGTCCGGCCGCCGTTCAACTCGTGCACGACGCCGGTGCGCGCTGTTTCCTCGACCTGAAGTTGCACGACATCGGCGAAACCGTCGCGCGGAGCGTGGCCGCGGCGGTGTCGCTGCGCGTCGCCTTCCTGACGGTGCACGCCGCCAACGGCGGGCGTGCGCTGGCCCGCGCAGCGGCCGCGGCCGCTGGGAGCGAGACGACGCTGCTCGCGGTCACCGTGCTCACGAGCCTCGACGATGCGGACCTCGCCGAGATCGGCGTCGCGGGCCCGACGGGCGCCGCGGTCGAGCGACTCGCCCGGGTCGCGGTCGAGGCGGGCGTGCCCGGCCTCGTGTGCTCACCCCAGGAGTGCGCTGCGCTCCGCGCAGCATTCGGACCCGCGGGGACGGGCCCCGTGCTCGTCGTACCCGGCGTGCGACCCGCAGGCGCGGCCACGAACGACCAGCGACGCGTCGCGACGCCCGCTGAAGCGATCCGCGCCGGAGCCGACCATCTGGTCGTCGGGCGCCCCATCCGCGACGCCGCAGACCCCCGCGCCGCGGCCCGCGCCGTCGTCGCCGCGATTTCGGAAGCGCTCGGTCCCGCGTGAAGCGTCTCCTCGTCGGCCGTCATTCGGTGCTCGAGGCCCTGCGCGCGAGCCCGCAGAGCATCGCCGTCGTCTACCTCGACCCGGACGACAAGGCCGCGATGCGCGAGCTCGGCGAGGAGTCGCGGCGGCGCGACGTGCGCCTCGAAGAGCGCTCGCCCGCGGAGCTCGACGCGCTCGCGGGTGGGCTGCGCCACCAGGGCGTCATCGCCATCACGGGCGAGTACTCCTACCTCGACCTCGACACGCTGCTCCGTCGGCTCCCTGCCGAGCGCCCGCTGCTCGTCGCGCTCGACGAGATCACGGACCCCCACAATTTCGGCGCGATCGTGCGGAGCGCGGTCGCGTTCGGCGCCGACGGCCTGCTCACGCTGAAGCACCGCGCCGCGCCCGTCACCCCCGTCGTCGTGCGGGCCTCCGCCGGCGCGACGGAGCACGCGGCCATCGCGCGCGTGACGAACCTCGCGCAGAGCCTCGACCTGCTCGCCGAGCGCGGGATGGACGTCGTCGGCCTCGACATGGGCGGAGACCTCGAGATCGATGCGATCGAGGTGGGGCCCGGTGGGCTCGTGCTCGTGGTCGGCAGCGAGGGGAACGGCCTGCGCCGCCTGACGCGCGCGCGCTGCACGCACATCGCGAGCATCCCGATGTACGGACCGATCGCCTCGCTCAACGCGAGCGTCGCAGCGGGCATCGCGATCCACCACGCGAGCCGCGCCCGCCTGCGCGCGCCGTGATCGCGCCCGCCTGCGCGGTCAGTGAGGTTGCGCGTCGAGGACGAACGCGACCACGGCGTCGAGCTGGGACGGGTCGTCGGCGAACATCGCGACGCCGTGCGAAACACCCGGCACGAGGCGCAGCGTCGAGCGGGTGACGATGCGGTCGAGCACCTCGCCCGTCTCCTGCGACATCGCCTCGTCCGTCGCGCGCAGGACGAGCAGTTCACGCTCGCCGAGGCGCGAGGCCGGCACAATCGCGTCGAAGCCCCGGTAGGCGCGGCCGGGCGAGAGCACCACCACCCGCACGGCGCGCGGGTCCTCGGCGGCGGCGGCGAGGCAGGCCGTCCCGCCGATGCTCGAGCCGATCAGCACGATTGAGCGCGCGTCGGGACCCTGGAGACCCGCGAGCCCTTCGAGCCCCGCGAGGTGGTCGATCGCCGCGCGCACGTCCTTCGCGGTCGCGCGCCAGTCCTCGTCGCGGAACGCGCCGTACACGAGCGTGCGCGGCCGCGGTCCGGCGATCGCGGTGCTCGCGCCGTGCCCGCGCAGGTCGATCGCGAGCGTCGTCAGGCCCTCGGCGGCGAGCCGCGCGACGAGCGGCTCCCACTCGGCGCGCGTGCTGCCGAGCTGGTGCACGAGCACGACCGGGACCGTGCCCGGGCGGCCGCGTCGCAACGTCGCGGAGATCGAGACGCCGTCCGAGGTCGGGAAGACGACGACCTCCGGTGCACCGGAGGGCTCCGCCGGCGAACTCGGCGGCGGCGCGGTCTCTGCGGCGGTGCGCGTGCGATCGGCCGGTGTCGTGACGCGCTCCCGAGGCGACACGGACGCCGCCGGCGACGTGCGGGCGGGCCCCGGCGCGCCGCGTTCGGGCTGCTCGCGACGGCAGCCGCCCACGAGGACGGCGACGAGCGCGACGCCCGCGAGCGCTCCGACGACACGGCGCGATCCCAAGGGCGCGACGCGCCCGGATGAGGCCTGCAGACGAGGGGCGAGGCGCGGCGTGGAGCGCGAGGTACGCGCGGGTCGGGGCGGTCGCATGCGCCCGCGAGCATAGCGCAGCCGGGGCTCGTGTAAGCTGGGCCGATGCCGAGGACCGCCGCCGTGCTCGTGATCGGGAACGAGATCCTGACGGGCAAGATTCAGGACCAGAACGTCGCGTTCGTCGCGCAGGAGCTGTTCGCGCTCGGCGTGTCGCTGCGGCGGGTCATCGTGTGCCCGGACGAGGTCGAGGTCATCGCGAGCGACCTCAACGCGCTGCGCCACGCGCACGACTTCGTGTTCACGACCGGCGGCGTCGGCCCGACGCACGACGACGTGACGATCGCCGGCGTCGCGGCGGCCTTCGGGCGCGCGGTCGTCCGCGATCCGCGCATGGAGACGATGTTGCGCGCGCACTACAAGGACCGCCTCGGTGAAGGGCACCTGCGCATGGCCGACGTGCCCGAGGGGGCCGCGCTGCTCAGCACGCCCGAGGTGCCGTGGCCGACGGTGAACCTCGAGAACGTCTTCATCTTCCCGGGCGTGCCGGAGCTCGTGCGGCTGAAGTTCCCGCAGCTGCGCGAGCGACTGCGCGAGGGGGCGGGCTTCGTGAGCCGCGCCGTCTACACGACGAGCGACGAAGGCGACATCGCAGCGCTGCTCGATGCGGTGGTGGCCGCGTTCCCGGAGGTGTCCATCGGCAGCTACCCGCAGTGGCGCGAGCCGTCGTACCGCACGAAGCTCACCGTCGACGGCCGCGATCCGGAGCGCGTCGAGGCCGCGATCGTGCGGCTGCGCGAGGGCCTCGGCGAGGCGCGCCTCGTCACGCCTCCGTGAAGGAACGCGATCACGCAAGACGCCCGCGGCGGACGACACACGACGTCCAATTCAGGATATCGGTTGCACGAATCGGGATTCGCGATCTGAAGATCGCCTGACGCGCGACGCGCGGTCAGGGAGGAACGGCGCGCAGGCCGACGCGCACCGTCGTGATTCCCGGGCGCAGCGTGACGGTCACGTCGTGGGGGAAGTAGCCGTCCGCCTGCACCGTGACGTGCCGCGCGCCCGGCGCGAAGGCCAAGGGGCGCAGCGCGAGCAGACGTGCGCTGCCGGCGAAGCGGTCGTCGACGTAGACCGTGGCGGTCTCCGGGACGGCGACGACGCGCAGCCGCGCGGGCTCCGGGCGCACCGGCAGCGGCGTGCAGGCGGCGACGCCGAGCGCCGCGAACAACGCAGAAACGGCGTGCGCCCGGCGCACGGCGCGGAGCGTGCCGCGCATCACTCCCACTCGATCGTCGCGGGCGGCTTCGAGGAGATGTCGTAGACGACGCGGTTGCAGCCCCGCACCTCGTTGATGATGCGCGCGCTCACCTTGCCGAGCAGCTCGTAGGGCAACTTCGCCCAGTCGGCCGTCATCCCATCGCGCGACTGCACCGCGCGGATCGCGACGACGGAGTCGTACGTGCGCTCGTCGCCCATCACACCCACGGTGCGCACCGGCAGGATCACGCAGAAGCTCTGCCAGACGCTCTCGTAGAGGCCCGCCGCGCGGATCTCCGCGTCGAGGATCGCCTCGGCCTCACGGAGGATGCGGAGGCGCTCCTCGGTCACCTCGCCGATGCAGCGGATCGCGAGACCGGGCCCGGGAAACGGCTGCCGCCAGAGGACATGGTGCGGCATGCCGAGCGCGGCGCCGACCTCGCGGACCTCGTCCTTGAAGAGCTCGCGCAGCGGCTCGACGAGCTTGAGCTTCATGTGCGCGGGCAGTCCGCCGACGTTGTGGTGGCTCTTGATGACGGCGCTCGGCCCCTTGAACGACACGCTCTCGATCACGTCGGGGTAGAGCGTGCCCTGCACGAGGTGCTTCACGTCGGTCAGCTTCTTCGCCTCGTCGTCGAAGACCTCGATGAAGACGCGCCCGATGATCTTGCGCTTCTGCTCGGGGTCGGTGACCCCTGCGAGGGCGTCGAGGAAGCGCGCCGCGGCGTCGACGTGCACGAGGTTCAAGTGGAAGTGGTCGCGGAACATGCGGACCACCTCGCCGGCCTCGTCCTTCCGCAGCACACCGTTGTCGACGAAGATGCAGGTGAGGCGCTCGCCGATCGCCTTCGACACGAGCATCGCGGCGACCGAGGAGTCGACGCCGCCCGAGAGCCCGCAGACGGCCGACGCGTCGCCGACCTGCTCGCGGATGCGCGCGACCGCCTCGTCGACGAAGGAGCCCGGCGTCCAGCTCGGCGCGCAGCCCGCGACGCCGAAAAGGAAGGACGCGAGCATCTCGGCGCCGCGCGGCGTGTGCACGACCTCGGGGTGGAACTGCACGCCGTAGATGCGCCGCGCGTCGTCGCCCATCGCGGCGAACGGCGTGCTCTCGGTGGTGGCGAGCACCTCGAAGCCGGGCGGGATCGCCTCGACGCGGTCGCCGTGGCTCATCCACACGTCGACGTCGTCGCCCGCCGAGAACGCGCCGAGCAGGCCTGCGCCCTGCGCGACGCGGATGCTTGCTGCGCCGTACTCGCGGTGCTCGGCGCGCGCGACGTGGCCGCCGAGCAGGTGACACGTGAGCTGCATCCCGTAGCAGATGCCGAGCATTGGCACGCCGAGCGCGAAGAGCGCGGGGTCGACCGTCGGTGCGCCCTCCCCGTACACGCTCGCGGGGCCGCCCGAGAGCACGATCGCGCGCGGCGCGAGCGCGCGGATCTGCGCGAGCGGGAGCGTGCACGGGTGGATCTCGCAGTAGACGTGCTGCTCGCGGATGCGTCGCGCGATCAGCTGCGTGTACTGCGAGCCGAAGTCGAGGATGAGGACGAGCTGGCGGGTCGTCATGAGGCCGCGGACCTATCACGCGCGCGCCCGCCTGGGTAGCGGGCTGAGCGCGCCGCGGCCGGACTTCAGCGCTCGGAGCGGTAGTTCGGCGCTTCCTCGGTCACGACCACGTCGTGCACGTGGCTCTCGCGGAGGCCGGCCGCGGACATCTTGATGAACTTCGCGCGGGTGCGGAGCTCTTCGATGGTGCGGCAGCCCGTGTAACCCATGCCGGCGCGCAGGCCGCCGACCATCTGGAAGACGACGCTCGCGAGGGGCCCACGGTAGGGCACGCGGCCCTCGATGCCCTCGGGCACGAGCTTGTCGTTCTCGCGGACGTCGCCCTGGCCGTAGCGGTCCTTGCTGCCCTTCTTCATGGCGCCGAGCGAGCCCATGCCGCGGTAGCTCTTGTAGGTGCGGCCCTGGTAGAGCACGAGCTGCCCGGGCGACTCGTCCGTGCCCGCGAAGAGCGAGCCGATCATCACGGAGCTTGCGCCCGCGGCGATGGCCTTCACGACGTCGCCCGAGTACTTGATGCCACCGTCGCTGATGACGGGGACGCCCGCCTTCTCGCAGACGCGCGCGCAGTCGGCGACGGCGGTGATCTGCGGGACGCCGATGCCCGAGACGACGCGCGTCGTGCAGATCGAACCCGGCCCGATGCCCACCTTGAGGCCATCGACGCCCGCGTCCACGAGGGCCGAAGCGGCGTCCGCCGTCGCGACGTTGCCCGCGACGAGTTGGAGATCCGGGTAGCGCTTCTTGGTCGCGCGCACCGCGTCGATGACGCCGAGGCTGTGGCCGTGCGCGGTGTCGATCACGATGACGTCCGCGCCCGCGCCGACGAGGGCCGCGAGGCGCTCTTCGCGGTCCGGACCGACGCCGATCGCCGCGCCGACGCGGAGGCGCCCGCGCTCGTCCTTCGCCGCACCGGGGTTCCGATCGGCCTGCAGCAGATCCTTGATCGTGATGAGCCCGACGAGCTTGCCCTCCTGGCTCACGACGAGGAGTTTCTCGATGCGGTGCTCGTGCAGGAGCTCGCGGGCACGGTCGCTCGAGACGCCGGGCGGCACCGTGATGAGCTCGTGCGTCATCAGGCTCGCCACGGGCTGCGCGAGGTTCTTCTCGAAGCGGATGTCGCGCGACGTGAGGATGCCGACGGGGCGGTCGCCATCGACGACGGGGAGGCCGCTGATGTCGTGCTCGCGCATGATCTCGAGCGCCGCCTGCAGCGACTGATCGGGGCGCACCGTGACCGGGTCGAGCACCATGCCGCTCTCGGCACGTTTGACCTTGAGGACCTCGTACGCCTGCTCCTCGGGCGTGAGGTTCTTGTGGATGATCCCGATCCCGCCGGCGCGCGCCATCGTCACGGCGGCACGCCACTCGGTGACCGTGTCCATCGCCGAAGAGAGGATCGGGATGTTGAGTTCGAGCCCGCGGGTCAGTCGCGTGCGGACATCGGCCTGCGCGGGCAGGAAGTCCGAGTACGCCGGCAGCAGGAGGACGTCATCGAACGTCAGGGCTTCCGTCAGGCGCTCGTCGATCACCGCATACCTCGCAGGGGGTTGAAAGCTGGGCGGCTTGTAGCAGACCACTCCCCGCGGATCGAGAGGCGTCGCGTCACCGCGACGGGCCCCGGGACGCGGCTCGGGGCGTGGACCAAGGCGCGGCTCGGGGCGTGGATCAGGGCGTGATCGTGAAGGGCTCGCTCTGCGCGATGCCCACGCCGCGCACATCGACCTTGAAGGGCTGCGTGCCGGGCTGGCGGGGCAACGCGACAGTGAGCGCGGTGGGCGTCGCGCGCATCACCCGCGCCGGGAAGGTGCCGAAGAACACGCGGTTCTGGTTGCCTCGCGCCGCGAAGCCGTAGCCGCGGAGCACGACGGTGCAGCCGGGGCGTGCGCACGCGGGTTCGATCGCGGTGATCCCCACGCCGCTCGGGGGCGCCGTGACGGTGAACACGCCGCCCGCCGCGATCGTGCGCCCATCGGGCGTCCGCACGCTGAGGGAGCCCGTGGTCGCACCCGCGGGCACGAGGACGTCGAGCGCGGTCGGCGCGAGCGTGAGCGGGGTCGCGGTCGCGCCGTTGAAGAGCACGGTGCTCCCCTCGAGGAAGCCCTCGCCGCGGAGCGCGACGCGCGTGCCCGGGAAGCCGCTCTGCGGTGCGAACGAGGCGATGGCGAGGAGCGGATCGACGGCGAGATCCGTCGCCGCGACCGCGCTCCCCTGCAGGCGGACGAGCACCGTGAGGCGACCGCTCGCGACACCGACGGGCACCTTCGCCGTGAGCTGC
Source organism: Polyangiales bacterium (assembly GCA_964202905.1). GTDB lineage: Bacteria > Myxococcota_A > Polyangia > Polyangiales > JADJQN01 > CAIUAC01. The sequence continues at coordinate 70,766 of CAXNJO010000009.1, forward strand.
GTGTCCGTGAGCTGGAGCAGCTGGAGCGCGCGGCCGTTGAGGCTCACCTCGACGAGCGCGGGCGTCGTGCCGAAGCCCGTGCCCGTGATCGTGACGTCCTGCGTGACCGTGAGCCGCGCGGGGGAGAACGCGGTGATCGTCGGCGGGTGCGTGACGACGAAGGCCGTCGCGGCGCGCAGCGTGCCGTTGTTGGCGACGGTGACCTCGAAGAGGCCGCTCGGCGCGCCCGCGGGGATGCGGACCGTGAGCTCGGTCGGCGTCGCGGCCGTGACCTCGCAGCGCGTCCCCTGCAGCGTGACGGTGTTGTCCGCGAGCGTCGCGGAGTAGCCCGCGCCGCTGATGCGGACGAGGGCGCCCACCGGGCCGGAGCGCGGCTGGAAGTCGGCGATGGCGACGGGCGCGAGGCGCGTGAACTCCATCGGGGACTGCGCCGGGCCGAGGCCCGAGACGTTGACGGTGAAGCGGCCGCGGCCCGCGTCGCCCGCCGGGACCTCGACGGTGAGCGTCGTCGGCGTCACGGCGCGCACCACGGCGGGCTGCGAGACGGTGGCGACGGGCGCGTTCGCGGCGGCGCCCGTCGCGCCCCCGGCCGCGCCGGTGAGCGTCACGGCGAAGCGCACGTCGACCGCGCGCACATCGGTGCCGAAGTTCGTGCCCGTGAGCGTGACCGTGCGGCCCGGCGGCGCGGCGAGCGGCGCGACGGCCGTGATCGTCGGCGGGTATTGGATGACGAAGGGCGCGGGCGTCTGCGTGCGGCCGCCGTTGCGCACGTCGACGAGCAGCGGGCCCGTGGCGGCGTTCGCGGGGATGACGACGTCGAGCTGCGTCGCGGTCGCGCGCTCGACGCGCACCGGGAGGTTGTTGAGGAAGACGCGGTTCTGCGACTTCGTCGGCGAGAAGCCCGTGCCCGTGATCACCACGCGCGTCGCCGGCGGACCGAGGCGCGGCTGGAAGTCGGTGACCGCCGTGCCCGTCGTGACGGTGAAGGGCTGCGGGCTCACGGCCTCCCCCGCCGTCCCCGCACGCACGCGGAACACGCCGGTCACCGCGCCGTCGGGCACGACCACGCGCAGGTCGAAGGGCGTCGCGGCGCGCACGACGACGGGCCGATCGCCGAGCAGCACGACGTTGTCCGTGAGCCGCGGCGAGAAGTTCTGCCCGCGGATCGTCACCTCGAGGCCCGGCGCGCCGCTCGACGGCTCGACGCGCTCGATGACGGGCGCAGCGGGCGGCGCAGTAACGCGGAAGAGCGGGTTCGCCGTGGAGACGCCCACCGCGTTGCGGACCGAGATCGAGCCAGTGACCGCGCCTGGCGGGATCGTGAAGACCCAGCGATTGGGCGTGCGCTCGGTGATCGGGCACGAGAGCGCGCCGAGCAGGATCTGCGTCTGCGCGTCCATCGCGCGCCCGACGAGCGTCACCGCGGTGCCGGGCGGGCCGGAGGTCGGCTCGATGCGCTCGATGACGGGGACCGACTGCGCGGCCGCGGCCCCGGGCGCGAAGAGCGCCGTGACGGAGAGCGCCGCGCCGAGGGCAGCGACCAGCATGCGAGAAAAGAGCTTCGTCATGGGAGTTCCCGGATGAAAAGAAGGGCCCGCGGGGAGGCGGGCGGGGGCGGAGCGTGGCGACCGCTCGGGGGGCCGTCAACCCCGGGCGCTCGGACGCAGCGCGCCCGGAGACATTCACCCGCCGCGCCGGGCGCACGCGACACACGCCGTCGACGCGCCGCGTCGTCGCGGTTGCGGGGCCCGGTGCTAAGGCTGCCAGCCATGACATCCCCGACGATCTCCGGCCCGCGCCCGGTGCGCGCCCCGCGCGGCACGACCCTGCGCTGCCGCGGTTGGCAGCAGGAAGCCGCGCTGCGGATGCTCATGAACAACCTCGATCCCGACGTGGCCGAGCGGCCGGACGACCTCGTCGTCTACGGCGGCACGCGGCAAGGCCGCGCGCTCGTGGGCCGCGTTCGACGCGATCGTCGGCGACGCTCGAGCAGCTCGACGACGACGAGACGCTGCTCGTGCAGTCGGGCAAGCCCGTCGGGCGCTTGCCGCACGCACGCCGACGCGCCGCGCGTGCTGCTCGCGAACTCGACTCGATCGTCCCGCACTGGGCGACGTGGCAACGAGTTCCGACGACCTCGAGGCCAAGGGGCTGACGATGTACGGCCAGATGACGGCCGGCTCGTGGATCTACATCGGCACGCAGGGCATCTTGCAGGGCACCTACGAGACCTTCGCCGAGGCGGGGCGGCAGCACTTCTCGGCGGACGGCGTCGCCGGGCCGAAGAACTGGGCGGGGCGCTGGATCCTCTCGGCGGGGCTCGGCGGGATGGGCGGCGCGCAGCCGCTCGCGGCGACGATGGCGGGCGCGTCGTTCCTCGGCGTCGAGATCGATCCGCAGCGCGCGCAGCGGCGCCTCGAGACGCGCTACGTCGATCGGCTCACGCACTCGCTCGACGAGGCGCTCGCGTGGATCCGCGAGGCGTGCGCAGCGCGCGCGGCCGTCTCCGTCGCGCTCGTCGGCAACGCGGCGCAGGTCTACCCGGAGCTCGTGCGGCGCGGCGTCACGCCGGACTTCGTCACCGAGCAGACGAGCGCGCACGATCCGCTGAACGGTTACGTGCCCTCCGACGTGTACGCTCGCCGACGCGCGGGGGCTCGCGCGAGCGCGATCCAGCGCGGCTTCGAGCAGCGCGCGCGCGAGGGCATGGCGGCCGAGGTCAACGCGATGCTCGAGATGGTGCGGCGCGGCGCGTTCGCGCTGCGACTACGGCAACAACATCCGCGAAGAGGCGCGGCGCGCGGGCGTCGAGCGCGCCTTCGACATCCCGGGCTTCGTGCCGGCGTACGTCCGGCCGCTCTTCTGCGAGGGCAAGGGGCCCTTCCGCTGGGTCGCGCTCTCGGGCGATCCGGAGGACATCCGCGTCACGGACGCCGCGATCAAGGAGCTCTTCCCCGCGGACGCCGCCCTCCACCGCTGGCTCGACATGGCCGAAGAGCGCGTCGCCTTCCAGGGGTTGCCCGCGCGCATCTGCTGGCTCGGCTACGGCGACCGCGCGAGGGCGGGCCTGCGCTTCAACGAGCTGGTGCGCGACGGCAAGGTGAAGGCGCCCATCGTCATCGGCCGCGACCACCTCGACTGCGGCTCGGTCGCGAGCCCGAACCGCGAGACGGAGGGCATGATCGACGGCTCGGACGCGATCGGCGACTGGCCCGTGCTCAACGCGATGCTCAACGTCGCGAACGGCGCCACGTGGGTGAGCATCCACCACGGCGGCGGCGTCGGCATCGGCTACTCGCTGCACGCAGGCGACGTCATCGTCGCCGACGGCACGCCCGACGCAGCGCGGCGCCTCGAGCGCGTGCTCACCGGCGACCCCGGCATGGGCGTCATCCGGCATGCGGACGCCGGCTACGAGATCGCGATCGAGACGGCGGCGAAGAAGGGCGTGCACGTGCCGCACCGGACCGCGGGATGAAGGTCGACCTGCTGGTGCGCGGGGCGCGCGTCGCGACGTGCGCGGGCCCAGCGTCGGGCACGCCAACCGAGCGACTCGGCCTGATCGCGCGGGGCGCAGTCGCCATCACAGAAGGTCGCATCGCGTGGGTCGGACCGGACGACGAGGCCGCGTCGATCGCGCAGGACGCGGCGCGCACGATCGACGCGCGCGGCTGCGTGCTCCTGCCCGGGCTCGTCGATCCGCACACGCACCTCGTCTTCGCGGGGAGCCGCGTCGACGACCTCGCGCGGAAGCTCGCTGGCGAGAGCTACGCGTCGATCGCGGCCGCGGGCGGCGGCATCGCCTCGACCGTCCGCGCGACGCGCGCCGCCGACGACGACACGCTCTTCGCGCTCGCGAAGGCGCGGGCCCTCGCGATGCGCGCGGGCGGCACCACGAGCGTCGAGGTCAAGAGCGGCTATGGCCTCGATACCGCAACCGAGTTGCGATTGCTCGCGATTGGGCGGCGCCTCGCGCGCGAGGGTCTCGTCCACACGACGACGACGCTCCTCGGCGCGCACGCCGTGCCGCCCGAGCGCCGCGACGACCGCGCGGGCTATCTGCGCGAGGTGCGCGAGGCGATGATCCCCGCCGCGGCGAACGCACGGCTCGCGGACACGGTCGACGTCTACTGCGATGAATCGGCATTCAGTCTCGCCGAGACGCGCGGCGTCTTCGCAGCGGCGCGGCGCGCGGGGCTGGCGGCTGCGCGCGCACGTCGGGCAGTTCCGCGACCTCGGCGGCGCGGAGCTCTGCGCGGAGTTCGGCGCGCTCTCGGCCGACCACCTCGAGGAGGTGAGCGACGACGGCCTGCGCGCCCTCGCCCGCGCCGGGACGACGGCGGTGCTGCTCCCGGGCGCGTGGCGCACGCTGCGGCAGCGCCCGCCCGACGCCGCGCGGCTGCGGGCCTTCGGCGTGCGCGTCGCCGTCGGCACCGACTGCAACCCCGGCACGAGCCCGTCGACCGATCTCGGCCTCGCCGCTGCGCTCGCCGCGCGCGACGCGGGGCTCTCGCTCGAGGAGGCCGTCCTCGCCGTGACGTGCGAGGCCGCGCGCGCCGCGGGCCTGCGCGACGCGGGCCGCATCGTGGTCGGCGCCCGCGCGGATCTCGCGCTCTTCCCAGGGGATGACCCCCGCCTCGTCGCCTATGCGCTCGGCGGACTGCGCGCCGCGCTCGTCGTGCTCGGGGGCCGCGTCGTCGTTGAGAACTCGTCCGGGGACGCGCGGCTCTGGTAGCGTCGCGGCGTCGCATGGAACCGGAATTCGATCTCGACGCGGCCTACGAGCTCTATCTCGAGCGCTTCGCCAAACGCTTCGGCGACAAGCCTCTCGGCGCCTTCGTCAAGGTGGACCGCCACATGGTGACCAAGCTCGCGCGCGGCGAGTTCGCAGAGCGCCTCTCCGAGTACCTGCGCATGCACGAGGCCTGCAAGCAGATGCTCAGCTCGGGCGCGACGATCAACGACGCGATTATGCTCGACTTCGCCGAGGTCGCGGCCTGGGTGTGCGTGCAGGCCCCCGACATGCTCGCCATGTTCCGCGGCGAGCTGGGCGACCCCGACGCGACGGCGCCCCTGGCGCGCACGACGCGCCCCGCAGGCCCCAGCCCCCGCTGACGAGCGCCGCGCGCGAGCCCGGCACAGAGAGCGCGGCGCAGAGAGCGCGGCGCAGACATCGCGGCGCAGAGAGCGCGGACGGACGCGCACCGCGCCGGCCGCTCAACGCGCGCCGCTCACCAGCTGCGCGGGAGCGTGGCGGTGTCGACGTGCGCGAGCGCGTAGCGGATGAGCGCGCTGCGGCTCATCTTGCGGTGCCCGCCTGCCTTCAGCGCGCGGACCTTCTCGTCGAGCGCCGCGAGGTCTTCGCGGTAGAGCGAGATGCAGATCACCTCGTAGGGGAGCGCCTCTTTCGGGAGGGCGCGCGAGGGTGGCTTGGCGCGGCGCGCGGGCGGCGCGGGCGGCGCGGGGAGCGCCTCGTCGGGCGCGCTCCGGAAGAAGGTGTCGCGGAGGACGTCGCGCACCTCCTCGCCTTCGAACAACGCGTGCGCCGCGGCGCTGCGGCTTCGGTCGGACGTCGTCATCGGATCTCTCCTCGCGGCGCGCTCAGAGCGCCGCGCGCATCTCCGTGAGGGGCTGAACCGGGCGCGCGACGGCAGCGGGCAAGTCGTCCGCGAGCGCGCCGACCGAGGCCGCGAGCACGCGCTCGACGAGCGCGAGGTAGTCCTGCGCGCCGTGGCTGTCGGGGGCGTACTCGAAGATGGTCTTCTTCACGCTCGGCGCCTCGCGCAGCTTCGTGTTCACGCGGATGGGCGGCAGGCAGTGCGCGCCGAAATGCGCCGTGAGCGCAGCGACCGCCTCGCGCGCGGCCTTGTTGCGCACGTCGTAGAACGTCGGCACGACGCCAAGGATCGCGACGTCGTGCTTGAGCATCTCGCGCACGTTCTTCAGCGTGCGCAACACCTGCTTGACCCCGACCAGCGAGAGGTAATCGCACGAGACGGGGATGATCACGCTGTCCGCGTACACGAGCGCGTTCTGGTTCATGAGCGAGAGCGCGGGGGCGCAGTCGAGCACGACCACGTCGTACGCGTCGGCGCGGCCGCCGAGGCGCTCGCGCATGACGCGGTCGCGGTTCGGACGACCGGCGAGGTAGAGCTCGGCGGCGGCGAGCAGCTCGTTCGAGGTGAGCACGTCGAGCCCGTCGCGCACCGGCACCGCGCACTCCTCGACGGACGCGCCGTTCACGAGCACGTGATAGAGCGAGCGCTCGCCGCGGATGCCGAGCGAGACGCCCACGTTGCCCTGCCCGTCCGCGTCGACGAGCAGCACGCGCTTGCCCTTCTCCGCGAGCGCGGCGGCGAGGTTCACGGCCGTGGTCGTCTTGCCAACGCCGCCCTTGTGGTTGAAGACGGCGATGCGACGCGGCCCCTCCGCCTGCACCGCGCCGCGCGCGCGCACCGCGCCGACGCCACGCTCACGGCAGCCCGTCGAGCAGAAGTAGACCGGCGCGCCATCGTGCGTCGCGCACTGGTACGCGTACTCGAACACGAAGGGCTTCGCGCAGACGCTGCACGCGCACGCGGCCTCGGCGCGGACGCCGCGCGCCTGGCACGCCTGCGAGCAGAAGTGGACGAAACGCCCGCCCTCCTCGCGCACCTGATAGCGGAACTTCGGCGCGAACTCCTTGCTGCACACGCTGCACGTCGACGCGGACGACTCCATCTCGGCTCCCCTCGCAGGCGCGGCGCGCGGCACTTGCCGAAGTGCTTCGCGGCCGGCTTGCGGAGGTGCTTAGCGAAGAACGCCGCCGCGGGGCAACAAAGCGGCAGACGGGCGTCGCGGCCGCGGCCTAGAGGTCGAGGTCGTCCGCCTGCACGCCGCGCGCGTGCTCCATGATGAAGCGGAAGCGCGGCGCCGGGTCCTTGCCCATCAGCTCGTTGAGGATGCGATCCGTCTCGAGCTCGCCCTCGATCGTCACGCGCATCGCGCGACGACGCTTCGGGTCGAGCGTCGTGAGCTTGAGGTCGATGGCGTCCATCTCGCCGAGGCCCTTGAAGCGGCTGACGTCGGGTTTGACGTTCTTCGGGAGCTTCGCGAGGAGCGCGTCCTTCTCCGCGTCGTCGAGGGCGAAGTACGTCTCCTTGCCCGCGTCGATGCGAAAGAGCGGCGGCATCGCGATGAAGACGTGGCCGTTGCGGATGAGGCCCGGCAGCACGCGGTAGAAGAACGTGAGGAGCAGCGTCGAGATGTGGTAGCCGTCGCTGTCGGCGTCCATCAGCAGGAAGATCCGGCCGTAGCGCAGCTTCGTGAGGTCGAAGTCCTTGCCGACGCCGCAGCCGAGCGCGGAGACGATGTCCTGCAGCTCCTTGTTCGACGAGATGGCCTGCACGTTCGCCCGCTCGGCGTTGAGGACCTTGCCCCGGAGCGCGAGGATCGCCTGCGTCTTGCGGTCCCTCCCCTGCTTCGCGCTGCCGCCGGCGGACTCGCCCTCGACGAGGAAGAGCTCGCTGTCGGACGGGTCGGTGCTCGAACAGTCCGCGAGCTTGCCGGGCAGGTTGAGCCGATGGCTCACCGCGCCCTTGCGCTTGACCTCGGTCATCGCGGCGCGGCTCGCCTCGCGCGCCCGCGCAGCGAGCACGATGCGCGCGAGCACCGCGTCGGCCGTCTTCTTGTTGTCGTGGAGCCACTGCTCGAGCGCGGTGCGCACCGCGCCCTCGACCTGCCCGCTCACCTCGGTGTTGTTGAGGCGATCCTTCGTCTGGCCCTGGAACTGCGGCTCGGCGACGTAGACGCTCACGAGCGCGACGAGGCCCTCGCGGATGTCCTCGGCGGTGATCGTCACGCCCTTCGGCGTGAGGTCGTGCGTCGTCATGTAGCCGCGGACGGCGCGCGTCACGGCCTGCTTGAGGCCCGCGTCGTGCGTGCCGCCGTTGTGCGTGGGGATGCCGTTCGCGTAGCTCCGCAGCGACTCGCTCGGGGACTCCGTCCACGTGAGCGCGACCTCCATGCGGATGGGGTCCTCACGCTCGAGCGTGAACGGCGCCAGCGGGATCGGCGGGTGGCCCGACTCGGCGACGATCTTGCCGAGGTACTCGACGATGCCGCCCGGATGCTCGAACTCGAGGCGCTCCTTCGTCTTCTCGTCGCGGAAGAAGAGGCGCAAGCCCTTGTGGAGGTAGGACTTCGCCTCGAGGCGCTCCTTGACGACGTCGACGTCGAACTCCGCCTTCTCGCCGAAAATCTTGGTGTCCGGACGGAAGTGGATGGTCGTGCCGTGCGCACGCAGCCCCTCCTGCACCTTCTCGATCGGTCCCGTCGCGACGCCGCGGCGGTACGACTGCCGCCACTCGGCACCACCCCGCTTGATGGTCGCGACGAGCTTCTCCGAGAGCGCGTTGACCACCGAGGAGCCGACGCCGTGGAGGCCGCCGGAGACCTGGTAGCTCTTGCCCTCGAACTTGCCGCCCGAGTGAAGCGTCGTGAGGATGAGCTCGAGCGCGGGCTTCTTGAACTTCGGGTGGATGTCGACGGGGATGCCGCGACCATCATCCGAGATGGTGGCGCCGCGCCGATCGGCGTCGATCAGGACCTCGATGCGCTTGGCGTGGCCGTTGATCGCCTCGTCGACGCAGTTGTCGAGGATCTCCCAGAGGAGGTGGTGGTAGCCCGTCTTGTCGGTGCCGCCGATGTACATCGCCGGCCGCTTGCGCACGGGCTCGAGGCCCTCGAGGACCTCGATGTCTTTCGCTGAGTAGTTCTCGGACATGCGCGCGCCTCAGGTGGCTTCGGGTGCGGGGACGGTGCCGGGGAGCGTGATCTCGGGGAGCACGACGCGCTCGAGGACACCGCGCTTGAAGAGCTCCGCGCCGTGGCCGGCGCGCGTGCCGCGGTACTTGCGGATCGTGAGCTCGAAGCGGGTGCCGCCCTCCTTCTCGACGACGAGCGAGTCGTGGCTGCCCGTGAGCACCTGCGCCCCGAGGACGGCGTCGCCCTCGTGCAGCTTCACGAGCATGACGCCCTTGCCGGGGCCGGAGAGCAGCGGGATCTCGCCCTGATCGACCACGAGCGCGTGGCCCTTCACCGTCGCGACGGCGATGTACTGGCCATCCTCGATCGGCGCGACGAGCAGGACCTCGTCGCCGCCCTTCGCGGCGTCGCCGAGCCGCGCGAACTTGCGGCCCGCGCGCGTCGAGGGCTCGCGGTGCGCGCGCAGCGAGAAGCGCGAGGTCATCCCGCCCTTCGTGACGACGAGCGCATACGGCGGCTCGGGGTCGGCGCCTGCCGTCTCTTCGGGCACTTCGCGGAAGCGCGGGTCGAAGGTGAGCATCGAGAGGATGCGCTCGCCGTCGTCGAGCTTGAAGAGCTTGGAGACGGGCTCGCCGTAGCCCGTCGTCGCGGGGACGTCGACGATGCGCGCGACGTAGCAGGTGCCCTTGTTCGAGAAGAACGCGACCGACGCGCGCGTCGATCCGGCGACCACCTCGAGGACGGCGTCACCCTCGCGCGTGCGCGTGGCGTTGACGTCCTTCACCTCGCGCTGGCGCTTGATCCAGCCCTGCTGCGTGAGCACGACGGTGGCGTCCTCGTCGACGATGAAGGCCTCCGCGTCGTACGTCGGCTCGTCGGTCGCGCCGCCGATGCGCGAGCGGCGACGGTCGGCGCAGGAGGTCTTCAGCTCGAGCATCTCCGCGCGGATGAGCTTCCAGCGCGCGTCCTCGCTGTTGAGCAGCGCGCCGAGGCGCGTCTGCTCGCGCTGTTTCTCGGTCAACTCCTCGCGGATCAGGTTGATCTCGAGCTGCGCGAGGCGATAGAGGCGCAGCTCGAGGATGGCGTCGACCTGCTCGGCGTCGAGGCCGAAGCGCTTCATCAGCTTCTCGGCGGCGTCGCGCTTGCCCTCGGATTTGCGGATGATCCGGATGGTCTCGTCGAGCGCGTCGAAGATCGTCGCGAGCGCCTCGAGCACGTGGATGCGGCGCTCGACGGCCGTGAGATCGAAGCGCAGGCGCCGCGTGACGACGTCGAAGCGGAAGTCGAGGAAGTACCGGACCATCGCGCGCAGATCGAGGCGTTGCGGCGAGGGGACGTCCGGGTTCTCCGTGGGGACGAGGCAGGTGAGGTTGACCTGCACGTTGACGAGCAGCGGCGTGTGCTTGAAGAGGTACGCCATCACGAGGGCCGGCTCGGCGTCCTTGCGGAGCTCGAGCACGAGGCGCGTCTCGGTCGTGCTCTCGTCGCGGACGTCGAGCAGCACGGGCAGCTTCTTCGAGAGGATGACCTCGGCGATCTTCTCGACGATCACGCGCCGATCGACGCCGTACGGGATGGACGTGACGACGAGCTGCTGGCCCCCCTTGCGCAGCTCCTCCGTCTTCCACTCGCCGCGCAGCTTCACGGAGCCCTGCCCCGTCTCGTAGACCGTCTGCAGCTCGGCGCGCGTCGAGAGGATCTGCCCGCCCGTCGGGAAATCCGGGCCCTTCACGTGCTTGAGCAGGCGCGCGGTCGGCACGTCGGGTTCGTCGATCATCGCGACGCAGGCGTCGATGACCTCGCCGAGGTTGTGCGGCGGAATGCTCGTCGCCATGCCGACGGCGATGCCCTGCGAGCCGTTCACGAGCAGGTGCGGGAACCGCGCCGGCAGGACGGCGGGCTCCTTGTTCGTGTTGTCGAAGGTCGGCCGCCAGTTGACGGTCTCCTGGTCGAGCTCCGCGAGGAGCTCCATCGCCATCGGCAGGAGTTTCGCCTCGGTGTAGCGGTAGGCGGCGGCGGTGTCGCCGTCGGCGGAGCCGAAGTTCCCGCGGCCGTCGACGAGCGGCACGCGCATCGTGAAGGGCTGCGCGAGCCGGACCATCGCCTCGTACACCGAGGAGTCGCCGTGCGGGTGGAACTTGCCGAGCACGTCGCCGACGACGCGCGCGGACTTCACGTACTTCGCGTCCGGGCGCAGCCCGAGCACGCGCATCGCGTAGAGGATGCGGCGCTGCACGGGTTTGAGCCCGTCGCGCACGTCGGGCAGCGCCCGCGCGGTGATGACGCTGAGGGCGTAGTGCAGGTAGCGGCGCTGCGCCTCTTCCGCGAGCGGCTTGTCCTCGACGGAGGCGCCGGCCCCCCCGCCGAAGAGGGGCATCTGATCGTCTTTCTTCTTCGCCATTCGCTCGTTCCGGGGGCTGTACCGCCGTTCAGGTGTCGCAGCGGAGCGCGATGCTGCAACGCGCCTGCCGCACGCGCAAGGGCGGCGCAGGACGCCGGGCGTGGGCCGCGTCGCGCGGACGACCCGGCCTGCGTGCGGAGGCGCGCGGGGCCGCGGTGCGCGGACGCGCGGCGGGGACTACTCGCAGGGATCCGTCTCGAGGCCCGGCGCGGGTACGCGCGCGGTCCCCGTCGCGAGGTGCGACGCGAGGAAGCAACCATATTGATGCTTCACCGCGTCGAGCTGCGTGTAGATGGCGTGAGGGTCGTAGATCCCGTCGCCCTCGTACTGCACGACGACGCCCGTGAAGGGCGCGCCCGTCTCCGACATCACGTTGTCGACGACGGGATAGGAAAGGAGCCCGTCGCGGCCGGTGAGCGCGAGCGCGTCCTGCATCGAGGGCCACACGACGTCGCCCGCCTGCTCGTGCCCGTAGGAGAGCGCGATCGCGTCGAAAGTGGGCGTCGCGAAGTACGAGTCGCCGAGGCCGACGGGCTCGTAGACGTCCCGCACGGGGTGGCCCGGCAGCGGCCGGCGCGCGAGGCGCGGTGTGTAGACGATCGGGTCCACGGCCTCCCACGCGGTCTCGTAGATCTGCAGCGCCGGGTGCAGGAAGGTGAGCGGCGCCGAGGTGCCGATGAGGAAGGTCCCGATGAGCGCGCCCGGGTTCGGGAAGAGCGGCGTCTCGAGGATGAACTGGCTCCAGTAGCCGCCCGCTCCGGTGGGCAGCAGCGGCGAGGACGCGCGGCTCGACGGCGGAGAAGAGGTTCGTGTACTGCCCGCCCATCGACTGGCCCTGCGTGTAGATGTGTCCGCCGTCGAAGCGGTACCTCCCGAGGCCCGCAGGCAGCGAGAGCCCGGTGCACGCGGCCACGCTGGCGGGGGTGATGCGCAGCGCGAGGAGGGCCTCGAGGAAGAGCCGCTGCTCGATCACGCCCTGCCGGAAGAGGTCACGCCCCGGGCCGAGGTTGTTGAAGTTGAGGTACTCCTGCTCGGACGCGCCCGGCACGCGCTCGGGGTTCACGGGGAGCGCGCTGCTCGCGACGGCGAGGCCGTGGCGCGCGAGGACGTGCGCGGGGCCCTCGCCCTTCACGTTGCAGCCCGTGCGGCCCTCCCACTCGCCGAGCCTCCCCTCGGGGCAACGCGTCGCGTCCGTCTCGAGCCGCCAGGTGCCGCGATCGGCGCTCGCGGTGCTGAGGCCGCCCGAGCCGTGGAAGTACATCGTGAGCGGGAACCCCGCCTCGGGCATCGCGCCGAGCGGCAGCGACACGGTGATCGGGACCGTCTCACGACGCTGCTCGACGAGCGCGCCCGCGCCGTCCCGCACGAAGAGCCCGCCCGTGTCGAAAGGCGCCTCGCCGGCCTGGAACTGCGGGAAGGAGATGGTCCCGCGCAGCTCGCAGTAGCGCGGGTGCGCGGCGCCATCGTCGGGATCGACGACGAGGTCCGCGATCGTCGCGTCGAAGCGCGCGAGCGCGTCGTCGGAGAGCGCGGCGAGCTCGGCGACCACGTCGCCCGTCGTGAAGACCGTCGCCGTCGCGACCTGAGCCGCCGGGACGCCGAGGGTCGCGAGCGTCTCGAGGAGCGGCGCCGTCAGCGTGCGCAGCGCCTCGCCGCGCGCGCCTGGGGGCGTCTCGCCGCGCGCGAGGGCCGCGAAGGCGGGCGCGGGCGCGACGGGCTCGCCCGCTGCGTCGAGGAGCGCCGTCGTGACGACGAACGCGTAGGTGCGATCGGGTTGCAACACGAAGCCGGGGCGCGCGGCGACACCGAGCAGGCCGGCCGGCGTGTAGGCATCACGCGGGAGCGTCGCGGCGACGACGGGCGTGAGCGCGCCGCGCTCGGGCGAGGCGGGGTCGATGTCGACGAGGAGGATGGGCGCTGTGGCCACAGCGGGGACGACATCGGCCGGGACGCGCGGCGCAAGGTCGCCATCGAAGCGCAGATAACCCACGGGAACCACTGGGAAACCCGGGTGCTGACCGGCGACCTCGACGAGCCCCTCGATGATGCTGCTGCGAGCCGAGACGGGGACACCGCGCAGGTCCGGCGTGCCCGCCGCCGTGAGGCGGAGATCCGAGGGAAACGGGAAGTCGTAGAAGGTCTCGGGCGCGTCGAGCGCGACCGCGAGATCGACGATGGCGGTGGTCGCGAGCGGGGGCAGGAGCGGCGCGGGGTCGTCGTCACCGCCGCATGCGACGAGCGCGCCGACGAGACAGAGGCCGAGGAGCGGGGTGCGAGCGAGGGGCCGCGACGTCATCCGCGCACGCTACCATGCAGCCCTCGCGCCCCGCAGCGCCGCGCGCGAGGTCAGGGCGTGAGGGCCCGGCGCGTGCGGACCGAAAGGCGCGGGTCGACCCACGCCCCGCGCGCGACGGCGGCGCGCACCTCGGCGACGGGGACGGCCACCTCCCCGAGCAGAGCGAGTCGCACGCAGCGCGGCCCCCCGGGCGCGTCGTCCACCACGAAGACGTCACGCGGCGCGACACGCGTGGCGAGATCCGCGAGCACGAGCGGCGCGAGCCCGTGCGCGACGACGACCGAGGTCCCCGGGGCGCGGACCGCCCGCGCAGAGACCGAGCGCGCGGCGACGAACGCGGGGTCCGCCCACGCGCGACCGTAGTGGTGCGCGACCGCGACGCCCGTCCCGACGCTGCCGATCGCGACGAGCGCGACGAGCGTCGCGACGACCGCGCGCGAGGGGCGCGCCCGCAAGACGTGCACGAGCCCGACGAGCCCGCCGACCCAGAAGAGGTCCCACCGCTCGATGAGCGCGGGCTCGTAGAGATACGGGAACACGAGCGAGACGAGCAGCGCGGCGGCGAGCTCCGGACGCGCGCGCAGCGCGGCCCCGAGCGCCTGACCGCGCGCGGCGACGAGCTGGACCACGAGGGCGAGCGCGAGCGCGCAGGACACCGCGGGGATCCAGGTGCGCAGCGCCGCGTCGAGCGCCGGCGTGAGGCGCATCAGGTGCACCGAGGGCGTCAGCGCGATCGCGCGGAGCCCGCCGACGTATTGCTCGAGGCGCGCGGCGGAGCCGAGGGGGGTCGTCGACTGCGCGAAGTCCTGGAGCCGCAGCGCCTGCGGGAGAAACGCATGGAGCGCGTTCAGCGCGCCCGTGAAGGGGACGAGGTGCGCGAGGTGATACACGCCGAGCGCCGTCAGCCCCGCGACGGCGAGCCCGCCTGCGCGCGCGGGATCGCGCCGCGCGACCCACGGCGCGACCGCGAGCGGGAAGAGGAGCACGAGCAGCGACACGTTCACGAGCATCGCGGCCGCGAGCAGCACGCCGAGCAGGACGCCGCGCCGACGCTCGCCGCGGGCCTCGACGCTGCGCCGCGCGAACAGCGCGAACACGCCGAGGACGAGCGGCAGGTAGAGCACGTTGTCTTCGGCGAGCAGGAAGAGCGAGACGAGGCCGGGGCTCCCGATCGTGGACGCCGCGAGCACGAGCGCCGGTCGCCCGCCCCGAGAGCCCGGCGCGTCGCGCGACGCCGAACACACCGAGCAGGAACGCCGCCGCCCCCGCGGCCGTGAGCCCGACGACCGCCGCGCGAGGCGTCACGCCCACCGCCATCAGCGCGCGCATGGCGCCGTGGTAGAGCAGGTGACCGTCGAGGTAGAGGTCGGGGCGGTAGCCGCGAATGAACGCGAGGCGCGCGTACGTGTCCCAATCCCAGAGCCCCACCTCACCGCGCCGGACGAGGACGAGCGCGGCCGTGAGCGCCGCAGAAGCCGCCGCCCAGCCGAGCCCGGCGAACACGGCGTTCCGTCGTGACGCGGCCACGCTCACGGCCCCTCCCGCACGTCGAGCCGGGATGGCCCGAACACCCGCGGCGGCGCGAGGCGGATCCGGATGGCCTCGCCGGTCGGTGAGAGCGAGGCGCGCAGGTACTCGAGGGCGCGCCGCTGAACACGGACGGTGACCGTCCCTGTCCGCGGCCCGAGCTCGAGGAGGGTCTCGCGGTACGGATGCGCGGCGACGGTTTCCGTCGCGCCATCGCTCCAGCGCACGCCCGCCTGCGAGGCCCCGAGCCCCTCGAGGACGAGCAGACGCCCGTCCACGTCGCCCTCCACCGCCGGCAGCCGAAAGCGGAGAAACACGAGGCCGGCGCGGTCCTGTGCAGAGGGCGAGAACGCGCCGTAGGTGCGACCGTCCGTCGACACCTCGAGATCGAGGACGGCGCGCATGGGGCCGGGCGCATCGAGGGTGATGCGCCCGTCGATCGGCGCGAGCTCGACCCCGTTCACGCGCGCGCTGCGCCACGAGGGCGGCACGGCGATCGCGAGCGCCCCCCCCTCGAGGACGTCGCCGACGAGGCCCTGCGCATCCCGCGCGACGACGCCGACGCCCTCCCCGAGCGGCACCGGTCCGCCCGTCGCGTCGGGCACCGCGAGCCGCGCCTGCGCCTGCCCGCGCAGGCCCGCGTGCGAGGAAAATTGCGCGGCGACCGCGAGGAGCGGATAGCCCGCTGCGCGACGCAGCGCGTCGAGCGGCGCAGCCCACTCGCGCTCGCCCGCGGGCGCGAGATTTCCGATCGCCCATCGCTCGGCGCCGACCGCGAGCGTGAGACCGCGCAGCGCGTACGGGCGCACGTTCCGGACCCGCACGCGCAACGTGCGATCGCTGGCGAGCACCTGCGGCGTCAGCGCCTCGAGCGTGACGTCCGCGAGCAGCGCGCGGAGCGTGTCGAGCTCGGGCTTGGGCCGGCCGCGCTCGTCCCAGAAGCCGCGGCGGTCGTCGGCCATGTCGGGGCTCCACGGGTCGTTGAAGGCGCCGGGCGGCACGGCTTGCGCCCAGTTGTCGTGCGAGGCGTAGAAGACGGCCCCTGACGCGCCGAGCACGTCGAGCGCACGCCACTGCGCCGCGAGACGCCAGCGGCGCAGCGCCGTGGGCGGCAGCTCGTAGAAGGCGACGAAGCCGCCGAGCTCGCTCGCGTAGAACGGGCGCCCACGCGCAGGCAGCGCAGCGAGCGCGTCCGACCAGTACGTGGCGCCGGAGTCCAGCATGTTCACGCCGAGCACCTCGGGGTGATAGTCGACGAAGGTCGCGAAGGTCGCGTAGCTCGTCGGGAGTTGGCGCGGCGACGCGTTGGCGCGCGCGACGAGACGCGTGAGCGCGGCGAGCGTCGTCGCGCGGCGGTCGTGGATCTCCAGCTCGTTGCCGACGTTGAGCAGCAGCCCGTAGGGGAAGCCGTCGAGCGTCGCGACCAGCTCGTCCCAGTGGCGCGCGTGGGCACGCCGGTCGCGCGCGCTCTCGACGTCGACGGCGTCCCAACTCGAGCTCTCGGGCTGCGCGATCACGAGCAGCTGAGTCGCGCGTGCGGCCGCGAGGATCGCCGGCGTGGGCGGATGGTAGAGCCGCACCGCGTTCACGCCGAGCCGCGCCAGCGCGGGATAGCCCTCGGCCGCGCTCAGTCCGAGCGCAGGCGTCGAGAAGGTCGGCACCATGCCCTTGAGGACGAAGGGCTCGCCGTTGACGCGGAGCCGCTGGCCGCGCGCGTCGACCACGCTCGTCGCGATCGCGCGGTCGACGGCGCACTGCACGCCCGCGCCGGAGACCACCATGCGCACCGTGTGCGCCCGCCAGCCCACCGGCCGCCGGAACCGCGCGTGGTGCGCCGAGGGACGCGCCGAGGCGGGGATCCGCTCGGTCGCGACGAGCGCGCCGTCGACGAACGTGCGGAGCGTGCGTGCCTGCGTCGATGGCGACACCCGGCCGACGACGTCGATCGCGACCACACCACCGGCGAGCGACTTGCTGGGCTCGAGCGCGAGCAGCGGCGCGTACGCCCGGGCTGCGAGCAGCGGCGGCCACAGCAGCGCCCGCTCCTCGCCGCAAGGCCCCACGGAGAAGACCTCGTTCGCCGCGACGACGGCGAGCGCGAAGGCCGCGCCCCAGAGCACGAACGCCGTCCCGCGCCGCCGCTCGCGCGTCACCGCGAGCTGCACGCGGAGCGCAGGCTCGAGCGCGCCCTCCGAGAACTCGTGCGTCCGATCGATCGGCGACCACTCGCGGTGCCGGAGCACGAGATCCGCGAGGCCGAGCAGCGCGCCGAGCAGCTCGAAGAACACGACCAGCGGCGAGGTCACGACGAACACGAGCAGGTCGCGGACAGGGCACGGACCGCAGCAGCGCCCACGCGAGCAGGACCGCGCCGAGTCCGCCGACGAGCAGCGCGCCCTGCGCGGCCCACAGCGCGCCCTGGTGCGGAAACGAGGTGAGGAAGTAGTAGGTCTCGCGCTCGAACACCTGAAAGAAAAGCGCGCCGGCGGTGCTCACGTAGGGCGCGATCGCCGACACGCAGACGACCGCGTCGCGCGACTGCGTGCTGCGGCGCCACGACAGGTAGAGCGAGAGCGGCACGCCGACGCCCACGGACACGAGCAGCACGAGCCCGCGCACCGCGGGCGTCGCCTGCAGAAAGTCGTAGAGGCCCTGCGCGGTGAAGAAGATCTGGACCGCGGCGGCGACGAGATAGAACTGCCCGAGAAAGAGCGCCTCGAAGCGGGTGCGGACCGGCGCGCCGCCGCGCAGGAGCACGCGCGCGTGGCCGAGGAAGGCGTGCGTGTGACCCGCGGCCCAGCGCCTCCGCCGAAGCACGAAGCTGCGCAGGTTCGGCGTGGTCTCTTCGACCGAGCCCACCTGCGGATCGTAGGCGATGCGTCGCCCCGCGAGCGCGAGCGTGAGCGTGAGCCAGGTGTCCTCGGTGATGCAGTCGGCGAAGCGCGTGCGCGCGAGGATGTCGCCGCGGAAGACGGCGGTGCTCCCGGTGAAGCTCACGCGCCCCGAGCGCGCCCACGCGGCGCGGTTGAAGAGCTCGAACACGGTGTGCGAGAGCAGCGCGTCCCACACCTGCGCGACGCGATCGGTGCCGAGGGGACGCTTGCGACACTGCACCGCGGCCGCGTCCTCGCGCGCGAGCGTCCGCAGCGCCGACTGCAGCCAGCCCGGCTGCGCGCGGTGGTCCGCGTCGAGGATCGCGATGAATTCGGCTGAAAAAAGGGCGAGCGCGTGGTTGAGCTTGAGGTGTTTCGCGCGGTGTCCGGTGGCCACCACGCGCACCTGTCGGCGCGGCTCGTCGACGAGGACCTGGATGCGCCCGCCCTCCTCCTCGCGGCGCCCCCCGAAGACGCCGCGGAGCGCCGCGACGGACGCGTCGTCGAACGCCTCGACGAGCACGCACACGAAGACGCCCCCTTCGTGCGTCTGCGCGAGGAGCGTGCGCACCGTGTCGATGAGCGCTGCGCCCTCGTGGTGCGACGGCACCAGCACGAGCACGTCCCCCGCGACGGCGGGCGCGTCGCGGGGCGCGTCGAGTCGGCGCGCGCCGTTCACGAGCACGAACCCGAGCAACGCAGCCCAATACCCCCCGAAATACGCGAGCGCGCAGACGGCGACCAACAGCAGGGCGCCCGAGAGCGTCATCGATCAGGCCGTGCGGGGCCGGTCCATGCGAGGCCCGGCCGCGCGCGCCGCTCAGGGCGCGACGACGCAGGTATCAACGCCCTGACAGCCCGATGTGGGTCCGTCGCAGTCGCCCGGGTCACGAATCCCGGGCCGCAGCGGGTCTCCGCAGGATCCGGAGGTGCCGTATCCGCAAAAGCATTGGGCCGCCGCGCACACGCGCTGCATGCAATCGAAATCGACGCACTCGCAGTGCAGCGAAGCGCAGGCCGAGTCGCTCGCGCACGCGGCCCCCTCACCGAGCGGCGCCGCCGCGTCCCCCCCGCTCCCCGCGTCGCGCGTGGGCGGCGTCAGCATGAAGGGCGGGAACCGGATGGGATCGACGTCCGCAGAGATACACCGTCCATCCGGGGCGCACGTCTCGCCTTCGGCGCACTCGACCTCGACGCACGCGGACAGCAAGGCCATGCGCACGACGAGGCGCCGCCCTTCGATGAAGCTCGTGCGGACCTGCGTCGAGACCTGCCGGACGCCGCCGCGCAGACCGGACGCGCGGATCGAGACCGGCGCGTCCCCGGCGACCCGCGGCCGCAGACCGAGCGTGACCGGCAGCGACACGCTCCCGGCTCCGGCGAGCAAGGCGCTCGAGGTGCGGGGCAGACCGCTCGCGCCCTCGACCTCGATGCGCACCTCGTCGATCACGGACGGCACGGGGAGCTCGCTGTCCACGACGACCACAAGCTCCGTGGGGGTCGCCTCCGCGCAGGACACCGCGCCGGCTGCGGCGAGCGCGACGATCCAGAAGGACCAGACGTGCCTCCCGAAGAAAATCATCGGCGGGACGGTACCACGTGCGCCTGCGTCGGCGTGAGTTCCGAGTGCGTCAGCGCGGCGACGGCTCGGAGGCGCGCCGCACGAGGAGCGCGAGGAGACGACCCGCGCGCTCGTTGCCGGGATCGAGCACGAGCACCTGCTCGAGCGCCGCGCGCATCCCCTCCACGTTGCGCCGCGCGAAGAGCTGCCCCGCGAGCGCGAAAAGGACGTCCATCGCCGCGGCGTCCTCGCCCGCCTCGAGGTGGAACTCGGCGACGCGACGCGCGAGCAGCAGGTCGTTCGGGTAGCGTGCGCGGAGCTTGTCGAGCTCGCCGCGCACCTGCGCCTCGTGGCCCCAGCGCCGCAGCGCGGCCATGTCGGCGAGCCACCGCTCGAGCTCGCGGGGCGGCATCTCGCCGTCCTCGCCGCGCTCGGCGGCCGGGCGCGCCGGCGGTGCGACGCGCGCGACCTCGGGGACCACGGCGCGGGCCTCGCGGCGCTGCGTCGTGAGCCCGCGCGGCGAGGGCGGCACGTAGAGCGGCTCGTCCGACGAGGGCGCGCGCACCGCGACGTCGCGGAGAGCCTCCTCGAGCCGCGCGCGGGGCGGGGGCGGATGCGTCGAGCGGCGGCGCGTGAGCAGCACCGCGGGCACCGCGTCCAGCGAGTCGTCCGCCGCGTCGGACACCACGCCGCGCGCGGTGTCGGCGTCATCCCAGCGCGCGGCGGGCGGCGCCACGCGCGGGGCCTCGGCGCGGCGCGCTGCGGGTGTCGATGCGGGCAGCGCGTGCATGCCGGTGGGCGCGTCGTCGTCCGCGTCATCGGGCTCGGGCGCGAAGCGAGCGTCGGTGCGGCGGGCGGCGACGTGCGCGGCGGCGTCGTGCGACGCGGGACGCGAGGCGTCGGCGACGCGCTCGAGGGCCGCGCGCACGGTGCGTGGATCGTGCCCGAGGTCGTTGGCGTTCCGTACGAACTCCGCGAACAGCGCCTCCGCCTCGCGGAAGAGGTGCGCGTCGCCGTCGCGCTCGTCGACCGGCATCGGCTCAGACCACCAGCGTGAGGATCCGGCCCGGCACGTACAGCACCTTCTTCAGGGCGCGTCCCTCGAGGTGCGCGGCGACGTTCGCCTCGGCGCGCGCGGCGGCGAGCACGGTCGCCTCGTCCGCGTCGGGGGCGACCTGGACGCGTCCGCGAATCTTGCCATTGATCTGCACTGGCAATTCGATTGCATCTTCGCGCAGCGCTTCCGGGTCGACGACCGGCCAGCCGCGCGCGAGCAGGCTGCCCTCGCCGCCGAGCGCCTCGAAGAGCTCGTCCGCGACGTGCGGCGCGAACGGCGAGAGCAACGAGAGCAGCGCATCGACGCCCTCGCGCATCACCGCGGCGTCGACGTCGCGTTCAGGCTTGAACGCGGAGAGCGCGTTCACGAGCTCCATCATCGCGGCGACCGCGGTGTTCGGCTGCAGGCGCTCGCCGAGGTCACGCGAGACGCGGTCGATGGTGCGGTGCACCGCGCGCCGCAGGTCGCGCGCCGCGCCGTCGAGCGGCCCGCCCGCGAAGGGACGCGCGCCGACGAGCGCCTCGCGACGCTCGCGCACGATGCGCCACACGCGCTGCAGGAAGCGGCTCGCGCCCTCGAGGCCCTCCTCGCTCCAGTCGACTTGCCCGGGCGGCGGCGCCGCGAAGAGCACGAAGAGCCGCACCGCGTCCGCGCCGTACTTCGCGACGACCTCGTCCGGATCGACGACGTTGCGCTTGGTCTTCGACATCTTCACGACGCCGGCCGAGTGGAGCGGCCAACCCGTGTCCTTCGCGAAGCGCGCGCCGTCGCGGAGCTCGATGTCCTCCGGGTAGTACCAGACCCGGTGCGCGGGGTTCGCCGGATCGGTCCCGTAGAAGGCCTCCTGGCACACCATCCCCTGGCAGAGCAGGCGCGCGAACGGCTCGCGCGGCGCATCGGCCGGGAGGTAGCCGAGGTCGATCATCAGGTAGTGCCAGACGCGCGCGTAGATGAGGTGCATCACCGCGTGCTCTTCGCCGCCGATGTAGAGGTCGACGGGGAGCCAGCCGCGCGCGCGCGCCGGCTCGACGGGGCGCGTCGCCTCGTGCGGCGTCGTGTAGCGCTCGAAGTACCAGCTCGACTCGACGAAGGTGTCGAAGGTGTCCGTCTCGCGGCGCGCCGCGGCGCCACACGTCGGGCACGTCGTGTTCACGAAGGACGCGTGCCGCGCGAGGGGCGAGCCACCCTCCCCCGTGATGACGACGTCCTCGGGGAGCAGCACCGGCAGCTGCGACGCAGGCACCGGCACGACGCCGCACGCCGCGCAGTGGATGACGGGGATCGGGCAGCCCCAGTAGCGCTGCCGCGAGACGAGCCAGTCGCGGAGGCGATAGCTGACGGTGCCGCGCCCCGCCTCGCGGGCGACGAGCTCCGCGGTGATCGCGGACTTTGCGTCGTCGTTCGGCAGGCCGTCGTGCGCGCCGCTGCCGACGAGGCGACCGCTGCCGGTGAAGGCCTCCGTCAGCGCGTCCGCGTCGAGGTCCGCGACGCCCTCGGGCTGGATCACGACCTTCAGCGGGAGGGCGTACTTGCGGGCGAACTCGAAGTCGCGCTCGTCGTGCGCGGGCACGGCCATCACCGCGCCGGTGCCGTAGTCCATCAGCACGAAGTTCGCGATCCAGATGGGCACGCGCGCGCCCGTGAGCGGGTGGATCGCGTAACGCCCGGTGAAGATGCCCTCCTTCTCGAGGTCGCCCTCGTCGCGGCGCGTGCGGTGCTCGACGCGGATGCGCTCGATGAACGCGAGCACCTCGGCCTCGTTCTCCGCGCCCTCGGCGAGCGCGTGCGCGAGCGGGTGTTCGGCCGCGATCGAGACGAACGTCACGCCGAAGAGCGTATCGGGGCGCGTGGTGAAGACGCTGAACGACGATTCATTCGCGACGGGCCGATCGAAGCCGAAGCGCACCTCGGCGCCCTCGCTGCGGCCGATCCAGTTGCGCTGCTTGGTGAGCACGCTCGCGGGCCAATCGAGCTTCGTGTGGCCGTCGAGCAGCTCCTGCGCGTACGCGGTGGTCCGGATGAACCACTGGAGCAGCTCCTTCATCACGACCGCGCCACCGCAGCGCCAGCAGCGACCGTCCTCGACCTGCTCGTTCGCGAGGACCGTCTGGCACTGCTCGCACCAGTTCGCGATGGCGCGCTTGCGGTAGGCGAGCCCGCGCTCGAGCATCGTCAGGAACATCGCCTGCTCGTGGCGGTAGTAGCTCGCGTCGCAGGTCGCGATCTCGCGCGTCCAGTCGTACGAGTAGCCGAGCTGCCGGAGCTGCGCGCGCATCTGCGCGATGTTCGAGTACGTCCACTCCATCGGGTGCCGCTTGCGCTCGATCGCGGCGTTCTCGGCAGGCATGCCGAAGGCGTCCCAGCCCATCGGGTGCAGGACGGTCTTACCGCGCATGCGCAGCTGCCGCGCGAACACGTCACCGATCGCGTAGTTGCGGACGTGGCCCATGTGGATGCGGCCCGAGGGGTACGGGAGCATCTCGAGCAGGTAGAACTTCTCGCGCCCGGGCGCGTCGCCCGCGTCGCCGACCGCGAACGCCCCGGCATCCGTCCAACGCTGCTGCCACTTCGTCTCGATCTCGGAGGGCTCGTATCGCTCGCGCATGGTGGGGCCGCACGCGTATCACGCGGAGCCCCCGCGCGGCTAGATCACGGCGGGCGGCGCAGACGTGCGCCGGAGTGGATCAGCGCGCGGGGCGCAGGTCCGCCGAGAGCGTGACGTCGTGCTCGGGCGTCAGCGGGATCTCGCGGCGTTCGTAGCCCGCGGCCTCGATGACGAGGACGTGGGGCTCCCCGCGCCGCATGCGCACCGGCAGCGCGCCGACGGGCAATCCGTCGAGGCGGATGCGCGCGCGGGGCGGCACGCCCATCACCCGCACGACGACGGACGAGGTGTCGACGACGGCCGCGGACGCCGCAGCGGGCTCTGCGGGAGTCGGGCGCGGCGTCGGAGGCGGCTCGACGGCCGGCGCCGCGGAGTGGTGCACCGCGACGCGGATCGCGACGACGACGAGCGTGAGCGCGAGCGCGGCCCCGCCGCCGAGGCGCACCGCCGTCGGGAGCCCATCGAGCCAGCCGAGCAGGCCGCCGCGACGCCGCGTGACGGGCGCGGGTGGCGCGAACGAGCCGCCGCCGCGGGAGGGGAGCCGGTGGTAGCTGCGGCTCGCGTTGTGGCGCTGCGCCGCGCGCGCGGACGCCGCGAGCTGGAGCGGCGCCTCGTCGCCGCTGAGCGCACGCCCCGGGGGCGGCGCGGGGGCGAGCAGATCTGCGGTGCCCTCCGCGTCGGACGGCGCGCTCGGTTCGGCGGGACGCGATGAACGCCCAGCGCCGTCCGCAGGTGTCGCGAGGCGTGCCGTGGCTGCGCGCTCGCCCGTCGGTGCGGGTGTCACCGCGGGCTCGGCACCCCGCCCGGGGAGCGGCGTGACCGCGGGATCGCCTCGTGCGCGGGGCTGCCCTGCGCGCCGCGCCTCGCCGCTGCGCGGCGAGGGCGCGTCAGTCGAGCTCGAGCGCGGGGCCGCTCTCGGCCGTCTCGAAGTCGTCGACGAGTGGGCGCCGAGCGCTCGAGCCGACGCCGCGGCGCAGCCTACGCCCGTCAGCAGCGTCTCGAGCGGCGGCGCGGCCGCGCCCGGGGGTGGCGGACCCGGCGCGGCGACGCGCGGCGCCCCGGGCGTCGCAGGGCGCGCGCCGGGGCGACCGAGCGTGTCGAAGCCCCCCCAGGACGTCGAGGCGTCCGCGCTCCCGCCCGACTGCGAGGCGCGCCCCTCTGGCGACGCGCTCGGGGCGCGACCCACGGACGCGTCCAGCAGCAGCACGCGGAAGGCCGTCGCACTCGCGGGGCGCGCCTCCCGATCGCGTCGCATGCCCGCGAGCAGCGCCTCCTCGAACGCGGGCGTGATCTGGGCGCCGCGCTCCGTGGGGCGCAGGGGACTCGCGCGGAGGATCGACTGCAGGAGCGCGTTGTAGTTGGCCGCGTCGAAGGGCACGTCGCCGACGACGCACTCGTAGAGCACGACGGCGGCGGCGTAGACGTCGGCGCGGGCATCGAGCGCGACCTCGCCGAGCGCCTGCTCCGGCGACATGTAGTGCGGCGTGCCGAGCACCGCGCCGGTCTGCGTGAGGTGCGAGCGCACCTCGTCGGCCTTCTGCGAGATGCCGAAATCCAGGATCTTCACGACGGGTCGACCCGAGTGCGACGGAGGCAGGAGGAAGATGTTGTCAGGCTTCAGGTCGCGGTGGACGATCCCGCGCTCGTGCGCCGCCTCGAGGGCCTCGAGGAGCTGCGTGAACAGCTCGAGCGCTTCATCCTGCGCGAGCCGCAACTTGCGGGTGATCAGGCTCGCGAGCGTCTCGCCGTCGAGCAGCTCCATGACGAGGAACGGCGCGCCATCGGGCAAGAGGTCGATGTCGAGGACCTCGACGATCCCCGGGTGCTCGATCGCGCTGGCCGCCCGCGCCTCGCGCCCGAAACGTTGGACGATCGAGCGGTTCCCGAGGTAGCGCTCGTCGAGGATCTTGACGGCCACCTTGCGCCCCGTGCGCAGGTGCGTACCGCGGTACACCGCGCCCATGCCGCCGCGCCCGAGCAGCCCGTTCAGCTCGTACTTCCCGAGCAGCGTCGCGCCGGTCCGATCCTCCACTCCGCGAGCCTCCGTGGGGTGAGCCGCGAGACTACCAGAGGACGGTCGCGGCGCGGCAGAAACCTTGGTGCGCGGGGGCGCGACGGGGTTGCAGACCCGCGCAAGCCGCGATAGCGAGGGCCATGCCGCCGACGACGCCCGACGCCACGATGCTCTCGGCCCAACTCGAGGCCGCGCTGCTGCGCCAGCTCCGCGCCGTGTACGACTGGGAGAACCAGGCGCGCTTCCGCGACCGGCTCGTGCCGCCGCTCGTCCTGCTCGTCGACAGCCACGCCCGCCTCGGACGCTGGGTGCACGCGACGCGCACGCTCGAGCTCGCGCGCGCGCTGGTGATCGGCGAACCCTGGCCGGAGGTCGTCGCCGTGCTCGTGCACGAGATGGCGCATCAGTTCGTGCACGAGGTGCTCGGCGTCGTCGACGAATCGGCGCACGGCGCGACGTTCCGGAAGGTGTGCGCCGAGCGGGGGATCGACGCGCGCGCCGCCGGCGCCCCCGTGGCCGATCCCGCCCGCGCCGCGGAGATCGACCGCGTGCTCGACCGCATCCGCAAGCTGCTCGCGCTCGCGGGAAGCCCCAACGAGCACGAGGCCGAGACCGCGATGCACAAGGCCCACGAGCTGATGCTCCGCTACAACATCGACCTCGCCGCGGCGACGACCACCCGCGAGTTCGAGGTGCGCTTCGTCGGCGATCCCGAGCGCCGCCGCACGCTCGTCGAGGAGGACATCGTCGCCCTGCTCACCGAGCTCTTCTTCGTGAAGGCGATCCGCATCCCCGTCTACCTCCCGCGACGCGGCAAGGCGGGCCACGTCTACGAGCTCTCCGGCACGCACGCGAACGTCGAGATGGCGACGCACGTCTTCGCGTTCCTGCTCGGCACGGCGGAGCGGCTCTGGCAGCAGAATCGCCGGGACATGCGCGTCCGCAGCGGTCGTGACCGCCTCTCGTACCAGTCGGGCGTGGTGCGCGGCTTTCGCGACAAGCTCCGCACGGAGCGCGTGGTGCTGCGCGGGACGGGCCTCGTGTGGGTGCCCGACGCGCAACTCGACGACTACTACCACACGCGCCATCCGCGGATCAGCCGGC
This sequence comes from Polyangiales bacterium, assembly GCA_964202905.1. GTDB lineage: Bacteria > Myxococcota_A > Polyangia > Polyangiales > JADJQN01 > CAIUAC01. The sequence continues at coordinate 96,949 of CAXNJO010000009.1, forward strand.
GCACGCGCCAGGTGCGGCTCGGCGGCGCGCACGAGGCCGGGCGCGAGGCGGGGCAGAAGGTCGTTCTGCACAAGCCCGTCGGCGCCGGGCCTTCGGGGGCCGCACCGAAGCGGCTCGGCGGGGGCTGAGCGCGCCGCGCGCGGTCCGCGACGACCCGCGCCCTCCGACAGGCGCTCACGGCGGTCGCGGCGACCGACGCTGCGCGCGCCGTCAGCCCGACCGACCGCCCTAGCCGGAGCCCGGCGGCGCGTCCTCCCAGGTGAGCGCGAACGCGCACACGGTGTCCCCGAGCGCCTGACACGCCGAGGTGTGCACGACGACGCGCTCCGCGCCGCTCTCCCGCAGCGTGCCGCGGAGCACGCCCGCGACGAGCGCGCAGAGTTCGAGGCTCGGCTGAACCTGATCCCGGACGAGGATGCGCGCGCGCCGCGCCGAACGGTCCACGCTCGCGACGCGCCCCTGCCGCGTGATCGACGGCCACACCTCGCCGAGGAACGACGCAGCCGCCGGAGGCGTGAGCGGCTCGGGCAGCGCCTCGACGAGCCGACGCAACCCGCGCTGGGCGACGACGTCCCCGAGGTACGCCACGAAGCCGAGATCCCCGCGCCCCGCGAGGGCGTCCGCGGCCGCGAGGATCTGGCTCGCGAGCGCCACCGGGACACCGCCCGCGAGGTGCCGCTCGACGTCGGACGAACCGGGCAGGAGCGCCTCGACCTCCGGCACGCGCGCGACGAGCGCCGGCCAGCCCGACGGCCCGAGCACGCGCCAGATCCCCTCGATCGCGAGCAGCATCGGGTACAACTCCACGCGCGCCTCGCCGCGCGGCACGCTCTCGACGGCGTGCCACGTCGTGCGGCGCAGCTGGAGATACTGGAGGTCCGCGACGAGCGGATCGACGGGTGTCGGCTGGTCCTCGCGCACGGCGCGCGGCGTCGTCGGCAGCAGGGCCGCGACGGCGCGCTGCATCCACTCCGCGTCCGGGAAGCGCCGCTCCGGGTCCCCCGCGGTCGCGACCGCGACGACGTTCTGCGCGGCCTCACCGAGCGCGGCGTCCGCGCCCTCGCGACCGACGAGCAAGAGCCGCAGGAGCGCACCCGCCGCGTACACGTCGACGCGCGGATCCGGATCGCGCGTGGGTTCGCGCAGTTCGGGCGCCGCGCACGGAGATCCGAGCGCCTCGAGCGAGAGGACCGGCGCGCTCGACTCGGCGAGGAGCGCCGTCTCGCCGAACCCGCCGATCTTCACGATCTCCCCGCCCCCGCGCACCGGCAGCACCCACACGGTCTCCGGGGCGAGGTTGCGGTGCACGACCCCGCCGCGGTGCATGGCGCGGAGCCCCTCGAGCAGGTCGAGCACGAGCGAGGCCGCACGCTCTTCGGGCAGCCCGGCCGGATGCGCGTCGAGGAGCGCGGCGATCGTCTGCCCCTGCAGCGCCTCGTAGACGACGTAGGGACGACCGGCGGCGTCGAGCCCGGAGTCGACGACGCTCTGCACGTTGCGGTGCGCGACCCCGCCCGCCGCGCGCGACTCGCGCAGCAGCGCCGCGCCGGCGGCTCCGGCCTGCGCGAGATGGGGGGAGAGCATCTTCACGTCGACGAGTCGCTGGATCCCGCGGTGCTCGGCCCGGTAGACGACGTGGTTCTCGCTCTCGGCAGCGAGCTCGACGACCGCGTACTTGCCGTCGATCCAGTCGCCGCGCTGCAGACCTCCGCGGCCCCCGCCGCTCACGCGCGCCCCCGGCCCACCCGATCCGGTGCGCGGCGCGCGGGGCCCATGGACGACAGGCCCCTCAAGGCGACTCGGGCAGGCTGGCCGAACTCTGCGGATCGCGCGTCGCGCGCACCACGAAATCAACCGCGTTCACGTCGGTGTCGGTGCCATTGCCGCGGAGCGCATCCGCACCGCCCACGGCCATCGAGGCCGGCGTGGACTCGGGCCTGGCTTTGCGCTCGAAGCTGCGCATCGAGTCCGTCGAGAAGCCGGTGGCCGGCATGCCCTCGGGGAACATCGCCGCGCCCCAGCCGACAGTGTCGAGCACCGCGGCGCCTTGCGTGATCTGCACGTGGCCGCCGGACGACGCGAACCCCTGGCTCATCGTCCACGCCATCGGCTGATCAGGCGTCACCGCCCCCGCATAACCCGCGCCGCCGAGGAGGTAGAAGCCGAACGCAGGCATCACGACCCCGGCAGGAACGGTGGCGCGCGGCGAATAGGCCGTCGCGCCGCTCGAGGAGCGGTACGACAACACCAAGCCGCCGATCGCGACCGGTTCGGCCGTGCGGTTGTAGAGCTCGACGAACTCGTCCGTCCCGCTCGCCGAGCCACCGAACGCGAGCTCCGAGATGACGACGACCCCGACGAGCGACGGCGGCGCCCCCATGTCCACGGTGCCGAGGTCCGCGGGGCCCAGGTCCGGCGCGCCCCCGTCGACATTCCCTGCGTCGACATCCCCCGCGTCAAGTCCTGCATCGACGTCGCCCGCGTCGAAGCCCGCGTCGAAGCCCGCGTCGAAGCCGAGATCGGGGCGCCCGAGATCCGCCGGCCCGAGATCCGTGGGGCCGAGATCGGGCGGACCGAGATCGGGCAGACCCGCGTCGGGCGCGTCGCCTCCGTCCGCGCCGAGGTCGTCGGTGGCGGCATCGACGGACTCGCCGCCATCGACGCCGAGGTCCGGCACGCCGAGGTCGAGCCCGCCGTCGATCGCGGCGTCGACCCCGCCATCGCCCATCCCGCACGAGGCTCCGACGCACCGCGTCAAGACCGCCGTGACCGTCACCGTCTGGTCGGTGCGAAACGCGGTGTCGATGCGCGCCGTCGCGACCTCGGCCCCGCCCTTGAGCCCCGTCACGCGGACGCTGACAGCGCCCTCGTCGCCCTCCTCACGGGGGCGGATCGCGAGCGAATGAGGCCAGTCCGTGGAGACCGCGAACGTGCCCGACGCCATCAGCCCGAGGCCGCTCTCGGCCTCGAAGCGAAGGGTGTCGATGTCCGCCGGGATGGCGAGGTCGGGCGAATCGACCTCCACCAGCAGCGCGGTCTTGCCTTCGGCACACGCAGCGAGCGCAGCGGCGACGAGCGCGAAGAGCGCAACGGCGCGGAGGTTGACGGGCGACGAGCGCACGGACGCGATGATGCGGGAATCGCCGCGCGCTTGCACGACGTTTCCACTCGGGTTGCAGCCCGCGACCACGACGTCACCGCGCCGTTGCGGGCCGGTCGGGAAGCGCGAGCCCGGGCACGGGCGCGAGGTGATTCACGGGCCCGAAGCCGCTCCCGATCCCCGGCGCCGTCACGAGCGCGTCGTGCAGCCAGCGCTTCGCCCCCGCGCACGCGTCGCGGAGCGACTCGCCCCGCGCGAGCCGCGCGGTGATGGCGGCCGACAACGTGCACCCGGTGCCGTGCGTGTGCCGCGTCTCGACGCGCTCGCCGTGCAGCGCGTGCACCGCGCCGCCGACGTAGAGAAAATCCGTGGGCGCGCCCTCGAGATGCCCGCCCTTCACGAGCACCGCGCGCGGGCCGAGCGCCGCGATCGCCGCCGCCGCGCGCCGCGCGTCCTCGGGCGTACGGACGGGCAGCCCGCCGAGCGCCTCGGCCTCGTGGACGTTGGGCGTCACGAGCGCGCAATGCGGGAGCAGCGCGCGCACGAGCGCGAGCCGCGCCGCGTCGTCGATGAGCGGCGCGCCGTGCTTGCTGATCATCACCGGGTCGACGACCAGCGGCACCCCGCGCGCGGCGAGCGCCACGGCACGCGCGGCGACCGCCTCGACCACCGCGCGGCTGCCGAGCGCGCCCGTCTTCCACGCGCGCGGCGGCACGTCCTCGAGCACCGCGTCGAGCTGCTCGCCGACGAGCGCGGCCTCGAGCGGAACGACCCGCGTCACGCCGCGCGTGTTCTGCGCGGTGATGAGCGTGACGACGGCGCAGCCGTAGACGCCGTGCTGGTGGAAGGTCTTGAGATCCGCCTGCAGGCCGGCGCCGCCCGAGGGGTCGGAGCCGGCGACGGTGAGCGCCACGTCGATCATGCGCGCCGATCCTGCGCCTCCGCCCGCGCCGCGCCAGCCCGTTCGCGCAAAGCCCGCGCCGTCGCGCGCGCTTGCGCTCCCCCCGCGCCCCGTGTAGCCAGAGCCTCCGTGCCCTCCGATCGCCGCGCTCCCCCCGCGCCGAGCAGCCCCGCGCGGGGCCGCGGAGTCGGGGCTGCGCGCGCGCTCCTCGTCGCGCTCTCCCTGCTCGGGACGGGCGCCTGCGGCAGCCCACCGGCGGCCCCCGCGCCCCGCGACGCCGGCGCGACGCGGCGTGACGCAGGCCGCCCCACCGCGCCCGACGCGGGCGTGCCCTCCGTCGTGCACGAGGTCGCCGAGGGCGAGACGCTCTGGGACATCGCGCGCGCCTACGGGGTCGAGGTCGACGCGATCGTCGCGGCCAACGGCCGCAGCGCCCGCGACGTGCGCCGCCTGTCGAAGGGACGCCGCCTGCGCATCCCGGGCGTCACCGCGGTGGTCGCCGTCCCCACGGCCGCCGAGCGCGCCGCCGCACGCGAAGCCGAGCGCGCCGCCCTGCCCCCGCTCCGCGACGGCGCCTACGTCACGCTCGGCGAGCGCGAGACCATCCACGATCTCGCGCGCCGCTACGACGTCGACGCGCAGGCGATCCTCGACCGCAACCAGCTCGACGACGACGCCGTCCGCGCCCTCCGCGCGGGGCGCACGCTCATCGTCCCGGGTCTCCGGCAGGCGAGCGTCGACACGCGCCCGCCCCCGCCGCGCGAGGGCGTCACGCACACGGTCGCACGCGGCGAGACGATCTGGGACATCGCGTCCGCCTTCCGCTCGAGCGTCGCGAGCATCATGAGCGCGAACACACTCTCGCTCGCCGAAGTGACCGCGCTCCGCGAGGGCGCGCGACTCTTCGTTCCCGGCGTCGAGGCCGATCCGCGCGGGCGCGTCCGGCGCCGGACCTCGCCCGCCGAGCAGCGCGCGCTCGCCGTCGCGCGGCGCTTCGGGCTCGGCACCCGCGACGTCGCGGGGCAGCTGCTCCACGGCCGGGTGCGCGCGGATTGGGCCCGCGCCGCGCTCACCGGGCGCCACGGCCCCGCGACGCCTGGCACCCTGCGCTGGCCCGTGTCGAACGGCTGGTTCGTCCGCGGCTACGGATCGGGCGAGGGCGGCTACCACCAGGCCATCGACATCGCGGGCGAGATCGGCTGGAACGTGCGCGCCGCCGCCGCGGGCATCGTCGCGTACAGCGGCGACGAGGTCCCCGGCTACGGCAACATGGTGATGGTCGTCCACCCGGGCGGCTGGGCCACGATGTACGCGCACAACAGCGCGAACTACGTCGTCGCCGGCGAGCGCGTCCCGGCGGGCGGGGTGCTCGCGGAGCTCGGCTCGACGGGCATCAGCCGCGGTCCCGCACGTGCACTTCGAGCTCATGCACGGCGGCAGGAACTGCGACCCGGCGCTGCTGCTCCGCCCCGGCATCCGCCACCGCAACGGCCGCCTCTCGCCGCTCCCCTACACCGCGTGGCCCCGCGCGGGCGCGCCGCCCGCAGGCGTCGCGTGTCACGCGCGCCGTCGCCACCCGCACTCGCGCTACGTGCTGCACGAGGACCCGGTCGCGGACGCCGAGCGCGACGCGCGCTAGCGAGCGTCGGTCGCACGGCGCCGACGCTCAGCGCCCCTCGATCCGCGCGATCTCCTGCACGAAAATCCTCCGCAGGATCGCGTGCGCGCAGGCGTAGGTGCTCTCGACGCCGAAGTAGCTGAGGCTCTTCGAGAGCAGGCTCTGCCGCCGTGAATAGGGCGTGTCCGACGCGTAGTGCAGCACGCCGACGTCGAAGGGCGTGCGGCTCGAGAGGTGCGCGATCGCGTCGTTCGGGTGCCGGTCGGGGCTGACGATCTCGTAGATCGCCGAGAGATACGGCCCGGCCTCCATCTCGAGAACGCTGTAGCCGTCCGCGTAGAACGCGCCGAGATACGCCCGGTTCTGCTGGAAGGTGCCCCGTACGGTGAGCGCCTTCTGGTGGTCGAGCACGGTGCCGCGGCGCAGGAACGGCTGCACGTCGCCTGCGCCGAAGCAGTTGCGGAACAGGTACGAGTTCTTCGAGTGCTCGTCGTAGACGTTCGACGCGATCATGACGTCGCCGACGCGCCCGTTGAGCGTCGCGCCCTTGCCCATCACGTAGACGCCGCGCAGCTCGCCGACCCCCTGCGCGATGCGCGAGAGGTGGTGGTACGCCGCCATGCCGAGGGGGTAATCGATGTTGACGATGACCGCGTCGCTCGTGGCGAGACGCGCCATGCCGGGCACGCGCGCGCGCGGGTCGACCCGGTCCTCGCGCACCGACGCGAGCCGCACGAGCTGCGCACCGACGTCCACGCGGCCGGGGCTCTCGATCGACGCGATGCCGCTCTCGGAGTCGAAACGCTGCACGGTCGCGAGGCGCTCGTGCGCGTGCCCGTCATCGTGGTGGAGGAAGGCGCGCAGCAGGTAGTACGCGATGTTCGCGGCCTCGTGCTCGTCACCCGCCGCGATGGCCTGCTCGAGCGGCTCGGCGAGGCCCTCTGGGTTCCGCCGCCGCGCGAACTCGAGGATCTCCGCCCGGTGCGCGAGCGCGTACCCACCCAGCACGTTCACCAGCGAGTGCGTGTTCGACGAGACGAAGTAGATCGGCGCGCGCCGCGGCCGCGTGTCCCGGAGGTACGCCGGCTCGATGCCGCTCCACCAGCGCATCGCCGCGCGCTGGTACTCGATGAAGCCCGCGTTGAGCAGCCGCACGAGGAGATCCGAGGGACGCCGCGCCACCTCGCGCAGCGCCGCGGGCCAGCCGGTGCCGAGCGCGACGAGCAGCGTCCGCACCTGCTCGGGCGCGAGGTCGAGCGGCCCCGCGAGCGCCTCGGCCGACGGCGAGAGCGGCGCGTCGACCGGGGCCCCCGCGAGCGCGCGCCCGAGGTCGTCGTTCGCGAGCAGCCCGTGCATCTTGTTCCACTCGATCTGGTACGCGGTGAGGATCGGGACGAGGTCGTCGATGTCGCTCTTGCTGGTGACGAACGCCGCCAGCGTGCCCGCGCCGTCCCAGCGCAGCGGCCGCCGCCGGCCGCGCGTCGTCACGCGCGACCAACCGCGCTCGCGCACCTCGTAGCCCGCGCCCTCGAACTGTTCGTGCGACTGCCCCATCACGACGATCCGCGCGAACGCGATCTCGGCAGGGAGTCGCGCCGCAGCGTAGGCGAAGGCCGCGACGTCGGGCCGCGGCTCGCGCGCGCCGGAGTGCAGGCTCGCGTCGCTGTACTCGTGGGCTTCCTCGAAGGCGCGCACCGGCACCTCACCGCTCGAGCGCAGCAGCGACGTGTACGTACGGATGTAGACGTCGATCTCGTCGCCGGGCGCGCGGGGCGGCTGTCTCTTCACGCGACGAAGCTACGTCGGCCGCGCGCAGGTGTCACGGTGCGCCGTGGGGCGGACGCGCGCGGCTATGCTGCCGGCGCGGAGGCTCCATGAAGCGGCTCGTCGACAACTTTCTCAAAGGCTGCCTGGTGCTCGTGCCGACGGCCACGACGTTCTACGTCGTGTGGCTCGTGCTGCAAAAACTCGACTCGCTCGTGCCGCTGCCGCTCCCCGGACTCGGGCTCCTCCTCGCGCTCGCCGCGATCACGGCGATCGGTTGGGTCGCCTCGAACGTCGTCGGCCGCCGCGTCGTCGGCTGGGTCGAGGCGCTGCTCCGCAACCTGCCGGTCGTGCGCCTCCTGTTCACGTCCATCAAGGATCTGATGGGCGCGTTCGTCGGCGAAAAGCGCACCTTCGACAAGCCCGTGCTGGTGCGTCTCGACGAGGGCGGCGCGCTGCGCCTGCTCGGCTTCGTGACGTGCGAGCACTTCGACGACCCGCGCCTCGCAGGCCACGTCGCGGTGTACCTGCCGCAGTCGTACAACTTCGCGGGCAACGTGGTCGTCGTGCCGCGCGCACGCGTCGAGGCCATCGACGCCGACGGCGCCGAGTTCATGACCTTCATCGTGTCGGGCGGCGTCTCGGGAATGAGCGCGGCGCGGACGTACCTCGACTCACCGCTGCTCCTGCAACTCCGCAAGGGCGCCTGAGCGGCGTGCGGTCCGCGCCCGCAGCGACTACACACGGCGCGCGATGAAGACCCCGTACCGCTCCGTGCAGCGCGTCTATTTCGACGACCTCGACGCGCTCAACATCCTGCACAACATGCGCTTCCTGCTCTTCATCGAGCGCGCGCGCGGCGAGCTCTTCCAGGCGCTCGGCTTCCACTGGGAGGACGACGTCACGATCAACCCCGACAAGTTCCACGTCGTCGCCGAGCATCAGATCCACTATCTCCGCCCGGTGCGTGGCGAGGGCGAGCTGAGCGTCGAGCTCACGCCCACGCACCTCGGCCGCACGAGCCTGATCATCGCGGCGCAGGTGCGCGCGAAGCACGGCGACGAACTCTTCGCGGAGGCGTCCACGCGCCTCGTCCGGCTCGATCCGCAGGCGCAGACGCCCTGCCCGTGGAGCGAGCGCATGCGGCTGCGGATGGGCCCGCTCGTCGCGCCTGCCCCCGCCACGGCGACGCCGCGCTCGCGCTGATCGTCGGTCGTTCGCGGCACGCACGGCCCGGGTGCGGTGCGGGCGTCACGCGCGTGTCCATGCAGCACCGGGGTCGCGAGCGCCGCGAGCTCCTCGAAGGCCGCCACGAAGTCGCCCGTCACCGCAGCGAGCTCCGTCACGACCTCCGAATCGGCGTGCAGCCCGAGGTGCAACCAGCCGTCGTAGCCGAGCCACGCGACGCCGAGCGCCTGGTGCGAGAACAGCGGCACCAGCGGATACACCGACTCGACGCGCGAGCGCGCGAGATACGCGGGCACCGGCGGTCCGGCCATGTTCGTGACGACGACGTTGAACGCGCGCAGCCGCATCGCGAGCGTGAACGTGAGGCTGACGAGGTTCGGCCCCGCGAGATCGCCGACCCGCTCGAGGAAGGCCGTGCCCTCGATCTCGTGCGAGCAGTGCTTCAGTTCGTCGACGTTCTCGCGCACGCGCGAGAGGCGGGCGCGCGCGTCCGGCTCGGAGACGGGCAGCTCCGCGAGCAACAGCGCGATGTGGTTCCCCAGCCCGGCCTCGCCCGTGCGCGGCCGCAGATCCACGGGCACGAGGGCGCGGAACGAGCGGATGTGGTCCACGTCGTCGCCCATGCGCGCGAGCGTTCGGCGCAGCCCGCCCGCGACGACCGCGAGCGCGACGTCGTTGACCGTCCCGCCGAGCACGGCGCGGATCGCGCGCACGCGCCCGAGATCGAAGCGCGCGCCCGAAAACACACGTTGTGCGCCGATGCGCGCGGGGTTGAGCGCGGTGCGCGTCGCCGGCGTGAGGCCGGTGCGCAACGTCCGCGCGACGCCCAGCGCGACGTCGCGCGCGCGGGAGAGGCCAGCCCGCCCGCGGAGCGTCGCCCGCAGCTCGCCGCTCAGCTCGCCGAGCTGGCGCACGCGCGCCTGCGCCAGCGTCTGCACCACCCGGGGCAGCCCGTGCGGCTCCGCCAGCCACGGCGCCTCCTTCGGTCGCGCATCCTCGGCGGCGAAGCGCACGATCGCGGTGAGCACGCCGAGCCCGCCCACGCCGTCCACGAGCGCGTGGTGCGCCTTGATGACGAGCGCGAGGCGACCGCCGGCGAGCCCCTCGACGAGCCACAACTCCCACAGCGGCCCGCCCGGCGGGAGGGGGCGCGAGTAGATCGCCCCCGCGAGTTCGAAGAGCTCGGCATCGCGCCCCGGACGCAGGAGCGCAGCGCGGTGCAGGTGCGCCTCGAGCCGGAAACGCGGATCGTCGACCCACGCGGCGCCGAGTCCCGGCACCTCGACCACGCGCTGCCGGAAGCGCGGCGCAGCGGCCAGCCCCGCGCCCACGAGCGCGCCGATGCGCGCGAGGTCGAGCGCCCCGTCGGACGCGACGAGATCGCTCGGCCCCAGCACGACCACAGCGCCGACGTGCATCCCCGCGAAGCGTCGCTCGAGGTCGAGGAACGCGCGATCGGTGGCCGAGAGCACATCGACGGAGGCCATGGGCGGCACGTAGTCGCCCCACGCGCCCGCGCCAGCGTCGTCGCTCGTTCGCGCGTAGGAACGCGCCCGCGCCGCGCACGCGTTCCAACACGCGCGAAAACCAAACGTGAAGCTCCCGAGTGGCGTCCCGCCCCCGCGCGCCTGACGCGGATCACCTCACGCGATGAACGCCCTCACACCGTCGATGCCGAGACGTGGAAGACGTCGGGGCTCTCCTCGATCGCGCGCAGGATCGCCGGCGTCGGCTCACCGACGACCTCCACGCGCGCGCAGGCCGCGTGAGAACCCGAGAACACGATGTTCTCCATGCCCTGCACGTTGTGCTTCGCGGCGCTGAGCACGCCGAGAACGTGCGCGAGCACGCCGACGCGATCGGCGTGGCGCACGACGATCACGTGCGTCGCGGCCGAGCGCAGCGCGAGGTTGACGCAGTTCGGGATCGGCTCCGCGTCGCGGTGCGCGGCCACGATCCGCACGACCTCCTCGCCGACCGCCTCCTCCGCCTCCTCGGTGCTCGCGCCGATGTGATGCGTCCCGTACACGTTGGGGTGGTCCGCGATCGCGCCCTCGAACGCGCCCTGCGCGGACGACGGCTCCACGGCGAACACGTCGAGCCCGGCCCGGATGCCGCGGGTCGTGCAGGCCTCGAGGAGCGCGTCCTGATCGACGACCTCTCCGCGCGAGGTGTTGATGAAATACGCCCCGGGCCGCATCGCGGAAAACACGCTGGCGCCGATGCGCCGCTCCGTCTCGCGAGTGAGCGGCAGGTGCACCGTGACCGCGTCGGCGTTCACGACGGCCGCTTCCGCCGTGGGCGCCCGCACGATGCCGAGGTCCGCGGGGTCGCCCCCGCGGAAGCTCGACCACCCCACGACATGCATCCCGAACGCGCGCGCGCGCGCCGCGACCTCGCGTCCGATCGCGCCGACGCCGAGGATCGCGAGCGTCCGTCCACGCAGTCCGCGCGCCTCGCCGAAGGTCTTCTTGTCCCAGCGATGTGCGCGCAGCGCGGCCACGTTGTCCGCGATGCGTCGGTCGAGGTTGAGCAGGTGCCCCATCGTCAGCTCGGCGACGGCGGACGCGTTCTTTCCCGGACAGTTCGACACGTAGACGCCGCGCGCCGACGCCGAGGCCATGTCGATGGTGTTCACGCCCGCGCCTGCTCGAACGATCAGCGAGAGCGAGCGCCCGGCCGCGACGTGCTCCGCGCCGACCTTCGTGCTGCGCACGACGAGCACCTCCGGGTCGAACCCCTCGAGGCGCGCGGCGAGCGACGCGCCCTCGAGCTTCGCGTCGACCTCGACCTGCGCCCCGAGATCCTGCAGGCGACCGGACACGAACGACGCGAGTTTGTCGGCGATCAAGATGCGCATGGCCTGCTCTCCTCCGCCCTCCGCGGGCGCTGCGCGAGGATACGCGTGCCGCGCGCGGAGATCATGCGGCGCGCGCAGGCGCCACGACTCCCCCACACTGCAACCTCCTTGATGCGTCGGCGCACGTGCCAGCCGCGCGAATGCGCGCGACGCTTCGCCAGGCGTCCACGGGGCATCCGCGCCCTTTCGTCCGCTGCGCCTCGCACCGCGCACCACGGAGCACTAGGCTCCGCCTCGATGTCGGAACTGCCGCCCTTCATCCCGACACGCGCGCACCTCCTCGTGTGCACGGGGCCTTCGTGTCGGCGCGTCGGCGGCGCCGAGCTCTTCGCGAACGCCTGGCAGGACCTCGAGACCCACCGGCTCGCGTACTACACGCGCGGTGGCTCGCTGCGCCTCACCGAGAGCGGCTGCCTCGGCGCCTGCGCGCGCGGCCCCAACGTCGCCGTCTACCACGACGCCGACGGCCGCCTCGAGCAGGCCTGGTACATCCGCATGGATCGCGGCGCGCTGCTCCGTCTGTCTCGCGCGCTGCACGACGGCGCGCCCCTGCCCCCGCAGAACCGCTTCGACCGCTGAACCGCTGCGGTCGCGGCGACACGCCCCTGGGCCCGAGGACGCCGACGAGCGCGTCCTTCGCGCGCTCGCTCAGGGCACGCGCGGCATCGCGGCGCAACTCACCAAGACCACGACCAACCAGCACGCGAGCCAGCGTGATGCGCCGCGCGCCCGCGGGATCGTGTGCACGAACGTCCGCGAATCGCCGGTCGCGCCGACCTGAGTCACGCCCTCAGCGCCGGTCGCGAGGAAGCCGAAGCACACCGCGGGAAGCTGGACGATCCCTCCGACCGCGCCGAGGAAAGCCGACGCGAAGAGGCCACCCGTCCAACCGTTCGCGCCGTCCACGGGCTGCATCAGCACCCAGGCGAAAGGCGCCGCCCCGAGCACGACGGCCCCGGCCGCCACGGCGATCGACGCGCGAACCGTCGACACGGTCCGCTGGCGCGCCGCGGCCCCCCTTGCACCGATGGCACGGCGAGTCCCTGCCTCTCCAGAGACCCGCGGGCCCCCCGGTACGCCGGCGTGCGCGCGTCGGCCCCCTCGGACGGCATGCGCGCGTTGTCGCGCGCGACGGGACGGCGACGCATCCGAGGGCGGTCCGTCCGCGCCCGGATCGGATTGCGCCCGTGAGAGGCGCGCGATCGCCTCGTCTTTCTCGCGGAGCGCGCGCGCTTGCGCGTCGAGGCGCGCCTCGAGGGCCTCCGCGCGCGCACGAAGCGCCTCGACCGGACTGCGAAAACCGCCCATCCCGCGACCGTACACCAGCCTGACGCTGCCGCGTTGCGCACCTTCGTCACCGCGCGTCGGCCTCGCCGTCCGGCGGCGCGCGCCCAGCAGACCTCGCGGGCAACGCCGATCCAGTCACGACCGCACCGAGTCCAAGCGCCGAACTCGGACGCCCGAAGAACCCCGCGACGACCCGCCAGCGAACCCTTCCCCGGCCCAAATCGAAACAGCCGCCCCCGGTCTCCCGGAAGGCGGCTGTCGATGTATCCAAGTGGTTGCGGGGGCCGGATTTGAACCGACGACCTTCGGGTTATGAGCCCGACGAGCTACCAGGCTGCTCCACCCCGCGTCAGAAGTGAGCGGACTATACGCGTGCGTCCGCCCTTGTCAACGACTGTTTCACTTCTTCTTCGATCCGCCACGACGCGGCCCCGCGCCAGTCCCGGGCCGACCCACTCCGCGGCGCGCTCCACGCGGCGACTCCGCGCGGGCGGCCTGCGGCGACGCATACTTGTCTGCAACGCGCGGCTTTCGCGTCGGAGCGCGCGGCCGCGGCGACGCGGGCGGCAGCGCTTCCGCGTCGAACGCGCCCGCATCGTCGGCACCCTCGATCAGGTCGAGGGGCTCCCAGCCAGCGTCCTCCGCCTCGAGCGGGCCCCCATCGCCCTCGAGCGCCACCTCCTCGAGGGCCCGCGCGGCCTGCCGTGCCGCGTGGGCCGCGCTCCGCTTCTGCCCGAGGCGCCGGGCGCGCGCAGGGACGAGGTAGGCGGTCTTCAGTTTCTCGACTTCCTTCTCCTCGAGCGGCCGAATCTCCCCCGGTCGAATGCGATCGGTGTCGATGCCCGCGAAGCTGAGGCGCGCGAGCCGCGACACCGGGTGTCCGACCGCGTCGCCCATGCGGACGATCTGACGGTTGCGACCTTCATGGATGGTGATGCGGACCCAAGTCGAGCCCGACTCTTCGCGGAGCACGATCACGTCCGCAGGCGCCGTCATGTGGCCGTCGTCGAGCTCGACGCCGTTGCGCAGCGCCTCGAGCGCCCCCGTGTCGACGTCACCCCGGAGCTTCGCCACGTAGACTTTCGGCACCTTGCGGCTCGGGTGCAGCAACGCCTCCGCGAGTTCGCCGTCGTTCGTGACGAGCAGGGCTCCGCTCGTGTGGAAGTCGAGGCGACCGACCGGAAAGAGCCGTTCCGGGAACCGACCGAGGATGTCCCCGAGCGACGGCCGTCCCTCCGGGTCGCGGAGCGTCGACACGACGCCGCGCGGCTTGTGAAGGATGTAGTAGGCGGGGTGTTCGAGCACGACGCGGCGCCCGTCCACCTCGATGCGGTCGCGCCGGCCATCCGCCTGGCTGCCCAGCTCGCTGACGATGCGGCCGTTCACGCGAACTCGGCCGTCCGTGATCAACTCCTCCGCGGCGCGTCGCGAGGACACGCCAGCGCGCGCGAGGATCTTCTGGAGTCGTTCGAGGGCCACGCAGCGCTCGGGCGGTCAGCCCGTCCCGCCATCGGCTGCCGGCGCCGCGGCGGGCGCAGCGCCCTCGCCGCCCTCGCCGAGGGACTCGCCGTTCTCGGCTTCGCGCGTGTTGCCGAGTTGGGGGCGGGTGTTCGCATCGCGGTCCCAACGATCGACGACGCCGTCGCCGTCCACGTCGGAGCCCATGCGCACCATCCGACCCTCTTCGAAGTACTCCCAGCGATCGGGCTGCCAGCGCTCGCCGCTGCTGCGTCCGCCCAAGTCACGCTCGGCGCGGATGGGCTGTCCCCGCTCGTAAAACGTTTTGGTGTCGACCTTCCCGTCGGCGTTGGTGTCGGCCTCGCTGCGCGCGACGCGGCCACTCTCGAAGTACGCGACCTCGTCCATCTGCCCGTCGAAGTTGCGGTCCGCCTCTTCGCGGAGCGGGCGGCCCTCGTCGTTGTAGTAGCGGACGATGTCCTTCGTGCCGTCGCCGTTGAGGTCGGCCTCGCGGCAGATGAGCACGAGGCGCACGAGCGGCGCGCGCCCGATCTGCTGAAACACCTTCCTCACGTCGGGGCGGTCGTCGCCCGAGGTGTCGTACTCGCTGACCTCGCGGTCGGCGGCCGAGGCGTCACAGCGTCCGGCGGAAGCGGCGCTCGCCTGCGCATCGCCAGATGATTCGACCGAGCGCGAGCTTCGCGAGGTCGTTCGGTCGGTCTGCTCACCCGCGGCGCCGCAGCCGAGTGAGCAGGGCGCCCCCACGAGCGCAGCGACGATCATCCAGCGGTTCATGGCGTTCCCCCGTTCGGCGCCGCGGGCTGCGCGGCAGCGCCCGGTTCCGCTATGGCGCCCGCCTGCGCAGCGGTCTCAGGTGCGGCCGCGTCCGTTCCGCTCGGCGCCGCGGTCGCTCCCTCGACGGGGGGCGCTGCCGCAGCGTCCCCCGTCGTCGGGGCAGTCCCCTCGGCCGCCGTGGGCGCAGGCGTGGGCGGCGGCGCGAGCGGCGACCCGTCGCAACTCACGGGGTCTTCGGCCGGCCCGGCGCTTTCGGTCGGCGTCTCCTCGTCCCGGTCGGGCTGCGCGTCGTTGTTCGTGTCGAAGCGCGTGCGGACGAGCCGCCCCGCCTCGAACACTTCCCATTTCTCGGGCTGACGATCGTTGTTGTCGTCGTACGCGACCTGCACGAGGCGGCCATCCGCGTAGGACTCCCACGCATCGGGGCGGCCCGTGTGGTGCCGGTCGCGCTCGGCACGTGCCACGTTGCGGCCGTCGCACCAGAGCCACGTGTCGATGACGTTGTCGAAGTTGGTGTCGAGCTCGCGGCTCGCGACTCGACCGCCCTCGAAGGTGGTGATCTGGTCGATGCGGCCGTCGAAATCGAAGTCGTGTTCTTCGCGCGCCACGGTCGTGCCGTCGGGCGCGAAGAAACGGTTGATGTCGACGCGGCCGTCGAAGTTCATGTCGAGGAGCGCGCAGCGCTCGCGACCGCCTTCGAAGACGTGCCGGATGTCGGGGGTCCCGTCGTTGTTGACGTCGACCGCCGAGACCTGACGGCCGCTCGGGTCGCACTGCTCCCGCACCGCGACGCTCGCCCGCGACCCCTCGGGCGTGGTGCCGCCCCCCGCGAGCGGCTCGTCGGCCCCGCCGCACGCGGCCAGGCCGCCGGCCGCGGCTCCGCAGCCAAGCGCGCCAACGAGAAACCCGCCGAGGTAGCCCTTCCTCACGAACGACGTGCCCTTCGACTTCATACCGACGAAGGCTCCCTTCCGCCCCGAGCGACGAATCCCCGCGCGGGTCGACCCCGCCCGCGCACGCCTGCTGAAGACCGGCGGCAATCTAGCCGCATGACCCCACCGCCCGCAACCCGCACCGCGTGAAGAGGCATGGGCGGGCCTCATGAATTGACCGTATGTGGCTGGCCATATATGTTCACGCCGTGGCCCGCAAGAAGATCTCGACGACGATCTACATCACGCCCGAGCAGAACGAAAAACTCAAGGTGCTCCACGACCGCACGAAGGTGCCCGTCGCGGTCTACATCCGAGAAGGCATCGACCTCGTGCTCGAGCACCACGCCGCCGAGCTCCCCGGCCAGCTCACGCTCGACTCGCTGCCCACGTCCAAGCGCTGAGCCGCGCGTGCTCGCGCGCGCACGCCGCGGCTGCTAGACCGCGCCCTCGCGCTTCGCGAGCAGGGATCAGATGCCAGTAGAACCCAGCAGGATCCGCAACTTCTCGATCATCGCGCACATCGACCACGGCAAGAGCACGCTGGCCGATCGCATCCTCGACGTCACCGGCGCGCTCACGGCGCGCGAGCAGAAAGACCAGTTCCTCGACAAGATGGAATTGGAGCGTGAGCGCGGGATCACGATCAAGGCCCAGTCGGTGCGCCTCCTTTGGAAGGCCGTCGACGGCATCGTCTACCAACTGAACCTCATCGACACGCCGGGGCACGTCGACTTCAGCTACGAGGTCTCGCGTTCACTCGCCGCATGCGAGGGCGCGCTGCTCGTCGTCGATGCGACCCAGGGCGTGGAGGCGCAGACGCTCGCGAACGTCTACCTCGCGCTCGAGAACGATCTCGCGATCGTGCCGGTCTTCAACAAGATCGATCTGCCGAGCGCGGACGTCGAGCGCACGCGGCGCGAGGTCGAGGAGGTCGTCGGTCTCGACTGCGAGCACGCGATCGCGGCGAGCGGCAAGTCGGGCATCGGCATCGAGGAGATCCTCGAGGCCGTGTGCGTGCGCATCCCGCCCCCCGCCGGCGACCCGGAGGCGCCGCTGCGCGCGCTCGTGATCGACAGCTGGTACGACACGTACCGCGGCGCGGTCGTCATGGTGCGCGTGATGGACGGGACCCTGAAAAAGGGCGCGAAGATCCGCATGATGGCGACCAAGGCCGACTACGAGGTGACGGAGGTGGGTGTGTTCGCGCCCTTCCCGCTCGCGCTCGAGGCCCTCGGCGTCGGCGAGGTCGGCTTCTTCTCGGCGTCGATCAAGTCCGTCCACGACACGAAGGTCGGCGACACGATCACCGAGATGCGGCGCCAGGCGACACAGGCGCTCCCCGGTTTCAAGGAAGTGAAGCCGATGGTGTTCGCGGGGATCTTCCCGACGAACGGCGAGCAGTACGAGGAGCTCCGCGACGCGCTCGACAAATTGCACATGAACGACAGCGCGTTCGTGTTCGAGCCCGAGTCCTCCGACGCGCTCGGCTTCGGGTTCCGCTGCGGTTTCCTCGGGCTGCTGCACATGGACGTCGTTCAGGAGCGCCTCGAGCGCGAGTACAACCTCGACCTCATCACGACGGCGCCGAGCGTCGTCTACCGCGTGAAGACGAAGGACGGCGTCGAGCGCGAGGTGGAGAATCCGTCGCGCCTGCCGGATCCGGGGCGGATCGAGTCGATCTCGGAGCCGTACTTCAAGGTGTCGATCCACGTGCCGAGCGCGTACGTCGGCGCCGTGCTGCGGCTCTGCGAGGAGCGACGCGGCGTGCAGCAGGGCATCCAGTACGCGTCGCAGGAGCGCGTGATCATCACGTACGAGCTGCCGCTCGGCGAGGTGCTCTTCGACTTCTTCGACCAGCTCAAGAGCGCGACCAAGGGCTACGCGTCGATGGACTACGAGTTGATCGGCTACCGCGAGAACCACCTCGTGCAGCGTCGATCATCCTCGTCAACGGCGAGCCGGTCGACGCGCTCTCGCTGCATCGTGCACCGCGACAAGGCCTACACGCTCGGCCGCGCCCTCGCCGCGAAGCTCAAGGAGATCATCCCGCGGCAGCAGTACGAGGTCGCCGTGCAGGCGGCGATCGGCGCGAAGGTGATCGCGCGCGAGACCATCCGCGCGATGCGCAAGGACGTCACCGCCAAGTGCTACGGCGGCGACATCAGCCGCAAGCGCAAGCTCCTCGAGAAGCAGAAGGAGGGCAAGAAGCGCATGAAGTCCGTCGGCTCGGTGGAGCTCCCTCAGGAGGCCTTCCACGCGATCCTCAAGGTCGAATAGGCCAGCACGGGGACTCGCGATGCGCAGGCGCCACGCAGCGCTGCTCGCGCTCTACGTCACCCAAGGCCTGCCCTTCGGCTTCCAGACGGGCGGGCTCGTCTACTACCTCACCGAGCACCGGCTCTCGCTGACGACGATCGGGTTCGTGGGGGCGCTCGCGCTGCCGTGGGTCTTGAAGGCGCTCTGGGCGCCGCTCGTCGAGGGGACGGGCTCGGCGCGCTTCGGGCGACGACGAAGCTGGATCGTGCCGCTCCAGCTCGCGCTCGCGCTCAGCGCGGTCGCGATGGCCCGCATCGTCGACGGCGGTGCAATCACGACCGTCGCCGCGCTGGTGCTCGTGATGAACCTGCTCGCGGCGACGATGGACATCGCGGTCGACGGAATCGCGCTCGATGCCGCGCGTCCCGAAGACCTCGGGACGATCAACGCGATTCAGGTGATCGGCTTCAAGCTCGGCATGATCGCGGGCGGCGGGCTGCTCTCGGCCGCGAGCGCGCGCATCGGTTGGGGCGGCGCCTTCCTTGGGATGGCGACGCTCTTCGCGGGGGGCGCGCTCGTCGCGCTGCTCCTGCGCGAGGCGCCCCCCTCGGAGGAGGCGCGTGCGGCGCGCGCCTCGCCGCTCGCCGTGCTCCGCGCCCTGCCCGCGGCGCTGCGCAGTCCGGGGGCCGGCTGGGTCTTCGCGTTCGTGGGGACCTACAAGCTCGGCGAGGCGCTCCTCGACGCGATGTACAAGCCGTTCCTGTTGCAGCACTTCGCGAAGGAGCAGGTCGCGTTGTGGGTGAGCACCTGGGGCGCGGCCGCGTCGCTGCTCGGCGCGCTCGCCGGGTGGACGCTCGTGCGGCGCTTCGCGCTCTTCCCGGCGCTCGCGGTGGCCGCCTGCCTGCGCCTCGTGCCGGATCTCGCGCAGTGGTGGATCGCGACGGTGGGCGTCGCGCCCGCGTCGGCGATCGCGGTCACCGTGACCGAGCATTTCTTCGGCGGGATGCTCACGCCGGTGGTCTTCGCGTTCATGATGTCGCAGGTCGACCGGCGCATCGGGGCGACGCACTACACGCTCCTCGCGACAGTGGAGGTGCTCGGCAAGGCGCCGGGGGCGTGGCTCTCGGGCCTGCTCGCCGACGCGCTCGGGTTCCGCGCGGTCTTCGGGCTCGGCGCTGCGCTCTCGGCGGCGTTCCTGCTGCTCCTCGTGCCCGTGCGCCGGCTGCCGGGCCTCGCTCCCGAACGCTGAATGGTGATTCAGCGCCGCGCAGCGCCGCGCTGGCAAGCCGCGCCGCGATGTGATTCCTTGCGCGGCGTGGCGCTCCTCGCCGTGATCGCGCTCGCGCTCGGGCTCTCGATGGACACGGCGGCGGTCGCGCTCTCCGTCGGGTTCGGTGCGCGCGCGCTGCGGCTCGGCGACGCCCTGCGGATGGCCGCGACCTTCGGCGCGTTCCACATGGGGATGCCGCTGCTCGGCGTGCTCGTCGGGCAGGCCGCAGCGCGCTGGGTGGCGGCGATCGATCACTGGATCGCCTTCGCGATGCTCGCGTTCATCGGGGGCAAGATGCTCTGGGAGGCCCGTGAGCGGCGCGTCGCGCAGCGCGACGGCGCGACGCCGCCCGCGGCCGCCGACCCGTTCCGGCTCGGCGCGCTCCTCACGCTCGCGACGGCGACGAGCGTCGACTCGCTCGGCGCGGGCTTCTCGCTGCCGCTGCTCGGCGTGCCGATCCCCCTCGCGGTGTCGATCATCGGTGGCGTGCCCTTCGTGGTCACGCTCGCCTCGCTCTACGTCGGGCGACGCTTCGGGGCGCGATTCGGGGCGACGCTCGACGCGATCGGGGGGCTCGTGCTGCTCGCGATCGGCCTCGCGATCGTGGCGCAGCACGCGGGTTGAGCGCAGCCGTACCCGCGCGCGGGTGCGCTATGCTCGCCGGCGTTTCGTCTTCACTTCGTCCACCGAGGTCCCATGCGTCTCTCGCGTTTCCGCGTCTCGTCGCTGTGTCTGTTCGCGCTCGTCGGAACCCTGCTCGGATGCGGCGCGCGCACGCCGCTCACCGACGGCACCGAAGACGGCAGCGTCCCCGGTCGCGACGCGAGCAGCGATGGCGGCGGACGGGATGGAGGACCGGGGCGCGACGCGGGTCCGGGGAGTGACCTCGGGCCCATCGGCTGCCGCAGCGACGCGGAGTGCGACGACGGCGACGACTGCACGAGCGATGTGTGCGTCGAGGGCGAGGGCTGCGTCGCGACGCCGCGCGACGACGACCGCGACGGTGCGCTCAACGCCGCGTGCGGCGGCGACGACTGCGACGACTCGAACCCCGCGATCCGCCCCGGCGTCGACGAGATCTGTGACGACCGCCGCGACAACGACTGCAACGGCGCCGCCGACTGTCGCGACATGGTCTGCGCCGTCAATCCCGTATGCGGTGGGCCTCCGCCACCTCCACCCCCTCCCCCGCCGCCGGGCGACGGCGGCACGGTGACGCGCGAGATTGGGATCGCCGCGTGCACGAACCTCGTGGACGACGACGGCGACGGGCGGCGTGACTGCAGCGACAACGACTGCCGCGGATTCGGCCCCATGGGCGAGTGCTGCAACGGGGTCGACGACACGCCGGGCGACGGCGATCCGAACTTCGACCTCTTCGCGTGCCGCTGCTTCAGCGACGCGGACTGCGCGGGCGTCGGCAGCATCGAGACGAGCTGCTGGACACGCTCGTTCAGCCTCTGCGGTCCGCGCTGCAATTTCGTGGGCGGAAACCGCTTCTGCCGCGAGTTCTTCGCGGGCTCGCTCGAGGTGTGCGACGCCGCGACCGGCGAGTGCGTCGAGGGCTGAGCGCCCGAAACGCCCTATTTCCCGGAGAGATACTCGCGCCCGTAGCCGACGTACAGGTTCGCCGCCTCGGCGACGAGGAGGCGGTCGTGGTCGGTGAGCGGGCGCGCGGGCTTCGCCGGGCGCCCGAGCGAAAGGAAGCCACCCTTCAGGATGGCATTGGGCGTGACGAGCGAGCCGGCGCCGAGGATCGCGTCGTCCTCGATCCGCGCGTTGTCGAGCACGATGCTGCCCATCCCGACGAGCACGCGGTCACCGACGACGCAGCCGTGCAGCGTGACGGCGTGGCCGACGGTGCAGTCCTCGCCGACCGTGGTCGCGCTGAGGCCGCCCGTCGCGTGAACGACGCTGTTGTCCTGGATGGAGGTGCGCGCACCGATGACGATCGGGGCGACGTCGCCGCGCAGGACCGCGCCGAACCAGATGGACGCGCCGGGCCCGATGGTGACGTCGCCGATCAGCGTCGCCGTCGGCGCGACGAAAGCGGTGGGGTGGACGGTGGGCAGGACGCCGCGGTAGGGGATTCGGACGTAGGACATCGCGCGCCGGTGTCGCGCGCGCGGGGCGCGGTGGCAAGCGGAACCGCGCGGGCGGGCGAGAGCGGGGCGCGGGCGAGAGCGCGCCCGGTCAGGAGACGCCGGGATCTCCACCGACGACGTCGAGGCGCACTCGAGGCTGCTTCGCGCGAGGCGAGACCGGCAGCACGACGCCCCCCTCCATGCGGCCGAGAAGCGAGTGCTTGAACGCCCCCACGATCTCGGCGCGCACGAGCGTGCCCGTCGGGTCGACGCCGGCGGGCGCCTCGACGTGCACGATCTCGTGGCGCTCGCTGCGCCCCGCGAAACGGCCGGATCCGTCACGCGAGGGGCCCTCGACGAGCACCTCCGCGCTGCGACCCACGAGCGACGCGAGGTGCGCCTGCTGCTGCTGCTCGACGAGCGCGAAGAGCCGCGCGAGCCGGTCGTCCTTCGTGGACTCGGGGACGTCGTCACCGAGCGCGAGGGCCGGCGTGTGGGGGCGGGGCGAGTACTTGAACCCGAAGGCCGCGACGAAGCCCGCCTCGCGCACGAGGGAGAGGGTCTCGAGGAAGTCCTCCTCCGTCTCGCCGGGGAAGCCGACGATGATGTCCGTCGAGAGCGTGAGGCCCGCGCGGGACGCGTGCAGTTCAGCCGCGCGGGCGAGGTACTCCTCGCGCGAGTAGCGGCGGATCATGCGTTTGAGCACGCGATCCGAGCCGGACTGCACGGGCAGGTGCACGTGCACGGGGAGGAGCGCGAGCTCCGCGTGCGCGGCGACGAGCGCGGGCGTGACGTGGCGCGGGTGCGGCGACGTGTAGCGGAGGCGCAGCAACTCCGGCACCTCCTCGGCGATGCGGCGCAGCAGCCCCGCGAAGTGCGACTCGGTGCGGCGTCGCTCGCGCAGGTCGAGCGTCTCCCCGGAGGGGCCTGGGTCGTACCAGCTGTTGACCGTCTGGCCGAGGAGCGTCACCTCGCGCACGCCGCCGCGGGCGAGCGCGCGCACCTCCGCGACGATGTCGTCGGCGGCGCGGTAGCGCTCGGGGCCGCGCGTCGTCGGCACGATGCAGAACGAGCAGCGCTCGTCGCAGCCCTTCATCACCGTGACGAACGCGCTCGTCTCGCGGCGCGCGTCCCCCCGCGGCCGGGCGTGCAGGAACTGCGGCGTCTCGAGGTCGAAGACCGTCCGCGCGATGGGGGGCGCGCCATCGCGCAGCGCCTCGACGAGCGCGGGGAGCTCGGGGATGTTGTCCGGGCCGAGCACGAGGTCGATGTGCCCGATGTCGCGGAGGAGCTTCTCGCCCTCCTGCTGCGCGACGCAGCCCGCGACCGCGATGACGAGCCCGGGGCGCGCGTCCTTGAGCGGACGCAGCCAACCGACGGCGCTGCGGAGCTTGTGCTCGGCCTTCTCGCGGACGCTGCACGTGTTGAAGAGCACGAGGTCGGCGAGCGCGGACTCGTCGGTCGCCTCCCAGCCGTCGGCCTCGAGCACCTCCTCGATCCGCCGGGAGTCGTGCGCGTTCATCTGGCAGCCGAACGTCTGGACGAGGAAGCGCTTCATGGTGCGCGGGCGAAGCTAGCACGCGCGTCGCGCCGCGCGGCCGTGGCCCACCGGTGCGCCAACACGCCGCTTTTCAGGGCGCACCGAGCGCGAGCGCGCGCCGCCGCCCGTCGGCCTCGCGCCAGCCGCTCGGCGCGTCCTTCGGGTGGACGGGACCCGCGAACTCGAGCTCGCGGGCGATGTCGAAGTCGGTCACACCGCTCGTGCGCACGTAGCGGACGAGGGCCGCGTAGGGCGCGAAGAACAGCAGGAACGGGAAGAAATTCTTCACGACGACGACGTTCGCGTCGCGCATGCGGAGGCCCGCGTTGCGATAGAAAGCGGGGCTGATCGCGAGCGCAGGGCCTTCGACGACGACCACGCGCACGTCACCGATGCGCAGCACCGCCATGCGGTCCACGCCGTGCGCGCGCGGCAGCCCGATGAGCTCGGCGCGGACGTGCAGCGGCGCGGCGCGGCGCGGGTCGAGCTTGCCGCCGAGCGTGACCTCCACGGTGTCGCCGACGCGGTGCTCGCGCCAGAGGCGCTCGACGGTCTCGGGATCGCGCAGCGGCACGTAGCTCACGAGGCCCGCGCCCTCGTCGAGAAGCGCGCGCAACAGCGCGGTGTTCTCGCCGGGCGCACCCGCCGAGACGACGTCGGACGCGTCCGCGAGCACGGCGACGCGGAGCGGGATGCGCCGCACGGTGCGGGCCGCCGCGATGGCCTCGACCGGCGTCGCGAACGTGGGCGGGAGCGCGTCGCGCACGGCCCAGCAGAGCTCGGCGAGCGACTCGGCGTGGTGTTCGCCGAGGTCCGGCGCGTCGTCGGTGACGACGAGCGTCGACCAACCCAGCTCACGGTGCGCGTTCCACGGATGCACCGTCATCACGGTGGCGGCGAGCACGCGCGGGTCGGACGCCTCGAGCTCGTCCATGCGGCGAAAGATCGCGCGCAGCGGCGGCCAGAAGTCGAGCGTGGGCGAGCCGCCGAGCAGCATCGGCAGGCTGCGCCACGCGATCCGCGGGCGGATCTCGCCGAGCACGGTGCGCAGCAACAGGCGGCCCACGCGCGCGCCGATGGCCGCGTGATCGCGATGCGGGTTGGTGCGATAGCCCTGCACGATGCAGGCGCGATCGACGAGGCCGCGCGTCACGTTGCCGTGCAGATCGAGGCTCACGGCGATGGGGACGTCGCGACCGATCACCGCCTGCAGGCGCCGCAGCATCTCGCTCTCGGGCCCCTCGGAGGGCGCGAGCGGCAGGTCCGCGACGCCCATCGCGCCGTGCAGCGCGAGGTAGAGGCCGTCGATCGGCCCGGCTGCGCGCAGGTGCGCCGCCATGCGCTCGACGAGCTCGTCGAAGCAGGCGCGCGTGAGCGGCCCCGAGGGCACGGCCCACGCGGAGAGCAACGGCACGAGCTCCACGCGCACGTCGCGCTCCTCGGCGGCCGCGACGACGCCCGCGACGAAGCCGGAGAGCTCGGCGTTCCGAGCGAAACCGGAGGCCTCGGTGCCGAGCCAGCGGCAGCGCGCGGCGAGGTCGTCGCCCTCGTGGAAGTGTGTCTGGCGGAAGTCGTCGGTCGTCGTGAGGACGGGGGAGAAGGCGTTGGTCTCCTGGTTGATGCGCCCGTAGGCGAGGCGAATCACGCGGGTTCCGCGGCCCGGGCCGTGGGGATCGAGCCTGCGCACCGCGTCGCGCGCGGCCTCACCGAGCTCGCCGCCGACGCGCCGCCCGACGGCGCGGACGAGGCGCCCGAGCAGCGCCGCGTCGAGGGCGCCCCCGGAGCCGAGCCCCTCGATGAAGCTCATTCGTCCCCCCCGAACACGCGGCTCTTCAGCGCGTCGAGCTTGTCGAGGGCGCCGAGCGCGCGCTCGCCGTACTTCTCGAGCAGCGCGCCGAGCGGGCCGTCGCGTCCGGGTTCGGCGCCGGCCTGCGCGTCGTCGGGGCCATACATCTGCTCGACCATCTTCTCGACGGCGACGCGCACCGCGCCGCGCACCGGGAGCCGCGCGACGAGCCCGTACATCGCGGCGTTGCCACGCGCACGGTACTCGGGGTGCGCGCGCACGAAGTCGACCGAGGCGCGGAGATCCGCGAGGTAGCGCTCGGTGATGGGCTCGTGGTGGGCGATGACCGTGAGGTGCACCGTCGTCGGACGGTGCTGCCGGTCGACGAGCCAGCCGCGGTCCTCGAGCTGGTCGGCGACGGCGAAGGTGTCGATGGCCGGGTCGGACGAGGCCCAGCAGACGATGGTCGTCGGATCGTCGGAGACGAGCCGCAAGCCGTCGATCGCGGCGATGCCGTCGCGGAGGGCGCGCGTCGCCTTCCACGAGCTCGCTGCGAGCGCGGTGAGGCCCTCGTCGCCGAGCGCCTGCAGGCCCGCCCACGCCGCGGCGATCGGACCACCGGGCCGCGTCCCCGGCATCGACGGCGACACGTAGATGCCACCGGGAAAATCCGTCGCGACGAAGAACTGGTGCTTGAGGTAGTCGATGGAGCGGTACGTGATGGTCGACGCGCCCTTCGCGGCGTAGCCGTATTTGTGCACGTCGGCCGAGATGCTCGTCACGCCGGGGACGCGGAAATCCCACGCCGGAACGGGCAGACCGAGCCGCTCGAGGAAGGGCAACAAGAAGCCGCCGACGCACGCGTCGACGTGGAACGGGACCCCCTTGCGCTCGGCGATCGCGCCGATCTCGGCGATCGGGTCGATCACGCCGTGCGGGTACTGCGGCGCCGACGCCGCGATCATCACGGTGTTGCGGTCGACGAGGCGCGCGAGCTTCGCGACGTCCACGCGCATGTCGGGGCCGAGCGGCGCCTTCTTCAGGCGCACGCCGAAGTAGTGGCCCGCCTTGTCGAACGCGGGGTGTGCGCTGATGGGGAGCACGAGGTTCGGACGCCGGATCCAGGGGCGCTTCTTGCGGGCGAGATCGCGGTACGTCTTGACCGCGAGGAGCAGCGACTCGGTGCCGCCCGAGGTCATGGTGCCGACCGCGTTCGAGTCGCCGCGGAGCATCGTCGCGGTCATGCGCGAGACGTCCTTCTCCATGCGCTTGAGGCTCTGGAACGCGAGCGGATTGAGCCCGTTCTCCGAGAAGAACTGGGCGTGCGCCTCCTTCAGGAACGCGGAGTGCGCATCACCGCCGTGGTAGACGAGGCTGAAGACGCGGCCGTCCTTCCAGTCGACGTCGCCGTCGTGCAGCGCGCGGAGCGACGCGAGGAGATCGGCGTGCGGAACACCCTGGGATGGCAGGGCGCGGAGCGTGGGCGCGGGGGCATGGGGCTTGGACACGGCCCCGATAGTAGCGCACGCGGGGCAGCGGTCAGCCGCGCACGAGGTGCTCGACCGCACGGCGCAGCGAGGCGAGGTCGTGCACCGGATGCGACGCGTCGCAGAGGGGCTCGTAGAGTTTCATCGCGCTGTCGCCGAAGCCCCACGCGCCGGGGGGCTCGGGGTTGAACCAGAGCACGCGACCCGCGCGGCGGCGCACCTCGCGCAGCGCCTCGGTGTTCGGGTCGTTGTAGTTGTTGCGCCCGTCGCCGAGCACGACGACCGTGGTGCGCGGATCGAGCGCGTCGACGTGCCGCGCGAGCAGCTGCGCGAAGGCCGCGCCGTAATGGCTGTTCGCCGCGACGCTGACGACGCTGCCGCCGTACGCGAGCGCGATCGCACGCTCGGGCGGGTTCGTGGCGAAGAGCTCCGTCGTCTCGGCGAGATCGGAGACGAAGACGAACGAGCGCGTGCGCGCGAAGACCTCCTGCACGCCGTGCACGAGGACGAGCAGGAAGCGCGCGGCCGTACGCACGGAGTCGCTGACGTCGCAGAGGAGCACGAGCTTCGGGCGATCGCGGCGGCGGCGGCGCAGCACGGGGCGGAACGGCAGCGCGCCCGTGCGGAACGAGGCGCGCAGCGTGCGGCGCACGTCGAGCTGGCCACGCCGCGCGCGGCGGCGACGCACGGCGAGGCGTCCTCGAAGCCGCTCGGCGAGGCGCTCGACCTCGGCCATCACGCGGGCGACCTCGTCGCGATCGAGCTGCGCGAAGGCCCGCTCTTCGAGGCGCGCGCGGCGCAGATCGTCGCGCTGCGTCGTGGTGCGGCGGCGCAGCTCGTCCTGCACGAAGCTCCGCGCGACGTGCCGGAACTTCTCGAGCTCCGCGGAGACCGCGTCGACGAGCGCGTCGCCGCGTGCGCCGAGCGCGTCGCGGAGCCGCGACCGCACCGCGCCGAGCTCCGTCTGCGCCCGCGGGATCCCCGCGGCGTCGAGCACGCGCATCGTGAAATAGCCGACCTGCATCGGGGCCTGCATGCGCTCGAGCTGCGCCGCGCGGCCC
Organism: Polyangiales bacterium; assembly: GCA_964202905.1. Lineage (GTDB taxonomy): Bacteria > Myxococcota_A > Polyangia > Polyangiales > JADJQN01 > CAIUAC01. Next base: position 124,339 of record CAXNJO010000009.1, read on the forward strand.
GCGACCGAGAGCAGGTGATCGAGCGCGCCCCCGCCCGCCACGAGGGCCGCGAGGCCGGTTGCGGCGCCCGCCTCCTGCCGCGCGCCGAGGGCCTCGAGCACCTCGTCGAGCGCGCCGATCTCGGCCTCCGTGAAGCCCTGCGAGCGCAGGCGATCGTAGAGGTTCCCCTGCGCGCGGCCGTCCGCGGCGAAGAACGCGTCGAACGCCCGATCGAAGACCGCGCGCTGGTCCGCGGACTTGAGCATGACCGCGCGGAGGGCGGCCTTGAGGTCGTCCCGTCGCCCGACCCCGACGGCCATCGCCGCGCGCTCGACGTCGATCGCCTCGACGGGCGAGAGCGCGAGGCCGGCGCGGCGGGCCGTCGACACGAACTCGTGCAGGACGGTGTCGAGCGCCATCGCGGACCTACGGTGCCGGCTCGCGCAGGAGCTGCTCGACGAGGGCGCGCAGCCGCGCGAGCGAGGCGCCGTCCGCGCCGACGAACAGCTCGCGGACGCGGCCGCCGCGGTCGAGCACGGCGAGCGTCGGCACCGCCCGCACCCCGAAACGACGGCCCGCGCCATCCACGTCACGCGCGATGGTGTAGGTCACTGGCGACCGCGCGAGGTGGGCGCGGACGCGCTCGGCGCGCTCGTCGGTGAGCCCGAGGACGGTGAGCCCCTGCGCGTGGTGCGCGCGGTGCAGGCGGTCGAGCTCGGGCATGATGCGCCGGCAGGGCCCGCACCAGGTCGCCCAGAAGTCGAGCACGACGACGCGCCCGCGCAGCGCCTCGAGGCTCGCCGGGTCGGGCCCCGAGAGGCGCTCGGCCTGCACGGCCGGCGCCGGGCCGCCCACCAGCGTCGCGGGGCCGGGCGCGGCGTCGCGCGGTGCGGCGGCGAGCGTCGCGCGCAACGTGCTGATGCTGCTGCCGCGGCGCACCTGCAAGCTCACCGCGCGCCCGGGCACCCAGGCCGCGACGAGCGCGGCGAGCTCGTCGTGCGTCCGCGGCGAGGCGTCCTCGATGCGCGCGAGCGTGTCGCCGGGGCGGAGCCCCGCGAGCGCAGCGGGCGAGCCGGGCACGACCTCGACGACGACCAGCCCCGCGGACCGAGGCTCGGTCGCGATGCCGAGGAAGGCGCGGGCACCGCCTCCGTTCGGCGCGGCGCGCGCGAGGTCGTTCACGCCGGGCAGCAGCGCGAGCGCGCCGAGCAGCGCGAGCGCGAGGCCGACGCCTCCGAGCGAGCGGGCGAGGCGGGCCCCGGCGAGCGAGCGAGGCGCGAGGCGGCGACGCATGGGCGCGCAGCCTAGCAGCGGGCCGAGGTGGTGCGACGGCCGGCAACGCCGCGGTGCCCGCACGCCGGACGCGGTGTACAAACGGGACGTGCGAACTCGGACCGCGATCGTGCTCGCGCTGCTCGGCGCGCTCTCGCTCGGGTTCGAGTGGGAGGGGCGGCTCGCGCGGCTCGAGGCGGAGCTCGCGTCGGGCGATGCGTCGCGACGGCGCGAGGTCGTGCGGCAGCTCGCGAGTCACCCCGCCGCTGCGGTGCGGGAGCCGCTGCGCCGCGCGCTCGCGGACGAAGACGCGACGGTGCGGCTCGAGGCCGCGGACGTCGCAGGGCAGCTGCAACTCCTCGAAACCACGCCGATTCTCATCGAGTGGCTGGATGATCCGACGTCGCGCGACGCAGCGGCGGCGACACGCGCGCTCGGACGGATCGGCGACGCGGCGCACCACGCGCGGCTCGTGCGCGCGCTCGGGGACGGCGACGCCCGCGTGCGACGCGCGGCGGTGGGGGCGGTCGCCACGCTCGGCGGCGCCGAGGCGGTGGTCCCGCTGCTCGGGCGCCTCGACGACGACGACCCACAGGTGCGCGTGGACGCGGCGGTCGCGCTCGGGGCGCTGCGCGACGGTCGCGCGACGGTGCCGCTGATCGGTCGCGCGCGAGACGCGACGCCCGAGGTGCGGGCCGCCGTGTTCGCCGCGCTCGGCACGCTCGGGGACGCGCGCGGCGTCACGCCGCTAGTGCAGGGACTGCGCGACGATCACGAGGACGCGCGGCTCGCGGCGATCGGCGCGCTTGGACGCCTCGGCACGGCGGCGGCGATCGACGCGCTCGCCGAGCGGCTCGAGGTCGAGGGCCCCGCGCCAAGCGGGCGCTCGTCGCCGCGCTCGGCGCGCACGGCGCCCACGCCGAGGCGGGGCCGCGCGCGCTCGAGGCCACGGTCGGCGCGCTCGCCGATCCGGACACCGCGTCGATCGCCGCGGAGGCCTCGCGCTGCTCGCGCGGCGTCGCGCGCGACGCCCGGGGCCGCTGGCGCGCCGACGCGCCGCGGCGACCACCGCTGCGGCGGCGCCGCCTTGCAGCGCCACGGGAATCGGTCCTCACCGCGCTCGCGGCCGGCCTCGACCGCGGCGTCGCGCCGACCGCGATCACGCGCACGCTGGCGCGGCTCGCCGAGGACGGCCCGATCGACGCGGCGGGTCCGGCCCTCGCTCGGGCGGTCGACGCGCTCGACGCCGCGCGCGCCCGCCTCTCCCCGGGAGCGCGGGCGCGAGAGTCCGCGCGCGGAGCCGAGGCGCCGCTGCTGCGCGCGCTCGCGCTCGCCGGCGGGGACGCCGTGCTGGTGCGGCTGCTCGAGGCGCTCGGCGACGAGGACGACGCGCGTGCGGCCGCGGCGCTCGACGCGCTGTCGGCCTACTTCGATCGCGCGCCGGCCGATGGACGCGCCGCCGATCCGCTGATCGCCGCGCTCGGGCGCGTGCCGCGCGAACGCCGCGCCGACGTCGTGACGCTGCTCGGCCGTGTCGCGGCGCGCCGCGCCGCGCCGACGCTCGCGCCGCTGCTGGCCAGCGCCGACGCGTCGCTGCGCCTCGCCGCGGCACGCGCTCTCGGCGCGCTCGGCGACCCGACCGGCGCCGCGCAGCTCGCACGTCTCCTCGACGATCGCGACGCGCGCGTGCGCTTCGAGGCGGCCGTCGCGCTCGCCCGCAGCCCCGATCCCGCGGTGCTCGCTGCGATCGCAGCGCGGCTCTCGGGCACGGCGCCCGCGGACCGCCACGCGCTCGCGGTCGCGCTCGGCGGGATGCTCGCGACGCACCGGGCCGCGGCGGGCCCGGAGACCGAGCGCGCGGCGCCCCTCGCGGCGCTGCTTCGTGCCGCGCGGAGCGACGACGCGGGCCTCTCCGCGCGTGCGCTCGATGCGCTCGCGGTCGCGGCCGATCCCGGGTCGCTCCCGGGGTTGCTCACCCTCGCGCGAGAGCCCGCCGCGTCGCGCCGCACGGCGGCCCTCCGCGCGCTCGCCGCGTTCGCCGATCCGCGCGCGGTCGACGCCCTGCGCGCCGCCATCGACGACCCGGCGCTCGCGCTCACCGCGCTCGGCGGCCTCGGCGAGCACGGCGGCGCCTCCGACGCCGAGCTCGCTCTTCGACGCAGCGACGCGCGCGCGCTGGCCGAGCTCCGCCGCGGCCGCGTTTGCGCTCGCGCGGCTCGCGCGACGCGGCGCGCGTCGCCGGCGTACCCCGGGCCGCGGAGCGCCTCTGCGCGCTCTTCGGTGCGCGCGATCCGTACGTGCGCGCCAACGCGGCGACCGCGCTCGCCGCGCTCGACGCGAGGCGCGTGCACGTCTCCGGCGGTCGACCCGCGCGCGCTGCTCGGCCCCGCGCACGCCGAAGCCGTGCGAGTCGCGGCGGCGCGCTGGCTCGGCGCGGCAGGGGCCGCCGGCGCGCTCCCGGGGGCCGACGTGACGGACGCGCTCGAGGGCTGTACGGCGCGCGATCCCTCGCCCGACGTCGCCCGCGCCTGCGCCGCCCCAGCGCTGCCTCCGCGCGACGACGTCGCGGACGTGGTGGCCTACGGGCCGGGCGGGCGTACGTCGCGCCCCGGCGCGCTGCTGGCCCTGCGACTCGCGGACGGCAGCGTGCTCGTCGCCCGCGCGGACGCCAACGCGCACCTCCGCCTCGCCCGAGCACCCCGCGGTCCACTCGCGCTCGAAGACCCCCACGAAGCCCCCCTCGACGCACGCTGAGTCGGCCCGTTCCGCGGGCCTCACGGAGCCCCCATGACGACCTTCACTCGGCACATCCTCGTCGCGACCGACCTCTCCCCGGCCTCCTTGCTCGCCATCGACGCGGCGGCGACGCTCGCGCGCGCATTCAGCGCGCGGGTCACGCTCGCGCACGTCTTCGACCCCACGCCGCTCACGCCCACGGCCACCTCCCAGCTGACGACGGCCGAGCAGTTCGAGGTGGCGCAAGGCTACGAGCGGCGGCTCCAGGCAGAGCTCGAGCGGATCCGCGACGCCCAGCTCGCCGGGGTCCCGCAGGTGGAGGTGCGGCTCCTCCGGGGGCGCAGCGCCGCGGACACGCTCTGCGTCCACGCCGAGCAGGCGAACGTCGACCTCATCGTGGTCGCGACGCACGGCCGCACCGGGCTCGCGCGCATGCTGATCGGGTCCGTGGCGGAGCGCGTCGTCCGGCACGCGCACTGCCCCGTGCTCTCGCTCCGCTCGACGCTCGCGTGACGGCGTGCGCTACTCGACCGCGGCGCGCGCCTTCTGGGCGTGCTCGGCGAGCGCGGCGCGCTGCGCGTCGTCGAGCGGCGGCACGAGCGCCCCGTCCCGCGGCGACGCGAAGCGCTGCAAGCGCAGGAAGGCGGCCAGCATGCGCAGGTCGTGCTCGCTGAGGTCCTCGCCGTACGGCGGCATCTCGTTCGCCTCGCCGTAGTGCCGCGCCGGGTCCGCCGTCTGCCGGAGCAGCCAGGTGCGCGAGCCGTAGCCCGTCATGTCGGGGCCGCCCTCCGCGAGGTAGTCGCCGTCACCCTGAAAGGCGTGACAATTCATACACTTGGTCTCGAACACGCGCTGGCCCTGAGCGGCCAGCGCGGCGTCGAAGGGCGGGTCCTGCGGCTCGTGCCCGAGCGAGAACACGTACTCGGTCACGCCCGCGAGCTGCGCCTCGCCGAGCCGGTCCTGGCTGGGCATGCCGACGAGGCCCGTGAGGCCGAAGTAGCGCGCATCGTCCGGGTCGTGCAGCAGCCCGCGCAGCCACGCGCGGGAGCCGAGCCCGGTGTGCTCCGGCGCCCAGCGCTCCCCTTCGCCGTCGAGGACGTGGCAGCCCGCGCAGTGCGCGGCGAAGAGGTCGGCGCCGCGCGTGAGCGGGTCGTCGTCGAGCATCGCGAGCGGGCCGCCGGGCGGGATCCCCTTCCGCGCGAGGGCCACGGCACGCGCCGCGCGCGCGTCGGCGTCGCGGCGCTGCGCCTGATACTCGGGGTCGTTCGCGTCGGCGCGCAGGGAGACGTCCGTGAGCGCGACGATCGCCACGGCCGCGACGAGCACGGGCAGCACGAAGGGCAGCCGGTCGCGCACGCGCGTCGTCGGCCGGCGGTCGAAGAAGGGCAGCGCGAAGAGCAGCCCGCCGCCGACGACCGGCAGCCCGAGCGTCACGAGGATCTCGAGCTCACCGGGGACGAGGTTCAACAGCTCGTAGAGCCAGAGAAAGTAGGCCTCCGGGCGCGGCGGGTAGACGATGGAGGGGTCCGCGGGCGCGTCGAGCGGCGCGCCGATCCGCACCGTCGCGAGCGCGACGAGCGCGAGGACGGCGACGGCGAAGAGCAGATCACGCCCGATCTGCGCGGGGAAATAGCGCTCCCGCCGCGCGAGGTCCGCGCCCGCCGGCGCCGTGGGGCCGTGCCGACGGAAGAGCGCGACGTGCGCGACCAGCACCAACCCGACGAGCCCGGGGAGGACGCCGACGTGGAGCGCGAACATCCGCGTGAGCGTGCTCTGCCCGTACTCCGGGCCGCCGACGACGAGGTCGCGGATCATCGGCCCGACGAACGGCGTGCTCCCGGCGATGTTCGTCGCGACCGTCGTCGCCCAATACCCCTTCTGATCCCAGGGCAACAGGTAGCCCGTGACGCCCATCCCGACGAGCAGCGCGAGCAGCGCGAGGCCCGCCCACCAGCCCACCTCGCGCGGCCGTTTGTACGCGCCGTACACGACGACCTGCAGCATGTGCAGGCCCATGACGAGCATCATCGCGTACGCGCCGTAGTGGTGTAGGCCCCGGATGAACCAGCCCGCAGTGACGCGGTGCTGCACGTAGAAGACGCTCGACCACGCGTCGTGGACGGACGGCGTGTACGTGACCATGAGCAGCAGGCCGGTCACGAGCTGCGAGAGCAGCACGACGGCGAGGCCGCTGCCGAACACGTAGGCCCAGCGCGCGCCTCCGGCGATCTCTTCGTCGAGGGCCGCCCGGGTCAGGGCACGGTAGCCGGTGCGCCCATCGAGCCAGTCGAGGATGCCCAAGGTCAGCCGAGCTCCACGCGGTCGCGCGTCTGCGTGCGAAAACGCGCGAACTTCACCTCGACGTCGCCCTCGGGCGTGACGCGCGCCTCGAGCGCGTCCATGCCGCGCGGCGACGGCCCGCTCGTCTGCTTGCCCTCGAGGTCGAAGAAGCTCTCGTGGCACGGGCAGGCGAAGCGGTGCGCCGTCGGCTCGTGCTGGATGCTGCAGCCGAGGTGCGGGCACTCGGCCTGGAGCGCGACGAGGCCGCGCTCCCCCTTGCGGCGGAGCCACACCGTGCCGAGCCGCTGCGCCGGTGAGCGCGTCCACGCGTCGACGCGCTCTCCGACCACCGCACAGGCGACCGGCGCCTCGGCGGACAGATCCGCGAACCGGGCGACGCGCTTCCAGCGGCTCGCGCCGGACATGCGCCGCGACAGCGGATCGGCGAGGTAGCGCGTGGCGGGCACCAGCCACAGCACCCCCGCGCCGGCCGCGGAGAGCCCCGCAAGCACCCCCAGCACGCTCCGGCGCCCGCTGCGCGCCCCGCCGTCGTCTCGCTCGCCGGCCATCGATCTCTCCTCTGCTCGTGCGCGATGCACCCGCGGCCGCGCCGACTGGCACCACCGACGCGACGCAGGATAGCCGCGCAGCGTCGAAAACGATATCTCCGCACGCCCCGGCGCCGCGCACCCGCGCGCGGGCAGGAAGGCGTCGGGGAAGTACCTACGCCCGGGTCGGAAGCGGTACGTTCACGCGACGCGACGCGGCGCGTCGCCGGGCGAGCGCGCCGACGTGCCCCCGCCCTGAGCGAACCACCCCCGTGAACCCCGCATGAAAGGCCCCGCAGCGTCACGGACGCCCCGCGCCCCGCAGAGGCGCCTCGCGACCGCGCTCGCGCTCGCGACGGCCCTCGCCGCCGCCGGCTGTGCGAGCGTCCCCGCGGGGCGGCGGGGCGTGACCGCGCTCGACTTCGAGGGCGTCGAGGCGATGGACGAGCAGGCCCTCGCGGCCTGCCTCGCGACGCGCGCGCGGGCCGCGTTCGCCCTGAACATCAGCCCGAACCCCAGCCCCGAGTGCGGCGAGCCCGAGTTCGACGCGCCGCGCCTGCGCGCCGGGCTCTGGACGTGGCCGTGGACTCCGTGGCCGCTCTACGACCGCACGATCTTCGAGCGCGACGTCGACCGCGTCGAGCGCTGGTACCGCGCGCGCGGCTATTACGACGCGCGCGTCGTCGAGGCGAGCGTCGATCCGCCCGACGAGGTCGCGCCGACACCCGACGACGATCGCGTGCGGCTGCGGCTGCGGGTCGACGAGGGCCAGCCGATCACCGTGGGACTCCTGCGGGTCGATGGCACCGTCGGGCTGCCCGCGTCTCTGCGCGAGGCGCTCGCGGCGCTGCCGTCGCTCGAGATCGGTGATCGCTTCGACGAGGCGACCTACGACGCCGACAAGAAGGCGCTGCTGCGCGCGCTGCGCGAGGCGTCTTACGCGCGCGCCACGATCGAGGGGCGCGTGACGATCGACGCGGGACGCCGCCTCGCGAAGGTCGTCTACGACGTGCACCCGGGGCTCTCGTGCGTCTTCGGCGAGGTCGAGTTGCACTTCGACGGCGACGAGGTGCCCGCCGTCCCCGTGCTCGCGGCGGCGCAGATCCGCCCGGGCGCGCCCTACAGCGACTCCGCGCTCGACGACGCGCAGCGCGCGATCTTCGCGCTCGGCGCGTTCTCGTCGGTCGAGATCCGCCCGGACATGCGCAGCCCGCTGCGCGTGCTGCGCATCGTCATCAACGCGCGCACGGGCAACCTCGTGCGGCGCGGCGTCGGCGCGGGCATGCAGCTCGGTCAGCCCTACGGCGCGTCCTTCCTCAACGCGGACGGGACCCAGGTCAACAACGCCACCTGGGACGTCCACCTCCTCGGCTTCTTCGAGCACCGCAACGCCCTCGGCGGGCTGCGGCGCACGCGGGTCGAGGCGCGCCCGCGCGTCATCTCGCGCGCGGTGTTCCCAGACGTGGCGGATCCCTCGCTCGGCTTGAGCCTGCTCGGCGAGTTCCGGCAGCCGTCCTTCTTCGAAGCGCGCACCAACCTCGTCGTCGGCGCGCGCTACGACGTCGGCCCCGACGTCAACGGCCGCGCCTTCCAGCGGCACGTCGTCGATGCGTGGGTCGGCCCGGAGCGCTCCTTCCTCGCGGGTCGCCTCTACCTCAACGCCGCCTTCCACGGGCTCTACTTCGCGCCCTTCCGCATCGGGCAGGCCGCGGTCCCCAACGACCAGATCGAATACGGCATCACCTTCCTCGAGCAGACGCTGCGCCTCGATCTGCGCGACGATCCCGTGAATCCGCGCGCGGGATTCTTCTTCCAGCTCGGCCTGCAGGAGGCGGGCTACGTCGTCCCCGGATCGTGGAGCTACATCCGCGCGACGCCCGACGTGCGCGCCTACGCGCCGCTCCCGCTCGGCATCGTGCTCGCGGGACGCTTCGCGGTGGGTGTGCTCGAGATCACGGGAACGCGCCTGCCGGCGACGATCCCGGGCGCGGCCGACGATCCCACGACGCCGGACGTCGACGAGACGCGGGCCGCGACGTCGGGCCCCGGCAGCCTCGGCCCCGAGACGTACCGACTGCGCGGCGGCGGCGCGAGCTCGAACCGCGGCTTTCTCCCGATCCGGCTCGGCGGCGGGACCCACGAGCTCGGCGACGCGAGCGTGACGGACTCCGCGCAGCTCGGCGGCGTGCGCCGCTGGGAGGCCTCGCTCGAGCTCCGCGTGCCGCTCACCGAGAGCCTCGGCGCCGTGCTCTTCGCGGACGCGGGAGACGTGAGCCCGACACGCCAGTTCCGCTTCTTCGCGCCGCAGCTCACGCTCGGCCTCGGCCTCCGCTACCGCACGATCATCGGCCCGATCCGCCTCGACCTCGGCATCCGGCAGCCGTGGGCGCAGTGCCTCGGGCGCGCCTCGGCCTGCCCGCCCGACCCGGCGCCGCAGACCTTCCTGTTCGAGGCGTGGAAGATCAACGGCGCCGTGCACGTCACCATCGGAGAGTCCTTCTGATGGCGGGGAAGGCGGCGCGCGCGCTCGCGTGGACGGGCGTCGGGGCGCTGGCGCTCGCGGCCTCGCTCGTGGGGCACGCGCAGACGGCGCTCTTCCGCCGGGCCGTGGCGGACACGGCGAGCGCGTGGCTGTCTGCGACGCTCGCGGGCGAGTTCGCGATCGGCCGCGTCGAGCGCCTCGACCTCGACCGCGTGGTCCTCCGGCACGTCGTCGTGCACGACGCGCGCGGGCGCCGCGTGATCGTCGCCGATCGCCTCGAGGCCGTGCCCGACGTACCCGCGCTGCTGCGCGGCGAGGTCGTGCTGCGCCGCGTCGCGCTCGCGCACGGCGCGGTGCGGCTCATCACCGAGGGCGACGAGCCCGCGCCGACGCTCGCCGCCGCGTTCTTCCCCGCAGCGCCCGCGACGAGCGCCACGCCCGGCCCATCGCCCACCGTGCGGCTCCGCGAGATCGCGCTCGACGACGTGCTCGCGTGGGGCGACGTCCCCGGCGTGACGGGCCTCCGCGCCGAGCACGTCTCCGCGCGCGGCAGCCTCGACTTCGCGCGGGACGCGCTCGCGCTGCGGCTCCGCGACGTCCGCGCCGACGTCCGCTCGCCCTACCGCCCGCCCCTCGCGCTGCGCGGCGGGCACGGGCTCATCACCAACGATCCGCAGCGCGCGGTCACGCTGCACGCGTCGGTCGACTCGCAGCCCGCAGGCGCGCGTGAGCCCGACCGCGCCCGCGCACGCGTTCGCGTCTTCACGCCGGCAGGCGCGGCCCCCGACGCCGCGTCGGAGGTCGAGGTGATCGTGCACGCCGATCCCGTCTCGGCCGAGCTGCTCACGTCCATCGGCGTGCCGGGCCTCGACCTGCTGCGCCTCGAGGCGGTGCGCGGCTGGGCGAGCCTGCGCGGCGTGCCCGACGATCTGCGCGCGCGCGCCTCGCTCGACTCGGCCGCGGGGCACGTCGACGCCGAGGCCCGCATCCGCCCCGGCGTCGCGCTCGAAGTCGACGCGCGCACCCGCGCCCTCGCGCTCGAGGAGCTCGTCGACGGCGCGCCCCCGCTGCGCCTCGGCGGTCGTGGCCGCGTCGCGGTGTCGCTCGATCCGACGGGCCTCGCGGACCCGACCTTCCGCGCGACGCTCGAGCCGTTGCTGTACGAGACATGGGCGGTACCCGCCCTCGAGGCGGAGGGCGCGATCGAGCCGGCTCGCGTACGCATCGACCGCCTCGACATGCCCCACGCCGGCGGGACGGTCACGGGGCGCGGCCTCGTGTACTTCGACGGGGCGCTCGACGTCGACGTCCGCGCGCACGTTCCGCAGATCGCGCGCGATCCGAACGTGCGTCGGCTCATGCCCGGGGCGCGGGCCTCGCTCGACGCGGCCCTCCACGCCGTCGTCACCGCCGGTCCGCGGCCCACGATCGACGTGCGCGGCCGCGTCGATCTCGGCGGGATGCGCGTCCCTCACGTGACCGCCGCACGCCTCCGCGCGACGGGCCGCGTGCACGGTGAGCCAACGCGGCCCCAGGTCGCCGCGAGCCTCTCGACGCGCGGCCTCGTCGTCGCCGACTACGTGCTCGGCGACGGCGCGGGCACCGTGCGCGGCGGCCCGACTCGTTACGCGGTGAGCGCTTCTCTCCGCGAAGACCCGCGCGCGATTGGATTCGACGCCACCATCACGCGAGATGGCAGCGCGTTCACGCATCGACGCGCCGCGGCTCGAGCTCGCCGTGCGCGGCGCCGCGTGGCGCGGCCAGATCCAGGGGCTGCGCATCGCGCCGGGCCGCGCGATCGACCTCACGCGCGCGCTGCTCGCGAGCGGCGGACAGCGCCTCGAGGCGCACGGGCGTTACGCGCTCGACCGACGCGCGGGGCGCGAGATCGAGGCGGAGTTGCAGGGCGTCGACGTCGGGGCCTTCGCCCCGTTCGTGCCCGAGCTCGCGGGCTACGGCGGCATCCTCGACGCACACCTCGCGATGAGCGGCGACGCGGCTCAACCGAGCCTCTCGCTCGAGGCGGCCGTGCGCGAGGGCGCCGCGCTCGGGCTCGCGGGGATCGAGGGCGTCTGCGCCGTCCGTTACGACGTCGGCGCGCTCGAGATCGACACGGAGATCACCGTCGGCACGCACGGCACGGCGGCGCTCAACGTGCTCGGGCTCGTCGATCCGGCCGAGGACGCCCCCCTCGCCGCGCTCCGCGGAGGCGAATACGAGGCGCGGCTCGACCTCGCGCGTGTGGATCTCGCGTTTCTCCACGACGTGCTCGGGGACCGCGCGCCGGACCTGCGCGGCGCCGCCACGGGCCGCGTCGCCTTCCGCGGGAGCCTCGCGTCGCCGCACTGGAACGGCGCCGTGCGCTTCACCGACCTCGTCTACGCAGGGCAGCCGCCGCTCGACGCCGCGGTCGCCGCGACCTGGGACGGCGCCGTGCTCGGCGCGGACGTCGATCTCCGCCTCGGCGGGACACCGCTCGCCAGCATCGCGACGAGCCTCGCCGTGCCGCTCGACGCGGTCCTCGACGGGCGCCTCGATCCGCGCGCCACGCTGCGTACCGAGCCGTGGTGGCTGCGGGTGCGCGTCCCCCCGCGCCGCCTCGATCGCCTCCCCGAATCCTGGCGGGAGCGCATCGGCGCCTTGCCGCTGCGCGTCGAGGCGGGGCTGACGTTGAACGGCGGAGACGCGGGGGGAACGCGCGGCACGCTGCGCGCCGCCGGCGCATGGGAGGGCGACACCGGCGCCTTCGCCTGCGGGCAGAGCGCGCGACCGCGCTTCGACGCATCGGCCGTGCTCGCCGACGGCGCCGTGAGCGCGACGGCGCGCGCGTTCATCGAGCGCGTCGACTCGATCGCCGAGGCGCACGCGACCTTCGCCCTGCCCCTCGACGCGTGGATCGCCGCGAGCGCCTTCCCGGACGCAGCCCAGGCGGGGCCGCCCTTCGCGCTCCCCACGATCGATGTGCAGGCGAACTTCCCCGGCGCGGAGCTGGGAGAGCTCCCCTACGTCTGCGGGACGACGACCGGCGTCCTCACCGGTTCGCTCGTCGCGTCCGGGCTCTTCGGCCCGCAGCCGACCGCGCGCCTCGTGCTCGACGTGGCCTCGCTCCGCGTCAACGAGAGCGCCCCCGCCGACGCGGAACTCATCGTGAACGCGTCGACGCGGGCCGTCGTCGCCGACCTCTCGCTGCAGTACCTCACCGGCGACGCGCGCGCCGCGCTGCAGACCACGATGGAGGCGCGCTGGGGGCCGACGGACGCCCTGCCCCACATCGATCCGGACGCGCGCTTCCTGCTGCTCGCCGAGCTCGAGCGCGCGAACCTCGCGCCGCTCCTCGCTGCCATCCCGGGCATCTCCGGCGCGGAGATCACCGCCGACGGGACGGTGCAGGCGCAGGGCACGCGCGACGCGCTCACTTGGTCCGGTGCGCTCGCCCTGCTCGATGGGCGCATGGAGCTCGACGGCCCCGGCCAGCGGCTCGAGGAGATCGAGGGCCGCGTGATCTTCCGCGAGAACCGCGCCGAGATTCAGCGTTTCCGCGCGCGCGACGTCGACGGCGAGATCGACGCCCGCGGGCAGATCGACTTCGTCGGCGTCGTGCCCCGCCACGCGAGCCTCGACGTGCTGGCGCGCGCGCTCCCGGTTCGACGCGAAGGGCTCGTCCTCGCGACGCTCACGGGCGAGGCCAACCTCGACGCCGAGGTCTCCCTCGACCGTACCGAGGCGCGCGTCACGGTGTCCTCGCTCGAGGTCGCGCTGCCCGACGAGCTCGCGCAGGACCTCCAGGAGCTTGACGAGCACCCGGACATCGTGGTGCGCGGAGAGCAGCGCGCCGCGCCCGAGGATCCGTCGCTCGCGTACCCCTTCCACATCCGCGTCGACGCACGGCGCCCCTTCTGGGTGCGCCGCTCGGACTTCGCCGCGCAGGTCCGCGCGCAGCTCGACGTGCAGTACCGCTCCCCCGACCTGCGCATCGCGGGCTACGTCGATCTGCGCCGCGGCTTCTTCGAGATCTTCGGCAAGCGCTTCGCGCTGCTGCCCGGGCGCATGGACTTCGACGGCGGCGAGGCGCTCGATCCGACCCTCGACATCACCGCCGTGTACGCGCTCAACACCGCGAGCACGCGGACCATCACCGTCAACGTGGGCGGCCGCCTCTCGCGCCCGCTGATCGAGTTCTCGTCGACGGAGTCGAGCGATCGCGGCGAGATCATCGCGCTGCTCGTGACGGGCCGCTCCTCGGTCACCGCCGACGCGAGCGGGCAGGCGAGCCAGAACCTGCGCGCCGCCGACGAGCAGGCCACCTCGTTCGTGACGGGCGTGCTCGGTGGCATCCTCACGCTCGGCCTGCGCAACGAGTTCGGTGAGTTCCTGCCCACGATCTCGCTCGACTCCACCGACGTCGGGACGCGCCTGCGCGCCGGCATCCAGGTCGACTCCTTCATCCGCGAGAACCTCGGCTTCCTCAGCGGTGTGATCGAAGGCGCCTACGTCGAGGGCTTCGTCGAGGGCGGCGTCGCGACGCGCGGGGGCTTCCTGCTCGAGTTGCAGTTCCCGTACAACCTCGTCGGCCGGACGACCTACACTCCGCCGATCAACTTCGGGCTCGATTTCACCTGGGAGCCATGACGCGCGTCGCGATGAATGCGCGTTCATTCCCGCACCACCGACGGACACGATGACGAGGAAGCTCTTCGGGACGGATGGGATTCGCGGGCTCGCCAACGCCGGGTCGATGACCCCGGAGACGGCCTTCCGGCTGGGGGCCGCGATCGCGTGGCAGGCGCGGCAGCGCGCCAAGCGCCCACCGCGCGTCATCATCGGCAAGGACACGCGCATCTCGGGCTACATGCTCGAGACGGCGCTCGCCTCCGGCGTCTGCGCGCTCGGTGGCCGCGTGCTCCTCTCGGGCCCGCTGCCGACGCCGGCCATCGCGCACATCACGCAGAGCATGCGCGCCGACGCGGGCATCGTCGTGAGCGCGTCGCACAACGCCTTCGAGGACAACGGCATCAAGATCTTCGGCGCCGACGGCTTCAAGCTGCCCGACGAGGCGGAGGCGGAGCTCGAGCGCCTCATGCTCGGCACGGTCCTCGACACCAAGCGCCCGACGGGGATCCACGTCGGCCGGGCCGAGCGTCTCGAGGACGCGTGGGGCCGCTACGTCTCGTTCGTGAAGGGCACCTTCCCGCAGAGCCTCTCGCTCGAGGGCCTGAAGATCGTCGTCGACGCCGCGCACGGCGCCTCCTACCGCGTCGCCCCCGCCGTGTTCGCCGAGCTCGGCGCGACGGTGCACGCCATCGGCGTCAAACCGAACGGGCGCAACATCAACGCCGGCTGCGGGGCGATGCACCCCGAGCACGTCGCGGCCGAGGTCCGCAAGCGCAAGGCCGATCTCGGCGTCGCGCTCGACGGCGACGCCGACCGCGTCATCGTCATCGACGATCGCGGCGACGAGGTCGACGGCGACCACGTCATGGCGCTCTGCGCGACGCGGATGCTCCGCGAAAAGCGACTCGCGAAGAAGACGCTCGTCGCGACCGTGATGTCGAACCTGGGCCTCGAGGTCGCGCTCAAGCGCGAGGGCGGCAAGCTCGCGCGCTGCGCCGTCGGCGACCGCTACGTCGTCGAGCTGATGCGCAAGCACGGCTACAACCTCGGCGGCGAACAGTCCGGGCACCTCGTCTTCCTCGACCACGCGACGACCGGCGACGGGCTCGTCGCGGCGCTGCAGCTCCTCGCGATCGTCCTGCGCGAGGGGCGCCCGCTCTCGGAGCTCGCGCACGACGTGATGGAGCGTGTCCCGCAGGTGCTCGTGAACGTGACGTTGCGCGAGCGGCGCGCCCTCGACGAGATGGCGACGGCGGCCCGCGCGATCCGCGCCGCCGAGAAGAAGCTCGGTGACGAGGGCCGCGTCCTCGTCCGCTGGAGCGGCACCGAGCCGAAGCTGCGCGTGATGGTCGAGGGCCCGGACGAGCGCGTGATCCGCGGGCTCGCGGACGACATCGTCGCGGCCGCACGTCGCGACCTCGGCACCCCCGCAGGCTGACGCCGGTGAAACGCTCTGCAACGCGGGGCACCCGCGAACCGCCCTCAAAACCGGCCCGTCATCAGCCCCGCTGAAACACGCCGCAACGAAGAGAAACATGCGGTGCGCGCCGCGCGGCGCGGGCCCCGCGGCATGCCACACGCTCCGCGCGCGGCCTCGGCACACCCACTCAGCGCGTCGCCGAGACGAGCACTTCGGGCGGCGTCACGGAGACGACCTCGATCCCCTCGGGCAGTCCGTGCACCTCGACGGGCCGCATCGTCGCGCCGGAGCCCGCGCCCGCCTCGCCGACCGTGATCGTCGGGATGACGACGTCCCGCTCGAAGTCCGCGACCACGTCGCGCGTGCCGCGCAGCACCACGTCAACGCGCGCAGGCCGCAGCTCCGTCCGCGGCCCGCCGCCGACGGCCGCGACCGTCAGGCGCCGGAGCGTGAGCGATTCGAGCTTCGGCAGGAACTCGAACGTCACGCGCACGGGCGCGCCGTCGCCGAACGTCACGTGCGGCGGCGCGGCGGCGAGCGGCACACGCACGTCCTGGGAGCCCGCCGCATAGCGCGCGAGATCGATCGGCGCGGTGCTCACCTCCGTCAGCCGATCGACGACCGAGGCCGGGCCGACGACGCGCACCTCCGCGGGGTCGACACGCCGCGCACCGCGGACCTCGAGACCCTCGGGCGGCGCGCCCACGAGCGAGACGACGACCGGCAGGCGGCGCTCGGCGCGCTCGGCCCACGCGAGCTCCAGCATCGGCGGGTTGAGCTGCACCACGCGCAGGCCCGCCGGCAGGTCGAGCGGCGTCGCGTCGACGTTCACGAAGCGGCGCCCGGTATCGCGCAGGTCGAGCTGGATGGGCGGGAGCGGCTCGCGGCCGAGCGCCTGCACGAGCGCGCGGCGCCCGCTCACGGTGACGCGCACGGTGTCGGGCACGTCGGAGAGCAGCATCTTCCGCGCGGATGCCGGCGGCAGCAGCGTCACCACGTCCACGGAGACGCTCCGCTGCAGGTCCCCCGCGCCATGCACGATCGAGAAGAGCAGCACCGCGGCCGCGAGCGCGACGATCTTCAGGCCGAGGTTGTCCGTGAGCGCGCGGAGCCCGCGTGCGGCGGGGCGCACCTTGCGCGTGGGCATCAGGAGGGCTCCTCCGCCGAGGGCACGCGCGGCGGCGGCGGCACCGAGGCCGCGGGCTCGACGACGGCGGCGCGGCGCTCGACGCCGGGCGGCACCGAAGGCGCGCTCCCCGAGCGGCGCTCGACCGCCGCGCTCGAGCCGGTGGCGCTGCTCCCCGCGAGCGGGGAGAGCATCCCGGTGGCCGAGGGGCGCAGGGACGCGGTGCCCGCACGGTCACCCGGGCGCCGCGTCGAGCGCCGCTTGTAGAAGAGGCCGAGCAGCGCCTCACGCAGGCTGTGTGCGTCGAGGCTGCGGACGATGTTGCCGTTGAAGCAGATCGAGACCGCGCCTTTTTCCTCCGAGACGACGACGACCACGGCGTCGGTCTCCTCGGTGATGCCGATGGCCGCGCGGTGACGCGTGCCGAGCGACTTGTCGATGCGCGGGCTCGCGGTGAGCGGGAGGAAGCACCCGGCCTTCCACACGCGGCGATCGCGGATGACCACGGCGCCGTCGTGCATCGGGTTCTCGAAGCTCGGGATGAAGACGCTGTAGAGCAGCTCCTTCGACACCGCCGCGTCGAGCTCCGTCCCCTCGTCGAGGAACTCCTCGAGGCTCGCGTCACGCTCGAAGACGATCAGCCCGCCGATGCGCTTGTGCGCGAGCTGCAGCGCGGCCTTGATGACCTCCTCGATGACGTGCGTCTCTTGCGCGTTGCCCTCGCCGCGCAGCCATGGGCGGCTGCCGAAGCGCGTCAGCGCGCGGCGGATGTCGTTCTGAAAGACGACGACGACGATGAGCACGATGTACGTGATCATCGAGTCCATCATCGTGAAGAGCGTGACGAGCTCGAGGAGCCGCGCCGCCTGGTAGAGCGCGAAGACGAGCGCGAGCCCGATGCCCATCTGCATCGCGCGCGTGCCCTTCATGAGCAACAGCACGCGGTAGAGCAAGAACGCGACGAGCGCGATGTCGGCGAGATCGATCGCGACCGCCGCCGGCGACCGCGCGAAGAAGTCCGCGACCCGCGCGAGCCACTCGGCCATCATCGGAGCGCCTCCGCGAGGAGGAGCGCCTGCCGCACCTCGCGCACGTCGTGCACGCGCAGCGCCCGGGCCCCGGCGCGCGCGGCATGCACGGCAGCGGCGATGCCCGCCGCGAGCCGGTCACCGGGCGCGGGGCGCGCACCGTCGGCGTCGGGGGCGGCCTCCGCGAGGAACGACTTGCGCGACGCGCCGACGAGCACCGGCCGCCCGGTCGCGACGAGCGCATCGACGCGCGCGAGCAAGAGGAGCGACTGCGCGGGCGTCTTCGCGAAGCCGAGCCCGGGATCGAGCCAGACCCGCGCGCGTTTCACGCCCGCCTGCTCGGCGCGGGCGCACGCTTCCGCGAGCTCGGCGAGCACCTCGCCGACGAGGTCGGCGTAGCACGCGGCCTCGGGGGTCACCTCGCCGCGCCCGCGGTTGTGCATGAGCACGAGGTCGGCCTCGGCCTCGGCCGCGACGCGCAGGAGCGCAGGGTCTCGGCCGCAGGACACGTCGTTGACGATAGTCGCCCCGGCCTCGAGCGCGGCACGCGCGACCTCGCCCTTGGTCGTGTCGATCGAGACGCGCGCCCCCCCGCGCGCGAGCGCCACGACGACCGGGACCACGCGGGCGCGCTCCTCGTCCGCCGACACCGCCGCGTACCCCGCGCCGTACGTGGCGCCGCGCGGACGCGTCGACTCCCCGCCGACGTCCACCACCGACGCGCCGGCGGCCCACAGCGCGCGGCCCTGCGCGAGGGCCGCGTCGAGATCGAGGAAGCGGCCGCCGTCGCTGAACGAGTCGGGGGTGACGTTGAGCACGCCCCAGAGCGCGCAATCGGACCAACGCGACGCGACCCGGGACGACGCCTCGCGCCCCGGGTCCGCAGCATGCGCGCTCGTGTCCGACGTCGCGGAGCCTCCCGGCTCCCCCCCACACTTCATCGCCATTCCGATCAGACGCGTCGCCGCGTCGGTTCAGCCGCCCGAGGGCACCTCGCGCGGGCGCGGCTGGAAGATGGAGCCCTTGCGCTTCTCCTTCTCCTTGCGCTGCTTGTCTGCGTAGCTCGGGATGACGATGCGCTCGCGCTGCGGCAGCGGGATGCCCTGCATGATCGCGTCGATCTCCTCGCGATCGAGGGTCTCGCGCTCGAGCAGCATCATCGCGATGCCGTCGAGCTTGTCCATGTGGTCGCCGATGAGCTGCTTGGCGCGCGTGTGCTGCGCGACGATGAAGGCGCGGACCTCCGCGTCGATCTGCATCGCGGTGTCCTCGGAGTAATCGCGCTGCTTCATGCCCATGCCGAGGAAGCTGTCTTCCTTGTCGGTGAAGCTCAGCGGGCCGAGCTTCTCGCTCATGCCGTACTCGGTGACCATCGCGCGGGCGAGCTGCGTGGCCTTGCGCAGGTCGTCGGAGGCGCCCGTCGTGAGCTGGTGGAACTTCAGCTCTTCGGCGACGCGCCCGCCGAGGATCATGCAGATGCGGTCGAGCGCCCAATCGCGGCTCGCGCCGAGACGGTCCTCTTGCGGGAGCGACATCGTCACGCCGAGCGCGGGACCGCGCGGGATGATCGACACCTTGTGGATCGGGTCGTGGTTCGGCAGCAGGAGCGCGACGAGCGTGTGCCCGGCCTCGTGCCAGGCCGTCGTCTTCTTCTCGGTGTCGCTGATGACCATCGAGCGACGCTCGCTGCCCATCATGACCTTGTCCTTCGCCATCTCGAAGTCGACCATCCCGACGGCGTCCTTGTCCTGACGCGCGGCGAGGAGAGCCGCCTCGTTGACGAGGTTCTCGAGATCGGCACCCGAGAAGCCCGGCGTCCCGCGCGCGATGATCTCGAGGTCGATGCCCGGCGGCGCGAGCGGCACCTTGCGCGTGTGGACGTGCAGGATGCCGAGGCGCCCCTTGAGATCCGGACGCGGCACCGTGATGCGGCGGTCGAAGCGGCCGGGGCGAAGAATCGCCGGGTCGAGGACGTCGGGGCGGTTCGTCGCCGCGATGATGATGACGCCCTCGTTCGACTCGAAGCCGTCCATCTCGACGAGCAGCTGGTTGAGCGTCTGCTCGCGCTCGTCGTGCCCGCCGCCCATGCCGGCGCCGCGGTGCCGGCCGACGGCGTCGATCTCGTCGATGAAGATGATGCAGGGCGCGTGCTTCTTGCCCTGCTCGAAGAGGTCGCGGACGCGGCTCGCGCCGACGCCGACGAACATCTCCACGAAGTCCGAGCCCGAGATCGAGAAGAAGGGCACGCCCGCCTCGCCCGCGATGGCGCGCGCGAGGAGCGTCTTGCCGGTGCCCGGCGCGCCCATGAGGAGCACGCCCTTCGGGATGCGGCCGCCGAGACGCTGGAACTTCTTGGGATCCTTGAGGAACGCGATGATCTCTTCGCAGTCGTCCTTGGCCTCGTCGATGCCCGCGACGTCCGCGAAGGTGACCTTGTTCTGCGACTCGTTGAGCAGGCGCGCGCGCGACTTGCCGAAGCTCATCGCCTTGCCGCCCGACGACTGCAATTGCCGCATGAAGAAGAAGAAGATCACGAGCAACACGACCATCGGCAGCCACGTCACCAACACGCTCGTGAGCAGGCTGTTCTGCTCGCTCGGCTTGTAGGTGACGCTGACGTTGTGATCGAGCAGCAGCTTGTTCGTGTCGTCGCCGACGATGCCGTAGGCGATCTTCTTCTCGAGCTCGCGCGCGGCCCCCGTCCCGCGCGAGTGCAGGTACGTGTACGTCCCGCTCGAGTCGTGCGCCTCGACCTCGACCTTGACGACGTGACCGCCGCGCACGTCGTTGACGAACTCGCTGAACGGCACCGCACGGGGCGGATCCGTGTCCGAGATCACGTTGTAAAGCGCGACGCACATCAGAATCAGGAGGACCCAGAGCAGGAGGGTCTTGTGGCTTTGCTTCACGACGGCCTCATGGGGGAGTGCGCGGACAGGGGGGCCTCCCGGGGGATCCGCAGCGCAGAAGACGCCCGGATTCGTAGCCGCGGGGTAGCATAGGGCCCCCCCGCCTTCAAAAGAACCACCCTTGCCCGCGCGGGCAGGAGCGACGCCGGGGACAGAGCGGGAGACGACACGGCAGGCGCCCTTGTGACGGCGGAGCGAGCGTCGCGTTTCACGCCGACTTGTCGGACGCGTCGCCGCCCGCCGGCGCGGCGACGAGCTGCCCCGCGACGACGCGCGCGGTGCGCCGCCCTGGGAGCCGCACCTCGCCGCGCCCCGTGCACACGAGCGCGTCGAGCGCCTCGAGGTGCGCGCGCGAGACGGGACGGGACGGGGCATCGCCGGCCCAGCGCGCGAGCGCGCAGCGACGTACGGCGGACCGCGACCGCGCGAGGATCGCGACCGACGGGCGCTCGAGGCCCGCGCGACGCAGCAGCGCCCCGCCCGCCGCGCGGAGGGCCGCGTCGGCGGCGCGGGCATCGTCGGCGAGCGCGGCGAGGTGGTCGACGACCCCGGGGTCGATCGCCGCGAGCGCGGGCAGCACGTCCGCCCGGAGCCGCGACCGCAGGAAACGCGGATCGGCGTTCGAGGGGTCGTCGACGAAGGGCAGGCCCTCGGCGATCACGAGCGCGCGCACGTCGGCCCGCGCGCAGTCGATGAGCGGGCGCACGATCCCATCGGCGCGGCGCGGCGCGGTGCCCCCGAGCCCCCGCAGGGAGCTGCCGCGCAGCAAGCGGGCGAGGACCGTCTCCGCCTGGTCCTCGCGCGTGTGCCCCACGGCGACGTGCTCCGCGCCCACGCCTGCGGCGGCCTCACGCAGGGCGGCGTACCGGGCTTCCCGCGCGGCGGCCTGGAGCGACCCGCGGCGCGGGACGGTCACCGCGAGCGCGCGGAAGGGCACGCCGAGCGTCGCCGCCTGCTGCGCCGCGATCGCGACGTCGCGCGCAGCGTCCGGGCGGAGGCCATGGTCGACCGATGCCGCCACGAGCGTGACGCCAAGCTCCGGGGCGAGTCGCGCGAGGGCGAGCAGGAGCCCGGCCGAGTCCGCGCCGCCCGAACACGCGACGAGCACGGTGCGCGCGGCGCGCGTTGGATGGCAGAGCAGACTGCGCCTCGCCAGGGTGCGCCGTACCGCGCCGATCACGTGCTCGGACCCCACGGCGCACCATACCGCAGCGGTTGTCCCGCGCGGACAGGTCCGCTACGGTCCGGCCGCCCTTTGCCCCGACGCGCACCGCGCGCGCTCGCGGAACGCGTCCCCACGAGGTCCACCCATGCGCCGTCTGCTCGCCCTCCGCCTCCTCGCCGCCGCCCTCGCCGCTCCGCTCGCCTTCGCGCTCGCCGCGTGCGGGGACGACGACGACGCCCCCCCGCCCCCGGCCGACCTCGGGCCCGCGGACGCCGGACCGGGGACGGACCTCGGTCGCGACCTCGGCGCTCCGGATGCAGGCGTCGACGCCGGCCCGGCCGGCTGCACCGAGCGCTGCGGCATCGTCGAGATCACCGCGGGTCTCTTCCACACCTGTGCGCGCCGTGAGAACGGCGAGGTGCTTTGTTGGGGCAGCAACTATTTCCGTGAGCTCGGCGACGGCAGCGGGCGCCACCTCAGCTGCCCGCCCGTCTTCGACGAACTCCCCACGGATTGTCAGGCGCGGCCCGTCGCGGTGAGCAACATCGAGGGCGCGACGGACATCGAGGCGCACAACGGCCCGACGACGTGCGGCCGCGTCGCGGACGGCACCTGGAAGTGCTGGGGCCTCGAGTTCATCAACACCGGCACCGGGCAGCCCGAGCAGTTCAACATCGCGACGGCCTTCCCCCGCCTCGATGGCGTCGCGCAGCTCGGGCCGGCGTTCGGCGTCGCGTGCGGCGTCGACACAGCGGGCGGCGTCCGCTGCATCGGCGGCAACCAGCTCGGGCAGCTCGGTGACGGCACGACGACGGAGCGCCGCTCGCCGGTGACCGTGTCCGGGCTCACGGGCGTGGCCGAAGTCCACAGCAGCGGCTCACACACCTGCGCCCGCCTCACGGATGGCGGCGTGCGCTGCTGGGGCAGCAACGAGAGCGGACAGCTCGGCGACGGGCTCTCGACGCACACGATCTCGTGCCGCCGCGGCAGCACCGACATCGACTGCGTCAACGCGCCGGTCACCGTCTCCGGCATCGACGACGCGACCGGACTCGCGGTGGGCAATCAGTCGAGCTGTGCGCTCCGCGCGGACGGCAGCGTGTGGTGCTGGGGCGCGAACTTCTTCGGTCAGCTCGGCAACGGCGCGCTTCTCGACGCCAACGCGCCCAATCAGGTGATGGGCCTCGCGGGCGCCACGGCGATCGCGGCCGGCGGCAATCACTTCTGCGCGCTCGTGGCGGGGGGCGCCGTCAAGTGCTGGGGGCTCAACTTCGACGCGCAGCTCGGGGACGACGAGGCGCACGAGATGTGCGTCTTCGCCTCGGAGTCGCAGGACTGCTCGAAGCTGCCGGTCGACGTGGCGGGCGTGACCGGCGCCACGTCCCTCGCGCTCGGCGCGAGCCACTCCTGTGCGCTCACGCCCGCGGGCGTGACCTGCTGGGGCGACAACGTCCTCTATCAGGCGGGCACGCGCGCCGAGATGCGCGTCACCGTCCCCGCGGTCGTCGCCGGCATCCCCTGATCGCGCGGCCCCCTCCCCACGCAAGGAAGGCCCGGCGTCTCGGACGTCGGGCCTTCTTCGCGTCGAGCGCCGGAGTGACGGGTCGCCGCGCGGCGCCCTCAGGGCTGGTAGCCGCGGACCACGTCGCGAGGCGGCCGCTCGACGCTGACGATCGCGCTCGTCACGAGATCGCGACCATCCGAGTGGAAGAAGAGCGAGTCGCCGATCCGCGGGAGACCGTCGTGCGGCGTGACCCCGCCCGTCGGCTGGAAACGCAGCGAACCGTGCACGGCGTTGCCGCTCGCGAGGTGCGCGCGCAACCACTCCCCGCTCCGGCGGTCGCGGACGGCGACGCAGACGTCGCGCTTCACGTGGTACTCGGTGTTGCGCGTCACGAAGACTTTGTGGATACGGCGCTCGTGCATTCGGTCTCCTCTTCGGGGAACACGCCCGAAGTCGAGAAGCTACACACACCTACATCAGCCACCAACAAAGTGACGACGCATGATCGACGAGGACGACCGGGCGCGCCCGCTCCTGCTGTGCGCCGACAATTTCACGCCCCCTCAGCGCACCCCGTGGGGCGGCACCCGCCTCCTCCGCACGCTCAAGGCCGATGCGCCGATCGCCGCGGAGAAGGCGGCCGCGACCTGCGTCGGTGAGAGCTGGGAGCTCTCTGTCGAACCCGACTTCCCGAGCCTGGTCGAGGGCGCCCCGGGGGCGCAGGGCTCGCGGCCGCTCGCGGCCGTGATCACCGAGGATCCGTACGCGTTCCTCGGCCGCGAGGCGCTGCGCGGACGCCGAGGGACGGCGCTGCTCATCAAGTTGCTCGACACCGCGGACGCACTCAGCGTGCAGATTCACCCAGCCGACGACTACGCGGGCCTCGCCCCCGACGAGGCGGGCAAGCCAGAGAGCTGGTATGTGGTCTCTCGCGAGCCGGGCGCCGGCCTCTACCTCGGCCTCGCCGCGGGCGTCACGCGCGCGTCGCTCGCGGCCGCGCTCGACGACGGCGCCGACCTGACGCCGATGCTCGGCTTCGTGCCGGTCGAGCCGGGCGACTTCTTCCTCATCGAGGCCGGCACGCCGCACGCGATCGGGCCTGGCCTCGTCCTTGTCGAACCGCAGCACGTCACCCCGGGAAAGCGCGGCCTCACCTACCGCTTCTGGGATTGGAACCGCCGCTACGACGCCCGCGGCCTGCCCGATCCGGAGGGCGCACCGCGCGCCCTGCACGTCGCGGACGCGCTCGCCGTCACCCGCTGGGACGCGCCGCGCGGCGCAGACTTCGCGGCCTCGGTGCGCCTCCGCGCGGGTGCGCCCGACGTGCACGCGCCGGCCCGCCTCGAGCGGCTCTCCGGCCCGCATGGCGGCCTCGCGAGCCCGTGGCTCGACGTCGCGCGAATCACCGGGACGGGCGCGCTCGCATGGCGCGCGCCGGGCGCGCTCGTCGGGCTCACGGTCGTCGACGGATCCGTCACCGTCGTCGAGCCGCGCGGCCGCCGGACGCGCGTCGCCGCCGGACGCACCGCGGCGCTGCCCGCCTGCATCGGCGACGTGCGCCTCGAGCTCGACGCCGCGCACGCCGTGCTCGCGTCGATCCCCTGAATCGCCCCTCGACGGGGCCGGTCGGCTGCTACCTTCGGGCGCCATGGAGCACGTCCGCACGCTCATCGTCGGCGCAGGGATCAGCGGCCTCGCGACGGCCGCCGCGCTCGGCCCCGAGTCCGATTACCTCGTGCTCGAGCGCCGACACGGAGATCGGCGGCTACTGCAAGACCATCACGAAGGATGGCTTCGTCTGGGACTACAGTCGGCCACTTCTTCCACTTCAAGTCACCCCGAGATCGAGGCCTGGATGCGCGCGCGCATGCCCGGTCAGCGCCTGCGCACCGTGCAGAAGCGCTCGTTCATCGCGTGGGGCGATCGGCAGATCGACTTCCCCTTCCAGAAGAACATCCACCAGCTGCCGCAGCAGGAGTTCATCGACTGCCTGCACGACCTCTACTTCGCGCGCGCCCCCCGCGAACTCCTCGGCGCGGCCGCGCCCGCGGCGCCCGTCGAGGACTCCTTCGAGGCGATGCTCTACGCGCGCTTCGGCCGCTCGATCGCCGAGAAGCTTCCTCGATCCCCTACAACGAGAAGCTCTACGCGACGCGGCAATGCTCGCGCCTCGACAAGGACGCGATGGGGCGCTTCTTCCCGCACGCGGACCTCAGCTCGACATCGTCCGCAACATGCGTCGCGCCGGACAACGGCGGCTACAACGCGAGCTTCACGTACCCGCGAGGGCGGGGCCATCCAGGTACGTGCACGCGCTCGCTTCATGACGCTGCGCGTCCTGAGCGCCTCGCCCTACTCGGAGCCGGTCATCGGCGTCGACCCCGCGGCACATGTGGCGACGACGCACGAAGCGGCGTATGCTGCGCTACGACCGGCTCGTCTCCTGCGTGCCCTTCGACCGCCTGCGTCAGCGCATCTGCGGGCTGCGCGCACGACCCCGGCGTGTTCTCCTGGAACAAGGTGCTCGTCTTCAATCTCGGCTTCGACCGGAAGGGACAGACGCGACGACCACTGGCTTTACGTGCCGTCGCGCGAGACGTCGTGTTCTACCGGGTCGGCTTCTACGACAACATCTTCGGTGACGACAAGATGAGCCTCTACGTCGAGATCGGGCTGCCGCAAGACGCCGAGGTCCCGAGTGACCCCCGCGAGATCGACGCGCGCTGGCTCGATCGCGTGCTCATCGACCTCGCGGCCATAGGCGTCACGGACGGCCACCAGCTCGCGTCCCACCACTGCGGTCGATGCTCGACCCGGCCTACGTACACATCAACCGCAGCAGCTCCGATCACCGAGCTTCGAACGGCACGACGGGCCTACTTCGTGAGCATGACATCCACTCGGCATCGGACGCTACGGCGGATGGACCTACTGCAGCATCGAAGACAACGTCGTCGAGGCGCGGGCCCTCGCCGCCGGGATCGGCGCTTGACGCTCGCGGGTTCTCTGCGAACTTAGCGCCCGCCGCGCAGCCTGCGCGCCTGCGACACGGGAAAGAGCCCAAGATGGCCCCCAAGGACGACAAGACGACCGTGACGCCGCGCGTCTCGATCATCATTCCCGATCTACAACGAGGAAGCGATCCTCCACGCCGCCGTCGTCGACCTGATCGACCGGCTCGAGGAGTTCGACTGGCCGTACGAGCTCGTCCTCGCGGAGAACGGCTCGAAGGACCGCACCGTCGAGATCGCGCGCGAGCTCTCGGAGCGCTTCCCGCAGGTGAAGTACTTCTCGCTCGGCGAGCCGAACTACGGCAAGGCGCTCCGCAAGGGCATCCTCGAGGCGCGCGGCGAGTTCGTGCTCTGCGACGAGATCGACCTCTGCGACACCGACTTCTACCGCCGCGCGATGGCCATCCTCGAGACGAACGGCGCCGATTTCGTCGTCGGCTCGAAGGCGCTCTCGGGCGCGAGCGACGAGCGCCCCGCGCTGCGGCGCGCGGGCACCGTCGTCATCAACGGCATGTTGCGGGTCGCGCTCGGCTTCAAGGGCACGGACACGCACGGGCTCAAGGCCTTCCGGCGCCTGCCGGCGGCCGAGGTCGCGCGGCAGTGCCTCGTCGACAAGGACCTCTTCGCGAGCGAGCTCGTCATCCGCGCCGAGCGCGCGGGCCTGCGCATGCAGGAGATCCCCGTGCGCGTCCTCGAGAAGCGCCCGCCGTCGATCCACCTCTTCCGCCGCGTCCCGACCGTCCTGCGTCACATGGCGAAGCTCTTCGTCGCGATTCGCATCAAGGGCTGAGCGCGTGGCGCGCGCGCGGGCCGCATCGAGGGCTGACGGCACGGCGCGGCCACCCGAGCGGCTCGCCGCGCTGAGCGTCGACCTCGACGAGATCGGCTGTTACGCCGCCATCCACGGGCTCGACGCGCCCTGGGACGACTCGGCGCACGCCATCTACGAGCGCGCGATCGAGCGTTTCGCCGCGCTCTTCGCCGACGAGGGCGTCCCGGCCACCTTCTTCGTCGTCGGCGCGGACCTCGCGCGCCCCGAGAACGCCGCCCGCATCGCGCGGCTGCACGCGCGGGGCCACGAGATCGGCAACCACTCGCTCTCGCACCTCTACGACCTCACGCGCCGCGACGCCGCCACCGTCCGCGCCGAGATCGCGGGCGGCATCGCGGCGATCGAGCAGGCGACGGGGCGCGCCCCCGTCGGCTTCCGCGCGCCCGGCTACACGGTCACGGACACGGTGTTCGAGGCGCTCGCCGCGCTCGGCGTCCGCTACGACTCCAGCGTCTTCCCCTGCCCGGCCTACTACGCCGCGAAGGCCGCCGCGATCGGCGCCATCGCCCTGCGCGGCCGCGCGAGCCAGAGCGTCGTCGACGATCCGCGCATGCTCATGGCGCCCGCCGACCCGTACCACCCGCGCCGCCCGTACTGGTGCGCAGAGGCCCGCGGCGCGGCCCGCCCCGGCGACGTGATCGAGCTGCCCATCGGCGTCACGCGCGGCGTCACGGGCCGCCTGCCTTACATCGGGACGGACGTGGTGCTCGGGGGCGAACGCGCCGCGCGTGCACTGACCGCCGCCATCGTCGGCCGCCCGCTCGTGAACCTCGAGCTGCACGGCATCGACCTCGCGGACGCCGCCGAGGACGGGCTCGGCTGGCTGCGCCCGCACCAGATCGATCTCCGCCGCACCGCGCGCGAGAAAGAGGCCGCGCTGCGGGCCGCGATCGGCGGGCTCCGCGACGCGGGGTACCGCTTCGTGACGCTCGCGGAGGCGGCGTCCGTGTTCGGCGCGCGCGACTGAACCGCCATTCATTCGCGCGGCAGGGCGTGGAGCGCGGCAGCGCAACGGGCGAACGGCGAACGGCGCAGCGCGATCAGTCGCTGACGGTCGTCCAGGCGCGGGTCGCGCGGCGTCGTACGGCCTCGGTCGCGAGGGCGTCGGCACGCTCGTTGAGCGGCACGCCGGAGTGTCCGGGCACGTAGCGCAGCTCGACGACCGCGAGCCGCTTCAAGGCCTGCTTCACCTCGGCGACGAGCGCGACGTTGGCCTTCGCCTTCCAGCCCTTCTGCAGGACGCCGATCGCGTAGCTCGAGTCGGTGAAGATGGTGACCGCCCGAGGGTCCCCCGCGACGATGCACTCGACCGCACGGAGGATCGCGGTGAGCTCCGCGACGTTGTTCGTGCCGACCCCGAGGTACTCGCTCAGCTCGCGCCGGCGCTCGCCCTCGATCACCACGACGCCGAGCCCGCACGGCCCCGGGTTGCCACTGCACGCCCCGTCCGCGTAGGCGACCACGCCTCCCCGCGCGAACGCGGCGGGCCCATGCTCGGCCGCGTGCGCGGCGGCGGCGGCCTCCTTGCGCGCGTCGGCGCCGAGCTTCCCGCCTCCGCCCGCGCGCGCGCCCGTGCGCGGCGGCGGTGGTGCGCCGGGCACGAGCGTCGGGTCGTCCGGGCAGGCGTCGTCGGGGAGCAGCGCGGCGCCCCCCGCGATGGCGCCGAGGTTGCGCTCGCCGGCCTGGTACGCCTTCGGCGCGCCGAGCTTGTAGCGCACCTCGACGCGGCCACCGACCGCACGCAGGCGGCCATCCGGCTCGCAACGGGCGAGCACCTTCGCGTCACGCAGCATCATCCAGCGCCAGGGCACGGGCAGCGTCTATCAGAGAGGGCGCCCCACGCACAACCGATCCGTCGCGCCCCGCCCCACGACGCGGCGGATCGCTCCGCAAAATGGTGCGGACGCGCGGCGCAAGGACGCGTCGGATGTCGCGAACCGCACTGCGAAACCGCGGTACCCCGGCTATCTCCGCGTGGCCCGCGCCTTGCGTGGCGTCCGCGGCGGAGGTCGATCATGCGTCGAACGGCAGCGCTCGGTTCCCCCCTCTCGTGCGTCCTCGTCGCGGCGGCGTGCATCCTGACGCTGCCCGCGTGCGGGCTGCTCCTCGACACCTCGCCGCCCGACCCATTCACGGGGTCAGGCGATGCCGGGGACGACCGCGACGCACGGACGGACGACGACGCGGGACGCGATGCCGGACCGACCGACGCAGACGTCGACGCGGGGCCGACCGACGCAGGCGTCGACGCGGGCCCGACCGACGCCGGCGTCGACGCGGGGCCGATCGACGCAGGCGTCGATGCAGGGCCGACCGACGCAGGCGTCGACGCGGGGCCGACCGACGCAGGCCCTATCGATGCCGGGTTCGACGCGGGGCCGTGCACGGGTCGTGAGGTCGACGGCGACGGTGATGGAGTCAGCGTGTGCGACGGCGACTGCGACGACGCGAACGCGCTCGTCTACCCGAGCTTCGTCGAGCTGTGTAACGACGGCCTCGACAACGACTGCGCCGCCTCCACGCCGGACGCGTGCAGCGAGCGCCGCGCGGTCTACGTGTCCCAGCGCGTCGGCGCCGACACGAACCCAGGGACCCGCGACCGCCCCGTCGCAAGCATCACCCGGGGCATCGCGATCGCGCGCGATCTCGGCGTCCCCCAAAGCGTCATCGTCGGTGGTGGCCTCTACGTCGAGGACGTCACGCTGGTCGATCGGGTGTCGCTGCGCGGCGGCTTCCGCTGCGCCTCGGACGCGCTCTGCGACTGGGCCTTCGATCCGATCGCCGCCGAGAGCACGATCCAGAATCTCGACTCGGACGGCATCGTCGCCGACGCGACGGTGCGCGAGGAGACGGTCGTCGAGGACTTCCGCATCCTGGGCTCGGAGCCGTCCGGCAGTGAACGCGAAGAGATTGCGGGGTTCACGCTGCTCGGCGGCGCGCCGACGATCCGCGACAACGTCATCGAGGTCGGACTCGCGGGCACCACCGCCGGACTGAGGCCGCGCGTCGTCGGCGTGAGCATCCCGTCGACGGCGGGCGGGGGCACCGCACAGATCCTCGACAACGAAATCCGTGCGGGCGAAGCCGTGATCCTCTCGGCCGCGATCCGCATGAACAGCGCCACCGGGGAGCGCACGCGCGCCCGCATCGAGGGCAATGTGCTCCAGCCCGGAGAGGCGCAGCGCTCCGTGGGCCTCGTCGCGTTCAACTCGAACGACGGCACGGAGGTCGTGGACAACGACTTCCTCGTCGGGTCGTCACGAATGGGCGTCATCCACGGCATCGAGGTCGCATCGACGATGCGCATCGCGCGGAACCGAATCCACGTCCCTCCCCCGGCGGGCACACCCGCCCCCTCCGGCTGCTCGACGTCGGGGGCGTGGTGCACCGGGATCGCGAGCGCGAGCGCGACGCTCGTCCTTGAAAACAACGTAATCTTCGGCCCCCCTGGGCCGCGCTCGACGGCGCTATTGCTTGGCGAGATCGAGGGGCCCGCCGGCCGCGTCTTGGTCGCCAACAACCTGCTCGACGGCGGCGGCGGCATCCCGTTCGGAACGCCGAGTGGCGGCGGCGACAAGAGCGCGGCCATGGTGTTCACGAACGGCCCCTGCGTGACGTGCACCCCCGGCGAGAGCCCGTTCGCGAGCCTCGAGAACAACATCCTGCTCGGAGGCCGCGCGACGTTTCGCTTCGGCGTCTACGAGGACCCGGTTGCCTCGGGCGGCGTCGCCCGCGACGTGTTTCCAGGCCTGCTCGCGCACAACGTGTTCTTCTTCCGCCCCACCGCCGCTGCGGCGCCGCCGGGCGTGCTGTATCGCCGGTATCGAGGCGCCTCAGTGATGTCGATCGACGACATCGCGATGGTGAACGCGCTGACCTCTCCGCTCGCCTTCGCGAACCAGCTGGTGGATCCACAGCTCGACCCGACGTTCCACCTGCTGCCCCGCTCGGCCTGCATCGACACCGGCCTCTCCGACCGCGCCCCGCTCGACGACTTCGACGGCGAGGCACGTCCGCGCGGCGCGGGCTTCGACATCGGGCCGGACGAGTACTGATTCTGATCGCGCGCAGGCGCACGCGGCGCCGCACGGGCCACCACGCTCTCCACGGACTCGAACCGCGTTAGAGTCCCGCGCCATGCGTACCCAGCCGCTCCGCCCCGCGTCCGCCGTGCTCGCCGCGCTCCTCGCGCTCCCTGCCTGCTCGAAGGAGGCGCCGCCCTCGAACGGGACGCCCGCCGAGCGCCCGCAGCCGACGACGGCGACGCCCACGGCTGCGCCACCCGCTGCGCCGGCCGCGCCCGCGCCGATTCCGCCGCCGCCCGACGTCGCGGCGCCCCCCGCAGACGCGCAGCGGACGGCCTCGGGGCTCGCTTCGCGCGTGCTGCAGCCGGGCACGGGCACCGAGCACCCGACGACCCAGAGCCGCGTGACCGTGCACTACACGGGCTGGACGACCGACGGGAAGATGTTCGACTCGTCCATCGCGCGCGGCGCACCCGCGACCTTCCCGCTCGGGCGCGTCATCCCCGGCTGGACGGAAGGCGTGCAGCTGATGGTGCAGGGCGAGAAGCGCCGGTTCTGGATCCCCGAGCAGCTCGCATACCGCGGCCGCGCCGGTGCGCCCGCGGGGATGCTCGTCTTCGACGTCGAACTCCTCGAGATGCAGGGGCCGCCCGCGCCGCCTCCCGTGCCGCCGGATGTCGCCGCGCCGCCCGCAGACGCCGAGCGCACGGCCT
Source organism: Polyangiales bacterium (assembly GCA_964202905.1). GTDB lineage: Bacteria > Myxococcota_A > Polyangia > Polyangiales > JADJQN01 > CAIUAC01. The sequence continues at coordinate 155,980 of CAXNJO010000009.1, forward strand.
CGGGGCTCGCCTCGAAGGTGATCGCGCGCGGCACGGGCACGCGGCACCCGGGCGCCGACGCGCTCGTGGAGGTGCACTACACGGGGTGGACGACCGACGGTCGGCAGTTCGATTCATCCGTCGCGCGCGGGCGGCCCGCGAGTTTCCCGCTGAGCCACGTGATCGCCGGCTGGACGGAGGGCGTCCAGCTCATGGTCGAGGGCGAGAAGCGGCGCTTCTGGATCCCGGAGAACCTCGCCTACGGCGGCCGCCCCGGCGCGCCCGCGGGGATGCTGGTCTTCGACATCGAGTTGATCGGGATCCGCGGCGAATAGCGTCTGCGTCGCTCGGGCGTGCCCCCCCCGGGCCCGCCACCATCGCGCCCCGAGCCGCGGACTCCGCAGCGCAGCGCTCAGGCGCGCGCGACGGTCGCGCCGTGCGCGACGGCGGGGCGCGTGCGCTCGGCGGGACGGCGCCCGACGGGCGGCTCCCACGCGAGCGCGACACCGGCGAGCGCGCCGAGCAGGGCGGCGACGGCGAGGGCGGCGACGAGCGGGGAGGCGGGCGAGGCGTCGGAATCGGGCGCGCGGTGCAAAGGGTGACTCCGTGGGAGAGGTGGTCGGCCTCGAGCAACCGGCGTGCCGGACGCAAACCCACGTTTCACAAAGGAATTCACGCGGGCCCGGCGCGCGGCGTGAACCCCGCGCCCGCTCTGCCAACCGGCGTTCACGCTCCCCGGCGGCAGCGGGCGGGCTATCCTCGCGGCCATGACTTCCCTCCGCCGCGCGCCCGGCGCCCCACGGCTGGTCGCGACGATCGCCGTCGTCACGCTGTGCGCCGGGCCGCTACTCTGCGGCGCCTGCGAAGGCCCCGCCTCCCCCGGCCCGGCGGCCGCGTCGTCCGCATCGGCTCCGACGTCTGGCGGCTCGCCAGCGCGCCCGCTGCCCACCGATCATGCCGCGCCCGAACCGACCCAAGCGCCCGGGGCAGACAACGCAGGAACCGGGTCGGGGCCGCCGCCCGAGGTCGCACGCCCCTACGACGAGAGCGCGGACGCCGACGCCGACGTCGCCGCGGCGCTCGCGCGGGCGGCGCGCGTGAACCGGCGCGTGCTGCTCGTGTTCGGGGCGAACTGGTGCCCCTGGTGCCGGCGCCTCGAGCACACGCTCACGACGGACCCGACGCTCGCGATGGCGCTCGCATCGGGCTTCGAGGTCGTGCACGTCGACACGGGTGCGCGCCGCTCGGGGAAGAACGCGGCCCTCGCCGCGCGCTACGGCGACGCCACACGGCTCGGCCTCCCCGCGCTCGCCGTGCTCTCGGCGGACGGGACGCTCCTCGCGACGCAGGAGACGGGCTCCCTCGAGGTCGGCGATCGCCATGATCCCCTCAAGATCGGGCTCTTTCTCGCGAGCATGGCCTCGCCGAGCGCCGCCGCCGAAGCGCCGGGACGCTGAGCCGTGTCGGTGCCCGTGCGGGACTCGAAGGGACCGGTCGGCGGCGTGCGGCGCGCCCTCCTCGCGCTCGGCGCGCTGGGGCTCGCGGCGCTCGGCGTGTGGGTCGTGCTCACCTGGCGGAGCCCGCTGCCTGCGTCGCCGCTCGAGGCCGTGCCGGAGCGCTCGGTCGCGGTCGCCTCCGTGCGGCTGCGTGCGCTGCGCGCAGCGCCGGCGTGGCGGGCGCTCGTGGGCGAGGACGGTGACCGGGGCATGCGCGAGGCCGAGCGGATCTGCGGCTTCGATCCGCTCTCGCTCGTCGAGGACGCGACCCTGTTCGTGACCGGTGAAGAGGATGTCGGGCTCGAGCACGTCGGCTTCGTCGCGCGCGGCGCGGCGTTGCAGGGCACGAGGTTCCTCGACTGCGTCCGCCGCGTCGTCGCCGAGGACCGCGGCGGGGTCCGGGAGATGCGCATCGAGGGCGAGCGCGCGCTCGCGTCCGCGCACGGCAGCGGGCGCGCGGCGTTCGTGCGGAGCGACGGCGTCGCGGGCGGCACCGAGCTGAGCGTCGCGGCGGTCATCCGCACGCTGCGCGGGGATGAGCCGAGCGCGGCGCGCGATCCGCAGCTGCGCGGGCTCTGGGAGCGCGTCGGGGCGGGCGGACGCGAGCTCGCCCTCGTCGCGCGGGTGCCCGCGGCGTGGCGGCGCGTGCTCGTGGCGCGCCTCGCCGCGCGGTCGGAACTTCGCGCGCTCACGCGGGTCGTCGCGAGTGATCTCGCGGCGCTCGTCGACGGACCGGCCGACGTGCGCGCGAGCACGTGCTCCGCGGCGCGTCGGCGGGCGCTCTGCAGCGATGGTCGACGCGGCGACCCGCGCGCGCGACGGCGCGCTCGTCGGCGCCGTGCGGCACGCCGCTCGGCCGCGCGCTCGGCGCGCTGCGCCTGCGAGGCGGGCGGCCCCGACGCGGTCGGCAGCGTCGACCTCGACGCCGCGCAGCTGCGCGCGCTCGCGGCGCTGGTCCGCGAGGCCCTGCGCCCGGCTGCGGGGGACGCTGCGCCCGCGCCGCTGCCGACGCCCGACGCGGTGCTGCGTCCGGCCCGACCATAGCCTCGCGCCGACCGCGCGCTCTGCGCCCCCAAGACTCCGTAACCATTGAACAATACCCCGCGTCGCGCCCACGCGAAGCGCCGCACTGGCCCGTCAGCCCTCCAGCGCGGCGGCGCAGGCCCGTGAATCCCTCAGCGCGGCAGCGCGGACTCGAGCGCCGCGAGGAAACGCTCGGCGTCCTCGGGATCGACGCCCTCGACGCGCAGCGCGCCCGTCGGCAGCGTGCGGAGCATGAAGGCGACGCGGCCCCGACGCCCGGCGAGGAGGACGTCGAGCGCGAGGTCGAGACCCGCCCCGGCGAGCACGAGCAGCGCCCCGAGCGCGAGCAGCGAGGGCTCTCCGGCGCGCAACCCGTCGAAGCCGAGGAGCCCGCCGACGAGCACGCCCGCGGAGAGCCCCACAGCGCCGACGACGAGGCCGAGGCGCGGGTAGCGCACCTCCCGCGCCGCGCCCCCGAGGGCCGCCCAGCGCCAGGTCTCCGCGGACTCGCGCACGACCCGTCCGAAGAGCCGCGTGCTCCGCCGCACGCGCACGCCCTGCTCGCCCAGCTCGAGCTCGGCGTCGCGACGGTGGGCGGCGAGGGCGAGGAGCGCCCGCGCACACCACGCGGCGAGCGCCCAGCCACTGACCCAGCGGAGCCCTTCGCGGAGCGGCCCGCCGCGCACGCGCCCGACGCGCCCACGCACGCGCGCAGGCCCCGCCGCGAGCCCCCCCGCCGTGCTCGGCGCCGGACCGCGCGCGAGAGCTTCGGCGAAGGCGCGCACCACGCGGTCGGGCGCTTCGGACGCCACGCGCAGCAACTCCGCCTGCGCGGCGGATGACCCAGCCAGCGCCGCGAGCCGCGCCGCCTGCCGCGCACGCGCCGCGGGGGTGGTCTCGCCGGCGCGCGCTTCGGCGATCGTGCGCTCGGCGACCGTGCGCCACACGGCCGCCCCGAGAGGCCCGGCGAGCAGGCGATCGACGAGCGGATAGACCGCGTAGGGCGAGGCGGTGTCGAGCCAGTCGGCGTGGCGCACGAAGCGCACGAGCAGCGACTCCGGCTCCCGCGCCGCCCCGAGCGCCGCGCCGAGCCCCACGACCCCGAACGCCGCGACGAGCGCGCGCTCCCGCGGCGTGCCTGGCCCTCGCTCGAGGACGTCGAGCAGGTTGCCCGCCGAGGTGCCCGCGCGCGCACGGTCGACGCCGTGCTCGCGCGCCCGGGCCTCGACGAACTCACGCCCCGTGAACAGCACGCGGCCCTCGGCCTGCCGCGAGAGCACCTCGAAGCAGAGCGCGCCGAGTGCGCGTCGTTCTGCGTGGGACGCCACCTCCTCGGCGGCGCGCTCGAGGTCTTCGTCCCGCGCGGGATCGTTCGCCATGCGGCCTTGCTCGTAGCGCCCGGTCCCGCGGCGCGCAAACGCGCATCGCCCCGCGCCGCGCGCACTGGCGCCCGCGTGCACGGGCCGCTAGCGTGCTCCCGATGCGCGAAGAGGACCGGCTCGACGCGGTGCGCGACGTCTTCGATCGCTGGGCGACGAGCGGGCGCGCCGAAGGCATGGAGCGCGGCCACGCGCCGACGGCACGGCAGGCCTTCGATCGGCTCGGCGTGCGCGCGGGGCAACACTTCCTCGACGTCGGCTGCGGCAACGGCTACGCGGTGCGCTGGGCCGCGTCGATCGACCCGACCACGCGCGCCGTCGGCATCGACCTCAGCGCCGCGATGATCGCGCGGGCGCGCGCCGAAACCCCGGCGCCGAACGCGCGCTTCATCCACGCGCCCTTCCCGCTCCCGCTGCTGCGGGCGCGCACCTTCGACGCGATCCTCTCGATGGAGGCGTTCTACTACCTGCCGGATCCGGGCTGGGGCGCGATCAGCGCGGCGCGCCTGCTCGCTCCGGGCGGCCTCTTCGCCTGCGTCGTCGACTTCTACGAGGAGAACCCCGCGAGCCACGACTGGCCGGAGCAGGTCGGCGTGCCGATGTACCGGTTGCCCGCCGCGGGGTGGCGCGCGCTGCTCGCCGCGACCGGGCTCGAGGTCGTCGAGCAGACCCGCCTGCATGCCCCCGACGCCCCGCCCGGAGACGCGGGGAGCCTGCTCACGCTCGCTCGCCGCCCGGAGGAGTGACCCCGCCGCGCCCAGCGACGAACGTGATAGAAAAGCGGGCGCAAACCCGCATCCACCGCCCACGGGCGCCCGAGCGCGTCCCCCGCAGGAGAACCCTTGGCGAAGCTCATCCTCGACTACGTCTACGACAACGAATCCGCCCACCGCGACCGTGTCTATCTCACGCAGCCCACCGGGGGCGGCGCGGTGGTCGACTACACGTGGGGACGCGTCGTCGACGAGGCCCGTCGCATGGCGGCGCACCTGCAGACGCTCGGCCTCGAGCGCGGTGATCGCGTCGCGATCCTCTCGAAGAACTGCGCGCACTTCTTCATGGCCGAGCTCGCCATCTGGATCGGCGGCTACACGACGGTCGCGATCTTCCCGACCGAGAACGCCGACACCGTGCGCTACGTGCTCGAGCACTCCGAGTCGAAGGCGCTGTTCGTGGGCAAGCTCGACACCTGGGCGCAGCAGCAGGCGGGCGTCCCGGCAGGCGTGCAGCGCATCGCGTTCCCCCTCGCGCCGCCCGACGCCGCCGAGGGCTGGGACACCATCGTGACGCGTACCAAGCCCCTCGAGGGCCGCCCCGCGCGCGACGGCGACGACCTCGCGATGATCATCTACACGTCGGGCTCGACCGGTCAGCCGAAGGGCGTGATGCACTGCTTCACGAACGTCACGCGCGCGACTGAGGGCATCGTGAAGGGCATCGGCTACACGGCGGACGAGCGCGCCCTCTCGTACCTGCCGCTCGCGCACGTCTTCGAGCGCGCCTACATCGAGTGCGCCTCGTTCGTGGGCGGCGGCCACATCTTCTTCGCGGAGACGCTCGAGACCTTCGTCGCAGACCTCAAGCGCGCGCGCCCGACGCTCTTCATCTCGGTGCCGCGGCTCTGGCTGAAGTTCCAGCAGGGCGTCTTCAAGAAGATGCCCCCCGCCAAGCTCGACCGGCTCCTCAAGATCCCGCTCGTCGGCCGCTTCATCGCGAAGAAGGTCCTCACCGGCCTCGGCCTCGAGAACGTGCGGCTCGCGGGCAGCGGCTCGGCGCCGATCCCGGCCGAGCTCATCGCGTGGTACCGCCGCCTCGGGCTGAACCTGCTCGAGGGCTACGCGATGACGGAGGACTTCGCGTTCTCGCACCTCTCGTCGGTGGGCAAGAGCGAGCCCGGCTACGTCGGCTGCCCCTACGAGGGCGTCGAGGTGCGCATCAGCGAGGAGGGCGAGGTGCTCATCAAGTCGCCCGGCGCGATGGTGGGCTACTACAAGCAGCCCGAACTCACGGCCGAGGCCTTCGCCGCGGACGGCTTCTTCCGGACGGGCGACAAGGGCGAGCGGCGCGCCGACGGGCTGCTCAAGCTCACCGGCCGCGTGAAGGAGCTCTTCAAGACGGCGAAGGGCAAGTACGTCGCGCCGGCCCCCATCGAGAACCGAATCAACGAGCATCCGTTCGTCGAGCTCTCGTGCGTGTCGGGCTCGGGGCAGCCGGCCGCGTACGCGCTCGTCGTGCTCGCCGAGGACATCCGCGGGCGGATCGGCGACGCCGAGCTCCGCAAGCAGGTCGAAGACGAGCTCGCGCCCCTGCTCAAGAAGCTGAACGGCGTGCTCTCGACCTACGAACAACTCCAGATGCTCGTCATCGCGAAGGAGCCGTGGAGCATCGAGTCCGGCACGCTCACGCCGACGATGAAGATCAAGCGCTCGCGGATCGAGGCGCTCGCCGAGCCGCACATCGCGGGTTGGTACGCGGCCAACAAGTCCGTCATCTGGGCGTAGCGCGCGCACCGCGACGCATGGCGGTGGTCACCGTGCCGTGACCACCGCGCAGCGCCCCGTGCGGCGGGGTCGATGCGGCCCGGGAGCGACGACGTCGCCTCCGGGCCGTTGCCCATCGCGCGCCGCGCGCCGCTCCGGGGCCGCGAGGGAGAGCCGCTCTTGCGAGCGGCGTGCTCGTCGCCCTCAGCCTTCGGCGGGCGGCGGCGGGGGCGCCGGGGCGGGCGCGTCGACGTGGACCTCCGACACGGCCGCGGGCGGCGCCGCGGCGGCCGGCACCTCGCGCTCGGGTGCGGCGGCCTCCGGCGGGGCGTTCTCCGCAGCGGGTGGCGAGGCGGCGGGCGGCGAGGCGGCGTAGAACGGCGACCGCCGGTAGGCGCGGAGCGCACGCACGACGAAGATCTTGAGCACCGCGGCCGCGGGCAGCGCGAGCAGCACCCCGAGGAACCCGAACAACTCGGCCCCGACGAGCAGCGCGAGCAACACCCAGAGCGGCGAGAGCCCGACCTTCTCGCCGATGACGCGCGGCGTGATGACGAGCCCCTCGAAGAGTTGGATCACGACGTAGGCCGCGAGCACACCGATGACGCGCTCCCAGCCGTCGAAGTCGACGAGCGAGAGCAGGAGCGCCGAGGCCAGCGCCGTCACACTGCCGACGTAGGGGATGAAGGCGAGCGCGCCCGCGACGAAGCCGATCGGCACGGCGAGCCGCACCCCGAGCGCGCTGTACGCGCCCGCGTAGAGCGCACCGAGCAACGCCATGACGATGAGCTGCCCGCGGACGAAGTGCGCGAGGGTCTGGTCGATCTCGCGGGCGACCTCGACCGCGGCGTCACGCCAGCGCGTGGGAACCAGCGCCGCCGCGCCCCCCGTGATCCGATGGAAGTCGAAGAGCAGGTAGAACGACACCACGGGCACGACGAAGAGCGTTCCGAGCGCACCGACGAGCGACGACGTGCCGCCGACGACCCAGCGCAGCACCGCGCCCGCGGGCGCGACCGCGCGCTGCGCGAGGTCCGGCGCATCGACCTGGTATTGCGTGAGCGCCTCGCCGACCGAGTGCGGCACGCGCACGCCGTAGCGCGCGAGCCACGGCTCCGCGCGGGCGAGCAGCGCGGCTGCGTGGCGCGGCAGCTCGTGCACGAAGCCCGCGAGGTCGCGCAGCACGCCCGGCAGCACGAGCACGATCACGAGCCCGAGCGCGCCGAGCAGCACGGCGAGCAGAAGCAGGATCGCGAGCGCACGCGGGATGCGGCGCGCCTCGAGCCGATCGACGAGCGGGTTGAGGAGATACGCGATGAGGAACGCCGCGAAGACGGGCGTGAGTACGCCGCGCAGCGCGTGGAGCAGCCCGCCGAGCGCGGCGAGCGCGAGCGCAGCGACGATCCAGCGGGGCGGGAGCCAGCTCGAGCGGTCGGACGGCACAGCGGCACACATACCACGCGGCTCGGTTATGCTGCCGCGATGGCTCGCCTCGACATGTACGTCCAGCACCTCGTGAAGCACCGCGCATCGAGCCTCCTGCTCACGAGCGGCAAGCCCGTGACCTTCCGCTTCCCGACGGGCGACCGTCACTCGAACAGCGTGGTGGACCACGGCGACATCGCGCGACTCGTCGAGGAGGTCGGCCCGCGCGACGCGCTCGCGGCGCTCATGCGCACCGGCCGCACTGATTTTCCCTACAAGACCCCCGAGGGGCTCGAGGTCCGCGTCGACGTCGAAGCCGTCGCCGCAGGCAACTGGACCGTCGTGATCGCGGCCCCGACCGACGCGGCCACCAGCGCGGCCTCCGCGACGCGCCCGACGGGCGGCACGGGCGCGGCCACGGCGCCGGGGTCGAACGGCGGTTCCGGAGCGGGCACCGGGACGGGCGCGGGCGCTGTGCCGCCTGGCGCGGGCGCGGAGCCCGCAGCGACGGCGACGGCTGCGAAGGTGGCGGTCGCGAAGGAGCCGGAGCGCCCCGCGCCCGAGATCCAAATGAGCCCCGGTGAGCCCGCGCTCCACCGCTACCTCCGCCTGATGGTGCGCGCCGGCGCGAGCGACCTGCACCTCTCGTCGGACCGCGTGGCGATGGTGCGGCTGAACGGCGAGATCCAGCCGCTCGAGTCCGGCACGCCCCCCCTCAGCGACGCGCAGCTGCGCGAGCTCCTCATGCCCATCGCGACACCGAAGGCCGCCGCAGAGTTCAAGGCGAGCAACGACACCGACTTCGCGCACACGATCCCGGGCGTCGCGCGGTTCCGCTGCAACTACTTCATGGATCTGAAGGGCATCGGGGCCGCGTTCCGTCAGATCCCCTTCAAGATCCTCTCTCCCGAGGTCCTCGGCATCCCGAAGCAGGTGCTCGACCTCTGCTGGCTCACCAAGGGGTTGGTGCTCGTCACGGGGCCCACGGGCTCGGGCAAGTCGACGACGCTCGCGACGCTCATCGATCACGTCAACGCGCACCGCTCCGACCACATCATCACGATCGAAGACCCCATCGAGTTCGTCCACGAACCGAAGAAGTGCCTCATCAACCAGCGCGAGGTCGGCACGCACACGGGCGGCTTCAAGAACGCGCTCCGCGCCGCGCTCCGCGAGGATCCGGACATCGTGCTCGTCGGCGAGATGCGCGATCTCGAGACGATCGCGATCGCGATCGAGACGGCGGAGACGGGCCACCTCGTGTTCGGGACGCTCCACACGTCGTCGGCCATCGGCACCATCGACCGCATCATCGATCAGTTCCCGGCCGACCGACAGGACCAGATCCGCACGATGTTGAGCGGGTCGCTGAAGGGCGTGATCTCGCAAGTCCTTTGCAAGAAGAAGGGGGGCGGCCGCGTCGCGGCGTACGAGGTGCTGCTCGGCAACTCGGCCGTCTCGAACCTCATCCGGGAGGGCAAGACCTTCCAGCTCGTCAGCACCATGCAGACAGGCAAGGCGCAGGGCATGCAGACGCTCGCCGAGCACCTCGTCGACCTCGTGAAGAGCGGTCGCGTCGAGCCGCGCGAGGCCTACATGAAGGCGACCGACAAGATCGCGTTCAACGAGCTGCTCGCGAAGAACAACATCAAGTTCGACCTGAACGCGACGGAGTGAGCGCGACGCGCGGTTTTGTTCAGCCGCGGCGCACGCGGCAACCTTCCACGAGCGCGGCCCCGCTCAGCCGCGGCGCGCGAAGCAATCGTCGACGAGGCCGAGCGCCACGCGCACCGAGGCGCTGCCCTCGACGAAGCGTCGCGTGACCGGGTCGTGGTAGCCGCTCGCGGCGGGCAGACCGGGCGTGCGCGCGCGGTAGAAGCGCACCACGCGCTCCATCGTGACCTCGCGGACGTACTTGCCGACCATCGACGCGAGCGCGACCGGGAGGTGCGCGTCGTCCGCGTCGACGAGGAAGCGCACCGCGCCGACGCCGGGCACCTCCCACGCCGACACACCGGGCTCGCGTGGGCCGGGCCGTGCGAGGAGAAAGTGCCGGAAGTAGGCGTCGTACTTGCGGATTCCGCCGATCATCCCGCAGAGCGCGATCACGTCCTCGCCCGCTGTCGCGCGCGCATCGAGCACGAGGCGCTCGAAGGCCGCGAGGTTCACCGCGAGTTTGTTCACGCCGCGATCGAGCTGCGCGTTGAGCACGCCCGCGCACGCGACGGCGGTGCGGGCGCGCACCGGCACGGCCCCGGCGCGCGCGAGACCCGCGAGCAGCGCGTGGCCCTCGGCCGCGCTGCCGCCGTACGTCGGCAGTGGCAGCGCCTCGCCCCAGCACTGCGCGCGCGTGCCCTCCGGACATGGCGCATGCAGCGGCACGAGGCCGCCCTCACCGAGCGCCTCGAGGAGCGCGTCGGCGTCGGCGACCGGTCGCCCGGAGAGCGTCTCGGCGAGCGCGAGCGCGACGGACTCGCAGCGCGCCATGCGCCCGAAGCCGCCGCTCTTCTTGCTGTCCGTGAGGCCCGCGCGGAGGCCGAGCGCGCGCAGCGTCCCGGCGTCGTAGGCCGGCACCTCGAGCGTGACCGCGGTGGAGACGAGCGCGCCGAGCAGGGGGCCGAGCCCGTTCTCGTCGACCCCGACGACGAACATACGGCCGTCGTACACGAAGCCCGCCGCGCCGACCAGCCCGCGTACGGCGCGATGCCCGCATGCACGCGCGTGCTATCTCGCCGCCCGTGACCACCGCGCCCGGAACGCCCGCGTTCGCCGACGTCGACGACACCCTCGCCCGCCTCGCAGCCGCGGGCTACGTCGGCGACCGCGAGATCGCCGTCGCCACCTTCCTCGCCGCGCAGCTCGGCAAGCCGCTGTTGCTCGAGGGACCGGCCGGCGTCGGCAAGACGGAGCTCGCGAAGGCCGTCGCCGCCGCGACCGGGCGCGAGCTCGTCCGGCTCCAGTGCTACGAGGGACTCGACGAGTCGAAGGCGCTCTACGAGTGGGAGTACGGCAAGCAGTTGCTCTACACGCAGCTCGTGCGCGACGTGCTCGGCGGGCTCGTCGCGGGCGCGGGCAGCGTGAAGGCCGCGGTCGAGCGCGTCGCGGCCGAGGAGGCGGCGTTCTTCCACGAGCGATTCCTGCTCGCGCGACCGCTCCTCCACGCGCTCCGCAGCGAGGCGCCCGTGGTGCTGCTCATCGACGAGGTCGATCGCAGCGACCCCGAGTTCGAGGCGCTCCTCCTCGAGGTGCTGAGCGACTTCCAGGTCACCGTGCCGGAGCTCGGCACCTTCCGCGCGCGGCACGTTCCCTTCGTCGTGCTCACGAGCAACGCGACGCGCGAGCTCACCGAAGCGCTGCGCCGCCGCTGCCTGCACCTCTTCGTCGACTACCCGTCGACGCAGCGCGAGCTCGCGATCGTGCGGCAGCGCGTGCCGGAGGCGGGTGAGGTGTTGAGCCGGCAGGTCGTCGCCGTCGTGCAGGCGCTGCGCACGCTCGATCTGCGCAAGTCGCCGAGCGTCAGCGAGACGCTCGACTGGACGCGCGCGCTCGTGCTGCTCGGCGCGCAGGGCCTCGACGCGGGGCTCGTGCGCGAGACGCTCGCGACGCTCGTCAAGCACCGGGAAGACGCCGCGCGCGCGCTCGACAAGGCCGGGCAGGTGCTGCGCGCGGGCGCGGGCTGAGGCGCCGCTCTCCGCGCGTTCACTGCGCGGCGAGCAGCGGGCCCCCGGGCGCGTCGTCGAGCAGCGCGTGCAGCAGCGCGGCGTCGTCGAGCGCGTCGCCGCCCGGCGCGTCGGGCTTCTCGTGATCGCCGCGCAGCCACGGCCACACGGGGCCGTTGTCGTCGCAGCCATGCGCCCGCTCCCGCGCGGTGCAGGCGAGGCGGACGTGAAAATGGTCGTCGTGCGGCCGCCCGTCGGTGGGCTGCTGCAGCACGTACGCCGCGCGCACGAGGAGCCGCGCGTCACGCTCGTGCGCGAGCGCGTGCGCGAGGATCTGCGCCTTCACCCCCGCCGAGCAGAAGATCCACTGTACGGGCGCGTCGTCGTCCGCGAGCAGCGCGCGGAAGAACCCCCAGGTGCGCGCGACGTCGAGGTAGCGCAGCCGCGGACGCTCGGACGAACGCGTGGGGGCGTCCCCATCGACCGGCCGCGCGTCGCGCGCGACCCCGAAGCGATCGAAGGCGTAGAAGCCCGCGCCATCCGTCGGGCGTCCGTCCTCGTCGAGCGCGTAATACAAGATGTCGGCGTCACGTCCGCTGCGGTGGCTGCGGTGTCGACCGTGTCGCCCGCCCCCCGGCGCGGAGAGATCCCCGATGCGCACGGGCACCGTCCCCGCGTGCGTCGCGGCGACCCCGGCCGCCGCACGCGTGATCGCGACGACGAGCGCGGGGGTGCCGTAGCGCGTCTCCTCGCCAGGCCGCGCCCGCACGAAGCCAGGCCCGCGGTCCGGGAGCGAAGCCCCGACATGGAGGATGCGCCCCGCCGACGGCGTGCCCCACGTCCCTGCCCCCGCGGACGCGAGCGCGTCGCCGAAGCAGCCCGCGAGGGCGACCGCCGCGACGAGCGGCAGGACGATGGGCGCGGGCCGCACGCGAACGGGTGTAGCGAAGGCCGACAAATCCCGCCAGAAACGGGGTTCGCACACGGACCGCGGGCAGACGCCCCCCGCTTGACGAAGGGCCGCACGGCCGTAACTTCGCCTCCCGCCGCGCGCGTGCGCGGCCGCCCTGCAGGAGCCCACGATGACCAGCGACAGAGGACCGATGGGAGAGCTCGCCGCGCACCTGGACCGCGGCTGGGACCTCGTGTCGCGCGGCGACTTCGCGGGCGCGCTGCTCTCCGCGGAGAAGACGGTCGAGATCGACGCGCAGTCGCCCGAGGCCCACAACCTGTTGGGCTTCGTGCTCGCCGCCGAGGGGCGCGCCGAGGAGGCGGTCGAGCACTACCGGCAGGCCGTCGAGCTCGACGAGACCTTCGTCGAGGCGATGCTCAACGCGGCCGAGGTGCTCATCCACCCGCTCCACGACTACGAAGCCGCCCTCGGCTTCATCGAGGATGCGCTCGACCTCTCCGAGGGCGACGACGAGGTCGCGGACGCGATGCTGTTGAAGTTCGACGCGCATCTGCACGCCGGCGATCGCGAGGCCGCCAAGCGCGTCGTCGCGGCGCTCCCTGGGGGGCCGTTCGAGAACCCGAGCCTCGATTTCCTCATCGGTCGCGCGCATTTCGAAGCGGGCGACGCCGCGCGCGCGGAGCCCCACATCCGCGCGGCCCTCGCCCGCGACGTCGGGCACGCCGAGGCGCACTACTACCTCGGCATGATCCTCGAGGCGAAGGGCGACGCGCGCGGCGCGACGGTGGCGTTCCTGCAATCGCGCGAGCTCGACGCCGCCGAGGGGGGCGAGCCCTGGTCGCTGCCCGCGGAGGTCTTCGAGCAGCGCGCGCAGGCCGCGGTCGACGCGCTCGACGCCGTGCACCGCGAGGTCCTCGAGGGCGCGCTCATCGTCGTCGCCGACGTGCCCGGCATCGAGGTCATCGCGGACGGCATCGACCCGCGCGTCGGTGTGATGCTCGACGGGCTCGCCGCGGAGCGCGAGACGCCGCGCGCCGCGCGGATGTTCGTCTACCAGCGCAACATCGAGCGCGCAGCGGGCAGCGAAGACAACCTCGACGACGAGCTGACGCACGCGATCGAGGCCGAGATCCACGCCGCGTTTCCGTCCCTCGCACCCGCGGGCGACGCCGTCCCCGAGGCGCCGCACGGCGCGGCCCGCCGGCGCAGCGCGCCCGACGACGACGACCTCCACTGACGCAGGCAGGACGCGGTCGCCCGCGCCGCCGTCACGCAGGCACGGGCTGAGCCTCGGACTCAGGCTCGGGCTGCAGCGCGGCCGGATCGCCGCCGAGCGCCGCCCACACCCCAGCGAGATCCGCCGGGGGCGCGGCGCGCACGACGCGGCGCGCGCCTGCGTGTCCACCCACCTGCGGAAGCACCAACAACGCGCAGTGCAGCAGCACGCGCCGCGCCGCGACGACGCGCCCGTCGGGCGCCGTGACCCGCGCGGCGCCGCCGTACGCGACGTCGCCGAGCAGCGGTGAACCCGCTGCGGCGCAGTGCACGCGCAGCTGGTGCGTGCGTCCGGTGCGCGGGCGCAGGTGCAGCGCGGCACCGAGCGGCCGCTCGGCCGCGGTCGCGTAGGTCGTCCAGGCCTCGCGGACGTCGGTCGCGTCGGCGCGGGGCGAGCCGGCCACCGTGCGGAGCCGTTTGTCGCGCTGATCGTGGGCGATCGCCCAGCGCCATTCGCCTGCGGGCGGCGACGGCGCGCGCGCGGCGAGCGCGAGGTAGCAGCGCTCGTAGGTCCCTGCCCGTCGCGCCGCGAGCAGCGCCTCGATCGCGCGCGTCGTCCGCGCGAACGTCACGAGCCCCGTGACCTCCGCGTCGAGGCGCGAGCTCGCGTGCAGGCGCGGTGCGCCCGGGTCGAGCGCGCGGACGCGCTCCACGAGGCAACCACGACCATCTGGAGAGGTGGTAGGTATTCCCGGCGGTTTGACGACCACGAGGAGATCGTCGTCGCGATACGCCACCCCGAGCGGCGTCTCCCCCGGTCCGTTGCCCGAGACCACGCGGCTCACGACGATTCCGGTGCGGCGGCGCGCTCGAGGATGCGGACGGTGCCGCGGTCGCCATCGACCTCGAGCAGATCACCCGTCGCGATCGCGCGGGTGCCTGCCTTCACGTTCATCACGCTGGGGACGCCGTATTCGCGGGCGATGATCGCCGCGTGGGACAGCGGCCCGCCGAGATCGGTGACGACCGCGGCCGCGACGAGGAAGAGCGGCGACCAGCCCACGTCCGCCCAGGGCGCGACGAGGATCTCACCCGCGCAGAGGCTCGTCGCGTCGCCCGGCGCGCGCAGCACCCGCGCCCGGCCGACCGCGCGTCCCGAACTCACCGCGAGCCCCGAGAGCGCGTCGGTCGTGGGCGCGGACTCGGCCACCGGGGGCGGAAAGCCGACGAACGTGTCGGGCGGATCGGGCAGCGCGACGTCGCGCAGGTATTGCTGACGCCGCGCACGCACGAGCGGCGCGACGCCCTCGACGCGCCCCTCGAGCCACGCCCGCAGCTCGTCGACGCCGAGGAAGAAGGCCGCGTCCTCGCCGCACACCTCCTTCACGTCGATGCGCCGCCCCGCCTCGAGCGCGACGGCGCGGAACAGGCCGAGCACGTCCGTGACGTGCGCACGCAGCCGCTCGCGCAGCCGCAGGAAGCGCTGCACGAGGCCGAGCAGGTGCCGCACCGCCGAGAGCGCGAGGACGGGGACCCGACGCGCCAGCTCGGCCTCCGCAGCCTCGCGCGTCGCAAGGCGGCGGCGCTCCAGGTCGAGCAGCCCCGGCGCGCCCGGCGGACGCAGGAGGTGCGCGCGGAGCGTCGCGAAGAGCAGCGAGGGGTCTTCGCGCCAGCGCGGCTCGGAGAGCTCGGCCTCGCGCGCGCCACGCGCGCCGTGCGCCTCGAGAAAGCGCTCGAGCGCGCGCCGCGTCGGGCCCGGCGGGAGTGACGCGACGCGCAGCCGCTGCGGGTCGTCGCCGACGAGCACGGCGCGCGCCTCGGGCTCGGCCCGGGCCATCTCCGCGATGTGCCAGAGCGCGATGCCTGGCGCCGCGCTCTCGACGTCCGCCAGCCCGGTCGTGAGATCCCGCTGCAGGGCCTCGGCGCGGTCGCCCGCGGCGAGCTCGAGCGCCTTGCCGAGCAGGACGGCAGCGCCGAGGAGGTTGCCGTAGCAGGTGAGCATGATCGCACCGGTGTCGTCGAGGAGACGCTCGACGTCGCGCAGGGCGTGCGCGAGGGCGGCGGGCGCGAGGATGCGCAGGTCCACGCCGCCGACCCGCGCGCGCTCGGTCGCGAAGGCGGCCTCGAACTCGGCGACGCGCGCGGTGATCGCCATGTTTTCGCGGACGAAACGCGCCGTGGTGAAGGGCAGGCGCGCGAGAAAGGCCGAGTGACCGCGCGCCTCGACCTGCGCCTCGAGCCGCTCGACCTCGCCGCCACCGCCGAGCGCGAGCAGCGTGCGGGGCCGCAGCCCCGGCACCTGCGTGAGGATCGCCATGAACTCCGAGAGATTCAGGTAGATGCGCCCGCGGAAGTCACCGACCAGTTCGGCGTCGCGCGGCACCGAGCAGCCGAGCGCGCCGAACGCGCGGCGGAAGCCGAGCTCCGAGAACTTGCTGAGGACCGACCACGTGAGCGGCGTCGCGACGCCGGGCAGCGCCTCACCCACGTTGACGTTCGACCACACGAAGCGCGCGCGCTCTGCGGCGCGCTCGCGCGAACGACGCGGGCGACGCGGGGCCAAGCGCGCCGCGACGGTGGTCACGGGGCGCGCCTGCAACACGTAGAGCGTCCCCCCGGCGAAGGCCCACTCGACGTCGCGCGGGTCGCCGAAATGGGCCTCGATGCGCCGCCCGAGCGCGACGAGCTCCTCGAGCTGGCGCGGGTCGAGCGCCGCGCGCTGCACGAGCTCGTCGGGCACCGGCTCCTCGCGCACGCCCGCCCCCGTCGCGACCGCGCGGACGCGCTTGTCGCCGGGGACGTGATCGCGCGCGAGCCCGCTCTGCTTGTCGATGCGCCAGGTGTCCGGCGACACGCGGCCGTCGACGACGAGCGAGCCGAGCCCCCACGACGCATCGACCACCATCTCGCCCGCGTCACCGGTGAGCGGATTCACCGTGAAGAGCACGCCCGCGACGTCCGCCGGCACCATCGCCTGCACCACCACGCCGACGCGCGCCTCGACCCCCCCCGACACGCCCGCGCCCTGCGCGGCTGCGCGCCGCTCGACCGCCCGCAGGTACACGAGCACGCGCGGCGCATACACGCTCGCCCAGCATGCGCGCACCGCGTCGAGCAGCGCGTCTTCGCGCGCGACGTCGAGCACCGTGAGGTGGAGGCCGGCGCCGCTCGCC
Source organism: Polyangiales bacterium (assembly GCA_964202905.1). Classification (GTDB taxonomy): domain Bacteria; phylum Myxococcota_A; class Polyangia; order Polyangiales; family JADJQN01; genus CAIUAC01. The sequence goes on from CAXNJO010000009.1 coordinate 172,722, forward strand.
GCCTCCTCGTCCTCGCGCGTCGACGACGAGCGCACCGCCACGCTCGCGACGCCGCTGCGGCGCAGGTCGCGGAACGCGTCGCGCAACGCCGCCTCGAGCGGCGGATCGAGGGGGTGCGCACGCACGCGCGCGGCGATCGACGCGAGCCGCTCCGCGCCCACCTCGTCCTCGGGCGCGGCGAGGAGCGACGCGATGCGGTCCGCAGCGGGCAGCGCGGCTGCGGCGTGCGCCTCGGACGCATCGGCCGCGAGCGCGTACGCGGCTGGCACCGGGAAGCCCGCCCGCGCGAGCGCAGCCAGCGCGCGCGCCTTGCCGCCGAAGCCCTCCGAGCGCCGCGGGACGATCGACTCGATGCGCCTGAGGTGCCGACTCGCCATGCGGCGCGGGAGTGTACTCCCCGGGCCGCGGGGCGCACTGACCGCGCCCCGCTTCCCGATGCACGCGGACGCGCATCGTTCTATGCTCGCCCTCCTCTCGAGGCCCCGATGCGTCCTTCTCTCTTTTCCTTCGTCGTCGCGGTCCTCGTGCTCGCGGGATGTGCCAGCGGCTCGAGCGGCCGCGTGCCCGGCTCCCCCGACGGAGCCATCCGCCGCGATGCGGGCGGCGACCTCGGCGACCCGGACCTCGGCGGCCTCGACGGCGGCGCTCCGGACCTCGCGCTCCCCGACCTCGGCGACGCGGACCTCGGCAACACCGATCTCGGAGCCGCCGACCTCGGCAGCGACGATCTCGGTGCCTCCGACCTCGGTCGCACCGACCTCGGCGCGCCCGACCTCGGGCGCGATCTCGGTCCCCCCGGTTGTACGAGCGCCGCGTCCTGCCAGGACGGCCTCGCCTGCAACGGCGTCGAGGCGTGCATCGGCGGTGCCTGCCGCCCGGGCACGAGCGTGGTGTGCGACGACGGGATCGCGTGCACGACGAACAGCTGCCTCGAGCCGTCCGGCGCGTGCGAGTTCGTCCGCAACGACGCGGCCTGCCCGGCGGGCCAGACGTGCACGGCGCCAACGGCCTCCGGTTGCGCGGCGAGCGGGACGTGCAGCGAATCGCCATGCCGCCTCGTCGCCCCGCAGTGCGGCTGCCCGACGGGTCAGGGTTGCACGCTGTCCGGCTCGACGCGCGTCTGCGCAGCGGCGGGCACGGGCGCGACGGGCGCCACCTGCGGCACCGCGGGCCTCGGATGCACCGCGGGCAACGCCTGCATCGGCCTCGGCGTGGGCACGACGGCGGCGGCCTGCGAGCGCTTCTGTGCGACCGATGCCGACTGCAGCGGCGCCGGCGCCCTCTGCATCCTCCGGCTCAACGACGCGGGCGGCATGCCCATCCCCGGCGTCACCCTCTGCACGCTCTCCTGCAACCCTGTGTCGGGCGCGTCGTGTCCGTCGGGCAGCGCGTGCCGCGTGTTCGTCGAGTCCATGGGCGCCGGTCGCTACCTGACGCACTGCGAAGGCCCTGTCGGTGACCGGCACACAAGGCTTCCCGTGCATCGACGACGGCGACTGCACGAGCGGCTACGCCTGCCTCAACGCAGGCTTCGGCAACGAGTGCACGCGCTGGTGCAACCTCGCGACCGGCGCCGGGTGCCCGTTCGGAACCCTTTGTCAGGACCCGTTCGCCGATCCAGTGACGATCGGGGGCACGTCGTACGGCGTCTGCATCTGAGCCGGCGCGCGCGCGGGCCCCGTCACGCACGCTTGGCGTAGACGCTGCGCGCCGCGAGGGTGTAGACCTCCGCGCCATGGCGCAGCACGACGACGACCACTTCCACGACCAGTGCGGCGTCTTCGGCGTCTTCGGCGACCCGGAAGCGGCCAACCTCACCTACCTCGGCCTGCACTCGCTCCAGCACCGCGGGCAGGAAGCCGCCGGCATCGCCTCGACCGACGGCCGCCAGCTCTTCGTGCACAAGGCGAGCGGCCTCGTGCAGGACATCTTCACGAGCAGCGTCATCGCGCAGCTCCCGGGCACACGCGCGATCGGCCACGTCCGCTACTCGACGGCGGGCGGCTCGCACCTGAAGAACGCGCAGCCCATCGCGGTCGACTACCGCGACGGCTCCATCGCGGTCGGCCACAACGGCAACCTCACGAACGCCGACCAACTCCGCGCCGAGCTCGAGGAGGCCGGCTCGATCTTCCAGACCACGAGCGACACCGAGGTCGTGGTCCACCTCATCGCGCGCTCGCAGAAACCCACGCTCGAGGAGAAGATCGTCGACGCGCTGCGGCGCGTCGAGGGCGCGTACTCGCTGCTCTTCCTCACGCCGGACAAGCTCGTCGCCGTGCGCGATCCGTGGGGATTCCGCCCGCTGTGCCTCGGCACGTGCAAGGGCGGCTACGTGTTCTCGTCGGAGCCGCCGGCCTTCGACCTCATCGCCGCCGAGTACGTGCGCGACGTCGAGCCGGGCGAGATGATCGTCGTCGACGCAGCCGGTCTCCGCACGCTGAAGCCCTTCGACGCGCGCCCGTCGCGCATGTGCATCTTCGAGCACGTCTACTTCGCGCGCCCCGACTCCCGGCTCGGCGGCGTCGTGGTGTACGAGGCGCGCAAGCGGCTCGGGCGCGTGCTCGCCGACGAGCAAGGCGTCGCGGCGGACGTCGTCATGCCCGTGCCCGACAGCGGCGTCGCGGCGGCGCTCGGCTATGCCGATCGCTCGGGCATCCCTTTCGAGCTCGGGCTGATCCGCAGCCACTACGTCGGCCGCACCTTCATCGAGCCGAGCGCGTCCATCCGGCACTTCGGCGTGCGCCTGAAGCTCTCGCCGGTACGCGCCGCCATCGCGGGCAAGCGCGTCGTCGTCGTCGACGACTCGATCGTGCGCGGCACCACGAGCCGCAAGATCGTGCGGATGCTCCGCGACGCCGGAGCGCGCGAGGTGCACATGCGCGTCTCGTCGCCGCCGACGCGCTGGCCCTGCTTCTACGGCATCGACACGCCGTCGCGCTCGGAGTTGATCGCCTCGAGCCACACGCCCGAGGAGATCGCGAAGTACATCACGAGCGACAGCGTCGGCTATCTCAGCATCGAGGGCCTGCACCGCGCGGTGCGCGGCGAGGGGACGCCGACGACGTCGGGCTTCTGCGACGCCTGCTTCACGGGTGAGTACCCCGTCGCGTTCAACGGCCAGGACGAGCGCACGCCTCCGTCCGCGCGCCATCTCCCGATCGTCGGGTTCTGACGACGCGCCGCCTGGGATGCGCTCGACGCGCAGGCACCCGGGCGCCGCCGACCGCTCCTGCGGGGCGGCGCCGGACGCGGACCGTGCCGGACTTGCGACGCGGCGCGCGGAGCTTACGCCCGCGCGATGACCGTGGCTGCTACCCTCGCAGCGCCCATGCGCGCCATCGCTGCCACCGTCCTCGTCCTCTGCGGTCTCCTCGCCGCGCTGCTGGCCCCGCGCGAGGCCGCTGCCCAGCCCGCACCGCTAGGCGGCGTCCGCGCTCCGGGTGCGCGCGCCCCGGCACGCCCGGCCGCCGTGCCCGCGTCACCCGCCACCGCCGCACCGCGGGCCGCCCCCGTAGCACCGCCGCCGGCGGGCACAGACGCCGCCGACGCCGGGGACGACGCAACCGCCCCGGCCCTCGCGACACCGCCCCCGGCCTCGTCCGCGGGGCCCGCGGCGACACCGACCACGCCGCCCGCCCGTGCACCGGGCACGGCCCAAGGCGCCGACGAGCCGCGCGAAGCCCCCGACGCGCGTGACCAACACGGCGCGCGCAGCGCACACGACGAGCGCGAGGAGCGCGAGCGCTGGCGCATCCCCTCCGATCTGGTCAATCCGTTCGTCGATCGGCCCGGCCTCGCGACGCCACGCCCGGCGCACGGGTCCGCCGACGCTGAATCGTGGTTCATCGCGGACTCGGACCTCGTCGATCCATGGGGCGCTGGGGCCTTCGGGCCGTTCTACGGTGTCCGCTGCCAGGGGCGGTGGTGCCGCCCCGATCCCGCGCGGCGCGTCTTCCTCGCGCCCGCACGCGAGCGCCCGTTCGGTCCCTTGCGCCACCCGCGCCGCCGCACCGCGCTGCCGGGCGTCGACCTCTCCGCGCTCGTGTCCGCGACGAGCGTCGGCGACACCGCGCGCGCGCGCCTCGAGGCGCAGGCGACCGTGCACACCGGCGCATTCGGGCTCGGCCTCACGCTCTCGACGAGCACGGGCCCCACGCGCGTCGCAGGCGTCTCGCTCACCCACACGCGCCACGCCCTCGCCGTGCTCGCGCAGCACCGCGTGTCGGACGGCACCGTGTCGCTCGATCTCGGCGTCGCGGCCGGCATCGTGCTCACCGACCTCAAGGAGGCCGGCCTCGCGCCCCTGGCGCGCGTCCTCGCGACCGTCGGCGTGCCGCTCGGGCGCAACATCGAGGTGCTCTTCCGCGCGGATGCGCTCACGACGTTCGTGAGGCCGGTGGGCGCCGGCGACGATGGGCCGGGCGCCTTCGAGTTCGGCATGGGCGTCGGCCTCCGCGTCGCGACCCGCTGAACGCCGCGCGCGTCGCGCCCATCGCCCGATCGTTCCGCGCTACACCTCGGCATGTCCGCGACGCCCATGCCGCCCGAGCCCCAGTCCCCGGACGCCGAGCGCGGGAGCGGGCAGGTCGCCCTCCGCTACGAAGACGTCGCGCAGGACGGCCGCGTGATGCTCGGCGCGATGCCGCAGGCCCTCGGCGAGTCCGTGTGGCGCGCGCTGCTCCGGCACCACCCCGCGGACGCCGCGATGCGCGCGCAAGGTGTGCTGCCGATCCTCTCGCGGCTCGTGGTCGTCGGCGGCGACGGGCCGTGCTCGGTCGATCGGCTGCTCGAGGCGCATGGCACCTACGAGCCCGCCTGCGCGCTCGGTCCGGACGGCGACGTCGAGCGCCTCTACCTCAACATGTGGGCGCGCCTCGAGGGGCCACGCGCGCGCACCTTCGACCCCCAACCCGAGCGCGCGGGCGAGTCGCACCTCGTCGGCCGCGTCTTCGGCGAGCACGTGTTCACCCGCCCCTTCGCGCCGCCGGACGCGCGGCGCGTCACGTCCCTCGCCCTCCCCGGCCTGCCGCCGCGCCCCCCGCGGGTGTACGCGCCGCGCACGCTCGACGCGGTGCTGGCCGCGCCCGCGGACGCCGTGCCGCTCGAGCCCGCCTCGACGGCCCCGGACGCGTTCGCCGACGACCTCACGATCGCCTTCGCGCTCAGCCACACGGACTCGAACCAGCACGTCAACTCGCTCGCGTATCCGCGCCTCTTCGAGGACGCGGCGACCCGCCGCCTCGCGCGTCTCGGGGTCGTGCGCCCCGTCCTCGCGCGCGCGGTGGAGTTGCTCTACCGCAAGCCGTTCTTCGCGGGCGAGCGGGCGCGCATCGTGCTGCGCGTGTTCCGGGAGGGGCCCCGGCACCTCGCGGTCGGCGCGTTCTACGCGGCCGACGCCGTCACGCCGGACGGGCTCGCCCCCGGCGCGCGTCCGCACTGCGCCGTGCGCATGCTGCTTCGGTGAAGCCGACGCCGCGTTATGCTCGCGGGGTGCGCAGAGCCTTCGCTCTCCCCGTCCTGCTGTGCCCTGCTCGGCGCGGCGCCGCCCGCCTTCCGGGGCTGCGACGGCAGCTCGCCCCCGGAGGTCGCGCTTCCGCCGACCCCGCCCGACGCAGGCGTCTGCGCGTTCGACACCGACTGCCCCTCGCCCGGCGCGTGCGCGGACGTGCGCTGCCTCGCGGGCGCGTGCGTCGTCGTCGCGGGCACCGTCGACCGCGATCGCGACGGGGAGCCCGCCGCGCCCTGCGGCGCCGATTGCGACGACGGCGACCCCACGACCTACCCCGGCGCCCCCGAGGCCTGCAACGGCCGCGACGACGACTGCGACGGCCGCGTCGACGACGACGCGCCGCCCGCGCTGTCGACGCGCTCGCTCGCCGGACTCGAGCCGGCCTCGACGCTCGTGACGGTCGGCGACGCGCTGCTGCTCGCGAGCGGCGCGGGCGCCCGCCCCCTCGATCGCTTCGGTCGCGTGGGCGCCCCGCTCGACGTCTTCGGCGCGCGGACGATCACGCACCTCGAGGCCGCGACGGCGCCGGACGGTCGGGCGGTCCTCGCCGCGGCGACGACGCTCCCGCGCCCTGCGCTGCTCGTCGCGACGCTCTCTCCGGACACGCCCCCGGCGATCGCAGAACCCCTCGAGATTCCCGGGGGATCGACCATCCGCGCGCTCGCCGTGACCGCGCATCGCGGCGGCTTCGCGGTCGCCTGGGTCGAGACCGACGACCTCGGCGCGAGCCAGCTCCGCGTGCTCCCGGGCCTCTCCGCTACAGCGACGGCACTCACCATCGACGTCGCCGTGGCCGCGCTCGCGAGCGACGGCGACGCCCTCGCCTTCCCCGAGCCGGGGGGCATCGGTTTCCTCGACGCCGCAGGCGCACGGACGGCGATCGCCCTCCCCGGCACGGAGACCACCGGCCATGGACTCGCGGGCGGGGGAGGCTACGTCGTCGCCCTCACGGGCACGACGACGCTGGGTTACGCGCTGCGGCGCGTCACCCGCGCGGGCGGCGCGGAGACCGCCGCAAGCCTCTTCGGCCCGCCCGAGGTCGGCGACGGCCCCGCCCTCACGCGGCTCGCGCGCGTCGGCGAGCGCTACCTCGGCGTCGAAGCCAGTCCGCGGGGCTTGCTCCTCGCCCGCATCGACGCGACGTCCTCGCCGCCGGAGGTGCGCGAGGACGCGCTGCCTCCGCGCCCGATCCCGGCCCGAAATGCGGTCGCGCGGGTCCCCGGCGTCACGCTCGTGCTCCATGTGCCGGACGAGGGCACCGGCCCGCGTGCGGGCGAGTTGATCCTGATCACGGACTGCGTGGCCCCCTGAAGACCGCGCGTACGCCTCGGGTGCGCGCTCGCCACGACACCGCACCGCACTCGCACTCCCCGAAACGCACGAAGGGCCCCGCGCCGCGCGCAAAGCCCTTCATCATCATCCCGATGTCCGCCGCCTCCGTACCCCGACCGCCTCGCGAGAGCGCCGAGATACGCCCCGGGGGACGCGCTCAGAAAGTGGCGGTGAGCAGCGAGACGCGGACCTCGGTGCGCTGGTCGCGGATCCCGAGACGGAGCTGCTCCTCGGCCGAGTAGGTCGGCAGCGTCGCGATCGCGGGGACGCCGAGCGCGACGCCGTTCGCGTTGACCCGGACGAAGCCGTGATCGCGCGGGTCCCGCATCGCCACTGCCGGCCCGCGACGCATGCGTCGCGTTTGGGGCGCAGGCGCCGCCGGGGGGGCCGCGGCGGGCTCAGCCGCGGGCGCGGGCGCCGCCTCTCCGCCAGGTCCCGCGGGGGCCGCGCCAGACGGGCTGTTCCCACCGCCGACCTCATAGTCTTCGGCTTGCACGGGACCAACCTCCGCACCGACCTCGTCCTCCTGCTCGACCGCGGCCTCGTCATCCGGGTCGTAGGCGGTCGCCGAGAGCGTGATCACCATCGTGGGGACGATGAGCGCGAGGCCGATGGCGAGCGTCGCCACGTTCAGCTCGGCGCTCTTGCCCGCGCCCTCGAGGAGGAAGTAACCGGCGGTCGCGCCGCCCGCCGCGCCCACCGCCGGGAAGACGATGTACGCCCAGGTCTCGTCCATCCCGGCAAGCGCCGGGATTGCGAACCCGAGCTCCGCGCCGAAGAGGCCGAGGCCAACGACGCCCTTGTAACCGGTGGCGATCTCCACAGGCGCCGGGACGGCCTGGGCGCTCACCTTTTCGGGGAGGGCGCCGGGGATCGCGATGAACAGCGCGGCCGCGAAGGCCACGGACCAGTTGAAGCTACGCACGGAGCGCTCCCTCCCATCGACGAGGGGCCTCCCTGAGAGGCCCGTCCGGTGTGGACGGCGCAAGGTACACGGAGCGCCCCGCCACGGCAACCGCCGGACGCCCCGTCGCCTGCGCTCTTGCCTCCGAACGCAGCCCGCGTCACCGCGCGGCCCTCACTGAATCGCCATTCATTCGGGCTTGACGCCCGCCCCCCGCGCTCGCTACATGCCCGGCGGCCGACGCGAGGCGCCCCTGCGGCTCTCCCAGTCGGATCTTTCGTCCGTCCACCCCGGAGGCCGCGCGATGTCCCTCGAAGACAAGGTCGTCATCACCTGCGCGCTGAGCGGCGTGCTCGCGAACCGCAAGCAGTGTCCCGGCATCCCGTACACGCCCGTGGAAATCGCGGAGGAGGCGCGGCGCGCCTGGGATGCCGGCGCCTCCGTCGTGCACATCCACGCGCGCAACGACGATGGCTCGCCCACCTTCTCGCCCGCCGTCTTCGCCGCCATCAAGGCCGAAATTCGCCAGCGCTGCCCGGTCATCCTGAACTTCTCGACCGGCACGATGATCGACGACGTCAGCGAACAGAGCACCTACGTCCGCGAGTCGCGCCCCGAGATCGCGGCGCTGAACATGGGCTCGATGAACTACTCCAAGTACTCGGAGAAGCGGAAGGAGTTCGTCTTCGACCTCATCTTCCCCAACCCGTACGCGAAGATCATCAAGCTCCTCGAGGCGATGAACGCCGCGGGCGTGAAGCCGGAGCTCGAGTGCTTCGACACGGGCTTCACCGCGGGCACCGCGCCGCTCATCGACATGGGCGTGCTCAAGCCGCCCTTCCAGTTCTCGTTCATCGTCGGTGTGCTCGGCGGCATCCCGCCGCACGTCGAGTCGCTGCAACTCCAGACGAAGCTGATGCCGGCGGGCGCGCAGTGGGAGGTCATCGGCATCTCGCACTCCCACTGGCGGATGATCGCGGCCGCGCTCGTGCTCGGCGGGAACATCCGCACGGGCCTCGAAGATCACCTCTACCTGCCCAACAAGCAGATGGCGCGCAACAACGGCGAGATGACGGGGGTGGCCGCGCGCCTCACCCGCGACGTCGGGCGCGAGCCCGCGACGGTCGAGGAGGCCCGCGTGATCCTCGGGCTGGATCAGTTCGGCGCAGGCCGCGACGCCGCGACGGAGGCCGCGCGCCTGCACCCGGCACCGCAGGCCGAGGCCTGAGTCCGCGATGCCGCCCGAGTTCCGCACGATCCGCTACGGCGTCGACGCACACATCGCCACGATCGCGATGAACCGCCCCGAGCGGAAGAACGCGATCGGCCCGGAGATGGCCAACGAGCTCGTGTGGGCGCTCGACGAGGCACGCGACGACGCCGACGTGCGCGTCGTCGTGCTCACCGGCGAGGGCGGCGTCTTCAGTGCGGGCGGCGACCTCGGCGGGATGAGCGCGGCCGGCGAGCCGCTCGCGATGAGGGGCGACTTCGCGGACCTGCTCGTGCGGCTCAGCGAGCTCGGCAAGCCGACGATCGCGCGCGTGCCCGGCCCGGCGATGGGGGGCGGCTGTGGGCTCGTCGCGAGTTGCGCCTTCGCCGTGGCCTCAGAGAGCGCCGTCCTCGGGACGCCCGAGATCAAGCGCGGCTTGTTCCCCTTCATGATCCTCGCCCCGCTCTCGCGCGTCATGCGTCGCCGCGACCTGCTCGAGCTGATGCTCCTCGGCGAGCGGATCTCCGCGCAGCGGGCGCTCGCGCTCGGGTTGCTGTCGCACGTGGTGCCCGACGCCCAGCTCGACGCGGCCGTCGCGGACCTCGCGCACCGACTCGCCGCGCAATCGCCGACCGCGATGCGGCTCGGCCTGCGCGCCTTCCAGACCCACGCGGAGGTGCCCCTCGCCGAGGCCGTGCCGAAGCTGCGCGACGAGCTCGCCGCGATCCTCGGGACGGCCGACGCTCAGGAGGGGCTGCGCGCGTTCCTCGAGAAGCGCGAGCCGCGCTGGACGGGCCGCTAGGGCCGCCGTCGCCCGCGTCCACCGAGATCCGCGCCCGCCTGCGCAGAGGCGTCCGGCGCCCGCCCGCGGCGCCGCCTCCGACGTGATCGGCGCTACCCGCGCGCGCGCGCCGTCGCACGACGCGTGCGTCGCCGAGCGAGCCCGACGAGCAGCAGCGCGAGCAGCGAGAGCGCGCCCCCGCGGTGCGCGCGGGGCGCGCCGACGCTGCAGCCGCCGTCGTCGTCCACGGTCGGCGCGGCTGCCGGCGCCCGACACGTGGCGTCGAGGCCGTCCGCGGTGCGCCGACAGAGCAGGCCCGCAGGGCAGGCGACGCCACCGAGGCACGACTCCGTGCAGCGCCCCTCGAAGCACCCGCCGACGGCGCAGTCCGCGTTGGTCGCGCAGGCCTCGCCGTAGAACGACGCCGCGGGCGCGCAGAGGCGCGCGCCGGCGTCGACGCACGCGAAGCCTGCGGGACAATCGGTGTCGGCCGTGCAGAGCGCCGCACACCAGCTCGTCGCGCCACGCGTCGCGCAGAAGCCGGTGCTCGCGCAGTCCTCGTTGCGCGTACAAGCACCGCCGACGGGAGACCGGTCGCCGCGCGCGCAGCGCTCGCCCACGCAGTGGAAGCCGGGGCCGCACGCCGCGTCGTCCCCGCTGCAGGCGCGCGTGCAGGACGGCTCGGCCGCGGTCGTCGCGCAGAGCGCGCTGCCGCACTCCGCGTCCGCCGTGCAGGGCTCGCCGAGGCCCCGCGCGCCACTCACGAGTCCCGCAGGGAAGCACGCTCCGCAGCCGCCCGGCGCTGCCGTGCAGACCTCGCCGATCGGGCAGCTCCCCGCGTCGCCCACGCAGGCGTCGAGACAGCGCGCGACGCCGTCACCCGGGTCGGCGCAGCTGAGGGAGGCGCAGTCGGTGGCCGCACGGCAGGCTGCGCCGTTCGCGAGCGCGCCGCGCACCGCGGGCTGGCAGAGCCCTTGACAGGCCGCGCCCACCACGCACGAGGCGCCTTCCCAGCGCGTGCTCCCGTCGTCGTAAGGGTGATCGATCGCTGCGCAAGAATCTGCGCCGGGCGCGCAGGGCCGCGTGCAGATGCGGCCCGCCGTCGTCTCGGCGCAGACCGAGGCGTTCGTCAGCGGGGCGAGATAGCCGGGGAGCTGCCCAAACGCGCACTCGGCGTCCTCGGCGCACGGCGCGCCGAGCGGCGTGCACGTCTCGTCGATCTCGCCGTCGCAGTCGTTGTCGAGGCTGTCGCAGCGCTCCTCGCCGAGATCGACGCAGTCGCCGGCCTCGATGATCGCGCGGTCGATGAGATCCATCTCGACGTCGACGCGGTTGTGCCCGTCCTGCGGGCTCGGGCAGGATCCGATCGCGCCGAACGAGGCGACGCCGATGACGCGGCGCTCCGGCGTCTCCTGAATCATCGGCCCGCCGGAGTCGCCGGGGCAGATGGTCTCCGCCGAATAGATGACCCGACCGCGAACGGCGCCGATCGTGCTCGTGGTCTTGTACTTCACCCCCGACTCGCCCGCCGGCGTCTGCCCGAAGCCGATCGCGGTGTACGGCAGGCCGATCTGGTCGGTCGGCGCGTCGCGGCGAACCGGGATGGGCGTGACGCTCGTCTGCGGCGTCGCGAGCACGAGGACCGCGATGTCGACGCCGACGAGCGCGCCCCCGAGCCCCGTGGTCGGCGAGGTGGTGTAGACGCCGGGCGTCGTGTAGACGCGCGTGACACGCACGTCGCGCGTCGCGCCTGCGCGGCTGCCGAAGCCGATGGTGATCACCCCTGGCGAGTAGGGACGTGCGGCGTCGTCGGCCTGCACGCAATGCTTCGCAGTGAGAACGACGCGCGGCGTGATCAGCGTCCCCGTGCACCGCCCAACGCCGCCGTAAATGCTGACGAGCACGACGGCGTCTTCACCCGTCTCACGCGTGCCGTTCACGATCGGGCTCGCGATACGTGCCCCGTCACCAACGTCCGCCGACGGCGCGGCGCAGGAGGCCGCGGCGAGGGACAGCGCCAGCAGGAGTGCGGGGCGAAGAGCGACGCGGGCGCCCGCAACGAAGCGAACGGGAAAGCAGTCCATGGAGCGCGAGTATCGGGGCACGGCGCGCCCGCGTCCACTCCGGCCGATCCGTGTTGCGCGCGAGACGCCGCGCGCCGACCAGGCCCTCAGAGGGACGTGATCCGCAACTCCACGGCGTCCCCGCCGCGCCAGGTGTCCGGTCGGAGCGTCCCGACGAGGTCGAGCGTCCCGCGCGCCTCGCCGATCCGCGCACCGAGCTCGAAGCCGAAGGCCGTCAGCGGCGCCCCACCGCAGCGCAATGCCAACTTGAGATGGCGGGCAGCGACCACGGTCGCACGCTCGACGCGCACCCCCGGCAACGCGAAGCGCGGCTCTTCGTTGCCGGCACCGAGCGGCTCGAGACGCGCGAGCTCGCGGGCGGGCGGGAGCGTGAAGGTGCCCCCATCGAGGACGACGTCGATGGGGTTCTCGGTCCGCGTCGCGCCGTGCACCGCGGCGAGCCCGCGCACCGCGTCGTCGAAGCCGGCGCGCAGCGCCTCGATGCGCTCGGCGCGCACCGTGAGACCCGCCGCGGCCTGGTGCCCCCCGAACCGGACGAGCGAGGCCGCGCATGCGCTCACCGCATCGAACAAGCGGAAGCCCTCCGGCGCACGGCAGCTGCCATGACCGACGCCCTCGTCGACGCCGACGACGACGACGGGCACGTCGAAGCGGTCGACGAGCCGCGCGGCTGTGATCCCCACGACGCCCCGGTGCCACCCCTCGGCCGCCACCACGATGCCAGCCGACGGGCGTTCCCCGTAGACCTCGAGCACCTGCGCGATGGCCGCCTCGGTGACAGCGCGCTCGACGTCTTTCCGGCGCTCGTTCAGGGCGTCGATCTCCGCAGCGAGCGCACGGGCGCGTGCCGGGTCGCGCGCGCGCAGCAGAGAAAGTGTGATGGTCGGGTCACCGAGCCGCCCCGCGGCATTGAGGCGCGGCGCGAGCCGGAAGGCGACGTCGATCGCCCCGAGCGAGACCCCGGGCCGCAGCCGCGCGACCTCCCGGAGCGCCTGCACGCCGGGACGCGCATCCGCGGACGCGAGCTGCGCGAGCCCCGCGCGAACGAGACGGCGGTTGTCCCCGTCGAGGGGCGCGACGTCGGCGATCGTGCCGAGCGCGACGAGGTCGAGCCAGGGGCGCAGGTCGAGGGTGCGGCCAAGCGCGCTCCGGACGGCGGCGCCGAGCGAGAGCGCGAGTCCCGCGCTCGTCAGGTGCTTGTAGGCGAAGCCGCACTCGGGGCGCTGCGGGTTCAGGAAGGCGAGCGCCGGCAGCGGCTCCGCAGGGACGAGGTGATGATCGACCACGATGACGTCGAGGCCATGCGCGCGCGCCGCCGCGATCCGCGGGTGGTCGCTCGAGCCGCAGTCGCACGTCACCAGCAGGCGCGCGCCGGTGTCACGAACGCGCGCGAGCGCCTCGTCGGAAAAGCCGTATCCCCCCGAAAATCGGCTCGCGACGAGCGCCACGACGTCGCCACCGAGTGCCTCGAGGACATCCGCGAGGAGCGCGGCGCTCGTCGTCCCGTCCACGTCGTAGTCGCCGAAGACGGCGATCCGCTCCCGCGCGCGCACCGCCCGAGCGAGCCGGTCGGCCGCCTCTGCGCGGTCGCGCATCGCATCGGGCGGCGTGAGCTCCGCGAGGCGCGGATCCAAGAAGGCACGCGCGCGCGCGTGTTGCTGGCCGTCGCGGTCGTCCGCGAAGCCCCGGTGCAACAGCACCTGCGCGATCGTGGCAGAGACCCCGATGGCGCGCCCCAACTCGCCGGCCGCCAGGGGATCCGCCGGACGAATCGGGTCTGCGGCCGGCACCTTCCGGCTGGGGCCGCCAGCACCCGCGGAAGGCCCCGCGTCGGATGACGGCACGTCGCTCACGGCGGTGCCGTCGTGCTCACGCCTTGCGCGGGGCGCCGACGCCGGACGCGCGACCGACAGGCTTGTCGGCCGGGGCGCGGAAGTAGTGGCGGTCGAGCCACTCGGTCATCGGGGCCGCGACGTAGATCGACGAGTACGTCCCGATGAAGATGCCGATGATCATGGTCAGCGCGAAGTCGCGGATGACCGGCGTGCCCCAGATGAGGAAGCCCGTCACGGAGATCACGGTGGTGAGCGAGGTCAGGACCGTGCGCGAGAGCGTCTGCGAGGTGCTGACGTTGATGATCTCGATCATCGATTTGCCGCGGAGCCGACCGAGATTCTCACGCACGCGGTCGTAGACGACGATGGTGTCGTTGACCGAGTAGCCGACGATGGTGAGCAGCGCCGCAACCGACGTCAGCGTGAACTCCCGGCGGAGCAGCACGAGCAGGCCGGCCGTGATCACGACGTCGTGGACCATCGCGAAGACCGCGCCCGGCGCGAAGCGCAGGTCGAAGCGGAAGGCGATGTAGACCATGATGAGCGCCATCGCGAAGAGCAGCGACTTGATGCCCGAGTCGCGCAGCTGCGCGCCGGCCTTCGGGCCGACCCACTCGACGCGCAGCGGGGCCTCAGGAGCACGCTCGCCGAGCGTGTCGTGGAGACCGCGCACGATGTCGTCAGCGAGGCCGATGAGCGCGCACTCGTAGCGGTTGTCGTCTTGCGCGCCGAAGCGGACGCAGCCGTTTTCGCGGACGCGGACGCCCGCCTCGACGAGCACGGTGCGAATCGCCTCGGGGCTCGCGCTGTCCGAGAGGCGCAGCGCGATCTTGTCGCCGCCGGGGGAGAACTTCGTCTCCTTGACCCCGGCCGCGCTGCCGTCGATGCCACGGCGCAGGCGCGCGCGGACGCGCTCCTTGTCGGCCCCGCTCAGTGCGGAGACCTCGCTCACGCGCACGATGTACTCGTTGGCGCGGCCCTCGACACTCACGACCTCGGTGCCCGGGTGCCCGAGCGTCGTCATCGTCTGACGCAACTCTGTGGCCGTCACCGAGCCCGTGAAGGCGAGCTGAATCTCGGTACCGCCCTTGAAGTCGAGGCCCCAGTTCGGTCCGGGAAAGAAATAAAGCCCGATGGCGGCCACGAACGAGACCAGCGACAGGGTCACGTTGAAGCGCCGGAGGCGCATGAAGTCGAAGTACAGAGTTGGCTTGAAGAACTCCATCGTCTCACCCGATCCGGAGGTTCTGGACGCGGAGGCCGCGAACGAGCCAGTCGAAGGCAATGCGCGAGCAGAAGACGCCCGTGAAGATCGAGATGAGGACGCCGATCCCGAGGGTCACCGCGAAGCCCTTGATGGGCCCCGTGCCGTACTGGAAGAGCACGATGGCCGAGAGCATCGTGGTGAACTGGCCGTCGAAGATGGCCTGGAACGCGCGGCTGAAGCCCTGCTCGACGGCCGAGCGCGGTGATTTGCCGGCGCGGAGCTCCTCGCGGATGCGCTCGTTGATGAGCACGTTCGCGTCGACCGACATGCCGACCGTGAGCGCGATGCCCGCCACGCCCGGGCAGCGTCAGCGTGCCCTCGAAGAAGGCGAGGGTCGCGAGCAGGAAGAGCACGTTCGCGGTGACCATCACGTCGGCGATGACGCCGCCGAGCTGGTAGTAGAGCGCCATGAAGATCGCGACGAGGATGACGCTCGCGAGGCCGCCCCAGCCCGCCTGAGTGATCGCGTCACGCCCGAGCGTGGGGCCGATGAGCTGCTCGTTGCTCGGGCGGATGGGCGCAGGCAGCGCGCCCGCCTTGAGGACGACGACGAGGTCGCGCGCCTCGTTCATCACCGAGTTGTAGTCGCGCATCCCGCCGAGGGTGATCTGCGCGCGGCCGCCGCCGATGCGTGTCTGGATGACGGGCGCCGACTCGACGCGGTCGTCGAGGACGATGGCGAAGCGGCGCTTCACGTTTTGCCCGGTGAGACGCTCGAACACATCCGCGCCGGCGTTGCCGGGCTTGAACTGAAGCGAGACGTAGGGCTTCTGCGTCTGCGGGTCATTCGCGACGAAGGCGTCGTCGATCATCTCGCCGCTCACGTCCGCGCGGCTGTAGAGAAAGTACGTTCGCCAGGCTTCGGTCGTCGCAGCGGCGCGGTTGCGGTTCTTGGCGGAGCGCGTGTCCTCGCGCTCGAGCTTGCCGACGGCGAGCGTGCGCCCCTCGGGGAAGCCGGGCGCGGCCTCGAGCGTCGCGACGTAGTCCGCGAGTTTCTCGCGCGCGCCGTCGCCCTCCGCCACGAGGTATTGCACCACGACCGAGGGCCGCGACGCGCCAGCGGAGACCTGCTCGCTGCTGCGCGTGATGCCCTCGGGGAGGTCGCTGAGGCCGGAGACGTACTCGGAATCGTCGTCGACGATCTTGAACTCGAGACGCGCCGTCTGACTGACGATCGCGCGGATGCGGTTGAACGCGGCCTCGTCCGCACCCGGGATCTCGATGATGATGTCGTTGTCGCGCGAGGTGATGCTCGTCTCGCGGAGACCGAGCTCGTCGATGCGGTTGGAGACGGTCTGCTTCGCCTGTTCGACGGCGAGGTCGCGGATGTTCTCGAGACGATCCGCGCGGAGCTCGAGGGTCACGACGCTCCCATCGCGGCTGGTCTCGCGCACGTCGGCGAGGCGCTCGACGAGGGCCACGTCGAGCTTGGCGGCGTCCGCGGCGGCGACGAAGGTGGCCGTGAGCGCGCGGTCGCCGGTGCTGCGGACGGTGACTTTCTGCCGGAGTTGGTCGCGCTGCTCACGCGTGATCGGGTCGTCCTCCGAGCAGACGCCGAGCGCGCGACAGAGCTCGTCGGAGAGCTGGTCGGCGCGGCGATCACGGATGTCGCGGATCGCCTCCTCGACCTCGACCTCGTACGCGAGGCGGAGACCGCCGCGGATGTCGAGTCCGGGCGCGATGCGCCCGGCGAAGGTCTTCTTCACCCAGCGGGGCGCCGGGACCCACGTGTCGAGGCTCGGCCACAGCGCGAGTGTCGCGACGACGAGGAGGGACGCGAAGAAACCGAACCGGATGTACCAACCCCTGTCCATGCTTGTCCTTGCGGGGAAAACGACCTCTGGAGGGAACGCGCGGTCGTGGAGTTCTGGTCGCGGGCGACGTCAGCCGTTCTTGGACTTGTCGGCCTTGTCGTCGGCTGCGGGCTTGTCCTTCGACGCCGGCGACGCCGCGGGGGCGTCGTGGCCGGCGATGTGCGTGCGGAGCACGTTGATCTTCACGCGGTCGGCCACGATGAGGTTCGCGTCGTGGTCGGTCAGTTCCGCGATCTCGCCGCGGATGCCGCCGGAGGTACGCACCTTGTCGCCGCGCTTGAGGCTCTTGAGCATCGTGTCGACTTCGCGCTGCCGCTTCTGCTGCGGACGGATCAGCAGGAAGTAGAACACCGCGAACATCACCGGCAGCAGGAACAGCTGGGACGAACCGCCCAAGCAGCCGCCGGGGCCCGCGGGCCCAGCGTCGCCTCCGCCGGTGGCGCCGGTGGCTTCGGGCTGGAACCAGGTGAGAAGCTCGACGATCGTCAGCAGCACGGGGGGTCCTCTCGGAGCGGGGCACGCCTGCAGGAGCGCCGTCGACACGGCGCCCCCGACCGACTCTGCGACGCGCGGTGGCGCCCTCACGGGGCCAGGCACGGACGGAGAGCGCCCACGTGGGCGGCAGGGCGCGCGGTTCTACTCCGAAGGCCCTACCCCGTCAACCGCGGGAGCCGGCGTCGGCATTGCCTGCGGCTGCCCAGCTCACGGCCCCGCGTCCGGCGCGGGCGCAGGTCCCACCCCGCCGTCGAGCCCGGCGCCTTCGGCCGCGAGCTCCATCATCTCCTCCATCGTGAGGACACGCTGCGGCGCCGCGGGTGCATCGCCCGCCGGCGCGCCCTCCTCGGCCTGACGCATCATCTCCTCCATCGTCATCGCACCGCCGCCCCCGGCTGCGCGAGGCGCGGCTTCGCCGGACCCGTCCGCATCGTCGACCACCTCGGCCGGGCGTCCGGTCGACGTGCCCTCCGTCGGTGGGATCAGCCAGTTCGCGACGCCTACCGAGGGCGCATCGGTGAAGGTGATGATGCCGAGTCCGACCAGCATGACCGCCACGAAGGGCAGCGCCGCGCGCGTGATGTACCCGACGGGCTTGTTGAAGAGCGTGCTCGCGATGAAGAGGTTCAACCCGACGGGCGGCGTGAGATAGCCGATCTCGAGGTTGACGATGAAGATGATCCCGAAGTGCAGCGGGTCGATGCCGGCCGCGAGCGCCATCGGGGCGAGCAGCGGCACGAAGATGAAGATCGCGCTCATGATGTCGAGCAGGCAGCCCACCACGAGCAGCAGCAGGTTGACCACGATGAGGAACTGCCAGGGCGCGAGATGCATCGAGTCGACCCAGTCGGCCGCGAGCGCGGGCAGGCCCTGCATGTCGAGGAACTCGCCGAAGGTCATGGCGACCACGAGGATCACGAGGAACGAGCCGAGCATCACGCCCGTTTCCTGGAAGACGCTGGGGATCTCCGAGAGCTTGACCGCGCGGTGGATGAACACCTCGACGACCACGGCGTACACGACGCTGAAGCACGCGGACTCGATCGCGTTGAAGATGCCGCTGAAGATCCCGACCGAGATGATCACCGGGAAGAGCAGCGCCCAGATGCCGTCTCGGGTCTCGCGCCAGAGCGTCGATAGCGAGAACGCCTGCCGGGGGGTCTTGTCGCGGAGCCCCTGGACCACGCCCATCGCCATCAGGATCGAACCGATCACGAAGCCCGGACCGTAGCCGCACGCGAAGAGTCGCTCGACCTGGATGGGCGCGGTCGTGTTGACGATCGCGTACACGATCATCGGGATGGACGGCGGAATCAGGATGCCGAGCGAGCCGGCGCTGGTCACGAGTCCGTACGAGAACTCCTTCTTGTAGCCCTGCGCGATGAGCGACGGCGCCATCATCCCGCCGATCGCGACGACGGTCGCCGGCGACGAACCGCTGATCGCCGCGAAGATCATGCACGCGAGGACCGCGCTCACGGCGAGGCCGCCGGGTAGCCAGCCGACGAGCGCCATCGAGAAGGCGACGAGTCGCTTCGAGATCTCGCCGCGCCCCATGACGGCGCCGCTCATGATGAAGAAGGGGATGGCGAGCAGCGCCTGGTTGTCGGCGAGGCCGCGAACGCGCTCGATCAGCGTGAGGTCGTTGAAGCTCGTGAGCCCCCCCCAGAGGAAGAAGCAGAGCACGGCGACGATGCCGAGGAGCACGAACATCGGGAGCCCGAGGGCGACCATCACGAGGATCGCCGCGCCGAGCAGGCCGCCCTTGCCGAGGAAGCAGAGGCCAACCGCGACGACGGCGACGATCGCGAGGACGACGGGCTTACCGCGGCGCTCGGCCTCCTCCGCATCTCGCTGCGCGGCCAGCATCTCCGGCGTCTTCTCGGCACTCTGGGCCGCCTTCTCAGCGTCCTCCATGCCCTCGGCCTTCGCGGGCGTCCCGTAGTCGCCACCGCGGAGCGCGCTCACGGCCGCCGCGATGAAGCGAACCATCGTGAGCCCGAACGCGATCGGCACCGCGACCGTCTGCACCCAGTCCGGGACGCCTGTTTGCGCGAGCCGGCCTCCGATCGCGTAGAGGCCCGTGGCCGGAAGGAACACGTAGCGGTAGCCGAGGTAGGTGAAGAGCAAGCAGAAGGCGGCCGTGACGAGATAACCGGCGGCGCGGACGTACGCCCGGAAGCGCGCCGGGATGGCCTTGTCCAGCGACTCGACGCGGATGTGCTTGCCGATCGGCACGCAGACGCTCGCGCCGAAGAACCCCACCCAGAGGATGAGGAGCATCGAGAGCTCCTTCGCCCACGTGTAGTCGTCGGGGAAGAAGGTGAACGCGATGTAGACGAAGAGTGGCGCGAACACGAGCGCGGCCGCACCGAGTCGCGCGGCCCACGCGCGCTCCTTCGCGCGCACGGTGGACGCGATGTAGACGACCAGCGACGCGCCAAAGAGCAACAGATAGACGTTCCGCGACGCGGTCGAGAGCATCAGCCACGCGAGGCCGACGATGCCGATCGTGAGGCCGAGGGCGACCACGAAAGCCGACCCCGGGAACGGGAATACGCGCGTGCCCTTGCGACGCTGCGCCTCGACGGATCCGACGAGCATCACGAGATACGTGAGCAGCACGGCGGCCCACGGCGCGACGTTCGCGTCGAGCGCGGCGCGCGCGGCGGGCTCGGTGATCCCGGCGATGCCAGCGAGGATCGCGCCGACCTTGCTGTCGGGTGCGACGAGTCGCCGATACGCGACGTCGAGAAAGACCATCACCGTCGTCGCGATCAGCGCGAACGAGAGCAGGCCGCTCTCGGCGCGGAAGACGAGGTCGTCGAGCGCACGGAGGGGGTTGCGCTTCGAATCGCGGGCGGTGGGCACGGCGGCCTGGGCGGACATGGCGCGCATCTTCACCGAATAGCGCGCAGGGCGGAAGAGCCGCGCGCCGTGACGCAGTGCGTTGCGTGCAAACACCCCGGGGCGCGACGAAGCAGGCGGGGCCGCGACCGTTGACACCGCGTCCCCACGCGGGCTACGCACCGTCGCCTATGACCCGCACCGTCGCCGTCTCTCTCGCCCTCGCCGCGCTCGCCCTCGCGGGCTGCGACATGGCCGCCTTCGCCGCCGGCTCGACCATCAAGGTCTTCGTCCGCGCCTCGCCCGGGATCCAGCGTTACCGCGATCCGGACCTCGCGGAGGCCGCGATCCCCGGATCGATCTCCCAGCTCGAGGGCGTGATGATCCTCAAGCCCGAGAACGCCGATCTCCGCGGCCTGCTCGCGCGGAGCTACGGCTCGTACGGCTACGGCTTCCTCGAGGATCGCATGGAGCGCGCCGTCGTCGCCGACGACCCCGAGGGCGCCGAGCACTTCCGCGCGCGGGCCTCGATGGCGTACGCCCGCGGCAAGGAAGTCGCCATGGAGATGATGACCGTCTGGGAGGACGGCGACGGCGGCGCCATGGGCGCGCACGGCCGCGGGATCGACGCCTGGAAGAGCTACCTCGCCCGCTTCGACGACGCCGATCAGGTGCCCGTGCTCTTCTGGTGCGCGTACAACTGGGCGCGCTACATCGGCGTCAACCGCGCCGACATGGGCGCGGTCGCGGACCTCGAGTTCGTGCGCGAGCTCGCGAACCGCGTGTTGCAGCTGGATCGCAGCTACTTCCACTACGCCCCCGTCGCGATGCACGCCGGCATCCTCGCGACCCTGCCCGCGGCGGTCGGCGGCCAGCCAGAGGTCGCGAAGGCCGAATTCGACGAGGTCATCCGCCTCACCGAGCGCAAGAACCTGCTCTACCTCGTCACCGAGGCACAGCTCGTCGCCGTCGCGCTTCAGGACCGCGCGCTCTATCGCTCGCTGCTCCAGGAGGTCATCGACGCGGGCGACATCGACCCCGACAACCGCCTCGGCAACCTGATCGCGAAGCGCCGCGCCGCGCGCTACCTCGCGCGGATCGACGAGCTGTTCGAGCCGGTCGAGGGCGAGACGCCCGCCGCGCAGCCGCAGGGCAGCTGCGACGAGCCCGGCGCGAACGAGAGCTTTCGAGGACTTCAACCGCCGCTGCACGGTGATGGAGGGCAGCGCCGCGCCCGAGGCGGCGCCGCAGCGGCGGCGCCCGCAGCGGCGGCGCCCGCAGCGGCGCCCGAGGCCGCGCCCGCCGAGACCGCGTCCGCGGCACCCGCGCCGGCCCCTGCAGCGCCCGCGCGCCCCGCGCGGCGCGGCTCCCCCCGCTGAACAACACCGCGAATCACCGCCGCGACACGCACCCGCGGCGCGCGACAGCCAAGCTCGACGACAGACGGACACCGAGCGCGCGCGGCCCGAGGATGAATCCACGCGCGCGCCGGCCGTCCATGGCCCCACGAGGAGATGATCGAATGAGAAAACATGCGGTTTGGATGCTCGCCCTCGCCTTCGCAGGGCTCATCGGGCACGGCGCGGGCTCGGCACAGACTCCGGCGACGACGACGCTGTCGTTCGCGACGCTCGCTCCCCCCGGCTCGACCTGGATGCGCGTATACGACTCGTGGACGCGCGAGGTCCGTCGCCGCTCGAATCAATCGCTCACCCTGCGGTTCTACGCGGGCGGCGTGCAGGGCGACGAGTCGGAGGTCATCCGCAAGATCCGCAACGGACGCCTCGACGGCGCCGGCGTGACGGCGGTCGGGCTCGGGCAGGTCTACCGCCCGGCGCTCGTCTTCCAGATGCCCGGCATCCTGCGCTCGTACGAGCAGCTCGACCGCGCCCGGGAGGCGTTGCAGACCGACATGGAAGCGGGCTTCAGCGGCGCGGGCTTCCGGCTCATCGGCTGGGCCGACGTCGGGCAGGCGCGCCTCTTCTCGACGGCGCCCATCCGCGTCCCGGCGGATCTCGCGAGCCGCAAGCCGTTCGCGTGGCGCGACGACTCGGTGCTCCCGACGCTCTACTCGATCATCCGCTCGAACCCCGTTCGTCTCCAGCTGCCCGAGGTGCTCGGCGCGCTCCAGACCAACCGCATCGACACGCTCATCACGCCGCCCGTGCCGTGCGTGCAGCTGCAGTGGTGCTCGCGCCTGACGCACATGATGGACTCGCCGCTCTCGATCGTGCTCGGCGGCACCGTGATGTCGAAGGCGAAGTGGGACGCGCTCACGCCCGAGCAGCAGACCATCCTCCGCGAGACGGGCGCGCAGTTCCACGCGCTCGCGCGGCGCAACCTCCGCAACGACGAGCGCACCGCGCTCACGACCATCGCGTCGCGCGGGATTCAGGCCGTCGCGATCACGCCCGCCCAGCGCGCGGAGTGGGAGCGCCTCGGCACGCAGGTGCGGGAGCGCCTCACCGGGCAGATCGCCGACGCCGCGCTCATCGCGCGCGTGAGCGCGTTCGGCCGCTGAGTCCGACGCAGCGCGTCATGCGCTGCGACGCGATTTAGAGCATCAGAAGCGCTCAGGTTTTACGTACGATGCGCGGCGCGAGGAGACTCGCGTCGCGCATTCGTTTGCCGTCTACAGAGAGAGCACCCACGAGATGGCTGGAGCCGCCCCGACCGCCAAGCCCGCACCGTTCCTCCAACCGCTCGACCTGCTCGATCGCGGGATTCTCCTCGCGGAGAGCTCGCTCAGCGTCGTCGTCGTGATCGTGATGGTGCTCGCGGCCGTGCTCGACACGCTGAGCGGCGCGCTGCAATCGTTCGCGGGCATCCAGCTCAAGTTCGCGCAAGGCGCCGGCGATGTGCTGATGAACGGCACGATCTGGGCGGCCTTCCTCGGGGCGAGCTTCGCGACGCGGGGGCGCCGTCACCTCGCCATCGACGCCATCGGGCGACTGCTCCCGGACCGCGCGCGGCGCGTCACGGTGGCCGTCGCCGCGACGCTCGGGGCCGTCGTCGCGTTCGCGCTCGCGCGCGGCGTCTACGAGGCGCTCGCGGAGCAGGCACACACGGTGGCCGAGCAGGTCCGCGCGAACCTCGAGAACGGCATCGCGGATGCGCGCGTCGATCGCTCGTACGAGTACCACTACGTCATCCCGTTCGGCTTCGTGCTCATCGCGCTGCGGCTGCTGATGCATGGCTTCCACGAATTCCTCGCGGCCTTCCGCGGGGGCGCGGCGCACTCGCCGATCGAGCCCGCGTCGGACAAGTCGCGCGTGCACCACGCCGAGCCCGAGGACGCGACGCGCCCCGCGGACGAGGGCGTCCCCGCCGAGGCCGCCGTGCCCGCGGAGCTCGAGACGCGCGTCGCGCCGGTGTCGCAGGCCTCCGGCGCGGAGATCCTCATCGCCATCGGCGCGCTCGTCGCCGTCGTCGCCGCGAGCGCGCGCAGCACGATCGCGACGCCGGTCGCAGTCCTCGCCGGGCTCGCGGTGCTCACCCTCGGCATCCCGCTCGTGCTGCGCTGGCGCAAGCGCGTGGCGGGCTCGGCCAGCTGGTTCGCGGCGCCCATCCCGAGCCAGGAGAATCCGCTCACCGACCCGAAGCCCCTCGAGCTCGTCGTCGCGCTCGCGGGCGTCGGCGCGGTGCTGGCGCTCGCCAGCTTCGGCATCGCCCACATCGAGTCCATCCCCGTCGGGGTCGGCGTGGCCTTCTTCGCGGGCATGGCGCTCATCGGCGCGCCGCTGTTCACCTTCCTCGGCGGCCTCGCGCTCTTCCTCTGGCTGCACGGCACGGCGGACATCACGCCGCTGAGCCTCCCGCAGGCCGTCGAGGACGTGCTCGGCTCGCACTTCGCGCGCATGAGCGCGCTGCCGACGATCCCCGTCTTCACGCTCGCCGGCTACCTGATGAGCGAGGCGAAGACGGCGCAGCGCCTCGTGCGCGTCGCGCGCGCCTTCCTCGGCACGCTGCCGGGCGGCATCGCCGTCGTGTGCATCGTCGCCTCCGCGCTCTTCACGGTCTTCAGCGGCGCGAGCGGCATCACCATCGTCGCGATCGGCGGCCTGCTCTTCCCCGCGCTGCTCCGCGACAAGTACCCGGAGCGCTTCTCGCTCGGCCTCGTGACGACGGGCGGCGCGCTCGGCATCACCTTCTTCCCGTGCCTGCCGCTCATCGTCTACGGCATCGTCGCCGGCTTGCAGGAGCCCGCGCCCGGTCAGGAAAAAGTCGAGATCCAGAAGCTCGCCATCGCGGGCATCGCCCCCGGCCTGCTCATCATCGTCCTGCTCTCGCTCTACGCCGTCTACATCGGCATCCGCCACAAGGTGCCGCGCTCAAAGTTCGAGCTGCGGGAGGCGCTCGCCGCGCTCTGGGACGCGAAGTGGGAGCTGATGCTGCCCGCGCCCGTCTACTTCGGCCTGATCTTCGCGGGCCCCGGCGGCGCGGCGGCGTTCACCGCGTTCTACGTGCTCATCATCGAGACCTTCGTCTACAAGGACCTCTCGCTCACGAAGGATCTCCCGCGGATCATCCCGGAATCGATGGTGCTCGTCGGCGCGATCTTCGTGAAGATCTGCGCCGCCACGGTGCTCACGTTCTTCTTCGTGCAGGCGCAGACGGCCGACAAACTCTTCGAGAGCCTCACGTGCGGCCCCGAGGCGCAGGCCTATCTCGCGGCGCACTCGGACGTGCTCGGCACGTGCCGCGAGGCGGTCGCGGCGCTCGCGGCGGAGGGCAAGCCGGCGGGCGGTCTCATCGACTCGCCGATCACGTTCCTGCTCGCCCTCAACGTGTTCCTGCTCGTCGTCGGCATGCTGATGGACATCTTCTCGGCGATCGTCGTGATCGTCCCGCTCATCAGCGGCATCGCGCTCTTCTTCGGGATCAACCCGTACCACCTCGGCATCGTGTTCCTGATCAACCTGGAGATCGGCTACCTGATGCCGCCGATGGGGCTGAACCTCTTCATCGCGGGGTTCCGCTTCAACCGCCCCGTGCCCGACCTCTACCGCGTGGTGCTGCCCTTCATCGGCATCTTCGTGTTCTGCGTCGGCGTCACGACCTACTGGCCGACGCTGACGCTCTTCGCGCTGCCTGGGCAGTCCGAGACCACGCCCGGACCGACGGCGCCTGCGGAACCCACGCCGACGGACACCATCGCACCAGGTGGTGAGGGCGGCGACGCACCGCCCCCGGCGGGAGACTGCGATCAGCCGGGTGCGGACGAGTCGTTCGAGGACTTCGAGCGGCGCTGCCTCTCGGGCGACGGCGCCGGGGCGAACGACGCGCCCGCGCCGGCCGGCGGCGCGGCGATCCCCGCAGACTGCGAGCAGCCCCGGGCAGACGAGACGTTTGCGGACTTCGAGCGGCGCTGCATGGCCGCCGACGCGCCTGCGCCTGAAGCGGCCCCCGCTGACGCGCCCGCGGCGGCACCCGCAGAGGCGCCGGCGCCCGCGGCGGCCCCCGCCGACGCGCCCGCGCCGACCGCGCCCCCCGCCGCCCCCTGAGCGATGGCGCGCGGGAAGCGGACGCGCGGCGCGCCGCCGCCGACGGGAGGTGGACGAGGCGCCCTGCTCTGGATCGCGCTGGTCGGGGTCGCCGGCGCGCTCGCGCTCGCCTTCGCGCGGACGCCCGCGCCGCGTCCGCGCCCTCTTCCGCCAGAAGAACTCGTCGAGATCGACATCCTCACCCCCGACGCGGGCGCGCCCGGCACAAGCGCGCCGGTCGTCGACCCAGCCACCGGGCTGCCACCGATGACCGGCGGCGATCGCCAACTGATGGGCTCGCCATGGCACATCGGCATCTCCGGTGCGCGCGATCCCGCTGCCGCGCGCGCCGCGATCGAGCGTGCGTTCGACGAGGTCGCACGCCTCGAGTCGCTGCTCAGCGAGTGGCGGCCGACGAGCGAGATCTCGCGCGTGTCCGCAGCGGCCGGCGGCGCGCCCGCGCGCGTCGGGCCGGAGCTGCTCGCGTGCGTGAAGGCGAGCCTCGAGGTGGCGCGCTGGAGCGACGGCGCGTTCGACATCTCGTGGGCGTCGCTGCGCGGCCTCTGGGACTTCAGCCGCGACAGCGCGCACGTCCCGCCGACGCCCGACGCCGTCCGGGCGCGGCTCCCGCTGTGGAACTACCGCAACATCCTCGTCGACGAGGCCGCGAGCACGATCGCGCTCCGCAGAGCGGGCATGGCGCTCGGCCTCGGCGGCGTCGCGAAGGGCTACGCGCTCGACCGCGTCGCGGAGATCCTCGTCGCCGCGGGCTTCCCCGACTTCGTCGTCTTCGGCGGCGGGCAGGTGCTCGTCGGCGGCAAGCGCGGCGGCCGCGGCTGGCGCGTGGGGATCCAGCACCCGCGCACCCCCGAGCGCTACTTCGCGTTCGTCGAGGTCGAAGGCCCTGCCTCGGTCTCCACCAGCGGCGACTACGAGCACAGCTGGGAGCACGAGGGCCGGCGCTACCACCACATCCTCGATCCGCGCACGGGCTTCCCGAGCGAGCGCAGCGCCTCGGTCACGGTCATCTCACCGACGGCGCTCTGGGCGGACGCGGTCGACACCGCCGTCTTCATCCTCGGACCGCGGCGCGGGCTGGACGCGCTGCGCACCGCACCAGGCGGGCCGCACGAAGCCATCGTGGTCGATCCGCAGCTCCGCCTCTCCGCGACGCCCGGCACCGAGCGGCGCCTCGTGATGCGCGCGACGCTCGACGCGGCGCATCGGCTCGGCGGCTGGACGGACGGAGACGCCGAGCCGGTCGCCGTGCCGCCGCTCCCGCCGCGCGCCGACGGCCCCTGACGATGGACGCGCAAGCCGCGCTCGAGGCGTACCGGGAGGCGGGCGGCGAGCCGTGGTCGAAGGCCGCGCGCGAGGCGGTGGTGGCCCTCGCGGCGCACGCGCCGGCGCTGTTTCCGCTGGTCCTCGCCGAGCCCGCGATGCTGCGCGACGTGCTCGCGCGCCCACTCGCGCGCGCGACGAGCGCCGAGACGCTGCACCGCGACTTCGCGAAGGCGACGACCATGCTCGATGATGGTCATGCGCTGCGGCGCACGCTCCGCAGGCTGCGACATCGCGCGCTCGTACGCGTCGCGCTGCGCGAGGTGCTCCGCCTCGCCGACATCGACCGCACGAGCGCCGAGATCTCGGCCATCGCCGCCGCCGCGACGGACGCCGCGCTCGCCGCCTGCACGCGCAGCGCGTTCGCGCGCCATGGGACGCCGCGCGCGCGGCGCGACGGGGGCGGCCCCGGCGAGGTCGTTCCCCTCGTCGTGCTCGGGATGGGCAAGCTCGGCGGCGACGAGCTGAACCTCGGCAGCGACATCGACCTCTGCTTCTTCTACGACCACGACGAGGCCACCGTCGAGCGCGACACGGAGGCCGCCCGCGCGGGCCGCGAGCTGACCGTGCACGAGCTCTACGGGCGCATCGCGAGCGCGACGGCGCAGGCGCTCTCCGACGTCACGGAGGACGGCTTCTGTTTCCGCGTCGACCTGCGGCTCCGGCCCGAGGGCACGCGCGGACCGCTCGTGAACTCGCTCGCGAGCGCCGAGCGCTACTACGAGTCGTGGGGCCGCACGTGGGAGCGCGCCGCGCTGCTCCGCGCGCGCCCGATCGCCGGGGACCTCGCGTTCGGCGCACGGCTCCTCGACGCGCTGCGCCCCTTCGTGTTCCGGCGCGAGGTGCGGCCGGGGCTCGCGCAGGAGCTCGCAGAGTTGCTGCGCCGCGCACGCCGTGAGCTCGGCGCGGACGCGGAGCGGGACGTGAAGCTCGGCCGCGGCGGGATCCGCGAGGCCGAGTTCTTCGTGCAGTCGCTACAGCTCGTGTGGGGCGGGCGGCACCCGGCGCTGCAGGTCCCCGGAACGATGGACGCCGTCGCGCGGCTCGTCGCGGCGGGCATCCTCACCGATCGCGAGGCGCGCGACCTCGCTGCGGGCTGGTCGCTGCTCCGGCGTGTCGAGCACCGCATCCACATGAGCCGCGGCTACCAGACGCACGCGCTGCCCGAGCCCGGGAGCGCCGAGCACGAGCGCATGGCCCGCTCGCTCGGCGTCGGCACCGGCGCGGCCTTCGCGCACACGCTCGACGCGGCGCGCGCGCGGATCGCGGGGTTGTTCGCGAGCTTGGAGATCCCGGAAGGGACGGAAACCCCGGACATCGACGAACTCGCGGAGCTCGTGGCCTCCGGCGCCGACGCGGGCGTCGTCGCGGAGCGCGTGCAGGCGGTGCTCCCCGTGACCGACGCGGATGAGGCCGCCGCGCACCTGCTGCGCCTCGCACGGCGGGCGGGCGCGCCGCTCGGCCCCGTCGCCCGCGAGCGCACGCCCGGGCTCGGCGCCGCGCTGCTCCGGCACGTTCGGGAGGCGGCGGACGCGGACGCGGCGCTCTCCTTCCTCGCGGATTTCTTCGCGCGGCTCGGGGCTGGCTTCAGCTACGACAAGTTGCTCACCGCCGAGCCGCGTCTCGCGCGGCGGCTCGTCGGGCTCTTCGGCGCGAGCGCGACCCTGTCGACGGCCCTCGTGGGGCACCCTGAGGAGATTGATCGCATCCTCGCGTTCGGGAGCCTCCCCGACGAGGCCGAGATCGACGCCATGCACGCGGCGCTCGACGCGCACGACGACGACACCGAGCGGCTCGTTGCCGCGCTCCGTCGCTGCAAGCGCGAAGTGACCCTGCGCGTCGGGCTCGCGCACGTCGCGGAGGAGGTGGACGCGGCGCGCACCGAGCGGCTGCTCACTGCGCTCGCCGAGGCACAGCTGCGGGTCGTCCTCGCGAAGGCGACGCACGATCTCGGGGCCGAGGGGCTGCCGCTCGTCGTCTGCGGGCTCGGCAAACTCGGCGGGCGCGAGCTCGGCTTCGGCAGCGACCTCGACGTGCTGTTCGTGTACCGCGAGGCGGGCGAGGTCGACTTCGAGGGCCCCGAGCGCGCGACGCGGGTCGCGCAGCGGACGATGCGCCTGCTCTCGCAGCCGGACGGCGAGGGCCCCGGCTACTCCACGGACGCGCGCCTGCGGCCGAGCGGCTCGCACGGCATGCTCGTCGTGTCGCGGAGCGCGTTCCAGCGCTACCAAGAGCGCGACGCGGCGCCTTGGGAGCGGCAGGCGCTCGTGCGCGCGCGCATCGTCGCCGGGGACGCGGCGCTCGGCGCGGAGGTGGCGGCGATCGCGGCACGCGCGGCCTTCGAGCGTGGCGCTCCGGAGCCCGCGGAGCTCGCGCGGCTGCGGCGGCGCATGGAGGCCGAGCTTGCTGGCGAGAGGGCCGGTCGATATCATCCAAAGCTCGGCCACGGTGCGCTCGTGGACGTCGAGTTCGTCATTCAGTTTCTGCAAATGCGCCACGGAGGGGACGCCACGGTGCGGCTGACGTGCACGCTCGACGCGCTCGGCGCCCTCCGGCGCGCGGGCCATCTGGGTGCCGCCGATGCGGAGGCGCTCGCCGAGGCGTGGACGTTCTTCCGCGGGGTCGAGCAA
Organism: Polyangiales bacterium; assembly: GCA_964202905.1. GTDB lineage: Bacteria > Myxococcota_A > Polyangia > Polyangiales > JADJQN01 > CAIUAC01. Next base: position 202,257 of record CAXNJO010000009.1, read on the forward strand.
GCCCTGCGGTTGCTCGACGAGACGCGTGAGCCGGTCCTCGTGTTCGCCGGTCCGCGCGGGGAGTCCACGGGGCGGCGGCGGACGGAGCAGGTGGCGCGCCGGCTCGGTGTGCGCGACCGCGACGGGGTGCGCCGCGTGGAGGTGCTCGAAGCGACCTACGCGCGCACGGCCCTCGAAGTGCGACGCATCTTCGAGCGGCTCGTCGCGCCGGTCGGGCTCGAGGCGCCCTTCCCTGCGACGCTCGCGGAGGCGGGCGCGTGAACGTCACCGTGGCGCGCACGGGCGAGGGGGCGGTGCTCGTCGTCCATGCGGACTCGGCCTTCGCGGAGCGCGTCGTGCGGGCGCTGCGCGGTTATGGTCTCGAGGCCGAGCCCGTCGCCGACGGCGAGCGCGCGATCGACCGCTTCGTCCAGCACCCGGCCCGTGCGCTGGTCGTCGGGGCGGAGCTCCCGGGGCGCGATGGGGAGGCGACGATCGAGTCGATCCGCTGGGCGCCCGGCGGCGCGCTCGTGCCCATCGTGCTCGCCGCCGAGCACGGCAGCCCCGCGAAGCTGAGCGACACCGGTCGGCGCCTCGGCGCTGCCACGGTACACGGCGCCGACGCGCGCGACGCGGACCTCGTCGCGCACCTCGTGCGGCGCACGCTCGGGCTGCCCCCTCTCGAGATGGCCATGACTTCGGCGGCCCCTGATGGGCACACCAAGCCCGCGATCGCGGCGACACACACCTCGCCGACGCTGAGCGCGCTCGGGGGCTTGGACGGCTCGGTCGCGGGGGACGACGACGACACCCTCGCGCCGCGCGCGTCGGCGGTCACGTCCCGAGGCGGTCGTGCCCGCGAGACGGTCGCGACCGACACGCGGACGCCCGCCTTCGCCGATCGTGCGAAGCGGCGCCCCGCGACCGACGCGCCGCCCGACGACGACGCCCCTTCCAACGCGGCGACGACCCGGAGGCCGAGCGCGAGGGTCGGGAGGTCGAACGGCGAGCCGCGGACCTCACGCCGGGCGCGGCAGCGCACGCAGGGCGCTTCGCCGAATTGCCCTTCCCGCGCGTGCTCGCGCGGCTCGCGGCCCAGCGGGCGACGGGCGCGCTCGTCGTCGTCGCGCCCGACGACGACGACCTGCGGACGACCACCGGCGAATCTCCGAAGAAGGTCGTGTATTTCCGCAACGGCATGCCGGTGTACGTCCGCTCGAACCTCGTGCGCGAGTGCCTCGGCCAGTTGCTCGTCGCGAACGACGTCATCACGCCGCACGAGCGGAACGTGTCAGTGCAACGCATGCGCGCCGGAGAGGGCCGCCAGGGCGCGATCCTCCTCGCGATGGGCGCGCTCGAGCCCGAGCAGTTGCGCGACGCGCTCGCCGAGCAGCTCCGCACGAAGCTCTTCGATCTGTTTCGCTGGGACACGGGCGAGTTCCGCTTCACGACGCGCGTGCCGCCCCCGCCCGAGGTCGTCACGCTCGAGCTCGGTCTCGCGGAGATCGTGTTCGAGGGCGTGGTGCGCCGCATGACACCGGCGCGGCTGCTCGCGCTGCTCGAGCCGAAGCTCGACGCCTACGTCATCCCATCCACGGACCGCATGACGCGCTTCCTGCGCCTCGATTTGGTCGCAGAGGCGCGCCACGTGCTGCGCGTGCTCGACGGGACGCAGCGGCTGCGCGCGCTGCTGACGTTCGCGGGGCAGCGCCCGGGGGCGGCAGCGCAGCTCGTCTACGCGATGGAGTGCCTTGGCGCGGTGCGCTTCAGCGACCTGCCCGTGCCGATCGACGGGCACGGGACGACCGACGACGGCGCGGTCGACCGCGTCCCGACCGACGACGCGCCGGGCGGCGACACCGGACTGCCCGCGTCGCGCGCGGACGCGACATCGCGCGGCCCCATCCCCGCGTTTCGAGCCCGTGCGCCGGGCGCTTCGGAGACGGCGCGCCTCGTGACGCCAGAGGCCCGCGCCCATGCGCCGCGCGCCGCCGTCGAATCGGAAAACACTCGCAGGCCGAGCGACGGCGCAGGCCCGGTCCCCGCGGATGGCGGCGTGGACTGGGACGACGAGACGAACGAGGTCAGCAGCGTCGCCGTCCTCGCGGGTTGGCTCGGTTACGCGCCGCAGGACGCGCGCAGCCCCGGCGTCGTTTCCGTGCCGCGCGCTCCGGCCGCGCCCGAGCCGAGGGCATCCGACGACGACTACGACGACGCGACGGAGGCAGACGTCGAAGCGTTCTCCATCGACACGCCGCCGTCGCGCTCGGCCGGCGGCGCCGCCGCGCAGGCGGCTCCAGCGGCGACGACGCCCACCCCCGGAGCGAACCCCGGACCATCTGCTGCGCCGCACGCAGCGCCCGCGGCCGCCCTCGATGCACGCGTCGAACGCATCGCCGAGGCGGAGCGACACAGCCGCCGCGGGGAGCGCGCCCTCGCGCGCAGCCGCCTCGAGGACGCCGAGGACGCCTTCGCGCGGGCGGCCGAGCTCGTCCCGGACGACGCCGAGTTCGCCGCGCGCCTCGCGCACACGCGGCTGCTCATCCGGCCGGACGACGTGGTCGCCCTCGACGCTGCACTCGAAGCGCTCGGGCGCGCAGCGCACCTCGCGCCGCAGCGCGCACTGCCGCACCTGCTGCTCGCCGACGTTCACCAGCGGCGCGGCGATGTCCCCGCTGCGCGCAGGGCCTTGGAGGACGCGCTCACCGCGGATCCGGGCTGCCGCGAAGCGCTCGCCCAACTCGGCGCGCTCGCTCCGCCGCGCTGACCGGGGCGGGGGCATCGGATCCCGCGCGCAGAGAACGTCGACCGCGCGCTCCGCCGAGCTGCCTCCGCACTCGGCGAAATCAGTCCTCGATCATCAACTTGAGGAACACGAAACGGCGGCAGTGCGGGCACTGCGCGATCTCAGGCGGCTCGTCGCGCTGCAAATCGATCAGCATCTGCGGCGGGATGGCCATGCGGCAGCCCGAGCACGTGCCGGTGGCGATCTCTGCGACCGCGGCGCCGCGCTTTTCGCGAAGCTGGTCGTAGCGGCGCAGCGTGACCTTGTCGATCTGCGACGCGAAGGCGTCTCGTCCCGACGTCACCCGCGCGCGCTCGGCGCGGAGCGACTCGGCCATCGCCTCCGTCTCGCGCTCTTCCTCGACGAGCAGGTCGCGAAGCTTCGCGAACTCCCCCTCGTGCTCCGCGAGCGCCTTGCGCTGCTGCTCCATCGCCACGACGAGCCGGTCGCGCTCCGCTTCGCGGTCCTTGATGGCGCGCCGCGCGGTCTCGACCTCACGCTCGACGGCGTCGGCTTCTCGGGCGTTGCGGGCCTTCGCGGACTTCGCGCGGGAGCGGCCGAGCGACTCGTTGTGCCGCGCGATGTCGTCGGCGTGGCTCTGCTTCAGGCGCTCGGCGCCCGCGAGGTCGGCGCGCTCACGAGCGAGCAGCGCCTCGAGGCGGGCCAGGTCGGCACGGGACTCCGCGATGCGCGCGGGGATCGCTTGGAGTTGGAGCTCGACCTCGCGCGCGGAGGAGTCGATCTCCGAGAGTTTCACCAGCGCCCGCAGACGTTCGTGCAATGCCAGCCTCCTGAATGCGGCCCCGTGTACCCCGCGCGCCCGATCGACGCAAGAAGGTGTGGGCGATTGTCTCGGCGGTGGGCCCACCAGGACTCGAACCTGGACACACCCGGTTATGAGCCGGGAGCTCTGACCGATTGAGCTATGGGCCCGGTGCTCAGCGATGCGGGGCGCCGGATGTGCCGGCGCGGCCCGCGATGCGCGTCAACTCTCGATGAAGGCGCGCAGCTGCTTGCTGCGGCTCGGGTGACGGAGCTTGCGGAGCGCCTTCGCCTCGATCTGGCGGATGCGCTCGCGGGTCACCTCGAAGTCCTGCCCGACCTCCTCGAGGGTGTGGTCGCTCTTCTCACCGATGCCGAAGCGCATGCGCAGGACCTTCTCTTCGCGCGGCGTGAGCGTCTTCAGCACGCGCCGCACCTGGTCCTCGCAGTTGTTGTTGATGACCGACTCGACGGGCGAGACGATGGACTTGTCCTCGATGAAGTCCCCGAGATGCGAGTCTTCCTCCTCGCCGATCGGCGTCTCGAGCGAGATGGGCTCCTTCGCGATCTTCAGGACCTTGCGGACCTTGTCGAGCGGGAGCTCCATCTTCTCGGCGATCTCCTCGGGCGTCGGCTCGCGGCCGAGCTCCTGCACGAGGTAGCGCGAGGTGCGGATGAGCTTGTTGATCGTCTCGATCATGTGGACCGGGATGCGGATCGTCCGGGCCTGATCGGCGATGGCGCGCGTGATGGCCTGACGGATCCACCAGGTCGCGTAAGTGCTGAACTTGTAGCCGCGCCGGTACTCGAACTTGTCGACGGCCTTCATGAGGCCGATGTTCCCCTCCTGGATGAGGTCGAGGAACTGCAGGCCGCGGTTCGTGTACTTCTTCGCGATGCTGACGACGAGGCGCAGGTTGGCCTCGACGAGCTCGGCCTTGGCCCTCTCGGCGCTGCGCTCGCCCTCGTGCAGGTCGTCGTAGGTGGCGCGGAGCACGGCCTCCGGCTGCCCCATGTCCTCCTCGACCTGCTTGATGGCGCGGCGCGCCTCGCGGATCTGCTCGTCCGCCTGCTCGAAGTCCTCCGGCGCGCAGCCGTGCTTCCTCGCCATGCGCTTCTCGAGCGCCTTGTTCGTCGCCGACTCGCGCAGGATCCGCCGGATTTCCTTCTCGTCGATGCTGCCGACGTGACGGCATGCCTCGGCGACCTGGTTCTCCGCGACCTCGATGCGGCGGACGTAGGCCTTGATGGCGCCGACGATCTTGTCGACCTGTTTCTTGTTGAGCCGAATCTCGCGCAGGACCTCGATGCGCTCGCGCCGCGTCTTCTCGAGCAGCTCGTCGTGTGCGCGCTTCGCACGCTCGGACGCCTTCGCGCGCGCGGCCTCGCCGTCGGCGCGCAGCTTGGCGATCTGCGCCTCGATGCGTTTGACCTTCTCGATGAGGCGGACGACGCGGTTCTTCGCCTCCTCCTCGTCGAACGCCTGGCTCTCGTCGACATCACCATCTTTGATGATGTCCTTCACGCGGACCTTGCCCTTCTTCAGGGCCTCCGCGAGCTCGATGATCTCGGCGATGCCGACCTTCGAGTTGAGCATGACCTCGAAGACCTTGGTCTCGCCCTCCTCGATCCGCTTCGCGATCTCGACCTCGCCCTCGCGCGTGAGGAGCGAGACGCTCCCCATCTTGCGGAGATACATGCGGACGGGGTCGTTCGACTTCGTGTAGTAGGCCTCGTCCGCCGAGGACGTGGCCGCGGCCACGGACGGCTTGCGGGCGGGCTCTTCCGCCTCCTCGAGCAGCTCGGCGCGCTCGGGCTTGCGGGCGCGGGGGCGGTCCTCGTCGTCCGCTTGCGCCGCGGGCTTCTTCTTGTCGTTGCGGGCCTGCGACGCGGCGTCGACCACTTCGATGTCCTCGTCGGCGAGGAGCATCATGAGGTCGTCGATCTGCTCGCTCGTCACCATCTCGGGCGGCAGGGCGTCGTTGACCTCGTCGAAGGTCAGAAAGCCCTTGGCCTTACCCTTGTCGAGGAGGTTCTGGACCTCTTTGCGCTCGCGGTTCTTGCTGCGCGCACCCGTCGCGCCACGCCCGGCGGCCGGCGCCCGCAACCCGCCCGGCGAGGTGATCCCGCTCGCGGTCTCGAGCGCGTCGTCCTCGGCGGCCGACGCCTCACTCCGCGCGCGCACGCTTGCACGACCGGACGCGGTGCTCACATCGTCCTCGCGGCGTGCAACCGCCTCGGTCGAATGGAGCGAAGCCCCTGACTCCGAGCCCCTCCGCCGCGCGCCGGACGCTGCGGGGGACTTCCCGATGGTCGATGACTTCGCCGCGCCAGGTTCGGTGGTGGGCTTGCGAACCCCCGCCTCCGACGCCGGCTTCCGCGCGGCGGAGGACGCAGGCGCCTTTTGCGCTGCCAGCCGAGGTCGTGGCCTTCTGCGGCGCCGAGGGGACCTTTTTCCCGCCACCGGAAGCGACGCCCTTCTGCGCGCCTGCCGAGGACGGCGCCTTCTGCGCGCCTGACGAGGACGGCGCCTTTTGCGCGCCTGCCGAGGTCGGCGCCTTCTGCGCGCCTGCCGAGGTCGGCGCCTTCTGCGCGCCTGCCGACGACGGCGCTGTTTTGGAGCCGGCCTGGGACGGAGTCTTTCGCGTGCCGGGCGACGAGGGAGCTTTGAGCGTTCCCGCGGACGTCGGCGACTTGGGCGCCGCGGCGCCAGCCTGGGTCTTGCGCGCGCCCGACTCGGCCTGCGCTTTCCGCGTGCTCTTCGGGCCCGCGACGGTCTTCTTCTCCGCCATCGTCTCCCCTTGGCGCCTCACTTCTTGGCACCCTGCGTCGCAAAGATTGTCGCGTGCAGCTCGTCGACGCGCCGTTGCAGCGCGATGGCCCCCGGGTCATCGCCGCGTCGCCGAGCCTGTAAAACCTGCTGTTTCACGTCAGTGAGCGCAGCGTGGAGCCCCGCCAGCTTGAGCCGGGGGAGCCCGTCCGAGAGGACCCGCTGAGCCGCGACGCCGTCGTATTTCTCCAGGGAGAGACGCTCCTCGAGCCACCGTTTGAGAGGCTGTTGTCCCACCGCGGCGAGCAGCGCCGCCGCATCGATCCTCCCCCGGTTCACAGCCTCCCGGGCGGCGGTGAAGATGGCCCGAAGATCCGGACTCGTCAAAACGTCCAGCAAAATTTCCGCTTCCTCGCTCGCGAAGAGCTCCGGCTGGTCGAGCAACGCGCCGACGAGCTCCCCCTCGAGCGGCGGCGGGCGGCGCTGCGGCGGGCCGGGCTCGGGCTCGCGGGACATCGCGACGCTCCCCATCGGGCCGCTTTGCGGACCTGGGCGCACGCCTGCCGGGGGGCGGCCGCTCTCGCCACGCTGTCCCGTTGCGGGAGCGACGCCGCGCTCCGCGGGACCGCGGCCGGAGCCACCGGCGGCGCGGGCCGCGAGGAATCCCTGGCGCAGCGTGCGCCGAACGATGCCGACATCCCCGATCGCGAAGCGCTGCGCGACGCGCTCGACGTAGAGCGAGCGCTCGACCTCGTTGTCGATCGCCGCGAGCAGCGGGCCGAGGGACGCGACCCCCGCGGCGCGCGCCTGCGGGTCGGCGCCGGCGGTCTCGGCCGTGTCCTCGATGAGGTGCTCGACCATGCCGGGGGCGTGGTCGACGAGCGCGCGGAAGGCGTCGGCGCCGCGCTCGCGGAGGAAGGTGTCCGGATCCTCACCGCGGGGAAGACTGACGACGCGCGCGGCAAGGCCCGCCTCGCGGAAGACCGGGAACGCGGCGCGCACCGCCTTGCGACCGGCGTTGTCCCCATCGAAGACGCACACCACACGCTCCGCGAAGCGCCGCAGGAGCTTGGCCTGCGCGAGCGTCAGCGCGGTGCCCATCGGCGCGACGGCGTGGTCGAAGCCCGCCTGATGCAACATCACGAGGTCGAAGTTCCCCTCGCAGAGGAGCGCGACGCCCTGCCGCCGGATCGACACACGCCCCTCGTGCAGCCCGAAGAGCGTCTCGCCCTTCTTGTAGAGGGGGCTCTCCGGGCTGTTCACGTACTTCGCGCCGGCCTCGCCCTCCGCGGGCTCCTTCTCGCCGGGCGGCGTCGCGAGGAGCCGACCGCTGAAGGCGATCACCGTGCCGTGGACGTCGGTGATCGGGAAGACGAGGCGATGCCGAAAGCGATCGTAGTGCCCGTCGCGCGTGCGGCGCGGGACGAGCAGGCCGAGTTCTTCGGCCTCGGTCGCGGACCAGCCGTCGCGCGCGAGCTGGGTGGCGAGCGCGTCCCAGCCGTGCGGCGCGTAGCCGAGGCGGAAGTGGCGCGCGGTCTCGGGCCGCACACCGCGGCGCGCGAGCTCGTCCTGGGCCATCGGCCCGAGCGGATGCTCGTCGAGCATGCGCATGTAGAACTCGGTCGCCGCGCCCATGAGGCCGCCGAGCCGCTCCCGGCGCTGGCGCGCCCGACGGTGCTCTTGCGCGTCGACGGTGTCCTCCTCGGGGAGGTCGATGCCGCCGCGCTCGGCGAGCTGCCGCGCGGCCTCGGGGAAGGAGCGGCCATCGAGCTTCATCACGAAGCTGATGACGTCGCCCGACACGCCGCAGCCGAAGCAGTGAAAGAACTGCTTGCTCGGGGTGACGTAGAAGCTCGGCGATTTCTCGTTGTGGAACGGGCAGAGCCCCTTGAAGCTCGCGCCGCTCCGCACGAGGCGCACGGACTCGCCCACCAGCGCGGCGATGTCCGTCCGCTCGCGAATCTCCGCGATCTTCTCGTCGGACAGCACGGCCCCTCGCTCGCGTCGCTGCGCGCGGAGGATCCCGCGGAGCGGGCGCAGTGTAGGGAGCGGGCCCCCGGGGGCAAGCAGGCGCGCGCTGCCCCGCGGCGCACGGCACCGGCACGCACACGGCACCGGCCCGGCACGCGCACGCACGCCGGCCGCGCATACTGCGCCGCGTGACCCTCGACGCCCTGCCCCGCCTCGCCGCCGCCCGCCCGCGCGCCCGCGGCGCGGCGATGTCGCGGCGCTTGCGTGCGTTCCCCCTCGCGGCCTTCGCCGTCGCGCTCGTGCTCCGCTTCGGCGCCGTCGCGCTGCTCCCCGCCGCGCCCGCTTGGGACGGCGTCATCTACGCGCGCGCCGCGGACCAGATGGCACGCGGCGAGGGCTACACGCAGCGCAGCCTCGATCCGGCGGCGCCCGCGCGCCCGACGGCCTTCTTCCCCGTGGGCCTCCCCGCCGTGCTCGCCGTGCCGCGCTGGCTCGGCCTCGGACGTTCGCTCGACCTCGCGATGCAGGCGCTCGCGGGCGCGCTGCTCGTCCCGCTCGGCGCCGCCTTCGCCCGGCGCGCGCACGGGCGACGCGCAGGCCGCTACGCCGCATGGGCGCTCGCGCTCTGGCCCGGCGGCGTGCTGCTCTCCGTGTCGTATCTCGCTGAGCCGCTCTTCGCGCTCGGCTGCGGCCTCGCGCTGCTGCCGCTGCTCCATGCGCGCCGCCGCCACCGCGTGCGCGCGCTCGCGTTCTCGTCCGTCGGCCTCGGCCTCGTCGCGTACATCCGACCGACGGCGCTCGTCGTGCTCGCCCTCGTCGCGCTCGGCGTCGCCGCGCTCGAGTGGAGGCAACGCGCGGCATCGTTCAAGAAAACAGAACAAAGCGCGCAAAGCTCTTCGATTTTTGCGAACAGAGCGCGCCTCGTCGCGCGCAGCGCGGGGATCGTCACACTGGCCCTCGCGCTGGGCATCGCGCCGCTCGCGCCGTGGATGCTCCGCAACGCACGCACGCTCGGCGCGCCCGTGCTCGTCTCGACGAACGGCGGCGTGAACCTGCTCCTCGGCACGGTCGGCGAGGGCAGCTACGGCGCCGTCCCGCCCGAGGTCGACTGCCCGCACGGCATGCGTGAGATCGCGCGCGACCGCTGCCGCCAGCAGCATGCGCTCGCCCGCATCGCCGCGGATCCCGCTCGGCTGGCTCGCCCGCGGCGCGCTGAAGCTCGCCGACACCTTCGGCCACGAGTCCGCGCCCGCCTACTACGTCGCCGAGACGCTCGGCCCCCCCGGGCCGCGCCGCGAGCGCGCGCTCCTCGGCCTGCTCGCCCTCTCGCGCATCGCCTGGCTCGCGCTCGTCGCCCTCGCCGCCGTCGGCACCGCCGCGCTCTGGCGCGCACGTCGCTCTGCCATCGCGCAGCGTCCTCTCGCAGCGCTACTCATCCTCGCCCCCATCGCCGCGCTCGCGGCGCTGCACTTCGTCTACCTCGGCGGCGACCGCTACCACGCGGGCGTCATGCCCATGATCGGCGCCCTCGCCGGCGTCGGCCTCGCGACGCTGCGCCGCGACCGCGCCTGAAGGCACCGCGCCTCCACCTCGTCGCGCGCCCGTGACGCGTTGTGACGTGCGCGTCGCACGCCCGAGACGCCGGCTCGGGACAATCGCGCGCATGGCCTCCCTCGCTCCGTCCGGCGCGCCCCCCGCCGCCGCCGTCACCGCGCAGGCACCGGCGCGCGCCACCGCCGCCACGGACACGACACGCTGGGAGGGCCTCGATCTCCTGCGCTTCCTCGCGATGCTGCTGATGGTGCAGGGCCACGCGTTCCGCGTCGTGGTCGCGCCTGCGGTCCGCGAAGCGCGCTGGTTCGCGTGGCACGACTTCATTCACGGCTTCACCGCGCCCGCGTTCCTGCTCGGCGCGGGGCTCGCGTGGGGCGTCGCGACGTTCTCGCGCTTCGACGCGCAGGCGCGACCCGGCCACGCCGCGCGCCGTCGCTTCGCGCGCTACGCGCTGCTCTTCGCGATCGGCTGCGCGTTGAACCTCCCGGACATGTCCTTCGGGCGCGCGCTCGCGCATCCCGCCCGCTTCCTGGCGGCCCTCCAGATCGGCCCGCTGCACCTGCTCGGCCTCGTGCTCGCCGCGATGGAGGGCACCGCGCTCGCGACACGCAGCCGCCGCACGGTCGCGTGCGTCGCCGCGTTCGGCGCAGCGGGCGTGCTGCTCGGCGCGCCCATCGTGGGCCGCTTCGACGCGCAGTCCGGCGTGCCGGAAGCGCTGCGCGCGCTCCTCAACGGCACGACGGGCTCGTCGTTCCCGCTCTTCCCGTGGGGCGGCTTGGCGCTGCTCGGCATCGTCGCGGCCCACCTCGCGCTCGACGCGCGCGGTCGACTGCGCCGCGCGGCCGTGCCCGCCTTCGCGCTCGTCGGCGCCGCGCTCTTCTTCGGCTGCTACGCGCTCTACCGCGCGGGCTTCGCGCCCTACGGCCCGCACGACTTCTGGCGCACGAACCCTCTCTACACGGGCTTCCTCGCGGGCGGCGTGGCGCTGCTCCTCGCCCTCGCCTCGCTCGCTGCGCCGCGCCTGCCGAACACGGTGCGCCGCTGGGTCGGCGGCGTCGCGCGCGAGTCGCTCGTCGTCTACGTCGCGCACCTCGTCGTGCTCTACGGCTCGCCCCTCGCGCGCGGCCTGCGCCACGCGCCCGGCGCGACGCTCACGCTGCCCGCCGCGTGCGCCGTCACCGGCGCGCTCCTCGCGGCGATGCTCCTGCTCGCGACGCTGTGGCCCGGGTTGCGGCGGCGTCGCCTCTGGTCGCGCAGCCTCGTGCGGCTGCCGATCACGGGGTTGCTCGTCTACGTGCTGCTGCTGCGCTGAGCGCCCCATCGACCCGCGTCGTGCGCGTCCACGACGGTTCGCTCACTCGACGGTGATGGGGTTCGTGAACGCGAGCGGTGTGACGTCGCCGCGCGGCAGCACGGGCATCGGCACATCGCCCTCCACGAGCACGACGAGCTCCTCGGGCCGCGGCCCATCCCCGACCTCCCGGGGCGTGAGCGGCACGTCGACGCGCACCTCGTGCGAGCGCGCCGCAGCGTCGAGCGTGCGCATGACGACGCGCTCGGTGCCGCGCCACACCTCGAGCCGCGCGAGCGACATCCACGACGGCGTGTCGATGCGCACGCGCAGCGGCGCGCGCCCGGCGCGACGGCCGCGCGCGTCGAGCACGGCGCGCTCCCCCGGCCCGCGACCGAGCACCGTCGCGCGCACGAGCGGTCCATTGCTCACCACCGCGCGACCGGCCCGCAGCGCGGCGATGATCTCGTGCGTCCCAGGCGTGCTCCCCGCCTCACGCGCGCGCCCCGCGCCCTGCACGCGCACATACGTCCGCGGATAGCCCGGGAGCTGCCGCGCGGCGTCGTGCGCATCGCTGTTGCCCGTCGCGACGATCGGCAGCCCCGCGGCGCGGAGCGCGAGCCAGTCTGCGAACACCGCGCGCACGCGGTCCGGACGTGCGACGTCGAAGCCGTTGTAGACCTCGAGTCCATCGAACCGCAGCCGCGGGTCGGCGCGATCGAGCGCCTGGCGCGGCGCGATCCCGTGCAGCTCGAAATAGGCGATGTGGTCTTCGAGGCGCGGGTGGTTCACCTGCACGAACACCTCATCGCCGAGCCCATCGAGCGACGCGAGCAGCTCCCCGATCTCCCGACCGTCGTAGTCGGGCGCCCCGCCACGCCGCAGCGCCGGCTGAACGGGCAGCGGAAAGACGTTGAAGTGACCGAGCTCGGGCGCCCACGTCGTGACCTCGACGCCCGCCGCCGTCGTGAGTTTCGCCCCCGCGACGCGCGGCAGCTCCGTCACGCGGTTGTGCTCCGTCGCGACCGCGAACTGCACGTCTTCGAGCGCGAGCGACGCGGCGCGCGCCGACGCACGGATGCGCCCATCCGGGCTCGCGTCCGAATGCACGTGCAGATCGGCGCCGACCCAATCCCCCGCATCGACCTCGCGCCGCAGCGCCGCCTCGAGCACGTGCCCGCCCCCCCGCGCCGCGTCCAGCGCGAGCGTCTCCCCGACGATGCTCCACGCAGGCCCGTGCGACACCGTCACGCGATAGCGGCCCGCCGGCACCCGCAGCGTGATGTCGCCGTCGAGCCCATCCTCCGGTGTGGACAGCTGCGGCTCGGCGAGCAGCGCGCGCACCTCCCCCACAGGCAGCAGGTGCACGCGCGCCGGAATCGCCTGCCCCGTGCGCGCATCCCGCGCCCGCACACGCAGCGTCGCGTGCTCCCCATCGCGCCCGCGAGCCGTCGCCGCCCGCACGCCCGCGAGCGCGGCCAGCAACGGCACCCCGAGCACCGCGAACGCGACCAGTGCGACGACGACCAGGCGGCGCGAAACCTTCATGACGCGTGCAGGCTCGCGCCCGTCCGCGACCTCACGACGCCGGCCTCGCAACACGCGCGCAAAGCCTCTCGACGACTGTGTGACGACGCCCGCGGCGTGACCGAACCGCGACGCCGGGATCAGGACGCGCTCACTGCGTACGGGACGCTCGGCGGAGCCATCCGACGCGCGCCACGCGCACAGCCGAACTCGGCGCCCACCAGCCCCCCACGATGGCGAAGAAATCTTCGAGAGGGTCGTCTCCCCGCTCCCGCGCCTGCGCCCTCCACGCTGCGTCAGCACCCTCTTCCTCGACCTCGCCGCCCACCTCGCCCGCGAGCGCCCCGTCGAAAGCCGCGCCGTCCTCGAGGTCGAGCACGACGCAGACGAGCGCCCCACCGGCCGCTTCACCCCCCAGCGTCGCCCCCACCGCCCTCGCCCACCGACTCCCTCCGGCGAGAGCGGCGCCGCCCGCCTCGGCGTCACCCGCAGCGAACTGGCAACGCGGGTCGAAGCATGATGGGAGAAGCGATGCGTGCGTTGTCGTTCACGCCTGATCCGCACGAGACACGGACTTCGGCGTTCATGACCGACCCCTGCATTCCGACGCCACGCTGCGCATGCTATTTTCGGACGCCTGCTACCGGAGGGCGCACATGACCGAGCCTCGCATCACCATCAGCCCGGGCGTCTGTGGCGGTCGTCCCACCATCCGCGGCATGCGCATCACCGTCGCGGACATCCTCGAACTTCTCGCCGGCGGCATGAGCCACGACGAGATCCTCGCCGACTATCCCTATTTGGAGCGCGAAGACATCGCCGCTTGCCTCGACTTCGCGGCGCGGCTGGCCCGACGTGACGAGCTCCCCATCCGACGCGACGCCGCGTGAGATTCTTGATCGACGCGCAGTTGCCGCCTCGCCTCGTGGGTTGGCTGGTCGAGCGCGGGCACGAAGCGGCGCACGTCTCGACGCTGCCCAACGGACTTCAGATGCCGGACACGGACATCTGGAAACATGCCCCGCCAATCCGGCTCGATCCTGGTCAGCAAGGACCGTGACTTCCTCGAGCTTGCCGCCGTGTGGGGGATACCGCCCCGTATCCTGCTCATCACCCCCGGCAATGCGTCGACGCCCAGGCTCCTCGCCGCTCTCGCCGACGCATGGCCATCGATCATCCAAGCACTCGAGGCACCGACAGCGGGCGTCGTTACGCTGGAGCGCGACCACATCGTTGCGCTCAGTCGCACCTAGCGCGTCGCCGGGTTGACGCTCGATCCGAGCGCACCCGCATCTCCCGCGCGCCGCGCATCTTCCTGTCGAACGTCGACGAGGGCGACGCCGGCCAGGTCGAGGGCCGCCTCGGCACCGAGCGGATGCACATCCGCCGCCTCTTTGAGCAGCTCAAGCCCGGCTCCCTCGCCGTCCTCGACGCGCGCTGCTCCGGCACCAGCCCCGTCGAAACCGAAGAAATCTTCGAGAGGGTCGTCTCCCTGCTACCCGCGGCTGCGCCCCCAGCGCTACGTCAGCACCCATTTCCTCAGCCTCGCGACGCCGCGCCGCGACCGCGCCTGAGCACCGCACCCAGCCCGCTCTTCAACGCACGCGCATCAAGCGCGCGACTTCGGCCGCCCCGGTCCGCGCCGCGCCCGCACCCGCGGGGCCTCGAAGAGCGCCGTGACCTCGACCCTGAGCGCCGCCGCGAGCCGCGCGAGGCTCTTCACCGACAGATTCACGCGCCCGCTCTCGATGCGCCGCAAATAGACGTCGGACATCCCGAGCCGCGCCGCGAGCGTCTCCTGCGTCAGCCCTCCAGCCTCGCGGAGCTCCGCCGCGCGACATCGAAGAGAATCTGCTCGGGACTGCGTGGCCGCAAAGCACGCGAAAGGTCGTGCGCGCAGGCACAGACGAATAGACTGTGATTTGTTTACAATTCGACTCTAGACGAGAGCGCGATTCCGAGCGTTCAGCACCTCCAGAGGTTCCATGCAGAACCATCGAGGAGCGTCCGTCCGGAGTGAACCTCCCCCCGGTTCTGCGGACAGTTTGACTATGCAGCCCGCCCTTGAACCT
>CAXNJO010000010.1:0-173158 GCA_964202905.1 Polyangiales bacterium
TGCTCGCCGAGGGCGACGCGGTGACGCCGCCCGGCGCCACCACCTCGCTGCGCGTCGCGGCGCTGCTGCCCTGACGGGCCCCGCGACCGAAGGCCCGGCGCCGCGTACGACGATGGGCGCATACGTGGCGAGCACCGCCCTGACCTCGGCGGTCTCGCTTTCAGCGGCGTCCATGGCTCACCCGGGACGAGCATGACCAGCCGCTCGAGCACGCGGTCGAGGGCGTGCTCTCGATCGAACCGCGTGCCGGGCACGCGCAGCGGCCGGACGTCGGCGCCGAACGCGGGGTCGTTGCGCTTGCCGGCGAGGTTCTCCTCGATCTCGGCGCGCGAGACGCGCTGGCCGCCACGCTCGAGGTCGTGGAGAAAGCAGCGCACGAGATCGCAGGCGTCGTCGTCCCCGAGACGATCGAGGGTGACCGCGAAGTCGAAGAGGTCTCGTCCCTTCTTCCGCTGGTAGAGCGTCCGCAGCTTCGTTCGAGGGAGTTCCGGGAGAACGAACGTCGGGATCTCGGTGCGCCCCGCGAACCACCGGCTCGTCACCGCAAACGGCACACGAACCCTCGGCAGCACGGCCTCGTGCTCGCGCGTGTTGATCTCCACCTTCAGCCGCAGCGGCACGACCGAGGCGATCAGCTGGGGCACGAGTGGGGGGTCCACGGGCCGCCCGGTACCCAACGCTGGTTGAAGCTCTCGCCGCCCTCGCAGGCGCGCGCGATGGGAAGCAGGAACTCGACGAGGAACGGCACGACCTCGGCGAGCGTCTCCGGGCAGTCGGCGTTCGGGAGCTTCTTTCGGAACGCGGTCCACTGCGCGAGCGTCGACGCCTGCTCGGTGAAGTCCGGCGTGAACGCGATCGGCGCCACATCGATGGCAGTCTCGCGGTTGGCGAAGGTGGCGGCGATGGCCTCGGCGAGCATCGAGCCGTCGAAAGCGAACTGCCTCGCGAGCAGCCACACGTCGTAGAAGTCCTTCATGCGGCTGTTCAGCGTGCGCAGGTAGACCATCGCTTGGAACTTCTCGGCGATCACGGTCTCGCGCGGGTAGCCCGAGAGCGCGGGCGCGGGGAAGTCGAGCAGCGCCGGATACGTGATATCCAACGCGCCGGGCGTCACGACGTCGCCGAACCCGACATCGAGTTGCATCGTCACGCGCGCCTTGCCGAGCAGGCCGACGAAGCGGACGCGCACCCCCTCGTAGTCTGCGTCCTCCGTGATGCGCTCGGTCTTCACCGTGGCCGGGTCGAACACCATGCCGTCGGGCTCCACGTCGGCGGCGCAGACCTCGCGGACCACGCGCTCGAGGTTCTCGAGCGAGTTGTCGAGCCGGCCGAGGAAGTCGACGTCCTTCGTCGCGCGCGCGAGCGGGGCCTCCCACACGTGCAGCATCAGCGCGCCCTTGAGGACGAAGTGCGCGCGGTGTGAAGTCGTCGACAACCGGTAGAGGAAGCGCTCCATCGCGTAGTACTGGAACAACTCTTGGAACGGCCGCTTCGCCCCCCGCGCGTGATTCTGGAGACGAGCCTGCACCGAGGCCGCGAGGTTGGAGACGTTCTTGGCGGTCACAGCGAAGCCTCCAGGTAGGGGCGCATCGCGCGCTCGACGTGGCGCATGCGGGCGTACTGGAGGAGGACATCGAGCTTCTTCTTGCGGCGCTCACGCCAGAGCCGCAGCGCCGAGAGGGCCACGTCCATGCCGATCTGGTTCCGGTACCGGAAGCAATCGACGAGGGTCTTCTCCGGGGCGTAGATGCGTACCTGTACGCCGTCGAGCTCGTGCGTCTCGATGCCCTCGTGGAAAGCCGGCCCCGAGAACCAGTAGAAGCGCGTTGGCGGGTAGTCGAGGCGCGGCTTGGTCTTGCCTCGCTCGAGCGCGACGTCGATCGTGTGCGGCACCTGCGTCGTCAGCTCGTGGAACGAGAGCGCGGAGATGAGGCAGAGGACACCCTGCGGTACGCGCTTCGCCACCGTGACGAGGTCCGGGTGCGCGAGCGGGTCGAGCGAAGCAAGACGGTACACCCCTCGGGAGACCGGCACCACGACCCCGGCGTCACGCATCGCGTAGAGCGTCTTCCGGTTGATGCCGAGGCGCAGCGCTTCGGCCATGCGGAGGCCGCCGCCATGCTGGCGGAAAAGCTCGACCTCTCGCTCGAAGACCCGGGTAGCCACGGGGACATATTGCCTTCAAACATTGACAAAGTGAAGTGGTTTTGTCCCCGAGTTTGGCGCCGAGGGTGGCGGCAGCAGCATGGGCCTGCGGCGCGGGACGGAGCGAATCGGTGGGAGTGTCCCGGGTCGCATCGCCCAACCACCTGGATTCGCCAGCATTCGCATTTCCGGGACGATGCGAGCGGGGCGAACCCGTCCCGCCGAGAGCGCCGCGAACGGGTTTGCGAGCGGCGCCGAATGCGGAGCCATGTCAAGCCGTTCGCGGCAGGCTCGCCGGAGGGCGGAGTCGGCGGCGGCGCGGCGGCGTTGTTCCGAGCTGGCGCGCGCCGATGGCCGCGGAGAACCCGGAGTTATCGAAGTTGATTCTAAAAGCCTCCGGGAGAACTCCGAGTTCTCGACATCGATCTCGGAGGGCGTCCGGTGTGACTCCGAGTTCTCAAAATCGATTTTCAAATCGATCCGGAGAACTCCGAGTTCACAAAATCGATTTCGGAAGGCTTCCGGTGTAACTCCGAGTTCACAAAATCGATTTTGAAATCGATTCGCGTAACTCCGAGTTCACGAAATAGGTTTTGAAAATCGATCCGGAGAACTCCGAGTTCTCGAGATCGGTTTTGAAATCGATCCGGAGAACTCCGAGTTCCCCCGCGTCGGTTGGTTCGCAACCGGCCGAGTTCGGAGCCGAGGAGGAGCGCGTCACGGGCGCCGCGCGGACGGCCGCGCCCTCACGGGGGCCACGGAGCTCGCGGGCGACGTCGTCACGCGCGGGCTGCGCGCAGGCTATGCTGCCCACGATGTCGGGATGGTCGACGGCCGAGATCGCGGAGTTCGCGGCGCGGCAGGCTCGCCTGAAGGCGGAGTCGGCGGCGGCGCAGCGGCGTTTTTCGGAGCAGGCGCGCGCGGAGGCGGAGGCGTTCGCGGCGCGGCTCGTGCGCGAGTTCGGCGCGACGCGTGTCGTGTTGTTCGGCAGCGTCGCGCGGGGCGAGGCGCGGCCGGGGAGCGACATCGACCTCGCCGTCGCAGGCATCGCGCCCGCGCGCTTCTTCGACGCAGCCGCCGCCGCGTTCGCCGACGTGCACTGCGCGACCGTCGACCTCGCGCCGCTCGACGCGCTTCACCCGCACATCCGCGCGCGCGTCGACGCCGAAGGCGTGGTGCTCGTTGGCTGAGCTGTCACGCGCCGCGCTCGCGACGGTGGCGGCCGAGCTGCGCGCGGAGCTTCCGCGCATCGATCGCGCCGTCGACGAGCTGCAACTCGTACGGCCGCTGGCGGCGACCACCGTGCACGCCGATGCGCAGGAGCGAGTCCGGCTCTACGCCGCGTCGGCCCTGCTCGACACCTTCTACACGGCCGTCGAGCGCGTCCTCCAGCGGCTCGCACGGGCGTTCGACGTCATGCCGACGGGGCCAACCTGGCACACCGATCTGCTCCAGCACGCGGGCCTCGAGCTGCGCGCCGCGGGGCCCGGCCGGCGTGGCGCGAGGCCCAGAGCACGACACAACCCCGGCCTTGGGAGGCGCGGGGCTGCATCGATCACGAGCGCTCGACCGCCGTGTTCTGCGTGAGCGACCACGGGCCTCCTGCACGCGCTGCTCGGCCTCGTCGCCGATGGCATTCGCGCCGTCCCCCTCGCGCGCATCGCGAGCGAGATTGCACCGCTCTGAAGGCGGCGCAGACCGCAGCGCCATGGTCGGGCGCATCGTCCGACCGCCCCAACACCTTGAAGATTCGGAGTCGGACTCCGAGACTTCAAGGAATCCCTATCGACTCTCAGGCGCGTCACGGCGCGCACGTCGCGACGCTGCGCATCGCAACGGGTCGCGCGACGCGCGGAGGCTACTTACCGAAGATCTTCTTGAAGAAGCCCTTCTTCTCCTGACCTTCGAGCGCGGCGGTGTCGGAGGCGGGGGGCGCGACGCTCGGGGAGGTGGCGCTCGCGGGGAGCGGCGCTGGGCCGGGAGCGACGTCGTCCTCGACCTCGGAGACGGCGTAGAGCTCGTCTTCGTCGACGAACATCTCGAACTCACCGTCCTCGACGCGCGTGGCCTCGTCGACCATGGGTTCGGCCACGGCCGGTGCCGCCGAACTCGCTCGGGTCGAGCTCGCCCTCGAGCAACGCGGCGAGATCGTCGGGCACCGAGACGCGCTCGCCGAGGCGCGCGCGTCGTCGTCGTCGCCCGCGAGCGCGCTGAGGGGCACGTCGGACGTCGCATCGTCGAAGGAGGGCGGCGCTGCGGCCGCCGCGGGCGGGGCCGCGCCGACGAACTCGAGCGGGCCGCTCAGGAGCAGCGAGGTCGAGGCCTCGTCGCCGAACAGCGACTCCGCGGAGAGCGCCGCGGGCGCGGAGGAGGCGGGTGCAACGGGCTCCCGGGGCGCGGCCTCGGACACGGGCCCCGAGAGGGCCGCGAGCGTCGCGAACGAGACGAGGGAGGTGCTCTCCTCCTCGTCGAACACCGTCGGATCGACCTCGCCGAAGACCACCTCCGACGATGGCAGCGCGGCTCGCTCCTGCGTCGGCGGTTCGGAGGCGGCTTGCGCCTCGGTGTCGTCCGCGCGCGCCGCGTCGGCGGCTTCGGCGTCGACCGAGGCCGCCGAGGCGGAGGACGACGCATCCCCCGACGCGACCGGCTCCGGCTCGAGCACCGCGAGAGGCGAGCCCTCGGAGCGCGCGGTGTCGAAGCGGGAGTCCGCAGGCTCGGCGACGAGGGAGGCCGCGGGCGCCGCCTCGGGCACGGGCGACGACGCGCGCGACGCGTGGGCGCGCAGTGGACGCGAGCGCGGCGGCGCGGGGCGCGACGCCTTGCGCGGAGCCGGATCGGGCTCCAGCCCGGCGGCGACACCGGCGGCAACACCGGCGGCGAGCACGGCGAGCGCGGCGTCGACCTCTGTGAGGCGGGGCGCCGGGCCGCGCGCCCCGCCGGAAACGGGGAACGCGAGGCCGGTGGCGAGCGCGTCGAGGTCACGGTCGAGCGCGCGGAGATCGATCGTCATCGCCGCCATCGTCGCGCCTCGCGCGCGGCGCCGCAAGAGACGGCTTCAGCCCGCGGCGGCGACGAGCTCGTAGACCTTCGCGACGGCCTCGGCGAGGCGCGACGGGTCGCTGCCGCCCGCCTGCGCGAAGTCGGGGCGGCCGCCCCCTCCCCCGCCGACGATGGCCGCGGCCTCCTTCACGATGCGGCCCGCCTGGAAGCGGCCGACGAGCTCCTTCGACACGGTGCAGATGAGCGCGACCTTGCCATCCTTCGTGGTGGTCCCGAGCAGCACGACGCTCGGCGCGAGCTTGTCGCGCAGCGAGTCCGCGAGCTCGCGCAGCGCGTTCGCGTCGCCGAGCTCGACGGCGGCGCCGAGCACCTTCGCGCCCGCGATCTCACGCGCCTGCGCGCCGAGATCGCCCGCGCCGCCGGACATGAGCTTGCGCTGCAAGGCCTCGATCTCGCGCTGCTGCTCCTTCTGCTGCGCGACGAGCCGCTCGACGCGGCCCGCCGTCTCGCCCGGGCGGCACTTGAGCAGCTCGGCCGCCCGCGCGAGCTCGTCCTCGGCCTCGCGCACCGCACGGAGCGCCGGCGCGCCCGTCGTCGCCTCGATGCGCCGCACGCCCGCGGCCACGCCGCTCTCGCCGAGGATCTTGAACATCCCGAGGTCGCCCGTGCGCCCCGCGTGCGTGCCGCCGCAGAGCTCGATCGAGTCGCCCGTCATCGTGAGCATGCGGACGACGGCGCCGTACTTCTCCTCGAAGAGGCCGATGGCGCCGCGCTGCTTCGCCTCGTCCATCGGGAGCACATCCGTCGTGATGTCGGCGTTCTCCAGGATCTTCGCGTTCACCAGATCTTCCAGCTTCCGCAGCTCGTCACGCTCGAGCGGGCGCGAGCCGGAGTAGTCGAAGCGCAGGCGCTCGGGGCCGACGAGCGAGCCCTTCTGCACGGCCTGCGGGCCGAGCACGGTGCGCAGCGCGTAGTGCAGCAGGTGCGTGGCCGAGTGGTTGCGGCGCGTCGCGGTGCGGAGCGCGTGGTCGACCTCGAGCGACACCGTGTCGCCGACGGCGAGCGGGCCCTCCTGCACGTCGACGGCGTGGACGAAGAGCCCCTCGACGGGCTTCTGCGTGTCGCGCACCACGGCGCGGGCGCCGTTGGGCCCGCGGATCGTGCCGCGATCGCCGATCTGTCCGCCCGACTCGGCGTAGAACGGCGTGAGGTCGACGACGACCTCGCCGTGTTGGCCCGCGTGCAACACGTCCCGGCGCGCGCCGCCCGCGAGCAGCGCGACGACCCTGCCCTGCGCGACCTCGCGGTCGTAGCCGACGAAGGTCGTCTTGCCGACGGACTCGGCGACCGCGTGGTACGCGACGTCCACGGCCTTCTCGCCCACCTTCGAGCCCGCGCTGCGCTCGCGCGCGCGCTCCATCTCGGCCTCGAAGCCCGCGTGGTCGACGACGAAGCCCTGCTCGTCGCCGATGACGTCCTGCAGATCGAGCGGGAAGCCGAAGGTGTCGTAGAGCTGGAAGGCCGTCGCGCCGGGCAGCACGCGCACGCCGTCGCGCGACTCGAACGTCGACTCCGAGAGCAGCTCGAGGCCGCGCCGCATCGTCTTGCGGAAGCGCTCCTCCTCCTGGCGCACGACGTCCTCGACGATCGCGCGGCGCTCGCGCAGCTCGGGGTAGGTGTCGCCCATCGCCTCGACGACGACGAGCGCGCACTCGTGCAGGAAGAGCCGGTCGATGCCGAGGCGGTGGCCGTGCCGGATCGCGCGGCGCATCACGCGGCGCAGCACGTAGCTGCGGCCGTCGCGATCGGGGAAGACGCCCTCGGCGATGAGCAGCGCCGCGGTGCGCGCGTGGTCCGCGATGACGCGCATCGAGACGTCGTCGGGCCCGAGCGTGCCGCCGTAGGCCTTGCCGCTGATCGTGGCCGCGAGGTCGATGACCGGGCGCAGCAGATCGGTGTCGTAGTTCGAGCGGAAGCCCTGCTGCACGGCGGCGAGGCGCTCGAGGCCGGAGCCCGTGTCGATGCTCGGCGCGGGGAGCGGCGTGAGCGTGCCGTCCTGCGCGCGATCGAACTGCATGAAGACGAGGTTCCAGAGCTCCGTCCAGCCCTCGCCGTCGGGGCCGGGCTCCTCGCCGAAGCGCGCCGGGTCGGCCTCGCCGTCGCCGTGGTAGTAGTGCAGCTCGGTGCAGGGGCCGCAGGGGCCCGTGTCGCCCATCGACCAGAAGTTGTCCTTCGCGCCGCAGCGCAGGATGCGATCGGGGCCGAAGCCCGTGACCTCGGCCCAGAGCTGCGCGGCCTCCTCGTCGGCGGGCAGCGCGCCCTCGCCGCCGAAGATCGTGATGACGAGGCGCTCCTTCGGGATCTGCAGCGTGCCGGTGAGGAACTCCCACGCGTAGGCGATCGCCTCCTTCTTGAAGTAGTCGCCGAAGGAGAAGTTCCCGAGCATCTCGAAGAAGGTGTGGTGGCGCGCGGTGACGCCGACGTTCTCGAGGTCGTTGTGCTTGCCGCTGATGCGGATGCACTTCTGGCTGGTGGCCGCGCGGACGTACGGGCGCTTGTCCTTGCCGGTGAAGACGTCCTTGAACTGCACCATGCCCGCGTTCGCGAACATGAGCGTCGGATCGTTCGAGGGGACCAGCGGGCCGGAGCCGAGCACCTCGTGCCCGCGCTCGCGGAAGAAGTCGAGGAACGCCTGCCGAATGTCGCGCGAAGTCGTGGGCTTGCCGGGGGCCGTCATGGGGGCGCTGATCTACCGCATGCCCCCGGGCGCGGCTAGAGCGGCGTGCAGCGCACGGCCCCGCGCTCAGCGGAACTCGTAGCCCACCGACGCGCCGAGGCGCAGGTACGCGTCGCCGACGGGCTCGGGCACGCGGATCGGCTGCCAGGGCGCGCCCGCCGTCGTCGGAGCTCCAGGCCCCGACGCAAGGATTGCGGATGCAGGCGGTCTCCCCCTCGTACGTCGTCGAGAACGCGAAGTACTGGAACAGCAGGGAGACGTAGAGCCCGCGGAGGAGATAGGGCATCCCCGACTTGACCTCGAGCCCGAGCAGGAAGCCCGGCGCGCTCGAGGTCTGCGTGCCCCACACCTGCTTCTGCTCGACCGAAAGTCCAAGCCCGAAGCGATAGGCCGCGCGCGCGGTCAGCACGAGGTAGGTCGGCACCACCGGCACCGCGAGCCCGGCGCCGAGGTGCAGCGACGAGTAGCCCACGGGCGGGATGATCGCCGTCGGGTCGAGGCGCTCGAGCGCGGCGAGGTCGAGCGAGAAGCCGAAGAAGTGGTACGCGAGATCGAAGCTCAGCTCCGCGGCGCGCGCGGGGCGACCGAACGCGTAGCGCCCGCGTACGCCGAGGAAGAGATCGCGCTGCGAGGAGGTCACGGTGACGTCCTCGGGGCAGTCGAGGCCGGACGCGTCGCGCGCGGCGCAGCCCGTCGAGCGCAGGCCCACGGACGCGCGGTAGCCGAACACGACGCCGAGATACGGGAAGGGCTGCGCGCCGAAGGCGCCCGGATAGAACTCGCCGTCGACCGCGAGCTCGCCGTGGCCGAGCCCGGCGCTCTGGTAGCTGCGCGGCTCCGCGGCGCCCTCGGTCGCGCTCACAGCGTCACCGTAGAGCGGCACGACCTCGGTCGCCATCGAGCGACGCAGCGTGCCGGCGCCGAGGCCCACGCGGAACGCGGGGTAGCGCTCGTCGCCCTCGGGGGCCGCGTCGTCGTCGTCCTCGTCCGCGTCGGACGCGCGCTCGTCCTGCTCGACCGCGGCGCGCTGGTACCACGGCGTCTCGACGGGCTCGGGCTCCGGCGGGGGCGGCGGCGTGGGTGAGCTCGCCGCGTCGAGGTGCTCGACGAGGCGCGCGTGGCCGTTGCGGCGGACCGTGCCGAGCGCGTTCATCGTCGCGCCGCTCCACGTCGCGCTGCCGAGGATCGTGCCGTCCGCGCCGTTGCGCACGCGCACCGTGAGCGTCCACGCGCGCCCGCGGCGCAGCACGCGTCCATCGACGAAGGCCGCGACGTCGAGGTGCTGCGCGACCGCCGCGTAGTCCGCGTCCGTGCGCACGCGGCGCAGCCCCACGGCCTGCGCGCCCGTGCGGAGCTCGGCGTCGGAGACGAGCGTGAGCGTGTCCGGATGATCGGCGAAGTCCGCGAGCAGCCCCGCGCGCACGCGCGACGCCTGCGGCCCCGCGAAGGGCTCGACGATCACGCGCTTCGGCGCGGCCGCGCGCGGCGCGACCCGGGGCGGCGTGGCCATGCGGACCGGCCCGCGACGCGCTTGACCGAAGGCCGCCGCGGGCACGAGCACGAGGAGGAAAAAGACCAGCGCGCCGAGCCGGAGCGAGACGTGAGAGCGCATGACGGTGGCCACCCTACCAAAAGCGCGCGCCGGATCCGCGCGGGAACGAATCTATTCACTTGTTCAGTATCCGTCAGTCGTGCTACCCGTCGCTCGTCCCACCGATAACGCGCCGCGCTCGGGGCCGGGTCGTGGGGATCACGCCGCGCGCGGGAGGCCATTGCCATGCTCACGTGTCTCAGGGTTCGCGACTTCGCCATCATCGATCGCCTCGAGGTCGAGCTCGGACCGGGCCTGAACGTCGTCACCGGCGAGACGGGCGCCGGCAAATCGATCCTCATCGACGCGCTCTCGCTCGTGCTCGGCGCGCGCGCGCGGCCCGAGGTCGTCCGCAGCGGCGCAGAGAGCGCGGAAGTCGAGGCGCTCTTCGATCTCGAGGGCGCCCCCGAGGTCATCGCGCGTCTCGAGGCCGCGGGCATCGAGGTCGCAGGCGGTGACGCAGGCGGCGAGCTCGGCGAGCTCGTCGTGCGCCGCGTCGTGCAGGCCAACGGCCGCACGCGCGCCTACGTGAACGGCCGCCTCGCGACGGCCTCGCAGCTCGCGGAGCTCGCGGCGGGGCTCGCGGATCTCTCGTCGCAGCACGAGCACCACTCGCTGACCGATCCCGCGACGCACCTCGCCTACCTCGACGCGTTCGCGCAGCTCGAGGGCGAGCGCACCCGCATCGCGCGCGCCTACGAGGCCTACCGCGACGCGCAGCACGCGCTCCAGCGGGCAGCGGGCGCCGAGCGCGGGCGCGAGGAGCGCGAGGATCTGCTCGCGTTCCAGCTGCGCGAGATCAGCGACCTCGCCCCCGAGCCCGGCGAGAAGGACGCGCTCCGCGCCGAGCGCGAGGTGCTGCGCCACGCCGAGCGACTCGCGCGCACGACGGGCACCGCCGAGGACGCGCTCTACGGCGCAGACGGCGCGGTGTGCGAGCTGCTCGCGCGCGTCGCGGGCGACCTCAGCGACCTCGGCCAGCTCGACGCGAAGCTCGCGCCGCTCGCCGAGGCCCTCGGCGACGCCTGCGCCCGCATCGAGGACGTCGCCCGGGAGCTCGGCCGCTACGCGCGCGGCGTGACGGGCGATCCGGACCGCCTCGCCGAGGTCGAGGAGCGCCTCGACCGCCTGGCCCGCCTCGAGCGCAAGTACGGCGGCAGCCTCGAGGCCGTGCTCGCGCACGCCGCGCAGGCCCGCGCCGAGCTCGACGCGCTGCAGAACCACGAGGCCCACCTCGCCGGCCTCGAGGCCGCGCGCGACGCCGCGCAGGGCGAGGCGCGCACCGTCGCGCAGCGGCTCTCGGAGCGCCGCCGCGAGGCCGCCGTCGCGCTCGGCCGCGCCATCACCGACGAGCTCGCGTCGGTCGGCATGGGCGGGAGCGAGGTGCGCATCTCCGTCGCGCCGCTCGAGGTGCGTCCGTCGGCCGAGGGCCGCGTGGAGCTCGAGCTCGACGGCGCGCGGCTCGGGCCGACGGGCATCGACCGCGCGGAGCTGCTCATCGCGCCGAACCGCGGCGAGGAGCCTCGTCCGCTGCGGCGCATCGCATCCGGCGGCGAGCTCTCCCGCGCGCTGCTCGCGATCAAGCGCGTGCTCGCGGGGCTGCGGCCTGCGGGGCTCTACGTCTTCGACGAGGTCGACACCGGCGTCGGCGGCGCGGTCGCCGAGGTGATCGGCCGCAAGCTGAAGGACGTCGCGCGGCACCACCAGGTGCTGTGCATCACCCACCTGCCGCAGATCGCCGTCTACGCCGACACGCATTTCCGCGTCAGCAAGGAGGTCGTCGACGACCGCACCCGCAGCGCGATCACGCCCCTCGATTCGGGTGAGCGCCGCGAGGAAGTGGCGCGGATGCTCGGCGGCCTGAAGATCACCGCGAAGACCCGCGCGGCCGCCGCGGAGATGCTTCGCGAGGCGCGCTGAAGGCTGCGGACGCGCACCGGCCTGCGCAGGTCTTGCACCCCGAGCGCAAGGCCTGCGTCAGCCGCCCGCCGCCGCGAACGCCGTGGCGGCGATCGGCGCCGCCCGCGCGACGCGCACCCGCTCGAGTTCGAGCGTCAACTCCGTGTAGACGAGCGGCTTCGTGAACACCGCGCGGATGCGCCCCGTGTGGCCCGCGATGCGCGCGATGATCTCGGGATAACCCGTCACGACGACGACCTCCACGCCGGGATCGCGCGAGCGCGCGTAGCTCGCGACCGCCAGCCCATCGGCGTGCGGGAGGTTGTAGTCGACGAGCACGACGTCCGGGGCGGGCGTGCGCGCAAGCCGCCCGATGGCCGACGCGCCGTCGATGACGACCTCGACGTCGTAGCCGTCCTCGCGCAGCAGATGCGCGAGGATCCGGGCGTCGGAGACGTCGTCCTCGACGACGAGCACACGCAGCGGGTCGGAGCGAACGTCCATCTGCGTGCAGAGGTGTGCACGGCTCGGGCCGTTGCACGCCTCCGGCGTATCTCCTTGCGCGGAGGCCCTCGTCTGCGCGTCCGGCGCGCCATCGCGCGGCCCGATGCGGCCGCCCGATGCGCACCGGAACACACCTGCGGTCAGACCTTCGGGCGCAGGCTCCGCACCTGATCGCCCGCGCGCCAGACCTCCGCGGCCTCGATCTCCGCGAGCTCCGCGCCGAGCTTCGCGCGGTAGTTCGGGTCCGTGCCCGCAGCGATGACGACGCGCGCCTCCTCGCCGGTACGCACGCGCTCGTAGAGCTGCTCGAAGACGGGCAGGCTCGCCTCGCGGAACTTGTGCCGCCAGTCGAGCGCGCCGCGCTGCGCGGTGACCGAGGTGTTGGCGAACATCCACGCCATGCCCTTCTCGCCGATGAGCGGCACGAGGCTCTCGGTGAGCTCCTCGACCGTCTCGTTGAACGCCTCCGACGGCGAGTGCCCGTTGCGCCGGAGCACGGCGTACTGCGCCTCGATGAGGCCCGCGAGCGCGCCCATGAGCACGCCGCGCTCGCCCGTCAGGTCCGAGAAGACCTCGCGCTGGAAGTCCGTCTCGAAGAGGTAGCCCGAGCCGATCCCGATGCCGAGCGCGAGCGCGCGCTCCGCCGCGCGACCCGTCGCGTCTTGGAACACCGCGTAGCTCGAGTTGAGGCCCTTGCCCGCGAGGAAGAGGCGACGCAGCGAGGTGCCGCTGCCCTTCGGCGCGACGAGCACGACGTCGATGCCCTCGGGCGGAACGATGCCCGTCTGCTCGCAGAAGGTGATGCCGAAGCCGTGCGAGAAGTACAGGCACTTCCCCGGCGTGAGGTGCTCGCGCACCGTCGGCCAGGCCGCGATCTGCCCCGCGTCCGAGAGCAGATACTCGATGGTCGTCGCGCGCGCGCAGGCCTCGGCGATGCCGAAGAGCGTCTCGCCGGGCACCCAGCCATCGGCGACGGCGCGATCCCAGCTCGGCGTGCCCACGCGCTGCCCGACGATCACGCGGAAGCCGTTGTCGCGCAGGTTCAGCGACTGCCCCGGCCCCTGCACGCCGTAGCCGACGATCGCGATCGTCTCCTCGGCGAGCACGGCCTTCGCCTTCTCGAGCGGGAACTCCTCCCGCGTCACGACGTTCTCCCACACATCGCCGAACTGCATCCTCGCCATCGTTCCTCCTCGTGGGTCACGCACCGCGCGACCTCGACAATCCCAGCGCGCCGCGACGCCGCGGCCCGCGATGCGCAACACCGTCGCTCAGTCGCCGTGACCCGAAGCCGCCTCGAGCTCCGCGAGGAACGACTCGAGCGGGCGCATCGGCCGCGTGAGCGCGACGCGCCCGGAGCGCACGAACTCGGCGATGCCGAAGGGCGCGAGCGCGTGAAAGAGCGCCGTCGTCTGCGTCTCGGTGCCGGTCTGCTCGAGCACGATCATCGCCTCGCTCTGCTCGAGCACGCGCGCGCCGTGCGCAGCGACCACCGCGTCGAGCGCCGCGCCCGCGTGTCGCCCGTCGAGCTTGTAGAGCGCGAGGTCGCGCACGAGCACATCGCCTTCGCCGTGCACGAAGGCCTTGAGCACGTCGACCTGCCGCTCGAGCTGCGCGGCCACCTTGCGGGCCTGCGCCGCGCTCACACGCACGACGATCGTGAAGCGGTGCACGCCGGGCACCTCGGAGTCCGATACCGTGAGGCTCTCGATGTTCAGGCAGCGCCGCGTGAAGGTCGCCGTGACGCGGCCGAGCAGACCGACGCGGTTCTCGGTGAAGACGGAGAGCGTGTGCTCGCTCGCGACTTCGTGCCCCGGATCGTAGAAGACCATCGTCATGCCTCGAGGCGAACGTCCGACACGGACGACGCGGAAGGGACCATCGGGAACACGTTGCCCTCGCGCTCGACGACGACCTCGAGCAGGTACGGGCCGGGATGCGCGAGCATCGCGTCGAGCCCCGTGCCGAGCGCCTCGCGCGTGTCGACGCGCTGGGCCTCGATGCCGTACGCGCCCGCGATGCGGACGAAGTCGGGGTTCTGCATCTCGGTCTCGGAGTAGCGGCTCTCGTAGTAGAGCTCCTGCCACTGCCGCACCATGCCGAGGAAGCTGTTGTTGAGGATGACGATCTTCACGGCGGCGCCCGACTGCATCGCCGTGCCGAGCTCCTGCATCGTCATCTGAAAGCCACCATCTCCGATGATGGCGACGACCGTGCGCTCGGGACACGCGAGCTTCGCGCCGATCGCCGCGGGCAGCGCGAAACCCATGGTGCCGAGCCCGCCCGAGGTCACGCTGCTGCGCGGCGCCTCGAAGGCGCTGTAGCGCGCCGCGGCCATCTGGTGCTGGCCGACGTCGCTCACGACGACGGCCTGTCCGCCCGTCTTGCGCGAGATCGCGTGGACCACCTCGCCCATGCGGAGCTCGGGGCCCTCCGGCTCGAGCTCGCGCGCGACGACCTTCTCGTGCTCGATGGCGTCGCAGGCGTGGAACTCCGCGATCCAGGCGGGGTAGCGGCGCTCGGCGAGCCGCGGGAGCAGCGCGGTGAGCACGTCGCGCGCGTCGCCGTGGAGCGCGACCTCGGGCTTCACGTTCTTGCCGATCTCGGCGGCGTCGATCTCGACGTGGATGACGCGCGCCTGCCGCGCGTAGCGCGAGAGATCGCTCGTCACGCGGTCGTCGAAGCGCATGCCGATGGCGACGAGGACGTCGCACTCGTTGGTCTTGATGTTCGCGCCGTAGCGACCGTGCATGCCGACCATGCCGACGTACTGCGGATGGCTCGTCGGGAAGGCCGAGAGCCCGAGCAGCGTCGAGGCGACCGGCGCGCCGGTGCGCTCGGCGACCGCGAGCAGCGCGCGCTCCGCGCCCGAGAGCACGACGCCCTGCCCCACCACGAAGAAGGGCTTCGACGCGCCCGCGAGCAGCTGCGCGGCGGCGTCGAGCGCGGGCTCGCTCACGCGGGGGCGCGGTACGTACGCCCGGATGCGCGTGCACGGCGTGTGGCGGAAGGCGACGAGCGCGCCCTGCGCGTCCTTCGTCAGATCGATGAGCACGGGCCCGGGGCGCCCCGACCGCGCGATGAAGAAGGCGCGCGCGACGGCGGGCGCGATGTCCTCGGCGCGCGTGACCTGCACGTTCCACTTGGTGAGCGGCGCGGTCACGTTGACGACGTCCGTCTCCTGGAAGGCGTCGGTGCCGAGCAGCGACGAGGGCACCTGCCCCGTGATGCAGACGATCGGCGTCGAATCGATCTGCGCGTCCGCGATGCCGGTGACGAGGTTCGTCGCGCCCGGGCCTGACGTCGCGATGCACACGCCGACGCGACCGCTCGCGCGCGCGTAACCCTGCGCGGCGTGCACCGCGCCCTGCTCGTGGCGCACGAGCACGTGGCGCAAGCGGTTGCGGTGGCCGTGGAGCGCGTCGTAGACGGGCATGATCGCGCCGCCCGGATAGCCGAAGAGCAGGTCGACGCCCTCTTCGATGAGCGCGAGCACGAGCGCCTCGGCGCCGCGCACGAGCGGCCCTTCCGCGACGGAGTCTTCGGGAGAGTGCGAGTGGGAGTCGGTCATCGTCGTCTCCTCAGAAGCGATCGGTGAGGCAGCCCTCGGACGCCGAGGACACGGTGCGCGCGTAGCGGCGCAGCACGCCGTGCACGCCCGGTAGCGGGCGGGGCGCGAGCGCAGCCCGGCGCAACGCGAGCTCCGGCTCCGGGACTTCCAGCACGATCGTCAGCGCCTCGGCGTCGATGGTGATCCGATCCCCATCGTGCACGAGGGCAATCGGCCCACCGTCCTGCGCCTCGGGCGTGACGTGTCCGACGACGAAGCCGCGCGTGCCGCCGGAGAAGCGACCATCGGTGATGAGCGCGACGTCCTGCGCGAGCCCGGCGCCCACGATCGCGGCCGTGGGCTTGAGCATCTCGGGCATGCCCGGCCCGCCGCGCGGCCCCTCGTAGCGGATCACGACGACGTCGCCCTTCTGGATCTTCCCCGCCGCGATCGCGTCGTTCGCCGCGTATTCGCCGTCGAAGCAGCGCGCGGTGCCCGAGAAGCGCACGCCCTCCTTGCCCGTGATCTTCGCGACGGCGCCCTCGGGCGCGAGGTTTCCGCGGAGGATCTTGAGGTGCCCCGTCGGCGAGATCGGGCGCTCGAGCGGGCGCACGACCTCCTGACCCGCCGGGAGCGCCGGCAACGCGGCGAGGTTCTCGGCGAGCGTGCGCCCCGTGATCGTGAGGCAGTCGCCGTGCAGCAGGCCTGCGTCGAGCAGGAGCTTCATCACCGCGGGCGTGCCGCCGATCGCGTGCACGTCCTCCATGAGGTACGGGCCGCTCGGCGCGAGGTCGCCGAGGAGCGGCGTGCGCGCGCCGATCCGCGCGAAGTCGTCGAGCTCGAGCGGCACGCCGAGCGTCCGCGCGATGGCCAGCAGGTGCAGCACGACGTTGGTCGAGCCGCCAAGCGCGGTCACGAGCGTGATGGCGTTCTCGAAGGCCTCGCGCGTCATGATCCGACGCGGCGTCAGCGCTTCGACGAGCAGCCCGTGCATGCGCGCGCCCGCGGCCTCGCACTCCGCGCGCTTCTCGGGCGCGAGCGCCGGCGTCGACGAGGAGTACGGCAGGCTCATGCCGAGCGCCTCGATCGCGCAGGCCATCGTGTTGGCCGTGTACATCCCGCCACACGAGCCGGCGCCCGGGCACGCGTGCTCGATGATCGCGCGGAACTCCGCCTCGTCGATGCTGCCCGCGAGCCGCGCGCCGTGCGCCTCGAACGCGGAGACGACATTGAGCTTGCGCCCCTTGTAGCGGCCCGACGCGCTCGCGCCGCCGTAGACGAGGATCGCGGGGCGATCGAGGCGCGCCATCGCCATCATCGCGCCGGGCATGTTCTTGTCGCAACCGACGACGGCGACGAGCCCGTCGTAGCTCTGCGCGGAGACGACGGTCTCGATCGAGTCCGCGATCACCTCGCGCGAGGGCAGCGAGTAGCGCATCCCGGGCGTGCCCATCGAGATGCCGTCGCTCACGCCGATCGTGTGGAAGACGAGCCCGATGAGGTCGGCGCGCAGCGTGCCCTGCTTCACGACGCGGGCGAGGTCGTCGAGGTGCAGGTTGCACGGGTTGCCCTCGTAGCCCGTGCTGACGATGCCAATCTGGGGCTTGTCGAGGTCGGCGCGCGTGAGGCCGACGGCGTGCAGCATCGCCTGCGCGGCGGGCTGCGAAGGATCCTGCGTGACGGTGCGGCTGTAGCGGTTCAGCACGGGTCGACTCCTCGTGCGCGGGTTGAACGAGCGTTCATCGCCGGACGCCCACCAGAGCCGCGCGGGCGTCCTGATGGCACGTCCGCAGGGCCCGCGCACGACGCAGTGCGTGAACCTGCGCGGCAATCCGCGGCTGTCCGCCGCGGTCAGCCGGGGGACGACTCGCGCGCGCCGCCGCCGTTCGCGGCGCCGCCGTGTTCGCGCGGGCGTCCGTACTGGTGGAGGCGGTACTGGATCGTGCGGACGCTGAGATCGAGCAGTTCGGCGGCCTTCGTCGTCGATCCGCCGACGGCGTCGAGCGTCGTCAGGATCGCCCACTTCTCGATGTCGGCCATCGTCGATCCGGGGACGCGCACGCCCTCCGCGAGGGCCGTCTGGGCCTGCTCGGGCAGGTCCGTCGCATCGAGGAGCGCCCCCTCGGCGAGTACGACCGCACGCTCGATCGCGTTCTCGAGCTCGCGCACGTTGCCCGGCCAGCGATGCCCGAGGAGCAGCGCCGTCGCCGCCGGCGTGAAACCCGCGAGCGCGCTGCCGTTCTCGCGGCAGAAACGCGCGAGAAAATGCTCGGCGAGCACGAGCACATCCTGCCCGCGCGCGCGGAGCGGGGGCATCTCGATGTGCACCACGTTGAGCCGGTAGTAGAGGTCCTCACGGAAGCGCTTCTCTTCGACCTCGTGCGCGAGGTCGCGGTTGGTCGCGGCGACGAGGCGCACATCGACGTGGATCGTCTCGTTGCCGCCGACGCGCTCGAACGAGCGCTCCTGCAGCACGCGCAGCAGCTTCACCTGGATGGACGGCGGGATCTCCCCGATCTCGTCGAGGAAGAGCGTGCCGCCGTGGGCCTGCTCGAAGCGCCCGATGCGGCGGCGATCGGCGCCCGTGAACGAGCCGCGCTCGTGGCCGAAGAGCTCGCTCTCGAGGAGCGACTCGGCGAGCGCGGCGCAGTGGAGCGTGACGAATGGCCCGTCGCGGCGCGGGCCCTTCTGGTGAATGGCGCGCGCGAGCTCGCCCTTGCCGGTGCCGCTCTCGCCGGTGAGCAGCACGGTGGCGCGCGCCGGGGCGATCTGCGCGGCCACCTTGTAGACGCGCTGCATCGCGGGCGAGGCGCCGATGAGCCCCTCGAGCCCCCCCCGATCGCGCTCCCGCAGCGCGCGCCGCAGGTTGTCGGCCTCGTCCCGCAGCGCGCGCCGCTCGAGCGCGCGCTCGAGCACGACGAGCAGTTCATCGAAGTCGACCGGCTTGACGAGGTAATGCTCCGCGCCGGCCCGCATCGCCGCGACCGCAGAGCCGACGTCGCCGAACGCGGTGACCACGATGATCGGGAGCGACGCGTCCGCCGCGTGGAGTTTCGCGAGCAGCTCGAGACCGCCGACGTTCGGCATCTTGAGGTCGGTGACGACGACGTCCGGCGGGCGCTCGGCGTACACGGCGAGCCCCTGCGCTCCGTCCGAGGCGAGGTCGACCGCCCAGCCCTCCTGCCGGAGCAGCTTCTCCAGCCCGGACCGCGCGCTCGCCTCGTCGTCGACGACGAGCACGCGCCCCCGCTCGGCCGCAGCGCTCACGCGCGCCTCCCGTCGTCCGTCCCCGTCACGCGGCGCAGCGTGACACGAAAGACCGTGCAGCCGGGGCGGCTCTCGACGTCGATCGTCCCCTCGTGATCGGTGACCACGCGGTGCACGATCGCGAGGCCGAGCCCGGTGCCGTGAGGCTTCGTCGAGTAGAACGCGTCGAAGATCGGCGCGTCGGGCGCGGGCAGCCCAGGGCCCTCGTCCTCGATCTCGATCAACACCGCGCGCGGCGTCCGACGCGTGCGGAGCACGACGCGCCCGCCCCCGATCGAGGCCACCGCGTCGACCGCGTTGCGCATGAGGTTGAGCAGCGCCTGCTCGATCTTCTCGGGGTCGACGTCCGCGATCGGATCTTCGACGGCGAGGTCACGCTCGACCCGCACCGCGCCCCCCTCGGCGTCGGCGCCGACCATCGCGAGCACGCGCTCGCACACCGCGTGGATCGACGCGGGGCGGCGCTGCGGCGGGTTGGGCCGCGCGAACACGAGGAAATCCTTCACCAACGTCGAGAGCCGCCGGATCTCGTCGCCGACGAGCGTCACCGCCTCTTGCAGATCGTTCTCCGCGCCCGTGCGACGCAGCGCGCGCTCGAGGAAGGTGACGTGCAGCAGCGCGCCATTGAGCGGGTTGCGGATCTCGTGCGCGAGCCCCGCTGCGAGCGTCCCGAGCGACGCGAGTTTCTCGCTGCGCAGCGTGCGCTCCGCCAGCGCGCGATCGTCGGTGACGTCGCGCCCGATCGCGAAGAGCACGACCCCCGCGTCGTCGCGGCTCGGCGCGTACGTCAGGCGCCAACGCACGAGACGCTGCCGCCGTGAGCGCGTCTCGACGTCGACCTCCCAGGACTCGGGCGCCGGCTCCCGCCCCGCGGCGATCGCCGCGAGCCGCGCCCCCTCGCGCTCACGCAGGTCCTCGGGGAGCAGCACGTCGGCGAACGCCCGCCCGAGCACCTCCTCGCGCGTCAGCCCGGTGAGCTGCTCGGCGGCGCGGTTGAAGAGCGTGATCTGCACGCCCACGTCGAGCCCCACGACGAGGACGTTCGCGAACTCGACGGCGTTCGCGTAGCGGTGCTCGCTCTGCGCGAGCTGCGACGCGAGGCGCTCGCGCTCTTCGCGGCCGGGCCGCTGCATGCGCTCGACGAGATCGTCCCGATACGTCTCGAGCATGATCGCGAGCTCGAGGTCGAGGATCCGCGCCAGCGCGAGCCGCGTCGCCGCGCGCTCCGGCTCGGGCACCGCGTCTGCGAGCGCGTCGAGCGACGCGCGGATGAGCGACATCGCCGTGAACATGTACCGCTGCGGCGCACCGATGCGGACGTGCACGCGCCCGATCTTCGCGCGCTCCAAGAAGTACGCCTCGTCGTGTGGCCCGGCGAAGAGCCGCTCCATCCACGCGACGAGCGAGCGGCGGAGCCTCGAGATCTGGGCCTCGTCGCGGAAGACCGCGTGCGCGTCCTCGTGCTCGCGCACCCGCTCGTAGAACTCGGCGGTGATCCGCTCGAAGTGCGGCGCGGCGAGCGGCGCGAAGTGCGCGAGGAGCGCGCTGTCCGCCGGGCCGAAGCGGGCGTAGCGCTTGATCTCCTCAAAGAGGGTTTCGTCGTTGGTGTCCACGCGCGCGGCGACTATAGCCGTGCCCGGCGAGACGCGGCGCGCGCCGACGACGACGAGCCCCAGGGCACACGTCGAGGGAGCCGCCGTCAACTCGCTTCGGCGAGCGAGAGCGCGAGCGCGCGGAGCGCGTCGACCGTGGTGAACACGCTGACGACGCGCCCATCTTCCTGCACCACCGCAGAGCCGAGCGCGCGCTCGGCCATGTGCGAGGCGACCTCGGAGAGCGGCGAGTCGGGCCCGACGACGTAGACCTCCCCGGTCATCGCGTCGTCCACCGTCAGCGTGCCCGGCACCACGTCGCGCAACCCGTCCACGAGCGCGAGGTCGCGATCCGAGAGGACGCCGACGAGCCGCCCGCCCTCGAGGACGGGCAGGTGCCGGATGCGGTGATCGTGGAGCATCGCCTCCGCGACCGAGAGCGGCTGATCGCGCCCGACGGTGTAGGGCGCGAGCGTCATCGCCTCCGCGACCGTGCGTGGGAGGTAGCGGACGCGCAGCGTGTCGTGGCCGCTCACGCGGCACACTCGTCGAGCGCGCTGCGCAGCTTCTCACATGCCTTCGACTCGATCTGCCGAACGCGCTCGCGGGAAAGGCCGAGCGCCTGGCCCACGACGCTGAGCGTGTCCGAGTCCTCGCTCGTGATGCGACGCCGCACGATCTCGCGTTCACGCTCGGTGAGCGCCTCGAGCGCACGCCCGATGGCCTCCGACGAGCGCGCGCGCTGCTCGGCGTCCGCGACGAGCTGCTCCGGCGACCAGCCCGCGTCGACGAGCTCCATGCCGCCCTGATCGACGTCGCCGACGACGACGTCGCGCTCGCGGAGCGCGGAGTCGACCATGCCGACGTCCTCGGGGAGCACCCCGAGCGCAGCCGCGACCTCCTCGCGCGTCGCGCGGCGCCCGAGCTGTTGCGCCAGCGAGCGCTCCGTGTCGCGCAGTCGGGCGAGCAGCTTGCGCGCCGCCCGCGTCGACGGCGTCGCGACGATGCGCCGGTTGGCGAGCGTCGAGCGCCGCACGTGCGCGCGGATCCACCACGCCGCGTACGCCGAGAAGCGCACACCGCGATCGGGATCGAAGCGCTGGGCGGCCTCCGCGAGTCCGACCATCCCCTCGCCGACGAGATCCTCGAACGGGACCCCGTGCTTCACGTACCCACGCGCGATGCGCAGCACGAGGCGCAAATGCGCGACGAGCAGCTTGTCGTGCGCCTTCCGAGACCCTCCGCGCGCCGCCGCCGCCAGCCGCTGCTCCTCCTCGAGGTCGAGGATGGGGGCGCTCTGGGCGCGTGCACGGAGCGTCCCAAGCGAGCCGAGCATGTTGTCTTGTCGAGCCGTCATGTTCACGATCACCTCCCGCGGCGACTGCGCTTTGCAGCGGGGGTGCCAACACCAGAAGCACTTGAAATCAATAGACATTTTGCCGAAACGGCGCCCCTCGACCGCAAGGCTTGCGCAGGTTGCACCGAGACACGCGCGCTTTGCGCCCGGGCCGCACGGGCCCCTCGACCGGCCCCACGCGCGCGACGACGCGACGTCGACGAACCGGCGGCGCCGCGGACCGCTCAGCCGACCACGCGCGCGACGACGACCTTCAAGTAGTCGCCCTCGGGGAACGCCGCGAGGCGCGGGTGGTCGGCCGCGCCGCCGCCGCGCGTCAACACCTGCAGCGCCGCACCGGGGCGCAGCGCGACGTCCCGGAGCGTCGCGTCGAAGTCGTCGCGGTCGACGTGGCTCGAGCACGACGCAGCCACGTACAAGCCCGCGGGCGCGAGCACCTTGAGACACGCGCGGTGCAGGCTGCGGTAGCCCTCGAGCGCGGCCGGCAGCGCGCGCTCGCTCGGCGCGAAGCTCGGCGGATCGCACACGATGAGGTCCCAGCGCTCGCCCTGCGCCGCCGC
Organism: Polyangiales bacterium; assembly: GCA_964202905.1. GTDB lineage: Bacteria > Myxococcota_A > Polyangia > Polyangiales > JADJQN01 > CAIUAC01. Next base: position 22,206 of record CAXNJO010000010.1, read on the forward strand.
CTCCGCGAGGAACTGCGGCACGTCGCTGACGACCCCGCGGTGCGTGGCGGGGAGCCCGTTCCGCGCCCACGTCGCCTGGGCGAGCTCGATCGCGCGCGGTGCGAGATCGACGGTGGTCACGGCAGACGCCCCCCCGAGCCCGGCCGCGACGGAGAAACCGCCCGTGTAGCCGTACAAGTTGAGGACACGGAGCCCGCGGGCGATCCCGCGCACCTCGGCACGCGACTCACGGTGGTCGAGGAACAGCCCCGTCTTCTGGCCGCCGTGTAGGTCGACGAGCAGCGTCATCCCCCGCTCGCGGACCGCGACGAGGGGGGGCGGCGCCGGGCCCCGCACGACCTGCACCGTGCGCGCCCCGCGCTTGCCGGTGCGCAGCAACACCGTGCCCACCCCGCGCTCGGCGAGCGCGGGCGCGAGCGCGTCGAGGAACACCGGCCGCCAGGCGTCCGCCCCCGCGCCATCGAGCTGCACGGTCGCGTACGCGCCGTACACGTCGCAGACGAGCCCGGGGACGCGGTCGCCCTCCCCGTGCACGAGCCGGTACGCGTCCGTGTCGGCGGGCACGACCCGCGCGCGCAGCGCCGCGGCCTCACGCACCCGCGCCGCGATCAGCCGCGCGTCGACCGGCTCGTCCCGCGTCACGAACACGCGCACGCCGATCGGCCCCGCATCGGCGATTCCGCGCACCACGAAGCGCCCGCGCGCGTCGTGCACGGTGACCACGTCACCCGGCGCCGCGTCGAGCCCTTCGAGCGCCTCGCGGAACACCCACGGATGACCCGCCACGAGCGCACGCTCGAGCGGTTTGCGGAGCGTCGCCTGACGCGAAGGGAGAGGGCGGGCCGTCACGGGCGGGCACGTTAGCAGCACGAAGCGGCGCTGAGGGACGCCACCGCAGCGCGCAACGCCGCTCCGCCGCACGACGCGCGCTTGCGCGTCGGGGGATGCTAGCCTCCGAAGCGTGTCGCGCCGTGTCTTCGCCCTGAGCGTCCTTGCCGCCCTCACGACCGCGCTCGGCGCAAGCGCGCAGCCGACGCCGACGTCCGAGGCCCGCATCACCGTGGAGATCCGGACGCGCGGCGACCGCGGCCTCGTCTTCTGCGCGCTTTTCGCGAACGGCGCGGGTTTCCCAACGGAATCCGCGACGCGCGCGGCCGCCCACCACCGGCTGCGCTCCGAGGGGCGCCGCGTGACGTGCTCCTTCACGGGGCATCCCCCGGGGACCTACGCGATCTCCGCCTTTCACGACGAGAACGGCAACGGGGAGCTCGACACCGGGCTGTTCGGGATCCCGAGCGAGGGATGGGGCACCTCCCGCAACGCCCGCGGCTCGATGGGGCCGCCCAGCTGGGCCGACGCGCGTTTCCGCTACATCGGCGGCAGCGTCCGGCTCCGCGAAGCCATCACACTCCGCTACTGACCGCGCCCCCCCGGGGGTCGGCAACCCGCGTGATCACCCCGACGACCGCGCGACGCCGAGCCCGCCGTCAATCCCGAGCGTCTGGCCCGTCACCCAGCCCGCGTCCTCGCTAAGCAGCCAGGCGGCGAGCGACGCGACCTCGTCCGGGGTTCCGATGCGCCCCCGCACGTGCAGCGCGCGAGACGCCTCGAGCGAGCGCGGATTCCCCGTAATGCGCTGCGCGAGGCCGGTGTCGACCAGCCCAGGGGCGATCGCGTTGATGCACAAGCCCTTCCCGCCGTACGTCGCAGCCGCCGACCGCACGAGCCCCTCGATGCCGGCCTTCGCGGCCGCAATCGCCTCGTGGTTGGGCAGACCAAGTCGGGCCGCCGCCGTCGAAAACAGGACGACCGAGCCGCCAGCCCCCGCGAGGTGCCGCCCCGCCGCGCGCACGGTCGAGAAGGCCGTCGTGAGGTTGGTCCCCACGGTCGCGTCGAATTCCGCCGCGCTCGTGAGGTGCGCAGGCTTCAGCAGGATCGACCCCGCGCAGCACACCACACCGCGGAGCCCACCGTCCTCGGCGACGAGCGCCCCGACGAGCCGCTCCATCGCCTCGAAGTCGCGCGCATCGACGACGCGCCACGCAGCGCCAAGCGCCGCCGCACGCGCGACGAGCGTCTCTTCGGTTCGACCGGCGAGGACGACAGCATCCCCCCGGGACCGCAGACGCGCCGCGAGCGCACCGCCGATGCCACCAGCCCCACCGACGATCAGGTAACGCGCCATAGGCCGGGAGATGGGGTCGCGGTCGCGGAACGGCAACGCGCCCCCGCTTCCCGCGCTATCGCGAGGCGCGCGCGCGCCCCCCGCAGAGCCCGCTGTGCGACCACGACGCGCCGCTCATACGCAACGCGGCGACCCGCGCCGACGCGCGCCCACAACCCTTGGGGCCGTCGGCAGCGCGCGACATCGAGTCGCCGCGAAGACATGTCGCTCGACGGACTCCCGTCGTGCTGGTCGGACTCAGCCTTCTTCGCCGATGGCGACCGCGACGCGCTCGATACGCGCTTGCGGATAGACCATCTCGCCTTGGTCATCGACGATGACCTCGAGGCGCTTGTATGCCCCGACACCGGTACCCGCCGGGATCAGGCGACCCATGATGACGTTCTCCTTCAGGCCGCGGAGCTCATCGAGTTTGCCGCTGATGGCCGCCTCGGTGAGCACCTTCGTCGTCTCCTGGAACGACGACGCGCTGATGAAGGACTCGGTGCTGAGCGACGCCTTGGTGATGCCGAGGAGCAGAGGCTCGGCGACAGCGGGATTCCCGCCGCGCGCGATGACCTTCTCGTTCTCCCTCTCGAACACCTGCTTCTCCGCCTGCTCGTCGGTGAGGAAGCTGGTGTCACCCACCTCCTTGATGCGGACACGGCGCAGCATCTGGCGGACGATCGCCTCGATGTGCTTGTCGTTGATGACGACGCCCTGCAGTCGGTAGACCTGCTGGATTTCGTTCACCAACCACGCCGCGAGCTCCTTCTCGCCCTTCACGCGGAGGATGTCGTGCGGATTCGCCGGCCCGTCCATGAGCGGCTCACCCGCGCGCACCCGATCGCCGTCCTTGACGGTGAGGTGCTTGCCCTTGGCGATGAGGTACTCCTTGGGCTCGCCGAGATCCGGGATGATCAGGACCTTCCGCTTGCCCTTGGTGTCCTTGCCGAACTGCACGGTCCCGTCGATGTCCGCGACGATCGCGTGGTCCTTCGGCTTGCGCGCCTCGAACAACTCCGCGACGCGCGGCAGACCGCCGGTGATGTCCTTCGTCTTCGTGGTCTCACGGGGGATCTTGGCGATGACCTCGCCAGCGTCCAAGTGCGTTCCCTCGGTCGGGATGATGTTGCGAGCCCACGGGCAGGTAGTACCGCGCCATGTTCTCGCCCACGCCGCTCTTGAGCGTCTCGCCCGACTTCGGGTCCTTGATCGAGATGCGCGGACGCGCGACCGGGATCACGGGACTCGATGACGACACGGCGAGAGAGGCCGGTCACCTCGTCGAGCTTCTCCTCCATCGTCACGCCGTCCACGATGTCACCGAACTTGATGACGCCGGAGACCTCCGTGAGGATGGGGATCGCGTAACGGGTCCCACTCGCTCATCATCGCGCCCTTCGTGACGCGCTGGCCCTCGGCGACGCGCAGCGCCGAGCCGTACGTTACGTTGTAGCGCTCGCGCTCACGGCCAGAGTCGTCGACGACCTTGATCACGCCGTGGCGGTTCATGGCGACGACGGTCCCGTCCTTCTTCTGGACGGTCTTCAGGTTCTCATAGCGGACGAGGCCCTCGTTGCGCGCCTCGATCGAGCTCTGCTCAATCTTGCCGCGCGCGGCGGCACCGCCGATGTGGAAGGTACGCATCGTGAGCTGCGTGCCAGGCTCGCCGATCGACTGCGCCGCGATGACGCCGACGGCCTCACCGATGTTGACCGTGTAGCCACGCGCGAGGTCGCGCCCGTAGCACTTGGCGCAGCAGCCGCGGCGCGCCTGGCAGGTGAGCACCGAGCGGATGATGACCTTCTCGATGCCGGCATCGTCGATGGCGCGGCAGAGCCGCTCGTCGATCTCCTGGCTGCCCTCGACGATGACCTCGCCCGTGACCGGGTCGACGACGTCCTCGAGCGCCACGCGGCCGAGCATGACGGTCGCTGAGCGGCTGCACGACTTCGCCGCCTTCCTCGAGCTTGGTGACCCAGATGCCGTCGAGCGTGCTCGCAATCGTACTCGGTGATGACCGGCGTCCTGCGCGACGTCGACGAGACGACGCGTGAGGTAGCCGGAGTTCGCCGTCTTGAGCGCGGTGTCGGCGAGCCCCTTGCGGGCGCCGTGCGTCGAGATGAAGTACTCGAGGACGGTGAGGCCCTCGCGGAAATTCGCCTTGATCGGGGTCTCGATGATCTCGCCCGAGGGCTTGGCCATCAGGCCGCGCATGCCGGCAAGCTGTCGAATCTGCTGGTTCGAGCCGCGGGCGCCCGAGTCGGCCATCATGAAGATCGGGTTGAACGAGGGCAGTGAGCGTCTTCTCGCCCGTCTCCGCGTCTACGCATCGTCTCCTTGCTGATGCCCTCGATGAGGTCCTTCGCGACGAAGTCGGCGGTGTCCGCCCAGATGTCGACGACCTTGTTGTAGCGCTCGCCATCGGTGATCAGGCCTTCCTGATACTGCTCGACGACGGTCTCGACGTCCTTTTGCGCGCGCGTCGAGGAGCGTCTTCTTCGTCGGCGGGATGACCATGTCATCCATGCAGACGGAGATGCCACCCCGCGTCGAGTAGGTGTAGCCGAGCGAGCGGAGCCGGTCGGCGAGCAGGACCGTGCTCTTGTTCTTGCTCTTGCGATAACAGGCGTCGATCAGGCCCGACAGCGCCTTCTTGTCGAGCACCTTGTTCACCGACGAGAAGTCGAGCTCGTCAGGAAGGATCTCCCCGACGAGGACGCGCCCCACGGTGGTGTCGACGAGCTTGCGGTCGATGCGCACGCGGATGCGCGCGTGGAGGTCGATCTCGCTCGGAGTCGTACGCCATCCGAACCTCCTGCGGGGGAGGCGTAGATGCCGCGGAAATCGCCCTTCTTCTCGCTGCCGTCGCGGTAACAACCCCGCGCGTACGGACGCTCGCGCGTCATGTAGTAGAGCCCGAGGACGATGTCCTGGGTCGGGTTGATGATGGGCTTTCCGCTCGCGGGCGAGAGGATGTTGTTCGTGCGTCATCATGAGCACGCGCGTCTTCCATCTGAGCCTCGACCGAAAGCGGCACGTGCACGGCCATCTGGTCGCCGTCGAAGTCCGCGTTGAACGCGGCGCAGACGAGCGGGTGCAGCTGGATGGCCTTGCCCTCGATGAGGACGGGCTCGAAGGCCTGGATGCCGAGCCGGTGCAGCGTGGGCGCGCGGTTGAGCATCACCGGGTGCTCGGTGATGACCTCCTCGAGAATGTCCCAGACCTCCGGGCGCTCCTTCTCGACGAGCTTCTTCGCGCTCTTGATCGTGGTGACGTAACCACGCTCCTCGAGCTTGTTGTAGATGAACGGCTTGAAGAGCTCGAGCGCCATCTTCTTCGGCAGACCGCACTGGTGCAGGCGAAGCTGCGGTCCAACGACGATGACGGAGCGGCCCGAGTAGTCGACGCGCTTGCCGAGAAGATTCTGCCGGAAACGCCCCTGCTTGCCCTTCAGCATGTCGCTGAGCGACTTGAGCGGGCGCTTGTTCGGGCCGGTGATCGTCTTGCCGCGACGGCCGTTGTCGAAGAGGGCGTCGACCGCCTCCTGCAGCATGCGGCGCTCGTTGCGGATGATGATCTCCGGCGCGTTCAACTCGATCAGCCGCTTGAGGCGGTTGTTGCGGTTGATGACGCGACGATAGAGATCGTTGAGGTCCGACGTCGCAAAGCGACCGCCGTCGAGCGGAACGAGCGGGCGCAGGTCCGGCGGGAGCACCGGGATCACCGACAACATCATCCACTCGGGGCGGTTGCCGCTCTCCTTGAAGGCTTCGATGACCTTCAGGCGCTTGGCGTACTTCTTCTTCTTCGCCTCGCTCGTCGCGTCGCGCATGTCGGTGCGCAGCTGCTCCGAGAGGGTGTGAACGTCGACGTCCTTGAGCATCTCAAGGACCGCCTCGCCGCCCATCCCGGCCGTGAACGCCTCGTCCCCGTACTCGACGCCGAGCTCCTGATAGCGCTCCTCCGTCAGGATCTCGCCCTTCTCGAGGCCCGACTCCTTCGGGTCGAGGACGATGTAGCTCTCGCAGTAGAGGACCTTCTCCAGCTCCTTGAGCGTGATGTCGAGCACCGCGCCGATCCGCGAAGGCAACGACTTCAGGAACCAAATGTGCGCGACGGGCGTCGCGAGCGTGATGTGGCCGAGGCGCTCACGGCGCACCTTCGACTGGATGACCTCGACGCCGCACTTCTCGCAGACGATCCCGCGGTGCTTCATGCGCTTGTACTTGCCGCAGTTGCACTCGTAGTCCTTGACCGGCCCGAAGATCTTCGCGCAGAAGAGACCGTCACGCTCCGGCTTGAACGTCCGGTAGTTGATGGTCTCAGGCTTCTTGACCTCGCCCTGCGACCACTCCCGGATCTTCTCCGGCGAGGCCAACGAGATACGGATGGCGGAGAAGGAGAGCGGGTCCTTCGGCTTCTCGAAGAACGAAAAGATGTCCTTCATCGATCACTCCTCCTCAGCCGCAAGGACGTCGTCCTTGCGGTTCACCACGTTGCCACCTTCGATGAGCTCGATGTTGAGACAGAGCGCCTGAAGCTCCTTCATCAACACGTTGAAGCTCTCCGGGAGACCCGCATCGAGCGTGTGTTCCCCCTTCACGATTGCCTCGTACATCCGAGTGCGACCCTGCACGTCGTCGGACTTGACGGTGAGGAACTCCTGAAGCGCGTAGGCTGCGCCGTAGGCCTCCATCGCCCAGACCTCCATCTCGCCGAGGCGCTGACCACCGAACTGCGCCTTGCCGCCGAGCGGCTGCTGGGTGACCAGCGAGTACGGGCCGATGCTCCGCGCGTGGATCTTGTCGTCGACGAGATGGTGAAGCTTCAGGATGTACATCACACCCACGGTGACGTCGCGGTCGAAGGCCTCACCCGTGCGCCCGTCGAAGAGGATGGACTGGCCACTCGTCGCGACCCCGCCGAGCTGCAGCATCGTCTTGATCTCGGCCTCATCCGCGCCGTTGAACACCTCGGTGGCGAAGAAGAAGACCCTTGTCGAACTTCCGGGAGAATGCCGGGAGATCCTTGTCCGGCAGCTCCTTGAGGAATGCGCTCGGCTCGCCCTTGTGGAGGATCTTGCCGAGGTGCGAGCGCACCTTGTCGGCCGAGTACGTCTTGGCATCGACCATCGCCTGCAGCTTCTTGCCGAGTTGCAGGCCCGCCCAACCGAGGTGAACCTCGAGGATCTGGCCGACGTTCATGCGGCTCGGCACACCGAGCGGGTTGAGCACGAGGTCGACCGGGGTGCCGTCGGCGAGGTAAGGGAGGTCTTCCTCCGGCAGGATGCGCGAGACGACACCCTTGTTGCCGTGGCGGCCTGCCATCTTGTCGCCGACCTGGAGCTTGCGCTTGATGGCGACGTAGATCTTCACCATCTTGATGACGCCCGGCGGGAGCTCATCGCCCTTCGACAGCTTGGCGATCTTCTCCTGGAAGAGCGTCTCGATCCCGGTGACCTGCTCCTCGAGTTGGGCGAGGATCGCGTCGATCTTCTCCTTGCCCTTTTCGAGTTCGATGTGGCCCCAGTATTTCCGGGGCACGGCATCGAACGCCGCATCATCGAGTTTGGTGCCCTTCTGCAGAAGCACCTTGCCCTTGTCGTCGACGAGCTTGTTCGTCGAGACCTTCCCCGTCAGGAGCTTGCGCACGCGGGCGAACGCGGACTCACGGATGATCTTGACCTCATCCGCCATGTCCTTCTCGAGCTTGCTGCGCTCCTGATCCTCGATCTCCTTGGCGCGCTCGTCCTTCTCGGTCCCCTTGCGGGAGAAGACACGGGCGTTGATCACGATCCCGCCGACGCCGGGCGGAACGCGGAGCGAGCTGTCGCGCACGTCGCCGGCCTTCTCGCCGAAGATCGCGCGGAGCAGCTTCTCCTCGGGGGAAAGCTGCGTCTCGCCCTTCGGCGTGATCTTGCCGACGAGGATGTCGCCAGGCTTCACCTCAGCGCCAATGCGGATGATGCCCGACTCGTCGAGGTCCTTGAGGGCTTCCTCGCCGACGTTCGGGATGTCCCGCGTGATGTCTTCCTTGCCGAGTTTCGTGTCGCGCGCGACACACTCGAACTCCTCGATGTGAACCGAGGTGAAGACATCGTCCTTCGCGATGCGCTCGGAGATGAGGATCGAGTCCTCGAAGTTGTAGCCCTGCCAGGGCATGAACGCGACGACCACGTTCTGCCCGAGCGCCAACTCTCCCGTGTCGCAAGCGGGCCCGTCCGCGAGGACGTCGCCCGGCAGGACCCGGTCGCCCGCGCGCACGATGGGCTTCTGGTTGTAGGCCGGTGTTCTGGTTGGACCGCTGGAACTTCTGGAGGCGGTAGATATCGGGGAACTCCCCGCCCTCGCCCTCGACGCGCACGACGATGCGGGTCGCGTCGACACTCTCGACGACGCCTTCTCGACGCGCGACGGTGCAGACGCCGGAGTCACGCGCGACCTTGCCCTCGAGCCCGGTACCGACGATCGGTGCCGCTGTGCGGATGAGGGGCACGGCCTGCCGCTGCATGTTGGAGCCCATGAGCGCGCGGTTCGCGTCGTCGTGCTCGAGGAACGGGATCATCGACGCGGCCACCGAGACGAGCTGGTTCGGCGACACGTCCATGAGCGTGATCTGGTCGGGCGGGACCATGACGAACTCACCGTTGTACCGAGCCGACACGAGGTTGGCCTTGATGAGGCCGGTCTTCGAGTCGATGTCGGCGTTCGCCTGCGCGATGTAATGATTCTCTTCCTCGAGGGCCGAGAACCAACGGACATCGGTGGCGACGCGGCCCCCCTCGACCTTGCGGTAGGGGGTCTCGACGAAGCCGTACTCGTTCACGCGCGCGTAGGTGGAGAGCGAAGCGATGAGGCCGATGTTCGGGCCTTCCGGCGTTTCGATCGGGCAGATACGCCCGTAGTGCGTCGGGTGCACGTCGCGGACCTCGAAGCCCGCGCGCTCCCGCGTGAGACCGCCGGGCCCGAGCGCGGAAAGACGACGCTTGTGCGTGACCTCCGACAGCGGGTTCGTCTGGTCCATGAACTGCGAAAGCTGGGAGCTACCGAAGTACTCCTTCACCACCGCGGAGACCGGCTTCGCGTTGATGAGGTCGTGCGGCATGAGCGTCTCAATCTCTTGAGACATGCTCATGCGCTCCTTGATGGCGCGCTCCATCCGCACGAGGCCGATGCGGTACTGGTTCTCCATCAGCTCGCCGACCGCGCGCACGCGGCGGTTGCCGAGATGGTCGATGTCGTCGATGGACCCGCGACCGTTCTTCAACTCGATGAGGTGCTTCACCGTGTTGAGGATGTCGAGCGGCGCGAGTACGCCCACCTCGAGGTCCGGCTTCTGCTCGTCATCCTTGTAGAACTTGTAGTTGAGCTTGAGCCGCCCGACCTTCGAGAGGTCGTACCGCTCAGGATTGAAGAAAAGGTTGTTGAAGAGCGTGCGCGCGGTCTCGAGCGTCGGGGGATCGCCCGGACGCAGGCGCCGGTAGATCTCGAGGATCGACTCGTCCTGAGAGGTGACCTTGTCCGCGTTCAGCGTGTCTCGGAGGTAGGAGCCGACATTGAGGCCGTCGATGAAGAGGACCTTGAAATGCTCGATCCGCGCCTTGCGGACGCTCTCGAGCTTCTCCTCGGTCAACGCCTCGTTGACCCCGAGAATGACCTCGCCCGTCTCCTCGTCGATGACGTCTTCAGCGCTGACCTTGCCTTGGACCTCGGAGAGATCGAGCGGCAGCCGGTCGAGGTTCGCCTCCCTCAGCTTACGGATCGCAGCGCGCGTGAACTTGCGGTTCTTGCGGACGATCACGTCGCCATCGACCTTGATGTCACGCGTGGCGCGCTGGCCGGGCAGCAGGTCGAACTCGATCGACTTCGCGTACTTCTTCCCTGCCTCGAGGTAAACGGTCTCGGTATCGTAGAAGAACTTGAGCAGGTCCTGCGTGCTGTACCCGAGGGCCTTCAGCAGAACGGTCGCGTGCATCTTCCGGCGCCGATCGATGCGCACATAAATGAGGTCCTTCGGGTCGAACTCGAAGTCGAGCCAGGAACCCCGATAGGGAATGACGCGCGCCTGATAGAGCAGCTTGCCGGACGAGTGCGTCTTGCCTTTGTCGTGGTCGAAGAAGACGCCCGGGCTTCGGTGAAGCTGCGAGACGACGACCCGCTCGGTCCCGTTGATGATGAACGTGCCGTTCTCGGTCATCAGCGGAATCTCGCCGAAGTAGACCTCCTGCTCCTTGATGTCGCGAACGGCGCGGTCGGTGCCTTCGCCGGCGGCATCATAGATGATGAGCTGGATGGTGACCTTGATCGGCGCAGCGAAGGTCATACCCCGCTGCCGGCACTCGTCGACGTCGTACTTCGGGCGCTCAAGCGTGTAGGCCACGAACACGAGCTCACTCGTGCCGTTGAAGTCCCGGATGGGGAAGACACTCCGGAAGACCCCCTGAAGGCCGATGTCCTCACGCTCGTGCGGGGGAATGTCGGTCTGGAGGAACTTCTCGTACGACTTCTTCTGGATGTCGATGAGGTTCGGGACGTCGATGATCCGAGCGATCTTCCCGAAGCTCTGACGGATCCGGAAGTTGGTCTGAATCGAGGCCATGGTAGCGGGACTCCTGACGGGTGGGCGGACACCCGTATGTGCCTAGGCAAGTACGCCTGGCTGGGACTACCGGACAGGGGCAGGACTTCCTGCAACCCCGAGCGAACCGAAAGAGCGAGACCAGAACGGCCGGGAGCAACCCGGGCCAGAGTGACCTTGAGCGAACGCGAACCCTGCGAAGCGAAGCGGAGCGCGAGGCGGACAAGCAGAGCGACGGGCGTCGGGCAGGCTAGAAACGCCTGTGGGTCGCGGCGCGGGAGACACGTCTCCCTCACCGCAACCCTCAGGGCGCGCAGACTACGTCGACGCTTTGCCGAAGTTCACTTGACGGTGACCTTCGCGCCCGCTTCTTCGAGCTTCTTCTTGAGGTCCTCGGCCTCGGCCTTGGTCACGCCCTCCTTGATGAGCTTGGGCGCGCCCTCCACGAGAGCCTTCGCCTCGGCAAGGCCGAGGCTGGTGATCTCACGGACGACCTTGATGACGTTGATCTTCTTGTCGCCGCCGCTGGTGAGCTCGACGGTGAACTCCGTCTGCTCGACGACCGCCGCAGCCGGGGCCGCGGCCACGGCCGGACCCGCCACCATCGCGGGCGCAGCCTTCACGCCCCACTTTTCCTCGAGCGCCTTCACGAGGCCCGAGACTTCGAGAACGGTCCAGCTGCTGAGCTCGTTGACGAGCTGCTCCTGCGTCATGTTCGCCATGGTATTTCTCCGAGTCTTCTACCGGGCCTGTCGCCCGGATTACGCTGTGGTCAGGGGAACGTTGGAGGGATTGGGATCTTGCGTGGGGGAGGCTCGAGGCTATTCGCCGAGCTTCTCCTCCTGGGCCGCGAGCGCGTAGACAAGGTTCTGCGCGGGCGCCTGAAGCAACTGAAGCAGGTCGACGAGGGGCGCGTTGAGGGTCGCGAGCAGCATCGCCCGCATCTCGTCCTTGCCCGGCATGGTGGCGAGCTGCTCTTCGACGGCCTTGCCCTCGAAGACCATGCTCTCCAGCACGCCGCACTTGACGCCCAGCTTCTCCTGCTTGTCGCCGCCCTTCCGGAACGCCTTGACGACCTTGGCGGCCGCGGTCGGGTCCTCGAACGAGAAGGCGATGCCCGTGGGTCCCCGAAGGAACGCCTCGAACTGCTTGTGGCCCTCGAGCGGCGTGCCCTTGAGGGCCTGCTTGACGAGGGTGTTCTTCGCGACGCGGTACGTGACGCCGGCCTTGCGGAAGGCGACGCGCAGCGCGGTGACCGTCTCGACGTCGATGCCCTTGAAATCGAGCACGACCATCGAAGAGGAGCGCGTGAAGTTGTCGCGGAGCAGGCCGATCTCGACCTCTTTTTCCCGACGATTCGCGTTCATGACGGCCACGTCAGACCTCCTTCACCGTCTCGATCGACAGCGGGTCGATCTTGATTCCAGGCCCCATCGTCGAGCTCAGCGTGATGCTGCGCAGATAGGCACCCTTGGCGGTCGAGGGCTTGGCCTTGATGAGCGCCGCGATGAGCGTGACGACGTTGTCCGCAAGCTGCTCGGGGGCGAAGGACTTCTTCCCGACCGGCGCGTGGACGATGCCTGCCTTCTCGACGCGGAACTCAATCTTGCCGGCCTTCGCCTCGCGAACCGCCTTGCCCACGTCGAACGTGACCGTGCCCACCTTGGGATTGGGCATGAGACCACGCGGACCGAGCACGCGACCGAGCCGACCGACCTGACCCATCATGTCCGGCGTCGCGATCACGACGTCGAACTCCAGCCACCCCTCCGTCACCTTCGCGACCATGTCGTCGGTGCCGACATGGTCGGCGCCGGCGGCGGCCGCCTCGGCGGCCTTCTCACCCTTCGCGAACACGAGCACCCGGTTTATCTTGCCGGTGCCGTGCGGCAACACGATCGCGCCACGGACCATCTGGTCCGCGTGCTTCGGGTTGACGCCGAGGCGCACCGCGACGTCGACGCTCTCGTCGAACTTCGCGAATGCGACCCCCTTCACGAGGGCGCAGGCTTCTTGGACCGTGTGGCGCTTCTCCCGATCGACACCCTCGATCGAGCCCTTGCGCTTTCGACCTGCTTCCATCGTTCCTCCCTATGGACGGGTCTCGCCCCCTCGTGCCAGCACGCTGGCCCTTGGAGCCGATCGCCGCCTCCCACCTGTGCTCTCGTCGGTGGTGTGGACGGGTTCGCCCGAAGAGACCGCCTCTTCGGGCTGAGAGCCTCCAACGGGCCCACCGGAGTAGGCCCGCAGAAAACATCGCGCGAGCGCGAATGATTCAGTCGACGACGTCGACGCCCATCGAGCGGGCCGTGCCAGCGATGCTGTGCATGGCGGTCTCGACGCTGGCGGCGTTCATGTCCTGAATCTTCATCTCGGCGAGCTTGCGGATCTGCGCCTGGGAGATCTTGCCGACCTTGTCCTTGTTGGGGCGCTTGCTGCCGGAACCCGGCTTCTTCCCGAGAGCGAGGCCGATCTCCTTCTTGATCAACACGGCGACCGGCGGGGTCTTCGTGATGAACGTGAAGGAGCGGTCGGAGAAGACCGTGATCACCACCGGGATGATCATGCCTTCCTGACCCGTCGTGCGCGCGTTGAACTCCTTGCAGAAGCCCATGATGTTGACGCCGTGCTGACCGAGCGCAGGGCCGACGGGCGGCGACGGGTTCGCCTTGCCGGCGGGGAGCTGGAGCTTGATCTGACCAGTGACCTTCTTCATGGCGGGCTTCCTCGAGCTGACTGCGTTCTCTGGCGGACTGGGACTGTTCGGACGACGGGGGCGGAACCCCGCTCAAGACTAAGCGGTCTTCTCGACCTGCCCGTAGTCGAGCTCGACAGGCGTGGAGCGCCCGAAGATGCTGACGAGCACGCGGACCTTCTGCTTGTCGGGCTTGACCTCTTCGATCGACCCCTGGAAATTCGCGAACGCCCCGTCGATGACCCGGACGTGGTCGCCCGCCTCGAACACGACGCGGGGCTTCGGCTTGGCGGCGCCCTCGGCAACCTGCTGGGCGATAGCGTGAATCTCAGGCTCCGGAACGGGCGTGGGATGGCGGCCTCCCACGAAGCCGCTGACCTTGGACGTGTCCTTGATCAGATGCCAGGTGCGCTCGTTGAGGTCCATCTCCACGAAGATGTAGCCCGGGTAGAAATTGCGGGTGGTCACGCGCTTCCCGCCACCGGCCTTGGTCTCCTGGACGTTCTCCTTGGGGATCAGGATCTGCCCGAAGAACTCCTCCATGCCGTTCTGCTTGATGCGCTCCTCGAGCGAGAGCTTTACCTTGTTTTCATAGCCCGAGTAGGCCTGGATCACGTACCACTTCTTGGACATGGAGTCGGTCCTTCCCTCTGCAGGGGACTAGCGCGTCACGCCGTGTAGAGGAGGTCGGTGAGAGCAGACCAGAGGGCGTCGAACACACCGAAATAAAACGCCGCCACGACTGAGGTGACGATGACCACGATGGTGGAGACCTGCGTCTCCTCGCGCGATGGCCAAGTGACCTTCGACAACTCGACCGCGATCTCACGGGTGAGTTGGTTGAAGCGCTCGTGACGGTAGAGGACGATCGTCGCGACGACCGCGCCGACCGCGCCGACCGCTGTGGCGATGAAAACGTTCGGCTCGGCGAAGAGATTCCACGCCAGCACCACCGACTGCTGGAGGACCCAGAAGAGGACGAGCGCGAGCGCCGCATACGCGCCTTGAATGTAGCGCTCGAGGCCGAGCGAGCGGGTTCCAAGGGCCGCAGCCGCAGGCTCGTCGTCGTCAGACGACTCGGCGCGGCTCTCAGTCCCCTCGTCAGCGGCAGCGCCGACCGGCGTCGACGTACCGCCGCCCGCCGTGCTCTCGTCCGCCGACTCGCCGTGCTCGTCCTCGCGCTCGTCCGTCGTCATCGATTGCTCTCCGAGATGCGTCGTCATGTCGGCCAGTCCGGGGGCAGGCCAGGAGGGATTCGAACCCACAACCCGCGGATTTGGAATCCGCTGCTCTACCATTGGAGCTACTGGCCTTCAGGGCTTGGAAGCCCGGTGTTCCGGCCGTCCGGCTGGAACACCTCGAACCTTGTCGCGTTCTTCGGTCGCCGCTTCCCGCCCCGTGGTCTCACGTGGCCGACAGCGATCGGCGCGCCCTACTTCGTCTCGCGGTGCTCGGTGTGCTTGGCGCAGGCTGCGCAGTGCTTCTTGAGCGTGAGCCGCTCGGCCTGCTCCCCAGGTCGCCGGGCCTTGGTCTTCCGATAGTTTCTGGCACCGCACTCACTGCAGGCGAGTGCGATGCCGATCCGGTCGCTCACGAGTCAAATCCCGGCGAGGCGTGACGCGGTGTCACTCGAGGATCTTGGAAACGACGCCAGCGCCGACCGTGCGGCCGCCTTCGCGGATCGCGAAGCGCTGCTTGTCCTCGAGCGCGACCGGCGTGATGAACTCGATGACCACGCGGACGTTGTCACCCGGCATGACCATCTTGACGTCCTCGGGCAGCGCGATGGTGCCCGTCACGTCCGTCGTCCGCATGTAGAACTGCGGGCGGTAGTTCGTGAAGAACGGCTTGTGACGGCCGCCCTCCTCCTTCTTGAGGACGTAGACCTCGCCCTCGAACTTCTTGTGCGTCCGAACCGAGCCGGGCTTGCAGAGGATCTGCCCGCGCTCGACGTCCGCCTTCTCGATGCCGCGCAGGAGGCAGCCGACGTTGTCACCCGCCTGGCCCTGGTCGAGCAGCTTGCGGAACATCTCGACGCCCGTGACCGTTGTCTTGCGGGGGTCGCGGAAGCCGAGGATCTCGACCTCCTCGCCGACCTTGATGATGCCGCGCTCGATGCGGCCCGTCACCACCGTGCCGCGGCCCTTGATCGAGAACACGTCCTCGACGGCCATGAGGAACGGCTTGTCCACCTCACGCACCGGCTCCGGGATCCACGTGTCGAGCGCCTGAAGCAGGTTGACGATCGTGCCCTCGCCACCCGGGTCGCCCTGAAGCGCCTTGAGCGCCGAGCCGCGGATCACGGGGATGTTGTCCCCGTCGAACTGGTACTTCGTGAGGAGGTCGCGGACCTCCATCTCGACCAGCTCGAGGAGGTCCGGGTCCTCGACCGCGTCGCACTTGTTGAGCCAGACGACCATCTGCGGCACGCCGACCTGGCGCGCGAGGAGGACGTGCTCCTTCGTCTGCGGCATCGGGCCGTCGAGCGCCGACACGACGAGGATCGCGCCGTCCATCTGGGCGGCGCCCGTGATCATGTTCTTGATGAAGTCGGCGTGTCCGGGGCAGTCGACGTGTGCGTAGTGACGGTTCGGCGTCTCGTACTCGACGTGCGACACCGCGATCGTCACGATCTTCGAGTCGTCGCGGACCGTGCCGCCCTTCGCGATGTCCGCGTAGGACACGGCCTTGCCGCCGTACTTCTTCGACGCGACCATCGTGATCGCGGCCGTCGTCGTCGTCTTGCCATGGTCAATGTGACCAATGGTGCCGACGTTCACGTGGGGCTTGGTACGGACGAACTTTTCCTTGGCCATCGCGGCTCTCCTGTTGTCTGACGACCTGCAGATGTCTGACGACCTACAGACCCGATGTAACGCCTGATCCTGCCTGCCTGAACGTGCCTGATGAACGGGTTGGATGACGTGGAGCCCAGGAAGAGGATTGAACTCTCGACCTCCCCCTTACCAAGGGGGTGCTCTGCCACTGAGCTACCTGGGCGGGCGCGCTGCGGCTGCAGGTGGCCTGCAGCGGGGTTTTGTCGTGGGTGCTGGATTCGGTGCCGGGTTGCAGGGGAGCGGGAGACCGGATTCGAACCGGCGACGTTCAGCTTGGAAGGCTGACGCTCTACCAACTGAGCTACTCCCGCAGGGAACTGGTGTCGGACGTCCGTGCGGCGCTGGTGGACTGGGTGGAGGGTGATGGATTCGAACCATCGAAGGCATAGCCGGCAGATTTACAGTCTGCTCCCTTTGTCCACTCGGGTAACCCTCCGGAGAAACCTCGAACCGAGACTTGCGACTTCACGAGCTAGCGACGGGAATCGAACCCACAACCCCCTGCTTACAAGGCAGGTGCTCTACCGTTGAGCTACGCCAGCCAGACCTCACGGACCACCGCGAGACGGACGGACGTCCGCTTTCGGGGGGCATGAGGGCGCCTTTCTTACGCTCGCCCTCCCGCACTGTCAAGCATGGTTCTGGCATGGGCGTGCATTTGGCGCCTGCGAGGGGATCACGGTCGATGCCGCAGCCGGGTCAGCGCGTGCCGGTGGTCGGGGCCGTGAGGGCCGCGCCGCCGCCCTCCCCGGGGGCTCCGCTCGCCGGGGGCTGGGTGGTGGCCGCCCCTGCGCCAGGGGCTCCGCTCGGGGGAGCCGGTGGCGCGCCGGGCAGATCGGCGACGAGGGCGCCCTGGACGCGGGCGAGGTCCGCGCGGGTGCGCTCGGTCCATTCTGTTCGGACGCCACTGCGGTCGACCATCATGAGGGTCATCTCCCAGTAGCGGATCGCGTGCTGCAAGAGTGGTTTGACCATCTCGCGGAGGTTCTTGCGGTATTCGTCGGCGAAGACCGCGCGGAGATCCGGGGTGAGATCGGGGCGGGGCGGGACCGGCGCCTCGGTGATTTCCGTCCAGAACGCGTCGTACATCTGGCCGATGCGGTAGCCGCTCGCGGCCGCCCAGTGCGCGTTGCCCCGGCGGATCGTCGCGAAGTACTCGCGCTGCGCGTCGAGGAGAATCCGCGCGCGCGACTCGAGGGCGACCCTCTGCACCTCGGTCGTGCCCTCGGGGAGGCGGATCGCGCCCGCCCGCTCGCGCAGCGTCTCGGCCATGACGAAGTTCGCGGCGCCGACGGAGAAGTCGTCGCGGATCGCCTGAGCTTCCTCTTGCGAGCGGACGTACGCGAGCGCGGCGCGGGCGGCGCGCTCGGCCCCGTCGAGACGACGTGCCCCGAAGTCGGCCTGCGCCTTCCGCGCGAGGAGAGAGATGCGGTCGTCCGGGTCGAGGTCGGTGCTCACGAGGGCGGCGTCGCAGAGGGCGATCGCCTCGTCCCACAGGGACAGGCGGACGGCGATGTTCGACAGCATGAATTGCGCGTGCAGCACGTCGCGCGGGTCGCGCCCCGGGAGCGCGAGCAGCGCGCGGAACTTGTCGGCGGCGCGGGGGAGCTCGCTGCGGTCTTCGAGACAAAGGCCGCTGTTGTAGAGCGCGGGGGAGCGCAGGCGGGTCTCGGGGAACTCGCGCTCGAGTCGCTCGTACGCCGCGACGGCGTCGTCGCAGCGGCGGGCCTGAAGGAGGCCCGTCGCGTGGTCGAAGAGCATCTCCGCGTCGTAATCGGTGCCGAGGCCGGCGACGCCATCGCCGGGTGCGCCGATCCGCATCGCCTCCATCGCGACGACACGGCGGCCCGGCTGCGGCGTGGTCGGTGCCGAGCCGCGCGCCCCGGCACCGCAAGCGGCGCAGAACACGACGAGCGCGACGAGGGGGGCGTTCGAACCGAGCGAGGTCAGGGGACGCGGGGTGGGCATGGGAGGGCTGACAACGGTGCGCGCGGGACGTTCCGGGGCGGCGGTGAGATGGGATGCTGCGAGACCTGCGGCGGGACGGCCCGCCACATGGCTTGCAGGGAGGGACTGGAGCGGCGCGCGCATGGCGCGGCAGCCTACCAGCGATCGCGAAGCACGCCGCGGCTGGGCAATCAGGTCGCGCCGGGGGAGGCGGGGAGCGGGACGCGCGCACCTCGCGAGAGGCGCACGTACGGGCGGTAGAGCGCGCGGCGTTGTTCGTACAGGAAGGCCTCGAGGGCCTTCCGCTCGGCCCGCGCCATGGCGACGAAGCGGACGGCCTGACCGTGGAACAAGCTGTCGACGCGGTCGTGGACGACCTCCCCGCGGGTCCAGATCGGCTCGGCGAGCCCGGGAAGCGGGAGGCTGATCTGCACTTCGCGCGCGCGGTGCGCGAACGCGACGAACGGGCGCTCCACATAGACCCCCGTTGGGCTGAGATCGGTGCCGAAGCAGCGGTGGCTCTCGTCGCCGACGAGCAGGTCCACGTACACGCCGATCGGCACCCGCACGGCTCCTCTGCGCTCGCTCATCGTGGCCGCCCTGCGTTCCGTGTTGAGTGCGCTCATGTAGTGAATGGTAGACGTCGGACACCCTGACTCCAAGAAAGAAGTCGCGTCGCCGACCCGCGGCGCGGGGCCCGGTGCCCCGGGCTATGCTCCGCCCGCCGTGTGGACCGGAGCCGCCGCCACGATCGCCGCGTACATGCTCGGTTCAGTGTCGTTCGCGATACTCGTCGCGCGGCGGGCCGGGGTCGACCTCCGGGCTGCGGGGAGCGGCAACCCGGGCGCCACGAACGTCGGGCGGGTGCTCGGCCGGCGCGCGGGGCGACTGGTCCTCGCGCTCGACGCATTGAAGGGAGCGGCGCCGGCGCTCGCGGGGGTGCTTGCGTTTGGCGCGACCGATGCGCGGACGGCGGCGATTGGGGTCGCAGCGGTCGTGGGCCATGTCTGGCCGCTCTGGCATGGGGGGCGAGGCGGGCGGGGCGCCGCGACGGGGTTGGGCGTGCTGCTCGCGACGGCGCCGCCCGCGGGCGCGCTCGCCGGGCTGGGGTACGCGGTGGCGCGGCGGGCCTCCGGGCGGGCGAGCGTGGGGTCGCTCGCGGGGGCACTGCTGGGGAGCGCGGCGCTGATCGCGTGGGAGCAGCACGCGCCGGGGCACGCGACGCCGCGGAGTTGGATGGCGCTCGGGCTGCTCGCGGTGGTCGTCGTCGCGCACACGCCGAACCTCGCGCGGCTCGCGCGGGGGCAGGAGCCGCGGACATGAGGCGGGCGACGCGCGGACTCACCGCGCTCCTGGCGGCGGTCGCGCTCGTCGTGGCCTGCGGGTGCGGCGGCCCTCCGCAGGCGGTGCGGGTCGTGACGCCCGCGGCAGCGCGCAGGGTTGCGCCGACAGCTGCCCCCCCGCCGACGCTCGTGCGCGTCGCGGGCGCCGGGACGCTCGCCCTGCCCCGCGCGACGCCGGACGCCGTGCACCTCGCGCTCTTCGTCGATGCCGGCTGGCGGGACGCGACGCCACCCCAACTCGCGACGGCCACGGCGTGGCTCGCCGCGGCCCGCAGCCCGGGCGTCACGGCGCGCGTCGAGCCGGATCTCGTCGCCTGGTCCGTCGATTGCCCGCGATCGCGGCTCTCGGCATGCACCGATCAGCTCGCCGGGATGCTCGCGCTGCGCGAGGCCGACGAGGACGAGCTCGTGGCCGTGCGACGCGCGCTCGTCGAGGCACGAAGGCGGGCGCGGACGGACGAGGCGCGCACCGCCGATGGGCTCGCGGTCGCGGCGCTCCTCGATGTGCCGCAGGCAGGCGCGTTCGGGGAGGCCGACGACGACGCCCGCGTCGATGCGGACGCGGTCGCGCGGTTCGCGGGGCAACACCTCGGTCCCGCCCGCGCGCTCTTCGTCGCGGCCGGCGACGTGGACGCGGCGACGCTCGCGGCGGCGGTCGAGACGGCCCTCGCGGGGGTGCCCGACGCAGCCGCGACGCGGCGCGGGTCGATGCCTCCGGCCGCGCGGCGCAGCGGGGCGCCGCCCGTGCGCGTCGTCGTCGGCGAGTCGGAGGTCGTCAGCGTCGCGCTGCGGGTCGACGACGCCGGGCGCGCTCGCGCGATCGCCGCGCAGATCGCCGCGGAGGGGACAGCGCCCGACGCGACGGTGCGTGCGTTCGCGTTGCGGGGCGGCGGGGTCGTGCTGCTGCGGCAGGCGGGTCGTCGACGCGGCGCCGACGGGGCCGCGCGCTGGGCCGCGCACACCGCCGCGGGGCTCGAGATGGTGCGCAGGGAGGTCGTCGACGCCGCGCCCGCGCCGGTCCCCGACGCCCTCGACGCGCTCGTGCGCGCGCACGGCCGCGCGTTCGCGACGGGCGACACCTGGCCCGGGATGGCGCAGGGGCGGCACGCGAGCGAGATGCCGGAGGACACGCACGCGATCGCCGCCGGGGTCGTCGTGCGCGGAGAACGGACGCGGCGACTGCGCGGGCCGGACCCGGACGACGCGCTGGCCCACGACGTGGAATCGTCGATGGTCGCCGCCATCGACGCGCGCCTCGGGGCGCTCGACGACGCGGACGACGCGACGGGCGACGGGACGCCGCTGCGCAATGGCGCGCGGCTCGTCGTGCAGGCGCTGCCGGGTGCGGGTGAGCGCGCGCTCGCCGTGCGCTTCGCGGCGGAGCTCTCCGCGGAGCACGCCGGCGTCCTCGGCCGCGCGGGACTCACGGCGGAGGCGCTCGCGGTCGCATGCCGAGTGCAACTGGGGCGCGGCGGCGCCGCATTGCAGGCGGTGGTGGGCGCGGGCTCGTGGGGCGTGCTCGCGACGGCGCGGAACGACGACGCGCTCGTCCACGCGCTGCGCTGCGTGCTCGACGCGTTGCCCGACGACGCAGCCATCGACGAGGCGCGGCGACGACGGGTGGCATCGCTCGCGCCGGCCAACGCGCCCGCCCTCCACGCGCGCGCGCTCGCGGCCCGCGCGCTCGTCCCGGCGACGCCAGGCCTCCTCGCGCCAGAGGGCACCGCGGAATCGGCCGCGTCCGTCCCAGCGTCGGAGGTGCGGTCGCTGCTCGCGCGGTCGCGCGTCGGTGCACGCGCGCACGTCGTGTGGGCGGGTGACGGCGGCGCAGGCGGTCAGGCTGCGCAGGTCGCGCGCCGCCTCGCCGGGCTCGACGGGGGAGCCCCGTGCGCGCCGCCGACGCACGGGGACGCAGCGATGGAGGACGTGCTCGCCGCCGAGGGGCCGGGCCCCGGCGTTCGTGCCGTGATCGCGCTCCGCGCAGCGGCGCCCCGTGCACCGCATGCCCAGGGCGACACGCCGCCCGACGACGGCCTCGACGCGCAGGCCTTCGCGCTCTCCGTCGCCACGCTCCTTGGGGAAGCCCCGGGCGTCCGCGTCCTCGCGGCCGATGGCGCGAGGGTCGGCCCGACCGACGTCGCCGCGTGGATCGCGCTCTCGCTCGACGAGTCCGCGCTCGCGGCGCTCGCCGTCACGACGCGGCAGGCGCTCGCCGTGCTCGACGCCGACCCACTCGGCACCGACGCCGTCCGGCGCACGCGCGACCAGCTCGCCGCCCTCGACGCCGCCTCCCGCGCGCAGCCGGCGATCGTCGCGGATCGGCTCGCGCGTGCCTCCGCGGAGGGTGTCGACGCGACGCACGCCGCGGGGGACGACGCCTCGCTCGTCCGCGTCGTCGACGCGCTCGCCGCGGCGCGCTTGCACGTCGTCGTCGCGCGCCCCGCGAGGCCCGATCGTTGAGGCGTCGCGGGGCGCTCCACGGTGCGGCGGAGCGCGTTGACGGGTCAAACCGTGCGTGTTAATCCCGGCGCGTGCCGAGCGGTGAATCGCCATTCAGTTCGCGGGTCCGCAAGCCGCGCGCTGTGTCGTCGACCCCCGAGATCCCCGCGCCCTCCGCCCTTCCGCGCGCCGACACCAAGGCACGCGCGAAGGCAGCCCCCGAGTCGTCCGAAGCCCCCACCGAGAAGGGCCGCGGCGCAGGCACGCCGGACAAGCGCGAGCGCATCCTCCGCGCCGCGATCAAGGTCTTCGCGCGGAAGGGCTTCCACGCGACGCGCGTCAACGAGATCGCGAAGGCCGCCGGCGTCGCGGACGGCACCATCTACCTCTACTTCAAGAACAAGGACGACGTGCTCGTCTGCATCTTCGAGGACCGCATCACGCGTCTCCTCGAGGTGCTGCGCCGCGAGCTCGAGCGCTCGCCGTCGTTCGAGGAGCGCATGCGCCGGATCGTCGGCCTGCAGCTCGGGCTGCTCGAAGGGCAGCGCGACCTCGCCGAGGTGATCACCGTCAACCTCCGCCAGTCGTCGAAGCTGCTCAAGCAGTACGCGACCCCCCTCTTCGTCGAGTACCTCGAGGTGCTCGCGAGCGTCATCGCCGACGGGCAGCGCGAGGGCGTCGTCCGCACGGACGCGCACCCGCGCATCCTCGCGCGCGCGTTGTTCGGCGCGCTCGACGGAGTCGCGCTCACCTGGGCGCTCGGCGGAGCCGAGCCCGGGACTCTCACGAAAGCTGCCGTCCAGATCACGTCCGTGTTCCTCGACGGCATCCGCGTCCGCTCTCCGCAGTCACACGCTCTCTCATCACACTCCCCGGAGGAACCGTGAAGATCCTCGTTCCAGTGAAGCGGGTCGCCGACCCGGACAACGCCAACAAGGTGAAGGTTGCCGCCGACGCCTCGCGCGTCACCACGGACGGCCTCGAGTGGAAGATCAACCCCTTCGACGAGTACGCCGTCGAAGCGGCGCTGCGCCTCAACGAGAACGCGAAGACGCAGGAGAAGCTCGGCGAGACCATCGTCGTCTCGATCGGGCCGAAGGACGCGGCGCAGACGCTGCGCCAGGCGCTCGCGATGGGTGCGGACCGCGCGGTCCACGTGCTCGCCGAGGACGAGCAGCTCGACTCGTTCGTCGTCGCCCGCGCGCTCAAGGCCATCGTCGACAAGGAGCAGCCCGACGTCGTCGTACTCGGCAAGCAGGCCGTCGACGGCGACTCCAACACCGCGGGGCAGATCCTCGGTGAGTTGCTCGGCTGGCCGGTCGCGTCGTTCGCGGCGACGATCGAGACGGGCGACGCGGGCAAGAGCTTCGTCGTCGGCCGCGAGGTCGACACGGGCGTGCTCAAGGTGAAGGTCACCGCGCCCGCCGTCATCACCGTCGACCTGCGCATCGTCGCGCCCGCGTCCGTGCGCAACGGCGCGACGCCCGCCGATCACGCGTACGGCGAGGGCGCGCGCTACGCCTCGCTCAAGGGCATCATGGCCGCGAAGAAGAAGCCGATCGACGAGCAGACGCTCGCCGCGCTCGGCGTCGACGCGACGACGACGTCCCGCTACACGAAGTTCGAGCTGCCGCCCGCGCGCAAGGGCGGCGCGAAGTTCGTCGCCGACGTCAACGAGCTCGTCTCGCTCCTCCAGAGCGAGGCGAAGGTCCTCTGAGCGTTCGTCCTGCCACCCGAGACAACCGAGGAACACGAACCATGACGGACGTTCTGGTCATCGCAGAGCTGCTCGACGGCAAGGTGCGCAAGACGACGCACAGCGCCATCACCCTCGCCAAGACGATCGCCGCCGGGACGGGCGGCGCCTTCGACGTCCTCGCCATCGGCGACGGCGCGAAGTCCGCCGCGGCCGAGCTGACGGGCTTCGGCGCGCGCAAGATCTTCGCCACGCAGATCGACGGGGGCTACCTCGCCGAGAAGTACGCGCCCACGGTCGCCTCGATCGGCGGCGGTTACGGCGTGCTCACCGTGACCGCGAGCACCTTCGGCAAGGACCTCGCGCCCCGCGTCGCGGCGCGCCTCGGCGCGGGCGTCGCGAGCGACATCAGCGGCGTCACCGTCGACGGCGGGACGCTCAGCTACAAGCGGCCGATGTACGCGGGCAACGTGTACGGTCACGTGCAGATCACGACGGCGACCCAGGTCGTGACGCCGCGTCAGTCGGAGGTCGCGCCTGCGCAGCCCACGGGCGGCGCGAGCCCGATCGAGGACCTCGCCCTGGTGGCGGGCGGTGCGGCGAGCGGGCGCATCGAGTTCGTCGCGCTCGAGCAGAGCACGAAGTCCGCGCGCCCCGAGCTGAGCGAGGCTGCGACCGTCGTGTCGGGCGGTCGCGCGCTGAAGAGCGCCGAGGGCTTCCAGACGGTACTCGAGCCGCTCGTCGACGCCTTCGGCGCGGCGATGGGCGCGAGCCGCGCGGCGTGCGACGCGGGCTACGTGCCCAACGACCTGCAGGTCGGCCAGACGGGCAAGGTCGTCGCCCCGAAGCTCTACGTCGCGGTCGGCATCTCGGGCGCGATCCAGCATCTCGCGGGCATGAAGGGTTCGAAGGTCATCGTCGCGGTCAACAAGGACAAGGAGGCGCCGATCGCACAGGTCGCCGACTACTTCCTCGTCGCGGACCTGTTCAAGGTCATCCCCGAACTGACGGACGCGGTCAAGAAGGCGCGCGCCTAGCGCTGCGCCGCCGCGCGTCGGCATGCACGGAGGGCCCGGCGACCACCTCGCCGGGCCCTTTTTCGTTGATCGCGCAGCGCTTCGCTCGGGCGTTGGGCAGCGGAGTGCGACGACGCGCAGGCAGGCGTGCAGTGCCCTCCGAGGACGTGCCCCGGCTGGCGCCTCGCCAGCGCGCGCACCGCGACGCGCTCGAGCGCACGGCGCCGGCGGCCGGTGCGGCGGCGCACAGGACGACCGCCGCACGCCCGAGCCACGCGCAACAATCGACTTGTCAACGGGCGACCTCTAAGCTGGCGCCGCCATGCGCCCCCACGCGCGTCCGCTCCCCGACTCCGCCGTGCCGCGCGCCGCCGCGCTCGCGCTCTGCGTCCTCGCATGGGTTGCGCCGGCCCGCGCCGACGGCCCGTACGACGGCGCGTGGCGCGCGAGCGGAACACGCGTCGAGGTGACGATCCGCAGCTGGGGCGCAGACTGCGGGCCGCGACCGCAGTCGTTCTCGTCGGGCGGCGGCGGCACCGTGCAGATCGCGCAGGAAGGCGATCACCTCGTCTTCCGCGGCCAACGCACGACACGGACCGACGGTTGCTGGAGCGAGAACCGCGCGGTCCGGCGCGTGTCGACGTCGGTGCAAGGGAGCACGTGGCGCACGGTCTGCCGCACGCCGCCCGGCGACTCGCGCGGCGAAACCGGTACGTACACGCTGCGCGCGTCGGGCGACGACGCGCTCGCGTTCACGGATTCGAGCGAATACGACTGGGCGCTCAACGAGTCGCGCTGCACGGCGACCATCACCACGACGCAGTCCTTCTCCCGCACGCGGGCCGCGACACCGACGCCGCCTCCCCCTCCGCCGCCCGACGAGCCCGCCGAGCGCGCTTGCACACCGGGCGCCCCCGCGCGGATCGCGATGCGTCCGGAGCGGGCACGCGTGCAGCCGGGCGAGCGTGTCTGCGTCCGCGCGCGCGTCGTCGATGCGAGCGGCTGCGCGGTCCCGGGCCAGACGATCGCGTGGGACCTCGAACGCCCGGCGGGTCGCGCCGGCACCCTCGACGACGGCTGCTTCCAGGCCGGGACGAATGCGGCCGACGCGGAGGGCGAGTTCCGCCTGCAGGCGACGAGCGGCGGGCTGCGCGGCGATGCGGTGCTCACCGTGCGCGCGCAGGATCTCTCGGACCTGATCGCCCGTCGCGGCGAACAGGGCGCAGTCGGCGTGCTCGCGGGCACCGACGCGACGGCGCGCACCGAGGGCGCGGCGCGGGTCGAGGCGCGCGCGGTCGATGACGAGGGGGGCTCGCTGCTCCTGCCGCTGGTCGGGGCGGGCGTCGCGCTTCTGCTCCTGCTCGGCGGCGTGGCGCTGCTGCTCGGCGGCAAGAAGAAGCGGAAGCCGGAGCCCGCGCCGTCGGGCGTCTCCACGCCGTCGGCCGCCCCGCTGCCATCGTCCGCGATCGCGCGACCGCCCGCGGCCGCATCGGTCCGCGCGCCAGCCGCTGCAGGCGGGGCGCAGAAGCTGTGCCCGCTGTGCCACCTCGAGGTGGAGGGCGAGACGGCCTTCTGCCCGCGGGACGGCACGGCGCTCGTGGGCGCGCCGCAAGGGGGCCCGGCGACGCCGTCGCAGGCGCTGATCTGCCCGACCTGCCGCCGCGGCTTCCCGCCCTCGGCGCGGTTCTGCCCGCACGACTCCGACGAGCTCGTGCCCTACGCGATGTTTGCCGCGCGCTCGAAGGCCCCCACGGGCACCGAGGGCGCCAAGCCGCAAATCTGCCCCCAATGCGGAGAGCGCTACGACGCGACCACCGCGTTCTGCGGCAAGGACGGCTCGCCACTCGTCACCGTGAACTGACGGCGCCCGTCGCGAAGGACCGGGAGCCGCTCGCTGGCATCCGCGAAAGCCGGGGCCCAGCGAGCGCGATCGTGCGCGCGCTACCCAAAGGCACGCCCAGCGGGGGTTCCATGTCGGCGTGGAGGCATGGGCGTTCGCGGGTGGACGCCCACGCGACGGCTCTTGATCGGCTCGGCGCGGGGCAGCTATGATGCCGCCCCAACGACGGAATCCGGCGATGCCGCGCCGCTCGCCGCATGCCTCCGGAACGCGTCCGGGAGCCACTCCCATCCCTGCCCGCTGAACTGCACGTCGAGAGGACAAGCGAGATGAAGATCGTCTGCGAGAACTGCGGCGCGAAGTACTCGATCGCCGACGAGAAGGTCGCCGGGAAGGTGTTCAAGATCCGCTGCAAGAAGTGCAGCGAGGTCATCGTGGTACGCGGCGATCAGGGCGACGACGAGTCGACGCGCGTCCTCGACGGCTCGCAGGCCGCGCCCCCGGTCGGCGGCGAGGCCGTGTGGCACATCGTCGTGAGCGGCGACCAGCAGGGGCCGTTCACGCCCGCGCAGATCAGCGACATGCTCAGCGCCGGGACCGTCGACTGGGAGGCGTACGTCTGGCGCGAGGGCTTCGACAATTGGCTGCCCGCGCGCGACGTGGAGCCGCTCGTGCAGGCGATCACCGGGGGCGGCGACGCGGGAGGCGGCGCGGCCGCCGGCGCGGCGGGCGACTTCGGCGCGGACCCGTTCGGCGGAGCGGCCGGTGGCGCCGATCCCTTCGGCGGCGGCGCGTTCGGGGCGGAATCAATCCCGGCGCCCGCGCCCGAGAAGGCCCCCGCGGCCCGTGCGCCGCGCGCAGGCGGTAGCGATCTCTTCGGCCAGTCGGAGGCGAGCCCGTTCGGCGGTGGCGGCGACGACGACGACGGCGTGGTGGCCTCGGCCCCGAGCCCGCGTGTCTCGAGTCAGCAGGCGGCGCTCACCGGACAGCGCAACGAGAACTCCGTGCTCTTCTCGCTCGCCAACCTCCAGGCGCTCGCCACCGGCACGCCGAGCAGCAGCGGGTCGACGGCGGCGCCGTCGAGCAGCGCGCAGCCGAGGGCCGGCATGGCGTCCGGGGAGGGCTCGGGCCTCATCGACATCCGCGCTCTCGCGGGGGGCCTCGGGGGCGGGGCATCGGCATCCATGGGCGCAACGCCCGCCAAGAAGGACGCCGTCGACGACCTGCTCTCGATCGGCTCGGGCGGCTCGCCGTTCGCGCCCACGCTCGGCGCGCCGATGTTGGCGCCCGTCAAGCAGGAGTCCAGCAACAAGGGCCTGATCATCGGCGTGAGCGTCGGCGTCGCGGCGGTCGTCGCAGCGGCAGCGGTCGTGCTGGTCGTCATGCTCGGGAACAAGAAGGACGACGCGGCGGAGGCGGGGGGCACCCTCGCGCCGAGCCGCCGGCGGCGCCGGCCACCGTCGCGGCGCCCGCGGCCGCGGCTCCGATCGCACCCGCAGCGCCGCCGGCGGCCGAGCCCGCCGCAGTCGCTGCACCGGTCGCGGCCGACACGGTGGCCGCAGCGCCCGCTCCCGCGGACGACGAGCGCAACGGCGCGCGTCGCAGCGGGTCGCGACGCACGGGCGGCGGCGGAGAGACCGCCGCGGCGCCGAGCGCGCCGACCGCACCGAGCGCACCTTCGGGCGGCGGAGGCGGTGGCGGCGGGGGCGGCAGCGCACCGGCCCCGCGGCGAGCCGGCGGCGGCGGCGGCGGCGGCAGCATCGACGACCTCCTCGGGCAGGCGCTCGGCGGCGGTGGCCCGGCAGCGCGTCCGGCGGCAAACAGCGGCGGCGGGGGCGGAGGCAGCGACGCCTCGCTCCCGGAGCAGCCGGGCCGCGATCAGGTGCGTGCAGCGCTCACGGCGGTTCAGGCGGCGGTCACGGCATGTGGCGGCGGCGAGCACGGCCTCGCGATGACGGCGATCACCGTCGCGGGCTCGAGCGGGCGCGTGACGAACGCGGTCGTCTCCGGCCAGTTCGCCGGCACGCCCGTCGGCTCCTGCGTGGCCCGCGCCGCGCGCAGCGCACGCTTCCCGCGGTTCCGCAACGACACCTTCTCGGTCAGCTTCCCCTTCCGGCTCTGACCACGGCGGGGCGCACGCGACCGGCGTCGCGCCCCGACCTCCGCGCACGGCCGTCCACCGACGGCCCCGACTCCCCCGGACGCCGCCCCTCAAGGGCGGCGTCGGCGTTTCGTGCGCAGCCCGATGGCACCCAGCACGAGCAGCGCGACGCCAGCGAGTGCGCCCGCGATCACGCGCCCATCGAGCGGCGCCTCCGGCGTGCGGAGCGCCGCGCTGAACACGCGCCCGGCGGGGGGCGCGAAGTCCCGCCCGAAACTCAGCGCCGGCTCGAGATCGCGCGGCGACTCGCCCATCCCGGCGCGCAGCAGCTCGGCGCCGTCCCGCGCCTGAAACACGACGTCCGTGCGCTCGAAGCGCCCGACGTCCATGGCGTCACGGATCTGCAGGACGTGCTCGCCGCCCGGCAACGGAATGTGCGCGACCCGCTCGACCGTGACCGGCTGCGCCGCGATCGGCCCGATCGGCTCGAGCACACCGTCCCGCCAGACGATCCCCTCCGCGGCCGCGCCGTCGATCTCCACCCGGAGTTCGCGCGCGAGCTCGGCGCCCCACCCTGCGAGGTAGGCGTCGGCCTCGGCGCGGGAGAGCGCGCCGTCGCCGTCCGTGTCCGCCGGCTCGAGGGCGAGGCGCGTCTCGGACGGACCGAGCATCAACGAGACCACTATGCGCACCTCGCCCGGCGCGGCGTCCACCTTGAGGTAGCGCTCCGCGCGGAGGACGAGGTGGCCGAGGTGTGCCTGCGCGCGCGTGGGCGCGCCGAGCGTGAGCGGGATCGCGAGAGCGGCGAGCGCGCCCCCCCGCAGCCCCGCGCGGGTCATGCGAGCTGCTCGAGGAAGCGCAGCGCGGTGAGCACGCCGAAGCCGGTGCCGCCCTTCGGGTAGATGCTGCGCGCGCGGTCGGCGAAGGTCGGGCCCGCGATGTCGAGGTGCGCCCACTTCGTCTTGCCCACGAACTCACGGAGGAAGAGCGCGCCGGTGATCGAGCCGCCGTACGCGTCGCCCGTGTGCTTGAGGTCGGCGATGTCGCTCTTGAGCGTCTCGCGGAGCTCGTCGGTGAGCGGCAAGCGCCAGTAGCTCTCGCCCGTGTCCTCCGCCGCGGCCGCGTACTTCTTCGCGAGCCCGTCGTCGTTCGAGAAGAGGCCCGCGGTGATGGCGCCGAGCGCGACCATGCACGCGCCGGTGAGCGTGGCGTGGTCGACGAGGTAGTCGGGCTCGAGCTCCCGGGCGTAGGCGAGCGCGTCCGCGAGGACGAGACGGCCCTCGGCGTCGGTGTTGATGATCTCCACCGTCTTGCCATCGAGCGACGGGAAGACGTCGCCCGGGCGGTAGGCGTCACCGTCCGGCATGTTCTCGACGCAGCCGAGGATGCCGTGCACCTCGAGCGGAAGACCGAGGTGCGCCGCCGCGAGCACGGTGGCGAGCGTGACGGCGGCGCCCCCCATGTCGCACTTCATCTCGATCATCGACTTCGCGGGCTTGATGCAGAGTCCGCCGGAGTCGAACGTCAGGCCCTTGCCGACGAAGACGACCTTCTTCGTGCCCTTCTTGGCCTTCTTGGGCGTGTATTTGAGGTGGACCAGGCGGGGCTTGTTCGCGCTGCCGCGGGCGACCGCGAGCAGCAGGTGCATGCCGCGCTTCTCCATCGCCTTCTCGTCGAGGATCGTGCACTCGATGCCCAGCTTGTGGGCCTCGGACTTCGCCGTCGCTGCGAACGCGATCGGGTGGAGATCGTTCGGCGGCGCGTTCACGAGATCGCGCGCGAGGTTCACACAGCCGGCGATCGCGAGGCCCTCGTCGACGGCGGCGTGGGCGTCCTTGCCGGCCTTCTCGCCGAGCAGGACGGCGATCTCGCCGAGCGCGCGCTTGGGCTTGCGCTCCCCGGTGAGGTAACGCGTGTAGCGGTAGCTCCCCGTCCCGAGGCCCTCGGCGAGCGCGCGGAGCGACCCTTCGGCCGCGCTCGGCGCGACGACCGCGAGCGTCCCGAGCCGCGCCGCGAGCTGCGAGGCCTTCACGCCGAAGGCGCGCGCGTCACGCGTGCTGACGCTCCCCGCCCCGAGCCCGATGATCGCGAGCCGCGTCGCCTTCAGGCCGTGGGGCAGCGCGACGCTCAGCGTCTCGCCGAGCCCCGCCTTGAAGCCATCCTCGGCGATGAGGCGTTGGAGCGCGCCGCCGAGCGCGTGGTCGATCGCCTTGAGCGTCGCGTCCTTGGTGAGTCGATCGGACTTGACGCCGACGGCGAGGAGATCGGCCTCGGCGACGAGCGGTGCATGCGTGGACAGAACGATCTTCATGTTCCTCCGGGGAGCGCGCGCTGCGGATGCCTTCGCTCGCCTCGGCGCGGCTGCCGGGCGTCGGGCCGGGCGCATCCTGCCACGCGCGCGCGGCGCGGGACAAGCCTCGTCAACGCCGCCGGCGGGCCGACGGCGGCCGCCAGCGGCGCCGCCATGTCCGGCGCGCAAGTCCGCGAACCCACGTGGTCGCGCGGCGGCACGCGCCCTGCTCGAGGCCTCTGCACGAGCGACCGCGATGACCGCGGCGCGACACGGGAGGACTCGATGGACTCGAACCACGGCTGGGGAGCGGGAGGCGGGCTCGGCACGCGCCCGGGGATGATGATCGCGTACACCATCGTCGAGCGCGGTGAGAAGAAGTACTGGGTGCGCTGCGGCGCGGCCTTCCACAACCGCGACGGCTCGCTGAACGTGCGTCTCGACGCGCTGCCGGTGAACGGCCAGATCCAGCTCCGCGTGTGGACGGCCGAGGACGACGCGCGGCCCCGCCGCTCGAACGGCCACGGGCACCACGACGACGCGGTCCCCGCGGATCTGCTCGCCGGCTGAGGTCACTGCGCGCGGCACGGCGCCGCGAACACTCGTGCGCGGGCAGGCCCCGCGCGATGCGTGGTGCGCGCGATGGTCGCGGGCACCCTCGTCACGCTCGAACTAGAAAACACAGACAGCCAGGAGAATCAGGATGATGAACCAGCGGAACCTGCAGAAGCCCCTCCCCTTCCTCGCCGCGGCGCTCGCGGCGCTGCTCGGCGTCGGTCTCGCCACCAGCGTCTCCGCGCAGGCGCGCCCGGCGCGGCCCGCGCCCGCGCAGGCGACGGCGCCCGCGACCGTGGGCGAAGAGGGCGTCGTGAACGTCAACGCCGCGACCGCCGACGAGCTGATGCGCCTGCCGGGCATCGGCCCCTCGAAGGCCGCGGCAATCCTCGCGCTGCGCGCGCGGCTCAACGGCCAGCGCTTCGGGCGGGTCGAGGACCTGCTTCGGGTGCGCGGAATCGGCCGCGCGACCCTGCGCAAGCTGCGCCCGCTGATGGCGCTGAGCGGACCGACCACGTACGTCGAGCGGACCCGAGGGGCGGCGCGGCGCCCGGCCGGCAACGAGGGCGGCGACGGCGGCGAGGCGCTCGACGAAGCCGGCGAGTGACGCACCTCCACCGCGCGTGACAGGTGGCCGGAGCGCGTTCCCCTCCGCGGGGTGCGCGCTTCGGCGCCGGTCAGCAACCCACGTCCCTTTCGCGACGCGGCGCCGGGCGCGACGCGGCGGGCCCTCCGAGGGGACGGTCACGCACGCCCCGGCGCCGCGGCCGCGCGTGCTAGCTTCGCGCGCGATGACGGACACGGTGATCCGGCGCGCGCATCGGGGCGATCTCGCGCAGGTCCTTCGCTTCCATCACGCGCTCTACATCGCGCACCGCGACGCGATCATGCCGGCCGCCCTCGCCGACTTCTACGCGTACCGCCGCTTCCCCGAGGCGCTCCGCGACGACGTGGACGCGCTGCTGCGATCGCCGCGGTCGGTCGTCCTCCTCGCCGAGCGCGCGGGAGAGGCGGTCGGCTACGTCACGGGGCACCACGAAGACGACGACGAGCGGCGCGTGCTGCGTCGCAAGGGCATCGTCGAGGACTGGTACGTCGCCCCGGAAGCGCGTGGCGCAGGGCTCGGCGCGCTGCTGCTCGAGGCGCTCGCGGAGGCCTTCCGCGCGGCGGGGTGCGAGGTGCTCGAGTCGGCAACCTGGCCCTTCAACGCCGGGGCGCGGCGCGCGCACGAGGCGCTCGGATTCCAGGAGATCGAGGTCAAGTACCGTCGCCGGCTCTGAAGGCGGGCGGGCGGGGCAAGGCGGGGGCGCGGCCGCGCGCGGTCCGGCCGCGTCGCGAATCGAGGTTGGTCAGGTGTGCGCGCCGCCCGCCGCGCATGGGCGGCTCGTCGTCAGGCAGTCGGTGCGCGCTCGAGGGACGCGAGCGCCTCGAGCACGGGCGCGAGCGCGGCGCGCTTCAGCTTGAAGGCGGCGCGGTTCGCGACCACCACGCTCGAGACGTCGCAGACGTGCTCGGTCACGACGAGCCCGTTTTGCCGGAGCGTCTCGCCGCTCTCGACGAGATCGACGATGACGTCGGCGAGCCCGGTGACCGGCGCGAGCTCGACCGAGCCCTGCACGTAGATGATCTCGACGTTTCGGCCGCTCGCGAGGAAGTGCCGGGCGGCGATGTTCGCGAACTTCGTCGCGACGCGGAGCGGCTCGCGCGGCGGCGCCGGTCTCGGCAGGCCCGCGACGACCATCTTGCAGATGCCGATGCCGAGGTCGATGGGCGCGTAGAGGTCGTACTCGCGCTCGAGCAGCACGTCGCGCCCGACCACACCGAGATCGGCGACGCCGAACTCCACGTAGGTCGGGACGTCGTCGGGCTTCAGCAGCAGGAAGCGCAGCCCGGTGCGCGGGTCTTCGCGCACGAGGCGGCGATCGTCGGCGAGGAGCGTCTGCGGATCGACGCCCATCGTCGCGAGGCGCGGCGCGAGCTGCTTGAGCACGCGGCCTTTCGGGACGGCGACCGTGACGGTGGCGCCCCCCCCGGCCGCCGCGACGGACCGCACGGACTCAGCCACGGCCGCTCACCCGGACGATGTTGGCGCCGAGCGCCGCGAGCTTCGCCTCGATGCGCTCGTAGCCGCGGTCGATGTGGTAGACGCGGAGCACATCCGTCGTGCCCTCCGCGAAGAGCCCCGCGATGACGAGCGACGCGCTCGCGCGGAGGTCCGTCGCCATCACCTCGGCCCCCTGCAGCGAGTCGACGCCGTTCACCGCCGCGATGCGCCCGTGGACGTCGATCCGCGCGCCCATGCGGTTCAGCTCCGAGACGTGCATGAAGCGGTTCTCGAAGATCGTCTCGGTGATGACGCTGCGGCCCGCGGCGCGGCACATCAGGACCATGAACTGGGCCTGCATGTCCGTCGGGAAGCCGGGGTGCGGCGCGGTCGTGACGTCGACGGCGCGGTAGCGCTCGCGGCCGACGACGCGGACGCCGCCCGCCTCGCGCTCGAGCACGACGCCGGCCTGCCGGAGCTTGGCGGCGAGCGCCCCGAGGTGCTCGAGGGAGACGCCGTCGCAGAGGACGTTCCCCGCGGTCGCGGCCGCCGCGACCATGTACGTCCCGGCCTCGATGCGGTCCGGCATGATCGCGTGATCGACGGGCTGCAGGGACTCGACGCCCTCGACGACGATGACGTCCGTGCCCGCGCCGACAACGTTCGCGCCCATCTTGTTGAGCACGCGCGCGAGCTCCTCGACCTCGGGCTCGCGGGCCGCGTTGACGAGCGTCGTGCGGCCGCGCGCGAGCGTCGCCGCGCAGAGGAGGTTCTCGGTGCCGGTGACGGTCGGGATGTCGAGGCAGATCTCGGCGCCGCGGAGTCGCCCGCTCGGGACGATCGCGTGCACGTAGCCGTGCTCGAGGCGGATGTTCGCGCCCATCAACTCGAGCCCCTTGAGGTGCTGATCGATCGGTCGCGCACCGATCGCGCAGCCGCCGGGCAGCGACACCCGCGCCTCGCCGTAGCGCGCGACCAGCGGCCCGAGCACGAGCACGGAGGCGCGCATCTGCTTGACCAGCTCGTACGGCGCCTCGCGCACGTCCGACGCGCGCGTGCGCAGCTTCACGACCGGGGGCGTGACCTCGCACTCGACGCCGAGGTGCGCGAGGAGCGCGCAGGTCGTCTCGATGTCGCGCAGCGCGGGGACGTTGCGGAAGACGTGGTCGCCCTCGGCGAGCAGCGAGGCGCAGAGGATCGGCAGCGCCGCGTTCTTCGCGCCGCTGATCTGCACGGTGCCCTGGAGCGGCTTGCCACCGACGATGCGGATGTTGTCCACGCGCGCTGCGTAACCCAGACGCGCAAGCGCATCAAGGACGCGCGCGCCCTCAGGCGAGCGCGAGCCCCGCGACGAACGCCGCGAAGCCGATGGCCATGATCGCCCCGAAACGTCGCGCCTCGGGCACGCGGAGCCGCGCCTCGTCGTCCACGCCGCGCCGGAGGAGGCCGAGCGCGCCGCCGATCCATGCCGCGAAGCCAGCGAGGAGCAGGAGCACCGGGAGGCGCGCCGGATCCGCGGCGCGCGCGCGCTCGAGGGCGCGGAGGTAGGCCTGCTCGCGCGCCGCACGTCCGACGGCTGCGTCGACAGGGGGTGGGTCGTCCGCGGCGAGCGCGGCGAGGTGCGCGTCGGCCTCGGTGAGCGCGGCGTCGTGCGGCACGTACAGCGACCGCGACGCGAGCACGGCCGCGTGCACGGCGCGCCACGCCGCGAGGGCCCGTGCCGTCTCGCCCGCGGACTCGGACTCCCGCGCGATCGCGGCGAGGGCGCGGAGCGACGCGGCGACGTGCGGACTCCCGGGCACGTAGAGCCGCGCAGCCCGCCGGTAGTGGACGATCGCGCCGTCGAGGTCCCCCGACGCACGCAGCTGCTCGGCGCGCGCATGCTCGTCGTGCGAGGCCGCGAGCACCCGCACCGCGAGCAGCACGAGCAGCGCGGCGACGACCACGGACGCGCGCCCGACGAGGCGCGCCGCGGGCCCGCTCACGTGAGATCCCGGCGGCGGAACACGAACACGCCGAGCGCGAGGAGCGCCGTGGCGTAGAGCAGCGCATAGCTGAGCGACGTCGCGAGGTAGCCGAGCACCGGCCCCTCGACGACGCGCCGCGAGGGGACGAAGAGGTTCAGGTTGGGGACCACGTTCGCGAGGGCGTGCATCAGCTCGCGCACCTCGACCGGCACCGTCCGCGATTTGATCGTGGCGAGCTCGTCCGCCGAGCGGCCGACGAGCCAGACGCCGAACGTGAGCGCGCCGGTGAGGAACGGCGTCGAGAACGACGAGAAGAGCATCGCGACCGCGGCGACGACGAGCACCTCGCCGAGGCTGAGCGCGAAGCGGGCGAGCGGCGGCGCGAGGGGCACGCCCACCGACGCCGCGAGCGCGGCCGCGGCCGCGAGCAGGCCGAGCGCGACCGGCAGCAGCGCCGCCGTGCGATCCTTCGCGCGCCAGACGAGCACGCCGGCGAGCCCCGCCGCGAGCACGGGCCCGAGGCCCAGCACGAGCGTCATCGACCCGCGCTGCACGGCCATCACCCAGAGCTGCACGGCCCCCATCAGCGCGACGAAGACCGACGCGGTGAGCGCGATGCCGAGGTATTTCCCGACGAGGAACTCCGCGCGCGCGATGGGCTTCGGGAGGATGACGTAGAGCGTCTTGCGCTCGATCTCTTTGTAGAGGAGCGACGAGCCGAGGAAGATGGCGATCACCACCGAAAAGAGCGAGATGCTCGCGTAGCCGAGGTCCGCGACCACGCGCCGCTGTTCGCCGAGCGAGAGTTCGCCGAGCGCGAGCGAGAAGAGCAGGTTGAAGACGGAGAAGCCGAGCACCCCGTAGAGCACCCGATCACGGATGGCTTCACGGAAGGTGTTGAGCGCGATCGCGTACGTGCGGAGCATGGTCAGTCCCCGGTGCCGGTGTCGCCGACGAGCTGCGAGCGCGTGCGCTCGCCGAAGAGCGCGCGACCCACGGCGAAGTGGCTCGTGACGTCGAGCAGCGCGAGCCAGACCGCGAAGGCGACGAGCCCGCTCAGCGCCCGCGCGAACAGCAACTGCCCGTCGCGCCGCACGAGCCCGAGGGTGACGAGCGCCGCGGGCACGCCCTGCCCCGCGTGGAGGCAGACGGCCGCGAGCCCGACGGAGGCGAGCGCGATGGAGGCAGGCGTGCCCGCCCGGAGCGAGAGCGTCTCGTAGACCTGCGCGGACGCACCGCCCCGCCAGAGGGGCACCGTCAGCGCCGCGAGGTGCGTGGCGAGGTAGCCCGCGGTGAGCACGCCCGTCACGCCCTGCAGCGTGCGCAGCCCCGCGCTCCCATAGGGCGCGGGGCCCGATGGAGAGGCGGCCGGCTCGCCCGCGCGCCCCGCCCAGCGCGCGAGGCCGAGCGCCGCGTGCACGACAAGCGGGGCCAGCACGAGCGCCGCCTTCACGGCGAGCCACGGGCGCGTGGTCGTCGCCTCGAGGCGCGCCCCGAACGCCGCGCGCCCCGCGAGGGCGGGCCAGGTCTCGGCCACGTGGAGCAGCAGGTAGCCCGCGAGCGGGAAGGCGCCGAGCGCGGCCTGCACGCGCGCGAGCCGTCGCGCGGCGAGCGGGGCTGCGGGTTCGGTGCGCGGCGCCATCGGGGGACGGATGGTCCGTGGCCGCGGCGACGCGGTCAAGTCTCGCTCCGGACGTCGGTCGCGAACTCCCGACGCGTCCGGCGGATGCGCCGTGGGCGGTGTCCGCCCGCCCGGGTGACCGACGCGCGAGGCCCTGCGTCCCGCGCGCCGCGCCGCGGGCCGATGCGCGCTTGTCCGCTGCGGGCCGAGGCGTTAGCTTCGCCCGCGATGCGCCCGCTCCGAGGCCAGCACCGCGCGCGGCGCCTGCGTCAGGTCCACGCGTGACCGCGCCGGGCTTCCTGCTGCTCGCGAACCCGGCCGCGGGCGCAGGGCGCGCACGGGCGCGGCTCGCCGGCCTCGAGCGCCTGCTGCGTGCACGCGGCGCGCGGTTCGAGGTCGCGACCACCGATCGCCGCGGTCACGCGACGGACCTGACGCGGCGAGCGCTCGCGCGGGGCGTCGCAGGCGTCGCGGTGCTCGGCGGCGACGGCACGTTCAACGAGGCGGTCAACGGCTTCTTCGGGCCGGACGGCGCACGCCTCGGCGAGGGCGCGTGGCTCGCGCCGCTGCCCGCGGGGACGGGCGGCGATTTCCGGCGCGCGGCCGCGCTGCGCGACGATCTGCCCGGCATGGTCGACGTGCTGCTCGGCACGGCGGCCCGCCCGATCGATTGCGGCTGGCTGTCCTTCGTCGACGACGATGGCGCGCCGCGGCAGCGCGCCTTTCTCAACATCGCGAGTTTCGGCATGGGCGGCGTCGTCGATCGCGCCGTGAACCGCGCGCCGAAGTGGCTCGGCGGGCGCGCGACCTTCTTCCTCGGCACGCTGCACGGGCTGCGTACGTACACGAACCGGCCCGTGCGCGTCGTGCTCGACGACGGCCCGCCGCGCGAGACCGAGGTCGTGAACTTCGCGGTCGCGAACGGCCGCTTTTTCGGCGGCGGGATGCAGATCGCGCCCGACGCCGCGCTCGACGACGGCCTCTTCGACGTCGTCGGCCTCGAGCGCATGACGAAGCGCGAGACGATGGCGCTCTCCCGCACGATCTACCGGGGCGCGCACCTCGGCACACGCGGCGTCACCGTCGCGCGGGCGCGGCGGGTCCACGCCGAGCCGCTCGACCCGCGCGGCGAACCCGTGCTCCTCGACGTCGACGGCGAGGCGCCCGGCCGCCTGCCCGCGACGTTCGAGATGCGCGCCGGCGCGCTCCTGCTCCGCGCGTGAGACACGCGTACCGGATGCGCCCGTGAACCGACTCGTCCACCGCCTCCGCGCCGCACGTCCGTGGGTGTTCGCCGCGCTCGCCGGCGTGCTCTACGCGCTCTCCGGCCCGCCGACGGAGCTCGGCGTCTTCGCGTTCTGCGCGGGGCCCTTCCTGCTCGCGGCCGTCGAGGAGGCGCGCACGCCGACGCGCGCGGCGTACGTCGCGGCGCTCGCCGGCTTCAGCTGCAACGTCATCGTGCTCGGCTGGGTCGTGGGGCTGCTCGAGACCTTCGCGTACATGCCGCTCGTCGCCGCGCTGCCCATCGCCCTGCTGCTCTGGGCCGCGCAGTCGCTGCCCTTCTTCGCGGCGGGCGCCGTGACCTCCGCGCTCTCCGCGCGCGGCGTCGGGGCGCGGGGCGCCGCGCCGGCGTGGCTCGTGCTGCCGTTCGCGCTCTCGGCCGCGACGGTGCTCGTGCCCGCGATCTTCCCGTGGAACGTCGGCGCCGCGACGCTGCCGCTCCTCGCCTACGCGCAGCACGCCGAGCTCGGGGGCATCGCGCTCGTCGACCTGACGCTCATGCTCGCCGGTGGCGGCCTGCTCGCCGCCGCGCGCGCGCTCCCTGCGCGCCGCCCGCGCCCCGCTCGTCGTGGGCCTGCTCGCGCTCGTCGTCCCCTTCGCGTACGGCGGCGTGCGGATCGCGCAGCTCGAGGCCGCGCGCGAAGCGGCGCCGCCGGTGCGCGTCGGCGTCGTGCAGCCGAACATCGGCATCTTCGAGAAGCACGACCCCTCGCTGCGCCGCGGACACCTCGCGCTGCTGCGCCGCATGACGGGGAGGCTCGAGCGCGACGGCGCGGAGCTCGTCGTCTGGCCGGAGACGGCCTATCCGTACTTCGTGTCGCGCGAGCCCACCGCGCAGGGCGACGGCTTCGTCGCGGCGCGGGGCACGGAGATCAAGGGGCCGCTGCTCGTCGGCGCGATCACGACGGACGGCGAGGCCCGCTTCAACTCCGCGATCGGCGTCGACGCCGACGGCCGCATCGCGGGCATCGCGGACAAGGTCGAGCTGCTCGCGTTCGGCGAATACGTGCCGCTCTGGGACTGGCTGCCACCGCTCCGCACGTACTTCCCGTCGCGCGGGATCACGCCGGGCACAGCGCCGCGCGTGCTCACCGTCGCGGGACGCCGCGTCGCCGTCCTCAACTGCTACGAGGACGTGCTGCCGGGCTACGCGCGGCAGCTCGCGGCGTTCGCGCCGGCGCCCGACTTCTTCGTCAACGTCACCAACGACGCGTGGTTCGGCGACACGGCCGAGCCGCACCTCCACAACCACGTCGCCCGCCTCCGCGCGATCGAGACGCGGCGCGACCTCGTGCGCGCCGTGAACACGGGCGTCAGCGCCCACATCTCGGCGACGGGCGAGGCGCTCGTGCGCACGCAGACCTTCATCCAGACGTCGTTCGTCGCGGACGTGCGCGTGCTCGACGGCGCGACGCCGTACACGCGCTTCGGCGATCTGCTCACGCCGTGCGGCTGCGCGCTGCTGCTCGCGCTCGCCGTCCGCGCCGCGCTCGAACGGCGCGCGCGTCTCCGCTGAGCAAGCGCATCGGGGAACGCTCCGGCGCGCCGCACGCCCCGAGAGGAGCGTGCGCGCCGTGCCTCAACGGCGCGGCGGATGCACCGCGTACAGGCGCCCGATCTCGCGCGCGTCCGCGAAGGTCTCGGCGCCGAGGCGGGCGAAGAACACCGAGGCGGCCTGGAGCGCGGCGAGCACGAGGCCCTCCGGCCCGCTGCGCCGCACGGCCCAGACCGCGCGGTCCTGCGCCGCGTCGAGCGTGCGCTCGGTGAGGTCGGTGGGCGCCGGGACGCGGGCGATCTCGAGCGCCTTCGCGAGCGCCTGGTGCGCGAGCGCGAGCACCGCGATGCGCTCGTCGAAGTCGCCACCTTCCATCTCGCGCCAGCGCGCCTTGCGCGGGCTCATCTGGCCGAGCACCGCGCGGAAGGCGTTCACCGCGTAGACCGCGGCGAGGCGACGGCGCTCCTCGTGGAGATCACGCAGGATGGCAAACGGATCGGCGCGACCCGCGTCGTCGGAGTGCTTCGCGATGATGCCGTTCACGAGGCTGAGGTGCGCCTCCGCGGAGAGGACCTCGTCCCACGCGAAGACGGCGCGCAGGTCGCGCGGCGCGCTGCTGTAGCGCTCGAAGGACACGGCGAAGTCCTGGTCGGCTGCGATCCGCTCGACGACGATCGCGCCCCACGCGCCAGTGAGACGATCGACGAGCGTGTCGGCCGGTGCGACCACCGACTGCGCCTTCACGGGCTTCGCCGCGGCGGCCTTCGCGGCGGCGCCCTCGTTCGCGGTGTGCACGCGGATGGCACCCTTCCCGGCTGCGCGCGTCTCGGCCGCACGCCCCGCGGCTGCGCGCTTCTCGGCCGCCCGACCCACGGCGGCGCGCGTCTCCGCGGCAGGCGACGCCGCAGCACGGCCCGCTGCAGCCGGGGCCGCGCGGCGCGCCGCGTCACCGCGCGCCTTCGGACGCGCCGCTCCGTCGCGCGACTGGCCGCGCCGTGCGTCGTCACTTCCCTTGCCGCGCTTCGCCCCCGGGTCGGTCGCTCGCATCGCAGACGAGAATGCCGGATCGTGCGCGGCCGTGCCAGCGGAAGGGGCGCGCCGCGCGCACGCCGTCAGCGGCGGCGAAGACCGAGCAGCGTGAGCGGCTCGTCGGAGCGCGCGAAGGAGAGCGTCGCGCCCATCTCGACGTTGACCGCGGCGTGCGGCCCGTCGAGGAAGAGCCGCGCCGCGCGCATCTTGCTCACGACGCGCAACGTGTCGTCGGGCGCGACCAGGCCGCGCATGTGGCGGTAGCGGCGGCCATCCGCGAGG
Organism: Polyangiales bacterium; assembly: GCA_964202905.1. Taxonomy (GTDB): domain Bacteria; phylum Myxococcota_A; class Polyangia; order Polyangiales; family JADJQN01; genus CAIUAC01. The sequence goes on from CAXNJO010000010.1 coordinate 63,431, forward strand.
TAGGGCTCGCGCACGACGAACTGCAGACGCTGCGAGCCCACGGGGAGCACGCGCCCGCCCGCCGAGCGCTGCGCGGCCGTCGAGCCCGCCGCGGGGCCGACCCACAGGCCGCTCGAGCGCTGCTCCTCCTCGACGCCCGCGAAGCGAAGCAGGTAGCGCGAGGTCGCGGCCGGACACTCGTGGCAGAAGAGCGCGTCGTTGAGCACGCGGTTCGAGACCTCGGCGCCGTCGAGCTCGACGCGCATCCGCGTGAGGCGCGTCGCGCGGACGCGACCCGCGAGCGCGTCCGCGAGCACGTCGCCGAGCACGTCGCGCGTGCCGGCGCAGAAGAAGCCGACGCTGTCGCGCGGGGCGGTGTTCACGGCGATCACGGGCACGTCGGGGCCGACCGCGTGCGACGCCCAGAGCAGCGTGCCGTCACCGCCGAGCGTCACGACGAGATCGAAGCCCTCCGCCGCGCCCACCTCCGCGCGGTAGCGGAAGACGGCGCGGGCGCCGAGCGCGCGGAGCAGCGCGCGCGCCGCCACGACCGTGCCGACGTGATCCTCGTGCGCGGCGCGGAGCCGCGCGACGGTGACGTGGCGCTCGCGGAGCAACGCGGCGACCCGCGCCGAACGCCGCTCGCGCACGTAGATCTGAAACGCGGACTTCTTGTAGATGACGAGGACGCGCGGGCCGGTGCGGCGCGTCACGGCGTCACGCTCCGCTCGGCGAGGCGGCGCAGCGCGACCTCGGTCTTGACGTCCGCGACGCGCCCGTCGCGCACGGCCGCGAGCGCGGCGGCGAGCGGGACGAAACACACGACCGCGTCGGCCTCGACCGGCGAGCCGTCCTCGGTGGGCGTGCCGGCCGCGCCCGGATCGACGTGCGCGACGAGGAAGTGGACCTTCTCGGCGAGCACGCCCGGGCTGAGCACCACCGCGGGGCCGAGCGCACTGAATGACGATTCAGCGACGTCGAGGCCCGTCTCTTCGAGCGTCTCGCGCGCCGCGCAGGCGCGGAGCCCCGCTTCGCCCCGCTCCTCGGGCTCGACGAGCCCCGCGGGCACCTCCCACACGACGGCGTGGGGCGACGGCTCCGCGAGCGGGAGCGCGTACCCCGGCCGAAACGCGAGCGGGGGTCGCAGCGCGCTGCGCAGGCACACGCGCGGCGCCTCGCCCGGGCCCCCCGGCGCGACGAGCACGATCGCGACGGCGTCCATCGCGTCGCGCTCGACGAGGTCGTAGCGGTAGGGGCGGCTGAGCGCGCCGTCGGGGCGCCGATTCTGCAGCGTCACGCGGCGCAGGCGGAGAAACCCCTCGTCCCCGCGCAGCGACCCGGAGTGATCCGCGAGCACGTCGACGTCGATGCGCGGGAGATCGGGGAGGGAATCATCAGACATGGTGTCGGTCTCAGCCCGCGGGGGGCGCGGGGACGTCGGAATCGGGCGCGGCGGGAGACGGCGAAGGCGCGTTGGGAGGGGGCGCGCCGGGCGCGTCCGACTCGGGCGCAGCAGAGCTCGGCGCGGTCGGCGCGGTCGGCACCGCAGGGACGAGCGACGCGGGCACGGGCGCAGCCAGGCGTGGCGCGCCCGGCGCGTCCGACTCGGGGGCAGCGGGCTCCTGCGGCGGAGGCTCGTCCGGCGGGGGCTCGTCCGACGGCGTGGCGTCCCAGACGAGCGCGAGGCCCGGCGCGACGTACGACTCGACGCCGCGCTCGCCCGGCCGGAGCTCCGCGCGCTGGAACCAGACGTCGACGCCGAGCCCGAGGCGCGCGCGTCCGCCGAGCGGCAGCGCGAGCCACGCGCCGAGCGCGGCGAAGAGATCCGCGTCGAGGCCCGCATCGGTCGCGCCCGCCCAGGCGCCGAGGCGCCCGCGCAGGTCGAGGCCGACCCCGCCACCGAGGGGCAGAAGCAGGCTCACGCTCGCGGCGAGGGGCATGTAGACGCGCGAGCGCACGCCGTCCGCGCTCGAGACGGCCGCGACGCCGAGCGCGCCGCCGACCCGCAGGAGGCCGACCTCGTGGAAGAGGTCCACGATCGCCCCGGCGCCGTAATCCGCGCGCTCCGCGCCGCTCGTCGCGCTGCGGCCGTCGGGCGCGCTGCGCTCGTCGCCGACCAGCGCCACCGCGCTCACCGCGCCCGCAGGCCGCGCCTGCGCCGCGGCGGTACGAAGGGGCGGCGCACCGAGGAGGCCGAGGAGCGCGGCGGCGGCGAGCGCGGGACGGTTCCGGAGGCGGCTCGCCATGCGTCGCCGTGGTGTACGCGCGCGGGACACGCGGGGTCAAGGACCGCGGCAGCGCGGAGGGCGCGGCGCGCCTGCGAATAAGCACGTGGGCGCGGCGTCTCACGCGGCATGACGCCCCGCTGCGCGCACGCCCCGCTCGCCCTGCTGGTCGGCCTCGCCGCCGCGCTGTGTTCGACCCGCGCGCACGCGCAGGCCGCGGCCCCCGTCGAGGCCGCGGAGTCCGCGCGGCTCTCGACGCTCTCCGGCGCCGACCGCGCCGCGCTCGCCCCGCTGCTCGCGCGCGGCCCCGTCGCGCTCGTCGAGTTCACCGAAGGCGACGCGCTCCCCGCGATCCTGCTCGCCGCGGAGGTCGACGCGCCCGCGGCCACGCTCGCCGCGGTCGTCGGGGATCCGGCGGGCTATCCGCGCTTCATGGGCGTGCTCGACTCGGTCGCGGTCACCGGACGGCACGGCGGCTCGCTCTCCTACGACTGGACGTGGCGGACCGCGATCTTCGAGCTGCGCGGCTCGAACGTGATGACCCGCGCCGAGCCGCCGCCCGGGCACCCCGAGCGTGGCTGGCGCTTCGGCATCCGCGCGACGGGTGGCGATCTCGGCACGGGGCGCTTCCTCTGGAGCGTCCTGCCCGTCGACGACACGCACAGCCTCGTGACCCTCGCGACGCGCCTCGACCTGCGCGACGCGAACTACCTCGCGCGGCAGATGTCGCAGGCGAGCAAGAGCGTGAACCGCTCGATCAACCTCTCGCTCGGCTTCGTGATGCTGCTCGGCGCGCGGCACGAGGCGCAGCGCCTCGCCGGTCACGCGCCCACGCGCGCGCACCGACCCGGCGACGCCCTGCCCGCGAGCGGGGTCGACCTCGATCGGCTCGCGCCGCTGCTCGCGCGCGGCGACCTCGTCGCGCTCACGCTCGACGGCGACGCCCTCGACCACGTCACCGCGATCGCGCGGACGGGCACGGCGCGCGACGTCGTCACCCCCGTCGTGACCGACCCGCGCGCGTTCGGCAGCGCGCTGATGCCCGGCAGCCAGGCGAGCGTGGTCGGCGTCGACGAGCCCGGAGATTGCGCGCCCGGCGCCGCAGACGCGCGCTGCGCCGCCCGCGGGACGCTCTTCGACTGGTCGATCGACATCCCGATCATCGGCACGCAGGGGCGCATGCGACTCACGCCCGCGGACGACGCCGGCGACGTCGTCGAGGTCGCCGGCGTGAGCGGCGCGCTGCACACGGGCCGCTGGCGGATCGAGACGCGGACGCAGCCGTGGGGCGAGGCCGTGGTCACCGCGGTCGGCCGCTTTGATCCGGGCGACACGACCTGGCTGCTCCGCGGCGTGGTGCGGAGCAGCGCGGACTTCGGCGCGGGGCTCGCCGCGGCCTCGGAGCTCATGCTCGTCCGCGCGATCCGCGCCCGCGCGATCGACGCGCAAGAGGCCCGGATCGCGGCCGCGAGCGCCGCCGTGATCGCGCAGTGAGCGGCGCGCGGGGCGGCGCGCTGAATGGCCATTCATCGCGCGCGCGTCGAGCGGCACGCGGCGGGTCGTGTTCGTCGGCGCGGACGCGACGAGCGAACCGCACGCTCGTGGCCCCGGACGCGCGCTCGTCAGGGTCGCAGGCTGCGCGGCGCAGTCAGGGCGCGCGGCGCAGTCAGGGCGCGCGCCTCCGTCAGAACGTGAGGTGCGCCGAGACGCCGCCGCCGCTCGGCCCGACGACCGGGGCGATGCGGAGGCGCGCCGTCGTCGCTGCGGCCTCGCCGGCCGACGCGTCCTCGTCCTCCTCGTCGCCGGAGGCGAGCTGGAGCACGAGCGCGGTCACGAGCCCCGCGATGGCCACGCCGAAGCCCACGTCCGCGAAGAGCGCCAAGCGCTCGCCGCGGTCCGCGATCGCCTCGCTCGGCGCGGCGTCGAAGTCGCTCTGCTCCGAGAGCGCGAGGAAGCCGAGCACGGTGCCGGCGACGAGCCCGCCCGCGCCGACACCCGCCGCGATCCACACGCCCGCGCCCGGCCCCTCGGACTCCGCCTCCTCCGCCGCGGGCGGCGCGACGGGCTCCGGCTCAGCGGGCGTCTCCTCCACCGGCGGCGCCGCCGGACGAGCCGTGAGCGCGGGCACCGCGAGCTCCTGCCGCGCGCCGAAGCCGACGGTCACGGTCTGCGACGCGGGCTCGTAGCCTTCGAGGGAGAGCACGATCGTGTGCTCCCCCGGGGCGGCGTCGACGTCGGCGGGCGTCACACGCCCGGTGTCCGTCCCGTCGAGGCGGATCGCGGCGCCGGCGGGCTCGCTGCTCACGGCGACGACGCCCGGGCGCGTGCGCAGCTGGTCGATGCGGGCCTGCACCGCGGCGCGGTCCGGCGCGTCGGCGCGCAGCGAGAGGTAGCGCTCGAGCGTCGCGACGGTGTCGACGATGCGCCCGAGGCGCTCCTGGGACTCGGCGATGCTGATGAGCACGACGGGGTTCGGCACGCTCGCGAACGCGGCCTCGAAGCGGGCGAGCGACTCGGCAAACTTGCCCTCGCGGAACAGCGTCTGCCCTTCGCCGTAGGCTGCGCGGGCGGCCGTCGTCTGCTCGGCCGTGGGGCCCGCAGGCGCCGCCGTGCGACCACCACGGCGTTGCGCCTCCGCGCGCGACGCGCCCAGCAGCGCCGACGCGGCGAACATGGCCGCAACCACCCAAACCATCCCGCGAGACCCCGAGCTGCGAAGCACGCCGTTCATGCGCAGGACCGTACGCGCGCCGCCCGAGGTCCGTCAACGGGCGCGCACACGAACACGCCCCGGGATATCGCTCAACGCGCGGTGGACGTGCCCGCGAAATGGGCGGCGAGGAACCCCTCGACGCGATCGAGCGGGCCACGGAGCGCGACCGCGAGCGGCTCGAGGCGGAGCATCTCGGCGTCGAGGCGCTGCACGTGATCGGCGAGTTCCCGCTCGATGCGCTCGTCGTGCGCCTCGAGTTCGACGCGCAGCTGACCCAAGTTCTGCTGGAGTTCGTCGCAGCGCGCGCCCTCGGCGCGGAGGACCTCGTCGACCGCGGCGACCTCCCACAGCAACGCGTCCGTCGCGCCGGGACCGCTCGCCGGCGCGGGGCCCGTGGTCGTGCCAGGCCCGCTCGAGGCGGGGCTAGTCGAGGCGGAACCAGTCGCGGCGGGGCCAGTCGCGGCGGGGCCAGTCGAGGCGGAACCAGTCGAGGCGGAACCAGTCGCGGCGGCGAGCGAGCCGCGGAGGGCCTCACGCCGCGTGCCGAGGCGCTCGAGCTCGCCGCGCCGCTCGCTCAGCCGCCGCCCGAGGTCGTCGATGCGGCCGCCCCGCTCCGCGCGGAAGACGCGCGCCTGGTCCGCGAGTTCCTCGACGTCGCGTTGGCGGGACTCGGCGAGGTGTCCCCCCTCCTCGAGCGCCTCGAGCGTGCGCGCGGCGAGGGCCATCGCCTGCGCGACGACAGGGGGGGCGGGGCGCTCCGCCTCGACGTCGTCGAGCGCGGCGCGGAGCGCGTCGAAGCGCTGCCGCCAGCGGCGGAAGCCGAGGAGTCCATCGGTCGCGCGCATGGGAAGCGGCGCGTCGGCCGCGTCCGCCGGGGGCGCGGCGCCCAGCCAGCCCCCGCCTGCGAGGGGCACGCTCGGCGTGTCGAGGCCGTCGAGCGCGGGCGGCACGGGGATGGTGTGCCGGTTGTAGTCGCGCGCGGCGAGGCGCACCGCGCCCGGCGGGGTCGCGGTGCCCTGCGCGCCGGTGTCGAGCGTCGCGTCGGCCGCGTCTCCCGGGAAGGCGTGGCCGTCGGGCGCGGTCTCCGCATGGAGCGCGTCGCGCCGTGCCGAGGTCGGTACGCCCGAGGACGGGTCCTGCTCCGCGGCCTCGAGCCTGAGCCGGGCGCGCGTCGCGCCGAGCTCCGCGAGGAAATGGAAGGCGTCGCGGAAGCGCTCCTGGGGGCTCTTCCGGAGACAGCGCAGCACGAGATCCTCGACGGCGGACTCGACGCGCGGGAGGCGCTCTCGGGGCGGGATCGGCGCCTCGGTGACGTGCTTGACGAGCAGATCGCCGGGGTATTGGTAGTCGAACGGGAGCGCGCCCGTGACCATCTCGTAGAGGATGACGCCGAGGGAGTAGAGGTCCGCACGCCCGTCGATGTGGGTCGACTGGATGTACTCCGGCGCGATGTAGCCCGGCGTGCCGAAGATCTGCTGCGACCCCGTGAGCGAGGGGGCGTCCATGATCTTCGCGATGCCGAAATCGAGCAGTTTCACGAAGTCCGCGCGGCCGCGCTTCTGGAGCAGCAGGATGTTCTCGGGCTTGAGGTCCCGGTGCACGATCCCCATCTGGTGGGCCCGGGCGAGCGCGCCCGCGATCTGCTCGGCGATGTCGAGCGCGCGGGCCGCCGGAAACGGACCGGTGCCCATCGACTTGAGGAGCGTGTCGCCGGGGACGTACTCCATCACGAGATAGACCATGCCGTCGTCGGACTCGCCGAAGTCGGTGATCTCCACGATGTTCTCGTGGTTGATGCGGTTGACCGCGCGCGCTTCGCGCACGAAGCGATCGCGCTGCACCGGGTCGAGCGCGAGGTCGCGCCGGAGCGTCTTGATCGCCATGAGGCGGTCGATCGTCACGTGCCGCGCGAGGTAGACGCTCGACATGCCGCCCGCGCCCAGGCGCGAGATGAGCCGATAACGGCCGCCCACGGTGCGGCCGATGAGCGGGTCGAGGACCTCGCGCGCCTCGGCGCCGTCCCTCGGACACCGCTCGACGTCGTCCGGGTACAGCTCAGAACAGCGCGGACAGACCTTCATCGGGGTCGAGAGATTAGCCCCCCGCAGCCCGCACAGGAAGCACAACCCGCGCGACGACGCGATCCGCGCGCGCTCAGGCGCCGGCGTCGCCGGCGTCAGGCTCCGACGACGCATCGACGTCACCCGGGGGGCCGGCGTCCTCGCCGAGATCGGGCGCCGCGCCGAGGTCGATCGCGCCCGCGTCCGGCGCCGCGGCGTCCTCGCCGAGATCGACGGAAATCGAGAGGTCGCTCGGATCGCCCGCGTCCTCCGGGCCCACGCCCTGATCGCCAGGGCCCGCGTCCGAGACGCCGAGGTCGCGCGGCCCGGCATCGACCGCGAGGCAGCTGACGGCGCACACGCCGCGATCGGTGAGGCTCGCGCTGCCCTTGCAGCAGAGGAGACCGGTCTCGCAGTCGCTGTCGAGCTGGCAGACGGCGCCCGCGGCGCCCTCGCACGAGGCGAGGCCGAGCAGGGCGAGGGCGGCGAGCGCCCACGCGTGGAAGGCCGGGAGGGAGCGCGGGCGGGGCATCGAGGAGTTCCGGGTCATCGGGCGGGCGGACGATAGCCCCGGCTCCCGGGCGTGTCGATCCGCGCGCCGTCGCGCAGGTCGTATGCGCAACGGAAGCCGATGTCGGCCTCGCGCACCCCCTCGGGCGCGGCCGCGCGTGCGGCGCCACGGAGCGCGAACGGCAGCGTGCGGTACGAGCCGCCCCGCACCACGCGCAGGGCCCCGCCCTCCGGCCCGCGGGGATCGACGCCCGGAGAGCGCGCGTAGTAGTCGGGGGCGAACCAGTCGGCGACCCACTCGGCCGCGTTGCCGGCGAGGTCGAGCACGCCCTCGTCGCTCGCGCCGTCCGGGTACGCGCCGACCGGCGCGAGCAGCGCGTACACGTCGCCCGACACGCGCGCGGCCGACGCGAGGCGCCCGACGTTCGCGAGGCGCGCATCCCACCCGTCGCCCCACGGGAACGCGCGGCGTGACGCCCGACCGCGCGCGGCGCGCTCCCACTCGGCCTCGGTGGGCAGGCGTCCCCCGACGAACGCGCAGTACGTGCGCGCCTCGGCGTGCGACACGCCGACGACCGGGAGCGCCGCGCCAGCGAGCCGCGGGTCGCCGTCCCCGAAGCGCGAGGGCACGCACGCGCCCGCGGCGACGCAGCGCACGTACGCGGCCTGCGTCACCTCCACGCGGTCGAGGCCGAACGCCGCGACGCGCACCCGGTGCGCGGGCTGCTCCGCGGCGAAGAGCCCGTCCACGCAGCGCGCCGCGGCGCCCTGCCCGCCGAGCGTGCGCCGGCAGAGCCGCACGGCGTCGTCGACCTCGTCCGTCGTGCTGCCCATCCAGCGCTCGCCCGCGCCGATCCGCACGATCGCGGCGCGTCGGACGATGCGCGGTGTCGTCCCCGCCGCGAGGAGCGGACCGAGCACGAGCGCGAGCAGGACGACACGGAGACGGGACACGCAGCGCCGAGCCTAGCAACGCGCGCGACCGCGCACGCGGCCGCCGCGGTGCCACGCCGCGTCGATGCTGCACGGACCGGACGCGTCGAGGCGCTCAGGGGCGCTCAGCGGCGCACGTGGTGCCGCGCGAGCCACAGCCCCGCGCCGAGCGCGACGCACACGCCGAGCCCCTGCGACGTCGAGACGCCGTGCGCGACGCCGCGCACGACATCGCCGCGCAGCGGCTCGAGCCCGACGCGCAACACACCGTACAGCAGCGCGTAGCGCGCCAGCGCGTCCCCCGCGCGCGCCGGCTCGCGACCGCGCGCTCCCCACGCCGCGACGGCCGCGGCGACGAGCAACAGCGCGCCAGCCTCGTAGAGCGGCCATGCGTGGCGCGGCACCGCCGGATGCGCCCCGGGCGCGCGCGGGTCGGTGTAGGTGATCGCGAGCGGGCCGTCCCACGGCGCGCCAAAGCAACACCCGCCGAGCAGGCAGCCCACCCGCCCGATCGCGTGGCCGAGCGGCAGCGCGGGGGCCGCGCAGTCGGCGAGGGTCGTCACCGGCAGCCCGAGCGCGCGCGCCGCGAGCGCGAGCGACACGCCCCCGCCCAGCAGTCCGCCGAGGAAGACGCGCCCGCCGCGCTCGACGGCGACGAGCCAGTCCCCCGAGCGGAACACCTCGACCGCGACGAAGAGCAGCCACGCCCCTGCGAGCGCGCCTGCGACGCCGAGCGCGAGCGCGGCCGTCACCCGCCCGACATCGAGCCCCGCGCGCACCGCGCGCCGCACGAAGACCGCACCGCCGACGAGCAGCGCGAGCGCGAGGAGCACGCCGTACGCGCCGACCGGGCGCACGCCGCCGGGCACCGGAACCTCGAACAAGATCGGGTGCACGTCAGCGCGGCGCGGACGGGGGCGCAGGCGCGGGGGGCGCGATCGGCGGGGGCGGGAACGCGGGCGGCGGCGGCCCCCCCGTCGGCCCATCCGCGGCAGGCGGCGCAGCGGCAGGCGGCGCATCGGGGCTGGGCGGTGCGTCCGGCGCAGGCGGCGCAGCGGGGAGCGGCGGCAGGAGACCGACGCCGCCGTCGCCGCGCACGAGCCAGGGCGGCGGCCGCCCGCTGCCGACGCTCCAGGAGACCCCGCCGTCGCCGCGGTGCCGTGGGCCCGCGACCATGCCCGCCGTGCAGAGCGCGTTGCAGAGCCCGCACGTGAGGGCGAACACCAACCCCAGCAAGAAGGCGACGATCGAGGTGATCAGGCCCGCGAGGCCCGCGCCGCCCGTCCCGCCCTCCTGCTTCGAGCGCGACATCGCGAGGCCGCCGAGCACGGCGCCGGCGAGCGCGACGACGGGCGCACCGAACGAGAGCACGCTCCCGACGCCGGGCAGCCACGTCAGCACGATGCCGCCGAACATCATCAGCAGCGCGAGCACCCCGAGCACGATCGAGCCGACGCCCATCGGCCGCAGCGTCCCACCCGCGCCGAGCGCGTCAAGAGGCGCGGTCCGCCGCGCCTGCTACGCTCGCGCCCCCATGCCGACGCCCCCCGCCGAGAGAGGTCGCCGAGCGCGCCCCACCAAGCCGAGCGACGAGCCGCTGCGCGGAGGCCGCTGCGCCATCGTCGGTCGCCCGAACGTCGGCAAGTCGACGCTGCTCAACACGCTGCTCGGGCAGAAACTCGCCATCGTCGCGAGCAAGCCGCAGACGACGCGCACGCACATCCTCGGCGTGTACCTCTCGGAAGACCCGCCGACGCAGCTCGCGCTCCTCGACACGCCGGGGCTGCACCGCCCGAAGAACGCGCTCGGCCGCGCGCTCGTCGAGTCCGCGAAGGGCGCGCTCGACGGCGCGGACGTCGTGCTGATGTTGGTCGAGGTCCCCGCCCGCTTCGAGTCGGGCACGCCCGCGGCCCCGAGCCCCGCGGACCTCGAGGTGCTCGCCACCGTGAAGGCCGCCGGCCGCCCGACGGTGTTGGCGATCAACAAGATCGACCGCCTCCCCCGCAAGGAAGCGCTCTTCCCATTGCTGGAGCTCTGGGCGACGCAGCACGACTTCGCGGCGCTCGTGCCGATCTCGGCGCGGAGCGGGGACAACCTCGAGGCGCTCGTGAAGGTGCTGCGCCCGCACCTGCCGGAGGGCAGGCTCTACGAGGACGACGACTTCGTCACCGACCGGCCGGAGCGCTTCTTCGTCGCCGAGCTCGTGCGGGAGCAGGTCATCCAGAAGACCCGGCAGGAGGTCCCGCACTCGGTGGCGGTGCTCATCGAGGGCTTCTCCGACGAGGGCAGCCTCGTGCGGATCGACGCGACCGTCATCGTCGAGAAGGACTCGCAGAAGAAGATCGTGATCGGCGCGGGCGGCTCGATGCTGAAGGCGATCGGCACGGGCGCGCGCATCGGGATCGAGCGGATGCTCGGCAAGCAGGTGATGCTGCGGCTCTGGGTGAAGGTCGTCGCCGGCTGGACGGACGTCGAGTCGCGCGTGCGCGATGTGCTCCGCAGCGACGCCGTCTCGGGCTCGGCGACGCGGGCCGAGAAGACGCGCGGCGAGAAGCCCCGCGCGAAGAACCCGCCCCCGCGCGGCGAGAAGACCCGCGCGAAGAACCCGCCTCCGCGCGGCGACGAGACGCACCCCGAGAAACCAGCCACGCGCGGCGAGCCGACGCGCACGAAGACTCCCCCTGCGCGCGGAGACAAGACGCGCCCCGAGAACCCAGCCACGCGCGGCGCACGCGCCGGAAGGCCGTCGTGACCCGCAAGCGCCATCGTCGTACGGAAGAGCAGGAAGCCGCACTCACGGCGGTCGAGCAGGAGGCTGCGCTCGCCGCGGGCACCGAGCCCACGGAGGCCCCGGACCCGCGCAGCGTCGCGCGGGCCTCCCGCGGGCAGCGTCGCCGCACGCTCGGGCCGCTGCCGGCGGGCGCGGTGTTCGCGCGGCCCCTCGTCGCGATCGTGGGTCGCCCCAACGTCGGCAAGAGCACCCTCTTCAACCGCCTCGCGGGGCGGCGGCTCGCGATCGTCGAGGACACGCCGGGCGTCACGCGCGACCGGCACTACGCCGACACGCTCATGTACGGACGCGAAATCGTCCTCGTCGACACGGGTGGCTTCGACCCCGAGAGCGACGACCCGATGATGGGCAGCATCGCGCGGCAGGTGCGGCTCGCGCTCGCCGAGTGCGATCTCGTCGTGTGCGTGCTCGACGCCTCGGTCGAGCCGCAGACCGCGGATCGCGAGGCCGTGCGGCTGCTCCGCGAGAGCCGCAAGCCCGTGATCTTCGTCGCGAACAAGAGCGACACGCCGCGCCTCGCGCTCGAGGCGAACAGCTACTACCGCCTCGGCGTCGAGACGCTCATCCCCGTCTCGGCGCTGCACGGCCACGGCACCGGCGACCTCGAGCAGGCCGTGCTCGACGCGCTGCCGCCCGCCGAGGCGCTCGCCACGCTGCCGCGCCTCGACGGCGTCGCGCGCGTCGCGATCACGGGCAAGCCCAACGCCGGCAAGTCGTCCCTCGTCAACCGGCTGCTCGGGCAGGAGCGCCAGATCGTCGACGACCGCCCCGGCACGACGGTCGACGCCGTCGACGCGCTCCTCGAGCGCGACGGCCGCCGCCTGGTGCTCATCGACACCGCCGGGATCCGCCGCAAGAGCCACGTCGACGAGAGCGTCGAATCGCTCGCGGTGCTGCAGGCGATCCGCTCGATGGAGCGCAGCGACCTCGTCGTGCTGCTGCTCGACGCGAGCGTCGGCGTCGCCGAGCAGGACGCGAAGATCATCGGCCTCGCCGAAGACCGCGGCCGCGCGATCGTGATCGCGCTCAACAAGTGCGACCTCCTCGACGACGCCGCGCAGCGCCAGGCCACGACGCGCGCCCGCGACGTGCTCGCCTTCGTGCCGTGGGCCCCGCTGCTGCGGATCAGCGCGCGCTCGGGGCGCGGCGTGAAGAAATTCCTCACCGCGATCGAGGCCGCCGTCGAGGCGCACGGCAAGCGCATCACGACCGCGCAGCTGAACCGCTTCTTCGAGGAGGTGCTCGACCGGCACCCGCCCCCGGTCCATCGCGGCAAGCCCGTGCGGCTCTACTACGTCACGCAGACGCAGGTCTCGCCGCCGACGTTCACGATCATCGCGAACTACCCGGACGCGGTGCACTTCTCGTATCAGCGCTACGTCGTGAACCAGATCCGCGCGGCGTTCGGCTTCGAGGGCACCCCGGTGCGCGTGTTCTACAAGCCGCGGCGTCGGCGCGAGGGCAGCCAGGGCTGAACCGTCATTCAGCGCGCGGCGCACACGGCGCGGCGCGTGTCCGGGGCGGTCGCGCCGATCAGAGCGTCTGGCCGCTTGCCCCGGTGGGCGGCGCGGGCGGGAGTACAAACGGTGCCGGCGCGGGCGGCGCGAAGGGAGCGGGCACGGCCGCAGGCGGCGACACGGCCGGCGGGCGCGCGGGCGCTTGCGCGAGCAGCCGGTCGATCGCCCCGCGGTCGAAGCCGAGCAGGAGCCGGCCACGCACGTCGATCACGGGGATGCCCGTCGGGCGGAGACCCTGCGCGGCCGCCTTCTGCATCATCTCCTGCTGCGCGCCCGGGTCGCGCTCGACGTCCTTCTCGACGAAGGGGACGCCGCGCGAGCGCAGGTACGCCTCGGCCTGACGGCACGCGCCGCACCACGAGGCGCCGTAGACGACGACGTCGGCGCTCGCGTCCCCCGTCTGCGCGGCCGTGGCCGCTGCGGCGCCGCGGGCGTCCGCGAGCAGCGCTTCGAAGGACGCGCGGGCCACGCGACGCACCACGTAGCTGCCGTCCGCGCCGGGCGCCCGCAGGTCCGCGAGGTAGACCCACGCAGGGTCGAGGCGCGCCTCGGGCGCGACCGCGAGCGATTCGACGCGCACGTACTGACGATGCGCGTCGGGCACGTCGGCGCGGCGCGGCGCGGGGTGCGGGCCCTCCTCATCGAACCAGACGAGCAGCAAGCCCTCGAGATCGCCGCGCACCGCGAAGGGCGGACGCACGACCGCGGCCTCGGACACCGCGGCCGCGGGGGCGTCGGCGCCCGGCACGTCGCCGCCCTCCGTGGATGCCCCGCCGCCGCACGCGGGCGAGGCGGCGAGGGACGCGGCGACGAGCAGCCGGACGACGGCAGGGAACCAGCGAGCGACGAGGCGGCGACTGCAGAGCACGGGCGACCTCCGGGCCGGCAGGATGGCCCCGCTACGGCGCGTGCGCACGCCCGCCGAAGCGCAGCGCGAGGCTGCGCTGGCCGTCCTGACAGGCCGGGAAGAGCGCGCGCGAGCGGGCGATCGCCTGATCCGAACGGGCGATGGCGCCCGCGATGCGCTCCGCGGCGTCCGGGGCGAGCTGCGCGCCGCTCGCCGTCGCCCGCTCGAGCGCGGCGCGGGCCCCCTCCTGCTCCTGCTCGGCCGTGAGCAGCGCGTCGTGCGCGCGGACGCAGGCGTCGCGGACACGCACGACCTCCGGCGCCGCGAGCCCCAGCCGCCCGACGGAGTCGAGCGCGCGCCGCCGCAGCGCGACGGGGCCGTCGTCCTCGACCCGCGCGAGCCGATCGAGCAGCAGCTGCGCCTCGTTGCGCTCGGCGTCCTCGCAGCCCGCGCCGAGCACCGCCGCGAGACCGAGCGCGACGGCGAGCAGGCGGAGCGGGAGCGCGGGCGGGCGGGCGGGCATGGGGCGCGCAGATTACCGTGCCGCGCGTGCTACGCCAGAACCCGATGCGAGCGCCCGCTTCCCAGGAGCTGCACCGCGTGTACCTCGTGCCCGGGATGTTCGGCTTCGGGCGACTCGCAGGCTACGAGTACTTCGGCCACCTCGAGGTCGCGCTCGCCGCGCGCTTCGCGGAGCTCGGCGTGCCCCTCTCGCTCGAGGTGATCCAGCCGCCGCCGACCGCCTCCATCCGGCGGCGCGCGGACGTCGTCGCCGAGGCGATCGCGCGGAGCGCGGGCGGCACGGAGGGCGGCCCGATCCACCTGATCGGTCACTCCACGGGCGGGCTCGACGCGCGGCTCGTGCTCTCCCCCTCCGTGCGGCTCGACGTCCCGGCCGATGCGCTCCTCTGGCGGACCCGCGCCCGCACCGTGCTCACGATCGACACGCCCCACCACGGCACGCCGCTCGCGGCGTTCTTCACGACGGTGTCGGGGACGCGGCTGCTCACGCTGCTCTCGCTGCTCACGGTCACGACGCTCGGCGTGGGCGCGCCGGGGCTCTCCGCGCTCTCGTCGCTCGTCGCGGCCATCGGCTCGGTGGACGAAGCGCTCGGCATCGACATCCGCCTCCTCGACCGCGCGACGGATCTCGTGCTCCGCTTCATCGGCGACCGCGGCCGCGACGAGGTCGCACGCTGGCTCGACGGAATCCGCCACGACCAGGGCGGCCTCGTGCAGATCACCCCCGAGGCGATGGACCTCTTCAACGCGGTCGCCGCCGATGCGCCGGGCGTCTTCTACGGCTGCACCGCCGCGGCCTCGCCGCCGCCCGCGCCGGGCCGGCTCGTGCGGCAGGCGCGCTCGCCGTTCGGCGCGTTCACCGCGACCGCGTACGCCACGATCTACGGCGTCACGAGCCGCGTCGTCCCGCGCTACGCATACCCGCCCCCGAGCGAGGCCGCAGCCGCGGTGTTGCGCGCGGCGTTCGGCACGGACATCGACGACACGTGGTGCGACGGCGTCGTGCCGACACGCTCGATGCTCTGGGGCGAGCTGCTCTGGGCCGGCAAGGGCGACCACCTCGACGTCGTCGGACACTTCCGCGACGACGAGACCCCGCCACGTCACGTCGACTGGCTCACGAGCGGCGCGAGCTTCGGGCGCTACCGCTTCCGCGGGCTCGTCGACGCGCTGACGGACGCGCTGCTCGGCGACGTCGCGCCCGCGCGGACGAGCGCCGGCGCGCAGCCGGCGGCCTGAGGCGCGCCGACGATGGCGCGCACGGGCACCGACTCCGCCTCGCCGCCCGCGCCGCCAACATGGACGCTCACACCCGCCGAGGCCCTCGCCGCGCAGCGCTCCTCGGCCGCGGGCCTCGACGACGACGAGGCCGCCGCGCGCCTCGCTGCGCTCGGCCCGAACACCCTGCGGGACCAGGACGAAGACACGCTCGGTCGCGCGATCGTGCGGCAGCTGCGCAGCCCGCTCACGCTGCTCCTCGGCAGCGCGGCGGTCGTCGCGGCGGCCGTGGGTGAGTGGCGGGACACCGTCGTCATCGCCGCGATCCTCCTCCTGGGCTCGGCGGTCTCGCTCGCGCAGGAGCGGCGCGCCTCGACCGCCGTCGCGCGGCTCCGCGCGCGCGTGCGCACACACGTCAACGTCGTGCGGGGCGGGGTCGCGCGGCTCGTGCCGACGGACACGCTCGTACCCGGCGATCTCGTGCGGCTCTCGGCCGGCAGCCTCGTCCCGGCCGATGCGACGCTCCTCGAGGCGCGCGACTTCCACGTCAGCGAGGCGACGCTGACCGGCGAGCCGTGGCCCGTCGAGAAGCAGCCCGGCCCGAGCGCGGCGGACGCGCCCCTCGCGCGGCGCAGCGGTTTCATCTACCTCGGCACGAGCGTGCGCAGCGGCACGGCGACGGCCCTCGTCGTCGCGACCGGGGCGCGCACGGAGCTCGGGGCGATCGCGCACCGCCTCGTGCTGCGCGCGCCCGAGACGGACTTCGAGCGCGGGTTGCGGCGTTTCGGGCTGCTGCTGACGCGCGTCGTCGGCGTGCTCGTGCTGCTCGTGTTCGCGCTGCACGTCGTCGCCGACAAGCCCGCGCTCGAGTCGCTGCTCTTCGCGGTCGCGGTCGCGCTCGCGGTGGGCATCGCGCCCGAGATGCTCCCGGCGATCGTCGCCGTGACGCTCGCGCGGGGCGCGCGCGAGATGGCCGCGCTCGGCGTGATCGTGCAGCTCCGCCTCGGCGCGACGCCCGACGCCGACCCGCGCCCGCCCCGACGCTGCTCACGGGCGACGCGCTCGATCGGCTGTCGGACGACGCGCTCCCCGTCGTCGCCGAGCGCACGACCGTCTTCGCCGAGGTCGATCCCCGACAGAAAGAGCGGGTCGTCCTCGCCCTGCGCAAGGCGGGGCACATCGTCGGCTACATGGGCGACGGCATCAACGACGCGCCCGCGCTGCACGCCGCCGACGTCGGCATCTCCGTGGACGGCGCGGTGGACGTCGCGCGCGAGGCCGCGGATTTCGTCCTGCTCGAGCCGGATCTGGCCGTGCTCCGCGAGGGGCTCCTCGCCGGCCGACGCAGCTTCGCCAACACGCTCAAGTACCTCTACACCACGCAGAGCGCGAGCTTCGGGAACATGCTCAGCATGGCCGTCGCGTCGGCGTTTCTCGCGTTCCTGCCGCTCACCGCCGCGCAGATCCTGCTCAACAACTTCCTCTCGGATCTACCCGCGATGGCCATCGCAGGCGATGACGTCGACGCCGAGCAGGTCGCGGCCCCGCACCGCTGGGACCTGCCGGCGCTGCGGCGGTCGATGCTCGCCTTCGGTGCCCTCAGCTCCGTCTTCGAGCTGCTCACCTTCGCCCTGCTGCTCGCCGTCGCGCACGCGACACCGGAGACGTTCCGCACCGGCTGGTTCGTGGAGTCGCTGCTCACCGAGGTCGCCGTCGCGCTCGTCGTGCGCACGCGGCGGCCCGTCTACCGCAGTCGCCCCGGTCGCTGGCTCGTGATCTCCAGCGTCGCCGTCGCGGGCCTCGCGCTCGCGACCCCGTGGATCCCGCAGGCCTCCGCGCTCGGCTTCGTGCCCCTGCCCCCCTCGCTGCTCGCGTTGCTGCTCGGCGTGACGCTCGCCTACCTCGTGGCCGTCGAGGGGCTCAAGCGCATCCTGCTGCGACATGACGGCGCGGCGCTCGCCCCGGCGCGCACCGCGACAGCGACGAGGCCTGTGCGCCCCGCGTGAGGCGCGCGACGCGCATCCGGGCGTGACGCGGAAGGGGCGCGTTCGCTGCGGCGCCCACCGCGCGGACGGCGGACGCTCGCTCAGCGCGCCGCGACGGCGAAGCGCGGCTCCTGCATACGGGCGCGGAGCCGACCGAGCGTGCGCCGCGCCGCGGCCACGTTCTGGCCGGTCATCACGCTCGACGGGAACGGCAGATCCGGCTCGACGAGGAACTCGAACGAGACGAGCGTGCGCGCGCCACCGTCGACGGCCGTGAGCTCCCAGAGCGCGGCCATCCGCTCGACGTTCCCCGTCACCATCGTGGCCTCGACGCGCCAGGTGGTCGTGCCGTCCGCGTTCGTCACCGGCGCGCGCGGACGCAGGCGCATCTGCGCCCAGAGCGTGGTCGTGTTGTGCAGCACGCCCGCCTCGAGGTAGACGACCGCTTGCGCGCCGCGCTGCGACAGCACGCGGGATGCCTGGAAATTGGGCAGGAACTCCGCGTACCGCGCGTAGTCCTGCACGACGCGCAACACGAGCTCGGCGGGCGCGTCGACGAGCCCCGTCGCGCGGCCGGAGCGCACGCGCGTCCCCGGGGCCGATACCTCGCGCAGCTCGACGCGGTGGTCGGCGAGCCGCGCGGCGGTCGCGCTCGGGAGCTCGGCGGGCGCGGCCTGCGCAGCCACGACGGCCGGCAGCACGTGCACGAGCCCGGCGAGCGCGAGCCCGGCGAGGGCGACGCGCAGCGAACGGGCGAATCGCGGAACGGAGACGGCGGGGGGAGCGGACCGCGGGCGGGTCATGCGCACCTCGGGGGGAAGGTCGACGCGTCGGGACACACTGTGGCCCGGCGCACCGATCGACGCACGCACGCACCCGGGGATTCACCGGGAGGCTCGCACCGCACGCACCGCGCGGGCACGCGCCCGCAAGTTGACACCCCGACCCCGCGGGGTGAGGGTCCGCGCGAGGTCCCCGTGAAGCCCCGTCCGTTTCTCGTCGTCGTCACCGCCTCCGCCCTCGCGGGGCTCTTCTTCTCGGCGTTTTCCACCTACGACTTCGCGCAGCACCTCGACCGGCAGGTCCACGGGCTGCACTGCTCGTTCATCCCCGGCCTCGCCTCGACCGAGGCCGCCGGCACGGGCTGTCACGTCACGCTGATGAGCCCGTACTCGTCGGTGCTCCGCACGCAGCTCTGGGGCGGTCTGCCGATCTCGCTCCCGGCGATGGGCGTCTTCGCCTTCCTCGCGTTCTGGGCGGGCTACCTGCTGATCACGCGACGCGAGACGGATCGCCGCGCGACGCTCTTCCTCTTCGCCGCGAACACGCTGCCGCTCCTCGCGACGCTCGTGATGGGCGGCATCGCGCTCTTCACGCTCGGCGCGGCGTGCAAGCTCTGCATCGGCATCTACGTCGCGAGCGTCGTCGGGTTCGTGGCGGCGCTCGTCGCGTGGCGCCGGGCGAGCCGCGGCCCGGCGCTCGGCGCGCGTGTGCCCGACGCGACGGGCGCGGCGGACACCCTCCCCGCGGGCGCCTACGACCCGGCCCGCGATCGCGGCGCCGACCCGCTCTCCCCGGGGGCGCTCAGCGCGGCCGCGGGACTCGGCATCGCCTTCGTGCTCGTGCCTGCCGGCGTGTATGCGTCGACGCTCCCCGACTACGCGCGCTACGCGGGCACCTGCGGCACGCTCGCGCAGCCCGCGGATCCGGGCGGTCTGATGGTGTCCCTCGGCGCACCGCCGGGCGGCCGCGCGGCGATCGAAGTGCTCGATCCCCTCTGCCCCTCGTGCTCGGCGTTCGAAGCGCGGCTCTCGGCGTCGGGCCTCGACGAGGCGCTCGCGCGCAAGGTGTTGCTGTTTCCACTCGACAGCACCTGCAACTGGATGGTGGATGAGCCGGTGCACCCCGGCGCGTGCACCGTCAGCGAGGCGGTGTTGTGCGCAGGCGACGCCGCGCCCGAGGTGCTCGCCTGGGCCTTCGCCGAAGGCGAGCGGATCCGCGAGGCGGCGAAGCGCGATCCGGAGGCCGCCGCGCGCCTCGTGCGCGAGCGCTTCCCGCGGGTCGCCGCGTGCCTCGGCACGCCCGCGGTGCGCGCGCGCCTGAACCGCTCGCTGCGCTGGGCCGTCGCGAACCGCCTGCCGGTGCTGACGCCGCAGCTCTACGTCGAGGGCCAGAAGCTCTGCGACGAGGACACCGATCTCGGCATGGATTACGCCCTCACCCAGCTTCTCGCCCGGAGCGGACGATGACCCCCGCGCGCACGATCGCCGCCGCCCTCGTCGGGCTGGTGCTGCTCATGACCCCGACCGTGCTCGTCGCCAGCTGGGTGCACTCGGCCAAGCGCCGCCTCGCGCAGGCCGAGACCGCCACGGCCGACGGGTCCGCCGGCGCCGAGGGCGAAGTCGCCATCGCGGCGGCCGCGGACGTCGGTTACTGCAACGGTGACCTCAAGCGCGTGCTGCGGCGCGTGTTGCAGAGCTGCGGCCTGATCGGCGACGGCGGCGGCGTGCGCGGCTGTCAGCCCGTGCAGGCGCGCAGCGTCGCGACGATGAGCGGCGACGACTTCAACGCGCTCTTCACGCCGCTCGCCGAGCGCGCGGGCATCATCGAGTTCGACTTCGACCGCGCGGAGCTCGACGCCGGCGACATCGCGCTCGTCAACCGCCTCTTCGCCGACCAGCGCGGCGCGAGCTACTTCTTCGTCGTCGCGCGCGCCTCGCCCGAGGGCAACGACGCGCACAACCGCGACCTCTCGAAGCAGCGCGCCGAGGCCGTGATGAACTACCTCCGCACGACGTTCCACGACCCGGACCTCGACAAGGAGGTCGGGCTGCTCTGGCTCGGCGAGGAGTACGCGCAGCTCGACGCGCAGTTCTGCGCCTGGCAGCGCAGCGGCAACGCGGGCGAGTGCGACGCGCGCACCCTCAACCGCAGCGCGTTCATCGCGTGGATCGATTGTCGGCTGTGACGGCTCGCGCGGACACCGTGCCCGCCGCAGGCCGCGGGGCGCGCGCGCGTTGGGGAGCCCTCGCGCTCTGCGCTGCGCTCGCGGGCTGCGGGGACGACGCGACGGGCCCCGCCGCGGCCCCGCTCCGCCGCGTCGACGCGGTGCGTGCCCGCGGGCCCCGCGGCTCGATCGACGACTTCTGCGACGTGCACGCCGACGCCGCATCGGCGCCCGCCTTCACGTGGCCCGCGCTCGCCGATGGCGCCTCGCCCCCGGCCCGCGCGCCCGGGCGCTGGCAGTGGTTGAACCTCTGGGCGACGTGGTGCCGCCCCTGCGTGAGCGAGATGCCGCGCGTGTTCGAGTGGCAGGAGCGGCTCACGCGCGCGGGGACTCCGGTCGACGTGCAGCTGCTCTCGGTCGACGCCTCGGGCGACGAGGTCGCGCAGTACGCCGGCCTGCACCCCGAGGTGCGCGGCAGCGTGCGCATGGCCGAACCGGGCGCGGTCGCCGACTACCTCGCGGCGCTCGGCCTCGACGGCGGCGCGAGCATCCCCGTGCACGTCTTCGTCGACCCGGCCGGCCGCGTGCGCTGCGTGCGCGCCGGCGCGATTTCCGACGACGACTTCGACGACGTCGCGCTCGTCGTCTCGCAGTAGTCCAAGCGCGCGTCAGCGCCGCTTCGTCGCGCCCTTCGCTGCCCCTGCGCCGCCGCGCCGTGGCTTCGACGGCGACGTGCTCGCTGCCGCGTCCGCGGTGTGGTCGCCGCCGACCGACGCGATCGGCCGACGTGCCGCGAGGCCCGGCGCCGCGAGGTCGCGCACGATGAGGTCGACCGCCCCGCGCTGCGCCGCATCGAGCCGCGCGAAGTCGCGGAGAAGCGCATCCTCGGCCGCGACGCGCGAGGCCGCGTCGACGCCGTAGAGCGCGTCCGTCGTCGTGCCGAGCGTCCGCGCGAGCCGCAGCAGCGTGAGGTGGCTCGGGAAGAGCACGCCGCGCTCGTAGCGGCTCAGCATCTCGGCCCCGACGCCCACCTGCTCGGCGACCCACTCCTGCGACCAGCCGCGCGCCTCGCGCCCGTCGCGGATCCGCCGGCCGAGCACGCGCCGCAGCGCGTCCGCCTCGGCCTTGTCGTTCGTTTTGTAGGGCATCGCGCGACGAGAGAGCGCGCAGCAGACCGCCGCACCCCACGCCGCGAAAGTGAGCAATGCGTTGACTTTTATAGACGCATTGCGTTGAATCCCCTCCTGCATGGCGGTGTCGGGCGGTTCCCGGCAGCGCCGACGACGCGGGTTCACACCCCGTTTGCACGAGCGCCACCTGAAACACCGCGGCTCTCCCACGTTCAACCGCTCGACGAGGAACTTCGCAATGAAACAGTTCTCCGCGTTCTTGCTCATCACACTGCTCGCTGCGTGCTCGAACGACGCGCCACGCCCACCGGCCCTTACGGGCTCGGCGTCGGCACTACGCGGGACCGTTTCGGACGCGAACGTTAAGAGCGTTCGCGCCATCACGGCATCCGGTCGCGCGACGTCCGCACCGGTCACGGGAGGGGCGTTCCGAATCGCCATTCCGAACGAGCGTTTCGCGCTCGGCTTCTATGATGCGCGAGGGCGCGCCATTGCGTCGCTCGGCGCCGCGCCCGCGCCGGGCGCGCCCAACGTCGGTCAGTTCCCCGGCCGCCGCGGCGGCGCAGCACTGACCGAGAGCGCTCCGGGGGCCGCGCGCGCCGGACTGCTCGACGACGGCGCAATCGTCCTCGGAGTGATCACGATCAACGTCACGATTGGAGTCGCCATCGGCGAATTCAATCTGCTCGCAGACTTCGATTCGGACCTCGACGGCATCGACGACTTCGAAGACGACGACGATGACGACGACGGTATCGACGACCTCGCTGATCTCGACGACGATGGCGACGGGAGCGACGACGCCGAGGCGGATGGGGATGTCGACAACGACGGAATCTGCGACTTCGCCGATCCGGACGACGACGGCGACGACATCCTCGACGTCGACGACGAGGACGACGACGGTGACGGGACCGACGACGAGATCGATTTCGACAGCGACGAAGATGGAATCGCGGACGACGCAGACCTCGACGATGACAACGACGGCATTCTCGATACCGACGATCCGGACTGCAACGGCGACGGCATCGACGACGACCTGCAGGACGAAGACGGCGACGGCATCTTCGATTTCAGCGATCCGGACGCCGATGGCGATGGCATGACCAACGACCTGGATCTCGACGACGATGGCGACGGGGTCCCCGATCTGTCGGAGCTCGACTGCGACGGCGACGGCGAGATCGACTGGCTCCCCGACGGGACGCTCACCTGCCCGGACGCCTGTGACGTCGATCCGACTCTCCCCGAATGCGGATGTGACCCGCTCACCGACGCAGCCTGCTGCGCGGCGGCACCGGACGCCGCCTGCTGCGAAGCCCACCCGTCCATCCCGGAGTGCGCGATGATGTGCGACCCGCTCGCCGACGCGGCCTGTTGCGCGGCGACCCCCACCGACGCTTGCTGCGCGGCGTTCCCGTCCATCCCGGAGTGCGCGACGACGTGTGATCCGCTCACCGACGCGGCGTGTTGCGCGGCGGCTCCGACCGACGCCTGCTGCGCAGCGTTCCCAGATATCCCGGAGTGCGCTGTGTGCGATCCAGACACCGACCCGGCTTGTTGTGCGATGGCGCCGGATCCCACCTGCTGCGCGATCTTCCCGGATCTCCCGGAGTGCGTCTGACCCGCTGAAGGAAATCGCATCGGCCGCATTCGACGCGGCCGATGCGGTCCCCATGGTCGATGAGTCCGGCGGACGCTGGACCCCGGGTCCGTCGATGTTGCGTGTCGCGTTGTTCGGATGTTTGCCGACCGGTACGACGACTGTGGTCGCAGAGCGCGTGACAATCGGCGTGAGAGCGACCCCGCTCGCCCCCCACCCATCGCCGCGTCGAGCGTCTCTGCGAAGAGCAGGCGCTCGGCGATGCCGTCGAGCTCGGCGACGCACGCATGCGCGAGTCCGCACGCGCGGGGCCGCGCATCGGCGCGCGTCGTGACTCAGGCCGCGTGGTCCGCGGGGAGCGGGAGTTGGAAGCGTCCTTCGAGGATGCCGCGCACGGTGAGGTCTTCGTCGAGGGCGTCCCAGCGGAGGACGTAGCCGTTCAGGCGGAGACGCACCTCGCGGAGGGCGGCGTCGCTCGCGTGAACCGCGGACGCGCTGGGAGCCCCGCGCGCGGCGTGCGATGGTCGGCCGATGGAGCGAGACGCTCAGGGAGTCGACGACGTCCATCCGCGCGCACCGACGGAGGCCGCGTGAGAGTTGATCACCCCCGCCGAACGGGAAGACGTCGTGGCGTCGCTGCCCGCCGCGATGACCGATGCCGAGGCGTCGCCGCCCGAAGGCGACCTGCACTACGACGCGAAGGACGCGGTCCGCGCGACGCTGCGCGAGTGGTATCGACGGCGATGTGAACCCGTGTACGTGAGCACTGAGCTCACCACGTACTACCCCGGCGAGGCGCGCTTCGCGCCGGACGTGCTCGCCGTGCGCGACGTCCCGATCCACGACCGGATGAAGTGGGTGGTGAGCGCCGAGGGCAAGGGGCTCGACTGGGTCCTCGAGGTCCACGTCGGCGGCGATCGCAGGAAGGACGCAGAGGCCAACGTGGCCCGCTACGCGCGCCTCGGCATCCCCGAGTACTTCATCTACGACCGCGCGCGGCAGCACCTCTTCGGCTACCGGCTGCTGTCACGCACCGCGCGCGCCTACGCGCGCATCGTGCCGCAGGGGGGCTCTATCCGAGCGAGGTGCTCGGCCTCCAGCTGGGCATCCAGGAGTCCCGCCTGCGCTTCTTCCACGCGAACGCCGAGCTGCTGCCGCCGCAGGACGTCGCCGTCCGCCTCGAGCGCATGCTCGCGGAGGTTTCGGCGGAGCGCGACGCCGAGGCCGAGCGGGCGCGGGCCGAGAGCGAGCGCGCGCGTGCAGAGGCAGAGCGCGCGGAGCGGGCGGAGCGGGAGCTCGCCGAGCTCCGCGAAGAACTCGCGAAGAAGCCGCGCACGTAGCGCTTGCGCGCGGCGCACACAGCCAGCCGGCTGGTTGTTTGGCGTACCGTCACGCCTTCGCAGCGCAGGCTGCAACGCGTGTGGTGGCGGCCGTTTCGCGCAACGTGAGAACGAGTACGCGGAGGGCTCTCCAAATCAATGCGCGCACTGCTCCTTGATTCGCAGGAGTACGACAAACAAACCGGCGCCGCGATCACCCCGCGCCCAGCGCCGCGTCGAGCGTGTCGGCGAAGAGCAGGCGCTCGGCGATGCCGTCGAGCTCGGCGACGCCGGCGTGCGCGCGCTCGGACGCGCGTGACCGCGCATCGACGCGCGTCGTGACTCAGGCGGCGTGGTCCGCGGGGAGCGGGAGTTGGAAGCGTCCCTCGAGGATGCCGCGCACGGTGAGGTCTTCGTCGAGGGCGTCCCAGCGGAGGGCGTAGCCGTTCAGGCGGAGACGCACCTCGCGGAGGGCGTCGTCGCTCGCGTCACGCAGCCGCACGAAGCGATCGGCCGGGAAGCCCAGCTGACGGCCATCGTGGAGTTCCACGAAGACCATGCGCCCTTCGACCCACACGCGGCGGGCGAGAATCTCGAGCTCAGCGTCGGTGGAACTCACGGTATTTCACCCCGCAGCAGAGGTTCGTGTTCGAAGATGAGTCGCTCGATCTTGCGCAGGGCGGGCGCGCCAATGCCGCGATTCGTCGCGAGACGCACGGGATCCGACCAGAACTTGCACTCGCCGTCCGCATGCTCGACGTGGATGTGCGGCGGCTCGAGCCCCTCGTTCGAGTAGAAGTGGAAACGGAAGCCCGCGATCCAGAGCACCGTCGGCATGAGACTTGGCCAGCGTACGCGTTTCACGCGGCAGGAGGCAAACCCCGAGGCTCGCGTACGTGAGCATCGGGCTCAGTATCATCCCGGCACGGCGCGCTCCTCGATGATGACCCTGCGCTCGTGCATGGCGCGCCCGCGCGTGATCCCCGGCGTGGGCAAGGGGCACGCGCAACTCGTCGTCCGATGGCTCGTAGTTCGGACCGGCGAGATTGCGCGCCTGCATCGGTCGACGGGAGTACGCGTCCGAGTGCGGCCATGGCGCCGCATCGCCTGCACTTCACCCCACGCCCAGCGCCGCGTCGAGCGTGTCGGCGAAGAGCAGGCGCTCGGCGATGCCGTCGAGCTCGGCGACGCCGGCGTAGCGCGAGGCGCTCGCTGACGGCGTCGGGCAGCGGGCCGAACTTCGGGCGCAGCAGCTTCGCGACGGTGCTCGCGCGGCCGCGGGCCTCGGATTCGGCGCGGACGCGCGTCTCGGAGGCCGCGAGGCGCTCCTCGAACTCCGCGCGGGCCTCGGCCGCGCCTTCTTCGCGGAGGGCGTCGGCGATGGTCTTGATCTTCTTCTTCATGGGGTCCTCCTCTTCGGAATCGGGCAACGCGGCGACGACGTCGTGGACGATGGGACGCTCTTCGGGCGGCAGGACGGTCAGAAGGTAGTGAAGAAGCAGGGTGAACGCAGCGCGGCGAGCGCGGGTGCGTCGGTGGGCGCGAGCAGGCCGGCGAGGTCGCGCGGCGCCGTCCACGGGCGCTTGCCCGCGTAGACGACGAGGGGAATCACGTCGGGCAGCGCGCCGCGTCGCGGGCTCTCGCGCGCCCACGTCTCGCCGCTATAGCGCAGCAGGCGCAGCGCCATGCGGTGCTCGACCGAAGAGCGATGTTCGAGAATCGCGACGAACTGCACCTCGCGCCCGAACAGCCGCGCCGCGACGACGACATCCGATTGCGAGACGCGGAGTGTTCCATCGATGTGCGCGGGTGACATCACGCGCACCGACGCTGCATCGAGGCCCGCAGCGAGGGATTCCGGGAGCATCGTGCGGAGGAGTCCGAGGGCGGAATCGGGCCTCGAGAAGATCGCGCGGAAGAAGGCGGCATGCGGTGTGACGACGAGTTTCCGCGTGCGGGCGCGGCGCGGACGAATCCCACGCTCAGCGAGCATGTGGATTCGGGATGTGTGGGATTCAGCGTGCCAGTCGTGCGGCGCCGTCTCTCGTCGTCGTCGGCCATGCCCGTTGCGTAGAGCAGCGGCCCATGCCGGAGTCGCGTGACGCAATCATTCGGATATGTCGAGTGTCGCCGGGCTGACGGCCTCGAGGGTGGCTCGCACGATCGGGAAGTCGGCCATCGCCGCTCACACGTGCGCAGGTCCTCTTCGCCCACCGGGCGTCGCGCCGCGTGCGGGACGAATCGCCGACGACGACGGAGACGACGGGCGCGCCGTGAACGCGCCGAGACGCCCCCTCGACGTGGCGCGCGGGCGCCCACATTCTGCCGCCGTGTCGTCACCCCCGCACGGTCCGCCCCCGGTTGCCGCCGAGCCGCCGGGGGCCTCGGCGGAGGGGTCCGCCGCGACCGCCGCCGCGACGCCCCCCGCGTCGATGTCCCCGGCGTCGACGGCCGTCGCGCCGACGCAGCCCTCGTCGACGCCGCCCTCGCTGCTCGCTGCGCTCGGCGCGATCCTCCTCGCGGCGCTCGCCTTCGGACCGAGCGTCGAGAACGGCTTCGTCTGGGACGATGTCAGCCTGATCCTTCGAAACGACGCGCTCGCCGATTCCGCGCGCGCGTGGGATCTGCTGACGCGGCCCTTCTGGGCCTACGCCGCGGTCGACGCCGAGGGGATCTCGGCGACGTACGCCTCGCTCTACCGCCCCGTCGTGATGGCCTGGTTCCTCGCGCTGCACCGGCTCGCGGGCTTCGAGCCGCTCGCGTGGCACGCGGCGTCCATCGCGCTGCACCTGCTCTGCGTCGGCCTCGCCGCCGCGTGGCTCGCGCGCCGCTTTCCCGAGCGCGCCGACGCGGACCCGCGGGCAGCGGCGCGGCGGGCGCTCGCGCTCGGCGTCGGACTCGCGCTGTTCGCCGTGCATCCGACGCGTGCCGAGGCCGTCGGCTGGATCAGCGGCGCGACCGAGACCCTCGCCGCGGCATGCTGGTTGGGCGCGCTGAACGTGTGGCCGGGCGTGGTGCGCGACGATCGGGGGGCGACCGCGCGACGGCTTGGCGCAGGCCTGCTCTTCGCGCTCGCGCTGCTCGCCAAGGAGTCGGCCGTCGTCGCGCCGGCGCTGCTGCTGCTCGACGAGGCCCTGCTCGCGCCGCCCGGCACACGCGGGGCGCTCGCGTGGGGGCGCCGGCTCCGCGCCGTGGGTGTCGCGACGGCCCCCGCGGCCCTCGTGGCCGCCGCGCGCTTCGCCGCCTACCCCGCCCCGGCGCGGCCGCTCGCGACGCCGAGCATCCTGCTCGGGCACCTCGCGGCGCTCGGCGCGTATGCGCGGCACACGGTCGCGCCGTGGCCCCCGCAGACCGACCTCGTGCCGATCCGACGCGCGCTCGGCGGTGCGGACGCGGTGCCGCAGGCGCTCGTGGTCCTCGGGGCCGTGGTGCTGCTCGGCGTGCTCGCCCTCGGCGTGCTCGCCGTGCGCGCGCCACGGTGGCGTGGAACGGCCGCGGACGCCGCGCTCTGGCTCGTGCCGCTCATCCCCTCGCTGCTGGTCGTCTCCGCGGGCACCTCGACGCTGGCGAGCGAGCGCTTCTTGTATCTGCCGCTGCTCGGCGTCGGTGCGCTGGCGACGCGCGCGCTCCTCGCCGTGGACGCGCGCGCACCGCGGCTCTCGCCCTGGCTCGTCGCGGCCGCTGGGCTTGCCCTCGCGGCGGCCACGCTCGCGACGCGGACGAGCGCACGGCGCTTCGAGAGCGACCTCGCGCTCGCGCGGTTCGACGTGGCGTCGTCGCCCTCGGACCCGGTCGCCTGGCTCAAGTACGGCACCGCCCTGCCCCCCACGGAGCCCGACGCCATCTTCGACGCCTTCGCGCGCGGTCAGCGGGCGGCGCACGCCCGCGGCGCGGACCTCGACGGCGCGACGTTGCTCGCCCGGACCTTCGCGCGCGCCGCGCAGGACGCGCCCGATCACGACGACGCGGGGTTGCGTGCGTTGCGGCGCTTCTGCGAGGAGATCCGCGCGGTCGGGCCCGTGCGCTTCAGCCACCGCGGGCACACGTTCGACGCGGCGCACCCGGCGATCGCGCGCGCCGTCCTGCGCGCGACACCCGCGGATGTGGGCGTGCCCTGCGCGTTCCTGAGACTCCGCACCGGGGACCCCGCCGGCGCGCTCGCCGAGATCGGCGCGCTCGAGCGGTCGTTCCCGGAGCGGATGGAGGTGCAGTTCGCCGCGGTCCTCATCCGCGCGCTGGCGGGCGATCTCGCGGGCGCCACGGCCCATCTCGCGGAGGTCGAGGCCCGCGGGTCTCGCCGCTTCGTCACGGGCGACCTCGCGGCGCGCCTCGAGCGCGCCCGGCGGACCCGCGCCGACGCCGACGTGCTCGCCGCGCGCGACCCGACGCTCGCGCCGCTCGGCGAGGCTCAGGTCGCGCTCGTGCTGGGCTCGGCCGGGATCGCGCGGCGCGCCCTCGCGCCCCTGAGCGCCGTGCAGCCGACGCGCCCCGAGGTCGCGCTCCTCGGCGCGCGGATCGAGCAGATCGACCGTCGCCCGGCGCTCGCTCGCGCGCTCATCGAGGACGCCCTCGCCGACGCCCCCCCGCCGGCGGCGCGCGAGGCGCTGCTGCAGATGCGCGCGGCGCTTATGGAAGTCGTTACGGAAGCCGCCGTCGACGCGCGCTGACGTCGCCGACGACGCGCGCGTCAGTCGAGCGCGCCGCGCGCCGGGGGCAGGAGCCGCCGGAAGCTCACCGCGTGCACGCGGCCATCCGCCTCGCGGACGAGCCCACCGTAGCGGCACTTCTCGACGAGCGCGCCCTCGCGCGCGGCGCCTTCCGGCGTCACGAAACGCACCGGCGCGCCCTCGCGCAGGCCGGCGTACACGCGCGCGTCGGCCGCCACCGCGGCGAGCGGGTGGCCCGCGGCGTCGGGCGCGGGCGCCCACGCCTCGTGCGCGACGCGACGGATGCGTCCCTCGCCGATCCACACATCGGCGCGCTCCGCATCTGCGAAGACCACGGCGCCGAGCGTCGTGCCGCCCGCAGCCTCGCCCCCCGGCGCGACGCGCAACCGCACGAGCGCGCCTGCGAGCGCCGTGGTCACGCCCGGCCCGCCGAGCGCGGTTCGGGCATCCTCGATGCGCGGCGGTGGGCGTGGCGCAGACGGGCGTGCCGCGCCGAACATCGGGAGCGAGCCCTTCTTGCCAGTCGCCACGGGCCGAGGGTCGCACGGGGCGCGCCCGCCGGCACGGGAGACCGGGCGCACGCCGTGCGTGGACGACGGTGTCAGCTCTGCGGTGCGGCCTCGGTCGCTTGCCCGGCTTCCTTCCAGCCTGCGATGCCGGCGCGCATCACGCCGACGTCGGAATAGCCCGCCGAGACCGCACGCTCGGCCGCGTGGTGCGACGCGCCGCACTCGGAGTTCGCACAGTAGAAGACCAGCGGCGAGGCCTTGTCCGTCGGGAGCTCGGTCGCGACGTCGAACTGCGCGGACGAGGTGAGCAGCTTCGCGCCGGGGACGACGCCGTACGTCGCGCGCGTCTCGGGGCCGTTCACGTCGAGCACGGTGCCGCTGTGCGCGGCGACGAGGGCCGCGACCGCCGGAACGTCGAGGTCCTTCACGGTGGCCGCAGGCGCAGCGGGGGCAGCGGGCGCGGCCGCGACGGGCTCGGGGGCGGCAGGCGCGGGCGCGGCGGGCGCGGCGGCCTCGGACGAGCCGCAGCCGACGGCGACGAGCGCGAGCGAGACGAGGAGCGTACGGGCGAGCAGCTTCATGGGCGGGATCCTCCGGGATTGCGGGCGATGCGGTGGGGGCGATGCGACACGCGCGCCGGCGTTCGGGGCGGGTCGGCGGGGGAGTCTGGGGTCGGGCGCGTCGGGTCGCCAGTGCCCCCTCAGCACGCGCTGCGGATGCTACCATCTGCGCCGCATGCGCCTGTCCCGCCTCGTCCCCGCACTCGCCGCGGCGCTCCCCGTATTCGCGCTCAGCCTCGGCTTCGGCCCCTCCGCCGCCGCCGCGCAATCGAGCGCCGTCGTGCTCGAATTCGAAGGCGGACGCGACGGCGCCCAAGCACGGCGCGCCGTGGTGGCTGGCCTCGAGGGCGCATTCCCGCTCGTACCCCTCGGCGACGTCGAAGAGGCCGCCCGCACGTCCGGCCTCGATCTGACGAGCCCTGCGGATGCCGGGCGCGCGGCCGAATCCGCGGGGGCCGCGCTCGTGCTGAGCGGGGCGGTCACCGGGCGCGGGCGCCGGGCCCGCACGACGATCGTCGTGCGCGACGTCGGGGGCCGCGACCTCGCGGTCCGCGAAGCAGGGCCGCCGTTCGGCCGTCCCGCGCAGCGCGCGCTCGGCGAGGAGGCCCTCGCGCTGGTGCGCGAGGCCGAGATGGCGCTCGCCCCGTCGCGCAGCGCGCGCGGCAGCGAGCCGGGCGGGAACGACGACGACGCGGCGCCGGGCGCCGAGGGCGGCACGGACGACGTGGACCGCGTGGCCGGCGACACGGACACGGACGCGACGACGACGACGACGACGACGACGACGCGCACACGCCGGGCGCGGTGCCCTTCTTCCGCGCGCTCGTGGGCGTGGACGCGCGCACGCGCGGCGCAGGAATCAACACGGCGGACGGCGGCGCCCGCGGCTACGACGCGGGCCTCTACCCGGAGTTGATGGTGGCGCTCGAGCTGCGCCCGTTCGCGCGGCTCGGCGGCCTCGCCTCGGGGCTGCTGGTCGGCCTCGAGGGGGCGCACTCGGTGGGCCTCTCCTCGGAGATCGCGGGCGCTGGCGCGACCCTCGCGTCCGCCTCGCTGCGGCTCGCGGGGCAGGTTGGCTGGCTCTTCGCGACGCGCGACGAGGTGTTCGCCGCAGGCCCGGTGCTCGGCGGCGGCTACGACGGCTTCTCCCTCGAGGCGAACGACGTGTTCGCGTCCTCCGGCTACGCGTACGCGCGGGCCGGGGTCGCCGCGCGCGTCGTGCTCGCGGGCGACGCGCTCGCGCTCGGTGTGGGCGCGGGCTACCGCCTCACCTTCGGCACGGGCGACCTCGCCGCGGCGTTCGGGACGGACGGGACCGCGTGGGGCCTCGACGTCCGCGGCGAGCTCTCCGGCGCGCTCGGATTCGGCCTCTCGTACGCGGCGCGCGTCGGCTACGAGCGGTACGCGCTCGCCTTCGAGGGGGGCCCGGGGACACTCGCCGAGGGCCGCTCGGGCAGCGACGCGGCGCTGCACCTGCAACTGCTCGTCGGCTGGCAGATCCCGTGACGGGCGCGCGACCCGCGGCGTGGCATCGCGACGGGGCCTGCACACCCCCGCCCACCGGGGTCGATGCGTCCCCATCCCCGCGCCGCGCGCGCGGCGGCCGCGGCCCGGACCGCCTGCGCACGCGCCAAGTATCATCAATGAATTCAGTCTCTTACACGCACATCGCCCGTGCCCTCGGCCCTGGCCGCGCGCCCCTTCTCGGCATGGTGCGCCCCTTGCTCCCGCCCGCGCGCATGAGCCTGCGCGCCCTCGGAGTCGCCGCCTCCCTCACCGCGCTCCTGGTCGCGCTGCTCGGCGGCTGCGCGCAGCCGGCGGGCGACGTCGGCTGCAGCGAGATCGACGCGCGCGAGGTCCCCGCAGCGCCGCCCGCGCTCACGCCCACGGGCCACGAGGGCGACGACGTCGGCGCGGCGCGGAGCGCGCTGTCGCTCTCGTCGCTCGCCGGGAGCGGCGGCTGCAGCACGGCGGGCGCCGAGGCCCTCAGTCGGCAGTTGATCGCCGAGATGCTCTGCCTCTCGGAGGGGCGCCTCGTCCGCTTCGAGCACCGCAACGTGACGCTCACCTCGAGCCGCGTGCACCCCTACCTCTCGCCGGCCGGCCGCGACGCGCTGTACCGGGCCGCCGCGACGGGCGAGATCCGCATCAACTCGGCGCTCCGCACGCTCTCCGACCAGTATCTGCTCTACGCGGGGTGCAGCGTCGCCGCGACGCCGGGCCGCTCGAACCACGAGACGGGCCGCGCGATCGACGTCGACAACTGGTCGGCGCGCCTCCGGGCGCTCACCGGCGCGGGCTTCACGCACCCGCTCCCCGACAGCGACGCGGTCCACTTCGAGGGGTCCGGGGCCGACCTCCGCTCGCTCAGCGTGCTCTCCTTCCAGCGCCTCTGGAACGCGAACCACCCGGGGGACCGAATCGACGCCGACGGCGTCATCGGCCCCCAGACGCTCGCGCGCCTCGGGCGTGCGCCCGCCGAGGGCTTCGCCGTCGGCCGTGTGTGCCGCCCCGCGACGCCGCCCGCCGCCGATGCCGGCACCCCGGCGGACGCAGGCGTCCCCGAGGCCGACGCAGGCGCGCCCCCCGCGAACGACGCCGGAGGCAGCGCCGGCGACGCGGGCGACGCCCCGACGCCGGCACCGCCCCGACGCCGGCACCGCCGCGGACGCCGCGCCCCACGGACCGGCGTCCGCTCGCCGCGGACGTCAGCGGGTGCGCGTGCAGCGGCGCGGGCCCCGGCCCCCGCGACCGCGGCGCGCGGCTCGCCGCCCTGCCGCTCGCGCTCGTGGCGCTCGGCGTCTTCCGCGCACGTCGACGCGCGGCGCGCCGCAGCGCCTGACCGGCGCCGTCGCGCCTCCCCGGTGCCCTCGCCGCGAGCGGGGGGTGCCGCCGTCACTCTTCGGGCGGGCGGGGGAGCCGCGCAGGGCCGCTCGGCTGCGCCATCGTGCAGCGGCCCTCGAAGAGCGCCCCCTTGTCGATGAGCAGCTGCGGCGCCGCGAGATCGCCGTAGACGCGCGAGGGGGCGTGCACCTCGATGAGCTGCGCGGCGCGGACGTTCCCGCGGAGCGTGCCGCCCCGCACGATGAGCGTACCGACCTCGATCTCGGCCTCGATGTCCGCGCCCTCGCCGAGGATGAGCACGTCGTCGCCGACGATCTCGCCGCGCACACGCCCCTCGAGCCGCACGCGGCCGACGAAGGTGAGCTTCCCTTCGAACTCCGTCCCGCGCCCGAGCAGCGCGTTGATCTCGCCGAAGCCGCTGAGGTCGGTGGTCACGGGGGCGGCGCGATTCTGCGGTGCGCCCCGGGGCGACGCAACGCGCGCGCGGCGGGCGTGCGCCCGGACGTGCCCGGGCCCCGACGCGACGCGGGCCGTCTCACACGTCCTCGATGCGGATCATGCGCGTGCGGGCGACGACGTGCTGGAGCAACGCGATCTCGCCGAGCGCCGCCTGCACGTCGCGCTCGCGCGCTGCGTGCGTGAGGATGACGAGGCGCACGGGCTCCTGCGCCGACGGGGAGCGCGCCTCCTGCACCATCTGCTCGATGGAGACGTCGAACGCGCCGAGCACGCCCGCGATGCGCGCGAGGGTGCCCGGGCGATCGAGCACCGCGAAGCGCAGGTAGTAGCGGCCCGTGTGCTCGCCCATGTCGCGGATGGGCCGCGCGACGAGGTGCTCGCCGCGGAAGGCGCGCGACGGCACGCGGCCACGCGCGCCGGCGAAGATGTTGCGGCCGACGTCGACGAGGTCGCTCACGACGCTGACGGCCGTCGGCATCGAGCCCGCGCCGAGCCCGGAGAGCAGGCACGGACCAAGCGCCTCGCCCTGCACGTACACGGCGTTGAGCGCGCCCGACACGCTCGCGAGCACGCTGCGCTCGCTGACGAGCGCGGGGTGCACGCGCACGTCGAGGGGGGCATCGGAGCCGGCCGCCGCGTCGAGCGTGCGCGCGATGGCGAGGAGCTTGATGACGTAGCCGAAGCGCCGCGCGAACGCGATGTCGACGGCCTCGATGCCGGAGATGCCCTCGGTGGGGATCTGCGCGGGCGCGATGCGCGCGCCGTACGCGAGGGTCGTGAGGATCGTGAGTTTGTGCGCAGCGTCGCCGCCCTCGACGTCGAGGGTGGGATCGGCCTCCGCGTAGCCGGCCGCCTGTGCCGCCGAGAGCGCCTCGGCGAAGCCGAGGTTCTCGTCGTGCATGCGCGAGAGGATGTAGTTGCTCGTGCCGTTGACGATGCCGCGCAGGCCGAGGATGCGATCGGACGCGAGCGCCTCGCGGAGCACGCGGATGATGGGGATGCCGCCCGCGACCGCGGCCTCGAAGTAGAGGTCGACGCCGCGCGCCTCGGCGAGCTCGATGAGCGCATGGCCCTGCTCGGCGAGCAGCATCTTGTTCGCGGTGACGACGTTCTTCCCGCGCTCGAGCGCCTCGCGGACGTAGCGCCCCGCCGGGTCGAGGCCGCCGACGACCTCGACGACGACGTCCACGCTGGGATCGTCGAGCACCTCCTGCGGATCGAAGGTGAGCAGCTCGCGCGGCACGACGGGATCGCGCTCGCGCCCCGGGTCGCGCGCGGCGATGCGCCGGACGACGAGACGGCCCCCGAGGCGCGCCTCGATGCTGCGCGCGTTGTCCCGGATGAGCCGGAGGGCGCCCTGCCCGACGACCCCACAGCCGATCATCCCGATGCCGATCTCGCGTGCCACGTGAGCGCCTCCGCCGAAGGGGCCGCGAGGCTAGCACGCCGCCGTGCACGCCCCGCTTCCCGCGCGGCGAGGGGCGGGGCCGCGACGACGCGCTCAGGCCGGCGCGAGGCAGCGCACCGCGAGGTAGAGCGCGACCGCGACGACCCACGCGAGGGCCGCGCCGCGGAGCCCCGCCCGCCACGCGGCGATCGGCGTCAGCGGCGGCAGCAGCGCGAGCAGCCGCCACGCGCGCGTGGTCGACGACGCGCGGGCGACGCGGCGCCACACCGCGAGGTGCACGACGAGCGCAGCGGCCCCGAGGAGCACCGCGGCGAGGAGCGCGTGGAGGCTCGGCGGCACGTCGCCGTCGTAGCACGGCCGACGACGCCGCCGGGGCCGCGCGTGCCCGGGGACGAAGTCCATGAAGCGTGGCCGTGCACGCGTCGGGCGCGGCCCGTGATACCGTCCCCGCCGCGATGCTCCGCGCGATTCACCCGGTCCTCCTCGCCCTCACCGTCCTGCTCGCGGCGGCCGCCACGGCCAGTGGCGTCCCCGCATCGGCCGCTGCGCAGGCGCGCGCCGGCAACCCGCTCATCCGCCAGGGACAGCAGCAGTACGACGAGCTCGAGTTCGAGCAGGCGTTGCAGACGCTCTCGGCGGCGCTGATCCGCGCGGGCAACTCCCCCGAGGAGAACACCACCATCTACCGGCTGCTCGCCTTCACCTACCTCGCGCTCGGGCGCGAGGAGGAGGCGACGGGCGCGTACCGCAGCCTGCTCGCGATCCAGCCCGACTCCACGCCGAGCAGCGACCTCGCGCCGCAGACGCGCGCCTTCCTCGAGCGCGTCAAAGAGGCCTGGGAGACCGACGGGCGCCCCGGCTTCCAGGCGCGCCCGCCTGCGCCCGTGACCATCCGGCACCGCTCGCCCGCGCAGGCCGAGCGCGGCAACGCCGTGTCCCTCGAAGCGTCGGTCGACGATCCCGACGGCCGCGTGCGCGCGCTCGCCGTCGCCTACCACCAGGGCGCCTCGGAGGCCGGAGACCGCGCGGTCTTCCAGCGCATCGACGCGGCGCGCGAGGGCGACACCTTCCGCGCGACGCTCCCCGCGGCCGCGATCGCGCCGCCGCTCGTCGAGTACTACCTCGAGGCGCTCGACGCGAACGGCCTGCCCGTCGCGGGCCGCGGCGACGTCGCCGCGCCGCTGCGCATCGCGGTCCCCGCGCCGGGCCGCAGCATCCTCGCGAGCCCGTGGTTCTGGGTGATCACGGGCGCGCTGGTCGCGGGCGCGGTCGTGACCACGGTGCTCCTCGTCGGCGGCGAGAGCGCACAGCCGCAGCCCGGCACCTTCGTCATCGACATCAACTGAGCGCGCGCGGCCGCCTTCCTCCGCGCAACGGACACGCCGATGAACCCCACGCCCGAAGCCCCCGCCGGCGCGCCCGAGCCGCGCTACCCGTATGTCCACGTCGAGGCGCCGCTCGACGCCGCGGAGGAGCTCTCTGCGCTGCTCTTCGAGCTCGGCGCGCAGGGCGTCGAGGAGCGCGACGCCTCGACGCTCGACAAGCCGGCCGGCGCGGGCGCGCTGCTCGTCGCGAGCTTCGCGACCGAGGACGACGCGCAGGAGGCCCTCGCCGTGCTCGCGGACCTCGACCCGCCGCGCCCGGGGCGCCTCGAGTTCGTGATCGGTGACGCGTGGCGCGACGCATGGCGCGCGCATTTCAAGCCGACGCGCGTCGGCAAGCGGCTCGTCGTGCGGCCCTCGTGGGAGCCCTTCGAGGCCGCCGACGACGACGTCGTGCTCACGATCGACCCGGGCCGCGCCTTCGGCACCGGGACGCACGAGACGACGCGGCTCGTGCTCACCGAGATCGACGCGCGCGTGCGCGGCGGCGAGTCCGTGCTCGACGTCGGGGCGGGCACCGGCATCCTCGCGGTCGCCGCGCTGCTCTTCGGCGCCGACCGCGCGCGCTGCATCGACAACGACGCGGACACCGTGGGCGTCGTCGTCGAGACCGCCGAGCGCAACGGCGTGGCCGCGCGCGTCGCGGCGGACACCGCGCCGGTCGAGTCGCTCGACGCGACCTACGACCTCGTCCTCGCGAACATCGAGGCGCGCGTGCTCATCCCGCTCGCGGACGCGATCGCCGCGCGCGTCGCCCCGGGCGGCACGCTCGTGCTCTCGGGCATCCTCGTCGGGCAGGAGGACGACGTCCTCGCGTCCTACGGCGGCCTGCGCTGCGAGGCGCGCCCGACCCTCGGCGAGTGGGCGGCGCTCGTGCTGCGCGCGCCCGGCGGCGCGTAGGTCCTGGGCGTGGCGGCGCAGCGTCGGCTCTTCGCGCCCGAGCTGCCCGCCGCGGGCGGCCCGTGCGACCTCGGCGAGGAGGCCGCGCACCACGCGCGGGTGCTGCGGCTCGCGCCTGGCGACGCCGTCGTGCTCTTCGACGGGCGCGGCGGCGAGTGCGACGCGCGCCTCGTCGCGCTCGACGCCCGCGGCCTGCGCTGCGAGGCTGCGCCGCGCCGGGAATTGGACGCGATGACGCGGCGCGTCACGCTCGTGCAGTGCCTGCCGAAGGGCGAGAAACTCGAGGCGATCGTGCGGATGGCGACGGAGCTCGGTGTCGCGGCCATCGCGCTCGCGCACGGCGCGCGCAGCGTGGCGCGGCCGGACACGAAGCGCGCGGAGGCGCAGCGCGAGCGGCTCGAGCGCATCGCGCGCGAGGCGGCGCGGCAGTCGGAGCAGGCGACGCTGCCGGTCCTCGCCGCGCCCGTCGTGCTGCGCGAGGCGGCCGCGAGGGCGCCCGCGTCGGCGCTGCGGATCGCGCTCGTGCCGGGGGCGTCGCGGGGCCTCGCGGAGCTGCTCGCGGAGGCGCCGGACGACGCCGAGGTGTGGCTCGTCGTCGGTCCGGAGGGCGGCCTCGATCCGGCCGAGCTGCACGCGCTCGAGGCGCTCGGCTACGCGCCCGCGTCGCTCGGCGCGAGCACCCTGCGCGTCGAGACCGCGGCCCCGGTCGCGGTCGCGCTCGCGCGCATGGTGAATCCGTTGACACCGTGACGTCGAGGGGCGAAGGTATCGGCTCCCGAGGGGTCCCCTTCCCGCATGTCCGCGCTCACCTCGCTGCTCGCCCGCGACCAGGTCGTTCCGGTCCGAAAAATCGAGGAGGCGCTGCAACGGCAGGTCGTCTCCGGCGGCAGCGTCGAGACGGTGCTCCTCGAGATGGCCGTCGTCGCCGAGAACGTGCTCGCCGCCTACGCGGGGGCCGCGCTCGGGTTGCCGGCGGCGACGCGCGACGAGGTCATGGGCGCGTCGCGCGACGTCGTGCGGCTCGTGCCCCGCGAGGTCGCCGAGCAGCATCGGATCGTGCCGATCGCGGCCGAGGGTCGCCTGCTGCGGCTCGCCGTCGTGGCGCCGCTCGCGCGGGACGTCGCGCAGCAGCTCAGCTTCCTGCTCGGCTACGACCTCGTGCCGCAGCTCGTCCTCGAGGTGCGCCTGCTCGCGGCCCTCGCGCACCACTACGGCTACGAGCCGCTGCCGCGGCTCGCGCGCCTCGCCGACAAGCTGCGCGAGCGCGACGCTGGCGACGCGCCCTACGTCGCGCCCCTCGCGAACCGCAGCGTCGAGCAGTACTCGGTGGCCGAGCGGCGGCGCGTCGGGTTCGCGGCCTTCGACGACGACGACGAGGACGACGGCGGCGCGTCGTCGGTGCCGCCGTCGCTCGTGCGCAGCGCACCGGCGTGGACGTCGGCGGCTACGCGCTCCGGGCCGCCGCGCGAGGGCCCGTCGCCTCCGAGCCAGCCGCAAGACCCGACGCGCTCCGGGCCGCCGTCCGCCGCGGCACCCGGGGACGACCCGGGCAGCGTCGGCGAGCGCATCACGTGGCCCGGCGGGGGCGCGATCGGGCTTGCCCCCGAGGGCCGCGCGACGCACCCCGGACCGGCGTGGCTCGCGCCCGCCGCCTTCGACGACGTGCACGCCCGGGTCACCTCCCCCGGTGAGCCCGACGACGCGCGCCCGACTCCCCGCGACCCTGCCGTGCGCCACGCGGCGGTCAGCGACGCCGGCGACAGCGACGCCGAGCGCCCCACCCTGCCGGGCGCCGACGCGGTGGCCTCGCTCCCGCGGCGGACGCTCACGGGCTTCACGCGCGTCGACGAGGTCAGCGCGTTCGGTGCCGCCCACGCGCCGCGCAGCGCCGGGCTTGCGACGACGCCACCCCCGGACGACGGCCCCGGCCGCGCCGCGCTCGCCCCCCCGGCCCCCGCGATGGCGGCTCCCGAGCCGGTCGAGACGATGCCGTCGCTCTCGGCGCCGCCGCCTCCCCCCGCCGGACTGGAATGCCGCAGTCACGCGGAACGTCCCGGGCGCTGCGCGGGTCCCCGGCCCTGCGCTGGTCCCCGGCCCTGCGCGGGTCCCAGGCACCACGCTCGCCCCAGGCGCTGCGCTCGTCCCGGGCGGTGCGCAAGGCCCCGACGCCACGCCTGCCCCAGGGGCCACGCGCCCGCCGACGCCGGACGCCGGCGCCTGGCGCGCGATGTCGTCCCGCCCGCCGGGGGACTCCGGCCAGCGCGCGGGTGCTGGCGTGCAGGCGCTCCTGGCGGCGCTCGGCGCGAGCAGCGCGCCCCCGCCCCCGAGCAGCACCCTCCCCGCGCCGCCGAGCGCGCCGACCGCGTCCGGCGACACGACGGCCGAGCGGGCCTCGTCGCCTGCGGCCGCGCGCGACGCCTCCCCGAGCCCGTCGAGCGCCCGACCGGCGGGGAATTTCCTCGCACGCCTGCGCGGACCACTGCTGCCGCGCACCATCACCGAGCTGCTCGGCGAGGCCGCGAACCGCGACGAGATTCTCGCCGCGTTCTTCGCGTTCGCGCGGCAGTTCTTCGACTACACGGCCCTCTTCGTCGTGCAGGACGACCTCGCGGAGGGGCGCGAGTCGAGCGGCCCAGGCGCCCCGACGGCCGAGGTCGAGCGCATCGCGCTGGCGCTGGACGTGGCGAACCTCTACGCGGACGTACGTCGACTCGGCGTCGGGCGCGTCAGCGACCTCGCGCAGCGCGAGGCGGATCGGGCGCTCGCCGCGCAACTGCGGCGGCCGGCGGACGCGCCCTGCGCGGTGCTGCCGCTCACGATCCGGCGGCGCGTCGTGCTGATCCTGCACGGCGACCGGAGCGGCGACGCGCTCGCCCTCGAGGATCTTCCCGAGTTGCTCGGGGTGTTGCCGCGCGTGAGCGAGGCCTTCGAGCGCCTGATCCTGCGCCGGAAGGTGGGGCGCGCCGGTGAGACACAACTCCCCGACGCGGGCGCGGCGCTCACCGCACCCGCCATCCCGCGCGCGGCACCCGTCCCGCGCGCCGCGGTGCCGACGAGCCCCGCCCCGACGGCGCCTGCGACGCCTGCCCTGACCGCACCGGCGACGCCCGCCGGGCCGGCCGCCATCCCGCTGGTCGCGGCCCGCTCGGTGCCCGGCGCGGCGGGCGCCCTCGCCATGCTCGGCGTCCCCCGCAGCGCGCCGCCCCCGCCCATGCCGGGCGGCGCGGCCTCCGGCGCCCCGCGTCCCCCCGTCGCGCGCCCCGACTCGTCCGGCGACGACGTCGTCGTCGAGGTCAGCGCCGCACCGCCCGACGACGACGACGAAGACGGCGAAGACGACGTCGTCGTCGAGGTCAGCGCCGCACCGCCCGACGACGACGACGAAGACGGCGAAGACGACGTCGTCGTCGAGGTCAGCGCCGCGCCACCGGGTGACGATGACAATGACGATGACGATGACGATGACGATGACGCGGACGACGACGCGCGCGTCACCGTCCCCGGCACCGTCGCCGCGCCGCGCAGCGCGTCGGTGAGCGACGCCGCGACGGCCCGACGTGGCGGCTCCTACAGCGTGCACGACATCGCCGAGGAGGTCGTGGTCCGGTCAGCGACGCGGAGCCCGAACTCTCTGCCTCCCGCGCGCCGCCGCAGCGAGCCGCCCAGGCCCGCCCCGCGCAGCGAATCGCCCAGGCCTGCTGCCGAGGCCGACAGCGGCCGTGCTTCGCCCCCGCCGCTCGCGCGGGACACGCGCCCGGATTCCCCGTTCACGCAGGCCCGGCGCCGCAGCGCGCCGCCCGGCCGTGAGCCGTCCGTGATCGTCGACATGGGCGACAACGTCGAGGCCCTGCTCGACGAGCTCTCCGCGACCTCGCCCGACGAGGAGACGACGGCGCTCGGCCGCCTCCTCCGCGTCGGGGATGCGGCCCTCCCGGCGCTCGTGCAGCGCTTTCCCGGGCGGCTCTGGTTCGACCGGCACGCGCCGCACGCGCGCCTCCCGCGGGGCCGCGACGTCTCGGCCCTCGCGCGGGCGCTCGTCGCGTTCCGCGAGCGGACCGCGCCGTACCTCCCGCCGCTGCTCGACGCGGGCGAACGCGAGGTGCGCTTCTACGCCACGCTGATCGCGGCCGAGCTGCCCCACCCCGCGCTCCTCGAGGCCCTCGGTCGGCGCGTGTTCGACGAGGACGCCGGGACCCGCCAGCTCGCGCTCGAGGTGCTGAAGGGCCACGCGCACCTCGCGGAGTACGCCGCGCAGCTCGAGCAGCTCCGCGCCACCGCGCGCATCCTGCACCGCGACCTCGCCCGCCGCCGCACGGCCATCCGCGCGATCGCGGAGCTGCGCGACGGGCGCGCGGTGCCGATGCTGCTCGGGGTGCTCGACGACGAGGACGAGGGCGTCCGCGGCGAGGCCCACCGCGCGCTCGTCGCGCTCACGCGCCAGGACTTCGGTGCGCAGCGCAAGCGCTGGGAGCCCTGGGCGGAGAAGCACGCGCGGAGCCACCGCATCGAGTGGCTCATCGACGCGCTCCTGCACAACGACGAGACGCTGCGCGCCGCGGCGGGCGACGAGCTGAAGCGGGTCACGCAGGAGTACTACGGCTACCACCCCGGCTCGCCGCGACGCGAGCGCGAGCGCGTCCACCGCAAGTATCAGCAGTGGTGGGACACCGAAGGCCGCGCGCGGTTCTAGAGGCCGGGAGCGAGGCCCCCTCGTCCCCGTCGAACACGGCATCGTTTCGCGACGTTGTCGCGGCGGCCATCCCGCCCGCACCGACACCCGCGCTCCTGTCCTCCGCGCGCCCACGCGTTCCCCGCGCACCCGCGGGACGGGCACGCGTCGGCGCGCGCCTCAGGACGCGGGCGGGAGCGCGCCGCCCTCGAGCAGCACCGCGAGCTGCGCCTCGTCGACGACGCGCGTCCCGCGCTTGCGCGCAGCGTCGAGCTTGGTGGCGCCGACCTTCTCGCCGGCGACGAGGTACGTGGTGCCCTTCTTCACCGTGTCGTGGATCTCGCCGCCGGACGCGCGGATCGACGCGTGGATCTGCTCGCGCGGGCGGCTGAGCACCCCGGTGACGCAGAAGCTGCTGCCGGTGAGCGGCCCCTCGACGACGGGCGCCGCCGCCGGCTGCACCGCGTGCACGCCGAGGCGCAGGAGCGCCTCGCACACCTCGCGGTTGCGCGGCTCCTCGAGCCACTGCGAGACGCTGTCGGCGAGCTTCGGCCCGATGCCGTGCAGCTCCGCGAGCTCGTCGCGCACCCGCGCGGGCGGCGTGTCGAGCAGCGCGCGCAGCGTGCCGTAGCGCTCGGCGACGCTGCGCGCCGCGACCTCGCCGACGAGCGGGATGCCGAGCCCGGTGAGCACGCGCGCGAGCGTGCGGCCGGTGCGCGCGACCTCGATCGCGGCGAGCAGGTTGTCGACGCTCTTGGCGCCCATGCGCTCGAGCGCGAGCAGCGACGCGCGCTTCGCAGGCAGCGCGAAGACCCCCGACACATCGGTGACGAGGCCGCGGTCGACGAGCTGCTCGACGAGGACCGCGCCGAGGCCGTCCACGTCCATCGCGAAGCGGCGCGTGAAGTAGTGGATGGCCGCCTTCTGGCGCCCCGGGCACGCGACGCCCGGGCAGCGCAGCGCGGCGACCCCCTCCTCGCGGCCCACCGGCGTCGCGCACGCCGGACACACGCGCGGCGGCTCCCACGGCGTGGTCCCCGCGGGGCGCGCGTCGAGGTCCACCGAGACGACCTGCGGGATGATCTCGCCCGCCTTCTCGATGAGCACGGTGTCGCCGACGCGCACGTCCTTCGTCGCGACGTAGTCGAGGTTGTGCAGGCTCGCGCGCGAGACCATCGTGCCGGCGAGCAACACCTCGTCGAGCACCGCCACGGGCGTGAGCGCGCCCGTGCGACCGACGTCGCACGTGATCGCGCGGACGGTCGTGCGCGACTGCTCGGGCGCGAACTTGAACGCCGTCGCCCAGCGCGGGAAACGCGCCGTGGCGCCGAGGTGCTCCCGCTGCGCGAAGTCGTCGAGCTTCACGACGACGCCGTCGGTCTCGTAGGGGAGCTTGCGGCGCGCGCGGTCGAAGCGGGCGATGAACTCGATGACGCCGCCGATGTCCTCGGCGCAGTGCTCCCCGCGGTGCGTCGGCAGGCCGAGCGTGTGCAGGCCAGCGAGCATCTCGCGCTGCGTGGGGTAGCGGCGCTCGACGAGGTCGTAGAAGAAGACGCGCAGCGGACGCTCGGCCGTCTTGCGCGGGTCCTTCTGCCGCAAGGAGCCGGCCGCGGCGTTGCGCGGGTTCATGAAGGGCTCTTCGCCTGCTGCAACACGACCTTCGTTGATGGTCTCGAGGTCGCCCTTGTAGAGCAGGATCTCGCCGCGCACGGTGAGGTCGAGCGGTTCGGCGAGCGTGAGCGGCAGCGCGCGGATCGTGCGGACGTTGGCGGTCACGTCCTCGCCGACGACGCCGTCGCCGCGCGTCGCGGCCCGCGCGAAGACGCCGCGGCGGTACGCGACCTCGATGCTCAGCCCGTCGATCTTCGGCTCGCACACGAAGCGCACCTGCGCGCCGTCGCGCAGGCCCTCCCGCACGCGCCGGTCGAACTCGCGCAGATCGCCCTCGGAGTAGGCGTTGTCGAGCGACATCATCCGGTGGGCGTGCTCGACCTTCGCGAAGCCGTCGCGCGCGGTCCCGCCGACCCGCTGCGTCGGCGACGCGGGCGTGACGAGCGCGGGGTGCGCGGCCTCGAGCGCGCGCAGGCGGCGGAAGAGCTTGTCGTACTCGGCGTCGGAGATGGCGGGCGCGTCGAGCACGTAATAGGCGTGGTCGTGGCGCGCGATCTCGGCGAGGAGCGCGGTGTGCTCCGACGCGACCTGGGAATCGACGGACATGGTCGGCCTCCGGACCGGCACGGAGGTGTCCGCGCGAGGTCGGCAGCATAGTCGCGCCGCGCGACCGCGCTCAAGGGGCGCAACCCTCGCGACCGTGCCCGCGAGGCCCGCGCCGGGCGGCCCGCGCTGGCCCGCCCGGGGGCGGGTGATAGTCTCGCCGC
The DNA here is from genome assembly GCA_964202905.1 of Polyangiales bacterium. GTDB lineage: Bacteria > Myxococcota_A > Polyangia > Polyangiales > JADJQN01 > CAIUAC01. The sequence continues at coordinate 107,509 of CAXNJO010000010.1, forward strand.
GCCGCGGCACTGGGCCGCGCCGCCGCAGGTCCGCCCTGAAGAAGTCGCGCACATTCCCGCTCCTCGGCCCCGCGGCCGTGCTCTACCTCGTCGCCGACGTGGCCTCCGCCGCGGGGGGCGTGAGCGCCGCGGACCTGTGCGTCGCGGGCGCCGCGGCCCTGCTCTCGCTGACACCGTTGCTCGTGCGGGGTGACGCGGCGGGGGCGGGGCGGGTCCGCGCGCTCGGCGTCGCCGCGGGCCTCGCGCTCGTGCGGCACGTCGCGCCGCGGGCGCTCTCGCTCGCCGCCGAGGTCATCGAGGGGCTCGCGTGGGCGACCGTCGCCGTGCTGGTGCTCGAGCTCGCGCTCGACGTGCCCGACCGTCCGCGCGCGCTCGCGGGGCGCGCACCGCGGCTCGTCGCGCGGGGCATCGCGGGCGCCGCGGGGCTCGTCGCGCTGCTCGCCGCGCTCCCGACGGGCGACGACGGTTCGCTGCTGGTGCCGAACGCACTCACGGCGCTGCCGCGACGCGCCGCGCTCGCGGCTGCCCTCGCGGCCATCGCGCCCGCGCCGCGCGCGTGCGGCTCGCGAGCGCTGCCCGACGTGGCGCAAAGCGGCGTGCGCAAGGCGGTGGTGCCGGCCGCGGTGCTCGGCGGGGCGCGCGCTGCGGTGCGGGCAGCGGGGCGGCTGCTGCGAGGCGCGCGCCTGGGTCCGCGGCCTCGCGGCGCTCGCGTGTCTCGCCCTCGTGCGGCGGCCACGCCCGCCTCGTCGACGCGCTGCGTGCCGAGCGGGTCCGGCCGCACGACGCGGCGCGCGGCCGCGGCGGCGACGACGCTCGCGATCGTCGCGCTCGCGGTCGCCCTCGCGCACCGCCACGTCCCGCGTTCGCCGCTCGCGCTGGGGCTCGGCGCTGCGGCGACGCTGCTCCTCGCGGTCGGGCTGCACCGCGCGCTCGCCCCGCTCGTCCGCACGCTGCTCGCCCCGGCGCGGGGCGCGCTGCTCGACGCGATCGCGCGCGCGCACGCCGCGATCGTGGGGGCGACGGCCCTCGACGAGCTGGCCCGCGCCGCGCTCGGTCCGCTGCGCGAGGCCTCGGGCAGCCGCGAGGCCGAGCCCCTGCTCGCGACGATCGTCCCGCGCCGTGTGGCCCGCATCGACGCCGCGGGCGAGCCGCACGTCGACGCGCGCGAGTTGCCGGAGGCGCTCATCACGCGACTGGTCGAGCGGCCCGGCGAGCTGCTCGGCCGCGCGCACCTCGAGGCGCGGAGCGTGCGGCGCCCCGACGAGCGGCCGCTGCGCGACGCGCTCGGCCTGCTCGACGCGCTCGCCGCCGTGCCGCTCACGACGGGCGGGGAACTCGACGGGGTGCTCATCGTGCCGCGCGGTCGACGCCGGCGCGGGCTCGCGCTCGAGGAGCTGCACGCCCTCGAAGGGCTCGGCGCGGCCCTCGCCACCCGCGTCGCCGTGCTCGCGCGCGCCGCCCGCGCCGACGCGCGCGCCGACGAGGCCCGCGTGGCCCGCGACCGCGAAGAAGAGCGCGCGGCCGCCCTCGACGACGAGCTCGCGCGGCTGCGCACCGACCTGCGTGTGCTGAAGGCTGGCCCGGCGGCCGGTCGCCTCGCGACGCCGCCGCTCGCCTACGCGCCCTCGATGCGGGCCCTGCTCGCGCGCGCGGCCGAGGTCGCGCCGCTCGACGCGCCGGTGCTCCTCGTGGGCGAGCCGGGCACCGAGCTCGAGCGCGTCGCGGCGGCGGTGCACGCGCAGAGCGGGCGCGCGCGCGGGCCGTTCGTCGTCGCCGACTGCGGGGCCCTCCGGCCCGAGCGCAGCGAGGCGGCGCTCTTCGGCGAGGAGGCCACCGAGGACGGCGCGCACCCGGGCTGGCTGCGGCTCGCCGCGGGCGGGACGCTCTACCTCGCCGACGTGCCCGCCCTCTCGCGCGAGGCGCAGCGCGCGCTCGCGGAGGCGCTCGCGCTGCGCTCGGCCCGCGCCATCGACGGCGGCAGCGCGTGGCCCGTCGACACCCGCCTCGTCGCGACCGCCCAGCGCCCGCTCGCGGAGCTCGTCGCCGCCGACGCCATCGACCCGGAGCTCGCGCAGTGGCTCGCGCCGCTCGCGCTCGAGGTCCCGCCGCTCCGCGCGCGCCGCGAGGATCTCCCCTCGCTCGTGCTGCTCGCGCTCGACCGCGCAGCCCGCGCGCAGGGGCGCCCCGCGGTCGGGATCGATCCCGGGGCGCTCGACGCCCTCCGCGCGCACGACTTCCCCGGCAACCTGCGCGAGCTCGCCTCCGTCATCGAGCGCGCCGTGCGCACCGCCCGCGGCCCGAAGGTCCTGCGCGAAGACCTCCCGCCCCTCGGCTCGGTCGCCCCCGGCGACCACCCGCTGAGCGGCTCTTACGAGACCGTCGAGCGCCGCCTCCTCGAGCACGCGCTGCTGCGCGCCGCGGGCAACAAGAGCGAGGCCGCGCGCCTGCTCGCGCTCAAGCGCACGACCTTCCTCGACAAGCTGAAGCGCTACAAGCTCGACGACGGCGCGCGCGACACGGAGCCGCCCGCGCCGCCTGACGACGCCAATTGACGAACGAAATCAACTACTTGTCGACTGCGCGACCAGCGCCTGTCGGCCGCTCCGGGAGCCCGGCGATGAGCGCCTCGCCGAGCGCCTCGGCGACGCGCCGGTAGCCGAGCCGCGTGAGGTGCACGCGGTCGCGCTGCGCGAGCGGCGGTCGCTGCGCGGCCCACGCGACGGTCGCGAGCGGCCCGCCCTGGAAGCGCACCGTGTCGAAGAACGCGCAGCCCGCGGCGCGGGCGACGCGCCGCTGCGCCTCGGCGATCGCCGCCTGACGCGGGCGCTCGACCCAGCCCGCGCGCCGCACGCGCCGCGGCCGATCCGTCGCCCCGACGAGCACGCACGAGGCGCCCGGCACCGTCACGCGGACGCGCCCGACGACCTCGCGCAGCGACGCCTCGTAGCGCGCGAGCGGCTCGCTGTCGCTCGCCTCGTTCGTGCCGTACGCGAGCACGACGAGGTCCGGGCGACGGCGCGCGAGCTGCTCGCGGAAGAGCGCATCGTCCCAGAGCCGCTGGTCCCCCGCGCGCGCGCCGTTGAGCCCGAGCGCGTCGAGCACGACGCCCGCCCGCTGCAGCTCGAGCACCGCGCCGAACACGCGCACCACGCCGTCGCCGAGCGCCTCGACGCGCAGGCGGTGCGGGTCCGGGCCTTCGACCGGCAGCGGCACGTAGCGCGGCGCCCACTGCTCGGCCGCGAGCGACACCTCGCGCGGCGCGCCCTCGTCGAGCGTAACGCGCAGCGTGCCCCCGCCCGGCTGCGCCGCGGCCCAGAGTTCCAGCGCCCAAGCGGCCCCGGGCGGCGTCGTCGGCAGCGCGAGCTCGCCCCACGCGCCCTCGACCTCCGCGCCCTCGTCCGCCGCCGCGACGCCCGCGCCACGTTCCGCCGCCACGCCCCCGCTGTCGCGCGCCATCGCGGCGTCCGCTCGGGCCCCCCACTCGAGCGCGACACCCGCGTGCCCGTAGCGGTCCGCGCGGCGCTCGCGCGCGGTGACACGGAGCGCGCGCCAGCCGCTGCCACGCACCTCGCAGCCCGCGGCGCGGTACGTCGGGAAGGGGCGCGCAGGCAGCACGAAGCCCGGCCCCGCGTCGCCGAAACGCGACTGGAAGAACGCGCGCAGCGCACCCGGCAGCGGCTCGGCGGCCGTGTGCGAGTCGCCGTAGAGCACGATCCGCGCGGTGCCCGCGCCGCGCGCAGCGCGCTCCAGCGCCGCATGGAACGCCGCGAGCGTCGGGCCCTCCGCGCCCTCGAGCGGGGCCGCAGCCGGAGCCGCCGCCTCCGACGACCCGTCGCGCGGCGCAAGCCCGTCACCGCGCGGAGGCGCGTCACGCCCCACTGCGCCCGGCGCGCCGACGCCCGCGTCCTGCGCGCGCGCGACCCCGGCGCCGCCCGCGGGATGCGACGCGGCGAGCCCCCCCAGCAACCCCGCGAGCGCCCCGATCGACGCCGCGCGCCGCGCGACCGCCGCGCGGGGAGCGCGACGACTCACCACTTCTTCTGGACGCTGCGCATGAACTCGTACGGATAGCCGAGCGGGAAGGTGCTCGCCTCGTCGAGCCGCGCGACCTGCGCGTCGTCGAGCACAAGCGCGTCACCGGCGAGGTTCTCGTCGAGCTGCGCGACCGTGCGCGCGCCGATGATCACGCTCGTCACCGCGGGCTTGCGCAGCAGCCACGCGAGCGAGACGGCGCTCGGCGTCGATCCGAGCTCCTTCGCGACGGCCTCGACGGTGTCGAGGATCCCCCAGTTGCGCGCGTTGTCGAAGGCCGCGAGGCGCTCCCGCCACTTCGCGAGGCGCGAGCCCTCGCCCGGCGCCTCACCGCGCTTGTACTTGCCCGAGAGAAAGCCGCTCGCGAGCGGCGACCACGGCAGGATGCCGAGCCCGAACTTCTGCGAGAGCGGGACGTGCTCGCGCTCGAGCTCGCGGTGCACGAGGCTGTACTGCGCCTGCAGCGCGACGAAGGACTCGAGGTGCTGCGAGCGGCTCGTCCAGAGGCTGTCGACGAGGCGGTACGCGGCGTAGTTCGAGCAGCCGAGGTAGAGCACCTTGCCGCTGCGCACGAGGTCGTCGAGCGCGCGCAGCGTCTCCTCCTCGGGCGTGTCGAGGTCCTGCATGTGGATCTGGTAGAGGTCGATGCGGTCGGTGCCGAGCCGGCGCAGCGAGTCCTCCGCGGCGCGCACGATCCGGTAGCGCGAGGCGCCCGTGCCGTTCGGCCCCGGCGACATGCGGAAGCGGAATTTCGTCGCGATCACCGTGCGATCGCGGCTGCCGCGCGACGCCATCCAGCGGCCGACGACGCGCTCGCTGAGCCCGTCGTTGCCGTAGACGTCGGCCGTGTCGAGGAAGTTGACGCCCGCCTCCGCGGCGCGGTCCATCATCGCGAACGCCGTCTCCTCCGACGCGCCGAGGCCGTGCATGAAGGAGTTCTCGTCGGGCTCGCCGAACGTCATCGCGCCGAGGCAGATCGACGAGACCTGGAGACCGGAGCGGCCGAGGTTGCGGTAGTGCATGGCGGCGGAGGGTACACGATCGCGTGCGCGGGGCGCCGCGCGGGTCGAGCGCGCGGGGCCCACGCCGGCACGCATCGGGGAGAACGCCGCGGGGCAGTCGGTGCGGGGCTGTCCCGGCGGGGACGGCCGCACTACGTCCCGCGCATGGCCCCCTCGTTCGCCGTCTTCGCGCGCGTCCTCCGCACCCTCACGCAGCAGGGCGGCACCGCGCGCCGGCGGCGCTCCCCCGCGCTGCTCTCGCTCGGCGTCGCCGCGCTCGCCGCGTGCGCCGGCCCGGAGCGGCCGACGACGGGGACGCTGGCGCCCCGCGCGCCGGACACCTCGGCGACCAACACGACGACGACCCTCTCACGAGATGGCAACCATGCCGCTGAGAACGCCGCCCCCTGCGCCGACCCCGCGCGCTGCGCGCTCCCGCCGGCGCCGGATGCGCCGCCGACCGAGGCCGAGCGCGCGGGCGCGACGAACCTCGACGGCGCGCCCCTCGCCGTCTGCTCGGAGGCGCCGCTCACCGGCTACTACCGCGACGGACGCTGCGCGACGGGCCCGGACGATCGCGGCGTGCACGTCGTGTGCGCGCAGGTGACGCGCGCGTTCCTCGACTTCTCGCGCGGGCGCGGCAACGACCTCGTCACCCCGATCCCCGGCCGCTTCCCGGGCCTGCGCCCCGGCGACCGCTGGTGCCTCTGCGCCGCGCGCTGGGAGGAGGCGCGCCTCGGCGGCGCCGCGCCCCCCATCGTGCGCGAGGCGACCGAGCGCCGCGCCCTCGACTTCACCTCACGCGCCGCGCTCGACGCCCACGCGCTCGGGGGCTCGGCCCCGCCCCGCTGACGGCGCCGCGCGGGGGCCCGCGCCGCGTCAGAGCAGGCGCAGCGCGGCCCCGCTCGGGTCGCTCGCGCCGGGCGCCGCGTCGTCCACGCGGAACGTCGTGAGCGTGTTCTGCCCGCGCGCGGCGTCCCACACGCCGTCGTTCGCGAGCCGGATGGAGAACTCGGGCCGCGCCGCGAGGGCCTCGTCGCTCGACGGCAGCAGAAGCGAGAGGGTGTACGCGCCCTCCGCAAGCCCCCCCGGCAGCGCGAGACGCACGTCGACCGTGTGCAGGCCCGGGAGCCAGGCGCGGACCTCGATCGGGAGCGTGACGCGCGCGCGTCCGCCCGGCCCCTCGACCACGAGGACCGCCGGGCGCGGGTTGAAGGGCGCGGCGAAGCCCTCGTTCCGCAGCGCGAGGCGCACGCGGAACGAGCCGCCCGGGCGCACCGCCTCGGGGAGCTCGCCCCCCGTCAGCACGAGTCGGTAGCCGAGCCGCCGCTCGATCTCGCCGAGGCAGCCGCCGCTCTCCCAGCCCGCGACGACGTCGGGGTGGTAGTCGCGGTTGACGAACGAGAAGTGCATCGCCTCGAGCTCGGCGATCGCGGGCGCACACGCGGAGCGCGCTGGGAAGGGCGCGCACGTCTCGCCGCCCGCCGGGCTGTAGGCGGTGTGCGCGCTCGCGAAGGCACGCCACCGCGCGATCTCCGCGTCGGGGTACGTGCCGAAGTCCGTCTCGCTCGCGACGAAGCAGTCGTTGTGGAAGCCGATCCGCGCCTCGAAGGAACCCGAGAAGGCGCGGCTTGCGTCGAGTGGCGCCCCGCCGATCAGCGCGGCGAGGTGCGGGGGGTAGCGCACCTGCGTAGAGCGGCTGCTCGGCAACGCCGCGAGCAGCGCCTCGACGACGGCGCGACGCGCATCGGGGTCGCGGTCGAGCCCGTTCGTCGAGGTGTGCCACTCGCCCCACGCGCCGATGAACCCCGCCTGCACCAGCGCGATCACGTCGGCGTTCGCGCGGAGGATCGGCGCCACCTGCGCGAGGTGGCCCTCGATCCGCGCGAGCGGCGCGTCGGGCTCGCTGTCGGGATACGGCCCTTCGTTGTAGGCAAAGCGCAGGATCACCTCGAAGCCGTCCGCGCGCGCGACGCCGAGCGCGCGCTCGAGGGCCGCGAGCGTGGCGGCGTCGATGTCGCGGTCTCGGAAGGCGTCGAGGCGTACGTACGAATACACGAGCGAGTCGGCCGGGTGCTCGCTGCGCAGCCACGAGAGGTCCGACTCCGCGAGCAGATTCGCCGCGCGGTAGAAGCCGCGCTCGGGGTTCGGGAAGAGCGCGTCGCTGCGGGTGAAGGCGATCGGGCGGCCGGGCGCGTCGACCGACGCGGCGTCCACGAGCGAGCCGTCGAACGGCGCGGCGTCCGCGGGCGCGGCGTCGAGGGGCGCGGCGTCCGCGAGCGCGGCGTCCACGAGCGCGGCGTCGGGGCCGCCATCCTCAGGCCCCGACGTGCCACCGCAGCCGAGGAGCGCGAGGAGACCGACGAGCGAGAGCGGGCGGCGCATCGCGCGAGGGTCGCACACCCCGCGCGCGCCCGGAGAAACACCGCGCGGCGGCGCATGGCGCGGGCGTGGCGCGCCCCGTACCCTCGGCCGCTCTCATGACCCGACGCCGCGATGCGAGTTTCGATCTCCGCGACGCCGTCCGCGATCGCGGCTTCACGCCGCGCGGCGCCGATCGCGAGGCGCTCCTCGCGCTCGTCGCGGCCGACGACGACGACGCGGACCACGCCGAGCGCACGCTCGCGCTCCTCGGCCCCGACGCCGGCCACGCCGCGCTCGCCGCGGCCGCGTCGCACACGGGCCAGGCGCGCGGCACGCTCGTGCGCGCCGCCGGGCGGCTCGCGACGGGCGACGCGGGCGAGCGCTGCGCGCGCCCATCGCCGGCTTCCTCGGGGACGACGACGCCCGCGTCCGCCGCGCCGCCGCGCGCGCCCTCGGCGCAACGGGCGACACGCGCTTCGCCGCCCCCTGCTCGAGCGCGCACGCGCGGGCGGCGCGGACGTCGCCGAGCAGAAGGTGCTGCTCGCCGCGCTCGGCAAGCTCGGCGATCCCGGCGCGCTCGAGACGGTCGCGCGCGTCGCGCAGGGAACGAACGACGCGCTGCTCCGCCGCGTCGCCGAGGAGGCCACGCTGCGCCTCGCGCGCGACGCGGTGCGCAGCGGCGGCGAGAACGCCATCGACCCGGATGCGCGCCTGCCGCGTGACACCGTCGTGCTCCTCGGCTGCCGCGACGGCCTCGAGGACGTGCTCGTCGAGGAGGCGCAGTCGCTGCTCGACGCACGGCGCGCAGGCGCAGGCGGCGCGCGCGGGACGCTCCGCGCAGGCGCCACGCTCGGCGCGCTCCGCACCCTGCGCACGGCCGCGCGCGTCGAGCTGCTCGGCGGCGAGGCGCCGGTGCGCGACGGCGACGTCGCGGCGGCGGCCGCCCTCGCGCTCGCCGCGAAGCCGTGCGCCGCGCTCCTCGCCGCGGTCACGCTCGGCCCGATCCGCTACCGGCTCGCGTGGCCGGGCGGCGCACACCGGCGCGCCGACACGCTGCGCGTCGCGCTCGAGGCCGCGCGGCTGCGACCGGAGCTGGTCAACGACCCGCGCGACGCCCCGTGGGAGGCCCGCGTGGAGCCGGACCCGCGCGCGGGCTGCGTGCGCATCTGGCTCACGCCGCGCGCGCTGCCCGACGCGCGCTTCGACTACCTCGAGACGCGCGCCGAGGGCGCCTCGCACCCCACGGTCGCCGCGGCGCTCGCGCGGCTCGGCGGCGTCCGCGCCGACGACGTCGTGTGGGACCCCTTCTGCGGCGCGGGCACCGAGCTCGTCGAGCGCGCCCGGCTCGGCCCGTACGCGCGCCTCTTCGGCACGGACCTCGACGCCGACGTCGCCGCCCTCGGCGCCGCGACGCTCGTCCGCGCGCGGCTCCCCCACGCGCGCGTCACCCACGGCGACGCGCTCCTCGTCACGCCGCGCCCCGCGCCGACGCTCGTGCTCACCAACCCGCCGCTCGGCCGCCGCGTCGGGCGGCAGGCCGATCCGGGCGCGCTGCTCTCGCACCTCGCCGCGCGGCTCCCCGCCGTGCTCGCGCCGGGCGCCCGCGTCGTGTGGCTCTCGCCGCAGCCCGACCGCACCGCGCGCGCGCTCGTCGCGGCGGGCTTCCGCGTGACGGACGGCACGCGCGTCGATCTCGGCGGGCTCGTGGCCGAGCGACAGATCGCGTTTCTCGAATAGTTCCGGTACGTTTCAGACCTCTTACCGCCCCACCCGACCGAGCCGTCCATGCCCTCGACCACCATGTCGTCGACCACCACGCCTTCCGCCGCGCGCCTCCTCGCCCTCCTCGCCCTGCTCGCCGCCGCGTGCAGCGACGACGAAGGCACCGTCCCGCCCGCGGACGCCGGCCCCGCCGACGCCGCACCGGCCGACGCCGGGTCACCCGACGCGGGCGCGCCGCTCTGCGAGGCGACGACCGTGCCCTGCGTCGACGAGTCGATCGCGCTGCTCGACCTCTTCGACACCGTGAACGCGGCCGAGATCCGCGAGGAAGGCACGACGCCCGGCGAGTTCACGACCTTCGTCGACGCGACCGCCGGCGGCATGATGCCGACGACGTCGTTCGTCTACGCGCGCTTCACGGACACGGGCCTCGTCGGCGCGGCGCTCTCGGACGAGGACGCGCTCCTCTCGACCGATTGGGACATCGCCTTCCGCCGCTACGTGCTGCGCGTGAACTCGGGCGTCGGCGGCCCCTCGTGCGTGCAGGCCGCGCGCACCGCGCCGGGCACCACCTTCGAAGGGCTCACCGCCGTGCCCGACGGCGTCGCGTACCGCACGGAGTCGTACCTCACGGAGACCTGCGAGATCGTCCCCGACGGCAACGGGCTCGGCTCGCCGGCGACCGCGCTCTCGAGCTTCTGGTCGTACCCCGGCTGCGTCGCGATGACCGGGAACGTCTACGTCCTCGCGCTGCGCGGCGGCCGCCACGTGAAGCTCGAGGTGGTCGGCTACTACGCGCCCGCGAACCAGGCGAGCTGCGACTCGGGCGGCAGCGTCACGCTTCCGAGCGGTTCGGGCAGCATCCGCGTCCGCTGGTCGTTCCTGGACTGAGGGTGCCGATGTTGGCGCACGACGCCTTCGCCTCGTCACGCGCGCTCGCGCTCGCCGCGGGCGTCGGCGCCCTGTGCCTCGCACCGCGCCCCGGCGCGCACGCCCAGGCCACCGCGCCCACGCGCGACGCCGCCGCAGACGCCATCACGGACGCCGTCACGGACGCAGACGCCGTGACGCGCGCCCCGCGCGACGAAGGCGCCGCGATCGCGCGCTACGTGGATCGGGGTCGCATCGTCCGGGCGCGCAGGCTCGGCCGCGCGGCGAGCGGGCGGGAGCGCGTCGCGCTCGACGACGGGCAGCGACGCTACGAGGCGGAGCTCGGCGCGCACGCCGTCGTCACGCTCGCCGCGGGCGCGACGGACGCCAACCTCGCCGCGCTCGGCGTCGCCATCGAGCGGCCGCTGATGCCGCGCGCCCGGCTCGCGCTGCTCCGCTCCCTCCGCGGCGAGGACGCGCTCGCGCTCGCCGCGCGCCTCGCGACGGCCCCGCGCGCGCTCGTCGAGACGGCAGCGCCGGATCTCTGGCTGCCGCACGTGCACCACTTCACGCTGCCGCCCGACGACCCGCGCTACGGCGGCCAGTGGTACCTCGACACGCTCGGGATCGAGGGCGCGTGGGCCCGCGCGACGGGCGACGCCGCGACGACCATCGCCATCGTGGATGATGGCTGTGATCTCGAGCACCCCGACCTCGCGCCGCACCTGCTCCCGGGCTTCGACGCGCTCGACGGCGACGACGTGCCCGCGCACACGCCCGGCGTGCCCGGCAACGCCCACGGGACGGCCTGCGCGGGGCTCGTCGCGGCGGTCGGCGACAACGGCGAGGGCATCGTCGGCGCGTGCCCCGAGTGCACGCTGCGCTGCGTGCGGCTCCTGCCCGCGTCGGGCGGGCTCGTGCCCGTCTCCGCGGACGTCGCGGCCTTCGACGCCATCCTCCGCGCGGGCGTCGCCGTCGCGTCGAACAGCTGGGGCTTCGCCTCCGGCGTGCCCGCGCCCGGCCCGCTCGTCACGGCCATCGAGACGACGCTGCGCGACGGCCGCGGCGGCCTCGGCACCGTCGTCGTCTTCGCCGCGGGCAACGACGACGCCCCGATCGGCGCCGACGAGGTGCAGGCCACGCCCGGCGTGATCTGCGTCGGCGCGATCAACCAGTTCGACGAGGCCGCGGCCTTCTCGAACCGCGGCCCGGCCGTCTCGCTCGTCGCGCCGACCGGCACGCTCACGACCGACGTGCGGGGCGCCGATGGCGACGACCCGAGCGACTACACCGCGCGCTTCGGCGGCACCTCCTCGGCGTGCCCGCTCGTGGCCGGCGTCGCCGCGCTGCTCGCCTCCGCGCGCCCCGACGCGCCCGCCGCGGCGATCCGCGACGCGCTCCTCGCCTCCACGCGCCCCGCGCCCTTCGCGACGCCCGACGCGACCGGCCACGACCCGCTCTACGGGCAGGGCATCCTCGACCCCACGGCCGCCCTCGCCCGCTGGCTCCCCGAGCCCGTCGACGCCGGGCCACCGCCGGCAGCGCCCGCCCCGCCCGCCACCGCAGGCTGCGCGTGCCGCGTCGCGCCGAGCCGGGACACGGACGACACCGCCCCCGCCGCGCTCGCCACCGCGCTCCTCGCGCTCGGCCTCGCCGCGCGGCGCCGCGTGCGACGTCGCCCGCGCGCCGCACGCGCGCGCGCCGCGTCTGCCGCGCCGCTCGCTGCCGCGCTCGTCGCCGGCCGGCTGCGCCGCGCTCACCGCGGCCGGCGCTTACGCTGCCCGCGGACGACGTCGCGGGCGCCCGCCGCGCTGCGCGCCGACCACCCGGCACGACGGAGCTCCCGCCGCGCTACGACGCCGGTGACGTCGTGGAGTTCCTCGACTCCGCGGGCGGCGGCTTCCGCGTGCACTTCACGCGCACCGGGACGCACGCGGTCCCCGCCGACGACGCCGACGCCGACGGCGTGCCCGACTTCGTCACGCTCGTCGCCGACACGCACGACGCGGTGCGCGCGCTACGAGGCGCTCGGCTTCCTGCCGGCCCGCAGCGACGCGCTCGTGCCCGACGGCACGGGCGGCAGCGAGCGCTTCGACGTGTACCTGCTCGACTTCGGTGGGTCGGCGGACGGCGCGTTCCGCCGCGAGATCTGCGCGCCTGCGGGCGGCTGCGCGGGCTACATGGTCGAGGAGAACGATTTCACCGGCTACGGCTATCCCACCCGCGGTTACGCCGTGCGGCTCCTCGCGTCGCACGAGTTCTTCCACGCGATCCAGGCCGCCTACGACCGCGACGGCGCCACGCAGGGCGCCGTGCTCTCGGAGGGCACCGCGGTGTGGGCGAGCGAGCGCTTCGACCCCGGCCTCCGCGACCTCGAGGGCTTCGCGGCGGGCTACCTCGAGCGCACCGACCGGCCGCTCGGCACCGATCCGCTCGGGCCCGTGCCCGCGTTCGCGTACGGCGCGGGGATTTTCTTCGAGCACCTCTCGACGCGTCACGGCGACGGCGTCGTCGCCGCGCTGCTCGAGGCCCTCGCCGCCGCGCCCGCCGGGAGCCGCTGGACGGAGTCGCTCGACGCGCTCCTCGCGGCGCGCTTCGCCGACGCCTTCGAGCCCGCCTTCCTCGACTTCGCGGCGCGCCTCGTGTTTCTCGGCCCGCGCGCCGACGACACGCGCGGCCTCCCGCGGGCAGCGGCCTTCCCGGGCGTGACGACCCGCGTCGTCACGCTGCCCTTCGCCGACGCCTCGCTGCGCCTCTTCCCCGCTTCCGCCCGCTACTTCGAGGCCATCGCGGCGCCAGGCCCGCTCGTCGTTCGCGCGCGCGAGGGCGACGCCGCGTCGGGCGCCACGGTGCTCGCCTACGCGCTCGCGCGGGGCGTCCCGGTGGCCGAGGCGCGCGGCCTCGGCGAGGCGTCGCTCGAGGTGCCCGCGACCGCCGACACGCTCCTCTTCGCGCTCGCGGACGGGCGGACGGCGGGCGCGAGCCGCGTGCTCTCGATCTGCGCGGCGCAGGGCGGCGCGGAGGCCTGCGCGACGGCGCCGCCCGATGCCGGTGTCCTCGACGCGGGCGCCCCCGACGCAGGCCCGCCCGTCGACGCCGGCCCCGTCGCGCCCCCGGCCGCCAGCGACGCGGGGTGCAGCGTGTCCCGCACGGGTATGCGCTCGTTGCCGAGCGGGCTGCTCGCACTGCTCTTGGGCCTCGCCGCGTCGGCCACCCGCCGCGAAGTGTCGCGCCGCAGCGCGCGCAAGCCCCGCGCCTGACGACGCGCCGACCGCGCTCAGCCGCCGCGTGGGCCGCGTCGACGCTCTCCGCGCTCCCGCTGCGGCTGCTGCGGACTCTCCGGCTTCTTCAATAAAAACAGATAGTTGAAGCCGCGCAGGAAGAAGTTCTGCGCCTCGGCGGCCTTGTGGTAGTTGCCCATGTCGAGCGTCTTGTGGTGGCGCGTCACCGCGACGACGTCGATCGGCTCGAGCCGCTGGGCGAGCAGGTCGAAGAGCGCGAGCCCGACAGGCGCAAAACCCGTCTTTTTTGCATAGAAATCGCACACATACACACCGAGCACCCCGCCCGGGCGCAGCACCCGCGCGCACTCCGCGAAGACCTCGTCGAGCGCGCGGTAGAAGCGCGGGTCGTACGCGCTCAGCTTGCCGATGCACGCGGCGTCGTCGGAGTAGTCGATGTGGTCGCCGTACGGCGGATCGATGAACACGAGCTCCGCGACGCCGGCGTCGAGGGGCAGGCGCCGGGCGTCGGCGCGCTCGATGTCGGGGCGGTACGGCGAGAGGTCGAAGCCGCGCGCACGCCGCCCGGTGTCGCGCGCGACGTCGATCGTCGTGCCCGAGCCGCACATCGGATCGACGACGAGGTCGCCGGGCCGCGTGTAACGCTGCACGAGGTTCCACACGACGTAGGAGGGCGTCGCGCCGACGTAGCCCGGGTCACCCTGCGTGCCCTTGCCGTAGTGCTGCGACGGATACTCCCAGAGCGTCGTCGTCTGCACGCGGAGCGGGGGTTTCTCGGGGCGGCGGAAGCGCTCGGTCGACGCGCGCGGCGCCGGGGGGCGCGGGCCGCGCCGCGGGGGCGGGGAGTCGTTCATCCGGCGGCGAGTATGGCACGGACGCTGTGGTAGGCTGCGCGCCCAGCCCCGATGCGCATGGTCTCCTGCACGCTCGCCCGCCTGACCCTGCTCGCGGCCCTGACGCTCTCCCCCGCGGCCCCGGCCCTCGCGCAGGACGCCCCGAGCGCCAGCGAGACCGCCCTCGCCCGCGAGCAGCACAACGAGGGCATGGCGCACGCGCGCGCGGGGCGCTGGCCCGCGGCGTACGGCGCCTTCGCCCGGGCGTATGCGCTCGTGCGGCGCCCCCTCGTGCTGCTGAACCTGGCAGGCGCCGAAGAGCAGACGGGGCGCCTCGTCGAATCGGCCGAGCACTACCGTCAGTTCCTCCGCGAGGTGACGAGCGGCCGCGAGGCGCAGCAGCGGCCGGTGGCCGAGCAGGGCCTCAGCCGCGTCGAACCGCGCATCCCGCGCGCGCGCTTCATCCTCGAGGGGACGCGCCCCGCGGACACCTACGCGCTCGACGACAAGCCGCTCGCGCCCGCGGTGATGGGCTCGCCGCTGCCGCTCGACCCGGGCACGCACACGCTCGTCGTGCGCCACGCGGAGGGCGAGCTCGGGCGCATCACGTTCGTCCTCGCGGAGGGCGAGGCGCAGGACGTGCGCCTCACCGTCACGCGGCCCGCGGCACCCGTCGCCGAGCGCACGCCGCTCCCCGAGGTGCGCGACCCGGACGCGCCCCCGCGCGAAGCGGGCATCCTCCCGCGCAACGGCGAAGCGCCGCCCGCCGCTCCCGCGCGCGACGAGGGGGGCGGCCTGCTCGCCTCGCCCGTGTTCTGGGTCGTCGTCGGCGTCGTCGTGCTCGGCGGCGCGACGGCCGGCGTCCTCGTGGCGACCAGCGGCAGCGAGGCCCCCTTCTCCGGAAACCTCGGGAGCATCCCCGTCCGATGAGCGCGCGCCGAACCGCCAGCCTCCTGCTCGCTTCCCTCCTCGCCCTCGCCGCGGGTTGTGGTGACCCGCCGACCGAGATCGTGCTCGTCGTCGACACCGGGCTCGCCGTCCCCGCCGAGCTCGACGCGGTCACGATCGACGTCAGCGGCCCGACGCGCATGGAGCGCAAGCTCGCGCGGCTCGGGCCGAGCGGCACGGCGCTGCCCCTCACGCTCGGCCTCACGCGGGCGGAGGGCGCGGCGCTCGGGCCGCTCGGGATCGTCGTCAGCGGGCAGCGCGCGGGCACGGAGATCGTGCGCCGCGTCGTGTCGACCGAGTTCGTCGAGGGCGAGAGCCGCGTGCTGCGCGTGGTGCTCGTCGCCGACTGCCTCGCGCCGCGCGACTGTGGCGCCGGCAACACGTGCAGCGAGCTCGGCTGCGTGCCCGAGCGCCTCGCAGGCAGCGCGCTCCCCCGCTTCGGCGCGGTGCCCGGCCGCTTCGACGGCGGCAACGGCATGGTCGAGCGCTGCAACGGCGTCGACGACGACGGCGACACCCTGATCGACGAGGGCTTCGACCTGCAGAACGAGACCGGCCACTGCGGCGCGTGCGGCAACGACTGCAGCGCGAAGCCCGGCGTGCGCGGCGCGCGCTGTGTCGCGGGCGCGTGCGTCATCGAGGGCTGCGCCGCAGACCGCGGCGACTGCGACGACGACCCGGCCAACGGCTGCGAGGTCGACACGCTCACCGACGCCGCGCACTGCGGCAGCTGCATCGGCATCTGCCAGCCGCTCAACGGCGCGCCGACCTGCAGCGCCGGCGCGTGCAGCATCGCGTGCACGCCGGGCTTCGCGGACTGCGACGCGAGCCCCGCGAGCGGCTGCGAGGCCAACCTCGCGAGCCTCGAGTCCTGCGGTCGCTGCGCGAACCGCTGCGACACGCGCTGCAGCGCGGGCTACTGCGACGATCAGCGCGTCCTCGCGCTCGCGGTCGGCGGCTCGCACGGCTGCGCGTTGCGCGAGCGCGGCACGCTCGTGTGCTGGGGTGCGAACGCCTCCGGCCAGCTCGGCGACGCGACGACGACGGTACGCCGCCAGCCCATCGATGTCCGCGCGCTCACCGACGCCCGCTCGCTGGCGGCCGGCGACGCGCACACCTGCGCCATCCGCGCGACGGGTGGCGTCGCGTGCTGGGGCGAGGGCGATCTCGGTCGCCTCGGCGACGGCGGCACCACGGACCGCAACACGCCCGTCGCCGTGCTCGACCTGACGGGCGCGACGCAGCTCGCGGGCGGCGGCGCCCACACCTGCGCGCTCGACACCGACGGCAGCGTACGTTGCTGGGGCGCGAACATGCGCGGGCAGGTCGGGGACGGGACCCTCGCGACGCGGGTGCGCCCCGTCGCGGTCATGGGGCTCTCCGACGTGCGCGCGATCGTCGCCGGCGATCTGCACAGCTGCGCGCTCCGCACCGACGGCACCGTGGCCTGCTGGGGCGAGAACCGCCTCGGCCAGCTCGGTGACGCCTCCGTGCCGGGCGATCCGAGCGAGATGCTCTCGAACGTGGCGGGCCCGGTGGCCGCGCTCGACGCCGTGACCGCCATCGCCTCGCACGCCAAGGCCAATCACACCTGCGCGCTCCGCATGAGCGGCGAGGTGCTCTGCTGGGGCAAGGGCACGAGCGACCAGCTCGGCACCGCCGCCGGCACGATGAACGCGCGCTCACCCGTCGCCGTCGCGCTACCGATGGCCGCGAGCGCGATCGCGGTGGGCGCGGAGCACTCTTGCGCGGCGCTCCTCGACGGCACCGTGCGCTGCTGGGGCCTCAACGATCAGGGCCAGCTCGGCAACGGCAGCACGCTCGGCGGCGCCGCCGTCGTGAGCGTCGAGCGCACGGACGCGATGCCGCTCGGCAGCCCGACGACGATCGAGGGCGCCAGCGCCGTGATCGTCGCGCTCAGCGGCGGCATCAAGCACACGTGCGCGCTCACCCAGACCGGTGCGGTGTATTGCTGGGGCTACAACAACAACGGCCAGGTGGGCGACGGATCGTCGGCGCCGAACTTCATCCGCGCGACGCGCGTCCGCACGCTGCCCTTCCCCTGACCTCGCCAGCGCGCGCGCGCAGGTGCTTTGTTCCACCGTCGCGCGCATGACGTCGCGAGCGAGGGCCGCTGCCACGTCGCTGCGCGGTCAGAAATCGTCTTCGACGAGCACCGGGCCACCGCCCGTCGCGCGGCGCTTCGTCGGGCGCTTCGTTGGCGTACGTACGGAATTGGCGTCGCTGGGCGGTACGATCTCGTCCGTCAGTGCGGGCAGCGCGGCGACCCCTGCATCGGGCGCAACGGGCGCGACGGGCGGCGTCGGCGTGACGGGAGCGGGCACCACGACGACCGGCGTCCCCGCGGCAGGCTGCGCCGTCGGCGTGACGGGCGCGTCCGCCGGCGTCCCGATGATCTGCGACGCCAGCCAGAACGCCCCCCCGACGCCCGCGATCGCCACGCCCCCCGCCGCGGCCATGAGCGGCCAGGGCTTCCCACTCCGGTCGCGCGCGCGCTGCACGCTGGTCGTGCGCACGACGGGCTGCGGAGAGTCGTCGCGCGCCACCGCCTGCTCGAGGTCGTCGAGCCTCACGTCGAGCGCCTCGACCGTCATCGTCTTGAGCGCCTCGTCCTCGCTCGCGGCGGCCTGCGGGCGCATCGGCGGACGCGCCCCGGGGCTGGTGTAACCGCCCGAAACCCCCTCGAGTTTCAGCACGACGCTCTCCGGCAGCGCGGCGCGGTCACGTTCGATCTGGTCGGCCATCGACGCGATCATCAACTCGCTGAGCGACTCGGCATCGACCGCGAGCGCGCGCGGCAGCGCGTCGCCGAGGCGGCGGCGGAACTCCTGCGCCGTCGCGGGGCGCGCATCGGGGTCCTCGGCGAGCGCGGAGAGGACGACGGCGTCGAGCGCGGGCGGGATCGACGGCAGCCAGCGGCTCGGCGCCTCGACCATCGGGTGCCGCACGTTCTCGAGCACGAGGAGATCGTTGGCCGCGTCGAAGAGGGGCCGCGCCGCGAGCAGCTCCCAGAGCACGATACCCAGTGCGAACACGTCGCTGCGGCGATCGACGGGACGCCCCCACGCCTGCTCCGGCGACATGTAGCGGAACTTGCCCTTGATGCTGCCCGCCTCGGTCTGCTGTGAGCGCCCGGAGGCCTTCGCGATGCCGAAGTCGATGAGCTTCACGTGGCCCTGGTACGCGAGGAGCACGTTCTGCGGGCTCACGTCGCGGTGCACGACCCCGAGCAATTCGCCGAGATCGCCGCGCGTCTCGTGCGCGGCGTGCAGCCCATCGGCGACCTTCATCACGATGCTCGTCGCGATCTCCGCCGCGAGCATGCGCTTGCGCCGCGCGAGCGCGCGCACGAGCAAGGAGAGCGAGCAGCCGTGCACGTACTCCATCACGAGGAAGTACGTGCCCTCGGCCTCGCCGAGCTCTTCGACGTGCACGACGTTGGGGTGGACGATGCGCGCCGAGAGCAGCGCCTCGTCGACGAACATCCGCACGAAGGACGCATCCGTCGCGAGGTGCGGGTGCACGACCTTGATCGCGACGAAGCGCTGGAAGCCCGCGGCGCCACGGCGATGCGCGAGAAAGAGCGTCGCCATCCCGCCCGACTTCAGGCGGGCGACGATCTCGTACTCACCGACCTTGTCGCCGAGCTCGAACACGCGCTTCGTCCGCTCCCCTCGCCCCGCTCAGTTCCCGCTCACGCAGGCCTGCTGCAGCTCGACCCGGAGCGTGTACGGCGAGCACTCGAAGGCCGGCGCGCCGACCCCGCGCACGGTCACGAAGTACGAGCCGGAGTCGCTCCCGAACAGCCCGCAGCTGCCGTCGATGACGGCCGAGCGGGTGCCGCTCGCGCCGGCGGCGACGGTCGTGCACGTGCCGTCGCCGCACGTCCCGCCGGCCTGCACGCACACCTGATAGGAGCCGGCGTTCGCGGGGACCGTGAGGGTGGCGACGAGACGGTAGTCCTCGTCGCAGCCGGCCGGGTTGAGACAGATCGCGGTGCACGTGCAGGTGCTGTCGTTCTCGAGCCAGTTGACGCGGTAGACGTCCGCGTCGCCCGCTCCGTAGATCGTCGGCGTCACCGTCTGAATCGAGACGCGCGCACCATCGTTGGTGGTGCCCATCGCCGCGAGCGCGCTGGCCGCCGAACACGAGTTGTTCGGCTCGAAGGAATCCCCGGAGAGCCCCTCGTCCGTCTGGCCGTCGCAGTCGTTGTCGACGTCGTCGCACGTCTCGGCCGCCGAGGGACGCGGCGTGCACGTGAGCTGCGCGCCGGCGTCGCACACGGCGCACGGTGTTCGCGCACTGGCCGACGCCGCAGCTCTGCGTGTTCGAGGCGGGCGCGTAGGGGTCGCAACGCCCCGGAGTAGTACCCGTGCAGCCGGAGAGAAGCTGGCAGGTGTTGTCGCAGTCGAGTACCTCCGCCCCCGCGGTCGTCCTTCCCGGACAGAGGGTCATGGCGCCCTGGCAGGTGCCACTCCCGGTGCAGAACACGTCGCGGGCAGGGACATTCGCAACCTGGTTGCAGGAGCCGCCGACGGCCGCGCCGGTGGGCGAGGTGAAGTAGGCGGCGCAGTTCACGAGGCCGCACTCGTTCGCCGGGTCGGTCCCACCCGGGATGTTCACGCAGTCACCCTCGCTGCCGGGCACGTCGCAGGCGCGGCACGTGCCGGAGCACGCGCTCGTGCAGCACACGCCGTCGACGCAGGAGAGCCCGGTCGCGCACTCCGCCGTGTTGCTGCACGCGGCCGCCTTCATCCCGCGCGAGGTGCAGACGCCGCTCGCGCTGCAGAACGCCGTCGGGTCGCACTCGGCGTCGCTGCTGCAGCCGCTCGCGCAGATGGGCGCGTCCTGCGAGGTCGCGCTCGTGCAGGTCACCGAGGGATACGTGCCGCAGTTGTTCGCCTCGAGGCCGGCGCAACCCGTGTCGTCGGGCACGGCGGAGCCGACCGCGCACTGCTTGCTCGCGGTGCAGACGGGATCGACGCGCTCGCCCTGACAGCCCGCGGCGCGCGTACAGCTCGAGGCGCGCCCGTACGTCGCCGCGGGGCAGTCGCTCGCCATGCTGCAGCAGTCGCCGGTCGCGCAGCAGAAACCATTGTTGCAGTAGCTGCTGAGGCAGTCGCTGGCCTCGTCGCACATGCGGCCGCTCTCGAGGTCGGGCACGCAGGCCCCCGCGTCGCAGTGGGCCTCGGGGTCGCACTCGGCGTCGGAGGTGCACGCGGTCGCGCACGACGGCGCGGGCTGCTCGGTGCCGCCGGAGCAGTAGCGCGCCGGGTACGACCCGCACGCGTCGGCGAGCACGCCGCCGTTGCAGGCGCTGTCGTCGGAGACGTTCGTCATCGTGTTGCAGACGAAGCCCACGCAGACGGCCGCGTCGCGCGAGCCCTGGCACGCCTCGGGCGCCTCGCAGCGGGGCGCGGTCGCGTAGGCGCCGGGGCAGTCGCTCGGCCGCACGCAGCAGTCGCCGCCCGAGCAGCAGATGCCGTTGTTGCAGTAGCCGCTCGTGCAGTCGCTGGCCTCGTTGCAGGTCTCGCCGTCCGGGAGGTCCGGCAGACACACGATGTCGCAGTGCGCGCCCGGGTCGCACTCGGGATCCGCCGCGCAGATCGACGGGCACGCCGGCGCGCTCTGCGTCGCGCCGCCCGCGCAGCGCTGCGCGACGAAGAAGCCGCAGTCGTTCGCGACGGTGTCGGCGGTGCAGCCGCTGTCGTCGGGGACGCCGGCGACGGTGCCGCAGATGAAGTCCACGCACGAGGCCGCGCCGGTCGTCCCCTGGCAGGTCGCCGCCGAATCGCAGACCGAGATGAAGCCGCCCGACACGGGGCAGTCAGAGGCCGCGTTGCAGCAGATGCCGCCGTCGCAGCAGAAGCCGTTGTCGCAGTGCCCGCCGCCGCAGTCGGTGTCCTCGTCGCACGTGCCGCCGTCGACGACGTCGTCGATGCACGCGCCGAGCTCGCAGTGCGCGGTCGCGGCGCAGAGCGAGTCGTCGTCGGCGCCGGTCGAGTCCGTGCAGGCGGTCGCGCAGCGCGTCCCGGTGCTGCCGCCGCCCTCGCACGCGTAGAGGGTGCAGGGCGTGCGCACGCCCTCGACGCACGCCCCCATCTCGCAGGAGCCGGGCCCGATCTCCTCGTACACGCCGCCGCCGGACGCCTCACCGCAACGCTGGTCGCCGCAGTCGGCGGCGAAGCCGTCGACCGTGCCGTCGCAGTCGTCGTCGACGCTGTTGCACTGCTCGGGCGCCGCGGGGTTCACCGCGATGTCCACGTCGTTGCAGTCGAGGCCCGCGCAGCCGAGACCGTCGCCGTAGCCGTCCGCGTCCTCGTCGATGCAGCAGCTGCCGTTGAGCGGGCTGCACACGTACGCGCCACCGGCGGCGTTCGTGCACTCGAAGGCGCGCGGGCACGTCGGCAGCTCGAGGTCGCACGCGGGCACGCACGCGCGCTGGCCCGAGGGCAGCGCGAGGCAGCGCGCCGTCGGGCCGCACTCGGCGTCGAGCGCGCAGGGCTCGCACGACGCGAGGAAGTCCGTCGGGCCCGCGTCGACCCCGAGGTCCGGCCGCACCAGCGGCCCGAGGTCGGGGCCGCCGAGGTCCGGCGCGCCGAGGTCGATCCCCGCATCCGGGAGCGCGGGGGGCGGCGCGTCACCGCCGCCACCACAGGCGCCGAGCCAGGCGGCGGCGAGCGACATGAGGACGAGGGCACGGGCGGAGGGGCGCGGGGAGGGCATGCGGGACTCCATCGGAAGAAAGCCGGGATGGGACGATATCGCGGACGGGCGCGCGCTGTCACGATGCACGCGGGCACGCTACCGTCGCTCCGTGGCACACCGCGACGTAACGCAGCGCAGCAATTCCGAGCCGTTCGCCCACGCGCGGGGCGTGGCGGCGTGCGCTGCGCTCGTCGCCGCGACGCTCGCCACATCCGCGACGCACGCGGCCGCGCAGACCACCTCGCAGGATGGTGCGCTGGGCGACGCGACCGGGTGGTACGACGCCGCGCCGCTGCTCGCCTCGCTGCGGCCTGCGGAGCGGGCCGGCGCCGCACGCGCCGCGGGCGTCGAGCGCGCGGAGGACCTGCCGCTCTACGAGCTCGGCATCGACCTCGATCTCGGCGCCGGCGTCGCGGCCGTGCGCGAAGAGCTCTGGTACACGAACCGCGAAGGCGTGGTGCTCGACGAGCTCGTCCTGCGCATCGAGGCGAACGCCGTCGGCGAGGCCGCGAGGCCGGGCGGCGCCGCGCGCATGCCGGTGCGCTTCGTCGGCGGGCGCTGCCTCGGGGGCGTCCTTTGCGCGTTCGAGGCCCCCGCGGCCGACGTCGTCGTCGTGCGCCCCGCGACGCCCCTCGCGCCGGGCGCGCGCCTGCGCGTCGCGCTCGAGCTCGGGGTGACGCTCGCGCGGATCGACGCCGCGCGCACCACCCTGCTCGCGCAGGGGCTCGAGGGGCTCGGCGCGATGGGCTCGCCCGCGGCGCGGGCGACTACGGGCTCGTCGCGATCGGCGACGGGATCGCCAGCCTCGCGAACGCGTACGCCGTGCTCGCGCGGCGGCGCGGCGGACGCTGGGTGCGCACGGAGACGAGCACGCTCGGCGATCTCGGCAGCGACGCGCTCGCGCACTTCCGCGCGCGCGTCCGCGTCGGCGAGGGCGTGCGCGTCGCCGCGACGGGCGTGACGCTCCCCGCGCCGCGCGGGACGAGCGGCGGCGAACGGCCGCGCCAGGAGGTCGTCGCCGCGTTCGCGCGGGACTTCGCGCTGCTCGCGGGGCGCGACCTCGAGACGGCCACGCGCGACGTCGGCGGGGTCACGGTGCGCTCGTGGTTCCGCGCGAGCGAGCGGGCCGCGGGGGAGCACGTGCTCGACGTCGCCGCGCACGCGCTCGGCGTGTTCGAGCGGCGCTTCGGCGCCTACCCCTACGAGGAGCTCGACCTCGTCGAGGCGGCCATCACGGGCGGCGCGGGCGGCGTCGAGTTCTCGGGCCTCGTGACCGTCGCGAGCATGCTCTACAAGCGCCCCGGCGCAGGCGGCGACGCCGCGGGCGGCGACGCAGGAGGCGGGCTCGGCGCGGTCCTCGGCGGGCTGCTCGCGAGCGGCGCGGGCGGCAGCGGCGCGCTCGACGCGACCACGGCGCGCATGCGCGAGTTCGTCACGGCGCACGAGGTCGCGCACCAGTTCTGGCACGGGCTCGTCGGCAGCGACTCGCGCGAGCATCCGTGGCTCGACGAGAGCCTCGCGCAGTGGAGCGCGCTCCGCTACGTCGAGGAGCGCCACGGGGCCGCGCGCGCCCGCGAGGAGGGCGATCGGCAGGTGCGCATGAACTACCAACTCATGCGCCTGCAAGGCGTGCCCGACGGCGCGGTCGACCGCCCGGTGCACGCCTTCGCGTCGCCGCTCGCCTACGCGGGCCTCGTCTATGGCAAGGGGCCTTACTTCTACGAGGCCGTCCGCGCGGCGATCGGGGACGACGCGTTCTTCGCCGCGCTCGCCGAGTACGTGCGCCGGCACCGCTTCCGCACCGCGCCGCGCGGGGCCCTCGTCGACCTGCTCGCGGCGCGCGGCGACGCCCGGCGTGTGCGCGCCCTCGCGCGGCGCTGGCTCGACGAGCGGCACGGCGACGACGACCTCGGCCGCGGCGACGCGCGCACCCTCGTCGGGACGACGCTCGGCGTCGACCCGGAGACGCTGCCCCAGGGCTCGGGCGCTCTTCGGCGCGCTCGGCGGCGCGGGCAGCGCGCAGCGCGGAGCGGCCGGCGGCGGCGCGCAGCGCGGCGCGGTCGGCGGCGCGGGCGGCGCGGGCGGACGCAGCATCCCACCGGAGCTGCTCGAGGCGCTCGGCGGCATGCTCGGCGGCGGCGCGGGCCTGCCCGGCGGCGCAGGCGGGGCGCCCGGGGGCGACGTCGGGCTGGGCGGCCTCGAGACGATGATCCAACTCCTCGAAAACGCAGGAGAATAACGCGATGAACGCGAGCGTGCAGAGCGACCCGATCCTCGCGCCCGAGGCGCTCCTCGACCCTGCGCTGCGCGCCACGGTGCGCCTCGTCGACGCGCGCGCCGGCGCCGCGGGGCGCGAGGCCTTCGCCGCGCGGCGGCTCGCGGGCGCGACGCACGCGGACCTCGACGCCGACCTCGCCGGCGACGCACACGATCCGGCGCACGGCGGCCGGCACCCGCTGCCGCCGCTGGCCGCCTTCGCGCGGACGCTCACCGCGTGGGGCATCACGCCCGCGACCCACGTCGTCGTCTACGACGCGCAAGGCGGCGCGAACGCGGCCGCGCGGCTCTGGTGGATGCTGCGCGCCGTCGGACACCGCGCGGTGCACGTGCTCGACGGCGGCTGGGACGCCGCGCTCGCCGCGGGACTGCCCACCGAAGACGGCCCCGCGACGCCGCCCGCGCCCGCGCCGACGCCCTACCCCGTCCCGCCCGCGTGGCTGCTCCCGACGCGGGACCTCGACGCCGTCGATGCGGCGCGCCTCACCGCCGACCAGCGCGTGGTCGACGTGCGCGCCGGCTTCCGTCACCGCGGCGAGCGCGAGCCCATCGACCCGATCGCGGGGCACATCCCGGGCGCGCTGAACGTCTGCTTCGAAGAGAACCTCGACGCGCGCGGCCGCTTCCTCCCCGCGGACGCGCTCCGCGCCAGGTACGCGGAGCTCCTCGGCGACGTGCCCGCCTCGCACCTGACCGTGCACTGCGGCTCGGGCGTCACGGCCTGCCACACGCTCCTCGCGCTCGCGCGCGCCGGGCTCGGCGGGGCCGCGCTCTACGTCGGCTCGTGGAGCGAGTGGTGCCGTCGCGACGACCGCCCGCGCGCGCCGTGAGCCCCGCCCCGCACGCGACGACCCACGCGTACCGGTCTCGGCGCGCGTCCCCGCCGCGCCGCCCGCTCACTCGTAGCGCAGCGCGTCGATCGGGTTGAGCCGCGCGGCCTTGCGCGCCGGGAAGAAGCCGAAACCGACGCCGACCGCCGCGCTGAACACGAAGGCGACGACGACGATCTCCGGCACGAACACGAAGGGCAGCCCGAGCGGCCCCGACGCGAGGTACGAGCCGCCGAGCCCGAGCACGATCCCCACGAGCCCGCCGAGCGTCGAGAGCACCGTCGCCTCGACGAGGAACTGCAGGAGCACCTCGCGGCCACGCGCGCCGATCGCGAGGCGGATGCCGATCTCGCGCGTCCGCTCCGTCACGCTCACGAGCATGATGTTCATGATGCCGATGCCGCCGACGAGCAGCGACACGCTCGCGATCGCGCCGAGCAGCGCCGTGAGCACGCCCGTCGCCGTCGACGCGAGCTCGGTGATCTCCTTCGTGTCGCGCACGAGGAAGTCGCTGTCCGCGCCGTCCACGATGCGCCGCCGCTGGCGCAGGAGCGCGTCGATGCCGCGCTGCGCCTCCGTGGTCGCGTCGGCGGACACGGCCGAGACGAAGATGACGCCGACGTCCTGGTTCCCCGCGATGCGCCGCTGGAACATGGAGATCGGCACCGCGACGAAGTCGTCCTGATCGTCGCCGAAGGTCGATCGCCCCTTCTCCTCGAGCAGACCGATGACCTCGCAGGAGATGGCACCGACGCGGATCGTCGCGCCGAGCGGGTCCGCCGTGCCGAAGAGCTCGCGGCGCGGCGTCGCGCCGAGCACGCAGACCGCGGTGCCCGCGAGCTCCTCCGACTCGAGGAAGACGCGCCCCGCCGCGAGGCCCCACTCGCGCACGCGGAAGTAGTCGTTCGTCGTGCCCGTGATGCCGGTGCGCCAGTTCTTGTTGCCGTACACCGCGAGGCCCGCGCCACCCGCGCTCGGCGCCGCGGCCGCGACGCCGGAGACTTCTTCCGCGATCGCGCGTGCGTCGGCGACGTCGAAGGGCGGCGCGCTCACCACCGTCGCCGTGCGCCTCCCCGCGCCGGGGAACACGAAGAGCAGGTTGCGACCGAGGCTCGAGATGTCGTTCGTGATGCGCCGCGTCGCACCCTCGCCGAGGTGCACCATCGCGATGACGGCCGCGACGCCGATGATCACGCCGAGCGTGGTGAGCACGCTGCGCAGCGTGTTGCGGCGGATCTCGCGCAGGCTCATCAGCAGCGTGTTCCAGAGCATCGAGGGGCTCATCGCGCGGGCTCCTGACGGACGTCGGAGAGGATGAGACCATCCCGAAAGGTGATGAGCCGCGACGCCCACGCCGCGACGCTCGGGTCGTGCGTGACCATGACGATCGTGATGCGGCGATCGCGGTTGAGCCCCGCGATGAGGCGCATCAGCTCCGCGGTGCGCGCCGAGTCGAGGTTGCCCGTGGGCTCGTCGGCGAGGAGCACGGCCGGGTCGGTGACGATCGCGCGCGCGATCGCCACGCGCTGCTGCTGGCCGCCGGAGAGCTCGCTCGGCGCGTGCGTCTCGCGGCCGGCGAGGCCGACCTGCGCGAGCGCGCCGAGCGCGCGGACACGCCGCTCGCGCGCGGACACGCCGCGGTAGAGCAGCGGCAGCTCGACGTTCTCGAGCGCGGTGGTGCGCGCGAGCAGGTTGAAGCCCTGGAACACGAAGCCGAGGTAGTGCCGGCGCAGAAGCGCGCGCTGGTCCAGCGAGAGCGTGCCGACCTCGACGCCGCGGAAGAGGTGGTGCCCGCCCGTCGGCGCGTCGAGGCAGCCGAGCACGTTCATGCACGTGCTCTTGCCGCTGCCGCTCGCGCCCATCACGGCGACGAACTCGCCGTCACCGACGCGGAGATCGACGCCCGCGAGCGCGCGCACCTCGGCCTCGCCGCGCCCGTAGATCTTGGTCACGCCGCGCAGCTCGATGAGCGGGGGGGCCGCGGGCAGGGCCCCTCCCCCGGACGGCGCGGGCGCGCTCGGCACGCGCTACTCCTCGCGCTTCGCGTCGACGACGAGCGCGACGCCTGGCTGGATCGCGCCGCCGAGCACCTCCGTCACGCGCCCGTCGGTGACGCCCGTCTCGAGCGCGATGGGCGAGAGCACGCCCGGCGTCCGCTCGACCCAGACGTGCCGCCCCTGCCCGAGGCGCTTGCGCTGCTCCTCGGCCTCGCGGCCCGGCGGCAGGAAGCGCAGCGCCGCGTTCGGGACGACGAGCGCCTGGCTGCGGCGATCGGAGACGATGCTGACCGTCGCGGTCATGCCGGGCCGCAGGAGCCGCTCGCGGTTGTCGAGCGCGAGCACGGCCTCGTAGGTGACGACGTTCTGCACGGTGCGCGGCGCGTTGCGCAGCTCGGCGACGCGCGCGTCGAAGTGCCGACCCGGGTACGCCGCGACCGTGAAGGTCGCCGTCTGCGCCTCGCGCACGCGCCCGACGTCGGCCTCGTCGACGTCGACGCGGAGCTCCATGCGGGTGAGGTCCTCGGCGAGCGTGAGGAGCTGCGCCGTCTGGAACTGGCCGTTCACCGTCTGGCCGGGCTCGACGTTGCGCGCGAGCACGACGCCGTCGATCGGCGCGCGCAGGACGCTCTTGCCGAGCTGCGTGGTCGCGTTGGCGAGCGCTGCGGCCGCGATCTGCTGCTGCGCGCGGGCGCTCGCGACGCCCGCCTCGGCGCGCGCGACGGCCGCGCGGGCCGTGTCGAGCTCGGCCTGCGCGACGATCTCGCGGGCGCGGAGCCCCGTCGCGCGCTCGAGGTTCACGCGCGCCTCGGCGAGCACGGCCTCGGCCTGCTGCACCGCCGCGCGCGCGCCCGCACCTTGCGCGCGCACCTCGCGGACGCGCGCCTCGAGCTGCTCGGGGTCGATCTCGACGAGCACCTGCCCCACGCGCACCGGGTCGTTGAAGTCGACGTGCACGGCCGCGACGCGGCCCGACACCTCGGTGCCGACCTGCACGGTGTGCAGCGGCTGCACGGTGCCCGTCGCCGTGACGATCACCGCGATGTCCGCGCGGCGTGAGCGGGCCGTCTCGTAGCGGGTGCGCTTCGGCCGCGTCGCGCGGCCGATGAGCACGGCCAGCCCCGCGATCACGCCGACGACGACGAGCAGCGCGATCACGCGCCCCACCCAGCGCCGCGCCACGCCGCCGGCCCCGACGCCGAGCGTCCGCGCGACGTCCTTGTCGGCGCCCGCGTCCGACGTGCCGTCGGGCCCCGCGTGGGGCGCTGCAGCGGCGGCACCGTGCGACGCCTCCGTCCCTCTCGCGCTCTCCCCGGGGCTCGCCACGGGCCGCATCGTAGGACCGGACCCCGGCGGCGCAACGCGCGCACCGACGCGGCGCGACTGAATGGCGATTCAGTGGGCCGTGTCCGCGGACCCCGGCGCCTCGAGCGTGATGGCGACCGCGTGCCGCACCGGGCCGCGCGGCGGCAGCACGCGCACGCCGCCCGCCTCGCGCCAGGCGGCGCCCGTGCTCGGGCCGCCGTCGAGGTTCAGCGCCTGCGCGCAGCCGCGCGCCGCGAGCAGCCGCGCGAGCGCATGCAGCGTGGGCCCGTCGCGGCCTTCGTCGTCGGCCCCGCGCGCGACGACGACCTCGAGCACGCCGCCGCCGTCACGCAGGCAGAGCGCGGTGCGGTCCGCGCGCCGCCCGTCGTCGCTGCGGATGTTCACGGCGCCGTCCACCACGAGGCGCGGCCGGCACTGCACCGCGAAGTCCACGTCGCCCGGCGCGGGCGGCGCCTCGGCCGCGAAGAGCCGCGCGAGGCCGCCACGCGCCGCGAGCACGCCGCCACCGATGCGCGCGAGGAACGGCGAGAGCATCCGGCCGCCGCTCACGACGAGCCCCTCCGGTTCACCGCGCAGCCCGAAGAAACCGCCGTTCACGACGAGCGTCGCGCCCCGCGCGCGGAGCGCCGCGTCGAGCCCGCGGGTCATGCCGACGTCGACCACCTCGAGCCGCGCCCGCGCGAGCGGGACGCGGAAGGCGTGCAGCCGGTAACGCGCCCCGTCGGTCGGCGACGCGCCGATCACCGTCGGAAGGATCGTCGCGGGCGTCGGCCCGGCCCCGCGCGCGCCCCCGGCTTCCTGCGCGCCCGCGGGCGTGATCACCCCGCGCGCTCCGGCGGCGAGCGCGCACGCCGCGAGCGCGCCGAGCACGGCGTGCCGCGCTCCGACGCGACCCGCGCCGCGCCTCACCATGCGAGCACGAGCTTGCCGAAGCTGTCGCCCGCCTCGAGCCGCGCGTGCGCCTCACGCGCCGCGTCCATCGGCAGCACCGCGTCGACGACGGGCCGCAGCGCGCCGCGCTCGAAGAGCGGCAGGAGCCGCTGCGTGAAGACCCGCGCGAGCGCGATCTTCTCCTCGAGCGGGCGGCTCCGCAGCACGGAGCCGAGCACGCGCGCGCGCTTCTGCAGGAGCATGCCGAGCGCCAGCGGCGCCGTCGCGCCCGCGAGCAGGCCGATGACGACGACGCGCCCCCCCGGCGCGAGCGCGCGCAGGTCTTCCTCGAGGTACGCCGCGCCGACTCCGTCGAGCACCACGTCCGCGCCGCGCCCACCCGTCAGCGCATGCACGCGCTCCGCGAAGCGCGCATCGGTGACCGTGATTCCGTCGTCCGAGGCGAGCCCCAGCGACGCGCAGCGCGCGAGCTTCTCCGTCGTGCGCGACGTGCCGATCGTCCGCGCGCCGAGCGCCTGCCCGAGCTGCAACGCCGCGGTGCCGACGCCGCTGCCGATCGCGTGCACGAGCAGCGTGTCCCCGCTCGCGAGCCCGCCCTGCGTGACGATCGCGTCGTACGCGGTGAGGAACGCCTCGGGCAGCGCCGCGGCGTCGGTGAACGACATCCCGCGCGGCACCGCGATGGCCTCGCGCGCGTGCACGACGAGGTGCGTCGCGAGCGCGCCGCCCGCGACGATCCCCATCACCGCGTCGCCGGGCTTCCACTCGCGCACGCCCTCCCCGACGGACTCCACGGTGCCTGCGTACTCGAGGCCGGGCACGTCCACGGGCGCCCCGGGCGGTGCGGGATACACACCGCGCCGCTGCAGCAGATCGGCGCGGTTGACGCCCGCTGCCGCGACCGCGACGCGCACCTCGCCCCAGCCCGGATCGCGCACCACGAGCTCCCCGGGCGCGAGCACCTCGGGACCACCGGGGGACGTGATGCGGACGGTACGCGCGACGAGAGACATCCGCCGAAGGTAGCGCAGCGACTCGCCGCGCGGGCACCGCGACGACACGCGGCGACCCCACGCGGCGCGCCGCGACATCGGGGGACACCGCGCGTGTCAGGGCGTGACGACGCGGTGCACGACGACGGGACCGAGGGCATCGCGGACGATGGTGAGCGGCGCCACGGTGTCGAACCGCACGGTGGTCGTCTCGGCGCGGTACATGGGCGGGACACCGATGGCGACCGCGTCGCCGAGAGCCGCCGGATCCACGCTCACGATGGTCCCGGTGATGACGGTGCGCGACGCGACGGCGAGCAGGCCCGCGGCGCTGAGCAGCTGGAAGGTCCCGGCGTTGGTCCCGCTGTTCGTGTCGAACACGACGACCACCCCGCCGCGCCGGACGAAGGTGTCGAGCGCTGCGCTCCACTCGGCGCCGACGGCGTTGAGCTCCGCATCGGTGGCGTCGCGCTGGGCGTAGACGACGAGCACGTCCGCCGACGCGAGCATTCCCGGGACGCTCGCGCGCGTGACGGGGATGCGCATCCAGCCGCGGCCGCTCGCCGTGCTGACCTGGTCGATGGCGACGTCCGTCCCCGTGATCGACGCCGCGCGCGCGCTCCCGACGTACGCGAGGACCCGCACGGGGGCGCCGGCGCCGAGGAAGACGGCGTTGCCCGCGATGCGGTTCATGCCGACGCGCGTGGTCGTGTAGTCGTGGCCGACGAGCACGACGTGACCCGCCGCGCCCGTCGAGCAGAGGCCGTCGATGCAGATCCCGGTGGCGCAGACGTTCCCGCAACGTCCGCAGTGGTCGGCGTCCGACTGGAGGTCGATGCAGCTCCGGCCGCAGGCGACGAGCGGCGCCGTGCACACCGGCGCGCAGCCGCCGACGGAGCACACGTCCATCGGCGTGCACACGTAGCCGCAGAGGCCGCAGTTCGCCGGGTCCGAGTTGAGCCGCACGCACACGTCGCCGCAGCGCGTCTCGCCGAGCTCGCACGCCAGCGGGCCGCCGCCGTCGACGGCGCCCGCGTCCGCGGCCCCGCCGTCGCTGCCGCCACCGTCGAGGACGTCGCCGTCGAGGACGTCGCCATCGAGGACGTCGCCGTCGAGGACGCCGCCGTCGAGCCCGCCTGCGTCGGTGTCGCCCGCGTCCCCGACCGCGCCGTCGCCGAGGGCCCCATCGGGCCCCGCCGCGTCGGAGGCGCCGCCGTCGTCGATCGCCGCGTCGGACGCGCCGTCCGGGGCCTCGCCGTCCGCGACGTCCGCGTCGCGCGGGCCGAGATCGGTGCGCCCGCCATCGAGGCCGGCGTCGCCCGCGACGCACATCCCCGCCGCGCAGACGGCCCCGACCTCGCACGCGCTCCCGCAGGCGCCGCAGTGGCGCGGGTCGGCCTGCACGTCCACGCACGCGCCGCGGCACACCGCGTAGCCCTCCGCGCACTCGCCGCCGACGATCGGGCTCGCGCAGGCCGCGAGGAGCAGTGACGCGAGCGACGCGACGAGCGCGGGCCAGCGCACGATCGCGAGCCTGGCCGCGTGCGCCTCGAACGAACGGTGCTTCATGGTTCGCCTCCGGGCGATGCAGGGGTCGCGGGTGGGGCCGTCGGCGCGGCAGGGGCGCCCGTCGCTTCCGGCGCGGCCGGTGGGATAGGGGCGTCCGAGCCGAGCGGGGGTGCCGGCGCGTCGCTCGCGGCGGGCGCGGCAGGCGCCTCGCTCGCGGCGGGCGCCTCGCTTGCGGCGGGCGTCGGGGCGCCGCGGCGCGCGACGACGACGAACTCGACGCGGCGGTTGCGCTGGTGCACCTCCTCGGCGCTGAGCGTGCCCTCCTCGCGCATCGCGCGGGGCCGCTCCGCGCCGAAACCGACGGATTCGATGATGCCGGCGGGGATGCCGAGCTCCACGAGCGCCTCGAGGACGTTCGCCGCGCGCCGCTCGCTGAGCGCCTGGTTGAACGCCGCGTCGCCACGGGTGTCCGCGTGCCCCTCGATGCGCACGCGGCTCCACTCGGGGTGCTGCATCACGAGCGCCACGATCGCGCGGAGGATTGGCCGCGCCGTCGACTTCACACGCGCGCGCTCGACGTCGAAGAGGACCGTCTCCTCGAGCACGATGCGGTCGTCGACGAGCGCGATGAGGCCCTCGTCGGGGCAGCCGTCGGCGTCGTCGACGCCGTTGACGATCTCCGCGTCGAGCGGGCAGCGGTCCGCATCGTCGAGGATCCCGTCGCCGTCGTTGTCGGCGTCGGGGCAGCCGTCCGCGTCCTCGAAGCCGTCGCGGTCCTCGGGGACGAGCGGGCAGCGGTCGTCGCCATCGCGCACGCGGTCGGCGTCGTTGTCGGGCTCGGGGCAGCCGTCGGTGTCCTCGAACGCGTCGACGTCCTCGGGCTCCTCCACGCAGGCGTCGTCGGGGTCGAGGATCGTGTCGTGGTCGGTGTCGCGGGGGCCGCTGCGCGGGATCGCGCGGCGCACCACGCGCGGCCGCGGATCGAAGAGGAGCGCCTCGACGCCGGCGACGAGGAGGAGCGCGTCGCGGTCGTCGAGGGCGCCCTGCGGCTCGACGATCTGCGAGAAGCGCAGGGTGGGTCCGACCTCGATCGGCCCCGCGCGGAAGAGGTAGCCGAGCCCGGCCTCGGCCGTGAAGCGCACGCGCGCCCCGGTGAGCGCGGCCCCGAGAGCGACCTCGGCGTAGAAGCCGTCGCCGCGCGTTCCGTCGTCCGCGCCGAGCCCGGTCGGGCGGAAGCGCAGCGCCGCGGTGAGCGCGCCGAGGCCGCCGAGACCCGGGTCGACCTGGTTCGCGCGCGTCGGGGGGGCGCCGTCCGCGAGCAGCCCGAGGCGCAGCCGCGCGCCGCCGAGGAGCCAGG
Source organism: Polyangiales bacterium (assembly GCA_964202905.1). Taxonomy (GTDB): domain Bacteria; phylum Myxococcota_A; class Polyangia; order Polyangiales; family JADJQN01; genus CAIUAC01. Next base: position 140,429 of record CAXNJO010000010.1, read on the forward strand.
GCGTCATCGGATGGTACGCGCTCACCGCCACGGTGCCGCCGGGCCCGAAGAGCGTCGACTGCGGCGCGCCGAGCGGCACGAGCGCCCCGGCCTCGGCGCCGAGCAGCCACGGCTCCTGCGCGCGCGCCGGGCTCCACGCCGCGAGCCACGCACAGCCGAGCGCGAGCGCGAACAGCGCCGCGGGACACACCCCGCGCGCCTGCGCATCCGCACACGTCCCCCGCGCTTTCCCGTACGATGCCCGCGCCATGCGTTCCTGCGTCCTCTCGCTGCTCGTGCTGCCCGTCGCCGCGTCCCTCGCGGCCTGCGGGGGCGCACCATGCCCCGCCCCCGCGCCCGCTGCATCGTCCAGATCCGCGCCGACCGCCCCGAGCACGGCGCGCGCCTCACGCGAGCATGGGGCGGAAACGCCCGTAACTCCTCCGGATTCCGGCATCCTAGCCCAGATCTCCGCGACGCAGAACTTTCGGCTCGGACGCCCCGAGCGCGTCCGCCTCTCTCCAAACGGCAGCACCGCCTATTTCTTGCGCTCCGGGGCGCGCGAGGCGGCGCGCGACCTCTACGCGCTCGACGTCGTGTCGGGCGAAGAGCGCCGCGTCGTCACGGCCGAGGCCCTGCTCGGCGGCGGGCGCGAGGAGCTCTCGGACGCCGAGCGCGCACGCCGGGAGCGGCAGCGCCTCGTCGCACGCGGCATCGGCGACTACACGCTCTCGCCCGACGGCGCGACGCTGCTCGTGCCGCTCTCCGGCAAGCTCTTCCTCGTCGACGCGCGCACCGGCGCCGCGCGCACCGTCGGCGACGCGGCGGCGAGCGAAGCGCCCGTCGACGCGCGCTTCTCCCCGGACGGCGCTCAGCTCGCCTGCGTGCGCGACGGGGACGTCTACGTCGTCGACGTCGCGAGCGGCCGGGAGCGTCGCCTCACGCGGCGCCCCTCGCGCGCCATCTCGTACGGCGAGGCCGAGTTCGTCGCGCAGGAGGAGATGGACCGCATGGAGGGCTACTGGTGGTCGCCCGACGGCGCCACGCTCGCCGTCGAAGAGGCGGACACCGGCCCCGAAGAGACCTTCCACATCGCCGATCCCGCGCACCCGGAGCGCGCCCCGGCGACCTTCCCCTACCCGCGCGCAGGCCGCGCCAACGCGCTCGTGCGGCTCGGCCTCGTGTCCGCGCGTGGCGGCCGCTTCACCTGGGTCGACTGGGATCGCGAGCGCTTCCCCTACCTCGCGAAGGTCGTCTGGCCCGCGCGAGGGCCGCTCACGATCCTCGTGCAGGACCGCACGCAGCAGGAGGAGTGGCTGCTCGCCGTCGACCCGCGGACGGGCGCGACGCGCACGCTGCTCACCGAGCGCGACACCGCGTGGCTGAACCTCGACGCGCAGATGCCGCGTTTCCTCGCGGACGGCAGCTTCCTCTGGACGAGCGAGCGCGGCGGCGCGTGGCAGCTCGAGCACCGCGCGCCGGACGGCACGCTGCGCCGCGCGCTCACGCTGCCCGAGCTCGGCTACCGCGGGCTCGCGCACGTCGACGAAGGCGCGGGGGCCGTCTACGTCCGCGCCGCGGCCGACCCGATCGAGGCGCACGTGTGGCGCGTGGCGCTCGCGGGCGACGCGGAGCCCGTGCAGCTGACCACGGAGCCGGGCGAGCACGACGCGATCTTCGCCGCGGCCGCGCCCGTGTGGATCGACGTCGCCGACACCGTCGCCGGCGAGCGTTTCGCGCGCGTTCGCCTCGCGGACGGACGCGCCGGGCCGACGCTCCGCGCGCTCGCCGAGACGCCCGCTGCGCTGCCGCGCCTCGAGCACGTCTGGACGGACACCGAGCCGCGGATGCGCGCGGTGATCGTGCGGCCGCGCGACTTCGACGCGGCGCGGCGCTACCCGGTGATCGAGTGGGCGTACGGCGGACCGCACGCGCTGCAGGTGCGCGCCTCGCCCTACCGCTACCTCACCGCGCAGTGGCTCGCGGACCATGGCTTCGTCGTCGTCTGCGTCGACGGCCGCGGCACGCCCGCGCGGGGCCGCGCCTTCGAGCGCGCGATCGCCCGCGACGTGATCACGCTGCCGCTCGCGGACCACGCGCTCGCGCTGCGCGCGCTCGGCCGGCGCTACCCGGAGCTCGACCTCGAGCGCGTCGGCGTGCACGGCTGGTCGTTCGGCGGGTACTACGCGGCCATGGCCGTGCTGCGCGGCGACAGCCTCTACAAGGCCGCGGTCGCGGGCGCGCCCGTCACGGACTGGCACGACTACGACACGCACTACACCGAGCGCTACATGGGCCTGCCCGACGACAACACCGAGGGCTACACCTCGACGTCGGCGCTGACGCACGCGGCCGGCCTCGCGCGGCCGCTGCTGCTCGTGCACGGCACGGCCGACGACAACGTCTACTTCCTCCACTCGCTGCGCCTCGCCGACGCGCTCTTCCGCGCGGGGCGCGCGTTCGAGCTGCTCACGCTCGGCGGGCAGACGCACATGGTGTCCGATCCCGCGCTCACGCGAGGCCTGCAGGCCCGCCTCGCGGGCTTCTTCGCGCAGCACCTCGGGGCGCCGCGCGCCACGGACACCGCCGACGCGCGATGAACGTCGGCGAACTGCTGCGCACGCAGGCGCTGCGGGCGCCGGACCGGATCGCGCTGCGCGACGCGGAGACGGGCGACGCGGTGACGCTCGGCGCGCTCGACGACGACGCGTGCCGCGTCGCGGGCGCGCTCGTCGCGCGAGGCGTGTCGGCCGGCGCGCACGTCGCCGTCGCCGGACGCAGCAGCGTCGAGCTCGTCGCGGGTATCTTCGGCGCCGCATACGCGGGCGCGGTCGCCGTGCCGGTGTCGCTCGGGGAGGCGCCGCAGCCCCTCGCAGCGCGGCTCGCGCGGGCGGGGTGCGCGCACGCGCTCGTCGACGACGCAGGCGCGGCGCTCCTCGCGCAAGCAGCCGACGCGCGCGACGCGACGCGCGACGGCGTGGCGCGCGCGGCGCTCGACGTCGCGCTGCTCTCCACCATCCTGAAAGATACCCATGCACCGCGCTCGGACGGCCCGATCGCGCTCCCCGCGGGCGCACAGGCGTTGCTCCTCGCGACGAGCGGCACGACGGGGACGCCGAAGGGCGCGCGCATCGCGCACGCGTCCTTGCTCGTGCACACCGCGCTGCTCGTCTCCGATGCGCTCCGTCTCGGCGCGGACGACCGCGTGCTCGCGACGCTGCCGCTCGCGCACTCGTACGGCTTGCGCCTCACGCTGCTCGCGCCGCTGCTCGCCGGCGCCGAGATCGTGCTCGCGCGCCGCTTCGACGCCGCCCGCACGCTCCGCGCGCTCCACGACCATCGCGTGACCTTCGCGCCCGTGGTGCCGACGATGCTCGCCGCGTGGTGCGACGTCCCGCAGGCGCCGGGCGAAGACCTCTCCGCGCTGCGCTTCGCGCTCTCGGCCGGTGCGCCGCTCCCCGACGCGCTCGCCCTGCGCGCGGAGGCGCGGCTCGGCTGCGCGGTGCGGCAGGGCTACGGGATGACGGAGGCCACGTTCTCCGCGGTGGACGCACCGCCCGCGGCGCGCGTGCTCGGCTCGGTCGGACGCGCGGTGCTCGGCGTCGAGCTACGCGTCGTCGACGCCGACGGCCGCGCGCTGCCTCCCGGTGAGACGGGCGAGCTGGTCGTGCGCGGGCACCACACGATGCTCGGCTACGACGACGACGCCGAGACCGCGGCGGTGCAGCTCCCCGGCGGCTTCCTGCGCTCCGGCGACCTGGGACGCATCGACGCGGACGGCCGCGTCTGGGTCACGGATCGCCGCAAGGACCTCATCCTCCGCGGCGGCGCGAACGTCGCGCCCTCGACGGTGGAGCGCGCGCTCGCGTCGGCGCGCGGCGTGCGCGAGGTCGCCGTGTTCGGGGTGCCGCACGACCACTACGGCGAGGCGGTCGCCGCCGCGGTGCGCCTCGACGAGGGCGCGACGCCCGACGTGGAGGCCCTCGCCGCGCACGCCGCCGCCCTGCTCGCGCGCCACGAGGTGCCGAGCGCCTTCGTGTTCGTCGACACGCTCCCGGCGAGCGCGACCGGCAAGGTCGACCGCCGCGGGCTGCGGGACAGCGTCCTGCGCGGCGCGCTCGCGCTGATTCCGACCGACCCGCGACGTCGAACCGACGTTCGCCGAAGTCGACACGACGGGTGAACCGCCCCGAGACGCCCGGCCACGCGCGTGCAGCGCGGGAGCGTCACGCCGCGGGCCGGGATGCGGCGGCGCCGCGACTAGCGCGATACCTCGATCGTGTAGGTGTTGCAGGTGGCCACCGCCGACCTCCGATGGACGCGGAGGTAGATCGTGGACGGCCAAGCGACATCTTCCGTCCGATAGCCGCTGATCCCCGGCGCCGCTGTCGTTGCCGTCGTTGAATTGCCAGGTGCTGAGATTGAGATGCGTCCCGCCCCCGCCGCACGAGGAGGCGGTCAGCGACGCGCAACTGTTGTAGAAGACGTCGAACGCGTATTCGTCGGCTCCGGCCCTGAACACGACTTGCGGCCGAACCGTCGCCGAAGCGTTGTCGCCCAAGAACCCGCGTCCCGAGGACCCGAACGAGACGACGTACCAGTCGTAGTCCGTGGTGGTCCCGAACGGGATGAGTCCGGTCCTGGAGACCAGCGAACCAACCGCCACGGCCGTCACGGGGGTCGCTGCGGCGCAGGTCGTGTTGGTGCTCATGTCCCGGCATTCGCAGCCATCCGCGGACAGCCCCGTGGTGAGGTTGACGTCGAAGTACGTCGAATCGCAACATCGCGATTCTGCAGACGTCCCCGACTGCACGTATCGGCGCCGTTCGCGAGGTTGCACACGGCCCCGCACGCGCCGCAGCTCGAGAGCGAGTCCAACGTATTCTCGCAACCGTTCATGTCGCTGAGCGCGGGACCCCTCGAGTTGGTTGGGCAGGTCGCAGTTGCCGAAGCCCGCGTCGCACGTCCCGGAGGTGCGACACTTTTCCGTCCCCTCCTCCCCCAACACCTCTGCACAGCTCTCACCGACGTTCGCCCTCGCGCACGTGGGGAACGCCCCGGAAGAACCGGTCCTCCCCTCGGGGTCGGCGTAGCCGGGGCAGCCTCCGCAGGCCGTCAACGTGTTGAGGGGATTCTCGCAACCGTTCACGTCCTCACCGTCACAGTTGCCCCAGCCCCTGTCGCACGAGCCGATCTCGCACGAGCCGACACCGCCCGCTCCCACGATGCAGCGTCCTCCCGCGTGGGCGCGAGGGCAGCCGGAGTCACAGCCGTAACAGCAGAACCGACCGAAGGCGTCGCTCGCGCCGGGGTTGCAAGTGCCGAAGACGGCGGTCGGGCAGAGGTTCGGCCACTCGGCGACCTCGTTGACGCAGCCGCCGTTGTAGGTCGTATCTCCGACGGGCGTGGTGCCGTTCGAGAGCCGCTCGCCGTACGTCTGATAACGCACCGCTGCCCAACCGACGGCCCCCTCCGCGGGGACCGCCGGGAGCCCCGCGACCGCGCAAGTCAGCACGGGGTCGGACGGGTCCACGCCGCCGCCCGTCGTCGGCGCGACCGAGTCGACGCAGCCGGGCACGCCGCCACACGCCTCCACCTGGCAGGCGTTGAAGGTCAGCGACGCGCTCGACGGGGCGGCCGCGCTGCCGCTCGTCGTCAGCGAAGCCCCCCCGAACGCGATCCGTCGACGCTGAAACGGCGTCGGCGTGAGGACCGTGTCAGCCACGACCTGCACGCACTGGAACTGCGAGTGGTGGTTCATGCCGCGGAAGACGCCGCCAGCCGGGCGCGCGCCCGCCAGCTCGCAGAGTCCATGATTCCGCAGCAGCGTGCCCGAGGTGACGACACGGCTCCCATCGGGCGCCGTCCCGACCGAGAGCGGCGGCAGCGGACGAGAGCTGATGTTCGCGGGGGACGGCTGCGCGGGCGTGCCCATCGACGAGGTCCCCGACGCGTCGTTGGTCAGCGGGCCGATGGGGTCGACGCCGCACCGCCCCGTGCGGTCGGAACAGCTGTATTGTCCGAAATCGAAGCCGGGGGCCGGGGTGGCCGCGCCTGCATCGTAACCCGGCGGTCGGTCACGCTCGCAGTTGCGCCAATAGGCCGTGTCAATCCGCGTCGAGGGCGCGTAGAGCGCGTCGGACCCGTAGCCGAGCGGAAAACTCGGCTCACAGCGGGACCGCTCCGCGATCATCAGCGTCCCGAGGCCGCCGGCGCTGGCCGGCTCACGCCACCCCGTCCGATAGAGCTCCACGAAGTGAGCGAAGCTGCGGAGCCGCAACGTTTCGCCGAGCGGCGCGGTGTCAAGCGGCGTCGGCTGAGTCTGCGAGAGGTCCTCCGTGCCGTCGTCGTCGTAGTCGCCGAGGCCCGTCACGCACGCCTTCGTCAGGCCATTCAGCTCGTTGGCGTGAAAGCGACGCCCACCGGCGGCGTACGGCAGCGCGACCACGAGTCGCTCCGCCTCCCCCTCGACGTCGTTCCGCTTGTTCTCAAAAAGGCGCAGCGCCAGCGGGGTGCACACCGTCGACGGATCGCGATTCTGGAGCAACCCCTCCTCGCACGACTCCACCAGCAGGGTATTTCCGTACTCGTCCATCATCTCGACGGAACCGGCTGCGCGCACCGAGCAGCGCGCGTTCGCCAAAATCGCGCGGTCGATGGGCGTCCGACCGAGAATCGCCCGAACTTCCGAGCGAACCCAGCCGTCACCGTCGCGGTCACAGGCGACCGGCGCCCGCTCTCCGCCGGCATCGAAGTAATAGCCGGGTATCGTCTCGCAGACGCAGTTGTCCCCCGCGTCGGCATAGGGCCAGTAACCGCCCGTCGCCCCCTCGAGCACACAGCTGCGGGTGCAGGTCACCGAGCACGTCCCGCCGGATCCGACGACCTGATCACGCCGCGGGCACGGCCACTCCACGCACGTCGGCCCGGCGGGATTGGCAACGTCGCAGTATTGCGAGGCCGTACAAAAAACCGCCCCGCAGCGGACGTCCTCGACGCACACGCCGCGCTCATCGTGGAAGTCGACCGCGCAGGCGCCGCAGGCCCCGACGCCATCGGTCTCGGCGCAGACACGATTCTGCGCGGCGCAGTCGAGGCTGGCCGGCAGGCCGGGCGTACAGGTCGGCTCAGCGCTGCAACCGGTGCTGACGCACGCGACGCACGTCGAGCTCGAGGCGGCCCACCGATAGCCGTCGATGCAAGCGGCGGCGATGCAGGTCGCGTCGACGCCCGGGGTCGCCAGGCACGCCTGGAACGGTGCGCAAAGACCGGCGCGGACCAGGTCGTCACACGTCGTCGCGGCACGGCAGGAGGCGGCCTCGCAAATCAGCCCGCCCGTGCAGAACCCCGCGGCGCACGGGCAGCCTTCGATGTCCGTGGCGCACGTCTGGCAAAGGCCACTCTCACAGGTACCGCCCACATCGCAGGCGGGTGCCGCCGCGCGGCAGGGACAGCCGAGCGCGCCCTCGGCGCACGTATCGGCGACACACACCAAACCGGTGCACATCAACCCGGTGCCGCAAACGTCCCCCGTGTCGCAGCGACAACCGAGCTCACCCGGCGGGCACGTCTCGCACAGACTGGAGCCGCCGCAGCGAAAACCGGTGTCGCAGGAGCCGCTGCTCCGGCACGGACATCCCTCGGCGCCGGGTGTGCACGCCTCGCACATCCCCATTCGACACACGCCCTCGGTGCAGCGGTCCCCATCGCACGCGCAGCCGAGCGCACCGACGACGCAGCCCGCGTCGATGCCCGCATCGAGCGCGGCATCGGCGCTGGCATCGGTCCCGGCATCGGGCTCAGGGGCCGGACCCGGGCCCGAGCCGCAGCCGGACGCAAGAGCCAGGAGGACGAGCGAGGCAGCGGCCGCGAGGAGGGTATTGCGCATCAGAGGGGCGTGAAGTCTTGGTAGTAGATGTAGACCTTGATGTCGGTCAGGGCGTTGAGATCGATGTCTTGATTCACGACCTCGTCACGCTGATTGAAGACCAGGTCCCACGAGGTGTTGATGAGCGGCTGATCTCGCAGCCGCGAGTTCTGGGTCACGTCCGACGAGAACGAGAGTCGGTTTCCGTTGAAGAACGTGTTCACGACCGCGGTCCGCTGCGGGAAGATGTAGAAATCATCCCGGTCGTCGAGGCCGCGGATCACGCCCGTGCCCTTCGGCCGCAGATAGACGCGGCCGACGCTGTCGCCGCCGACACCGACGATCTCGCTCTCCACGTAGAGAATCTTGTGATTCCGCGTGAGGGGCGAGAGCTGGGCGGCGCTGGTCCCGAAGCTCATCGTCAGGTAGCCGTTGGCGTCGAGCCGGTCGACGTCCTGCATGCTCTCGTGGAGCAGGGTGAGTCGCTCGGTGGTCGTGAGATCCACGCCGTCCGTGCCCTTCTCGGGGATCTGCAGGATGTCGTTCATCAAGGAGAGCACGAGGACCCGCGTGTCGGGCGAGCCGTAGGTCTCCTCGAAGGCGATCATCGCGTTCTGCAGCTCGAGCAGGTAGTTCTCGAGGTTGTATTCCCCCGCGCCGACCATGCGGATGAGGAACAGCTGCTCCCAGCGGGGATAGGTCTGGCTCGTGTAGTACTCGAAGACACGTGTGGCGCGGTACGCCATGCGGATGGCGTCCTTGAAAGCGATGTCCGCGTTGAGCACGGCATCGTTGCGGTACACGCGCACGTTCGGGTCGTTGCGGGCCGACTCGATGTCGACGAGCAGCCCTCGGCTCTCTTCGAGCTCGAGCTGCCGACGCTGCGCTTCGTTGAAGAGGCGCCCCACCTCGGCGACCGCGAGCTGCGACGTGCGGCGTGCGCGGCGCCCCTCGAGCCGGACCTCTTGCACGCCGAGCAGGAGCGACGCCATCCGTTGATTCGACTGGATGTCGATGGCATCGCATTGGGCCGCCGTCACCCAGCGCGCCGTCGTGCGCTCCGACTGGTCGAGCTGGCTCTGGATGTCGGCGATCTCGTCCTGGTGCAGCGCCGCGTTGAAGAAGTTGGCCTCTGCCGCGAGGGCCCCGATCGCCCCGTCGATCGCCTCGTTGACGCAACCGAGCCCGAAGTCCCCCGTCGGGCTCGTGTTCGGGATGCAGGCCAACCCCTTCGCCAAATCTGCGACGCCGTTGATCCCGACCGAGAGCAGCTCTTGCTCGTTGCGCGCGGCCTGCATGTCCGCTGCGAGGTTCGTGACCACGCCGGCGCGCGTGTACTGGTACATCGCGACGTCGAGGATCTGGTCACATTGCTGCTCGGCGCTCTCCTTCTCCAAGCGCACTTGCTCGAAGATGTTGGAGAGCTGAACCGAATTGGCGCGCTGCAGATCGGCGGTCTGCGAGACCTCGACGAGCGCATTGTGGATCTGACCGTTGCCGAGGCGCCCGCACGGATCGCCGAGCAGCTCCGGATAGCGCGACTGCGACGCATAGGAGCGGATCGCGGGATAGACGCGCCCGTCGATCTCCGACACGAAGGTCCCGCAGAGCTCGCCGAGCTGCGCCTCGTAGGTGTTGCGCAGCCGGACCAGCTCCGCCTGGAACTGCGCCGCGTCCGTCTGGAAGCTGCGGTTCGAGGCGAGCGCCTGGTCCTCGCGCATGCGCGCGAACGACGACCGGGCCTGCGCGATCTCGAGCGTGACCTCGAACGCGTTCCGACCGCGCGCGCTCCCGTCGAGCGGCGGGAACGGGATGAAGTCGGGCTCGAAACCGAAGTAGTTGACGTCGTCGATCAACGTCCCGAACAGGTCCCGCATGTCGAGCAGGGTCATCCGGTAGCGGCGGAGCGCCTGCTGGATCGTGTCGTCGATCTGCGGGCGATCGGCGTTGACGGAGCGTCGGGCGATCTCGTTCATCAGCTGGACGATCACGCCGGACTCGAGGAACGCGGCCTCGTAGGCGCGCTGGATGACCGACCGCGACAACGCCGGCTCATTCAGGCGCTGGTAGCGTAGCGCGATCTCCGAGTAGGCCCGCGCCCGCTGCGTCGAGGCCCGAATGAGGCGCTCGAGGTGCAGGACCACCGTCTCCGCGCTGAGGAAGACGAGGGGGCTGTCCACCGAGTCTGGGCTGCGCGAGAGCGTCTCCGCGAAGTCCGGGCCGAGGCCGTAGAGCCGGTCCAAGGCGAGCTGGTAGTGCTGCACCGCGCGGTAGAGCGCGACCATCTCGAAGCCGGCCACGCCAGAGAGGTCGACGCCCCCGGGCTCGAGCAGCGAGCCCTGGAACGCGGCGCCACCCACGCCGGCGAGGTCGAAGCGCGACATGAAGGCCTGGGTGAGCGCCTCGTCGCCCTGCATCACGAGGAGCTCGGCGTAGAGGCGCTCGAAGCCGTCACGCGCCCGGGTCACCGTGGTGCCGACGAGGCTGCTGGGGAACTCGGCGAACGAGCCCCGCAAGAACGCCTGGACCTCCGATGCGCGCGCGACCGTCCCGAGGCGCGTGAAGCTCCCGACGGCGGCCCGATCGTCGCGGTAGACCGCGAGCAGGCAATCGATGCGCGCGCGGATCTCCTCGATCACCTCCGGCGCGTAGCAGTACGGGATCTGGTCGGAGCCCGGGATGCAGACGCGTGGCGCAAAGCCGACGCGCGAGCCCGACGAGCTCGTGAAGCGCGTGCGGTAGCGGAAGGCCGCGTCGATCGAGGCCTGGAGCGGATCGTAGGTGCGGCCGACGCTCGGCGCGGGCCGATAGAAGATCTTGCCCGTGCGCAGGTTCAGCCGATCGTCGTCGCAGTACGGAGGCACGGTCCCGGCGACCGCCGCGCACTGATAATACGGGGCGTACACGGTGACGATGCCGTTCTCTCGCCAGGTGTTGAGCGTCTCTTGACAGTTCATCGCGTCGGGACGCGTCGCCGACGGCGTGCGCTGACACGCCTCGGCGGCGATGGCCGCCTGGCTGCGCGAATCGGTGCTGAAGTACGTGACGCGGCTCCCCTCCGGGCACGCGATCCGGACGGGGCTGAAACCGCCGTTGTCCTCCGGGCCGCCGTCGAACATCCCCGTGTCCTCGCAGTAGTAATGCACCTGCGACGCCGGGATCACCGAGCCGAGCCCGGCGCCGGTGCCCTTGAGCAGCCGGTCGACGAGGCTCTGGAGGTTGGTGTCCGTGAGCGTGGACGGGTCGGCGGTGCGCACGCCGACGAGGTTCTGCACGAGCGAGGCGTCGCAACGCGCGCCGTCTCGAACCGGCGGCACGCGGGTGACGACGGGCGGCGTGACGCCCTCGTAGAGGTCGGGAATCCCATTCGCGTTGTCGTCGTCCACGTCGACCGGGTGCAGCTGCCGGTGCAGCAACACGTAGCCATACGACGTGACCGGTCCGGCCCCCGCGAAGCCCGCGATCTCCTCCTGGAAGAAGAAGAACATCTCCGTCTGGTTGATGAGCGCGCCGTCGAGGAGACGCAGCGTGCGTCGGCGCGCGACGCCGTCCGGCACCGGGTTCGCCTCGGCGAGCACGCGGTTCGCGGCCACCGCAGCGGGGGTCTCCGCGCCATACGGGAGCTGGCCGTCGACGCACCAGGTGCGGAACCGCGCGCCCGTGTCGTCCTGCCAAGAGCCCTCCGTGAAGCCCTCGACGAGCCAGGGCGTCGTCATCGGGTTGAAGCCCGACGCGCAGCTTCCATCGGCGGAGAGGTATCGACCGCCGACGACGCTCTCGGTCACGAGGCTCGAGAGCGCCACCACGCAGTCACCCCCGATCAGCGGCGAGCAGGCCGTCGCGGACGCCGGATCGGCCGAGAGCTCGAGCGTCACCGCCGGATTGCCCGGGTAGTGCAGGCTGCCAGTCGAGGTGATTCGCCCGGTGAGCGACGTGGCGCGTGCGCCAGGCTGGCGAAGCGCGAGCGCGAACGGCAGCTCGGTGGTCGCCGTCGGGATCGGCGTCGCCGCGAGCGACGTCACGTAGGACCGCACGCCGCTGGCGTTCGTGTAGGGGTAGCAAGCGCCGAGGTCGTTGCGGCACTTCCTCTTCACCGAGCCGGTTTGCCACGACCCGGTCTCGGTGGACGTGAGGACGGCCTTCATCTCGTTCCAGCCGCCCGAGAGACTCCCTTGCCGGAAGGCTCCCCACGCGGCGACGAGGCCATTCTGCACACCGGTGACGTTCGACCGGTCCGCGCGCGCGGCCCACGTCGAGAGTCCGCCGGTGGGGAACCCGGCGAAGTACTGCATCGTCCCGACCCACTCGCCTTCCGGCTTCTCGACGTAGGTCACCGTCACGGTGGTCGTCCCACCGTTGCCCGAGATCTCGAGCACGCCCTGCCAGCGCGAGGCGTCGACCCCATCGGCGTTGGCGATGGTGAGCTCGGGGCACGCGTCGGTCGCGGCGCACTCGCCGACCGCCGAGACGCGAACCTCCGGCGCGCGCGACGGGCCCATGCTCGGGGGGGCGATGTCGAGCCACGCCATGGGGCATGCGCCCGCGACGGCATCGCAGGCGAGCAGCGCGCCGGTGCTGCGGTCGCGCTCCGCCACGACGGTCTCGGTCGTGCCGTCACGGCGCGTCACGACGTGGGAGAGGCGCCGCACCGTGAACTCGTGAGACCGCCGCTCGGTGTCCTGCGCACGCACCGTGAGGGTGCGGGACGTCTGCACGTTGGAGAACGCGAGCGACGCCACATCGACCGAGAAGCCCTGCGCGCCCACGGGCGACGCGCTGCCGGTCCCACCCGATGGGCCCATCGGCATGCAGTAGCCGTTCTCGCCGTCGTGCGTGTCGCAGAACGTGCCGCGCGCGCAAGGGTCCGAGCCAGCCAGCGACTGACACGGCACCCGACAGACGTGCCGACTGCACGCGAGGCCGGTGGCGCAATCGGTGCTGTCGTTGCAGTTCGAATAACAACCGCCCAGCAAACACGCCTGGTGCGAGGGGCACTCCAGGTCGCTCGTGCACGTCGGGGGAGACGCACCCGCCGCGACGCAGCTTCCGCGGACACACGTATCGCCGCCGATGCAGCCCGCCATCAAGCCGTCGGGGTCGCAGGTGCGACGCACCCCGTCGGTCACGAGCGGGGCATTGCAGGGCGTGAAGCACTCCGGGCTCGCAGGCGGGAGCGCGCTCTCCGAGATGCAGAGCCCCGCATCGCAGGCGAGCCCGCTGCCGCACGTCCCGGCGCCGGAGCACGAGCACCCCTCGGTGCCCGGCTCGCAGTACACGCAGATGTCGAGGACCGCGTTGCAGCGCGCGCTCGCGTGGCAGCGACCGGTGGGGAGGCAGGCCCCGCCCTCGTAGCCAGCGGCGTCGACGCAGATGGCGCTGTCGAGGCAGTGCAGGTTCGCGTCGCAGCCGCCACCGAGGCAGGTGCAGTTCGCCGTGCCCGGCAGGCACTCCGTGCTGACGCAGTAACCACCCGTGCAGACGTCGGTCGACGACCCGCACGACTCACCGTCGAGGCAGGCGCACCCCGTCGTGCCCGTCGGGCAGGTGAGCGACGAGCAGACGCCCGCCATGCACGCGAGCGGGCTCCCGTCCGCGCCGCGGGCGCATCGCTCGCCCCGCGCGCAGCCGCACCCCTCCGTGCCGAGGGTACAACCCTCTCGCTGGCAGACGCCGTCGACACAGACGAGCGCGCCTGCGCAGTCGTCGGTCGAGGTGCACGCCGGCTCGCCGCCATCGGCCTCCGTCGCGCCGTCATCCCCCGGCAGCCCCCCGCCGTCCCCCGGCGAGGCCGGGTCCGAGCCACAGGCCGCTAGGCAGAGCACGAGCCATACCGTCCAACACAGTGTCCGCATGTGGGTCGCCATCGCTCAGTTCTCCAGCCGGAGGGTGTCCCCCGTCAGCGCGTTGCCATCTTTGTCGAAGCAGCGCGCGCGGGTGAGGGTCACGGAGCCCCCCATGCCGTCCGAGCGTCGCACGGTGACCGAGCCTCCGGCAAACGCGGTGTCGCTCTGGCGCGTGAAGGCGACCGAGGTCCGCGGCGCCTCACGCTCGTGCGTACCGAGATTCCCTTCCGCGAAATCCACGCCGAGGACCTCGGTCCCGGCCTCGACGAGCACGACCTCGCAGCTCCGCGCCGCGGGGTTGGTGACCGTGAGTTCCGACCTCGCGACCATGCGGCACAAGCCGTTGTCGCAGACCAAGCCATCGGCACACATGGCCCCTTCGAGGCAGGCGCACCCCGCGGAGCCCGGTGCGCAGGTCCCGGCATCGGGCGACGGTTCAGGCTCGCCGCATGCGGAGGCCAGGGCGATGAACACACAGAGCACGAGCGATGAACGCGGCATGATCGAGGACCTTTGGGTTCGGCAGAGGACCGCGGAACGAGACGTGTGACCGGAGGAGTGGGTGCGCATCGCTGCAGCCATCAAAGCGGGACGAGGCCGCTGTTGCCCGAGGGGAGTCCGCTGCTGGCCGGGGCCATGAGGTCGACCTGGGCCGCCGGCTGGCTCGCGACCCACGAGCTCGCGTCGATCGTCGCCTTGGCGACGCCAAAGGCGAACCATCCGACGGTCCCCGCGCTGATGAGCGCGGTTCCAGCGTGCACCAGCAGGGGTGAGAGGACGTCGACCATCCCGAAGGAGAGGACGGACAGCGCAATACCACCGGCGATGGCTCCCCCGATCAGGGTGTATTTGAGCGCCTTGCCCAGCGTGGACTTGCCCAAGCGGTTCCAGCCTCTGCCGATCTTCCCTCCGATGTAGCGGCCGGCCCGGGTGTTCTTGATCGCGGCCGTGATCGCCTTGCCGGCCACCTGGCTGACGACGCTCCCGATGACGCCCGCCACCAAGCCAACGGGTCCTCCCGCGAGGAAACCGATGGCCGCGGCAGCGAGGACCTTGCCCACAGCCATTGTCGTGGGGTGCTTGAGGAAGGCCTTCGCGTTGTCCTTGGTGAACCCTGCCTTGAAGCGCTGCCACTTCGTGGGAGGTACGGGGCGGTCACTCTTGACGTAGCGGTCCGAGCGCTGGCGCGTGACTTTCGGCCGCCCGCTGGCCGCTTCCCCGGCGAGCCCGAGCGGATCGATGCTGTTGCCGTAGTGGTTGGCGACGTACGCATAGCTGCTCGTCGACTCGCCGAGCCGCTCGACGCTCTCGGCGTCCACGATGTCGAACGCGGGGTCCGCGGAGGTCCAGCGCCCGATCTGCGTGTCGAGCTGGCGGTACTGGAAGGCGAGCAAGCCCGTGCTCTCGTCGGCCTCCTGACCCGTGTAGCCGTGCTCGTCCACGAAGCCGCTCTGGTGACGGAGCTCGCCGCTCGGGTAGTAGAGGCGCTCGCCGAGGACCGTGCCGTCCGCGGAGGTCGCCAGAGTCGTCGATCCGAGGTGGTCGTGATGCAGGAACGCGACATCGCCGCCGTCGAGGGCGAGCAAGCGGCGCGCGGCCCCCGAGAGCAGCCACATCGCCTTCGACGCGCCCGGCGCGCCATCCACGATCCCGGCCTCGGTCGCGACCGACACCCACGCGTCCGCGGCGTTGATCTCGTCGTCGCCGGCGTCGAGCGGAGCGACGTCGGTGAGCACGTCGGTTTGCATCGACACGCTGCGCAAGCGCCCGAGACGCAAGTTCTGCAGGCGCGGATGGAGGTTCACCACGCCGTCCCGCACCTCGACCTCGGAGTCCACGTAGAACGTGAGGCTGCCGTTCTCCTCGCGGGCGACGCGCCGGGCACCGAGCGCGTAGAAGAACTGCCCGCTCGAACCACCGTCGCCCGTCGCCGACACGAGACGGCCCTCGTGATCGTACGAGAGGGAGGTCGTCCCACGTCGCGTCATCCGCCCGGCCGCGTCGTACTCGTACTGCCTGTCGCCCGCCCGGCGCACCGCGTTCGGGTGCACTGAGTCGTACTCGAGGGCGCCGACGTGCGCGCGGCTGCGCGCGCCGAGGCTCGACTCCACGCTGCGCACGCGGTCGCCGACGTCGTACGTGTAGGAGAGCGTCTCTTCCTCGGCCGACGCCTCGCCGAAGGTCGCGGCACGCAGGCGGTAGAGCGCGTCGTAGGAGAAGCGCGCGGTCAGCGAAGGCCGAGTCGCCGCGCCCTCGGAGGTGTCCGTCATCGTGAGCAGGTTGCCGACACGGTCGCGCGTCATCGACGCGCCCTGAAGGACGCGGGACCCGAGGCGCGTCTCCATCGCCTCGAGCCGGCCTGCGTCGTCGAAGCTCCGCTCGCCGCGCGTCCCGTTCGCGTAGAAGAGCGTCGCGATGCGCCCCTGCTCGTCGTAGCCGACGTCGTCGAGCACACCGGAGATCCCCGTGGGGCGCGAGCCTTGGTCGTACGTGCGATCCGTCGAGAGGCCACCCGGATGGACGGTGCGCGTCAGCCGGCCGATGGCGTCGAAGGTCCGCTGGGTCACGAAGCGCGTCCCGGCGAGGGTGCGCGCCTCGAAGACCTCGTTTCCGCGCGCGTCGTAGCCGAGCTCGTCACGTCCCGTCCCGAGCTCGCCGAGCGGGTAGCGCATGCCCACCTGACGCCGCGCGCCGTTCGTGCAGGTGCTGCAGTCGGGGTCCTCGTCGTAGAGGACCTCGGTGCGCGTCGCGGCCTCGTCGGCCTCGTCCCACTGCGCCACCAACCGACCGATTCCGTCGTACGCACCGACGGTCACGGCGCCACGAGCGTCCCTGCGCTGCAGGACGTTCCCCGAACCGTCGTGGGTGTAGCTGATCATCCCACGGTCCGGATCGAGCACGCTCACCACGCGGCCGGCGAGATCGTAGGACTGAGCATGCTCGACCCCATCGGGGGCGCGCGTCGACACGAGGCGACCGAGGGAGTCGTAAGCGAGGGTGGTCGTGGCGACCATCCCGCCGCCGAGGTCACGCGTCGCCGCGACGAGGCGATCGAGACCATCGTACGTCTCGATGAGCGGCGTGTCCGCGGACGCCCCGGACGGGTCGTTGTCCTCGCCGTCGTAGCGCGCGACGCGGAGCGGTCCGTACTCCACCCGGAGCGTCGTCCGCTCACCGGCGACGCTGTCCGTGCTCTCGGTGCTCTCGGTGGCCCGGCCGAGCGCGTCGTAGGTGAACGTCTCGGAGGGGATGCTCGTCGGCGCGGTCATGTCGCAGGCGCCGCTCGTGCTGACGAACTCCTCGTAGGCCCGCACGGGCTTGCCACGACGGTTCAGGACCTCGAAGCCGGACACCTGATAGCTGCCGTCGGCGATCCGCGTGCGGGTCTGCACTTCGCGCCCCTGACCGTCGAGGCACTGCACCTCCTCGAGGTCGAGCGGCCCGCCCGTGACGCTGCGCGAGCGGGCGACGACACGCGTCACCGGCGAGGCCGTCTCGTAGGTGAACTCCTCCGAGGGGGTCGCCTCGGCGTCACCCGGCATCAGGATCGCGCTCGGCCGACCGAGCGCATCGTAGCGGTAGCGCGTGGCGTTGCGCGCCGACACGGCGACGCCGCCCCGGACGAGCATCCACCCGGTCGCCTCGCTCACCTCGTAGAAGGCGGACTCGTACGTGTACTCGCGGCGCAGCGCCGCTGGAGCCCCGCTGCGGTCGAGGAACAGGTCGTCGACACGCACGACGCGCAGGCCGAGCTCGTCGTACGTCAACACGCGACGGTGGTTGTTCGTCACCGAGGGGGAGCCGCTCGGGAACATCTGTTCGACGAGGTTTCCGGTGGCGTCGTAGCGGACCCGCTGCGTGTCGATCCAGGCGCTGGCGTCCACGCGTTGGCGCACGCTCGTGGTGGCGCCGCGGGTCAGTTGCCCTTCCGCGAGCGGCGTGAAGTCGCTTCCGTCGTAGCGGAAGACCCTCTCGGTCTCGAGGCCCCCGGCCTCCCCGTACTGGCTGACGCGGCTCGGGCGCCCGAGAATCCAAGCCCCCGAGGTCGCCGTGCCGGGCTGCACGTAGGTCGTGCGCACGGAGATCTCATCGCCCGAACATTCGGCCCCGCAGGGACCGACGCCCGGCCCACACGCGCCGCACGGCGTCGGCGCCTCCGGCGGTCCGAGGTGGACGACGCCGAGATCCGTGGCGAGCGTCTTGCCCCCGTAACCATCGTATTCGTAGGTCTTGCGGAGGGTGCGCCACTCGGCTTGCGGCGCGCCCTCTTGCACGATGGAGATCTCCGACTGCTCGCACAGCCAGCGCACGGGCACGGGCAGACCGGCCGGCACCTCGGCGAGCGCGCAATCTCCCCACGTCGTCCGCGTCTCGACCATCGGCGTCCAAACGCCGGCACCGCCGCTGAAGATCGCGCTCTTCAGTGGGAGTCCGTACCGATGCCGCGTCTCGGGGGTGACGCCGAGGTCGTAGTCGAAGACGGCCTTCGAGCCGGCTTGTCCGTCGGTCGCGAGATCCGACGTCTCCTCGCGCTCGACGTGACCAAAGCCGCGGAACGCGCGCGCGACGCCGTCGTAATAGCCGTCTCGATACGTCAGCGTCCAGCGCTCGTGGAGCCCGGTCGTCTCGTCGGCGAAGAGCCGATTCCAGACGTCCATCCCGACGACCACGTTCATCGCATTCGGGAGGCGGTGCGCCCAGGGCGCGGTGCCGGCGTCCCGCGCCTGCTGTAGGACGGAAGTGCCGTAATCGACCTCCTGCACGCCGCCGAGACCGTTCTCGACGCGGCTGAGGAGGTTCGGCCGCACCGGGAAGATCTCGAGGAACTGCACGTTCCCCGCGTTGATCCAGACGATGTCGTTGGAGCCGCTGCCGTTCATGTCGGCGAAGAGCACCGTGGTCATGCCGGGGGTGCGCGTCGGGAGGTCGCCCGCCACGTCGGCGGAGGTCAGCCGCACCACGGGCGCGAAGTTCCCGGCGTTCTGGTTCACGGCGTAGCGAATCTCGCTGCCCGCGACGAGCACGACGTCCGCGAGGCCATCGCCGTTGATGTCCTCCAGCGTCAAGAGTTCCAGATCGGCCCCACCGAAGCCGGTGAGGCTGACGATCTCCCAGGGGCCCCAGTTGCCGAAGCCGAGGTTCGTACGGAACCGCAACTGCTCACCGCCCGTCAGGAGCTCGACGGGGTCTTGCAGGCCATCGCCGTTCAAGTCCGCGAACTGCAGCGTCGGGGAGTCGTCGAACACCGCGCCGAGGTCGGTCACGGGGCGCGACATGAACGCCGAGCCGGTGTTGACGAACACCTCCGTCGCCCCCGTCGTCGTGCGGATGATGTCGATTCGCTTGTCGTCGTCGTAGTCGAAGAAGCGGACGTGCAGCGGGTTCGGATCGCCCACGCCGTCGGAGTCGAGCACGGGGAGCGTCGAGTTCATCAGGCAACTCGCGCCGTTCCAGTCGCCGCTGCCGGTGTTGCAGAGC
The DNA here is from genome assembly GCA_964202905.1 of Polyangiales bacterium. Classification (GTDB taxonomy): domain Bacteria; phylum Myxococcota_A; class Polyangia; order Polyangiales; family JADJQN01; genus CAIUAC01. The sequence goes on from CAXNJO010000010.1 coordinate 159,596, forward strand.
ACCTGACCGGTGCGCGAGGAGATGATGTCCGTGAAGCCGTCTCCGTTGACGTCGAGCACCTGCACGCCCGGGTTTCCGAGGATGAACGTGCTCGCCCCCGGCGTCGCCGCGCTCGGGTAGCCCGCACCGAAGCGCGGCTTGCCCGTCGCGACGTCCATCACCGAGGGAACGAAGGTGTGCCGGCCGGTCGGGCTCGTCTCGAGGATGTCCGGCAGCGCGTCGCCGTTGATGTCCAGCAGCGTCGAGCGGCCGTTGATCAGGTCCACGCCCGCGGGCAGCGAGCCCATGTCGACCATGAACGGGCCCTCGCAGGCCCCCGAACACGCGCCGTCGAGCGACCGGGAGTAGGAAAACGAGAACCGTGCGGCGACCGTCGCGTCCAGCCGACCACGGGTCTCGACCCCGGCGAGGCGGCTCACACCGGCCGCTGCGCTCTCGTAGGTGAGCAGGTAGCGACGGATGGTCTCGCTGCCTGAGCGCACCTGGATCTCGCGGAGACGCTGCGTGAGGGTCAGCTCGAAGCCGGGCTCACCCGTGGAGATGTTGTCGGCGCGCGTCTCGTAGCCGAAGCGCACCGAGAACCGCGGCCCGGAGGATGTGTCGACGTAGGTGACCTCCTCGAGGAGCGAGTACTCGCCGTCCTTCCTGTACCGATAGCGGACCGCGTTCCCCCACACGTCGACGCGCGCGACGAGGAGGTAGCGGTAGACACCACCCGCTGCGTTTTCCACGCGGGCGGTCCTCACGGCGGTGTGCGCGGGGGTCTCGTCGGCGCCGTAGTACGAGATGGTTCCGTCGGGTGACTCGGCCGTCCAATAGCCGGCGGCGCCCGCCGGGCCACGTCCGAACCACTGGTAGCGGGTGAAGCCACGCTCGGCCCGCGAGCGATAGACCGCCGACGTCGCGGTCGCGCTCACGCGCACCAGCTCGTCGCCCCCGTTGGCGGCGAACTCGTCCGCCTCGGTGTACTCCGGCAGACCCCGCAGCCGCATCCGCTCGATCGACGACACGCCCATCGACCAGCCCACGCCGACTTCACCGCTCCCCGCACCCGAGGAGTAGGAGAGCCCGATCTGCGGCGTCGCCGAGGGGACGCCGTCGGGGATCTCGATGGGCACCGCGTACGACATCGCGCCCATGTTCGCGTCGAGGTCGACGTTGTCGCCGACGCCACCCACCGACCCCGGACCATCGGGGAGGGAGACCCGCTCGTCCGAGACGCCGCTGTCCGCGCGCGCGGCCGGCACGGCGGACGCGAGGGCCAGGAAGACGACGAGGCCGATACTACCGGCGGCTTGACGGAAAAAACGTCGCATGGTCGCGGACTCCTTCGGGCACGAGCGAACTCGACGGGCGAAGCGATCGGTGGAGATTCGGGGCCGGGCGCCAGAGCAGGCGGAGCGCTTCGTTGGGGAGAGCGAGCGAGAGACCGTCACCGAGGTGCCGAGACCGCGGTTTCCCCGTGCGGACGGGCAGTGCTCGGCGGGCGACGTTCCCGCCCCAGGCACCCTGCACTACGCTCCGCGGCGGGCGGAGCGCAAGCTTTGGTCAGCTGGTTGGCGATTGTCTACAGCACTGCGGTGAAGCGCAAGAGGGCAGGCGTTGATCGCCGCCAACGAGCGGGGCCGCGCTGGGCGCGGGGCCCCTACGGAGAGGTCCTGCACGTGAGCGTGACGCTGAACGCACTCAGGCTCCCCGTGTCGGTAGTTTGCAGGTCGCGGGCGTACAACTCCCACAACCCGTCGGCACGCGAGGCGAGCAGCGATGTGTAGTCCGCGCCGTAGGTGCCGGACGGAATCGGGTTGGTGGGGCCCGCGGGGGGCCAGGCCGCACCGCCGGCCACGAACGTGTAGGGACCCGCGAGGTTCAGCGCCCCACCCACACGATTGGAGAGCGTCGCGACGATGACGCTCGGCGCGAACACTTGGAGTTGGATGTCGCCGGCGTACGTGTGGCCGGGGGCCCACGCGTGCGTCGTCTGCACGGACGCGAGGCGGCAGGTCGCGAGCGAGGACGAGACGTTGACGCTCAGCGACCCGGCTCCGCTGCCGTCGGGGACGGCCACGGGGGTGCCCGCGTACGCCACCGTGTAGGCGCAGCGGCTCATGTCGTAGAGCGCTCCCGTGCAGACGAAGCCGGCCTCGACCCGGCACGAGGCGTCGCAGCCGTCACCCGCTTGACGGAACCCGTCGTCGCACGCCTCCGAACCCACCCGCCGTCCGTCTCCGCAGGTCGAGGCGCACACGGACGGGGTCCCCGAGCAGATCCAGCCGCGCTCGAGGGAGCAATCCGAGGTGCAACCGTCGCCGTCGACGATGTCACCGTCGTCGCACTGCTCATCGCCCCGGATCAGTCCATCGCCGCAGCGAGGCGCGCACACGCTGGGCGCGCCCGAACAGGCCCAGCCCAGCTCGACGGCGCACGTCGACGAGCAGCCGTCGGCCGAGGACGTCCCGCCGTCATCGCAGACCTCGAAGCCCGCGCGCACGCCGTCGCCGCAGCGGGTCGCGCACACGCTGGGTGTCCCGGAGCAGGTGTAGCCGGTCTCGACGGCGCACATCGACGAGCACCCGTTGCCCGACGACGTCCCGCCGTCGTCGCATCCCTCGGCCCCGGCGCGCACGCCGTCACCGCAGAGCGTCGCGCATACACTCGGACGGCCCGTGCAGAGGTAGCCGGCTTCGATGGTGCACGTCGCCGTGCAGCCGTCGCCCGACGTCGTGCCCCCGTCGTCACAGCCCTCCGCGCCGACGCGCAGGCCATCCCCGCACACCGCCGCGCAGACGCTCGGGGTGCCCGCGCAGGTGAAGCCAGTCTCGATGGCGCAGAGCGCGTCACAGCCGTCGCCGCGGGCGACGCCGCCGTCGTCACAGGCTTCCGTGCCGGCGCGCAGGCCGTCGCCGCAGATCGCGGCGCACACGCTCGGGCTGCCCGTGCAGCGGTAGCCCACCTCGACCGTGCACGACGCCGTGCAGCCGTCGCCCGAGATCGTCCCACCGTCGTCGCAGGCCTCGACGCCCGCGAGAACACCATCACCGCAGGTGGTCACACAGCGACCGGGCGTCCCCGTGCAGACGTACCCCGCCTCGACCGCGCACAGGGCCGTGCAGCCGTCCCCCGACGTGGTGCCCCCGTCGTCGCAGGTCTCCGTGCCCGCACGCACGCCGTCCCCGCACCGCGTCGCGCCGCAGACGCTCGGCGCGCCCGTGCACGTGTAGCCCGCCTCGACCGTGCACGTCGCCGTGCAGCCGTCCCCCGACGTCGTGCCGCCGTCGTCGCACGTCTCCGTGCCCGCACGCACGCCGTCCCCGCAACGCGTCGCGCCGCAGACGCTCGGCGCGCCCGCGCACGTGTAGCCCGCTTCGACCGTGCACGTCACCGTGCAACCGTCGCCCGACGCGGTGTTCCGGTCGTCGCACGCCTCGGCGCCCGCGAGCACGCCGTCCCCGCACTGCGGCGCGCAGACACTCGGGGTCCCCGCGCACGCGTAGCCCGCCTCGACCGTGCACGTCGCCGTGCAGCCGTCGCCCGGCGCCGTGTTTCCGTCGTCGCAGGCCTCGACGCCCGCGAGCGCGCCGTCACCACACGCACCGCCGCCGGCGTCCACGGCGGCGTCTGCGTCACCACCGCCGAGGTCCGTGCGGCCACCGTCGGCTGGCCCGCCATCGCCCGCGCTGCCGTCCGCCGGACCGAGGTCCGCGACCGCGCCGCCATCGACCTCCGGCGGGAGGGCATCGTCTCCGCCACACGCGACCCAGGCGGTCGCGACGGCGAGCAGAAGCGTGAGACCGAGCCGGCGATTCGACATGACGCGCTCCAAGTGAAGGACGCCGGTCGCACCCGACGGACGTGGGCGTCCGCGTGGCCGGCGCAGAGCGCGCAGCGTGCGCCGGCGACGGCAAGTGTCAATCGACGGGGCGCACCACCCCGCTCGGGCCGGCATGGGCCCCGTCGTCATCGCGCGTTCGAGGCGCCGAGGAAGGCCGCGATCTGTCGAAGGGCGAACGGGTGGCCGCCCTGACGCCGGCGCACGGGCCTGCGCTCACCGCCGGGCGCTCACGTCGGCGGGCCGCTCCGGCCTGCCGCGCCCGACGGGCCCAGCGCGCGGCCTTCCGCGCGGCCGCTCGGCTTGCGGCGCGGTGCCCCGACGTGCGGCCTCCGTTCGCGTCGAACGTTCGCCCCCTCAGAGCGAGTAGGGGTACTCGAAGGTGAGCGTCTCGCGCGTGAAGCGCGGGAGCGTGACCCCGCGGACGATGTGGAGCGCGCACTCTTCGTCGGGGCTGCCCGCGACCTCGGCCGCGAAGTCGCCGCCGCTGACGGTCGCCTCGGTCACGGTGCCGTCGCTGCCGCGCACCGTCACCGAGAACTTCACGACGCCGTCGCGCCCCGGGAAACAGCCCGTGACGGCGCCCTGCGCCCCGCGCATCGCGGCGACGATCTGCTCGCGCGCGGGGACCTCGGGCGGCGGCGTGAGGCGCACGACGGACGCGGCCGCCTCGCGGTTGTTGCGATCGATCGTCGTCACCCGGCGATAGGCCTCGAGCGCCTTCGCCTCGTCGCCCGCGCGCTCGTACGACTGCGCGAGCGAGACGAAGAGCCGCGCGGCGAGGCCCGGCGGCGCGCTCGGCGGGAGCAGCGCGACGGCGCGCTCGAAGGCGGCGACCGCCGCAGGACCATCCTCGAGTCGGAGGCGCAGCGCGCCGAGGCTGGCGAGCGCGGGGCCATTGTTGGCGTCGAGCTCGGTCGCCTGCTGGTAGAGCCGCGCCGCATCGGGAAAGGCCCCCGCGCGCTCCGCGGCCTGTGCCTGCGCGAGGAGCTGACCGAGCGTCGGCGCCGCGGGCGGCGGAGGCGGAGGCGGAGGCGGCGGCGGCGGAGGCGCAGCGGCAACCGGCGCGCGCGGTCCGCGCGGCGACGAGAGCCGCGCGAGGCCCGCCTGCGCGTCGCGGTTGTTCCGGTCGATCTGCACGGCCTGCGTGTACGCGTTGCCGGCGCGCGGCACGTTGCCCGCACGCTCGTACGACGCGCCGAGGGCCGCGAACAGCCCAGCCGCGAGCCCGGGCGGCGCGGTGCGCGGCAACCGCTGCACGGCCTGCTCGTACGCTGTCGCCGCGCCGACGCCGTCGCCCATCCGCAACCGCACGGCGCCGAGGCCCGCGAACGCCGGCCCGTTCGACGGGTCCATCCGCGTGAGCCGCTCCCAGGCTTCCGCGGCAGCCGGGAGTTGGTTGGCACGCTCGGCCCCCCGCGCGTACGCGAGCACCTGCGCGGGGGGCGCGTTCGGCGGCAGCACCGGCCCCTGCGAGGGCCCACGCTGCGGGCCCGGTCCCTGAGACGGACCGCCCTGCGGACCTGGACCTTGCGGACCGTAGGACTGCGGACCGGACCCCTGCGGACCGTAGCCCTGCGGACCTGACCCCTGCGGACCGTAGCCTTGCGGACCTGAGCCCTGAGGGCCGTAGCCTTCCGGACCCTGCGGACCCTGCGGACCCTGCGGCCCGCGGCCTGCTTGCGGCGCGGGCGCGTTGGGGAGCGCCCAGGCCACGAGGGCGCGCGACGCGGCGGGCGAGGCGCGGAGCACGACGGCGACGAAGGCCTCGGCCGACGCCCGATCCCGCCGCGCACCGAGACGCTCGACGATGCAGCGCGCCATCCCGTCCGTCGGCCCGACGTGCCACGCGCGCAGCTGCGACTCGCGCGAGGACAGCCCGCCCGGGCACTGCGCGAGCGCGTCGAGCAGCGCGCGGCCCGTGTCGTCCTGCGTGAGGCTCCGCGGGACGCCGAGCATCGCCTGACGGAGCCCCTGCACCGCGGCCTCCGCATCGCCGCGCGAGGCGCCCGACGTGGCGAGCGCGTCGCGGAGCACGCGGCCGTCATCCGGCGCGAGGTACGGGACGATCGCGGGCTGCCGCGCGGCCGCGGCGAGCAGCGCGTCGCACCCGTTCATCGTGACGCCGAACTCCGCGGCGCAGAGCGCAGCGCCCTCCTCGCGGGGCGCGAACGTGAACTCGAGCGCCGCAGCGTCGAAGCGGCGGATGCCGCGCTCCTTCAGCGCACGCTCGATCGTGCGGGCGAGCGCGCGCGCCTCGCGGCGCTCCAGGCGGCCGAACTCGACGAGCCGCGCCTGCACGGCCCGATCTTGGGCGGACACGGGGGCGGCGGCGAGGGTGACACCGGCGAGGGTGGCGCCCACGAGCGCAGTGGCGACGGTGGCGAGGGCGAGAAAGCGGGGCGTGTCGTTCATGGGGGTCCGGTGCTCGGGGCGCATGGGCTGACGCTGAGACGGCGTACGGCAGGGAAGATTCGCGCGGAGGCAGGGCCGAGGCGGGAGGGTGTACTACGAGCCGCGCCGCGGATCACGCACCGAGCCCGGCGAGCAGGGCGAGCAGCACGTCCGCGCGCACGCTGAGCGACGGCGTCGCGAGGTCCTCGCTCGCGTGCACACCGACGAGCAGGCCCGTCCCGTCGAGCACCGGGGCGCCCGCACCGCCCCGCGGCACGCGCGCGGAGTGCGGCAGCAGCTGCGCCCCCTCGAAGGGACTCGGCGTCCCGTCGAAATGCTCGGGCGTGCCGAGCGCGCCCGCGAGCACGACCGGCCCCGCAGCGCCGCCCGCCGCCGCCGCGCGGGTCACGACGTACGCCGGCTCGCCGGGTGTGAGTGTGCGGAGGTCCGCGAGGGTGGGCAGCGGCATGAGCGCCGTGAGCGTCGCGGCCGTGCGGATGACGCCGACGTCGTTCGAGGCGCCCGCGACCGCGGCGTCGAACTGCGGGTGTCGGTACATCGTCACGATGTCGGCGTCGTCCGCGCGCCCCGGCTGCGTCAGCACGACGCGCGCGCCGCGTGCGCGCTCTTGCTCGGCGAGGGTCACGCAGCGGCCACTCGTCGCAGCGATGTCGATGCGGACGGCAAACGCCGTGCAGAGCGGCACCGTCGCGCCATCCGCGCGGCGCGCGGTGACGACGTGCACGGCGGGTCCGACCTGCGCCGCCAGCACCGCGGCTGCGGTCGCGGCCGGGAGGCGCGACCTGTCCGCATGGCGCGACGTGGCCGTCTCCCGCAAGCGCCAGACCAGCAGACCGACCGCGAGCCCGGCGAACACCAACGCGAGGAGGCCGAACGCGACGGCCACGCGCAGCCCCGGCCCCGCGCCGTGTCGCGGACCCGTCCCGCGGCCCGGTGACGTGGGCGCGCTTCCACCCGACGGCGCGCCGCCTGAACCGCGCGCCGCGCTGCCCCCGTGAGCGCCCTGCGGCAGCGCATGGATGGGGGCCGACTCCCCCCGCGCGCCCCGCGGCGCACGGCTCGGCGCGGAGGCCCCGCCGTCCGCCATGCGCCCCGAGGGCGGCGCGTGGAATCCCGCGGGCGGAACCGGGCTCGCCGGCGCGCGGAACGACGGCGGCGGCTGGCTCGCAGGTGAGCGGAACGACGGCGGCGGCTGGCTCGCAGGTGAGCGGAACGACGGCGGCGGCTGGCTCGCAGCCCCTCCAAACGAGGGCGGGACCGGGCTCCCCGACGCTCGAAATGCCGACGGCGGCGGCTGGCTCTCGAACGCTCGGAATCCGGGCGGCGCTTCGCTCGGCGAGGCGGCGCGCGCAGGCGGCGCACCACTCCCGCGGATCGCCGGCGCATCCGTGGCGGGCCACTGCGCCGTCGGGAGCAGCCCCACGTCGGCGGGCAGCGCGTTTGGGGCCGGGCCGGCCCCGGCGACCTCGACGTGCAGGCGCGGCCCCCCGCGCCCGAACTCGACTTCGTCCCCCACCCGGAGCGGCGCGCGCGCCACGCGCTCCCCGCGCAACCACGTCCCGTTGCGGCTCCCCGCGTCGACGACGTACCAGATGCCTTGCTCGCGACGGATCTCCGCGTGCCGCCCGGACGCGTCGATGTCCGCGCGCGGGTCGAACGCGATGTCCGATTCCGGGAGCCGGCCCACCGTGATGACGTCGGTGTCGAAGTCCAGCGACCGCCCCGCGTGCGCGCCGAACGTCTGTCGGAGTCGGATCATCGCCAGCGGGCGGCGCAGCCTACGGCGCGCCCGCGGCGGGCTCGGCAGCAGCGGGCGCCACGACAGAGGGCCCAGCGGCGGCAGGCTCAGCGGCGGCAGGCTCAGCGACGGGCGCCACGGCGGAGGGTGCCGCACCGCCCACGGCCGCGCGGGCGGTGGTCCCCGCCGCGCGGTTCAACCCTGCGGCCGACGCGCGTCCGGTCACGGACGTTCCGGACGGCGCAGCCTCGGGCACCGGCGCAGCCTCGGGCACCGGCGCAGCCTCGGGCACCGGCGCAGCCTCAGGCAGCGGCGCGTCCGGCCCCGTCGCAGCCTCGGGCAGCGGCGCAGCCTCGGGCGCCAACGCCTCCCGGTCCGCCTGCGTGGGCGCCGACACCGGCGGCTCACCGCCCTCGGGCACGCCGGACGTCTCGGCGCCGGCCGTGCCCCCACGCAAGAACGCGTAGCCGAGCACGACGACGAGCGCGACGAGCAGCACCACCACGGCGAGCACCCACGGCCGCCCGCGAGCGAGCGTCTCGTTGGACCCGCCACCCCGGGCCGCCGGCGGTCGCATGCTCTTGACGTCGCTGCCGGGCTTCGCGGCGCCGAGCTTCATCCCCGGCTCCCGGGGCGGGAACGACGCGCGCGGATCCGCGATGTCCGGGAGCGGATACTGCTGGTACGCGACGCGACTGCCCTCATCCGGCGGCGCGAGGTCGCTGCCATCGAAGTCGATCACGATGACGGTGATGTTGTCGTGGCCCCCACCGGCCCGCGCCATCTCGATGAGCGTGGCGCAGCACGCACGCGGGTCGGGCACCGTCGCGAGCACATCCTTGATCATCTCGCCGTGCACGAGCCCGGAGAGCCCGTCCGAGCAGAGCATCAGCCGATCGCCGCGCTTGAGCTCGAGGAACGTGAGGTCGACCGTCACCTGCTCCGCCGTGCCGAGCGCCTGCAGGATGATGTTGGAGTGCTCGAAGGCCTCGGCCTCTTCTTCGGTGAGCTGCCCCGCCTCGATGAGCTGGTTGACGAGCGACTGATCCTTCGTGATCAGCGCGAAGTCCTTGCCCCCGCGGAGCGCGTAGGCGCGGCTGTCGCCGATCTGCCCGACGAAGAGGACCTTGTCGACGACGCCCGCGACCGTGGACGTGGTGCCCATCCCGCGCCGCGTGCGGTCCATCTTGGCCGACGAGAAGATGCGGCTGCCCGCCTCCTCGATCGCGTGCACGAGCCGCAACGCGAAGTGGTCGCGACTCTCGGGGACCCCGCCCGCAAGCATGATGTCGTGGAGCGTGTCGACCGCCATCTGGCTGGCGATCTCGCCGGCCGCGGCGCCGCCCATGCCGTCGCAGACCGCGAACATCGAGCCGCGCGGGCCGAGCGCGTGGCGCAGCATCCGATCATCGAGGCCGCGCACGCTCGTCGACAGATCGACCACGAGGAAGTTGTCCTCGTTGTGCTCACGGACGAGGCCGACATCGGTCTGTCCGTAGAGCCGCACGTGGATGCCCGACGGCACGTCTGCGCCCGATGGCGCCTCACCCGATGGCGCCTCGCCCGACGACGCCTCGCCCGACGGCGCCTCGCCCGCCGGCACGTCTGCGCCCGATGGCGCCTCACCCGATGGCGCCTCGCCCGACGGCGCCTCGCCCGATGGCACCTCGGCCGAGGACACGCCGGCCGACGGCGTCTCGCCCGACTCGCTCTGGCTCACGGAGGTCGACGGCACGTCGGACGACGGCGTCGCGTCACCCGAGGCGGCATCGCCCGTCACAGCGCCGCTCGCGGCGGACGGCGCAGCGACGGCCGCAGCCTCGGGCTCCCCCGCGTCGGTCGCACCGGCCGGCTTGCTCGAATCGACGCTGCTCATCGCCCGGCGCGCCCCCCCGCGCCTGCCGCGAGGTCGAAACGGAAGAGGTGCCGCCCCACCCGGAACTGATCCCCGGGGGCGAGCACCCGCTCGCCGTGGAAGCGCAGCGCAGTGCCGTTTGAGGAGTCGAGGTCCCGCAGCACGAAGCGACGGCTCACCCGGTCGGCGGTGATCGCGGCATGGCGCCGGGAGAGGAAGGGATCGTCCGTGAAGACGATGTCGCCGTTCTCGCGCCCGAGCACGGTCTCGTCCCGATACACGTAGTGCACGTCGCGCCCCACCCCTTCGGTCGTGTATTGCGTCAGGCGTGCCATCCGCGGCACCTCCGGTGTCCCGAACACCAGCACACCATGCTGGGTCGCGGGCCCGAGAGGCATCTCCCCCTCATCGAGGAGGTCGAACCGTAGCACCTGTTGCCCGAGGAGGACCATATCCCCGTGGGCCAGGTCCACCGGCTCCCGGATGCGCATGTAGATGCCGTTGACGCTCTCGAGGTCGCGCAGGAGCCATGCGTCCCCACGACGGCGGAGCCGCGCATGCCGCGGCGAGAGGTACGGATCGTCGCCGAGCACGACGTCGCCTTCGGCGCGGCCGATGTCCGCCTGCTCGGCGTAAATCGGGTAGGCGCGGCCATCGCTGCCGTCCTTGAGGATCGCCGTCAGCAGCGCGAGCGGCTCGGCGGCCGGGGCGGGCTTCCCGAGGACGGGGGCGGCAGGCGCCGCCGCGGGCGCCTCGACCACGACCGCGCGGCCGGGCGAGGTGGGTTGAAGCAGCGGCGCAGCGGGCAGCGCTGCGGCGGGGGGCGGCGCGACCACCGCGCCCCATCCCCCCGCGTCCGCCACGGGCGCCGGAGCGCCCTGCGCCGCGGCGGGCGCATCGGCGTAGCGCGTCCCGCAGAACTTGCAGAACGCCGCGCCGGGGTCACCTGCCCCGCGGCAGCGCCAGCACACGCTCACACCGGGCGGCAACCCAGCGACTTGCGGTACCACCACCGGAGCCGGCGCGAAGCCCTGCGGCGACGGCGGCGCGAAGCCCTGCGGCGCGACGGGCGCAGGCGGCGCGAAGCCCTGCGGCGCGACGGGCGCAGGCGGCGCGAAGCCCTGCGGCGTGACGGGCGCAGGCGGCGCCTCGTCGGGCAGGAGTTTCTGTCCGCAGCCGACGCAGAAGCGCATGTGCGGCGCGTTGGAGGTTCCGCACCGCGTGCATCCGACCGGCGCGGGTGGGACTTGCGGCGCGCCGAACCCCTGGGGCGGCGCCACGCCGCGGGGCGGGGTCGGCGCCCGAGCCGCCTCGAGTCGCTTCCCGCATCCCTGGCAGAAGACGCTGCCCTGGGGGTTTTCTCGCCCGCAACCAGCGCACCGCATCGGGTCGGGAGTGGAACCTATCGGGCGACGTGCCGTCAAGGGACAGGATCGTCGAGCAGGAGAATCCCGACCTGCACGAGCAGCGCGAAGTTCGCGCCCGGGTCACGCGGTCCCGGCTCACCGTCGGCCCGCGCGCTGAACGCCCCCGTCGTGAAACCGCGGAAGACGAGCCCACCGACGAGCGCCATCCGGGGCGTGAGCTCGAGCTCTCCGCCGACGCCGAGTTGCAGAGCCGCGCCGGCCGTCGCGACGCCGAAGCTGTCGCCGAACAACACCGCGCCGACGCCGAACTCCGCGTAGGGCTGCAACACCGTGTCGAGCGGTACGACCCAACGCGCGCCGACCCGCAGCGTCTGGAGCGTGCTCACTTCGAAGATCCCCTCGGCGTCGAGCAGCGCGAGGTCGTAGCCGAGGAGCAGCGCGACGCCGAACGCCCAGCGCCGCTCGAGGCTGCCGCCGATGCCGAAGCCGCCGTTGAGCAGACAACCGCCATCCCGCGGACAGAGCGCGGGCGCGAGCGGCAGCACGAGTTGGACGTGCAGCTCCCCGCCGTCGCTCGTGGCGCGCTGCGCAGGCGGCGGGGGCGGCTGCAGGCGGAACGCGACGCCGAGCCCGCGGCCACGCCCGGGCGCATCACGCGGGGCACGCGCGGGGGCCTCGGGCGACGACGGGCCATCGGCCCGGGCGTGCCCGGAAACGAAGGCCCAGAGCGCCGCGACGAGCGCGCATCCGAGGGCCGCGCGCGAGCCCTTCCACCCCCCTCGCGGATGGCCCCGCGAAACGCGCGCAAACGCGCCATGGACCGTTGTTGACAGGGCACCCTCCGCCTCTATAGTACGCGCCCTCACCCCCCCTGGAGGCCTCGACTGCGATGGAGATCTACCTCGACAAGCGCGCCGTGAAGCAGATCCGCGTCTCCGCGGGAGACGCCGTCGACGAGGGTGACACCGAGACCCTCCGCGAGGACATCCTCGAAGCGTTCTCCGACGAGCAGATCGAAGAGATCGAGCGTCACGTCGACAGCGGCGACTTCTACGACTTCCTCTCCGAGATCCTCGACGAGTGGGGCGGTGACGACGTCGACGAGCTCTTCGAGCTCCTCGAGGCGCACCTCTCCGAGGCCGGCGTCGACGTGAAATACACGAGCCCCGACGACGAGGTCGAGGACGAAGAGGAGGAAGAGGAAGAGGAAGAGGACGAAGACACCGCCGAAGGCGACGAAGAGCTCGGCGTGGTCGACGAGGAAGAGGAAGAGGAAGAGGTCGTCTGACCTCCGCTCCACGGGCCCGCGGCGACGCCGGGGCCCGCGTCGTTTCAGCGATGCGTCGTGTCAGGGGCCCGCGGTGACGCCGGGCCCCGCGTCGTTTCAGCGCCACATGTTCCAGCCCACGCGGCGACGCCGGGGCCCGCGTCCTGTCAGCGATGCGTCGTGTCAGGGGCCCGCGGTGACGCCGGGCCCCGCGTCGTTTCAGCGCCACATGTTTCAGCCCTCGCGGCGCACCCGGTGCGGGGATCTCGGGACGCGCCTGCGCGCCCGGGGCGTCGCGGACGGCCGTGGCGCCGTGGCGTTCGTGCCTTCGTTCGGCGGTCCGCGCCCGCCCCCCCGCGCTGGCCACTGCGGCGCGGCGCGCCTCGCGCGCGTCAGCGTGCGGCGTCGCGGAGCACCGTGGCCGCCGCGTCGATGTCCGCGAGCGCGACGTCGAGGTGCGTCACGGCGCGCACGCGATGCGGCCCGAACGCCGACACGAGCACGCCGTGCGCCGCCGCCGCCGTCACGACCTCGGCGGCGGGGCGGCGCGTGTCGACGAGCACGATGTTCGTCTCGACGGCCGCGGGCGCGACCTCGAGCCCGGGCGTACCGGCGAGCTGCTCGGCGAGCCGGCGCGCGGCGACGTGATCCTCGACGAGCCGGTCCCGATGATGCGCGAGCGCGTACGACGCGGCGGCGCAGAGCATGCCGACCTGGCGCATCCCGCCGCCCATCATCTTGCGCAGGCGCCGCGCGCGCACGATCGTCTCGCGCGCGCCGACGAGCGCCGAACCGACGGGCGCCCCGAGGCCCTTCGAGAAGCACACGCTGAGCGTGTCGAAGGGCGCTGCGAGCACGTCGGGCGCGAGCCCCGTCGCGACGCTCGCGTTCCAGAGCCGCGCGCCGTCGAGGTGCACCGCCAGGCCGAGCGCGCGCGCGCGCGCAGCGACCTGCTCCACGTGCGCCTGCGGGAAGATGCGTCCGCCCCCGCGGTTGTGCGTGTTCTCGAGCGCGACGAGCGACGTGCGCGGCAGCCAATCGGCCATCGGCCGCACCGCGGCCTCGAGGTCCGCGACGCCGAACGTCCCGCCCCGC
>CAXNJO010000011.1:0-171803 GCA_964202905.1 Polyangiales bacterium
CGGCTCGGGCGGGTCGGACAGCGGCTGCGCGGGGCGCTCCGGGCGCAGTGTGGCCGGTTCGCCGCGCGGGTGCGCCGGTGCGCGCGGCGCGTGTGGGACGGCGCGTGCGGGCGCGGTGCCGATGTCGGGCGCGGTGACGGCCGGCGCGGGTGCGCTCACCGTGGCGGAAGGCGCGGGGAAGGGGGCGAGGCGCGCTCCCGCTCGCTCGTCGACGTGCGCGGCGGCGGTCGCGGGCGCGATGGGCGGAGGCGAGGCAGCGGTCGACCGCGGCGCCGGAGCGCGGGGCCGGGGGCGCGCTCGTCCGCGCGTGCGGCGACTCCCGCGCGGAGGTGAGCGCGAGCACGCTCGCGAGGGCGACGAGCGCGAAGGCGCCGACGCCGCGCGCGCGCCGGACGCTCGCGACGAGGGCTTCGCGCACCGTGCGCGCCGGCGGGGGGCAGGACGGTGCAGGGCAGCGTCGGCACGTCGCTCGGCGTCGGGAGCGCGATCATCTCGACCTCGGGATCGTCGGCGGTCTCGGCGCGCGCGACGGGGGCGAGGCGCAGCGGCACGGTGCCGCTCGGGCGGCGAGGCAGGCTCGAGTCCGCCTCCGTCGCCGGTGCGCGCGGCATCACGATCTCCCCGGTCCCATCGATCCACGCGAACACCTCGGGCGAGCCGAACGGCGCGAGGCGGCGCGCGAGCTCGCGGCAGTCGGGGATGCGGTCCTCGACGGCCCGCGCCATCGCGTCGTGCACGACGTCGACGAGCGCGGACGGGACGTGCGGTGCGAGGCGCGCGAGGGGTGGCGCCTCCGCGGTGACGACCATCACGGCGAGCTCGGTGAGCTGCTCCGCCTCGAAGGGCAGCCGCCCCGTGAGCAGCTCGTAGAGGATCACGCCGAGGGAGTAGACGTCGGTGCGGTGGTCGAGGTGCGCCCGCATCGTGATCTGCTCGGGGCTCATGTACTCGGGCGTGCCGAGGAGGCTGCCGTCACGCGTGAGCCCGTCGCCGATGGCGTCGTGCGCGCGGCGCAGCTTGGCGATGCCGAAGTCGAGCACCTTCACGAAGTCGCCGGCGACCAGGAAGAGGTTTTCGGGCTTCAGGTCGCGGTGGATGATCCCCAGTTGATGCGCGCGCGACAGCGCGTGGCAGGCCTGCCCGAGGATGTCGGCCGCCTCGCGGGGCATGATCCGCCGCGCATGCGTGATGCGGGTGCGCAGGTCCTCGCCCTCGAGGTAGCGCGCGAACCAGGCGCGGGCGCGCGGCGCGTCGTCGAGTCCCTCGAAGGCGACGCCGGCGTTGAAGGCCGCCTGCGCCGTCGGCACGAGCGCGTACGAGCACGCGAAGGCACGCGCCGCGGGCGCGACCCGGAGCGCGCTGCTCGCCCGCTCGCCCTCCGCGAAGAGGCGCGCCGCTTCGCGCCGCTGCGCGCGCACCGTCTGCGCGCTCGGACAACCCGTCGGCAGCAGGCCGTGCGTGTCCATCGTCCCGAGGTCGAGCGGCTGCGCACGCGCACGCGGGGGCGAGAACCCCGCGACGAGGGCCGCGACACAGAGCGCGAGAACCGAGCGCGCGAGGAGGGGCCGCATGCACGCCGCAAGTGCTCACGCGCCCCGGCCCCGCCAGCTTCGTGGCCGACCGTGCCCCGCGAGCGATCTCGCGCCGCGGACGGCCACGTCGATGAGGTTGCGCAGCGCGAAACCACCGATCGCCTTGCTACCTCGGGACGTGGGCTCCACGCGGCCCGCGACACACGGTCATCGTTGCGAATCCTGCAACACACGCGGTGGGCCGCCCAAACGGTCATCTGCGCCGCCACCGCGCCACGGGGCGCCAGCGAGCGATGGCCTGTCACCACGCCAACCGCTGCCAACCCGCGAGGAGGTCGCCGACCCGAGAGACGGCCGCGACCCGGATACGACCCGTACAAACGAGAAAGGCCGCCCGCATCGCTGCAGGCGGCCTCTCCGTGGACCCCGTGACCCGTGTGCCGCTCACGCCCTCGGCGCGGTCAGCGTGACGGTCGCGGGATGGGCGCGTTCACGCCTCGGCGCGTGCGACCGGCGTGCCCTTCTCGCCCATCGGCTCGAGCTTCAGCTTCTCCGGGTGCTCGAGGGCGGCGCGTAGCACGTCGTCCATCTTGCTCACCGGGACGAAGTCGAGCTCGTCGCGCACCTCTTGCGGCACCTCCTCGAGGTCGGCGACGTTGCGCTCCGGCAAGATCACGCGCTTGATGCCGGCGCGGTGCGCCGCGAGGATCTTCTCCTTGATGCCGCCGACGGGCAGCACGCGCCCGCGGAGCGTGATCTCGCCCGTCATCGCGACGTCGTGGCGGATGCGCACGCCCGAGAGAAGCGAGACGATCGAGGTCATCATCGTCACGCCCGCGCTCGGCCCGTCCTTCGGCATGCCGCCGGCCGGGATGTGGATGTGAATGTCGCTCTTCTCGAGGAAGTCGACGGGGATGCCGAACTGCTCGGCGCGCGTCCGCACGTAGCTCATCGCTGCCTGCGCGGACTCCTTCATGACGTCGCCGAGCTGCCCCGTGAGTTGCAGCTTGCCGGAGCCGTGCATGCGGGTCGCCTCGATGAAGAGGATTTCGCCGCCCACCGAGGTCCACGCGAGGCCGGTCGCGACGCCGGCCTCTTCGGTGCGTTCGGCGATCTCGCTCGTGAAACGGGCCGCGCCGAGGAACGGACGCAGGTCGTCCTCGGTGTCGAGTCGCCACGGGCCCGGCTCGCCCTCGGCCACCTTCACGGCGATGCCACGGACGACGCTCGCGATCTGCTGCTCGAGGCGCCGCACGCCGGCTTCGCGCGTGTGGCTCTCGATGATGACCTGGAGTGCGCCGTTGGTGATCTCGATCTGCGCGGCCTTGAGGCCGTGGTCCTCGATCTGCTTGGGCACGAGGTGCTGGCGCGCGATGTCGAGCTTCTCGCGGCGCGTGTAGCCGGGGATCTCGATGATCTCCATGCGGTCGCGGAGCGGGGCCGGGATGGTGTCGCCGACGTTCGCCGTGGCGATGAACATCACCTTCGAGAGGTCGTACGGGATCTCGAGGTAGTGATCGGAGAACGTGTCGTTCTGCTCCGGGATCGAGCACCTCGAGGAGCGCCGCGGCCGGGTCGCCGCGGAAGTCGTGGCCGATCTTGTCGATCTCGTCGAGCACGAAGACCGGGTTGATCGTGGCCGCCTTCTTCATGCCCTGGATGACCTGACCGGGCAGCGCACCGACGTAGGTGCGGCGGTGTCCGCGGATCGCCGCCTCGTCGTGCACGCCGCCGAGCGAGATGCGGACGAACTTGCGGCCGAGCGCGCGCGCGACCGAGCGACCGAGCGAGGTCTTGCCGACGCCGGGCGGCCCGAGCAGGCAAAGGATCGGGCCCTTCTTGTCGGACTTCAGCTTGCGGACCGCGAGGAACTCGACGATGCGCTTCTTGACCTTCTCGAGGCCTGAGTGATCCTCGTCGAGGACACGGCGGACCTGCGCGATCTCCATGTTGTCCGGCGTCAGCGCCGACCACGGGATGTCGAGGATCCAGTCGATGTAGGTGCGGACGACGGTGTACTCCGCCGAGCCGACCTGCATCGCGCGGAGGCGCTTGAGCTGCTTGCGCGCGACCGTGTCGGCCTCCTGCGGGAGGTTCGCCTTCGCGAGGCGCTCCTCGAGGACGTCCAGGTCGCCTTGGTCTCCCTCTTCCTCGCCGAGCTCTTCCTTGATGGCCTTGAGCTGTTGGCGCAGCACGTATTCGCGCTGGTTCTTGCCCATCTCCTCCTTGATCTGGGAGTTGATGCGCTCGCGCATCTTGAGGATCTCGAGCTGCCGGGTGAGCAGCCGGAGCACCTTGCGGATGCGGTCCTTGACGTCGATGGTCGCGAGCAGCGTCGACTTCTCGTCGACGGGGGCATCGAGGTTGGCGGCGACGAGGTCGGCGAGCTGGCCGGGCTCGTTGATCGAGTCGATGAGCGAGCCGGCCTCGCGCGGGAGCTCGGGCATCAGCTGGATGACCTGCTTCGCGATGTCGCGCAGGCTCATCGAGAGTGCCTCGGTCTCGACGTCGTCGGGCTTCGGCTCGTCGAGGCGCGACACGCGCGCCTTGAGATACGGCGCGTTGCCGGTGACGGACTCCATGCGCACGCGCATGAGGCCTTGGAGGATGAGCGAATAGTTGCCGCTCGAGTGCTTGAGCGCCTTCAGCACGCGCGCTGCAACGCCGACCGGATAGAGATCATCCTGGCCGGGGTCGTCCGTCGAGGGATCGCGCTGCGCGAAGATGACGATGATCGGCTGGCTGAGGTTCTCGATGTCCTCGACGAGCGCGACCGACTTCTCGCGGCCCACGTCGAACGGCGCGACGGCGCCGGGGAACAGCACGGCGTTGCGGATCGGCAGGACGGGAAGCTCGTCGGTCAGCTTGATCTCGTCCAGGTCGACTTCGGGAACTTTCTTCTCGTCGTCAGCCATGAGCTCCTCGGTGGGGCGATGCGAAGTCCCCGGTTTCGAACGTGGTGCGCCCGAGCTCGCGAGAGCCTGATGCGACCGCTGGCGGAACATAGTCACACGGCCGATCCATCGCAAGGCATGCAGCGTGCCGCGGACGCGATGAAAACCGGGCGTGCGCGCGCCTCGACGGGTGTGCGCGCGGGGTGTCCCGGGAGGCCGTGATCGTCACGCGCCTCACGTCGCCATTCGACGCGCCGCGCGCAAGGGGGGCACGCCGAACAGCCGGTCAGCGCGGGAGCGGCGAGACCCACGGACCGCGCCGCTCGAACACCCACACCGGCATGTGATCGAAGTCGACGCTCAGCGTCTCGGCCCCGCGCTCGTCGAAGCGGAGCGGCCCGAGATGCGGCGTCGCGTCGAAGGTCGCGACGAGCGTGTACGCGGTCTCGCCCGCGAAGAGCGCGCGGTAGAGCCAGGCCTGCCCTGCGGCCCGCGCGCGCGCGGCGGGGTGCAGCGCGCGCCGCAAATAGAAGTCGCCGACGACGAGGAAGCGCGCGTCACGCAGGCGCGCGTCGACGTGCGCGGGGACGTCGTGCGGCGCGAGTGGGCGGTCCCAGAGCCGCCGGATCCGCAGGCCCTGCGGGAAGGGAGCGCTCGGGTCGAGGCCGATGCGATCGGCGTCTTCGCCGAGCGGCGCGGTGTAGGCGGACTCGGGCTCGGTGACGACGACGTCTCCGGGCGCGACGTGCGCAGCGAGCCAGCGCGACGCGGCGACGCGCGGATCGGGGCGCGTGAACACGAGCGCGAACGCCGTGCCGAAGGACAGCGTGTGCACGAGCACGAGCGCCGCCAGCGCGGGCAGCGCACGGGCGGGGCCGCGGCGGGCCGGGCGCGCGAGCCAGCGCGCGAGCAGGGCGCCGCCCGCGAGCAGCAGCCCGGGGACGCAGGGCAGCGCGTAGCGGATGGTCTTCACGCCCCAACTGCCGACGAGCAGGAAGGTCGGCACCACCGCGGCGAGCGCCATCACGTCGAGGGCGCGGCGGCGCGAGAGCCCCCGCGCGAGGCCGAGCGCGCACACGCCGAGCAGCGGCCCACCGAGCGCGTACGAGAGCACGGGCGTCGCGACGTAGAGCCAGCGCGGCGTGTCGTGGTAGGTGAAGCGCCAGTCCTCGAAGGGGTAGTCGGTGTCGCGGTACTGCGAGCGCAGCACCTCCGCGCCGCTGCGGTTTCCCGGCACGTCGAAGTAGAGCTCGGGCACGGTGAAAGGCCACGGACAGACGAGGAAGTACACGAGCACCGCGCACGCGAGGGCGACGAGCAGGCGCGGCGAGAGCGGCGTCGCCGCCCAGCGCAGCGCGGGCGACGTGCGCAGGCGCGCGGCGAGGCGCGGCGCAGCGTCGGCGCGCCAGAGCGGGCCGGAGGCGAGCGCGGCCGGGAGCACCGCGCCGAGCAGCGCGCCGCTCATCTTGGTGCCGAGGATCGCGCCGAGCGCGAGGCCGGCGTACACCGCGCTGCCGAGGCCGCCGCCGGTCGCGAGCCGCGCCGCGGCGTGCAGGAGCAGCGCGATCTCGACGAGGACGAGGCTGTCGGTGGTGAAGTAGTGGCTCGCCTGCAGGAGCCCCACGCACGCCGCGCTGCATACGGCGGTGACCGCGCCGGCGGCGGCGCCCTCGAGGCGCCACGCCGCGAGCGCGAGCAGCAGCACGGCGAGGCTCGCCGCGAGCGCGCCGGCGACGCGGAGCGCGTGCGCCCACGCAGCCCACGAAAACGAGGCCTCGGAGCCCTCGGCGCCGAACGCGCCCATCGTGTAGGACCACGCGTCCGGGTAGCGCGCGGCGACCTCGGCCGCGTGGGCGCGTCCGCCGAAGAGCGCCCACTTGAGGAGCACCCCGGACTCGTAGAGCAGCGGGCCGTAGGTCGTCGTGCGCGGGCGCCAATCGTCCTGCCGCAGCGCGCGCCACTCGACGGCCGCGACCTCCCAGAGCACGAAGCCTTTTTCGTCGACGTGCAGCAGATAGGGCAGCCCCCAGCCCGCCGAGCCCACGCGCGCGACGCCGCCGACGACCACCGAGGCCGCGACGACGAGGGCGCAGAGCGCGGTCGCGCGGCGGCTCACCAAGGCTGCGTGACCCTCATCACCACGGCGAGCAGGGCCTGCGCGAGGGCGAGCGCGGGCAGCAATCCGGCGCGCGGTTCGACGTGCGAGCGCGCGCGCAACCCGCCCGCGACGGCGAGCGAGAGGAACGGGATCAGGAACATCCAGAGGCGCGCGACTTCGTTGGTACCTTGGAAGATGGCAAGCGCTGCGAGCGTCGCGGTCACGCCGAGCGACCACGACGACGGTGCGACGAGCTCCCGGCGGGCGAGGGAGAGCGCGGACCGCATGATTTCCGCGGCGAAGGCGAGCGCGAGCGGGACGCCCGCGTAGAGCGCGAACTCGACGAGCGACAGCGCCCGCCAGAGGCGCGTCGGCACGAACGCCTTCCACTCGGTGTGCAGCGCGAGGGCGCGCCCGTAGCGGAGCAGCGGGGCGTAGCGGAGCGCGACGACGAGCGCGGCGGTCGCGGCCACGGCCGCACCGAGGAAGAGCGCGGCGTGCCAGAGCGGACGCGCCGCGCGGGTGAGCGGCTGGTGGTGCGCGAGGCGCTCGGCGCTCACGACGAGCGCGCAACCCACGCCGAGACCGACGACGGGCAGCAGCCCGAACGTGCAGTACGCCCCGATCGCGGCGAGCGCGCCGCCCGCCAGCGACGCCGTGGCCCGCCCTCGCCGCGCGCCGATCGCGGCGAGGGCGACGGCGCTCGTGCCGAGCAGCGGGAAGAGCGCGCCGTCGAGGTGCAGCGTGATGAGGAGCGCCGCTGGCGAGGTGATCCACAGCACCGCGGCGTCGTAGCCCACGCGGGCGTCGTGCAGCAGCGCGCGCCCGAGCGCGACGAGCGGCAGGATCGTGAGGAAGGTGAGCAGCGGGAAGAGCGCGAAGGCGAGCGCGGCCGTCGGCGCGACGGCGACGACGGGGGAGCGCCGCGCGCGGACGACGAGCGGGGCGAGGGCGTCGTGCACGGGCTGCGTGTGGGCGAGCGCGTCGAGCGCGAGGTAGGCCGCGAGCGTGCCGGGCGGCTTCGAGCGCGCGAACGAGCCGAGCTCGCCGCGCTCGCAGAGGGCCTCGTAGTCGCGCAGCGTCTCGAGCGCGCGTCCGCGGCGCGCGTCGGCGATGCGCAGGTACTCGCCGTGCCCCTCGTGAAGACGCCGCCAGACCGAGTCGAGACGGTCGGGCGCGAGGTACAGGAGGGCGACCTGCAGGAGGGTACCGACGAGCACGAGCGTGGCGAGCGCGCGCGCGTGTCGACCGGCGTCGGCGGCGCGCAGGGCCGCTGTGACCGCGAAGGGCGCGAGCGCGGCGAGGACGACCGCGCCCGCCACGCCGAGCGAGCCGTGCGCCTGCGCCCGATAGAACCAGCCGGGCTGCGCGTTCAGGCCCGGCAGGCCTGCGGCGAAGAACGCCGCGGCGCCGACGCCCGCGACCACGACGAGCGCAGCCGGGAGACGGCTCGCGCGGCTCACTGGAGCTCGACCTCGGCGAGGCCCCCGCCCGCGCCGTGCCACGCGTCGACGTGCACCTCGACGCGCGTCACGCCGCGCCCGGCGAGCGGGAGCGTCCGCGCGGCCGGGCCGGCGATGTCGGCCCCGAGACCCGCGGCGAGCCCGGCGTCGAGCCCCCGTGGTGCCCGCGCCGGGAGCGTGCTGATCGCTTCGTTGAGCGCGTGGCGACCGCGCAGCAGCCTCACGCGGATCCGCGCCACGCCGCGCAGCGGCTGCGCCGTCACCGGCTGGACGAGGGTGATCGCGCGTACGTCGCGCGGGGGAGCGAGGTCGATCGTCAGCGCGCCGACGCTGCGATCGGGGAGCAGCCACGCGGTGGCGGGGTCGCCGTCCACCGCCCGCGCGGGGCCGAAGAAATCGCTCGCGGCGAGGGTCGCGGTGGCGGTCGCGGTGGGCGCGTGAGGGCGGTACAGCGCGACGGCGCAGACGGCGACGAGCCCGCACCAGGCCGCGACGCCGCGCCGCACGAGGCGTGCCCGGCGCGCGTCGGGCGTCTCGGCGGCGCGCAGCCAGCGATGCTCCGCGCGGCGGCGTGCGCGCAGCAGCGGCAGCACGAGCGCGTCGCGCGACGCGGCGTCGAGGTGCTCCGCGCCCCGCGCGGCCTCGAGCCAGCGCGCGGCGTCAGCCTCGGCGGGGGACGCGGCCGGGCGCATCGACGAGTCGGACTGGGGCGTGGTCGAGGCGGCGGTGCGCGTGGCTGCGGGCAACGCGGTCGCGGACCCGGCCGTCGCTGAGAGCGTGCGCGCGAGCGCGTCGCCCGGGCGCGGACGAGCGCCTCCGCGCGCACCGCGGAGCCAGAGCACTTCGGCCGCTGCGTGCGCCTGGCGGGCCTGCGCGATCGCGTCACGCGCGTCGGGCGTTGGCATCTCCCCGGGGCGCACGGCGCGCGAGCATGGAACGTCTGGCAGGGGGGCGCCACCTCGTGGCATGGATCGCGCCGATGGACGGTCTCGCGCAGCGCCTCGTCGAGCACCTCACGCTGCGTGGCGCGATCGCGGCCGCGCACGCGGTCGATCCCTCCCTCGTCGCGCTGCGCCGCCGGGCGCTCCTCGGTGCGGCGCAGAAGCTCGCGGCCGCCGACGCGCTCCGCCCGCTCGGGCAGCGCGGCGAGGCGCTCGCGCTGGTCGTCGACGCGCTCGCGCTGCTCGCCGAGGCCGCGCGTACGGACGACACCGCGACGTCGCTCGCGGCGCTCGGTGTCGACGACGCGGGAGCGGTCGCCGAGCGGCTCGCCGCCCATCGCGCGGCGCCCGCCCGCCTCGACGCGGCGTTCTCCGGTCGCGACGAGCGGGACCACGCGATGCTTCGGGCGGCCGCGGCCATGGCGCTTCGTGGCGCGCGTCCGGCCGCGAGCACGGCGACGGAGCTGAGCGGCGTCGTGGTCTCGCGCGGGCTCGCTGCCGCAGGGCTCGGCGTCGTCGCTGTGGCCCTCGCCGTTACGCTCGCCGTGCCGCGCCCGCGCGTGCTGTTGCGGCCCTCGATCGTGCACGGTCCGGCGTACCTCGCCCCGAACGCGCGCGACGGGAACCCCGCGACGGCCTGGCTGCTCCCCGACGGGGCGACCGGCCACCTCGATCTGCTGCTCTCGCCGCCGCGCGCGGTGCGCGCCGTGACGCTCCTCAACACGCAAAACGCCCCGTATTTCGACCGGGCGACGCGTGGCTGGGCGCTCGAACTGTGGCGAGGCGGGGAGCGCGTCGCGGTGCGCGAGGGCGAGTGGGCGTTCTCGCGGACTCCCGAGTCTGCAGAGATTGCCATCGCGGGAGATGGCGTCGATCGCATCCGCTTCGTCGTGCGGAGCCACCACCAACTCGGCGCGGGGCTCGCGGAGATCTCGTTCCGCTGAGCTGCGCCGCGCGCGGCGTCAGCGCTCGGCGGTGAGCTTCTCGAGGTAGACCGGGCCACCCGTGATCTCGAGGACGACCTCGTTCACGCCCACGCGCACGACGCCCTGCGGCAGCGGGATGCGCGTCGTGCCGAAGCCGCTCGGCGGCGCGTCGTAGCGACCGACGTCGACGCCGTTCCACACGACGCGAAGTTGCGGAACGGACGGCGGCGCAGCGGGTGCGGGTGGCGCCAACGGGGCGGGCGCGGGCCCCGGCGCGGACGGTGCGGGCGCGGACGGTGCGGGCGCGGGGAGGCCTGCGTCGAGCGTGGTCCCGCCATCCCGCGCGGGGGCGGCGGGGCGGAGCCCTCCGGGCACGGGCAGCGTGTCGGACGCACGCAGCGCGGCGAGTCGCGAGGCGGCCGCGAGGCGGGGCGCGCCGCCCGACCACGAGAGCACGACCGCGCCTGCGTCGTCGGCGAAGAACGGCAGCAGCAAGCGCGCGCGGGGTGCGGTCGTCGCGCGGGCGAGCGTGCCGCGGACGCGCTCGGCCTCCTTCGCGAAGCCCTCGGCGCAATACATGTCGCCGCGCGCCCCGGTGAGGTCGGCGCCGGCCTCCACCAGACGCACGTCGCGGGTCTGGAACTCCTGGTAGAAGATGCCCATCCCGCGGAGCACGTCGAAGCGGTCGGGCGTCGTGCGGTAGCGCGCGGCGAGCGGCAGGGACCCGGGCAGCGCGAAGGGATTGCCGATGCGGGGATGGACGGCGTCCACGAGGATGTCGAAGGTCGTGCGCCAGAAGGTCGTCATCGGCGCCTCGCGGTACGTCTCGAGCTTAAAGGTCGCGACGCCCTTCATCGCCGCACCGTTCCACATGGCCGCGAGCGCGAGCGCCGCGCCGACGGCGGTCCCCGCGAAGGCGCGCGGGCGCCGCTCGGCCCACGCGAAGAGCCATTCGAGCGTGAGCGCGATCCCGACGGCGAAGGGCAGCGCCATGTCCGTGATGCGCCGCCCCGCGAAGCCGACGGCGCCCCAGTAGTCCCACACGGCCGCGTTCACGTAGACGCTCGCCGCGACCATCAGCGCGAGCGGCAGCGCGAGGTTGCGCGTCGCGCGCCGTGCCGTGCCGAGCGCGAGTCCGACGAAGGCGAGGTAGAGCACCGGCGTCCACGAGAGCAGCCCGTTGCTGCTGCCGAAGAGGAAGCCGTCGACGAAGGGGTGCTCCCAGCGCATGTAGAAGGGGCCCTGCGGCACTGCGAGCCACGCGCCGTACGAGCGCTTCCACGCGTACATCTGCGGCGAGAACACGAGCGCGGCGACGGCGACGAAGAGCACGCCGCGCGCGACGTGCCCGGCCACCTCGCGCCAGCGCCGCCACCGCAGCGCGGGCACGGCGAGCGCGAGCCACTCGCCGAGCGGCGCGAGCACGACGATCGCGTCCTGCGGACGCATGAGCACGACGACCCCGAGGAGCGCGCCGAGCAGCAGCCAGCGTCGCCACGTGGTCGCGCCGCGCGTCGCGTCCCAACGCTCGAGAAAGAGCGCGACGGCGAAGGCGCTCGGTGCGTGCGAGTAGCTGGGCAGGATCGCAGCGTAGTAGGGCAGGGCCGTCGCGAGCCCGACCGCGAGGGCCGCGAGCAGCGCGGGCCCCTCGCCGACGCGGCGCCGCGCGACGACGAACGCGAGCACGACGGTCAGCCAGCCGGCGAGGCAGGTCACGGCCATCGCGAGCTCCGCGCGCTGCCCGGCGCACGCGTGCTCCGGGCCGCCGACGCCGAGCGCGCGTGCAGCGAGCAACGCGGGGCTCCACAAGAGCGCGGGCCCGACGGGCCACGTGTTCTGCGGCCGCAGGCCCGGCTCCTTCGGCGCGACCATGCGCCACGGATCGCCGCAGAGCGCGTAGTCGTTCGTGAGATCGAGGTCGCCGTCGTACGCGAGCGAGCGCGCCCAGAGGTACGTGTAGTGACCGTCGCCCTGCACGTGCGCCATCACGTCGGCGGAGAGCACGGTGGCGTAGAGCACGCCGAGCCCGAGCAGCGCGGCGAGCGCGGGTAGGCTGACGCGCGCCGCGCCGCGCGCGCGCGCCGCCGGGTTCGGAGACGACATCCGTCTACTCGAGCGCGAGCTCGGCGAGCGCGGCGCCCTCGCGGTGGAACGACTTGACGACGAAGCGCACGCGGTCGACGCCGTCGACGTCGGCGCGCACCGAGACGGGCTGCGGCGCGGGGACGAGCAGCGCGAAACGGCCCGCGAGCTTCTTCACGAGGCGCTGGCCCGCGTAGAGTTCGATCTCGTAGTCCTGCACCGCGCGGTCGTTGAACTCGCGGTTGTGGCCGTTCACGATCCGCACGGCGCCCACGCGGCGCGGCGCTTTCAGGGTGAGTTCGAGCGCGCCGGGGGTGCGGTCGGGCAGCAGCCACTCGGTCGCCGTGTCGCCGTCCGTCACGCGATCCGGACCGAAGATCGGGTCCCCCGCGTACACGGCCGTCGCAGTGGCGACGACCTCCGGGCCGCCCCGCAGCGCGAACCAGCCCGCGACGCCGAGCGCGCCGACCACGGCGAGGAGCCACGCGCCGCGTGCCACGCGGTGCCCGACGATCTCGCGCGCGGTGAGCACGCCCGCATCGAGCGCGGCGTCGACCGCTGCGACCGCTTCGTCGAGCGCGCGGAAGGCGTCCGACTCGGCGCCGCCCGCGTCGCGGTTCAGCGCGGGGATGTGGAGCGCGTCGAGCGCGTCGAGCGTCGCGGCGGCCTCCTGCGCGGCGCGCGGGGCGAGGCCGAGCGCGGTGAGCCGCTGCGCGAGCAGGGAAGGCGCCGCCTGCGTCGCGTGCGCCTCCGCGTCGGTGTCGCTCGTGACGGCGTCGAGGGCGCCGGCGTCGCCCGCGGGTGCGGACGCGTCGGGCGCTGCGTCGGGCGCGGGGGCTGCGTCGGGCGCGGGCGCTGCACCGGCAGCGGCAAGCGTCGCGCCGGACGGCGGCGCGTCGAGCGCGGCCTCCCGGAAGAGCCCCGCGGCCTCGGCGAGCAGCCGCAGCGCCTCGACGGGCTGCGCCACCGACCACAGCGCTTCGGCGGCCTCGCGCTTCTGTCGCGCGCGCCGGACGAGGGCGGTGCGCGCATCGCGCTCGGGGGCGGGCTCCCTGGCGAGCGCCGCCGCGGCCTCCCGCAGCGTGAAGAACTCGGCGATCGACGAGGGCATGGGCGCGCGAGGATAACGCAGCGACCGCGCGCGAGCACGGCACCCCCCGCCGCGTCGTCGGGCGCCGCGGGGCGCCCCGTGCGTCAGCGGACGTCGATCTCCGCGAGCGGGAGCACCGTGCCTGCGCCCTGCGCGCTCGTGTAGGCGACGGGGAGCGCGCCGTCCTTCACGACGAGCCGCATCCGCAGGTGCACGGGGCGGCCGATGTTGTGCGGGACGACGATCTCGCACGCGTCACGCACGACGTCGCCCTCCCGCCAGCGATCGGTGGGGAGGCGCCCGTTCACCGGGACGTGCGCCGCGTGGAAGTGCGGCGGCACGCCGAAGCCTGGCGGGCCCTCGAACGTGAGCTCCACGAAGTAGCCCGCCTCGGGCGCGGCGTCGGCCCGCCAGTACAGCGTGACGGGGATGCGGTCGTTCGGGGCGAAGGTCGTGCGCGGCAGGTCGTAGCCGAGCAGCGTGATGGTGTCGTCGAAGGTGGCGTCGAGGCGCTTCGTCATCTGCGCCGGCGCGCGACCGAGGAGCGCGCGCGAGACGATGTCCGCGTCGCGGTTCGCCGGGCGGTTCGTCTCCGCGACCCACGCGCGCAGGAGGCCGAGCAGCGCGTCGCGCGTGCGCGGGTCGGCGTCGGCGAGGTCGTGCTGTTCGGCCGGATCGTGGGCGATGTCGTAGAGCTCCGCGCGGCCGTCGCGCACCCACCAATGCAGCTTGTAGGGCCCGCGGCGCACGCTCTTGACGTCGAACGGGTAGAGGCCGTCCGGCATCAGCTCCGCGAAGATCGGGCGCGCCGCGTCCGGCGCGGGGCGGCCGAGCATGCGCGGCACGAGGCTCCGCGCGGGCATCGGGCGCGGCACCGGCACGCGCGCGAGATCGAGCAGCGTCGGCGCGAGATCCATGAGCGGCACGGGCTCGCGCACCACGCTCGGCGCGATGCCCGGCGCGCGCACCATCAGCACCGCGCGCAGCTCCTCCTCGTAGAGCGTGAAGGAGTGCCCGCGGTTGTGGTGTTCGCCGAAGGCCTCTCCGTGGTCCGACGCGATCGCGACGACGGTCTTCTCGTCGAGTCCGAGGCGCGTCAGCTCCGCGAGCAGCCGCTGCACCTCCGCGTCGGCGTGCGTGATCTCGGTGTCGTACGCGTCGACCGGCGCGGTGCCGAAGCGCGAGGGCGCGCGATCCCAGAGGTACTCCTCGTGGACGTTGAAGAGGTGCACCCACAGGAACCACGGCTGCGCGCCCGCCGCGAGCGTGCGCAGGCGCGGGAGCGCGTCGTCGACGGTGCGCGCGCGGGGCGGCTTGTAGATCGGCACCTGATGGATGTCCGCGAAACCCTGGAAGAATCCGCCGGTGCGATCGAAGTAGTCCGTGCCCATGACGGCCGTCGTCGCCCAGCCGCGCGCGGCGAGGGCTTCGGCGACCGTCTCGTTCTCCGGGAGCAGCGCGGGGTAGAGGTACTCGCTGCCGTACGCGATCTGCGAGGGCGCGAAGCCCGTCATCAGCGCGGGGATCGAGCGGATCGAGCGCGACGACTGCGCGAGCGCGCGCTCGAAGCGCACGGCCGTCCGCGCGAAGGCGTCGAGGTTCGGCGAGGTGGGGCGGTGATAGCCCCACGCGCCGAGGTGATCGGGGCGCAGCGCGTCGACCGTGACGAGCAGGATGTTCGGTTGTGGAGGCACGCTGCGCGCGCCGCCGTAGGCGCCCGCTGCCGAGCGCGGCGAGGTCCTCGGGCGAGCCGTCGCCGCCCCAGCAGTCCTGATCGACGCCGTCTCCCTTGCGATCGAAGGCGCCGGGGTGGACGCGCGCGTTGCGGTCGTCGCAGTCGCCGCCTCCGAACGCGAAGGCGTGGCCGTCGCCGTCGCGATCGGTCGCGGCCAGGTACAGGCGCACGAGCCGCTGCCCGAGCACCGCGCGTCCCTCGACGACGGCGCGCGCGCTGGCTCCCGCCGTACGTCACGCCGGTCACCGCGAGCGCGAGCAGCGCGGCGGAGACGGCCACCGCGGCCGCCGCGCGCACGGGCCCCGGCTGCACGCGCCCGCTCGGCCCCCGCGGCAGGCGCGCACGCACCGCCCACGCGACGAGCAGGTACGCGATCGCGGCGCCCGGTCCCCACGCGAGCGCGACCGGATCGAGGCACGTCGAAGAGCCGCGGCGCGCGCACCGCGACGAGCGCGATCGCGCCTGCTGCCGCGCCCGCCGCCGCGCCGAGCACCGTCGCGAGCGAGGCCGCGCGCCCGAGCAGCGCACCGAGGGGCCGCAGCACGCGCCGCACGAGGAGCAGCACGAGCAGCGCGCCTGCGCCGAGGCCCACGGCCACCGCCGCGAGCGCCCACGCGGCGAGCGAGGGGTCGTGGTAGCGCGTCGCGAAGTGCAGCGCCGCGCGCTGCCCGGCGAGCACCGCGACGCCGAGGGCGGCGAGCGCGCCGAGGCCTGTCGCGAACGCCTCCGGATCGTGCCGCGTCCAACGTCGCGGGGCGCTGAGGCGCGCGCGCACCCCATCGAGCCACGGCGTCGCGCGGACGAGCGCGAGCGCCACGCCGAGCGCCGCGCCGACGACGAGGCCCGGCGGGGCGTACATCGCGACGAGGCTCGCGCCCGCCCGCGCGAAGGCGAGCGGCGGCGCCTTGTGGAGCCCGACGCGCGCCGCGCAGACGAGGGTGTCCGCGAGGCCGGCGACGACGGCGGTGAGCGCGCCGACGAGCAGCTGCTCGGCGAGGGCCGGCGTCGGCCGTCTCGGGATCGGGGCGGTTGGGGCGCTCACGTCGTCGTCACCGGGACATCGCGTCGGATCAGGGAGTGCGGTGCGCCGCGAGGCTCGTCGAGGCGCCGCGCGAGGAAGGCATCTGCGCCCCGCAGTGTCGCGAAACTACGCCGCATTCCGGCTGTGCGCCACGGTCGTCACCGCGTGTGCGCCGCGCGGGAGAGTCGGGCTCAGCGCACGCAGAGCTCTCGGGGCAGCTCGTCGGGCCAGAGCGACACTCCGCGCGCGGTGAGCGCCACCGCGAGGGTGTCTGCGAGCGAAGCTTGCAGCGCCGGATCCATCCAGCGCGCGTAGCGCGGGTCGGCGAAGTCGTCGGCCGCGCCGTAGACGCCGCGCAGCACGTCGATGCGCACGGAGTCGACGCAACTCGCGAGGTGATCCGCGAGCGCGTCGACGTCGTCGGTGAGGATCGGCTGCACCATCGCGAAGGTGCGCACGCCGCGCGCCTGAAACGCGCGGAGTACCCGTACGCGCTCGGCGATGGGCGCAGCCCGTGGCTCGAAGTGCGCGCGCACGTCGTCGTCGTCGGTCGGGACCGAGAAGCCGACGTAGGCGTTTGGCAGGCGCGCGAGCACGTCGAGATCGCGCTCGACGAGGGCGGCCCGCGTGAGGACGAACGTCGCGGGCGGCGCGAGCTCCGGTCGGGCAAGCACCTCGAGGCACGCGCGCGTCAGGCCGAGCGTGCGCTCGATCGCGTGATACGGGTCGCTCACGATCGGGCAGAACTTCACGGGCCGCCTCGACACGCGGGCGAGTTCCTGCGCGAGCACCGCGGGCGCGTTGGTGCGGGCGTCGACGTACGATCCCCACGGCACATCCGCGAGCCCGAGCAGCCCGCGCGACGACGCGAGCCGCGTCTGCGCGTAGCAGAATCGGCACCCCACGAGGCAGCCCACGTACGGGCTCAGCGTGCGGTAGCGCGCGCCCGGCGTCCCCGCGTCGACGAGCAGCCTCTCGACCGTGACGCGCCGGATGCGCGCGCCGCCTTCTTCGGCGGTGTGCGCCGCCGCAGACGCGAGCACGCGGAGGACGCCATCTTCGTTCGTGCGCACGAGCGCGGCCACGCGCTCGCAGAGCGTGCGCCCGAGCTGCGGGGCGAGCCGCGTGCGCGTCTGGGCGACGCGATAGCTCACGAGAAAGCGCGGTGTGCGCGCCGCATGCGGTCGGGTGTCGGCCTCGTCTGCGGGCTCGAGTTCGACGTGGACCGAGTCTTCGCCGACCGCGAACGTGAGGCGGAGCCCGAGCTCCGTCGACACCTCCACGAAGCGCGCGCCCGGCACGAGCTCTTCGCCCACGGCGAGCGGGGCGACCAGCGCGTGGAGGTGTTGCTCGAGATCCACGAGGCGGCGAGCCTAGGCGCGCGTGGCCTCGGAGCAACGCGGCGCGGCTCCGGCGGCGAGACGGCTTCGCAGCGCGGCGGCGAGCGTCGGCGCGTGGCTCGCGAACGCCGCGCGCCAGGCGGCGACGGGCCGCACCACGCGGAGCCGCCCTTCGGGGTCGACGTACGTGATCGTGTGGGACGAGCGGTTGCCGCGCATCATCGCGAGCGACGTCTCGAGGAGCGCCTCCATGCGCGCCTCCGGGGGCGGCCACACCGGGGGCGCGCCGAGGGCGCGCGACGCGTCCCACAGAAGCCGCGGCGCGCGCGCCGAGACATCGGCAAAGATGCGCAGCGACTCCTCTTTTTTGCCGATGGCGCGGAGGCTCAGCGCGAGGTTCATCCACGCCGCCACGCGGCCGGGCTTGGCGGCCACCGCCTGGCGGAGCTCGTCGATCGCGCGCGCGTGCTCACCCCGTCGACGCCACATCTCACCCACGTAGACGTGGGTCGTCGCGCCGGGGATCGGCGCGAACTGCGCGTCGCATTCGGCGAGCGTGGCGTCCGCCGCCGCCCAGTCGCCGAGGAGGATCTCCGCCGCCGCACGCCCGACGTAGGCCCACCGGGCCGGGGCGCGCGCGAGGGCCGCGTCGAAGCGGCCGATCGCGCGGGCGGTCTCGCCGAGCCACAGATCGAGTTCGCCGTGGAAGCAGAGCGGGTGGGGCGAGTCCGGGTACGCCGCGGCGAGGTCGTCGAAGCGCCGTTCGAGCGCCTCGAGGGGCACGTCACCGAGGGCGCGCAGCGCGTCGGCGGCGGCGTCGCGGCTCGAGAGGAGCGAGTCCGCGCGGGGCAGCCGCACGCGCGCGATGCCGAGTCCGGACGCGCCCTCGACGCGGCGGGTGAGCCACTCGCCGCGGTTGCCGAGGAAGCGGTCGAGCGCGGCGAGCGCGGCGTGCGTCGGGTCTTCGAGCCAGGGCGCGAGGGGCTCCGCGAGGACCTCGAGCAAGCGCAGCAGCTCGGGCCGTTTGGGGATCTGCGACGGGGCGGTGAGGGCGCCGCCGAGGAGCGTGTGCACCGGCGTCTGCACGCGCATGCGCGACGCATCGCCGAACCGGGCTGCGTCGTCGCGGCGCCCGAGTCGCAGGCTCGCCTCGGCCAGCCACGCGAGGGACTCCATGTCGTCCGGCGCGGCGTCGCGCGCGCGCTCGAAGGCGACGAGGGCCTCCTCCCAGCGTCCCTCGAGCGCCGGGATCACGCCCGCTGCGCGCTGCACGCGGACGTCGCTCGAGGCCTCGAGGAGGGGCGCGAGCCACCGACGCGCCTCCGAGGGGCGTCCCGCCCACAGCAGCAACTCCGCGAGGGCGAGGGCCGGCTCCGGCGCGGCGGGCGGGCGCGCGCAGCGCTCGGCGAGCACCGCGTACGCGTCGTCGAGCGCCCCGCAGCGCACGAGCTCGCGGCTCGCCTTCAGCGCGAGGTCGTCGTCGGGCCGGATGAGCAGCGCGCGCCGCGCCCAGCGCACGGCCTCCTCGAACTCACCGCGCTCACGGAACAGCTTGGCGACCTCGAGGCACGCGCTGGCCTGCTGCGAGCCGACGAGCCCTTCGACCGCGACGCGGTGCCGCGTGAGCGCCGCGTCGTGGAGCCCCGCCCGCGCGAGCGCGGCGCCCTCGAGCAGCGCGAGCGCGCCGGCCTCCGACGTCGGGCGGACGGCGCGGGCGCGCATCGCGTCGAGGTCTCCGCCAAGCCCGGTGAGGAGCGCGTCGAGCCACGGTGGCTGGGCAGAATTCGCCTCGTCGGCCGCCGCGAAGACCCGGTCCCAGCGCGCCGCGCACGCGTCGAGGAGGAGCCCGGCGGAGGCCCGCGTCGGGTCTGCGCGGTCGGCGTCGTCGAGGTGCACGCCGAGCGCATCGTCGGGCACGCGTACGGCGCGGAGGGCGTCGACCAGCGCGCGCAGGCGCACCTCGTCCGGGCCCGGCGCATAGCGGGCGCCGCCGCCGCCGTCGCCCTGCACCCACGCGATCCGCCGGACAAAACGCGCGAGCTCGGGCCCGAGCGCCGCGGGCACCGGCACCGCGATCCGGCGCGGCGGTCGCGTCTCCGTGTCGAGGCGC
This sequence comes from Polyangiales bacterium, assembly GCA_964202905.1. Lineage (GTDB taxonomy): Bacteria > Myxococcota_A > Polyangia > Polyangiales > JADJQN01 > CAIUAC01. The sequence goes on from CAXNJO010000011.1 coordinate 19,233, forward strand.
GCGCACGCGATCGGGGCCGCCTCCCACAACTCCCAGAGGATGGGGCCCGCCGCGGTCGTGGCCCGCACGAGGACCGAGGCGCCGGCCGTCCATGCCGTCGCCCGGCTCACCTCGACGCCTGCCATCACCCTCATCCAAGATGGTACATCGTGGATCGCGACGGGCTCGCTGCGTGCGCCCCCGCGGCCCACGGAGCGCGCCGCGCCGTCGTCCGAGCGCGGACCGCGCGCCCCCGCCGTCATCGGGACACGGCGTCGAAGCAGAAGAAGCGCCGCGCGTCGGAGGCCGCCGACACGTCGAACTCCACGGCGTGCTCGCCGGCCGGCGTCGCGAAGGTCCGTTCGACCCAGCGTGCGCGCCACGGCGCCTCGAGCGCGCCCACGTCGCGCCCATCGACGCGCACGCGCAGCACGACGGGCGGCCCGTCCCCGCCCTGGGCGTCGTCGCCCACGCCGCCGCCGACGACGAGCACCTGGCCGAGCCGCGCCCGCGGGAAGCGCACGCGTCCGGTCTGTCCGCCGGGCGGCGGGTGCGCCCACACGCACGCCCGCAGCCGCCCGTCGATGGCCTGCGCCGTCCGGCCGAGCCACAGCCAGGGCGCGATGGGGCACATCACGCCCGCGTCGCCCTCCGGCCGCGGCTGCGTGCACGGCGTCTCGGCGCCGTCGCCCGCGACGATGGCGTACGACGCGTCCGCGAGGTGATCGGCGAACGCGTACGTGCCCGAAGCGCGCCACGCGACCCCCGCGCCGAGCGCGATCAGTGCCACGCCGAGCGCGCCTGCGACCGCACGCGGCGGCACCGCAGCGAGCCGCGCGCGCCCCCGCGCGGAGGCGTCACGCAGGCGGAGCGGGGCGAGCGTCGGCCGCGCGAGCAGGGCCGCGCCGAGCAGCCCCGCGACCGAGAGCAGCGCGCCAAGCACGTCGAACCACTGCCAGGCCGCGTAGTGAAAGCGCACGCGCCGCGCGCCCGCGGGGACCTCGACGCCGACGAAGCGCAGGTGCGTCGTGCCCGGCACCGCCCACGCCGCGATCGGCGCCGCGCGCCCATCGATCTCCGCGCGCCATCCCGGCCCGTCCGCGCGCCGCAGCACCACGCGCCGCGCGCCGTTCGGCTCGATCTCGGCGTTGTCGCACGTGAGCGACACGACGCGCGGCGTACGCGCGGCGTCGTCCGGATCGAAGGCGGGCGCGACGTCGGCGTCGCGCAGCGCGCTCACGCGGATGCGCCCGAAGCGCTTCACCTCGCGCAGCCCCGGCGCGAGCACGCCCGGCGGCGCGTCCACGCTCACCACGCTCCGCACCCCGAGCGCGCGGAGCACGTGTTCTTCGCCGGAATCCGTCGTGTTGCCGAAGGTCTCCGCGATGAGCATGCCGATCTTGTGCGCCGGCACGCCCGTATAGGCCGGCGCGCCCTGAAACAGATGCGACTCGACGTGCACGTACGCGACGCGCTCGCCCGGCGCGTGCGGCCGCGCGCGCTCCCACGCCGCGTACGCGCGGAACTCCTCCCACAGCGGGCTCGAGGCCGTCGTGTCCAGCTCGCGCTCGACGGTGCGCGCGCGGATCTCCTGCACGATCCCGCGCGCGAAGGGCGCGACGAGCAGCGCCGCGACGCCCACGCCGACGAGCCCGCGCGGGCTGCGCAGCCCGCGTCGGATCGCCGTGAGCGTCGGCCCGAGCAGCTCCGCGACGAGCATCCCCGCGAGCACGAACGCCATCGGCTTCGCGATCATCAGGAAGCGCGGGAACATCAGCTTGCCGAGCGCGGGAAGGACGCGCAGCGCCTCGAGGTCGAGCAGCCAGTTCCGCGCCGAGACCGCGATCATCAGCACCACCGCGAGCCCGAGAAAGCGCTGTGTCCCGCGCGCGAAGAGCGCGCGCAGCACCGCGAGCGCGACGAGCACCGACGTCCACGGCCCCGCGCGCAGCACCATCTCGCCCGCGGCCGCGCCGCGCCCGAGCTCGTTGAACGAGCGGTAGAGCTGCCCGTGCTCGGAGAGCCACGCGCTCTGCGCGAGCATCGGCAGGAGCCAGAAGCCCGCGAGGCACGCGGCCGTGCCGGCGACGACGACCGCGGCGCGCGCGTCGGCCGCGAGGCCGCGCCGCCCGTCGAGCCAGCGCGTCACGAGCCAGAGCGGGAGCAGCGCCGCGAGCGCGACGAGCGGCATCTGGTGCGTCACGAGCGCGGCGCCGAGCAGCAGGGACGCGCGCGCAGCGAGCCACCCGCCCGGGCGCTCACGCGACGCGACGAGGTCGGCGATCCCCAGGAAAAGCAGGCACATCGAGAGCGACATCGGCCAGACGCCGTAGGTCACGTCGTAGAACCAGCCGCCCTCGCTGTGGTCGCCGTGGTCCGCGAGCGCGAGCACCCCCGCGAAGAACGCCCCAAGCCGCGAGGCGCCCGCCGCGCGCGCGAGCCGGTACGGCGCGAGGCCGACGAGCACGCGGAAGGCCGCGAACGCGAGCGCGTACGTCTGGTGCCAGTCGAGCCAGGTCGTCGGCGCGCGGAAGAGCAGCACCCAGAGCGGCCCGCCCACGGAGTAGACGGTGTTGAGCGGCACGCCGCTCTCGACGAGATCGCTCCAGCCGCGGAGCGACGGCAGCAGCTGCGCCGTCAACATCGCCTTCCCGAGGTGCGCGCCGTGATCCCAACTCACGGGCGCGGCGAGCCCGGCCGAGAGCCCCGGCCAGAGCTGCGCGACGGCGAGCGCGGCGAGCGCGAGCGGGGCCGCGAGGGCGGTCGCGGCGAGGCGCAGTCGGGCGCTGGACACCAGCGCGACCGTACGCGGTGCGCCGTGCGCTGCCAAGACGTGTGGCGCCCCGCGGGGCCGGCCGCCTCGTCGGCGGATTCCCTCGCAAAAACGTGTGTCTGGCGCACCGGACCCTGCGCGTACGGCCCGCGCGCGGCGGCACCGCGGGGGGAATCGTGATACCACCGCGCCGTGCTCGATCCGCCGCGCCAACCCGGTCGCGACGCCGTCGCGCTCGGGCTGGCCGCGGGGGTGATCCTGCTGACGGCGCTCCTCGGCGCGGCGGTGTCCGTGCGCCTCGCGCACGGCGTCGCGATCACGTGGCGTGTGCCGACGCCCGAGGGCCCGAGGCCCATCGCGACGACCTTCGAGCGCCGCCCCGTCATCCCGACCCGGCACCGCGTCACGGGCCGGCTCCTCGCGCACTATCCGTTCGCGCAGCTCGGCGTCCCGAAGACGCTGCCCGACCTCGACGCCGTCGTCGTCGCCGACCTCGACATCCCGCCCGGCCCGCCGCGCACGCTGCGCGTCGCGACGCCCAACGTCGTCAGCCTCGAGGTCGACGGGCGCCCCGCGCCGCTCGCCGTCCCCACGCTCGCGCGCCGCGTGCCCGCGCGCGCGCCCGGCGTGGCCCGCCTGCCCGGCGTGGTCGTGCCCGGCGTGGTCTCGCCCGGCAGCACCGCGCTCGCCGCGCCCCTGCCTGCGCCCGCGGGTACGGCCCCCGCGCCGGAGGCCGTGTCCCCGCTGCCAGTCGGTGTCGGCCCGGGCGCGCCCGTCCCGGTGACGCGCCCCTTCGCGCCGGGGCGTCATCGCGTGCGCATCACGTGGCAGGGGCCGCTGCTCGACGCGAACGGCGTCGGTTTCGCGCTCAAGTGGCGCGCCGGCACGCAGCCCGAGCAGACGGTCCCCGCGCTCGCGCTCACCCCGCCCCCGGAGCACCGCGACGGACTCACGGCCGCGGTGCTCGCCGCGCTCGCGCTGCTCGGTGGGCTGCTCGCGTGGCTCGTCTTCCGGGCCGCGCGCGCCGAGCCCGATCTGCGCGGCCTGCGGCTCCACGGCGCCGCCGTCGTGCTGCTGCTCGCGCTCGGCGTGGCGGCGCGCGTCTACGACTTCCAGAACGCGCCCGACGTCTTCGAGAACGACGACTGGATGTTCGCGACGTGGAACGGCTGGTCGCTCCTCGAGGACGGCACCACGCGCGGCTGGTCGAGCTGGGCGCCCTGGTACGGCGACGACGTCCGCGTCGAGAAGCTCGTCTACTTCGAGTCCCACACGACGTGGGAGGTCATCACGCCCTACCTCGAGCACCCGCCGCTCCTGCACCTGCTCGCGGGCGCGGCCGCCCGGCTCGGCGGCGCGGCGCACTGGTCGCACGCGCGGCTCTGGCACGCGCGCCTCGTGCCGCTCGGGCTCGGCGTGCTCTCGCTCGCGCTGCTGCTCGCCGTGGCGCGCCGCCTCGCGCCGCGCGGCCCGGCGGCGCTCTTCGCGGGCACGCTCTACGCGTTCATCCCGTTCATCGTGCTGCAGTCGCGCGAGGTCAAAGAGGAGGCGCTGCTCGTGCCGCTGCTCCTCGCCTCGCTGCTCTTCTTCCTGCGCTGGCGCGACGACGGTGAGCGCGCGGGCGATCTCGCGGCGGGCGCGTTGTGCGCGGGCGCCGCGACCCTCGCGAAGGTGCCGGGCGCGGCCTTCGTCCCGGCCTACGTGCTGCTCGTGCTCGCGCAGCCGCACCGCCCGTGGCGCGCCGCGGTCCGCGCGCTCGCGATCGGCGCGGGCGTCTCGCTGCTCCTCTTCGTCTACGGCGCGCTCGTCGACTGGCCGCTCTTCATGGACACCCTCGTCAAGCAGTCGAGCGGGCGCCCGACGCACTGGAACCTCTTCCCGCGCTGGATCGAGTACGCGATCGTCGATTTCAACCAGGTTGGCCGCGGCTGGCTCATCTTCCTTTGGCTCGGCTTCGTCGGGGGCGTGCGCCGCGACGCGCGCGCGGAGCTCGTGCTCGGCGTGCCGCTCGTCGCGTACATGGTGACCATCTCGCTCTCGTCCGGGAGCTGGACGTTCGGCTGGTACGCGATGCCGCTGCACGCGCTGCTCTGCCTCGGCGCGGGGCTCTTCCTCGCGGATCTCTGGGAGCGCCCGGATCTGCTGCGCGGCGCGCTCTTCATGCTGCTGCTCGTGATGTACGGCCTCAACTTCGTCGCGCCGATGGGCTGGTACGCCTCGCCCGCCGCGTGGATGCCGCTCCGCCGCTACGTCGCCGCCTTCGTGATCCCCGCGCTCAGCCCCTTCGCGCTCGCGACGCTCTTCCCCGGCCGCGCCGCGCACACGCTCGCCCGCGGCGCCATCGTGCTCGGATTGCTGCTCTTCGTGGGTCTCTCGCTCCACTTCATCGCGGGCTACGAGTCCTTCTCCGAAGAGTTCAAGAACTTCGACCGCAACCTCGGCTTCAATCCGTAGTGGCGCCGCTGGGCGCGCAGCGAGAGTAGGATTCGCCCCGCGTGTCCTCTCCGTTTCTCGCGCTCCCCGAGTCCGCCCACCTCGCCGCGAACGCGCTCGCCTTCGCGGTGCGCGACGCCTTCCCCGTGTCGCCGGGCCACACGCTCGTCGTCCCGCGCCGCCTCGTCGCGACGTGGTTCGACGCGACGCGCGACGAGCAGCACGCGATCCTCGCGCTCGTCGACACGTTGAAACACGCGCTCGACGCGGAGTTTCGCCCCGACGGCTACAACGTCGGTTTCAACGCGGGCGAGGCCGCGGGCCAGACGGTCCTGCACCTGCACATCCACGTCATCCCCCGCTACGCCGGCGACGTCCCCGACCCGCGCGGCGGCGTCCGCCACGTGATCCCCGGCAAGGGCAACTACCTCGCTGGCACGCCGCGATGAGCCGCGCCGACGCGCCCCCGATCGACGTCGCCGAGCGCGTGCTGCGCATCCTCGACGAGGGCCGCTACACCGCGACGTACAAACAGGCTGTGTTGGTCGCGTTGCTGGATTTGTGTCTCGAACACACGAGCGAGAAGGGGATTCCTCCACAGACCATCACGACACGGCAGCTCGCCGAGAAGGTCTGTGCGCTGTATTGGCCGCACACCCGCGTCTGGGCGACGGAATCCGGCGGACGCGTCCTCGTCCAGAACCGCTCCGGGAGCCCGGCGACCCTCGCGCGTGGCGGCGGCATCGTCGGGAAGATCCGAGAATTTCGCGAGCAGATCGAGGCGCAGCGGCCGGGCTCCGCGGGCCTCTCGCTCGCTTCGGTCTCGCGCATGTCGGGATTCGAAGCGCTGATTCACGACATCGAGTGGACGCTCATCGACATGCCGCTGCCGAAGCTGCAGCGCATCGGCGAGCGAAATCCCGAGTGGCTCTATCACCTCCACTGGCGCGACCGCGACGAGCGCGACCCGGCACAGCGCGACAAGCCCCTTGCCAAGCGGAGCGACGTCGGGCGCGCACAGCGCGGGGAGCGCTCGTCGTTCAACAATCAGATCTATCTCCAGCCCGGTGTCGCCGCCGCCTTCGCGCGGCTCCATGCGCTCCTGCGCCCCTACATCCTCCGCCACTGGGCCGGACAGGTCGTGCAGCTCAACCAGCTCCCCGACGACGACGTGATGGTGTTTCTCTTCGATCACGAGCGGGCCGACACGGGGCCGGTCCGCGCGCCCCTCGTCGCGATCCAGGGCGGGCGTTGCTTCTATTGCGAGCGTCCCATTCCCGACAACGCCCACGTCGACCATTTCATCCCGTGGGCGCGCCACCCCGACAATGGCCTCCACAACCTCGTCGCCGCCGACGCGCGCTGCAACGGCGCCAAACGCGACTACCTCGCATCCGCCGCGCACCTCGAGAAATGGCGCGATCGCGCCGTCGCCCAACACGAATCCCTCGCTCACATCGCCGCCGAGACGCGCTGGGAGGAGGGCGCCTCACGCATCGTCGGCGTCGCCCGCGCCATCTACCTCACGCTCCCCCGCGAGATGCCTTTGTGGCAGCGCGCGCGGGAGTTCGAGCCGAGCGATCCGGACGCGCTGCGCCGCGTGCTCGTGGCGTGATGGGCGATGCGCGGGAGGGCGTCTGCCGGCAGATTTGCGTGGATTTTACGTCGTGATGAGCGGTTGGCCTTCATCCGGTAGCCCCGTTGATACGTGGATGGACGAATCGCTATACGTCCGCGATGCGAATGGTTTGTCCGAAGCTGATTCCCCTGGCGCTCACGGCGATCCTGGCCGCGAGCGGCTGTTTCCACACCCACACGTTCTTGCCGACGGGGCGCCCGGGGATCGTCGAGGGATCCAATCGTCCGATCTCCAGCTTGTCCGGCCGACGTGTGCTCGTCCTCAGCCCCGTGTCGCTGCAACAGGTCGCTCCGGACGTCACGCTCGAGACGACCGCCGCGCCCTCGGCGGCGGGCGCGACCGCCACCGGGGTCTTGCAGACCGAGGACTACAACCTCGCGGTGTCCGCCGCGGAGCGTGCATTGCTCGACTCGGGATGGCAGCCGATGACCCAAGCGGTCCTCGCGCGGGCCGGTCAGGACCAGGAACTCCAGGGGGGTATTGCGACCTTGCGGCGAGACGGTCAACTCTCGCCCCTGCAGGTGGCGCTTCTCCTCGCGCGCCACTCAGGCACGGACCTGCTCATGCTCATCCGACTCGTCAAGCTTGCGGAGCGTGAGCGAATTGGTCAGCCCCATTTGTGCGGGCCTGGGGTGGTCGTATTCGAGGCCGCGACCGACGTGGTCATCGTGTCCAGCCAGACTGGTGACGTCTTGTGGTCTGGGCGCTCTCTTGTCGACTCGCGGGATCTCCTTCGAGGCCCTACATCATTTGGGCAAACTGAGTGCGGCGTCCCCTCTTTAACAAATCAAACTGAACCTGATGTGTTCTGCGTGCCACCGTACGACGCAGACCAGCCCTCAGCTTGTGTTCCGCGCGAGGGCAGTCGGCTTGTCGAGCGCGCGGTCGAGCTCGTCGTTCGCCGTCTGAGTGAATTGGCGAGCTCCGCCATGAACTCGGCCGGTGGCGCGACCGCGGGCGAGGCCTGCCAGCCCGGTCAGGAGCGAAGTGCGGACACGCAGGGCCATTGCTGCTGGCCGGGGCAGGCCTGGTCGGGCGCGCGGCAGAGCTGCGTGGGCGATGCGACGTGTGGTGAGGGGTTTCAGCCCGATGGGCAGGGGGGCTGCGTCGTCGCGGGGTGCCGCCCGGGGCAGGTCAGCTCGGCCGATACGCAGGGCCACTGCTGCTGGCCGGGGCAGGCCTGGTCGAGCGCCCGCAACGCCTGCGTCGGCGCTCCGGAGTGCCCGAGCGGAATGATGGCCGCCGGCGCCGATTGTCGCTGAGCGCGCGCATCGTCGGCGTCGCCCGCGCCATCTACCTCACGCTCCCCCGCGAGATGCCTTTGTGGCAGCGCGCGCGGGAGTTCGAGCCGAGCGATCCGGAGGCTTTGCAACGGATTCTCGTCGCGTGATCACGACCGACGCTGCCGGGTATTGCGACGCGTACCGGACGTCACGACGGGGACCGGCGGGTGATCACGTCTCCGCGAGAAAGCGCGTGATTCGGTCGCTCAGCCACGCACGGAACTCCGGTGTCGTCGGCGGACAGTGGTTGGAGTCCTTCAGCAACTCGGTGTCGGTCAGCGTCGGGAAGAGCTTCCTCGCGCGGTCGAGAAGCATCGGCCCGGGGAAGCTCGCGTCGCGGTCGGCGCCGATCACCAGCACGGGCGCGGTGAGTTTGGCGAACTCACCGTCGCGGGCGAGTCGCGGCACTTTCATGCCCGCCATGTCGTAGGCGCGGAAGGCGTCGCCCAGGAAGCGCCGCCAGTCGTCGTCCTTCGTCGTGAGGAGATTCGCGACGAACGCGTCGAGGTTCGCCTCGCTGGGGCGGAACAGATAGACCGTCATTGGCCATCCCACGCGTCGAAAGCCTTCGAAAAATGGCCCGCTCACGATGCCGGCGGGCACGAGGAGCGCGAGCCGCGTGATCCTCTCGGGGGCCACCGCGGCGAGGCGCTGCGCCACGAAGCCTCCCCAACTCACCCCGACGATGTGCGCCTGAGGGAGCGAGAGGCCGTCGAGGACCTCCGCGAGCCAGAGCCCGTACGAGTCGTCTTTCACCGACGGACGCTGGTCGGCGCTCATCACCGACTGTCCGACCACGTCGATCGCGTACACGCGGAACGCGCCGAGGAGCCCCTCCAGCTCGGCCAGCGCATGGGCGGAACTCGCCATCGCCCCATGGAGCAGGACGAGCGGTGGGGCGGTCTCCGGGCCGCCCACGAGGATGTGTGCTTCGCCGAAGCGGGTCATGACGCGACGCCGTTCCGTGGGCGCGCTCAGGCGTGCGTGAAACTTCTCGAACCACGCGGCGACCTCCGCGCGTGCGGCCTCGCTCTTGAACATCGATGTCATCGGCGTGTTCTCTCGTTGGGCAGGACGTCTCGTATCCTGGCCGGGCGCGAGGCTCCCATGGGAAACGGGCTCCGTGCTAGACCGAACCGCCATGCAACTGCCGCGCGAGCGAGCGAGACGAGGTTGCCCGGAACGCGTCGCCCTGCGCTCGGTGACCATTTTGCAGGCAGTGGCGGTGGGCCTGTGCCTCGCCCGGCTGCTCTTCTCGCCCCCTTCGGCGCGGGCCTTCGGTTGGACACAGCCGCGTGGCGCGCACTATCTGCGTGTCTGGAATCGGCTGAACATCGGCAATCGCGGGATTTTCGCCGATGGGCGGCTGCGGCCGCTCGGTGCGGTCTTCGTCGACACGCAGGCGAACTACTACCTCGAATACGGGCTCACCGATGCACTCACGATCGTCGGTTTCGGCGCGCCGCTCGGCGTGGCGACGATGGGTGATGAATCGACCTTCTACACCGGCCCGCTGAGCGGGGGATTGAGATGGGGATTTGCGGCGGGCTCGTGGCGGTTCGCGGCAGAGGCGCACTACGGATATGCGCCCTCGCTCGGCGCGCGGGCGATTGCGGGGGGAGTCGCGGACGGATATACGTGGTTCTATGCCCCCGCCGCCGGCACGCATCGGGGGGAATTCGAGTTGCAGTTCGGGCGCGGCGTCGGCGCGCGGGGATGGGTGACGGGAAACGTCGGCGGGCGCTTGTTTTCAGCGGCCGATTTCGGGCCCGCGCTCTACGGCTCCGTGCAGTTCGGATGGGCGTTTTTCTCGGGGTTTACCGTCGCCGCCACGGTGCAGGCGCACCAGCCGCTCGTCGCCGTCACGGCCACCAACGTCTCGGGTGTCTCAGCGACACGCTACGTGGGGTTCGCCTTGGATGTATCGTATTGGCTGAATCCCCACTGGGCGCTCACCGCGGGATTCGGCGGTGCCTTTGCGGCGCAGGCCAACGCGGCGGCCGCGCCGGTTCTGCTCGGTTTCGAGCACCGCTGAGAATCCCGCGCTCGGGCGGAGCGTGGATGTTCCGGAATGGCACGCTCGGCGTGCGCAACGCCGCGCTCAGCCGCGGCGTGCGAGCCGGCGCAGCGCGTCGCGGAGCGGTGCGAAGCCTGATTCGAAGTGAAAGCGCGTGTCGAAGGCCGTGCGCGCGGCGCGGCTGCGGGCGTCGTAGGCGTCGTCGTCCGCGAGGAGGCGCGTGACCGCGGCGGCGACGCTCACCGGGTCGGTCGGATCGGCGAAGGCCACCCAGCTCTCGCCCGCGAGCGCCTCGCGGAATGCGGGGTTGTCGGGCACGACCGTGGGCACGCCGCAGGCCGCGTACTCGTAGAGTTTGTTGGTCGCCGTCGCGTTGAAGATCATGTTCGTCTCGCGCGGCTGATAGAGCACCAAGCCCACGAGCGCCTCGGGCGTCTCCCGGTTCAGCTGCTCGTAGGGGACGAAACCTCCGAGCTGCACGCGTGTGCGGACGCCGAGCGTGTCGGAGAGCGCGCGGACCTCGTCGCCGAAGGCGGGGCGCGCGGTGCCGCAGAGGCGGAGCGTGAGGTCGGGCGCGACGTGCGGCAGCGCGCGGATCATCTGGAGGATGCCGTTGTCCGGCCCGAGCGCACCGCGATAGAGCAGCTGGCGCGTCTCCCGACGCCGCCGGAGCAGCGACGGCCAGTCGGCTGGCGGCGGGAACGTCTCGCGTCGCGGGTAGTTCGGGACGATGAGCGGCGGCGCGCGGATCGCGCGTGAGTCGCTGGTGCAGGGCGGCGCGGCGCGCCTCGGGGAACACGACCAGATCGGTGTGGCGGGAGAGCCGCAGCGCGGCCTGCCGGACCCAGCTCTGCAGCGATTTCGGATCGAGGGGGGCGGGGTCTTCGATCTCGTGGCGCTGGTAGACGATGCCGTCGCGACGGCCGGCGAGCGCGAGGGCGACGAGCGCGTGCGGCTCGTAGGCGAGCACGACGGCGGGGCGCTCTTCGGCGAGCGCGCGTCGGAGCGCGCGGGCGAACCCGAGGAACTCGCCGAGCCGGACGAGGGCGGGGCGCGCGTCCTTCTCGCGATCGGCGATGGCCGGTCCGACCCGATCGACGCGCAGATCCGCAGGCCAGCACACGCCAGGCGGCTCCGCGTTCGCGCGGCAGACGACGCGCACCCGGAAGTCCTCGTGCAGCGCGAGCGCGGCGTTGTAGGTCGGCGGGTAGCGGTCGGGGTTGGCGTAGAAGGCCACCAGCAGGGTGGGCCGCGTCACGGCGCGATGCCTGCGCGTCCCGCGAGCGCGGCGACGATGCGCTCGGCCGCGCGGCCGTCGCCGTAGGGGTTTGGCGCGGGCAGCGGCCCGGCGTAGGGCGGCTCGCCCCACGCGGCGTCGAGCGCGGCGCGCACGCTCGCGCGCGTGCGGCCCGCGAGGCGGTTCTGGCCGGTCGCGAGGGCCTCCGGGCGCTCCGTCGTCTCGCGCGCGACGAGGACGGTCTTGCCAAGCGAGGGCGCTTCTTCCTGCAAGCCGCCGGAGTCCGTGAGCACGAGCCGGCAGCTCGCGAGCATGCCGGTGAACGGCACGTAGGGCTGGGGCCCGACGCGCTCGAGGCGCGGACACGAGGCGAGCACCTCGTCGAGCACGCGGGCCACCTCGGGGTTCGGGTGCACGGGCCAGAGCGCGCGCGCCTCGGGGGTCGCCTCGAGGAAGTCGCGCAGGCCGAGCGCGATCGCGCGCAGCGGCTCGCCGAAAGACTCCCGGCGATGCAGCGTGACGAGCACGGTCCCCGGTGCGCAGCGCGCCTCGCTGCGTGCCACCGCCCAGAGGAGCGCGTCGACGCCGGTGTTGCCGGTCACGAGGACGCGGTCGGCCGGGACGCGCTCGGAGAGCAGGTTGTCGCGCGAGAGCGTCGTGGGGGCGAAGCACCAGGTGGCGATCCGCGCGACGAGCTGGCGGTTCGCCTCCTCGGGGAAGGGGTGCGCGTGATCGTACGTGCGCAGGCCCGCTTCGACGTGCCCCACCGGGATGTGCTGGTAGTAGGCGGCGAGCGCGGCCGCGAAGGCCGTCGTGGTGTCGCCCTGCACGAGCAGCACGTCGGGGCGGATGCGCTCGAGCAGCGGCGGCAGGCGCTCGAGCACGCGCGCGGTGACCGCGCTCGGCGTCTGGCCCGGCGTCATCACCTCGAGGTCGTGGTCGGGCACGAGCTCGAGCGGGCGCAGCGCGCTCTCGAGCAGCTCGCGGTGCTGTCCGGTCGAGACGAGCACCGGCGTGAACGCCCCCGACGCCGCGAGCGCGCGCACGACGGGCGCCATCTTGATGGCCTCGGGCCGGGTTCCGACGATGATCGCAGCGCGCGGGGTCACGGGGTCCGCCGGGTTGTGCGCAGGGCCGCGTTGGGTGTCAAGCGCGGGGCGGGCAGCCCCGGCGCACGCGTGCATCGCGGCTCCGGCGTGCGCACGCATCGAAGCCGGCCGCGCGTCGTCGGCGCGCTCGCCCACCGACGACCCGCGACGCGCGTCGTTCGGCGGCGCCTCGTCGCGGACTCCGTGCGCGTGTCATCCTTGCGCTCCGACGCGACACCGAACAGAGCACCGCTGCGCGCGCCGCTCCGGTCGGGGCCCGCTGCGCGCCTCGCCCGACAGGACCCATGACGACGCACTTCCTCCGCGGCGACCGCGCCGACTTCGTCGACGACGCCTCCCTCGGTGATTCCCAGAGCCCAACCGACCTCGGCCGGAGCCCTCCGAGCGCGCGCGTCGCGCCGCAAACAACCACCGCCTCGGGCCACGCGGGAGCGCTGCCTTGCGCATCCTGATCTTGTCCGCGACCGGGCAGCAGGACGTCGCGGCGCGCTCGATCGCCGAGGCGCTCGCGACCGCGCACGAGGTCGTCGAGTTCGACTACGCGGCGGCGCACACGCCGTTCCTCGGCATCACCCCGCTGCGGCGCGTCACGAGCGTCTACCGCCGCGCGCTGCAAGCGGCCGGGATCGGTGAGACGGCCCTCGCCGACCTCGCGCTCAAGCGCTTCATCGCGGGCAAGCGCTTCGACATGGTGCTCTTGCTGCGGGTCAACGTCATGCCCCCCGAGGTCATCGAGGCGCTGCGTTCGACGGGCGCGCTGGTCATCGGCTGGTTCATGGACGCGATCGTGAACCTCGGCGCCGCGCGCTTCTTCGAGGCCCCGTATCACCGCGTGTTCTTCAAGGATCGGCTCGTCGTCGCCCATTTCCGCGAGATCACGCGCAGCCCGGTCTACGACTACCTCGCGCAGGGCTTCGATCCGCGGCTCCACCGTCCCGTCGCCGGCGCCACGAAGGAGGTCGACGTCGGGACGTTCGGCAACGGCTACCCGTACCGATCCGCGCTGCTCTTGCCCCTGCTCGAGCGCTCGGACCTCCACGTCGAGGTGCGCGGTGCGCCGGCCCGGATGACCTCCCCGGAGATGCGCCGCGCGTTTCGCTCGACGGTCCGCGGCCTCGAGAAGAGCGCCACCGTCGCCCGCTTCCGCATCGCCTTCAACTCGTGCCACTTCGGTGAGCTCGGGGGCGTGAACAAGCGCACCTTCGAGCTCGCGGGGATGGGCGCCTTCCAACTCACGGACGGTGTCGCCGTCGGCCACTACCTCGAGCCCGAGAAGGAGGTCGCGACGTTCCGCGGACGCGCGGACCTCGTCGAGAAGGTCGACTACTACCTCGATCGCCCTGCGCTGCGCAGCGAGATCGCCGAGGCGGGGTTGCAGCGCGCGTGGCGCGAACACACCTGGGCGCACCGCTGCAACGAGCTCTTCGAGCGTGTGCCCGAGCTGCGCGGGGTCGCGCGCCTGCCCGTCGTCGCCGAGGCGCCCGCCCCCGACTCGGCGCATCTGCGGGACGCGCGCCCGAAGGCTCAGGCGCGCTGAGTCGCGACCCAGGCGGCGTACGCGCCGAGGTTGCCCCAGATCCAGCGCGACGCGTGGGGCAGCGCCTCCCACCGCGGGCGCCGATCGAAGACGGCCGCGCACTGCTCCCATCCGGCGCGGAGCGGCTCGTCGAGCGCGGCGACGTAGGCCTTCAGCGGCGCGTGGAAGCCCATCTTCCACGCACGTTCCGCGACCACCCGCGGGAGCGCGTCGGCGACCGCGTGGCGCAGCGTGGCCTTCAGGCCCGTGCGGTCCACGCGCTCGGCGGGAGGCACGCCGAAGGCGGTCTCCACGACCTCCTCGTCGAGGAGCGGGACACGCCCCTCGACGCCGTGCGCGAGGCCCATGCGGTCGCTGTGCAGCAGGTAGCGCGGAACCGACCACGACTCGAGCGAGGACCGCAGCGCCGCGTTCACGCGGGGCCGCCCGTCCATCGCATGCCAGTGCTGCGCGGCGTCGATCATCGCGGCGCAGCCGAGCGGCACGGGCAGGCGCGTAGCCCGCGCGGTGCGCGCCGCGGTGATCGCGGCCCGCAGGGGCGTCGGCAGCCGGTAGTACGCGCCCGTCGTCGCCACGTAGCGCCCCGGGTGCGCGGGTGCGTCGCCCGCGAACACCGCGCCGAGGCCCGCGGCGATGTCGCGCAACACGTCAAAGCGCCGGGCCTCGAACAGATCGTTGGCGAGCGCGCCGAGGTAGGCCGGATAACCGACGAACACCTCGTCGCCGCCGAGGCCCCCGAGCAGGACCTTCACGCCGTGTTCGCGCGCGGTGCGGGCGATGCAGTACTCCGCGTAGCTGGAGACGTCGCCGTACGGCTCCTCCTGGTGGTGCACGTAGCGCTCGAAATCGCCGCGCAACTGCGCGGGTGACGCGGACACCCAGTGCACCGTGTGCGGGCTCTTCACCGCTGCGAGCATCGCGTTCTGGAACGGGCGCTCGTCGGCCTGCGCGAGGCTGTCGTGGTAGGCGAAGAGGTGCAGCGGCTGCGTGTGTCCGGCCGCGACGCGCACGCGGTCGGCGAGCGCGACGACGGTGGAGGAGTCGAGCCCGCCCGAGACGGTGGCGCCGATCGGCACCTCGCCGACGAGCTGCCGCGCGATCGCGCGCTCGAGCGCCGCGCGCACGTCCTGCACCGTGCGCGCGGGCGGCGCGACGGGGATCCGATAGAACCGGCGCGTCGCGAGCGTACGCCCATCCCAGCGCGCCACGTGCCCCGCGGGCAGCGACGAGACGCCCCGCAACATCGTGTCGAAGGGAACCTCGTCCGTGCGCCCCAGCAGCACGTAGCGGAGCGCCACCTCGTCGCGGATCGACGCATCGACCCAACGGAGGCCGAGCAGCGCCTTCTGCTCGGAGGCGAACGCGAGGCGGCCGCCCTGCGTCGCGTAGTAGAGCGGCCGCACGCCGAGCCGATCGCGGGCGAGCGTCAGCGTCCGCGCCCGCGCGTCCCACCACGCGAAGGCGTACTGCCCGCGGATCCGCTCGAGCGTCGCGTCGACGCCCCAGCGCGCGAGCGCGTGCATCAGGACTTCGGTGTCGCTGCGACCCTGAAACGCGGCGCCCTCGGCCACGAGCCGCTCCCGGAGCGGCTGCCAGCCGAAGAGCTCACCGTTGAAGACGAGCGTGCCGGCACCGTCGGGCGCGTGCATGGGCTGCGCGCCCTGCGGGCCGAGCCCTTGAATCGCGAGGCGCCGGTGTCCGAGCGCCAGCGGCGCGTCCGGGACGAGGTGGACGGCCTCGTCGTCGGGGCCGCGGTGGATCAGCCGCCGGGTCGCCGCCCGCGCGGTCGCCTCACGCTCGGCGACGTGCGCCTCTGCATCCCACAACCCGAAGATTCCACACACGTCCGGGTCGCTCCTCGTGCCGCGGGGGGCCGCAGGCGCGGAATGTCGTCTCTCCACGCGGCCGAGTCAAACCCGTCCGCCGTGGCCCTGCCTGCGCGACGGGCGGCCTCCCGTCCGACGCCGCTGAATGACGGTTCAGTCGCGCGCGCGCCCCGCCACGAGCGGCGCCGCGCGCTCGAGGCGCAGGGCGCGGCGGAGCGCTCGCGACACGAGCAGCGCGCACGCGAGCAGCAGGCCGAGCGCCGAGAGCGCGAGCGACGGCGCGAGCAGCGGTGGCCGAAAGCGCACGTCGAGGCGGTAGCGGCCGGCGGGCGCGTCGATCGCGAGGCGGCCCGCGTCGTCGACCGCCGCGCCGTGGCTCGGCCGCCAGCCGGGATCGAAGTTCGAGTTCCACACGAGCCGCGTCGGCGCGGGCAGATCGACCTCCGCGTAGAGCCGCGAGGGCGTGCGGCCGCTCGCGTGCACGCGTCCCGGCGCGGTCGCGCGGACCTGCGGCACGGGGCCGAGCCAGAGCCCGGGCGCGACGGTCCAACGCATCGCGCCCTCGTAGCAGCCCGTCGTGCCGAGGTCCTCGCGCGGCAGGTGCGCGTAGCGCGCGTGGTAGTCCGCGACGGGCGCGAGGTGGAAGGCGTCCGCCGTGAGCCCCGCGCCGATCGGTGGGGCCTTCCAGCGGTCGACGATGGGGCGCGTCACCACGGCGAGGTCCGTCGTCGCGCCGAGGACGACGAGCCACGCGAGCGCGGTCGCGGCGATGCGCCCGGCGCTGCGCGGCGCGCCGGACTTCGCGAGCGCGTCGAGCGCGAGGCCCGCGAGCAGCGCGAGGTAGAAGGTCGCGACGCCGAGGAAGCGCGAGGGCACGCGCAGCGCATCGAAGACGGGCAGCGCGTGCAAGAGCGGCCAGGGGCGCAGCGCGCCGTTGCCGAGCACGAGCGCGAAGAAGAGCGCCGCGCCGAGCCCCGCTGCGAGGATGCGGCCCCTCCGAGCGCGGCCGCCGCCCATCCGTCCGAGCAGCGCGCGCACGCCCCCGAGCAGCGCGAATCCTGCGAGCGCGATCACCGTCCAGCCGACGAACGCGCCGTACTCGGGCCACACGAACTCGTGTCCCGGCCAGCGCCACGCGTGCGTGCGCTCGGTGAGCGCGGTGACGACGTCCGCCGGGCTCAGGCGGTCGATCGACGCCATCGCGCGCGGGAAGCGCCGCAGCGCCTCGAGGATCGGGAGCAGGCGGACGGCGGAGACGAGCGGGAAGAGCACGCTGACGACGAGCGCAGCCCGCAGCGTCGCGCGGCGCGCTTCCGGGCGTCGCGCGAGGATCAGCGCCTCGAACGCGAGCGCGAGGCCCATGTAGGGCAGGGGATAGGTGCCGCCCTCCGCGACCGTCAGCGCGAGCAGCAGCGCGACCACGACGGCGCCGCGCACGTCGCGGAGCGCGCGACGCCACGCGAGCAGCACGAGCGGCAGGTAATCGAACGCGAGGAACGTCCCGTGGCCGCCTGCGCCGTGCCACGCGAAGAAGCCCGAGAGCGCCCACGCGACGGCCGCGAGCCACGCCGCCGGCATCGCGAGGCCGAGCGCGCGGTGCGCGTACGCGCGCATGCCGAGCACGCCGATCACGGTGTGTCCGACGAGCATCGCCTTGATGCCGAGCGTCGGCCCGACGAGAAACGCGAGCAGGAACCACGGCGCGAAGTGCTGCGACTCCGGGTTGCCGAGCATCGTCACGCCGCCGCAGTGGTACGGGTCCCAGAGCGGCCACTCGCCGTGCCGCACGAGCGCGACCCAGCCCACCTCCCAGTTGTGGTGGACCATCTGCCAGTCGCCGAGGCCCGTCGCGTCCGGGGCGACGAGCGCGGGGGACCAGTACGCGAGCGAGAGCGCCGTCGCGGCGAGGAAGGCGCGCGTCGGGCCGCCCGCCTTCACGCGCGGGCGTGCGCCGTGCCTGCGCGCTCGCGGGCGTGCGTCGGCTTGCGGAGCACGGCGATGAGCGAGAGGGGCTGGAGCGGGAACCACGGATCCACGGCGCGCATGACCGGCGTGATCGCGTTGAGCGTCAGCACCTGGAAGAGCCCGAAGTGCCGGCGGCGCAGCACCTTGCCGTTGAGGTACCAGGCCGCGGTGCCGACGCGGTTGAACTCGATCATCTCGTCGACCTCGAAGCCCGCCGTGCGCGCGACGTCGCTGAGTGAGGCGCGCGTGTACCGGCGGACGTGCCCGAGGACCTCGTCGAGCGTGCCGTAGTTCCACTCGCCCTGCGGCACGAGGATGATCGCGCGACCGCCCTCGGAGAGCGCGTCGCGGATGTTGCGGAGCGCGCCGAGGTCGTCCTGCACGTGCTCGACGACGTTGAGGCAGACGACGGTGTCGAAGCCCTCGCCCGTGCGCGGGAAGCTCGCCGGATCGGTCACGTCGCAGAAGGTCGAGCGCAGATAGGGGCGGCCGGCGCGGAGCGCGTCGAGGGTCTCGAGGTAGAGCGGGTTGATGTCGCTCGCCACGTACTCGGTGCGCGGGATGAGCGCCTGCGTGAGGTTGCCGACGCCCGCGCCGATCTCGAGGACGCGCTCGCCGCAGTAGCTGCGGATCGTGTCGGCCATCCACGTGTTGAAGCGCGTCGCGCGCGAGAGGCGCGAGAGCATCGCGGAGCCGTATTCGTCGCCGGTGTAGACCTCGTCCGAGACGGCGTATTTCGAGATCGCGGCGAGCGCCTTGAAGCCATCGCGCCAGCTGATCTTCTTGCCTTCCTGGTAGGTGCGGCCCGAGTAGCGGATCGGCACCTCGAAGACGCGCGCACCGCGCTTGGCGAGCTTGATCGTGAGCTCCGGCTCGAGGCGGAAATCGTTGGACTCGATCGGGATCGACTTCAGCAAGGTCGTCCGCACGGCCTTGTAGCAAGTCTCCATGTCGGTGAGGTTCAGGTTGGTCACGACGTTCGTGAGCGTCGTGAGCAGCCGGTTGCCGAGCTCGTGGCGGTAGTTGAGGACGCGCCGCGCGGAGGAGCCGGCGAAGCGCGAGCCGAAGACGGCGTCCGCGCGCTCGTCGACGAAGACCTGCACGATGTGCAGGAGATCGACGGGGTGGTACTCGAGGTCGGCATCGTGGATGACGGTGATGTCGCAGCTCGCGCGCTCGAGCGCCGTCTGGATGGCCTTGCCCTTGCCGCCGTTGCGCTCGTGGCGGAGGAACACCCACTCGATGCGGACCTTCGCGTCCGAGAGGCGCCTCCGCTCTTCTTCCTGGAAGCGCGCGAGCGCCTCGGACGTGCCGTCGCGCGAGCAGTCGTCGACGACGATCACCTGCAGGCGCGTGAGGTGCGGGCTCGTCTCGAGGATGCGGAGCCGGCCGAGCGACTCGGCGACGAGGTACTGCTCGTTGTAGACCGGCACGAGCACGCTGAGGGAGGTCGACACGGCCGCGATTGTGATCGAAGTGCGGCGGTCGATCCAGCGTTGCCGCGGCACCACGAAAAACGCCCCGGAGGTCTCCCTCCGGGGCGTCTCGCGAGTGGGTGGCGCCTCGCCCCGCGGGGGGCAGGCGCGCTGCGGCTCAGTGCGCCGCGCCGGCCTTCTTGGGCTCGGATTCGCCGCTGCCGCTGACGCTGCCCTCGATGCGCATGCCGTAGAAGCTGCGCCACACGAAGACGGCGGAGACGACGAACAGCACCAACGCGATGCCGTAGCGGATCTTCGCGCCGTTCTCCGCGTTGGCCGCGTTGATCTGCTCGGCGAGCTCGACGGCCAGCAGACCGAACAGCGTCGTGAACTTGATGATCGGGTTCATCGCGACCGACGAGGTGTCCTTGAAGGGATCACCGACGGTGTCGCCGACGATGCACGCGTCATGCAGCGGCGTTCCCTTTGCCTTCAGCTCGGTCTCGACGATCTTCTTGGCGTTGTCCCAAGCGCCGCCGGCGTTCGCCATGAAGAGCGCCTGGAAGAGGCCGAACAGCGCGATCGAGATGAGGTAGCCGATGAAGAAGTACGACTCGAGGAAGGCGAAGGCGAGGGTGCCGAAGAACACCGTGAGGAAGATGTTGAACATCCCCTTTTGGGCATACAGCGTGCAGATCTCGACGACGCGCTTCGAGTCGGTGATCGACGCCTTGTCGCCGCCGTCGAGCTTGATGTTGGCCTTGATGAACTCGACCGCGCGGTAGGCGCCGGTCGACACGGCTTGCGTGGAGGCGCCGGTGAACCAGTAGATCATCGCGCCGCCGGCGATGAGGCCGAGCAGGAAAGGCGGGTGCAGCAGCGAGAGCTTGATCAGCAGGTTCGGCGCGAGGCCGGTGAGCACGACGATGATCGAGAAGATCATGGTCGTAGAGCCGACGACCGCGGTGCCGATGAGCACCGGCTTGGCCGTCGCCTTGAAGGTGTTGCCGGCGCCGTCGTTCTCCTCGAGGAGCTCCTTGGCGATCTCGAAGTTCGGCTTGAAGCCGCCGACCTTCTTCACCTCTTCTTCGACGTTCGGCACGCTCTCGATCAACGAGAGCTCGTAGACCGACTGCGCGTTGTCCGTGACCGGACCGTACGAGTCGACGGCGATGGTGACCGGGCCCATGCCGAGGAAGCCGAACGCGACGAGGCCGAAGGCGAAGACCGCCGACACGTCCATGTTGTTCAGCGTCATGATGTGGCCGATGCCCGACGCCGTGCCGGCGTCGATCAACGTGACCGCGTACGCGCCGCCCATGAGCGCGACGAACACCATGCCCATCCAGTACGCGCTGAAGTTGCCGGCGGTGAGACCGGCGAGCACGTTCAGCGACGCGCCGCCCTCCTTCGAGGCGGTGACGACCTCACGCACATGCTTCGACTTCGTCGAGGTGAACACCTTGATGAACTCGGGGATGACCGCGCCGGCGAGCGTGCCGCACGAGACGATGATCGAGAATTTCCACCAGTAGGTGCCATTGCCGAGCGCAGGGATGAGCACGTAGCTGATGGCGAAGGTGGCGATGATCGACACGATCGAGGTGAGCCACACGAGCACGGTGAGCGGCGCTTCGAAGTCGAAGCGGACCTTGTCGCCGTACTGGCCCTTGGCGATCGCCTGGTTGACCAGGTACGAGATGCCCGAGGCGACGACCATGACGATGCGGATCATGAAGATCCACACGAGCAGCTGGACCTGATTCGCCGCGTCGCCGACCGCGAGCAAGATGAACGCGATGAGCGCGACGCCCGTCACGCCGTACGTCTCGAAGCCGTCCGCCGAGGGGCCGACCGAGTCGCCCGCGTTGTCGCCCGTGCAGTCCGCGATGACGCCGGGGTTGCGCGGGTCGTCTTCCTTGATCTTGAAGGCGATCTTCATGAGGTCGGAGCCGATGTCGGCGATCTTCGTGAAGATGCCGCCGGCGATGCGCAGCGCGGAGGCGCCGAGCGACTCGCCGATCGCGAAGCCGATGAAGCACGGGCCGGCGTAGTCGCGCGGCATGAAGAGCAGGATCATGAGCATGAGGAACAGCTCGACCGAGATCAGCAGCATGCCGATGCTCATGCCGGCCTTGATCGGGATCGAGTAGACGCCCCAGCCCTTGCCCTCGAGGCTCGCGAACGCCGCGCGCGAGTTGGCGAAGGTGTTGACGCGGATGCCGAACCACGCGACGCCGTAGCTGCCGGCGATGCCGATCAGCGAGAAGGCGATGATCGTCGCGACCTTCACCGCGCCGAGCGGCTCGTTGTTCGCGTCCTTCGCGAAGAAGCCGAAGTACGCGACCATGATGACGCCGATGAAGAGCTCGAGCTTCAGGATGAACTTGCCCTGCGTGATCATGTACGTCTTGCAGGTCTCGTAGATGAGCTCGGAGACGTCGCGCATCGACTGATGAACGGGCGCGTTCTTCAGCTGCATGTAGATGACCATCGCGAAGACGAGGCCGAACACGCAGACCACGAGGCCGCTCATCAGCAGCGTGTGGCCGTCGATCCCGAAGAACGGCACCGAGCTGAGGTCCGGCAGGACGAGGCTCGCTTCACCGCCGTGGTGCGGCTGGTGATCTTGCGCGAGCGCGGCGCCCGGGAGGAATGCGGATGCGACTGCGAAGCTGAGGAGCGCTGCACAGCGCGCCCAGAAGCCATCGCCGGAAGAAGCGGGGCGCGCGGCTTCCTTGAGGAACGCCGAGATTCGGGTGGACATGAGAGGTCTCCTGCAGTGGACTCGAGCGGTCGCCCGTGGCCTACCGACGCCTTTTGCGTAGAAATCTAGGGCAAAATGCGCGCGATCGGGCCTCCGGGGCCGCCGAAGGTGCGCCCTTCTAGCAGCGGCCCCTGAAAATGTCGAGAGTGCCCCGCGGCGCTGGAGTGGGGGAGATCACGGGAAGCAGGGGCCTGGCGGGTCGCCGCGCGCCCCTCATCCGAGGCCGCGATCGGCCCGCACGCGCAGGCACTCGGCGTCGCCCGGCTGCACGCGGCGGCAGCCGTGGGGGCGGTGCGCGTAGATGGCGCAGCGCACCCGCTTGCCGAGCGCGCCGAGCAGGGCGAGGCAGCGCCCCTCGGCGTCGAGGCGCAGGTGCAGCTCGCCGCGCGCGTTCGCGACGACGTGCTTCTTGCGCAGGTCGGGGCGCCGCAGCACGGGCTCGCCGGGCCGCACCTCGACGTAGTCGGCGAAGCCCTCGGCCGTGTTGGCGGCGGGGTTCGTGCAACAGGCGCCGCACGCCGTGCACTCGAGCGGGGCGCTCACGGGCGGGCGGCGGCCGCGACCCTGCGGACGCGCGCGGCCTCGCGCAGGCGCCCCTCGGCGTCGTAGGTGAGGGCGAGCCGCTCGGCGAGCGCCGTGTCCGCGGGACTCGCGCGGAACGCGGCCTCGAGCTGCGCCGCGCGATCGTGCCCCGCGGGCTGCCAGTGTTCGGTGACGAAGGCGCGCGCGTCGACGACGGCGGGGGTCTCCGCGGGGCCGAGCGCGGTCGGCAGCAGCGCGACGCCCGCCACCGCAGCGCTCGCGAGGGAGAGGCCGAGGGCCCGCGCCGCGCGACCATCGAGTCCCCCGTTCGCGCGGGCGGACGCGCGGTGGACGAGGAGCCCCAGCCCGGCGAGCGCGAGCGCGGCGAGGGGGAGCATCGCGAGCCCGCCGTGCACGTCGAGGCAGCCGAGCGCCGCCTTCGGCGCGTAGCCGTGCGCGAGCAGGACCGCGAAGAGTTGTGGAAGCGGGCGCGTCAGCTCTTCGGGGAGGTGGGGGTAGTAGACGCTCGGGATCCCGGACGCGACGAGCCCGGCGGCGCAGGTGCCGAGCGCGAGGGCGTAGGCGGCGAAGCGCGCGCGGGTCGCCAGCCAGCCGAACGCCTCCATCGCCCACCAGGCGAAGAAGGGCACCGTCAGCGCGAGGTAGCGCGGGCCGAGCGTCCAGCCGCCGCGCCAGATCCGCATCACGAGAATCGCGCCGATGGAGAGCGCGACGACGAGCAGCGAGGCGAGCGCGTCGGCGCGCGTGCCGCGACGTGCGAGCAGACGCGGCAGCCCGAGCGCCGCGAACACGAGGAAGGGCGTCAGCGCGAAGAGCCCGAAGCCGCGATCGAAGAGCAGCGCGAGCGCCTCGGGGTGGAAGCCGTCCGCGCCGAAGAGCCCCTGCTCGTGGTTCGCGCGGAACGCGGGGTTCTCGACGAAGAGGTGTCCCGGCGTGAATGGGCTGCCGAACGCCTTCCATTGGAAGTGCATCACCAGCAGCGTCGGGATGGCCGCGCCGAGCGCGAAGAGCGCGAGCCGGTTCCAGGGCCGCACGCAGCGGAGCGCGTAGAGCGAGAGGATCACGGACGCGAAGACCGCGGGATATTCGAGCCACGTGATCGCCGCCGCGAGCAGGCCCGCGGCGAACGCGCGCCGCCCATCGATGCGACCCTCGACGCGCGCGTCGGCGAGCAGCGCGAACGCGCCGAACGCGGCGGCCGCGCTCTGCGTGTGGCTCACGAACATCATCCCGTAGCCGTAGAGGAGCGAGCCGAGGCCGACGGCGAAGACCGTCGCGTCCGCGAGGACGGGCTCGGCCGGGACGCGCCGGAGCAGCCAGCGGTGGAAGAAGAAGAGGAACAGCAGCGCGGGCAGCACGCTCGCGGTGACGCGGCACACCCAGAGCGCGACCTCGCGGTCGATCGGCAGACCGCGCGCACGCTGCAACTGCGCGTAGAGCGCATACCCGGGTACGCCGAGCTCGCTCGCGCCCGCAGCCTTCACGCTGTACGCGTGCCCGTCGCGCACGGCGGCGTCGTTCACCCATCCCCAGCGCGCGCGCTGGGTGTCGATCACGTAGGTGTGCTCCTCGACGAGCGCCGCCGTCATGTAGAAGCGGACGTTCTCGTTGGGGTTGTTGACCTCGGGCTGGTACGGGAACGCGTACAGATACGCGCAGGCGCAGACGCCCAGCACCGACCACGTGCGCGCGCGGCTCGTCATGCGGCCGCGAGGGTAGCAGGAACCCCGCGCATGCCCGCACGTGCGCGCGCCGCGGGGTGCGTTGACCGCGCGGGGATCGCCCTCTAGTCTCCGCGCGCTCATGGGGTCCGACAGCGGCGGAGGCACGGTCGGGGGCGCGTCGGCGCTGGCGCGTACGGAGAGGCGCGTGCTGGCGCGGGGCGCGGCGCGAAAGCGGGTCGTCGCGGTGTCCGGGGCGAGCTCGTTCCTCGGGCGGAACCTCGTCGGTCTGCTCGAGTCGGACGACGCCACGGAGAGGGTCGTCGTCGTCGACGTGCAGAGCCCACGCACGGCGGGCAGCAAGACGACCTTTTACCAGCTCGATCTCACGCAGCCGACCGTCGACGCGCGCCTCGCGGAGATCCTCGGCGCCGAGGGCGTCGACACCTTCGTGCACCTCGCCTTCTTGTCGAGCCCCTCGCAGGCGGGCGCGTGGGCGCACGAGCTCGAGTCCGTCGGGACGATGCACGTGCTCAACGCGTGCCGCGAGCGGCGCATCGCGCGCTTCGTGTTGCGCTCGCAGACGGCGCTCTACGGCGCGCACGCGTCGAACCCGAACTTCCTCACCGAGAGCCACGCGGTGCGCGGTTTGCCGCGCTCGCCCTTCCTCGCGGACAAGATCGACGCCGAGAAGGAGACGCGGAAATACGCGCAGTCGCTGCCGGACTCGTGCGTGACGATCCTGCGTTTCGCGCCGATCCTCGGGCCCACGGCGAGCAACTTCCTCACCCGCTGGCTGTCGCGGCGCTTCGTGCCGACGGTGCTCGGCTTCGATCCGCTGCTCCAGTTCGTGCACGAGATGGACGCGCTCGCCGCGCTCAAACTCGCGATCGAAGGGGACGTGCCCGGCACGTTCAACATCGTGGGCGAGGGGGTGTTGCCCGTCTCGACCGTCATCAAGCTCGCGGGCCGGTCGGCGATGCCGCTGCCGTGGACGGTGCTGCAGCAGCTCACCGCGCTCGGCTGGGCCGCGCACGCCGCCGAGGTGCCCCCCTCGTTCCTCGCCTACCTGCGATTCCTCTGCGTCGCGGACGGCGCGCGCGCGGCGACGGAACTCGGTTTCCAGGCCGCTTACTCCACGCGCGAGGCCGTGCTCGACTTCGGCGGCGCCTTGCGGCTGCGCGACGCGCGCCTCCTGCACGACGCGCCGTAGGCCCCGCGATCAGGAAGACCCCGATGTCGAACGAACGCCCGAAGCGCCCCACGCGCGACTCCCGCCCTGCGGCCCCGGCCGGCCGCTCCGCCGCGCCGAAGTCGGCCACGCCCCTCACGAAGCGCGCACCCGTGACGCCCGCGAAGAAGGCGACGGCGGCGCCCGCGCGCAAGGGTGCGGCGCCCGTCGCATCGAGCCCGACGCCCGCCCCGAAGGCGCCCGCCCGGCAGTCGCCCGCCCGGCAGTCGCCCGCCCGGCAGTCGCCCGCCCCGGGCGCGCCGATCCGCCCCGCGAAGAAGGCGTCTGTCGCGCCGACCAGCCGAGACGCAGACGCGCCGGTCGCGTCACGCGCGGGCTCGACGGCCTCTGCCGCGATGGTCTCCCCCGAGGCCGCCGCGGCCGCGGCCCCGCGCCGAAGCGCCCCGGCGCGCGCCGCAGCGCCGCCCCTGCGACGCGCGGCGAAGCGGTCACTTCAATGCGCACGAGACAGCTCCCAGCCGCCGCGAAGGCGCCCGCCGCGCCGCGCCCGGCGGCCGCACTCGGCACCACGAAGACCGACGCCGCGCCGTCGTCCGTGGAAGCGCCCGCCGCCGCGGGATCGTCCGCGCAGGCCTACGTCACGGAGGTCGCCGTCGTCGCGGGCGACGAGGCCCCGCCCGCGCTCCGCCCGCCGGGCATCCTGCTCGATGCCGACGACGAAGAGACTTTCGCCATCGACGTGCCGCAGTTCGAGGCGACGCTCACGCGCGAGCTCGACGCGGCGCCGGTCGAGCGCGCCGTGCGCACCGCGGGCGCGCCGGAGCGCGAGGTCTACGCGAGCGACTACTACCTCCGGCAGTGGGGCCGCGCGGGGTTGCAGGGGCGCTCGGAGCAGGTCGACGAGTTCGGGCTCGATCCCAGCGTCGACGCGCGCTCCCGCGCGGGGTTCGAGGCGATGTTCCGCAAGTACTTCCGCGCGGAGGTGAGCGGCCTCGAGCACGTGCCGTCCTCGGGCCGCGCGCTGCTCGTCGCGAACCACAGCGGCACGTTCCCGTGGGACGGCGTGATGCTCAAGACCGCCCTCCGCCTCGAGCACCCGGCGCACCGCGAGCTGCGCTGGCTCACCGAGGACTTCGTCTACCACTTCCCCTTCCTCGGGACCTTCCTCAGCCGCATCGGCGCCGTCCGCGCCAACCCGGAGAACGCCGAGCGCCTGCTCGCGCGCGACGGCCTCGTCGCCGTATTCCCCGAGGGAATCCAGGGGATCGGCAAGCTCTACCGGCAGCGCTACCAGCTGCAGCGGTTCGGACGCGGCGGCTACGTCAAGCTCGCCCTGCGGAGCGGCGCGCCCCTCATCCCCACGGCGATCGTCGGCGCCGAGGAGACCAACCCCCTGCTCTTCAAGGTGGGTTGGCTCTCCAAGCTGACGGGCCTACCGTACCTCCCGGTCACGGCGACGTTCCCATGGCTCGGCCCGCTCGGCCTCGTCCCGCTTCCCGCGCGCTGGAAGGTCGTGTTCGGTCCGCCCGTCGACCTCTCCGAGTACGGCCCCGAAGGAGCGGACGACGCGATCCTCGTGAACCGCCTCAACGAGCGCGTCCGCGCGACGATTCAGTCGATGGTGGACGACGCGGTCGCGGCGCGCGGGTCGGTCCTCTTCGGCTGACCGCGTGGCATGCGCGAGGCCCGGCCCCGGCGGGGGATCGGCGCGCGTCAGCCCTCGACGCGGTTGCGGCCGCCGCGCTTGGCGTCGTAGAGGCGCTCGTCGGCGCGCTTGACCGGGTCCGCGCCCTCGGGCGCCGTCGGATCGAAGGCCGCGACACCGGCGCTGATCGTGACCGGGAGGTGCGTGCTCTCGAAGCGGAACACGGCCTCCTCGACGGAGCGGCGAAGCTTCTCGGCGAGCATCATCCCGCCTTGCAGGTCGATTTCCGGGAGGATCACGCCGAACTCTTCGCCGCCGACCCGCGCGATGGTGTCGTCGCGGCGCACCTTGGTGCGCACGAGCTGGCCGAGCTGGCGCAGCACGGCGTCGCCGGCGAGGTGCCCGAACGAGTCGTTGATCTTCTTGAAGTGATCGATGTCGAACATGACCACTGCGAAGCCGCGCCCATAGCGGCGCGCGCGCGAGGTCTCCTTGTCGATCTGATCGAGGAAGTAGCGCTTGTTGTGGACCTCGGTGAGACCGTCCACCGTCATCAACCGGTAGATTTCCTCGTGGTACTGGACCTCGACGTTGCCGCTCGAGATGAACTTGAAGATCGTGCGCCCCACCTTCACCTGATCGCCGTCGCGCAGCGTCGTCGCGTCGACCGGCTCGTCGTTCACGTACGTGCCGTTCGTCGAGCCGAGGTCCTCGATGTGGAAGTGCGTCTCCCGCTGGGTGATGCGCGCGTGGCGGCGCGAGGCGCTGTCGTGGTCGATCTGCACCTCGCAGTTCGAGGCGCGGCCGATGGTGAGCGGCTCGGGGGAGAGCGGGATGCGGCGCCCCATGTCGTCGCCGTAGATGACGACGAGGCAGGCGTGGCTCGGCGCAGCGGGGCGCGGCGCGAGCGGCGCGGTCGCGTCGATGGACAGGTGCGGATTGGTCGTCCTCTCCTCGGTCATGCGCCGGCGCGAGCGTACCCCGGAACGCGGGTGTGCCGCAAAACTGGCGCAGCGGCTTTTTTGACCCTCCGACGTCGGCACCTTTAGTTTCGGCCGCATGTCCCGGAGACCCACCGTGCGGCAGGTCCGCGCCGCCGGAACCCTCGTCCTCGCCGCCGCGATCGCGTCGGGCGGGTTGGCGCTCGCGACCGCGGACGGTCAGGCCCGGACGGCACCCGCCGTGCGCGCGCGCTCCGCGGCGCCGGTCGTGGCGCCGCCGCCGCGCGTCGTCGAGGGGCGCATCCCGCGCGAGCTGCTCGACGGGCTCGACCCGCTCGCGCACCGTGCCGCCGCGGACGACGTCGAGGGCGATGCGCGCGTCGCGTCGCTCGAGGGAGGGCGCCGCGCGATCCTCACGATCGAGCCGGGTTTGCAGGCGTTCGTGGCCCAGACACTCGAGTCCTACGCGGTGCCGTATGCGGCCCTCGTCGCGATGGACCCGGCGAGCGGGCGCGTGCTCGCGTACGTGAGCCACTCGTCCGCGAACCCCGACGCCGGCGACCTCGTGCTCGACCCGACGCCGCCCGCGGCCTCCGTCTTCAAGGTCATCACCGGCGCCGCGCTGGTCGATGCGGGGCGGCCCGCGAGCACGCGCGTCTGCTACGGGGGCGGCGCGAGCCGGCTCCACACCTCCGATCTCGACGACACCCCGGGCCGCGACACGCAGTGCGCGACGCTCGGCGAGGCCATGGGCGGCAGCATCAACGCGGTCTTCGCCAAGCTCGCCGATCGGTCGCTCGAGCCGCCGACGCTCGAGCGCTACGCCTCGGCCTTCGGCTTCGGGCACGCGCTGCCCTTCGACGTGCCGACGCGCCCGAGCCCCTCGGAGGTCCCGACGGAGCGCCTCGAGTTCGCGCGCACGGCCGCCGGGTTCTGGCACATGCACATGTCGCCGCTCCACGCCGCGCTGATCGCATCGACGGTGGCGAACGGCGGAGAGATGCCGCGCGCGATCCTCGTCGACCGCGTGATCGACGCGCAGGGGGCGACCCTCGCGCGGGCGCGCCCGGAGCCGTTCCGCCGCGTGATCTCGGTAGAGACGGCGCGGGCCGTGAACGGGATGATGCGGAACACGGTGTCCCAAGGCACTGCACGCCGTACTTTCCATGATCCGGCCGGGGTGCCCTTCCTCCCCGGCATGGAGATCGCCGGCAAGACGGGCACGCTGAGCGGAGAGAACCCCTACCGCGGCTACACGTGGTGGGTCGGCTTCGCGCCCGCGAACCGCCCCACGATCGCCGTCGCCGCGCTCGTCGTGAACACGCCGATGTGGCGCATCAAGGCGAGCTTCGTCGCGCGCGAGGCGCTCCGCTACCACCTCGTGCAGGCGCCGCACGAGCGCGCCGAGGCGCAGCGGCGCGCGGCCCGCCAGCAGGCGGCCGACGACGTCGCGGCGACGCCCGCTCCGCCGCGTTGACGGCGCAGCGCGGCGCCCCGGCGCTGCGCGGCTCGAGCGCGCGGCGCGCGGTCGTCGGTGGCCCTGCGCGGGACTCGTCGGCGCCCAGCGGCTTGTCCGCGCGGCGCCGTGCGTGCCACGGTGGGGCCGTGCTTGGGTCGGGCGCATGGCGGGTGCGGACCCCGGGGAGGCGCGTCGCGTGCGCGTGGCCGCGTCGCTGACGGCGTTGTGGATCTGGGTGCTCGGCGCCGAGGTCGCGCCGCACGTGCACCTCGCGCTCCACGCCTCGCTCGCGCCGCACACGCACGCGGCGTCGGTCGAGGCGCGCGCGGCGGGGGGCGCCGCCGCCGGCCGTTGTCACGACGAGGGCGGGGGCGCGCACTGTCACCGTGTGCGGCGGGCATCGACGCGCGGGTGGGATCGCCCCGCGGCGCGAGGCGAAGCGCTGCGCGCCGCCGACCCCGCGTACGGCGACGGGGCCCACGGCGCGGGCGCGCTCGCCCATCGGCAGGCGGCGTTCCTTCGGCCTGCGTCCGCTGCGGCGCCCCTCGTCGAGGCCCCCTTCGTCGCGCTCGCCGCCCGGGCGTACCCCGCGTCCCACCGCACCTACGGAATCCCCCGCGCGCCCGCGATGCGCGGACCCCCGGCCTGACGGCACCGCTCCGGTCCACGGAGGCGCGCCCCCGCGGCGCGCGCCCTCCGAATCCGTCTCGAGGTCAAGCGCCCGTTGCAGGGCGCAGGAGCCGCCGTGCGCGCTCGCTCATCGCTCGCCCTCGCGTGGTCGGGGGCCTTGCTCGTCGCTTCGTGCGCGCTGCGCGCACGCGCCCAGGAGCCTGCGTCGCGTTCACGCGGGGGAGGGGGCGGTGCGCCCGACGCGCCCGCCGTCACGGCAGCCGCGCAGACCGAAGGCGCGCCCGGTGAGGGCCCACCGCGCACGTCGGCGGCCTCGCCCGACGCGGCGACGCCGGTCTTCGGTGCGCGCGCGCGCGCGTCGCGGGGTTCGGCCGACCTCGCGGCGAGCAGCGACACCGACCTCGCACTCGCGCGTCTCCACGACGTCCCCCGCGCCCGGGCCGAGGAGCTCCTCACGCTCGCGCCGGGCGTGCTCCTCGGCAACCACGGCGGTGACGGACACGCGAGCACCTTGTTTTTTCGGGGCTTCGACGCCGGCGAGGGCCAGGACGTCGAGATGACGGTCGATGGCGTGCCGTTCAACGACCCGTCGAACGCGCACGGGCACGGCTACGCGGACGCGGGATTTCTCATCCCCGAGTTGGTCGAGCGCGTGCGCGTCGTCGAGGGCCCTTTCGACGCGCGGCAGGGCGACTTCGCGCTCGCCGGGAGCGCCGACTACACGCTCGGGCTCGCCGAGCGCGGGGCCCGCGCGAAGGTCGAGCTCGGGACGTACGGGCACCAGCGGTTGTTGCTCTCCTGGGGGCCCGAGGCCGCGTCGCGCCATACGTTCGTCGGTGTCGCGCTCGCGCGGGGCGAGGGCTTCGGTCCGAGCCGCGCGTCCACCGCCGCGACCGCGCTCGCGCAGCTCGAGGTGCCGCTCGGTCATGGTCTCCGCGGGGCGCTCTTCGCGACGGGGCACGTCGCGGACTTCGCCTCCGCGGGCGTCGTGCGTCTCGACGACGTCGCAGCCGGGCGCCTCGCGTGTCCGGCCGGTACGGAGCCGTTCTACTGCGTCGCGGATCCGTCGCAGGGCGGGGCGAGCGCGCGGACGTCGATCGGGGCCCGCGCCGCGTGGCAGCGGGGCGCGGCCCACCTCGAGCACGCCGTGTGGATCGTCGCGCGGCGTCTCCGTCTCCGCGAGAACTTCACGGGTCAGCTGCTCGACGCGCGCGGCGACGGACTCGACGCGCTCTACGACACGACGACGATCGGCGCGCGGGGCCGCTACCGCTTCGCGCGTCGCGTCCTCGGACGCAGGCAGGCGCTCGAGCTCGGCTTCCTCGCGCGGCGCACCGCGGGCGTGACGCGGCAGGACCGCCTGCGCAGCGACGGCGGCGCGCCGTACGCGACCGTGTTCGACGACACGATCGCGCTGACGAACGTGGGCGCCTGGGCCGCGATCACGCTGCGACCGCTCTCGTGGATCGCGCTGCGTGGCGGGCTCCGCGCGGAGGCGTTCGGCTTCGCGGTCGAGCGGCGCGGGTTGCCGATGCTCGATCGCGACGGCGCGCGCCTCGGCCTCGAGCGCGTGGACGCGCTGGGGATCGCGATCGCGCCGCGGGGCTCGGTGACGCTGCGCCTCGCGCGCGGGCTCGCGTGGACCACGAGCGCCGGCGTCGGCACACGCAGCACCGACGCGCAGGCGCTGTCCGACGGCGAGCGCGCGCCCTTCGCGCAGGCGACCGCTGCGGAGACGGGGCTCGCCCTCGAGGCCGGTGCGCCGCGCCGTGTGGCGCTCGATCTGCGGGCGGCGTTGTTCGCGACCCGCGTCACGCGCGATTTCGTCTTCGACGCCGAGCGCGGGCGCAACAGCGATGTCGGCCCTTCGAGCCGCTTCGGCGCGCTGCTCGCCGCGCAGCTGCGCGCGGGTCGCTGGCTCGAGGCGCGCGTGAGCGGCGCGTGGACCGAGGCGCACCTCGTCTCCCCAGAAGCGGGCCCCTTCGCGCTCGCGGCCGGGCCGCGGCTGCCCTACGTGCCGCGCTTCGTCGCGCGCGCCGACGTCGCCGCGCGTCGCAGCTGGCGGATCGCGGGGCAGACCGTGGAGTTCGGCGCGTCACTCGGCCTGACGGCGCTCGCCGCGCGGCCCCTGCCGCTCGGCACGTTCGGCGAGCCGTATGCGCTCGTCGATGCGGCGCTCCGCGCGCGCTGGCGGAGCGTCGAGCTCGCGGTCGTCGCGCGCAACGTGCTCGACGCGCGCTGGCGCGCCTTCGAACTCGCCTATCCGTCGCGCTTCGGCGACGGCCCCGCCTCGATGCTCCCCGCGACGCACATCGCGGCGGGGCCGCCGTTCACCGCGTTCGTTTCGCTCTCGGTCGCCGTGCCGACGGGCGCCGCCGACACCACGGAGATGCCATGAACATCGAAGACAATGACTGCATTCACAGGCGCGCATGCGCAGCGCCTTTGGCCGCGCTCGCCGCGTTCGCGTTCGTCGTCGCGTCGGCCTGCGAGAGTGGCACCGAGGGCCGCGCGGTGCGCTTCGGGCTCACGCTCCGATCGGTGGCCGAGTCGGGCTTCACCGCGGCGGGTGTCTTCGACACGGACACCGGCTGGCGCGTCGTGCTCGACGAGGCCCGCGTCGCGCTCGGCCCCGTCTACCTCTACGCCGAGCCCGGCGCGACGGCGGCACGTGCGCTGGAGCGGCTCCTCGTCCCGGTCGCCCGCGCGCACGGCGGCACCGACCCCTCCGCGGGTCGCGTCGTGCGGGGCGAGCATCTCGGCGTCGTCGTGCTCGACGCGCTCGCGACCGAGCCCGTCCGGATCGCGTCCGTCGCGGGTCGCGCGGGTCGCGCCGTGAGCCTGCGCGTCGATCTCCCAGGCCCTGCGGCCGATGTGGACGGCGTCCTGCGGGGCCACCACGCGTGGATCCGCGGCACCGCGACGCGCGGCGCAGCGTCGATCGCCTTCGCGGGCGGGCTCGACATCCCCGACGACGGCCTCGCGCAGCACGTCGATGGCGTCCCGCTCGACGGCTTCGTCGACGACGGCGTCACCGTCGCGCTCGACGTGCATGTGCGCGCCTGGCTCGCGGCCGCGCACTTCGATCGCCTGCCCGCGCCCGGTCCCGATGGGGTGTGCGCCATCCCCGCCGAGACGCAGGTGCGCACGGCCTGGTACCTCGGCGCGCGCAGCCTCGCCGCCTTCTCCGCGTCGATCACGCCCTGATCGCGCCGCATGTCTCGAAACAATCACCATCTTGAAAGATATCCAATGATGAGACGTCTCTTCGTCCTGCTCGCGCTGCTCCTCACCTTCCCGCTGTCCGCCTGCACGGGCGCCGACGACGGCGGCACCGGTACGCTCCGGGTGACGCTCTCCGGCGAGCAGGGCGCGAAGGTCGGCTATCCGTTCACGGTCGACGGCGAGACCGTCGGCTTCGTCGACGGCTGGTCGCTGCGCTTCGACGAGGTCGTCGTCGGCGTCGCCGCGCTCCGTCTCCGTGCAGGCGACGGCGACGAGGCCCCGCTCGACGTCGACCACGTCGTCGCGTCCCTCCGCGTCGACGACCCCGTCGCGTGGGAGCGTGAAGGCGTTCCGGCGCGGCGCTGGGATCGCGTCGGGTACGCGCTCCGGGCCCCGTCGCCCGGGGCGCGCATCCTCGGCGGCGTCCCCGAGGCGACGCTCGCGCGGATGCGCGCGCGCTCGGCGCGGCGCTCTACGTCAGGGGCAGCGCGACCTCTGCCGCGGGGCGCGCGATCGCCTTCGAGCTCCACCTCCCGGATGCGATCCTCGCGGACCGCTGCGAGAGCGGGCGCGACGGCACGCCTGGCGTCGTCGTCACGCCGGGCGCGCGCACGGACGTCGCGTTGACGGTGCACCTCGACCACCTCTTCTTCGACTCGCTCGTCGTCGAGCGCGCCGAGATGCGCCTCGAGGCGCTCGCCGCGGCCGCCGACGCCGACGGGCGCGTCACGCTCGACGCGCTCTCCGCGCAGCCGCTCGCGGACCTGCGCGACACGGCCGGCGCGCCGCTGCGCGACGCCTCCGGCGCACCGGTGCTCTACGATCCGGGCTCGGCGCCTCTCGCGGCCCCGACGCTGCGCGAGTTCGTCCGCGCGAGCCTCTCGACCGTCGGGCACCTCGATGGCGAGGGCCACTGCGCGTACGCGCGCGAGTGAGGAGCGTGCAGGGACAGAGTATGTCCCACCCTCGGCGTCGCCCGGGCGGGATCAGCCGAGGGCCGCGCGCGCCGTCTCGACGCTGACGGCGCCGCTCTTCACGAGGTCCTTCAGGGCCATCTCGAAGGTCTGCATCCCGTAGGGGTGCGTCCCGCGCTCCATCACGTCCTTGAGCGGGACGTTGCCCTCGGGGCGCCGCAGCGACTCGCGCGCGGTCCCCGTCACGACGAGCACCTCGGCGGCGAGCACGAGCCCGTTTCCGTCGAGGCGCGGCAGCAGGCGCTGCGCGACGATTCCGCGCAGGTTGTCGGCGAAGCGCTCGCGCGTCTCGGACGTCGGTCGGCTGCCGTCGCCGGCGAGGGAAATGACGCGACCGATGGTCCGCGGCACGTCGGGCGTGTGCAGCGTCGAGAGCACGAGGTGGCCCGTCTCGGCGGACTTGAGGGCGATGTCCATCGTCTCCTCGTCGCGGATCTCGCCGAGGAGGATGACGTCCGGGTCCTGCCGGAGCGCGGCGCGCAGCCCCGTCGCGAACGCCTCGGTGTCGATGCCGATCTCGCGCTGCGAGATCGCGGCCAGCGAGTCCGTGTGGAGGAACTCGATCGGGTCCTCGATCGTGACGATGTGGATGCGCTGCGTCTGGTTGAGGTGCCCGACCATCGCCGCGAGCGTCGACGACTTGCCGTTGCCGGCGGCGCCGACGACGAGCACGAGCCCGCGCTCCATTTCGGCGAGGGCGCGCGCGACCGGGGGCGCGCCGAGCTCTTCGAAGGTGGGGATGCGCAGCGGGATCGAGCGCATCGCGACCGCGAGCGTGCCGCGCTGCCGGTACACGTTGACCCGGTACCGCCCGATGTTGGGGACGCCGTACGCGGTGTCGTACTGCTGCATGTCGTCGAGCGTCCCGCGGAAGCGGGAGGCCGTGAGGACGTGCTCGGCGATGCGCAGCGTGTGATCCGGCCGGAGTTTGTCGCCTTGCAGGTAGTGCAGCTCGCCGCCGATGCGGAAGGCCGGGGGCTGGCCGACCTTGAAGAGCACGTCGCTCGCGCGGTGCTGCTCGCCCTTCTGCAGCAGCGCGTGGAAGGTCGCTTCGTCCATCGGCGGGCGAGGATAACAGCGCGGGCGCCGGGAGCGCGCGACTTCGCGACTCCGGGCGCCCGCTCGGGACGGGAGAGGCTGCGCGCGCGGCTACTCGGCGGCGCTGCGCGCCTCGTCGGGGCGCCGCACGACGATCGTCGCCATGCGCTCGCGCGCCTCGAAGTCGCGGCGGTAGGCTTCGGCTTCGTGCAGCGTGTCGAACGGACCGACGCGCACGCGGAAGTGGCGGCCGCGGCCGGGGATGTCGGCGCTCGTCGTGAACGCGTGGTGGCCACGCACCCGGAGCGCGGCGGCGAACGCGTCCGCCTCGTCGCGCTGGTCGTAGGAAATGACCTGCACCGTGTAGGCGCCGTCGCTCCCGGCGTGCGCGGGCGTGCGGGCGTCGGCGGGCTCGGCGGCAGGGACGCGGGCGACGAGCGCGTCGGCGGCGGGGCGCGTGAAGACGCGGGCCGCGCTGCCCGCCGCGACCGCCGCGGGGAGCGAGGTCGGCACGACGGACGCTGCACCGTCGGCGCGCGCTGGGAAGTCGCGGAGCGCGGCGGCCTCGGCCCCAGCGGCAGCGAGCGCGGCGTCGACCTCGGGGCGCGCGTCCTCCGCCTCCGTGAGCGCCGCGGGGAAGGTCAGCGACTCCCGCTCGAGCGGGGGCGGGACCGGGACCGGCGTCGGCGCCGGGGCGAGGCCCTCGAGCGCATCGAGGCGCGCGAGCGGGTCCTGCGACGGGCCTTCCGCCGCGCCTGCCCGGTCGGTGACGAACGCGCCCACCGCGAACACCAGACCGGCCGCGGCCACCGTGCCGAGGGCGTAGAGCCCCAGGCGGCGCCCCGCCCCCTCATCACGCTCCCGGATCTGCTCGAGGTCTCGCATCGCCATGTCCATCACGCCTCCCGTGTGCTGCCCTGAGGGTGTGTGTAAGACAACGACGCCAATGTCGTCAAAAAAGCGTCCGCCGTGCGCGCGTGGACTCAGCGATCGCGGACCACGCAGTCGATGCAGAGCTCCGTGTACGGGCCGCGGTCGTTGCCGCGCTGCTGCCACACGAGCAGCGAGTCCCCCGATTGCGCGGGGATCTCGAGGCGGAAGCGCCCCGCTGCGTCGGCCCGCACGATGACGCCGGACGCGAGGCGGACGTTGAGGCACGACACGAACGCGTCCGGCAGCACCTCGCCCGTCACCGTGACGAGCCCGGTCGCCGCGTCGGGGCTCGTCGCGGCGAGCGCAGCGGGCGGCGGCAGCGGCAGCGTCGGCGCCGTGCACGCGGCCCCGAGGGCAGCCGTCCCGAGCAGCGCGATCGCGAGCGCCGCGGCCCGCAGGCCCCGCTGCAGCCCCGCCCCGATCTCCCCCGTCCATCCCGCGCGCCGTGCCGTCATGGTGTCTCCCCGGGCGTCGCACGCCCGCTCCGCGCCCAAGCAAAGCCGGGGCCGACCTCCGCGTCCACGGGACGACGGTGTTTTCCCCGTGCGGGAGCGGCGCACGATGCAACGAAGTTGGCGTGAGTCCGCAACGATGTTGCATGTCGGCGGGGCGCCTCGGGCCGCATCCGGCCTCTTTGTTACGCGCGCGTGCGTGCGTGCGACGCCGTGGAGCCCGTGATAGCGTCGCCGCCGCCCATGACCGACCTCGCGCAGAAGATCCCCGTCTCGATCGAAGAAGAGCTCCGCTCCTCGTACCTCGGGTACGCGATGAGCGTCATCGTCGGGCGGGCCATCCCGGACGTGCGCGACGGCCTCAAGCCCGTCCACCGCCGGATCCTCTACTCGATGCAGGACCAGAAGGTCCTCTGGAACCAGGCGCACAAGAAGTCCGCGCGCATCGTCGGCGACGTCCTCGGCAAGTACCACCCGCACGGGGACCAGAGCGTCTACGACGCGCTCGTCCGCATGGCGCAGGACTTCGCGCTCCGATACCCGCTCATCGACGGTCAGGGGAACTTCGGCTCGGTCGACGGCGATCCGCCGGCGGCCATGCGCTACACGGAGGTCCGCATGGCGCGGCTCGCCTCCGAGCTGCTCGCCGACATCGAGAAGGAGACGGTCGACTTCGTCCCCAACTTCGACGAGTCCGAGGAGGAGCCGAGCGTGCTGCCCGCGCGCTTCCCGAACCTCCTCGTCAACGGCTCGGGCGGCATCGCCGTCGGCATGGCGACGAACATCCCGCCGCACAACCTCTCCGAGATCCTCGACGCGACGCTGCGCCTGCTCGACGATCCGAGCATCGGCATCGACGCGCTGATGGTCGACGACCCGGAGACGGGGCGCCTCGGGGTGAAGGGGCCGGACTTCCCCACGGCGGGGTTCATCTACGGCACCTCCGGGATCCGCGCGGCGCTGCACACGGGCCGCGGCCGCGTGGTGATGCGCGCGCGCGCGACGGTCGAGCCGATCCCCGGCAACCGCAACGATCGCGAGATGATCGTGATCACGGAGCTGCCGTACCAGGTCAACAAGGCCGAGCTGCTCAAGAAGATCGCGGAGCTCGTCCGCGAGAAGCGCGTCGAGGGCATTAGCGACCTGCGCGACGAGTCCGACCGCCAGGGCATGCGCGTCGTCATCGAGCTCAAGCGCGACGTCGCGAGCCAGGTCCTGCTCAACCAGCTCTACCAGCAGACGGCGCTGCAGACGACGTTCGGCGTGAACGCGCTCGCCATCGTCGCCGGGCAGCCGCAGGTGCTCAGCCTCAAACAGGCGCTCGAGCACTTCATCGAGCACCGCCGCGAGGTCGTCACGCGCCGCACCCGCTTCGATCTCCGCGCCGCGCTCGCGGCCCGCGAGATCGTCGAGGGGCTCGGCATGGCGACCACCGAGATCGACCTCGTGATCCGCACGATCCGCGAGTCGCCCGATCCCGAGGTCGCGCGCACGCGGCTCATGCAGCTCCCCTTGCGCGGACTCGAGGAGTTCGTGCGGCGCGCGGGGCGGCCCGAGGCGGAGATCGCCGTCGCGCGGGAGCGCGTCGACTACCGGCTCAGCGAGCGGCAGGCGAAGGCGATCCTCGACATGCGCCTCGCCCGGCTCACCGGGCTCGAGCGCGAGAAGCTCGCGGCCGAGTACGGCGAGCTCTCGGACCGCATCGCGCACCTCGAGTCGATCCTCGCGGACGCGGGCGTGATGCAGAAGGTCATCGCCGACGAGCTCATCGAGATCCGCGCGCGCTACGGCGACGCGCGCCGCACCGAGATCGTCGCCGAGGAGGGCGACATCGACGTCGCAGACCTCGTCGCCGACGAGGACGTCGTCGTGACGGTCTCGCACCTGGGCTACATCAAGCGCGTGCCGCTCACCGAGTACCGCGCGCAGGGGCGCGGCGGGCGCGGGACGCGCGCGATGGACACGCGCGACGAGGACTTCGTCAACCAGGTCTTCGTCTCGACGAACCACTCGCACCTGCTCGTGCTCAGCGACAAGGGCAAGGCCTACCTGAAGAAGGTCTACGAGATCCCCGCGGCGTCGCGCGCGGCGCGCGGCCGGGCGATCGTGAACTTCGTCGGGATGGAGCAGGGCGAGAAGGTCGCCGCAATCGTGTCGGTGAAGGCGTTCACCGAGGGCGCGTACCTGCTCACCGGCTCGAAGCTCGGCACCGTCAAGAAGACGAGCCTCGACGCTTACTCGAGCATTCGGCAGAACGGCATCATCGGCGTGCTCATCGACGAGGGCGACGCGCTGCTCGCGGCCCGCGTCGTCTCCGAGAGCGCGCAGGTCCTCATCGGCACCGCGCGCGGCATGTCGATCCGCTTCGAGGCGACGGATGTCCGCGCGACCGGGCGCGTCTCGGCCGGCGTGCGCGGCATCGACCTCCGTGACGGGGACACCGTCATCGGCATGGACGTCGTCGACGACGAGGCGACGCAACAGGTGCTCGCGGTGAGCGCGAGCGGCTACGGCAAGCGCACGCCCGTCGAGGAGTGGCGCCTGCAGAACCGCGGCGGCGTCGGCATCATCGCGATGGACGCGAGCGAGCGGAATGGCAGCGTCGTCAAGCTCTGCCTCGTGCGGCCGGCCGATCAGGTCATGGTCATCACCGACAAGGGCCAGATCATCCGCACGCACGTCGCGCAGATCCGCGAGGCGGGCCGCAACACGCAGGGCGTGCGCGTGATCCGGCTCGGCGAGGGCGAGCGCGTCGTCGACGTCGAGCCGATGGCCGACCACGACGAGGACGCGGCGGTGACGGCGGGCGCGGCGGTCGATGCGCCGGTCGACGCGGCGGGCCCGGGCGTCCCGGCGAGCCTCGACGAGGCCGCGGGCGGCGCTGACGCGACTGCGGTCGCGGGCGGGTCGGATGGCGCGCCGGGCGCCGACGAATAGCCGACGGTCACGGGACGCCGGGAGCCGGCGAGCCGCCGACCGTGACGGGTCGCCGACGATGACGGGGCGCGCGGCGCCGACGCGGGCTGCGGGGCGCTGCGGTCCCTTCCTCGACGCGCTGCGGCGGGAGTTCCCCGGGCTCCGCGTGATCGCCAAGCAGCGTGACCCGCTCTCGCGCGCGATCGACGTCGCGCTGCGGATCGTGACGCTCGGCGGCCAGTCGGCCTACTTGACGCAGTACGTGACGACGCTCGGCGTCTCCCTCTACGTGCCGTCCGACTGGGACTCGCGCGACGACCTCCCGCGTTATTGCGTGCTGCGCCACGAGGCCGTGCACCTGCGGCAGTTCCGGCGGTACGGGTACCTCGGGATGGCGTGGCGTTATCTCGTGCCGATCCTGCCGCTCGGCCTCGCGTGGGGGCGTGCGCGGCTCGAGTGGGAGGCCTATTCCGAGACGCTGCGCGCGACGGCCGAGGTGTACGGCCTCGCGGCGGCCGAGCAGCCCGCGCTCCGCGCGCGCATCCTCGCGCAGTTCACGGGCCCTGCCTATGGGTGGATGTGGCCGTTCCCGACGGTGGTCTCGCGCTGGTACGACGCGACGCTCGTCGCGCTGCGCACGGGGGAGGGCGCCGATTCTCCTGTGGAGGCGCCCGCCGAGACCGTGTAGAAAAGAGTTAGCGAGATGACAGAACCCGTCCTCGGCATCGATCTCGGCACCACCAACTCCGTCGTCGCGATCGCCGAACCGGGGGGCGTCCGGGTCCTGCGGGACGAGGACGGAAACACGCTCGTCCCCTCGGTCGTCGCCTTCGGCCCGGAGGGCGACGTGCACGTCGGCTACCCCGCGCGTGAGCGGCGGCTGCTCGACGCGAAGAACACGATCTACTCCGTGAAACGCCTGATCGGGCGCCCCTTCGCGAGCCCGGAGGTCGCACGCGCGCGGGAGCGTTTCCCGTTCACGCTCGCGCCCGGGCAGCTCACGGGGATGACCGTCGTCGAGGCGCGCGGCGAGTCGTATCCGCTCCCCGAGATCAGCTCGTTCGTGTTGCGCAAGGTGCGCGACGTCGCCGAGGCGGCGCTCGGGCGCGAGTGCACGCGCGCGGTCGTCACCGTCCCGGCGAACTTCAACGAGTTGCAGCGCAGCGCAACGAAGGCGGCCGCGCGCATCGCCGGACTCGAGGTGCTGCGCATCCTCAACGAGCCGACGGCGGCCGCGCTCGCGTACGGCTATGGGCGCGGCGCGCAGCAGCGCATCGCGGTGTACGACTTCGGCGGCGGCACCTTCGACCTCACGATCCTCGAGCTCTCGGGCGACGTCTTCGAGGTCATCGCGACGGCGGGCGACACCTTCCTCGGGGGCGACGACATCGACGTGCTCGTCGCGGACGTGATGGCCTCGGAGGCGCTCGACCGGCACCGCTTCGACGCGCGCCGTGACGCGCAGGCTTACGAGCGGCTGCGCGCGGCGGCCGAGTGGGCGAAGTGCCAGCTCTCGTCGGCGGCGGAGGTGCAGCTGAAGCTCGAGGAGCTCGCGTACGACTCGGGCGGGCGATCGATCGACCTCGACTTCGGCTTCGATCGCGCCGCCCTCGAGCGGCTCATGCGGCCGCTCATCGCGCGCTCGTTCGAGGTCTGTGAGGACGCGATGCGCGTCGCGGGCGTGCGGCCGACGCAGCTCGGCAACGTGATCCTCGTCGGCGGCACGACCCGCATCCCGCTCGTGCGCTCGATGGTGCGCGAATACTTCGCGCGCGAGCCCCTCGCGCACATCGATCCGGATCTCGTCGTCGCGCAGGGCGCGGCGATCCAGGGGCTCTCGCTCGCGGGGCAGGCGCCGACCAGTCGTCGCAGCACGCAGCTCGCGCGTGTGTCGCTGAAGAAGGTGCAGGCGGGGGATGTGCGGGAGGTCGATCTGCGCCGTCCGCGCGGGCCCGCCTTCGCGAACGAGGCCGCGCCCGCGAGCGGGCGGCTCGGATCGATGCGACCGCCGGCGCCGCCGCGGACGCTCCCGCCGCCCACGCTCCGCCCCGCGTCGATCCCGGCCGCGTCGCGTCCGCCCGCGCCGCAGGCCCCGACGGTCGCTCCGTCGTCGGACGCCGGAAACACGAGTCTTTTCGAGGAGTTCGCCGAAGACGCGCACCAAGCGCGCACGCGTCCCGGCGTGTCGAAGCTGGGCCTCGAGGCTCCTGGCGCCGAAGCGCCGATGGACGTCGAGCTCGATCTCACGCCGCGTCCGCAGTCCGTGCCGCCTGAGGCGTCGCCCCCCGCGCCCGCGCTGCCGTTGACGCACCGCCCCGAGCCGATGTCGGTGCCGCCCCTCGCGTTCCCGTCGTCGCGACCGGGCGTGGCTGCGTCCGCGACGCCCACCACGGTGCGTCCGGAGCCCGAGCTGCCGCGCAGCGTGGGCGCGGTCATCATCGCGGCGAGCGTCGCCGTCGAGGCCCCGCGCGAGGGGGTGCGGCCCGAGGCGACGCGCCGGCCGATCGCTCCCCGCCACTGCCCGCGCCGCCACTGCCCGCGCCGCCACTGCCCGCGCCGCCACTGCGCCGCGCCGCCACTGCCGCCGCACGCGGCGCCGCCGCTGCCTGCGCCGCGGCCGCCGCTTCCCGCGCCGCCGCTGCCGACGCGGCCGCCGCTGCCGGCTGCGCCGCCGGCTGCCCGCGCCGTCCGCTGCCGGCTGCGCCGCAGTCCGGCGCGTTCGATCTCAGCGAGGATCCGCTCGCTTGGCTCGAGCTGCCCGAACCTGGGGCGGCGGAGCCGTCGGCGCCCCGCGCAACGCTGCCCGGTGCTGGGGTGCCGCCCGTGCTCGCGCCGGCGCTGCCCGCGTGGCAACCGCTCCCGCCGCTGCCGCTTCCGCCGCGCTTGGAGCCCTTCTCACTGCCGCTGACCGAGGCTGCGCCGCCACTGCCGCTGCAGGCCCCGGGGCCGGATCTCCTTCCGCTCCCGGCGGGGCCAGCGCCGCTGCTCCTCGACGTCACGCCGCTCTCGCTCGGCATCGAGACGGTAGGCGGTTACTGCGAGCACGTCATCGCGCGGAACGCCGCCATCCCGGTCGAGCAGACGCGCGTGTTCTCGACCGGGCAGGACGGGCAGACCGAGGTGAGCGTCCGCATCTGCCAGGGCGAGTCGCGCAAGCTCGCAGACAACCAGGAACTCGGCGAGATCGCGCTGAGCGGCCTGCGCGCGGCGACCCGCGGGCTCGTCCAGATCGAGGTGACGTTCGTGCTCGACGCGGACGGGACGCTCGGGGTGCGGGCGCGGGACGTCGAGACCGGGCAGGAGCAGGCCGTGCGCATCAGGCTCGTCGGCGGCCTCGATGAGGCGGCCATCGCCGCGGCGACCGCGCGGCAGGTGAAGAAGCTGGGGCGCTGAGATGGGTGACGGCGATCGGCTCGATCTCCTCGACTACTACACCCTGCTGCGGGTCGCGGACGACGCCGGACCGGACGTCATCCGCAGGGCGTTTCATGGGTTCGCCCTCAAGTTTCACCCGGATCGCCACGCGGACGCCGCGGACGACAAGCGCGAGCGTGCCGCGCGGATCTACCGTCGCGGCGCCGAGGCCTACCGCGTGTTGCAGGACCCGGTGACGCGCCGGGCCTACGACGCGCAGCTCGCCGCGGGGAAGCTGCGCTTCGACGCCGAACAGGCGAGAAAATCGAAGCGCGCGCCCGCCCCAAACGGCGCGCCCGCCGTGCAGAGCCCGCAGGCCCGCCCGTTCGTGATGAAGGCCGAGCAGGCGCTCCGCACCGGCGACCTCAAGACCGCGCGGCTCAACCTGCAGATCGCGCTGCGGCACGATCCCGGAAGCGCCGCGCTCGAGGCCAAACTCGCGGGCGTCGAGGCGCAACTCAAGGCCGCGAAGTAGCAGCGCGCGTGCTAGAGCGGCTCCGTGGTCGCCGGGACGCTCTACTTCCTGCTCTTCGTCGGGTGCTTCGCCTCGCTGGTCGTGACCGGGCTGATCGCGTGGGTGCTCTACGCGGTGGGTCGGCGGCGCGAGGCGCGTGCGGCGGCGTCGCGGGCGGCGCGGCGGCGCGAGGCCGCGGATGAGCGCGGCGGGTCCGCGGAGGCGGGTGTGGAGGCGGCGACGCGCGACATCGCCGCGGACGAGCCCGGCGCGGCCGCGCCGGCACACGGAGACGACCGATGACCCAGCGCCCGCGCCTCGGCGACATGCTCGTGCAGTCGCACATGCTCACGCCCGACAAGCTCGACCAGGCGCTCGCCCTGCAGGGGGCGCGCCCGGGGAGGCTCGGTGAGATCCTCGTCGAGGAGGGGTTCGTCACCGAGAACCAGCTCACGCAGACGCTGTCGAACCAGCTCAGCGTCCCGTGGGTCTCGCTGCACCATGTGGACTTCACGCGCGCGTTGCTGAACCACGTGCCGCGCGAGCTCGCGGAGCGCTGGTGCGTCGTG
The DNA here is from genome assembly GCA_964202905.1 of Polyangiales bacterium. GTDB lineage: Bacteria > Myxococcota_A > Polyangia > Polyangiales > JADJQN01 > CAIUAC01. The sequence continues at coordinate 63,262 of CAXNJO010000011.1, forward strand.
CCGGTCTACGTGCGCGCGGTGCGGCGCGACGGGGACACGCTCTTCGTCGCGATGGACGACCCGACGAACGAGGAGGCCATCGCCGCCGTGTCCGCCGCCGCGGGCCTGCCCGTCCGGCCGATGGTCGCGGCGCCGAGCGACATCCGGCAGGCGATCCGCGCGTACTACGGGGGTCAGCCCGCCCCCGCGCCGCGCGCGCAGCCTGCCCTCCTCGGGCCCGCGCCGGCAGTGCCCGCGCCGGCAGTGCCCGCGCCGGCAGTGCCCGCGCCGAGCGGCCGGTCGTCGCCGCGCCCGTCGCGCCTGCGCCTGCGCCTGCGGTGCCCGCGCCCCCGACAACCGCGCCGCCGCTCGAGCCTGCCTTGCCGCTTGAGCCCGCCGCGCCGCGCGAGACGCCGTCGGCGGGGCTGCGCCGCACTGCGTCGCGTCCGCGCATGATCGCCATCACCCTGCTCGATGGCACCTCGATCGCGCTCCCGTCCCCCGGCGAGAAGCGCATCGCCGAGGCGGAGCAGGGCGCGCCCGCCGGCGTCGCGGACACGCTCACCGCGGCGGATCTCGTCGCGGCCCTGCGTGCCCGCGCGGCCGGTGCCGACGTGAGCGCAGTGCTCGGCGACGCGACCTGGGAGTCGATGTTCGCCGCGCTCCTGAGCGTGCTCCTGAAGAAGCACCTCATCGCCGACTGGGAGTTCGTCGAGGAGTGGAAGAAGCACCGCCCCTGAGGGGCGGCGCTGGCCTCCGGTGCGCCTCCGCGGCGCAGGCCGCTAGGACTTCGCGTCGGCGGCGCGCATCGGTGCCGTCGCCTCGAACGTCCACGCGGTGTTGTCGCGCGTGACGCGGCGCAGCTCGTATTCGTCTCGGAGCAGCGCGACGGAGCGTCCGTCGACGTCGAACGCACCGATGGAGACGCGCGCCTCCTCGAGGTCGTTCGTCGTCGGCGCGGGGCCGCCGTCGGTGCGTGACACCCAGCGCGCGAGCGAGACGCCGAGCGGCTCGAGCTCGATCTTCGCGCCGTACTCGTGCTCGAGGCGGTACTGCAGCACCTCGAACTGGAGCTTGCCGACGACGCCGATGATCGGGTCCTTCTCGCGGCCCTTCTGCGTGAACACCTGCACGGTGCCCTCCTCGGAGAGCTCCTCGACGCCCTTCACGAACTGCTTGCGCTTCATCGGATCGCGCAGTCGCAGGCGGGCGAAGTGCTCGGGCGAGAAGCGTGGGACCGAGTCGAACGAGAGCGGGCCCCCCGTCGCGAGCGTATCGCCGATGCGGAAGATCCCCGGATCGAAGAGGCCGACGACGTCGCCCGCCCAGGCCTCCATGATCGCCTCGCGATCCTGCGCGAAGAACTGCTCCGCGCGCGCGAGGCGGACCTCCTTGCCGAGGCGGTGGTGCCAGACGCGCATCCCGCCCTCGAACTTGCCCGAGCAGATGCGGAGGAAGGCGATGCGGTCCCGGTGCGCCGGGTCCATGTTCGCCTGCACCTTGAAGATGAACGCCGTGAAGCGCGGGTCGTCGGGCTGGACCGTGCCGATGCTCGTCTCGCGCGGGCCGGGCGGCGGGCAGATGTCCGCGAACGCTTCGAGAAACGGCTCGACGCCGAAGTTCGTGAGCGCGCTGCCGAAGAAGACGGGCGTCTGCTCGCCCCGCAGAAAACGCTCACGGTCGTAGCCCTCGCCGGCCCCCTCGAGCAGCTCGACGCCCTCGCGCATCTCCTGCGCGAGCTCGGCGCCGACGGTGCGGTCGATCTCCGGATCGTCGAAGCCCTTCACGGCCTTCACGGGCGCGCGGCCGCCCTTGCTGCCCGGATCGAAGAGCATGACCTCGCGCTTCTCGCGGTCGTAGACGCCGCGGAAGCGATCACCCGAGCCGATCGGCCAGGTGCGCGGAACCGTATGCAATTTCAGGACGTCTTCGAGCTCGGCCATCAGCTCGAACGGGTCGCGCGAGGGCCGATCGAGCTTGTTCACGAACGTCACGATGGGCGTGCCGCGCTGGCGGCAGACGTCGAAGAGCTTGCGCGTCTGGGCCTCGATGCCCTTCGCGGCGTCGATGAGCATAATCGCGCAGTCGGCCGCGATGAGCGTGCGGTACGTGTCCTCGCTGAAGTCCTGGTGGCCCGGCGTGTCGAGCAGGTTGTACTCGATGCCGCCGTAGCTGAAGTGCAGGACGCTCGAGGTGATCGAGATGCCGCGCTTCTTCTCGAGCTCCATCCAGTCGCTGGTGGCGGATTTCTGCGCGCGGCGCGCCTTCACGGCGCCGGCCGTGTGGATGGCGCCTCCGTAGAGCAGCAGCTTCTCGGTGAGCGTCGTCTTGCCCGCATCGGGGTGCGAGATGATGGCGAACGTGCGTCGCCGCTGGGCTTCGGTGGGCATGGGAGGCTCGTGGGTGCGCGCGGCGCCGGGGGACGCGGGGGGGCGCGGGTCGCGAGAGATAGGGGACGCCGCGCGCTGCGGCAACACGATCGCGCGGCGCGCTCAGGGGATCTGCAACGCGACGCGCGCGTAGCGGGCGCCGGCAGCCCCGGGCTCGCCGCTGGGGAGGCGCGATCGCCCCGCCTCGACGCGCAGCGCGAACCGCCCCGCGGGGAGGCCGCGCACCGCGTAGTCGAGCTGGTGCGTGCAGAGACAACGCGCGACCGAGGGGCCCGTCGGGGCGAGCGCGTGGAGCGTGATCGGCGTCGAACCCGACGCGTCGGGCCGGGGTGCGACCTCGAGGCGGAACTCGGGCGGGGGCGCGCAGGGAGCGACGTAGTGGCGCACGCGCACGCGCACCACGCCGCGGCGCACCGTCGCGGACAACGTCAAGAGTGGCGGCTGGCTGCCGGGCGTGAGCTCGCCGCATGACCCGGCGACGCGCTCGAGGCTCGGCGCGCTCGGGACAGGCTGCGCCGACGAGGGGCCGGGGCGCAGCGCCGCGACGGTCAGCGTCGCGAACGGCAGCGCGAGCGCGAGGGCGAGGGCGCGCGGGGACATCGCCGCGATCATGGACGCGCGCGGCGCGGGGTGCACGGCCGCGAAGGCGGTGCGGCGATCGCTGCGTGCTATCGTCGCGCGGCCGTGACACGCCGCGCCGAGATCGAAAGGAACACGAAGGAAACGCGCATCCGCGTCGAGCTCGATCTCGACGGTAGCGGCACCTATCGCGTCGCGACGCCGCTGCCCTTCCTGACCCACATGGTCGAGCAGCTGGCACGGCACGGGCTGCTCGATCTGGTCGTCGAGGCGCAGGGCGACACGCAGATCGACGGTCACCACACGACCGAAGATCTCGGCTTCGTGATCGGTCGCGCCGTCGCCGCGGCGCTCGGCGAACGCGCGGGCATCCGTCGCTACGGTTCGGCCACCCTGCCGATGGACGAGGCGCTCGTGACCGCGGCCATCGACCTCTCGGGGCGCCCGTTCTTCGTGTGGAAGGTGCCGCTCCCCAAGGCGAAGATAGGCGACTTCGACGTCGAGCTCGCCGAGGTCTTCTTCGAGGCGTTCGCGCGCGGGGCGCAGTGCAACCTGCACGTCGTGCTGCACGCGGGGGAGAACCTGCACCACATCGTCGAGGTGTCGTTCAAGGCGCTCGCGCGCGCGCTGCGCGAGGCGTCCGCGCCCGATCCGCGCGCCGCCGGGGCCATCCCGTCGACGAAGGGGACGCTCACGGAATGAGCGCGCCGGCGGTGGTGCTCGTCGATCTCGGGCTCGGTAACATCCGCAGCGTCGCGCGGGCGCTCGAGCGGGCGGGGGCGCGCGTGACGATCTCGGGCGAGCCCGACGTGCTCCGGTCGGCGCCGCGACTCGTCGTGCCGGGGCAGGGCGCGTTCCGCGATTGTGCGGCTGCGCTCGCCGGGGCGCGCGGCGAGGTGTTGCGCGAGCGCATCGCGGCGGGGGTCCCCTACCTCGGGATCTGCCTCGGGATGCAGGCGCTCTTCGCGCGGAGCGAGGAGGCGCCGGGCGCTGCGGGGCTCGGCGTCTTCGCGGGGGAGGTCGTGCGCTTCCCGCCGGGGCTCGTCGACGCCGAGACGGGCGCGCGCCTCAAGGTGCCGCACATCGGCTGGAACGAGGTCCGCGGCGCGCATCCGCTCGTGCCGCACGCCGCGTGGTTCTACTTCGTGCACTCGTATCACTGCGTGCCCACGGACGCGTCGCTCGTCGTCGGCACCGCCGACTACGGCGGCGAGTTCTGCGCGGCCATCGCGCGCGACAACGTGTTCGCGTGCCAGTTTCACCCGGAGAAGAGCCAGGACGAGGGCGCGGCGTTGCTCGCGCGCTTCCTCGCGGGCGGCCGCTGGGAGGCGGGGCGATGGAGCTGATTCCCGCGATCGACGTGCTTGGCGGGCAGGTCGTGCGTCTGCACCAGGGCCGCTACGACGCCGCCACCGTCTACGGCGACGACCCGGCGGCGTGGGCGCGCCGCTTCCACGAGGCGGGCGCGACGCGCCTGCACGTCGTCGACCTCGACGGAGCGCGCGACGGGCGCCCGGGCAACGTCGCCGTCATCGAGCGCATCCTCGCGGCCGCGCCCCTGCGCGTGCAGGTCGGCGGTGGCATCCGCACGCGCGAGAGCGCCGAGCGCTGGTTCGCGGCGGGCGTCGAGCGCGTCGTGCTCGGCACGGCGGCGGTGCGGGATCCGTCGCTCGTGCGGGACCTCGCGGCGGCGCGGCCGGGCGGGGTCGTCGTCGCGATCGACGCGCAGGCGGGCGAGGTGAAGGTCGAGGGCTGGCTCGAGGGCACGGGCGTGCAGGCCGCGGCGCTCGCGGGCGAGGTCGACGCCTGGGGCGTCGCCGCGGTGCTGTTCACTGCCATCGAGCGTGATGGTACGAGCGTTGGGCCCGACGTCGCCGCGACGGCCGCGCTGCAACGCGGGCTCCGCGCGACGGTCATCGCCTCGGGCGGCATCGGCGCGCTCTCGCACCTCGCTGCCTTGCGTGACGCCGGCGTGCGCGCGTCGGTGTGCGGCCGCGCGCTCTATTCGGGGGCCTTCACGCTCACCGACGCGTTCGCGGTGTGTCGCGGGGAGACGCGCTGATGCTCGCGAAGCGCATCGTCCCCTGCCTCGACGTCAAGAACGGCCGCGTCGTGAAGGGCGTGCAGTTCGTGGGGCTGCGCGACGCGGGGGACCCGGTCGAGTGCGCCGCGCGCTACGACGCCGAGGGCGCCGACGAGATCACCTTCCTCGACATCACCGCGTCGAGCGACGAGCGCCGCATCCTGCTCGACATCGTCGAGCGCACGGCGGCGACCGTCCGCGTGCCGCTCACCGTCGGCGGCGGCGTGCGCCAGCCCGACGACGTGCGCGATCTGCTGCATGCGGGCGCGGACAAGGTCTCCATCAACACCTCGGCGGTGCGCGACCCCGCGCTGATCGAGCGCGTCAGCGGCGCGTGGGGCGCGCAGGCCATCGTCGTCGCCATCGACGCGCGGCGCGTGAGCGGCCCCGGCGAGCCCGCGCGCTGGGAGGTCTTCACGCACGGCGGGCGGACGGCCACCGGGCTCGACGCGATCGACTGGGCGCGTCGCGTCGTGGCGCTCGGCGCGGGCGAGATCCTCCTCACCTCGATGGACCGCGACGGCACGCGCGACGGTTACGACCTCCCGCTCACGCGCGCGGTCGCGGACGCCGTGAGCGTGCCCGTCATCGCCTCGGGGGGCGTCGGGACGCTCGCGCACGTGCTCGCAGGGCTCACCGAGGGCGGGGCCGATGCCGCGCTCGCGGCGTCCATCTTCCATGATGGTGAACACAGCGTGGGCGCCGTGAAATCCTATCTCGCGGGGCATGGCGTGCGCGTGCGGCCGGGCCCGCGGGGCCCCGCGGTGGGCGCGTGAGCGGCGCCGCCGGCACGAGCGTCGAGACACTCGTCGCCGCGCTCAAACAGCGACGCGCCGCCCTGCCGTTCGAGATCGGCGCGTACGTCGCGCTCGCGGCGTGCGAGCGCCTGCTCGAGGCGCCTGCGGTCGCGGGCGGCCGCGACGTGCGCATCGGCGCGGATGGAGAGGTACGCGTCGTCGGTGCGTCCGCCGCGAACGACGCAGACGCCGCGCGCGCGCTGCTCGCGCTGCTCGCACAGCTGCTCGTCGCGGCCGGCCCCGGGGTGCCCGCGGCGCTGCTCGCGCTCGTCGAGACGCGGGAGTCGCCCTCGCTCGACGCCGTGCGCGACGCGCTCGCGCGCGCGCTCATGCCGCTCAACCGCGCGGCCTCCCGACGCGTGCTCGCGCGCCTCGTGCGGGAGTCGGTCCGTGAGCTGCGTCCTGCGGCGTCGGACGACGCGCCCGCTGCCGTCGACGGGCTCGACGAGGACCTCGACGCGCTGCTCGGCGCAGCTCCTCCAGCGCCCGAGGCGCCGCCGTCCATCGGCCACGGGCCTCCGCCTTCGGAGTCGGACGTGTCCCCGTCCGCGCTCGCGGCCGCGCTCGCCGCGCTCGCCGCGGAGGAGGCCGAGGAGGACGCCGCCGCGCCCGATTCGCCAGCGTCCGCGGCGCCCGCGGCATCCGCTTCCGTGCCACCGACGTCGGCGCCCGCGACGCACACGGCATCGCTTGCGGAGCCTGTGCCTGCGACCCCCGCCTCGTCCGCGTCGGTGCCGTCGCCGGCGGCGCCTGCGACCCCCGCCTCGTCCGCGTCGGTGCCATCGCCGGCGGCGCCTGCTGACCCCCGCCTCGTCCGCGTGCGGTGCCGTCGCCGGCGGCGCCTGCTGCGCCCGCAGCGTCGCCTGCTGCGCCCGCGCCCCCGGCGGTCGCTGCGTCTGATTCCATGCCGCCCGCGCCTTCGCCGTCTGTCGCGTCGCCTGCGTCGCCTGCGCACCGGCCCCTCGCCCGGCTCTCGCTCGAGGGGCTCGACGAGGCGCCGCGCCGAGCGCGACGGGGACCGCGTCTCCCCGTGCTCGCGCTGCTGCTCCTGACCCTCGCCGGCGTCGGCCTGTGGCTCGTCGCGGGGCCGCGCTTCGGACCGTCGGACGCAGCCGGTCCATCCGGCGCCGTGCCTGCGCCTGCGCCCGACCCGCTCGCCGCGGTGGCTGCGTCCGACCTCGGGCCCCGGGGTTCCGTCGTCGTGCGCGCCACGCCCGCGGGGGCGCAGGTGCTCGCCTTCGTCGGGCGCGGGCCCGCCATGACGGAGCCGCTGCCGCTCGGCGTCGCGCGCGAGTTCGTCGTCGTCGCCGATGGCCAAGGCGCCTCGCGCGGCGTCGTCCCCGCGGACGCCGAGTGGGACGCGACGCCCGACGGTCCCCGCTACGAGCTCGCGCTGCAAGGGGGTGAGACCGAAGTCCCCTTCGAGGCGCTCGCGCTCGGGCCGAGCCGTCTCCCCGCCGACGTCGGTGCCCCGGGGGACGCACTCGGCCGGGTGCGCGTCATCACGACGCCGCGCGGCGCGAAGGTCTACCGCTTCGTCGGTCTCGCCCCCGACGCGCGCCTCGAGGGCGTGCGCACCGACGCGGCGCTCGAGCTGCTCGTGGCCGCCGAGGGGCACGTCCCGCAGCGCGTCGTCGTCGGTCCGAGCGACTGGCGCGAGGAGGGCGGCGCGCGCATCGCCTCCCTCGACGTGCGCCTCGTGCCCCGCGCCCCGTGAGTTTGGATCGAACGCGCCCTCTCGCGGAATGAATCACCGTTCAGTTCACCTGAGCGCGGGATGATCCGCCGGCCGGTCCGTGCGTGCACCCAACGTTCGCCGCGCGGGCCTGCGCGGTGTGCGGCGCCTGCGTGAACCCGCAGTTCTCCGCGTGCGCGGGCCCGCCGATCGACGAGGTCAGTGCGCCGCGGCGCCGCCCACCGCGCCGCCGCCCGCCCGGGCGACGACGGCCTCGACCTCGGCGCGGATCTCCGCGAGGCGCTCGGCAGTCTGCGCCTCGAAGCGAAGCACGAGCACAGGCTGCGTGTTGCTCGCGCGCACGAGCCCCCAGCCGCCCTCGAACTTCACGCGGGCCCCGTCGATGTCGGCGAGCTCGTGCGTCGGGCGGTAGTGCTCGAGCACCCGCGCGACGACGTCGAACTTCACGTCGTCGGGGCACTCGACGCGCAGCTCCGGCGTCGCGTGCGTCGTCGGCACGTCGGCGAGCAGCTCGCGCAGCGAGAGCTGCGTCGTCGAGAGGATCTCGAGCAGGCGCAGGCTCGCGTAGATGGCGTCGTCGTAGCCGTAATAGCGATCGGCGAAGAAGACGTGGCCGCTCATCTCGCCGGCGAGGAGCGCGTGCTCTTCCTTCATCTTCTTCTTGATGAGCGAGTGCCCCGTCTTCCAGAGGATCGGGCGGCCGCCGTGCGCCGCGATGTCGTCGTAGAGCGTCTGCGAGCACTTCACCTCGCCGAGCACGGCCGCGCCCGGCCGCGCCGCGAGCAGCGCGCGCGCGTAGAGGATGAGCAGCTTGTCGCCCCACAACGTCTCGCCCTCGGCGGTGATGACGCCGATGCGATCGGCATCACCATCGTAGGCGATGCCCAGCTCGAGCCCGCCGCTGCGCACGCGCTCGGTGAGCAGCGTGAGGTTCTCCGGCTGCGACGGGTCGGGGTGGTGGACGGGGAAGCGACCGTCCGGCTCGACGAGCAGCGCCTCGGGCGAGAGCCCGACCGCCTCGAACGCCGCGAGCGCCGCGCGCCCGCCCGCGCCGTTGCCCGCGTCGAAGGCGAAGCGCACGTTCGTCCGCCCGAGCCGCACGTTGCCGCGCATGTACGCGGCGTAGGCCGGCACCGGATCGCGGTGTTCGACGCGGCCGCCGGGCGCTCGCTCGAAGTCGCCCGCCTCGATGAGCCCACGCAGCACCTGGATGTCGGCGCCGAAGAGCGAGGCCTTGCCGATCATCATCTTGAAGCCGTTGTCGCCGGGCGGGTTGTGGCTGCCCGTGACCTGCACGCCGCCGTCGAGGTCGTAGAAGTGCACGCCGAAGTACATGAGCGGCGTCGGCTGCATGCCGAGATCGACGAGCACGAGCCCCGTCTCGAGGAGGCCCTCCGTGAGCGCGGCGTGCAGGCGGGGCGACGAGAGGCGGCAGTCCTGCCCGACGGCGATGCGGCGTTTGCCCGCGCGGCGGAGGAAGGTGCCGAGGGCGCGCCCGAGATCGCGCGCGAGCGCGTCGGGCAGGTCGCGGTCGGCGACGCCGCGGATGTCGTATTCGCGAAAGACGTTGGGGTTCACGATGCTCATGCGTGGATCTCCGTGGACACGGTCGAGGGGGAGGGCGAGGCGACGCGATCGCGTGGGGTCAGAGGCGGTCGACCGCGCCGCGCGCGCGGAGGGCGTCGACGACGGCGCGCACGTCCTGGGCGCGCTCGCGCGGCATCACGAGGAGCGCGTCCTCGGTGTCGACGACGACGAGGTCCGCGAGCCCGACGAGCGCGACGAGCTTGCCGTGCGGGGCGCGGACGTAGTTGCGCGCGCTGTCGATGGCGACGGCGTCGTGGGGGAGGGCGTTGCCGGCGTCGTCCTTGTCGGCGAGCTCCCAGGCGGTCGTCCACGAGCCGACGTCCGACCAGCCGAAGTCGCCCGGCACGACGGCGACGCGCTCGGCGCGTTCCATCACGCCCGTGTCGATCGAGACGCTCGGCAGCGAGGCGTAGCCGCCCGCGACGGCCGCCTCTTCTCCGCCCTGCGCCGCGGCCGCGTCGAACGCGGCGAGCCCGCGCGCGAGCTGCGGGAGGAAGCGCTCGATCGCCGCGAGCACGACGTCGGCGCGGAAGAAGAACATCCCGCTGTTCCAGAGGAAGTTCCCCGCGCGGAGGAACGCCTCGGCGCGTGCGCGATCGGGCTTTTCGACGAAGCGCTGCGCGCGGAACACGCCGTCCGCGAGCGTGCCTCCGAGCTCGAGGTAGCCGTAGCCCGTCTCGGGCCGCGTGGGCTGGATGCCGACCGTGACGAGCTCGCCGTCCGCGGCCGTGCGCACCGCGCGGCGAAGCACCTCGACGTACGCAGCCTCGTCGGCGATGAAGTGGTCGGCGGCGAGCACGGCGAGGATGCCCGCGGGATCGCGCCGCGCGATCGTCGCCGCGGCCCAGCCCACGCACGGCGCGGTGTTGCGGCCGAGCGGCTCGACGAGGACGTTCTCGGGCGGCAGCTCGGGCAGCTCGGCGAGCACGCCGTCCTTGAGGTTCGCGGCCGTCACGACGAGCACGCGCTCGGGCGGCACGAGCGCTGCGACGCGCCGCACCGTCGCGCGGAGGAGCGACTCGTCGCCGCCGCCGAGCGGGAGCAGCTGCTTGGGCCGCGCGCCCCGCGAGAGCGGCCAGAAGCGCGTCCCCTGACCCCCGGCCATCACCACCGCGTAGACGCGGGGCGTCGCGTCTGATCCGCCGCCATCGCGCGGCGCGCTGCTGTTCGTCGTCATGTGCGTGCACCCATCAAGAGGTCAGCTGCCAGAGCACGAGCGCGAGCCCGAGCGGCACGAGGTAGAGCGCGAAGAGCCAGAGTTTGCCGCGGCTCACCGTCTCTCGCACGGCCCAGATCGCGGCGAGGCCCACGACGAAAGCGATCGCCGCGCCGACGGCCGCCTGTGGCCCAAGCCCTGCGAGCGCTTCGGGATGCAGGGCCTTGAGCAGCACGGCCCCGCCCACGGCCGGCAACGAGAGCAGGAACGAGAGCCGGAACGCGGCCGGCCCCGAGAGCCCGAGCAGCATCGCGCACGCGATGGTCGACCCGCTCCGCGACAGCCCCGGCAGCACCGCGAGCCCCTGCGCGACGCCGAGCACGCACGCGGCACCGAGCGAGAGCCGCGTGCTGCGCTCGCGCCCGAGCGCGGTGAGGGCGACGGCGCCCGCCGACGCGAGCAGACAGACGCCGACGATCCACTTCACCTCCGCCCACGCCTCGACCGCGTCTTCGAGCGCAAGGCCGACGATCGCGGTCGGCACCGAGGCGACGATCACGGTGAGGGTGAGCCACCCCTCGTCGGTGCGGAGCCACGCGCGCGGTGCACGCATCCCGCGCGCGAGCCCGAGGGTGAGCTGCACTACGTCCCCGCGGAACGCGAGGAGCGTCGCGAGCAGCGTGCCCGCGTGGAGCATCACGACGAACGCGAGCGGCATCTCCGTCGTGCCGAAGAGCATCGCGCCGACGGCGAGGTGCCCGTCGCTCGAGATCGGGAGGAACTCGGTCGCGCCCTGCAGCGCGCCGAGCACCGCGGCCTGACCGAGGCCGATGGGGTCGGACATCGCGGCCGCTTGTACCACGAGCGCGCGGAGGCCCGGCGCGCGGCGCGATCGGGGCCCTTTACTGGAGCCGCGCGGCGATCTCGAGCGGCGCCTGCCACGCCACGAGCCGTGTCAGCCGCGGCCGGGCGCCGAGCGCGACGGTGAGCGCGCCTGCGACGCAGGGCTCGAAGCCGTCCTCGGCGAGGGTCGTCTTTTGCACCTCGACGCTCGCCTCGTAGGTGTCGTATTCGCCCATGTCCCGGAAACGTGAGGTCAGCTTGAGCACCAGCGACGCGCTCGCCTGCCGCTCGTGCCGCAGCTCCCAGTCTTGGATGAAGCAGTCGGCGATCGCCTGGCGCGCGGGCTCGCCGAGCACGGCTGCGCGCAGCTCCGGGGAGCCCGGCTGATCGGGCTGCTCGGTGAGGTCGATGGCGAGGTCGATCGCGTCGACGGTCGGGCGCGAGGGCGGCGCCGAGAAGAAGCGGTCCGCCGGCTCGGGTCGGTCGAAGCGCGTGAGGTCGAGCCCGTCGTAGCGGAGCCGCCCGAGCGCGATTTGTGCGTCGGCGCGCTCAGGCGCTCCGGGCAGCGATCGGCGGAAACAGAGATCGGCGGATTTGGCCGCAGTTTCGCGTGCTTCCGGGGTGCGTGCGGCCCGCAGCGCCGCCGCGGCGGCGCCGCAGAGCAGGCGCGCGGGGATGGGCGCCTCCGCCGCGTCGAAGGCCGCGATCGCCTGCTCGTACGTGCGCCCCGCGCCCTCGAGATCGCCCGCCTCGACCTGCGCGCGTGCGGCGGCCGCGAGGACCTCGCCGGCGGCGCTCGTGAGCCGGTAGCCGCACACGCCGCGCATGCAGAGCTGGTCGGTCGGGCAGTCGTCGCGGCCGGTGCACGCCGCGCCCTCGGGCTGCGCGGTGCTCGGCGGCGCAGGCGTGCTCGCGACGAGCGCACGCTGCTCGGCCTCGGCGCCGGCGCCGGTGTTCGCGAGGCGTCGCCCGCATCCGCCCGCAGCGACGAGGAGCGCGGCGATCGCGAGCGCGCCGTGCGCGGCGTGGCGTGCGCGGACGAGCACGGCGCGTGGGATGTTGGAGCGGCATTCGCGCATGGGGTCGGGCTTTCCGGAGCGGGGTGACGGGCTTCGCGGTCGACGCGGTCGCACGCGTGCGGGCGCAGCGAGGAGCGCGTCCGAGTCGGTCGCGCTCCGGCCGCGATGGTAGCGCCCGCGCGGGCCTGCGCGCAGCCCCGAACGGCGCGCGCTGCCCGCGGCCCTGCGGCACGTCCCCCGCGGGCGCACCGACTCGGGGTACGGTTGCCACGTCTGGGGCTCACCCGTACGCTGCCCCGCCGATGCGCGATTCGTGGACCGCGGCCAAGGTCGGCCTGCTCGTCGTCGGCGCGCTGGTCGCGAGCTGGCTGGTCTACCGCGCGGTCGACGAGCGCGGTGGCAGCGGTGGCGGCTACACGGTGTGGGCCGTCTTCGGCGACGCGTCCGGCCTCGTCCCGAAATCCCGCGTGCTCGTCGCGGGCATTCAGGTCGGCTACATCGAGCGCATCCGCCTCTGGGGCGCGCAGGCGCGCATCGACATCCACGTGCGCGAAGGCGTCGCGCTCCACGACGACGCCCGCGTCGCCAAGCGCACCGCGTCGATCCTCGGCGAGGCCGTGCTCGCCATCGACCCCGGCTCGCCCACGCGCCCGCAGGTCGCGGATGGCGCGCGGATCGGGACCGCGCAGGAGACGCCGGGCACCGACGCGATCCTCGCGAACGTCGCGCGGATCAGCGACGCGGTGCTCGCCGTGACCTTGCAGATGCAGCGCACCTTCGGCACCGACGAGGGCGGCCGGCGGATGAGCGAGGCGCTCGCGAACCTCTCCTCCGCGCTTGCCGCGATCAACGAGACCATCCGCCAGAACCAGGAGGTCATCGCGCACGCGATCCGCGGCGTCGACGGCATCGTGAGCGAGACCGCGCCGCAGCTCGCGCGCATCCTCGAGAACGTCGAGCGCTCGACCGTCCAGATCCACGAGCTGCTCGCCGACAACCGCGGCGAGGTCGACGAGACGGTCGGCGGCCTCGCCGACACGATGCAGAGCGTGCAGCGCTCCGCGACGGAACTCGAGGGCGTGCTCGCCGACGTCCGCGACGTGACGGGCCGCACGGCGCGCGGGGAGGGCGCGATCGGGCGGCTGACGAGCGACGAGACGCTGATCGACGAGGTCCAGGGCGTCGCCGAAGGCCTCGGCGACATCGTCGGCGGCGTGTCGCGCCTGCAGACGATCGTGCAGCTCCGCGCCGACTACAATTTCCTCGCGAACACCATGAAGAGTTACGTGCAGCTGCGCCTGCAGCCGCGCGAAGATCGCTACTACTACATCGAGCTCATCAACGATCCGCGCGGCCTCACGACCTACGAGCAGAGCGAGATCATCCGCAGCCCGCCCGCGGACGGCGAGCCTGCCGTCCAGCAGGTCAACACCGTCACGACGCGCGACGCGTTCCGCTTCTCGCTCGGTCTCGCCAAGCGGATCGAGTTCGCGACGTTCCGATTCGGCGTGATCGAGTCGACCGGTGGCGTCGGCCTCGACCTGCACTTCATCGACGACGACCTCGAGGTGACGACGGATGTGTTCGGGTTCGGCGAGCGCGCCTACCCGCGGATGCGCACGAACCTCGCCTTCCAGATCGTGTCGCGCCTCTGGATCCTCGGCGGCGTCGACGACTACCTCAACTCGAGCCGCGACTTCTATCTCGGCGCCGCGCTGCGCTTCAACGACGAGGACCTCATCGCGATCCTCGCGGCCGGCGGCGGATCACTCGCGGGCGCGGGGAACTGAGCGGCGCGGTGGCGGTCCCCGGCGAGGAGCCCGTGCGCAGAGCGGCCGCGGCGGTGGTGAGCACCGCGAGCCAGGTGGCGGCCTCCGCGCGGCGCGACGTCGCGGCCCCCGTGGGACGCAGCGTGATCGGTTTCTGGCGCGGGCTGACCTACCCCTTCCGCGGCGCGCGCTTCGTGTACCTGCAGCGGCCAGGGCTCGTGCGGTATTGGGGCGCGCCGGTGCTCCTCACGCTGCTCGCGGCGGCGGGGATCGTGTGGGGCGCCGTCGCCGCGCGCGACGCGATCGTCGAGGCGGTGTGGGCGGCGCCCGCGGGCGAAGGCTTCTGGGCCGATGCGCTGCGGGTGCTGCACGCCGCGCTCGAGTGGCTCGTCGCCCTCGGGCTCGCGCTCGGCGGCCTCGTCGTGCTGAGCCTCGCGACGAGCCTCATCGCCGCGCCCTTCAACGACGCGCTCAGCGAGGCCGTCGAGGAGCACGTGACGGGGACGCCTGGCGCCCCGCTTTCCCTCGAGGTCCTCGTGCGCGACGCCATCCGCACGGTGCTGCTCGAACTCACGAAGCTCGCGCTCTACGCGGCCGTGATGGGGCCGCTCTTCGTCGCCTCGCTCTTCGTCCCCGTGCTCGGGCAGGCCGTCTACGCGGTGCTCGGCTTCGCGTTCACGGCCCTCTATTTCAGCGTCGACTACATCGACTGGCCCGCGTCGCGCCGCAACCGCGGGCTGCGTGCCCGCGCCGCCGTCGTGCGGCGGCATTTCTGGCCGATGTTCGGGTTCGGGACCGGGGTGTGGCTCTTTCTCTTCGTGCCCTTCGTGAACCTGCTCTTCATGCCCGCCGCGGTCGCGGGCGGGACGCTGCTCTTTCTCGACCTCGAGCGCGCGGCGACGGTCGCCGACGAGCCCGTGTGAATCCCCGCGCGTTGCCCCCCGTCCGACGCCGCGGCACGTGCCGGAGCACCGTGTGATAAGGTCGCGCGCACACTGGAGGATGGGATGAAGAAGGCCGTCGTCGTCGCCATGGTCGCGAGTCTCGTTGTGCTCGCTCTCGCCGGGGAGGCCGCCGCACAGCGGCGCCGTGGGCCGCGTGGGCGCCGCGCCGCCGCCGCTGCACCCGCGGCACCTCCAGAGGCCCCGATGAGCGAGGCCATCTCGCCCGCCATGGGTGATCTGCGTTGGGGCATGACCCGCGCCGAGGTGCTCAATTTCTTCCAGGGTCAGATCCGCGAGGCCTACCGTCCGCGCCTCGCGAAGGCGACGGGCGCCATCGAGGAAGACCGCCTCCGCGCCGAGATGGGCGACGAAATCCGCCGACTGCGCGAGAGCGAGGTCTGCTTCCGCGGGAACCGCACGGGCTGGGATGCCTCGTTCATCCGCGACGAATTCACGCACAACAACAGCGAATGCCTGCTCGTGAAGAACGACGGCAACAGCCAGAACTTCTACTTCTTCATCAACGCGAAACTCTGGAAGTGGTACAAGGCCTTCAACGCTGAGGTCTTCCAGGGGCAGGACTTCGCGCAGTTCAGCCAAGCGCTGCAGACGCGCTACGGCGCCGCGCGCCAGGCGAGCGGCGAGCTCGTCGCGGGCAGCGGGTCGCGCCAGTGGCTCGAGTGGCAGGACGTGGCGACGCGCCTCCGCGCCGTCGACCAGACGCGCTTCTACGGCTTCTTCTGCCTCGTCTTCGAAGAGAAGGCGACGCTCGGCAACCTCGCGACGCTCCGCCGCAACGCGCAGCCGGCGCGCGACGGGCGTCACGCCCTCGTCGACGCCGTGACCTCGGGGGAGGGTGAGTCCGCCGCCTCGAATTCCAACGCCGACATCGTCGATCGCATCACCGGCAACATCCGCAACCGGCAGGATGCGCCCGCCCCCGCTGCGAATGGACGCAACGGCGCGCGCCCCGCGGGCACGCCGCCTGCGCCCGCCCCCGCGCGCCCCGCGGCGGGCGCCGATCCGCTCGGTGGCATGGACCTCTGAGCGCCGCGCGTCGCGCGGGCTCCCCGTTCAAGGGGCCCGCTCGACCCGGAGCACGAGCCCCGCCACGACCGTGCGCAGAAGCGGCGTGAGCACGTGCGCCGTGGTGACGCCTGAGCCCGGGCAGCCCGCGCAGGCCGCCGTCAACCGCACGACGACTTCGGCACCGTGCACCGAGACGAGGTCTACGCCGCCACCGTCGCGCGCGAGGAGGGGGCGCGCGACCTCGCGCAGCAGGGCCTCGATCGCGGCGGAAGTGGCGTCGTCGTCGCGCAGCGGGGCGTCGGGCACGCGCCGACGCTAGCACGGGCCCACCCGCGCGGGGAGGCCGCGCGCATCGGCAAGCAGTCGGTCGGCGCAAGACACCTCGCACGCAGGCCCACGGCGCTCGGGATGCGCCCGTTTGACGGCGCGGCGCACCGGTCGCTATGCTGCGCAACTCGCCCGCGCTCTGGAGGGACATTGGCTCGCTACCGTCTGCGCTTTCTCCTTCAGGAGTTCGACCTCGTCGGCCCGGAGATCCTCATCGGCCGCAGCCCCGACTGCCACATCACGATCGAGGACCCGCTCGTGTCGCGCGAGCACACGCGCATCCGCGTGTCCGACGCGGGCGAGGTGAGCGTGGTCGACCTCGGCAGCCGCAACGGCGTCCGCGTCAACGGTCGCCCCGTGCCGTCGCGGGGCGAGCAGCGGCTGATGGATGGCGACCGAATCCGGCTCGGCACGCAGGAGCTCGTCTTCACCGTGGTCCAGGGGCGCGAGGCCCCCGCGCGGCCGACGGGCTTCATGCGCATGTGTGCCGCGTGCAACACGCCCTATCCCGAGGGCGCCATGGTCTGTCCGCACTGCGGTGCGGCGACCTCCGACGACGAAGACACGATGAGCGGCATCGCCGTCGAGCCGCGCCGGAGCTGGACCTTCCACCTCCTCGGTGAGGTGATCGAGCGCGCGCTCGCGACGCGCCGTGCGGTCGAGGCCGATCGACTCCTCCGCCGTGCAGCCCGCGAGGTCGACGAACGCCTCGCCGCGGGCGACCAAATCGACACGGTCCACGTCACCCTGATCGCGGGCTTCGCCGTGCGTCTTGCCGCAATCGCCAGCAACAGCGAATGGCTCGCGTGGACGCTCACGCTGCACACGCGCCAGTCGCTCATGGTGTCGGCGCCCGTGCTCGATGCGCTCGAGCAGCTGGACGTCGAAGCGTTTCCGGAGCTCGCGCGCATCGTCGGCGGCTACTGCTCCTGGTACCGCCAGCACGCCACGAACCCCGACGCCGAGAGCCTCGCGAACCTCGCCCGCCTCGACCTCTTCGCGGCCCGCGGCGCCTGAGCCACTGCGGTCGTCCCGCGGCGCAGGGCACCCGTGACGGGGTGGCGCGCGCTTCCCTTGACGCCGCGGCCCGCGTCGCGTGGGTCATGTCGGGGCACGCCCGGGCGTGATCAGGCGCCGACGACGCGTTCGAGGCCGACGAGGCGCTGGAGCAGGAACTTCTCGCGCGCGTTGAAGAGGTCGGACTTCGCCTGCATGGCGGCGACGTACTCCGTGAGCGCTCGGCTGCCCGGGTGTTTCACCTTCCGCACGAGCGCGTAGAGCATGTCGATCGTCTCGGCGTGCAGGAGCGCACCGGTCGCGGTGTGGAGCTGGAACACCCAATCCACCCAGCGCGGCTTGGCCGTCAGTTCGGCGAGGCGGAGCGCGTAGCCGACGGCCTCGTCGGCGCTCGGGGGCGTGCGCCCGGGCGCGGCCTGCGCGCGTTGCAGCAAGTCCTGGAGCTGCGCGGAGAGGATGCGCTCCGCATCCTCGGGGCGCCCGAGCGCGAGGGCCTTCTCCGCGATGCCCGCGAGCAGGCGGAAGGGCGAGGCGGGCGCAGTGTCCAGGAGGGAGGCCTCGGGGGGGGACGCGACCGGCGGGAGCGGGACGTCGAGCGTCGGCTGCACCGCGGGATCGACGCCCACGGGGTGACCGCAATGCGCGCAGCGCGGCTCGCCCGGTGTGATGGGGAGGTGGCAACTCCTGCACACGATCATCACGCTGGTCGGGCGCTTGTCGCGATCGCGGTGCCCGACCTCGAGGAGGACGAGTTCCTGCGAGCCGACGTGGATCGCGTCGAGGTGCTCCAGCGCGACCGCGCCCATGACGCGCTCCCCGTTGACGACGATACCGTTGCGGCTGCCGAGGTCCTCGGCGACGACCGCGCTCGCGGAGACGCGGAGCCGAGCGTGCCGGCGCGAGACGAGCGGATCGTCGACGGCGAGGCTGCACTCGGAGCTGCGGCCGATGACGAAGTCACCCGGCGGCAGCTCGAGATCCGTCGACCGATACCGCAGCCGAAAGCGCGCCAAAGCGGGCGCACGCTATCACAAAAGACAACGGCGGCACCATCGCTGGCGCCGCCGCAGGCTGGATGACTGAATCGTGATTCAGTTGGAGAGAGCCGCGATCTGGCCGAGCTCCGTCTCGAGGCGCCCCTGCACTTCGATGGTCTTGTCGAGGAGCGCCTTCAGCTCGGTGAGGCTCGCGCGGTACTGACCGAAGGAGTTCGCCTGCTGGCCGAGCACGTTGATGCTCGACTGGCCCTCGACGAGGACGACGTACTGGCTCGGCTCGTCCTCGAGGGACTGCCCCGTGTAGATCTTCTTCGTGGCCGCCGCGCCGCCGCGGTTCGCGCGGACGCTCGCCTCGGTGCGGGGCTGGGGCTGCTCACCCGCCGGGGGGGCTGGAGGCGGATCGACGAACACGAGCGTGCCGACGAGGGCACCCTCGATGCTGCGCGGGACGAGGCCGTACTGCGTCGACGCGAGCTCGCCCGCCGCTTGCGCCGCGTTGGTCAGCTCGGTGCGCGCGCCCTGGTTGAGCGTGCGCGCCGAGACCGAGGCGAACTTCTCCCAGAGAAGATTGACGTTGTTGTAGTACTCGAAGAGCGCGTCGACGGTGCCCGGCTGGAAGGCGCCGTACTTGCGGCGCGCGAACACGCCGGCCTCGAACGGCTTCTTCAGGCCGCGCAGCTGCTCGACGCTCGCGAAGTCGACGGTGGGCGGGTTGGCGCTCGCCTTGGCGAGGGCCGTGGTCACGAGCCGCTTCGACTGGTTCACCACGTCGGACGCGGTGTGCACCGAGGCGTAGATCTCCTTGCCGTCGGCGATGACCTGCCCGCGCAGCCGGTTCTGCTCGACGACGTTGCCCGTGCCGAAGCCGAGCGCGCCGCCGAGCAGGATGCCGAGCGCGAGCACGATGAAGACGCGCCCACGCTGCTTGCGGCCGATCTCGGCGTCGTCGACGGGCTTCTCGTCGATGACGAGGCGCACCTCGCGCGGGCCCTCGGAATACGAGGGCATGGGCGCGAACGGATCCGCCGGGCGTGGTGCTGGGGCGGGCGCCGCGGGGGCCGCCGGGGCGGCTGCGGGCTGCATGAAGGGGGGCGGCGCGACCGACGCGAGGCCCGGGGGGGCGCCGAACATCGGAGGCGGGGTGACCGAGGCTGCGGGCTGCTGCCGCACGTCCGCCGTGGGCGCGAACGAAGGCGGCGGCGCGATGCCCTCGCCGGGTGCACCCTCACCGCCGAACGCGGGGGCAGGGACCCCCTTCTGCGTCGTCGGGACGATCGTGCGCCCGAGGCGGGCCTTCAGGTCTTTGATGTCTTTCGGCTTCTTCGGCGGGTCGGCAGACATGAGTGGGGCGCAACGTATCCGCGCATGCGGGGCGCTGTCAACGCCGTCGAGGCGCGTGCGGCGCTTCTCGTGACGCCGCGCCGCGCGCGTTGCGGCAGGTGCGCGCGGCCCCTAGATTCGCCGCGCATGAAGCCTGTCCGTGTCGAGGAGCGCCGCGTCCCATCGTTCGACGGCACCGAGGTCGCTTACCACGTCACCGGGGAGGGACCGCCGGTGCTGCTCGCCAACGGGCTCGGCGGCAGCTGGAAGGCGTGGAAACACCAGCTCGCCCATCTCGGGGATCGCTACCGCTTCGTCAGCTGGGATTACCGGGGGCTCTACCGCTCCGGGCCGCCCGGCGATCGCGACGCGCTCGGCATCGACGCGCAGGTGCGCGACGCGCTCGCGGTGCTCGACGCCGAGGGCATCGAGCGCACCGCGGTGCTCGGCTGGTCGATGGGCGTGCAGGTCGCGCTCGAGCTGTTCCGCGTCGCGCCGGAGCGCGTCTCGACGCTCGTGCTCGTGAACGGCGTCGCCGGGCGCCCCTGGGAGACGGTGCTCGACGTCGGCGCGATGCGGCACGTCGTGCCGCGTGCGCTCAGCGCGGCGCGCGCGGTGCCGGGGCTCGTCGGAGCGGTCACGCGGCGGGTCACCTCGTGGCCCGAGACCGTGGGCTGGGCCAAGCGGCTCGGGCTCGCCGGGCGCACGCTCGACGAGGAGTTGTGGGCGGACCTCGCGGGATCGTTCCAGGACCTCGACATGGACGTGTACGTCCGCACGCTCGAGAAGCTCGGTCAGCACGACGCCTGGCCGACGCTCGCGCACGTCGACGTGCCGACGCTTGTGATCACCGGCGATCGCGACCTCTTCACGCCGCGCAGCGCGGCCGAGCGCATGGTCGCCGCGATCCGCGGCGCGGAGCTGCTCGTGGTCCCCGGCGGGACGCACTACGTCGCGGTCGAGTACCCCGAATTGGTGAGCCTGCGCGTCGAGAAGTTCTTCCGCGAGCGCGGCTGGCCGCCCGCGTCGAGCGCTCCGTGAGTCCCGCGCGCGTCCCCTCGCGCGGGCCGGTCCGCGCATGGCGTGACGTGATCGTGGCGCTCGCCGTGGCGCTCGTGGGCGTCGCGGCGTGCGGTCCGCAGGCGCCGACGCCGACCGATCCGCGCGCGCTCCGCAGCGACGGCGAGGCGCTCACGCGGCTGCTGGCGAGCGACCCGGCGCAGCCCGTCCTCACCGAGATCGACGGCATGATCGAAGACCGCGTCCCGGTGCGGGCCGCCGAGACGGTCCGCGGCGCCGCGCTCCCGGCCGTGCGGCGGCAGCGCGAGCGGCTCGGCGGCGCGAGCTTGCGGACGGCGGAGGGGAGGGCGCTTCAGGAGCGCGCGGTGCGCGCGTGTCGTCGCCGCGGCGAAGCGCTCGAGTCGTACGCGGCCGCCCTCGCGCGCGGGGAGGTCGAGGACGACGGGCTCCTCGAGGCCGTGCGCGCCCACCGCGCCGCGGAGGCTGAGGTGCTCGCCGTGTTCGACGCCGCGCGCGCGCTCGCGCAGCCGGAGCAGGCCGCGCAGGTCGAGGGGGCGCCCGCGCCGCGGAGGCCCTAGGGCGCCGCGCAGCGCCTCGGCCGGGACACGCATGATCGTCGTCGTCGACAACTACGACTCGTTCACGTGGAACCTCGTGCAGTACCTCGGCGAGCTCGGGGCGAACGTGGTCGTGCACCGCAACGACGCGCTGGGCGTGGATGCGCTCGCCGCGCTCGAGCCCGAGGGCGTGCTCCTCTCGCCGGGGCCGGGCGCGCCCGATGGCGCGGGCATCACGCTGCCGGTCATCCGCGCGCTCGCGGGGCGTGTGCCGCTCTTCGGCGTGTGCCTCGGTCAGCAGGCGATCGGGCAGGCGTTCGGCGGTGCGGTCGTGCGCGCGCGGGAGCCGATGCACGGCCGCACCTCGGCCATCCACCACGCAGGGCGGGGGGTCTTCGCGGGGCTGCCCTCGCCCTTCACGGCGATGCGGTACCACTCGCTGCTGGTCGATCGCGCGACGCTCCCAGAGACTCTGGAAATCACGGCATGGACGGAAGATGGGGAAATCATGGGGCTGCGTCATCGCACGCTCGCGATCGAGGGCGTGCAGTTCCATCCCGAGTCGTTCCTCACCGAGCACGGGCACGCGCTGCTGCGCGGCTTCGTCGAGGCGCTCCCCGAGCGCGGCCGTCGCCCGGAGACCAGGGGTTGAGGCGGCCGGCGAACACGGACGACTTCGCGCATCGACTCCCGAGCCGTGCGTGCGAAGCTCGTCACCTCGCGCGCCCCACCCGGGCGCGGAGGAGCGGGCGCATGGGCCGATCGGCCATGGGAGCGAGCGGATGAGCGGGGCGTTCGAGGGGCTGCACGGCGCGGGCGCGGCGCTCGCCGACACGGAGGGCACATGACCGAGACAGTGCTCGTCACGGGCGCGCGGGGGACGGTCGGCAACTACGTCGTCGGCCTCGCCGAGGCCGCGGGCTACCGCGTCATCGCGAACGACCTCACCGCGGCGGGCGTGCCCGTGCCGGTGCGCGGCGAGGTGCGGCCCGGTGATCTGCGCGACGAGGCCGTGCGTGCGCGCGTCATCCGCGGCGTCGATCACGTCGTGCACACGGCCGCGCAGCTCGACTCGATAGCCGATCCGGCGCAGCTCGCGGCGAGCAACACCGACGTCGTCGTGCGGCTCTACGAGGCGGCCGAGCAGGCGCGTGTGAAGCGATTCGTGCACATGTCGACGTCGATGCTCTACGCCCCGCGACAGGGGCACGCGCTCGACGAGGACGCCGCGGTCGCGCCGCGCGGCCCACACGGGCTCTCGAAGCACGGGGCCGAGGCGTTCTTGCGGGGGCGCGGCGTCGGCGCGTCGCCCGCGTACACGATCCTGCGGGCGGCCCCGATCTACGGGCGTCGTGGCCGTCACTTCGCCGCCGTGCTGCTCGCCGTCGGGCCGATGCTCGGGCTCGGGCTGCCCGTGCTCCCGCGGCCGCGCGGCGGGCCGCGACACACCTTCGTGCACGCCGAGGACGTCGCGCGGGCGCTCCTGTTCGCGCTGCGCCGCGACCAGACGGCGGGACAGACCTACAACGTCGCGGACGAGGACCCGCTGCCCTTCGGCGACCGCCTCGCGGAGACGTTCCGGGCGTACGGGCTGCGCTCGCTTCCCTCCGGACCGCTCCGGGACGGACTGCTCACCTGGGTCGCGCGCGCGTTCGGGGCGCCGGGCGGCTACCAGGCGGTCGACACGGGCGCGCTCGTCGCGTGGCGTCTCGTGGTGCTGCGGCACGGGTTGAAGCCCGCGCTCCGGCCGCGCCTCGACCCCGAGGCGGTCACGCTGCTCGACGACCCGCTCGTGATCGACGCGGGCCGCCTGCGCGCGCTCGGCTGGACGCCGCGGTTCCCGCGGTTCGCGGACGGTTTCCGCGAGGTGCTGCGCTGGTATCAGGCGGAGCGCTGGGTCCCGCGCTACGCGTGAGCGTCGGTTGCCGTCGCGTGTCGGTGGCGCAGTCTGTGGACATCTCGACGCGAGGAATCTCGACGATGCATGAGCGGATCCGGCGTGCGCTCGCCCTCCAGCGGGAGGGGGCCGCGGTCATGGAGCAGGCGCTGCTCGTCGCGCGGAGCGTCGCGCGTCCGCGCCGCGCCGCCGCGCCGGTGGCCGAGCGGCGGGAGGGCACGGTGCTCTTCGTGCACGGCTTCCTCGCGGCGGGGCCGGTGTTCGACCCGATGCGGGCCCACGTCGAGCGCGCGCTCGGGGTCGCGACGGCCGACTTCTCGTACGGCCCGACGGCACGGTTCGAGGACGTCGCCGCGCGCTTCGCCCGCCTCGCGGATCGCCACGCCGCGGACGGGCCGCTCGATCTCGTCGGGCACTCCCTCGGCGGGCTGATCGCGCGCTGGTACGTGCAGGAGCTCGGCGGCGCCCGGCATGTGCGACGGCTCGTGACGCTCGCGACGCCGCACGCGGGCACGGAGGCGGCGCGCATCGCCCCTGTCGCGCTCGCGAAGGCGCTGTGTCCGGGGAGCCCCGTCGTGGCGCGGCTCGGGGCGACGCGGGAGGCTGCGCGCAGGGTCGTCCACACCGCCATCGTCGCGGGGGCCGACCGCATGGTCACGCCGCCGTCGAGCGCGTCGGCCCTCGACGACGCCGAGGTGCACTGGTTCGACGCGCTCGGTCACAACGAGCTGCTCTTCGACCGCGGGGTCTACGCGCGCGTCGTCGCGGCGCTCGCGCGGCCCGTCAGCGACGACGGAACGTGACGCGGAACGTCGTGCCGCTGCCGCCCGACCCCGCGAGCCCGCGCGGCTCGGCGTCGATGCGCGCGCCGTGCGCGTCGACGATCTGCTTGACGAGCGCGAGACCGAGTCCGGTCCCCCGCGCGCGCTGCGTGTAGAACACCTCGAAGAGTTGCGGCAGGCTCTCGCGCGTCACGCCGGGGCCTTCGTCACGCACCTCGAGCACGCCTGCGCCGCCTTCGTCGAGGTGGGCCGCGAGCGTGACCGTTCCGCCCGGGGGCGAGGCCTGGACCGCGTTCTTCAGCAGGTTCCACACCACCTGCCGCACCTGCGCCGCGTCGACCCACGCCGGGACCCGCGTCTCTGCCAGCTCGGTGGCGATCGACACCGTGGTGCTCCTCGCCGCGCCGATGCGCGCCATGTCGACGACCTGCCTCACGATGTCCGCGAGATCGTGCTCGTCGCGCTCGAGGATGCCCGGGCGACCGAGCTGCAACATCGTGGCGACCAGTTCGTCGAGTCGATCCGCCTCGGAGATGACGATCGCCAAGAGTTTGCGGTCTTCCTCGACGAGCTCCGGGGACTCGGACACGAGCTGGACGGAGCCCGAGATCGAGCCGAGCGGGTTGCGGATCTCGTGCGCGAGTCCGGCTGCGATCCGGCCGAGCTGCGCGAGCCGCTCGGCGTGCGCGGCCGACTCGCGCAGCATCTGCACCTCGCTCAGGTCCTGAAAGACGAGGAGGCCCCCGAGCCTGCGGCCGTCCCCATCATGGAGGGAGGTCCGTGTGTAGCCCGCCGAGAAGGTCGTCCCATCCATCCGCCGGGCGACCGTCTCCGCGCGCGAGGCGGGCGGGACCTCCTCCGCGAGCGGCGCGAAGAGTTCGCCGACCGGTCGGCCGCTCAGCGCATCGGCCGAGGCGCCGAGCATCGCGCACGCGGCGGGGTTCGCCGTCTGCACGCGCCCCGCCTCGTCCGTCGTGAGCAGGCCGGCGGTGATCGAGAGCACGATGTGGTCGTTGAGCCGCTCGAGCGCCTCGACGCTCTCGGCGGCGCGCGCGAGGGCGCGGCGTGTCCGGCGCTGACGCGCGGCGAGGTAGCTCGCGAGGACGCTGATGGCCGACAAGCCGACCACGCTGCGCACGAGCGCGAAGCTGTTCGCGGGGTCGGCGAGGAGATAGCGGCTCGGGTCCTGGTCCGGGGGCCAGGGCAGCCAGCCGTTCGACGTCGCGACGCTGAGCGTGACGTAGAGCGTCACCGCACCGACCGCGGCGCCGCGCGCCGAGCCCGGACCGATCAGCACGGCCGCCGCGAGGATGGTGATCCCGAAGAGAAACGTGAACGCGCTCGTGACGCCGCCGCCGAGCCACACCAGCGTGAGCTCGAGCCCGAGGTCGAGGACGATCTGCGCGCTGGCGAGCACCAACAGGCGCCGCGCCTGCAGCGCGGGCTCGCCCTGGGTTCGCGCGATGCGCCGCAACACGAGCGCGGAGACCAGCGTCGCCGCGTACGTCGCGACGATCAGCCACGAGATCCCCGCGCCCGTGAAGGTGTACGCGGCCGCCTGCTCGCTCAGGAGGTGCCCGCCGAGGAGCAGCGTCGCGACGACGAGCCGACCGGCGAGCCAGAGCCCGACGCGTCGCGCGTCGCCCCCGTCCTCAGGGGCCGCGACCTCGACGGGGGAGCGCGCGGGGACCGGCTCCGCGGAGCCCGCGACCACGCTATTCCGCCTTGATCTTCCCGGCGATGTCGAAGATCGGCATGTACATCGCGATGAGCATGAAGCCGACCATGCCGCCGATGACGACCATCATGATCGGCTCGAGGAGCGAGGTGAGGGCGGCGACCGCGACGTCGACCTCTTCCTCGTAGAAGTCGGCGATCTTGTCGAGCATCTGGTCGAGCGCGCCCGTCTGCTCGCCGACGCCGATCATCTGCACGACCATGGCGGGGAAGGCCTTCGTTTCGAGGAGGGGCTCGGCCATCGTCTTGCCCTCGCGAATCTTCTCGGAGGTCACGTTGATGGCCTTCTCGATGACCACGTTGCCGCTCGCCTTCGCGACGATGTTGAGCGCGTCGAGGATCGGCACGCCGGACGAGAGGAGCGTGCCCAGCGTCCGGGTGAAACGTGCGACCGCGATCTTGCGCATGACCGGTCCAAGGATCGGGGCGGTCAGCAGCAGCCGGTGAAAGAACTCGCGTCCCTTCGGCTGCCGGTAGGTGTACGTGAACGCCGCGGACAGGCCGATCCCGCCGAGGATGATCCCGGGGAGCCAGGAGACGAACCCCCTGCTCACGCCGATCACGAAAGCGGTGATCGCCGGCAGCTCCGCGTCTCCGCCGAAGTCCTTGAACATGTCCTCGAAGGTCGGGATCACCCAGACGAGGAGGATCACCAGCACGCCGGCCGCGATGACGCCGACGCCGGTCGGGTAGACGAGGGCGCCCTTGACTTGCCGCTTGAGCTTGACGCGCTTCTCGATGTAGACCGCGAGGCGGTTGAGGATGGTGTCGAGGATGCCGCCCATCTCGCCGGCGTGGACCAGGTTGACGAACAACTCGTCAAAGACCTTGGGGTGCCGACGCAGCGCGTCCGAGAACGTCGCGCCCTCTTCGACCGTCGCCTTGATGTCGCGGATGATGTCGTTGAAGACCTTGTTGTCGCCCTGCGCCGCGAGGATCTCGAGGCATTGCACGAGCGGCAGACCGGCATCGATCATCGTCGCGAACTGACGCACGAAGATGACGAGTTCCTTCTCGCTGACGGGCGAGCCGAAGCTGATGTTGAGGCTGAACTCCTTGCCCTTCTTCTTGACGGCGACCGGATTGAGGTTTTGGGCGCGCAGGCGCGTCTGGACGGCGTCCGCCGTCTCGGCCTCCATCACGCCCTTCTTGACCTCGCCGGCTCGGCCGCGCGCTTCCCAGGCAAACTCCGCCATGGCACCTCGGGGGCGACTCTACGCCATGCGCTTCGCGCGCGTCAAAAGTCGCGGCCGGCGCGTGGCGCGCTCAGCGTCGATAGGGGTTGTTGAGGAGTTCGTCGTCGTCGGAGCCCGCGCGCTCGTCGGTCTGCACGGGGGCGCCGCTCGCTTCGTCGCGGGCGCTGTGGCGATGGCGGCGCGTCGATGTACCGCGCGCCGCGCGGTCCGCGGCGTCGTGTCGGGTGGGGGGGCGGCGTGGCGGCTGACGGGGAAGAGGGCGCAGCGGGCAGGCTTGGGGCGGGGACGGGAGGGAGCGGCGCCGCGGCGGGCACGGCGGCAACCGGCGGCTTCGTAGCGAGCGCGGGGGCCGTCGGCGCGGGCAGGGTACCGGTGGCTGTCGCAGGAGCGCGCGTGAGCACGAGCGCGGCCGCTGCGACGGCCACGATGAGGAGCGCCGCGGCGGCGAGGGTGAGCGCACGGCGCCGTCCCGAAGGCGCGCCGGGCTGCGTGGCGTGCGGCGGCGGCGCGGCGAAGGACGGGGCGTGGCTGCCGGCGCCGGGAGCGGGGCCGAGCACGCCGGGGAGGGGGACGCCCGGGAGCGGCGCCGCTCCGGTCAGCGTCTGTGCGCTCGCCCACGCACCTGCGGGCATGCTTCGGCTCCGAGAGGGGAGCGACGGCTCCGACCCGACGCGCATCCCCGGTATCGACGGCTCGGAGGCGCCGCGCGGGATGGGCAGCGCGAGGCCGGTGGCCGTCTCCGCGGAGCTGAGGCCGCGGACGGCCTCTTGGACGCGGAGCTTCTCCTTCGCCAGTTTTTCGGCTGCGAGTCGGCGCACCACCTCGCCCACCTGACGGGCTGTCGCGATCCCGCCCGTCTCGTCGACCACGGCTTCGAGCGCTGTGGCGAACGCGTCCGCCGTTTGGAAACGGCGCGCGGGGTCGCGCTCGAGGGCGCGTGCGCAGAGCGCATCGAACGGAGCGAGCTCCGGGCGCGCTTCCGACGGGCGCGGGATGGGCTCGGCGAGGATCTTGTTGAGCGTCTGCGCGTTGGTGTCCGCCCGGAAGAGGCGTCGCCCGGTGAGGCCCTCCCAGAGGATGATCCCCATCGCGAAGAGGTCGGAGCGCTGATCCGTCGCGCCCGTGGAGGCGTGCTCGGGCGCCATGTACGCGAGCTTGCCCTTGAACTGTCCATCGCGCGTGGAGGTGAGCCGCACCTCCGCCTTGGCGACGCCGAAATCGGTGAGGCGCGCGATGCCATCTGTCCCGACCATGATGTTGTGCGGGCTGATGTCGCGGTGGACGAGCTGGAGCGGGACGCCGTTCTCGTCCACGAGGTCGTGTGCCGCGGCGAGCCCCGCGAGCGCATCGAGCACCACGCGCACGACGACGGGCGGCGGCACGCGGAGGCCGTCCTTCGCAGCCTGCTGCAGCAGCGCCCCGAGATGGTGGCCCTCGATGTAGTCCATCACGAGGAAGAAGCCGTCACCCTCCGTGTCGCTGATGTCGAGCGTCGCGACGACGTTGGGGTGGTGGATGCGCGCGGCGAGGCGGGCCTCGTCGAGGAACATCGAGATGAACTCTTCCTCGTGGGCGAGGTGCGGGTGCAGCACCTTCACGGCGACGAGCCGCTCGAAGCCCGCCATGGCGAGCGCGCGCGCGATGTAGACGCCCGCCATGCCGCCCGCCGCGAGCTGCGCGAGCACCTGGTAGCGTCCGAGGCGGCGCCCGACGAGGCTCTGCCCCGCGCCGCCGGCTCCGACCGCCGCAGGCGCCGGGTTCGCCATCAGAATCGCCCCCGGACCACGCCGACCGCGCCACCGGGCGCCGGCGCGACCGCGGCCTCGACGCGGGGCGAGTCGGGGGCGTCGTCGGTGCGGCCGCCCCAGTCCGTGAGGAGCGCGAGCACGCCCGTGACGGCGCCGAGCGCGGCGGTCACGCCGATGAGCACGTTCGTGCGCAGCTCTTTGCGCTGGCCGGCGTCGAGCGCCTCCTGCGTCGGGTTCGCTTCGTAGGCAGGGACGCCCGCCGCTGTGTCGAGGCCGGACCAGGCGAGGAATCCGCCTGCGACGAGCGTGGCGCCGGCGGAGGCGATGAACACCGCGGGCGGGAGTCCGCCGCGCGCGCGATCCTCCGGCCGCTCCGCGTCGGCGTCCCGTGCCTCCGTGACCTCGCCGCCGGTGTTGCGCCGGAGTGCGGCGGTCGGCCAGCCGCGCGGGCCCGTCGCCGCAGGCTCGGGCTCCGGGGCCGGCGGGGCGTCGAACGCGATCGCGCGCGTGTCCCCGGCCGCGCCGCGCACCGTCTGCGGGACCGCGTCGCCCGTCTCGAAGTGCGCGCCGATCGCGTGGTCGGCGTCGGCCTCGACGAAGAACGACGGCCACTCCTGCAGCGTCCCATCCAACTCCGTGGTGCACGCCGCGCAGGACACGTCGATCCGCACGTACGCGCGGGTCGCGGCGCTGACGAGGGGGGTGGCGACGCGCACGGACTGGCGGTCGTCCGCGTACTGCGCGAGCAGTCGAAGCGCGAGGTTCGCGGCGCGCAGCGCGTCGCCGGCGCGCTGGTGCGCGCGAACGGCCTGCAGCAGCGCGGGCGCGGCCGGGGCCATGCGGTGCGCCGTCTCGAACCAGCGGGCGGCGGCGACGTAATCGCGCGACAGATACGCGGCCGTCGCGCGGTCATAGGCCTCTGCCGCGGCCTGCCGCTGCTGCGCGCTCGGCTCGGCAACGGGCTCGCCGGACGGGGTGTCCTGGGCTGCCGCGCTGCGTGCGCCCACGGCGAGGGCGAGCGAGAGCCCGAGGGCCGTGACGAGCAGCCCGCTGCGTGCGCGCACGGTCCCCTTGCGGCCAAGCACGCCGGCGCGGCGGCGGGGGGATGTCGGTCGGGCGTGGAGGACGTTCACCGGGACCCGCCGCGCAGCATGCGGGTCGCCGCGCGACCGCGTCAAGCGGGCCGGGGGCGTGCGCGGGCTCAGCGCGGGCGGCGCCCGCCACCGACGCCGTGCTCGACCATCGAGCGCAGCTCGAGCGGGTCGGGGGAGCGCAGCTCGGCCTCCTCCATCGAGATGGCCTTGCGCACGAGGAGGCCGTAGAGGGCCTGATTCATCGTCTGCATGCCCGATGCGCCCTGGCCCGTCTGCATCACGCTGTAGATCTGGTGGACCTTGTCTTCGCGGATGAGGTTCCGGATCGCGGCGTTCGGGACCATCACCTCGATGCACGCGACGCGGCCGGGGCCGTCGGACCGCGGGACGAGCAGCTGGGACACCACGCCCTGCAGCACGAAGGACAGCTGCGCGCGGACCTGCGGCTGCTGGTGCGCGGGGAAGACGTCGATGATGCGGTTGATGGCCGCGATGGCCCCGTTGGTGTGGAGCGTCGCGAAGACGAGGTGGCCCGTCTCACTGATGGTGAGGGCGGCCTGAATCGTCTCGAGGTCGCGCATCTCGCCGACGAGCACGACGTCCGGATCCTGACGCAACACGTACTTGAGCGCGTCCTTGAAGCTGTACGTGTCGGTGCCGACCTCGCGCTGGTTGACGACCGAGAGCTTGTGCTGGTGCATGTACTCGATCGGGTCCTCGATCGTCATGATGTGCTGGCGCGTCTCCGCGTTGATCTTGTCCAGCATCGAGGCGAGCGTCGTGCTCTTGCCGGAGCCCGTCGGCCCGGTGATCAGCACGAGGCCGCGTGGCAGCGCGGCGAGCGCGGAGATGACGGGAGGCAGCCCCAGTTCATCGAGCGTCATGATCTTGTAGGGGATCGCGCGGAAGGCGCCGGCCGCGGCGCCGCGCTGCATGAAGATGTTCGCGCGAAAGCGCGAGAGGTTCTTCACGCCGAAGGAGAGGTCGAGCTCGTTCGTCCGCTCGAAGGTGACCTTCTGCTCTTCGGTGAGGGCCGAGTAGCAGAGTTCCTTCGTCTCGACCGGGCCGAGCGGCGGCGTCTTCATGGGAATGAGCGCGCCGTCGATGCGCAGGGAGGGCGGGGCGCCGGCGGTGATGTGGAGGTCGGAGGCGCCCTTCTCGATCATCACGCGGAGGAGCTGGGGGAGCGTGATGCGGGGGGACTCCTGAACGGGCTGCGTCATGGCCTGAGGATAGACGATCCCGCGGGCGAAACTCGACCCCGGCTTCGCCGCGCCTGGCGCCGTCAGATCTCGACCTTCGTCCAGAGGCGGCCGCGCATCCAGGCCTTGCGCCGGTCGGCGCGCGTCACGATGCGCGCGGCGCTCCAGGCCGCGAGGAGCTGGCCTTCCATGCCGAGTCCGGGGGTCGTCTGGCCGCTGCAGAGGAGCAGCCCGCGCAGCGGCGTGCGCACGGGGAGCGCGCTCAGCCCGAGCGCGGTCGTCACGGGGTAGCCGTGGAGCGCGCGCATCGTCTGGGGGCCGCGGGTCCACGGCTCGGGCGCGAGGCGCGTGCGACCGGCGCGGACGTCGAGCACGGGGCGTCCGTCGTGCGGCGAATCGATGAGCTGCACGGTGCGCCCGAGGAACGGCACGAGCTCGCCGAGGGCCGCGAAGATGCGCTCGCGCACGCCGTCGATGTAGTCCGGGACGTCCTCGATCGCGCGGCGGGGCAGCAGCGCCTCGACGCAGAGGAGCCGCCGGCCTTGCGCGTCGGGCGGGTGCGCCTCGACGTGCAGCAGGTTCTCCGCGGCGAGCGGGCGGCGCGGATCGCGAACGAAATACACGTCGCGCGCCATGCCGACCGGCACGCCCTCGGCCGCGAGCACGAGGTTCAGCGTGTAGCGGAACCAGCGCGGCTGCGGCTCCCCGAGGCGCTCGAACAGCTCTTCGAGCGGGCGTCGATCGGGCAGGAGGCGGAGGAGGCTCGAGACGTCGCCACCCCACGCCACGAACGAAGCGCCGAGCTCTTCGCCGGAGCCCGCGATCCGCACGCCTGCGACGGCGCCGCGTCGGACGAGGAGCGCGTCGGCGCATTCGCGTTCGCGCACGTCGCCCGAGTGCGTGCGCAGCTTGTCGACGAGCATCTGTCTCAGGCTCGCCTCGCCGCCGTCGAGGACGGCCGAGCCGCGGAGCAGCGCCCCGTAGAGCCGGCCGAGGCGCAGCGGCGTCGCGTAGTCCGGGTCCATGCCGTCGTGGAAGCGCGTCGGTGCCTGCACCACGAGGCGGAAGGGGTGCTCCTCGCGCAGCTCGGCGAACGGATCGCGTCCGCCTCCGAGCTTGTCGAAGAACAGGTGCGCGGAGGCCCGCGCGAATTCGCGCCGCTCGAAGAACGACTCGGGCGGCCACACCAGATCGCGCTCGATCAGCCGATCGAACTCCGCGCCCGTCCGCGCGACGCCGCGGTGGAAGTCCTCGACCGGGCGTCGTACCTCGGGGAACTCGCGCTCGATCTCGCGATCGAGCTCGGCGTCGCTCTCGGGCAGGTCGAGACGCTGCCGCGGGAGCGCGACTTGGAACACCGGGTCCATCGCGAGCGCGCGACGGCGGAACAACTGATGGAGCGCGAGCTCCGCGAAGATGCGCCGCGCCGCGGGGGAGCCCGCTGCCGTGAACGTGAAGGGCGCGCGCGGGAGCACGAGGCCCTCGCCCGCGTCGTACGTCGGTGGGAGGTCGTCCTGCGCGAGCACGAGCACGCGGAAGCCGCGCTTCGCGAGGAGCGTCCCGGCGAGCAGCGGTCCGAGCTGCGTCCCGAGCACGATGACGTCGTAGAAGTTGCCGTTCATCGCAGCGGGGGTGCGAAGAGCACGGCGCGCGCCTCGGTCGGGGCCGCGTCGCCGACGAGTCGCGGCGGCGCACCGAGGACCATCGCCCCGCGCGCGATCGCGTCGAGGACCGCGGGCAGCAGCACATGCTCCGCGCGCTGGATGCGGGCGTGCAGCGAGGCGGCGTCGTCACCCGGTTCGACGCGCACGGCGGCCTGCGCGAGGATCGGCCCGGTGTCGACGCCCGCGTCGACGAGGTGCACCGTGCAGCCGCTCAGCCGCACGCCCGCGG
Source organism: Polyangiales bacterium (assembly GCA_964202905.1). Taxonomy (GTDB): domain Bacteria; phylum Myxococcota_A; class Polyangia; order Polyangiales; family JADJQN01; genus CAIUAC01. The sequence continues at coordinate 95,921 of CAXNJO010000011.1, forward strand.
CGATCGCCTGCGCGGGGCCGTCGGAGCCCTTGAAGGCCGGCAGCAGCGCGGGGTGGACGTTCACGATGGCGTTCGGGAAGCGCGCGAGCATCGCCGGACCGACGATGCGCATGAAGCCCGCGAGCACGACGACCTTCGGTGCGAAGGCGGCGACCGCGTCGGCGAGCCGGGCGTCCCACGCGGGACGGTCCGCCTTGCCCTCGAGCGCGACCGCGATCGCGGGGAGGTGGTGCGCGCGCGCGAGCGCGAGGGCGGGCGCGTCGGGCTTGTCGGACACGACCGCGACCACGCGCGCGGTGCATGTCTCTGCGGCGCAGGCGTCGAGGATCGCGCGCAGGTTGCTGCCGCGGCCGGAAGCGAGGACGACGACGTCGAGCGGCGCGTGCATCGCCTCGACCTCAGCGGAAGCGGACCCGCGCTTCGAACTCGGCGCCGGGCATCGCGACGACCTCGCCGATCACGGTCGCGGCCTCGCCCGCCGCGATGAACGCGGCCTTCACAGCGTCCGCGTGCGCCGGGTCGACGACGGCCACGAGGCCGAGGCCGAGGTTGAAGGTGCGGCGCATCTCGTCTTCGTCGACGTCACCGGCGCGCTGCACGAGGTCGAAGATCGCCGGGCGCGCCCACGCGGCCGGGTCGACGACGACGCCGAGGCCCTCGGGGAGCACGCGCGGGACGTTGCCGGGCAGCCCGCCCCCGGTGATGTGCGAGAGCGCGTGCACAGCGCCGGGCGCGGCCGCGAGCACCGCTTGCACGGACTTCGCGTAGATGCGCGTCGGCCGGAGCAGCGCCGCGCCGAGCGTCTCGCCGAGCGCGTCGACGTGCGCGTCGAGCGTCAGCCCCGCGCGCTCGAGCAGCGCCTTGCGGACGAGCGAGTAGCCGTTCGAGTGCACGCCGCTCGAGGCGATGCCGAGCACGACGTCGCCGGGGCGCACCGCGCTTCCGTCGAGGATCTTCGCGCGCTCGACGACCCCGACGGCGAAGCCCGCGAGGTCGTACTCGCCGTCCGCGTAGAACCCGGGGAGCTCGGCCGTCTCGCCGCCGAGCAACGCGCAGCCTGCTTGCGTGCAACCGTCCGCGATGCCGCGGATCACATCCGCTGCGCGCGCGACGTCGAGCCGACCGGTGGCGAAATAATCGAGGAAGAACAGGGGACGCGCGCCGCACGTGACGATGTCGTTCACGCACATCGCGACGAGGTCGATGCCGACCGTGTCGTGCACGTCTGCGAGGAAGGCGAGCTTGAGCTTCGTCCCGACGCCGTCGGTGCCCGAGACGAGGATGGGGTCGACGAGCCCCGAGGGCAGCGCGCAGAGTCCCGCGAAACCGCCCACGCCGCCGAGCACCTCGGGGATGCGCGTGCGCGCGGCGAAGGGCTTGATGCGATCGACGAGCGCATCGCCCGCGTCGATGTCGACGCCGGCCGCGCGGTAGCTGAGCTTGCCCATGAGGAGCGCGACGCTAGCAGAGCGGCGCAGCGGCGGCGACCGTGTTGGACGGGTCGCGGCGGGCTCGTCGCCGTCAGAAGGAGAGCGCGGTCGCGACGCCGAGGGTGCCGCCGACGGGGGGCTCGACCTCACCGTCCCCGACGAGCAGCACCGTCGCCACGACGCCGCCGGCGACGGCCGCGCCGATGAGCGTCCAGAACCACCAGCGGGTCGCGATCGAGCCGCCGTCGCGGTGCGTTCCCGCGGGCGATGCGGGGGCGGCCGTCGCCGCGCCGGTGGTCGTCTCGCCCGCGTCGCGGGCCGCCTGTTCGGGCGTCGGTGCGGAACCGCGCGGGGCAAGCGTCACGCCCTGCCGCGTGAGTTCGCGCGCGCGCACCGTGATCTCCGTGGTGAAGGGCGCAAAACCCTCCGCCAGCACCTCGAGCGGCGCGCGGCCGACGAGGACGGTGATCGGCGCGGCGAGGGGCAGCACGCCGACTGCGCGTCCGCCGAGCCAGACGGTGGCGCCGGTGACGCCGCCGAGGACCTCGAGCTGCCCGACCTGCTCGCCGATCGACCGGAACGCGCCGTTCAGCGAGACCCGGTTGCGCGCGATCCACGGGTCGCTCGTGACCGAGAGCGCAGCCGTGAGGTGGGTGTGGGCGTCGACCCAGCGACCCAGCGCCTGCTCGCAGAGCGCGAGCTGCGCCGTGTTGCGCGGCGTCGGAGCGGCCGCGTGCGCGCGCTGGAAGAGCACGAGCGCCGACGCGTCGTCCCCGGCCTCACGGAGCGCGATGCCCTGTTCGACCAGCGCTTCCGGGTCCGGCGTGGCCGTCGTGGGCGTCGCCGCGTCGGAGGTCTGCGGCGCCTGCGCGTGAACGCCGGCGGGCGCGGCCATCGCGCAGGCGGTCGCGAGCAGCCCCACCGCGAGCGCGAGGCGCGGGAGATGGCCGGTGCGAGCGGTGCGGCCCGGAGGTGGCGTTCCGCTCACGGGGTCGACGCCCGCACGCAGCGCACACGCGCGACGGTGGAGACGGTGGTGGGGAGCGTGTCACCGTTCGCGAAGTTGATGCGCCAGCCGTTCATCGGTCGTCATGACGTCCAGCGTACGGCGTCGCGCTCCAGTAGTACTCGGCCGTGGCCATGAAGAGCGGGTCGATGGCGGGGACGCTCGCCGAGCCCATGCGGGTCTCGTCGACGAGCGACGCGAGCTCCAGCACCTCCGGCAGCCGCCAGCCCGCACCGAGGGACGCGCAGTACGTCGTGGCGTCGGCCTGCGTCATCGCCGACGGAGCGGACGCGCGCTGCCAGACGAGCCCCGTGTTCACGTCGGTCGCCTCGCTCGCCTCGCTCGCCGTCACCGTGTAGGTGCCTGCGGGGGCGTCGGCCTGCGCAGGCCAGGCGCAGACGCCCGCGGCGAGGGGAAGCGCGGCCAACAAGGCCTCGAGCGAGCGGCGGGCGGGGTGGGGCATCGGGGCTCGGTGAGGAAGGGGGCGCATCAGCGCACGCAGCGCGCGTGGTAACCCGCGCTCGCGGAGCCGCGGCTGATGACGCCGTCCGCGAAGCCGACGAGCCAGAACTTTCCGGCCTCGCGGGCGACGGGGGAGCGTGTCCAATGCTGACGCGCTTGCGCGGCGGGGAAGACGGCCCGGTCGATCGTCGGATTGAAGCGCGCGTAATCGACGAGAGACGCGAGCTCGATGCGGGAGGGAAGTCGCCAGTCGGATTTGCCGTCGAGTTCGAGCCCTTCGCAGTAGGCGGCCGACGTGGCTTGACTCCGTGGAGAACCGTCTGCCGTCCGCTCCCACTCGAGGCCGGTGACGAGGTCGAGGACGGTGGTGGAAATTGCGTCGTAGAGGTAGGCACGCGCGTGGGGCGGCGTCCCCGGCAGCTCCCAGGCGGCCCAGATCGAGGGGGGCGGGCGCGTCAGACCGCCCGCGTCGTCGCCCAGATCGGACACGCCGAGGTCCAGCGGGCCGAGGTCGGGCGTGTCCGAATCCGGGGCGTCTGCGTCCGTCGTGTCGGCGTCGCGCGTGTCGAGGTCGGCGCCAGCGTCGGCGGGGCCGGGCGGCGCGCCGGGCCCGTAGAGCGGGAGGCTCGCGACGTCGACCTCGGCATCCTCGCAGACGCCTGCGCGGCACGTCTCCGTCGCGCCGCAGCGCACGGGAATGCACGCGTCCTCGAGCTCGACGCGCAGCAGGTGCGTCCGCCCGGCGACGAAGGTGCCGCGCGCGCGCGCTTCGCCGACGCGGTCGCCGCCCGAGGCCGCGGCCGTCACGACGATCTCGAAGCGCCGCGAGGCATCGCCGTCCTTCGGCACGACCCCGAGCGACACGGGGAACGCGAGCGCGCCGCCGCTCCGCTCGAAGACCGTCGCGGGGCTGAATGCTTCGGGGCTCGCGGCCGCCGCGCCGCGCACGGCGATCGTGAGGGACGCGGCTTCCAGGGCGACGCCGGGTTCGGCCTCGACGACGACGAACACCTCGGTGCGCGGGGTCGGCGTGCAGGCGGCCGCCGCGAACGCGCCGAGCGCGAGCCCCACCAGCAGGCCGGCCGGTCGCAGTGCGCGCTCGGTCGACACCTCCGGAGGGGGCGGGCGGCGGGGGCGGGCAGAAGCGCGGATTCTCGGGTGCATCGTCGAGCGCTCCTCGCGCCGGACACTAACGCCAGCGCCGCGCGCGCGTCCAGCGTGCTCGTTCGCCTGGCGAGCGCGCGATGTCCCCGCAACGGGACGTGATACCGTCCGGCCCCGTATGCCGTCCGCGAGTCTCGCCATCGGCACCCGCTTCGGGCCGTACACCATCCTGCGACTGCTCGGTGAGGGCGGGATGGGGTCGGTCTACGAGGCGCGCCACGAGCGGCTCGCGAAGCGCGTCGCGCTGAAGGTCCTGCACGCCGACGTGGTCGCGACCAACGAAGAGGCCGTCGCGCGCTTCACGCGCGAGGGCGAGGTGGCGTCGCAGATCCGGCATCCGAACGTCGTCGACGTGACGGACGTCGGCCGCGAAGACGGCGTCCCGTACATGGTCATGGAGTACCTCGAGGGCGAGACGCTCGGTGCGCTGCTCGAGACGCGTCGGGCGCTCGAGGTGAGCGAGGCGATCGACCTCCTGCTGCCCATCGCCTCGGCCCTCGCCGCCGCGCACGAGGAGCAGATCGTCCACCGCGATCTGAAGCCGGACAACATCTTCCTCGCGCGGACGCGCGTCGGCGAGGTGGTCCCGAAGCTGGTCGACTTCGGGATCTCGAAGTTCGAGCGCGAGCACGACCCGAAGCTCACCGCGGTCGGCGCGATGATGGGCACGCCGCAGTACATGTCGCCGGAGCAGGCCCGCGGCTCGCGCGACGTCGACGGACGCACCGACCAGTATGCGTTCGGCGTCATCCTCCACGAGTGCCTCACCGGCGAGACGGCCGTGCGCGGCGACTCGCTGCTCGAGATCCTCCACGAGATCAACAGCGGCCGCATCGCGCGGGTCGACGCGCTCCGCCCCGGCGTGCCGTCCGGGTTGGTCGACGCTGTCGCGCGGATGCACGCCCGCGATCCCGCCGATCGTTTCCCCGACATGGTCGCGGTCGGGGCCGAGCTGCTGCCCTTCGCGAGTCCGCGGGCCCGCGCGGTCTGGGGCGCGCGCTTCGTGGCGGGCGAGGCTGCGCCCGCGTCGACCTCGCATGGCACGGGGGCCGTGGAGAGAACCCCGACGAACCAGACGTTCTGGCAGCTGCCGGCTGGCAACCACGCGAACGTGACAGCCGCCGCAGAGGGAACCCCGGCGCCGACGATGGGGACGGCGCCCTCCTCATCACCGGAATCCGCGCCGCGCCCGCCGCGATTCGTCGCCCTCGCCCTCGGCGTCGTCGTTGGGCTTGGCGCGCTCGCCGCCGCGATCGGGTTTCGCGCGGGTACCGCGGCGCCAGCCCCCACGGAGTCGCCCGGACCGTTCCCCGCGGTCGCGGCGCCTTCCGCGCCTGCCGTTGTGCGTGTCGACGAGACGGAGCCCGCAGCGCCCGTTCCTTCGGGGATCGCCGCGCCGGACCCCAGCGCGCCAGCGGATGCCCCGCAGACCGAGCCGGATGCGGGTACGCGGCCCGCCGGTGACCCCGTGGCGCTCGCTGCGGGCTCCGCGTCGCCCGAACCCACCGACGTCCCGGACGCCGGCGCGCCGGCGTCGCCTGAAGCCGAGGGGCTTCCCGCCGTCGAGCGCCCCAGCGGCCCGCGTCGCGGCCCCGGGCGGCGCCACGTGAGGCAAGGCGCGAACCGCTCGATCATCCTGCGCTGACGGTCGCCTGCGCGGTCGAGCCTGGCGTGCCGGCGGCGGCGCGGTCCGCGAGCGTTTGTGGATTCCCCGGTTTTCCGATGCGCGCGACGGGACAATCCTCACGTCGCGCGCGCGGCGACGGATGACAAGTCCCCCGCTTCCACTAGGATGCGGCCCCGTGTCGACCGCCACCTCCGCGAATTCGCCCGTTTTTCCGTCTCCTGCGCAGGGCGCGGGGCATTCGGAACCCGTCCTCCGCCTCGGGATTCCGGGCTTCGCCTACGAAGACCTCCACCGGCCGGAGCGGCTCGCGGCGCTGCTCGCGCTCTTCGACGCGGAGCTCGAGCGGGACGAGCCCGCCGCGCACGCCGGGCTGCTCGCGTGGCGCGGGGACCCGGACGGCCTCGACGTCGCCCGCGCGAGCGAGGCCATCCTCGCCGCGGCCCCGCACGTCGAGCGCTTCGTGGCGCGCCTCTTCGGGGTCGAAGACGCGCTGCGGCGGAAGTCCGAGGAGATCCGCTACGACGACCCGGTCTTCGCGTTCAAGCGCGAGTTCGCCCGCAAGCGCGTGCTGAAGGCGGGCGCGGGTCGCGGATGGGCCGAAGGGCAGCCGGCGGGCACGCCGGGGGGCGCCGCGGCGGTCGCGCGCTGCGCACTGAGGGCGCTCGGGGCGGAGCTCGACGCCGACGAGGAGCGTGAGGTCGCGCGGGCCGCGCTGCTGCTCGGCGAGGCCGACGAGATCGCGCGCAAGGTGCAGAAGGCCGGCGGCGCGAGCTGGACGGATGGGCTCCGCGCGCGCACGGCGACGCTGCGCGCGGCCCTCGCCGCGGACGCCGCCGCGAGCGCGGCGCTCGACGCCGGGCTGTTCGCGTCACCGGGAGAGGCCGCGGCCGCCGACGCCCCGGACTTTGCCCTCGTCGCGCGGGTCGCCGACGCCGTCGAGGCGTGGCTCGCCGCGCGCGCGGCCGACCGGGGCGATCCGGCGAGCGGCTGGGCGTCGCTCCACGCGCCGCACAAATGGGTCTTCGAGAGCCTCGTGCAGCTCCGCCGCTCGCGCGAGGCGCTGCCCGAGGAGTTCGTCGGTCCCGAGTCGCACCGCCGCGAGCGCACCGAGCCCTTTGCGCTCACCGATCCGCGCGGCTCGATGCGCCACATCGCGCAGCAAGTCGACTACTGCCTCTACTGCCACGACCGCGGCAAAGACTCCTGCAGCAAGGGCCTGCGCGACAAGTCCGGCGGCCTGAAGAAGAACCCGCTCGGCGTCGAGCTCGCGGGCTGCCCGCTCTTCGAGAAGATCAGCGAGATGCATCTGCTCCGCCGCGACGGCGGCGTCGTGAGCGCGCTCGCGACGGCGATGATCGACAACCCGATGCTCGCGGGTACCGGTCACCGCATCTGCAACGACTGCATGAAGGGCTGCGTCTACCAGACGCAGGAGCCCGTCGATATCCCGCAGGTCGAGACGCGGATGCTCGTCGACGTGCTGAACCTGCCGTGGGGCTACGAGATCTGGTCCTTCCTCTCCCGCTGGAACCCGCTCAACCCGCGCCGCCCGCACGCGCTCCCGTACAACGGCAAGAACGTGCTCGTCGTCGGGCTCGGCCCCGCGGGCTACACGCTCGCGCACCACCTCGTGAACGAGGGCTTCGGCGTCGCTGGCGTCGATGGCCTCAAGCTCGAACCGATGCCCGACGCGCTCACCGGGCGCAACGGCCACGCGCTCGCGCCCATCCACGACGTGCGCGCGCTGAACGAGCCGCTCGAGGAGCGCACGCTCCTCGGCTTCGGCGGCGTCAGCGAGTACGGGATCACCGTCCGCTGGGACAAGAACTTCCTCGCGGTCCTCTACCTGAACCTGCTGCGCCGCCCGACCTTCCGCGTCTACGGCGGCGTGCGCTTCGGCGGCACGCTCGACCTCGACGACGCCTGGCGCCTCGGCATCGACCACGTCGCCCTCGCGAGCGGCGCCGGCAAGCCGACGTTCATCCGCATCCGCAACAACCTCATCCGCGGCGTGCGCAAGGCCTCGGACTTCCTCATGAGTTTGCAGCTCACGGGCGCCTACAAGCGCTCGTCGCTCGCGAACCTGCAGGTGCGCCTGCCGGGCGTCGTGATCGGCGGCGGCCTCACCGCGATCGACACCGCGACCGAGATGCTCGCGTACTACGTCGTGCAGGCCGAGCGCACGCTGAGCCGCTACGAGCGCCTGCTCGAAGAGGTCGGCGTGGAGGCCCTGCGCGCGCGTTTCGACGCCGAGGAGCGCGAGGTGCTCGACGAGGTCGTCGAGCACGGCCGCGCGATCCGCGACGAGCGTGTCGCCGCCGCGCGCGAGGGGCGCGTGCCGCGCCTGCAGCCGCTGCTCGATGGCTGGGGCGGCGTGAGCATCGTCTACCGCCGCACCGTGAAGGACTCGCCGGCCTACCGCCTCAACCACGAGGAGGTCGCGAAGTCGCTCGAAGAGGGCGTGCGCTACGTCGAACTCATGTCGCCGGTCGAGGCGCACCCGGACGCGTACGGCGCGGTCGAGGCGATGAGCTTCGAGCGCCAGCGCTTCGACGAGGCGGGCAAGCTCGTCGGCACGGGCGAGCTCGTGAAACTGCCCGCGCGCACCGTCTGCATCGCCGCGGGGACGAGCCCGAACACCACGTACGAGCTCGAGCACGAGGGCAGCCTCGGCATCGAGCCGAAGACGGGCTACTTCCGCAACCACCGCGCCGTCCGCGACGCGGACGGCACGCTGCGTCTCGAGCCCACGACCGACGGCGGCGGCTTCTTCACGAACTACCTGAAGGACGGACGCACCGTCAGCTACTACGGCGACAATCACCCGAAGTACGCGGGCTCCGTCGTGAAGGCGATGGCGAGCGCGAAGGACGGCTACCGCCACGTCGCGGCCGTGTTCGCGCCGGAGTTCGCCGCGCTGCGCGCCGAGGATCAACCCGCGCGCGATGTGAAATGGTCCGCCGACGCCGCGCGTCTCGACGGCGAGCTACGCGCGACCGTGCACGAGGTGCGGCGCCTCGCGCGCGACATCGTCGAGGTCGTCGTCCACGCGCCGCTCGCCGCGCGGAAGTTCAAGCCCGGCCAGTTCTATCGGCTTCAGAACTACGAGCGTCACGCCACCGTCGTCGATGGCACGCCGCTCACGATGGAGGGCCTCGCGCTCACGGGCGCGTCCACCGACCCGGAGCGCGGGCTGATGTCCACGATCGTGCTCGAGATGGGCGCGTCGTCGCGGATGTGCGCGCTGCTGAAGAAGGGCGAAGAGGTCTCGCTGATGGGGCCGACGGGCGAGCCCACCTCGATCCCGCGCGGGGAGACGGTGCTGCTCGCGGGCGGCGGCCTCGGCAACGCGGTGCTCTTCTCGATCGCGCGCGCCTTCAAGGCGCAGGGCAGCAAGGTCATCTACTTCGCGGGCTATCGGCACACCGCGAGCGTCTTCAAGATGGACGAGATCGAGGCGTCGACCGACCAGGTCATCTGGGCGAGCGACGCCGGCGATCCGATCGTGCCGCGCCGCCCGCAGGACGCTCATTTCCGCGGCAACATCGTGCAGGCGATGCTCGCGTACGAGGCCGGCTCCCTCGGCGCGCGGCTCATCGAGCTCGGCGAGGTCGACCGCATCATCGCGATCGGTTCCGACCGCATGATGGAGGCCGTGAAGCACGCGCGGCACGGGGTCCTCGCGCCGTATTTGAAGGGCGCGCACGCGGCCATCGGCAGCATCAACTCGCCGATGCAGTGCATGATGAAGCAGATCTGCGCGCAGTGTCTGCAGCGTCTCGTCGACCCCGTCACGGGGAAGGAGGAGATGGTCTACACCTGCTTCAATCAGGACCTCGAGCTCGACCGCGTCGACTTCCCGCACCTCGCCGCGCGCCTGCGCCAGAACAGCGTGCAGGAGAAACTCGCCAACCTCTGGTTCGAGCGGCTGCTGCGTGAGGGGCGCCCCGCGTCGGTGTAGCCGCGGGGGCGTCGCGCGCCGTCGCCATCACGGGCGCGGCGCGCGGGGTCGCACGGATTATGGCCCCGCGGCGCGTTCGTTTGGGGAACGCGGCGGTGCGAGCCGCCCTCGTTCAGTCGAAGGGGTTGTCGGTCGAGAAGCCTGCGCCGCGCTTCGTCGGCCGCGGGGCGGGGCGTGCGGCCGGCGACGCAGGACGTGCGGCGGAAGCGGCTGGGCGCGTCGCGACGGGGGCTCCGGTGCCGGCCGCCGGGCGCAGTGTGAGGTTCACTTCGCGGTCGCGACTGAGCTCTACGGGCTGCGTCGCCGGTTGGTAGCCGACGAGCGAGGCCTCGAGGCGGTGTGCCCCGGCGCCGCGGCTGAGGCGGACATCGTACGGCGTGCGGATGCGGACGCCGTCGAACGTGACGGTCGCGTTGGGAGGCGTCACGCGGACCTGTAGCCGCACCGTCTCGGGTTGCGCGGGCGCAGGCGGCACAGGGCGCGCCGCGGCCGAAGCGGCGGTCGCAGCGCGTGAGCTCGCTGCAGGGCGGGCCGGACCGGCGGGCGAGGGCGCCGCAGCGCGGGCGTTCGCGGGCGCGGGAAGCGCGCGGGTGGGCGGGGGCACCGGCGCGCTCGGCTGCGGCGGCGTGGGCGCGTCCGGATGGACCTCAGCGACCTCGGCCGCCAGTTCGGGGGCAGGCGTGCCCACGGGTGCCTCTGGAGCGGGCGCAGGCGGCTCGGGCGTGGCCGCCGGCTCGGGTGCGGCGGCTTCCGGCGCAGCCGCAGGCTCGGGCGCGGTGGGTTGTGTCAGCGCGTCCGCCGCGGACGGCAGAGGGGGCGCCTCAGCGGTCATCGGGGCCGCCGTGGCGGCGGCCGTCGCTGCCCCCGGGGTCGATTTGCCCGAGAACATCACCGAACCGCCCGCGATCGCGAGCAGCGCAGCCACCGCGCCCGCGGCCCAGACGAGCGGATTGCGGGAGGGGCTCGAGACCGGGAGCGCCATCATCGGGCCCGTCGTGTCGGGGTCGGCGACGGGGCGCGCCGCGGAGGTTGGCGCGGCCGCGGCGGGCTTGGTCGTCGCGGGCTTCGTCGGCTCGGCCTTCGCAGGCTCGGCCTTCGCGAGCTCGGCCTTCGCAAGCGTCGACTTGCTCTCCGCTTGTGCGGACCGCGGCGCTTGTGACTTCTTTCCCTGCGACTTCTTGCCTCCGCCTTGCGTCGACTTGCCGGCGGCCTGCGTGGGCCGCGCAGCCTGCGCTGGGGAAGCGGCCGACGCGCCGGCGGACGCGGCGCCTGCCGCATTCGATGCGCCTTCGGATGTGGAGGTGGTGGCGCCCGGAGCGGCGTTCGGGGGTGCGGCGTTCGCGGATTCGGGGGCGGTCGTGGCGCTCGGCGCGGCATCGACCGTCGCGGGTTCGTCCGACGTGGGCGGCGCTGCGAGCGAGGGCGCGGACGCCGCCTCCGGTGCCGCGACCGCGGCCTCCGCCGGTTCGCGGGTGACCGTCGACCAGTCCTCCGCGGCGATCGAGAAGCCCGGTGTCGCCGGCGCCAGCGCCGCGGCGGCGTCGCCGGCCTCGTCGTCGACTTCCCACGCCGCACGGAACCGCGACGCGTGGAGTTCGGCGTCGTTGAAAGAGATCCGGCCGGCGCCCCAGGCTCCCCCAGGGTCTGCAGGAGCCGCTGCGCCCGAGGCGGCGGCTGGCGGCGTCCCGCTGGCGGATTCCCCGGTGTTGGCGGGCGTTTGCGGCTCGGGGGCGGACTCAGGTGCAGTCGTCATCGTCTCTCCAGATCCCCCGGCGAGGGAGCGCGCGGCAGGTCGGGAACGTATCACCGACGGCGCTACCCGGCCCGTCTCGGGTGACATGCCGCGCTGCCGCGCCTCGGACACGGCGGACGCCTCAGGTCTTGGACGGTACGAGCTCCGTGAGCCGGTCGTCCCACTCGTCGGCTACGGAGGCGATCGTGTGCAGCAGGTCCTCGAACTCTTCGTAGTCGAGCCCGCTGAGGCGACGGAGCGCGCGCAGGTACACGGCGTCGCGGTCCTTGTCGATCGCGAAGGCTCCGTCGCTCGTGACGAGGAAGTTCAGCTCGAGCAACTTGCGGTAGAAGGCCTCGCGTCCCTCGCGAGGGACCTCCATGATGCGCGACAAGAAGAGGAGGATCCCATGATCTTCGAGGACATTGATGCCGACGGTCGCCGAGCCGCGGCGGACGTCGGTGTATCCGTCCTCGTCGAGCGGATCGAGCTCGACGCCCACGGCAGCGCCGAAGCGCTGGAGGTAGGCGTTCACCATCTCGGCGGCCGTGCGGTACGTCGTGCCGCTCTGGCGGTCCTCGTAGGTCGGCGGCTGTGCGCTCACGTCGGCTCCCTCTTCGCCGCGCATCCTAGGCGGGGCCCGCGCGGCGCGTCAACGCACGTCGCCTGCGCGCGCTTGCCCGTCGCGTCCGCGCTCGCCGCCGTGCTCGTCGGCGCACTCGCGGCGTGCGCGGGGGCACGCGCGCCGGGTCCGACGCCGGGCCCCGTCGCGCGGCGGTCCCGGTGGCCCCGGCCGAACTCGACGAAGCGGGGGCGTACGCGCTCGCGCCTGACGCGCTGCGCGCCGCCTACCACGAGACGGCGGCGCGGGCGGCGCGGGCCGAGGCGACCGCGGCGGGCGTCGTGGCGTCGCGGCAGGCAGCCCGGCTGGCACGGGTGCTCTCGCGGCGGGAAGACGCACCCGAGCGCCTCGCGGCGGCGCGCGGTCACCTGCGCGAAGCGTCGCGCCGGCGGGGGCTCGCCGGATCGTGCGAGGCGGCGCTCGAGCTCGCGCGGCTCGAGGCGGTCGAGGCCGGTGACGCCGGCGCGGCCTGGCTCGTCGCGCATCGCACGGTCGGGCGCTTCGGCGCCGACGCGGCACGCGCGCGGTGCGTGGCGGAGGCGCGTCGAACGCTCGTGTCGCTTGCGGCGTTCGAGCCGGATCCCGCGGTGCTCCGCGCCGCAGAAGCCGCGCCGGACGACGAGGACGCCCCCGCCGCCGACGCGCTGTCGGTCGTCCTGTCGGCGCCGGAGGACCCCATCGCGGCATGGATCGCCGAGCAGGCCGACGAGGCGGCCGCTGGACCGCCGCCGCGCCTCGAGCGCATCGAGGTGCTCGGCGCTGCGCCCGGCGGGCAGGCGGGCCAGTCCCCGAGCGCGCGCGTGGCGCTCTACTTCGACCGCGTGGCGATCTTCACCCGCAGCACCCTGCCCGCGGACGGGACGCTCCCGGCGCGGATCGTCCTCGATTTTCGCGGGGCCATCCCGACGGACACCGTCGCCGCGGCGAGCCCGGTCGGAGCAGGCGGCGTGGCACGGGTCCGCACGGCGCGGACCGATCCGTCCACGCTGCGGGTCACCTTCGAGCTCGACGGCGAGCCGCGCCATCGGCTGTTCTTCCTCGCGGATCCGTTTCGCGTGGTGCTCGACTTCGACGCGCAGCCTCCGCCGTCGATCATCGCCGCGACCGCCGACCCGGCCTCCGCCGGCCCGCATCCGCTCGCCCTCCTGATGCTCGACCCCGGTCACGGCGGCGACGACCACGGGGCCCGCAGCGAGCGCGGACTGCGCGAGTCGCACGTCGTCCTCGAACTCGCGCAGCGCGTGAAGGCCCTGCTCGCGCAGCGGCTCCCGGAGACGCGCGTGCTGCTCACCCGCGATCGCGACGTGTTCGTCTCTCTCGAGCAGCGCGCCGCGATGGCGAACGTCGTCGGCGCGGACGCGTTCGTCTCCATTCACCTCAACGCGAGCCCCACGCAGGCCGACCGCGGCGGCGTCGGGGCGTTCGTCCTCGACACCACGGCCGACCGCGCGTCCCTCAGCCTCGCGGCCCGCGAGAACGGCACGAGCGAGGGCGAGGTCACCGGCCTGCAGCGCATCCTCGCGTCGCTCTACCGTGCGGATCAGGCCCGCGGCTCGCGCGCGCTCGCCGAGCGCGTCCACGACTCGACGCTCGCGTCCGGGCGGCGCGCGTACCCGGCCCTCCACGACCGCGGCACGCAGAGCGCGATGTTCTACGTGCTCGTCGGCGCCCGGATGCCGGCCGTGCTGCTCGAGGCGTCGTTCATCTTGCGTGCGCCGGAGGCGCCGCTCCTCGCCGACGACGCATACAAGGCGGCGCTCGCCGAGGGCATCGCCGCCGGGATCGTGCGCTACGCACGCGGCCGATGAGCCGGGCGCGTCGCGCCGCCGCGCATTGCAAGCCCGGCGCCCGACCGCATACTCGCCCTCCGAGATGGCCGAAGCCGCCGCGCGGAACATCGACTTGGGCCAGCTTGCTCCCGGGCTCGCGGCCGTCTGCGACGAGTATCTCGTGCGATATCGGGGTCGCCTCGAAGAGGCAGCCCGCGCGGGGGAGGGCGGCGTCACCGTCGCGCGGCAGCTCGCGCGCTCCCTCGACGGGCTGCTCGGGGCGCTCTACTGCGCGGCCGACGCCGCCGCGCGCGCCGGGCGCCGTGGTCCGGCGGGCCGCGTCGCGCTCGCCGCCGTGGGGGGCTGGGGGCGTGGCGTCGTCGGGCTGCGCTCAGACCTCGACGTGCTCTTTCTGTGCGACGACCCGCGCGACCCGCACGTCGCCGCCCTCGCCGAGGGCGTGCTGTATCCACTCTGGGATCTCGGCGTCTCGATCGGTCATGCGGTCCGCGGCGTCGAGGAGACGGTCGAACTCGCGCGCACCGACCTGCGCACGGCGACGACGCTCCTCGACGCGCGCGCCGTCGCGGGCGCACGAGGGCTCGTCGACGCCTTGCAGAAGGCGGGGCGACGCGCGCTCTTCGACCCGGCCATCGAGCCCTTTCTCGATGCGCTCGAGGGCGACACGCAGGCGCGCCACGAGCGCTTCGGCGGTTCGCTCTACCTGCTCGAACCCGAGGTGAAGCTCGGCCGCGGGGGGCTGCGCGATCTCGACGTCGCGCGCTGGGCGGCGCGCGCGCGCTGGGGGGCGGCGTCCCCGGATGAGCTCGTGCGTCTCGGCGCGATCCAGGCCCGCGAGCAGCGCGCGCTCGAGCTCGCCGAGGAGTTCCTCTGGCGCGTCCGCAACCTGCTTCACACCCGCGCGAGGCGCCGCCAGGACCGCCTCACGTTCGAGGACCAACTGGAGATCGCGCCGGCGCTCGGCTTCGTCGATGCCGTCACGCCGGGCGTCGAGCAGTTCATGCAGGCGTATTACCGGCACGCCCGTGTCGTCGCGCAGACGGCCGAGCGCATGCTCGCGCGCGCGCGCCCCGAGAAGCGCCGCGACGCGCGGGAGCCCGCCATCGACGCGGGCGGCGGAGTCTTGCTCTGGGGCGGGCACGTCACCCTCGCCGACAGCGAGCAACTCGCGGTCGATCCGTGCCTCGCGCTCCGCCTCTACACGGAGGTCGCCCGGCGTGAACTGCCCCCGTACCCCTTCGCGCGTGACGCCATCGCGCGCGTCGCGAGCGACGCCGACTGGCGCCGGAGGCTCCGCGAGTCCGAGCGCGCCCCCGAACTCTTCCTGCGCCTCCTCGCGCACGTCGGGGATGCCCCGGTTCGTCGCGGCTCCCTGCTCGGCGAACTGCACGAGGTGGGGCTGCTCCTCGCGATGATCCCGGAGTTCGAGCCGGTCACGGGGCGCGTGCAGCAGGACCTCTACCATGTGTACACGGTCGATGTGCATTCGGTCGCGGCCGTCGACCGGCTGCGCGCGCTCACGCGCGGCGACCTCGCCCACGAGCTGCCGCTCGCGTGCCGCGCCGCCGCAGAGATGCCGCGTCCGGCGCCGCTCTTCCTCGCGGTCCTCCTCCACGACATCGGCAAGGGCCACGGCAAGGATCACAGCAAGCGGGGCGCGCAGCTCGCGCGCACGATCGCGCCGCGGCTCGGCCTGCCGCCGCTCGACGTCGACCACGTCGTGTGGCTCGTGCAGGAGCACCTCTCCCTCTACCACTGGGCGATGCGTCGCGACACGAGCGATCCCCAGACGATCGCCGAGGTCGGGCGGCTCGTCGGCTCGCTCGATCGGCTGCGCGATCTCTACCTGCTCACGGTCGCCGACCTCTCCACGACCAACCCGCAGGCGATGACCTCGTGGAAGGCGCGCATGCTCGACGACCTCTACGTCGCCGTCGCGCAGGCGCTCGCGGGGGGCGTGACGGCGACGTCGTACGAGCGCGCCGACGAGGTGCGCGCCGATCTCCGCGTGCGGTTGCTCGGCGCCGCCGGGCCGGACGCGCGGCGCGTGACCCCGGCGGAGCGCGCCGCGTACGAGCACTTCGTCGACGAGATGCCCGCGCGCTACGTCCTCGCGAACCCCGCGGAGGCGGTCCTCGTCCACGCCCGCATCGCCGTCGAGCGTGGCGCGCGCGCGGTGCACGTCGCCGTGCGTCCTGGCGGACCCGACGCGCTCGCGGAGCTCGTCGTCGTCACCGACGATCGACCTGGGTTGCTCGCCGATCTCACCGCCGCGCTCACCGCGAACCGCCTCGCGGTGAGCAGCGCGCAGATCTACACGCGCTCGCGGCAGGGGCGCCCCGACGAGGCCGTCGATCTCTTCCACGTGCGTCGCGTCGCCCGCGGCGCCGACCCGATGGACCTCGGCTGGCTCCCGAAGCTCGCGCGCGACGTCGCGGCGATCTTGGCCGGCGAGGTGAGCGCCGAGGCGCTGCTCGCCGCGCGCCCTCGGCCCCCGGCGTGGGCGCGCCGCAAGGGGCCGGAGTTGCCCACGGAGGTGCGCGTCGACAACGGCGTCGACCAGCGCTTCACGGTGGTGGACGTCTTCACCCGCGACCGCGTGGGCCTGCTCCACGCGATCGCGCGTGCGCTGCACGAGCAGGGGCTGACCATCGTGCTCTCGAAGGTCAACACCGAGGGCTTGCGCGTCGCGGACGTCTTCTACGTCGAGGAGAGGGGGGGCGGTAAAGTGAAAAATGCCAGCAAAATCGAGGTTTTGCCGCTGATCCTGCGCGAGACGATCGCGCGCCTCGACGCCGAAGCGGAGCGCACCGGGCGCAGCGGCGGGGAGTCGACGTGAGACGCGCCGTGCTGCGCGCCACGAGGTGGTCGCTCGCGTGCGCGGCCCTCGTCGGCTGTCCTGCGCCGGCCTCGCCCACGGGCGCGAACGCGGGCGAGGGCGGCGAAGCCGTCGAGTTCGAAGACGAGGCCGCCGCGCGCGGTGCCGAAGCCGCGCATCCGGCGAGTCCGGCCGTTCAGCGCGGTGAGGCGCTCCTCGCGCGCGGGGACGCCGCGGGGGCCGAGGCGCTCTTCCGCGAGGCGCTGACGGCCGCGCCCGGCGACGCGCGTGCGCTGCTCGACCTCGGCCTCGCGCGCGAGCTGCAGGAGGACCCGGCGGGCGCCGCGCGCGCCTACCGCAAGGCGATCGCGGCCGATCCGCGGTTCGCCGAGGCGCACAACAACCTCGGCGCGCTGCTCCGCGAGGAGGGCGATCTGCCCGGCGCGGTCACGTCCCTGCGTGAGGCCGTGCGGCTCCGCGCGGGCAGCGCGTCGGCGCACGCGAACCTCGCGCTCGCGCTCGAGGAATCCGACGCGCTCGCGGAGGCTGAGGGCGCTTACCGCGCGGCGGCGCGCCTCGCGCCTCGCGACCCGATGGCGCGCGTCAATCTCGGCCTGCTCCTGCTCCGCCTCGAGCGTGCGGACGACGCGGCTCGGACGCTGCGCGAGGCCCTTCCGCTCGCGGAGGGGAACCGCGCCGCGCTCGCGGGCATCGGCAGCGGCCTGCGTCGTGCGGGCGAGCCGGAGGCCGCGGCGCGTGCGCTGACGGCCGCGGTCGATGCCGACACGGCCCCACCCGCGTCGGGCCTGCTCTGCGAGCTCGCGCTCGCGCAGCGCGGGGCGGGAGACCGTCCCGGCGCCGAGGCCACGCTCGGCCGTGTGCTCGCGGCCGACGAGCGCTACGCGACGGCGCACTACCTCCTCGCCAACATGCTCGCCGGCCGCGGTGTGCTCGCCGAGGCCGTCCAGCGGTTCGAGCGCTATCTCGTCCTCGAGCCAAGCGGCCCGCACGCTGCTGAGGCCCGCGAGCGCCTCACGCGCGCGAGGGAGTCGCTGCGGACGCCGGCTGCCCGACCGGCGCGCGGATCGGCGTCCCCGCGCTAGCGCCGCGTGGTCGGCGCTGGCCGTGGCCGTCCACAGCGCGCCGGAGCGCTCAGGTGGCGGGCGCTGCGGGCGGAGCGACGGCCTTGCGCCCGAGCCCGACGAGGAAGACCTCGTAGCTCTCCTGTCGCGAGGCTTCCGGCTTGAGGATGCGCACCGTGTCGAACAGCGCTCGGAGCGCGCGCCGCGCGTCCTCGAACTCGGGCCCCTGGAAGATCTTCCCGACGAAGGAACCCCCGGGTGTGAGGGTCACTTCGGCGATCGCCACCGCTGCCATGAAGAGCCGGTAACTGTTGTACTGATCGGCCGCACGTGAGCCGATCGTCGAGGGCGCCATGTCCGTGAGTACGACGTCGAAGCGACCCAGGGAGCTCGGCTCGACGGTGAAGATGTCCGCCTGACGCAGCTCGGCGTTGGGGGCGACGCCGCCGCGGGGCTCTTGGATGTCGATGCCGAGGACGCGGCCACGGGGCGCGACTTTCTTCGCGGCGTACATCGTCCACGAGCCGGGGAAGGAGCCGAGGTCCAAGACGCGCAACCCGGGGCGCAGCAAGCGGACGCGGCGGTCGATCTCCTCGAGCTTGTAGACGGAGCGGGCCGGGTAGCCCTCCTTCTTCGCCCGCGCGCCGAAGTGATCGTTGGGGCGCGATGTCCGAGGGCCGCCCGCGGTCGACGATTTCCCACGAGACTCGGCAGTGCGGGGGGCAGGGCGAGCGGCCCGCGGCGTCTCCCTCGACCCATCCGCGCCGGAGGTCGCCGCCGTGGCGCGGGGATCGGGTGCAGACGACGACCTGGCAGGCCCGCTGGACCCGGCCTGCGCGGGTCGCGCGACGGGTTGGGCAAGGCTCGGTCTGGTGGCGGCGGGTCTGGTGGCGGCGGGTCTGGTGGCGGCGGGTCTGGTGGCGGCGGGTCTGGTGGGGGTCGGTCGGGCGACGGAACGGGAAGAGCCGGCTTGGCTCGCTGCGCGTTGCGCTGCGGCCGGCCGGCCCTTCGAGGTACCGCGCGCCCCCCGTGAATCGGTGCGGCGCCGGGTCGTCATCGTGCTCAGGCCTGTGCGGCCTGCCGCTGCTTGATCGCGCCGCGCACGGTGACGACGCCGTTCTTCGCGCCGGGGACCGCGCCCTCGATGAGGACGATCTGTTCGGCGTCCATCACGCGGGCCACCTTGAGATTCAGGATGGTGACGCGCTCGTCCCCGTACTGACCGGGCATCTTGAGGTTCGGCAGCGTGCGACCCGGGGTCATGTTCGTGCCGATGGAGCCGCCGTGGCGGCGATACTCGTGCGTGCCGTGCGTGGCGGGGAAGCCCGAGAAGTTCCAGCGGCGCATGACGCCGGTGAAACCGCGGCCGCGCGACTTGCCGCAGACGTCGACCTTCTGGCCGACCGTGAAGATTTCGGATGGCTTCAGGACTTGGCCGACCTCGAAGCGCGCCGCGAGCTCGGGGGAGACGCGGAACTCTTTGACGGTGCGGGTGGCCGCGACGCCGAGCTTCTTGAAGAAGCCCGCCTGTGGCTTGGCGACGAGCTTCTCGCGCTTCGCGCCGAAGCCGAGCACGAGGGCGGTGTAGCCGTCCTTGTCCTCCGTGCGCTTGCCGAGCACGATGCACGGACCGACCTGAATGGCCGTGACGCGCGTGACGCTGCCGTCCTCGTTGAAGATTTGGGTGTTGCCGAGCTTCTTGCCGACGAGGCCGAGATTGATGTTCATGGCGCGCCTGTACGTAGGGAGGCGGAAGGGTACGGGGAAACCTCCGGGTGTCAAGGCCGGGAGGCCCCTCGCGCGCCATCGACCGCCTCCCAGGCGCGTCGATGTGGCAGCGGCTGCCGCGCCTGAATGCCGCTCAAACGCCGACCGGCGTTGGGATTCCGAAGAGACGGCAGGCGTTTCGGGTCGTCGCGGCGCGCACGGCGTCCGCGTCGATCCCGCGCAGCGCGGCGATCGCATCGGCGGTGTGCACGACGAACGACGGCTCGTTGCGCTTGCCGCGGTGCGGGACCGGCGCGAGGTAGGGCGCGTCCGTTTCCACCAGCAGCGCGTCGAGCGGCTGAACACGCGCGGCCTCGCGGACGGCTTGGGCGGACTTGAACGTCACGATGCCGCTGAAACTCGCGACGAAGCCGAGATCGAGCGCTTCCCGCGCGAAGTCGGCGTCCTCGCTGAAGCAGTGGATGATGCCGCCGACGTCGCGCGCTCCCTCCTCGCGCAGGATCGCGAGCGTCTCCGCCGGGGCTTCACGCGTGTGGATCGTCAGCGGCTTCTTCACGCGGCGCGCGACGGCGACGAAGCGGCGGAAGATCTCCCGCTGCACGTCGCGCGGGCTGTGGGCGTAGTGGAAGTCGAGGCCGACCTCGCCGACGGCGACCACGCTCGGGTCGAGCGCGAGGCGCTCGAGCGCCTCGAGGAGCGCGTCGGTCGCGACGCGCGCGTCGTGGGGGTGCAGCCCGACCGTGGCGACGATCGTGTCCGGGTGTGCGTGGGCCAGGGCGATCATCGACGCGGGGCCCGCGGTGTCCGCGGCGTCGGCGTCGACGAGCCCGATCGCGCAGAGCCGTGCGACACCCGCTGCGCGCGCGCGATCGAGGACGCCAGCGATGTCGCCCCCGTAGCGGTCGGCGTCGAGGTGGCAATGCGTGTCGAAGAGCGGCGCGTTCATGGGGTCTCCTCGTCCTCTTCGCCCCTGGCCGCCCGGCCGATGTCGTCGTCTCGCGACGCGAGGCGTGCGAGGGCGGCGCGGGCGACCTCGCTCTCGGGGGCGAGCGCGGCGAGCGCGCGCGCGACCACGACGGGATCGGCCCCGCGGGGTCGCGCGACCAGCGCCGCGAGCGCGGGGGCGAGCCCGACGACGCGGTGCCGCCCGACCAACTCTGCGGCGTAACTCCGGCCATCGGCGCGCCATGCCCCAAGCACGGCGCTGAGGGCCTCCTCGCCGCGCGGATCGCCGAGCGCGGCGAGCGCACCCGCCGCGGCGGCCTTCACGACGAGGGGCGCGAGGATCCGCCGCGCGACCGCGGCGAGCGGCTCGCGGGCGGTCTCCGCGCGGAGCGTCGCGAGCGCCTCGCATGCCGCGAGCACGCGATCCCGCTCGTCGAGCGCCTCGACGAGGGTGCCGACGCCGCGCGCGTCGCCGAGCCGCGCGAGGGCGAGGGCGGCCGCGAACCGCACGGCGCTCGCCGTGTCGCCGAGCGCGGCGGCGACCGGTCCGGCGGAGTCGGGCTCGCCGAGGGCGCCGAGCGCGTCGAGCGTGTGCTCTCGGACCTTCGCGTCGGGGTCGTCGAGCAGCGGCGCCAGGATGGCGGGCGCCTCGTCCGGGCTCGCTTCCGCGTAGGACTCCACGGCCTGGAAGCGCACCTCCGGCCGGGCGTCGCGGAGCGCCCTCGCGAGCGCGCGCACCGCCCGCTCGCCGCCGATCCGGCCGAGCGCGATGACGGCGAGCTCGCGCGCCTCGGGCAGCGGATCGTCGAGGTGCGCGAGCACGAGGTCGAGCGCGTCGTTGTCCGAGAGCTCGCCGAGCGCGGCGATCGCGATGCAGCGGACGGCGCCCTCGGGGTCGTCGGCGAGCGTGCGGAGCGCGGCGCAGGCCTCGTCGCGCGCACCGGGGGGCGGGCTCGCGAGCGCCTGCACCGCGAGCACCCGGGTCGCTGCGCGCGGAGAGCGCGCGTCCACGAGTGCGACGTCGAAGCGGGGGACTTGCGGCGGGAACAGCAGCGACATGCGCGTGCCGCCGCTACTTGACGATCGCGCCCGGTGGGAGATCGCGATCGACCGAGAGGACCGACAGCGTCTCTCCGTCTCCGGCCGCGAGCACCATCCCGCGCGACTCCAAGCCCATCATCTTGCGCGGGGCGAGGTTGGCGACGACGACGATGCGCTTTCCGACGAGCGCCTCGGGCTCGTAGACCTTGCCGAGGCCCGCGAGGATCTGGCGCGGCGCGCCCTCGCCGACGTCGACCTGCAGGCGCAGGAGTTTGTCGCTCTTCGGCACGCGCTCGGCGCTCAGCACCAGCGCGAGACGCAGCGCGATCTTCGCGAGATCGTCGATCGTCGCGAGCCCGTCGTCGGCGGCGGGGGCCGTCGCGGGAAGGGGAGTAGGCGCTCCAGCACTCGGCGCGGTCACAGGCTTGTCCGTCACGTCGAGCTTCTCCGTCTTCTCCGGTTTCTCCGGTTTCTTCGCGGTGAGCGTCTTCGCCGCGGGGGTCGCGTCCGCGACGCCGAGACGCTCGAGCAGCGCGCGCTGCTGGTCGTCGTCGTACCGCGGGAAGAGCGGCGCCCCCGGCCGCGTCTGCGTGCCGCCGGTGAGCCCGCCCCACGCGCCCGGCCAGAGGTCGACGCCCACCGTCGGCATCAGCGCGGGCAGACCGAGCTGCGCGCGGAGCGCGTCGCACTTCCCTGGCATCACGGGCCAGAGCATCACGCTCAGCCAGCGCAGCGCCTCGAGCACCGTGTACGCGACCTGCGCGAGGCGCTTGAGGTCGTGGTGCTTCGCGAGGTTCCAGGGCTCGGTGACGTCGATGTACTTGTTCGTCGCCAGCACCAACTCCCAGGCGCTCTCGAGCGCGCGGTTCGGGAGCATCGCGTCGAGGTGCTTCGCGCTCGCCTCCGCGGCGCGCGCCGCGAGCGCCATGACGTCGCGATCGACCTGCTGGAGCGCGTCGGCGTGGACGTGGGGCACGCGGCCGTCGAGGGACTTCTTCACGATGCTCGCGACCATGCGGTTCAGCAGGTTGCCGAGGCCGTTGCCGAGGTCGCCGTGGTAGCGCGCGAGCAGGCTCGCGTGGCTGAAGTCGCCGTCGTGCCCGAAGCCGATGTCGCGCATGAGGTAGTAGCGGAGCACGTCCGCGCCGAAGGCCTCGACGAGCGGCTCGGGTGCGATCGCGTTGCCGAGGGACTTCGAGATCTTCTCGCCGTTCACGGTGAGGAAGCCGTGCGCTTGCACCGCCGTCGGCGGCGCGAAGCCCGCGCTCATCAGGAACGCGGGCCAGAACACCGCGTGGAAACGGAGGATGTCCTTGCCGACCACGTGCACGGCCTCGGCGCCGTCCGCGTCGACGTGCGGCCAGAATGCTTCGAAGCGCCCGCTGTCGACGCCTGGCACCGGTGGTCCGCCGAGCGCGCTGACGTAGTTCGTGAGCGCGTCGAACCACACGTACATCACGTGCTCCGGGTCGCCCGGCACCGGGATGCCCCAGCGGAAGCTCGTGCGCGAGACGGAGAGGTCGCGCAGCCCCTCCTTCACGAAGGCCTTCACTTCGTTGAAGCGGCCCTCGGGGCGAACGAAGTCGGGGTGCGAGTCGTAGAAGGCGAGCAGCTTGTCCGTGTACGCGGAGAGCCGGAAGAAGTAACTCTCCTCGCGGATCTTCTCGACGGGCTTCTTGTGCGTCGGGCAGGCGTTGCCCGGGAGCAGGTCCTTCTCGGTGAAGTAGGCCTCGCAGTCGACGCAGTACCAGTCCTCGTAGTGGCCGAGGTAGATGTCGCCGGCGGCGGCGACGCGGCGCCACAACTCCTGCGCGTGCTGCACGTGGCGCGGCTCGGTCGTGCGGATGAAGTCGTCGTGCTCGCAGCCGAGCGCCTCCCACGCGCGACGGAACGGGCCTTCCGCGCGGTCGACGAAGGCCTGCGGCGAGAGGCCTTCGCTCGCGGCGAGGCGCGCGATCTTCAGCCCGTGCTCATCGAGCCCGGTGTGGAAACGCGCGGGGCGCCCGCGAACCCGGGCGTAGCGGGCGAACACGTCGGCGGCGATCGTGGAGTAGGCCGTCCCGACGTGGGGAACCGCGTTCACGTAGTAGATCGGCGTCGTGACGTAGAAGGGGCGTGATCGCGCGGTCATGGGGGCCGCGAGACTAGCAGGCGGGTGCGCGGGTGTCCGCTGTCAGGCCGCGCGCAGCGTGAGCAGCAGCGCCTCGAGGACGAGCTGCGCGCTCGCGTTCGCGTCGATGGCGCGCGCGGCGTCTCGGATCGCGCCGGCGCGCGCGGCGGCGCGTCCGGCGCCGAGCTGCGTGGCGCGCTCGCGGATGCGCGCGGCCTCGAGGCGGAAGCGGAGCGCGTCGTCGTCGAGCCCCGACGCGGCGGCGGCGATGTCGCGGTACAGCGTCGCGAGCGTGTCGAGCACCAGCGCCCGATCGTCGAGGCGCGCGAGCTCTTCGGCGAGCTCGAGCTGCATGCCGCCGCGCCCGTCCTCGACGACGCGATCGACGCGAAGCGCCAGGTCGAGGAGCCGCTTCCCTGCGCCATCGACGGCGAAGCGGAGCGCGAGGTCCGCGCGACCATCCGCGAGCGCGCAGGCGGCTTCGCGCTCGGCCTCGGGGACGCCGCCCTCCTCGAGGATCTGCCGCAGCGTGCGGTCGGGGAGCCGCTGGAACCGCACGCGCTGGCAGCGCGAGCGGATCGTCTGGAGGAGCTGATCGGGGCGCGACGCGAGCAGCACGAAGTGCAAGCGGGCCCGCGGCTCCTCGAGCGTCTTCAGCAGGGCGCTCGCGGCCTCGGCGTGGTTCGCCGGGAAGGACACGTCGGCGTCGGGGAAGAGGGCGAACGCCGCGCGCCCCTCGAAGGGCGCGAACTGCGAGAAGGGCAGCACTTCCTCGCGGATCCGCTCGACCTTGATGTTCCGGTCGCCCTCGTCGCGCGGCAGGAACACGCGGACGTCGGGGTGGTTCCCGCCGGCGATACGGCGGCACGTGTCGCACGCCGCGCAGCCGCGCCCCGGCGCCTGCGTGCAGAGCAGCGCGCTCGCGAGGGCCAGCGCGGCGCGCTGCTTGCCGACGCCGCTCGGCCCCTCGAACAGATAGGCCGACGCCACGCGGTCGCGCTGCACGGCCGCGCGCAGGGTGCGGACCGCGGCGGGCTGGGCGCGGACGTCGTCGAAGGTCGGCATGGTGCCCTCAGCGCACCACGAGTCGCTTCCCCTGCAGGGCCGAGCCGCGGCCGGGCTCGGCGCCGAGCGGGCCGACGCGGATGGTGAGCAGGTTTCCGCCGACCTTCGCGCCGCGGATCGTGACGCGCACGAACATCACGGGCATCGGGGGGGGCGGCTCGGGGCGCGTGGTCCGGCGCCGCGGCTCTTCGACGGCGAAGGCGGGCTCGAGCGCCACCTCGCCGAGCTCCGCGCGTGCAGCGGCGCCGCGCGTGGCGAAGGCCGCCTCGACCTTCGCGGCGTCGCGGCCGAAGGACACGCTCTCCGCGGTGAGCAGGCCGCTCGCGAACGCCGGGCCGCCGACCTCGACGTAGAGACCGCGGCCCTTGCCGCCTGCGCTCGAGAAGGCGACGTCGATGGTCGTCGTCGCGCCTGGCGCCACGCTCCACTCGCCGGCACCGGCGGTCGCCTTCGAGAGCGCGAGGGCGGGTGGGCCGATCATGCGGGCTGGTCCCACGGGGGCGGCGAGCGGTGCGCGCTTCGTGGCCGGCGCGGGTGCGACGGGCATCAGCAGCGGCGCGATCTGCACCTCGGAATCCTCCGAAATGCGGAACAGATAGGCCATGTCGCCGAGCCCGACGAGCGCTGTGCGTCCGTCGGCGGTGGTGAACGCGCTCGACTCGCCGACGAGCTTCATGTCGAGGTCGCCGAGCGCCTCGGCCGCGAGGCCGGGCAACGTGAGCGCGGTGACGCGGCTCGTCTTCAGCGACTGCACCACCACGGCGCGCTCGTCGCCCACGAGGAACGGCGCGCCGAGCCCGAACGCGAGGCCCTCGCCGAGGCGCGAGACGTGCGCGAGCACGGCACCGTCGGGGGCGATGTGGAGGACCGCGGAGTACTTGCCGTGCAGCGTCGTCACCACGAGCACGCCCTCGCGCGTCGGCACGGCGAAGATCTCCTGCTCGTCGCGCGTCGCGGGGATGCGGACGCAGAACGCGACCTCGCTCGCCCCGGGGCGCACGACGGCCACCACACCCGAGTACGCCGAGGCGAGCGCGGTGCCGTGCGCGCTCGTCGCGAGGTGCACCGCGTCGAAGAAGGTCGTGCCGTCGCGCGAGGCGTAGCCGACGGCGATGGCGTCGAGGCGGTGCTCCTCGGCGTTGAACTCCTCGTCGGCCTCCGGCCAGGGATCGACGCTGCTCTCCCAGATCGTGTTTTGCGGCCACGCGATGCGCGTCGCGGCCGGGAGCGTCAACCTCGCCGTCTCGACGAGCGGCTGCCCCGGCTCGAGCGTCGCGAGCACGAAGCGCGCGTCGGGTTCGGCGCCGACCGTGTCGGAGACGACGGCGAAGAGCCGGCCGTCGTGCCCGCGCACCGCGTCGAGGACGCGCTCGGTGAGCTTGCGCGGCGCGCCGCCCCCGAGCGGCACCTCCCAGGCGGTGCGGTCGACGGTGACGAGCACGCGGTCGAGCTCCTCGTCGAGGGGCGCGAGCACGTCGCGGGGCGGCGCGAGCACGGCGCCGCGCTTCGGCGCGGGGCCGAGCGCGACGAGCCTGGGCTCCGCGTCGGGGCGATGGATCGCGAGGCCGCCTGGGCCGAGGACGAGGTGCGTCTGACCGTCCGTGAACACGCGCATGGGGCGCGGACGCTAGCCGGAACCGTGGCCGAGGTCCACGCGTCGCGTCACGGGTGCTGCGCGGCGCGACTGAATGGTGATTCAGCGTTGACAGCACCAGTCCCCGCCGGGAGCATCGGCGCGTCGCCATGACGCTCTCCCCGACGCAACGCTACCCGCTGATCCGCAGCCGCATCGACGTCCGCGGCGCGCAGTACCTCGCCAACCGCGCCGTGAACGTGCAGTCGCTCGAGAAGCTCGAGAAGGCGCTCGCGAAGTCCCGCGAGGGCGGCGGGCCGAAGTACAACGACCGGCACCGCGCCGCTGGGAAAATGCTCCCGCGTGAGCGCATCGAGTTGCTCGTCGACCGCGACGCGCCCTTCCTCGAGCTGTGTCCGCTCGCGGGGCACGACGTGCGCGACCAGACGACGGGCGCGGGCGTGCTCGGCGGCATCGGCGTCGTGAGCGGCGTCGAGTGCCTCATCACCGCGAGCGAGGCGACGGTGAAGGGCGGCGCCATCTCCGAGATCGGCATGTGGAAGACGGGCCGGCTCGCCGAGGTCGCCGAGCAGAATGGCCTGCCGAGCCTCTCGCTGATCGAGAGCGCGGGCGCGGACCTGCCCAACCAACACAAGATCTTCGTCCACGGCGGGCGCGGCTTCCGCGACCTCACGCGCCGCAGCAAGGAGCGCACGCCGACCATCTGCCTCGTCTTCGGGTCGTCGACCGCGGGCGGCGCCTACGTGCCGGGCATGAGCGACTACGTCGTCATGGTGAAGCAGCAGGCGCAGGTCTATCTCGCCGGCCCGCCGCTCGTGAAGATGGCGACGGGCGAGGAGTCCGAGCACGAGGAGCTCGGCGGTGCGGAGATGCACTCGCGTGTCTCGGGCGTCTCCGATTACCTCGCCGAGGACGAGCGCGACGCCGTGCGTCTCGGTCGCGAGATCGTCGCGCATCTGCGTTGGCGCAAGCGCGGCATCGTTCCGCCGCGCGAGTTCGCCGAGCCCCTGTACGACGCCGACGAACTCCTCGGCATCGCGAGCGCGGACCTCAAGATTCCCTTCGATGCGCGAGAGGTGATTGCGCGCATCGTCGACGGCTCGCGCTTCAGCGAGTTCAAACCGCTCTACGGTCCGTCGCTCGTGTGCGGTTGGGCGCACATTCACGGTTATCCCGTCGGCATCCTCGCGAACAATGGGATTCTCTTCAGCGAGAGCGCGAACAAGGGCGCACAGTTCATCGAACTCTGCAATCAGAGCGATATTCCCCTGCTTTTTCTGCAGAACATCACCGGTTTCATGGTCGGGAAGAAATACGAGCAGGAAGGCATCATCAAGAATGGCGCGAAGCTGATCAACGCCGTGTCCAACAGCACGGTGCCCGCGATCACCATCATGATCGGCTCGAGCTTCGGCGCCGGGAACTACGCGATGTGCGGGCGCGCGTACGAGCCGCGATTCCTGTTCACGTGGCCCAATCACCGCATCGGCGTGATGGGCGGCAAGCAGCTCGCGGGCGTGCTCGACATCATCCAGCGCGGCGCGGCGCAGAAGCGCGGCGAGGTCGTCGACGAGCAGCGCCTCTCCGTGATGAAGCAGATGGTCGAGGGGCAGATCGACCTCGAGTCCGAACCGTACTTCGCGACGGCGCGGCTCTGGGACGACGGCATCATCGACCCGCGCGACACGCGCCACGTCATCGCGATGTCGCTCTCCGCGGCGTGCACGCGCCCCGTCGAGGGCACCATGGCCTTCGGCGTGTTCCGCCACTGATCGCCCGCCCTCACCGCGCCGCTGCCCACGCCTCGCCGACGCACGGATCCGCCCATGTCGAACACGCCGAACGTCCTCCGCAAGGTCCTCATCGCCAACCGTGGCGAGATCGCACGCCGCATCGCGCGCACCTGCCGCCGCCTCGGGCTCGCGACCGTCGCCGTGTTCTCCGACGCGGACGAAGATGCGCTCTTCGTGCAGGAGGCCGACGAGGCGGTGCGCCTCGGGCCCGCGCCGAGCCGCGAGTCGTACCTCTCGATCGAGAAGATCCTCGCGGCGGCGCGCTTGACCGGGGCGGATGCGCTGCACCCGGGCTACGGCTTTCTCTCGGAGCGCGCCGAGCTCGCCGAGGCGTGCGCAGCCGCGGGGATCACGTTCGTCGGCCCGTCCCCGCAGGCGATCCGCGCGATGGGCCTCAAGCGCGAGGCCAAGCGCCTCGCCGCGGCGGCCGGCGTGCCCACCGTGCCGGGCTACTCGGGCGACGATCAGGGCGACGCGACGCTCGCGGCGAAGGCGCTCGAGGTCGGCTTTCCGTTGCTGCTCAAAGCATCGGCGGGCGGCGGCGGCAAGGGCATGCGCGTCGTCCGCGCGGCGGGCGAGATCGAGGCGAGCCTCGCGGCGGCGCGGCGCGAGGCGCTCGCTGCGTTCGGCGACGACACGCTCATCATCGAGCGCTACGTGAGCTCGCCGCGCCACGTCGAGATCCAGATCCTCGGCGACACGCACGGGAACCTCGTGCACCTCTTCGAGCGCGAGTGCTCGATCCAGCGCCGCCACCAGAAGATCCTTGAGGAGAGCCCGTCGCCCGCGCTCACGCCCGCGCTCCGCGCCGCGATGGGCGAGGCCGCGGTGCGCGTCGGTCGCGCCATCGGCTACAGCAGCGCGGGCACCGTCGAGTTCATTCTCGGCGACGACGGCGCCTTCTACTTCCTCGAGGTGAACACGCGCCTGCAGGTCGAGCACCCCGTCACCGAGATGGTCACGGGCCTCGACCTCGTCGCCGAGCAGCTCCGCGTCGCGCGCGGCGAGCCGCTCGGCTACGGGCAGGACGACCTCGTGCAGCGCGGCCACGCGATCGAGGTGCGGCTTTACGCGGAAGACCCCGCGAGCGGCTTTCTCCCGCAGGCGGGCACGCTCGTCGACTTCCACGTGCCGGAGGACGAGGGCGTGCGCCTCGACACCGGCGTGCGCTCGGGCGACGAGGTGTCCATCCACTACGACCCGATGATCGCGAAGATCATCGCGCATGGCGCGAGCCGCGCGGAGGCCACGCGGCGCCTCGTCCGCACGCTCGAGCGCACGAGCGTGCAGGGACTCGCGAGCAACCGCGCGCTGCTCGTGCGCATCCTCGAGCACCCCGCGTTCGCGGCGGGCGAACTCGACACGCATTTTCTCGATCGGCACTTTGCGGGCGCGCTCGGCGAGCCCGCGGATCCGTCCCGCGATCGCCTCGCCGCGATCGCCGCGATGATGATCGCGCACGAGGCGCATGCGGCCTCGCGCGAGGTGGTGCCGGGCGTGCCCAACGGCTTCCGCGTCAACTTCTCCGTGCCGCAGACGGTCACGTACGGCGTGGGTGATCGCAGCCTCACGCTCGCCTACCGCAGCCGCGGGAAGGGCCGCTTCGACGTCGCGCTCGACGTTCCGCTTCACGGCGGCGAGAGCCGCGCGGTGCGCCTCGTCTCGTGGGCGGAGCCGACGCTCGTGCTCGAGGATCACGACGGGCATCGGCATACGCTGCGCGTCGTCGTCGATGAGGCTGCCGCCACGTTCTACGTGCACAGCACGCGCGGCTCGACCGCGCTCGTCGAGCGGCCGCGCTTCCCCGAGCCCGGCGCGGAGGCCGTCGCGGGAGGCTGCGTCGCGCCGATGCCGGGGCGCATCGTGCAGGTGCTCGCGGCCGAGGGGCAGGCCGTCGCCCGCGGCGCGGTGCTCGTGATCCTCGAGGCGATGAAGATGGAGCACAGCGTCGTCGCCGCCATCGACGGAGTCGTCACGCGCGTCGCGGTGCAGGCGGGCGAGCAGGTCGAGGGCGGGCAGATCCTCGCCGTCGTCGAGGCAGGCGAGGCCGCGGCGGTGTAGAAGCGGGGGATGACGACCCCTCCCGCGCAGCCCGCTCCCCTCCGTCGCGTCGGCCTCGTGTTCTCGGGCGGCCCGGCCCCGGGCGCCAACTCGGTCATCTCCTCCGTCGCCGTCTCGCTGCTCGATGCGGGTCTCGAGGTCGTGGGCTTCTTCCACGGCTACTCGAACCTCGAGGGCTACGACCGCGACACGCGCCCGCTCGTCGAGGGCGAGCACTACCGCACGCTCACGGAGAAGGACGTCGGCGACCAGCGCAACGCGCGCGGGATCCTCATCGGCACGGCGCGCGCGAACCCGGGCAAGCCCGTCAAGCGCCGCGGCGATCTCGACGACCCGGAGAAGACGGCGGGCCTGCGGCGCGTGCTCGCCGGCCTCACGGATCTCGGCATCGACGCGCTCGTCTCCATCGGCGGCGACGACACACTGAAGACCGCGAATTACCTGTATCTGCTGCAGGAGAAGCTGCCTCCCGGCGCGCGTCGCGTGCGCGTGGTGCACGTGCCGAAGACCATCGACAATGATTACCGCGGCATCGACTTCACCTTCGGGTTCTTCACCGCCGTCGACGTGATGGCGAAGTCTCTGCTCAACCTGCGCGCCGACGCGCTCGCGACGAGCAGCTACTTCATCGTCGAGACGATGGGCCGCAAGGCAGGGTGGCTCGCGTACGGCGTCGGCATCGCGGGCGAGGCGAACCTCGTCGTCGCCGTCGAGGATGTCGTCGGCCCGCTCGCGACGAGCGAAACGTACACGGACGCAGCGGGGCGCATCCGGACACGCACGCGCCTCGACCTTCACGCGCTCGTCGAGCGGATCGTCGACCTCGTCGCGCAGCGCGAGCAGCGCGATCAGAAGCACCACGGCACGGTCGTGCTGGCCGAGGGGCTCGGCGAACTGCTCCCCGAGAGCGCGCTCGAGGGACTCGCCCGGGACGAGCACGGGCACGTCGCGCTCGGGCGCCTCGACTTCGGCAAGCTCGTCGCGCGGCTCGTCGGCGAGCGCTACGGCGCGCGCACGGGGCGCAAGAAGAAGATCACCGGCGTGCAGCTCGGCTACGAGGCACGCTCGGCCGCACCGCACGCGTTCGACGTGATGCTCGGCTCACAGCTCGGCGTCGGCGCGTACCGCGCGCTCGTCGAGGAGGGGCTCGACGGACACATGGTCTCGGTCAGCGGGCAGCTCGACCTGCGCTACGTGCCGTTCGCCGAGCTCGTCGATCCGGAGACGCTCGTGACGGAGGTGCGCCTCATCGAGACGGGCAGCGATTTTCAGCGTCTCGCGCGCCTGCTCGAGACGCGCGTCGAGGCGGGCTGGGCGCCCGGTCGGCGCACCGAGCCCGGCGAGCGCTGACGACGCGGCGCGTCTCTCTCGTCCTGGGTCGTGCGATGCTCGCGCGCCACTTCTGGAGGAGAGCCCGCCATGTCGATGTCCACGCCCCCCGTCCGCACCGAGCTCGCCGCGTGGCGGGCGCTCGCCGCGCACCGCGACGCCACGCGCGACCTCGTGCTGCGCGCGCTGTTTGCCGAGGACCCCGGGCGTTTCGACGCGCTCTCGCGCACCGTGGGCGGGCTGCTCGTCGACTACTCGAAGCAGCGCGTGACGCACGAGACGATGGCGCTGCTCTTCGACCTCGCGCGCGAGGTCGGCGTCGAGGCGGAGCGCGCGCGGATGTTCGCGGGCGAGCGCATCAACGGCACCGAGGGGCGGCCCGTGCTGCACGTCGCGCTCCGCAATCGCAGCGGGCGGCCCATGAACGTCGATGGCGTCGACGTGATGCCCGATGTGCTCGGCGTGCTCACGCGGATGCGCGATTTCGCGACGCGTGTCCGCGAGGGTGAATGGCTCGGGTACACGGGCAAACCGATCACCGATGTCATCAACGTCGGTATCGGCGGCTCGGATCTCGGTCCGGTGATGGTGAGTGAGGCGCTCCGCCCGTACTGGCATCCACGCCTCCGCCCGCACTTCGTCTCGAACGTCGACGGCACGCACATCGCCGAGGCGCTCGAGCGCTGCGATCCGGAGACGACGCTCGTCATCGTCGCGTCGAAGACCTTCACCACGCAGGAGACGCTCGCCAACGCGCGCACGGCGCGGGCGTGGCTCGTGGATGCGCTCGGCAGCGAGGCGGCCGTCGCGCGGCACTTCGTGGCCGTGAGCACGAACGCGAAGGACGTCGCGCGCTTCGGCATCGACACGGAGAACATGTTCGGGTTCTGGGACTGGGTGGGTGGGCGCTATTCGCTCTGGTCCGCGATCGGGCTGCCCATCCTGCTGCTCGTCGGGCCCGAGCACTTCGACGCGCTCCTCGCGGGCGCGCACGCCATGGACGAGCATTTCCGTACGGCGCCGCTCGCCGACAATCTCCCCGTCACGCTCGGGTTGTTGGGAGTCTGGAATGCCAACTTCCTCGGCGCCGAATCCCACGCGATCCTGCCGTACGACCAATATCTCCATCGGTTTCCAGCGTATTTTCAGCAGGCCGACATGGAGTCGAACGGCAAGGGCGTCGACAAACACGGTCGCCGCATCACGACCTATCACACCGGGCCGATCCTCTGGGGTGAGCCCGGCACCAACGGGCAACACGCTTTCTACCAGCTCATTCACCAGGGCACGCGCGTTGTACCGTGTGATTTCATCGCGCCCATCGAATCCCACAATCCAATCGGCGATCACCACCGCCTGCTGCTCGCCAATTTCTTCGCGCAGACTGAAGCGCTCATGCGCGGCAAGACGGCCGCGGAGGCGCGCGCAGAGCTTGGACGACAAGGTGTCTCGTCCGCGGACGTCGAGCGCCTCGTCCCGCACAAGACCTTCACCGGGAACCGCCCGACGACCTCGATTCTCGTGCAGAAGATCACGCCGCACGTGCTCGGCGAACTCATCGCGCTCTACGAGCACAAGATCTTCGTGCAGGGTGTGATCTGGGACGTGTTCTCCTTCGATCAGTGGGGCGTCGAGCTCGGCAAGCAGCTCGCGAATGCCATTCTCCCCGAGCTCGAGGGGGGCAGTCCGATTGGCACGCACGATTCGAGCACGAATGGGCTCGTCAACGCGTACAAGTCCCGTCGACCCGCCTAGTCGGTTGGGGAGCATGGGATTTGAAATCCCGTGCTCCCGGGTCATGACACGCGCTCAGTCGTCGAGCGGCTCGAGCCAAAGCACGCTGAGCGGCGCGAGATCGAGCGCCGCGCTGCACGGGAGCCCATAGCGGGGGACGTCTTCGGCGACGAGGTCGGGGCGCGTCTCGCCGCGCGCGCCGCCGAACGCCGCGTCCTCGGTGTCGAGCACGACGCGGTAGCGCCCGGGGCGCGGGAGCGCGACGCGGTGGCCGACGCGCGGTGTACCGCCGTAGTGGCCCACGACGACGAGCTCGCGTCCGGACGAGGGCGCGATGCGGCGGTAGACGACGACGTTCGCGTCGCGGTCGTCCGGGTCGATCCAGCGGAAGCCGGCGTGCGTGCCGTCGGCCTCGAAGAGCGCGGGATGCCCGGTGTAGTGCGCGTTGAGCGTGCCGATCAGGGCCCTCATGCCCGCCCCGCCCGGCTCGTCGAGACGATGCCATTCCAGGCTGCCGTCGTGGTTCCACTCGCCGCGCTGCGCGAGCTCGCCGCCCATGAAGAGCAGCTTGCGGCCGGGCCGCGACCACATGGTCGCGTAGAGCGCGCGCAGGCCCGCGTGTTTCTGCGCGTCGTCGCCCGGCATCTTCGCGAGGAGCGAGCCCTTCAGGTGCACGACCTCGTCGTGCGAGAGCGGCAGCACGAAGGCCTCGCTGTCCATGTACATCACGCCGAACGTGAGGCGATGGTGGTGGTGCACGCGTCCGAGCGGATCTTGCTGGAAGTACGCGAGCGTGTCGTGCATCCAGCCCATGTCCCACTTGAGATCGAAGCCGAGTCCGCCCTCGCGCGTCGGGTGCGTGACGCGGGGCCAGGCCGTCGACTCTTCGGCGACGAGCAGCGCGCCCGGGTGCAGGCGATGCACGGTGTCGGTCAACTCGCGGAAGAACGCGACGGCCTCGAGGTTCTCGCGGCCGCCGTGCGCGTTCGGCTCCCACTCGCCCTCTTTGCGGCTGTAGTCGAGGTAGAGCATCGAGGCGACGGCGTCGACGCGCAGGCCGTCGATGTGGAACGCGTCGAGCCAGTAGAGCGCGCTCGCGAGGAGGAAGTTGCGGACCTCGTTGCGACCGAGGTTGAAGACGAGCGTGCCCCAGTCCGGGTGCTCGCCCTTGCGTGGGTCGAGATGTTCGTAGACGGCGCTGCCGTCGAAGCGCGCGAGCGCCCACGCGTCCCGCGGAAAATGCGCGGGTACCCAGTCGAGCAGCACGCCGATGCCGCGCGCGTGAAACGCATCGACCAGCGCGCGCAGATCGTCGGGCGGGCCCCAGCGCGCGGTCGGCGCGAAGTAGCTCGTGACCTGATAGCCCCACGAGCCGCCGAAGGGGTGCTCCATCACGGGCAGAAGCTCCACGTGCGTGAAGCCGAGCGAGGCGACGTGATCGACGAGGACCCCGACGTGCTCGGCGTACGTGAGCGCGCGGCGGCCCTCCTCGACGACGCGGCGGAAGGAGCCGAGGTGCACCTCGTAGATCGAGAGCGGACGCGTGCGCGGATCGAAGTCGCGACGCGCCGCGAGCCATGCGTCGTCGCGCCATGCGTGCCGCGCGACGTCGACCACGGAGGCCGTCGAGGGGGGCGGGAGCGTGCGAAACGCGAGTGGATCCGCCTTCTTGGCGACGAGTCCGTGCACGGTGCGGATCTCGTACTGATAGAGCGCGCCCGGACCGAGGTCGGGGACGAAGAGCTCCCACACGCCGGACTTCCCGAGGCGGCGCATCGGGTGCGCGCGGCCATCCCAGCGGTTGAAATCGCCGACGACGCTGACGCGCTCGGCCTCGGGCGCCCACACCGCGAACGCGACGCCGTCGACCGCCGTCCCCGCCCCGAAGGTGGGGCGCAGGGGGCGCGCGCCGAGGCGCTCCCAGAGGCGCTCGTGGCGCCCCTCTCCGATCAGGTGCAGGTCGATGGGACCGAGCGTCGGGAGAAACGCGTAGGCGTCCCACGTCGTCCAGCTCGCGCCGCTCGCGTAGCGCGCCTCGAGCCGGTAGGCGGGCACCTCGCGCGCGCCGGGGAGAACGCCCTCGAAGACGCCATCCGGGTGGATGCGCGTGAGCGGGATGTCCATGCCGCCGTCGACCCGCGCGACGACCTCCGTCGCGTCGGGCCGCAGCGCGCGGACGAGGACGCCGTCTGGGATCGCGTGCGGGCCGAGGAACGTATGCGGATCCGTGTGCGTTCCGGCGACGATGCGCCGCAGGTCTTCGGTGTGTGGGGGCATCGGGGGGCTCATGGACGCGCGGCTCCTTCGCGGCTCTCGGGCTCGCGCGGGGCCGCGGAGTCCCTCAGCGCGCGGCCGCTCCGCGTGACGAGGGGCGACACGCGGAGCGCCTCGAGCAGGGGATCGTCGACACCGATCGGGCAGCCGTCGAGCAGCGCCTCGTAGAGCGCCTCTTGCGCGCGGTCGACATCGGGGGACGCGCCGAGACGGCCCGCGAGCCGCACGAGCGCGAGCGCCTCTTCCCGCTGTGCGCGCGCGTCGTCCGTCGCACCCGCGACGCAGGCCCGCACGGAATCGAGGACGAGACGCGCGAGCAGGTCGTCGGCGGCGCGGAGATCGAGCGCAAAGCCGCGCGCGCGCGCTTCGTCGGCGATGCGCACGGCGAGGCCGTACGCCTCCGCATCGCGCGAGCCGTTGGGCACGCGCAGCGCGACGTCGAAGCGGCGCGAGAGCGCGAGCTCGGCCGCGACGCGCAGCTCGCGCGGCAGCGGAAAGCCCGCCGCGTGCAGCAGATCGATGGTGCGCGCGTGGTCTTCGTAGGCCTGCGCGTAGGTCGCCCCGATGCGCCCCGCCAGCTCGCCGAGGAGCGCCTCCGAGATGCGCTCGCGCTCGCTCGGGAGCACCGCCTCGAGGCCGCGCTCGGCCGGTCCGAAGGCCTCGTGCAGGAGCCGGAGCAGGGCCGGCAGCCCCGCCCGCGGGAAGGCCTCCCACACCTGTTCGCAGGCGTCGACGAAGTCGGACTCGCCCGTGAATGGGCGCAGCGCGCAAGCGAAATCGACGCCACCGAGGTGCAGCGCGGCCGCGATGCGCTCGGTCTCGCTGCCCGTCGTCCGCGACGCGACGGCGATGCGGGCCGTGGCGAGCGTGAGGCTGCCGCGCGTCTCGACCCGCAGGTCCGTCGTTTCCCAGCGGTGGAGGGGGCCCGCGTCGCCGCGCGGGGCCGGGGTCTCGCGTCCGGCACGTGCGACCGCGCCGATGGCGACGTTGGCCGCGACGGTCTCGCTCGTGACGCGGGTCGGGACGACCTGCCGATGCCAGAGATCGACGCCCGTGCCGTGGGCATCGAGGTTGCTGCGCGCCTCGCCGAGCGCTTCGAGGAAGCGGCGCTCGGGCGGAGTCCCGCCCGCCTCGGCGACGAGATCGAGCGCGCGGCCCGCGTAGCGCATGACCTGCAACGTCTCGATTCCGCTGAGATCCGAGAAGAACCAGCCGCAGCTCGTGTACGCGAGCATCGCGTGCCGCGACGCCTCGAGCAGCGCGAGCGCGCGCGTGCGGCGCGCCGGATCGCCCGCGACACCGCCGCGCGCGTGCAGGCGGAGGAAGGCGTCGGAACTCGCACGGCCGAGCAGGACGTCGATGTACGCGTCGCGGGCCGCCCACGGGTCGGCGAAGAGCCCGGCGCCCGCATCCTCGAGCAGCGCGGCCGTCGCGTCGCGGACGACGTCCATCGCGGCGCGCAGCGGGCCGCGCCAGCGCTGGTCCCAGCCGTCGCGACCCCCGGTCGAGCACCCGCAGTCGCGGATCCAGCGGCCGACGCCGTGCGCGCAGCTCCACGACGAGCCCTCGCCCGCGGGGCCGGCCTCGAGCTGGACGTCGAAGCGGGGCGGGTACCGATCGAGGAACTCGCCGTAGTTCGTCACCTCGAAGCCGCGCCGCGGCGCCTCGACTTCGAGCGCGTAGGCGAGCCCGCGATCGCCCCACTTGAAGTGGTGTCCGTAGCTCTCGCCGTCGGTCGCGATGTGCACCGCGCGCCCGTCGTCGCCGCCGCGCGCTGCTTGCTGGAACCGCGCGACGAGCGCCTCGCTCGACGCGAGCAACCCCTCGAACGCGATGCCGCGCGCGATCGCCCCATCGTAGAAGAACACCGCGAGCGAGCGCCCCGAGCCGTCCGACGCGACCCAGCGGTACGCCACGCCCGGGTCGATGCGCCCGCCCGACACGTCGAACCATGGGCGCGCGCCGTCCTGGCTGCGGACCCGCACGCGTGCCGCCTGATATGGAGAGAGCAGCACGTACCGCAGGCCCTGATCAGCGAGCACGCGCATGGTGCGCTCGTCGACCGCCGTCTCCGGGCACCAGAGCGACTCGGCCTCGCGCCCGAAACGGTGCCGGAAGTCCGCGAGCCCCCAGCGCACCTGCGTGACGAGGTCGCGGTCCGAGCAGAGCGGCAGAATCGCGTGGCCGTGGCCGTGCGCCATCGCGTTGCCGTGGCCCCCGCGCTGCCGGACGCTGCGCCGATCGGCGACCACGATACGCGCGTAGGTGGCGGGGTGCGTGCGCTCCATCCACGAGAGCAGCGTCGGCCCGAAGTCGAAGCTCAGGTGCGCGTAGTTGTCGACGACGCGCAGCAGGCGCCCGCGCTCGTCGACGATGCGGGCCACGGAGTTCGGCCGGTAGCACTCGGCTTGAATCCGCTCGTTCCAGTCGCGGAAGGGCGCGGCGCTCGGCTCGCGGTCCACGACGCCCGACCAGGGGTTCTCGCGGGGCGGCTGGTAGAAGTGGCCGTGGACGATCAGCGCGGTCGGCATCGCCGGGCAGCGTACCCGCAAATGCGCGGCGTGCGCCCCCGGATGCGAAGCCTCCGTGCGCCATCACAGGGCGGCAGGGGGGGCGAGCGGCAAGGCCTCGGGCAGTGTCGCCTCGGCCTCGGCCTCGGGCACGACGCGCATCGCGAAGATGAGGGGAGGGCGCGGACCGGTCGGCGGCAGCGCGGGGCCGAGGACGTCGGGGCGCACGGCTCGAAACCAGACCTCCCCGCCGTCCTGCTCCGCATCGCTCAGCAGGAGCGTCCCCGGGTAGGCGGTGCGGCTGCCGCAAGCGACGGTCGGCGCGAGGAAGCGGTCCGTGAGCGTCTGCGCCGACGCCGTGGTCGGCGGCCAGTGCGCGTGGACGAGTTCCACTCCGCGACCGACCGCGATCCACGCGCGGCAGCCCCCGTGGCCGGCGTCGGGGGGGCGAACCTCGAGCGGCGTGCCCGGCGACGCGGCCGCCACCGCGACGCGGACCACGGCCTCGCTCGACGTCCAGCCAGCCGACCCGAGCCGGCTCTCGGCGTCGGCGAACGCGAGCGCCACGTCCGACGGGAGACCCGTCTCGCGCAAGGTATCGGGCGTGAGCCATGGCGCCGCGTACGCCCGGAGTCGAACTTGTCCCATTCCTGATACTGCGAGTCGATCGCCCCCGCAGGCGCCCACCCAGAGGAGTTCCTTCGAGCAGGGGCCATGGTGTGGCTCCCCCGCCGCCGCGCCGCGGTCGATGATCCCGCCGCGCTCCGCACGGACGGCGACCAACCCGCACGCCCCGTCGAGACCCTCCGCGGGGCGATCGAGCGGGAGCGGCAGCGGGGGGCTCCAGTCGCCATCGGGGACCAGGCCGAGCGCGGCGAGGCGCGCGTCGAAGTCCGGGCCGTCGGGCATGCCTGCGAACGCGATGTCGGGCCCGCCGTGTCCCTCGGCGCAGTGCGGCACCGGCAGCGCGGAGAGCGCGGCGTGGGCCCCTGCGAAGGGCTCCGCCGGCGCGGCGACCGTGCCGCCCCCGCGCCGCTCGGTCAGGCCCTCGAGGCCGTCGACCGCCCACAGCGTGAGGAAGCCGGCCACGAGAAGGAGCGTGACGAGCGCGGCGGCGATCGGAGCGCCCCGGGCGGCCTTCGTCGGTTTCGGCGCTTCACCGCGGCTCATGTCGGCTCCTTCTCGACGCGCCGCCGCTTCCCGGCCCCGCCCCGCGCGTGGTAGCACGCCCCGCATGCCGACGACCCCCGACGCGCCGCCCGCCCCCGCCATGCCCGACCCGCAGGACGGCCGCACGCTCCCGCGCCTCACGGAGGTGATGCAGCGCCTCCTCGCGCCGGACGGCTGTCCGTGGGACCGCGAACAAACGCTCCAGACGCTGCGTCCTTTCGTGATCGAGGAGGCGCACGAGGTCGTCGACGCCATCGACGAGGGCTCGCCCGCGGCGCTGCGCGAGGAGCTCGGCGACCTGCTGATGCAGATCGTCTTCCAGTCGGAACTGGCCAACGCGCAGGGCTGGTTCGGCCTCGACGACGTCGTCGCCGGCGTGGTCGAGAAGCTCGTCCGCCGCCACCCGCACGTCTTCGGCGACACGCGCGTCTCGGGCACGGAGGAGGTCCTCGCGAACTGGGAAAAGCTCAAGGCCGAGGAAAAGAAGGGCCGGGGCCTCCTCGACGGCTTGCCCCGTTCGCTGCCCGCGTTGCTGCGCGCCGTGCGGATCGGTGAGAAGGCGGCGCGGGTCGGTTACGACTGGCCCGATCTGTCGGGTGTCCGCGCGAAGGTCGACGAGGAGCTCGCGGAGCTCGACGTGGCGCTCGCGACCGAAGAGACCGCCCGCGCGGAGGCGGAACTCGGGGATGTCCTCTTCGCGCTCGCGAGCCTGGCTCGCAAGCGGGGGCTCGACCCGGAGGCGGCGCTCCGCGGCACGCTCGATCGGTTCACGAACCGGGTGCAGGCGGCCGAGGGGCTCGCGCGCGATGCCGGGACGACCCTCCCATCGCTCGATGACGCAGGCCGTGACGCGCTCTGGGAGCGCGTCAAACGCGGCTGACCGTAACCCTGTCGACGACCTCCGGTTCGACCCATGTCTCGCCCCGTGAACGCCCAGCTCGCCGGATGTGAGGGCGCGGCGCCCAAGCGGCCCCAGGGCGGGGTGCACGGTGTTCGGCGGAGTCCTGGTCCCTGCGCACTTCTCGCGGCCATCGCGGGGCTCCTTCTGGTTGGATGCGGCGGATCGCTCTCGGTGACTGCCCGGTTGCCGCGCCCCGCGAGGCTCGCCGCGCGTGCTTTCCCCCTCGTCTACATCACCTCGGCGGGGGACCTCGACGCCGAGATGTTGGCCGAGGCGCTCGCGAGACACCTCGAGGCGCCCGGCGGTCTCGCCTCGAGCCGCCCTGTGCGGGCTGAGCGCCTCGCACCCGAGGCGGTGGCGCGGCTGCGCGCGGGAGGCCGTGTCGGGTCGGTATCGATTGTGATTCGCGTTGCTGTTGAGTATCACGAGGACTACAGACTTGACTACGCCTCGCGTCCCATGACCGTCTGTGGTCCCGGCGGTTGCGCGCTCACGCCCCGCCCGCGCCAGGCCGACCTCGCCACCTTGCGGGCGCGCGCCCGCTTCGCCGTCGAGGACGGCCCGAGCGGTCGGCGGCTCGAGGTCGTGACCCTCGAGGTTCGCGACGAAGGCGGCGATCCGTTGTCGATGCGCGCGCGGGCCCTTCTCGAACTCCGGCAGCGGCTGCCCACGCTCGTCGATGGCGGGCAGCGCGAGGTCGAGCTGCCGCTTCTACCAGTGGACGACCCGGGCGCCCGAGTCGCCGTCGCGCTCGCCGAAGCAGGGGATTGGGCCGGTGCGGCTGAGGCGTTTCGCCGTCTCGTCGCAGCCCCGGACTTCACCGGGCGCACGACCGCCGGCCGGGCGGCGCTGCTCTTCGACCTCGGTCAGGCGATCCGCGCGTCGCCCGCCGCCGGGCAGCAGGACGCGCTTGCCCGGCTCGATGGGGCCGCTGACGCGCTGCGCGCCGCGCTGCGCCTCGACCTGCGCCCGCTCTTCGCCGAGGCGCTCGCGGCGCTCGACGCCCAGCGGCGGGATGTGCAACGCGCCGCCGCGCAGCACGAGGCCGCGGCGCACAACTTCGGACTCGCCGCGCCTCCCGCCCAGCCGGGCGGCATACCGGCGGTGCCCGAAGGGTATCGTTAGAGATACGAGCGCTGCGGGCCGTCACAGGCGCGCGGGGGGAATCGCGACGACGTCGTCGATGTGCGCTGCGCGGAGCACCAGCATCACCAGACGATCGACGCCCAGCGCGTTGCCGCCGGAAGGCGGGATCCCCTCCGAGAGCGCGTCGAGGAAGCGCTCGTCGATCGGATAGACCTCCTTCCCGAGCGCGGCGCGCTCGCGCTGATCACGCAAGAGGCGCGCGCGCTGCTCCTGCGCGTCGATGAGCTCGCTGAAGCCGTTGGAGAGCTCCATTCCGTCGACGAAGGCCTCGACGCGCTCGGCGATCCCGGGCTGCTGCGGATCGAGCCGCGCGAGGGACGCCATGCTCGCCGGCCAGCCGGTCAGGAAGGTCGGGCGCCCGCGCCCGAGCTGCGGTTCGACGCGCTCTGTCAGCAGGCGGAAGAAGTGCTCCTCGGACGCGAGCGCGTCGTCGAGCCGCGTGCCCGCGTAGCGGTCGAACGCCTCCGCAAGCGTGAGGCGCTCCCAGGGCGGAGTGAGATCGAGCAAGCCCTCGCGCGCGGGGACGACCGTCGCCCCGTCGTGGAGCGAGCGCGCGACGTGCGCGACGAGCTCCTCGGTGTCGCGCATGACCTCCTGCATCCCCGCGAACGAGCGGTACCACTCGAGCATCGTGAACTCGGGGTGGTGCCGCTGACCCAGTTCGCCGCGCCGGAAACAGCGGCCAATCTGGTAGATGCGGGGCAGCCCGGCGGCGAGCAGGCGCTTCATCTGATACTCAGGGCTCGTCCCGAGCCAACGTGGGGCGCCGGCGCCGACGACCTCGAGGGCGTCGAGGTGGAGGTCGAGCCCCGGACTCGGCACCGCCAGTGGCGTCTCCACCTCCGTGAACGCCCGCTGGTCGAAGAACGCGCGGATGGCGCGCAGCACGGCCGCGCGGCCGAGTAAGTTGCGGAGACGTCGGCCGCCCTCGGCATGGGCCCACGCGAAATCTCCGCCGGGACGTGGAAACGGCCCATCCGGCACGGAGACCACGCGGCACGCCGTTTCAATGAGGCGCATGCCGTCCCACAGGCCCTCGCACACCACCCACGAACCCAAGAGGGGCACGGGCGAACAACGGACCTCGAGCGTCCCCGTCACGTCGTGCACGAGTGCCGTCCCGCCCCCGGAGGCCCCGTCCCCCAACCGAACGTCCGCCCCGTCGTCGGTGGCTACGACGCGGCCACCGATGCGTGCTCGGGATGCCGGCGGTTGGCGCCTCACGACCTCGATCGGGGAGCGGGGCGCCGCCGGCGGCATCGGCTCAACTCACTTCTTGACGCGTTCGACGTACTCGCCGGTTCGCGTATCGACCTTGATCCACTCGTCCTGGTTCACGAACAGCGGGACGGTCGTCTTGAGGCCCGTGCTGAGCGTGCAGGGCTTCTGGATGTTGCCGCTGGTATCGCCCTTGAAACCAGGCTCGGTCTCCACGACCTGCAACTCGATGAAGATCGGCGGCGTCACGCCGATGGGCGTGCCGTCGTAGAAGAGGATCGAGACCGGCAGATTGTCGAGCAGGTAGAACTTGTTCTCGCCGAGCTGCTCGGCCGAGAGCCGGACCTGGTCGTAGCTCTGCGAATCCATGAAGACGTAGTCCTCGCCCTCGGGATAGAGGTACGTCATCTGACGCTCCTCCATGTCCGCCTTCTCGAGGCGCTCGCCGGACTTGTACGTCCGCTCGAGGACGTTGCCGGTGATCATGTTTTTCATCTTCACGCGCGTGAACGCCTGACCCTTGCCGGGCTTCACGAACTGGAAGTCAACGACGACGTAAGGGTTGCCGTCGATTTTGAGCTTGACGTTCTTGCGGATATCGGAGGTTTCGTACATACGGGCCTCGGGAGGGTCGCTCGAAGAACGACGCGGGACCCGGTCATGGCCGAGCCCCGCGCGCGGAGGTTGCGTGGCCGTTCAGCTGCCGCCGGACACGCGGTGGGTGAGGGCTACCTTGTCGCTCGGGGTGCTGACGTCGCGCGTGCGCTCGGCGGTGACCCGCACCTCGAAGGCCGCGAGCGTCGTGGTCGCCAAGGCTTCCCCGGTGCGGGCATCCGCGTCGTAGCGGAGGTTGGCGGCCTTGACGGGCGCCGCGTTCGCGCCGACGAACCAGACCACGTAGGCTGTCGACCCGGCCGCGACGCGCTCGGGCGGTGGCAGGTTCTCGAGGCGCAGCGTCACGAGACGGTTGCCGGCCCCGGACTCCTCAATGCGGACGATGCCGTCGGCGCTCGCGGCCTCGTGCTGGCCGATCACGGCTTGGTCGAGCGCGCCGCCACAGCCGACGAGCAGGGCGCCGGCGAGCGCGCAGGCGAAGAAAAGCGTCGTGAACTTCGTCATCGGACCCCTCCGTGTCGAGCGCGGCTTGTATTCCGGCCGGTCGCTCTGGTCAAGGGTCACGGCGGCCCGGTGGGGCTCTTGCCATCCCCCGGTCGAGGCGGTAAGCGTGTCGGCCTGTGCGCGAGGCCGACGAAGAGATCCGCGAGATCAAGCGAGAGATCATCGAGTCTCGCGGGCTCATCATCAAAACGAACAACCTCACCAACGCGCTCGCCGCGGACATCAAGTCCATCGGCAAACGCCAGGCGGGTTACGAGCGGCGCTTCAACTGGAACAGCGCCGTCGCCTATGTGCTCTTTGCGACGTTGTCGTTCGTCGGGCTGAAGCTCTGGTCGGACGTGCGCATTCGGGAGATCGAGGGCGAGACGCGTGAGCTGCAGCGCGAGGCCCGGGAACTCCGCCGCGATCTTACCGAGGAGACGCGCCGCGCCGAGGGACGCGAGCGCGCCGAGGGCAAGGCCGCGCAGTTCTACGACCTCATCCGGCAACAGAAGCGCGCGGAGGTCGTCGAGCGTTTCGAGCAGATCCGTGGCGAGCGCCTGTCGCGTGCCGAGGCCTCCTTCTTCCGCGACACGGTCGAACGTTTCCGGCTCGATCTCTCCGTCGCCGCCTACCAGAACGGCCTCGATCTGATGCGCACGGGCCGCTACGCGGAGGCCGCGGACGCGTTTCAGGAGTCCGTGCGCCTCAAGGAAGAGGCCGCGCACATCCCGGCCGTCAAGTACAACCTCGCGCGGACCCTCGCGCGGCTCGGACGGCAGGGCGAGGCGATGGTGCTCGCGCAGGCGGTCATCGACCAAAACGTCGACCGCGAACTCCAGGACGACGGCGCCTTCCTGCTCGCGCAGTGCGCCGAGGACCTCGGCAACATCGACGACGCCCGCAACGCGCTCCGGATGATCGGCCGTCGCTGGCC
Organism: Polyangiales bacterium; assembly: GCA_964202905.1. GTDB lineage: Bacteria > Myxococcota_A > Polyangia > Polyangiales > JADJQN01 > CAIUAC01. The sequence continues at coordinate 140,269 of CAXNJO010000011.1, forward strand.
GCGCTCGCAGCTCGCGCTCGATGCGCGCCGGCACCTCGGCGACCTCAACCTCCGGGTGCTGCGCGGTCAGGTGCAGGCGCCGGGCGGCGGCTGAGAGGCGCGCATCGGGGTTGACGGCGCGGCAGGTTTGCGGCTCTCATGACGCCTCCGGCGCGTACGTGCGTCGGTGCCGGGGGGGAGAACGGACGAAGCCGGATGTCGAGACCGCGGATCGCGTTCGTGGGGTCGGGTGGAGCGACGAAAGGCATCGCGCATCTCGGCGTGCTCAAGGCGATGGAGGAGCTCGGGCTCGAGGCCGATGTGTTCGTCGGCGCGTCGGCTGGCGCCATCGCCGCTGCGTTCTTCGCGCAGGGATCCACGGCCGACGAGATGGTCGACTGGATGCGGCCCTTCTGGGAGCGACGTGCGCCGTCCGGGGCCTTGAAGGGGCGTTATTTCCTCGGCGCCCCGAACCGCGAGCAGTTGCGCAGCCCCGGCTACCTCGCGAGCGGTCTGCTCTCGATCGACCGCTTCGAGCGCTTCCTCGCCGAGCGTCTCCCGACGAACGATTTCCGCAAACTCGCGCGAACGCTGCTCGTCACCGCGGCCGACGTCGACGGCCGCGGGCGCATGGTGTTCGGGCGCGGTCACGACGAGGCGACGCCGATCTCGCAGGCTGTCGCCGCGTCCTCGTGCGTCCCCGTTCTCTTCCGGCCGTATCGCATCGGAGACCGGTACTACATCGATGGCGAGGTCGTCCGGACGCTGAGCCTCGATCTCGCGGTCGAGGCGGGGGCCGACGTCGTCATCATCTCGAACGTGTACCGGCCGCACGTCGCGCGGGAGACGGAGGTGTCGCTCGCGCGCCGCGGCGTCGCGGCCGTCGGGCGCCAGGCGCTCAACATCATCCTCAGCGAGAAGGAGAAGCGGGGCATCGATCTCGTGCACCGCCTCTACCCGCACGTGACGCTCCTCAACGTGAGCGCGGACCTCGGGAACTTCTCCTTCTTGAACCGGCGCGAGTCGCGACCTCTGCTCGCCCGCGGCTACCGCGAGGCGCTCAAGGTGCTCGCGGCGGCGAAGCAGCGCGGCACCTTCGACGTCCGCTCGAACGTGAAGAACGTCGGGACGGCCTGACGTCCGTGTGGCCCGGCGAGGCTCACGGAGCGGGGCGCGGTTCCGTCTCGCTCGCGATCCACGCGAGGTAGTCTGCACCACCGCCGGCGGTCCGAATCGCAATGATTTCAGGTACATCGTAGGGGTGGAGTGCGCGAATCACGCGCTCGGTCTCCGCGAGCCGCGAGGCGCGCGATTTGATGATGAGCTGCACCTCGCGGGCCTCCTCGATCACCCCCTGCCAGCGGTAGAGGGAGTGCACGCCCGGGATGAGGTTGACGCAGGCCGCGCAGCGCGCGTCGAGCAGGGCGCGGGCGAGTCGGGAGGCGGTGGCGTCGTCGGGCGCGGTGCAGAGGACGAGGATCGCGTGGTCGCTCATGCGCGCAGGGTAGCGCCGTGCGCGCGCCCGCGGTCTCGTCGGGCGGGGGGCGGTCAGAGTCCGACGATGCGTGCGTCCGGGCCGAGGCGCACCACGAGCTCGGCGACGCCGAGCCGCACGAAGAGGAGATCGTTGAGCCGGCGGTTTCCCGGCCCGCCGCGGACGGGGATACTCACGAGCAGGTCGTCGGGCCGGTAGCGGGGGGCGCCGCGTCTCGGGTCGCGCCGCGCCGAGAGCGGCGTGACCGTCGCGCCCGGGACATCGAAGAGCTCGTCGAGGTCGCGGCTGCGCGCGAGGCCGTCCGCCTCGGCGGCCCGTTGCAGGCCCGCGATGAGCGCAGCCCGCGCGATGACGCCGCCCGCGCGGCTCACGGGATCTGCGAGCAGGGCCTCGAGCGTGGTCGTGCTCCGATCGCGGAGCGCTTCGAGGAAGCGGAGGGTGAGGCGGCGGGCCTCGTCGTCGCGGCCGTGAACCGCGAGGCCGACCGGTGCGCCGGTGTGCGCGTGATCGCCGGGCGGTGGCGCGAAGGCGCGGGGATCGGCGTCGGTCGCGGGGGCCGCCTCGGTGGCCGGGGCGCGCGGGCCGATGGGGGCGGCGCCACAGGCGACCTCCGCGACGAGGAGCAACGAAAAGGCCCCCGCGCGCGCGGGGCCTGACGCCTCGCCAAACCTCGGTCGCATCCGTGTCCAGCGTGAGCGGTGGCGGGGCATCGCGGTCGGTGTGCTCCAGGCGACGGGGGCGGCGTGGCGATGACCGCGCGGGCGCCGCCGCGCTCAGCGGGTGGTCTGCGTTGGTGCGTCCGCGGGGGCCGCGGGGGCCGCGGCGAGGCGTGCCGCTTCGGCCAGCACGCGGCGCGTGCGCGCCTTCGTGCGACGTTGCGCGATGGCCTCGACGCCCCGCAGCGCCACGAGGCACAGTGCGGCGATGCTGAGCACGGCGATCGGGAAGCCGACGTCGATCCGCAGGAAGGACATGGGTTTGCGGCGGCTGGACGAAGCTATCACCCACGTCTCGGGCCGGCAACGCGTGGCGTGGGCGGCGCGAGTCGCCGCGGTCGCGGTGCTCGCCGCGCTCCTCGGGGGGCGTGGCGTCGCGGCGGCGGCCGAGCCCGTCGAGGTCCGCGTCCGCGCCCGCATCACCCGAGCGAGCGGCGTGATCGACGGGGACCTGCAGGTCGCGGTGCGCGTCGCGGAAGGCGAGGACCACGTCACGCTGTGGGTCTACGCCGATCGCCTCGCCGTCGTGCCCGCGGCGCTCGACGAGCAGAGCTTCCGCGCGGTGTACCCCGGAGAGCGCGCGCGGGGCGGCGTCACGCTCCGCGAGGTGCGCGTCGGCGGGCGGGCGGCCGAGGCCCGGCGTCGTCGCGACGATCACGCGGCGGGGCGGGTGCGCGACACGTCCGGCGCGGTCTACGACGTGCCGGTGGAGCCAGGGCCGGCGCGGGTCCTCATGCTCGCGCTGCGGTTCCGCGTGAACGTCCCGCAGCGCTACGGGCGACTCGGGCGCGTCGACGGGCTGCTGTCGCTCGCCGGACCCTGGTACCCGCTCGTGGTCACCGACGCTGCATGGGACTTTCGCGTGCCGCAACATGTGGAAATAACTCTGGAAGATGGCGGAGATCTCGTCGCGGGAGAGGGCCCCGTCAGCCACGGGGGCGCGGTGCACGACGCCCTCGCGTCCTTCGTCCCGGTGCTCGCGGCGCCGCGCCTGCGCGAGGTGCATCGCGCCGTCCCGGAGCGGCGCGGGGGGGCGCCGTCTCTGGCGGGGACCGCGCTACGTGTCGTGATGCTCGCGCCGGACGCCGCGTCGGCGCCCGATCTGCGCGAGGTCGAGCGGTTCGTCTGCGACGACGACGCCATCGACCGTGCGGCGCACGTGCTCGAGGAGGTCGCGATCACGCTGCGCGCGGCGGGGCTCCCGCTGTCGACGAGGCCGGTCACGGCGCTCGTCGTCCCCTCGCGCACCGAGCTCGCGGCGGTCGCACCGGGGGTGTTGCTCCTGTCGGATCGTTTCGGCGAGGTCGCGCCGATCGACGCGACGGGTCGATTTCACGAGCGCGCCGTCGCCCGCGCGCTGCTCCGCGCGCTCGTCACGCCGGCCTCGACACGCCTCGAACCGCCCGCGGACCGGCCCTTTGCGGACGACCTGCGGGCCGCGCTCCTCGCGGACCTCGACGAGGCGCGCCGTCACGGTCACGCGCTCACGGTGCAGGAGCTGCTCGGCTTTGCGGCCTTCCACCCGGTCGTCGATCAACTCCTCTACGCGCCTCAGATCCCGTTCCCCGAGGTCTACTTCGGCGGCCTCGAGGAGCAGGAGCGCTTCCGCGACGACCCGATGCGCGCGTTCGCGCCGCGTGCGGGTGGAAGACGACTGCTCGAGTCGGCCCGCGACGCGCACGGCGCCGGCTTCGCGGCGGTCGCCTCGGCGCTCCTCGATGGACGCACGCCCGCACGCGAGGCGCTCGCGCGGGGGGCGGTCGAGGCCGGGCGTATCGACGCGTGGCTGGACGCGCCCTCGCGCCCGCGCAATTACCGGCTCGGCGCGGTGCGCTCGTCGCGGGAGGGCGCGGGGTACGTGCACCGCGTCGAGGTCGTTCGCGACGTGCCCCCGGGCGCCGCGCACCCCGTCGAGCCCGTCGAGGTGCAGCTCGCGGCGGTGAGCGGCGAGGTCGTCCACGGGCATTGGGATGGGCGCGGGGCGCGGGGCGTCGTGCTGCTTCGGACGCGCGGCGCGCTCGACGCGGTGATGCTCGATCCGCGTCAGCGACTCGCGCAGAGCCCCGCCCTCACGGACGGGCATCCCCGCGCCGACGACGCGACGTCCCAGCCGTTCCGACCGCCGATCCTCCAGGCGCTCGGCGCGACGTACTCCGCGGCCGAGCAGCGCCTCGACGGCGTCGTCGACTTCGCGCTCCGAAGGCGCTTCGACCTCGAGACGGGCTTCGCGCTGCGCCTCGACTCGGGGCCCGCCTCGACGGGCGGCGCCGTCCGCTATCTCCGAGGGGTCGGGCCGAAGCGCGACACGAACAGCCGGATCGGCGTGATCGCGCTCGGTCTCGAACTCGAGCGCCTGCGCGCGGGCTTCGGCGATCGGCGCGTCGGCACGGCCGAACGCGGCGACCGGGCGGGCTGGGCGGGCGCGCTGCTCGTGGCGGGCGGCTTCGACACGCGCACCTATCGGCTCGATCCGCGGCACGGGGGCGCGCTCGGCGTGACGGTGCGCGTCGGCGGCGTGGCGCGCGACGATGGAACCCTGAGCGCCTCGGTCGCCGCGGCGGCGCGCGGCGCGATCATGCTGCCCATGGGCACGCGCAACGCGTTGCTGCTCGCGGCTGGGGCGGGCCTCACCCTCGGTCGGCCGCTGCCGGGCGAGTTGCAGTCGCTCGGGGGGCTCGGCGCCCTCCGCGGCCTCCGCTCCGATGCGCTTCTCGGAACCGGCCGCGCGTACGCGGTCGCCGAATACCGGGCGACGCTGCTCGCCGATCTGGGGTGGAGCCTCGCGGGGGTGGTCTTCGTGCGCGAGATCCAGCTCGGGCTCTTCGCGGGCGCCGGTCTCGTCTTCGACGAGTGGCGCGCGGACGGGGGCGCGGGGAGGGCGGTGGCCCCGGCCGTCGACGCGGGGGGCGGGCTGCGGATCCACTTCCACTACGGTGGCGTCCAGCCCGGCGTGCTGGTGCTCGACCTCGCCGTGCCGCTCGTCGGCGGTCAGGGCCTCGGGCCCGCGCCGTACATCGCGTTCGACCAATACTACTGACGGCTGCGCACACGCGCAGCGTGCGGGCGGATCGCGCTCAGGGCGCTTCGCACACCGAGGGGCGCTCGCTGCTGCACGACCGGTCGTCCCACTCGGTGGTGCGGCCGGACGCCGTCATGATGACGCCGCAGTCCTCGCCGCCGCCGTCGTTCGGCTCCCCCTCGTCCCAGTGCGTGTAGCCGACGGGCGCGCCGTCGGCCCAGCGCCAGGTGCCCTCGGTCGTCGCGTCGTTGAGCCCGATCCACGTGTCGCCGAAGCCGCGCGCGCTCATCCCCGCATACACCTGCGCGTCCTCGGCGGCCGTGCCGATCGCGGCGAGCGCGTAACCCACGCTCGCGCACGCGACCTGTGCGCCGACCCAGCTGCGGCGGGCGTCGCAGAAGAGATACGTGCGACCGCCGCGCACCTCGCGCGCGCAGGGGCAACCCGCGTCCTCGTCGATCTCGCCGTCGCAGTCGTCGTCCCGACCGTTGCAGCGCTCGCTCGCCGGGATGCACGCGCCCGCGCTGCCGGCGTCGCCCGTCACTCCGCCCGCGTCGGCCGCTCCGGCGTCTCGCAACCCCGCGTCGCGGGGTCCGCCGTCCGCGACCCGCGGCGCGCTGGCGTCGAGGGACACCTGGGGCAGCGCCTCCCCGCCGTCGCCCGAGTAGGGCGCAAAGCCGCCGTCCGCGGGCTCCCGAACGGTCTCGCCGCCCGTCCAGTCGGCGTCTGTCCCGCTGGCGCAGGCGGTCGAGATGAGGACCAGGGACCCCAGCAGGATGCGGACGACGTGGTGCACGCCCCCGACTCAGCAAAGAACAGACCAGCTGCGGCCGGCTGTCCCCGGCCCTCCGCGGGCGTGGGCCGTTCAGCCGCGCGGGTGGTGGCGCGCGTGCATCGCCTGGAGGTGGTCGCCGACGACGTGCGTGTAGACCTGCGTCGTCACGATGTCCGCGTGCCCGAGCATCGTCTGGACGGCGCGCAGATCCGCGCCTCCGCGCAGCAGGTGCGTCGCGAAGGAGTGCCGCAGCTTGTGCGGCGAGATCGGCTGCCCGATCCCCGCGGCGCGCGCGTAGCGCACCACCAGCTTCCAGAAGCCCTGCCGCGTCATGGGGCCGCCGCGCTCGGTCACGAAGAGGGCGGCCTCTCCGGGCGCGGCCCACGCGCCACGCTGCCGCGCGAGGTAGTCGGCGATGCGCGTCCGCGCGACGGCGCCGAGCGGCACGAGGCGACGCTTGCGCCCCTTGCCGAACGCCTGCACGAAGCCCGCCTCGAGGTTCACGTCGCCGAGCGTGAGCCCGACCAACTCGGAGACGCGCAGCCCGCAGGCGTACATCGTGTGCAGCATCGCGGCGTCGCGGACGCCTCGCGGGGTGTTCCGCTCCGGCCGGTCGATCAGGCGCAGCACCTCGTCCCGCGAGAGGACGCCCGGCAGTCGCCGGCCGACTTTCGGGGAGGCGATCAACGCCGCCGGGCTCCGCGCGAGGTGGCGCTCCTCGACGCAATGCTTGAAGAAGCCGCGCAGCGCCGAGAGGTAGCGGGCCTGCGAGCGTGCGCCGTGGCCCCCCGCCGTGAGCGTCCCGAGGAACGCCGACACCGCCTCGCCGTCGAGCGCCGCGAGCGGTCGCGGCGTCTCCCCCCAGAAGCGGGCGAATCGCGTGAGATCGCGGGCATACGCCTCGATCGTCGCGGGGCCGAGGCCGCGCTCCACCTTGAGCACGGCGAGGTACTCGTCGATGAGCAGATCGAGCTCTCCGTCCACGCGCCCCGAGGGTCGCACCCGTCGCGCGCCGCACCAAGAAAGGGACCCGTGCGCGTCCGTCAACGGCCTCGACTCGCGGCGCTCCGCAGCGGCGGCTACCTCCGACCGAGGTGGCCTCCGCACCGAGCCCCGATGCTCCCCCGACTCCCGCCACCGCGGCCGCCGCTGCGCGGCATCACTTGGAACACGAGCGCCGTTCGGCGTTGATCGCGGATCCGGCGAAGGCGCTCGAGGTGCTCGCGCGCGGGAAACTCGGCGTCGACCCGCACGAACTCGCCTCGCCCTGGGGTGCGGCGATCGTCTCGTTCTTCGCGTTCGCCACGGGCGCCGTACTCCCGCTCGTGCCGCTGTTCGTGCTGCCGCCCGCGACGGCGGTGCCGGGCGCGGCGACCTTCGGGATCGGGCGGCTGCTCGGCGTCGCCACACCCCGAAGCACTTCGCGAAGTGCTTGCGGAAATCCGGGGTTCGCGGTGCGACGAGATCGGCGCACCGAGTGCGGTTGCCTCCGTCCCATGCGTGGTATAAGGCCGCCCGCCGACGGCGCCCTGGTCCGACTTCCGAGCCACGCGCGCGCCCGCCTCTGGAGGCTCCCCCATGGCTCAGCCGCTCTTCGCAGGCCCTGCATCCGGTTCGCCCATCACGATGAACCCCGATGGGGCGCTCAACGTCCCCAACGACCCGATCATCCCCTTCATCGAGGGTGACGGCACCGGACGCGACATCTGGCGCTCGTCGGTGCGCGTCCTCGACGCGGCCGTCGCCAAGGCTTACGGCGGCACGCGGAAGATCCACTGGTGGGAGGTCTACGCCGGCGAGAAGGCCTTCCTCGAGTACAAGGCCTGGCTCCCCGACGAGACGGTCGAGGGCTTCCGCAAGTACCTCGTCGGCATCAAGGGCCCGCTGACGACGCCGATTGGCGGCGGCATCCGCTCTCTGAACGTCGCGCTCCGCCAGCTGCTCGACCTCTACGTCTGCCTCCGCCCGGTGCGCTGGTTCAAGGGCGTCCCCTCGCCCGTGAAGTCGCCGGACAAGGTCGACATGGTGATCTTCCGGGAGAACACGGAAGACATCTACGCGGGCATCGAGTGGGAGGCCGGCTCCGACGCCGCGAAGAAGGTCCTCGCGTTCGTGAAGGAGAACTTCCCGAAGGATTACGCGAAGATCCGCTTCCCCGAGTCCACGGGCATCGGCCTCAAGCCCGTCTCGCGCGAGGGCACGGAGCGCCTCGTGAAGGCCTCGATCGAGTACGCGCTCCGCTCGGGTCGCAAGAGCGTCACGCTCGTGCACAAGGGCAACATCATGAAGTTCACCGAGGGCGCCTTCCGCACGTGGGGTTACGACCTCGCGGCGACGGGCTTCCGCGCGGACGTCGTGACCGAGCGCGAGACGTGGATCCTCGGCAACCAGGAGTCGGACCCGAGCCTCAGCGTCGAGGGCAACGCGCGCCTCGTCGAGCCCGGCTACGACATGCTCCCACCGAAGCAGAAGGAAGAGCTCCTCGCCGAGGTCACCGCCGCGCTCGCGCTCGCCCCCACGCACGGTGGTGGCCAGTGGCGCAAGAAGCTCCGCATCAAGGACAGCATCGCGGATATCACGCTCCAGCAGGTGCTCACGCGCCCCGCGGACTTCGAGGTCATCGCGACGCTCAACCTGAACGGAGACTACCTCAGCGACGCGCTCGCCGCGCAGGTGGGCGGCATCGGGATCGCGCCTGGCGGCAACATCAACTACCTCACGGGCCACGCGATCTTCGAGGCGACTCACGGCACCGCGCCGAAGTACGCCGACAAGGACCAGGTCAACCCGGGCAGCGTGATCCTGTCCGGCGAGATGATGCTGCGTCACCTCGGGTGGAACGAGGCGGCGGACCTCATCATCCGCGGCATGGACGGCGCGATCGCGGCCAAGACCGTGACGTACGACTTCGCGCGGATGATGGACGGCGCGACGCAGGTGAAGTGCAGCGAGTTCGGCGACGCGGTCATCCAGCACATGGGAGCGTGAACATGGCGAAGCGAAACAAGATCGCGGTCATCGGTGCAGGCAACATCGGCGGCGAGCTGGCCATGCTGGCGGCCCGACGCGAGCTCGGGGACGTCGTCCTCCTCGACATCCCGGAGAAGGCGGATTTCGCGCGCGGCAAGGCGCTCGACATCATGCAGACCGGCGCGCTCGACAAGTTCGACGCGAAGGTCATCGGCACGGGCGACTACGCCGACCTCGCGGGCGCGGACGTCGTGATCGTCACCGCCGGCGTGCCGCGCAAGCCGGGCATGTCGCGCGACGACCTCGTCTCGATCAACGCGAAGATCGTCCGCGCGGTCGGCGCGGGCATCAAGGCGCACGCGCCCGGCGCGTTCGTCGTCGTCATCTCGAACCCCCTCGACGCGATGGTCTACGAGATGAAGCGCGCGACGGGCTTCGACAAGTCGCGCGTCGTCGGCATGGCCGGCGTGCTCGACTCGGCGCGCTTCCAGTGCTTCATCGCCGAGGCCGCGGGCGTGAGCCCCAAGGAAGTCTCGACGCTCGTGCTCGGCGGGCACGGCGACACGATGGTGCCGTGCCTCTCCTACTGCACCGTCAACGGCATCCCCGTCCGCGAGCTCCTCGCGGAGGACGTGCTCGCCGCGATCGTGAAGCGCACGGCCGGCGGCGGCGGCGAGATCGTGAAGCTCATGGGCACGAGCGCGTACTACGCGCCGGCCGCGGGCGCGCTCGCGATCGCCGAGGCGTTCCTCAAGGACCAGAAGCGCCTGCTCGCCTGCGCCGCCTTCCTCGAGGGCGAATACGGGTACGAGGGCTACTACATGGGCGTGCCCGTCATCATCGGCGGCGGCGGCGTGGAGAAGGTCGTGTCGGTCACGCTCTCGGCCGACGAGAAGGCCGCGCTCGACAAGAGCTTCGACGCCGTCCGCGAGGTCACCGAAGCCTCGCTGAAGCTCTGAACCCACGGTCGATGCGCCCCACCCGGAAGGCACCGCGATGAACATCCACGAGTATCAGGGCAAGCAGCTCTTCCAGAAGTACGGCGTCCCGACGCTCGCCGGCATCCCGGCGTTCACCGTCGACGAGGCGGAGGCCGCAGCGGCGAAGCTCATCGCCGACAGCGGCAGCGAGGTCGTCGTCGTCAAGGCGCAGATCCACGCGGGCGGCCGTGGCAAGGGAGGCGGCGTCAAGGTCGTCAAGGGCGCGGCCGCCGCGCGCGAGGCGGCCTCGAAGATTCTCGGCATGCAGCTCGTGACGCCCCAGACGGGCCCTGAGGGCAAGAAGGTGCAGCGCCTCTTCGTCGAGGCGGGGGCCGCGATCGCCAAGGAGTACTACCTCGCGCTCGTGCTCGATCGCGACTCGCGCCGCGTCGCGGTGATGGCGTCGACCGAGGGCGGCATGGACATCGAGGAGGTCGCCGAGCACGCGCCGGAGAAGATCCTGCGCGAGTGGGTGGACCCGGCGCTCGGCTTTGCGGGCTTTCAGGGCCGCAAGCTCGCCTTCGCGCTCGGGCTCAAGGGCAGCGCCGTCGGCGAGTTCACGCGGCTCGCGAGCGCGCTCTACGACCTCTACATGAAGGAGGACTGCACCCTCCTCGAGGTCAACCCGCTCGTCGTCACGACGGACAACCGCGTCCTCGCGCTCGACGCGAAGATCAACTTCGACGAGAACGCGGAGTTCCGGCACAAGAACTGGGCCGAGCTGCGCGACCTCAGCGAGGAGGAGCCGACCGAGATCGTGGCGAAGGAGGCCAACCTCTCCTACGTGCAGCTCGACGGCAACATCGGCTGCCTCGTGAACGGCGCCGGCCTCGCGATGTCCACGATGGACATCATCAAGCACTACGGCGGCGAGCCGGCGAACTTCCTCGACGTCGGTGGCGGCGCGACGAAGGAAGCCGTGACGAAGGCCTTCACGATCATCCTCACGTCGAAGGACGTGAAGGGCATCTTCGTCAACATCTTCGGCGGCATCATGAAGTGCGACACCATCGCCGCGGGTGTCATCGCCGCGACGAAGGAACTCGGGCTCACCGTGCCGCTCGTCGTCCGCCTCGAGGGAACGAACGTCGAGCTCGGCCGCAAGATGCTCGATGAATCCGGGCTGGCCATCACGTCGGCGACGACGATGGCCGATGGTGCGCAGAAGATCGTGGCGCTCGTCCAGCAGAGCAAGGGCTGATCACCGATGTCCATCCTCGTCGACAAGAACACGCGCGTCCTCTTCCAGGGCATCACCGGGTCGGCCGGCAGCTTCCACGCGAAGCAGTGCATGGACTACGGCACGAAGGTCGTCGCCGGCGTCACGCCCGGCAAGGGCGGCGAGAAGTTCGAGGGGAGAGTGCCGATCTTCGACACGGTCGCCACGGCCGTGCGCGAGACGGGCGCGAATGCCTCGTGCATCTTCGTCCCGCCCCCGTTTGCGGCGGATTCGATCCTCGAGGCGATCGACGCGGGCGTCGAGCTGATCATCGCGATCACCGAGGGCATCCCGGTCACCGACATGATCAAGGTCCGCCGCGTCCTCGACGCGCAGACGCGCAGCCGCCTCATCGGCCCCAACTGCCCCGGTGTCATCACGCCGGGTGAGTGCAAGATCGGCATCATGCCGGGCCACATCCACACGCCCGGGGGGCCGATCGGCGTCGTGTCCCGTTCAGGCACGCTCACGTACGAGGCGGTCGGCCAGCTCACGGCGCTCGGCATCGGCCAGAGCTCCTGCGTCGGCATCGGCGGCGACCCGGTGAACGGCACGGACTTCGTCGACGTCCTCAAGATGTTCAACGCGGACGGCAAGACCGAGGGCGTCATCATGATCGGCGAGATCGGCGGCGGCGCCGAAGAGCTCGGCGCGGCCTACATCAAGGCCCACTTCCACAAGCCGGTCGTCGGCTTCATCGCGGGCACGACGGCCCCGCCGGGTAAGCGCATGGGCCACGCGGGCGCCATCATCTCCGGTGGCAAGGGCACCGCGTCGGCGAAGATCGCGGCGATGACGGATGCCGGCGTGCGCATGGCGGCGACGCCGTCCGAGATGGGCAGCACCATGGCGGCCCTCCTCAAGAAGTCCTGAGCACGGCGCGGCCGCCGTCCCGCGAGGGATGCGCGCGGCCGCACGCACGGCTCCAACGCTCGGCAGTCACCCCAGGGAGAACGGATTCGTCATGGCGATCGAACGCACGCTGTCCATCATCAAGCCGGACGCAGTCGAGAAGAACCGCATCGGCGGGGTCATCGCGCTGATCGAGGGCGCTGGGCTCACGGTCAAGGCGGCCCGCATGACGCACCTCACGCGCCCCGTCGCGGAGGGTTTCTACGCGGTCCACAAAGAGCGTCCCTTCTTCGGCGAGCTCGTGCAGTTCATGACGCGCGGCCCGGTCGTGGTCATGGCGCTCGAGGGTGAGAACGCGGTCGCCAAGTACCGTGAGCTCATGGGCGCGACGGATCCCGCGGCCGCGGCCGAGGGCACCATCCGCAAGGCCCATGGCAGCAGCAAGGGCGAGAACGCCGTGCACGGATCGGACGCGCTCGACACGGCGCGCAACGAGATCGCGTACTTCTTCCCCGGCCACGAGCTGCCCTGATCCCCGCGAGATCGCCGCGCGCCGGTGATCGCCTGCGCCCCCCTCCGCGAGAGCGGCTGGGGGGCGTGTGCTTGGGGGCTCTCGGCAGCGCGCGTCGTGGCCCGCGGTCTCGCCGTTGCGTGGTGCGCGGGGCCGCGGTGTGGGGCGACGAGGGGCGGGAGGGATGGGCGCTGCGGCGGCGCGCGGCTGCGCGGGGCGACGTCCGGTGCGCAGGCGCCGTGTCGCGCGCGTCCGGAGCGCCGGTGGCGGGGAGGGGGGCTGCGCTCGCGGCGCTCGTCGTGGGCAGTCTGCTCATTGCCTGCGTACCGGGCATGGCGCGCCCATCGCGGCAGACGGGCCACGTGCGCGCCACGACGCGCGTGGACGACGCCGCGGTCACGCTCGCCGCGCGGCTGCCCAGCGACGTGACCCGCTGCGTGGTCGCGCGCCCCGCGCGTCTCCCGCCGGCGCGCCGCGCGGTGTTCGCACGGGTGGCGCACGCGAACCCGATCGCCTGGCTCGCGTCGTGGCCGATCCGCGCGTTCGCGAGCGCCGAGGTGCGTCGTGCGGATGGGGCGCGCGGCGCGCTCTGGCTGCTGCGCACGGAGGGTACGGCCGCACGGGTGCGCGCGGCGCTCGCGTCGCAGCCGCACCTCGCGCTGCGATGGGGTGGCGGGGTTGCGTGTCGCGGGCCCGAGTGCGCGGCGTCCGCGGTGCGCGAGCCGGATGGCGTCGTGCGCATCGAGCACGCGTGGCCCACGGCGCAGCCGCTGCTCGTGGGCCGTGCTTCAGAGGGGCCGTGCGCGCGCCTCGCCCGTGCTGCACCCGACGCGGTCGAGGTCAGCGTCTCGGAGGGCGCAGCGCCCGGCGTCGTGCGCGAGTCGCGCGTGCTCCGCGTAGTGGGCGCCCGTGCGTTCGCCGAGGAGCGCCTCACGACGCGCAGTCCAGCGGCGACGCAGCGCGTGCTCAGGTGGCTCGATGCCGTCGCAGGCGATGGAGATGATGGCATCATGGGAGATGGTGTGTGGCGTCTCGTCGAGCGCGTCGCGCGCGGTCGCACCATCGTCTCGCGGTACGAGGTGGGCTTCGACGATCTCGCTCTGCGTGCGGCGGACGAGCGGCGCCTCGCCGACGCGCTCCGCGAGGAGCACGCGCTCGCGGGGCCGCTCCCGCTCGAAGCGCTCGATCTTCGCGACGCGGAGCTCGTGGCTGCGCAATGCGCGCTCCGCCGCGCGCAGGTGGACTTCTCCCGCGGGGCGGCGCGTGTCGAGGCCGTTGGGGCGCTCGGGGCGCTGCTCGAGGCCGCGCACACCGCGCAGCCCGACGACGCGGAGATCGCGCGTGCGCTCGTGCGCTTCCGCCTCGATGAGGGCGCAGCGGGCGAGGCGGCCGCCGCGCTCGCTGCGGACATGGCCGCGCGCGACCCCGTCTCCACGGATGCGTGGCGTCTGCTCGAGCGTGAGGGGCTCGCCGTCGCTGCGAGCCCGGGGCTCGCGCCGCGGCTCGTGCGCGATGCGATCGCCGGGCCGCGGGAGGCGGGCCGCGTGGCGGCCGACGCGAGCGAGGCGCGCCGCGCGGGCCTCGCCTACGCCTGGGCCGAGGGCGCTGCGGCCGCTGGACAGCGGTTCGACGCGCTGGCCGGCAGCGCCGCGGTGCGGCGTGTCCCGTCGTCCACCGCGCTCTCAATCGTCGGCCTCCCCGCAGCGCTCGTGTGGATCGCGCGGCTCGGGGCGCCCGATCCGCAGGCGCCGTTCGCGGCCTACGTGCTCGCGCGTACGGCGTCGATCGCCGCGGAAGCGCCGGTCGCGGGCGCCGGCGTTGCGGGCGCCGGGGACGCGAGGGAAGAGGTGCCACGCGGCGTGCGCATCCGGGGGGCGCGCGGCGGCGAGGGCCTCCTCTTCGCCGTGCGCTCGGACGAGGGGCTCGACGCGCTCGTCGCGCTCGGGAGCGCGGTGGCACGAGCACTCGACGGGGCTGGGCGCGCGGAGGTCGCGCTCGCCTTCGTGCCGATCGAGGCGGCGTCTTTTGCGCCGGCGTGGACGCTGGTCCTCCGTGGCCGCGTCGAGGGTGGGGCGCTCCTTCTCGGCGAGGTCTCGCGCGCGGCTTCGTCGATCGACTGGGACCTCGTGGCGCGCACGCTCGCTGGTCCGCTCGCGGCGTTCACGCAGCGCTTTCCGCTGCCCGCGCTCGAGGTCGTGCTGCGCGACGGGGACGAGGCGCGGCGTGCGGCGGAGCGTGTCGTCGATGCCACGTGCAGCGTCGAGGGCGGGCGTGTCCGCTGCGTCGCGCCGAGCGCGGCGGAACTCGGCGATGCTGCGCGCGCGATCGCCGCGCCGCTGCTCGGTACGTCGCCGGGGCTGCTGTGGTCGGCACCTTCTGCGCCGCGCGCGCGCGGGGCGCCGTCTCGGCGTGCACGGGGGCTTCCCGGCGGGCTGCGGTCGCAGTAGAACCCCGCGTGATGCACGACTCCCCCCACGAAGCGCTGCGCGTCCTCGTCGAGGCCGCTTGGGCCGATCGCGCGCTCCTCGCTCGCCCCGATCACGTGGCCGCCGTCGAGGAGACGATCGCGTGTCTCGACCGCGGCGCGCTGCGTGTCGCGACGCACGACGCGACGGCCGACGCCTGGACGACGCACGCGTGGATCAAGCAGGCGATCCTCTTGTATTTCGCGGTGCGCCGGATGGAGCGCATCGAGGTCGGCCCCTTCGAGTTCCACGACAAGATCCCGTTGAAGCGGGGGCTCGATGTCGCGGGCGTGCGTGTCGTGCCGCCGGGTGTCGCGCGCTACGGCTCGTTCCTCGCGGAGGGGGCGATCCTCATGCCGGGTTACGTGAACATCGGCGCCTACGTCGGTGCAGGCACGATGGTCGACACGTGGGCGACGGTCGGGTCCTGCGCGCAGATCGGTCGCGACGTGCACCTCGCGGGCGGCGTCGGGATCGGCGGGGTGCTCGAGCCGCCGAGCGCGACACCGGTGATCGTCGAAGACGGCGTGTTCGTCGGCTCGCGTGCCGTGCTCGTCGAGGGCGTGCGGATCGGGCGTGAGGCCGTGATCGGCGCGAACGTCGTCATCACCGCGTCCATTCCGATCCTCGACGTGACCGGTCCGGAGCTGGTCGAGCACCGCGGCTACGTCCCGCCGCGCAGCGTCGTCATCCCGGGTGTGCGCACGCGCGGCTTCCCCGCGGGGCAGTTCGGCGTGCCGTGCCCGCTCATCGTCGGCAAGCGCGGCGAAGAGACGGACCGCAAGGTCTCGCTCAACGCGGCCCTCCGCGCGTTCGGTGTGATGACGTGACCGACCTCGCGGGTTCCCTGCGCGATATCCTGCTCGAGATTACGCGCATCCCGAGCCCGATCGGCGAAGAGCGCGCGTTGTGTGATCACCTCGCGGCGCGACTCGGCCGCGCGCTCGGCGCCGCCGCGGTGCACCGGCACGCCGACTCGCTCGTCGTGCGCGTCGGCGCGCGCGAGCGGGCGCCGCGCATCGCGCTCGTCGGGCACACGGACGTCGTGCGCACCGAGCACGACGGCCCCGTGCGCGTCGAGGGAGACCGCCTGTACGGGCCGGGTGCGGCCGACATGAAGGCCGGGCTCGCCGTGATGATCGCGCTCGCAGAGCGCCTCGATCGCGCGGCGCTCCCCGTCGACCTCGTGATGGTGTTCTACGAGCGCGAAGAGGGGCCGTACGCCGAGAACATGCTCGGGCCGCTCCTCGAGCGCTTCGCGGAGCTGCGCGATCGCGACCTCGCCATCTGTCTCGAGCCGAGCGACAACAAATTGCAACTCGGTTGCATGGGCTCGTTGCACGCGACGCTCGTCTTCGAGGGGCGCACCGCGCACAGCGCGCGTCCGTGGCAGGGCGAGAACGCGATCACGAAGAGCGCGGAGCTGCTCGCGGCGCTCGGCGCACGCGCACCGCACGAGGTGCTCGTGGACGGGCATCGTTTCGTGGAGGTGATGACCCCGACGCTCGCCTCCGGAGGACGCGGACGGAACGTCGTGCCCGACCGCTTCGAGGTGAACGTGAACTATCGCTTCGCGCCTGGCCGCACGCCGGAAGAGGCCCTCGACGGGCTCCGCGCGTGGGTCGGTGCGCGCGCGCGCGTGGAGGCGACCGACCTCTCGCCGGCCGGACGCCCGCATGCGGCGCACCCGCTCGTGCAGCGGCTCGCCGCCTGCGGCGCGCGCGCGGTGGAGACGAAGCAGGCGTGGACGGACGTCGCGCGCTTCGACCGCATCGGCGTGCCGGCGGTGAACTTCGGGCCGGGCACGCAGGCGCAGGCGCACCAGCGCAACGAGTACACGGAGCTTCCGCTGCTCGAAGAGGGCTACGGGATCCTCGCGCGCTTCCTCCTCGGGGTGTGACGACGCGCCCGGGCCGGGTGCCCGCGGCCAGGGCGCGCTGCGCAGCGCCCACCGACCCGGATGCCGCCATCGCCGCGCCGAATCGAGGCCCCCGCAACGAGGCCCCCGCAACGAGGCCCCCGCAACGAGGCCCCCGCCAACGAGGAACGGGGCCCAGCCGAAGGCTGGACCCCGTTGCGCGTCGAACCTCAGGGGTGATCAGCGAAGCAGCGAGAGCGCTGCCTGCGGAGCGAGGTTCGCCTGGGACAGAACGGCGACGCCGGCCTGCATCAGGATGTTGTTTCGGGTCATCGCGGAGCTTTCCTCGGCCACGTCGACGTCGCGGATGCGCGAGTTGGCGGCCGTGAGGTTCTCGCGGGCGCTCATCAGGTTCGAGACCGTGACCTGCAGACGGTTCTGGACCGAGCCGAGGGCCGAGCGGGATTGCGAGGTGTCGGCGATGGCCGTGTCGAGGCTCGTGAGGGCGGACGTGGCGCCGGTGCCCGTCGAGATGTCGAGCGCCGAGAGGTCGGTGTTGCTCTGGCCGTACGAGGTGTTCGACAGCGTGTCCATGCTCGCGGTGATCGTGTCGGACGCGTTCGTGCCGATGCCGACCTGGAAGTTGAAGGCCGAGGTCGAGCCGTCGAGGAGGTTCACGCCGTTGAACTGCGTGACGTCCGCGATACGGCCGATCTCTTCCTGCAACTCGTTGAACTCGGTCTGGAGCAGGGCCTTCTCGGAGGTGCCGACCGTGTCCGTGGAGGCCTGCATCGCAAGCTCACGCATGCGGATCAGCAGGCCGCTGTTCTCGTTCATCGCGCCCTCGGCGGTCTGCAAGAGACTGATTCCGTCGTTCGCGTTGCGCTCGGCCTGGCCGAGCGAACGGATCTGGGACTTCAGTCGCTCGCTAATCGCGAGGCCGGCGGCGTCATCGGCCGCCGTGTTGATGCGAAGACCGCTCGAGAGACGACCAAAGTTCGCCGCGAGGGTCTTCTGGGTTTGGGAGAGGTTTCGCTGGGCGCCGAGAGACTCGACGTTGGTCTTGATACTGAGGGCCATGGGTTGCTCCTATCCGTGAGCGCTAAAGATCGTCTTCCTGACGACCGAAGAAGCATGGGCGGATCCCGAGACGATGATCAAGCCCACACCTGCGATTTCCCCAAGGGGCGACGTGCGCCCGCAGAAAAGCCCAGAAAAAGCGGGGATCCGTGCCGCGCGCGGGCGACCTCCTCCGGCGCCTCCGGGCCCTGCCGGGGCGCGCGGGCGCTGATCGGGGCCTTCGCAAGCGCTCCGGCGCGGCGTTTCCGAGCGGGGTGGTGACGCGTGAGCGCATCGCGCACCGGGCGATTGCGATGGCGTGCGTCGCCCTGCATGCTCGCGCGCCATGCCCGCCCCGCGACCCGAGCTCGCGCCCCCGCGCGGGCCCCTCGAGCGACTGCCCGAAGAGTGGGCCGAGACCCTCGCGGCGTGGGGGCAACCGCGCTTCCGTGCGCTGCAGGTGTTCCGCTGGATTCACCAGCGAAACGTCCTCGATCCGCAGCAGATGACGGATCTGCCGAAGACGCTCCGAGCGCGCCTCGCGGAGGAGGGCCTCGTCGCGCCGCTCGAGGTTGCGCTCTTCCATCGCTCGGCGGATGGGACGCGGAAGATGCTCCTGCGGCTCGCCGACGGGAAGGACATCGAGAGCGTGCTGCTGCCGCAGGGGGCGCCGGGCGACCTCGCGGTGATGGACGACGACGCCGACGCGGAGGCGGAGCCGCCGCGCGACGCGCCGCGCACCCCCATCTCGCAGTGCATCTCGACGCAGGTCGGCTGCGCGATGGGGTGCGTGTTCTGTGCCTCCGGCGTCGCAGGCCTGAAGCGGCATCTGAGCGCGGCGGAGATCGTGGGGCAGGTGCTCGTCGGGCGGGCGCGCGCGGACGCGGGCGAGCACGTCCGCAACGTCGTGCTGATGGGCATGGGCGAGCCGCTCCACAATTACGACGCGGTTGCACGTGCACTCGTATTGCTGTCGCATCCCGATGGCATCGGGCTCTCGACCCGCCGCGTGACGCTCTCGACGAGCGGCCTGGTGCCGCAGATCGACCGGCTCGGCCGCGACTTCGGCGGGCTCGTGCAGCTCGCGGTCTCGCTGCACGCGGTGACCGACGAGAAGCGCTCGCTGCTGATGCCCATCAACCGCAAGCATCCGCTCGACGAGCTGATGGACGCGCTGCGCCGCTACCCGCTCCCGCCGCGCCGCCGGATCACCATCGAATACACGCTGATCGCGGGCAAGAACGACGATCCGCGCGACGCCGAAGCCCTCGCGCAGTTGCTGCGCGGCGTGCCGGCGAAGGTGAACCTGATCCCGATGAACGGAGTGGCGGGCAGCCCGCTCGCGGCACCGGGCGCGGACGGCGTCGAGGCGTTCCAGCAGCGGCTGCACGCCTGCGGCGTCGCGGCCTTCGTGCGGCGCACGCGCGGCGACGACATCGCGGCGGCCTGCGGGCAGCTCGCGCTCCACGGTGAGAAGCGGCGCATCCGCGTCGACGTCAGCGCGGGCGGCTGAAGCGCGCCGCGTCTCGGCGCGGGCTGCGGGGGGTACCGAGCACGAGCAGCGGGACGGCGCGCGCGGGGCTCACTCGCCCCGGCAGTCGAGCGCGGTCGCGAGCAGGCGCGCGTGAGGGCGTGTCGCGGTGCCCCGTTCTCCGAGCACGAGCAGCGGGCCGGTGCGCGTGCAGCCGAGCGCGGCCTGCGCGATGGCGCGGCCGTCTTCGTAGATCTGCTGCTCGCGGCCGCGCGTCGCGAGGTCGGGGGTCAGGCGCGTGATGCCGACGAGCACGTCGCGCTGGTAGGTGCGCGGGGCGACCGCGAAGAGCGAGCCGGCGCAGGCCGCGAGCGAGGGGGCGCCGGGCCCGTTCGCGCGGGCGATGCGGCGGGGCGCGGCGAGCGGTTGGAGCCGCGCCCCGAGGCCGACGACGTACAGCCCCGACTTGTCGCGGCGTCCCCGCGTGTCGCGGTACGCGAGGGCGAGACCGTCGGCGCCGACACTCGCGAGCTGCGGTGCCGGCGCGTCGTACGCGACCTCGGCGGCCTCGACCGCAGCGCCGCGGCCCGCGTCGACGAGGATCCGCCCAATCGTGCGGCCCGCGGCGTCGACGCCGAGCTCCGCCCAGGCCGCGACCGTGCGGCCCTCGTGGACGATGAGTGCCGGCCCCGTGCCGGGGAGGGCGTCGACGGAGACGGGGCGCGGCGCGACCGCGTCGCCCCAAGGCGCGCCGCTGGTGGCGCGGGGCACCTCTGCGCGCAGGATTCGCATGCGGCCGCCGCTCGCGTCCTGCCAGAGGAGCACGAGGTCGCGCGCCTCGGCGGCGAGCGCGACGCCGCGTGCCTCGCGTCCCGCGCTGCCGAAGGCGGCGTGCACCCTTGCCACGCCGCGCGCGACGCGCCAGAGCACGACGCCGCCGGCGTCGTCCTTCGCGGGGTTGCCGCGTCGCAGGCAGGCGATCCAGGTCGCGTCGGAGGTCCGTGTCGTCGCGAGCCCACCCGCGCACGCGGGGCCGAGTCGCAGCGCCGGGGCGCGTGGCGCGCCGTGCCCGTCGAGCGCGCGGACGAAGGTGCCGTCGCGGCTCGACCAGGCGACCTGCGCGGGCGGGTCGGGGGCGTCCGCGGGGGCGGTCGCGAGCGCGACGGCGTCGACCTGCGGCGACACCGCGGCGAGCAGATGTTCGGGGCCGAAGCGGCACGCCGAGGGGGGCGTGGTCTCGTGGCAGGCGAGGAGGCCGGGCAGGGCGGTCGCGAGCGCGAGTGCGGCGCCGAGGCGCGCCGGGGCCGCCCTCCCGCGCGCCGCGGTCACAAGACGCCGCGCGCGCGGAGCATCGCCTCGATCTCCGGGCGGCGGCGGGCGAGCTCGTCCGGGTCCTTGGCGGGCTGGAAGCGGCCCTCGACGCCGTAGCGCGGGACGTGGACGAAGGCGCTCGGGAGGAGCGCGGTCAGTTCGCCGACGAGGCGCTCGAACTGCACGGCGTCGCGGCCATCGACCTTCTTGCGCACGGCGAACCACGTGAGCGCGAAGTCGCGGTCGATCGCGGCGGCGTCGAGCGCGAGCGTGTTTGTGTTGAACACGGGGATGGCGTCCTGGTCGAAGGCCTCGGGGAAGCGGAAAGCCTCGACGATCTGGGGCTTTCCATCGACGCGCGCGGGCGCGCCGCCCTTCTCGCCGGGCTCCTTGCCGGTGACCTCGGCGGTGACGGACGCGCCGCCCGCGAGGTGCGCACCGACCACCGCCGGGTCGAGCGCTGCCGCGAGGTTGTCGACGTTCGACATGAGCAGCGTGCGGCCGCCGGCGGCGCGGAAGCGCGCGAGCACGCCGGCGCTGCGCAGCGCGAAGGAGAGGTCTCCGTGGCCCGTGGCGTACGGGCTCGGCCGCCCCTCGTCGTCGAGGAAGAGTTCGCCCGTCGGCGTCAGGCGCAACGACACGTGCTGCGCGAAGGTCTCGGCCGGGGCGGCGATGCTCGTGTGCGCCCGCGCGAGCGCGGCGACGTCGTCGTCGGTGGCGAAGCTCGTCATGAGATAGACCGGGACGCGGCCGCCGAGCCGCTCGGCCGTGAGGCGCAGCTCGCTGAGCTTGAGGTCGAGGAAGCTGCGGCCGGGGAGCGCGTCGACGGCGGCCTTCACGACGCCGCCGAAGCGCGTCGCCATGCCGCCGGCGAGCACGACGGCGCCGACGTGTCCCGCGCGGATCGCGTCGCGGCCACGCGCGGCGAGCGACTCGTGCGCGGCGCTGCCGGGCGGGGGGAGGGGCGTCACGTCCTCGGGGGCGGGAGGGCTCACCAAGCCGTGCAGGCGGTTCTGCGCGTCGCCCGCGAGACCGTCACGGAGGCGCGCGCGCAGCGCCTCGAAGGTCGGCGCGTCGAAGCCGAAGCGGGTGAGGAGCGCCTGCGTCGCGTCGTCGACGTGCATGCCTTGCATCCGCGGAAACTCACCACCGTTGCCGCCGGATGTCCACCCTCGGCGCGACGCGCGGCCCGCGGTGTGCGGCTCGGCTACGCTGCGGCCGTGGCGAACTTCCTCCCGGCGGCGCTCGCGCTCGAGGGCGCGCGCGCGCTCGTGATCGGCGGCGACGACGAAGCGGTCGACAAGACGCAGCGGCTCGCGGCCGCAGGGGCGCGCGTCACGGTGTTCGCGGAGACCGTCCTCCCTGCGCTCGCCGGACTCGCCGCGCGGGGCGCGATCCGCTGGTACGCGCGGGCGTTCGATCCCGACGACGCGCGCGGCGTGCGCGTCGTCGTGCTCGCACCGCGCGACGAGGCGCTCGCCCGGGCGCTGCAAGCGCAGGCCCGGCGCGACGGGTTCTGGCTGAGCGCGATCGACCAGCCGCGCTACTGCGACTTCGTGTGGGTGTCGGTCGCGCAGGCCGGGCCCGTGCAGATCGCGCTCTCGTCCGGGGGGACCGCGCCGGCGCTGCTGAAGCGGCTCCGCGCCGAGCTCGTGCGGGTCTTCGATGCGCGTTTCGCGTCGTTCGCGGCGCGCGTGGCGGCCGCCCGCGGGGAGCTCGAGGGGCTGTCGTTGCCGGCGCGGCGCGCGCGGATGGCGGCGCTGCTCGAGGGCTTCGCGCTCGACGCGCGCGTGCGCTACCCGGACTGGGAGGCCGCGCCGGATAGCGATCGGGGCCCCGCGGCCGTAGATCCCACGGCGTGACGACGTCGCCCGGCAGCGCCGCGCCGACCTCGCGCCTCCGGCGCTGGGCGACGCCTGCGCTCGCGGTGTTCGGCGTGTCGCTGCTCGTCTCGGCGCTCGTGCACCTGCAGGTGTTCGGCGCGCTCGGCGTGCTCGCGCCGTCCGCGCGGCCGCGGCCCACGGCGCGTCCGGTGGAGGTCACCTTCGAGGTCGCCGCCGGGCCCTTGCCGCCGGATGCGGTGCGTCCGCCGGACGAGGCCGCCACGCCCGACGTCGTGGCCGGCGTGGCCGCCGTGGCCCCGTCTCCCGCAGCGCCGCCCGCCCCCGGCGCCGCCCCCGACCCGCGCACCCGAGCGCCGCCCGCCCCCGCCGCCCCCGGAGGTCGCACGGGTCGCTCCGCCGCCCGTCGTCGCCCCGCCGCCGCCTGCGCCACCCCCGCCGCCCGTGAGCGCCGACCGACGCCAGTCGATCACGCAGCGGAGCGACGACCCGAGCGTCCCGCCCCCGCCCGAGGCGCGCTTCCTCGCGGAGCAGAGCCGCCATGTCGAGGAGGAGACGGTCGCCGCGCTCCGCAACCATCAGGAGGACGACCCCGAGCCCACGCCCGGTCGCGCGCGCCCGACCGCCGATCCGGCGGAGGGCAACGCCGACGAGACGGACTCCGCCGACATGCGCGACCGCGCAGGGCACGAGGAGCGCACCGCGACGCGCGCGGAGGCGTCGGAGGACCGGCCGCGGGACCCCGAGGTGCGTCCGCCGCCCCGCGTCGTCGCCCGCGGCGACACCACGCCGAGCGGTCCGGATCGCCGCAGCGCGGGCGCGGACGAGGGGAGCACCGCGGCGCGCGCGGGGCGTTTGGCGGTGGCCGGGGGCGGCGAGGATCGCACCCCGGCGATGGTCGTCATCCATGATGGTATGGGTACGTTTCGCATCCCCGTGTCGTCGCGCGCGGCGCGGGGGCGGGCGTCGGGGCGCTCGGTGGGATCGCGACGCCCGGCAGCGGGCGCGCGGCGAGCGGCGAGCGGCGCGTCGGGTGGCGGCGCGCGGGCGGGGGAGGGCGCGGGCGCGGCACGGGCGCCGAGGGCGCGGACCTGCGCGTGTCGTGGAGCCTGCTCGAGGACACTCGGTCACGTCGCGCTCGCCGAGGAGCGCGAGGCGTACGTGCGGGAGCGCCGCTCGCGCGCGCGGGGCTCCAACCGCGAGCAGAACTGGCGCGACTTCCGCGCGGCCATCGAGAACTACGTGCCCGGCGTCCGCACCGGCAACCAGACGGCGCTCAACGCCGCGGCCTCGCCCTTTGCGGCCTACCTCGCGGAGGTGCACCGCCGCATCCACCGTCAGTTCGCCGACCGCTTCCTGCCGAGTCTGCCCGTGAACCTCGGGGAGCTCGCCGATCGTTCGCTCCGCACCAAGCTCGAGCTGATCTTCAACCCCGACGGCACGATGCACCGCGTCGGCGTGATCGAGACGAGCGGCTACACGCCGTTCGACTACGGCGCGTTCGAGGCCGTCATGCGCGGGCAGCCGTACCCCGAGGCGCCCGCGGCGATCCGCAGCGGCGACGGCCGCGTCTACGTGCGCTGGGCGTTCTTCCGGAGCGAGCGTCAGTGCGGCACGTTCAACGCGGAGCCGTACATCCTCCCGCACCCGCCCGGCACGCCGCGGTCCGGACCGGGCTCGCTCATCGATCGGCCCGACGAGGGGGGCGTCATCCCGGGGGCCGCGCCCGTGGCGCCCGAGACCGGTCGCGCTGCGCCCGCAGGGCCGACGCCCGCGCCCGGAGCGCCCACGGACGGCGACGGCGCGCTCGGCGTCCGTGAGCGCGGCGGGACCGGACCGCTCGCGACCGCCCCGCCGCTGGCAGCGCGTCCATGACCGCGGCGTGACGCAACGCTGACCACCGCGCGGGAAGACGCCGCGCTGCCCGCGGGTCGAAGTGTGCGAGGGTTCGGCGGGGTAGTCCGCCCGGGCGCCCGAGGAGCTGGATGGAGGATCTTTTCTTCGCGAGCCTGGGGCTCCTGGTCTGCGTCTCGCCGTTCGTCGCGCTCATCGCCCTGGCGATGTTCCTGCGTCGCAGGAGCGCGGGCGCGGCGCGGATCGATGAGCTCGAGGTCGAGGTCGCGCGGCTGCGGGGTGATCTGCACTTGCTCGCGGCGCGGGTCGGGCAGGCGCAAGCGCGCGCGGAGGCCGAGCGCGTCGAAGGCGTCGCGCGCGCCTCCGAAGTGCTGACGCGCGTCCCCGCGGCCATGCCGGTCGCGCCCGCGGCCATGCCGGTCGCGCCCGAGGCGACGGCGCGTGCGGCCGGCGTGCCGGAGGGCATGGCGAACGTCGAGGGGGCGCCGACGTCCGCGACGTCGATCGCGTCCGATGTGCTGGAAGAGCCCGTGGTTGCAGGGGAATCCGCTGGCGTGCGGGTCGCGCCGGGCGCTGCGCCGGTCGCTGGGCCGGTCGCGCCGGAGGTCGCGGCCGTGGACGCCGGTTCGGCGGACGCGTGGCCGACGGCGCCGGTGCCCTCCGAAGCGGTCCCGGCGCGGCCGCCCGCATCGCCGCCCGCGTCGTCCGGGCAAGAGGGGGGACTCGAGCGCTGGCTGGGCGTGCGCGGTGCGGCCGTGCTCGGCGCGTTCATCCTCGTGCTCGCCGGGTTCTACTTCTTCCAGTACTCGATCACGCACGGGCTGATCGGGCCGCTGATGCGCATCGTGCTCGGCACGCTCGTCGGCGTGGGCGCGATCGTCGTCTCGGAGTGGCCGCTGCGCGCGCGCTCGCCGGCGCTCTCGAACGCGCTCGCCTGGGCGGGCGTCGGGGTGCTCTACACCGCGTTCTGGGCGGCACACGCGGTCTTCCACCTCGTGCCCGCGGGCGTCGCGGGGCTGCTGCTCGTGCTGGTGACCGCGGCGTGTGCGCTGCTCTCGATGCGCCGCGACGCGCCGTCGATCGCGGTGCTCGGCCTGCTCGGCGGCTTCGCGACGCCGCTCGCCGTGAGCACCGGCGCGGATCGCCCGCTCCCGCTCTTCTCGTACCTGCTGCTGCTCGACGTCGCGCTCCTCGTGCTCGCACGCAAGAAGCGCTGGCCCCTCCTCGCCGTCGGGGCGCTCGCCGCGACGGGGCTCTACCAGCTGCTCTGGCTGTTCGTGCGCATGGACGCGCCGCGCACCTGGCTCGGGGTCGCCATCGTCGTCGGCTTCGCGCTGCTCTTCGCCGCATTCCCGTTCGCGGTCGGTGCGCGCGCCGGGGACGCGCGCGAGGGCGGTGCGTCCGGCGAGGGGCGCGCGACCGTGCTCGCGTTGCGCGTGGGGGCGGTGGCGTTGCCCTTCCTGCTGGCGCTCTCGTTCGCCACGCGCGCGTGGCTCGGCGATCGGCTCTGGGAGACCGGCGCGCTCGTGGTCGTGCTCTCGCTCGGCGCGGCGATCGTCGGCCATCGTGAGCGCCTCGCGTGGATCGGCCTCGGCGCCGTCGGCGGCGGGCTCGGCCTGCTCGCGGTGTGGTTGCTGCAACACCGCCTCGCGCTCGACACCACCTGGCAGCTCTCGGGCACCCTGGTGCTCGTGACGGGCGCCCACCAGATCGGGCTGGAGCTCGCGCGGCGCAGGGACGGCGCAGGGCACGGCGTCCTGGCGCCGTGGGTCTCCGCGGCGGCGGCTTCGCTCGGTGCGATGGCGCTCCTCGGTCTCGCCGGCGCGACGCTGCACACCACGGAGGGCGCGTCGGCGCTTGCCCGGCTCGCGCCGCACGTCGTGGGTCAGGCGCTGCTTGCGGTGTTCGCGGTGCGGCAGGCGGGGTTCGCAGGGCGCTCGCTCCTGCACCTCGCCCTCGGCGTGGTGCTGTCGATCGCGCTGATCATCCTCGACCTCGCGAGCACCGCGGGCGCTGGCTTCCCGGAGGGGCTCACGACGGGTCTGCTCGTCGCGGGCTGCGTCGCGCTCGGGCTCGTGGCCGCCGGGCGGCGCCGTCCGGAGGCCCGCGGACACGCGGACCTCGGCGCCGCGGTGGCAGCGGCGCTCGGCCTGCTCGGGCTCGCGGCTCGCGCCTACACGCTCGCGACGTGGGTCTTCCTCGGGGCGGCGGTCGTGCTCGCGATTCTCGCGTTGCTCGCGGCGGCGCGCCGCGGGTCGGGCGGCGCCGCGATCGGTGGGCTCCTCGCCGCGGGCGTCGCGTTCGGCGCGCGCACGAGCCTGGTGCCCTGGCGCGCCTCGCTCGCGGCCGAGCTCGTGACGATGGGTGGGCTCGTGCTGCTCTTCGCGGGCTGGCCCGTGCTCGCGGGGCCGCGCTACCGCGCGCGGGCGTCGTCCTGGCGGGCCGCCGCGCTGCCCGGGCTCGTGCTCTTCCTGCCCATGCGCGTCGCGTGGCTCCGCGTGCTCGGCGACGGCTACATGGGCGCGCTCGCGGTCGGGCTCGGCGTTGTCGCGCTCGGGGCCGCGCTGCTCGCACGCCGCGTGGGGCCGACGGATCCGGCGCAGCGCCGCGCGTCGATCGTCTGGCTCGCCGCCGCGACGGCGACCTTCGTCACGCTGGCCGTGCCGCTTCAACTCGAGAACGAGTGGCTCACGATCGGCTGGGCGCTCGAGGCCGTCGCGCTGCTCGCGCTCGAGCGTCGCCTCGATCACGCGGGGCTGCGCTGGCTCGCGATGGCGCTCTTCGCGGCGGTCGCGGCGCGCTTGCTGACGAACCCGTACGTGCTCGGTTACTACGCGCGCGGCGACGTGCGCATCGTCAACTGGCTCTCGTACACGTACCTCGTGCCGGCCGCGTGCCTGCTCGCGGGCTGGGCGCTGCTCGGGCCGACGGAGCTCGCGCGGCGCCGCCCGTGGGAGCGTGGGCTGCTGCCCGAGCGGCCCGTGCTGGCGCCGATCCTCGCGACGGGCGCGCTGCTCGCCGTCTTCGCCTGGATCAACCTCACCATCGTCGATTGGTACGCGACCGGGCCGCGCCTCTCGATCCCGACGGAGCGCATGCCGGCGCGCGATCTGACCCTCTCGATCGCGTGGGCGCTCTACGCCCTCGTGCTCCTCGGGCTCGGCCTGTGGCGCGCGTCGACGGCCGCGCGCTTCGCGAGTCTCGGGCTCCTCGTTGTCACGTGTGGCAAGGTTTTCTTGTATGATCTCGGGCACTTGCGTGACCTCTATCGCGTCGCGGCGCTCGTCGGTCTCGCCCTCTCACTGCTGTTCGTGAGCCTCGTGTATTCGCGTCTCCTGTTCCGCGTGAACGCGGGCGGGAAGGAAGGACGTCCGTGACCCGCTCGCGTTTCGCGATCCCGCTCCTCGTCATCGCAGCCGCCTGGGTCGCCGCGCGCGCGCCCGTCTCTGCGCAGGAGACCGAGCTTGCGCGGCTCTTCCCGCGGGAGCTCGTCGTCGAGGCGCCCGCCGGTCCGGCGCGGCTCGCGGTGCCGGCGGAGGTCCTCGCCGCGGCGCGCGCCGATCTCTCCGACGTGCGGCTCTTCGACGCGCGGGGCGCGGAGGTCCCGTACCTCGTCGAGAGCGCCGCGCGCGGCGCCGCCGTCCCGCCCGCGTCCATCCCCGCGCCGCCGATCGGGGCGACCCGTCGCAGCGTCGGCACGCGGGTGAGCGAGACCTTCGATCTCGCGGTGCCGCCGGACGCCGGGCAGGCGAACGGGCTCGCGCTCACCGTCGCGGCCGCGAACTTCGTGCGGAGCGTCCGGGTCGTGGCCGTCCCGCAGTCGCCCGGCGCCGCGGAGGTCGTGCTCGCGGAGGGCACCATCTTCCGGTTCCAGGCGCCGCTCCGCGAGCAACTCTCGCTCGCGCTCCCGGCCGTGCCCGTGGGCACGCGCGCGCTGCGTGTCGCGATCGAGGGGCAGGCGGGCGGGTTCTTCCCTGGCGCGTACGCGGGGGCGCTCGAGCCCGTGTTCCGCTACGAGCCGCGGGGTGCGCCCAGCGATCCGCCGACGCTCGCGGTGCCGCTCACGGTGCGTGAGACGCGCCGCGCCGCGGGGCGCACGGAGCTCGTCGTCGCGCTGCCGCTCGGGCTGCGCGCGGATCGCGTGCGGCTCGTGACCGCGACGCCCAACTTCGCCCGCACCCTGCGCGTCTCGGACGCGCAGGGGGACCTCGGCACGGGCGACGTCTTCCGCGTCGAGGCGCTGCGGGCGCTCGGCGGTGAGCGCCTCGAGATCGCGATCGAGGCGCCGCGGGGCGACGCGCTCACGGTCGTCGTCGAGGACGGAGACTCGCCGCCGCTCGCCGGGCTCGTCGTGGTGGCCGTCGTGCGGCAGCCCGCGCTCGTCTTCTTCGCCGACGGGGAGCCGCTCACGCTGCGCTTCGGGGGCGGGCGCGTGCGGGCGCCCCGCTACGACCTCGCGGCCCTCGAGCCGCTCGGCCTCGGGCGCGCCCTACGGGAGGGCGAGGCGCTGCAGGAGGCGATCGCCGCAGCGGCGCGCGCGAACCCGCGCTTTCAGGCGGGCCCGGCGCTCGGCTTCCTCGCGCGGCCGGGGACGGTGCTCGACGCGTCGCGTTTCACGCACGCCGCGGACATCGTCGTGGGGGAAGCGGGCGAGGGGATCGTGCGCGTGCGTCTGCCCGCCGCGGCGATGGCCCTCGTCCGGGGCGACCTCGGCGACGTCCGTGTCGTCGACGCCGATGGGCGGCAGTGGCCGTACGTGGAGGCGGTCGGCCTGCGTCCAGGGGTCACGCTGCCGCTCGTCGTCGGCCCCCCGGTGCGCGATGGGCGCGAGACGCGCTACGCGCTCGGTCTCCCGGTGCGCGCGGCGCATGCGCGCTCGCTGCGCCTCGACCTCGAGGCCCGCTTCACGGAGCGCCCGTTCACGCTGCGCGGGCGCGACGACGCCGGCCGCGAGCACGAGATCCTGCGGGGAGCGCTCGCCCGTGAGCCCGGCGAGTCGGGCGCGATCGAGCGGACGCTCGGGGGGCTGCGGGTGCAGGACCTCTCGCTCGTGGTCGAGGACGGGGACGACGCGCCGCTCGTCGTGCGTGGCGCCACGGTCGACGCGGAACTCGCCGAGATCCTCGTCGCCGCGCCGCCCGGCCGCTACCGGCTGCTCGTGGGCGCGGAGGACGCCGCGTCGCCCGCGTACGAGCTGGCGCGGGCCCGCGAGCTGGTCGATGCGGTGCCGATCGTCGCGGCCACGGTCGGGCGGCTCGCGAAGAACGCCTCCTTCCGCGCGCCCGGCCTGCTCGAGCGGAGCGGCTGGGAGTCGCTCGCGCTCTGGGCGGCGCTCGGCCTCGCGGTGCTCGTGCTCGGTGGCCTGACGCTGCGGCTCGCGCGGCAAGAGGGCGAGGCGCAACCCGCCGCGGCGCCGTCGACGGCGGGCGCTGCCGAGGCGCGCGCGGCGAGCGACGTGGCGGCGTCGGAGCCTGCCGCGTCCGACGCGGATCCCTCGAGCGCGCCGCGGGGCTGAGCACGCACGCGGACGGCGACGCGTCCACGGCGCTCGTGCCCGGCGCGCCCTGTGTCACCCTCGCGCGGTGTCGTCCCCCCCGCCGGCCGCGCCCCCGCCGCTGAAGGAGCGTCTCGCGGTCGAAGCGCGGGCGCTCGGCTTCGCGCGGGTCGGCGTCGCGCGCGCGGGGCCGCTCGGTGTCGAGGCCGCGCGCCTCGAGGCGTGGCTCGCCGACGGGAGGCACGGGTCGATGGCGTACATGGCCGAGAGCGCCGCCGCGCGCGTCGATCCCACGCTCGCGCAGGGCGCGCCGGGCGGGCCAGGGCTGCTCCCGAGCGCGCGCAGCGTCGTCGTGCTCGCGATGCCCTACGCCCGGGAGTCGTCGCGCGTCGGTCCGGCGCCCGGCCGCGTCGCCCGTTACGCGCGGGGGCGCGACTACCACAACGTCGCGGGGCGCCGCGCGCGCACGCTCGCGAAGTGGCTGCGGCGCGAGGGACACAAGGCGCGCGCGACCTGCGACACGATGCCGATGATGGAGCGCGCGTGGGCCGAGCGCGCGGGCCTCGGCTTCATCGGGAAGAATTGCTGCCTGATCATCCCGGGGCTCGGCTCGCACGTCGTGCTCGCGACCGTGCTCACGACCGCCGAGCTCGAGCCCGACGCGCCGCAACCCGAGCGGTGTGGTGCGTGCACGCTCTGCCTCACCGGCTGCCCGACGCGCGCGTTCGTCGCGCCCCGCGAGCTCGATGCCCGCCGCTGCGTCAGCTACCTCACCATCGAGGAAGATGGTCCATCGCCCGAGGCGCTGCGCGCGCCGATCGGCGACTGGCTCTTCGGCTGCGACGCGTGCCAGGACGTGTGCCCGTTCAACCGCACCGCGCTGCCGCCCGAGGAGGCGACGCGCGCCTTCGCGCCCGATCCGCGCTGGGCGTCGCACGACGCGGCGGCGCTGCTCCGCATGGACGAAGAGGCCTTCGCGGCGTGGGCTGCGGGCTCGCCGATCCAGCGCCCCGGCCGGCGCGGGATGGCGCGCAACGCCGCGATCGTGCTCGGCAATTCGCGCGACAAGCGACATCTGCCCGTGCTGCGGGAGGCCGCCGCGCACGACACCGAAGAGGTGGTCCGCGACGCGGCCCGCTGGGCGATCGCCCAGCTCGAGCCTGTGTAGGCGGTGCGCTCAGGCCTCGTCGTCGAGGCCGTCGTGGGGCTCGCGCACGTACTCGCCCCAGGGCTCTGCGTCGTCGCTGGCCGCGTCGGCCGCAGCGACGCGTGCGCGCCCGCGCGGCGGGAGCGGCTCGGCGCGCGGCGCGGGGGCGACGGGGTTCTCGCGGAGCGCGGTCTCCATCGCCTCGAGCACCTCGCGCACGCCTTCGCCCGTCGCGGCGCTGAAGGGCAGCACGGTGTGCCCGCGTCGCTTCAGCTGGCGGCGGAGGTTCGGCAGGGCGGCGCACCTCGCCCACCGCGAGGTCGGGCCACTCGCCGACGGCCTCGCGCAGGCGCCCCGCGAGCGCCTCGATCGAAGCGGCGCAGCTCCTCGGGAGGAGCGTGTCGAAATCCGCCGCCCGGCGCGCGCGCCGGATCGGGGTCGAGAGGCGCTGCTGGAGAGGCTCTAGCGCTGACACTGCGGTTAACCTTAGCAACGGCGTGTAACTGAACAGCGGCTGCA
>CAXNJO010000012.1:0-150307 GCA_964202905.1 Polyangiales bacterium
CGCCCCGCCTCGGCGAACTGCACCCCTGCCCAGGCCGCGCCGCCGCCCGACTCGTACTCCTTGCAGTGCGCGCCCTCGCCGACCACGACCTCGTCACCGCGTCGGCAGTGCAACAGCAGCGCGAGCTGGTTCGCCATCGTCCCCGAAGGGACGAAGAGCGCGGCCTCCTTGCCGAGCAGCGCGGCCGTCTCAGCCTCGAGCGCGTGCGCGCCCGGGTCCTCGCCGTAGACGTCGTCGCCCACGTCCGCCGCCGCCATCGCGCGGCGCATGCCCTCCGTGGGCCGGGTCACGGTGTCCGAGCGGAGGTCGATGCGGTGCGCGGGCCTCATGGGCCCGGGAGCATAGCCGAGCCGGTCACCCTTGACAGTCCGCGACGGTCACGGTAAGCCCGCGCCCTCGAATCGCCGCCACTTTAGCTCAGCGGTAGAGCAACGGTTTCGTAAACCGTAGGTCCCGGGTTCAATTCCCGGAAGTGGCTCCGCAAGAAACCTCGTCCAGCGAGGCGCCCCGCGACGACGACCGGGACGGCCTCACCGCCGACTGGTTCTGCGCGAGGGGGGACGGCTTCACGAACCGCTCCGGGGTGAAGGCACGGCTGCACGTGGGGTGCACGACGCCAGGACGCGCCACCCGGTGCAGCGCCTCCCGGCCCCGCAGCTTGGCGGAGCATGGGTGGTGGGCACCGACCGAGGGCGCGCCGTCCACCCCGGGCGCAGCGCGCGCGGCACGCGCGGCGTGCGATGCTGCCGGCCCATGGCCGACCTCGTGCTCCACAAGACCTTCCGCGCCCCGATCGATCGGGTCTGGGCGCGCATCGACGATCACGCCGGCATGAGCGCGTGGATCGGCGCGCCCGTGCGCGTCCGCGGCGACGGCGCCGTCGGCACCGTCCGCACGATCGGCGCGGGCTTCACCTTCGACGAGACGATCGTCGAGCGCGAGGCCCCGCACCGACTCGCCTACCGCATCACGCGCGGCGTGCCCGTCACGCATCGCGGCGAGATTTCCCTCACCGAATCGGCTCCCGGCACCACCGAACTGCGCTGGACGATCGCGATGACCTCGCGCATCCCGCTCTTCGTCCCCGTCCTCGCGCGCGTGCTGCGCTTCTCGCTCACCGGCGCGCTGGTGAAGCTCGCGCGCCTCGTCGAAGCGGGCTGACCGTCACGGACCACGAAGGCGCGAGACGGACAGCCGGCTGGCTGTGACGGACAGCCGGCTGGCTGTGACGGACAGCCGGCTGGCTGTCCGCGCGGCGGCCGTCAGTCGCGGACCAGACCCACGACGACGGCGCCGGAATCGCCCGTGTCCGTCGGGGCGAGCGTGCGCCCGCGGAGCTCGCGCGCGATGCAGGCGACGCGCTCGGGGGTCGGGGGCACGGGGCCCTCCGGGCCGACTTCGAGGACCTCCCCGGCGGCGCTGAGCCGCAGCTCGAAGAGCTCGGACTTCTGCAGCTCACCCGGCGCCGGCGCCTCGAAGCAGCGCGCGAGCCGGCCGCGCAGGGGCGCGAAGCGCGCGCGGAGCACGGACTCGGCGAGCACGCCGTGCGTCGTCACGAGGCTCAACTCGACGCGGGCGCCCTCGGCGGCCCGGGGCGCGTCGCCCTCACCGACCTCGGGAGCCGCGGCGTTCGGCTCAGCCGGCAGGGGCAGCGGCGCGAGCACCGCACCCTGCGGGGCGACGTCGGCGTCGGGCTGCGCCACGAGCAGGAGGGGCAGAAGCACGCCGCGCCCCCCGTCGTCCCGCGCGAGCACGCGGCGTTGGGCGTCGCTGAGCGCCGGGATGGCGGGCGGCGGCGCGGCGGGCCGGCGAAGTATCCAGGCGCCGACGACGACGAGGAACGCCGCCGCGAGCGCCGCGAGCGCGCCGACCACGAGCGTCGGTACGGCGAGGCCAAGCCCGTGCTGCAGCGGGCCGAGAACCGCGGGCCGCGCGTCCGGCGGCGGCGTCGACAAGCGCGCGGCCGCGGGGGCGCCGGGCATCGCGGGGCCGTCCGGCACCGTGGCGCCGAATGCCGCCGCCGCATCGCCGGAGACTGCCAGGCGCGCGCTCGCGGGCGCGACGGGCGGGCGACTCGCGCTGCGGCCCGCGACCGAGGCCTCGGTGTCGACGAAGCGCGCGAGGGCCGCGCGCATCTCGCCTGCGGAACCGAAGCGGGACTCACGCAGCGGCGCGAGCGCGCGCTCGACGAAGGCCGCGAAGTCCGGATCGAGGCCGGGCACGCGCCCGGCGAGCGGCTCGAACGCGCCGGCGAGCACGCGGCGCACGGTCTCTGCCGGGTCCTGCACCCAGAAGGGCGGTGCGCCCGCGAGGCAGCCGTACATCACGACGCCGAGCGCGTAGAGGTCCGCGCGGCCGTCGATCTCCTCGCCGCGGAGCTGCTCCGGCGCCATAAAGCTCGGCGTGCCGATGACGTCGCCCGCCTGCGTCAACTTGATGGGTGAGTCGCTCAGCTTCACGACGCCGAAGTCGAGCACCTTCACGACGTCGCGGACCCCGGCGACGGAGGTGAGGAAGATGTTCGCGGGCTTGAGGTCGCGGTGCACGATCCCCGCGGCGTGCGCGGCCCCGAGCGCGTCGAGCGTCTGCCACGCGATGAACGCGGTGCGCCCCGGGTCGAGCGCGCGCTCGCGCCCGAGCACCTCGGAGAGCGGCTCCCCCTGCAGCAGCTCCATCACGAGGAAGGGCGGCGCGCCCGCGGGCTCCACGAAGTCGGTGACCTGCACGACGTGCGGGTGCTCGAGTCCCCCCGCGGCCCCGGCCTCGCGACGGAAGCGCTCGAGGATGCGCGGGTCGTGCGCGAGGTGCGCGTGCACGACCTTGAGGGCGACTTTGCGATCGAGCCGCGTGTCGGTCGCACCGTACACGACGCCCATCCCGCCCCCGGCGAGCCGCCGCTCCACGCGGTAGCGGCCGCCGAGCACCGCGCCGCTCAAGTCCTGATCGCCCGCCATCGCGGCGGACGATACCGCGCACGCCCGCCGCAGCGCGCGCAAAACGCACGCGGGGTGCTGGACCGGCGCCGGGACCGGAGTGAACATCCACGCCCGATGAGCGCCACCGACGTCCCCGCCCCTGCTCCACCCGTCGTCGTCCGCGGCGAGGCGAACTACGTGCCGCCGGAGCACCCAGGACCGCTCGAGGGCTTCGCCCGGCGCGTGCTCCTGCAGGACCCGCGCGACTGGCCGCTGCTCTCGCTGAACCTGCAGATCAGCGCGGTGCTCGTGCCCTTCGCGGTCTACCTCTTCCTGCCGGGGGCGTTCCGCTGGTGGCTCGCGCCGATCTACCTCGCGCTCGTCTTCGGCGTCTTCGTCGACCGCTACATCCTGATGCTCCACAACGCGAGCCATCGCCCGCTCTTCAAGGCGCGCTACCGGTGGTTGAACCACTGGATCGTCTGGCTGCACGGGCCGCTCATGGGCGAGACGCCGGAGACGTACGCGGCGCACCACATCGGGATGCACCACGTCGAGGGCAACCTCGCGCCGGACCTCAGCAGCACGATGCGCTACCAGCGCGACAACGCGCTGCACTTCGCGCACTACTACCTGCGCTTCGTGACGGTGGGGATCGTCGAGCTCTGCGCGTATTTCGTGAAGCGGAAGCGCTACCAGCGTCTGCGCCGGATGCTCGCCGGCGAGTTCGGGTTCTACGCGTTCGCGGGCACGCTCGGCGCGCTCGTGAGCTGGCAGGCGACGCTGGTGGTGCTCGTCGTGCCCTTCGTCGCCGTCCGCTTCCTGATGATGTGCGGCAACTGGGGGCAGCACGCCTTCGTCGACGCGGCGACGCCCGAGAGCAGCTACCGCAACAGCATCACGTGCATCCACACGCGCTACAACCGCCGCGCGTTCAACGACGGCTACCACATCGGGCACCACCTGCGCGCCGCGATGCACTGGACGGAGATGCCCGGCGAGTTCCAGAAGAACCTCGCGAAGTACGCGGCCGAGCGCGCGCTCGTCTTCGAGGGGATCGACTTCTTCCAGGTGTGGGCGCTGCTCATGCTCCGGCAGCACCGCCGCCTCGCCGCGCGGCTCGTCTCGCTCGACGGGGTCGAGCGCAGCCTCGACGAGCGCGTCGCGCTGCTGCGTGAGCGGCTGCGCCCGATCGCGCCGCGGGCGTCGGCCGCCTAGAGCACGAAGCCCGAGAGGTCCGCGACCACGCGCTCGGCGCCGGTCGCGCGGAGGGCCTCGAGGTCGTAGCTGCCCGTCGCGACCGCGACGATCTCCGCGTCGATGGCCCGCGCGGCGGCGACGTCCCTCGGCGTGTCGCCGATCACCACCACGCGGCAGGCCGCGCGCGGACGCCCCGCGACGGCGGCGCCGCGCTCCGCCCCGGCGCGCAGCAGCGCGGCCCGATCCTCCGCGTCGCAGCCGAACCCGCCGAAGCGGAAGGGCGCGTCGATCGCGGCGTGACGCAGCTTCGCGAAGGCCCCCTCGCGGACGTTGCCGGTCCCGAGACCGAGCGCGACGTCCTCGCGCGCGGCGAGCTGCGCGAGGAGCGTCGGCACGCCGGGGAGCACGCGGTGCGCATGCCGCGGGAGCGCGTCCGGAAGGTGCCGCAGGTAGGCGGCGACGAGCGCGTCGAGGCGCGCCTCGTCCGGTGACTCACCCGCGACGCCGAGCCCCTGCCGCGCGATCGCGCGATCGGTCATGCCGCCGAAGGAGAAGTCCGCGCACGCGTCCGGTCGCCCGCAGAGCTCGGCGAAGGCCGCCTGCATCGCTGCGCGCCCAGCGCCGCCCGTCTCGAGGAGGGTGCCGTCGATGTCGAAGAGCACGACGGTGGGGCGCGGGTCAGGCATCGCGGCCGCAGCGTAGCCCGCGGCGACGTGCAGCGGGCGGAGGATCGCGCCGCGCCGACGCGGGCCCCGACGCGGCGACGTGCGGCGCGGTCAGCCCGCGATCACGCCGGCGGCGGCGAGCGCGTCGATCGCGGCGTCGTCGAGCCCCAGCTCGCGCAGCACCTCGCGCGTGTGCGCCGAGCGCGCCGGCCCGGCCCAGCGGGTCTGGCCGGGCGTCTCCGTGAGGCGCGGGAACATCGCGGGCAGCGTGTAGGCGACGCCGTCCGACTCCGCGCGCTCGAAGAGCCCGCGCGCCGCGAAGTGCGGGTCACGCAGCATGGCGGCCGCGTCGTGGATGGGCCCGACGGGCACCTCCGCGGCCTCGAGCGCGGCGAGGACGTCCGCGGCGTCGCGCGCCGCGGTGAAGGCGCAGATCGCCGCGTCGATCACGGGCTGCGCGGCGACCCGCGCGGCGTTGCCCGCGAGGCCGGGGTCATCGGCGAGGTCGTCACGCCCGATCGCGCGCATCAGGCGCCGGAACACCGACTCGCCGTTCGCGCCGATCACGACGCGGCGCCCGTCGCGCGTGGGGTAGGCGTCGCTCGGCGCGACGCCGGTGATGGTCGTGCCCGAGGGCCCGCGCACGACGCCCCGCGCGGCGTAGTCGGGGATCACGCTCTCGAGCATCGCGAAGACGCTCTCGTAGAGCGCGACATCGACGACCTGACCGCGGCCCGTCGCGTCGCGCACGCGCAGCGCGAGCAGCACGCCGAGCGCCGCGTGCAGGCCCGCGAGCGTGTCGCCGAGGCTGAGGTTCGCGCGCACGGGCGGCTCTCCGGGGAAGCCCGTGAGGTGCCGCAACCCGCCGATCGCCTCCGCGATCGCCGCGTACCCGGGCCGCCGCGCATACGGCCCCGTCTGGCCGAAGCCCGAGACCCGCGCGACGACGAGGCGCGGGTTGTCGGCGAGGAGCACCTCGGGACCGAGGCCCCAGGCCTCGAGCGTCCCGGGGCGGAAGCTCTCGACGAGGACGTCCGCGCGCGCCGCGAGCCGCCGCGCGATCGCGCGCCCCTCCGGGCGCCGCAGGTCGAGCGAGACGCAGCGCTTGTTGCGCGCGAGGCTCCGCCACCAGTACGAGGTGCCGGCGTCGTCCGTCTCGCGCCAGGTGCGGAGCGGATCGCCCGTGCGTGGCTCCTCGACCTTCACGACGTCCGCGCCGAAATAGCCGAGCAGCGCAGCCGCTGTCGGCGCGGCGACGAGCTGCGCGAGTTCGAGCACGCGCACGCCCTGGAGCGGCGCCGGGAGCGCAGGCGGCGGAGGCGTCGGGCCGGTCACGCGCCGCAACGTAGCGCAGCGGAGCCCGGGGCGATGCGCGCGCGCCCACGCGCGGCGTCGAACCGCCAGGACGGACGCGCAGCGTCGCTCAGTAGATGCCGACCTTCAGGTCCGAGAACCACTGCAGGAAACGCGCGACGTCCGCGCCCCGGTAGATCGCGCCGTGCTGCGGACAGAGCAGATCGATCGGCAACTTGGAGACGCGGTCGATCCACGCGCGCTTGGCCTCGTTGGAGCCCATCCAGCGCTCATGAAAGGCATGCGCGTAGCGGATGTGCCGGTCGAAGTCCTCGACGTAGAGCCCCTCGCGGTCGGGCGGGAGCAGCGCGGCGCCGATGTCCCCGGTGAAGAGCACCCGCGCGACCGGGTCGTAGAGGTGGAAATTTCCCGACGAATGGAGGTAGTGCGCGGGGACGGCCTCGAGCGCGAGGCCCGCGAGATCGAGCGTCGCGCCCTGATCGGGGATGGCGGCCATCGTCTGACCATCCCCGCCGAAATGCGGGATGAACGTCGTCCACAGGCGGCTCGCGTGGCAGCGCAGCGTCGGGTCGAGCTCGAGCCAGAGGCCGAGCGACGAGATGACGTCCGGGTCCTGGTGGCTCGCGAAGATGGCGCGGATCGTCCGTGGGTCGACGACGCGCCCGAGCGCCGCGAAGACCGCCGGGAAGATCTCCGAGCCGCCCGGGTCCGTGAGCAGCGCCTGCCCGGCGTGCTCGACGACGTACTCGTTGGTGTCGATCACGTGGCCGGGGCGCTCGGGGTCGCGCGCGACGACGATCCAGCGGTGCGCGCCGCGCTCGAAGATGACGTGGGCTTTCTTCATCGGAGGGTCCCCTTCGGCGCGTTCATGTGAGGTTCCCGGCGAGGCGCGAGAGCTCCCGCAGCGAGGGTCGAAGCCCCTCGATCGCCTCCTCGAAGCGGCGCGCGGCCTCGGCGAGGCGCTGCCCCTCGAGCCCGGCAGCGGTCGTCTCGAGCTTCGCCGTGCGGGCGGCGGCGAGCGCGTAGGCGGACGCATCGTTCACGACGTCGAGGCGCCCGGCGAGCGCGAGGCGCAGCACACGGAGCGATTCTTCGGCCGCGGCGTCGTGGGCCTCGGCGGCGCGGATCGCCGCGGCGAGTGGCGGGGAGGCATCCCCGCCCGCACCGTGCTCCCCGGCGCGCCGCAGGGCTGCGCTGCGCCGGCGGCGTACGGCGACCCCGGCGAGCAGCGTCGTGAGCGCGTCGGCGAGTTGGTCGAGGGGCCGCACGGAGTTCGCGAGGGTGTCGCCCGTGACCCGCAGGTCGGCCGCCACGACGGCGAACCCCCGCGCGGCGTGGCCGGCGCGCAGCGCGCTCGCCATCGTCCCGACGCTGAGAAGCTTCATGTCGCCGCACGTCTCGACGACGCGCTTCACGCACTCGCGGAGCGTGACCGCGTCCCGCAGGCTCGCACGCATGCGCTCGACCTCCAGAGCGCGTCGAACGGCAGGAGCCGCGCCCCGCTGAAGGTCCCCGGCGGAGGATTCGACCATCCCGCCGCGGCAGGCCGGCGTCCCCGAACGTGGGGGGTCAAGTCCGGCGGTGACCGGCCGTTCGGTCCCGGCGGAGAACCACAGTGCCCGAGCGCATCCTCATCGTCGACGACTCGGTCATCGCGCGCCGCATGCTGCGCCAGGCCCTCGAGAGCGGGGGCTACGTCGTCGACGACGCCCCGAGCGGCGAGGTCGCCCTGACGAAGCTCGCCGCCGCGCCGCTGCCGGCCCTCATCGTCTCGGACGTCAACATGGACGGGCTCAGCGGCCTGCAGCTGCTGGCCCAGCTCCGCGAGCGCTGGACGCGGATCGACCTGCCGGTGCTGATGCTCACCACCGAGGGCAGCGTCGAGATGCGCGGTGAGGGGCGCCGCGGCGGCGCCAACGGCTGGATCGTCAAGCCGTTCGATCCCCCGACGCTGCTCGGCCTCGTCGACAAGGTCATCCAAGGGGCGAAGGCGCTCCGCGAGGGCGCTTGAGGAACGACGACGACATCGCGCTCTTCCAGGAAGAGGCCGCCGAGCTGATCGAGGCGCTCGAGTCGGGCCTCCTCGAGCTCGAGCGCGAGCGCTCGGACGACGTCATCAACCGCGTTTTCCGCGCCATTCATACGATCAAAGGAGGCGCGGGCCTCGTCGGCCTCGACGAACTCGCCTATTTCTCCCACGAGGTCGAGCACCTCATGCAGCACGTCCGCGCGGGCGACGTCGAGCCCGCGGAGGACGTGATCGCCGTGCTCCTCGGCGCGACGGACCTCGTCCGGATGTTCGTCGCGGAGAACATCCCCGAAGAGTCCGCGAGGCGGCCCATCCTGCGGGGCCTGCACGACGTGCTCGCGCACCGCGGCCTGAAGCCGGCGAAGCCGCTCGAGCTGCCTGGTCGCTCCTCACCCGCGCCGGCACCCGCCGCGAGCGCGCCTGGCACGCCTGCGCGGCCCTCCGCGGGCCCGCGCGCCGCCGCCGATCAGGACGTCCCGGTCTACTCGGTCATCCCGCCGGAGGGGACCCCCGACGCCGCCCGCGCGAAGTGGGGCTTCCTCTTCAAGACCGGCACGCTGCCGCCGATTCCGCACGACCCCAGCGAGCCAGCGCCGGAAATCCCGACCACCGCCTCGCTCTTCGACGCGCTCGGGCCGTCCCGCGCGGCGCCCGACGCCCCGCGCGCGGCGACGCCTCCCCCGGCGCCGGTGACCTCCGCCGGCATGCACCCAGCCGCCGAGCCGGTGCGCGCCGAGGAGCGCAAGCCCGCCGAAGTGCACGAGCCGCGCAGCGAGGCAGGCGCGGCCACGGTGCGCGTTCCCCTCGAGAAGCTCGACCGCCTCGTGAACCTCGTGGGCGAGTTGGTCATCGCGCAAGCCACGGTCGCGCAGCTCGTCAGCCAGGTCGACACGAGCCGCGTGCCCGCGCTCGTCGAGTCGATCGGCGTCATGGAGCGCCACTGCCGCGAGTTGCAGGAGCGCGTTCTCGGCGTGCGGATGCTGCCGATCGAGACGGTGTTCGGGCGCTTCCAGCGGCTCGCGCGCGACCTCGGCGCCTCGTGCGGCAAGCGCCTCGAGCTGACGCTCGAGGGCGGCGAGACGGAGCTCGACAAGACCGTGCTCGAGAGCATGACCGACCCGCTCACGCACCTCGTGCGGAACGCGATCGACCACGGTCTCGAGACGCCCGCCGAGCGCGTCGCGGCCGGCAAGCCGGAGCTCGGGCACCTCGCGATCCGCGCCGCCCAGAAGAGCGGCACCGTCCGCATCGACGTGTCCGACGACGGCCGCGGCCTCGACCGCGACCGCATCTTCGCCAAAGCCGTGAAGCAGGGCCTCATCGACCCCGGCGAGCCCATCGACGACGCGTCGGTGTACTCGCTCGTGTTCCGGCCAGGCTTCTCCACCCGCGACGAGGTCTCGAGCCTCAGCGGGCGCGGCGTAGGGATGGACGTCGTCAAGAGCACGGTGGAGCGGCTCAAGGGGAGCGTCGGCATCCTCACCGAGGCCGGCCGCGGCACGACCTTCCGCATCACGCTGCCGCTGACGATGGCGATCCTCGACGGCCTCGCCCTCGAGATGGGCGGGCAGGTGTACGTCCTGCCTCTCGTCGCCGTGGTCGAGTCGGTCCGCGTCAGCCCCCAGCAGATCCGGCGCGTCGCCAACCGGCAGGAGGCCGTCGAGGTGCGCAGTGAGTTGCACCCGCTCGTGCGGCTCGCGGACGTCTTCGACGCCCACGCCACCTCCGACGACGCGACCCGCGGCATCGTCGTGATCGTGGACGACGGCGCGCGGCGCTACGCGCTCCTCGTCGACGACGTCGTCGGCCAGTACCAGGTCGTCGTCAAGAGCCTCGAAGCCAACTACGGGCGCGTCGCAGGGCTCTCTGGCGCCACCATCCTCGGTGATGGTCGTGTCGCATTGATCCTCGATCCCCTGACCCTCGCCGAGGTCGC
Source organism: Polyangiales bacterium (assembly GCA_964202905.1). Classification (GTDB taxonomy): domain Bacteria; phylum Myxococcota_A; class Polyangia; order Polyangiales; family JADJQN01; genus CAIUAC01. The sequence continues at coordinate 10,060 of CAXNJO010000012.1, forward strand.
GCGTCACAAGGCGCGCGCCGCGGCCCCGGCCGACGCAGCGGAGTGACCCCATGACCGAGCCCACCAGCAGCGGGTCGACCCTCGCGGCGACCCTCCCGAACAAGTACCTGACCTTTTTCCTCGGCGAGGAGGAGTACGGCGTCGACATCCTCGCCGTGCAAGAGATCCGCGGGCTCTCGGCGACGACGCGGCTCCCGGGCGCCCCGGACGCCGTGCTCGGTGTCATCAACCTGCGCGGCGTCATCGTGCCCGTGCTCGACCTGCGCGTGCGCCTCGGCCTCACGCCGGCCGTCGCGACGCCGACGAGCGTGATCATCGTGCTCGGGATTGCCGGGCGCATGATCGGGCTCCAGGTGGACGGCGTCAGCGACGTCCTCGACGTCGACGCCGGCTCGGTCCAAGCGGCCCCCGATCTCGGCAACGGCTCCGCCGATCTCCTCGGCATGGCGCGGCGGGGAGAGTCCCTCGTCGTGCTCCTCGATGCCGCCCGCGTCGTGAGCGTCGCGACCCCCAACGCATCCTGAAACGCTCTCAAAAGGAATCCGACACCATGGAAGCAGACGACAAGCCGACGAAGCGCAGGGCCGCGGGGGACAAGGCGGCAGCCGACAGGGACGGATCGAAGGGTGAAGCCGGTGCCGCGCTCGCCACGGTCAAGGGCCGTGGTCTCGCCGCGAAGTCCCGCGCGAAGGGCGCCGCCGCCGAGGCGAAGCCCCTCGCCCTCGCGAAGCCCCGCGCGACGCAAGCGAGCGCGATCACGGGCCTCGCTGCGGCCGCGCTCGGCGCGGCGCGCACGAACATCCTCGTCGCCAACCCCGAGCACGTGATCGTCTACGCGAACGAGGCGTCGCTGCACCTCCTGCGCTCCCTCGAGGGAGACCTGCGCAAGACGCTCCCGAACTTCGCCGCCGACCGCGTCGTCGGGTCGTCGATGGACGTCTTCCACAAGAACCCCGACCACCAGCGGCGCCTCGTCTCGGACGAGAGCCGCCTGCCGCACCGCGCCGACGTGCGCCTCGGCGAGATCATCCTGAATCTCCACGTCAGCCCGATCCACGGGGCGGACGGCAAACGCAGCGGGACGATCGTCGAGTGGCAGGACGTCTCGCAGATCCGCCGCGAGGAGACCGAGCGCGCCCGCCTCCTCGAGGAGCGCGCCCGCCTGTCAGCCGCCGTCGAATCGGCGCGGACGAACATCCTCTTCGCGGACACCAGCAACACGATCATCCTCGCGAACACGGCGTCGGTCCGGCTGCTGCGCGAGCTCGAGCCCGAGATCCGCAAGGCCATGCCGCACTTCAGCGCGGACCGCGTGCTCGGCTCGAACGTCGACATCTTCCACAAGAACCCGGAGCACCAGCGCCGCATCATCGCGGACGAGCGCCGTCTCCCGCACCGCGCCGACATCCAGATGGGCACGGTGACGCTGAACCTCAACGTCACGGCCGTGACGGACGGCAACGGCGTCCGCATCGGCACGATCGTCGAGTGGCAGGACGTCTCGCAGGAGCGGCGCGCCGAGAGCGCCATCCAGGGCCTCATCCACGCCGCGTCCGAGGGCCGCATCGACGGCCGCATCGACGCCGCGACGTACACGGGGACCTACCTCGCGATCGCGCAGGGCGTGAACGCGATGCTCGACGCCGTCGAGATGCCGCTCTCGGAGATGTCCACGGTGTTCGAGTCGTGGAGCAGGGGCGACCTCACCGCGCAGGTGCGCGGCGATTACCGCAACGACATGGGCGCGCTCAAGGACTCGGCGAACACGCTCGTCGAGACCCTGCGCAACATCGTCGGCGACATCCGCACGGCGGCGTCGTCGGTCGCGCACGCGTCGAACGAGATCTCGACGGGCACGGACGATCTCTCGCGGCGCACCGAGCAGCAGGCGGCCTCGCTCGAGGAGACCGCGAGCACCATGGAAGAGATGACGGCCACCGTGCGCCAGAGCGCGGACAACGCGCGGCAGGCGAGCCAGCTCGCGGTCGGTTCGCGCGAGACGGCCGACAAGGGCGGCGCGGTCGTGCGGCGCGCGGTCGGCGCGATGCAGGAGATCAGCAAGTCGTCTGCGCGGATCGGCGAGATCATCAACGTCATCGACGAGATCGCCTTCCAGACGAACCTCCTCGCGCTCAACGCGGCGGTCGAAGCGGCGCGTGCCGGCGAGCAGGGCCGCGGCTTCGCGGTCGTCGCCTCCGAGGTGCGCAACCTCGCGCAACGCTCGGCCTCCGCCGCCAAGGAGATCAAGGCGCTCATCCGCGATTCGAGCGAGAAGGTCGCGGACGGCGCGCGACTCGTCGAGCAGAGCGGCACGACGCTCGAGGATATCGTCAACTCGGTCAAGCGCGTCGCCGACATCGTGAGCGAGATCTCGGCCGCCTCGGCCGAGCAGAGCACCGGGCTCGAGCAGATGAACACGGCCGTCACGCAGATGGACCAGTTCACCCAGCAGAACTCGGCGCTCGTCGAGGAGACCGCCAGCGCGGCGGCGAGCCTGCGCGAGCAATCCACGGAGATGGAGCGGCTCGTCGGCTTCTTCCAGACCGGCGACGAGCAACAGACCCGCGCGCCGAAGCGTCTGGCTGCGCCCGCCGCCCGTCCGCAGCTTGCGGCGCGAGTCGCCCCGGCCCGCGCGCCGGTCGCTGCCCCGGCCACCCGCAGGGCCGCCCCCGTGTCTGCGCCCGTCCGCAAGGGTGCGCCGTCCGGAGCCGTCCGCGTGCAGCCCTCGAGCACGCGCCGGACTCGGACGACGACGAGCCGGGCTTCGAAGAGTTCTGAGCAGGCGTCAGGGCCCATGAACACGCCCGTGCAGCGGGGGTCGGGGACGGACGAGGTCGTCGCGGAGAGCGGAGGCTACGTCCTCTACCGCCACGAGTTCGAGGATCTGCGCGCGCTCATCCGGTCGCGCGCAGGGATCCACCTCCCCGACCACAAAGCCACGCTCGTGGCGTCGCGGCTCGCGCGGCGCCTGCGCGCGCTGGACCTGCGCTCGTACGGGCTCTACGCGGCGCTCCTCCAGGAGTACGGGCCCACCGCCGACGCCGAGCTCGAGCAGTTCATCAACGCGCTCACCACCAACAAGACCAGTTTCTACCGCGAGCGCCAGCACTTCGACGTGTTGCGCGACGAGGTGCTGATCCCGCTCTACAGCAAGCGCGGGGTCGGCGCGCGCGTGCGCATCTGGTGCTCGGCCGCCTCGACGGGCGAAGAGCCCTACACGCTCGCGCTCACCGCGCTCGAGGCAGCGGGCGCAGCGGCGCCGGGGCGCGGACCCTCGGACACCCTGATCCTCGCGACCGACCTCGACACCTCCGTGCTCGCGACGGCGAAGCGCGGCGTGTACTCCGAGGAGGTCGTCGAGCAGGTGCCGCCCGCGCTCGCGACCCGCTACCTCACGCGTGGGACGGGCGAGCAGGAGGGCCGCGTGCGCCCGCGCCGCGAGGTGCGCGCGCTCATCTCCTTCCAGCAGCTCAACCTGATCGCCCCGAAATGGCCGATGCGCGGGCCCTTCGACGCGATCTTCTGCCGCAACGTCCTCATCTACTTCGACGCGCCGACGCAGGACGAGGTCGTGCGACGGCAGGCCGCGCTGCTCGCGCCGGAGGGCCGCCTCTTCCTCGGCCACTCGGAGTCGATGCTCGGCACGCGCGCCGGCCTGCGCGGCGCGGGGCATTGCGTGTTCCTGCACCGCGACCCGGCCCAGGCCGCCCGATGAGCGAGGTCGGCGACGAGCTCACCGTGACGCTCTACATCGGTGGCTACTACGCCACGCACGAGCGCGCCGTGATCCGCACCGTCCTCGGCTCCTGCATCGCGGTCTGCCTCTTCGACCCCGTCGCGGCCACAGGCGGCATGAACCACTACATGCTCCCGACGCCCGGCTCCGACGCCGCGGACCCCTCGCGCTTCGGGATCTACGCGATGGAGTTGCTGATCGGCGACCTGCAGAAGGCCGGCGGGCAGCGCAAGCGCCTCGTCGCGAAGGTCTTCGGCGGCGCGCACGTGCTCGAGAGCCGCGAATCGCGCGACTCCGTGCCCAACCAGAACATCGCGTTCATCGACGAGTTCCTCGCCGAGGAGCGCATCCCGGTGCTCGCGCGCGACGTCGGGGGCCGCGCCCCGCGCAGCGTGCGCTTCCACGCGAACTCCGGTCGCGCGTTCGTGCGATTGCTCCCGCCCGTCGCCTTCCAGGGCGTGGTCGCCCTCGAAGAGGCCGCCGTGCGCGGCAGCGTGCGGCCACCGCGCCCGCGCGCGACCGACGCCGAACTCTTCGAGGACTGAGCCGTGCCCTCCCGCAAGATCCGCGTCCTCGTCGTCGACGACTCCGCGCTCGTCCGCAAGATCCTCTCGGAGGTCCTCGCGCGCGACCCGCAGATCGAGGTCGTCGGCACCGCGAGCGACCCCTACATCGCGAAGGACAAGATCCTCGCGCTGCAACCCGACGTCCTCACGCTCGACGTCGAGATGCCGCGCATGGACGGCCTGCGCTTCCTCGAACTGGTCATGACGCGGCGCCCGATGCCCGTCGTGATGGTCTCGACGATGACGGCCGAGGGCGCCGAGACGACGCTGCGCGCGCTCGAGCTCGGGGCCGTCGACTTCGTGACCAAGGCCTCGCTCGACGTCGCGCGGCGCCTGCCCGATCAGGTCTCGGAGATCGCGGAGAAGGTGAAGCTCGCCGCCAAGGCGCAGGTGGCCGCGATCACCCCGCGGCCCGCCCCGCCGCGCGCCCCCGAGGGCGGACGCCGACGCGCGGTCGCCTCGCGGCTCACGCGCACGACCCAGGCGATCATCGCGATCGGCGCCTCGACGGGCGGCACCGAGGCCCTCCGCGACGTGCTCTCACGCTTCCCCGCGGACGCGCCCGCGACCCTCGTCGTGCAGCACATGCCCGCCGCGTTCACCGCGGCCTTCGCGAGGCGACTCAACGAGACCTGCGCCGTCGGCGTGAAGGAGGCCGCCGATGGCGACCGCGTGCTCGACGGGCACGTGCTCCTCGCGCCCGGCGGCCGCCACATGCGCGTCGAGCGGCTCGGGACCTACTACGTCGTGCGCATCGACGAGGAGCCGCCCGTCAACTTCCACCGCCCGAGCGTCGACGTCCTCTTCGACAGCGTCGCCGCGCACGTCGGCCGCGACGCGGTCGGCGTGGTGCTCACGGGCATGGGCGACGACGGCGCGCGCGGCCTGCTCACGATGCGCAACGCCGGCGCGCGGACGCTGGTGCAGGACCAGGCCACCTCGCTCATCTGGGGCATGCCCCGCGTCGCGTCCGAGCTCGGTGCGGCCGAGTTCGAAGTGCCGCTCGACGGCGTCGCCGACAAGGCCCTCGCCCTCGCGCACGACCGCGGCGCCTGAGCACGTCCTGCGACGCACGACCACGACCTTCGGTCACGACGTCCGACCACAGCGCGCGCAGGTGCCGCGCCGCACGTGCCATGTCACACCCTGGCGCCATGCCGTCCGACCCCATCCCTGCGCGTGACGCCGCCCCAGCGGGTGCCGCGCCTTCCGGCGACCTCGAGGCCGCCATCGCGCGGCTCCGCGCGGGTGGGCTCGTCGCCTTCCCGACCGAGACGGTGTACGGCCTCGGCGCGGACGCGCGCCGCGAGGACGCCGTGCGGCGCGTGTTCGCGGTGAAGGGGCGTCCCGCGGATCACCCGCTGATCCTGCACTTCGCCAACGCCGCGGGCGCACTCGCCGCCGCGCGCGAGGTCCCGGAGGCCGCGCGCGTGCTGGCCGACGCGCTGTGGCCGGGCCCGCTCACGCTCGTGCTGCGGCGCGCGGCCTGGGTGCCCGACGTCGTGACGGGCGGGCAGGACACCGTGGGCGTGCGCGTGCCGGCCCACCCCATCGCGCAGGCGCTCCTCGCGGGGCTCGGCGCGCCGATCGCAGCGCCGAGCGCCAACCGCTTCGGCGCGGTGAGCCCGACGACGGCCGCGCACGTGCGCGCGGACCTCGGCGACGACGTCGACCTCGTGCTCGACGGGGGCCCCGCGACGGTCGGCCTCGAGTCGACGATCGTCGATCTGACGTGCGACCCGCCTACCATCTTGCGTGAGGGTGGTGTCTCGCGCGAAGAGCTCGGCGCCCTGCTCGCGCTCGCCCCGCCCGGCACGGCCCACGGCGGCGTGCGCGCACCGGGCACCCTCGCCGCGCACTACGCGCCGCGCGCCCGCGTGCGGCTCGTCGCCCCGGACGCGCTCGCCGCCGAGCACGCGCGCCTCTCCGCGCTCGGCGCCCGCGTCACGGTGCTCGAGGCGCCGCGCGACGCAGCGGAGACGGCTGCCCTCGCGCGCGACCTCTACGCACGCCTGCGCGGCGCCGACGACGCCGAGATGGACGTGGTGCTCGCGGTGCTGCCCGCGCCGCACGGGCTCGGCGCTGCCATCGCCGACCGCCTGCGCCGCGCGGCGGCGGCGGGCTGACGGCCCCCCCCGCGATGCCGGGGATGGGCGTCCACGCGTTCGGCGCGACGCGGCGTCGTGCACCCCCGATGTGCGCCGCGGTACCACGCGGGCCGCGCTGAATGGTCATTCAGCGGCGCCGCGGGGGAGCCGACGTCAGGCGATCACGCTGCGCCGAAGCGCGGGGAGACGCCCGCGGCCTCGTGCACGATCCGCGCGACCGTGGCGAACAGCTCGTCGCCGGTGCCCTTGTCGTCGAGCCAGCGCCCCGTCGCCTCGTCCCACGAGAAGTGCCAGGCCCGCTGCCCGCCCGCGAGCCAGATCTGCCGCACGGGGCGCTGCGTGTTGACGATGCACTTGCGCCCCGTCGCGAAGGCGATCGTCACCACGTCGCCCGCGACGTCGAGGTCAGCGTCGTCGATGTCGATCGACTCGAAGCCGTCGACGAGCTGGCGGAAGACATCGTGCGCGAGGCGGAGATAACGCGGTTCGTCGAGCATGGCGCGTAGGCTTCTAGAACCGCTGGCACGCGCGCACAAGCCCCGGTACCGTCGGCACGATGCGCGTCACGGTCCTCGCGAGCGGGAGCCGCGGCAACGCGACGCTCGTCGAGACGGAGACGACGCGGGTGGTGATCGACGCCGGCCTCGGCGTGCGCGCCCTGCTGAAGCGCCTCGCGCTCGTCCCGCAGGCGCCCGGCGCGCGCACGGGCCTCGACGCCATCGTGCTCACGCACGCGCACGGCGATCACATCGCGCACGCGGGCGCGTACGCGGAGCGCTTCGGCGCACCCGTCTACCTGACGGAGGCGACGGCCCGGGCCGTGCGGCTGCCCGCGGGGGTGCGCGCGCGCGTGTTCGGCGCCCGCGCCGCGTTCGACGTCGGCGACCTCGAGGTGCGGCCGCTCCCCGTGCCGCACGACGCGCCGCAGGTCGCGCTCGTGCTCGCCTCGGGCGGGCAGGCGCTCGGCCTCGCGACCGACCTCGGCGCCGTGCCGGACGCGCTGCCCGATCACTTCCGCGCGTGCGGCACCGTGCTGCTCGAGTCCAACCACGACGCGGGCCTGCTCGCGCGCGGCCCCTATCCCGACGCGCTCAAGCGGCGCATCACGGGCGGCCTCGGGCACCTCGAGAACCGGCAGTGCGCGGCGCTGCTGCGCGCGCTCTCGCCGGCCACGCGGCACGTCGTGCTGATGCACCTCTCCGAGACCAACAACACGCCGGCGCACGCGCTCGAGGTCGCCGCGGACGCGCTCGCCGGCCGCGCGGTGACGCTGCACGCGGCGATGCAGGACGCGCTGCTCGCCGTGCCGCTCGCGCCCGCGTGACCCGCGCGGCACGGGGCGGCTCGCGTGGGCAGCGCCGCGTCGGCGCGCCGCTTTGTTGACCTCTCCGGCCGCGCTGCCGCACAAAGCGAGGACCAGCACGGAGGAGCCCTTGTCGATCCCCAGCGGCATGCGCGTCACGGACGCGGTCACGTATTTTCGTCAGCGCGGCGAGCTCCGCGGCTCGGTCCAGATCGTGCGCACGCGGGCGCCCGATCGGCTCCGCTGGCGCTCGGCCGTGTCGTTCGTGACCGCTGCGGCCGCACCGCTGCTCGGCCGCGATCGGCTGCGCGTCGAAGAGCCCGTGCGCGAGCTGGTGCTCGACCTCCCCGACGCCCCGCTGCGCCGCGAGGTCGTGCTCGACGCGCGCAAGGTCGGGCTCGATCTCGACCGCGGCGAGGTGCTGCCGCAGCACACGCTCGGCGACCTCGGCCGGCTCACCTTCGTGACGGGCACCGACGTCGCGCAGATGCGCCGCTACGTGCGCCTGCCCGACGACTTCTTCGCGCCCATCGACACCGCGGGCGCCGCGGTCGTCGCGCGCGCGCTCGGCGACTTCCACCGGGTGCGCGCCCACCACCTGTTGCTGCAGCTCCCCGACCTCGACGCGAAGGAGCCGCGCCAGCGGCACCAGGTCTTCATGGCCGAGCGCGCCGAGTCCGAGTCCGCCGCGAGCGAGCGCTGGGCCGCCCTCGCGAAGGCGCTCGTCGCTGGCAGCGTGTGAGCGGCGCGGTCAGTCGAGCGTGATCGCGCCGAGCGTGCCCGTCGGCGGCTCGCCGGCCGACGAGACGGCGGCGTAGGTTCCAACGGCGCCGCCCACGACGACGACCGCGAGCAGGGTCCAGAACCACCAGCGCGAGGTGATGGCGCCGTCGTCGTCCGCGGGCGCGACGGGTGCCTCGGCGCCCGTGCTCCAGCCGCCTGCGGCGACCGACGACTGCGTGTCGAGCCGCGCGACCTCGGCGGGCGCGGGCGCGGGGCGATCGGCGGGCACCCGCACGACGCGCGGATCGGCCTCCGAGCCGAGGCGCGCGAGCGGGGTGAGCGAGGGCGCGACGGCCTCGATGAAGTAGTCGATCGTGCCGGGCTGGTTCGCGTCACCCGCGAGCGGGATGCGCGCGCGCGCGACGCCCTGATCGAGCGCCATGACCACGCGCGTGAAGCGCGTCTCGCCCGCGTGACGGTAAGCGAGGCGGACCTCTTCGACGGCCTCGACGCCCACCGCGACGCGCACCGCGACGACGGGCGCCTCGCGGGGTCGGAGATCGAGCGGCGCCTGCTCGAGCCGCACGGCGATCGGCGCGGGGTGCGCGTCACGGGCCCGCGCGAACGCCGACTGCACGCGCGGGCTCGCGTCCGCGTCGGAGAGCCGATGCTGCGGGTCGCGGCGATAGAGCTCCTCGAGCGTGCCGCGCGCGTCGCTCTCGGCGCTCGTCGCGATCTGCACGGTCGCGAGCGCCTCGAGCGCCGCGTTGCGCTGCCGCGCGCCGAGATCGCCGCGCTGCAGGCAGCGACGGGCCGTGTCGAGCGCCTCGTCGTACCGCGCGAACGTCACGCTCTCGCGGAGCTGCGCGAGGACGGCGTCCGGATCGCCCGTGTCGGGCGAGACCTGCGCGCGCGCGGACGGCACGGCGGCGAGCACGATGAGCAGCGCGGCGAGCGGAGCGGCGAGGAGCGGGCGCATCGAACCCTCCGGCATCAGGCGACGGCGTCCACGATGCCACGGAACGCCGCGACGAGTCCGTCGAGCAGCACGCGGCCGCGGGCGCGCGCGTCGACGACCGATTCACCGTCGTGCAGGGGCACGCGCAAGTCGAAGTAATACTTGATCTTCGGCTCCGTTCCGCTCGGCCGCAGCATCACGCGGTGCCCGCCGAGGAGCTCGAGCGCGAGCACGTCGCCGGGCGGCAGCGCGAGCGTCTCGCGCGTCCCGTCGGCGGCGGTGCGCGTCGCGCTCGCGAGGTCGACGACGTGCGAGACCGCGATCCCCGCGAGGCTGCGCGGCGGCGCGGCACGCACGGCGGCCATGATGCGCCGGATGTGCGCGGCGCCATCTGCGCCGGGCTTCGTCACCGAGACCTGCTCGCTCAGGGCGAGCGCGTAGCGGCGCGCCATGACCTCGAGCTCGTCGAGGAGCGTCTTGCCCTGCGCGCGGTAGAAGGCGGCCATGTCCGCGGCGATCGCGGCGCCCGAGACGCCGTCCTTGTCGCGCACGAGCGTCCCGACCGTGTAGCCGAGCGCCTCCTCGTAGCCCATCACGAAGCGGTATGCGCCCGACGCCTCGAGCGCGATCGCGCGGTTCGCGATCCACTTGAAGCCGGTGAGCACCTGCTCCCAGTGCGCGCCGTGCGCCGCGGCGATCGCGCCGAGGAGCGGCGAGCTGACGATCGAGCACGAGACGAGCCGCTGCGGCGTGCGGGGCCCCGGGTCTTCGCTGAGCAGGTAGTGCGCGAGCAGCTGCCCGACCTCGTTGCCCGTCAGCTGCTGGTAGCCGCCCTCGCGCGTGCGCACCGCGAGCGCGAGGCGGTCGGCGTCGGGGTCGTTCGCGATGACGAGATCCGCCTGTTTTTCCTGGGCGAGCGCGAGCACGAGGTCCATCGCGCCCTTCTCTTCCGGGTTCGGGAAGGCGACGGTGGGGAACGCGCCGTCCGGCTCGGCCTGCGCCGCGACGCTGTGCAGGTGCGTGAAGCCCGCCTCGCCGAGCGCGCGCCGCACGACGCGCTCGCCGACGCCGTGGAGCGCGGTGTACGCGATGACGAGATCGCGCGGCGTCTCGGGGTGCAGCGCGAGGGCGCGCACGCCGTCGAGGTAGCGGCGCTCGACGTCGGCCCCGAGCACCTCGAGGCGACCCGCGGCGATCGCCTCCTGCCGCGCGAGGCGCGGGATCGTGTCCATCGCGCCCACCGCCGCGATCGCCGCCGCGATGCCCTCATCGGTCGGCGGCACGATCTGCGCGCCGTTGCCCTGATAGACCTTGTAGCCGTTGTAGTCGGGCGGGTTGTGGCTCGCCGTCACCATCACGCCCGCGGCCGCGCCGCGATCGAGCACCGCGAAGGCGACGAGCGGCGTCGGCACGACGTGCGGGTACACGAGCGCACGCAGGCCGAAACCCGCGACGATCTCCGCGACGTCCTGCGCGAACTCGGCGCTCATGCGGCGGCCGTCCCAGCCGATCGCGACGCCGCGCGCGCGCGCGTCCGGCACCGTCGCGAGCAGGTGCGCGCAGAGCCCCGCGGTGGCCCGCGCGACGACGACGCGGTTCATGCGGTTCGGGCCCGGCCCGAGCAGCCCGCGCAGACCGGCGGTGCCGAACTCGAGCGAGCCGCCGAACGCGTCGGCGAGCGCCGCGTGCGCGCCCGTCTCGAGCTGCCGCGCGAGCGCCGCGCGGGTGGTGGGGTCCGGGTCCTCGGCGAGCCAGGCGGCGCAGCGGGCGCGCAGATCAGGGGAGATTTCGCTCATCGGTCTCCGTATATCGCGACTCGCATGCGCGGCCAACGGTCGCGCGCGGTGCTTGCGCGATCGGCACGCGCGGCGCAGAGGAGCGGCGATGGGCGATCCGCGAGACGACGCGCCGCTGCCAGCCGATGCGCCCCCGCAGCCCGTCGACGTGCTCGCCGCCGTCGGGGGCCTCGAGGGGATGCGCGCGGTGCTGCGCGACCTCTACACGCGGCTCTTCGCGGACCCGATGGTCGGCTTCTTCTTCCAGGGCCGCGACCTCGAACGGCTCGTCGAGCACCAGCTCCGCTTCACCGCGCGCGCGCTCGGCGCGGACATCGCGTACACGGGGCGCCCGCTCCCCGAGGCGCACGCGGGCCTGCCGCCGATCCTCCCGGGACACTTCGATCGCCGGCACACCCTGCTCGCGCAGGTGCTGCGCGCGCACGCCGTGCCCGATGACGCCCGCGAAGCGTGGCTCGCGTACGACCGCGCCTTCCGACGCGCCGTGCTCGGCGCGCGCGGCGCCGGCCGTCCCTGACGCGGCCGCAACCCCGCCCGGGAACGCCTTTGTTCGCAGCGTCCCCGGCACGTCGTATCATCGCCGCGCCGGGTCGCTTCCGGCCCCTGCCCCCCGCGAAGGCCCGACGTGAAACGCGACACGAACGCCGTCACGAGAGATGAGCTGAGCCACCTCCACATGCTGCGCCGCGTGGCCATCGAGTCCGTCGAGGGCCTGCTCGGTGGCTGCGAGGTCCACCAGCTCGCGCCCGGCGAGGAGCTCCTCGCGCAGGGCCAGACCAACCAGACGATGTTCTTCGTCCTCTCGGGGCAGCTCGGCGTCTTCGTGCGGCAGGAGGACACCGAGCCCGTGGCGGTGCTGCAGCCCGGCGAGACGGTGGGCGAGCTCTCGGTGCTCGACGATCGGCCGGCGACGGCGTGGGTGCGCGCCCTCGACGACGTCCGCGTCCTCGCGGTCGGCGAGGAGTCTTTCTGGCAGCTCGTGGGCGCGTCGCACGAGCTCGCGGTGAACCTGCTGCTCCTGCTGGCGCAGCGCATGCGCTCGAACCTGCAGACGATGGAGAAGGACGCGCGACGCCGCGTCGACCTCGAGCGCGAGGCGTGGACGGACGCGCTCACCGGCTGCCACAACCGGCGCTGGCTCGACGCGCGCCTGCCGCGGCTCGCAGAGCGACACCGCCGCGCGCGGTCCCCGCTCTCGGTGCTCGCGCTCGACATCGACTTCTTCAAGCGCGTCAACGACACGTGGGGCCACGCCGCCGGTGACTCCGTCCTCGCGGCCGTCGGCCGCGCGATCCTCACGGGGCTGCGCCCCACCGATCTCGGCGCGCGCTACGGCGGCGAAGAGTTCGTCATCGCCCTGCCGGACACGCCGCTGGAGGGCGCGGTGATCGCGGCCGAGCGGCTCCGCGCGCGCCTCGCCGAGCACCCGATCACGCTCGGTGACGGACGCGTGCTCCCGGCGGTCACGGCCTCGATCGGCGCCGCGGAGCTCGGCCCGGAGGAGGATGCCGCACACCTCGTCGAGCGCGCCGACGCCGCGCTCTACCGCGCGAAGGCGAACGGCCGCGACCGCGTCGAGACGGGCTGATCCGCCCACGCCCGCGCGGATGCCCGTCGCGGCGACCGCGCGGCCCGGTGTAGAACAGCGCGCATGACCGACGCCGTCCTCTACGACGTGCACGAGCGCGTCGCGCTTCTCACGCTGAACCGCCCCGAGAACCGCAACAGCATGACGAGCGAGCTGCTCGACGCGTTCGCCGTCGCCGCGCGGCGCGCCGCGGCCGATCGCGACGTGCGCTGCGTCGTCGTCACGGGCGCGGGCCGCTTCTTCAGCGCGGGCGCGGATTTTCGCGCGCAGATCCAGCGCGAGGACGCGCACGCCGCGCTCCCGCACGAGCGCTCGTTCGCGATGTACGAGCCCTTCCTCACGCTGCTCGACGTCGAGGTGCCCGTGATCGGCGCGCTCAACGGGCACGCGGTCGGCGGCGGCTTCGGCCTCTCGCTCGTCTGCGACCTGCGCCTCGCCGCGGACGACGCGAAATACGGCGCCAACTTCTGCCGCCTCGGCCTCGCGCCCGGCATGTCGATCACGTACACGCTGCCGCGCGTCGTCGGCCCGCAGCGCGCCGCGGAGCTGCTCTACACCGCGCGCCTCTTCGAGGGCCCGGAGGCCGTCGCGATCGGCTACGCGTTGCGCGCGCTGCCGGCCGCGGCCGTGCTCCCCGAGGCGCTCGCGATGGCCCGCACGATCGCCGCGAACGCCCCGCACGCCGTCCGCCAGACGCGGGCGATGCTGCGGCGCGCCCTCGGCTGGGACCCCCGCGCGCACGCCGCGATCGAGGCCTTCGCGCAGGCCGAGACGGTCGCGACCGAGGACGCGCGCGAGGGCGTCGCCGCGCTGCTCGGCAAGCGCGACCCCGTCTTCACGGGGCGCTGAGCGCACACGCACGCGCCTCGCGAGGAAACGCACGCCGCGCGCACGACGGCGACGTTTACGCTCCAGCTTCGTGAACGCGCCCCAACCCCGCCGTCGACTCCCCCTCATCGCCATCACGCTCACGCTGGCGCTCACGGCCTGCGCACAGGGCGCCGACACACGTCGGCGGACGCCGGGCCGCGACGCCGCGGCCGACGGCTTCGCCCCGGACACCGACGCCGGACGCCCCGACGCGGGCCCCGGAGCAGACGCCGGTCCGACCAGTGACCTCGGCCCCGGACTCGATGCAGGCCCTTTTTTCGACGGCGGTACGAGTTTCGACGCGGGACCGATGGCCGACGCAGGGCGCGACGCTGGTCCGACCAGTGACGCGGGCTTCGACGCGGGCTTCGACGCGGGGCGCGACGCAGGCTTCGACGCGGGCTTCGATGCCGGCTTCGACGCGGGACGCGACGCAGGCTTCGACGCGGGACGCGACGCAGGCTTCGACGCGGGGGCCTTCGATCGCTGCCTCGGCGTCGACTGCTCGCCCTTCTCGAGCGCGTGCACCGACGCCGCGTGCAACCCCGCGACGGGCATCTGCACGTTGACGCCGCGCCCCGTCGGGCTCGCGTGCGACGACGGCAACCTGTGCACCTCGCCCGACACCTGCCGGAGCAGCGGGCTCTGCATCGGCGACCTCGTCTCGCCCGTCTGCGGCGACGGGCGCTGCGGGTGCACGGAGACGATCGCTTCGTGCGCGGTCGACTGCGCGCCGACCGCTCCCTCGCTGCCGAGCAACGCCTGCACGAACGGCGCGCAGAGCCGCGACGGCTGCGGCAGCGCGCGCATCATCGGGCGCACGGGCGCGTCGGCGGGCTGGACCTCCGGCGCGCAGAACACGTGCACCGCGAACGACCGCCACGACGACGCGTGTCCGTCCTTCGACGTCGGCAACGACCACACCTACGCGCTCTACGTGAAGGCGGGCGAGCGCGTCACCGCGGACCTCACGACGACCACGACGCGCTGCGGGGCGCTCGAGGATTTCCGCAGCTACCTGAAGTTCAAGTTCAACGCGGACGCGACCAGCGCCGGCGCGCGGAGCTGCCCGACCTTCTCGACCTGCGCCGCAGGGCCGACGCGCACGGACACCTACGCGACGAGCCGCACCTACGACGCGACGGCCGACGGCTGGCTCTTCGTCATCGTCGATGGCGGCGCGGTCACCTTCGACGAGCACCGCGGCTACTACAACCTCGCCGTGAGCCTCTCGCGCTGCGAAGCCGCGTCGTGCGGCTGCTGAACCGCAGCGCGCGCCGTCTCGGGTTCCGCGCTGCTAGGCTGCGCGCTTCGCGATGATCGAGAAGCGCATCTACCCGCCGATCCCCAAGTACTTCAACACGACGGGGCCGTGCGAGGAGCACCAGCACTACATGGTGCCCCCGCTGCCGCGCGTGCCCGAGGCGCCGAGCATCGTGGCGAGGGGCGGCTATTTCGTGCTGCACGCGCCGCGGCAGTCGGGGAAGACGACCTTCCTGCGGGCCTTCGCGCGCGCGCTCACGGCCGGCGGTGAGTACGCCGCCGTCTACATGAGTTGCGAGGCGGCCGAGGCGAAGGGAGACGACGAGGTCGCGGCGCAGCGATTGATCGTCGACGAGCTGATCGCCGAAGCGACGATGCAGCTCCCCGAGGAACTGCGCCCGGTGTCGGTCCGCGCGGATGCCTCGACCGATCGCCTGCTGACGGAGACGCTCGAAGCATGGTGCGCGCGCTGCCCGCGCCGCGTCGTGCTGCTGCTCGACGAGATCGACGCGGTGCGTGGGCAGAGCCTGATCGCGGTGCTGCGCCAGCTCCGCGCGGGCTTCCCGAAGCGGCCCGACCACGCGCCGTGGTCGGTGATGCTGTGCGGCCTGCGCGACGTGCGGGACTACAAGGCCGCGAGCGGCGGCGACGCGAATCGGCTCGGCACGTCGAGCCCCTTCAACGTCAAGCTGAAGTCGCTGACGCTCGGCACGTTCAGCGAGGCGGAGGTGCGCGCGCTCTTGGAGCAGCACACGACCGCGACGGGCCAGCGCTTCGACGACGACGCGCTCCTGCGCATCGCGGAGCTCGCCGGTGGGCAGCCCTGGCTCGTGAACGCGCTCGCGAGCGAGATCGTCACCGAGCTGAAGGTCGAGGGTCCGATCACGAAGGCACACGTCGAGGCGGCGAAGGAGCGCTTGATCCTCGCCCGCGCGACGCATCTCGACTCGCTCGTCAGCAAGCTCGTCGAGCCGCGCGTGAAACGGATCCTCGGCCCGCTGCTCGCGGGCGAATTGCCCGAGGCCGACGCCGTGTTCGACGACGATGTCTCCTACGTCGTCGATCTCGGTCTCGTGAAGAATCCCCCGCTGCGGATGGCGAATCCCATCTATCGGGAGGTCGTCGCGCGGGTGTTGTCGTCGCCCACGCAGGCCATCGTCACCGCCGATCCGCGGCGCTTCGTGCGCGCGGACGGGCGCTTCGATCTCGACGTGCTCCTGCGTGAATTCGCCGCGTTCTGGGTGGAACAGGGCGAGACGATGGCCGAGCGCGCGACGTATGCGGAATCCGGCGCGCAGCTCGTGCTGATGGCTTATCTGCAACGCGTGGTGAACGGCGGTGGCGTGGTGTCGCGCGAATACGGCATCGGCCGCCGCCGCATCGATCTCCTGATCGAATGGCCCTTTGCAGACGCCGCGGGCAAACAGCAGATGCAGCGCGAAGCCATCGAGTTGAAGGTCTGGCGCGACGGCCGCAAGGACCCGCTCCCCGAGGGCCTGCGCCAGCTCGACGAATACCTCGAGCGCACCGGTCTGCCGGACGGCGTGCTCGTGCTCTTCGACCGCCGCAAGGACGCAGTGCCCCTCGAAGAGCGCGTGCATGAGGAGAGCGCCGTGACACCGACAGGCCGCCCCGTGCGCGTGCTGCGGGCGTGAGGCGCGCGGGCCGAGTGCGTCCCTGCTTGGTCAGCCCCGGCCGAGCGGCTGCGCGATGTGGTGATATCCTGCGCACGCCGCGATGATCGAGAAACGCGTCTACCCGCCGATCCCCAAGTACTTCAACACGACGGGGCCGTGCGAGGAGCACCAGCACTACATGGTGCCGCCGCTGCCGCGCGTGCCGGAGGCGCCGGGCATCGTCGCGATGGGCGGCTACTTCGTGCTGCACGCGCCGCGGCAGTCGGGGAAGACGACGTTCCTGCGGACCTTCGCGCGCTCCCTCTCGGCGGGCGAGGACTACGCGGCCGTGTACATGAGCTGCGAGGCGGCCGAAGCGGCGGGCGACGACACCGTCGCTGCGCAGGAAACCATCGTGCGGCGACTCGTGCAGGAGGCCGAGACGCAGCTCCCTCCCGCGCTCCGGCCCGCAGGCCTGCCCGAGCGTCTCGACTCGCAGTCGCTGCTCACCGACGTGCTCTCCGCGTGGTGCGCGCGCTGCCCACGACGCGTCGTGCTGCTGCTCGACGAGATCGACGCGCTGCGCGGCCAGAGCCTCATCGCAGTGCTGCGCCAGCTGCGCGCAGGCTTCCCCGATCGGCCCGCGCGGGCGCCGTGGTCCGTGATGCTGTGCGGCCTGCGCGACGTGCGCGACTACAAGGCCGCGAGCGGCGGCGATCCCGGGCGGCTTGGCACCGTCGAGCCCGTTCAACGTGAAGCTGAAGTCGCTGACGCTCGGCACGTTCAGCGAGGCGGAGGTGCGCGAGCTCTTGGAGCAGCACACGACCGCGACGGGCCAGCGCGTTCTCCGACGACGCGCTCACGCGTCTCTCCGAGCTCGCGGGCGGGCAGCCCTGGCTCGTGAACGCGCTCGCGAGCGAGATCGTCACCGAGCTGAAGGTCGAGGGTCCGATCACGAAGGCGCACGTCGAGGCGGCGAAGGAGCGCTTGATCCTCGCCCGCGCGACGCATCTCGACTCGCTCGTCAGCAAGCTCGTCGAGCCGCGCGTGAAACGGATCCTCGGCCCGCTGCTCGCGGGCGAATTGCCCGAGGCCGACGCCGTGTTCGACGACGATGTCTCCTACGTCGTCGATCTCGGCCTCGTGAAGAATCCCCCGCTGCGGATGGCGAATCCCATCTATCGGGAGGTCGTCGCGCGGGTGTTGTCGTCGCCCACGCAGGCCATCGTCACCGCCGATCCGCGGCGCTTCGTGCGCGCGGACGGGCGCTTCGATCTCGACGTGCTCCTGCGTGAATTCGCCGCGTTCTGGGTGGAGCAGGGCGAGACGATGGCCGAGCGCGCGACGTATGCGGAATCCGGCGCGCAGCTCGTGCTGATGGCTTATCTGCAACGCGTGGTGAACGGCGGTGGCGTGGTGTCGCGCGAATACGGCATCGGCCGCCGCCGCATCGATCTGCTGATCGAATGGCCCTTTGCAGACGCCGCGGGCAAACAGCAGATGCAGCGCGAAGCCATCGAGTTGAAGGTCTGGCGCGACGGTCGCAAGGACCCGCTCCCCGAGGGCCTGCGCCAGCTCGACGAATACCTCGAGCGCACCGGCCTGCCGGAAGGCGTGCTCGTGCTCTTCGACCGCCGCAAGGACGCAGTGCCCCTCGAAGAGCGCGTGCATGAGGAGAGCGCCGTGACGCCGACGGGTCGCCCGGTACGCGTGCTGCGGGCGTGAGGCGCCCCCCCGCTACACCGCCTCCAGCTCCAAAATCACGTCGCCCGGCGCCAAATCGCTCTCGTCAGCGGGGAGGATCGCGAGGACGCGCGCGCGTGGCGGGAGGCCCTCGCCGCCGTACTGCACGCGGTTGAAGGTCTTCATCACCTCGAGGAGCGCGACGGACTGGCCCTCGACGACGACGTCGCCGACGGCGACGAAGGGCGCTTTGCCCGGGCCCGGCTTGCCGTAGTAGCGGCCGCTCGACGGCGTGCGGAACACGAGCGCGCCGGAGTCCGTCTGCGCGGCGCTGCGCGCCTCGGCCGCCCGCGGATCGGCCGCGGCGCCCACCGACGGGTCGAGCACGAGCAGCGCGTCGCCGTGCTGCGCGGCGCGGCGGGCGAGGACGCTGGCGGCGCCGAGCGCTTCGACGACGCGGCCCGAGACGCCCGCGGGGGCGCGCAGGCGCGTGAGCACGCCGAGCGTCTCGAGCTCGCCGATCGGCTGGCCGCCGACGATCACCTCGCCGGGCGCGGGTGCGCCGCGCCAGAGGCCCACGCCGGGGCTGCGCAGCTCGGTGAGGCCATCGGCGCGCGTCGTCGCCTTCGCGGTCAGTTCCGGCCGCGCGACGCGGCTCGAGTCGTGGCTGCCCATCCGCTCACCTCACCTGCCCGACGAGCTCCTGGAGATCGTGCAGCGACCAGATCCGCGGGTTCTTCACGCGGCGGTAGCCCGTGCCCTGGTAGCTCGCCTCGACGAGCATCGCGAGCCAGCGCCGCAGCTCCGCGACGCGCACGATCTCGTCGGTGTCGAGCTGCCGCGCGGCGTGGAACGGGTCCATGTCGGCCTCGATGCGCTGCTCGACGCGCGCCATGCCCTCGACGATCGACTGCCGCTCGGCCTCGTCCTTCGCGACGATCTGGAAGTCGTCGTCGAGCTTCGTGTTGTAGGTCGCGATGGCGAGCGTGCGGCCCTCCATGACGCTCTGCCGCGCGAGACAGGTCGAGAGTTGCACGATCGGGTCGTAGGGCAGGCCCGCCATCGCGTAGTAGCCCGCGCCCGAGGCCTTGCGCAGCAGCACCGTGAACATCGGCGTGGTGTTCGTGCTGTTCGTGTAGATGAGGCTCGAGCCGTACGCGAGCAGGCCCTGGCGCTCGGCCTCGGCGCCGATGTCGAAGCCGCTGATGTCCTGCAGCCACACGAGCGGGATTCCGTCCGCGTCGCACGCGCGCGAAAACGCGCTGATCTTCGCGATGCCCGCGCGGTAGAGCGCGCCGCCCGCGCGGCGACGGCCCGGGTGCTCGGGGTCGCCGACGAGCCCCTGGCGGTTGATGACGAAGCCCGCGTAGAGCCCGCCGACGCGACCGACGCCGCAGATCATCTCCTCGCCGCTCTCGGGCATCACCTCCCAGAAGAGCGACTGATCGCAGAGCCGCGCGAGCACCTGCTTCGCGTCGTAGGCCTCGCGGTGATCGACCGGGAGCAGGCCCGCGAGCTCGTCGGGCGGGTGGATCGGGTCGAGCGGCCCGACGCCGCCGCGGTAGAAGTCGGCGCCGCTCGTCGGCAGCCGCGCGACCTCGCGGCGGATCGCGGCGAGCATCGCGGCGTCGTCGGGCACGCGCTCGTCGGCGCAGCCCGACTGGTGCACGTGCACCTCGGGGCCGCCGATGTCGAGCGAGGTCATCTTCTGCGACTTCGCGCCCTTGATGAGCGCGGCGCCCGCGATGACCATGTACGCCTGCTCGGTCATGTAGACGCGGTCGCTGATGATCGGCATGTAGCCGCCGCCCGCGATGCAGTCGCCGCAAACGCCCGCGATCTGCGGCACGCCGTTCGCCGAGAGCAGCGAGTTCATCTTGAAGATGTGCCCCGCGCCGCGCTGCCCCGGGAACGCGCGCGACTGCTCCGGCAGGAAGAGCCCGCTGCAATCGACGAGGTAGACGACGGGCAGGCGCAGGCGCAGCGCCATCTCCTGCGCGCGCTGGATCTTCTCGGGGGTGCGCGGCCACCACGCGCCGGAGGCGACGGTGTTGTCGTTCGCGATGACCATCACGAGACGTCCCTCGACCCGCGTGAACGCGGTGACGACGCCCGCGGCCGGCGAGCGCACGCCGCCCTCGAAGGTGTCGCCGTAGTTGACGAAGGTGCCGACCTCGAAGTGCTCGGTGCCCGCGTCTTTGAGCGCCTCGAGGCGCTCGCGCGCGGTGAGCTTGCCCTTCGCGTGGACGCGCTCGACGTACTTCGGGCCCCAGCCCTCGTGCACCTCGCGACGGCGCGCCACGAGGCGCTCCTCGAGCACCGCGAGCGCGGCGCGCTGCTCGGCGTGGGAGCGGTCGTCGAGGACGCGCTCGCGCGCGTCACCGATGGGGGACAGCGGGACGTGGGTCATGCGGCCGCGGTTGTACAACGAAGCCCACAGCGCGCGCACGCTTCTCCGGGCGGCACGGCGCGCGTATCGTCGCCGCATGCCCCGCACGAAGACGCCGCTGTTCGTCGCCTCCCTGCTCGCCCTGCTGCTGCCGCTCGCGCCGCGCCCGGCGGCCGCGAACGGCGCCTTCTCGCACGTACACATGACGCAGCTCGCGCTCGAGCGGCTGCCGCCGGGCGAGCTGCGCAGCTTCTTCGCGGACCCGGAGCTCGTGCTCGCCGCGGAGGCGGGCTCGATGTTCCCGGACTCGGGCTATGCGGCGGGCGATCCCTACGGCGAGATCGCGCACTGGGACCCGTTCCTCCGCAGCTACGTCGAGGATCTGCAGGCGCGCTATGCGGGCGACTACGCCTCGCGCGAGGCGAAGCTGCGCATCGCCTTCCTGCTCGGCTTCGCGGCGCACGGGCTCGAGGACCAGAGCTACGACACGACGCTGCTCGCGCGCGCCTTCGAGGCGGGCGACACCGAGGTCCCGGACCTCCCCTTCGACCAGCTCGCCGACTACTTCCTCACCTTCGATCACGGCGTCTCGTTCACGCTCGACGACCCTTACGCGCCCTACGCCGATCTGCCCGCAATCATCGCCGCCGGGCCCGAGGGACACAGCGTGGACGAGGCCGTGGTCCGCGACGCGATGGGCACGATGTCGACGCTCCTCCGCGTGCAGGGCAACACCCGCATCACGCGCAGCTGGTACGCGCAGGGCTGGGAGAGCTACCCCTTCCTCGGCACGCACTACTACAACGAGGACGCCGTGGGCTCGGTGCCCTGGCTCGCGACGCTGCTCGTGCGCTACTGGGAGGTGCTCTGGGCGCGCGTGCACCGCACCGACGTGCTCACGCGCGATCTGCTGATGCGCACGGTGCCCGAGGACGGCGCGACGAACTGGAACGTCGACCTCGCGGACGGCCGCGCGTGGGGGCGCATCGCGCTCTTCTTCGCCTACGCGATCGACCGCGACACGCTCGGGCCCTTCGTCACGCTGCGCGACGCGGGCGGCGCGACGGTGCCCGTGAGCTTCGAGACGGCGTACGGCGGGCGCGATCGGCACCTGCTCTTCGTCGTGCCCGAGGCGACGCTCGCCTTCGACACCGAGCACACCGTCACGATCGGCGCGGGCGCCCCGACGCTCTACGGCGAGACGACCGACGCGCCGCTCTCCTTCTCGTTCCGCACGCGCTGCGCGGCCGATCGCCTCGCCGAATGCCCGCCGCTCACGCCGCCGCTCGTCGCCGGCATGCGCCCGATGCCGGACGCCGGCACGCCGCGCATGGACGCGGGCGCGCCCGCGGTCGACGCCGGGCAGCGACGACCACCACGAACGATGGTGGCTGCAGCGCGGCGCGCGGCACGCCTCGCGGCTCTGCGACGTGGTTCGCCGTACTCGGGCTCGTCGCGCTGTGGCGCACGCGTCGCCGTCGCTGAGCGGCGAGCGCGTCAGGCGCGCGGCGGCCAGCCGGGGATCGCGCGCGTCGTGTAGTCGTTCGCACGAAACGCCGCGCTCTCCGAGGATCGTGAGGTGCATCGGGATCGTCGTCGGCACGCCCTCGCAGACGAGCCCGCGCAGCGCGCGCATCATGCGGTCGCAGGCCTCGTCGCGTGTGTCGCCCCACGCGATCACCTTGCACAGCAACGAATCGTAGAAGGGCGGCACCTCGTAGCCGGAGGTCACGTGCGTATCGACGCGCACGCGGCCTTCTTCGAGGTCGGGGAGCTGCCAGCGCGTGATGCGGCCCGGCGCGGGGCGGAAGTTCTGCGCGGCGTCCTCGGCGTTGATGCGGCACTCGATCGCGTGGCCGCGCAGCACGATCTCGTCCTGCGTGAAGGAGAGCCGATGCCCGGCCGCGACGCGCAGCTGCTCGCGCACGAGATCGCGCCCCGAGCGCATCTCCGAGACGCAGTGCTCGACCTGCAGGCGCGTGTTCATCTCCATGAAGCGCAGCGTGTCGCCGTCGAGCAGGAACTCCATCGTGCCCGCGCCGACGTAGCCGATCTCGCGCGCCGCCCGCACCGCCGCCGCGAGCGTGCGCGTGCGCTCGTGCTCGGGCAGCACGGGGGACGGCGATTCCTCGATCAGCTTCTGGTGGTTGCGCTGCACGGTGCAGTCGCGCTCGCCGAGGTGCACGACGTTGCCGTGCTTGTCGGCGAGGATCTGGATCTCCACGTGCCGCCCGCCCTCGAGCAGCTTCTCGAGGTAGACGCGCGGATCGCCGAAGGCCGCGAGCGCCTCGGCCTGCGCATCCTCGAAGGCGCGCTCGACCTCGTCGGAGGCGCGCGCGATGCGCATGCCACGCCCGCCGCCGCCGCTCTCGGCCTTGAGCAGCACCGGATAGCCCGTCGCATCCGCGACCTCGCGCGCGTGCCGCGCGTCGCGGAGCACGCCGTCGGAGCCGGGGATGAGCGTGAGGCCCGCGCGCGCCATCGCCTGCTTCGCCGGCGTCTTCTTGCCCATCGTCTGCATGACGTGGGGCGGCGGCCCGATGAACGTCACGCCGTGCTGCGCGCAGAGCAGCGCGAGCCGCGGATCCTCGGAGAGAAAGCCCCACCCCGGGTGCAGCGCGGTGCAGCCGCTCTGCTTCGCGGCCTGCACGACCCGCGCGTGATCGAGGTAGCTCTGCGCGCCGCGACCCGGCCCGAGCACCACGCGCTCGCGCCCGGCGACGTACGCGGCACCCGCGTCGGCCTCCGACACGGCGAAGACCGGCACGATGCCGAGCGCGTCACACGCGCGCGCCACGCGCACGGCCGCTTCCCCACGATTGGCGATGAAGATCCGCTGGAACACGGCGGCGACGGTAGCACGCTGCGCGCGGGCGCCCCGGTCCACAGGCCGCGCGTGATACCGTGCTCTCCGTGCCGGCGCGCTCGCACAGCTACCCCGACGACCTCGCCGCGTTCGTGCACGCGCGCTGGGCCGACGTGGAGGAGTCGGTGCCGTGGCCCGAGGGCGCGTTCCCGAGCGAGCCGCCACCGCGCGCGGTCGTCGAGGCGCTCGTCTCGACGTCGTACCAGGCGAGCCTGCTCCGCGACGAAGAGCGCCCCGTGATCTTCCGCGCGGTGCTGGCGCCGCCCGAGGTCTTCGCCGCGCACCGCGGGCCTCCCTGGGGCGTGCACCGCCTCGTGTTCGCGCAGCCGCGGCCCCTCGACGCGCACGAGCTGCGCCGCCTCTCGCAGGCCGCGAAGTACCACCGCGCGCTGCTCGGCGTGCAGACCACGAGCGGCGGCGACCTCGAGATCTGGGGCATCGCGTACACCGGTCCGCGCTGGCTGCAGGTCTCGCAGGGCGGGCGCGGCGTGCGCGCCTCGCTGCCACCCGTGCCGGTCGTGTCGGTGAGCGGGCCGGGACGCGTGACGGTGTCGAAGGGCTTCGCGCCCGTCGCGCGGCTCGCGGGCGGGCGGCTCTCGGAGCCGGAGCACGACGTCTTCGACTCGCGCTGGCTGCCCGGGCTCTTCGCGGGCGCACGTGAAGAGATCGAGGCCCGCCATGCGGCCGCGCGCGCCGCCACGCCGACGCCATGGGCCGAGGTCGATCCCGACTTCGTGCGGCAGCTCGGCCAGCACTTCGTGCGGCGGATCGTCGCCACGATCCGCGCCGCGAAGCACGGAGGGACGCTCGTCCTCGTGCCGCCCGAAGACGCCCCGCGCTTCACCGACGAGGACCGCTTCGTCACGCTCAAGCACCGCTTCCTCGAGGAAGAGCCGCGCCACCGCTGCGCGACCCTCATGGTGCGCACGCTCAACGCGCTCGCGGAGGTGTGCGCGCCGCTCGTGCCGCCGGGAACCACCGTCGGCTGGAACGAGCACGCGTCCCTCGCCGACCCGCTCATCGCGGAGCTCGACGAGGCGCTCTTCGAGGTCGCGCACCTGATCGCGGCGCTCGCCGACACCGACGGCGCCGTCGTGATGACGAAGCGCTTCGAGCTGCTCGGCTTCGGCGGCGTCGTGTCGGGCGAGCTGCCCGACGTCGCCCGCGTCGCGCGCGCGCTCGACGTCGAAGGCGAGCAGCGCATCCGCGAGCGCACCGACCTCGTCGGCACCCGCCACAACGCCGCCTACCGCCTCTGCAACGCGCGGCGCGACGCGCTCGCCATCGTCGTCTCGCAGGACGGCGGCACGCGCTTCGTCCGCTGGAAGGACGACGCCGTCACCTATTGGGATCAGGTCGGCGTCGCGGCCGTCGACACCTGACGGCGCGCCGGGTGCGACGCTCGGCCGCACACCGCGCGGGGCGCGCATCCCGTACGTTCGGCGCCGCCATGCACCCACGCACCGCACGCCACCGCCTCGTCCCGCGCGCCCTCGCCGGCGCCTCGCTCGCCTGCGCCGCGCTCGCCGCCTCCGCGGCCTGCGACGCGGGCACCGCCCCGACCTCGCTCATGCTCTCGCTCCGCGGCGGGCTCCCCGCGGACGGCGCGCTCGTCGCCGACGACGGCGCCACGCTGCGCATCGGCACCGCGCGCCTGACCATCCTCGCCGCCGAGCTCGAGGCGTGCCCGACGAGCCCCACGGCCGCGTGGCGTGCGCTCTGGCTGCCGGGCGTCGCGCGCGCGCACTCGGACGGCAGCGCGACGCGCCTCGGCGAGCCACACGTGGTCGATCTCCGCGCGGCGACGGCCACCGAGCTCGGCGAACTCAGCCCGCCCGCGGGCCGCTACTGCGGCATGCGCCTCACGCTCGGCCCCGCCGACGCCGACGCGGTCGGCCTGCCCTCGCCCGACTTCGCGGGAACGACCTTCGCGCTCGCGGGCGAGGTCGATCTCCCGACGGCCCACGCCGTCTCGGGTCGCTCGACGGGCAACCTCACGACGACCGCCGCGCTCACACCCGCGCTCGACCTCGCCGCGGGCGACGACGTGCGCGTCGAGCTCTCCGTCGGCGACGCGGACGCGCTCGTCGATGCCGCGATCGGCGGTCTCGCGGACGACGCGCTCGCCGGCGCGCTCCTGCTCGGCGCGCAGCGCACGATCACGGCGACCGTCTCGCGCTGAGCTCGGCCCGCGCCGCTCGCATTGCAGCGGTGTTACCGCTGCATCAGAGCTGCACCTGCATGCCGATCTCGACGACGCGGTCGGGCGGGATCTGGAAGAAGGTGGTCGCGGGCCGCGCGTTCCGGCTGAGGAAGGCGAAGAGCACCTTGCGCCACTTCATCATCGCGGAGTCGCCGTCGGTGAGCAGCGTCTCGCGGCCGAGGTAGAAGGTCGTCTCCGTCTCGTCGTCGCAGGGGACGCCCGCCTTCTTCGCGCGGAGCAGGATCTCCTTCACGCGCGGCGACTGCATGAAGCCGTAGCGCGCGAGCACGTGGTGCACGCCCTCGCCGAGCTTCGTGACGACGACGCGCTTGTCGCCCGGCACCGAGGGCTCGTGCTCGAACTGGATGCTCAGGAGGATGACGTTCTCGTGGAGCACCTTGTTGTGCCGGACGTGGTGCGTGAGCACCCAGGGCGCGCCCTTGGGGCTCTGCGTCATGAAGACGGCCGTGCCCTCGACGCGGTGGACCTTGCGGTGCGCGATCTCGGCGAGGAAGTCGTCCGTGTCGACGACCTGTCGCTTGATGAACTCGTAGAGCGCCGCGCGGCCGCGCTTCCACGTCGTCATCACGCTGAAGACCACGGCGCCGAGCGCGAGCGGGAACCAGCCGCCCGCGGCGATCTTCACGACGTTCGCGAGGAAGAAGCTCAGGTCGAACGACAGGAAGAGGATGAGGAGCGGCAGCGTGCGCGCCGTGCCCCAGCGCTGGCGCATCACGGCGAAGAAGAGGATCGAGGTGATCGTCATCGCGCCCGTGACGGCGATGCCGTAGGCCGCGGCGAGGCGCGTGGAGCTGCCGAAGCCGAGCACCAGCGCGATGCACGAGACCATCAGCAGCCAGTTGATCTCGGGCACGTAGATCTGGCCCTCGGCGTCGTCGGCCGTGTGCACGATCGTCACGCGCGGCGAGTAGCCGAGCTGCACGGCCTGGCTCGCGAGCGAGAAGGAGCCCGAGATGAGCGCCTGCGACGCGACGATGGTGGCGATGGTCGCGATGGCGACGAGCGGGTAGCGCAGCCAGCCCTCGACGAGGCCGAAGAAGGGGCTCGCCGCCGCGCTCTGGCCCTTCGCCAGCAGGAACGCGCCCTGCCCGAAGTAGTTGAGCAGCAGCGCGGGATACACGAGCGCGAACCACGCGAGGCGGATCGGCCCCTTGCCGAAGTGGCCCATGTCCGCGTAGAGCGCCTCGCCGCCGGTGATGCAGAGCACGACCGAGCCGAGCACGAAGAAGCCATGCAGTTTGTGCGCGACGAAGAACTGCGCGCCGTGGAACGGATTCATCGCCGCGAGTACACCGGGCTCGCGAAGGAGCCAGGGCAGACCAATCGCGCCGATCGTGAGGAACCAGAGCACGGTCGCTGGGCCGAACAACCTGCCGATCGAGCGCGTTCCGCGGCGCTGCACGGCAAAGAGCGCCACCAGGATGAGGATGGTCGCCGGCACGACGAAGGGCTTCAGCAGGCCGGGGTTCTCAGGCGTGATGACCTCGAGGCCCTCCATCGCGGAGAGCACGGAGATCGCAGGCGTGATGATGCCGTCGCCGAAGAGCAGCGCTGCGCCGACGAGCCCGAGCATCAGCAGTACGAGCGCGCCTCCGCGCAGCTGCTTGCCGATCTTCCCATCCGGATCGCGCGTGCGGAGAAAGAGCGCGAGCAGCGCGAGGATGCCGCCCTCGCCCTCGTTGTCGGCGCGGAGGATGAAGCCGAGGTACTTGACCATCACGGCTGCGGCGAGCGACCAGAACACGAGCGAGAGCACGCCGAGCACGTTCGCCTCGGTCACCGGCACGCCGTGGCTCGCGGCGGGGTGCAGCGGGTCGAAGGCGAAGCACTCCTTGATCGCGTAGAGCGGCGAGGTTCCGATGTCGCCGTAGACGACGCCGACGGCGCCGAGCGCAGCCCCGACGAGCGCGCGTCCCTTGAGCGGTTCCCCGTGTGCAGCGGTCATGGCGCGCGACGCTACACCCGCGCGCACGCGATGCAACTCGGCGCGGCGCGCCTCAGAACTAATCGGCTGGCTGGAAGGTGAGACACGTGCCCATCGAGCACGTGTATCCGAGCGCGCAGCTCCTACCGCCGATGCAATCCCCGCGCATGCACGTGCCGCCGCAGACCGGCGCGACGCAGCGCAAGCTATCGGCGAGGGAGCCGTCGGCGGGACACTTGTCGGAGGTGCCGCTGCACGCCTCGACGACGTCGCAGCCGTCCGCGGCAGCGGGCCGGCACACGGTTCCGGCCGGTAGACGCGCGTTCGCCGTCGGGCATGCAGAGCTCGTCCCGGTGCAGAGTTCCGGCGCATCGCACGGATACATCCCCGCCGGGCGGCACACGGTCCCCGCCGGCCGGAACTCATCGAAGGGGCAGCCCCTGTTGACGCCGTCGCAGGTCTCGTCGTCATCGCAGTCGCCAGCGACCGCCCGGCAGATCGTCCCGGCCAAGGCGACCCTGTCCGCGGGGCATTCGGGCGTGGCCCCCGTGCAAGACTCGGCGCGATCGCAGGGGCCGCTCTCCGCGCGACACTCGGTGTCGGACGGGACGAAGGCGTCGGGCGGACACGTGAAGGCCGTGCCGTCGCACACCTCCGCGACGTCGCACACGCCCTGCGCTGCGCGACACTCGGCGCCGGCCTCGCGCAGCCCCACAGACACGCACGTCGGCACGCCGCCCGGGCAGGAGACGCGTCCGACGGCGCAGAGCGCATCGGGCACCGCGCACGCCGCCCCGGGGATGCACCCGCTCAGGCACGTCGCGGACGAGCCGGCGCAATAGCCACCCGAGCACGCGGCACCGACCGAGACGAACGCGTCCGCGGGGCAGAGCGCGCTCGCGCCCGTGCACGTCTCGGGGAGATCGCAGCCGCTCGGGACGGTGGGACGACACGGCGTCCCGCCCGCGCGCACGAATGTGTCGACGGGGCACGCCGCGCTGCGCCCGGTGCACGACTCCGCGAGATCGCACGATTCCGCGGCGGCGCGGCACACGACGCCCGATTCGACGACCATGTCCGCCGGGCAGCCGACACCGGCGCCATCACAGCTTTCCGGGCGATCGCACTCCCCCGCGGCCCCGCGACACACCACCGAGGTCGCCGCCGCCTCGTCGCGCGGGCACATCGCCGACGTCCCGTCGCACGCCTCGGCGAAGTCGCACACACCGCGCGGCTCGCGGCAGACCGTGCCCGCAGAGAGGCGCGTCTCGCCGGGCCGACACTCGAGGTTGCCCGCCTCGCAGCGCAGCACGCCCTCGACGCAATAGCCCTCGCCGAGCTCGCAGCGCGTGAGCGGGTCGGCCGTGCACCCGGACGCGTCGATCGCCGCGTCCGGGGGCCGCGCGCTGCCATCCTCGCCCGCATCGGAGACATCCGTGCCGAGGTCCACGCCCGGCCCCGCGTCGAACGCGCCGATCGTGCCCGTGAAGGACGGCAGCGTCGCGGGATCGACGAGCTCGTCGGCGCACGCGCCCTCGCGACACGTCGTGCCCGTCTCGCACGTCACGCCCACACAGGCGCCCCGCAGCACCACGCGCAAGAGCACGCGACGCCCCTCGACGAAGCGCGTGCGCACGCGCGTCGCGACGAACTCCGTGGACGCACGCAGGCCCGCGACGCGCACGGTGAGCGGCCCGGCGCCCGCGCTGCCCGGACGCAAGCCGAGCGTGAGCGGCAGACGCGTGGCGTCCCCGCCCACGAGCGAGGCGACCGCGCGCTGCCCGCGGGCGGCGGCGCCTTCGACCTCGACGACGACCTCGTCGAGCTGCGTCGGCACCGCGAGATCGCTCTCGACGACGACGACGACCTCCGTCAGGTCGGCGGCGCAGCCCGCGACGAAGACCACGATCGCCCCCCACAGCGCGGATTGCGCGCTTGCACGCTTCAGCATGCACGGAGGCGTATCACGAACGCGCGCAATGGTCTTCCGTGCGCGGGGGCGCGCATCACGGCGAACGGTGTGTTGACCGAGTGACGCACCGGATGGACGCCGTCGGACCATGAACCTTTCCTTGTCCACCGCGGCCCCGGTCCTCTTCGCACTGCTCTTTTCCGGTGGCGCCCTCGTGGGCTGTGGGAGCGACGCTGCGCCGCCGCTGCCGCCGCCGACCGCCACGTGCGCCGGGCCCACGTGCCTCTGCGGCGCCGGCAACCTCTGCAGCTGCACGCGCGACGGCGACTGCAACGTGCAGTGCGGCAGCGCCGGCTGCGCGCTCGCCTGCGACGAGACCTCGAAGTGCATGGCGACGGGCACCGGCCCCGTCGTCGATCACGTGCACGGACAGCGCCGACTGCAAGGGCCAGGGCGGCGATGACAGCGCCGTGACCTGCCGCGAGATGTCCGACTGCGATCTGAAGGCGGGCGACGACTCCACCGCCCTCTGCGACGGCACCTCGAAGTGCAAGATCAACATCGGCCTGCGCGGCGACGTGCAGTGTCTCGAGATGGCGGACTGCGACATCAAGTGCGACGGCGACTGCACGGTCGTCTGCGCGACGACGGCAACTTGCATGGTGAACTGCGGCGCCGGCGACGCGGGGATCGCCGCGGAGACCTGCCCCGACGGACGCATCGTCTGCGGCGGTTGCTGACGCGCGCACGCCGCGGGCCGCAGAAGCGCCGACACGCGCCCTTCCCCGCGCCGTGATTCTCGGCTATTTCCGCCTCCATCGACCAGCCACGCCCCCAGCGCGGGATCGCGCCCGAAGCCCTCGTCGCGCAGGTGCGCAGCACGATGCCGTACCTGTTCGATGACGACGCCGGTGCGCTCGCGGCGCTGCCACCCGCGCGCGTCGTGCTCGGCTTCGCGCCGGGGCGCGCGCTCTCGCACGCGGAGTACTTCGCGCTCGCGCTCTCCTGTCATCTGCTCACGTGCGCGACGCCGGTGCCGACCGATGTCGACAACGCGATCCGCCTGAAGCTCTGGCCCGAAGGGCTGCCGCTCGCGACAGCGCTCGAGATGGGCGCGCTCGTTCGTCGCGTGCCACGACTGGGACTTCACGCCGCTCAGCGCGCGCGTCTGCATGGGCGCACCGGGCAGCGCATGGGCCGACGCGCCGCTGCACGGCCACTTCGGTGAGTGGTTCACCGTGGCGTGCGCCGCCTACGCCGCGCTGGGCCGCTACCGCGCGGCCGAGGCGAAGTCCCTCCGCGCGCAGCTCTTCGCGGCGATCGTCGCGGAGTGCGAGCGGCACGCGCAGATCTTCGCGTCGCTCTGGCGCGCGAAGGACGGCGTCGGCGCGCTCCGGGCGGCCGCGACGATCGCCCACAACGTCGGCGACCTCGACCGCGTGATGGAGATGTGGTCGCTGCCCGTCGCGGACCCGCTGCGGCTGCGCTGCGGCGGGCTCACGACGCGGCCCTTCGACGCCTCGGGCGCGCTCCGGCACGACGGCAGGCTCTGGACGGCGGGCGAGCTCTACAAGTCGACGATCGACGGCTCCTCGATGGCGCTCGAGAACCACCGGCACTTCGCGCTCCGCAAGCCGCGCGTGCTCCGCACCGCGCCCGCGCTGCGCGTGCCGCTCGGCCCGTTCTTCGACCCGTGGGGCGAGGCGGTCGCGCGCGGCGTGCCCGACGACGCGCTCCACGAGGTGATCACGGCGCTCGTCGAGGGCTGGGCGCGATTGCCGAAGACGCTCGGCTACGGCCGCGCGCTCGCCGGGATTCTCGCGGTGCGCCCCGACGCGCGGAGCATCCCCGCGCTCGCCAGCCTGCGCGAAGGCCCCGCGCGTGAAGGCGCTGCTCAAGGAGCCGCGCGCCGACCTCGAGGCGCGCTGGTCCGCGAGCGCGCTCGCCCTGCTCGACGAGATCCCCTCGCGGGCGTGATGGGGGAAACACGCCGCCGCGGCGGCGCATGCCTCAGCCGCGCGCGCGGAAGTCGAGCGCCGCGATGTCCGCGGCGACGAGCGCAGCCGACGCGCATGGCAGCACTGCATCCCGGGCCGACGCACCGTCGCCGACCACGATCCACACGGCGTGCGGCAACGAGCGCACGTCCGTGGAGATCCACTCACCGAGCCGGATCGGCGCCTCGCGCGGGATGTCCGAGCGCGCGCGCAGCCACGTGCGCAGCTGCGCATCGAGCGCGGGATCGAGCGGGCGCGTGCAGGGGACACGACATGGTGCACGCGTGCGACCGGGGACGCCGACGAGCACCCCGTCGCGGAGCGCATGCTCGAGCCGGGGACGAGACGCCGACGTGGACGGTGTGACGCCAGCGCGACTCGGACCCGCAGAGACGGGCGACGACGCGCCCGCCTCGTGCACGGCGCCCTCGTGAGGCCGGGGCGCCGGGGCGCCTCGCGCAGGCGCTGCGACGCGACCGGACGCGCCATGGACATGCGCGGCCCCGACGGCGAGCGCGGCGCGGACATCGTCGTCGCTCACCTCGAGGACCGCTTTGTGAATTTTGTACTGTTTCGGAGCTTCTCCAGATCGGAGCACCGCGACCACCGTCTCGAGCGGCGGGCAGCCCGGCTCGGTGCAGCGCAGCTCGCTCACCATGACCGTGTCGTCGGGTCCGATCGCGACGAGCGCCGCGACGCTCGCCTTCAGCGCGCGGACGGCCGCGCTCCGTGCCGCATCTCCGCCCGCGCCCCCACGGAGGCTCACGGCGCCTTCCACAGCGCGACGTTGCCCGCGGCGTCGCCCGCGAAGACG
Source organism: Polyangiales bacterium (assembly GCA_964202905.1). Lineage (GTDB taxonomy): Bacteria > Myxococcota_A > Polyangia > Polyangiales > JADJQN01 > CAIUAC01. The sequence goes on from CAXNJO010000012.1 coordinate 42,396, forward strand.
GCACGCTGCCGCGGATGCCAGCCGAGCGCGGTGATCTCGTCGTCGAGGAACGCGTAGCGGACGGGCCGCCTGCCGCGCCGGGGCTCCCAGAGCAGGACCGAGGTATCCTGCGCGCCGCTCGCGAGCATGCCGCTCCGTGGCGCGAACGCGAGTCGCGTGCAGAGCGCCTTGTGGCCCTCGAGCTGGATGGGCCGCGTCCCCTCGGGACCCTTGCCGCGGAAGTCCCAGAGCGTGACGTCGGCGTCGCCCGATGTCGCGAGCAGCCGCGCCTCGTCGTCCCACGCGAGCGCGCGCGGCTTGAACGCATAGCCGCTCATCTGCGAGTCCTTGCCGGTCGACAGACGCCAGAAGTGAACCGCGCAGTCCTGACTCGCGCAGGCGACGACTTTGTCGTCGGGGCTGAGCGCGAGGGAGATGAGCGAGCCCTTCCAGGCGAACGTGCGCTCGCGCGCGCCGGCCACCATGGGGAAGAGCGTCACGCCGCCGTAGCAGGACGCGAGCACACCGCTGCCGTCGCTGCGCCAGGCGAGCCCGGTGACGCTGCTCGCGAGCGGCTCCGACTCGAAGCGCAGCGTGCCCTCGGCCGTCCACACGCGGACGCGACGCCCCGCGCCCGTCGCGAGCAGCCCACCGACGGGCGCCCACGCGACGTGCTCGACCCACGCGGCTCCCCCGCCGGGCAACTCCGCGAGTGGCGCGCCCGCGGTGCTCCAGAGGCGGACGCTCGGCGCGTGGCCGCAGGTCGCGAAGCGCGCACCGTCCGGCGCGATCGCGACGCCGAGGAGACCATCGGCGTGGGCCCGCACGCGGAGACGCTCGACGCCCGTCTCACCGTCGAGCCCGATCGCGTCCCCGTTCCCGGCCCCGACGAGGCACAGCGATCCATCCGGCGTGAAGGTCGCCGCGGTCACGTAGTCGCCGACGCTCTGCCGCCAGGCGGGCGCGAGCTCGTGGTCCGCGCGCGGCGGCGCGTCGCCTACGCGAGGCATCGTTCAACCCCCCGGCGCAGCCCGTCGCCATCGAGGCGACGACCGATGAAGACGAGGTCGCTCGCCCGGTGCGCGTCGCCCCACGGCCGGTCCTCGCGCCCATCGAAGAGCATGTGGACGCCTTGGAACACGAAGCGGTTGTCCATGCCGCGGACGTTCAGGATCCCCTTCATGCGGAAGATGTCGTTGCCCTGCGCGCGCAGGAGCGTCGAGATCCAATCCTCGAGCCGCTTCTCGTCGATGGCGCCCTCGAGATGGATCGAGACCGAGCCCACCTCTTCGTCGTGCGTGTGCGTCGCGCGCAGCTCCGCCTCGGCGTCGGGCAGCTTCGTGACGCCCGCGCGCGTGAGCTGCATCGAAAACTCGCTCGGGAGGTGCTGCGTGTAGAGGCCCGTCCCCCACAGGGCCGCGATGCGCGCCGCGCGTCAGAGCCCCGGCTCGCGCTGCACGAGCGCGGAGACCGCGACGACGTGGTCCGCGTCGATCGCGTGGCGTAGCCCGAGTCCCACGCCGAGCCAGAGCACCGACCACCCCGTCACGACGCGCTGCCGTCCGTGCGCCGGCTCATGGGCGCTCGACCGTCGTCACGACGAGCACGATCCGCGCGATCCCCTCGGCCTCGATGGGCGGCGAGCGATGCACGGCGCCACGCCCGCCCGGCGCGAGCGAACCGCGCATCCCGAGCACGTCGCCCGTCGCGGGACGGCGCACGGCTGCAGCGTCTCTCACGATCTCGCGGTTCGCGTCGAAGGGGCAGTCGGGCGGGTGCTCCATCGCGGCGCGGTCGAAGAGCGCGGGATGGGCAACGTCCGCGTGGCCCTCGAAGAAGTCGCGCTCCCCGACGCGACGCGCGTCGAGCAACGCCGCGATCTCCCCGGGGATGCCGCGCTCCCAGCCGGGGAGGAGCACGCCGGGCTCGCGCACGGCGGCGAGCACGGCGGGATCGGGCCCGAGCCGATACGAGACGGACCGGGGCTTCACGGAGCGCGAGGACGTGGCGTCGATCTGCATGGGCGCGCACCATAATGCATTCGTGTTGCAAAAACAACCAAGATTCTACTAACACCGAGATGCGTGAACGGCGCACTTCCTTCGCCGTCGCGAGACGCCGGTGGACGCTGCTCAGACGGCGGCGGCGCGGGCCGCGCGGACGAGGCGGAAGTGCTCGCCGAGACCGCCGGCGAGCATCATCAGCACGCCCGTCCACTCGACCACGTGGAGGTCCCCGACGACGTGCCCCAGCACCACGAGCGCAGAGCCCGACAGCGCGTCGGCCTCGTGCGAAGGGGCAACGATGGGGAGCCGGGTCCTCGACATCGGCCGAGGATGAACGGGCCACCAACCAGTTGCAAGTCTACTGCAACAGCAATGGCATCTCAGGAGGCGTGATGCGTCAGGCGCAGGCGTCGCAGGTGCCGCGCACCTGAATCGCGGTGCCCGGGCGGCGGAGCGTGCGCTGCGCGCTGCGCGGCGCGACGACCTCGACGTCCGGCATGCACGAGACGGTGCCGCACTCGCCGCAGATGAAGTGCGGGTGGAGCGCGGCCTCGTGCGCGCCCTCGCCCGCGATCAGTTCGAAGCGCCAGACGTGGTCGCCGAGGTCGGTGCGGCGGAGGATCCCCGCCTCCGTGAGATCGGTGAGGTTGCGGTAGACCGTGGCGCGGTCGATCCCCTGATCGGCGAGGCGGTCTGCGAGGTCGCCGTGCGTGACGGCGCCCTGTTGCGCCTCGAGGGCGGCGAGCACCTCGAGGCGGGGGCCGGTGGCGCGGAGACCCGCCTCACGGAGGCGCTCTTTCAGCTCGGTTCGACGCTGTGTCTTGCTCGCTACCATGGGCGCGATCCTAGGCGGGGACCCGCGCCGCCGCAATGAGGTTGCTGATGTATCTGAGGCGCGATGGCGACGCCGTGCGGGCGCGACGCCGTCCACCGCGGCCCGTCGCGGGGATCAGTGCGCGTGACCCGTGCCGTCCCAGAGGCACTCGCCCTCGCCCTGGAAGTGGCCCTGCGTCTTGAGCTGCGCGAGCACGAAGTCCCAGCCCGACTCGATCGCGAAGGGCGCGCCGGTGAGCGAGTAGTCGGGCGCGGGGAAGAGGCCCGCGGCGTCGGCGGCCTCGAGCTCCGCGCGGGTGACCGTGTCGTCGCCGTCCGTGTCTGCGTTCGCGAGCCACTGCGCCCGGCGGACGAGCGCCTCCTCGCCCGTCGGGAACGCGCTGAAGAACGAGGTGGTCGCCGTGGCAGCGTGGCGTTGACCGAGGTGGTCGTGTTCGCGGCGACGGCGACGCCGGGCGCGCCCTCCTCGGCCTCGCAGTCGCTGAAGACGGTCGGCACGGGCACGCCGAGGCGGAAGGCGATCGACGAGGCGGGGCGGCACGCCGCGCCCGGCACGCAGGACTCGCCGCCCATCTTCGTGAGGGTGCCCTCGACGAGGTAGCTGAGGCCGCCGGCGACCATCTCGTCGAAGTCGGCCTGCGAGACGCTCGCGTCGCGCGTCGAGGTGGCCGAGGCCGCCGCGAGCTCGTACGAGAACTCGTCCCAGCGCTCGGCGGAGACGCCCTCGAAGCGCGCGAGCAGGAAGCCCGTCGGCGGCAGGGCCTTGAGGTCGACGACGTACTCCGTCTCCGCGTGGAAGTGCGGGTCGGGCGTCGCCGCGCGCGCGAGCTCGACGTGTCCGACGGCGACGACGTACTTCGTGAACGCGACCGTCCAGCCATCGCTGATCTCGTCTTCGGCGGCCCCGGCGGCGATGCCGGCGGTGATCGTCTCCTCGGCTTCGAGACGCACTTCGACGTTCCCTGTGCCGAGCGGCGCGGCGTCGTCGCCGCACCCCGCAGCGACCGGCGCGAGAGACAGCAGAGAGAGCGCGGCGAGGCGCGCCGAGGGACGTACGAGAGACTTCGTGGACATGGGCGGTGACTCCTGATCGGTGAGGGGGAGAGGGACTTCCAGACTCAAGGCGTGACGCTCGACTCCCCGGTGATCGCGGGCAGGCGCGCGTTGGTCATCGCGCCGTGGAGCGCGTTCCAGGCCGTGGTGCCGGGCGCGATCACGACGTCTTCGTCGGTGGCCGCGACGCGCGCACAAGCGAGCGCGTCGAAGTTCACGCGCGCGACCCACGCGCCCGGATCGACGCGCACGAGGAGGCGCTCGGAGGGGCCGGCGAGATCGCGCCGGACGGGCGCGCTCTGCACGCCGTAGAGGCCGGCCTCGCTCGGATCGACGTCGACGTCGGCGGCGAAGCGCAGCCGCGTCGCGCCGCGCGTCGCGCTGCCGCGGAGGACGAGCGAGTGACCCTCCGGCGCGATGGCATCGGGGCGCACGCCGGCCGAGGTGAAGAGCCAGGAGCGGCCGTAGTCCCACATGGCCGACTGCGCGCGTCCCGTGAGCGCGTGGCCCTCGCCGAGCAGGGCGGGCGTGGGGTCGAGCGCGTCGATCACGCCGACGTCGAGCAGCTCGGCGAGCGACTCGGGGCAGAGGTCGGGCTCGGCGCGCACGCTCGCGCAGAGGTAGAGCGGTCCGAACGCCACGTCGGCGCGCTCGAGCGTGACCTGCCAGTCGCCACCGTCGCAGGCGCAGGGCGAAGCACACGCCTCGGGCTCGCGCGCGGGGACGGTGAGCGTCGCCGTGGCCGTGCCCGCGCCCTCGACGCGGAGCGGATACACGTCCTGGCCCGTGCTGCCGCACGCAGCGCACAGGGCGAGAATCGGGAGAATCCGTGCGATGGTGGGGCACATCACAGAGTCACTCCCAGCGTGCCGAGCACGGTGAGCGGCGCGCCCGCCGCGAGGTGCCGCGCGGGCAGGCGTGAAGGTGTCTCCGTGGTGCTCCACGTCGAGGCGAAGGAGTACTCGGTGGCCGCGTAGCGCGTGTCCGCGAGGTTGAAGGCCTCGACGCCGAGCTCGAACCAGCGCCAGCGCAGGGACGCCGAGGCGTCGAGCAGCGCGACGGGATCCGCGAACGCGCCGAAGGGCAGCGGGCGCGACGAGAGGTACGAGAAGCCGACGCCGACGCGCCCCGCGAGGTCGCCGCCGCCGACGCGCGCGAGCGTGTGCTTGGCGCCGACGTCGACGCGCAGCACGACGGGCGGCACGTACGGCAAGAGCTGGCCGGGCTCGTAGGGCGGGTTGGGGTTCGCGTTGGTCGGGACGGGCGGCGCATCCAGCGTCGCGCGCACGAAGGTCGCGGAGCCCGAGGCCGTGAGCCACGTCCACGGGCGCGCCGTCACGTAGAGCACCGCGCCGAGGCGCGACGTCGGGCCGACGGGCTCGAGCCGCGCGCTCTCCGGCTCGAAGACGACATCCGTCGAGAGCGCGGTGAGGTAGCCCGCGGCGGTGACGTCGAGACGGCCGCGCGTGTCGAGACGCCAGCGCACGCCGACGTCGCCGGAGCGCACGCGGGCGAAGGGCGTCGTCTCGCCCTCGTCGAGCGTGCGCGCCTGCGGCGAGCGGAAGCCCTCGCCGTACGACGCAAAGGCCGAGAACGTGGGCACGGGCGCGTACTCGAGCGTCACGCGCGGACCCGCGGCAAGGCCGAAGGCGGTGCGCCGATAGCCGACGATGTACGCGTCCGGGCGGATGCGCGGGATGAAGTTGCCGAGGCGATCGTCGACGTCGTACGCGAGCGCGTCGGCGCGCACGCCGCCGCGGAGCCGCAGCACGCGCGCGAAGCGCCAGTCGAGATCGACGAAGGCGCCGACGTCGAGGGTCTGCAAGGTGGCGTCGACGCGGCGGTCCCAGGTCTCGTTCTGCGGCGCCTGCAGGAGGTTCTGCGCCTGCTCGATGCGGTCGAGACGCGCCACCGCGCCGAGCTCGACGGTGCCGCGCGCCCATGAGGCGGGCGCGAAGGTGCGCAGGCGATAGCTGGCGTTCGCGCCGAGCGAGACGGCGTCGTTGAGCTGCTCGTTGAGGTCGCCGCGGCCGACCCAATCGGGGTTGGTGCGCGAGCGCTCGCGGTAGCCCGTGAAGTTCGTGCGGACGCGCAGGTGCGTGAGCGATGTCCACGCGCCGAGGCGCAGGCGCGCGCCGCGCCTCACCGCGGCGATCGATCGTCACGCCGAGCTGCGCGCGCGAGGAGAGCGCGGACTGCGAGGTGGCCGTCGCGTCCGGGTAGGTGTCGTAGAAGCCCACGCGCCCCGCGTCGACGTCGTCGCGGCGCACGACGCCCGCGAGCCCCGCGCGCGCGCCGGAGAGCGCGGTGTGCAGCACGCCGCGCCATGCGCCGCCGCCGAAGCCGTACTGCGCGATCAGCGTGCCCGACTCGCCCGCGCGGTTCTGCCCGAAGCCGTTCGTGCGGCGATACGCGAAGGCGCCGAAGGTCTCGTCGCGCTCGCCCTCGGGGGCCCACGCGAGGAACTGCCGGAAGGTGCCGAAGCTGCCGTACGTCGTGCGCGCGACCGCGCCGCGCTCGCGCATGCCGAGCTCGAGGTCGATGCTGCCCGCGACGGCGAAGTCGCCCTGGTGCGGGTCGTAGACGCCCTCCGTCACGCGGAGCGAGCGCACGACCTCGGGCAGCACGAAGCCGAGATCCGCGTAGCCCTGCCCGTGCAGGTGCGAGGGCTGGTTGAGCGGGATACCCCCTGCAGAGATGGCGAGGTCCTGGCCATGCTCGGCGTCGAAGCCGCGCAACATGATCTGGTGCGCGACGGCGTCGCCCTCGGGGCGCGCGACGTAGACGCCGGGCGCGGTGCGCAGGAGTTCGCCCGCGTCGGCGTGCGGCGCGGCCTCGAGGAGATCGCGATCGACGACGACGTCGCTCCCGGTGCGCGACTGATCGCGGCGCTCAGCGGCGACGACGTCCGCGCTCGCGCGGGCACCGAACGCCGGCTCGGCCGCGGGGGTGGGCGTCGCCGGCGACGCGGGCGAGGCCGGGCGCGCACGGCGGCGGGGCGCGTGGCGCTCGACGAAAGGCGCCTCGTCGGGCTGGGTGACCTCGACCTCCGGCAGCGTGAAATGCACGGCGATGCGCACGCGACTCGCGACCGGCTGCGACCCGCGCCGCGCGGGCGCGAACGTCCAGCGCTGCACGGCCTCGGCCGCGGCCACGTCGAAGTCCGTGCCCATCGAGACCTCGACGTGCGCGTCGCGCACGCGCCCATCGGCCCCGACGAGGACGTGCAGGACGACGGTGGGCTCGGTGCCCTCGCCCATGCGCTCCGGCGGGTAATCGGGCGGAGGCGCCTCGACGAGACGCGGCGGCTCGAGCGCGAGGGCGCCGCCCCCGCCCGTCGGCGGCGCATCGCCCGCGGGCGTCTGCGCGCCGACCGCGACCCCGCCGTCGACCGCGACCCCGCCGTCGACCGCGACGCTCGGCACCCCGCCGTCGACCGCGACGCCCGCGTCTTGCGCATGCGCGCCCGCGGCGGCGGCGAGAAACGCCCCGAACGCGAGCGCGGAGGCGGGGCGGCAGAAGCGGAAGAGCATGCGCGGCCGGGCTTAGCGCGTCCGAAGTGTTGTTGCAACCGGGTTGCAAACAAGGGGACGCGCGCCCGGCCCGCGGTCAGTGCGAGGGGCTGCCCTGCAGGTAGCTCTTGCCCTTGTACGTCCACGCCAGGAGCGTGAAGAGCAGCGCGGCGCCGACCATGAGGCCCGTGAAGACCCAGAAGAACTGGGACAGCTCGAGGATCGCCTCCATCGGCGCGAGGAAGGCCACGAGCACGTTGCCGAACGTCACGCAGAGCAGCCAGACGCCCATCATCGTGCTCTTCATGGCGCGCGGCGCCTGCGTGTAGGCGAACTCGAGGCCGGTCACGCTGACGAGGACCTCCGCCGTCGTCATCACGATGTACTGGCCGAACTGCCAGAGCACCGGCACGTGGCCCTCGCCCGCGGCCTCGATCCGCTGCTGCAGGAGCGCGGCGACGGCGAACGCGACGGCCGCGAGGAACATGCCGACGCTCATCTTCTGGAGCGGCTTCACGGTGATGCCGCGCGCCTCGAGCGGCCCGTACACGAACGCGCCGAGCGCGGGGATGATCATCATCACCATCAGCGGGTTGAGCGCGCTGATCTGCTCGGCCTTGAGCGCCTGGTCGACGAACTCGTGCGTCAGGAGATCGGCGATCCCGCAGGCGACGCCCGCGACGACCCACGCCCCCACGACGCCGAGCGTGACCTTGCGCGGGACGCGCAGGTTCGAGATCCACGAGAAGAGCCACACGCCGCCGAACGCCGCGAGCGCGACGGTGCCGTAGACGACGAAGGCGAACGTGTAGCGCGGCACGGTGATGGTGAGATCCATCGCCTGCGCCTGCGTGATCCACGTCGAGGCGTGCTGATCGAAGAGCGCCCAGAACACGCTGACCATCGAGAACACGACGACGATGCGCATGACCGCGGGCGGGCCGTCGCCCGCTTCTTCGCCGAACTTCTCGCGCACCAGATCGAACATCGACTGCCCGGGCTTGCGCTCGCCGCGGTGCCGCAGCGCGTAGAAGAGCATCGCCACGAAGCCGGTGTCCGACGCGCGCCGCTGCCGGATCGAGAAGAGCACGGCGCCGAGCGTGACGGCCGCGACGGACGCGGCGAAATACGGCCACGCCTGCCCGGCGAGGAAGGCGAGGTATTCACGGATGTACTCGCCGTAGAACGCGCTCGCCGAGAGCGCGCCGCGCTCGGGGGCCTTGAAGTCGCTCGCGACGACGAAGACCGCGGCGATGATCGCGATCACGGGCGAGAAGAAGAGGACGGTGACGACGGAGTCGAGCAGGCCGAGGCTGCCGCCCGGCTTCGGGGGCACGCGCACGAAGCGGTTGCGCCCGATCCAGAAGACGATCGTCGCGAGCGCCATGAAGATGCCGGGCACGCCGAACGCGACCTCGGCGCCGAACTTGTCCTTGAGGATCGGCGTGAGGATCGTGGAGAAGAACGAGCCGAAGTTGATGATGAAGTAGAAGATCTGGAAGACGATCGTGACGAGGCCGCGGTTCTTCTCGCTGAACTGGTCGCCGACGTTCGCGCTGACGCAGGGCTTGATGCCGCCCGAGCCCATCGCGATGAGCGCGAGGCCGCAATAGAACCCGTACTCGGCGAGCATCCAGTTCTCGCCGGCGGCGAAGCGCCCGGCGAGCGCGAGCACGCCGTGGCCGCCGCAGTAGACGAGCGAGAGCCAGAAGATGACGGGGTACTTGCCGAGCAGGCGATCCGCGAGGACGGCGCCGATCATGGGGAAGGCGTAGACGCCCGCGAAGAACAGGTGCGTGACCGCCGTCGCCTTGCTGCTCGCCGCCTTCGCCGCCGCCTCGCCCGCGACCTCGGGGAGCACGTTCCGCAGGTAGAGGACGACGAGGTACGTCTTCAGGATCGCGCGCATCCCGTAGAAGCTGAAGCGCTCGGCGCCCTCGTTGCCGACGATGAAGGGGATGCCGGCGGGGAAGCGCGAGGCCTCGGGATCGGCGGTCGCGGGGACGGTCTGGCTCATGCGGGTGGCTCCGGGGGAAGGCCGCGACGGGACGCGTGTTCCGCGTCACGACCGGCCGTCGGCGATGGCGACGCTATCACGAACGTCACGCGACCGACGCAACGGCGACGCGCGCGGCGCAGGCCCATTTCGCGTGAGCTTTCGTGTGGCCGCCGGGGTGCCGCTGCGGCATCCTCCGCCGCTCTTTCGATCGGTGGAGGCACGTCGATGATCACGCTCCAGAGCTACCTGAAAGGCACCTTCGTCGCCGGCGATGCCGCGGGCCACGCGACGCTCGTCAACCCGGCGACCGAGGCCCCCGTCGCCGTGACGAGCACGCGCGGGCTCGACCTCGCGGAGGCGCTCGCGTGGGGGCGCGACACGGGCGGCCCGACGCTGCGCGCGATGACGTTCGCCGAGCGCGGTGCGGTGCTCGAGGGCATGAGCAAAGCGCTCCACCAGGTGCGCGACGCGCTCATCGAGGCGTCGGTGGTGAACGCCGGCACGACGCGCTCGGACTCCAAGTTCGACATCGACGGCGCGACGGGCACGCTCGCCTTCTACGCGGCCCTCGGGAAGAAGCTCGGCAACGCGCGCACGCTCACGGACGGCGCGGGCGAGCAGCTCACGCGGAGCGCGCGCTTCTTCGGGCGGCACGTGAAGACGCCGCGCCGCGGCGTCGCGGTGCACATCAACGCCTTCAATTTCCCGGCGTGGGGCCTCGCGGAGAAGGCCGCCGTCGCGATCCTCGCGGGCGTGCCCGTCGTCTCCAAGCCCGCGACGAGCACGGCGCTCGCGACCTTCCGGCTCGTCGAGCGGCTGCACGAGGCGAAGGTGCTGCCCGAGGGCGCGCTGCAGGTGGTGTGCGGTTCGGCCGGCGACCTGCTCGATCACCTCGGCCCGCAGGACGTGCTCGCGTTCACGGGCGGCAGCAGCACGGCGCGCGTGATGCGGCAGCTGCGCGCCGCCGTCGAGCGCAACGTGCGCGTGAACATCGAGGCCGACTCGCTGAACGCCGCCGTGCTCGGGCCCGACGTCGAGCCGGGGTCGGAGCTCTGGCAGATGTTCGTGCGCGACGTCGTGCGCGAGATGACGCAGAAGACGGGGCAGAAGTGCACCGCGACGCGCCGCGTCTTCGCGCCGCGCGCGCACCTCGACGCGCTCCAAGACGAGCTCGCGTCACGCCTCGGCGAGATCAAGTACGGCGACCCGGCGAACGACGAGGTGCGCATGGGGCCGCTCGCGACGGCACAGCAACTCACGGACGCGCGGGCGGGCGTCGCGGCGCTCGTCGCGGGCGGCGCGCGGCTCGTGCACGGCAGCCCCGAGCACGTGGCCCCGATCGGCGTCGAGGCGGGGCGCGGCTACTTCATGCAGCCGCTGCTCCTGCGCGCGGACGCGCCGCACGGGGCGCACATCGTTCACGAGCACGAGGTCTTCGCGCCCTGCGCGACGCTGATGGGCTACGCGGACGCCGACGACGCCGCCACGCTCGTCGCGCGCGGGGGCGGCACGCTCGTCTCGAGCGTGTACTCGGACGATCGCGCGGCGCTCGAGGTGCTCGTCGCGGGCATCGCGCCGTTCACGGGGCGGCTGCTCATCGGCAGCAGCAAGGTCGCCGATCAGGCCATCTCGCCGGGTCTGGTCCTGCCCTCGTGCGTGCACGGCGGACCGGGGCGCGCGGGCGGCGGCGAAGAGCTCGGCGGCGAACGCGGGCTCGACTTCTACCTGCAGCGCACGGCGCTCCAGGGAGACCGCGCCGTGCTCGATCGTCTCACCCCCGGGAGCGACGCGCCGCAGACCGGCTGACGCGCGGCAGGCCGGCCAACGCGTACCGAACACCCTCTTCCACGATTGTCGCCACTCGATGAACCACGCATGAGCACCTCGTACCTCGTCCTCTCGGCCCTCGGGCCCGATCGCCCCGGCCTCGTCGCCGACCTCACCACCTTCCTCGCCGAGCGCGGCGCGAACGTCGAAGACAGCCGCATGGCCGTGCTCGGCGGCGAGTTCGGCATGATGGCGCTCGTGTCCGGTCCGGACGAGGCGATCGCGCGCGTCGAGCAGGAGCTCGCACAGCTCGAGCCGAAGACGGGCGCGGCGTTCGTCTCGCGGCGCACGCGCAGCCCCGAAGAGCACAGGAAGGGCGAGGCGCTGCCCGTCACGATCGAGGCCGAGTCGTTCGACCGAGAAGGCATCGTGCGCGCCATCGCCGCGGCGCTCGAGGCGCTCGCGATCAACATCGTGTCGCTCGAGACGACGCAGTGGAGCGCGCCGTTCACGGGCGCGACGCTCTTCCGCATCGTGGTGCAGGCGGATGTGCCGCGCGCGACGGGCCTCCTTCAGCTGCGCCGCGCGATGGAAAAGGTCGGCGTCGAGGAGAGCCTCGACATCGAGGTGCGCACGCGCTGAGCGGGCCGCGCGCATGCCCCCGCACGCGCGTGTCGACGCGGCGGTGAGCGCCGATCAGCGCGCGAACCCGAGCGCGTCGAGCGAGGCGCCCCAGAGCGCGCCACCGAGCAGGAGCGGCGTGACCGGCATGCGCCGACGCACGAGCAGCCAGGCCGCGCCGACGCCGAGCGCGAGCGTCGGCAGGTCGACGAGCGCCGCGCGCGCGAGCTGCACGAGCACCGCGGCCATCAGCGCGAGCGAGGCGACGTTGACGCCGTCGAGGAAGGCCGACGCGCCCGGCGAGCGGCGGATCCACGGCACGAGCGGGCCGCTCAGCGCCACGTAGACGAACGCCGGCGCGAAGATGCCCGCGGTCGCGACGAGCGCGCCCGGGACGCCCGCGAGCACGTAGCCGAGGAACGTCGCGGTGGTGAAGACGGGGCCCGGCGTCACCTGCCCGACGGCGACCGCGTCGAGGAGCTGCGCGTCGCTGATCCAGCCGAGCCGCGCGACGAGCTCAGCGCGGAGGAACGCCACGAGCACGTAGCCGCTGCCGAAGAGCACCGCCCCGATCTTCGCGAAGATCAGGAAGATCGGGGGGAGCGCGGGTGCGCCCGCGACGCTGCCGGCAGCGGCCGCGAGCGAGGCGAGCGGTGCGAGCTGGTGCAGACCGGGACCGCGGCGCCCGGGGCCGGCGACCCGCGCGGAGAGCCACATCCCGAGCCCCGCGCCGACGAGGATCGCGAGCTCGCCCACGCCGGCGAGCGCGAGGACGAGCGCGACGACGCCGAGCACGCGCAGACGCAGGTCACGCGCGGCCGTCGGGGCCAGGGCCACGATGGCCTGCGCGATGACCCCGAGGATCACGGGCTTGACGCCGTAGAGGACCCCGCCGACGTACGGGCGCGCGCCGAAGCGCACGTAGGCCCACGCGCACGCGCCGGTGATCGCCATCGCCGGCACGATGAACGCGAGGCCCGCGACGACGAGTCCGGTCCAGCGCCTGCGCTCCCAGCCGATGTGGATCGCGAGCTCGGTCGAGCTCGGGCCGGGGATGAGCGCGGTCGCGCCGACGAGATCGAGGAAGCGCGCCTCCGTCAGCCAGCGGCGACGCACGACGACCTCCTCGCGCATCATCGCGACGTGCACCGCCGGGCCGCCGAACGAGGTCGCGCCTAGGCGGGCGAACAGCACCGCAAGCTCACGCAGCGAGGTGCGTGATGCGGGCGAGGACGCGCCCTCGCTCACGCGAGCCCGGCGACGAAGTCACGCACGCGGGGCGCGATGCGCGGCGCCTGATCGAGGGGGAGCATGTGGCCCGCGCCGGGGAAGATCTCGAGGCGCGCGCCGCGCAACGTCGCCGCGAGGTGTTGCGCGTACTTCGGCGGCGTGAGCGGATCGTCGGCGCCCGCGAGGACGAGGGCGGGCGCGTCGATCGCGTCGAGGGCGCGGAGGCGGTCGAAGGCGTCCGCGGCGAGCCAATCCGCGAGCGAGGTCGCAGGGGGCACGGCTCGCGCGTGCGCATCGATCGCGGCGATGCGCGCGGGATCGGCGCCGGGCGACCAGCCGAGGAGCGACGCGCTCTCCGTCGACGACGACGCCTGCACGCGCATCGCCTCGAGCACGCTCGGGTGCACCCGCAGGCGCGCGCCCGTCGACGCGAGCACGAGCCCCGCGAGCGGGCGCGTCGCCGCGAGCTCGAGCGCGACACCGCCGCCGAGCGAATGCCCGAACACGACGGCGCGCGGCGCGTCGAGCGCGTCGAGCACGCCCCCGACGAAGGTCGCGAGCGCCGCGACGGACGCGCACGGCGCGCCGGGCGTGCCACCGCGCCCCGGCAGATCGGGGGCGATCACGTCGAGCTCCGGGAGCGCCTCGGCGAGCGGATCGGCGACGTGCCGGTCGCAGCCCGCCCCATGCACGAAGAGCAGCACGCCGACACGCGGCGCGCGCGCACGGTGCACGGCGACCGTGGTCTCGCGCCCCGCCGCGCGGACGTGGACGAGCGTGGGGCCGGGCGCGCTCACGCGAGGCTCCCCGCGACGCTCGCGCGCACGAGCGACTGGAAACGGAAGCGACGCTCCGGCGCGTACACGCCCGAGAGGTTGAGCGACAGCGCGTCGAAGCCCTGCACGCTCACGCGTCGGAAGCCCGCGTCGTGCACGAGGCGCACGGGGTCGTTCGTGCCGAAGTGCAGCGGCTCGCCGAGCTGCGCGACGCCCTCGCGCGCGGCGAGGTCGGAGGCGTCGTCGATCTCGCCCGCCGCGAAGCGCCGCCGCACGACGTCGAAGGCGACGATCGAGTGTGGCTCGCAGCCCTGCGCGAGGCGCGCGAGCGTCGCGCAGACCGCGGGCTCGCGGAGATAGTAGGTGACGCCCTCCCACACGAAGAGCGCGGGGCGCCCGACGTCGAAGCCACGCGCGACGAGGCGGTCGAGAAAGTCCTCGCGCGCGAAGTCGCACGGCACGTACGTGGCTGCGTCGCGCGGGTACGTCGGCAGCCGCGTGAGGCGCGCGAGCTTGTCCGCCTGGCTCGCGGGCTGGTCGACCTCGAAGACGCGCACGCCCCGCATCGCGAGACGCGCGGCGCGCGTGTCGAGCCCCGCACCGAGCACGACGATCTGCCCGAATCCACTCGAGATTCTGGCGCGCACCTCGGCGTCGAGCGCGGCCGTGCGCGTCGCGATCCACGCCTCGATGTGCGGGAAGGCGCGCTCGTAGTCGGCCGCGTAGGCGAGCCCTTCGTCGCCCGCGAGCGCGGCGGCGAACCGGTCGTCGCAGAGTCCGTCGCCGCGTGCGGTCGCGCGACCGCGGAGCGCAGCGACCATGACCGCGGTGCGGCTCGCGCGCGGAGCCTCGGCAGGGAGTGTGTCCATGGCGGCGTGAGCGTAATGCGCGCGAACGTCGGGCGATCAGCGATTCTTGCGCCGCTCGAGCAGGCGCTCGGCGAGCGACGCGGGCGGCGCGCGCGACGGCGTGGACGAGGCCGACGCGTCCGCGGCGACGCGTCCGCGGCGGCAGTCGGCAAGCGCCCGGGGCGTCTGCCGGAGCGCGCACGGCGGCAGGCGTCACCGACGCGCGCGGCGCGGTCGGTGCGTCGGGGTCCGCCACGGCCGGTGCGTCGACGTTGGTCGGCACCGCTGCGCGGGGACGCCGTGCCACGCGGGCACGCGCACGCAGCCATGCCGGGACGAGCCGCGCGACGAGACGCTCGGGCAGCACGAGGCGGCGCAGCGCGACCGACGCGAGCAGCAGCACGAGCGCGAGCCGCACGAGCGCAGGCCAGAGCGGCGCGAACGCTCCGACGGGCGGGGGACGCGCGCCGAAGACCGCGCCGAGGTCACGCAGGACGCGGCCACCGGTCATCCCGGCGATCTGCGCGAGCTTCGCGTGGTCCGTGCCCTCGCCGCGCAGCTCGTCGCCCGCCGCGCGCACCGCGCCCGCGCTGCCGACGAGTCCGCGGCCGCGCTCGCCGACCGTGACGAGGTAGGAGCCCGGCGCGTCGGCCTCGAAGCTGCCCTCGTAGCGTCCGGCGCCCGTCTGCACGAGCGCGACGTCGCGCGCCTCGCCCCCGGGCCCGGCGACCGTCGCGCTGAGCTCGAGGTGGTTGCGGTAGCGCCCGTCCGCGTCGACCGCCTCGACGCGCACGCGGCCGCGTCCCCCCACGATCTCCGTGGCGACGCGCGCGTCACGCCGCTCCGGAGAGCGCGCGAGGTCCCGCGCGAGCTGCCCGAAGAGCGCGCCGTATCCGTCCCACCCGAGCCAGGGGCGCGAGAGCGACGCCCCGGCGTCCGCCGCGAACACGGCGCTCCGCCCGAGCCCGTACTGCCAGACGAGCAGGAGCGGGTCCTCCCGCGTCGCGCCGAGCACGCGCTGCGCACGCGCGCGGGGATTGAGCACGACGTAGCCGGCGAGCGGTGGCGCCGCGTCGAGGTCGAGCCCGCGCGTCGCCGGCGAGGGGACGCCCGGGAGGGGGCGCGTCGGCTGCTCGACGACCGTCGCGCGGCTCGCCTCGAGCGTCTCCTGCGTGAAGATGCGCGGCAGCTCGTGGAGGTCGTCGACGATGTAGAAGCGCCCGCCGCCGAGCCGCGAGAGCTGCTCGAGTTCCGGCGTGTCGGCGCCGGTGCCCATCGAGACGACCGACGTCGTGATGCGCGCGCCGACCGCGGCGCGCACGAGCCCGCGCGCGGCGCGCATCTCCTCGGAGTCGCTGCCGTCGCTGAAGAGCAGCAGGTGCTTGAGCTGCGCGCGCTCCCCGCGAAGCGCGCCGTACGCGGCCTCGAGCGTCGGGTCCACGTAGATGCCGCCGCCCCCCACGGTCGCGCGGCGCACGCGCGCGGCGATCTGCGACGGATCGTCGACCGGGCCGAGCGGCACCGTCCACCCGACCTCGGTGTCGACGTGCGCGATCCCGAGGCGATCGAGCGGCGAGAGCAGCAGCGCCGAGCGCGCCGCGGCCTCGTTGGCGAGGTCGAGCTTCGTCGTGCCGGGCGACACCTCCACGCTCATCGAGCCGCTCTTGTCGATCGCGATCACCATCGCGAGCGAGGCCCGGTCACGACGCTTGCGGAGGTCGAAGGTCGCGGGGAGCGCGTCTTCGACGGGCGTCGAGGCGTAGCCGCCGAGCCCGAACGCGTCGCGCGCGCCGAGCATGAGCAGCCCGCCCCCGAGCTCGCGCACCCACGCGGCGATCTGCGCGAGCCCAGCGGTCGTGAAGGCGCGCGCGCCGAGGTCCGAGAGCACGACGAGGTCGAAGCCCGCGAGCGTGCCGAGATCCGCGGGCACCCCCGTGCGGTCCCGCAGCGCGACCTCGAAGCCCGCGCCCACGAGAGACGCGACGAGGGCCTCCGCCTCGGGCGGCCGGTCGGAGAGCACGAGCGCCCGCGCACCGCCCGACACCCGCACGAACGCCCCGCCCGCGTTGTTCTCGCGCGCGGCGTCCGCGCCCGCCTCCACCGGATCGAGCAGCACCTCGTAGCGGTGCACCCCGGGCTCGGCGGCGACGTCCCGCACCGTGAGCACGTCGTCCCCCGCGCCGATGCGCGTGCGCGCCGAGAGCCAGGGCTCGCCGTCGCGCAGGACGCGGAGATCGACCTCGGCCTCGTGCGTCGCGCGCGTGACGACGCGGAGCGCGATCGGCTCGCGCGGGTCCGCGCGCTCGGGCAGGCGCACGCGCTCGATCGCCACCTCGCGGACCGGGGCGCGCTCGAGGGGGAGCACGTCGATGGTCACGCCGCGCGCGGCCGCGAGCGTCGCCGCCGCGAGCGCGTCGCCGCGCGTCTCGACGCCGTCGGAGACGAGGACGATCCGACCCGCGTGGTCGGCCGGTAGATCGCCGAGCGCGCGGCGGATCGCGGCGGCGAGATCCGTCGCATCGCGCGGGACGCTCGCCTGCACGGCGCCGATCACGGGCGCCGGCGCGGGCACGACCTCCGTCGCGGCCTCGGCGCCGAACACGACGAGCCCCGCCCGATCGTCGGGCCGCATCGCGCCCACCGCGCGCCGGATCCCAGCGAGCGCCCGCGCCGCGCCCGCATCCCCCGCGCGCTCGACCGAGCGGCTGCGATCGAGCGCGAAGACGACCGCGAGCCGATCGCGCCGCGTGCCCCACTCGAGACCGCCGAGCGCGAGCGCGCCGCTGAGCACCGCGAGCGCCATGAGCCCCTGCACCCCGCGCCGACGCGCGCCCGCGTGCTCGCGCGGGAGGCGCCGCAACCGCACGACGACGAGCGCCCACGCGAGCAGGCCGAGCGCGAGCAGCCACGGCGCACCGACGCGGATCACGTCGCCCCCGCGCGCGTCGCCCAGAGCGCCTCGAGCACGAGCAGCAGCAGCAGGCCCCCGACGAGATACGGCCAGAGTTCGGCCGTCGCCTCGCGCTGCGCGACCGCCCGCACCACGCCGCCCGCGCTGCCGCGCTCGAAGCGCGCGCGCGGCCGCACGTCGCTCTCGCGCTCGTCGAGCAGGTTGCGCAGCGCGAACGTGCGCCGCTCCCCGACGCGCACGCCGTACACGCCCGCCTCCGCGCCGACCGGTACCAGCGCGAGCCCGCCGCGCGCGACGGCCCGGAGCGCGGCGCCGCCGGGCGTCTCGACCTCGACGGTGGCGCCCTCCGCTGCCGGGATCCGCAGCGGCTCTCCGCAGCGGCCGGGCGCGACGCCGCCCGCCGCCCGCCGCGACCGCGCACGCTCGACGACGTTGCGGAGGAACACCACGAACGACGCGCGCGCGGGCCAGTCGCTGCGCGAAGGGTCGAAGGCGAGGATCGTCGTCTCGCCCGCCGGCCGCTGCTGCACCGCGGCTACGGCGCCGACGTCGGCCGCGATGAGCGCGGGCAGCCCGCCGCGCACCGTGCGCGCCGCCGCGACGCGCACCTCACCGAGCGCGACGAAGCGCAGGCGCGGGTCGCCCTCCTCCCAGCGCACGAGGCGCGGGCGCTGCACCTCGGGACCGAGCGGCGCACCGAAGACGGCGGCGCCCGTCGGCGCGAGGACCAGCGAGTCCCCGGGCGGCGCCTGCGCGGGCGTCTCCCCGGTGTAGACGACGAGCCCATCGAGCGGCTCGGCCGACGCCTCCCGCGCGAGCGCGGCGAGCGACGTCGCGAACAGCTCGACCCCCGGATCCGCCCGCAGCGCACGCTCGACCGGCTCTGGCGTCGGGCCGACGAGGAAGACCGGGAGCCGCCGCGCGCCCGGTCCCGGGACGACCACGCGATCATCGAGCGCGAGCGCGTCTTCGGCGCCTGCGTCGACGGCGCGGCCCGAACGCGACAACGACACGCGCACCAGCGCGCCGCGGCCGGCCGCATCGGGCGGGAGATCGGCCGCCATGACGATCGACGCACGACCATCTCTGGAGATGGTCACTTTTCGCGAGGCGACGACGCCGCCGCCCTCGACGCTCGCGGTCACGTACAGCTCGGCCGACCGCGAGGCAAAGCGCGCGAGCCGCACGAAGATCTCCGCACGATCGGGCGACTCCGCGCCCTCGCGCGGGCGCACGTCGACCGCCACGATGCCCGTGTTGTCCGCTGCCGCGCCGCCCACCCCGACACGGCGCACCTCGACCGGGACGCGCCCCCCGTCGAGCACCTGCGCGCCCTCGCCCGCCGCGTCGGTGAACACCACGATGCGCGCGCCGCCCGGCGCCCCGCGTACCCGCTCCGCCGCGAGCGCGACCGCTTCCCCGAGATCGGCGCCCGCGCCCCGCACTCGCACCGCGGCGAGCGCACGCTCGAGCGCACCACGGTCGCGCGTCGGCGCGGTGAGCACCGCCGCGTCCGGCCCGGCTTCGACGAGCGTCATCGTGCCGCCCGTGGGCAGCCCCCGTGCGAGCGCGCGCACCGCCTCGACGGCCTCGGCGAGCCGCGTCACGGCGCCCGGCGTCGCGGGTGCCGCGCTCGCCGCCATGGACGCGCTCGTGTCGATCACCACCGCGAGAAGCGCGCCCGCCGGCGCGTCACCCGCGCCCACGGGCCGCGCGAGCGCCACCGCCCCCGCGACGAGGGCGAGCGCCTGCAAGGCGAGCGCGACCTGCGGCAACAGCCGACGAAACGGGCTCTCCGCGCGCAGGTCGCGGAGCGCGAGCGCCCAGAGCAGCGTCGAGCCGACCTCCCGCGCCTGGCGCCGGCGCTTGAGCACGTAGAGCGCGACGAGCGGCACGAGCAGCCCCGCCCAGAGCAGGGAGAGCGGCGAGAGCCAGGTCATCCGTCCGACCGCAGCCAGGCGAGGAGCGCCTCTTCGAAGGGCACGTCGCCGCCCGCGAGCACGTAGGCGAAGCCGCGCCGCTTCGCGTAGCCGCGCACGCCCGCGAGGAAGGCGTCGAGCCGCGCGCGGTAGGCCGCGATCGCGCGCGCGTCGAGCGTGACCTCGACCCGCGTGCCGCGCTCGGCGTCGACGAGCACGAGGTCGCCGCCTGGTGTCGGCGCGAGCTCCTCGGCGTCGAGGACGTGGAACAAGACGGGCTCGTGCCGCGCGGCCGCGAGCCGGTCGAGCGCGCGCTCGTAGCCGCCCGGGTCGAGCAGATCGCTGATCACCGCGACGACCCCGGGACGCGGCGCCCCGGCGAGGAACTGCTCGACCGCGCGCGCGAGATCCGTCTCGCCGCTCGGCGTGAGCGCGTCGAGATGTCGCAGCAGCGCGCCCACGCGGCGGGCCCCGCGCGCCGGCGGCAGACCGCGACCGAGCGCCCCTGCGAAGGGCACCACCGCGACGCGCTCGCTGCCCGTGAGCCCGAGGTAGCCGAGCGCCGCCGCGATGCGCCGCGCGACGTCGAACTTCGGCGGCGTCCCGAGCGCGAGCGAGCGGCTCGTGTCGAGCAGCAGGTAGAGCGTCAGCTCCTCCTCGGCGACGTACAGACGCAGGACGAGCTCTTCGAGTCGCGCGTACGCGTTCCAGTCGATGCGCCGCACGTCGTCGCCCGCGAAGTAGGGCCGGTGGTCGGCGAACTCCGCGCTCGCGCCGCGCCGCAGCGACCGCCTCGCCCCGCCCGCGGAGCCCGCGAAGCGACGCCGCGCCACGACGCGCAGCCGCGCGAGCCGCCGCAGGAACGCCGGGTCGAGCAGCGTGCTCACGCCGCGTCGCCCTCCCCCTGCGCGGTCTCAGCCGCCCCGCGCCCCGCGGAGCCGGCACGCGCGGCGTCGGCCTGCGCAGCGCGGGCGGCCTGCCGTGCCCGCCGCGCCTCGACCTCCGCGCGAATCCCGACGACGCGGCGCTCGGTGAGCGCCCACAGGACCGCGGCGCCGAGCGCGTACAGCCCGAGCGGCGCGATGGCCGCGAACGCCGCCCCGGCGGTCAGGTGTTTGCCGGCGAGCCCCGCAGCGACGAAGAGCGGCGCGAGCGGCGACAGCCGCGCGAGCAGGGGCACCGACTCGTCGAGCTCCACGAGGGAGCCTGGCGACACGACGAGCTGCGCGAGCAGCGGCAGCACGAGCAGCACGACCCAGACGCAGAGCGCGAGCACGCGCGCGGCGAGCCCGCTGCGCAGCACGATCCGCAGCCACGCCGCGAGGCTCGCGATGAAGAGCGTCGACGCGACACCACCCAGGAAGATGGTCATCAACGCGACGTCGAAGCGCCAGTGTTCCGCGAAGCGCCGGTCGAGCGCGTGCCGCATCGCTGCGGGCACGAGCGTCGCGCCCGCGGCCAGCGCGACGACGACGACGGCCGTGAAGCGCAAGGTCGGCGCCGCGCCCGGCCCGAGGAGCGCCGCGAGCGGCCGGGCGCGCGCCGGGGCCCCACTGTGCGCCGGAGCCCCACTGTGCGCCGGGGCCACCCGCGGCGGCAGGGGCGGCTCGTCGCTGAAGAGCAGCGCGAGCGCCACCGTCCCGGCCATGCCGACCCCTGCGACGACGAGCCCCGCGGTGGCGCGGTCGTCGGGGCGCGAGATGAGCGCGAGCACGCCCGCCGCGATCGCCCAGACGCCCGCCACCGCGACGATCGACCACACCTTGAGCTGCGTGCTGCGATCCTCGGCCGCGGGTTGCACCGCCGCGACGCTCGTCGCGAGGAAGAACCACGTCACCATGACGACGAGGTACGTCGGCAGCACCACGAGCAGCCCGAACGTGTCCCACTCGCCGAACCGCACGACGATCGCATCGGTGAACCAGAACGGCCCCGCCATCCCCGTGCCCCAGACGTCGCGGGCCAGCTCGCCGAGCCCCGCGAGCGTGCTCGTCCCGACGATCGCGGCACCGAAGGAGAGCGGCGCCGCGACGACGATCGCGACGCGCGTCGAGGGCAGCCGCGCGCTCACCGCCACGCCCGCCGCGATGGCCGTCGCGAGCACGTAAAGCAGCCCGACGTAGCCCGTGACGACGTGCCAGGGCGAGATGCCGCCGAAGAGGAACGCCACGCCGACGACGGGCGCGAGCGCGACCAGCACGAGCGTGAAGGACGCGTAGGCCGCGACGAACTTCCCCCACACGATGCGCCCCGGGGACATCCCGCTCAGCAGCAGCGACTCGTAGGTGCGCGACTCGCGCTCGCCCGTGATCGTCGTCGCGGCGTAGCCCGGCGCGACCAGCGCGGTCACGAGCAGCGCCGTCGCGAAGAACGTCTGGAACACGATCTCGCCCACATCGCCCGGCGCGAGCGGCCCCGCGGCGGCGATCGCCCCGCCCGCGACTACGACGACGCCGACGAACGCCGTCGCGACGTAGAGGAAGCGGATGAAGAGGCTCGTGCGGAAGATCGCGCGCAGCTCCCGGACGAGGATCGGGTTCGGGTCGCGCAGCGCCTCGGTGAGCCGCTGCCGCAGCGCTGCGATCCCCGAGGGCGCCGGCACGGTGGGCGGCGGGAGCGGCGGCGCGGCGCTCATTGCAGGTCTCCGCGCGTGACCTCGAGGAAGATGCGCTCGAGGTCGTCCTGATCCGGCTCGACGCGCGTGATCGCCAGCCCCGCGCCGACGCCGCGCGCGACCAGCGCCGCGACGACGTCGTCTCCGCCCGTGTACGCGACCGCGACGTCGACGCCGCGCCGCGCAACGGACACCACGCCGGGGACCGCGCGGAACGCCTCCTCGCAGCCCTCCGGCGCGTGCAGCAGCCGGAGCCGCGCGCCGCGATCGGGGCGCAATCGTCGGCCGATCTCGCCCACCAGCCCGTTCGCGAGGACCCGCCCCCGCTCGAGGATGACGACCGCGCCGACCATGTCGCTGAGTTCGGTGAGGATGTGCGACGAGAGCACGATCGTCTTGCCGAGCCCGCGCAGCTCCTCGATGAGCCCGCGCATCTCGATGCGCGCGCGCGGGTCGAGACCGTTCGCCGGCTCGTCGAGCACGAGCACCTGCGGGTCGTGCAGCAGCGTGCGCGCGATCGCGAGGCGCTGCTTCATGCCCTTCGACAGATCCGAGACGAGCTTCTCGCGGATCTGCCCGAGCTCGGTCAGGTCCATCACCGCGCGCACCGTCCGATCGCGCGCGCCGAGCGCGACCCCGTGCGCGGCCGCGAAGAACTCGAGGTACTCCGTCACGGTCACGCGGTCGTACACGCCGAAAGAGTCGGGCATGAAGCCGATGATCCGCCGCGCGTCCGCAGGCCGCTCGACGACGTCGATCCCGTCGACGAGGATGCGCCCCTCGTCCGGCTCGAGGAGCGTGACCATCATGCGGAGGGTGGTCGTCTTGCCCGCCCCGTTCGGCCCGATGAAGCCGAAGATCTCGCCCCGCGGGACGTGGAACCACACGTCGCGCAGCACGTGGAAACCGCCGAAATGGTGGGACAGCCCCTCGACGCGGATCATTCGGCCTCCTGCGTGGACGGCGGCGGCAGCGCGGCGAGCGGCACGTCCGGGCCGCGCGGCACGATCCGCACGAAGCGGTGCTCCTCGTCGCGCGCGAACCGGCCCGCGGCGGCGTCGTGGCCCGGTCCCTCGAGGCGCGCGAGGAGCGTCGGGACGGGGGGCGCGGCGGGGCTGCCGCCGAGGAAGAACAGGAGCCCGCGCAGCAGGTCGAGGTCGTCCTCGGCGGCGAGGCCGAGGCTGCGCGCCAGCGCCGCGACCGCCGGGTCGCTCCCGTCGGCCGGAGCGACCGATCCCGGCGCCGCGAGCGTCGCGCGCGCGACCGTCGGCACGGGCACGCGGCCCCCCGGCGGCACGTCACCCACCGCGTAGAACGCGCCGAACGGGTCGACGACCACCGCGCCGCGCAGCGTGCCCGGGAGCCCGTTGCGGACGAAGGCGAGCCGTGTCCCCACGCGCTCGAACGAGACCGCGCCCCCGAGGTCCGCGACGGAGTCCTCGCGCGCGACGAGCGTCTGCCAGAGGCGTCCCCGCACCTCCCGCAGCCGCCCCCCAGCGCCGTCGTCGAACGCGACGGGCGGCACGTCCCCGCCCGCGCCCGGCACCATCGTGATCGCGCTCCCCGGCGCCGCCGCGAGCCCGAAGGCCGCGGGCCGCGTCAGGAAATACGCCGTGTAGCGCCGCGTCGTCGCGCGCCGCTCGTCTTCCATCGCCTCCGCGAACTCCACGCGGCGGTAGCGCATGCGCACGCCCTTGCCGACGAGCCCGACGGCGAGCATCAGCGCGAGCCCGATCGCCGCGAGCGCGGGCGTGGTCACCAGCGCGAGCGTCGGGCGGCCGCGGCGCGCGACGAACGCGAAGTTGAGCGGCCCCACCACCACGACGTAGAGCGCGAGCAGCAGCGCGGCGACCACCAGCCCGACGCGGTAGTTCTCGTTGGGGTCGAGCGCCGCACGGAGCGCGCGGAAGTGCACGCCGCGCTCGATCGAGGCGAAGAAGGAGGGCTCCGTCGCGCGCTCTTCCTGCCCGCCGTGGCGCAGCAGCGGGGCCGGGGCCGTGGATGCGCTGGCCTCGGCGACGATCGCCTGCACGAGCGCGCGCACTTCGGGGGACGTCGCGTTCGACGCCGTGTTGGCGTCGTACGCCGCGACGTACACGCGCCCGAAGCCGAGCGCCCGCGAGCAGCCGAACGCCTCCGCGCGCGCACCCGCACCGCAGCGCAGCCGTACACCCGCCTCGGCGGGCGGCACGAGGCGCGACGCGACGGGGAGCGCGGACGACGCATCCCGCGCGACGTCTCCGATCAGACCGCGCAGCGCCGGGTCGCGGAGGTCCCCCTCGGTGCGCGGGATCACGAGCAAGCGACCGCCCGACCGCAGCCAGTCCTCGAACGCGGAGCGCTGCGTCGCGGACGCGCGCGCGAGGACCGGCGCCTCGGCGACGAGCGCCGCGACGGTGGCGTACGCGACGCTCCGCTCGGGCAGGAGCGGATCCCCGGTGCGCGGGTCGAGCGTCGCGACGCCGATGGGCACCGGCACGACGCGCGCGCTGCTGGGCATGCCCGGCAGCGGCAGCTCGATCTGCAGATCGAGCAGCCCGCTCCGCAGGCGTGGTGGATCCGCGAGCAGCACCACGGAGCGCCCGCCCGCCGCGTAGGCGAGCGAGAGCACGCGCGAGGCGTAGCGCCGCCCCTCGTGCTCGAACGTCCCGGTCAGGCGCGTCCCACCGCTGCCGGCGAACACCGTGAACACCGCGCGGCGACGCGCACCCGGCGGCAGATCGAGCGGCACCTCGTGGCGCATCCGCGCCCCCTCGCCGAACGCCGGCTCGACCGCCACGACCGCGCGCCCCCGCAGCGTGCGCGACGTGCGGTTGTGCGCCTCGAAGACGACTGCGTCATGACCATCTTGCAAGAAGGCATCATTGCCGAAGATCCCCTGCAGGGTGACGTCGACGGGCTGCGCCTGCGCCACGACGCGTGGCGGTGCCGCGACGGCCCCCCACATCGCGAGCGCGAGCCCGATGGCCCAGCCGCCGCGAACCATCCCCCACCGTCCCCGCGGCCGCTGCAGCGCGCTCATCCGGCGATCGCCGTCACCGAAGCGGGGACCTCGGGCACCTCGGCGAGCAGCCGGGCGACGATCGCGTCCGTCGTGATCCCCTCGGCCTCCGCCTCGAAGCCCGGGATCAGCCGGTGCCGCAGCGCTGGCAGCGCGACGCGGCGCACGTCGGCGAACGAGACGTGCTCGCGCCCGGCCATGAGCGCGGCCACCTTCGCCGCGAGCGTGAGCGCCTGCCCCGCGCGCACGCCCGCGCCGTAGCGCAGCAGCGCCTTCGCGCTCGGGGCCGCGCCGGGCTGCGACGGATCGCTCGCGCGCACGAGCCGCGCGATGTAGCGCAGGATCGGCTCGGCGATCGGCACGTCGCGCACGCGCGCGCGGATCGCGAGCAGGCGCGGACCATCGAGCACGCGCGGCGCTTCGCTGCGCCCGACACCCGTCGTGCGCGAGAGGATCCCGACCAGCGCGTCCTCGTCGGGCTGCGGCACGAGCACCTTGAAGAGGAAGCGATCGAGCTGCGCCTCGGGGAGCGGGTACGTGCCCTCCATCTCGATGGGGTTCTCCGTCGCGAGCACGAAGAACGGCTCCTCGAGCGTGTGCCGCGTGCCGGCGATCGTGACCGTCTGCTCCGCCATCGCCTCGAGCAGCGCGCTCTGCGTCTTCGGCGTCGCGCGGTTGATCTCGTCGGCGAGCACGAGCTGCCCGAAGATCGGCCCGCGCGAGAGCTCGAAGCGCTTGCGGCCGCGCTCGTCCTCGACGACGACGTTCGTGCCGACGATGTCGCCGGGCATCAGGTCGGGCGTGAACTGGATGCGCGAGAAGCGCAGCGCCATCGCCTCCGCGAGCGTGCGCACGAGCAGCGTCTTGCCGAGGCCCGGCGCGCCCTCGAGCAGCACGTGTCCGCCTGCGAAGAGGCAGATGAGCACCTCCTCGATGACCGACTCCTGCCCGACGATCACGCACGCGAGCGCGTCCCGCAGCCGCGCGATGTCCCCGTGCACGCCCTCGACGTCCGTCGCTTCCGCAGTCGTCATCGTCCCTCCCGTGCCACGCATCGCACCACGTTCAAGGCTCGCCGAAGAAGCGTCGGATCTGTGCGCGGTATTCCTCGGGCACCGCGGCCCGCTCGACCGCGCCCACCTCCCCAGCGACCGCGCCTCCGGTGGCCGTGCCCTCCGCGAGCCCGGCGGGAAGGGCCTGCCCCTCGGGGTTCTCCCAGCTGTCCATGCGCGAGCTCGGCGTCCCCGTCGGATCGACGAGCGGCCGAACGCGCGCGAGCGCGCCGTCCGTGGCCGCGACCGCCGCCGTCTCGCCGCCGCGCGCCCCCGCCCCCCCCCCAGAACCCGCGCCCTGACCTGCGCCTGCGCCCTGCCCGGCACCGCCCCCCTGACCCGCGCCTGCGCCCTGCCCGGCACCCGCGCCCTGACCTGCGCCTGCGCCCTGCCCGGCACCCCGACCCGCGCCTTGCCCGGCGCCAGCAGCCTGGCCCGCCCCCGCGCCGGCGCGCGCGATTGGGACCCCGCGCTGCCCCCCCGCGGCCGCGCGCGCGACGCGATCGCCGACCGCGTCGAGATCGGCGAGGGCCGCGCGCAGCCTCCGCTCGAGCTCGTCGGCGGTGAGCGGCGCGTCCGCGGCGGCCTGCGCGTCGCGCGCGGCGGCGTTCTCGGCACGCTGCATGTCGCGCACCGCATTGAGCGAAACGGCGGCGCTCCTCGGCCGAGAGGCGCGACCACGCCTCGCGCATCGCGTCGACCGTCTCGCGCGTGAGCCCCTCGCCGTCGCCGTCCCGCTCGAGCCGCTCGAGCGCGCGCCGCATCCCTCGGCGCGCAATTCGGGCATCGACTCCAGCAGCTCGCGCGCGAGCGCGGCCTGCTCCGCGCGGCGCGCGAGCATCGCCTCGCGACGCAGCAGCGACCGCTCGAGCGCCGCGTCGCCCTCGGCCGCAGCCGCCCCCGCCGCCGCGCGCAGCGCCGCCCGCGCGCGCTCGCGGTCGGCGGTCTGACGACGCGCCGCAGCCCGCGCCACGGCGCG
This sequence comes from Polyangiales bacterium, assembly GCA_964202905.1. GTDB lineage: Bacteria > Myxococcota_A > Polyangia > Polyangiales > JADJQN01 > CAIUAC01. The sequence goes on from CAXNJO010000012.1 coordinate 69,497, forward strand.
ATCGAGCGCCTCGACCTGCGCTCCGCGACCGCGCGCTGCAGCGCCGTCTCGCCCGCGAGCGCATCGACCGCCGCGTCCGCGCGCGACGTGCGCCGGGCGTCTCGCGCGACCGCGCCGCCTCGAGCTGCTCCCGCAGCGTTGCACGCGATCCGAGCGCATCCCGAGCCTCGCTCGGCGAGGCCCTGCGCGAGCGCACGCGCCGCACGCGCCGCGGCCTCGAGCGCGCGCCGCTCTTCGGGCGTTCGCGCCGCCTCCGGGAGCCGCTCGATCCGGCGCAGCGCCTCACCGCCCGCGAGGCGGACACGCGCGGCGTCGGGCTCCGTGGGCGCGGGCTGCGGCCCCGGCACCGCGACGCCAGCGACCGCAGAGCGCCGCGGCGAACGGCACCGCCCACCTCGCGCGCCCGACGATGCGCGGTCGCACGTCGCCCGGCCGCGCCGCGCGCAGCGCCGCCTCCGCCGCGCGCACCGTGCCGCCGGCGCGGCGTCCCCGCACCGCGCGCGCTCCCACGCGGTGACGAGCGCAGCCGACGCCCCGAGCCGCCCGTCGAGGTACAGCACCACGTCGGCGTCGCGCGGCTGCCCCCGCCGCGCGAGCGCGAGGCCGAGCAGCGGGCCGAGCGCGAGCACGCCGAGCCACGGCGCACGCACGAGCCCCGGCACGGTCGCGGCCGCGAGGAGCACCCCCGCGCCGCCCGCGATCGCGACCCACCCCGACGCCCGCACGACGGCGCGCGCGAGGAGGGCCCGGCGGACGACCGCCACCCACACGTCGAGCCCGTCCACGCCGCGCGACACGCTAGCCCACGCTCACGCGGGCAGAGCCCTTCGACGTCACGGCGCGTACCGACCGACACACGATCGGTGATTCGCGAATCGCATGACGCGAATCTGGGGTCACCCGTCTCCGCGGCCCGCCGCGGTCGCGGGCGGAGGCGCGCCGACCGTCCCCGGCCCCTCCGCACCCGACGCCGCGCCGTCGGACGCACCGAGCGACCGGAGATGCCGCACGAGCGCCGCGACCCCGCGCGGGTTCACCTGCTGGCCGAACGGCGGCATCGTCCCGCGCCCCTCGACGATCACCTGCGCGAGCGCCTCGTCCGTGCGCGACGCCTGCCAGGCCGCGGCCGCGAAGCGCGGCATGGCGACACCCGGCGGCCGCGCGGGCCCATCGCCGTCGCCGCCCGCGCCGTGGCACGACGCGCAGATCACCCCGTAGAGCTCGGCCGCCGCGCGCGCCTCCTGCGCCTCTGGGCTGGATGGCGGCCCGCTGGAGGGCGCCGCTCCCGGATCGCGCACCGCGCCCGCCGGAGCGGGCTCACCCGCGCCCGGCGCCGCGCTCGGTGCAGCCTGACCGGTGGGTTCGCCGACGCCCGGCTCCGCGTGGTCGCTCGCGCGCCACTCGCGCACGGCGCGCTCTTCGCGTCCGCACCCCCCCGCCCCGAGCCACAGCGCCGCGGCGAGCGCCCCCGGCCGCGCCACGCTCCACAGCAACCCTGCGCCGGGCCGCAGCGAGCCGGCGCCGCGCCTCGGCGACGACGGACGCGGTGCATCGAGGCAGTCCGACGGGCGCATGCGGCCCTCAGCTCGCGAGCTCGGCCGTGCGCTCGGCGAGGTCACGCGTGATCTTGTCGACCGTCTCGTCTTCGAGCCCGAGCAGCGAGCGTCCGATCATCACGAGCACGTCGACCGCGACCGTGTCGAAGGTCCCTGTGTAGAGGCCGCGCTGCTTGCAGACCGCGTTGGCGAAACGCGTCACGTTGCCGATGCTGAGACGCGCAGTCGGGTCGTAGTCGTCGCAGCGCTCGATGGCGTCGAGCACCTCCTCGGGGAGGCCCCACTTGCGCGTGAGCGCGCGGCCGACCGGCCGGTGCAGATCCTGCACGATGGTCATCCACTGGTCGGAGTTCATCCACTCGAGCTTGGTCTTGCCCGTCATGGTCTTCTCGGCCTCGAGAAGCATGATCGCGACCACCGGCTTGCCGACGTCGTGCAGCAGGCCGACCTGGTACGCCGCCTCGGGGTCGAGCGAACCGAGCGAGAGCGAGAGATCGCGCGAGAGCAGGGCGACGGCGATGGAGTGCTTCCACAGGCCGCGGAAGGCGTCGCCGATCCGCCGGTCGCGCGACTGGAAGATCTGCCGCACCGAGACCTGCATCAGGATCGTGCGCAGCTTGTCGAGGCCGACGCGGTTGACCGCCTGGAGCATCCCCGCCGCCGGCGATCGCGCGCCGAGGGCCACGCTGTTCGCGACCTTCAGCACGCTCGCCGTCGTCACCGGATCACGCTCGACGAGCGCGACGATCTCCCCGATCCGCACGTCGGGCATGCGCGTCAGTTCGATGCAGCGCGCAGCGATCGACGGCATCGCGGGCAGCCCGAGGCGATCCCCCTCGATGCGCGCGAGCATGATCTGCTCGAGCTTGGCCTTGAAATCGTCGATATTCATCGCGGTTCCGGGTCAGGCGCCGCGCGCGTCGGCGAGCGTCTGGAAGAAGCGCACGTCCGCGGTGTCGGTGAACCCCTTCATGAGTTTCTGCATCTCCGGCGAGCCGATGAGGCGCGTCTCCATGCCGAGCTCGCCCGCGGACTTCCGCATCTCGACGATCAGGCGCACCGCTCGGTCCGCCTCGCGGGGCATCTCCGTGACGTCCACGAAGACCGCGTCGTAGCAGCCCTGGGCCGCAGTGCTGAGCGCCTCCTTCACGGAGGTGCGGATGCGCGTGAAGTAGCGGTCGATGCCCGAGTCCGCCCCGCACGGCGCGAGCGTGAGGACGTCCCCTTCGACCCGGACGAGCTGCTGCTTGCGGCCGATCTTCTCGAGCAGCTCGGCCACGGGCTCGGGCTTGAAGGGCTTGGGCAGGTAGCTCTGACAACCCGAGCGCGTCACCTCCTGGCCGACGGTGTCGGTGCGGAGCGCGATCAGCGCGAAGTGCGCCGCGTCCTGAAGGACCTTCAGCTGCCGCACGACCACGCTCGGCTCGGTGTCGGGGAGCGTGTTGTCAACGAGGATCGCTGCGTACTTCTTGCGGCGGCAGAGCTCGAGCGCCTGCGGCACGGTCATGCACCAGTCGAGGACGACGTCGCCCTCCGGGAGCAACGACTTCAGCTTCGCCGACACGTTCTCCATGTCGTCGATGCAGAGGATGTGCGTCGCGTCCTCGTTGCCCTCGGGCCCCGCCGCGTCGACGACGGCAGGCGGATCGATCTTGAGGATCTTGCACACCTTGGCGCGCAGCTCCTCGGGCTTCATCGGCTTGAGCATGTAGTCCTGCAGGCCGAGCTTCATCGCCTCGCCGATGATCGCCGACCCGGACTCCGCCGTGAGCATGATGACCGGCGTCCGATTGCCGCCCTCGCGCATGCGCCGGAGCATCGTGGGACCGTCCATCACGGGCATCGTGACGTCGAGCAGCACGAGATCGAAGGGGTTCTCACGCAGCTTCTGCAGCCCCTCCTCGCCATGCTCCGCCTCCTCGAGCTCGAGCTCGAGGGGCGCGAGCTGCTTGCGCACCATCATGCGGAGGGCCTTGCTGTCGTCGACTGTCAGTACACGCGGCATCGTCAGCTCCTCTTCCCGCTCGTCACCCGGTCACCGCCACCCAAAACCGTACCTCGGCGCTCCCGCTCCGCATGGTCGCGCTGCGCCACCCGTGGTCGATCACGCCCTCGCCGCTCGCGCGGAGCATGCGGGGCAGACCGAGCGCCTGATCCACGCCGAGCAGGCGTTTGACCTGCCCGGCCACGATGTTGACCAGCTCGCTCAGTGCGTCCTCGATCATGGACGCATCCAGTTCTTCCACGGGGCAGGAAAACATCGCGCAGCAGAGCGCCGTCGGCGCCAGCGTGATCCGACGACAGGGCGATCGTCAACGGTCGCGGACCGTCGATCGGCAACACCGCGGTGTGCCAGACCTGCGAGTGCGACCACGGCGTCGTCGCGAGCGGCTCCGAGAGGCTGAAGGTCATCCCGAACATCGTGCTCGTGACACCCGACACCAGCTTCGCGAGCGTCTCGGGGCTCGGCAGATCTCTCATCGTCTTCCCCGCTCTCCTTCAGGACTCTCTCACGAACCAGCCTGGCGCGACCGGGCGACCTTTGATCACCTCGGTCGTGCCGACCCCGACGAAGGCGCCGGGGGCAGCGGCCTCGAACAGCCGCCGCGTGACCTCGGCCCGGTCGCGGTCGCCGAAGTAGATGAGGACGTTGCGACATAGCACGACGTCCTGCCGGGCAGGATACGGCGACGGCGCGAGGAGGTTTTGCACCTCCCAGCGCACGGACCGGCGCAGCCGCTCCTTGATGCGGTAGCCCGCCCCCGTGTGGGTCGAAATGCCGCGCGAGCCGCTCGGCGCTGAGCCCGCGGCTCACCTCGAGCGCGCTGAACACGCCGTCCCGCGCGCGCTCGAGGGAGATCTCCGCGACGTCCGAGGCGACGAGATCAAGCGCCTCGAGGGCGCCCGGCCCGCGCTCCGCGAAGGTCATCGCGACCGAATAGGGCTCCTGCCCGGTCGAGCAGGCGGCGGACCACACGCGCAGCGGGACCGTGCGCTCGCGCGTCAGGAGCCGCGGGACCACGACCTCCGCGAAGGAGCGCCAGAAGGCCGCGTCGCGAAAGAAGAAGGTCTCGTGGGTCGTCATCGCGTCGACGAGCGCGCGCGCGAAGGGCTCGCCGGGCCGCTCGGCGCACGCCGCGTCGACGAACGCACGCACGCTCACGAAGCCGTGCTGTTTCGCCACCGGTCCGAGGCGGGCATCGAGCAGGTAGCGCTGCTCGTCGCTCATCACGACGCCGCACGCCCGCACCATGAAGCGCTGCACGAGCGCCCAGCCATCGGCGGATTCAGGCATGCAAGGCACCGCGCGGCTCGCCGTCGCCCGCCTCGTCGTCGCCGCTCAGCGTGTCGACGCGCAGCCCGAGCACGATCCGCCCCGCCGCCATCGGGCAGATCCCGAACACGAAGACGCGGTGCTGCGCGTTCAGCGTGTCGGGGGTCGAGCGCCAGGTCGCCGCGGGCAGCGTGAGGACGTCGCCGATCGCGTCGACGAGCAACCCGACCAGCTCGCCCCCGGAGCGGATCACGACGACGCCGCCCGGCGTGTTGCCCGGGTCGGGCCGGACCCGCATGCGCGCGCGGAGATCGACCGCCGGCACGATGTGGCCCCGCAGGTTGATGAGCCCGACGACGTGCGCCGGCGCGAGCGGCACCGGCGTCAACGGCTGCGGCATCATGACCTCCTGCACGTGCTCGACGGGCACGGCGAAGAGCTCCCCAGCGAGGTGGAACGTCGCCCAGATCCCGCTCGGCGACCAGGTCTCCGCGTCGACGCTCACAGGGTCCTCCGATCGTCCGGGCCGCGCCGCTGCGGTCCAATCCCGAGCAGCTCGAGCTCGCGCATGAGCTGCTCCCGCTCGAGCTTGTGGATGCACGCCCGCGCGCCGCTCGCGAGCGCGCGCTCGGCCCACATCGGGTCCTGGTGGTACGTCCAGACGAACACCGGCATGTGCGGCAGCTCGGTGCGGAGGGTCGCCAGCACACCGAAGCCATCCGTACCCGGCATCTCGAGGTCCGTGATGACCGCATCGAACGGGCCGCGCGCCTTGTCCCGCACGGCCTGCAGCGCAGCGTCTCCGTCGGGCACGTCGACCACTTCGAGGCCGAGCCCACGCAGGTAGCCGCTCAGCGCGGCGCGCATCGCGTTCGAGTCGTCGGCGACGAGCACACGGCCGCGCTTCGCCGGTCGGCGGCGCTCGCGGACGAAGTGCGGCGCGAGCTCGCGCACGATGCGGTAGACGTCGACGAGGAGCGTCGTCCGCCCCTGCACGACGGCACGTCCGAGCGTGAACGGCGCAGCGTCCTCCGGGTCGTCGTCGTCGGTGCGCGCCTCGACGACGTCCACGATCGCGTCGACGGCCATGCCGATCATCTGCCCGAAGTCGAAGACCACGACGGCCTGCTCCGCGCCCATGATCGCCGCGCGCCCGAGCGGCAGCAGCGCCTCGGGCCGCACGAGCGGCATCAGCCCGCCGCGGTACTGCACGAGTTCCGTCCCAGCGACGAGCTCGATGTTCGTGCGCGGCACCTGCTCGAGCCGCGCCACCATCGCGAGCGGCACCGCGCACTGCGTGTCGCCCGAGCGGAACACGAGCAGCCGCTGCTGCGGCCCCGCGTCCGGACCGGACTCGACGGCGCCGGCCGAGCGCTGCACCGCGAGGTCGATCCCCGACAGCCCGGCGACCCCGGCCACGTCGAGGATGAGCGCGACCCCGCCGTCGCCGAGTACCGTCGCGCCGCTGTAGCAGGCGAGGCGCTTGAGCTGGCCGTGCAGCGGCTTGATGACGATCTCTTCGGTGTCGTGGATCGCGTCCACGACGATGCCGTAGCGACGTGTCCCGATCGCGACGACGACGATGCTGAGCGTCCCGGGCGCCGCGCTCGCCGCGCCCGCGGGCCGCGCGAGGCGGAACACCTCGTCGAGGCGCACGATGGGCAGCAGCTCGCCGCGGAGCCGATGAATCTCCGCGCCGCGGACTTGCTCGAGGGCGCCCGCGGCGGCGGTCTCGTCGAGGTAGACGAGCTCGAGCAGGTTGACCTGCGGGACGGCGAAACGATGCCCCGCGACCTCGACGAGCAGCGCGGGGATGATCGCGAGCGTGAGCGGCATCTTCAGCCGCATGCACGTGCCGCGACCGACCGCGGACTCGATCTCCACCTGCCCGCCCGCCCGCTCGACGTGCGTGCGCACGACGTCCATCCCGACGCCGCGCCCGGAGATGTCGGTCACCTTCGCCGCGGTGCTGAAGCCCGGGCGGAACACGAGCTCGAGCGCCTCGCGATCGGTCAGCAGCACCGCCTCGGCGGAGCTCATCAGCCCCTTCTTCACGGCGTGCGCGCGCAACGCGATGGGGTCCATGCCGCGGCCGTCGTCCTCGACCTCGATGAGCACCATCCCGCCCTCGTGCGACGCGCGCACGGTCACGGTGCCGCTCGTCGACTTGCCCATCGCGGTGCGGGTCGCCGGGTCCTCGATGCCGTGATCGATCGCGTTGCGGACGATGTGCATCAGCGGATCGCGGATGGCCTCGACGAGCGCCTTGTCGATCTCGGTGGTCGTGCCCTCGATGCGCGAGACGACGTGCTTGCCGGTCGAATTGCAGAGGTCGCGCACCATGCGCGGAATCTTCTCGAACATGCGCGCGACGGGCTGCATGCGCGTCTTCATGATCTGCTCTTGCAGCTCGGTCGTGACGAGGTTGAGCCGGTTGAGCGCGACCTGCGAGGACATGCCGCTCTCGCGGCCCGCGCGCACGACCTGCACGACCTGGTTGCGCGCGAGCACCAGCTCGCCGATGAGGTTCATCAGCTTGTCGAGGACGGCGACGTTCACGCGCACCGTGCCGTCGGACGCGTCGGGCTTCGGCGCGGAGGCGTCCCGGCGGGCGCCCTCGGCGGTGCGCTCGTCTCCGTCGGCGTCGTTCGGCGCGGGCGGCGCGGGCGGCGCGAGCGAGGAGGCACGCACCGGCGGAGGAGACGGGGGAACGGACCCCGCCACGATGACGGGCGACGCGTGCGGCGCGCTGGCGCCGTCGTCCGTCGGCGGCGTGTGCGAGAGCCCGCGGCGCGGCGCGGCGGGCGCCGGCTCGCCCCGCAGATCGGCGCGGATCTCGGCGATCAGCGGCTCGACGTCGACGTCGCCCTCGTCGTCGGTGTCGCGCACCGAGCAGATCATCGTGCGCAGCGCGTCGCAGACCGAGAGCAGCCGCGCGTAGATCATCGGCGTCGGCGTCAGAGAGCCGTCGCGCAACTTCGAGAGCATGTCCTCGGCGGTGTGCGAGAGCGCGAGGACGCGGTCGACCGAGAGAAAACCCGAGGTCCCCTTGATCGTGTGGATGTCGCGGAACAGCACGCCCATCAGGTCGGGGTGCGGCACTCCGCCCTCCGCCGCGAGCAGGAGACGCTCGTCGCGCTGCAGGGCCTCGAGGGACTCGTCGATGAAGATCTCGAGCGTCTCGGGATCGCGCTCGACGTTGGAGGGCTTCTTGCCTGGGCTCATCCGCGCGTCTCCTCGTGGGGCGACTTCCATCCGCTCGTCCGCGCCAGCACGAAGGCCGCGAGCTCCGAGCCTGGAACCACGGCGTCGGCGGCGTGGGCCGCCACGACCGCGCCGGGCATCCCCCATACCACGCTGGAGGCCTGATCCTGCACCACGACCGGCGAGCCTGCCTCGCGCAGCGCCACGGCGCCGAGCGCACCGTCCGTGCCCATGCCGGTGGCGACGACCCCGACGCTCGACGCCCGGCACACCGCGGCGACCGAGCGGAACAGCGGATCGACGGCCGGTTTGCAATGGTGTTCGGGCGGGCCGTCGTCCTGCAGCGCGACGAGGCGGCCGCGGTCACGGCCGACGCAGAGGTGCCGCTCGTCCCCCGCGAGGTAGACCATCCGCGGCTCGAGGAGCATCCCGTGCTGCGCGATGCGCACGGCGCGGCGGCTCTGCTGCGTGAGCAACTCGACGAAGAAGCCGATGTGCGCGGCAGCCATGTGCTGCACGATCACGATCGGCACCTCGAAGCCCGCGCCGAGGTCCTGGAGGAAGCGCACCAGCACGGGCGGCCCGCCCGTCGAGGCGCCGACCGCGATGAGCTCGCGCAGCGCCGGCCCGCTGCGCACCTTGACGCGCGGACGCAACTCGGCGGCCTCGTCCGGCGCGCCCGGGCGCGATGCGGTGATGCGGGGCGCGGGCCGACTCAAGCTCGCGCGGGGCAGGACGCTCCCAAGCGCCCCCGGCGCCGCGGTCACGCGCGCTTCTGGCAACACGCTTCCACGCGTCCCCGGCGCCACGCTGACGCGCGCTTCCGGCGCCACGCTCGCGGGGCGCGGCGGAGCGACGCTGCGCGAGCCGCTCGACGCAGGCTCGAACAGCTCGCGCTCGAGCGCCTCGGTGAGCCGCGCCTCGGCATCCGGACCCGTCGGCTTCGCGATGAGCGTGGCCCCGATCAGGAGCGCTTCGATCCCGGTGAACGACGCGTCCGCGCTCAGCAGCACGACCCGCACGTGGGGGTGGTGACGGCGCACCCAGTGCAGGAGGTCGAGCCCGCTCTCGCCGCGCATCGCGATGTCGAGCGTCACCGCGTCGATGTCACCGCGCTCGAGTCGCGCCCGCGCGAGCGCGAGCGTGCCCACCGCGCCGAGCACCTGGAAGCGCGGGCTGCGCTCGAGACAGCGCGTCACCAGCTGACGGAATGCGGCGCTGTCGTCGACGACGAGGACGCGGCGGATCGCGGAGCTCTGGCTGGACAGGTTCATGCGGCGGGGGAGCGGCGCCCACGGCTCGTGGCGCACGCGGGCGCGCCGACGCACCGGGGCCTCGCGATCATCGGCTGCCCGACCCCGACGCTGAAGGGGCGGCGCTCCCGTGATGCGCGCGGCCCCGAGCCGACACCCGCGCGACGGTGACAACGCGCCGCAGCGCGTGCGACCCTGCGGCCGCCATGCACCTCCACCCGCTCGCTGAGGAAGCCCTCTCGATCCTCGGCCTCCTGGTCGCGGTCGCCATCGTCTATTCACGGCTGCCCCGCGTCGACGTCGGCCACACGCCAAGCTTCCTGCGGCGGCGCTTCTACAACTGGTTCCCCCTCGGGCTGACCTACGCCTTTCTCTACATGGGGCGTTACAACCTGACGGCCGCGAAGGGCGCGCTCGACGATCTCGGGCTCATGTCGAACGCCGATTTCGGGACGATCAAGTCCATCGGCGCGATGGTGTACGGCTGCTCGTTCTTGCTCAACGGACCGCTCGCCGACAAGCTCGGCGGCCGCAAGACGATGCTCATCGGCACCGCGGGCGTGGTGGTCGCGAACCTCCTGATGGGCGCCGCGCTGATCTCGGGTGCGTTCACGAGCCTGCGCGTTCCCTTCACGGTGCTCTACGCGCTCAACATGTATTTCCAGAGCTTCGGCGCCGTCTCGATCGTGAAGGTCAACGCGAGCTGGTTCCACCTGCGCGAGCGCGGCGCCTTCGGTGGCATCTTCGGGATCCTCATCTCGCTCGGTCTGTATCTCGCCTTCGACCCGACGCGCCTGCTGCTCGCGAGCTTCCCGCCCGCCTTCGCCTTCTTCCTGCCGGCCGCCGTGCTCTTCGCGTTCTTCGCGATCGACTACCTCGTCGTGCGCGACACGCCGGGCGAGACGGGCCACCCCGACTTCGACGTCGCCGACGCCTCGAGCGCCGACGACGGCCACGCGCTCGGTCTCGCCGCGGTCGCGAAGAAGATGCTCACGCACCCGGTCATCCTCTCGATCGCGCTCGTCGAGTTCTGCAGCGGCTACCTGCGCGCGGCGCTCATGGACTGGTACTACATCTTCGCGCAGCAGACGGGGGCCATGGAGCGCGAGTACGTGCCGAAGCACTGGGGCCTCATGCAGTGCGTCGCGGGCATCCTCGGCGGCGTGTTCGCGGGCATCCTCTCCGACCGGCTCTTCAGCTCGCGGCGCGGACCGGTCGCGGCGCTACTTTACGCGCTCTGCATCGCCGCGAGCGTCGGCGTCGCGCTCGCGCTGCTCTCGCCGTGGCTCGGCTGGGTCGTCGCGGTCATGATGCTCGCGATCATCGGCGTGCACGGCATGCTGAGCGGCACGGCCAGCATGGACTTCGGCGGCCGCAAGAACGCCGGCCTCGCCGTCGGCATCATCGACGGCTTCGTCTACCTCGGCGTCGCGGCGCAGGCCTTCCTTCTCGGCCGCCTGCTCCCCGAGAAGGGACACGGCGCCGAGGATCCGACGCGCTGGACCGCGTGGCCCTGGGCGATGATGCCCGTCGCCGTGATCGGCTTCGTCATCGCGCTGCGCCTGTGGAACGCGCGCCCCACGACGAAGAGCGCCGCGGCCCACTGACGGCGCGCGGCGCAGGGCGGCGGTGAGGCAGGGCGGGCCGGACGCGAACCGCCCGCAGGCCGTGCTCAGTCGAGGCGGAAATCGCTGATCGTCTCGACGCCCGCGTCGGGCGAGGGCGCCCCGGGTACGCGCTGGGTGTCGAGCACGACGCTGAGCACGTGCGGGAAGACCTGCAGCGCGACGTTGCAGTTCGCGGGCTCGTTGTCGAAGAAGGCGAGCACGTCGCCGACGCGCAGCAGCGACGGCAGCGCCGTGCGCTTGAAGGCCTCGTCGGGCAGCGTCGCGTCGGGCTTGAGCACGCACTCGATGCCCGCGATGCGCGATCGGGAATCCCGAATCGCGCAGGCTCGCGACGGTGCCGAGGAACATCCCGGGCACGTCGCGCCCCGTCATGTAGACGACGACCGCACCCGCTGTCATGGCACGCGTGTACGTAGTCGCAGGCCCCGTCGAGCGGCACGTCGAAGCGGCAGTACTCGTCGGTGAAGAAGCGATCGCGCCAGTACGCGGTGACGTCCTTCACGATCTCGGGGTGCGTGAGCCCGCAGCCGCGCAGCGTGTCGCTGAGCAGGTAGTGGATGTGCGTCGCGTCGAGGGTCGCGAGCGCGGTGGCGACGTCGGGGAACGAGTCCCGCACCTCGGCCGCGTACTCGTCGAGGATCCGCAGCGTCCGCGGGCGGTTGTCGTAGAGCGTGGCGTCGAGGTCGAAGACGACCACCGGCGACCGCGTCCCCTCGCCGGCCGCGCCGGTGACGCGATCGAGGACGGCTCGGAGGACGGCGATCTGATGGGGCAGCGGCGGGGGTTGCACGGGCGCGACGATAGCCGACGCAACGCGCGCGGGGCAATCGCGGAACGGCATCGCAACCGGGTGCGCCGTGTCTTGCAGGCGCGGCGCAGGGGCCCCAGTCCCGGGACGTCGGAAAATCGCCCGTGAGCGGCGCTTTGCCGTGGACGACGGGCGGGCGGGAAGCATTTGACCGCTCGCGCGTTCCAAGGGCGACGCGGGTCGGCAGGCGGTGAACCCGCAGCACGGCGCGCAGCAAGGCCACGGCCCCGGCGTGCTGGGGTGGCGACTCGCGCATCGAACGCGGACAACTCGGAGCCAATGGCGAATCTGGAAGATCGGGAGAAGATGGACTCGGAGGCCGCACACCCCACGACGGCGCACGCGGCGCGTGCGTCGGGCGCAGGCGCGTCGGGCGCAGGCGGGGAGAAGGCCGCGGCCGTGCTCGTCGTCGAGCCGGACCCGGAGTTGCAGTCCCGCCTCGCGCGCATGCTCACGGTGCGCGGGCACCGCGTCGTGGGCACGAGCTCCGGGGACGGCGCGCTCGCGCTCGTCCGGCAGTGGCCCGTCGACCTCGTCCTCGTCGACGACGCGCTGCCGGCGACCTCCGCCCTCTCGTCGCTCGCGCTCGCGCGGGTCCTGCGGGCCGTGCACCCCGGGGTACGCGTCGTCCTGATGACGGGCGCCAGCGCGCACGCAGAGGTGCACCTCGCCGCTCGGCTCGCGGGCGTCGTCGCTTGTCTGACGAAGCCCTTCCGGCCCGAGACGATCGTCGAGGCGCTGCGCCTGCTCGCCCCCCGCGTGGCCGGGCCGGGCGCGCTCGGCGCCGCGGGCTGAGCCCGCACGCGGCACGCCCCTGCGAGCCTTGACACCCCGAGGCCGTGGGCGGAAATTCCGCCTCCCTTGCGCCGCCTCTCCCGCGCTCTCCCCTCGCTGGCCGCCATCCCGCTGCTCGTGGCCGTCCTCGCGGCGGCGCAGACGCGGCCGAGCACCATCCCCGTCGACGAGATCCGCCGCGGGATGGTCGGCTACGGCCTCACCGTCTTCGAGGGCGAGGTCCCGGCGCGCTTCGACGTCGAGGTGATCGACGTCCTGCACAACTTCCGCCCGGGGCAGGACATCGTCCTCGTCCGCACGCGGCACCCGATCCTCGACCACGCGGCGACGGTGGCGGGGATGAGCGGCTCGCCCATCTACCTCGACGGCCGCCTCGCCGGCGCCTACGCGTACGGCTGGCCTTTCGGCAAGGACCCGATCGCGGGCGTCACCCCGATCGCCAACATGCTCGCGGAGATGCGGCGTGCGCGACGCCCGGACGCCTTCCCGCTGGCCTCGCCACTCGCTCGGTTCGGGAGCGCGTCGACGCGCAGCGCAGGCTCGTCGTGGGCCCGCCTCGCGGGGCTGCCGCCGCACCGCGGCGAGACGGCCACGGACGCCCTCACGCCGCTGCGCGCCCTCGCGGAGCGTCGCAGCGCGCAGCCGGGGTGGTCCGCGCACCCGGATGCGCGCGCCCTGCGCCTCGAGCCCGCCGCCACGCCGCTGATGCTCGGCGGCTTCGGCGATCGCGCGATCGCCGCCCTCACCGAGGAGCTCGCCCCCTTCGGGCTCCTGCCCCTGCAGGCGGGCGGTGGCGCGCGCACGCCCGCGCCGGGGAGCCCCGCGCCCCGCTTCGTCGATGGCGGCGCGATCGGCGTCCAGCTCGTGCGCGGCGACCTCAGCGCCACCGGCGTCGGCACGGTCACGCACGTCGCGGGGCGCGAGCTCGTCGCCTTCGGCCACCCGATGATGAACGCCGGCGAGACGGGCCTGCCGACGGCGACCGCGCGCGTCTTGCACATCCTCGCGAGCGAGCAGCGCTCCTTCAAACTCGCGGAGGCGGTCGCCCCGCTCGGCGCGCTCGTCAACGACCGGCAGGCCGCGATCGTCGTCGACAGCGGGGTCACCGCCGCGACGGTGCCCGTGACGCTCCGCGTGCACGGCGTCGAGGGGCTGCCGCGCGAGACGTGGCACTTCGAGGTCGCCGCGCACCGCGTACTCACGCCCGTGTTGCTGCTCTCCGCGCTCACGAGCGCGCTCGAGGCGACCGTCAGCGACGAGACGGATGTCGTCTTCGAGGCCCGCTCGCGCGTCGCGATCGAGGGACGCCCCGGCGTCATCGAGCACGAGGACCGGCGCCATGGCAGCGCCGGGCTCGCGAGCGCACGCGCGCTCGGGCGGCTGCGGCTCTTCGAGACGCTCGAGGCCGTCTACGGCAACCCGTTCGAGCAGGCGCGCATCCGGAGCGTCGAGCTCGACGTGACGGTGCGCTTCGGGCGCGAGCTCACGCACATCGTCGACGCGGTGCTGCCCGACGACGAGGTCGACCCCGGCGAGCGCGTCGACCTCGTCGTGACCCTCCGGGCGCACGGCCGCCCCGACGAGCAGCGCACGATCCCCGTCGACATCCCGCGCGACGCGGCGGGCACCGAGCTCGAGTTCGCGGTGCAGCCGGGCGACGAGGTCCCGCTCGAGAATCCCGAGCCGCGCTCCCTCGACGACCTCCTCGCGATCGTCGGCAACCGCCTGCCCGCGACCTCGCTCGTCGTGTCGGCGCGGCTGCCCTCGCGCGGCCTGCGCTTCGAGGGACACGTCGCGCGCAACCTCCCGGCGAGCGCCCTCGACGCGCTCTCGCTGACGAACGGCGGCGCCCCCGCTGCGCCCTTCGCGACGCAGGTGCGTCAGATCCATCCCCTCGGCCGGCTCCTCGGGGGCGGCGCGCGCCTCCGCGTGCGCGTGCGCGCCCTCCCGCGCGCCCGCTGAGCGGCCCCCCGCCGACGTCCGCCTCTCTCACGACGAGCCCCATGACCCTCCGCCTGCCCCGCCCGCTCCGGCCCGCGCTCACCGCGCTGCTCCCGCTCGCCGCCCTCGGGGCCGGGGCGCTCACCGCGCACGCCGTCACGACGCGCACCTTCGTCGTCGAGGACCACACGGGCTTCGCCGCCGGCGAGCTGACGCGCGCGGCGGCCTTCTCCGACGGGACCGTGCGCGCCTCGGTCGACGTGCGACGCCTGCCCCTCGCGGACACCTCGGTCGCCTGGTCGCTCGCGCGCGCGGCGGACGGCACCGCGTACATCGGGACGGGCAACGACGGCCGCATCTGGCGCCTGCGCGGCGACGAGCTCGCGCCCTTCGCGGAGACGGGCCAGCTCGTCGTCTCCTCGCTCGCGCTCACCGACGACGGCACCCTCTACGCCGGCACGCTCCCCGAGGGCCGCATCTTCGCCGTCGACACGCGCGCGACGGCCCCCGTCACCGCGCGCCCGCTCGCGCAGCCCGCCGGCGCGCAGCACGTCTGGGCGCTCCGCTGGGACCCGCGCCGCCGCACCCTCTTCGCGGGCACCGGCCCCGAGGGCAAGGTCTTCGCGGTCTCGCCGCAGGGGCAGGCCGAGGTCTGGCTCGACGCGGAGCCCGCGCACGTCATGAGCCTCGCGCTCGAGCCGGGCGGTCCCCTCTACGCGGGCACGAGCGACGGCGCGCTCGTCCTCAAGGTGACCGCGGCGGGCCGCAGCGAGGTGCTCTTCGATCTGCCGGGCACCGAGGTCGACGCGCTCGCGTTGCGCGACGGCACGCTCGCGGCCGTCGCGAACGAGTTCCCCGAGCCGCCCGGCGCGATGGCCCCCCCCGCGTCGCCGTCCCCCGCGACCTCGGCCCGCCCGACCCCGCCGCGCGCCCGCGCCGGCAAGGGCAAGGTCTTCCACCTCGATCCCGACGGCCGCGCCGAGCTCGTGCTCTCGAGCGACGACGGCCACTTCACCAGCGTCGAGCTCACGGCGGACGGCACCACCTACGCGGGCTCCGGCAAGGATGGCCGCGTGCTCCGTGTGCTGCCTGATCACTCGACGGCGACGTGGATCGACGTCGACGAGCGGCAGGTCCTCGCGATCGACCTCGGCGGCGCCGATCCGCTCTTCGTCACCGGCGACGTCGCCGCCGTCTACCGCGTCGCGCCGGGCACGCCCGCGCAGGCCGAGTGGACCAGCAAGGTGCTCGACGCCGGCGTCCGCGCGCGCTTCGGGCAGCTCACGTTCCGCGGCGAGGGCGCGCTCGCGGTGCAGACGCGCTCGGGCAACACGGAGCGCCAGGACACCACGTGGAGCGAGTGGTCGGCCACGACGACCTCGCCCGGCCCGATCCGCAGCCCCGCTGCGCGCTTCCTGCAGATCCGCGCGCGCCTCGGCGCGCCCGACGCCCTCCTCCGCAGCGTGACGGCCTGGTATCTCCCGCAGAACCAGCGCGCGTCGGTGCGCGACGTCGCGATGGCCCCGCACCGCGCAGGCCGCGACGCGAGCGCCGCCGACGACGTCCCCGCCCCCTCGACGCAGTACCGCATCTCGTGGCGCGTGGAGAACCCCGACGGCGACCGCCTGCGCTTCCGCGTCGCCTTCCGCAGCGAGGCGGGCGCGCCGGAGCAGCAGGTCTGGCGTGAGATCCTGCGCGAGAGCGACGTCCACACCCGCCTCGAACACACCTGGGAGACGAGCGGCGTGCCCGACGGCTGGTACCGCCTGCGGGTCCGCGCGACGGACGAGCCCGCCAACCCAGCGCCCTACGCGCTCGAGCACACCGCGGAGTCCGGCCCCGTGCTCGTCGACAACCACGCGCCGCGCCTCGAGCCCCTCACCCCCTCGGGCACCACGCTGCGCGGCCGCGCGATCGACGACGCTTCCGCGATCGCGCGCCTCGAGCTGAGCGTCGACGGCGGCGAGTGGCACCTCTTCTTCCCCGACGACGACCTCCTCGACACGCAGGCCGAGTCCTTCACGCTCGACCTCACCGCGCTCGCGCTCTCGCCGGGCACGCACGTCCTCGCCGTCCGCGCCCTCGACGGCGGCGGCAACGCGGCGAGCGTCGATGCCGTCGTGCGCGATCGCCCGAGCCGACCGCGACCGGGCCGACCGCGACCGGCGCCGCGACCGGGCGCATTCGTCGCTGAGGATTCCGACGCGACGCTGCCGGACGCCGCGTTCACGTCACCGCAGCATCGGCCGCGCGGCGAAGAAGAATGGGGCTCGCGTAGCGTGAAGCGGCGTGCTAGGGACGCAGCTTGCTTGAACGTCATTCAACGCGCGTGATACAAGCAGCCCCGCGCCCGAAGGCTCCCGGCTCGGCATCACGGGCGGCGAAACTCAGGAGACAGGTAGGAACATGAACTTCAAGAAACTGCTCGTGTGTGCGGGTCTCGTCAGTGTCTCGGCTTTCGGTGTCGGCTGCGGTGGCGATGACGACGGCGGCACGACGCCGCCCCCGCCGCCGCCGCCGCCCCCCGCCTGCACCGCGGCGGATCTCGCCTCGGGCATGTCGAAGGTCTACGTGATCAACGTCCTGTCGCTCGCGGGCCCCGAGGGTGACGCGCCCCCGTTCACCTCGGCGGGCTACAACGTCGACAGCGACGCCGCGGTCGCGTGCAACATGCACGTCCCCGGCGAGACGGCCGAGTTCGCGGGCCAGGCCCCCGACAACGGCAGCGGCATCGACAACGCGCTCGGCGGCGACCTCGGCAACCTCGCGAACTCCTCGCTGCAGGACAGCGTCGACGACGCGAGCGTCCTCCTCCTCGTCGAGGTCAAGGGCGTCGACAACTTCACCAACGACAACTGCGTCGGCGTGAACTTCTTCCTCGGCGCGCTGCCCGCCGGCACGATGGCCCCGATGCTCGGCGCGGACGGCCACATCGCCCCCGGCCAGACCTTCGACCTCTCGGCTGACTCCTTCGCGGACGGCATGGCGGGCACGATGCCGCGCATCCAGTTCGGCTCGGCGCGCATCGTCGCGGGCCGCCTCCAGGCAGGCCCGGCCGACTTCCCGCTCGCGCTCAACCTCCTCGGCGCCGAGCTCAACCTCACCATCAAGGACGCGCAGCTCCGCTTCGACATCACCGAGTCGACGATGTCGGTCGGCGTGCTCGGCGGCTCGCTCAACACCGCGCAGGTCATCATGACCGTCAACAGCATCCCGGACCTCGCGATGTACGCGTCGGTCGTCGAGGACACCCTCACGGGCCTCGCGGACATCGACGAGAACGGCAGCCCCGACAGCTGCGAGGCGGGCTCCATCGCGCTCAAGCTGAGCGGCGTGTCAGCGACCCGCGGCGCGGTCGTCGCCGGCGCGGCGCCGTGAGTGGTGCGACGCGCGCCGCCTGCGGGCGCGCGCACTGAGCCTCCCCCACCGGGAGGCCGGCGCGACGAGACGGGAGGCCCGCGAGGGTCTCCCGTTTTGCTTTCCGTCGGGCGCCGCGCCGGCGAATCACCGTCCTCCCTCCGACACGCCGACGGCTCCGCCGCCGTGCGCCGCAACGTGTGATCGGGGGCTGTACCCCACGGCTTCCGCCCCCCGAGGTGTGCGCGGGTCCCGCCGCGCGGCACACCAAAATCACGCACGGGCCCCAATACGCGGTTGATCCCCGGCGTCGCAGCCCCGAGAATCGCGCGCGGAGGCAGCCGATGGGAATCCCGAGCCCCGATGGGGGCGCGAAGCAACAGGGCGGAGGCGGGGGCGGTGCGGGGGGTCGGCCTCCCGAACGCGTGATCCCCTTCGGCAAATACCAGCTGCTCGAGCGCGTGAGCGTCGGCGGCATGGCGGAGGTCTTCAAGGCCAAGAGCTTCGGCATCGAGGGCTTCGAGAAGATCCTCGCGGTCAAGCGGATCCTGCCGACGATGGCCGAGGACGGCGACTTCATCGAGATGTTCATCGATGAGGCGAAGATCGCCGGCCAACTGAGCCACGCCAACATCTGCCCGATCTACGAGCTCGGGAAGGTCGGCGACTCGCACTACATCGCGATGGAGTTCGTCTGGGGCAAGGACCTGCTCCAGCTGATGAACCGCTTCCGCAAGATGCGGAAGCACATGCCGCCGGCGATGGTGGCGTGGATCGGCGCGAAGGTCTGCGAAGGCCTCGATTACGCGCACCGCAAGCGCGATCGCAACGGCAACCCGATGAACATCATCCATCGGGACATGTCACCGCAGAACGTCCTCGTCTCGTACGAGGGTCAGGTCAAGATCATCGACTTCGGCATCGCCAAGGCCGCGTCGCGGACGACGAAGACGCAGGCCGGCGTGCTTAAGGGCAAGTTCGGCTACATGAGCCCCGAGCAGGTGCGCGGGCTGCCGGTCGACGCGCGCAGCGACCTCTTCGCCATCGGCACGTGCATGCACGAGATGTCGACGGGCGAGCGCCTCTTCCTCGGTGAGAGCGACTTCACGACCCTCGAGAAGGTGCGCAACGCCGAGGTGCCGCCGCCCTCGCGCGGGCTGCAGGATTACCCGCCCGAGCTCGAGCGGATCGTCATGAAGGCGCTCACGCTCGACGTGGGCGATCGCTGGAGCAGCGCCGCGGAGATGCAGGAGGCGCTGCAGCGCTTCCTCGCCTCGCAGAAGCCGCCCTACGGCACCTCGAAGCTCGCCGCGTGGATGAAGACGGCCTTCGCCGCCGAGCTCGCCGCCGAGAAGGAGCGCATGCAGGCATACCAGACGGCCGCCCGCACGGCACCGCCGTCGGCGCCCCCCGCTGCGCCCGCCGGCCTCCCACGCCCGCGCATGCCCGCGATGCTGGGCCTCGGCGGCGCGCCCGCGCTCGACGCGCCCACGCTCCGACCGCCGCTTCGCAAGGCGGCCGCCGCGCCCGCGGCCGTCGCGCCGATGGAGACGTCACAGCTCGACACCGCCGACCTCGCCGCCGCCGACGAGGACATGGACGAGCTCGCCGGCGAGAAGACGATGGTCGGCTCGTCGCTCTTCGACGACGACGCCGGCCCGACGACGGACCTCCCCGAGCAGCCCACCCAGATCTTTTTCAGCGCGGACGAACTCGTCGAAGCCGAGGCGCCCGCGGCACCGCGGCCGTCGTCGGGATCCGGCGCCGCCGGGGTCGAGGTCGCGCACGGCGAACTCTTCGGCGCCGCGCCCGCCGCGGCGCAGCGCGTTTTCCCCGCCCCGCAAGCGCGCGCCTCGCTCCGCCCGGCGCCCCAGGCAGCCCCCGCCTTCCAGCCGCCCGCGCCGGCCGCGCAGTCGTCGCCCACCTTCCAGCCGCCCGCGCCTGCCTTCCAGCCGCCGCAGGCCCCGCTCTTCGTGGGGTCCGAGCCCCACGGTGCGGCGCCGGGTCTCCCCTTCAACCCGCAGCAGCCGCTCACCGGCTACGCCCCCCCCGCGGGACCCGTCACACCGCACGGCTTCGCCTCGCCGCCGAGCGCCGCCAAACCCGCGCCGCAGTCCGGCGGGCGCGGCCAGCTCGTGGCCATCGCGCTCGCGGCGGTGGTGCTCATCGCGGCGGGCGCGGGCATCGCGGTGCTGCTCTTCGGTCGTCCCGCCGGCGGGACGGTCGAGGTGCAGACGATCCCCGCCGTCCCGGGCGACATCTACGTCGACGGGACGCTCCTCGGGCAGGCGCCGAAGCGACTCGAGCCCGTGCCGCCCGGCGAGCACGTCATCGAGGTGCGCGCAGCCGGCTACACGCCTGCGCTGCGCCGCGTGACCGTCACCGCCGGCAACACGATGATGATGGAGATCGCGATGATCGCGTCGGCGCCGGCCGCCGCGCCGCCCAGCGCGCTCGCTCTCGGCGCTGGCCCCAGCCCCGCGCCGCTCGGCGTCGTCTCGCCGCTCCCCGGCCTGCCCATGCCCGCCGCCCCGCTCCCGCCGGACCCGATGGCGCAGCTCCCAGGGGCGCTGCTCCCCGGTGCGCCACTTCCCGGTGCGCTGCTTCCCGGTGCGCCGCCCGCCGGTGCAGCGAGCCCGGCCGTCGCCGCCATCGTCCCGCCGGCCCCCGCACCGGCGCCCACGCCGATGCCCCTCGCGCTGCCGCCGGTCCCCACCCCGGCCCCCACAGCCCCGCGCCCGCGGCCGCCGCACCGACGCCCGTCCCTGCCCCGCCGCGCGCCGCTGCGCAGGTTCCCGCGCAACCAGCCTCCGCCCCGCAGCGGGCGGCCGCGCCGACGCCGGCCCCCGCGCGAGCACCGACGCCCCTGCCTTCGCGCGCCGAGCCACTCCGGGCCGCCCCCGAGCGGACGGCCCCGACGCGCACTGCGCCGACCCGCACGGCCCCCGAGGCGGCGCCCGAGCCGAGCAGCGCGCGTGGCGGCATGGGCACGCTCGCGATCAGCACCCAGCCCTGGGCGCGCGTCTTCCTGGACGGGCGCGACACCCGGCGCGACACCCCCGTCCGCGACCTCCGCGCGCGCGCCGGACACCACACGATCGGGCTCCGCAAGCCCGATGGATCGATGGTCAACGTCGAGGTCGACGTCGTCGCCAACGAGACGACGACCGTCATCCGCCGGCTCTGATCGGCCCCCTTCGTCGCCGTCCGCGCTGAATCGCCATTCAGCGCCGGCGCGCTCCGACCGGCGCAGCGTGCGGCAGGTGCGGCAGCGCGGGCGGCCACGAGCAGCGCGCCCGGTCAGCGCTTCGTGCGCGGGGCGCGGGGCGGCGCGGGCGGTGTGAGGCTCGCGCGGCCCGCCGGCGCCGCCGGAGGCACGCTCGCGCGGGGCGGCGCGGGCGGCGTCAGGCTCGTGCGGCCCGCTGGCGGCGCGGGAGGGACGCTCGCGCGCGTCCCGGGCGAGCTCGCGCGCTGCGCGGAGCGGCCGAGTTCGCGGCGCGTCGGCGCGGCCGTCCCGAGTTTCAGGCGCCGCATGACGGCGACCTTCTGACGGTCCTTGTAGGCCGCGTGACTCGCGTCGCCGAGCTCGTTGCCCTGCTCGGTCTCGCGATCGATGACCTGGAACTCCGTCTGCGCGAACACGACGGAGCCGAGAGCGCGCGCGCCCGGCGGGGCCTGCTCGAGCAGCGCCGGCGGCACGCGCAGGGGCATGTCCACGACGAAGTGCGTGACCCGGTAGGTCGAGGCCGTGAAGCGGTTGTCGAGCGTGCTCTGCAGGTCCTCGGTCTCGAGCGGCATCTGCAGGCGTGGCAACAGCGCGCGCAGGTGCGGGTTCGACTCGCTGTACGAGCGGAAGTGCAGCAGCGTGTTCGTCGACTGCCCGGGGATCACGTAGTTGAACGGGAAGACGTGACGCATCAAGTAGTTCAGCGTCGGGAAGATGTCGTCCGGCGTGCGTGTGACGATGCGGAAGCGGACCTTGTCGTAGATCTGCGCCGCGAGGACCTCGCGCTTCGAGAGCAGCTTCGTGTAGAGGCTGTCCTTGTTTTTTCGGCCGCCGATGAACTCGAGGATCGGGAAGCCCCGCGCGAGCATGCCGCCGATCACGCGATAGACCTTCTCCTCAACGAGGTGGAAGATCTCCTGGTCGGACACGGGCAGCATGAAGAGCAGCTCGCGCGCCTCGAGATGATGGATGATGTGCATCAGCTTGAGGATCGTGCAGGCGCAGAGCTGCCGATGCCCCGTGCCGCTCGCCAACATCAGCAACCCGACGAGGTCGAGCTGCGCGACGGGCTTGGGCACCGGGAAGTCGAAGTTGCGGCGCAGATAGCTGATGGCCGCGTCGCGCACGGCCTCGATGCGCGCGCGGTCGGCCGGGTCGTCGAGCCGGAACTCCTGCGCGGCCGCGAACTCGCGAGCCTCGCGCTCCGAGGCGAAGTTCAGCCGGTGCCAGTCGATGACGGAGCCGCCGCGGAGCAGCACGCGCACGCCCTCGAGGTCGGAGAGCGAGAAGCGCTCGAGGGCGCGGAACTCGTGGACGGGATCGACCTCGGCCGGAGGGGTCATCGGCCGAAGATAAACGACCTCAGGTGTTCTTGCTGCCGCTTGCGCTGCGCGTCGCGGCGCTGCGGGCATCGGCGCTGCGGCCGAGCGTGAGCGTCCCGTAGAAGATGCCGACCGTCATGCCGAGCACGATGAGGTTCCCGACGAACGCGCCGTTGCAGCCCGCGAGCGCGAGCGTGGTGAAGAGGAGCGTGAAAGTCGTGGTCCGCGTCATGCGCTGTCTCCCTCGGGGGCTGCCCGGTTGATGCAGGGTGGTGTAGGACACCATCGTACAGATCGCCGGGCGGGGGCCAATTTCTATCAAACGACCTCGCTGGGCGCCAGCGCGATCGGCGGCGACGCGGCCTCGACCCCGCACGGTGTCGCGCCCCTCCGGCACGCGTCCGGCGCTGCCCGGCGGGTGCTCACGCTTGCGCCGGCCCGTGGGGGAGGGGACACTGCGACGCCCATGACAGAATCCTTGCGTCCGCCGCCGACGCCCGAGACGCTGCCAATCCTACCGCTGCGGAACTCGGTTCTGTTCCCGACGTCGGTGGTCCCGATCAACGTCGGGCGCCCCCGGTCCGTGCAGCTCATCGAAGAGGCCTTCGGCCAGGACCGGCAGACGATCGCCGTCGTCGCGCAGCGGGTCGCCGAGACGGAGGACCCGAAGTTCGAGGACGTCTTCCACCTCGGGACGATCGCGCGGGTCCTCAAGGTGATCCGCCTCTCCTCGGGCAACTACAGCGTCGTGTTGCAAGGCGTCGCGCGCATGCGCCTCGAGGAGCCGCTCGGCCGTCACCCGTTCCTGCAGGCGCGCGTGCTGCGCATCCCTGAGTTCTCGCAGCGCGACGTCGAAATCGACGCGCTCGCCGTGAACCTCCGCGAGAGCGCGCGGCGCCTGCTCGCGCTCCTCCCGCACGCCTCGCGCGAGGCCACGGCGGTGCTCGACAACGTGCAGGACCCGGGGCCGCTCGCGGATCTCGTCGCCTCCAACCTCCCGATCACGACCGCGCAGAAGCAAGCGGTGCTCGAGACGCTCGACCTGCGGCTTCGGCTCCGCAAGGTGCTCGAGCTCGTCACGCGGCAGTCCGAGGTCTTCCGCGTCAAGAAGGAGATCTCGACGATGGTGCAGGAGGAGATGTCGCGCTCGCAGCGCGAGTTCCTCCTGCGGCAGCAGGCCCGCACGATCCGCAAGGAGCTCGGCGAGGGCGAGGAGGACGAGGACGAGATCGAGACGCTGCGTGACCGGGTCGCGGCCGCCGACATGCCCCTCGACGCCGAGAAGGCCGCGAAGAAGCAGCTCTCGCGGATGCGCTCGATGTCGCCGGCGGGCTCCGAGTACCAGAGCTCACGCACCTACGTCGAGTGGCTCTGCGACCTCCCGTGGTCGAAGGCGACGCTCGATCGCCTCGACGTTTCCGAGGTGCGCCGCGTGCTCGACGAGGATCACCACGGCCTCGAGAAGGTGAAGAAGCGCATCCTCGAGTACATCGCGGTGCGCAAGCTGCGGAGCGACAAGAAGGGCCCGATCCTCTGCCTCGTGGGTCCGCCCGGCGTGGGCAAGACGTCGCTCGGCCGCTCGATCGCGCGCGCGACGGGCCGGCAATTCGTACGCATCTCGCTCGGCGGCGTCGCCGACGAGGCCGAGATCCGTGGCCATCGGCGCACCTATGTCGGCAGCTTCCCGGGGCGGGTCGTCGGCGGCCTGAAGAAGGCCGCGGCCCGCAACCCCGTCTTCGTCCTCGACGAGATCGACAAGCTCGGCAACGACTCGCGCGGCGATCCGGCGAGCGCGCTGCTCGAGGTGCTCGACCCCGAGCAGAACGTCGCCTTCGTCGACCACTACCTCGAGGTGCCCGTCGACCTCACGCAGGTGATGTTCGTCGCGACGGCGAACCGCAAAGACACCATCCCGACGCCGCTCCTCGACCGCATGGAGGTGATCGAGCTGCCGGGCTACACGCGCGAGGAGAAGATCGCGATCGCGCGCCAGTTCCTCGTGCCGAAGCAGTTGAGCGAGCACGGGCTCTCGCCCGATCGCCTCGACTTCTCGACCGAAGGCATCGACTACATCGTCGACCACTACACGCGCGAGGCCGGCGTCCGGAACCTCGAGCGTCAGGTGGCCTCGATCTGCCGCAACGTCGCGGTGCGCGTGGCCGCCGGCGAGGACGTCCAGATCGTCGCGGACGGCGCGTTCGTCGAGGCCGCGCTCGGTGCGCCCCGCCACGAGCGCAACGTCGCGGAGAAGCTCGGCGCGCCGGGGATCGCCACGGGCCTCTCGTGGACGCCATCGGGCGGAGACCTGATGTTCGTCGAGTCGACCCGCATGCCCGGCAAGGGCCTCGTGCACCTCACGGGGCAGATGGGCGACGTGATGAAGGAATCCGTCGCCGCGGCCTTCAGCTACATCCGCGCGCACGCCGGGAAACTCGGTCTTTCCGAGGATTTCCTCACCACGATCGACGTGCACGTCCACATGCCCCAGGGCGGCATCAAGGAGGGTCCGAGCGCCGGCGTCGCGATCTTCGTGTCGCTCGCGAGCATGCTCTCGCGCCTGCGCGTCCGCCCCGACCTCGCGATGACGGGCGAGCTCACGCTGCGCGGCGCGATCCTGCGCGTCGAGGGCATCAAGGAGAAGCTCCTCGCGGCGCACCGCGCGGGCATCCGCAGCGTGCTCATGCCCTCGCGCAACGAGCGCGATCTCGACGATGTGCCCGAATCGGTCCGGAAGGACCTGACCATCCACCTGGTGTCGCGCCTCGAGGAAGTCCTCGAGATCGCGCTCGAGGTCCCCGAGGCGCCGCCCGCGGACGCCGAGGCCGCGCCCGCGGCGCCCTGAGCCTTGCGGACGCTCTTCAGGCTGCGCAGCCTCCGGGTCGCGCTCGCCTTGGGCGCGCTCGCTGGGCTGGTCCTCGCCGCGCTCCCGCTCGCGGGCACGCTCGGCCCCGAGAGCGCGCTCGTCCTCGCGCTGCTGCTCGCGCCTCCATGCGCGGCGCTCGGCGCCGCCGTCGTCCAAGACGCGCGGCGCCGCGGCGTCGCCGAGCCGACCGCGACGCTCGTCGCCCGCGCGCTCGGCGGCGCGATCGGCGTGGTCGCCGTGCCGCTCGGCCTGCTGCTGCTGAACCTGCTGCGCATGCCAGCCTGCGCGCCGCTCGCGGGCCTCGGCTTCGAGCTGATCGGCCCCGTCGCGGGCGTGCTCGTCGCCGCGACGCTCGGCATCTGGGCGGGCACGCTCGGGCGCACGCCGCGGGGCGCCGTGCTCGTCGCCGCAGCGCTGCCCATCGGCGAGATGCTGCTCGCGCTCCATCGCTTCCGCGCGAGCCCCGCGATCTTCGCGTACGGACACGTCTTCGGCTGGTTTCCCGGCACGCTCTACGACGAGGGCACGCACATCGGCTCCCCCTTCGTCGCGCTGCGCGTCGGTTCGCTCGCGCTCGTCGGTGCGCTGATCGCGGCACACGCGGCGCTCGTCGACCCCCTCACGCAGCGCGTCTCGCGCGCGCAGGCCGCGCGGCACCCCGGGCGCCTCGGCCTCGCCCTCCTCCTTCTCGCGGGCTTCGTCGCCGTCGAGGGCCACGCGGAGGCCCTCGGCCTGCGCGCGAGCGCCGCATCGATCCGCGGCGTACTCGGCGGGCGCGCCGACGCCGGACGCTGCACGGCGATCGTCCCGCGCGAACTCCCGCGCGCCGAGGCGGCGCTGCTCGCGGAGGACTGCGCGTTCCGCCTGACGCAGCTCGAGCGGACGCTCGGCGTCCGGCCGGGCGGGCGTGTGACGGCCTATTTCTTCCGCAACACCGAGGAGAAGCGCGCGCAGATGGGCGCTGGCGATACGTACATCGCGAAGCCCTGGCGCCGTGAGGTCTACCTGCAACTCGGCGAGTGGCCACACCCGGTCCTCGCGCACGAACTCGCCCACGTCGTCGCCGGCGACGCGGCGAGCGGGCCGTTCCGCGTGGGCGGCTCGCTCGGCGGGTTGCTCCCGGACGCCGGGATGATCGAGGGCGTCGCGGTCGCCCTCGCCTGGGCAGAGCGCGACGGCCTGACACCACACGAGTGGGCGCGCGCGATGCTCGCGCTCGGCATCGCCCCGACGATCGACGCGACGCGCGGGTTGGCCTTCCTCCTCGAGCCCGCCGGGCGCGCGTACACGATCTCCGGCTCCTTCTACCGATTCGTGCTCGACCGCTACGGCGCGGGCGTGGTGCGACGCGCCTACCGATCGGGCGATCTGGCGGGCGCGGCCGGCAAGCCGATCGCCGCGCTCGCGCGCGAGTGGCGCGCCTTCCTCGCCGCTTCGCCCCTCCCCGACGAGGCACTCGCGCTCGCGCGGCTCCGCTTCGCGCGTGGCGCGATCTTCGCCCGCCCCTGCCCCCACCGCGTCGCCCAACTGCGGGCGCGCCTCGGGGCGGATCTCGCCGCCAACGACCCCGTGCGCGCGGTCGCGACCTGCCGCGAAGTGCTCACGCTCGACCCGGCCGACACGGGCACGCGCGCCGTCCTCGCCGCGACGCTCGCACGCGGCGGACACCCCGACGCGGCCGCGCGCGAGTTGGACGCCCTCGCGCGACGCTGGGGTGCCCCGACGCCGCTGCTCGCCGCCGCGCGCGAGTCGATCGCCGACGCAGCCTGGCGACGCGGTGATCGCGCCGGCGCCCTGCATGCGCTGAGCGCCCTCGCGCGCGAGCCGCGCTCCGAGGACGCCCGCCGCGTGCTCGAGGTCAAGCTGCTCGCGCTGCGCGCCGGCGGACGACAGGCCGATCTGCTCGGGCAACTGCTGGCCGCCGAGATCGCGCCCGACGGTGCGTGGGCCGTGCACCTCGCGCGCGCGCTCGCTGGGGAGCGACGCGACGGCCTCCCCGCCTACCTCGAGGCGCGCCAGCTCGCGGCCGCACGACACCACGCCGAAGCCGCCGCGCTGCTCGCGCGCGCGCTCACGCTCGGATTGCCCACCCACCTCCTCACGCGTGAGGCAGAGCGCCTCCGGGCGACGAGCCTCTGGGCCGCCGGCGCCCACGCCGAGAGCGCGCGACGCTGGGCCGACATCGCCGCGCAGGCCGAGCTCCCCGAGGCCGCCCGGACCGAGGCGCGCGACTGGCTCGTGCGCGCACGCCTCACCGCGCGCTGAGCGCGCGACAGCGGTTCCCGACCGCCGCGCCCTGCCCCCCGCGCGCCAAGCACCACTGCGAGCCATTCCCTCGCTGCCGCCCACGCACCGCACGGACGCCCTCGGACGTGGTGTCTCTGGAGGATATGTGCCACTGGCGCGGCCGCCCGGGCCCGCGACCCGCGTGCCGTCAGAACATGAGCACGTCACCCGCGGTCTCGAGATCGACGGGCTTGTCGCCGCCGATCTCGGGGTGCATCGGCGCGGCGATCTCGGCGGCCCGGCCCTCCGCCGCAGGGAGCTCCGCCGCCGCGAGCTGGGCGTCGCGGATCCAGTCGTCGATACGCTGGAGCCCTTGCGCGACCGCGTCCTGGAACTGCAGGTGCGAGAGCGACTCGTGCGAGTGCCGCACGACCTGCGCGAGCGAGGCGTCGCCGTGCTCGAGCGCATCCGCAACGTAGCGGTGCATCTCCTCCGTGCCCTGCTCGACGTCATGCGCGCTCGCGGCGAAACGCTCGGAGAAGGTACTCGCGAGCGCCTCCATGCCGTCCGCACTGCCCGCGATCGCGGGGAGCAGCGCGGTGAGGTCGCGCGAGAGCTGGTCGATCAGCTCGTTCGTCGTCGCGATCGTCTTGCTGAGTCGCTGCATCTCTCCTGCGATCACCCGAAAGCTCGCGCCACGCTCCGAGAGGCGCCCCGCCTCGATGCGCGCGTTGAGCGCGAGGATGTGGGCCTCTTGCGACAGCGCCGCGATCGAGCGCGCCGCGCGCGAGATGTCCTGCGTGTGCGCGACCGCGCTCGTCGCGTCCGACTGGAGCCGCGTCGCGCGCTCGCGCACGTCGCGCGCGTAGTCCTCGACCGCGTCGATCTGCCGATGGATCAAGGTCCCGATGCCCGCGCGCCCGCCACCGCCACGCAACACCGAGAGCGCATCCCGCACCCGCGCCACGTGCCCGCCGGCGACCTCGACGATGCGCGCCACGCTCTCCGCGGCGCTCATCACCTCGCGCTCGGTCATCCCGTTGACCTCACGGACGCGCTGCTGAAAGCGGCCGCGCAGGCTGAGGAGCTGCTCGAACACGCGCTGCTCGATGCCGTCCGTCATCACGCCCTCACGCCACGAGCTTCTTGACCGCCGCGACGAGGAGGTCCGCCTTGAACGGCTTGACGATCCAGCCCTTCGCGCCGGCCTTCTTCGCGCGCTCGATGAGCGCAGGGTGCCCCTCCGACGTCAGCATCAGCACGGGAAGCCGCGCGTTCGCCGCGTCGGCCTTCACCTTCTCGAGCATCTCGAGCCCGTTCATCCGCGGCATGTTGACGTCGCAGATCACGACCGCGATCGTCGGGTCCGCGCCGATGCGCTCAGCCCCTTCGGCCCCATCCGCGGCCTCGACCACGTCGAAGCCCGCCTGGCGCAGGGCGAGACCAACCTGCTGGCGGACACTCGGGGAATCGTCGACTACGAGCGCTCTCTTCATGATCGTTCCTCCTGCGCTGGCCCGCGCCACGACGCGCCGTACGGCAAACGACGCGTGCGGTCGATTCTTGAATCCCACACCGCATCTCGCATGCCCCTCAAGCCCCTCCTGCCTCCCACCGTTGAGTGGGAACGAGGATCCCGATGCGCAGCGACCACCAATGCCAAGAAGTGGTCTCGCGACTTGCCGCCGAGTCCACCGTGAAGTTGTTCGAGGCGTACGGCCTGACCCTACGCGAAGAACCGTCCGAGCGGCTGCCCGAACACACGATCCTGATGTGCGGCGTGATCGGCTTCACCGGGCCGCAGATCCGCGGCACGGTCATCCTCGCCGCCAACGACCGCCCGCTCGACGCGTCGAATCCGGTCGAAGGCGCGCCGCGTCGCGACTGGATCGCCGAGCTGACCAACCAGCTCGTCGGGCGCATCAAGAACCGGCTCATCGGCTACGGCGCCGACATCTACATCACGACTCCGGTCGTGTTGCGCGGCGAACACCTTGCCCCGGTTCCGAGTCAGCCGATCAGCCCGGAGGCGTTCGTCACGGACGGCGGTGGTGTCGTGTGCGTCTGGTCGGAGGTCGAGGCCGCCGAGGGCTTCGCCCTCGTGGAGTCGAGCGACGCCGAGCACGGCGCGCACGAAGGCGACACTCTCCTCTTCTGACCCGCAACAACCCCTCCCGAAACGACGCGCCGCAACCCCTTCCCAGGGCGGCGCGTTCCTTTTTTGGGGCCGCTCCGACATCACCCCAAAGCGAAGCGCCGCAGCCCCCGAGAGAGCGTGCGGCGCGGTGGTGTCGGCGTGGGTGGAGGGGCGGACAGACAGACCCGCGTCAGCGTCTCAATCGCGTCGGGCGCTGCCCCCGAGTCCCTGCGAATGGCCTTGGCCCGTCTGGACGACGACGAAGCGGACATTCTTGAACTCGGCCTGGCCGCACGTGTAGACGACCTCGATGAGCGTGCGGTACGGCGTGCGCTTGTCGGCGACGATCTGGACCTCGCCCGAGAAGGGCCGCTGCGGATTCCGCGACGCAATCAGCTTGTGCAGATCACGCTTCGCCTGCATCGGGTCGAGCAGCGGATTGATGAGAAACGCGTTGGCGCCGCCGTTCTTGAGGCTCGGATCGACGAGCCCGTTGCGGAGCGAGAGCGCACGCGTCCCGTCGACGAGGATGTCGTTCTGCGAGATCGTCACGACGACCGCCGGCTCGGCGGGACGCTCGGACGTCGAGGTCGGGATCTGGAGTTCGGCGCTCTGCGTGATGTTCGCCGAGGTGGTCGCGAACTGCTGGATCAAGAAGACGAGCAGGATCGTCATCATGTCCATCATCGCGTAGATGTTGAGCTCTTGGTGCTCGTGCTCAGGCATCCGGCGCAGACGCTTGCGGATGATCCGCTTCACGTCGCTGGTGCGCGCCATCTCCGGGTTGTTCGGCTCGCTCATGTCCGTCTCCGTCGTCCGGTTCCGCTCAGCGCACGCCGGCTGAGAGCATCACGTTGGGGAAGAGCTCCGTCGTCCCCTGGCTGTGGAGTGCGTCCATCGCGCGGATCATGTGCTCATACTCGATCGTCGGGTCCGCACCGACGATGACCTGATTTTCGTCGGCGAACTGCGGCTCGGCCTTCACGCGCGCGACGCACGCGGTGAGCGCGGCCCAGTCGTAACCGTTGGCATTGCGCGGCACGGTCATCACGCGCCCGCTCGCAGTCGTCGCACAACCCGGCGCGAGCTTCCCGCCCGAGCCCGCGACCACCACCCCCTCGGCCGTGACCGTCACGCTGAGGTTGAGCGCGCTGCTCTCGGTCTGCGAACCCCGGCCGCGGCCGAGCTGCGGCAACTGCGCCTCGATCTCGGCGAGGGCCAACACGGCCTGCGTCGTCGCGAGGAGGAACATGATGATGTTCATGACGATGTCGAGGAACGGAACGATGTTCAGTTCACCGGCCGTCTCGGACGGGTCCAGATCGTGGACCGACGTCTTCTTGCGGATGTACGAGCGCTGCGAACCGGTCAGCTTGCGCGCCATGTGGCCTCCGACGCAGACGCCCCACCCACGCCCCCCGCGATCGCCGTTCGCGCCGGGGCGGGAAGGGGCCTGCGACTCACTCCGGGCGGCCCTTGAGGGTCAGCAGGTTCTCGAGCTTCATCACGGCCTTCTCCAGCTCGGACTTGTGCTTCTTGGACATGCCGTGGAGGATGAGGTGGAAGAACATGCACGTCACGGCGATGCCGAGACCCAGCGCCGTGTTCCACATGGCCTCGGAGATGCCCTTCGAGAGCAGCGCCGACTTCTGATCCGGCGACGCGAAAGCGACGGCGGCGAACGACTTGATCAGACCCGAGATCGTGCCGAGGAGGCCGATGAGGGTCGCGATGTTCGCGAGCGACCACAGCGTGCCGATGCGCTTCTCGAGCTCGGGCACGACCTCGGCGAGACGCTCCTCCATCGCGGCGATGACCGCGTCTTCTCCGCGGTTCACCTGCGTGAGGCCGGATTTCACGACCTGCAGCAGCGGCAGCGGCGCGGCTTCGCACAGCTTGATCGCACGGTCGATGTTGCCGGCCTGCACGAGCTTGCGGACCTGCGCCATGAACTCACCCGCGTTCACGCGATAGCGGGTCAGAATGAAGACGAAGCGCTCGGTCACGATGCCCAGCACGAAAGCGAGCACCGCGACGTTGATGAACGAGAACGGTGCGCCATCCGAAAGAGCATGCCAGATAGTGTCCATCGACGAGATCCTTTCGATCGTCCTCTGGTGTGACCGCAGATCGGAGTTTCCGGGCGACACCGACCCCCGCGTCACGTCTCACCTCAGACCGGAGACGGCCCGCGACAAACGGGATTCCGCACACACCGATCTTTGCTTGCCCCCGACGAGTCTGTTTCCCCGACGAATCGCCCTCGCGTGCTGCGGAGAGCACCCGTCAGGCGGGTGAAAGCGAGCGGGAGGCTAGCCCAGTCTCGCGCGCGTTGTCAACGGACGATTGCGCTCGCCCCCTCGGACGACGCCGCCCCGGCGCGTCGGAAACCTCACGCTGACGGCATCGTCCGCGGCATCGGGTACGGCCCGGGGGGCGAGGGCAGCGCCCGCGCACTTCCAGGGATTGTCCCAGTCTCGCCGGACTGACCACTTCGGTCGCGCGCGGCTCCGCGCATCGCGCCGCCGGTGCCCATGGAGCGCCGTCACCGATCCCGCGAGATCCCGCACGCGGAGCAGCGACGAGTCGGGAACTTCGCAGCCCGCGCGGCGTCGAACCCGCGTCGGCGTGCGTGTTCAGCGCGTCGTGCGTATGTCCGCGAACGAAACTCAGATCGATGTTGACACCCTGGGTGACCTGGGTAGGATGGCTCCGCTTCGACTGGCCGCTTTCGGGCGGTTGACGACGAGCGCGCGCGCCTGGCAAAACGCCCGGCGAGCTGAACACAGGGCCGCGAGGCCTGCCGAGCAACGGGAGCCGCGCAGGGGGATCGACGGTGATCCGCCACGTGGTATCGCGAGGAGGGTAGAGATCGATGTCGACGATGTTCAAGCATTTCGAAGAGGGCGGCTGGGGCATGTACCCCATCCTTTTCTGGCAGGTCATCGCGATCGGCGTGATCGTCGAGCGCGCCATCTATCTCTACAAGTGCTCGATCAACAAGGACGTGTTCCTCGCGACCATGCAGAAGTGCATCCTCGCGGGTGACGTCGGCCGCGCGATCAAGCTCTGCTCGGCTGCGAACGCGCCCCTCGCGCGCATCGTCAAGGCGGGCCTCATGCGCGTCAACCGCCCCGACGCCGAGGTCCAGTCGGCGATGGACGAGTCGGCGCTCCGCGAGCTTCCGAAGATCGAGCACCGCACGGGCTACCTCGCCCTCCTCGCCAACCTCGCCATGCTCTCGGGCCTCCTCGGGACCGTGACGGGCCTCATCGCCGCGTTCGGCGCCGTCGCGAACGCCGACGCCGCCTCGAAGGCGACCATGCTCGCGAAGGGCATCTCGGAGGCCATGAACTGCACGGCCTTCGGTCTCCTCGCCGCCATCGTCGCGCTCATCGGCTTCGCCATCCTCAACGGCAAGACGCAGGGCCTCGTCGACGACATCAATGGAGCGACCGTCGAGGTGTTGAACCTCGTCGTGAACAACCGCTCGAAGGTCAACCTGCAGGGCATCCAGCAGGGCTGATCGCTTCCGGTGGGCGCGGGCCGCAGCAGCTTCTTGCTGTGCGCGGCCCGCGGCGCCCCGCCCGGCTCTCTCTTCCCGTTCGGGTTGGATTTTCGCGCATCACGCCTCGCTTTCCTTCGCACGCCTCACGCCTCGGACCGGCCTCGAACACGCAGCCCTCTCCACGTAGGGCTCGGTTTGGC
This sequence comes from Polyangiales bacterium, assembly GCA_964202905.1. GTDB lineage: Bacteria > Myxococcota_A > Polyangia > Polyangiales > JADJQN01 > CAIUAC01. The sequence goes on from CAXNJO010000012.1 coordinate 102,795, forward strand.
AGGTGGACTTCACGTAGGCGGCCACAGGTTCCGGATCGGCGAAACAGTTTCAGGTCGGCGGGCACAGATTGCCCCTCCCGATGACGGTTCGCGGTGAGGGCCTTCGGGGCACCGACATCCCGCGTCTCTCGCTCCCGCAACGCGATCGGATGAGACCGGTCGGGTTGCCCCATCAGAAGACACCGGTCGGGCGGCAGGTTCGGATCGCGCCGACCAGGGGGCCTAAAAGGGCCCATGACTCACAGGAGAATGTCCCATGGGTGGTATCAGCGTCGGCGGTCATGGCGGCAAAAAAGCTCTGGATGCCGAGATCCCGCTCGTTCCGTTCATCGACCTGCTCCTCTGCTGCATCATGTTCCTGCTGGTCACCGCCGTGTGGAACCAGCTCGCGCGACTCAACGCCAACCAGCAATCGCCAGGCCAGCCCAACGTCGACACCCCGCCGCCGCAGACCCCGCAGATCAAGCTGATCCTGCAGGTCACGAGCACGGGCTTCGTCCTCGCGTCCACCGCTGGTGACCGTACGGAGATCCCGAAGAACGGCGACACGTTCGACCTCGAAGAGCTCAAGAACAAGCTTCAGGAGCGTCACCGCATGGAGCCCAACCGCCGCGACATCACCGTCGCTCCCGAGGACGGCGTCCAGTACAAGGATGTCGTCGCCGCGATGGACATCGTGGTCGGTGAGGGCTACCCCGAGATGAACCTCTCGGACGGCGCGAGCATGTGACCGTTCGCTCCGCACCATCTCCAGTCAGCGTCGTCTAGCGTCCAGAGGAGCCTCCCTGTGCCCATCGCGAAACCCGGCAAAGTCCTGCTCACGCGCGTGCCCCTGAAGTTCGTCGCCAAGCGAGTCGGCGGCGCGAATCACAAGGCCGTCGATGCGTCGATTCCGCTGGTCCCCTTCATTGACTTCCTCATCACGCTCGTCGTCTTCCTGCTGACTTCGTTCAGCGCGTCCGGAGAGCTGCTCGCCCAGCAGCCAAACCTGAAGATGCCCAACGCGCACAACGTCGCGGACCTCGAGATTTCGCCGATCATCTCGATCAATCCCCAGGTCATGACGCTCGACGGGCGCCGCATGGCCGACACGAACAGCCTCGCGACGAATCCGCAGCTCGAGCGCATCGAGCAGCTCGTGCAGGACCTCGAGACGCTGAAGCGCAACTGGTCCATCCTGCACCCGTCGCAGCCTTTCCCCGCGACGGTCATCGTCCAGGCCGACCAATCGATCGACTTCCGCGTCATCAAGAAGGCGATGTTTTCGGCGGCGCAGGCCGGCTACTCGAACATCAGCTTCGCCGTCAATCGCATGGGCGAGTGAGCGGTCGCGTCCCGACGCAACCCGGGGCGCGCATCGGAGATCGCCAAACGTTCGTGAAGGAACAGGGGCCCCGCGGGAACGCGGGGCTTCGTCATTTGTCCGTCCACGCAGACGGTGGGGTGCGCGCCCCCGAGACCGGAGCACCATGAGCCAGACCCCGCCTGACGAGCCCGCCGGATCGCACGCGCTGCTCGAGCCCGCGCGCCCCGACAGCGGGGGCGAGGAGCGCGCCTTCGCGCAGCGCCTGCCCTGGCGCTGGATCGCCATCGGCGCGGCGGTCATCGCCGTCGTGCTCGGCGGCTACGGGTATCGCCGGGAGGCGGAGGCGAGCGCCCTGCGCGCGCAGATCCTCCGGGTGCACAGCGGCGAGCTCGCGGAGCTCGGCACGCGCTACACCGCGTTCCTGCGGGAGCTCGAGGGGCTCGTCACGGCGGAGGCGCGCCGGAGTGCGCCGGAGCGCGTCGTCGATCCGCGGCTGCGGATCGCCGCCCTCGGCAGCGGGCAAGGCCTTTACCTCCGCGTCGCGGCGAACGAGGCCACCGATCCGGACAAGCTCGCAGCCGCCGCGCTCCGCATGGAATCCGACGCCATCACGCGTTGTCTCGGCGTCGTGCCCGCGTCGGCGCGGAGCCTCTACGCGCTCAAGGGCTTCCTCGGTCCGGAGCTCGTCGAGCGCGCGAACGCGACCACGAGCGTGATGGGCCTGCGGGTCATCGACGACGAGTTGCGGCGGCGCATGGTCCGCGATCTGCCTCCCGTCGCGAACCTCATGCGGAGCGACTGGTTCCTCCTCGTGTTGCAGCGGGGCGAGAACCGGCGCGATCACCCCGTCGACGTGTACCTCTGGGACTTGCGCAGCCGTCGGAAGCTGCTCGCCGTGCGCACGCAGGCCAACGGTCTGCTCGTGCCGGTGCGCATCGAGCTGCCCGGCGTGCGCGCCGCGCCACGGCCAGCGCCCAGCTCAGGCGGAGGCGGCGCGAGCGACTGCTCGATCGCCGCGCAGGTGAAGGAACTCACGGGCGAGCCCTCGACGCGGTTCGGTTCGGACTTGGGGGCCGCTGGGCCCGGAGCCCCAGCCACAACGGGCAGCGCGTCGCCTGGGGTCGGCAGCGACACGCCGCCTGCGGCCGGCAGCGACCCCTCCCCCGCGGACGGCCACGACGCACCAGACGTCGAGAACGCGGGCGCGACGCCCTGACCGTGCCGCGTGCGCGCCCGGCGACGCGACGCCGCCGGACCCGAGGCCGCCTGCGCTATCCTCGGCGACTTCACGAGGAGACCGAGCCGATGGCGCTGGCAGACCTGCTCGCGGGCCCGAGCCCGGAGATCACGCGAATCTCGGATTATCTGGATGGTCTGGAAACACCGGAGCGCGTCGCGGAGACGTTGGCGCTCCCAGGGCGCGCGCAGGCCACCTTGTTCGAGGCTGCGAGCGGTTTCCGTCCGATCGGGCTCGACGACCTCGTGCCCGCGGCGTGCGCGCCGCTCGAGGAGGTGCCGCACCTCGGGCGCAATTCACTCCTCGCGTTCCAGCGCTTCGCCAAGGTGTTCTGCCGTCCGGACGGCGACACGGAGGGCGAGCTCTGGGGCTACAACCGCAACCCGCGGCCCTTCATCGAGACCGTCGTCGGCCCTGGGTACTACGTCGCCTATCCGTGGACGACACCGGGCGAGGTGCTGGTCGACTACCTCCGCACGCCACCGCGGAAGCCGGACGGCTGGCCGCCGATCCTCCCGAACTCCGCGCGGCTCTCCCGCTTCGTCTACAACGGCACCCAGGACGTGCTCCGTGGCGTCTCGCGGCACGTGTCGATCGGGCGCGCTGCGCGTCACGGCAAGGTGATGGACAACTGGTTCGTGCTCTGCCGCGCGTGACGCGCGCGCCCTTCCCCCCGTTGGCGCGTGGCCCCATCCCGATGCACATCAGGGGCACGACTGTGAGGACCATCGTCATCGAGTCGCTGCGGGTGCTTGCCGTCGGGGCCGCGCTCGGCCTCGCGCACGGGCTCGTGCGCGGCTGGCCGACGCTGCCGGCACCGCAGGCGGAAGCGACGAGCTGCGGGAGCCCTGTCGCTGCGGAGCCGAGCGTCGCGTGGATCCGCTGCGAGGACGCGCGCCCGCTCGCGGACGACGGCAGCGTCGCCTTCGTCGACGCGCGCAGCGCCGAGGAGTTCCTCGCGGGGCATGTCACCCGCGCGGTGTCGGCGCCCATCGAAGAGACCGGCGTCGTCGGACCTTCGGTCGTCGACGCGCTGCGCGGCGCTCGCCTCGTCATCGCGTACTGCGACACCACGGGGAGTTGCGCGCGGTCGACGCGGCTCGCGGGGCTGCTCGCGCGGGCGGGCCTCCCCGACGTGCGCGTGCTCGAGGGCGGGATGGCGGCCTGGCTCGAGAGCGGTTTCCCCGCCGAGGCGGGGCCATGAGCCGCTTCTTCGGGACGCGGGCGGGGAACGCGTCCGTGATGGTCGCGCGGGCGATCGTGGGCGTCGTGTTCCTCGCGGCCGCGCTCCCGAAGATCGCCGATCCGCACGCCTTCGCGGTCGCCATCGACAACTACCACCTCGTGCCGGAGGCGGTCGCTCGCGCGGCCGGCGCAGCCCTGCCGCTGCTCGAGCTGGTCGCGGCGCTCGCGTTGCTGAGCGGCGTGCACGCGCGCGGCGCGGCGCTCGTCTCGGGGGGCATGCTGCTCGTGTTCGCGGGGGCGCTCACGCACGCGCTGCGCCTCGACATCAACGTCGACTGCGGCTGCTTCGGGGCCGCGGCACGCTCGGAGGTCGGCTGGGGCAGCGTCGCGCGGAACGTCGCGCTGACGGCGCTCTGCGCGCTGGTGGTGCGCGCACCCGACGTCGGCTGGCGCGCGCTCGTCGGGCGCGGCGCACCCAGGCGGAGCGGCGCCTGACACCGCGCGGCGCGCCCACACGCAGCGGCGCCTGACACGGCGCGGCGGGCAGGCGCGTCAGCGAGGTCGGCGGCTGCGGCGCGCGCGCACGAGGAGCACGAGACCGACCCCGAGCGCCGCGATCGCGGAGGGCGACGCGGCGCGCCCCGTGCCGGCTGCCCGACAGCCGCATCCTTCGTCGGGCTCGCCGCAGCGCAGCGTCGCGCCGCCGCGCGGCGTGTCGTCGCAGGCGGCGCCGTCGAAGGTGCCCGGCGGATAGGCGTTGCAGAAGCCCTCGACGTCGTCGGCCTTGAGGATGCGCTTGAGCACCTCGCCGGGTGGTGAGCTCGGGAACATCGACGCGCTCGCGACCGAGCTGTGTGCGAGCCCGAAGTAGTGCCCGGCTTCGTGGGTGAGCACGTTCTGCAGGTCGACCCGACCGTCCGCGCAGCCCGTCGGTGACGGGCAATCGGCGTAGACACGCCCGTCCTCGTTGATCTCCATGTCGACGTCGAAGATCTCGCCGGTCCGGGTGCTGTGCCACACGGTCGTCACCGCATAGGCGCTCGGGTCGTAGCCGCGCGCGGGCCAGTCGTCGGCGAAGATCATCGTGCTGACGTTCGGACCATCGATCACGTAGTCGGACCGATCGCAGAGGCTCGCGTCCGCGGCGAGGTGCGCCTCGAGGCTGGGCATGCCCGGGGTCGTGACACCCTCGCACTCGATGGTCTCCCATTGCGCGAAGGAGAGCGCGAAGAGTTCGCGCACCCGCGCGAGCGGGATCGTCGCGGAGCCGGCGCCGAATACGTGGTAGCGCGAGCAGGGGCGCCGCCACGCGAGTGGCGTACCCGTCGGGCACATGCCGGCCGGGGGCGGCGACTGCGAGGTCGTCGTGCGGCACCAGGCGCGCGCCGGCCGGACGCCGAGCGGCGCGACGAGCACGACACCGAGCGCGACGAGCACGGCCAAGACACGGACGCTCGCGGGGTCAGGGCGCACGCTGCGCCTCGCGGAGCTGCCGGACCGCGGCGCGGACCTCGCCGAGCGGACGCGGCGTCGCCAGCGCGGGCGGCGCAGGTACCAAGGCTCCGCGCACGGCCTGCACGAGGGCCAGCCCCTCCCCGCCCGGCAGCACGCGCTCCTCGCCGCCCCGCACCTCAGGCGCCGCGAGGTGCATGACGCCCTGCGACATCCCGACCGGGCGCAGGCGCCCGCTGCCCGACGCCGCAGGCGCCGCGAAGACCAGTACCCGCGTGCCGTCCGCGAAGAGCGGCTCGCCCTCGATGCGCATGCCGAGCTCGCCGATGGCGCCGCCGAAGCGCTCGAGCACGACCCGGTCACCGACCTGCGCAGCCCCGAAGAGCGTCTCGTCGACCCGCAGCGTGACGTCCGTAACGATGCGCCCGCGTTCATCCCAGCGGGGGTGCTGCGACTCCACGCGCGCGACGACGACCTGGCTCGCGCGCGCGACGAGGGCCGCCAAATCGAGCGCGAGCATGAGTGACGCGGATGCGGACGGCGCGATGCCGAACACGCTCAGCGGCGCGAGGAGAAGGACCGCACGGAGAAGGGCCGCGCGCACGCGGAGAGACACGGGTGCTGCCACGGCGGACAGCATGCGGAGCGCAGGGTGCGCGGGTCAAGGACAGGCCAACAGCGCGGCGCAGCACGGGAGGCCGCCCGGTGCAGTAGGCGGACCGGCGCAGCAGGCAGCCGGCGCGGCACGCGTCCCGCGACCGCACATGGTGCGCGACGGCAAGCGGCGCCGACGGGCCCGTGCGCGGCGACGGACGCGCGAAGGCCGCTCGACCCGGCTTGCGGGAGAGCGGCCTCGCGGGGGAGCGGCCTGTCGCGGTCGGTCGTCGGAACCGGGCGACCCGCGCTGGGCGGGCGGCCGGGTTCAGCTGCCCGACTGCTCGAGGATGATGAACTGCGAGCGGCGGTTGCGCGCGCGGTTCGCGGGCGTGATGTTCGGCACGAGCGGGCGGGTCGAGCCGAAGCCCTTCGCCTCGAGGCGGCTCGACTCGACGCCGCCCTGCTCGGTGAGCCAGCGACGCACGGCGTCCGCGCGGCGCTGCGAGAGGTCGAGGTTGTGGTCCGCGGAGCCGACGTTGTCGGTGTGGCCTTGGATTTCGACCTTCGTGAGCTGCGCATTGCGGAGCATGACGTCCGCGATCTCCGCGAGGAGCGCCGTGCTCGACGCCTCGATCACGTCGCTGTCGGTCGCGAAGTTGATCTGGCGGCGGATGACGATCTCGCGGCGACTCACCGTGACGGTGGCGCGGGTCGGCTTGCTGACGAGCGTGACGCTCAGGTTCGACGTCTCACGCGGGCGAACGTCGAAGGTGGCCGTCTTGAGGAAGAAGCCCTCGGCCTCGAGGCGCGCCGTGTAGCTGCCCGGCGTCAGCCCCTCGAGCGAGAACCCACCGGACGCGTCCGTCGTCGCCTGACGCGACATCGGGCCGGTGATCGCGACCGACGCGCCGCCGACGGCCGCGCCCGAATCACCCGTGACGTTCGCGCGCACGTTGCCGAGGCGCGGGAGCGGCTCGAGCTCGCAGCGGACCTCGACCGTCGCGATCTCGCGGGCGGGCGTGGGCTCGCCGGCCGGGGCCGGCGTCGCAGGGGCCGCCGGCGTCGGGATCGTCGCGACGCACGTGCCGGTGTTGTACTCGGGGTGGGCGACCGAGAGCTGCACGTCACCCGGCTCGAGCTCGTACGTGGTGAAGGTGCCGTCCTCGGCCGCGTGCAGCGCCGTGAGCGCCCGCGCCGGGAACGAGATGACCGCGCCGGCGACCGCCGTGCCCACGCCGCGCTCGACGACGACGCCGTGGATGCGGCCCTTCGGGGGCAGCGGCGCCTCGCGCACGACCTCGACCTGGACCTCGCGGATCGTTTCGACGCGCTCGACCTGCGGGCGCGTGTCGTACGCGTAGCCGACGCCGAGCATGACGTTGTACGGCGCGGTGGCGGCGAGCTCACGCACCGAGGTCGTCACACCCGTGAGGCCGATGTCGACCGCGGCGAACGCCGCGAGGCCGCGGAACGGCGGGAGGACGCGCACGCCGAGGGTCAGCGTCTGCGGGAAGGACGACGCGCCCTGGATGTCGAGGCAGCCGTCGTCGCCGGCGATCGGCGTCACGCTGCCCGGCGCGCTCGGGACGAAGAGGCAGCTGTAGCCCTGCCGGTTGATGGGCACCGCGAGGCGCCACTCGAGCATCGGGCTGATGACAGAAGTTCTCGGCGGCCTTGAGCGGCGCCTCGACACCGAGCGCGAACGCGAGGCGGTCGACGCGGTTGATGCCGAGCGCGAAGCGCTCGACGCGCGAGAGCAGGTTGCGCGTCTCGTCGCCGTAGTCCGGGTCGCGGTCGGCGGGGTCGAGCGCATCGTAACGCTGACGCTCGATGCTGTTCGTGAGCTGCGACGAATTGTCGAGGAAATACTGGAGGTTGAAGCGCGCGACGATCGGCAGCGGGCGCGCGAGGCGGCGGAAGTCGCCCGTCACGTTGCCGCGGATGCCGAGGCTGGTGCTCTTGCCGACGAGGCCGATGTCGCCGACGGTGTTGAGCAGCGCGAGGGTCAGGTCGCCGCCGACCGTGAGCCACGGGAGCTTCGGCAGCGTGTAGAAGCCCTTCGCGCCGAGCGTCGTGTCGCCGAGCACCTGGAAGAGCGAGGGGCTCTCGGTGTCGTTCGAGTTCGCGTAGCTCGAGATGGTGCCGAAGACCTCGAGGAAGTCGAGGGGCGTCCAGCTCAGGCTGAGCGCGCCGCCGACCTGACCGTTGGTGTCGCCCTCGTTGAGGAAGTCGGTCGCGGAGAAGAAGTTCGTGCCGAGCTGGAGCCGGAAGGTGCCCCGCCCGCCGCCGCCCGCGTCGACGACGCGGATGCCACCCGTGGGCCCACCCCAGGTGTTGTGCGCTTGGAAGCGCTGCGCGCGGAGACGCTCGGCGGCGTCCCCCGGCTCGGCCGCAGACGCGGCGTCGGTGACCGGAGCCGCCTCCCCGTCGTCCGCGGTGTCGGCGTCATCCCCGGCGGGCGCGTCGCCCTCGACGGTGGACGGCTCCGACGAGTCGGCGGTGTCGAACTCGTCTTCGAAGTCGTCCTGCGCGCGGACCATCGACGGACCGAGCGAGGCTCCGGCGAGGAACGCTGCGGCGAAAAGAACAAGGAAGAAACGGACCTTCGAGACTGTTGCGATGCGCATCGGTGCTCCTCGCCCATGACGGCAGGCGCCGGGGTGCACTCCCGCCCCGACGGCGCGCCCTTCATACACCGACCGCGCGCAAAGATCCAAGAATCCCCGCCGAAGTCGTGCGCGACCCGCGCGGACGTCAGCGCGCGCTCGGCACCGTGAGCCGGACCTGACCGCTCGGAGCGATCATCACGGTGTGCGGCGCCGGCGCAGGGCCGCCCCCGTCGGGCACGAAGCGCACCGTCGCGAGCCCGCCCGGGACGCCGGCGATCGTGCACGCGCCCGCGCGGGTGTGGCAGGTGTACGAGCGCGCGGGCGGGGTGTTCGGCGTGATCGTCACGGTGCCGTCCACGGGGGGACGCACCTCGACCTGGACGGTGGCCTCGGCGAGGGCGGCGCGGGGCGCGGCGCCGACGAGGAAGCAGAGAGCCAGAGAGAGCGCGGAGACGAGGGGCGCGAGGCGGACGCGGGGGCGAAGCATGGGTCGGACCTCTCGGCGAAGTACGCGGCGGCGGCGCGCAGCGGGGAGCGTGGCAGCGCGGGGCTGGGACGCAGCCGCGTGGGCGTTGATTCTATGCCGGACGCGCACCGCGCACGCCACCAAGCCGGGGCGGCGATTTCTGGCCCCGGATCGGCACCGCGATAGAGTCCGCGCCATGTCGAGCCGCACGCGCCTCCGCTCCCTCGCCTCGCTCGCGTCCGCCGCGGGCCTCGCCGCCTCGCTCGCGGGTTGCAGCCCGACGCGCAGCGGGCCCACGCCGGGAGCCCCGATCCGTCGTGAGCGCGCGGCGACCGCGCCGACGACGGCCCCGACGCAGGAAGCCACGCCCGCGCACGCCGACGCGCCGGCCCGCCCCGCGCCGAGCGTGCCGACGACGACGGCGCGCGTGCACTTCGCGCTCGCGGCGCACGTCGCGCGGGCGGAGCTGCGCAGCGGGCCGGTGTTGCTCGAGGACCACGGCGTGCCCGGCGGCGCGAAGTACACGCTCGGCGGCTGGCTGACGAGCACGGGGGACGACCGCGTCGTCGCAGGCGCGAGCGCGATGGTCATGCCGGGCACCACCGCCAAACTCGCGCTGCCGGCCGAGCGCACCGACGCGCAGGTGATCGCCGTGCGTGCGCGGGCCGGGCGACGCGAGCGGCTGCGCGTCTTCCTGAACGCGCGCGAGATCGGCAGCGGCGAGCTCGCGGCCGACGGTGCGTGGACGACGGTGCGCGTGTCGGTCGCCGCGGGCGCGCTCAAGCGCGGTGAGAACACGCTGCTGCTCCGCGCGGAGAGCGCGGGGCTCGCCGTCGATTGGGTGAAGCTCGGTCCGGACGCGGACGTCACCGACGCGCCGCCGCCGTCGCCCGAGCAGCTCGTCGCGCTCGAGGGCGGCGAGCCGGCGCTCGTGCTGCCGGCGGGCTTGCGCGCGGGCTTCGCGCTCGAGGTGCCCCGCGGTGCGCGATTCCGCGCACGCGTGAAGGGCGCGGAGGGCGCGCAACTCGAGGTGGTCGCGCAACGCGACGGCGCCGACGAGCTCGTGCTCGGGCGGACGGCGGCGACGGCGCAGGGCGCGGCGATCGACGCGGACCTCGGCGCGCTCGCCGGTCAGATCGTGCGGATCGAGCTGCGCGCGCAGGGCGGCGAGACGCGCGCAGTCGGCCCCGCGGTGGTGACGCTGGACGGCGCGGCGCCCGCGGCCTCGCGGCCCGTGAAGAACGCCATCGTCTACCTCATCGACACGCTGCGCGCCGACAAGCTCCAGGCGGTGAACGCGCGCAGCCGCGTGCAGACGCCGGGCCTCGCGCGCTTCATCGAGCAGGCCGCCGTGATGGCCGGCGCACACACGCAGGAGAACTGGACGAAGCCGAGCGTCACGACGCTGCTCTCGTCGCTCTTCCCCTGGCAACATCAGGCGGTGACGACCGAGGCGGTCGTGCCGGCCGCGGTGGAGTTGATCCCCGAGACGCTCTCGGCGCGCGGTTTTCACACCGGCGCGTTCATCGCGAACGGCTACGTCTCGGATCGCTTCGGCTTTCGGCAGGGCTGGACCTCGTACCGCAACTACGTGCGCGAGGGGCGCCGCAACGTCGCGCAGTACGTCGCGGCCGACGTGCTCGAGTGGCTCGACCAGCGCCCGCAGGAGAAGCCGTTCTTCCTCTACGTCCACACGATCGATCCGCACGTCCCCTACAAGCCGCCCCGCCAGTTCCTCGAGATGTACGACGCGACGCCCTACTCCGGCGTCGTCGACTTCTCGTCGGACAACGAACTTCTCGAGAAGATCAAGGCGGGCCGCATCCCGCTCGACGCGCGCGACAAGGTGCACCTCGAGGCGCTCTACGACGGCGAGATCAGCTACCACGACGTGCACTTCAACGCGATCGTCGACGGCCTCGCGCGGCGCGGCCTCGCCGACGACACGATGGTCATCATCGTCGCCGATCACGGCGAGGAGTTCTGGGACCACGGCTCCGTCGGGCACGGGCACTCCGTGTACGAGGAGCTGCTGCACATCCCGATGATCGTGCGGCTTCCCGGCACGACGCAGCGGCCGCTGCGCGTCGAGGACGCCGTCGGGCTCGTCGACGTGATGCCCACCGTTCTCGAGGCGCTCGGCCAGCCGCTGCCCGACGGGCTCGCGGGGCAGTCGTTCCTGCCGCTGCTGCGCGGCGAGACGCCCGACGCGCCGCGCGCGACGGTGAGCGGCTTCATGGAGGGCTGGCGCACGGTGGTGAGCGGCCGCTACAAGCTCATCCACCGCACGCTCGAGCGGCAGATGCTCTACGACCTCGAGCGCGATCCGCGTGAGCAGACCGATCTCGCCGCCGATCGCCCGATCGCGGTGCGCTACCTGCGCGGGATGCTCGGGCTCGCGCTCGGCGCCGTCGAGGGCACGCCGGCCCAGACCCCGGCGCAAGGGCGACCGACGACCGCGCCGCGCGCACGGCCGCAGGTGCACGCGCAGGAGACGACGACGATCGATCCGCAGACGGAAGAGCAGCTGCGCGCCCTCGGCTACATCCCGGGCGCGCGGCGCTGAACGGGGCGGCGCGGGGCAGTCCCGCGCACGCCGGATTCGTGGCGACACCAACCCGTTGCGCGCCGACGAACCGAGCGCGCCCACGAACCGAGCGCGCCGACGAACCGAGCGCGCCGGTGAAACGAGCGCGCCGGTGAAACGAGCGCGCCGACGAAACGAGCGCGGCTACGCGCCAGCGGGGCGCGGCGCTGGGTCGATGCGGCGCGCCTCGCCAGCCGGGCGCGGCGGGCGAGCCGGCACGGGCAGCCCGCGGTCGCCCCACGCGAACACCCCGAGCGACGGTCGCGCGACGGGCGGCTCGGCGGCCGGCGTCCACGAGGCCGCCAGGGTCGGGCGCCCGAGCGGACCACGCGGCGACGCGGTCGGCGCAGGACGCGCGGCCGGGGCCTTCGACACGTCGGGGACCACGCGCGACGGAGTGGGTGCGGGGGGCACCGGGGCCGCGAGCGACTCGATCGCCTCGACCGGCTCGGCCAGTCCGAGTTCCGCGTCGGACGCATCCGCCTCGATCGACGCCTCGCCCGCGTCGGCCCACTCGCCTGCGTCCTCGGCCGCCGCGTCCGCGACGTCGGCACCGATGTCGTCCACGGCATCGTCCGCGACCGCCGCGACACCGAGCGCGCCGAGGTCGAAGGCGGCCGTGTCCCCCGATGCATCCTCCGCGCCGGCCTCGAGCGATTCGTCCTCCGCGTCGGCGTCGAGCGATTCGTCCTCCGCGTCGGCGTCGAACACGGCGGGCCCTGCAGCGTCCTCGGCGCCGGCGTCGAACGCCGCCGCTGCCTGCGCAGCGTCGTCGGCCGCGGCGTCGTCGCCCGCAGCCTCGACCGACGCGTCATCGCCCGCCGCGCCCGCGTCGGCCGCTGGCTCTTCCCCGGCCTCGGCGCCCAGCTCCGCTGCGTCACCGCCCTCGGCGTCCGCAGCGCCCTGCGAGGCCTCGAACCCCAGCAGGATGCGCTCCCACGCCTCGCTGGGGGCGCCCTCGTCGACCTGCAATTCGCCGAGGTAGATGTCGAAGCGCTCGGCGGCAAACTCCTCGCCGTTGTCGTTCGTGCCCGCGTGCTGACCGAGCCCGGCGAGCCCCGGCGTGCCGTCCACGAGCAGCACCTCGAAGCGGATCCACTCGCCTTCCGGCACGTCCTCCGGCGCGCGGAGCACGAGGTGCTCGCCCGTGAAGAACGGCGTGAGCCCGTCGACGAGCTCGGTCACGTCCTGGAAGGGGCTCTGGATCGTCAGCGGGTGCGTCATCGGTTCTCCTCTTCGTCGAAAGGCCGCGTGCGCACGCCGCCGGACTCGTCGCCGAGCAGGCGCTCGACGCGCTGCTCCGCCTCTTCGAGGCGTCGTTGTCCGAGCCGCGAGAGCTGCACGCCCTCCTCGAAGATCGCGAGCGATTGCTCGAGCGGGAGGTCCCCGCGCTCGAGGTCGTCGACGACCTTTTGAAGCCGCGCGAGGAGCTCCTCGAAGGGCACGGACTCGGTGGGCGGGTTCGGCATGGGCACGACCGCGCGGAACGATGCACGAGCCGCGGCGCGCACGTCAATCGTTCTCGCGGCGGCGAGACCACAGGCGGCGCGGGAACGCGTGGGCCGCGGCGTCGGATGCGGGCGTCGATCCGAGGACCGATGCGCGGGCCGATGGATACGGGCGACGTCGAGTCGGGACGCCCGGACGCCGCCGAGTCCCCGCCACGCGACGCGCCGACACCGGCCCCGGCGCGCTCAATCCCCGGCGGCGCGCGCACGCCGGAGCGCTGCGAGAAAGGGCGCCACGAGCCCCCGGCTCCCGTGAAGGGAGAGGTGGTCGTCGTCGCGGAAGACCGGCCGACCATCGAGGAACGGGGTGCAGAACGGCCCAGGGCAGAGCAGGTCGTACGGGTCCCAGACCGCGACGCCCCGCTCCCGCGCGAGGCCCGCGACGAAGGAGGCCGCCTCGCTTCGCTCACGCAGATCGCGCTCGCGCGGCTTCCGGCAGGCCTCGGGCACCGTCGAATAGGGCGTCTCGATGCAATCGAAGGCGTGTCGCCCCTGCACCGGCAGGGGGGCCTGGACGAGCAACGTCGCGCCCCGGCTGGCCGTCATCGCCCGGAGCTCGGCGACCGCGCGCCGGACGGGGGCGTCGATGCGGTAGGAGCGCAGAAACGCCGAGAGCATGACGACGTCGCCCGGCGAGGCCTCGCGTCGAATCACCTCTCGAACGTGGTTCCAGTACGCCCCGCACGAGTCGCTTCCCGGGTTGGATCCGCGGACCTCGCAACCATCGTGAGAGAAGACGTAAAGATCGTATTCACGCCTCGCCAATCCACCCAACAACATGGGCCAATTGGCGAATGCGTGGCTGTCACCGAACGACCAGAGTCGATAGGGCGCGCCCGCTTGCGCGCGGAACCGACAGCGCGGCTCGATGCTGCGCGGCACGCTCGCACCGGCCGTCAGATGGCAGACGCGGGGTGCGACCTTCCCCTCGACGAGCGCCCCCTCGTCGACGGCCCAATCCGTCGACCATCTCTGATGGCTCCCCAGGTAGAGGTCGAAACGATGGCGGCGGAGCTGATCGACGCCGAGGCAGGCGACCAGGGCGACGGCGAGTCCGACGACGATCGGCCGCCACCTCTCCCCGTGCGCCGCATGTCGAACTGGACTCTCGACGAGATGGTGGGAGGCGAGGGTCCCGAGCACCGTGAGCGCGAGCGCGGCGACGATCGACGGTGTCGTCCCTTCGCCATGGAGCCGCGTGGCGATCGCGATGGCCGGCCAATGCCAGAGATAGAGTGAATAGGAGATTCGCCCGAGATACACGAGCGGTCCGCTCGCGAGCGCGGAAGACACCGGCCCCGTTCCACCGGTTCCGCACGCGATCAGGAGTGCGGCGCCGACCGCTGCGGGGATGGCACCGGGCATCGGAAAGCCCTGCGACGGCGTCAGGATGCCGGCGAACACGACGAGAACGAGGCCTGTGATCTGTCCAGACAGACTCCAGCGTGGATTCCCGCGCACCGCGCGCGCGATCGAGTCGGAGCGGAGCGCGAGGAGCGCCCCCAACGCGAGCTCCCAGAAACGACTCGGCATCGCGAAGTAGGCCAACGAGGGTGTGGAAACGCTCCAACACGCACTCGCCACGAGGGATGTGAGACCCGCGAACGTCACCGTGGCGAGGAGCGCGCGCCTCGGCGCGGTCTTCGTCGCTTTCGCCAAGGCGGAAGCGAACCACCACAGCAAGGGATACAACGCGTAGAACTGCTCCTCGACGGCGAGCGACCAGGTGTGCGTGAAGGGATTGGGCAGTACGTCCCCATCGAAGTACGACTTGCCCAGCCGGAGAAGATAGAAGTTCGACAATCCGAACACGGATGTCATCGCCGTGCGGAACACAGCGACGTTGAACTCGTTGGGCACCGGCGGAACGAGGCTGGCGTAAAGCAAGGATGCGCCGAGAATCGCGGCGATGAGCGCGGGGCCCAATCGCCTGACGCGCCGCGCGTAGAAATCGACGACGCTGAATCCCTCGCCGACGTCGCGTCCGAGGAGACTCGCGGTGACGACGAACCCCGAGATCACGAAGAAGACGTCGACGCCGACGAAGCCACCGGGCATCCAGCCATCGCGGAGGTGAAACACCACGACGAGGAGCACGGCGATGGCGCGCAGCCCATCGATGTCGCCCCGATACGTCCGCGGAGCATGGGACATGGGTTCACTCGGTTGGCGCTCGTCGCGCATCGTCGTGCAGAGGATGCGGCGTACGGGAGAGACAGGTGGCCGCGCGCGACGCGTGCGACTGGGAGCGGGGAGTGGGCGCGTGCGACGTGGCGAGGGTTCGAACCCACTGCGCCGTGCGTGCTCGGAGTGGATACGAAGGAGGGTCGACCGTCAATGGACGATGGAGCCGGCCACACGATCTCGCTGCGCGGCGCGCCGCCGGAGCAGGCCCTCCTCGCAGCATCGAGCGCTGCGAACGACGTCGTTCGCGCCACCGCATGCGGGCGCGTGACGGGTGAGTCGGAAGCGAGGCTGCGACGCGCGCCGCGCGGTGTCTGCGCCACGCATCCTCCGCACCACGGTGTCGCCGAGGCGCGCGCGCCGTTCAGGGCGCGACGGCGTCGCCGGCGTGGAGCGTGACGTCCGCGACGCCCGCGGCCAGGTCGGGCACGAAGAGCGCGCCGCCGGGGAGCGCGCGGCGCCGCTGCAGGCGCCCGTCGGGGAGCCGGAGGTCGAGACCGACGCCCTCCGCGCGCGGCGCCCCCCCGAGCGCGAGCCGCACATGCAGGACGTGCTCGCCGCGGAGCGTGAGCGGCGCGGGGCGTCCGTTCGCAGCGGCCGCGTGCGCGTCGAGCAACGCCGCGCGGACGCGGTCAGCGGCGCAGGACCGCGCTTCGGCGGCGAGCGCAGCGGCGAACGTCGGCCGTGCGGGGAGCGCGGCGAGCGCGCGGGCCGCCGCGACGGCCACGACCTCGGAGTCGTCGCGCGTCGCCGCGAGCAGCGCCCGTGACGCGCCCACATCGGCCGCGAGCGCGAGGGCGCGGGCGGCTGCGGCGCGGAGCCGCTCATCAGGGGCGCGGAGCGCAGCGCGGGCGAGGACCGCGAAGCGGCGGCGATCCTCCGGCGACGCGCCATCGAGCGAGGCGGCCGCGAGCTCGAGGGCCTCCGGGCCCGTCTCGGGGTCGTGCGTCCGCGCCAACAGCGGCGCCACCGGCGACGCGACACGCAGCGAGCGGGCTGCATCCGCGAGGCGACGCCAGGCCTCCGCGTCGTCTTCGCGGGCGAGCGCGGCGAGGACGTCAGCCCCGAGCGTGGGATCGCCGAGCGCCTCGGCGCCTTCGGCCGCTGCCGCCCGCGCCGCGGCAGCGGCCGGGGCGGCGTCCCGCAGCGCGGCCCGCCAGCAACGGCGCGACCGCGGCGTCCCGCGCGAGCGCGCGGAGCAGCGCGGCCTCGGGCGCGCGAAGCGTCGCGCAGGCGAGCGCGAGGGCCTCGCGTCCCTCCGCCGCGACCGCCGCATCGAGGTCGGCGCCCCAGGTGCGGAGCGCGACGGCGAGCGCACCAGCCACGGTGCGCTGCAGGCCGGGTCGGGCGCGGAGGGCGAGGCGCGTGAGGGTCGGGACGCCTGCGCCCCCTGCGAGCGCGCCGAGGGCCGCGGCGACCGACTCCGGCTGCGCATCGACGGCGACCCGCGCCTCGAGGAGCGGCGCAAAGCGCGGATGCGTCGCGGCGAGGAGCAGCACGCGCGCGGCGCCGAGCAGGGCGGGGTCGGCGTCGGTGAGTACGGCGGAGATCGCGGCCGCACCGGCGCGCGGATCGGCGGCCACGAGCGCCGCGAGCGCCGCGCGACGCTCCTCCGCGCGGCCCGATCGCAGGCGCGCCTCGAGGACCGCGACGTGCGACGCATCGCCGAGCACGGCGAGCGCACCGAGCGCGGCGAGCACGACCTCGGGCGCCGCGTCGCCGACGCGCGCGGCCACCGCGTCCGCGGCCCGCGCATCACCGAGCGCGGCGAGCGCCTCGAGCCCGGCGATGCGATCGGCCTCTCGCGGCGAGTCGAGCAACGCGACGAGGGGCGCCGTCGCCCGCGCGTCCCCGAGCGCCCCGAGCGCTTGCGCCGCCGCGACCGCCGCGGGCGGATCCGCGAGCGCACGCAGCAACTTCGGGACCACGACCGGCCCGACGCGCACGAGCATCGGCGCGAAGACCGTCGACGCGTCCGGCCCGGCGAGCCCGCGTACGAGCGCACGCAGGGCCGCGTCGTTGCCGAGCCCCGCGAGGGCACGCGCCGCGAGCCCGCGCTCGACGGGGTCGCCGCGCTCGGCGATGAGCGCGAGCGCGACCACGGACTCCGGACGCGCGCAGCGCGCAAGCGCGACGAGGAGCGCCTCCCGCACACGCGGCGCCTGCTCGCGCGCAAGCGCTGCGCGCAGCGTCGGCTCGGGCGACGCACCCTCGGGGACCTGCGCCAGCAGCGTCGCGGCCGCGAT
This sequence comes from Polyangiales bacterium, assembly GCA_964202905.1. Classification (GTDB taxonomy): domain Bacteria; phylum Myxococcota_A; class Polyangia; order Polyangiales; family JADJQN01; genus CAIUAC01. The sequence goes on from CAXNJO010000012.1 coordinate 120,172, forward strand.
CCGCGCCGGCTCGTCCGCCACGCCCTCCCCAAGAAGCGTCGCGCGCGCCCGCGAGACGCCGAGCACCGCGGTCCACGCACGCGGCGCGGGCTCGTCCGCGCGCACGACGCGCCCGCGCCCGCCGACGACGCCCACGAGCAGCCACGCGAGCACAGCGGCCCACCGTCCATGCGCGGTGCGGCCTCGCTGCGACGCCCCGCCCGCGTGGCCTGCCGCACGGGCCGCCACCGGCACGACGCGCGGGGTCACGCGAGCAGCCCGATCGCCGCGATGACGAGGCTCACGCCGACGAGCATCCCGCCGATTCCGCGCAACACACCGACGCCCTCGTCACTCGCGACGACCATCGCAGACTCCGTGCGGTACGTGATCTGCGGGGGACACGCCGGGTCGTCGACCGCCTCCCACACCACGGCGCGCCCGCGATAGGGCCCCTCGTCGCCCGCGGCTGCGCGCTCGCGCGGCTCGAAGCACGCGACGAGCTCGATCTCCTCGCCCGCGCGGAGCCTGCGCTCGGCGGTGAGGCCCTCGTCCGCGTCGAGCGTCGCGGCATCCACGAGGGCGTGCGTCGGATCGACCAGCAGTCGACCGGTGCCATCGTCGAGCCAGAACGCGTGCGCGCGCGTGTCGTGGACGACCTCGCGGAGCAGGGGCACCGCGCGCGACCCGATCAGGCGGTATTCCGCGCGCTCGAGGTAGACGCACGCAGCGCCATCGACGCCGCTCGCCGTCGTCTCGATGGGCACCACGCGCCCCGTGACGCGGAAGCGGCCGCGCTCGAGCTCGTCGATGGTCGAGCGACGCGCCGCATCCGCGGGCAGCACGGCGGCGAGCCGCCGACGGCGCGCGAGAAAGAGGAGCGAGAGCCCCGACATCGCGGACCCGAGCACCCAGCCCCACACCCCGATCACGCGCGCCTCCTCGCGCGCACGGCGACGCGCCCGCGCAGCCTGACACGCCCCCCCACGCGTCGCGAGGCCGCCGCGCCCCGCCTGCACCCGCGCTTCGTTTGACCCCGCGCAGGGCCGCACGCATCATCGCGCGCGCCATGCGCGAAGCTCGCGAAGCGTCGGCGGCGCCCGCGTGCGTCGTCCCGGGCAACCACGACGGCGTACACCGCGGACACCGCGCGCTCATCGACGCCGCGCGCGCGTGGGCGAGCCCGCGCGGCCTGCGCGTCGTCGCGCTCACCTTCGATCCCCACCCGCTGCGGCTGCTCGCCCCGGAGCGCGCCCCGGCGACGCTGACGACGATGACGCGTCGCGTCGAACTCCTGCGCGGGGCGGGCTGCGACGCGGTGCTCGTCGCGCGCTTCGATGCGGATTTCGCCGCGCAGTCTCCGGAGGCCTTCGTCGACGACGTGCTCGTGCGGGACCTCGGCGCCCGCGGCGTGGTGCTCGGGCCGGACTTCCGCTTCGGCGCGCGGCGGGCGGGCGACCGTGCGCTGCTCGCGTCGCTCGGGGACGCGCGCGGGTTCGCCGTCGTGCCCGTCGCGCCCCTCTGCGACGATGCGGGCCCGGTGTCGTCGTCGCGCGTGCGCGCGCTGCTGCGCGAGGGCGACGTGGCGGGCGCCGTGGGGCTGCTCGGCCGCGTGCACGACGTCGACGGCGAGGTGGTGCGCGGCGATCAGCGCGGGCGAACGCTCGGCTTCCCAACCGCGAACCTCCGCCCGCCGGACGTGCTCCTGCCCGCGGACGGCGTGTACGCGGTCGTCGCGCGGCGTCTCGACGCCCCCGGCGCACCGCTGCTCGGCGGCGTGGCGAACCTCGGCGTGCGCCCGACGCTCGGCGCGGGACGCTCCGTCGAGGTGCACCTCTTCGACTGGCACGGCGACCTCTACGGTGCTCCGCTGCGCGTCGGCTTCGTCGCGCGGCTGCGCGAGGAGCGTCGCTTCGGGGGGCTCGACGCGCTCGTGGCGCAGATCCGCAAGGACGCCGACGACGCGAGGGAGCACGTCCGCGGACGTGAGCAGGAGTACGGTCGATGGCTGTGAAGAGACTCGAAGACGCGGCGCGACGCTTGGTGAAGAAGATCGCGGACCTCGCGCTCGGACCGGTGGCCGACCCCGCCGCGGCGACGCGGACGCCCCCTGCGGCCGCCCAACCGGCCGCGCGCACCGCAGCGACCTCCCCTGTCGCGACCGCCACCGCCGCGACCCCGCCCCAGGCGTCGACACCGACCGACGCGGGCACGCACGACGAGACCGCCGCCCGCGCAGCGACGGTGCCCGACGCCACCTCCGCCGAGGCCTCTCCCATCCGCACGCGCACGCTCGCCCGCTTGCTGGCCGCGCAGGGGTACACCGCGCGCGCGCTCGCCATGTACGACGCCCTCCTCGCGGCGAGCCCGGACGACCTCACGCTCGTCGAAGAGGCCTCGGCCCTGCGCGCGCCTTCCGGGGCGCCGGTCGGCGTCGGCATCGGCCCGATCCATCCCCCCTCCGCGGTGTACGGACGCGATCAAATCACCGCCGCCGTCGTCGACGGGGGCACCCTCTTCGTCCACTGGGAGAGCACGCCCGCTGGCGCCGCGCGCGCACGCAGCGTCGCCGAGAGCGCAGGCCGCAGCGCCGGAGAGCGCGCCCCCGAGGGCGAGCCCGGCCTCGCGCTGCGCGTCGTCGTGCTGCACGCCGACGCCGCCGGCGTCGTCCGCAGTGAAGCCCTCGAGCGCGCGGACGCTCCGTCCGGCGGCGAGACCTTCGTGACCGGCCTGCCCGCCGAGGCGACGCTCTTCGCAGCGCTCGGCGTGCGGCGCGGCGAGCGCTTCGTCGCCATCACGCACGCCCCCGCGGCCTACACACCGCCCGCTCGGCCCGCTGCCCTCCCCGCCCTCGAGTTCGCGCCGCCACCGCCGCCCCCGGCCTCTGCCCTCGACGCGACGCCGCCCGCGACACCCCGCGCGACGCCGCTCGCGCCGACGCGTGCCGCCGAGGTCCTGCGCCAAGCGGAGGCCCTCGTGCGCCCCGCCGAGTGGCCGCACGCCTCGGAGCTCGCCGCCGCGCAGCGTCCCGAGCGCGCGTAAACGCGCCATCCGACGCCACGCACACCGCGGCGGCGCAACACATCTCCCGGCGCGCCGCGCCGCGCAGCCACCGCGGCCCGCGCACGCGACGCCCACGCGTCGGCGTCACGCCTCGACGAACACACGCCCCCGGCAACTGCATGCGCGCGCCGTTCGATGAGCGCGCCCGATGCGCCCGCGCGCCCACGCCCCCTCGCATCGTTCGGCGCGCCCTCGGGTCGTGACCAGCGCTGTCCGCGCCTCGCCTCCGCAGACCTTCGCCAGCGCGATGCTGCGGCTGGGGCTCGGGCTCGCGGGTGCGTTCGTCACTGCCGCATGCAGCAGCGCACACGGCGCAGTCCCTGCGCTCGTGGTCGGCGGCGTGCTCACGCGCACGCAAGGCGCAGAACGCGCGAGCGACGCCGCCACGCAATCGCGTGAAGGCTGGACGGCGCGCGTCGACGTCTCCCTCGCCTGGCTCCCCGCGCCTCCTGCGGCGGTTCCTGCGCCACGCCCCGCGCCGGTCGTCGCGCGTCCCGCCCCCGAGCGGCCGGCGTCCGCGCCGTGCGCATCGGCGCGCCTCTGTGCCTGGGAGCGCACCGCGCGCAACCGGACGCTGCAACGCCTCGCCCCCAAGGAGCCCCCACGATGACCCAGACCCGCTCGCCGCTCTCGATCCTTCGCACAGTCCTGCTCAGTCGCCCTCGCTGCGTTCGCCCTCCACCTCGTGCTGCCCGCCCCTGCCGCACGCGCGCAGCCCGACCCGAATGGCCCCTTCGACGACGCGCTCCCCGACGCGCCGCCCCCTGAAGCGGACTCGCTCCACGCAGCCCTCGCCGCGTACGCGCACGAGCCGCCGGTCGAGCGCGTGGTCGCCGCGGCGCTCCGCGCGGCCGACACCTCTCCGACGCTGGCCCGCGAGGCGGCCCGGCGGGCACGACTCTCCGGCTGGTTGCCGACCGCCCGCGTCGGCGTGCGCCGGGGAACGGGGCGCGACCTCGCGTTGCAGAGCACGGACCTGCTCGACCGCACCAACCTCACCACCGACGACTCGCTCTCCCTCGACGGCGCGCTGATCTTCCGGCTCGATCGGCTCGTGTTCGCGCGCGAGGAGGTCGCCCTGCTCCGCGAAGAGCGCGCCCTCGCCGAAGAGCGCGACGCGCTCGTGCGTGACGTCGTGCATCTCTATTTCGAGCGACGCCGCCTCCAGCTCGAGCGCGACCTGCTCGGCCGAACGGGGCCCGCCGCGGCCGTGCGGATCGCAGAGACCACCGCGCTGCTCGACGCCCTCACGCGCGGCGCGTTCTCCCACCTCGCGCAGCAGCGACCGCGCGCACGCTGACGCACTGCCCCCATGTGGACGGGCGAGCCGTTCACGCGGTCACCCACGACGGACGGCACATCTCCAAAGCGACGGGGCACCGCGGACCTCCCCCGCCAACGACCCGCGGGCCCTAGGCGGGGACCCGCACCAGCGATGCGACGAACGGCCCGCGCAGCCCCGCGATCACGGCGCCGAGCAGACCGACGACGAAGACCAGCGACGCCGAGCCGAGCATCGCAGCGCCGGCGGGCGGGAGCGGATGCGCCGCGAGGAGCGTGGACGCCGCACACATCGCCACCGCGAGCACGGCCAGGCGTCCGCGGCGCGCCGGCGGGAGCGCACCGAGCCGCGACGCGAGCAGCGCGACGACCACCGCGCCGAGCCCGCCCCCCAAGGCCCCGGCGAGCCCTTGCCCCGCGCCGAAGCCGCCGCCGAGCGCGCACGCCGCGAAGAGCGCCGCAGCGAGCCCGCGCCGCGCCAGTTCGAGCCCCCCGCCCACGGCACCGTCGGTGGGCCCGCACGCGAGCCGGAACCAGAGCAGCGCCGCGCACAGCGGTACCGGCCCCTCGAGCAGACCGAGGCCCAGCGGCGCATCCGACTGCGCCTCCGCGATCCCCGCGAACCGCGCCGTCCCGGCCGCGACCAACAGCGCGCCGAGCGCGCAGCAGGCCGCGAACTCGCCGAGGAGCGTCGCCCCCAGCCGCGCGCGCAACGCCGCGCGCCCCTGCGTCGCGAGCACCAACACGCGCAGGGCCACGAGCGCGCCGAGCGCAGCGACGGCGTCGACGCCGTCGGGCAGCGGCACGCCCCCCGAAAGCAGCGCGGCGGTCACCCCCGCGCCGAGCGCCGCCACGAACTCACGCCGCGTCGGTCGCACGCGCCCCACCCCGCGGAGCGCGTCCCGCGCGGCGTCGAGGCGAGGACCGATCGGCGTGAAGCGCAGGAGCACGGCGAGCCACACGAGCGCGAGCCAGCCGGCGGCCCAGGACCACTCCGGGTCCGGCGCGCCACCCAGCCCGCGCAACGACAGCGTCAACGACAGCGGCGCGGCCTCTCCGCCGCGCACCACGCGCCAGTGCAGCGCGCGCGCGCCAGGCGGTGGCGCGAGGTCGGCGCTCGACGTGACGAGCGCGCCCTCGCTCTCGCGCACCACATCGCCGACACGCAGGCCCGCCGCGGCCGCGCGGCTCCCCGGGAGGAGAGTTGCGACACGCACGCCATCGGCCTCCAGTTCCGCCTGCGGCTCGACGCCGAGGAAGTCGAGCAGCCCTGCCGCCGCACGCCCCCGGGCGAGCTCGCCGGAGAAGCGCGCGGCCGTGGGCGGGACGAAGAGCACGACGACCTCCTCGCGCGCCCCGGACACCGACGCGGCGCCGGAGACCGCGGCGGCGAACGCGATCTCGACGCGACCGCGGAACGTCCCGCCCCCGCCGAGCGCGTCGAGCAGCGCGTCGTCCACGCGCAACTCGGCACGTTCCGCCGAGACCGCCCGCACCGCGCGCTCGAGCGTGACCGCGCGCGGCGCCTCCGCGGGCCGTCGCACCACCCCCGCGAGCGCGAGACGCCCGTCGCGCCCCGGCGGGAACCCGCTCCCCTCGATGCGCAACACCTCACCGCGCTCGACGCGCGCGGGACCGAGCGCGCGGACCTCGAGCAGCCGCGCCGCAGGCGGCGTCGCGCACCCCGTTCCGCCCAGCAAGGCCACGAGGCCGAGCGCCCCGACGAGCGCCGCGACGCGTCGCAGGTCCGCCCCGCGCCCGGGCGCCGAAACGTCGCCGGACGAGACGCCCGACGACACGGTGGTGCGGATCGACGCAGACACAGGAGCCGCCGACCATCGCCGCCGCCCCCCGCCCGGTCAACTTCCGCGCGCCCCGCGCGGGTCCAGCGTTGACAGCCGACCGACCGAATGCTAACTCGCGGCTCTTCGTTTGGGGTCCTAGCTCAGTTGGGAGAGCGTCTCGATGGCATCGAGAAGGTCAGGGGTTCGATTCCCCTGGACTCCACCAGAATTCTCTTGTGATTTCGCATAGTTAGACCCACCTCTAGGACCCGCGTGCTCCGCGCATATTCAGCTGCGTGCGCATTTCCTCGCCGAACTGCGCCGAAGTCGAGGGGTCGCAGACATGAGCGTGCCCCGCGCCTGTTGCAGAGGACGGTCTCGTCTTCGATGCGGGAGGACGGGATCGACTCACGCACGTTCATGCGTCAGCAGCAGCCGGATCGATCGCGGGTCGTCGTGGCCGACGAAGCGTCGTTCCTCATGAGTGATCGGTTAAAGCGCGCGCCTTCGAGAAAGCTTGTTCTTCGCGCGGGCGGGGGCCTTCCAGCCGCGGAGTTGATCGAGAATCGATGGCTTGCTCCTCCAGTTCGGGTCCTTTCCCACGTGCACGATCACGGCGGCGAGGTGTTCCCACTCACGGGCGGCGGCTTCGCCCTCGAGGTGGAACGCACACGCGATGCGGTAGGCACATTGCGCGACCATGAGCGCAACGAGCCGGTGGTGCAGCGGTGCCTCGTTCCGCGGACCTGCGGCGGGCCGATGCGCCAGGTTGTGTCGGTGGACGATCGAGCCGATCAGGACCGACGCGATCATGGAGGCGTGCAGCAGCGCGTTCACGGCCGCAGGGCGCTGCGCGTCGATCTCGTCGAGTCGCAGATTCGACTTGTCGAGTTTGTTGCTGCTCTCGACCTCCCAGCGCACGCGGTAGAGGTCGGCCACCGAGTGCGGGCCGACCGAGCGCGGCAGGTTCGTCAGGTAGAAGCGATGACCTTTGGTAGGCGCGAGCACGCCGACGAGTCGCATCGGGAGCGCGTCGCCCCCGAGGGTGACGTCGACGTCGATGACGTTGCCGACTTCGAGGAAGACGTCATCGAGGAAGAGATCGAGATCGGTCCCTGGCACGAAGGTCTTCTTGAGGTCGGCGCGGGCGACTCTGGTGACCTTCGGCTTCCAGTTGTGCTTGAGCCGAACAACCACTTTCACGCCGAACTCCTGGCACCGTCGCAGGCGCTCGAAGCTTGCGTAGCCGAGGTCGACCAGGAGCCCCATCCCGCGCCAGCTCTCGTCGATCGTGAGATGGGTCGAGTCGTGTTCGCGCGCGGGACTGAAGTGGTAGTCGACGACCGTGCCGCAGCCGACCGAGACCGTCTTGTGAACCTTCACCGCGGCGTAGTCACCCGCGCCGGGATACACGGCCTGCAGCGCGGGATGGAGCTTCACCGTCGTGCTGTCGACGATGCGCCAGTCACGCACGCCGCCGAGCACACCGGGGAGATCCACCTCCTGGGCTCGCGCGAACGAGAGCGCGATCTGCGCGAGCTCCGCGGTCGCCTTCTCGAGCGGTGGCCCGAACCAGTCGTAGAACGAGCCGCGAGCGATCCTCGGCGCGCCCGCCTCGAAGTACTGCCGCATCATGTCGGCCTGGCGTCCGCCCGAGGGGCTCGACGCCGACACCAGCATCGTGCGCAGAAACGTCAGCGCGTCGCGCTTCCGGTCGCGCTGGTGGAAGCCCGTCGCGGTCGCGACCTCCAGCAGCACCTCGTCCGGAAGCAGGGTCCGCAGCAAATCCTGAAGTTCGGCTCCGTCCATGGTGGCGGAGAAGATCAGGTCCCCGCGCGACCCGCAACCTGGTTCGGCAGCGAGGACGCAACCGATCGAACTCGTTCAGTTTTTTGTTAACCGGCCATCTATGGTTCTCTACAGCGCGTCGTCAGAACGGCGAGCGCTTCGCCGTCTCTTGATCACCATGCCGGAACCCCGACGCAGGAAGCCCAAGCATCCGCTGCTCGACACTCACTACATGGAGGGCTTCTTGGGCTTCGGAACGCCCGAAGACCCAGTGGATGTCGAGGCCATGCCGTGGCCCGCGCGCGTGGCGACGTTCCTCCTCGCCTTCGATGGACAGATGGGAAACGGCGGCGCGCAGTTCTGGATCACCAATGAGTGGCGCGTGCACGACGCGGCGCTCCTCGACGCGCTCGGTGAGATCCGCTCGCCGCTCGCGAGGGAGGTCAGCAAGTACGGTTCCCCGCGCCTTCCTGTCGCCTTTACTTTTCGGAGAGTGCTCCGGTACCCTCCGGGCGGGAGCGCAGGCCCGCACCACTCCGCATCCTGCGGTCCCGGCCCGAGGATGGTCACGCGAGAGTATTTGGGGGTCCGACGACACACGGAAGGCGCCGCGGGGACGGTCGTTCCCCGCCGGCTAGGGCGGCGGGAAAGCAACCCATGCAAAATCCTGTGCAGCTTGTGCTGATGATTCGGTCTCGGACCGCGGCGCGTTCGATTCTCGGTTGGCCTACACACCGGCCGGGCGGGCGACCGGGGGAACACCTCAAAGGCGCCGACGGCGGAACGTCACCGGCTGCAGGGCCCGCCGCGGAGAGTCACGCCTGATGTGGCAGCGGACACAATTGAGTTTCAACGAGTGGACGAGCAAGCTCGTGCAGTACTTTTTCGGCGCACCCAGCGGAAGCGCCGAGTACGGGAGACCCGTTCGCCATCTGGCTGTCACCAACTCGGAGATCATGCATGCGGCCGGAAACGTCCACGCGTCGGAGGACGCCGCCCGGCAGGATCTCATCACCGTATTCCGGAACCAGCTCCAGACGGATCAGTTTAGTTTAATCTACCGTCCCGTTGGGTCATGCCCAGACCATCTGGAGCTGCCGCAGAGCGTGGTCGCGCTCTTCATCAGCTTGGTGGCTGCCGAATACACTACGAGCCAGACCTACAGGACTTCGTTTGATGAGATCTGTGGCAACGGCAAACGCAATGACACAGCGACGCTCCCCGAGCTTTGGGAGGAACTGCAGAAGTGGCTAGAACAGTGTCGGGCGTTGGGCTCCGACTATTCGGTTCGTTCCCTACTGTTGCCTCCGCGCCGGACGCGATCGGATGGCGGAATATCTCCTACTCGTTGGCCCTTTCCTTCCCGAAGCGCACTGATCGCGACAAGATTCGCGAGGAGTTTGAATCGCTAGCGACGCGACCCGGATCCGAGCATCAGCGCGATGATTGCAGCCCTCCAGCGGATCGAAGCGAGGTTCACTGCCGGTTTCCGCGAGTTCTTTGATGACTTCAAGCACGAGAGCGCCAACCGACGCACGCACCCCTTCTGGGGAGCGATGCGAGACGCATGGTGCGAAGTCTCAGGGCTTCCTCCAGAGGAGGAACTTGCCATCCGATTGTGCGCTTCGGTCATCGACGGTGACGTCCACCCATACGCCCTCGCCCGAGAGCAGGAACCGCCGTTCGGTTCGGCTTTGCCGCCACCGAGGCGCCCCATCTCGACGAGGACGTGGCGCTTCGTCGTAACCGATGGTGAAGGCCAACCGGAGACGTTTGTTGCGGAGCTCTTGGCCAACAGGACGCGCGTGCCGGGCGTGACGCGAGACGTTGAGCGGGGCGTGGTTGCATTCGAGGAAAGCTCCGCCACCTACGTCTGGGTTGGGGGTGTTCCGAGAGCGGGCCGGGGCGCCGTACTCGTCAGGGGCGACGGTCCAACGCTCGCCTCTTTGCGCCATCTGGTCGTCGGACGAGGAGGAATCATCCCCGAACCTCGGGCAACCGCTTTCGGGGGATGGCTATTTGCCAGCGAGGTGTGCTTTGGAGCCGACGCGGAGGACGCTGAACGGCTTTCCCTTCTCACGACCCCTGCGAGCGTTCGCATCCTCGAAGGAAGCGGCGTCCGCTTGAGGGCCGGCTTCTTCGGTCATTCCGTCTTTCTGCCACACATCGCGGCAGACATGGCGACCCGCCTGGTGGCCTCTCCCCGCGACGCAGAATCCGTGACCACCGAACTCATCCAGGAGGGAACCTCTTGGGCCTTCCCTACGCAGGACATCCATGGGCGATGGACCATTCAGGCGCTTGGAGAGAACGGACTCTTGGTTGGCAGTCTTGCGTTGGAGTTCACGGACGCTCCAGCGCACAGTGAGTTCCACGCGCCAACGACCGCTCAGCGAGAGCGTATGCTCGTCGAGGGATCACGCACGGACGAATCGACGCTGCATGAGGCACTCCCGTTGTTCTCCTTGGCTGGTGATGAGCGTGCGTTTCCGGGAGATGGGCTCGTGTACTTGGGCCCGGTGGTGGGCGAGTTTGGTCTCGAGCCGGCGCCGGGCCTCGACTGGCTCGCAGATCTGCAGAACAAGCGACTGACTTTCGTCGGCGACCCATTGGCGCCTACGCCGTCCGTCAGGAGAGTACTCGGCCAGTCCGCCGCACGGCGTTGGCGCAGGTGCTTTGGGCAGTTCCGGGTTGACCCTCTTCCCGAAGGACCGGCACAAGCACTCGACGCGTACCGGCGTCTCGCCAAACAGCAAAATCTGCCTCGCACCATAGCGGAGTCGGTTGCGCCCACGGCGCAGCAGTTCCATCGGGGCCCGATACCAACCGTCGCTCCATTGCCAGGCGTCGAGCATTTCCGCGCCGGGTTGGCTGCAGTAGCGGCGACGCGTCACGGCATTGACGAAGCCGCGCTATTTCAGCTCATCGATCGCGCGTTCGGCTCCCTCGGCTGGAGTGTCAAGTGGGACCTCATTCGCGCATGGGCCGAGGCAGGCGTGTTGGAGCCGGCTCGCGACGCGCGGTGGCCCGCGAGGCGCTACTTCGTTCGGCGACCAAGGCTTGTCTTCACCGATGCCACGAAGCGCCGAGCGGTGGTTGCTGGTCTCGTCACGAGCGCGGTCCGACAGCGCGTCGAGGCCATCGCCGCACGAGAGAAACGGCGCACCGAGCATAACCGATCAATCTCGCCCTGGGCGCCGACGCTCCTGACGGTTGACGACCCGGCTGCCCTGGAGTCCACGGCTGACGAGCGGTGAGGGTTTTGGCGCCGCTCAGACCGTCCCGATCCTCGACGACATCATCATACCAGTTAGTTCACTGGTGCAACGTTCGCCGCGGTCTCAGCATCACGAATCGGGAGAGCATACGAGATTCTGGTCACGCGAACTCGGTCGATTTGTCGGGGCGAGCGCACCACCTTCGGGCGAAGTCGTTTGCATCGTTCAAAGGCCTGGACACCCAGACAGATACGACGTGCTCAGCAATGGCAGCGTGATGTGGTCGACTCACTCGCGTACGTGGGCGTTTCTCACTGCGCTCGACCTACGTCACGAGTCTCCCTTCACGTTCGATGGACGCATCGTGTCGCTTCCCTCCCAGAGCCAGGTGCGCCTCCCGCTTGGACTCGCGCAAGCTCTAACCTTTCGAAACGCTTCGCCGGGGCCTCTCCTCGGGGGCACGTACGGCTACTGTTTTCGGGACCGCGGCGATGCGATCGCGGTTCTCGGTCACCTGCTTCCCGGTCTCGACCTCCCAAAGGATTGAACGAATGCACGATCCTATCGGTTCGTTTCTGCGAATACACGCGAACTATACCTAAGCTACCAAGACACTGCATTTCGGATCCAGAATCCAGAACTGTCTGAGGAACGTAGACAGCTACTTCGACAGCCAGGTACGCTTTGCGCAGAACCTCTGCTCGAGGCAATTCCTCGTTATCAGACTGCGTATGCTATCGAACGCCTCCGGAAGCTCGCCGTTGATGATGACCCACTGGAGGGCTTCAGCTCGGAGGAGCGTGAGGCCTTCATCTCTGTTGTGCTCAGCGGACTGCTCGACTGGCGCGAAAAAGACGGCATTCGCTCGGGCGCGTTCGATCTGTTCACGCATCAAATTGGCATGCTCCGACGTGGAACCCGCCCCGGTTGCCCCGGGGTCGTGACGTCTGGCACAGGTTCGGGCAAGACTGAGGCATTCCTTCTTCCGATTCTCGCGACGATTTGCAGGGAGGCGAGACGGTGGCCTGCCGCCCGCCCAGGATATCCGAGTAAGCGCTGGTGGCAGGACGTCGACGGGAGACCATACCCCGGTTTGCGCAAGGGGCCTACTGACAAGAGGCAGGCGAAGACCGCGTTTGTCGCGCAGAGGCGCACGGAGGATCCTGGACGCCCAGCCGCTGTACGCGCACTGGTGCTGTATCCGATGAACGCGCTCGTAGAAGACCAGATGGTCCGGCTGCGACGTGCTCTTGATTCTCAGGATTCGCGCGAGGCAATGGACCGTCATCTCGCGGGGAATCGGATCTTCTTCGGACGCTATACCGGAGCCACACCGGTCACCAACTGGGACTACCATCCGCGTGCGTGGGATCTCTCGCGGACGCCGCCGGTAATGAGGACCGCGGACGCTGACGTTGCGCGCGGCGAGCTCGCCAGGCGAAGGCGTAAGCAAACGCAGCTATTCGCTGCAATGAAGGACCTCGACCAAGCGCAACGCCGCGCCGAGGAGCTGGCTCTGGAGCAGGCCGGGGCGTCGACGAACGAGACGCTGAGAGCGATTGCAGCGGAAGGACGGGCTCGTTCTGCGCGGCTGGACCTGCCGTTCATGTTCCCGGCGGTCGATGGTGCCGAGATGGTGTCGCGCTGGGATATGCACGAGCACCCACCGGACATCTTGGTCACTAACGTAAGCATGCTCAATGCGATGCTGGCCCGGGAGGTGGATCAGCCCATCCTAGAAGCCACACGCAACTGGTTGGAGTCTTCGGACGACTCCTACTTCTTCCTGGTTCTCGATGAGCTGCACCTGCATCGAGGCTCGTCGGGAACCGAGGTGGCGAGCCTACTTCGCCAGTTGATCGTAAGGCTTGGGTTGGACCGGCAGGAGCATCGCCACAAACTGCGTGTGCTCGCCTCCAGTGCGTCGCTGCCTGTCGACGACCCAAGCACGCGAGACCAGAGCCTGAAGTTCCTCTGGGGCATGTACGGTACCAATGGGACACATACTGGAAGGAGTGAGTCTGCCGCGAAGGCAGGGCTTGAGGTCTGGAAGGCGGCAATCGAACCCGGAGCCCAGGTGCCAGACCTGCCGCTGCCGAGCGCGAGGCTCGACCCGGGGCCGTTCGTGCGCATGGTCGAGGAACACCTCCCGCGAGATGCTTCTGGTACTTTGGACGCCTACGAGACGCTGGTAGGCCGATCACCGTTGGAAGTGCAGTCCGCATGGCGCGGCGTGGCGGCGGAGCTGGCGCGCTGCGGAAGACTGGTCGGCGATCTGGCCGACGCGGAGCCGTCGGATATCGTGCGATCGGTCGTGGAGGAGTGCGGTCGCCTCATCGCGTCGTCGTGCCTTGGACCCCTCTCCGCCAGCCCGCGTGCCCGGGCCACTACGCTCACCGACGTGGCATCGCGGCTGTTCGGCTCCGGCCCCGAGGCCCCGCCTAAGGAAACGCGGCTGCTAGCCCTACGAGGACTCTTGTTCGCGCGCGGATGTGGGGATCTTCACTCCACTTGGTTTCCCGGGAGCAGGCCCCCCTCTACCCGCGCGTTCAGGATGCACACGTTGTTTCGGAGTTTGGAGGGGCTATTCGCGCCACTGCGAGATCCCGCGCGCCCCATCGGCACCCTTACCATCGAGCGAGGAAGCCGCGGGGATGACCACCTGCCGGATGGCACACAGCAGTCCCGGCCGCTCGTCGAACTGCTCTACTGCGAAGCATGCGGAGAGGTCTTCGCTGCCGGGCGAACGGACCCACTGTTTGCCACGCCAGACTCGCTGGACCTACTTCCGACCGAGCCTCAGCTTGAGGGCCTGCCGGACCGAGCTGTCGCGCACCGATTCGAGCAGTTGAGCTACGAACGCTACCGAGTCTTCTGGCCGAAGGACGGGCTACAGCGGCCGCCCTTTGCTGACGATGAGCATGGAGCCGCGGATGGTGCATGGGTGCCAGCAGAGATCGACCCGCGCACAGCTCGCGTGCGCGTCCTAGCTCCCCTGGAGCGCCCAAGTGCGCAGGGCATCGGGGGCTACCTCTGGCGTCGCTCAAAAGGGCCTGACTTCCACAAGCGGAATGAATCGCAGGGTGGCACCCACTTGCCATACGCATGCCCCAGCTGCGCCACATCGTATCGACTGCGCACGAAAGGTATGCCCCTCTCTCCAATCCGAAGTTTTCGAGCGGGATTTGGAAAGACGACCCAACTGCTTGCGACGGAACTCTTTGCCGTCCTGCAAACGACAGCAAGCGACAGCGCCAAGCTAGTCGCATTCGCCGACAGTAGGCAGGAGGCCGCGAACAATGCTCTCGACATCGAGCGCTTCCATCATCAAGACGTCAAACGTGCTTTGGTTGTGCAGTTGCTCCGGCAGCGTCTCGTTCAGGCACTGGTACCTAACGACTTCGAGTCACAGTTGGCGAAACTGGTCGCGCAGCTCGGTGAAGCTATCGCCGCCGACGACCAGAGCGCAGTCGATGCCCTGAACGGCCGGATCGCAACGAAGAGGGTCGATCTGATGGGTGCGCGGGCCGCTTCGCACGGATTGGTGCGACTTTCAGACGTCCTCGATCTGGAGAAGTACGAAGGTACCGCCGCGGCGGGACGATTCCCTCTGCGATCGCTGATTCAGGCGTTTGTCAAGCTAGGCATTCACCCGTCTGATGATACGGGGACGAGCCTCTTCAGGAAGTTCAAGGACGCCAGATCGGGCCACTTCGAGAAGGAGTGGGACGGGTTGTTTGCCACGGACCAGTCTCCGATCGATTGGGCAGACGAAGTGATTCCAAGTGCTGCTCCCGTTAGCGAGGCGGACGTCGACGCCGACGAGGATGAGGTAGACGGTGAGGTCCCGGAGCCCCCGGGAGAGGACGACGAAAGTCCGACTCGCCTCACCCCACAACATGCGCTCGACACCATGCGCCGGGACCTTATCATCAAGCTCTCCCGCAGCATCAACGACGTTGTATACAGTCGCACGTACTTCGCGCTCGAGGAGGCCGGGCTCGCGTATCCCGCAGTGATGCTGCGGCCCGGCATGTCCGAGCGCGAATGGCACGAACTCAATGCTTTCGTCCGCGTGCTGGCTGATAGCTACCGGTTCGCGGAGGACTCTGACCCATACTTCAACTCGGAGGACCCCAAGAAGGACTGGACCGCTGGCGCGGCCGTTCCCGCAAAGAGCCGAGTGCGAGCTTACGCGAAGGCAGTAGATGCTGAGGGAGCGACGGCGCTTCTAGGACGCGTCCTGGAGCGTCTTGCCGTTGCCGGACATCCGGGCGGGCTACTCACCAATCGGAGTATCTATCTCCGGCTGGTGGAGCCCAGTGACAAATACTTCGAGTGTGTGCGATGTCGGCGCGTGCATGTGCATCCAGGAACGGGCTGGTGTACGAGGTGTCGGGAGCGACTGCCCGCGGACGGCAGACCGGTGGCAGAACTTCGCCGGCGCAGTCATCTCGCGCGACGCGTCGGACGTGAAGAGACCTTCCGGCTCCGCTGCGAGGAACTGACCGGGCAAACAGAGAATCCCGCGGACCGTCAACGACGTTTCAAAGGCGTCGTAGAGCGTGGGGCATACGGACCCAAGGAGTGCATCGATCTTCTCAGCGTCACCACGACGATGGAGGTTGGCATCGACATCGGACAACTGCAGGCCGTGATGCTCGCAAACATGCCGCCACAGCGGTTCAACTATCAACAGCGCGTGGGCCGCGCCGGCCGGCGTGGCCAGGCATTCTCTTCGGCACTTACCGTGTGCCGCACGAAGAGCCACGACCTGTACTACTTCTTTCGACCGGAGAAGATCACCGGCGACGAGCCCCCCCCGCCATTTCTGGCCCGCGATCTCGATCTCATCTCCCAGCGCATCGTGCGACGCACCTGGCTATGTGCCGCATTCGACGGAGTCAGGTCGGGCGCTCGAGCGGCGGGAGTATTCTACCCAGGTGACTGGGCTCGGCCTGATATCCACGGGGAATTCGTGCCCATGAACGCGTGGCCCGAGTGGCGCGCCTCAGTTTCCTCGGCCCTGGTCGCTACCGTTTGGGTCCGGGACCGCATTGCACAGGCACTGTCGGACGCGGGCGGCCCGGAAGTGGCAGCCATCGCTCCCACGGCAGAGTCCGTGCTCGCCGAGATCGATGCGGTCTGTGAGCAATTCTTGGCGGGCCAAGGGACAACAAGCGCGCTCGATGGAGCAGCATCGCACGAGGATGATGCTGACGCGGATAGTGCCGAGAGCGCTGGGAGTTACGAGGGGCTGGCTCATGCACTCGCCGAGGCCGGCAAGTTCCCGATGTACGGCATGCCCACTCGTGTGCGAGAACTCTACGTTCGACTGAACGACGAATATAGAAAGGGAAGGAGTGGCAAAGACGCCTGGGTGCGAACGCGAGTGGTCTCCGTCGCTCGCGACGCAGAGATTGCAATATTCGAGTTTGCTCCGGGGGGGACCATCACCAAGGACAAACAACGACACGAGAGTATCGGGTTCACGCCGCGATTGCCCGCGACCCTCGAGAAGCCGGGTTCATGGAACCGTCGCGACGTATTGAAAGAAGTTGAGATTCATGGGGCCGCCTTGGCTCGCTCCTTCTGGGTTGCGACGTGCCGCGTCTGCGGAGCGTGGCGGCACGAGGCGAACAATCCGTTGGCGGACGCTCGTGTCGAGTGTCGAGCGTGCCTTGCCCTGATCTCCCCCAGTGACTTTCACGAGTGCGCGGAGCCGCTTGGCTATCGGACCACCTTCCGGCCCAAGCACGCGAATGACTTCGATGAAAGTGTGTCTCAGTATCGAGGAGCTCATGCTGATGCTCTGGAGACAGCGCTCGATCCGGTCGGCGGTACCAATCTCATGCTCAAGCACATGGAGCAGATGCGTACCTTTCGTCTGAACCGAGGGCGGAGCGCGTCGAAGGCCGGGGAGAGTGATGGGACAGGGTTCTCGACGAACTTGGGGCAGCAACAGCTAAAGCGCGGGCCTGGGGTATTCTTGCTGCATGAGCAGCATGTGATCGAGGGTAGGGAGATCAAGCCGCCGCTGGAGAGCGTGATGCCCGGCAAGAGCCGCATCTGGCTTGCGTCCCCGAAGACTACTGAGGCGCTCTCGTTCGGTCCTCGGGGCGTGCCGGCTGGTACTCGCATTGGAGCGGTCGCTGGACCGCAGGCCGCCGCCTCGGTTCGTGCCGCTGCGCTTTCAGCGCTGTTTTTGGTGGTCGACAAGGCCGCGCTACACTTGGATATCGACCCTGACGAATTCGAGATCCTCGAGCCTAGTCTGCGGCGGCCGGACGGGACGAATGCGGTGCCGGTACTGCAGTTCATGGATCGTTTGGTGAATGGCGCGGGCTACTGCCGCGAACTCACGCGCCCGCTCGATGCTCCGTTGCTCGCAGGGCTGATTAGAGACCTCGTCGATGGGAGTGAGAACAGTGCTCCTCTGGACGAGATCCTTGGGCCTGCGCATGTGACGAGCTGTGACCAGGCATGCTACCGCTGCCTACTCAGGTATCGCAACCAGGCGTTCCACGGACTGCTCGACTGGCAGCTGGGTTTTACCTATCTTGAGGTACTGCTCAAGGGCGACTCGTGCGCTGGATTGGACAATGATTTCCGTAGCCGTGGACTTTCGGAGTGGCCCCGATGGGCTGCGGAGTACGCGGAACGTATGGTGCGTCTATACGGGGGCGACGTGCTGCAATACGGGCAGCTAGTTGGCTTTCAGCTTCCCCGCCTCGCGCGGCCGACGATCGTCGTTCACCCGCTGTGGGACAGAGACGAACCTAAGGGCCTGCTTCGAGACAGCATGGAACTGGCGGCTGCGAAAGCGGGTTGTGCGCCAGGTCTTGCGGATTCGTTCGACATTGCCCGACGACCGGCGTGGGTCTACGAGCGGCTTGCAAAGGGGGAGGTCGCGTGATGGGGTTCCGAGCTCTAGCCGAGCCCGTGTCCCGGTTGGTGGTTCCCGCCACGTTGGGTCCGACGCAACTCGCGCGAGCGGCGTCGTGTCAGCTTTCGGGGTTGCTAGGAGCCGTTCATTTAGCGTCGGACCGCCTGCCGCCAGATCCCCGCGCGTTCATAGGCACGATACTCCATCGCGTGGTCGAGGATTCCTACAGGGGGCGCATATGCGGAAACGGGACACCTGCGGAACTCATCGCGGGCCACTTGGCATCTCTCTTTCGGCAGAAGGGAGAGGACCTGGCGGGTGGAGAACTCGCCCACTACGTTCCTCTGGGTGACACAATCACCTATGCGGAGTACCTCGACCGCAGCACGCGAGCGCGCAAACGTGCCGTCGACTGCTACCGAGAGCCATCGCCGCAACGGGGGGAGGCTCCTGCGGAGGGGCTTGCCGGTGTAGAGAGATTACTCGTGAGCAAGTCGTTAGGTGTCGCCGGCAGGGCAGACGTAGTAGAGGAGACAGCGACGGAGGTGGTGGTTCGCGACCTGAAGACGGGGAGCGTGCGCGATCGGGATGGAATCGCCCCTCATGTCGCCTTCCAGCTTAGGGTCTATGCACTGCTCGCGCAGGAATGCCGCCCCGGGAAGCGGGTACGGATCTTCGTCGACCATGCCGTGAGCGAAGAACTCCCTTGGGGGCCGACGGAGGAGTTGGCGATTCGTGGGGAGCTTGAACGCATCCGGGCAGCTCTGCCGCCGGGCGCGGCGGTGGACGCTCGGCAAATCGCAAGTGTTGGGGAGGCGTGCCGTTGGTGCGACTTCCGACACGTGTGCCCCGCATTTCGAGAGGAAGCCCCCCAGCTGTGGTCCACCGTGGGATTGCCCTATGTCCCGCCGCAGGATGTGGCAGGGACCTTGGAGGATGCACCGAAGGCCCGTGAGAACGGTGTTTCTCTCAGACTGTGCGACTTGGCGGGTCGCCCAGTGAGCATCGTGGGGCTCTCCCGAGACACGGGATGTGGCAGGAGCTGCGGCAGGGACAGTCGCTGTGGCTGTTCGGCCTCGAGGCGCGGGGTAGCTACCGGAACGCGGATCGGCAGTACGCACATCCCGTCAACTTCCGAGAGCGTGCGCTGTCAATGGGCGAGCGCAGGGCGTTTCGCCTGCGTGTGTTTCTGGGGTGACCAGGCGCACCGCATAGCCGGTCGCCTTGGTGGATGCCGGCAGTAGGCGTTCCAGGTTGGGGCGAGATGCACCCGCCGACGGAGTCGAACCGGCGGCGATGCGGTCGACGACGCGGACACACGTAAAGTTCACTTGCCGCACGCACCCCCTGTACGCTCACTGCCACGATGACCCCTGCGGAGATCACGGCGGCTCAGAAGCAGTTCTCGAAGCTAGCGCCCGGTCGGGAGGGGCAGACGTGGCTCGAGCAGGTGCTCGGCGCGAAGCCTGGTTCGATCCGTTGGTACGGCACGGACGGGGCGAATCCGAGCCAGCAGCTCAAGAACAAGTTGTCGCAGGCGGCTCCGGCGACCGACGGGCTCCTCCTCCTCACGCTTGCGGATGGCGAGGCGCACGAGAAGGCTCGAACGACGCTCGTCGAGAAGTGGGGGCAGAACGCGGAGTGGCCGAAAGCTGTCGCGTGCGTCGCGCTCGCGTACGGAGGCGTGCTCGCGAGCGATCGTCGTCTGGAAGAAGAGCTCCTTCCCAGACCGCATCCGCGAGCGGCTTGCGCCCATTGTCGAGGTCCTGGAAGCGGAACGCCCGAAGGAGCCCGACGCGTTCGACACCCAGGGCGATCCCGCGGCGCTCGCCGACCTGCTCTGCATCGACGAGACGTTCGTACGGGATTGGCTCTGGCTGATCGAGACGCAGCGGGCGGTCATCTTCTACGGGCCGCCGGGGACCGGGAAGACGTTCATCGCGCGCAGGTTCGCCGAGCACCTCCAGCCGCGCGCTGACCTCCGACGCTTGGTGCAGCTCCATCCGAGCTACGGCTACGAAGAGTTCTTCGAGGGGTACCGACCGCGCGGTTCCGACGACGAGCAGGGTGCAGGCGGTCTCCGGCTCGTGAAGCAAGATGGTCCCCTGCGCGACCTCGTTCGGCGCTCGGAAGCCAACCCGGATGAGAACGCCGTCATCGTGCTGGACGAAGTGAATCGCGGGAATCTGCCCCGGATCTTCGGCGAACTCTACTTCTTGATCGAGTACCGCGATGCCGAGGTGTCGCTCATGTACTCGCCTGAGGAGCGGTTCCGCCTGCCGAAGCGCGTGACGTTCATCGGCACCATGAACACGGCGGACCGATCCGTCGCCGTGCTCGATCAAGGCGCTGCGCCGTCGGTTCTACTTCGTTCCCCTGTTTCCCGGTGAGCCGCCCGTCGATGGGATGCTCCGCCGCTTCCTGGAGCGACACCGCCCCGAGATGGCCTACGTCGCCGACCTCCTCGACCTCGCCAACGAGCACCTGCCTCGCCACTTCCGGATCGGCCCGAGCCATCTCATGCGCATCGACCTCGACGACGACGTGCTCGACCGCGTCTGGCGCTACTCCGTCCTGCCGTCGATCGCCGAGCAGTTCTTCGACCGCGAGGAGGAGCTTCAGGCCACCCTCTCACTCAGCGTGTTGCGGGCTTCTCTCGCCAAGCGTGGGGGCAACGGGTGACGGACGTTCGCGTCATTCGCCTCCAAGAGCACCGCACGACCGAAGCGGTTCCTCTCACGAGCGACGAATACGCCGACCTCTCGGCCTGCGACGCGAGATTGACGTTTCGCCAGCGGGGGCCGGGCTTGTTCGACGTGACGGCGGCGGAGGTCGTGGGAGCGGTCTCCACGCGGCGTGTTCGACTGGTCATCGAGCCAAAAGTTCGGATTGCCCGTCTGCTGGCACTGCTCGCGTACGCCACCTCGCCGACCGAGTTCCGCACTGCCGTCGCCTCGGACGAGCGACGTGATCTGCTCTCCGTCATGCAGGAGCTCTACGCCGCAGCGTTGGAGACGGCGCTCCAACGGGGCTTGGTGCACGCATACGAACAGCGAACCGATCGGCTTCACGCGGTGCGGGGTCGCCTCGACGTGAAGGCGCTCGTCCTCGGGCGCTTCGGCGTCTTTCCGCCGGTCGACTGCACCTTCGACGAGCACACGGCCGACATCGAGGTGAACCGCAGGATGCTCGCTGCGGCCCTGCGCCTGGCAAGGCATGAGCGAGGGTCAGTCGCAGCACGACGCCTGCTCGGGCTCGCGGCGCGCATGACTGACGTGAGCGACGCCGCGTATGCCCCGAGCCAAGTTCGGCCTCTGGCGCTCGACCGCCGTTTCGAGCGAGTGCGGTTTGCGGTGGCGCTCGCCGAGATCATCTTGCGGCACGCGTCCGTCGAGCTCGCGAACGGCACGACCGCGACGATCGACATCCTCGTGGACATGGATCGGCTCTTCGAGGACGTCGTCGTCGAGGCACTTTTCGATCGGCACCTGGTCGCGTAGAGGTGGACCAGGCAACCCGGCGGGCTGCATCTCGACGAGGCGAAGCGCGTGTCCATCCGTCCGGACGCTGTCGCATGGAGTCGTCGGGACGGCAGGCCTCTCCTCGTGCTCGACGTGAAGTACAAGGCCAGCGCTGCGGCGAAGAACCAGGACCTCTACCAGGTCGTCGCGTACAGCCACGTGATCGGCGCCCCCAAGGCGGCGTTGGTCTACGCGATGGTCGAGCCTGAGCGACTGCGCGTGCGGGGAGGCGGCCCCGACTTGGAACTCTTCCGGCTCGACTTGGACTGCGAGCCGGAGGCGTTGCGCTCACGCCTAGCGGACTTGGCGGGGCGTCTGCGCGTGCTCGCCGCCGCGTAACCTTCGACTCGAGCGGCAAAGCGGGCGATCCCGGTCTTGACGTGCGCTTCGTCCACGGTGGCGCACTCCCACACCGTCAGCACACGGTAGCCGCTTGCCTCGAGGGTGTGCTGCACGCGCGTTCCGGCCACGTTTGCCGCAAACTTCGCGAGCCAGAAGTCCGCGTTGCGTTTGGGCTTCGTCGTGCGCTCGCAGCCCGGATGGCGGTGCCAGTAGCAGCCGTGAACGAACACCGCCCACCGCTTCGTCCGGTTGGCCATGTCGGGTGACCCCGGCAAGTCTCGGTTCGACAGGCGGTAGCGCAATCCAAGGGCGGCCAGGCATCGCCGGACGACGAGTTCGGGCTCGGTCCCGTGCTGCCTGATTCCTGCCATGCGCACGGAGGTCGCGCGGTCGAAGACGACTCGGTGGCCATCGATCACTCGCTCCACACGATCCCGTGCGTCGGGGGGTCTCGTCACCCGGCGGCCTGCTCCATGCGCCGCAGATGAGCTTCCATCGCCGCAATGAAACCCGGTGGGAAGTGTAGCGAGCTTCGGCGCGTACGGTCCAGGAAACCTGCCGCTGCGCGCCTCGTGAGGGGCGCGGGATCGCCCGAGAGGAACTCGTGCAGGTGCTTCGCCTTGTAGTGCTTGGGCCACTTCGACACGTCGTTGGAGAAGCGCCCTTCGCCGACGTTGAAAGCTGCCTTCGGCCACATGCGATCCTTCCGCACGGGCGCGACGTTCCGCAAGATCACGTCGCCCGGCACCGCCAGGCGCTCGCCCAGCCACTTGAATGCGGGCACGGAGACGGCGTTGCCCACCAGCTTCCAGCGGAAGCCCTTCTTGGCGACGGTCTCCGCCGGCTTGCTCCATCCGCGTGGGAAGCCCTGGAGCGCCTCGGCATCCTCGATGGACGGGGTCACCATCCGGCCGTCTGGCATCCAGACCCCCGGCGGCGACGGTACTCCTACGGTCGAGCCGCCCTTCAGCGTCGGCACCGAATCGATGGCCCACCCCAGTCCTCGAATGCCCTCGGTCCAGTAGAATCCGCACGCGAGCGTGCCGTCGCGCTCTTCTTCGGCGGGCGCACCGGCGTCGTCGGCGAAGAGAACGGTGCGCGGGTCGGCATCGCGCGCGGCGAGGAGGAACACGCGCTCTCGTCGCTGAGGAAGCCCGAAGGCTCGTGCGTTCACCACGCGGTAGGCCCACGCGTAGCCGAGGTCTTCGAGGGCCGAGACGATCACGTCCAACGCCCGTCCGTGTGCGAGCTGGAGCATGAACGGCACGTTCTCGAGCAGCAGCCAAGGCACCTTACGTCGAGCAGCGAGCCGCAGAGCGTCCCGGACGAGGCCGGACCTCATACCGTCAATGCCTCGCGTGCTTCCCGCCTGGGATAGATCCTGGCAGGGAAAACCACCCGCGAGCAGCTGCGTGCCCCCTGGCAAGTCCTTCAGCGTCGTCACGTCGTCGTGCGTGCCGAGGTCCGGGAAATGATGGGCGAGCACGGCCCGCGCAGTCGGCTCGATTTCGCAGACCATCAACGTCCGGTGCCCGGCGGTCGCCAAGCCCTTCTCGATCCCACCGATCCCCGCGAAGAGACCAACGGTCGCAAGCGACCGACGAGCGATCGGCGTGGTGGGAAGGAGCTTGAAGTGGGCCGTCTCCACAGGGAGCGGCAGCTGCCGGCTACGGGAATCGAGAGTGGGGGTGGTCATCGTGACCACTTCTCGGACGGTGCGGCGCGTCCGTTGCGTGGAGGATACAACCGGACTGAGCGCAGCCGTTGACCGCCCCTGCGCCTTCGGGACCACGCTCTTCAAGACCACCTTCTTCACGTGCGCCTCTTGGCGCGCTTCGGCACCGAAGTGGTGGCGCCGTGGCCCGCGTCCGCGAGGCCGCGCTCGAGAAGCACCCTGATCGCATCGACCCGAGTGAAATCGTGGCCCGGAAGGCCGGTCATGACCTCCGACCGGTACGCATCGACGCGCTCAAGCTGTTCGTCAGCCAAGCGGATGGCGATCTGAGTCTTCGCGTCGTCGGACATTGGGTCGCGTACTCTGAACTGTGGGACCCCGTGCTGTCAACGGTCAGCACGCGGGATGTGACATTATAGCTTGGGATTCACTGTCCACAATCGAAGAACGCTGAACGGCCGTCTTCCGAGTGTCGGCCAGGAACTTCGCTCGTGACGCGATAGACCAGGGTGAGTAGCTCATCAAGCGTCAGGTGCTCCCAGACGGGGCGGTGATTGAGCGCCACGCGGCCCACGGTACGCCGCTCGGGATGGGACGGAAACAACAAACGGGCCCCCCTGTTCGAGGCCGTGCCGCCATCGTGGGGGAGCCACGTGGTCTGCGGCTTCCGCGAATCACCTCCGTGAATCTCCTATCAGGGACAGGAGGCGCACCGCCTCTTTCCACCCGAAGGAGATCACCATGACCACCGCTCAGTCCGTGGAGCGCCCGGCTCCGTCCGCTCCCTTGCGCCCGCTCCGTGACCAGCATGAGCGTTGGATCACCCACAAGGATCCGATCCCGTTCGCCGAAGCCGCGCAGCTCGTCCTCGATGCCCACGCCGACGACGGCCTCCGTGACGATGTCGTCGCCCACGATCTCAGGACGTGGGCCTTCGGCGGCGTCGACGGCCACATGGTCCTCGCGCCCGTCCCGCTGCTCGGCAGGTCACCGATGCCAGCGGTCCCCCTGCGTGAGCTCGCCTTCAGTCAGCTCTGCACCCGCGTCGGCGCTCCGCCTGCGTACGTGCGCGAACTGCCGCCGAAGCTCCAGACCGCGTGCATGAACTACGGCCTCACGAAAGAGAAGCAGTCCGCGTTGCTGCGGGTCGGTGGCGGCGAAGTGCGCGCCGTGGTCAGCGACCGCTACGCAGCGCTCGACGACGCCTTCGTGCTGGAGACCGTTGGTAGGGTGCTCGACCGCGCCGGCTTCCTCAGCGACGCAGTGGTCCGTGCGACCGCGGTGGGCACTTCGACGATCTTGCGCGTGACGGTGCCGAACGAGGGCGTCGCCGTGAAGGTCGGCGATGTCTTCGAGTACGGGCTCGACATCGGCAACAGCGAGGTCGGTCTGCGGTCGGTGCAAGTCACGCCGATCACCTACCGCCTCATCTGCACGAACGGGATGCGCTCGTGGAAGAGCGAGGCATCGATGCGGATGCGGCACGTCGGCGACCCGAAGCGACTGCGCGAGCAGCTCCGTGACGCAGTGCCGGTGGCCTTCGCAGAGGCTCGCGGTGACATCGAGAAGTGGAGGCGTGCGACCGAGGCGCTCATCGACTCCGCGCTCGATGAGATCGAAGGGCTGCGTGCCTTCGGACTCGGCCAAGGTGAAGTGCAGGCTGTGGGGCGCGCGCTCGTTGCGGCAGGCGAACTGCCGGCAAGCTCGTCGATGGAGACCGTGACCGAAGCGCTCAAGGTGCGGACGACGGCGTACGACGTCGCGAATGCCATCACGGCGACTGCGCGAGATCGAGATGTCGCGGCGCGGCTGCAGATGGAGGAAGTCGGGCACCGCTACTTGAGCCGGCGGGCTGGGTGACGGTGGGGAGGCGGGGATGGCCCCGTTTCCGCTTGCCTACCGCTATTGCGAGATTCGCGACTGAACCATTCTACTCACGAGTATAGGAGGTCCAGTTCGTCTGGTAGTTGAGCGGCGGCAGCTCCCCGAAGAGTTCGAAGTAGGCCCGCAGGAGATAGCTTTCATGCGCGTGTGCGGTGGCAGTGTCGGACAGCCCGACCCAGCTCACCAACAGGTTATCGGACGACTTGCAGTTGAGCCGAGAGAGAAGCCCAAGCGTCCCCAACCGCCAGCCAGCCATGTGTCCTTCTGCACCCTCGGTATCAGCGCAGTTCTTCAAGCTCGCCAACCGAGCTCGCAGCGTGCCGCTGCGACCGATATCCAGGATGGCGTGCGGATCGGTCCCGAGAAGGCGTCCCAGCCCCTCGCCTTTCGGAGCCGCCCATCCCAGCGCGTACGTGCCGGCGGTGGTAGGGACCAGGTCGTTGATCGTGGCCCGCGTGAACGGTGTCCAGTCCGACCATTTCGCCCCTTCTTCGAGGCGCCACAGCTTCCAGTTGGCGTGTGTAATCATCGGTGCCATCGCGTCACTCCTTGGTCGTTGTCGCGCCGCGCAGCCTGGTGGCGTGGAGATGTCACTGTCAAGTCTTCTCGCCCTTCTCGCCCTGTAGGTACGCCCCGTTGGCGTCGCGGGGAGCGCTCGCCCAGGAAGTCCCGCGCCTACCTCGGCACGTCGCACTCGGTGGCAATCCCGTTCGACGCGAGCCAGCGGTCGAGCGCCTCGTGCTCTGGCGTCGTGAGCGGCCTATTCCTGACTCCGCTCGCCGCGACGAAGGACCACGCGCCTCTGCGGCGTCGAACGGCGAGCGTGAAGCGCAAGCCGCCGTACGAGCAGTCGTAGATGCAGTCGTCGCCGGCGACGGCCGTCTCGACGTGCTCGTTGTAGACGCAGTGCTGCATCTCGACGCTGTGCGTCTGGAGATCCGCAGCGTTTCGGATCGCGGTGACCGCAAGCAGGCCATCGTTCGTGTCGGCGAACGGCTGCGCCGGGAACGCGACGGCGTCGATGGCCAGCTGAGCTCGGGCGGTCTGGGACGCAGCCTCTTCGCCTTCGTGGACGCGCCACCACGTCACCGCTTCGCGAACGAGTTGAACTGGGTCCGACCGCCGCCCGGGGACTCGATCGGTGAGCATGCACCACTCGAAGAACTCGTAGACGTTGATGGACGTCTTGAGCTTCCCCCCGGTTTGCGGACACCCCGGGTAGCGCGAAGATGCGCGAGGAGTGTCCATGAAGAAGCTGAAGACAGGCCGGCGAGCAAAGCGATCGTTCACGCCGGAGTTTCGAGCAGACGCGGTGCGGCTGGTCGTGAGCGGGAAGTCCGCGACGCAGGTGGCGAAGGACCTCGACCTCACGGAGACGACGCTGCGCGAGTGGGTGCGGCGAGCTGAGGCAGACGCAGGCGTCGGAAGCCCTACGGTGCTGATGACCGAAGAGCGGGCCGAGCTGGCGCGGCTGCGGCGAGAGAACAAGCAGCTCCGAATGGAACGCGAAATCCTAAAAGCGGCGGCCACCTTCTTCGCCAAGGAGAACGCGTGAAGTACGCGTTCATCCTCGCGTGGACGGTGGCCTACCCCGTGACCGTGATGTGCTGCGTGCTCCGCGTCTCGACGAGCGGCTTCTACAGATGGAAGGCGCTGCCCGTGTCGAAGCGGAAGGCCCGCAACACCGAGCTGCGCGCGAAGGTGCGCGAGGCCTTCGAGGCGAGCCGACGAACCTATGGGAGTCCTCGCGTCCGCGCCGAGCTGCAGGCCGACGGCGTGATCGTGAGCGAGAAGACCGTCGCGAAGATCATGCGCGAAGACTGCCTCGTGGCGCGGGCCAAGAAGCGCTTCCGCGCGACGACCGACTCGAAGCACGGTGACCCGATCGCGCCGAACGTCGTCGATCGCAACTTCGTCACCGACGAGAAGAACGACACCTGGGTCACCGACGTGACGTGCATCTGGACGCGCAGCGGCTGGCTGTTCCTCGCCGTGATGCTCGACTTGTTCTCGCGCCGCGTCGTCGGCTGGGCGACGAGCGCGACGAACGACCGCTTCCTGGCGCTCGACGCGCTCCGCGACGCGATCACGACGAGGCGGCCACCAGCGGGCCTCGTGCAGCACTCCGATCGCGGAAGCCCCTACGCCAGCGACGACTACCGCGCCGAGCTCGAGCGCTTCGCCATGATCGCGAGCATGAGCCGGAAGGGCGACTGCTGGGACAACGCCGTCGCCGAGAGCTTCTTCAGCACCTTGAAGACCGAGCTCGTCGGCGAGCACATCTACACGTCGCACGACGCGGCGACCGTCGCGATCGGCGATTACATCGACAACTTCTACAACACGCGACGTCGTCACTCGCATCTCGGGTACATGAGTCCTATCGAGTTCGAATTGATGAGTCAGATTCAAGGGCGGGCTGCATAGTCAAACTGTCCGCAGAACGGGGGGAGGTTCATCTCCCGGGTCGCTCGGTGCAACGCATTCGCCTGCGCAGACGCGAAGGCGCCGACTGACGCCTTCCATCGACTGGGCATTCGCATCTGGCGCATCATGCCGATCGTCTCGAACCACACTGCGTTTTCTGCGGCGTCGCTCGACACGTCGTCCCAACAGATCGTGCGTGGGAACGCGCCGCAGACCCAGTGGGGATCGACCCATGAACCGGCACGTCGCACTGCCTGCCGACTGCGCCGCACAGTGTCTGCGCCGCGCGGGCAGTCGGCGGGGAGCGTGTGTTCAACCAGGCGATCAATCACTTGATTCAGCTTGCGGCCCTGGACGATTTCCGCGCTCGCTACTTGCCAGATGTCGCCGTGGTTCTGATCTCTCAAGTTGATCCCGACGCAGGCAAGGCCTGGGCAGACGTCGAGTGCCTGAGCGACGCGTCCGGTCGCGTCGTCTCGAGCCGCGTCGAGCACCCAGGATCGGGACGTTTCACGGAAGCGACTGGCGAGTCGCAGTGCTTGAGGCGGTAGTTGCGAGAGAGCCCACGCTTCGCACTCGTACATGAGCGAGTGAGCCTCCAGCAGTTCGCCGACATCTACTCCCGGAACGAGCCTTCGTGTGGTCCAGCTGAGGTTTGCCCAGAACGCGCCGAACGCGTCGCCGCCTCCAGTCTCCTCGAACCACCATTCGCCTCCGTCATCGCGCACGAAGGGATCGCGGTAGGAGTAGAGGCCGTGGTCGTCTACCTCTTGGTCGGTGAACCCGGACCAGATAACGCGAGCGTCCAGACGCGGATGGAGCGTCAGGAGCAGCGCGACCAGCGGCTCGTCTCGCCCGTCCGAAAGCCACTGAAGCGCCACTCCGGAAGCGTCTAGCGTCGCGACGAGCGTGAAGCGATCCCGGACGACTACGCGTCGCTCATCGAAGATCACCTGCCCGTCAAGCGGGAGAGCGAGCTGCGCGCCGAAGACAGGGAGGAACGAGGAGCCCATGCCGATGCAATCGCACCGGGCGGGGACACAATATGTCCCGCTCGCGGGACGCCCTATTTGCGGTCGGCGGGCCCAGGAGCCTGCCACGTGCGCACGAGCCGCGCGCCGCCGCCGGCCCCACGCCATTCGGTCATCCAAGTGCGCGTGTGTTCGCGGGCGCCGACGTAGGGGACCATCAGGAACAGGCGATCGTCCTTGCGTAGAGCCGCACCGTGGCGCTCGACATAGGCGCTCAGCTCGCGTCGAAGGAGCTTCACGGCCGGCTCATCGCCCCATCGATCACGCGAGTGCGGGGCAAGAAAGAAGCGCAGCGGCGACACCACTTGCATCAGCTTGTAGAGGTCCCAGAAGTAGCCGACGTCCGCGGCATCATCGCCGCCGGGCAGCGCCGGAACGTGCGGCCGGTACGCCTCACTCTCAGCAGTCGCAACCGTGACCCAAGGCGCAGTGATCGCGGCGCGAGTCGCGAACACGAGGTCGAGGCCCGACTGGTGCTTCAGGCACTTCCATCCAGCGCGTGAAGCTCGCGGAAGGTCAACGCCGAAGAGGAACGAGTCGTGCTCGGGCACGGGCGGCAGGAGTCCAGCGATCGTCGTGGCGAGCCAGGCCTTGCAGTCGCCCTGCGCCGGCGCGTTGTCGGTGAACGACTTCTCGAATGCGGTCCAAAGCAGGTCGGCCAGCGGCATGTCGATCATCTCCTCCCGGAACGCAGTTGGGGAACTTGGATCCTGAGGGCCTCCCGATGCTCGGACTCGACCGCGGTCGAAAGACTCGTCGGCGAACAGACCCGCACCATCGCCCCCCACCCGACAAGCCAGGAAACGACGTCGGGCGTGACAGGCGCGTCGAGCTCCATGCGTATGCCGCCGTTGCGCAGCACCGACGTCCGCTGCGTCGGGTGCCAGCGGCGCGCGGTCACGATGGTGGCGACGTGCTTCGAGAACTCGAGGACGATCTTCTCGGGCTCGCCACCGGAGAAGACGCCGAGGGCGCCGCCGAAGAACGCTGAGAGGGAGAAGCCCGATGGGACGTTGAACGCCGCCTTCCTGCGTCGCGTCGCCGTCGTGAAGCGCTCGACAGCGAAGACGCGGGGAGCTGAACCTCCCCCCGTTCTGCGGACAGTTTGACTATGCAGCCCGCCCTTGAATCTGACTCATCAATTCGAACTCGATAGGACTCATGTACCCGAGATGCGAGTGACGACGTCGCGTGTTGTAGAAGTTGTCGATGTAATCGCCGATCGCGACGGTCGCCGCGTCGTGCGACGTGTAGATG
>CAXNJO010000013.1:0-139838 GCA_964202905.1 Polyangiales bacterium
GCGTGTCGCTCCTCATAGCGGAGCCGCGGTCGGCGTGGACGGTGAGGCCGGGCTCGACGCCGTGGCGCGCGATGGTCTCGGCGAAGAGCTGAGCGGCGAGGTGCTTGCACTCCTTGGTCGCGAGCATCCACCCGACGACGTAGCGGCTGAAGAGATCGATGATGACGTACGCCATCAAGAAGACTCCCTTCTGCACCGTCGCGAGCTTCGTGATGTCCCATGTCCAAACTTGGTTCGGCGCGGTCGCCGTGAGCGACGGTTTCGTATACGCTCGCGCAGGACGCTGATTTCTGCGCTCGCCCGTCTCGCCCGCGGCGGCGAGCACGCGGTAAATCGTGCGGATGGACGCGAGATACACGCCTGTGCCGAGCAAGGCCGCGTAGACCTCGGTGGGCGGCTGATCGACGAACTCGGGAAGATGGAGAGTGTCGAGGATGCGCTGGCGCTCGCTGTCGGCGAGACGACGCGGACTCGGCGCACACACTCGGGCCACGAGCGGCCCAATGAAGCGTGGTCGACGGGACCGATAGAGCGTCGCGCGACTCACCTCGAGCGCGTCGCACGCCGCGTTCACCGGCACGAGGTCGTGGTCTCGTTGTTCGACGATGGCCATCAGATCTCCCCGTCGAACTCGGGCAGTGCGATTCCCAGTATCTCGTGCGCTTTTTTTTGGAGGTCGATGAGCGCGTGCGCGACGAGCAGCTTGCGCTGCGTCCGTGCGAGCTCCTTGGTGACCGCGAGCAGCTGCCGGTCCTTCGCGTCGAGCTTGGGCTTGCGACCAGGCTTCTGCGCCGCGAGGCCCGCGATACCACGAACCCCGAGCTGCGTGCGCCACGCGGTCAGGTGCGAGCTGTAGATGCCTTCCTTGCGCAACAGGGCAGCCAGCGCACCTCGCTCGCCGCTGACGACCGCGGCCTCTGCGGCCTTCACAAGACGCAACTTCTCCGACGCCGAGAACCGTCGCCGCGTTGTGGGCGGCACGCTCTCCAGCGATGCTCCGCTCGCGCCGAGCTCACGCTCTTTGATGAGACTTTCAGGACGAGGAACTGGGGCACGCTTGGGCATTCTCGGTGAACCATTCTCCGCCCATCAGGACAAACATATCGAGGGAAAGCTGTCTCACGCGACGTTGGCACAGAGGGAAACGGACCCCGGTGCGATAGCGTCGTCGCTTTGCATCGTAAGGCCCGAAACCAATAGAGTTCTGGCCGCGTTTTTGTTGCTCTACTTCGACAGCTCACTCGGTGAGCGAATGATCCGGAAGTACGACAACGGCACCGCGCAACCCAACCTGTCGGCCACTGATCTAGGCAAGTATCTGGTTCCGGTTCCAAGCCTGGGAGAGCAGCGCGAAGTCCTTCTCAAGGTCGATCAGCTCATGAAGGTCTGCGACGACCTCGAATCGCGCCTCACCGCGCGCCGAGGAGCGCGCATCGAAGCTTGGTCGAGGCGGTCGTCCAGGAGCTGGGTCGCGTAGCGCCGCGGCGCTACGCCTGCGAGAAGAACTTCACGTCGTGACCGAGGGCGCGGAGCGCCTCGTTCCTTCGACGATTCGAGAGTGCCCATCATCAGCGCCCGTGCGTGAACCGGCGCCCGCGCCCGACCGTCTCGAAATGCGCCTCATCCAGCCCCGAAAGCGCAACGCCCCGCGAGGTGAGTCGCAGGGCGTGGGCATCGAGGCGTTGAGTTGTGAACTGGCGGGGTGGACGGGACTCGAACCCGCGGCCTCCGGCGTGACAGGCCGGCGTTATAACCAACTTAACTACCACCCCAACGCGAGCCGATGTCTAGCATCGCCCCGGGGACTGTCAAAAACTATTTTCGCTCCCCGGCTGCAGAGGCTCGATGGGCCCGCACCGCAGCGGAGACCGACGGCGAGGCGGCGCGGACGGGGTGCTCGCGGCCCGCGTTTCGTGGTAGACGGCGCGCCCATGGCCGAACAGACGCTCGCTCAGGTCGACCCCGAGATCGCTTCGCTCATCGCCGCCGAAGCGCAGCGCCAGCACGAGAAGGTGCGCCTCATCCCGAGCGAGAACTACGCCTCGCGCGCGGTCCTCGAGGCCTCCGGCAGCGTGCTCTCGAACAAGTACAGCGAGGGCTACGCGGGCAAGCGCTACTACGAGGGGCAGCAGCACATCGACGGCGTCGAGAACCTCGCCCTCGACCGCATCAAGGCGCTCTTCGGCGTCGAGCACGCGAACGTGCAGCCCTACTCGGGCAGCCCCGCGAACCTCGCGGTCTACTTCGCCTTCTGCAAGCCCGGCGACACGATCATGGGGCTCGGGCTGCCCGCGGGCGGGCACCTGACGCACGGCTGGAACGTCTCGATCACGGGCTCGTACTTCCACAGCGTCCCCTACGGCGTCCGCCGCGAGGACGAGCGCATCGACATGGACGAGGTCGCGCGCCTCGCCCGCGAGCACAAGCCGAAGCTGCTCTGGTGCGGCACCACCGCGTACTCGCGCGTCGTCGACTACGACACCTTCGCGCAGATCGCGCGCGAGGTCGGGGCGGTGCTCGTCGCGGACATCGCGCACATCTCGGGCCTCGTCGCGGGCGGCGCGCACCCGTCGCCGGTCGGCAAGGCCGAGGTCATCACCTCGACGACGCACAAGACGCTGCGCGGCCCGCGCGGCGGCATGGTGCTCTGCGACATGAAGCACGCGAAGGCCATCGACCGCGCGGTGTTCCCGGGCCTGCAGGGCGGCCCGCACAACTCGACGACGGCCGGCATCGCGGTCGCGGCGCGCGAGGCCTCGACGGACGCCTTCAAGACGTACGCGCACGACGTCGTCGCCAACGCAAAGCACATGGCCGAGCGGCTCGTCGCGCGCGGCATCCGCCTCACGACCGGCGGCACGGACAACCACCTGCTGCTCTGCGACCTCACGCCGAAGGGCGTGCCGGGCAAGGTGGCCGCGCAGGCCCTCGATCGCGCGGGGATCGTCTGCAACTACAACTCGATCCCCTTCGATCCGCGCAAGCCCTTCGACCCGAGCGGCATCCGCCTCGGCACGCCGGCGATCACCTCGCGCGGCATGGGCCCGGCCGAGATGGCGCGTGTCGCCGACTGGATCGCGGACGTGGTCGAGAACATCGGTGACGAGGCGCGCCTCGCCTCGATCGCGGGCGCCGTGAAGGAGCTCTGCGATCACTTCCCGGCGCCGGGCCTGCCCGCGCGCTGACGGAAACTTGCTCGTCGGCGGCCTCCGCTGAGACGGTCCCGCCGATGTCCCTCTCGGGCCCACGCGTGCGTCTCGGCGCGGCCGCGGCGCTGCTGATCGCCGCGGGGCTGCTCGGCGGCTTCGCGCTCGCGCCGGATGCGCCCGTCCGCGCAGCCGCCGACGTCGCCGTGAGCCTCGGCGGCGTGCCGATCGCGCGGGAGGGCCACGACGTGCAGGCGCTCTCCGTCGCGCAGGCGCGCAGCTACCTGCGCGAGCCGATCACGCTGGTCGCCGGCGAGCTCCGGGTCACGCGGACGCGCGCGCAGCTCGGCGCGACCGTGGATGCGGAGCACCTCGCGGCCCTCGTCGCCGCGGCGCGTGATCCGCGCTCGCCGCTGCGCCGCCTCCACGCCCAGCGGCACGGCGCAGCGCCGCTCGCGCTGAAGATGCCCGTCGATCTCGCGCCCGATCGCGCGTTCGCGGTGCTGCTCTCGATGAAGAGCCGCGTCGACCGTCCCCCCGAGGACGCGCGTATCGACGTGCGCGCCGGCACGGTGCGTCCGGAGCGCGTCGGCCGACGACTCGACGTCTACGCGGGGCTCGATGCGCTCTCGGACGCATTGCGCGCCGGGCAGACGGAGGTCGCGCTGCCGCTCGAGGTGCGCGCGCCGCGGCGCGTCGCGACCGAGCTCGGCGGGCACGATTTCTCCGCGGTGATCGGCGAGTTCGAGACCCACTACAACCCGGGCGAGAAGACGCGCGATCGCACGTTCAACCTGCGCGTCGGCGCGGCCAAGATCGACGGTCTCGTGCTGCTGCCGGGCGAGACGCTCGACTTCAACGAGGTCGTCGGCGAGCGCAGCGAGGCCAACGGATTCCGCATCGCGACGGTCATCGCCGACGGCGAGCTCGGCGAGGGCGTCGGCGGCGGGACCTGCCAGGTCGCGGGCACGCTGCACGCGGCGGCCTACTTCGCGGGGCTCCCGATCGTCGAGCGCGGCCCGCACTCGCGCCCGAGCTTCTACATCAAGATGGGCATGGACGCGATGGTGTCCTACCCTGACAAAAACCTGCGTTTCACGAACGATCTGCCCTTCCCCGTCGCGCTCGGCATGACGGTGCGCGACGGACTCGTGCACGCCGAGATCCGGGGCCACGCGCGCACGCGCCTGGTCACCTTCGTGCGCCGCATCGACCGCGTCGAGCGCTTCGAGGAGCGCGACGACCCCGACGCCTCGCTGCCGACGGGCGTGCGCGTGCTCAAGCAGCGCGGAATCCCCGGCTTCCGCGTGAGCCGCTGGCGCGTCGTACGGCAGGTCGCGCTCAACCAGGCCGTGCGCCAGCGCAGCGAGGACACCTACCCGCCGACCGCGCAGATCTGGCGCGTCGGCTCGGGTGGTGCGGCGGCACCCGGGTTCGTCGCGCCCATGGGCGACGACCACCCCGAGTACACGGCCGACGAGTACCTCGCCGCGACACAGGGCCCCGGCGTCGTCGGCACGCAGGAGTCGAAGCGCGCCGGGCGCACGGGCGTCGCGGGCTGGACGGAGCGCGAGGGCTTCGCGCGCGCCGCGCAGTGACGCCATGATCGCGCCCATGTCGCTCGCGGGGAGGCAGATCGTCGTCGGCGTCTCGGGCGGCGTCGCGGCCTTCAAGGCCGTCGAGTTGGTGCGCGAGTTGGGGCGGCGCGGGGCCACCGTGCGCGTCGTGATGACGCGGGCCGCGACGCGCTTCGTCGGGCCGATCACGTTCACGGCGCTGACGGGCAAGCCCCCGGTGGTCGACCTCTGGGACCCTTCCTACGCGGGCGAGGTCCACGTCGAGCTCGCCTCCAACGCCGACGTGATCGTGGTCGCGCCCGCGACGGCGAACGTCCTCGCGAGGGCGGCGCACGGCCACGCGGACGACGCGCTGCTCGCGACGATCCTCTGCGCGCGCGGGCCGATCTTCTATGCGCCCGCGATGCATGCGCGGATGTGGGCGAGGGAGAGCACGCAGCGCAACGTCGCGCAGCTGCGCGCGGACGGCGCGCGCATCGTCGGCCCCGTGAGCGGCCCGCTCGCGAGCGGCGAGGTCGGCATGGGCCGGCTCGCCGAGCCCTCCGCGATCGCCGACGCGATCACCCATTTCTTCGCAGAATCCCGCGATCTCGCGGGCCGCACGCTGCTCGTCAGCGCGGGGCCGACGCACGAAGACCTCGATCCGGTGCGCTTCCTCGGCAACAAATCGAGCGGGAAGATGGGCTTCGCGATCGCCGAGCGCGCGGCCGCGCGCGGTGCGCGCGTGCGCCTCGTCGCGGGGCCCGTCGCGCTCGCGACCCCCCTCGGGGTCGAGCGCATCGACATCCGCAGCGCGCGCGATCTCGAAGCGGCGCTCGCGACGCACTACGCGGACGCCGACGCGATCGTGATGTGCGCCGCCGTGGCCGACTACCGCCCGCGCGAGGCCGCGTCCGACAAACTCAAGAAGCGCGGCGACGGCGCGCCGCTCGTGCTCGAGCTCGTGCCGAACCCCGACATCCTCGCGGGCCTCGGCGCACGCCGCGCGGACGCGTCGCGGCCGGTGCTCGTGGGCTTCGCGCTCGAGACGACCGATCTGCTCACCGCCGCGCGCGAAAAGCTGGTGCGCAAGCGCGTGGACCTCGTCGTCGCGAACCACGCCGTGGACGGCCTCGGCACCGACGACAACCTCGCCACGCTCGTCAGCGCGGCGGGCGACGAGCCGCTCGGCCGCCTCGACAAACGCGCGCTCGCCGACGCGATCCTCGACCGCGTGGCGGCGCGGCTCACTTGAGCGCGATCGACGCAGGACATGTCAGTCGCGAATCATGATTCGCCCGACCGATGTCGCGACTCGTGATTCGCGACATGCAGATCGTGTGATGACGCGCCCGCCTCAGCCGTAGCGGCGCTCGAAGAGCGCGCGCACCGCGGGCTCGCGGCGCAGGAGCGCCAGCGTGTGCTCGGCGTGCCCGTGCGCGAAGCCGTTGCCGACGAGCATGTCGACGTCGCGGCCGACGCCCTCGGCGCCGAGCGCAGCGCGCGTGAAGCTCGTCGTCATCGAGAAGAAGTAGATGGCGCCGCGGTCCCGCGTGCAGAGGATCGCCGCGAGCTCCGCGCCCTCGACGTTCACGCAGCTCACCGCGCGATCGACCTCGCGCCCGCCCGTCGCCGCGAGCACGGCGGCGCGCACCGCGAGCGGATCGCGCGCGTCGCCCTCGATGACCGCGTCGCACACGCCGAGCGCGCGCAGATCGGCGGCGTAGGGCGCGTACGACTCGACGCCGACGACCACGCCGCGCGGGCCGACCCTGCGGCGCGCCTCGACCGCGCAGATCACGCCGCTCTTGCCGCCCGCGCCGAGCACGAGCACGGACTGCCCTTCGCTGCAGATGCGCGCGACCTGGGGCGCGGCCCCGGCGACGTCGAGCGCGGCGAGCGCGAGACGATCGGGGAAGTCCGCGGGCATGACCGCGTAGAGCCCTGTCGCGAAAAGCACGGCCTGTCCGCGCACGTCGAGCTGCGCGCTCGCGGGGCGCACCGCGCCGACGCTCTCGAGGCAGAGCGGCGTGAGCGAGAGCGACACGAGCGTCGCGATGCGGTCGCCCACCTGCGCGGCGTCGCCCGTGCGCGCGCTGCCGATGCGCGCGACGCGCCCGAGCAGCATGCCGCCCGAGCCCGTCACGGGGTTGTGCTGCTTGCCGCGCGTGGCCACCGTCTCGCGCACGAGCCGCACGACGCCGGCGGTGCCCTCGCCCCCCGTCGCCTCTTCCATCTGCCGAAAGCTCGCCGCGTCCACGTTCAACGTCTCGACGTCGATCAGCAGCTCGCTCTCGAAGGTCCGTGAGAGGTCGTTGTCGACGCGCCACGCGGCCTGCGGAAGCGAGCCCACGGGCTCGACCACGCGGTGCGCGCCGAAGGCATCGCCCACCGCCGTGCCGTCGTGCGTCACCATCAGAAGACCCCTTCCACTGGACCGGCGCCGACCCGCGTGACCTCGGGCGCCGCGCCCGTCATGTCGACGACCGTCGTGCTCGTGAGCCGCCCGTAGCCGGCGTCGAGGATGAGGTCGAGACCACCGAAGCGCGCGTCGATGTCGGCGGGGTCGTTGAGCGACTCGCCGTCCCACGCCGCCGTCGTCGAGATGATCGGATTGCCGAGCTCCCGCACGAGCGCGAGCGGCACCTCGTGGTGCGGCACGCGGATGCCCACGGTCTTGCGCTTCATCATCAGGATCTTCGGGACCTCGCGGGTCGCCTCGAGGATGAAGCAGTAGGGCCCGGGCAGCAGGCGCCGCATGATGCGATAGGCCTGGTTGTCGACGACGGCGTATTTCGCGATGTCGCCGAGATCGCTGCAGATGAACGCGAGCGGCTGGTCGGGCTTCATCCGCTTCATCGCGTAGATCTTGTCGATGGCCTTCTTCTGCGTGATGTCGCAGCCGATGCCGTAGACGGTGTCGGTGGGATAGGCGATGACGCCGCCTCGGCGCAGCACCTCGACGGCGCGGGCGATCTTGCGCGGCTCGGGGTGCTCTTCGTGGATCTCGATGCGCATGTCGGCTTGTCTCCGCGTCCGTTTCAGGCCAAGACTGCGCCCCGCGAGGCGGGCGCTTGTGTAGGACGCCGCGCGCGCCTCTGCAACGACGATGTGGGCCCGCCGCCGCGGCGAGCCACGGATGGCACGCTCCGATCGGCCGCTGACCCCACCGCTCCATTCACTCTGTTCAGGCCTCCCCCGACCGCCACGAGGGCGTCAGCGCCCCGCTCCACCGCGAGCCGGGCGCTTCCACGGGGACTACGTTCACCGACGCCCACCCGGGCGTCTCGCAGACCCGCAGTGAGGGCCCGGACGCCAGAAGGCCCGGCCCCCGAGGAGAAGAGAAGCGAATGAGCCGCGATGACCATGTTCGACTCGAGGGCGTCGTCACCGACGTGTATGCAGGCGGACAGTTCGCCGTGAAGACGGATGCCGGTGCGCTCGTGCGCGCCCAGCTTTGCGGGCGCATGCGCAAGCACCGCATCCGCGTGATCCTCGGCGACCGGGTCACCGTCGCGCTCTCCCCCTACGATCTCACGCACGGGATGATCGTCTTCCGCGCGAAGTGAGCGCCCTGCGCTCCCCTTTCCGCTTGCCGCACGCACCCCGAGGGACGTCCCGATGACCACGACCGACTCGCGCCCCTTCCTCGTCCTCACCGCCATCCTCGATGGCTCTGCCCGCGCGGCGGCCGTGACGCGCAGCCACGGCGAGGCGCTCGACCGGGCGATGCGCGCGACCCAGAAGGCCGCGATCGCCGGCCTCGACATCGTCGAGTTGCCCGTCGCCCCGCAGTCCTTCCAGGCGCTGCGCAAGCACTTCCAGTACCCCGACGACACCGTCGCGATCTACGACGTGTTCCCGCTCGCCGCGCACCTCGACGCCGCGCACCGCAAGGTCGCGGGCCAGTTCCTCGCGGCCGAGGTCCTCTGGACGCTCGACGCGCAGGGCCAGCTCGCGGGTGTGCCGCTCAACGTGAAGCTCGACCTTCCGAACGGCTGGGACAGAGACCCGAAGGCCGTCCACGACAAGCTGATGGGCGTCGGCGCCCTCGACTTCAACGCCGAGGCGATCGAGACGTTCAAGACGGTCAAGGCCGCGTGGGAGTCGACCGCGAAGTGACGCGCGTCGCGGGGCGCGGGTCCACTGCGCCCTCGATGCCCGGCGTCCGCGCGCCCCGAAAACCTCGCCGACGCGGCGAATCGCCCCTCGGGCGCTGAGGCGCTGCCCGCGGCGGAACGACGTGCGCGACGCGCCAACGTGCGCGACACGCGACCGCCAGCGACGCGCGACCGCCAGCGACGCGCGACCGTCAGCGACGCGCGACCGTGAGCGAGGTGGCGGGCCGCACGGGGTCTCCCCGCGGGCCACGGCGCATCGCGCGGCGGATCGTCAGTTGAGGGTGTGCGGCAAGCGCAGGTCGAAGAGCGCGATCGCCGCGTCGAACCGCTCGCCCGTGCTCGGCACGAGCATCTGGTAGCTGCCGCGCATCGTGCCGCTCGGCGTGCCGAGCTCGCAGCCGCTCGTGTACTCGAAGCCCTGACCGGGGACGAGGACGGGCTGCGCGCCGACGACGCCCGCGCCGCGCACCTCCTCGACACGTCCGTCGCCGTGCGTGATGACCCAGTGGCGGCTCTCGAGCTTCACCGTCTCGCGGCTCTCGTTCTCGATGCGGATCGTGTAGGCGAAGCGATAGCGCCGAGCGCGCGGGCTCGACTGGTCCTTGAGGTAGGCGCTCCGCACGGTGACGCGGACGCCTCGGGTTGTCGCGGTGGACATGGCGCTCATCCTGGGGCGGTCCCGGCGCTGCGCCAGGGGGTGAGCGCACGTTGACGGCTCACCCAGCACGAATCGCCGGCCGCGAAGCGAAGAAGCGCGGCGCGATCACGCGGGCTCGCGTAGTCGATCCCGATCCGCGGCCCGACGACGATGCTGGAGGGCGGCTCGCCCGCGCAGAGTTCGAGCCCCCCCGCGAGACAGAGCGGATGGCCGCTCCACGTCGGATCGGCCCAGGACGGATGGCCGCAGGCAGGGCCCGCTCGTCGCCTCCCCCGCAGACCGACGCTCCTGCCCACACGACACGAAACCCAGCAGCTCAGACCGCACGAAAGCGAAAAGGCCGGCCGCTCGCGCGGTCGGCCTCTTCTGCAACCGGTCTCTGCGCTCACCCGCAGCGACCCTGACACCGGACATGTTGCGTGATTGCGCATGGCGCAATGACGACCGGCGTGACTTCGAACCCTGCTGGTGACCCCAAGCAGATTTGAACTGCTGTTCTCGGCGTGAGAGGCCGATGTCCTAACCACTAGACGATGGGGCCCTCGACGAACGTGCACCGGGGCTTTCGCGGTGCGTGCTTGCAACGTGGGGAGCGGACTCGAACGCGAAGGAAGACTACTTACAGCGAGCGGGCGAAACAAAAACAAGCCGGCTCGGGGACAAGGATTCGAACCTTGATAGCCAGATCCAGAGACTGGCGTCCTGCCATTAGACGATCCCCGAAGACTCTGGGGCGTCGCCCCGTGGAGGCGCGCACTGTCTACAATCGAGTCCCTCCACTGTCAAGCGACGCCGGCGCCGAGACCTCCATTTTGACGTCGCGGCTGGTTCTTGAGTTGACGCATCAACAATCGGGGAATAACGTCCGGCCCCATGCCGACGACCTGGAGAGACGCCCTCGAGGGCCATCTACCGCCCGACCTCGCGCGCGAGATCGACATCTTCGAGACGGAGCTCGAGCTGCGCAAAGCCGGCAAGCTCGAGGAGCGGCTCTTCGCCGAGACGCGCCTGCGCCGCGGCGCGTACGGCCAGCGCTACGACAACGGCAAGCGCCACGACGGGATCGCGCAGCAGACGATCGCCTTCCCCTCCGGCGCGCTCACGAAGGGCCCGGAGACGCTGTGGGACGCGCCCGGGATGATGCGCATCAAGATCCCCTACGGCGGCCTCACCGCGCCGCAGCTCGAGGTGCTCGCCGACCTCGCCGAGGAGTACTCGGACGGCATCGCGCACATCACGACGCGGCAGGACTTCCAGCTCCACTTCATCCACATCGACGACACGCCGGACCTCATGCGCCGGCTCGCGGCCGTCGGGATCACGACGCGCGAGGCGTGCGGGAACAGCGTCCGCAACATCACCGCGTGCCCGCTCAGCGGCGTCTGCAAGACGGAGCCCTTCGACGTCACGCCGTACGCGCGCGCCCTCGCCTTTTTCCTGCTCGGGCACCCGGACACGCAGGACTTCGGCCGCAAGGTGAAGATTGCGTTCAGCGGCTGCGTGGACGAGGCCTGCGCGCTCGTGAGCATCCACGACATCGGCGCCATCGCCGTCATGAAGGATGGCAAGCGCGGCTTCGACTTCTACGTCGGCGGCGGGCTCGGCTCGGTGCCGCAGCAGGCGAAGCTGCTCGCGCCCTTCGTCAGCGAAGAAGAGTTGCTGCCGCTCTCGCAGGCCGTGAGCCGCGTGTTCGCGCGGCTCGGCGAGCGCAACAACCGGGCGCGCGCGCGGCTGAAGTTCGTCGTCTCGAAGCTCGGCATCGAGGAGTTCCGGCGCATCGTGTTCGAGGAGCGCGCGAAGCTGCCCGAGGACCCGCGCTGGACCTCGTGGCTCGCGGACCTCTCGATCACCGACGAGCGCCCGCTGCGGCCCGCTGCCCTGCTCCGCAAGCGCGCGTACCCCGAGGGCTTCGAGGCGTGGCGCGCGACCAACGCGCGCGCGCAGCGGCAGGCGGGCTACAGCGTCGCGACGGTGACGTGCCCGCTCGGCGATCTCACGGGCGCGCAGCTGCGCGGGCTCGCGGATCTCGCGCGGGCGCACTGCGGCGACACCATCCGCCTCACGATCGAGCAGAATCTCGTGTTCCGCTGGGTGGCCGACGACGACTTGCCGAAGCTCTACGAGGGCCTCCGCGCGCTCGGCCTCGCGCAGGCGTGGGCGGGGACGATCGTCGACGTCACGGCGTGCCCGGGCACCGACACCTGCAAGCTCGGCATCTCGTCGTCGCGCGGGCTCGCGGGCGAGCTCCGCACGCAGCTCGCCGAGCAGGCCGTGCAGCTCGACGAGGCCGTGCGCGATCTGCGCATCAAGGTCTCGGGCTGCTTCAACAGCTGCGGGCAGCACCACGTCGCCGATCTCGGCTTCCTCGGCGTGAGCCGCAACGTGAACGGGCGGCGCGTGCCCAACTTCCAGGTCGTGCTCGGCGGGCAGTGGACGCAGAACGGCGCGAGCTTCGGGCTCGCGGTGGGCTCGGTGCCGAGCAAACGCATCCCCGAGATCGTGCGGCGCTTCACCGAGCGCTTCGCGAAGGAGCGTCAGGAGGGCGAGAGCTTCCAGACCTTCACGCGGCGCCTCGGCAAGCTGGAGCTGCGCAAGATGCTGGAAGATCTCGTGACGATGCCGGCCTACGCCGACGCGCCGGAGCTCTTCCGCGACTGGGGCGACGCGCGCGAGTACTCGAACGGCGACATCGGCGTCGGCGAGTGCGCAGGCGAGGTCGTGCCCTTCGTCGAGTTCGGGCTCGCGGCCGCTGAGCGCGAGGTCTTCGAGGCGCACGTGCTGCTCGAGAAGAGCGAGCCCGAGCCCGCCGCGAGGAAGGCGCACCGCGCGATGCTCACCGCGGCGCAGGCGCTCGTGCGGCACGTCGGCGGCTTCGTCGGCGACGAGGGCGCGGAGATCGTCGCGGCCTTCCGCGCGCACCTCGTCGAGCCGAAGCTGTTCTGGGATCCGTACGCGGGCGACAAGTTCGCGCACTACCTCTTCAAGGTCGACGCGCTCGGCTTCGCGAACCTCGACGAAGAGCGCGCGCACCAGCGCATCGAGGAGGCGCAGCTCTTCATCGACGCCGCGCACCAGGCCTACGGGCGCATCGCCGAGCAGGCCGCGCGCGCCGCGGCCGCACAGCGCAGCGCGGCGGAAGCCAGCCCCGCGGAGGCCGAGTGATGCAGCCCGAGCGCCTCCACG
Source organism: Polyangiales bacterium (assembly GCA_964202905.1). Lineage (GTDB taxonomy): Bacteria > Myxococcota_A > Polyangia > Polyangiales > JADJQN01 > CAIUAC01. The sequence continues at coordinate 12,665 of CAXNJO010000013.1, forward strand.
TGAAGCTCTTCGCCGAGGGCGACGCGCGCCCCACGCACGACGCGATCATCGCCGCGCTGCACGGCTTCATCCAGCAGCGCACGCTCGACGAGACGCTGATCGACGTGACGGACTACGCCCACGTCGCGGGCGGGCCGGGTGTGCTTCTGCTCGCGCACGCCGCGAACTACGGGCTCGGCGACGACTTCGGCCGCTACGGGCTGCTCTACGCGCGCAAGCGCGACGCTGTGGGCACGCTCGCGGAGCGGCTCACGGACGCGCTCCGCCGCGCGCTCGTCGCCGCCGATCGGCTCGAAGCAGCGCTCGACGGCAGCCTGCGCTTCTCGCGGCGCGAGCTGCGGGTCGCCATCCCCGATCGCCTGCGCGCACCGAACGACGACGCGACGTACGCCGCCGTCGTGCCGGCGCTCGAGGCCGCGCTCGACGTGGTGTTCCCCGGCGTGAACGCGACGATCACGCGCGCCGGCGAGCCGCGCGAGGCGCTTGGCCTGCACGCGCGACTCGCGGAGTGACGCATTGCGTCATGGCATGACCACGGCGGTGTTCGCGCGGGTCACGGGCAGCCGAGCACGAGGCTCAGCGTCGAGAGGTCGCGGTTGAGGATGGCGCGCCCGGCCGGCAACGACGTGCGCCCGCCGATCGTGGTCGTCGGCGTCGCGACGCCCACCGAGCTGATGCCCGCGAAGGCGCTCACGACGCGCCCCGTGCCCTGCCGCGCGAGCGTCGCGAGCGTGTACCGCGAGGACTCGACGCTCGTCGCCGCGTAGACGACCGTCACGGCGCCCGCGGCGATGTCGAGCGCGAGCGGCGTCGCGCCGACGACGGTGGGCGCCGTCGGGAACGTCGCGACCGTCTCGGGGCTCACGCGCTCGGCGCTCATCGCGCGCGCGGCGCCGCTGCCCGTGAGGCGGAAGGACTGCAGGCGCGCCGTCGTCGCCTCGAGCCAGGCGAGCGCCAAGACGCCGCTCGCCGCATCGAAGGCGAGCGCGGGATACGCGTCGTCGGTGGCGTTGACGGTGCGGAACGGCGCGCCGTCGAGCGCGGTGCCGCTCGCCGCGATGCCTTGCAAGAACACCTCACGATCCGTCTCGGCAGCGAGATCTTCGGAGTACGCGATGGCCCAGCCGCCCGCCGGCGCCGCGCTTAGATCGAAGACGCGGAAGCCGAGATCATTGCCATCGACGAGCAGGGTGTTCGCGGTGTCGGCGACGAGCGCCGTCGAGGTGCGGACGCCGTAGAGGTCCTGCCCCGACGCGTACGCGAAGAGCAGCCGATCGCCGCTCGCCGCGACGTCGATGGCCGAGAGGATGCCCGGCGGATCGACGACGAGCGTCGCCGTCGCCGGGAAGGCGAGCGTCGCGAGGGGCGCGCGCTTCGCGTAGATCTCGCCACCGGTCGCCCAGGCCACGACGACGTCCGCCCCGCTCAGCGTGATGGCGGCCGGATAGCTCGTCGCGACGAGGGTGATGGGGCTGCCCGTCGGCGTCATCGTCGCATCGAGCGCGCGCACGACGACGCCCGCGCTCGCGGTGACGGTGAGCGCCGCGAAGACGCTGCCGTTGCCGACGATCTGCACGCGCGTCGCGCCGGGCTGCGCGAGGTCGGTCGAGGTGGCCCAGGCGAGCGCGGACGTCTCGTCGATGAGCCCGTCGCAGTCCTCGTCGAAGCGGTTGCAGACCTCGGCGGGCGCCATGCACGCCGAGGCGGGAGGCAGGGCGCACGTGGCCGTGCACGCGTTCACGCCCGTCGAGCCGCAGCTCGTGACGCAGCCCTGCGTGCTGCCGCCGACGCAGGCGAACGTCTCGTCGGGCATGAGGTCGCAGTCGTCGTCGCGGCCGTTGCAGAGCTCCGTCGCCCCCGTGTAGACGCCCGCGGCCATGTCGTCGCAGTCGAGGTCGTTCGCGACGAAGCCCGGAGGCGCCTCGCAGGCAGCCATCATGGAAGAGGGCAGGCCGCGGCCATCGCCATCCGCGTCGCGGTAGAACGACGTGGTGACGCCCTCGTCGGTGCTGCCGTCGCAGTCGTCGTCGATCGCGTTGCACGCCTCCGACGCAGCGGGGTTCGTCGCGGTGCGACCGTCGTCGCAGTCGCCCCCGGCGCGCGCGCGGCCCATCGGGACATCACAGCCCGTCGCGGCGGTCGCGTCGTCGCCGAAGCCGTCGGCATCGACGTCGGCGTAGGAGGTCACGGGCGGCAGGCCCTCGTCGGCGGTGCCGTCGCAGTCGTCGTCGCGGCCGTTGCACGTCTCGTCGACGGCGACGCACGCGTCGACGCCGAGATCGGGCGCACCGAGGTCCACCTCCCCGGCATCGGCAAGCGCGGCGTCCACGGGCGCGTCCGCATCGGGAGGCGGTGAGGCGTCCTCCGGGAGCCCCGCGTCGCCGAGGTCGACAGGCGCGCTCGCATCCGCGGCCACGCAGCGATCGGCGGCCGCGCGTGTGCCCGGCGGACACGCGTCGCTGGCCTCGCACGCCGCGAGCGCGAGCGCCGCCGCGGACAGCGCCGCGAGCGCGAGGAGGACGTGCAAGGGGCGAACAAGGTGAGGACAATGAGCGGACATGGTTCCTCCTCGGGGGCAACGCGGGCTTCTGCAGCGAAGGCGCCGCGGGCTCAGAGCGTGCAGAACGGCGTCGTCACCGACAGGTTGCAGGCCGTTCCGTTGCGACAGTCATCGTCGCTGCCGCACGGCACCGTGCAGCGGTTTGTCGTCGAGCCCGCGGCGCGGCAGAGGCCGTCGTCGAGGCCCTCGACGCCGCAGCGCGCGTCGCCCGCGGCATCGAGCGTCATGCAGTTCGTGGCCCGGTAGGCGTTGAGCGCCGGGCACGTCGTCAGCGCGAGGCCGCACACCGCGTGCGGCGACGCCGTCGACGCTCGTCGCGGTCTGTTCGCGCACGTAGGGGCGCGTCGTGAAGCAGTCGCCGGCGGGCGCCCCGGTGCCCGTCGCGTCGAGGCGCCAGAGGCAGAACTTGCCCGCGGGGGCCATCGTGCTGCCGAAGGTCGTCGGCACGCAGAGCTGACCGGCGGCGCACTGGGCGTCGGCGACGCAGGGCTGGCAGAGGCCCGCGCTGCCGGCGGCGAACGTCGTGCAGGTGTTCGTTGCGCCGTCGCAGACGTTCGCGGCGCACGCCGTGCGGTCAGCCGCGGTGCACGCCACGCACGCGCCCGAGGTCGTGTTGCACACCTCCGTGCCGGTGCGCCCGGCGCACGCCGTGCTCGCCGTGCAGGCGACGCACGTGTTCGTCGCCGTGTCGCACTGGGGCGCCGCGAGGCTCGGGCAGTCGGCGTCGGCGAGGCAGGCGACGCACGCGTTCGCCGCGGTGTCGCACACCGGCGTCGGGCCCGCGCAGGCCGTCGCGTCCGACGCCGTGCACTGCACGCATGTGTTCGATGCGACGTCGCACACCGGCTCGGCGCCCGCGCAGGCCGTCGCGTCCGACGCCGTGCACTGCACGCACGTGTTCGATGCGACGTCGCACACCGGCTCGGCGCCGCTGCACGCGCCGCCGCACGGGCCCGCGTCCGGCGGACCCGCGTCGCTGCCGAGATCCGCGCCGAGGTCCGCGCCGAGATCGGCGGCCGGGAGCGGGACGCAATCGGGACCGGATTCGGTGAAGCCGTCGGCGCACGTCTCCTTCACGGGGCAGCCCGCGAGCAGGAGGGCACAGAGACTCGAAGCGAGCAGGGACACGGTGTTGCGCATGGATTCCTCAGAGAATCTGGGCATTTAGAAGAAGAGCGAGGGACCGGCGGGCGCGTGCGCGAGGCGGGGCGCCGCCGGCTCCTCCGCGAGCAGGTACCAGAGGACCGCGCCGATCACGGCCCCCAGGCCGAGCGCTCCATAAAGCACGAAAGGCGCGGGATCGAGGCTCCGCACGACGCCGGGCCCCGGATCGCCGCCGAGGACCACGAGCGCGCCGACGTCCACGGAGAGCAGCGCGACGCCCGCGATCCCGAGCGCCAGTGGCCCGAACACCGGACGCGACCCCGACCCGGCGACGCGCGGCGACGCATCCATCCCGCGCACCGCACCGCCCCCGGGGGCGATCGCCGCGTCGGCCCCGGCGCGCTGTGGGGCACGCGGGGCGTCGGCGCGCGCCGCAGCGCTCGCGGACGCGGCGGCCGAAGTGATCGGTGCGGGCGACTCGGGCGCGAGGCGGAGCGCGATCGTCACCGGCTCGGCGACGAGCGCGACGACGCGGCGCGCGGCTTCGCGGCCCACATGCCCCGCGACGATCACGTGCGACCCAGCCGGGAGCACGCCCTCCCACGGCGCGCGTCCGAGCGGACGCCCATCGAGGGTCAGCGCAGCCCCGTCCGGATCGACCGTGACACGCAGCCGGACGCCCACGCGCCGGGTGCCCCCCGCGAGCGCCGCGTCGAGGGCGGCGCGCACCGCCGCCGCGAGGCCGCCCGCCGCGACGGGAGACGTCCCCGACGACTCCGCGGCGCCATCGCGACGCGCGATCGCCACCACCACCTCGCGCGCCGCGCCTCGGCCATCGGACCAGAGCGTCAGCTCGACGACGCCCGCGACCTCGAGCGCCGCGAACACCGCCGGGGCGCACTCGAGCGTCGCGCACGGCGCAGCGCCGCTCGCCTCGAGTCGCCGCCCGACCTCGGCCGGCGGCGTCGCCCGGTGGCCGGCCGCGCGCACCGCCGCGAGCAGCGCCGCACCCGCGCGATCGCGCGTCTCCGCGCCGAGATCCTCGGAGCCCGGCGCCGCGAGCACGGCGAAGGCCTCGGCGCGCGCAACCCGCCCGCCGAGCAGCGACGCGGCGAGGACGACGACGACCGCGCCCAGCGCACGACACGCCGCGCGGTTCACCACGCGCCTCCGATGTGCAGCGTGAGCCCGCCCGCGGCGACGGTGACCCCGGCCTCTGCGTCGTCCCCCGCGCCGAGCGCGCGGATCGCGTGGGTGAGCGGCACGGCGAGGAGCGGCAGCGCGCTCGCCCCGAGCAGCGCGCCGAGCGACGCCGTGCGCCGCAGGCGGATCGAGCCGTCCGCGTTCGTGCCGTCCGCGCTGCCCTCGCGCGACCACACCCAGCCACCCACGGCGAGCCCCGCGACGCCGAGCCCGCCGAGCCCCCAGCTCCACCCGGGGACGCCGTCCGCGTCCGGCAAGAGGAGCGGCACGGCCGCCGTCAGCAGCGCCCCTCCGGGGACGCCGAGGAGGTACGTGAGCCGGGTCGCGTCCTCGAACGCGGCCTGCCGCGCCGCGAAGTCGGGATCCGTGGCGAACGCCGCATTCAGCTGCGCGAGGTCGGCGCGACCGACGACGTAGAACGCCCACCCCCCCGCGAGCCCGACGGCGCCGACCGCCCCGACGACCGCGCCCACGATCGCGCGCGCACCGCCGCCCCCGTGAGACGGAGCGCCCGCGTCGCGCGCCGTCGTCGGGGAGGCGTCCGGCGCACCGACCGCGCCCCCCTCCCCGCTCCGCGGCGGCGTACGTTCATCGGCCGCCGACGCCGCGATCGCCACGTCCACGCGCGGCACATCCGCCGACACCGGACGCGCGGCGCCCTCCTCCGGGCCCGCTGCCCGCGCGCCGTCCGTGAGCGCGACGCGCGCCGCCGCGAGGTCCACGGCGTCGAGCGCACCGCCGCGCAGCGCGATCATCGCGCGCCCCGCCACGCGCCCGCGCGCGACCTCGAGTCGCTCGACGATCGCCGCCGGGCGCTCGTCGTCGAGCGTGACGAGCAGCACGTCCGAGACGCCCGCGGCCCGCCCGACGGTGAGCGCGTCCTCGACACGGTGCGCGGCGAGCTCACGGGGCGATTCGTAGACGAGCCGCAGCCGCCCGCGCGTGCGCACGACCTCCTCGAAGCGCGTGTCGATCGTGACGAGGTTGCGGCCCGCGCGGAAGTTCACGCGGTGCACGCGGCCGGCATGCCCCGCGGCGCACTCGACCTGCAGGTCCGCGCGCCCGGGCAGCAGGCCCGGCACGACCGCCGGCGTCGCGCCGACGTTCTGGCCGCGCAGCCACACGGCGCAGCCGCCCTGCGGCTGGGAGCGCACCTCGATCGTGGCGGGCTCGAGCGCGGCGAGGGCGTGATCCGCGGCGTCGAAGATGGCGCGCACCTCGGGCGGCGCCGCGCGCGCGCTGAGCGGGAGGTCGGAGGCGACGAGGCGGCACTCGGTGGCCTGACGCAGCGCGTCATCGCCGCGACCCGACGACAGGAAGAACTGCACCTGCACCGCGCACGCGCGGAGGAACGACTCCGCGCCCGCCGCGTCCCGCACGAGCGTCTCGCGGACCTCGTTCGCGCGGTCGATGCAGCGCTGCACCTGCTCGCCGGCCGCTGCGAGGCGCCCGCGCGCCAGCGAGAGCCCGGCCTCGTGGTAGCAGCGCTCGAGCGCCGCGACGTCGCTCGGCGTGATCACGGCGGGCTCGTCCGAATGCGCCGCGATGAAGCGGGCGCGCGCGACGTCCGGCGCGAGCGGCGCGACGCCGTCGGGCCGCAGCGACGCCTCGATCGCCTCCGCGGGCACGGCCGCGTCGCTGGCGCCCGCGTGCCGCGCGCCGACGACGAGGTAGGCCGCGTCCGGGGGCTCCTGCGCGACGGCCGACCCGCCCGTTGCGAGCCCGGCGAGCATCACGAACCCAGCCAGCCGCGCGACCGACAGGGTGTACGCCCGCGCGCCACCCGCGACGACGCGCGTCCCCGCCTGCTCCAACCTGCGCCCCGCGCGCAGGAACCCCGACCCGTCGCTCGTCACCATCTCGCCCGTGGAGGCGGGTGCCGCGGCCCGCCGCTCCCCGACGCGCCGCCCCGGGGCATCCAGCCCGCTTCCCCCGGGACGGCGCGGAAACTACCACGCCCTCCGAAACACACGAAGAAGAAATCTTCTGCGGCAAATCCCCGGAAACCGGAAAGCGCGGAGCGCGCAGCTGCGCCCCGCTCAGCCGAGGCCTCACGAAGCGGCACGCCGAGGTGCGCGCGCCCGTCCACGACCCCGGAGGCCAGGCACCCACGCGCGATCGCGCACGGCGGCGCAGCCCGCGAAGGACAACACACGCGGCCCCACTCACACGCTCGAGCACGGGGCCCGCGCGCTCGGGCACGCCGAGACGGGCACGCGGGGGCCAGGGACAGTGCGCCCTCGGGGGACGCGCCGTCCCGGCGTCGCTAACGCCCGGCCTTCAGCTTGGCGACGAGGCGCGCATCCGGGGGCGGAAGCGCGTAGCCGTCGAGCTCCTCGGGCACCACCCACGCGTGGTCGGCGACCTGCACGTGCTGCACCTCGCCGCTCACGAGCCGGCAGTCGTAGAAGAGCAACAGCACGTCCTTCCGCGCGTACCGGTGGAAGGTGACCTCGAGGATGTCGCGGACCTCGACCTCGATGGCGCACTCCTCGCGGCACTCGCGCACGAGGGCGTCCTCGGGGGCCTCGCCCTCCTCGAGCTTGCCCCCGGGGAACTCCCAGAATCCCGCGAGATGGCCCCGATCGAGGCGGCGCGTGATGAGGATGCGCCCCTCGCGCCGGACCACCGCCGCAGCGACGAGCAGCGTGCGCATCAGCGGACCAGTTCCCCGCCCGTCGCGCGGCGCAGGCGCGCGTTCGCGACGCGCAGGTCGATCGCGGCGTTGACGAGGTCGAGGCGCGCACGGGAGACCTCGGCGTCCGCGTCGAAGAGGTCGCTCGTCACCGCGGAGCCGGCACGGTAGCGCTCCTGCCGGATGCGCCACGCCTCGGTGGCGGCCGCCTCGCCGAGCCGTGCGGCTGCGAGCGCGTCGCGCGCGGCGCCGTAGCTCTCGTAGGCCTGCTGCACCTCGATGCGCAGGCCGTCCTCGAGCGCGGCGAGGTCCGCGCGGGCCTGCACGAGCTCGGCCGACGCCGCGCGCCCGTCCTGCGTCGCAGCGAGGAAATCGTTGGGCGACCAGGAGAGTACCGCGCTCACGTCCCACGTCCCGTTGAAGACCTGCGACTGCGGGACGAAGCGCGGGTTCGGGTTCGTGTAGTCGGCGTTCGCGGCGACCGCGAGGCGCGGCAGGCCGCGCATGCGACGCGCGGTGGTCACACCCTCGCGCCCCTCGACGACGGCGCGCAGCGCGCGCAGCTCCGCGCGGCGGTCACGCGCGGCCGCGAGCAGCTGGTCGGGCGTCTCGCGCAGCGCCGGCAGATCGGCCGAGAGGTCCTCGCCGATCCCCGGCGCATCGCCCCCCGGCTCGTGCATCAGCGTCCGCACGGCGACCGCCGCGACCGCGACGCCGCCGAGCGCGCGCGCGAGCCCGACACGCGCCGCGGCGAGCTGCGCCTCGAGGCGCTGCAGCTCGACGGCCGGCACGGTGCCCGTCTGCACGAGCGCCTCGACGTCGCGCCGGTGCGCCTCGACCTGCGCGACCGCGAGCTGCGCGACGGCGTGGCCCGCCCTCGCCCGCGCGTAGCCGTAGAAGGCCTCACGCGCCTGGAGCGCGACCGACTGCTGCTGGGACTCGGCCTGCGCGCCCGCGGCGTCGGCGAAGCGCCGGCTCGCGCGGTAGGCGGGGAGGATCGTGAGGAAGAGGTCGCTCACGGGGATCGCGACGCCCGCATGGATCGCGTACTGGTCGAGGATCACGGGGAAGGAAAAACCGCCCTGCGACTGCGCGATCTGCGCGTCGAGCTGCCCGGTGAAGAGGCCGCGCGCAGCCGGGTCCGCGACGGCCGCGATCGCGGCGCGCGCCTGCGCGATCTGCGCCGCGCTGATCGCGGCGCCAAACGAGAGCTGCGGCGGCGTGATCGACGAGAGCCGCGTGTAGCGCGCCGAGAGATCGACGCGCGGAATGAACGCGAGCGCCGCACCCGCCGCGGCCGCGTCCGCCGCCTCCGCCGCCGCGCGGGCCCGCTCGAGGCTGGGCGCGGTCTCGACGGCGCGCGACGCGACGCGGTCGGCGGTCAGCCCACCCGGTCCGCCACGCAGCAGGGCGAGCAGGTCCGTGGGCGCGGCGGCGACCCCCTCCCCGGCCGAGGCCGCGTCGACGAAGGCCCGCGCCACCGCCGGCGGGGGCGGCACCGCGCCGTCCTGCGCCTCCGCGCGCGGCGCGCCGAGCCAGACGACGAGCGCGGCCGCGAGGGGAGCGCCGCGGCGAACAGCGGCGCGGAGGGGCGGATTTTCGGGCATCTTCATGTGTCTTTCCAGTCGTTTGCGCGCCACCGACGGGAGCGCTCGGCGGGGCGGCTCGTGCCTCGAGCGGAGGCCGGAGGGCGGGCACGGACGCCGCTCCGGTTTTTCGTTGAACGCGCGGTCAACGCTAGAGCGGCCCGGCCGGACGTCAAGGTAGACGCGCGTCGCATTGACGCAGCGGGGCGGCGCCGCTTATACGGCCGCCCCATGACGCGGCGCTTCAAGGTGGCGGTGGTCGGGGCGACGGGCCTCGTGGGTCGGGAGATGCTGGCCACGCTGGCGCAGCGGGGGTTCCCCGTGGGCGAGTTGGTGCCGCTCGCTTCGCCGCGGAGCGCCGGCGCCCGCCTCTTCTTCGCGGGGCGCGAGCTCGAGGTGCAGGCCGTCTCCGAGGCGGCCTTCGAGGGCGTCGAGGTCGCGCTCTTCTCGGCGGGCGCCGGCCCCTCGCGCGCGTGGTGTCCGGTCGCCGCGCGCGCGGGCGCGCTCGTCATCGACAACTCCTCGGCGTGGCGCATGGACCCGGACGTCCCGCTCTGCGTGCCCGAGGTGAACCTGGACGCGGCGCGCACGCGCCCGAAGGGCATCGTCGCGAACCCCAACTGCTCGACGATCCAGCTGCTCGTGGCGCTCAAGCCCCTGCACGACGCCGCGCGCATCACGCGCATCTTCGTCGCGACGTACCAAGCGGTGAGCGGCGCGGGGCTCGGCGCGGTGCAGAGCCTCGAGGCGCAGCAGCGGCAGCTCGCGGCCGGCGCGCCGATCGAGCGCGGAAGCCTCCCGGGGCAGCTCGCGGGCAACCTCCTCATGGGCTGGAAGGTCGACCCGGAGACCCTCTACCAGGAAGAGGAACTGAAGATGATCCACGAGACGCGCAAGATCCTCGGCGACGACACGATCCGCGTGTCGCCGACGACGGTGCGCGTCCCCGTGGTCAACGCCCACAGCGAGGCCGTGACGATCGAGACGGAGCGCCCCCTCTCGCCGGAGCAGGCGCGCGCGCTGCTCGCCGTCGCGCCCGGCGTGACGTTGATGGACGACTTCGCGCGGGGCGTGTACCCGCAGCCGCGCGACGCCTCGGGCCAGGACGCCGTGCTCGTCGGACGGGTGCGCGACGACCTCGGCCGAGCGCCCGGCGCGCACGGGCTCTCCCTCTGGATCGTCGGTGACAACCTCCGCAAGGGCGCGGCCCTCAACGCGGTGCAGATCGCCGAAGGCCTGCTCCTCGGCCGCTGACGGAATGTCACCCGCAGCGCGCGCATGCGGCCTGCTGCTGACAAAATGTCGGGCCCGACCGCGCGCCGGTCGCGGAGGCCCGCGCGCCGTGTTCCACGCGCGCGACGTCCCGGATCGCGCAGGGCCCCGCGCAGCACGGTCGCCTGCGCGTCGGGAAGCACGTCGCCGCGCCCGTGGACGCAGCGCGAGCAGAGTGGAGCGGACCTTGCTAAGCCTCGCCCCGACCATGCTCCGACCCGCACTCCGCGCCCTCCCCGCCGTCCTCGGGACACTCGCCCTCTTCGGCGCCTCGGGCGTCGCGCGGGCGCAGCTCACGGTCACCGTCAACAGCGTCGAGGGGCGCAACGTGTCCGACCGGCCGCTCAGCACGCCCGTGCTCTTCAACAGCGAGGACTGCGCGGGGGACAACGAGCTCGAGTTGACGATCGGCAACATCCCGACGGGCACCACGGTGCTCGACTTCTGGCGGGGCACCGGCTGCGATCAGGTCGAGCCGCGCACGTCGACGACCAGCTCCGCGTGCACGTACCTGTTCTCGCTGACGAGCTTCATGACGCCGTCCGCGCAGCTGTGGAACGACGAGCTGAGCGTCGCGGACCTCGGCGGATGCGTCGAGGGCGCCGACAACACGAGCGTCGAGGTCTTCATCCTCGCCGCGACGATGGAGCGCACGCCCGAGATGGTGACGAGCTTCGCCCAGTTCTCGACGCGCTTCGACCTCGTCGCCCCCGCGCCGCCGACGGCCGTGATGTCCGGCTCGGGCAACACGGCGGCGCCCGTCTCGTGGACGCGCACGACGGGCACGATCAACGGCTACCGCGTGTACGTCGGCACCGCGAGCAGCGGTGAAGGCGGCGCATGCGGCGGCAGCGGGTTGGTCGCCGGCGAGCTGCCCCCCGCGGGCGCGACCGTGGCCGCGACCGTCTCAGGGACGGCGGGCGGCGCGAGCCTCGACCTCGCGGCGCTCGGCCTCGCGGTCGGCGAGAGCGCGAGCGTCGGTGTCGTCGCGCGGGACGCCGCCCTGAACGAGGGCGTGCTCTCGGAGCTCGCGTGCGTCACGCGCGTCGAGACGTGCGGCTATCTCTGCCAGCGGGACGGCGAGGTCGCCACGTGCAGCACGGCCGCCCGCGGGCCGCGCGCCAGCGACGCCCGCGCCGCTCCGGGCCTCGGCGCCGCGGGCCTGCTCGCCGTCGCCCTCCTGTCGATGCGGCGCCTCCGCCGCCGGAGCCCCCGATGAGCCGCCCCACCCCCGTCTCCCGCCGCACGCGCGACGCGCTCCGCACGCTCGTCTCCGCGATCCTCTGCGCCGCCGCGCTCGTGGCGTCCACACTCGCGCCCGGCCGCGCGGCCGCCCAGGAAGGGCTCGCGGACTGGTCGGAGCCGACCAACCCCGCCTCACCCCAGCGCTTCGCGCTCGAGCTGCGCGTCGGCCCCTACACGCCCGACACCGGCGACCCCGTGTTCGAGCGGGTGTTCGGCGGCTCGTCGCTGCTCTTCGGCGCGGAGTTCGATTTCATGCCCCTCCGCATCCCGGACGTGCTCAGCCTCGGCGTCGGCGCCGGGTTCGGCTCGGTCAGCTACTCCGGCAAGGCGGCGTCGCTCGACGGCACCGCGACGAGCGAGGCCACCTCGCTCTCCCTGCTGCCCATGAGCCTGCTCGCCGTGCTGCGCCTCGACGCGCTGCCCCGGCTCACGGGGATCCCGCTGCTGCTCACCGGCAAGTTCGGAGCCGACCTCGTGTACTGGAGCTCGAGCACCGGGGACGCGCAGGACGGCGAGGGCCTGAGCCCCGGATTGCGCTGGGCGGCGCAGGCGGCGCTGGAGCTCGACTTCTTCGAGCCGCGGGCCGCACGCGCGCTCGACGACGAGTGGGGCATCAACCACTCCTTCCTGTTCGCCGAGGTCTACGGCTCGACGGCCGGCGGCCGCTCCCTGCCGGTGGGAACGCCGTTCGCGTGGTCTGCCGGGCTCGGCTTCGTCTTCTGAGATGCGCGACTCGCGCCCCGGCGAGCATGGCGTGCGGCTCGTCGTCGCCTACGACGGCGCAGGCTTCGTCGGCTACCAGGAGCAGCCCGGCCAACGCTCGGTGCAGGCCGTGCTCGAGGACGCCGTCACCGGCATGAGCGGACAGCCGACGAAGGTGCGCGGCGCGGGGCGCACCGACTCCGGCGTGCACGCCGAGGGGCAGATCGTGGCCTTCGACAGCGCGCGGCTGATCCCGCCGCGCGGCTGGATGCTGGGCCTCAACCAGCGCCTGCCGGAGGACATCGCCGTGCGTGCCGCCGAGGCTTGCGCGCCCGGCTACAACCCGCGCTACGACGCCCTCGAGAAGCTCTACCGCTACGTGCTGCTCCTCGGCGAGGCGCGCGATCCGCACTGGCGCGGGCGCGCCTGGCACGTCGCGCGCGTCCACACCGACGGCGAGCCGGGCCGACGCCTCGACCTCGACGCGCTCCGCGACGGGGCCGCGCGCCTCGTCGGGACGCACGACTTCGGCGCGTTCCGGGCGGCCGACGACGAGCGCACGGAGACGGTGCGCACCGTCCACGAAGTGCGCGTGCTCGCCAGCTACCTCGGGAACCCGGACCTGCTCGCGATCGAAGTGCGCGGCACCGCGTTCCTCAAGCAGATGATCCGCATCCTCGTCGGCACACTGCTCGAGGTCGGCCGCGGACGGCGCACGCCCGCCTCGCTCGACGCGCTGCTCGTGCCCGGCGCGATGCGCGCGAGCGCGGGGATCACCGCCCCCGCGCATGGCCTCTCGATGGTCTCCGTGCGCCTCGGCCGGAAGTCCGACGACGCACCGTAGGCCGCTCGCCCACCGCCTGGCGCCACACGTCCCAGAGACGCTCCGTCGCGGCGCTGTTCCGCGCGCGGTGCGAGGCTGCGCGCGCGGCGAGACGGCGGTCAGCGCGCGCGGCGCGGGCGCCGGGGACGCGGCGTGTCGTCGAGCGGCATCGCGGCGAGCGCGGCGATCTCCGAGCGGACGCGCGCCACCGCGCCCTCGACGCCGAGCGCCGCCAGCGTCTCCGCGCCGATCGGCGCCCCGACGTGCACCGCGACCTCGCCCGGCCGGATCATCCGCGAGTGTCGGGGCAACAGGGCGCGCGTGCCGCGCAGCCCGATCGGCACCAGGGGCACCCCCGCCGCGAGCGCCAGGTGAAAGCCCCCTTTCTTGAAGGGGGACACCGCCTCGCGCTCGTGGCGCGTTCCCTCGGGAAACACGACGATCGAAGCCCCTTCACGCACGACGCGCGCCGCCTCTGCGATCGCCTCGACGGCCCGCGCGCGCTCGCTGCGATCGATGAAGACGTGGCCGCCGGCGGCCATCGCCGCGCCGAGGAGCGGCACGCGCCGGAGCTCCTTCTTCGCGAGAAAGCCGGGCACGCGCGGCAGCGCGAGGATGACCGCGACGATGTCGACGTGGCTCTGGTGGTTCGCCATGAAGACGTAGGGGCCGTCCGGGTCGAGCTGGTCGACGCCGTGCACGCGCACGCGCATGTCCCAGCCGCGCGCGAGCCCCACCGCCCACGCGCGCTCCAAGCGGCGGAAGCGCGCGCCATCGCCCGTCAGCGCGTGCATCCCGACGAGCCCCGCGCAGACCGCGCTCGTCCAAGTGCCGGTGAAGAGCAGTCGCAGGGTGCCGGAGGCGGTGAGCATCGCTCCGCATGCATAGCGGAGAATGTCCTCGCCCGTCGAGGGGCGACGCGCGCAGTCGGCGCGCGCTCACGGGCCGCGGCCGGAGGCAACGAGGGCGACGGGGCCCGGTGCTAGGGTGGTCAGCGCGCCCGTGAGCCTGCCGCCGCCCATCGTCCGCACACGCGCCGACCGCGGCCGCCTCGCGCGGCTCCTGCACGCGGCCGCGCTCGCGATCTGCGTGCTCGCCGCGTCGACGGCCGCCCAGGCGCAGCACGCCCCGGAGCCGGCGCCCGACATCGTCCGGGGGCACGGCCTCGCGCTGCCGTCGCTCCCCGCGGACCACCGGATCGAGCGGCGCGGTCCCGTGCTCTGGTCGTACCCCGCACGCGCCGCCGACGAGGCGCACGCGCTGCAAGCGGTGTGGGACGACGCGTGGCCGCGCATCGCCGACGAGCTCGGCGGCGACCTCCCCGCGGACGCGGTCATCCGCCTCGCCACGGACCCGGACGAGCTCCGCGCGCTCGCGCCCGAGGCCGCACCGCCGCCGCCGTACGCCACCGGCGTGACCTACCCCGACCTCGGGCTCGTGCTCCTCTCCTTCGCGGCCCCGGAGACATGGGAACGCCCCGCGATGGACAAGGTGCTCACGCACGAGCTGAGCCACCTCGCGCTGCACCGCGCCGCGCCGGGCGCGCAGCTGCCCCGCTGGTTCGTCGAGGGGCTCGCCGTGCAGCAGTCCGGCGAGCACTCGGTCGCGCGGGTGCAGACCCTCGCGGAGGCGGTCGTGGGCGGCACGCTGCTGCCGCTCTCGGGCCTGTCGGCGCGCTTCCCGGAGCGCGCGCACGCCGTGGGGCTCGCCTACGCGCAGAGCGCGTCCGTCGTCGGCTTCCTCCGTGCCGACGACAAAAAGCTCATCAAATTCGAGCGCTTGCTGCGCGAACTTCGCCACGGAGAGACGTTCCGAGGGGCCCTCCGCGAGACGTATTACCTCTCGATCGCGGACCTCGAGCGTGAGTGGCGCGCGGATGTCTCCGACCGCTTCACAGCGCTGCCGCTGCTCGTGACGGGGAGCGGCGTCTGGGCGCTGGCGCTCGTGCTCTCCGTCGCCGCGTGGGTCCGGCGGCGTCGCAAGCAGCGCGAGACGCTCGCGCGCTGGTCGGCCGAGGAGGAGGCGCTCCGCGTCGCAGCGCGCGCGCGCGCGCACCGCGAAGCCCTCGACGCGCAGCGCTGGGCCGGGGCGCTCGCCCTCGTCGAGGCGCGCGCCATCCTCCCCGAGCGACCGGAGCCGGAGCTCCCCACGATCCACCACGAGGGTCGCGATCACACGGTGCACTGACGGCGACGCGCGGCGCGCCCGGGGCGATCGCTGCGCGCACGACACGCCACGCGCGGAGCGTGGCCACGGCTTCCTTGACCGTCCCGGCGCGTGTGCCGCACGGTCACACGCTGTGTCGCGCCGCGTCCACCGAGCGCTCTTCGCCGCCACCGCGCTCCTCGGCTGCGCGCTCGGCAGCGCGACGGGCTCCGCGCAGCCGGCTCCAAGCTCCGCCCGCGACACGGCGAGCGCGGCGCACCCGAACGACGACGCGGCCGCATCCGCGACCGAGGCGGACGAGGAAGAGCCGCCCATACGGGCGGGGGACGCAGCCCCCCCCGAGGCCCTGCCGCCCCTGCCCGATCCGCTGGCGGGGCGCGTCGTCACATCGTCCCGCGACCGGGCCGCGGACCTCGTCGTCGTCGTGAGCATCGACGGGCTGCGCGCCGACGCGGTGCTCCCCTCGCACCCCACGCTCGACCTGCTCGGGCGGCAGGGGGTGCGCGCGGAGCGGGCGCTCACGATCCGTCGCTCGACCACCCTCGCGTCGCACGCGTCGATGCTCTCCGGCGTCGACGACGATCAGCACGGACTCACGTGGAACTCCTGGCGACCGCACCGGGGCGGCATCCGGTTTCCGACGGCGCTCCGCGTCGCCGCGCGCGCGGGCCTGCCGGCCGCGCTCTTCGTCACCAAGCCGAAGCTGCAGCACCTGCTCGGGCCCGACGCGGACGGCGTCGCCTTCACGCTGAGCCGAGGCGGCTGCGCGGGCGTCGTACGACGCGCGGAGCCCTGGCTGCGCGACACGGCCGCCGGCGTCGCGATGCTGCATTTCCCCGAGCCGGACAGCGCCGGCCACCGGCGCGGCTGGATGTCCCGCGCCTACCGCGCGGCCGTCGTCGCGGCGGATGCGTGCCTCGGCGACGTCGTGCGCGCGATCCGCACGCGGCCCCGCGGCACGGAGCGCGTGCTGCTCATCGTCACCGCCGATCACGGAGGCCACGGACGCAGCCACGGCACGCTGCGCGAGGTCGATCGCCGCATCCCCTGGCTCGCGTGGGGCGGCGCCGCACGCCGCGGTGGCCGCATCGACCGCGAGATCCAGACGATGGACACGGCGGCGACGGTGCTCGCCGCGCTCGGCCTGCCGCGCCTCGAAGGCCTCCGCGGCGAGGTCGTGCACGAAGCGCTGCGCGAGCGCGGAGACCCGGCCGCGATCGCACAGGCCGCGCGGAGGCCCGCACCAACCGCGCATCGGCGCCGAGCGCGAACCGAACGCGCCCAGCGCGCGATCAGCGCAGCCCGCGAACCGGGGGACGCGCGCTGACGCCAGGTGCCATCGGATGACCTGTGCCATCGGATGACCTGTGCCATCGGATGACCTGTGCCATCGGATGACCTGTGCCATCGGATGACCTGCGCCATCGGATGACCCGCGCGATCGGATGACCTGCGCGATCGGATGACCCGCGCGATCGGATGACCCGCGCGATCGGATGACCCGCGCGATCGGATGACCCGCGCGATCGGATGACCTGCGCGATCGGATGACCCGCGCGATCGGATGACCCGCGCGATCGGATGACGCGCGCGATCCCGAAGCGCGCTCGGACAACGCGCGCCGACGCGGGGGAAGGCCTACACCGGCCGAGCGCTACGCGCGCTGGCCGGATCCAGCAGGTTCACTTCGCGGGCGCGGCCTTCTCGAGGTGGATGGGGAACTTGGGGGTTCCGGCCTTGGCGCGCGCCTTCTTTTTGTCGCGGCCGAGCTTGGTCGTCTTCGCCTCGCGGCGGTTCCAGGTCATCTTGGTGTTCGAAACCATCAGCGTCTCCCTTGGGGGGGCGATGTCTACCTCAGCCGCCCGCCGAGCGCAACGGAACTCGCGTACTGCGTGAGCGCGGCGCCGAGACGGCGGCCGATGGGCCCGGGCGCACCGGACCCGATTCGCACGCCGTCGGCCTCGACGACCGGCATCACGCCACGGATCGCGCTGAGCAAGAGGACCTCGTCGGCGTCGTAGACGCGGCGTGGCGTGAGCATGCCCGCCTCGACGATCCGTCCCTCGGCGCGCGCGAGCGCCGCGACGGTGTCCCACGTGATGCCGGGCAAGACGCCCGCGCTCGCCGGCGGGCTGCGCAGCACGCCGCGCCGGACGACGACGACGGTGCTCGTCGCGCCCTCGAGGACGTCACCACTGTCGGTCACGAGGAGCGCATCGTCCGCCCCACGCGCGCGGGCCTCCTCGAGCGCGAGGACGCTCCGCAGGTACGCGAGCGTCTTGTGCGCGCCGAGCGCGGTCGCGTCACGCGGATGCGCCGCGGCGATCAGCGCGACGCGAACGCCGCGCGCGTACTGCTCTTCCGTCGGGACGCGCAGCGGCGAGGCCACGACGAAGCGCCGCGCGCGCTCCGTACCGACGACACGCGGCCCCCCGCCGCCCGCGCCGCGCGTGACGACGACGCGCAGGTGGCTCTCCGGGCGGCCCGTCGCGGCGTGCGCCGCGCGGATCTCCGCCGCGAGCTGCGCGATCGGGACCGGCAGCGCGATCCGTACGGCGGCGCAGGCGCGCGCGAGGCGGGCGAGGTGATCGTCGAGCCGAAACGGCGCGCCGCTCCACGTCCGGAGCACCTCGAACACACCGTCGCCGTGGAGAAGCCCGCGATCGAGGACGCTCACGCGAGCGCCGGGCGCGTCCTCCGCGACCGGAGGCGCGCCGTCCACCGAGACGAGCGTGGGCACGCTGCGCGCCGCGCGCTCAGGCCTTGAGCGACGCGAGGAGCGCCGCCGCCTCCGCGAGCGACTTGTCCTCGGCCACCGCGCGCTCGAGCATGCTGATGGCCTTGGGCTTGTCGCCCTGCTTCGCCGAGATGTCGCCGAGATAGAAGTAGACTTGCGCCTTGGTGATGCCGGCGCTCGCGTCGAGCTTCTGCAGGAGGAGCGCGCGGTAGGTCTTCTGCGCGCGCTCGAAATCACCGCCGACGTACGTCAAGCGCCCGAGATCGCGGAGGATCGCGACGCTGGTGAGGTCGACCTTGAAGGCCGCGTCGAGTTGCGCGAGCGCGCCCGCCGTGTCGCCGAGCCCCTCGAGCGCGAGACCGAGGCGGTGATGGAACTGGGCGACCTCCTTCACGCGCTTGCCGCCGAAGGAGGCGATGATCTTCTCGAGGACGGGCACGGCGTCGCGCGAGCGCCCAGCCGCGATGTACAGGTCGCAGAGGGGCAGCAGCACGCCCCGATCGTCGGGCGTGAGCTGCGCAGCCCGCTCGAGGTAGACCGCCGCGCGGCCCGGGTCCGCCAGGCGGGTCCCGTAGATCGACGCGATCTGCTTCAGCAGCGCGCCGCGGGCGGAGGGCTCACTGAGCGCGTCCACCTCTTCGGCGAGCAGCGCGGCGAAGCGGTCGTGGCGCCCGTGCCGCTCGTAGAAGGCCTTGAGCCGCACGCGCGTCTCCGGCTGCTGGGCCGCCTCGAGGGCCCGCACGAGCGCCCCCTCCGCGCGGTCCGCGTCCCCGAGGCGCGTCTCGGCGAGCTCGGCGAGGCGATGCGCGCTCTCGACCGTCTCGAGCCCAGGGCGCAGGAGCACGAGGCGCTCGAGCGCGTCCGCCGCGTGCGCAGCGTCACCCGCGGCCTCGTGGAGCCGCACCAGCGCGAGCAGCGCGCGGACTTCGTCCGGGCGCCGCTCGAGGATGCGCTCCCACGCGTCCACCGCGCGCGCAGGCTCACGCAGTGATTTCTCGAGGAGATCGGCGAGGCGCGCCAACACTGCGACCTCACCGGCAGCGTCCCCGGCTGCCGCGGCGTCGTCCGCGCGACGCCCCAGCAGCGCGGCGACCTCCTGCAGCCTGCCGTGCGCGAGCAGGAGCCGCTCGAGTTCGTCGAGCGCCTCGACGTTGGACGGATCCTCGCCGAGGATCTCCTCGATCTGCGCGATCGCCTCCGCCCCCTTGCCGAAACTCTTCTCCATGAGCCGCGCCAGCCGGACGCGCGCAGCCGCCCGCTGGGCCGGCGTCTCGGCCGCGTCGAGCCGGCGCTCGAGGACCTCACGCAGATCCTCCCAGGCCGATCGGCCCTCGTAGATGGCCTCGAGGGCGGACATCGCGTCCACGTCGCCCGGAGACTCGTCGAGCACGCCTCGGAAGGCCTCGATCGCGGCGTCGAGGTTGGCGAGCTTCTCGCGCTGGAGGGTGCCGAGGCGGCGCCGCGCAGCGACGCGGAGCGCAGGCTGCGGCTCGGCGTCGATCCGGCGCTCGAGCAGCCCGACCACGTCTGCGAAGCGCCCCTCGTTCTCACGTAGCCCCGCGAGCGCGTCGAGCGACGCGAGATCGCCGGCGTCGATCGCGAGGATCGACGCGTGACACGCCGCAGTCGTCGGCGCATCGGCGAGCCGCGACGCCGCGAGCTGCGCCGCCTCGCGCAGATGCGCGACGCGGGCCGCGTCGTCGTGTCCCGCTTCCGCCCAGGCGCGGAGCGCGGCGACGAGCGCGGCCTCGCGACCAGGCGCGCGCAGCAGCGCGACCAGCTGCTCGTGCGCGTCGGGCGTGTCCGCATCGGCGTGGATCGCCGCACGCAGTTGCTGCTCGCAGGCGACGGCGTCGGCGAGCGCCTCGCCGTACCAGCGCGCCGCGCGCAGGTGCAGATCGCGCCGCACGCTGCGTTCGAGGTCCCCGGCCGCCGTGACCTCCTCGACGAGGCCGCGCAGCGCGTCCCAGCGCCCCACGACGGGCGCGAGGCGCTCCACCTCGGCGAGCAGCGACTCGTCGCGCGGGTCGAGCACGAACGCCTGCCGCAGCGCGGTGAGCGCACGTTCGGGCCGGCCGAGTTCCTGCTCCCAGAGTTGCGCGGCGTCCTGAAGGAGCCGCACGCGCGCGCCGCTCGAGTCCGCGAGCCGGATGCGCACGTCGTAGAGGTCGGCCGCCTTCTCGAGCGCGCCACACTCGCGGTAGACGCCGTCGAGGACGTCGATCACCTCGACCGCGAGCGCGTCGTCGCCGAGCAGACGCTCGAGCGCCGCAGTCGCGCGCGGCTCGGTCGGGTCGCGGTCGACGACGTCGCGGTAGCACTGCAGCGCGCCGTATCGATCCCCGAAGCGCTGCTCTTTCAGCTCGCCGAGTCGGATGGAGAGCGTCGCGGCGGCGCTCGGCTCGGGGGCGAGCTGGATGCGACGCTCGAGGACGTCGGCGAGTTCGCGCGCCGCCTGCGTCTTGACGTAAAGCCGATCGAGCGCGGCGAGCGTGTCCTCGTCGTCGCCCGACTGCTCCGCGGCGCGACGGTACGCCTCGAGCGCGCGCGCTTCGTCGCCGAGGCGCGTCTCCGCGATCACGGCCACGCGCACGTAGAGGGCGCGGCCCTGCGCCGGGTCGTGCGCCGAGGATGCACGCGCGGCGAAGGCGTCCGCGAGCCGGTCCCACGCGCCGAGTTCCGCGGCGAGCCGCTCGAGCTGGTCGGCGATGTCGGCGTCGGACGGGTCCTCCGCGAGCGCGCGGCGGTAGGCCTCGAAGGCCGCCGCCTTGTCGCCGCGGCCCTGCTCGTGCACGTCGGCGAGGCGGCGCAGCTCGTCACGCTTCGCGACGTTGTCCTGCATCACGTCCGCCGTGCGCTCGAGCAGCTCGGCGAGCTCGTCGTAACGGCCCCCCTCGCGCAGGACCGGCTCGACGACCTCGGCGGCCTCCGCGCGGTGCTCCTCGAGCCGCGTGATGCGGAGGAGCGCAGCGAGCGGCGCTTCGAGCTGCGGCGCGACGAGCAGCGCCTCGTGGTAAACGCCGATGGCCTCCCGGACGTCGTCGAGCTCGCGCTCGAGCACGGCGCCCGCGCGGTACAGGAGCTGCGCGCGCGCGCCCGCGTCCGCAGCCATGCCGGCCTGCAGCCGGAGGTTCTCGAGCAGCGCCGACCAGAGCCCCTGCCGCTCGTAGAGCCGCGCGAGCGAGAGCACGGCGGTGGTGTCGCCAGCGCGGTCCGCGAGCACGCGCTCGTAGGCCGCGATCGCCTCCGCAGGCTGCCGGAGTTGCTCCTCGGCGAGGGCGCCGAGACGGAGGTTGGCGTCGAGTCGCACGTCGACGTCCTGCGACAGCTCCGCGCGGCGGCGGAGCGCGGACGCGAGGTTGTCGGCGTCGCCCGCGAGGGCGTAGAGCCGATCGAGCGCCTCGAGCGAGATTTCGTCGGTGTCGTCCTCCCCGAGGGCGGCGCGGTAGGCGTCGATGGCGCCGGTGCGGTCGCCGATCAGCTCCTCGAGGACCGAGCCGGCGCGCCGGTTCAGCTCGCCGCGCTCGGCGGCGTCGAAGCTGCGCTCGCCGCGCTTGCGCAGGATCGCGACGAGCCCCTGCCAGTCGCCGACCATGGTGTGGAGCGCCTCGAGCGCGTCGAGCGGCGCCGGGTCCGACTCGTCGTGCGCGAGCAGCCGCTCGTAGACGAGGATCGCGCTGCGCGGGTCACCCCGCTTTTCATCGTGGACGCGGGCGACCGTCGCGAGGAGTTGCGAGACGGTCGCGGGATCCGTCGCGGCGGCGACGGCCTGCTCGTAGGCCGAGACGTGCTCGTCCCAGAGGTCGAGCAGCGACGCGAGGCGATCGAGCCTCGGCGCGGACGACCTCGTTGCCGGGCTCGAGCGCGAGCGCGCGTGCCCACGCATGGAACGCGAGGCTCCCGTCGCGCCCGAACTGCTCGTGCAGCTCGGCGATCGAGCCGAGCACGCGCACCCGGTCGAGCGCGTCCTCGAGGAGCGGCAGCTGGGCCTCGCTGATCGCGACGAGCTTCCGCCACTGCCCCGACGCCCGGTAGATCGGCTCGAGCAACTCGATGATGCGGAGGCGGTGCGCCTCGTCGCGCACGAGCAGCTCGAGCGCCGCGATGGTCTCGGCGTGGCCGGGGTCGCTGCCGACGATGTCCGCGTACACGTCGAGCGCGCCCTCGACGTCGCTGAGCTTCGTCGCGAGCACGTCGCCGAGGCGATGCTTGAGATCGTTCTCCTCGGAGGAGCCGACCGCCTGATCGATGCGGCGGCGCAGGAGGTCCGCCACGTCCTGCCAGCGGTCGAGCTGCACGAGCAGCGCGTCGAGCGCGGCGATCGCAAGCCCGTCCGTGGGCGCGACGTCGAGGATCTCCCGGAAGACGTCCACGGCGCCGGCGGCGTCGCCCTTCTCGGCCTCGAGCGTCTGCGCGATCTTGTGGAGCAGCGCGACGCGCCCGTCGTCGCTCGTCGCGACCTCGGCCTGTTCGCGCCAGAGTGTCAGCAGGGCGTCGTGGTTCGCGCGCCCGACGAGCGCCCGCTCGAGGGCCTCGAACGCCGCGCGATCGGTCGTGTCCCATGCGAGCGCGAGCCCGTAGTTGCGCGCAGCGCGCTCGAGATCGCCCGTCTTTTCCGTGTGCAGGCGACCCGCGTGCATCGCGAGGCGCGCCATCTGCGGGTCGTCGACGCCGCGCGCGTCGAGCACCTCGTCGAAGATCGCGGCGAGCCGCGCAGGCTTCTCGAGGGCACGGGCGAGGCGACCTAGCGTATCCCACAGCGCTTGGTCCGTGGGCTCCTCGCGGAAGAGCCGACCGTACGTCGCGAGCGCGCCCTCGAGATCCTCGAGGTGCGTCTCGTAGTACTCGCCGAGCCGCGCGAGCAACTCACGGCGGACGCCCGGGTCCTCCTCACCGGAGAGGCGCGCCTCGAGCGCGGCGATCACGTTCGGCCAGTCGAGGGTCGCGAGATACACCGGCTCGAGGATTTCGGCCGCCCGGCTCCGCCAAGCGCCCTCGCCCATCATCGCGGCGAGCGCGGCGATGGTGGGGGCGTACGCCGCATCGGCCACGAGGGCCGCGCGGAAGCTCTCGAGCGCGCCCTCGACGTCGTCGAGGTGCGCTGCACGCAGCGCGCCGAGCGCGTGGTGCGTCGCCACGACGCTGCCCGCCCCGCGCTCAAGGCGCTGCTCGTAGAGCGAAGCCAGATCACGCCAGCGATCGATGCGCGCATAGAGCCGCTCGAGCCCCTCGACCGCCGCGCCTTCGTCGGCGTCGGCGAGCACCTGCTCGAACGCGTCGATCGCGCCCGGGACGTCCGCAAGCCGCGCCTCGCAGAGTGCCCCCTGGCGCAACAGCAGCGCGCGACGCGCCTCGGGCGTCGATGCCAGATCGGTCTTGCGGCGGAGCGTCTCGAGGAGGGCGCGCGCGTCGCCGGACTCCTCGTCGATCGACTCGAGCGCGTCGAGCGCGTCCGCATCGTCAGGACGCGCCTCGAGCACCAGCCCGTGGTACTGGCGGGCGAGTTCGCGGTCGCCCAGGCGACCCCGCGCGAGGCCGGCGATGCGCGACCAGGTGTCCACCTGGAGGTCGCCGTCCGCGATGTCCGGCGCGATCTCGCGCAGCAGCGCGACCAGCTCGCGCCAGCGATCGGCGCTCGCCGCGAGCCGCTCGAGTTCGCGCAACATATCCGGAAGATCCGGCTCGCCGAGCCCCGCACGCACCGCGCCGCCGAGGAGCTGGAACGCGCGCGACGCGTCCTGCAGGCCGACGTCCGCGACCTCCGCGGCGCGCCGAAGGGCGCGAAGCTTCTCGAGGGTGTCGTCGGTATCTGCGGTGACTTCGAGGGCCGCGAGGAGTTTGTCGTAGGCGCCCGAGGACTCGTAGCGGGGCACGAGCACGGTGGCCGCGGCGATGCGCTCGTGCGCCTCGGGCGCGCCGAGCAGCACCTCGAGCGACGCGATCGCGCCTGCGTGCGTCGGATCGAGGTCGAGCACCTCCGCGTAGACCTCGATCGCGCGCTCCCGCTCGTGGGTCCGCGTGCGGAGAAGTTCGGCCGCCCGGAAACGGGAGGCCGCGCGCACGTCGGCGCCGGCGCCCTCCCGAGCGAGCAGCTCGTACTCGGTCGCGAGCGTCTCGAGCAGATCGGTCCAGCGCGCGGCGGCC
The DNA here is from genome assembly GCA_964202905.1 of Polyangiales bacterium. Lineage (GTDB taxonomy): Bacteria > Myxococcota_A > Polyangia > Polyangiales > JADJQN01 > CAIUAC01. The sequence continues at coordinate 36,842 of CAXNJO010000013.1, forward strand.
TCGTAGAGCCGGGCGAGGGCCGCGAGCACCTGGCCATCTGGGCCAAAGCTCGCGAGGACGTCGTTCCAGGCGGCGATCGCGCTTTCCTCGTCACCGAGTTGCGCGTCGTAGAGTTCGGCGATCCGCAGCGCGATCTCGTGGCGCTCGGCCTCGTCGGTGACGACGCCATCGCGCGACTTCAGCGTCTGGATGAGCTTCTCCCACCGCTCCGTCCGCGCAAAGAGCCGCTCGAGCGCGCGCATCGCGTCGACGTCGGCCGCATCGTGCTCGAGGCGCTCCTCGTGCACGGCGATCGCGCCCTCGACGTCGTCGAGGTTCTCCTCGAGAAGCGCCCCGAGCCGCACGAGCAAGGTGCGTCGCGCATCGACGTCGCCCTCGAAGCGCGCCTGCCGCCGCAGCGCGCCGGCGAGCTTCGTCGCATCGCCACCCGCGAGGTGCAGGGCCTCGAGCGCACGCGCTGCGACGAGCACCGCGTCGCCGTCGTGCGGATCGACCGCGATGAGCCGCTCCCATGCGCTCTCCGCGCGCGGCGCATCCCCGAGGCGATCGCCGTAGAGCGAGCCCAGCTCCGCGAGCAGCTCGCCCTGCAGGCGTGGCGAGTCGGTCAGCCCCACGGCGCGCTCGAGCGCGGACGCGCGGTCCGTGTCCCGACCGCGCATGACGGCGATGCGCGCGAGCTCCGCACGCGGCTGTGGGTCCCCCGGGTCCGCGAGGACGGCGCGCTCGAAGGCGCCGAACGCCCGGTCGAGGTCGCTCAGGCGGGCCTCGTGAATCTCGGCGAGTCGGAGCAGGAGCGCCACGCGCGAGCCCGGGTCCTGGACGGCCTCGAGCTGCACTTCGAGCACGCGCGTCAGGTCGGCCCAGTCGAAACGCCGCTCGTAGAGGGGCTCGAGGATGAGCGCGATTCGCTGCCGCTGCGCTGCGTCGGCGAGCAGGCGCTCCAGACCAGCGCGCGCGCGGTCGTTCGAGGGCTGCTCGGCGACGACGGCCTCGTAATGGTCGACCGCGGCGGACGCGTCGGCGAGCTGCTGCTCCGAGAGCTCACCGAGTTGCAACATCCGCTCGAAGCGCGCCTCACCGCTCGCGCGATCGAGCTCGCCGCGGAGCAGGTCCGCGAGGTCACGCCAGCGTCCGGTGCGACGGAACAGGCGCTCGAGGGCGATGCGCGCGCCGGCGTCGTCCGGCTCGAGTTCGAGCACGTCCTGATACGCGCGGATCGCGAGCGCCGGGTCGTCGAGCAACTCCTCGAAGAGGAAGCAGACCTGCATCAGCAGCTCGTATTTCGCGGTCGCGTCGACGGTCTGCGCGATGCGGTTCCGATACAGGACCTGCAGGTCGTCCCAGCGCTCGCGGTTGGTGTACAGGTCTTTCAACGCGAGGAACGCGCGCTCGTCGAGTTCGTCGTGCGTGAGCACGCGCCGGTGGAACGGCTCCGCCGCGTCCGGACGTCCGAGCATCTCATCGAAGAGCGCCGCGACGCGGCGCGAGAGATCCGCCGCGTCGGCATCGCCGAGTTGTCCCGTCTCGAGCGCCATCGCGTACGCGGCGGCGAGCGACTCGTGCTGCTTCGCGGCCTCCGCCGCGCGCGCGAGCCGATCCCAGAGGTCCGGGTCGGTCGGGCTGTCGAGGAACGCGGCCTCCAGCGCGCCGTAGGCGCCCGCTGCGTCGCCGAGCTTGCTGCCGCTCAGTTCCGCGAGCCGGAGCCGCAGCGCGCGCCGCTCGCCGTCTTCCGTCGAGCGCGCGAGGCGCGCCTCGAGGAGCCGCACGAGTTTGTCCCAGGCGCCCGTCGCTTCGTAGGCCGACTCGAGGAGCCGCACGGCCTCGTCACGCACCTCGGGCTGCGACGCGCCCGCGAGCTGCTCCAGCGCGACGACGGCCGGCCCGTGGCCCGGCGCCGCGGCGAGCACCTCGGCGAGGGCGTCGACTGCCGCGCGCGGATCCGCGAGAGGCCCCGCATACGTCTGCCCCAGCCGGAACAGGAACTCGGTGCGCTGCCCCACGTCGCGGGCGACGTCGGCGCGCCGGCGCAGCACGTCGGCGAGTTCGGCGTAGCGCCCGGCGGCGGTCGCGAGCCGATCCAGCGAACCGAGCGCGTCGGAGTCCGTCGCGTCGATGTCGAGAATGGCCCGGTAACGCGACGCCGCGGTCTCGGCATCGCCGAGGGTGACCTCTTCGAGACGCGCGAGCTCGCCGAGCACGACGTAGCGCTCGGTCGGGTCGCCCGTGGCCTCGACCCGCGTGACGAAGAGCGCGCGGAGCTCGTCGTTCCGTCCCTCAGCCCGCAGCACGCGCTCGAGGGCGTCCATCGCGTCGGTGTCCGTCGGGTCCGCGTCGACGAGCGCGCGCAATTGCGTGATGGCCAGCTCCGGCTGCGCCAGACGCGCCTGCGCCAGCTCGGCGAGGCGACGCCGCAAACGCCGCAGCTCTTCCGCGGAATCGGACGCCGCGACGCGCGCGAGGTACGCAGCCGCGAGCGCCTCGTACCCGCCCGTGCGCTCCGCGGCGCTCTCGAGACCGGCGACGACGGCCGGGTCCGCAGGCGCGACGCGATAGGCCTCGAGCGCCCAGTGCAGCCCTCGCTCGGGCTCCCGCAGCTCGCCGAGCGTGAGATCGCGGAGCCGCGAGACGATCGCGAGCCGCTCGACCGTCGCCGCTGCGGGCGCGTCGGGGCCGGCGGGCAGCGTCGCGAGCACCGTCTCGAGCAGCGCCGGCAGCCGCTGCCACTTCTGGTCCTTCTCGTAGATCGCGAGCAGCGCGCGCGCGGCGCGCTCGTGGCCCGGCTCGACCGCGAGGACGCGCTCGTAGGCGCGGAATGCGCGCTGCGGCTCGCCGAGACGCTCGGTGTAGATGTCTGCGGCGCGCAGCGAGAGCGAGACCCGCAGCGCGGTGTCCTGAACCTTGTCGGCGGCCGTGCCGAGGACCTCGACGAGCCCCTCCCAATCGCCGACCTCGCCGTAGAGACGCTCGAGCCCGTCGTAGTCGCCCGCGGCCACGTACGACTCGCGCAGCGTGCGCATCGCGCGCCCGTTCTTCGGGTCGATGGCGAGCACGCGCTGCCAGGCGCCCGCGGCGCGCGTGGTGTCCTGCAGCTGCTCGCCGTAGATCGGGCCGAGCTTCTGAAGCAGCTTCACGCGCTCCTGCGGATCGGTGGCCGCGGCCACGCGGCGCTCGAGCACCTCCGCGACGGTGGCGAAATCCTTCTCGCGCTCGGCGAGTTTCTCGAGCGCGTCGAGCGCGCCCGCGGCCGTCGCGTCCTGCGCGATGACCTCGCGCCACAGCTGGATGGCCTCGGCGCTCTTGTGCAGGCGCTCGCCCGCGAGCTTCGCGAGCTCGACGAGGTTGTAGAGCCGCACGGTGGGATCGCTCGCGAGGTCCGCCTCGCGGCGCATGACGTCGAACAACGGCTTCCACGCGCGCTTCTTCGCGTAGATGTCCTTCAGGCGCGAGAGCGCCTCGCGGTTGTCGGGGTCGAGTTCGAAGACCTGCTCGAGGGGCCGGGTCGCCTGGTTGTAGTTGGCGAAGCGCTCGATCCAGAGGTTCGCGACGCGCGTCAGCAGACGCACCCGCTCGCCCTTGTCCGACTCGACGTCGGCCCGCCGCGTGAGCGTCTGGATCAGGTCGTTCCAGCGGCCGAGCGCCTCGTACGTCGCGGCCAGCGCACGGAGCGCCTCGGCGTCTTCCGGGACGAGCGCGAGGATCGCGCTGTAGGTGTTGATCACCATCACGTCGAGCGAGAGCTTTTCGCGGTAGATCGGCACCATCTCGCGCAGGATCGCGATGCGGCGCGCGGCGTCCCCCGCCGGGAGCTGGTCGAGCTCGGCCTTGAGGATCTCGACGAGCGCGTTCCACTTGCCCGCCTTCGCGTAGAGTTCGCGGAGCGCGGTGACCGCCTCGCCGTTCTGCGGATCGACGCGCTGCACGGACTTCCACGCGTCGATCGCGCGGTCGACCGTCGCCGGGTTCGACTGCGCCTGCCGGGCGACCTCGACGGCCAGCTTGAGTTTGTTGCCCGAATCCCCCGAGAGACGCTGGGCATCACCGAGGATGGTCAGGAGACGCTGCTCGTCGCCCGTCTGCGTGAGGTAATCACGGTAGTAATCGAGCATCGCCGGGTGGCCCGGATCGATCTTGCGGAGCCGCGCGAAGTACGGCTCGGCCTCGGTGGGCTGCCCGCGCATGCGCCAGTGCACCATGCCGATCTGCAACAGGATCCCCTGCTCGCTCTCGAGCTTCTGCCGCGAGCGGAGCGCGTCCTCGTACAGCGCGACGAGGTGGTCCCACTGCTCGCGCTCGGTGAAGTGCGCGACGAGGAAGCTCATCGCCTCGGTGTGCCCCGGCGCGAAGTCGAGCACGCGCTCGTAGCAAGCCGCCGCGCGGTCGTTCTGCGAGAGCTTCCGCGCGATCACGCGGGCGGCCCGGAAGAAGAGGTGGAACTTGTCGTCGCGGCCTTTCGCGCCCTCGGCCGCGGCGACGAGCACGCGCGCGAGATCGTCCCAGCGCTCACGGGCCCGGAGTGTCTGCTCGTAAAGGGCCGCCGCGGACGTGGCGCTCGGGTCGGCCGCGAGCGCCTCGGTGAAGAGCGCGTCGACCTCTTTGTCGCGGCCGCGCTTCTTGTATTGCCAGACGATCGATGCGGCGCGCTGCAGCACCGAGCTGCGGAGCGTGGGGTCGGTGGCGCCCTCCGCCTCTTCGACGAGCCGCTTGCCGATCTCCTTCCAGCTCGCCGCCACCTGCTCGAGTTGCACGAGTTGATCGCGCGCCTCGTCGTCGCCCGGGCGGAGCGCGATCGCCTTGACGAGCGCGGCGCGTGCGCCGGCGTCATCGAGCAGCGCGTCGCGGCGCAACCGGGCGAGCTCCTTCCAGAGCCCGGCCTCGCGGTCGGGGTCTGCTTCGACGAGCGTGATCTCGAGCTCCAGCACCTTCGCCGCCGTCGCGACCTCGCCGCGCTGCACATGGCCGCGACGCGCCGATTCGAGAAGCGCCGCGGGCCCTGCCCCGATGCGCGCGGCGTCCCCGCTGGTCAACGCGTCGAGCAACCCCTCGAGGGCCTGCGCGTCGTCCGGATCCTCGATCAGCACACCCAGACATTGAGAAACGGTGAGCGCGGCCATCGATCTCCCTCGAGCAGCGAGCTGGTATGTCGACATGCTCGTCGACGCGGCCCCTGGGCGGTCGCGCGACGGCAGGCCTTGGCCTGCGGAGCGCAGAGAGCGGTGTGAACGGCGAAACGCTGAGGAATTTTGCTTCGATATCGCGGGCGGCGCGGCGGCGCGTGGACCCGGGCGCAGGCCATCCTAGGGCTGCGCGTCGCCGCGTTGCAAGCCCGAACACGGACACGCGCGACGAGCGCGTCAGGGGCCGCCGGACGCGCCCGCGGCGCGCCGCGATGCGCGACCCGCGAGCACGCCGCGCGCGGTCACGCTCGCGACGATCAGCGCCCCGCCGAGCATCGCGCCCGGCGCGGGCACCTCGCCGTAGCCGAGGGCGACCCACACCGGGTTCAGCACCGGCTCGATCGTCGCGACGAGCCCGGCCTCGACCGCGGTGACGCGCGCGGTGCCCGCGATGAAGAGCACGTACGAGAGACCAATCTGCACGGCCCCGAGGGCGAGCAGCACGAGCACGCTCGCGCCGTCCTCAGGCCCGCCCGTGACCATCCACGGCGACGCGAGGAGCGCCCCGAGCGCGTTGCCCGCGACCACCGCGACGAGCGCCCCGAGCGGGCTGCCCGCGAGCTCCGCCCGAGCGTCTCCGCGGCGCACCGCCTCGAGCCGCTCCCGCCGGAGCAGCAGCGTGAGCAGCCCGAAGCCGACGCCGGAGACGAGCGCGAGCACGTTGCCGAGCGCCGCGCCGCCCGCGAGCCCATCCCCGAAGAAGAACAGCATGCCGGCCGCACAACCGGCCACGGCGAGCCAGTCCCACCAGGCGACCCGCTCCCGCAGCAGGAGCGGCGAGAGCAGCGCGACGTGAACCGGCGACGTGTACTGCAAGAGGATCGCGTTGGCCGCCGTCGTGAGGCGTGTCGCGCCGACGAAGAGCATCACCGCGAGCGCGTAGGCGAGCGCGATCGACCAGGTCGACCGGCGCCCGAGCGCGGCGCTCACCTCGCCGCCCCGGCCGCGCGCGGCGACGAGCAGCGCGGCGAGCACGACGGGGAGCGCGAAGAGGCTGCGGTAGCCGGCGATCGCGATCGGGTGAGCGTGGACGAGCTTGATGCCGAGGCCGCCGCCGCTCCAGAGCAGCGCCGCGCCGAGCACGAGCGCGATGCCCGCACCGCGGACGCTGCCCGCGCCGCGCACGCTGCCCTGCGCCGACACAGGCTAGAAGGTCATCAGCGCGCCGGCCCAGGTCAGCGCGCCGAACGTGACGAGGCCGATCCCCATGTGGACCGTGCCGAGGGCCTGCGCGATCTTGAAATCGTCGGGGTTCGCGCGATCGAACGCGTTGGCCGTCACGATGCCGAGCGCGATCTGCGAGACCATGCCTGCGAGGTGGACCCAACGCAGGATCTTGTGCAGGCGAAGCGTCCGCGCGAACGCGCTGTCCCCCGTCGCGGCGTCGTCGGGATCAGGCATGAACCACGAGAGCGAGAGCGTCGTGACGTACAGCGCGCTCGTCACGATCGAGCTGATCGTGTGGGGAAGCGGGCGACCGACACAGGCCTCGTAGCCGCCGATCGCGGTGCCGTTCACGCAGGGGTTGTCGGTGTGCGTGCCACCGAACCCATACAGGTTCGAGTACTGGATGAAGCCGAACGTGAGCGTCGCAGCCATCGAGGCCCAGGTGCTGATCCCGAGAATCTTGTGGATCTTTGCGACGCGGTTGCGCTCGCGGATCGCGTCGGCGTAGGCCTGCTCGGCCTCGGCGCTGCTCTCGGCGGTCGCGCCCGGCGTCGGCACCACGGCGGCGCCCGTCGAGCCCTCGGGCGTGCCATCGCCCACCGAGACGTCCGAGGGCATCGTGGCCTCGAGCTCGAGGGGCATGGCGACGCCGAGCGCGAGCGCCGGGGCCGCGAACATCGCCCCCTGCGGCGGGCCCGACGCCTCCGCGACGACGTCGATCGCCGGCGCAGAAAGCTGAAAGCCGAAGACGGGCGTCGCGAGCAGCAAGGCGTAGAGCGGGCTCATGCGTCGGGGGTCCTATCGTGTGGCGCGGCGACGAAGCCGCGTGCTTCGGGGAGGCGGGGAGCGGGCCCGGGCGGACGCCGCTCAAACGCGGAGCGAGCGTACACCCGCCTGATGCACCTTGCCCGGGAGCTCGCGCCCGACGACGGCGGCGGCGACGCGGCCGGCCTCCCAGAGCTTGTCGAGGTCGATGCCCGTCTCGACGCCCATCCCGTCGAGCATGAACACGAGGTCCTCGGTGGCGAGGTTGCCCGCGGCGCCGGGCGCGTACGGACAGCCGCCGAGCCCGCCGACCGACGCGTCGAGCGTGCGGATGCCGAGCTCGAGGCCCACGAGCGCGTTCGCGAGCGCGGTTCCGCGGGTGTCGTGCAGGTGCAGGGCGAGCTCGTCCCCGGGCAGCTCGGCGAGGAACATGCGCACGAGGTCGTGTGTCTGACGCGGCGTGCCGACGCCGATCGTGTCGCCGAGCGAGATCTGGTAGCAGCCCTGCGCGCGCAGCTCCCGCGCGATCGCGAGCGCACGCCGCGCATCGACCGAGCCCTCGTACGGGCAGCCCCACACCGTCGAGACGTAGCCGCGCACGCGCAGCCCGGCGGCGACGGCGGGCGCGATGACGTCGCGGAATCCGTCGAGCGTCGCGGCGATCGTCTTGTTCACGTTCTTCAGGTTGTGCGTCTCGCTCGCCGAGACGAACACGCCGATCTCGCCGATCCCCGACGCGAGCGCGCGCTCGAGGCCCCGCGCGTTGGGGCAGAGCGCCGAGTAGACGATCCCCTCGCGCCGGGGCAGCAGCCGCGCGACCTCCTCGCCGTCGGCGAGCTGCGGGACCCAGCGTGCGGAGACGAAGCTCGTCACCTCGATCCGCGTGAGGCCCGCCGCGACGAGCGCCTCGATCAGGCGAAGTTTGCGCGTCGTCGGGACGGTGACGGCCTCGTTCTGCAGGCCGTCGCGCGGCGAGACCTCGTACACGGAGACGGAGCCGGGGACGGCGTCGAAGAGCGCGGTCATCGGGAGGGGCATCGCACCGCGCCGGGGGCCGCGTCAAGCGCAGCGATCGCCCTGCACGGCGGCGCTACGGCGCGGCGTGCGCCAGCCCGGTGAGCGCATACGGGTCGACGATCTCCGCCGCGCCCGTCTCCCAGTGCGAGGAGAGGAAGCGCAGCCACGCAGCCGCGCCGACCTCGCTGTCGCCCACGTTGCTGTGCGTCGCAGGACGCACGGCCGTGCCCTCGCGCACGACGTCGAACTGCAGCAGCCCGGCCGTCGTGCCGGGCGCGACGTTCGCGATCACGGGCGGCGGCGCGGTCGCCGCGAGCCCGATCTCGGCGCGGAGCGTCGGCGGCACCACGTCCACGCCGATGGCGCGCGCGAGCGCGTAGTTCGCGGTGTTCGGGACCGTGTCGTCGTCGAGCACGACCCCGACGAGCACGCTCGGGACGCGCATGCCGGCGGGCGCGAGGCGATCGCGGAGCAGGTGCGGGCCGTACGAGGCCGCGTCGCCGCGCTCGAGCACGGTCTGCAAAACCGGGAAGAATCGGTCGACGTCGCCCGCGGTCGTGCTGCGCGGGCGCACGAGGTTGATGAGCGGGCGGAAGGTCTCGCTGTCGGCGATGATCGCCGAGACGCGCCCACCCGGGACCACGAGCACCACCGCGCCGTACGCGTCGGTGAGCGCCGCGAGCTCGCTCCCCATGATGCCGCCGAGCGACACACCGAGGTACGCGAGCCGCGTACCGTCGACGTCGTCGGTTCCGTCGCCGTCCACGTCGATCCCGGCCGCGAGCAGCCGCGTGAGCTGCAGCTTGTCCCAGGTCGACTGCCGGAAGTGGTCGCGCAGCTTGCGCCCGTCGATCGCGCGCGTCGCGCGGTCGCCGTCGAACGTGAAGAAGTTGAGCACGGTGTTGAGCGTGTCCGTGCGCGCCCCCGCGTTCGTCGGGTGCTCGCCATGACGCACCGCGTCGATGGCGACGGTCGCGATGCCGAGTGGCGCCGCGAACTCCGCGAGGCGCGCGCCCTGCTCGCGCCCGCCGCCGAGGCCGTGGCCGTAGAGCAGCGTGGGGAACGGGCCGGCCCCCGCGGGCGGCAGCCACACCGTGATCGGCACGCGGTACGTGGATTGCGGGGTCACGGCCGCGCCCCGCGCACGCGCCGGGACGTGCGCGTCGGCGTCGCGGTAGTCCCCGGCGACGAACGCCGCCTCGCACTGCCGCCAGCGGCCCGTCGTGTCGGGCGTGCAGACGGGCGCGCCGTCGAGCGCGAAGTCGCGCGTGAGCACGTCCGCGGCGACGGCAATGGACTCCTCGACGATGGACTGCGTCGGGTAGACGACGAGCGACACGAGGTCGCGCGCCGACGCGATGAGGCCGAGCGACGTGAGCGCGGCGATCGCGCGGGCATCCTCCGGCGAGGGCGCCGCGAGCCGCGCGGCCATGCCTTCGGACGGCTCGAGGCAGCCGCCCGCGGCCGGTGTGAGCGCGCGCGTGACGAAGGCCGCGACCCACGTCGCCTCGGGGAGCGGGCGCTGGGGCGCGAACATGAGCGTCGCGTCGCGGTCCGTGGTCCGCAGGAGCGCCGGCACGAAGCGCGGCGCCGGATCGAGCACGACGAAGCCGAGCCCCGCGTCGGGGGCGCTCGCCTCCGCGCCCGTCGGCAAGAGCGTGCGATCGAAGGCGCGACCGAAGCGGAAGAACGCCTCCGCGTTCACGCCGAAGCCGTCGAGGTCGGAGAGGTCCTCGGTGAAGACGCGCGCGTATCCGCCCGCTGTCGCGAGCAGCTCCGGCCACGTGTCCGCCTCGACGCGCAGGCGCTTGCCCGTCGCGGTGCCCGGGTCATCGACGAGCATGCGCGGCTCGGGCCACGCGTCCACGTCGCGCCGTGTCGGGTCGTAGAGGCCCACCGTGCATGCGGGTCCACCATCGAGGCCACCATCTTTGGGGATGGCACCCGTTGCATCGTCGTCACCGCATGCGGCGAGAGCGAGCGCGAAGACTGCGACACCAGCGACCCGCGAGGGCACGAGGCATGAGGGCACGAGGCGTGAGGGCACGAGGCGTGAGGGCACGAGGCGTGAGGGCACGAGGCGTGAGGGCACGAGGCGCGCAGGCTTGGAGCGGGAGGTGTCGGAGCGCATGGTCGACGAGTGCAACAAACCACGGCGTCCGCCGCAAGCCCCGCGGCGTCGATGCGGCGTCGGGACGGTGACACGCCGAAGAGTGTGGTCTTCTGAGGCGCGTCAGGCCCCGTCGTCGTCGCGCGCGAGCTCGGAGAGCCCCGGGCGGCACGCATAACGGCGCACGAACACGTCGCGCCCGATCGGCTCGGCGACGAGCACGGCCTCGCCCGTCCAGACGGCGCGCGCCCCCGCGCGGGCCAGCCCCGCGGGCAGGAGCGCCTCGACGCGGCTCTGCGGCGCCGCGAGCGGGAGCGCGATGCGCACGCCGTCCCCGCTCGCGACGAGCTGCGGCCGACCGCCCTCGCACGCCGTCGTGAGCGCGGCGCGCGTCGCGGTCTGCATCGCGCGCCCGTCCGACCCGAGCCGCGCGACGTGCAGGCCCTCCGCGCAGCGACTGACGGCGGCCGCGCCCTCGGGCAGCGCGACGAGGCCGACCGGCGCGCATCCGGCAGGCCCGTCGTGCACGGCCGCGTACGAGGGCTGCTCGCGGATCGCGAAGACGTGTCCGCGCGCACCGTCGAGGGCGCTGCACACGCCGTTGAACCAGACGCCGCCGCTCCAGACCGAGCCCGGCAGAAGCGGCTCGCACGGCACCTTCACCTCGTTGCCCTCCGTCCCGCGCGAGGCGGCCTCGGGTCGGCCGAGGCGCTGGTGGCGGTAGCGCGCGCACGTGCCCGACTGCGCCTCGCACGGGCCCTCGTCGCGACGGTGACTCAGCGTGAGCACGCCGTCCTCGCCGGCAGAGAGCGCGAGCCGACCACGCGCCCCGCGCGGCAGCACGACGCTCTGCCCGAGCGCGCCCGGCGGTGCGAACACCTGCGCGTCGGCCCCGGCATGCGAGGCGAACACCTCGGTGCGCGTGGGCGTGTCGTGCGCGACCCACGCGACGCCGAGCTTCCCGGCCGACGACGCGGCGACGACCTCCGCGACCCGCAGCGCCGCGGCCGGCGCGTCACGCGGGACGATCTGCACCTCCGGCCCGCGCGCGGCGCCACGCGGATCGAGCGCGAGCGCCCGCAGCCCGCCGCCCTCGTCCTCGGGTGCCGCGAAGACGAGCACCGCGCCGTCCCCCGTCGCGACGAGGTCGAACGACGCGGGCGTCTCGACGTGACGCGGGGCCGTGATCGGCCCGAACGTGCGGCGCGCGGCGGCTGGCGGCTGGGAGGGGGGAGGCTCCTCGCGGCGACCGCCACACGCCGCGAGCGCGACGAGAAGCACCGTGGCGAACCGGGAGCGGACGGGCAGCGCGGGCATGGGCGGCGAGCATAACCGAGCGCGCGGGCGCCCCGCGCCGATCGCCGTTTTGCTACGGTGTGCACCGTGTCCCACCGCGCGCATCACGCTCTCCCGCTCCCGACGCTCGACGAGCGCGCGAGCGGCATCCTCCTGCACTTCACGTCCCTCCCCGGCCCCCACGGATCGGGCGACCTCGGCCCGCAAGCCCATGGATTCGCTGAACTTTTGAGCGCATCCGGTCAGAGCTGGTGGCAGGCGCTGCCGATCAACCCGCCCGGGGGCGGCGCGTCGCCCTACCAGACGCTCAGCGTCTTCGCGGGCAGCCCCGCGCTCGTCGCGCTCGAGCCGCTCGCCGCGCGTGGCTGGCTCGACGCGCACACCCTCGCGCACGCGGCGCCGCGCGGAGACGCCGCCCGCGTCGACTGGGACGCGACGCTCGCCTTCCGCGAAGCGCGGCTCCGCGAGGCGCACCGCGCCTTCGAGTCCACGGCGACCCACGAGGAGCGCGCCGACCTCGCGATGTTCACCGCGCGCGAAGCGGAGTGGCTCGAGGACTACGCGCTCTTCGTCGCGCTCAAGGCCGCGCACGGCGGGGTCGCGTGGTTCGACTTCCCCGCGCCGCTCCGGCGCCGCGAGCCGCACGCGCTCACCGCCGCGCGCCACACCCACGCGCGGGAGCTCGCGTACCAGCGCTTCGTGCAGTGGTGCTTCGACACGCAGTGGCGCGCCCTGCGCGCGCGCTGCGCCGCGCTCGGCGTCGGACTGCTCGGCGACGTGCCGATCTTCGTCGCGGACGACAGCGCCGACGTCTGGGCCCACCAGCCGCTCTTCTTCCTCGGCGAAGACGGGCGTCCCACCGTCGTCGCGGGCGTGCCGCCCGACTACTTCAGCGAGACGGGGCAGCGCTGGGGCAACGCGCTCTACCGCTGGGACGTGCTCGCGGCGCGCGGCTACGACTGGTGGATCGCGCGGCTGCGCGACGCGCTCCGGCGCTTCGACGCGGTGCGGCTCGACCACTTCATCGGCTTCCACCGCTACTGGGAGGTGCCCGCCGCAGAGCCCGACGCCCGCAACGGCCGCTTCCGGCCCGGCCCCGGCCGCGCCCTCTTCGACGCCGCCACGCGCGCGCTCGGGCCGCTGCCGCTCATCGCCGAAGACCTCGGCGTGCTCACGGACGAGGTGAAGAAGCTGCGCGACGATCTCGCGCTGCCCGGGATGCGCGTGCTCCAGTTCGCCTTCGGCGTCGACGCGGGCTCACGCGAGTACCGGCCGCACGCCTGGCCGCGGCGCTCGGTCGCGTACACGGGTACGCACGACAACGACACCACGCTCGGCTGGCTGCACGACCCGCAGGGCGACGCCGCCGCGCGCGCGCTCGCGCTCCGCTACCTCGCGAGCGATGGCCGCGCCGTGAACTGGGACATGATCCGAATGGCGTTGCTCTCCCCCGCGGACCTCGCGATCGTGCCGATGCAGGACTTGCTCGGTCTCGGCAGCGAGGCGCGCATGAACACGCCCGGCACCGTCACCGGCAACTGGGCGTGGCGCATGCGCGTGAGCGACGTGGGCGGCGACGTCGTCGACCGGCTGCGCGGGCTCGTCGAGACCTACGACCGCCTCCCGCCGCGCTGACCCGGGCTGCTAGGATCGGCGCCCATGTCCGCGCCCCCTGCCGCCCTGCCCCGCCCGCACGACGACGCCGCCGACGACCTGCTCGCGTACGTCGACGCCTCGCCCACCGCCTACCACGCCTGCGCCGAGTCCGTGCGCCGCCTCGCGGCCGCGGGCTTCCGCGCGCTCGACGAGCGCGAGCCGTGGAGCCTCGCGCCGGGGGACAAGGTCTACCTCACGCGTGGCGACTCGAGCGTGCTCGCCTTCGTGATCGGCGCCGTCCCGCCCGATCGCGCAGGCTTCCACCTCGTCGGCGCGCACACCGACTCGCCGAACCTCCGCCTCAAGCCGCGCCCCGAGGTCACCCGCCACGGCCTGCACACGCTCGGCGTCGAGCCGTACGGCGGCGTGCTCTTTCACACCTGGCTCGACCGCGATCTCTCGATCGCCGGCCGCGTGCTCGTGCAGCGAGAAGGCCGCATCGTGCCGCGACTCGTGCGCTTCGAGCGGCCGCTCGCGCGCATCCCGAGCCTCGCTATCCACCTGAACCGCACCGTCAACCAAGATGGTCTGATCCTGAACGCGCAGCAGCACCTGCCTCCGCTCGTCGGCCTCGAGGCGCTCGGACCACTCGACCTGCGCGAGCTCCTCGCGGCGCGCCTGTCGGAGACGGGCGACGCGGCATCGGCCGCGGACATCCTCGGCTTCGACCTCGCGCTGCACGACGTCGTGCCCTCCACGCGCTCGGGGCTCCGCGGCGAGCTCCTCCACGCGCCGCGCCTCGACAACCTCGCGAGCTGCCACGGCGCGCTCTCGGCCTTCCTCGCCGTCGACGGCCCGCGCGACGCGACCCGCGGCGTCGTGCTCTACGACCACGAAGAGTGCGGCAGCCGCAGCGCGCAGGGCGCCGACTCGCCGCTGCTCCGCACCACGCTCGAGCGCATCGTCCTCGCCGGCGAGCACCAGGCCGACTCGCTCCACCGCGCGCTCGCGCGCAGCTTCTTCATCTCCGCGGACATGGCGCACGCCGTGCACCCCAACTACGCCGACAAGCACGAGCCCGCGCACATGCCGCACCTCGGCCGCGGCCCCGTCATCAAGAGCAACGCGAGCCAGAGCTACGCGACCGACGGCGAGAGTTGGGCGACGTTCACCGCGCTCTGCCGCCGCGCCGACGTCGTCCCGCAGCACTTCGTGACGCGCTCGGACATCGGCTGCGGCTCGACCATCGGGCCGATCACCGCGGCGCTCCTCGGCGTGCGCACGGTCGACGTCGGCAGCCCGATGTTGTCGATGCACAGCGCGCGCGAACTCTGCGCCGCGAGCGACGTCGGCCGCATGATCGCGGTGCTCCGCGCGTTCTTCGCGTCCTGACCCCGACGAGCGCGCGCGGGCTCAGCCGCAGCGGCCGAAGCGGCAGCGCTGGCCGCGGCCGCACACGTTCCCGCAGCCGCCGCAGTTGAAGCGGTCGCGGCGGATGTTCGTGCACGTCCCGCCGCAGTCGACGGCGGGCGCGCTGCACGCGCAGGAGCCGCCGATGCACGAGAACGTCGCGGCGCAGGCATTGCCGCACGCGCCGCAGTTGAGCGGGCTCGCGGTGATGTCGACGCACACGGTCCCGCAGACGAGCAGCGAGCCCGGGCACGCGCAGCGCCCGCCCGTGCAGGGCACGCCGCTCGGGCACGCGACGCCGCAGCCGCCGCAGTTCGCAGGGTCGGTCTGCGTCGCGACGCACTCCGCGCCGCAGAGCGTGCGGTCGACCGGGCACATCGTGCTCGCGCAGCTCCCGGCCTCGCACGTCTCGCCCGCGGCGCACGCGACGCCGCACGCGCCGCAGTTCGTGGGATCGCTCGTCGTGTCCACGCAGTCGATGCCGCACGTGGTCGTCCCCGCGGGGCACGGCGTGGCGCACACGCCCGCCTCGCAGCGCGTGCCGAGCGGGCACGTCGCGCCGCACGCACCGCAGTTCAACGAGTCGGTCGCGAGGTCGACGCAGCCCGCGCTGCCGCACTCGGTCGTCGGCGGCGCGCACACGACGCGGCACGCGCCGCCCTCGCACGTCTCGCCCGCCCCGCACGCGACACCGCACGCGCCGCAGTTCCGCGCGTCGGAGCCCGTATCGACGCACACGCCGTCGCACGACGTGAGCGGCGCCATGCAGCGCGTGTCGACGCAGCGGCCGCTCGCGCAGGTCTCACCGGCCGCGCACGCGTTGCCGCATGCGCCGCAGTTCACCGGGTCGCTGCCGAGGTCGCGGCAGCCCGCGCCGCAGAGCACCGTCGGCGCGGCGCACGGCGGGAAGCACGTGCCGAAGCCGCACAACTCACCGGCCGCGCAGCGATTCCCGCAGCCGCCGCAATTCAGCGGATCCACGCGAAAATCCGTGCATCCGCCGCCGCACGCGACGAGCGGCGCGGTGCACGCGCCGACGCACGAGCGGAACTGGCAGAGTTCTCCAGCCGCGCACGTGTCGCCGCAGCCGCCGCAGTTCGCCGGGTCCGTGGTGACGTTCGCGCACGTCCCGCCACAGCGCTCGGTCGGGAAGGGGCACGTCACGGTGCACGTCCCGAGCGCGCACGCCGCGCCCGCCGGGCACGCGGCGCCGCACGCGCCGCAGTTCGCGGGATCGCTCGCGGTGTCCACACACGCGCCGCCGCAGTCGATGCGCGGCGCGGCGCATTCGGTCGCGCAGAAGCCGCCCGAGCAGAGCTCTCCCGCCGCGCAGGCGTTCCCGCAGGCGCCGCAGTTCGCCGGGTCGCTGAGCGCATCGACGCACGCCCCGGCACAGTCGACGAGCGGCGCCACGCAGACCGCCGCGCACGCGCCGCCGCTGCACACCGCGCCGTCCACGCACGCGATCCCGCACCCGCCGCAGTTCGCGGGATCGGTGCGCGCATCCACGCAGCCCACCCCGTCGCAGAAGGACTCGCCGGGCGTGCACACGGGCGTGCACACGCCGCCCATGCACGCGCTGTCCGCCGCGCAGATCACGCCGCAAGCCCCGCAATTCAAGGCGTCGGACGCCGTGTCGACACAGCCGCCCGCGCAGGCGAGCGTCCCGGGCGGGCACGTCTCCACGCACGCGCCGTCCGCGCAGACCGTGCCCACGCACACGCTGTCACATGCGCCGCAATGCTGCGGATCCGTCGCGGGATCCACGCACACGTCGCCGCAGGCGATGCGAGGCGCCGGACACACGATCGGGCCCCCGTCGACCCCGAGATCGTCCCCGCCATCGAGACCGCCGTCCCCGCCGAGATCGCGGCGCGGCGCGCTCCCGTCGGCGAAGAGATCGGGCACCGTCCGGCCGCAGCCGACGGCGAGCATCCAGCACGAGACGAAGAGCGAAGCCAGGGCGAAGCGGGCGCGCATCGGGACCTCCGAAGGGCGGAGCATGACGGGGGCGAGCGCGCGTTGCGCGCCGCAAGTGGGAGTCATCGTGTCCCGCGCGCGGGACTGCGTCGAGGGCGCGCCGCGCGGGCGCGACGCCTCGAACGGCCCCGCGCGACCGACGCGCTAGCGGCGCCGCGGCTCGAGCGGGTAGATGCGCCGCCCGTCTTGTTCATGACCCGGCAGGACACGCAGGAAATCCAAGCGGATCGCCTTCCGCACGCCACTCGGCAGGCGGATCACGAGCGCGCCCTCCGCGTCCTCGCCCTCCACGCGACACAACCCGAACTGCTTGTGCGCGACCCAGTCGCCCGGCTCGGGGATCGGCTCGTCGGCGTCGGACTCGGCGGCCCGCTTCTTCTCGGGGATCGGCTGCGTGGAGAAGGCGGTCTCGACGACGCGCTCCGGCGGAAGCTGCGGCACGCGCGCCCGCGGCGCCTCCCGCCCTCGCTCCTCGCCCCAGCCGCTGCGGGGCGCGGAGCCCCGCGCCGGGGTCGGTCGCGCCTGCCCCGGCCGCGACGCCGCGCGCTCCGCTTCCGCACGATCGGACTCGAGGCGCTCGGCCTCGATCGCAGCGGCCGCCCACCCGAGCTGCGCCGGGGACGACGCGACCGCCGCGGTCGAGCGACCGCGCCAGAGCGGCAATCCCGTCGCGTCCTCGGGCATGCGCTCGAGCACCACATCGTCGAAGACCTCGACGACGAACTCGACCGCGAGCGCGACCGCCGCGCGCAACTCTCCGCCCACGAGCGCCCCGACGACGGGCGCCGCGAGAGTGCCGAGCGCCCCGCCTTCGGTCGCCTCGCCCTGCGACGGCACGAGCAGCGCGTGCGCATGCGCGAAGGGCAGCGCCCCGAGCCGCGAGAGATTGCCGGTGATCTGCACGGCCGTGCACGGGCCGACGCGCCGCGGAAGCGAGTGCCGCTTCGTCGCGGCGTCGTAGACGACGAGCTCGGCAGACTCGAGCGGCCCCGTCGCCTGAAACCACGCGCTCGTGAAGCGCTGGTGCAGCGCCAGCTCGGCGAGCGCGTCGAGCACGCTCTCCCCGCGCTCGAGTCGACCCACGATCCGACGCGTCCGGTGGGCCTCGAAGACGATCATCGCGCGGCTGTTAGCATGCGCCCCCGCAGACCGCGAGCGCGCCTGGCCGGCCCCCTCGCCTTCGCGCGCGCCCCGCGGTAGAAGCCCGCGACATCATGGCGACACGCACGACGATCGATCGCATCGCAGAGCACGTGGGCAACGAGGTCGAGCTGCGTGGCTGGCTCTACCACAAGCGCTCGAGCGGCAAGCTCCACTTCCTCGAGGTGCGCGACGGCAGCGGCATCGCGCAGTGCGTCGTGTTCAAGGGCGACGTGAGCCCCGAAGTCTTCGAGTCCGCGGGGCACCTCACGCAGGAGACGTCGCTCTCGCTCGTCGGCACGGTGCGCGAGCACGGCAAGCGCAAGGGCGAGTACGAGGTGGGCGTGAGCGCGCTGACGCCGCTCGCCGCGACGGTCGGGGAGTACCCGATCTCCCCCAAGGATCACGGCACCGATTTCCTCATGGACAACCGCCACCTGTGGCTCCGGTCGCGGCGGCAGCACGCGATCCTGCGGGTGCGCGCCGAGATCGTCGCCGCGGTGCGCGACTACTTCGACTCGCACGGCTTCACGCTCGTCGATGCGCCGATCTTCACGCCGAACGCCTGCGAGGGGACGTCCAACCTCTTCGAGACCGACTACCACGGCGAGGCCGCCTACCTCACCCAGAGCGGGCAATTGTACATGGAGGCCGCGGCCGCGGCGGTCGGCAAGGCGTACTGCTTCGGCCCCACTTTCCGCGCCGAGAAGAGCAAGACGCGGCGCCACCTCGCCGAGTTCTGGATGGTCGAGCCCGAGGTCGCCTTCATGGACCTCGAGGGCGACATGGACCTCGCCGAGGACTTCCTCGTCAGCATCGTCGCGCGCGTGCTCGACCGCCGACGCGCCGAGCTCACGGTGCTCGAGCGCGACACGACGCTGCTCGAGCGCGTGCAGAAGCCCTTCCCCCGCATCACCTACGCCGACGCGATCCGCACCCTCGAGCAAGCCGGCACCGGCGCGAAGTACGGCGACGACTTCGGCGGCGACGAGGAGACGGTCATCAGCGCGAACTTCGATCGCCCCGTGATCGTCTCGCGCTACCCGATGGACCTCAAAGCCTTCTATTTCAAGCGTGATCCGGCCTCGCCGCAGCTCGCGCTCAACATGGACGTGCTCGCCCCCGAGGGCTACGGCGAGATCATCGGCGGCGGCCAACGCGAAGACGATCTCGCCACACTCGAGGCCGCCATCGACCACCACAAGCTCCCGCGCGAGGCGTTCGGCTGGTACCTCGATCTGCGGCGCTACGGCTCGTTCCCGCATGCGGGTTTCGGCCTCGGCCTCGAGCGCACGGTCGCGTGGATCTGCGGCCTGCCCCACGTGCGCGAGACCATCCCCTTTCCGCGCATGCTCAACCGCCTCTCGCCCTGAGCCTGCGCCAATCTACGCGCACGCGCGTCCCAAGTCGGCTCCACGGACACGCGCCGCGGGGCGGCCGCTTGGGCGCATGTTCCGTCGTTGCCTGGGCGCGTACCGGTCACCGGCCGTGAGTCACCCGCCGCGGGTCACTCGTCGCGGGTCACTCGACGCGTCGCGGGCGGGGTCGAGTTCCGCTCCTCGCGGCGCCGCCGCTGCTCGTCGAGCCGCTTCTCCTTGGCCTCGACCGCCTCCACGAAGAGCTTCACGTACTCGCCCGCGCTGGTGATGGCGAAGAACACGCTGCCGTAGAGCAGCACGAGCCCGACCTCGTGCAGGTTTGCGTGCGCCGTCATGAAGACGAAGTCGAGATCGTACGTGTGGTGCAGAACGAGGAAGAGCACCGCGACCATCTGCAGCGCGGCCTTCTCCTTGCCGCCCTGGCTCGCGGCGATGACGACCCCCTCGGCCACCGCGATCGTGCGCAGCGACGTGATGCTCAGCTCGCGGGCCACGATGAGGATCGTCGCCCACGCGGGCACGCGCCCCATATCCGTCATGACGACGAGCAGCGCCATGATCAGCAGCTTGTCGGCGAGCGGGTCGAGCAGCTGGCCGAAGACGCTGATGACCCCGCGCCGCCGCGCGAGCCAACCATCGAGCGCGTCGGTCGCGGCCGCCGCCGCGTAGACCCAGGCCGCCCAGTAGTTCATCACGGGTCGGCCGTCGTAGACGAGCCAGAGCACCACCGGGATCGCCACGACGCGCAGCATCGTGAAGAAGTTCGGCAGGTTGAACGCGTCGTCGCGGATGGAACGCCGCGGCGCGAGCGGCGGCCTCGGCTTGCGCGCGCGGCGCCCCTTCTTCCCGCGCTCGAGCGGAAGTTCGGTGGACGAGGACGCGGCCTGCGGACCGGACGGCGACGACGCCGCGGATGGACTGGGGTCGCGCATCGGGTGGGCGCCGAGCGTAGGCAGCGCGTCGGGGGTCGTCAATTCGCACGCGCAGCGCACGTCCCGACGGCCCCGCACGCGGGTCACGCGAGGTCGATGCGCGCACTCGCGAGGAGCGCCGGGGCGTGTCAGCGTTGCGCGCCCATGTCCCCGTCGCGCGCGGCGCTCGCCGCCACCGTCCTCGTCGCGTCGCTCCTCGCGCACGCCGCCCTCCCGGCGCCGGGCGCGGGTGCACAGGCGATCGCGCCCACGCCGGGCGCCACGCGCACCTCGCTCGTGCGGCCGCCCCACGGCTCGTGGCGACGCGGCCTCTGGTCGGTCCCAGCCCCCGCTGCCGTCGTGCTCGGCGGCCTCGTGGTCGCCGCCGCCGCGGCCGCACTCATCCACCGCGCCCGGAGCCCACGCCGATGACCCCCCCGCCCACGCCCGACATCGCTGCCCCGACGTCGGAGCCCCCGGCGCCCCACGCCGGGCCGACCACGCCCGCGGCGCCGGGAAACCTCACGCGTCGCCTCGTGATCGCGACGCTCCTCGGCGGCTTCGTCTTCGTCGCGCTCGCGCTCTACACGGACCTCGGCAAGCTCACCGCGAACCTCTCGGCCTTCGACGGCGGCGCCCTCTGGCTCGCCGTCCTCCTCGCGAGCGCGAACTACGCGCTCCGCTTCGCGCGCTGGCAGTACTACCTGCATCGCCTCGAGGTCGCGGTCCCCGTCGGCGAGAGCGCGCTCATTTTCCTCGCCGGCTTCGTGATGAGCGTCACGCCCGGGAAGGTGGGCGAGATGTTCAAGTCGCTCCTCCTCTTCGAGTCGCGCGGGACCTCGATCGCGCGCACGGCGCCGATCGTGGTCGCCGAGCGCCTCACCGATCTCGTCGCGCTGGTGGTCCTCTGTGCGCTCGGCTCGTTGTCGTTCGCGTCCGGCCCACGCATCGCGCTCGTGTTCGGTCTGCTCGTCGCCGCGATCCTCACGACGTGCGCGTACCGCCCGCTCGGCGAGCTCGGCCTCCGCATCGCGGCCCGTCTCCCGCTCATCGGCAAGTTCGCGCCGCGTCTCCGCGACGCCTACGAGAGCCTCCACACCCTGACGCGCCCCGCGCCCCTCGCGGTGGGCACCACGCTCGCAGTGGCCGCCTGGGCGCTCGAGGCGCTCGGTCTGTGGGTGATCGTGCGCGGCTTCCCGGGCTGCGCCATCTCGCTCGCGGCGAGCGCGTTCACCTACGCGACCTCGACGATCGCAGGCGCCCTCGCGATGATGCCCGGCGGCCTCGGCGTCACCGAAGCCGGCATGACGGGCATGCTGCAGGCGCTCGGCGGCAGCGCGGTGACCCCCTCGATCGCGACCGCCGCCACGATCCTCGTCCGCATCGCGACGCTCTGGTGGGCGGTCGCCGTCGGCGCCGCGGCGCTCGCCCTCTTCCGCCGCCGTGCGCGACGCGACTGAGCGCCGGCCGTGACCACGCCTCGGCGGGGCCGCCCGGCGACGTCCCGGCGCGGAGCCCGCGCGGAGGCGTGCGCGACGGTGACAGTGATGCCCCGACACGCGCATCTCCCCTGAAACACGGGACTTCCGGGCCAGCGCGCGCCCCTCGTATCCCTTGCGTCGCCGGGGGGCGCCAGCTAGCTTCCGCCGCCGCTCACGCTCCGACGAGCCGCACTCCCCGCGCGGGCCGCAGCGCCGCGCGGCCGCCCGCCCCACGACGCGGGCGCCCTCGCCCATGACGCACGCACCACCCCAGCACCCGCGCGTCGATGCGCCGCGCCAGGCTCTCGCGGTGCTTGCGCGGGCGCCCGGCGCGACGCTCCGCAACATGGCGGCGCACGACTGGCTGGCTGCAGGCTTTCACTTCGTCATGTGGGCGCGCGTCGCGTTCGCGCCGGACTCCCACGACGCCTCGGTCGCGCGGCGCGCGGCACTCGGGCTCTTCGCGTGCACCGCGCTCGTGCTCGTCCTGACGCGTGGCGAGGTCGTCCCCGCGGGCGCAGCGCGCGCGTTCCTCTATCGCCTCGGCCTCTTCGTGCCGACGTTCCTCTCCTACTTCGAGCTCCGCTATCTGCTGCCCGCCCTGCGCCCGCAGCTCCTCGACCTCCAGCTGCACGCGCTCGACGCCGCGATCTTCGGCATCTCACCCGCGGTCTTCCTCGACCGCTTCGTGACGCCGGGCAGCACCGAGTGGTTCGCGTTTTTCTACTATTCCTATTTCTACATCCTCGCCGCGTACCTCACCGGCTCGATGTTCTTCGACCGCGACCGCCAGCGACTCGGCGAGATCATGGCCGGCGGCACGATCGTCGTCTGCACCACGCACTTCCTCTACACGCTGGTCCCGGGCATGGGTCCGCACGCCACGCTCGCCTTCGACCATGACCTGACCGGCGGTTTCTGGTGGGGCCTCGTGGCGAACACCGTCTCCGAGGGCGGCGCGCAACTCGACATCTTCCCCTCCCTCCACACCGCCTTCCCGTCGTTCTTTTTCCTCCACGCCCTCCGTCACCGTGCGGCGCCCGCCTTCGCGATCGCGTGGCCGGTCACCGGCTTCTTCGTCGCGAACATCATCATCGCGACGCTCTTCCTGCGCTGGCACTGGGGCGTCGACATCGTCGCGGGACTCGCGCTCGCGACACTCGCCCACCGCCTCGGCGTGGCGATCGCCGCGCGAGAGTTCAGCCGAGAGCGCCACGGGCTCCAGGCCATCTGGGAGCCGCTACGAGGCAAGTGACCGCAACATCCCGTGGCGCGTCGTCCTCCGGGCGCCCCACGCCGCAGACGGATCAGCAAGAGCCGCCCGCGACCCTGGGTCAGGGCGTGTGCACCGGATCAGGACCGCCGTACATCGGCTGCGGCAACGGCAGCGGCCCCGGGATGCGCTCCGCCGGAACAAGCCCCGAAAGGTCCCCGATCACGGCGCCCGTCGCGTCGGTGAACACCGCGTCGCGCCCATAGACCGTGTACACGCCGACCGTCCCCCCGAGCTCGGCACGCGGCAGGTCCGCTTCCCGGCGCAACATGACGTCCGCGCGGATCAGGTCGGGTGTGTCGAGATCGATCACGACGTCGTGCACCGACTCTCCCGGCGCGAGCGCGGACGCGCGGATCCAAGGCGTGAGAAGACCGCGCGCGCGCGTGATGATCGCCACGGGCCGCCCACCCGCCAGCGTCTGATACTCCACGCTGCCATCGGGACGCCGGTGGATGAGCGTCGGAATCGCCCCACGCAGTTCGTACAGCGCGATGTCCGGCTTTCCATCGCGCTGCGGCGTCACCGCAAGCGTGTTGCGGCGCCACACCCGGAGCGGCTTTCCCGAGGCGTCGTAGACGATCTCGAGATCCGTCAACTCGAGCGCGGTCTCGATCCGCGCCGTCGCCACCACGAGACAATCCCGCCGCCGAATCTCGTAACGCTCCAGGTAGCCCTGCCCCCGTGCGACGCCGGGACGCAAGGTCCCCGACGCGAGGACCTCACCCTCGGGCAGCGGGCCCCGACCGCAATCGGGATAGGGGATCCGCGCCACGTGTTCCACCGTCGTGCGCTTGGGGCCCTTGCAACCCGTCACGAGCGCCGCGCTCAGAAGCACGAACGCGCATCGCGCGAGCCAACCAGCGTGGCCGCGGATGCGCGTGTTCATGGCTACTCCTGTTTGCCGGGGGTGGGTCAGTGACCGCCGTGCGCGGCGCCCGCGCCGGGCTGGACGGCGCGCTCGACGACCGGCGGGCCGCCAGGCGCCCGCTCGCCCGTCGCATCGTTCACGTAGGCCCCCTGCATGCGCTCGACCTCACTCCGCCGACCAGTGTCGTTGAGCGTGTAGGCCAGGAAGACGCCTGCGAACAGCAGCGATCCGACGAAAATCAGCGCATTGAAGCGGTTGTCGTCCTTCAGGTGCATGAAGAACGTCACGACGAGCGCGGCCTTCACGGTCGCGATGAGGATCGCGATGGCGAGGTTGAGCGGTCCGAGGTGGATGAGAGACAGCCCCACGGTCACGACCGTGAAGAAGATGAGGGCAAGGAAGATCCCGACGTAGAGCCGGATCGACGAGATGTGCGCGTGGACTGCGCCGTCGTCGTGGGAGTCGTGGTCGTGCGAGGGATGGGCAGACATGCTCGGCCTCTCAATCGATCAAGTAGAGGAGCGGGAACAGGTAGATCCAGATGAGATCGACGAGGTGCCAGTAGAGCGCCACGAGATCGACCGGCGTCCAGTACTCGGAGGTGAACTCTCCGCGCTGGTTGCGGAGCCAAATCCAGAAGATGACGCCGATGCCGATGATGACGTGCAGACCGTGCACACCGGTCATCATGAAATAGATGCCGAAGAACGAGCCACCGTGCGCCGGAATCGGCAGGCCCTGCGTGCTCGCAGAGAGGTGGTGAATGTCCGGGTTGAAGAGATTCCCGGGGAGCAGACCTGCGTGGAACTTGTGCTGGTACTCGAAGAATTTGATGACGAGGAAGCCGAACGCGCACACGATCGTCACGAGCAGCAGGACGCTCGTCTGCTTCCTCGTCCCCAGCTGCGCCGACCGCACCGCGAGCGCGGCGGTCAGCGAGCTGAAGAGCAGGACGATGGTGTTCGCGCCGCCCATGAACCGGTCCAGTTGGTGCGAGGCCCAACTGAAATCGTCGGGGTACCAGGACCGGTAGATCCCGTAGGCCACGAACAACCCGGCGAAGAACAGCAGCTCCTGCGCGAGGAAGAGCCACATCCCCAGCTTGGCCGTGTCGAATTGCTGGACCGGCGTGTCGAAGTGATGCGCGAGGAACTTCGGGCCGTGGCTCCCGTGATCGTCGTGCGCGGCATGGGAATGCCCCGAATCATGGGATGCGGCGGCAGCGTCGGTGTGGGCTGTGGACATGACTCTCTCGTCTCGGGTTCACGCAGGCGCGGATCAGGGATTCCGGGACTTCTGGAAGTCCTCGGGGAAGCCCGAATACAGCTCCGCCTCAGTCGCGAGGTGGTAGTCGTACGGACCGCGGGTCATCACGGGCGTGCGGGAGAAGTTCTCGAGCGGCGGCGGGGAGCTGGTCTGCCACTCGAAGCCCGCCGAGCCCCACGGATTCGGCGGTGCCTTCGCCCCGCCCACCAGGGAGCGGATGAAGACCACGAGCATCAACAGGATACCGACGCCGATGATGAAGGCCCCGATGGACGAGAAACGGTGCAGATCCTCGAACTGAGGCAGGTAGTCGTAGTAGCGACGCGGCATACCGCGCGAGCCGAGGATGAACTGCGAGAGGAAGGTCCAGTTGAAGCCGACGAAGAAGACCCAGAAGGCGACCTTCGCGAGCGTCTCGTCATAGAGCTTGCCCGTCATCTTCGGCCACCAGTAGTGCAGACCACCGAAGAACGCGAACACAGTCCCACCGACCATGACGTAGTGGAAGTGCGCCACGACGAAATAGGTATCGTGGAGGTGGATGTCGACCGAGAGCGTCCCGAGGAAGAGCCCGGTGAGACCGCCGATCGAGAAGAGCACGATGAAGGCGAGGCCGTAGAGCATCGGCGACGCGAGCACAATCTGCCCCTGGTAGAGCGTCGCCACCCAGTTCAGCACCTTCACGCCTGAGGGGATCGCGACGAGGAAGGTGAGCGCCGAGAATACCATCGTGGCGTATTCGGACTGACCGCTCGTGAACATGTGGTGGCCCCAGACGAGGAAGCCGACCAGCGCGAGCGCGACCGAGGACATCGCCACGAACATGTATCCGAAGATTTCGCGGCGGCTGAAGGTCGCGATGATCTCCGAGACGACGCCCATGCCCGGCAGGATCATGATGTAGACGGCCGGATGCGAGTAGAACCAGAAGAAGTGTTGAAAGAGGACAGGGTCACCGCCCAGGCGCGGGTCGAAGATCCCTAGGCCAAAGCCGCGCTCCATGATGAGGAGCAGGAGGGTGATCGCGAGCACCGGAGTGGCAAGCACCTGGATGACGCTGGTCGCATAGGTCGCCCACACGAAAAGCGGCAGACGCTTCCAGTGCTGGCCGGGTGCGCGCATCTTGTGGATGGTGGCGATGAAGTTCACGCCCGTGAGAATGGAAGAGAAGCCGAGCACGAAGACCGCGCCCGTCATCCAGATGACCGCGTTCTGCGACCCGACGTCACTGCTCGAGCTGTAGGGCGTGTAGAAGGTCCACCCCGTGTCGACCGAGCCGATGACCATGGACGCGAGCGCCAGAATCGCGCCGAGCACGTAGACGTAGAAGCTCAGCAGGTTGAGGCGCGGGAAGGCTACGTCCTTGGCACCGAGCACGATCGGCAAGAGGAAATTGCCGAGCGCCGCCGGCACTGACGGGATGATGAACAGGAAAACCATGATCGCGCCGTGGAGCGTGAACACCCGGTTGTAGGCATCCGCGCTCATGATCGTCTGCCCCTGCGACAGCAACTCGATGCGGATGAGGAGCGCGAAGATGCCGCCCGCGATGAACGACGCGATGATCGCGATGAGGTACATCAACCCGATCCGCTTGTGATCGAGGGTGATGAGCCAATTTCGGATACCCGCGCTCTCCTGAATGAAGTCGCGGTCGGTCGTCGCGTGGGCGGCGTCGATGGGAGCGAGCGTGGCGACCTGTGCTTCGTTGGCCATGTCAGATGACTCCCCGGGAAAACGGGCTCAGTGGAGCGTCTCTAGATAAGCGTAGATGGCCTCGATGCGCGCGTCGGGGAGAACGAAGGCCGACATCTGCACGTTGGCGTAGCCGCGGACGATCTTGGCCTGCGGGCGGAGAATCGACTCCCGCACGTAGGCGAGGTCAGCGAGGACGGATCCACCGCCCTCGAGCGGCTGCTGCGTACCGATGATGCCGCGCAGGTTGGGCCCAACGCCGGGGGCTCCGCCGACCTGGAGCTGGTGACAGGCCGTGCAACCGTTGGACGCGAAGAGCGCCTCACCCCACTGCGCCTTCGACTTGCCCGGGGGCGGACGGTCCTGATCGCGCAGGAACGTGCGGTACTCGTCTTCGGTGACGACCCGAACCTTCGCGAGCATTCCCGAGTGGCTCGTGCCGCAATACTCGGTGCAAAACACCTGATACTCGCCGACGTCCGTCGCCTCGAACCAGAGCGTCGAGTACATGCCGGGAACGACGTCGCGCTTGACGCGGAACTCCGGGACGTAGAACGAGTGGAGCACGTCCTCTGACGACATGATGAGCTTGACCGGCTGGTTCACAGGGACGACGAGCAGGCCACCCTCGCGCGTTCCGCTCGGGTACTCGAACTCCCAGTTCCACTTCTTGGCGCGGACCCGGACTTCGAGGGAATTCGCGGGCGCGACCGCAGCGAACACGTAGCTCTTGAAGCCCCAGTGGAAGAGCGCCGCAAGGAGGAGGAGCGGCGAGAACGTCCAGAACAGCTCGAGAGCGAGGTGCTTGCCACCGGGAGCCCGCGGCTTCTCGCCCGGCTTTGCCCGGTATTTGAAGACGAAGAGCAGCATCGTACCGACGATCAGCGCGAACATCACCACGCTGATCCAGAAGATGAACTGGAAGAGCCAGTCCACCTGCGGGGCGAGCGTCGAGGCGGCCTTGGGCAGCTGTCCGAAGATATCCGGGATGTGATCCATGACTTCGATTCCCCGTGTGTCTGGGAGTGGACTCAGGCTTCCGCAGCGAGCCGTGACGAATCGCGCCGGCGGCGCTCGAACCGCCACCAAAGCGCCGCGATGAACACGACCAGTGAACCGAGCGTGAGCGCGCCGCCGAGCTTCATGACGCGCGACGCGAGCAACACGTACTCGGACCCCTGCGGGTCGTAGTGATAGCAGTAGAGGATGAGTTGCTCGATGGTGTTGATCGAGCGGCCCTCCGACGCTTCGAAGAGACCGATACGCACGTCGTTGGGGGCGAACTCGAGGCCATACAAGTAGCGCGCGATGAGACCGCGCGGCGTGAGCAAGATGATGGCCGCGGGGTGTCCAAACTGCCCCTGCGCCTCGTCGAAGAAGTACCGAAAACCCACCGCGCCAGCGACCTTGCGGATGT
The DNA here is from genome assembly GCA_964202905.1 of Polyangiales bacterium. Taxonomy (GTDB): domain Bacteria; phylum Myxococcota_A; class Polyangia; order Polyangiales; family JADJQN01; genus CAIUAC01. The sequence goes on from CAXNJO010000013.1 coordinate 64,790, forward strand.
TGGCCTCGTCTCCGACGAGAAAGTGCCAGCCATCTCGCGCGGCCGGACGATCGTATTTCGCCAGAATACGGGCGCGCGTACGCGCTGCATCCGCCGGGCGGTCACGCGGATCGATGCTGAGGGTCACGACGTCGTACTCGTCGCCAGCGCCCCACGGGATCTGCGCGATCGACTTCACGACCGCGTCCTGCACCATGCTGCACAGCTGCGGGCAGGAGTGATAGGCGAGGTTGAGGAGCACCGGCTTGCGGCCGCTCACGAGGTCCGAGAGTTTGACCCGCTTCCCCGTGTGATCGCGGAAGGTCGCGTCGAGCGGCACCTGCGCGCGGAGGTGCTCGTCGACGCCGATTTGCTGGAGTTCTGGTGGCGTGCCCGACGGGATGATCGGACCGTTGTCGCGGACTCGTCCGTAGTACTGCGCATGCACGCCGGTCACCGCGAAGTGCGGGGCGAAGACGGCGGCAGCGAGAAAAAGGACGAGGGGACGCATGGTGGGCGGGGATCCGCTCAGGGGTGTGCGGCCGGGGCCACCGCGGGCGCCGGTGGGGCTGCAGGTACCGCGACCGGTGCGGCGGTGGGGTCGACCGGGACGGCGCCGGGGGCGCCGGTCGGGTCAGCCGGCGCTGGAACAGCTGCCGCAGCCGCGGCGGCTGCCACCGACGGGTCGACCGCGCCGCGGTTGGCCGTGTGGACGAAAGCCGGGAGCGCGCTCCAGCCCTTGATGGCGTCGACCGCCGTGGACGGCTGCGGCGCCACGAGCGCGGGCGCCGCTTGACGGCCACGCGCCAGCTGCGCGAACACGCGGTCCATCGGGACGCCGCGCTCCTCGAGCAGGACGCGCTCGCGGGCGTGGATGGCTTCGAGTTCGACGGCGGGCTGAGTGAGGACCTTCACGCTCGTCTCGCTGGTGAACATCGACTCGTAATACGAGTCGAACAGCGGCTTCAGGAGGACAAGCGTCACCACGACGAGGGCGGTGTAGAAGGCGATGAGCCGGTTGCGGGGCTGCGTGTTGTCGGCGCGCAGATGGAGGGGCGTGGACATGCGCAGACTTCCTTCAGGCGTTGTGGAAGCGCATCGCGCGACCGATGCGAGGGTCGCCGACGGCCACCAGCGAGTGGCGGGACATCTGCCAGAAGACGACGGCGAGGAAGGTGCCGACGACACCGAACAGACAAGAGATATCCATCCAGTGCGGCGAGAACCCTTCGGCCGCGTAGGGGATGACGAGCCAGTACACGTCGACGACGTGCATGACGAGCATCCAGCCCGCCCCGAAACCGAGGATGGCGAGACGGCGCTTCGCATTGCGCGAGATCAGGAGGAAGAAGGGCACGATGAAGTGTCCCACGAGCAGGGCGAGCGACACACCGCGCCAGCCCGCCGCCTCCCAGCGCAGATGGAAGAAGGTCGTCTCCTCCGGGATGCTCGCGTACCAGATCAGGACGAACTGGGAGAACCCGATATACGTCCAGAACACGGTGAAGCCGAACAACATTTTGCCGAGATCGTGGAAGTGCTCGGTGGTCACGGCGTTGCCGAGATAGCCCTGCGAACGTAGGCCGAGCCCGACGACGATCACGAGCGCGTGGATGGTGACCACTGCGCCAGCGAAGAGATACACGCCGTAGATGGTCGAGTACCAAGTCGGCTCGAGGGCCATCACCCAGTCGAATCCCGAAAACGTCAGCGTGATCGCAAAGAGCGCGATGGCGGCCGGCGCGAGGCCCTGGAGCTTGCGCGTGATGGCGATGTCGCGCGACTTGTCCTGCTGTGTCGACCACGAGAACAGACGCCAGGCGAGAAACACCCACGTCAGGAAGTAGAAGACCGCGCGGCCTGTGAAGAAGGGCAGGTTGAGATACCAGCCCTTGAACTCGAGGATCTCGGCGTGCTGCGCGTGGAGCGCGGCTTCGTTGCCCTCCCAGGCCGCAGCCTCCGGGATCGGCATGTGGTCCTCGCCGACGCGCACGACGCCGCCCTCCTCGTGGCCACCCTCGCCGTGCGGCGCAGCGTGGTCGCCGCCACCACCGTGGTCACCGCCCCCGTGTTCCGCGGACGCGTGCTCGCCATGCCCGGTGTGACCAATCCACGGGTAGAGCGTGTCGAGCGAGAGGGCGATGGGAATGAAGAGCACAGGGAGAGTGAACATCCCCGTCAGGAAGAATTCAGCGGTGCGCCGTACGGTCACGCTCCAGCCCGACGCCCGTCAGGAACTGCACGAGCACGAAGAACATCGCGCCCAAGCCGAGGGAGAGGGACGACCATGAAGGCGAAGAGCCAGCTGAACGCGAAGCGCTGCGCGGCGGCGATCGAAAAGCCTGCGCCCGCGCCTGCGAGCCCGAGCACGGCGAAGACGGCCATGACCTTCCACGCCTGTTCGCCAAGCGCCCGTCGCCGGAATCCGGAAAGCGGTACTCCGCCTTCGACGACGTCGCGGTCGCCGCGGTGGGGGATGCGGTGCTCACGGTGTGCCTCCACGGGGACGTTGGCCTGGCTGATCTGCAGGGCGCGCACGTACGAGACGATCGCCCACCGGTCGTCGGTCGGGATCTGCGCGTAGTAACCCGGCATGTTGCGAACTCCGTTCGTGATGGTCGCGTAGAGCTGGCCATCGGGCATGTGACGGATTCGGTCTTGGTGATACGAGGGTGGGGCCAACATCCCGCGGGCGACGACGATGCCCTTCCCGTCACCGGTGCGGCCGTGACAAGGGGTGCAGTAGATGTCGTACCGCTCCTGCCCGCGCAAAAGCATCGCCTCGTTGCCGCCGAAGCGGGCCGAGACCTCCTCGGGGGCGGTGAGCAGGTAGGTGAGGCCGTCCTCGAGCCGGCCCGTCTCGATGCGGGGGTCGGTTTCCATCTCGCGGGAGACCGCGCCGGCGACCTGCGGACGCATCATGCGCCCATCCGGGAAGAAGGCGCTGCGCCCTTGGTTCTCGTAGCGGGGCTGGTCGTGCATGTTGCGGATGCCGCCGATGGGCTCCTGCTTCGAGGTCGCGCCACGACAGCCGACCAGGGCCGTCGCGAGCAGGAAGACACTCGAAACGATGGCGATGCGCCTGCTCACGACGGGTACTCCTCGACGAGCTCGAGGTGCGCGGGGGTCGTCCCCTCGAGCAGCAAGCGCGTCTTCTTGAGGTCGAACTTCGGATCCGAGGCGTCCACGGAAAGGAAGAATCGGTCGTCAGTGGCGCGCGCGAAGCGCTCCGACTCGAAGACCGGGTGGTGGTGCCGCGGGAGCTGACAGAGACCGAACATCCCGAACACCGCACCGAACGCGGAGAGGAGGATGGTGAGCTCGAAGCATCACCGGCACGCATCGACGGGAATCGCATCGGGGGGTTTTCCGCCGATGACGAGCGGATAATCGATGCCGTTCATCCAGGTCATCATCACGAAACCGGTGAGACAGCCCGCGAGCCCGAGAACGAGGACGATCCAGCCGAGCGGCGTGTCGCGCAGCCCCATGGCCTTGTCCATCCCGTGCACCGGATACGGGGTGTGCGCATCGAACTTCGTGTAGCCCGCGTCGCGGAGCTTCTCGGCCGCACTCGACGCAGGCGTCGGGGGTCTCGTACTCGGCGAGGTAGCAGCGCGGCGATCCGGTCCGCCGCAGACGGCCTCGCCGTCCGCGTTCGTCATGGCTTCTGTCGTCGACAGAGGTCGTCATGCTCTCACTCCGCCGGAACGGCCGCAGCCGAGCCGTCGTGACCGTGGTCGTCCGCGTCGTGGCGGGCGTGGCCCGCGTGGGGATGGGCGTTGGGCAGCGTGGCCTTGACCTCCGCGAGCGCGATCATCGGCAGCCACCGCAGGAAGAGCAGGAACAGCGAGAAGAAGAGCCCGAAGGTCCCGATGTAGATGCCCATGTCCCACATGGTCGGGCTGAACAGTAGCCCCACGACGCCGGGAGATAGTCGCGGTGCAGCGTCGTCACGATGATGACGAAGCGCTCGAACCACATGCCGATGTTGATAAGGATGGAGACGACGAACATCAGCGGGGATGCTCGTGCGCATGCGCTTGAACCAGAAGACCTGCGGGAAGATCACGTTGCACGCGATCATCGACCAGTAGGCCCACGCGTAAGGGCCCGTGGCGCGGTTGAGGAAGACGTACCGCTCGTACTGGTTGCCCGAGTAGTAGGCGACGAAGAACTCCATCGCGTACGCGTACCCGACGAGGCTTCCCGTCGTGAGCATGATTTTGTTCATCAGCTCGAGGTGCTTCATCGTCACGACGTCCTTCATACCGAAGACCGCGCGGCAGATGAGCATCAGCGTGAGCACCATCGCGAAGCCGCTGAACACGGCGCCGGCGACGAAGTACGGCGGGAAGATCGTCGTGTGCCAGCCGGGCTCGACCGACGTGGCGAAGTCGAACGACACGATGGAGTGCACGGAGAGGACGAGCGGCGTCGAGAGCCCGGCGAGAATGAGATAGGCGCGCTCGTAGTGCTGCCAGTGACGGTTGCTTCCGCGCCAGCCCACGGAGAAGAAGCCGTACGCGAAGCGCCGGATCTTCTGCGGGAGCGCGTTGCCCGTCGAGCGGTCACGCAGCGTCGCGAGATCGGGGATGAGCCCGATGAACCAGAAGAGCGCCGAGACGGTGAAGTACGTGGAGACCGCGAAGATGTCCCACATGAGCGGGCTCTTGAACTGCGGCCACAGGACCATCTGGTTGGGGAGCGGGAACATGTAGTAGTCGAACCAAGGCCGACCGGTGTGCAGGCCCGGGAAGATACCCGCACACATGACCGCGAAGATCGTCATGGCTTCGGCGAAGCGGTTGATGCTCGTGCGCCACTTCTGCCGGAACAGGAAGAGGATCGCGCTGATGAGCGTGCCGGCGTGGCCGATACCAATCCACCAGACGAAGTTCGTGATGTCCCAGGCCCAACCGACTGGGCTGTTGTTGCCCCAGACGCCGACGCCCTTGAAGAGGAGCCACGCGACCGATGCGCCCAGAATGCCTGCCACCGACACGGCGAGACCGAACGCGATCCACCACGCGCGCGGGGTCTTGTTCTCCGTCGGCGCGCAGATGGTGTCAGTCAACTCCCGCATCGTGATCGTCGGCGGGAGAAGGTTGCGCTCCCCGAGATACTCGATCGGCGCCTCGGCGCCGTGCGCGAGCTCTTCCTCGACGGGGGTGAAATGCACGTCACTCATGCCGACATCTCCGGGTTCGGATTGCGGACCTTGCCGAGGAAGGTCGTGCGCGGCTGCGCGCCGACCTCTGCCAAGAGCTTGTAGTGCCGCGAGATCTGGTTCGCGCGGGACACGCGGCTCGCCGCATCGTTCAGGTCACCGAAGACGATGGCCTGCGCCGGACAGGCCTGCGCGCAGGCGGGATTGATGTCGCCATCGCGGAGACCACGACCCGCGACCTTCGTCGCGATGCGCGCCATCTCGATGCGCTGCACGCAGTACGTGCACTTCTCCATCACGCCGCGCATGCGCACGGTGACGTTCGGGTTGAACTGCAGGCGCTTCGTCTCGGGGACCTCGCCCGATGCCTCATGGTTGGTGTGCCAGTTCAGGTAGTTGAAACGGCGCGCCTTGTACGGGCAATTGTTGGCGCAGTACCGCGTGCCGATGCAGCGGTTGTACGCCATGTCGTTGAGGCCTTCCGGGGAGTGCGCGGTCGCCTCGACGGGACACACGTTCTCGCAGGGCGCCTCCTCACACTGCTGGCAGCCGAGCGGCTGGAACGAGACCTCCGGTTGGTTCTCGTCCTCGCCCACGAAGTAGCGGTCGATGCGCAGCCAGTGCATCTCGCGGCCGCGCGCGACCATCTCCTTGCCGACGGTCGGGATGTTGTTCTCCGACTGGCACGCGATCACACACGTGTTGCAACCCGTGCATGCGCTGAGGTCGATGACGAGGCCCCACTTGTGACCGACGTACTCGACCTCGCGCCAGAGCGGGAGCGCGCGCGGCATCGGCGAGCGCTGGATCGCGAACGTCGGATTCGCCTTGTATTCCTCGAGGGTCGCGTCGATCGCGATCGGGCGGCCCTCCATGGAGTTGTGATCCTGCGTCTGCGAGATGGGGTGTTTGCCGCCCGCCTTCTGAATCTCGACCGGTGCCGCGTGCAGCGCATCGGAGCGGCGAAGAGGGAAGACATCGAAGCCGACGTCGCGGCCATAGCGCCCCGTGTGCTTGCGCCCCCAGCCCATCAGCAACCCCACCGACTTCTCCGGCTGGCCGGGCAGTCGCCAAGCGGGGAGTTCGACCGTGGCGCCTTCGCGTGTGACGCGGATCAGATCGCCGTCGCGGACCCCCAGTTGCTCCGCGGACTTCGGCGCGAGGAGCGCGACGTTGTCCCAGGTGATGCGGGTCATCGGGTCCGGCAGTTCGAGGAGCCACGCGTTGTTCGCGTGACGCCCGTCGAGCAGCTTCGGATCGGCGAGGAACACCGCCTCAAATCCGTCAGCCGCCGCGGGCGCTGCGCCGAGCGCGGCGCCGATGCGCGAGCCCTCCACCGGAAGGAGCCGGGGCGACTCGGCCGTGCCCGGCACGAAGCCGCGGTGGAGCACACGGCGCCACTCTGCCTCGAAGCCCACGGTGCCGAAATTCGGGAGGGCGCGCAGCGTCTGGCGGACGAGGTAATAGCCGCGCCAGTTGCGCTCACCTGCGAGTTGCGCGAGCACCTCGACGTCGCTGCGGCCACCGAACATCGGCGAGATGAGCGGCTGCTGGATCGAGATCGTCCCGTCGAGGCCGCGAAGGTCGCCCCACGACTCGAGTTCGTGACCGCGCGGCACATGCCACTTCGTCACGTGGCTGGTCTCGTCACGGAAGCCCGAGACGTGGATGGACAGCTCGACGCGCGCGAGTTTGCCCGCGAGGTCGAGGTCGGCCGGCGCGTCGAACACAGGATTGCCGCCGAGGATGAGGGCGGTCTTCGCCGTCGCGAGGCCCTCCGCGAAGGCGCGGATGCTCGCGAGTTGGTCGCCCTCCCCTGGATCCGCGGGGCTCGTGAAGCTGATCGTCGTACCGTGGCTTGCCGAGCGCCGCGTTGAGGGCGTGCACGAGCGCGTGCACGGACGCGGGTTGCCGGCTGCCGGCCACGATGACGCCGCGACCGCGGGCGCCCGCGAGTTCCTGCGCGACCGTGGCAATCCACTTCGCGGGGATACCGTCCGCGTTCGCGCCCTGCACGCTCGCGCCGAGCGCGCCCAACTCCAGGCGGTGCGCGGTGGCGAGTTGCTTCGCCAACGCACGCACGTAGGCGGCGACCTTCGAAGGCGCGAGCGCGAGACGGTGGTCGGCGTTGGCTCCCGTGGTGGAGTGGGTCGACTCGACGACGTAGAGGCGGCTCATCGTGTCGGTCGGCTGCGTGATCCGGCGCCCGTCGGCGAACCGACGCGTGGCGCGGATCGAGGCGCTCTCCGTCTGGAGGAAATCCGCGTCGACCGAGAGGATGACGCGCGCGCCCTGGTAGTCGTGATGGGCGACGAGCGGCTCACCGAAGGCGATGCGCGCGCCCTCGCGCGCGTTTGACTCGTTCACGGGCGTCCACGCGTGGAACTTCGCCTGCGGGAACTTCTGCATCATCGCGGTGCGCAAACGCAGGAACGAGGGCGAGATGGACGGCGCCGCGAGGATTCGAAGCCCGGCGCCGGAGTCGACTGCATGCGTGCGCGCGACCTGCGCGAGCAGGGCATCGACGTCGGCGAAGGTCTTGTCCGTCTCGCCCTGCCGAGGGCCGTTGGAGCGGTCCGGATCGTAGAGGTCGAGTACCAGAGCCTGCGCGAGCAGGTCGGTTGCGCCCAAGCTCGCCGGATGGTCGGGGTTGCCCTCGATCTTGGTGGGCCGACCCTCGAAGGAGGTGACCAGCAGACCGAGCGCCTCACCGCGCCGCTCGACGGCGGTGGCGTAGTGCATCGGCACGCCCGGATTAAGGTACTCGGGCGCCTGCGAGTAGGGCAGGATTTGCTCGGCGGGACGCCGCACGCAGCCTTCGATGCCGATCGCGGCGGCCGTGGCGGTCGCGACGGTCAGGAAGCCGCGGCGGGAGACCTGCCCCGCCTCCTCCGACCCGCCGACGCCGAGCGGAAACTCCGGCTCGGCGGCGCGGGCGTGGGCGGCAGGCGCGAGCTTCTCGTCGAGGCTCTTCCAGATGGATTTCGCCGCGGCGGGCGCGGCAGCGAAGGTGTATTTCTCACGCTTGCTCATCGGTGACACCCCGAGCAGTTCTCTGGCGGATGGACATTCGCAGCGAGCGCCTGGACGGCTTGCTCGTCGGTGGTCTGCTCCCAGGCCATGTTCGTGATCTGGTCGCGCGGACGGAGGTGCGGTCCGGGGTTGCGGTGGCAGTCGAGGCACCAGCCCATGCTGAGCGGCTCTTGCACCGACACGACCTCCATCTGGTCGACGCGACCGTGGCAGCTCGTGCAACCCACACCGGCATTGAGATGGGCCGAGTGGTTGAAGTAAGCGTGGTCTGCGACCTTGTGGACGCGGACCCACTCGACCGGGGCGCCGCTCTCCCAGCTGTCACGGACCCGCTGCAGGCGCGGCGACTGCGCCTTCACGAGTGAGTGGCAACCCATGCAGGTCTGGGTCGGTGGGACCATCGCTTCCGCCGACCGCTCGACGTTCGCGTGGCAGTACCGGCAGTCCATGCCCAGTTGACCCGCGTGGAGGCGGTGGCTGTAGGGCACCGGCTGCTCGGGGGCGTAGCCGACCTGCAGGTTCTTCGGGGAGAGGTAGTACCAGACGATGCCGGTCACCGCGCCGCCGGCCACGAACGTGACGAGCGCCAGCGCGAGCGGAAGGATGTTGAGTGTTTTGGGGAAGATCTGCATGAGGCCTTCGCTCCGGTGGGGGGATGCGTAGGAGCTGCGCGGGGAATGCGCGGGGAGCCTTGGTTCGCGCGGATGGGAGACGAACTTCGCGAGCCCGCAGGGTGCTCGGAGGGGGTCGGCCGCTCGGGGCGCGGCGCCCTTATACGAGACCTCTTCGAGGCGCACAACCTCGAAGCGGGGAGTTTCAGTGGGGCCGGGCGCTGAGGAGGGCGCGGACCTCTGCGGCGTGCGTGGGGCAGTCCCTCGCAAGGATGCTGAGAGACACCGTTTGATCGGGCTTCTGCGAGCGGGAGGACACCGAGGCGTCACGGACCTGGAGCGCGGGCCCGCGGGCGGCTGGGCTCGCATCCGGAACGATCGCGCGGATCGCGACGACGAGTCCCGCGTGCAGCTCGAAGCGAACTTCGCGTGGCGCGGAGGCACCGGGCGCACCGGGCATCGGCTCCCACGCGAGGGTGAGGTCTCCAGCGCCCGTCACGCCCGCCGCAGCGCGGAAGCGGCCTCCACCGGGGGGCTGGAAGGCCACGCGTAGCTGGCTCGCCGTCTGACCGAGCCGCGCGCCGTGAAGCGAGGCGGGCTCCCCAGCGGAATTGCCGAGGAGCAGGGACGCGACAGACCAGCCGCTTGCGCCCACGAGCGCAGTGGTGATCACGACTGCGACCGACGCCATCCGAGACACCGCCATGGCACCCATCCTTGCCGGTGCGGAGACGGCGCACCTGCGCGGTCCGGCACGGCCTTTGGTCGACGAGGACGTCTATCCGCCGCGTGTGCGGGGCGGTCAAGCGTGGCGTCCCGCCCCGCGACGGCCCGCCGCGGCACTCGCGCGCCCCCCGCGAATCGTGGCACCCTCGGCCCGTGCGCAGCCTGCTCTCGCCTGACGCTCCCGCGCAGCATGCCCGGTTCGATCGCTTTCAACTGCTCGAGCGGATCGCGGTGGGGGGCATGGCCGAGGTTTTCCGCGCGAGCGAGCTCGGGCCGGTGCGCGACGCGCCCTCTCGCACGGTGGTCATCAAGCGGATGCTCCCCGCGCTCACGGCGGACCGAGAGGCGCGCGCGATGTTCCTCGAGGAGCGGCGTATCGGCGCGTTCGTGCGCCACGAGAACGTCGTCGCGCAGTTCGGCGGAGGCGAGGCCGACGGGACGCCCTATCTCGTGCTCGAACTGGTCGCAGGACTGGATCTCGGGCGACTGACCCGATGGCTCACGCGCACCGGGCGGGCGCTCGATGTCTCGCTCGCGGTCTTCGTCGCACGGGAGTTCCTCGCCGGGCTCGCCGCGCTCCACGCCGCGCATGACGACGAGGGCGTGCCGCTCGGCGTCGTGCACCGCGACGTGAGCCCCTCGAACGTGCTGCTCTCCCTGCACGGAGACGTGAAGCTCGCCGATCTCGGGATCGCCTCGACGCGCGTCACGCGAAGCGCGGGCGACGCGGGGGGCGGGTCGCCGCGCGCCAAAGGCAAACTCGGCTACCTCGCGCCCGAGCAGGTGCGCGGGGAGCGGCTCGATCAGCGCGCGGACGTGTTCAGCGCCGCAGTCATCCTCGCGGAGTTGCTTCTCGGGCGTCCGCTCTTCGCCGGCGCGTCGGAGCTCGCCGTGCTGCTCGCGATCCGCGACGGCGACGTGCGCGCGTTCCGGGAACGTGCGCTCGTGCTGCCGGGCGGCCTCGGCGACGTGGTCCTCGCCGCGCTCGAGGGCGATCGCGAGCGGCGCACGGACTCCGCGGACGCGCTGCGAGACGCACTCGCGCCCTTCGCGCCGGTCGAGGCTTCCGTGATGCGCGCGGAGCTCGCGGCGCTCGTGCGGACGGCCGTCGCGATGCTCGATGCGGCGCCGCCCGGCCCCCTTCCCATCCCTGCAGCGCGCGATTCGGACACCCTCACGCCGCCGGTGAACGCATTGATCGGCGCGCACCGGGCCACGCCCGAGAGCATCCTCGACGACGACGCCCTCACCCCGATGGTCGATCCCGAGTCGCCGCCAACGGGCGAGCTCCCGGCGCTCGATTACGTCGTGCTCACGACGAGCGATGAACGGCGGGGCCCCTGGTCTTACGCGCGCATCGTCGAGGCGATCGCCACCGGACGCATCGACCCCCGCGATCGCGTGAGCGCGGGCGGGGCTGCGTTCCGCGCCGTGTCCGACGTGCACGGGCTCGCGCGCCATTTCCCGCGCGCGACCGTCGACGCCACGACGCGCGAGGTGGCGGCGCCCGTCGAGCCCGACGCGACCTATCGCATCGAGGACGGCGGCTTCGTCGTCGCGCTCGCCGGGATGATCGCCCGGGCCGACACGGGGCTGCTGCTCTGCGAGCAGGGTGGTGTCCGCAAAGAGGTCTACGTGCTTCGCGGCGCGCCGACGTACGTCCGCTCGAACCTTGCCAGCGAGTTGCTCGGTGAGTTCCTCGTCGCGCGCGGCGTGCTCTCGCGAGGCGAACTCGACATGGCGCTCGCGGTGCTGCCCCGCTTCGAGGGGCGCCTCGGCGACACGCTCACGGCGCTCGGGCTCGTCGAGCCGGTGAGTCTGTTCCGGCACATCGCCGCGCAGGTCCGCGAGAAATTGCTCGACCTCTTCGGATGGGTCGGTGGGCGCGCGACGCTGTGGCGCGGCGCCGACGTCCCAGAGAGCGCCTTCCCCCTCGGGCTCGATGCGGGGTCGATCCTCGAAGACGGCGTCGCGCGCCGCCTCGCGCAGGGACTCGACGAGGGCTTGCTCGGCGGCGGCCCCGACGTCTGCCTCTCACGCGTCGAGCCGGCGCCGGCGGGCCTCGACCCCGCGCGACTCCCGGTCAATGCACGAGCCTGGCTCGCGCGCCTCGCGGTGCCCATCCCGATGCGCACGCTCGGTTCGGGAAACGGCGACCCGGCGGGCGACGCGCGGGTCGCGGCGATCCTGCTGGTGCGCCTCGGACTCGCCCGAATCGCTTGACCGCGGGCGCTCGCCGGTGCTACCCGCGCTCGGCTGTGAGCGACCCCCCGCGCCGCCGCCTCGCTCCGCTCGCTCCGCCCTCGGGGATGCGCGACCTGCTGCATCCTTCGAGCGCCGATCGCCGGGCGCTCAGTGCCCGGCTCCTGCGAACATTTTCGCTTCACGGTTACGATCTGGTCACCACCCCCCCCTTCGAGCACGCCGAGGTGCTCGAACGCGGGCTCGCGACGGTCGATCGACGCGATTTGCTGCGCTTCGTCGAGCCCGAGACGGGCGAGGTCGCGCTGCTGCGTCCGGACATCACCCCGCAGATCGCGCGCATCGTGGCGACGCGCCTCGCCGACCGGCCCGCGCCCTGGCGTCTCTGCTACGACGGCACCGTGATCCGGCGGCGACGCGGCCGCGCCCGGCGTCAGCGTCAGATCGCGCAGTGCGGCGTCGAGTGCATCGGCGTCGACGGACCGGACGGCGACGCGGAGGTCATCGCGCTCGCAGCGGTCGCCTGCCGCGCGGTCGGCCTCGTCGACTTCCGGATCGAGCTCGGGCAGGTCGTGCCCGGGCGCGCCGCCCTCGATGCGGTTCCCGCGGGTGTGCGCGACGCGGCCGCCGACGCCCTCGCCCGCAAGGACGGCGCCGCCCTCGACGCGCTTCTCCGGGCGAATGGCGTCCGCGAGGATGCGCGCGCACGCCTCGACGCGCTGATCTACCTCGACGGCGCGGCCGCCCCGACGATCGCTCGCGCCCGTGCGATCTTCGCGGATGACGCGTCCCAGCGCGCGCTCAACGAGCTCGCGGCCGTCGCAGCGCGGCTCTCGCTCCTCGGACTCGGCGACGACCTCGTCGGTGTGGATCTCGGCGACGTCCGCGGCTCCGCGTACTACACGGGCGTTCGCTTCACGCTCCTCGCGGAGGGCCCGGGCGAGGCGGTCGGCGCAGGCGGTCGATATGACAACCTCCTTGCGCAGTTCGACGCTCCCGCGCCTGCGACGGGCTTCGCGCTCGACCTCGATCACCTCGAGTGGGCGCTCGCCCACGCAGGGCGCCGTTTCGCCGCCGAGCGCCCCCTGCGGATCGCGCTCGCTGCCGCAGAGCCGGCCCGGCGCACCGCGATCGCCGACGCGCTCCGCGCGGCGGGGCTTTCCGTCGCGATCGCGCCGGGCCCCGGGGCGACAGAGGCCCTCGCCTACGCCCGCGCCTGGGGCCACGACGCCGCGCTGCTCGCGGAGGGCACCGGGACCCACCTCCTGGCCGTCGCGGACGGCGCCGCGGTCGAGGTCGATCCGCTCGACGCGACGCGCGTCGAGGCGCTCGTCCGCCGTGCTATGAGCGGGCGCGAAACTTAAGGTCTCCGGGGCAGCGCCCGCGGGCGCGAAGGACGGTCGAGCCATGGCAGTCGTGGTGGTCGTGGGCGCCCAGTGGGGCGACGAAGGCAAAGGCAAGATCGTCGACCTCTACACGCAGGACGCCGACGTCGTCGTGCGTTACGGGGGCGGCGCGAACGCGGGTCACACCCTCGTGGTCGGCGGCGAGAAGGTGGTGCTCCACCTCGTCCCATCCGGCGTGTTGCACGCGCGCACGCGGTGCGTGCTGGCGCAGGGCACCGTCGTCGATCCCGCCGTGCTGCTCCGCGAGATGGACGAGATCGCGAGCCGCGGTCTTCTCGCGCCGGGCGCGGCGCAGGAGCGCCTCGCCATCAGCGATCGCGCGCACGTCGTGTTGCCGCACCATCCGATCATCGATCGCCTGCGCGAGGCCGAGGCGGGCGCGGGCGCGATCGGCACGACGAAGCGGGGCATCGGCCCGGCGTACGAAGACAAGGCCGCGCGCCGCGGCGTGCGCCTCGGGGATCTCCTAGACCGGGCCCGCTTCCAGCCGCGCCTCGAGGCCAACCTCGCGGCCTGGGCGCCCATCGCGCACGCGCTCGGCGGCACGCTGCCGACGGTGTCCGACGTGCTCGACGTCTACCTCGCCTACGGCGATCGGCTGCGGCCGTACGTGTGCGACACCGCTCGCATCGTCGCGGAGGCCGTCGGCCGCGGACAGAACGTCCTGCTGGAGGGCGCGCAGGGGACGATGCTCGACGTCGACCACGGCACGTATCCGTTCGTGACGAGTTCGAGCACGACGGCAGGCGGCGCCTGCGCAGGCGCTGGAATCGGGCCGACCGCGATCACCCGCGTCATCGGCATCACCAAGGCGTACGCGACCCGCGTGGGCGGCGGCCCCTTCCCAACGGAGCTTCACGGTCCGGAGGGCGAGCGGCTTCGCGCGGTGGGGGGCGAGTTCGGCGCGACGACAGGGCGCCCGCGCCGCTGCGGCTGGCTCGACATCCCAGCGCTGCGCTACGCGGTGCGCATCAACGGCACCAGCGCCCTCGCCATGACGAAGCTCGACGTGCTCAGCGGGCTCGACGAGGTGCGCGTGTGCGTTGCCTACGAGCGCCGCGGCGAGACGCTCCACGATCTGCCGTACGACGATCTCGAGAGCCTCGTGCCGATCTACGAGACGCTCCCCGGATGGCGCGAGCCGCTCTCGCACTGCCGCTCGCTCGACGCACTCCCGCCCGCCGCGCGCGCGTACGTGCAGCGCATCGAAGCGCTCGCGGGCTGCCCGGTCGGACTCGTCTCGGTGGGCGCCGATCGCGCGGAGACAATCCAGCTCGTTCCGCCTTTCTGACGGGGCGCCCCGAGCGCCACCGGGCACGCAGACCTGTACGGGCGCCTCGCGGCGCCCGCGCAGGGTACGTCAGAACCGGTGAAGCCCAACAGGCGCCTCGACGTTGCGCGGCGCGCGCGGTGGGCAAGGACGCGCTCAGCGGAGCTCGAAGTCCTTGCAGAACACGAGCAGCGACGTGCGCTCATTGTGCGCGCGACGATGCTCGGCCGTTGGGAAGCCATGCGCGCAGCGCTCGTTCGCCTCGTCGAAGAGCGCGCAGTCCTCGCACGACCAGCGGAGGGCGTGTGCCTTCGCCTCCGCATCGAACGCGGCGTCGCGCGGGATCTTCACGCCCGGCCCCGCGCACACAGACGGCGTCGGCCCGGCTTCACGCTGCGCGCGCGGCGACGCCCACGCAGGCTCACGTCGGCCGCGCGAAGGCGAGCGTGACGTTCGTCCCACCGAAGCCGAAGCTGTTCGAGAGCGCGACGTCGATCGCGTGATCACGCGCCGTGTGCGGGACGAGATCGAAGCCCGCGGCCTCAGCGTCCGGGTCGTCGAGGTTGATCGTGGGCGGGAGGACGCGGTCACGGATGGCCAACACCGAGAGCGCGGCCTCGAGCGCGCCCGCGGCGCCGAGCAGGTGGCCTGTCATGCTCTTGGTGCTCGACACGCAGAGCCCGCCGCCGATGGCCCGATCGCCGAACACGGCGCGGATCGCCTTGAGTTCGTTGATGTCGCCCGTCGGCGTACTCGTGCCGTGCGCGTTGATGTAGTCGACACGGTCCAGGTCGATGCCGGCGTCGCGAATCGCCATGCGCATCGCGCGCTGCGCCCCCTCGCCCTCGGGCGCGGGCTGCGTGAGGTGGTAGGCGTCCGCAGAGGTGCCATAGCCCACGATCTCCGCGAGGATCGTGGCGCCGCGGCGGAGCGCGTCCTCGCGATCCTCGAGGATGAGCATCGCGGCGCCCTCGCCCATCACGAACCCATCACGGCCCTTGTCGTAAGGACGACTCGCGCGCTCCGGCTCGTCGTTGCGCGTGGACAGCGCACGCATCGCCGTGAACCCCGCGACGCCGAGCGGCGTGACGGTCGCCTCGGCCCCACCCGCGACCGCAGCCCGCAGCGCCCCGCGTTGGATCCACTTGAAAGCCTCGCCGATGGAGTGTCCGCTCGAGGAGCAGGCGCTCGTCGTCGTGTAGCTCGGACCGCGCAAGTTCCAGCGCATGCTGATCTGGCCCGGAGCGAGGTTCGCGATCGTCGCAGGGATGAAATAGGGACTGATCTTCTTCGGGCCCTTCGCCGCGAGCGCGTGGACGTTGCGCTCCAACGTCTCGAGGCCGCAAAGCCCAACACCGACGAATGTTCCCGTCTCGTCGCGCAGCGCGTCGTCGGGGGCGAAACCGGCGTTCTCGATCGCCATCTGCGCCGCCGAAAGCGCGAGGTGAATGAACCGGTCCATCTCACGGACGCGCTTCTTCTCGACCCACTTCTCGGCGTCGAAGCCCTTGGCCTCACCCGCGATCCGGCAGGGATGCTCGCTTGCGTCGAAGAGCGTGATCGGCGCAATGCCGCTCCGCCCGGCGGTCACGTTCTCCCAGGTGGTCGCGGCGTCGAGCCCGCAGGGACTCGTGATGCCGACTCCGGTGATGACGACGCGACGGGACGTGGACATGACTCGCCTCTCACGGTGAAACGACCGAAAGACACTCCGTCATCAACGACGCGCAAAGGCCCGCACGACGTGGGTGCCGGAAGCCTGTGCAGGTTGTTGGAGACGCGCATGAGCGAAAGGCACGGGCGCCCGCCATGCCGAGGGCACCCACGCCCAAGGAGGCCTGCGCCCATGCCCCGCTACAGCCAACCGCCTGTCCTCTGACCGCCACGCCACGACGCGCGGCGACGATCCTCCGGGTGTCGTACCTGCGCCTCCCGGCGTGGCGTCACTTGACCGTTGTGCGGCTCGAGATGTACGTCACCGCGTCGCCGACGGTGCGGATCTTCTCGGTGTCCTCGTCCGGGATGTCGATCTCGAACTGCTCCTCGAAGGCGAGCACGAGCTCGACGATCGCGAGGGAGTCGGCGCCGAGGTCATCGATGAAGGCGGAGCCTTCCTTGACCTCGTTCACGTCGACGTCGAGCTGCTGCGAGACGATCTCCTTGACCTTCTGTCCGATGTCCATCCGAGTCTCTCCGGGGTAGGCGCCCACACCGCGCTCGCCGTTTAAACGTACATTCCGCCGTTCACGCGCAGGACCTGCCCCGTCACGTAGCTGGCCTCATCGCTCGCGAGGTACAGCACCGCCGCGGCGACCTCTTCAGGACGCCCAGTGCGTCCTGCGGGGGTCTGCGCGAGGATCGACTTCTTCGCGTCGTCCGGCAAGCCCGCTGTCATATCCGTCTCGATGAAGCCGGGCGCGACGACGTTGACCGTCACGCCGCGCGAGGCGTACTCCCGCGCGAGGGTCTTCGTCAACCCGATGAGCGCGGCTTTCGAAGCGGCGTATACCGCCTGCCCGGGGTTGCCCGACTCGGCGACGACGCTCGAGAGGTGGATGATGCGCCCGGTCTTCTGCCGCATCATGAAACGCATCGCGCTCTTCGCGCACCAGATCGCGCCGGAGACGTTGGTCGCGAAGGTCCGCTCGACCTCCTCGGGCTTCACGCGAATCAGCAACTGGTCGAGCGCGATGCCGGCGTTGCTCACGAGGATGTCGAGGCGCCCGAGGCGCTTCTGCACTTCGGTAATCGCTGCATCGACGGCCGCCGCGTCGGCGACGTCGAACTGCTTCGCCTCGGCCCGACCGCCGGCCTCGATGATCGCGGCGACCACCGCCTGCGCGGCGGCTTCGTTGCCCGCGTAGTTCACCACGACGTGCGCGCCGGCGCGCGCGAGCGTCTCGGAAACTGCGCGGCCGATGCCGCGCGAGCCCCCGGTGACGATCGCGACCTTGCCGCGGAGATCGAACATGCGCGACGCCTCGGCCACTGGCGCGGCGCTCAGCTCTCGGAGGCGCCGGCGGTGGCCTTCTTGGTCACGGCGCGGCCCTTGTAGTGGCCGCACGCCGGACACACGCGGTGCGAGACCATCACCTCGCCGCAGTTCGGGCAGGGGATAAGATTCGGCGCGACCACTTTGTCATGGTTGGCGCGGCGCATGTTGCGCTTGCTGCGGGTCGTTCTGCGCTTGGGTACCGCCACGGGGACACTCCTTCTTACTGACTTCGGCTTACTTCTTCGTCTCGAGCTTCGTGAGGGCGGCACGAAGCGCACCTCCCCCCGACTCTTCTTCGCCAAAATTCGCGGGGCCGCGAATGTGCTCCGGGATCGCGATCCCAGGACAGTCCTCGCGGCAGAGCGGCTGCATCGGGACCTCGAGGATGACGTGTTCGCGCACCAGGGCGTCAAGCACGATCGCGTCCCCGACGAACATCTCGCGCTCGAGTTCGTCCGACGCGAGGTCGTCGGCGTCGTCGTCCTCGGGCGGGGACGGGTGTTTGCCTTTGCCGGGCGCGCGCGCCGGCCGGCCGACCGCGTCGGCTCGCCCGCCCCCCTCGGAGCGTCCACCCGTCTCCACGCGTGCAGGGCTCGCGGGCGCACACAGCGCAGTCAGCGAAGCCTCGACGGGACAGACGACGTCTTCGAGGCAGCGGTAACAGTCGGAGACGAGCGTCGCACGCACGCGACCACGCACGAGATACTCACTGCCCGACCGCTGGGCGTGGACCTCGAGGAGGCCGTCGGCCACGCCGGGCGGGGGCGGTCGCACGCCGGGGCAGCCCTCGAGCTCATGCGCGAGCCACGACGCCCTCACGGGGAAGGAGTAGTCCTTCCCCAGGTCGTCGAGATCATTCACATCGAGACTGAACTCAGCCATGGCGCGTTCCCCGGCCCGAGGGCTCGAAGGGCGCGAACTATAGAAGAGCGGGTCAGGGAGTCAAGGCACGAGTCTGCCCTGTTTTCCACGGTTTTTCGGGGTACCGACTCGCCATAAGTGCGCTGCGCCACGTCAAGGTCGGGCCGACTCGGTCGCGGCGGTGAGTCCGGTGGGGCCGAGCGTCAGCCAGAGCGCCCCCGTTCCTGCGCGGCCGCCCTCCGACGTCCGCGCAGCGAAGCCCGCGAGCGGCGGCACGACGCGGCGGAGTCCGGCACCGGGGAGCGCACGACCAGCCTGCTCGCGCGGCCACGCGGCTACGGCGTCCCGTGCCCCGATGCGCGACGCGAAGCGCGCGAGGCCCGCGTCCCCGGCCTCCGCGCCATCGACGCCGGCAGCGGGTGCAGCCGCCGCCCAACTGACGAGCACGCGCCGCGCCGTGTTGCCCGCTTCACCGAGCGCTGCCGCCCGCTCGTCGAGGTCCGCCGCGACATGTCCGCACGCGTCGGCGCTCCGTGCGTAGCGCCCACCCGGAGCGCCTGCGATCGGCACGAGTTCCGCCTCGCCGAACGCCACGCGCTCGAGCGAGGAGACGTCGAGCACGCGGTCGCGCGCATCCGGATCGAGCGCAGCGAGCGCGGCCGCGACCACGTCCGGGGCGTCGCGACCGCCCGCGAGAAAGAGCGCGAGTCGCCCGGTGTCTGCGAGCGCGCGGGCCATGTGCTCGGCTGACGCGCGATCGTCGCCGAGGCCGCCGAGCACGAGGAGCACGTCCGCATGGCCCGCGACGAGCGCGCGCAGCGCGGGAGACGTGTCCCGCACCACCGGCGCGGGGCCCGTGAAGGCCGCAATCCGCAAGGTCCCGCGGGACGCGCGCAGCGTGAGCGAGCGGCCGCGGAGGTCGAGTGAGAGGTCGCCGACCGCCCACGCGCGAGACTCGGGCGCGGGCAGTGCGAGACAGCGGACGAACCCTGTCGCGCCGCCGACGCGCAGCGCATCGGGCACCCCGGTTTCACACCCGAACGCAGCGAGCAGCGCGGCGACGCCGAGCGCGGAGGCCAGGTTCCGTGGCGGGCGACGCATCGCGGAGCGCGAGGGTAGCAGATCGCGCCCGCACGGCGCCGTCCTCGACGCCCGGCGCGCCCCCACGCGCGGTCGGTTCCGCCGCGTGCGCCCTCCCCCCGCGGTGTTAGAGTCGAGGCGCTCGCCGCGCGGGCGTCCGGCCCGACGCGTGCCACAGCGGGCGCCCCGAGCGCGACACCCGAACGATCACGAGACCCGCGCATGAGCCAGTTCCAGCGCTTCCAGGGCACCGAGAGCTACCTGACCAGCGAGGCCCTCGAGTCGGCCGTCAACTGCGCGCTCGTCCTCGAGCGCCCCCTGCTCGTGAAGGGCGAGCCCGGCACCGGCAAGACGCTCCTCGCGGAGTCGCTCGCGGCCGCGCTGGGCGCGCGGCTGCTGCGCTGGCACGTGAAGTCGACGACCCGCGCGCAGGATGGCCTGTACGTGTACGACACCGTGCAGCGGCTCTACGATTCGCGCTTCGGCGACGGCGACGTGAAGGACATCCGCCGCTACATCCGCCTCGGGCCACTCGGCGAGGCGATGGCGAGCCCCGAGCGCGTCGTGCTGCTCATCGACGAGGTCGACAAGGCGGACATCGAGTTCCCAAACGACCTCCTGCACGAGCTCGATCGCATGCGCTTCGTCATCCCGGAGACGGGCGACGAGGTCGTCGCGAAGCAGCGGCCCGTCGTCGTCATCACGAGCAACAACGAGAAGGAGCTGCCGGACGCGTTTCTCCGGCGCTGCGTGTTCCACTTCATCGACTTCCCCGACGCCGATCTGATGCGGCGCATCGTGGCCGTGCACCATCCGCGGCTCGACGAGGCGCTGCTCGAGCAGGCGCTCGCCGCGTTTTACGAGTTGCGGGAGATGAAGCGCCTGCGCAAACGCCCGAGCACGAGCGAGCTCATCGACTGGATCGCGGTTTTGAAGGCCGCAGGGCTCACCGCGGTGAAGCTCGAGGGGGCGGTGCCCTTCCTCGGCACGCTGCTGAAGAAGGAGCAGGATCTCGCCTCCCTCGCGGACCAGCTCTCAGGCGGCCGCCGATACCGCAGCTGAGGCGGCGTGTCCGCGCGCATCCGCGGCGACGGGAGGCGTAGTACGCTCGATGCCATGAAGGGCTCCTTCTCCCTCCGGGTCGCGCGCGCGGTCCTGTGCGTCGCGCTCACCCTGCCCCCGCTCGGCTGCGCAGCGGGCAGCGACACTCCGCTCGACCTCGGCCGCGACGCGCGGATTCCCGCATCGCCCGACCTCGGCGCAGCGGACCTCGGCGCAGCGGACTTCGGCGCGGGCGACGCAGGCCCGGGCGACCTCGGCGCAGCGGACCTCGGTGCGGCAGACCTCGGCGCCAACGACGCCGGCCCGGACGACCTCGGCGCGGCAGACCTCGGCGCGGAGGACGCGGGCCTGCGCGATCTCGGCGCGGCCGATGCGGGCGCGATCGACCTCGGCGCTCGGGATTTGGGCGCGGCGTCCGGCTATCGGCACACCATCGCCATCGATGGTGTCGACGACTTCGACCCGGCCGACCGGTTCGCGACGACGACGACGGGCTACGGCGCGCGCTTGAGCTGGGACGCGACGTCGCTCTACGTCGGGATGTCGGGGCCCGACATCGGCTCCGGGAGCGCGACGCGGTGGCTCGTCGTGTACCTCGACACGAACGGCGTGCTCGGCGGGACGCGGACGGGCGTCACGTACAACACGCAGACCCCGCTGCTCCCCGCCGGTTTCCTGGCCGACTACGCCTTCCGCTGGAAGGCGGACAACAGCTTCCAGAGCGTGCAGCGCTGGAGCGGCAGCGCGTGGGAAGAGGCCGCGATCACGCCTTCGACGTTCCAGTCGGGGACGTTCGTGGAGACGCGCATCTCGTTCTCCGACCTCGGCACGCCTGCGGTCGTCGGCGTCTCGATGCTCATGCTCAACGAGGCCGCGGGCGGCGAGTTCACCTACGCCGGCGCACCCGCTGGCACCTTCTCCGATGGCTACTACGGAACGATCCCGGTGACGCGCTGGATCGCCGCGGACCGCGCCCTCTCCGCGCCGCCCAACGACGCGAGCCGCGTGCGCCCCTGAGCCCCTGAGCCCGCTGGCGCGCGCACCGAGCGCGCGTCGCCGGCCGTTCGTCCCAGCGCGCGCCGCGGCCTTCCGATCACGCACCGATGGGCGCCGTACTGTGCGGCGCCTACGTGCAGCGCATGGCGGTTTTCGACCGGGACTCCGAGCGCAGGGAGATGGTCCGTGTGCAGCTCGTCGGGCGCGGGATCGCCGACGACGCCGTCCTCGCCGCGATGCGCGAGGTGCCGCGCGAGGTGTTCGTGCCCCCGGCGCTCGCGGCGCGCGCGTACGAGGACGGGCCGCTGCCGATCGCAGCCGGACAGACCATCTCCCAGCCGTTCATCGTGGCCGCGATGGTGGAGGCGGCCCGCGTCACCCGCGACAGCCGCGTGCTCGAGATCGGCGCGGGCTCGGGCTACGCGGCGGCCGTCCTCTCGCGCATCGCGGCCGAGGTGTTCGCGATCGAGCGACACGAGGTCCTCGCCGAGGCGGCCACAGCGCGCCTTGCCGGACTCGGATACGACAACACCCTCCTCCGCTGCGCGGACGGCACGCGTGGGTGGCCGGAGCACGCCCCCTTCGACGCGATCATCGTCTCGGCCGGAGGCCCGACGGTGCCGACGGCCCTGATGGAGCAACTCGCGGTGAGCGGGCGCATTGTCATCGCCGTCGGCCCGACGCGCGACGAACAGCGACTCGTGCGCGTGGTGAAGCTCGGTCCCGGGCAACACGCGCAGGAGGACCTCGGCGCGGTGCATTTCGTGCCGCTCATCGGCGTCGGCGGCTGGCCCGCGTCCCTCGCGCCGGGCGGCGAGCGGCCTGCGGCGCAGCGCGGCGTCGCGCAGCTGATCCGCGAAAGCGCCGAGCCGCTCGACGACATCGACGAGGCCTCGCTCGGCGCGCTGCTCTCACGCATCGGAGACGCGCGCGTCGTGCTGCTCGGCGAGGCGACGCACGGGACCTCCGAGTTCTACCGGATGCGCGCGCGGATCACGCGCGAGCTGATCCTGCGGCGTGGCTTCCGGATCGTCGCGGTCGAGGCGGACTGGCCTGACGCGGCGGTGGTCGCTCGGCACGTGCGTCAGCTCCCGAGCGCGCCGCGCAGCTGGTCGGCGTTCAGCCGGTTTCCCACTTGGATGTGGCGAAACGCAGAGACGCGCGAGCTGATCACATGGATTCGAGAATACAATTATGAACACAAGACATCGAGTGAAAGAGTCGGATTCTACGGCCTCGATCTCTACAGTCTCTACACCTCGATCTCCGAGGTCGTCGGCTGGCTCGACCGCGTCGATCCCGCTGCAGCGCGGCGCGCGCGCGAGCGCTACGGCTGCCTCGCGACCTGGGCCGAGGACCCGGCAGCCTACGGGCAGGCCGCACGCTCGCGGTTCGCGCGGATCTGCGAGCGGGAGGTCACGCAGATGCTGCGCGACCTGCTCGAGCGGCGCGTCGCGTGGGCGGGCGCGAACGGCGACGCCTTCCTCGACGCGCTCCAGAACGCGCGCCTCGTCGCCGACGCCGAGCGCTACTACCGCGTGATGAACGAGGGGGCCACGGCGTCGTGGAACCTCCGCGATCAGCACATGTTCGACACGCTCGAGGCGGTGCTCGCCTTCCGCGGGCCGGGCGCGCGCGCCGTCGTGTGGGAGCACAACTCGCACGTCGGCGACGCCACGGCGACGGACATGGGCGCACGCGGCGAGCACAACGTCGGGAGCCTCCGCCGGGCGCGCTTCGGCGAGGACGTCTACATCCTCGGCTTCGGCACGGATCGCGGCACGGTCGCGGCGGCGTCGGGCTGGGACCAGCCGGTGGAGATCATGCGCGTGCGGCCCGCGCGCGACGACAGCTACGAGGGCCTCTTCCACCGCGCCGGGCTCACCGCGGGCCTGCTGCATCTGCGCCGACCGCGGCGCGCGTCGGTGCGTGACGAGCTGCTCGTGCCGCGGCTCGAGCGCGCGATCGGCGTCGTCTTCCGGCCCGAGACCGAGCGCGCGAGCCACTGCTTCCAGGCGGTGTTGCCGCTGCAATTCGACGAGTACGCGTTCTTCGACGAGACGCACGCCGTCACACCGCTCCCCGCGGAGCAGCCGCACGGGATGCCTGACACCTGGCCGTTCGGGCTCTAGGCCGGCGCCCACCGAGGAGCTGCGCGCATGACCAGCCACACCCGGCTCTGCTTCGGCGACGACGCGCGGGCGCGCGTGCTGACGGGCGCGACGGCCCTCGCCGATGCGATCCGCATCACGCTCGGCCCGCGCTCACGCAGCGTCCTCATCGGCGCGCGTTGGGGGACGCCGACTGTGTGCGACGACGGCGTGACCATCGCGCGGCAGCTGCACCTGAAGGAGCCCGAGGAGGACCTCGGCGTGCAGATGCTGCGCCAGGCCGCCGTCCGCACGGACGACGCGGTGGGCGACGCGGTGGGCGACGGCACGAGCACGTCGGCGGTGCTGGCGCACGCGCTCTTCGCCGACGGGCTCCGCAACGTGGTCGCGGGCGCGAGCGCGACGGAGCTGCGGCGCGGGATGACGCTCGCGTCGGCGGCCGTGAGCGACGCGCTCCGAGGCATGGCGCGCCCGGTGTCGTCGCGGAGCGAGAAGGTGCAGGTCGCGACCGTGTCCGCGCACGGCGACGCCACGCTCGGCGAGCTCGTGGGCGACGCGGTGCATCGTGTCGGCGGCGACGGAGTCGTCACCGTCGAAGAAGCGCGGGCGACCGAGACGAACATCGAGATCGTCGAGGGGATGCGCTTCGATCGGGGCTGTTTGTCGCCCTATTTCGTGACGTCGACCGAGCGCATGGAGTGCTCGCTCGACCACCCCTACGTGCTCGTGACCGACCGCCGCGTCGGCGCGCCGTCCGAGCGCGAGCTCAAGCAGCGCAAGGAGGCCGTCGAGGACGCGATCCGCTCGACGCAGGCCGCCGTCGCGGAGGGCATCGTGCCGGGCGGCGGCGGCGCGCTCGCACGCGCGGGGGCGGCGGTGATCGAGGTCGAACGCGGGCTCGAGGGTGATCGGCTCACGGGCGCGCGGATCCTGAGGACCGCCCTCGTCGCGCCGCTGCGGCAGATCGCGACGAACTCCGGGGCCGATCCCGGCGTCGTCCTCGAGCACGTGCTCGCGGGGAGCGGGGCCTTCGGCTTCGACGCGGCGACCGGGCGCTACGGCGACCTCATCGAGGCGGGCATCGTCGATCCGGTGCAGGTCGTGCGGATCGCCCCCGAAAATGCGGTGTCCGTCGCCGGCACGCTGCTCCTCGCGGAGGCGACCATGACCGAGCGCGAGGACGACGCGGAGAACCCCGCCGCCCCCGACGGAGAGACCTGAGCGTCCGGATCGAACGCGTCGCTTCCGCGGCGCGGCGGCCGGCCCACGAGGAGACAACGCATGCGAGCCGACGAGATCATGACCGACGAGGTGATCACCATCCGCGCGACCCAGACGGTCGCGGACGCGCTCGACGTGTTCTCCGAGCGGCGCGTGCGTCATCTGCCGGTGCTCGGCGACGCGGGCCAGCTCGTCGGCATGCTGAGCGACCGCGACGTGCGCTCGCTCGGCGTGACGCATCCCCTCGACGAGCGCAGCCTCCAGCGGCTGCACGAGCGGCTGCGCGCGAGCGTGTCGAGCGCGATGCAGGGTGACGTCGCGACGGTCGGTCCCGACACGGAGCTGCGCGAGCTCATCGACACGATGCTCGAGGCGGGCGTCGGCGCGCTGCCCGTCGTCGACGAGGACACGGACTCGCTCGTCGGCATCGTGAGTTACGTGGACGTGCTGCGCGCGGTCTCCTCGGCGCCCGAGGCCTGACGGGCCGAGTCCGTCGCGGGCGGCGCGGGCTGCTACCCTCGCGCACATGTTCGTCGCGTTTCTCTACGAGCTGCGCAAGCGCAAGGTCCCCGTCGGCACCACCGAGGCCGTGCAGCTCGCCCGCGCGCTCGGCGCGGGGCTGCACGGCTCGTCGCTCGACGGTTTCTACCACGTCGCGCGCGCCATCCTCGTGCACTCCGAGGCGCACCTCGACGCGTTCGACGAGGCGTTCGCCGCGCACTTTCGCGGGGTCGCGGCGGATGCCCTGAAGGTGCACGAGGAGCTGCTCGAGTGGCTCCGCGAGGCCCAGAAGCTCGAGCGGCCGCTCACCGAGGAGGAGGCCGCGCTCGGCGAGGCGCTCGACCTCGAGGAGTTGCGCCGCCTGTTCGAGGAGCGTCTCCGCGAGCAGAAGGAGCGCCACGACGGCGGCAACAAGTGGATCGGCACGGGCGGCACCTCGCCGTTCGGGCACTCGGGGCGCGCGCATCAGCCGGGCGTGCGCGTCGGCGGGCCGGGCGGCGGCCGCAGCGCCGTGCAGATCGCCGACGCCCGCAAGTATCGACCGTACCGCAGCGATCTCTCGCTCGACGTGCGGCAGATGCAGGTCGCGCTCCGCAAGCTGCGCGCCTTCGAGCGCGAAGGCGGCGAGCAGGAGCTCGACCTCGAGGGTACCATCGACGCGACG
Organism: Polyangiales bacterium; assembly: GCA_964202905.1. Taxonomy (GTDB): domain Bacteria; phylum Myxococcota_A; class Polyangia; order Polyangiales; family JADJQN01; genus CAIUAC01. The sequence goes on from CAXNJO010000013.1 coordinate 90,678, forward strand.
GCGAAGAACGCCGGCGAGCTCGACGTCGTGACGCGCCCACCTCGGCGCCCGAGCACGCGCGTCGTGCTGCTGATGGACGTCGGCGGCTCGATGGACCCGTACATCCACACGGTGTCGCGCCTCTTCAGCGCTGCGAGCAAAGCCTCGCATTTCAAGGATTTTCGCGCGTACTACTTCCACAACTGCGTGTACGGACGCGTCTACCGCACCGACCGCTTCGACGACCCGGTGCTCGTGCGCGACCTGCTCGCCGAGTGCGGCAAGCACTACAAGCTCATCGTGGTGGGCGACGCGCTCATGGCCCCCTACGAGTTGATGTCGCCGGGCGGCACGATCGACCCGAGCGAGGGCGAGCGCCTCGAGGGGATCCGCTGGCTCCAGCGCCTCGCCGATCACTTCGAGAAGAGCGCCTGGCTCAACCCGGAGGCGCCGCACTACTGGGCGGGCAACACGATCGAGGTCATCCGTCAGGTGTTCCCGATGTTCCCGCTCACGCTCGAGGGCCTCGGCGAGGCGGTCACGCACCTCGTTCGCGGCCGGGGCGCGCGGCGCGCAGCGTGAGCACGGCGCCGCGCCGAGGACATCCGGCGCGAAGGGCGTGAGCCGCGCATCGCGTGTGCGGTGCGGGCGCGCCCCCTCACGCGCTGAATGGCGATTCAGTACGCGCTGAGCAGCGCCTCGGTCGAGGCCGAGAGGCACACGCGCGTCGAGACGATGCCCGTCGGCGCGCGCACGTAGGCGAGCTCGCAGGCGAGCCCCGCGGGGCAGGACTCGTCACTCGTGCAGAGGTCCACGCAGAGGCCGAGCGAGCGCTCGCAGAACTGGCTGTTGCAGTCGCCGTTCTGCGTGCAGGCGGCGCCCGCCTGCCGGTTGTGCAGGCCCGCGCCCGTGTCCTGGAGACACACGGGGACCGTCTCGATGGCGGTCATCCCGGTGATGGCCGCCGGCGAGCCGGCGCCGAAGGTGCCCACGGTGAGCGCGTTGCCGCGCAGCGAGCAGTGCGTGCCGCTCGGGCACTGGCTGTTGAGGGCGCACGGCTGCGCGCACACGCCGCTCACGCAGCTCTGCGTGCCCCAGCGGCACGCGGGCGTGCCGGTCGCCGAGCACGCCGAGCCCGTCGCCGCCGTGCCGTTGTCGTCGAGCGCGCAGCGGGCATACATCGCGGGCGAGGTCCCGGTGATGCGGAGGATCTCGCAGACCGTGCCCGTCGCGCAGCTCCCGTTATCGCCAGGCGCGTGGTGCGAGCAGAAGTCCACGCGAAACGTGGCAGCGCGAACGCAGCGCGCCGGGCGACGCGCACGCGTGACGCTCGCCCGAGTTCCTCGCGATTTCAGGGAGATCGACGACGCCCCGCGGCGCGCTCGCCCGCCGAGGCGTCAGGGCGCGCGGAGGTTGTTCCCGCAGAGGTCGGTGTCGGGGTCCGCGTCGCACACGGGGTCCGTGCACGTCGGCGTGCCGAAGCAGCCCGCGCCGCCGCACGACTGGCAGCAGCGCGTGCCGCCCCCGCAGCGCGCGGGACCCTCGCACGACTCGCCGCGCGTGCGCTCGACGCAGCGACGTCCGACCACGCAGCCGCGCACCGGGTCGAAGATCTCGAGCGGGCCGCAGGTGCAGGCCATCGCCGCGCAGTCGAGCTCGCACGCCACGCCGCACACCGAGTTGCAGCAGGTGGCCGCCCACGTGCCGTCCGTCCGCGCGCAGAGCAGCTCGGGCGGGAGCGGATCCACGACGGCGCACATCGGATCGGCGACGCAACCCGCGTCGGCGTCGTAGTTGCGACCGCTGCCGCAGTTGCAGGCGGGGGCGCCGACCAGACAGACCTGCGGAGGCGGGAGGCCGCAGCGGTAGTCGCCGCATTCCTCCGCCCACCACGCCCACTCTCCGCCCGTCGCGCGGCAGCGCTGCGGTTTGCACGCGGCGTGCGCCGCCTCGCACGCAGCGAGGCTGTTGGCCCCGGTGGTCGCGCAGTCCGCGCCGACACACGCCCCGCAGTCGATCTCGGCGCACGCCTCGCCGTCCCAGTGCCAGCGCGAAGGGCCGTCACACAGCGCCACGGGACACGGATCGCGGCGCGCGTCCTCGGGATCGCAGAGGTCCCGCGGCCCGGCATCGAGGACGTCGCCGTCGACCGGGGCGGCATCGGGCAGCGCCGCATCGGGCAGCGCGGCGTTGGGTGCGGTGTGCGTCGCGCTGCATGCCGCAGCGCCGAGCGCGAGCAGCAGGGACGTCGTGCGTGCCAGGGTGTGCCGAGTCGTCATGATCGCAGGAGCGATGCACGCGGCGTGCCCGCCTGCGCGACCTGCGCGATCGGCGCGACCCGGTCGTCCTTGACGCTGCGGTGCCGTCCCGGTCTGATGCGGCGCGATGACGACCCCCCGGGAGAACGTGCGCCGCAGCGGCGAAGACGGCGATGCGCGCGACGCTTCCGGCGAAACCGAAGAGGCCCTGCGCGCGCGGATCGCGCACCTCGAGCGCGAGCTCGCCGCGACGCGCGCGGAGCGCGACTTCCTCTACGCCGCGCTCGAACACGTCCCGGTCGGCCTCGAGCTCTACGACCACGAGGGAGTCGCGCTCTGGCTCAACCGCGCGATGGTGGAGTTCACGGGGCTGCCCTCCGCCGAGATCGCGGTGGGGCGCTTCAACATCCTCACGGATCCGTTCTCCGTCGTGACGGGCATGGTGGACCTCTTCCGCCGCGCCTACGCCGGAGAGGTCGTCCACACGCGCGAGTTCGCGATCGACCTGCAGCTCGCCGCCATCGACTGGGGCGCATCCGGCAAGCAGATCCGCTTTCGCATGGTGCTCTGCCCGCAGCGCGACGAGGCGGGGCGCGTGCTGCGCGTCCTCGCCGTGATGTTCGAGGTCACGCAGCACCACGTCGCGCGGCGCGTCGCCGAGCGGCTGCTCGCGACCGCGAGCGACGAGGAGGCCTCGCAGCTCGTCGTCCAAGAACTCGCCGGGGAGCTCGACATCGTCGGCGCGCGCGTCTGGCGCACGACGAACGCCACCGGCCCGGGCCTCGCGCTCGTCGCGCAACACGAACGTCACCGCGACGAGGGCGCACCGGCGCCGCCCGCGGACTTCGCGGAGCGCACGCGCGACGCGGCGCGCACGCAGGCCGTGCTGCGCGACGAGGGCGACGCGACGCGCTGGGAGGTCGCGCTCGGTGCGGCGGGGGCCCACGCCGACGCGCTCGGCGTGCACGCCCTCGTCGCGGCGCCCATCGCGGCGCCGCACGGCGTCATCGGCGTCATCGAGGTGGGCACCTCCTCGCGCTACCTCGCGACACAGGCGCTGCCCGCGATGGTCGAGCGGCTCGCGGAGCTCTACGCGGAGTTCGTCGAGCGCTCGCGCGCGCAGCGTCGCTTCGAGGCGCTGTTCGAGCGCTCGCCCGATCCCACGCTCGTCATCGACGCGGACGGCGCGGTGCGCGCGGCGAACGAGCGCGCGCGGGCCCTCCTCGGCGCGACGCCGACCTCGCTCACGACGACCTTCGAGGGATTCGCGGGGCTCGACCCGCGACACGCGGCGGTCTTCGACGGAGACGAGGCCGCGGGGGCGCCAGCCACCTGGATCGAGCGGACGATCGTCGATGCCCGCGGCGAGGCGATCCCCACGGAGACGGCCGTCTCCCTGCTCGACGCCGACCTCCACGGCGGCACGAAGACGGCGCTCCTCGTGCTGCGCGATCTGCGCGAGCGCCTGCGCCTCGAGGCGGCGCTGCGCGGCTCGCTCGCCGAGAAGGACACGCTCCTCCGTGAGGTCCACCACCGCGTGAAGAACAACCTGCAGATCGTCTCGAGCCTCGTGAACATGCAGGCCGATCGGCTCACGGACACCGCCGCGCGCGAGGCGCTCGTCGAGTGTTCGGACCGCGTCCGCGCGATGTCGCTCGTGCACCAGGTGCTCTACGGCGGCGACGAGCTCGGCAGCGTCCCGCTCGACGCGTACACGCGCTCGCTCGCGCATCATCTGCAGGGCTCGCTCGATCCGCACTGCGCGATCACGTTCCGGCTCGCGCCGGTGCGCGTGTCGCTCGAGGACGCGGTGCCCTGCGGGCTCATCCTGAACGAGCTGGTCACGAACGCGATCAAGCACGGGCGGTCGCCCGATGGCGGCTGCGCCCTCGAGATCGCGCTCACGCTGCGCGACGAGGGCTTCGAGCTGTGCGTCCTCGACGACGGCCCCGGCTTCACCCTCCCCGTCCCGCGCGGCTCACTCGGCGTGCAGCTGATCCACGCGCTCGCGCGGCAGCTCGGCGGCGCGCTCACGACCTCCCCGCGGACGGACGCAGAGCGCGCCTCGGCACGCGTGAGCGTCCGCCGGCGCTTGCACGACGACGCGACGCCCGCGCACTGAACCGCGATTCAGCGCTCGTCCGCGCCGAGGTCCGGGGCCCCGTCGTCGCGCGGGTCCCCGTCGAGATCGCGCGTCGCCTCCGCGACGGGGACCCCCTGATCGATGGCCGCGGACGCCGAGGCGGCCAGGTGGAGATCCCCGCCCGCCGCGTCGACGAAGAGCGAGGGGTCGATCGACTCGAGGTTGTGGTCCGCCGTCGACGTGCCGCTCCGCACCGTGATCCGCCGCGCGAGGTTGTTCCGCACGGTCGTGATCGCGTTGTCGAAGCGCGTGTCGATGGACGAGAAAGAGCCCGTCGCCCCCGGCAGCTCGAGGATGGTGTTGTGGACGACGACCGCGCCGCGCGCCTGCGCGAGCTCGATGCCGGTGTCGTACCAGGGCACGTCCGCGACGATCACGTTGTTGCGGATGACCCCGCCGTAGTGGCCGACGAAGAGCCCCGGCGCGGGGTCGTCGGGGTACGCGCGCGAGGGTCCGGATTCGACGAGCCCGAAGCCGACGCCGCGCGCGCAGTCGACGATGCGGTTGCGCTCGACGACGGTGTCGCGCGAGCCGATCCAGAAGTGGATCGCGTGCTCCGCGAGGCCCTCGCCCGCGCAGTACAGGCCGCGGAAGTCGTTGTCGCGGACCTGCCACCCGCGCGCCGCGTGCACGTCGATGCCGCCCGTGTAGCAGCCGCCGGGCGAGCGCTCGATGTACGGACGGCCCGCGTCCGTGAGCTCGAAGTCCGAGCAGCTCACGGTGCCCTCGTCGACGAAGGCGCTGCGCGCCGTGTTCGGATTCACCTTGAGGAACTGCTCGCCGCAGTCGCGCAGCCGCACGCCGTGCATCGTGAAGCCGCGCACGTCGGCGCCGCCGTCAGGCGGGGTCACGTGCACGCAGTGGTCGACCGCGTGCGTGATCGTGAGCTCCGCGACCGTGACGCGCGACGCGACCACGGAGAGGACCTCGAACGTCGTGTATTCGCCGTCGATCACGACGGCAGCGGCGTCGCCCGAGGCCGATCGGAGCGTGACGCCGTCGGCGCGCACGACGATGCGCCGCTCCGACTCGCCGCCCGTCATGCGGTAGACGCCGTCCGCGAGCAGGAACGTGGTGTCCGGGGCGGCGTCCCGCACGAGCGCCGGGAGCGACGCCGCCATGCCCGGATCGACGCGCACGATCGCGCCCGCGGGGGCGGGCAGCGGCGCGCACGCGGCGACAGGCCCGGGCGGGGGGCCGCCCCCGTCGGTCGCAGGGACCGCGGCGTCCGCGGGGCCCGCATCGCCGGTCGGCGTCGCGCCATCGGTGGGCGGCGCCGCATCGCGGAGGGCCGCGTCGGGGTCGGCTGCGTCGCCGCAGCCGGCGAGTGCGAGGAGCACGAGGTGCGGGAGGATTCCGCGCAGCGTCGGACCGGAAACACGCGTCATCGTCGGTCGCCTTTCGTGAGAGGGGGCCGAGGCGAGACGTTGCACGCCCAGCCCGCCGGACACCAGCGGGATCGGGCGACCAGCGGGACCGCTGGGCTGCCGCGCGACCCGCGTGGCACGCAAGGCCGCGTCACCGCGGGCGCGGCGCGCACTGAACCACGATTCAGCGCCGTGCGGAGCGCGGCGGGAACTGGACCCGCGCGGCTGCGGCGTGCGACACGCCCCCCATGGCGGCACGCAAGCGAGCTTCGGCCCCAACGCTGGGCGACGCGATCGCGCAGGCGGCGCGCGCGGCGCACGAGGGCGACGTCGTCGTCGGCGATCGGGCCAAGCGGCTGCATCGCGTGACGCTTCGCCTCGGCCGCATCGTCGGCGTGCAGATCGCGGGGCGATTCGACCCGCTGCTCGACCACCTGCGGCGCGCAGGCGCGCTCGACGAGGCCGGCTCGTACGCGGTGCTCGAGGCGCTCGCCCGCTCGGGGCGGCGCGTCGGCGAGCTCGCGGAGGAGGTCGCCGGGATCTCCCGCGAGGCCGTGCGCGCAGCGATCCACGCGCAGCTGCGCGGACGCCTCACGCAGCTGCTCGCGCTCGCCGCACGCGAGGGCAGCGCGCCGCGCCTCGAGGCCCGTGAGGTCGAGCCGAACGAGCGCCACGGCGAGCTCCCCTGGCGCGAGGCGCTGCACGGCGCGCCGCGCGCACGCGACCTCAACGACGCCGAGCGCCCCGCGCCCGTCCGCGCGCTGAAGGGGCGCGGCAGCGCCGAGGCGCTCGCCGAGCGCAGCGCGGTGCACGCGGTCGCGAGCCGCGAGGAGTTGAGGCGCCTCGCGCTGCAGTGTCACCCCGATCTCACGCGGCACCTCCCGCCTGCGGAGCAGGACGCGCGCGCCGCGCTCCTCGCCCGCGCGACGGCCGCATTTCACGGCCTTCGCCAGCCCTAACCCACGCTTGCGCCCCCCGGGGGCAACGTGTATGCAGCGACCGCCCTCGGGCCCCACACCCGGGCGCAGGGGATCATGACACTGCTGCAGGCCGTCAAGGGGATGAACGATCTGCTGCCCGCGGAATTCGGCCGCTGGCAGCGCCTCGAGCGACGTTTCCGCGAGGTCACGGCGCGCTACGGCTACCGCGAGGTGCGCACGCCCATCGTCGAGCCGACGCAGCTCTTCGTGCGCTCGATCGGCGAGGCCACCGACGTCGTCGAGAAGGAGATGTACACCTTCGTCGACAAGGGCGACGACTCGCTCACGTTGCGCCCCGAGGGCACCGCGGGCGCCGTGCGTGCGTACCTCGAGCACGCGGTGTACGGACAGGAGCCCGTCACGAAGTGGATCTACGTCGGCCCGATGTACCGCCGCGAGCGCCCCGCGAAGGGCCGCTACCGGCAGTTTCATCAGGCCGGCGCCGAGCTCTACGGCGATGCGGGGCCGTACGTGGACGCCGAGATGATCGACATGCTCGCGACCTTCCTGCGCGAGGTGGGCGTGCTCGACGTCGAGGTGCTCGTGAACTCGCTCGGCGGCCCCGCGACGCGCGTGCGCTACCGCGAGGCGCTCGTCGCGCACTTCACGCCCCTGCGCGAGCAGCTCAGCGAGGAGAGCCGCCGCCGCCTCGAGACGAACCCGCTCCGCATCCTCGACAGCAAGGCCGAGGCCGACAAGGCCGCCTCGCTCGGGGCGCCGAGCCTCCTCGACTACCTCGACGACGCCGACCGCGCGCACTTCGACGGGCTGCGGCGCACGCTCGATGCGCTCGGCACCGCGTACCGCGTCGAGCCGCGCCTCGTGCGCGGGCTGGACTACTACACGCGGACGCTCTTCGAGATCCAGGGGCGCGGCGGCGGGCTCGGCGCACAGAGCACCATCTGCGGCGGCGGCCGCTACGACAACCTCGTCCAGCAGCTCGGCGGGCCGGCGACGCCCGCCATCGGCTTCGCCTTCGGCATCGAGCGCGTGTTGCTCGCCGGGCAGGAGGAGCCGGAGGCCCCGCGCTGCGACGTCCTCGTCGTCGCCGCCTCGCCCGCGGAGCTCGGCGAGGCCGTGCTCGCGGCGCGCGATCTGCGGGCGCGCGGGCTCGTGGTCGAGGCCGACCTCCGCGGCCAATCGCTGAAGAACCAGCTGCGCCGCGCCGACAAGCTCGGCGCGCGCCTCGCGGTGCTGATCGGCGGCGCCGAGTTCGAGCGCGGCGTCGTGCAGCTCAAGGACCTCGCTGCCCGCGCACAGCGCGAGGTGCCGCGCGGCGAGCTCGTCGCGAGCGTCCTCGCGCAGCTCGCCGCCCTCCCCCCGGCGGGCTTGCCCGGATGACCCGCGCCGCACGCCTCGCGATCGCGATCGCCCTCGTGTTCGCCACGATCGGCGCCACCCACACCGTCGCCGCGCAGGTCCGCGAGGTCGCGCCCACCGGGGCCTCGGACGAGGCGGCCGACGAGGACGCCGACGGCGAGGCAAACGCAACCGGTGATGCAGGTGCAACCGGTGATGCAGGTGCAACCGGTGATGCAGATGCAACCGGTGATGCAGATGCAACCGGTGATGCAGATGCAACCGGTGATGCAGATGCAACCGGTGATGCAGATGCAACCGGTGATGCAGATGCAACCGGTGATGCAGGTGCGAACGGTGACGAGGCGGGCGACCCCGCGGCCGCCGCCGAGGAGCCCGCCCCGGGGGACGTCGACGACGCGCCCCGCAGCGTGACCGTCCCCTACACGTTGGGGCTCCCCGATCCGCGCGACACGTACCGCCTCGTGCTGCCGCCGCTGCTGATCGAGCGGCGCGGCGACGTGCGCACGATCGCCGTCTTCCCCTTCGTCTACGACCGCCGCACGCCCGACGACCACCAGCTGCTCGCGGGCCCGTACTACCGGCGCCGAGGACGCGAGGGCGCCGCGGACGTCGTCTTCCCGTTCTTCTGGTCGTTCCGCGGGGCGACGAGCGCCTCGTGGGCGGTGCCCCCCGTGTACTACCGCAGCGCCTCGGACGGCTTCGACTTCGGCGTCGCGCCGCTCGTGTTCACGGGGCGGAGCGGGCACAAGGTCTACACCGTCCTACCGCCGCTGCTCACGGTCTCGTTCGCGGACGCCGAGCACGCGCACACGTTCGCCGGTCCGTTCTGGCGCATCCGGTCGGGGGAGGACGTCGACTGGGGCATCTTCCCGCTCGCGTGGTTCTTCGACAGCGCCGCGCGGACGACCAGCCTCGTGCCGCCCTTCTTCTTCCGCGTCGAGGACCACGAGGCGGGCAGCGCGCTCACGGTCGTGCCGCCGGTCTACCACCACAGCACCGCGGACTCCGAGTACTGGGGCGTCGCGGGGCTCCTGCACCACCACCACGACGCGGACGGGAGCGCGCTCACGATCCCGCCGCTCGCGTTCCACTACGCGCGCGAGACGGACGGCGACGTGCGCCTGATCACGCCGCTCGGCGGCTACTCGGACGTCGACGGCCAGCAGACGCTCGTCACGCCCGTCTACCAACGGCATCGCGGCGAGACGTGGTTCGACTCCGTCGCGCCCCTCTTCTTCGCGTGGGGCGACGAGCGCCAGCAGAGTTTCAACCTGCTCATCCCGCCCCTCGTGTTTCACCGTCGCACGCCCGGCTCCACCGCAACGGCCGTCCTGCCCTTCTACGCGCACATCGGGGAGCGCGGGCGCTTCGACACCTGGCTGACGCCCGTCTTCGGGCACTGGCGGAGCCACACGCGCGACGCGTCCAACACCTGGATCTTCCCCACGATCCAGTTCGGACACGACGAGGTCTCGTCGACATTCAACATCCACCCGCTCGTGTACTCGCGGCGCGGCCGCAGCGGGCGACACCTCGTGATCGCGCCGCTCTACTGGGACTTCGAGGACGCGAACGCGGGCACCCGCGCGACCGTCGGGTTTCCGCTCTACTGGCGCTTTCGCACCAAGAACAGCGTCAGCCAGGTGGCGCTCAACACGTACTGGCACGAGCGCCGCGAGCGCGGCGTGCGCGCCTGGGAGTTCCACTTCTTCCCGCTGTTCGCGTTCGGCTCCAGCGCGCCCGGGGATCACTGGTGGAACGTGCTCTACGGGCTCGTCGGCTACGCGCGCACGGGAAGCTACGCCCGCGCGCAGGTGTTGTGGGCGCCCTTCCAGGTGGACGGACCGGCAGTCGCCCCCGCCCGCTGACGCGCGGAGGTGCACGGCGCACGGGCCGCGGGCGCGTGGCGCGACGGCGGAACGCGACGCCTAATCGGCGCGGCGTAGCATGGGCCGCGCAGCGCCGTCGCCTGCGGCGTTAGCCTCGGCGCGTCCTCCGTCGCAACAGCACGCCGAGCAGCAGCGCCAGCGCCGCGAACGCGCTGTTCGGCGTAGTATCGCGCGCGCCCGGCACCGCGCAGCCGCAACCGTCGTCGCGCTCCGGCATGGGCATGGCCGCGCCCGCATCCGCGCTCCCCGCATCGATGTCGGGCAGTCCCGCATCGCCGGGAACACCCGCGTCCATCGGCTCCACGCACGTCGTCGGCCCCGCGGCAGCCGACACGCGCCGCTCCGTCCAGCCCTTCGGCTGGAAATACGCGGGATCGTCCGGCGCGCTCTCGTCGTACCCGATCTGCGCGACCGCGAGCACCTGCACGTCCGTGCCCGCGTCGAGCGTCACGCACGCCTCGAGCGTCGCGCCCGTGCCCCGCGCGACCTCGACGCCATCGACGAAGAGCGCGAGCGCGCTGAGCGCACGCCCGTCCGGATCCGTCGCGCGCACCGTCACGCGCCGGGCGCCCGCGATCGTGTCGCCGGCCTCGAGCCCCTCGATCGTGACCACCGGGCGCGTGGCGTAGGGCGCCGTGATCGGATCGCCGAGCACGAGATTCTTCCAATACGTGAAGGGAAGTCGCCGGAAATACGCCTCTGCGAGCGTCGATCCCTCCGCGTAGTCGGTCACGAAATACCGCGAAGGAAAGCAGTTGCTGAGCGGTTCCTCGACGGTGCCGTGCACGCCCGCGACGCCCTGCGCGACCCAGCGCGCGATCGACACCTGCGTCTCGCCCATCGGCTCGAAGTTCAGAGGCACCGCGCCGTAGCTCGTGAGGTTGTCGACGATCGCGCCGGGCACGAAGGTGTTGCCCTCGATCGTGCGCCCGATGGCCGCCGTGCCCGTGATGAAGGCCGCGAGCGTCAGCCCCTCGATATTCGCGTCGAAGGGCACGCGCGCTGTGTCGCTCACGCCGACGGTGCCGAGCCGCCGGATCACCCCGTCATACTCGCGATCGAGCGAGCCGCGCGCGGGATCCGCGCCGTTCATGAAGAGGAAGCGCCCGCCCCCCGTGCGGCCCGCGCGATCGCCCTCGAGCCCGCTCGTCACGAGCCGCATCGCGTCCGCGTCGCTGCGCCCGTGCAGCATCGTCACGAGCAGCGGCCGCCAGCGCACGCCGAGCAGCGTCTCGTCGAAGCCCGCCGCAAACACGCGCCGCCGCTCGACGGGATTGCTCCAGCGCGCTGCACGACACGGCGTGCCTCCGCAATCGGCCACCCGTCCGGGCGGTTGACCGAGCAGCGGCGCGCCCTCGAACTCGGAACGCCAGACCGAGAGCGCAGCGGCGAGCGAGATCGGCTCGTCGACGCCGTCGCCCGGCACGATCACGCGGAGCGGCACGCCGCGCGTGAGCACGACGGCCTCGATCCGCTCGAGGACGCCCGCGCGCGTCAGGCACTCCGCGAGCGGTGCCTCGACCATCGCGCGGTATTCCGCGAGCGAGAGATCGATCTGCACGGGCAGCGCGAGCCGGCAGATCTGCCGCTCGGGAATCGCGCGACCCCGCGCATACGCCTCCGCGAGCGCCACGCTGCCAGGAACGTTCGCATTCGCGACGACGGCCACCGAGTCGGGCCCGGGTACCGCGCGCGCGGCCGTCGGACCGTGCAACGCCGCGACCGTGAGCGCGGCGACGACGAGGCGCGAGACGCGGCGAGTCCCCGCCGAGGCGGAGGTGGAGTGTGCGGCAGACGACATGCGTCCGAACCTATCAAACAGCCAGGCGGCTGGCTGTCTGCGTCGCGCATCGCCCAAAAAAGCGAGAGGCCCGGGGCATCGCTGCGCCGGGCCTCGCGGTATCGATCAATCCGGCGCGCAGGCTTCAGATGCAGTCGGGGTGGTATCGGCCGAGGTCGCGGATGACCTCGGGGTCCTCACGGAAGAGCTCGGACCAGCGGACCCAGATGTCGGGGATCGCGAAGTCGCGGAGGTTGGCGATGGCCGCCGGAGCGTCGTCGTTCAGGTCGACGCGCGAGCCGACGACGTCACGCTCGACGACCTCGCGGGGCTGCACAGGCTCCGTCGGCGTCGTCGTGAGGGTAACCGATCCAAGCCACCTTTGCTGAAACGGCGTTTGCTCCGGGGTTTGCGAGTCGGCGAGGCAGAGAAGGTCGCGCTGTTCGCGCCGGAGCTGCTGGGGGCAGAACTGGGCGTTTTCCCGCGCGAAAGACAGAGCGGTGCAGCAGGACGCGCCGAGGAGCGGTCCGTGGAGTCAACGAGGGGTGTGCGGCTGCGGTGGGCTACGCGGCGTAGTCGTCGGCGGGGTCTCGGGCCTTGGCGAGCGGCGGCGCCTCGGCGGGTCTGCCGAGGTGACGTAGGAAGCGCCGGACTTGAACTTGGTCGCGGAGCACAGCCATGAGGCGCAGGCGACCGTGGCACTTGGGGCAGTCGAGCACGTCGATATCGTGGCTGCGGCGGAGCAGGTGGGCCCAGCTCGCGGTGGGTCGGGTCATCAGGAGGGCGCCGTCGAGGAGCCTGCGGAGGTGCTCGTCGGTGAGGATGTACGGTGAGCAGAGCGCGGAGGGTGGAGGCTCGTCCGGCGCCGCGGTGTCGGCGGCGTAGAGCAGGTCGATGTCGCGGACATCATCGTCGCTCGGCGCGATGTACGCAGCGGGTGCGATGCCGCCGATGTCGTGCTCGTGATGCGCGCAGCCTGGCGATGGCTCTCCGTCGCGCTCACCGCACTCAGGCTCGTTCGGTACGCGCGCGGTGATGCGTACGAGCTTCGCGCGGAGCCGACGAGGCTTGGGCACCACGAGCCTTCGCCACGAGTAGCCGGGGGCGAAGACTCCGTGATAGCGGAGCAGCGGATGGCGCGGACTCGGCACCAGCGCAGCGATGCGCGCCATGAGCTCGGAGCCCGTCATCACGCGATGGGTCCGAGCGCCGCGGCCGTACTTGGTGCGGTAGCTGTAGCGGCCGTCGGCGAGCTTCTCGAGGCGCTCGAGCGCGATCGCTGGCCTCGCGCAGTAGCGAATCAAACGCTCGCGACCGATATCGTCGCCGGCTGCGATGAACACGCGCGCGTCCAAGTCGAAGCCGTCCTCGGTGCAGAAGTGCTTGGAGTGGATGGCCTTGCGCTCGAAGCGCCGCTCGCCCTCGGTGCTCTGCGACTGCGACTCCGACTCCGAGGGCAGAGCGACGAGCTGCCCGTATTTCAGCGCGAGCTGCTGGCAGCTTCGTAGGCTGTCGAGCGCGTCGTCTTGCTCGGGCGACGGCTCACGCTCGCCCAGATATCCGTGACGGCGCAGCCAGCGAAGGATGCTCTTGCGCGCGCGCAGCACGACGCGCTCGACCTCTGCGCGCGTCGGTGGCGGGAGCGGGATGAAGCGAACGCCTCGTTCGGCGGGGACGAACACCCCGTCTGTCGCGACGACGTGTGGGTGCACGTTGAGGTTGAGCGAGCCGCCGAAATTCTGCACGAACGTGAGCGCTCCCGGCTCGCTGCCGGGCACGCCGCTGCGATGCACGAGGCTCGTACCCGATCGGCGAGCGCTTCGACGACGAGGGCTACAGCGGCGCGACCATCGAACGCCCCAGCCTGGAGAGGCTCATCGCGCGCATCCAGGACGGCGACATCCAGCGCGTCATCGTCTACCGGCTCGATCGCCTCACGCGGAAGCTCACCGACTGGGCGTTGCTCGTGCGGGTGTTCGAGCGGTTCAACGTCGGCCTCACGGTCGTGCACGGCGCCATCGACGCCGAGGCCGGCTCCCTCGCGCGGCTGCAGCTCAACCTGCTCGCGACCTTCGCCGAGCTGGAGCGCGACATGATCGGCGAGCGTCTGGCCGACGCCCGCGCCACGAAGAAGGCCCGCGGAGAACGCGCCGCAGGTCGCGTGCCTCTTGGCTACGCCGCGGATCCGAAGACGAAGCAGCTCGTCATCGTCGAGTCGGAGGCGACCGTCGTGCGCTGGTTCTTCACGGAGGCCGGGAGCGGCAAGTCGACCGCCGAGCTTGTCGCGCGAGCGAACGCTCTCCGGCTCATCGCGAAGAACGGCAAGCGGGGCGAGTGGTCAGCGCGCTCCGTTCTGCGCCTCCTGCAGAACCCCGTGTACGCCGGTCGTCGCCCCGATGGCGCGGCCGCAGTGCACACCGCGCTCTTGCCTGTGGTCCTCTACGAGCGCGTGCAGGCAGCGATCGTCGCACGCAAGACGAGAGCCACCACGACGCGATCGAAGGTCGACGAGCGCGACGATCCTTTCCTCCTTCGCGGCCTGCTGGTCTGCGAAGGGTGCGGCCGCACGATGACGACCTCGATGAGCACCGCGCTCACCAAGAAGACCGCCCCGAAAGCGCCGCGCTACTACCGAGGCCGCACCGACGGCTGCGACGGCGGTCAGATCGCGGCCAGCGCTGTCGAAGGCATGGTCCTCGATGCGCTTCGCCGGCCCCAGTGGAACTGGCCCGACTCGGCAAAGGAGCGACTCGGCAAAGGAGCGACTCGCGCTGCTCGCCTCGACGTGGGACGTGCTCTGGCCGCAGAACCGGCGCCGCGCGCTCGCCGACGTGTTCGAGACGATGACGTGGCGTTCGCGAACGAACCGGCTGCTGGTGCGACTCCGCGTGGCGGCGAGCCACCCCGGCACGGACGAGACCGCCACCGGCTGAGGCTCCGGCACCGCGCCGGCGTAGGCCGCAAGGGCCCTGGCGCTCGGGAAGCGGGCGCGCGGTCGATCGCGCGCAGGCCGTTGCCGGGCTCCTGGACGCGCCGTCACAGCGTCGCGCGTTGACCGCGCACGGATCTCAGCCGTGGCTGAACCCATAGACGGCGAGCAGGCCGTAGGCCACAGCCATGAAGGCGCCTGCGAAGCGCAGCACGCCCAGCGTCGTGCGAACCTGTGACGGAAGGTGCTGCTGCTGGCAGAACTCGGCGCGGCCCGCGTGGCTCAAGGTGTGATTGAGGGCCACGAAGATCGCGTGCGCTGCGACGCCGCCCGAGAGCACCGACAGCAGCTTCAGGTTACCCGCACTGAAATAGGTCATCGAGCCCACCAGCACCGCGATACCCAGGCCGAAGCTCGCCTCCATGCGGTGAAAGATCATGCCAATGCTCGTCCAGCGGAGCGTGTCCTCCGACGGAGAGTTCGCGAGGACGGCCCGCAGCGGATAGCGGAAGAGAAAGCGGAGCGCCCAGTCGTTGAAGGAAAAGAACGCGCCGAACATCACGAGGTAGTTCAGCGCGAAGAAGTACAAGGCATAGGTGAGGACGGTCTCGAACGGCATGGGTCGTGGCTCCTGGTCTCTTACGTCGCGCGGTGGTTGAGGTGTGCGGTCGCGTGGTCGTGGGGCCTCGGAGGGCGCGCTCAGCTCGCAGCGGTCTTCGGCCCGCGCACGACGCGCTCCTCGAGTCCCCGAAGGACGATGAGGAACAGTCCGCCCATCATCCGGGACATCATCGTCTTGCCCATCAACCAGCCGATGGGCCCGAACTTCACCTCGAAGTCCATGCTCATCTTCGCGCACGACCGCCCCGCATCGACGGGCTCCTTGCTGAGAGTGGCGATGGCCTTGTTGAGGGGAAGCGAGAACTCCGAGAGCTCGGTCCGGTAGAATCGACCGTCTTGCCAGTCGATGACCTTCTCGACCATCGAGGTTCCGTCCTGGAGGTGGCAACGCCTGCACGCGCCGACGCCCGCGGTGGCGTCGCTGAGCACGCCCATCTTGCTGCCGCGGGGATGGAAGTCGTCGATGTGCATGAAGCGCCCGAGGACTGCCCAGACCCGGTCAGCGGACGCCTCGATGTCGATGCTGCGTTCGGTCGTGATCACGTGGACGTGTCCATGGTTGCCGCGAATCTAACCGATCAGTTAGATTGGCGTCAAGCGGGCCGACATCGACGTCGGGCGTGTAAGGTCCAGTCAGGAACGAGAGGAACCGCGTGGGACGAAAGAAGGGCTACGAACCAGGAGACCTCGTCGAATCCGCGATGGCGCTGTTCCACGCGCACGGCTTCGCCGGCACCTCGACGCAGATGCTGGTGGAGAAGCTCGGCGTGAACCGCAACAGCATGTACGCGGAGTTCGGCAGCAAGCAGGCGCTCTTCGACGCGGCTCTGCGGCGGTACGAGCAGCAGTTCATGAACGACGTCTTCGGCCAGCTCGAAGCCGCCGACGCTGGCCTCGACTCGATCGCCGCGCTGTTCGAGCGCTTCGGCAAGGATGCCGCGGGCCCCGCCTCGGGACTTGGCTGCCTCCTCTGCAATACGGCGGTAGAGCTCGCGGGCGACGATTCCAGCGGGGAACCCTTCGTCCAGCGATACTTCGGGCGCGTTCAGGCCGCCTTCCAGAATGCCTTGGCCAACGCCCGACGAGCGGGAGACCTCCAGCTTGGCGTCGTGGCCGTGGACGAAGCGCGTTTCCTGACGGCAACCGCCCTGGGCATCTTCGTCATGGTGCGTGCGCGCACGGCGCCCATCGTCGTACAAGGCTCGGCTCGGGTGGTGAAGCGCCATCTCGACGGCCTGCGGGCCAAGAAACCGTGAGAGGGCGACGGGCAGGTGAGTCGGCCCGGCCAGCGTGCGAGGCGCGGTCACGAGGTTGGGCGCGGCGTGATCGGCAGCAGCGCGCTGGCCAGTTAAACGTCAGCGGCTCCGTCCCAGAAAAACGGGCTCCGGAGGGTAAGGCGGCTGATCACAACAAGTTGATCAAGTTCATCGGGGTCGGATCTCATAGTTCCATTCGCCGTGGAAGTTGTTCCTGTGAAGAGCCACCTGATTCATTTCGGCCTTCGTGATGACGATCCCGGTGGGATAGCGGCCCTTGTCGAGCTTGGCTTTGACGCGGAGTCCGGCAGACGTTCGCGTGTGACCGATGAGCTCGACTACCGTTTCGAAGGTGCGCAGCGGCTTCCCGCGCCAGTTCTGCGTGATGTGGCAGAAGAGGCGGTGTTCGATCTTGTTCCACTTGCTGGTGCCCGGAGGAAAGTGGGAGACACAAACACGGACGCCGAACTCGCTGGCGAAGTTCTGCAGCTCGAACTTCCATGCGCGAAGCCGATAGCCGTTGCTGCCGCCCGCATCGGCGGTGATGAAGATCTCGTGTGCATCGGGATACGCGCGCAGGCCCATCGTTCTCCACCACTGGCGGATCGATGCGACGGCAAACGCCGGCGTGTCGTGGTCGCGGCCGACGCTGACGTACGCCTCATTGCGCGCCATGTCGTAGACGCCGTAGGGGATGGCTTTGCCCAGCGCGTCGTCAGGGAAGTCGTGCACCAGCACCTTCTCCGGCGTGCCCTGAGGCTGCCACTCCTTTCCCGCGTTCTTGAAGTCGCCGACGAGTTCCTTCTTCTTCGTGTCCACGGAGATCACCGGCTGTCGCCGCCCGAGGAAGTTCTCGGCCGTGGCGTTGATGTGCTCGAACTGAGCATTGCGATCGGGATGCACCGCGCCCTCGGTGCTTTTGCGCGCCGACTGGAGGCTGTAGCCAAGCTCGTGCAGCAAGCGACCCACTGTCGTGGAGCTCACCCTCCAGCCACCCTTCACCATCGCGGCGGCGAGCTGTGCGCGGCTCTTGCACGTCCAGCGAAGTGGCGACATCGGGTCGCCGCGCGTCAACGGATCTACCAACGCTTCGAGTGCCGCCTTGAGCCCCGGCTGGATCTGCTCGAGTCGCGGACGCCCGCCGCCAGGGCCACGCACTCGTCCAGTCAGTGCGACCCCCAACTCCAATTCCCGACGGCCATTGCGAATCGTCTGCCTCGCAAGGCCAGTCGCTGCCGACACCAAGGCATCGCCACCGTACCCGATCGCCCGAGACTCCGAAGCCGCCCAGAGACGCCGGGCCCGCTCGTCGAACAACCCGCTGACCGCCACGTACTTGGCCACGATGGTCTCTTCGATCGCTGTGTTGCGGCGCATCTCCACCTTAGATCACCACTCGCTCAAGATGGCAAGCTAGATCTGGCCGGGTTCCTTAGAGTCACGCAAGACCCTTCCACGGACAGAATGGACCGTCCAGACGAGGCTTACCGAACCTCGGCGCGGCACAACGTTTGGAGCTCGTGCCCCGACTCGGCCGGGCTACCCCGTCGTCTTCTGGGCTTCGTCGGAATGGGTTGTTTCCGCAGGGGGGAACAAGTGACTCATTGGAACCTTGTAGGCAAGAGCAGTTGCAACCAAGGAAGCAATGGTCACGTTTGTCTTGCCGTTCTCGACACGCTGTAAACTGGTCCAGTGGATGCCGATGAGCTCGGCTGCTGCTTCACGCGACAGACCCCGAGCCTTGCGAAGCTCACGAAGACGAGCTGCCAGGCCGCGCCCGCTCTCGCTCGATCGCAGCAACAACCTCGGGACGCTCCCAGACCTCTGAACGGTCGTGATCGTTGGGGGGCGTGAGGGTAACCGATCCAAGCCACCTTTGCTGAAACGGCGTTTGCTCCGGGGTTTGCGAGTCGGCGAGGCAGAGAAGGTCGCGCTGTTCGCGCCGGAGCTGCTGGGGGCAGAACTGGGCGTTTTCCCGCGCGAAAGACAGAGCGGTGCAGCAGGACGCGCCGAGGAGCGGTCCGTGGAGTCAACGAGGGGTGTGCGGCTGCGGTGGGCTACGCGGCGTAGTCGTCGGCGGGGTCTCGGGCCTTGGCGAGCGGCGGCGCCTCGGCGGGTCTGCCGAGGTGACGTAGGAAGCGCCGGACTTGAACTTGGTCGCGGAGCACAGCCATGAGGCGCAGGCGACCGTGGCACTTGGGGCAGTCGAGCACGTCGATATCGTGGCTGCGGCGGAGCAGGTGGGCCCAGCTCGCGGTGGGTCGGGTCATCAGGAGGGCGCCGTCGAGGAGCCTGCGGAGGTGCTCGTCGGTGAGGATGTACGGTGAGCAGAGCGCGGAGGGTGGAGGCTCGTCCGGCGCCGCGGTGTCGGCGGCGTAGAGCAGGTCGATGTCGCGGACATCATCGTCGCTCGGCGCGATGTACGCAGCGGGTGCGATGCCGCCGATGTCGTGCTCGTGATGCGCGCAGCCTGGCGATGGCTCTCCGTCGCGCTCACCGCACTCAGGCTCGTTCGGTACGCGCGCGGTGATGCGTACGAGCTTCGCGCGGAGCCGACGAGGCTTGGGCACCACGAGCCTTCGCCACGAGTGGCCGGGGGCGAAGACTCCGTGATAGCGGAGCAGCGGATGGCGCGGACTCGGCACCAGCGCAGCGATGCGCGCCATGAGCTCGGAGCCCGTCATCACGCGATGGGTCCGAGCGCCGCGGCCGTACTTGGTGCGGTAGCTGTAGCGGCCGTCGGCGAGCTTCTCGAGGCGCTCGAGCGCGATCGCTGGCCTCGCGCAGGCGGATGAGTCAGACTCTGAGAAGCCGTCCACCGGGCACCATGAAGCTGACAAAGCTCCAAGACTATCTGCGATGCGAGCGTCAGGTTCACGTCGCACTGCGTTCCAGTCCGAAGTCAGTCGGCGCAGCCCCCATCGACGATGTCACGGTGTCCGTGTCGGACGATGGAATCATGAGAATCGCGGATGGGCGCTCAGGACGAAACTCGTTTCGAGTGTTTTTTGCGGGGCGCGTCGAGGACATCGATGGAATCCCAACATTTGTGGGACACTCTGCAATCGCACCGGAGGTAGATTGGATACAGTGGTTGTTCGCCGTGCCCTTCGTTCTTGCAACGATCGCGATTGTCTTCGCGCGTGCGACGGGCGAATCGGAAAGCGACCATTCCCCGCTGTGGACTTGGGTTGTCTACGCCGGACTTGGAGTGGTTCCCATTCTCGTGCGAGTGGCCGCTTGGATAGCTTCGTCAGAAAGCCACGAATACGTCGTGAGCGCTTTGCCAGCGCTGCTTCGCAAGCAGCTGTTCGCGGCCGGGAGGGTAACCGATCCAAGCCACCTTTGCTGAAACGGCGTTTGCTCCGGGGTTTGCGAGTCGGCGAGGCAGAGAAGGTCGCGCTGTTCGCGCCGGAGCTGCTGGGGGCAGAACTGGGCGTTTTCCCGCGCGAAAGACAGAGCGGTGCAGCAGGACGCGCCGAGGAGCGGTCCGTGGAGTCAACGAGGGGTGTGCGGCTGCGGTGGGCTACGCGGCGTAGTCGTCGGCGGGGTCTCGGGCCTTGGCGAGCGGCGGCGCCTCGCCGGGCTCGCCGAACAGGGCGGGGTCATCGGTGCGCTTCCGTCCCTGCGCGTGCAGCAGCTCGTGCCGGTCAACGAGCGTGAAGCGGTGACGTCGATGCTCGCCGGCCTTGAGCGCGCCGCGGTCGAACACGTTGCTGTACACCGCTCGCGCTCGCGGCGGAGGCTCGGCGCGGTGGGCTGGCTGGCGCGAGGCCGCAGCTCGTGTGGTCGCAGTTCGACATCCCTGGAGCGCCGAGCACCGCGGCCGTCGCTCGACGTCTCTTCGGCGAGGCCGAGCACACCGTGGTGCTGTGCCACGTACTCGATCGGCCACTGGGCGGACGGCGATGAGCCCCCGCAGAACCCCGTCCTCGTCCCTCTCGCCGAGCGCATGGAGGCGGTGCCCGCCCTGAAGGTCCGCCTCTTCTTGAACGTTGCCCGCCGCAAGGCGCTCGAGGGCGCCCCGTCCACCGAGGTCGTGCAGGACTTCCGCCGGCGTTTCCTCACGTACGTCTGGCCGGCTGGCGCTCGCCTCCCGGCGATCTACTACGACCCGCGCAGCCTCGAGCGCAGCGACGCCGTGCTCCACGCCAAGTGCATCGTCGTCGACGATGCGAAGGCGCTCATCACGTCGGCCAACCTTGCGGAAGCCGCGCAGGAGAACATCGAGGCCGGCGTGCTGCTCGAGGACCCCGTGTTCGCGAAGGCGCTGCGACAGCAGTTCGACTCGCTGATCGACGCCGGGTTGGTGCGCCTGCTGCCCGACCTGCGGGGCTCCACGTGACGCAGCCCTCCGACCACTCACTCAGCCAGGAAGTCCTCGCAGCGTACGAACGCTGCATCGCCACGCCTCAACACGAGAGCGAGCGGGGTCTTGTCGAGGCGCTCGCGACGTTCTTCGAGTTCGCCGGCTCGATGCCCGCGCCGCTGCGAGACACCGGTTCCATCACCAGACCTCGCCGCAGCAGCTCGGTGCGACCCCGGCGCGGCGCTCTGGACGCTGGCCGTCGAGGCGACATCGTGGGCCCGCGTGTACCTGTACACGAACGTCTACCGAGCGACGCAACTGGCGGGCGTGCTGGTGACCAGCCTGAACGGACGCGAGTACATCGCCTCCGCGTTCGCGGCGCGAGCGCTCTTGGAGAACGCGGCACTGTTCCGCCTCCAGTCGCCCGGCGTACAGACGGCGCTGGATGCCCTTGCCAAGGTGCCGCGTGCTCACCTCAAGCACCCGGCTCGCGAAGATCCGACCGCGGTCCACGCAGCAACGACGGCCGCTCTCGAACTCATTCGCGCTGCGCGGATCACCGCATCCAAGGGGCGGTTCAACTGGACCGCGGGCTATCGTGGCAAGCTCCTCGATGAGTACTCCGACAAGCACCTCCCGGAGCAGAACCGCCAGGACCATGTCCTCAAGGCGATCGACAAGATGAAGGTGGTCGGGGCACATCGCGCTGGGGAGACGATTCGTTTCCACTACGAGAAGGTGTGCGACTTCGTGCATCCCAACATGAGTTCGTCGATGGCGTTCCTCGAGATCGCTGACCCGCTTGTCGACAACTTGGGCCGCCATGTGTACGCGCGGCGACCTGGGGCATCCGACCTGCTCGATGCGTTCCTCCCGGCGGTGATCGTCCCGACGCGCGAAGCCCTGACGCAGTTCACTCCGCTCGCCACGCGGATGTTCGGCACGTTGTCGGACTTGAAGTACCTCCGGTCGGGAACCGAACGGTAGCGGCGAGACGCCAGTCTCCATCACGGCCGGGCCCGCTCGACTCGGTCGGGACAGCGAAGTTCGAGCATCGGCTGCCCCGTTTCGTCGATCACCTCGAGCGCCCCGTCCAACCGCTCCACGCGGGCCTGCCCGTTGTAGAAAGGCTCGACCATCGCGAAACGACGCTCGTACGCCGATCGGCCATCACGACCGACGTGGTGCCAGCCATCGGCGTCACGGGCACGGGCGTAGCCCTTGTGGAAGAGGTCGAGGTCGTCGAGCCAGTGCTCGTGGATCGCTCGACCGCGCCCGTCGACGTGCGTAGAGCGGCCGTCGTCGGCCTGCACGACGGCGATCCCCTCGCGAAAGTCGCCGACGTACTTCCATGTCTCGGCGTAGACGCGGGCCCCGCCCGCAGTGATGTGGAAGTAGCGCCCGTCGCGGGCACGCACGGCGCAGCGACCGTCCTGGTAGTTGCCGCACCAGGCGTAGCGAGCGTCGGTGAGCTCGAGCCCGTGGGCCAGGATGTGGTGCCACCCGTCGATCGCGATGACCGCGGCTCGGCCCTCGTAGAAGCCGAAGGTGCGGACGAACCGGTCTCTGTACGCTGCGCGTCCGTCCGGATGGATGTGCCACGCCTCGCTGCCGCGCCGCACCGCAGCGACCCCCGGTGCTTGGAACGGCAGCACGTCGTCGAACCGCTCGCTGTACGCGGGGTGGTCGTCACGGATGTGGTGCGTCCCGTCGCGGGACACCGAGAGCGTCGACCAGCTCACGACGGAACTCCGGCCGGCCGGCGCATGTTGCAGCCGACGCACAGCGACCGCGTCCGGTACGATCGAACGAGCGACCCGTAGGTGTCGCCGCGCCAGACCTCCATCAGCGGGAACTCGTGCAGGTTGCCGAGCTCGCCGAGCGTTCTGCGCTGGGCGTCCGGTGCGCAGCACGGATCGAAGCGGCCTTCGGCGCTCACCCACGCCTCCTGCCCGAGGAACGGGCACGCGCCACCCGGGGCGATGTCGGCTGGCGCGTTCTCGTCGAGCAAGAAGATGTTCTCTACCGAGACGGTACGGCCGCTCGCGAGGGGATGCTCGTCCACCGCCCGGCGAGCGTCCAGCACGGCGGCGTTCCAGCGGCGCACCGCCTCCGGGCTCCGACGCATGGAGAGGTGCTCGATCTCCGCGAAGTGCGCCCAGAGGTGGTGGCCCTTCACCCGGTCGACGCCCAGGGACGCCGCGAGCCGGACGATGTCCGCGAGCTCGGAAACGTTCGTCTCGAGGAACGTGAGCTGGAACGTGACGCGGCACCGATTGCTCCCCGCCGCGGCGTGAGCGTCGCGGACGCCGATGAACGTCCGCACGTTCTCGAGAACGGTCTCCCAGCGCGTGCCGACCATGATCTTCTCGTGGGTCTCGGCCGTCGCGCCGTTCCACGAGATCTTCACGTCCGACGTGACGGGCACGATGAGCTCGGCAGCCCCGAGCACCGAGGCGCGGGAAGGTCCCGTTCGTCGTCAGGTTCAGCTTCACGTCGTACTCGCGGACGAGCGCAACGATCTCCTCGAAGTCGTCGTAGAGGAGCGGCTCGCCCATCGTCGAGGGGATGACCTCGCGCAGGCCGTGCGGGGCCGCGTCCGCGATCACCTTCCGGACGAGCTCGATAGGCATCACACGGCGCGGCTTCCCTGCTTCCTTGCGGCGGACCTGGAGCAGCGAGTGGTCCGAGTGCTCCTCGCACATGACGCACTTGAGGTTGCAGGTGTCCGGGTTGGTGTCGAAGGTCACGCGCCACGGGCCAGGCAGCGACGAGATGCGGGCGGAGTTCCGACGCGAGAGCGCGCCCGTGTAGACGCGCTCGATCGCGGTGGCGTGCGCGCCGATGTCGATGACGTCGCCGCTCATCGACGCCAGATAGCCCCGCGCACCGAGCTGCACCGCCATCATGGGCTCGCTCGCCATGCGGCCCATCTGTCGAGCGAGCGAGGCGGGATCTCGGAAGTCGAAGAGGAGGCCATTCGCCCCGTGCTGCACGAGCTCGGCCATGCCGCCGACGTTCGCCGTGATGACCGGAACGCGAGCCTGGAGCGCCTCGTGGATCACGAGCGGCGAGTTCTCCACCCAGATGGACGGGACGACGATCGCGTCCACGCGCTCGAGGACGTCGCGAACGACGTGCTCGTTCTCGTACTCCGGCAGCCACTCCACCCGATCTCCGGCGCGGTGCGGGAGGCGATCAGCCAACGCTCGGAGCGCGTCCGTTTCCTGTCCGCGAGGTCGACCCCAGATCCGCAGCCGTGCGTCGGAGTCGATGCGCCCGAACGCCTCCAGCAAGAGCTGCACGCCCTTCGCGGGGATGTGCGTGCCGATGTAGCCGAACGTGAACGGCTCGCCTGGTCGCCGCCGTCGGCCCGCGAGCCGAGCTCGGTCGAAGCCGTAGTCCATGTGCACGAGCTTGGCGGGCGAGGGCGCGGCCGCAGCTCGGTGAGCGTGCCGGCCGGTGCTCGTAGCCGGGCGACGAAGGCGTCGACGAGCTCGGCCATCTCGCGGACGTGCTGCATCCGCCGGGCGACCCAGCCCTTCCAGTGATCGACGTCCGCGGAGAGCTCGGCGTGGGCGCCCGAGAAGTAGCGGGCGTAGCACCGGCGGGCGCATCTCGCACGAGAACTGATCGCGTGCACGAGCGAACGGGCTCATCCGTCGTCGGCGTGCATCTGCATGACACCGGTTGACCGCACACAATCCAGCGTCGCAGAACGTCGAGACGGATCGGCGAATCACGTGCCGACGCCTCGCGGACGAGCGAGGTCGAGAGGTGGTTGAGGTGCCCGACGTGAACGACGTCGGGGTGCACGCGGTCGAGGAGCTCCGCGAAGCGCTGGTCGACGCCGGCATGACGGTAGCGGTCGCGTGATCGGGCGACGTTCACGACGTGGAGCGCGACGCGAGGATCTCCTGCGTCGGCTTCGGTCCTGACCGCGAAGTCGGGCCGGAAGGGGTCTTCCTCGCGCGTGAAGACGTGGACCTCATGCCGTCGTGCGAGCGCACGGCAGAGGTTCTGCGTGTAGACCTCCGATCCCGCGTTGTAGCGGGGCGGATAGCCGTGGATGACGTGGACGAGGCGCATGGGGCGGCGATGCCGCGGGGCCGATCCGAAGACCGACCCCGCGGCGTTCGTTCCGCGACCTTCAGTCGTTGTTGCCCAGCGGCCCGAACTGCTCGAAGTCGTCGCCGACGTTGCCGACGCTGCCCGTGACGGTGCCGATGGGCTCCTTCGGCTGCGGCTCCCCGCGCGAGGCCCGGTAGACCGGGTCGTGCGGGTTCAGCTGCCTCGACCTGTTGTCGAGTTCAGCCTGCTTCGGGGTGGAGGGCTTCGATGCGTTGCGATGGCTCATGGTGCTGTCTCCGGTGGGTTGCCGTGGAGCACTCGCGAATCCGATCACCTCGGGGCCGCCGGACCAATGGCGCACAGGCTCGCGCCTGTGGAACGGATCGTTGAGGAGTCGAGGGTTGAGCTGGCCCGACGCGGTACGTTCCCAACGTGCACGGCTGCGAAACCGTGAACGCCCCCGGCGACTCCTCGGGGTGAAGGGAGGTAACGCGTCGATGGAAACGATCGGCTGAACCCCGGCCGACCGTCAAGAGGGGCGCCGCGACAGAGGGCGCCGCGACACGGAGATGGATGCCTCCGCGCCTACGCGCCCTCGCCCTCTGGCGGGGCACCAGAGGCCAGCGGCGCGAAGAGATCCATCAGCTGCACGAGGCGCTTCCGGACAGCAGCCACCACCGCGGGCTTCTCCTCACCGACGGGGACATCGATTGCGACAGCCGGGAAGTCCATCCAGCCGCTCGCCAGTTGGCATCCCTGGGCCTCGAGAGGCCGCGCGATGGACCATGCGATTTCCCGCCTGCTCACGAAGTCCGAACCGCGGGAGCCGTGATGAGGGTCGTACCAGATCGGGAAGGAACCCGACTGCACCCATCGGTTGACATCCAAGCGCAGCGATCCGCTCCAGCCTCGCTCCGTCTTGCAGTACCGGAGGTAGTAGCCCTTGCCCGCGGTGAGCCGCGTTCCCTTCTGGAGCAGGAGCCGGTCCGCCACCAGCTGCTCGATGACGGCGTCGACCAGATCCGAGAACTCGAGGACGCGCCGGTAGACTGGCGACGAGAGCTCCGACCGGGTGACGGGGAGGAACGCCTCGGTGTCCATCCGCTCGCAGAGCCCGTCGAGCTGGGCGAGGTCGGCGACGCGGTCACGCTCCCCGGTGGCCTCAAGCTCGGCCCGAACGCTCGCGAGGAGCCGACGCCAGGAGATCAGGACGAGTTCGGGCCCACCGGAGGCGCCCCCGACCCAGAGCCCGGGCTCCGCCGCGCGAGGGTCGCGCAGTGTGTGACCCACGGCCGCGCAACGCTCGCGCAGCTCGCGCCAGAGGACATCGCCACGAATCTCAGGTGCGACGAACGCGAGGAGACCGCCAACGGCGAGCCGGCCAAGGTAGGTCGCTGGTTGGTTGTCCGTGAGCGCCGCCCAGAACTTGGCCTCGACGACGACGCGCTCTGAACCGGCCACGTCGATGCCGACGAGGTCCGGACGCTCGCCGTCCTTCCCCGTGCTCTGGGATACGAACCGAAGCTCAGGGAGCTCGACCGCCGCGGGTCGGAACGCCGCCGCGAAACCCCGGCGCGCCGCTGGCGAGACGCTGAGGAGGAACAGCAACGCTTCGGTAGCCAGGTTCTCGGGCGACTCAGCAAACCGCAGCGCGAGGTGCCCGAAGAGGGTCGTCGTGCCCGCAGCAGGTACCGTCATGATCCAATCCTATGCGATCGGCCGCGTACCGTGAGGACGCATGCGCACGACGGGACGAGGGCGCGCAAGAACCGCCCACGCTCCTCCTATCAGGAGGGTGAGGCGGACCCGCCTCGTTCACCCCAAGGAGGTTCCACATGACCGCAGCAGCCCAGGCCGCGGAGCGCACCGCTCCGTCCATCACCCCGTCGTCCCCGCTTCGCCCTCGCCGAGACCAGCACGAGCGCTGGATCGCGCACACCCACCCGATCGACTTCGAGGAAGCCGCCCAGCTCGTGCTCGACGCCCACGCCGAGGACGGCGTGCGTGACGACGTTGTCGCCCACGACGTCCGGACCTGGGCCTTCGGCAACGCCGAGGGCTCGATGGCCATCGCGCCGGTCCCGCTCCCCGGCCGTGAGCCGATGCAGCCGATGCCGCTGCGGGAGCTCGCGTTCTCGCAGCTCTGCCAGCGCAGAGGGTAACCGATCCAAGCCACCTTTGCTGAAACGGCGTTTGCTCCGGGGTTTGCGAGTCGGCGAGGCAGAGAAGGTCGCGCTGTTCGCGCCGGAGCTGCTGGGGGCAGAACTGGGCGTTTTCCCGCGCGAAAGACAGAGCGGTGCAGCAGGACGCGCCGAGGAGCGGTCCGCGGAGTCAACGAGGGGTGTGCGGCTGCGGTGGGCTACGCGGCGTAGTCGTCGGCGGGGTCTCGGGCCTTGGCGAGCGGCGGCGCCTCGGCGGGTCTGCCGAGGTGACGTAGGAAGCGCCGGACTTGAACTTGGTCGCGGAGCACAGCCATGAGGCGCAGGCGACCGTGGCACTTGGGGCAGTCGAGCACGTCGATATCGTGGCTGCGGCGGAGCAGGTGGGCCCAGCTCGCGGTGGGTCGGGTCATCAGGAGGGCGCCGTCGAGGAGCCTGCGGAGGTGCTCGTCGGTGAGGATGTACGGTGAGCAGAGCGCGGAGGGTGGAGGCTCGTCCGGCGCCGCGGTGTCGGCGGCGTAGAGCAGGTCGATGTCGCGGACATCATCGTCGCTCGGCGCGATGTACGCAGCGGGTGCGATGCCGCCGATGTCGTGCTCGTGATGCGCGCAGCCTGGCGATGGCTCTCCGTCGCGCTCACCGCACTCAGGCTCGTTCGGTACGCGCGCGGTGATGCGTACGAGCTTCGCGCGGAGCCGACGAGGCTTGGGCACCACGAGCCTTCGCCACGAGTGGCCGGGGGC
Organism: Polyangiales bacterium; assembly: GCA_964202905.1. GTDB lineage: Bacteria > Myxococcota_A > Polyangia > Polyangiales > JADJQN01 > CAIUAC01. The sequence continues at coordinate 118,485 of CAXNJO010000013.1, forward strand.
GAAGACTCCGTGATAGCGGAGCAGCGGATGGCGCGGACTCGGCACCAGCGCAGCGATGCGCGCCATGAGCTCGGAGCCCGTCATCACGCGATGGGTCCGAGCGCCGCGGCCGTACTTGGTGCGGTAGCTGTAGCGGCCGTCGGCGAGCTTCTCGAGGCACTCGAGCGCGATCGCTGGCCTCGCGCAGTAGCGAATCAAACGGAAAGGCTGTCCACGCGGTCGAAGGATTCACGCCCCCCGACGCCTCGCAACGCAGGCGCCTCGCGCGGTGAGCCGGCGCGCTCGATTGCAGGATGTGCGACGCGGTCGATGTGGCTACTATGCGGCGATGCTCACCAGCCGGTACTTCGGATCGATCGCCGCCGACCACGCGAAGACGCAGATCGCGCGCGGCGACGCGCAGCTACGCGTGGACATCAACCTCGCAGATCCGTCGGCATGTACCCAGGCGGCGATCGATGCCGTCGATCGCGCGATCGACGAGCTCGATTCTCGCGAGGCCGCCGCACGTGCGGCGATCACTGCGGTGATGGGCGATGACGAGCGACAGCCGGCGCAGTTCTGGCAGTTCTATCGCGACGAAGTCGACGGATTCGGCGACCTCGCACGGGACGCCTTCGTCTCGACTCTGGTGCTCGTCCGGGTCGGCTTCTACCCCGACGAAGTGTCCGACACCGCATCGCACATCGTGCTTGATTTTGCGGTCCGTGGGCCCAACACGGATCAGCTCCTCGTGGCGAAGTTCCACGCCGACGGCTCGCTCGGGGAGATTGCCTGGGAGAGCTGACTCGGTCCTCTGTAGGCGTCAACCGACCTTCAGTCGTCGGTCTGCAGAAGAGTGCGCATCTGGGCGAGCACCCCCGGGATTCCTAGGAGCGGAGCCCACACCCACCACCAGAATTGCGAGACGAGCATGCAGACGGCGGACGCACCAAGGCCGATCAACAGCGCCGAACCCACCCACCGTGCGATGGACTTCTGAGTTCGCGGTTGACCATAGAACTCTACCCCCTTGAGCACTACCGGCGCGCCGAGGAATAGAGAGGGTAAGGAACCCGGCCAGATCTAGCTTGCCATCTTGAGCGAGTGGTGATCTAAGGTGGAGATGCGCCGCAACACAGCGATCGAAGAGACCATCGTGGCCAAGTACGTGGCGGTCAGCGGGTTGTTCGACGAGCGGGCCCGGCGTCTCTGGGCGGCTTCGGAGTCTCGGGCGATCGGGTACGGTGGCGATGCCTTGGTGTCGGCAGCGACTGGCCTTGCGAGGCAGACGATTCGCAATGGCCGTCGGGAATTGGAGTTGGGGGTCGCACTGACTGGACGAGTGCGTGGCCCTGGCGGCGGGCGTCCGCGACTCGAGCAGATCCAGCCGGGGCTCAAGGCGGCACTCGAAGCGTTGGTAGATCCGTTGACGCGCGGCGACCCGATGTCGCCACTTCGCTGGACGTGCAAGAGCCGCGCACAGCTCGCCGCCGCGATGGTGAAGGGTGGCTGGAGGGTGAGCTCCACGACAGTGGGTCGCTTGCTGCACGAGCTTGGCTACAGCCTCCAGTCGGCGCGCAAAAGCACCGAGGGCGCGGTGCATCCCGATCGCAATGCTCAGTTCGAGCACATCAACGCCACGGCCGAGAACTTCCTCGGGCGGCGACAGCCGGTGATCTCCGTGGACACGAAGAAGAAGGAACTCGTCGGCGACTTCAAGAACGCGGGAAAGGAGTGGCAGCCTCAGGGCACGCCGGAGAAGGTGCTGGTGCACGACTTCCCTGACGACGCGCTGGGCAAAGCCATCCCCTACGGCGTCTACGACATGGCGCGCAATGAGGCGTACGTCAGCGTCGGCCGCGACCACGACACGCCGGCGTTTGCCGTCGCATCGATCCGCCAGTGGTGGAGAACGATGGGCCTGCGCGCGTATCCCGATGCACACGAGATCTTCATCACCGCCGATGCGGGCGGCAGCAACGGCTATCGGCTTCGCGCATGGAAGTTCGAGCTGCAGAACTTCGCCAGCGAGTTCGGCGTCCGTGTTTGTGTCTCCCACTTTCCTCCGGGCACCAGCAAGTGGAACAAGATCGAACACCGCCTCTTCTGCCACATCACGCAGAACTGGCGCGGGAAGCCGCTGCGCACCTTCGAAACGGTAGTCGAGCTCATCGGTCACACGCGAACGTCTGCCGGACTCCGCGTCAAAGCCAAGCTCGACAAGGGCCGCTATCCCACCGGGATCGTCATCACGAAGGCCGAAATGAATCAGGTGGCTCTTCACAGGAACAACTTCCACGGCGAATGGAACTATGAGATCCGACCCCGATGAACTTGATCAACTTGTTGTGATCAGCCGCCTAACCGATCCAAGCCACCTTTGCTGAAACGGCGTTTGCTCCGGGGTTTGCGAGTCGGCGAGGCAGAGAAGGTCGCGCTGTTCGCGCCGGAGCTGCTGGGGGCAGAACTGGGCGTTTTCCCGCGCGAAAGACAGAGCGGTGCAGCAGGACGCGCCGAGGAGCGGTCCGTGGAGTCAACGAGGGGTGTGCGGCTGCGGTGGGCTACGCGGCGTAGTCGTCGGCGGGGTCTCGGGCCTTGGCGAGCGGCGGCGCCTCGGCGGGTCTGCCGAGGTGACGTAGGAAGCGCCGGACTTGAACTTGGTCGCGGAGCACAGCCATGAGGCGCAGGCGACCGTGGCACTTGGGGCAGTCGAGCACGTCGATATCGTGGCTGCGGCGGAGCAGGTGGGCCCAGCTCGCGGTGGGTCGGGTCATCAGGAGGGCGCCGTCGAGGAGCCTGCGGAGGTGCTCGTCGGTGAGGATGTACGGTGAGCAGAGCGCGGAGGGTGGAGGCTCGTCGGGCGCCGCGGTGTCGGCGGCGTAGAGCAGGTCGATGTCGCGGACATCATCGTCGCTCGGCGCGATGTACGCAGCGGGTGCGATGCCGCCGATGTCGTGCTCGTGATGCGCGCAGCCTGGCGATGGCTCTCCGTCGCGCTCACCGCACTCAGGCTCGTTCGGTACGCGCGCGGTGATGCGTACGAGCTTCGCGCGGAGCCGACGAGGCTTGGGCACCACGAGCCTTCGCCACGAGTGGCCGGGGGCGAAGACTCCGTGATAGCGGAGCAGCGGATGGCGCGGACTCGGCACCAGCGCAGCGATGCGCGCCATGAGCTCGGAGCCCGTCATCACGCGATGGGTCCGAGCGCCGCGGCCGTACTTGGTGCGGTAGCTGTAGCGGCCGTCGGCGAGCTTCTCGAGGCACTCGAGCGCGATCGCTGGCCTCGCGCAGCCATCTTCGTGGTCCGGTCAGAGCGCCCGATGTGCTACGAGTAGCACATGAAGTCAGTCGGCGTGCGGGAGCTGCGGCAGCGGGCGAGTGAACTGCTCCGGCGGGTCGAGGCGGGCGAGTCGATCGAGGTGACGGATCGAGGGCGGGCGGTCGCGGTGCTCGCGCCGCTCGCGACTCGTTCCGCGCTCGAGCGTCTGCGCGCAGCGGGTGAGACCAGCGGCAAGAGCCGAGGCATGGCGGGGATCGGTAAGCCGCTCGACGTCGCGCCGGGGCAAGAGTCGGCGTCGAGCGTCCTCGCGCGTCTGCGCAAGAGCGAGCGCTGAGTTGGCGCTCGCGTATCTGGACTCGTCCGCGCTGGTGAAGCTGGCGGTGCGTGAGCCGGAATCGGCGGCGCTCGTCCGCTTTCTGCGGGGCAAGACCGAGCTGGTGTCGAGCGCGCTCGCGCGGACCGAGGTCGCGCGAGCGCTGCTGCCGCTCGGCGCGGCGGCCTCAGCGCGTGGTCGCGAAGTGCTCGATCGCGTCGAGCTCGTCCGCGTGAACGACCGTGTGCTCGCGCTCGCCGGCACGCTCTTGCCGCTCGAGCTGCGCTCGCTCGACGCGATCCATCTCGCCACCGCCGAGCTCGTCGGCCGCGTGCGCGTCATCGTGACCTACGACGAGCGGATGGCCGCAGCGGCACGCGCGATGAAGTGGAAGGTGGCGGCTCCGGCGTAGGTTGGGAAGGCATCGCGCAGACCGTCGCGCGTCGCGGGCTGCGCGTGTGCAAGCTGACGCCGCGGGGAAACCGCCGCGGATGACCCAATACGCACGCCGCCGCGGATCGCCCCGTGAGCGCGCCGCTTGGGGATCACTCTCGGCAGTACGTCTCGATGGTGCCGCGGATGCGCACCAGCTGCGCCTGCACCTCGTCGAACCGGCGTCGCAGCGCGTCGGGATACGCGGTCCAGGACTCGTCGCCCTCCGGCGTCTCCACGTAGATGTTTGGGCAGACCGGCATCTCCGGGGGGATGGTACCGAGCACGCTCGTCGTGGCGTCGACGAGCGCGCTTGCGCTGCGAACCTGCGCCTTGCATTGCGCAACGAGGAGGCGGGGGACGGGGTCGCGGTGGGCGAAGAGCTGCCGCACTTGTTCACGCCGCTCCACCTCATCGCGATACTCCTGCAAGATTTGGGCGTCCGGGGTGTTCTTGAGTAGTTCCGGGAACGCCTCGCGAAACACCGCGCACGCGCCGTGACGCGCGTCGTCGCGGCCGCCGCCGCAGCCACCGAGGAGAACGAGGAGACACAAGATCATGCTGGTCCGTTTCATCGCCGGCCTCCGACGTGCAGGCGTAGCGTACATTCATCGTTGCCGTCGAGTCTCGCGCGCGACACCAGTCCGCGCACAACCCTCGATCGCCTCGCGCGCTCGACACCGCCGGGTGGTGAATAGCAAGCCCGAGCACGCGTCCGACCGCCGTGTCCCCGACTGCCACTCTGCTCTGCGCGTATGTCATCCTCGCGTTCTCGATGCCTGCGGCGGCGCAATCGCTGCGGCCGTGGCAGGAGCGCCCCGAGCGGCGCGAGCTTCGCTATCGCGAGCAGCGCGCCTTTCGCTCCGTGTCGATCGGCCGCTCTGGTCTCTTCGAGATCGGAGATGCCTGCCGGTCCACCTTTGACGGGGCGGAGCGGGAACAGCTCTGCGTCGCGACGGTCGTCGCGGCTCGCGTGCGCTACTCCCCGGCGCCGCTCATCCGCGCGTGCGCAAGCGCCTTCTCCGGCGACGACGCCGAGATGGCCTGCGTCCAGACCGCGCTCGTCTCCCACGCCGAGCCCTCCGCGAGCGTCGCCGCCTGCGATCGCGCGTTCGTCGGTGACGAGAACGCGCTCCGCTGCATCGAGCGCGTCGCCGCCACCGCCTCCCGTGGTGGGGCCGTCGGCATCGAAGCGATCATCGCATGCGACCGCGCGTTCTCTGGCGACGACAACGCCCTCGCATGCCTCGAAGCGCTGCCGTGCGGGCCGTACGATCCCGCAGAGTTCGTCGCCTACTGCGACCAGCAGAGCGCGGGCGACCTCGCCGCGCTGAGCTGCCTGCAGAGCTTTCGCTGACGCGTTCGGAGCGGGGTACGGCGACACACGACGCCGCCGCCATCACCGCCCAGTCTGTACCTCGTTGTCGAGCACGCGGACGCCGCGCGCGCGCTTGGCCTCTTCCGTGGCCGCGCGCAGCTTCTCGTAGAGCGCCATCACGTCGGTCTTGAGGCCTTCGATGCGCACATCGGGAGTCGAGCGGTCCATCGCCGTGAGCACGATGTTGCCAGTCCCCGCGAGGCGCTGCGCGAACGGGCGCTCGACGACGAAGTCGTTGATTCGATAGATGTCGATCTGATCCATGCGCTTCGAGAAGAGGCCCGTCTCGACCACCACGCGCTGCGTGGTGAGCCGGTACTTCACGCTGCGCGCGCGGAACCAGTAGTAGATGAAGCCGCAGAGGGTAACCGATCCAAGCCACCTTTGCTGAAACGGCGTTTGTGCCAGTTTTCACCTTGAAGGGACCACCTTCGGGCTGAGATTTTCAGCCTGAAGGGACCACCTGATTTTCAGGGTGAAGGGACCATCCCTCGCGGGGGCGTGGCTCTGGATTTTCAGGGTCATGGGACCACCCGATTTTCAGGGTCATGGGACCACCCCGTGTCCGAGGTCCGAGGTCGTCGCGATCGAACGCCAACCAGAGGAGCCTGCTGCCGCCGACGAGGGCGTCGCACAGGAGGTCCCATTGAGCTTTCGGGAGCTGACCATGATCGAAGTGAAGGAAGTGGCGCGGCGCTGTCAGGCACGGCAGGGGCTGCGTGAGATCGCGCGGGAGACGGGACTCGATCGGAAGACGGTGCGTAGGTACGCCGAGGCGCTCAAGGCGCTGGAGGTCGGCGCGGACGCGGTGCTCGACGACGCGCTGGTGCACGCGATCGCGCAGTGCGTGCAGGCGCGGCCGGGGACGGAGCTGAGCCCAGAGCGGGCGACGCTCGGCGCGCATCGCGAGCGCATCGTCGCGTGGCTCAGCGAGAAGCGGCCGCTGCGGCTGACGAAGATCGCGACGCTGCTCGCGCGCGATCACGGCGTCGAGGTGAGCTACGCGACGCTGCGTCGGTACGCGATGGACGAGCTCGGCTTCGGCCAGATGAAGCCGACGGTGCGTATCGTGGACGCGCCGCCGGGCGAAGAGGCGCAGGTGGACTTCGGTCTGATGGGCGAGCTGATCGACGCCGAGACGGGCGAGGTGCGCAAGCTGCACGTGCTCGTCGTCACGCTGAACTTCAGCCGATACCAGTTCGTGTGGCCGACGTACGCGCAGACGACGGAGGCGGTGTGCGAGGGGCTCGACGAGGCGTGGCGCTTCTTCGGCGGCGTGCTCCAGCGCATCCTGCCCGACAACGCGTCGTCGATGGTGCAGAAGGCCGACCCGCTCGAGCCGCTGATCGTGCCGGCCTTCGCCGACTACGTCCAAGCGCGCGGGCTCTTCGTCGATGCAGCGCGCGTGCGACGGCCGAAGGACAAGGGGCGCGTCGAGAATCAGGTCGCGTACGTGCGCGAGAGCTGGTGGGCGGGAGAGCGCTTCGGCTCGCTCGAGGAGGCGCGCGCGAGCGCGATCCACTGGTGTCGCGAGATCGCCGGCCTGCGTGTGCACGGCACGACGCGCGCGCGACCGCGGGAGCTCTTCGAGCAGCAGGAGCTCGCGCTCTTGTCGCCCGCGCCGACCGCGCGCTTCGACGTGCCGCACTGGGGCAAAGCGAAGGTGCATCCCGATCACCACCTCCAGGTGCTCAAGTCGCTCTACTCGGTGCCGACGAAGTACATCGGCCGCGAAGTACGCGTGCGCGCTGATCGTCGCATCATGCTCGTCTACCTGGGCACCGAGCTCATCAAGACGCATCCGCGCGTCGCCGTCGGCAAGCGCTCGACGGATCCGAACGACTATCCGAGCGGCGTCGCGCCGTACGCGATGCGCAGCGTGGACAAGCTGCTCGCGCGAGCGCAGAAGCGCGGCGAGCACGTCGGGCGCTACGCGACGCGCCTGCTCGGCGGTCTGAGCTTGCCCCGGTTCAGTAGACAGGTTGCCTAGCTCGCTGCTGCCTGCTTCGCGGACATGCGCTCGAAGCGCGCGGGGCTCATGTTGCCCAGCGCCGAGTGCCTGCGCTCCTGGTTGTAGAAGACCTCGATGTAATCGAACAACTTCGTCTTCGCGTCCGCGTGCGAGTCGAAGCGTTCGCCGAGCTCGAACTTCACGGTGGAGAAGAAGCTCTCCATCACCGCGTTGTCGTAGCAGTTCCCACGGCGACTCATGCTGCACGTCAGCCCGTTGTGGCGCAGCAGTCGTTGATAATCGCCGCTGGCGTACGGGCTTCCCTGGTCGCTGTGGTGCAGCAGGCCGCCGTGCAGCCGTCGATGCTGCAGCGCCGCACGAAGCGCCCTCATCACGAGGTGACGGTCGTTCACCGCGCTCGTCGCCCAACCGACGACGAGGCGCGAATGAAGGTCGAGCAGCGCAGCGAGGAAGAGTCTGCCGCCCGGTGTCGTCAGCTCGGTCGTGTCCCCGACCCACCGCTGGTTCGGCGCGTCGGCCTCGAACTCGCAGGCGAGAACGTTCGCGGCCACGGGCTGCTCGTTCTCCGGGACGACGTGGACGCGGTAGCGCTTGCGCTGCCGTGCCACGAGGCCTTGCTCGCGCATGAGCCGAGCGACGCGCTTGCGGCTGACGCGCTCGCCGCCCTCGACCAGCTCCGCGAAGACTCGAGGGCTCCCGTAGGTGCGTCGGCTCTTCACGTGCGCCGCCTGCACCAGCACCCGCAGCTGCGCGTCGCGCTTGGCGCGCTCCGACTCCGGGCGCGCCTGCCACGCGTAGTAGCCGGCTCGCGAGACGTTCACGGCGCGGCACAGCATGGTGACCGCGTGGGTCTCCTTCTCCGCCTCGACGAACGCGAACCTCACGTCCGTTCCTTGGCGAAGAAGGCCGCGGCTTTTTTTAAGATCTCGCGCTCCTCGCGGAGAACACGGTTCTCGCGTCGGAGGCGCGTGAGTTCCTCGCGCTCGTCGCTCGTCAGCACGCCGGGCTTGCCCTTGCCGGCGTCGGCTCGCGTCCGCTCCACCCAGCCTCGCAGCGCCGAGTCCGTGAGGTCGAGATTCTTCGCGACCTGCGTGACGGTGCCGCCTTCCTTGAGCACCAGGGCGACCGCCCCGGCCTTGAACTCGTCGCTGAAACTACGCCGCGCGCGACGTGCCTTGCCCGACTTCCCTGACCCGCTCTCTGCCATCTTCGCCATCGTGCCCACCTCTTCCGAGATGTCCACCGAAGCGGGGCAAGCTCACAACATCCAGATCTCGCACGACGAGGTCTCCTCGACGTTCAACCTCCACCCGCTCGTCTACGCGACGCGAAGCCGCACGCGGCGTCACCTCGTCGTCGCGCCGCTGGTCTGGGACTTCGAGGACATGCAGGCCGGCACGCGCGCGACCGTCGCGTTCCCGCTCTACTGGCGCTTTCGCACCAAGAACACCGTGAGCCAGGTGGCGCTCAACACGTACTGGCACGAGCGTCGCGAGCGCGGCGTGCGCGCCTGGGAGTTCCACTTCTTCCCGCTGTTCGCGTTCGGCTCGAGCGCGCCCGGGGATCACTGGTGGAACGTGCTCTACGGGCTCGTCGGCTACGCCCGCACCGGAAGCTACGCCCGCGCGCAGGTGTTGTGGGCGCCCTTCCAGGTGGACGGACCGGCCGTCGCCCCCGCCCGCTGACGCGCGCAGGTGCACGGCGCATGGGCCGCGGGCGCGTGGCGCGACGGCGGAACGCGACGCCTACTGCGGGACGCGGCGCCCGCCGCCATCGACCGAGGGCGGACGCTCCGGATCGACGAACGTACGCGGCCCGGACGCGACCGGCGCGGGGGCCGGCGACGCGGACACGGTGCCCAGCCTGCCCCGCTGCGGGCGCCGGGGGACGCGGAAGCCACTGGCCCGCGGGGAACTCGACGAAGACGAACGCGTAGCCGTCGGCGCCGACCTCGAGGCTGACGACCGGGGTCACGTCCGCACGGAGGTCGAAGACGAAGGCCGCGTCGTTCCGGCCGCGTCGTTCGAGACGCGCACCCGTGACCGGCGTCTCGAAGAAGCGCGTGTCGAGCGCGCGCCCCGTCTGCCGGTCGGGGATGCGCACGCCGCGCAGGGTCACGACGAAGCGGCCGCGTTCGGCGCGCGCCTCGTAGGTCACGCGCGAGGTCAGCTGCACGAAGAAGCGCGAGGCGCCGTCCGCGCGCGGCTGGAAGCCCGGCCACGTCACGACCGTGGGGGCCGTGCCCGGACGCCCACGGAGGTGCGTCGGCTGCTGTGCGCGCCCGGGGACGACGCCGCCGTAGCCGGGTTCGTCGGGCGGGGTCGGCGCGGGCGACGGGGCCGGCGCGGGCGACGGGGCCGGCGCGACGGCCGGCGGAGCGTTGTCCTGCGCGCGCGCCGACAGCGCGACGCCGGCGAGCGAGAGACAGACCGAGAGCACGAGTGCGCGACGCATGGCCCCGATCGTACGGCGGCCGACCCCGCTCCCGCAAACAAGCAGCGCGGCGCGCCCGCCGCGCGACGACGCGCTTGTCGGCGGGTCGGCGATGGTAGGCTCGCGCCGGATGTCCCCCGTCGCGGCGGTGACGATCGCCTGGGCAGGCGTCTACGGCGCACTCGCGATCTACTACGCACTGCTCTACGCGCGGCGCCGCAGCGACCGCGAATACCTCGCGTTCTCCGGCCTCTCGGCAGGCCTCGCGGTGTTCGCGCTCGGCGCATCGATGAACGCGAACGCGTCCGACGTCGCCGAGAGCACGCGCGCCTGCGTCGTGCAGTGGTGCGGGCTCCCGATCGCCATCGCCTGCTACGTCGACTTCGTCCACCACATGCTCGGCTTGCCCGCGCTGCGGCTCGTGCGCGCGGCCTACGCTTGGGCGCTGCTCGGCTTCGGCGCGAACCTCGCGGGCGTCTTCTTCGACCCATCGCAGCCCGCGCCCGCGGACACGTGGGGCTTCGAGAGCGCGCCCGCCTACCACGAGCCCGCGGTGCAGCTCCCCGGCACGATCTGGGCGATCGTCGCCATCGGCATCCTCGCGCAGGCCGTGCACCTGGTCGCGCGCCACGCGCGGCGCGACCCCGACGCGCGCATCCTGCTCGCCACGAGCGGACTGTGGGTGCTCGGGGGCTGCTACGACGTCGTCGTCCAGCTCACCAGCCTCCGCTCCCTCTACGTGCTCGAGCACATCGGCATCGTCGCGAGCATCTCGATGAGCTGGATCCTCGTCGGCCGCTTCGTGCGCACGAGCGAGGCGCTCGAAGCGCGCACGCGCGAGCTGAACGCGAGCTACGAAGACCTCCAGCACACGCAGGCCGAGCTGCTCGCGAAGGAGCAGCTCGCCGCCGTCGGCGAGCTCTCGGCCGTCATCGCGCACGAAGTGCGGAACCCGCTCGCGATCATCAAGAACGCGGTGAGCGGCCTGCGCCGCCGGGAGCTCCCCGACGCGGATCGCGCCGTTCTGCATGGGATCCTCGACGAGGAGGCGGGGCGCCTCAACCGCCTCGTCACCGATCTGCTCGCCTTCGCGCGGCCGGTCACGCCCCAGCGCCGCGAGGTGCCCGTCGCCGACCTGATCACGCGGGCGATCGAGCTCGCGCGCGCAGGGAGCCGCTCCCCGGCGGACGTGCGAGTCGAGCTCGACGTCGACGTCGACGGCGGCCCCGCGCAGCTCGCCTGCGACCCCGATCTGCTGCGGCAGGCGCTCGTGAACGTCGCGGAGAACGCGCTCGAGGCGATGCCGCGCGGCGGCACGCTCCGCGTGCGCGTCGAGTCCGCGACGCTCGGCGGCGAGCCCGCCGTCGCGCTCGTGTTCCGTGACAGCGGCGAGGGCATGGACGCGCTCGTGCGCAGCAAGGCGCGCGATGCGTTCTTCACGACGCGCCCGAGCGGCACGGGGCTCGGCCTCGCGATCGTGGATCGCATCGCCCGCGCGCACGGCGGGACGGTCGAGATCGAGAGCCGTCACGGGGCGGGCACGACCGTCTCGCTGGTGCTGCCCGACCTGCGCCCCTCCACCGAGCCGCCCGCGCCGCGCGCGGACGATCAGATGGCGGCGAGCACGTCGTAGCCGGTGAGGAGGTAGGTGGCGTCAGCGGGGAAGTCGCGCACGAGCACCGCGGGGCTCTCGGGCGTGATCATGCGCGCGAGCAGCGGGACGGGCGTCTCGATGTCCACGAAGCGATACGGCTTCTGCATGATGCTGCGGACGGGCTGCGCGCGGATCGACGGATCGCGCACGATCGCGGCGTAGACGTGGGACTCGCTGAGCGAGCCGACGATGCGCTGCGCGCTCACGACGGGGGTCTGCGAGAAGTCGTGCGCGCTCATCCGCGCGACCGCCTGCTCGACCGTGTCCGTCTCCTCGACGGAGACGAGCGCCGCGGCCTTCTTGCTCTTCACGAGGGAGCGCGCCGTGGCGCCGCCGACCGTCTCGTAACCCATGATGCGCATCCAGTCGGGGTTGAAGATCTTGCGGACGTAGCGCGTGCCGTGGTCGTGGAAGATGACGACGACCGTCTCGCCCTCGCGGAAGTGCTCCTTGAGTTGAAGGAGGCCGCCGATGGCGGCGCCCGCCGAGTAGCCGGCCCAGATGCCTTCCTGCCGGACGATCTCGCGCGTGTGGATGGCCGCGTCGCGGTCGGTGACCTTCTCGAAGTGGTCGATCACCGAGAAGTCGACGTTCTGCGGGAGGAAGTCCTCACCGATGCCCTCGGTCACGTACGGGTAGATCTCGTGTTTGTCGAAGACGCCCGTCTCCTTGTATTTCTTGAAGACGGAGCCGTAGGTGTCGATGCCCCACACCTTCACGGAGGGCTTCTTTTCCTTGAGATAACGGCCCGTGCCGGAGATCGTGCCGCCCGTCCCGACACCCACGATCAGGTGATCGACACGGCCCTCGGTCTGCGCCCAGATCTCCGGGCCCGTGCTCTCGTAGTGCGCCGCCGAGTTGCTCAAGTTGTCGTACTGGTTCGCCTTCCAGCCGTTGGGCGTCTCCTGCACGAGGCGAGACGACACGGAGTAGTACGAGCGCGGATCCTCGGGATCGACATCCGTCGGGCACACGATGACCTCGGCGCCGAACGCCCGGAGCGCGTCGACCTTCTCGGACGACTGCTTGTCCGTCGTCGTGAAGATGCACTTGTAGCCCTTCACGATCGCGGCGATCGCGAGGCCCATGCCGGTGTTGCCGCTCGTGCCCTCGATGATCGTCGCGCCCGGCTTGAGGTCGCCGCGCCGCTCGGCGTCCTCGATCATCCGCAGGGCCATGCGGTCCTTGATGCTGTGGCCGGGGTTGAACGTCTCGACCTTCGCGTACACCGTCGCGGGGACGTCGCGCGCGATGCGGTTGAGCCGCACGAGAGGCGTCTGGCCGATGGTGCCGAGGATGTCGTCGAAGACGTTGCGGGACATGGGGCGCAACAGTGCGCAAGGTTGCCGCGGATCGCAATCGTCACGCGCCGCGCGGCCGCTCGACGCGCGAATTCAGCCCCGCAGGAACACGGGCGAGGACCACGCGAGCTCGCCGTCCTCCTGCTCGACGCGCGCATACGCGAAGGGCCCGCGGACCTCGGCCTCGAGCGTCGCGTCGGCGCCCTGCCCCGCGACGCACGCGAGCGTGAGTCCGTCGCGCCCGACGAGGCGCAGCGCACGGATCGGCGCGGTGCCGTGCGCGATCACGCGGAGCCGCGCGCGCGGCGCCTCGAGCGCGGCGCCCATCGGCGCGTCGGTGACGTCGTCCGTCGTCGCGCGCACGTCGAGGAGGATCTTCGCGCCGCTGGTCGCGTAGCAGCGGCGCGCGCGCAGCGCCTCGAGGATCGCGGCGCGCGTCCGTGACGTGGCCTGCACCGCCGCGAGGCCCGTGCGGAAGGGGTCCCGCTTGCGCGCGACGCCGTGGTGCCAGAGCAGGCCGTGGCCATCCGAGCTCGCGATGAAGCCGAAGCGGTGCCCGCGCGCGAGGACGGCGTCGACCATCTGATCGCGCAGCTCGCCGCGCTGGCCGAGCACGTGCGCCGCGTGCTCGTAGCAGCCGTGACAGGAACAGATCTCCCACACCGGCTGCGTGTGCTCGTCGTGCGCGTCCTCGTTCGCGCCCGTCCAGCCGACGTGGTGCGGCACCGCGAAGCCGCCCTGCGCGCGCACCGCCGCGACGAGCCCCGCGCCCTCGGGCACGTCGTCGCGCGAGACGATCGGCGGCGCCGGCCTGCGGCAGGTACACGACCTTGTGGCCCGGTCCGGGATGCGCGCGGCCCGTCCACTCGTAGGCGAAGAGCGTCGCGAACGTGCCGGGCGCGTCGTGCGCCGCGGCGACCGCCTGCAGATACGCCCACTCGCCCGGGCCCACGCGTTTGCCGAGGAACGACTCGTGGTCGCTGAGCGCGCAGAAGTCGTCGCCGTAGACCTCGCGCGCGCGCACGAAGGGCTCGTCCGCGGTGCCGCAGCCGTCCGAGTGCGCGCTGTGCTGGTGGATGTCGCCGAAGAGCGTGAGGCGACCGTCGCGCACGGCCGGGTCGGTGACGCCGCGCGTGCGGTCGGGGCGCGGTGAGACATCGATGCGCGCGGGCTGCTCGACCCCCGCGGCGCACGGCACGAGCGTCGGTGCGCCGAGCCCCGCGACGGCGCGCTCGGCGTCGAGATCGCGCGTGACGCAGAGCCCCTCGCGCTCGCGGCGCGCGGTGAGGATCGCGCCCGACGCGAGGCGCAGCGCCGCGACGCGACGCCCACGGCAGCCCCACGCGCCCTCGGCGAGCGCCGTGCGCGGAGACCAGCCGCCCCGCCCAAGCGTCTGCCGCCAGTACGCGTGCGAGCCGCGCCCGTAGACCAGCACGCCGCCGTCGGGGAGCGGGACGAGCGCGGGGAACTCGAAGCCCTGCTCCTCGCCCTCGCGGTCGCGGTCGCGGTCCGCCATCGGGGCCGAAGGCTCGAAGATGCGTCCATGCGCATCGATGAATCGAAGCGCGATCCACTTCGCGACGTCGACCGCGCGCGTGTCTTCGCGGACGTCGTGGTGGAAGGCGACCCACACGCCCGGCCCGTGCGTGGGGTGCACGGCCTCAGCGAGCGCGGGCGCGGCCGCGGTCCCACGCGCCTCCCACACGCAGCGAGGCGCCGCGCCGCCGCGCGAGACGAGCACACGCGACACGCCCGCCGCGCGCGCGACGTGCCCCGCGTACGTGCCTGCGACGGCGCGCTCTTCGTCGTGCGGGTCGTCGCTCGGCGCGGGGTCCGTGCCCGGCGTCAGCGCGACGATGCGGGCCGCGTGGACGAGCACGCGCTCGGCGACGGGCTGCGCGTCCGCGGCCACGTCCCACGCGACGAGCGCCTCTCCCTGACCATCCCACGCGATGGCGAAGAGACGCGCGGTGCCCGCGGCGCCGGGTACGAGACGCGGGTTGCGCAGGTAGCGCTCCCGCCGCTGCGCGAGCAGCGCGCGCGGCGGGATGGGTGGGTCAGGGCTCTCCACGGCGTGGGCTCGTCGCGCGCGGGCGCAGGGCGCCCTCAGGGCGCGTCGGGCACGACGCAGCGGCCGTTGACGCAGCGCTGGTTCGCGTTGGGGCAGGGCTCGTCGGCGGTGCATGCCGTCGGCGTGGTGCCGTGCGTGTCGCCGCCCGCATAGCCGAGCGCGCCGAGCTGCTGCTGGAGCGTCGGATCGATCGCGGTGTTCTCCTGCTGGAGGTTCGCCCCGCGCGCGCTCTGGTCGGCGTCGAGCCAGCGCAGGCGGTTCTTCGCCCCGAGGAACTGCCCGATCAGGATGCGGCAGTAGCGGAGCGCGATCGGGCGCGCGGTCGTGCCGAGCTCACGCTGCTCGCCCGGGTCGGCCTGCAGGTCGAAGAACGAAGGGTTGATGCCGCGGAGCACGAGCTTCCAGCGGCCCGCGCGGATGACGCGGCGGTCGTCGAGCATGTCGCTGAAGGCGACGGCGGGCATCGCCGGGACCTCGCCGCGGAAGTAGGGCTGGAGCGAGTGGCCCTCGGCGCTCGCCTCGAGCGGCACGCCCGTGCCCTCGAAGACCGTGGGGCCGATGTCGACCGTGCTCACCGTGTTCGAGACGCGCTGCCCCGCGGGGACGCGGCCCGGCAGGCGGAAGAGCAGCGGCACGTGGATGAGCTCCTGGTACACGGTGTGACCGTGGCCCCAGGAGCCGTGGTCGTTGAGCTCCTCGCCGTGGTCGGCGGTGATCACGAAGAGCGTGTCGTCGTAGACGCCGAGCGACTTGAGGCGATCGACGAACTGGCCGAGCCAGTGATCGTGGTAGCTGACCTCGGCGTCGTAGAGGCCCTCGAGGCGGCGGCGATCGCTCGCATCGAAGGTGATCACGGGCGGGTTGCGCTTGGCCTTCTCGAGGAGATCGGGCGTCGCGCGCGGCGTGACCTGACCGCCGTACTCGCGCTGGTCGTACATGTTCAGGTACTCGCCCGGCGGGTCGTACGGGACGTGCGGGTCGATGGTCTGCACGTAGACGAAGAAGCGCTCGCCCTTGTGCTGCTCGATCCAGTCGCCGGCCTCCTTGAACACGTTCTCCGCGTGGGTGTCCTTGTTCTCGCGGATGAAGTTCGTGTAGTGGTCCCAGCCCTGCTCGAAGCCGAACGACGTCGAGACGAAGCCGTTGGCGATGAAGCTCGCCGTCGAGAAGCCCGCCTCCTTGTACGACTCGCTCAGCAGCACCGCGCCCGCGGGGACGCGCGCGGGGTCCGTCTTCGCTTGATGCGTGGCGGGCCAGAGCGACGTGAGCACCGAGGCGACCGAGGGCTTGGTCCAGTTCTCCGGCGACTGCGCGTTCTCGAAGACGGTGCCCTCGCGCGCGATCTCCGCGATCTCCGGCGTGCGCACGCGCGTCTGCGCGTTGAAGGGCTGGAGACGATCGGCGCGCTGCGTGTCGATGAGCAGGACGACGACGTTCTTCGCGGGGGGACGCGCCGCGGGGGGCGCGACGCGCGTGACGAAGATGCCCGGGGTCGCCCAGCCCACGCGCCCGGTGCCGCCCGCGCCCTCGACGCGGAAGTCGATGCGCACGACCTGCCCGACGAAGGCGTCGAGCGCGACGACCCGATCCTGCCAGCGGCCCGTCACGGCCTGCGAGAAGACCTCGCTCGGCGCGCCGCCCTCGGGCGTGACGACGACCTTCGCGGTCGCGCCGGGCGCGGGCTCGCCATCGGCGCCGACCGAGAAACCGAGTTTTCCGCCACGGGGGACGTCGACGTGGAAGCTGAGCGTCGTCGGCGCACGCACCGCGAGCGCGCGGCGCTGGTCGTTGCCGAGCCGCATCTCCGTCGCGAGCTCGCCGAACGTCGGCGCGCTGAAGCGGCCCGCGGCGGGGGCGGCCTCGCCGGGAATGACGCGGAGCGAGTCCATCGCGACGCTCACGTCACGGCCGTCGAGCGGCGAGGTGCCGCCGAAGCGCAGCAGCAGGTGGTTCTCGCCGACGACGACGTGCTCGGCGGCGACGCGCACGTCGTAATCGCGGAACTCGGCGCCCTCCTCGAGGCGAACGGACTCGAGGGAGTGCCCGTTGAGGAAGAGCATCATGTTGCGCGTGCCGACGCCCTTGAGGCGGAAGCGCAGCGTCACGGCACCGGGCCGATCGATCGGGAAATACACGCGGCCCGTGTTGCCGACGTAGCTGAACGTGACGTTGCTCGCGGTGCGGTCGTCGAGCCAGCCCGAGCGCCAGTTCCCGACCGTGTATTTCGCGCGCGCGGGCGTGCCGAAGTCGACGTAGAGGCCCTCGTGATCGACGTCCGCGAGATGCGAGAGCGCGACGAGATCGAGGTGCGGCGTCAGATCGCGGAAGACCGCCGGCTGATCGGCCGGGCGATCGCCGCCGGCTCCTCCGCCCCCCGCTGCGCTGCCCGCGCCCGCGTCGCCTTTGCTCCCGCAGCCCGAACCGAAGAGACCGAAGAGCGCGAGCACGATCGCGAGCGAGAGCCGGGCACTGCTGGGCATGACGATTCCTCCGCGCGCCGCGCAGGGCCGCACGTGCGGCTCGGCCGGGCGCGGACGGCGCTACCACGCGCGATCCGCGGCGGTCAAGGAATCGCGGGGATGCGGCAGCGCAGGGGCGGTCAGGGCACCGTGACCGTGTGCGTGTGCGCCGCGCGGACGTTGAGGAAGCGGTAGCTCGCCTCTTCGCCCCGCCGGAAGCTCAGCTCGTGCTGCCCGGCCGACACGGCGACGCGCAGCGGCGCGGGGCCGAGCTCGCGGCCATCGAGGACGACCACGGCGGCGCCGCCCGACCCAGCCTCGACGACGAGCAGCCCTTCGTCCGACCCGACCGTCACGCTGACGTCGCGGATGCCGGGCTCGACGCGGCCGAAACGAAGCGGATCGACGACGGTTTCGACGGTGGACGGCGCGACCGCCGTGCCCGCGTCGGCGCTGTCCGCGCCGCCCCCGTCAGGCACCGTGCTGCGGGACGCGCCCACGGTGGGCACGGCCCGTTCGCCGCCCGCAGGTGCGTCAGCGGGCGGCGGCGCGTCGGCCTCGTAGCCGGGTGGTTCGAGGCCGAAGAGCCGGGCGACCGTGCCGTCGTACCAGGCGCGGTATCCGAAGAAGCCGAGCACCGCGAGCGAGCCGAGGATGATGAGCCAGGCCGTCCCGCCCGGCCCAGCCGCGGCTGCGGGCGCCTCGGCGTGCGGCGTGGCCGTCGCATCCTCCGACTCCGCGTCGGCGTCGGCGTCGTGGTCGGCGTCCGCAGCTTCAGCGGGGCCCTCGTGCGCGTGCGCGCGCTCGTCGACGGTGGACGGACCCGCGGATGCGTCCTCGGCGTCGGCGTCTTCCGCGACCGGGGGGCGCGCCGTCGGGTACTCCGAGAGGCTCGCGATCGCCGGTTCGAACATGGATGGAGTCTCCGCGGCAACGGCGACCCCGGACGCGGAGGGCGCCGGAAATCCGGACGCGAGAGCCATCGGGTACTCGGATGCGCTCGTGACGTCCGCGGGATCGGCCAGCGGCTCGACGGGCACCGGCACGTCGCCGGGGCTGGTCGGCAGCTCGTCCTGTTCGACGAGCGCTGCGGCGGGCGGCGCATCCGGCGGCGCAGCTGGCGCTACCATCTCTGTCGAGGGTGAACCAGCCACGAGCGCGGCCGGGAGCGCGGGCACGCGGAGCGGGAGCGCAGGCGCCGACGCGGCGGGGAGCCTCGCCCGAGACGCGAGCGGGGTGTCGGGCATCGACGCCCGGGCCGCGAGCGCCTCCGCGACGCGGTCCTCACCCTGCTGCCCGCGCACGCCGACGAGCGCGCCGCGCCGCGCGAGATCGACGAGCACGGCCTCGACGTCCTGCGGTGCAAGCTCTCCGGAGGCGACGAGCGCGCGTGGGCTCTCCCCCGCGCGCAGCCGCTCGATCAGCGCGCGCGAGGGCGCCGGCGATGTCCGCGCCAGGAGGGCGAGCACGTCCTCGTCGAGCTCGACCCGATCGGCGAGCGGCAGACCGGTGCCGCTCACCGCGTCGACCAGCGCGCCGAGCTGCCGCGTGTTGCGGTCGAGCAGCACGGCGAGCGGGTCACGGAACATCGCGCGCGCCGGCGTGCCGTCGGGCGCGACGACGAAGCGCCCCGCGGTTGCGCCGAGGAGCTGCCGCAGCGCCCCCTCGCCGCGCGCGAACGAGCCATCGGTCGCCGTGCGCGTGAGGTGCACGAGCTCACTGCCGCGCAGGTCGACCTCGAAGAGATTCCAGGCGTCGCGCACCGTCACGCGCGCGTCGCCGCACACCGCCGCGACCGTCCGGAGCAGCGTCTGCGCGCCAATCCGCTCGAGCGAGCCGCGCACCTCTCCGCCCGCCCGCAGCTGGGCCTCGAGGCGGGCGCGGGGGCGCAGCGCGTCGCGAACGCGCGCGAGGATCTGCGTCGCGCCGGCCTCCTTGCGGAGATAGCCGCTCGCCCCGGCCTGCAGATCGCGCATCCGCTGGAGGAGGTCCTCCTTCCAGGACAGGAGGATGACCGGGATGCCCTCAAGGGCCGGATCACGCTGGATCTCGCGGCAGAGGCCGAAGCCGTCGAGTTGCGGCATCACGATGTCGCTCACGACGACGTCCGCGCGCTCCGCCCGCAGCTGCGCGAGCGCCTCGCGCCCGTCGGTCGCCTCGTGCACGGCCGCCCCCGCCTCGCGGAGCAGCGTGGAGAAGAACCACACGACGGTCGGGTCGTCGTCGACGACCACGATGCGCCGGCCGTCGAGCGACACCTCGGTGGCGTGATCGTCCGCGAGCGCGTCGTCGCCGTCGGTGAGCGCGAGCACCGCGGGCCCCCCACGTCGCGGCGGATCGCGGAAGCGGACGCGCCCGCCCGAGCGCGCCGCCACGAACGCGCGGACCCGCGCGATGGCCGACCACGCGGCGGCGAGCACCTCCGCGCCGTCGCCGAGCGGTACCGGCAGATCCGCGCCCGCCTCCGCCGAACCCGCGATCCCCGCCCGCACCTCGTCGGCGAGCCGATCCGCGAGCTGCGCGAGCGTCGCGTCACCGAGCGGACGCACGCCCCCGATGGCGTCGCTGCCGAGCACGCGCGCGATCGCGCGGACGAGCAGCGGCGGGTCCACGGGCTTGGCGACGACGTCGTCCGCACCGATCCCGCGCGCGGCGATCGGATCCGGCGCCATCCCCGGCGGCGCGAGCATCACGACGGGGATGAAGTCCGTGAGGAGATCCGCGCGCAGCCGCGCGACGAACTCACCCGCTCCGCGCACCAACGCGGCGCGGTCGACGAGCACGACGTCGGGCGCGCTCGAGCGCGCGAGCCGCAGCGCCTCCTCCGGCGATGCGGTCCCGAGGATCTCGTACGTCGCCGCGGGCAGCGCCGCGCGGATCTGCGCCTGCACGTCGGCCCCGTCGAGCACCAGCACGCTCACGAGCGCGCCCGAGTCGACGTCGGTGTGTGCGATCGCCGCCGGCTCGGCGACGCGCAGCGCGGCCGTCTCGACCGGGCGCGGCACGACCGGGGGCGCCACCGCCACGGGCGCAGGCGCCTCCCGCACGACGGCGCGCGTCTCCGTCCGGATCCGCGCGAGGCTCGCCGGCGTCGGCACCCCGAGCCGCACGATGGGCGCAGGCGCGTCGGCCGCGGGCTCCACGCGGCGCACGGCCGGCGGCGGCGCCGAGGGACGGGGCGACGACTCGGCCTCCGCGCCGATGCGCGGCAGCGAGACCGCGAGCGACGCGAGCACGTCGAGGTCGTCCTGCGTCAGCGCGCGCCCTTCGTCCCGCGCGGCGTCGATCCGCACGATGCACGCCTCGAGCGCCTCCGCGAGCGGCCGCATGCGGAACACCTGCGCGGACGCGTAGAGCGCATGCAGGCGGCGGCGCATCTCCTCGCGGGGCCGCTCCGATTCGGGGCTCGCGACGAGCAGCGCGACGGCCCCCTTGAGCTCCGCGGCCTTCCGCGCCAGGCCCTCGATGAACCGCTCCCTCGCCACGCCGAGGGCGGTGTGCTTGCGGTGATCGTCGCTCATGCCGTCTTGGACTCTAGACGAAGGCCCCGCGCGGCCCCGCATTTCCGGTGACCGCGGCGCGGCGCCGACAGCCCTACGTCGCGCGGACCGGGTTGATGCTCAGCTGCGGGAGCACGGCCGCCGCGAGCCGCGCGGCCTGCTGCACGTCGCGGACGCCCGCCTCCGGACAGTCGATCGCGAGCACCGCGAGCTTCCCGTCCGCTCCGACGATCGGGCCCTGCTTCGCCGCGGGGCGCGGCCCCGTGGCCTTCGGCGGGATCTTGGCGCGGCTCACGTCGAGCGAGTGCTTGGCCGCGAGCGCGTGGATGTCCGCGAGGGTGTCCTCGTAGGAGGCCGGATCGCGGTTGAGCGTCGCGATCATGTTGGTGAGCACGGCGGGGATCTTCACCGAAAGGCGCGTGTCGTCCGGGAAGAAGAGCTCCTTGGCCCGGTACTGCTGGTCCGCCATCAGGATCTCGAGGTTGACCGAGGGGATGAGCGCAGGGTGCGTGAGTTGCTCGAGCGACTTGCCCTCCTCGCTCACAATGAAACCCAAATGCCTCACTGCACCAACGCACA
>CAXNJO010000014.1:0-84843 GCA_964202905.1 Polyangiales bacterium
TGCCCAGGGACGGAATCGAACCGCCGACACGGGGATTTTCAATCCCCTGCTCTACCAACTGAGCTACCTGGGCGAAGGGTGCCGAAGATACCCGGCGACGCCGGGGTGTCAAGAACGTCCGACCGGCAAGTTGCTCTTCTCGAGCCCAAGCGCGTTACACTGTGCGCCCATGTCTCAGGGAGCACTGGACGCGCTACGTCGACTGATGGGAGAGGCCGCCGCCGGCGGGCAGGCCAAGGTCGACGCCGTCACGGCGCTGTCGCAGCGCACGCTGTTCGTGCCCACGTGGCGCATCGGCGACGACGGCTTCCGCACCGTGATGAGCTCGAGCGGCGTCGCGGCGCTGCCCGTCTGGGTCGAGCTCGCGGGCCTCGAGGAGGCGTCGCGCTCGCTCGGTTGGGCCATGCCCGACGGGCGCTTCGCCTTCAAGGAGGTGGGCGCGCGCGCCGCGCTAGGCCACGCGCTCGCGAACAACCTGCTCGTCGTCGTCGAGTTGGGCAGCGATCCGTCGATGGAGATCGAGCAGGAGGAGCTGCGGCCGCTCCTCGCGCCGCGCGGGCGGAGCGAGTCCTCGAGCGGCTTCGCGGCTGCCGGGCGGCTGGACGTGCCGGTCGTCGCCGCCGCGCGCTCGCTCACGCCGCCGTCCGGCATGCCGCGGGTCACGCCGACCCCGCCCGCGCGTATGCCGACGCCGATCGCCGCACCCGCGGGCTACGTCCCCGGCACGCCGGCGCGCAAGCCGCAGCGCTTCGACTCCGAGCACCCGCCTGCGCCGCGTCCGTCGTACGCCGAGCCACAGCGGGCTTCGGTCGCCGAGCCGCAGCAGCCCTCGCTGGCGCAGCCTGGGACACAGCGTCCCGCGATCCGGCCTCCCGTTGCGGTGCAGGCCACGTTCGGCTCGGGGCCGGGCGCGGTGACGATCGGGCCGCTGCAATCCGAGGCGGGTGACACGCTGCTGCGCGCGCTCGCGGACTCCCTGCGCGAGTACCCGGAGGTCGAGTGGGCGCTGCTCGCGTCCGTCGCGCGCGGGCCTGCCGCGGCGGCGCCGACGGTGGCCGTCCGCGTGGACGCCTCGTTCCGGATGCGCGTCGGCGAGATCGTCGCGGCGGTGCGCGCCGCCGCTGCGGGAGCGGGCGCAGGGCTCGACGTGCTGCTCCTCGACGACGCGCAGCTCATGCGGCAGGCCCGCGCGGCCGGCCAGCCCTTCTATCCGTGGCGACGCTGAGCGCAGCGCACGCGGCGCGCCACCGCTGGCATCCGCCCGCATCTCGGCCACAAGGGTCCCGGTGAGCGAGGTCTTCGGCGGCGCGTCCCCGCGCCTCGTCACGACGCTGCCGGGCGCGCGCGCCGCGGCGCTCGTCGAGACGCTCGCGCGGACGGAGTGCCCCGCGCTGACGGCGCGGCGGGCGCGGCGCGCCGAGACGTCCGGCGCGAGCCACGACCCGATCGTGTGGGCCCGCGCGCGCGGCGCGAACGTCGAGGACGTCGACGGGAACGTCTTCGTCGATCTCACCGCAGGCTTCGGCGCCGCGGCCGTCGGTCACGCGCACCCGCGCGTCGTCGCGGCGGTCGGGACGCAGTCCGAGCGGCTCCTGCACGCCCTCGGTGACGTGCACCCCTCCGACGTGAAGGTCGCGCTGCTCGCGCGGCTGGCTGCGCTCGCCCCCTTCCCCGCGGCGCGCGTCATCCTCGGGCTCTCCGGCGCCGACGCGATCGAGGCCGCGCTGAAGACCGCCTGCCTCGCGACGGGCCGCCCGGGCGTGCTCGCGTTCGCGGGCGGCTATCACGGACTCTCCTACGGCACGCTCGCGGCGTGCGGCTACAAAGACGCCTTCCGCGCGCCATTTGCCGGGCAGCTCGGTCCGCACGTCACGCTCGCCCCGTATCCGGCCGCGGGCGACGGTGCCTCGTATCGACACGCCATCGCGACGCTCACGCGCGCGTGGGACGCAGCCCCCGTCCCGATCGGCGCGGTGCTGTTCGAGCCGGCGCAGGGGCGTGGCGGCATGGTGTTCCCGCCGCGCGGCTTCCTCGAAGCGCTCGCGGAGATCGCGCGGGAGCGCGGCGCGCTGCTCGTCGCGGACGAGATCTACACGGGCCTCGGGCGCTGCGGCGCGACGTGGCTCTCTGTCGCGGAGGGCGTCGTCCCCGATCTGCTCGTGACGGGCAAGGCGCTCGGCGGCGGCATGCCCGTGAGCGCGTGCATCGGCCGCGCGGAGGTGATGCGCGCTTGGGGCGATCCGGGCGGCGAGGCGATCCACACGAGCACCTTCCTCGGCCACCCGCCCTCGTGCGCGGCCGCGCTCGCGGCGCTCGACGTGCTCGAGGAGGAACAGCTCGGCGCGCGGGCCACCCAGGTCGGCGAGGCCTTCCGCGACCGGCTGCGCGAGGCGCTCGGCGGACACCGCTGCGTGCGCGGCGTGCGCGGCGCGGGGCTGATGATCGGCGTGGAGCTCGACGGCGGCGCACGCGGTCTGCGCATGGTCCGCAGGGTGCTCGAGCGCGGCTGGCTCGTGCTCCCGGCCGGGCCCGAC
The DNA here is from genome assembly GCA_964202905.1 of Polyangiales bacterium. Lineage (GTDB taxonomy): Bacteria > Myxococcota_A > Polyangia > Polyangiales > JADJQN01 > CAIUAC01. The sequence goes on from CAXNJO010000014.1 coordinate 2,535, forward strand.
GCGCGCGTGATCGCGCTGACGCCACCGCTCACCATCGCGGCGCGGCTGCTCGACGGCTTCGCCGCGGCGCTCGACGACGCGCTCACCGAGGACGGGCCGTGAGCACGGCGCCCGCCCACGGCCCCGGCCACGTCGCGCGCGACGACCCGCGGCGCCTCGCCCTCGCCGCCCGGTGCGCCGCGCTCATCGACGCCGCGCGCGCCGCCGAGCCCATCGAGGCCGCGCGCGAGCACTTGCTCGCCGACCTCGGCGCCTTCCAGGCCGAACATACGCCGCCCTACGTTCGCCTCGCGGCGGCGGCACGACGCGCGAGCGCACCCAAGACCGGACACGCTGCCCCGCGCTCCCGACGGATGTGTTCCGCATGGCCCGGGTCTCCACCTACGACGCCACCGAAGACACGCGCGTCTTCCGCACCTCGGGCACGACGAGCGGGGCACGCGGCGCGCACCCCTTCCGCGACCTCTCGCTCTACGACCGCGCAGCGCGCGCAGCGGCCGACGCGGCGCTCTTCCCCGATCTCGCGGCACGCGGCGCGCAACGGCGCACCATGCGGCTCGTCGTGCTCGCACCGCGCGAAAGCGAGGCGCCCGACTCGTCGCTCTCGTACATGCTCGCGCGCTTCGCGGAGTGGTACGGCGACCCGCGCGAGGGCGGCGTGACGTACGCCTTCGAGGACGGCGCCGTGGACGGCGACGCGCTCACGGCCGCGCTCGGGCGCGCCGCGCGGGACGCCGCACCCGTGGCGCTGCTCGGCACGTCCTTCGCGTTCGTGTTCGCGGAGGACGCGCTCGGCACACGCCGCTTCGCGTTGCCACCGGGCTCGCGCGTGATGCAGACGGGCGGCTTCAAGGGACGCACGCGCACGCTCGAGCCCGAGGAGATGCGCGCGCTGCTCTGCGGGCGTTACGGCGTGCCCGACGCGCACGTCATCGCGGAGTACGGGATGACCGAGCTCTCGTCGCAACTCTACGAGGGCACGCTCGCCGACGCGCTCGGCGGCGGGCCCGTCGCCCCCCGCGCGCTGCGGGTGCCCCCGTGGGTGCGCGCGACGCCGGTGGACCCGGAGACGCTCGAGCCCGTCGCGCCGGGCGAGGTGGGCGTGTTGCGCCTCGACGATCCCGCCAACCTCGACTCGGTCTGCGCGGTGCAGACCTCCGACCTCGCGCGATGCGTGGAGGGCGGCCTCGCCCTGATCGGACGCGCGCCGGGCGCGGTGCCACGAGGCTGCTCGCTCGCGATCGAGGAGGCGCTCGCGCCCCTGGAGGCGCGGGGTGACTGAGGCTCCGGAACCGCAGGCGCTCCGCGCGCTGGCCCTGCGCCTCCGGGATAGCGGCGCCGCGTTGCGCGCGCTCTCGCCGGGCGAGCGTGCCGACGCCATCGGCCGCGCTGCCGCGCGCCTCGCGGACCCCTCCGATCCACTCGGACAGGAAGCGCGCGCGCGCCTCGCCGAGTCGAGCGAGCACGACCCCGCGATGGTCGAGTGGGGGCTCCGCACCACGCTCACCGCGGACGCCGCCGACGCGCTGCGCACGCTGCACTCGGTGTGGCAGCCGCACGCGACCGAGCTGATCGCGCAGCCCGCGCGGCTCGCCGTCGTCGTGCTCGCCGGCAACGTCTTCACCGCGGGCTTTCGCGCGTTGGCGCTGCCGCTGCTCGTCGGCGCGCCGACGCTCGTCAAGGCGTCGTCGCGCGACGACGTGTTCCCCCGGCTCTTCGCCCGTGCGCTCGCCGCAGAGGCGCCGCGCCTCGGCGACGCGCTCGGCGTCGCGACCTTCCCGCGGGGCGACGAAGCCCGCGAAGCGGCGCTGCTCGAGCACGCCGACAGCGTCTCCGTGTACGGCTCGGAGGCGACGATCGCCGCGGTACGCGCGCGGCTCGCGCCGAGCGTCGCGTTCGCCGGACACGGCCACGGCGTCGGCGCTGCGTACGTGCCCTACGCCGCGCTCGAGACCACGGCGGATGCCCGCGAGGCCGCGCAGCGCCTCGCCCTCGACATCGCCGCGTACGACCAGCGCGGCTGCCTCTCACCACACGTCGTCTTCGTCGCGCGCTCGGGGCGCGTCGTGCCGCGCGAATTCTCGCGCCTGCTCGCGGACGACGGCCTCGCGCCGCTCGCGCGCACGCTGCCACGCGGCGCGCTGCCCATGGACCTCGGCGCACAGCAACTCCAGTGGCGTGGGCTCGGCGTCGTGCGGGGCGAGCTCTTCGAAGGCGATGGCTTCGCCGTGTCCTACGAGGCCGACGGCCCACTCCGCCTGAGCCCCGGCTACCGCAACGTGCTCGTGCTCGAGTGCGGCGACCCACGCGAACTCGCGCGCCGCCTCGCGCCGCTCGGCGTGCACCTCAAGGCGCTCGGCGTCGGCGGCGGGCCCTCGCAGCGCGCCGAGGTCGCCCGCGCGCTCGAGGCCCCGCTCGCACCGCGCCTCTCCCCGCTCGGTGCGATGCAGACGCCCGGCCTCGGCGGCCCCGCGGACGCGCTCGATCCACTCGCACCCTTCCGCCGCTTCCTCGCGCTCGACTGAGCACAGCGGCTCCGCGAGTCCGGTCTCACGCGCGCATGACACCCTGCGACGCAGCGCGCGCCACGCCAGCGCGCCCGGTCCGACTCCGCCCGCACGCCGACGCGCGCCGCGCGCCTGCGCCGTCAAACGCCGATGAAGAGTCGGTGTCCGAAGTTGCGCTCGAGATTCCCCGCGAAGATCTTCGAGGCCGCGCTCTCGATGTCGTACTCGACGCGCTTGAACTCGAACTCGCGTTTGTCGGTGTCGAAGATCGTGTAGCTCGCGCGGTTGTCGTAGTCGCGCGGCTGCCCCACGGAGCCGACGCTCACGATGTACTTCCAGCCCTTGCGCAGGGTGAAGCGCCGCGGCGGCAGCTCCTCGACCTCACCCGCCCGCAACGCGAACACCTTGCAGAGGTGCGAGTGGCCGATGAGCGTGAGATCGCCGAGGTCGTGCCACATGGCGAGGCACTCGCGCGCCTGCTCGGGCGCGAAGATGTACTCGAACTCCTCGATGCGCAGCGGCGAGCCGTGGCAGAGGTGGAGGCCGACGTCGTTCAGCTCGTGCTTGTAGGGCAGCGATTTCAGCCACGCCATGTTGTCCGGCGTGAGCTGGTTGGCGTGCGTGTCGAGCGCCTGGCGCGCGGCCTCGTAGTAGTACGAGTAGTCCATGCGACCGGCGACGGCCGCGTCGTGGTTGCCGAGGATCGTCACCTCGGCGACGCGACGCACGATGTCGGCGCACTCGTTCGGGCTCGCGCCGTAACCGACGACGTCCCCGAGACAGTAGTAGCGGTCGATCCGCTCGTGACTCAGCGCCTCCATCACGGCGCTGAGCGCCTCGATGTTCGCGTGGACGTCGCTGAAGATGCCGAAACGCATGCGTGGCCGTGTGTATAGGGTGACCGTGTCGGGATGTAAATGGCCGTGGTGACGTGACGTCACCCACGTCGCCGGATGCGGTCAGAGATCGGCGAGGTCGGCGTCGGGCGCGGTGCCCGCCAGCTCTTGGTAAAAGCGCCGCGAGAAGGCCTTGACCGGGTCACCCTCATCCAGCGGACGCTCGCCGCGGACCTCCTGCGCATCGCGGCGCGCCTCGTCCTCGCGGACGATCGCCTGCTGCGCGATCCGCATGAGCTTCTCGCCCTCGGACTCGTCCCGCGCGAGCGCCCGCAGCGCCTCACGGGAACCTGCATTCGCGGCGTGCGCGAGCGCGTATGCGAACCGCTCATCGACGCTCTTCGGCTCACGGGCAGCGCGAAGCAACGGCCGATAGCTGGCCTGCCCGAGCTCACCGAGGATGCGCGCGACCTCCTTCCAGACCTCGCTCTCCTCGCTCTGGAGCAGGTGCAGCAGCGGCACCACGGCGCGGCGCAGCTTCAGCTGGCCGAGCGCGAGCGCCGAGGCCTGCCGCACGAACGTCTTGCGCGCAGAGAGACCATCGATGAGCACGTCACCGCTCGCCTCACCGAAGCCGACCACCTTCGCCGAGACCTGCACGACCTCGGGACGCGGCATCTTGCGTGCCGCCTTGAACACCGCCTCGACGAGCTCGGCATCGCCCCGCCGGCACAGCTCGAGCGCCGCGGCGCGGCGGGCCCGCGGGTGTTCGAGCAAGAGCACCAACTCCGGCGGGCCCATTTGCGCGAGCTTCGAGAGATCGATGTCGCCGACGCCGCGTCCCTCGTCGCCGCGAACGGCACGGATCGCCTGCCACGCGACGTCGTGCGTCTCGGAGTCCATCGCGATCTCGTACTCGGCCGCGGCCGCGAGCAAGGCCTCCCAGTTCGCCGCGAGTTCCTCCGCGCTGAGGCCTCCGCGCCCCTTCGCGCCCGCCGTCCGCCTGAACGACTCGATCTGCCGCGTCACGAGCTCGCCCGGCTCGTTCGCGAGTCCAATCGTCACCGCGCGGTCGCGCAGCGGCGCGGGGAGCGCCACACCGAAGTCGATCGCGTCCTCGAGGGTGCGCGCGAACGTCGCGTCGACGGAAGCCCGCGGCACCGAGAGCACGAGCAATGCGCGATCGAGGCGCTCGGGGCTCGCCCAGGCCGCGAGCCGCGCGACGCCAGCCGCCGCGTCCCGCGCGTTCGTCGAAGCACCGGCCGCGGCCGTGAACGGCTGCGCCGCCTCGCGCACGGGCGGGGGCGCCGCGAGCGCGCGCTCGCACGCGGTCGCGCCGTCGACCTGCGCGTCGGGCATCTTCCCCGCCTTCTCGAGGATGAGCGCGACGTTCTCCTCGCGCGGCGCCACAACTTCCAGCGTGCGCACGTAGCGGCCGTCGGCCGCGTGGAGCGCGACGCGGGAGGCGAAGCGCTGACGCAACACGTCCAGCACGGCGCGGTGCGCAATCTCGCGCGGGTCGAGTGCCGCGCGGCGCACGTAGGGCCGCCCCTCCTCCCCGGCAGCGACGAGCGCGAGGAGCACGACGGGGTGCCCCTGCACGACCGCGAGCTGCACGAGCAGGTCCGCGCCTCCGTCGAACGCCGCCTCACGCCCAGCGTCGAGTCGCGCGAAGAGCCTCACGCCATCCTCCAAGATGGCCTCGAGCTCGCGCTCCGCGTCCCGCAGGAAGCCCGGCGGCGGCGGCACGGAGCCGCCGGGGGAGGCGGGCGCGATCGACGCGGGCGGGGCCGATGCGTTCGACACCGTCTCAGCGGGCCGCGCCTCGACGGGCGAGAGCGGGGGCGGCGCCGCAGAGAGCCGCTGAGAAACGCTGCCGATCGTCGTGCGCGCCTCGTCGAGCGCGTGCACGTCGGTCGTCGGCTCGGCGGGCATCCTCACGACCCCCGTGTCCTCGAGGGAATCCGTCGCGTCGAGCTCCTCGATCTCCTCCGCAACCTCGTCGTCACCGACCTCGTCGTCCGCGTTCAGCTCTTCCGCGACCTCGGCCTCATCGACGAGCTCCTCGACCTGGTCCTCGATCCGCGCGTTGCCCCGCGCAGCGACGACCGGCACCTCGGACACCTCGTCCGACTCCACGCCCGCCTCGACCGCCGCGGCGAGCCCATCGTCCTCGGGCAGCGGCTGCGTGAGCGCGATGCGGGACGACGCAGGCGGCGGGGGCACGCTGGGCGCGGCGAGCGGGAGCGTCGCGGGCGCGGGCACCGACGCCGGACGCGCCGCGGCCGCGGTGAGCGCAGCGGTGAGTTCCGCCTCGCGCGCGCGCAACGCCTCGAGGCGCGCGGCGAGTTCCTCCTCCCGCTGCGCGAGGTCGCGCTGGCCGGCCTCGACCTCCTCCTCACGCGTACGCAGCTCGTCCTCGCGCGTCGTCAGGCCCTCGCCGCGGACCGCGAGTCGCTCTTCGCGCGCCGCGAGGTGCTCTTCGCGCCGCGACAGCTCCGCATCACGCGCGTCCTGCGAGGCATCGCGCGACTCCTGCGCGGCACGGCGCGCCGCCAGACCCGCCCCCGCGGTCTGCCCCGGAGGCAGCGCGAGGTACGCCGCGAGCTCCGTGACACCGACGACGGCCGTCGCCTCTTGTGCGTACGCAGGCACGGCGTGCGCGGTGTCCTTCGCGAGCCGGGCGAGCAGCGCCGCGCGCTCCGCGAGCACCGTGTGCCGGAGCGCCTCGGGCACCACCACGCAGAGCTTCCGCAGCGCGGGGTCGTGATAGACGAAAGGGATCGCGAGCTCTTCGCCGGACTCGAAGCGATGCAGCCCGCCCGCGAGCGTCGGCTCGCGCAGCGCCGGGTCCATCCCGACATTCACCGCCCGATAGACCTGCACCGAGCGCACGTGCGCATCTGGCAGCGTCACGAGCATGGGCTCGAGCCGCGTGAGACCGGCCTCACCCGTGTACGGCAGCTCGGGGGCCTCCCCCTCCGCGGCAGGATGTTCGAACGAGCGCGACGTCTGGGCGACCGACGATCCCTTGTTCATGGAGTCTCCTCGGCCGAGATCGGTATCACGAATCACGTCGCGATCCGCACGTCGCGTGCGTCGGGCGGGCGAGCGCGCCCGCACGTATACTCGCGCGGCCCATGACGTCCCCCACCCGCCCTGCTGCCGCGCCCGATCACATCCAGGACCTCGCCGAGGGCTGCGTGCGCTTCGTCGAGCGCGCCCTCGGCCTGACGTTGGACTACACGCCCGAGACGCTCCCGCTCGTCGATCACTGGCTGCGGACGGCCTGCGCGCCGACGCCTGAGATGCTCGAGCTCACTGCACCGGCCGCGGGCGCCTACTTCGGCGAGGTCGTGCGACGCGCACTCGGGGACGCCCGCTGGTACGCGCCCGTCGGCGAGCCGCAGCGCTGGCGCCTCGAATACGAGCACGTCTTCCTCGCCTTCAACCCCATCGGCACCGCGGTCGAGGCCGCAACGGGCGACCATGTCGACGGCTGGTCCGCTGAGTTCGCGTTGCTGCCGGCAGACCGCGCGACGCTCGAGGATGCGCTCGCTCGCACCACCGGCGACCTCCGTGAGGACGACTTCTTCCGCCTCGCCGTGCGCTACGACGTCGTCGAGCAGATTGTCGAAACGCTGCGCGCCCTCGCCGCAGCGCGACTGGAGGTAGACCGCTACTTCGGCGCCGAGGTTTACGCGGCCGCAAACGCGCTCTCCTCGCCCACCACGTTGCACTGACCAGGCCCGCGTCGGCCCGCGCCACCTGGCTGGGCGGGATCGCGAGACGCATGCGCGGCGGGGTCGCGAGACGCGTGCGCGGCGCGCCCGCATCCGCAGCCGCCGCCACGCTCAGCGAACGGTGCCGGTGAACCGCGTGAAACCTTGGGGAACCTCCGGGTCGGTGTCGACGGCGAGCCCGATCGCGACGCCGCTCACCGCCACCACGCCGATCGCCGTCCAGAACCACCACTGCTGCCAGAGCGGGCGCGCGGGAACGACGACGCGCGGACGTTCGTCGGGCGGCGCCTCGACATTCCCCGCGAGGTCGACGCCCTCGTAGAGCTCCGCCACGAGCGCCGTCGTGCGCGCCGTCGCGTCCGCGTCCGTCACCGAGACCTGCTTCTGCTTCAGCAGGAAGCGGGTTCGCAGGTCATAGAGATACAGGGACACGTCGACGCCGCCGGTGCGGCCCGGGCGCAGCAGCCCGATGACGGCCTGGTTCGCGAAGAGATAACCTGTGAGCCCGGCGATCACGGGCCCCGCGCGCGGCTCCCCGAGTTCGCCGGGGAGTCGCGAGAGGTCGCGCTCGAGCAGGAGCGCGCGCTGGATCGGCTGCAGGGGAAACCGCGCCGTGGCCGTGCGCCCGGCCTCGACCGTCACCCGTGCGATGAGCTTTTCGAAGCCAACGCGCTTGATGGTGACGAAGTGATCGCCGATGAGGAGTTCGTCGGCGACCGCGGGGGCCGCGCTGAAGCTGCGCCCGTCGATGAACACCTCGCCCCCGGCCGGCTCCGAGACGATCTGCACCGTGCCCCTCTGGCCAGCGAGCACGCGCTCCTTCACCTGCGCAAAAAGTGAAGCGTATTCGGACGGATAGCGGGACTCGTCGTATTCGATCGACTCGCGGAACGTGACGACGCGTCCGAACGCCTCGCCGCAGGCGCGGCGCTGGTTCATCGCGCACAGCGCGACGGCCTGCAGCATGTAGGCGTCGGTCAGGGCGGCGCGCTTCACGGCGGCGAGCGCCATCTCGAACGCGCCGATCGCGGCCTCGGCCCGGCGCTGCGCCTCCGCGGGGTCACCCGCCCGCACCAACTCGGCGATGGCGTCGAGGTCATCGACGGCGGCCTGGATCTCCTCCGGCACGCTGGCATCCGAGAGCAGCTCGACCGGATCCGCGAAACGCAGGCGCCGGTCGGCCTCGATGCCGCGGCGCACACCGACGCCGATGTTCGTCACTTGCGCGGGCGTGACACCGTCTTCGCCGACGAGCAGCGCCGTCGCGGTCACGCGTCGCCCCTCGCCCTCCTGCGCCGACGCCACGCTCACGGTGCTGGTCAGGGTGGCCATGACGAGCATGGCGGCGAGGCGCACGGTGTACGGCGAGTTCAAGGCGGGCCTCAGAACTGAAGGATGACCTGACCACCCGGGTCGCGGCCGAGTTCGGTCCCGCCACTCGTCGCGACGACGACACCCACGATCGTGGCCGCGACGACCACGCCGCCAACCGCCGTCCAGAACCACCACTTCCTGAGCACAGAACCGCTGCTCGCCGCAGGCGTCGGACGCGGCGCGACGACGACCTCACGACGCGCAGGGATGCGCTCGCGATCCGTCGTCTGCTGGGCACGCAAGCCCGCCTCGAGCCCACCTGCGACGAGCCGCTGCACACCCGCCTCGAGGTCACCGCGCTCGGTCGCGACCTCGCCGGCGCCGCGGAGCAGACGCCGGCCCGACGCAACGTCGAACAACAGAAGTTCGAGCTCGACCGTGCCCTCCGTGGTGCCCGCGCCCACGCGGATGACGCCCACCTTGTCGAGTTCGAGGGCCGACGCCACCGACGCGATCGGACCATTCCGCTCGAGGCGCTCGACGCTCGCCTCGGCGATGCCCTCGAATGCGTCGTGCAGGCCGGGCGTGCTGGGGTTGTCCTCCATGAACGCGTTCACGGCCCCGGAGCCGCCGCGACGAAGTTCGACGGGCTGCACGAACGGCGCGGCGCCCGCCCGCGTCACGCGCACGATGTGTTGGCCCGAGACGAGGCCGGTGACCGACATGGGCGTGAGGCCCCGCGGCACGAAATCCACGTAGACGATCGCCCCCGGCGGGTCGCTTTCGACCGTGATCTGCGCGGTGGGATTCGCCACGTCCGAGGGCGCAGCAGCCTGGAACTTCTGGACGATCTCGGGGTTGAACTCGTTGGGGTCGGGGCGAACACCCGGCATCTGCGTATGCAGGCGGCGGAAGATGCGGGCCGCGTCCCGGTCGCGGCCCTCGAGCTGGTAGGAGGCGCCGAGCAGCAGCAGCGCCTGACCGAGATCCGTCGCGTCTTCGACGGCGACCGACGCCGCGTCGAAATCCTCGACGGCGCCCTCGAACTCCCCGATCGCGGCGGCGACCTGCAGGTTCGTGTAGGCCTCGCGACCTGCCTCGAGGCGCTGCCGCGCACGCAGGAGCCGATCGGCAATCTGCTGGTCGTAGCCAAGGAAACGCTGATCCGGCGTCTGCCAGTCGACCCCCTCGACGCCGCGAAGCGAAGCGCGCGCGGCGGCGCCCACACGTGCCGCCGCGGGTTCGAGTTCCGGCGCGCGGGCAACCGAGACCATGTACACGCGCGGACCGGCCTCGATCCGAGTCGGACCGGTCGGCGCATCCTCGGCAGGCGATTCGGCGTCTTGCGCGCGCCCACGACCCGGCGCCGTGACGAGCGCCACGGCCGCGAGGAGCACGGCAACGAAGGGGTGGAGGGCGGTCTTGGGGCGAGCCGGGTCAGCGACCACGTTCGAGATCCTTCGTGAGCTGTTGCAGCGTGGGGTCGGTCGCCAGGGCGTCCCGGAGCAACGCCTCGAGCGCGACTCGGCGCGCCGGCGGGAGTCCGCTCGCGTCCGCTTGCCCGAGTGTGCGCTCGAGGAGCGTCTGGACGACGGCCGCCGGCGACGTGCGACCGGCGCGCAGGTCACCGATGAGTTCGGCCCCTGCCCCTGGAGCCGCCGCCGTGTTACGAGCCGCGGTACCGCCCTGGCGCGCGCCCGCGGCAGGTTCCGAAGCGTCGAGCGCGGTGCGGAAAGTGTCGGAGGGCTGCGCGCCCGCGGCGCCACGTGCAGGCCCGCCCTCGATCGCGGGCGGGGCTCCCGAGGTGATCCCGGACGGCGGTTTGATGGACGACATGAACGCCTCGCAGGGTAACCGTATCGCGCGCGCGGCCGCAAGGGCGGCGGTGCACGGCGACGCCCCTTCAGCGGATGTTCCCGATGGCGTTCTTCACCGTCTCGTGGCGGGCTTTGAGCACGTTCGAGAGCGCGCTGTAGCGGCGGTTCTCGGACTGCAACTCCTCCTGGATCCGCAGGAAGTAGAGGTTCTGATCGGCCGACTGCGCCAGGACGTTCTCGACGGAGCCCGATTCCGGGCTGGCCGCCGCGCCGGACGCGCCTTCAGCGCCACCGAGCGGAGAGGTCCCGCCCGCTCGGCCTGCGCCACGCACCGCCGCCGTGACCACCGACCCGCCGGGCAGCGCGCCGGCCGCGGCCTCGAGCCCACCGAGCACGACGCTCGCGGAGTCGGCCAACGCCTGACGGAAGCGACCACCGACGCCAGGCGACGTGGCGCGGACGGTCGTGACCTCCATGCGGGTGAGCGAGGGAATGGTGGGGCGAACGGGCGTCGTCATGGGTGGGGCTCCTGATGCGGGGGGATGAGCGGCTCGCGCGCCGCAGCGCCGCTTATCGCGGGCGGTGGCGGCCAGTTGCGCGCCTTGACACCCGCGAGGGGCGGTTCCTATAAGCAGGCTGGCCGTGGGCAGAGGGGAGCGCGAGGCCGTGCCAGACGACGACGCCGAGACATCGGGGACGGAAGCGGCCGACGCGCGGAGCCGGGCACCGCTTGCGCTCTCGGCGCGCGCCCCATCGGAGAATGGTTCGGAGGGTCCCTTGCTGACGACGGGCGACATGGCCCGCCTCGGCCGCAGCACCCTTCGAACCGTCCGTTTTTATGAAGAAGCCGGGCTCCTGAAAGTTGCGCGCCACGAGGGCGGACACCGGCTTTTTTCAGAGACGGAGCTCCACAAGTTGCGACTCGCCTCCGATCTGCGCGAGGCGGGACTCTCGCTCAGCGACATCAAAACGCTCTTCGAGCTGAAGGCCCGCTGTGGAAGCGCGGAGGAGGCGAGCGCCAGGCTCGCGGATCACCTCGCGGCGCGGATCGACGCGATGCAGGAGAAGATCGCCCTCCTGCGCCGTCTCCGCGAAGAGCTCGCATCCACCGTAGCGGTGATTCAGGAGTGCGGCTCCTGCGACGACCAGCGCACCTTCCCTGCGCGGTGCTGCGATTGCGAGGTCCTCGCGCGTCCGGATCTACCCCGCGCTGTGCGGCTCCTCTGGAGCAGCTGAGCGGTGGGTAGCCACGACCGCACCCCGCCGAGCACCGCGGCGGGCGCGTCCCGCGCGGTGCCCGATCTCACTCGCGCTGCGCGTGCCATCGACGAGTTCCTCTCCGCGATCGGCGCGCCCACCGGGGATCCAGAGCTCGCCGGGACGGGGCGGCGCGTCGCGGAGGCGTTCGCGCTCGACCTGCTCTCGGGTTACGGCGAAGACCCTGTCCGCATCCTTGCCGAAGGCACGGGTTCACACTCGGCCGGCCTCGTCGTCGTGACGGACCTCGCCGCGGCGACGATCTGCCCCCATCACCTCCTTCCTGCGATGGGAAACGTGCACGTCGGTTACTTCCCAGGTGAGCGCGTCGTGGGGCTCGGCGCGCTCGGGCGACTGGTCGACTGCTACGCGCGCCGCCTCGCTCTCCAAGAAGACATCGGCCAGCAGATCGCCGACGCGCTCGTCGCGCACCTCGGGGCGCGCGCGGCCGGGGTCGCGATCGACTTCGAGCAGGCGTGCGTGTCAGCGCGCGGTGAGCGACGTCATGGTGCGCGCGCCTACACGGTGGCCTTCGCGGGGGCGGCGCAGGATGGCGCTCCCCTGCGCGCGGAACTGCTCCATGCGTTGCCGCCCGCAACGTCACGGGGGGGCGCGCGATGAGCGCCGCGCCGCTGACCGCCGGCGAACTGGCGGTCCTGCCGGTCTTCCCACTGCCGCGAGTCGTATTCTTCCCGGGTTCGCGTCTGCCCCTGCACCTCTTTGAGCCGCGCTACCGCGCCCTCATCGCGGATTGCCTCGCGAATGGGCCGCACGCCATGGCGATCGCGCTGCTCGCACCGGGCTGGGAGACGCACTACGCCGGTCGGCCGCCGATCCACGAGGTCGCCGGCGCAGGACGGATCGTGGCGCACGAGCGGCTCGCCGACGGGACGTACAACGTCCTCCTCGACGGTGTCGCCCGAGTTCGTCTCGAGGAGCTGGCGGCGGGCGAACTGCCCTATCGCCGCGCACACGCGACCGCGCTCGAGGCACCTGAGAGCGAGCAGCCGGTCTCCCGGGCCGACTTGACCGCGCTCGTGTCGGCGGCGTCCGCGATCGCCGCAGAGGTCCGACGTGCCCACGGCGCGTTCTCGCTCGGCATCGAGCCCGGAGATCCGCCGGGGCAACTCGCGGACACCATCGCCGACCGGCTCGTCGCCGACACCGCGCACCGTCAGGCCATCCTCGAGGCCGTCGATGTACCCGCGCGTGTGCGCCTCGTGACGGCGACGCTCGCGGAGATTCTCGCTGTCGTCGGCGCCAACGGTCGCACGCCGGGGCGCTCCGACCTCGCGCATTGATGGAGCGGGCGCGACGCGTCCTGGCGCGCCTGCACCTGGACGATGTGCCTGAGGGCACATTGCGGCGTGTGCCGCATCCGCCGTGGGATCTCACGGTCGCGCGGATCGGAGGCGAATTCTACGCCATCGAGGACGCGTGCCCCCACAGCGGGCAGAGCCTCGCCCGGGGGCACATCGTGGGGACGCAGGTCATTTGCCCCGCGCACGACTGGCATGTCTGCCTGCGCACCGGCCGCGTACTCACCCCGGCAGGCTGCGGCGCCAACGCCGCCTACGAAGTCGCCGTCGAGGACGACGCGCTCCTCGTGCTTGCGCCGCCCTGACCGCGCAGGCCGCAGGCCTTCACCGCCGTGATGCGTCGCGTCATCACGCACATTCGGGGGGCTCGGCGTCGCCTCGGGCCTGCGGCGAGCCTGGTGCGCGGTACCACATGCCTCGACGCGCAGGACCATCGGCGGGGCCACGGGCCCGCCCCTGACGAAGGGTCCATGGACGCTCGGGCGCGGTCGTCGGGCCGCGGCGCCGCTCAGCGCGAAGGCGCGAGCGCGTCCGCGAAGCGGTCCGTCTGCGCCTCGGGCGCGGGGAGGTCTGCGTCCTTCGCGAGGTCGGCCGAATCGACGAGGTGGCCCATGCGCGCGCGTTTCGTCGCGAGGTAGGCGCGGCTGAACTCGTTGAGCGGAACGCGCACGGGAACGCGGGACGACACGACGACGCCATCCGCGCGGAGGAGCTTCACCTTCGACGGGTTATTCGTCATGAGCGCCACCGAGCGTACGCCGAGATCGCTCAGCATCGCGGCCGCAACGTCATAACGGCGCAGGTCGTCGCCAAAGCCAAGCAGGCGGTTCGCGTCGACGGTGTCGGCGCCCTTCGCCTGCAGCGCGTATGCACGGATCTTGTTGCCGAGGCCGATGCCGCGCCCCTCCTGCCGCAGGTAAAGCACCATCCCGACGCCTTCGGCGCTGATCTTCTTCAACGCGAAGTCGAGTTGTTCGCGGCAATCACACTTCAGCGAGTGGAGGACCTCGCCCGTGAAACACTCGGAGTGAACGCGGCAGAGCACGTCGCTCTTGCCCGCGACGTCACCCGCCACGATGGCCACGTGCTCGTGAGGCGTCCCGCGCTCGTGGAACACAAGAACGCGAAACGCGCCGTACTCCGTGGGGATCTCTGCTTCGGCGTAGAGGAACACAGCGGGCTCTAACTTTCGAACGGGCGACGGTGGGGACATGGATGTCACGTCTTTCTTCGACGGGGACGGCTGCCTATGTAGGGCTTCGTCAGGTGGGGTCAAGGTCGCCGAACCACCGGCTTGACCCCAGCGTCCCGGTGCGGAACCGCGCGATTGCGCACCGGCGGACCGCGGGTCACAAGCCAAGGCCGTTTTCGCGGAGTTCTCCATGACGTTCGGCTCGCTGGTGAGGCTCGGCTATTACTTCTTCCGGCAGCTGGTCCGGCGCGTCACGGCGCGCGAGAGCGGGCTCGCGCGCTTCGAGGCGAACTACGACGCTGATCGCCTGCGTCCATTGACGCCCGACGACCGCGCGCAGTTGCCGAGCTTCTCCGGATGCATCGCGTGCGGGATGTGCGATGCGGTATTCGACGCCTACGACCGCACGCCGCGCGGCGAGTTCCGCGGGCCGAGCGACCTGCCCCTCGCGTACACGCGCAACCTGCCCGATTACGACACGCTGCCGCCCTTCGTCGCACATCTCCGTCAAGGCGACCTCGAGCACCTCGAGCGTGTCTGCCCCGCGCGCATCCCGTTTCGGCGGCTCGCGGTCTTCGTCGAGCGCCGGGCCGCGGAGCTCGGGCGCGACAGCGACGCGCAGCCAGACACCGACGCGCCATCCGCCTCCGCGCGCTGAAAAGCGCCGCGCGCGTTCGTGATAGACCTCAGCGCCATGGATCCTGCGCTCCCCGACGCGCTTCGACCGGACGCGGGCGCGCACGAGGCGCTCCGTCGCGACCTCGCCGCGCTCGTCGGTGAATCACACGTCTCGACGGGAACAGCGGACCGCGTCGCCTATGCGCGGGACCTCTGGCCGCGACACATCATCGGCGTGCGCGCGGGCATCGCCGCGCCGGCGCCCCCGGCCGTGATCGTGTGGCCTGCGAGCGTCACGGAAGTGGCCGCGGTCGTGGGCTATGCGAGCGCGCGCGGCGTGCCCATCGTGCCGTACGGCGCAGGCAGCGGCGTTTGCGGCGGCGTGCTGCCTTCGCGTGGCGCGATCGTGCTCGACACCAAGCGGATGCGCGCGGTGCGGTCGATCGACGACGGCCATCTCATCGTCGATGCGGAGGCGGGCATCCTCGGGCAGCACCTCGAAGATCGCCTCGCGGAACGTGGTTTCACACTCGGCCATTTCCCCTCGTCGATTTACTGCTCGACGCTCGGCGGCTGGCTCGCGGGGCGCTCGGCGGGGCAGTGCTCGGGGCGGTACGGCAAGATCGAAGACATGGTGCTCTCTCTCACCTGCGTCGACGGACGCGGGCAGATACACCACCTCGACGGCGCGGGCGCGGGGCGCGATTCGATCCCGCTCGTCGTCGGCAGCGAGGGGACGCTCGCGGTCATCACGGATGCTCGACTCCGCATCGCCCCGGCGCCGCGCGCTCGGCGGTTCGCGTCCTACACGTTTGACACGACCGAGGCGGGCCTCGCCGCGATCCGCGCCATGCTGCAGGCCGGTCTGCGGCCGGCCGTCTCGCGCCTCTACGACCCGTTCGACTCGCTGATCGCGCGGAGAAATCGACCTCCGAAGGCCCCCTCGGGCGTGGTCGAGGGCCCCGCTGCGTCCAAGCCCCTGCGCCCTGGCGTCGGCGCACGCCTCCTCACGCGGGCGCTGCGTTCGCCCGGGGCCCTCAACGCCCTCATCGAGAGTCTGCCCGGGCCCGCGCTCGGCGGTGCGATGCTCGTTCTCGTGTGGGAGGACGAGCCGGCCATCGCGGACGCCGAGGTCGCCGAAGCCGAGCGCCTCTGCACGCAGTCGGGGGGCCGCTCCACGGGCGAAGAGCCCGCGCGCGCCTGGCTCGCGCGACGGCACAGCGTCAGCTACCGGCAGTCTCCGATGGTCGCGATGGGCGCCTTCGTCGACACGATGGAGGTCGCGAGCCCTTGGTCGCGGCTGCTGCCGATGTACCACGCGGTGCACCATGCCCTCGCGCCCCACGTGTTCGTGATGGCGCACTTCAGCCACGCGTACCCGGACGGGGCGTCGATTTATTTCACCTTCGCCGGGGCCGCGCCGGACGACGCCGCCGCGCTCGCAAAGTACGACGCCGCGTGGCGCGACGCGCTGCGCGCCGTCGTCGACGCGGGCGGCACGCTCTCGCACCACCACGGCGTCGGCCGCAGCAAGGCGCCCGCGATGCGGCGCGAGCAGGGCGCGGCGATCGACGTCGTACGCGCGCTCAAGGCGATCCTCGACCCGGCCGGGATCTTCAATCCAGGCGCGCTGATCGGCGAGGCCACCGATGCACGCTGACGCCCTCGGCACGCGGTTGCGCGAGGCCTTCGGCGATGCGGTGCGCGGTGCGCACGACACGCTGCGCCTACGCGCGACGACGGTCGCGCAGGTCGCGCGCCTGATGACACTCGCGCGCGAGCATGCGTTTCGGGTCGCCGTCCCCGGCGGCGCGCTCATTCCGGGACCCGGGATCGTCAGCCTCGACCTCGAGGGGCTCGCGCGGTTCAACGAGGTCGACGTCGCGTCACAGACCGTGCACGTCGAGGCCGGCGCGCTGGTGAGCAGCGTCGAAGCGCACCTGCGCGCGCGCGGACTCACGCTCGGCACGACCGATCCCCTCGACCCGCGCGAACCCGTGGGCGCCTGGCTCGCCCGCGGCGCACCGGGCGCGCGCGCGCACGCGGACGACCCCGTCGACCAGCTCGTCTGCGGTCTCGAGATCGTGCTGGCCGACGGCACCCTGCTCGCGATCCGCCCCGCGCCGCGCCGCGCCGTCGGGCCCGACCTCGTGCCCGCGTTCGTGGGCGGGCGCGCATGTCTCGGCGTGATCGTCGGCGCGCACCTCGTCGCTCGACGCGCCACACCGCGCGCGGAGGTCGCCTATCGCTTCGCCACGCGCGACGCCGCGGAGAGCGCCCGCGCCTGGATCCGCGGGCACGGCGTACGCCCCGCGACGACGACCATCTCCCAAGATTCCCACGGCGCCGCCTTGCAGGTCCGACTCGAGGGCAGCCACGCGCTCCGCGAAGCCTGCCTCGCGACCGTCGACCGCGTCGCACGCGAGCGCGGCGGCGTGCCCGCTTCGGTGGACGAGGCGCACGCCCCCGTGCCTTCGGTCGGCGCCGCCCCCTCCGACGTCGTTCGCGCGCTCGCCCGCGCGCTCGATCCCGCAGACGTGCTCGGAACCCGACCGCCCCACGGAGCGCCCCCCGAATGAACTGCCTTTTCTGCAAGATCATCGCCGGCACGGTCCCCGCGCGCGTCGTCGCCGACGAGCCCGATGTGCTCGCCTTTCACGACATCCATCCCGCCGCGCCGACCCACGTCCTCGTCATCCCGAAGCGGCACCTCGCCTCGCTCGCAGACGCGACCGTCGACGACACGCTCTTGCTCGGGAGGCTGCTCACCGTCGCGCGCACCGTCGCCGCCAACCTCGGCCTGCACGACGGCTTCCGAACCGTCATCAACACCGGAGAGCACGGCGGACAAACCGTGCATCACGTGCACGTGCACGTTCTCGGCGGGCGGCACCACACCTGGCCACCCGGCTGAGGCGAGCCCGCGCGCGCGCTGCGGCGGCGCTCAAACGTTCGACTGCGCCTGCCGCTTGAGCACCTCGGCCTGATGGTGCGTGCGGAGCGCCACGACGAGTTCTTCGAGGTCGCCGTTCATCACCGCGTCGAGTTTGTGCAGCGTCAGACCGATGCGGTGATCGGTGATGCGATTCTGCGGATAGTTGTACGTACGGATTTTCTCGGCGCGATCGCCGCTGCCGACCATCGCGTTGCGGTCCGCGGAGACGGTCGCCGCCTGCGCGTCCTGGGCGCGCTCGAGGAGCCGTGCACGCAGGATCTTCAGGGCTTTCGCCTTGTTCTTCAGCTGCGAGCGCTCGTCCTGACACTTCACGATGAGACCGCTCGGCTTGTGCTGGATCTGCACGGCCGAATTCGTGGTGTTCACCCCCTGTCCGCCCGGACCACCCGACGCGGCGATGTTGAACTCGAGGTCCTTCTCATCGATGAAGACGTCGACGTCGTCGGCCTCGGGCAGCACGGCGACGGTCGCGGTCGACGTGTGAATGCGCCCCTGCGCCTCGGTCGCGGGTACGCGCTGCACGCGGTGCACGCCGCCCTCGAAGCGCAGCTGCGAGTACACGCGTTCGCCGCTCACGAGGGCGATGAGCTCCTTGATCCCGCCTGCCTGCGCCTCGCTGGTCGAGAGGATTTCGATGCGCCAACCGCGCTTCTCGGCGTAGCGCCCGTACATGCGGAACAAATCGGCGGCAAAGAGCGCCGCCTCCTCGCCGCCCGCCCCCGAGCGGACCTCGAGGATCGTGTTGCGCTGATCGCTCGGATCGCTCGGCAACAACAGCACCTCGAGTTCCGCCTCGAGTTCGGCCTTGCGCTGCTCGAGCTGCGGGATCTCCTCGAGCACCAGCTCGCGCAACTCGGCATCTTCGAGCGCCGCGCGGTCTTCATCGAGCCGACGCGCGGTGTCGGTGTATTCGCCGAACGCACGCACGAGAGCCGCGAGTTCCCCGCGCTCGCGGCTGAGTAGCGTGTAGCGCTTGGAATCGGCGAGCACGTCGGGCTGGCAGAGCAGCTCTTCGAGCTCCCGGAATCGACCGCTCAGCGCGGCGAGCCTGGCGAGGGGCAGCATCGTGGTGACTCAGGCCGCGGAGGTGACATCCGGCCCGCGGAGCGACGAGCGCACGGCCTCACCGAACGCAGAAAAACTCGAGAAAATGAGGGGTTTCTCGTCTGCGGGCACGAGCGGCCCGACCTTCTCACGCCAGATCGCGGACTCCATCGCTGCGATCGCGATCTCGATCTGCGCGTCATCAGGCTCGCGAGTCGTGATCTTCTGGAAGAGAAAGCCCGGCCACAGCAGCGCGCGCAGCGGCCCGGTCGTGCAGTAACGCGCGGTGAATCGCTGCAGCTCGAAGGAGATCCCCGCGATGAACGGCAACATCGCGATGCGGAGCGCGAGCGTCTGGATCTGCCCGACGAGCCCCTGCGCGCCCGGCAGCACGAGCGGCGTGACCGCAGCACCCACGAGGATCGACACCGCGACCACGACCACGAGGAACGTCGTCCCGCAGCGCGGATGCAACGTCGTCTGCGCGCGCACGTTCTCGACGGTGAGCGGCAGGGCCTTCTCGTAGGCCGAGATCGTCTTGTGCTCGGCGCCGTGATACTGGAAAACGCGCCGCATATCGGGGAGCCGCGAGATCAGCAGCAGGTAGCCGAGCAGCACCAGCAACTGGAAGCCGCCCGTCAGAAGGTGGAAGCGCGGGTCCTGCACGCCACCGATTCCAAGGAAGCGGCTCGCCGCCCAACCGAGGCCCTGCGGCGCGCCCTTGAAGAGCAACAACGCGAAGAGGATCGACACCAGCCCGACCCAGCGCCCGCCGCCCTCAGCCTCTTCCGGGAGCGGATTCCCCTTGGCGTCGACGAGCTGCTGCGTGACTGAGAACTGCAGCGCCCGCATGCCGACGGAGAGCGACTCCACGAGCGTCGCGCCCCCGCGCAACAGCGGAAGTTTCCAGAGGCGGGAAGCCGCGAGCTTCGAGCGCATCGGGCCTTCTTGGACGGCGATCCCGCCATCAGGACGGCGCACCGCGATCGATAGGCAGCCTGGCGCGCGCATCATCACACCCTCGATGACGGCCTGCCCACCGATGTAAGGCTTGTTATCGCTCATGGCGGCAGACTCTAGGGCGCGGCAGCCGTGGCGTCACGTGTCCGGGTGGATCGTGTCCTGAACGCACGCCCCCACACGCACAGAAAGCCACCGTTCACCGGACGCGACTCGGGCCGACCATGCGGGCTGCGCGTCACGACGCACGTTGCCGACAGGCCGGCCCGACCCTGCAAAAGGACCTCGCACGCCTCCACCCCGCGGAACGCGTCCGAGGAGTCGATGCGCTCACGCCTCTTTGGTCGCGTACTTCTTGCGGAAGCGCTCGACGCGGCCCGCGGTGTCCATGAGCTTCTGCTTGCCCGTGTAGAACGGGTGGCACTGGCTGCAGATGTCGACGGAGAACGAGCCGGAGGTGGAGCGGAGCTGGGCGACCGAGCCGCACGCGCAGTTGATGGTCGCGGCGCTGTACTTCGGGTGGATGTCGGACTTCATGGGTCTTCCTCTCGCTCCGCGGATAGGAGCCGGCCGGGTTTAGTGCAAGAGCGCCATCCTCGCAAGTCCCGGCCGATGGACAGCAGCGATGCGAATCGCGTGATCCGCAGGTCGGCCTGCGACATGGGTCGCCCGCGGGGCGTCATGCCGGAAACTTGCCCGCGCATGCCGCGACGGACTATCCGTGGGCGCGGTCGTGCGATCGCCGCGTTCCACGGCGCATCGGCGCATACCCGCGGGAAGGATTCGGAGCCCCATGGCGCAGAAGCAAATTCAACTCGTGGCGCGCGGGCGCGTCCAGGGCGTCTACTACCGCGCCTCCGCACAGCGAGAAGCCAAGCGCCTCGGCCTCACGGGCTGGGTGAAGAACCGCACGGACGGGGCGGTGGAGATGGTCGTGGAAGGGGAGGAAGACCAGGTGAAGGACTTCCTCGCCTGGGCGCAGCACGGACCGGCGACCGCGCGCGTGGAGAAGGTGGAGACCCGATGGCGCAGCTACACCGGCGAGTTCGCAGACTTCCGCATCCTCGGGTGATGCGCGCGGCGCGCGGCGCGGCGTGGCTGGCAGCGGCCTCGCTCATCGTCATTGGGCGATGGCTCACGCCAACGAGCGCGGGCGCCCAAGCGACGCCCGCCCCCTTGCTCATTGTCGATCTCGACGCCGTCCGAGCGCGACTCGGAAGCGACGATCCGCATCAACGCGAGGGCGCGCACAACGCCCTGCTCGAACTCGACGAGCAGGCGCTCGACGCAGTCGCCGCGCGCGTGGTCGCGCTCGCTTCGCGCCGGCCGACCGCGGACGAACTCACCGTCGCGCTCGCCGACATCCGCCGCGCGACGGGCAGCCGCCGGGCGGACGACCGCGTCGATATCGAGTCCGGCGTGCTGCCTGCGCTCGCGGTGCGACGCGACGCGGCGATGATCAGCGCATGCGAGAGCGTCCTGCTCTGGCGCGCGCTCGAGCGCATCGGGTCCACACGCGCGTATCGACTCATCGCGGACGTCGTCGCGCTGGACGGGAGTCCCTGGGAGCAAGAAACACAGCGACTCCTCGAGCGCGCCGGACCACGCCTCGGCCCGATGCTCATCGCCGTGCGGAACCACCCGAACGCGACCGTCAGGCGCTGGTCGCGCCAGGGGACGGCATCACTGGGGTTCGACCAGCCGGGCCGCGCCGTCCAGCAACGCGCGGTCGCGGAGGACGCGACGCTCCTCTCAGACACCCTGCGCTCCTGGGGCGCCGTGCACCAGCTCGACGCCATGCGTGTGATCGCCTCGTATGTCGGCAGCGAGCACGGCGAAGTGCGCGACGCGGCGCGCTCAGCACTCGCCAGCTACGGGCGCAACGCGATCTGGATAGTGCGCGAGCAACTCGCGCTCGTGAGCGGCACCGAGGTCGACCCGCACTGGGGCTCGGAGCGCGCGCTTCAGGCGTTGCTCGACGCGCACGACGAGGCGCGCCTTGCGCCTGTCCGAGCCGAGCTCGCAAGCGGTCTGGCAGCGTTGACGCACGGCAACCTCGACGCGATGGGTGCGCACTTCGGTCGCGTCCTGCTCCGCGCGCCAGAGCTCGCGCACCGTGACCAGATGGCCATCGGCTACGCTCGCCTCGGCGCCGCGCGACGCGAAGCGCATGACCTCGCGGGCGCGGAGCGTGCTTACCGCCGCGCGCTGCTGCTAGGCGGGTCATCGCCCGAAGCGGTGCCGTGGCGAGACGCGCTACGTGGCGTTCAGGCGGACAGCGAACTCGCGCGTGGAGTCGCCGACGTCCACTTGTATCGGCAGATCGCCGCTCGCTATCCCGAAGACCGCTTCGCCAGCGAAGTGCTCTCTCGCCTGAGCGGCGAGCGCGCGGCAGAAGAGCGACATCGCAAGCGCGTTGCTGCGGCCTGGGCCGCCCTGTCCATGTTCCTCGCCGCGGTTGCGCTCCTCGTTGGACGCCGACGCCCCGCTGCGCGAGCCACGCCGCATACCTCCGCCCCGACGGAAGACGCTGCGTCCGCGCGCTTCGACGACACATCGCCCGGCTCGCTCGACGCGGCGGCGTGAACAAACGCGACCGGGACGCCGTGCCTCGTCGGATGGGCGACCACTTCGGCCTGCAGTTCGAGCCAGTGCCCCCCGGCCGCCTTCATCGCCACGCGCGGTCGACAGCCGCAGCGCCCGCGGCGCACACGACGAGTACAGTGTCATTGCGGCATCGCTGATCGGTCCATGCGCGCGCGACGTCGTGCGCACGGCCCAGACGCGTCTGCGCATCGTGAGGGACGTCAGCGGGCAACCGAAGGTCGGATTCGTCTGGACCTTCGGCGCGACCGGCTTCGCTGTTGGCCTCGGTATCGCATATCTCTGTTGCCGACAATCGCGCCGATGCGACGCCGAAGGCGCTTCTCGAAGCCCCCCCAAGGCATGTCGCTCGTCGATGGCGACTGCGGCGACGACGAGGAGGTCTCGAGTCGGCGCTGCGCCGCCTGCCGCGCACACGTGCGACGCGATTCTGCGACGCGATCAAAACCGCACTCATCGCGCAGGACGCGCTCGACCTGATCAGCGTCCTCTGCCACGTCGAGCACGAGGCCGCGGCGCGCAAACTCGGTGGCCCGATCAGAATGGCGCTTCAGACACGGCGCGCCGGACTGATCCGCGAGCGCTTCAAGCACCGGCGCGATGCACAGCGCGCGCAGCAGAGACCGACGAGCGCCAACCGGCGCCTCGAGCCGCCACACGCTCGGCCACTGGGAAAGACCGGCGTCTGCCTCGACGAAGCCCGCGCCCCACTCGCCAACGACGCTTCCGCGCGCGCGCTGCGCAGGACCGCCCCCGGCCGCAAGCACCACCCCTTCGTCGGTGCCCCGGCGGCCGGAAAGAGTCGTAACCGTCCGGCCAAGGCCGTCGTGACGTCGTCGCGGCTGTTGGCGATCGTGCGCGTCGGAGGTCCGACGGCGCATGGAAAACGGTCGGAAGTCGAGGCTCGGAGCGTTCTTGAGGCGTGGCGGCGAAGCGGGCTCACGCTCCAGCGGTTCGCGAAGCAGCGAGGGTTCGTACCGCAGCGGCTGCGGTGGTGGCAGGCGAAGTTCGCGCGGCCCGAGAAGAGCACGGCGCTCGCGCCGCTTCCGACGCTGTTGCCAATTCGCGTGATTACGGAGCCGCAGCGGCGCGGTGAGCCGGTGACGGTGCTGCTGCGCACCGGGCACGTGCTCCAGGTCGCGCACGGCTTCGACGAGCAGGCGTTTGCACGGGTCGTCGCGCTGCTCGAGGGTGGATGATGCTCGGGCTGCCACCGAGCGTGCGCATCTACTTCGCGACCGGGCTCGCGGGCATGCGCAAAGGCATCGACGAGCTGCGCGCCATCGTCGAGGGCACGCTGCGCCACGATCCCTACGCGGGGCACCTCTTCGTCTTCGTCGGCAAGGCGCGCGACAAGGTGAAGATCCTCTTCTGGGACCGCTCGGGCTTCGTGCTCTATCTGAAGCGCTTGGAAAAGGGGCGCTTTCAGCTCCCGACCGTCGACCGTCGCCGCATGCACGTCGAGATGGAGCCCGCGCAGCTCGCGATGCTGCTCGATCAAGACCGCGCCCGTCGCGCAGGAGGCGCTCGACGTGATTACCGCGCTCTACCGCGCTGAGCACGAGGCCGCGGCACGCAAACTTGGTGACGCCGCCAAATTGGAGTTTCGGAAACACCGCGCAGGACCGATCCACGGACGCTTCAAGCAGTGGCTCGACGCGCAGCACGCAAAGCAACCGCCGAAGAGCCCGATCGGCGCCGCCATACGCTACACGCTCGGCCAGTGGGACGAGCTCGGCGTCTTCCTCGACGACGCCCGCGTGCCGCTCGACAACAACGCCTCCGAGCGCGCGCTGCGCAGGGTCGCGCTCGTCCGTAAGAACCATCTCTTCGTCGGCGACGCCGCCGCCGGCCAGAACCTCGCCGGACTCTACTCGCTCGTCGCCACCTGAGAATCATGCGGCATCAAACCCTTAGACTACCTCGCTGACGTCCTCGCCCGCGTGCAGGTCCACCCCGCGAACGCCATCGACGATCTGTTCCCCGCCGCCTGGGCCGCTGCGAACGGAACGTCGATCCGCGCGCGTGTCACGACGGTGGTCGCCGAACGGTTACAACGACCCCGCGCCTCGAACCGAAAGGCGGCGAGCGTCGGCGCCGTGATGCATCAAGGTGTCGTTGACGGGTCACGCCACGAGCTGCACGCCGAACCGCGCAATTGTCACGACGATGAACGCAGGGCCGCGACGTCGCGAGCCTGTCCCAGCGAGCGAAAGCAAAACGCGCCTCCTGGGGGCCAGGGGCGCGCAGCCAGCACGTGAGTTGGTCTGACGGGCCGAGCCGTCAGACGCCTTCAGGCAGGAACTCAATCATGGCCATCTCGGCATTGTCGCCGCGACGCGGGCCAACTTTGAGCATACGAGTGTAGCCGCCGCCCTTCCCATTGGCCGCCTTCACGCGCGCCGCGAAACGAGGCGCTAGCTCGTCAAACAGCTTCTTCACCAGATCGACCTCTTCGGTCGTTCCGTCGGCGAGCGTGCGCGTCCCCTTGTGCGGAAGGAACGCAGCAACCTGCCGGCGGGCTGCAAGTCGAGCCCCCACCACGCGCTGCCGCTCCGAGTCGCTCAGCTTCCCCTCGTCGACCGTCAAATCATCCCCCAGCCGAACCGCCCGGGTGAGTAGTCGCTCAGCGATACGCCGGAGCTCCTTCGCCTTCGCGTCGGTGGTCTCGATTCGCTCGTACATGACGAGATTCGCCGCGAGATTACGGAACATCGCACGGCGATGACTCGTATTGCGGCCGAACTTCCTTCCCGCTTTCTTGTGACGCATGGTGCTTACCCGTCCGAATCCGCGCGAGGCGGCCTGCTGTGGAGACTAGTTCGCCGCCTGCTGCTGCTTCCAACGCTCGAGCATCTGTGGCCAGTTGTCGATGCGCATACCCAGTTGGAGCCCCATGTCGACCAGGATCTCCTTGATTTCCTTGAGCGACTTGCGGCCGAAGTTCTTGGTCTTCAGCATTTCGCCCTCGGTCTTCTGAACGAGCTCACCGATCAGGTGAATGTTCGCGTTCTGAAGGCAGTTCGCAGAGCGAACCGAGAGTTCGAGTTCCTCGACGGACCGGAAAAGGTTCTCATTGAGCGGCTCGTCGTCCGACGTGCTCGAGAGAACCGCTTCCTCTTCCTCTTCGAAGTTGATGAAGATGGACAACTGGTCCTTGAGAATCTTGGCAGCGAACGCGACCGCGTCCTGCGGACGAATCGCGCCGTTGGTCCAAACCTCAAGGGTCAGCTTGTCGTAGTCCGTGATCTGCCCGACACGCGCGTTGGTCACCGTGTAATTCACCTTGCGAATGGGCGAATACAGGGCGTCGATCGGCGTCGTGCCGATGTTCATCGTTGGCGTCTTGTTGCGATCAGCGGCCACGTATCCGCGGCCTACATTGACCGTCAGCTCAGCGGAAAATTTACCGCCCTTGGCCACGGTGCATATGACGTGATCGGGATTGAGAATCTCAATCTGATCGCTCGTCGCAATGTCACCCGCCCTGACTTCAGCCGGACCCGACTTTTCGAGGCGGACGAGTTGCGTGCGGGCCGTGTGGCTCTTGACCACAACCTCCTTGAGGTTGAGGACGATGTCCGTCACGTCTTCAACGACGTCCGATACACTCGTGAACTCGTGCAGTGCACCATCAATCTTGACCGCGGTAATCGCCGCGCCCTGCAGCGAAGAGAGCAGGACTCTCCTCAACGAGTTGCCGAGGGTGATTCCAAATCCCCGCTCAAGGGGCTCGCAAACGAATTTCCCGTAGTACGGGGTCAATGACTCCGTCTCGACCGGGACCGACTTGGGGCGGATCAACTCTCGCCAATTGCGGGCGACTAGGGTACTCGAGCTCATTCGATGTAGTCCTTGGCGGTAGTATGACCGCTGTGGAAGCGTCTAAAAACGGAGACTTCGCGAGCGATGGGACCGGCGCCCTGAATCGCGACGCGGACGAACGAGGACCACCCCGCTCAGCGCGAGTAAAACTCGACGATCAGCTGCTCCTGGATGGGGAGCGTGATTTCCTCCCGGTTCGGCGCAGTCTTCACCGTCGCGGCGAAACCGCCCTTGTCCAGGTCGAGCCACTGCGGGACTCCGCGTCGCTCAACACCCTCAAGCGCAGTGGTGACGCGCTTGTGAGCACGGCTGCCTTCAGCGACAGTGATCTTGTCGCCGGGCTTGACGCTGTACGACGGCACGTTCACGACCCGGCCGTTCACAAGCACATGCTTGTGCCGGACGAGTTGACGCGCTTCGCTCCTCGTGGCCGCGAACCCGATCCGATAACACGCCGAGTCCAAGCGACGCTCCAGGAGTCCGAGGAGTTGCTCGCCGGTGACTCCCTTGACTCGGTCGGCTTCCGCGAAGTATTTCCGGAACTGCCGCTCCAGCACGCCATAGATTCGACGCACCTTCTGCTTTTCACGGAGGCGAACGCCGTATTCCGTGAACTTGATACGGCGCTGGCCGTGCTGACCCGGGGGATAGGGCCGACGATCGAAGCTGCACTTGTCGGTGTAGCAGCGATCGCCCTTGAGGAAGAGCTTAACGTTTTCCCGCCGGCAGAGCTTACAGACCGGCCCAATGTAACGCGCCATCTCGAGTTCTCCGAAATCGTTGCTGCTGACTGGTGGTTGGCTGGGCGGCAGCTCCCCAGTCATTCCCGAGCGAAAATCCGTAAATCGAGCGCGTCAGACCCGGCGACGTTTCGGGGGCCGGCAACCGTTGTGCGGGATTGGGGTCACGTCGCGCACGAGAGTTACTTTGAGCCCGGCAATCTGAAACGCACGAAGCGCACTCTCCCGACCCGCCCCCGGTCCCTTCACGAAGATGGCAACGCTGCGCATCCCGTGCTCCTGCGCCTTCCGCGCTGCGTCCTCTGCGGCGAGCTGCGCGGCGAAAGGTGTGCTCTTCCGAGAGCCTTTGAAACCTTTCGAACCGGCGCTCGACCAAGACACCACGTTCCCACTCAGGTCAGTGATTGTCACGATGGTGTTGTTGAAGGTCGACTGCACGTGCGCGATGCCCGTGCCGACATTCTTCTTTACCTTCTTCTTCGTCTTCGCGCCGGCCTTCGCCGCTGCTGCCTTCGCCATGGAGCTCTCCTGATTCCTGTCTACGGGCCGCGTCTAGCTGACTGGGACGCTACTTCTTCGTGACCCCGCCACCGCCACCCGCACTCACGCCCCGCCGAGGCCCCTTGCGGGTCCGTGCGTTCGTGTGCGTCCGTTGCCCACGAACGGGAAGCCCCCGGCGGTGGCGGAGGCCTCGGTAACACCCAAGGTCCATCAGACGCTTGATATGCATCTGAATCTCACGCCGAAGGTCGCCCTCGACCTTGTACGTCGACTCGAGGAGCTCGCGGATCTTCTTGACGTCGTTGTCGTCGAGGTCCTCGGCACGCTTGTTTTCCGGGATAGAAGCCCCCGCACAGATTTCCTGCGCGCGAGTAAGCCCCACTCCGTAGATGTATTGAAGCGCGATGACGATGTGCTTGCGACCCGGGAGGTCGACGCCGGCGATACGTGCCATGACGAATACCTCCCCTCAGCCCTGACGCTGCTTGTGGCGCGGGTTGGTGCAAATGACACGCACGACGCCACGGCGCCGGATCACTTTGCACTTGTCACAGACAGTCTTGACACTCGGACGAACCTTCATGGCCGACTCCTGAAATGCTCCCGGCGGGCCCCTGCCGCCGGCGAATGAACGATGCCGCCCGCCTCAACCGAACCGTACTTCGATCCTCGCCTCGGACGGCTGATAAACGGAAAGTGACACCAGTACTCGATCCCCGGGGATAACCTTCACGGTCGCTCTCCGAGCCGCCGCTCCCATCGACGCGGTCACCCTGCGCCCATCCGAGAGCGCCACCAAGTACAAGCCTTGGGCGGCTGCGCTGACGACGACTCCTTCGGACTGTTTTCGTGAACTCTCCGCCGCCATGTTCCGCCGGCCTAGCCCTCAGCCGCCGACCGCCGCTTGAATTCGCCGCGTCACCTCGTCGAGGCCGCCCACTCCGTTCACTGCTGCCACGAGGCCGCGCGAACCATAATAATCTAGCAGCGGCGCAGTATTCTCCAGATATTCTTGATGCCGCTTCCGGATGACCGTCTCGTGGTCGTCCTTCCGCTGGGCGAGATCGCCACCGCATACGCCGCAGCGTCCGTCCGAGGGGGGAGCACTATAGCGCACGTGGTAGACCTGTCCACAGGCGATACAGCTGCGACGCCCGGTGATGCGATCTATCTGCTCGTCAAGGCTGACTTCTATCGAAACGACCCGTTCAATCGCCCGGCCAAGACGAGCGAGCATCACGTCCAGGGACCCGGCCTGCGGCACCGTCCGAGGATACCCGTCGAAGATGGCCCCACGGGAGGCATCCGGCCGGACGAGGCGATGCTCAACGAGCTCGAGCACGACCTCATCCGGCACCAACCGCCCGGCAGACATGTACCCCTCGAAACGTGCGCCGAGTTCACTTCCCGACGCACGCTCCGCGCGCATCATATCTCCCGTCGAGATCTGAGGAACGCCAAGCGTTTCCACCAATCGCTTAGCCTGAGTGCCCTTCCCAGCACCCGGCGGGCCGAACAGAACGAGGTCCACGCGCTACGCCCGCCGACCGCGAATGCGCGGCCCCTTCGGTCCGGTCAGGCCCTCGTAATGCCGCGTGATCAGGTGCGACTCGATCTGCTGCACCGTGTCGAGCGCGACGCCCACCACGATCATGATCGAGGTGCCGCCGAAATAGAAAGGGACGTGGAAGTAGGACTGCAGCAGGGACGGCACCGTGCAGACCGCCGCGATGTAAATCGCGCCCCCGAAAGTGATCCGCGACACGCGACGGTCGATGTACTCGGCGGTCTGCTTCCCCGGTCGAACGCCCGGGATGAAGGCATTCTGCTTCTTGAGATTGTCTGCAACCTCGACGGGCTGGAATGTCACCGCCGTGTAGAAATATGCAAAAAACACGACCAGGACCACGAACAGGACGGTATATCGCCAATCACCCGGATTGAGCACAGCTTGCAAAGCGTCCATTCCCGGGACATTGAAGTTCGCGAGCGTGTTCGGGAACATCAAAAGCGACGAGGCGAAAATTGGAGGAATGACTCCTGCCATGTTCACCCGAAGCGGAAGGTGGGAGACCTGGCCTCCATACATCTTCCGACCGACCATCCTCTTCGCGTAGTGGATCGGAATCCGAAGTTGCCCCCGCTCGAAGAAAACGATGACGCCAATGACCGCGAGCGCGATGACCCCCACAAGCAACAGAGCGATGGGCTGAATCTGACCGATCTTGACTTGCTGGACCGTTTGGAAGAGCGCGTCCGGAAGACCGGCGACGATGCCCGCAAAGATGATCAGCGAAATTCCGTTGCCAATCCCGCGCTCGGTGATCTGCTCACCAAGCCACATGATGAATGCGGTCCCGGTGGTGAGGGATACGACCGTCAGGAAATAGAAAGCCGGGCCGTGAAGAGTAACGACGTCGCCGTACTGAGATTCGCCGTTCAGACCCTCGAGCCACAACCCTATCCCTACCCCCTGAACGCAACTCAGGATGACCGTACCGTACCGGGTGTACTGGTTGATCTTTCGATTGCCAGCCTCGCCCTCTTTCCGCAACTCCGCCAACTGTGGAACGACGACGCTCATCAGTTGGAGAATGATGCTTGCGGAGACGTACGGCATGATACCGAGGGCGAAGATCGACATCTGCTCAAGGGCTCCCCCTGAGAACATGTTGAACATGCCCAGGAAGCTACCGCTGCTCGAGGAGACGATCTGCCGCATGACGTTGCGGTCAACGCCCGGGGTCGTGACGAAAATGCCTGCGCGATACACGGCAAGCAGCGCGAGCGTCCACCCGAGACGCCTCGTGAGCTCCGGAATCTTGAAAATGTTCGCGAAGGCGCTCATCGAAAATCGACCTCTGGAACGAGTCGGGAGGTAAAGCGCGAAGCGCTACTCAGCGCGCGGGGCGAGGGCGATGACCTCAGCCTTACCGCCGGATTTCGCAATCTTGTCGAGCGCCGATTTGCTGAAGCCGTGGGCGCGAATGGTAAGAGGATGGACGAGTTCACCATCACCGAGCACCTTCACACCATCGAAACGCCCGCGGACCAGCCTCTTCTCTCGTAGGGCCGTCGCGTCCACAACCGCGCCAGGCTGGAACATGGCGAGGTCGCTGAGATTGACCGTCGCAAGCTGACGGGCAAACGGATTCCAGAAACCCACCTTCGGCAGCCTGCGCTGGAGGGGCAGCTGCCCGCCCTCGAAGGCAAGCTTCGAGAATGCGCCAGGATGCCGGGCCTTCTGTCCCTTTTGCCCCTTACCGGCAGTCTTCCCAAGACCCGAACCGGGCCCGCGTCCCTTGCGGCGCTTGGTCTTCACCGCACCAGGCGCAGGGCGCAGGCGCGACAGAATAGGAACGTAGGCCTGCGTCGTTTCGTCAGACATGACCGCCCCCATACCCGATGGTTTCCACCTTCACGAGATGCAGCACCTTCTTGACCATGCCGCGAAAGGACGGGGTGTTGTCCACGACGACCGTCGAGTTCGGCCCCCGGAGCCCGAGCCCCTTCAACGTCAGGCGCTGAGAGGGAATCCGGCCAGCACCGCTGCGGACTTGGGTGACTTGAAGCTTGCTGGTCATGACCGACTCTCGACGATGTCTTCGACGGCACGGCCACGTCGACCGGCGACATCCGCAACCGACTCAAGGCTCTGCAGCGCCGCGACGGTGGCGTGAACGACGTTGTGTGGATTGGAGGTGCCAAGAATTTTCGAGAGCACGTCGCGGATACCGGCAGCCTCCACGACGGCGCGAACCGCACCTCCAGCGATAACGCCCGTTCCTGCGGAGGCCGGCCGAAGGAGTACCTTACCCGCACCGAAATGACCGTCGACACGGTGCGGAATCGATGTCCCTACGAGTGGGACGCGGAAGATGTGCTTGCGCGCCTGCTCATTCCCCTTGCGGATGGCATCGGGGACCTCGTTCGCCTTGCCGAGCCCGACGCCCACGTGGCCCTTGCCGTCTCCAACAACGACGAGCGCGCTGAAGCTGAACCGTCGGCCGCCTTTAACTACCTTGGCCACGCGATTGATGTGTACGACGCGCTCGGTGAGGTCCTCGAGCGTATTCGGATCGATGCCTGCCATCTTCTTGTTCCTTCCGCTCAGAACTCGAGGCCGGCCTCGCGGGCGGCATCAGCAAGGGCTTTAATTCGACCGTGGTAAAGGAAACCGTTGCGGTCGAAGACGACCTTCGCGACGCCCTGAACCTTGCAGGCCGCGGCGACTGCCTTGCCAACTGCCCTCGCAGCGTCAGATTTTGTCCCCTCTGACATCCCGCCCTTCACGGCAGGCGTGAGGGTCGACATCTGAAGGAGCGTCGTCCCGGCTGCGTCGTCCACGAGCTGCGCATAGATATGCTTGGTGCTGCGGAAGACGCTGAGTCGAGGACGCTCCGCAGTGCCGGACATCTTCTTGCGGATACGCAGCTTCCGCTTTTGCCGCGATTCAATCTTGTCGTGCGCCATGTTCTCTCATCCTCCGCGCCACCCACCGGCTGGGTACGGCAAGCGATCCCGCGCGCTAGGGACTGGACACCACTCGGGCGACCGTCCGTTCTACTTCTTGCCGCCCTTGCCACCCGCTTTGCCCGCCTTCATCCGGACCTTCTCGCCGGTGAAGCGGACGCCCTTACCCTTGTAGGGCTCCGGCGGACGGAAGCTGCGAATTTTTGCGGCGATTTGACCGAGGAGTTCCTTGTCGTGGGACTCTAGGTGGAGGCGCGGCTTCTTCGTCCCGCCCTCGTCGATGGTTTCGACGCGTGCCTTGACATCAGCCGGCAGAACCAAATTCACCGGATGCGACAAGCCAAGTGCCAGGGTGAGGGCCTGACCCTTGAGCTCCGCTCGATAGCCGACGCCGACCAAATCGAGGGATACCGCGTACCCCTTCGACACGCCGTGAACCATGTTCTTCAGCAGCGCCCAGGTCAGCCCTTGGAGACGTGGCCCCTCCAGCGGTGCACTTGCCAGTACCTTGACGACCAGCGCACCGTTCTCAAGCGAAATTCCCACCTTGTCGGAGAACGAGCGCTCGCTCGAACCCTTAGGGCCCTTCACGGAGACGGAGGAACCACTCACAGTCGCTGTGACACCGGCCGGAACGACAATCGGACGCTTCCCGATACGCGACTGCCGCTGAGCCGCCGGGGTCTCCAGTGAGGCGCTCATCACCAGACCTCGCAGAGAAGTTCGCCGCCCACTTTGGCGTGGCGTGCCTGTCTGTCCGTCATCACGCCCCGCGATGTCGACAGAATTGAGACTCCCATGCCGTTGTAGACGACTGGGATCCCATCGTAACTGACGTAGACGCGACGACCAGGCCGGCTGGTACGCCGAATCCCCGAGATCGCGCTCGTACGGTCGCGGCCGTACTTCAGGACGAGCGTCAATTTCCCGAAGTCCTCGTCCGAGACACGGACATCGGAAATGTAGCCTTCCTGTTTGAGCAACTCGGCCACGCTCTTCTTGAGCTTCGAGAGCGGCATTTCGGTCCGGTCGAGGCGCGCCAAAGACGCATTCCGAATCCGGGAAAGCATGTCGGCGATCGGATCAGTCATCATGACGAATGCCCCTCACCAGCTCGACTTGGTGACGCCCGGGACATCGCCCCGAAGCGCGAACTTGCGCAGGCAGAGCCTGCAGAGTTGGAACTTGCGGTAGAAGCCCCGGGGCCGCCCGCACACCTTGCACCGGTTCCTAACCCGCACCTGGAACTTCGGCGTCTTCTCCATCTTCGCGAACGCTTGCAGACGAGCCATGGCTTAAGTCTCCGGCTGCGACTTGCGGAAGGGAAGGCCGAGATGCGCGAGAAGCGCCCGGCCATGGTCGTCCGACGCAGCAGTCGTGACGAAAGAAATGTTCATCCCCTTGATCTTGTCGATCTTGTCGTAGTCGATCTCGGGGAAAATAATCTGCTCGCGGATACCGAGCGAGTAGTTCCCCCGCCCATCAAAGGACTTCGACGAGATTCCCTTGAAGTCACGGACTCGGGGAAGCCCGAAGCTGACAAGACGGTCAACGAAGTCCCACATGCGATCGCGGCGCAACGTCACCATGACGCCGATGGGCATGTTCTCACGAAGCTTGAAGGTCGCGATGGACTTCTTGGCCCGTGTAATCACCGGCTTCTGCCCCGAGAGGGCCGCCATCTCGACGACAGCGCTGTCGATGATCTTCGCGTTTTGAACCGCGTCCCCAAGTCCCATGTTCAACACCACCTTCTGTAGGCGGGGAACCTGCATGGGGTTCGTGAGAGCCAGTTCTTTCATCAGCGCCGGCACAACCTGTGTCCGGTAGCGGGTCTGCAAACGTGAAACGTACTCACCCATGGTCATCGCCTCTTTGGCCTGTAAGGCACCTGCCACCAGGGTTCCTCGCCGGAGGGTACCCCGCCTGCTGCCCGCTCAGCCCGTTCGCTTTCGAGTTGGACCAGACCGAATCTGGCCTTCGCTGTTGGCCTCGGTGAGGCCGCTATCGTCAGCCGTCGAGAAGCGTCCCCGACTTCACGCCAATGCGAACCTTCTTGCCGTCCTTGTCGAGCCCCGTCTTCACACGAGTCGGCTTGTCGGTCTTAGTGTCGAGGAGCATGACCTTGGAGGCGTCGAGCGCGGCCTCTTTCTCGATGATCCCGCCCTCGCGATTCTTCGGGGTCGGCTTCGTGTGGCGCTTGACCTTGTTCACGCCCTCCACGACGACCTTGCCGGCCTCGGGCAGGACGCGCAACACGCGCCCCCGCTCACCCTTGCTCTTCCCGGAGATGACGACGACCAAGTCGTCCTTCTTGATCCGCAGGGACATCAGACGACCTCTGGAGCAAGCGAGATGATCTTCATGAACTTCTTGCCGCGGAGTTCACGCGCCACTGGCCCGAAAATGCGAGTCCCAATCGGCTCCGACTGCGCGTTCACCAACACGACGCTGTTCGCGTCGAACTTGATGTAGCTTCCGTCGGGGCGGAGATACTCGCGCCTCGTCCGCACCACGACAGCCTTGGCGACTTCGCCCTTCTTCACCTTGGCCGTCGGAAGAGCCTCTTTGACGGCGACGACGATGACGTCCCCAAGCCCCGCGTAACGGCGGCGAGAGCCACCGAGGACCTTGATGCACATCACTCGCTTGGCGCCACTGTTGTCAGCGACGTCGAGTTCGGTCTCTGTCTGGATCACGTCAGACCTCCTCGGGACGTTCGACGAGACGGATGGCTACCCACCGCTTCGTGCGCGAAAGCGGGCGCGACTCCCGGATCTCCACGACATCGCGCGTCTTGTATTCGTTCTTCTCGTCGTGCGCGTGATACTTCGCGCGACGCTTCACGTACTTGCCGTAGACGGGGTCTCGGTAACGCCGGACGACCTCCACGACGATCGTCTTCTGCGTGCGGCCGGGCGACTCGGTGTCGTTGACCACGCGGCCTACCAACAAGCGCCGAGCGCCACGCTCGACCGCCTCGGAGTTAACCGGGCTCTTCGGGGTAGTCGCCATGGTCAGACCTTCTCCGTCGCGCGTTGCGTTAGCACAGTCTTCACGCGTGCGACATCACGGCGCAGTCGACTTACCTTCCCGGTGTCGTCGAGCTGGTTGGTGTGGTTGTCGAAGCGGGACTTCCACAGCTGACGCGCGAGATCCTTCTCGAGCTCACGCAGGTCCTCCGTCGTCCGCTCACGAATTTCCGACGGCTTCATAGTTCGTTACTCCGCGACATGAACTTGGCGGCAACCGGCAGCTTGTGGCCAGCGAGGCGGAACGCTTCGCGAGCAGTCTCCTCAGAGACCCCCTGGATCTCGAACATCACGCGACCAGGGAGGATGACCGCGACGTAACCCTCGACGGCTCCCTTGCCGGAGCCCATTCGCGTCTCGAGTGGCTTCTTCGTAATCGGCTTGTCGGGGAAAATACGAATGAAGAGCTTGCCCGCACGCTTCACATGGCGCTGGATTGCCATGCGAGCGGCCTCGATCTGTCTCGAGGTGACCCAACCGGGCTCCAGAGCTTGAAGGGCGAAGTCTCCGAAGGAGATGTCTGACCCGCGCATTGCGATGCCGGACGTGCGGCCCTTCATCGCCTTGCGGTATTTGGTGCGCTTGGGCTGCAGCATGACTCAGCTCCTCGAAGACTGGACGGACCCGGCGCGCCGACGGCGCTGGGGGAGAATCTCGCCCTTGAAGATCCAGCACTTGACACCGATGGTCCCGTACGTGGTCTTCGCGGTCGCCGTTCCGAATTCAATGTCGGCGCGAAGCGTGTGGAGCGGAACGCGGCCCTCCCGGTAGCCCTCGTGCCGCGCGATCTCAGCTCCGCCAAGCCGCCCACCCGCGAAAACGCGGATGCCCTTGGCCCCGAACTTCATCGCCGTCTGAACGGCCTTCTTCATCGCACGTCGGAACGCCACACGACGCTCGAGCTGGGTCGCGATATTCTCTGCGACGAGCTGGGCATTGGTCTCCGCCTTGCGAACCTCTTGAATGTCGATGAACAGCTCGTTGCTGGTGAGCTTCTGGAGCTCCGCCTTGAGCTGCTCGACTCCCGCGCCGCGCTTGCCGATCACGATGCCGGGACGCGATGTGGAGATCACCACCTTCGCCTTGTTGGCTGCGCGCTCGATCTCCACTCCGGCAATGCCAGCGTGCGCGAACTTCGTCCGAATGGCCTCCTTCAGCCGGAGGTCTTCATGGAGCCAGCGCGAATACTGCTTGTCCTCGTACCACTTCGACGTCCACGTCTTGATGACGCCCAGTCGGAAGCCATACGGATGAGTCTTCTGTCCCATGGTCTCAGGCCTCTGCTCGGTCGGCGACGACGAGGGTGATGTGGCTGACGCCCTTTTGGATCTGGGTGGCGCGGCCCATGGCGCGGGGGCGCCAGCGTCGCATCGTCCCGTTCGGAGCCTTGTCCGCGAAGATCGTCTTCACGAACAAGGTGTCGAGATCGAGGTTCTCGTTCTTCTCACGGGCGTTGGCGATGGCGCTGTCGAGCAGCTTTGCCATGAGACCCGCGGCCGCCTTGCGCGTGAACTTGAGCTCGTTCACCGCCTGAACGACATTCTTGCCGCGCACGAGATTCGCAATTGTCCGCGCCTTACGCGGCGAAATACGTGCGAAACGTGCGATTGCCTTGGCTTCCATGATGCTCACGCTGCCTGCCTCGGCGACTCGGCGAGGCGAAAAAGGCCCTTCGAGAAAGGGGCGCGCGATCTAGCACGCGCCCCGATGATGCTCAAGTTGGATCCGCGCGATCGACAACGATCAGCGCTTGCCGGTGGTCGAGTTGACCTTTTTGCCGGCTTTCTTGTCCGCCGCGTGACCGTGGAAGGTGCGCGTCGGAGCGAACTCGCCGAGCTTGTGCCCGACCATGTTCTCCGTGACGAAAACCGTCACGAACTTGCGGCCGTTGTGGACCGCGAACGTGAGCCCGATAAAGTCCGGGGTCACGGTGGAACGGCGCGACCAGGTCTTCAGGACCTTGCGGTCTTTGGTCCGGACGGCGTCATCCACCTTCTTCGCGAGGTGGGCATCGACGAACGGGCCCTTCTTGATAGAACGTGCCATCTCAGAACCCTCTCCGGAGAATACGTACGCTGACCATGGTCACTTCTTGCCGCGCGGTTTGACGATGAATTTGCTCGTCGTCTTGTTGGTGCGGGTCTTGAGGCCCTTGGAGAGCTGACCCCACGGCGAACACGGGTGGCGACCACCAGAGGTGCGGCCCTCGCCGCCGCCCATCGGGTGGTCGACGGGGTTCATGGAGACGCCGCGGTTGTGAGGCCGACGGCCCAACCAGCGCGAGCGACCGGCCTTGCCGAGGCTGACCCGAGCGTGTTCGATGTTCGAGACCTGACCGATGGACGCCCGGCAATTCAGGTGCACCATTCGCACTTCGCCCGACGGGAGGCGGAGCTGAGCGTACTCCCCATCCTTGGCCATCAGCTGCGCGGCGGTGCCGGCCGAGCGGACCAACTGCGCGCCCTTCCCGATCTTGAGCTCGACGGCATGCACCATCGTGCCGAGCGGGATGTAGCGAAGCGGCATCGCGTTGCCGGGCTTGATGTCGGCATTCCTCGAGGAGACGACGGTGTCACCGGCCTTCAACCCATCGGGTGCCAGGACGTAGGCTTTTGTCCCGTCGACGTAGTGAAGCAATGCGATGCGGGCCGACCGGCATGGATCATACTGGATCGAGTCCACCGCCGCCGGAATTCCGATGCGGTTGCGCTTGAAGTCGATGACGCGATAACGTTGCTTGTGACCGCCCCCGCGAAAACGGGAGGTGATGAGTCCGCGGCTATTGCGGCCCGCGCTGACCTTCAGCGCCTCTGTGAGACGCTTCTCCGGGGCCTTCTTGGCAAGGTCGGAGAAATCAGCGTTCTCGTAGTACCGGCGTGCCGGTGAGGTGGGCTTGAATTTCTTGACAGCCATGGCTCAGGCTCCCTCGAAGAACTCGATCTTGTCGCCCGACTTGAGCTCCACGATCGCCTTCTTCCAGTTCTGGGTCTTCGCGTGCCCGCGACCCATACGACGCATGCGTCCCCGCACGATCATCGTGTGAACCTCGACCACGCCGACGCTGAAGAGAACCTCCACAGCGTGCTTGATTTCGACTTTGTTTGCGCGGCGGTCCACCTCGAAGAGGTACTTGTTGTCCTGCTCGCGCAGGACGTTCCCCTTCTCGGTGAGGACCAGCGGACGCTTGATGACCTGTTCGGGGCTCATGACGATTTCCTGGTCATTCGGGCTACTGACGGGCTACGGGTCGAACTGCTCAGGCGGACTTCTGGATACGCTCGACGAGCGCATCGACAGCGTGCTTCGTAAGCACAAGATGCTCATGCCGGAGGAGATCGTAGAGGTTCACACCCTCGGGCGGCAGGAACTGGTGAGTGTCGAGGTTGCGGGCCGAGAGCCGTAGCTTCTCGTTGTCCTTCTGATCGACGATCAGGGAGCCTTTCGCGACCTTCAGCGCCGCGAGCACGGCGGCGAGTGACTTGGTCTTCGCCTCGTCGAGGGCGAACGTGTCCACCACGGTCAGCCGCCCCTCCTTGAGCTTGAGAGAGAGCGCGCTTCGGAGAGCGCCCGCGCGCATCTTCGCGGGCGGACGGTACGCATAGCTGCGCGGCTTGGGACCGTGCTGCTGGCCGCCTCCGACGAAGTTGGGCGCGCGGATGGATCCGTGACGCCCCTGGCCGGTGCCCTTCTGCTTGTAGATCTTCTTCGACGAACCGGCGACCTCAGAGCGGGTCTTCGTGTTCGCCGAGCCACTGCGCCGGGAGGCCAGTTGCGCCTTGAGCACCTCGTAAAGGAGCGGCTCGTTCACGTCGGCACCGAAGACGTCGTCGACAAGGTCGATTTCGCCAACGCTTTCCGCGCGGAGATTGAAGACTTTCACTTTCGCCATGACCCGTCTCCTCAGCTCTTGATCTCGACGTCGACGCCAGCCGACAGGTCGAGTTTCATGAGCGCGTCGAGCGTCTGTTGCGTAGGGTCGAGGATGTCGAGGAGACGCTTGTGGGTCCGGATTTCGAACTGCTCGCGGCTCTTCTTGTCGACGTGGGGACCACGCAGCACGGTGTACTTGTTGATACGGGTCGGGAGGGGAATCGGGCCAGCCACGCGCGCGCCGGTGCGCTTCGCGGTGTCGACGATCTCCGAGGCCGACTGGTCGAGCAGGCGGTGGTCGTAAGCCTTGAGGCGGATGCGGATTTTGGTGGTCATCTCAGGCTCCGCTCACTCGAGGATCTTGGAAACGACGCCAGCGCCGACCGTGCGGCCGCCTTCGCGGATCGCGAAGCGCTGCTTGTCCTCGAGCGCAACCGGCGTGATGAACTCGATGACCACGCGGACGTTGTCACCCGGCATGACCATCTTGACGTCCTCGGGCAGCGCGATGGTGCCCGTCACGTCCGTCGTCCGCATGTAGAACTGCGGGCGGTAGTTCGTGAAGAACGGCTTGTGACGGCCGCCCTCCTCCTTCTTGAGGACGTAGACCTCGCCCTCGAACTTCTTGTGCGTACGAACCGAGCCGGGCTTGCAGAGGATCTGCCCGCGCTCGACGTCCGCCTTCTCGATGCCGCGCAGGAGGCAGCCGACGTTGTCGCCCGCCTGGCCCTGGTCGAGCAGCTTGCGGAACATCTCGACGCCCGTGACCGTCGTCTTGCGGGGGTCGCGGAAGCCGAGGATCTCGACCTCCTCGCCGACCTTGATGATGCCGCGCTCGATGCGGCCCGTCACCACCGTGCCGCGGCCCTTGATCGAGAACACGTCCTCGACGGCCATGAGGAACGGCTTGTCCACCTCACGCACCGGCTCCGGGATCCACGTGTCGAGCGCCTGAAGCAGGTTGACGATCGTGCCCTCGCCATCCGGGTCGCCCTGAAGCGCCTTGAGCGCCGAGCCGCGGATCACGGGGATGTTGTCCCCGTCGAACTGGTACTTCGTGAGGAGGTCGCGGACCTCCATCTCGACCAGCTCGAGGAGGTCCGGGTCCTCGACCGCGTCGCACTTGTTGAGCCAGACGACCATCTGCGGCACGCCGACCTGACGCGCGAGGAGGACGTGCTCCTTCGTCTGCGGCATCGGGCCGTCGAGCGCCGACACGACGAGGATCGCGCCGTCCATCTGGGCGGCGCCCGTGATCATGTTCTTGATGAAGTCGGCGTGTCCGGGGCAGTCGACGTGCGCGTAGTGACGGTTCGGCGTCTCGTACTCGACGTGCGACACCGCGATCGTCACGATCTTCGAGTCGTCGCGGACCGTGCCGCCCTTCGCGATGTCCGCGTAGGACACGGCCTTGCCGCCGTACTTCTTCGACGCGACCATCGTGATCGCGGCCGTCGTCGTCGTCTTGCCATGGTCGATGTGACCAATGGTGCCGACGTTCACGTGGGGCTTGGTACGGACGAACTTTTCCTTGGCCATGTGTCGGGTCTCCGGAGTTCCGAGGAGTTACGCGGACTGGGAAGTGAGGGCGGGCATCGGCGCGGCGGGCGGAGCGAGGATGGGCAGTGCGGTGATTGGCTGGCGCCGGACGCAAGAAAACCCCCTCCGGCCACCCTGCCGATCACTTTCG
Organism: Polyangiales bacterium; assembly: GCA_964202905.1. Lineage (GTDB taxonomy): Bacteria > Myxococcota_A > Polyangia > Polyangiales > JADJQN01 > CAIUAC01. The sequence goes on from CAXNJO010000014.1 coordinate 42,833, forward strand.
GATCGTGCATCTCCCGGAGAGGGTTTCGAGAACAGCTTCGCTCCTTCCCGCGCACCGGCTATGGCCGGAACGCTGTTCGGGGATGGAGGTCGAGGGGCTGGGCTCGTTTATGTGCGCGTCGTCATGCCTGGGGTTCAGCGCTCCGACCGGAGGGTATCGTCCACAGGACGACCGCACCGGATGCCTTGATCGAAGTGGAGAGGACGGTTACCAGCGATAGTGCGCGAAAGCCTTGTTGGCCTCAGCCATCTTGTGAACGTCTTCGCGCTTCTTGACCGAGTTTCCCCGGTTCTGCGCGGCGTCCACGAGTTCGGCGGCGAGGCGCTCCGTCATGGTCTTTTCGCCACGCTCTCGCGAGTAGGCGGTGAGCCAGCGCATCGACAGGGCGACACGGCGCTCGGGGCGGACCTCGACGGGCACCTGGTAGGTCGCGCCACCGACGCGGCGACTCTTGACCTCGACCTTCGGCTTGACCGAGTCGAGTGCCTTGCGGAAGACCTCGATCGGATCCTCCTTGTAGCGGGCGGCGATGATGTCGAATGCTCCGTACAAAATCTGCTCCGCGGTGGACTTCTTGCCGCCGAGCATGAGGATGTTGCAGAACTTCGCGACCATCCGGTCCCGGTACTTCGGGTCTGGGAGGATCTTGCGCTTCGGGACTTCGCGACGACGCGGCATCTTCTCAGCTCACTTCTTCGGGCGCTTGACGCCGTACTTCGAGCGACCCTGGGTACGGTTCGCCTTGTTCGTGTTCGACGGGCCGATGGCGCCCGATGCATCGTGGGGGCCGCGCACGACGTGGTAGCGGCAGCCGGGGAGGTCCTTCACGCGGCCACCGCGGATCAGGACAACCGAGTGCTCTTGCAGATTGTGACCCTCGCCCGGGATGTAGGTCGTGACTTCGATCTGGTTCGAAAGTCGGACGCGGGCGACCTTGCGGAGGGCCGAGTTCGGCTTCTTCGGGGTGGTCGTGTAGACGCGCACGCACACGCCGCGCTTCTGCGGGCAGCTCTCGAGTGCGGGCGACGCCGTCTTGACTCTCACGGCCTGACGGCCCTTGCGCACGAGCTGGTTGATCGTCGGCATTCGAAGGTCTTCCTGGGGGCGGGAGCCGCCGCGGCCCTGATTGCGCAGGGGAACCGGGGCATCAGACTGCGGAGGCGGTCCCAAACGCGGACTACGCCGTGGAGCGAACCGACGCGGGGGTCGGGAGAGCGCCCGAGCTTCGGGGAGGCGGATGATTACTGCCGTCCGCCAGACTGTCAAGATACATTCGTCGTGGAGCGCGGATCAAACGAGCGACCGGAGTCCGTGGATTGGATCGGAGCGCTTGTGAGCGCAAGCAAAGACGCTTCGCGCACGAGATTTTTTCGGTCGTTGCGCCGCACCTCGGAACCGAACTCATTCTTCAGAAACGGAGCAGGAAGCGAGCGCCGCTGGGGCCAATGCCGAGCGTGGCTGACGCGTCCTGAGGGTCGGCGTCGGGCGGCAATGGGCGGCTGCGGACTCGCGTTACGGCCGGGACGAAACGGATTTGGGCGTCGATGACGCCGACGACGGCGAGGGTTGCGAGAGCTGCCATCGCGAGCTGGTTGGCGATGCGATATCCGCGCTCGAGCGCGCTGGCTGCGGCCTGATCGGCGGGCAGGAGCAATGCCCAGGTGCTCGGCGTCGGGAGCGCGTCGTGCAGGAGCTTGAGGGTGATCGCGGCACCGGCGAGGGCTCCCCCCCCGACTGCGAGCGCCGCGCCGAGCGCGGCGTGACCATTCTGAAACTGGCCGACTCCGAAGGGGAGCGAGGCCAGCCAGCGGCTGTGGGTCTCGATCACGGTCTCTCGCATCGCGAGGTTCCGGAGCACTGCGAGACGATCGCTCTCACGCAAGATGCGCGCGGCTTCTGCCGCACGGAGGGCGGTTTCGGCGCGCTCGACCCGGGCGGCGCGCTCGCGCTCCTCGCGAACGACTCGCGCGCGCACGCGCGTGAATACGACGCGGATTTCGGCCGGAAAGAGCCCGGAATCGAGTTGGTATTCCGGGTCGACGGCGAGCAGAAGCGCGAACTCGCGCTCGGCCTCGGCAGGGCGCGAGACGAAGAGAAAACCGGCCGCAAGGTATTTGCGCGCTTCGAGCAGAATGGCGCGGTTGAGACGCTGCGCGGCGTCGCCCGCGAGGAGGCGCTCGAGGCATTCGACGGATTCCGGGTAACGTTGGGCCTCGTAAAGCGCGCGGGCGGTCTCGAAGTCTGCGAGTTCGTCGGCCTGCGCGGGTGCCGCGAGGCAGGCCGAAGCCACGAGCGCGGTGACCAGCAAGCCGACCGCACGCGCGACGAGCACAAGGGGCGGGCGAAACGCGACGGTCACGGCGGGCTCACGGCGGCGCCGGGAGCAGCCACGGTGACCTCGGTCGAGCGGCCGGCCTCGAGCTGCACGGTTCGGGTATAGGCGGGATGACCGTCCGCTGTCACGGTGATCGTGACGCGGGGCGCGAGTTCGCGGACCGGTACGCGCAGCAGGCTCCACGCAGCGCCGATGGCCTGACCGTCGATGGCCACGCGCGCGCCCTCGAGGCCGATCGCCCGCACGAAGAGCTGCGCAGGCTTGAGCGCGAGAGCCTCCGCGACCCGGAACGGCGTGTCACCTGGCGGGACGAGGCGCTCGAAACGGCTCTCGGCGCAGCAGGCCTCATTCGCGAAGACGAAGGTGTGCGGGCCGACCGCGATCGTCTCGCCCGCGTAGCTCGGACCGAACGGCCGCGGCGGGCGACCATCGACGGAGATCGAGACATCGACGGGGGTCGGCGCGAAGACGACGCGACGCTCGCCAACTGGGGGGACGACCGACTCCGGCGTCGCCCGCGCGAAGCGCTGCGCCACCCGCGGCCCGGCCTGCGCGGGGCCGGCGTCGAGCGTCGCCCGAGAGACGGTTGGGGTGGGCGATGCGGCGTCGGACGCGGGTGGCGACGCGGCGATGCGCCCCGCGGTCGAGCCATCGACGACGCGCGACGAGGCGTCGGCGGCAGCGGATCGGGGCGCCGGCGACGGCGGGACACGGGAGATCGCTGCGGGAGGCTTCGTCGACAACGTGAGCGCAGCGACGCCCATGCCGACGCCCGCGAGAGCGAGCGCCGCGATCGCGCCATGCAGCGCGCCCCGGCGCCAACGGGCGCGACGGCTCGCACGGGACGAGAGCGCGAGCGCTCGAGCGTTGCCGTCGTCGAGCGCGAGCACACGGTCGAGGTAAGGTGTCGCGCGCTGCGGTTCGCCGCGGTCGAGGGACGCCTCGGCGCGGTCGGCGAGGATCGTGATGGCGCGGAGGCGCAGGGACTCGGCCGCGCCATCCGGATCGGCCAGGTACGCGACCAGCGCCGCCCCGGGATCGTCGAGGCCGATCTCCGCGACGAACGCCGCGAGTTCCGCCTGCACGGCGCCCGCATCCGCATGACGATCGGCGGGGTCGCGCGCGAGCAGCGTGTGCAGGATGCCGGCGAGCCGCGCGCCGATCGAGGGGCGCACGCGGAGCGGGTCCACATAGGCGCCATCGACGATTCTCTTGAGGATCGCGTGCGGGTTCCGCCCCGTGAAGGGCAGCGTGCCGGTCGCGAGGTAGTAGAGCACCGTCCCGAGGGCGAAGAGATCGGCGCGCGCGTCGCACTCGCGGCCCTCGACCTGCTCGGGCGCCATGTGGCCGGGCGAGCCGAGCACCTGACCCGTCGCCGTCATCGACTGCGCGTCGACCATCTGTGCGATGCCGAAGTCCGTGAGCTTGATGACGCGGTTCTCGTGGAGCAGGACGTTCTCGGGCTTCACGTCGCGGTGCACGATGCCGTTCGCGTGCGCGACCTCCAGCGCGCGGGCGATCTCCCACGCGAAGCACGCAGCGATCTCGGCGGGGAGCGCGGCTTGCTCCTCGACGTAGCGCTTCAGCGTCGGGCCAGTGAGCAGCTCGGTGGCGATGAACGACTCGGGCGAGTCCTCGCCGCTGTAATCGTAGATCTCCAGGATGTTGGGGTGCTTGAGCCGCGCGACGGTCCGCGCCTCGCGTGTGAAGCGCGCGCGGGCCTCGCGGGCGCCGCGGAGGTGCGGGTGCATGATCTTCACGGCCACCGCGCGGTCGAGCCGGGTGTCGCGGGCGCGAAAGACCGTCGCCATGCCGCCGTGGCCGAGTTCCTCCTCGATGTCGTACTTCTCGAGCTTGCGGAGGGTCACTCGGGCCTGGGGGTTCGCCTCGTGCGAGGATAGGCAGCCCCCGCCGCGAGGACAAGCTGCACGACCCGAAGGCGGGCGCCGGCGCCCGCGGAGCGGTATGGTCGCGCCGGCATGGTGGTCGAGCGCCTCTCGCTTCCCTCCGCGGAGCACGCCGCACGCGCCCTCGCGGCGCGACCCGGGCTCGCGTGGCTGGACGGAGACGGGAGCCCCGGCGAGGGTCGCTTCTCGTACGTGGCGAGCGACCCCGTCGAGCGCTGCGTCCGCACGCTCGCCGACCCGGCGCCGCTCTCCGCGATGCGCACGCTCGGACCCGGCGCGGGCGGCCACGACGACGCACCGGACGGGACGCCGCGCACGCCACGCTGGATCGGTTACCTCGCCTACGATGCGGCCTGGGCAGGGCCCGGGGGCGCCCATCGGCATGCGCGTATCACGCGCGATTCAGGCGATTTCGCCCTTTGTTTCAGCCGTTTCGACGCGGTCGTCGCGTTCTGCCATGCGTCCGGCGAGGCGTGGATTGTCGGGGATGATACCGACGCCTGCGCACGGTTGCGGGCCCGACTCGCGGCTGCGGAGACGACCGACATCGGATTCACAGTCGATACGCTCGAGGTGCCCGTGGGTGGTGCGCACCTCGAGGCCGTGGAGCGCGCGCTTGCGCTCATCGCGGCCGGCGACCTCTATCAGGTCAACCTCGCGCGGCGCTGGACGGCTGCTCTCCGAGGCCGCGATCCGCGCGGCGCGGCGCTCGGTCTCTACCTCGCGATGCGCCGGGCCAGCCCGGTGCCGCTCGGCGCCTTCCTCGACGCGGGCGACCACAGGGTGCTCGCGCGCACGATGGAGCGCTTCCTCGACTGGGACGGCGGAACCCTCCGCACACGACCGATCAAGGGCACCGTCGCGCGCACCGGGCGCACCGACGCGGCCGACTCCGCGGCGCTCCGCGGTGACGCGAAAGAACTCGCCGAGCACGCGATGATCGTGGACCTCATGCGCAACGATCTCGGCCGCCTCGCGGTCACCGGGAGCGTCCGCGTGCCGCAGCTGCTCGAGGTCGAGCCCTACGCGGGGCTGTCGCACCTCGTGTCGACGGTCGAGTGCCGGACGCGGCCCGGGGTGCGCCTCGACGAGGTGCTCGAGGCGACGTTTCCGCCGGGCAGCGTCACGGGCGCGCCGAAGATCCGGGCCATGGAGGTCATCGAGACGCTCGAGCCGGTGGCGCGCGGGGTTTACTGCGGCGCGCTCGGTTTCGTCGATCGACAGGGCGGGCTCTCGCTCGCGGTGGCCATCCGCACGGCGGTCGCGCGCGCGGGGCAGGTCGTCTACCACGCAGGCGGCGGCCTCGTCATGGCGAGCCAGCCCGCGCGGGAGCTCGCGGAGACGGAGCTGAAAGCGCGCGCGTTCCTCGACGCGGCCTGCGCGCCCCCTCCCCCCGAAGAGGCGGAGCGCAGCCGGCCACGCTGAGCGCGGTCAGGTGTCGTCGGAGCGGCGCGGACGCTTGTTCTGATCGAGGATGCGCTTGCGGACGCGGACCGCGTCGGGCGTGACCTCGACGAGCTCGTCGCGGTCGATCCACTCCATCGCCGTCTCGATCGTGGAGGATGCGGTGCGGGGTGAGAATCACGTTCTCGTCGCGGCCCGCGGCGCGGATGTTGGTGAGCTTCTTCTCGCGCGTGGCGTTGACGTCGAGGTCGTTCGGGCGGTTGTGTTCGCCGACGATCTGCCCCTCGTAGATCTTCTCCTGGTTGCCGACGAAGAGCTGGCCGCGCGGCTGGAGGCCGAAGAGCGCGTACGGCGTCGTCTCGCCCTGGCGATCGGAGACGAGCGCGCCGTTCGGGCGTCGCAGCATCGGGCCGGTGTAGGGCTCCCAGCCGTCGACGAGCGTGTTGAGCAGGCCCATGCCGCGCGTCTCGGTGAGGAAGAGCGAGCGGAAGCCGATGAGTCCACGCGAGGGGACGCGGAACTCCATGCGCGCGCGCCCGAAGCCGAGGTTGGCCATCTTGACCATCTGGCCGCGGCGCGAGCCGAGCGAGGTGGTCACGACGCCGACGTACGCATCGGGCACGTCGACGACGACGCGCTCGACCGGCTCCATCGTCACGCCGTCGATCTCCTTCGTGACGACCTCGGGCATCCCGAGCGCGAGCTCGTAGCCCTCGCGGCGCATCATCTCGATGAGGATCGCGATCATCAGCTCGCCGCGGCCGAAGAGCAGAAACGTGTCGGCGCTCCCGGTCTCCTCGAAGCGCATCGCGAGGTTCTTGCGGGCCTCCTTCTCGAGGCGCTCGCGGAGGTGGCGCGAGGTCACCCACTTGCCGCTCTTCCCCGCGAAGGGCGACGTGTTGACCATCACGTTGACCTTGATGGTCGGCTGCTCGACGTGGATGCGCGGCAGGGCCTTCGGGCGCTCGAGGTCGGCGAGCGTGTCGCCGATCTGCACCTCGTCCATGCCGGCGACGGCCATGATGTCGCCCGCCTCGGCGCTCTCGACGGCGACGCGCTTGAGGCCCTCGTAGCCGTAGAGCACAGAGACCTTCTCGCGGAACGTCGCGTTCTCGCCGATGCGCGCGTAGAAGGAATTGCCCTTGATCGTGCCCTCGACGACGCGTGCGATCGCGATGCGACCGACGTACTCGTCGTGCTCGATGTTCGTGACGATCGCCTGAAGCGGACGCGACGAATCACCGGCCGGAGGCGGCACGCGGGCGACGATCGTCTCGAAGAGCGGGCGGAGATCGCTGAGCTCGTCGGCGAGCTCGCGCTTGCACTGGCCGAGCTTGCCGATCGCGTAGAGGACGGGGAAATCGGCCTGTTCGTCGGAGGCCTCGAGGTCGCAGAAGAGGTCGAAGACCTCGTTGAGGACCTCCTCGGGGCGCGCGTCCTTGCGGTCGATCTTGTTGATGACGACGACGACCGGCATGCCGCGCTCGAGCGACTTCTTGAGAACGAAGCGCGTCTGCGGGAGTGGTCCCTCGGCCGCGTCGACGAGGAGGATCGCGCCGTCCGCCATCATGAGCGTGCGCTCGACCTCGCCGCCGAAGTCCGCGTGCCCTGGGGTGTCGACGATGTTGATCTTCACGTCGCCGAAGTGGACGGAAGTGTTCTTCGCGAGGATGGTGATCCCGCGCTCGCGCTCGAGATCGTTCGAGTCCATCACGCGGTCCGCGACGTTCTCGTTCGAGCGGAACGTGCCCGTCTGGCGGAGCATGGCGTCGACCAGCGTCGTCTTGCCGTGGTCGACGTGCGCGATGATCGCGACGTTTCTGAGGTTTTTCTGCGAGTTCGGAGTCATGTGGGGCGCGGAGGGGTGACACGGTCCCCCCCGTCGGGCAACCGGAGGCGCCGCGCGGTGGGGCGGAGGGGACAAGCGCAGGAGCACGCGCGGAGCGTGTGGTAGCTTCAGGACGTGACGACGCGGGCCCAGCCCGGGGAAGACCCGATGGGGACGACGATGCGCCTCGACGGCCCGGGCGACCTGCGCGCGCAGGTGCTGCAGGCGGTCCGCGAGAAGCACCGCCCGGCGCTCGTCGTGCTGACGGGCGCGGACGTCGGCGCGCGCTACCTCCTCGATCGCACGACGATCGTGGGCCGCGATCCGCAGGCCGGGATCGTGTTCGGGGACGCGGGCGTCTCGTTCCGTCACGCGCGCTTCGAGGACCGCGGCGACGCGTGGGCCGTGGTCGATCTCGGCAGCACGAACGGCACGCACGTCAACGGACTGCGCGTGAACGAGGCCGTGCTCGCCCCGGGCGACCGGGTGACGCTCGGCGTGACCGTCGTGCGCTTCGAGGTGCAGGACGCGCTCGATCAGCAGTACGATCACGTGCTCGATCGCCTGCTCAACGTCGACGAGCTCTCGGGGCTCTTCGTGCGACGGAAGTTCGATCGCGAGCTGCGCGCGCTCATCGACGCGGCGCGCTTCGACGGCGCGCCGGTGGGCCTGCTCGTGATGGACCTCGACGGCGTGAAAGCCATCAACGACGCCAACGGCCACCTCTTCGGCGCCTACGCGATCGGGGAGAGCGGGCGCGTGATCGGCACCGTGCTCGGCGACCGCGGCATCGCCTCGCGCTTCGGCGGGGACGAGTTCGTCGCGGCGGTCCCCGGCGCGGACCTCGCGCGGACGGAGGCCCTCGGCGAAGAGATCCGCGCAGCGATCGCGGCGCAACCGTTCGTGCGGGACGGCGTCACGCTGCATCCGGGTATCTCGGTGGGCGTGGCCTCGCTGCCGGAGAGCGCGACCGATCCGGATTCGCTGTTCCGCGTCGCGGACGGGGCGCTCTACCGCGCGAAGAACGCCGGCAAAAACCGCGTCTCGCGCTGAGTCGTCAGGGGCGAAAGGCGAGGTGGTAGAGCGTCGCGGCGTCGCCCTCGGCGACGGTGTAGAGGCCGTATCCGTCGCGCTCGAAGGCGATCGCCTCCGCCGCGGAGCCCGCCATCGCCGCCACGAAAGGCCGCGAAAACAGCGTGTCGAGAGTGGCAGCGGGCGGCACCGTCCACGCTCGGACGAGGCGGTAGCCGCGGACGACGACGCGCGTGCCATCGCCGCTCATGTCCGCCGCGGTGGCGAGCGCGAGGTCGATCACGCCCGCGGGCGAGAGGGTCACGGTCGTGCCCGGCGCGAGCGGCGCGCGCGCCACGAAGACGGGCGCGGGCGAGGACGACTTGGTGACGAGGTAGACGTCGCCCGAGCGCGGGTCGACGAACACCGCCTCGCAGTCGAAGGGGCGATCCGGGTAGACGAGGTCGATGCGCTCGGCGCGCAACGTCGCGTCCCCGGCGGCGGGGTCGGGCTCGGCGACGCGGTAGAGCTGCACGGCCGCGCGGCCGCTCGCGCCGTCCGTCTCGCGCGCGGCGTTGTCCCCGACGTCGGCCACGTAGAGGCGCGCGCCATCGGCCGCGACGTCGAGCGCGAGGTCCTCCCAGTCCACGTTCGACGCGCCCTCGACGGTGTACGTCGCGCGCCGCGCGCCCCGCAGGTCGAGGGCGTGAAGCACGGCGGGGTTGCCCGAGTCGTTGACCGCCCAGAGCAGGTCCGCGTGACTGCGGCTCGCGACGAGCCCCGAGAGTTCGGGCAGGCCGCTCGCAGGGAGCCTCCCCACGGCCTCGGGCACCGCGTAGCGCGGCCCGCCGGCGTCGGGCCCCGCGTCGGCGTCGGCTGCGCCTGCGTCGGGGCCCGGGGTACCTGCCGATTCCGCGCAGGCGGCGAGCGAGGCGAGGCCGAACACGGCAGCGGTCAGGCGCATCGCGGCGATGCTACGCGACCGACGTCCGCCGCGCGACGCGCGCGGCCGCCAACGCAGGCGGCACGCCAGCCGGGGCTGGGACGACGATGTAGCCGCCTTCCCGGTCGCCGAGCACTTCGTTGCGCGCGGGCCCCCAGCGCCACCAGTGCGCGCCGACGTAGGCGCAGACGACGGCGTCGAGCTGGTCCTCGACCTGCTTGAGCGGCGCGCCGCCCCCGCGCGCCGGAAGCGCGGGCAGCGAGAGGGGCGTGCGCAGGCGCGGCTCGTCCTCGACGAGGTGCGTGTCGATGAGCGCGCGGAGGCGCTCGAGCCCGGCGCGGCGCTCGGCGACGGGGCCCTTCTTGTAGCGGAGGATCGTCGGCAGCCCGAAGAGCCGCAGCATCGCGGGGTGCGGGAAGCACTCGATCTGGTACCGACCCGCGGCGCGCGCCTCGATCGTCGGGGCGTGCGCGAAGCCACGCGCCTCGAGCGCAGCGCCGAGCGCGAGGGTGCTCGCGGCGAAGGGGAGCCCGCGGTTCGCCGGGTACGCCCCCGCGTGCTGCCGCCCAAAGCGCGCGTGCGTGAGCTTGTCCGCGACGCGCATGGAGACGCCCTCGGGGATGATCGTCGGCGCATCGACCGCGACGAGCGCGGGCTCGTCCGCCGACACGCGCGCATCGAGCCACGCGAGGACCGCCTCCGTCGACGGGAGCGCGCGGACCTCGATGAGCGCGAGCGTCGTCCCCGCGTCGTCGGTCTCGAGGAGCGCTACGCCGCTCTCGCCGCGCATCCAGCCGAAGTCGAGCCCGACGAACTTCATCGCGGTGTCATGTGGGGTCGCGCGGCAGGCACAGCGACTCTGGAGAAACCTCCGTGAATGTGGTGAGATCACACTTCGCGCGCGGCGCGGCCGCAGGCTACCGTCGCGGCCCGTGAACGCCCTGCGCCCTCTCCCGCCGCTGCGCGCGCTGCACCGGTCTTCCGCGCGGCGGCTGCGGGGCGCACTCGCGGCCGTGGTCCTCGCCGTGACCGGCTGCACCGGGCAGGTGCGGAGCCGCGCCCCGCTCGCCGCGGACGCGGGCATCGCGGAGGGCGGCGTGGGCGTGGACGCGGCGGCGCCCGATCTCGGGGTGCGCGCGGATCTCGGCACGTCCGCGGACCTCGGCGTGCGTGCCGACCTGGGCGCGCCGCGTGACCTCGGCGGCGCGGACGCCGCGACGTCGATGGACCTCGGACCTGGGCCCGACGCAGCGCCGCCCACGGGCACCGGACGCCTGCGCGAAGGCGTGACGCTGAGCGGCCTCGCGCTCTTCCAGGGCACGCGGATCGGGCTCGCGGCGGGCGGCCTCGTGACCACGACGCGCAACGCGCCGATCGTGGCGCAGCGCGACGCGCTCGTGCGCGCCTACGTCACCGTGACCGCGCCGACGACGGTGACGGGCGAGCTCGAGATCCGCGAGAGCGGGCGCGTGGTCGCGATCCACACGGACACACGCGCGATCGCCCGCAGCTCGCGCGACGACGACCCGACCTCGGTGCTCGAGTTTCGCGTGCCCGCGGCGCAGCTCACGACGACGGCGAGCCTCGTCGCGCGGCTCGTCGATCCCGCCGGGACGCCCGAGACCGCCGCGCCGCACCCCGCGCGTCTGCCGCGCGACGGCGCCGGCCTCGCGATGGGCGCCGAGGACGACGGCGCCGGGCTCACGCTCGTGCTCGTCCCGCTGCGCTGGGACACGGACCGGAGCGGGCGCCTCCCCAACACCTCGGACGCGTGGATCGCGCAGGTGCGGGCGCTGCTGCTCGCGCTCTATCCGCTCGTCGACGTGCGGATCACGGTGCATGCGCCCGTCGCCTGGTCCGACCCGCTGACGCTCTTCGGGAACGTGGATTTCGGCGACATCAACGCGATGTTGCGGGATCTGCGCGTGTCCGACGGCGCATCGAACGCCGCGTACTACTACGCGCTCGTCGCGCCCGCGGCCTCGTACACCGCGTATTGCGGGGGTTCGTGCGTGACCGGGCAGAGCTACGTCGTCGATGATCCGGCGGATGGCACGTTCCGCGTCGGCAGCGGCGTGGACTTCGGCAGCGAGGATTCGGCGTGGACGCTCGCGCACGAGCTCGGTCACGAGTTCGGCCGCTACCACGCGCCGTGCGACACCTCGGGCGCGGACGGCGCGTATCCCTACGCGGGCGGCGACATCGGTACGTGGGGCTGGGACGTGCGCGACGGCGCGTTCCAGGCGCCCGGCGCGACGACGGATTTCATGGGCTATTGCGCCCCAACCTGGATCAGCGATTACACGTGGTCGGCGCTCTTCGCGCGCACGCTCGCGACGAGCGCGCTCTCGAGGCGGACGCCGACGGCGACGCTGCTCGTGCGGCTCGGCGCTGAAAGCGGGGCGATCGTCGAGGGGCTCCGCACGCTCGTGCCGCCGCGCACACGCGCGCGCATCGAGTACGCGTGGCTCGCGGGGTCCCGCACGCTGCCGGGTGGCACCGCGCCCGTGGTGACACAGTCGCACTCCGACGAGCGCCTCGTCGTGCTGCCCGCGCCGCCGCCCGACGCGGACGCCGTGCGCGTCGACGGAATCACCGTCTCGTTCGCGCGCTGACCGTCCGCACGCAGACACGCCGCCGCGCAGCGCACGCGCGGCGCGCCGCGATCAGGCGACGCGCTCGCCGAGGTAGGCGTCCTTCACGCGCGGGTCGTCGCGGAGCGCCGCCGCGTCGCCGCTCAGCGCGACCTCGCCGGACACGAACACGTAGGCGCGCTGCGCCGTCTCGAGCGCGAGGCGCGTGTTCTGCTCGACGAGGAGGATGGTGAGGCCGCCCTTCGCGATGTCGCGGATCGCCGCGAAGATCTCGAGCGTCAGCTTCGGCGCGAGGCCGAGGCTCGGCTCGTCGAGCAGCAGCAAGCGCGGCTCGGCCATGAGCGCGCGCCCGATCGCGAGCATCTGCTGCTCGCCGCCCGAGAGCGTGCCGGCGTTCTGCGCGAGCCGCTCCTTCAGGCGCGGAAACAGCCTGACGACCTGCTCGAAGCGGCGCGCCATGCCCGCGCGATCGCGCTTGAGGTAGGCGCCGAGCTGGAGGTTCTCGTCGACGGTGAGGTTGCCGAAGATCGCGCGGCCCTCGGGTACGAGCGACACGCCGCGCGCCGCGACCTCGTGCGTCGCGAGGGCGGTGACGTCCTCGCCGAAGACGCGCACCGCGCCGCCCGACTTCACGAGGCGCACGAGCGCCTTCATCGTGGAGGTCTTGCCCGCGCCGTTCGCGCCGAGGATCGCGACGATCTCGCCGCGATCGACGTGGAGCGAGACGCCCTTCACGGCCGCGATGCCGCCGTAGCGGACGGTGAGGTTCTCGACCTCGAGCGCACGTATCGTGCTCATGCGTGCGTCCCCGCGGCCGCGCCCGCTTCATCGGCGCGCACGTCCGCGCCGAGATAGGCGCGCAGCACCTCGGGGTGGTTGCGCACGTGGTCGGGGGTGCCGTCGGCGATGGTCTCGCCGTGATCGACGCAGTGCACGTGATCGCAGACGTTCATCACGACCTGCATGTTGTGCTCGACGAGGACGACCGTGAGACCGAGCGAGTCGCGCAGCCAGCGGATCTGCTCTTTGAGCTTGTCGGCCTCGCTCGAGTTGAGCCCGGCGGCGGGCTCGTCGAGGAGGATGAGCTTCGGGTCGAGCATCAGCGCACGCGCGATCTCGAGGCGACGCTGCGCGCCGTAGGGCAGCGAGCCCGCGTCCTCGTCGCGCTGCGCGAGCAGGCCGAAGAGCTCGAGCAGCTCCTCGGCGCGCTTCACCATCGCGCGCTCCTCCGCCGCGTAGCGCGCGGTGCGCAGGATCGCGCCGAAGAGCCCCGCACGCCGCCGCTGGAAGGAGGCGACGAGCACGTTCTCGAGCACGCTCATCTCGCCGGCGATGCGGATGTTCTGGAAGGTGCGGGCGATGCCGGCGCGCGCGATGCGGAAGGGCTTCCAGCCGCCGATCGACTCACCACCGAAGGCGATGGTGCCGCCATCGGGCGCGTAGACGCCGGTGACGACGTTGAAGAGCGTCGTCTTGCCGGCGCCGTTCGGGCCGATGAGGCCGTAGATCTGCTTCTCGCGGACCTCGAACGAGACGCCGCCGATCGCGCGCAGGCCGCCGAAGACCTTCTCGACGCCCTGGAGGCGCAGCAGCGGGGCGCTCACTTCGCGCTCCCGCCGAGCCGCGCGCGCAGCCAGCCGAGCGAGAGCTCGCGCCGTCCGAGGAAGCCCTCCGGACGTAGCAACATGGTTGCGATGAGCAGCAGCGAGTACGCGATGAGCCGGAACTGCTGGGCCTCGCGGAGCAGCTCGAGGAGCACGGTGATCGCCACCGCGCCGAGCACCGCACCCGAGATGCTCCCGAGGCCGCCGACGATGATCATCACGATGACCTCGATCGAGCGGTCGAACTTGAAGTCGTCGGGGCGGACGCTGCCGTTCATGTGGCCGTAGAGCCCACCCGCGATGCCCGCGGCCATCGACGAGACGACGAAGGCGATGACCTTGAGGCGCGTCGTCGGCAGGCCGATGGACTCGGCGCTGATCTCGTCCTCGCGGATCTGCGCGAGCGCGCGGCCGTACGACGAGCGCGTGAGGCTCGTGACGACGACGACGACGAGCGCGGCCCACGCGAACACCTGGAAGAAGCTCGAATAGACGGGGAGGCCGAGGGCGCGGCCGCCGCTGTAGCCCGTCGCGCCGCCGAGCGACTCGGCGTTGTTGAAGACGAGGCGGATGATCTCACCGAAGCCGAGCGTGACGATCGCGAGGTAGTCGCCGCGCAGGCGCAGGCTCGGCGCGCCGACGAGCATGCCCGCGAGCCCCGCGAGCGACGCGGCGACGAGCAGCCCCGCAGTGAGCACGAGCCCGTGCGCGAGGGGGCCCGGGAGCCCGGCGAGCGCGGGCGTGAACGCGTCCTCGAGGCCGATCACGGTGACCGCGCAGCCATAGGCGCCGACGGCCATGAAGCCCGCGTGACCGATCGAGAACTGGCCCGTCGTGCCGTTGATGAGGTTGAGCCCCACCGCGAGGATCACGTTGATCCCGCACTGCAGGATGATCCGGCCGACGTAGTCGCTCGCCGTCGTCTCGACGATCCATCCGACGCCCGCGAGGACGGCGAGGACCAGGGCCGCGAGGCCGATGCGCTGGAGCCAGATCACGTGGTGGGTCGCGGGGGGACCCGCGCCGCGCAGGTATCACACGGGAGCGCGCCGCGATGCAACGGCGATCGCGGCGCGCGCTGGTAGAGTCGCGCGGATGACGACGACGCCCGACGCCGCGCCCGCTCTCCGACGCTTCGGCCGCACCGCGCAGGAGGTGCCCGTGATCGGGCAGGGGACGTGGCAGATGGAGCGCGACGCCCGCGCGACGTGCATCGAGGCCCTGCGCGCGGGGCTCGACCTCGGGCTGACGCACCTCGACACCGCGGAGCTCTACGGCGACGGCCGCGTCGAGACGCTCGTCGGCGAGGCCATCGCGGGGCGGCGCGACGCGGTGTTCCTCGTCTCGAAGGTGAAGCCCAACAACGCGGGGAGATTCGGGGCGATCGAAGCGTGCGAGCGCAGCCTGAAGCGGCTCGGCACCGATCGGCTCGACTGTTATCTGCTGCACTGGCGCGGGCCGGTGCCGCTCGCGGAGACGCTCGAGGCCTTCGAGCGGCTCGAGACCGCGGGCAAGATCCGCAGCTGGGGCGTGAGCAACTTCGACGTCGCGGACCTCGAGGAGGCCGAGCGCCTCGTCGGGCCGGGGCGCATCGCGTGCAACCAGGTGCTCTACCACCCGGAGGACCGCGCGATCGAAGTGGGCGTGCTCCCGTGGTGCGAGGCGCGCGGGATCGCCGTCGTCGGCTACAGCCCCTTCGGCTCGCGGGGCGGCTTCCCCGCGTCGGACTCGCCGCGCGGCCGCGCGCTCGACGCCGTCGCGACGAAGCACGGCGTCAGCGCGCGCCAGGTCGTGCTCGCGTGGGTGTCGCGCACCCCGGCGCTCCTCGCGATCCCCAAGGCCTCGCGGCCGGAGCACGTGCGCGACAACGCGCGCGCGCTGCGGCTCGCGCTCGACGCGGACGACCTCGCGGCGCTCGAACGCGCCTTCCCGCTCCGCTGAGCGGCGAGCCCCGCGCGTGGCGCGAAGTGGTTAAACCTTTTCCTGCCGCACGACGCCGAGGAGTCCCTGCGGCCGGAAGAGCAGCACGCCCACGAGGATCACGAAGGTGATCGCGTCGCGGTAGTCGGCCGAGAGGTAGCCCGCGGTGAGCTGCTCGGCGAGGCCGATGAGCAGGCCGCCGAGCACCGCGCCCGGGATGTTGCCGATGCCGCCGAGCACCGCGGCGACGAAGGCCTTGAGGCCGATGAGGACGCCCATCATCGGCTCGATCTTCGTCTGATCGAGGCCGAAGAGGACGCCGCCCGCAGCCGCGAGCGCGGAGCCGAGCGCGAAGGTGACAGCGAGATGGTGCGGTCGACGGGGACGCCCATCAGCCGCGCGGCCGTCGGGGTTGACGGCGACCGCGCGCATCGCCTTGCCCGTCCACGTCTTCTTCACGAAGCGATCGAGGCCGATCATCAGCGCGATCGAGACGCCGAAGATCACGAGCTTCACGTTGGTGATCACGACGCCCCCGATCTCGAAGCGCGACTCGGCGACGATCGAGGGGAAGCTGCGCGGCGTCGCGCTGAACACGAAGACGCCGAGGTTCTGCAAGAGCAGCGAGACGCCGATCGCCGTGATGAGCGGCGTGAGCCGCGGCGCGTTGCGCACGGGGCGGTAGGCGAGCCGCTCGATCGTGACGCCGAGGAGGGCGGCGGCGACCATCGCGAAGACGAGCACCGCGAACGCGGCCGCGATCGGGAAGGGCAGCCCCTGCCGGTAGCCGAGCCAGTTCGCGCAGTAGAAGCCGGCGAACGCGCTCATCATGAAGACCTCGCTGTGCGCGAAGTTGATGAGGCCGAGCACGCCGTAGACCATCGTGTAGCCGAGCGCGATGAGCGCGTAGATGCTGCCGGCGCTGAGGCCGTTGACGAGCTGCTGGAAGAAGACGCCGAGGCCGCCGCCGCTCGGGCGCTGGCGCGACGGATCCGCGATGCGGTCGGGCGTCGCATCGGCCGCGGCCGCGAGCGTGTCGGCGGAGACCGGCTCGACGGTCGTCTCGAAGACGTCACCGCCCGGCGCGACCCGCAGCACGACCGCAGGCTTGATGGGGTTGCGCGTCGCCGGGTCCATCGTGATGACACCCGTGACGCCCGCGAAATCGCGCGTCTTCGCGAGCTCGACGCGGATCGCACGCGGCGTGAGCTCGGGGGCGCGGCGCATCGCATCGAAGAGCATCATCGCCGCGTCGTAGCCCTGCGCGGCGAGCGAGGTCGGAGGCTCGCCGTGGCGCTGGCGGTAACGCGCGATGAAGCTGCGCGCGCGCGGGCTCGGGTTGTCGGGGGCGAAGTGGTTCGAGTAGTAGCTGCCGAGGATGTCGGGCCCGCCGATCTCGCGGAGCTGCGGCGAGTCCCAGCCGTCGCCGCCGAGGAGCGTCGCCTGCAGGCCGAGCCGCTTGGCCTGGCGCGCGATGTTGCCGACGTCGCCGTAGTAACCGGGGATGAAGATGGCCTCGGGCGCGGCGGACTTCATCGAGGTGAGCTGCGCGCCGAAGTCGGTGTCGCCCGCGCTGTAGCTCTGCTCGGCGACGATCTGCCCGCCGGTGCGGCGGAACTCGTCGACGAAGGCGCGCGCGAGGCCCACGGAGTAGTCGTTGCGCACGTCGCGGAAGACCGCGACGCGCGTGTAATGCATGTGATCGGCCGCGAAACGCGCCATCACGTAGCCCTGGAAGGGGTCGATGAAGCAGACGCGGAAGACCTGATCGCCGATCTGCGTGACGGCCTCGTTCGTCGAGGACGGCGAGATCATCGGCACACCCTTGCGCTGGCAGATGCGCCCGCCGACGAGCGAGAGCGACGACGCGACCTCGCCGAGCACCGCGACCGCGCCCTCGACGTCGATGAGGCGCGTGACGGCGTTGCCCGCCTCGTCCGCCTTGCCCTGCGTGTCGAGGACGACGAGCGACACGGGCTTCCCGCGGACGCCGCCGGCGTGGTTCACGTCCTCGAAGGCCATGTCGAAGCCGCGCTTGGTCTGCGTGCCGAAGTCGGCCGTCGCGCCCGTCATCGAGAGGTAGGCGCCGACCGTCAGGCCCTCGCGCGACTTGCACCCGGCGCCACCCCACGGGGCGAGCGCGAGGACGGCCGCGAGGGTCGCGACGACGGCGGGCGCGCGGCGCAGCAGGCGCGTGGCGCGCGGCGGGCGTGGAGCGGAGATCGGGGCAGGCACCGGCCGACGTATCCCACGGGGCGCGCGCCCGAGGCAATGGGCGAAGCGGTGCCCTTCCCCTCGCCGGATCCGCTCTGCTATACGCGCGCCGTGGCCTTCTTCGAGTGGATCCTGCACACCCTCCGCGACCCGGGCGACCTGATCCGCTGGGGCGGCTACCCCGCCCTCACCGCGATCATCTTCCTCGAGACGGGCGCGATGGTGTTCTTCCTCCCGGGGGACTCGCTCCTCTTCGTCGCGGGGCTCTTCGCGGGGCGCGGTGACCTCGACATCCTGCTGCTGCAGGCGCTGCTGATCCCCGCCGCGATCCTCGGCGACGCGACGTCGTACACGCTCGGCAAGCGGCTCGGGCCCGCGATCTTCCGCAAGCAGGAGTCACGCTTCTTCAAGCCCTCGCACGTCGAGGCCGCGCAGAAGTTCTACGAGAAGCACGGCGGCAAGGCGATCGTGATCGCGCGCTTCATGCCGCTCGTGAGGACCTTCGTGCCCGTCGTCGCGGGCGTCGCGAAGATGCGGTACCGCGACTTCGTGATGTTCAACGTGGCGGGCGCCGCGGCGTGGATCGTGTCGATGACGCTGATGGGCTACTTCCTCGGGCAGTTCGAGTGGGTGGGCAAGCACGTCGAGAAGATCATCATCGCGATCGTGCTGCTCTCCGTCGCGCCCGGCCTGCTCGAGTGGTGGAAGCACCGCCGCGCGCAGCCCGCGCCGTCCGCCGACTGAATTACGGTTCAGTGACCGCGGCGCGCGACGGAACGACGAAGGCCCCGCGGGTCGCCCTGCGAGGCCTTCGAGTCGTGACGCGCGCCCCGGGGGACGCGCCGCGCGATCACCAGCGGCCGCCGCCGCCGCCCTCGCCGCGACCGCCGCCGCCGCTAGCCGCCGCCGCCGCGACCGCCGCCGCCGCGACCGGCCGCCGCCGCTGACCGCCGCCGCCACCGCCGCCGCCGCCGTCAGCCGCCGCCACCGCCGCCGTAGCCGCCGCGACCGCCGCCGCCGCCGCCGCGATCCTCGCGCGGACGCGCGACGTTGACCTGGATGGTGCGGCCGTCGACGGTCTGGCCGTCGAGCGCCTCGATCGCCGCCTGCGCCTCACCGTCGCTCGACATCTCGACGAACGCGAAGCCGCGCGAGCGGCCCGTGTCGCGATCGCTGACGATGGTCGCGCGGGTGACCGTACCGTGCGCCGAAAAGAGGTCGCTGAGGTCATCTTCGGTGGTGCGGAACGAGATATTGCCGACGTAGAGCTTGTTGTTCGACATGATGCGGGTCTTTCTCGGGCTGCCTGACGGGTCTGTGCTGCGCTGGCCAGCGTTCCGTGGAGCGAGCCCGAAAATCCGCCGACGATCGACGAGGGGTCCGTCGACCGCGCGCGCCGGGAGCTTTCTCCTGGAACGTGCATCCGACCTCGGATGCGAGCACGACTATCGACCGCGGCGCGCCCGTCCGCAAGTCCGTGACCGCCCCGCGCGGGCCAGCAGGAGGAGCGCGACGAGGCCGAGCGCAGCCTTCCAAGTGCCCGAAAACGGGGTGCGCGGCGCGATCCGGCAGCCGCAGCCACCCTCGAGCGCGAAGCGCTTCGCGCCGCCCGTCGCCGCGCCGTCCGCGGGGACGCGCGCATCGAGCGTGGGCGCGGCGCCATCGAGCCCCGTCGCAGGGCCGAGGTCCGCAGGCGGCGGGCAGGCCGGGTCCCCGTCCGCGCAGTCCTGATCGCGGCCGTCGCCGCAGGGGTCGGGCGCACCGGGGAACACGGCCGCGTCGGCGTCGTCGCAGTCGATGTCCGCGCGCGCGCCGTCGCCGTCCGCGTCGGGCGGCTCCGCGCAGAGGTCGTCGACGCCCACCGGCATGGACACGCAGCCGTAGGGACACGGCTCGACCATGTCGGCGCCGTCGATGCAGCGACGGCGCTGGGTGCGCGCGCCATCGCACGTCCAGATCGCGTAGGTGCCGAACGGGCACGTGGGGGGCGGCGTCGCGCCGTCGCACGTCGCGTCCGGCAGACCGCGGTAGGGGCCCTGCCCCGTCCAGACGCTGCGCGCGAGCGGCGAGCACGAGCCCGCGAAGGGATCGTAGGCCGTGAGGTATCCGCCCGTCGGCGGGCGCGTCTCGAAGTGCACGTGCGCGCCCGTCGTGCAGCCCGAGGAGCCGATCTGCCCGACCACCTGCCCGCACGTGACGCGATCGCCGACGGCGACGCGCACGGAGCCCATGCGCATGTGCCCGTAAAACGCGCGATATCCGCCGTGATCGATGCCGACGTAGTTGCCGAAGCCCCCGCCGTACGCGGTGCCGCAGCGCCCATCCACGGAGGCGTCACAGGTGCGGCAGCGGTCGTAGTGGCCGTCCGAGGCGCTGATCACGACGCCGTCCGCGACCGCGACGAGGTCGTGGCCCACGTCGATCGCGCCGTTGCCGCCCGCGAGGCTGAAGTCGCTGCCGCGGTGCCCGTTGTAGCTGCTCGTGCCGCAGTTCCAGTCCTGCGTCGCGCCGCCCGAGTCTTCGTCGAAGTAGTACCAGCCGGCGATGCAGCGATCGCACGCGGTCGGCCGCCGGGCCGTCTGCGCGGACGCGACGGCTGCATGGGCACCCAGCGCGAGGAGAAACACCGTCGCACAGAGAGCCTGCCGACGACGACGCCTCATTCTGCGGCCCCACGATAGGCCACGCGCACGACGCCGTAACGCACGACGTCGCCGTCGAACGCGAGGTCGGCGGGGCCCGCCGGCAAGGGCAGAAAGGCACTCTCGTCGAGCGCGCCCGTGGTGAGAATGCAATTCGTCAGACAGCGCGGAATGGCACCCTGCGGCGGATGCGACGGATTCGAATCCTGCGCACGCGGCGACGGGAGGGCGACGACGTGCAGCCCCGCGACGCCGCCCGGCGAGCGCCCGACGTAGACCAGCTGCCGCGCATCCGGCGCGAAGCGCAGCGCCCCCGCAGCCGGGAGATCGCGCGCGATCGTGTGCGTGCGCCCGCCCGCTGAGGAGGTGCAGCGCGACGGTGAGCGCGCCGTCGTGCACGACGACCGCGAGCAGGGCGCCCGTGTCGTCGACGGCGGGCCGATCGACGACGTCACGCGCGACGAGCACCGCGCGCCCATCGGCGGTCACGCGCCGCAAGGTTCCGTCCACGCTGCGCACCGCGGCCGCCTCGCCCCAAGGCACGGCGTCGATCGCGGGCGACGGCAGCGAGAGTGGCTGAACGACACCATCATGGAAGATGCCCATCGACACCGTCGACGGACCGTCTCCGCCGGGAGGCGCCTCGTCGATCGTCCGGAGCGCGAGGAGGCGCGTCTCACCGAGCCACGCGAGAGGACGCGCCCCCGCGGGCAGCGGCGCAGCGGTCGCACCGGCACGCGCGGGCGCTGCGCCGTGGGGCGCGGTGTCCCGCGGCACCGCCGCGCAGCCCGACGCTGCGAGCGCGACGCCGAAGAGCGCGGGACGGACGCGACGCAGGGCCGCGCAGGGAGAGGGTGTCCGCATGAGTGTCGCGCGAGGATACAACGGCGCGCGACGGGTCTGGCAGGGCGCGTGGCCCGACCACGCGCGTGTCGCGCGGGCCGCAGCGCACGCCGTCGCGCGACGCGGTCGCTGGGGCCGTTCGAGCCGCGCCCGGCAAGCTGCGCCGCTTGACGCGCCAAGTCGCAGCGTCTAGTCGCTCTCGACGATGCGTCGTGTCCTCGCCCCGCTCGTCGCGCTCGTGCTCGCCGGCTGCGCCACGCTGCCCGAGGGGCGCGCGGAGAGCGCGCTCTACGTCGATGTGCGCAAGGCCGTCGCGCTGCGGGAGAGCGCCGAGTGGATCGTCGATCGGCTCGAGGTCGCGGGCATCGCCGAGAGCGCGATGCGCAGCGCGTGTCAGGTGGACGCGCCCGCGCGCGAGCGGCTCGTCGCGTGGCTCGACGCGCGCATCGAGGCGGAGGGCGGGCCCGCGGAGGCGCGCTGGCGCCGCGATCGCGACGCGCCGATCGGCGAGGCGCTGAGCCTCGAGCGGGTGCGCGCGGTGGTGCGGTACGCGGACGAGCACGCGCACGAGTGCCCGTTCTGGCTGGACGCGGACGCCACGTTCGACGGGGTGCAGACGGACGCGCGGCGCCTCGTGCTGCTCGCGGAGAGCTTCGGCGGGGGCGGGCTCATCGTGTCGCGCGGGGGCGTGCGACTTGGCGGCGGCGGCGGCGGGCGGCTCACCGTCGCGTGGGGGCTCGACCAGCGGCTGACGATCGGGCTCGGCGCGGAGCTCGGGGGCGTCGGCACCTTCGGCGGCGAGGACACCTCGGGCGCGCGGGCGCTCGTCGCGCGCTTCACGGCCGCGGTGCCGCTGGTGCTCCGCGTGACGAACCTCTCGCGCATCCTCGACCTCGAGCTCGCGCCGACCGCGCGCTGGAGCCCGAGCGATCTGCGCCTCCCGCCGGGCGTGCGCGTCGGCGTCGCCTACGGGCTGAGCACGGTGCGCGTCGGGCCGTTCATGCCCACGGCGATGCTCTATTTCCGCTACGAGTACCTGCCCGCCTCGCGCGACGGTCTCGACCCGGCCGAGCAGCTCTTCCTGCTCGGGACCAAGGTCGGGCTCGACTTCGACCCGTGAGGGCGACGCTTGCGGGCATGCACGAGGTGGCCCCATGACGAGGAACATGAGCGTGAGCGAGACCGCCTACCGTCGATGCAACGAGTCCGTGCGCGAGGAGGTCGACGTCGCGCTGCGCGTCGCCGAGGGCGCGCTCCCCGCGGGGCTGCGCGGCGTGCTCTTCCGCAACGGGCCGGGCCGGCAGGAGGCGTTCGGCACGCCGTACGATCACCCCTTCGACGGCGACGGTCTCGTCACGCGCTTCGCCTTCGGTGACGGCGCGGTGCGCTACCGCAACCGCTTCGTGCGCACGCGCGAGTTCGTCGCGGAGGAGCGCGCGGGGCGCATGCTCTACCGCAGCTTCGGCACGAACCTGCCCGGCGGGATCCGCCGCAACGTGCTGCGCATACGCTTCAAGAACGCCGCGAACACGAGCGTGATGTTCCACGCGGGCACGCTGCTCGCGTTGTGGGAGGGCGGGCTCCCGCATCGGCTCGATCCCGTCACGCTCGAGACGCTCGGGCCGTGGGACTTCGGCGGACGCCTGCGCAACGACGCGGGTCTCCTCGACCGGCTGGTCGCGCCGGATCTGCCCTTCTCCGCGCACCCGAAGCGCGACGTCGAGACGGGCGAGATCGTGAACTTCGGCACGCTGATGGGGCGCAAGAGCCAGCTCGTGACGTACCGCGTCGCGCGTGACGGGACGATGCGCGCGCCGCAGCGGACGCCCCTCGACGCGCTCGCCTTCGTGCACGACTTCGTGCTCACCGAGCGGTACGCGGTCTTCTACCTCTCGGCGGTCGCGTTCCGCGTGGCGCAGGCGCTCGCCGGGCTCTCGACGCCGGTCGGCTCGCTCACGGCCTCCGCAGGCGCGCCGGCGCGGCTGCTCGTCGTGCCGCGCGACGGGAGCGCCCCGATCACGGTGCCCACGCGGCCGGGCTTCGTCTTCCACTTCGCGAACGGCTACGAGGACGGGCACGGCGCGATCGTGCTCGACGGCATGCGGATGGACGCGCTCCCACCGGCGGCGTCGGCGCGCGCGATCCTGCGCGGGGCGCGGGTGCCGCTGCCACCGACGCACCCGACGCGCGTCGTCGTCGACCTCGCGGCGCGCCGCGCGACCGAGTCGACGCTGAGCGAGCGGCTCGCGGATCTGCCGACGATCGACCCGCGCCGGACGGGCCGCGAACACCATGTTTTCTGGGCGATTTCGGGGGAGCGTGGGCCGCGTGAGCCGTTCTTCCACGCGCTGCTGCGCTACGAGCACGGGCGCCCGGAGCGCGTCCGCGACTTCGGGCCGGACCTCCCCGGCGAGGCCGTGTTCGTCCCCGCGGGGCCTGACGCCGCGGAGGGCGACGGCTGGCTGCTGACGCTCGTCTACCGCGCCGACGCACACCGCACGGACCTCTACGTGCTGCGCGCCGACGACCTCGAGACGGTGTGCCGCCTCGAGCTGCCGCACCACCTCCCGATCGGCTTCCACGGCGTGTGGGTCGACGAGGGCGCGAGCGCCTGACCGCGCGAAACGCCTCTCTTTTTCAGTAAAATTGGCCGATCAGCGCCCGTCGAGCATCGCGCGCAGCTTGCGCAGGAGCACGTCGGGTTCGATGGGCTTCGGCAGGAAGGCGACCGCCGCGTCCGACGCGCCATCGTGCGGCGCGGCGGCCTCCGTGTAGCCGGAGACGTAGAGCACCTTCATCTCCGGGCGCAGCGGCGCGACGCGGGCAGCGAGCTCGGGGCCGGTCATGCGCGGCATGACCATGTCCGTCAGGAGGACGTGGATCGGGCCGGGGAACTGCTCGCACGCGAGGAAGGCCTCGCCGCCGTTCTGCGCCTCGAGCACGTCGTAGCCGTGGCGCTGCAGGATCACGCGCAGGCTGTCACGCACCTGCGGCTCGTCCTCGACGACGAGCACCGTCTCGTGGCCGCGCAGGCCCTGCGCGCGGCGATCCTCGACGATCTCCGGGTCGAGCGCCGAGCTGACGCGCGGCAGGTACACGCGGAAGGTGGTGCCGCGCCCGGGCTCGCTGTCGACGCGGACGTGGCCGCCGCTCTGCGCGACGATGCCGTAGACCGTCGAGAGACCGAGGCCCGTGCCCTTGCCCTTCTCCTTCGTGGTGAAGAAGGGCTCGAAGATGCGCGCGCGCGTCGCCGCGTCCATGCCGATGCCCGTGTCGCGCACGGCGATCGCGACCCAGGTCCCCGCGGGCACGCCGGGGTGCGCGGCCGGGTCCTCGCCGACGACGCTCACGAGCGACGACTCGAGCTCGAGGCGACCGCCGCGGGGCATCGCGTCGCGCGCGTTGACGACGAGGTTCATCACGACCTGCTCGAGCTGGCCGCGGTCGGCGAGCACGTGCGTGTTCCCCTCGGCGAGCAGCACCGAGAGGTCGAACTCACCGCCCACGAGCCGCCGCAACATGCGCTCGAGCCCGCCCAGGATGCGGCCCACGTCCACGACGCGCGGCGTGATCGCCTGGTGGCGGCTGAAGGCGAGCAGCTGGCGCGTGAGCTCGGCGCCCCGCTGACCGGCCTTGCGGATCTCACCGAGATCCCCGAGCAGCGGATCCCCCGGACGCAGCGGCGCGGACGCGAGCGACGCGTAGCTGAAGATGACGGAGAGCACGTTGTTGAAGTCGTGCGCGACGCCGCCCGCGAGCTGACCGATGGCCTCCATCTTCTGCGCTTGTCGGAGCTGCTCCTCGAGGCGGCGACGCTCGCTGACGGCCTGCAACGCGCCTTGGACGCGCGTGATCGCGCCCTCGGCCCCGCGCTCGGCGTGACCGATCACGCGCACCCACACCCTGCGTCCGCCGGCGGTGACGAGCTGCGCCTCGGTGTCGAAGGGCGTCCCGTCGCGGATGCATGCGTCGAGGCGCGCGGCGATGGGCTCGCAGAACTCGGGTGCGTGGAAGGCGAGCGCCTCCTCGAGCGTCGGCGCAGTGCCCGCGGGCAGCTCGTGGATCGCGCAGACCTCGTCCGACCACGCGAGTCGCCGTGACGGCAGCGCGAGGCTCCAGCCGCCGAGCCGCGCGGCCTGGCCCGCGATGCGCAGGAGCGTCTCCCGCTGACGCAGCGCGTCCTCGACGGCGCGGCGTTGCGACTCGCGGTCGAGGTTGTCGAGCGCGAAGGAGAGGTCCGCCGCGACCTCGCCGAGCAGCGACGTCTCGTGATCACCGAAGAATCCGGCCTCGCGCGCGTACACGTTGACGGCGCCCCACACCGCCCCGCCGCGCCGCACGGGGAAGGCCGCGGACGCCCGCCACCCCGCATCGCGGGCCGCGGCGCGCCACGGGAGGGTGCGCGCATCGGCGAAGAAATCGTTGCAAACATCAGGAATTCCGCCGTGGATCGCCGTCCCCGTCGGGCCACGCACCGCGTCGTCCCCGCGCAGCGTGAGGCGCAGGCCATCGACGTACTCGACGCAATCGCCCGCGCGCGCGAGCGGCAGAACGAGCCCGGTGTCCGGGTCGCACGCGCCGATCCACGCCATCCCGAAGCCGCCCGCGGACACCAGCGCGAGCGAGACCGCATCGAGCAGCTCGGGCAGCGACCGCGCGCGCGCGATGGCGCGGTTCACCTCGCTGCGCGCGCCGTAGAGGCGCTGCGTGCGCGCGAGCTGCGCCGAGCGATCCGTGAGCGCGACGAAGAGCCGGTGCCGCTCGGTCTCGTTCTCGGCGGACTCGACCGCGAAGCAGATGTCCTCGGCCACCGCCCCGAGGACGCGCAGCTCCTCCTCACGGAAGAAGTCCCGCGTCGCGCCGTGGATCGCGAAGATCCCCACGACGCGCTCGCCGCGCTTCAGCGGGAACACAGCGCAGGATCGGAAGCCGCGCGCGACGGCCGCGTCGCGGTAGAAAAAAGTCCCGTCGTTGGCGATGTCGTTCGACACCGCGACGAGACCGGTGCGGAGCGCGCGCGACGCGGGGCCGCGATCGATCGCGTCGTCGTGCAGACCGAGCGAGAGCCCGTCGATGTAGCCCTCGTCGTGGCCGAAGCGCGCCTGCGGCACGATGCGATCCCGCGCCGCGTCGTAGAGGCCCACCCACGCGAGCTCGGCGAGACCCTGCTCGACCGCGATGCGACACGCGAGCTGGTAGAGGCGGCCGGTGTCCTGCGTGCGGACGATCGCCTCGTTGACACTGCTCGAGACGGCGTAGAGCCGCGCGAGCTGCTGCGCGCGCGCCTCGCTGCGGCGGAGCGACTGTTCGGCGCGGTCGCGCAGGATCGCAACGGCCGCGAGGTGGGTCGCCGCGTCGACCCAGACGCGCTCGTCGCCGCGCGGCCCGCGGCGCTCGCGGTAGTACATCGCGAACGTGCCGAGCACGGCGCGCTCGGGCGAGAAGATCGGCGTCGACCAGCACGCGACGAGGCCGACCGAGAGCGCGAGATGCGCGTTGCCGGCCCACAGGGGATCGGTCGCGATGTCCTCGACCACGACGGGCTCGCGCCGGTGCATCGCCGTACCGCACGAGCCCGCGACCGGCCCGACGGGGAGCCCCTCGACCGCCGCGCGGTACGCAGGAGGAAGCCCCGCGCCAAAGCTCGCGCCGAGCCGACGCCGCGGGGCGTCGAAGAGCACGATCGAGCCGACCATCCCAGGGGCGCGCGCCTCGACGAGCCGCACGATCGCCTCGAGGAGCTCGGGGAGAGGGCGCCCCGCGGCGACGCCCTCGAGCACCGCGCGCTGCCCCTCGTCGAACGGCAGGGAACCATCGGGCACGGGGTGCAGGCTAGCACCCGCGCGGCCCCCCCCGCGCGGCGCGGCTGCTACCCTCGCGCGCGGTCGCCCCCCGGGGTGCGCCGGGGAGACCCACGATGCAGCGCGACGACAGCCAACGGCTCAAGCAGGACGCGGCCCGCGCCGCCCTCGACATGCTCCCTGCGCGCGGCGTGATCGGACTCGGGAGCGGCTCGACCGCGCGGCTCTTCATCGAGGCGCTCGCGGCGCGCATCCGCGCCGGCGCCCCGCTCGTCGGCGTGCCCTCCTCGCGCGACAGCGAGTCGCTCGCGCGCGCGCTCGGGATTCCGTTGCTCGGCGACGACGAGGCCTGGGACATCGACCTGTGCGTCGACGGCGCCGACGAGGTCGATCCGCAGCTCGACGTCATCAAGGGCGGGGGCGGGATGCTCACGCGCGAGAAGATCGTGATGGCCGCGTCGCGCGAGACGGTGCTCCTCGTCGACGAGAGCAAGCTCGCGCCCGCCCTCGGGACCGCGTGGCGCGTGCCCGTCGAGGTCGTGCGCTTCGGTCACCGCGCGACGGCCGCGCGGCTCGCGTCGTTCGGCGACGCCCGGCTCCGCACGGGCGCGGACGGCGCACCCTTCGTCACCGATCAGGGCGGGCTCATCTACGACGTCGCGACCGGCCCGATCGCCGACGCGCCCGCCCTCGAGCGCGCGCTCGAGCACGTGCCGGGCGTCGTGACGGTGGGGCTCTTCACCGGCCGCGCAGGCCGCGTGATCGTCGCAGGGCGCGACGGAATCCGCACGGTCGCGCGGCCCGCCTGAGCAGGCCCTCGCGCGGCGACGCGGACCCGCCTCAAATACCTGTATTTGCTGAGAAAATCGATCACCGAACCGGCGCGTGGCACGGAGCGACGTCGTCCCCACGGAGCCCCGCGACGGGCCGCAGCACGAGGGCCGCGGCGCCGAGCGCGAGCGCGAGGGCGGCGAGTCGGAGGCCCCCGCGTCCGGCCTCGTGCCGCACCCGCTCGAGCGCGAACGACGCGAGCGCGAGGGCGGGCCCGCTCGCGAGCGCGAAGCCGGCCATCGCGAGCCCACCGCCGTGGGCTGCACCGCTCCCGGCCGCGATCGAGCAAGTCCCGTCGCGAGCGCCCCGCACGGCAGCAGCGCGGTGAGCACGCCGAGCGCGAGCGGCGCGTCGAGCACGCGGGCGAGGAGACGCGTGGTGAGCGATGCGCGGCGCGGCCCGCGGCCGAGCGACATCGGCGCGGACGTGGACGACACCCCGCGGGAGGGCGCACGCGACGCACGAAAGGAGCGCAACGCCGCGACGCCGAGCGCCGCCGCGAGCGACCAGCTCAACAGCGCCTGCACGACGCGCTCGGGCAGCGCGACGGACACGCCGTGACCGAGCGCGCCGGCGAAAGCGCCGAGCGTCACGTACGCCGCGAGCCGACCTCCCTGCTACGCGAGCGCGCGCGGCAACGCGGCGCCCCCGCCCCGCGCGCAGCACGCGTGGCCCGCGAGCGGACCGCACATCCCCGCGCAGTGTGGGCTGCTGGCGAGGCCCGCGAGCCCGCCCGCGCCGAGCGCGACGATCGCGTCTGCGCCGCTCAATGCGGGGGCCCGAGGAAGGGCGCATGCACGCGCTGGGTCACAGCCCCCTCGCCCTCCATCACGACGTCGATCGTCGCCTCGAGACCCGGGCGCAGGGCGGACTCGGGCTAGCGTCACGACGAAGGGCATGCGGCGCTCGGCCAGCGACGCGAGCCGCACCGTGCGCGCCGGGAGCGTGTACGCGAGGGGCGTGCCCGCCGCGACGACCGGGCGCAGCGCGAAGGTCCGCGCCTCGCCGCGCTTGTTGACGAGGTGGATCGCGAAGGTGTTTCGCACCGCCGCCACGCCGCCCGCGCCTTCGATGAGGGCATAGGGCGAGCCGGGCAGCCGCAGGACGTTCGCCTCGAACGGCTCGTGGCTCGCGATGGCGATCGACGCGGCCGTCACGCCCGCGAGGAGCAGCGCCGGGTAGAGGTAGAGCCGCGGCCGCAGCACCCGTCGCACGCCCGCCGTGAGCCCCCGCAGCGAGTCGAAGCGCACGAGGGCGCGCGGGCGCTTCAGCTGGTCCATCACCTCGTCGCACGCGTCCACGCAGGCCGTGCAGCCGATGCAATCGAGCTGCTGACCGTGGCGGATGTCGATGCCCGTCGGGCACACGACGACGCAGCGATGGCAATCGACGCACGCCCCCGCCGTGGGGTCGTTGGCCTTGCCCCGAGGCTCGCCGCGCTTGGCATCGTAGCCGATGGTGATCGTGTCGCGGCCGGGGAGCACTGCCTGCAGGCGCCCGTAGGGGCAGATGATCAGACACAGCTGCTCGCGGAACCACGCGAAGTTCCCGTAGAGGGCGAGCGTCACCGCCGTGGTCCACGTGAAGGCCTCGGCGTGCGTCGACGGAGCGCCCGCGACGAAGCGCATCACGCCGGGAAGCGAGACGAAGTAGGCGAGCAGGACGTGGGCGAGCGCCGCCGCGATCACGAGAAAAACCCTGTGTTTGACGAGCTTGCGCCAGACCTTGTCGAAGCTCGACGGCCCCGCGTCGCGGCGCAGGTGCGTGGTGCGAGGCCCCTCGACGAGGCGCTCGATGCGGCGGAACACGCCCTCGAGGAAGACCGTCTGCGGACACGCCCAGCCGCACCACACGCGCCCGACGATCGCCGCGGCGACGACGAGCGAGAACCCCACGCCCGTCAGCAGGAAGAACACCAGCCACGTGTCCTGCGCGTTGAACGTCTGCCCGAACAGAAAGAACCGCCGGTGCACGACGTCGAGGAGGACCGCCGGGTGACCGCCGGTCTGGAGGAACGGCAGCGTCACGTACACGCCGATGAGCACCGCGAAGACGAGCTTGCGCGCGCGAAGCGGCCCGACACGTCGGCCGGCATGAGGTTCACGCGCGAGCCATCCGCGCGCAGCGACCCCTTGCCGCGCTCGTCGACGACCGGCAGGCGGACACGCTCCCCCATGCGGATCAGGGCGCTGCGGGCGCGGTCGGCGTGCCCTGCGGCTCCTTGCCGCCGGGGACGTTCGTGTCGCGGACGGAGAGCACGTAGGCCATCACGCTCTGCGTGCGCTGCGGGCCGAGCACCGTGCCCCACTGCGGCATGCCCTTCGCGGCGACGCCCCGGCGGATCACGCCGAAGACCTCCGTCGGGCGAACCCCGTGGATCCAGCTCCCGTCGGTGAGGTTGGGGCCGATCTTCCCCTCGGCGCGCTCGCCGTGGCAGACGACGCAGTTCTGCGCGAACACCGCGCGGCCCTCGGTGATGCGGGCCGCGTCGGCGGCGAGCGCGCCGAGCTCGGCGTCGGTGAGCCGCGCACCGGACGCCTCCTCGATCGCGGCCTGCTCCTCGGCGAAGAGCGCGCGCTGGCTCTTCACGAGGCCGTAGCCCTCGTAGATGAACCAATACGCGATCGCGAAGAGCACCGCGCCGAAGAACGTCGCCAGCCACCACGTGGGCAGGTGGTTGTCGGCTTCTTCGATGCCGTCGTACTCGTGCAGGATCTCGCCCTGGATCTCGTCCCTGCGCTTGCCTTCAGTCATGGCCGGGGGCCTCCTCGGAGTCGCCGAGCGGGAGACGCGCGAGCGCGTCGATGTCCGCGCGACGGGCGCGGAGCGCGCGCACCGTCACGAGCACGAACACGGTGACGAACGGCAGCAGCGCGACGATCGGGAGGACGATCACCGGGCTGTCCGCGAAAAACTGGCGGGCGATCGCGCTCATCGCACCACCGCCGCCTGCGCGGTCGCCGTCGGGGACGGGCCAACGGGCGCCGCCTCGGGCGAGGTGCGCTTGCCGAGCCGCTGCGTGTACGCGATGAGCGCGACGAGCTTGCTCTCGGCATCGACGCGCACGTGGCCCTCGCGCGCGAGCTCGGCCGCGATCGCCGCACCCGCGCGGCGCGCGGCGGCCGGCGCCTCGCGGATCTGCGCGTCGGTGTAGGGGACACCGAGCGTCTGCATCGCCTGCAGCTTGCCGCCCGTGTGGTCGAGGTCGACGCGGTCCCCGAGCAGGTGCGCGTACGAGGGCATGGTCGAGCCGGGCGTGATCTGCCGCGGGTCCATGAAGTGCTGGTAATGCCAGAGGTGCGGGTAGCGGGCGCCCTCGCGCGCGTGGTCCGGCCCCGTGCGCTTGCTGCCCCACTGGAACGGGTGATCCCAGATCGAGTCGTCCGGCGTCGAGGGCTCGCCGTAGCGCGCCACCTCGAACGTGAAGGGCCGGATCATCTGCGAATGGCACGTGTAGCAACCCTCTTGCAGGTACACGTCGCGCCCCTCGAGCTCGAGCGCGCTGTACGGCTGCTGGGACGTCGCGCGCTGCGCCGCCTGCCCCGAGACGATCGAGGGGACGATCTCGGCGACGCCGCCGACGAGCACCGCGACCACGGTGAACATCGTGAAGACGAGCGCCCGGCCCTCGAGCATCCGATGCCATGCAGGGCCCGTCCCGCGGCCGGCGCGCAGGGCGATGACGCCGCCGATGGCGATCCCGCACGCGAGCACGATCACGACGGTGCCGACGACGTGGTTCACGAAGGCCACGCTCCCCGCGACGAGGGACACGACCACCGTGAGCAGCACCGGCCTGCCGAAGACGACCTGCTGCCAGCCCGGCTCGGCCGCCGCGGGCTCTTCGACGACGACCTCGACTTCCGTCTCGACGGGGACCGCGCCGCGCGCCGTCTTCCAGAGGTTCCACTCCATCACGAACATGCCGACGAGGTACAGCGAGCCGCCGACGAGGCGCGTGTAGAACATCGGCCGCAGCGCGAGGATCGTCTCGACGAAGCTCGGATACGTGAGGCCGCCCCCCTCGCCGACCGCACGCCACATCAGCCCCTGCGTGATGCCCGCGACCCACATGGAGACGGCGTAGAGGAGAATCCCCACCGTCCCC
This sequence comes from Polyangiales bacterium, assembly GCA_964202905.1. GTDB lineage: Bacteria > Myxococcota_A > Polyangia > Polyangiales > JADJQN01 > CAIUAC01. Next base: position 74,818 of record CAXNJO010000014.1, read on the forward strand.
AGATAGAAATGCATGTTGGCCGCAGAGCGGGAGTGCAGCTCACGGCCGTAGAGCTTGGGCACGAGGTCATAGAACAGCCCCACGGCCATGAAGCCGTTCCCCCCGAGCGCGCCCGAGTGCACGTGACCGATGATCCAATCGATGTAGTGGGCGAGTCCCGACACGCTCTTGATCGAAAGCAACGGCCCCTCGAACGTCGCCATCCCGTAGAACGTGACGCCCGCCGCGAAGAACTTGAGGACGGGCTCCTGTCGGACCTTGTCCCACGCGCCGCGCAGCGTGAGCAGACCATTCAGCATGCCGCCCCAGGAGGGCGCTCACAGCATCACGCTGAAGATCATGCCGAGTGTCTGCGCCCACTCGGGGAGTGCCGTGTAGAGCAGGTGATGCGGGCCTGCCCAGATGTAGATGAAGACCAGCGCCCAGAAGTGGATGATCGAGAGTCGATACGAGAACACCGGGCGATTCGCGGCCTTCGGCAGGTAGTAATACATGATGCCGAGCACCGGCGCCGTGAGGAAGAACGCGACCGCGTTGTGGCCGTACCACCACTGCACGAGCGCTTCCTGCACACCGGCGAAGAGCGCATAGCTCTTGAGCGGACCGACGGGGCATCGCGAGCGAGTTCACGATGTGGAGCACCGCGACGGTGAGGATCGTCGCGATGTAGAGCCAGATCGCGACGTAGAGGTGCTTCTCGTTGCGCTTCGCGAGCGTCCAGAAGAAGTTGACCGCGAACACCACCCACACGAGCGCGATCGCGAGATCGATCGGCCGCTCGAGCTCCGCGTACTCCTTGCCCTGCGTGAAGCCGAGCGGGAGCGTGACCGCAGCGGCGACGATGATCGCCTGCCAGCCGAAGAAATGGATTCTCGAGAGCCCATCGTGGGCGAGTCGGGCCTTCAGGAGCCGCTGCGTGGAGTGGTAGACACCCGCGAACACCATGTTCCCCACGAACGCGAAGATCACCGCGTTGGTGTGCAGCGGGCGCAGTCGCCCAAAGGTCAGCCACGGGCCGAGGTTGGCCTGCCACGCCGCGAGCTGCGTCGCGACGATCACGCCGACGAGCATCCCGACGAGCCCCCAGCCGAGGGAGGCCCAGATGAACCAACGGACGATCTGATCGTCGTAGCGGAAGCGGACGGTCTTCATGATTCGGTCTCTCGCGCGGTCGGGGCCGCACGGCGGGGCGCGGGCGGCGGGTCGTCGTCCATCGGCAACAGCGCGAGGCGGTCTGCCTGCTCGTGCGAGCGCTGTCGGAGGGTGAACGCCAGCAGAAGCAGACTGCAGGCCACGAGGCAGAGGCTCACGAACACGGTCAAGGCGACGACTTCCAAAGGGCGCTCCTCGGTCCAAGCGACGCGAGCGTCGCGAACATCACGGCCAGCGAGCTCGCGGGCATGAGCGCAGCGGCGAGCCACGGCGTCCTCCAACCCGCGAGACAGAGCGCGACGGCGCCCGCGTTGTAGACGAGCGCGGCGCAGAGATTGCGCGTCGTCACGCGGTGCAGCGCGCGGCTTGCGCGGAGCGCGAGGCCGATCGGCGCGAGGCCCGGCGTGACGAAGTAGAAGTCCGAGCGCGCGGGCACGAAGGGGCGATCGACCGCCGGCGTGCCCGAGCAGTGCGCGTCCCCGACGACGAGCGCGTCGTTGAGTCCGTCGCCGATCATCAGCGTGGCGGCGCGGTCGTGCGCGGCCAGCCACGCGGCCTTGCCCTCGGGCGTGCGACCACCGACCGCACGCTCGGCGGGGACGCCGATCGCCGCGGCAAGCGCCGTGACCCGTGCGGGTGTGTCGCCCAAAAGGACCCACGGCTCGTATCCCTCGCCCGCGAGGCGCGCGACCTCACGAACCGCATCGGGGCGCAGGCGCTCTTCGCTGCGCCAGGCACGCCGGAGCGCGCTATCCACCGAAAAACAAGATCGGCGTCGATCGCAGGGTGTTCGTCCGGGAGACAAAACCGCGCCGACCCGATGCGGTATTCATGGCCACGGGCGCGCGCGCAGAGGCCTTCTCCCGCGCGCTCCGTGACGATCATTTCGTGGACGTGCTCCGCGACGGGGCGCGGGTCCTTCGCGTCGCGGGCTCCCTCCGCGCGGCGCTCGAGGCAGGCGAGCAGCGCGACGCTCTTCGGGTGCGTGCTGCGTGCGGTCATCGCCGCGAGTACCGCGCAAGCCGCGTCGTCGAGGCCCGCGAGGGGTTCCGCGCCATCGGGCGTGCCCGCGGCGTCGACGCCCGTGAGCCCGAGCACGCCGACGGTGAGCGTGCCGGTCTTGTCGAAGACCACGCGCCGCACGGTGCGCGCGCGATCGAGGAAGCCTGAGGCGCGCACGTAGAGACCGGCCCGCCGCAGCCCCGCGTGCACGAGCTCGTAGGCGAGCGGCGTCGCGATGCCGAGCGCACAGGGGCACGTCACGACGAGGACCGCCGTGGTCACGTCGAGCGTGCGCCCGAGATCGCGCGTCACGAGCCACCACGCGAACGCGCCGAGCGACGCGACCGTGATCACCCCGCCCACGTACGCGGACGCGAGGCGCTGCCACCACGGCGTCGCGCGGGCGCCGTCGACGTCGCGCGGCCGCGGGGCGCGCAACAGCGCGACGAGCGGCGAGTCCGAAAAGTCGGTGTTCAAACGAACGCGCGCCGCGTGCATGCTCGCGTCGAAGGCCCCCGCGGGCACGGTGTCTCCGCGCGTGAACGTGCGCGGCGCGGCCGCGCCCGTGATCCAGTCGAGCGAGAAGCTCGCCGCGTCTTCCTCGAGCGTCGCATCGACGGGCAGCAGATCGCCGGGCGCGACGAGCAGCGCATCGCCCGCGCGCAGCTCTCCACAGGGCACGAGCGCGACGCGACCGTCCGCGTCGAGGCGGCGCGCGAGCAGGCCGTGCGCTCCGTCGTCCGCGAGCAGCGCGCGACGGTTGCGCTCGAGCACGCGCTCGTGCAGCCGGCGGCCGACGAGCATGAGCGCGATGAAGATCGTGAGCGTGTCGAAGTACGACGCGCGGCGCTCTCCGTCGAAGAACGACCACGTCGAGCCCGCGAACGCGAGCACGATGCCGAGCGCGATCGGCGCGTCCATGGGCAGCACGCCGCGGCGGAGCGCGCGCCACGCCGAGCCGATGAACACGCTCCCGCCGACCGCCACCGCGACCGTCGCGAGCAGCCAGCCCGCCGTGTGCATGAGGGCGCCGACGGGGGGAGCGGACACGCGCGCCAGCTACGCACGGTCCGTGTCGTGTCCAAGTGTCCACGCCTGCGGGCGTTCACATGGCGCGGAGGCACCTGTATCCGCGCAGATCCTGCGCGCAGTGCGCAAGGCCTGCGCGCATTCCTACACGGCGCTCCGCCGCACGGCGGACGCGCGCGCGGCGGGCGGCGGTCGTTGGCGACGCCGTCCCGAGCGACGCGCTCAACCGGCGGGGGCGGGCGCGGAGGCGGGCGCGGGCGGAGACGCGGACGCGGGGACGAACGACTCGCGGTCCGGGTCGAACACGCTCAGCGAGAGCGACTTCATGTCGTAGACCCAGCCGTGCAGGCGCACCGTGCCGGCGTCGAGGCGCGCGCGGACGGAGGGGTACGTCAGGAGGTTCTCGAGCGCGACGAGGACGTTCTCCTCGACCGCCGCGCGGAAGGTCTCCTCGGGGGGGAGCCCCGCGCGCTTCGCCGTCGCCGCGCCCGGCAGCAGGCCCTCGAGCCACTCGCGCAGCGACGGCGTCTCGGGGCCGATCCCGGCGAGGCCGTCGAGCGCGGCCTTCACGCCGCCGCAGCCGGTGTGCCCGCAGACGATGATGTCGGGCACGCCGAGGTGCGCGACCGCGAAGTCGATCGCCGCGCCCACGCTCGCGTCGGGGTCATCGAGCGGCGGCACGTGGTTCGCGATGTTGCGCAGCACGAAGAGATCACCGGGCCCCGAGCTCGTGAGCAGCTCGGGCACGACGCGCGAGTCCGAGCAGCCGATGTAGAGCGCGCGCGGCGCCTGGCTCTTCGCGAGGTTGGCGAAGTACTCGCGCTCCGTGAAGTAGCGGCGCGCGAACTGGGAGTGACCACGGAGAAATTGTTGGGTCATGGCGGTGCCGTCGACGGGGATCGATATCGAGGGTTGGGGGAGGAAGACCGGTATGGTGGTTTCAATCCTGCTGCGTCTGCTGCGCGGGTAGGAAACCACGGAGATTGCGATCGATGTTGCGGCAGATGTCGTCGAGGGGCAGGTCGTTGTCGTCCGTACCAAAAGGGTCCTCGATCTCCACGCCGATCTCTTCGATGCCGAGGAGCGTGTAGGCAATCGCCGCGGTCGCGACGATCGTGCCGTAGCCGAACACCGGCAAGAGCGCGAAGGGCAGCGTCACGCAGTAGAGAAGCAGCGCGCGGCGCAGGTGCACGACGTACGCGAAGGGCAGCGGCGTCCCGCGGATCCGCTCGCAGGCGCCGAGGTAGTCGACCAGTTCTTTCACGTTCGCGTCGAGGGCCATCTGCTGCACGTCCGTGATCACGCCGCGCGCCTGGGCCTCCGCGATCACGGCGCTGATCTCGCGCGCGACGGCGAGCGGTGGGTGCAGCGCGCGCTCGATCGCGGCGGTCTCGTCGTTGGGCAGCGCGCCCTTGCCGGGGCCGAGGTTCTTCTCGCCGCGCAGGTGGAACATCGTCGCCCACGCGAACGCGATGGTCCACCGCACGAGGCGGGCGACGAGCAAGGGCTCCTTCTCGAGGAGCACGCTCGCGCCGCGCACGAGGTTGCGCGTCTCGTTGACGATCGAGCCCCACTGCTTGCGGCCCTCCCAGAAGCGGTCGTAGGAGGCGTTGGTGCGAAAGACGAGGAGCAGGCCGAGCGCGACGCCGATCAGCGAGTGCGCGCGCTCGCTCATCGCGAGCTCGACGTGCTCGTGGTGCAGCACGGTGATGATCGCCGCGACCCCGACGCAGAAGAGCACGCGGTACATGATCACGCGCACCATCGAGCCGCGGATGTCGAAGAAGTGCGTCCGCCACTTGTGGGGGTCGTAGTTGATCACGCGGTCGATTTTATACGCCATCGCGGCGCGCCCGGACCATCGCAGTGCGTGCGCGTGCGTCACGCGCGCGGTAAGGCTCGGCGCGTGGCGCCCAGCTTCGACGACGACGAGCGCATCGCGCTGCTCCGGCGGCACGTGGCGTTCATGGAAGGGCAATGCGCGGAGCTCGAGCGCGCCTGGGAGCGCGTGCCGCGGCTGGCGGTCGTGGTGCTGTTCGCGATCCCCGCGTGGATCGTCTGGGGCCTCGGCGCCGCGGTCATCGTGGTCGCGCTCACCGGCGCGCTGATCGTGACAGGCGCCTACCTCACCGGTGTCCGCCGCGGCTGGGCGAAGTCGGAGCTCGCGAACACGCGGCGCGACCTCGCACGCCTCGAAGGGCCGCGCCGCGAGATGGCGCCGCCCGGCAAGACGCCGCCGGGCAAGGCGCAGCCCGGCCAATCGCCGCCCGGCCACGCGCGCGGCCGCTGACGGCGCCGCGCGACGGGCGTCCGCACGCCGAACGCGCGCGGCGTCTGCGCCTTCAGCGCGCGGGCAGCGCGTCGATCCATGCGCGCACGGCGGCCACGCCCGCCTCGTCGACGCGCTGTGTGCCGAGCGGGGGCATCTGCGCGTCCGACGCGCGCTGCGTCATGCGCCATACGAGGAGGCTCGCGTCCGAGCGCCCCGGCACGATCTGCGCGGTGACCGCGGGGGGCGCGCCGACGTACGCCACCGCACGATCGACCGCCGCGTACGCGCTCGCGTCCTCCGCGCGTGCGAGGCCGACGTCGACGCGGAGGCGCAGCTCGCCCGGCGCGCGCTCGCCGCGGTGGCACCCGCCGCAGTTCGCGTGCAGCTGGCCGAGCGCCGCCTGCGTGGTCGCGTCGCCGGGGATCTGCGCGTCCGCGGGCGCGATCGGGGCCGAGAGCCGGCCCTCGGCGACGAGCATGGCCAGCGTGACGCCGGGGCCTTCGTGCGCGAGCTGCACCGCCCCGAAGCCGAGCGCGAGATCCACGGCCGCGCGGTGACACGCGCCGCATTGCGCGCGCGAGGGCACGTCGTGCGGCGTGCCGAGCGCGTCGGCGAGGCCAGCCGTCTCCTCGCGGACCGCGCGCTGCGTCTCGTCCCACACCCACGTCGTGGCGGTCCAGCTCGAGAGGCCGGGCTCCGGATCCGTCTTCTCGAGGAGGCGCGTCTCGAGACGGATTCCGTCGAGGGAGAACTCCTTGTAAAGACGGGTCCCGACGGGGAAGACCCACTCGTCCGGGTCGGTCGTGTCGATGACCGCGCCCTCGGGCAGGTACACCCAGCGTCCCTTCGCCGCGCCATCGGACCAGAGCGCATGGCGCGGCGCGTAGGGGCGGACCCCTTCCGCGAGCGTGGCGCACGAGCCCGCTGCATAGAGCCCCGGCGGCCCCTCGCACGGGCCCTCGAGCGGCGGGGGCGGCGCGTCCGCGTCGCACGCCGCGAACGCGAAGCCGAGCAGCGCGGCGAGTGGCCACGCAGGTGGAGGCACGCGGGCCGCCAAGCCCGCGCGCGACGCATCCCGCCGGGGCCGCGCGCTCATGGCGTGGGCGCTGCCGCGGGGGGCGGGTTCGGCGAGGCGGCGCGCCCGTCACGCATGCGCGCGAGCTGGCCGGCGAGCCCCGCGTGAATGCGGCGCACCTCGGCGAGGCGGCCGCGGCGCAGGCGCGCGCCGTCGATGTCGCCGATGCGCTCGGCCTCCGCGAGCGCCGTCTCGAGACGCCGGATCTGTGCCTCCTGCCCCGCGACCATCCCCTCCATCCCGTCGAGCCGCTCCTCGGCCACCGAAGGTCGCGGCCCCGTCGCGCCTGGCCCGGCGGGCGCGAGCACGTCCGCGATGGGCACCGCGAGGTGCACGGCCCGGAGCGCGCGCACCGCGTTCGGCACGAGCGGCATGAGGGGCGGTGGCGCCACGCCGACCGCCGACCCTTCGTCCGCGCGGGGCGCTTCGCCGACGGGCGCGGCCAGCGGGTCGAGGGCGCCGGGCACCGCGCGCGCCGCGGGGGCGGTCGGCGACGCCGCAGGCTGTACGTCCGGCGCGGGCGCCTCGCGCGGGGGCGCCTCGAAGGGCTGCGCCTCGGAGGGCTGCACGTCCGGGGCCGGCGGCTCGGGCAGCGGCGCGGAGACCGAGGGCCGCATCGCGACGAGCACCACGACGCCCGCCGCGAGCAGCAGGGCACCCGCGATCGACCAGAGGATCACGCCCTGACGGCCTTGCGACATTGGGGGCGAGCCTAGCAACTCCGGCGCGCTCGCCAACTCCCTGCGCGCTCCCTACAGTGCGCCCGCATGCAGCGCCCCCGCAGCCCCGAGCCGAGGCCCACCCCCGCAGCCGGCCTCGGCGCAGGCGCGCTCCCGCTCGGCCCGCGTGTCGCATCGATCCTCGAGGTCGCGTACCGCGCGCGCCGTCCCGTCCTGCTCGAGGGCCCGACGGGGATCGGCAAGTCGGAGCTCGTCGCGCACGTCGCGCGCACGCTCGGTGTCGCCCACCTCGTGCTCGATCTCTCGCTGCTCGAGCCACCCGACCTCGTCGGCCTACCCATCATCGAAGATGGTCGCACGCGCTATGCGTTGCCGCGCTTCCTCCCGCGGGACGGCGCGGGGATCCTCATGCTCGAGGAGCTCAACCGCGCCGAGCGCTACATCCAGCAGCCCGCGTTGCAATTGCTCACGGCGCGCGCGCTGCACGAGTACGTTCTGCCCGAGGGCTGGGCCTGCTTCGCGGCCATCAACCCCGAGACGGGCGACTACCAGGTCACACCGCTCGACGCCGCGCTGCGCGCGCGCTTTCTGAACGTTCCCGTGCGGGCCGACCGTGCGGCCTGGCTCGCGTGGGCGGGCGCACACGGCGTGCACCCCGCGGTCACCACGCTGGTGCGCGCGCACGAGCGCGCGTTCGCGGAGGTCTCGCCGCGCTCGTTCACCTACGCGTCGGACATGCTGCTCGCGATGCGCCTGCACGAGCTCGCCGATGCGGCCCTCGTCCGCGACGTGCTCGGGGGCTATCTGCCGGAGGTGTGGGTCGAGGCGCTGGTCGCGGGGGGCGCGCTCGGGGCGCGGCCGCTCGAGCTCGACGTGCACGAGCTGCTCGAGGGCTACACGCCGAAGAGCGCCTACGCCGAGCGGCTCCGCGCGTGGCGGCAGCGTGGCGAGACGGATCAGCTCGACGAGCTCGTCGCGCGGCTCTGCACGGTGCTCGCCGGCCCGGAGTGCGGCGTGCTCGCGGTGCAGCGCAAGCTCACCCTCGCCACGCTCGAGGCGCTCTTCGCGGATCTGCCGGGCGATCTGCGCGAGCGCGCGCAGGAGGCGCTCGGCGGCAACCCCACCGCGTGCCCGCTCCTCGACGTGCGCCCCGAAGAGGTGCTCACGAACTGGGGCCAGAGCGCCGCGATGCAGCGCGTCGCCGAATGGAAGGCACAGCCCGTGCGGCACCACCGCATGGCGCTGCTGGTGACGGCCGTGCGCGCGCACGTGCTCGCGCCGCACAACACCGAAACGCTGCGGAAATCGAACGCGCAGCGGCTCTCGCTCGGGCACTTCCTCGTGCAGTGCGGCGAGCGCTTCGGGCTCCCGCTCGTCGAGGCGTTGCAGAAGATCGGCGTCACGCCGATCCGTCCCGCGTGAACCGCGACTCCGCCGCGCGCGCCGCCACGCTCGAGGCCCACGATCTCGCGCCGTGGCTCGCGCGCTTCGTGCGCGAGGAGGGCTTTCTCGCGCGCTATCCGTACTACGCGCACGTGCTCGCGGGGCTCGTGCCCGTCGCCGATCCGAGCGTGCCGACGATGGGGCTCTCGCTGCACGGCGCGCCCGGACGCGGCGGCCGCTACTACCTGCACGTCAACGTCGCGTACTTCCAGCGCGAGCCGCAGTTCCTCCGCGGGATTTTGCTCCACGAGGTGCACCACGCCGTGCTCGGTCACCTCGCGCACCCCAAGTTCTTCGGGGCCGAGCGGCCCGAGCTGATGCTGCTCGCGCAGGAGACGAGCGCGAACGAGCACCTCGAGGAGCCCCTGCCCTCGCCCGTGCGCTGGCAGCACTTCGAGCACCTCGGCCTCCGCGCGGGGCAGAGCACGCTCGAGCGCTATGCCCTGCTCTGCGAGGCCGAGGCGGAGGGCGCACAGCCCGTGCCCAAGCGCGACACGCGCCTCGTCGACGAGCACGCGTGGCGCACGCAGCCCGCACCGCCCGCGGGCGGCGTGCAGCAGACCCGTCAGTTGATCGAGCGCGCGCGCGACGAGGGCGCCGCCGACGCCGAGCGCGTGACCGCGGGTCGGCCGGAGACCGCGACGATCGCCGGCCAGAGCCCCGACGCGCTGCTCCTCGCGCTCGGCGGCGGTTCGGACGCGCCGGCGCACTTCGTGGACTGGCGCGCCGCGCTCCGCGCCCTCGTCGCGCAGGCCCGCGCGCCCGTGCACACGTGGTCGCGCCCGAGCCGCCGCTTCCCCGCGCGCATCGGCGAGCTGCCGGGCCGCACGTACCAGCTCCGCGGCGTCGCGCGCCCCGGGCTGCTCGTCGCGATCGACACCTCGCTCAGCATGAGCCCCGCGGAGCTCCGCGAGATCGCGCGGCAGCTGCGTCCCCTCGCCGAGCACGCGCGCCTCGTCATCGCGGAGTGCGACGCCGCGATCGCGCGCGTCTACCCCTTCACGGGCACGCTCGAGGACGTGAAGGGTCGTGGCGGCACCGACCTGCGCCCCGTCTTCGAGCCCCGCTTCCTGCGCGCGCACGGCGCCGATGGTGTCGTGTATTTCACCGACGGCGACGGCCCCTACCCCGCGCAGCCGCCCCCCGTGCCGACGCTCTGGGCGCTCACGAAACCCCACGATTTCAAGTGTCCATGGGGCCACCGCGCCCTCTTGCACCGGCCCGCGGCGAAGCGCTGAGAGGCCGCGCGACGCGATCCCAATCAACCATTCGAACCCGTCACATGACGACGACCGGGAAACTCCGCGCCCACAGATTCCCAGAGGCATCAGTCAATCGCAGACTGAGGGTTACCGTCGTTCCGCGCGCACACG
>CAXNJO010000015.1:0-84433 GCA_964202905.1 Polyangiales bacterium
TACCCTGCTTCTCCGTTATCTTCTGACGGTCCTTCCGACCGAAGAACAGCCGCTCGTCCACGACGTCGTCGCCGCGTTGCCCGATCCCGAAGAGGAGGACTCCATGAAGAAGAGAAAGATCAAGACCATCGCCGATGCCCTCCGCGAAGAAGGCGCCGCCGAGGCCCGCGCGGAGATGGAGGTCAGCGTGCGTGCGACCACGGTCGGCAAACAGCTGCGCCTGAAGTTCGGCCCGCTGCCCGAGGCCGTGGCCGAACGTCTCGCGCGCGCCACCGCGGCTGAGCTCGACGGCATCGCCGAGCGCCTGCTCTTCGCGGATTCGCTCGACGCGGCGCTCGACGCGCGCTGAGCGGCGGCACGGCTCGCGCCCGTCCCACCCGTGGGCGGCTCGCCCCCTGAGCGATGGTTGGCATCAGCGCGCCGCAAACCGCGTGCGGCGCACCATGCATAAAAACTTGGCGCCGGGCACCGCCTCGAGCTCGCAGCGGCGCTTGAGCAGCTCGAACACCTCGGCCGCGCGCGCCCCGAGATCCGTCGGAGAGAGAACGACGACGCGGCCGCAGTGCACCTCGAAATACACGTGGCGGTGCGCCGCCTGCGCGACCTCGGTGATGTCGTCCCACCGCACGAGCACCACCGCGCCGCGCTCCACGATCACGAGGCCGTTCTCGCAGAAGGCGAGCGGCGCCGACGCGATGCGCCGACGCAGCCGCGGCCCGAGCACGAGAATCGCCGCGAGCAGCAGCCCGCCGCCCACGGACACGAACCACGCCTCAAAATTCAGGTTGGACGCAGGCGTGAACGGATGAGCCCAGTCACCGCTCGACGACGCAGCGAAACCCCATGCTCGGCAAGGAACGCGACGGGGAGGAGGTCACGTCGAACGTGAAGACGCCGGCCGCCGTCCCGGTGGCCCAGGCTCCGCCACGGAGCGCCCCCGCGGGTGTTCCTTGTGAGCGAGTCAAGCTGGACTGATAAGCGTACGACGTGACGCCAAGCGTCGCGTCCATGGCGTAGTCCGCTGGCCACGCGGTGACAGTCAAGAAGTCCGTGGCGCCGTTCGCACTGGCATACCACTCACTCGTCCGCTCCCACACGTTGCCGATCATGTCCTGCGCTCCCGATGCGCTCTCGCAGGACGCGCCCGACCCCGTGACGCGCGCACCTGTTGTCGAGACGTTGCAGCCGGCCCCATCCGGCGTTGCTCGAGCTGCGGCAAGCCACTCTTCCCCGGTGGGTAGACGCTTGCCGCTCGCTCGGCATGCAGCCGCCGCCTGAAACCATGTGATGTTCACGCTCGGCAACACGCCGGCCACGCTCGCGGCGTAGGCAGTGGGTGCGACGCCCGCCCACTGGCCGTTGTCCGGGAACGTGGCGGGATAGTCGTCGGCGGAGGCGCCGTAGCGTGTTCCCGTACCATCGACACCCGACCACACGCTGGCCTCGTAGCGGTCGATCCAGAAGGCGCTCGAGCCGTCGCCGACTCGGACCACCACGTCGCCGTTGCGCGTGCAGCCATGGCGTGGCGCACTCACGCTCGGATCGACGTCGTAGCCCGTCGGGCAAAGACCCGTGCCGAGCCGCTCCGCGTAGCGTGCGAAGGGCACTGGCTCGATTGGGCGTGCGGCGATGACCACGGTCGTCCCGACGGCCACGCTCACCGTGGACGCGGGATCGTCGAGCACACTGGCGGGGCAGTCCGTCGTCGGGATGGACACCTGGAACGCGCCTGTCGTCGCGTCAGGCAGAACGCCAGAGACGGGCACCATGCAGCTCAGCGTGCCGCGCTGGAAGGTGAAGGTCAGCGTCTGCGCGCCGGTCGTGCCGGTCAGTGTTCCAGAGAACGCGAACGCGCTCTCGACGGGACCACCGAGCAGCGCCTGCGCGTAGTGCGCGCCGAGCAGCACTGCCCCACAGACCACCGCTGCGGTCACAGCAGAGACGAGCATCGGGCGAGCGAGGGAGGACGACTTCGGAGAGACGTTTGCGATGGTCATGATGGCTCTCGGTGGAGGGGGAGAATGGTCATTGGACGTGACCGCGGAGCGTGATGCCGCCCGCGCTCCCGCTGAGGTTTCCAGTCCAACTGAAGGCACCGCGTAGCGTCATGCCGCCACCGCTGCCCGAGGCGGCGCCCGACACGAAGTCGCCGGACAGCGTGATGCCTGGCACCCCGCCGTCGCGATCTGTCGAGCCATCGAGACCTGCATCACGTCCGCCGTCATCAGGCGGCCCGGCGTCCAGCAACCCGGCGTCCACGAAGCCCGCATCCGCCACCGGCATCAGCCGCGCATCGACGCACGCGCCGGCCTTGCAGGTCTGGCCGTCACCGCACATGACGCTGCGACAGGCGTCTTCGAGCAAGAGGCGCACGCGCAGCGTCTGGCCCTCGACGTAGCCTCCGATCAGACGGGCCTGGCCGACGAAGGTGCCCGTCGACGTCTTCGCTGTCGCCGTCACCGAGTACGAGCGGCCCACGTCGCCGTCGAGCGGGGCGAGCGCGATGTCGAAGGGATACGCGGGGTGGTCGCCGCCCGGCGTGAGCTGGCGGTCGAGGCGCGACGCCGTCGGGTCCTCCGAGCGGCCGGCGCCGCCGCGCACGAGCAGGTCAAGGCGGGGTGCGTCCATCTTCACGCCGGGCTCGGCGTCGATGGTCACGATGACCTGCGTCGCGTTCGCGGTGCAGCCGAAGAGCGCGAGGGCGAATCCCCACCACACGGCACCGAGAATCCGATTCTGAATTCCACGCATCAGCGCCCACCTCCGAGCGTGAACACCACGCCGCCGACATCGCCCGACTCGAGCTCCGGGTCGGCTGAGAGCGCGACGCCCGCGCCCACCGCGCCACCGACGACCACCGCGCCCACGATCGTCCAGAACCACCACGTCTCGTAGACGGCTGGCGACGCATCGCTCGGCGTCGCAGGCGCGCCGCCGGGGACGGCGGGCGCTGCGCTGCGCGTCGTATCGCGAGGCGCCTCGTCGTTCGCGGCGCGCGCCACGTTCGCGGGGGAGACTGCTGCCTGCGCGCGGCGCGCCCGCGCGGCCCGCAGCGCGTCGAGGCGACTGTCGACCTCCTCGCGATTCGGCGCGCGCGGCACCGCCGTGAGGTAGCGCTCGTAGGCCTCGACCGCCGCGTCGTCCTCGCGCAGGCGGTCCTGACACAGGGCAATGTTGAAGAGCAGCGCGGGACGCTGGCTCAACGTGTACGCACGCTGGAAGTACGCGAGCGCATCCGCGTAACGCCCCGCGGTAAACGCCACCTCGCCCGCCTCGAACACGTTGCGCGCCTCGGCCTCCGCCGCCTCGCGGCCCCCGCGCGCGTCCTGCGCGGAGGCGGATTGCGCGACGACCGCGACGACCGCGAGCGCAAGCATCGCGACGAGCATGCGAAACGCGGCCCGCGCAGACGCGGACGACGACGCGACACGATGGGTGAACCGGCGCGATGACGCGGGCGAACCGGGCTGCAAAGATGGAGAGACGCGCATGGGCTCAGGTCCTCGTTGCGAACGGCGGCCGAGTATCTCGCCCTCGTCCGGCATGGTCAACGCGCGAGATCAACGACGACGCCCAGCCGGAGCGTGGGAGGATTGCCCCGCTTCGTCGCGCCGCGCCACCACGCATGTTCGAGACGGGTCGCACGCCGCGTACCCCGAATCCATCCGCTCCGAACCTCCACGGGGCATCCCGATTCCGCCGGCGCCCCGCCAGCGGCGCCTGGCGATTCCGCCATTCACGCCGCCCAACCCCATGACTTTGCGACGCAAATCCCGGCACGCGCCCTGCTCTGCGAAACGGGCATGGCCGACGACGACGAGAGACGGCGCCGCGCGACTGGCACGCTGAATCCCACGCATCCCGAATCCCCATCTCGCGAGCGTGGGATTCGTCCGCGTCGCGCCCGCACACGGAAGCTCGTCGTGACACCGCACGACGCCTTCTTCCGCGCGATCTTCTCGCGGCCGGACTCCGCGCTCGGACTCCTCCGCACGATGCTCCCAGAATCCCTTGCTGCGGGCCTCGATCCGGCGTCGTTGCGCGTGATTTCCCCGACGCACGTCGACGATTCGCTGCGCGCCTCGCAATCGGATGTCGTCGTCGCGGCGCGGCTCTTCGGGCGCGAGGTGCAGTTCGTCGCGATTCTCGAACATCGCTCCTCGGTCGAGCACCGCATGGCGCTGCGCCTCCTGCGCTACAGCGGCGAGACGTGGGCGCGCGAGAGCCCGCGTCGCGGTGCGCTGCCCGACGTGATTCCGCTCGTCGTCTACGCGGGGAAGCGCCCGTGGACGGCGCCGCGCGACCTCGCCGGCCTGCTCGCGCCCACCGACGCGCCCGCGCTCGCCGCGCTGCGCCCGCGCTTCACCTATCTGCTCGCGGATCTCACGCAGATGTCCGCCGCCGATCTGCGCGCGCAGACGCTCGGCCAGCTCGGCGCGCTCGCCCTGCTCACGCTGCGCGCCGTGCAGCGCGATGGGCTGCGCAGCGCGCTCGCGGACCTCACGCCGCTGCTCGCGGTGTTCGGCCACCTGCACGACGGCCCCGCTGCGCTCACCCTGCTTCTCCGCTATCTTCTGACGGTCCTTCCGACCGAAGAACAGCCGCTCGTCCACGACGTCGTCGCCGCGTTGCCCGATCCCGAAGAGGAGGACTCCATGAAGAAGAAGATCAAGACCATCGCCGACGCCCTCCGCGAAGAAGGTGAAGCGCGCGCCCGCGCCGAGATGGAGGTCAGCGTGCGTGCGACCACGGTCGGCAAACAGCTGCGCCTGAAGTTCGGCCCGCTGCCCGACGCCGTGGCCGAACGTCTCGCGCGCGCCACCGCGGCCGAGCTCGACGGCATCGCCGAGCGCCTGCTCTTCGCGGATTCGCTCGACGCGGCGCTCGACGCGCGCTGAGCGGCGGCACGGCTCGCGCCCGTCCCACCCGTGGGCGGCTCGCCCCCTGAGCGATGGTTGGCATCAGCGCGCCGCAAAACGCGTGCGGCGCACCATGCGTGGGGGCTTGGCGCCGGGCACCGCCTCGAGCTCGCAGCGGCGCTTGAGCAGCTCGAACACCTCGGCCGCGCGCGCGCCGAGATCCGTCGGTGAGAGGACGACGACGCGGCCGCAGTGCACCTCGAAATACACGTGGCGGTGCGTCGCCTGCGCGACCTCGGTGATGTCGTCCCACCGCACGAGCACCACCGCGCCGCGCTCCACGATCACGAGGCCGTTCTCGCAGAAGGCGAGCGGCGCTGATGCGATGCGCCGCCGCAGCCGCGGCCCGAGCACGAGAATCGCCGCGAGCAGCAGCCCCCCGCCCACGGACACGAACCACGCCTCGGGATTCACGACCAGCGGGCGCGGCGACGAGCAGCGTGACGACGACGAGAAAGAGCACGCTCGGCTCCCGGCGCAGATCGACGCGCACCGGCCCGGCTTCAGCGGGAAAATCCATGCGCGCGATGGTGCATCAGGACGGCGCCAGCGGAAGCACGAAGGACGCGTCCCGCAACCTCGCGCATCGAAGCGCAGCGCCTCACTGCATGACGCGGCGCGCGAGCGCAGGAATCTTCGACAGCTCTGCCCACACGCGATGGTAGAGATGCGCGCGCGACGCGTCGTGCCGCGCGACCTCATCCTTGAAATTGTCGTAGTCGAGCGACTCGACCAGAGCCGCGAGCGCGGCCCCAAGCGCCTCGCGCGGCACCTGCGCGCGACACGGGTAGTCGGTGCCGCCGCCGTGCACCGTCACGCCGAGAGCCGGCACCCGCGCCCGCAGCGCGTCGAGATCGGCCGCCGCCCGCGCCCGCACGGTGAGCAACCCCGCCGCGCGATCCCCGTGCTTGGCGACGATGGAATAGAACCCAAACGGAAGCAGCAACCACATGCGGTGAGAGACGCGCGGCGCGGGGCGGGACTGACGGGGCGGACGCGGAGCCGACTCGCATCGGGCATGAACATCCCCTCCACGGCGCGCGACGCCTCGATCGCGTCCCGGCTGCATGCGCGACGCCACGACGTCGCGGCACGTGCACCCCGACGAATTCAGGGGTACCAACGGCCGTCTCTGGCGCATGTCCTCCGGGTCCACACAGCACGCTCCGTCCGAGCCGCGACGCGCTTCGTCGTCGTGGCGCGGGATTGCCGTGGGGCTCGTGGGTTCCCTGCTCGTGCACGCGGGGCTCGTGGCGATGCTCGTGTCGTACGGGGCAGCACCCGATCTGGGCTTCGAGTTCGAGCTGCCCGCGGAGGTGGAGTTCGGCGTGGCGGGCAGCGCCGCGCTCCCCGAGCCGGAGGCCGCGGCGCCCGTGCCCGCGGCCGCTGCGCCGGAGACGCCGCCGGAGGCCCCCGACGAGGCGGCTGGCGACGAAGCAGCCGCCGCGAGCGGGACGCAGGATGCGGGCGCGACCGAGGACGCGGGGCGCTTGCGCGATGCGGGCGTGGACGCAGGCGCGGACGGCGATGCGGGCGCAGACGGCGATGCTGGCGCAGACGGCGATGCGGGCCTCGTCGCGGATGGGGGCTTCGATGGGGATGCATTCGTGGTCGACGCGGGCGTCGACGACGCGGGCGCAGGCGATGGGGGCGCGCTCGTCGCGGCCGCGGACATCGACGCGGGCGCCGAGCGCGCAGACGGGGACGCCGGGCGCGCCCTCGCGAGCGCCGGCGATGGGGGCGCGGCTGCGGGCAGCACGACGGGGCCGGGGCTCGCGGCCTATGCGCCGCCGGGCGCGCAGCTCGCGCTGCGGCTCGATCTGGTGCGGATGCGGCAATCACCGCTCGGGCCGGACATCCGCGCGCTGCTCGCGGCGGTGCCCGACTGGCAGGCGCTGCTCGATGGCTCGGGCATCGAGCCGCTCGACGATCTCGAGCGGCTGCTCATCGCGTCGCCGAACCTGCAGCGCGCGCAGCTCGTGATGAGCGGGCGCTACCTCGGCGACACGGGCCGCGTGCGCGAGGCCGTCGCGCGCATGGCGGCGGCGCGCGGGGTGCCGGCGCGTTGGCGGCGCGAGCGCGGCGTCGAGGTCGCGCCGTGGCCCGACGCGGACGAGACGGAGCGCGTGATCGCGCTCGTCGGGCCGCAGTCGTTCACGATCACGCGGAGCGAGGATCTGCCGCGCGTGATCGCCGTCGCGCGGGAGCGGCGACGCGAGGCCGAGCGGCTGGCGCGCGAGACGGGCGCCCCCGTGCCCGACGACGCGGCGGCGCTGCTCTCGATGGTGGAGGGCGAGGTCGTGAGCCTCGAGATCGAGGGCGCGCGGGCCTTCGTGCGCGGCGCAGCGGACGCGGTCCCCGTGCGGGCGCGCGGGTCGGCGACCGAGCTCGAGGGTGGTTTCGTCGCGATTCGCGCCGAGGGCTCGTTCGAAGACGACGCGCAGGCCGAGGCGGCGCAGGTGTTCTGGGACCACAGACGCTCGAGCTACGCGCTCAACCCCTTCGTCGCGCTCGTCGGGCTCTCGAGCGCGCTCGAGCGCGCGACGCTCCGCGCGGAGGGGGCGACGCTGTTCTTCGAGACGCAGCTCGAGCCGCGTCAGGTCGCCTTCGCGCTGCGCTATCTGCGCGGGATGTTCGAGCGGCCGCGGCCGGGAGCCCGTCCGCCGTCGCCCGGGCCGGGGATGCCGCCTGCGAATCCCTCGCCGAGATCGGCCCCGACCCCTCCCGCGCCGCGGAATCCCTGAGACAACATGGGATTCACGTCTTCGAACGACATGAACTCGACACGATACGCGCGTGGCGAGCAGAATGCGATTCACGCCTCGGAGAATCCATGTTTGAACTCCCCAGCTCGGTGAATTCGTGAACGACGTTCACGCTCTGATCGTCCTCGGCGTCGGGCAGGTCGGCGAGGCGGCCATCCGTCTCGCGCGGGAGGCCGACCCGACGCGGACGCTGCGCGCGACGACGCGCTCGGCAGCCCGCGCGGAGGCCCTCGCAGCGCTCGGCGCGCAGCCCATCGTGCTCGACGCGGAAGGCGAGGCCGACGCGGTGCGCGCGGCGATCGGACCGGGCGACGACGTGCTCGTGACGTTCCCGCCCGACGGCGCGAGCGATGCGCGCTACGCGGCGGCAGCGCGCGATGCGCGGCGCATCGTCTACATCTCGACGACGGGTGTGTACGGCCCCGTGAGCGGGCACGTCGACGACGACACGCCCGTCGATCCCGACGGCGCCACGCGCCGCGCCCCGCCTCGAGGCCGAGGCGCACTGGCGCGCGGCGGGCGCGGTCGTGCTGCGCGCGCCGGCCATCTACTCGGCGGGCTCGGGGCTGCATCGGCGCCTGCGCGCGGGGACGCACCGGCTCGTCGAGGACGGGAGCCGCTACGTGTCGCGCATCCACGCCGACGACCTCGCCGCGCTCGCGCTCGCCGCGCTCGAGCGGGCCGCGCCGCGGAGCACGTACGTCGTCGGCGATCACGCGCCTGCGCCGCAGCGCGAGGTCGTCGCGTGGCTCTGCGAACGACTCGGGCTGCCGCTGCCGCCCGCCGTGGCCGTGGGCGAGGCGCCGCCGACGCTGCGGGGGAATCGCCAGGTCGATCCGCGCCGCGTGCTCGGCGAGCTCGGCGTGACGCTGCGCTACCCGACCTATCGCGAGGGCTACGAGGCCATCGTCCGCGCCGACGAGCAGGGTTAGAATCGCCGCGCCCCACCGCGAGAGGAGCCCACGATGGCCGTGTGCAAGGTCTGCGAGAACGAGGTCGATGCGCTCGTGTCCGTGAAGGTCGGCGGCAAGAGCAAGAAGATGTGCGAGGACTGCGCCGATCGCGCCCGCGAAGAGGGCGAGGTGGCCGAGGCCGCCGAGGGCGTGATGCGCGGGATGATGGAGTACAAGGACCGACGCTGAGCGCGCCGCGCGGCAGGGCGCGCGCGACGGGGGACGGACGCGAGAACGCCCGCCTCGGGAGACCGGGGCGGGCGCTCTGTCACGAACGGGAGAGGAGGCGCGGTTCAGTAACCGCCGCGACCGCCGCCGCCGCCACGGCCGCCGCCGTAGCCGCCGCCACCGCCGTAACCACCGCCGCCGCCACGGCCGCCGCCGCCGCCGCCGCCGCCGCCGCCGCCGTAGCCGCCGCCGCCGCCGCCGCCGCCGCCGCGGTCCTCGCGCGGACGCGCGACGTTGACCTGGATGGTGCGGCCATCGACGGTCTGGCCGTCGAGCGACTGGATGGCGGCCTGCGCCTCGGCGTCGTTCGTCATCTCGACGAACGCGAAGCCGCGCGAGCGGCCGGTGTCGCGGTCGGTGACCATCGTCGCGCGCGTCACGGTGCCGTGCGCGGAGAAAAGGTCGCGGAGGTCGTCCTCGGTGGTGCGGAAGGAGATGTTGCCGACGTAGAGCTTGTTGTTCGCCATGATGCGGATCTTCCTCGGGGATACAGCGCTGCGGGAGCGTTCCTTGGAGCGAGCCCGAGAAGACCGCCGGCGAACGTCGAGAGCGTCGCTGCGAGCACGTACCGGGAGCGAGACCAGAGAACGTGCATCCATCGGTGGATGCGGGCGGAACCATGCGGCCCCGCGTGCCCGGCTGCAAGGCATGGCGCGCGATTCGGGGCCTGCCGGCATTGCCGCGCTGCGGCGCCCCGGCGGCGCGGCGGGCGCGATTGACATACCTCTGTCACGGCACGGCGCGCGGCGTTGACGGCGAGCCCGGGGCCCCAGCATCCTCCGCGCGCTTTGGACGCCCTCCCTGCGGTCCCCTGTGTCGGCTCCTATCGTGCAGGCCCCGCGTCCCCCGCGTTCGACGCGGAGGCGCTCGCGGCCGCGCTCCCCCGCGTGCGCGAGCCCGTGCACGTGCTCTACGAGCGCGCGACAGGCCGCGTCGGGCTCGGGCACGGCGGTGAGGTGATGTCGGCCCGCGACGTGGGCGAGTACGCGCTGCTCGCCACGCTGCCCGCGTCGTATCCGGAGTGGCTCGGCGACCGCTCGTTCGGCGAGGCGCACGGCGTGCGCTTCCCGTACGTCGCGGGCGAGATGGCGAACGGCATCGCCACCGCGCGCATGGTCGTCGCGATGGCCCGCGCCGGGATGCTCGGCTTCTTCGGCGCCGCGGGGCTCGGCTACGGCAGGGTCGAAGCGGGGCTCGACGAGATCGTCGCGGCGCTCGGCGACGGCGACGCAGCGCCCTGGGGCGTGAACCTCATTCACTCGCCCGCCGAGCCCGAGCTCGAGGAGCGCGTCGCCGATCTGCTCGTCGCGCGCGGGGTGCGGCGCATCTCGGCGTCGGCGTTCATGGCGATGCAAACGTCGGTCGTGCGCTGCGCCGCCGCCGGCCTTCACCGCGATGCGTCGGGCCGGATCGTGCGCCGACACCACGTCTTCGCGAAGATCTCGCGGGCCGAGGTCGCTGCGCAGTTCATGGCGCCGCCCCCCGCCGAGATGCTGCGCGCGCTCGTCGCGCAGGGGCGCATCACGCCCGACGAGGCCGAGCTCGCCGCGCTCCTCCCCGTCGCCGAGGACATCACGGTCGAGGGGGACAGCGGCGGACACACCGACAACCAGACGCTCGTCGCGCTGTTCCCGCTGATCGTCGCGCTGCGCGACACGCTCGCGGCGAAGCACGGTTACCCGCGCCCCATCCGCGTGGGCGCCGCGGGCGGGCTCGGGACGCCGAGCGCGGTCGCCGCCGCATTCTCGCTCGGTGCGGCCTACGTCGTGACGGGGTCCGTGAACCAGGGCGCGATCGAGGCCGGGCTCTCCGATCCCGCGAAGGAGATGCTCGCCGGGGCCGGGATCGCCGACGTCGCGATGGCGGCCGCGGCCGACATGTTCGAGCTCGGCGTGAAGCTGCAGGTCCTCAAGCGCGGCACGATGTTCGCGGCCCGCGCGAACGCCCTCTACGACATCTACCGCCGCCACGACTCGCTCGAGGCGCTGCCGCCCGACATCCGCGCGAAGGTCGAGACGAAGCTGATCGGCGCGCCCATCGAGCAGGTCTGGCGCGAGACCGAGTCCTTCTGGCGCGAGCGCGATCCGGGGCAGATCGAGCGCGCGGCGACCGACGCCAAGCACCGAATGGCGCTCGTGTTCCGCTGGTATCTCGGCAAGTCGAGCCGCTGGGCGATCGAGGGCGATCCGCGCCGCCGCGCCGACTACCAGATCTGGTGCGGCCCCGCGATGGGCGCGTTCAACGACTGGGTGAAGGGCTCGTTCCTCGAGGAGCCGCGCGAACGCACCGTCGTGCAGATCGCCCTGAACCTGCTCGAGGGCGCCGTCGTCGCCGCGCGCGCCCAGCAGCTGCGCTCCTTCGGCGTGCCCATGCCCGCCTCCGCAGTGGCGCTCCGCCCCCGCCGCTTCCGCCTCTGACCACGAGCCACGAGCCCACCATGACGCAGCCTCCGTTCGCCGGTCCCGACGCGCGCCCCCTCTTCGCCGGCTCCGACGCCCCCGCGACCCCGATCGCGGTCGTCGGAATCGGTGCGCTCTTCCCCGGCTCGACGACGTCGATCGGGTTCTGGCGCGACATCCTCGAGGGCCGCGATCGGCTCACCGACATCCCCCGCACGCACTGGCTCCGCGAGGACTACTTCGCGCCGAAGCCGGGCACGCCGGACAAGGTCTACGCGGCGCGCGGTGGCTTTCTCCCGGAGGTCGAGTTCTCGCCGATGGAGTTCGGCATGCCGCCGAGCACCATCCCCTCGACGGACACCGCGCAGCTGCTCGCGCTCGTGGTCGCCAAGCACGCGCTGCTCGAGGCGACCCGCGGCAAGTTCGAGTCGGTCGACCGCAGCCGCATGAGCGTGATGCTCGGCGTCGCGTCGGCGACCGAGCTCGTCGGCTCGATGTCGGGGCGGTTGCAGCGCCCGATCGTCGAGCACGCGATGCGCACGGCCGGGCTCTCGCCCGAGGAGATCGCCAGCGTCGGCAAGGCCTTCGACGACTGCTACGTGCCCTGGCAGGAGAGCACCTTCCCCGGGCTTCTCGGCAACGTCGTCGCCGGCCGCATCACGAACCGACTCGATCTCGGCGGCACCAACGCCGTCGTCGACGCCGCGTGCGCGGGCTCGCTCGCCGCCGTCTCGATGGCCATCGACGACCTCGCGCTCGGGCGCTCGGACCTCGTGCTCACCGGCGGTGTCGACGCGCTCAACGACATCTTCATGTTCATGTGTTTCGCGCAGACGGGCGCGCTCTCGGTGAGCGGCGACTGTCGCCCCTTCTCCGACCGCGCCGACGGCACGATGCTCGGTGAGGGCATCGGCATCCTCGCCCTGCGGCGCCTCGACGACGCCGAGCGTGACGGCGACGCGATCTACGCGGTGATCCGCGGCCTCGGCTCGTCCTCGGACGGGAAGGCGAAGAGCATCTACGCGCCCTCGGCGATGGGGCAGACGCTCGCGCTGCGCCGGGCCTACGCGCTCGCGGGCTACGGCCCCGAGACGGTCGGGCTCATCGAGGCGCACGGCACCGGCACCGTCGCGGGAGACGCCGCCGAGGTCGAGGCGCTGCGCATGGTCTTCGAAGCGGCGGGCGCCCCGCGCGGGGCGTGCGCGCTCGGCACGGTGAAGGCCCAGATCGGACACACCAAGGCGGCAGCGGGCGCAGCCGGCCTCATCAAGGCCATCTTCGCGCTGCATCACAAGGTGCTGCCGCCGACGATCAAGGTCCGCGCACCGAACGAGAAGCTGCGCCTCGAGGAGAGCCCTTTCTACCTCAACACCGAGGCGCGCCCCTGGATCCACGACGCGCCCCATCCGCGCCGCGCATCGGTGAGCGCGCTCGGCTTCGGCGGCACGAACTTCCACGTCGCGCTCGAGGAGTACGTGGGCGCGTCCGAGCGCCCCGCGCGCATGCACACGGCACCGACGGAGCTGCTGCTGCTCGGCGCCGCGACGCCGGCCGCACTCGTCGAGGCCTGCCGCGCGGCCTCCGCGCGCCTCGGCGCATCCGGGGCGCTCACGCACCTCGCGAAAGCGTCGCAGCTCGCCTTCGATGCGGGCCTCCACGCGCGGCTCGCGGTCATCGCGTCCGACGAAGCCGACGCGCGCGACAAACTCGCGTCGGCCATCGCGTCGATCGAGAAGAGCCCGGACGCGGCCTTCTCGACCCCGCGCGGCGTGCACTACGGCGTGGGAGAGAGCGCGGGGCGCGGCGCGGTCGCGCTCCTCTTCCCGGGGCAGGGCAGTCAGTACCTCGGCATGGGCGCCGACCTCGCGATGCACTTCGACTCCGTGCGCGCGCTCTGGGACGACGCGGCCGCAGGCGTGCGTGACGGCGACACGACGCTCGCCGCGCGCGTGCACCCGCGGCCCGTCTTCGGCGACGAGGCCCGTGAAACCCAAGAGAAATCGCTGACCGCGACCGAGTGGGCGCAGCCCGCGCTCACCGCGACGAGCCTCGGGATGCTGCGACTGCTCGCGCGCACGGGCCTCTCGCCCGCGATGGTGGGCGGGCACAGCCTCGGCGAGGTCACCGCAGGTGCGGCCGCGGGGCTCTACGACGAACACACCGCGATCGCGATCGCGCGGCGCCGCGGTGAGCTGATGGCGAAGGCCAGCGCGACCCCGGGCGCGATGACGGCCGTCGCCGCCGACGCCGACACGGTGCGCAAGGACGTCGCCGAGCTCGACGTCGTCCTCGCCAACCACAACGCGCCGAAGCAGGTCGTGATTTCCGGCTCGGTCGCCGCGATCACCGAGGCCGAGGCGCGGCTCACGGCGTCGAAGCGCACCTTCCGTCGGCTCTCGGTGTCGACGGCCTTCCACTCGCCGCTCGTGAGCGACGCGGTCGCGCCGTTCCGCGCCTTCCTCGAGACGATGTCACTCGGCTCACCGCGACTCCCGCTCTTCGCGAACGCGACGGCCGCGCCGTATCCGATCACGCCCGACGCCGCGCGCGCGCAGCTCGCCGGCGCCGTCGCGAGCCCGGTGCGCTTCGTCGAGCAGCTCGACGCCATGTACGCGGCCGGCGCGCGCACCTTCGTCGAGGTCGGCCCCGACGCCGTGCTCTCGAAGCTCGTCGAGCGCGGCCTCGAAGGCCGCCCGCACCTCGCCGTCTCCCTCGACCAGCGCGGCAAGCACGGCCTCACGGCGCTGCAAACAGCCCTCGGACGCCTCGCCGTCGCGGGGCACCACCTCGACTTCGCGCCCCTCTGGGAGGGCCTCGCGCTCCCCGAGGACCGCGCCAGCAAGCCCCCCGCGAAGTTCACCGTGACGCTCAGCGGCGCGAACTACGCCAAGCCCTATCCGACGAAAGAGCCGCCCGTCTATCCGGCAGCGCGGACGGCGCCCGCAGCGACCGAGCCGCGCGCGACGCCGGCCGCACGCTCCCCGTCCACCGCGACGTCCAACGGACACCAAGCCCCCACGAACGGCGCCGCGCGTCCCACGCAGAATCCCGCTCTGAATACCGCGCAGAATCCAGCGCTGACATCGACGCAGACTCCCACCGGAACTCCGACGCACGCCATGACGACTCCCACGCACTCCGCGCCGCTCTCCGCCTCCGTTCCCGCTGCAGCGCAGCCCGTCGCCGCGACGCCGAGCACCGCGCCCGTCGTCCATGCCGCGCAGACCGCGGGCGCCGCCGGCTGGGTCGACGCGCTCCAGCAGCTCCAGGCGCCGGCGATCGCCGCGCAGCTCGAGTTCCAGCGCCTGATGGCCGAGAGCCACATGGCCTTCCTGCGCGCGGTGGAGACGTCCTTCGCCGCCGTGCTCCCGGGGGCCATCGCGACGCCTCCTGCGCCGACGTTCGCCGCAGCGCCGCTGTTGACTGCCCCTGCCCTGCCCGTGCCGGCCCAAGCGCCGCCCGTCCCGGTCCCCGCCGCGCCCGCCGCATGGACGACACCCGCTCCCGCGCCCATTCAGAATCCGACTCTCGCACCCGCGCAGAATCCCATTCAGAATCCAGCGCTGAATGGCACGCTCGCTGCGCCCACGCCGATCGCGGCGCCTGTTTCCGCACCGCCGGCGAGCGCGCCCGCGCGCCCGGCTGCGGCAGCGTCCGTGGACCTGACGCCCGTCCTGCTCGCCATCGTCGCGGAGAAGACGGGCTATCCCGCCGAGATGATCGACACCGGCATGGACATGGAGGCCGACCTCGGCATCGACTCCATCAAGCGCGTCGAGATCCTCTCCGCCATGCGCCAGCAGGTCCCCGATCTGCCGCAGATGAACAACGCGAAGATGGCCGCGACGCGCACACTCGCCGAGATCGTCGCGCTCTTCGGCGCCGCCCTCCCGGCACCGGCGAATGGTGAATCGGCCACGGCACCGAGCGCTGCGAATGGCTCACTCCCCGCCGCGTCGACTGCCCACGTCGCGCCCCCCGCGCTGGGCAGCGCGACTGGCCACGTCGCGCCCTCCGCATCGGCTCCCGCGACAGCCGCGCTCCCCGCGCTGACGCCCATCCTGCTCGCCATCGTCGCGGAGAAGACGGGCTATCCCGCCGAGATGATCGACACCGGCATGGACATGGAGGCCGACCTCGGCATCGACTCCATCAAGCGCGTCGAGATCCTCTCCGCCATGCGCCAGCAGGTGCCGAATCTGCCGCAGGTGAACACCGCGAAGATGGCCGCGATGCGCACGCTCGCGCAGATCATCGAGCTGATGAGCGCGAGCGCCGCGCCCGCTCCGGCGCAGCCTGCAGCCGCGCAGCCCCTCGCTGCCGCCGCGGCCCCGAGCGCGCCTGTCGCGCAAGCCGCGTCGAGCGGCGTGAACGCGGCCGCGCTCACCCCCGTGCTGCTCGCCATCGTCGCGGAGAAGACGGGCTATCCCGCCGAGATGATCGACACCGGCATGGACATGGAGGCCGACCTCGGCATCGACTCCATCAAGCGCGTCGAGATCCTCTCCGCCATGCGCCAGCAGGTGCCGAATCTGCCGCAGGTCAACACTGCGAAGATGGCGAGCATGCGCACGCTCGCCCAGATCATCGGGCTCTTCGAAGCGGGCGGCGCCCCGACCAGCGCGACGACGGCCTTATCCGCGCGCGGTGTGCCCGCCTCCGATCCGGCCGATTCCGTCCTCCGCCTCGCGGTGCGCGCCGTGCCCGCACCCGCCGCGGGCTTCACGCTGCCGGGCCTCGTGGGACGCGGGCGCGTCGCCATCACACCGGATGGTGCAGGCGTGGCCGCGGCGCTCGTCGCGGGGCTGCGCGCGCGGGGTGTCGATGCCTTCGAGACCGCGGCCGTCCCCCCCGACGTCACGGGCGTGATGTTCCTGGGCGGGCTCCGCACCACGCACATCGACGGCGCACTCGCCGTGAATCGCGAAGCCTTCGCGGCGGCGCGCAGCGTCGCGGCGCGCTTCCGCGAGGAGGGCGGCTGCTTCGTCACCGTGCAGGACACGGGCGGCGACTTCGGCCTCTCGGGCGGCGCGGGCGAGCGCGCGTGGCTCGCGGGGCTCGCGGCGCTCACGAAGACGGCTGGCGAGGAGTGGCCACACGCGGCGGTCCGCGCGATCGACCTCGCGCGCGGCGGCCGCAGCGACGCGCAGATCGCGGAGGCGCTGATCGCAGAGTTGTTCGCGGGCGGCGTGGAGCGTGAGGTGGGGCTCGCCGGGGACGGCACGCGCATCACGCTCGTCGGCGTGCCGACGCCGCTCGCGGGCACGTCGGTCGCGGCGCTGCCGCGCGGCGCGGTCTTCGTCGTCACGGGCGGGGCGCGCGGGGTCACGGCCGCGTCCATCGTCGCGCTCGCGAAGGCCGCGGCGCCGCGCGTGCTGCTGCTCGGTCGCACCGCGATCGAGGACGAGCCCGCCGCCTTCCATGGCATCGCGGACGAGGCCGCGCTCAAGCGCACCGCGCTCGACGAGGCCCGCCGCAGCGGCGTGCCCGTCACGCCCAAGGAGCTCGGCGCCCGGGTCGAGCGCCTGCTCGCGAACCGCGAGGTGCGCGGCACGCTCGCGCAGCTGCGCGAGGCGGGCGCCGAGGCGCGCTATGCGGCCGTCGACGTGCGCGACCCGGCCGCGCTCGGCGCGCTCCTCGACGACGTGCGCCGCAGCTGGGGCCCGATCCGCGGGCTCGTGCATGGCGCGGGCGTGCTCGCCGACGCGCTCCTCGACAAGAAGACCGACGCGCAGTTCGACCGCGTCTTCGACACGAAGGTGCTCGGCCTCCGCGCGCTGCTCGACGCGACGCAGGGCGATCCGCTCGCGTGGCTCTGTCTCTTCTCGTCGGTGGCCGCGCGCGGCGGCAACGCGGGACAGGCCGACTACGCGATGGCCAACGAGATCCTCAACAAAGTGGCGGCTTCCGAGGCCACTCGCCGCGGCGCGACCTGCCGCGTCGTCTCCATCGGCTGGGGCCCGTGGGATGGCGGCATGGTCACGCCGACGCTGCGCGCGCACTTCGCGTCGCGGGGCGTCGCGCTGCTGCCCGTCGATGCCGGTGCGTCGGCCTTCGTGCGCGAGCTCGCCGCGAGCCCGGGCGCGGCTCGCGAATTGGTCATCGGCGGCGGCGATGCAGGCCTGCACGGCGGCGCCTCCCCCCGTTTGCGCGGCGAGGTCCTCGTCTCGCGCGCGACGCATCCGCAGCTCGACGGGCACCGCATCAAGGGCCGCCCCGTGCTGCCGATGGTGCTCGCGCTCGAGTGGTTCGCGCGGCTCGCGCGGGCCGCACATCCCGAGCGCGCCTCGGTGCAGCTCCGCGACGCGCGCGTCGTGCGTGGCGTGCCGCTCGCGAACTTCGACGGCGCGGGCGATCGCTTCACCGTCACGACGAGCCCCGGCGAGGCTGGCGACACGCTCCTCGAGCTGCGCGATGCAGCGGGCGCCGTCCGCTACGCCGCGACGCTCGCACCGGGCAGCGCGGAGCCCGCGCGGGCCGAGCCGCTCAACGGCCACCCGCTCGCTGCGAGCCCGTGGTCCGAGGCGCAGCTCTACGCTGCCGACACGCTCTTCCACGGCCCTGATTTTCAGGTGATTCGCGCGATCGAGGGCCTCTCCGAGCACGGCGCGCGCGCGCGCTTCACGGCCACGGCTGAGACGAACTGGCCCGCCGAGCCGTGGGCCACCGACCTCGCCGCCGTCGACGGCGCGCTGCAGCTCGCGATCCTCTGCGGCCTGCGCACGGTGGGCCCCACGCTGCCGCTGCGCGTCGGCCGCATCGGCTACGCGGCGCGCCCCGGCACGGGCCCCGTGCACTGCGCGCTGCGCGTGCGCAGCCAGACACCCGAGCGAATCGTCTGCGACGTCGCGCTCTCCGACGCGAGCGGCGCGGCCGTCGCCGACCTCGTCGACGTCGAGCTCTACGCCGTGCCGACGGGCACCACCGACACGACCGCGAGCTGAGCCATGTCCTCCTCCCCGAGCTTCCCGCCCATCGCCATCGTCGGGCAGGGCTGCGTGCTGCCCGGCGCGCTCGACCCGGAGGCCCTCTGGTCGCTCGTCCGCGCGGGGCGCTCGGCCCTCTCGCCGGGTGGCACCGATCGCTGGCGCCTCGACGCGCACGCCGATCGAACGAAGCTCGCCAAGGAGGTCGCGAGCGACGTCGGCGGCCACGTCACGGGCTTCGAGTCCGTCTTCGATCCGCAGGGATTTGCGCTTCCTGCCGCGTCCCTGCGCGGCCTCGATGCGGTCTTCACGTGGCCGCTGCACGCCGCGCGCGAGGCGCTCCGCAGCGCCGGCCTCGGCGCGCTCGACGCCCAGCCGCGCGGCACCGTCGTGCTCGGCAACCTCAGCTATCCGACGCCCGGCCTCGTCGACCTCGCCCTCGAGACGTGGAGCGGCGCGCAGCGCAGCGTCGACGCGCGCAACCGCTTCATGTCGGGCCTGCCCGCGCACCTCGTCGCCGAGGCGGTGCGCTTCGGCGGCGGCGCATACGCGGTCGACGCGGCCTGCGCGTCCTCGCTCTACGCGATCAAGCTCGCCTGCGATCGGCTGCACGACGGTGACGCCGACATCGCGCTCGCCGGCGGCGTGAACCACGCGGACGATCTCTTCCTCCACGGCGGCTTCTCCGCGCTCCGCGCGCTCAGCCCGAGCGGGCAGAGCCGCCCCTTCCACCGGGACGCCGACGGCCTCGTCCCCGCGCAGGGCGCGGCGATGCTCGTGCTCATGCGCGTCGAGGACGCCGTGCGCACCGGACGCCCGATTTTCGGTGTGATTCGCGGGGTTGGGCTCTCCAACGACGGCCGCAGCCGCGGCCTCATGGTGCCCGCCGAAGAGGGCCAGATCCGCGCGCTGCGCGCCGCCTACGCGGGCAGCGGCCTCTCGCCGTCCGACATCTCGCTCGTCGAGTGCCACGCCACGGGCACGCCCGTCGGCGACGGCGCCGAAATTCGCAGCATGCGCGAGGTCTTCGCGGGTGCGCGCGCGCTGCCGATCGGCTCGCTCAAGTCGAACCTCGGTCACCTCATCACCGCGTCCGGCGCCGCCGCCGTGATCAAGGTGCTCGCCGCGATGCGCCACGGCGTGCGACCGCCGACGCGCGACACCGACGCGCCCCTCGACGAGCTCGCCGACGGCATGTTCCGCCCGCTCCGCGCGGAAGAGCCGTGGACGTGCGAGGGCCCGCGCCGCGCCGCGATCAGCAACTTCGGCTTCGGCGGCAACAACGCCCATCTCCTCCTCGAAGAATGGACGCCCTCGACCGCCGCCGCGCTCGCCGGGCTCCCCGGCCGCCGCACGCCCGACACCGCGCCCATCGCCGTCGTCGCGCAGGCCGTCCGCGCGGGCGCTGCGCCCACCCCCTCCGCATTCGACGCCCTCGCGCTCGACGCCACCGCCACCGCGACACCGCCCACCACGCAGGCACGCGACATCTCCGTCGAGGCCGCCGGGCTCCGTTTTCCGCCCACGGATCTGCGTGCCTCGCTCGCGCAGCAGCTCCTCCTCGTCGAGGCCGCGCAGGCCCTCGACGCGCCGCTCGCGCGGCTCCCGCACGCGCGCACGAGCGTGCTCGTCGGCATGCAGTGCGACGCCGAGGTCGCGCGCCACGCGATCCGCTGGCGCGGCGCGCGCACCTGGCTCGACGCGCTGCCCGCCGCGCTCCGCGACGAGCCGCTCAGCGGCGCGGGCGTGATCGGCTGCATGCCGAACATCGTCGCGAATCGCCTCAGCCACCAGCTCGATCTGCGCGGCCCGAGCTTCGCCGTCTCGGCCGAAGAGGCGTCCGGAACCGTCGCCCTCGCGCTCGGCGTCCGTGCGCTCCGCGCCGGCGAGATCGACGCAGCGGTCATCGGCGCGGTCGACCTCGCCGCCGAACCCGTGCAGGCGGCTGCCGCGCGCGCCCTGCTCCCGGCCGCACGCCACACGCCCGGCGACGCCGCGGTGCTGCTGGTGCTCAAGCGCCACGAGGACGCGCTCCGCGATGGCGACGCGGTGCTCGCGCTCGTCGACGCGGACATCGGCGCGCCCGCGGCCGCCGTCGGCGACGAACGAAGCCTCGCGAGCCTCACGCTCGCGCTCACGCCCGACGACGCCGGCCTCACGCCGCGCTTCGGCCACGCGCACGCCGCGTCGGGGCTCCTCCACGTCGCCGCGGCCATCACGGCGTGCGCGCACCACGCGCTCCCGTCGCGCGTCGGCCCGATGCCCTGGCTCCCCGCGCGGGGCGTGCGCGCCGCCGACGTCACCGTCACCGCGCTCGGCGGCACCACGACGCACACGCGCCTCACCGCGGCCGACACCGCAAGCACCTTGATGCTTCGCGGCGAGCGGCCGCGCCTCGGCACCTTCGCCGCGGACACGCGCGAGGCGCTCCTCACCGCGCTCGCGACGGGCGACACCGCGACGCGCGGCGCGCTCCGCGTCGCCATCACGGCCGACTCGGCCGCCGACTACACGCGTCGCCTCGAGCGCGCGCACGCCCTCGTCGCGTCGGGTCGGCTCGACGGCGGCGGCACGCTCGCGGTGACGCTCGACGACGGCATCCACTACGGCTCAGGCACGCTCGAAGGCGAATTGTCGTTCGTCTTCACCGGCGCCGCGGGCGCGTATCCCCACATGGGGCGCGACCTCGCGCTCGCCCTCCCCGAGCTGGTCGATCGCTTCGCCGCGCGCGCGGGCGCCGTGCGCGAGGCGGCCGGCTGGGTCTACGGCGACGACCCCGCGCTCACGACGACGCCCGCCGACAAACTCTGGGGCGCCTCGTACCTCTGCCAGCTCCACGCCGAGCTCACGCGCGGCCTCCTCGCGATGCGGCCAAGCGCGGCCATCGGCTACTGCTCGGGCGAGACCAACTCGCTCTTCGCGCTCGGCGCGTGGGGTGACCTCGATGGATTCCGCGACGACATCGCCGCCTCGCTCGTCTACGAGCGCGAGCTGTGCGGTGAGCTGCGCTGCCTGAAGAGCGCCTGGCAGCTCCCGGAAGACGCGCCCGCCGCATGGTCGACGTGGCGCATCCGCGCGACGGTGGCCGAGGTGCGCGCCGCGCTCGTCGACGAGGCACGCGTCCGCCTCGTGATCATCAACGCCCCCACCGACGTGGTGATCGCCGGCGATCCGGAGGGATGCGCGCGTGTCGGCGCCCACTTCGGCCGCAAGGCTTCCCGCACGCCCGGCTACGACTTCATCATGCATTGCACCGAAGCGCGCGAATACGAGTCGCGCTGGCGTGCGCTGCACACGCGCCCGACCGCCGACGTGCCCGGCGTGCGCTTCTACACGCACGCGACGCTCAGCAGCTACGCGCCGACGCGCGAGGCCTGCGCGGACGCGCTCACCGGGCAGGCGATGAACACCGTCGACTTCCCGGCGCTCGTCGAGCGCGCCTACGCGGACGGCGTACGCGTCTTCGTCGAGCACGGCCCGCACGCCGGCTGCACCAAGTGGATCGGCGAGGTCCTCGGCGACCGCCCGCACCTCGCGGTCGCGCTCGATCGCTACGGCCAGTCGTCGCTGCTGCTCGCCCTAGAGGCCGCCGCGCGCCTCTTCGCGGCCGGCGTCGACGTCGACACCGACGCGCTCGTCGCGCGTCTCGCGCCCGCCCCGGCGCCCGCGCTGGCCGCTTCGCCGGGCCGCCGTGCCCTGCCCCTCACGCTCCCCGCGCACCCCGACGCCATCCCCCCGCGCCCGCCCGCGCAGGAGACCAACGCACCGATGAACGACGATTCAGCCGAGTGGCTCCCGCCCGCCCCGCGCCTCGCCCCCACCCTCCACGCCGCGCCGCTCCCTGCGCGCCCCGCTGCCGCGAATCCCGTCCTCGCGGCAGCCCCGAGCCACGCGCCCCACACCGTGACCAGCGCATCGGTGAATGCGATTCTCCAGAATCCCATTCTCGAGAATCCGATTCTTCCGAACCCCATTCTCCAGACACCGCCTCTCGCGGCGCCCACGCCGGCACCGCCCGCGACGACGCCCGTCGCGTACCCGGCGCAGGCCGCACCGTCGCTCACGGCGCTCCTCGCCGCGCAGCAGGTCCGCCTCGCCGAGCTGCACCAGGCCTTCCTGCGCCAGCAGGTCGCGGTGCAGTCCCACTTCACGTCCGTGACGCTCGCGCCGCTCGCCGCGTGGGTGCGCGCCGGCGGGTCCCTGCCCGCCGCGCCGGTGGCTGCAACACCCACGCTCGCGAATCCCACATTCGCGAATCCCACGTTCGCGAATCCCGCGTTCGCGAATCCCACATTCGCGAATCCCGCGCTCCCGGCGCCGACTCTCGCGGCGCCAACGCCCGTCGCGGCGCGTCCGGCTCCCAGCGTCCCCGCACCGGCCTCGTGGCCCCCCGCAGCGGCGAAACCCGCCGCGGCCGCGAGGCCCGCGACGCCCTCCCCCGCAGTCACGCCGCCCACCACGCCCAACGCTGCAGCGCCCAAGGCCGCGCCCGCGAAGGGTACCGCGCGCGACACCTTCACCACGCGCGTCACGCCGGCCCGCACGCCGAACGGCCCCGCGTTCACGCGCGCGCAGCTCGAGGTGCTCTCGTCGGGCGAGATCTCCTCGGTGTTCGGCCCTCTCTTCGCGCAGCAGGACGGTTACACCCGTCAGGTGCGCATGCCCGAGCCGCCGCTGCTCCTCGCCGACCGCGTCCTCGGCATCGAGGGCGAGCCCGGCACGATGGGCACGGGCACGATCTGGACGGAGACCGACGTCACGCCGGGCGCCTGGTATCTGCACGAGGGCCGCATGCCCGCGGGCGTGATGGTCGAGTCCGGTCAGGCCGATCTACTGCTGATCTCGTGGCTCGGCGCCGACTTCCTCAACCAGAGTGAGCGCGTGTATCGCCTGCTGGGCTGCGAGCTCCGCAGCCACGGGCCGCTCCCCCAGGTCGGCGAGACGCTGCATTACGAGATCTGCGTCGACGGCCACGCCGAGCTCGACGGCATCCGCATGTTCTTCTTCCACTACGACTGCTGGGTGAACGGCACGCTGCGGATGAGCGTGCGCGGCGGCCAGGCAGGCTTCTTCACCGACGGCGAGCTCGCGAACTCGGCGGGCGTGCTGTGGTCCGCCGAGACGGCCGAGCCCTGCGCGAATCCGCGCCTCGATCCGCCGGTCACGCTCTCGCCCAAGCGCGCGTTCTCCGCGGCGGAGCTCGACTCGTTCGTCGCCGGCCGCATCGGCGCGTGTTTCGGCCCCGGCTTCGAGCGCGCCGACACGCACACCCGCACGCCCGTGATCGCAGGCGGCAAGATGCGCCTGCTCGACGAGGTCACGCACTTCGACCCCGCGGGCGGCCCGTGGA
This sequence comes from Polyangiales bacterium, assembly GCA_964202905.1. Taxonomy (GTDB): domain Bacteria; phylum Myxococcota_A; class Polyangia; order Polyangiales; family JADJQN01; genus CAIUAC01. Next base: position 23,541 of record CAXNJO010000015.1, read on the forward strand.
AGCGCGGCTATCTGCGCGCGCGCCTCGGCCTCACGCCGGAGAGCTGGTTCTTCGCGGGGCACTTCAAGAACGACCCGTGCATGCCCGGCACGCTCATGCTCGAGGGCGGTCTCCAGGCGATGCAGATCGTGTTGACCGCGCTCGGCCACACGCTCGGCCACGACGGCTCGCGCTTCGAGCCGGCGCCCGACCACACGTACAGCCTGCGCTGCCGAGGCCAGGCGACCCCCTCTTCCAAGGAGGTCGTCTACGAGATCTTCGTCGAGGAGATCCACGGCGGCGCGGTGCCGACGATCTACGCCGACATCCTCGGCAGCGTCGATGGTCGCAAGGCCTTTCACTGCAAGCGCATGGCGCTGCGCCTCGTCCCCGCGTGGCCGCTCGACACGGGCCGCCTCGTCGTCGACGTCCCGGCGGATGAGCGCCCCGTCGCGGTCGTGGATGGTTTCCGCTTCGACTACGCCTCGCTGCTCGCCTGCGCCTGGGGCGCGCCATCCACCGCGTTCGGGCCGATGTACGCGCGCTTCGACAGCCCGCGCCGCGTCGCGCGCCTGCCCGGGCCGCCCTATCACTTCATGTCGCGTGTCTCCCACGTCGAAGGGCCGATTGGCGGCATGCAGGTGGGGAGTGTGGCCGTCATCGACTACGACGTCCCGCGCGGAGAGTGGTATGTCGAGGAGAACAACGCGCGCGCGATGCCCTTCGCGGTGATGCTCGAGACCGCGCTGCAGCCGTGCGGCTGGCTCGCTTCCTACGTCGGCGGCGCGCTCGGTTCCGAAGAGAACCTCTATTTCCGCAACCTCGACGGCACCGGCACGCAGCACCGCGAGATCCCCGAGGACATCGGGACGGTCACGACGACCACGCGACTCACCAACATCTCCACCGCCGACAGCACCGTCATCATGAGCTTCGACGTCGTGATGCGCGCCGGCGACGAAGACCTCTACACGCTCAAGACGGTCTTCGGCTTCTTCCCCGGCGACACGATGGCCAATCAGGCGGGATTGCCGATGACGGCCGAATCCCGCGCGTCCGTCGCCGCGGAGAATGCCTTCGTCGTCGATCTCACCACGGACCCGGCGCCCTATTGCGAAGGTACCCTGTGCCTCGCGCGCGAGCGGCTGCCGCGTGCTCGATCGGCTCACCGGCTACTGGCCTGAAGGCGGTCGCGCAGGGCTCGGCCGCATGCGCGCCGAGAAGGCCATCGTCGCGGACCAATGGTTCTTCAAGGCGCATTTCTACCAAGATCCGGTGCAGCCCGGCTCCCTCGGCCTCGAGGCGTTGTTGCAGGCGCTCCAGGCGCTCGCCATCGCGCAAGGGCTCGGGGAGGGCCTCACGAATCCGCGCTTCGAGACGCAGGCCGCCGGCGTCACGATGCGCTGGAAATACCGCGGCCAGGTCATCCCGGAGAATCGCCTCGTCGTCGCCGACGTCGAGCTGACGGAGGTCACGCGCGACACGCGCGGCGTGCTCGTCGTCGGCGAGGGCTCGCTCTGGGTCGACGGCAAGCGCATCTACGAGGCCAAGGGCCTCGGCGTGCGCCTCGTCGGGGGCTGAGGCACGGGGCGTCGGGCGTGCGGCCGCTGCGCCTCGACCCGACGCTCTTCCCGCCGTCCGTCACGGTGCACGCGCTCGCGCTCGATCCGCCCGCGGAATCGCAGCTCGCCGCCTTCGCGGACATCTCCCTCCCCCCGGAGCTCGCCACGGCGGTGATCAAGCGGCGCGTGGAGTACCTCGCCGGGCGGCACTGCGCGCGTGCCGCGCTGCGCGCGCATGCGCCTGCGCTCGCCGAAGCCCCGATCGCGCGCGGCCCCGATCGCGCCCCCGCATGGCCCGCCGGGGTCGTCGGCAGCATCACGCACACGGCGGGCTACGCGGCCGCGGCCGTCGCCCACACACACGCGCTGCGCGGCCTCGGGCTCGACCTCGAGCGCTGGGTGCGGCCGACCGCGCCCGCGAACCTCGGCGCTCACCTCGCGCGCCCCGGCGAGCTCGCGCAGCTCGTCGCGGAGAGCGGATGGTCCGAGGTCGAGGCGCTCACGCTGCTCTTCTCCGCCAAAGAGTCTCTGTACAAATGCCTCTATCCCGAGGTGCGGAGATACTTCGGATTCCACGACGCGACGATTGCCACGCTCGACACGGCAGCATGCCAGTTCGTCGCCCGCCTCGACGAGACGCTCACACCCGCACTTCCCGCGGGCACGACGCTCGTCGGGCGCTTCGTGCGCTTCGAGGACGCCGTCGCGACCGCGCTGGTGCTCACACGCGATTGAGACGCGGACTCCAGCGCCCCGTCACGCGCGGGCGAGCACGATTCGGAAGTCGCCGACCAGCCCACCGCCACCACCCGCACTGAGGGGGATGATGCGCGCCGGGTCGTCGGAGCCGCAGCCCGTGCAGCTGTCGTTCGGGGGCAGGTAGGGGTCGTCCGCGAAGTAGAGCTGCGTGGTGAGCGTTCGGTGGCCCGGCGCCGAGACGATGAAGTGGAGGTGTGCGGGCCTCCAGCCGGGGCCGTTGCGGTAGTTGCCGGGTCGGATCGTGTCGATCGCCCACGTCCCGTCCGCGGCGCTCGCGACCTGTCCGCGCAGGCGGAAGGGCTCACCCGGCTCGGTCGGCTCGTGGTACTGGCCGGACGCGTCGGCCTGCCAGATGTCGAGCGCCGCACCGACGAGCGGCGTCGAACAGTCGTCGCCCAGCACGATGCCGCCGAGCGCGATCCGCGTGCCGGCCTCACTCGCCGAGGCGATCGCCGCGCGCGAGGGCGCGCCCTCCCGGTGAAACGGACCGAGTACATCGCGGGTCGTCGGGCGGCAGAGGCCCGCGTCCGAGGCGGCGCCCGCATCGAGGGGCGTGGGCCCGTCGCCCTCACTGCCGCACCCGCCGAGCACGTACAGCCCGGTGACACCAACGGTTGCGCGGCCCAGCGCGGCGAGGAGCTGACGTCGATTCATGGGCGCGAGGATAAGCCACATCGCGCGCGCGGAACCGCGTGGTCGTCGTTCGTCCCCCGCGGGAGGACGCGGGGGCCGGTGCGCGACCGGCCTTCCACACGAACGGAGCGCGCTCGACGTCCGCGCGCCGTCGCGGGCGCCGAGACGGGCGCACGCCGCGTCGATGCGGAACCCCAGACGAACGAAAGGCCCCGCAGGACATGTCCTGCGAGGCCCCCCGCTTCACGAACCTTCGACGTTACCGCGATGCGGTGACGTCACGCGCCGGAGCGCGCTGGCGAAGGCTCAGTAGCCGCCGCGGCCGCCGCCGCCGCCGCCGCCGCCGTAACCACCGCCGCCGCCACGGCCGCCGCCGCCGCCCGCCGTAGCCGCCGCCGCCGCCCGCCGTAACCACCGCCGCCGCCGCCGCGGCCGCCGCCGCCGCCGCCGCCGCCGCGATCCTCGCGCGGACGCGCGACGTTGACCTGGATGGTGCGGCCGTCGACGGTCTGGCCGTCGAGCGCTTGGATGGCCGCCTTCGCCTCGGCATCGCTCGACATCTCGACGAACGCGAAGCCGCGCGACCGGCCGGTGTCACGGTCGGTGACCATCGACGCGCTGCTCACGTTGCCGTGCGCGGAGAAGAGGTCGCGGAGGTCGTCCTCGGTGGTGCGGAAAGAGATGTTGCCGACGTAGAGCTTGGTGTTCGCCATGATGCTGATCCTTCTCGGAACGGACTGAGCTGCCTGTACTGGAACGTCCTAGGGAGCGAACCCGAGAAGTAAGCCGACGACCGGTGAGAGCGCCGAACTGGATCCTGCCGGGAGCGAACCGAAGAACGAGCACCCAACCTTGAGCGCGACCGCAGTGTTCGTCGTCGCCGCCGATTCCGCAACCCGACGCCGCGAGATGGGCCTGATGGGCTGGATTTTCAGCGCTTTTTGGCCATCCTTCGCCCGTGGCCGACGAAGACCGCTCCGAAGACGCCCAACGGGCTGCCGCCGAGGCCCGGCTCGCGACGGGCTCACAGCGTGCTGCGCGCCTCGATCCGGCCCTCCACGAGCGCGCGGTCGCACAGATGCGCGAGGAGCAGGCCGAGGCCATCCGGCGACGCACGCTGTTCCGCTGGATCGCCGTGCCGTGCCTGATCGCGAGCCTCGCCGGGAGCCTGCTGCTCGACCGCTCCGAGCACGCCGTCCTCGCGTATGCGAGCGACCTCGTCGCGAGCGGCGCCGCGTGGGTGCTCTGGCGCTCGAACCGCGAACGGCTTCGCGATCTGCTCGGGCGCTGACGTCGCCGCGCGCTACACCACGGCGTGGCGCTCGGCATCGACTTCGGCACGACCCGCACGGTCGTCGCCTCCGCGGATCGCGGCAACTACCCCGTCATCACCTTCGACGCGGGGGGTGACGCGGTCGAGTGGTTCCCATCCGTCGTCGCCGAGCACGCGGGCGAACTGCGCTTCGGCTTCGAGGCGCTCGCCGTCGCCGGCGACGCGCGCTTCACGCAGGCGCGCTCGTTCAAGCGATTGCTCGCGGACGCGCGGCCCGATGGCACCGTGCGCATCGGCACGACGGAGCTCCCGCTCGGCGAGCTCGTCGCGCGCTTCCTCGCGGCGCTCGCGGTCGCCCTGCGCAACACGTCGAATCTCCCCGACGCATGGCGCGATCGACCACGCCTCGAGGCCGTCGTCGCGACGCCCGCCAACGCCTTCTGCACGCAGCGCTTCCTCACGCTCGAGGCCTTCCGGCACGCGGGTTTCGACGTGCGCGCGATGCTCAACGAGCCCTCCGCAGCGGGCTTCGAGTTCTCGCACCGGCACGCGCGCACCCTCAACGGCCGGCGCGAACACGTCCTCGTGTACGACCTCGGCGGCGGCACCTTCGACGCCTCGCTCGTGCGGGTGAGCGGACGCCACCACGAGGTCGTCGCGACCGCGGGCCTCGGCGACCTCGGCGGCGATGACTTCGATCGCGTGCTCGCCGGCCTCGCGCTCGAGCGGCTCGGTCTCGACGCGGGCGCCCTCCCCCTCGGTGCGCTGCGCGCGCTCCTCGACGCATGCCGCGACGCGAAGGAGCGCCTGCACGCGAGCTCGCGCCGCGTCGCGCTCGATCTCGAGGCGTGCCTCGGCGACGCCGCGCCGCAGGCCGAACTCTCACTGCCCGTCGCCGACTACTTCGACGCGTGCGCGCCGCTCGTCGAGCGCACGCTCGAGGCGATGACGCCGGTGCTGCGCGCCTTCCCCGACGCGGACGCCGCCGCAGACCCGACGGCCGGCGTCGCGGGCGTGTACGTCGTCGGCGGCGCGAGCGCGCTGCCCGTCGTGCAGCGCCTCCTCAAGACGCGCTTTGGCCGACGCGTGCACCGCTCGCCCTACCCGCACGCAGCCGTCGCGATCGGCCTCGCCATCGCAGGAGATGCCAGCGCCGGCTACGTGCTCGACGACCGCTTCTCGCGGAACTTCGGCGTGTTCCGCGAGGCCGAGCGCGGCGGACGCGCGAGCTACGACGCGATCTTCACGAGCGACCAGCCCCTGCCGCGGCCCGGCCAGCCGCCCGTCGTCGTCGAGCGCACCTACCGCCCCGCGCACGACGTCGGCCATTTCCGCTTCTTCGAGTGCGCCACGCTCGACGCCGATGGCACGCCGCGCGGCATGCTCGCGCCGCTCACCGAGGTGCGCTTCCCCTTCGATCCCGGCCTGCGCGGCACCGGCCACGACCTCGCGGCGCATCCGGTGCGGCGCCTCGCCGGCGAGGGCCCCCTCACGCGCGAGCGCTACGCCTTCGACGAACGCGGGCTCGTGCAGGTGACGTTCACGGACCTCGAGTCCGGCTACGAACAGGCGACGACGATCGGCGCCTGAGCCGCACGAGCAGACCGCGCGCGGCGCGCGTGATCATGGAGGAGCGCATGCCCTGGGTGATGGTCGACATCGAGGCGGACGGCCCGATCCCCGGTGACTTCTCGATGGTCTCGCTCGGCGCGGTCATCGTCGAACCGGGCCTCGCGCGCACCTTCTACGGGCAGCTCCGCCCCATCTCCGAGCGCTGGATTCCCGCCGCGCTCGCGGTGAGCGGCCACACGCGTGACGAGACGCTCACCTTCGACGAGCCCGGCGCGGTGATGCAGCGCTTTTCCGAATGGCTCGCCCGCGAGTGTCGGCGTCAACCGCAGTTCATCTCCGACAACAACGGTTTCGATTGGATGTTCGTGTGTTGGTATTTCCACCACTTCACGGGCAAGAACCCATTGGGTTATTCATCCGCGAATCTCGGCTCGTTCTACAAGGGACTCGTCAAGGACCCACGCCAGACCTTCCGCAAGCTCCGCCAGACACCGCACACGCATCATCCCGTCGACGACGCGCGCGGCAACGCCGAGGCGATGCTCGCGATGGCCGACCTCGGCATCGCCTTCCGCTGGGATTGACGCGCCCAGACGGCCAGCCGGCTGGCTGTCACGGACCGTGCGTGACGGCGCGCTCCGTCCCCGCAGCGCCACCCGCGGCCCTTCGCGGGCGGCGCGCTCCGTGATAAGCGTATCGGATGCAAATCCCATCGGCGTCCCGCGGGGGCGCCGTCCTCGCCGCCCTCGTCGCAGCCACCGTCTCCCTCCACGCCTGTTCGGATCCGGACGACTCGAGCCCCGATGCCGCCGTGGACGCAGGCCTCGACGCGGCCGTGGACGCAGGCCTCGACGCGGCCGTGGACGCAGGCCTCGACGCGGCCGTGGACGCAGGGCTCGATGCCGGGCCGGACACGAGCACGCCCGAGGGGCTCGCGACGCTCTGCGCGGCGACTCCGGACGATGCGCGCTGCGCGCCGCCGGGCGCGCGCTGTGCGGTCTCCGAACCGCTGCGCGCGCTCTCCTGGGTCACGCCGCGAAACTGGCCGAGCCGGCAGCGCGCCCGCCGGGAGTCCCGTCGTCGCGGCCGAAGAAATCGCGGTGCATCAGGCCGGGAACCTCCAGTGCGATTGGCGGACGAACAACAGCGACCCGGGCTGCGCGTTCGCGAGCGGCCACGGCGACCCGCTCCGCGAGCCCCTCGTGCGGAACCTCGACGAGCTCGCCGCGCGACTGCTTGCCCGCCCCGAGGGGCACCGCGCGCTCCTGTGGCGCTCGTTTGGTCGAACGAGACGATTCCGCATCTCCATCCCTCGGATGCCACGATTCCCGGCGCGTCGGACGAGCCGGCGCAGCCCGGCCTCTGGTGGGATGCGGGGGCCGCGGAGACGTCCGAGGTCGTGCGCGCCGTGCTGCGTGGTCTCGCCACGCGCGGCGTGACCCTCGATTGGCTCGTGATCGACCTCGAGTGGAACGTCTCCAACTGGTCGATCGGGACGTGTGATTCCTCCGCTGCGGCGCAGCGGGCCCGCGAGATTTCGCGTTGGAATGCGATCGCCGAAGACCCGCGCACACCCGCGCTCCTCGCGGAGTGGTCGAGTCGTTTTGGCGTCGATCTCACCCGCGAATTCCGCGCGGATCTCTGCCCGATGGCCTACGGCACCGAGCGCTACCTCGCGTGGAACGCCTTCATGCAGGAGCGCGTCGCCGCATATTACGAACGCGCCTTCGTCGATGTGGCGCGCGCGGTCTTCCCGGCCATCCGCGTGAGCAACTACGACTTCAGCCACAGCGATCCCGCCTTCGCCGTGCCCGACCTGAACGGGCACGACTCGATGCGTTTCGGCCGCGGCGCCGTCGTCGGGACGCATCAGTCGCCCGCCTGCTACGGCATTCTCGATCAGGTCTCGACGCGCATCGTCCCGCGCATCTCGGACACCACGATCTACGCGCGCACCCCGTTCAACGCCGTCCGCCTCGCGATCAACGAATACCGCGCGCGCGCGCTCGCGCGGCCCGATGTGCCCGTGGCGCCCTGGGTGGCTCCCGCGGACTACGTCGAGGCCGGACGCGCGCCACACGGCGGCACGCCGCTCTGGGCCGAGATGATGTTGCACCTCGGCGCGAGCGCGCCCGACGTGCTGCTCTACTGGAACAACTCCATCGCTCCGTCCGGCGACATCGATGCTGCGTTCGAATCCGCGCTCACCGAAGTCAACCGAGTGGTCGGCTGCGCCTCGCGCGCGATCGCCGTGCGCGGGATCGCGCCGTGGGACGCACCGTGGCTCGTCTCGGGCCTCTCGGTCGATGGCCGCCGCGTCTGGCGCTTCACCTCCGAAGACGAATCCACCGCGCTCGTGCGCGAAGGGCGCGACCTCGTCGCGCAGCAGGGCCCGCGGCGGATCGTGTTCCCCGACGCCTGGGCGCTCGCGCCAGTGGCTCCCTACACGCGCGGCGTCTGGGTGCTCCAGGCCGAAGGCGCCGCGGCGCCACGCGAGGAGTGACGCGAGAGAGAGACGGACAGCCGGCTGGCCGTCCGTCGCCCTCCCGCCCTCTCGCTACGCCCGCTCACCCATGCGCGGCGAGCAGATAGACGACGATGCCGAAGACGCAGACCATCGCGGCGGTCTCGACCCAGCTCACCTGACCGTCGTCCTGCACGGCCTTCCAGAGCATCAGCATCGGGGGGAAGGCGAGCACGACGACGCTCGTCGTCTCGAGGTCGATGGGCAGCACCGCGCCGCTCGCGGCCGATGGGGACGACACCCGTGCCCGCGAGCACGGCGAGCAGGAGCATCGCGACGGGCAGCACCACGAAGGGCACCTGGCTCACCTGCCCCGCGGCCGAGGCGAGCGCGACGTCGAACATGCCCTTCGCGTGCGAGGTGACGATCATCGCGAACGCGCCCGCGGACGCGAACACGCTCAGCAGCAGCGCGCCCACCATCTCGGGATATCCACGCTCGGCGAGGCCCGCGACGAGCGACGTCGGCGAAGTCGCCCGACCGCGTGGCCGCCGATGACCGACGCGACCAGCCCGATGGCGCCATAGCCCGCAATCGTGCCCCAGCCGGGCGCGGCGTCGTCGTGCGCGGGATTCGGACTGGCACGCTCGACATCGCTCTTCGCGGGTGCGCCGCTGAACCGTTTGACCAGCTCGAGGGTCGCGACCACCTGCACGGCGAGCAGCGCGACGCCGAGCACCGAGAGGTCGAGCACGCCGAGCCCTTCGCCGCCGTGATCCCCCGCGCGGAAGGTGCGCAGCATGATCATCACGAGCCCCGCGCCGAGGAAGACGCCCGCCGCCCCCGCGAAGAGGTCGGTGCTGATCTTCACGAGCGGCTCGGGCAGGCGCGCATGCCCCGTGTTGTCGCGCGGCAGGAACCCGGAGTAGAGCCCGAACGCGAGCGCGCCGACGTGCAGCGTCAGACACGTGACGATGAAGCCCACGCGCGGCGCGGCGGCGAGCACGAAGCCGAGCATCACGAGCTCGGGCACGTTCGACGCGAGCCCCGCCATCGTCCCGGCGACGAAGGGATTCCACCCCACGCGCCGACCGATCCCCTCGACGCTGCGGATCATCGCCTCGCAGCTGCCGAACACCACCGCGAGCCCGCCGAGCCCGAGCGCCGCCGCGTGCAGCCAGCCGGGGACGGCGTCGTGGCCGAGCACGCGCGGCACGAGCGTGGCGCCCGCGACGACCGCGCCGCCGCCCGCGAGCATCTTGATCCAGCCGTTTCCACCACCGCCGCCGCCTGCCATGGGCCCCTGTGTAGAACGAACGGCGCTGCGCGGTCAAAGGCGGCGAGACGGATCGTCCCACGGCGGCACACCGACGCGTCGCTGCGCGCGCTGCCCGCCGGCGTGTCAGTCAGCCCATCGCGCGAGCGTCTCTCACAGCGGAGGCCCATGTCCCAATCGCGCTTCGATCCGCGCCAGCCACCCACCGGTCGTCAGGTCAGCTACGGAGTCGTCCTCGTCGACGCCGCGCGCGAGCAGGTCTTTCTGCGCAAGCCCTCAGGCGGCTTTCAGGGCTATGTGTGGACGTTCGCGAAGGGCCAGCCCGACGCGGGCGAATCCCCCGAAGACACGGCCACCCGCGAGGCCCGCGAGGAGTACGGCCGCCTCGTGCGCGTGATCGCGCCGATCCCCGAGTGGTTCGGGGGCACCCAGTGGGCCAACGCCTTCTGGCTCGCCGAGGACGCCGGTGTGTACCCACCGGGATTCGACTGGGAGACCGAAGCCACGCAGTGGTTCACCTGGGACGCCGCGATTCACGCGCTCAGCGAGACGCGCGTCGCCTACCGACGCGACCGCGATGTGCAGATTCTCGCGGCGGCGCGGCGAATCACCGAGGGGTGACGAGCCACACCACTCAAGCTGTCTTCACACCCGCTGTCCCTCGTCCTTTTCAAATCTCACTCTCCGACACCGCCTCTCCACCCCTGCTCCGACTCCCGCCCTTCACCGCGCCTGCGTACGCCGCGAGCGCCGCGCGGTGTTCCGCTGCGACGGCTTCCGCGAGATCGGCGGGGCTGACGACGCGCACCCTCGGGCCCCAGCCGACGAGCCAGGAGACGACCTCGGGGCTCGTCGCGAGGGTGAGCGTCATGCGGATCTGCCCGCCGGCGATGCGGCGCGTGCGCTGCGAGGGGTGATATCGCCGCGCGTCGACGATGGCGCGCACGGCCGCGTCGAACTCCAGCGTCACCTTGCGCGGTGTACCGCCCGCGAAGACGCCGAAGGCGCCGTCGAAGAAGGACGTCGATGGAGAAGTCGGCGGGCACGTCGAAGCGCTTGTCGCGGGCGCGTGTCGCGGCCTCGAAACGCTCGATGGCGAAGACGCGTGGCGTGGTGGCGGTCTCCCAGCGACCGATCACGTAGAGGCCATTGCGATAGAGCGCGATCCCCCATGGCTCGAGGGTGCCCGTGTCGATGGCGCCGGCCGCGTGGCGGTAGCGCGCGCGCACGGCGTGGCGGTGGAGCGCGCCGGTGAGCAGGGCGTCGAGGACGTCGGCGTGCGCGTCGTAGCGCTTGAGGCCGCCGTCGGGCAGGTAGCGGAACGAAGGGCCGAGCGTGCGCAGGTCGCGCGCGGCGTCGTCGGGCAGCGAGGCGCCGATCTTGCGGAAGATGGAGGCGGCGTCCTCGGCGAGCGGCGTGCCCTCGAGCGTCGCGAGCACGTCGCGCATCGCGAGCAGCGCGAAGCGCTCGCGCAGCGTGAGCGTCACGGCCTCGCTGCGGCCGCGCACGAGGCGCACCGCGGCGCGTCCCTCGACGGGCGCGAGCGACACGCCATGTCCAGCGGCGTGCAACACGGCGAGATCGCGGCGCAGCTGCTTCACGGAGATGCCGAGGTCCGCGGCGAGGGACGCGAGCAGCGCCGGCGTGCGCCGTGCCTGCAGGCGCGCGAGCAGCTCGAGCACGCGCTCGGTCTGCGTGTAGGCCCCTGCTCTGCGGCCGGGCCCGGTGCGCGGCGCGGGCGCTTCGGTGGGCTTCGTCACGGCGCGCGTCGCGCGTCCACGCTTCTTCGCCGTGGGCGTCTCGGAAGGGGGTGTCATGCGTGCGACTGTCTCACCGACGCGACGCGGGCACCAGCGCAGGGTGGGACATAGTTCGTCCCACCGCGCGCGCACCGTGCGCGTCGGGGTGAGCGAATGACGCCGCACGCACGACGGGCCTGGCTGCGGGCGATTGCCACGGAACACGCGGGGCCCGAAGCGGCGGCGTGGTTGTCGGACGACGCCGGCAGGCCCGACCTCGACGGGCGCGTGCGCCGGCCTCCCGTCACCGCCACGGCGCGCGCCGACGCGCGTCGCGAGGCCTTCGGCGCAGCGGCGTGGCGGGTCGATGCGGAGGGCGCGCCGGGTGCCGTGACGGGCGCCGCGAACCACGGCCCGCAAGCGGCGGAGTGGGCGCCCCTCGATGGGCCCGCCCCGCCGACCACGGACGACACCGAGGCGGCCGCGCTCGCCGACCGCCCCCCCTTCGACGAGCGCATCCCGACGATCACCCTCGGCGTCGCGCTCGCCGTCGATGGCGCAGGGCTCGCGGACGCGCTGCGGCCGCATGTCGCGCGATTCCCCGGTTTTCATTGGACGCTCGAGGTGCTCGACGGCCTGCAACCCTCGCTCGCGGGCCTCGACGTCGTGGTGTGTCCCGAGAGCGCGAATGCCCTGCTTCCCCACGCGGTCACGGAGCTCCGCAAGGCCGCGACGGAGGGGCATGTGCCGCTGCTCTTCCTCGGGGCGCCCCTCGGGACGCAAGACGACGCGGATCCGTTGGAGGGACTCGCCGCGCGCGTCGCCGCGCTCTTCGTCCGCGCGCTCATCCCCGTGGCCGAGCCCGCGCCGCGCGGGCAGCGAGCCTTCCCCTACGCGTCGCTCACGGGGCGCGACGTGGTGCGCCTGCCACCGGCCGGGCCGACCGTGGCGCTGCAGAGGCTCCCGCGGGGCGTGCGGCTCGAGGCGCGCTACGACGACGGCGCGACGCGCTGCGTGTCGATGGAGCTCGGCGCGGGCGGCGCACTCGTCCGCGCGACCGAGCCCGGTGCGAGCCGCGATGCGCTGCGGCTGCGCTGGGTCGCCTCCACGCGCGACGCGGAGCCGGGCGATCTCTTCGACGCCTTCGCGGACGCCATCGCGGGGCCGGGGCTGCCGTGCCGCGCGCTGCTCGATCCCCTCGTGCGCCGCGCGCGAGTCTGGGCGCGTCAGGCGGTGCCGCGCACGGCCCGCAGCGCGGCCTGCGCGTTCCATCCGCGCGCCGCGGCCGCCGTGGCCATGCGCGCGGCGGCCGACGAAACCGGTCGCGTCGCGCAGCTCGCGCGCGTCTGCCCGGGGCTCTTCGCGCTGGCCGTCACGCTGCGCGCATCGACCGCGCTCGACGAGGCCTGCGCGCGCACGATCGCCGGCAAGCCCCTCGCCGAATGCCTCGATCCGGTGCTCGACGCCTGGCGGCGCGCGGGACGCGGCGCTCGCGACGTCGCGCGGCACGCCTCCTTCGTGCGACGCGCGCCCGCAGCGATCGATCCCGCCGCCCTGCGCGAGCCCTTCCCGCCGGGCCTCATCCTCGACGATCTCCCGAAGGATGCGCAGGCCCGCGCTGCGTGGTTCACCGCCGCAGGCGCGCTCGCGGCCCTCACGGTCTCCGAAGGGGCCGACGACGTCGCGCGCCTCGCGTCCTTCGTGAGCGCCCGCGGCGAGGCGATCGGACGTCTCGACGAGGGCGAACGCGGCACGTTGCTGATCGCGCTGATCGAGCGCGGGCGCGCACTCGGGCACTGGCCTTCGCGGCAGACCCGGGTCCCGGCGGCGCGCGCGCGTGCGGAGGGGTTCTCGCCCGACGCCGAGCGGCTCCCGTGGACACCCCGGCTCACCACGCCCTCTCATCCGCTCGTCCTCATCCGTCTGCTCGCGACGCCGGCCGCGCTCAAGGCCGAGGGCGAGCTCATGGGCCACTGCGTCGGGTCCTACGTCGACGACGTCCTCTCCCGCACGCTGCTCGTCTTCGCGGTGCGGTGGCGCGGCCAGCGCTACACGGCGTCGGCGCACGTGCAGCGCGACGACAGGCTGGTGCTGTCGGAGCTGCAGGCGCGTCACACCTACGCGCCCCCGCCGCCTGCGCTCCGTGTCGCCTTCGAGGGATGGCTCGCGCGGCAGCGCGTGCGTGCGGACCACGCCCGGCGCGCGCGCAGCGGGTCGCCCGATCGATGAGCCGCGAGCCCGTCCGCGCCGTCACGCTGGGTGCGCCGCTCGAGAACGCGGCCGTGATCGGCGACATCCACGGCCACGCCGACGCGCTCGCCGCGCTGCTCGCGCGCATCCCCGCGTCGCGCCCGGTCTTCGTGCTCGGCGACCTCGTCGATCGCGGGCCCGAGAGCGCGCGCGTGGTCGAGCTGATGATCGCGCGCGGCGCACGCGGGGTGTGCGGCAACCACGAGCTCTGGCTGCGCCGCTGGATCCGCGGGGAGTCGGTCGACATCAACGTCCTCGACCCCGACTTCGGCGCGGCGACGACGCTCGCGTCCTCTGGTTTCCCCACGGATACGAGGGTATTTCTCACACCGCCCGACGCGCGTAGCCTCCACACGCACCGCGACTACCTGCTCGGGCTCCCGCACGCCCTCGCGCTCACCGTCGCGGGCGCGTCCTACTGGCTCGTGCACGCGGGGCTCCCGCCCGTGGCCGCAGATCCGCCCGAGTGGTCGCCTGACGGCGCTGCTGCTGCCGGAGCGCACGTCGCTGCAGGCGCCTGCATCCGGGTGAGCCGAAGCGCCCGTGGCGGGTGGGACAGAGTATGTCCCACCGTGCGGGGCGCCCCGCGCGCAGCGAGGGCGAGCGGGGCGCGCCGTCTACGCCGCCCGCGCAGCCTGGCGCTCGGCGTTCTTCGCGCGGCCGCGCGTGACGGCGAAGCGGCCGACGACGACCGCGAGGCCGACACCGACGACCATCAGCGCGATCCCCACGAGCGGCCGGTAGAAGACCCAGCCGAGCGCCACGGTGAGCAGCGAGAGCGGCGCCGAGATCACGAACGCCACGAAGCCCGTGCCCGCGCCGACGAGCGAGCCGATGAACGGCACCACGTCCGCGACGACGACGAGCGGCTTGAAGATGAGCGAGAGCCCGATGAACATCGCGAGCCAGCCCGCGAAGCGCAGCAGCCACGTGAAGAACACGTTGCCGAACTCGAGCGACTGGATCATCCCGTCGGCCGAGACGGTGCCGGCGTCGAGGTTCTGCTCGAGCACGCGGCCCGACGGCGTGCGCCACTCCGCGAACGTCGCGCCCCGCTGCGCGGCGAGCACCGACACCGCGCCCGCCGGTACGCGCTCCCACTTCACGCGCAGGTCGCCGAGCTGCGGCGCCGCGCTGCTCGCACCGACGAAGAGGCCCGCCGCGGCGCGCGTGACCGGGCGACCGAAGCGGCCGAGCCCGGGCGCCTGCGCGGGCTCGATGGGCAGCGCCTCGAAGCCCTCGTGCTGGGAGACGAGGTCGGCGGTGAGCGTGCGCGCGCCCACCGTCACGCGGCCTGCGTCGAAGGTCTGAGACACCACGGGCATGGGCGGATTTTGATGACCGGCGGGCTCTTCGAAGCGCGACGCGTCGAGCGGCTCCGCGCTCCACCCGAGCGCGTACGTGTAGCGCGTGGTGCGCTGCTCGCTCCCGCCGAGACTCTTCGAGGTGCGGCTCTCTTTGCGCTCGGTCCACTGGAACATCTCGACCGTGCGCCGCAGCCGCAGCGCGCCGGGCGCCGTGGGCCCGAGCTCGGCGTCCGCGAGCGCGTCCGTCGTCGTGGCGTTGCCCGAGACGTGCACGAGCTTGCCCTCGTCGGCCGGCCGCACGGCGTCAGCGGTCGCCTCGATCACGGCGCCGCGCCCCTCCTCGAGATCCTGCGCCCGATGGACGGCGCGCCCCTCGTTCCAGAAGAGCAGCGGGAAGGACGCGACGAAGAGCAGCAGCCCGACGAGGACGCCCTTGATGGAGCTGGCGATGCGGCTGAACCAGCCTGTGGACTCGGTGCGAACGAACTGATTCGACATGGACTATCTCGTGGTGAGAGGGGCTGTGCGGCGAAGGAAGCGAGGATGGCGATCAGACAGCCAGCCGGCTGGCTGTCTCGAAGCGTTCAGTACACGTAGACGGCGCCCGCGCGCTCGGCCGTGACAACCGTCGCGTCGCCGTCGAGGCCCGTCGCGGCGGAGGCCTCGTACGGCGCACTGACCGCGAGCGTGCCGCCGTCTGCGGAGAGCGCGAGCGCGAAGCCGAAGAAGTCGCCCGCGCGCACGGTGCCGGCCTTCACGTAGGCCTCTTCGGACCAGCTGCCCGCGCTCCGCGCGAAGACGTACGCCGCGCCCGACTGCGAGGTGGCGTCGCTCGTCGCATCGCCGCCGATCCCTGCGGAGGCGCCATCCTCGTCGTAGGCACCGACCGCGAGCCGCGCGCCATCCGCCGAGAGCGACACGCTCGCCCCGAAGGCATCCGCCGCATCGGGGTGCGTGGGTTTCACATAGGCCTGCTGCGCCCACGCGCCCGACGCGAACACGAACACGTAGACCGCGCCCGCGGTGGTGGCAGAGTCGTCGGACGGGTCTGCACCCGACGCTGCATCCTCCTCCCTCGCGCCAACGGCGAGCGTCGCGCCATCGGCAGAGAGCGCCACCGCCGCGCCGAACGCGTCGCCCGCGTCGGTGTTCGAGGCCTTCACATAGGCCTCGGGCGACCACGCGCTGCCCGCGCGCCGAAACACGTAGACGGCGCCCGCGCGCGGCGCGGCGTCGCTCAGCGCACTCCCGCCGACGCCGGTCGACGCCGAGCTCTCCTGCCACGCGCCGACCGCGAGCACGGCGCCATCCCCCGACAGCGCCACCGCTTGACCGAACTGGTCGTCCGCGCCCGCGTTCGCGGCCTTCACGTAGGCCTCCTGCGACCATGCGCTGCCCGCGTGGCGGAAGACGTAGACCGCACCGGCGGCGAAGCTCGCGTTGCCACTGCCATCTCCGTTGATGGTCGTGGCCGACGACGACTCGACGCGCGCACCGACGGCGAGCGTCGCGCCGTCGCCCGAGAGCGCGACCGACTGCCCGAACTCGTCGAAGGCGTCGGTGTTCGACGCCTTCACATAGGCCTCTTGCGCCCAGCCCATGGCGCTGCGGCGGAACACGTAGACCGCCCCCGCGTACGGCGCTGCGTCGCTCGCGGCGTTGCCCCCGACGCCCGTCGCCG
Organism: Polyangiales bacterium; assembly: GCA_964202905.1. GTDB lineage: Bacteria > Myxococcota_A > Polyangia > Polyangiales > JADJQN01 > CAIUAC01. Next base: position 40,036 of record CAXNJO010000015.1, read on the forward strand.
CCGACCACTCGAAGTGCGCGCCGACCGCGAGCACGCTGCCGTCCGCGGAGAGCGACAGCGCGAATCCGAACTCGTCGCCGGGGCCCGCGTTCGCGGCCTTCACGTAGGCCTCCTGCGCCCAGCCCGCGGCGCTGCGTCGATACACGTACACCGCGCCCGCGCCGTTCACCGCGTCGTTGGCGCCGACGCCGTCCGTGCCCGTCGCCGCCGAGTCTTCCCTGTTCGCGCCGACCGCGAGCGTGGTGCCATCGGCCGAGAGCGCGACGGCCTGGCCGTAGCAAGTCGTCGGCCCCCGTGTTCGAGGCCTTCACGTACGTCGCGCCGCGGACCACCGCGACCGTGTACGTGCGCGACGCGCCCGCGCTCGTGGAGACGACGACGCTCACCACGCGCGGCGCGAAACCGGCACCCGCCATCACGCTCACGGGCGCGCCCGATGCGACGACGGTTCCATCGACACGGAGGGTCAGACGCGCGGGTTCCGCGACGACGGGGGTGAGCGTCGCCGACGCGACGCCGGGCGCGAGCGTCACGGTGTAGAGGGTCGTATCCCCTGCGAAAACAGGCGAAAGCGTGGCCTCTGCGCCGACCGAGAGCGCCGAGAGCGCCGGCACGTCGAGCACGCAGCCCGCTACGCCGCGCCCCGTCCCCGAGCTCCCCTCGGGGCACACGCACGCGAAGCCGCCCGATGTGTTGTCGCAGCGCGCCGCGGGGTCGTCGTCGCAATCGTCGAGCCCGGCCGCGCACTCGTCGATGTCCGTACACGCGCCATCGATCCCGGAGAAGCCCGGCGCGCACGGCACGCACACGCCATCGGACGCATCGGCGAGGCCGTCGCAGTCGTCGTCGACGCCCGCGTTGCAGATCTCAGCCGCGTCCGGGTTCACCGCCTCGCGCGTGTCGTCGCAGTCGTCGCCGCCGCAGGCCGCGTCGTCGTAGCCATCGCCATCGACGTCGGGACACGGCGGCGCCGCGTCGGGCTCGCCCGCGTCGGGCTGCGCCGGCGTCGGCTGCGCCGCCATCCTCGAACGAGGCGTCTGCGTCGACCGCCGCGTCGACGCCGGCGTCGCGGCCGGCGTCGCTCCCCGCGTCGAACGACGCGTCGAGCCCGGCGTCCGTGGGCGTCGGCGGCGCGTCATCGTCGTCGCCGCACGCGGCGAGCGCCACCAAAAGCAGCGCTCCGCACAGCGCGACGAAAGCCCGCGACCGCCGTCCATCGACCACACCGCACATCGTCCTGTCGCGCACGCCGCATCCTCCGCGCAGGGCGCCTCGACCCCGCGTCACGCATAAGCCGCGTGCGAGGCTGGCACATGGGTGGCGCGGCTTCCAGCAACGACTGCGCCCCAGCGCTACGACAAACGTCGATCGCGTCGGTCACCCGGGAGCGAACACCCCGACATGCGCGCGGGCTACGCGGGCGGCGACACGAGACCGTTCAGCAGCGCCGCGAGCGCGGGCGTCAGCGGGCCATTCTCGCGCAGATAGGCAAGGTCCGAATCAAAGGGCGCGGGCGGCTCGCGCGTCCACGGCCGCGGGTCAGAGGCGTAGTCGTGGCCGGGGTGCGCGCTGCATGCGTAGCGGGCGTAGACCCGGGCCGCGCCCCGGACCTCGAACCACCACCATGCGCGCATCGTGATCACCGAAGCCACGAAACGTTCCGGGCGCTCCTCCCCGAGCACTGCGCGGGCACCGGGCGCGGACGCCCTCGCGAGCAGCGCATCGGCCTCGACGAGCTCCGCGGCCCCGATCGCCTCGAGCTGCGGCGTGAGCAGGCGGAGCGCACGCAGCGCATGACCCGGGCGGGGGGGCGCGAGGCGCCGCAGCGCTCGCAGCTGATTCCCGGGCTGCTTCGCCCCGAAGTGACGCGGCCGGCACCAGCGCGTCACGGCGAGCTGCGTGCCGGGGTCGACGTCCGGATTCTCGAGCACCTCCCCAACCAGCACGAGCATGAAGCGCGCTTGCAACGTCTCCGCGTACTCCCACGCGGCCTCGTCGCACTCCCCGAACCCGTAGCGACGCGGCGCACCCGGCGGATTCAGCGCCGGAATCGCGGGATTGCGCGCAGACACGCGCGCGCTCGCCGCGCGGTGAAGGCGGGCCGCGACGCCATCCGGATCGCGGAGCGCCGCGAGCCGCTTCAGCACCGCCGGGCGGCGGACGTCGCCGCGCTGGGCGGCCTCCGCGAAGCCGAGTTCGTCGAGCAGGGTCACGATGGACGAAGACATCTCACCTCCGCGAGCGTGGGTATCGAGCATGGGATTCTGAAACGACCTCGCAAAGCACGCTCACGGCGTGTGTCGCGCGACGATCACGCTTCCGAAGGGGGCGTCTCGGTGGAGCTCCGGCACGACCCACAGCACCGGAAAGGGCGGCGCGCGCTGCGGGAAATGCGAGCGGAGATCGGTGATGCCGACGAAGACGTCGGGGGGACGACCGCTCCGCGCGATCCAGTCGAACACCGGGCGGTGATCCGTGCCGCCGCCGCCGCGCGCGCGCCACGCTTCAACCAGCGCTCGAGATCGTCGAGCTCGACGACCTCCTGCACGCGCGCATCCGCGACGACGATGGTGACGTCCTCCACCTGCTGCGCGAGCGCGCGGATCTCCGCGCATGCCGCTGCCAGCGACTCCCCCGACATGCTCCCGCTCGTGTCGAGCGCGACGACGACGCGCCCGGTGCGTTCGCCCGCGAGGCTCGGCACGACGAAGCCCTCGCTGGCCCAGCGCGGGTGCGGTCGGCGTGGGTCGTACTCGTCCCGCGTGACGCTCGACGCGACGAGGCGTCGAAAGAGACGCTGCCACGGCAGCCGTCCGCGCCCGTCGCCAATCAGGCGCGCGAACTCGGCGGGCACCTGCCCCGCTGCGCCCTGCGCCGACGCGTGCGACACGGCCGCGCGGAGCCGCTTCGCAATGAGTTCGCGCGACGCCTCGTCCAGCTCGACGGGCAGATGCACATCGACGCCGCCGCCGTGATCGCTCGCCGTGCGCCCCGCGGCCTCGACCGAGATCGGCTCGGGGCGACCGCGCAGGAACACCTCGATGACGGGATCGGTCGGGAGGGCCTCGTAGATCTGCTCGGCCGTCATCCCGTCGAAGCGGTCGTGCAGCAGGATCCCGGGCAGCGGGCGATAGGCGTAGTCACCCGTCACCGGATCGATGACGCGCGTGACGATGCGGTTGATCGCGAAGTCGGTCGCGAGGTTCCAGCGGTGGTGATCGCGGCCACGCGCGCGCTCCGCCGTCGCGTAGACGTGGTGGCCGAGCTCGTGCGCGAGCACGAAACTCAGTGAGGGGTAGTCGAGCGCGCGCGTGCGGCGCGGGTCGTACCAGATACGACGAACGCAGTCGGTCGCCGCCACCGCGGGCAGCGTCACATCGGCAATGAGCTCAACGTTCATGAGCAGATATCCCCAGAAGGGATGGCGCTCGAGCATGTGCATGCGCACCGCCGAGAGCCGCCGCGCCTCGGCCGCGAGGTCGGCGCGCGTGAGCGTCGAGGGAGGCGGCTGCGGACGACGCACGTGTCGCGCGGCGAGGGGAAGCGTGCGCCCGGGGATCGGCCACATCGCGGGCACTCTGCGCGTCCGCTCACGTCACCACCGACGCGCGCACCGACGCGAGCTCGCCGGCGAGCGTGCGGAACTCGGCGAGCCCGCGCAGCCGCACGAAGAGAGCATCGTTGCGGCGAACCTGGCGCAGAAAGAGCATCGCGTACTCCGGATCGAGGCCCGGCGAGCGCAGGAACCGCACGATGTTGGGGAGTTGCGCGTCGGTGAGCGCCTCGCCCTGACGCAGCCACGCGGCGACGGCGTAGGTGGCTGCGTAGACGAAGGAGGGATCGCCCTGCGTATCCGTGGTGAAGTCGATCGACTGCCCGCGGCGCAGGATCTTCGCGGGATCGACGCGCCCGTAGAGGCGCATCCAATCGAAGAAGCGCTCGGCCGCGCCGACCCCGATGCACGCCGCGACGAGGCGGCGACGATCGGCCTCGTCGGCCGTGCGGTAGACGCGACTCGCCATCTGCCACGAGCGCGGCGACGGGAACGCGAGCGACTCACCGTCGTTCTCGTAGAGGGCATCCCCGCCGTGCCGCCCGATGTAGCCGAGGATGGCCTCGTCGACGCCCTCGCGCGCCGCCCACTCGAGCCAGCTCGGCGCGTCGACGCGCAGCGTGAAATGCGCGAAGCGGTTCCCGAGCGCGGACGAGAGCGGGGTGACGATGGCGTTGTCGTCCTCGAGGTTGCCCGCTGCCATCACGACCGTGTCGCGATGAAACTCGACCGTGCCGACGCGCCGCTCGAGCACGATCTGATAGGCCGCCGCCTGATGCAGCCGCGTGACGGCCGCGTTGATTTCATCCAGGAAGATGAAGGCCGGGCGCTCGCGCGCCTCGACCGCCCACGCCGGCGGAAACGCCGTGAGCACGCCGCGCTCGCGGTCGGGGAACCACACACCCGCGAGATCCGCCGGGTCGCGCTGCGCGAGCCGGATGTCGACGAGCGGCAGGCCGAGCTCCCCAGCGAGGGCGTGCGCGAGCGCGCTCTTGCCCACACCGGGATGGCCGCGAACGAGGGTGGAGAGCCCCGCGCGGAGCGTCACGCCCGCGAGGCGCTGCAACTCCGGCCAGGCGTAGCCATCGGGCGAGACGGCGGCGGACTTCGGCGCACGGCGTTTCGTCATGACAGGAAGAGCTCCAGCAGCTGACAGCGCACGACGTCGTCGCGGAGCAGCACGGCGATGACGTGTTTGCAGTAGCCGCCGCCCCCGATGTGCGCAGCGTCGGGACAGGTGCAGCGGGGCACGTCGCCCCACGCGTCGTGCACGGTGACGACCCAAGGCGCGGAGCCACCCCGCACCTCGATGCGACGCAGCGGCCCCTCCGCGGAGAGGGGGTGAAAGTCGTAGTGGCCGAGCAGCTCGTGCGCGGCGCGCAGAATGCGGACGTCTCGACCAGCGGACAGGCGTGGGGGCGGCATCGGACTCCTCGGTGGGAAGGCGACCACGCGGCATGCGCGGTACGCGAACACGGGATGCAGGCGGCGCGGGGCGAGCCGGGGCGGGCGCGATGTGCGCAGAGGCCGGACAGGGCCTCTCGGGCAGCAACGACGCCGTGCGCACGGCAAGACAAGGGGCTGTGCGCACGGCGCTTCACAACGACTCGTGCCCCGTTGGGGGGCACGCAACGCCTGTGTGGTGAGAGACGCCCGCCCCACACGGCGACTGACAGCCATCCGACGACATTCGACGCGACGACGGCGAAAGTGGGGATTCGCCAACACCACTGAACACTCACCCAGTCTCCGCGCCTCTCGCGCACTCCATCCCGGCTGCGACGGTCGAACCGACAGAGCGGAGGGCGAATTCCGGTGAGGAACGCCCCGCTCGCTCGGTACTGGGGTGAGGGCGGACGAGTCGTCTTCTCCTCTCCATGCGTGCGTGCCTCGACGCGTCGCGCGCGCTGCGCGACGCGACGATGTCGAACGAACGCGCAGGTCGATGTCGAATGTCGGTTAAACCCATCCGAGTTGCCAGATACGGGTATGTCCCCCGGGCGTCGCGATGTGCCTCGCGCGGCTCCACGGACGCTCTGTCGCGCCCATGAATGCCAATCAGCGCGGGCCGATGATTGGCAATCATCCAACCTCTTGTTCGTGGCCGTCAGTCCAATCGTCCCTCTCTCGTCTGGAGTCTCGCCATGCCCCGTCCCCGCAAGTCCGCTCCCTCGTTCTCGTCGCGTCGCCTCCGTGAGGCGGGCGCACCGCCGCTCGACGCATCGCCCGAAGAATTGCTCGACGCGCTCGTGCCGTGGCCGAGCGACCTGGCCTACCTGCAGGCCGAGCTGCACTGGATCGAGGCCCGCTGCGCGCGCCTGCTCCTCGAGCGGCAGGCCGCGAAACAGGAGGCCGCCTCCGGTCCGGGCGCGCGATCGATCTTCCGCCGCGACGACGACGAGCCCTCGCCCGCTGCGGCGCGCGCGCAGCTGCCGAACGCACGCGCCGAAGAGGACGCGCTCCGCAGCTGGATCGAGGCGCGCCTCGGCGCGTCCCGCGTGACGTTCGGTCCGCTCGCGCTCGACCGCCTCGTCGAGGCGCACGGCCTCTCGGAGCTCGAGCGGCTCACGCTGCTGCTCGCCGCCGCGCCGTGCGTGTCCCGCCGCTTCGAGAACCTCTACGCCGGCTTCGAGTCCGAGCAGCAGGCGGCGCTCACGGTCGATGCCGTCTACTCCTTCGCGGAGCTGGATTTCGAGGCGCGCATCCGGGAGCGCGCGACCTTCGGCCCGCGGGGGCGCCTCGTCACGAAGGACCTGATCGAGATGCCGTTCCGGGGGCGCAACGCCGCGCCCAAGGAGCTGCTCGGCACGGAGATCGTCGTGCGCGGACGCACGCTCTCGTACCTGCTCGGCAACACGGGACTCGGCGACGAGCTCGACGCGCTCGCGAGCGTCGAGACGCCGCTCGCCTCCTTCGATCGCCTCGTGCTGCCCGCCGCGGACAAGGCGCGCATCCTCCGCGTCGTCGGCGAACACGAGCGCGTGCGCGCGGCGCGCGCGGCGTGGGGCCTCGATGACGTGGTCGGCTACGGGCGCGGCGCCCTCGTGCTCTTTCACGGCGCCCCGGGCACGGGCAAGACGATGGCCGCGCACGCGGTCGCCGAGAAGCTCGGCAAGCGCGTGCTCTCCGTCGACATCCCCACCTTCGCCGCGCACGCCGAGGCGGGGCGTTTCATTCCCGGCCTCTTTCGCGAGGCGCGCCTGCAAGATGCGGTGTTGTTCTTCGACGAGTGTGAATCCCTCTTCGAATCCCGCGCTCGCGGCAATGCACTCATGACGATCCTCCTCACGGAGGTCGAGCGTTTCGAGGGCGTCGCCATCCTCGCGACGAATCTCCCGCAGCGCCTCGACGAGGCCCTCGATCGCCGCATTCTCGTGCGCGTCCGCTTCCCAGAGCCCGACGCCGAGGCGCGCGAGGCCATCTGGCGCGGCCTGCTCCCCGCGACGGTGCCGCTCGCGCCGGGCGTCGATCCGCGCGCGCTCGCCGAGCGCTTCGAGCTCGCCGGCGGCTACATCAAGAACGCCGTGCTCGCGGCCGCCGCGCACGCCGTCTACGAGCCGGGGCCCGACGGGCCGCGCCTCACGCACGCGATGCTCGCCGACGCCGCACGCGAGCAGAGCGGCCGCGGCTTCGGCGACGACGAGGCGCCGCCCGAGGTGCCGCGCGCACGCCTCTCGGACGTCGTGCTCCCGCACGACGTACGCCGCGAGGTCGAAGAGCTCGTCGCAGCCGCGCGCAGCCGGCGCACGGTGCTCGAGCGCTGGGGCCTCGGCGCGCACTTCGCGCACGGAAAAGGCATCGCCGCGCTGCTGCATGGACCGCCGGGCACGGGCAAGACGCTGTGCGCCGAAGCGATCGCCGGGGAGCTCGGGCGCCCGCTCGTGCATGCCTCGATCGCGGGCGTGCTCTCGCCGTTCCAGGGCGAGACGGAGCGCGGCCTGTCGCTGCTCTTCGCGCGGGCGAAGCGCCTCGGCGCGGTGCTCTTCCTCGACGAGGCCGACACGCTGCTCGGCGATCGCGAACGTACGCCGGCGACCCGCGCGGAGGCCGGCGTCGTCAACGTGCTGCTCACGGAGATCGAGCGCTTCGACGGCGTCGTGCTCGTCGCGACCAACCTCGCGACGCGACTCGACGGCGCGCTCGCGCGGCGCCTCGCGTGGACCTTCGCGCTGCGACGCCCCGAGGCCCCGGCGCGCGCAGGGATCTGGCGACGCCTGCTCGGCCCCGAGGTCCCCTGCGAAGGCCCCATCGACACCGACGCGCTCGGGGTGCGCTTCGCGATCTCGGGCGGGCGCATCAAGAACGCCGTCTTCAAGGCCGCGTACCGCGCCGCCAGTGAGGGTAGCGGGCTGACGATGGCCGACCTCGAGCGGGCCGCGCGCGAGGAGGTCGAGGCCGACGCACCCGCGGGCAGCCGCCCGCTCGGCTTCGGCAGCGACTGATCAACCTCCTTGCGGTGTTCCGCGCCGAGGCGGCCGTCACGTCGATCGCAGGTGTGTTTCGTCGCGAGACTCTGTACAACCGTCACCACGTCGCGCGGTCGTGGGGAAGGCGTCAGTCGCGCCCACGGCCGCGCGTCTCCTGCGCTGCGCCATGCCCCCGCGTGCCCACCCCCGTTGACCGCCCGTCACGTCGCCCCCGCCCGAAGGAACCGGCCGCATGACCCTCCACGTCCACCGCAGCCAGCGCGTCGAGTCGCTGGTCGACGCTCTCCACGCGCGGCTTGCAGGCGCATGGCCCGGCGATCCGTTCGCCGGCGTGCCGCTCGTCGTCGGCAGCCGCGGCATGGAGCGCTGGCTCCGCCACGAGCTCGCGACGCGCGCCGGGAGCGCCGTCCGCCTCGAGTTCCTCTTCCCGCGCGGCGCCTTCGAGAGCGCGGCCCATGCGCTGCTCGCGGGCGACGCCGCCCAGGGCACCACGGGCGCGACGGCCCTCTTCCAGGCGACGCGCCGCGAAGGAGATGCGTGGTCCGGCACGTGGCTCGTCCACCGCGTGCTCACCGCGCTGCGCGCGCACCTCGCCGATGCCTCCTTCGAGGCGGTGCGGTCCTATCTGCGCATCGGGGAGGGGCACGTCGACGCCCGATGCGCCGCCCCCGTCGACGCGCGCGAGGCCCGCTTCGCGGCCGAAGTCGCGTCCGTGATCGAGCGCCTGCACTACGACCGGCCCGACGACGCGCTCGCATGGGCGAAGGAGCCCGCGCGCGCCCCCGAGGCGCACCGCTGGCTCGCGACCCTGCTCGCGACGCTCGAATCCGAGACCATCTCGACTGATTCCAACGCGGCCACCACCGAGGCGACCGCGCCGAGGGCACGCCTCGTCGGCCCCTCCCCCGCGGCGCTGCTCGCGGCCCTGCACGCGGCGCGGGCGACGCGGCGCGCGCAGACCCGCACCGAGACACTGCACGTCTTCGGCCTCTCGACGCTGCGTCCCGGCGATCAGCGGCGGCTCCGTGCGCTCTCCGAGCACGTCGACGTCCACCTCTATCTGCTCGCGCCCTCCGCCGAGTGGTGGGTCGATCTGCCCACGCACCGCGAGCAGCTCCGCGCCCTGCGAGAGCGCGTCGTCCAGGAGGGTTCGGGCAAACTCGACGCGGCCGCGCAGCACGCGCTCTTCGGCACGAACGCGCTCCTCGCGGCGAACGGCCTGCCGAGCCGCGACGTGCAGCTCTGGCTCGAGCAAGGTGAGTACCAGGAGGCGCTGCGCGACGACGTCGCGTCCTCGGGTTCGCTCCTCGCCGACGTGCAAGCGTGGGTGAACGCCGCGCAGGACACGCCCGCGCGCGCCGAATCGCCGTGGAACGGTCACGCCGACTGCGAGTCCATCGAGGTGCACGCCTGTCACGGCGCGCTGCGGCAGTGCGAGGCCCTGCGCGACGAGCTGCTGCGCCGCTTCGCCGCGGACCGCACGCTCGAGCCGCGTCACGTCCTCGTGATGACGCCCGATCTCGCGACCTACGCGCCGCTCCTCGCGGCCGTCTTCGCGCGGATGGGGACGGCCCCGCAGCAGGGCGCGACGAGCGCGCGCGCGAAGGACACGACGATCCCGGAGATCCCCGTGCACATCGCGGATCTCGGCCTCCGCGCGACCAACACCGTGGCCGACGTGCTGCTCGTCGCCCTCTCCCTCACCGAGGAGCGCGTGACGGCGACGGCGCTGCTCGGTCTGCTCGAGCTCTGGCCGGTGCGCGCGCGCTTCGGGCTCGAGGAGGCCGACCTCCCCGAGTTGCGCGAGCTGGTCCGGGAGTCCGGCATTCGCTGGGCCTGGGACGCGGACGACCGCAGGCACCACACGCAGCCCCACCGCGACCAGAACACCGTGCGTTTCGGCCTCGAGCGGCTCGCGCTGGGCACGCTGATGCCCGACGACGACGAGGATGGTCTCGGCGTGATCACCGTGGGCGCCACCGAGAATGCGCGCGGCGCCGTCCAGAATACCGTCTCGGAGAATACGACTCTGAATGGCACTCTGAATGGCATGCTGAATGGCGCGCTGAATGGCACGCTGAATGGCACGGGGCCGGCCTCGAGCGACCCTGCACGGCTCGGCCCCGCGGCGCCGCTCGTGCTCGCCACGCGCGAACGCATCGCCCAGTTCGGCGGATTGGCCGCGCTCTGCGCGACCCTCGAGGCGCAGCGCGCCTCCCTCGCGACGCCGGCGTCGGGCCCCGAGTGGGCCGAGCGGCTCATCCGCTGCATGGACGCGCTCACCAAGGTCGAGGACGCGTCCGCCTTCCTGCGGGCGCAGGTGATCGACGTCCTCGCCGAGCGGCTCCCACCGGCGACACCCGACACCGACGCGGACCACGCACTGCGGCTGGATCGCGGCGCCGTCGAGGCGCTGATCGGGGATGCCTTCGAGATGCCCGCGAAGGGCGACCGCCCGGTGACGGGCGCGGTGACGGTGTGCGCGATGGAGCCGATGCGCTCGGTGCCCTTCCGCATCATCGCGATGATCGGGCTCGATGGCGGCGAGTTCCCGAGGCGTTCGCAGCCCGCCGCCTGGGATCCCTTCGCCGCGCCGCGCGTCGGCGAGCACGACCGCGGCGCGCTCGACCGGCACCTCTTCCTCGAGTCGCTGCTCTGCGCGCGAGAGGCGTTCCTGCTCTTCGGCACGGGCTTCGAGCCGAAGCGCGGCGCCGAGGAGCCGCTCTCGGTCGTCACCGCCGAGCTCGAGGAGCTGTTGTTGCGCGGCGTCGGGCGGACGGTCGAGTCCGCGGCGCACACCTCCTGGCCGCGCCGCCGCCACCCGCTCCAGCCGTGGAGCGAGAAGGCCTTCCGCACCGAGGGCCCGGGCGCCGCGCCCCCGCGACTCCCCTTCGATCCCGTGTGGTTCGAGGCGCGGAGGGCACTCGCCGGAGGCGCGGCGACCCGCGACCCTGCGGCGCACGTCGGGGCCCGCTGGCCCGCGGAGTCGGACCCGCCGACGCAGCTCAGCGCAGACGACCTCGCGCGCGCCCTCGTGAACGCGCCGCAATCGCTGCTCAAGGGCCGGCTCGGGCTCGCCGCGACCTACACGGAGGAGGCGCCCTCGGACCGCGAACCGCTCGACGTGGCGTGGCTCGACGCCTGGGCCCTGCGCGACCAATTGCTCGACGCGCTGCTCGCCGCGGGTGCGTCGGGCGAGGCAGGCGACGACGCCGTCATCGAGCGGGTCACCGCCCGGCTCCGGGCGGAGGGCACGCTGCCGCTCGACGCGGGCGGGCAGGCCGTCGTCGACGAGACCCGCGAGCAGGTCCGCGCCGTCCGTGCGAAGGCCGAAGGCACGCTGGGCGGGCCCCTGACGGCGCACGTCGAGGTCGACGGGCTGACCCTGACGGCCACCGCCCCCCACACGCTCGGCACGGCCCCCCACGCCGCGCTCGTGTGGTTCTGCGCGAGCGACGACCCCGGCGACGTCCGTGACCTCAGGGCCTGGATATCGCTGCTCGTCATGCGCGCCAAGGAGCAAGGCATCGACACCGCAGCCATCCACGCGAGGAAGAAATCGACGAGCCTCGGCGACGCCGGCGACGCGGCGCACGCGCGCGAGCGATTGGGCGAACTCCTCGCGATCTGGCGCGAGACGCGGACGAGCGAGGTGCCGCTCTTCCCGAACGTCTCCCGGAAGCTGGCCGAGGAGGACGACGGCCAGACCGCACTCGCAGACCTCCTGAACGAGTGCCGCAGCGAATGGGACGGCGCACCGAAGCAGCGCGGCGCGCGCGACGACGCGTGGGTGTCGACGCTCTACGGGGACTGCGACGTCGAGGAGCTGGAGTCCTTCGGCGCTGGGCTTCTCGCGAAGGCCCATGCGGTGTGGGACGGCGTGCGCGCGGGCGCGGCGGTTCATCAGGCCAGGTCACCCGGCAAGCCGAAGAAGGCCCGCGGAGAAGACGCGTGAGCGATCACGAGACGGGGGAGACATCGATGAACGGAAGCCCGAAATCCGTGAGTGCCTGGGACCCGACGACCCCGCTCGACCCCGCGCGGGCCTGGCTGCTCGAGGCGAGCGCGGGCACGGGCAAGACGTACCAGCTCGGCACGCTCTACGTGCGGCTCGTCGTCGAGCGCGGGCTCGACGTCCGGCGCATCCTCGCCATCACCTTCACGCAGGCCGCGACGGCCGAGCTGCGCGACCGCGTGCGCGCACGGCTCCGTGCGACGCTCGACGCCCTCGACGCGGGCAGCGGCGACGCGGGCAGCGGCGACGCGTACGCGGCCTCGATCCCCGCCGCGCAGGTCGACACCGCTCGGCTGCGTCTCGAGCTCGCGCTCCGCGACTTCGATCAGGCGGCGATCTCGACGATTCACGGGTTCTCGCAGCGCACGCTCCAGGAGCTCGCCTTCGAGTCGGGGCAGGACCTCGACCTCGAGCTGCTCGCCGACGGCGGCGCGATCCTCGAGCAGCTCGTCGATGACGCGCTCGCGGAGGTCTATGCAGCGACCGACGCCGAGGAGATCCACGCATTCAAGCGCGCTGGCTGGACGCGCGAGACGCTGCTCGCGACGGCGAAGGCGATTTGCGGTCCCACGTCGCCGGCCATCCATCCGGCCGGGGTCGGGCTCGCCCGTCAACATGAACTCCTTCGCGCGTGGCTGTCGACGCTGGACGCCACCCACGAGCTCTGGACGAACGAGGCGGGGCGGGCGGCGCGCGAACAGTTGGCCAACGACGCGCCGCATCTATTCTCGCCGACCGAACACTTCCCCAAGTGGCATCACCACATCGAAACGTGGTTGGCGAGTGGTGCTCCGTACGAGGAAATCGCCAAGGGCAAGAATACTGCGCTCAAGAACATCCGCAGAACGTGGTTGGAGGGCAAGTGGGGAATTGCGAACGCGAGGGGTGATCGAAAACCGCAGACGCCACCGCTCGAATCGAGGCCATGGTGGCCGCTCATCGAAGGACTCGAGCGCTTCATCACCTCATGCGAGGACTTCGTCGCCCATTTCACCCCCGTGGCCGCGTTCGCCGCGACGGTGCGCGCGAACTACGAGGCGGAGCTGACGCGGCGCGGCCAACTCACCTTCGACGCCATGTTGACGCGGCTCGCGGAGGCCATCGATCCGAGACGTGGCGACGCCGCCCGGCGCGTCCGCGACAAGCTGCGCGAGCGCTACGACGCGGCCTTCGTCGACGAGTTCCAGGACACCGACGATGCGCAGTGGACGGTGTTGCGCGAGGCCTTCCTCACCGAGGGGAAACACTTCTTCCTCATCGGCGATCCCAAACAGGCCATCTACGGATTCCGCGGCGCCGACGTGAACGTGTATCTGCGCGCGGTCGGCGAGCTCGCCGGCGACGCGCGGAAGACGATGACCGAAAACCATCGCTCCGATCCGGCCGCGGTGGAGGCGATGAACGCGCTCTGGCGCGCGGGCTCGGGCGCCTTCGAGGTGCCGGACATCGACTACATCGAGGTCGCGCCGAAGAAGCCGGAGCGGCTGACCGTGACGCTGCCCGGGCTGCGCGTGCGCTGGCTCGACGGCCGGATCCGACACCAGCCGGAGGGGACGCACCTCGGCGCGAGCGAGCAGCGTCGCTGCGCGGTGCTCGCGGCGGACGAGGCCCATGCGTGGCTCACGGGCGGCCGCGCGCTGCTCCGCGCGGAGACGGGGGATGCCCCGCCGCGCGAGGCTCTCCCGGGCGACCTCGCGGTGCTCGTGAACGACCGGCACGAAGCGGCGAGCGTGCGGCTCGCGCTGGGGCGACGCGGCATCCCCTCGGTCGCCGCGTCGAAGGACACCGTCTTCGAGACGACGGCGGCCGCGTGGATCGCGACGTGGCTCCGCGCGGTCGCGAGCGGCGGGCGGGATCGCGAGGCGCGATCGGCCGCCATCACGCCGATCGCGGGGTGGACGCCGCACGAGCTGGCGTGGTCCCTCGCGGTCGCGGAGCGCGGCGCCGAGGCGCTGGCGGAGGCCGCACGCGCGGGCGTCTCCCTCGGGCCGGACCGCCGGTGGGACGCGTGGACACAGCGCATCGCCGCCGCCGCCGAGCGCTGGAAGCGTCGCGGTTTCGTGCACACCTTCGACCTCGAGCTCTCGGCGCTCGGCGCGTGGCCACGCATCCTGAGGCTCCCGAACGGGGAGCGACACGCCACGGACCTGCGTCACCTCATCGAGCTGCTGCACGCCGAGGAGCGCGCGCGGCACCTCGGCCCAGCGAGCCTCGCGGAGTGGCTCGTGGCCCACGACGGCGCCGACCCAAACGCCCTCGCACAGCGGCTCGAGAGCGACGCCAACGCGGTGCGTGTCGAGACCGTCCACGTGAGCAAGGGACTCGAATATCCCATCGTTCTCCTCCCCTTCACGTGGCGAGCGAAGAAGGACGATGCCCGGGTGTACGAGCCCTTGACGTTGCGCTGCACGGTGACGCGCGACGCCGCCGTCGACGACGCGGAACACGCCGCTGCCGAGGACCTCGCGGCCGGTGCCCGCGTCGATCTGCGTTCTCCCTTCGACCCCGCACGGCAAGTCGCACTCGCGACGCTGCGAACCGAGGAGCGCCAGGAGGGTCTCCGCAAGCTCTACGTCGCGCTGACGCGCGCGCGGCATCACACCGTCGCGTGGTGGGGGCCCGTCGGGAAATTCGGGGCGAACACGGGCGCGACGGCGCTCGGCCGGTTGCTGATGCGCGCCCCCGACCGCGACGGCTTCGCCGATTGCGAGATCGTCTTCACGAAGACCGTCGCGCAAAGCCCGACCCCCTTCGACCGCGTGCGGACGAAGCTCGACGCCTTGCAGGCCACTTCGCAGGGGCGCATCGCGTGGGAGCCGGCGACGATGCCGACGTCCTCGGGCCGATGGCAGCCGCACGACGCGCAACCCATCGAGACGGAGTGGCCCTCTGCTCGCGTGATCCCCGATTTTTCAGGGCGATACGGGGTGTCGAGCTTCTCCTCGCTCGCGCGCGGGGCGGCCGCTTCGGACACCGACGAGAAGAAGCGCGCCCCGGCGCCCGAGACGGAGATCGAGACCCCGGAGGCACCGACGGGCGATGGAGACGGCGCGGCCGTCGGCGTCACGGCGCCCGCAGTGGTGCCGACACACGCGGTGTCGCTGCTGCTCACGGCGGGGAGCGGGACGCGCTTCGGCACCTTCGTGCACGAGGTCTTCGAGCGACTCGACTTCCCGTCCGCGCAGCCGCACGCCGACGACGCCTGCGCGTCCCTCGACGCGCTCCTCGCGGCGCTCGGCACGCGGAACGGCTACGCGACCACGTCGCGCGAGCAGGCCCATGTGCGGGCGGCGCTTCCGCACATCCTGCACACGCCGCTCGGGTCGTCGACGAAGCATGAATACGGACTCCACGAACTCCCGACGGACTTCACCCTCGCGCAGCTCTCTCGCGCCGATCGCCTCGACGAGCTCGGCTTCGATCTCTCGCTCGGCGCGGGCACGCGCTACGAGCGCCCCGCGGCGCGCCTCGCCGACACGGGCGCGCTCGCTGCGCGACCGGGCTGCGTCGATCCGCAAGCCGTCTACGCCGCCCTCGAGGCCGCGAACGGCGACCCGCGCCTGAAGCCTTGGCTCGATTTCCAGAGACAGCGCAGCGACGAGGGGAAAGCCCTCATCGGCAGTCTCGCGGGCATCCTCACGGGCTCGATCGACCTCGCCTTCCGCGTCGGCGAAACGACCGAATCTGCGCGTTATTTCGTCGCCGACTACAAGACCAACCGCATCGAGGGCTGCGAACCCGGACACTTCACCGGCCCATGGCTCGACTGGAAGATGCAAACCTCGGGCTATCTGCTGCAGTCGCTCCTCTACTCGCTCGCGCTGCACCGTCACCTGCGGACTCGGCTCCGCGGCTACGCGTACGAGACGCACTTCGGCGGCGCGCTTTATCTCTTCGTGCGCGGGATGGTCGGGACGGAGACGCCACGCTGCGCGGAGACGGGTCACTGCCTCGGCGTGCACGCGCAGCGCTGGCCCGAAGCCGTCATCAAGACGCTCGACGCCGCACTCACGCCCGCAGCGAAGGAGACACCATGAACGACGCGCAGAGCCTCCTCGAACGCGCGAAGCCCTTCCTCGAGGCGGGGCTCCTCGATCACGCCGACGTGTACGCCGTGGCGCTCGTCGCACCGCGCTACGGCGAGCACGACGCCGAGCGCCTCCTCGGGCTCGCCTTCGCCGCGCGCGCGCCGCGCGTCGGTCACGCGGGCGTCGATCTCACGAAGGTCGCCGGGCAGGTCGATGCCGAGCGCGCGGAGCGTCACGCCGCGCGGAGCGACGCGCGACACGATGCGCGCGACGCGTCGCAGGGCCCCAACGACGACAAGCCTCCGGCGCGCGAACCCAGCAAGGATGTTGCGGTATCCGGCGAAGGGCTCGACGACGCGGACGACTCGTCCCTGCCGCCGCTCCCCTGGCCCGCGGACGCGGCGGCGTGGGCCGAACACACCCTGCACTCCACGCTCGTCGGGACGCCCGAGCAGCGACACACGCCCTTCGTGCGACAAGCGCTCACGGTCGGTGGCGCAGCGCGCACGCTGCTGCTCTCACGCCGCATGTACCGAGAGCAGGAGCGGCTCGCGCACGCGATTCACGCACGGCTCGCCCAAACGCCGCCGCACGTCGCCGAGCTCCACCCGACGCTCGAGCGGCTCTTTCCGAAGGCCGACGACGCGGAGGCGCGGGAGGCCGTGCGGATCGCCGCCGAGCGCACGCTCGCGCTCATCGTGGGCGGGCCCGGCACGGGCAAGACGTATTCGGTGAGCCGCCTGCTCGCGGCGCTCGTCACGCAACCCGGCTTGGACGGCGAGCGGTTGCACGTCGCGCTCGCCGCGCCCACTGGAAAGGCCGCGGCGCGCATGCGCGAGGCGCTGCGCGAGGCGCTCGACGCGGACGCGAAACCGGCGCTCGCCCTCGCGCCCGCGGCGCGCGATCACCTGCGCGGCCTGCCCGCCCAGACGCTGCATCGCTTGCTCGGGATTCGCCCGGACGGGCGCTGCCGACACGACGCCAAGAACCCGCTGCCGGCCGATCTCGTCGTCGTCGACGAGGTGTCGATGGTGGACCTCGCGCTCATGCGGCGGCTCGTGGAGGCCGTGCGCCCGGACGCGCGGCTCGTGCTGCTCGGCGACCGCGACCAGCTCGCGAGCGTCGAGGCGGGGAGCGTGCTGGCCGACCTCGTCGACGCGGCCGCGCGCCCGCCCCTCCTCGGGCACAGGCAGCAGTTCACCACCTCGCGCCGCTTCGCGAGCGCGCCCGACATCGGCCTCGTCGCCGCATGCCTGCAGAGCTACGAGACGAAGCAGCCCGACGTCGTCGCGCATCTCGCCGAGGGCGGCGAGCGACTCGCGCTCGCCATGTCGGTGCTCTGCGGTGAACGCCACGCACAGGCCGAGACGCACCGCGGGACACACACGGCGGCGAGCGCGGACACGCGCGCACCGCTCCACGCGTCGCTGCGCGTCGCGCACCTCGGCGGACCGAGTCGCCCCGCCCGCGGGGCCGCACGCCCGACCGACGCGCAGCTCGAGGGGCTCGTCGCGCCTTATCTGGCGGGCTTCTACGAGCTCGGCGGGACGGCTTCGCCGGCTGAGTCCACCACGAGCGACGTCTTGCGCGAGGGCTACGCGTCGCTCGTCCGGACGCACTGCAAGGGGAACAACGCGATCGCACCCGAGGTGCAGCGGCTGATCCTCGACGCCTTCGACCGCTACCGCGTGCTCGCCGTGCACCGCGCCGGGCCGCTCGGCGTGACCGGGCTCGAGCGCGCGCTCGCGGCGAAGGTGCGTGAGTTCCTCGGTCAGAAGGGGAGCGGCCGCTATTGGGTGGGGCGGCCCATCCTCGTCACGCAGAACGCCTACGACGTGGACCTGATGAATGGCGACGTCGGCATCGTGCTGCCGACGGAACAGGGCCTCGCGGCGGTCTTCCCCGCGGACGACGCGAAGGGCGTGCGCTCCGTCGCCACCGCGCGCCTGCCCCCGCACGAGGGCGCGCTCGCGATGACGGTGCACAAGTCGCAGGGCTCGCAGTTCGAGCGCGTCGCGCTCGTGCTCGCGGGGCGCGTCTCGCCCATCCAGACGCGCGAGCTCGTCTACACCGGCGTCACGCGCGCGAAGAACCAGCTCGCCTGGCTCGGCGAGCGCGACGAGCTCACGGAGGCCCTCCAGCGCACGGTGACGCGCGAGAGCGGGCTCTCCGCGCTGCTCTGAGAGGCGATGTCGCCAATCCCGCGCTCCAGCCCCGAGCGCCGATGGTTTCCTGCTTTTCGCGCGAACCCGATGTCAGTCCGGCTGCGCGCGCTCCGTCTCCCTCTGGTCACCGCCCTCCCCGCGAGAACCCATGCCCCTCCGCCGTATCCTGCACACCTCGGACTGGCACCTTGGCCAGCTCTTCCACGATCACGACCGCACCTGGGAGCACCAGCAGTTCCTCGATTGGGTGATCGCCACGGTCGTCGCGAAGGAGATCGACGCGCTCCTCATCACGGGTGACATCTTCGACACGGCGAATCCGCCCGTCAGCGCGCAGCGCCAGTGGTTCAACCTCCTCGGGCAGCTCCTGCGCGCGCGGCCCGCGTGCACGGTCGTCGCCATCTCGGGCAACCACGACTCCGCGCACCGCCTCGACGCGCCGGACGCGCTCTCCCGCGCGCTCGGCCTCCATGTGATCGGCTCGCCGCGCGACGTCGAGGGCCGCTTCGACCCGGCGCGCCTCGTCGTCCCGCTCGGCCGCGAAGAGCATGGCGGTGTGTGGGGCTATGCGGCCGCGATGCCGTTTCTGCGCGCCGACGACCTCGGCACGCTCACGCAGCTCGCGGCCGACGGCGCCTTCGCCACGCTCTCGAAGGCCCGCTATCAAGCCACGTTCGACGAGCTCGCGCGGCGCGCCGGGCCCGGTCACGCGCGCGTCGCCCTCGCGCACGGCGTCATCCTCGGCAGCGAGCTCACGATCTCGGAGAGCGAGCGCGACGTGCGCATCGGCAACGCGGCCGGCCTGACGGTGGACGTCTTCCCCGAGGACCTCACCTACGTCGCGCTCGGCCATCTGCACCATGCGCAGCGCGCGGGCGGTCGCGAGAACGTGCGCTACGCGGGTTCGCCGCTGCCCCTCCACGTGAACGAGGCCCCCTATCCCCACCAAGCGGTGCTCGTCGAGGTGGAGGACGGACGCCTCCTGTCGCACGCGCCCTTGCGAATCCCTCAGCCCGTCGGCCTCGTTCGGGTGCCCGGCAAAGGCGCCGCGAACGATCCGGACTCCGTGCTCGCGGCGCTGCGTGCGCTCGCGCCGAGCGGCGTCACGGACTCCGATCGGCAGCCCTTCATCGAGGTGCGGTATCGCCGCACCGAGCCGCGCCCGTCGTTCGGCAACGAGGTGCGCGCCGCGCTCGAGGGCAAGGGTCATCGACTGACGACGGTGCGCGACGAGTCGCGCGACGACCCGGCCGCCGCGGCCAGCGACGGGTCCGACGCGCCGAAGCGGCTCGATGAGTTCGAACCCGAGGACGTGTTCAAGGTGCTCTACCAGCGCGAATTTCCCCGCGGGAACGGGCCTTCCGAGGCGCTCCTCGCGGCGTTCAGCACGCTCGTCCGGGACCACCACGAGAAGCAGAAGGGGCGCGCGTGAAGATCCTCTCCATTTCCTTGAAGAACCTCGCGAGTTTCGCCGGCGAGGCCACGCTCGACTTCCGCACGCCGCCGCTTTGCCACGCGGGTGTGTTCGCGATCATCGGCCCAACGGGGTCGGGCAAGTCGACGATTCTCGACGCGCTGTGTCTCGCGCTCTACGGGAACACGCCGCGCGCCAATGCCAGCAACCGCGCGAAGATCCTCGTCGAGGGCGACGAAGGCTGGACGGCGCAGGACCCGCGTCACCTCATGCGGCGCGGCGCGGACGAGGCGTTCGCGTCGGTCCTCTTCGAGGCGGAGTCGGTCGTCTACGAGGCCACCTGGCGCTGCCGGCGCGCGACGCGGGGCGCGCGCAACCTCAAGGACGCCGAGCTCGAGCTGCGGCGCGGCGGCGAGGTGATCGCCCTCGCGAAGAAGGGCGTCAACGAGAAGGTCGCCGAGCTGACCGGCCTCGACTTCGAGAGTTTCTGCCGGTCCGTGCTCCTGCCGCAGGGGCAATTCGAGCGCTTCCTGACCTGCGACTCGAAGGAGCGCTCGACGCTTCTCGAGGCGCTCACCGATCCCGCGGGCCTCTACCGCGGCGTCTCGCTCCTCGCGCACGAGCGCGGCGGCGCGGCCAAAGAGCAGATCCAGAAGGCGGAAGAAGAGATGCGCCGCGTCGTCGTGCTCACCGACGCGGAGCGCGCCGAGCTCGACGCCCGTCTCGCGCAGCACGAGGCGGAGGCGACGCGCGCGCAGGAGGCGCACGCCGCCGCCACCGAGGCGCGAGCGCGGCACGCCGCGATCGACGCCGCCGCGAAGAACCGCGCCGACAAGCGCGCGGACACCGAGTCCTGCGAGGCCGCGCGCGTCGCCGCGGAGCCCGAGCGACGCACGCTCGCGGACGCCCGCGCCGCACAGCCCCTCCGCGCGACCGGGAAGCGGCGCGACGAGACCGCGGCGCGCGCGCGGGAGGCCGAGGGCGAGCTCGCACGGCTCGTCGCCGCGCTCGCGCAGGCCCACGACGCACAGCGGGAGGCCGCCGCGAATCAGGTCGTTGCCGCACACACGAACAACGCCGAGCGCGCGGCGCTCGACGCGCTCCGCCCCCAGCTCGAGAGGGCGCGGTCGCTCGACGCTGACGTGGCACGCACGGCCGCGGACCTCTCCACGGCCTCCGCATCGCGCGCATCGCTCGAGTGCGACGCGCGGCAGATCGAGGCCCGCGAGGCGCAGCGGACCGCAGGCGACGCGGCGCTGCGCGAGGCCCGCGCCGCGGTCGAGGCGTGGCTCTCCGCGCACCCCGAGGCCGCCGCGCTCGCCGCGCAGCGCGGCGTCTGGGAGGCGGCGCTCGACGACTACGCGCAGACGAACGACGCGCTCGCGAAGGCGCGCACGCTGCGCGACGCGCTAACGGAAGCCACCGCGCGTCTCGCGGCCGACGCGGCGCGCGCGGAGGCTGCGCGGGCCGACGCCGAGCGTCTCGCGTCCGAGGCGAGGCAGGCGGCCGACGAAGCGACGCAGCGCGCCGACGCGCACCGTGCGGCCGACGCGCGCACGCAACGAGAGGCGATCGGCCAGCGAGAGGCGGGGCTCGACACGTTGCGCGTGTCGCTCGATCGACGCCGCACGGACCGTCACGACAGCGCGACACGACGCGACGAGGCCAACGACGCTGAGGCGCAGCGCAGCGCGCACGACGTCGCGCGCGCTGCGCTCGTCGCCGAGGTGGCGCGACTCGACGCGGCCCTCGAGGACGCGAACCGTGCGCACGCGCTCGCGCAGGCCCGCGCCTCGTTCGACGAGCACCGGCGCGCGCTCGTCGCGGGCGAGCCGTGCCTCGTCTGCGGAAGCACCGCGCATCCGTGGGCCGATCCGACCGCGCTCCCCGCCAGCGAGGCCGACGAGGGCGCGCGTCTCAAGGGCGAGCTGGGCGCCGCGCGGGAATCCCTCCGCCTCTGCGAGCGCGCGCTCGTCGAAGCGACGCAGCGCGCCAAGGGCGCCTCGGAGGAGGCCGCGCGCCTCGACGCGCGCCTCGCGGCGGCGCTCCCGGCGCTCGCAGCGGCGTGTGCGCAACTCGGCCTCGGGACCGACCCCGACACGGACACGCACGCCGCATCGGTCGACGCGCTCCGCGCGACGTTGACAGAGCAGCGCGTCGCGCTCGACGCCGCGACGCGCAGCGCAGACGACGCCGAGGCCGCGGAGCGCGCGGCCAAGGACCACCGCGACTCGCGCGCCGACGCGCTGCGCGCGGCCGCGCAGGGCGCCGCGCAAGCGACCCAGCGGCAGCACGACGCGCATGCGAAGGCCGGGCTCGAGGCGGAGCGCATCGCGGACTTCGAGGTGCGGATTCGCCAGTGCGAGGCGCGCGCGGCCGACGCGCTCGCCGCGGTGCCCGGCGCCGTCGCGGCGTTCCGCGCCGACCCGCGCGACCGCCGCGAGGCGTGGTCTCAACTCGCCGACGCGTACGGCGTGCAGCAGGCGACGCACGCGCGGCTCGCGGACGAGGCCCGCGCGCTCGAGAGTGCCCGCGTCGAGCTCGACACGGCGCGCCAGGTGCTCGACGCCAGGCGCGCGCCCCTCGAGACCCAGATTGCGGCGCTCGAAGCCCGTCGCGAGACGCTCGGCGCCGAGCGCGCCGCGCTCTTCGCCGGTCGGCGCGCCGACGACGTCGAGCGCGAGGCGAAGGCGCGCGTCGCCGCGTGCGAGGCGGCGCTCGCCGCCGCGACGCTGGCGGCAGCCCGGGCGCAGCACGACACGACCGTGCTCGGGGCCCGTCGCGACGAGCACGCCAAGCACCTCGGCGAGCACCGCGTCCAGGCCGAAGAAGCCTACGAAAAGCACGCCGGGACGCTGGCCGCGCTCGGTCTCGACGAGGACGAAGCCGCGCGTCGCCTCGCCCTCGGCGACGACGCACTCGCGGCGCTCCAGGCGACGCTCGAGCGGCTCGACAGCGACGCGACGGCCGCCGCCGCGCTCCTCGCCGAGGCCCAAAACGCCCTGAAATCGGCCGAATCGCGCCGACCAGCGGAATCTCCGGAGGCGCTCGACGCGGCGATCGCGGCGCACGCGGAGCGTCGCGACACGGTCCAACAACGGCTCGGCGCAGACCGCCAACAGCGCACGCACGATGCCGCCCAACGCAGCCTGCGCGACGACAGGCAGCGCGAGCTCGACACGATTCGCGACCGCGAAGGGATCTGGGGCGAGCTCGCTTCGCTGATCGGCAGCAACGACGGCAGCTCGTTCGCGCTCTACGCGCAGTCGCTCGCCTTCGACTCGCTGCTCGCGTCGGCCAACGAGCAGCTCGCGCGGCTGCACCCGCGCTACGCGCTGCGCCGTCTCGAAGAGGCCGCCCCCGACACCGCCGCCAAGAAGACCCGGACGACCACGCTGCTCGACATGGTCGTGGTCGACCGCGAGCTCGCCGACGCCATGCGACCGGTGTCCACGTTGTCGGGCGGCGAGCGCTTCCTCGTCTCGCTCGCGCTCGCGCTCGGGCTCTCCACGCTCGCGAGCCAGCGACGCAAGCTCGCCTCGATGTTCATCGACGAGGGTTTCGGCACGCTCGACCCGGAGACGCTCGGCACGGCGCTCAGCGTCCTCGATGCGCTCCAGGCGCGCGGCACGCGCGTGGGCGTCATCAGCCATGTGAGCGAACTGAAGGAGCGTTTGCAGGCCCGCGTCGTCGTCCAGCGCCGCGGCGACGGCACGAGCACGCTGCGCGTGGAGGGGTGAGCGGCGTCTACGCGTGAACCACGGATTCTCTGGAACCTTCCACAGGGGAATCGAGAATCCCATTCATCACGACTTCCCACAAACCACGTTCGATGACAGCGAATGGCCCTTGTCAGCGACGCAATTGCCTCAATCCTCGCCGACGTACTCCGGATCGTCGTCGGCCATGCCGCACTCCATCTGGCAGTCCTCGAGGCGCGCCGCGCAGCGGGTGGTGACGCGCTGGCGCTGTACGTACAGACGCCCACCACCCGAGACGATCACGCGCTGGCGATAGCCGGTGCAGACGTCTTCGAAGTTCAGGCACGCATCGATGCAGCGGTTCAGCTCCGCGCGGGCGCGGGCGCGCTCACGGAGGGCCTCGGGATCGGTGGCCAGGGCAGCGTCGGCCGCGTCACGCTCACGCTGTTCGCGGAGGCGGAGCGCGATGCCGTCCATCACGTCGCCGTGCCGCGCGATGAGCCGCTCGACGAGGTCTTCGGGCATCGGCCGGCGGCGATAGGCCGCCGAGAGCGTCTGTTCGAGCGTGCGACCGAGCTCGTCGAGCGGCGCGCCCGGCAGCTCCGCGAGCGCGTCCACGCGGCGCAGCGTCCCCTCGACCGCATCGGGCGACGTCGTGCGCGAGATGTCCTGTGTGAGCAGCGTGGCCTCGTGGCCGATCGCCACCGGCGTCTCCGCGGCCCCCGGATACCGCAGCGCGTACGCGTGGAGTTGGTCGGCGAGCGCACGACGCACCGCCGCGTCACGCCGCCCGCGCGACCGCGCCATGAGCCTGTCGAAGGCGCGCGTGGCCTCCCGTTGCGCCGCGAGCGCGATGGGCGGTTGCGGCCGCGGCGCGAGCGCGGGCTCGGCCGGCAGCGACTCCCCCTCCTCCGCCGCCTCGCGCAGACCCGGCGACAGCTCGCGCGGTTCCGATCCCTCCTCGAGCTCGACGTCCACCTCGTCCACCCACGTCGGGGCCACGGGCGGGCGCGGCCTGCGCTGCGCCGCCGCCTCGACGCCTACGCCGAGCACGAGCAGCGTCGCGACGAGCGCCGCACCGATCCAGCGATGCAGCGCCGCACGCGCGCTGCCACCCGCGACACGGCGCGAGCGCTGCCTCATGCACGACACCCTCACCGAAGATTCCCTCGAACATGGATGGCCTGCGCGCCCCTGCATGAGCGGGATCGTGCGTCGCGCGTTCCGGCCGAGCAACCGCGAGGCGCGGAGGGCACTGCGACACGCGGAGCGCGCCGCGACCCCCTGCGCGATGGCGTCACCGCGCAGCGCGTGCGACGAAGGCGGGATGAGCCACGCCGTGTGCGTCCCCGAGGCGCCGTGAACGACGACGCCCGTCCGCCCGTCCGCGTCGATCTCGCGCGCTGGGACGGTGCCGCGCCCCCCGCCCTCGCCGCGGGAGACGCGCTGCATCTCGACGTCCCAATGCCGTCGCACGGCAGCAGCGGGCACGCGTGGGATCTGCTCCACGACATCGCTTGCGCCGTGTGGCTGATCCGCGCGCTCGCCCCGCACGCGCGACTCGTCGACGCCGATCTCTCCGAGGGGCACGCGTCGCGGGTCCGCGCACCCTCTCGCTGCGATCCATCGATGACTGTCTTGGGACCCGGCCGTGCGTGCGCGTCGCCGCTCACGACCAGGCACACCGACGGGCTCGTGGTCCGAGCGACGACGCGCTCGCCACCGCGCGCAACCGCGAGCGTGCCCCCACCTCGACTGCGACGCCCGTGCCCTCGACGCTGACGTGCGCGGGCAGCGTGCGTGTGAACACATGACGACCCTACGGAGAAGAGGGCCTGCCGGCGTTGGTCGTGGCGTCCGCGCTCGAGGGCGTACATCGCGATGCGTGCGCGCGTACAAGACGCCGGGATTCGCGGGCAGCGAAGCTGGTTCGTCACGTCAGGGCTGAGCGGCTCAGACGATCTCGATCGCGGTGACGCCGCAGGGCACGGGCTGCGCGACATCCCACGCTCGCAGCGACCACGACGCCATGACGCATCTATGGGCAGATGAGTCAATGTCTGCACGCGTGGATCGACCAGTCAGTGAACGCGGCACACCGATGGGCCCGCGAGGGTGCGCTGCTTCTTCATCCAATCGATGCGCGCGCTCCCGGGGGAGAGCACCTCGCAGGCCCACTGCGGGACGTGCAGACAGGGGAAGCCGGACGGGCACTCGGGATGGAGGTCACGGCGATAGCCCTGCGCGTCGTGGCGAAAGACCTCACCCGTCTTCGCGTAGAGCGTGTCGACCTCGGTCATGACCCACCAGCCGCCGGGGCCGCGCGGCCCACCCGCATGGCGATTCAGCGGCCCGAGAGATGCGACGAGTTTGGCCTGGTCGAGGCCGTGGTCGGGCGTGGGATCCGCCTTGCGGATGATCTCGCCATCGACGAGCTCGAAGCGCTCGCCTTGCGCGATCTGTGGCAGGAACTCGTCGACGGTGATGCGTCTCGTGCTCCGCTCGCCCATGGGCGGGGGGTAGCGCCGCGACGCGTGGGATGCGACGACGCGCGCGATGCGAAGGCCCGCGCGATGCGAAGGCCCGCGAGATGCGAACCGCGCGATGAAGCGGCCGCCGTCGCGCTTCGGAGAGGGCCTCGACGCGGGTTGCGCAGGCCCTGCAGCAGAGGCGGCGCGCGATGCAGGATTCGAACCTGCGACCTACGGCTCCGGAGGCCGTCGCTCTATCCAGCTGAGCTAATCGCGCGTGGGAGGCCGGGTGTATCGCACGACGCGCGCCGGGGCAAGGCCCGCGCGAGCACGGAGAGCGCGGCGCAGACGACGAGCGGGGCCCACGCGACGTTGCGGGCGCGCAGGGCCACGAGGACCGAGAGCGCGAGCGGGCCTCCCACGGCGAGCGCTGACGACCAGCGCGGGCAAGCGCCTGCCGCGACGCAGGGCGACGCCGAGGACGAACGCGAGCGCGACGAGGGTCGCCGACGCAGGGAGCGGACGCAGGAGCGCCTCGGCGAGGGGCGCGGCGCGCGCGAGCAGCGACGTCTGCGCGAGCGGACGGAGGTCGGGGATCGGCCCCGCGATCGGCGAGCGCGCCGGGTCGATGCCGAGCCACGCCGCCCGGAGCGCGCCCGGCACGAGCGGCAGCGCCGGGAGACCCGCGCCGGCGACGAGCGAGAGCGCCTCGCGCATGCGGCCTGACGCGGCGTCCTGCGCCGCGCGCGCCCCGAGCACCAGCGCCGCGAAGAGCCCCGCGGGCAGGTCCGCCCACGTCGCGAGCGCGGCGGAGAGCGCGGCCGCGGCGGCCTCACGCGGCGTGAGTCGCCGGCCGTCCGCGTCGAGCACGACGACGACGAGCAGCACGACGGGCAGCGTCGCGAGCGCATAGGGCCGGGCGAGCGCGGCGGCCTCGCGCGCCCCGGGCGCGAGCGCGGCGAACAGCGCGGCAGCGAGCGGCGCAGCCCCCCACCACGCGGGCCGCACGGTGCGCGCGAGACGCTGCGCGCAGAGCCCTGCGACCAGCGCGAGGGCGAGCGTGCCAAACAGCGCGGAGGGCGCCCGCAGCAGGCCGCGCGACGCGCCCGGCGCCCAGCCCGCGAGCGCGCACCACCCCTCGAAGAGCGCCCTGCCGAGCGGCGGATGCACGAGCGCGTCGTGGCTGTCGTCGAACAGCGACGCGCGCGTCGGATAGGCCCAGGGTTCGTCGATGTCCCACGGCCCGCGCACGGCGTCGCGCACGCGCAGCGCAGCGCCCGCGACGAGCGCCGCGAGCACGCCGAGCCGCGCGGCGCGCGCGATGCGAGACGTCGGGGCGGCGGCGTCCGCGTCGCGCAGCGGCTTTTCTTGCAACGAACATGCAGTGGTATCGCAGATGCATTCGCGTGCGCGCGCATGCACCCACGCGGCGACGCCTGCGAGGGCGAGCGCGCCGAGCCACGCCGCGAGCGTGAGCGTCTGCGGCGCGAGCCCGAGCGCGGCGGCACCCGGCCCGACGACCCCCGCGGCATCGCCGCAGAACGTGCGCGGATCCACGGCGACGCGCGCGCCCGCGAGCGCCAGCGCGGCGACCAGCGCGATCAGCGTGACCGCGACGGCGGACGACACCCCGTCGCGGCGAGCCCGCGGCGCGACGGGGTCGCGCGGTGCCGTGCTCACCCGCGCTTGCGGAGCGCGAGCGCGGCGTCGCGCTCACCGGGGTGCTCGTCGAGGAAGGCTTGGAAGCTCTCGTCCGTGATCTCGACGTCGACGTCGCCCTGCACGCGCGCCTGGCAGCCGAGGCGGCTCGTCGCGCGGACGTCGAAGGCCTTGTCGAGGATGTCGAACTCCTCGTCCTCGATCTCGCCCGCGTGGTCGAAGCCGCGCGTCACGTAGACGTGGCACGTCGAGCACGCGCACACGCCGCCGCAGCGATCGCCCTGCGGCGCGCCGACGGCCTTCGCCGCCTGCAGGATCGTGGTGCCCGCGGGGACGTCGATCTCCATATTTTCCTTGAGAAAACGTACGCGCGGCATCAACCCTCCTCCGGAGCGTCGCTCCGCGGCTCGTCATCCGTGGGCGCGGGGCCCCCCGCCGCGCCGCCGAGGTGCGGCTCGATCCCGCGCGCGTGCTCCGTCTCGCTCGCGAGGTCCGCGGCGCTGCGCCCCCGCAGCGCGGTGCGGATCGCGCGGTCCATGCGCCGCCCCGCGAAGGCCTTCGCCGTGTGGTCGAGCGCGTCGATGCGCGCAGCGATTACGCGGTGGTCGCTGCCGGCGACCGCCGCGCGCAGCGCCTCGAGCGCCGCGTCGATCGCCGCGCGTTCGGCCGCGTCGTCGATCAGCGCGCCGTCGGCCGCGAGCGCCTGCTCCGTGGCCGCGAGCACGCGCGCCGCCTCGACGCGCTGCTCGGCGAGGTTGCGCCGCGCGATGTCGTCCTCGCCGTGCTCGTAGGCATCGACGAGCATCCGCTCGACCTCCTCGTCGCTGAGGCCGTAGCTCGGCTTCACCTCGACGCGCGTCTCGGTGCCCGTCGTCGTCTCGCGCGCCGTCACCGAGAGCAGGCCGTCGGCGTCGACGCGGAAGCTGAGCTCGAGCCGCGCCAGGCCCGCGGGCATCGGCGGGATCCCGCGCAGCGTGAAGCGCGCAAGAGAGCGGCAGTCGCTCGCGAGCTCGCGCTCGCCCTGCACGACGTGCAGCTCGAAGCCCGTCTGCTGATCGGCGTAGGTGGTGAAGGTCTGCTGCGCGCCCGCGGGGATCGCGGTGTTGCGGGGCAGGATGCGCTCGACGACGCCGCCCATCGTCTCGATGCCGAGCGAGAGCGGCAGCACGTCGAGGAGCAGCACGTCCTCGCGCGGTCCTGCGCCCGCGAGCAGATCGGCCTGCACCGCGGCGCCGAGCGCGACGACCTGATCCGGGTCGATCGTGTCGAGCGGCGCGCGCCCGAAGAGCTCGGTGACGTAGCGGCGCACGAGCGGCACGCGCGTCGCGCCACCGACGAGGATGACGCCATCGAGCTCCGTGGCCGCGACGCCCGCGTCCCGGAGCGCACGCCGGCACGTCGGGCCGGTGCGCTCGACGATCGGCCGCGCGAGCGCCTCGAACGCGTCGCGCGTGAGGCGCGTCTCGAAGGGCGCGCGCCCCGGCGCCTCGACGCGCACAGAGGCCTCTTCGGCGCCGGTGAGCGCGTGCTTCGCGGCGCGCGCGGCGTCGAGCGTGGCGCGCACGAGCGACGGTGACGCGTCGGGTCCCTCGCCGAGCTCCGTGAGCAGGCGCTCGGCGATCGCGCGATCGAGGTCGTCGCCGCCGAGCTGCGTGTCGCCGCCCGTCGCGCGCACCTGGAAGACGCCGTCGTCGAGCACGAGCACGGTCACGTCGAAGGTGCCGCCGCCGAGGTCGTACACGACGAACGTGCCGTTTTCCTTAGCTCTCCAGGCCGTAGGCGAGCGCCGCGGCCGTGGGCTCGTTGAGGAGCCGCAGGACCTCGATCCCCGCGAGGCGCGCGGCGTCCTTCGTCGCCTGGCGCTGTGCGTCGTCGAAGTACGCGGGCACGGTGATGACCGCGCCGCCGACGCGGCCGAGCTCGTCCTCGGCGTTCTCGCGGAGCGTGCGGAGGATCTCCGCGCTCGCCTCGATCGGCGTGATCACGCGCGCGCCCGCGACCGCGAAGCGCACGACGGGGCCTTCGTCGGTCGCGAAGCGGTATGGCCCGAGGCGGCGCGTCTCCGGGTCGCCCGCGCCGCGACCCATGAAGCGCTTGACGCTCACGAGCGTGTCGCGCGGGTGCGCGACGGCGAGCGCCTTCGCCTCGCGCCCGACGCGCGGCGGGCCCTGCTCGGGGTAGTGCACGACCGAGGGCACGAGCGCTTCGCCGTCGCAGTCGGTGATGGCCGTGGGGCGGCCGAGCGTCGTCACGTAGGCGACGAGGCTGTTCGTGGTGCCGAGGTCGATGCCGATGGGCGTCGGCGCGGCCGCCGGGTCGTGGATCTGGAGGAGGGACATCGTGGGGCTCTGCGGCGGCGGAGAGGGGCCGCGTCAGCGCGCGGGAGGCGGCGCGCCTTCGTCCTCGAGGGCCGCGACCTCGTCGAGGAAGCGGCGGTGGTAGCGCAGTCGGCCGAGGAGCGCAGCGGCGCGCGCGAGGTCGGCGGCGTCGAAGGCCGCGCCGAGCGCGTCGAGCGCCGACGCACGCGCGCCCTCGACCTCCGCGCGGAGCGACGCGACGCGTCGCGCATCGCCGCGCGCCTCTTCGAGCGACTCGCGCAGCGTCATCATCTCCATTAGCAGCCCCGGGTCGGCCTGCGGTGCGGCCGCGGGTGCGCCGAGCACCGTGAGCAGCGCCTCCGCGCGCGCGAGCTCGTCTCGCAGCGTGCGGTACGCTTGGCTCGCGCTCACCGCGCCGGAGAGCGCCGCGCGCCGCACCGCGGGCGCCGCACCCGCGTGCCGATCGGGGTGCACGGCCCGCTGCACGGCGCGGTAGCGGCGCTCGAGCTCCGCCGCATCGAGCGCGAAGCGGGCGGGCAGCCCGAGCACGTCGAAGGGATTCTCCACGGCGCGGGGAGCGGACGCTCAGATCCCGAACGACGTGCCGCAGCCGCAGGCCGCGCGCTCGTTCGGGTTGAGGAACTTGAAGCCGTGCTGCATCAGCTTCACCTCGTAGTCGAGGATGCTGCCGCGCAGGTAGACGAGGCTCTTCGGGTCGGTGACGACCTTCACGTCGTCGAACTCGAAGACGAGATCCCGCGCGCGGATCTTGTCGGCGAACTCGATGACGTAGCTCGCGCCCGAGCAGCCACCACCGCGCACGCCGACGCGCAGCGCCGCCTCCGGCGTGCCGCGCTTGAGCAGCGCCTTGCGCGCCATCTCGACGGCCTTCGGCGTGAGCTCGATGCGGCCCGGCCCAGCGTCCGCCGCGGGCGCGCCCACGTCGACGCCCGGGGGGGCGAGCGCGGCATCGGGCGGGGTCGCGGTCTGCGTGTCGGTGTTCATGGGGTCTCCCGCGCTCAGCCGGCGGCGCGCTCGGCCTTCTTCTTCCTGAAGTCGGCGATGGCGCTCTTGATGGCGTCCTCGGCGAGGACCGAGCAGTGGATCTTCACGGGCGGGAGGTTCAACTCCTCGACGATCTGCGTGTTCTGCAGCGCCATGGCCTCGTCGATGGTCTTGCCCTTCACCCACTCGGTGACGAGCGACGACGACGCGATCGCGCTGCCGCAGCCGAAGGTCTTGAACTTCGCGTCCTCGACGATCTCCGTCTCCGGGTTGATCTTGAGCTGCAGGCGCATGACGTCGCCGCACGCGGGCGCGCCGACGAGGCCGGTGCCGACGGACGGGTCGTCCTTGTCGAGCGTGCCGACGTTGCGGGGATTCTCGTAGTGATCGATGACTTTGTCGGAGTAGGCCATGGTCGCTTCCTGGAGGCTGTTGGGGACGGGCGCTCAGTGCGCCGCCCACTGGATGGACTTCAAGTCGATGCCCTCGCGGTGCATCTCCCAGAGCGGCGACATGTCGCGCAGCCGCTTGACGTGACGGATGACGAGGTCGGCCACGTAGTCGACCTCCTCCTCGGTGTTGAAGCGCCCGAGGCCGAAGCGGATCGACGAGTGCGCCTCGTCCTCGCCGACGCCCATCGCGCGGAGCACGTAGCTCGGCTCGAGGCTCGCGCTGGTGCACGCGCTGCCGGACGACACCGCGACGTCCTTGATGGCCATCATCATCGCCTCGCCCTCGACGAAGGTGAACGAGACGTTGAGGTTGCCGGGCAGCCGCCGCGGGTCGTCGGCGCCGTTGAGGTGCAGGTCCTCGAGCGCGCCGAAGAGCTTGCCGCGGAGCCGCTGCCGCAGGGCGAAGAGGCGCTGCGCCTCCTCGCGCCACTCGCGCGTGAGGATCTCCGCGGCCTTGCCGAAGCCGACGATCCCGGGCGTGTTGAGCGTGCCCGAGCGCATGCCGCGCTCGTGGCCGCCGCCGTCGAGCTGCGCGACGAGGCGCACGCGCGGCTTGTTGCGCCGCACGTAGAGCGCGCCGACGCCCTTCGGGCCGTACATCTTGTGCGCGGTGAGCGAGGCGAGGTCCACGCCCATCGCCTCGACGTCGAACTCGATCTTGCCGACGCCCTGCACCGCGTCGGTGTGCAGCAGCACGCCCGCGGCGCGCGTGATGCGGCCGATCTCGGCGATCGGCTGCACGGTGCCGACCTCGTTGTTCGCGAGCATCACGGAGACGAGGATCGTCTTCGGCGTGAGGGCCTTCTTCACGTCGTCCGGGTCGACGAGGCCGTCCTTCGCGACGTCGAGGTACGTGACCTCGTAGCCCTCGCGCTCGAGCCGCTTGCACGTGTCGAGCACGGCCTTGTGCTCGGTGCGCGTCGTGACGATGTGGTTGCCCTTGTCCTTGTAGAACTCGGCGACGCCCTTGATCGCGAGGTTGTTGGACTCGGTCGCGCCGCTCGTCCAGACGATCTCCTTCTCGCTCTTGGCGCCGACGAGCTTCGCGACCTGCTCGCGCGCGTACTCGACGGCCTCCTCCGACGCCCAGCCGAAGCTGTGGTTGCGGCTCGCGGCGTTGCCGAACTTCTGCGTGAAGAAGGGCAGCATCGCCTCGACGACGCGCGGGTCCGTCGGCGTCGTCGCGTGGTTGTCCATGTAGATCGGGAGCTGGATGGCCATGGGGTGTCTCAGGTGGCGGGCGCGGCGGGGGTCAGTGCGCGGAGAGGCCGGCGACGAGCTCCGGGGCGGTCTCGTCGGAGGCGTGCTTGTCGCAGGAACAGCAGGAGGCGATGAGGCGATTCGGATCGCAGGTGTCGCAGGTCTCGAGGTAGTCGAGGCTCGCGGCGAGCTCGACCTCGAGCGCGCGGAGCCGCTCGACCTGCGCGCGCGTCTCCTCGAGCTTGGCGCGGTAGAGGACGCGCATCCGGGCCATCGCGCCCGGCGCAGAGCCGCTCGCGGACCAGGAGCGCACGATCTCGCGGATGTCGCCGAGCGAGAAGCCGAGGTCCTGGAGCTTGGCGATGAAGTGCACGCGGGTGACGGAGTCGGCCGCGTAGAGGCGGAAGCCGCCCTTGCTGCGCTCGATCGGCTCGAGGAGCTCGAGCTGCTCGTAGAGGTGGAGCGCCCGCACCGTCTTGCCCGTCAGCCGCGCGAGGTCGCCGACGCGGAGCGGCTTGTCGCCGTGCGCCGCCGCCTCGGGGCCGGACGCGGACTCGGGACCGCGCACGAGCGCGAGGCCGGGCCGGTGGATGGGGAGTTGGATGGTCATCGCGTCGCCGTCTCGGGGTCGCTGGGTGGGTGGATGTACCCGGGAGTCAGGAACCGGCCCCAACCCTGACGCATGCGTAAGGGTCAGGTTCGGGGCTGTATGTAGGGGACGAAGGCGCGATGTCAAGCGTGGTGGCGGCCGCCGGGCGGTCGGCGGCGCCCGCCACCCGGGTGAGCGAGAAACCGCCCTGATTTCGCGGATGGCGGCGCGGCACGGAGGCTGCTCGGGCGCGGGCATGGCGGACGGCAGCGCGGGGCTCGGGTGGATCGCGGCGGCGTGGCTCGCGGGGCTGGGGCTCGCCGGGGTGTGCGCGGAGGGGCCCTGGCGCGTCGGGGCCGGGCTCGCGGCGCTGTGCCTCGGGACGCTGGCGGGGCTGCTCGGCCTCGAAGGCGGACCGCGCCTCGCGCGGGCCGGGCGGGTCGCGTGCGCGGGCGCCGCGCTGCTCGCGGGGCTCGGTGCGCGGGTCACGGGGCCGGCCGAGGCGGGGCTCAGGCGCAGGGGGAGGCGCGGCTCGTGGGCGTCACCGAGCGCGCGCGCGTCGGGGAGGCGATCGTGCGCGTCACGGGCGGCGCGTGGCTCGATGCGGGGCGCAGCCCGCTCCCACCGGGCTTGCGCGTCCGCCTGCGGCCCGCCTTCGCGACGGATGGGCGCGCGCGCTCGTCGAGGAGCGCGTCCGCGCGCTCGTGCGGCTCGCGGCCCGCGACCACGTTCCGCGAACCCGACGCCCCACCCCCGCTGGCCGGCGGGCGGCGTGTTGGACGGCGTCGCCCGGGTGCGCGCGGGCACGCGCGTCGAGTCGCTCGGCGCGCCGTGGCCGGCCGCGTGGATCGGGCGGACGCGGGCCGCGGTGCGCGACGCGCTCGACGCGACGCTCACGGCGCGCACGGCCGGCGTCGCGCGCGCGCTCGTGCTCGGCGAGGGCGAGGCCGTCGACGAGCTGGTCGGCGCGGCCGCGGGGCTCGCACACGTGCTGGCGGTCTCGGGGCTGCGCGTCGTGATCCTCGTCGGGCTGCTCGTGGTCGCGCTGCGGCGGATGCTCATGCTGTGGACGCCGCTCGCCGCGCGCGTCGACGTCGGGCGCGTCGCGGCGGCCCTCGGGGTGCCGCTCGCGCTGCTCTACGCCGCGCTGGCCGGGGGCGCGCCGAGCGCGTGGCGCGCCGCGATCGCGGCCGCGACGTCCTTCACCCTCGTCGCCTGCGGGCGTCGCCCGCGCGCCGGGCCCGTCGCCGCGCTCGCCGCGATCGTCCTCGCCGCGTGGTCACCCGCCGACGCGATGCGCCCTGCCCTGCTGCTCTCGGTGCTCGCGACCGCGGCGCTCGTCGGCAGCCGGTCCGGCGACACGCCCCCTACGGAGGGCAGCGGGCTGCGCCCCGGCGCGCGGACCACCGCGGTGCTGCGCGAGGCCGCGACCGCGAGCGTGCGCACCACGCTGGCGACCGCGCCGCTCGTCGTGTGGTGCTTCGAGGGTGTGCCGCTCGTGGGCGTCGCGGCGAACCTCGCGCTCGTCCCCGTCGGGTCGTTCGTGCTGCTGCCGCTCGCCGCGGCGCACGCGCTCGTCGCGCCGCTGCTCGCGCCGCTCGCGCCGCTCACGGCCGCGCCGCTCGAGACCTGCACGCGCGCCTTCCTCGCCGCGTGCGAGGCGTTCGCCGCGGTGCCGCTCGGGCGCGCGCTCCCGCCCCTGTCCGTCCCCGAAGGCCTCGCGCTCGCGGCCACGTGCGGGCTGCTCTTCGCGGCGCGCAGCTGGCGCGATCGCCTGCTCGTTCTGGCCCTCGGCGCGCTCGCGCTCTGCGCGGCGGAGGCGCACCTGCGCGCGGTCGAGGCCCCGCGCGGCGTGCTCCGCGCGACCTTCCTCGACGTCGGGCAAGGCGACGCGGCGCTGCTCGACATGCCCGACGGCACGCTGATGCTCGTCGACGCGGGGGGCGCGCCCCGCGGCGGGCCGGACCCGGGCGCGCACGCGATCGTCCCGCTCCTGCGCGCGCGGCGGCGCAGCGCGGTGGACGTGCTCGTCATCACGCACCCGCACCCCGATCACTACGGCGGCGCGAAGGCCGTGCTCGCGAGCGCGCGCGTGCGCGAGGTGTGGGACGGCGGTCAGGGGCGCGCGGAAGAGCCCGACGGCGAGGCGTCGCGCCTGCTCACCGACGCGCAGCGACGCGGCACACGCCTCGTCGGACCGGAGACGCTCTGCGGCGCGCCCCGCGCGTTCGGCGCCGCGCGCGTCGAGGTGCTCTGGCCCTGCCCGCACTTCGACACGCTGCTCGAGCCCAACGACAACTCGCTCGTGCTGCGCGTGACGATGGGCGCGCACACGTTGCTCCTCGCGGGCGACGTCGAGCGCGAGGCCGAGCGCGCGCTCGTTCGCCACGACGCGGCACGCCTGCGCGCCGACGTGCTCAAAGTGCCGCACCACGGCTCGCGCACCTCGTCGGGGCGCGCGTTTCTGCGCGCGGTGCGGCCGCGCTACGCGGTCGTGAGCGCGGGCCGCGGCAACACCTTCGGGCATCCGCACGCCGAGGTGCTCGCGCGGCTCGGCGCAGCGGGCGCGCGCGTGCTGCGGATCGATCAGCTCGGCGGCGTCATCGCCCGCACGGATGGCCGCACGCTCGCGCTGACGCCTTGAAGTGCTTGCAAATCAGACACTTACAACGACGAACGGCCACCCGGAGGTGGCCGTCAGTCGGTGTTCACGCAGCGCTTTCGCTCCGCGCGCTCAGCGAGTCGGCGCTACTTCGCGCTCGCCTTGGCGATGATCTGCTCGGCGAGGGCGTTCGGCACCGAGTCGTAGTGGCTGAACTCCATCGTGTAGCTCGCGCGGCCCTGCGTGCGGCTGCGCACCGAGTTCGCGTAGCCGAACATCTCGGCGAGCGGGACGTTCGCGGTGATGACCTTCATGCCCGCGCGGTCGTCCATCGACTGGACCTGACCACGGCGCGCGTTGAGGTCGCCGATGACCTCACCCATCCAGTCTTCCGGGGTCACGACCTCGACCTTCATGAAGGGCTCGAGGATGATCGGGCCGGCCTTCCTGGCCGCCTCTTGGAACGCCTGCGAGGCGCAGATCTCGAAGGTGCGCGCGTCCGAGTCGACGGCGTGGAAGCCGCCATCGGTCAGCGAGCACTTCACGTCGACGACCGGGTAACCCGCGCGGATGCCGCGCGCGAGCGCGCCGATGACGCCCTTCTCGACGCCGGGGATGAACTCCTTCGGCACCGTGCCGCCGACCGTGTCGTTGATGAACTCGAAGCCCTTCCCGGACTCGTTCGGCTCGATCACGATCGTCACCTTCGCGTACTGGCCCTTGCCGCCAGTCTGCTTCTTGTAGGTGTTGTCCTCTTCCTGACGCCTCGTGATCGTTTCGCGGTACGCGACCTGCGGCTTGCCGACGTTGATCTCGACGCCGAACTCGCGCTTGAGGCGGTCGACGATGATCTCGAGGTGCAGCTCGCCCATGCCGGCGATCGTGGTCTGGCCCGTCTCCTCGTCCGTCTTCAGGCGGAGGCTCGGATCTTCCGCTGCAAGACGCGCGAGACCGACGCCCATCTTCTCCTGGTCGAGCTTGGTCTTCGGCTCGATGGCGAGCGTGACGACGGCCGGCGGCACCGTGAGGCGCTCGAGCACGACGGGGTGATCTTCGTCGCAGAAGGTGTCACCGGTCACGCACTCGACGCCCATGGCTGCGCAGATGTTGCCCGCGTAGCACTCCTCGATCTCGTTGCGCTTGTCCGCATGCATCAGCACGAGGCGTCCAAGGCGGACGCGCTTGCCGGTGCGCGCGTTGAGCACGGTCATGCCCTTCTTGAGCACACCCGAGTAGACGCGGATGAACGTGAGCAGACCGAACTTGTCGTTCAGCAGCTTGAAGGCGAGCGCGGTGAGCGGCTCGTCGTCCGTCGCGTGACGGACGATGATGTTCGTCTCGTCGTGGAGGTCCTTCGCGTTGACGGGCGGGATGTCGACCGGCGACGGGAGGTAGTCGAGGACGGAGTCGAGCAGGTACTGCACGCCCTTGTTCTTGAAGGAGGAGCCGCAGAAGGTCGGCACGAGCTTGAGCGCGATGGTCGCCTTGCGGAGCGCCGCGACCAGCTCTTCTTCGCCGATCTCCTGGCCCTCGAGGTACTTCTCCGCGATGTCGTCGTCGACGTCGCCACACTGCGAGAGCAGCTTGTCGCGCCACTCGGCGGCCTGATCGGCGTACTCCGCGGGGATCGGGCCGAGCTGGTACTCGGAGCCCATGTCCTCGTTCTTCCAGGTGATCGACTTCATGCGGACGAGGTCGATCAGGCCGGTGAACGTCGCTTCCGCGCCGATGGGCAGGGTCATGACGGCGGGCTTGGCCTTGAGGCGCTCGACGATCATGTCGACGCAGCGGAAGAAGTTCGCGCCCGTGCGGTCGAGCTTGTTGACGTAACACATGCGCGGGACGCCGTAGCGATCCGCCTGGCGCCACACCGTCTCCGACTGCGGCTCGACGCCCGCGACGCCGTCGAACACGACGCACGCGCCGTCGAGGACGCGCAGCGAGCGCTCGACCTCGATGGTGAAGTCGACGTGCCCGGGCGTGTCGATGATGTTGATCCGGTACTCGGGGCTCTTCTTCGCGTCGAAGCCCTCCTGCCCGATGCGGCGACGCCACGAGCAGGTCACGGCCGCCGAGGTGATCGTGATGCCGCGCTCACGCTCCTGCTCCATGTAGTCGGTCGTGGTCGCGCCCTCGTGGACCTCGCCGATGCGGTGCGTCATCCCGGTGTAGTAGAGGATGCGCTCCGTCGTCGTCGTCTTGCCGGCGTCGATGTGGGCGATGATGCCGATGTTGCGGGTACGCTCGAGGGGGAACTCGCGGGCCATGACGGTGCTCCAGGTTGCTTGGCTGCTTGACGTTGACGGATCGGGCGCGCGCATCGCGCGGGCAGGGCCGCAGACGGCTCCCACGCGAGGCCGGCCGGGGTCGGCGACGCGTCCACCCGACCCGGCGCGCGCGGAGGTTGACGGACGCCCCGCGGGGAGTCAACGGCTACGGGTGGGGTTCAGGCTGAACCTCCCCCGTTCTGCGGACGGTTTGACTATGCAGCCCGCCCTTCAACCTGACCCATCGTAACCGTCCGGCGACCCCCGTCGCGACGGGCGCGCGGATCGACGTGCAGTTCGCGGCGGCCCAGGCGGCGGGGAGCAAGTCGTCGATGGCGTTCGCGGGGTGATCCTGCACGCGGGCGAGGACGTCGGTGAGGTAGTCGAAGGGGTTGATTCCGCGCGATTCGCAGGTGGCGACGAGCGAGTAGAGGCCGGCGAGGCTCTGGCCGGCGGCGACGTCGCCGACGAAGAGGTAGTTCTTGCGGCCGAGCGCGACCCTGCGCAGCGCGCGCTCGGAGGCGTTGTTGGTCGAGCGGCACGCGGGCGTCGTCGAGGAAGACGCCGAGCTCGTCCCACTGGCCGAGCGTGTAGCGGATGGCGGCGCCGCATGAGTGATCGGTTAAAGCGCGCGCCTTCGAGAAAGCTTGTTCTTCGCGCGGGCGGGGGCCTTCCAGCCGCGGAGTTGATCGAGAATCGATGGCTTGCTCCTCCAGTTCGGGTCCTTTCCCACGTGCACGATCACGGCGGCGAGGTGTTCCCACTCACGGGCGGCGGCTTCGCCCTCGAGGTGGAACGCACACGCGATGCGGTAGGCACATTGCGCGACCATGAGCGCAACGAGCCGGTGGTGCAGCGGTGCCTCGTTCCGCGGACCTGCGGCGGGCCGATGCGCCAGGTTGTGTCGGTGGACGATCGAGCCGATCAGGACCGACGCGATCATGGAGGCGTGCAGCAGCGCGTTCACGGCCGCAGGGCGCTGCGCGTCGATCTCGTCGAGTCGCAGATTCGACTTGTCGAGTTTGTTGCTGCTCTCGACCTCCCAGCGCACGCGGTAGAGGTCGGCCACCGAGTGCGGGCCGACCGAGCGCGGCAGGTTCGTCAGGTAGAAGCGATGACCTTTGGTAGGCGCGAGCACGCCGACGAGTCGCATCGGGAGCGCGTCGCCCCCGAGGGTGACGTCGACGTCGATGACGTTGCCGACTTCGAGGAAGACGTCATCGAGGAAGAGGTCGAGATCGGTCCCTGGCACGAAGGTCTTCTTGAGGTCGGCGCGGGCGACTCTGGTGACCTTCGGCTTCCAGTTGTGCTTGAGCCGAACAACCACTTTCACGCCGAACTCCTGGCACCGTCGCAGGCGCTCGAAGCTTGCGTAGCCGAGGTCGACCAGGAGCCCCATCCCGCGCCAGCTCTCGTCGATCGTGAGATGGGTCGAGTCGTGTTCGCGCGCGGGACTGAAGTGGTAGTCGACGACCGTGCCGCAGCCGACCGAGACCGTCTTGTGAACCTTCACCGCGGCGTAGTCACCCGCGCCGGGATACACGGCCTGCAGCGCGGGATGGAGCTTCACCGTCGTGCTGTCGACGATGCGCCAGTCACGCACGCCGCCGAGCACACCGGGGAGATCCACCTCCTGGGCCCGCGCGAACGAGAGCGCGATCTGCGCGAGCTCCGCGGTCGCCTTCTCGAGCGGTGGCCCGAACCAGTCGTAGAACGAGCCGCGAGCGATCCTCGGCGCGCCCGCCTCGAAGTACTGCCGCATCATGTCGGCCTGGCGTCCGCCCGAGGGGCTCGACGCCGACACCAGCATCGTGCGCAGAAACGTCAGCGCGTCGCGCTTCCGGTCGCGCTGGTGGAAGCCCGTCGCGGTCGCGACCTCCAGCAGCACCTCGTCCGGAAGCAGGGTCCGCAGCAAATCCTGAAGTTCGGCTCCGTCCATGGTGGCGGAGAAGATCAGGTCCCCGCGCGACCCGCAACCTGGTTCGGCAGCGAGGACGCAACCGATCGAACTCGTTCAGTTTTTTGTTAACCGGCCATCTATGCCCCGGTTCCATCCCCGGGGTACCTCGGATGCCGTGGGCTGAGGCAAGGCTGCGGCCGTCAGCGTAGGCGACCAGCCTCACCTCACAACGGCCGGCATCGCCTCCCCGAACAGGAGCGTGAGCAGGTCCGTCATTCCGCCGATGACGGGCTTGAACTCGCTCCTCAAGACCTTGCGGATATTGGGCCGCTCGCTCTTCACCCCGTCGGCGTTGGCCTTCGCGTGCTTCGCGACCTTGTGCTTGTTGATGATGGGCAGCTTCTCATTGGGCCCGCCGCCGAAGAACGAGTAGGAGAGCTCGATGCGGCCCAGGTCCGGGAGCTCCTTCATCTTCACCCAGACCACGCACCCAGCCGGCTTCTCAGCCAGCCGCATGTTGACCTTCTGATACCCGGCCTTGGCAGTGTCAGTGGACGACTTCAGCTGGACATGCCGAACGACATCCATGCACCCCAGCACGAGGTCGTATCCGTGGATGTCGGCCTCGCATCGCAGGACCTCGATCATGAGGTGTCCGTGCAGCCAGGCGGTCTGCATGAGGTCGGCCATGAAGAGGTGCTCGACGAGGTGCTCGCGGTAGGTCGAGTGCTCGAAGTTGTGGCTGTCGCTGGGCATGGCAGGTCTCCACCAAGAGTCACCGAAGACTAATGCGCCCCTGCCTCGACCGCGGAATGGTTGAAGAAGACCACGACAGGCCCGAGAGGGACCGCCTGCGGTCTGTCACTTCGGCTGATCTGGCTTCTTGCGAAGCAGAAGCGAGAGCCCCAATCCTATGACACCACCGACAACGAAACCACCGGTGCACTTTGCGAATGTCGTCGAATGGAGCACCGTCGAGGCGGGCATGCTGTTGCCCTGAGAAGCGCCCTCCCAGAACATCCGCCAACCGGCCTCTTCAATGGGTTCAAGGAAGAGTGCGCGGACGATCAGCACGCCCAGGACTGCGCCGACGAAGAAGAGAACTGCTCTTGCACCGCTGTGATTCATGGAGGCATCTTTCTGGTGAGCGCACGAGGGCTGCCGGAGCAGCGATGAAAGAGTGGGATGCGGCCGCTGGCGCAGCTGCGCTGGAGGTCATGGACTCGGAGCAGGTCGGCTCGTGCTGACCCGCACCCCGCGGTCGATGACTGCAACGGAGCGGACGAGGTCTGCCGTGCGCCAAGTGAACACGCGTACCCCCTCGACAACAGTCACGTCGGGCTCACCGAGTCGAGCGCGACCACGTTGGACAATATCCTGGACGTCGGCACCCTCGTAGTAGGCCTCCACTCGCGTGATGACGCTGTCTCCGTCGATGACAAAGCTGTAGAGCAGGCCGCCGCTCACGCGGCACATGCGGATGTGCGTCCGTGGGTCCGCCTGCGTGATGCCGCCCTGGGACTCGCAGATCATGGCAGCCTCGCGGAGGGTTCCCCCGACCTCGGGAACACGCGGTGCGGTGCGGACGTTTGCCACGGCTCGCCGGTTCTCGTCCCGACGGGCGGTGTTGTGAAGGAGGCGGGTGTCGTAACGGTCCTCGCGGTGACGCTGGTCTGCTCGACCTTCGGAACGAGCTTGGTCACATCGCAGGGCTTCTACGGAACGGGTCGTGGAATCCATGCTGCGCGATGCCAGCGCGGCGTAGCATTGGTCGCTCGCGCTCATGCCTCCACCGCAGGCACTGCCGGGAAGAAGAGCTGCGAGCGCGACGACCACCAAGCTGCCAACGACGATCGCCTGATTGTTCATGATGCGCTCCTTCGAGGCGAGAGACGTCAATACCGTCGCCGACGTACGCGGCTGTGGAACCGGTCTGCGTGCCCGAGACTCTCCCAACTACCGCATCTCGGGATGCAGTGGAGCGCGTAGGCCATCCGAACGCCCTCCGCGCCGCGTCTCCATGTGGCAGTCCCCGCTCCATGCACCGGTGAACCCTACGCGAGGGTGCTCCGAAGCACAATCTCGGCGTCGATGCGGGTCCTCTGGACGGTCTTCGGCGACGCGGGAGCCCTCGCTTTCGGCCGCCTTTCACGCGCTAGGCGCACGTCTCCCTTGCCGCGCTCTGCGCAGCCGCTCAGGTCGTCGAGCTCACTTGAAGACAAGGCGCAGCTGCCCGTGCGGGGACACCGGCAGCTCGGCGATGGGTGGCGCTCTCGGCGGCGCTCTCGCGTAGCCGCGCTCGCCGAGCACGCGCGACACGTCGTCGGGCTTCTTGGCGATCTCGACGATCCGTAACCGGCCGCTGCATTTCTGGCACTTCAGCACGTCCACCGCGAACACGCGCTGAAGCAGCCACGGCCATGGGTGCCTCGACGGCTCGGCTGTCTTCTTCGAGGCGCTCTTCGCGGACGTCGTCGGCTCGTCCGCCTCGTCGAACAGCGGGAGCTGCTTCGGCGACTCAGGCGGTGCGGCGGCCTTCTTCGGGACCACCTCGGCACGGAGCGACGAGTGCCCCGCGAGCACGCCGAGGTAGCGCATCAAATGGAACCGCGGAGGCGGCACCAGCGCGCACAACCGCGCGATGAAGTCCTCGGGCGACAGCACCACGCCGTGTGTCCCATCGCGCCACGCCTTCTTGAACCGGTACACGACCTGCCCGTCGTCGCGCAGCGAGAGCCGGTCGAGCGCCAGCGGAGGCCGCGCCATGTAGCGCAGAACGTGCTCGAGTCGCTGCCGATCACGGCCGTCGATCGCCACCTCCGCGTGCACGTTCACGCCGCCATATTCTGCGAGCGCGCGCGCCTCTTGGCGCACCGCGCGCACAGGCTGCACGAGCTTCAGCGTCCTTTGCCCCGCGCTCTCGCCGAGGAGCTGCACGTCGCCGGCAGACGCCGCGTAGCAGGACGCCAGCACCGGCTGATCGTGCGTCAGCTCCGCGGGCTCATCGCCGAGGCCGTCGAGCGTGCGACCGTGCGCGAGCAGCACCTTCTGGATCCGCGCGTGCGTCCACCGCGCGACCTGCTCGACCTCCGCGAACGTCGGCATGCCGAGCGCGTGGAACGCGAGCGCGCCGCTCGAAGCGCGCAGGTAGACGCCATCGAGAAACAGCGAGTGGGCGTGGACATTGAGCCTCAACGCCGAGTCCGAGCGCTGCACGAACGTCACCGCGCCGACGTGAGCGTCGTCCACGCTCGGCAGCCCCAGACGCGCCTTCGCGCGGTGCCGGAGCGAGCGCGACACCGCGCCCGTGAACGCCGTCATCACCTCT
The DNA here is from genome assembly GCA_964202905.1 of Polyangiales bacterium. GTDB lineage: Bacteria > Myxococcota_A > Polyangia > Polyangiales > JADJQN01 > CAIUAC01. Next base: position 83,130 of record CAXNJO010000015.1, read on the forward strand.
GCGCAGAGCGTCCGGTCATAGCCGAGCAGCACGCGCAATCGCCACGGGAGCGAGCACACCCACTGCCGCGCCGGCACCTCGGGGAACACGTCGTCCACGAGGTGCGCGGCGGCGTCGTTCATTCGGCGGGCGACGCACGACGGGCAGAATCCCCTGCGCTTACACGAGAACGCGACGACGAGATCCTCGCCGCACACCCCGCAGCGCAAGTGAATCAGGCCATGCTCGAGCAATCCGCAGCGTAGATACTCGTCCAGCTCCCGCACCACGAACCGCGGCAGCCCGCCCGCCTCCTCCGCGCGCTCGAGGAACGCAGGCCAATGCGCGCGCACCACGCGGTGTAGTTCCGTCTCCTCGGGACGCCGCCGCGCATAGCCGTCGGCGCGAGGAGCGTGAGCAAGAGCGGCACGTGCAGTGCCAACGGCAACGGCGGACACTGCCGCTCATCGGCCGATCCCCGCGACAAGTGCGTGCCCATGCCCGACCTCAGCCGCGCAGCGCGCTCCCCCTCATCGCCTCAAACAGCGGAGGGCGGGTGACGAGCGGAGTACCCGTGCGCTCGATGAGCGACGCCTGCCCAGCGCATTCCGACATCGGGGGGACGAGCGGCGCGCTCGTGTTCGGCAGCTCGCGCAGCAGGCGCGCGACGAGCCGACCCATGCTGTCGAGGCCGGAGAGCATGAAGACGGTGGGCGACACAGGAGCAAAGGTCGCTCGCGCCACGGTCACGACGACGCGACTCGCATCGAGGCACGCCGCGGCCTCGCCCTCCGCAGGCTGCGAATCACGGCACCCTCTGTGCCAACGTCGCGTGAGACAGTCCTGCGCTCGATATCTCTGTAGTGATGGGCGGAGAATGGTTCACCGAGAATGCCCAAGCGTGCCCCAGTTCCTCGTCCTGAAAGTCTCATCAAAGAGCGTGAGCTCGGCGCGAGCGGAGCATCGCTGGAGAGCGTGCCGCCCACAACGCGGCGACGGTTCTCGGCGTCGGAGAAGTTGCGTCTTGTGAAGGCCGCAGAGGCCGCGGTCGTCAGCGGCGAGCGAGGTGCGCTGGCTGCCCTGTTGCGCAAGGAAGGCATCTACAGCTCGCACCTGACCGCGTGGCGCACGCAGCTCGGGGTTCGTGGTATCGCGGGCCTCGCGGCGCAGAAGCCTGGTCGCAAGCCCAAGCTCGACGCGAAGGACCGGCAGCTGCTCGCGGTCACCAAGGAGCTCGCACGGACGCAGCGCAAGCTGCTCGTCGCGCACGCGCTCATCGACCTCCAAAAAAAAGCGCACGAGATACTGGGAATCGCACTGCCCGA
>CAXNJO010000016.1:0-72814 GCA_964202905.1 Polyangiales bacterium
CACATTTCTGTAGAGGTCCCCCATGGCCATTCCCTACGTCCAGATTTCCGCCTTTGTCTCGGAAGAGACGCGCGCGCTCCTCGATGCGGCGACCGAGGCGCGCGGCCTCAAGAAGGCGCACGTCATCGAGGAAGCGGTGCTGCACTATCTCCGCGCGCTCGACGAGCTCCCGAGCGACGTCATCGTCCCGAGTCGGCTCGTGCTCGACGCCGCGTCGGGGCGACGCGTGGCCGAGCGCCTGATCCGCCCGCGGCCGCCCACCGCCGCGATGAAGGCGTTGATGCGGGGAGACGATGGCGAAGACGTCCCTACCTGACGCGTTCGTCGTCCGTCCGCTCACGCCGGACCACGACCGTTCCGATTTCCGCTCCGGCCAGATCGACCTCGACCGATTCTTCCAACGCTACGCAGGTCAGAACCAGTTTCGGCATCATCTCGGCACGACGTGGATCGCGGTCGAGGGCGCACGGATTCTCGGTTTCGCGACCGTGTGTGCGGCGCACCTCGAGTTCGAAACGCTGCCCGCGACGCTGCGGAAGAAGCTGCCGGCGTATCCCGTACCGGTGCTGCGTCTCGCGCGTCTGGCCGTCGCAGAACACACGCGCGGCCTCGGCGTCGGACGCGCGCTGCTGCGCACGGTCTTCATTCTCGCGCACCGCATGGCGGACGACTTCGGCTGCATCGGGGTCGTCGTCGACGCGAAGCCGGAGGCCAGCTCCTTCTACGAGCGACTCGGCTTCCAGTCGTTGGTGACGACGAAAGGTGCCCTCGGCGATCGCCCCGCACCGACGCCCATGTTCCTCGAGTTGGCAGCGATTCCGCAGGCGCGGAAGAAGCGAGGCTGACACGGAGATTCGGGAACTCAGCGCGCGACGCTCGCGCGCGCATGACGGCGAATACACCGCTCGATTCCCACTCTCGCGCAGCGCCCTCACACCAACAGCCCCGCGACGCAGGCGGTCATGTTGCTCGCGAGCATGCCGCCGAGCATCGCGCGGAGGCCGAGGCGGGCGAGGTCGCCGCGGCGCTCGGGGGCCATGGCGCCGATGCCGCCGATCTGGATGGCGATGGAGCCGAAGTTCGCGAAGCCGCAGAGCGCGTAGCTGACGATCACGGCGGCGCGGGGCGACATGGCGTGCGCGCCGTCGAGGTTCTCGGCGAGGTGACGGTAGTCACACGCTTGCCGATGCCTGACCCCGCAGGGTCGGGCTTCTTTGAAATGGAGTGAATAGGGGCGGAACCTGTCTCGTCGATGGGCGGGCTTCCTTCGCGCGCATGGCGGCCCCGCTTGATCTTCCGGGCCCGCAGTGGTCAACCTCGCGCGGCTTGTGCCGCGTCCGCCGTTCTGTTGGCCCGCCCGCTCGCGTCTCGACCATGTCCCTTCTCTGCGACACGCCCCTTTTTGGAGTCCGCCGATGCACACCCTGACCACCTCGCACGTCTTCGCCGCGATCGCGCTCCTGACCGCCACGGGTTGTGGCACCACCTTCGTGAATCGCGGTCTGCACGAGCAGTCGCGCTGGATCGAAACGCAGGTCACGTCCGACGCGACCTCCGCCACCGAGCTCGAGGACGACGAGGTCTACAACTTCGACGCGTCGCTTCGAGGCGCAGGTCTCGCCGTCGACCTCCCGCGGCGCCGAGCACAATCCCGGCGGAGCGCAGCGCGCTCCCGGATCTCCACCTCTACGTGCGGATCAACGGACAGCGCACCGAAATCGGTCAGGCCCCGAACGCGCAGACCCTCGCGACGAACTACCCGTTGCGTCTCAAGCAGGGTGACACCGTCGAAGTTCGCCTCGTGGACCGTCGCAACACCTACGTCTCGGTGCAGTACGACAGCCGACAGGTCGACGACTGGAGCGTCAACAACGTCCAGGAGACGCCGCTCTCCCAGTTCCAGTTCACGTTCGAAGGGCCGGGCCGCTACTTCTTCCATCGCGGCTACGCGCTGATGTTCATCGATTTCCGCCAGATTGAGTGATCCGGCAGGCCGCAGCGTCGCCCCCTCACACCAACAGCCCGGCGACGCACGCGGTCATGTTGCTCGCGAGCATGCCGCCGAGCATCGCGCGGAGGCCGAGGCGGGCGAGGTCGCCGCGGCGCTCGGGGGCCATGGCGCCGATGCCGCCGATCTGGATGGCGATGGAGCCGAAGTTCGCGAAGCCGCAGAGCGCGTAGCTGACGATCACGGCGGCGCGGGGCGACATGGCGTGCGCGCCGTCGAGGTTCTCGGCGAGGTGGAGGAAGGCGACGAACTCGTTGAGGACGGTCTTCTCGCCGAGGAGCGTGGCGACCGAGGTGCAGTCGGCGAGGGGCACGCCCATCGCGAGCGCGAAGGGCCAGAACACCCAGCCGAGCACGCGCTGGATCGAGAAGGGCGTCCACGGCGCGAGGCCGCTCACGCCCGCGTCACGCGCCTGCGCGAGGCAGCCGAGCAGGGCGTCGGCCTTGGGCTGCGCGCAGCCTTCGGGGATCGCCGTGCCCGCCTCACGCAGCGCCCGCACCGCGCGCGCCCACTCGTCGCCGTTGTGCCACTCGGCGGGCAGGCCGAGCAGCGCGTTCGCCATCGCGACGAGCGCGATGAAGGCGACGAGCATCGCCGCGACGTTCACCGCGAGCTGCACGCCTTCCGTCGCGCCCGCGGCGGCCGCGTCGACGAGGTTCGCGTGGAGTTTGTCGTTCGGGAGCGAGAGCGAGCCCGAGGTCTTCGGCGTCTCGCGCTCGGGGACCATCACCTTGGCGATGAGCAGCGAGGCGGGCGCGCTCATCACCGAACACGCGAGCAGATGCCCCGCGATGTCGGGGAAGTGCGCGTGCAACAAACCCACGTACGCCGCGAGCACCCCGCCCGCGACCGACGCAAAGCCACCGACCATCACCGCCATCAGCTCCGAGCGCGTCATCGTGCCGACGAAGGGCTTCACGACGAGCGGCGCCTCCGTCTGACCGACGAAGATGTTGGCGGCGGCCGCGAGCGTCTCGGCCCCCGAGGTGCGCATCGTGCGCTGCATCGTCCACGCGAAGGCGCGCACGATCCCCTGCATCAGCCCGAGGTGATAGGCGATCGTCATCAACGTCGAGAAGAAGATGATCGTCGGCAACACGTTGAGCGCGACGGAGAAGTGGTCATCCAAGAAGTCGCCAAAGAGAAAGCGACTCCCCTCCGCCGTGAAATCGAGCAGCCGCACGAACACATCGTTGAGCCAGGAGAAGACCTTCAATCCCACGGACGTCTTCAACACCACGACGCCAAACCCCAATTGCAGCGCCGTCCCCCAAAGCACCACGCGCGTGGGAAACGCCCGCCTGTCACTCGAGACGAGCCACGCCACGAACACCATGAACCCGAGCCCGAGGAACGAAATCCCCCGGAGCCAGAGCGGAACCGAAGCATTCGCGAGCGCGTGATCCACGTCGCCAGCAGACCACACCCGCCCCACCGCCGTCACGCCTGCCCGACACCGTGCTCTCCATCCAAAAACAAAACCGTGAAGGCGCCTCCCCGACCGCAGCCCGTCCCACCGGCGGCCACCAGTCGCCCCGCCCCGAAAACTCCCCTCCCCGATCGACACGCCCGCTCTCTGGCCCCCCGCACATCAAAGCCGCGAAGCTGCCTCCCCGACCGCAGCCCGTCCCACCGGCGGCCACCTGCCGCGCCGCCCCGAAAACTCCCCTCCCTCCCGCGGGAGGGAGGGGCTGGGGGTGGGCGGGCGCGCCGCAGGCCCCACCCACCCCGCGAACCTCATTCGACCATTCTCCAAAACCGAATCCTCCAGCTTGCCACGAATCGTAGAATTTTGCCACTCACAGCTACGCCCGAGCACCGCACGCCGCAACGCGCCAAATCGCCCAATTTTTCAAACAAATCCGACGTTCGACGCCGTCCAGAGAGGGTCTGGCCCAGCGCGTGCTTGAAGAGGGCCGCAGGAGGCCCTCGCATGACGCCACGCACGACCGACCACAGCGTCCTCACCGCCCTCACCGAGCTCCGCGCGCTCGAAGCACAGCGCATCGCCGACGAGCACGCCGAAGCCGCTCGACGCGTCGCCGCGCAACAAAGCACCGAAGCCCACGCCCGTGCCGAGGCCGAGGAGGCACGCCGCCGCGCAGAGGCCGCCGCGCAGCGCCGCGACGACGACGAGGCCCGGGCGCGCGATGCGGAGGCCGTGCGCCGCGTGGCCGCCCTGCGCGCCGAGCTCGACGCGGTGCAGGCCGATCGCGCGCGGCTGCACGGCGCGATGCTGGCTGCCGTGCAGGACGCACCGACGCCGAGTGCGGGCGGGATGCGCGGGGCGACGGCGCTCTTCGCGGGGTGCGCGCTGCTCGCGGCGGGGCTGGCGGTGGGGCTGGCGATGCGGCCTGCGGCCGGGGGCTCCGTCATGCCGACGGCGGCCGTGGAGTCGGTGTCTGCGACGCGGGCGTCTGCGACGCGGGGGTCTGCGACGACTTTGCCTGCGGCGGCGGCGGACGCGACGAGCGCTGATTCTCGAGGTGCGGTGTCCGTCGCTGACGAACGCGCTGCGCGCGGCGATGAACGGGATTCAGCGGCTGTGCGGGTGGCGCCGCGGGCGAGCGTGGAGGAGCGGCGGAATGGGCGTCAGCGGGATCTGCGAGATGCGCGGGAGCGGCGTGATCGGGAGCGCGGTGGTGAAGAGCGCGGGCGTGGCGGCGGGCGTGGAGATGGGTTGGAGTTGGAGTGTGATGAGGATGATCCGACTTGTGGAATGTGAGATTTCCCGCCCTCCCCCAGCCCCTCCCTCCCGCGGGAGGGAGGGGAGTTTTCGGGGCGGCACGACAGGGGGCCGCCCGTGGACGAGGGCGGTGGCGGGTGGGGATTCCTTGGAAGCGGTGGTTGGGAGCGAGATGAGGGAGGTTGAGGAATACGGTGTTGGGGGCGGAGTTGGGAAATGGATTCTTGGGGGAGGAACTAGGGATTGCGGGCGATGCGGAAGAGGGATTCGAGCATGTGGTAGGTGAGGCCCCACACGATGCGGTCGCCGACGCGGTGAGCGGGGAGGTCGTAGCGGACGGTGCCGTGGGTGTACGGGTAGGTCGTGCGGGATTCGCCGCGGTAGAGGGGGAGGACGGGTGTCCAGAGGGCTTCGGCGACTTCGTCTGCGCCGGGGGCGAGCGGCGCGTCGGCGTGCAGGGCGAAGACGTAGGGGGCGATCACCATGCCGACGCGCTGGCCACGGGCGACGGCGTCGACGTCGTCGAGGCGGCCGAGGAGGCGCGCGTGCGAGGCGAGGTCGAGGCCCACTTCTTCGCGCGTTTCGCGGAGCGCGGTGGCGAGGAGATCGGCGTCGTTCGGCTCGCGGCGACCGCCGGGGAAGGCCATGTGCCCCGACCACGGATCGCCCGCGCGCTCGGCCCGGCGAATCAGGAGCACCTCGGGCCCGAGCGCCGGATCGCGCTCACGCAGCACCGCGGCGACGGCCGCCTGACGCCCGCTCTCCGTGCCGACGACGGGCGCCCGCGACGCGAGCCGCGCACCGAGCTCTGCGAGGGACTGCACCATGCCCGCGAAAGCTTGTCCCCGCAGCGCGGGGCGTCAACGGCGCAGCGGGGGCCCGGGCTACCCCTGCGCGTCGTGGCGCAGCGCGTGGGCGAAGGCGCGCACATCGGTATCGAAGTCACGGGCGGCGACGAGGGCGTCGCGGGCGACTTCGTCGACGCGATCGAAGTTGGGCTCGGTACCGTAGTCGTGACGCGCGAAGTGGCGGAAGCGGCGCAGGGCGTCGAGGCCGTCGCGGGTCTGCGGGCGGAGGATCGCAGGGCGCACGCCGTCGATCGCGACCGCGGCCGCCGTGAGCGTCTCGCGGTGGTGGTGCGCGCACGCCGGCTCGCTCTCGAGCACGCTCGCGAGGCGCTTCAACGCCGTCGCGGCGACGTCAGCCGGAGACATGCGGCAGCTCCACACCGAAGGCGATCTCGGCGCGGAGGCTCGGGCGGGGCGTCCTCCCAGCGCACGAGATCGACCTGCGCTTCGGTCACCGCGTCGAGGCATGCGTGCGCGCACGCTCGAAATACCGAAGGTTCGAGGCCCTCGACGCTGAGATCGATGTCACTTTCGGTGCGCGGGCGGCCGCCCAGCGCGAGCGAGCCGAAGAGCACGACGCGTCGCGCACCGCGCTCGTGGAGCATCCGCGCAAGACGCGGCAGCTCCGCACGGAGCCGCTCGGCACGCGCGAACGCATCCTGCTCGGCGGCAGCAAAGCGGCGGGCGAGGTGGGCGCGCATGCGAGGAACCTTGATGCGCGGCGCCGCGGCCCGCTACGCGCGGGACCGCGTTTATTCGTCGAGCAGCGTGGCCGTGGAACCGAGCGCGCGAGCGATGGCGGCGGTGCGCTCGGCATAGAGCGGGTGGTGCGCGGCGCGCTCGGGATCGGCGCGGAGGGCGGCGAGCGGGGCCACGAAGATGTCGTTGCGGAAGTCGGTGACGCCGAAGCGCTCGAGCCAGTTGTTGTGCGTGAAGAGCGGGACCGCGGCGTGCGTGGTGATGTGCATGCGGCCGTCGTCGCCGCGCGTGAGCACGACGCGCACGAGGGCGCCGTCACGCGTCTCGCCGCGCGCCTCGGCGCTGCCGGGCTCGACGGGCTCGAGGCCGCCGCGCTTGTACTTAAGGCCCTGGTTCGAGAGGAGGTTGCCGAGCGAGTGCGCGACCACGCAGTCGCCCTGCCGCACGATCGGCTGGAGCACGTGCGGGTGCGAGCCCGCGACGAGGTGCGCGCCCGCGGCGCAGAGCGCGCGCGCCGTGCGGTTCTGGAAGGGCGTGGGCTCGGTGGCGAGCTCCCAGCCCCAGTGCATCGCGACGACGACGACGTCGTGCGTCGCCGCGGCGTCGCGCACGAGCGCGAGGTCCGGCTCGCCACGCCAGAGCGCGACCTGCGGGGCGTCTGCGCGCAGGCGCTTCGCGAAGTCGTCGGCGTTGACCGTCTCGGTGAAGGCGAGCAGCGCGACGCGTACGCCCTCGCGCGTGACGATCGTGCGCGCTGCGCGCGCCGCCTCCGCCGAAGGACCGCCGCCGACGGCGACGAGTTGTGCGGCCTCGACCGCCGCGCGCGTCTCCTCGATGCCGCGCACCGTCTGGTCGAAGGCGTGGTTGTTCGCGAGGACGGCCGCGTGGAATCCGGCGGATTTCAGGGCCGCGGCGGCCTCGGGCGGGCCGTTCAGGATCGCAGGTGCCGATGCGATCGGGTTGCGGAGCGTGGCGAGCGGCGTCTCGAGATTGACGAGGTTGACGTCGCCCTTCGCGAGCACCGGCGCGAGGCGCTCGGTCAGGTACGCGTAGCCGCCGTGGAAGCTGGCGCTCTCCTGCACCCGCGCGTGAAGCAGATAGTCGCCGGCGGCCTGCAGCGTCACCGTCGCGCCGGGGCGTGGCGTGGTCGCGGCGGGCGCAGCCGCAGGGGCCATGGGCGGCGGATTCGTGGCGCGCGCGGGGGGCGCCTGCGCGTCCGGGGCCGCGCGGCGCGCGGCGGCGCGTGGCGGTGCGGTGACGTGCGCGAGCGTCGCGCCTGCGAGGGGCGCGACGAGCAGCGACGCGGCGAAGAGCAGCGTGCGCGCGCGGGGGGCGCGCGGCGTGCGGAGAGGCGTGACGGGCGCGGCGAGCGCACCGGCCGAGGACGCGAGACCCATGCGCGCACGGTGCGACGGGCACGCGCGAGGGGTCAAAAAAGCGGGGTATTTCATGGGGCGTGAGGGCGCTGCGTTCTCTGCTACCGTCGCGCCCCGTCATGATCCCGCGCTACACGCCCCACGACTTCGCGGAGCTCTGGTCCACCCGGCGCCGCTACGAGACCTGGCTCGACGTCGAGCTCGCCGCCTGCGAGGCGATGGAGCGCGCCGGCACCGTGCCCGCCGGCACCGCAGCGGCCGTTCGCCCCTTCCGCGAGCGGCTCGACCCGGACCGCATCGACGAGATCGAGCGCACCACGCGGCACGACGTGATCGCGTTTCTCACGCACGTCGAGCAGCTCGTGGGCGAGCCGGCGCGCTGGCTGCACCGCGGGATGACCTCGAGCGATGTGCTCGACTCGTCGCTCGCGCTCATCCTGCGCGACGCGACGGACAAGCTCATCGCGCGCACGGACGCGGTGCTCGCGGCGTTCGCGAAGCGCGTGGAAGAGCACCGCGCGACGCCGATGATCGGGCGCTCGCACGGCATCCACGCAGAGCCGACGACCTTCGGCGTCGCGCTCGCGGGGCACTACGCGGAGCTCGTGCGCGGGCGGCGCGCGCTCACAGAGGCGCGGCGCGTGATCGCCGTCGGCAAGATCGCCGGCGCCGTCGGCACGTACGCGCACCTCACGCCCGCGATCGAGGCGGAGGCGCTCGGCGCGCTCGGGCTCGCGCCGGAGACGGTCGCGACGCAGGTCGTCGCGCGCGACCGGCACGCGGCGCTGCACCTCGCGTGCGCGCTCGTCGCGGCGGCCATCGAGCGCTTCGCGACGAATGTGCGGCACTGGCAGCGCACCGAGCTGACCGAGGCGGAAGAGGCGTTCCAGAAGGGGCAGAAGGGCTCGTCGGCGATGCCGCACAAGCGCAACCCCGTGCTCAGCGAGAACCTCTGCGGCCTCGCGCGCGTGGTGCGCGCCGCCGCGGTGCCCGCGCTCGAGAACGTGGCGCTCTGGCACGAGCGCGACATCTCGCACTCCTCGGTCGAGCGCATGCTCATGCCCGACGCGACCGCGACGCTCGCCTTCATGCTCGACCGCACGCGCGGGCTCGTCGAGGGGCTCGTCGTCTACCCCGAGAACCTGCGCAAGAACCTCGAGCGCACGAATGGGCTCTGGGCCTCCGAGGGCGTACTGCTCGCGCTCATCGGCACAGGGCTCGGCCGGCAGGATGCGTACGTGCTCGTGCAGCGCAACGCGATGCGCGCGTTCCACGGGGAGGGGCTCTTCCGCGACTTCCTCGTCGGCGACGCGGAGATCCGCGAACGCCTCCCGGAAGCCACGATCGACGCGCAGTTCGACCTCGCGCACGCGCTCGCGCACACGGGCACCATCGTGGATCGCGCGCTCGCCGAGGGCCGCGCTGAGCTCACCGGAGGTGCCGCGTGACCGTCTCCGCCGACACGCTGCGCGCGGGGCTCGCGCTCACGCTCGATCACACGGATCTCGACGCGCTCGGCACCAAGTACGAGGGCAAGGTCCGCGACAACTACACGACGCGCGACGGGCGCCGGTTCCTCGTCACGACCGACCGCATCAGCGCGTTCGACCGCGTGCTCGGGACGCTGCCCTTCAAGGGTCAGGTGCTCAACGGCATCGCCGCGTGGTGGTTCGACCAGACGAAGGACGTCGCGCCGAACCACGTGATCGACGTGCCCGACCCGAACGTGCTCGTCGGCGTCGAGTGCGAGCCGCTCCCCGTCGAGATGGTCGTGCGCGCCTACCTCACCGGCGTCACCTCGACGAGCATCTGGACGCACTATGCGCGCGGCGAGCGCGACTTCTGCGGGCACCGCCTGCCGGACGGGCTCGCGAAGCACGCGAAGCTCCCCGCGCCGATCCTCACCCCGAGCACCAAGGCGGAGAAGCACGGCCACGACGTGAGCGCCTCGCGCGCGGAGATCCTCGCGATGGGCCGCGTGAGCGCGCGGGACTTCGACGCGGCCGCGGAGATCGCGATGGCGCTCTTCGCGCGGGGCCAGCAGCTCTGCGCCGAGCGCGGGCTCATCCTCGTCGACACCAAGTACGAGCTCGGCAAGACGAAGGACGGCACCATCGTCGTCATCGACGAGATCCACACGCCGGACTCGTCGCGCTTCTGGTACGCGTCGACCTACGCGCAGCGCCTCGCGCAGGGCAGCGACCCGGAGTCCTTCGACAAGGAGTACGTGCGCCGCTGGCTCGCCGCGCAGGGCTACACGGGCGACGGCCCGCAGCCACCGCTCACGGACGAGGTGCGCATCGAGGCGTCGCGCCGCTACATCGAGGCCTGCGACACGATCCGCGGCACCGCCTTCGTGCCCGATCTCTCCGACCCGCTGCCGCGGATCCGCAAGAATCTCGGCCTCTGACGCGACGCGTCATAGCCATTCGCGTCATCCCCGCACAGCCCGCAACAGGTCAGTTGTCGTGGTGGCAGTGTGGGAATCGCGATTCCCCTCCATCGGGCCCGTGACGGAGGCCTGAGGGAGTGGTGTCGCGGCGACTCGGGTCAGTCGAGGCCGAGCACACGCTTCGCCGTCGCGACGAGCTCCTTCACGGCGAAGGGCTTGACGAGGAAGGCGTCCGCGCCGAGGGCGGAGAGCACGCGCCAGTCGGCTGCGCCGCCGACCGCCGTCGCGACGATGATGGGCACGCGGCTCGTCGTCTCGGTCGCACGGATCGCCATGGTCAGCTCGAGCCCCGTGAGCCCCGGCATCTGCAGGTCGACGACCGCGAGCGAGAGCACCTCCGACTCCGCGACGCGCAGCGCGTCCGAACCATCGGCGCAGGCGATGATCTCGACCCGCGGGAACGCCGTGCCGAGCGCGTGGATGATGAGCTTGCGGATGGCCTCGTCGTCGTCGGCGACGAGGATCCGCGTCACCGCGCGCTGCCCGCGCGCCGCGGTGCGCGCGTCGATGAGGGCGCGGCCGAGCTCTTCGGCCGAGGCGGGGCGGTCATCCGGGTCGCGCGAGAGCGCGGCGAGCACGGCCGCGTCGAGCCTGCGCGGCAGGTCGCGGCGCACCTCGCTCGGTGCCGGGAGACGCCCCGCGCGGAGGGCCGTCTCACGCACGCGGCTGATCGACGCGTCGAAGGGCGTCACCCCCGTGAGCAGCTCGTACGCGATCATGCCGAGCGCATAGACGTCGGCCCGCTGCGCCTGCGCGGCCGTGAGCCAATCGCTCGTGCCGACCTCGGGCGCCATGTAGCGCGGCGTGCCGAGCGGCCCCGCGGGCAGGAGTTTGTCGCCGTCGAAGATCCGCGCGATACCGAGATCCGCGACCGCGACGCGCAGCCCCGGCCCGACGAGCACGTTCGCGGGCTTGAGATCGCGGTGCACCGCGCCCGCCGCGTGGATCGCGGCGACGCCCCGGCAGAGCTGCTCGCAGATGCCGACGGCCTCTTCGGCCGAGAGCGGACCGCCGCGCCCCTTCACCCAGAGATCGAGCGAGGGCCCCGAGATGAACTCCATCGCGAAATACGGCACGCCCGCGAGCGCGCCGAGCGTGTGGATCGCGACGACGTTCTCGTGGCGCACGCGCGCCATCGCGCGGGCCTCGTCGAGGAAGAGCTCGCGCAGCATGTCGCTCATGGAGACATCGGGCCGGATGCACTTGATGGCGACGTCGCGCGAGAGTTGCCGGTCGCGCGCGAGGTAGACGATCCCCATCCCGCCCCGGCCGAGCTCGCGCACGATCTCGTACGCGCCGTCGATGACCACGCCCGGCTGAATCCCTGCGTGTTCCCTAGTCTCCGAGGACATCGCCGCGCAGCATGCCGGAACCCCGCGCCCGGGTCACGAACGCGCCAAGTCCGCGCCCTGCCCTGCGGCGCGCTTGTCGCCGCGGGGCCGCCAGTGTAGGAACGGCCCGCCATGCGTTACTCCCGCGCCTTCATCCCCACGCTCAAGGAAGCCCCGAAGGACGCGACGACCGCGTCGCACGCGCTCTTGCTGCGCGCCGGCTACGTCCGGCAGGTCGGCGCCGGGCTCTACGAGTTCCTGCCGCTCGGCCAGCGCGTGCTGCGGAACATCGAGCGCGTCGTGCGCACGGAGATGGACGCCGCGGGCGCGCAGGAGGTGCTCATGCCGGCGCTCCTGCCCTCCGACTATTTCAAGGAGACGGGCCGCTGGGAGGTCTACGGCGACGTGCTCCTGCGCCTGAAGGATCGCAAGGGCGGCGAGTACCACCTCGGGCCGACGCACGAGGAGATCATCACCGACATGGTGCGGCGGGACGTGAAGAGCTACCGCCAGTTGCCGCTCAACCTCTACCAGATCCAGATGAAGTTCCGCGACGAGCCGCGGCCGCGCGCGGGCTTGCTGCGCTGCCGCGAGTTCGTGATGAAGGACGCGTACAGCTTCGACCTCGACGAGGCCGGCGCGATGAAGAGCTACGGCGAGATGCGCGAGACGTATCACCGCATCTTCAAGCGCCTCGGGCTCGATTACCGCGTCGTCGAGGCCGACTCGGGCGCGATCGGCGGCAAGACGAGCGCGGAGTTCCAGGTGCTCGCGCAGTCGGGCGAGGATCACATCGTCGCGTGCACGCAGTGCGATTACGCGGCGAACGTCGAGGTCGCCGAAGCGAAGCTCGTGCAGGACGCGCGCCTCGGCGAGTCCGCGGGCACGCCGGAGAAGCTCCACACGCCGGGCGTCGGCAGCATCGAGGACGTGGTCGCTTTCCTCGTGAAGGCCGGGCACGCGGGCGCGGGCGCCGCGCGGATGCTCAAGTCGCTCGTGTACGTCGCGGGCACGCGCACGGTGATGGTGGTGGTGCGCGGCGACCACCAGGTGAACGAGATCAAGCTCGCCAAGGCGCTCGGCGTCGGCGAATTGCACCTCGCGTCGGAGGCCGAGGTGCGGCGCGCGACGGGCGCGGCGGTCGGCTTCGCGGGGCCGGTCGGCTTCGCCGGCGAGGTCGTCGCCGATCACGCGGTCGCGAGCGTCGTCGACGCCTTCACCGGCGCGAACGAGGCCGATCACCACCTCGCGCGCGTGAACCTCGGGCGCGACTTCAACGCGACCCTCGCCGACCTGCGCATGGTCGGCGCGGGCGATCTCTGCCCCCGCTGCGGCGGCACGCTCGCCGCGTACCAGGGCATCGAGGGTGGGCACGTCTTCGTGCTCGGCACGCACTACAGCGCGAAGATGAACGCCGTCTACCTCGACGACAAAGGCCAGGAAGTGCCGATGGTCATGGGCTGCTACGGCATCGGCGTCTCGCGCCTCGTCGCCGCCGCGGTCGAGCAGAACCACGACGCGGACGGCATCGCGTGGCCCATGGCGATCGCGCCGTACCAGGTGATCGTGACCGCGCTCGGCAAGGAGGACGCGGTGCGCGAGGCGGCCGAGGCCGCGTACACGGCGCTCCGCGCGCGCGGGGTCGAGGTGCTGCTCGACGACCGCGATGAGCGCCCCGGCGTGAAGTTCAAGGACGCGGATCTGCTCGGGATTCCGCTGCGCCTGACGGTCGGCGGCAAGGGCCTCGCGGCGGGCTCGCTCGAGCTGAAGCGACGCGGGCAGAAGGAGCCGACGCTCGTCCCCGTGGCCGACGCGGCGGAGCACGTCGTGCGCGCGGTCGTCGAGGCAGGCGGCAGCCTGCACGGGGCGTCGCGTTGAGGCGCACGGCGCCCGCGGCCCCGGCGCCCGAGCGCACGCACCCCGCGCGCCGCGAGCTGCTGATCGCCGTGGGGTTCGCGATCGTCGTGGGCGTCGGCGTCGCGACGGTGGTCGTGCCCGCGCTCCGCGACGACGCGCGGGACGAGGAGGCGGGCGCGGCACGCCCCGCGGCCACGCCCACCGCCCTCCCCGCGGCACCGTCCCCCGCGCTGCCTGCGGACGCCCCGCGCCCCGCGCCGCCGACCGCGCCCGTCGGTCCCTGAAGGCGGGACGCGACGTCGCAGGCCGCCGGGTGACGCGCGGCTCCGCGTCGGAGATCGCCGTCAGCCCGCGATTCGCGGCCCGATCGGCACGCTCGGCGCGCGGGCGACGAGCAGCCCCCCCGTGAGCACGAGCGCCGCGCCCACGAGCGCGAGCGCATCGAGCGGCTCGCCCCACACCGCCCAGCCGACGCCGACCGCGACGAGCGGCTCGAGGTAGGCGAGCACGCTGGCGCGCGCGGCGCCGACCTCGCGCAGGCCCGAGACGAAGAGCAGCCCGGCGACCGTGCCCGGGAGGAGCGCACCGAGCGCGACGAGGCCGATGCCCTGTGCGGCGGGCACCTCCGCGACGTCGGCCACGAGCAGCAGCGGTGTGAGCAGCAGCGCCGCGAGCAGCGCGTGGAAGGCCTGCGCGCGCACGCCGCCGACGCGCTCGGCGAGCCGTCGCAGCACGAAGACGTTGCCCGCGTACGCCACGGCGCTGAGCGCGCCGAGGCCGCCGCCGAGCAGCGCGTCGAGCGCGAGCGACGCGCTCCGCCAGGGCGCGAGCAGCAACAGCAGGCCGACGATCGAGAGCAGCGCGGCCGGCAGCGCCGCGGCCACGCGCTGTCGCTCGACGAGGGGCGCGAAGAGCGCGACGAGCACGGGCGCGAGGTAGTGCGTGAGCACGGCGATCGCGATGGTCGTGCGCGACATCGCGAGGAAGAAGGTCGCGACGTTCACCGCGTCGAGCGCGGTGTTCGCGGCGAGCAGCAGGAGCGCGCGACGATCCCAGGGGTGGGGCTGCGCCTCACGGCCGAGGAGCGGCAGCGTGAAGAGCCCGACGAGCAGGAGCACGAGCGGCGCGGTGGCCTCGGCGGGCAGGCCGCTCGGCCGCAGGAAGAGACTCCACGTGCCCCAGCACGACGCGGCGAGCGCGACCTTCGCGAGGCCCGCGAGCGGCAGCCGCGACGCCGGCGCCGTGGCCTCGCTCACGGGGTGCGAGCGGGCGGCGCGGCCCCGTCGGCGCGGGCACCGCGGCGCGCGGCGACCTGCCGACCGGCGTGCTGCGGCGTCTGCGCGGCGGTGATGTGCGAGAGCCCGTCCGCACCGACCGTGGGCGGTCCCGCCGCGAGGATGTCGGCGACGAGCTGGAAGCTGTGGCGGTACGCGCCCGTGCGCAGCCGCGCGAGAAAGTCGGGCATCTCCTGCACGACGTAGTGCCAGTCGCGCGGGCCCGGCTTCACGAGGCGGCGGTGGTTCACCGTGCGCACGACGAGCGCGCGCTCATCCGTCGGCAGGTTCTCCATGTTGCGGATGAACGAGTCCGAATACGGGAAGAACTGCTCGGCGTTCGAGAAATACACGACGCGCACCGTCGTGCCCGCGCGCCGGGCCACGTCGCCGACCGCGCGCAAGGTGCGCTCCGCGGTGACGTCGCCGTTGAAGGTCTGGATCCGCCGCGCCCGGTGGAGCGCGCGGATGCGCGCGTACATCGCCGCGTCGCCGATCCACGCGACGGGCGTGCCCTCGTGCGTCGCGCGCGCCATGCGCCGCAGGTAGCGATCGAACCAGACGCGCTGCCGGCGGAAGTAGCGCACCACGTCGTCCTTGCGCGGGTCGTCGGCGAGCTCGGCCGCGATGACCCGCTCGCTCTCGGCGGTCGCCTCCGGTGCGAAGCGCGCGATCAGCGCGTCGGGCGTCTCCGACACCGAGACGAGCGCGCGGTACATGCGGTGCACGAGCGGGATCTGCGGGTCGTAGTCGACGAGCAGGAGCAGCTCCGAGCCCGCGGCCGCCGCCATCGTGTAGTTCTGATCGGAGCCGACGCCGACGTACGCGCCGCCGAGCTCGCGCAGATGCGGGTAGAGCAGATCGTGGCGGTACTCGTTGCTCACCGGGAAGTGCCGCGTCGGCTGGCGCGTACCCTCATCGGGGATGGTAGCGATGTCGCGCTGCACGTCGGCGGGCAGCGACACGGAGGGGTCGGTCGGCACGCGCGATTGCGCGTGGAGCGCGGGCGCGGCGAGGAGCGCGGCGAGCCCCGCGGCGAGCGCGAAGAAGGAGCGTGCAAACGCGGCGGCGCGCGGGGATCGCGCGGGCGCGCGGCGGACGGTGGAGGCGTGCATCGGGGTCATCGCGGGCCGCAGGGTACAGGCTCACGGCGCGGCACGCGACGCCGGATCGTCGAGGCTCCGCGCGCGCGGGCCGCTCAGCGGCGCGGACGGCCGAGCGCGTGGAAGGGCGGACCGAGGCGGGAGCCGGGCGAGGGCACCGGGACGGGCGGCGTCGCAGGCGCCTCGAGGTCACGCGCGCAGCGGAAGCCGAAGCGGTGCGGGCCGCGGTTCGGCGCACCGGCGCCGCGCCGCGCGTGCGACGTGGCGCGCGCGATCGGGTACCACCACGAGCCGCCGCGCACGACCTTCTGCGCGCGGGCAGCGGGGCACTCGGCGGCCCCATCGCACAGGCCGCGCGGGTTGCGCCCCTCGCACGACGCGCCGCACGCGTCGTACGACGCGCTGTACCAATCGTGCACCCACTCCCAGACGTTGCCCGAGACGTCGTAGAGGCCCCAGTGGCCCGCGGGCGTCGACATCACGTCCCAGGTCGTGCCGCGACCGCAGCCCTTGCCGTCCCCCGTCTCGACGACGCCGTGCGTGCACGGGCGCGGGTCGTCACCCCACGGAAAACGCGTGCCCTCCGGCCCGCCCGACGCACGCTCGAACTCCATCTCCGTCGGCAGGCGCGCGCCGCGCAGCGCGCAGAACGCGGCGGCGTCGTACCAGGAGACACCGACCTTCGGCTGCCGCGGCCGCATGTAGCCGCGGAAGGGGATCGGCCGGTGGCAGTAGCCCGCCTCGACGCAGGCTTCGTAGTCGGCGTTCGTCACCTCGTGCACGTCCATGAAGAACGTCTCGACGAACACGCGCGCCGTCGGCCGCTCGTCGGGCAGCCCCTCGAGCGAACCGCGCACGAACGCGCCGCCCCCGACGCAGGCCATGCCCTCCGGAGCCCCCGCGGGGCACGGCTGCGCACCCGGCAGATCCTGACCGGGCGCCCTGCCGCCGAACGCGAGCGCGCCGCAGAGGAAGGACGCAGACGCGACGACGAGGGGAGCGATGCGGCGGGACGCCATGCGGGCGCGAGTCTACGCCGCGCGCGCGCCGATCAGCGACGCGCGACGCGGGCTGCGATCTGCTCGGGGAACGGCGTCAGGTAGCGCGCCGGTCCGCGCATGGCGCGCCCGACGGTGCCGAAGTTCGACGCCGGATTCCAGAAGAGGAAGCCGTTCGCGCCCGCGTTGCGTGCGGCGCGGATCTGCCCCGCGACGAAGTCCGCGTCGTAGCGCGCCGTACCGGCCGCGAACGCCTGCAAAAACGGGCGGATCACGTGCCCGGCGCCGACACGCTCCCGCAGGCGCTGCGTCGCGGCGAACACGAAGGACGCGCCGCGCTCGGTGCCCTCGCCCGCCGTCCAGCTCTTGAAGTTGTTCGCGTAGAGCATCGGCGTGAAGACCTCGACGTAGCGCGACCAGTCCTCGGCCGACTGCCCGAGCCCCGCCGGATCGCCGACGCGCAGCGCGCTGATGCCGAAGATGTCGACGCCGAGCGGCACGCGGATGGCCTCGTCGATCTGGCGCAGCATCGACGCGATGTACTCCCAGTGCCGCGCCCCCTCGCGCTCGTGCTGGTACGCGGCGTACGCGGTGCCCTGATCGACCGGGAAGCGCACGTAGTCGAGCTGCACCTCGTCGAAGCCGAGCGCCGCGGCCTCCACGGCGAGGTCGCGGATGAGCGCGTGGTTCGCGGGGTTGCTCGGGTCGAGCCACGTGTTGCCCGTCCCCCACGAGACCCACGGGGTTCCGGTGCGGTTCGGGCGTCCGTCGAGGATCGCGCGCTCGAGGTGCGCACGCGGCACGATCGGGTCGTTGAAGCAGACGATGCGGCCGATGGTGTAGACGCCCTCGGACTTCAGCCGCGCGACGAGCACCGGCACGTCGCCGAGCATCGGCGCGCGGGAGTCCGCGAGCAGCGGCACGCGCGTGTCGAAGAGCACGCGGCCCTGATCGTCCTTGAGGTCGATGACCGCCGCGTCCAGGCGTCCCGGACGGAGGGCGGCGAGGATGCCCTCGACGCCGTGGCGGCGGATGAACGGCCCCGTGAAATAGAGCCCGCGGGCCGCGCGGCCCTGGCGAGAGACGGCGTCCTCGAGGCTCGCGCCGCCGCGCGCAGCGGGGGGGTCGGCGAGCGTGCGTCGCAGGGGCGCGCTCCGCGTCGGGGGCTCGTCGGCGGCAGCGGGCGCGCGCCCCGCGGCGAGGCCGAGGGCGAGCAGGAGCAAGGCGGGTAAGAGCGGCAGGGAGCGGCGGGCCATGCCAGGCCAAGATCGCCCGAAGGGGCTAAAAACGCGCAATTCCTGCGCGCCCGGGCCGCCCCCGGGGCGCGGGCTACATCATCATCGCGCTCGCCGCCGAGCCGAGCCACGCGCCGCCGTCGGCGACGACCGTCGCCCCGTGCACGAGCGACGCGCCCGGGGAGACGAGGAAGACGGCGAGGCTCGCGATCTCGTCGATGCGCCCGAAGCGGCCGATGGGGATCGTGCGCTCCATCTTCGTGCGCACGTCGCCGGGCGCGAGCCGCGCCATGCCTTCCGTCTCGTCGATCGGCCCGGGCGCGATGCCGTTCACGCGGATGCCGAGCGAGCCCCACTCGAGCGCGAGCGAGCGCGTGACGGAGTCGACGGCGGCCTTCGCGGCGGAGGCGTGCACCTGCAGCGGCGTGGCCGCGTAGTGCAGCGTCGCGGAGATGTTCAGGATGTGGCCGCCGTGGTCGCGCAGGCGCCGCTCGAAGGCCGCACGCGAGACGTTCCACGTGCCGATCGCGTCGATCTCCATGACGGTGCGGAAGCCGTTGTAGGAGAGCTGCGACGCGGGCGCGAGGAAGTTGCCCGCCGCGCCGTTGACGACGATGTCGAGCGCACCGAAGTGCGCGATCGTCGCGTCGAGCGCGGCCTCGACGGCCTTCGGATCGCGCACGTCGGCCTGCACCGCGAGGCACTCGCTGCCATGCGCCGCGGCGAGCTCCCGCGCGCTCTCCTCGAGGCGCTCGAGCTTGCGCGAGACGATCGCGACGCGCGCGCCGTGCGCGAGGAACGCCGCGGCGATGCCCTTGCAGATGCCGGAGCCGCCCCCGGTGACGAAGGCGACCTTGCCCGCGAGGAGATCCGGCCGGAACACGCTGCGCTCGGTGGGAGACGTCATGGCGCGCGATTTTAGCCCACCCGACAAACGAATGCTGCGACGCGCCCGGAAGCGGGCTACCCTCAGGCCTCCCCGTGGCTTCCGTGATCGGCGTCGGCACCAAGCTCCGCGACTACGAAATTATCGCGCCACTCCGGGTCGGGGGCATGGCGACGCTTTTCCTCGGGCGCCGTCAGGGCGCGGCGGGCTTCGCGAAGCTCGTCGCGATCAAGGTCGTGCACCCGCACCTCGCGCGCGAGGCGCAGTTCGGCCAGATGTTCGTGGACGAGGCGCTCATCTCGTCGCGCATCGAGCACCCGAACGTCGTGCACGTGACGGAGCTCGGCGAGCAGGCAGGCGCGTATTTCCTCGTGATGGAGTACGTGCACGGCGCGTCGCTGTCGCAGCTCCTCGCGGGTTTGTCGAAGCGCGGTCGGCGGCTCTCGCCGGAGCTCGCGGTGCACATCGCGGTGCGCGTCGCCGAGGGCCTGCACGCCGCGCACGAGACGCTCGGTGACGACGGCCAGCCGCTGCACGTCGTGCACCGCGACATCAGCCCGCAGAACGTCCTGCTCTCGGCGCGCGGGCACGTGAAGCTCATCGACTTCGGCATCGCGAAGGCGCGCGGCCGCGTGCAGCAGACGACGACGACGTCGCTCAAGGGCAAAATCCGCTACATGGCGCCGGAGCAGGCGTTCGGCCGCCCCGTCGATCGGCGCACGGACGTGTACGCGCTCGCGGTCGTGCTCTGGGAGATGCTGACGATGCGGCGGATGTTCACCGCCGAGAACGACTTCGCGCTCCTCGACATGGTGCGGAGCCCGAGCCCGCCCCCGCCGAGCACGTACCTCGAAGGCTGCCCGCCCGCCCTCGACGCCGCCGTCATGCACGCGCTGCGCCCCGACCTCGACCAGCGTACGGCGACTGCGTTCGAGCTGCGCCGCGAGCTCGCGGAGGCGATGCCGAGCGCGCTCGCGCTCGACGCGTCGAACCTCGGCGAGATCATCGCGACGGTGCTCGGCAAGGAGCTCGACGAGGAGCGCAAGACGATCACCGCCGCGCTGCAAGGCACGGGCAGCGTCGAGCTCCCCGCGGCGCGAATTCCGTCGCCCGAGTCGATCGAGAACTACACCGTCAGCGACGGCAGCATCCGCCTCCTGCCGCCCGATCAGGTCGTCGCGCACGAGGACTCACCGCCCGTGGTGTCGATGCCCGCGGCGCCCACGAGCCACACGCCCGCGGCGACAGCCACGACCCGCGCCAACATCCCGCGCGCGCTCGTCGCGGCCGCGCTGCTCCTCGCGATCGGCGGAGGCGGCGGGTACGCGGCCCTGAAGCTCTCCGCGCCAGAGCCCTCTCTGGTGCCCATCGAGGCGACCGCCGCGGCGTCCGCACCGGCACCGGCCGCGCCCGCGCTGGCCGCGCCCGGCACCATCGCCGCCACGCCGCTCGCCGAGCCCCCGCCCGCGGCCGACGCCGGCTCGCCGCCCGGCGCGACCGGCCTGGCCGAGCCCGCCACGCCCGCTCGCCGCACGAAGACCCGCCGTAACTCGCAGGGTGAAGGCGCCACCGCCCCCGGCGGTCCGTCCTTCGGCGTGCCCATGGCCGGTTCGTTCGACGACTGATGGTGTGCCTTGCGCACCCGGCGGCGCTGCGCCTGTGGCCGTCACCGCGGCGACCCGCGAACGATGCTGCCGGGCCGACCCGCCCTCGTGTTATCCTCGCGCCGATGTCGTCGTACCTCGCGTGCCGGTCGCTCCTCGCCGCGCTTGCCCTCGCACTCTGCCTCGCGGCGTCGCCCACCGGCCGCGCGCACGCGCAGCGCGCGCCGACCGCGAACGAAACCGCGCTCGCACGGCAGGAGTTCGACGCCGGGATGCGGTCCGCGCGCGACGCCCGCTGGGAGGAGGCGCGCCAGCACTTCGCGCGCTCGCACGAGCTCGCGCCGCGCCCCGTCACGCTGCTCAACCTGGCGGGCGCGCAGGCGCAGACGGGCCAGCTCGTGGCCGCGACCGAGAGCTACCGGCGCTTCCTCGCGACCGCGACGGAACGCGACAAGGCGCGCTACCGCGAGGAGGTCGAGCGCGCGCTCACCGCAGCCGACGCGCGCATCGGCCGCGCGGAGTTGCAGGTCACCGGCCTCGGCGAGTCCGACGCCGTGCAACTCGACGGCGCGCCGATCTCGCGGGCCAGCCTCGCGCTCGCGCTCCCGCTCGATCCGGGCGATCACGTGATCACCGTGCTGCGTGACGGAGCCGAGGTCGGCCGCACAGCGTTCACGGTCCGCGAGGGTGGCTCGAGCCCTGTGCGCCTCGACGTCCCGCCCCCACCCGTCGCCGCCGTGCCGAGCCCGGAGGACGCCGCGCGCGGCGTGGCACTCGACTCGCCGCGCGATGGCGCGCCGCCGTCCACGCGCCCCGACACGAATCGCCGCGACGAGGCCGACGAGGGCGGCGGCCTCCTCAGTTCCCCCTGGTTCTGGCTCGTGACGGGCGTCGTCGTCGCCGGCGCCGCGACGGCCACCGTGCTGCTCGTCACGCAGGACAGCCCGGCAGATCCCTTCCAGGGGACGCTCATGCCCGGCTCGATCGTCGTCGACTGATCGCCGCGCCCGACGAACGCCACGCCTCCGGGCAGGCCCCTCAGTCGCCGCGCTTCTTCGCCGCCGACGCCGCGCGCGCCGCGGTGCGCTGCCGGGCCTCGTGCTTGGCCGCAACGGCCTGCCGGCGCCGCGCGACGACCGAGTCCGTCGGCTTGCGACCGGGCAGCGGCGCCTGCTCGGCGTGGTGCTCGTCGAACGCGCCCGGCACGACGCCGAGCTCGAAGATCGCGATCTCGCGGCGCCCGCGTTCGCCCAGCCGCAGCGGCAGCACGGCCGCGCCGATCCCCGCGCCCACGTAGACGGCCCCGTGCGGGGCCTCGCCGGTGCGCCGCGTCCCATAGAGCCCGTGCACGTAGCGGTGCCCCGCGAGCTTGCCGATCGCGAGTTCGTGCAGCCGCGCGAACGTCACCTGCCCCGCGTGGGTGTGGCCCGAGAGCACGAGCGGCACGCCGGCCGCCCAGAGCGCGTCGGCCTCCTCCGCGATGTGCGAGAGGCCAAGCATCGGCAGGTCGCGGCGCAGCCCGGCGAGCGCGGCCCGGCGATCGGCGTGCCCCGTGTACGCGTCGTCGAGGCCGAGGATCTGCAGCCGTTCGCCGCGTACGGTGAGCGTCGTGTGCGCGTTGTCGAGCACCTCCACCCGGGCCCGCGCGAGCGCGCGCCGCACCTCGGCCGCGCCCGACCAGTAGTCGTGGTTGCCGAGCACGCCGATGACCGGCGCCGCGAAACGACCGACCACGTCCGCGAGCTCATCCAGGTAGCGCTGGCTGTGGCAGACGAAATCCCCCGTGATGACCACGAGGTCGGGTGACTCCGCGTTCGTCGCCTCGACGGCCGCGTACTGCACCTTCATCGGTGTCACGCGACCGACGTGGAGATCGGTGAGGTGCGCGACACGGAGCGGACGCGCGCCGAAGCGCTCGACGTACGCGGAGGGCCCCGCGAACCTCCGCACCTCGAGGCCGAGCGTCGACGGGATGGGAGCCACCGGCGCAGACTGTAGCGTCGGCGCCGTCGCGCCGCACCCCGCGCCCGGGGCACGCGCCCCGCCGCGCGCGGGGCCGAGTCGTCGCGGCTACGCGCCTTCGCGCAGCAGCGCGACCAGTTCGTCGACGTCGAGGGCTGCGCCCGCGTGCGTCCCCTCGAGCACGCCAGCGGCGAGCGCGCGCTTGCGGGCGTGCATCGCGAGGACGCGCTGCTCGATCGTGCCCTGCGACACGAGGCGCACCGCGGTCACCGGGCGCTCCTGTCCGATGCGATGCGCTCGGTCCGTCGCCTGGTCCTCGACCGCGGGATTCCACCAGGGATCGAGGTGCACGACCCAGTCGGCCGCGGTGAGGTTGAGCCCGGTGCCGCCCGCCTTGCGCGAGATGAGGAACACGCGCTGCGCGCCCGCCTGCCACGCGGCGACGAGGCGCGCGCGCTCCTTCGCGGGGGTCGAGCCGTCGAGCCGCAGCGCCTCGATGCCGTGCTCGTCGAGCGCGAGTCCGACCCGATCGAGATACGAGGTGAACTCGCTGAACACGAGCGCGCGCCCGCCGCTGCCGCGCACATCCTCGAGCACGTCGAGCAGCGCGGCGGTCTTCGAGGAGATGCCCGTCTCGCGGCGCAGCACGAGCGCCGGATCGCACGCGAGCAGCCGCAGGCGCGTGATCGCGGCGAGCACCGCGAAGCGCGCGCGCCCCTCGAGCGCGCCCGACCGACCGAGCGCCGCGAGCGCGTTGAGGCGCTCAGCCTCGTACACCTTGCGCTCGCCCTCTGCGAGCTCGACGGGGCGCACCAGCTCGGTGCGCGGGGGCAGCTCCGGCGCGACCTGATCCTTGCGGCGCCGCAGGAGAAAGGGCGCGACGAGCCGCGCGAGGGCGGCGCGACGCCCCTCGTCGGCGTGGCGCTCGATCGGGGACGCGTAGCGCGTGCGGAACTGCTCCGCCGAGCCGAGCAGGCCGGGCGCGAGGACGTCGAAGAGGCTCCACAGCTCGCCGAGGCGGTTCTCGATCGGCGTACCCGTGAGCGCGACGCGGAAGCGCGCGCCGATCGCGCGCACGGCCATCGCGCGCTGCGTGCCGGCGTTCTTGATGGCCTGCGCCTCGTCGACGATCAGCGTCGCGAACGCGTCCTGCTCGAGGGCCTCGCGATCGAGGGTCGCGACGTCGTAGCTCGCGACGAGCACGTCGCCCGGGCCGAGCCCGACACGCTGCGCGCCGCGCTCGGCGCCACGGTAGGCGAGGACGCGCAGCGAGGGCGCGAACCGGGCCGCCTCGTCCACCCAGTTGTCGCAGACGGAGGTCGGCGCGATCACGAGCGCAGGTCCCTCGGCGGCGCGGTGCAGCAACAGCGCGAGCGCCTGCGGCGTCTTGCCGAGGCCCATGTCGTCCGCGAGGCAGGCGCCGGGCGCCCAGCCCGCGAGCCGCACGAGCCACTCGAAACCCTCGCGCTGGTAGGCGCGCAGCGCGCCGCCGAAGCCCGCCGGCACAGGCGTCGGCGGCGCCTCGTGGGCGGCCAGATACCGGTCGCGCAGCGCGCCGAACGCGAGATCGCCGACGACGAAACGCGCGCCGCCCGCGGCTTCGACGAGCGGCTCGGCCGCGAGCGCGGGGGCCGTCGTGCGGCCGCCGCTCGACGCGGTCAGCTCGGCGAGCCGCTCGAGACGCGTGCGCAGCTCGTCCTCGAGCAACACGAATTGATCGCCCTCGACGCGCACGTAGCGCCGCCGCTCACGGACCGCAGCGAGCAGCTCCGCGAGCGCGACCACGCGCCCGTCCACGCTCACGCCGCCCGAGAGATCGAGCCAGTCCGCGGCCGTCGCGATGGTGATCGAGAGGGTCGCGGCGCCCACGCGCCCAGCGAACGCGCGACGCTCGCCGCGCAGCCACTCGACGTCGAGCGCGTCTGCCAGCTCCGGGGCGCCGCGCACGAGCTCGAGCTGCGTGTCGAGCTCGGCGATGCGCCACACGCCCGCGGCGACGCGATCGCCCTCGCGCAGCCCGAGCTGCACCGCGAGGCGCTCCGCGAGCGCGCGCTCCGCCTCGAGGTCGCGCTCCACGTACACGCGCCCCTCGGCGAGAACACCGCGCACGGTCGACTCGCCCTCGCCGGGCACGAGCGCCGCGCCGTCGCCGAGCGGGTCCGCGAGCAGCCGCGCCTCGAGCAGCTCGCCCTCGAGCCTGAGCCGCAGCGTCAGGCGCGCACGCGGCGCCTGCGCCTGCCCGCGCAGCGAGGGCGGCAGCGCGACCGACACGACGCGAGAGAGCGTCCGGAGCGCCGCATCGAGCCGCGGCACCGAGGCGAGCGGCACCGTGGTCGCGCCGAGCTGCGCGAGCGTCCGCAACAGGTCTGCGGCGGGCGCCGCGAGCGGCGCGACGAGGAGTTCCCGGCGCGCGGCCGCGTGCACGACGAGGCACGCACCGCCCACGAAGCAGCCTTCGAGCGCGCGCGCATCGAGCGCCGCACCGCCGAGGCGCAGCCCGATCTCCGCGCCCTCCGGCACGTCCGCGACGCGCAGTTCGAGCGTGGCGCGGCGCACGAACAGCGGCGCGTCGGTGGCGTCGTCGACCACGCGCGGGTGCCCGACGAGCGCGGCCGCGCGGCGCGGGCTCGTCGCGTAGGTGAGCGACTCGGCGTCGAGCAGCGCGTCCTGACCGCCGAGCGCGTCGACGAAGGCGACGTCCGCGGCGTCGCGCAGGGCGAGCCGCTCGAGATCGCGCACGCGCTCGACGCGCGAGCCCCGCGTCCACTTGTCCGGGACCTTGCGCCGCTGCACGAAGGTCTGGAACCCCTCGACCTGCGCGCCCCGCGTCCGCACGCGGAAGGCCAGCCGGACACGCGCCGACTCGCCCTCGTCGGCGATCTCCGCGGCGACTCCGTCGAGCGCGACGAGCAGCCGCTCCCACGCGGGGGCACGAAGCGCGGCGACCGCACGCGCGTGCAGCGGATGCGCGCGATCGTGGAGAATCTCGAGCGCCACGGCGGTGAGCGCGCCCTCCGCGCGCAGGGCCGAGGCGATGCTCGGCGGCGAGAGGTCGACCCCGAGCACGTCGAGGGCGGAGAACGTCGGCGCGTCCCGCTCGCCGTCGAGAGCGAGCGCGAGCGTCGCGAGCACGCGCTGGCCGCTGCCCGCCGGGTCGATCAGCGCGAGCGCGGGCGTCGCGTCGTCGAGCTGGATCTCGAGGGTCCCGCGCTCGGGGAGCGCGCGCAGCGCCTCCCGCGGGAGCTGCATCGCCCGCTCGCGGAGAGCCCGCGCGATCCGCGCGACGGGCACCGGCGCGGGGGCATCCCAGCAGCGCTCGCGGACCTCGAACGCACGCTCCCGGCCGAGGGCCCGGGCCAGCGCGTCGCCGACGGACGCGAGTGCGGCGCGGCGCCCGTGCGAGACGAGCCCCGTCCCGCCGTCGAACTGGAGCGCCTCGCGCACCGTGACGGCCCGCCCGCGCACATCGGGCCAGTGCCCTGCGAAGAACCCGCCCACGGGCCGCTCGAGCAGGTCGTCGAGGCCCGCCTGCGAGAGCGCGGGCAGCAGCGCGGCGCCGCGCTCCGGGGCGGGCGCGGGTGGACGCAGGACGATGCGGTCCGAGGGCGCGGGGGCGCTCGGCAGGCGCCGCACGCGCTCGGGATCGTCGTTTTTCACGGGGCGAAAGCATAGCCCCTGCGCGCGAAAAGGCAGCCCGCGGCGCGTCGATCGTCCACGACGGCGCGCGCGACGCCCCCGCGTCGTCACCGCACCGCGCTGGATCGCGCCGCGTGTCCGCGTCATATCCCGCCTCTCATGACGAGCAACACGCCGCGCCACGTGCAGCCCGCCGAGTGGGCGCCCCACGATTCCGTCTGGCTCGCCTGGCCGAGCCACGCGGACCTCTGGCAGGAGGCGCTCCCCGACGCGCGCGCGTCGTTCGTGGCGCTCGCGCGCGGCATCGCGGACCTCGACGGCGCAGGCCGCGCCCGGGGCGAGCGCCTCGAGGTGCTCGTCCCCGACGCCGCGAACGAATCCGAGGCGCAGGCCGCGCTCTCGGGGCTCCCGGTGCGCCTGCACCGCATCCCCTTCGGCGACATCTGGATGCGCGACATCGCGCCGATCTTCGTCCACGCGCCGGACGGCTCGGTCGCCCCCGCGCGCTTCCGCTTCAACGGCTGGGGCGGCAAATACGTGTTGCCGCACGACGCCGACGTCGCCGCGCACGTCGCGCGCGCGTCGGGCCTGCCCACGCTCGTGCACGACTTCGTCCTCGAGGGCGGCTCGGTCGAGGTCGACGGCGAAGGCACGATCCTCACGAGCGAGCAGTGCCTGCTCAACCCCAACCGCAACCCCACGCTCGACCGCGCCGCCATCGAGCGCGCGCTCTGTGCCTCGCTCGGCGGCACGAAGGTCCTCTGGGTCACCGAGGGCCTTCGCAACGACCACACCGACGGTCACATCGACACGATCGCGCGCTACGTCGCGCCCGGCGTCGTCGCCGTCATGGACCCCGCGGGCGACGACGACCCCAACGCCGACGTGCTCCGCCGGATCGCCGCCGAGCTCGAGGGGCAGACGGACGCCGCGGGCCGACGCCTCCGCGTCGCGCGCATCCCCTCACCGGGCGCCGTGCCCGACGAGGACGGCGAACCGATGCCCGCGAGCCACGTGAATTTCTACATCGCCAACACGACCGTGATCGTGCCGACGTACGGCACCGCCACGGCCGCAGCCGCCGTCGCCGCCGTGGGCGCGCTCTTCCCGGGGCGTCGCGCGATCGGCATCGACGCCAAGGCGATCCTCGAGGGAGGCGGCGCCTTCCACTGCATCAGCCAGCAGCAGCCCGCAGGAAAGGAGCGCGCGTGATGCCCACGAAGCGCGAGGTCACGGTCGCCGTCATCCAGTGTCCGCTCGGCGATTCCGTCGCGGAGAACGTCGCCCGCGTCGAGCGCCACGTGCGCGACGCCGCTGCCCGCGGCGCGCAGATCGTCTTGCCGAGCGAGCTCTTCGAGGGCCCGTATTTCTGCACGCATCAAGAGGAGTCGGAGCTGCTGCGCGCGCGCGCCTTCGAGGGCCACCCGACGATCGCGCGGTTCGCGGACCTCGCGCGGGAGCTCGGCGTGGTGATCCCGGTCTCGTACTTCGAGCGCGCGGGGCAGGCGACCTACAACAGCCTCGCGGTGATCGACGCGGACGGCGCGGTCCTCGGCAACTACCGCAAGAGCCACATCCCCGACGGACCGGGGTACATGGAGAAGTTCTACTTCCGGCCGGGTGACACGGGCTTCCGCGTCTGGGACACGCGCTTCGGTCGGATCGGCGTCGGCATCTGCTGGGACCAGTGGTACCCCGAGTGCGCGCGGGCGATGATGCTGCGCGGCGCCGAGCTGTTGCTCTACCCGACGGCGATCGGCAGCGAGCCGCACGACGGCGCGCTCGACACACGCGACCCGTGGCAGCGCGCCATGATCGGGCACGCGGTGTCCAACGTCGTCCCCGTCTGCGCGGCGAACCGCATCGGCACCGAGCAGTTCGGCGACGCCCCCCCGCAGTCGTTCTACGGCTCGTCCTTCTGCGCCGATCACCGCGGCGACAAGCGCGCGGAGCTCGGGCGCACCGAGGAGGGCGCCGCGCTCGCGACCTTCGATCTCGGCTTCACGAACAGCCACCGCGGCGCGTGGGGCTTCTTCCGTGACCGCCGCACCGACCTCTACGACGTCCTGCTCACCGGCGACGGTCGCACCCCACGGCCCCGCTGACGATCTTCGGCCCCCTGATTGTCAAAGGCGGAATCCTCCGCTAGCTTCGATTGGTTCACGCAAGGAGTGCCTCCATGCAGCTTCGCGGTGCCACCTCCACGGTCTCGGCGATCACGGCGGAATCGATCCGCCTCGACGTCACGGCCGACAACGTCGCCAACGTCTCAACCGACGGCTATCGCGCCAAGCGCGTGACCAACGAAGCGACGATCAACGGCGGCATCCGCCCGCGCATCGATCAGCCGCCGCCGCCCCCGCCCTCCCCGACGACGCTCGAGGCCGATGGCCGCGAGCGCGTGTTGTCGAACGTGAACATTGGCGCGGAGGTCACCTCGCGCGTGATCGCGCAGCGCTCGTTCGAGGCCAACCTCCAGGTGTTGAAGACGAGCGACGAGATGACGCAGTCGCTCATTCGCACGAAGGCCTGACGACCACTCGTCCCGGCACTTCGGCGACGACCACGAGGGCACGCGAGTCGTCTCGCGTGCCCTTCTTCGTGGGGCGCCTCGCGAGTCGTCTCGCGTGCCCTTCTTCGTGGGGCGCCTCGCGCGGGACGCGAAACGTCCGGCTGCGCGACGTGGTCCGGGGCGTGCGGCGATCAGCGCCGCTGCCGGTCGCGCTGCATCGCGGCCCAGGCCGACTTGCCCATGTGGTAGGGCTTCGGCCACGCGAGATCGACGCCGAGCTCCGCGGCCGCGTGCAGCGTCCAGTACGGGTCGGCGAGGTGCGGCCGCGCGAGCACGCAGAGATCGGCGCGCCCCGCCGCGAGGATGCTGTTCACCTCGTCGGGCGTCGTGATGCCGCCGACGGTCATGGTGCGCACGCGCGCCTCGTTGCGGACGAGGTCCGAGAGGTGCGTCATCCAGCAGCGTCCGTAGGGCGGGCGGCCCTCGGGCGTCGTCTGCCCGCTCGAGACGTCGATGACGTCGCAGCCGTGCTCCGCGAGCGCGCGCGCGAGCACGAGCACCTCGTCCGGCGTGATGCCGCCCTCGATCCAGTCGCTCGCGCTGATGCGCACGGCGAGCGGGCGGTCGCTCGGCCACGCGTCGCGGACGGCAGCGAAGACCTCGAGCGGGAAGCGCATGCGCGCCTCGATGTCGCCGCCGTATTCGTCGGTGCGGCGGTTGGAGACGGGCGTGAGGAAGCTCGAGAGCAGATAGCCGTGCGCGAGGTGCACCTCGCAGAGATCGAAGCCCGCGCGCGCGGCGTGCCCCGCGGCCCGCGCGAAATCGGCGACGACGCGGTCCATGTCGGCGCGCGTCATCTCGCGCGGCACGGGCGAGTACGGGGCGTACGGCAGCGGCGAGGGCGCGATCACCGGCCACGCGCCTGCGTCGAGCGGCTCGTCCGGGCGCGCGCACTCCCACGGCACCTTCGTCGAGCCCTTGCGGCCCGCGTGCGCGAGTTGCACGCCGATCTTCGCGCGCGTGTTCCCATGCACGAAGTCGACGATGCGCCGCCAGGCCTGCTCGTGCGCGTCGCTCCAGAGGCCCGTGCAGCCCGGCGTGATGCGGCCGTCGGCGGAGACGTCGGTCATCTCCGTCATCACGAGCCCCGCGCCGCCCATCGCGCGGCTGCCGTAGTGCACCATGTGGAAATCACTCGGGATTCCGTCGACGGCCGAGTACATGCACATCGGCGACACGACGACGCGGTTCTCGAGGGTCAGGCCACGCAGCGCGAGCGGCGTGAAGAGCGGCGGCACCACGGCGCCCTCGGCGTACACCTCGACCCCCGCCGTACGCGCGAAGTCGCGATCGACCTCGGCGAGCAGCGCGCCGTCGCGCTGGCGCAGGTTCGCGTGCGTGACGCGGCGGCTGCGCGTGAGCAGCGAGAACGCGAACTGCGTCGGCTCGAAGGCCTGGTGGTAGCGGCGCACGTTCTCGAACCACTCGAGGCTCTCCTGCGCGGCGCGCTGGATGCGCTCGACCACGGGGCGCCGCTCGCGCTCGTAGAGCGCCAGCGCGCGCGGCACGTCCGGCTCGGCCGCGAGCGCACCGGCGAGCGCGATGGAGTCCTCGATCGCGAGCTTCGTGCCCGAGCCGATCGAGAAGTGCGCGGTGTGCGCGGCGTCGCCGAGGAGCACGACGTTCTCGTGGGACCAGCGCTCGTTGCGCACCGTCGTGAACTGCAGCCAGCGTGAGCGGTTGCCGCGCAGGGTCGCGCCCGCGAGCTCGCGCGAGAAGAGCGCCTCGCAGTACGCGATGCTCTGCGCCTCGTCGGCGGTGTCGAGGCCGGCGCGGCGCCAGGTCTGCTCGTCCGTCTCGACGATGAAGGTGCTCGTCTCGGTGTCGAACGGATACGCGTGCACCTGGAAGAGCCCGTGCCCGTTCTCGCGGAAGTAGAACGTGAATTCGGGGAGGCGGCACGACGCGCCGAGCCAGATGTAGCGCGCGGACCGGACGTCGAGGTTCGGGCGGAACACGTCGGGGAACGCCGCGCGGACGCCGCTGTTCACGCCATCGGCGCCGAGCACGAGGTCCGCGTCGGCGCTCACCGCACGCAGATCCGGGACCTCGGTGGCGAAGCGGAGATCGACACCGAGCGCGGCCGCGCGCGCCTGCAGGATCTGCAAGAGCCGCTTGCGCGAGAGGCCGCAGAAGTCGTGGCCCGTCGAGCGCGTGACGACGCCGCGGTCGTGGGTCGTGATGTCGCTCCACCGGACGAAGGCGCGCTCGATCTCCGCGTAACTCTCGGGATCGGCGTCGCGCAGGTTGCCGAGCGTCTGCTCGCTGAAGACGACGCCCCAGCCGAAGGTGTCGTCGGCGCGGTTGCGCTCGTACACGACGACCTCGTGCGAGGGGTCGCGCTTCTTCGCGAGGATGCCGAGGTAGAGGCCCGCAGGCCCGCCGCCGATCGAGACGATTTTCACGCCGCGGAGGGGACCACGGCGGCCGCGTCGCGTCCACGCCGCAGCGTGAGCAACGTGGCAGGCGCGCCGACCGTGCGCGCCACTTCCCTTCACGGCGGTGATCGGTCACTGTCCGCCGCCGCCGCTGCGCGCGCGGTCGAAGGGGAGGGTCCGTGGCAGGTCATCGCTGGAAATTCGTACGGGTCGGCGGCTTCGATCAGGTCTCGCTGACGACGGGGGCCGACGTCGTCGCGCTCCGCGAGCTCGATCAGAAACTCTGGGTCGCGCTCGCGTGCCCGACGAAGGGCCTCGAGTTCGACGCGCGGACGCTCGCGCTCCTCGACACGAACGGCGACGGCCGCGTCCTCGCGGCCGAGTTGCTCGCGGCGGTCGAGTGGACGGGGTCGATGCTCACCGACGTCGAGCAGCTCGCGCAGGGCAGCGGTGCGCTGCCGCTCGACCGGATCGCCGCGACGCCGGAGGGCAAGTTGCTCCGCGACACCGCGCGCGCGTTGCTGCAGAGCGTGGGCAAGGGCGACGCAAAGGCCATCACCGTCGACGAGACCCGCGCCGCGCTCGCGGCGTTCGCGCAGGAGCGCTTCAACGGTGACGGCATCCTGACGGCCGACGCGACGGACGACGCCGACCCGAAGCAGGCGATCGCCGACATGCTCGCGTGCGCGCCGGGAACGACCGACAAGAGCGGCAAACCGGGCGTCGACGGCGCGCGGATCGAGGCCTTCTTCGCGGACGTGGCCGCGCACGCCGCGTGGCTCGCCGCCGGGAGCGCGGACCCTTCGACACGGCCGCTCGGCGACGCGACCGACGCCGCGTTCGCCGCGTACGAGTCCGTCCGCGCGAAGGTCGACGACTACTTCGCGCGCTGCCGCGTCGCGGGCTTCGACGCGCGCGCGCTCGGCGCGCTCAACCGCGACGAGAAAGAGTACGCCGCGATCGCCGCCGCGGACCTCGCGCCGGGTACCGCGGAGCTCGCCGTCTTCCCGCTCGCGCAGATCGCGGCCGGCCGCGCGCTCCCGCTCGACGAGGGCGTGAACCCCGCGTGGGCCGCGCGCGTCGAGGCGCTGCGCACGCTCGTGATCGCGCCGCTGCTCGGCCCGTCCGCCGACACCCGCGCGCTGCGCGAGGCCGACTGGAGCGCGATCCGCGCACGCTTCGCGCCGCGTGAAGCGTGGCTCACCGGCAAGCAGGGCGCGTCGGTCGAGGCGCTCGGGCCGGCGCGGATCGCGGCCCTCGGCGCGCCCGCCGTGCGCGCGGCCCTCGACGCGCTGCTGGCGCGCGAGAAGGAAGCCGAGCCGCTCGCGCAGGCGATCGGCTCCGTCGAGAAGCTCGTGCACTTCGTGCGCGATCTGCTGCCCTTCACGCGCAACTTCGTGTCCTTCGAGGACTTCTACGGCCGCGCCGCGCAGGCCACGTTCCAGGTCGGCACGCTCTACCTCGACACGCGCGCGTGCGATCTCTGCGTGCGCGTCAACGACGACGGGCGGCACTCGCTCATGGCCCCGCTCTCGAGCACCTGCCTCGTGTACTGCCGGTGCACGAACGCGAAGGGCGACTCGATGTCGATCGCGGCCGCGATGACCGCGGGCGACGTCGACAACCTCATGGTCGGGCGCAACGGCGTCTTCTATGACCGCCAGGGCGGCGACTGGGACGCGACCGTGACGCGCATCGTCGACGCCCCGATCAGCGTGCGGCAGGCCTTCTGGTCCCCTTACAAAAAGGGGATCCGCATGCTCGAGGAGTTCATCTCCAAGCGCGCGACCGACGCCGCCGCCGCGTCGGACGCGCGCGTCTCGGGGGCCGTGAACGAGACGACCGCGACCGTCAACGCGGGCGGGGCGCCGGCCGCTGCTGCCGCGCCCGCCGCGCCGAGCAAGCCGCTCGACATCGGGATCGTCGCGGCCCTCGGCGTCGCGGTGGGCGGCATCACGGCAGCCTTCGGCGCGCTGCTGGGCGCGTTCTTCGGGCTCGGCATCTGGATGCCGCTCGGCGTGCTCGGGCTGCTGCTCCTCATCTCGGGCCCGTCGATGGCGATCGCGTGGATGAAGCTGCGCCGCCGCAACCTCGGGCCGCTCCTCGACGCGAACGGCTGGGCGATCAACGCGCAGGCGCGGGTCAACGTCGCCTTCGGCGAGTCGCTGACGCGGCTCGCGACGCTGCCGCCGGGCGCGACGCGCGCGGTGCGCGATCCCTTCGCGGACAAACGCCGCCCGGTCCGTCTCTACGTCGCCCTCGCGCTCGTCGCCGGACTCGCCCTCGCGTGGTACCTCGGCAAGCTCGACGGCTATCTGCCGAACGGCGCACGCAGCACCACGCTCCTCGGGCTCGACGCGCCCGGCGCCGCGTCCGTGCCGGCACCGCACCGCTGACGCCCGCGCAGCGCGCTCCACGGGGCGCGCTGCGCTGGGGCCGACGACGACCCGACACCGACGCGCCCTTGCGACGCGCAGCGCGCTCGCCGGGGCGCGCTCAGGTCTGCGGCAACGATCCGACGCGCAGACGCCCGCCCTCGGCGAGGTCGTCCATCACCGCGCGCCACCCTCGCTCGGCGTCCACGCCGACCCGCGCGAAGGCCTCGGCGAAGCGCTTCCGCTGCAGGTCCGAGACGCGCCGCTCGAAACGCGCCCCCGCCGGCGTGAGCACGAGCGCCTTGCGCCTGCGGCTCTCGGAGGAGGTCGCCGCCGACACGAGTTCGTCGTCGACGAGCCGACGCAGCGGGCCGGAGATGGCCTGCCGCGTGACGTCGAGCAGCGCGAGCACGTCGCCCACCGAGAGCCCGGGATTGCGGCCGACGACGAAGAGGATGCGGTGGTGCACGCGGCCGTAGCCGCGCGTCGCGAGCAGGCGGTCGGGGCCCGCGACGACACGACGGAAACCGAGGTGGATCAGCTCCATCGCCTCGTCGAGCGGATCGAGGTCGAGCGCCGCCGGCGGGGGGCTCGAGCGGCGCGGGCGCGCGGTCACGGGACGTCGTGCATCCAGCCGAAGCGGTCCGGCGCGTCCCCGCGCTGGATGGCGACGACCTCGTCGTGGAGCGTGCGCGCGAACTCGCCGGGCTGACCATCCGCGACGATCAGATCGCCGTCCGCGAAGCCGAGCACGCCGACCGGCGACACGACCGCGGCCGTGCCCGTGCCGAAGACCTCGCGCAGCGTCCCGGCGCGCTGGGCTTCGCGGAGCTCGTCGATCGCGATGCGGCGCTCGGTCACCGTGACGCCGCGCGCGCGGAGCAGGGTGATGACGCTCTCGCGCGTGACCCCAGGGAGGATCGTCCCCTCGAGCGGCGGCGTGATGACCTCGTCGCCGATCCGCACGAAGAAGTTCATCGTGCCGACCTCCTCGATGAAGCGGCGCTCGACCGCGTCGAGCCAGAGCACCTGCGCGTAGCCCTTCTTCTTCGCGAGCTCGGCGGCCTGCAGGCTCGCGGCGTAGTTCGCGCCCGTCTTCGCCTCGCCGAGACCGCCCGGCGCCGCGCGCACCTGCGTCTGCTCGACCCAGATCCGCACGGGCGCGAAGCCCTCCGCGTAGTAGGCGTCGACCGGCCCGACGATCACGAAGAACGTGTACGTCTGCGCGGGCCGCACGCCGAGGAAGCCCTCTGTCGCGATCATCGTGGGCCGGATGTAGAGCGAGGCGCCGGGGGCCGAGGGGACCCACGCCTGATCGACGCGCACGAGCTTGTCGACGGCCGCGATGAACTGCTCGGGCGGGAGCGTCGGCATGCAGATGCGATCGGCGCTTCGACCGAACCGCGCGGCGTGGCGCTCCGGCCGGAAGGTGCGGAGTTTGCCGTCCGTGCCGCGGAAGGCCTTCAAGCCCTCAAAGATCGACTGCGCGTAATGCAGCACCGCGGCCGAGGGCTGGAGCGAGAGCTGCGTCCACGGGACGATCCGCGCGCCGTGCCACGTCGACCCGGCCTCGCCATCCCAGTCCATCTGGAAGACGTGATCCGAGAACACGCGCCCGAAGCCGAGCTTGCCCGCCGGGCACGCGCGCGGCGCCGGGACGAGCGTGACGTCCACGGGGAAGGCTGCGGCCTGCGATTCGACGCGCGCGCCGGCGCGGCGGGCCGGCTCGCCCGGCTCGGAGTGACGAGAGGTCGGGACTTCGGTCTGCATGGTCGTCCTCCTCGGTGCGCTGCACGCCGGGAGCGACGCGAAGCGACAAGGTCGTTGACGTGTCTTGCCGCGGGCCGCGCAACACGTCAAGAGCCTTGATACGTTGACGCGGCGCGTCGCTCAGACACGACACGTCAAGCGACCTTCATACGTCGACGCGGCGAGGCGCTCCGACACGACACGGCAAGCACCTTGATACGTCGATGCGGCCGGGCGACGCGTCGCCCCCGTGCGTCGTCCACGCGAGGCCCGCTTGCGGGGTCGTTGCCCGCGGCACAACACTGCGGGGTGCTCCGCCTGCTCGCCGTCGCCCGCCTCGCGCTGACCTTCGCGGTCGCGCTCATCGTTGGGCTCGGCGTGCTCGGCTCGTCACGCGTCGCGTCCGCGTGCATGCGCAAGTCGCTCGCGGAGGCGCCCTGCTGCGCCGCGATGCGCGCGCCCGTGCGCCTCGAGACGCCGGAGAACTGCTGCCGCGCGGGGCGGCTCGGCCAGGCGCCCGCGACGGACCTCGAGGCCCCGCACGGCGCGATCGCCGACGCGCACTGCGTCGCGCAGCCCGCGTGGTCGCGCGACGGCGAGGTCCCGCCGGCCGTCCCCGCGCGCGCACGCCTCGCACGCGACCGCGCACGACCTCCACCTCACGCGCCACACCTCGCGTTCACCGTCCTGCGCTGCTGAGTCACGCGCAGGCCCGGCACGCAGCCGCCGCTGCGTGAGGCGACGCGCGCCACGCCCGGAGCGCCTGACCGCGCGCGAGACGGGGCGACGACGTCGCCCTCGACGTGAGACGAGCCGCGGGCCCGCACGAGCGGCGCCCGCGAGGACCCGCGTGCAGTGCGGTCGGACGACCGCGACGCCGCCGAGAGACACGAGCATCCGAGAGACACGAACCGCCGCGCGCCCGCGTGTGCGCGGCGCGGAGGATCCATGGTTCATCGAGGGAACGACCACACCGCGCGTCCACGGTTGACGGCGCGACGCGGACTGCACGCACTGCACGCCGCGCTCGCAGGCACCGCCATCGCGGCGTGTCTCGCCGGGTCCCGCGCGGCCCACGCGCACGACACGGCGCGCGAGGACGCCGTGTCCGCTCGCCCGCCCGACCCACTCACGCACGCGTGGGTCCAGGCACGCACCCGCAGCGCGAGCCCGCGGATCCGCGCGCTCACGGCCGGAGTCGAGGCCGCGCGGGCACGGGTCGGTGCGGCCGCGCCCCTCGAGGATCCGATGGTGATGCTCCGCGTGTGGGACCTGCCCGCGGGCCTCGTGACGCGGGCGCCCGGCCAGACGATGCTCATGGCGCAGCAGTCGCTGCCGCTCTCGGCGATCCGCGCGAGGCGCGAAGACGTCGCGCGCGCCGAGGCCCGCGAGACGGAGCTCGCGCGTGACGCCGCCGTGCATGCGACGCTGCTCGAGGTCGACCTCGCGTACATCGCACTCTGGGAGGCCGTGGCGCGCGCGACGCTCGCCGACGCGCAGTCCCGCACCGCCGCACAACAAGCCGCGCTCGTCGCGACGCAGGTCGCGCGCGGCGCCGCGACTCCGGGCGAACTCGCACGCGTGCAAGTCCTCGTCGCACGCGCGGAGCTCGCGGTGCGCGGGGCTGCTGCGAGCGGCGAGCAACGCCGCGCGTCGCTCGGGGCGTTGCTCGATCTGCCTGCGGGCACGGCCCTCACCGATCCCCCGGCGGCGCTCGTCGAGCGGCCGCCTCCGACACTCGACGCGCTCACGCACGAGGCGCTCGCGACCCGCGCAGAGTCCCGCTACGGCGAGGCAGCGCGTGCGCGCGCCACCGCCCTCGAAGGCGTCGCGCGCGCCGCCGACGCGCCCGTGTTGACGGTCGGCGCCGGCGCGATGGTGATGCCGCACGAAGGCGTCGGGTGGATGCTCGAGACGGGCCTGACCCTGCCCATCTGGCGCGATGCACGGCGCGCACGCCGCGACGAGGCCGCGGCCCTCACGCGCGAGGCCGACGCGGCCGAGGACGCCTGGCGCGTCGCGATCGCGGCCGAGGTGGCCCGCGCATGGGGCGCGTGGCACGCCGCGCACACCCGCCTCGAAGGGCTGCGCGAGCGCGTGCTGCCCGCGTACGAAGCGCGCTGCGTGACCGAACGCGCCGCGCTCGCGACGGGGGCGGGCGCGCTCACGGTGCTCGACGCCGAGCGCGAGCTGCTCGACGTGCACGGCGAGCTGATCGCCGCGCGCGCGGACCTGCTGCGCGCCGACCGCGAAGCGACACACGCGGCGGGCCGCAGCGACGCGCTTCGCGCGGAGTCCGCACCATGAGCGAGGAGACCCCCATCTCGTCGCGCGCACGCGCGGTCGCGGGTGCGCTCCGCTGGGCGCTCGTCGTCGCGGTCGCGCTGATCGCCGCCCTCGGCGTCGCGATCGGCGCCGGCGTGATCGGCGAGCGCGCGCACGTCACGTACGTGTGCCCGATGCACGCGCAGGTCGTGAACGACGGCCCCGGCTCGTGCCCGATCTGCGGCATGGATCTCGTCCCCGCATCCACGCTCGACGCGGGCACGCCGGCACCGCACGCAGCGCGCGATGGCGGCGCATCCGACACGACCCGACCGACGGTGCACGTCGGCGCGGCGCAGGCGCGAAACCTCGGCTTCGCGACGGTGGCGGCGCGGCGGAGCGCGCTCTCCCGACACCTCCGCGCGCCCGCGCGCGTGGACGCGGACGCGACCGCGAGCGCCGTCGTCGAGGTCCGCCTGCCCGGCTGGCTCGGCGATCTCGCCGTGCGCAGCGTGGGCGAGCGCGTGCGCCGTGGACAAGCGCTCGCGACGCTGAACAGTCCTTCACTCTTCGAGGCCGAGACCACACTCGCCGCCGCGCGCGACGCCGCGCAGACGCTCGGGCCCGGCGGCCCGGCGTTGCTCGACGGCGCCCGCGCGCGCCTCGCCGCGCTGGGCGTCCCCGCGCCGGAGGTCGAGCGCGTCGCGCGTGGCGGCGCACCGACGACCCGCCTCGCCGTGCCCGCCCCGCGCGGCGGCGTCGTCGTCGCGCTCGCCGCCAGCGAGGGCGCCTGGGTCACGCCGGGCACCGCGCTGCTGACGATCGCGGACCCCGCGCGTGTCGCGATCGTCGCCGAGCTCGCCGAGGCGGAGGCGGAGTCGCTCGCAACCGGTGCGCCCGTCACCATCACCTTGCTCGCCGCACCGACGCGCGCGCTCCCGGGCCGCGTCACGCTGCGGGCGCCGACGATAGACCCCGCACGACGCACGCGCGCCGTGCGGATCCACCTCGACGACGCGGTCTCCGCAGGCGATGCCCTCGTACCGGGAGCCGCTGCGTGGCTCGACGCAGACCTCGGCGCGCGCGACGCGCTCGTCGTCCCGCGCGACGCCGTGGTGCCGGGGTCCGAGCGCGCACGCGTCTTCGTCGACGTCGGCGACGGGCACTTCGAGCCGCGGCCCGTGACGACGGGCGCAGAGCGCGACGGACTCGTCGAGATCACGGAAGGTCTCCGCGAAGGAGAGCGCGTCGCGACGGTCGGCGCGTTCCTGCTCGAGGCCGAGAGCCGCCTGCTCGGAGGCGCGCCGTGAGCGACGCGCGACACGGCCTGATCGCCCGCACGATCACGTGGTGCGGCCTGCACCCGGGCCTCACGATCGCGGCCTCGCTCGCCCTCGCGGTGGCCTCGTTCGCGGCCATTCGCGCGACGCCGGTCGATGCCCTCCCCGACATCTCCGATCGTCAGGTCATCGTCGTCGGCGAGTGGATGGGACGCAGCCCCGCGCTCGTCGAAGACCAGCTGACCTGGCCCCTCGCGAGCGCGCTCCTCGGTATGCCGGGCGTGCGCGCGGTGCGCGGCCAGTCGATGCCGGGCATGTCGTTCCTCTACGTCGTGCTCGAGGACGACGCCGACCTCGACCTCGCTCGCGCGCGGACGGGCGAGGTGCTCGCGCAGGCGCGCACGACGCTGCCCGAGGAGGCCCGCGTGCGCGTCGGTCCGGACGCGTCCGGTGTCGGTTGGGTCTACCAGTACGCGCTCGTCGACGACTCGGGAACGCACTCGCTCGACACGCTGCGCGCGCTGCAGGACTTCACCCTGCGGCAGGCGCTGCAGTCGGTGCGGGGCGTCGCGGAGGTCGCGTCGATCGGCGGCTTCGAGCGCGAATACCAGGTCACGCTGCGCCCCGACGCCCTGCGCGCGCACGACATCGACGCACGCACGGTGGGCGGCGCGATCCGCGCCGCGAACCGCGACGTCGGCGCGGGCTCCATCACGCTCGCCGGGCGAGAACTCTTCGTGCGCGGGCGCGGCGCGCTCCGCGACGTCGACGCCATCGGCGACGTCGTGCTCGCCGCGCGCGGCGCGGGCGTCGTCGTGCGCGTCCGCGACGTGGCGCACGTCGCGATCGGCGGCCGCGAGCGCCGCGGCATCGGTGAACTCGACGGCCGCGGCGAGGCTGTCTCCGGCATCGTCATCGCGCGTGAGGGCGCCAACGCGCGCGCCGTCATCCGTGACGTCAAGGCCCGCCTCGCGAGCCTGTCGGGCGCGCTCCCCGAGGGCGTCCGCGTCGTGCCGGTGTACGACCGCGCCACCCTCATCGACGCCGCGGTCGCGACGCTCCGCGGCGCGCTCGTCGAGGAGATGATCGTCGTCGCCGCCGTCATCCTGCTGTTTCTGCTCCACGTGCGCAGCGCGCTCGTGCCGGTGATCGTGCTCCCGCTCGCCGTCGCCGCGTCGTTCCTGCCGATGCGCGCGCTCGGGGTGAGCAGCAACGTGATGTCGCTCGGCGGCATCGCGATCGCGATCGGCGCGATGGTCGACGCCGCGATCGTGATCGTCGAGAACGCCCACAAACGCCTCGAGCATGCGCCCGCAGGCACGCCGCGCCGCGAGGTCCTGCTGGAGAGCGCACGCGAGGTCGGGCCCGCGATCTTCTTCTCGCTCCTCATCGTGACCGTCGCCTTCCTCCCGGTGTTCGGGCTGACGGGACAGGCGGGTCGCCTCTTCCGCCCGCTCGCGCTCACCAAGACCTTCGCGATGCTCGGCTCCGCGCTGCTCGCGATCACGCTCGCGCCCGCGCTGCTCGTCACCCTCGTGCGCGGCCGCATCCGCGCCGAGCACGAGCACCCCGTCTCGCGCCGCCTGATCGCGCTCTACCGCCCCTTCGTCGACGTGGCCCTGCGGAACCCGCGCACGACGGTGCTGCTCGGCGTGCTCGCCGTCCTCAGCGCCGCGCCGCTCGTGCCGCGCATCGGCGGCGAGTTCATGCCCCCGCTCGACGAGGGCGACCTGCTCTACATGCCCACCACACTCCCCGGCGTCGCGCCCGCCGAGGCCGCCCGCGCGCTCCGCGTGCAGGACCGCGCGATCCGCGCCTTCCCCGAGGTGCTCAGCGTCTACGGCAAGGCGGGGCGCGCCGACACCGCGACAGATCCCGCCCCGCTCGAGATGGTCGAGACCGTCGTGCGCCTGCGGCCGCGCGCGGAGTGGCGCACGATCGAGGCCCCGCGCTGGTGGTCCCGCCTCGCGCCCGCGCCGCTCGCCCCGCTCCTGCGGCGCGTCTGGCCCGATCGCCGACCCCGCACGACGTCCGAACTCGCCGCCGAGCTCGCCGAGGCCGCGCGCCTCCCGGGCTACGGCGCGTCGCTCACCATGCCGATCCGCACGCGCATCGACATGCTCTCGACCGGCGTGCGCACCGAGGTCGGCGTGAAGGTCCTCGGCGACGATCTCCGCGCGATCGACGCGACGACGGCCGCCATCGCGCGCGCGCTCACGCAGGTGCGCGGCACGAGCTC
The DNA here is from genome assembly GCA_964202905.1 of Polyangiales bacterium. Classification (GTDB taxonomy): domain Bacteria; phylum Myxococcota_A; class Polyangia; order Polyangiales; family JADJQN01; genus CAIUAC01. The sequence goes on from CAXNJO010000016.1 coordinate 40,814, forward strand.
CGCGATCGCCGAGCGCAGCGCGGGCGGCGTCTTCGTGGACATCGTGCCGCGGCGCGAGGCCCTCGCGCGCTACGGGATCGATCAGGGCACGCTTCTCGACGTCGTCGCGACGGCCGTCGGCGGCGAACGCGCGACGACGGTGCTCGACGGGCGCGCGCGCTTCGACGTGACCGTGCGCTACGTACGCGATCGCCGCCTCGACCTCGACGCGCTCCGCGCCGTGCTCGTGCCGATTGGCCCCGGCGCCAGCGCGATGCCCGCCGACGACGGCATGGGAGACGGCCGCACCGGCGCGCTCTCGCCCCTCGACGCGCGCGCCCTGCTCGCCCGCCCCACGCTCACGCAGTCGATGCCGATGGGCGCAGGCGACGTCGGCGCCCGCGGCGCGCCGCTCCCACCGGCGGGCGCGATGGGCGGCACGGCCAGCGACATCATGGCGGCATCACCATCCGGCGAGATGGTCAGTGGCATGCGCACACCGATGCCGAGCGCGATGCCCGGCGCGAACGGCGGCGCGATGCCCGGCGCGCCCGGCGACGCGATGGGACGCGGGCCGACGACGCCGCTCTCCGACTCGTCGCGCGCGCGCGCAGCGGGCGGGCTGCTCCACGTCCCGCTCGGCGAGCTGGCCGATGTGACGCTCGTGGACGGTCCCGCGATGATCCGCTCCGAAGACGGGCGCCTCGCAGGTCTCGTGTTCGTGGACGTCGACACCGAGGCGCGCGATCTCTCGGGCTACGTGCGCGACGCACGCGCGCACGTCGCGCGCACCGTCCCGCGCCCCGCGGGCGTGGAGATCCGCTGGACCGGCCAGTACGAGCAGGTCGAAGAGACGAACGCACGCCTCGCGGTGCTGCTGCCGCTGACGATCGCGCTCGTGCTTCTCTTGCTCTACCTGCACCTGCGCAGCGTCGTCGAGGTGCTCATCGTCTCGCTCACGGTACCCTTCGCGCTCGTCGGCAGCGTGTGGGCGCTCTGGCTGCTCGACTACCGCTGGTCCGCGGCCGTCGGCGTCGGCGTCGTCGCGCTCATCGGGCTCGCCGCCGAGACGGGCATCGTGATGGTCCTCTACCTCGACCGCGCCTACGAGGCGCGCCTGCGCGAGGGGCGCATCCGCACGCTCGCGGACATCGTCGCCGCGCACGAGGAGGGCACCGTCGCGCGCGTGCGGCCGAAGGTGATGACCGTGGCGACCGCGCTCTTCGGGCTGTTGCCGCTCCTCTGGTCGGAGGGCGCGGGCGCCGACGTGATGAAGCGCATCGCCGCGCCGATGGTGGGCGGGCTCGTCACGAGCCTCTTCCTCACCCTCGAGATCCTGCCCGTCGTCTACACGTGGTGGCGCTACCGGCAGCTCCGCCAGGCGCAGCGCGACGCGCCCGCGACGGAGCCGCGCGGGGGCGACTAGAAGCGGTACGTCGCGCCGAGCGAGACGACGTCGAAGCGCGCCGAGAACGTGCCTTGGTTGATGATCGCGCCCTCGCCCTCGAGGCCTACCTGCGCGAGCCCCTCGGTGGCCGTCGCGGTCGACGTGATGTCCGCCTGGAAGATGTGCAGGTACGCGAGGGAGAGATCGAGCTGCCCGAGCCGCAGCGTCGCGCCGCCGTGCACGCTGATGCGCTCGCCCGGGAGGAAGTCGAGCTGCACGAAGCGCGGATCGACGCCGCTCGTCTCGTACGCCGCGCCGACCCGCAGCGCGAGCTTGCCCGGCAGCACGTTGTAGTCACCGCCGAGCCGGAGCGACAACTGGTTCAACCAGTTGTGCGCGAGGCGGATCGTGTTCGGGAGCGGCGCCGTCGTGAGGCCCGAGGCGGGGACGTCGGCGACGGCCGCGGGGGGCAGCGAGACGACGTAATCCGTGACGCGGTTGTTGAACTCGTAGACGGCGTTCAGCTCGACGTCGAAGAGCTCCGTGGTCATGCGATCGGCGACGGCGCCCCCCGCTGCCTGCGCGGGCGCCGTGCCGCGCGGATGGCCGTAGCGCGCACCGAAGGTGAGCGCGGCCGTCTGCTGCGCGACGAGGCGCACGCCGTCGACCACCGTGCTCGCGTTGCGGTTGGCCGCCTCGTCGAAGTCGTGCGCGCCGATCGTGAGCGTGCCGCGGGCGCGGACGTCGTCGACGTAGCGGAAGCCGAGCATCAGATCGAGCCCGTCCATCGGCCGCACCGCGACGGAGGCGATGGCCGCCGGCGTGAAGGAATCGGTCACCGCGAGGTCGGTGCGGATGTCGAGCGCGGGGTCTTCGCCCGCGCTGCTCGAGGTCCCGTAGTTCGTGTACGAGATGCTCGTGAGCCCCCACTGCAGCGTCGCGCCGAACGCGAGCCACGGCGTCACACGGTAGCCGACGCCGACCGACGGGAAGATCTGCAGGAGGTTCTGCTGGACGAGGTTGTAGCGGGCCGGCGACGGGAGCGTGCCGCCCGCGACGGTGCCGTCCGCCGTGCCGAAGCGCGTCGCGCCCGCAGCGTACGGCGTGAGCACGCCGACGCCGATCGTGAGGCCCTCGGCCACCGGGAACGTCGCGACGAGCGAAGCGCCCGGCGAGAAGGGCGTCTCGTTGCAGACCTCGGGGAAGGCGTTGCCCTCCCAGCCCGGCGCGAACCGCGTCGGCTCGCCCTGCGTGCGCCCCGGATCGCCGTACGAACCGGGGCGGCTCTGACACGCGTTGAACAGACCGACGTTCGCGTTGAGCATGAGCTGCACGCCCGTCAGATCCGACAGCAGCGCAGGGTTGAGTTGCAGCGCCATCGGGTCGTCCGCGCGTGCGGAGAAGGCGCCGCCGCGACCCGCCGCGCGCGTCCCGGCGCCGTTGTACTCGAGCCCGCCGGCGCGCGCGCCCGAGGCCACGGACACGAGCGAGAGAGCCGCGAACATTCCCACGAACCACCGGACTCGGCGCATGCACCCTCCTCGAAGAAGGGCGCACGATACCGTCGCGCGCCCCACGCACGGAAGGGAAAGCGCATGACGCGCCGCGTTGCGCTGCGGCGTCAGCCTTCCTGCTCTTCGCCGCCGTACTGGTCGTCCGCGAGGTTGTCGAAGCGCGTGTACGCGTTGAAGAACGCGCAGCGCACGGTGCCCGTCGGTCCCGACCGCTGCTTGCCGATGATCAGCTCCGCGACGCCGCGATCGAGGGTCTCCTTGTTGTAGACCTCGTCGCGGTAAACGAAAATGATGGTGTCCGCGTCCTGCTCGATCGCGCCCGACTCACGCAGGTCCGAGAGCTGCGGCCGCTTGTCCTTGGTGCCGCGCGACTCGACGCCGCGGTTCAGCTGCGAGAGCGCGATGACCGGCAGCGACAGCTCCTTCGCGAGCCCCTTCAGCGAGCGGCTGATCTCGCTGATCTCCTGCTCGCGCGAGTCCGTCCGCACGCCCGCGCGCATGAGCTGGAGGTAGTCGATGATGATGAGCCCGAGCCCCGACTCGCTGCGCAGACGGCGCGCCTTCGCGCGGAGCTCCATGAGCGTGAGGCCCGGGGTGTCGTCGATGTAGATCGGCAGATCGCTGAGCACGCCCGCGGCGTTCGCGAGCGGCGGCCAGTCTTCGCGCAGCAGGCGCCCGGTGCGGAGCCGACCCGCGTCGACGCGCGCCTCGCTGCAGAGCATGCGCTTGGCGAGCTGCTCTTTCGGCATCTCGAGCGAGAAGACCGCGACCGTCTTCTTCGAGACGAGGCAGGCGTTCACGCCGACGTTCAGGGCGAACGACGTCTTGCCCATGCCGGGGCGGCCCGCGACGATGATGAGGTCGCCCGGATGCATGCCCGCCGTCATGTCGTCGAGGCGATCGAAGCCCGTCGCGAGGCCGGTGATGCGCTCCTTGCGGCGCGCGGCCTCGTGAATCTCCTGGAAGGTGCGGACGACGACGTCCTTGATGTGCTCGTAAGGGTGCCGGACGCGCTCCTTCGCGACGTCGAACACGGCCTTCTCCGCGCCGTCGAGGAAGCGCTCGATCTCGCCGTAGTCGCCGTAGCCCGTCGCCGCGACCTCGTGGCAAGCGAGGATGAGCCGCCGGACGACGCTCTTCTCGCGCACGATGCGCGAGTGCGCCTCGATGTTGGCGACGGTGGGGATCGTGTTGGTGAGCCCGAGCAGGTACTCGTCGCCGCCCGCGAGCTGCAGCTTGCTCTTGTTCACGAGCCCCGCGCGCACGGTGACCGTGTCGAGCGGCTCGCCCCGCGCGAACAGCTCGCACATCACGCGGAACATCTCCTGATGCCCGACCGCGTAGAAGTCGTCGGCCGTGAGCATCTCGAGCACCGAGTTCAGCGACGCGTTGTCGAGCAGGATGCCGCCGAGCACGGCGCGCTCCGCCTCGAGCGAATGCGGGGGAATCCGACCCTCACCGGCGCCGCGCGGACGCTCGAACATCTGCTCTTCCATGGGCGGCGCAACCTACGTCCAACGCGCAGCGAAGTCATCCACGCACGTGTGATACCCGCGGCCGCAGGCCAGCGTCTCCACCCCCGGTGCGCGCGAGCGACCGCACTCGCAACCACCCTGCCCACCATGCGTTCATGCGCATGAACGCAACGAGCCTCCACGGCTCTCGCCGGGAGGCTCGCTGCGACCCCGTCGCGCGCACGCGGCGCGCGCGGGGCGCTACTTCTTGACGACGTCGAGCTTGAAGGTCGCGACGACCTCCGGTGCGAGACGCGCCTTGACCTCGTACGAGCCGAGGTGACGGGTCTCCGGCAGCTCGATGCGCTTCTTGTCGACGTCGAAGCCCTTCGCCTTGAGGGCGTCGGACAGCTCGCGCGTCGTCACGGAGCCATAGAGCTTGTTCTCGTCGCCCGCCTGCTTGGCGAGGGTGACGGTCACGGTCGAGAGCTGCTGCGCGATCGCCTCGAAGCTCTTCTTGAGCTTGGCGGCGTTCGCGATCGCCATCTTCCGAGCGTGCTCGATCTGCTGGATGTTGCCCTCCGTCGCGACCACGGCGAAGCCGCGGGGCAGGAGGTAGTTGCGGGCGAAGCCCGGCTTGACCTTCACGAGCTCGCCGATCTTGCCGAGCGTCGTGACGTCTTCGCGGAGAACCACCTGGATGTTGTTGGCCATGGCGCTCAGTCCGTGGAGGTGAAGGGCATGAGGGCGATCTGACGGCTCCGCTTCACGGCGATCGTCAGCGCGCGCTGCTGCTTGGCCGAGAGGCCGGTGATGCGGCGCGGCACGAGCTTGCCGCGCTCGGTGATGAAGAACTTGAGCTGCTGCGGGTTCTTGTAATCGAACTCGAAGTCGGTCTCGAGGACGAAGCTCGGCGGGCGCTTGCGCTTGCCGCGCCGGCGAAGACCGAGCGGATCCTCGCCCTGTCCCCCCATGCCCATCCCCCCGCCGCCACGGCGATCGTCGCCGAAGCCGCCACGGTCATCGTCGTACGGACGTGCGTCGTGCTTCATGGGATCACTCCTTCTCCGCGTCGGGGGCCGTGGTCGCCTTCGCGGCCCGCGGCGCCGTCACCGTGTCATCGTCATCGCCCATCGCGTCGTCCGCGAACTCGTCGTCGCCGAACTCGTTCTCCTGCCGACGCGGGCGCTGCTCCTCGAGCATGCCGAGGCGCTGCTCGAGGTTCGGCTCCTCTTCGTCCGGCGTCACCTCGAGGCGACGGAACTTGATCTCCTCGGGGTCGATCGCGACGTCGAGCGTCACGTCTTCCACGCGGATGCACACCGTCTGGTGCCGCATGACCTGGTCGAGCAGGCGCAGGTTGCGCTCGACCTCGGCGACGATGTCGCCGACGCCGATGTAACGAACCAGCACGAACACGCCGCGCGTGTGCTTGCGGATCGGGTAGGCGAGGCGACGCTTGCCCCAGTTGTCGAGCTTGGTGAGCTTGCCTTCGAGACGCGCGACGACGTCCGTGATGCGGCCCGCGATGCGGTCCGCTTCGTCCGGATCCACCTGCGGCTGCAGGATGTAGATCGTCTCGTATTCTCGAGGCTTTTGGATCATGATGGCCATTCGATCTCCTCTCGGTCCGAGGCCCGGGGACATCCCCGAGCGAGGAGCCAACTACGCCTTGGGCACCATGCCCGTCGGCGTTCCCTACCGGGATCGATGCGCTAGCCCTTGGAGGCTTTGCCCATGGCATCGCCCTTCGAGGCTTTGCCCACGGCATCGCCCTTCGAGGCTTTGCCCACGGCATCGCCCTTCGAGGCTTTGCCCATGGCATCGCCCTTCGAGGCGGTGCCCTCCCGGTGAAGTTCATTCATCGCCGCCTGCGGGCCGCGGGCCACGATCGCCTCGACCATGAGCGCCGCCTTCTGCAGCTCCCCGTCGAGCTCCGCCCGCTCCGCCACGTCGAAATCACTGAGCACGTAGCCGTCGACCGGCCCCGAGCGCGGACGCCCGATGCCGACGCGCACGCGGGTGAAATCGGGGCCGCCGCAGTGCTGGATGATGCTGCGCAGCCCGTTGTGGCCGGCATGACCGCCACCGACCTTGATGCGCGAGGTGCGCCAGTCGAGGTCGAGCTCGTCGTGCACGACGACCACATCCTTCAAGGAGACCTTGAAGAACGTCATCGCCTTCTGCACCGACTCACCGCTCAGGTTCATGTAGGTCATCGGCTCGAGGAGGGCGACCTCGCGGTCGCCGATCACGGCCTTCGTGAAGAGCCCTTGGAACTTCTCTTTGAATGCGCCAGCGCGGGCGCGCCCGGCGACTCGCTCGACCACCATGAACCCGACGTTGTGTCGGGTCCCGGCGTACCGGGACCCCGGATTCCCGAGGCCTACGACGAGCAGCACGAGCGCACTCCGGACGGTGATCGACTACTTCTTCTTGGCAGCCGGAGCGGCCTTGGCCGCCGCGGCCGGAGCGGCCTTGCCTGCCGCAGCCGGTGCGGCCTTGCCGCCGCCCGCTGCCGCCTTGCCCGCGGCTGCCGGCGCCGCAGCGACCGCTGCTGCCTCTTCCTCGGCGCCGCGCTTGTCCTCGGACACGACGGCAACGAGCGAGCGGTCCGCCGGGAGCGTCACGACCACGCCCTCGGGGAGCGAGAGATCGCGCGTGTGGATGGCCTCGTGGAGACCGAGCGCCGACACGTCGACGACGATCTTCGCGGGGACCTTGTTCGGCGAGCAGCGCACGGGCAGCTCGCGGAAGATGACGCGGAGCAGGCCGCCGGCCGCGACGCCCGCTGCCTTGCCCTTCGTCTCGAACGGCACCTTCTGCTCGATCTCCCGGTCGAGTTCGACGCGGTAGAAGTCGGCGTGGATGATCTCACGCTCGAGCGGGTGGATCTGCACCTCGCGCACGACCGCGAGTTCCTTCTTTGCGCCGAACGCGAGCTCGACGACCTGGTTCCGGCCGTACTCGGTCGAGAGCGCCTTGCGGAGCTCCTTCGGGCTCACGGCGATCGAGGTGGGCTCGGTGCCGGGACCATAGAACACGGCCGGGATCAGCCCCGTCATGCGGAGCTGCCGCGCCGGCCCCTTTCCGCCTCCGGGGCGGACCTCAGCCTGCAGCGTCTGGATATCCATTGTCTCGTCTCTTTCGTCTCGAGCGTTGGCGTGTCGAACGGTGGGTTGGAAACGCGGGCGAACTACACGAACAGCGAGCTCACCGAGTCGCCGTTGTGGATTCTCTTGATGGCCTCCCCGAGGAGACCCGCCACGGACAGCACGTGGAACTTGCCGGTCGCCACCGCGTCAGGCCGGAGCGGCACGGTGTCGGTCACGACGACCTGGACGAGGGGCGAGGCCTTGATGCGCTCGACGGCGGGACCGCTGAGCACGGCGTGCGTCGCCGCGGCCATCACGGAGCGCGCGCCCGCCTTCACGAGGGCTTGCGCGCCGTTCGTGAGGGTGCCCGCGGTGTCGATCATGTCGTCGAGCAGCACGCAAACGCGACCCTCGACGTCCCCGATGATGTGCATGACCTCGCTGACGTTCGCGCGCTCACGGCGCTTGTCGATGATCGCGAGGTCCGCGCCGATGCGCTTCGCGTAGGCCCGCGTGCGCTCGACGCCGCCCGCGTCGGGCGACACGAAGACGGGCGCCTCGCCACCGGCGAACTTCGCGGTGAGGAACTCGAGGAACACCGGCATCGCGTAGAGGTGATCGAAGGGCTTGTTGAAGAAGCCCTGGATCTGCCCCGAGTGCAGGTCGACGGCGACGACGCGATCGACGCCGGCCGAGGTGATCAGATCCGCGACGAGCTTCGCGGTGATGGGTGTGCGCGGCGCGACCTTGCGGTCCTGTCGGGCGTAGCCGTAGTACGGCATCACGGCCGAAATGGAGCCGGCGCTCGCGCGCTTGAGCGCGTCCGCCATGACCAGCAACTCCATCAGGTTGTCGTTCACCGGCGCGCACGTCGGCTGCACGATGTAGACGTCGACGCCGCGCACGTTCTCTTGGACCTCGGCGAAGACCTCGCCGTCGGAGAAACGCGAGAGTTTCGCGCGGCCGATCGGGAGCTCGAGGTACTGCGCGATCGCGTGCGCGAGCGGGGGATTTGCGTTGCCCGCGAAGATGCAGATGGACTTGGACATCGAGCCGACCTGCCTTCCTGCACCGGGTCTTGCCGCACCGGGCCGCATCGCTCCGGGCGTCGTCGCGCCGGCCCCCGCTGCCTCAGGCCATCCGCAGTGGGATGTGCGCTGGAACACGGGGAGCGAAGGGGTAGCAAAGCGGCTCCGAGGTGTCAACCGCCGCCCCGCCCATCGACCGGCCGCACACGCGTCCACGGCAGCCGCCGCGCGCAGGCTTGCGCGGCCCCGGGTCGATCTGCCATCAGAGCGCCCGTGAGCGAGCGAGCCCGGCCGCGCCTCGACTTCCTCGACGCCCTCCGGGGCGTCGCGGTGGTCCTGATGATCCTCTGGCACACCGCGGATTCGTGGCTCACCGACGCCGCACGCGCGACGGACGGCCACGAGACGACCGCCTACGGCGTGCTGCGCCTGCTCGGCGGGACGGCTGCGCCCCTCTTCCTCCTGCTCGCAGGCATCGCGCACGGGCTGAAGGCGGCGGCCGACGATCGCAAGGGCACACCCGCGCGCGTCGCGATGCGCGGCAACGTCGCGCGCGGCCTCGAGCTGGTCGTGCTCGGCTACCTGCTGCGCCTGCAGTTCTGGGCGATCGACTCCGTCGGTGTGCGGCTGCCGCTCGTGCTCGCGCCGCTGCTCATCGGGTTGCTCCTCCTGCTCTTCGCGGCGCGGCGGCTGCCCGCTTCGGCGCGCACGGCGGGCCTCGCGGCGCTCGGTGGCGCGGCGCTCTACGCGGGCGGCCTCGTGGCGCTCGGGTACGTCCAGCCCGCGAAGGTGACGAGCGTGCTGCGGGTCGATGTGCTCCAGGCGATCGGCGCCTCGCTCGTGCTGCTCGCGCTCGCCGAGCCGCTCCTCAAGCGCGCGCCGGCGCTCGCCCTCGCCGCGGCGCTCGGCGTCACCCTCTCCACGGAGTTCGTCGCCGCACACCTGCCCGGGCCACTGCCGACGCCCCTCGCCGCGTACCTCGCGCGGTGGCCGGTGCCCACAGGTGTGCGCTCCATGGCGATGTTCCCGCTCCTGCCGTGGCTCGCCTTCCCGCTCGTCGGCACGCTGCTTGGACGGCACTGGAGCGCGAGCGCGCGGCGCGGCACGCTCACGCGCGATCTCGCCGTGCTCGGCGCGCTCGGGGCGCTCGGTGCGGTCGCGACGAACGAATCGCTCGCCTACGCGCTCGGCTGGATCTGGCGCGTGCCCTGGTTCATCCCGACGCTGCGCATCCTCTCGCGCGTCGGCACCGCGATGCTACTCGCGGCGCTCTGCTACGCCGGGCTCTCGCTCGCGGCGCGGGGGGGCCTCGGCACGAGCGCGCGCGCGGAGCGGTTCGCGCCACTGCGGACGCTCGGACGCGCGTCGCTCTTCGTGTACTGGGTGCACCTCGAGTTCGCCTTCGGCGTCGTCGCCGCGCCCCTCAAGCGGCGGCTCGACCTCGGCGCGTGGGCGATCGGCTTCGCTGCGCTGACCCTCGCGATGTACGCGCTCGTGCTCGCGAAGAACGGACCATGGCAGCGCCTCGTGACCTGGGCGGTCGAACGTGTAGACTCGCGCCCCCGCGCCGCGTCCCGGCCACACACGCCGTCCGACGCTTGAGCGCGAACCGGCTTCCCGTTTACAGTCCCTCTCCCCCCCCCAGGTGGTACGAATGGTCTCCCTGAGCGTCCGGCTGTTCACCGAGAGTCGAGCGTTCGAGAGCGCGTGGCGGGCCGCGCTCCTCGACGTGGGTCTCGACGCCGAGATCGCAGCGCCCGCGACCATCGCGGACGCCGTGAGCGCCAGCGTCGCGCTCGTGATCGACGCCAGCTGGAGCGGCTTCGACGAGGACGAGCTGCTCGCCGCTGCAGGCTTCGCGCGCGCCGTCGGTGCATGGCCGATCGTCGCGCTCGAGGGGCCTGGCGCGTTCGCGCCCGTCGCAGCGCTGCTCGAAGAGCTGACGGGCGGGCTGCTCGCACGCAGTGACGCCGACGTCGCCCGCATCGCCGCCAGCCTCGCGCGCCGCCGCGACGAAGCCCGCGCGCGTCGCTTCGAGTACCTCACCGTCGCGCCGCGCGGCACCGATCTCCTCGCGGTCCTCGGCGACGGGCGCGCGAGCCTCGTGCGCCGCCCGCTCGCGGTCGGTGACGACGGCAGCGACGTGCTCGAGATCACGCTCGCCGAAGACGCCGAGAGCGCCACCGTGCAGCTCGCGAGCGGCGCCGTCGTCGTCGTCCGCGCGCCCGCGGCCCCGCCCCTGCTCACGGCATCGACCGAGCCGCTCCTCGGCACCATCTCCCTCGATGGTGTCGCGCTGGGCGCGAGACTCCGCGCCTTGCGGATGGCCGCGGGCCTCACGCAGGCCGAACTCGCGCGGCGCACGGGCATCCATCGTCCGAACATCGCGCGCGTCGAGGCCGGACGTCACACCCCCTCGCTCGAGACGCTATCGCGGCTCGCCGCGGCGATCGGCATCCCGACGACGCGCGTCCTCGAGCTCGCTCAGCCCGGCGAGGTCGACCCTTCGGCCATCGCCACCGCAATCGGTTTGACTGCACCCGACGCCGCGTCCGTGCCCGTGCCGAGCGGCGCCGCGCAGCCCCTCATCGGCACGAAGTAACGCGCCCCGGTGAGTTCGTTGACACCCACGTAGACGTCGACGCCGAAGGTGTCGCGGATACGCCGGTACGTCATCACCTCGGCGACGGTCCCGAGCGCCACGGGCAGCCCGCCGCGCAGCAACAGCAGCCGATCGCAGTACTGCGCCGCGAGGTTCAGATCGTGCACCACGAGGAGAGCCGCGACGCCCGTCTCGCGCACACGCGCGGCGACGAGGTCGAGCAGCGCGACCTGATGGTGGATGTCGAGGAAGGCCGTCGGCTCGTCGAGGACGAGCACGGGCGTCTGCTGAGCGAGCGCCCGCGCGATCGCGACGCGCTTCTGCTCGCCGCCCGAGAGCGACGCGAAGGGACGCGCGCGGAGCGCCCACGCTTCGCACGCGCGCAGCGCCTCCTCGGCGACGCGAACGTCGTCGGCGCGCTCGAGCCCGAAGAAGCCGAGGTGCGGCGCGCGCCCCATCAGCACGACCTCCCACGCGCTGAACGCGAACGCCGCCTCGTCGCGCTGCGGCACGAGGGCGAGCGCCCGCGCGAGCGTCGCACGGGAGGCGACGCGCGTGTCGTAGCCCGCGACGTGCACCGCACCACGCTCGGGCGTGACGAGCCCGGCCGCAAGTCGCGCGAGCGTCGATTTCCCGGAGCCATTCGGGCCGATCACCCCGACGAGCTCCCCGGGCGCGACCGTGAGCGACACGCCATCGACCGCGCGCGGCACGCCGGGGCCGTAGCCGAACGCGACGTCCTCGAAGACCAGCGCGCATCCGGGAGCCGGGCGGATCATTGACGCGCACGGTAGCAGGCGGCTATCCCGCGGACGTGATCGACCTCGACCCGAGCCGCTCCGCCACCCCGCCGCGCGACGCGGCGACGCTCATCCTGTTGCGCCCCGGCGCGCGCAACCCTTTCGAGATCTTCCTCGTGAAGCGGCACGCGCGCAGCGGATTCATGGCGAGCGCGTACGTGTTCCCGGGCGGCAAGGTCGATGAGGCCGACGCCTCTCCCGCGCTGCTCGCGCGGACCGACGGCCGCACCCCCGAGGAGGCCGCGCGCGCCCTCGCGGAGCCGGACGATCCACAGCGCGCGATCGCTCTGTACGTGGCGGCCATCCGCGAAACGTTTGAGGAGGCCGGCGTGCTCCTCGCGGACCTGCCCCCGGGTGCAGATCTCGGTGATGCGCGCGCGCGCCTCGCCGCCGGGACCCCCTTCGTCGACGTCTTGAACGCCCTTGGCGCGCAGCTTCGCCTCGATCGGCTGATCCCCTACGCGCGCTGGGTGACCCCGGTGGTCGAGCCGCGCCGCTTCGACGCGCGCTTCTTCCTCGCGCTCGCGCCAGCCGGGCAGGACGCGTCGCACGACGCGCACGAGACCACCGACGCGGCGTGGCTCTCACCGCACGACGCGCTCGCGGAGGTCGCCGCCGGCACGATCCAACTGCCGCCGCCGACGCTGCGGACGCTCGAAAACCTCGGCCGCGCCGTGTCGCTCGAGGCCCTGCTCGACGAGGCAGCGCGCACGCCCCCGCCCTACGTGGACCCCCTGTTCCGGCAAGACGGCGAGCGCATCATGCTCGTGCTGCCCGGCGATCCCGCCCACGCGACCGCGTCCCCCGCGCTCCCCGGCCCGACGCGCTTCGTGCTCGAGGGTGGGCGCTGGTGGTCCCGCCCCAACGCCTGAACCGATCGGCGCGCAGGCCGCCACGCGCCGGCAGCACGCGCCGCACACGGCATCGCATACGCCGAGTTGCAACGCGTCACACAGTGCCGCGCAGGACGACGCGCACACCCTGCCACGCCACGCGGCACGACGCGTCGTGCGTGGTGCGATCCCACGGCGCGGACATACATCGCTGCCACTCGGCAATGCGACTCCGCGCCGCGACTGACCAAGGCGAGTCGGCACGCACGTCTCGCCAGCCGTGTCAGCCATGCCAGCCACGCCAGCCACGCCAGCCACTCTCTTTCTGTAATCCAGATCACAGAAAGCAGGTTCAGATCTGGATTTCTTGCTAGACATTGGAGTTCTGATCCTGCCTAGTGATCTCTACTCGTCTCTACTCATCCCTACTCGTGCCTATTTCTGCCAACTCTCGGCCACGCTTGGCCAGTCCTGCGGCATGTGGCTTCCCGCGCGCGCGGCCCTGCGTTCGCGGGGGGTCTGCATGCGCGCAGGTCTGTGTTCATGCGGCTCGTGTGCGCGGGAGCGGGTGCACACAGTCGGTGAGCGCGCACATGACGGATTCACGAACGGGTCGGACGGACATGGCTGCGGGCGGGCTCGGGTGGATGTGGATCGCGCGCACGCGGAGGCGGGCGCCACTCGCGGCGGTTCCCGGGCCCACGCAGCCCACCGATCGACAAGGCGCGCCACGCAGCTCCGCTGGCAGACTCTGAACGCTGACGCTGCCGGCACACCGAGCCGGCGTAAGGGAATCCGTGAGCAACGAAGGCGAGCAGGTGCGTGAGCTCTTCACCGCGTCCGACGTGGCGCGGTTTTGTCAGGTGGATCTGAAGACGATTCACAACTGGGCCGAGCGCGGCGAGATCCGGCACTTCCGGACGCCGGGCCGTCACCTGCGCTTCCGGCGGGTCGACGTGCTCGATTTCCTCCGCAAGTACGGCTACCCCGTCCCCGAGATGCTGATCGTGGGCAAACCGCGGCTGCACGCGATCGACGACGACGGAGCGTGGCTCGGCCAGATCAAGCGCAACCTCTCGAAGCGCTTCGAGGTCACGACCTTCCAGGACCCGTTCGATGCGCTCGTCTCGATCGGAAGCGAGTCACCCGACTGCATCGTGCTCGACATCAAGATGCCGACATTCGACGGCCTGCGCTGCCTCTCACGGCTCAAGCAACTCCCCTCGACGCGGCACATCCGCACGGTCGTGTTCTCCGGCTATGAGGAGACGCGCAAGAAGGCGCTCGAGGCGGGTGCCTCCGCCTTCGTCTCGAAGCCGGACATCGCGCGGCTCAAGGAGACGCTCGAAGCGCTGCTCGGGCTCGAGCGTCAGTAGCGAAGAACGACGGGCGCCTCGCGCAGCACCACGCGCGCGATCGCCCGCGCTGCCCGCGCATCGCCAGACCACGCATCGCCAAACCACGCGGTCACGACGCGCGCGCCGCCCGACGCGAAGCCGGATCAGGCGCCGCGGGAGGCTTTCTCGTCGAGCCCGGAGACCCCGGCGCGGCGCGCGAGTTCGCGCTCGACGTCGCTGAGCGTGACGCCGCGCGAGAGCAGCCCCACGAGCGCGTGGTAGACGAGGTCCGCGCACTCCGCGACCACCCGATCATCGGGCTCGTCGGCGATGGCGCGCGCGAGCTCGTCGGCTTCCTCGCGCACCTTCGCGCCGATCCGCGCAGCGCCCGCATCGAGCAGCGAGCGCGTGTAGCTCCGCGCGCCCGTCGCCGCGCGACGCGCCTCGAGTTCCGCGAAGAGCCGCGCGAGCTCCGTCGCCGCCGGGCCTTGCGCGGCGCCAGCGTCGGCGTCGAGCCGTCGGAAGAAGCACGAGTCGGTGCCCGTGTGACAGGTCGGGCCGAGCGGCGTCGCGAGGTAGAGCACCGCGTCAGCGTCGCAATCGACCCAGACCTCGGCGACGCGAATCACGTTCCCGCTCGACTCGCCCTTCCGCCAGAGCGCGCCCCGTGAACGCGAATAGAAATGCGCCTCGCGCGTCGCGGCGGTGCGCTCGAGCGCCTCCGCGTTCGCGTGCGCGACCATCCGCACGGCGCCGCTCGCCCGGTCTTGAACGACCACCGTCACGAGCCCGGCCGCATCCCACTTGAGCGCCGAGAGATCCATCGGCCGCAGTTTGCACGCAACCGCGCGCAGGACGCCACGGATAACCGGCCCACTCACGGAGGAGACCATGAAGAACCGCCGCCACGATCTCGACGCCGTCCTCGCAGAACTCGCCGAACAGGATGCCCTCTTGCACGGCGCGACCGCGCGCTTCGATCCCGACCCCGACGCGGGCGACGACGCCGACGTCCTCGACCGCGTCTTCGAGCTGCGCTTCGGCGCGATTCACCGCACGGCGCGGCTCACGCGCCCCGCGCACGGCTTCCTGCTGCGCGCCTGATCGCCCGCCGAAGCGCTCGCCACCCCCAACGACGAAGAGGTTTTCACGATGACCGGCAGCTCCTCGATCGGATTCCCCTCGCGCACCTTCCCCGGACTCGGCGGCATCAGCACGACGCACGGAACGGAGGGCGATCGCGGCGACGAACTTCTCGGCGCCATCGCGGCCTCGGCGGCGCAGGGCGATTTCCGCGCCTTCATGGCGAGCCTCCCGATCTCGCTCACGCCCTCGGCGATCGTCGGGATGCTGCAGCGCCGCATGAACGGGCTCGACAGCCAGATCAGCGCGCGGATCACGGAGATGGAAGGCCAGCAGGCGCACATCAGCGAGTTGCAGGGCAAGGCCGAGATCCTCCTCGCGGTGCAGGCCGCCGTGAATACCGACGGGAACATCTTCGCGAACAAGGAGATCACGATCAACGGCGAGACGAAGAAGGCGGAACAGTGGATTGCGCAGACCGGCGTCGACGTTGCGCAGGTCATCGATGCGGACGACGGCAACTGGTACACGGGCGGCGTCCTCAGCGCCGCGACGAAGGCCATCGAGTCGGACATCAAGCAGGCGAATCAGGGCAACGAACTGCGCATGATGGACCTGCAGAGCCTGATGCAGCAGCGCTCGTCCGAGATCTCCCTCGCGACGAACATGCTGAAGGCGGTGCAGGAAGGCACGGACGCGATCGTCCGCAACATGGGCTGAGAACGCAGCGCTCCGAGAGGCCGCCCATGACACGCATCGCCAATGGCGCCTTCGTGCGCCTGCCCGACCACGGCACACTCGCCCTCGCAGCGCGCGGTGCCGCACCCCTCGACAGCCCGCTCACCCTCGCCCTCCTCGCGGCGCCCCCGGCCGTCCCCGGGGCGGGCGCGCGTCGCGCGAGCGCGGACGCCGCACCGCGCACGTCCGGCGCTGCAGGCCCCGACGCACGCGCGCAGGTCCAGTCTCCCGCGCAGCGCGACGCGGCAGCGGCGATCGGGCTCGCCTTCGTCGGCAGCCCGGAGACCTTCCTCGCCCGCGTCGCGCTCGAATTGCGGCGGACGCGCAGCGCCGTGCAGGAGATGGGGCTCCGGGTCGAGACCAGCGCCGCGGATGGCGCGGAGAAGGCACGCGAAGCCGCCGAGGCCGCCGCGACGCGCGCCGCGCGGGAAGCCACCAGCTTCCTCGGCCTCGGCAAGACCTTCGACACCATCGCGCAGATCGCGGGTGTCGTGGCTTCCGTCGCGACCACCGCGCTGACCCTCGGCGCCGCGGCGCCGATCGCCGCTGGGGTGTTGCTCATGACCTTCGGGCCCCAACTCGTGGACTGCGCGGTCGATGCGGGCCTGTGCCCGCCCGAGTTGCGCGAAGCCGCGAGCACCGCGCTCAAGCTCACGGGCGCGGTGATGCTCGCGACGGCCACGCTCGGTGCGGGCGCGGCCGCGATCGGCGCCGTCGCGCTCGAGGCCGCCGCGAAGCACGTGGTCGATGCGGTGGCCGCAGCCTTCGATCTCAGCCCCGAGGTGTCCATGGCGCTGCAACTCACGCTCTCGGTCGGCGCGGGCGTACTCGGAGCCGTCGCCGGCGGCGCAGCGGCGTCGACGGGAGCGGCGCTCGGTGACGGTACGATCCGCGCCGCGACGACGGTGGGCCGCGACGTCGCGCGCGTCACGAGGGCCGCCGCCGAGGTCGGCTCCGCAACCACGGACGGTCTGGCCGCCGTGTCGGAGCACGACGCCGCACATGCCCGCGCCGACGCAACGGCAGCCGCCGCGACACGCGACACCGCTCACGAGGACGCCGACAACTGGCTCGACGGCTTGCGCGCGACGCTCAAGGCCTACGGCCGCGCCATGCGCGTCGCGCGACAAACCCACGAAGCGCGCGGTGAGGCGCTGCGTGCCGCCACCCGACAACTTGCCTGAGCGCTGGGCGCGCCCCACCCGCACTTGCGTCCGGCCCACCCCACATTTCCCGAAATCCGAGAATTTTTCGATGAAAAAGGCCCCATGACAGCACGCATCGACGGCTCGACCCGTACGCCCACGTTCTCCACCGAGTTGCCCGTGATCACGAGCGGCGGCCCCGCGAGCGACGTCGCGCGACTGCAACTCGCGCTCCTCGACCGCCAGGAAGAATCGGCGTCCACGCAGCGGCGCGCTGGACGCGAGACCGCGCGCGCGCTCGGCCGGGCGCAGGTCGCCGAACAGCGCCGCGCGGCAGACCTCCAACTCGCCGCGGGGCTCACCCGTGCGGCCGCCTCAGCAGTCAGTGCGGGAATAGACCTCGCGAGCAGCATGAAGAGCGACCGCGCCGCGGACGCGCAGTTCCGCGCCGACAACGCGGGCGCCGATGTCGCGCGCGCGAACGATGCCCGCACCGAGCCCGCCGGCCCCGGCGAGTCGGGGGCGTCCACCGTGTCCCTCGACCCGTCGAGGCGCGCGGCGGCGAAGCACGTGCACGAGGCGAGCCGCCTCAGGAACGAAGCGACGCGCATCGACGCCGCTGGCAAGGCGATCAGCGCCGGCGCGCAAGCCATCGCGGCGACACTCGACCACGCCGCTTCCCGCGCGGAAATCCGCGCCACCGAGGCTGGGCAACTGGCCGAGATCGCGCGCCAGACCGCAGACGACGCCGGCGACCACGCTGCGCAGGCAGCACGCCGCAGCGACCGGCTCATCGAGTCGCTCTCCCAAATCGCGCAGGCCCGCGCCGAGGCGATGCGCAACGCGACCGCCTAACGCGCGCCCCCGACACCACCCCTCGAGCGCGTTCCGCGCGCCGCCCCCTCAGGGCGACGCGCAACGCGCCCCCTCGACGCGCGCGCCCGGCATCATGGATACGTGACGCACACCGCTTCTCGAGGCGCACCCGGTCGTCCCGTGCACGCTCCCTGCTACGCCGCCACGCCCCAGGGAGCCCGGCGTGGGGGAACGCTCACGCGGGCGTCGCGGGGATCGGCATCGAGAGACCGAAGATCCCGAGGATCTCCTTCTCGACGCGCTCCTCCTTGACCTTGCGTGCGAGGGCGAGCTCGGTGACGAGGAGGCTGCGGGCGGTGTCGAGCAAGCGACGCTCGCCGAAGCTCAGGTCCTTGTCACCCTTGAGGCGGTAGAGGTCGCGGAGGACCTTCGCGACCTCGAACGGGCTGCCGCTCTTGAGCATGTCCATGTACTCGCGGTAACGCCGGTTCCACGGTTGCGCTTCGACGGCCACTTCGTCGCTCTTGAGGATTTGGATGACCTTGTCGGCGTCCTTCTTCGAGATGACGCTCCGCAGCCCGGCGCGCGCGGCGCCGTCCGTCGGGATCATCAAACGCATCCCGCTGTCGATCAGTTTGAGGATGTAAAACGCCTTGGGCTTGCCGGCGATCTCGCGGTTCTCGATGCCCGTGACCTCGGCGACGCCGTGCGCGGGATAGACCGCTTTGTCGCCGACCTTGAAGTGCATCTCCATGCGTGACCTCTCTTCTTCGCGGGTGTCCGGACATGCCGACCGTCCAAGCGGACGGTAACGGCCCCGGAAATTGGGGACAGGGGCGCCCGCGCGCGGCGGCGCACGTCCGACGCTCATTCGAACCGGCACTCGCCGGGGCGGCCCCATGGTGTGCCGATGAGCGCGTGACCGAGGGCGCCATCCGCCAGCCGCGTGACGCCGCTTGTCGGCGCACGAGCAAAACGCCCGGACGCGGACGATGCGGGGAGGGGCGGCGCCGCGAGAGAAGACGCGGGGCGAGACCATGCGGTGCGCCTCCACGAACGCGGGACGCGCTCCATACGGGCGCGCGCTTCGCTGAGACACTCACCGGGGCCACACACCCGTCGCATCCGCGGATCGCCGGGGCGCGCCTTGGTCCACTGCACCGCAGTGACATTCGCGCACCCACGGAGGCCCGCGCAGCAACCTGCGCGAACTGACTCGCCCCCGGCCCCGGCGTGACGACCACACTGCTCGCCGCCACGGTACACGGCGTGTTCTCTAGCAGGGAAGCCCCCAGACGTCAACGCGATTCGATGCACGATTGTCTTTTGATTTTCAATACTTGCGCCTCGCGCAACGGGCCGCATCGGCGGGTCGGTGACAGCGGTGGACGAGGTCGCCGGACCTAGGTCGCCCGGGTCGAGCAACTCGCGGAGTTCCCCGGCGAAGAGCACGCGCAGACCGCGCGCGACCCGCGCGGCGTCGACCGCGGTCGTGAGACGGAGCGCCTCCCCGTTGGCATGCGCATCCCGCCCCGCGCTGACCTCGAGACGCCCGGCCGCGTTCTGAAGACCGAGCGTCGCGCCGAGCGCGCTCGCGCCGACGTGCTCGATCCAGACGCGGAAGTTCTCAGCCGCACCTGCGGGGAACCGGCCACGCAAGTCGATGGTGAGGTCGAGGAGGTCCGCGCCTCGCGGGGAGACGCCGAGCGCAAGCGCGCGCGTTCCGGCAAGCAAGTTGGCGATGCCGACCCCCTCGGGGAGTTCGAGCCCGCCGGGCGCGTGAGCCACGAGCGGCGCGGCCTCGTGGGCCGCGTGGAGCAGCCCCGCATCGCGTCCCGAGAAGGCGGAGGGGCAGCGGCGCGACGTCGACGCCACGCACGCAAGCAAGGTCGCGAGCGGCTGCACGAGGGGGCCATCCGTCACCACGAGCGTGTCCGGCGCGATCGCGACCAGTTCGCGTCGCGGCCCGGCGAAGAACCCGGCGCGCCGGACGAACGGGGCGTCCGACCGCGACTCGACCACGGCCATGCGCTCGCCAGCCTCGCGCACGACGGACTCCACGTCGAGGGGGCCGCGCGCCATCCACAGGGCGCCACCTTCGCCATAGTCCGCGTAGACGGCCTCCGTGAGCACGCGCAGATCGACGCCCGTGCGCGCGGCGAAACGCTCGAACCCGTCCGGAAGCACAACCGACTCGAGGATGCGCGCAACGGCGGGCGAGGCCGCGAGCGCTGCGGGTCGGATCACGACGACGAAGCGCGCCCCGGCCGGAACGAGGGGCGCCAGCGCTCCGAGCGCGCGCGGCGCCGACGCGCCGTGCGGCGCCGCGGCTCGACTCGCAGGCGCCCCGCCACAGCCCAGCAGAGCGATGGCGCCGAGTAGCCCCACGGCCACGAGTAAACCGACGACGCCGCGCTGAACCACGGCGCCGCGCTGAACCACGGCGCCGCGCTGAACCACGACGCCGCGTCGAACGACGACGCCGCGCGGAACGACGGCATCCATCGCGCCGTGTACGCCATGTCGACTCTTAGCGACACCGTAGGCAGCCGAATCGAGAGGGCCCAAGGCGACTCCGTGGGCCGCCGGAAGGCGATGTGCCACGGCCCCACCGTGGGCCGCCAGAACGCGGTGACCCACGGCGACACCGTGGGCCGCCAGAACGCGGTGGCCCACGGCGACGCGTAGCGTAGCGCGCCTGCCTCTGCGGACGGCGCCGTGGGACGCGCGCACGATCATGCGCGCCGCGTCACGCCTTGGCGCGCGGGCGCTTGTCGTCGGCGCCGCCCTTGGACTTCGCGGCGGCGGGCTCGTCGGCGGTCGCTGCGGCCGGCGCGCTGCGCTTCAGGCCCTTGGACTCGAAGAGTTTCGCCTCGATCTTCTCGAGGAGGTCGGGGTGTTCTTCGAGGTAGCGCACGGCGTTGTCGCGGCCCTGGCCGATGCGCTCGCCCTCGTAGCTGAACCACGCGCCGGCCTTGTCGATGATCTTCGCCTCCGAGGCGAGGTCGACGATGTCGCCGGAGCGGCTGATGCCCTTGCCGAAGAGGATGTCGAACTCGCAGGTGCCGAAGGGAGGCGCGAGCTTGTTCTTCGCGACCTTCACGCGGGTGCGGTTGCCGACGGCGGCCTCGCCGACCTTGATCGTGCCGACACGCCGGATGTCGAGGCGCACCGACGCGTAGAACTTCAGCGCGTTGCCGCCGGTCGTCGTCTCGGGGGAGCCGAACATCACGCCGATCTTCATGCGGATCTGGTTGACGAAGAAGAGCGTGGTGTTGGACTTGTGCACCGTCGCCGTGAGCTTGCGGAGCGCCTGGCTCATCAGGCGTGCCTGCAGGCCGACGTGCGAGTCGCCCATCTCGCCCTCGATCTCGGCCTTGGGCACGAGCGCCGCGACGGAGTCGACGACGACGAGATCGACGGCGCCCGTGCGCACGAGGGTGTCGGCGATCTCGAGGGCCTGCTCGCCGAAGTCGGGCTGGCTGACGAGGAGCTCTTCCGTCTTCACGCCGAGCCTGCGGGCGTAGGCGACGTCGAGCGCGTGCTCGGCGTCGATGAAGGCCGCGATGCCGCCGGCGCGCTGGCACTCGGCGATGGCGTGGAGGGTGAGGGTCGTCTTGCCGCTCGACTCCGGGCCGAAAATCTCGATGATGCGGCCGCGCGGGTAGCCGCCGACGCCGAGGGCGAGGTCGAGAGAGGGGGCGCCCGTCGAGATGACGGGCACCTCGACCTGCGTGTCGTTGGCGAGGCGCATGATGGCGCCCTTGCCGTACTGCTTCTCGATCGCGCCGAGCGCGAGCTCGAGCGCCTTTTCGCGGTTGCTGTCCATGGCCATGGAATCTCCTGACGCGTTCGGGCGCGGCCGACTGACGGTCCGCGCGGAAAATCGAAGGTCGGGGCTCAGATCCCCTGCTGCCCGCGGGCGGCGCGCAGGACGAGGCGGAGCGCGACGTAGGCGGCGAGCATGCGGATGCGGTCCCGGTCACCCGGGAGACGGCGACGGTGCGTGAAGGTGACGGCGCCGTCCCGCGCGAGCGCGAAGCAGACGGTTCCGACGGGCTTCTCGGGGGAGCCGCCGCCCGGCCCCGCGATCCCCGTGACCGCGACGGCGAGCGAGGCGCCCACGACGCGCAGCGCGCCCTCGGCCATCTGCGCGGCGACCTCCTCGCTGACGGCGCCGTGCGCGCGCAGCGTGTCGGGCTGCACGCCGAGCACGGACTCCTTGGCGGCGTTCGCATAGGTGACCGCGTCGAGGAGGAGGTAGTCGCTCGCGCCCGGGACGGAGGTGAGCATCGACCCGATGAGCCCACCCGTGCAGGACTCCGCGACCGCAAGGGTGAGGCCCGCCTCGCGCAACGCGCGGCCGACGACGAGCGGATAGGTGTCGTCGCGGCCGCCGAAGACGACCTCGGCGAGGCGGGCCTCGACGCGCGCGGCGGCGCGGCGGGCCGTGTCCTCTGCGGCAGACGCCGTCGCGCCGCGGGCGTGCACCTTCACCTCGATCTCGGGGAAGTGCGCGCGGTAGCCGAGCGTCACGTCCGGTTCGTCCTGCTCGATGCCGGCGAGCGACTCACCCACCTGCGACTCCGTCATGCCGAAGGTGCGGAGATGAATCTGGTGGGTGTCACGCGCGGCGAGCGCGGCGACGCGCGGCACGACGCGCTCGGCGAACATGCGCCGCATCTCGGTGGGGACGCCGGGCATGAAGAAGACACGCGCGGGCGCGGCCTCGGCCGGTGCGCCGGGCGCACGGAGCGAGAGCGCGAAGCCGGGCGCGGTGCCCTCCGCGTTGGGGAGGATCTCGGCGCCCTCGGGGAAGTCGGCCTGCTTCTCGTTCGATCGGGGCATGTCGCGCTGGAACTGCGCGAAGCGGCGGCGGATCGCGTCGAGGCTCGCCTCGTCGCGCACGAGACCGACGCCCGCGGCGCGCGCGGCAGCCTCGGTAGTGAGGTCGTCCGTTGTTGGCCCGAGACCGCCCGTGCAGACGATGACCTTCGCGACCGAAGCGAGACGGTGCAGCGCCTCGACGACGCGCCCGATGTGGTCGTCGACCGTCGCGTGCTCGAACACCGTGAAGCCGAGACCGGTCAGCTGCTCGGCGAGCCAGGCGGCGTTGGAATTGACGAGCTCACCGCGCGTGAGCTCGGTGCCGATCGAGAGGACGGCGGCAGTCATCGGACCCCGGGGCTGGAGGCGGGCGTGCGGAGGAGGGTGAGCATATGTGCAGTGGTCGGGTCCGTCAACCGTGTGCTATCGGCTCGCCATGCAAAAGAGGCTGATTCGGCAGGTCCTCACCGGCGCGCTCGCGCTCGGCACCCCGCTCACCGTGCCCGGCGCCACGGCCCACGCGCAGACGCCACCCGCGCCCGCCGCGGCCTCCACCGCGCCGCCGACGACGCCCCTCGCGCGGCTGCCGATCGTGCGTGCGACGCTCGCGAACGGCCTTCGCGTCGTGCTCAGCCCGGACCGCACCGTGCCGACGGTCGCGATCGCGGTCTATTACGACGTCGGCTCGCGCAACGAGGAGCCGGGCCGCTCGGGCTTCGCGCACCTCTTCGAGCACATGATGTTTCAGGGGTCGGAGAACGTCGGCAAGGGCGAGCACTTCGGGCTCGTCATGAACCGCGGCGGCTCGATGAACGGCACGACCAGCGAGGACCGCACCAACTACTTCGAGACTCTCCCGTCGAACGAGCTCGAGCTCGGGCTCTTCCTCGAGGCGGACCGCATGCGTTCGCTCGCGATCACCGCGGAGAACTTCGAGAACCAGCGGCAGACGGTCATGGAGGAGCGGCGTCAGAGCTACGACAACCGCGCCTACGCCGCGTCCATGCTGCGCATCAACGAGCTCACGTACGGGGACTGGTTCCCCTACGCGCACTCGACGATCGGCGACATGCGCGACCTCCAAGGCGCGCCGCTCTCGGCGGTGCAGGAGTTCTGGCAGCGCTGGTACGCGCCCAACAACGCGGTGATCTCCCTCTCGGGCGACTTCGACCCGGAGGCCACGCTCGCGCGGGTGCGCGCGTATTTCGAGCCGATCGGGCGCCGCGAGACGCCGCGCTTCGCGCCGTCGCCGCTGCCGCCGCAGGCGAGCGAGCGCGTCGACACGATGGTCGACCGGCTCGCGGAGCTGCCCGCGTTCCACGTCGCCTACCACATCCCGCCCGCGGGCGAGGCGGCGCACTACCCGATCGAGGTGCTCGCGATGGTGCTCGGAGACGGTGAGTCGTCGCGGCTCTACCAGAAGCTCGTGAAGGAGCGGGAGATCCTCCAGGAGATCTCGGTGAGCACGGACGACCGACGCGGCCCGGACGTCTTTTCGGTCTTCGGGATCGTCGCGCAGGGTCACACGGGCGCCGAGGCCCGCGCGGTGTTCGACGAGGAGATCGCGCGCATCGCGCGCGAGGGGATCACCGCACGCGAGCTCGAGAAGGCGAAGAACCGCCTGCGCGCCTACTTCGTGTTCGGCCTGCAGTCGAACCTCGCGCGGGCGATGCAGCTCGCGGAGTTCGAGATGTACCAGGGCAACGCCGAGCTGCTGCGCGGCGAGCTCGATCGCTACCTCGCGGTGAGCGCCGAGGACGTGAAGGGCGCGGCGGGTACGTACTTCGCCTCGACCAACCGGACCGTGCTCGACGTGCTCGTGCCGCCCGCGGAGCCGACCGCCACACCTGCCGCCGCGACGCAGGGAGGTGCACCGTGAACCGCGCGAAGTTCGGGGTGACGGCGTCGGTGCTGCTCGCGCTCGCGGGAGGGCCCGTGGGCTGCGGCGGTGGCGCGCAACAGGCGGCGCAGGGGACGACCGTGACGACGGTCGACATGGACGCGGAGGTCGTCACCGCCGAGCGCGCTGCGCAGCCGCGCGTGGCGCCGCCGGCGTCGGGTCCGGCGAGCGATCTGCGCTTCCCGGCGATCGTGCGCGTGACGACGGCGAGCGGGCTCGAGCTCGACACGGTCACGGCGAGCGCGCTGCCGGTGGTCTACTTCCGCCTCGTGGTCCGCAGCGGCGACGCAGCCGATCCCGCGGAGATGCCCGGCATGGCGCATCTCGTCGCGGAGATGCTCAAGGAGGGCACGCGCTCGCGCAGCTCGGCGAAGCTCGCCGAGGACGTGGAGTTCCTCGGCGCGAGCCTCGAGGTGTCGAGCGACGAGGAGGCGATCACGATCAGCGGGCGCTGTCTGAAGGATCAGCTCGACCCGATGCTCGAGATCCTCGGCGACGTCGCGCAGAACCCGGCCTTCAGCCGCACGGAGCTCGCGAAGCTCAAGCGGCGCGAGCTCGATCGGCTCCAGCTGCAGCTCTCGGATCCGTCGTTCCTCGCGGCGCGCGAGGTGTACGCGGCGCTCTACGGCACGCACCCGTACGCGCACGTCGACACGACGCCGGCCGTGCTCGAGCGCGTGCAGGTCGCCGATCATCCAGCGTTGGCACCGCGCGAACTTCGTCGCCGAACAACGCCTTCCTCGTGACCGTGGGCGACGTCACGGCGGAGCAGGTCGCCGCCTCGGCCGGGCGCGTGTTCGCGCGCTGGCGCCGGCAGCCGGTGACGGACGCGACGTATCCCACGCCCCCGACGCGCAGCGAGCGGCGCATCGTCGTCGTCGACCGGCGCGACAGCGTGCAGTCGGTGATCAGCGTCGCGAACCTCGCGCTCGCGCGGCGCGATCCCGCGTACGTGCCGCTGCTCGTCGCGAACCAGGTGCTCGGCGGCTCGCCCGCGGCGCGGCTCTTCATGGATCTGCGCGAGCGCCGCTCGCTCACGTACGGCGCGGGGAGCCGCGTCGGCGAGAGCGTCGACGTCGCGCCCTTCCGCGCCTACGCGTCCGTGCGCAACGCGGTGACGGCCGAGGCCATGAGCGCGTTCATGGAGCACCTCGAGCGCATCGTCCGCGAGGCGCCGCCGGCCGACGAGCTCACGAACGCGCAGCGCTTCCTCTCGGACAGCTTCCCGCTGCGGATCGAGACGCCCGGGAAGATCGCCGACCTCGTCGCACAGCTCCGCGTGTACGGCCTGCCCGACGACTACTGGGACACGTTCCGCACGCAGATCCGCGGCGTCACGCCGGAGCAGGCGCTCGCCGCGGCCCGTCGATACATCCACGCGGACACGGCGGTGATCGTCGTGGTCGGCAAGGCCGCCGAGGTCGCCGAGCCGCTGCGCCGCTACGGCGACGTGACGATCGTCTCGCCCGAGGGCCAGGTCGGCGAGACGCTGCCGCGCGTCGCGGCGACGCGCGGCAACCCCCTAGAAAAGGGCCGTTCCGCAGGACGCTCGGCGTGCGGGGGGCGCGCCGCGGCGAACGGGCGGCGCGCGCTCACTCGAAGCGCGTGCGGACGTCGGCGCAGCCCCAGCTCTCGATGGTGAGGCGCAGCTCGGAGGCGCCCGAGAGGTCGAGGTTGCCGACCTTGCCGCGGATCTCCCAGGAGCGCGCGTTGGTCATCGTGAGCAGGGCGCCCGCGTCGATCGTCTGCTGCACGTCGAGGATCTGGTCGTCGCTGCCCGCGCCGAGCGAGCTGCCGATGATCGTCCCGAGCACCGACGCGGTGCCGAAGACCCAGCCGTAGCCGTCGGCGTGCTCGGCGACCTCGGCGGCGCGGTCGGAGATGTCGTCGAGCACGCGCTGCGCGGCGGCGGTGTTCGAGGTGAGGAAGCAGGTGTAGGTGACCGTGATGTTGGAGATGCTGCGGTAGAGATCGCCCTGCCCCCACAGCGCGCTCTGGCTCGGCGGCAGGTTGAAGGTCGTCGTGCGGCGGTTGCCGGCGACCTCGCGCGGCGAGGTGAGCAGCAGCTCGGAGTGACGGCCGTCCTCGGCGCTGATGACGCAGTAGAGGTTGCGCGAGATGTCGAAGAAGCCGCGGCGGATCGAGATCTCGCGGACGCGGATGCGGAGCTGCGGGTCGGCGCAGGTCGTGTCGCTCGGCGGGACGCCGAGGCCGACGCCGCACGCGTAGTTCGTGCGGTCGCCGCTGCCGTCCGTGTTGCTGCACTCGGGGAGCGCCTCGCTCGAGGTCGGCACCGCGAGCGCGCCCGTGCAGGTCGGCGCCATGTCGCAGACCGGGCACACATCGCAGTCGAGCGGGCAGGTCTCGCAGTCCTCGGCGCCCTCCGTGCAGAGGAGATCGCCGCAGCGCGGGACGAACGTCCCGGTGTCGGGCGCGCCCGCGTCGGGCAGGGCGGCGTCCGCGGCGCCCGCGTCGGGGCGCGTGCCGGGGGGCGAGGAGGAGGACGCGCAGCCCCCCACGAAGACGAGGGTGAGGGCGGCGGTGCGGAGGGCTCGGAGCATCACGGGGTCGAGCGTATGCGGGCGCTCCACCGAATTCCAGCGACGTGCGGGATGCGCGTCCCCGCGGACGGAGCGACGCGCGTACGCTCGACCCCGATGCCCGCGTGCCGCGCGTTCGCCCCGCTCCTCATGCTCTGTCTCGCGCTCGCGGGGTGCACCGGCACCCTCGCCTCGAGCAGCCCCGGGGGCGACGGAGGCGACGCGCCCGACGCCGAGTCACGCGACGCCGAGCCCCGCGCGGACGGCGCGCCCATCGGCCCCACCGACGCGGGCGACGCCGTGGACACGGGCGTTCTCCCCGAGACCGATGGGGGCGGACCGCCGCCGCCACCGCCTCCGCCGCCACCGCCGCCCACCGAGGACATGGGCGCACCACCGGTCGACATGGGCCCGCCGCCGGCCGTCGACATGGGCGCGCCGCCGACGACGTTTCCGACCTACGAGACGGTGTTCTCGCGTCGCCCGGCCGCGAATGGGCGCGACACGACGGTCGAGGACCGGCTGGTGCAGCTGATCGACGCGGCCGTGCCCGGCTCGCGCATCCGCGTCGCGCTCTACACGTTCACGCGGACGGGCCCCGCCGACGCGCTCGGGCGGGCCGCGGCGCGCGGCGTCGACGTGAAGATCATCCTCGACGGCGGCGCGGACGGCGCGGGCTCCGAGGTCGGCACGCTCCGCACGGGGCTCGGCAGCGGGAACGTCCGCCTCTGCGACGCGCCCGGGACCGCCTGCGTCGGCTCGGGGATCATGCACCACAAGACGTTCCTCTTCTCCGCGCTCGCGGACGGATCGACGAACGTCGTCGCGCAGGCCTCGCACAACCTCACTGCAAACCAATTGCAGATGCACAACAACGCGATCATCGTGCGCGGCGACGCGACGCTCTTCGCGGCGTACGAGCGGACCTGGAACGACCTCTTCGCCGACGTCGAGATCCCCGACTACTACCGGCTCATGGACGGCGACCTCGCGACGCGCGTGTACTTCTTCCCGCGGCCGGGCGGCGGCGACACGACGGTGTCCATCCTCGACAACGTCACCTGCGATGGCACGGCGCGCATCCGCGTGGCGATGGCGTTCTTCACGGACGCGCGCCTCGAGGTCGCGCAGGCGCTGGCGCGGCGGGCTCGGGCGGGCTGCGACGTGCAGGTGATCGCGGGGGACGCGGAGATCCCGCTCGGCGGCTCGGTCGAGACGGCGCTCACCGGCGCCGGCGTGCGCCTCTTCAAGTACCCGGACCGCAGCGGCTGGGGCCTGCACTCGAAGTACATGCTGATCGACGCGGGCTACGCGGGCTCCGCCGCGCACCGGCGGCTCGTGTTCACCGGCTCGCACAACTGGACGGGGCCGGCGCTCTCGATCAACGACGAGACGATGCTGCGCGTCGAGGACGGCGGCGTGTTCGACGCGTACCTCGCGGACTGGAACCACGTGCGCCTCGAGTCCGCGCGGCCCTGAGCGGGGCGGTCGACGGCCCTGCGTAGAACTCGATGACTACGGCGCTGCGACCACGGTGACCATCGCGGCGCATCCACATTGAACCCGCGCGCGGCGCTGCCTACCCTCGCCTCCGTTGCGTGAGGCGCTCGGCGCTTCGACGCATCGGGGGGATCGCCATGCCTGCTTCGTCGCATTCGTCGGGTCGCGCCATGTCGCGTGCCATGTCGTCCGTGTTCGTCACGTCCACGCGCTTCGCGCTCTGCGCTGCGCTGCTCGCGCTGTTTGCGGCGTGCGGCGTGCGGCGTGCGGCGTGCGGCGTGCGGCGGGGATGACACGCCCGCGCCCGTCGATGCGAGTGCGGTCGTCGATGCAGCGCCTGCCGACGCCGACCGGCTCGACACGGGCACGCCTGATGCGGGACCGCCCTGCGCCGACGACGATGGTGACGGTTACCGCGCAGCGGGCTGCGGCGGCGACGACTGCGACGACACGCTCAACACCGTGAATCCGCGCGCGGCCGAGCAGTGCAACG
Source organism: Polyangiales bacterium (assembly GCA_964202905.1). Classification (GTDB taxonomy): domain Bacteria; phylum Myxococcota_A; class Polyangia; order Polyangiales; family JADJQN01; genus CAIUAC01. Next base: position 69,885 of record CAXNJO010000016.1, read on the forward strand.
CCGGGATCGACGACGACTGCGATGGGCTCTCCGATGCGGCCGACGGCGTGTGCGTGCCCTGCGCGACGGGTTACGTGGGCTTCGACGGCGACTGCAGCGACGTGAACGAGTGCGCGACGCCGGGCTTCTGCGGCACGGGCGCCGCGAGCTGCACGAACGTGCCGGGCACTTTCGTGTGCACGTGCACGGCGGGCTTCACCACCGCGACCACGACGGGCGCGCTCTGCGAGAACGTCGACGAGTGCGCGGCCGCTGTGAATCCATGCGGCGCCGGCACGTGTACGGACAACGCCGGCTCCTACGCCTGCACGTGCTTGGGTGGCTATCGCGGCGTCAGCGCGCCCGCGATCGGCTGCGTGGACATCGATGAGTGCGCGGAAACCTCGGGCAACTGCGACGAATCTCCTTCGGCCGCATGCACGAACACACCGGGCCGCTTCACGTGTACGTGCCCCGCGGGCTACGAAGGCAGCGGCCGCGGCACCGAAGGCTGCAACGACATCGATGGTGTCGGCGTCGCGTCGGGTGGGGCCGTGATGGTCAGCACGGGTGTGGATTTTGCGCCGCGGATCGTGAACGTCGTCGTGACGACGGAGACAGGCACGACACGCACCTACGTGGTGAGCGTGGGGCGCGGTAGTGCCTATCTGAAGGCGTCGAACACGGGCGCAGTTGATCAGTTCGGCTCTGCCATGACCCTCTCCGCGGACGGCATGACGCTGGCCGTCGGCGCGCATGGAGAGGACTCGGCCGCGACGGGCATCGGCGGCGATCAGACGAGCAACGCCGCCACCGACTCGGGCGCGGTGTACGTGTTCTGAGACAGCCAGCCGGCTGGTTGTTTTGTGTGTGCACGCCTCGCACGGATCTCGCCATGCCCGGCGACGCACGACCAAACAGCGCGCATCGCGAGGATGATGGCGGGTCCCATCGACGGCTTCTCGAATCCGCGCGGCCCTGTGCGTCCGCGCTGCGAGCGCGCCTCTGGCGCGATGCGGCCCGGACGACGCGGCTGCGGGGTGCGTGCTAGCGTCGCGCGACTTTCAGGGAGCTGCGGCGCAGAGGCCGGGCCGGAGGAGCGTCGCGAATGTGCGGAATCGTCGGGTACGTGGGTGAGCAGCAGTGCGCGGACATCCTGCTCGACGGACTGCGGCGCCTCGAGTACCGCGGCTACGACTCGGCCGGGCTCGCGGTGCACGACGGAACACGGCTCGAGGTGGTGCGCGCGGTGGGCAAGCTCGCGAACCTCGACAAGGCGCTCACGGCGCGGCCGCTCGCGGGGACGCTCGGCATCGGGCACACGCGCTGGGCGACGCACGGCCGGCCGAGCGAGGTGAACGCGCACCCGCACGTCTCGGGGCCGATCGCGGTCGTGCACAACGGCATCATCGAGAACCACGTCGCCCTGCGCCGCGAGATCGAGGCCGGCGGCGTGACGATGGCGAGCGACACCGACACGGAGATCGTCGCGCACCTCGTGCACGCGGGCGTGCGCGGCGGGCTCTCGCTCGAGGACGCCGTGCGCGGCGCGCTGCGGCGCATCACGGGCACCTACGCCATCGCCGTCGTCTCCACGGCCGAGCCGCGCAAGCTGGTCGTCGCGCGGCACGCCTCGCCGCTCGTGCTCGGCTTCGGCGAGGGCGAGACGTTCGCGGGTTCCGACGTGCCGGCGCTGCTGCCCTACACGCGCGCGATGACCTTCCTCGACGATGGGGATGTCGCGGTGCTCACGCCGGCGGGTGCGCAGATCACGGACGTCGACGGGCAGCCGCTCGAGCGCCCGGTGCGCCAGATCGACTGGTCGCCGACGATGGCCGAGAAGGCCGGCTTCAAGCACTTCATGTTGAAGGAGATCCACGAGCAGCCGCGCGCCATCGAGGACACGCTGCGCGGGCGTCTCGACCGCGAGCAGGGCGACGTGGACGGCGCGGAGATCGGGCTCGCCGACATCGACCTCACGCAGATCGACCGCGTCTACCTGCTCGCCTGCGGCACCTCGCACCACGCGGCGCTCACGGGGCGCTACTGGCTCGAGCGGCTCGCGCGCATCCCGACGAACGTGGAGCTCGCGAGCGAGTTCCGCGGGCGTGACGCGATCATCGGGCCGCGCGATCTCGTCGTCGCGGTGAGCCAGTCGGGCGAGACGCTCGACACGCTGATGGCCGCGCGCGAGGCGAAGGCGCGCGGGGCGCGGGTGCTCGCCATCGCGAACGTGATCGGCAGCGCGATCCCGCGGATGGCGGACGGCGCCTTCTACACGCACGCGGGGCCGGAGATCGGCGTCGCCTCGACGAAGTGCTTCACGGCACAGCTCGCGGCGCTGCTCATGCTCGCGATCCACGTCGGCAAGCGCCGCGGGACGCTCGACGCCGCGCGCGCGCAGGCGCTCGTCGAGGGCATGGCGCGGCTCCCGGCGCAGATGCGCGAGGTCGTGCAGGGCACGCGGCAGCTCGTCGCGAACATCGCGCGGCGGCACGGCGAGGCGCGCGACGTACTCTTCCTCGGGCGCGGGCTCTCCTTCCCGATGGCGCTCGAGGGCGCGCTGAAGCTGAAGGAGGTCAGCTACGTGCACGCCGAGGGCTACGCCGCGGGCGAGATGAAGCACGGGCCGATCGCGCTCATCGACGCCGCGGTGCCCGTCGTCGTCGTCGCGCCGCGCGACGGCAGCTACGAGAAGACGATCGGGAACCTCCAGGAGGTGAAGGCGCGCGAGGGGCGCATCATCGCCGTGCTCACCGAGGGCGACGAGGAGGGCGCGAAGCTCTGCGACGACCACGTCGAGATCCCCGACGTGGACGAGGCGTTGACGCCGTTCCTCACCGTACTTCCGTTGCAGCTGTATTCGTATTACGTCGCCGACCACAAGGGCACCGACGTCGATCAGCCGCGCAACCTCGCGAAGACGGTCACCGTCGAATAGCGGGGCGCGG
>CAXNJO010000017.1:0-63620 GCA_964202905.1 Polyangiales bacterium
CCGCGATCGCGCGCATCACCGCGGCACGCAGCCACCTCGCGATGTACCCCGCGAGCTGCGCCGCCCGCACCCGCCGCGAGGACGCGTTCACCGATCTCTACGCGGTGATGGACGAGTTCTTCGGCGACGACCGCGCCGCCGTCGACGCGCGCTACCGCACCCTCTCCGACCGTGTCTTCGCCGAGCTCACCTACGCCGAGGCGCGCACCTGCTGCTGGAACGGCTCGACCGCCGCGATGCAGTCCATCGTGTCGCAGTACGCCGAGCGCGAGCAGGCCGACGCCGCGGCCGCGGGCACGTGCGTGGAGCCCACGATCTTCCGCGCGGAGCAGGCCGATCTCGCAGCCGGCGGCGATGGCTATGGCCGCTGGCGCCGCTTCGCCGAGAGCCTCGGGCGCGGCGCCGAGTGGCGCGCGTGGAGCGAGGACGAGACGTGCTCCGGCACGGCCGTGCAGGGCGATCGCGCGACGGGTCGCGGCCCCGGCGCGCCCTCCTGCGGCGCGCCGATGGCGCCCTCCTGCGACCCGGCGGGCGGCAACGACACGATCGCGCGGGCGACGCCGCTCGCGGCCGGCACGACGAGCGCGCGCCTCTGCACGGGCGACGTGGACCTCTACCGCGTCGACGCGGGCACGAGCACGGCGACCGTCGTGCTCGCCTTCCGCCACGCCGCGGGCGACCTCGATCTCCAGGCGCTCCGCGCCGACGGCAGCGTGATCGCCGAGAGCAACGGCACCGGCGACGAAGAACGCGTGCAGGCGAGCGGCACCTTCTACGTGCGCGTGCTCGGCTACGCCGGCGCCGCGAACGACTACACGATCCGCCGCTGAACCCGCGCGAATCGCGCCGTACGCACGACGGGCAGCGTCCCCAAATCAGGACATGGTGGGCAGCGGGCGTCGTGCCCGCTGCGCGTCCCGTCGAACCGACCGCCCCCTGCAGGCAACGAGCAGCTGCGCCTCGGCATCCTGCTCTTCGCCGCCTGCGCGCTGCCGCTCGCCATCGAGCTCGCGGCGCGCGTGCTGTGCGCCTCGGCCCTCTCGCGCCGGCCGAGGCGCCCGCGACCCGCCCTGTTTTTCAGGCGGCCTCCGCCTCGCGCAGCTTGCTCTCCGGCAGCGTGCCGGGAGGGCCCAGCGATCGCCTCGTGCGCGTGGCCGAGCCGCTCGCGCGCGACCTCGCCCTCGACGAAGAAGCGCGCAGACGAGGTTCACCATCGGGGTTGGCGCGCGTCGAGGCGGTTACCCTCGACGCCGACGAGATGGTGGTGCCGATCGGCCCGGGCCGCACGGTCATCGACGTGCCCGCGGGCATGAGGCGCAAGGCGCTCGAGGTCGTGGTGCGCGCGGCGGACGCCGTGGTGGCGCCGGTGCAGTCCGGCCCCTTCGACGAGGCGGGCATCGAGCGCTTTCTCGAGGTCCTGCGGGAATTCAAGCCCGTCCGAAAGGGGCGTCGGCCGAATGCAAACGTTGTTTCCGGACGGGCCCATAGGAAAAACGAACCCCGCTTCGCCCAATCCACGCACCTGACCCTCCCCTCCGTCAACCCCTCCGCCCGTCCCATCGGGGATGCGTCGCGTGGCCGGCGGGTTCACGACGATGCAGCGGAGCGTGAGCGGGCCGCCGCAGCCGGGGCACGCGAAGCCCCCTACCGGGAACAGTTCCGGCGGTGCCGACGTCCACCGAGGCCGGGCGCGAAACGCGCGCCGCGTTGAAGTTGGTGAAGGCCGAGGACAGGCGGGAGGTGAGCGCCCGGGCGGAGGACCGGCGCTGTTGGGCTGAACTGCTCGAGCGGGTGTTTGAGGTGGATGGCTGGGCGTGTCCGCACCGCAACAAGCCGATGACGCTGCGGACGATCGTGATCCGCGAACCTGCTACCACGCAGCTGATGAGCGGGTTGTTACGCGCGACAGGGCCGACGCCGCGAATGGCTCGCGACGTAGGCGTCGAGGTCCGGGGGGCGTAGCGCATGCGTGCGCGCGGGGCCGGAGGGCCCAGACACGCCTGCGACGGCGGAAACGCCCGGATCGCGGTCGGGCGAGGCGGTCTTCGGGAACTCCCGGTGCTTGCGCAGAGGGCCGGGAAGGGTGTACGCCCTTGAAGTGGGCTTGCCAACAGGCCGTTCTTGCGAAGGCGGCGAGTGAGCCGACCGTCGTTGCCGCCGGGCCTGTTTGCGGGCGGCGCCTTGGCTTTGGAGTCGTCGCCGACGGAGCCGTGCGCCGAGGACCTCCCGGCGCTCTGGTCCTGGGTGGCGCGCCACGCCACGCCGCCGTCGCTGATCCTCCCGGGTAGGCCGGACCCCGCGACCCTCGGGGATGCGTTGGTCAAACAAGCCCACGCGCTCAGCGGGCTCGACGACCCGGGGGCGCGGTGGTGGCTCTCGGTCTCGGGCCTCGACGCCGCGCGACCCTACGCGCTCCAGGTCGACCGCCCGGTGGATGCGCTGCGCAGCCTCGCCGCCGCCTTCGACGAGCCGTCCTTCATCCTGGTCGACGAAGCCTCCGGCGTCGTGCTCGCCGTCGACACCGAGGAGTGGGACGTACGCCTCTTCACGCGCGGTGCTCCGCCGGCCGACTGAAGCAGACGCTCACACCGCGTCCAGAGGCCTGTCGAGGGGGCGTCGGCGTTGGTCGGGCCGGTGCACGCGACGAGAAACAGGAGCGGGGCGGCGAGGGGGCGGCGGAGCATGGGTGGGCGGTGTCTCATCCACCGTGACACGGAGGGGGACCGCCGGAAACCTGACGATGCGTCTCATGCTGCGCTTGAGAACACTGTGTAATTCCACTCCCCATGGCAGTCCCAACGCTCGATCTGCACCGCGTTCCGTTCGTCATCGCTGACTCGGAGTCCCTTCTCGGTTGGACGCCGGGCCGCTGGCTCGCGGCGCACGCTTTGACGTCGTCGCGCGCTTCGGAGGGCGCGAGGTCCCCATGACCTACGAGCTCGTCGAATACGACGAGACTGCGCTGAAGGCCGAGTTCCGCGGCGTCTCGAGCGGCGTACGCGCCGTGGATCGCATCTCCGTCAGCCCCAAGGGCCCGGGTGCAGAGGTCCACTCGTCGGCCGATCTCGAGCTCGAGGGGCTGCTTCGGCTCACGACCCCCGTGATGCGTCGGCTCTTCGCGCGGACGGCGCGAAAGGCGATGGACGGGCTCCGCGCCCGACTTGGCTGAGCGCCTCGCGACGAGATCGTCGCGCGGAGGTTCCGCGATGGTCAAGGGGGCCCGAAGCGCTGACCCTCCGCCGATGAACATGCTGACTCGCCTTCTCCTCGCCGCTGGCTGCTCTCTGCTCTCGCTCGTCGCCGGCTGCGCCACCGGTCCCGCCACCTGCCAGTCGATCTGTGATCAGCAGGGCGCTGCGGGCTGCCTTGCCGCAGGGTGCGTCACCCAGTGCGAGAACGGTCGAGCGCTGGCGAGCCGAACAGGCTGCAGCGCGCAGCAGGACACGCTCATCTCGTGCATCGAGCGCAACGTGTGCAGCTCGTCGACGGCGTGCTCGGGCGAGATCGCGGCCGTCACCGCGTGTGGCGTGACGTACTGCGCTGCCAACCCCAGCGACTCGGCCTGCGTCAGCCCGTAGCGCGCGCAGGGCGGGCGAGCCCCGTCAGGGGCAGCCGCCGCCCTCGTCCACGCCGGTCTCCCCCTCGATCATTCCATCTGCGAGCGTGCAGCCGAGCTCGCAGCGGTCCTCTACTCCGTTGGTGCACGTGTCGATCGCGTCTCGGTGCGTATTCCACACGGCCGTGATGAAGGGGTTGCCGCGGAAGCCACCCCCTTCGCTCGAGACGTAGCGATCGACGTAGTCGAAGAAGGGCTGGTGCCCCCACGCCTGCTCGAGGCGCATCCAGCGCGCGACGAGCGCCTGGCCGACCCACACCTCGGAGTTACAGCAGAGGCGATAGCCGCTCGACTCGTCGTTGTAGTCGGCACGCATCGGGTCCTGGCAGTGGCGGATGCCCCAGCGCGGCATCCCGGTCTCGTCGTGGTAGGTCTGGCAGTCCTCCTGGAAGGCACCGCCGTTGCCGCCGATGGAGAGCATGTCCTCGTCGCCGAAGACCGCGCCCGCGAAGAGGATCGGGAGCTTGCGGCCCGAGCCGTGACCGCCGTCGGCCGGCCAGGAGCCACCCGTCCTGTAGATGCCGTGGAGGTCGATCCCGGTCTGGAGGTACGCGATGAGCAGGGGTTCCTTCTCGGCGGCCGGGAGATCCGAGTGGAGGAGCACCGCGACGAGGCTCAGCCGAGCGGTGACGTCGGCGCCGTAGCCGGTGATCGCGTTCATCGGCTGGATCTGCTGCGCGGTCCAGCCCTGCTTGTGGTCGAGGCGTGCGATCTCGAGCCGGGCGATGATCGGCGCGAGCTCGGGCACGGACACGTCCGACGGAATGGCGTGCGTCCCGAGCAGAGCGCGGTCGATCTGCGACAGGCGCCGCAGGGGCTCGTCGCCGGGGGTATGGCTCGGTCGGAACGCGTCGAAGGGCGGAGCCTCCGCGAGCGCCGTCAGTACGGCCGCACTGCGCACGTAGCCCGAGCGATTGCACTCACCGTCGGGGTCCATCCAGCCCGCGAAGCCGCCACCGTCGGTGCACTCGGTCTCCTCGGGGCTGCTCGCGGTGGCGACGAGCGAGCGACCCGTCTCGAGCGCGAGCGGGAAGCGGGCCGCGCGTGATGCGTCGAAGCCGTTGGCGCGATCGTCGAACGCGTGCGCGGAGCCGGGCTCGGGGTCGACCTCTGCGCCGCTCCGAGTCGCCGTGGGCTCGGGCGAGACCGCGCGCACCGCGACCGCACTCGCGCCGCTCGCCGGGAGCACCCACCAGTCGCCGCTCACGAAGCGACCGCACGGGTGCGGGCCGTCGAGCTCGAAGGTCACGCCGTGGCGCTCGATCGTCGTGCACGACGAAGCCGGGCCGGCGTCCGGCTCCGCCGGGGGCGCGTCGCGCGGACCGGCATCGACGGGACCGCCTGCGGGGTCGCAGCCGAGCGCGAGAAACGAGGCGGTGATGAGGGTAGCGATGCGGCGCTCGCGCAGCCTCGCGCTCGTTGGTTCCGTGGTCGTGGGTCGCATCGTCGGTCTCCGAGCACGAGGATGGGGGAATCGAGAACGCAGGTCACTTACAGCTCGATCACCGTCCCCCGAGTCGAGGGCCTGCGAGGTGCTCTTGCGGTCAGCGCGCGAGGGCTGCGTGGGTTCACAGCGTGAGATCAGCGCGGTCTGCGATCTCGAGATCGATCCGCGCGCGTACGAGGGGATCCTCTGACCCGTCTCATTCCGCGACGGCGAGCGAGCCCCACTCCAGTGGGCTCATCGCCTCCAGGACGATGGCGGGACCACCAACGCCGGAGCTCGTCCCGACGTAGACGTTCACCTGACTCGCGGGCCAGTACGTGGCGAGCTCGGCCCGCCCATCGGCGTCGAGATCGCCGACGACGGAGAATCCGTTGCCGAAGGTCTCCATGAACTCGCCCCGCAGGCGTATAGCTCATCCGATCGCCCCTTCGGTCGTGCTCCGTGACGCTGCATCTTCTCCGAACGCTACGCGAGCGCGCCGCGGAGCACAATCTCGACGTCAATGCTGCTCTGCCGGAGGCGCGTCGACGTGCCTCGAGCGCCCACTTTCAGCGCATGTTCGCGCAGCGAACGCACGTCTCCCTGACCGCGCTGTGCGCAGCCGCTCGGCTCACCGTGCTCTCCGCTCAACCGAACACGAGCCGCAGCTGCCCGTGCGCGGACGCTCGCGGCTCGGCGTCGGGCGGCGCTCTCGGCGGCGCTCTTGTCGCGCGGGGAGACGACGGTGAGATCGATGGCGATGCCGGGATTCGCGTAGCGGAGCTGGCGCTCGAAGGTCGCGAGGGTCGCGTGGAGGCAGCGGATCGCCTCGTTTTTCACCCCCGCGTTCATGTCGATGAGGCAGACGCGGACGGGCGGGGCTGCGGGACGTTACTGGATCTGCGCGACGATCGCGAGAGAGACGCGCGGCGATCCGATCCGCCCTCAGACCATCAGCTCGCTGAGCGGCCCTTCAGCGATGCGGTTGGGCCCCTCGCGACCGAACGCGTTGAGTTCGATGCCGGCCAGATGGCCGAGTGTGTTCCACAGATTGGAGAGCTGGCGGTGGGTGCGCGCGATCCGGACGCCCGGGTAAACCACGGACCGCCCCCCTGTCCGCAGGCCGAGCGCGCGCCCCCCGAGGAGCAGCACCGGGAACTCGAGCGCCTGGCTGTGGTGCTGCTCGCCATTGTCGCCGATGTACACGATGACGGTGTGGTCGAGCATGGTTCCTCCGTCTTCGGGGACGGCGAGGAGCCGACGCGCCAGAGACGCGACGAGATCGACCTGACGGCGCGTGATGTCATGGATCTGCGCGGCGAGCGTCGCGTCGGCGCCCGAGCCGTGGTGGAGGACATGACGCGACTCCCCGGCGACGTCGGCGGGATACGAGACATTGAAGTCGCCACCAGTCCCGCATCCCACGACGCAGACGTGGGTGAGCCCACCGATCAGTGCAGCCGCGGCCACGTCGAGCTGCGCCCCAAGGCGTTCGAACACCGACTCGGATTCGTAACGGGTGTCGGACGACGGGTCGGTCGGTCGGGCCGCAGCGAGCGTGTCGCGCAAGGCGATGATGCGGCTCTGACGCGCGGACAGAACCTCGAGAGACGCGAGATACGCTTCCAGTTTCGCGCGCTCCACGCTCGTCCCCGAAAAGGCGGCGAGCGCCGCGCGCACGTCCGCCGCCGCGAAGTCGAGGAGCTCGTTGCGGCGCGTGAACGCGCGCTGGCCAGCAGCCGAGGCCACGGAGCCGAACAGCAGATCGTGCGCGGCCTTCGGCTGCAGGATGAGCGGCGCGCTCGCACCACGGTCGAACGCGCAAGTCCCGAAATCGAGCGCCTTGCTCACGTCCGCCGCCACGCCGAGCCGGACCGCATCGAATGGCGCCTCTGCCCGGACCTGCGCGAGCGACGCGAGGAGAGCGTCGATCGTCGTCCCACCGGCCACGCCTGCGATCGTCCGAGTCGAGCTGAGCACCCCGTGCTCGGCGGAGTGTCCGCCGTTGACGATGCGGGAACTCAGCCCGAGCACGACGGCTGCGTGCGGAAGAAGCGACGGGACATCCGCGCTCCCGGCGAGCGCGCCGAGCGCCGACGCAGACGCGAGGTCTCCCGGGATATCGAGCGTGGTTTCGTGGCCGGCCTTGTCCGGCCACCAGCGGTCTTCGCCAATCGGCGCCGTCGCACGCGCGTCGATCGCGGCACGCGCCGAGTTGGAGAGCATCGTCACGGGCTCGAAGCCGTTCCCCTCGACGACGAAGACGAAGCGGCGAGCGGGTGCCCCGCCAGCACGCGCGATCCGCGTGAGCAGCGGCGCGAGGACGAGGCCGCCCGCCCCGAGCCCGAACATCTTCACGATCTCCCGGCGGTTCATCGGTCCTGCTCCTCGAGCGTCCGCATTTGGAACGTGTCGCTCGCGACGAGGGTTCGGATCATCGTGAAGAACGAGCCATCGGCGTCGAGCGACGACTCCATCGCCGAGAGGGTGCACGCATCGCCCTCGGTCTCGTTGCGCCCCGTGAAGTAACGGAACGCGTGGCGGATGAAGCAACGACGCGCGACGCGTGAGGCCGCGATGCGCTGCGAGAGGTCGATCGCGTCACGGACCTCCCCGATAAGCGCGACGTCGGGCGCGAGGGTGATGGTGCTCGCGCCGCTCGGATCGAGCGGCATCGCCCCCGGTCCATGGTCGTAGGCACGTACGAAACCCGCATGGTTGTAGATCTCGAACGGAAATCCGAGCGGATTCATCAGTTCGTGGCAGCCCATGCAGGTCGGCGCGAAGGGATTGGCATCCGGGTCCTCGACGCTCGTGACGAGCCGCTGGCGTGCCGACCGCGACGGGTCGCTCGGGATCAGGGTCGCCGGAACGGACACGAGATCGAGGCCCGGCACCGTCTCGCAGAAGAGCTGCTCGCGAATCCAGCGCCCGCGACGCACGGCGCTCGCGTCGTCTTCGAAATTGCCACCGTGCGCTGCGAGCCAGGCCGGGTGCGTGAGCACGCCCATGCGCTCGCTCGCCGGGACCTCGACCCATCGCCCCTCGGGCGTTGCGGGAATGTCCTCACGTCCGTACACACGGGCGAGCGACACCATCGAACCTGCGATGGAATTTCCGCAAACATTGATCGACGTGCAGTTCGTGAAAGGCGCTGCGGTGCAATCGGCGGCTTCCGTAGCCTCCGTGCAGGGGACCCCGTTGGTCGACGAGAGATTCGAAGGGAGACGCCACATCCGCGACGTGAAAAGCGCCGCGAAGACGTCTTCCCCGCGCTCGTGACTCTCGACCACGATGCGCGCGATCGTGTCGTCGAGCTGGTCGACCAGCGTGGTCTCCTTGCCGTAGAAACCGCTCTGAAGATTCGCGAAACCGCCCGTCGTCCGGTCGAATCTCGAGCCGTCACGATCCGGTCCTCCGTACCGCCCCGTGCCGCCGGGTGTGTCCTTGAATGCGCTGTTGGCGCCGGCGTAGTCGAGCCACTCGCGGAAGAAGGCGCTGAAATTCTCGGCGATCCAGAACTCTCCGCGCGCCGCAATCCGGCGTGTGTCCGCTTCGTCGAAGAGATCCTGCCGCGTCGGATCTTCGCCTCCCTGATAAGCCTCGAAGATACGACGGAGCGTGGCCTCGTCGTAGATCGCGCCGTCGTCCGCGGCGGCGCGGATCGCGCTCATCCGACCAAGCAGCGCGTCGGCATCCGGGTGCGGCGACGCGAGCGCAAGCGACACAGGCGTACCCGTCGGATGCGAACTGAACACGTGACCGACAGCGAGGGCCATCTCGTCCGGAGTCAGCCGACGACGTCCAGCGGCGTCGCCCGCGACGGGCTCGCCGAGCTCGCTGCGGAAGAGCGACCCCGCCATGAGGTACGCCGCCTGCCCGACATGGTTGAGTGTCGCCTTGCGCCGCGTGATGTCGCCCGCCTCTTCGCCGAGCGTTCGCACGAGCCGTGCGCGCAGCCGGCCCGTCTCGTCGTCGCTCGGCGCCCGGAACAACGTGCCTCGGCGTAGCAGGGTGTCGAGATAGCGATCGATGCAGGCATCGGCCGGGGCGGGGTCCTCGTGAATGCAACGCAAATCGCGGTTGTTGTAGATGCCGACCGTCCGTCCACCGCCCACGAACTCGCCTCGGTCGGACTGCGGGTCATTGGTCGACCAGATTGCTGGCGCTTCCGGGAGGACGAGAAGCAGCAGTTCGAGGGTGGTCGGATCGACGGTCACGCCCCTCGCATAGGTCGAATAGGGCAGCACCCGCGGAGTCTCGAGGGGATTGTCGCGAGAGTTGGAGTCCCGGGAAATTTCGACGCTCACGGGTTTGACGACGGCGTGGGTCCATTCGCGTCGCTCGACGCGACGGATGCGCGCCGCTGACGCGTCGACCGTCGGCGTCGCGCACTCGAACAAAGCCTCCGGATCGAGATGGTTCGGATCGTAGAGATCCGGCAGAAAATCGGGGACATCGCAGCGCGTGCTCGCGCCCGCCGCGATCCACGCCCGCACCTGCTCGACCTCTGGAATCGGCTCCGCCTGACCGAGAGGCATGAGCGGACCGGTGCTTCCGTCGGTCATCCGCTGAAAGAGGCGACTTCCCTCGGGATCGCCCGGGACGACATAGTCATCGAGCCCGGCGGCCTCGACCGCGTCGCGCGTGAGGACGAGCTCCGTGCGGGGATTGTGCGGCAGATGGCAGCCGCCGAGCGCGCAGCGACGCTCGAAAACCGCGATCACCTCGCAGGCCTCGGCACCCCTCGCCGCATCCGTACCTGCGTCGGCCGGCGCATCGTCGTCTCCACAAGCTCCCCAGAGCAGGGCTCCAAAGAGCACCACCATCCGCATCGACGTGGTTTGCATGAGCCCGCTCTGGCGTATAGCCCATCCGGACCGCAAGCGCTTCACCGTGACCGACGACGGCATGGTGGTGATCCCCAAGCGGGCGCGGCTCAAGGGCTGAGAGGTCTCAACCCGCTCACGCCACCAGCCGTCGGCCGCGCCCTCCGAGGGGAGTTCCAGCCCACGCCGTCAGCTGTCGTCCCTACTCCTTCGCTGTGGACTCGGTCGCACCCCCGATGGCTCGCTCATCGTCGGTGATCGCCGCGGCGTCCGAGACGCGCAAGCCCGTCGCGGTGGCGCGCGCACCACGGGCGGCATCGATCTGCGCGGCGAGCGCGGCGGGGTCGTTGGCGGGGAACAGCAGGCGCTTCGTGGCGCCCGCGTCGGTCCAGGAGAGCAGCACCGAGCCGCGGTCGGCGAAGAGGACCCAACCCGCACCCGTAGCGACGGTGGGTCCGCCGGTAACGGACTTCGCCTCGCAGGCGGTGATCGCGGCGACGCGGATGCGGTGGTCGGAGAGGCCCCACCGGACGGTCACCTCGTCGCGGGTGACGGCGGTGCGCACCACCATGCGGGTGAGCAGCGTGTACACCGCCCCAAGGAAGGCTCCGAAGGGGAGGATGGCGGCGAGGCGTGGCGCGGCCGGGTCGGCCCCCGAGGCGACCGCGATCGCGGCGAGCAGCGCGATGAGCCCACCCGGGATCATCAGCGCCGCCGCCGTGCGGGCGACGTGCTTGTCGCGGTGCTGCGCGCGGGCGTCGTCGACCATGGCGCGCTCCTGCGCGTCGGTGGCGGTGGTGCGGGTGCCGGTGTCGCTCATGGCTCGCGATGAGATCGTCGCTGGGGGCATCGGGTCAAGGCGTATAGCCCATCCGATCGCCCCTTCGGTCGTGCTCCGTGACGCTGCATCTTCTCCGAACGCTACGCGAGCGCGCCGCGGAGCACAATCTCGACGTCAATGCTGCTCTGCCGGAGGCGCGTCGACGTGCCTCGAGCGCCCACTTTCAGCGCATGTTCGCGCAGCGAACGCACGTCTCCCTGACCGCGCTGTGCGCAGCCGCTCGGCTCACCGTGCTCTCCGCTCAACCGAACACGAGCCGCAGCTGCCCGTGCGCGGACGCTCGCGGCTCGGCGTCGGGCGGCGCTCTCGGATAGCCGCGCTCGCTGAGCACGCGCGCTATCTCGCCGGGCTTCTTCGCGATCTTGAGCTTGCCCCGCTTCGGTGGACATCTCGGAAGAGGTGGGCACGATGGCGAAGATGGCAGAGAGCGGGTCAGGGAAGTCGGGCAAGGCACGTCGCGCGCGGCGTAGTTTCAGCGACGAGTTCAAGGCCGGGGCGGTCGCCCTGGTGCTCAAGGAAGGCGGCACCGTCACGCAGGTCGCGAAGAATCTCGACCTCACGGACTCGGCGCTGCGAGGCTGGGTGGAGCGGACGCGAGCCGACGCCGGCAAGGGCAAGCCCGGCGTGCTGACGAGCGACGAGCGCGAGGAACTCACGCGCCTCCGACGCGAGAACCGTGTTCTCCGCGAGGAGCGCGAGATCTTAAAAAAAGCCGCGGCCTTCTTCGCCAAGGAACGGACGTGAGGTTCGCGTTCGTCGAGGCGGAGAAGGAGACCCACGCGGTCACCATGCTGTGCCGCGCCGTGAACGTCTCGCGAGCCGGCTACTACGCGTGGCAGGCGCGCACGGAGTCGGAGCGCGCCAAGCGCGACGCGCAGCTGCGGGTGCTGGTGCAGGCGGCGCACGTGAAAAGCCGACGCACCTACGGGAGCCCTCGAGTCTTCGCGGAGCTGGTCGAGGGCGGCGAGCGCGTCAGCCGCAAGCGCGTCGCTCGGCTCATGCGCGAGCAAGGCCTCGTGGCACGGCAGCGCAAGCGCTACCGCGTCCACGTCGTCCCGGAGAACGAGCAGCCCGTGGCCGCGAACGTTCTCGCCCGCGAGTTCGAGGCCGACGCGCCGAACCAGCGGTGGGTCGGGGACACGACCGAGCTGACGACACCGGGCGGCAGACTCTTCCTCGCTGCGCTGCTCGACCTTCATTCGCGCCTCGTCGTCGGTTGGGCGACGAGCGCGGTGAACGACCGTCACCTCGTGATGAGGGCGCTTCGTGCGGCGCTGCAGCATCGACGGCCGCACGGCGGCCTGCTGCACCACAGCGACCAGGGAAGCCCGTACGCCAGCGGCGATTATCAACGACTGCTGCGCCACAACGGGCTGACGTGCAGCATGAGTCGCCGTGGGAACTGCTACGACAACGCGGTGATGGAGAGCTTCTTCTCCACCGTGAAGTTCGAGCTCGGCGAACGCTTCGACTCGCACGCGGACGCGAAGACGAAGTTGTTCGATTACATCGAGGTCTTCTACAACCAGGAGCGCAGGCACTCGGCGCTGGGCAACATGAGCCCCGCGCGCTTCGAGCGCATGCCCGCGAAGCAGGCAGCAGCGAGCTAGGCAACCTGTCTACTGAACCGGGGCAAGCTCAAACCAGATTGGGAGGACGCCAGGATGAGCAAGCGAACGTTTTATCGACCGAGGACTTCGGATCGCGTCTCAGCGGCAACGGCGTTTGCCCTCTTGCTGGCGGGGTGCACCGGAAGCAACGCGCCTGCGGTCGATCGCGCCACTGGCGCACTTGGGGAGGCGCCGCTTCCCAGCGACGATGTACCGCCTGGTACCGTGGACTCTGCCCGCGTAGATCGCGCCGACGACGCACTGCTGCTTGTACTTGAGGGGACCGACGACCCTGAGGCGCGACTCGCCGCTCGATTCTCGCAGTTCGAGACGGCGTCGGCCGAAGTTCAGCGCGATGCCGACTTGGACCTCAGTTCGGTGACAGCGACCGGGGCTGCGCTGCGTGCTCGCCTCCTCGATTCGCCCGAAGCGCGCCGAGACGGCGAGGAAGCGGATCGCGCGCGTGCGCTCCGTGGCGACGTTTTCGTGCCCACGGCAGCGGATCGTGCGTCGTTCGAGATGGTGCTAGCCGGCATAGATGAGCGAGCTGCGGAGCGAGAGCGCGCCCCCGCGCCGCGAGAGCTTCGAACTCCCGAAGGCGTTTCGACCACTACTGTCATGCCCACCGCTGAGGAGCTTCGTCATGGCGCGCGCTAAATGCACTCTCGCGGTACGTCTCGGAGCCTTTGTTGCGCTTGGGTTGGCGCTGCTCACGTCGACTGAAGTCGCCGAAGCGCAGGTGTTCGTTCAGCCTGACCCCATCGGCACACCCATAGGACTCTTCCTCACGCCGGTCCTCACCAACGGCGCGTGCTACGAGATCGAGACCTCCAACTTGTCGGCGAACGCCGACCCCGTCATGAGCATTCGCGACGGTCAGAACGATCTCGCGAATACACTTGCTGGCGCCGACTCTTGCTCGGGCAACGTGCGTCCGGCGTGTACGCGGTTCTGCCCCGTACAATCACGCGCGTACTACGTTTGGGTTCGGTCGTACAATGTCGTGACTCGCGGAACCGCGGACGTGCGCATCCAGCAGATGGCAGGGCCTACGGGCGGCACCCCTGGCGCCGGGATCTGCCCGCCGGGGTCCCCGGTGAGCTTCGGTTGCTGGACCAACATGGTGACCAATCTGAGCTTTGGCGGGATGATTCGAAACGAAGCCTTCCCAACGGGCCAGCTTCAGTTCGAGACGGGCGAAATGCCTGGCTCGCAGACGAGCACGGGCAATGTGAGCTCGCACATCATCGTTTTCGCGGGCGAGAACGACAACACCGCTCTGAACTGGAAGATCGCCTCCAGCGCGCACCCGCCACTGCTCGGCTCTGGCGCCCCGGCGTCTCATCGTAACGGCGTCCTCCGGACTGCGCAGTACAGTGGATTGCGACCTTCGCAAGTCCCGAGCGGGGCGACGTATGTGGCGATCGCCGGGCCCTTCGGAGGCAGTGGCCCGTATCGATTCATGCGCAACGACTTTGTTTTCGACACGGCCGAGCGCGCAGGTGTAGATGCTGACCTCGACAAGATCGGCGTGAACCTCCCCCCGTTCTGCGGACAGTTTGACTATGCAGCCCGCCCTTGAATCTGACTCATCAATTCGAACTCGATAGGACTCATGTACCCGAGATGCGAGTGACGACGTCGCGTGTTGTAGAAGTTGTCGATGTAATCGCCGATCGCGACGGTCGCCGCGTCGTGCGACGTGTAGATGTGCTCGCCGACGAGCTCGGTCTTCAAGGTGCTGAAGAAGCTCTCGGCGACGGCGTTGTCCCAGCAGTCCCCCTTCCGGCTCATGCTCGCGATCATGGCGAAGCGCTCGAGCTCGGCGCGGTAGTCGGCGCTGGCGTAGGGGCTTCCGCGATCGGAGTGCTGCACGAGGCCCGCTGGTGGCCGCCTCGTCGTGATCGCGTCGCGGAGCGCGTCGAGCGCCAGGAAGCGGTCGTTCGTCGCGCTCGTCGCCCAGCCGACGACGCGGCGCGAGAACAAGTCGAGCATCACGGCGAGGAACAGCCAGCCGCTGCGCGTCCAGATGCACGTCACGTCGGTGACCCAGGTGTCGTTCTTCTCGTCGGTGACGAAGTTGCGATCGACGACGTTCGGCGCGATCGGGTCACCGTGCTTCGAGTCGGTCGTCGCGCGGAAGCGCTTCTTGGCCCGCGCCACGAGGCAGTCTTCGCGCATGATCTTCGCGACGGTCTTCTCGCTCACGATCACGCCGTCGGCCTGCAGCTCGGCGCGGACGCGAGGACTCCCATAGGTTCGTCGGCTCGCCTCGAAGGCCTCGCGCACCTTCGCGCGCAGCTCGGTGTTGCGGGCCTTCCGCTTCGACACGGGCAGCGCCTTCCATCTGTAGAAGCCGCTCGTCGAGACGCGGAGCACGCAGCACATCACGGTCACGGGGTAGGCCACCGTCCACGCGAGGATGAACGCGTACTTCACGCGTTCTCCTTGGCGAAGAAGGTGGCCGCCGCTTTTAGGATTTCGCGTTCCATTCGGAGCTGCTTGTTCTCTCGCCGCAGCCGCGCCAGCTCGGCCCGCTCTTCGGTCATCAGCACCGTAGGGCTTCCGACGCCTGCGTCTGCCTCAGCTCGCCGCACCCACTCGCGCAGCGTCGTCTCCGTGAGGTCGAGGTCCTTCGCCACCTGCGTCGCGGACTTCCCGCTCACGACCAGCCGCACCGCGTCTGCTCGAAACTCCGGCGTGAACGATCGCTTTGCTCGCCGGCCTGTCTTCAGCTTCTTCATGGACACTCCTCGCGCATCTTCGCGCTACCCGGGGTGTCCGCAAACCGGGGGGAAGCTCATCGCGCTACCCGGGGTGTCCGCAAACCGGGGGGAAGCTCAGCGCGGAGTTGGAGATCCTGTGGAACTCGTGCGATTCCGCCGCCACCCCGAACAGTAGCGGAATGAGTTGCGCAGCGCTGCCGTCTTGCAATGCGTCGATGACCACGCGTGCGCTGATGTCCGCGGCGTGCAAACAGTCGATGCGCGATTCCGACCAAGACGGCCTGCGAGACGACATCGAACTCTATGGCGTGCCGCTGTTCGACACGGTCGGAAATCCAGTCAACGGAGGGTGGTTGGCGCGGTACGGCGCGCTCCCCGGGCACTACGATGTCTTCGTCGAGGTCGACTATCGGGGCACTCCCTTCGGAGGCGTGTGCACCTCCCCGGTTGCGCCGCTCACTCGGCAACAAGTCCTCGCGATGGCGTCGCAGCATGCGTTCGCCACGAGCATCACGTTCCCTAATCGCAACGGTGTCGAGGGCATCAGCACGCACTACGACGTCGGCCCGGGGAGTGGAATGCTCCCGACTGACACCGTGGGTGGCGACTGGGGCGGCTCGAACTGCTACGTCGACAACCCCCCGTGTACCTCGGACGCAAGTTGCGGCGGCGCGGCGGGGTCGTGCTGCACGTCGCCTTCTGGCTGCGGCGCTGGAGGTGCGATCCTGCAGAATACTTGCATCACCATGGACGCGCGTAGCGTCTACATGAGCAAGGCGCGCCGTTGGCTCTTCTTCGCCCTCGGCGACATCAACGGCGGCGGCGGCGGCGGTGGCTCGCCGGTCCTGGGCCTCCAGGGCTACGGTGGCGGCGCCGCAGCGATCGTCCATGAACTCGGTCACCAGGGCGGGCTCGAACACGGTATCCGTTGCACGACCACCGTCATGGCGCGGTGACGTTGGCGCGCGAAGCTCTGGCGCATGGCGGATGCGAAGACGTGGTCGAAGCGTGTGTCGGTATGGCGATCGAGCGGTGAGACGGCCGCTGTGTTCGCGTCGAAGGGCGACTTTGCACCGAGCACGTTGAAGTACTGGGCCTGGCGCTTGAAGCGGGGGGAGACCGCACTGGTGCGCGTCGTTCGGGAAGTCGAGCCAGCGGTCGCGCAGTGTGAGAGCCCGATCGAGATCGAAGTCGGTGGTCTACGGGTGCTGGTCCGCGCCGGCTTCGATGGCGCGGCGCTCGGGCAAGTGCTCGAGGTCGTGCGGGTGGGGCACGCGCGGTGATTCCGCGCGGCGTCGACATCTATCTCGGTATCGAGCCCATCGATCTCCGCTGGGGCTTCGACCGACTCTGCGGCGTGATCTCGGATCGCATCGGTCGACGTCCGCGCAGCGGTGCCGTGTTCGTATTCTTCGGGCGACGTCGGCATGCGATGAAGGTCTTCTACTTCGACGGCACGGGGCTGTGCATCTTCTACAAGAGGCTCGACCGCGGGACGTTCAAGCTGCCGCTCTCGCACGATGGCGAGTCCCGCACTGTGGTGCTCAGCGAGCGCGAGATCGACGACCTCTTCGCGGGTCTCGATCTCGAACTGCCGACGCGGCACTGACCGCGAAACGCCCTTTGTTGCAGGCGTGATCCTGTGAGGACGGACACACCTCTAACAGGCATTCTCACGAGGAGAGTATATCTTCCGGTCGTGCTCTCGTACGAGCAACTGACGGAGCAGAATCGGACGCTCGCGGCGTTGCTCGCCGCCGAGAGAGACCGAGTGCGCGCCGAGCGCGAGAAGCGCGAAGTGGCCGAAGAGCAGCACGCGCTCGCGGCGCGTTTGCTCGAAGAGCTGCGCAAGTCGTACGCCATCCTCCAGCAGCAGCACGAGCTGCTCCGTCGCCGCATCTTCGAGGCAAAGGCCGAGCGCATCGACCCGACGCAGCTCGAGCTCGAGTTCGCGCAGACGCAAGCGGCGCTCGACGATCTCCAGAAGCAACTCGAGCGCGCTGCGGCTACTGGGTCGGATATCGATCCGCCACCGGCGCCCGCGCCAAGCAAGCGCAAGCCGACGGGTCGCCGCAACCTCGACGAGTCGACGCTGCCGATCGAGCGCGTGGAGATCGACGACCCCGCGATGGAACTCTTGGTCGCGAGCGGTGAGGCGGAGGTCGTCGGTGCAGATGAGAGCTCGACGCTCAAGCACCGCCGCGGCGCGATGATTCGTTTGGTGGTCTCCAAGAAGACTTACCGACTGAAGAAGTCGGATACTGGCGCGGAGACGACGCTGGTCACGGCGGAAGCGCCGCGCACGATCATCGAGCGCTCGATTGGGACACCATCGCTCTACGCGAACATCGCTGTCGAGAAGTTCGATCGAGCGATGCCGCTCTTTCGCCAGGAAGAGCGCTTCGCGCTCGCGGGCGCGCCTGTCGATCGAAGTGTGATGTCACGTTGGCTCGAGCAGCTTGGCGCGACGCTCGGCGCGACCGTCCTGCGCGTCATGCGCGACGAGGCATTCCGCACTGCCATGTGTCTGTCGACCGACGCGACAGGCATCCTCATCCAGCAAGGCCGCGACCCCGCGACGAAAGCTCGACGCCCGTGCAAGAAGGGGCACTACTTCGTTCAGATCGCCGACCGCGACGCGGTCTTCTTCGAGTACACCGAGAAGGAGACGAGCGCCGTCGTACTCTCGATGTTCCGCGGCTTCAGTGGCTATGTGCAGGCCGATGCCAAGAGCGTCTACGACATCTTGTTTCGCGAGCCGGATGAGCCGCCGGAAGACGGCGAACTGCCGGATGAAGGCCGGCGCTACGAGGTCGGGTGTTGGGCACACACCCGCCGATATTTCTTCGAGGCCGCCGCGGTCGCGAAGGAGAACACGGCCAAGGAAGCGCTGCTTCGGATTCGGCGCTTGTTCGGCATGGACAGCAAGTGGCGCGATGATCCGCCATCGAAACGCAAGCTCATGCGTGAGCAATTCCTCAAGCCTGAACTCCTACTCTTCTTCGATTTCGTCCGCGTCGAGTACGCGAAGGTCGAGCACCATCGCGGCCTGCTCCGATCGGCGCTCGGCTACGCCGTGAGGCAGCAAGCTGCGCTCATGCGCTTCCTCGAAGACGGCCGCTTGAAAATGGACAACAACGCTTCCGAGCGCGCACTCCGCAGAGTAGCAGTCGGCCGCAAGAACTGGCTCTTCGTCGGCAGCGACGATCATGCGGTATCTACCGCAAACCTACTCTCGATGATCGCCAGCGCGAAGCTACACGACCTCGATCCCGAGCAGTACCTCAGAGACATCTTCCGCGTGCTCCCGCACTGGCCCGCAGACCGCTACCTCGAGCTCGCGCCCAAGTACTGGCTCGCCACGAGGGAACGCCTCGACGCCGCGCAGCTTGATGCCGAGATCGGGCCGCTCACCGTGCCGGCCGTCGTCGCAATGCCGCCCGCGCGCACCGTCGCTGGCGAGCCCGACGCCAGCTGACGGAGCCGCCCCCGGCACCGTGCCACATCGCGGAGACGCCGTGGCCACGGTGGTCGTGCAACGGATACCGAACACGGTGGGCCGCTGGGCACCGGGATGGCAGCGCTAGCAAATCTCGCAGTGCACCGGCCGTCCATCATGAACTATCTGTACTCATACGTGGCCGGGACCATGTTCACTACCCCCTATCCCAACGGCGGTACGGACACTCCCACCCGGATCACGTTCTCCAGCGGTTCGCAGCCGTCTTTGCGGCCCCTCGCACTTCCGGAGTCCATCCCGCTAGGAGCCGCCGCGGACTACGATCTCATCCGCAGGACGTCCGTTTTCATCGACGATCTCCCGCCGTTGGGCGCGCGACAGCGAGTCGTGACGACCCCAGGCGCTCAATCCATCGACTTCAATGAGGACGACCAGGTCACGCCTGCCGGCCAAACTGTCGAAGGCCGAGCCGGCGGGGGTACCGAACGTCTCGGACGAGCCGTCATCGAAAACTTCAGCGCTGGCCGGTTCGTGTCCGAGGGCGGGCCCGAGATCCTGCAGGTCGGCGCGACCATGTTCCGCCTCCGGGTGGCGACCATCGACAACCTGGGCGCGACGCCGTTCCTTTGGCAATCGAGCGGAACGAGCTTTGTTTGTAGTGAGAATCCGCTCCCGGGATTGGGCGAGCGCTTCCCAGCGTGCCCGTTCGTCACGACACCCGACACCACCCTCGCGACCGGAGTCGACTCCCCAGTCGCCGTCGCGGCCGACACAGCCGTCAATAGTACGACTCCCTACGGCGTCGTCGTCTGGCGAACTGCGACGGGCAAGCTCTCGCACGGCCGACTGGCAAGCAACGGTACGTGGGTCTCCAACGGCCAGATTCCTGCGATCCCGGCGCTCGCCACGTTGAGTTCCGGAACGGGCTTCCCGTCCGTGGCGCGAATCGGCGGCTCTCCGGAAAAAATGCTGCTCATGTTTCGCACTGCAAGCGGCGCACTGCATGAGCGTGTGGGAACGTGGCCGGCCGCAGGAGTCATTGACTGGGCGCCCGCTGTCGAGATCATGCCTAGCACCGCTGGCGTCCTCGGCTCCCCGACGTTGACCACACTCGAAAATACCTCGCTTGGTGCCAACGGCGTGCTCATGATGACAGCGCGAAACGTCGCCGGGGTCTTCACCTGGGAGTTCCGCGTTCGCGTCGCAACCGGCGCTACAAGCGGTAGCTGGACTCTGGTCGCGAGTCTACCAGAGCCTGGTCACGGGACGTGGGGCCGCCCTGTGATCGAGGTAAGGCCGTTCCGGATTGGCACCACCGCGAGTGTAGACCGCCTGATTCTCTCGTGGCGGTCAACGCTTGCGGGAACGCCGCTGGACTCATTTACCCGCATGTCGCCTCGTGGGACGCTGCTGCCAATCGCGGGCAATCAGTGGACGACCGCCAATCCACTCGTGGACTTGGTGGAGCCGACCGCGCATGCTACGGAGATGCATCTGGATACGCGGTTCCCGCTGCGGGGCCTTCGTGGAAGCTGGACGTCAGTCGTGAAGTGCGACGGCTCCACCGTGTGTCCCAGCGGCTCCACGTGCATGCCGATCGCAAACGGAAGCTCGGTCCCCACCGTTAGCGCTTGCACCACGCCCACGGGGCTGATTCGAGCCACCGAGCGGTTGACTCCCGGAGCCGACGGCGTTCAGCCGATTACAGAGCCCGACTTTAACGAGTGGCCCATGATGCGCACTGGATACTGCTTCACTCTGAGGCAGGAAGGTTCCACGGCGGGGGCCACGCTCCTCGGGCAAGCGTACACGGGACGGGGCTGGGCACCTGCCGCGTATAACGAAAGCAGCGCGTCCTGCGCGCCTCCTCCGATCTATGCGCGCTGAGGCCGTAGTCGCGCTCGGATTTGCGCTCGCGCTGCTCGCTGCATGCGACGGCGCGGGCAACAAACCCGCGCGCGACCTCGGGGTCGACTCGGGGTCCTACCCACTCGTCCCGTTCGCGCCACGCCTGCTTTTTGAAGACCCGTCGGTGCGCTGCGAGGTGCCGCCGCCGCCAGCGATGCGGCCAGCAACGACGCCGCGTCCAACGCGCGGCGCCGTGCGATGGGTGTTCAATCCGTCTCGAGATCCTGCGACCCTCGCCGCTCTGGCCGGGGAGGGACGCAGCGGCTTAGGTCTCACAGGCGAAGCGCTCACGGGAATGGCTAGCGGCGGTTTTGTAACCACAACGGACCTGGGCCGGTACTACCTTGGTGTCAACGGAGACGGAGAGTTCGCACTCTTCGGCGGCGCCGGTGCCTCACGATACGGCGCCACGTGGCTCATGCCATCGACGTACATCAACCGGCCCCATCAAGACGTACGCCTCGATCTCTACGACGCTGTCGATCGCAGCCTAACTCGGACCGCCGCCCTCACTTCGCTCCCGGGCGGTTATCCCGGAACCTCCGAGGGAGATATCGAGTTCGTTGGGCCGGCCGTGCTGCCCGACGGCACTATCGCGTGGCTCCCTACGACTCGCACCCTTGCGGCATCGTGCCCAGACGGGCGGCTGCGCTGGGTGATGGAGTTCTACAACCCGGCGGCGGTCACTATCCCTGCGATCTTCGCGGCGGGCGACGGCAACATTATCCTCGCGCGAGGCTTTGTCGGCATTCATCGGATCGATCCCGGTGGGCGTGTGCTGGCCAGCCGCCCGCTTGCGGGCATCGACGGAGGGGCGATGGGGTTCTCGGACCGCTGCGGAGTCGCATTGCTCACACCGAACCCAGCAGCGCCCACGTCACTCGTCCTCAAGTACTTCTCCGGTACGGACTTCTCGACGGAGCGCGAGTTGCCCCCCGAGGCGATTCCAACGAACGATTGCGGCTGGTGGAGCAGCACACCGCCCCCGTCGACGGTGTGGTCTCGCTACCGGCCAGATGGCACGCTCGCCTTCGTAAACCCGGGCCGGAGCCCTTCGCTCACGAAGTTCGAACTCGCCGATGGCTCCTGGCTGATGGTTGACCGGGGTGGCAGTCGCGAGACCCCGCCGGGTATGAGCATTGTCTCGGACGACGGCACTCTAGTCTTCGACACGGCTTTCGATACCAGGGTCGTTGGTGAAGACTTCAAGCTCGGAGCGTATTTGCTCACGCCAGACGGTGTGCTCTACGTCACCGCGACGTCCGGCTTCGAGGCGGTACAGCAGTTCGTCGCTATTGAAGTCGGGGTCGGCGAGGGGTCAACCTGGGCGCGCTGGTCGGGCGCCGCGCTACGCGGCGACGGCGGCAACTGGACGCGCGACAACGCGACATGGCATCCGACGCCTGCTCTCTAGTGCTCGATCCCGCGCTATTCAAGCGCTGCTACGGTCGATGAACTTCGCAGCGGCGCGGAGAGCAATCGGCGAAGTGGACCGCCGTCGCGATACCGGCACCGAGGTGCTGATCGTGGAACCCGAAGCCGGCGACGGCGTGAGTGCTCTTGTGGTCGACGGTAGGGGGAGAGCGGAGCGCGTCCTGCGCTCGCAGCTCGAAGCGCTCGATCAGCCCGCCGGTCAGCCTTCAGGCACCACGACGTAGTCGGCGACGCGGTCAACGGCGCAGATGACCTATCCATCGGTGCCGATCAGTTCACTGCGCCCGGTCTCGTGCATCACGCCACCGTCCGGCGTCTCGGACCAAACGCGCAGCGTCCACGCCGTGACCGTCGCACCAGCGTACGCACGCTCGCCGACGTTGGTGGGGTCTGGAGCGCCGAGCGATACGCAAGGGATCGACTCCCACGCTCGCGGCGGGACGCAGCTCAGCGTGTTCAGCTCGCTGCAGGCGTCGGGCGCGCTGAGCCTAAAGGTCGGGCCGCGCGTCTGGTCGAGCCAGTTGACGGCCTCCATCTGTGCTTCGTCGCACGTCGTCGTGATGCCGTCGCTGAGCTTGCCCCGCTTCGGTGGACATCTCGGAAGAGGTGGGCACGATGGCGAAGATGGCAGAGAGCGGGTCAGGGAAGTCGGGCAAGGCACGTCGCGCGCGGCGTAGTTTCAGCGACGAGTTCAAGGCCGGGGCGGTCGCCCTGGTGCTCAAGGAAGGCGGCACCGTCACGCAGGTCGCGAAGAATCTCGACCTCACGGACTCGGCGCTGCGAGGCTGGGTGGAGCGGACGCGAGCCGACGCCGTCAAGGGCAAGCCCGGCGTGCTGACGAGCGACGAGCGCGAGGAACTCACGCGCCTCCGACGCGAGAACCGTGTTCTCCGCGAGGAGCGCGAGATCTTAAAAAAAGCCGCGGCCTTCTTCGCCAAGGAACGGACGTGAGGTTCGCGTTCGTCGAGGCGGAGAAGGAGACCCACGCGGTCACCATGCTGTGCCGCGCCGTGAACGTCTCGCGAGCCGGCTACTACGCGTGGCAGGCGCGCCCGGAGTCGGAGCGCGCCAAGCGCGACGCGCAGCTGCGGGTGCTGGTGCAGGCGGCGCACGTGAAGAGCCGACGCACCTACGGGAGCCCTCGAGTGTTCGCGGAGCTGGTCGAGGGCGGCGAGCGCGTCAGCCGCAAGCGCGTCGCTCGGCTCATGCGCGAGCAAGGCCTCGTGGCACGGCAGCGCAAGCGCTACCGCGTCCACGTCGTCCCGGAGAACGAGCAGCCCGTGGCCGCGAACGTTCTCGCCCGCGAGTTCGAGGCCGACGCGCCGAACCAGCGGTGGGTCGGGGACACGACCGAGCTGACGACACCGGGCGGCAGACTCTTCCTCGCTGCGCTGCTCGACCTTCATTCGCGCCTCGTCGTCGGTTGGGCGACGAGCGCGGTGAACGACCGTCACCTCGTGATGAGGGCGCTTCGTGCGGCGCTGCAGCATCGACGGCCGCACGGCGGCCTACTGCACCACAGCGACCAGGGAAGCCCGTACGCCAGCGGCGATTATCAACGACTGCTGCGCCACAACGGGCTGACGTGCAGCATAAATCACCGTGGGAACTGCTACGACAACGCGGTGATGGAGAGCTTCTTCTCCACCGTGAAGTTCGAGCTCGGCAAACGCTTCGACTCGCACGCGGACGCGAAGACGAAGTTGTTCGATTACATCGAGGTCTTCTACAACCAGGAGCGCAGGCACTCGGCGCTGGGCAACATGAGCCCCGCGCGCTTCGAGCGCATGTCCGCGAAGCAGGCAGCAGCGAGCTAGGCAACCTGTCTACTGAACCGGGGCAAGCTCAGACCTGCTCTACCTCGTCGAACGTCGGCGCACCGAGCGCGCGAAACGCGAGCGCGCCGATGGAATCACGCACCTAGACGCCATCGAGAAACAGCGAGTGCGCATGCACGTTGAGGCGTAATGCGGAGTCGCTGCGCTGAATGAACGTCACTGCGCCAACATGCGCATCGTCGACGCTCGGCAGGCCGAGACGTGCCTTTGCCCGGTGTCGGAGCGAGCGAGAGACCGCGCCCGTGAACGCCGACATCTCCTCTGCGCGAAGCCCCCTGTCATAGCCGAGCAAGATGCGCAGTCGCCAAGGCAGCGAGCACACCCACTGTCGCGCTGGCACCTCGGGGAGCACGTCGTCGACGAGGTGCGCGGCCGTGTCTGACATGCGCCGGATTCAAATCTCGACCCGCCGCATCGATCGGGCGCGCTGCGCTACGCGCTAGCCGCCAAGCGGTGACTCACTCCGCCGTCGCGCCCGCTGCGTCCGAGGACGCGTCCCACGAGCTGACCTCGATGAAGAGCTGCTGAGTCCCGCGCAAGTCAGCGCGGCGCACCAAGGTGCCCCGGAGCGTCGTCAGCTCCGCGAACTGTTCTTCGCACGCTGCACCGAGCGGGCACTCTTCGGTCGGTTGCAGCCCGACTCCGCCGCGCGTGTTGCAGGCGAAGTTCGGGTCGGGCACGCCGCTCGATAGCATCGATCGGGGCGTGACGAAGATGGTCGGCTGACCCGCACACGCAAACGCCGGGGCGTAAGTCACCACGTTGCAGCAAGTCCCTGACAGACAATACGCGATCGTCCCCGTGAGGAACGTCGTCGCACCGGGCGTCGGCGGTCCATGCACGATGATCTCACTCCCGACGAGCGACTCTGCCTCTTCACAAAGCTCTTTGGCTGTGAGCTCGGATGGCCCACATCCGACAACCGCCAAGACTACGAATATCGCGAATGCACGAGCGGGTGGTATGGTGTTCGTCCTCTGTGCTCGATTCTACACAGGGGCATCATGTGGCCGCCAGGCAGCGCAACGAAGCGCGACGCTTCGCCGCGGCGAGCGCCGCCCGGCGTCAGCGTCCGAACTGCAAGTGGTCGATCTCGAGCCCACTGCCAGTGTTGATGATTCGGATCGCGGCGATGCCATCCGGGGCGCACACACCGAAGAAACGATCCTCGGCGACCTGACCCGTAGTCGCCGCGTCGGGGAACACACCGGCCTCGCTGCTCGGCCCGATCGTCGCGATCACCGAGCCATCCGCAGCGAGCGCTTCGAAGGTCACGGTGCCGCCGCCGCCGTCGGTCCACACGAGCCCAGCGATCGTCGGCAGTGCACCGTCGAGCGCCGACGGTGCGAAGTCGAAGCGCATCGCACCGCTCGTGAAGAGCGTGTGGCACGTCATGTCCGTGCGGACGCACATGCCGTCGACCGTCCCGTCGTCTCCGTCGACCGAGTCCTCCAAGCCGATGAAGCCACCTCCCGTGCCCACCAGCGTCACCGCCGCGGAGCCGGTCGTGCACTCCGTCAGGCCGCTACACGCAGTCACGCCGTCCGTCGTCGCCACTGCATCCTCGAAGTCTCTCAGCACGAAACGCGTAGGCGCCAGCGCGTCGAACGGGCTGTCAGCGCGAGACAAATACGGCGTCGGACCGAACGTCTTGACGACCGTACACAACGGGACCGTCCCCGCGTCCGAGCCCGCGTCAGAGCCTGCGTCGGAGCCCGCATCGGTCGTGGTGCCTCCATCCATACCCATGTCTGCCTCCGTCCCCGCATCGGCTGGAGGAAGCCCCGCGTCGACGTCCATGCCTCCGGAGTCGCGACCCGCGTCGATGACGACAATAGTACTGTCTCCACAGCCCTGAGTGAGGAAAGCGGCGAGAACGAGAAGTCCGATGCGGTAGGTAACCATTGCGGCGGCAAAGACTACGTTAACCACCGCTGGATTGCAAGATGGTCGAACGAGACCAGCGTATAGCCCATCCGATCGCCCCTTCGGTCGTGCTCCGTGACGCTGCATCTTCTCCGAACGCTACGCGAGCGCGCCGCGGAGCACAATCTCGACGTCAATGCTGCTCTGCCGGAGGCGCGTCGACGTGCCTCGAGCGCCCACTTTCAGCGCATGTTCGCGCAGCGAACGCACGTCTCCCTGACCGCGCTGTGCGCAGCCGCTCGGCTCACCGTGCTCTCCGCTCAACCGAACACGAGCCGCAGCTGCCCGTGCGCGGACGCTCGCGGCTCGGCGTCGGGCGGCGCTCTCGGATAGCCGCGCTCGCTGAGCACGCGCGCTATCTCGCCGGGCTTCTTCGCGATCTCGACGATGCGCAGCCGGCCGCCGCACTTCTCGCACTTCAAGATATCGACCGCGAACACCCGCTGCAGGAGCCAGCTCCACGGATGTCGCGACGGCTCGGCCGTCTTCTTCTTCGTGGCGCTCTTCGCTGACATCGTCGGCTCGTCCGTCTCATCGAACAGCGAGAGCTGCTTTGGCGGCGCGGCCGGCTTCTTCGGCACGACCTCGGCACGCAGCGACGAGTGCCCGGCGAGCACGCCGAGGTAGCGCATCAAATGAAAGCGCGGAGGCGGTACCAGCGCGCCAAAGTGCTCGTCGCTTCGCTTCTGCGCGCTATGGCCGCGCGATGCAGTCCGCGGGCGAGAGCACGACGGCGTGCGTCCCGTCCCTCCACGCCTTCTTGAAGCGATAGACGACCTGTCCCAGGGTGCTCGTCGCTACGCTCCTGCGCGCCATGTTCGCGCAGCGACAGCCGATCGAGCGCCAGAGGCGGCCGCGCCATGTAGCGCAACACGTGCTCGAGGCGCTGCCGATCGCGGCCGTCTATCGCCACCTCCGCGTGCACGTTGACGCCGCCGAACGCCGCGAGCGCGCGCGCCCCTGAACGCACGGCGCGCACAGGCTGCACGAGCTTCAGCGTCTTTTGACCGGCATTGTCGCCGAGCAGCTGTAGGTCCGCCGCGGACGCCGCGTAACACGAGGCGAGCACAGGCTGAGCGTGCGTGAGCTCCGCCGGCTCATCGTCGAGTCCGTCGAGCGTACGGCCGTGCGCCAGCAGGACCTTCACGATGCGCGCGTGCGTCCATTGCGCGACCTGCTCTACCTCTTCGAACGTCGGCGCACCGAGCGCGCGAAACGCGAGCGCGCCGATGGAATCACGCACATAGACGCCATCGAGAAACAGCGAGTGCGCATGCACGTTGAGGCGTAATGCGGAGTCGCTGCGCTGAATGAACCTCGATTTCGCGCTTGTCGCCCTTCGAGGTATCGTGAGCCGGTCTGCGACATGCTGAGTCGTCGCATCGATGCATGAGAGTGTCCAAATGGCATGTATCGAGCACACTTCCCCCTTTCCCCCACGGTCCGTGGCAGGCTCTGCAACGCAGCGGTGGAGGACGTCACTCACGCCGACCGCCGATCGCGTAGAGCGCTGTGCCGGGCATGACGAGAATGGATGTCCGTCGGCCTGAGCGCGCGAGAATGCCAGCGACGCAGAGAAAGGCGCGGCGTACCCAGTCCGCACGCCACACGACGACCTGCGGCGCGACCGCGCGCACGAAGCGACGAAGAAGGTTGAAGGCCAGCATCTTGAGCAGCAGCGTCGCGTGATTCGCGTTGAAGTGCCAACTCGGAGTCTCGGCGATTCCCCACTGGTTCTTCCACTCGGCGATCATCGTCTCGATTCCTGCACGACCGTCGTAGCGGGCGGCGACCGCCTCTGGCGCCTCGTCGGAGTTCGTGACGTACATTCGCACGGCCCACTCTTCGCCTTCCCAGAGCGTGAGCTGCTTGCCACAGCGGTCTTCGTTCGTGCGCACGGCGACGACCCGTGGCTTGATGCCCGCGGCATGCCACGAGCCCCGCGTGAAGGGCACCTCCGCTACCTGCGTGACCGGCTTGCCGTCCGCGTCCCACTCGGTCGTGCACCACGTGATGGTTTCGCGAGCGACCCGGCAGACGAGGTCGTCGGTGGCGCGAGCCTTGACGACGTAGACCGCGCCTGCCTCCGCGATCGCGGCCAGAATCTGCGCGCAGTCCGCCGCACTGTCGATTCGCACGAAGAGCTTCTGACGGCGCGTGAGCGTGGCCTTCACGCGCTCGACGATCTGCTTCACGGCGGGTGCGTCGTCGGCGCCGAATGTGGTGTCACCGGGCCGGAGAATCGCGGCGACGCACGTGTCGACCTCCGCGATGCGGGCGACGATCGGGTGGTAGCTCTCGCGACCGTGTGCCCTCGGGTTGTAGCCGACAGCTGCGCCCTCGCGGCTCCCGTAAACGACCTCGACAGTCGAGTCGATGTCGAGATGCACCTCTCGATGCGACTCAAGCGCATGGCCAGTGACACCATGCGTGAACATCAGCGCGTCGAGCGCACGCAGTGCGTCGACATCGAAACGCGCGAGGTCGCGATAGACGGTGTCGATGCTCGGTATGTAGCCGCCGTTGAGCAGGACGAAGAGCGGGTCCGCCGACAACGTTTCGATGTCGAACACGCGCGTTGCCCCGACGGCCTGCGCGTCGATGAGCAAGCGCAGCTGTCCGGCCATCGGATAGACGACCCGCGGACCGTCCTTGAGCCGGTTCGCGATGTGCGCGAGATCCCGGCCGAGCCCGAGTTCGTCGACGAAGCCCGCGAACGTCGCGAGCCCAGCCATGTTGGTCAGCTTCGCAGACGTCGCTCTCAGGCCCAGCCTGCGAGCCTCCCGCCGCTTCACCTGTCGGCTCTGGGCTTGCAGCGCGTGCCCTGCACCTCGCTGTCCGCCCATCGCATCGCGCCTCACCTTGCAGGTGCCCAAAAGCTTCGCTGTGCTCGTCATCATGCGCGCGACAACGCCCGAGGCGATCGACGGATTCCCTTGCAGAACAACGTTTCTCACGATTCTTTCTCAGCTCGCACGGCAAATGGTAGCCGCGACGGAGCGAAAGCTAGGATGAACGTCACTGCGCCAACATGCGCATCGTCGACGCTCGGCAGGCCGAGACGTGCCTTTGCTCGGTGTCGGAGAGAGCGCGACACTGCGCCCGTGAACGCCGAAATCACCTCTGCGCAAAGCCTCCTGTCGTAGCCGAGCAAGATGCGCAGTCGCCATGGGAGCGAGCACACCCATTGTCGCGCTGGCACCTCCGGGAGCACGTCGTCGACGAGGTGCGCGGCCGCGTCTGACATGCGCCGCGCGACGCACGACGGACAAAAGCCGCGCTTCTTGCACGAGAACGCGACGACCAGCTCTTGCCCGCAATCACAACACCGCAAGTGCACGAGGCCATGCTCGAGCAGCCCGCACTCGAGATATGCCTCGACCTCGCGGACCACGAACGTCGGCAGCCCGCCCGCCTCCTCCGCGCGCTCGAGGAATGCTGGCCAGTGCGCGCGCACCACGCGGTGCAACACAGTGTCCTCCGGACGCCGCCGCGCATAGCCGTCCGCGCGAGGTGCGTGAGCAAGAGCTGAACAAACAGCGGCAACGGCGGACACCGCCGCTCATCGGCGCACCACCTGGCCCAGTGCTCAGCGCGCTCGGCTGCGATGGGGACGGCAGACGCGAGCCGGGCTCCCTCGATCGCCGCATCCTGAGGCGCGGCCCCGCGCCCGGCCTCGTTCGTGGGCGGGCTTCAGGGCAACCCCTTCTGGCAGACCCGCGCAGACGTGTGCGCGCGCTGGAACGCCGACAGCGTGGATCGCGCGGCAAACGCGTGGACCGCAGGCGGGCCGCGGGCACGTGCGTGGAGCCCACGATCTTCCGCGCGGAGCAGGCCGATCTCGCAGCCGGCGGCGATGGCTATGGCCGCTGGCGCCGCTTCGCCGAGAGCCTCGGGCGCGGCGCCGAGTGGCGCGCGTGGAGCGAGGACGAGACGTGCTCCGGCACGGCCGTGCAGGGCGATCCCGCGACGGGTCGCGGCCCCGGCACGCCCTCCTGCGGCGCGCCGATGGCGCCCTCCTGCGACCCGGCCGGCGGCAACGACACGATCGCGCGGGCGACGCCGCTCGCAGCCGGCAAGACGAGCGCGCGGATCTGCAAAGGCGACGTCGACGTCTACCGCGTCGACGCGGGCTCGAGCGTCGGCGACCGTCGTGCTCGCCTTCCGCCACGCCGCGGGCGACCTCGATCTCCAGGCGCTCCGCGCCGACGGCAGCGTGATCGCCGAGAGCAACGGCACCGGCGACGAAGAACGCGTGCAGGCGAGCGGCACCTTCTACGTGCGCGTGCTCGGCTACGCCGGCGCCGCGAACGACTACACGATCCGCCGCTGAACCCGCGCGAATCGCGCCGTACGCACGACGGGCAGCGTCCCCAAATCAGGACATGGTGGGCAGCGGGCGTCGTGCCCGCTGCGCGTCCCGTCGAACCGACCGCCCCCTGCAGGCAACGACCGGCTGCGCCTCGGCATCCTGCTCTTCGCCGCCTGCGCGCTGCCGCTCGCCATCGGGCTCGCGGCGCGCGTGCTGTGCGCCTCGGCCCTCTCGCGCCGGCCGAGGCGCCCGCGACCCGCCCTGTTTTTCAGGCGGCCTCCGCCTCGCGCAGCTTGCTCTCCGGCAGCGTGCCGGGAGGGCCCAGCGATCGCCTCGTGCGCGTGGCCGAGCCGCTCGCGCGCGACCTCGCCCTCGACGAAGAAGCGCGCAGACGAGCGAGAACCGGAGGTCGCCGACCTGGAGCGCGCGGTCTACCGGCCTTCGCCTTCGACCGCGAGCTCCAGGCGTGCGCGGGTCAGCGCACGGTGCAGGTCACGCCGGACGCGTCCCCGCCCGGCACGACCGGCGCGCGGAACACCGACACGAGGCCACCGATCTCGGTCGCGTCGCGCGCGACAGGGCACGACACCTCGACCGTGACCGGGGCATCCTTGGCCACGACCGTGCCGAGCGCGTCGGCGTGCAGACACGGGAAGCCGCCGAGAACGTGGCTCGCCTCGCACACGCGCACCGCGACCGGCGCGCTCGCCGAGGCCGCCGTGCACGAGAGCGTCACCGTCTCGCCGGGTGTGCACGTGACCAGCTCGCCGGGCTGACGCGCATAGTCGCAATTGCGCTCCGCGCCGACCAGGAAGCGGCCGCACGGCGCGGTCGCGAGCCCACCCTCCTCCGGGAGCGTCACGGGCGCCTCGGCGGAGTTGTCGGCATTCGCGTCCGGGAAGCGGTCGCACACGAAGCGCTGCTCGATCTCGCCCGCCTCGCTGCGGAACTCGGTCGGCTCGAAGGTGGGATTGCCCTCGCCGTCGAGCACGAGCGCGCCCTCGCAGAGGAACTCGTCGGGGTTCACGACGAAGCGCAGCGGCGCCGTGATCCCGCCGGTCGCGTCGATCGGCGTCACGTCGACCCACTGGCAGTCGAGCCCCGCGATGTAGTCGTCGCCCCAGCCCGCCGCGACGCCCTGGAACGCACACGAGTATGGGTGCGTGAGCGGCGTCTGCTCGTTGTTGAAGTAGCGCGACGTGCTCTCGAGGCAGAAGGCGCGCTTGCCACCGAGCGCCGTCTCGCCCGAGCCGAACTCGAAACGGCCGTAGTGGTTGAAGTGCATGTGCCCGTGGCACTCGCTGAACGAGACGAGGCGGTTCTGCACGGCGAGGCTCGTCGGCCCCACCTCCCCGAGCGCGATGTCCTCGTCGCCACGGTTCTGGACCGTCGCCGTGAACTGCAGCAGGCGACGCCACCCGCCGGCGCCGACGCATCCCTCGCTGATGGCGCACGAATCGGCCCGGAAGTAGCGGTACACGATGCGGTGATCGCGGACGCCCTCCTCCATCGCGCGGAGCTGCGGGCCCCCGTCGCGCTGGGTGCCGACGCGCACGTCGGCCGCACGCGCGTCGTCCCACGCGATGCGCTCGAAGTGGAAGACGACCTCGCTGCGACCGACCGCCGCCTCGAGGGCCTCGACGCACGACTCGACGGGCATGTCGGTGATGTGGCACTCGCTCGCGCCGGGCACCCGGGCGCCCTCGCACGTGTCGTCGAAGAACAGGCGCGCGTTCTCCGTGTCGACGCTGTTCGGCGGGAAATCCGACTCGTTCATGCACGCGTACCCGGTCCGCTCGAGCAGGCTCTCGGGGTCGGCCGGCAGCACGAAGGGCTCGTCGACCGTGCCGCCGATCGTCGCGAGGGCCGGGTCGGCGAGACCCGCCTCCTCGAGCGGCGAGAGCAGCGTGCCCGCGAAGGCGTAGTCGACGAACACGTAGTCGTGCCCATCGACGGTCCCGCGCGACGCGGTGCCGGGCGTGATCTCCCATTGCTCGACCGGCGGCAGCGGGAGCTGCCCGAGGCCGTCGACGTAGAGGTTGCGATACACGAGGCGGTAAAGCGCCGTCTCGACCTGCCGCGCC
This sequence comes from Polyangiales bacterium, assembly GCA_964202905.1. GTDB lineage: Bacteria > Myxococcota_A > Polyangia > Polyangiales > JADJQN01 > CAIUAC01. The sequence continues at coordinate 32,011 of CAXNJO010000017.1, forward strand.
GCGCGCCCGCGCCAGAAGCCCGCGTCTTCGGCGAGCAGGGCCGTGGCGAGCGCCTCGCGCGCCCCCTCGGGCACCCCATCGAGCAGCACGCCGACGCGGCTCTGGAGCGAGACGTCGATGAGCGCACCCGGGTCGGTCGGGGCGGGTGCCGTCGGCTCGCAGCCGCCGAGCGAAGAGGCGAGGCAGAGGGCTGCGCCGGCGCCGAAGGTCCGCGCACGGATACGTGGGGAAAGGTGGGACTGTTTCATGCGGCGCAACCTACAGTCGCACGCAGCGCATGGTCAACCCTGCAGAGGCCGACCGCCGATCGCTTCCCACCCCTTCAAAAACCAGTTGGTCCGACGCTGCGCCGGTGGAGGTAGGCGCTCGAATCGCAGGTCGTCGAGCGGAAGTCCCCGGCCGAGTGCGGCGTAGCGCGAGCCGATCGTGCGCCACGACGGGCGTGGCCCCTTGCTCGTGCTCACGCGCTCTGCCGCGCGAAGCAAGACGGCCGCAATCGCGTCTCGGTCATGTGCTCCGCGCGCGCCCGCATCCCGGCCGGGCGCACGCGGTCATGGACCTCGGACGCGTCCCGGTCAGCCCTGCTTGATGAGCGCGAGGTCGAGCTGGATCTTCACCTCGTCGGCGACGAGCACGCCGCCCGCCTCGAGCGCCACGTTCCACACGCAGGCCGAAGTCCGAGCGCTTGACCTTCGTGGTCGCCGTGCCGCCGATGCGGAGGTTGTCCCCACGGATCGCGCGCCTCGGGCGTGATGTCCGAGACCGCGAGCGCGACCTCCTTGGTGACGCCGTGCATCGTGAGGTCGCCGAAGAGCGTGAGCCCGTCACCGGTCGTCTCGGCGCGCTTCGACGTGAAGGTGATCGCGGGGTGCGTCGCGGCGTCGAAGAAGTCGGCGCTGCGGAGGTGCTCGTCCCGCTTCTCGTCGTGCGTGGCGATGGAAGCCGTCTCGATCGTGACGCTCGCCGTGGTGCCCTCGGGCTGCGCCGGATCCCACGAGACCTCGCCGCTGAAGCGCTGGAACTCGCCGCGCACGGTCGAGACCATCATGTGGCGAATCGCGAACGAGGCGTGCGAGTGCGAGGGATCGATCGTGTAGGTGGCGCGGCTCATGGTCGGGGGCTCTTTCGTGTTCGGGGGCGGCACGAGCGGGCATCCAACGATGTCCGTGGCGTGCTGCGAGAGGCCGCGACTCTGGGTCGTCGCGCCCCGCCCGACCAGATCGCCGCACGACAACCCCACGTTGCGGTCTCGGAAACGCGCGCGGCCCGGCGTGTCACGCGCCCCCACGCCATGGCCAGACGGCAGGCCGTCCCTGTAGGCTGCCCGCATGACGCGCCTCTTCCCGCTGCTCTTCGGTCTGCGCACGCGTGTGCCGCGCAAACCCTACGTCGTCGCGGGCCTCTCGCTCGCGGCGCTCAAGTTCGCGGTCGATTTCACGCTCGTCCAAAGCTTCACGGGCGAGTCGTGGTCGCCGCTCGGCTACCTCGTGCCGAGCGTGCTGCTGCGCGAGACGGGGCACGGCTCCGCGCCGGTCGCCATGTACGTGCTGCTCGCGGTGAGCGCGATGCCCTTCCTCTGGATCGGACTGTCGATGAGCGTGCGGCGCGCGGCCGATGCGGGCCTCTCGCCGTGGCTGGGCGTGCTCTTCGTCGTGCCGCTCGTCAATTACGCGATCATCGCCGCGCTCTCGCTGCTGCCTTCGAAGGGCGACGCCGCGTGGCACGCGCAGCTCGGCGCTGCGAGCACACCGCGCGACGAGCCGCCGCCGCTCACCGACGGCGTGCGCGCGGCGCTGCTCGGCCTGCTCGGCAGCATCGGCGTGGGCCTCGCGATGCTGTGGCTGAGCGTCTACGGCCTGAAGCTTTACGGCGCCGCGCTCTTCTTCGCGACGCCCTTCGCGATGGGCACCGTCTCGTCGGCCGTCTACAACCGCACCGTGCAGCGCGGCCTCGTCGCGACGCTCGCCCTCGCGCTCGTCGGCACCGCGATGACGGGCTCGATCGTGCTGCTCTTCGCGCTCGAGGGCGTGATCTGCCTCGCGATGGCCTTCCCCATCGCGGCCGCGATCTCGCTCGCGGGCGCGCTCGTCGCGTGGGCCATCGCCGCGGGCGTGCGCGACACGGCGAGCAAGCCCGTCGGCGCCGCGTTCCTCTTCATCCTGCCGCTGCTCGCCTTCGGCGAATCGCACGTCGAGACGCCCACGCTGCGGCACGTCACGACCACCATCGAGGTCGACGCGCCCCCCGAAGCGATCTGGCCGAACGTGATCGGCTTCTCCGAGTTGCCCCCGCCGCCCGAGTGGTTCTTCCGCCTCGGCGTCGCGTTCCCGCAGCGCGCGCGCATCGAGGGCGCAGGCGTCGGCGCGGTGCGCCACTGCGAGTTCTCGACGGGCCCCTTCGTCGAGCCGATCACGGTGTGGGATCCCCCGCACCGGCTCGCCTTCGACGTGACCTCACAGCCCCCCTCGATGAGCGAGCTCAGCCCGTACCACCGCGTGAACGCGCCCCACCTCGAGGGCTACATGGTCTCGCGCGGCGGCGAGTTCCGCCTCGTCCCGCTCCCGGGCGGCCGCACCCGCATCGAGGGCACCACGCACTACACCCTCGCCATCTACCCCGAGCTCTACTGGGTCGGCTTCGCCGAAGTCCTGCTCCACGCCATCCACTGGCGCGTGCTGTCGCACATTCGCGATCTCAGCGAGCACGGCGGCTGAGCCGCCTCCCGTCCCCCCGCTTTCGCTGGCACGCCCGGACGCGCTCGGGGCATCCTCCGCCGCATGCTGACGCTCCCCGGCGCCCCGGCGCACTCGCCCGCGCGCACGCAGAAGATCCTCGACGCGCTCCGCGCGCACGTGCCCGGCGTCTCCGCGCTCGCCGCGGAATACGTGCATTTCGTCGACGTCGCGCGGCCGCTCACGGCGGAAGAAGCCGACGTCCTCGCGCGGCTGCTCGAGTACGGGCCGCGCTTCACGTCGCAGGCGCTCGCGGGCGCGGTGCGCATCGTGGTGCCGCGGCTCGGCACGATCAGCCCCTGGTCGTCGAAGGCGACGGACATCGCGCGCATCGCCGGCCTCGACGCGGTGCGCCGCATCGAGCGCGGCACGCGCTGGGTGCTCGCGGGCGCCTCCGAGTCTGAGATCGACGGGCTCGCCGCGCTGCTGCACGACCGCATGACCGAGGCGGTGCTGCGCACGCCCGAGGAGGCCGCCGCGCTCTTCGTCCGCGAGGCGCCGCGCCCCGGGCGCAGCGTGCCGCTCGGCACAGAGGGCCGTGACGCGCTCGTGCCGCGCCAATCGCGCGCTCGGGCTCGCGCTCGCCGAGGACGAGATCGATTATCTGGTCGCCGCCTTCGGCACGCTCGGCCGCGACCCGACGGATGTCGAATTGATGATGTTCGCGCAGGCCAACTCCGAGCATTGCCGACACAAAATCTTCAATGCCGATTACGTGATCGACGGAGTTCCGCAGGAGCGCTCGCTCTTCCAGATGATCCGCAACACGGCAGCCCACGCCCCCGCGGGCGTGCTCGGCGCCTACAAAGACAACGCCGCGGTGCTCGAAGGCAGCGTCGCGCAGCGCTTCTTCGTCGATCCGCGCACGGGCGTCTACGGCGCGCACGAAGAGCCGATTCACATCCTCATCAAGGTCGAGACGCACAATCACCCCACCGCGATCTCCCCGTTTGCGGGCGCGTCCACGGGCTCGGGCGGCGAGATCCGCGACGAGGGCGCGACGGGGCGCGGCAGCAAGCCCAAGGCCGGCCTCGTCGGCTTCACCGTCTCGAATCTCCGGATTCCCGGCGCACTCCGTCCCTGGGAGCGTGACCACGGCAAACCCGCGCGCATCGCGAGCGCCCTCGACATCATGCTCGACGGCCCGCTCGGCGCCGCCGCCTTCAACAACGAGTTCGGTCGCCCCGCGATCTGCGGGTATTTCCGCACCTTCGAACAGCGCGTCACGGGCCCCGCGGGCGACGAGATCCGCGGTTATCACAAACCCATCATGCTCGCGGGCGGACTCGGCAACATCCGCCCCGAGCACGTGAAGAAGGGTGCGATCCCCGTCGGCGCGCGGCTCGTCGTGCTCGGTGGTCCAGCGATGTTGATCGGATTGGGCGGCGGCGCGGCCTCGTCGATGGCGACGGGCGCGAGCCACGAAGACCTCGATTTCGCCTCCGTGCAGCGCGACAACGCCGAGATGGAGCGGCGTTGTCAGGAGGTCATCGACCGCTGCTGCGCGCTCGGCGCGGAGAGCCCGATCGTCTCGATCCACGACGTCGGCGCGGGCGGCCTCTCGAACGCGATGCCCGAGCTCGTGCACGAGTCGCATCGCGGCGCGCGCCTCCAATTGCGCGCGGTGCCGAGCGACGAGCCCGGCATGTCGCCGCTCGAGCTCTGGTGCAACGAGAGCCAGGAGCGCTACGTGCTCGCGATCGACGCGGCGCGCTTCGACGTGTTCGCGGCGCTCTGCGAGCGCGAGCGTGCGCCGTATGCCGTGCTCGGCGACGCGACCGAAGCGCCCGATCTCGTCGTCGAGGACGCGCATTTCGGCGACGCGCCCATCGCGCTGCCGCTCGAGGTGCTGCTCGGCAAGCCGCCCAAGATGACGCGGCACGCCGAGCATCTGCGCACGCCGCGCACGCCGCTCGACACGGCGTCGATCTCGTTCGCGGAGGCCGTCGAGCGCGTGCTGCGCCTGCCCGCCGTCGCCGACAAGACCTTCCTCATCACCATCGGCGACCGCACCGTCACCGGCCTCATCGCGCGTGATCCGATGGTCGGTCCGCACCAGATCCCCGTCGCCGACGCCGCGCTCACCTGCGCGAGCTTCGAAGGCTACGCGGGCGAGGCGATGGCGATGGGCGAGCGCACGCCCGTGGCGCTGCTCGATCCGGCCACGTCTGCACGCCTCGCCGTCGCCGAGACGATCACGAACCTCGCGGGCGTGCCGCTGCGCGCGCTCGGCGACGTGAAGCTGAGCGCAAACTGGATGGCCCCCGCGGGCCACCCGGGCGAGGACGCAGGCCTCTACGACATGGTGCGCGCCGTCGGCATGGAGCTCTGCCCCGCGCTCGGCATCGCCATCCCCGTCGGCAAGGACTCGATGTCGATGCGCACCGTCTGGGAGGAGCAAGGCGAGCCCCGCAGCGTGACCGCGCCGCTCTCGCTCGTCGTCTCGGGCTTCGCGCCGGTGCCCGATGTGCGCGCGGCGATCACACCGCTGCTCCGCACCGATCGCGGGCCGACCGCGCTGCTGCTCGTCGACCTCGGGCGCGGCCGCGATCGCACCGGCGCCTCCGCGCTCGCGCAGGTCTACGAACAGCTCGGCGATCTGCCGCCCGACCTCGACGCACCCGCCGATCTCGTCGCCTTCTTCGACACGGTGCAATCTCTCGCGCGCGAGGGGCTGCTGCTCGCCTACCACGATCGCTCGGACGGCGGCCTCTTCGTCACCGCCTGCGAGATGGCCTTCGCGGGCGCGACGGGCCTGCGTCTCGCTCTGCCCGCAGGCCGCGATCCGCTCGCCGCCGCCTTCGCGGAAGAGCTCGGCGCGCTCCTCCAGGTGCGCGAGGGCGACGCCGCATCGGTCATCGCACGGTTCGCCGCCGCCGGTCTCGCGGGCTGCGTGCACGTGCTCGGCGCTCCCAGCGACGACGGCGCGATCACCATCACGCAGGATGGTTCCTTGATCTACGCGGCACAGCTCACGGCGCTCCGCGCCGCGTGGTCCGAGACGACGCACCGCCTGCAGCGCCTCCGCGACGACGCGGGCTGCGCCGATGAGGAGCAGGCACTGCGCGTCGATTCTCACGCCCCCGGCCTCGTGCCCGCGCTCACCTTCGATCCGCAGGAGGACATCGCCGCGCCGCTCGTCGCACGGGGCACGCGGCCGCGCGTCGCCATCTTCCGAGAGCAGGGCGTGAACGGGCACGTCGAGATGGCCGCCGCCTTCCACCGCGCGGGCTTCGAAGCGGTCGACGTGCACACGAGCGATCTGCTCTCCGGCCGCGTGACGCTCGAGGGCTTCCGCGGCCTCGTCGCGTGCGGCGGATTCTCGTACGGCGATGTGCTCGGCGCCGGCGGGGGCTGGGCGAAGACGCTGCTCTTCCACGCGGGCGCGCGCGCCGCGCTCGCCGCCTTCTTCGCACGCGAAGACACCTTCACGCTCGGCGTCTGCAACGGCTGCCAGATGGTCTCGACGCTGCGCGATCTCATCCCCGGCGCCGCGCTCTGGCCGCGCTTCGTGCGCAACCGCAGCGAGCGCTTCGAGGCGCGCCTCGCACAGGTCCGCGTCGAGAAGAGCGCCTCCATCCTGCTGCGCGGCATGGAGGGCGCGCGCCTGCCCATCGCCGTCGCGCACGGCGAGGGCCGCGTGGAGGTCCGCGACGACGCGCACCTCGCCGCGATCGAAGACGCCGGCCTCGTCGCCCTGCGCTGGGTCGACGGCCACGGCGCCGTCGCGAGCAGCTACCCCACCAACCCCAACGGCTCGCCGCACGGCATCACCGCGCTCACCTCCACGGACGGCCGCGCCACCATCCTGATGCCGCACCCCGAGCGCGTCTGGCGCACCGTCCAGCACTCGTGGTCCCCCGACGACTGGGGCCCCGATGGCCCGTGGCTGAGGCTCTTCCGCAACGCCCGCGCGTGGGTGGGGTGAGCCTGAGGGACATATCCCGTCCCTCTCGTGCCCGACCGTCGTGAGGTGCGTTACGTCGATGTCTGCTGCGGGCCGAGCGTCACCCACCTCGACGTGACGGCACGCGACGCGGCCGCCGCCGCGCGCATCGCGCCGTGGCTGCGCGACGTCGAAGGCGATTCGACGGCGCGCGACGACGGGTCGCTGAGCGACGACGCGGACGCGCAGGCCCCGCGCATCACGCTCGTCGTCGGCACCGACCCGCATGCACCAATCGTCGAAGCACGGTGCGGCGCGCGAGCGCTCGTGTTGTACGCGCCGCAGCGCGACGGCGATGTCTCTTCGCCGCTGCGCCGCGCGAGCGTCGACGAGGCCATCGCGCTCGGCCTCTCGTGGGCGCTCGGCGCCGACCGCGTCGGTTGCTTCGACCCGCTCGAGACGCTCTTTCCGATGCCACACATCCGCGCCGAGGCGTGGGTGCTCGATTTGCACGACGGCATCGAGACGGTGCTCGCCACGCTGCTGCAGATTCCCGAGCTGCCGCGCGCAGAGCGGCTCGTGCAGCTCTGGTGCGGCGCCGGGCTCCCGCGTGGCCACCGCGTCGATGCGCTCACAACCTCCTTCCGCGCCAACGACGCCGACGCATGGGCGCTGCTCGACCCGCGCGCACCGCTCCCCGGCCGCGCCGCGCATCCGCACGTGCTCTTCGCGACGCTGGTAGTCTCCGGGCCGTGATTCCCGCGACGACGCGCCATCGCCACGACGTGAACCCTGCAAGCCGCGCATCGAGCGCCCTGATGCTCGACGTCAGCCCATCGCCTCGCCGCGCGCGACCGAATCCTCCCCATCACGGACGCACGCTCTCCGTGCTTGCGTTCGTGTCGCTGCTCGCCCTGAGCGCGTGTTCGCCGGGCGATTCGCCGATGATCGCTCGGCCGCGCGACGCCGGAATGGACGCTGCGCCCTCCGACGCGTCCTCCGACGACGCCGCCCTCGACGCAGCGCCGGACGACGGCGCGGGACTCGACGCTGCGACTCCCGCCGACGCTGCGACGGATTTGGCCGCGCCGGATGCGAGCATGGGATTCGACGTGCCCACCGACGCGTGGACGCCAGGCCCGCTCAGCGGCACACCGCCCCGCGCGGAGTTGCTGCCGCTTCCGGGCGGCGGCGAGGGCGGGCCGGTGCTGACGAGCAACAACCCCGAGGAATACACGGGGGATGGGCTGCTCTACGGCAACGCGCGGCCCTCCCCCACGCGCGGCGGCACAGCCTATCCGCTCTCAGGCGATTTCGGCGTGTATCTGCACCACCTCAACCGCAGCGGGCGCATCTCCTATGTCTGGATTCTCGTCACCAATCCCGGGGCGAGCGACGTGACGGTGAGCGCCGAGGGCTCCGGCTACGACCAGTCCGAGACAGGCGGGCTCGGGCTCGGCACGAGCCCCGATTACCGCGTGAGTCGCGAGTGGCTGAGCGGGAGTTTCGACACCACCGTCCCGCCGACCACGCTCGCGCCTGCGCGCCCGCTCGTCGTCTACCGCGAGGACGTGCCGAACGGCGCCGAAGTCGACGGGCGCTTCGCCATCCGCACGAGCGCACCCGTCTACGTCTACGTGGTCGCCACCGTCGATCGACGACGTCAACGAGGCCGTGCGCCGCTCCCGCGACGACGCGCCCGGCGATTACCGCGTCTCGGGCACGCCGCCGCCGCCCTTCGGCCGCGAAGCCGGCGTGTACGCGCACGACACCTGGCGCGGACGCTTCGACGTCGCCGTGCCCGGCCGCGACGCGCACGTGGGGCTGATGGTCAACACCGCGACGGGCGCAGGCCTCCCGCAGGTGCAGGCCTTCCCGGCGCTCGCGCACTACGACCAGAGCGCGGCCGAGGCCGTCGGCATGTACGGCAACGTCTACGATCTCGACGTCGGCCTCGCGCACGACAGCGCCGACACCGCCCCGCGCCGCGTGCGCGTCACCTTCCAGAGCCTCTCGACGGGCGCCGCTTCGCGCTATTGGGACGGCGTCGCCACGGTCGACGGCGTCGAGCGCGACATTCGCCACACCCCCGGATCCGTCGCGACGACCCTCGGCGAATTCACCCTCACCCCCGGCGAGCGCGTGCGCTTCCGCTTCCGCGCGATGGTCCCGGGCCTCACGTCGATCCCGCAGGCGTTGGTGTTGGAGTCGTATTGATCGGCAGAGAGCGTCGGAGTCGTTGTGTGGATTTCGCCCTCGTCATGCACGGCTGGACGCGTGCACGGCGTCACGCCGAATCCAGACGCCGAAATCACCCCATGAACGGATAACGCACATCCGTCGCGGGGACGAAGGTCTCCTTGATGCTGCGCGGCGAGGTCCAGCGGAGGAGGTTCCACATCGCGCCGGCCTTGTCGTTGGTGCCGCTCGCGCGGGCGCCGCCGAAGGGCTGCTGGCCGACGACGGCGCCGGTGGGCTTGTCGTTGACGTAGAAGTTGCCGGCGGCCTGGCGGAGGGCGCGGTGGGCTTCTTCGATGGCGGCGCGGTCGCGGGCGAAGACGGCGCCGGTGAGCGCGTAGGGAGACGTGGCATCGATGAGCGCGAGGGTGTCGGCATACCGCGCATCGTCGTAGACGTAGGCCGTGACGACGGGGCCGAAGATCTCTTCTTCCATCAGGCGATGATGGGGGTCGCTGACCTCGACGAGCGTGGGTGTGACGAAATACCCCTCTCGGTCGTCGCAGGTGGCGCCGAAGAGCACGTTTCCCGTCGTGCGCGCGAGCTCGGTATAGCCGCGGATGCGCTCGAAGGCGGGGCGGTCGATGACGGCGCCGAGGAAGTTCGAGAAGTCCCGCACATCACCCATCTTCATGGCCGCGAGGCCCTCGACGAGCCTTGTGCGGAGCGCGGGCCAGAGCGAGCGCGGCACGTAGAGGCGCGAGAGCGCGCTGCATTTCTGGCCCTGATATTCGTAGCCGCCGCGCAGGATGGCGGTCGCGAGGGAGGGGAGGTCGGCGCTCGGGTGCGCGATGAGGAAATCCTTGCCGCCCGTCTCGCCGACGAGCCGCGGGAAGCTGCGGTAATTCTCGAGGTTCTCACCGACGCTGCGCCAGAGCGCGCGGAAGGTGCGCGTGCTGCCCGTGAAGTGGATGCCGGCGAGGTGCGGGCTCGCGAGCGCCGCTGCGCCCTGCTCCGGGCCGTCGCCGGGGATCAGTGAAATCACGCCATCGGGCAGGCCCGCTTCGCGCAGCAACTCCATCGCGCGCCACGCGGCGAGCGCGGCGGTGTGCGCGGGTTTCCACAACACGACATTGCCGAGCAGCGCCGGGGCGCACGCGAGGTTCACGCCGATGCTCGAGAAGTTGAAGGGCGTGACGGCGAGGACGAAGCCCTCGAGCGGGCGGTATTCGGCGCGGTTCCACGTGCCGGGTGGCGAGAGCGGTTGTTCTTCGTGGAGGCGGCGCGCGTACTCGACGTTGAAGCGGAAGAAGTCGACGAGCTCGCAGACGGCGTCGATCTCCGACTGGTAAACCGTCTTGCTCTGGCCGAGCATGCAGGCCGCGTTCATGCGCTGGCGCCACGGCCCCGCGAGCAGCTCGGCCGCGCGCAGGAAGACGGCCGCGCGCTCGGCGAACGGCAGCGCCGCCCAACCGCGCTGCGCCGCGAGCCCGCGCTCGATGGCTTGCGTGACGTGCGCGCCCGACGCGTGGTGGACGCGCGCGAGCTCGTGGCCGTGCGCGTGCGGCATCACCACCGACGTCGTCACGCCCGAGCGCACCTGTTCACCGCCGATCACCGCGGGGATGTCGACGTGTTCGGCCGCGGCGGCGTCGAGCGCGGCGAGCGAGCTCCGCGCGCTCCGGGCTGCCGGGCGCGTAGGACTTCACGGTCTCGTTGAGCGGGGTCGGGTAGCGGTAGGTGCCGTCGGACATGGTCGGCGAGGATACCGCGGGCGCACGGCGCGGCGGCGCCTCGAAACGAGCTGCCCACCGGATGCGCGGCGATGCCGTCAGGTCGCGTTCGGCGCGGCGAGCGGCCACGCGCGGCCGGCGAGCTCGCGTGCGCTGGCTGCGAGGGCTGCGCGCAAAGCCGTGATGTCGACGCGATCACGGGGATCGCGGCGCAGGCCGGAGGAGAGCGCCGCGGCGAGGCGTGCACACGCGGGGTCCATGGCTGCGAGTGCGTCGAGCGCCTCGGGGCGGCCGTCGTGCGCGAGGTGCGCGCGGAGCAGCACGAGCGCGCCGTTTCCTGCGAAGAGCGTGTGCCCGACCAGCGCCTCGAAGGCGACACACGCGAAGGCGTAGACGTCGGCCGCGGCGGGGCGCGGCTCGTGCCCCTTCGAGACGAGGCCCCAGATCTCGGGTGCGCCGTAGTGCGCGGTCGCGCAGCCCGGCCGCAGCTTACGTCCGGAGAGACCGAAGTCGACGAGCACGGCCTGCACGCCCTGGCGCGGCGGAGGCGCACTCGCGCCGGGCTTCACGGGCACGTCGGAGAGCCCCGCGCGCGCGGGCCGCAGGATGATGTTCGAGGGCTTGACGTCGAGGTGCCCGAGCTCGGCGGCGTGCATCGCCTCGAGCCCTGCGGCGACGCCGTCGATCGCGCTGAACGCGAGGTCGAGATCGAACGCGCGCTGCTCGATGCGGCGCTCGAGGCTCGGCCCCTCGACGAGCTCCATGACGAGCACGGGCTTCGGACGCGCGCCCGCGTCGAAGGTGACGAGCGTCGCGAGGTTCGGGTGCGCGGGCAGCGCGAGCAGGGCGCCCGCCTCCTCGCGGAAGAGACGCAGGAACTCCTTCTCGCTGAGCGTGCGCGCGGCGGCGCCGTCGTATTCGGGGACCTTCAGCGCGAAGCGCTCGGCCTCGGCGTCGTGCCGTTCCTCGGCGCGCCGGGCGACGAGGACCGTGCCGCCCGCGCCGCGACCGAGGGCCCGCAACACGAAGAAACCACCGAGGATCCGGCTGGGCGGCAGCCACGGCGGGAGGTCGCCCTCCGCGGCGCGACCGCCGCTTCCAGCGCCCTCCGCGTGCGGATCCGCGGCGCCCTCGGGCGCCTGCGCGGGCAGCGCGGCCACGTGCGTGAGCGCCGCGACCACGAGCGACGCGAGCGCGCCCGGCAGCTCCCGCGCGATCACGTCGACGGCCCCCGCGACGGTGGCTTGCAGCCCGGACGCATCCCCGTCGAGCGCGGCATCGTACGCGGCCTCGACGAGACGCAGCGCGACGCGCGAGCCCGGCGCGCCGAGCGGCGCGTCGAGCCCGAAGCGGCGACGTGCGGCGCGCAGACGCTGCGTGAGCGCGGGCACCGCCGTCTCGAGCGCAGCGAGCAGCCCCGCGCCCGCCTCGGCGCCGAGCTGATCGAGGCCGCTCGCGAGGAAGATCGGCGCAAGGGCCTGCCCGAGGCGCAACAGCGCGGCCCGCAGCGCCTCGACCCGCGGAGAGCTCGCCGGCGGCAGCGCCCGCGCGAGCGCGAGCAGGCCATCCACGGCGCCCGGCCCCGCGGGCGCATCGCCGAGCTCGACCCACGCGCGCAGGGCGGCTTGCAGTTCGGGCGCCATCGACGCCTCGGCGACGATGAGCGCGTCGTCACGCCCCGCGAGCTCGAACCACAGCGCGACGACCGCGTCGCTCAGCTCGCACGCCTCCTCGCGCACGAGCCCATCGACCGCGCGGGCGAGCGTCGCGAGGAGCATGCGTCGAAGCCCCGGCGCCGCATCCACGCGGAGCCGCGCGAGCAGCAGCGTCGCCGCGCGGGACCGACGGCCGCTCGCGTCGTCCTCTTCGCCGCCGTCGGCGTCGACGAGGTGCAAGAGCGCGCGCAGCTGGCGCAGGTGCAGCGTCGGATGCGGGAGCGCCGACGCCGCGGGCGCCCCCTCGCGCGCGAGGAGCACCGACGCCAGCCGGCCGAGCGCGACGCCGAGCGCCGCCGCTCCGTCACGCTCCGCCTTGCCGCCGAGCAGCAGCAGATCCGCGAGCGTGGAGGTCTCGAGCAGCGCCACGTCGAGCTCACGCACGTCGCGCGCCGCGCGCTGCCGCCCGGACGCGGTGTCGAGATCCGCGCGCTCGAGCCGCGCGATCGTCGCGTCCACCGCGCCGACGACGTCGCGCGCCGCGGCATAGGCCTCGCGCGCGCTCTGCTCCGCGAAGGCCCGCTGCGCCTCGCCGCTGCGCTCGCGCAGCGTGAGCGCGCCGCGCTCGGACTCGGGCGCGAGCTCGTCGTAGAGCGCGCGCGCGAGCGCGACGCGTCCGTCGTCGACGCCCGGCTGGTCGAGCAGATCGCGGAGCTGCGCGCGTGCGCGCTCCGTGGCCCACTCGCCCACGACCTCCGAGACGCGCTCACGGCGCAGCTCCACGAGCGCCTCGGCGACGTCGATGACGGGCGCGCCCGCCCCGCGCACGCAGAGCTCGAGCAGCTCGTCCGCCGCCGCGGGCTCGACCTCCGCGGCGCGCGCGAGGCCGAGAATCATGGCGGCGCCGACGCCCGGGTCACGCCGCGGCACCTCGCCCTCGAGCAACGCCCGCGCCTGCGCGAGCGCGTCCCGCGGGGCCACGGCGATGCGCGCCGCGAGCGACGCCGCCGCGCGCCGCCACTCCGTCGGCGAGTACGCGCTGCGCAGCTCGCGCCCGATCTGCTCGGCGAGACGCGGCACCGCCTCCGAGAGCAGCCCGCGCGCGACGGCGACGTGCCGCCACACGAGCGGCTCGCGATCGGAGAGCAGCCGCGACCACGCGATCGTGACCTGCTCGCCCTCGAAGACGCGCACGCCCGCGTCGTCGCCCTGTGCGGCGCGCCGCGCCGCCTCCCGCGCGGCCCGCTCGAGCAGGCGCCCCGCGAGCCGCCGCGACGCGAGCGAGCCCGTCGATGGCGTGCCGAGCCAGTCGGGCACGAGCTCCCGGCGCGAGATCAGCGCGAGCGCGAGCGCATCGGCCCGCGCTCCCGCGCCGATCGGCAGATCGAGCGAGAGCGCGACGCGCGCCCGCACGCCCGGCCCCGAGAGCACGCGGCTCGCCCCCAACGCCAGCGACGTCGCGAGCGCCACGAAGGTCGGCGCATCGCCCTCCTGCAAGCGCGTGAGCACACGTCGCCCGAGCTCGCGCTTCTCTGTACCCGCGGGCAACGCCGCCGCCAGCTCGTAGATGGCCGCAGCCGCCGGCGCCGGCTCGAGGAAGCCGAGGTCGTCGAGCAACCCCTCGTCGAGCGCGATGCGCACGCCCCGCGCGAGCTGCTCGGGAGAGAGCCCCTCGAGCGGCACCGGCGTCTGCGCGCTCGCCTCGTGCGCGAGCGTCGCCATCCCCTGACGCCACGCCGCGCGCCGCTCTTCCGCGGTCGCGAGGGTCGGGCAGCGAGAGGAGCGCCGCGAGGTGATCGCCCGCGTCGTCGCGGTAGGCCGGGAGGGAGAGGCGCACGCGCCGCGAATCTATCGCAACGCGCGCACGCACGCGGCGAGATCGGCGCGCCCCGCGCCACCGAGCGCCTGCGCTACCGTCGCCCCATGACCCGCCCCGTGATCCTCTCCTACGCCGGCTGCAGCACGTGCAAGAAGGCCCTCGCCTGGCTGCGCACGCGCGGCCTCGACGTCACCGTGCGCCCCATCGTCGAACAGCCGCCCACGGTCGCCGAGCTGCGCCGCTGGATCCCCGCGAGCGGCCTGCCCGTGCGCCGCTGGCTCAACACGAGCGGCCAGAGCTACCGCGCGCTCGGCAAGCCCGCGATCGACGCCGCCGACGACGCCACGCTCATCGAGTGGCTCGCCGCCGACGGCAAGCTCGTGAAGCGCCCCGTCCTCGTGCGCGGCGACCTCGTGCTCGTCGGCTTCCGCGAAGAGGCGTGGGCGGCGGCGTGGGGGTGAGCGAGCATGTCTCCCGGTAGGTCCACACATCGCCCCGCGTCTGAACCGCGACTCAGTCGCTCGCCACGCGCCCCGCATCCTCGCGCGCGAGGTGCTCTTCGGGGACGTCGATGCCGGCCATGCGGAGCAGGCGCAGGGCGTTGCTGGTGCGCACGACGCCGGGGCGGAGGCGGTAGTCGAAGACCATCTCACCATCGCGCACGACGTCGGTGAAGTGCGCGTTGCGGACGCGGCCGTCGAGGTCGTCTTCGAGGGCGGCGAGGGCGATGTCGTGGGTCGCGACGAGTCCGCTGCCGCCGCGCGCGAGCAGGTGCAACACGATGGCGCGCGCGCCGAGGTGACGCGCGCTCGCGTTGGTGCCGCGCAGGAGCTCGTCGAGCAGGAAGAAGAGCGGCGGTGCGGCGTCGGCGTCCGAGACCACGCCGCGCAGCTTCGTGAGCTCGGCGTGGAAATAGCTCGAGCCGCCCTGGAGCGAATCGTCGGCGCGCATGCTGGCGCGCAGGCGCACGGGCGCGAGGCGGAAGGCGCGCGCGGTGACGGGGCCGCCCGCGAGCGCGAGCGCGACGTTGAGGCCGACGGCACGGAGCAGCGTGCTCTTGCCGGCCATGTTCGAGCCGGTGACGACGAGCGCGCTGCCCGGGCCGCCGAGCGTGACGTCGTTCGCGACGCGCTTGCCGGGCGGCAGCAGCGGATGCGCGAGCCCGTCGATCGCGAGCGGCGCGCCGGGCGCCTCGATCGTGGGGAAGGTCGCGGACGGGTCCTGGTGGGCGAGCGTCGCGAAGGAGGCCAGCGCCTCGACCTCGCCGAGCACGTCGAACCACTGCGCGGCGTGCGTGCCCACGCGATCGGCCCAGCGCTCGAGGCGCAGCAGGCACTGCAAGTCCCAGAGCAGCAGGTGATTGGCGGCGAGGTGCAGCGGGAACTGGGCGCGCAGCTCGGCGAAGCCCGCCCAGCGATCGAGCACGCGCAGGTGGCGGCTCGGCGGCTCGCCCGCAATGCGCGCGCGATCCCGCAACGTGCGCAGCGCCTCGGCCTCGAAGGGCTCGCCCTCGAGCGCCGCGAACATCTCCGCGAAGGCCTCGCCGAAGCCGCGCCGCGCGGCGACGAGATCGAGCGCGGCGCGCACCTCGGAGGCCGTCGCGAAGTTCAGCGCGAGGTTCACGAGCACGGGCGCCATCCACACGAAGCCGGGCACGAGCCCGAGCGACGAGAGCGCCACGCACGCGAGCGTGACGACGGGCATGACGAAGAGCAGCGGCACGAGCCACGCGCGCCGCGCGAACACGCGGGGCATCGCGGAAAACACGAGGAATGGCTGCGGATCGAGCTTCTGCGCGGCCTGCGCGCCGCTCCCCTTCCGGGCCGCCGGGGCGAGCGCGGCGGCGACCTCGAGGCGCTCGCGGAAGTCGATGCGCCCGGCGAGCTCGCGCACGCAGGCCTGCCGCGCGGCGATCGTCTCGGGCGAGGCGGGCGCACCGAGCCACGCGGCGAGCAGCGACTCTCCGCGCGTGGTGTGCGTGACGTCGAGGCGCTGCACGAGCGAACCGCGCCCGACGAGGTCGAGGTCCCACGCGTAGGGATGCGTCGCGGGCAGCAAATCGGGCGTGAAAGGCAGCTCCGTGAAGCGCCCCGTGAGCCGCGCGAGGTGCCGAACGTGCACCTGCCGCCGCGCCTCGGCCGCGTCGCGCCGCGCGTGGATGCGCGCATGCCACGCGACGGCGGCGAAGAACGCGAGCGAGGCGGCGAGGCCAACGACGCCGATGACGGGCGAACGCTCGAGCACCGCTGTGCCGCCTGCCACCGCTGCCGCAAGAAAGAGCGCGAGGCGCAACAGGGAGACGCCGTTCGCGCGGCGCTCGTGCGCGGCGGCCTCTGCGGCCGCTGCGGCCTCGCGCGTGGTGTGGACCTCGAGCGGTGTGCTCACCCGCCCGACCCGGTCGTGTCGCCGGGATTCGCGTCGACGGCGACGAACTCCTTCGGCGCCTCCGAGCCCTCGCCGAAGAAGTACTTTTCGCACTCCTTGAGCAGGAAATCGCGGCCCGACGCCGACATCACGTCCACGCGGTACTCGTTGACGAGCATCGTCGAGTGCCCGATCCAGCCGCGCCACGCCTCCTTCGAGATGCTCTCGAAGATGCGCTGCCCGAGCTCGTTCTTGAACGGCGACCGGTCGAGCCCTTCACCCTCGCGACCGAGCTTCACGCACTGCACCATCTTCGGCTCCGCCATCGTGTCTGCCTCCGGGCGCGCACCCTAGCAGCCCATCGCGCGCCCGCATCGCGGCATCGCGACATCGCAGCATCGCGGCATCGCCACGCGCCGCGGCGTATCCTCGCGCCATGCCCCTGCGCTCCCCCGACCGCGCCGCGCACGTCGCGCGCCGCGCCCGCCTCGCCGCGCTGCTCGGCGATCGCCCCGCCCTTCTGCCCGCCGGCGCGCACGCCCCGCGCAACTACGCGGCCAACGTCTTCCCCTTCCGCACCGCGAGCCACTTTCTCTATCTCGTCGGGCTGCCGCTGCCCGGCGCGATGCTCTACCTCGCGCGCGGCGAGGCGACGCTCTACGTCACGCCAGGCACCGCGCAGGACGCGCTCTGGCACGGCCCGCAGCCCGATTTCGACGCGCTCGCGGCGCTCACGGGCTGCACCGTGCGCGCGCTCGACACGCTGCCCGAGGCGCTCCGCGGCGCCGGCACCGCGACGCTCCCCGCCGTCGACCTCGCGACGTGCGAGCAGCAGTCGGCGCTGCTCGCGCGCACCGTGCGCCCCGGCGCGCTCGCGCCCGTCGACGCGCCGCTCGCCGACGCCATGATCGCGCTGCGCCTCACGCACGACGCAGCGGCGCTCACCTCGATGCGCGCGGCCGTCGCGACGACCGTGCGCGCCTTCGCCGCCGGGATGCGCGCGACGCGGCCCGGCGTGCGCGAGAGCGCCGTGCGCGCGGCGATGGAGCACGAGATCGTCGCGGCGGGCGGCGCGCCGGCCTATGGCTCGATCGTCAGCGTGCACGGCGAGGTGCTGCACAACGACACGCACTTCGGCACCTGCGCAGAGGGCGATCTGCTGCTCGCCGACGTCGGCGCCGAGAGCGAGGACGGCTGGGCGAGCGACGTCACGCGCACCTGGCCCGTGAGCGGCCGCTTCTCGCCGACGCAGCGCGCGATCTACGACGTCGTGCTCGCCGCGAACCGCGCCGCGATCGCCGCCGTGCGCCCCGGCGTGCGCTACCGCGACGTGCACCTCACCGCCGCGCGCACGATCGCCGAGGGGCTCGTCGCGCTCGGCATCCTGCGCGGCGACCCCGACGCGCTCGTGGCCGCGGGCGCGCATGCGCTCTTTTTCCCGCACGGCGTCGGGCATCTGCTCGGCCTCGACGTGCACGACATGGAGGATCTCGGCGATCGCGCGGGCTACGCGCCCGGGCGCACGCGCAGCGCGCAATTCGGCCTCTCGTACCTGCGCCTCGATCGCGACCTCGCGGCGGGGATGTGCGTCACCATCGAGCCGGGCTTCTACGTCGTGCCAGCGATCTTCGACGATCCCGCGCTCGCGCCGCTCGCCGCGCAGCACGTCGATCGCGCGGTGCTCGCCCACTACGCGGACGTACGCGGGATCCGCATCGAGGACGACGTGCTCGTCACCGACGACGGCGCCGAGGTGCTCTCGCGCGCGATCCCGAAGGACGCGGTCGAGGTGGAAGCGGCGGTCCGCGGCTGACGCGGCGCGCTCACGACGCAGTGCGTCAAGGATCGCGCGCGCCCCGAGACGCGGGCCCTTCAACGACGCGCCGGGCCGCCGTTCCGCTCCGCGGGTCATCCCATGCCGCTCACCGCGCTCATGCCGCTGATAGGGGCCCTGCTCGGGCTCGTCGCGGGGCTCGTCGCGCGGAGTTTCGCGCGCACCCCTGGCTGGGAGTCGTTCCGCAGCGTCGCGCCGCCCGCGCTCTGGGCCACGCTCTACTGCACGGGCGACCTCGTCCTCGCGGTGCCCGCCCTCGGGCAGCACGCGAGCCTCTGGTCGCCCATTCAGCACTTGGCAGCGGGCGGCGTGATCTACGCGCTCGCGGGCTACCTCGCATCCGTCTCGGGGCCGCGCCCCCTCGACCGCGCGATCCGGGCAGCCGGGGCGGCGGTGGGCTGTGCCGGCGTGCTCTCGTTCGTGCCGGGGTTGTTCTTCGAGTCGCGCGACCATGCGCGCGAGGTCCCCTGGCTCGACGCCACGTACACCGAGGCCGAGCCCACCGCGCTCGGTGCCGTCGTGCTCGCGGCCACGCTGCTCTGCATGCTCCTGCCCATCGTGCGGGTCGGGCTCGACCTCCGCGACGGCCGCCCCGAGGCCGCGCGACACGCGGCGGGCTTCGTGGTCCTCACGATCACAGGCGCCATCGACGTGGCGACGATCTCGCTCCAGCTGCCGCTGCCGTTCTTCTTTTCGCTCGGCTTCGTCTGCACGCTCTTCGCCGGCGCGCAGGCGGTGTTCTCGCGCTGGGCCGCGCACGCGGCCGCGCTCGACGAGCGCTCGCGCTCGCTCAGCCGTCTCATCGAGGAGCGTACGCAGGAGCTCGACCGCGCCCGCGACCGGCTGTTCGAGACGGAGAAGCTCGCGGCGCTCGGTCAGCTCGCGGCGGGCGTCGCGCACGAGGTGAACAACCCCTCGGCCGCCGTCGTCGCGAACCTCGGCTACGTGCTCGACGCGCACGCGCGCACAGGCACCTTCCCCGCGGACGCGCCGAACGCGCTGCGCGAGTCGCTCACCGCGATGGGGCGCGTCGCGCGCATCGTGCGGCAGCTGCTCGACACGGGGCGGGCGGGCGCGCGGCACGAGGTGCTCGCCCCCGTGAACCTCGCGCGCGCGGTCGAGGGCGCGCTCGCCATCGTGCGGCCGCTCGTCCCGGCGCACGTGACGCTGCGCGTCGCCGTCCCGGACACGGTCGCCGCGCAGGCCCGCGAGGACCTGCTCGTGCAGGCCCTCGTCAACCTCGTCACCAACGCGGTGCAGGCCATCCCGGAGGGGCGCGACGGGCACGTCACCGTGAGCGCCGTGACCGCGGGCGAGCGCGTCCAACTCGACGTCACGGACGACGGGGCGGGCATGTCCCCGGACGTACGACGCCGTGTGTTCGAGCCCTTCTTCACGACGAAGGCGCCTGGCGTCGGCACGGGGCTCGGGCTCTCGGTGACGCTCGGCATCGTGCGCAGCCTCGGCGGCGACGTCGCGATCGAGAGCGAGGTGGGCCGCGGGACGCGCGTCTCGCTCGATCTCCTCGGCACCGAGCCCGTCCCGCGCGCGCCGAGCGTCGCGCCCGGCCGCTCGCTGCCGCCCCTGACGCGGCTCAAGGTGCTGCTCGTGGACGACGAGCGTCCCGTGCGCGCGGCGCTCGAGCGCGTGCTCCGGCGCAGCTACGACGTCCGCTCGGCCGGAGGCGTCGAGGAGGCCCTCGCGAGCCTCGAGGCGGACCCCGACGTCGACGTGATTCTCTGCGACGTGCTGATGGCCGATGGCGGCGGCGAGCGCGTGTACCGCACGCTCGCGACCCGCTCTCCGGAGCTCGCCCAGCAGCTCATCTTCGTGACGGGTGGCGCACACGACGCGGCGCGCGACTTCCTCGCGACGCAGCCCCAGCCCGTGCTCGAGAAGCCGCTCGACACGGCGGCGCTCAAGGCGACGATCGCGCGGCTCCGCGGCACCCCCGTCGAGCCGGCGCGGGGCGACAGCCTCGCAGCGCTCGCGGCGCAGCTCCCGCCGAGCGATTGACACCCCACGCGCGAGGCGCGCCGTGGCCGCAGACGACGCAGCACAAAACGCGCCTGCTACGCTCGCCGCGCATGACGATCCTCAAGATTGCGCAGCTCGGGCACCCGATCCTCCGCGAGCGCGCGCGCGAACTCACGCGCGACGAGCTGCTCGGGGCGCCGGTCCAGACCTTCATCGACGACCTCATCGAGACGATGCACGACGCCGACGGCGCGGGCCTCGCCGCGACGCAGGTGTACAAGCCGATCCGGCTCTTCGCGATCGAGGTGCGCCCGAACAACCCGCGCTACCCGTATCGCCCCGCGATCCCGCTGACCGTGCTCGTGAACCCGCGCCTCGAGCCCATCGGCGAGGAGATGTTCGACAACTACGAAGGCTGCCTCAGCGTGCCCAACCTGCGCGGCATGGTGCGGCGGCACACCTCGCTGCGCGTGCGCGGCTGGGACCGGCACGGCGCCGAGGTCGACGAGGTCGTGCACGGCCTGCGCGCGTGCACCTACCAGCACGAGAACGACCACCTCGACGGGCGCGTGTTCGTCGACCGCGTGACCGACCCGACGACGCTCGCGACGTGGACCGAGTTCGACCGCCACCACCGCGCCGCCTTCGCCGAGCGCGCGCGCGCGCTGGTCGAGCGCCACGGGAGCTGACGCCGCCGCGTCGCAGGCGGCGCCCCGCACACATGCGCCGGACGCCCGCGAACTTCCGACGCGCGCGTCGGGCGTGATATCCCCGCCGCCGTGAAGCGATTCGTGGGCGGACTCGGCGCGCTCGGCGTGCTCGCCGGGATCTGGGGGGTGCTGATCGCCGTCGGCCTCGTCGCGGGCGCGTTCCCGCCCATCCGCCCTGTCGGCGCGCCTTCGAACGCAACGAATCTCAACAGGGAAACGCGCGTCGACGCCGGCCCGGGCCGCGCGACGAAGGCGCCGGCGCCGCGCGTCGATGCAGGCGCGAACGTGGCCCCCGAGGCGCCGTCCGCGGACGGGGCCGAAATCACGGAAACGCCCGAAAACGCAGATATTTTCAACATTTCGGCGGATGCGGGCACGGGCCACACGGCGACGGCGTTCGACGCGCGCGCGGCCGCCCCGCGCACCATCGTGTGCGACGCGGCGACCGCACGCCCCGGGCTCGCGCTCGTGCAGCTCATCGGCGACGCGCGCCCCGAAGTCGTCGTGCTCTGCGGGCGGGACGCGCATCTGCTCGCGATCGGATTGCCCGAGGACGGCGTCGCGCCGCGGCCGGTGCGCGTCGCGACCTTCACGCTGAGCGCCCAGGGCACCGAGCCCGAGGCCACCCTCGTCGCGCGCTCCGTGGGCGCGGGCGACGTCGACGCGGACGGCGCGCCCGACCTCGTGCTGGGCTTCGCGGACCCGACGGAACGCGCGCGAAATGGTGCGCTCTTCCTGGTCGCGCGCGAGCCGAACGGCGGCTTCACGCGGCCGCGCAGCCTCGGTGCGCTGCACGCCGTCGCGCTCTCCGTGCAGCCCCTCGACGTGCGGCCGGGCGCGGAGATCCTCGCATTGCACCGCGCGCAGGCGGCGTCGCGTCGGCCGAGCGAGTTGTGGGTCTTCGGCGGCGGCGCCGCGCCGAGCCGCGTCGCGCAGCAGCGCGTCGGCATCGGCGCCGAGGCGCTCGCGCGGGCCGATCTCGACCGGGACGGACACGACGACGTCCTCGTCGTGACGGGCGACGGACCGCGCGTCGACGTGCTCTATGGCGACGGCGCGACCTCCTTCCCACGGAGCGCGCAGCTCGCGGTGCGCGGCGCGCGCGAGGCCGCAGCCGTCGACGTCGACGGTGATGGCGCCCTCGACGTCGTGCTCGGCGGCGAGACGACGACGCTCGTGCGCGCGACCGCGGACGGCGCGCCCCTCGAGCCGCAGGCCGTCGAGGCCGCACGCGGCCTGCGACTGCTCGTGCCGGGCGATCGCACGCCCGGGGGGGCGCAGGAGCTCGTCGGCTACATGCACCCCGATCTCGTGGCGCTGAGCGGCCTCGCGACACCGACCCCGACGCGGCGCACGTTGCGGGTCCTGCACGACGGCGAGCCGATGCCCGTCGCGCTCGCGGTCGGCGACGTCGATGCCGACGGCCACGCGGACGTCGTCGCGCTCGCCCGCGCCCGCCCGGAAGGGCCCTATGAGGTGGTCGTCATCCCGACCGGCGCGGTCCCCTTCGCGGCGGAGGCGGCGCCGCTCCGCGACGCCCCCTTCACGCTCCAGGTCCCCCTGCGCTGAGGCGCGCCGCCATCCACGCCGACCGAGGTCCCATGAATCGACGCACCCCTGAGCACGTCCACCGCGCCGTGCCGCCCCAGCCCGCCACGCCCGCTCACGTCACCCTCTCCCGCCTCGCCGCCCTCGCCGCGCTCCTCGCGCTCGTCTCCCCGCTCCGTGCGCGCGCCGACTCGCCCGACGCGCGTCGGTCCCGCGCCCGCAGCGACGGTCGGCGCGACGGCCACCGTCGAGGCCTCCGCGACGGTGAGCGCGCCCCCGCCGCCCACCGTCGCGGCGAACGCGAACGTCACCGTGCAGGTCGATGCACGCGCCGCCGCGGATTCGGCAGCCCGTACCGCCGTGCGTGCCGTGCCCGTGGTGCCCGTGCGCCTGCGCGCCGGGCTCGGCTTCGGCGCGCTCGGCGTCGACGACGTGCGCGTGCTCGGGCCGCACTTCGCGCTGAGCGGCGGCATCGACGCGGATCTCGCCTCGTTCTTCGCGCTCGGCGCGCGCGCCGACTACCTCGTGGCCGGCGCCGTGGGCGACGCGCGGCCGCTGCGCGCCAACTACTTCGGCGGCAGCGCGATCTTCCGCGCATGGACGGACCGCCCGCGTCGCGAGGGCTTCTCGCTCGAGCTCGGCGCCGGCTATCTGCGCATCGCCGACGACCTCGCCCCGAGCGGAGCCGTGCTCGAGGTCGCGCTCGCGCGGCTCGCGGGCGCGCACGACGGCACGACGAGTCAGGGGCTCGGCGGCGCGATCGTGCTCCGCGGCCAGCACGGCGTCGGCGCGACGTCGAACTACCGCGCGCTCACGCTCGGCCTCGAAGCGGACCTCGATCTCAACCTCCCCGGCGAAGGCGGCGCGGACGATGCGCCCGCCACGGTCCGGCACGTCTTCGGCGTCGAGGGCCTGATCGGCGTCGCCCCCGCCGCGGACGGATCCCGGGAAGCGGGCCGTTTTTCCGGCGGTTTCGGCATGTGGGCGGGCTTCCCGCTCGGCCCCGTCGTCGAGCCGCAGCTCCGCCTCGACGCCGTGCGCAGCGCGGGCGGCGACGGCCTCGACCCGCGCTACGGCTACGGCGCCGCGGGTGGCCTCCGCGTGCGCTTCGATCCGTGGGCGCCCGTCTACCTCGAGGCGCACGGCGGCTATGCGTGGCTCACCGAGCGCGATCACGGCGCCTACGCCGACGTCGGCGCGGGCCTGCGCTTTGCGCCCTGCAAGGACGACGCGCACTGGGCCTTCCTGCTCGGCGCACGCGGGCGCCTCGGCTTTGGCGAGGCCGCGGGCCTCACGGGGATCTACGGCACCCTCGGCGTCGAGTACGTCGGCGGCCCAAGCTACGCGCGTCCGCGCTGCGTCGAAGCGCCCCCGATCGTCGCCGCGGAAGGTGGCGCGGAGGTGCGCGTGGAGGTCCCCGCGCCGCGCGTCGACGTCTCGGTGACGGTCGATGCGGGCGCGAGCGTGGGTGTTCAGACTCCCACGCGGACTCCCGCGCAGACTCCCACTCAGACTCCCGTGCGCACTCCCCCCGTCGCACGCACGCCGCCCCCCGCGGAGGAGCCCGAGGTGCCGAGCGAGCCCGTGCCCTTCCCCCTGCGGATCGGCCTCGAGGGCACGTTCGGCTGGCTCGACGCGGCCCAGCCCGTCTCCGGTGTCGCGGGCGGCCTCGCGCTGCACCTCGACATGCAGCTCACGCACTGGCTCGCGCTCGGCGCGCGGCTCGGCTACGTGACGCGTCCCGACGGCGTGACCGATGTGAACCTCGACGCCATCGACGACCTGGACACGCATGATTTCAAGGCGCTCCAGGTCACCGCGGGCCCGCGCTTCACCGCGTGGACGGACGAGGCCTCGCGCGAGGGCTGGGACTTCGAGCTCGGCGCGGGCTGGATGGGCCGCGGCGGTCGTCTCGACGGCCCGGGCCTCCTCGCCGAGGGCGCGATCTACCGCAAATTCGGCACGATCAGCGCCACCGGCTTCGCGGCCGACCTCGCGCTCGGCGCGCGCTACCAGCAAGGCTTCGGCGCGGCGGGCGACTTCCGCGCGGTGCTCGTGTCGATCCGCGGCGGGCTCGGTTGGGATCAGCCGATCCCCGAGGTGCCGGTCGACGAGGTCCCGGGCTTCTCCTACACGACGGGCATGCGCCTCGCGCTCGGCTTCCCCTTCTCGGCGCCCGGGCCGCTCGAGCCCGGCAGCCTCTTCGGCGTCGGCGGTCACTTCGGCGTGCCCCTCGGCGCCTGGTTCGAGCTGCGCGCGCGCAGCGAGGTGCTCACGCGCTCGCAGGGCAGCAAGGAAAAGGGCGACCAGACGAGCATGGTGAGCTTCACCGGCGCGGGCATCGCGCGGCTGCGTCTCGACCGCGTCGCGCCGATCTACGTCGAGGCGGGCGCGGGCTACGCGACGAACACGGGCGCACCCGCGCTCTACGTCGCGGACGCTGGCTTCGCGACCTTCGGCGCGGGCGGTCGCCTCACCTGGTGCGGCACCGACAGCGCCCTCGAGCTCGGGGTCGAGGGCCGCATCGGGCTCGGCGACGACCGCGGGCTCGACGGGATCTTCTTCGTCATCGGCGCGGAGTACGCCGGTGGCCGTCGCAGCATCGGCCGCGACTCCTTCGGCTGCCGCATGACGACGCGCGCCCGCGAGCGCAACGAGGCCAACGCGCGCGTTTACGCAGAGCGCGAGGCGCAGCGGCGCGCGGCAACTCGCGTCGCCACTGGCACCGTCGGTGTCGGCGGCAGCGTCGGCGGCAGCGTGGACGTGAACGGCGGCGCGACCGTCGCCGCGCCCGCGCCGATCGAGCCCGTGCGCATCGAGGTGCTGCTCGGCGTCTCGCTCTTCGGCGGCGCGGTGAGCGTGCGCGTCGATCCCTCGATGCTCCCCCTCGCGCGGCTCGCCGGCGCGGGCCGCGTCGAGGTCCGGATCGAGGGCCCCGCGTCGGCCCTCGTCACGGCCGAAGCGCAGGTGCGCGGCGTGCTCGACCGCGACGGCAAGCGCGTCGATGCGATCGTGCGCGTCCCGACGAACGGCTCGCAGGTGCGCGCCGTCTTCACGATCTGGCCGCCCGGCGCGCGCTGAGTGGGCGTGCGGCGGCCCCCGCGATGCAGGGCGCCGTCGGTCCGCCATCGCTGCGCCGTCAACGCGGAGGAGGCAGCGCGTACGCGCCCGTCACGTGCGCGGCGGGCTCCTCGTCCTCCGCGGCGCGGATCGTGACCTCGCCGACGACGAGCCGCTTCCCCGCGCGCAGCACGCGCGCCTCGGCGAAAATGGGCCCCGGCGCGAGCTTGCGCAGAAAGCGGATCGAGAGGTCGCTCGTCACCGCGAGCGGCTCCGGCCCCACGACCGAGAGCGTGACCAGATAGAGCGCCGTGTCCGCGAGCGTCATGAGCGCGGGGCCGCTCACCGTGCCGCCCGCGCGCACGTGCCGGGCGTCGGTGTCCATGCGCAGGACGCAGCGCCCGTAGGAAACGTCGTCGACGACCCACGGAAAGAGGTCCGCGAGCGGTATCGTCTGACGAACGATGCGCTCGAAGTCGGCAGCGGAGACGAGTGACGGGCGCGCGGCGTCGTGCATGGCCGCGAGGCTCGCACGCGCCCCCCGTCGCCGCACTTCGACGCCGAGACCTTCGCGCGCTGCGTGCGCGATGCGGGTCCTTCTCATCGCCTTGTTCGCCTCCGGCGCGTCCTCGGCCTGCGAGCCGGGAGACATCGATTCTCCACGCGGAAATGGCCTGAATGTGGGCACTTCCGCGGATCGCGACGCCCCTTCGAACACCCACTCTGAATCCCATGCAGGCCGCCACACTCCCGCGTCGCCACGCACCGACGCTCGCGCGCCGCAGCCGCACGCCGAGTCGCAGCGCGCGGCGTGGGCGCGGGCCGAGGCGCTCTGGCGCGAGCGCGATGGGCGGGCCTACGCGGCGTGGCGCGCGCTCGATCCGGCGAGCCCCGAGGGACGCGAGGCCGAGCGCCGCCTCGACGCCGCCGACGCTATCTACCGCGGCGTCATCGCCCGGCTCCGCGCCGGCGAGCCCGACGCCTCGGCACCGCTCGCCGCGCTCCCCGGCGCGCTCGCCCTCGCGCCCATCGATCCGCGGCTCTACCTGCCGCTCGCACGCGCGCTCCGCGATCACCGGCCCTCCGACCCGGTGCGTGCGGCCCGCTATTACCTGCGCTTCCTCGCCGCCGGCCCGGAGGAGGACGAGGCGCGCGCCGCCGTGCGCGAGGTGCGCGCGCTGCCGCTCGCCGCCTCGCCCGAGACGGCCGCCAGCGTCACCGCCACGGTGCGCGCCTTCGACGCCGCGCGCCGCGACGCCGCCCGGAGCGCGCGTGCGTCGCGCGCGCTCACATCCACCGCGACGCTGCCCGCGCCCGCGCTCGTCACCGCGGGCCTCGCCGCCGGCCTCGCGCTCGCCGCGCTCGCCGCGCTGCTCGTCACCCGTCGCCCGCGCGGCACCTCGCTCGCGCGCGCGAGCGACGACGCCCCCGAGCTGCACCCCGCGATCACCTACCTCGTCGGCGGGCTGCGCCACGAGCTGCTCAAGCACCGCATCGGCGCGGCCTCGGATGCGCTCGCGGCCCTCGTGCGGGGCGAGGCGACCGCCCCGCAGCGCGCGTTCCTCGAGGGGCGTCTTTTCGGCGGCGAGCCGCTGCTCGCGGCGTGGGAGGGCCATCTGCGCGCGTTCGAGCGTGCGCTCGGGCCGCGCGTGGATCTGCGCCGCCGCGACCGCGCCTTCCGCGACGCGGCCCGCGCGATCACGCAAATCGTGCGCCTCGAGCCGCTGCTCGCGCGCGATCCATCCACCGCCACTCCGCGCCTCGCGCAAGCGCACGCGAAGCTGCGCGCCTTCGACGATCAGCTCGCCACGCTCGCCGCACGCCTCGTGCGCACGCGCGTCGACGAAGCGCTGCTGCACGAGGTCGTGGACGCGGTGCGCGGCGAATACAGCGCGAGCCTCGTCGCGCTCGACGAGGTGCACGTGGAGGTCACAGAGCCCGACCTCGAGGTCGAGGTCTTCCGCGTCGACCTCGTCCTCATCCTGAAGAACCTCGTCCGCAACGCGATCCTCGCCGTGGGCCGCGAGCCCGCGCCGCGCCGCCTCGCGATCGGCGTGTCGGTCGATCTCGAGGCGACGGGCGAGGAGCTCGTGCGCATCCACGTGCGCGACTCGAGCCCCGAGACGCTCACCGCCGACGCCATCCGCGAGCGCCGCGCCGACCGCGGCCTCGGCCTCGTGAGCGCCGCCCTCGCCCGCTACGACGGCGCGCTCAGCGTCGAGCCCGCGGGCGACGGCTACGCGAAGGCCGTCACGCTGCGCTTCTTCCGCGCGCTCGAGCGCCCCGGCGCGCCGGCGTCGCTCTCGGAGGCGACATGACAACCTCCTTGATGCATCCCGCGCGCCCGGTGCTCCTCGTGATCGAGGACGGCACCGAGTACGTCGAGTTCGCGCGGCTCTTCGTCGGCGACACCTTCGAGATCCATGCGGCCCGCTCCGCGCGCGAGGCGCTCGCGCTGCTCGCCGATCCCGGCGCCGACGCGCTGCTCGTCGATCTGCGGTTCGACCGCGCCCCGCGCGAAGACCTCGTCGGCGACGTCGACGCGACGGCCGCGCGCCTCTTCGGCGGCGACCGCGCGCGCGCGCTCCGCCACGTGCAGGATCAGCAGGGCGCGCTCGTGCTCGGCGCGCTGCGTGAGGCCGGATTCCCGCAGCGCGCGGTGTTCGTGCACGACTTCCCACCGCGCCGCCTCGCGAACCTGCGCGGGCTCTACGGCGACGTGCACGCCGTCGCGTCGTTCGACGCCACCGCCATCCGAAGCGCGCTCGCAGGCGCCCGGAGACCCGCGTGATGAGTGGCACTCCGGCAAGCGTCCGAGAGGCGGCCGCGCTGCTCGCGCACGATGTCGGCAAATACATCGGACGCATCGCCCGCAACGTCGAAGGCGAGGTGCCGCCGGCCCTCGCGCCGCTGCTGCTCCGCGACGTCTACGAGACGCAGGACGGGCAGCCCGCCCTCGCGCGCCTCGACGCGCTCCGGCCCGCGCTCGGCCCCCTCGCCCACGACGCACGCGTCGTCGCCGCGCGAGACGCACTGCAACGCGCCGCCGCGCTCGAATCCGCCGCACGCGCCGGCGATCCCGCAGCGCTCGGCGCGCTCGTCGCGATCGCGCGCGCCGTGGAGTCGCAGCTCCGCGCGCTCGCTCGCGCGCTCCACGACGCAGGCGCACCATGAGGCCGCCGCGATGAGCCCGCGCCCCGACGCCCCGCGACGCCCGAAACTGCTCGTCGTCGACGACGGTGACCGCTACGTGGAGCTCGCGCACGCGCTGCTCCGCGACTTCGACTACGCGACGCGGTGCAGTCTCCCCGGCCCGTGTTGGACATGCCCCGAACGCCCCGGCTGCACGCTCACGCACGCGCACGACGCGCGCGAGGCCGACGCCGCGCTCGTGCAGCACCCCGACGTCGACGTCGTGCTGCTCGACGTCGCCTTCGACATCCCCGAGGCGCGCCTGCTCCCCTCGGCCGAGCGCGACCTCGCGCGGCGCCGCCGCCTGCGAGGGCATCACCATCCTCGCGCATCTGCGCCGGGCGCGCGGCGATCTGCCCGTGATCCTCATGACGAGCGAGGCCGAGCTCGCCTACGAGGACGCCGCCGAGGCGCTCGCCGTCGACGAGTTCGTGACGCTCGCGGGCGAGGCCGCCTTCGACGCGCGCGCGCTGTCTCTCCTGATCGAGCGCGTGCTCGCGCGGCGCCGCGAGGCCCCGGCCTCGGGCGGCTACGCGTGGGGCACGACCCCCGCGATGGCGCGCCTGCGCCGCGACGCGACGACCCTCGCGCGCACCTCGCTGCCGATGCTGCTCGTCGGCGAGACGGGCACCGGCAAGAGCGCCCTCGCCGAGCGCGTCATCCACCCCGCGACCGCGCGCCGCGGCCCCTTCGTCGCCGTCGATCTCTCGGCCCTGCCCGAGTCGCTCGTCCCCGCCGAGCTCTTCGGCACCGCGCGCGGCGCCTTCAGCGGCGCGGTCGATCGCCCCGGCCGCTTCGAACAGGCGAGCGGCGGCACGCTGCTCCTCGACGAGATCGGCCACCTCTCGCCCGAGCAACAGCGCACCCTGCTGCTGGTGCTCCAGGACGCGCGCGTCACGCGCCTCGGCGAGAGCACCCCGCGCCCCGTCGACGTGAAGGTCCTCGCGGCGACCAACACCGATCTCGACGACGCCGTGCGCCGCGGCGACTTCCGCGCCGATCTCCACGCACGCCTGAACCCCGCCGCACGCCTGCGCCTGCCCCCGCTGCGCGAGCGCATCGCAGACCTGCCCGAGCTCGCGCGCGCCTTCGTGCAGCGCGCCTTCGCCGCCGGCGCGGACCGCGCCCTCCTCGCCCGCTACCTCGAACTCGCTCACCTCGCGCCTCCGACGCCGCACCGCGCCACTCGCCCCGACGCGCAGTCCCCTGAGCCGCCGCACGCCGAGCTCGCCATCGGCCGCCCACCGCCCGGCCCCGCGCGCGGCGTCGTCTTCGTCCTCGCGCCCGCGAGCCTGCGCGCCCTCGCCGCCCACCCCTTCTCCGGCAACGTCCGTGAGCTCGAACTGCTCCTGCGCACCGCCGCCGTCTCGGCCCTCTCCGACGCCCTCAGCGCCCTCGAATCCCGCCCTGCGAATTCCCGCGCCGCCTCCACGCCCGCGCGCAAGCCCGGCGCCCTCGACCCCGCCCGCGTCATCCCGCTCCCCGCCAGGCTCGTCCGCGAGCTCCTCGCCACTGCACACGCGCCTGCGAGAATCCCATTCTCCGGCACGCAGCACATGATTCATCACAACGCCGAAATACCATCTTCGAATCCCACACACGCACTGCGCGTGCGCCCCGGCGACACCGCCCACGCCGTCGCCGCCGATCTGGAACGCCAGCTGTATGAGCGCCTGTACGCCGAGACGAACGGCGATTTCGCCGCGATGGCCCGCACGCTGCTCAACGGCGACGCGACCAAGAACGCCCGCCGCGTGCGCCTGCGCTTCAACCAACTCGGGCTGCGGGTGCGGAAGCGGGGTTGAGACGGCGCAGCGGTTTCTGCGATACGGTGTTGAATCAAGCTGCCGCTCGACACGTCAGCCGCCCGCCGTCCGTCCCTCGACACGCCCTCACCCCGGGGAAGACCCGATGATTCCCTCACGCCGCCTCGCTTGGTGCCTCGTCCCGCTGCTTCTCGCGTGCACGCTCCCGGCGGGGTTGCCGATGGGGGGTGGGTGCGGGCTGCCGGGCCTGTCCAAGTCTGCACTCGACGCGATGCCCGCCGACCTCGACGGACTCAGCGTCGTCGACCTGCAGGCCATGCGCGCGTCTCCCCTGCTCCTCACGGTCGTCCGCGAGACGTTCGGCACGGGGGACAATGAGTTGACGCAGAAGTGCGGCTTCGACCCGCTCACGAAGATCAAGCGGCTCACCGTCGGCATGGTCGGCGACGAGGCCGTCGTCGGCGTGGAGGGCGAACTCGGGGACGCGCTCGTCGTCGGTTGTCTCGCGAAACTCGGCGCGCCGGTCCTCGCACCCAGCGTCGTCGGCACACGGACCCACTGGCGTGACCCGCAGCGGCGCGCTCGTCGTCGCGCAGGCCGCCCCCGGACTCATCCTCGTCGGCACACCGCTCCTCGTCACCCAATCGCTTTCAGTCTTCGACGGCGCGATGCCCTCCGTCCGGACGAATCGCGCTCTGAACGACGCCATCAGCAGCGTCGCCACGACGCACGCCGCACGCGGCGCCTATCTCTGCAACGGGCGTACACGCAGCGTGGATCGCCTCTGCGGAAGGAGCGATTTCGCAGGCGTCGAGGCTCTTTCCGGTGGTTTCTCGATGAGCACGGATCTCGCCGTCGATGTCCGCACCCGCTTCGAGTCCGACGCCCTCGCCGCCGAGCGCGGTGAGATGTTCAAACTCCTCGCCCTCGGCCTCCTCATCGGCATGGAAGTCCCCCAGCGGGAACGCCAGTTCGACGTCACCGCGACGGGCCCGAACGTCGACATGAAGTTCCGCATGAGCGCCGACGCCGTCCTCCGCATCGTCCGCAGCCAACGCAGCGCGTTCTGAGGGCATGACCGCTGCGACGTTCGTCACGCTCGACGCACGTCGTTGCCGTACGGACGCACCGTTGACCGCCTCGTGGCGCGCCTCTA
>CAXNJO010000018.1:0-46311 GCA_964202905.1 Polyangiales bacterium
CTAACGTCCCGCAGCCCCGCCCGTCCGCGTCTGCCTCATCGACATGAACGCGGGGGTGAAAAACGAGGCGATCCGCTGCCTCCACGCGACCCTCGCGACCTTCGAGCGCCAGCTCCGCTACGCGAATCCCGGCATCGCCATCGATCTCACCGTCGTCTCCCCGCGCGACAAGAGCGCCGCCGAGAGCGCCGCCCGACGCCGAGCCGCGAGCGTCCGCGCACGGGCAGCTGCGGCTCGTGTTCGGTTGAGCGGAGAGCACGGTGAGCCGAGCGGCTGCGCACAGCGCGGTCAGGGAGACGTGCGTTCGCTGCGCGAACATGCGCTGAAAGTGGGCGCTCGAGGCACGTCGACGCGCCTCCGGCAGAGCAGCATTGACGTCGAGATTGTGCTCCGCGGCGCGCTCGCGTAGCGTTCGGAGAAGATGCAGCGTCACGGAGCACGACCGAAGGGGCGATCGGATGAGCTATACGCCTGCGGGGCGAGTTCATGGAGACCTTCGGCAACGGATTCTCCGTCGTCGGCGATCTCGACGCCGATGGGCGGGCCGAGCTCGCCACGTACTGGCCCGCGAGTCAGGTGAACGTCTACGTCGGGACGAGTTCCGGCGTTGGTGGTCCCGCCATCGTCCTGGAGGCGATGAGCCCACTGGAGTGGGGCTCGCTCGCCGTCGCGGAATGAGACGGGTCAGAGGATCCCCTCGTACGCGCGCGGATCGATCTCGAGATCGCAGACCGCGCTGATCTCACGCTGTGAACCCACGCAGCCCTCGCGCGCTGACCGCAAGAGCACCTCGCAGGCCCTCGACTCGGGGGACGGTGATCGAGCTGTAAGTGACCTGCGTTCTCGATTCCCCCATCCTCGTGCTCGGAGACCGACGATGCGACCCACGACCACGGAACCAACGAGCGCGAGGCTGCGCGAGCGCCGCATCGCTACCCTCATCACCGCCTCGTTTCTCGCGCTCGGCTGCGACCCCGCAGGCGGTCCCGTCGATGCCGGTCCGCGCGACGCGCCCCCGGCGGAGCCGGACGCCGGCCCGGCTTCGTCGTGCACGACGATCGAGCGCCACGGCGTGACCTTCGAGCTCGACGGCCCGCACCCGTGCGGTCGCTTCGTGAGCGGCGACTGGTGGGTGCTCCCGGCGAGCGGCGCGAGTGCGGTCGCGGTGCGCGCGGTCTCGCCCGAGCCCACGGCGACTCGGAGCGGCGCAGAGGTCGACCCCGAGCCCGGCTCCGCGCACGCGTTCGACGATCGCGCCAACGGCTTCGACGCATCACGCGCGGCCCGCTTCCCGCTCGCGCTCGAGACGGGTCGCTCGCTCGTCGCCACCGCGAGCAGCCCCGAGGAGACCGAGTGCACCGACGGTGGCGGCTTCGCGGGCTGGATGGACCCCGACGGTGAGTGCAATCGCTCGGGCTACGTGCGCAGTGCGGCCGTACTGACGGCGCTCGCGGAGGCTCCGCCCTTCGACGCGTTCCGACCGAGCCATACCCCCGGCGACGAGCCCCTGCGGCGCCTGTCGCAGATCGACCGCGCTCTGCTCGGGACGCACGCCATTCCGTCGGACGTGTCCGTGCCCGAGCTCGCGCCGATCATCGCCCGGCTCGAGATCGCACGCCTCGACCACAAGCAGGGCTGGACCGCGCAGCAGATCCAGCCGATGAACGCGATCACCGGCTACGGCGCCGACGTCACCGCTCGGCTGAGCCTCGTCGCGGTGCTCCTCCACTCGGATCTCCCGGCCGCCGAGAAGGAACCCCTGCTCATCGCGTACCTCCAGACCGGGATCGACCTCCACGGCATCTACAGGACGGGTGGCTCCTGGCCGGCCGACGGCGGTCACGGCTCGGGCCGCAAGCTCCCGATCCTCTTCGCGGGCGCGGTCTTCGGCGACGAGGACATGCTCTCCATCGGCGGCAACGGCGGTGCCTTCCAGGAGGACTGCCAGACCTACCACGACGAGACCGGGATGCCGCGCTGGGGCATCCGCCACTGCCAGGACCCGATGCGTGCCGACTACAACGACGAGTCGAGCGGCTATCGCCTCTGCTGTAACTCCGAGGTGTGGGTCGGCCAGGCGCTCGTCGCGCGCTGGATGCGCCTCGAGCAGGCGTGGGGGCACCAGCCCTTCTTCGACTACGTCGATCGCTACGTCTCGAGCGAAGGGGGTGGCTTCCGCGGCAACCCCTTCATCACGGCCGTGTGGAATACGCACCGAGACGCGATCGACACGTGCACCAACGGAGTAGAGGACCGCTGCGAGCTCGGCTGCACGCTCGCAGATGGAATGATCGAGGGGGAGACCGGCGTGGACGAGGGCGGCGGCTGCCCCTGACGGGGCTCGCCCGCCCTGCGCGCGCTACGGGCTGACGCAGGCCGAGTCGCTGGGGTTGGCAGCGCAGTACGTCACGCCACACGCGGTGACGGCCGCGATCTCGCCCGAGCACGCCGTCGACGAGCTGCACACGTTGCGCTCGATGCACGAGATGAGCGTGTCCTGCTGCGCGCTGCAGCCTGTTCGGCTCGCCAGCGCTCGACCGTTCTCGCACTGGGTGACGCACCCTGCGGCAAGGCAGCCCGCAGCGCCCTGCTGATCACAGATCGACTGGCAGGTGGCGGGACCGGTGGCGCAGCCGGCGACGAGCGAGAGCAGAGAGCAGCCAGCGGCGAGGAGAAGGCGAGTCAGCATGTTCATCGGCGGAGGGTCAGCGCTTCGGGCCCCCTTGACCATCGCGGAACCTCCGCGCGACGATCTCGTCGCGAGGCGCTCAGCCAAGTCGGGCGCGGAGCCCGTCCATCGCCTTTCGCGCCGTCCGCGCGAAGAGCCGACGCATCACGGGGGTCGTGAGCCGAAGCAGCCCCTCGAGCTCGAGATCGGCCGACGAGTGGACCTCTGCACCCGGGCCCTTGGGGCTGACGGAGATGCGATCCACGGCGCGTACGCCGCTCGAGACGCCGCGGAACTCGGCCTTCAGCGCAGTCTCGTCGTATTCGACGAGCTCGTAGGTCATGGGGACCTCGCGCCCTCCGAAGCGCGCGACGACGTCAAAGCGTGCGCCGCGAGCCAGCGGCCCGGCGTCCAACCGAGAAGGGACTCCGAGTCAGCGATGACGAACGGAACGCGGTGCAGATCGAGCGTTGGGACTGCCATGGGGAGTGGAATTACACAGTGTTCTCAAGCGCAGCATGAGACGCATCGTCAGGTTTCCGGCGGTCCCCCTCCGTGTCACGGTGGATGAGACACCGCCCACCCATGCTCCGCCGCCCCCTCGCCGCCCCGCTCCTGTTTCTCGTCGCGTGCACCGGCCCGACCAACGCCGACGCCCCCTCGACAGGCCTCTGGACGCGGTGTGAGCGTCTGCTTCAGTCGGCCGGCGGAGCACCGCGCGTGAAGAGGCGTACGTCCCACTCCTCGGTGTCGACGGCGAGCACGACGCCGGAGGCTTCGTCGACCAGGATGAAGGACGGCTCGTCGAAGGCGGCGGCGAGGCTGCGCAGCGCATCCACCGGGCGGTCGACCTGGAGCGCGTAGGGTCGCGCGGCGTCGAGGCCCGAGACCGAGAGCCACCACCGCGCCCCCGGGTCGTCGAGCCCGCTGAGCGCGTGGGCTTGTTTGACCAACGCATCCCCGAGGGTCGCGGGGTCCGGCCTACCCGGGAGGATCAGCGACGGCGGCGTGGCGTGGCGCGCCACCCAGGACCAGAGCGCCGGGAGGTCCTCGGCGCACGGCTCCGTCGGCGACGACTCCAAAGCCAAGGCGCCGCCCGCAAACAGGCCCGGCGGCAACGACGGTCGGCTCACTCGCCGCCTTCGCAAGAACGGCCTGTTGGCAAGCCCACTTCAAGGGCGTACACCCTTCCCGGCCCTCTGCGCAAGCACCGGGAGTTCCCGAAGACCGCCTCGCCCGACCGCGATCCGGGCGTTTCCGCCGTCGCAGGCGTGTCTGGGCCCTCCGGCCCCGCGCGCACGCATGCGCTACGCCCCCCGGACCTCGACGCCTACGTCGCGAGCCATTCGCGGCGTCGGCCCTGTCGCGCGTAACAACCCGCTCATCAGCTGCGTGGTAGCAGGTTCGCGGATCACGATCGTCCGCAGCGTCATCGGCTTGTTGCGGTGCGGACACGCCCAGCCATCCACCTCAAACACCCGCTCGAGCAGTTCAGCCCAACAGCGCCGGTCCTCCGCCCGGGCGCTCACCTCCCGCCTGTCCTCGGCCTTCACCAACTTCAACGCGGCGCGCGTTTCGCGCCCGGCCTCGGTGGACGTCGGCACCGCCGGAACTGTTCCCGGTAGGGGGCTTCGCGTGCCCCGGCTGCGGCGGCCCGCTCACGCTCCGCTGCATCGTCGTGAACCCGCCGGCCACGCGACGCATCCCCGATGGGACGGGCGGAGGGGTTGACGGAGGGGAGGGTCAGGTGCGTGGATTGGGCGAAGCGGGGTTCGTTTTTCCTATGGGCCCGTCCGGAAACAACGTTTGCATTCGGCCGACGCCCCTTTCGGACGGGCTTGAATTCCCGCAGGACCTCGAGAAAGCGCTCGATGCCCGCCTCGTCGAAGGGGCCGGACTGCACCGGCGCCACCACGGCGTCCGCCGCGCGCACCACGACCTCGAGCGCCTTGCGCCTCATGCCCGCGGGCACGTCGATGACCGTGCGGCCCGGGCCGATCGGCACCACCATCTCGTCGGCGTCGAGGGTAACCGCCTCGACGCGCGCCAACCCCGATGGTGAACCTCGTCTGCGCGCTTCTTCGTCGAGGGCGAGGTCGCGCGCGAGCGGCTCGGCCACGCGCACGAGGCGATCGCTGGGCCCTCCCGGCACGCTGCCGGAGAGCAAGCTGCGCGAGGCGGAGGCCGCCTGAAAAACAGGGCGGGTCGCGGGCGCCTCGGCCGGCGCGAGAGGGCCGAGGCGCACAGCACGCGCGCCGCGAGCTCGATGGCGAGCGGCAGCGCGCAGGCGGCGAAGAGCAGGATGCCGAGGCGCAGCTGCTCGTTGCCTGCAGGGGGCGGTCGGTTCGACGGGACGCGCAGCGGGCACGACGCCCGCTGCCCACCATGTCCTGATTTGGGGACGCTGCCCGTCGTGCGTACGGCGCGATTCGCGCGGGTTCAGCGGCGGATCGTGTAGTCGTTCGCGGCGCCGGCGTAGCCGAGCACGCGCACGTAGAAGGTGCCGCTCGCCTGCACGCGTTCTTCGTCGCCGGTGCCGTTGCTCTCGGCGATCACGCTGCCGTCGGCGCGGAGCGCCTGGAGATCGAGGTCGCCCGCGGCGTGGCGGAAGGCGAGCACGACGGTCGCCGTGCTCGTGCCCGCGTCGACGCGGTAGAGGTCCACGTCGCCCGTGCAGAGGCGCGCGCTCGTCGTGCCGGCCGCGAGCGGCGTCGCCCGCGCGATCGTGTCGTTGCCGCCCGCCGGGTCGCAGGAGGGCGCCATCGGCGCGCCGCAGGAGGGCGCGCCGGGGCCGCGACCCGTCGCGCGATCGCCCTGCACGGCCGTGCCGGAGCACGTCTCGTCCTCGCTCCACGCGCGCCACTCGGCGCCGCGCCCGAGGCTCTCGGCGAAGCGGCGCCAGCGGCCATAGCCATCGCCGCCGGCTGCGAGATCGGCCTGCTCCGCGCGGAAGATCGTGGGCTCCACGCACGTGCCCGCGGCCGCGGCGTCGGCCTGCTCGCGCTCGGCGTACTGCGACACGATGGACTGCATCGCGGCGGTCGAGCCGTTCCAGCAGCAGGTGCGCGCCTCGGCGTAGGTGAGCTCGGCGAAGACACGGTCGGAGAGGGTGCGGTAGCGCGCGTCGACGGCGGCGCGGTCGTCGCCGAAGAACTCGTCCATCACCGCGTAGAGATCGGTGAACGCGTCCTCGCGGCGGGTGCGGGCGGCGCAGCTCGCGGGGTACATCGCGAGGTGGCTGCGTGCCGCGGTGATGCGCGCGATCGCGGCGTCTCGACGGCCCTCCGGGCTTGCCTGCGCGAGCAGCGTTCCGAACTGTGCGACGCGCGCCGCGATCGCGGCGAGGTCCATGTCGTCGATGAAGTTCGTACGATCCGCGCTGCGCAGGATGTTGCGCCAGCGGCCGGCGGAGAGCGTCGCCGTGCGCCAGCGGCGCAGGCCGCCGCCGAGCTTCGCGTACGCGTCGCCGTCGACGTTCGCCCCCGCGCCGCCCGCGTCCTCCGTGAGGAACTCGCTGCGTGCGCCCGCGCCCGACGCCCAGAGCGGCTGGCGGCGGGGCATCGAGCCCGAGGCCACGGCGACCTCGAAGTGCGTCGCGTCGACCTCGGTGCGGCGCAGGATCGGGAGGACGTGGCCGATGCCGCGGCGCTGCCAGCGGTGCAGCAGCAGATCGCCCGCGCGCAGCGACTCGGGGCGCGCGTGATAGAGGTTCGCGCCGTCTGCGAGGTTCACGCTGCCGAAGTAGAGGAGCAGCAGCCGCATGAAGTAGCCGACGCGCTTGTTGAGGAAGATCTGATCGAAGTACGCGCCCGCGCCGCGTGTCGTGCCGTCGGTCGAGAGGAAGGCGACCGTGTCGTCGTTGCCGAGGCGCAGCCCGCGCAGGCGCGCGTCGCTCGGCCAGGGCTGCCCGTCGCGCCAGGTCGCGCTGTGGTCGGTGTACGCGGTGCGGAAGAGCGGGAAGTTGCGGACACGCTCGCCGCTGCGGTTCACGAAGCCGAAGTGGCCCGCGTAGAGCGCCTGGCGGCTCGTCGCGTCCCAGCCCGTGATGAAGAAGGGCAGGCCGTGCATCGACGCGAACGTCGCGCGGAGGAACATCCCGAACTCCGCGCACTCGAGCGTCGGCGCGTCGAAGGTGCGCATCCCCTGTGGCGTGCGCAGGCGGACGGTCTGCCCGAAGCTCGCGCGCGGGATCACCTCGAGCGAGCCGACCCAGCGCTCGTACTTCTGCTCCCAGTCGAGGCCGCTGTTGGTGCCCCACGCGACGCCCGCGAGCCGCCCCTCGGTCGTGTCGCGCTCCGTCCACGCGTTGCGCACCGACCACACCTCGGTGGCCGCGCCCGCGGTGACGGTGGGGCCGAGCTCCTCGACGCCGTCGGCCTTGCCCTCGTCCGGCACCGCGTCGAGCGGCGCGTCGAGGCCCGTCTCTTCGGCGGCCTCGTCGAGCGCGTTCGGGGCGCCCGTCGCGCAGGCGGGCAGGAGCAGGGCGGGGAGGGCGAGCAGCAGCGGCAGCAGGCGGCGGGTCGTCATGCCGTGCTGGAGAAGCGAGCCCCGTGCCATGTAGGTGAGGTTACGTAATCATGAAGGATTTCGATGTTTTGGTAGGCCGTGGCGACCGTGGGAGCCTCCCCTCCGGGGCGGGACTGGCTACGCGGGCAGCCGGTTCGCGTCGGTCGCACACCTTGCCCGCGTGATGGTGTACGAAAGGCGTCGATGACCGCGCCGTCGCTCGGGGCCGAAGGGGTGCTTCCGCTGATCTCCGCGGTGTGCCTCGTGCTGCTCGGTGTCTACGCGCTCGTCGCGTGGCGGCGCTTCGGCGCGCCGTCGCTGCTGTGGTTCAGCGCGGGGGCGTTCGCCGGCGCGATCTTCGGCGCGTCGAGCATGTCGATGGGGCTCGACGTCTCGGCGCGCACCGAAGAGCTCTGCTCGCGCGTGTCGATGTGCGCGGGCGGGCTGCATGGAGCGTTCTGGATCCGCTTCCTCGCGAGCCAGGGCGGATCGCCGCCCACGCGCCTCGACCGCGGGCTCTCGTGGCTGTGCGCCGCCGCAGCCGCGCTCGCGCTCGTCCCGGGCCTGGTGGTGTCGCCGGTCGTCTTCGCGCGTCCCGCGTGGTTCGGGATGGTCTACCGCGACAGCGTGCCCACGCCGGTGGGCGTGGGCCTCAGCGGGGTCTACTCGATCGGCCTGCTTTACCTCGCGTGGCGCACGTACCAGCTCTGGCGGAAGGACGTGCCCGGTGCCTTCAGCCAGCTCGTCGCGAGCGCGCTCCTGACCGCGACCGCCGTGAGCGACAGCCTCGCTTTCAGCGGCCTCACGCGCATGCCCTACCTCAACGACGTGGGGCTGCTCGCGCTCGGGCTCGGCGTCGGCGCCTCGTTCGTGGACCTGCACGCGCGGAGCCTGCGCGCGCTCGGCGAGGTGCGTCACGACCTCGAGGTGGCCCGCGATGCGCTCGTGCGTCGCGAACGGCTCGCGGCGCTCGGCGAGCTCTCCGCGGTGGTCGCGCACGAGGTGCGCAACCCGGTCGCGGTCATCTTCAATGCGGTGCCGATGCTGCGGCGCAGTCTGCCCGTGGACGCCTCGCAGGCCCACGAACTCGTCGGCATCGTGAGCGAGGAGGCCGCGCGGATCCGCCGGATCGTCGATGATTTGCTCGATTTCGTGCGTCCGCTCGAGTTGCGCCGCGACGTCGTCGAGGTGCCGGTGCTCCTCGGCGACGTGCTCGCCGCGCAGGAGGAGTCCACGCGCCGTGGCATCGCCGTCGAGATCGCGTCCGGCGCCGAGAGGCTCGAGGCCGACGCGCACCTGCTGCGCCTCGCCCTCGCGAACCTCGTGCGCAACGCCGCGCAGTCCGGCTCGCCGCCGGACGGGGTGCGCGTGCGCTGCCGCCCGGACGGTCCGCGCGTGCGGCTCACCGTCGTCGACCGCGGCCAGGGCGTGCGCGACGAGGACGTCCCGCGTCTCTTCACGCCGTTTTTCACGACGCGGCCGACGGGGACGGGGCTCGGGCTCGCCTTCGTGAAGCGCGTCGCCGAGGCGCACGGCGGGAGCGTGTCCTACGCGCCGACCCCGGGCGGCGGCGCGACCTTCACGGTGCTCCTGCCGCGCGGGTGACGGCCCCGGCGCGCGTCACGCGGGCCGCGCGCGACCTGAGGCGGTGTGGCGCAGGCGCACGCCGCTCGCGGCCAGCAGCACGCCGAGGAGCGCGCCCCAGGCGGCGAGGCCGTATCCGACGTGCGCGATCGGCTCGCGCGCAGTGACCGCGCCGCAGCGCAGCGTCGGCGACCAAGCGCGGCGGGCGTAGCTGTCGCCGAGTCCACAGCGTGTCCAGAGCGCGCGGGGCACCGAGACGTCGATGGTCGAGCCGTCCGACTCGCGTACGCGCAGCAGCGTCGCGCGCCCGGCCTTGATGGGCACGTC
Organism: Polyangiales bacterium; assembly: GCA_964202905.1. Classification (GTDB taxonomy): domain Bacteria; phylum Myxococcota_A; class Polyangia; order Polyangiales; family JADJQN01; genus CAIUAC01. The sequence continues at coordinate 9,086 of CAXNJO010000018.1, forward strand.
GAGTCGCGCGGTGACCTGACCGCGGACGTCGCGGTGAAGCGCGGAGGAGAGCACGAAGCCCGTCGCGACCGCGCCGGCGATCGCGGTGATCGCGACGAGCGGCGCGAGCGGACGCAGGGCCCGCTGCCGCGCGGGTGTGCGGTCCGCGATCCACGCGAAGCCGCTCGCGTGCGCGAGGAAGACCAGCAGCGGCCCGATGAGCGTCGAGAGCATCCCCGGCGCTGGATCCTCGCACGCCGCTGCGCCTCTGCGAACTTCGTCGTGTGCGCGGCGTGACGCGCGTTGACCGTCGCGGCGCCATGGATGAGCATGCGACCCGATGGACGCCGCGCGCCGCTTCCCCGCTCCGTGCCCGCGAGGGCGCGCGTGACGTCCCTGCACGAGCGCGCCGGGGCGGCCGCGGGGAGCCCGGAAATTCGCTGGTTCAGCGCCGGGTCGCGCGGCCCGGCCGTGCTGCTCGTGATGGGCCTCGGGATGCGCGGGGAGATGTGGCGTCCGCAGATCGAGGGGCTCCGCGGCGCGCACCGGCTCGCGTGGTTCGACCACCGCGGCGTGGGCGAGAGCGGACCGACGCCATCGCGCCGCCTCCGCATGCACGACATGGCGCGCGACGCGCTGCGCGTGGCCGATGCGCTCGCCGCCGACGCGCGCGCGTCCGGCGCGGAGCCCGACGCGTGGGAGCGCTTCCACCTCGTCGGCGTGTCGATGGGGGGGATGGTCGCGCAGGAGGTGGCCCTGCGCGCCCCCGCGCGTGTCCGCAGCCTCACGCTGATCGCGACCTTCGGCGGCGGGCCGTTGCACGGTCGGCTCCCGACGGCCGAGGGGCTGCGCGCCTTCGTCGCGGCGAACCTCGCGCGCGAGCCCGGGGCGCGGGTCCGCGCGCTGCAGGCGCTGCTCTACCCGCCGGAGTACCTCGCCTCGGCCGACCGCGCCGCGCTCGGCGCGCGGATGCGCGCGCAGCTCTCGGGGCGCGTGCCGCCGCGCACGCTGCTCGGCCAGCTGCACGCGGTCTTTCGTCACGACGCGCTCGAGCGTCTCCCGGCGCTCACGCTCCCGGCGCTCGTCGTCCGGCCCGGGCGCGACGTGCTCGTGCGCCCCGCGCACAGCGACGCCCTGCTCGCGCGGCTGCCGCATGCACGGCAACTCGTGTTGCCCGACGCGGGGCACGGCGTGATCTTCCAGCGCGCGCCCGAGCTGAACGCCGCGATCGCCGCGCTGATCGCGGACGTCGAGCGCGACGCGTCGGGGCCGTAGTCGCGCAGCCCGGGCGCGGGTCGCCGCCAATGGTGGTCGCGATCAACTGGGGGCGGGCTGCCGCGTGGCGCTCGCGCGGACGGCCGCGAGCAGCGCGTCGAGATCCGCCTCGCGCGTGTGGGGGCTCATCAGCGTGACGCGGAGCCAGGTGCGGCCGCGCAGTCGCGTGCGCACGAGATAGAAGTCACCATCGCGAACGAGGGTGTCGCGCACGGCGTCCTGCAGCGCGTCGAGTGCGTCGGCGTCGCCCGCGAGGTGCGTGGGCTCGACGCGGAAGCAGACGATGTTCGTCGCGGGGCGCACGGCGAGGCGGAGGTCGGGCGCGGCCTCGACGCGATCGGCGAGCGCGGCCGCGAGGGCCGTGGCGCGGTCGACGTGCGCGGCCAGCAGTCCGGGGCCGTGCACGGCGAGGATCGCGTAGAGGTCGAGGGCGAGGTTCGGTTTGGTGCACTCGAGGGTGCGCGTGCCGAGGTCGTACCAGCGCTCGCGCGGGTCGCTGCCGCCGAACAGGTACGTGGCCTCCTGCGCGAAGGCCTCCCACGCGCGGCGCCCGTCGCGGTAGAGAACGGCCGTCGCGAGCGAGGGCACGAGCAGGAGTTTGTGCGCGTCCCACACGAGGCTGTCCGCGCGCGCGACGCCCGCGAGCAGCCCGCGGTGCCGGGCGGAGAAGAGCGCGCTCGCCCCGTGCGCGCCGTCGACGTGCAGCCAGACGCCGCGCGGCGCGCACACGTCCGCGAGCTCGTCGAGCGGATCGAACGCGCCCGTCGCCGTCGAGCCCGCGCTCGCGACGACCGCGAACACACGCACGCCGCGGGCGGCTGCGTCGTCGAGCGCCGCGGCGAGCGCGGGGCCGCGCAGCCGCAGCGTGTCGTCGGTGGGCACGACGACCATGCCGTCGTCGCCGAGCCCCATCACCCGCGCGGCGCGGTCGACGCAGTAGTGCGTCTGGTCGCTGCACACGAGCGCGAGCGGCGCGTCCCCGCCGCGCAGCCCTCGACGCCACACGTCGTAGCCCGCGCGCGCCTGCCGCGCCGCGAGGAGCGCGGTGAGGTTCCCGACGGATCCGCCGGATACGAAGACGCCCTCCGCCGCCGCGCCGAAGCCCGCGCGGCGTGCGAGCGCGTCGAGCACCGCGCGCTCCATGCCGAGGCCCGGCGGGCCCATCTCGAAGACGGCGAGCCCGTTGTTGAGCAGCCCGCGCGCGAGGTGCGTGATCGCGGTCTGCGGCAGCGGCGCCGCCACCTGGTGCCCGACGTAGCGCGGGTGGTGCAGGCGCTGCGAGTCCGCGAGCAGCCGCGCGAGCACGGCGTCGAGCGTCGGGCGCGCGTCGGCCGGCGCGTCGTCGGGCGGCAGCGCGAAGGCCGCGACGGCGTCCTCGGGCGTCTGCCGAGGCAGCACCGGGAGGCCCGGCTCGCCGGTGATGCGTGCGAGGTGATCCGCGAGTCGATCGACCGCCGCGTGCGCCTCGCGCCGGAAGCGCTCGGGGTCGAGCGCGCGCCGCAGCACGTCCGGGGCGGCGTCGTCCGGCGGCGCGGTGCGCGGCGTGTCGGGCGGGAGGCGCGGGTCGGTCACGCGCGGCTTATAGCGCGGGGCCCGGGTCCGCCGCGCGGGGAGACTCTGCGAGGTTTGGTTGCCCCTGGAGAAACATCCGCGTGTGCGCGCGCTGTCCCATTCGATGTGGGCGATCGGGGCGTCGCGTGCGACCGGTCGCCGGTTTCGGCGCGCATGGCTGATTCATCGTTGCAAAAACGGGAACATGACGTCGCGGCGCTTCCGCGCGGCGCGCCGGTCGCGCTCGGCTGACTCCATGCGTTCATGCGCAAGCGCGCATGGAGGCGGGGCTCAGCCCGGCGTGTTGCGGAGGAAGTCGGCCACCTCCGCGAAGCGCACGTCGAGGAAGGCGCGCACCTCGCCATCGACGCCGCGCGCGTCGAGCGCGCGGGTCATCGCGCGCAGCCAGGCGTCGCGCATCGCGAGATCGACCGCGACGTGCGCGTGCCGCATCCGCAGCCGCGGGTGGCCGTGCGCGGCCGAATAGTCCGAGGGGCCGCCGAGCCACTGCACGAGGAAGAGCGCGAAGCGGTCGCGCGTCGTGCGGCTCACGCGGCCCGCGTCGTCGAGCGCGTGCAGCCGCGCGAGCGCGGGCTCGTGCGCGTCCATCGCGGCGTAGAAGGCCTCGGCGAGGGCGTGCACGGCGCCGGCGCCGCCGAGCAGCTCGAAGGGGGTCGCGGCGGGCGCGTTCACGCGGGCGAGGATAGCCGCGGCGCGGCCCGACGGCCGCTCGCAGATCGTTTCACGCGGTCGCGCGTATAATGACCGACACCGCGCGGCACCACGAAGAACGTGGGCCAGGGCGGCGGTCCGAGGAGGCGTGCGATGCGTCTGAAGGCAGCGGTGCTCGAGGTGGTGCGTGGGGCGGCAGGGGCGACGTTGCTCGTCGCGGTCGGTTGTTCGGGGAGCGAGTCGATCGCGCGGGAGCTGGCCCCGCCCGTCGCGCCTGCGCCGCTCTTCGTCGCGAGCCCGCCGTCGGTGGACCCGGCTCCGGGCACCCTGCCTGCGGGCAAGCCCGCGGTCACGCCGTCCGTCGTGATCGCGCCTGTCGCGCCGCCGGCCATGCCGCCGACGAACGTCGACGATGTCCTCGCACACGCGGACCCCGATCCGACGGCTGCGCCGGTGGGCGATGCGCGCCCGCCGCGTGCGCGTCCCGGTCGAGGCCGCCCTCGCCCCCGGGAGGTCGAGCCCCTCGCGCGACCCATCGGGCTTCCGCCCAACATCGCCGCCGCGTGCGGGCGCGGCTGAGCGGGGACGGTCGCGGCGCGTGACGGCCACGAGCGTGCACGTCGGGCTCTCGCTCTCGCCGGGCGAAGACTTTCGCCTCGCGACGCTGGCCCTCTTCGAGCGTGGGATCGTCGACGCCGTCGAGTGGAACGTCGACATGGGCTGGTCGTCCGTGGGCGTGCCCGCCTGGGTGCGCGCGCTCTGCGACGCGTACGGCGAGGCGGGGCGGCTCTCCGGGCACGGCGTCGAGTTCTCGGTGCTGAGCGCGACACTCGATGGGCGGCAGCAGGCGTGGCTCGCGCGGCTGCGCGAGGAGGTGCGCGCGCGCCGCTACGCGCGGTTGTCCGAGCACTTCGGCTTTCTCACGGCGGGCGCCTTCGTGAACAACACGGTCATGCCGCAGCCGCGCAGCGAGGCGGCGCTGCGCGTCGGGCGCGACCGGCTCGCGCGGCTCTCGGATGCGGCGGGGATGGCCTTTGGCCTCGAGAATCTCGCGCTCGCGTTCGGGCCGCGTGACGTCGCGGAACAGCCGGATTTTCTCGAGGATCTGCTCGCGCCGGGCGGCGGCTTCCTGCTGCTCGATCTGCACAACCTCTACTGCCAGGCCGTGAACTTCGACGTCGCGCCCGAGGCGCTGCTCGCGCGGTATCCGCTCGCGCGCGTCCACGAGCTCCACGTCGCGGGCGGCGAGCTCGATCATCCGCGCAGCGATCCGCGCGGGCGTCCCTTCCGCCGCGACAGCCACGTCGGGGACGTACCCGACGCGGTGCACGCGCTGCTGCGTGAGGCGCTGCGGGCCTGCCCGAACCTCGCGACCGTGATCGTCGAGCGCAGCGACCACACCCTGCACGGCGACGCCGAGGTCGCGCGCTTCGTCGCCGATTTCGAACGCATCCGCGCGATCGTGGGCGAAGAGCGCGGGAACACGCCGCTCGACGACGGGGGGGCCGCATGAGCGGCCGGACGCATGCACCCGACGCTTCGGGGGCGGTGTCGCGCGGCGCGATCGCACAGGACGTCGCGTCGCCGGTCGAGGTCATCACTGAAGACGGTGTCCTTGCGCGTGACGCATCCGCGGACGCAGCGACGGCTGACACGCTCGCGCGCTATCAGGCCGGAGTGCTCGACGCGCTCGCAGACGCGCGGCAGCCCGAGGAGGTCGTCCCGAGGCTCCTCGCGGATGCATCCCTCGCGGCCTACCACGAGGCGGTGCGCGGCTTCGAGGCGCGCGCGCTCGAGGTGGGCATGGGCCTCGTGCACCGCTGGGGCGAGCGGGAAATTCTCCTGAAAAACGGGGAGATGCGTGTCGCCGAGCTCGTCACCGCCGGCGCGCCCTTCGTGCATCGTGCGGCGCCGCTCCCCGTGCCGGGGCCGGGTGAGGTGCGGCTGCGCGTCGAGGCGAGCGGGCTTTGCGGCACCGACGTGCACCTCTGGCGCGGGGAGTTCACGGCCGCGCTTCCCGTGGTGCCGGGGCACGAGCCTGTCGGCGTGATCGATGCGATCGGGGCCGGTGTGACGGGCTTCGCGCCGGGCGAGCGCGTGGGCGTGTCGTGGGTGCAGGCGGGCTGCGATCGCTGCGACGCCTGTGCGCGCGCACGGCCGAAGTACTGCGTCGCGCCGCGCACCTGGGCGCGCAGCGGCGGCGGACACGCGCAGTGGATGGTGGCCGACGCGCGTGGCTGCACGCGCGTTCCCGCCGCGCTCTCGGCCGCGGACGCGGCGCCACTCTTCTGTGCCGGGTTCACGGCGATGAGCGGTTATCGACGCGCACGGCCGCGGCCGGGCGAGGTGATCGGCGTGCTCGGGCTCGGTGGGCTCGGGCACCTCGCCGTGCAGATCGCGCGGGCGCACGGGCACGAGGTCGTCGCGATCACGTCGAGCGCGAGCAAGCGTGCCGACGCGCTCGCCCTCGGTGCCGACGAGGTGCTCGCCGTGCGCGCCCACGCCGGACACGAGCTCGCGGCGCTCGGCGGGGTGGACGTGCTCCTCGGTACGTCGAGCAATCTCGCGCAGACGAGCGAGGCGCTCTTCGGATTGCGGCCCGGCGGGCGGCTCGTCGCGCTCTCCCTGCCCGCGGGCGCGGGCGCGCGGGCCCTCGCGCTCGATCCGCGCTGCCTCCTCGAGCGGCAGCTCTCCGTGGTCGGCGCGATGCAGGACGAGCGCGCGGATCTCGTCGACGTCCTCGAACTCGCCGCGAATGGCGCGGTGGTGCCGTGGCTCGAGCGCTATCCGTTTGCGCAACTCGGCCGCGCGATGGCGCGCCTCGCGGAGCGACGCGTGCGCTATCGCGCGGTGCTCGAACACGTGGCGGGGTGAACGCGCCGCGTGGTCGTCGTCAGGTCGCAGCGGCGAGCGCGGGCGCGCGGGCGGCGAGGGCGCGACGTCCCGGGCGTGCCGCGTCGTCGGCGTCGGCCGCGTAGAACTGCCTCGCCCAGCGGCGGTAGCGCCCGATGGGGCCGTCGCCGTCCGCGAGCGCCGGCCGCGGCTCGTAGCGCTTGTTCTTCCAGTAGATGAAGTCCTGCTCGACGTCGTGGGCGTAGAGCGCGAGCGCGCCCGGCGCGACGAGATGCTCGAGCACCCAGCGCGGCAGCAGCGCGAAGGGCCGCCGCGAGCCGTCGCCGCCGAGGCTGATGGCCGCGCAGAGCTCGATCTCGCCGCTCGCCGTCGGCGTCACGGCGACGAGGTTGCGCGCGCGGAAACCGAGGCTCGCGATGTGCACGTCGACGAGCGTGCAGCCGAGGCCCCAGACCTCGCCGGCGATCGCGATCGTCAGGCGCGGACCCCTGCGGCCGGCGATACCGGGGAGCGGGCGCTGGAAGTCGTACCAGACCTTGAGGCACGGCCCGACCGCCTCGGGCTCGCGCAGCTCGCGCACCGCGTGGTAGCCGTGCACCCAGGCGAAGTGCCCGAGATCGACGGAATTCTCGGCGATGTCCTGCGGGTGCGTCGGGAGCCGCCACGTGGTCGAGCGCCAGGACGTCCAGCCCGCTTCGTCGAGCGTCGGGAGCTCCCAGTCGGCCTTGGTGCCCGCGGGGTCGTACCACGCGAAGATCTGCCCGTAGGCCTCGCGCGTCGCCCACGGGGAGAGGCGCGCGGTCGGCGGGGGCTTCGTGCCGTAGCCCGTCTCGACGCACTGCCCGCTCGCGTCGAAGCGCATGCCGTGGAAGCCGCAGCGCAGCCGCTCGCCCTCGACCTTGCCGCAGTGTCCGAGGTGCGCGCCGAGGTGCGGGCACCAGGCACCCGCGACGCGCGGCTCCCCCGCCGCCGTGCGGAACACGACCAACTCCTGCCCGTCGATCCGCGCGGGCCGCACGTCTCCGACGCGCAGCGACCCCGCATCCGCGACCCTGTGCCAGCCCTTCGGGACCGGCAGCGTCCACTCGCCACTCATCGGCCCACGATAGACGAAGCGCGTCGCGCCGCGCAACGGTGCTCGACGCCCGGGAGGCGCTACTCCGCGGCCTCGGCCTCGAGCGCCTCCGGAACCGGCCCCGCCACCACCGCCGCCGGGACCGTGCCGACGGCCCGCTGCAGGTGGTGGATGGCTCGCTTCTGGAGTTGGCAGACGCGGGACTCGCTGATGCCCATGCGGTCGCCGATCTCGCGGAGCGCGAGGCCCTCGAAGAGCGCCAGCTCGACCGCCGCGCGCTGCCGCGGGGGCAGCTGCGCGACCGCGGCGAGCAAGCCGTCGCGCCGCGCGTTGGCGAAGAGCGTCTCTTCGGCGGTCGGCGAGCGGGTGTCCTCGAGACGCAGGCCGAGGGGCTCCCCATCGGGGGGGGCCGAGTCGAACGAGATGAGCCGCCGCGCGGCGATGACGCGCCCGCGCTCGGCGAGCTCACCCTCCGGCAGCTCGCCCGCCGCGTGCCGCACGGCGACACGCGTCTCGTCGCGCGAGCGCAGGTCGAGGCGGCGCACGGCGTCGATCATGCGCTGACGGATCCGCGTGCGGACCCAGGTGCGCTCCTCGATGCCGAAGCCCTCGTACGTGGAGAGCGCCTCGAGCACGGCGACGCGCCCCTCGGCGCAGAGGTCGTCCTCGTCGAGGGCCTGGCCGAGCGCGGCGAGCGGGCGCAGGCGCCGCGCGAGCATGCGGACCATCGGCTCGTAGCGCGTGAGCGCCTCGCGGGCTGCCGCGTTGGTCCAAGTCATCCGTGCCGTCCGCTTCTCCATGGAACTCCCCCGTGCTTGGTCCCGACCGCTCGTCGTGCCCGGCGCGGCTATGCGACGACCGTGCCAGCGGACGGTCGGCCACGCATCCGAAAAATGAAGGAGAAAAGCCGCGGATTTCGGGGAGCGTTGGACGGGGCGCGGATCGGGTTCGTGCGAAAGTGTTCGATGTTGTGCGATTTCGAGGGAGAATCCGATCGGATTCGCACGCATCCGCACACTTCGGATCGCCGGGAGGCGCACGAGCGCCGTCAGCGGAGGCCGTGCTTCGCGAGGCGGCGCAGGAGTTGGAAGCGCGACCAGCCGAGCCGCCGTGCGGCCGCCGCCACGTTGCCGCCTTCGTGCTCGAGGGCCTCGACCATCTGCTGCCGCTCCGCGACGAGGTGGCGTTCACGGATGCCGTCGAGCGAGGCGCGGGGCGCGGACGCCGGCTGGGCAGCGGGCGGGAGCGAGGGGAGGCGTGGCGGCGGGAGCGAGGGGAAGCGCGGCGGCGGCGCGGTTGGCGCGCGCTCGTCGTCGGCGCGCCCCGCGTCCGCGTCGTCGAGCGGGGACCAGCCGCTCTCGGCGCGCTCGAGCACCGGGAACGCGTCGAGGGTCAGCGTGCTGCCGCGCGCGAGTAGCACGGCCTGTTCGACCATGTTGCGCAGCTCGCGGACGTTGCCGGGGAAGGGGTAGCGGAGCAGGGCGGCGAGGGCGTCCGGCGCGAGCGTCGGCTCCTTGCGTCCGACGGCGCGTGCGCTCGCCCGCGCGAAGTGCGTGGCGAGGAGCAGGACGTCGTCGCCCCGTGCGCGCAGCGGGGGCACCTCGACGACGAAGACCTCGAGCCGGTAGCGGAGGTCGGCGCGGAAGCGGCCCTCGGCGACGGCGCGGCCGAGGTCACGGTTCGTCGCGGTCACGATGCGCGCGGTGAGCTTGCGCGTGCGCGTGGAGCCGACGCGCGTGTACTCGCGCTCCTCCAGCAGGCGCAGCAGCTTCGCCTGGATGGGGAGCTCGAGCTCGCCGATCTCGTCGAGGAAGAGCGTGCCGTTGCCGGCGGCCTCGACGCGTCCGAGCTTGGCGCCCGTCGCGCCGCTGAAGGCGCCGCGCTCGTGGCCGAAGAGCTCGCTCTCGACGAGCGTCGCGGGGATCGTGGTGCAGTCGACGGCGACGAAGGGCTCGAACGCGCGGCCCGAGCGCGCGTGGATGAGGCGCGTGACGACGCCCTTGCCGGTGCCCGTCTCACCCGTGACGAGCACGGTGGTGTCGGCGCTCTCGGCGAGCGCGTCGAGCCGCTGCCGCAACCGGCGCATGGCGACGCTCTCGCCGAGCAGCGCCTCGGCCGCCGCGACCGCGTCCGCGGGGGACTGCGTCGCCTCGACCACGCGGCGCCGGAGTAGCGCGACCTCGACGCCGCGCTCGATGCGCAGCAGGCACTCGCGGGGGTCGGAGCCCTTGCCGACGTAGTCGAAGGCGCCACGGCGCATCGCCTCGACCGCGATGCCGACGTCGGGGAAGGCCGTCGCCATCAGGAACACGGCGCTGCCCGCGACGTGGTGCAGCTCGTCGATGAGCGCGAGCCCGTCGGCGTCGGGGAGTTGGTAGTCGACGACGACGACATCCGCGCTCGCGTCCGCGCCGCGCCGCGCCTCGGCGGCCGTCGCGTAGAGCGTGACGTCGTGCCCCTGCCGCCGCAGGCTGCGCGCGAGGCCCCCCGCGAAGCCCGCGTCGTCGTCGATGATCAGGATGCGGCCGGGCATCGCGCGCGCAGTCTAGCGCGGTGGGGGCGGCGCACCCGCGCGGGCCGTTCAGCGTGCGATCGGCGCGTGGACGCGCGCGTCGGTCACGACCCGCGAGACGGGCACGTCGCCCGGTGTGTCCGGCAACTCGGGGACCAATTGGAAGTCGAACGCGACCCCGATGGTCACGGCGCGGGTGAGCGTCGGCAGGAGTTTGTCGTAGAAACCGGCGCCGTAGCCGAGGCGGTGTCCGCGCTCGTCGAACACGAGGCCCGGGACGAGCACGAGGTCGACGTTGTGTGGCGCGACGATGGGTGCGTCCGCGCGCGGCTCGGACACGCCGAAGGAACTCGTCTCGAGGGGCGCGGAGGGGCCGTGCACGTGCAGGACGAGGACGTCGTGCTCGGGGTCCACGCGGGGCAGCAGCACCGTCTTGCCGGCGGCGCGCGCCTCGGCGAGCAGCGTCGCGAGGTCCACCTCGCCGCGCACCGCGATGAACGCCGCGACGGTGCGCGCCCGCGCGTAGGAGGGGTCATCCCGGAGCCGCGCGACGATGGCGCGTGAGCGCTCGGCCCGCGCCTCCGCGGCGATGGCCCCGCGGACGCCGCGCATGCGCCGCCGCAGCTCCGACTTCACGTGGAAGCGCACCTGCTGCTCGTACTCGGGGGGCATCTCGGGGCGCACGCTCACGCGCGCGAGCATAGGCGAGCCGTCCGTGTCGGCCACCCCGGTGCGGTGCGGTGCGGCGGCGCTGGCGTCGCGGCGGCACGCGCGAGATGCGCTCGACGCTGCTCCCGAGGTGCCGTTCCCGAGGTGCCGTTCCCGAGGTGCCGGCGTGATGCCCTACGCGCCACGTCGGCTCGTGCATGGGGGCGGACGCGCGTCTCGGCGTCGCCGGGCCTTGGCACGGGTTCGCGACCGTTCCGCGCCGTGGTCGCGGCTCGCTCGACGCGTTCGAGCCGGCGACGCCGTCAGTCGCGCGCGTCGTCCGCGAGGCGGCGATCGATGCGCTCGAGCGCGGATCGCCACGGCCTTGCGCGTGGTGTCCTCGAGCGGCGCGCGCACGTTGTTCGGCCGCGAGCAGCTCGTCGGCGAGCCCGAGCGCGACGACGGCGAGAAGCTGCGACGGCGAGGCCGCGCGCGTCGCCTTCGGGCCGAGGGCGGCGACGCGCTCGTCGATCATGCGCGCGAGGTGCTCGAGGTGGCCCTCCTCGGCGTCGGAGGTGAGGCGATATCGCGCACCCGCGAGGTCCAGCGTCACGGTGCGCTTGTCGGCGGCCACGGTGGGCGGAGCCTAATGGCCGACTTCCTCTCGCGTCAAGGGCACCCGTGGTAAGCTGGCCGCCGCATGATTTCGGCCGAATGTGAGTCCTGCAAGGCGTCCTACTCGCTCGATGAGCGCCGTATCCCGGCGGCGGGCATCAAGATGCGCTGCACGAAGTGCGGCTCGTCCTTCACGGTGCAGCCGGATGCGGCCGCGCTGGAGCCCGCCCCGCCCGGTGAGTCGGGTGCCGCGCCGGAGCCCGCGCCGTCGGCTGAGCCGGGGGCCCCGCCTGCCGCAGCGATCCCGCGGGTCGGCTGCCGTCCCGATGCGCACGCTGCTCGGCATCGCGGGCGCGCCGCCGCCGGCTCCCGGCGCCGAAGGTGACGCCGTACGTCCCGAGGTCCCCCTCCGCGCTCGCGTCGCCATCGGTGCCGGCGCCGTTCCCGTCGCCCGCTGCGCGCGTGACGCCCACCGCGTCCGTCGCGCCCGCTGCGCCCGTGGTGGCCGCTGCGCCTATGGTTCTCGCGGTGCCTGCTGCGCCCGCGGTGCCTGCTGCCCCCGCGCTGCCCGACAGCGCCTGCGGCGCCGGCCGCATTCGACGACCTCGACCTCGGCCTCGATCTGCCTGCGCCGCGACAACCGTCCCTCGCGCCGCATGCCGCCGCAGGCTGCGCCGTCGCTGGCGCCTGCGACGTTGGACGATCTCGAGATCGATCTCCCTGCGCCGCGGCGCCCGTCGGCCGGCGGCGACTTCTCGCCGTTCGCTCCAGCTCCCGCCGCACCCGCGCCCGCACCCGCACCCGCGCCCGCCGCGCTCGCACGCCGCGGACCCGGCCTCCTTCGCGGACCTCGAGTTCGACCTGCCCGCGCCGCGCCGTCCCACGAGCGCGGGCGTGGCCGCATCCGGCCCTGCTGACGACGCATTCTCGTTCGATCTGCCTGCGCTCCGCGCGCCTGTCGCTGCGGATGCGCTCGCGGTGAAGCGGCCGACAGGGGCCGTGCCGCGCACGTCGGTCGCCGACCTCGACGACCTCGACCTCCCGATGCCCGCCAAGCGTTCGACGGGCGCAGACCTCCCGCGCACCCCGGCGCAGGTCTTCGACGGGCTCGACCTGCCGGCTCCGCGCGGGTCGACTCCCGCCGTCGCGCAGGGGCGCTCCCGCGAAGACGACCTGCCGCAGTTGAAGAGCGCGAGTCCGTTCTCGGAATTCGACCTGCCGACGCGCCGCCCGGATGTCGCAGCAGCCCCGGTGATCGCCATCGGCGGCGCGCCCTCTGCGGTCGGGGGCACTGGTTTCGGGGAGCTCGACCTGCCCGCGGCCCGCGGGAGCATCGACCTGCCCGCGCCGGCCGTGGGCGGCGCCCTCGGCATGTTCGACCTCCCGACGCCGGGCGGTTTCAGCGATCTCCCCGCGACGCGCGGCGGGTTCGATCTCCCGGCGCTGCCGGGGCCGCGTGCCTCCGAGGAGCCGCTCGGCGCGGACCCGTCGCTCGAGCTCGGGGACGAACTGCGGTCGCGCGACGGCAAGCGCGGCGTGGGCGGAGCGGCCTTCGGTGAACTCGATCTCGATGCGGTCACGGGGGCCGCCGGCGATGCGGGCGCCAGCCTCGGCGCGGGCGGCGAGTTCGACGATCTGCCGCAGCGAGACGGCGCGAGCCTCCCGCCGTCCGGCATCGACCTCGGGCTCGCCGCGCCGGTGCGGGCGCGCGTTCAGACCCCCGCGAAGAGCGCGGTCGACGAGGTGGATGCAGAGGAGCTCGCGGCGCGTCGCCGCAAGCGGATCGCGCTCGTCGCCCTCGCGGTGCTGGTCGTCGTCGGCGGTGCCGGCGCGTCGCTCGGCGCCACGCGCCACGGCTTCTTCGGTGTCTACGCGCTCGAGTCCTTGACGTCTGCCGCTGGGGACGCGGCGGGCACCGAGAGCGCCATCCGCAACGCCGAGCGCCTCGCCGCGCCGGACACCTACGCCGACGTGCGCGCGGGGCTCGTGTCGCTGGCGGGCGCGCGCCGCGAGCAGGGCCTCAACCGAGCGCTGCTCGAGCGGAGCGCGCTGCACGAGTCGCTCTATCAGCACCGCTTCGGGGCCGACTCGGCCTCGAGCTCGCGCGTCTCGCGGATCTTCGCGCGGTTGGAGGAGCGCGGCGTCGAGGGGCCGGGCATCTCGCTCGCGCGCGCCGCGTCCGCGCTCCAGCGGGGCGAGCTCGACGTTGCGCAGTCGGCGCTCGCAGCCGCGGGGCCGGGCAGCGACGCGACCGCGGATCTGCTCGCCGGAGAGATCGCGCTCGCGCGGGGGGCGGGGCCGGAAGCCGTCGCGAAGTTCGGCGCGTCCCTCGCCCGCGGTGGTGGTGCGCGCGCGCAGTGGGGGCTCGCTCGCGCGCTGCTCGCGGCGGGGGCGCCCGGCGCGGCGCGGGCGGTCGATGCGACCCTCGCTGCGAGCCCGAAGCACGTCGGGGCCCGCACCGCGCAGGCGCGGGCGCTCTCCGGCGCGGGTGACGTCGACCGCGCGCTCGTGCTTGCGCGCGAGGCCGCGGGGCTCGCGCCGGTCGGCAGAGAGAGGCTCCGTGGATCGAGCCGCGAGCGCGTCGAGGCGCTCGGGCTGATCGGCGCGATGCAGGAGCGCCGCGGCCGGCACGCGGAGGCGAGCGACGCCTACGAGGCGGCCCTGCGTCTCGCACCCCAGCAGCTCGACGCGCTCCTCGGGGCTGGGCGCGTGCTGCTCACGCAGCGGCGCTACGCCGAGGCGCTCGCGCGCTTCGAGGCGGCGGCGGCCGTCTCCCCGCAGCCGCCCGCGCTCGCGGGGGCGCGCACCGTCGCGCAGGACGCGAAGCTCGGCGCAGCGCAGGCGATGCTGCACCTCGACCGCGCGCAGGACGCGCGCGCCGCGCTCGGTGCGCTCGCGCAGGAGCGACCGGGCGACGCGGACGTCTTGCTCGCGCTCGGCGGCGCTGCGGTCGCGCTCCACGATCAAGCGGGCGCGGAGCAGCACTTCCGCGAAGCGGTCACCGCCGCGCCGACGCGCTTCGACGGCTACCTCGCGCTCGCGCGTCTCTTCACGAAGACGGAGCGGCCGAGCGACGCCGCCGCGCTCCTCGAGGAGGCCGCGCGTCGTGTCCCGCAGACGGCCGAGGTCCATCGACTGCTCGGCGAGTCCGAGCTCGAGCAGAACCGCATCCCGGAGGCCGTGGCGCAGTTCCGGGCGGCGCTCGCGCTCGACGTCACCGATGCGCCGTCGGCGTTCGGGCTCGGCGTCTCGCTGCGTCGCTCCGGCGAGCTCACCGAGGCCGCCTCGACCTTCGATGCGCTCTCCGCGCGCGACGCCGCGTACCCGGGGCTCTCGCTCGAGCGCGGCCTCGTCTACGAGGCGAAGGGCGAGGCCGTCCGAGCGACGGCGATGTACGACCAGGCGCTCCGCGCGCGGCCGGACGACCCGGATCTGCTCCTGCGGCTCGGCTCCTCGCAGGTCGCCGCCGGCGAGATCGACGCGGCGGAGCAGACGCTGCGGCGCGTGTCCGTCGCGCGCCCGAACAGCGCCGAAGCCGAGCATTTCATGGGACGTATCGAGTTCGCGCGCGGGCGTACGCAGGCCGCGCAGCAGCACTTCGATCGCGCCGTCACGCTCGACGGAACGCGCGGCGAGTTCCATCTCTACTCGGGCTGGGCGGCACTCGACGCGGGCAACTACGGCAAGGCCCTCGAGCACGTCGAGGCCGCGATCGCCCGCGATCCGAGCCTCGCCGACGCCTGGTGGATCCGCGGCGAGGTGCGGCTCCGCTCGGGCGCCGTGCAGGACGCGCTCGACGACCTCCGGAAGGCGCTCGCGCTCAAGCCCGGGCGCTACGAGGCGTGGGCGGCGGTCGCCGACTGCCACGACCAGCTGCGGCGGCGCCCCGAGGCGATCCGCGCGTACGAGAGCGCCCTCGAGGGCGAGCCGGACAACGGCGCGTGGTGGTATCGGCTCGGTCGCCTGCAGATCGACGACGATCGCTCCACCGACGCCCGCGCCTCGCTCTCGCGCGCGGTGCTCCTCGGCGAGGCGATGGACGCGCGCCCGGGCTGGCTGCCCGACGCGCACCGGATCCTCGGCGAGAGCATGCGCCTCGCCGGCGGGCGCGCCGACGCGCTCGAGCACTTGAAGCGCTACCTCGAGATCGCGTCGCCCGGCGCGCTCGACCGAGCCGACGTCGAGCGTCAGGTCGCCCAGCTCGAAGGCCGCTGAGCCCCGTCGCGCGCGCCGCGCCGCCGCTGTGCGACTCAGCCGAGCTCGGCGCGCTGTGCGGACGCGCTCGCCCTCGCGCCGCGCGGCCGCGCGCACCGCGTCGAGGTCGAGCGTGCGCAAGGCGCCGTCCTCCACCACCACGCGGCCGTCGACGAGCACGTGCGTGACGTCGCTCGGGGTGCACGCGTACACGAGCCGCGCGACGGCACCGCCGCCCGGTTCCGCGTGCAGCGCGTCGAGCCGCACGACGGCGAGGTCGGCGCGCTTGCCGGTCTCGAGGGAGCCGGTGAATGAGTCGATGCCGAGCACGCGCGCGCCGTCGATGGTCGCCATCGCGAGGGCGTCTTCGGCCTTCAATGCGGCCGCGTCGCCCCGCTTCACCTTCGCGAGGAGCGCCGCCTGCCGCAGCTCGGTGAAGGGGTCCATCCGGTTGTTGCAGGGCGCACCGTCCGCGCCGATCCCGACGAGCAGGCCCGCCTCACGCATCGCGACGACGTCGGCGATGCCGCTCGCGAGCTTGAGGTTCGCGCTCGGGCAGTGCGCGAAGCGCGTCCCCGCCCGCGCGAGCGTGCGCATCTCCCCGGCGCGCAGCTGCACGCCGTGCGCGAGGACGGTGCGCGGTCCGGTGATGCCGAAGGCCGCGAGGGCCTTCACGTCGTCGCGGCCGAGCGCCGCGCGCACGGCCCGGCGCTCGTCGGCGTGCTCGGCGGCGTGCGAGTGGAGCAGCACCCCCGGCGTCGCGTGGGCCGCCTCCGCCGCGCCGCGCAGCAGCGCCTCGCTGCACGAGAGGATGAAGCGGGGCGCGTAGGCGTAGCCGAGGCGACCGTCCTCGGCGCCGTGCCAGCGCGCGCGCAAGCGGTCGCTCTCGGCGAGGCTGCGCTTCGTCGTCTCGCGCAGGCCGCGCGGCACGCCGTCGCCCGTGTCCATCATCGCCTTGCCGGAGAACGCGCGCATGCCGGAGGCGGCGATCGCCTCGAAGACCGCGTCGTGGTGGTTCACCGTCCCCATGTCGAGGATGGTCGTCGTGCCCGCCCGCAGCATCTCCGCGAGGCCGAGCCGCGCGCTCGCGTCGAGGGAGCGCTCGTCGTGCGCGGCCTCGAGCGGCCAGATGCGCTCTTTCAGCCAGGCGAGCAGCGGCAGGTCGTCGGCCATCCCGCGGAAGAGCGCCTGGCAGAGGTGCACGTGCGTCTGCACGAAGCCCGGCATCACGGCGCAACCGCGTGCGTCGATCACGCGCGCGCCCGGCGGCGCCTGCACGCGGCCGATCCGCACGATCTCGCGGCCGCGGACGTGCACGTCGCCGACGATCACGCGGCGCGCCGGGTCCATCGTCACGACGGTGCCGCCGCGCACGACGAGGTCGGGCGACGACGTGTCCACGCCGGTCGTCGCGCCCGCGTGGCTGCTCACGCCGGACCCCGCGTCGCCTGCGCGAGCTGCGCGGCGTCGAAGGCATGCGGGAGCAGCGCGGCGACGGTCGTCTCGAGCGCGCTGCTCCCATCGAGCGCGAGCGAACGCACCGGGAACGACGGCGCGAACTCCGCGAGCACCTGCCGGCACCCGCCGCACGGCGCGGCCGCGCCGGGGCCGCTCGTGACGATCGCGCAGGCGAGGAAGCGTCGCGCGCCCGCCGCGATGGCCGTGGAGATCGCGCCGCGCTCCGCGCACAGCCCGAGCGGGTAGCTCGCGTTCTCGCAGTTCGCGCCCGCGAAGACGCGCCCGTCGTCGGCGAGCAGGGCGGCCCCCACCTGGAACCGCGAGTAGGGCGCGTGCGCGTTCTCGCGCGCGGCCGTCGCCGCCGCGACGAGCGCGTCCCAATCGATCGCTGCCGCGTCGCCGCTCACGCCGCGGCGCCCCGGCCCGCCGCGATGCCGCGCAGCACGCCCTCGAGCAGCCCCGTGAAGCGCCCCTTCACGCGCTCGGCGACGTCCGTCACCTCCGCGTGGTCGAGCGTTTCACCCGAGAGCCCGGCCGCGACGTTCGTGATGCACGACACGCCGAGCACGCGCGCGCCCATGTGCCGTGCGGCGATCGTCTCGAGCACGGTGCTCATGCCGACCGCGTGCGCGCCGAGCGTTCGCAGCATGCGCACCTCGGCGGGCGTCTCGTACTGCGGCCCGAGCATCCCGGCGTACACGCCCTGCAGGAGCGGGAAGCCCTGGGCCGCCGCGACCTCGTGCGCGAGCGCGCCGAGCGCCGGATCGTAGGCGCGCGTCATGTCCGGGAAGCGCACGCCGAGGGCGGGTTCGTTCGCGCCGGTGAGCGGGCTCTGGCTCGTGAGGTTCAGGTGATCGTCGAGCCGCATCAGGTCGCCGGGCCGCATGCCGTCGCCGATCCCGCCGGCCGCGTTGGTGACGAGGATGATCTTCGCGCCGAGCCGGATCATCAGCCGCACGCCGAACACGACGTCCGCGACGGGGTGCCCCTCGTAGAGATGCACACGCCCTTGCATGGCGACGACGGGCAGCCCCCCGTCGCCCACGCGCCCGAGCACGAGGTTGCCCGCGTGGCCGACGACGTGCGACACCGGCATGCCGGGCACGTCGGCGAAGGGGATCACCGTGCGCGCGGCGAGCGTGTCGGCGTAGCCGCCGAGCCCCGAGCCGAGCACGAGCCCGACCTCCGGCGCGAGGTCGCTGCGGCTCCGGACGTGGGAGGCGGCCGCGTCGAGGCGCGGGGCTTGCGGAGAGTCGTGGTGCATGCGCCGTAGACAAGACGGCACGCGCCGGAAAGTCAAGGAAATATGAACACTTGGACGCGTCGGAGGCGTGCTCGGCGGGGGGGCCGCTGGGCAGGCCGTGGCCCGCGGACACGCGCGGAGGCCTGCGGGGGCGGTGACCTCAGTGGCGGGCGCGGAGGGCGCCCCAGTCGACGAGGGGCGCGCGCTGGTGCGCCGCGCGCATCTCGAGGACGCGGCGGTCGCCGAGCAGGTCGCCGGCGATCTCGAAGGGCACGTCGCGATCGAACTCCCAGCGGCACGACGTCACGAAGAAGATCGCGCTCTTCGGCAGCGGATGGTCGCCCCGCCAGAGTTGGCGGAGGCGCAGCGTCGCCTCCATCGCCGTCGCGCCGTAGACGCGCGCGCAGATGCGTCCGGGAACGTCACGCGCGTGCGGGAAGGCGCGGAACCCGAGCCCGAGCTCCTCGACCGTGGATGCGCCCGCGACGCTCATCGGCCCCTCGTGGAGCACCGCGCCCGCCTCGCCGCCCGGCACCGGGACGATGCGGCCGCCCTCGACGAGCTGCAGCGCCGGCGCGCCGGTGTTGACGAGCCGCACGCGCGGCGGGCCGCCGCCGACCAGGTGCCGCGGGATCGTGCGCGTGAACAGGCTCGCGAGGTAGCCCGTCGTGCCGCCGACGCGCGCGCGCACGGCCTCGGGCATCGCGTCGCGGCGCTTGTGGTAGTCGCTGATGATCTCGGCGTCCCAGCCCGTGCCGGCGAACGGAGCGAGGCGGCCTTCCGCCTCGACGAGGTCGAACTCGAGCATCGGCGGCGGGGCGCCGTCGAGCGAGGCGAGGTGCCGGAGCGACTCGCGCACGCGCCGGATGCCCGTGGCGCGGGCCCAGCCGTTGCCCGTGCCGAGCGGGAGGATGCCGAGCGCGGGGAGGGCGACGTCGCGGGCGCGGAGGCCGGTGATCAGGCCCGCGGCGGTGCCGTCGCCGCCGCCGGAGAGCAGCACGCGCGGCGGCGCGGCGGCGAGCGTGTCGAGCACGCGGTCCGCTTCGGCGGCCGAGGACGTCGCCTCGATGCGCGCGCCCGGGAGGAGCGCGCGGAGATCGCGCACGACCGCGTGCGATCCGCTGCGGGCGTTGAGGTTCACGATGGCGGCGATGTCCACGGGTGACCTCGACTAGCGCGAACGCCGCCGCACCGCACGGCGCGCGTGGTCACCGTTCGGTCATCCGTCGCGCGGTGTGGCGCGGGCCTGCAGGGCAAGGCGCGCGCCGTGGCCGGGCCGCACGCCTCTGGTAGGCTCGACACGCGCCATGGACTCCGATCCCACCCGATCCTGGCGGCTGCTGCCGAGCGAGCGCGTGCTCTGGCGCGGCGGTCCGGTGCGGGGCGTGACGCGCAGCCTGCGTTGGCGGCTCCCGCCGCTGTTGTTCGCGGTGTTCGCGGCGGACACCGCGCTCTTCGCGGGGTTGCTCTACGCGGCCGACGTGCACGCGCTGCGGCCGACGCTCTCGATGGTCGCGTACCTCGCGCTCACCGCGCTCGCCTTCCACGTCGCGCCGCGCTTTCTGCTGGATCCGTGCGAGTTCCTCGTGACCGATCGCCGCATCCTCTGGCGGCGCGGGCGCGCGCGCCGGACGATGGATCGCCACGCCGTGACGCTCGCGCGGATCGCGTGGCACCCGAGCGCGCCGGGTGTCGGTGACCTCGAGCTCGAGCGCGCGGTGCCGTTCGGGCCGTTCCAGCGCACGCAGCGCCTCGTGATGCACGACGTGCAGGCGCCCGACGCGCTGTTCGCGATCCTGCGCGACGTCGCGCCGTCGGAGCGCGCCGGCGACACCGACGTGAAGCTCGCCGAGCGCCTCGACCCCGACGAGAGCCTGCTCTGGGGAGGCGCGCCCGAGCGGGCCGCACCGGACTGGCGCGAGCTCGCGACGGCGGCAGCGGGCGTGGCGCTCGTCGCCTTCGCGGGCTGGTACGAGTGGCGCATGGCGACGCACCTGCTCGGCCTCGAGCACCTCGGCATGCAGGTGCGCTCGTGGACGTGGGTCTTCTTCTTCGCGAGCACGTTCCTCGCGTTCGGGACGGTGCTCTGCGTCGGGGCGTACCTGCTCTGGTACGGCCTGCTCCGAAGCCGCGCGATGGCGCTCGACACCGAGTATTTGCTCACCGAGCGCCGCCTCTTGATCCGCCGCGGTCGCACCGAATTGAGCGTCGATCGGCGGCGCATCGTCGACGTCGCGCAGGAGCCCCGCGCGAACGGTCTCTACACGCTCTACCTGTTGCTCGACGGCCCCGACGCGCGCGCGCTCGGTGACAGCGGCGCGCTCGGCGCCGTCACGCCCGCGAAGGATCGCGTGCCGCCCATCCTCTTCGAGGTGCGCGATCCCGAGCGGGTGCGTCGGCTCATCCTCGGCGAGCCCGGCGCGGGGCCGGGTCAGCCGCCGCCGCTCGAAGACGCGGCGGAGTGAGCCACCTCGTGCGCGGCGCATGGGCAGCGCCCCCGCGTGGCCGGTCGGCCCGCGCGTGAATGCATCGGCCGTGGTGTTCGTCCGTGGCCGACATGGGCCCGCGCGTGGGGTGGGCCGCGTTTGACGAGGTGCAGGCGCGCGACGTAAGGTCCGCGCGCCACAGGTAGGCCCGAGTGCCCCGTAGGAGGCGTTTTCATCCATGAACAAGCAAGCGATCTTCGCCGTATCCAGCATTCTCCTCGTCGGCGCCGGCTGCGACTTCCGCCTCCGGGGCGGCGCCTTCCTCACGACGCCCCCGCCGCCGAGCGCGACCGTGACGATCAACGCACCGCCGCCCCCGCCGATGCAGGCGACCGTGACCGTCAACGCGCCGCAGATGGGCGCGGGCGTGCAGGTCGTCGAGGCGACGTGCGCGCAGGGCGCGCCCGAGCAGTGCAACGGCCTCGATGACAACTGCAACGGCCAGATCGACGAGGGTTGCGGCTATCAGTCGGGCGCCATCCAGATCACGCTCGCGTGGAACAGCCCGGCCGACCTCGACCTCTACGTCACGGACCCGCAGGGCCAGACGGTCAGCTACCAGAACACGCAGCTGGCCTCGGGCGCGATGCTCGACCACGACGCGCGTGGCCGCTGCCGCTCCGACCAGCAGAACAACACGATCGAGAACGTCTTCTGGAACACGCCCCAGCCGCCCCAAGGGCAGTACCGGATCGAGGTCCACTATTGGGGCGAGTGTGGCGGCGCAGGCCCGACGGTCGCGACGACGTCCATCTCGGTCGGTGGTCGCATCTACGGCGTCTACAACGTGACCCTCGCGCCCACGCAGCGGCTGCCCATCGCGAGCTTCACGATCTGAGGGCGCGCGTCGGGGAGCGCCCCCGGGCGGTGTCCGCCTCGCTCGCCCGGCCCTTCCCGTGTCGTCTCCGATCGCTCGTTCCCCTGCTGCCCCCGACTCCGGCCTCCGCGCCGGTGCGAGGGCAGCGTCGTCTCGGGCGCGGGGCGGTCGGACGCCGGATGTCGCCGCGGTGAGCCGCGTCGCGCACGTCGCGGCGCTCGCGGTGACGCTGCTCCTGCTCGGCGCGGCGTGGACGGCCGCGCGGACGGGCTCGCCGACGTCCACGGCGCTCTGCGTCGCGGGCGCGTCGCTCGCGTGGGGCGTGCTGATCGTCACGGCGGGTGCGCTCTCGCCGCGGCGCGCGCTGTGGCTCGGCGGGCTGTGCGCGCTCGTCGCCGGCGCGGGGTTGGTGCTCGCTCCGCCGGTGCTCTCGGACGACCTCTACCGCTATCTCTGGGACGGGCGCGTCGCGCTGTCGGGCACGAGTCCGTACCGTTTCGCGCCGGACGCCGCCGCGCTCGTGCCGCTGCGCGACGCGCTCTGGCGGCACGTCAACAACGCCGAGATCCCGACGATCTACCCGCCGTTCGCGCAGGCCCTCTTCGTCCTCTGCGCGGCGGTCGCGCACGCGCCGTGGCCGATCAAGGCGCTCATGCTCGCCGCGCACCTCGGGACGGTGCCGCTCGTCGCCGCGCTCGCCCCTGAGCGCTGGCGTTCGCGCGCCACGCTCGCGTTCGCGCTCTGCCCGCTCGCCCTCGCGGAGAGCGCGCTCGCGGGGCACGTCGATGCGGTCGCGGGGCTCACGATCGCCGCGGGTGTGCTCGCCCTCACGCGGTCGCGCGCGGTGCTCGCGGCGGGGCTCTTCGCCCTCGCGAGCGCGACCAAGCTGGTCGGGCTCGTCCTCGCGCCGCTCGTCGCGCTCCGCGACCGGCGCGCCGCGGTGCTCGCGGTTGCGCTCGCCGTCACGCCGCTCGTCGCGCTCGCGGGGGCCGGGGGGGACGCGCCGGGCGGACTCGGCCACTACACCCGCCGTTGGCGCGGCAACGAGGGCGCGTTCGTGCTGGTCGAGGGGTTCGCCGGGCTGGCCGTGGATGGCATCGCGGCGTGGACGCGGTCGGCCCCGACGCACATCCGGCTGCCCGCGTTGCGCGGCGTGCTCGAGCGCGTGCGCGGAACGCCCCTCGACCCGCGCGCGGGGCTCGTCGGACCGAAGAAGAGCGTCCCCGATCCGACGGACTTCCAGCGCGCCTACGTCGCCGGCCTGCTGGCGCGCGGGTTGGTCGTCGCGCTCGTCGTCGCGCTCGGCGCATGGCTCGTGCGGCGGGGCGCGGCGCCGCTCGAGGCCGCGCGCGGCGTGTTGCTCGGCGTGCTGCTCCTCGCGCCGCAGGTGCACCCTTGGTATCTGTCGTGGCTGCTCCCGCTCGAGTGTGCGGCGGGAGGGATCGCGGGGCTCGTCTACGCCGTCACCGTGCTCGTGGCCTACGCGCCCGGCGACCGCTGGCTCGCTGAGCGCGTGTGGGCCGAGCCGACGGGGGCGCGCCTCGCGACGCACGGCCTCGTGTGGTTGGTGCTCGCGCTCGAACTGCGCGCGTCGCGCAGACCCAACGAGGGCGGCGCGCCCGGCGTCGGAGCGGACGCGCCACGACCGACCGTGGCGCATTGACCCCCGGGGTGCTCGGGGCCTACGCTGCCACGCCCGAAGCGCCGGAAACCACGCCCATGCTCGTCTGCCCCTTCTGCCGAATCGTCCTCGCCCCGACCGAGCCCGCCTGCCCGCGCGATGCGCGGCATGGCATCGAGCAACTGGTCGAACCGCTCCCGCCCGAGCTCGCTGCGCGCTTCACGGCGGTCGCGCCCTTCGCGCGCGGCGACACCGGCACGCTCTACGTGGCGGACGAGCCCCAGGCGGGGCGCCGCGGCCTGCTCAAGGTGCTCCACCCCGTCGGCGCCATGCACACGGCCGAGCGGCAGCGCGTCAAGCGCGAGCTCGTCAAGCAGGCGACGCTCACGAGCGCGAACCTCGCGATGCCCTCCGCGACGGGCGAAGCGGGCGACCTCACCTGGCTGTTCCGCCCGCTGATCGAGGGCGAATCGCTCCGCGTGCGCCTCGCGCGTGACGGCGCGCTGCCCGTGCCCGAGGCGCTCGCGATCGCCGCGCAGCTCGCCTCGGCGCTCGACGAGCTTCATCGCGCGGGGTTGCTGCAGCGCGACCTCAAGCCGGGGCACGTCATCCTCGCGCCGCAGGCAGGGCGCGCGCCGCGTGCGGTCCTGGTGGACGCGGGCGTCGCCGCCCACGTCCGCTCGAAGCAGGTCTTCGACGTGCTCGGGACGGCCGCGTACGTGTCGCCCGAGCAGGCGACGGGCAAGCTCGTGAGCTTCCGCAGCGACCTCTACGCGCTCGGCTGCGTGCTCTTCGAGATGGTCGCGGGCCGACCGCCCTTCGAGGGCGAGGACGCCGACGTCCTCGAGGCGCACGCGACGCGCCCGCTGCCGCCGCTGCCCGCACAGCTGCCGGCGGGCGCGCAGGCGCTGCTCCAATCTCTGCTCGCGCGCGAGCCGCGCGAGCGCCCGTTCTCCGCGCAGCAGGTCCGCCGCTCGCTCGAGCCCTTCCTGCCCGAGGCCTCCGGCGCTCCCGATGCGGCCGCTGCCCGTCCGCCGCGCGCCCCGAGCGCCACGCTGCTCGGACTCCCCGTCGTCTCCTCGCCCGCTCCGTCGACCTCCACCCCCGCCACCGGTGCGCCCGTGACGTCTCCGCAGAAGCCCAGGTCCTCCACCATGCTCGGCATGCCCGCGGTCCTCCCGCCCGCGCCGACCGTGAGCAAGCCGCCTCCGCCTCCGCCTCCGCCCCCCGCGCCCGGCGGCCCGGTCCTGCTCGGCGAGCCCCAGCCGAGCAAGCCTCCCCCGCCTCCGCCTCCCCCGTCGTTCAGCCCGCCTCCGCCCCGCGACGCGACGGACGAGCTCGCGGCGCTCGACGCCGACCAGGCGGATTCCGTCCTCTCCGGCGGCGGCGACGACCTCGACTACGACGACCTCGCCGAGACGAAGGCGGTCGACGTCCAGAGCGTGCTGCAGCAGGGCCTCGCCGCCGCGTCGTCGCGCGTCGCGCCGCCGCCGTCGCTGCAGGGCTTTGCGCCGGTACCGCAAGGCTTCGCACCGGCGCCGCAGGGCTTCGCGCCCGGCGCCGCCCCGCTGCCCACGCCTGCGTCCGGTGCCCCCTCGAGTCCGAGCGTCCAGACGAGCCCCGGCGCGACGTCCTCCCCTGCACCCGTCAAAAAGAAGAGCAAAATCGGGCTCTTCCTGCTCCTCGGGCTGCTCGGCTTCTGCGGCCTCGCGTCCGCCGTGGGCGTGGGCGGCTACCTCTACGTGAAGTCGAAGGCCGAGGAGGCGCTCGACGCGTCGCTCGGCGCGCTCGCCGCCGCTCCGACGGCGCCCGGCGCACCGGCCGAGGTGCCGCCGTTCGGGGACCCCGGCCTCGCCGTCGCGCCGCCCATCCCGGGCGCCGCCGAGCCGCCCGCGGCCGCCGAAGCCGCCCCGGCCGAGGTCGAGTGGTCGCTCAACACGGAGCCCGCCGGCGCGCGGGTCACGGTCGCAGGGCGCAGCGACGCGTGGACGACGCCGGCGACGCTCCGGCTCCCCCCCGGCACGTACACCGTCACGATGACCGCCGAGGGCCATGCGCCGAGCGAGCAGGTCGTCGACATGCGCGCGAACGGCGGGAGCTTCTTCAGCCTCGGGCGCAGCCCGGAGGCAGCGCCTCCAGTGGTCGCGGTCGCCGAGCCCGAGCGCAGCGGGAGCGAGCGCAGCGGCGGTGAGCGCGGCACCGAGCGCAGCGGGAGCGAGCGCAGCGGCGGTGAGCGCGGCACCGAGCGCAGCGGCAACGAGCGCAGCGGCGGTGAGCGCAGCGGGGGCGCAGCAGCCGCCGAGGCCCCGGCCGCGGCGGCGCAGAGCCCCTTCGACGCGCTGCGCGAGGCTGCGCGCGGTCATTTCGCGGCGGGTCGCTACCGCGAGGCGTCCGCCGTCTACGAGCGCGCCGCGGCCCTCAACCCGAGCCACGCCGGTACGTTCGCTGGCCTCGGTGCCTCACGCCTGAGGATGAACGACGCGCGCGGGGCGGTGGTCGCTTACGAGAAGGCGGTCCAACTCCAGCCGACGTCGGCGCCCTTCCTCGCAGCGCTCGGGCGCGCACACCTCGGAGCGGGCAACCGCGCCGGCGCGCGGGCCGCCTTCCAGCGGGCGCTCAGCCTCGACCCGAACAACGGCGCCGCCCGCGAGGGGATGCAGCAGACCGGCGGCTGAGCTCGGTCCCCGGGCGCGCGCCAGCCGGGCTCGGCCCACGCGCACCCTGGGCCCCCTGCGATCCGGCCGCTGCGACCGCGCCAGAGCGCGATCCTCGACCACGCGCGCCGCTCCAGCACCGGACGGTCGTCGTCGACCGCCCCTGTCCAACACATCGCGCGCCCGTCTGGCGACTACCTCGTGCCCCGGGGCCGCGGCGTTTGTCCGCAAGCCCCCGAGAGCGGCTCAGCGCGTCCAGCGGGGATCGAGATCTCCCGCGGGACGCGCGTGGGCGAGGAGGTCAGCCCTTCTTCGGGCCGCGCGGCTTCGGCGGACCGAAGCCCCCCGACCGCGGACGATCATCGCGACGCGGCGGTGAAGGCGCATCGCCCCCGAACCTGCGCGGCGGCGGACCATCCCGGCGCGGCCCACGGTTGCCCTGCGGCGCGTCTCCGCCGAACCTGCGCGGGGGCGGCCCGTCACGGCGCGGCCCGCGGTCACCCTGCGGCGCGTCGCCGCCGAACCTGCGCGGCGGCGGCCCGTCACGGCGCGGCCCACGGTCACCCTGCGGCGCGTCACCGCCGAACCTGCGCGGCGGCGGCCCGTCACGGCGCGGCCCACGGTCGCCCTGCGGCGCGTCGCCGCCGAACCTGCGCGGCGGCGGCCCATCCCGGCGCGGCCCGCGATCGCCCTGCGGCGCATCGCCGCCGAACCTGCGCGGCGGCGGTCCATCCCGGCGCGGCCCGCGATCGCCCTGCGGCGCATCGCCGCCGAACCTGCGCGGCGGCGGTCCATCCCGGCGCGGCCCGCGATCGCCCTGCGGCGCATCGCCGCCGAACCTGCGCGGCGGCGGTCCATCCCGGCGCGGCCCGCGATCGCCCTGCGGCGCATCGCCGCCGAACCTGCGCGGCGGCGGTCCATCCCGGCGTGGCCCACGATCGCCCTGCGGCGCATCGCCGCCGAACCTGCGCGGCGGCGGCCCATCACGGCGCGGCCCGCGATCGCCCTGCGGCGCATCGCCGCCGAACCTGCGCGGCGGCGGCCCATCACGGCGCGGCCCGCGATCGACCGGCGGCCCCCCGCGCTCGTCGCGTCCCTGGGGGCGCGCTTCGCGTGAACCCCACGCGGCCTTGGGCGCGGGCGTGTTGCCGCCCGCCGGACGTGCGGCGGCGCGATCCCCCGCCACGGTCGGCGCGTCCCCCGCTTCGTCGTCCCCGTCGGCGTCTTCGTCCTCGTCGGCGTCTTCGTCCTCGTCGGCGTCTTCGTCCTCGTCGGCGTCTTCGTCCTCGTCGGCGTCTTCGTCCTCGTCGGCGTCCTCGTCCTCGTCGGCGTCCTCGTCCTCGTCGGCGTCCGCTTCGGCGTCCGCTTCGTCGTGCGCCTGTGCATCCTCGTCGGCCTCGCCGTGTGCCTCGGCGTCCTCGTCGGCGTCCTCGTCGGCGTCCTCGTCGGTGTGCGCCTCTTGGTCCTCGTCCGCGGCGCGCTCGTCTGCGGGAAGGGCGGCGACCTCGTCTTCGTCTGCTGCGGCGAGTGCCTCGTCGTCGGCGACGGCGAGGTCCTCGCCGTCATTCACCTTCCGCGCGTCCGCGCGCCAGTCGGCCGTGCCAGCACCGCCGCGGGTGTCGCGTGCGCGGGCGTCCTCGTCCTCGCGGGCGAAGGGCGCGAGCAACTGTGCGGCCGCGGTCAGCGCGGAGGAGACATGCGTGGCGGGCACCGCCATCACGATCACCGGGCCCTCCTCGGTCACCTCGATCTGCGCGCCCGGAGCGGCGCCGACCTCGGCGAACGCGGCCTCGACGCGCATCCAGATCGCGACGGTGCGCTCGGCGATCGGCTCGGGGAAGCTGCCTTCGACGTCCTCGACGATGGCCCGCGCCAGGCCCGGCTCGAGGCCGAGCACGCCCTCGACGAAGGCGTCGAAGCTCGTGATGCTGCGGCCACGCCAGAGGGCCGTGCGTGCCGCGTGCGCGAGGGCCTCGCCGAGGGCGCCCCGCGCCTCGCCGTCCTCATCGTGCGGGAGGGCGGCCACGAGCCCCTGGATGAGCGGCAGGTGCGCGTCGTACACGGCCCGCGCGTGGCGGTTCGCGACGCCCGGCACGAGGTAGACGGCCCGCGGATCGTCGAGGCGCGTCGCGGGGCGCGGGCGGCTGATCCGCTTGTCGTCGCTGCGAGCAAAGGCCTCGAGCTCGGGCGGGAGGCGCTTCCGCTCATCGGGTGGGCGGCGGACGACCCGCATGGGCCCGACCTTCTCCTCGGGGGGGGTGGGGGGATTGGTGAACTTTCCGCGACCGCTGGGCGACTTCGGCTTGGGCATGGGGAGGGCGCGGTGTAGCACCCGCCCCGCGGGAAGCCCCTGCCCCGCGCCCCTTTTTTCCGCTTGCAGGGCGGGTCCGGATCCGTAGACTGCGCTCCCCTTGCCCACGAGGGGTCTCCTCGGAGTCGCTCTCGGGGCCGCAGAAAAGGACACATCCATGTACGCAGTCATCCGCACCGGCGGCAAGCAGTACCGAGTGACCGAGGGCGACCGCCTTCGCGTCGAGAAGCTCGCAGGCGAGGTCGGCGCGAGCATCGTCCTCGGCGACGTGCTCATGGTCGGCGGCGAGACGGTCGTCGTCGGCAAGCCCGTCATCGCGGGCGCCCGCGTCACCGCGACCATCACCGCGCAGGATCGCGCGAAGAAGGTCATCGTCTTCAAGTTCCGCCGCCGCAAGAACTACCGCCGGAAGAACGGGCACCGTCAGCCCTACACCGAGCTCAAGATCACCGGGGTCTCGGCCTGAGCGCCGGCGCTTCCCTGCAACCCTGACCGAGACACGAGGCAAGGACCATGGCGCACAAAAAAGGCGGCGGCTCCACGCGCAACGGGCGTGATTCCAGCGCGCAATACCGCGGCGTGAAGATCTACGCGGGGCAGGAGATCACCGCGGGCAGTATCCTCGTCCGGCAGGTCGGCTCGACCTTCCACGCCGGCAACAACGTGGGCGTCGGCAGCGACTACACGCTCTACGCGCGCATCGACGGCGTCGTGCGCTACGAGCGCCTCGGCCGCGACCGCAAGAAGGTCAGCGTCTACACCGCCAACGACCCGCGGCTCACGGCCGTCGCGCCGACGCGCGGCGTGTACTCCCAGAAGAAGAACGCCGCCGCGAAGGCAGCCGCCCCGAACTGAGCGCACGCCGCTCCCCTCGGGCACCGAGCACGCCGCTCCCACGAGGGGGCGGCGTTTTTCGTGGCATCGACGCGGGTGCGCTGCGGGCGGGGCACGCGTTCGCGCGTGCTACGGTGCCGCGCGTGAGAGATTCGGCAGCCTCGGGCGAGGCGGATGGAGTCACGGAGCCGGGCGTCCCCGCGCTCGGCCCGGACGAGGGCCCCGCGCAACTGCTGTTGCCGATCCCCGAGCTGCGGCTCGTCGCGGACGCTGGGCCACCCCCTGCGCTCGTGCGGCGCGTCTACGTGAATCGCAACCTGCGGCTCGACCAGATCGACGCCGTCGGCTTCGACATGGACTACACGCTGGCCATCTACCACCAGCCCGAGATGGACCGGCTGAGCATCGAGGCCACCATCGAGAAGCTGCTCGCGCGCGGCTATCCCGAGCGCTTGCGCACGATGCCGTACCGCACCGACTTCGCGATCCGCGGCCTGCTCATCGACAAGAAGCACGGGAACGTGCTGAAGATGGACCGCTACCGCTACGTGAAGAAGGCCTATCACGGCATGCGCGAGCTGACGCGCGAAGAGCGCCGCGCGCTCTATCACACGCAGCGCATCCGCGTCGGCACGCCGCGTTACCACTGGGTCGACACGCTCTATGCGCTCAGCGAAGTGTGCGTGTTCGCGGCCGCGGTCGATGCCCTCGAGAAGGATGGTCTCGAGGTCGATTACGACAAGCTCTTCCGCGACGTCCGCGCGTGCATCGACCTCGCGCACCAGGACGGCACCATCCTCGACATGGTGCTCTCGGATCTTCCACGTTTCGTGCGGCGCGATCCGCTGCTCGCCGAGACGCTCCACAAGCTGCGCAGCGCGGGCAAGCGCCTCTTCGTCCTCACGAACAGCCGCGCGGCCTACACCGATCGTCTGATGACCTACTTGCTCGGCGAAGCGCGTCCCGAATACCCCTCGTGGCGCAATTACTTCGACGTCATCGTCACGGCCGCGGGCAAACCACGCTTCTTCACGGAGGACGCCGCGTTGCTCGAGGTCGACGAGCACGGCGCCTCGACCGCGCGCGCGGCCACGCAGCTCGAGCGCGGGCGCGTCTACGCGGGCGGCAACATCGCGGAGTTCGAGCGCCTCTTCGCGACGGGCGGCGACCGCATCCTCTACGTCGGCGATCACATCTACGGAGACGTCCTGCGCGCCAAAAAGGACAGCGCCTGGCGCACCGCCATGATCGTGCAGGAGATGGCCGAAGAGCTCGCGGCGCACGAGCGCTGCGGCGACGACCTCGGGCGCCACGCGTCACTCGAGCAGTCGCGAGACGGCCTCTACGACGAGCTCCGCGCGCGTCAGCGTCGCTTCAAGGAGTGGGCACGTCAGCTCGAGGAGCTCGACGCGCTGCAGACCTCGACGACGAGCGCCGGGGAGCTCGCGGCGGGTCCCGGACTCGACGGGCCGACGCGCGCCGAACTCGAGGTCGCGCGCCTCCGCGAGAAGCGCGCGATCGACCGCGTGCGGCAGCGCCTGCGCGCGATCGAAGTCGAGATCGACGAGCTCGAGCGCCGCATCAGCGTGGCCTTCCACCCGTTCTGGGGCTCGCTCTTCAAGTCGGGCCCCGAGGTCAGCATCTTCGGCGATCAGGTCGAGCAGTACGCGTGCCTCTACACCGAGCGCGTCTCGAATCTTCTCACCTACTCGCCGATGCACTATTTCCGCTCGCCGCGCGATCGCATGCCCCACGAGTTGTGAGGGCGGGGAGCGCGACCGCGGCCCCTCCGCGGCGACCGCGCGTCCTGCGTCCGTGGCCGCGCCGTTTGACGCGGTGCGCTGCCGCAGGTAATTTCCGCCGCTTCGGCGTACGCAGGTGAGCGTACGCCTTCGCGCGGCGCTCTTCGGCGCGGCGTAGCCCCGGAGGATGACGACGATGTCCTGGAAGAGCTGGATGATTTCCGCTGCGGTGTTCGCTTCGGCGCTTGCGGCCTGTGGTGACGACGACGACGCGCCGCCCCCGCCCCCGCCCGCCGACATGGGCGTGGACATGAACGCCCCGGCCGACGACCTCGGGCCGCCCACCGACGCGGGCCCCGCGGACGCCGGCCCGCCGAGCGGCGAGTGCGACCCATGGGTCGCCGACAGCTGCGCGGCCCCGAACAAGTGCGCGGTCGTCATCCGCAACAGCGGCCTGCCGAACGCGGCCGTCACGTTCGAGTGCGTCCCCGCGGCGGCCCAGCGGCGCGGCGGCCAGGTCTGCAACTTCGCGGATCTGCCCGGCGGCACGCGCGTCGACGGCGGCAACGTCGATTTCTACGACCTCTGCGAGCAGGGCACCTTCTGCTGGGAGACGCCGCCGATCCCGGGCTTCCCCCCGCAGCCCCGCTCGTGCCAGCCGCTCTGCGGCGCCGAGGGCGTATTCTGCGGCGACACCGAGTACTGCGCGCTCCTCAACGCGGACGACCCGGCCACCGCGACGGTCGAGCCGACGTTCGGCGTGTGCACGCCTGCGGCCGGCTGCGATCCCGTCTTCCAGACGGGCTGCACCGCCCCCGGTGACGCTTGCTACATCGTGTCGAGCACGCGCGGCGACCTGCTCGGCGCCTGCCTCGAGGTCGACCGCGACGCGGACGCGGGCACGCCCTTCGTGCCCGGCACGCCGTGCGATTTCGCGACGCAGTGCGCCCCGGGCGCGGGCTGCCTCCCGACGATCGAGGGCGGGGCCTTCGGCATGGGCGCGCGCGCGTGCCGCGAGTACTGCGAGGCCCCGGGCGGCGGCGGCGGCTTCGGCGGCAGCCGCCTCGACGCGGGCGTCGACGCGGGTGACGTCGACGCGGGTGACGTCGACGCGGGTGACGTCGACGCGGGCGCGCCGGATCTCGGCCCGCCGGATCTCGGCGCGCCGGATCTCGGCGCGCCGGATCTCGGCCCGCCGGATCTCGGCACCGACGCCGGTCCGCCGCGCACCGGGCTCTGCCTGCCGTCGCTGAGCTGCGTCGCGTTCCCCGTCGGTGACGCCGACGCGGGCACGATGGTGCGCTTCGAGACCAACCCCGGCCTCTGTCAGTGACCTGAGCGGGGGACGCGTCGCCCGGGATTCCCGAGCGCCGCGCCGCCGCGCCGCCCCCCGAGGGGTGGAACACCACGCCCCGCGAGGGCCCACGCGACGCCCGGTCCGAAAGGATCGGGCGTCGTGTCGTTGGTGCGCCAGGACGAGCGCGCCGCGCGCAGGCCCGCTTCGCATCACATGACATTCGATTCAGGATATCTGATTCGCGATACCGTTTTCCGGCTTGTCGCGGGCGGGTCGCACGCACACGCGACGCCTCGCGCCCCCGGCGGGCTTGCGCAGCGACGTCAGCCGAAGCCGACCCGCGCTGACGAGCCAGCCCTCGAAGCGCTCGATCTGCACGAGCAGCTCGTTCACCTGGCACACCTCCCACGAGCGCCGTGCGCCACGGCGCGGCTGGAGGAAGGAGTCGGCCTCGTCGAGGATCAGCAGCGCGCCGCGCGATTTGGCCTCGGTGAACGCGGCGGCGAGGTTGCGCTCGGTGCCTCCGACGTACTTCGAGAGCAGCTGCGACGCGGTGCGCGCGACGACGGGGCGCGCGTGCCGGCGCGCGATCTCTTCGGCGAGCGCGGACTTCCCCGTGCCCGGCGCCCCGTGGAAGAGCATGCAGCCGCGCGGCCCACGTCCGAGCGCCGCGCAGCAACTTGCCCTCGGGCGCGAGCGCGGCGCGCACCGCGTCGACCGGGGCCGGGAGCGCCGCAGCGAGGAGCGTGGCGACCGCGTCGTACGCGGAGACGCCCGCCTGCGGGGTGACGCCCTCCTGCGGGGCCGCGCGCTCGAGGAGCTGCTCGAAGACGTCGTGCGTCGAGGCGCATCGGCCCGCGCGGCCCGACTCGGTGTTGCACGGTCATGGGCGCCCTTCCTTGCGGCAGCGCGCGACGAGCGCGTTGCAACCCAGTTGCAATCGCTTGAACTCCTCCGTGCGGGCGGCCGCGACCGCGGGCGCGGCGACGAGGTGCGGATCGGGGTGCCGCTTGGCGAGCGTCCGAGCGCGCGCGGCGAGGACCTCGGCGCCGCTGCACGGCCAGCGGAGCCCGGAGAGCTCGAGGTAGAAGCGCTCGTCGTCCGTGAACGTCTCCACGCGCGACGGGCTGGGCGTGGGTCCGCGGCCCCAGCCGCCCGTGGGGAAACCCTCGTCGTCGAGCGGCGTGGACGCGCCACCCTCGTCGTCCTCGTCGTCCTCGTCGTCCTCGTCGTCGCCGTGGCCGCCGCCGCCGGGCTGCCCTCCGGTGCCGTCGTCGTCGCCGAAATCGTCGTCGTCGTCGAGGTCCTCCTGCGCCTCCGCGACCTCGTCCTCGTCGTCCTCGTCGTCCTCGTCGTCGGGGTCGGGGTCGAGCGCGTCGACGCGGTCCTCGAGGGGCGGGGATTCGAAGCCATAGATGCGCGCGCGGGCGTGGATGGCCTCGGCCACCTCGTGGAGGTCCGCCACGCGCTGCCCCATCCGGCAGCGGACGTCCGTGAGCGTGAGTCGGCTGAGCAGCGCGAGCAGATCGAGCAGCGCGTTGCCGTGGCGCCAGGTGGTGGCGCGCGTGTCGAGGGCCTCCTCGAGGACGAACGAGAGATCGCCCTCGAGGGCTCCCTCGAGCAAGGCCCCCTCGTCGTTCTCTGCAGACTCGGCGTCGCCGTCGGCGCTCGGCATGTCGTCGAGGAGGTCGCTGATGCGGTCGATCACCTGGCCCGTGCGGAGGTCCTCGCGCTCGACCAGCGCGGCGATCGGCGCGACGAGCGTGGAGAGCGGCTCCTCGAGCTCGGCGTGCAGGTCGGAGAGCGCGTGGACGGACGCGGCGGCGTCGGACGCGGTGAGCTTGATCCGGATCTTCACGAAGGGTGCCTCGCGGGGTTGGCGTCGAAGAGCGTGCGGCTCAGGTGGCGGCCGTGAGCAGGTAGGCGGACATCACGCGGGCGAGGTCGCGGTCGATGCCGCGCTCGAAGTGCCGCGCCCGGCACTGCATCCAGAGAGCGAGGGCGGCGGCGTTCTCTCGGGCCCCGCGCTGCAGCGCACTCCGCTTCTCCACGATGCGCCCCGCGCCGAGCTCGAGGCGAATGACGGCCGCATCGCCTTCCCGCCCCAGCCAGATGGCGCTCTTCGGCAATTCGAGCCGCCCCGCGGACCGACACACGAGCGCCCACGCATCCGCCGGGCTCATCTCCCCCTGATACAGGCTCACGCCCCGGGGCCGCGTCGCCGCCACCGTCTGATCGACCCGCGCGAGCGACACGCCATCCCCGTGCAGCGCATCGCCGACATGCTCGATCCCCCGCTCGTGGTTGCGCGCGAGATCCTCGAGCCACTGCACGAGCGCCCCGAAGTTCGCCTCCACATCCACCTGCCCCGCGCAGCTCCGCGTCACGTGCGCCCCGCCGATCGGCAGCGAAAGCGCCATCCCATGCGCCCCCCCCGCCACCCGCCGCACCTTCAGCGCCGACCGCGCCACCCCGAGCCGGTCCGCCACCCGCCCCGCCTTCTCGACCAACGCCCCCCGATCCACCGCGCCCGCATAGCGATTCATCCGCAACCTCCCGCACGCGCCACCCCGCCCGCCGGCGCACCGCGCGCCACCGCCACCCGCCCCAAACAGACGTACGCGCCCCCCGGTGACTGACAGCCACCGTCCGACTTTCACGCGTTGGAAGCGTCACCCAACGCGCACCACTGAACGCCTGATCGGATATCGCAACATCCACCCGCCGACCGCAAGCAGGGGAGGCGGAGCGGCCCGCGCTGCCTGGAAGATGGCCGCGGAGAACTCCGAGTTCTCGAGGTCGATTCCGAAACCCCTCGGGTGTAACTCCGAGTTCACGAAATGGATTTTGAAATCGATCCGCGTAACTCCGAGTTCACGAAGAAGGTTTTGAAAATCGATTCGGAGAACTCCGAGTTCCCGAAATGGGTTTTGAAATCGATCCGGAGCACTCCGAGTTCTCGAAAAGGTTTTTGAAATCGATTCGGAGAAC
Organism: Polyangiales bacterium; assembly: GCA_964202905.1. Lineage (GTDB taxonomy): Bacteria > Myxococcota_A > Polyangia > Polyangiales > JADJQN01 > CAIUAC01. The sequence goes on from CAXNJO010000018.1 coordinate 43,914, forward strand.
TCCGAGTTCCCCCGCGTCGTTTTTCGCGCAACCGGCCGAACTCGGCGCCGAGAAGGTGCGCGTTACGCCAACGACATCCGCGTCACGCACGCGGGCAGGAGGACAAGGTCATGGGAAATCGTCACGTCGATGAAGTGCTTACCCCTGAGCAGGTCGCGTCCCTCGACGCGCTGAACGACCTGCGGGCCGAGCTCAGGGCCATGCCCGAGCGTGAGATCGAGCGGCGCACGACGCTCGACCCGAGCAGCTCGGCGCTCGTCGCCGGCGCGACGGCGAAGAAGGTGGAGCCGTTCCGCGCGGAGCTGATCGCCACCTTCGGGCCGCAGGCGGGGGAGGTGCTCGACCAGCTGCCGGTCGTCGCGCTCGCGACGCGGCAGGCGGACATCGAGCTCACGACGAGCACGCCCGCCAACGATCTCACGGAGCTGTTCGAGCAGGTCCGCGCGATGCAGCAGCTACTCCTCACCGACGCGGATGCGCTCGCGCTGCGGGGGCACCTCGACCCGAAGCGGCTCGAGCCCGCGCGCAACGTGCAGGGCTATCTGGCCACGGTCGACAGCGTCGAGCGCCTCGTGTCTTTGCTGCGCGAGGACTGGGACAGGCTCGCGCCGCACACCCCGCTCAAGGTGGCGGAGCTCGATCGCGCGGTCGTGCTGGCGAAGAGCCTCTCCGCCGCCGTCGCCGCGCGTGACAACGGCGTCCACCGCGCGCCGGCCATCGAGACGCGCATCCGCGTGCTCAGCAAGCTCATGCGCCTCTACGACGCGCTGCGCCGCATGATGACGTACCTGCGCTGGGAGCAGGACGACGTCGACCAGCTCGTGCCGTCCCTCTGGGCGAGTCGCGGCCGCCGCACGCGCTCGCGGAACGACGTCGACCCGAACCCCCGGACCCCCGCGCTCGACGACGACGGCGAGCCCTCGACGCCCGTCCCCCCGAGCCCCGTCAACGGCGGCGCGCCGTTCACCTCGTGAGCGCGTGAACGCCAGCGACTCGACGCCCAGCGGGTGATTCGGAGAAAGGACGTTCCGCCATGCCTCCCCAACTCCACCTCGGTGGGCGCCATTCGCTGGATGGGCGCAAGAATCTCGGCGCGTTCGCGCTGCCGGCGCATGACCTGCTCACGCACGCGGTGATCGTCGGCATGACCGGCAGCGGCAAGACGGGCCTCCTCACCGTCCTGGTCGAGGAGGCCCTCCGCGCGGAGGTGCCCGTGTTGATGATCGATGTGAAGGGGGATTTGCCGAATCTCAAGCTCGCATTCCCCTCCTTCGACGCTGCGACGATGACGCCCTGGGTCGAGCCCGCCGCGGGCGACGACGACGGCATCGCCGACGAACCGATCGTGCGTGAGGCCCTCGAAGCGCGGCGCAAGGGCCTGAGCGCGTGGCAGATCGGTGAGCCCGAGCTCGCGGCGTTCGCGCAGAAGACGCGCGTGCGCGTGATCACGCCCGGGTCCGACGCCGGCGAACCGCTTCACCTCCTCTCCGCGCTCGAGCGCCGCTCCGCGCGCTGGGACACGGACCCGGCGGGCGCGCGCGCCACGCTGAGCGCGGCCGTGTCCCTGCTGCTGCGCCTCACCGGGCGCGGGGCCGATCCCGGTCGCAGCCGCGAGCATGCCTTCCTCTGCGTGCTCGCCGAGGCCCGCCTCCTGCGCGGGCGCACGGCGTCCCTCGCGGAGCTGCTGCCGGAGATCCTCGAGCCGCCCGTGACGGAGGTCGGCGCGCTGCCCGTCGATGCGTTCGTGCCGCCGCGCCTGCGCGCAGAGCTCGCCGCAGACCTCAACACCCTCATCGCCTCGCCCGCGTTCGCCGCGTGGCGACAGGGCCAGGATCTCGACGTCGGCCGGTGGATGCAGCCGGTCGACGGCCAGACCCCGGCGACCATCGTGAGCGTCGCCCACCTCGACGACGAAGAGCGCGCGCTCGTGCTCGGTGTCGTGCTCGAAGAGGTGCTGACCTGGGTGCGCAGCCTGCCGGGCAGCGCGCGCCTCAAGGCGCTCCTCGTCTTCGACGAGGTGTACGGCTTCCTGCCGCCGCACCCCGCCAACCCCCCGACCAAACGCCCGCTGGTCGCGCTCATGAAGCAGGCCCGCGCCTACGGCGTCGGCTGCATCCTCGCGACCCAGAACCCGATGGACCTCGACTACCGCGCCCTCTCGAACGCCGGCACCTGGATGCTCGGCCGCCTGCAGACCGACGCCGACCGCACCCGCGTGATGGAGGGCCTCGGCGAGAACAAGAAAAAGAGCGCCCTCGGCGACCTCGTCAAGCGACTCGCCCCGCGCTGGTTCGTGGTGCGCGACGCCAGGAGCTCGACACCCACGCTGCTCAACCCGCGCTGGGCCATGTCGTATCTGCGCGGCCCCATGACGCAGAGCGAGATCCGGCGGGCGCGG
>CAXNJO010000019.1:0-25879 GCA_964202905.1 Polyangiales bacterium
CGGCCTTCGAGGCGGTGTGGCCCCCGCTCGCCGAGCGCATCTCGCCGAGCGTGCGCGCGGTCGTCCTGCTCGACGAGAGCGGCAACGCGCTCGGCTACTCGGCCCGCGCGAGCGAGGCCGCGAAGCAGGATTTCCTCAAGGTGCTGGTCGAGCGCATCCTGCCGGACCTCGAGCTCGAGCGGCAGCCGCCCGGCCGACTCAAGCACCTGCACCGCTCCTACGGCGGCCACAACTACCTGATCTCCTACGAGGCGCGCGTCGTCGAGGGGCGGCGCTACTACGTGCTCGCGCACCACGACACCGGCTACCTCGTGCGCGAGGTGCTCCCGCAGCTCTTCGCGAACGAGGACGGGCGCCAGCTCTACAACGTCGTCGACGAGGACAACCGCCGCATCTTCGGCCCGAGCCTCGCGCGCGCAGGCGACTACCTCGTCGGGCGCCGCTTCCCGACGACGCTCTACCAGTGGCGCCTGCAGGTCGCGCCCGAGCAGGCGCCGCTGCTCGAGCAGCGCGGGCGCACGCGCCGCGTGAACGAGGTCGGCCTCATCGGGCTTTCTTTCTTCATCATCCTCGCGGGCCTCGTCTTCTTCGTCTACGCGGCCGAGCAGGAGCGGCGCCTCAACGAGCTGAAGAGCGAGTTCATCGCCAACGTCTCGCACGAGCTGAAGACGCCGCTCTCGGTCGTGCGGATGTTCGGCGAGATGCTCCTCACCAAGCGCGTGCGGAGCCCCGAGAAACAGCAGGAATATCTCGAGATCATCTGCCGCGAGTCCGAGCGCCTGACCGCGCTGATCGAGAACGTGCTCGACTTCGCGGCCCTCGAGCGCGGCAAGGTCCGCTACGATTTGCGCGCCCGCGACGTCGGCGAGGTGGTCTCACGCGCGATCGAGACCTTCCGCTACCGCATCGAGCAGGAGGGCACGGAGGTCCACCTCGAGCGGCGCGGCGCGAGCGAGCCCGTCGCGCTGGACGAGCAGGCGATCCTGCTCGCGGTGATCAACCTGCTCGACAACGCCGTGAAATACGGCGCGGGCTCCGCCGTCGAGGTCACGGTCGAGAGCCTCCCGCGCGAGGTGCAGGTGCGCGTCCGCGACCGCGGCCCCGGCATCCCGGGGAAGGATCTCGAGCGCGTGTTCGAGCGTTTCTACCGCGCGCGGGGCACGACGGCGCGCGGCTCGGGCATCGGCCTCTCGCTCGTGAAACACATCGCGGAGGCGCACGGCGGGCGCGCATGGGCGGAGCAGGCAGAGGGCGGCGGGGCGGTCGTCGCGTTCGCGCTCCCACGCAGCCGGCCGTCGCGGACCGCCGCGGCCCCGACGGCGGGCGCCGAGGGCGCGGGCGTCGTTTGACAAGGCGCGCGCGCCCCGGTACGCCGCGACGCTGATGGCAGCCCCGACCGCGCCGCGCACGGTCCTCGTCGTCGAGGACGACGCCCCGCTCGCGATGGGCCTCTGCGACACGCTCGAGTTCGAGGGGTTCCGCGTCGTGCACGCGGCGACGGGACGGGACGGCGTGCACCAAGCGCGCGAGGCGCACCCGGACGTCATCATCCTCGACCTGATGCTGCCGGACATCAACGGCTACCAGGTCTGCGCCGACATCCGCCGCAGCGATCCGCGCGTCCCCATCGTGATGCTCACCGCGCGCAGCCTCGAGTCGGACAAGATCCGCGGGCTCGACGCCGGCGCCGACGACTACGTGACCAAGCCCTTTTCCGTCGGCGAGCTGGTCGCGCGCGTGCGGGCCGTGCTGCGCCGGGTCTCGCGCGTGCTGCCCGACGCCGCGAGCTTCCCGATCGGCGACGCGCTGATCGACCCCGCGGGCCACACGCTCACGCGCGGCGCCGAGGTGCTCGACCTCTCCTTCTACGAGGTCGAGCTGCTCAAGCTGCTGCACGAGCGCGCGGCGCAGGCGGTCTCGCGCGAAGAGCTCCTCGACAAGATCTGGGGCGTCGAGGCGAGCCCGACGAACCGCACCGTCGACAATTTCGTCGTCAAACTCCGCAAGAAAATCGAGGCCCACCCGGACAAGCCACGCCACATCCTCACGGTGTACGGCTACGGCTACAAGCTGGTGCCCTGACGCGGCCGCGCGCCCGCATCGCCGTCGCGCCGCCGAGCGCGCTTCCGATCTCCCGGGGGCTCCCGTAAGATGCGCGCCATGGGGCGCCGCTTTCTTCCCTTCCGCCAGTTGTTCACGCTGCTCTGCGCGCTCGCGCTCACGTCGTGTCTCGCCGAGCCCGCCACGAGCGTCGCGCTGCGCCTCGACGACCCGCTGGGGATCTTCGACGACGGCGTGACCCTGATGCCCGCGGAATTGCGCGTCCTCGTGCTCCCGGAGCGCGCCTGCGACGCCGCCACCGGACGCGTCACCCCGGAGCCGAGCACCGCGCCCGGCGCCGCCATCGAGGAGGCGCTCGTCGACCTCACCATCCCGCTCGGCGAGCGCACGGGGCAGCGCGTCGAGGTGCCGCCCGGTACGTACACGATCGTCGTGCGCGGGCGCGGCACGGACCGCGTCACGACCGAGCCGAACCGGGTCATCGCCTCCGGCTGCGCGACGGAATCCATCACCGCCGGCGGCACGAAGGGCGTCGCCATCACGATGCGCGAGGTGACCGGCATGGGCACCTGCGGCAACAGCATCGTGAGCCCCGACGAGCAGTGCGACGACGGCAACACCGCCGCGGGCGACGGCTGCAGCGCCGCCTGCCAGACGGAGGCCATCGCGATCAACCTGAACGACACCGACGCCGTCCAGAAGGGCGCGTCGGTCGGCTGGGGCGCGGGCCCGGGCGACGCGGGACGCGCGATCGTGGCCTTCCAGACGGATACGTCGGGCTTCGGGCTCGGGATGCGCTTCCTCGACGACGTCGGCGCGCCCCTCGCGTCGCCGCTGGACCGCGACGTCGTCGCCGACAACCGCGCGGGCGCGCAGCTCGACGTGGCGGTCGCGGTCGGCGGCGGGCGCGTGCTGCTCGCCTATCAGGACGCGTTCCCGAACGAGCCCGCGAGCGACGTCCGCGTGCGCAGTTTCCGCGTCGACGCGCCGAGCGTCGGTGGCACGGCCTCGACGGAGGCGACGCTCGCGACCGAGGCGGCACCCGCGCTCATGGCGGGCCCGGCCTCGATGGGCCGCCAGGCGGCGCCGAGCGTCGCCGTGCGGTCGGACGGGACGGGCCTCGTCGTCTTCGAGGATCCGCAGTCGCCCACCGGCATGAGCGGGCGCGTGTACGCCCCGACCGCGACCGTCGGCAGCGGCATGGGCGCGTTCGTCGTCGGCGCGGGCGCGACGGGCGGTCGCGGCCCCGTGGCCGCGGCGACCGCCACCGGGTTCGTCGTCGCCTACGTCGCGGGTGCGGCCGTGTTCGCGCAGCCGATCGACGCCGCGGGCGTGGCCGGGACCCCCGTGATGATCGCGACGCGCACCGGTTCGCCGGAGCCGCGCGTCGCGATCGGCGCGCTGACGACCTGCCCCGCGACCGGCGCATGCGCGCTCGTGGCCTGGGAGGACGCCGCCGCAGACACCGGCCTGAACGCCACGCTCGTCGCGGGCGACGGCAGCGCCGTGGGCGCCGTGTTCCCCGTGGTGGGCGGCGCGGGAGACGAGCGCGAGCCCGCCGTCACGGGCGGCGCCGACCGCTTCGTCGTCGCGTGGACGGCGCCCGACGGCGTGCGTGCGCGTCTCTTCGGCCCGGACGGCGCGGCCGCCTTGAACCGCGAGCGGCCCTCGACCAGCGACGCCTTCCTCGTCGGTCCCGGCGGCAGCGCGCCCGCGGTCGCTGCGGGCGGGCGCGGCCGCAACTACGTCGTCGCGTTCAGCGACCCGGCGCAGGACCCGGCCGGCGGCATCCGCGGTCGCACGCTGCCCTTCTGACGGCGCCGGGTTCGTGGCCGCGAGGCGGCGGTCCGGCGCACGCGGCCCGCAAGCCTTGACCGCCCCACCGGGGGCCGTTATGACGCCGCGCGGGGTTCGGCTTCGCGAAGCGCGCCGTCCGCCGGTCTCCGGCACCCACCGCGCGAGGAACGAGACACTGTCGGTGGTCGAAAGCACGGCCGAGAACGCAGCGAACGAGTCGTCCAGGGCGGAGTCCTCGGCACCGCGCGCGGCTGCGTCTACGGCGGCGGACGCCACGGCATCGACCGCGGCGGGGTCTTCGCCCGCAGGCGCCTCCGGAGGGGGCCCCCTCCCCGCCGGGCGCGATGCGCAGGGAAGCCCTGCGGGCCGCCGCGCCGGGCTCATCGTGTATTGGCTCCTCATCGCCTTCGTGATCGGCTTCGGCGTGCGGTCGATCACGCTGCGCGTGTTCTGGCCCCCCGCCGCCGTGGACGCGCCCGGGGCCGCGCCGCCCCCCGCTGCAAGCTGCCGCGCGGGCCTCGAGTCGCTCGCCGAGTCCCTGCGCGGCTTCGCCTCGCGCGCCGCCGCTGCCCCGAGCGCGCCCCTCGACCGCGACGCCTTCTTCGCCGCATGGGATCTGCGCTACCATGCGCTCGCGCCGCGCTGCGACGGGGACGCCGCACGCGCCGCCCACGGCACCCTCGCCCGCTACCGCTTCTCGCTCGAGCAATCGCTCGAGCGCCACCGACGCGAAGAGACCGAACTCTCGCGTGACCTCGACGCGCGCCTCACCGCGCTGCGCCCGTAAATCTTCCCTCCAGAGAGAACCATGACCTCGCCGTCCACCGCCCAGGACTCCGCCAGCACGCCGGTGTCCGCTCCCCCCACCTTCGACCTCCTCCCGCTGAGCCCCGATACGCGCCGCGCCATCGACGAGATGGGTTTCGTCACGCCGACCCCCGTCCAGATCGAGTCGTTCGGCCCCGCGGTCGCCGGCCGCGATCTCATCGTGCAGGCGCGGACGGGCACGGGGAAGACGGCCGCCTTCGGCCTGCCCCTCGTCGATCGCCTCGTCGCCCCCGAGCCACGCGTGCAGGCCCTCATCCTCGCCCCGACCCGCGAGCTGGCGCTCCAGAGCGCGCGCGAGATCGAGCGCATCGGCAAGCACAGGGGCTTGCGCACGGCGGCCGTGTACGGCGGTGCGCCGATGGAGCGACAGGTCCACGAGCTCGCGAGCGGCGCGCAGATCGTCAGCGGCACGCCCGGGCGCGTCCTCGATCACCTGAACCGAGGGACGCTCGACGCGCGCGGCCTCAAGGTGCTCGTCCTCGACGAAGCCGACGAGATGCTCTCGATGGGCTTCGCGCGCGAGCTGCTCGCGATCCTCGAGAAGCTCCCGAAGGAGCGTCAGACCTGGTTCTTCAGCGCCACGATCGAGAGCGACGTGCAGCGCATGGCGGACCGCCACCTGCGCGATCCGCACCTCGTCGCGCTGTCGAGCGACGCCGTGGGCGCCGCGACGATCTCGCACTTCATGTACCCCGTGAGCGGACTCGACCGCACGGGCGACCTGCGCCGCATCCTCGAGATCGAGGACCCCGAGAGCGCGATCGTCTTCTGCAACACGAAGATGGAGACCGAGCGGGTCGCACAGGAGTTGCAGCAGGCGGGCTTCGACGCTGACTGGCTCAACGGCGACCTCCCGCAGAACGAGCGCGAAAAGGTGATGCTCCGCACGCGCGAGGGGCGCCTCCGCTTCCTCGTCGCGACCGACGTCGCGGCGCGCGGGATCGACATCTCGCACCTCACGCACGTCATCAACTACGCGCTGCCGCTCGCGAGCGAGCAGTACGTGCACCGGACCGGGCGCACCGGGCGCGCGGGGCGCACGGGCACGGCGATCTCGCTCGTCGGGCCCAAGGAGATCGGCGCGCTCTACTATCTGCGCCTGCAGTACAAAATCTTTCCGGTCGAGCGCTCGCTGCCCTCCGTGGGCGAGCAGCGCACGCGCCTCGAGGCCGACCGGCTCGCGATGGTCGCGGACGTGTTCCCCGGCGAGCCCGCCGAGGTCGATCGCGCGCTCGCCCGCCGCATCCTCACGCACGCGAACGCCGAGCGCCTGCTCGCGGGGCTGCTGGCGTCGTTCTTCGGCGCGCGCGGCGAGGACGTCGACGAGCAGGCCGCCGCGGCGCGCCGTGCGCGCCCGCCAGCGCCGATGCCCCGCGAGGAGTCACCGCGCCGCGCACGCGCCGAGCGCCCAGAGCGCCTGCGCGAACCGCGCGCAGAACGTCCCGAGCGCACAGAGCGCATGCGCGAACCGCGCGCAGACCGTCCCGAGCGCGCAGACCGTCCCGAGCGCACAGACCGTCCCGAGCGCACAGAGCGCACGCGCGAACCGCGCGCAGAGCGCAGCGAGCCCCGCGCAGACGTCAGTGATCTTCGTGCAGAGCGCAGCGAGCCCGCGGACGTCAGTGATCGCGCCGCGAGCCCCGCGCAGACGTCAGTGATCTTCGTGCAGAGCGCAGCGAGCCCGCCGACCCGGCGCCGCGCGTGCGCGAGCCCCGCGCGGAGCGCAGCGACTCCGCGGAGCGACGCGTCCGCGAGCCGCGCGCAGACCGCGCGCCTACGCCCGACGCCGACACCGACACCGCCGAACATGCGCCTCGCCCCGAGCGGCTCCCGCGGCGACGCCGCGAGACCTCAGCCGGTCGGCCCTCCGACGCGACGACGGTCGTCCTCGATCCGGGCGCCGAGCCTGCGTTCGCGGAGGACGAGCGCACGACGCGCATGCCCGGCCTCTCGCCCGAGCCCGACCCGACCCAGCCCGGCGCCCCCGCACCCGCCGGTGCGAGCGCAGAGTCCGGCGCGGGACCGTCCGAGGAGGAAGAGGGCATGTCGACCCTCTACCTCGGCGTCGGCCGCCGCGACAACGTTCGTCCGGGCGAGATCGCGCGCCTCCTCCGCGAGGGCGCCGCGCTCGAGCGCGAGGAGATCGGGCGCATCCGCATCCGCGACAAGCACACCTTCGTCGGCGTGCCGACGGACAAGATCGCGGCAGTCGCCGCGGCCTTGAACGGCCAGACATTCCTCGAGCGGTCGCTCCTCGCCGAGCCCGCTCGGGCACCGCGCGCCTGAGCGCCGTGCGCGCGCGGAACCGGGTCCTCCTCGGCCTCCTCCTGCTCGGCCTCGGAGCGGGCCCGGTCGCCTGTGGCCGCGCCGCCGAGCCCCCACCCGCGGAGCCGGCGATCCCGCGGACCGCACCCGCCGAGCAGGCGCCCTCGGTCGCCGCTCCGCGCCCCGCGAACCCGCCCCGGTGGATCGACCCGATGCGCCCGCATCCGAGCGAGGCGCGCTTCCCGATGGCGCACGTCGAGGAGGGTCCCCTCACCGTGACCGACGCGGTCACGACGCCCGCGGCGCCTGCGCCGCCGGTCCGCGACCTCGACGCCGAGTTGCGCGGGCACGCGGGTGACGTCGCGTCCTGCGTCCCGGCCGCCGAGATCGCAGCGCTTCCGCCGCAGGTCGCCATCGATCTCGAGGCCACGATCGTCGAGAGCGGCATCGTGTCGCGCGCGGCCGCCCGCAGCGCCACGCTCTCCCCGGCAGCCGTCGCCTGCGTCCGCGCGCGGATCGACGCGGCGCGCTTCTTGGCCCCGGTCCCCGGCGCGCCGCGCACCGCCAGCACCCGCATCGCGCTGGACCGGCAGCCAGCGCCTCCGCGCTGAGCCTCACGCATCGAGCCGCGGTGCGCGCGAGCACGCACGCGTCCCCGCGCGTTCGCCCCCGCGGGCGTCGCGATCCCTCGTGCTCGCCGCGCGCCTCCGATACGCTCACCGCATGCGCTTCGCTTGGCTGCTCGTGGTCGCCTCGTCGCTCGCAGTCCCCCTCTCGGCGTGCGGCACCGACGCGCGCATCGAGATGCCGCCTCCGATGCCCCCGGACGAGCCGAACTACGGCAGCCCCTGCAGCGGCGCGGGGGACTGCGTCGGGGGACTCGGCTGCGCGGACGTCGTGCCCGGCGGCCTCTGCACGGCCATCTGCCTGGACGCGGCGTGCCCCGGCGACGGGCGCTGCGAGTCGTTGTTCGGGACGCCGCTCTGCCTCGGCCCGTGCGTCTCCGCCGAGGACTGCGGGCGCGACGAACTGCAGTGCTACGGCGGCGTCTGCACCGCCCGCTGCACGGCCGACGCGGACTGCCGCGACGGCGCGCTCTGCAACGACGGACAATGCACCGGCGGCGCGTGCACACGCGATGAGGAGTGCGGTGCGCGGGGCGTCTGCACGGCGGGGCGCTGCGCGACCCGGCCGATCGGCGGCGAGGGCGCCGCGTGCGGCGACGCGACCGACTGCGAAGCGGCGCTCGTCTGTCTTCCGCCCGCGGCCGGCGGCGTGTGCGCGCGCCGCTGCACAGACTCGACCGCCTGCGGCGACCTCTTCTCGCTCGTCTGCGCGCCCATCGCGGTCGACACGGACAGCGACGCGAGCCCGGACACCATCGCCTCCGCATGCACCGAGTACGCCACGGCCGACGGCACGCTCGGCAGCGCGTGCACGAGCGCCGCGCAGTGCGCGACGCGCGCGTGCGTCGCAGGCGAGTGCACGCAGGTGTGCGACGACGCAGGGGACTGCCTCCGCGGCCACGAGTGCCTCACCGGACGCACGCTCCCCGGCGCGGCCGGCACCTTCTCCGGCTGCGGCTACAGCCCTGTCGCGGCGCCGGCCCTGGTCGACGTGCCGCTCGGCACGCCGCGCCTCAGCGCCGTCGGCACCACGGCCGACTTCGTCTTCGCGGTGCCCGACGACGCGGTCAGCGTCACGCTCATCGCACGGCAGACATCGGGCGCGACGCCGCTCCCCGTCACGTTCATCGACGTCGTCTCGCCGACGCGGGAGGCGCTCTTCTCGCTCGAGCAGATCGGCCGCTGGATGGACACGCCCGTGCGCTGGCTGCCCTCCGAGACGGAACAGGTCGCGGCCATGCTCATCCCGAACAGCACGGCCGAGCGCATCGCGTTCCGAGGCGGCCGCCACACCGTGAACGTCGCGCTCTTCCAGCGCTTCGCCGGGGACGCGGCGGCGGAGACCTTCGAGGTGCTCGCGCGGGTCAAGCGGGCGCCCGGCGCGCGCGTCGCGAGCGGAACCCTCGATCTGAACGTCTTCTGTGCGACGACCGGGATCACGGCCGCGAACGCGCCGACCAGCTCGCGCCTCTCGCAGGCGCTCGACGCGTTCGCGACGATCTACGCGACGCGCGGGATCACGCTCGGCACCGTGCGTTACATCGACGTCGCGGCGACGAGCTTCCGCGTGATCGACTCCGTCGACGGCCCGACGAGCGAGCTCTCGCGGCTCTTCGCGCTGAGCGCGGGGCGCACGGAGACGGCCATCAACGTCTTCCTCGTCGACGCGATCAACGGCACGCGCGACGGCTTCACGACGCTCGGGATCGCGGGCGGCATCCCCGGGCCGCCGGCCACGCACGGCACGATCCACAGCGGCGTCGTCGTCACGTTCCCCGCCGCGGCCATCGGTACCCCGGCGAACGTCGGCGAGACGCTCGCGCACGAGCTCGGCCACTTCCTCGGGCTCTTCCACAACACCGAGAGCGCCCGACCGTGCGCTGTCGGCGTCGGTCCGACCGCGAGCGCCCCGTGCGCGCCCTTCGGGGGCGGCGACGTGCTCGCCGACACGACGCTCGGCGACATGCGGAACCTGATGTACTGGGCGGCGACCGGCGGCACGACGCTCTCGCCGGGCCAGGGTTATGTGATGCTGCGCAGCGCCATCGTGCGCTGACGTCGACACCCCGGCCGACCGTGCGCCCGGCCGCCGCGCGGCGTACCCTCGCCCCGATGGGCTGCCTCGACGGGAAAGTGGCCGTGATCACCGGGGGCGGTCGCGGCATCGGTCGTGCTACCGCGCGCGCGCTCGCCGCCGAGGGCGCGCGCGTGGTCGTCTGCGACAACGGCGTGACCGTCGCGGGGGAGGTCGAGGGAGAAGGCGCCGACGCGGGGGTCGCCGAGGCGGTCGCTCGCGAGGTGCGTGCGGCCGGCGGTCAAGCCGTCGCGTGCACGGAGAGCGTGGCGGCGTCGGGCGGGGCCGGGCGCATCGTCGCGGCCGCGATGGATGCCTTCGGGCGGCTCGACGCCGTGGTCGGCAGCGCCGGGATCGTGCGCGAATCGGTGCTGCTGAAGCTCGACGACCGCGACCTCGACGCGCTGCTCGACGTCCACGTGCGCGGCGCGTTCGCGCTCACGCGCGCGGCCGCCCGCGCGATGGTCGATGGCGGCCGCGGCGGCGCGATCGTGCACCTCACCGGGCCGGCCGCGTACTTCGGCAACGCGCGCCAGACGGCGCTCAGCGCGGTCGGCGGCGCCGTGATCGGCCTCGTCCGCGCCTCGGCCATCGAGCTCCGCCGCCACGACATCCGTGTCAACGCCATCGCCGCGACCGCGCGCACGCGGGCCACCGAGGCCCTGCCGATGTTCGCGGGGATCCGCAAGGACTCCATGTCGCCGGAGCACGTCGCGGCGGTCGCGGCGTTCCTCTGCTCGGAGCTCGCGCGGGACGTCAATGGGGAGGTCCTCGGCGTTGCCGGCGGGCGCTGCTACGCGCTGCGGGTGCGCGAAACGACGGGCGCCTTCTCGGCGGCCGGGCGGCCGTTCGAGCCGGAGGCGCTCCTCGCGGCCCTGCGCGACATCACGCGCGCGGGCGCCTAAACGCCGCAGGGGGTCCCAGCGGCCCGGCGCACGCGGCCTCCCGCCGACGGTCCCCCTCCTCGAGGGCGGCCTCGTGACACCGCCCGTCGCGCCCGCGCCTCAGCGCATCAAGTCGATGATCACGACCCCGCGCTCCCCGCGGGAGGCGTCGTCCTCCACGCCGGAGCGGCGGGGTGCGTCGTACATCGGGAGCGGAAGCTCCAGCAGCGGCCGATCATCACGGCGCCGCTCGTCTTCTTCACGCTGTCGGATCTGCTCGATGATGAAGGGAGGCAGCATGGCGTCCACTCCTGGTCGTGAGGGCCCGGATGAGCGGGAGTCGCGGGCGAGGCGGGTGCGGCGGACAGTCTGCTGCGTTGGAAACGTGGGATCAGGGCGGAGCGGAGCGGGGCAGGACGGGAGCGCGGAGGAGGCGACCGGTTGGACGGGCGACGACCCGGAAATCTTTATAGCAATCGAAGTGCCACTGACAAGACCGGGACCGGCGCGGACATGTCCGGCCGCGAGACGAATGCCATGGGCGGCCCCGGCGCCGCGCGCAGCAGAGTCGCCGCGAAAGGCCTGCACCGTCCAGAGATCGGCGTGTGGCTGCTATCCTTCGGCCCGGATCCGGCCTTGAACCCGCGAGCGACCTGCCCATGAGCCCCCCCGCGATCGCCCTCGCCCTCGCCGCGCTCCTCGCGTGCTGCGCCACGGCGAACCGCGCCCGCGCCGACGCCGACTACGATCCCGCGAGCGACGCGTGGAACGGCCTGTCGGGGCTGGTGCAGGCGGGCCGCGACATCGGTGTCCGGATCGAAACCCCGGCGCGCCTCGACGTCGGCACCCTCGCGGCGAGCGACGCGCTCCTGGTCGTCTACCCGACGGGCCCGCTCCCGGTCGAGGCGCTGAGCGGCTTCCTCAAGGCCGGGGGGCGCGTGGCGCTCGCGGACGACTACGGCACGGGCGCGGCGCTCCTCGGGGCGTACCAGATCACGCGGCGCACCCCCGACCCGGGAAGCGGCCTGCGACTCCGGGGCAACGACGCGCTGCTCGTCGCGCGGCCGGGCGGCCCGCACCCGCTCAGCGAGGGCGTCGGCGCCCTCGTCGCGAACCACCCGGAAGAGGTGCGGCACCGCGACCTCGAGCCGATCTTCGCCTTCGACCGCTCCGGCAGCGCGCTCGTGCTCGCGGGCGCCGTCGGCGCGGGCCGCCTCGTCACGCTCGGTGACCCGAGCGTGCTCATCAACAACATGCTGCAATTCCGCGGCAACCGGCGCTTCGCGACGAACCTCGTCCGCTACCTGACGAGCGGGCGCAGCGGGCGGCTCGTCGTGGTCGGTGGCGCGACGCCGCTCGTCGGCCGTTTCGGTGAGGTCGGGGCCGATCGGCCGCTGCACGACCTGCGCCGCGCCCTCGAGAAGGTCGCGCGCGCCTCGCTGCCGCCGCCCGCCCTGCGGCTCGCGGCGGCGACGATCTGCGCGGTCCTGCTCGTCTTCGCGGCGAGCGCGCTCCCGCGGCGCTCCCCCTACGATGGCGCGGCCATGTTCGCGCGCGCGGCCCACGCGGGCGGACTCGCGGGGCGCATCGCACATTTCCGCGACGCCGGCGGCGACCTCACCGTGCCCGCGCTCGTCTACAAAGCGGAGCTCGAGGCCGAGATCGTCCGCCGCCTCGGGCTCACGGGGCTCGCTGTGCTCCGCGACGTGCTCGCGGGGCTGCGGGCCCGAGGCGCGACGCAGGCACAGGTCGAGGCGGCGCGCGCGCTCCTGCTCGAGTTGGACGCGCTGCAGCAGCGGCACGACCGCCCGCCCACGCCGCCCCGCGTGACGGCGGTGCGTTTCGGGGACATGGTGCGGCGCGGCGAGCGGCTGCTCGCGCTGCTCTCCGACAGGACGGTACCGGCGCGATGACCGAACAGCGTATCAGCGAAGACGTCCTCGCCCGGGTCGCGCAGCGCGCCGCGCAGGTCGTGGACGAGGTCCAGCGGGTCTACGTCGGGCCGCGCGAGATCCCCGAGCTGCTCTTCGTCACGCTGCTCGCCCGCGGCCACGCGCTGCTCGAGGGCGTGCCGGGGGTCGCGAAGACGACGCTCTGCAAGTCGTTCGCGGCCACGCTCGGCTGCTCGTTCAAGCGGATCCAGTTCACGCCGGACCTGCTCCCCGCCGACATCACGGGCACGTACGTGCTCTCGCCGCGTGAGGGGACCTTCCAGCTGCGCGAGGGCCCCGTCTTCGCGAACGTCGTCCTCGGCGACGAGATCAACCGCGCCCCGGCCAAGACGCAGAGCGCGCTGCTCGAGGCGATGCAGGAGCAGCAGACGACGATCGAGGGCGACACGCGCGCCCTGCCCTCGCCGTTCATCGTGCTCGCGACGCAGAACCCCGTGGAGCAGGCCGGCACCTACCCGTTGCCGGAGGCGCAGATCGACCGCTTCCTCGTGCGGCTCGTCATCGGCTACCCGACGCCGCGCGACGAGAAGGGCATCCTGCGCCGCTTCACCCGGCCCGCGGAGCCGCCACAGCGCGTGCTCGACCCGCACGAGATCCTCGCGATGCAGGCGCTCGTCGAGGCCGTGCACGTCGAAGAGGATCTGCTCGACTACGTCGTGCGCATCGCGACGTTCACGCGGCAGCACGCGCGGCTCTATCTCGGCGCCTCGCCCCGGGCCTCGCTCGCGCTCGTGCAGGCCGCCCGGGCGCGCGCGCTCACGGCCGGGCGCGGCTTCGTGATCCCGGACGACGTGAAGGCGCTCGCGGGCCACGTCCTCGCGCACCGCCTGATGCTCACGCCCGAGGCCGAGATGGAGGGCGCTCAGCGCGACGCGCTCGTGCGGCAGGCGCTCGAGCAGGTGCCGTTCCGGCGCGAGGCGAGGTAGCGCGATGCTCCCGATGCCGACCCGCGCGGCGCAGGCGGCGTTCGTGGGGTGCGCGCTCATGCTCGCGGTCGCCCTCGTCACGGCCTCGTCACCCGTGGCCGCGCTCGCGGGCGCGGGATTTGCGGCGCTCGCCCTCGCGCTCGCCGCGACGATGCCGCTCGGACGGCGCGTGCGGGGAGAGCGGCTCGAGTTCGCGTGGTGGCTCGGTCACGGCGAGCCCGGCACGTCGGGCGGCGCGGCGACGCCGGGCGCGCCCTTCCTCGTGCGCTGCTACGTGCGACACCGCGGGGACGATCCGATCCTGCTGTGCAGCCTGCGCCCGCTCGTGCCGGGCGGCGCGCGCGTGATCGACGCGGCCGACGTGCCGGACGCGCTCTACGTCGCCCCGCGGTCGCGCACCGAGTTCACGTTCACCCTGCTCGCGCCCGCGTGCGGTCGCGTCGTGCTGCACGGCCTCGCGGTGACGCTGCGCGGCCCGCTCGGGCTCTTCGAGGTTCCCCTGTACTTTCCGAATCCGCTCGCGATCAAGGTGTTGCCCGCGGCGGCTGCGAGCACGCGCGGCGCGACGCGGACGCTGACGGGACTCGCCGTCGAGCGCAGCGCGGCGACGCAACTGCGTCGGCAGGGCGGCGGCACGGAGCTGCGTGAGCTGCGCGACCTGCAGCCGGGCGACCCGTTCAAGTCGATCGCGTGGCGGCAGAGCGCACGCGCCGGCAAGCTGCTCGTGCGCGAGGTGGAGCGCGAGGTGCAGGAAACGCGGTGCCTCGTGCTCGACGTGAGCGGCACGATGCGCGGCGGCGCGCCGGGTCGTCGCAAACTCGACTTCGTGATCGAGGCGGCCGCCGCCGAGGCGCGGCGCGCGCTCGATGCGGGCGACCGCGTGGGGTTGTTCACGGTGGATGGACGGCTGCTCGCGCACGTCCCGCCGGGCGAGGGCGCCGCGCACATGATCCGCATCTACGACGCGCTCCTCGCGGCCACAGAAGTCGTGGACCACGACCTCACCGACCTCGATGACGACGAGCTGCTCGCGACCGTCGCGCGCTACGTGCGTCAGCAGGACGGCGTCGACTTCGCGGCGCCGGCGCGCCCGAGCGGTTGGGACGCCGAGGGGCTCTTCGCGCACGCGGCGCGCTCGCTCGAGGGTGAAGCAGGGCGCGGGGCTGCGCGCGCAGACGTCCACGCGCCGTCTCCGATCTCGGCCCTGCTGCGCCGCTTCTGCCGGGCGCGGGGCATCCCCCTGCCCTACCGCGCCGACCCGCGCGACGGCGCGAAGGCGCCGGGCCTCGCGGCCGCGCTGCGGGAGGCGGCCGGACGCACGCGCGCCCCGCGCACCCTCGTCGTGCTCACGGACTTCGACGGGCTGGGCGACCTCGATCCGCTCGTCGCGGCCGTCAAACTGGTCCGCTCGCACGGGCACGCGCTGCGCTTCGTCGCGCCCGACGCGCGGCACTTCGCCGAGGCTCCCGCGAATGACGTCGAGCGAGACCTCGCGCTCACGTACGGCCGCGGCGAGGAGCGGAGGCTCCGCGAGGCGCGTCAGGTGTTCGGGCGGCTCGGCGCGCCCGTCTTCGTACCGGCCGCGGGCGAAGCCCCCGCGACGGCGATCGCGCGGGCCCGCGCGACGAGGAGGGCCGCGTGAACCGCGACGATCCCGGCGACGACCGCGCGACGCCCCCCGACGCGGCGTCGGCCCCTGCGGATGCGGGCGTGCCGCGTTGGGAAGATCCGCGCCGCGTGCTCGCGCGGCACGGGCTGGCCCCCAAACGCTCGTTTTCACAGAACTTTCTGATCTCCGAAGCCGCTGTCGTGCGCATCGCCGAGGCCGTCGGACCCGCGCCGGGCGAGCCCGTGATCGAGCTCGGACCCGGGCTCGGCACGCTGACCGGCGCGCTGCTCCGGGCTGGCGCGGACGTGCTCGCGATCGAGCAGGACCGCGCGATGATCGCGGTGCTCGCCGCGGAGCTGCGCACCCCGCGCCTGCGCGTCGTCGAGGGCGACGCGGTCACGGTGGACTATGCGGCGCTCGCGGCGGGGCTCGGGGTCGCCCGCGTGGCCGTCGTGGGAAACCTCCCCTACGCCGTGACGGGCGGCATCCTCCGCGGCCTGACCGAGGCGCGCACGCACGTGTCGCGCGCGGTCGTGATGGTGCAGCGGGAGGTGCGCGACCGCCTCCTCGCGGCGCCGGGCACGGGCGAGTACGGCGCGCTCACCGTGTTCGTGCAGGGCGCGTTCGCGGTCACGCCGGTCGTGAGCGTGCCGCCGGGCGCGTTCCACCCGGCGCCGAAGGTCGCGAGCGCCGTCGTGAAGCTCGTGCCGCTCGCGGTGCCCCGCGCGGCCGAGACGCCCGCGCTGCGCGCCGTCGTGCGCGCGGTCTTCGATGCGCGACGCAAGACGCTGCGCAACGCCCTCGGGCGCGCGTTCGGGAGCGAGCGCGCCGCCGACGCCCTCGCCGCCCTCGACCTCGATCCGCAGCGGCGCGGCGAGACGCTGGCCGTCGAGCAGTTCGCGGCGCTCGCGGAGCGCCTCGGCACGCCCGACACGCCCTGAGGGCCGTGGGCCAGACTCAGGGGGCGAGCGCGGCGATCGCGCCCGCCGAGAGGGCCGCGGCGCGACGCACGTCGGAGCGCGCGGCTGCGTCGGCAGCGAGGCGACGCGCCGCGTCGCGGGCCGGGGCGAGCGCCGCCGGGTCCGACTCGCGCCGCGAGAGCGCGTCGGGCGTGAGCGCCCGCGTGACGTCGAGCAGCGCGGCCGCCGCAGCAGGCGCGAGGTCGGGATCGCGCCCCGCGGCGAGCGCGAGCAGCGACGGCAGCGCGGCCTCGGGCGCAGCGAGGAACATCGCGGCGCGCGCACCGGCGAGGCGCTGCGCGGGCGTGCCGCCCGCGAGCGCAGCGAGGACGGCGTTGTCCCCGAGACGCGCGGCGAGGCGCGCGACGTCGAGCGGATCCGCGTCGAGCGCGGCCTCGAGCCCCGCCGCGCCGTCCGCCGTCCGCGCGGGGCCCCGCGGCTGCGCCCGCACGTCCGGTGCGCCACAGCGCGCGGCGAGCAGCAGCGCGAGACCCACGATCGCGGCGCGTCGACGCACGCGGCGAGCATGACGCGCCCGCGCGTCGAAACGCAACGCGCGACGGCAGTCGCTGTCCGTGTGATCCGCGAGGTGGAGGCGGTGGGCGCAAGCCCGCGCATGCGGCACGCGACGCTCCGATCCGTGCATGACGGGAAGTGCCCGCGAATGCGCCGGTGCGGGGTGAGGGCCCTCGCGCGAAGGCCGCCGGGCTCGACGCGCGGCCGGGCGCGGCGACTTGAAGATGCCGCACGCCCGCGATAAGGCGGGCGTCGGGAGGCCTCTCCATGACCGTTTCGATCTCGCGCTCGCACCGTGCGTCCGTGCTCGCCCTCGCCCTTGGACTCGCGCTGCTCGCCGTCCTCGCGACGCCCGCCGCCGCGCAACGCCGCGCACGCGCTGCACCAGCCGCTCCCGCCGCGCCGGCAGGCCCGGCGCTCGAGGCGCTCGTCGTGCAGCTCGAGTCCACCGACCCCGCCGCGATCCAGCAGGCGCTCGAGTCCCTCGGCCTGCGCGGCACGCCCGACGTCGTCGCGCCCATCGCCGCGCGCATCCGGCGCGGACTGCCGGTGGACCTCCTCGAACTCGCGGTCGACACGCTCACCATCACGGGGCAGGGAGGAAGCGGGCGCCGTGCTCGTCACGCTGACGACCCACCGCAACGCGGCGATCCGCGCGAAGGCCGCGCAGGGGGTCGCCTCGCTCAAGCCGCGCGGCGCGGCGCAGAGCCTCGCGCTCGCGCTCGGAGACGCCGACGCGCAGGTGCGCGCCGCCGCGGCCGTCGGCCTCGGTCAGCTCGGGGCGCGCGGCAGCGTCGATCGCCTCTTCCTCGCGCTCGAGCACGGCGTGCTCGAGGCCTCCACCTCGATCGGCCAGCTCGCATCCGCCGCGGAGATCACGCGCCTGCTCGGCTACCTCGGGCGGCTTGCCTTCGACGGCCTCTCGCCGGCGCTCGGGGAGATCCTCGCCCGCGCGGACGTGCCGGAGCGCAGCAAGCTCGACGTCGTCGCGCGGCTCGCCGAGCTCGCGACGAGCGGGGCGAAGATGTTCCTCCAAGACTACGTCGCCGCCCTGCCCCCGGGCGCAGGCGGCGCAGTGCGGCGCGCGGCCGAAGACGCCGCGATGCGGATCGTGGACTGACCATGAACACCTTTCTTCCCGCTCGCTCCTCCTCCCCGCGCGTCCTGCTCGCGCTCGCCCTCGCCACGCTCCCCGTCGCGGGGACGTTCGCCGCGGGTTGCGGCGGCGGCGCGGCCGTCGGCGCGTTCGCCCCCACCTTCGCCGACAGCGACACGGCGCGCGTCGCGGCGCTCTCCGCGCGCCTCGCAGCCGCGGCGCCGCGCGAGACGTCGGCGGTCGTCGTCGGCACCACGGACGGCCCCGCGCGCACCCTCTTCGCGTGGGACTTCGCGGCCGGGCGCGTCCTCTGGACCGTGCCGACCGCGACGCGTGGCGTGCCGATCGTCGCCGGCCGCCTCGTGCTCACGGACGAAGACGGGCGCGTGGTCGCGCGCGCGCTCCGCGACGGAACCGAGGTGTACGCCACCGAGACCGAGGCCCTGCACCTCGTCGGCGGCGACGGCGAGGGCGCGCTCACGGCGTTCACGCTCTCGACGGGCGGCGGCGAGGGCGCCACGTCGCGGATCGTGCTGCTCGAGGACGGCGCCGAGCGCTGGTCGCGTCCCGCATTCCACGCGGTCGGCGCGCCGGCGGTGCACGCAGGCCTCGTGCTCGTGCCCTGGGCCCACCAGAACGTGTCCGTGTTCGACGCATCCACGGGCGGGGAGTCCGACCGCCTGCGCGTGACGGATGACGTCGTCGGGCGGGCGCTCGTGTCGGGCGGGCAGGTGTACATCGCGCAGGCAGGCGCGTTCCGCGTGACGCCCTCGCTCGCGACGGGCTCGAAGGCGCGCGCCGCCTATTACGCGCACCGCCTCGCGCGGCCGCTGCCCGGCCAGCCGCCCTTCCTCGCGGACGCGTACGCCCCTCCCCCGGCGCCGGACAGCGCCGCCGCGCGCGTGCGGCTCGCGTGGGCCCCTGCGGGCGAAGGCGAGACGGTGTCGCTCGCCGACGAGACGCTCTACCTGCTGTTCTACAAGCTCGTCTTCGCGCTGACGCCCGATGCCTCGGGCGTGCGCTGGGTCGCGCAACGCGGCGCGGATCTCGCGGGCGCGTCCGTCGTCCCGGGCGGGTTGCTCGTCGCCGATCGCGACGGCACCGTCGACCTCCTCGGCGCCGCCGATGGGCGATCCGTCTTCCGTGCGCGGCTCGGCGTGCAGCCGACCGTCGCCGTCTTCTCGGGCGCCGCACCCGTCGCGGGCGCGCCGCTCGGCGAGGCGATGCCGCTGCGCGACCAGCTCCTCGCGGCCGCCGAAAACACCGACACCCGCCTCTCGCCGGCGCGCGTGCTCGCGGTGCAGCTGCTCGGCGCGCTGCCCGAGCCCGAGGTGACGACCAACCTCGTCGCGATCTGCGGCGGCGGGCGCGTCCCGCCCGTCGTGCAGCGCGCCGCCTGCGACGCGCTCGGCGAACGCACCGCGGGCGGCGACCAGGTGCTCGCGGCCCTCGAGCGCCGCGCGTCGTTCCTCGAGGGCACGACGGCCCCGCCGGCCGGTGCGCTCGCACGCGCGGCGGTGCGCATGCAGGAGCGGCGCGCGGTGCCGCAGCTCGTCGCGCACCTGCGCGATCCGCAGACGCCCGCCGAGCAGCTCGTCGGCATCGTCGATGCCCTCCGCCAGCTCGGCGACCGGTCAGCCGCCGAGCCCCTCGAGGAGTTCCTGCGGCTCTACCACGCGGACGAGCCGAGCCCCGCGCTCGGCGCCGCGCTCGGCGCCGCGGCCGATGCCCTCGTCGCGCTCGTGGGGCCCGTCGCCGCCGAGACGCTCCGTGAGGTCGCCGACGACCCCCTCGGCATGCCCGCAGCGCGGGGCCGCGCACAGCAGGCGCTCGATGCGCTCGCGGCGCAGCAGGCGGCGGCCGAGGGGGCCGACGCCGCGGCCCGCGACGGCGGCACGCCGGGCCCCACGGGCAGCGCCGCGTCGGGCACGGACGCGCGGCCGCTCCACCTCGGCGCCGCCGACGTCGAGCGCGCCATCGCCGTCGTGCGCCGCGAGCTCGTGACGTGCCTCCGCGCCGATCCCGCGCGTCCGCGGTCCGCGCGCGTGATCGTCGTCGCCGACGGGGACGGCACCATCACGCAGGTCACCGCCTCCGCCGCCGAGGCGTGCATCGCCCCGCTCGTCCGCGCGCAGCGGCTGCCCGCGGTGCGCCAGGGCGAGCGCCAGCAGGTCACCTACACGCTGCGTCCCTGAACGCCCCCGAACGCGGCGTGCGCCCCGCGCGCGGCGTACCGAGCGGATGCACGCCGGTCCGCACGGGCGCCGGCGATGACGCGCCGCGTCAAAGCGCGCGCGCGAGCAGCGTCGCGAGGTCCAGCACCTCGTCGGCGCCCGCCCGCGCGAACGCCCGCGCGGAGGCCGGGCAGGCGGTGACGACGGTGCCGCCGCCCGAGCGCGCGTGGTCCGCCAGCCGCTCCGCCGCGATGCCCTCCGCCGTCGCCCGGTCGGTGCGCGGGAGCTGCCCGCCCGCGCCGCTGCAGCCGCCGCGCTCGCGGTGCTCCGCGAACTCACCGGGCGGACGGCCCGTGACCCGCGCGATGGCGGCCCGCGGCGCGTCGTAGACGCCGAGTCCCCGCCCGAGCCGGCAGGGGTCGTGGTAGCGGAGGGCGCCCGCGACCTCGACGCGCCCGAAGGTCTCGAGCCGCTCGCCCGCGACCTCCGCGAGGTGCCGCAGTCGCGTGTCGCCGCGCACGCCGAAGCGGCGGGCCTCGACGCGCAGCGCGTGCAGGCAGCCGGGGTCCTGGAACACGGCCTCGCGCGCGTCGCCGAGCCGCGCCACGAAGGCCTCCGCCGCGGCCGTGAACCCCGCGACGTCGCCGGCCTCGAGCAGCGGCAGCCCGCAGCACGCGCCCGCCTCGACGCGCACGTCCCCGCCGGCGAGCGCGCGCGTCACGCGCAGGCCGTCGCGCGCCGCGTCCGGCGTCTGCGTGACGGCGGTACAGCCCGGGACGAACACGGTCTCGCTCCCCGGCGCGCCGCCGTCGCCGGCGAACAGCGCGTCCGCGGCCGCGACCGCCCGCGCGCGCGCGCGCCGTGCCGCGCAATCACCGCGAGCGCCTCCGCGGGCGCCGCGCCGCCACGCACCGCCTCCGCACGTGCGGCGTCGAGCGTCACCGCGACCTCGTTCTCGTGCACGCAGAACGTCTTGCAGCGCTGGCAGCCCGTGCACGCGTAGAAGCTCGCCGCGAGGGTCGGCTCGAGCGGCAGCGTCCCACGCGCGATGTGGTGCACGGCGCTCATCTTCGCCCAGGGCGTCGTCGTCTCGCGGGCCTGCACCGTCGACACCGGACAGCTGAAGCGGCAGAGCTTCGGGCAGTACGCGCAGTACGTGTGGGCGCGCTCGTGCTCGTCCACGAGCGGGAGTCTCGACGGCATGCGCGCGAGCCTCACACAAGGCGCGCCGCGACGCACGCGCGCCGCGTCCCCGACCGCCCGCACGACGACGACGCGGCGGCCCCCGCGGCACCCGGGCGCGCCATGGTGCGGCGTGTCGAGGGGCTGCTAGACCAGCGCGCGTGTATCCCAAACCCCGCCGCCGCCCCGCCGCGCTCGTCGCCGCCTCTCCCCTCTCGCCGGGCGTCCGGCTCCTCGTGCTCCGCGTGACCGACGGCGAGCCGTTCGACTTCGTCGCGGGGCAGTGGGTCGACCTCGAGATCCCCATCGACGGCGACATCCTCAAGCGCCCGTACTCGATCGCGTCCGCCCCGGCCGACGAGGCGCACGACCAACTCGAGGTCGCCGTGACGCACGTCGATGGCGGGCCCGCGTCCTCGGCGCTCCACGCGCTGCCCGTGGGCACGACGCTCGAGCTCGTCGGCCCGAGCGGGCTCTTCACGCGCGACCGCGCAGACCCGGCGCTGCCGAGCGTCTTCGTGGGCACCGGCACCGGCGTCACGCCCCTCCGCGCGATGATCCGCGACGAGCTGCGCCGCGCCTCGGACGGGCCGCCGGTCACGCTGCTCTTCGGCTGCCGCACGGAGGCCGATCTCCTCTTCCGCGGCGAATTCGAAGACGCCGCGCGGCGGCACCCGCGCTTCCGCTACGAGCCCACGCTCTCACGCGCGGAGGCCGGCTGGACGGGCCGGACGGGGCACGTGCAGGCACACCTCCCCGGCCTGCTCGAGGGGCAGGCGGACGCCCACGTCTACGTCTGCGGGCTCACGCCCATGGTCAGCGGCGTGCGCACCCTGCTGAAGGAGCAACTCGGCTTCGATCGGCGGCAGGTGCACTCGGAGCGCTACGACTGAACGCGCTCGCATCGGCACTTCACGAAGCACTTCGGGAAGTCGAGCAGTTGCCCAGTTCGCGGGGCGATGGCATGCGGGGCGCATGACGGCCGTCGCCTCCCTGCCGCTCCGCCCCTGCGTCGCCGTGCGTCTCGCGCTGCCCGCGCCCGGGGCGTTTCGGCCGCTGCTCGTCGCGCTGGCGCTGCTGACGGCGGGGGGATGCCCACGGGGAGGCGGCGGGCTCGACGTCGAGACGCTGCCGCTCGTGACCACGGACGACCCGCGCGCCGAGGCCGACCTGCGCGCCGCGCGCGAGGCGGCCGAAGCGGGACGCGCCGCCGACGCCGCGCAGCGCTACCAGCGTTTTCTCGAGCGCTACCCGCGCGACCCGCTCGTGCCGATCGCCGAGCTCGGGCTCGGGCAGATCCTGCTCGCGCAAGGCGACTACCCGGGCGCGCTCGCCCGGTTCGCCCGCGTGACACAGAGCCCGGACGCCGCGACCGCCGAGCGCGGGCGCTTCTACGAGGGCATCACGCTGCAGCTCGCGGGGGAGCCGCTGCAGGCGCTCGCGCGGCTGCGGCCGCTGCTCGGGCGCACGGTCGACCCGGCGGAGACCGCCCTGCTCCTGCGTTCGGTGGCGACCGCGAGCGCGCAAGTCGGCGAGCGGCTCGCCGCGATCGACGCACTCGACGCGCTCCTGCGCGAGCCCGTCACGGAGGACGCACGCACCACGGCGCGCGCGCAGCTCGAGTCCCTCGCGGCGAGCGCGCTCACGGCCGAGGAGGCACAGCGCGCCGAGGCGACGCTCCCGCACGGTGGTGCCGCGTGGCCGCTCGTCGCGCGGCGCGCGCTCCGCGAGGCGTTCGCGGCGGGCGACATGGAGCGCGTGCGCACGCTCGGCGCGGCGCTGCAGGCCGCGGGCGCCGCCCTCGACGAAGAGCTCTCGTCGATGCTGCTCCGCGCCGCGCGCCCGGCGGAGGTCGCGCCTGGCGTCGTCGGCGCGATCCTCCCGCTGAGCGGGCGAGGACGCGAGGTCGGACAGCGCGCGCTCCGCGGCCTGATGCTCGCCGCCGGGACGCCCGCGACGGGCCCCGCCCCCGCCGGCGCGCCGCAGCTCGTGTTCCGCGACAGCGGTGGCGATCCGGCGCGCGCGGCCGCGGCCGTCGACGAGCTCGTCCAGCTCCATCGGGTCATCGCGATCATCGGCACGGTCGGTACCGACGAGTCCGCGGCCGCCGCCGCGCGCGCGCAGGCGCTCGGCGTGCCGCTGCTGACGCTCTCGGCCGCCGGCAACGCGACCGCGCAGGGCGCGATGGTGTTCCGCGCGTTCGCGACCCCCGACGCGGAGCTCGCCGCCCTCGTCGCCCGCGCGCGGGCCCGCGGCGCGCGGCGCTTCGCCGTGATCGGCCCGACGAGCGGCTTCGGTGACGCGATGCGCGCCGCCCTCGCCCGCGCCGTCGCCGCGCAGGGCGCAGAGCTCGTCGCGTCCCCGACCTACGCGCCCGGCGCGACCAGCTTCGGCCGGGAGGCCGCCGCGCTGCGGGCCGCGGCCCCCGACGCGGTCCTCGTCGCGGACGCCGCGCGCGCCGTCGCGCGCACCGCGCCCGCGCTCGCGGCCGCGGGCTCAGGTGCCTGCCCGCGGCACAGCTGATCCCGCGCGACGGGCGCGCGGTCGTGCTCCTCGCGCTCGGCCTCGGCTTCGACCTCCCTCGCGCGGACCTCGGGACGCTACCTGCAGGGCGCGCTCTTCTCCGTGCCCTTCCACGCGGCGACGTCGACGGGCGCGGGCCGCGTCTTCGCCGACCGCTTCGCGCAGCAACAGCTCGGCGGCGAGCCCGACTCGTTCGCGGCGTTCGCCTACGACGCATACCGCCTCGTGCGCGGCGCGGTCGATGGTGGCGCGCGCACGCGACCCGACCTCGCGCTGCGCCTCGCGGGGCTCCGCGCCGACACCGCGAGCGCGCTCGGCGGCTTCACCCCGACGCGGGAGCCGCAGCGCGCGACGCGCCTGCTCGAGCTGCGCGGCGAGCTCTTCACCGCGACGGATTGACGGGCGGTTCCGGGGACGCGCGCCGACCGACGGTGCGCAGGGCCTCGGGGATGCGCACGACGTGCGGAGTCGATCGCCGCACGCGCACGCCGTGCGGCGACGTCAGCGGAGCGCGAGGAAACCGACGACGCCGAGCCCCGCGACGGCGACCACCGCGAGGGCGATGAACAACCCGGCGCGCGAGCCGCTCGGCGCGACGGGGAGTTCCACGTCGTCGTCCGCCCGCATGGCGTTCGCCGCAGGCGCCGCGGCCGCGCGCTTCGCGGCGGCGGGCGCAGGCCCTTTGCCGGCTGCACTCGGGGGCGGCAGGCTCTCGGCCCCGAACGGCTTGGGCGGTGGCGGGACCGCCTGCGCGAGCGCGGCCTCGACCTCGCTCTGCGGCTTGTGCGCCCATGTGGCGGCCGCCCCCGTCAGCCCGAACGCGCGCACCGTCCCGTCGGCGAGCTCGCGCACCGAGCCGTAGCGGCGGTTCTTGTCCTTGCGCAGGCCCTTGTCGACCACGTCATCGAGCGCGCCGGGCAGGCCGCCCACGAGGAAGCTCGGGCCGGCGGGCTCCTCGTTCATGATCTTCATGAGGACCTGCGCGACGTTCCCGGCCTCGAAGGCGATCTTGCCGGTGAGCATCTCGTAGAGGATCGCCGAGCACGCGAAGACGTCGGTGCGCGCGTCGACGTCGAGCTTCCCCATCGCCTGCTCGGGAGACATGTAGTAAGGGCTGCCGAGCGTCGTGCCGAAGGCGGTGAGCTTGTTGCCCGTCTCGACCTGCAGCTTGACGCTGCCGAAGTCGAGGATGCGCACGACGTCGCCGTCCTCGCCGCGCACGAGGAAGACGTTGTCCGGCTTGAGGTCGCGGTGGATGACGCCGAAGGAGTGCGCGTGGTCGAGCGCCTCCGCGAGCTGCGCGAGGATGCGCACGATCCGCGCCGCAGGGAGCGCGCCGTCGCGACGGATCCGGCCGCCGAGCTCTTCGCCCTGCAGGTACTCCATCGTCATGAAGTGCGAGCCGTCGTCCGTCTGCCCGAAGTCGAGCACCTTCACGACGTGCGGGTGCTCGAGCTCGCGCGCGGTGTCCGCCTCGCGCTTGAAGCGCTCGACGGCGACCCCGTCCTGCGCGACGAAGGCGTGCAGCACCTTGATGGCGACGCGCTGTTTGGTCTGCGCGTGCCGCCCCTCGTAGACACGCCCCATCGCGCCGTCCGCGATCTGCGCGACGAGGACGTACTCACCGAGCTTCGTGCCGAGCCGCGCGTCCGAATCGCCGTTCGGGAGCTGCTGGATCGTCAGGTGACCATCGTTGCCGCAGAAGGCGATGGCGTCGTCGTAGACCGTCGCGCACGTCGGACACTTTCGAGTCACGGCGCGGGACTAAGTATATTTCTCTTACCATTCTGATAACAAGAGTATGCCTTGTATAACCTAATAATCGGCAGATGCGAAGCGACGAAGTAGCGAAGCGGCGTTGAGCATCCCAAGTATTACTAAGGGTTATAAAGAATCCTTTATTTTTCTTTTTATAAAACTTTTAGGCGTTCCCATAACTTTTAGACTTTCCCAAAACTTTTAAACTTTACAAAACTTCTAGACTTTCTATAAAACTTTTAAACTTTACAAAACTTTTAGACTTTCTAAAAAAATAAATAAATATAACTTATATAACCTCTTTGTAATACCTTGTATATCTTGGGATGCTCGACGCATCTGCCAACTTTAAGAGAAACTAAGTATATTTCTCTTACCATTCTGATAACAAGAATATACCTTGTATAACCTAATAATCGGCAGATGCGGTTAGCATCCCAAGTATTACTTAGCATATACTAAGGGTTATAAAGAATCCTTTATTTTTCTTTTTATAAAACTTTTAAACTTTCCCAAAACTTTTAGACTTTACAAAACTTTTAGACTTTCTAAAAAAATAAATAAATATAACTTATATAACCTCTTTGTAATACCTTGTATATCTTGGGATGCTCGACGCATCTGCCAACTTTAAGAGAAACTAAGTATA